>NZ_CP113797.1 GCF_026802175.1 Thermocoleostomius sinensis A174 | reverse complement strand
GTTTGTTTGTTCAGACTTTATTAGTCTGTATGTTGCCCTAGAGGTCATTAGTATTGCCGCGTTCTTGTTAATCGCTTATTCCCGCAGCGATCGATCAATCTGGGTAGGCTTGCGCTATTTGTTTGTCAGTAATGTGGCTATGCTGTTCTACCTGGTTGGGGCAGTCTTGGTATATCAATCCCATCATTCTTTTAACTTTGCTGGTGTGCGTGGTGCTCCGCCAGAAGCGATCGCCCTGATCGGTCTGGGATTGTTGGTAAAGGGTGGCATTTTTGTGTCGGGCTTGTGGCTACCGTTGACCCACTCAGAATCTGAAACTCCTGTGTCTGCCTTACTGTCGGGATCGGTTGTTAAAGCGGGGGTTTACCCATTGGTTCGGTGTGCACTAACGGTAGAAGAGCTTGATCCGGTTGTCCGTTTTTTTGGCGTGGGAACGGCTCTGTTGGGGGTGTTCTATGCCGTGTTTGAAAAAGATACGAAGCGAATGCTAGCGTTTCATACGGTTTCACAGATGGGCTTTATTCTAGCAGCACCTGGGGTTGGTGGGTTCTATGCGCTCACTCATGGACTAGTCAAGTCAGCGCTGTTTCTGGTGGCTGGCGTTTTACCTAGCCGCAATTTCAAGGAACTGCACCAAAAACCGATCGATACGGCAGTTTGGGTGGCGTTGGTGATGGCCAGTTTCTCAATATCGGGCTTTCCGTTGTTGTCTGGCTTTGGCGCAAAAGTGTTGACGACCAAGAATTTGATGCCCTGGCAGACGATCGCCATGAATGTAGCGGCATTGGGAACAGCAATTTCATTTGCCAAATTCATCTTTTTGCCTCACCAACCCTACGAAAAGCCAGAACCATCGAATAAGCGCGGTTTTTGGGCGGCTGTGGTGCTGTTGATTGGGGGGTTGGTAGTTGCCAATGTTGCTTATTACGAAGCTTATACGCTGGCTAATATCATTAAACCCCTTGGCATTATTGGCGCTGGCTGGATTGTGTATTTCTTGTTATTCCGACGATCGGTGCTTAAGTTGCCGTCTGTGTTAGCTCAGCGGACGTTGGAGCAATTCGAGCATCTTATCGGTGTGATGAGCCTGATGTTGATTTTACTGTTCTGGATGGTGGTGACATGATTGAAGCCTAATTGCAGCCTAAATTGAGTAGGGCAAATTAGTACAAGTAAGTACGAATAAGTGCAAATTAACTGCGCCTCCTGCAAAACGTAGCGATATTAAGTCGAACAACCCGTTATAACGCCACTATTGCACCATGAGTAGCACCCTCACGATCGCCTGGATTGCTCTGCCGTTCCTCTCAGGATTCCTCATTTATCTGCTTCCCAAGCTCGATCGCTATCTTGCCTTAGGAGTAGCACTGGCTGGAATCGTCTATGCCTTGCCACTTGTGACCCAATATGGTGTGGCAGGGGAATCATTGCTGACCCTGGAGTTACTCGATCGATTTGGTGTCACCTTGGTCATTGACCAATTGAGCGGTTACTTTATCTTGACGAATGCGCTGGTGACAACGGCAGTGATTCTTTACTGCTGGCATAGCAACAAAACAGCTTTTTTCTATACCCAAACTATCATCCTCTATGGCAGCGTCAATGCGGTGTTTGTTTGTTCAGACTTTATTAGTCTGTATGTTGCCCTAGAGGTCATTAGTATTGCCGCGTTCTTGTTAATCGCTTATTCCCGCAGCGATCGATCGATCTGGGTAGGCTTGCGCTATTTGTTTGTCAGTAATGTGGCTATGCTGTTCTACCTGGTTGGGGCAGTCTTGGTATACAAGGCCAATCACTCCTTTGCGTTTGCCGGATTAGGAAACGCTCCTCCAGAGGCGGTAGCCCTGATCTTTTTAGGAATACTGACCAAAGGAGGCATTTTCGTCTCGGGCTTGTGGCTACCGTTGACGCATTCAGAGTCCGAAACCCCCGTGTCTGCGCTGTTATCTGGAATTGTGGTCAAAACGGGCGTGTTTTCAATACTACGATGTGTCCTGATGTTCGATAGCACCAACGTCATCATTCGGAGCTTTGGCGTTGCCGCAGCGCTACTGGGAGTTACGTATGCCGTCTTTGAAAAAGACACCAAGCGGATGTTGGCTTTGAGCACAATTTCGCAATTGGGGTGGATTTTGGCTGCCCCTGAGGTCGGTGGTATCTATGCGTTAGCGCACGGACTAGTAAAGGCAGTCCTGTTCTTGTCGGTTGGGGCTTTGCCCAGTCGCAACATCAAGGAGTTACAACAGCAACCGATCGCTACATCGCTTTGGTTGGTTTTGGTTGTTGCTTGTCTCTCTATTTCCGGGTTTCCCTTTCTGGTTGGCTTTGGAGCCAAGATACTCACGCTCAAGAATTTGTTGCCTTGGCAATGGATCGCTATGAACGTTGCGGTAGTTGGTACGGCGATCGCCTATGCCCGATTTATCTTTTTGCCCCACAACACCCAAACTGGTAAAGCCATGATTAAGCCTGGCTTTTGGCTAGCAGCTTCCTTATTAATCGGTGCACTCATTGCAACAAATGGGGTGTATTTAGAAGCCTATACCCTAGCCAATATGATCAAAGCGGTCAGCTTTATTGGGGTTGGCTGGGTAGTCTATCGGATGCTCGTGCAACGAGTGACCTTGAAGCTACCGCGTGTACTAGAGCAACTTGAACATTTGGTTGGGGTGATGAGTGTGATGTTAATTTTGCTGTTTTGGATGGTGGTGGCATGATTGGATACTTAAATCTGATACTGCGGCTGGTTATTTGGTTTTTGCTGACGGCTAATTTGAGCTTGGCCAACATCATCATCGGTATCAGCGTTGCGCTGCTATTACCGGGTGGACCTAAATCATTGGGCGCTTTAAAGGATTGGCTGCGGGCCTTGGGCGAGGTAATAGTGGCCATTCCACAGGCCTTTTTTGAAGCCTTTGAAATTATGCTGCGTCCACATAATGAGGAAGATATCACGCTGGAACGAGTTAAACCCGGGCGCACACCTGGACTGATTTTTCTGGATATCTTTTTGATTACGTTCACACCTAAAACGATCGTTTTGAAATACCACGAAGATGGCTGGTATGAAGTCCACCGAGTGCGACGGAGAAGAAAAGCATGACTCTGATTCTAATTGCCATGATTCTGGCGCTGCTAATTCCAATTTATGAAGCTTGTCAGGATGAAGATATTTGGCAAAAAATGCTAGCCTTTGCCAGTATTGCTACCAAAACCTCGGTGATGATTCTAGTTGTCTCTGTTTTGCGCGATGACTGGATGATTGGGGTAGTAGGAGTGATCATCCTCAGTGTTGGAAATGCCGCCTTGATGCTATTAGCCCATGTACTTAAACGCATGAATGATCTATCGCATGAAAAACTATGATTGATCTACTCAGTTATCTCTGTATTGGTATCGGTATTGTCTTTTGGTTTTGGGGAACCGTTCCTCTGCTTGGTCATCGATCAGTTTTATTTAAACTACACAGCCTTTCTGTTGCTGACACACTTGGCTCGATGAGCATCATTTTTGGTTTGTTTCTAAAAATTCCAAATGAATGGCCTCTACTGATTCTTGCAATTATTTCATTGGCCATTTGGAATACTGTGCTGGGCTATGTCTTGGCCTACTGTTCTAGCGGAGGAATGTATGACAGATAGCTATGTTTATCTAATTACAGCCTTGCTACCTCTGTCGGCAGGTCTGTTAATACTTCAGGTGAATCCTTACCATGCTTTGGTCATCCGCGGCATCTTGGGCGCAGTGGCTGCTTTGGTCTATGCTGTCCTTGGAGGGGCGGATGTAGCATTAACAGAAGCTTTGGTGGGAACCATGCTGGCCATTACACTGTATGCAGTGGCAGTTCGTTCCTCCTTGGTGATGCGACTGGGCATCCTGACAAGCGATTTGCCTGAACCAGTGAGCAGTCCCTCTGTTAACGCAGTGCCTGCCCAAGCTAGTCAGCCGTTTGATCATCTCCTTACTGACCTTCGTACTGTTTTGGCAAAACACTATATGCGCCTAGAGCTAGTGTCGTTTCCCGATGCTCAGTCGCTACAGCAAGCCTTGGCAAATAAAGACATCCATGCCACCTGTGTTGAAGCCCGATCGCAACACGACCCACCCTATTGCACTAATGTTCGGATTCAACGTCTTTATGAAATCCTGCAAGCTGAGCTTTCATCTCCATTGACGAGCCTGACCTATGCTAATTCACTGGAGATGAAATCCTATGCCAGTGATGCCACAAATTTGGAGGAGGCGCATTCATGAAGTGGATTTACATCGTCGCTGGCATTGCGTTGTATATCAAATTTTTAATTCTGCCCAATCCAGCCCCCGTCTTGATGGACATGTCTATTGTCGAAGCCGTTGTCCAAGATAGCGGTGTCCCCAATGCTGTCTCAGGTATTATTTTCAGGAATCGACTGTATGACACGATCTTTGAAGTGGTTGTATTTACAATTGCCATCATGGGAGCGCATTTTCTACTGGCAAACGAACGCCCGCCAGCGACCGTTTACCAATTTACCGATCAACCTTCGATCGTATTGGCACGTCTAGGAGCTACCATTGCGGCCTTGGTCAGCATCGAATTGGCTATTCGCGGGCATCTCAGCCCTGGTGGCGGATTTGCAGCGGGAGTTGCGGGAGGAACTGCGATCGGATTGGTTGCTATTACTTCTTCGCCAGAATGGATGCAGGCAATCTACCAGCGGTGGCGAGCCGCCATTCTAGAAAAAGTCTCAGTGCTGATTTTTATTATCTTTGCGGTGCTGACCTTGGTGGGTATCGAGTTACCGCACGGCGAACTGGGGGCACTGGCCAGTGGTGGAGTCATTCCCATACTCAATATCCTAGTGGCCATTAAAGTGGCGTTGGGGTCATGGGCAGCAATTTTACTGTTTATTCGATATCGTGGGCTGTTGTAGACCGATCGGAGGATGGGTGGCGGCTCACCCTCCGATTTTGGTGTTCTGTCCCGTCAGCCAGCTAGGTCGGATGTGGGCACTCTAATCAGCAGTGCATTATCAGTCCTGTCATGTCTTCACCATATCCGCCCGATCGCCAGCTTGTTCTGCAACGGTTTCAACAAATTTGGGGATATACCGAGTTTCGCTATCCCCAAGACGAAGTGATTCAATGTTTGCTGGAGCACCGAGATGCCCTGATCGTGATGCCCACAGGTGGCGGCAAGTCTATTTGCTTTCAGTTGCCCGCGTTGTTAAACCAGGGATTGACGATCGTGGTTTCGCCCTTGGTGGCGCTGATGGAAAATCAAGTCCAAGAGCTACGTCAACGCCAACTACCGGCCGCCCTTTTGCATAGTGAACTGACCTCCCCGCAAAAACGGCAAACCCTATGGGCACTAGAGCATCAAAAACTGCGCTTGCTGTATCTCTCGCCTGAGACGTTGCTGAGTCCAACCGTATGGCAACGGTTATGTCAACCACAGCTTCAGATTAACGCCCTGATTCTGGATGAAGCTCATTGTCTAGTACAGTGGGGAGACACGTTTCGTCCGGCGTATCGCCGCTTGGGCACTGTGCGTCCTGCGCTGTTGCAACATAAACCTGCTGGAACCAAAATGGCGATCGCAGCTTTTACCGCTACCGCTGATCCTCAGGCTCAGCAGATCATTCAGCACGTCTTGCAGCTACAACAACCCCAAACCATTCTGCAAAGCCCCTATCGCCCCAACTTACACCTAGCGGTCAACATTGCCTGGACATCAAGAGGACGGCGGCAGCAATTGCTTCGCTATCTTCAAGCCAGACCGAACCAAGCTGGACTAGTGTATGTCCGTACTCGCCGTGATGGTGAAGCGCTTGCTGATTGGCTAACTCAGCAAGGCTACGCGACAGTGGCCTATCATGCTGGACTCGCTACCAATGAACGCCGAGCGATCGAAACAGCTTGGCTGAACGGAACCATGCTGTTTGTGGTTTGTACGTCAGCATTTGGTATGGGCGTGAACCACAGTTCTGTGCGATGGGTTGTGCACTTCCATGTGCCGCTGCTACTTTCGGAGTATGTGCAAGAAATTGGGCGAGCCGGACGAGACAACAACCCGTCAGAAGCCTTGAGTTTGGTCAGTGAACCGACCGGCTGGCTTGATCCGCAAGACAAGCATCGGCAACAATTTTTTCTCAAACAAGACCATAAGCATCGGCAGTTGGCGCAGCAGATCATGAAACAAATTCCTGGGAAAGGAGAATTTAGCGTGGTGACTCGCCAGTTTAAGGAGGCCGACGTTGCTTTATCGTTACTGCACAGTACTGGGCAACTAGAGTGGGTCGATCCCTTTCACTATGTCATTCATCGATCGATCGTTCCGCACACTAAGCTGCAAAGCAAGGCAACCCAGACCATGACTCAGTATCTAACGACAAAGCAATGTCGTTGGCAGTTTATGTTGAGCGCCTTTGGCTTTCTTAAAGCGGCCGAAGCGTTGGGAGTGGGATGTGGGCACTGCGATCGATGCTTGTCTCAAAATCGATGATGCAAGGTAGAAACAACTCATGGTGTTAAGTCGGCTATTGTAGAAGCGGCTGAACTTATTTGATGCTATTTTGATGCTATGCAGGTTGAAGTCACTACCTGGTATTTAGAAATGCTCGATCGCCGACAACTGCGCCCCGTTTCACCAGGTGACTATGCGTTGAGAATTGAGCAAGCCCAAATTCCCTCCCCCGAATTCAGTCGGTTTCTCTACACTAGCGTGGGTGGCGATTGGTATTGGTGCGATCGGCTTGCTTGGACGTATCGCCGCTGGCTTAATCACTTAGAACAATCAACGGTGCAAACCTGGGTAGCGTATATCTCTGGAACGCCTGCGGGGTACATAGAATTAGAAGCTCAGCCCGATGGTAGCGTTAAAATTGCCTACTTTGGCATCTTGAAACAATTTATAGGCAAGCGTTTGGGCGGACACCTACTCAGTGTGGGGGTAGAAAAAGCTTGGGGAATGGGGGCAAATCGAGTCTGGGTGCATACCTGTAGTCTGGATAGCCCTCATGCCCTAGCCAATTATCAAGCTCGCGGTTTTCAAGTTTATAAGCAAGAAACACATATTCAGGACCTTCCCGATCGTAAAACTGGACCATGGATTGGTGCATATTGATCTGAATTGATTGGTCAATCAAAGATTCATCTAACCTCGATTCTTACTCAATTCCTTATCCTTAATAGTCAATAGACCGAGAAGGAGTCTGCAACTTTGTAGAGTATGTCTTTCGTTTTGTCCCAACGACGATCGGTCGTAGAAACATTGAGCGTAAAGAGTTGGCCTCGTCGCACCGCTACACTGGCTAAATTATGGCGAATTTGGTTCGTAGGTAATTTCACCACGTATTCTAGTAGGTAATACGTCACTCCGTTCAGTTCATGAGAATCCGCATTGACTAGTTCGGCTTGTCGTCCCGAGTCTGGAGGAGCGATCGCATTTTTAGAGAGCCGATAGCCGACTTCGCTTGGTGTACCAAGATCAGCCAAGGTCTTATTATCAGGAACTGGGTTGATGATAACACTGACGTTTTCTGTTTCTTCAATCAAATCGTGTAGCACAACATCTGGACCCTCCGAGAGCTTGACTGGAACCCAGCTATTGGGATAAAGAAACTCATAGCCATCGTAGCTGTCTACGTAGCTAACCAATCCAGATGTTACCGAAGCGCAACTCTGTAAACTCAAACTCACAATTATTAGCAGTATGGCTGCAATCCGCTTCAGCATGTTCAAACTTTTCCTCAAAATTCCCTCAGTAGGATCTTAAGGGATGATGGAGACAATCGAAGCAAGCTGAATTGCGTTGCCGCGAAAAAGAGGGAGGATGGAGGAACCCTCCCCCTCTATTGGACCTTATGCCTTAAATTTGTCTGTGATCCGTTGCATCGCTGCTTCCACATTGTCGCGACTGTTGAAGGCTGAAATGCGGAAATAGCCTTCTCCAGCAGCGCCAAACCCAGATCCGGGTGTTCCTACTACGTGGCAGGTGTGCAGCAATTTGTCGAAGAAATCCCAACTAGACAGTCCGTGCGGCGTTTTCACCCAGACATAGGGCGCATTGACACCACCATAAACAGCAATTCCGGCAGCCGTCAGTTGTTGGCGAATAATTTTGGCATTGTCCATGTAGAAATTGACCAGATCGCGAACTTGGGCTTGTCCAGCATCGCTATAAACAGCCTCGGCTCCGCGCTGCACAATATAGGACACGCCGTTGAACTTGGTAGATTGGCGGCGATTCCACAGCTTCCATAGCTCTACATCTGTGCCATCAGCCGCTTTGGCTTTTAGGGTTTTGGGCACCACTGTCAGTGCACAACGAGTTCCAGTAAAGCCTGCATTTTTTGAGAAAGAGCGGAACTCGATCGCACAGTCTCGCGCTCCCTCAATTTCGTAAATAGAATGCGGCAGGTCTGGGTCGGTAATGAATGCTTCATAGGCAGCATCAAAGAAAATGATAGAGCCGTGGGCTTTGGCATACTCGACCCAGGCTTGTAGATGCGCTTTTGTCGCGGTTGCGCCAGTGGGGTTGTTAGGAAAACATAAGTAGATTAAATCCACCTTTTGAGAGGGAATTTCAGCCGTGAAATCATTTTCAGCCGTGATCGGTAAATACACTAAGCCACCATATTCTCCTCTATCATTGACCTCGCCTGTATGCCCAGCCATGACGTTTGTATCGACATATACAGGATAAACTGGGTCGGTGACAGCGATCGTATTATCCTTACCAAAAATATCGAGAATATTACCCGTATCACACTTAGACCCATCCGAGATAAAAATCTCTGACGCATCCACCGAACAGCCCCGCGCTTGAAAATCATGAGTCGCAATTTTCTCTCGCAGCCAAGCGTAGCCTTGTTCCGGCCCATAGCCTTTGAAGGTTGATCGATCGCCCATTTCTTCAACTGCTTGAATCATGGCTATGCGACAGGCTTCGGGCAGGGGTTCTGTTACGTCGCCAATGCCAAGCCGAATGATGTTGGCATCGGGGTTGGCCTCTGCAAATGCACTCACTCGTCGAGCAATTTCGGGAAAGAGATAACCAGCCTTGAGTTTGAGATAATTGTCGTTAATTGTCGCCATCTTCGGTTCATTGCAAACACCTTAGAAAAGCTTACACTGCTAAGTTCGGTTAAGGGCGGGCTTCAATATTGCTAGAACCGAGCGATCGCTATAGCCACGACGCCCGATTGACTGGACAAAACTCGAATCGTCCTCATCCCGAACCGGAGAGAAGCTTTCGCTCCGGGGTTTGCTTTGATGTCCCTTTGCCCCTTGTGGGAGAAGGAATTGAGGGATAAGGAAAAAAGATTGGTCAGTCAGGATTCGCCCTGTGATTAAGGCAACGACAGATCACCCACTACCTCCAGTCGTTTGAAGTTACCTAGGGTCATGTAAGTTTCAGTCAAGGTTTCAGCGATCGCTGGCGTAATCCAGCCCATTTGCTTGAGAATGTGAATGGCGACAGCATGTTTGGCACGTTTGGCTCCGTCTTCCACCTTAATCGCCAGCCCCAAGCCTTCTCCAACTCGCGCTATGCACTGAATTCCTTCCGACCCCGCTTTACTTACTAGTTCGCCAGTCGTCAAACGCATAAGTTCCGTATCAAACTGGCCTTCTCCCGACACCATCACCGGGTGGTGGGTCATAGCCCGCACAATCCGCTCCATGTCCAAGTTATCACCCGACGCCAACAGCGCATAAAGTGTGGCCGTCTGCACCAACTGCATAAAGTAGGTCGGTGCGCCGCAATCGTCATGGGCATAAATAATTTCTTCCGAGGGCATCCGCAGTAACTCAGCAATTTTGCCCAAAATCAAGCGCTGTACCGGATGATTTCGCTGGGTGTAGTTAGACAACGGATAATTCAGTTGCCGACATACTGCCAGCATTCCCGCATGTTTGCCCGAACAATTGTGCTCTAAGCGACTGCGCCGACCCGGAGGAATGGGACACTGTAAGGCCGAGGGATCGACATCACAGCGCCAAAGGATATTAAAGACTTGCCGGGCCTGCTCCACCGTGCCTTGATGGGAACTGCAAATAATGGCCAAGTCGCGATCGGTCAGGCTATAGCGTTCTAGCGCGCCGCTACTAGCAACAGTCAGAGCTTGGAAGGGCTTCAATGCCGATCGAACAAATGTAGCGGTTTCAGGGCTACCGGCGACCGACAATGCGCGTCCTCGATTATCAGCCACCACTGCCTGAACGCGGTGTGTTGATTCAATGATGCCCTCGCGCAGTAACCGTACTTGCAGTTCTGCGGTATGAATCGTGCGTTTTCCCCTAGTCATGCGTCAGCCGTGCCATAGTTCGTGTATCTGTAGCAATCCCTCAAAAGGCTAAAACCTAAAGGCTAGGGCTTTATCCATCTTTCTCCCAGCATTCATATATTCTTCATCTATCCTTCATAAAAGTTGCCAAATACCGCTACCTAGCAGGTAAAGAAGCGCGATCGCGGCGAAGGTTAACTGCAACCGCTTGAGAATCGATCGAATTTGGTACGTCACGATCAGTTGATCGCGCTGTAGTACATCATCGGGTTTCGTCCAAACTTGCCCATCATACCAGCCTGACTCCTCATAAGGGACAGTTGGTTGAAACAGACGATTACATACATACACCCACCCCAAATATAGCCGCAACAACGCTAAGGTTGGCAAAACCAGTGCTCCAGCGGCTCCTAGGAGAACAAACTGAGTTGGATGTTTAGTCAACGAGAAGCTAGCTGCTGCTACTGGGCCCGAAACAATCCAACTCACGCTCCACAGAACGAATACAGGTTTCAAATATGCCCATAGATCCAATGTCGCCCATCGAAAGAACCAAGACTCTTTTAACTCTTGATATTCGTTGATGGGCTGCTGCTCAATGGGCACTGGACAAACAGGGGCAGAGGGCATGTTAACACACCTAGCTGTGGTCTAGATGCTTTTACTTTACCGAATCTACGGTGAAGTGGATAGAGAGAAATGAACTTGCTCAGCATGACCCCAGAAGGATTCTAGGCTATAGAACTCACGTTCCTTGGGCAGAAAAATATGAACAATGACATCGCCATAATCCATCAACACCCAACTGCCTTCCATCTGTCCTTCGGTGCGTAACGGACGGCGCTGCCATTCCTCTTCAACCCGATCTTCAATGGAGTTGGCGATCGCTCGCACTTGCACATTTGAGAAGCCTGTCACCACCACAAAATAGTCAGCGAGGTACGACACATCAGCCACTTTTAGCAGAACAATATCACCACCTTTACGATCGTCGGCGGCTTGGGCAATCGTCTGGGCTAGCAAGTAGCTGCTGTCGTCGTCTGAAGTAGAGGTTGCGTTGGATGAATTGGCCGCCACCGGGTGCGAGTTTGAGTGAATGTAAGAGGAACTTAGCATCAAAAATTAAAGACTCCTAATGAGTTCAACAACGGGCAGAAGAGACCAGCTAGAAGCTAATTGAGCTATCAATCGCTTCTTATCTGACCACGGACAGAACCGATCGCGTCGGTTAAGAGCTTCAGCACAAACAATCAAATCAAAAATTGCAATAGTATCTGTGCAGCAATGATTCATGAAGCGTGAGCCTGCGTAGGGAGCATGTTAGAAGACCTCTTTAGAGGCAAAAACGGACTGTGTTGCAAAAACCAATTGCGGGTTAACAGCACTCGGGGATGCACTAATCGACGACTTTCAATTAAATATTTGAGCGTATAGTCACAATTCATCCAAACTGCCTGGAATAGATTACGTTCTGCTACTCGTCGCAGCGTATTCAGTTCTGGTGTATCACCGCGTCCAGGCTCTAAACTGTCAGACAAGAATATGACACAACTTAGAGGACCCATGGCGGGTCTACCCAAGGTGTGATTTGCAATCGCCATTAATATTTCTTGATCTTCTACTCCAAAAATGTCTCGTGCCACAACTGCACTGACATCGGCATGAAGTAAGTGTGGATTCAGTTCGTCAACAGGATCTAGTGTCCAGCCTTCCCGATGTGCAATCTCTAGAAGCTGCTGCGGTTTGAAATACTTGGCGAGGTCATGCATCAACCCAGACTGAGCCGCCTTACCCACATCTAACTCATGTATCTGAGCTAGTGAAATAGCCATCTGTTCGACTCTCAGAACATGCTTGATGCGGGATTCGGGAACATTGTCAGCTAACCAGGCTAAGACTTGTTGGCGCAATATTCCGGAAAATTCTCCCATGCAGAAGACAATAAATGGAGATACCTTTATTCTAGATCAACTTCTTCGTTGGCAAAATAGTTGGATAACAAGGTTTACTATTAGTCCTGCAAATTGAGCGAGTGATTGGTCGAGTTTGAGGGCGATCGCGCCAGAATAAAATCGGGCGTTGCTGAATTCACGCAGGAGTTGTCCTCATCCCCCACCCTTCTCCCAAAGAAGCAGAGAGCCGGAGCGCGAGTTCCCTCGCCGTGTTGGGGGCCGGGCTAGGATGAGGGGGTCGGTTAGAATCAGATCTCGATTCAGCAATGCCTAAAATCGAATCAGTGAATAAATATGAATTGCGGTTGGGTATGGCTGGACAAGATTCTCGTAAAGCATTTTTTCGCAAATGGCATCTTCCGAAACTAATCCCGCTAAGTCGGTTCGAACGGCTGACCCGATCGCGGCGATGGCTATTGCTTAGTGGAATGTCTCTAGGGTTCGTGCTGTTGCTGGGAGTTAGCCATCGGCTGATTGCACAGTTTGCGCAGTTTGAATCAGCAGCCCCCTCGGTACCAATCTCCGCGCCTTCCCCAATCGCCAGGGTTACTAGCCTGTCTTCCTCGCCTTCGCCTCGCCTCGCTGCTCCCCCTGCCGCATCGCCCAGTCCAACCGCCAAGCGAGCCACCACCGGAAAACAACAGATAGAGCAAGCACCCGAACCAACCCTGACCCAAGAACAGCAAGCGGCTCAACAGCAAGCCATTGCTGAGCTAGAAGCGTCTATTCCCACAGTGGACTCGTTGGTAGAGATGAAAGTAGCGATCGAGGTAAATGTTTCCTCTGCAACCGTGGGCGTATCGAACGAGGCGTTGCTACTCGATGGGGACGGCAATAGGCTCGATACCTTATCGCCCGGTACAAGTTATACTGCCCAAGCCGATGGTAGCTCGATTTCATTTAACGGTTCTGCTTTGCCATCATTAATCTGGATTGAACCGCCAGTTGGATCGCTGTTTTATCTAGGCGATCGACCTTATCGGGGTCGCTTGCTGCTGGCAGTAGAGAACGGGCGACTGTGGGTGGTCAATGTTGTGAGTTTGCGGAATTACCTTTACAGTGTGGTAGCTAGCGAAGTTTCTGCCAACTGGAATGTAGAAGCACTTAAAGCCCAAGCCGTTGCTGCTCGTTCCTATGCCTTGACGTATTATTTTGAACCAGTGAATACTCTGTATGATTTGGGAGACGATGAATACTTTCAGGTATATAGCGGCACAAATCGAGAAGACGATCGCATTCGTCAAGCTGTGGATGCGACCGCTGGAGAATTTGTCAGCTACCGAGGTGAGGTGGTAGAGTCGCTTTACGCTGCATCCGATGACATTGTAAAAGAAGCATTTCAGGGACAAGGCATGAGTCAATTAGGAGCACTTGGGCTAGCCGAACAGGGTTACACCTACAAGCAAATTTTGGCTAATTACTATCCCAACACTAGCGTTGGCGGCATTGCTCAAGATTTTTAGTGATTGATGGTCGGTCAGCCTTCTGGAATCATAGGTTCAGCGGGTAAATCCGGCAGTGTGGTTTGCATCACCAAACAGTTCTTTCCATTAATTTGCAACCGATATTCCACCCGATCCATCAGGCGATTTAGAATTAACCACCCATATCCCCCCTCTTGCTGATTGTCAGGCTCAGGCGGCAAGTAGGTAGACAAATCGAACCCGCTGCCATAATCCCAAATTTCTAGTTGAAGATCACGATCTTTGAGTTCCATGCGAATTAGAACGGGTAGGTTTGGCTGTTCGCGGTGAGCATGACGTACCACGTTGGAATAGGCTTCAACTAACACTAATCGCAACCGATTCGATTGCCGCGCCCACTCAACTTGATCATGAAGCTCAAGTTCTAAAGATCCTAATAACCAATTTTCTACGATCGTCAAAAACTTCAAATCACTTGGAATGTGTAGCTCCGTTTTCATTAACTACAGAACCTCCAGAGAAAGGATAGTTTGGTCGTCTTCCTGATAGGGCGTATGAGCTTGAATTTGAGCTAGCAACTCACCCAGATTCAATTCCCCTTGTTGTTGCGACAATAGATTCCATAATCCAGTTTGCTGAAGCATGAAATTGTGGGAGCCAGAAGTAGAATTTATGATGGTCGCTTCGGTAATGCCGTCACTGGTCATCAGCAAAATTTCCCCTGGGGCTAGGGTGAGATGACCGGAAGCGGCTTGCCACACTGGAAGGATACCCAAAGGAACCCCGCGCACCTTGAGGTAGTGAGGTTCAAGATGAGTTGAATCTAGATAATCGGATGTGACCTGCTCTATGTTCGTTGTCCTTAAACCAGAGAGTAGTTTACGAGACCACACCAATGGATAAATATGTCCAGCATTGGCATACACTAATTCGCGCCGATTGGGACTGTAGCGTGCTAGGACGATTGTGATAAAACAATTGCTTCCTACCAAATCCTCTGACAGACTGGTATTCATGTTTTGTAAAATCAGGTGAGGATCAGGCGGATGTTCTTGCGCCAGTTCACGCCGCAGCAGAGAAATGGCACTGGCCATAAACAGCGCTGCTGGCACTCCTTTACCCGACACATCGCCAACCGCAATCCACACATCTCCTTGGGGGTGAACATACACCTCAAAGAAATCTCCGCCCACTTCTCGCGCTGGCTGACACTGGGCTTGTATTCGTACCGTGGACGAAGTAGACCAACACTGCCGCAGCAAATTCATTTGAATTTGACGAGCCACCGCCAGTTCGGCACGCATTTGCTCGGTTTGTTGTTGCGTGCGTTGATAGAGCTTGGCTTGCGATACAGCTAGGGCAGCTTGTTCCGTCACCTGTTGAATCAAATACACCTCATCGTCAGACCAAACCTGAGCTTGTTCACGTTGATAAAGCACCAGCACCGCCAGGTTTTCTTGTTGGTAGATTAATGGCAGAACCAGTCGCCTGTAGGGATAATGAACATCAGGTTCAAGCCATTGAATTTGTCGATCGTCGAAAAGCTGATCTAAGTGAATTTGCTTGGACAGAGAATGGTCCTCTGCCATATCAGTTGCCACACCAACTTTCTCTGAGGGCGAGTGAGACCTTGAATGAGAACTGTCAAAGTTGATAGGGAAAAGAATCGGACAATCTGATGCAGGCGTTGCTGTATAAATATATGGCTTTAAGGGTAACTCAATCTTAGCGGTTGCTTCTAGGGGATACAGCACACAAGCATCTGCTTTAAAGGTGTGTCCGATCGTATTGACCACCGTTTTCAACATACTGTGATAGTCCAACGACCTACGAATAGCAGTTGTAACAGCATTAAAGATTGATTCTCGTCGCAGAATTCGGTGTAATTCACTGGTGCGTTGCTTCACCACCTGATAGGTTTCGGCCGCCTGCCGCACGATCGTCTCCAATTCTTGAGGATTCCACGGCTTGGTGATGTACTTAAACACTTTGCCTTGGTTAATTGCGCCCACCAAATCTTCGACATCGGTATACCCAGTCAGCAAAATGCGAATGGTATCAGGATAAAGCTGAACGGTACGGCTAAGAAACTCAGTCCCATTCATGCGAGGCATCCGTTGGTCTGAAATAATGATGCCCATTTCTCCTTCTTGCTCTAGGATTTGCAGGGCTTTGATACCACTATCAGCCCTAAATACCTCGAATTCTCGCCGAAATGTGCGATAGAGCAAATCCAGGTTATCTGATTCATCATCAACCACCATCAACCTCAGTTTGCTTCCCTGTATCACAGCCATCGATATGCTCCTTCGGCGACGCTTGATTCAGTCTGTATGGGTTTCAGATATTAACCCGGCAACTGTTGTCACGACATCGGCCTTCGCCCTCCGTGAGAGGGACTTCCGATCTGACTCCCCTTCTCTTCTTCTGGGAGAAGGGGCTGGGGGATGAGGGGGTTCGGAAGGCAAAATCAAATATGGCCGGGTTAATGAATCTAGGCTTCTCTCTCTGGAGATAACGTACCCAAAAAGGGAGGACGAGGAAACAAACAGAAAAGGAACAGGAGTGGTATGGTAGAGGTCAAGCAGGAAGTTGGTTAGCAGAGATAAAAAAGAGTTGTTGCAGAATATTTTTGAAATTGGTGCTAGCCCGAGCGATATGACAGAATCATCCCAGAAGGATAATCATAGAAAGGAATCCTTACCTATCCGATTACGATGCAAAATCTCATTAATTTCTTCCTGGGTCATTCCTCGGAGCAGGTAAAAGCCAACGTCGAAATCTATACTTGGCAAACCTGTCCTTATTGCATTCGTGCGAAGGTGTTGCTGCGGTGGAAAGGAGTCAAATTCACCGAATACAAGATTGATGGTGATGGAGCGGCTAGGGTAAAAATGGCAGAACGGGCCAGAGGACGACGCACAGTTCCGCAAATTTTCATCAATGATCAGCATATTGGTGGCTGTGATGATCTGTATGCCCTCGATCGGCAAGGAAAGCTTGATCCTCTGCTGATGCAGCCGCCAACGCTATCCCCGTCCTCATAATGGCTGCTACTTGGTCCTCCGACGACCCATTACTTGGTCTAGGTACAATCATGCCGTAGCCCAGATTCTTGCCCTAACATTTGTATCATTCTCATGAATAGTTCTTTATTTAGCTACTTGGTTCGCGTTTTCAGTGCGGCGGTGGCAATGACAGGTTTAGTTACTGGTTTGGCTGAGCGTGCTTCAGCCACATCTTTACCTGGGTTGAGTTTAGAGAAGTTCGCCTCGCAGGAGTTCAGTCCTAATCGAACAGAGTTACTAGCCCTTCACTCATCACCTCAGACCAGATTTTCTACGATCGCCCAGCTTACACCCAGCCCAGACAGTCCAACCGAGCGTTCAGATGATGCCTTCACCTACTTAAACCGAGGGTTAGAACGAGCCGCGTCCGGCGATTATGCTGGAGCGATTGATCAATTCACGCAGGCGATCGAACTTGATCCGGATTTTGCTCCCGCCTATGGCAGCCGAGGCTTGGTGCGGGCGGCATCGGGGGATATGGAAGGAGCCATTTTAGACTATAGCCGCGCTATTGAGCTTGATCCAAACGATGCGATTGCCTATGGGGGACGGGGTGTAGCCCATGCAGAAACCGGAGAATATGAAGCTGCCTTGGAAGATCTGTCTCGATCGATCGAACTAGACCCCACCTTTGCCCTCACTTACTACAATCGTGGCATTGCCCGTACTGAAGTCGATGATCACGAAGGTGCAGTGGCTGACTTTACGCGCACCCTAGAACTTGAAACTAACTTTGCTCCTGCCTATGTATCGCGGGGGCTAGCTCGATCTGAACTGGGCGATCGAGAAGGAGCGATTACCGATTTGCAGAAAGCTGCCGAGATTTTTGAATCCATGGGGAATACCGAGGCTCAGCAACGAGCGTTAGAAGAACTCGAACGCTTGGAATAGTGCCGCTGCAATCCTTGGTTTCTCAAATCACACTCTGATCGATCTCTGCCCCAAACAGGTTGTCTTCCCCAGTTCTTCCCCTTTCCTTCCTATGGTGAAGCATGGTGATGCTCATTCACTTCTCAAGACACCTCATTGTTAATGACCAGCATTGGCAGCCGCTCGGAAGAGGCTAGACTCCTGCCATTGACAACCAGACCGCTAACAGCGCTCTCGGTTGTTGAACAAGGAGCCTTGGCTCATGAGTTCTTCTGAGTTGGCTGTTTTTTTACTTAAGTTTTTGAATTACTGCTCGGTAGATTAGTTGAATGATTCACTATTTTTTCTCTTCATCTACTCAAAATCTATCACTTGATGGATGCACCTAAGTACTGAACCTGTCACTGTATTGCCGAATGCATTTGTACGTTAGCTATGACAATAGTTGAACTTTTAATTCTTCTCATCATCGCAGCTATTTGTGGTGCGATCGGCCAATCGTTGGTTGGCTACACGGCTGGTGGTTGTTTGACTTCTATCTTTGTAGGAGTGGTAGGAGCCTATCTAGGCTTATGGGTAGCACGACAGTTTGGACTACCCGAAATTCTACCGCTTGCCATTGGAGGCACCTCTTTCCCAATCGTCTGGTCTATTGTTGGTGCAGCATTGTTTTCAGCAGTCCTGGGGTTAATTAATCGAGCGATCGTCGGTAGCAGACGACGTTACTAACTGTCTTCTAGATGGCTCTTAAAAAAGCTCAACCTCCTCATCGGTAGCCATTCTAAAACTGCCGTAGTTTTCTTGTGCAGTATTCCTTCAAGTTGGGTAATTGTGCGGTTTCTCGTGGCGCCTACCGATAAGATCACGGAAAACCGCTTTACAGGTAGGTTTGAAAACTCTTCAGAAGTTCATCATTTCCATTGCCAAACTCAATCACAACTTCACCTATCAAGTTGTGATGTTATCTATACTAAACTGAGCCATCAACTTGATTGAGTCGCTTTCGACTGAGCTATGGATCGAGCCATGAATGATGGCATTGCGCTTCTCTCCCCAAGAAGTGCTATTCGCTTCAGTCCCAAGCATTATCAATTTTTCCGTTAACAAATCGCTTGCCCCCAAGTTGATCGATTTCTTCAATATCTTCGATGACTGCCTACTCATCTTGTGGAGCAATTTTATACATGCCTAACTGGATTAAATCATTTCTGCTTGGAACGTCTGTCTGCTTGGGTTTCGGTACGATCGCTAGCTCTCCTGTATTGGCAGGCAGCCTCACTAATCCTTCGCTCAGCGGAGCAGCATCCTACTTGACCTATGATGCCGATCAGACCAACACTTTCAAGGTAGATAACACACCAGCAAACCTGGTAAAAGTGCTGAGTGGAGACCTCAACAATCCGATGGGAAACGTTGAGTTGTTTTCTAATAGCGAAACATTGACGAACACTGCGTTTGCAGCCTACACAGGTGTTAGCAGCCTATCTGGGCAAATTGGCGGTCGTGATATCACGTTAAGCAGTTTAACGATGGCAGATTGGCTTAGTCCAGTTGGCAGCAAAACCCTTGGACAAACTTGGTTTGATGATATGTTAACGGCTAATGGATTCGGCACAATGGTTGGTAGTGCAGACGGGACGCTACTCTTCAATGTCTTCACCCAACATGGTGGGTTTCAACGCTTCAGCGACCCAAATGTTGCCTACGTTAACCAGAACAATATCACTGGAGTAATCAAGATTGGACTGGCAGGACATCTGAATGCCACCCCGTTATTCCTAAAATCGATCGATGCTTTCTTGAGCAGCAACGCCAGCACGCAATCTAAAAACTTAGTGAGGGCGCTACGCCCGCTGCTAGCAACCAAAGTGCTCCAAGCCAGCGAGTTGATCAAGTATACCTACAACAATCAAACTGGGTATCTCTATAGCTTCAGTGGCGTGAATTCTGGACTGGTTGAGAAAGGCGATGGCGTTTCCCATAGCGCGATTTATGAAGTGGCGCTGCAAGGAATTGCACCTGAACCGCCACCTCAGCAATCTGTTCCTGAACCTGCTTTGTTGCTTGGCTTAGCAGGACTGGGGGGATTTTTGATTAGTCAACGGCAACAGACGAAAAAAGCATAGATTTGACTGGGAAGATAGGCGGCCGCAATCGAGCCGCTTTTTTGTTGCATCGATCGGCAGCAATTCAGGAAGAAGAACGAGGGGCAATTAGTTGGGACAATGTGTCATCCATGCTAGGTGCAAACAGGCTTTGTAGCCGCAGTAAGTGCGCTCCGGCTTGGTAGAGTAAATCTCCCTTTCCCAACAGATAGGCTGCTTCGATCTGTCTTCCACCCAGAATAATTGCAGAATCAGCTTCGCTGGCGGTTCTGAGCGCAACTCGTCCAGGTAAGTTCGATCGAATTAAAGGAGTCACGACTTTAGCTTCTGGGCGCTGGGTAGCAATAATTAGATGAATGCCAGCCGCTCTGGCCATTGCTCCTAAGCGCTTAATGTTCAGTTCCAAGGCCGATCGTGTTTCTTTCTCAGCCATAAAGTCGGCGTATTCGTCAAAAATGCAAACGATGCGAGGCATGGGGGCTTGATGCTGATTGTAGGTTGCCAGATCGGGACATTTGGCTTGTTCAAATTGCTGATAGCGCCTGTCCATTTCTGCCACTAATTCGTTCATCAATGCAATCGCCCGATCGCTATCCTTGACCACAGGCGTATACAACCAGGGAATCTGCTCGAACTCTGGGAACGTGACTCGTTTTGGATCAACTAACCCAATTTTTAGATAATCAGGCGAATGTCGCACTAGCAAGCTGAGCAGCAGCGATCGAAGAAACTCGCTTTTGCCGCTACCCGTAGTACCACCGACCAGAAAATGACAGGTATTCGGATCAGACAAATCGGCTTCCACCAGTTGCCCTTCTAAATCAACCCCAATCGCAATTTGCACCGGGGCAGTAGCCGGTTGTGCTTGCAGTGGAATGTAGCGGTCGAACGTTGCCAGTTGGCGATCGGGACGGGGCAAATCCACACTGACATAGCCAGCTTGTGGGGCAATCAGCGGCGGGTAGGTCAACCCAAGTTGCACTCGTAGATCGTCAGAAAGCCGGAGAATTGAGTTGACTTTCACCCCTGGATTAGGCTTAAGTTTAACGCGAATGAAGGCAGGAGCCAAAGCCGCTCCTTGATAGGCAGTTTCAATGCCAAACGATTGCAGCGTCTCTACGAGACGTTCACCCATGCGATCGGACTCGTTAGATGGAGCAGGTTCAGGAACGGAAGATGGGGATTTCGTGGATTGAATGGGGTTCTGTCGAGGCGGTTGAATTACGGTAGATGGTGGCGCAGCGATCGGTTTAGAGACAGAATCATACACAGAACGGTTGGTGGGGATGTCTGGGAAAAAGGTCTGACATTTTTGCCGTTGTGGGCAACTGTCGCAGAGGTGAGCTTGCGCGGCGGGGGGCGGGGGGTTGGGTTGTCCTTGTTGCCAAGTGAGCCATTGCTGCATCTGTTGAAGCTTGTGCGGGATTAGGTGATGCACCGTTGTTTCTAGCTCATTCCAGGTGAAAGTGAGTTCTTTCCAGTCAGGCAAAGCTGTGTATACTGCCGAATCGATCGGTACACCAATTCTCTCGCGCAACATATAGCTGTAGAGCGCAACTTGGGCCAGTTGAGCCGATTGGTCGAGCGATTGATAGGTTTTGTATTCAACCACACACAAGCGATGATTGGCAAAGTCATACACCAAGCTGTCAAACCGACCTCTTATTTGTTGTTGGGTTCCGTTAGGCAACAAAAACTGATGTTGAACGCTAAGTTCTTGCACCAGAAAGGTTTTCTCAATCACCTCCTCAGCGCTGCAAACCTGGCGATTGCTGACTAATAGCGTTGCCCATCGCCGAATCAAGCCTTTCAATCCATTCCAAAGCTGAAGCAGTGCCGGTGCTCTACTAGGTTCTGTTTGGATCACCGATTGTAGGTAAGGAAAAAATACCCGATCGTAGAATAGGGCTTGCATCTGAGTAGCGATCGGTTCTACCTTGAGTTGATCGACAGGCGAGTTGAACAAGTTGGCAAATTGAGCATCCTGACGCGCCGTTTTGACAAATTGATTCGATAAATCATGAAAGGCACTGCCAATTCCCAATACTTTCCCTGGCGGCAGAAACATCGTCATCCCGCCAAAGTGATGCCCTAAGTAAAACAAACGAGCACATTCAAACGCGACTCGCACTTGGGTCACACTAAACGATGAAGGATTGGCAGTGGGCTTGTTCACGGTATCTGGTGGCGTTAAGACAGCAGGTTTAGGTGAATTCAATTGAAGCAAATATTGATGAACATGCGCCAAATACACTGTATCCATCCTGGCATAGTGCAGTTGTTTTTGACTGAGTGGCCGCCGACCCCAATCGCTGGTTTGTTCTTCAATGTCAATATCCGTGAAGTGACAAAGTTCTTTAGCTAAGGTCTTCAACTTGCGATTAGAAATACCCAACTTTCTTTTAGACATTCGTCGAACGATTTTGAAGGTGCAGGTGACGTTCTGTGCCCAATCGCCCCCCAAGAATTTCAAATCGTACGCGGCATTATGAAATACCTTTTCGATCGCTTCATTGCACATAATTTCAACAACAAAGTTTTGAATCAAATCAGGACGATCGAGAACATCCAAAATATAAGCGAACTCACCAGTTCTATCATCTGAATTGAACAAGACTTGAATCAGCGATAGCTTGGGGTTGGGTGTTTGCCAATCCGCTACTTCAGTATCTAGCCAAAGGATGGGATAGGTGGTAAGTTGGGCAATCAGCGATCGAATGTCGGCAGGGGTAGTTAAATAGGGCATGGAGCTACTGATTAAGCACTTCGAGAAATCAGGCAGATAATTTTTTCATCCTCTGGAGCATTTTCATCAAGAATCCGAATTTTTTTATCTTGGCATAAACGATGAATCACCGTTTGAATTTGTCGATCGTTCAAATCTGAAAACTGATTGTGCACAGTACAAGTCACTGTTTTCTGAGCAATGACATGATGAATTTTGACAAAATTCAAGAGAAACTCTTTTGCCTCTTCTAGAGAAAAATTAGTTGGATCAGGCTCAACTTTCTTTCTAGGAACGACACCAAGTTGTTGCAACAGAAGACACTCATGTAATACTTCCGACTCTCGAACTAACTCTTCAAGATCAGTGAGATTGATTGCTTTTCCACTAAGCACTAGCTCCTGAGCTTTTGCTGAGTTGACTAGACGATCGTAGGTTGCCAAGTAGTGAATTGAGTGTAGGTCAGGTTTTAATCGAACATGAGGACAACCATTAAAAATTTGATTGCAAAGCTGATGGCCTCTATTTCGATTTCCTCCAATGGGTTCAGCACGTAGTAAATAAAGCCTCTGACATAAACCGCGTTCATTAGCTTTTTGACAAGCATGCATAATGTTATAGAAGCTGTTCAGGCTTGGTTCTTCTGCCCAAACAACGCCAACTTTTTCAGATTGGTCGGGCAGGTGATAGGAAAACGAATAACTAGAATAGGTTGGGCTAGGCAAAAACTTGGGCTGTATCTTCTCTGCATTCAAAACTGCAACAACTTCCCGTAACATGGTGGTCAATTCAAGAGAGGAAAAATGACGAACGCGAGTCACCTTTTCCTTTGTTTTCCTAAACTCCTTCGCCCATAGTAATTTGAATGATGCTGTTGTATCAGGCAGGGGGATTTCATGTCCAACAATCTGTGACTTATACTTCAAAAATAGACGCTGCCCCGCTGCCAGCACTGCTCTTGGCGTGGTTTTTCCACCTGGGACTTTCTGCTCCAGTTCTTGACGAGATAGAGGGAAAATGGGATTTGCAGGTTTTGGATCAGCTTGAATATGAAGCGGATAAAGCCGACTTGCCCAAATTGCCTCTGCTTGATCTAAATTGATCCGATTCAGAAGAACCTCCTTCTCAATTCTATCCCTATCAGATACTTGGATGCGTTTGCGATTCTCTTCCCAAGTATTTTTAACAACACTGATAATAATTAAGAAGTTTTTAAGTCTTTCTGTATGAAAGATAGTGTTGACCTGAAAAACTGGTTGAAGATCGGCTGTTCCATCCGGCATCAGCTTACTTTCAACTTGATCGAAACAAAGGACGATTGGGTAAGTTGACGTAGAAATTCTACCAAAATTAGATAGAATTCCTTGGGCAAACGTTTCACTATCTATTGATTTCCTTATGCCTAAAGTTCTTAAATCTTCGTCGTCTAAATCCTCACCCTGTAGCCAATTACAGGCGATCGAATATAACTCAGGTTGCGTCAGTCCATGTAAAACGCTAAAAAACTCTTTGGCTTGATGAATTCCAACGGGATAAGTAGCTCTAAAGTTATTAACAAACAGCCTTCGCTCGCCTAAGATATTTTTTAGTAGACTATGTTCTCTAAATACTGATAGGCTTTTGAGCCAGAGAATTAACTGTGACTCTGCTTGTCCTTCAGGACTGTACATTAAGCTATCAACAGTTCGCCGAAGTGTATGTCGCCAAATATGCTCGCTGTCTTTAAACGGATCAATATACACAAAAAAGGCTTTGGAATTTAGCAAATGTTTTAGACGGCTCAAAACATAGCTTTTGCCCGAACCAACATCGCCTTTCAACAAGACAGCGCGGGTACGATGATCGCCTGCAACTGTATCCAGCATTTGGGTAATTTGCTCGATTGCCTCTTGGTGAATAGATTCCACAGTTTGGTATTCCCCATTAGAATCATCTTCTTGCCAAAAATTTCCAGTTTTAAATGTAACTGGATCAAACGGATTTGCTGCACGTAAAATAATTTCGTCAATAGATGCCATAACGTACTGCCTTTGTTACTCTAGATGCCAATTGCGATTAAATTTGCACTAAAATTTCTGATGGTCTAAAAGCTCTATAAGCCTCAATTGTTGACCACTATAAAAAACAAGGGACCGCCTGCCTCTTGGGGGATACCTGTTTGAATTTGTTCTGGAGTATATCGAATTGCTTCCACTAATGAACTTAATTCAATTCGATCGTTTCGCTCCAAACGGTACAAGGCTTGATCAAGTTCTTCCCTGGACAATGGCGGTTGTAGTTTCTGCCGCAAGTGAAAAATTGGTAAATAGTTTTCGGTTCCCAGTTCTCGATCTAATTCTTGAATGAGGTGTAAAATTTCTGCATCGCTGGGTTTATCTGCTGCATCGATCGCACCAGATGATTCAACCGATTTCAATATAGTTACTTCACTGAAAGAATCAGTCGTATCATGTACATGATTCAGTTCAGTAGCAGAATCTGAAGATTCAATCGGTGCAACCTTGGAAGCCGTGTGCAATTCCTTTCGCAAGAAATTCATATAATTTTGCAGCAGGTTGAGGCTAATGGTTGCAGTACCACTCACATGACATTCTTCCCGCAAATATTCTCGACCTCGATCGGTCAACCAAACCTCTTGAATCTGAACTTTTTCTGCCTTAATAAAACCCTTGGCTTCCAGATCTTGGATAACTCGTTGTCGATCGCCTGCTTCAACTTTCTTGATCTCTCCAGGCGTGGCTGCCTGCTTCTGACACGCTCGCAACACAGCCAATTGTTCCGCCGTCAAGGGAGATTCCGCCGCATCTACTGCAAGCAATGCTCTAGCTGACGGCTCGAGTTTAAATTTCTCAACTCTGCGCGAATGGGCAACAATACCGCGATTGGTCAAATCAATACAAATTTTATTTCGTTCTGACGCACTAGTTTTCTCACTCGGCTTAAGCTCTGAGATGACCGTACGATAACTTGACTTACCCAACAACTTGAGCAGAAACTTAAGTTCAATTGCTTTCATAAAACCATATAATCGCTTGCTTTTACAAAATGGCTATTCCTTAGCAATACTCCTGCAACAGAATGCCCAGATCTGGTTTGTCTCTATCTTGCTCCCAGAGACACGGTGAAGTAAGCCCACTTTTTCATCCTAAAATTTGTTAGTGAAGCTGTTCAAACAAGTGTGCACTTTATCAAGTTGATGAAAAGTGGTTTAGAGCTTTCTATTGAGAAATAAATCCTTGATCAAGTGTGATCAGGACACTAAGCAAAAATTGTAAAAAAAATTCAAATAAGGAGGTTAGATGGGGTTCTGGCGTTGAACGTGAAACCGATTGTCTGTTTGAGCACTATGTTCTGTTCTTGATACCTGATTTGGACACGACTAAAGAACCTGTTGAGATAATCGGATCAACGCAACTGAACTCAAGACTGACACAGATTTGTAGCTACACCTCCACTGATGCCAGTAACCCCAACCCAACCAATTTCAGGATGTCTGATCTCACTACTCTCAACCGATGATTGCTGGCTGAGAACTAAATAATTGCAAAACGCGATCGGCCATTTGGGCCGGCATTAATCCCAAATCCGCTTTGGATTCATCGGGTTTGGCGTGATCGACCAGTATATCCGGAATTCCAATCCGCGTCAGGGGAACGGCCACTCCATGCTCGAGCAGGGATTCAGCAACCGCCGAGCCAAAACCACCCATAATGCAGCCTTCTTCTAGGGTGACAACACGCCCGATCTGCTTAGCTAATGGCACGATTAATTCTGTATCGAGCGGTTTGGCAAAGCGGGCATTGACCACAGTTGCTTCAATACCATGCTCGTGCAAAATTTCTGCGGTTTGCAATGCCGGATGCACCATTGAGCCATAGCCCAACAGCAGTACATCATCACCATGACGCAAAATTTCACCTTTACCAATCGGCAGTGGTTCCCAACCTTCTTCCATCAGCGGCACACCATAACCATTGCCACGCGGATAACGCATGGCAATCGGGCCGTCGGTGTACTCGACTCCAGTGACAATCATCCGCTGCAACTCGCCTTCATCCTTAGGAGCCATCAGCACCATATTGGGGATACAGCGCAAATAGGCAATATCATACATACCTTGATGAGTAGGGCCATCGGCTCCGACAATACCTGCTCGATCAAGGCAGAAGAAGACGGGTAAGTTTTGAATGCAAACATCATGGATGATTTGGTCATAGGCGCGTTGCAAGAATGTGGAATAAATGGCGCAAACCGGCCGCATCCCTTCGCAAGCCAGACCAGCCGCTAGCGTCACCGCATGTTGTTCGGCAATGCCCACGTCGATGTATTGCTTTGGCAATTTTGCCTGGAGTTTATCAAGGCCGGTTCCCGTGGCCATGGCAGCCGTAATTCCAACAATTTTGGGGTTATTTTCTGCCAATTTTGTCAGCGTGTGGGCAAATACCTTAGAGTAGCCGGGTGGCTTAGGTTTGTTAGAGGGAAGCGGTTTTCCGGTTGCTAGGTTGAAGGGATTTTGGGCATGATACCCCACTTGGTCTTGCTCGGCAATCGCATAGCCTTTACCTTTCGTGGTGACAACATGCACCAGCACTGGGCCAGGCTGTTTGTGGGCGTGCTGAAAGGTGGCAATCAATTCTTCTAGGTTGTGGCCGTCGATCGGACCCATGTAGGTAAAGCCCAGTTCCTCAAACACGGCTCCTACCTTGGGAACAGCCAGCCGCTTCATCCCTTCTTTGAGGCGATTCAGTTCGGGAGAAAGCGAGTTGCCCACAAACGGCAATTGCTTGAATTGTTCTTCTAGGTTATCGGTAAGGAACTGCATTGGAGGGCTGAGGCGCATTTTGTTGAGATGCCGAGACAGCGCACCAACGTTGGGTGAGATCGACATTTCATTGTCGTTAAGCACCACCAGCAAGTTGGTTTTGGGCAAATGTCCAGCATGGTTAATGGCTTCAAGCGCCATCCCGCCTGTGAGTGCCCCATCGCCAATCACCGCTGCGACTTTGAATTTCTCGCCTTTTAAATCGCGTGCCAATGCCATGCCCAAGGCGGCCGAGATGCTGGTGGAGGCATGTCCGGCTCCAAAATGGTCAAATTTACTCTCACAGCGCTTTAAATACCCAGCTACCCCGTCTTTCTGCCGCAGGGTGTTAAACGTATTGTAACGTCCTGTAATCATTTTATGGGGATAAGCTTGATGTCCCACATCCCAAATCACCTTGTCGCGATCGAGATCCAGCGTTTGATAGAGTCCTAACGTTAGTTCTACAACTCCCAAGCCAGGGCCGAGATGTCCCCCAGTGGCTGCCACGGTTTCCAGGTGCTTTTCGCGAATCTGTCGAGCGATTTGCTTAAGCTGATGAATGGATAAACCATGCAACTGATTTGGGTGAGTAATTTCACTCAGATGCATATAGAATTAATTCCTCTCGCAATGTTAACCGGCCATTAATTATTTTTTCATTCTAGTAAGTTGTGGGGACACGCCCGATCGCAGGGGGCAGGTTTTATTTATCTAAATTAACGCTTTAGTCA
The DNA here is from genome assembly GCF_026802175.1 of Thermocoleostomius sinensis A174. NCBI lineage: Bacteria > Bacillati > Cyanobacteriota > Cyanophyceae > Oculatellales > Oculatellaceae > Thermocoleostomius > Thermocoleostomius sinensis. Next base: position 5,781,255 of record NZ_CP113797.1, on the reverse strand, counting down.
AGGTTAATCCATTGTTGCAATCGTTATCTAATTCTGAAACTCGCAGACACTGCACATTAGAATTAGGACGGAGGATAGAGCCTGATTGAACAACGTTGCATTCTCTACGAAATTTGCAGAGTTTATGCAAGAATGAAGCCAGTTTTGCAGCATTCAAGGCAATGGCGTGGAACTCAGGACAAGAGCTACAGGGCGGAAAGTACATCATCGATCGCATCCTAGGATGGGGAGGTGCGGGGATTACTTATCTAGCAAGGCAACACCCCACCAGACCCAACGAGGAATGGGTAGTCATTAAAACCCTGAAAGACGAACTGAGACTTGATCCAAAGTGGGCAAACTATCAAACGCGATTGCAGCAAGATTTTCTCAACGAAGCATTGAAGCTTGCTCGGTGTCGGCATCCCCATGTAGTGCAAGTTCGAGAATTGATTCGCGAAGAGACGCCCGAAGGTACGGTAGATGGCATGGTGATGGAATATGTGCAGGGCATGAGTTTGGCTGAACGCTTGGGACGGGGAAAATTGCCGGAAGCTGAGGCGCTGCATTATATTCGGCAAGTCGGAGAAGCGTTGTCTATTGTGCATTCGCTGGAGCTATTGCATCGAGATGTGAAGCCGCAAAACATCATGATTCGCACGGGAACATCTGAAGCCGTGTTAATCGATTTTGGGCTGGCCCGCGAATTCATTCCTGGTTTGACCCTGACCCACACAGAATCTCGCACAGAGGGGTTTTCGCCCATTGAACAATACGATCGCCGTGCCAAACGAGGAGCCTATACCGATGTGTATGCCTTGGCAGCAACGCTGTACTGTCTTTTGACCGGGGTTGTGCCGCGACCGGCCCCCAGTCGCTTGGTGGGCACACCCTTGGAACCACCACAGCATTACAATTCAGCCATTAGCGATTATGTCAATAGCGCGATTTTGAAAGGGATGGCGTTGAGAGCCGTCGATCGACCTCAATCGATGCAGGCGTGGCTCATTCTCTTGGAAGAACCGATCGCCCGACCGATGGCGCTAGCAAGAAACCCATTTAGCCAATCAGCCTATTCGGTGCCAAATCATCCCTTCACTATCGTGCCATCCCCAATGCCGCTGATCCCATCGGTTTCTACAACTGCCAATCGTTCCAGACGAGCCACTCGGTTGGGTGCATCCGTTCGATCGCAAGCAACATCCCAGCTACCAGCACCGACCACACCCTCGCCATCGGTGCTAGCAACCATTCCTTGGCAATGGCTGTCCTTTGCATTGACTGGCTACGCAGTACTTGGCATCTCGCTAACAACCTCAGTAGCAGAAACTGGCCCGAGTGCGTGGACGGGGGCATGGGCAGGCGCCTTGGCTGGAGCGAGCGTAGGTGCAGGGGCGGAGACGTTGTCTGGGGCTTTAACAGTTGCGGTTTTGGTAGCCGTGGCGGTGGCGGCGGCAGGAACGTTGACTGGAAGCTTATCTGGCGCGTGGGCAGGCGCGTTGGCTTGGGCCTGGGCTGGAATTGGTGCGTTAACCTTAGCCGGGGCTGGAGAAAAGTTGCGGACAAGCTTGAGCCGCGTTCAGACGTTTTTCGTTTTGACCGGAACATCATTGGTGGGGTTGGGTTGGGGCTGGTTCGTGGGGATGATGTGGCGATCGTTTTCTTCGTGATCCTGACGATGTGATCCTGACAATCTCACAATGACTCGTTACCCGACGTAGTTGATTTTGAGATGAGATAATCCCCCCGATCATTCCCCTACTGACTATAAATGCTGCAACAAATGCTGCAACAACACGTTGGTGGTTGCTTGTCCCGTCTTGCTCCAACTAAACTGTCGTGCTCTGTCCAGTCCAGCCGATCGTAGATGGGTCCTAGTGGTGTCATCACTAGCAATTTGCTGCATAGCGGTGGCAATTTCTGCTGTATTGTAGGGATCAACCAGCAGGGCCGCCTCTCCTGCAACTTCGGGGAGGGAAGAGAGGTTAGAAGTAATCACTGGTGTACCGCAAGCCATGGCTTCTAGCACAGGAAAGCCAAATCCTTCCCACAGGCTGGGATAGACTAATGCCAATGCCTGATTCAGCACAATCGGCAGTTGTTCGTAGGGCAGATAGTCCAGAAATCTGACGCGATCGGCTACTCCAAGTTCCGTCACTTGGGCTTGCAGCAACGGTGTGTAGCGCGGATCAACGGAGCCAGCAATCCACAAATCATACGCTTGATGGTTGGGTAGTGTAGCAAACGCGCGAATGATTCGATCGAGGTTTTTATATGGATCATGTCGCCCTACATAGAAGAAATAGGGACGATCGGGAAATGGATACGAACTTAAATCAAGAACACGAAAATGATTAACATCGTGTGCTAACGGAATTGATGTAATTTTTTTAGAAGAAATACGGTAGGTTTGAATGATATCATTAGCTGTCGCCACAGAATTACAGAGAATATGCTCTGCCTGTTGTAAAACATGAGGAACGTAATAGCGAAAGTAATGGGTGAGTGGTGAAGTTAATCGGGGAAATCGTAATGGAATCAAATCATGAACGACAACAACCGAACGTATCTTTGTGAATAAGGGTGCTTCGGGAACTGGTGAAAACAACAAGGACGATCGCAGCGCCTTCGCAATACTAGAAATCTGGGTCTGCGTCCACCATAGTCGTCCTATGTGACCGCGCTTACCTTGTTCTGGGGTTAGGATTGCGGGAATTGGGTAACAGGAATAGCGATCGGCAAAGCGAGGCAGCAACGTATCGGACGCCAACAAAGTTAGGTTGGGCAGAGCAAGTTCCGGGATCAAATTAATGGCATAGGTGGCCAACCCAGTTGGCTTCTTGCCCACAAAAGATAGATTCACCAGTAGCGAATCGGACAATGGGTCAGGCATGGTCATGTCTCATGACTGGATTTGTTGCGCTTTAACTTTGCGATAGACCAATCGCACCGCATTGCGAGTATGGGTTTTGAGGCGATCGACATACAACGGTTTGACGTGGGTGGAAAGATATGTCAGTTTGGGCAGGGAATGGGTCGAGTAAATAATAAAGACATCGTTGGCAAATACAGGCGCAAAGCCACGCCGCATCAACTTCAGCAATACCGGATCAATTTGATCAACACGACCTTTGTGAATCACAACCCAAGTGGCATCGGTTTGCTTAAGAAACGCCGCATAATCCTGCACGATATTTTCTAGTTCCACTCGGAAAATGAGTGGTGCAATCACAGTTTCATCGGCAGGAGCGTGTTTTTGCAGAAAATCCACCGTCGATCGCCATGACTCAAATTCAAAGAAGGGTGTGAGGGCGCTGCGCTGCTGTCGCAAATTCACCGGAAACAGTTGCACAAAGTTAAAGGCCAGACCCACCGGGCGCGTGTCTGGGTCAAGCGGATTGTTTTCGTTCAGCGATGAGACACGATTTACCGTAAAGCTGCACTCGGTGAAGGGCGATCGATGATTCAGATAGGCTTTGGGAACCAATCCTTGGAAAAAGCGCGTGCCGCGATCGCTATGCAGAATGTCAATGGCGATCGGCTGTCCGTTGATTTTGACACTAAGGCTGTTCAGGATATCGGGGGGTGTCACCTGCGGGCAAATGATGCGAAACTCTAGCAAAAAATCGCTGTCTACATCTGCCTTCACGGGCAAATCCAGCGTCGAAGTTGTACCGGGCCCTGTCCAGCGATAAGTAGGCTGGTTGGTGGGTAGTTCCCGCCGTTGCCAGCCTGTACCTCGCAGCGGCAAACAAAAATCGTACACGTAGGAGGTCGAACTAGGTTTTTCCAACTTGGCATAGCGCTGTTGATAGTGGAGCTCCACCAGTTGGGCTAGTTGTGCCTCGGTGAGATTGGCTTCGGTGGTTGCAGGATCTAGCCCACAGTCTGCGCCAAAGCGCTGCACCAGATCCGTCACCATTTGCGAAAACCGCTGCTCAAAGATTTCTTTTGCATAGAGATACAGTTCAGCGTCCAGCGCCGTGTTTTGTTTAATGACCTCGATCGTGCTAGCGGGAATATCGGTCAAGCCCTTTTTAGACTTGGCAGCATTTTCTTTGCGGGTATTGATGATAGGCTTCCAGCCAAAAATGTAAGATAGTAAGAACAGCGAATCCTGAAACCGTTCCACCAGTCCCACAAAGGCAAAGCGATCGAGGCTCTGCTTAGCAACGTCGAGGGTTTCGGCCGGCGTCAATTGATCAAGATCAAACTTCAGCGTTTTGGCAACATGATAGGTTTGAATATTCTTGCCCACCTTACCTGCGGTCAGCTTTTGGGAGAATTCCTCTAGCGTCATATCTTTGACAGCCGGATAGTGAGGGTCGCCGGGCATCCGCCGAATGTAGTCATAGTGAGAAATGACCCGGGACACGGGTTCGCGCAACACCGTGACGTTGATAATTTCTTTGCCAGCCAACAATTGCGGCAGATTGATGAACCCTAAATGTCCCCGGAACAGGCGATAGTTACGGATTGATTCGGCGGAGAGCTTCGCCAGTTGGGCATTTAGCGTAGCTGGGCAAATCTCATCGACATGAAACTGGTCTTCCACGATCGTCCGGAAGGTCATGCCAGCGGTTTTGGGAATATGCGAAAAATACAGGGCGTCGTTGGCGCTGAGGTCATATTGGGCAGGAAATTCTCTCATACAGTTGGCAACGGATAGGTAGCTGATTAACTCAAAACTTGAATCAAACGAATTACAACGCAGATTTATTGACGGCGCTTAAATTGATGGGAACACCAGCCGCTTCACAATAGCCTTCCACTACTTCGATCGGATCGCCAATCATCCGCACCACATGATCTTCAATCCACATGGCCCGATCGCAGATATTCACTACGCTAGCTACCGAATGGGTGACTAAGACCATCGTCACACCACTTTCCTTGAAGCTCATCATTTTATTAAGACACTTTTGCTGAAAGCGAATATCGCCCACGCCCAACACTTCATCAATCAGCAAAATTTCTGGGTCTAAATGTGCCACTACCGAAAAGCCCAACCGTGCCAGCATGCCGCTGGAATAAACTCGGATGGGACGATCGACGAACTCGCCTAGCTCTGAAAAATCAATAATTTCCTCCATTTTCCGTGCCACTTCTTTACGGGTCAATCCCATCAACACGCCATTGAGGACAATGTTTTCGCGGCCGGTTAGCTCTGGGTGAAATCCGGCTCCTAATGCCAACAGCGGCGAAATTCGCCCTCTCACAATGACTGTACCGCGATCGGGTTTGAGGACTCCTGCAATCAGACCTAGCGTGGTGCTTTTACCAGCCCCGTTGCGGCCAATAATGCCAAATTTTTCACCTTCGTACACTTCAAAATTAATGTCCCGCAGGGCCTCATAGCGATCGTCCTTCATGGTCTTGAGGCTAGTGGCAAAGTTGAAGAAAAAGTTTTTGACGCCGCGCAACCGACGATAGAGCGGATATGACTTACTGACGTTGTGAAAGCTGATAACGGGATCTCTCATAGCAATTCGGCAAATTTCCAGGAAAGCTGCTTATAGACGGCATAGCCAATGACAAAAAATAGAGCCGCATAGACCATACTCACTAAAACATAGAATGGGTTAAGCGTGCCCTCCATGATCAGTTGTCGCCAGTTAACCATCAAGCCCGCTGCCGGATTCATCAGCACCACCAACTTGTGATATTGCGGTGGAAAGCGATCGAGGGTGTAGAGAACCGGAGTCAAGAAAAACAAGAAATGCGTAATGATGCTGGTCAGTCGCTCAAGATCACGAAAGAATAAATTGATTGATGACAGCCCCAAGGCAATGCCGTATACCATAACAAGCTGAATCAGCAGTAAAATTGGAAACCCATACAGCCAAGACCAATGAGGCGACTGCTGATAGATATACAGAAACAGGATAATCACCGGAACCGAGGCAATGTAATGAATCATATGATTCAACACAGCGCACAACGGCACAATATTTCTGGGAAAATTTAATTTCTTGATCAGCGAGGCACTGCCCACAAATAGGTTGGGAGCCGAACCCACCGAGTTAGAAAACCACTGCCATGGAAATAGCCCAGAGACCAGCACCAACACATAGTTTGGCTCTCGCACGCGCATGATCAATCCAAACGCCACAAAATAAACCAGCGCTGAGGTGAGGGGATTGGCAATCGACCATAAATAACCCAGTAGTTTGTTGTTGTAGCGCACCTTCAACTCGCGTTGCAGCAGCACAATCACGAGGTCGCGATAATTCTCCCAATCTCGGTGTGATCCGACGTGCCGGACTCTACCTTTGTCGATCGCTGCCTTGCTATTCACGGCTCCTCTCCACCATCACGTAACATTTCAGACCCACACTCATCAGACACTTCAAAGCAAGATAATACTCTACTCTGCAAAGATGCAAAACACCTAGCCTCTTCCCCACCTCCTCGATCTTCCTGTCCCGGCGACGAATTCCTGCAACTACCGCTTACAGCGCGAACCTCCAACCCCTACCCCCTGTCCTCCGCATGACGTGCTACTTCAGCGACAGTTCCACATGGACTCGTGCGATAGCGTAGGTGAATCCCTTTCAACCAATCACCCAACTGGACGATCCCAGTGGGATGACTTCTATGGCAAGCTGTGTAACATTATCTTTATATTTATTTAATCGAATTGTGCCCCCAGGAGTTCACTACTTGCACCGAATTCCATCGGAGGTTCATTAGTTTTCTAACAGTTTTAATGAAAGCTTTAACGAAAGGTATCGATCGCAAGATTTAATGGCGGATGCCCTCACTTTATGCCCCAACTTCAAAAACACTCGCTCGATTTTACCCGATTTACCTCACCCGAGCATGACAGGCTCGATTGGCTGGAAGTTATCGATCGGCACTGATATAGCAAGCTTTGATCGCTTTTACAGTTATGGCACTCCTATCACACTTGTAAATTGCTTATAAATGGTCTCGTAACTGGTCTCGTAACTTTCTCGAACGCTACTTAAAGGTTCCTGCTATCCAATGGTAAAAGTTCCCTTTTCTCTCTCCACTCGGTTGATTGGTGCCGCCCTCATTGCCTCTGTGTTCACCAGTGCGTGCAGCAATGAGTCTGCAACCCAAGAGCAAGGAATGCCACCTTCATTGGTGGAAGTCCAACAAGTTGAAACAGCTAGAGTGCAGGAAAGCTCTGAGTTTGTTGGGGCCCTGGAAGCTCAAGAGCGAGTACAGTTGCGCCCTGAAACCGAAGGACGGATTGTCTCCATTCTGGCTCAACCAGGACAACGGGTTGAGGCTGGAACGCCGATTCTGATACTCAAGTCGGATGTGAATCAAGCCCAAGTCAGTGGTGCAGCAGCTGATGTCAGTGCAGCCCAGGCGGCGGTAAACACGGCTCGCGCCAGGGTGCAAGCGGCGATAGCTGAGCGCGATCGGGCCGCCGCGGATGTAGAACTGCAAACGACTGAATATGAACGAACGGCACAACTGGCCGCAGAAGGCGCCCAATCGCAACAAGCTCTAGATCAAGCCACCAATCGGCGCAATACAGCAATCGCGGCCCTGCGAGCAGCAGAAGACAACGTTGGGGTGGCTCAGGCAGAACTGAACCAAGCCCAAGCACAGTTCGATCGGGCCCAAGCTGATCAAGCCGTAGCTCGATCTAACCTCAGCGATACTGAAATCAATGCCCCCATTGCCGGCGTGGTTGGCAACATTCCAGTCAGGGTGGGTGATGTGGTGTCAACTCAAGACGTTCTCACAAGCATCATCCAGAACCAAGTGCTGGATTTAAATATTTCCGTGCCGATCGAACGAGCCGATCAACTGCGTGTGGGACTACCTGTTGAGCTAGTTGATAACTTAGGTACGCCTTTGGTGAACGGAGAAATTAGCTTCGTCTCACCAGAAGTGAACACTACCGATCAGGCGGTGTTAGCCAAAGCCAGTTTTCCTAATGACGGCAACCTCAAGGATGGACAGTTTGTCAGGGCCCGTATTATCTGGGAAAGCGGTCCCGGCATCCTCATTCCCACATCGGCCGTGACACGCATCGCTGGACAAACGTTTGTGTATATGGCTGAACCGGGCGAGCCGAGTCCGGACGGGCAACCGCAAATGATCGCGCGGCAACAGCCTGTGAGCTTGGGTAGTATCCAAGGCAATAATTATCAGGTGTTGTCGGGAGTGGAAGCAGGAGATCAGGTCATTACATCAGGAGTTTTGAACCTGATGGACGGTGCCCCCATCATGACTGGTCCTCCAGGTGGACCACCAGGACAACCTGGACTAGAGCAACCCCCTGGCTAGACTAGGTTTGACATCGTGTCTTTGGGTCGATTGTAAAAAATTAGTACACTAACAATCAGCACCTTAAATTGTCCGATCGGGTGATGCAGATATCTATCCACAGTCCGTAGTCTTTTAGAACAAAGGTATTATCTCGATCGCTGGCTGCCCGTTTTTCCTCTGTCCCCTCCCCAGCTTCAGAACTTATGTTCTCTAATTTCTTCATCAAGCGACCAATTTTTGCGATCGTCTGTACTCTCATCATTGTCTTCTTGGGCATCGTTGTTGTCCCCACGCTACCGATCGCTCGATTTCCCAGCATTAGCCCAGTGCAGGTCGTGATTACCTCTAATTACGTTGGGGCAGATGCCGAAACGGTGGAAACCGGAGTGACGAATATCCTGGAACAGGAAATTAATGGGATTGAGGGGGTGCGGTACATTAGCTCCACCAGTGGCAGCGATGGCACAAGCCAAATTACCGTCACCTTTGCATCAAACGTTGATCCAAACATTGCCACGGTGAATGTGCAAAATCGGGTGGCTCGTGTGGAACCGCAGTTGCCTGAGTCGGTGATTCAAACGGGCGTCACAGTTAACCAACAGAACAGCAATTTCCTGAATGCGATCGCCATCTATGCCGACAACGGTGAATATGATCCGCTGTTCATGAGTAACTACGCAGACACCTTCATGGTGGAGGCACTGCGGCGCATTGATGGGGTTGGAGATATTCAGATTTTCGGTGAACGACGCTATGCGATGCGGCTCTGGCTCGACCCCAATCGTCTGGCCAGCCGTAATTTGACGGTGCAGGATGTCGCAAATGCCATTCGCGAACAGAATATTCAGGTGGGGGCTGGGGCGATCGGACAACAACCCACCTCAGAGGAACAAGAATACCAACTGAACCTGCGGGCGGTGAGCCGCTTGCGCAGCGTGGAAGAGTTCGAGAATCTGGTGTTATCCACGGGCGATGCGGGCAGTTTGGTTAGAGTGCGAGATGTGGGACGGGTGGAATTAGGAGCGGAAAACTATAGCTCTTTCTTAACCTACAACGGGCGCGAAGCGATCGGTCTGGGAATTTTGCAGCGACCGGGAACCAATGCTCTGGAAACGGCGCAAGCAGTACAAGCCGAACTCGAGCGCCTGAAGGAATCCTTTCCGCCGGGGTTAAACTATGCTGTGGCGTTTGACACTACTACCTTCGTCTCAATTTCACTCAGAGAAGTGGTCGTCACTCTGCTGACGGCGATTCTGCTGGTGGTGATCATTCTTTACCTGTTCCTGCAAGATTGGCGCACCACGTTGATTCCAGCATTGGCCATTCCAATCTCACTGATTGGGACATTCATTTTCACTCGAATTTTTGGCTTCTCACTCAACACTCTGACATTATTTGGTTTGACGCTGGTAACGGGGGTGGTGGTAGACGATGCGATCGTAGTGACCGAAGCGATCGCAGCTAAGGTGCAAGACCAGGGGATTCCGCCTGTGAAAGCCGCTGTAGAAGCCATGCGAGAACTGGCCGGAGCCGTGATTGCAACGTCGCTGGTGCTGATGGCGGTATTCATTCCGGTGGCCTTTTTTCCCGGCACAACTGGAGCGATCTATCGCCAATTTGCCTTAACAATTGCCTTTGCAATCGTCGTTTCTACCTTCAATGCCCTGACCTTTTCGCCAGCCTTGGGAGCCTTACTACTACGACAACGCCCAGAAAACCGCAACTTCTTGGGGCGACTGTTTGCCAAGTTTAACCAAGGCTTAGACTGGGTGCGGCAGCGCTATCGAGGTTCGCTAAATTTTCTGGTGCGCTTGAAATATCTTGTCTTAGCGGTGTTTGTAGCGTTACTGCTGTTTACGGGCTGGCTCTATCGCACGGTTCCCTCTGGCTTTTTGCCCGAAGAAGACCAAGGCTATTTCATCACGATCGTTCAGGCTCCCGAAGGCGTATCGCTGAATTACACCAAACGGATTCTCGATCAGGTGGATGCGATCGTGCGTCAACAGCCAGAAGTAGCCTCGAACTTTGCTGTTACAGGCTTTAGCTTTGCAGGCAGTGCTCCCAACCAGGGCATTATGTTTACCTTGCTGAAGCCGTGGGAGGACCGCAGCGGAGCCGATCAGAACGTTCAAGGCATTATTGGACGCGTACAGCCGCAGTTTTTTGGCATTCCGCAGGGGCGAATTTTTGCCCTCGTGCCGCCGTCAATCGAAGGATTGGGCAACTACGGCGGGTTCCAAATGGAGCTTCAAGATCGGCGCGGCAACCTGTCGCTAGATCAGTTTGTGGGCAGTATGTACCAATTTATTGGAGCAGCCAACCAAAACCCGAATTTGGAGGGAGTGTTTTCCACGTACACCGCCAATACGCCCCAATTATTGGTAGAGGTGAACCGCGATCGAGCCAAGGCCCTCAACGTTAACATTGACGATATTTTTAGTACATTGCAAAGTTTTTTAGGTTCGCAGTATGTGAATGACTTTACCCTCGAGCAAGACACCTATCGGGTATACCTACAAGCCGACGAGCAGTTTCGATCGAATCCTGAAAGCATCCGCCAATTTTATGTGCGAGCACAGGGGCAAAATGGCGAACCCGGACAAATGGTGCAACTGGGCAATCTGGTGACGTTGACGCCAACCACAAGTGCACAAACCATTACTCATTACAACCTGTTTCGATCGATCTCCATTCAAGGCAATGCGGCTCCGGGCAGCAGTTCTGGTCAGGCACTTCGAGCCATGGAGGAAACGGCGGCACAGGTGCTTCCGGCTGGCTTGGGCTATGAATGGACAGGTACAGCATTAGAAGAGATTGAGTCGGGTGGGCAGGCTCCGATTATCTTTGGGCTGGGACTGATTATGGTCTTCCTAGTGTTAGCCGCCCAGTATGAGAGCTTCTTCGATCCGGTGATTATTCTGTTTTCAGTACCGCTAGCAATTCTCGGTGCATTGTTAGCCGTGTTTCTGCGCGGATTTGCCAATGACGTTTACTGCCAAATTGGCTTGGTGATGCTGATTGGTTTAGCCAGTAAGAATGCGATTCTGATTGTGGAATATGCCAACCAACTGCGCGATGAGGGCTTGTCTACGGTGCAGGCAGCGATCGAGGCCTCGCAAGAACGGCTGCGACCGATTCTGATGACAGCAATTTCCAGCGTTATTGGCTTCTTCCCGTTGGTGATTGCAGTGGGGGCTGGCGCAGAAAGCCGACAGTCGTTGGGAACTGCTCTGGTGGGCGGTTTCTTCGTAGCAACATTCCTCAGTTTATTTGTTGTACCGATGCTGTATATCATCACCAAAAATATCAGCGATCGGTTCTTCCCACCTAACAAAGATCGGCAAGCCCAGGTACGCGAACTCACCGAATCGGGCGTGTTTAAGTGAGGTATTTACACCGATCGCAGCACTCGACAGGGGTTTCCTACCGCGACCACATTGGCTGGAATATCTTTGGTGACGACACTGCCGGCCCCAATGGTTGTGTTGTCGCCGATCGTTACCCCTGGACAAATGATCGCTCCACCGCCAATCCAAACATTGTTGCCAATCCGAACTGGCGCAGCATATTCCCGGCCAGTTAGCCGCACGGTAGGATCAACCGGGTGATAGGCTGTATAGATTTGCACATGCGGCGCACACAAAACATCATCGCCAATGTGAACGGTATTGCAATCTAAAATCACACAGCCCACATTCATGTAAAACCGATCGCCCACATAAATGTGACTGCCGTAGTCACAGTGAAACGGCGGCATAATTTGAGGATTGGCTCCCACCTGCCCAAACAACTCGTGTAAGAGTTGGGTTTGTTGTTGAGTATCCTCGATCGCTACTTGATTGTAGGTTTGCAGTAAGCGATGAGCGCGCTGTCGTGCTGCTACCAGAGTTGGATCAGATCCCAGATAGAGATCGCCGTCCAACATTCGTTGCTTTTCTGTGCGTTCATCCTGTTCCATACCTATCCTCAAATTGTCTTTATATAAGCTAGCGAGTCGTAATTAATCTGTAAATTTTGTATAGAAGGGCGATCGCTTTCAGTTACAGTGGGTTTGAAGGTTTCCCACAGTCTATCGCTCGCTAGCACTTTCACGTGCGTTTCAACCTAAGACTTTAAAAGATTGAATGAATTCCGCAGGAGCGTTTCACGAATGTGCAGGCTCCTATCTTGCAGTTGAAATCCTCATCTGATTTTCTATTCGTTTCACCCTGTCCTGTAATTGTTTATGCCATTCCCGAGATCCAGCGGCGTCCTGCTACATCCAAGTTCTTTTCCCAGTCAATTTGGAATTGGTGATTTAGGCCCAACAGCGTATCAATTTATCGATTTTCTGCGCGCAGCAGGACAGCGACTCTGGCAAATTCTACCGCTTGGACCCACCGGGTATGGCGATTCACCCTATCAGTGCTTTTCAGCTAATGCTGGCAATCCCTTGTTGATTAGTCCAGAGCAACTGCGAGACATTGGGCTATTAACAAACGACGATCTGCGCCAACTGCCGCAACTGCCGCTGCAAGTTGATTATGGTTGGGTGATTCACAGTAAAGAACCGCTGCTACGCAAAGCCTGTCAACAGTTTCGATCGCAAGCGGATGCATCGCTGCAACAGGCGTTTGCAGACTTTTGTCAAATGCAGGCTGATTGGCTGGAAGACTATGCCCTGTTTCGATCGCTGAAAGATGCCCACCGTGGCGCAAGCTGGCATCAATGGGAACCACCGATCGCCCATCACGAACCGGAGGCTGTAGAAGCGTGGCGATCGAAGCTGGCGGATGAAATTTTTTATCACAAGTTTCTGCAATTTGAATTCTCTCGCCAGTGGACAGGGCTTAAAGCCTACGCCAATCAAAACGGGGTGGAAGTCTTAGGTGATCTGCCCATCTATCTGGCTCACGATAGTGCTGAAGTGTGGGCCCATTCAGACTTATTCTGCCTCGACTCAGAAACCGGGCTACCAACGCAGATGGCTGGGGTTCCACCCGATTATTTTAGCGCCACGGGTCAGTTGTGGGGCAATCCTCTCTACAACTGGGAGCGAATGCAAGAAGATGATTTCAACTGGTGGATTCAACGCTTTCGCAAGCTATTTGAGCGGGTTGACTTGGTGCGGATTGATCACTTCCGGGGCTTTGAAGCTTACTGGGCGGTGCCCCAAGGTGAAGCAACGGCGATCAATGGGCAGTGGTTGCTGGCTCCGGGTAAGCAGCTTTTTACCCGCCTGAAAGACGAACTAGGTACTCTACCGATTATTGCTGAAGATTTGGGGGTGATTACACCAGAAGTGGAGGCGTTACGAGATGAGTTCGAGTTTCCGGGAATGAAGGTGCTGCACTTTGCCTTTGATTCGCAACCAGACAACCCCTATCTGCCGTTTAACTACACGCCTAACTGTGTCGTCTATACTGGAACCCACGATAACGACACCACTGTGGGATGGTTTAATAAACGATCACCTGACGAACAAGCAAGAGTACAGCGCTATTTGAGTGAGTCGTCTCAGGGCATTCACTGGGATCTAGTGCGTCTGGCCTTTGCCACAGTGGCTAATCAAGCCATCATTCCCCTGCAAGATGTGTTGGGGCTGGGTAGTGAGGCCCGCATGAATGAACCCAGTCGAGCAGCAGGAAATTGGGGCTGGCGTTATCAGGCAGACGCACTGACTGAGGAATTAAGCGATCGGCTGCGTCACCTGACGGTTCTCTATGGTCGATTCGCGTCCAAGCGATGACCAATTCAGACAGACAGAGCACACCGACAGGCTATGCGGCTTCCAAAGGAGCCATCGTCAATCCGGCTCGGCTTAACTGCTGATGATATAGTTCTGCTTGCTCTTGAGGCCCTACCCAAACGGTAGCCTGCCCTTCGTAGTGTACTTGGTTCGTCAGATCCCAAGCCCGATCGCTAGTCATCCCAGGAATGTACTTCATCAAGCTGTTGGCCACATGCTGAAACGTATTGAAGTCATCATTCAACACAATCACTTTATAGTTGGGATAGGGTTTTTGCACCGTTTGGCTAGATTTTTCTGGTGCAATCGTCGGCGAAGTGGTCATTGCCGTTAGTGTGGCTATTGGGGACATGGTGACTACTGCTGTCATTGGAAACACGTCCAAAGGTTTGCTTAACAAAAGTATATATCCAGATTACCTCTCTCCTCAGTTTAGCGATCGCCCTTTGAGAAAGCTCATGCAGCGATCACTTTTTCAATAATCTCTTCAATCATCTCCTAAACATGTTTTACCCCAAGCTCTTGTTTCTGTTCCCGTTTCTGGCATTGACGACACCGTCACAGTCAGTTGAGCACGTTCTCTAGATCTTCTCGGTTAACCCGCATGATAAGGGCAGGCTACTAGAAGTAAGGTGCTTACGGATCTTTTACAGATCTAGTTTGTACAGATCTAGTTTGGATGATATCAACAACTCTTTGTGCCCCTGTGCCCCGTCAGACTATGGCTGCCTTAACAACGATTTCTACAACCGCTAGTTCTCCTCGATCGTCTTTAGCATATCTTTCAGACAGCCCTCGCTCGAACAATTTGCCTGTGTTGATTCAGTATGCTTTAGAAGGACTAATGGATGGCATCATGCTGCTAAGTGCTCAAGGAGACTTGCTGTTTGCCAACCGTTGCGCTAAGCGCCTTTGCTACCAATTAACTGAAACTTTGGCAGCGGCTTCATCTTCTCTACCTCCTTCTTGCCCAAGTGCTGTGCCATTACCAATTTGGCGTAGCTGTCAAACGCTCATGACCGAGAGCAAATCTGTTTCTCCTCAAGTGTTCGTGATTGAAGACGAAATTAAAACCGAGGAGACAGGTTCGATTCGGATTCGTGCCCAGTGGCTGCAATTAAAAATGATCGACGGCCCTTGTTTGTTGGTGACGTTAGAAGATCGGCAGCAGTCGGCGCAACACAAAGCCAGTACCGAAGCTCAGAAGTATGGCTTGTCCGATCGAGAAACGCAAGTTTGGCAGTTGAAGCAAGCGGGGGCAACGTATAAAACGATCGCTGCTACGCTGCACATTAGCGAAGACACAGTACGTAAGCACATTAAGAGCATTCATGCTAAGCGCGATAAAGTGGAGGGGCTGAGTATTTGTGGGTAGTACTCACCCCTTGCCGGTCGAGCCATTTAGATAGAAAATTTAGCTGCAAAAGTGTCTAGTCGAAATCGCTATAGTTGGAATGGATTTTATGACGGTGCTTTAGAGCGAAGACAACATGGATGACGTTGAATGGCTGAAGCTATCCTGGGTTTCGCTAGGACTGGTTTTACTAGCTTATGTCTTGCTAGGTTGGTATTTATCGGCTTACCACGTGGTTTGGTTGGTAGGAATTCTGGTTACAAGTTTAACGATCGCCATCGCTTGGAAGAGTAATCCGATTGTCGAACTGTTGCTGGGGCTATTTGGTTCGCAAAGTTTGTGGGTTGTCATTAGCCTCAGTCTCATGTTTAGCTTGCTTTTGGCACTAATTACTGTAGAACCAGCGATCGTGACATTTCTGGCGGCTCCATTGATCACGATGCTGTTGGCTGCTCTTGACCTTAAGTCGGCTGGAACCAAGCAACTGGATGTGTTTGTGACGCTAGTAGTTGTTGCGGTAATTGGGCTAGGGTTAGGAGAAGCGATTGACTTTGTGATACTGCCAGGGTCGAAGTATTGAACTGGTTGTTGAACTTGTTGAAATTGTTGTCAGCATACACCTTTCACGATGCAGCGGAAAGGAAGATTAAGCGCTGATGTCTGGAGCTATACAATACCTATACGATAGTTATACGATTCATGAAGAGTTTAGAGGGATTGAGATTTTAGCCGCTGTTTTAAGATTTTTCATTTAGCCTTGAAATAGCTTATTTCTATTTTTTATTTATATAAAGTAATCCCATGGAAGTTTCTATACTTAATCGAGCGGTTTTGCGATGGATAGCAGCCCGGTTTGCCGCGATTAATCGTCTGCTTCTGCACTTAATTCGCCCTCAGAGGGTGTTTGAAAAGATTTGAGGTGTCAAATTTATGCCAACCGCCTCACCATAATCCGAATCATGGCAAGGTAGATCAAGGTTTCTGATGTCTCTGGTAATAATTCATAGTCTCTGACCAACCGTCTGCATCCCATTAGCCAACCAAAAGTTCGTTCTACCACCCACCTCTTTTTGAGCAAGCTAAAGCCTTTGGTTTGCTCAGGTCGCAGTACAACTTGCACAATCCAACGACAAACATCCATCACCCACATCAGAAAAGGGGCGCCATCGAACCCGCCGTCTACCCAAATGGTGATTAAGCGTGAAACCTTTTTCTTCATCCGTTTGACTCGTTTGAGGACACGTTTGCCCCCTTCGCGTTCCCCCAGGTTTGCCGCACTCACAAACACCCGCAAAACCAGTCCTAACGTATCCACCGTTAAAAATCGTTTGCGTCCTGTAATCAGCTTGCCTCCATCAAAGCCAACTTGTTGATGAACTCCTGCTGCACTCTTGATGCTTTGGCTATCGATGATCGCTTCTGATGGACTAGGATAGCGTTGCGCATCGATGCGAACCCACTGGTGCAACTGGTCATGAATGGAAATCCAGGTGCCGTCCAATCGCCAGTTGCGGAAGTACGTGTACACCGTCTGCCAGGCTGGGAAATCACCAGGTAAAGAACGCCAACGACAGCCTTCAACCAGAACATAGAGCATGGCATTGAGCACCTCCCACAGGTCAACGCTGCGAGGACGACCACCTGGCTTTGCTGCTGGAATTAATTCACTCAAAACCTCATATTGGGCGCGGGTTAGGTTACTGGGATATGCTTTACTCATCTGACTCACTCAGGGCTGTAGATATTTGCTATTCGCAGCCTACACTGAGTGAGCTTTTTTACGACCTTCCTGGCTTCTCAAACACCCTCTCAGACCATCGCCGCATCTGCTCCGATCGTAAATAAACCTCAATTAGTTGAACGTCGAGCCACGCCGACTCACACTGCAACAGGGCACAATCTCAATTCAACTCGAAATGTTCCTAATCCAATGGAATCCCCCGAGCAACCAGACGCAGAGGTGTGGTTGCCACAAGTATGGATAGATGAGTTAGCAGAAATGATAGATCGTTGAGGGACGGTAAAACGAAAGTTGGTTTGAACTAGGCTGTCCATCCTACCCTAATTGACTGACCACTCTTTGCCCCCTCATCTCCCAACCCTTGCCCCCATGTGTTTTAAAGTCCCTCAGAGGGAGAGGGACTTAAGGTGAGGGGAATCGAGATTTGTCAGCCAATCAACCACCCCACCAGACAATGGACAGCCTCTCTATCCTAGTTTTCTAGCGATAAGGTCTCACTAAACCACTTCTGACGAGGGTTGGGGAACGGGCTGTGGTTGTGGTTGGAACTGGAACAGCGAGTAGACCACATTCCGACGAATATTGGTCATCATTTCCAGGAACAGTTCGTAGCCTTCGCTCTTGTATTCAATCAACGGATCGCGTTGACCATAGCCGCGCAGCCCGATCGCTTCCCGCAGCGCTTCCATTTGCTGGAGGTGTTCTCGCCAGAGGGTATCGATTTGTTGCAGAATAAAGAACCGTTCGGCTTCGCGCATCAATCCCGGTTTAATTTGATCAATTTGTGCTTCCTTAATGTCGTAAGCAATGCGCCCTTGTTCGTGCAAGAAGGTCTTAATTTCGCCCACTGAGAGATCGGTGAGTTGGTCTGGTTCTAGATCCTTGAGCAGATAGATGAATTCTTTCACTTTACCGACAATGCTTTGCAAATCCCATTCTTCCGGCGGTAGATCGGGATTGATGTAAGCATCCACAATGTCGTTCATGGTGCGTTCAATATATTTAATTACCTGTTCCTTCAGGTCTTGTCCTTCCAATACACGACGACGTTCGGCATAGATGGCCCGACGCTGATTATTCATCACTTCGTCGTATTCAAACACCTGTTTCCGAATGTCGTAGTAATAGGTTTCAACTTTCTTTTGTGCTCCTTCCAACGATCGCGTCAACATTCCTGATTCGATTGGCATGTCTTCTTCTACGCGAAAGGCATTCATCAAGCCAGCGACCCGATCGCCCCCAAAGATGCGCAGCAAGTTGTCTTGCAAGCTCAGGAAGAACCGCGTCGAACCGGGGTCGCCTTGGCGTCCGGCTCGGCCCCGCAACTGGTTATCAATGCGGCGAGACTCATGGCGCTCTGTTCCAATTACGTGCAGCCCACCCACCTGCACCACTTCATCATGCTCAGCATGGGTAAATTGCTCGTACTCTTGGCGAATAGCGTTGTAGACCTTGCGCAGCTTCAGAATCACGGCATCATCAGTGGGGGCCTTTTCAGACGCAGTGGCGACAATATCTTCCGCTTTCAGTTCCGGCAACGATCGCTCGCCATACTGCTGCACAGCGAAGTCCACTGCTTCTTTGAGGGCTTTCTCGGTTTCTTTCGATAACTCGGTGGGGAAAATTTGTGGTGAGGCTCGCCAGGTCTTCACCTTCTGGTTAGCATTGGGCATAAAGCCTTTACCACCCGATCGACCACTGCCGCTCATCACCTTAGCCACCGCAAAGCCTTCCTCATCTTCAGGTTGGACAATACGGGGCATAAAATATTCCCGCAGCTTCAAGCGCGCCATGTAATCGGCATTCCCGCCCAGAATAATGTCAGTTCCACGTCCTGCCATGTTCGTGGCGATCGTCACCGCGCCTTTGCGGCCGGCCTGCGCAATAATTTCCGATTCCCGCTCCACGTTCTCCGGCTTGGCGTTCAGCAAGTTGTGGTTTACATTCAACTCGCTCAACATCCGGGACAGAAGCTCCGACTTTTCGACGCTTGTTGTACCCACCAGCACCGGACGTCCCATTTCGTGCATTTCAGAGCATTCCTGGGCGATCGCTCGCCACTTCGCTTCTTCCGTTTTGTATACCACATCGGGCAAGTCTTTCCGTCCAGTGGGGCGGTTCGTGGGAATGACCGTCACTTCCAGGTTATAAATCTTCTCAAATTCTGCTTCCTCCGTTTTGGCAGTTCCCGTCATACCCGCCAGTTTGGGATAGAGCAAGAAGAAGTTTTGGTAGGTAATGGTTGCCAGAGTTTGTGTCTCTGGTTGAATTTCCACATTTTCCTTGGCTTCAATCGCCTGATGCAGCCCATCACTCCAGCGACGACCCGGCATTACCCGTCCTGTGAATTCGTCTACAATCACCACTTCGTCGTGGCGAACAATATAGTTTACGTCCTTGATGAACAACTCTTTGGCTTTGATGGCATTAAAGATATAGTGCGCCCACGGATCTTTCGGGTCAAATAAATCCTTAACGCCCAACAGTTGCTCAGCCCGAATAAATCCTTCGTCCGACAGCAAGACGTTTCGCTGCTTTTCGTCTACCTCATAATGCCCGTCTGGGTCATCTTCGTCTTTTTTCTTGATTAAGGCTGCCGCCACCTGAGCCGCCCGCATATATTTCTCGCTGGGGCGCTCTACTTGACCTGAAATGATCAGAGGGGTGCGGGCTTCATCAATCAAAACCGAGTCTACTTCATCAATAATGCAGTAGTTAAACGGGCGCTGTACCACATCTGGCATAGAGGTGGCCATATTGTCGCGCAGGTAGTCAAACCCCAGTTCGCTGTTGGTGCCATAGGTGATATCACAGCCATAGTTCTTTTTGCGCTCGGTGGGGGTCATGCCTTGCTGAATCAGTCCTACGGTTAAGCCCAAGAATCGATGTACCTGCCCCATCCATTCGGCATCGCGTCGGGCCAAGTAGTCATTCACCGTTACCACATGCACGCCCTTCCCAGACAGCGCATTCAGGTAAGCGGGCAGCGTTGCCACCAGGGTTTTGCCTTCCCCCGTCTTCATTTCGGCAATCTGTCCATCATGCAGCACCATGCCGCCAATTAACTGCACATCGAAGTGGCGCATTCCCAGCACACGCTTGCCAGCTTCTCGCACAACTGCAAACGCTTCGGGCAAGAGATCGTCCAGACTCTCTCCGTTTTCGATTCGCTGCCTGAATTCTGCCGTTTTCCCGACTAGCTGTTCATCCGATAGGGCTTGAATTTCTTCTTCAAGCAAATTGATTTCGACGATGTCGTTCTTATATTTTCTAAGCTTCCTTGCATTGGGATCGCCCAGCAGATTTTTTAACATGGCAAACGAAAGGCTCTAGTTAGGAATATGAGAGTTGGTCACCTGATGGGACTGTTCAGATGTCACTTAACCGATTGGTTGATTGGGTGCAGGCTGACTCGATCGAATCATAGATGCCCACAACGCCATTCACTTTAAACATTTCACTCTGAACAGGATGTTCTGAACATTATGTCTAGTGTATCCTCATCCTATCATTTGAGGCTGGGGAGGAAGGAGACGGATCGTTCATAAATCACTTGATTATTCCGTAGCAAAATGATAGCTTCAGAGGCTAAGATTGTCTTTGCTTTCTCACAGGCTAGCTTCACATACAATGCAAACTACCTAGAAGCTAAATCCTAGAGCGCTACTTCCCCTGAGCCAAATCAGCATCATCCCATCCCGCCTGTTGGCAGGTCGCCACGATGAAAATGGCCGATCAAGGAGTGGTTTGCCAGTCGGCAGCGAGGCGGCGATAGTTAAACTGCTCGGCGGCAGGATGACAACTAATACAACTGCGTACAGAGACGCGATCGTCGAATGCAACGTCGGGATGCAACGCTCTGAAATAGCGGGAACTGCGGAGGCGATAGGGCACGGGTTCGTCTGGTTTGAGCGGACGCGAGTAGAGGGAAATATAGTTCCAAATTATCTGTAAACCGGGCTGTACGGGTGGTGTAATTTGCGCACCGTAGTGGGTGGGCTGGGTCAGAATTACTCGCCATGATTCGGTAGGCATCACTGCTGGTGGCAAGGCTACATGACAGGTGGCGCAGTTTTCCAGATACAGTTCTTGTCCAAGTTGAAGTTCTGGCGGCACTGGATCGGTGAGTCCGTCTGGATCTGGCTCGAAGGCTTGTGCGATCGCTGGAGTATTTTTACCTCCAGCTAGGGAGGATAGAGAAGATGGGGGAGTGACAGCTTGTGCTAGGCCAAGCCCCAAAATGATGCTCCACAACAGCAGAAATAGCAATAATCCTAACGGCGATCGCCGTCCCACTCGGATCGGTTTGTTGGGTGGCGGCAAAGCATCGGGTGGTGTTGCCATTGCACTCGCCCGGTGGGTCGCATGGGCATCTCTACGAATTTGCCGACCTGACTTTCTACCCAAGTTTTTACCCAATCGACGGTTTAACTGAGATGGGTGAATTTGGAAGGGCTTAATCTGAAAAGGCATAGTGGCACTGTAGCAACAATAAGGAGCGTTGAAATCCGTAGAGATAAAGCGACGCCAAGGAAATGACCCCTGGGTCGTGAGTCAACTTCTGACTATTTAACCCACCCTGACGAACCGACCAAGTTTCAGCCTACTGGTATAAAACAGTCATCCAGACAGGGGAGGTAAGCCGGGTCACAGTCAATTTACCCTAGTCAGCAGATAATTATTACGCTTTTTGAAGCTAGCCGTTGACACTGACCACTTGAATTTACACCTTAGAAACCATTGCGGAGATTTGTCAATGACGGATTGCAGCCACATTCAGTTTTGGGTACAAGATGAGTCGCCAGAGGGAATTTGTTCCCGTAAGCTAGATCTTCGTCAGCTACAAGACTTGTTTGAGATGACTGCATTTTGGGCCCAAGGTCGCACTCCTGAAGCGTGGGCCGTTGCCCTTGCCAATAGCAAACCGATCGTCACAGTTTGGGATGGCGATCGATTGATTGGCTTTGCTCGTGCCATGTCTGATGGCATTTATCGCGCCACAATTTGGGATGTGGTAATTCATCCAAACTATCAAGGAGCCGGTCTAGGGCGCAAACTTGTCGAAACCGTCCTGATGCACCCGCATGTGAATCGGGTAGAGCGAGTATATTTAATGACCACTAAGCAAAAAGAGTTTTATCAGCGCATTGGTTTTAAGGTCAACGAATCCACCACCATGGTGTTGTTGAATCAAACTATTTCGCAGCGTGCTTTGCCAGTGCAGATAGAACAGTTGGAATAAGCCAGCGAAATGAAGCAATCGGGTTGCTGGGGCAATCGTTCCATTCTATTGAACAGGAGCGGTTGGGAGGGATTGGCAACATGTACAACCTTATAAAGGATTGGTATTAGGAGCAGGAGTTGGGGGAGCAAAGCAAATTCAGCAACTTGCAACCATGGCAGCTTCCCTTTATTTCAATAGTAATGCCTAAAAATTTATACCGTGATTAGCCGATTAAGAAATCCAAAGAAAAGGTTAGGTTTTGTTTGGCTGAATTGACTCAAGCAAGGCTTTCCGATATCTTAATTCTCAGCATTTTCAAGGAAAGGTTCTAAGTATTCATTTAGCGATCGATACATTCTGCCAATTAAATTGCACTTAAATGCAATCAACGTTGCGTTTAATGCGCTAGATTCCCTGCTTGCGCTCTAGTAGGGTGAAGGCATTGAGTCACAGACCTCTATATCCCTCTTATCACGCTACTGAATGATTGCAGGAGAACGTTATGCCAGGGAATCAAGGCCCCAATGGTGGCGCTCAGGATAATGGTAGTCAGAATGATGGTTCCAGTAACGATCGAGGCGGAAGTGACAACGATTTCTTCAGTCCTCTACGAGGCAATCGTCGCCCAACCGCTATCACTCTGTCCGCTCAAACCATTAAAGAGAATCGACGCAGAGGATCGCGCATTGGTGAGCTATCTACCGAAGACTCTGATTCTAGCCGGCATACCTATCGCCTAATTTCGGGTCGCTCTGCCTTTACGATCGATGGAAATGTTCTGAAAGCGCGACGAAGCTTTGACTTTGAGCGGCAAAATGCCTATGTCATTCGAGTGGCAACCACCGATAGCAGCGGCAACACCTATGAGCAGTCATTCGTGATTCGGGTTAAAAATGTTCGCGATGGAGATGGGGGTGATATCAATCGCCGGCGACAGACTGCAACGGATTTGGGGGTGCTAAGCACCACTCGTCAGCGTCGAGACTCGATTGGTGGCATTGAAGAAGGAGACCGCGATCGCAATGATTATTTCAGCGTAAACCTAGCCGCCAGAGGTGGCCTTACTGTTGCGTTGAATAGGTTGAAAGCCGACGCTGATTTGCGAATATTTAATCAGGCGGGAGTGGAAATTGGGCGATCGGACACTAATGGCCGTCAACCAGACAGCATCACGCTGAATTCTCTAGAGGCTGGCCTTTACTATATCCAAGTTTTGCCGGGGTCTAGAAATGCGCGAACCAAATACCGTCTGGTGATCAGCACCGTTGCCGCTCCACCTGCGCCCACGCCTGCACCGCCCGTAGACAACAATCCCCAGCCAGATCCAACTCCCCAAGATTTCAACGGTACCTTTACAGATGCCATGAATTTAGGGACGCTGCCAATTTTTGATTCTACATCTAGCATTTTTGGCAGCGATGTTCCAACCGCTCCGCTAACTCAGGCAGGCAGAATTGGGTTCAATGAAACGTATGGGCGAGATGCCAATGACTTCTTTGTATTCAATCACACGACCCCTGGTAGTTTCATTGTCTCTCTGTCTAATCTGACGGCAGATGCTGATCTAGTGCTTTATGACAGCAGCGGCAATATCTTGGCTGAATCGATCTTGTCGGGCACACAAGAAGAATGGATTTGGTATACCAATGCTCCTACTGGAACCTATTACGCTCGGGTGCTGCCGTACTCCAATGCGCAAACGGGCTATAAGTTATCGCTCATCGCCAGTCGGGGCAATGAAGACGGATTTGCCAGTGCAGAGTATTTAGGCGTGTTTGAAGGTGATCCACTCACTCGCGGCGGTTCGATCGACTACGTAGGTGAAAATGAGTTCTATCGCTTCCGAGTCGGCTCGTTCACGGGGAACGGAATTTTTATCAATTTGTATGGACTCAGCGCGGATGCCGATATTCAAATTTTCAATAATGCCTTTGAACCGATCGCCAATTTGGAAGGCGTCAACGCTGGCACAAACTCGGAGCGGGTGTTTCTCAGTACCACAGATGGTTTGAGCGCAGGCGATACCTACTATGTGCGCGTGCGCCCCTATAGCGATGCCACCACACCCTTCATCGTGAGCGTTACGAATGCCTAAGCATTGGGTTGACGAGTATTTAGCCGTTGTACCAGTACCCACGTTACGGACTGAAAAGGTTGACGACTGCCGATCGCAATGCCGCTCCTAGTTGTGGCAAGTCGGTGGTGGTAGCCACAGTAGAAGGAAGGATTGGGTCTGATGGAGGTGAGGATGGGACAGTAGAAGGCTGTTCTACCCTGAATAAACTCTGCTGAGCAATGTCGTAGTCTGGATCAATGGTCAAAGCACTGCGATAGGCAGCTACGGCGGCTTCGGTTTGTCCTTGCTCTAGGAAAATATCGCCTAGATTGGTATAGGCCAAGGTGTGAGCAGAGGTTGGCAGCAGGTCTACATCCGGCAACTGTAAGACTCGCTCAAAAATGTCGATTGCCTCTTCATTCTGTCCCTGTTGTTTCAACGCCGCCCCTAGTCCGCTGTATGCTCCCGCATAGTCTGGGGCTAAATCAATTGCTTGACGGTATTGATCGATCGCTTCGCTAAACTGCCGCTGTTCTAGAAACAAATCACCCAGATTGGCATAGGCTAGGGCATGGGCACTAGCAGGACTCCCCTTCACATCTCGAAGATTCAGCGTCGTGCGAAAAGCGGCCGCCGACTCTTCCAGACTGCCCAACACATAGAGCGTATTGCCAAGGTTGTTGTGAGCATAGGCATAGCTAGGATTAATTTCGATCGATCGACGATAGGCATTCAGCGCTGCTTCGTAGCTTCGTAGATCGTAAAGGGCGTTTCCCAAGGAATAGTAAGCCTCGTCATAGTTGGGATCACGTTGAATCGCTTGACGGTAGGCAGAAACCGCTTCCTCTAGTTTGTCTTGGCGGTGTAGCGCTAAGCCCAAGTTGTAATAGGCAATAGCATTGTTTGGCTCCAACATGATGACTCTGCGCCAAATTGCTTCGGCTTCACCGTCTCGTCCGGCGGCATCTGCATCTAACCCCTGCCTAAATAAATCATCTACCGATTGGGCTAACACAACCTCAGGAAACAGAGTCAGGCTCAGAGGTAGGCTGAACGATAGGCTCAGAGATACGCTGAGGGATAGGCCAAGCGACAAACGAGATAGAAACCGAACTAGCACGATCGATCGATTCATACGATTCATAGGGGCGATTCAGGGAGACACTGACTGAAACAGAAAAAAGAAAGCACAAGCGATTGGCTCAACGAATGCATGAATAAACGTATAAACGAACAGATCAACGCACAAATGTCAGTGCCCGAAACGCAGCTTGAATTTGAGCATCGCTTTGACCAGCCAGATCCGAAAACTGTTGACGGCACAAATCGCGCATCGCTTCAAAGTTAGTATTGCTGGCAATTCCGCCCACGTTTTGCATGGCCAAATTTTCCAAAAACGCAGGAATAAACAAACACCCACGTTGTTCGCTGCGGAACGTGATCAACACATCATTAGCTTGACAAATCCCATTTTGTCGATCTTGGGCACTCATGGGCACGCAGAGCACGGGCTGATTGTTGACATAGCCAAAGGTGAGGTAGCTGAAAACGTCAGCCCCGCCTTCAATAAAGGCATTTTGAAACCGGGCCACAATTTGATTACACCGAGCGATCGGGTCGTCAAATGGCGGCAATTGGGTATTGTCGGTAACGGTCAATAAGTGAATACGCTGCCCTCTGCTGATTGCCATCACCACTGGAAAGCCACCGCTACGCTCGTTGCCGTCTTGATCACACAGAAACCCATCGGCGGTTTGCGTTCGTCCAGGCTGAGGACTGAGGGCGATCGCGGCTATAGTCAAGCTCAGGACAAACCCGATAATGGTAAAAATGTTAAGCACAGATTTAAACACAAGGAGGTTGCACGCCAGGCGGACATTCATTAACCTCCACAGGGGGCGGAGCAGGGGTAGGGACTGGTGGCTCATAGACAGGCGGAGCAGAGTAAACAGGTTCCTGAACAGGTTCGGAATACACAGGGTCTTGATAGGTTGGTTCCGGGTTAATCGGTTGCGAGTAGACGGGTGCAGGGGCTTCCGAAACTGATGGGGCGGGCGGTGGTGCACTGCGCTGATTCAGTTCACTTCGCGCCTGATCGAGGATAGGTTTTGCTTGCCGTTGCCAATAAGGAGTATTGGGCAATTGGTTAGCTGCATCGATCGCGGCCTGCCAACGTCCTTCATTTTGAGCTTGCTTGGCGATATCCAACTGCCTTTGATACTTAGCCCAATCCGTGCGCCACTGACTAATTTGATCTTGTGCCGTTTGATAGACCGAACTCGAGCGGGGAATCGCTTCGGCAAGGGCAATGGCTTCGTCTAGATTTCCCTGTTGATTTAATCGATCGATGGCTAAGGATAAGATGCGCTCTGACCACTGTGTGATATTGGTTTGGGCGGCATTGTAAACAGAACTAGACGCCGAAACTTGGCTGGCGGCGGTGATGGCGTCTTTATACCGTCCTGCGGTGGCCAACTGCTGAGCCAGGGCTAGCTGGCACTCGTTTACCAATCCTTGAGCCAATTCATACAACTCAGAATAATTGGACGGAACCTGATTAGCTTGCTGCACACAGGCCTCAAATTCAGACTCGGCTTGCAGTGCATTAGCTTGATCGAGAGCGCTCTGAGCATCGGCATACGCTTGTTGTTGCATTCGCTGCTGCACCAGATTAAAACTGCCGATTGCAGCGGCTCCTACTAGTAAAATTCCTGTCCACAGCCATAGTTTCCGGCGAGGGAATCTGAATGAGCGTTGGTCAGGCTGGGGGTCAGGTGACAGTGGGATAGCCACCTGAGTAGGAGGATAGCTGGGTTGAGCGTTGGCATTCGAATAAACCGGAGCCATCGAGGCCGTGATCGCAGGCGATCCGGAGTTGGGTGATGGTCCGTAGTGGGGATAGGTGACGGATGCCGAGCCATTGCTGCCTTCTGCGGCAACTAGTGGCGCTGGCACAACGGGTAAGACGCTGTTGGAGGCGTTGGACGTATTGCTTGCCGGAGGCTGAACAGGCGGGGGATCTGGCAACGGCAACGGTTCACTGGGCAACCGCACGGTTTCAATGGAAGGCGGTTGGGTAGCAACTTCCGTTCGGGCTTGCCGCTCTATCAGCGGTTCTAAATCTGCCAGAATGTCGCCCACGGTTTGGTAACGTTCGCGAAACAAAAACCGCACCATGCGACTGACGATCGCCTTTAAGGCAGGACTGGCATCGGCGTAGGGTTCCCAAACTCGCTCCAAAGTTTCCGGATCGCTGCGAATTTGCCCTGGATTAAACCCGGTTAGCGCTTGAATTGCGGTCATACCCAGTGCATAAATATCACTATTGAAGCGGGGATGCCCATCTCGCTGTTCACTGGGAAGATAGCCCAACGTACCAACTGGAATCGTAAAGATAGTGGCGGTTTGTCCTGGTACTTGCACCCGTACTTGCTTGACGGCTCCAAAATCGACTAGCACCAGCTTGTGGTCGGAAGCACGACGAATCAAATTTTCGGGCTTAATGTCGCGGTGAATGACGCCATTGCCATGCACAAACTCCAAAATCCCCAATACTTCCTTCAGCATCTGGCAAACCTGAGCCTCATGCCAGCATTGACCTGGACTCATTTCCTGGGACAGGGGATGCCCGTCAATATACTCCATCACCAGGTAAAATTCCTCGCCTTCTTCAAAGTAAGCCAATAGCCGAGGAATTTGTGGATGATGACCTAGACGTTCCAGGGTTTCAGCTTCGATCGCAAACAAGCGTCGCGCCTGTTTCAAAACCTCTTCCTGGGTATTCAACGGTTTCAGTTGCTTGACCACGCAACGGGGGCTGCCAGGTCGATGGGTATCGACCGCTACATAAGTTTGCCCGAATCCACCACTAGCAAGGGTGCTAATGACTCGATAGCGGCCGCCTAATAATTGTCCTTCCGTTGGAATCTGCATACACTTGGGCAAGCCTGGGGCAGCGGTGGCAAATCTAGTTAATCACAGTGTATCTGCATTTCGCTTTCAAGCGTATCAACTTTAGCGAAGTGTGTCTTTGCTGTTTTCTGCCAAGTTGTTAACCTGAAGCACTCGTTCCCAAACCCGTGATGCCTAGGTAATCAGTGTTACCGATCGATTAGGAAATGCGACCATTATCCATCCACTGAGCGCTGGGATGAGAACATTGGTTCAAATTATTTTTAGGAAAATGAAACTACCTTGCTTCCAGACTCGACTAAATTGATTGAATGGACATTGAATGACTTGAGGTATCAAGAAACTATCCATGAAACGAAGCCGAATTAAAACGTTTAGCGTGCTCGCCCTCTTGGGGTTGTTTTTGAGTTGGGCGATCGCCAGTTGCAGTCCCCAACCCTCTTCTGAGGCGGGACAATCAGCCTCCGACACTGCTGAAGTGGAATTCTGGACCATGCAACTGCAACCGGAATTCACAGATTACTTTAATGAGTTGATTGCCCAATTTGAGCGCGAAAATCCGGGTACCACCGTGCGCTGGGTCGATGTGCCGTGGGCAGACATGCAAAGCAAGATTCTTACTGCCGTGTCAGCAGGAACCGCCCCAGATGTAGTGAACCTAAACCCCGATTTTGCGGCGCAATTGGCAGGACGCAACGCTTGGCTAAACCTAGACGAACGGGTATCCGCCGCCGATCGCGAGAAATATTTGCCCAAAATTTGGCAAGCCAATACGATCGATGGGCAAAGCTTTGGGTTTCCCTGGTATTTAGATACGCACGTCACCATTTACAACCAAGAGTTGTTGCAGCAGGCGGGACTGTCGCAACCGCCCACGACCTATGAAGAATTAGCCCAAGCGGCTAGGGAAATTAGAGAAAAAACTGGAAAATATGCCTACTTTGCCACCTTTGTGCCAGAAGACTCGGCCGGTGTGCTGCAATCGTTTGTAAAAATGGGCGCACAGTTAATTGACGATGAGGGCAAAGCGGCTTTTAATACACCAGAAGGTAAAGCTGTGTTTCAGTATTGGACTGATTTGTATCAACAGGGATTGCTGCCCAGAGAAGTACTGACGCAGGGGCATCGACGGGCGATCGAACTGTATCAAGCTGGCGAAACGGCGTTTCTCTCCACAGGGCCACAGTTTCTCAAAACCATCGAGACCAATGCTCCAGCAATTGCTGATGTTTCAGCGATCGCTCCCCAAATCAGCGGTCCCACTAACAAGAAAAATGTGGCCGTGATGAATATTGTGATTCCGCGTAACACCGATCAACCCGATGCGGCGCTGAAGTTTGCCCTGTTCCTCACCAACGATGACAACCAACTTGCCTTTGCCAAAGCCGCCAATGTCTTACCCTCTACTGTGGCGGCCCTAAACGATAGCTACTTCACCAATGTGGCAGCCGATGCCCCAGCCGCAGAACAAGCGCGATTGATCAGCGCTAAGCAAATGCAGGACGCCGAAGTGTTATTGCCCACCATCAAAGACATTAAAGAATTGCAGAAGATTGTGTACGACAATCTGCAAGCAGCGATGCTGGGTGAAAAGACCGTTGAGCAAGCCGTGACCGATGCAGCGGTGGAATGGGACGAACGGTAGGGATGAAGGATGAAAGACAACAGTTTTCTTAACTTTTGCTTAACTCTGCAAGCTCCCAATCTTTCTAATCCTCAGCGCTCTGTTCCCACTGCTTCAAGCTCGTTCTAAGCCCGATCGCGCCCACTGTCCCAGGTTGGCGGCGGCTTCGTAGGTGCTTTGGAAGAAGTCCAGCAGGGCGGCATCCGGGTTGTTGGCAAGTCTGACGGCATCGTAAGGCAAAACAAATTCTTGTATTTGAGTGCTATAGTAGGCGGCGTCTGGTTGCACGAAATAGTCGGCAAATCCATCTGGGGCAGGGTAAGCGTAGGCATAGAATAACGGTTCTGTTGAGGCGCTGCCCGGCCAAAACCCGCAACTGCTGACTTCGTGCGAATAGGCTTCGCGAGTCACCCAGTCGGCCAGGTTGGGGACGCCTCCGGGGTGTTCGGGTGCAGGTCGTCCAGAGAACCGAGTTACGGCTAAGTCAAAGCTACCCCAGAAGCAATGCACCGGGCTAGACTTACCAATGAACCGCGATCGAAAGCTAGTCATTATGCGATCGGCTTGCACTAAAATGCGCCAGAACCGCTGCGCCGCATCCGCATCGTAGGCTGCATGGTGATGATCCTGCTCAAACGGAATCGGATCAGCAATTTCCTGGGGCATTGTCCAAATGCGCATCTCTATCCCCATGTCTCGCAAGCAACACATCACTTGCCGGTAAAACTCTGCAACGGACTGTGGCTCAAGGGCGATCCTCTGCATCATGCCGTCACTTGTTTCTATCTGAAGTTGGTGTGCTAAAAAATCAAAATTGATGTGAAAATTTCGCGTTTGATAGGGAATTGCCGAAGTTGTTAACCCACGAGGCGTAATATAAAGGGTCGATTGCCACCAATGATTGAGCGGCGGAGACAAAGCCAATCGAACTTTTCCAACAATCTGTGTCCACCGATGCAACGTAGCATAGGTCTCTGCCCAATCTGCATAGGATAACTGGGGCCAAATTGTATCAACATCACTGTGAACGGAAGCAGTTGTCATTCACAAACCCTCCGGCTCTTGTTTCTGGGCTTTTTATCCTTGAACGAACTCAATCAGTTTCAATCAGCTATCTCAATGCATTCAGATTAAAGTTGGTTTGATGAATTCTCCTTACGGCGACGGATCGCCTCGCGCAACGACGAACTAGCCGGACGTTTCCGAGCGATCGGACCTCGCCTAGCTAACTGAACCTCTCCAGATCTGGGATCTCTAGTAATGCGCTGGGGTGCTCTGGAACCTTGCACGGAACCATCGCCAAACCCAACGCCAGGAAATCGTTGAATCAAGCGCCGCACTGGGCGAATCGCGCTGTCTTCTTCTCGCTTTTTGGGGGGATCGTCCGATTTTTGGGCCCGCCAGAAGGCAATGATTAGCCAGACAGCGGCTCCCGCGAAACCGCCCAGCAAAATGCATAAAACGGCGGGAATTCCAACCAACCAAAGCAACAGCACAAAAATACCCCAGATGATGATGCCACCAAAAAAGCCCTCTTCCGATTCAAGTTTGTACATGCCTTGCACCAGCGTGAATGATCCTCTGCCTTAATTAAACCGCTAATTTTTCAAGTTGGCTGTGGATGTCTTGGGTTGTGTCAATTGGGCGCACATAGAGCTGCTCGGCTGGGCTAAACGGCTCCAACGACTGTTTAGCTAGCAGATCCACGGTGGCGTCGGCAATATCTCCTGTACGCTGTTGCAATCGATCGCGCAAGACTTCCAGCGGTGCATCACAGTGTAGAATTTGCAGCGGCAGTGAATGAGTTTTGGCAGCCTCTATCACCGCTGTGCGCCACAACTGTCGATCGTACTTGGCATCCAGCACCACAGTATAGCCTTGACTCGCCAACTGAAGGCCCAGATTTAACAGGCGATCGTAGGTTTTCTGGTTCCATTCCGGTGTATACCATTCGTCGCCACCGCGTTGATGCAGCGGAATTCCTGCTAGATGCTTACGCACGGCGTCCGATCGAATGTGAATGGCGCCGGTTTGCTTGGCCAACTGCCGTGCCGTGGTGGATTTACCGGAGCCAGACAGCCCGCACATCAAAAACAACCGTCCCTGACGTGGTTGGGCATAGTCCCAAGCCATCCGATAGTAGCTTGCGGCGGTGTCAAACGCTTTTTGCTTTTCGGCAGCGGGGACTCCGGGATCGTCGAGCAAAAAGGACGTGACTTTGGCCCGCACATAGGTTTGACGACTGACGTAGATTGGCAAAACTTGTAGCCCCTCCCAATCTCCTGTTTGCTCGATGTAAGCATTCAAAAAGACTGTACTAAGATCAGGACGATGCCGTGCATCTAAATCCATGACAATGTAAGCAATGTCGAACATTACATCAACAAAGCGGAACGGTTCGTTGAATTCAATGCAGTCAAACAGCAGCAGCTTGCCGTTCCAATAGCAGATGTTGCGCAGGTGCAAATCGCCGTGACATTCGCGAATCCAGTTGTTCTGCATCCGATCGACAAATAACTTTTGCTTTTCGGCAAAAAACCGATCGCAGTAAGCTTGGGTGTCGTCAAATTGTTGCTGAGTTTGTGGCCCGCCAATGTAATATTCCGTCTGCTCAAAGTTTTGATCAAACGCTTCTCGTACTTGCGCTACTTCGCCAAAGCTGCGGATGCGATCGTCGGTATACGTGTGAAGATGAAACTCAGCAATTACCCTTGCCAGTTTTTGCAGCAAGTCTTCAGTTAATTCGCCGCGATCGAACAGTTCGGTCAACAAGGTTTCTTGCGGAAATTGCTGCATCTTGACGGCATAATCTACCACTTCGCCGTCACCACCTAGTTGATAATCGAGCGTCGAGCCTGCCTTTGTTTTGGTAATGGGCAGCACTTCTAGATAAAGTTCTGCGGCGGCTCGCTGGTTTAGACGCAGTTCTTCTTCACAAAAGTGTTTGCGTTTTTCTATGGTGGAATAGTCTAAAAAACCAAAATCAACGGGCTTTTTCAGTTTGTAGGCATAGTTTCCAGTCAGCAACACATAGGACACATGCGTTTGAATCAACTGCACCGGAGCATCGGGGGACGGATAAAACTCCTCTGGTTCCAGATTGGTAGAGGGGGGAGCATGATACTCGATCGGGGGAACTGGGTGGGGATAAAATTCCGGGCGCATCATCTGCTGAATTACCGGAGGAAGCATACTGTCGGTCATGGGCTTATCTAAATAGGGGCTGACTCATCCATCGCTATATCAATTAAAAAGCCAGGGTGTGCCCCTGGCCAAAATTTCATCTAAAACTCACCAACTAGATTGGCAACCTACTCGGCTGTTTCTGTATTTGCCTCAGCCGCTTCTTCAGCTTCCAGGGCTTCAGCTTCAGCGGTTACCTGACCACCCTTGCCCAACACCGTTGCAACCACCAGTTCGCCATCTGCCACAACTTCTACATTGGCAGGCAATTTCAGTTGATTAATGTGCAACGAGTCTCCTGCATGCAGATTCGAGACATCCACCTCGATCGTATCGGGAATATTATCTGGCGAACAGGACACTTCTAGTTCTGTCAGAACCGTATCCAAAGCACCACCCTCATTTTTCACCCCAACGGGAGTGCCAACATAGTGCAGCGGCACGGTTACTTGCAGAGATTCTTGAGCACCCACCGAGAAGAAGCTGAGATGATAAATATCATCGCGCCAAGGATGGGTTTGCACTTCTCGAATCAGCGTTTTGCCCCGCCACGGTAAATCAGCAACGTTCAGATTTACTAGGGTGTTGTTCACCGAAGCTTTTTTCAGCAGCATCTGAGCCGCTTTAGCATCGACAGTAATCGCTACCGATTCATTTCCCTTGTGTCCATACAGGACAGCCGGCAACCGTCCTTCGCGACGTAGGGCATTGGGCTTGCTACCTTCGGGCCGTTTTTTGCAATCGAGCGTAAGTTCCATAGTGACTTAACTAAGTGGGTAAAAACTAAAAACTTCAAACTTCAATCTCTTGGTGGCGTAGCCCTAGCTCCGGAGTATCTTGGCTATAGAGCAATGCGCGTTTAGGACCATGAATGGGATCTTCTACAATAATGGTTTGATCGCGGCTGGCTCCCAAGGACACGATCGCAATGGGCACATCCATCAATTCTGCCAAAAACTTGAGGTAATCCAGAGCTTGGGATGGTAAATCTTCCAGCGATCGACAATCGGCTGTGGACTGTTGCCAACCGGGCAGCGTTTTGTAGATAGGACGACAACGAGCAAATCGACGGGCGCTACTAGGAAAATCCACACAGCGCTCTCCATCAAGTTCGTAGGCCACACAGACGTTAATCTCGTCCAGTTCGTCTAGCACATCTAGCTTGGTGATTGCCAAACAATCTAAGCCATTAATGCGCACGGCATAGCGACCAATAACTGCATCAAACCAGCCACAGCGTCGCTTTCGACCCGTGGTGGTACCGAACTCTGCCCCTCGATCGCACAGCAGTTGTCCTAACTCCCCATTCAATTCCGTGGGGAATGGCCCTTCGCCCACACGAGTTGTATAGGCTTTGGCAACTCCGATCACCCGATCAATAATAGTAGGCCCGACTCCAGCGCCAACACAGGCCCCGCCTGCAACTGGGTTTGACGAGGTGACATAGGGATACGTGCCGTGGTCTAAGTCCAGCAGGGTTCCCTGTGCTCCTTCAAACAAGATATTGCGACGCTTGCGTACAGCTTCAGCAATGCGTACTGAGCTATCTACCACATGCGGACGCAACCGATCAGCATAGCCCAAATACTCATCGACTACAGCTTTTGGATCGAGCGGCGGCAGATTGT
Source organism: Thermocoleostomius sinensis A174 (assembly GCF_026802175.1). Lineage (NCBI taxonomy): Bacteria > Bacillati > Cyanobacteriota > Cyanophyceae > Oculatellales > Oculatellaceae > Thermocoleostomius > Thermocoleostomius sinensis. The sequence continues at coordinate 5,746,573 of NZ_CP113797.1, read as the reverse complement.
AGAGCTTCTCAAGAATGACGTTTTTATACTCCACCGTCCAGCGCAACTGGTCTTTTAACTCTTCCGAGTCCATCAAATCGACAACTCGGATGCCAATTCGCTCAGACTTATCGGCATAAGTCGGGCCAATTCCTCGCTTAGTCGTGCCAATCTTGTGACTGCCGCGCCGTTCTTCCGAGGCTTGATCAATCAGACGGTGATACGGCATCGTTACATGAGCCGTTTCTGAAATCAACAAATTGCTTGTGGAGACGTTGAGTGCTTCTAGCTGATCTAACTCCTCTAATAGCACCTTCGGATCGATGACCGTCCCCGACCCAATAATGCATTCAGTTTTGGGATAAAGAATGCCCGATGGTATCAAATGAAGTTTGAACGTCTGATCCTGGACTACAACTGTATGCCCAGCGTTAACCCCCCCTTGGTAGCGAACCACAACATCAGCCGATTTGCTAAGCAGATCGGTGATTTTTCCTTTCCCTTCATCGCCCCACTGGGCACCAATCACAACAACGTTAGCCAAGATCGTTCCGGGTGCTAAAGTTCACACAAACTCTAATTATCAGCAAAGTGAGGGGAAAGTGTCAACCAGTTTTTGAGGATTGCTCGGCTAAATCCTTCCAGGCTATTCACCATTGCTCTGTTCCTCCAAATTCTGATTGCGTCTTAGCCATCCCGTCAAAATGGCCAACGCAAACGTGCCCAAGAGCGCGATCCCCAACAGGATTCTGCCCCCCTCAAAGATCCCAGCACCGATCGCCACAATCGGTGGTTTGGCAATCACGATACTCAGACTCAATGCCCCCACAAAGCTCCGCCACGACATCCGTGTTAAACCTACCGCATAGCAAACGAAGTCGAATACGCCTGTCATCAAGACGCCAGCCAGCAGGAAAAAATTGCCTTCGAGATACCGATAGCTGAGGCGATCGACTTTGCCCATGAAGCGTTGACCGACCAAACGTTGGACAATGCCTCTGCCATAGCGTTTGGCAATCAGGAAGTTCGTCGTGCAAGCAATGAAATCAGCGATTGCAATTATTACTAATCCTTCCACAAATCCAAAAAGGGTGCCTGCCAGAATCGAATAGGCAGTTCCGGGCAAAGCGGGAATTACGATGCTGGTTAACCGCAGCAGCAACACAATTAGCGGTGCCCAGAAGCCGAGTTGATCCACATTGGCTCGCACTTGGTCAATGCCTACTTGATTGACCAGCCAGAAGGTGAGAACCATCAACAAACCAATCAAGCTCAGTTCAGCAATTTTGATCAGCGTTGGTTTCATAGAGTCACTCGACTAGTCCTTGAACTGAGTTTCAGGTGGATAGTAACGCTCATCTCGCAAAATCCAGCCAGTTTGTTGTTGCAAATAGGCATGGGTGCTGAGTCCCAATTGTCGAGCGAACTGAGCCACGCTCTTATAGTTCAGTCCTAGACGATCGCACAGTTCTCGTTGTCGTAGTCCTTTAGTGTTCATTGAGTTTAGAAGATGGTTGAGGAAACAGTTGAGGATAAATGACGGACAGCAATTGATTAAGCATGAGACGAATCATTCGTGTACCGTTGCCAGAGTGCCAGAATTGCTCGACCTCGTAGACTTGATGAGTTTGCATGGCTTTTAATTGCTTCCACAGCGGATGCTTAGCAAGCTGCTGGGAGAGAGGAGCACCAGAAGGCGGATAGGTTTGCACAAAGATGATATCCCGATTACCCTGAAGGATGCGATCGAGGGAAACATTCATCAAACCAGGTTCTATTCTGTTTCCCGTAGGTTCAGTCCAGAGATAATGAGCTAGTTCTTGCAGCCAACTACCCATCGTTCCAACATTTGTCTCAACAATGAATCGACGGGAAAGCGAATTCAGCATAGAGCCGCCCATCATTAACACGGTCTTTTTGGGATGGGCTGTAAATGATTGTGCGGTAGGTCTGAAGCTGTGATTCGAGTTGCTGAATCGCGGTTTCTGCTTCGGTAATACGTCCGGTTAGTTGAGCCACATCACGTAATCGGGCTAACGCAGGATTATATCCACTGCCGCTCATCAGATAGGTTGGGGCCATTTGCCGCAGCCAGTGCTGGTAAAACCGATAGGGAAATCGCCATCCCAAGATCAAATCCGGTTGAAGCTGGCGAATGGTCTTTAAATTGGGCAACATCCAGAAACCGATAGCGGTAAACTGCTGGGCGCGATCGCCATAAGATTCGGGATAATCGGCAATGCCTTGGGAGAGATAGCCCACAGATGCTAAACCGAGTTCTGCAAGAATATCAATGCCAGTTGCAGTGAAACAGACAATTCGTTCTGCGGGTTGGTTTAATCGAATTTCTGTCCCTGTTGCGTCTGTGGCTCGATACAATTCCCCTGTTGTAGCTGTCATGTTTTTCGATACCTCCACATGACTAAACCTGTGATAAACAGCGCCGTTGGGGACAGTCCCACAAACACGTATAGAATTCGGGTCGGCAACCCACCAAAAGTGCCATAGTGCAGCGGTCCAAATTGATTCAGAATTGCATCTGCCCGAGATGGATTCAGCCCGTCATTGATCTGAAGTACCTCGCCGCTAAATTGGTCCAGATACACCTGCGTTTGCCCATACCTGTCTTTCTCCTGGGCCTGCTTCTTGCCAACTCGAAAGGGGTCCTCTGGTTCACTGGGAAACACCACATAAGTCATCGCGGCTTCAGGCATGGCTGCTTCTGCTCGTTGCACCAGATTGCCAAGCGGCAACGGTGATTGACCGGGAATGGAGCGAGAGGAGAGATCGGCAGGTTTGGGGGTGAGCGTCACCGCATGGATAGCATCGGTCACTCGCGCCTGGGGAACATTCCAACTAAAGCCTGTGAAGCCGATCGCTGCAAGAAATAATGCGGCGATGATGCCGATGACTTTATGAAGGTCAAAGTTTATACGCTTTGGATGTGCCCGCCATTTGATTTTGAACCCAGCGATCAGCTTGCGCCAACCCGGCCAGAGAATGATGCCTGTGAGACTGAGGATGAAGGCAAAAAGGGCAACCATACCCATAATCAAGCTGCCTACTTCCCCGGCTAGCAGTGAATAGTGGAGAGCATAAATGCGACCAATCCAACTGGTTTCCCATTGGCGATCGCCCATCACCTGACCCATGTAGGGATTGACCAATACCTGCCAGTGGTGTGCGGCTGCATCCTCTAGCCACACAACGTAGGGCTGATGGGAAAGGGTTGGAAGAGTAAGGCTGCTGAGCGTGAACTCGTCAGGGATGTAGGCTGCGTTCACCGTTTCAATGACTGTTGCAATGGGGATGCGTTCTCCAGCTAAATCGACTGATCCAAACCGCTGTGCCAAAATCCAGGCATCGATTTCATGCCAGAAGACCAACACACTGCCCGTCAGTCCTGCAATGCAGAGCAACAGACCGACTCCCAGTCCCAACCAGCGATGCAGATAAAATACTGAATGGCGAATTACTTTTTTACCCATAAGTCAAAGTCAGCGTGATGATTTTGGTCGCGTTATAGTATGTGGGTTCCTGTCTGCAATCGCACAATTCGACTAGAGTTTTTGAATAAGGCTAATGGAATAAACGGAAACAATTGCGCTACCATGCGCCAAACGATTGGTAATCGTTGCGGATAATCCAGAAACTGAGTGAGATAAAATTCTTCCTGTTTGCGGATAATGTTTGGACTCCAGGTTTCCAAGGCTTTAGAATCATCGATTCCCCACTGAAATTCAGCGCTGGTCTTCGAGACGGTATCATGCTGTTTCGTGCCTCGAGCAAGCTTGCGACTGATAACATCAAACAGCACCTCAACAGGAGCAAAGCGATCGCCAATTTGCAGCAATAAAGCCCTGTTATCCGCTTCTGATAAATACATAGACACCCCTTCGTAGAGAATCATCATCGGCTGGTTGGGCGATCGCTGTATGTCATCCATCCAGCTAAAGTCGAGAATAGATTTGTCAACAAACCGATGACGGTCAGTTTCCTGAAATAACTTACGCCGCAGGTCGATCACCTCTGGAAAATCAACCTCGTACCAGCGCACTTCGCCATTGTCTAACCGAGAAAATCGGGTACATAATCCAGCACCCAAGTTAACAATCACAGCACTAGGATGGGTTTCTAGAAAGTTCTGGACGATGCGATCGAGGATTTTCACCCGAATTACGCAACCCAACTGCGATCCCCAGCCTTGCTCGTATTTACTGAAGTCGTAATCCAGGTGTTCGATAATCTCAACCGCTTTGCAATCGCTCAGAATTGACTCTGAACGCTGGGCTTCGATCGCACGCGCATACAGCGTAATCATGAGGGTTTCAGTGACACCTGTAAGCTGATCGGTCGATTCTCGCAGTTGCATGGCGGCAGGTTCCTGATTGAGTGTCGTCGTGGTAGATTATTGCAAATAATTATCATTTAGGCAAGGACTGCGTTTTAGCCAGCGACATGAGCTTCACTTTCAATACCGCAACTAGCATGAGCGATGGAGCAGGATTCCGCAACTTATCCTGAGACTCTCAAATGTTCAATTGTTGATAATTCTGAATAGTTATTCTTGAACAGTTATTTAGCAGCCAGGAGCAAATTGTGCGAGTGCCTAGATTCCCAGCAGAGGTAGTTTGATGGATAATAGTGGTGTTTCAAATATTTCACAATTTTGAAGTAGGAATAATTATTTTTTTGCACCCTTCGTATTCTCAATTCCTTGCAAAAGACTCCTTCCAATTATTCCTGAATCATTCCTCGCTTTGCTCGTTTTGCATAGGCTTTCACTGTTTCATACGGCATCTGCAAATCTTCTGCGATCGTCTTCAAAGATTCTCCAAGTTCTCGCCGGGCTTGAATCGTCGCTAAGGTTTCTGCAATCTGACTGGCTCGATCGCCCCCTGTACGATGCCGTTGAGCAATAAACAATTCGGTTAACTCCGCAATGCGATCAAGCAGAATCGTTTGTAGAGCAGGAGGAGATTGCAATTCAGGTACTGCCCATCCTAATCGGGTTTGCCCCAAACCAAAGGTGGTTTTATGTCCTGTGCCGCAATAAGGAGCCAACTGCACCAGCGCAAACAATAATTGCTCATACTCATCATCTCGTGGTGCCTTCACTGACAGTTCCAGTTCGATCGCCCCTGTAAACGCCGTTACTGTCCCCTTTTTCCCGGCCAAAACCCGCGTTGATTCCAGCCGATGTCGCACAATCACGATCGATTCATCCACCCATTCCAAAAACTCATCTGGCTCAAACTCAATTCCTGAAAAAGTATTCCAGCGGCGCAAGTAACTATGAAATACATTGAATGGCATCGGCAATGGTAAATGTAATCCCCGACGGCGAAAGCTTGTAGGTGACGTGAAGCTAAGTGCGACTCGAAAGCGATCGGGATAGTCTGTCTCCCAGAGTTGCTCGTAGGTCATTGGCAAGTGAGTGATTTTGATGTGACGCACTTGCAACGGGGCATTCCGCAATGCAACCACTTGAGGCGGCTGTTGTATCCATTTTGCCAACCATTGTGCAATCGGATTGGATAAAGCGGTGATTGTCCATTGGTAGGTTTGCCCCGCCTTCAGTTGAAACATTCTGCCGTTGGTTTCTAAGGCTCCTTCCAGTCCAGAAATGGTAAATGCTTTCTCCGTTTGCTCATCATGCAGTTGAGTAGACAAATCTGGATCGGACTGCCGCACTTGATCGAGCAACCAAGCATGAAGCCCGATCGTGTATTGGGCATAAAGAGAGCAGGTTTGTAGTGGCTCTAGGTCTAGGGTGATACCAACCAGTTCAGTCTCCGCTGCCCAAGCTGAAGAGGAACTGAACTGCTGCTTCCGTTTGCGAGGAGATGGTGACGATGGAGCCATGTTGCAGCAGGAGGGTTTGCAATACTGATCGGAGTCCGATCATCCTAGAGCATCAACGGTCTTGCGCGGATTCTACTCCGAATCTATGTGATCATTATCTATGTGATCATTCGTCTCCAATCTTATCGCTAGTCCATTGCTCTAAACATCGATAGTCTGCTGCTGAATCCAAGCTCACGGTAGATTTCTCTTAGAGAAGTTAGGAACTTCATTCTAGAAGGCGGGTTAAGCCAAGCTGAGGTTATTGCCTGTGGTTGGATCAAACACCGCCAAATGCTCCAGATCAAATACCAGTGGCAATCGATCGCCGGGTTGAATTTGGGTTTCTGGAGCAACTTGCAAGCTAATAGTAGGAGCCGCGCCGCTAGTTTCCATCGGCAGCACGGTGCGCACCAAAATCTCTCGTCCTAACGGTTCCACCACCATCACTGTTGCCATGAGCGGTCGCTCGCTCGATTCTGCCAAATGTACATGTTCAGGACGAATGCCCAAGTTGAACCGCTGCGCCGTTGAAGATTGGCTAACTGTTGATGACAATTGCTTCCGCAGCCGATCGGGGCAGGGAATTGCTTGTCCTTCAACCTGAAACTGTCCGTCTTGATAGACCGCTGACAAGACATTCATCGGTGGGCTACCCAGAAACGTTGCCACCATCTGATTGGCAGGTCGAGCATAAATTGTTTGCGGCGAGCCAATTTGCTGGATTCTGCCCTGATCTAGCACCACAATTTGATCGGCCAGCGTCATCGCTTCCACCTGGTCGTGCGTTACATAAACCGTTGTCACACCTAAGCGCTGGTGCAGTTGTTTCAGTTCGGCGCGCGTGTCGTCCCGTAGCTGGGCATCTAGATTAGACAGTGGCTCATCCAGCAAAAATACCTGTGGTTGGCGAGCAATAGCACGACCCAACGCTACCCGCTGCTGCTGCCCTCCCGAAAGTTGCTTCGGCTTGCGATCGAGCAAATGGGCAATATTCAGCGATTGCGCCACCGTCTCAATCCGCGCTTTGATCGTTTTGGCATCGGTTTTGCGCATCCGTAGCCCAAACGCCAAATTTTCAGCCACCGTCATATGGGGATACAGAGCATAGTTCTGGAACACCATTGCCACATCGCGTTCGCGGGCCGGTACTTGATTTACCAACCGATCGCCAATGTACAAATTGCCCGACGTAGCCGTTTCAAGACCTGCGATCGTTCGCAAAATCGTAGACTTCCCGCAACCAGACGGCCCCACCAACACCCAAAATTCCCCATCAGGAACCTCAAACGTGATGTCCTCGATCGCCACTACCGACCCATACCGACGCTCAATTGCATCCAAATAAATCCGTGCCACAACCTTGTTTCCTTTTCCTACTCCCGACTCCCGATTCCCGACTCCCCATTCCCCACTCCCGATTCCATCAAAACATTCTCCTCACCATAGCCCCATTCAATATTTGGCATTTGCTCGAACGCTTGCCGCAACGAGATTTCCCACTGCTTTCGCACTTGCATTAAATAAGGATCACCCACGCGCAATCGAACCTGGTGTTTAACAAATAGACTGTTTGCTTCATACATCACCAAATCGACTGGCGGTCCCACCGAGATATTAGATCGCATTGTAGAATCGATCGACAGCAGAGCACACTTAGCCGCCGCTTCCAGTGGGGTATCAAAACTGAGGGTGCGATCGAGAATGGGTTTGCCATATTTCGTCTCACCGATTTGCAAAAATGGGGTCTCTGGCGTTGCTTGAATAAAATTTCCCTGACGATAGATCATATATAGCCCCGGTGGTTCTCCCCGGACTTGTCCCCCCAGCAACAGCGTACAACTAGAATCAATCCCGTCTCTTTCTAGCCAGGGGCGGTCTTGCTCTTGGACCACACGCACCTTATTGCCGATGTAGCGAGTAATGTCATAAAGGGTTGGCAGGGTATGAATGTTCTCACTTTCCATCAGCTTCAAATCTTGCTGAATGGCATTGACGATCGCTTGTGTCATCGACAAGTTACCAGAGGCCGCTAACAGCACCACCCGCTGCCCTGGATCAGAAAAATCAAACAGCTTTTGATAGGTAGAAATATAATCAACGCCAGCATTGGTACGAGAGTCTGCACCAAATACCAGTCCATAGCGAGTAATAATGCCAAGACAATAGGTCATGCGGCAACCAAATATAATAGAAGAAAATGAAATAATGAAGATCTTTCCCAGATCTTATCTTTAAGGGTTTGCAACGTTCATGACATCGTCTGAATTCAGCACTGAATCAAAAATTAAACTCGATCAATTTTTGAAGTGGTTGGGCGTGGTTCAAACGGGTGGCGAAGCCAAGCTGCTCATTCAAGCTGGCGAAGTCCAAGTCAACGGCACGATCGAAACACGGCGCGGGCGCAAGCTGGTGAAGGGCGATCGGGTAGTTGTGATGGGAGAAACCTACACAGTTCAACAGTAGACCCTGCTTGTAGACTAGACAATGTCCCCTGAATCTAAAACTTAATTTTAAGCGCCATTTTAAGCACCTAGAGTTCAGTACAATCAGCATAGATCTTTTGGTCTTCGGGTAATTCAAACACCCCAAACACTATGATTCATCTCAGTCCTGCTGCTATTGCCGAAGTTCACCGCATTCAGTCTAAAGCAACTCATCCCAACATAGCGGTTCGGTTGAGTGTGAAGTCGGGGGGATGTGCTGACTTTTATTATGCGCTAGAGCTAGATGATGCGATCGCAACGGCCGATTACATTCAGACCTGTGATGGTTTGCAAATCGTCGTTGATGCTGACAGTTTGCCCTATGTCGATGGACTAAAAATTGACTATACCGAAGATTTGATGGGTGGTGGTTTCCGCTTCGACAACCCCAATGCTGTCAGCAATTGTGGCTGTGGCAACTCGTTTTCGGTTAACTCAGCCTAATCAGCCCAGTCTAAAAGGCAGGTTGCTAACTTCAGTTTTTCTGGATACAACAGATAACATTCCCTCTTCATCCTCCCTATCCTCGCGGTTACCTATGCAATCGGAATATGCCCAGCGTCGCGAACAGTTTATGGCAAAGATTGGCAAAGGCACGGCTGTTTTTCGCAGTGCCCCCATGGCAGTGATGCACAATGATGTGGAATATAACTTTCGCCAAGATAGCGACTTTTTTTATCTGACGGGCTTTAATGAACCAAGCGCAGTGGCGGTGCTGGCTCCTCATCATCAAGACCATCGCTTCATCTTATTTGTGCAGCCAAAGGATTTAGAGAAAGAAACCTGGACGGGCTATCGCGTGGGTGTAGACGCTGCCAAGGAGCAGTTTGCGGCAGATGCGGTATATTCCATCGACGAACTGAGTGAAAAACTACCACAATATCTAGAAAAAGCCGATCGCATTTACTATCACCTAGGGCGCGACAAAGCATTCAACGAAACGATCTTGAAACATTGGCAACGATTGCTAGCAATTTATCCTAAGAAAGGCATTGGACCCACAGCGATCGAAGATCCGGCTCCGCTGTTGCACCCTATGCGGCAAATCAAAAGCACTATTGAGCTAGAACGAATGCGTAAAGCCGCCGACATTGCCGCCGAAGCCCACAATCGCGCTCGTGCGTTCGCCCAACCCGGACGATTTGAATACGAAGTACAAGCGGAAATTGAACATACCTTTCGCCTCCGGGGAGCCATGGGTCCAGCCTATCCGTCGATCGTAGCGTCGGGAGCCAACGCTTGCGTGCTGCACTACACGGAAAACACGCGCCAGATGCAAGACGGCGAGCTATTGCTAATTGATGCAGGTTGTGCCTACGACTATTACAACTCAGACATCACCCGTACCTTCCCGGTGGGTGGAGCCTTCACGTCAGAGCAACAGGCGATCTATGAAATTGTTCTAGAGGCGCAATTGCAGGCGATCGCACACGTCCATCCCGGCAATCCTTATAATCAGGTGCATGACACCGCCGTGCGCGTGATTGTCCAAGGCTTGCTCGATCTGGGCTTGCTGTGTGGAGACATGGACGAAATTATCAAAGACGAGAAATACAAGCCCTTCTACATGCATCGGACAGGACATTGGTTGGGGTTAGACGTGCACGATGTTGGAGTCTATCAACACGGCGAAACACCCCACACGCTAGAGCCAGGGCAGGTCTTGACCGTGGAGCCAGGAATTTACATTTCGCCCTACATTAAACCCGCTGAAGGACAACCAGAAATTGATCCACGCTGGCACGGCATTGGAGTTCGCATTGAGGACGATGTGCTGGTGACATCAACAGGTCACGAGATCTTGACAGCCGCTGTTCCCAAGAGAGTAGATGAGATCCAACGATCGTTACGATCGTAAGGCTGTACTTAAATAGTCCTACCTTAAACAGACTTCTATCAGAACGTGGGCAAATTGGCAAAATGGAGAGGCACCTCTTCGATCGAAGCACCGTCTATTTCTTAGACAAACTTTCAGAATTCTCCCTACAGATTCCAGCCGAGATCAGGGCATACTGGAAGTCAATCGAACTCCCCTGAAGTTATCATCAGTGGGTTGGTTGGATCTCATAGTTAAATTTTGCTGGCAACATAAAGTTAGCAACATTTGTACTTACACCGTAGCAATCTCACTAAGTTAGAGGTGAAAATAGATTATAAGATCTGTTTATCTGAATTTAAGTGATTTGATCGTAAGGCTGTCCTTCTACAGTCTGATTGCCTGAGTTCATTGAGTTCCAACTTACTTTACTGCTCTTCAATTCGATTTTTCTACCCCCCTAACGGATTCTAGAGGCTAAGCCATGATTGAAATGAAAGTCGCTGGAATTGCTCTAGATGCAGTCTCTCGTAGCCCGATCGTGCTATTGAGAGATGCTGCCGAGCGCCGCCAGCTACCAATTTTCATTGGTCAAGAACAAGCCAGAGCTATTATCAGCGCCCTAGAGAATCAGGTTCCGCCTCGCCCGCTCACTCACGACCTGTTGGTCAATTTGCTAGAAGAATGGAATATGGTGCTCGAGCGGATCATTATTCACTCGCTGCAAGACAATACCTTTTATGCCATTCTGCAAGTTCGCCAAGGTGAGGCTCGTAAAGAAATCGATTCTCGTCCCAGCGATGCGATTGCGATCGCACTGCGAACCAAAAGCCCTATTTGGGTCATGGAAGAAGTCATTGCCGATGCGTCCATTCCGGTCGATCGTGATGCGGACGAAGCAGAACGCCAAGCCTTTCGTGATTTTCTCTCTAACTTGCGCCCCGATGACTTTAAGCAAGATGGCCGTTTCAGCAAGCGAGACGAAAGCTGACAGCGAGACCAAAGGCTAGAGCCTGAAGGCTAAAGTATAAAGAGGGGATCAATTTTTTATTCTTTAGCTTTTCTCTGTCATCTTGTCTGCTTGTATGCGGTTTCGTCGCTTTGGCAAAACGAATCTACCATTTTCTGTTTTTTCTTTAGGAACCATGCGTTACTTGGCTTCTGAGGAAAATGCAGTACAGACGGTGGCAAGGGCGATCGAACTTGGCATCAATCATCTTGAAACCGCACGAGGCTACGGCAATAGCGAACAATTTTTGGGCAAGGCACTGACTCTCCTCTCCTTGCCTCGGCACCAACTGTATCTCACTAGTAAGATTGCGCCAACACCCGATCGCGACGCGATGGCCCGCTGTATCGATCAATCGTTGAATATGCTGGGAGTGAATTACCTGGACTGTTTGGCGATTCATGGACTCAACACGGAGGAGCATTTGGCGTGGGTGGAGGCTGCCAATGGTTGCATGAAGGCCGTATGGCAAGCAGTTGATGAAGGCCGAATTCGCCACGTCGGGTTTTCCACTCATGCACCGTTGGGGGTAATCTTACGAGCGATCGCGACCGATCAATTCGAGTTCGTTAACCTTCACTACTACTTCTTCAATCAGCGCAATCGGGCGGCGATTGAGTTGGCAGAATCGAAAGACCTAGGCGTTTTCATCATTTCCCCGGCCGACAAAGGTGGTATGTTGCATACCCCCTCCCCTGTCCTCCGCCACCTGTGTCAGCCGTTTACGCCCCTAGAACTTACCTACCGATTTTTGCTCAGCGATCCGCGAGTTACGACCCTCAGCGTTGGAGCCGCTAATCCTGGCGAATTGGATGCTCTGTTGCCGGTCCTCGATCGTACTGAGCCACTCACCAGTGACGAAGCAGCCGCCCTAGCGCGCTTGCAGAGTCAACAGCGAACAGCCCTGGGTACGGATGCTTGTCGCCAATGTTATCAATGTTTACCTTGCCCTGAAGGAATCAACATCCCCGAAGTGCTGCGCCTGCGAAATTTAGCCGTTGCCTACGAGATGACCTCCTTTGGGCAATATCGCTATGGTATGTTCGAGAACGCCGGACACTGGTTTCCCGGAAACAAAGCCGATCGCTGTACTAACTGTGGTGACTGCCTGCCCCGCTGCCCCGAAAACCTAGATATTCCTCAATTATTAAAAGATACGCACGATCGACTCAGCGGTCCACCCCGTCGCCGCTTGTGGGAGTAGACGTTGATGAATGACCCTGCCTCGCTCAATTGTAAAATTGAACAACTCGTAGAAGATTACCTTGCTTCGCGTTCCAAGGTTGGTGTAATGGTTGCTGTGTGGCAAGCCGAGCAAACCTACATTCAGGGCTTTGGTCAGACGAGCGGTTCTGCATCGGTTCCGCCGAGTGCATCCATGCTATTTGAAATTGGCTCGGTCACAAAAGTTTTCACTGGCATTTTGCTATCCAGGTTGGAACTAGACGGAATAGTGAAATTAGATGATTCGATCGCGTCCTACTTACCGTCGAGCACGATCGTGCCAGAGCCAGTGCAAGCGATTACTTTGCGTCAGCTAGCGACCCATACGGCTGGACTGCCGCGTCTGCCTGCCAACTTTTTTGAAGTCACTGAAGATCCTTATAACCCTTACGTTAGCTACAAAGCGTTGCATCTGTATGCTGCCTTAGAGCAGATGCAATTGGTACACCCCCCCGGACAATATTACGAGTACTCCAATTTGGGTATGGGCTTGCTGGGGCATGTGCTAGAGCTAAAGACCGAGAAATCCTACGAAGCGTTGGTTAAACAACTGGTTTGTCAGCCGTTGAACCTGACGGATACGGTAGTGACTGTTTCGCCCCAGCAGCAACTGCGACAAATGGCTGGCTATCGCCCGGAGTATAGCCAAGATGGTGCGTTTATCGATTGGGTTCCGACTCCTCACTGGCAGGCAGGGGTACTGGTAGGTTGTCATGGATTGCAATCAACCGCTGGCGATCTGCTGAAATTTGTAGCGGCTGCTGTAGGCAATACAGATATGAATATAGCTATAGACACAAATATAGCTATAGATACAACAGATACAGCAGACACAACCGTAGCCAAAGCGATTGATCGAGTCTGTCAAAAGCACACAAGTTACTGGCTTGACGATGTTGGATTAGGTTGGAACATTCAACAAACCTGCGAAGGCTGGATATTCCATTGGCAGAATGGCGGCACAGGCGGCTTTGTCAGCTTTTTGGGTTTAAATCGGGCGAACCAAGTAGGCGTCGTGCTGTTGTCTAACTACGGTGATGCAATGGTTGATGATCGATCGTTAACCACGATGGGATTGACTCTGCTGCGATATGCGTCTCGGCTGGACCTCACCTCACTGCCTTAAATAAATAAGGAATTAACCACCACTGACCGGAGGAATTAGCACCACTTCATCGCCGTTTTGTAAAGGGGTATGCGGTTCAACAAATTGCAAATTCACACCAAAACGAGTTAGGTCACGCCATTGTTCTAGTTCGGGGTGTTCACTCAAAAGCCGATCGCGCACGGTTTCGGCGGTTGCTCCCATTGGCAGATCAAGCCTGAGTTCTGGTACTCCATAGGCTTCTTGATAGGCGGCAAACAGTTTAACCGTCACTGTTACGGTGTCAAGTTCATCGGATTTTGCGTAGGTCATAGCATTGGGTTCGGTGGCGATTGCAGGCTGTTGCATTGAGACAGTATCTAGATTCTAAAAGCTAACAGCAGATTCCTAAACGTTGCTGTCCTCATTCACCGACTGCCTACGCTAGGCTGATAAAGAATGGACTGAAAGCTGGGTTGATTGTCGATCGTCTATTCTCGCTCTTTTACATGAACCTCAATGTCTATGTTTGGCACGTTTCAACAGAGTAATCTTCGCATTGAATTAAATGCTTCCGAACAGCAAATTCGCGATAGTTTGCTTTGTCCAGCCCAATTTCAGCAATGGCTTTTTCCTCAAACCTTTTCAACTGGCTTGCCCGATCGCCTGCACCAAGGACTGGTTTTCACAAGCTGGATTGGCCCCGTACCAATCCAACATCAGGTTGATCATGTGAACTCTAACAGTTTGCGGTTTCTCATGAGTAAGGGAATCGACGGTTTCCATGAATGGTACTGGGGCGACGGATGGCTGCAATCCTCACTGGAGGGCGTTTCGCTACTGCCCTTAAACCTTGGTCAAACGCTGAGCCTGTTACGACTGCGACAGTTTTTAGCCATGCAGCAAGATAACGCTGACAGAAGAGTTAGGTTTATGGGCTGATTGACTGACAAAACTGGCACTGCCTGCTCCCCAATCCCTTTGCCAGAGCAGGCAGGGGGCATTCGATCTAGAGGTTGGGGTTGAAGTCCCTTCGCCCCATATGAGAACAGCGATTAAAGAATAAGGGAAAAGAATTGTCACTCAATCGGAGTTATTAGGTTAAGGGAATCACACAAATATCAAGCATTTAACCGAGACAACCATGCTCTCTTGAGCTTTTTCATTTCTTGATCGTTGGCAACAACCCACTTCCACGCGCGAAGAATATTCGCCTTTTCTACATCCGTTAATTTCCAAGATAGGGGAGGTGTGTAATCACCGCGATTGTTGAGAAAAGCATCGTTAATTCTATAGGGAAAACGAGACGAATGATGCTTGGGAGATGCCTTGAAATCAATTGGGAATTGTAAAATGAAGTGTTCTAGCTCGAAGGAATAATTAGAGTCTTGGGAAGAATTTGCTTGAGCATTCAGCTTCATTTCCCAAAACTTTTTTAAGTCTCCAACATCAACCGTGTTGCGGGCAGTTACTGTGTAATTTCTAACTTTAAAGGCAGCTAGTAAGGGACCTAATGTGGTCATTAGCCAACCAGGGGACGCGACAATTGAAGTCGCAGGTTCAGCTTTAGGAAATGGCAGAATTTCTAGAAAGAAAACTCGCTGAATTCCTACCTCTTTCGCATGAGGTAAGACACAATTGTCTAGCCATTCAACGGCTGTAAAAATCCCGTTATTGTCAAAATATCCGCCATCTGCCACATGATAATTAGTTGCTGGAACGTCTGGATGATTGCGACAAACTGGAGAGACATAGGGAAAGGTTGCAGATAGCCGAGCCGCTGTGGCCACGTTCAAATCAAAGTCTTGATAATCTTGGCGAAAGTCCCTAAAGCGAGTATCTGTGTAGGGAGACGATCGCCATGAAGAAACTGATTCTGTCGGTAAGTTTTCGTTAGCTGGACTCTCTTTAAAGGACAAGGGGCTGATTAGTAACCGGCTGCCATTTTCAACTACCGTCGCATTGAACACTGGAATCGGCAGTTTGCCGGCTTTAATTTTTTTGGACCAGCTTGCTAAGGAGGCAGACGGGTTGCTTAAAGCCACTTTCCATTCGGTTTCAATCGCCGTCCCTCGATCGATGCGTTTTGCCCCCAGTAGGGGAGCCAAAAAGGGTAGCCCAATAATGCGCCACAGGTCAGGATAAGCCAGTCCCCACCCTACTGCATCCAGCCCTTCTTGAGTCGCTCGATCGAAAATCTGCTGCATCACCAACGGATTTGCTTTCTCGAAGCCGATTGCATCTTCTGCTAAGGCATCCAAGTAATACATCGTGCCGACAGAGCCACCCGAAACGGAACTAATTAAGCCGATTGCCTGAGTAAAGGACGGCCCCAATTCTTCGTGTAAACCTGTGAGCACGCGAGCCGTCCAACCTGCGGCTTGAATGCCACCTCCTGCCGCACAAACAACCACCAGCGATCGATTTTTGTCAAGTTTCTCACCAGAATCAGTAACTCGATCTTGATAGCTCAACCGAGTATTTAATACCTCCTGAAAAGTTGTGTTTGGGAAAGTCGCCTTCGGCAGTAATTGATAAAAATGCTGAACGCGAAAGATTGCATAATTTGCTATGGAAACAAGCAGCAAGAAAGCTAACAGAGGAACCCGAAAATAATCTAAAAGAAAGGTAACACCGCTAAACAGCAAAACCAGCAACAGCAAAATGACAAGCAGGTAGAAAAGCGCAGGAATTTCGTAAGCATGTTGATCAATGGTGATCTGGTTTTGTAATGATTGATTGGGTTGATAGACGCGCCAGCCATAGAAATAAATACTGAAATAAACTATCAGAACCAGTATTAAAAACCCGATCGCCACTAAGTGATTTTCGGCAGCACTATAGCCCTTTCGCAGGTCTTCTGGCATCGATTGCATTAGAGTAGCCATCCACTGCTTGAGAACCCCAGAGGCAGCAATGGTGTCACTGATTCGATCGCCCAACATAAGCAATGCAACGGCGGCAAGAACCCCAACCAGCAAGCCAGAAACAGGTTTACGAATGACGTTTTCTTTATGAGAAAGTTTAGCGGCCGGAATCGCCATCCCTAACCCTAACCCGAGCGCAATACCATACTGCCAAACTTGGGGCAGTTCAAATAACCGCACTAATTGAAAGCGATCGGGAATACTACCTAACAAAATATTTAGTACTGTCGTAATCCCCATGCCTGTGAAGATTGCCGTTCCAGTAATCAAGGCTAGTTCCCAACGTTGACGCAGCACAAATAAATTACGCAACATTGCCGGAGCAACAAAAGTAGAGAGAAACGGCAGCACCATCATCAAGACCGCTGCTGATAGGGGAACTCGCAGTAAGAACCCATACTGCAACACTTGTGAAAGCAATTCAACTAGGGGCAATGGCGGTATCAGGTCAATTGCCATCGCTAACCAGAACGGCAAACTCATGAGCAAGCACACGTCTCCTAAGCTCTATGGGTGCAGTCACTACACTTTCCAAGACGCTAACTTACAGAGCCGGAACTTGTCACAGAGAAAGGTTTAACTACCATCACAGAGCAGGCCGCATCTTCCACCACTTGACTGCTCACCGAGCCTTTCAAAATGCGATTGAGTCCAGTTAACCCCCGGCTGCCAATCACAATCAAATCAGTGTGATAGATATTAGCAAGGCGAACAATTTCTTCGGCTGGATCGCCCGTCACAATTTCTAATCGACTTTTACAGGGCAACCTATCTTGATATCGTTGCAGTGTTTCGAGTTGCTGGCGAGGAATTAGTTCTAGATCGGTTTGAGGCCGATCGGCTGCCACGTCTGGATTGGCTCCTACGGTCACTAGTACGTGCGCTAATACCACCTGCGTGTCTGGCTCAACCCGAATTTGCTCTAGGGCTTGAACAACCTGTTGAGATAACTCCGATCCATCAAGCGCAACCAGAATTTGTTTAAACACAGCCCTGCTTCTCCTGACACCCGTAGAACGTTCGATGTTTAGGTCTAAGATGATCTAGGTTTCAATCTCTGGGATTTAGCGATATTACTCTAAAAAGGGCTACCTAAATCGTTTTACGCAGTGACTGGATTTCAATCATCAGATTCTAGTTGACCTCGAACTCGTAGGCGCACAGAGTCGGCATGAGAAGGCAATCCTTCAGCCGTTGCTAACGTATCTACAGCTTGGGCCACTCGATGCAGCGCCTGCGGGGAATATTGAATTAAGCTGGAATGCTTCATAAAGGTTTCAACTCCCAACGCCGAGGCATAACGGGCAGATCCAGAGGTAGGCAAGGTATGGTTGGGGCCAGCCAAGTAATCGCCTACCGCTTCAGGAGTGGAGTTACCGAGAAAAATCGCCCCAGCGTGGCGAATGTTTGCCAGCAGGCTCCACGGGTCTGCCACTTCTAGCTCCAGATGTTCAGGAGCAAATTCGTTGCTCAATTCTGCTGCTGCTTCTAACGAGTCTACTACCACAACTAGCCCATAGTGCGCGATCGACTTCTCGGTTAGGACTTTGCGCGGATGATTGAGCAGTTGTTGCTTCACTTCCGAAACCACTTTCATCGCTAGCCCCGAATCGGTGGTCAACAAAATCGCTGCTGCTAGCGGATCGTGCTCAGCTTGGGCCAACATATCAGCCGCTACATGCACTGGGTTAGCGCGTCCATCGGCAATAATCAGCACTTCAGAGGGGCCTGCCAGAGAATCGATCCCCACCGTGCCATACACCAGCTTTTTGGCTAGCGTGACGTAGATATTACCCGGACCCGTAATCACATCTACCTTCGGAACCGTTTCAGTGCCGTAGGCCAGTGCTCCGATCGCCTGCGCTCCTCCAATCCGATAAATTTCCTGCACCCCTGCTTCCTGAGCCGCCACCAAAACAGCCGGATTCACGGCTTTGTCAGGCCCCGGCGGTGTAGTAACCACAATTCGAGGTACTTTTGCCACTTTGGCCGGAATGGCGTTCATGATCACCGTACTGGGGTAGGCCGCTCGTCCTCCCGGCACGTATAATCCAGCCCGATCGACTGGCGTATAGCGCTTTCCTAACACCACCTCATCATCCCCAAACTGCACCCAGCTTTTGGGGACTCGCTGGCGATGAAACGCTTCTACCTGGCGACAAGCCAAGCGAATGGCTTCTAATAAATCAGAGGAAACCTGGTGATAGGCCGCTTCTAGTTCCGAACCACTAATGCGGAGTTCCTCTGGCGCAAGCACAATTTGATCATATTCTTCGGTATAGTGCAGTATTGCCCGATCGCCTTGCCGCTTGATCGCTTGCAGCACTTCGCGAACCGTTGCTTCTTTATGAACAACTTGATCATCATGAGTGCGATCACAAATCCGCCGAAGTTCGGTGAGTGCCTCAGCCCGCTGAGTAATAATTCGCAGCATCGCCACTTGTGGGATAGAAACGATAATCTGGGTTAACCTGCAAGGGCACAAATCGCAATGGCTTCGATAGAATCGTTGCAGCACCGCTTGGCCCTATTCTTTCTCTAGCTTAACCTGTATTTCTAGGAGGATTCGTGTTGTTGCCAGCAGATTTATCTGGCAATTTAGGAACTGTTTCGATAGAATAGTGGATCGCTAAGATGATTAAAATTACTGAAACGATTCCTGGAAGTAGCTGTGGCAAACATCAAGTCTGCAATCAAGCGCATTGAGATCGCAGAGCGTAACCGCCTGCACAACAAATCCTATAAGTCGGCTGTTAAAACCCTGACGAAGCGATATCTAACTGCTGTGAATGCCTATTCTGCCAACCCTTCCCCCGAAGCATTGCAGAATGTTCAACAGCGTATGGCTGTGGCATACAGCAAAATTGACAAGGCCGTGAAGCGCGGGGTGCTTCATCCCAACACTGGTGCTCGCAAGAAATCTCAATTGGCCCGAGTCCTAAAAGCAGTTGAGTCAAAAATCAGTGCGGCTTCTTGAGGAGTGAGCCGAGAAGGATCAGCGGTTAGCAGGCATGAGCGGTGGATAAATCAGCGTTGATTGCCGCTCGGCTTATTCAAAGGCAGCTTGTCTAAGATCTGACACATCGGCTAACACGGAAAGAGAAAGCTGAGCTACTAAATTTTCATAATGCAACTGATTGATACGCACGTTCATCTAAACTTTGATAGCTTTCAACCAGATCTAGAAACGGTTGCGCAAAACTGGCGCGCTGCCGGAGTTGTGCGACTTGTTCATTCCTGTGTTGAACCGGACGAATTTGATGGGATTCGTGCTATTGCCGATCGCTTTCCAGAGGTTGCCTTTGCGGTGGGATTACATCCGTTGGATGTAGCAAAGTGGGACACGTCGATGACCGAGCAAATTTCAACATTGGCTCAGTCTGATTCTAGAGTCGTAGCTATTGGCGAAATTGGCTTGGATTTCTATAAAGCAGATGATCGAGACCAGCAGTACACAGCTTTTTGGCAGCAGTTATTGATTGCTCGGCGTTTGGATCTGCCTGTGATTATTCACTGTCGCGATGCAGCAACCGAGATGCGCGATCGATTGCAAGCCTTTTGGGCAGAGCATGGACCCGTTCGAGGTGTCATGCATTGCTGGAGCGGGACTCCCGAAGAAACTCAATGGTTTCTAGATTTGGGGTTCTATATCAGCTTCAGTGGTATCGTCACCTTTAAGAACGCTACTTCGGTTCAGGCTTCCGCTCGTATGGTACCCAGCGATCGACTGCTAATAGAAACCGATTGCCCATTTCTGTCTCCCGTTCCCAAGCGCAACGAACGGCGCAATCAACCCGCATATGTTCGATTTGTTGCCGACTATGTGGCCCAATTGCGTCAGGTTTCCCCAGAGCAGCTTGCTTTCGAAACCACAGCCAATGCCTGCCATTTGTTTGGGTTGTCATTGCCTGAAACAGAGAAGCCGTATTTAGTGGCTTCACCCTGTTAGTTGGGCGCTCAAAGTTGATTACACGAACTTGCTAGTTAAAGTTGATTACACGAACTTGCTAGTTTAAGCCATAATAAAAATTATGTGCTATCACATTAATTTCTGTTAGTCTTGTGTACTGTCTCTAGCGAAATCTAGTAAGCTGCGGTGCTCGTCTTTCGCCCCTTGTGTTTGTTAAGCTAAATTAGTTGACAGAAGCCGTTGATCAAGCTATACTTTGCCTGCCCATCGTCCAGCCCTCGCTCTATTGAAAATTTCCGTCAGCGACTTATCAAACTCAGTTGTCCTGCGAACCAGGTAAGCCATTATAGATTTGCTCAGTCTTCAATAGCTGAAGGCTGACGTTTTTTCGTCTATACGGCTTTAAGTTGTTAATTGTTTGTTCAGAATCGAATCGTGTGAAGGGGACTATTCCCTAAGCGTGACCTACTTGAGGAGACGCATGAGTAACTTAACCCAAGCTGCACCTATTTTTACCCTACCAGACCTTGTGGAAATTCAGCGAGCTAGCTTCCGCTGGTTCCTTGAAGAAGGGCTGATTGAAGAGCTAGACAGTTTCTCGCCTATCACTGACTATACAGGCAAGTTGGAACTGCATTTCTTAGGAAAAGACTATAAGCTTAGGCGTCCTAAGTATGACGTAGATGAAGCCAAACGTCGAGACGCGACCTATGCGGTGCAGATGTATGTGCCTACTCGCTTGATTAATAAAGAAACAGGTGAGATCAAGGAGCAAGAAGTGTTCATTGGGGATCTCCCCCTCATGACCGATCGCGGCACGTTTATTATCAACGGGGCGGAACGAGTCATCGTCAATCAAATTGTTCGTAGTCCCGGTGTTTACTACAAAAAGGAAATTGACAAGAATGGACGCAGCACCTTCAACGCGAGCTTAATCCCTAACCGAGGTGCTTGGTTGAAGTTTGAAACCGACAAAAATGATTTGGTGTGGGTGCGCATCGATAAAACCCGCAAACTATCAGCCCAAGTGTTGCTCAAAGCTCTCGGTCTCAGTGATGGTGAGATTTTTGATGCCTTGCGCCATCCGGAATATTTCCAAAAAACGATCGAAAAAGAAGGCCAGTTCAGCGAAGAAGAAGCCCTGATGGAGCTATATCGCAAACTGCGCCCGGGTGAACCCCCAACAGTATCAGGCGGTCAACAACTCCTTGATTCACGTTTCTTTGATCCCAAGCGTTACGATTTGGGTCGGGTCGGACGATACAAACTCAACAAGAAGCTGCGGCTGAATGTTCCGGAAGCAACTCGCATTCTTACGGCGCAGGATATCCTAGCGGCGATCGACTACTTAATCAATCTAGAGTTTGACATTGGTAGCATCGATGACATCGATCACCTAGGTAATCGCCGAGTCCGATCGGTGGGTGAGTTGCTGCAAAATCAGGTCAGAGTTGGTTTGAACCGCTTGGAGCGCATTATTCGTGAACGGATGACGGTTTCCGACGCCGATTCGCTCACACCCGCTTCGTTGGTCAACCCCAAGCCGCTGGTGGCTGCGATTAAGGAATTCTTTGGGTCCTCACAGTTGTCGCAGTTTATGGATCAAACGAATCCATTGGCGGAGTTGACCCATAAACGCCGTCTCAGCGCATTGGGACCTGGTGGTTTAACGCGGGAGCGGGCAGGCTTTGCAGTTCGAGATATTCACCCGTCACACTACGGTCGCATTTGCCCGATCGAAACGCCGGAAGGGCCAAATGCCGGACTGATTGGCTCCCTCGCCACCCATGCTCGTGTGAATACGTATGGGTTTATCGAAACTCCCTATCACCGGGTGGAAAATCGTCGGGTTCGCAAGGACATTGCGCCAATTTATATGACTGCCGACGAAGAGGACGATCTGCGCGTGGCTCCAGGCGACATTCCCATTGATGAAAATGATTACATCTTGGGTGAGCAAGTTCCCGTTCGCTATCGTCAGGACTTCACCACCACATCGCCGGAAGAAGTAGACTATGTGGCGATTTCTCCGGTACAAATCATCTCGGTGGCGACCTCGCTAATTCCGTTTATTGAACACGATGACGCCAACCGCGCCTTGATGGGATCGAACATGCAGCGGCAAGCTGTCCCCTTGCTGCGTCCAGAACGTCCTTTGGTGGGAACGGGGCTAGAAGCACAGGCGGCCCGCGACTCAGGTATGGTGATTGTTAATCGGTTGGATGGGGAAGTCACCCATGTGGATGCCAATCGCATTCGGGTTCGATCGGTGGCTGATCCCGATGTGCCGGGTAGTCGGGATGTTGAGTTGGAGTACATCCTCCAGAAATATCAGCGCTCGAACCAAGATACTTGTCTCAATCAGCGCCCGATTGTTTTCGCAGGCGATCGAGTCATGGCCGGACAAATTCTGGCTGATGGGTCTGCAACCGAAGGAGGTGAGTTAGCCTTGGGGCAAAACATCTTGGTAGCCTATATGCCCTGGGAAGGCTACAACTATGAAGATGCCATCCTCATTTGCGAGCGCTTGGTGTATGACGATGTCTACACCTCCATTCACATTGAAAAATACGAAATTGAGGCACGGCAAACCAAGTTAGGGCCTGAAGAAATTACTCGGGAAATTCCTAACGTCGGGGAAGATGCCCTGCGTCAGTTGGATGAAACTGGCATTATCCGCATTGGCGCTTGGGTAGAAGCGGGCGATATCTTGGTGGGCAAAGTAACCCCGAAAGGAGAGTCTGATCAACCACCAGAAGAGAAGCTGCTGCGGGCTATTTTTGGCGAAAAAGCTAGGGATGTGCGAGATAATTCGCTGCGCGTGCCCAACGGTGAGAAAGGACGTGTGGTCGATGTGCGAGTCTTCACGCGGGAGCAGGGCGATGAACTGCCGCCAGGAGCCAACATGGTGGTGCGGGTGTATGTAGCCCAAAAGCGCAAGATTCAGGTGGGTGACAAGATGGCAGGTCGCCACGGCAATAAGGGGATTATCTCCCGAATTTTGCCGCGTGAAGATATGCCCTACCTGCCGGATGGAACCCCGGTAGACATCGTGCTGAATCCGTTGGGAGTTCCCTCTCGGATGAACGTGGGTCAGGTATTCGAGTGTTTGCTGGGTTGGGCGGGTCACAATCTGGGCAGCCGCTTCAAAATGATACCGTTTGATGAAATGTACGGCGAGGAAGCTTCCCGCCTCACAACCCACGCTAAGCTGCAAGAAGCCAGTGAGAAAACGGCTCAACCTTGGCTGTTCAATCCAGAGAACCCAGGCAAAATCCAGGTTTATGATGGTCGCACGGGGGAACCGTTCGATCGTCCAGTGACGATTGGCAAGGCATATATGCTGAAGCTGGTGCATCTCGTGGATGACAAGATTCATGCTCGTTCGACTGGCCCGTACTCGCTGGTAACGCAACAGCCCTTGGGGGGTAAGGCCCAGCAAGGCGGTCAGCGCTTCGGTGAAATGGAGGTGTGGGCTTTGGAGGCCTTTGGGGCTGCCTATATTCTGCAAGAACTCTTAACGGTGAAGTCTGACGATATGCAAGGGCGCAATGAGGCTCTCAATGCGATCGTTAAGGGTAAGGCTATTCCCCGTCCAGGAACGCCTGAATCCTTTAAGGTGCTGATGCGTGAATTGCAGTCTCTCTGTTTGGATATTGCTGCCCACAAGTTGCAAACCCAAGAAGACGGCACTAGCCGCGATGTGGAAGTAGATCTGATGGCCGATGTTGGAACGCGACGCACGCCATCTCGCCCCACCTACGAATCTATCTCTCGTGAAGAGATGGAAGAGATTGAGGAGTAACAGGGATTAGGTGTTGGGGATTGGGAATTGGGGATTTTGGCAAATTAAGGGGTTAATGAATCCCTGACCCCTAACCCCTGATCCCTGATCCCCATTTAAAAACTGCCAGGAAAAGGAAATAATAGCGATGCCAAAGCTAGAACAGCGATTTGACTATGTCAAGATTGGTCTGGCCTCTCCCGATCGCATTCGTCAGTGGGGAGAGCGGACGTTGCCAAATGGCATGGTGGTGGGTGAAGTCACCAAACCTGAAACCATTAACTACCGGACATTGAAGCCGGAAATGGATGGGTTATTTTGTGAGCGTATTTTTGGCCCAGCCAAGGATTGGGAATGTCACTGTGGTAAGTATAAGCGGGTACGCCATCGGGGCATTGTTTGCGAACGCTGTGGCGTGGAAGTCACTGAGTCTCGCGTGCGCCGCCATCGCATGGGTTATATCAAGCTAGCGGCTCCCGTTGCCCATGTTTGGTATCTAAAAGGCATTCCCAGTTATATGTCCATTCTATTGGACATGCCATTAAGGGATGTGGAACAGATTGTCTATTTCAACTCCTATGTAGTGCTTAATCCGGGTAATGCCGAGAATCTTAGCTATAAACAACTGCTGACCGAAGATCAGTGGATTGAGATTGAAGATCAGCTATACAGCGAGGATTCGCAACTCATTGGGGTTGAAGTTGGCATCGGTGCTGAAGCGCTGCAACAACTTTTGCAAGATCTCGATTTAGAAAAAGAAGCCGAAGTTCTGCGGGAAGACATTGCTAACTCTAAAGGACAGAAGCGAGCGAAGTTGATTAAGCGACTGCGGGTGATTGATAACTTCATTGCCACACAGTCAAAGCCAGATTGGATGATTCTGGAAGTGATCCCCGTGATTCCACCAGATTTGCGCCCAATGGTGCAGCTAGATGGGGGTCGCTTTGCTACCTCGGATCTCAACGATCTCTATCGGCGCGTGATCAACCGTAACAATCGCTTGGCACGACTGCAAGAAATTCTGGCCCCAGAAATCATTGTCCGGAATGAGAAGCGGATGCTGCAAGAAGCGGTAGATGCCTTGATTGATAACGGTCGTCGGGGTCGGACTGTGGTTGGAGCTAACAATCGCCCGCTGAAATCCTTGTCGGACATTATTGAAGGCAAGCAAGGTCGATTCCGGCAAAACCTACTGGGTAAGCGGGTAGACTATTCCGGTCGTTCGGTGATTGTGGTGGGACCTCCCTTAAAGATCCACCAGTGCGGTCTGCCCAAGGAAATGGCGATCGAACTGTTTCAACCCTTCGTCATCCATCGTTTGATCAAGCAGGGCTTGGTGAATAACATCAAGGCCGCTAAAAAAATGATTCAACGCAACGATGCCCAAATTTGGGATGTATTAGAGGAGGTGATTGACGGACACCCGGTGATGTTGAACCGAGCACCAACCCTACACCGCTTGGGCATTCAGGCCTTTGAACCGATTCTAGTAGAAGGTCGCGCCATCCAAATTCACCCATTGGTGTGTACCGCATTCAACGCCGATTTTGACGGTGATCAGATGGCGGTGCATGTGCCGCTGTCGTTGGAAGCCCAAGCCGAGGCCCGCTTGCTGATGCTGGCATCAAACAATGTCCTGTCTCCCGCTACTGGACGCCCCATCATCACTCCGAGTCAAGACATGGTGTTGGGCTGTTATTATCTTACAGCCGAAAATCCTGATGCGACGAAGGGAGCCGGGCGCTATTTTGCCAACCTAGAAGACGCCATCATTGCCTATGACCAAGGGCAAGTAGATATTCATTCCTTTATTTGGGTGCGATTTGACGGCGAGGTGGAAAGCGATGAACCAGATAACGAGCCGATCGAAGTGCAAACCTTCGACGATGGTATGGTGACAAAGCTCTACAAATATCGTCGAGTGCGGGAAGATGCCAACGGCAACCTTATCTCCCAATACATCAAAACAACACCCGGTCGCATCATTTACAACCGGACCGTTTACGATGCCTTGATGACTTAGACACACCAACGAGTGAGGGCTGGTGGCTTCCTGCTTGGATGTGATTGCGTGCAGAAGCAGCGAACCATCAGTCGCCTCTCCCTTAGAAATCTGATGTGGAAACCAGGCAAATCGAACATAGCGAATTATTGAAGGGCATAGGACATGACAGCAGAGCAAAAGTCAAATCAGAAGTCCGAGCAGACCATGCTTTTCCGCAACCAGGTCGTTGGAAAAAAGGGATTGCAGCGGCTAATTGCTTGGGCATTCACGCACTATGGCACTGCCAGAACGGCACAGATGGCAGACGAACTCAAGGACATGGGGTTCCGATTTGCCACTAAAGCAGGGGTTTCCATCAGTGTCGATGACTTGCAAGTACCCCCCAGTAAACGGGAACTGTTGCAAGCGGCCGAAGAACAAATTCGAGAAACGGAAGATCGCTACACGCGCGGTGAAATCACCGAAGTTGAGCGGTTCCAGAAGGTAATTGACACATGGCACGGCACGAACGAGGAATTGAAGAATGAAATGGTGCGTCACTTCCGCACCTACAATCCCCTCAACTCGGTCTACATGATGATGAACTCCGGGGCACGGGGAAACATTTCCCAGGTGCGCCAGTTGGTCGGAATGCGGGGGCTAATGGCCAATCCTCAAGGGGAAATTATTGACCTGCCCATTAAAACCAACTTCCGGGAAGGATTAACCGTGACGGAATATATTATTTCGTCTTATGGTGCTCGCAAAGGGTTGGTAGATACAGCGCTGCGAACCGCCGACTCTGGCTATCTGACACGGCGGCTAGTAGATGTCTCGCAAGATGTCATCATCCGCGAGTTGGACTGTAACACCGAGCGTGGTGTCACGCTGCGCAGCATGACCGATGGCGATCGCGTGTTGATTCCCCTCAGCGATAAACTGCTAGGACGAGTAGCGGCACAGGATGTCATTCATCCTGAAACAGGAGAGGTAATGGTGTCCCGCAATGAGCCAATCTCCGATGATATGGCTAAACGGATTGCGAAAGCTGGCGTAGAAGAGGTAATGGTGCGATCGGCATTGACCTGTGAAGCCACGCGATCGGTTTGTCAATTGTGCTATGGCTGGAGCCTTGCCCATGCCTCTATGGTGGATCTAGGCGAAGCAGTTGGCATTATTGCCGCGCAGTCAATCGGAGAACCGGGAACGCAGTTGACGATGCGGACGTTCCACACTGGAGGCACCTTTACCGGAGATGTGGCCCCACAAATTCGAGCTACCTTTGATGGCGTGGTTCATACCAAACCCAAGCAGTTCCGCTCTCGTGTGTTCCGTACTCGCCACGGGGAAGATGCCTTAATTACCGAGGTCAATGTGGAACTAACGGTGGAGTCCGGCGATCGCAAAGAAACCTCCATGATTCCGCCGGGTTCTGTGGTATTTACCCGAGACGGACAATCCGTGAAATTGGGAAAAATCCTAGTGGAGCTACCCACAACAGGACGAGTACGCAAAGTTACCGAAAAAGCCACCAAAGATGTAGCCTCCGACCTGGCAGGTGAAGTCAAATTTGCCGATGTCATCCCAGAAGAAAAGAAAGACCGTCAGGGCAACACAACTCGCATTGCTCAGCGGGGCGGTCTGATCTGGGTACTGTCTGGTGAGGTTTATAACTTGCCACCCGGAGCAGAACCCGTAGTTAAGAATGGCGATCGCGTTGAATCGAATAGCATTCTGGCTGAAACGAAGCTGGTAACTGAAAATGGCGGCGTTGTGCGGATTCCACAAGAAAGTGAAACCAAAAGCGGTCGGGAAATTGAAATCATCACCGCTTCGGTGCTGCTGCATCAAGCCCGTGTGATTGCCGAAAGCCAGCAGGGGCGAGAACATTATTTGATTGAAACTCAGAATAATCAACGGTTCTCGCTGATTGCTACCCCTGGAACCAAAGTCACCAACGGTCAAGTAGTGGCTGAGCTAATTGACAATCGGTATCACACCCAAACTGGCGGTATTCTCCGTTACTCTGGTGTTGAAGTTTCCAAGAAAGGGAAGGCAAAACTGGGCTATGAAGTGGTGCAAGGCGGCACCCTCCTCTGGATTCCTGAAGAAGCGCATGAAGTCAATAAAGACATTTCACTACTGCTAGTGGAGGATGGTCAGTTCGTGGAAGCTGGCACAGAAGTGGTGAAAGATATTTTCTGCCAAAGCAACGGGGTGGTAGAGGTGACGCAGAAGAATGACATTTTGCGGGAAATTGTGATCAAGCCAGGTGAGCTACATTTGGCGGACAATCCTGAAGCTGTCATGTCGAAGCATGAAACGATCGTCAGCCCTGGACAAGAAGTCATGCCAGGCCTAGTCTCCGAGGAATTGCGCTATGTGGAGTATGTGGAAACACCAGAAGGTCCAGCCCTGTTACTGCGTCCGGTGACAGAATTCCATGTGCCAGACGAGCCATCTGTCCCTAGTCAAGAATCCACTAGCGAAGAAGCGGGGCGATCGATCCGACTACGGGCCGTGCAGCGCATCCCTTATAAAGATGGAGAGCGAGTCAAGTCGGTAGAAGGCTTAGAGTTACTTCGCACTCAGCTTGTTTTAGACATTGATAAGGATGCCCCTCAACTGGCTGCCGATATTGAGTTGATTCCCGATGAAACCGATCCAGAAGTCTTGCGGCTTCAGTTAGTGATCTTGGAATCGTTGGTGATTCGTCGGGATGTCACGGCAGATCAAACCCAAGGCAGCACCCAAACCCGCTTGCTGGTGCAAGATGGCGATCAAATTGCACCAGGAGCCGTAGTAGCTCGCACTGAAATTCAGTGTAAGGAAGCAGGCGTGGTACGCGGCATTCGCGAGGGGGTTGAAGCAATTCGTCGGGTACTGGTCATGCGAGATGCTGACGTGGTCCGCATTGACACCCAAGGTAAAACTCCAAACGTGAAAGATGGCGATCTCTTGGTAGCGGGTATGGATGTTGCGCCCGGTGTTGCTTGTACGGATTCTGGCCAGGTGGTAGAAGTCAGCAGCAATGAGGTGGTTTTACGCATTGCTCGCCCTTATCGCGTGTCGGCGGGTGCAGTGTTGCACATTGACGATGGCGATTTGGTGCAGCGAGGCGACAATTTGGTGCTGTTGGTGTTTGAACGGGCAAAAACGGGTGATATCATCCAGGGGCTTCCTCGCATTGAAGAACTGTTGGAAGCTCGCAAACCCAAAGAAGCCTGTGTGCTGGCTAAGCGTCCAGGCATCGCCCAAGTAGTCTATGGCGATGATGAAACTGTGGAAGTGAAGGTTGTCGAAGCTGATGGCGTCACAACGGAGTATCAAATTCTGCCAGGACAAAACGTCATGGTGATCGATGGTCAAGAAGTGCGGGTAGGGGAAGCCCTCACCGATGGACCGGCCAACCCCCATGAAATTCTAGAGGTGTTCTTTGAGTACCACCGGGAATCGGAGGGCATTCATGAAGCTTCCCTTAAGAGCCTAGAAGCCGTACAAACCTTCTTGGTGAACGAGGTGCAGTCTGTGTATCAATCTCAGGGCATCGATATCTCAGACAAACATATTGAAGTGATTGTGCGGCAGATGACCTCGAAGGGACGGATTGAAGATGGTGGTGATACCACAATGCTACCGGGTGAACTTGTGGAACTGCGGCAGATTGAGCAGGTTAACGAAGCCATGTCAATTACGGGCGGCGCGCCAGCCCAATATGTACCTGTGTTGCTGGGGATTACCAAGGCCTCGCTGAATACCGACAGCTTTATTTCAGCCGCCAGTTTCCAAGAGACAACTCGTGTACTCACCGAAGCGGCGATCGAAGGTAAGTCTGACTGGCTACGGGGTCTGAAGGAGAACGTGATTATCGGTCGTTTGATTCCCGCCGGAACGGGCTTCAATGCCTATGAGGACAATACAGCGAGTGTCGAAATCGATCCTATCTATGAAGGTACGGTCTTTGAGGACGATCTCGATCTCAGTGATGTTGTGCTGGACGATCGCACAGCCCGCAATTATGAGCGCGAGGGTGGCTTTGATGTCTTCCCCACTCCTGGAATGCGTGCCCCTGAAACGGGCGACTATGGTCGTAGCTATGGCAT
Organism: Thermocoleostomius sinensis A174; assembly: GCF_026802175.1. Taxonomy (NCBI): domain Bacteria; kingdom Bacillati; phylum Cyanobacteriota; class Cyanophyceae; order Oculatellales; family Oculatellaceae; genus Thermocoleostomius; species Thermocoleostomius sinensis. The sequence continues at coordinate 5,716,423 of NZ_CP113797.1, read as the reverse complement.
GATGCGGGAGGACGAAGAGGAGGATACCTATTCTTCAGCCATCATCGATGATGATTTTGATGATGAACCCGATATGGATGATGAAGAGTAGAGCGCATGGCGACGAATGAGTCAGTTGCGGCAACCTTGAGTCGCTGAAACTTAAAACGGACGAGTTCTCTATCCTTTCCTCCTTTGGTCTTGTTGACCGGGGGAGGATTTTTTGCCTTAAGCAATCCCTATTGTTGTCAATAGCCCTTGCCACGCAAAAAATACTGCCATTCCAACTACGATCGTTACCAGTAAATTCTTCTGCCACAGTCCCACAAGCAAGGCAGCTATAGCACCCATGAGCCGAGCATTGGTTGGAGTGATTGCCAGCGTTGCGTCTGGCATCAAAACGGATGGAAAGACGATCGCCGTTAAGACCGTTGGTGGTACATAGCGCAATAGTTGTAAAAATTGTGGTGACAAGTTAAGGCGACCACTCATAGCAATGACAGGATAGCGAACTAGAAACGTCACCAGGGACATACCGCCAATTAACCAAATTTCGTACATCATTGTCGCGTTTCGTTTGTGCTGTAGCTATCAGTCCATTTCACTCAATCTAAACAGGCTTGTATAGAATAATTTTTCAAGTCGTAACTCCTGTACTTCTCACGGTTCTTAGTTCGCTCTACCGTGGACATCGATACAGCCGGTACTGATAGCCGTCCGTTGAAAATGAATCCGTCTGTGCTTCACACTGCCGTCGCTCTAAAAACTGGCTTACTGGTCTTTCGGGAGTATTGCGAAAATTGATCAACCAGACATCAAGAGGACGGGGTAACTGGCCAAAGGCTTGCCTCAGCGATCGCACCATACTGCCAGAGTCGTAACTGCGACGCGCCAGCAAAAAGTGGGGGATGAGCGACTTTGAAGCCGCTCCAGCCAAGGGTGGATTTGCTGATAGAGTAGGAGCCAATGAACTAGGACTAGTAGGACTAGGATGTTGCAATGCCCAAGCAATGCCCATAAGCCTACCTGTTTGCCCGTGGGTTTGATGCGGAATTGCAATCAGCACATCCCCTTGAGAGTACGATCGAATGGCTTCAGCTACCACATCTGGGCGATGAATTTTTTGATAGCCCCAATTCCAAGCAACAGTGAGGCTGCCAACCAACCCCAGCAGAATTATGAAAATTACCGTGCGCCGATTACCTTGATAGATATGTTTTAACCAAACTGATTTAGGTTCTGAGGGGAGTTTTGTTCCTGCCCAGATGGTTGCCAAACTAGCAGCCATTAGAACGATCGCCCCTGGAAAATAGACAAAGTTATAACGAAGGGCACTGGTTAGATCGCGCTCAAAGATATACGTGATGGCAAAAAACAGCAGTATCGCACTGCTAACAAAGCCACCCAACGTCATCAAGGGCAACCGAGAATTGGGATTGGTCGCTTGTAGGATGAGACCGCAATAAAGCTTGGGTAGCGTCCATAGCACCACCCACACCAGCAGCACAACCGACACCAGAACGATCGGCGAGCTAGGTGCTTGAATCGGTAATAGATACAGCATGGAGATAGCAGCGGCCAACAGTTGGGCGATCGGGTCAAGCCATTGCAACCCTGTGCGCACATCTTGCTGAATCCATGCGGTGAGTTGGCTATCAGGAACATCCTGCAAAAAAGGTAGCCAAACCAGTCCACCTGCCATGGTTCCAGCTACAACTGCTACGATGCGCCACCAATGAGCAGACGGATACCATTGCCCTTGTTCTCGCCAGCTTTGAATCAGCCCCATCACCATCATCACCATCAGTTCTGCCAGCAGAGTTAATAGGGTCAGATAGTGGGTGGCAAGGGCTAACGTGTTCACTACAACCCACAACAAGCCTATCGACATCGGTAACGGATCGCGGTGGCGAATGGTCCGAGTGGCGGTAACTAAACACCCCAGAGAAACGATAATCCACAATAGCGGTAGCGTATAGTGACGAGCTTCTTGCGATAGATAAATCCCAAACGGAGAAACTGCCATTAGCACTGCCGCCAAATGTCCTACCAGACGCGATCGAAACGCAAACCATCCCAAACCAAAGGACGCTGGAACAGCAAGTGCGCCCAAGACGGCAGCTAGCGATCGTGCTCCCCACACTGACACCCAACCGTTCGGAGCCGGAAATAGTTTCAACCATACATGAGTGAGCAAAAAATAGAGTGGCGGATGGTTACTTTCGCTCAGCAAATGCCGTAGTACATCCCTCATGCTGGCACTAGAACTAGGTTGCAGCGGCTGCAATAGTTGCTCTGTGGTCAAGAGTTGATCTAATGGAATCGTGAGGAAGCTATTACCCAAGCTGAAGACGATCGTAGAAAATTCATCTGTCCACAGTGGCTTCCCGGTTAAATTAACTAAACGCAACCCCAATCCTAGCAGCGTCCATAGTAATAAGAGCCACAGATGCAGCCAAGGATGGGCGAATGGACTTCTCATCGTTTCCTGCCTCCAAAACAATCGTTACCCATTGCGGCAACGGGTGAAATGGAGCAAATCACCGACTTTGAGATCCAAGCAAATTAAAAGGATTTTCTGAAACAGACTAATCATCATTTTGCGACGCAAGTTAAGCCTGCACTAGTCAGAGCAAATGGGGGAAAAATACATTAGAGAGACTAGAGGAGAGAGACTAGAGGCACTGAACTAGAGCTACTGCATCCTTATTAACTAAAGCCGGGGAATTAAGAGGAATAGGCTGAGTCCAGTGTTTTAAGCGCTGTCATCAACGCCTCATACTCTGCTGGAGCATTGTAGAGTTGCGCTGAAATTCGCAGCAATTGACGAGGGCTAGTAGGTTGGACTGCATGAGCAGATTGATCAGCTAGCTGCTCGCAGGCAGATTGCCAGGGTATCACGGGAACCTCAATCCGAAAACGATGAAATAAAGTAGCTTGCAACTCCATCGGTTGATTTAACCAGTAGTCTGGCAGCGGAATCACTGCCATAGAACCCACCATGTCCTCTGGACAAGCTGGTAATACACCCAGCCCCTGACACAACCGCTGCCGTGCCGCCAAGACCATGGCTCGATTGTGGGTCATCAACCCAGTCCAGCCCTGCGGCAACAGCGAACCCATGAATTGGATAGCCGTTGGAACACACAGATAAGGTGTTGGATCAGCAGTGCCTGTCCAATCAAACTCTAGATGAAATCGAGAGCGATCGCGGCGCGAGGAATTCGCCCCATGACTGATCACCAGTGGTCGAACGAGCGCCTGTCGATCCTCTCGAACATAAAGAAACGCTGCACCCTTTGGCGAACATAACCATTTATGACAGTTGCCAGTGTAATATGTTACACCCACCTTCTTCAAGTTCAATGACACCATTCCCGGAGCATGGGCACCATCAATGAGACTATCGATGTTGCGAGCGTTCAATTCTGCAATGAGTGGCTCGATCGGCAAGACTAGACCCGTTTGGCTAGTGACATGATCAATCAGCACTAATCGCGTCTGTGGAGTAACACGGCGGAGAACCGCGTCGAGCACCACATCAGCAGACTTGATCGGAAAAGGTATTTCTGCAACTACGACTGTCGCGCCGTGGCGCTGTGCCGCTACATTGAGGGCATTACGGGAAGCGTTGTATTCATGATTAGTGGTCAGCAGTTCGTCTCCCGGACGAAACAGCAAGGATTGTAGAACAGTATTGACGCCGGTGGTGGCATTGGGTACAAATGCTAGTTGGGCGGACTCTGCCCCAATCAAGTTTGCTAAGGTTTGCCGAGCCACATCCCATAAAGGCTCTAACTGATCTTCAAAAAACCGCAAGGGTTCAGCTTCCATTTGCGATCGCAGTTGGCTTTGTTTCTCCAACACCGCAATTGGGCAGGCTCCAAACGACCCGTGATTCAGAAAAACCACGCTTGGATCGAGAGACCAGAGCGATCGGTAGAAATTGGGAGTTGGGGGTTGAGGGATAGGAAAAGGATGGCTAGTCATCGAATGCAGTCTACTGCGTTTGAGAGGTAGGTACGCTTAGAGCTTTCTAAAATCTCTAAGCCTGACTCCCTTGTTCCTAGTCCCTCTTGGGAAAACTCCCCAGGCTGGATTCGAACCAGCGACCAATCGGTTAACAGCCGACCGCTCTACCACTGAGCTACTGAGGATTGCGATTATTAATCTTAGCGAGATAGGAAACCATTTGACAAGGGGGAAATACGTTTTTCTAGATTTTTCTCTAGGATTGCTTCAAAACCTTGTACTTTCCAGCATCAATCTATTCTTCGGTGCTTAGCTCATTTCCCAAACGGAGTTGAGCGAGTTGCTGACGAGCGATCGGATCAAGAGAACTGGCCAAAAACCGACGCGGCGATCGCTGCTTGCGAACCGCTTGTTGTTTGCGTCGTACCCGCATCATTGCCAACTCGACTTCCGCTCGAAGCTGTTGTGCAGACATACACTCTGCTCCATAGCCCACTACCGTTAGCTGTTGTGCGCGATCGGACGTAGCCACAATCAAGCGTTGGTCAAATTTGCGAATGTCTTTCCGAAATTGCGCACACAGTTTTTCAATATAGGTATCTGCGGTTTGCTTGTAATCGGTGTAACACACCGTGAGGTTGCCGGTCACTACCTCACGGCTACCTGGCGCATCCTGGTACTGCGAGTCAAATACGATATGGGTATCAAAGTTTTGATAGGCGCTGTAGTCAACTAAAAATGTGACTAACTCTCGCCGTGCTTCCTCTAACCCGTAGCGATCGCGAACCTGCTGCAAGCTGTGCCAAGCCCCAATCATGTTGTAGCCATCAACCAAAAGGATCGCCTGAGGAGTGGAGGAGAGCATGGTTCAAATCATCCGCTAAATGACATCGCAGAAATCAAAACAATGTAGAGAAAAGCTTAAACTTATCTGCTTCTATGATGCCGCTAGTTGTTGAGATGTGTAAACCATTTGTTGAGAAAGAAGAAAATGGATGGGTTGAATTATCTTTTCTGCTCGACAATTCCTAACCTCTAATCCTTTATTCTTCTTGCCGTCCTTCCATCTGCATCAATCGCCGCCGTAGCCGCTGTGGATCACCCCGATCGATTACCTGCCCTTGCTCTAGCAAAAATGCACCATCGCAATACTCCAATTCATCTAGCCGATGCGTCACCCACAAGGCCGTCATACCGCGATGCTTGATCAGCTTTTGTACTTGCGAAACCAGATCAAGCTGGCTGTCTGGATCTAACAGCGCCGTTGGCTCATCGAGCAGCAAGACCTCACAATGACGAGCGATCGCCCCCGCAATGGCAATTCGCTGTTTTTGTCCCCCGCTGAGGGCATAGATCGGACGGCGCTGTAAATGGGAGAGGTTAACGGCTGTAAGCGCCTCATCCACACGTTGGCGAATTTGCGGAATTGAAAGCTTTTCTTCTACTAAGCCAAATGCAACATCGGCTCCCACTGTTGGCATCACCAGTTGATGATCAGGGTTTTGAAACACAAACCCCACAGGGGGCATCACATCTACTTGCCCAGACTGGGGCGTCAGCAAGCCTGCCAACACCCGCAGGAGTGTTGATTTACCACTGCCATTCGTTCCTAGTAGCATCCAAAACTCGCCTTTGGGCACTTCCAGCGAGCAGGATTGCAAAACCGGGGCAGTTGGCGACCACTGAAAACACACCTCATCAACGACGATCGCAGGTTTGGTCATTCAGCAAAGTTGATAAAGAAATGAACCGATACGAGTCAAAACATACAGAGCTAGTAGAGGGCGGATACTCATCCACCCATCTATCCATCCACCTGGTTATTATTCTGCTAATGCAAAGAATCCAGGTGGACGACCCGATGCAGCCGCCGTGCTCGACTTCTCCGACATTTGAACAGCGGAAATTTCGCCGACCAAAATTCCTACAGTCTTGCCTACTTGCTGCTCGCAGGTGAGTTCTAGAATTTTGGGAGAGCCTGCCTGCATTGCATCTAAAATTTGCCGATATAGCGCCTTAGCGTCGTCTGCACTTTTGCGCTGTACTGACAACGCCACAGGGGTATTTTTCAACGTTACGTCAATGATGAACATGGAGGTCAAACTGAAATAAGTCTATCGATCTTCTAGTATCTCTCTTAGAGACAGTGAAAGGCTACCGAAAGCTAAAGTCGGGAGTCGGGCAGAGTCTTAGTCTTTCTTTTTAGCCTTCCTTTTTAGCCTTCCAATAGGGCTTCGTACTGCTTGCCGGCTCGCTGCCAGGTGTAGGTTTGTTCAACGAAGTGACGGGCTGCTTGGGAAAGTTCAACCCGCAGGGCAGGGTTTTGAAACAACCGATCGATGGCGCTGATGTATTCTGCTGGATGATTAGCTCGTAGGGCCCGCAGTGGCAAATCTGGATGATCAACGGCTAAGCCTTCTAAACCTCGATCGCTGCCTACCACAGGTACACCCGCGGCCATCGCTTCTAGGGTTTTATTTTTGATGCCAAATCCGGTGCGCATGGGCACCACACAAATGGTCGATCGATGCAAGTACTCTGCCATTGAGGGAACCTGTCCTGTGACGCTAATGCCCGGAAGTTGAGCCAATTCCATCACCTCAGACCCCGGACGTGCTCCGACCAGATCTAGCGTGATGGCAGGATACTGTTGTTTGAGCGTGGGGAATATCTCTAGGCTGAAGAAGCGCACAGCGTCAATGTTGGCAAGATTATCCATCGCTCCAATGAAAATCAAGCGCTGCCCCCCCGGATCAGTCGATCGATAGGGAAAGTGTGAGAAATCAACGCCGTTGGGGATGACAGCGATCGCAGTGTGCGGGCAAAAGGCGCGAATTTGCTGTTCGTCTTCGGAAGTGGTGACAACGATGCCGGAAAACTTCGTACAGTAGGTTTGCTCGTAGCGCTTTAGTAACGGTAGATTAAGCCGATCGCGCCATACATGCTCGGATACACCAGTTTGTAGCTGGTTTTTGCACGTGCCATAGACCGAACTGTGAATGTTGACAATCGTGCGGAGTTGGTGCCGCCACTGAGGACGAATGTATTGTTCGTTGACACAATGTTCGCAGGTAATCACATCAAACTTGCCATCTGTCACCGCCCGATCGAGCCAGTGTTGTGCTTTGGCGGAATGGCTCGATCGCACGTTAGGTGGTGTGCCTGTCAATACAAACTCCCCAAACCGTTGCAGTTTAGACCATGTTTGATTAACTGGTTGCGGACGCGAAAATACCACCAGTTGATCGACTTTTGAGCGCAGAGCAGCAATTTCGGCGTCTGTAACATCGGGCGATCGCAGCGTTAGCAGCGTCACAGAGTGGCGCTGTTGCAGGTATTGCAGCAAGTGAAAGGTTCTAACTTGTGTGCCGCCGCGCGTAGGCGGATAGGGAAATGTCGCCGAAATCATCAAAATGTTCATCACGGCTCAGGGATTAGGTAAAAACAACAAGAGTGATAGCAGCACCAAAAAATTGGGCAGTTTAAGGAGGAATGATTCAGTACAAATATCGATCGAATTCTGATTTAGGTTGCACCAAAATTGATTTTTACTAACAGTATTTTTCGCCCATTTCTATGCCTAAAATTAGCGTTTGTATTCCTACTTATAATCGAGCCAACTTGCTGCCCTTTGCGATCGAAAGTGCGTTAAATCAAACCGAGCCAGATATTGAAGTGATTGTTTGTGACGATGGCTCTACAGATAATACACCTACCATCATGGCTACCTTGACTGATCCAAGAGTGTATTACATTCGCCACGCGCAAAACATTGGCAAAAGTAACAATATGCGATCGGGGTTTGCCGCGGCAACGGGCGAGTATTTTGTTAAGTTTGATGATGACGATCGGCTCAGGCCAGAGTTTTTAGCTCGTACTAGCGCCATTTTAGACACGCATTCCTATATTGATTTTGTCGGAACCGATCACTGGATTATTGATAGCCAGAACCGGCCAAACTACCAAGCTACTGAATTAAATTCTTGGCGATGGGGACGCACTCAATTACCCGAAGGACCGATCAAAAATCTATTAGAAACTGTGTTTGTACAACAAAGCTTACAAATTGGAGCAACTTTGTTTCGTCGTAGTGCCCTACAAGCGGTCGGATTTATGCGTCCTAATCTGCAAAATTGTGAAGACAATGATTTATTTGTTCGCTTAGCTTTACAAGGCAAGCAAGCTTACTATTTGAACGATCGCTTGATGGAATATCGCTGTCATGCCGAACAGCAGGGCATTCATCGCGCCATTTCCTATCTCAAAGACAAGATTGCTTACTTGGAAAACTATCAATTTACATCACCTCGATTGGAACAAATTCGGCAACAACGTTTGGCTGAAACAAAGCTACTGTTAGGATTACGTTTAATCAACGTAGGTGAAATACAGGCAGGTCGTAAGCTGGTATGGAATGGGCAAATGGCGGCTCCTCTCAAAGCATGGGCGGGCATGAGTTTATCGCTGTTACCCACGGACTGGCGCGATCGATCATTTCAAGCTTTGCGGCAAGTGAAGTAGGCAGGCTGCGTTAAAGTGGATAACGTGCATTCGATCACCTGTCCTCTTCATGACTCCTGCCTCTCCCTCCAACCCTAGCCCTCGACAACCCCGCTCCACCGATTGGCGACTGTTTACGATTCTATTTCCCTACGCCCGACGCAACTGGCAGCTTTTGGCTCTTGCCCTAATCTTATTAGTTCCTCTCGCATTAGCGAATTCTGCCCAACCGATCATTATTGGTCAGGCCGTTGCCCTAGCGAAGAACGAACCTGTCATGTTCTTCCTAGAAGGACAAACGCTAACCAGTGGAGCCAGGCTGTTGATTTTGCTGCTGATGTTAACCCTGGCTGTGCAATTAGCCTTAAGTGGTGTTCAGGGCTATTTGATTCAAAAGGTAGGACAACGCATTACGGCTAACATTCGCGATGACTTGTTTGTGCATGTGACATCGTTGGCCACCCGGTTTTTCGATCGCACGCCCGTTGGCCGCTTAATCACTCGTCTCACCAGCGATGTGGATGCCTTGGGTGATGTGTTTTCCACAGGGGCAATCGGCGTATTCAGCGATCTGCTGACCATGCTGGTGCTGATTGTGGTGATGTTCTCAATTCAGTGGCAGTTGGCCCTGTTGCTGTTGGCCTTGCTGCTGCCCGTAACTGGTGTGATTGTCTACTTTCAACAACAGTATCGCCAGTCCAATTATCGGGCGCGGGAAGAACTATCTGCCCTTAATTCCACGTTGCAGGAGAACATTGTTGGCATTAACGTGGTGCAGTTATTCCGGCGTGAATCGTTCAATGCTGAACTGTTTCGCAAAATTAATCAGCGCTATGTCAAAGAAGTCGATCGCACAATTTTTTATGACTCGGCCGTTTCGGCAACCTTGGAATGGGTGGCACTGGCGGCGATCGGCGGAGTGCTCTGGTTGGGCAGCTTACTCGTCATGGGAAGAGTGTTGGATTTTGGAATTTTGACCTCCTTCATTCTGTTTGCCCAGCGCTTATTTGATCCCCTGCGGCAATTTGCCGAACGGTTTACCGCTATTCAAGCCGGACTGACTGCCCTGGAACGGGTCAGCGATATTTTGAATGAACCGATCGAAATTCGCGATCCAGAATTGCGGGAAGGAGGAAATCAGGAATCGGGAATCCGGGAGAATAAGTTCGCAGTCCTCACCTCACATTCCCCAACCCGCAATCTGCGCCCCCCAATCCCTAGCGAAATCCGCTTTGAACATGTCTGGTTTGGCTATAAGTCGGATGAGTTTGTGCTGCGTGATTTGGATTTCACGATTCGACCGGGTGAAAAGGTGGCGTTGGTGGGTCCGACTGGGGCTGGGAAAAGCTCGATCATTCGCCTGCTGTGCCGCTTGTATGAAGTCACCAGAGGACGAATTCTGCTAGATGGGGAAGATATTCGCAATTTGCCGCAAGCGGAGTTACGGCAACGGATGGCGGTGATTTTGCAGGATGGGTTTTTGTTTGCTGGGGATGTCAAGAGCAACATTGCCCTTGGTGAACCGTATTCGATCGACGAGATTCGATCGGCGGCGGAACGCACCAACGTTGCGCAATTTATTGAACGATTGCCGCAGGGATACGACACCGAACTGCGACAGCGGGGCACGAATCTATCGGGCGGCGAAAAGCAATTATTGGCCTTTGCTCGGGCGGCCATTCGCAATCCGGGGATTTTGGTGCTGGATGAAGCGACTGCTAATTTAGATGTGCGTACTGAGTCATTGATTCAGGAAGCTTTGGAAACCCTGTTAGAGGATCGCACCGCGATTATTATTGCGCACCGTTTATCTACCATTCGCAGCGTCGATCGCATTTTGGTCTTGCGACAGGGAACATTAGTAGAATCTGGAAGCCACGAAGAACTACTAGAGCAAAATGGTCTCTATGCCAGCTTGTATCGCCTACAAATGTTAGAAAGCTAATGCAAACGCCCCTTACTTAAACTGTCGTTGCGTCAACATCTGCGGTTCTATGTGTTCTACATCCGCGATGGCACTCAATCGCGACAAACCCTCCAGCGCCTCGGCAACCTTCCCCGATCGTGATCGTACCCACGCGGTGTGAGGAGCATACTCAGGAATCTCAACAATCTCATAGCCAGCCGTTTGAATGGCATCTTGGCGGGATGCGGCCGGGATCGCCTCTGCAAACCGGATGAAGACTTGTCCAGTGGGAACTGCGATCGAGCCACCTGATTTTAGCGCATACACCGGAGTCACTATCCCATTTGTGGCAGCCTTGCGTGCAGTGGGACTACCTGCAAATACCGCGATCGCCTCTTCCTCCATCACCGCTACGGCATCTGACGTCACCCTTTCCGGCAATAACTCTGGCATCGCCGCGTAGTGTACTGCATAATAGCCCGGTTGCTGCACATAGGTATAGATCGGCGCGGTTCCAACCTGTACCTGCTGTGGATAGTCAGCAAAATTTTCTATCGTCACGGCACCCCCCCCTATCCAGAAAGAAACGCTTGCAATCAATAGCCAAGCGATCGGCCTCAGCAACCTTTTCATTCGCGACTCATCATTCCAATCACTCCAATCACTGCGATCCTTGCTTGCCCCTCCTATTCTGAAGATAACGTTATCTTGTCATCTCCTCATCCACCCTTTGGCTGCGCTCACGGCAACCCCCAACCTCTAACTCCCAACCCCCAACACCCATTTCCTCTTTCATCTATTAAATTTCGCCAACGCTTTTCATAGACGCGGCTTCAACGCAGGTATAACACAAGAAGATTCCCGCTTTCAGTCCCCAAGCCCAGGAGATAAAGATATGGTCAGAGTGCAGTACGGCGGCAAAGGCGGCCCATCCTATGAGTTAACAGTGAGCAATCAGTTTGTGGCAGTCCGTACCTATAACCGCAAACCCTTGATGCTCGATCGTCCCTACGAAGTTGCCCCTGTGTCGCCCCAAACCCGTGCGCTTCTGAGCGAATTTCGACAGGTCAGCGAATTTCGCGAAGCGGGCGTTGAAGTGCTGCAAGCCAGAGTTCCTCAGACCGACAGTTCCTTGCGAGACACGGCGCGATCGGTTTTGAAAGCTGAACCTGAAATTCGCTTTGCCGGGCGCTTACTGGTGACAGCGGCACAAGTTCCGGTGCTGTATACGGAAAATTTTTTCATTCAGTTTCATGACGAGGTTGAACCAGAGCAGCAGCAAGCACTATTGCAACGCTACAACTTAATAATCAAGCGATCGATCGACTATGCGCTCAATGCCTACTTTGTCAGTGCTCCTGAAGGAACCGGACTGGCGGTGTTTGATATTGCCGAGCGGTTGTTGCAAGAGGAGTTGGTGCAATTGTGCCACCCAGAATTGATTCGTGAAAGTCGGCGGCGACAAGCTTTTCCACAACAGTGGCATTTGAAAACCACGACGCTCAATGATACCCTCATCGAAGCCAGCGCCAATGTCGAAGCGGCTTGGTCTATTACTCAAGGCGAGGGCATGACGATCGCGGTGATCGATACGGGAATTGATATCAACCACGAAGAATTTCGATCGTCTGGCAAAATTGTGGCTCCTCGTGACGCGACCCGTCGTACCAATGATCCCCGTCCTAGGGGCAACGAAAATCACGGAACCGCCTGCGCGGGCGTTGCCTGTGCCAATGGCAATTTTGGGGCGTCTGGTGTGGCCCCCAGAGCTAAACTCATGCCGATTCGGCTAGCCTCTGCCTTGGGGTCTCAGGCAGAAGCCGATGCTTTCTACTGGGCGGCACGTAACGGAGCCGATGTGATTTCGTGCAGTTGGGGCCCGACCGACGGCGACTGGTGGAACCCAGATGACCCGCTGCACAATGAAATTGTCCCCTTGCCCGACAGTACCCGCTTGGCGATCGACTATGCCGTCAGTCAAGGACGCAATGGTAAAGGCTGTGTGATTTGCTGGGCAGCAGGCAACGGCAACGAAAGCGTAGACAACGACGGTTATGCCAGTTATGACAAGGTAATTGCTGTGGCTGCTTGTAACGACCTGGGTAAACGCAGCGCCTACAGCGACTTTGGCAATGCAATTTGGTGTGCCTTTCCCAGCAACAATGGCGAGCAGAGTTTAACTCCGGGTATTTGGACAACCGATCGATCGGGAGCAGCCGGCTACAATTCCGGCAATGCGGCGGCCGGAGACGAGGCAGGCAACTACACCAACTCCTTCGGGGGTACGTCGAGTGCGTGTCCAGGAGCAGCAGGCGTGGCAGCACTGGTTTTAGCACAAAACCCCGATTTACGTTGGGATCAGGTGCGCGAGATTTTGAAACAAAGCAGCGACAAAATTGATGAAACAGACGGTCAATATAACGCGGATGGTCGTAGTCCATTTTATGGCTATGGACGGCTGAATGCCCGACAAGCGATCGAGTCGGCCATTCCCACGCAGTCCACACCTGTCCGCATGTATCGTGCCATTCAAGAGATGCCCATCCGCTACTTGCAGCCTGCCACGCTGTCAATGATGGTGCCCGTAACCAATCCTCTCCAATCCATCAAAGTGTTTGTAGATATCCACCACAGTGATCTGCGCGATCTGGTGGTGCTGCTGAAGCCTCCCGAAGAAACCAATGTCATTTCTGTGGCGTTGCACAACCGCCGAGGGCGGGGTACTCGTAATATCAATACGGTTTACGATGAAGCCAACACACCAGGCCTAGTCAGTCTTCGGGGCAAAAGCCCCAAAGGTAGCTGGACCGTAGAGGTGATTGATAAAGCTGGTGAAGATCGCGGCAGCCTACGAAGTTTTACCTTGGAACTGGGCTTCTAGGAGCGCATTGAATCACTCGACCGACAGCCCGCCTCAGACGTGGCAAAATACGTTAAAGTATGAAATTGATACAAGTGAGTCTCGCAATGACACAAAAAGATTACTGATGAGAGATTACTGATGGAGTTTGCAGTAGAAACCAATGCTGAAGGGCTGATGTCCATTGAAGCCGCCCAGAAAGCCCTAAACCGTTCTCGTGCTTCCGTTTATCGCTATGCCAACACCAATCCAGACAACCTGAATCCGCCCTATGATCCGCGTAAGCTAAACCCAGAATTCCGAGTCAACAAAGACGATCCGCTCTTGTTCCATCCCAACGAAGTGGCTCGGTTTGCCAAAGACATTTTGGGAATTAAGCAGGTGACGATCGAAGTTCAACAACCGAGCGAAACCATCACCCATGAGCTATTGCGAGCTATTTTGTCAGAACTCCAAAGCATTCATCAACTTCTGAAAATGCAATCGTAACTCTGAGCGTCATTGTTCGTCATTGTTCTGGGAGCAACGCAAACCGATGAACTCAGCTGTGTCTAATCTAGGAATTCACCTGGAACGTTAAGATAGACTTTGAGTGCTATTGCACAAGACTCAAAACTGATAGCTTTGATTTGCCAATCGTCTGACTGTTGCTAACTATCTTGCCAACCGTGGTGACTGCCCGTGTTTAAAACCCTATTCAGAACCCTAAGCGCTGACTTTCAAATCATTTTCGATCGAGATCCGGCGGCTCGGAATTGGTTAGAGGTGCTGTTCTGTTATCCTGGCTTACAAGCCCTGCTGCTGCATCGGCTGGCCCATCGCCTCTACAGCCTGCGAATGCCGTTCGTGCCTCGTTTAATTTCGCATTTAGCCCGCTTCTTTACAGGCATTGAAATTCACCCAGGTGCTCAAATTGGGCAAGGTGTATTTATCGACCACGGCATGGGTGTTGTCATTGGCGAAACAGCGATCGTAGGCAACTATGCTCTGATTTATCAAGGCGTTACCTTGGGTGGAACCGGCAAAGAAAGCGGCAAACGCCACCCGACCTTGGGCGAGAACGTGGTAGTGGGAGCCGGCGCAAAGGTACTGGGTAATCTTTCCATTGGCGACAACGTGCGGATTGGGGCCGGGTCGGTGGTGTTACGCGATGTGCCGCCCGATTGCACTGTGGTTGGCGTCCCTGGACGCATTGTTTATCGCTCTGGCGTGCGCGTTAATCCCCTCGATCATGGTCAGTTACCTGACTCGGAAGCCCAAGTAATTCGTGCCTTGCTCGATCGCATTGAAACGTTAGAACAGCAAGTACAAAGCTTGCAGAAAACTGCCCACTCCACTCATCACCTGTTAGAGGACATTCGCGTACCTGTCTGTCGTCTTGAAGATCGGGTGATTGAACAGTATTTAGACGGATCTGGCATCTAATGCATTATTTTTGAAATAGCACAGCTTCCACAGGGAACCACGGCGCATTAAGCTTCTTCCTAGAGACACCCTGTGCCGAAGCCAGCTATATCTCTTATGCTTTAGACATAAACGCTGCTTATCTTTCCACCTGGGTGTTTGCATGGATGCCTTTGCTCCGACCCCTCCTGACTGGACTCAATCGGCAGTTCACGCTTACGAATTTCATTGCCCGACTTGTCGAGCTTCATCCCTAGAAGCTCAACAGGTTTGGGTAAATCGTCGAGCGCCTGTTCTCATGGAAAATCGACAGCGGCGCTGGCAAGAGTTTTATCAATGCTCCTGTCAGACTGTTTGGTGGGCCTGGAGCAGTGATCGCCCGCCCACCCAATTGAAACCCCTGGAACCCCCCGATCGGCCCCGACCAGATTTTGATCCCTCAGATTTCAACCCGTTTGATTTCTAGCACCTGCTCTCCAACCCCTAATTCCTGCCCTCTAACCCCCATCACCGTGTTACCCTCCACCGATCGCCAAGCCATTCGCGCCATCATCGAGCGCCAACTAGCTGCCTTTCAACGCGACGATGCCACCGAAGCTTTCACGTTTGCCAGTCCGGGGATTCAGGCGCAGTTTGGTACCGCCAAAGCCTTTATGCGCATGGTGCGATTGGGCTATCCAGCGGTATACCGTCCCCGTGCCATTGTGTTTCAGGAGCTAACCACCGTGGAAGCCATGCCGGCTCAAAAAGTGCTGTTGATGGGGCCCGAAGGCACGATTGTCATGGCCGTTTATTTAATGCAGCAGCAACCGGACGACAGTTGGCGAATTCACGGTTGTTTTCTGATGCCAGTTGACGATCAAGTTGATGGTCAAGTTGACGGTCCATAACCCATAACGTGCATTTTCCATTCACAAAAAAACTTGAGAAGAGATGCCATTTTGCTACAATCTTGTATCCTTTAGTGCTCATACAATACGGGCATGGTTGTAGAAGACGGTATGCATAGCTTTATTCCTCCCGATCGGTTCTTTCCCTATCTCACTTGGACTGAGATCCAGCAGATGCCGAACAAAGATAACGTGGTGTTGCTTCAGCCTGTGGGGACGATCGAGCAGCATGGACCCCATCTGCCGTTGGTGGTTGATGCGGCCATTGCAACCGCTGTTATGGGAAAGGCCACAGAGCGCCTGGAACCCGACATTCCCGCCTACGTGCTGCCAACCCTGTGCTACGGCAAGTCCAACGAACATTGGCACTTTCCGGGCACGGTAACACTGAGTGCGCACACGTTAATTGCCACCTTGATGGAAGTTGGGGAAAGTCTGTATCGGGCCGGGTTCCGCAAGTTTGCGTTGGTTAACGGCCACGGCGGGCAACCACAAATCATGGAAATTGTAGCGCGGGACCTGCATCAACGCTATGAAGACTTCATGGTGTTTCCGCTGTTTGTTTGGCGCGTTCCCAACCTGCCGATCGACTTGCTGACCTCTAAAGAGGCAGAACTGGGAATCCATGCAGGCGATGCGGAAACCAGTGTGCTGCTATCGATTTTGCCGGATCAAGTGCGCATGGAACAAGCCGCTACAGAGTATCCGCAAGAACTCCCTCAGTCTAGTGTGTTGAGCATGGAGGGTCAGCTTCCCTTTGCCTGGACAACGCGAGATTTAAGCCAAAGCGGAGTTTTGGGTGATCCAACAGTGGCCACCAAAGAAAAAGGCGATCGGTTCTTGGAAGCTCTCACCACTGGTTGGGTGCAGGTGATTCAAGATATCTACCATTTTCAGCAACCCAAAGCATGGAAAAAAATTTAAACAGTAAAACCTTCAACAAAGCAGGGGGAGTGATGGAACGTTTCGTTGCACTATTAGGGTTACTGGTGTTTGTAGGGATTGCCTATGCAATCTCAGTTAACCGCAAAATGGTGGCTTGGAAGTCTGTGCTCTGGGGCATTGCCTTGCAGTTTATTTTTGCAGTGTTTATTCTCAGAATTCCGATCGGGTTTTCCATTTTTCAGTTCTTGGGAAATGTAGTCACGCAGTTCCTCAATTTCTCTGATGAGGGAGCTAGATTTGTATTCGGCGACAATTTCCAAGAATTCTTCTTTGCATTCAAAGTTCTTCCCACTATCATCTTTTTTTCAGCCTTTATTAGTTTGCTGTATCACTACGGCATTCTGCAACAGGTGGTAAAGGGGATTGCGTGGCTGATGATTCGCACATTGGGTACATCTGGCTCAGAATCTTTGTCGGCCGCCGGTAATATTTTTGTGGGCCAAACCGAAGCACCCCTGTTGATCAAACCCTATGTACCGACCGCAACTATGTCGGAATTACACGCAATCATGACGGGTGGGTTCGCCACGGTTGCAGGGGGTGTATTGGCAGCCTATATTTCGTTTGGTGTACCGGCTGTACATTTGATTGCCGCCTCGGTGATGTCGGCCCCGGCCGCCTTGGCCATTTCCAAAATCATGTATCCAGAAACGGAAGAATCTCCCACGCGCGGGGCTGTCAAAATCGATGTTGACAAACCCTCAATCAATGCTGTGGATGCCGTGACACTGGGAGCGCTAGACGGCTTGCGGTTGGTTTTGAATATCGCGGCCATGCTGATTGCCTTTTTGGCATTGTTAGCCATGTTCAATGCTTTCTTGGGTTGGTTGGGCGGAGTGCTGTTTAATCAACCGGAGCTATCGCTGGAGTTGATTCTTTCTTTCTTGCTCGCGCCGATCGCCTGGCTCATGGGTGTACCCTGGGCAGATTGTGGGCAGGTGGGGGCATTGCTGGGCAAGAAAACCATTCTTAATGAGTTCATTGCCTATCTGGATTTACAGCAGTTGATTGAAGGTAATGCCATTTCTGAACGGGCGGTAATTATTGCCACCTATGCCCTCTGCGGCTTCGCCAACATAGGATCGATCGGCATTCAAATTGGCGGTATTGGCGGCATTGCCCCCGAACGGCAACATGATTTAGCCCGGCTAGGAGTGCGAGCGATGATTGCAGGTACATTAGCTTGTTTTATGACCGCCTCGATCGCAGGAATGTTGCTATGAGGGTAGGGTAAATAGGGTCAACCATAGACGTTTGGAGAGAAGTACTAGCTCAAAGAAACCTGATTTCTCAGGAATCGTCGATCGCGAACGAGTATTTTGGTTTAAACGGTTAATCGTTTGCTGACTGCAACGTTCAATGGAACCCACGCTGTACTTCTATGCTGACCTCTGTGCGCCCTCAATCCCTCTCTGTCCCTGGCCCTAATCCTAAAACGGAACTGGGACATTTGCTCAATGTCATTCGCTTTGGACAAGATTCCATCGGGTTTGCTCGCCAGCTTTTTCAACAATATGGTCCGATTGTGGCATTGCGATCGGGCGGCGGCAGTAACCTCTACTCGTCTGATCCCAACTGCCCTGGAACAGTGTTTGCCTATGGCCCAGAGATTGTGCGGCAGGTGGCCACCCAGCATGAAATCTATACCAAGCATCCGCTGTCGGGACGAATCTATGGCAGACGCAATGAGTCAAACCGCTCGCAGCCCTTGAAGCACTTTGGCGTGGGCTTATTTGGACTTAACGGCGACGTACATCGTCAGCATCGCCAACTGATGATGCCCGCGTTTCATCGCCAGCAGATCGAAAGCTATCGCGATGACATTGTGGCACTGACCGCATCGACCTTAGAGCAACTCCGTCCGGGGCAAGTGTGTGATATGTCTGAAGTTATGCGGCTATTGACCATGCGCGTTGCCACAAAAACGCTGTTTGGTGAAGACATTGGCGAAGCAGGCGGGGGAATCGGACAACTCCTGCAAGAGGCACTTGGCACGTTAGGAACGCCGCTGCTGCTGTTTTTCCCTTTTGACCTTCCCGGCTTGCCCTACCATCGCTTTCTCACGCAAATTGGGCAACTGGATGACCTGATGCGCCAACTGATCGATCGCAAACGCCACACCATCGATCGCGATCGGGATGTGCTGTCGATGCTGATTCAAGCTCGTGATGAAGTGGACGGCACTGGACTCAGCGAAGACGAACTATTGGGGCATGTAGGCGTTTTGTTTGCCGCTGGGCATGAAACCAGTTCTAATGCGCTGACCTGGACGTTGTTTTTGTTGTCTCAGCACCCGTCAGTAGCTGCCGATTTGCTGGACGAACTGGACTCTGTTTTGCATGGAGCAGCCCCAACAATCGCTCAATTATCTCAGTTGCCCTTACTAGAACGAGTGATTAAAGAAAGTATGCGAATTCTGTCACCTGTTCCCTGGAATGGCCGCATTACTTCAAAACCGACGGAGCTAGGGGGCTATTTCTTACCGGAAGGCACTGAAGTATTTGTCGGCATCTACCACACGCACCAAATGCCAGAGCTTTATCCCAATCCGTCTGTGTTTAGTCCGCAGCGGTGGGAAACGATCGCACCGTCGATGTATGAATATAACCCATTCAGTGCAGGCTCGCGGGTTTGCATTGGAGCCGGATTTGCCATGATGGAAATCAAATTAATCTTGGCCATGCTATTGCAACGCTATCGTCTGCAATTGATTCCCAACGCCAGAATCGATCAAGCTGGTGTGATTGTCATGGCTCCCAAGCAGGGAATGCCGATGCACATTCATCAACAAGATCGTCAGTTTGAGCAAAAGCCTGGAACCGTTCGCGGCAATATTCGAGAGATGGTGCAATTACCCACCTAGAACAGTCATTGATCCAGAAACTAGATTTTTTGAGTGCGGAGTTGTTGGAACAAGATTTAACTCAGAGGCGATTGTGTAGGAACAGAGAAGTTGTAGTAGTCGTAGAAGTTGTAGTGAATGTACTGGAAGGGTTGCTGGATGATCCATACCCCTCCAGTTCTCGTGATGAGCCTCTGCCAAGTAAGATGAAACTTCCTGAAGGTTGGACGTTTCTTAAGCTAGAGTTTAGGCTTGCCAAAGGGGCATCTAGGCAGGTTAGGCTGATGTATTTGGTGAATGAGTCTAGAGCCTTCATTCTGCCACTCTGGATCTACAGTCATGAGCAATTCGTTAAACGTCCTGCTGACAAAGAGCTTAAATATGCAATCCAGGATGCTTTAGATCCATGACTTGCAATTAGGGCACTGCTTCATCGTCTAACTTAGGCAAGAAGTTGAGATCCGAACTAAAACAACCGAATGACCGTAATTGGACGCGCACCGGAAACCGCTTCATCAAATAACTCTAGATGATTCCTTTCCAGAATGGCCCAAAGGTACTCTACTCGATTACGCCGCAGTCGCCAAATCGACTCTTGTTTACCCACGGCTGCCAAAAACTCACTTTGCTTTTGATGTCCAAGCGCATACCAGCCCTCAACATCCAGATCGGTATCGACAAATTCACGGACAACCACTTCTGAGACGGTTGTGGAATAAAACTGAGTACCGACTGTTCCTAGTAATTGGGATAACACGACTACCTACCTCGTAATGTTGTGAAGATTTATAAATTAAAATCAGACCACAAGTGTGATGTTCTCAGGAATGTAGGGAGATTTCTCCTCTAGCAGTATTCTGGTGAGATGCTTCCCTTCAGGATGTTTTTTAGCGGTCGTAACTTAATGTTCATCCTGTGCTGCTGTACTGATGAGGAAAGATTCGATCGAATGCTTCTGCATTGGTTAACGTTATGCGATTGGTTAAACCACGACCTCAACATTTCGATTGAAGAGATAGAAACTAATCTAGACTCATACAGGTGACTTTTGTAACAAGTGGCTGTTATTTATTACGGTAAATCCAAGCAGTGAAAATGTGTACTCTTGGCTGTTGTGACTCATCAGAGTTTTATAACTGCGTTGCTTCTGTTAACGAACGATGAATTTGGGGAGTAACAACCGGGAGAACAGGAATTGCGAGCGAGAAATTAGTCCCAAACATCGATAAACATCGATGCTATCAAGAATCGCCGTAGTGTCCGAAGGTTCCGTACAATAACCGCAAGGACATAGGAGCATAGACGAATGCTCACAGAAAACGTTCACGGTTGAGTAACGGCTGCGGGAATCAGAGAGGCATCAACTGTATGACCAACCCAGAGGAATTAAATATTGAGCGCTTAACGCTTAAAACAAAGCTTAGCTATGGCACGGGAATGCTAACCGCGTCGATTCTGGGTAATATTGTCATCTTCTTTCTGCTGTTTTTCATGACGGATGTCGCTGGACTAAATCCAGCCTTGGCAGGGTCGGTGCTGTTGTTGGGACGCCTTTGGGATGCAATCAATGATCCAATGGTGGGTTGGTTAAGCGATCGCACTCGATCTCCCTGGGGCAAGCGTTATCCGTGGATGCTGGCAGGAGTCGTTCCCTTCGCTGGATTGTTCATCCTGCTATGGCTCGTGCCACCTATGGAAAATCAATGGCAATTGTTTGGCTACTATGCAGGCATTGCCTTTCTATATTACATTGCCTCTACGACGGTCAGTATTCCCTATACCACTCTGGCGTCTGAATTGACACAGACCTATACGGAGCGCACGAGTTTGGCTGGCTTTCAAACGGCATTTGATCTGGCTGGCGGTATTTTTGCGTTGGTGATGGCGCAAGTCATTTTTGAACTGATTCCTGATACCCAACAGCAATATCTCGTGTTGGCAATCAACTGTGCAGTGTTGGCCATACTGGCAGTATTGTTATGTGTTTGTGGCACTTTTTCTCGCTTTCAAACAATGCAATTGCAGCGATCGGCGTCTGTCGCGCCTTCTCCTTCCTTGCTCAGACAAATGCGCACGGTTTTAAGCCATCGCCCATTTCTCCTGATCATGGGAATTTTCCTGTGTTCTTGGTTAGCCATGCAACTCATTGCTAGCGTGTTGCCCTATTTTGTAGTGCACTACATGGGACGGCAAGAGCAAGACGTGACGCAATTAGGGATTACGGCTCAACTCACCGCACTAGTCGCCACAATCGGGTGGAGTTGGTTGGGGCAACGGGTGGATAAACGCACCATTTATTTTCTAGGGATTCCGCCCTGGCTCTTGGCCCAAGCAGGAATTTTCTTTTTACAACCGCAGCAAATCGGCTTTGTCTATGTTTTAGCGGTGACGATGGGGATGGGAATTGCAGTAGCATATCTGGTTCCGTGGTCTACATTACCGGATGTTATCGATCTCGATGAGCTTCAGTCGGGTCAGCGTCGCGAAGGTATTTTCTATGGCTTTATGTCACAGTTGCAAAAAATTGGGGTGGCGGTGTCTCTATTTTTGGTAGGTAAAAGCCTTGATTGGACAGGGTTTATTGCCACCACCGCCGAGCAGCCTACTCCGCTCCAGCCGGATTCTGCCTTGTGGGCCATTCGGTGGGCGATCGCGCCTGTGCCCGCCTTATTTCTGCTCTGTAGTTTAGTGTTAGCCTATTTTTACCCCATCACCCGAGAAGCCCATCAGGAAATTGCCCTACGGCTCCAAGAACGTCGCCATTCACCCATCGATCGAGTCTAAATCTAATCACTTCATCTCCACGCCCCATTCTCAACTCCCAACTCTCCATTCCCTAGCTCATTCAGTCTGTCGATCGTATCTTCTATTTACGCCTTAGCCCTCTATGTCTAGCCCAACTGCTACCCTGTTAATTTCCTGTCCCGATCAACGGGGATTGGTCGCGAAATTTGCCAATTTCATTTACTCAAATGGCGGCAATATTATCCATGCCGATCAGCATACCGATGCTTCGGCGGGGTTGTTTTTAACGCGGATAGAATGGGAGCTAGCCGGATTTAATTTGCCGCGAGATATCATTGCTCCAGCTTTTGGCGCCATTGCCCAACCTTTACAGGCCAATTGGCAACTCCATTTTTCAGATCGGGTGCCTCGGATTGCGATTTGGGTCAGCCGTCAAGATCACTGTTTGTTTGATTTGATCTGGCGACAGCGATCGAAAGAGTTGAATGCAGAAATTCCCCTCATTATCAGCAATCATCCACAATTGCAGTCGATCGCCGACCAATTTAGTATTGACTATCATTATTTACCAATCACACCAGATACCAAACCAGCACAGGAAGCCAAACAGCTAGACTTGTTGCGGCAGTACAACATTGATCTAGTAGTGTTGGCAAAGTATATGCAGGTGCTTAGCTCAAAGTTTATTGCCCAGTTTCCCACCCTGATCAATATTCATCACTCGTTTTTGCCCGCCTTTCCAGGAGCCAATCCCTATCATCGGGCGTTCGATCGGGGTGTTAAAATCATTGGCGCAACAGCCCACTATGTCACCCAAGATTTAGACGAAGGCCCCATCATTGAACAAGATGTAGTACGGGTGAGCCATCGCGATCAGGTAGAAGATTTGATTCGACAGGGTAAAGACTTAGAACGGGTTGTATTGGCCAGAGCCGTGCGCCTACACTTGCAAAATCGCGTGTTGGTATATGGCAACCGCACTGTGGTGTTTGCCTAATGGTTTGGTCTTGATTCATGTAGAGCGAAATAGGTATGGCTAAGTCACCGATTCGAGTTTGCATCATTCTAGGAACCCGCCCCGAAGCGATCAAGTTAGCTCCGGTGATTCAAGCTTTTCAGCAAGATCCAGCCTTTTCCACCCAAGTCATTCTCACCGGACAGCACCGAGAGATGGTGTCCCAAGTCATGAAATTATTTGGGCTGCAAGCCGATCGCGATTTGAACATCATGCAGCATGGGCAGACCTTAACCGACATCACCTGCCGCAGCCTACGAGGACTGGAAACCCTGTTCCACGAGCTTCAGCCCCAATTGGTAATTGTGCAAGGCGATACCACAACCGCATTGGCAGCGGCCCTAGCGGCTTTCTATCAGCAAATTCCGGTGGGGCACGTGGAAGCTGGACTGCGAACTGATCACATCTATAATCCCTACCCAGAAGAAGCGAATCGGCGGTTGATTTCGCAAATCACGCATCTTCACTTTGCCCCTACGACGCTTGCGGTGGAAAATTTAGAGCGATCGGGGGTCATCGGCAAGATTTATCATACGGGCAATACCGTGATTGATGCGCTGTTGACCGTAGCCGCCCAGCAGCCTGCTTGCCCGGTGGAAAATTTAGCCTGGGAGCACTATCGCGTATTATTGGCTACAGTGCATCGCCGCGAAAATTGGGGCAGTCCGTTGCAAGAGATTGCTACCGGATTCTTGGATGTGCTCGATCGCTTTCCTGATACAGCATTGCTGCTGCCCTTACATCGCAACCCGACGGTACGAGAACCCTTGCAAGCCATACTAGGGTCTCATCCTCGCGTATTTTTGACAGAACCATTAGATTACAGCGAACTGGTTGGGGCCATTCAACGCTGCTACTTGCTCTTAACCGATTCTGGAGGACTGCAAGAGGAAGCACCCAGTCTAGGAAAACCAGTGTTAGTTCTGCGAGAAACCACTGAACGCCCAGAAGCCGTCCAAGCGGGTACAGCCAAACTGGTGGGAACCCATCCAAAAACCATTGCCACAGAAGCGGCAACGCTGCTTGCCGATGCCGATGCGTATCAGGTTATGGCTAATGCGGTCAATCCCTTTGGCGATGGTCAAGCATCTCAGCGAATTGTGCAAGCCGTCAAAGCTCATTTTGGCTAAATCAATCCATTTCGATATTCATTCGTCGGTGGGTAAATCGGGTGAAGGGGGTCTGGCGGTATCTAACAGTTCGTGTTTTGACTGTTTCAGTTGTTTCCAAAGTCGCTTAATTTCTGTGTAGGCTTCTTCGGAGGAAATCTTACCACCTGTTTCTAAGTTACAGACAATCCCAACCCGAGAGGCAAACTCTTGCAAGTTGGCATTGAAGGCGAGAGCCTCCGGCGAAAACTCACCATAGTATTTCGACTGAGGATGAAAAAACTGATCTTTATCGTTTTGATTGCTGTTTGGATTATTGCTATTGACCACTGTATTACCTCTGTATTACCTCGTTGTGAACGTTGGCACGACTCTGTATTGAGAAATCGGGATGTTCCAAACCTGTTGATATCGGCTCCATGACTCCTGTTAGTCTCTTTGGTAAAGGACAACGGTTGGCGGGATAGAAGCCATATCGTCAAAACCTTTCCTCTCGCGTCCTTTTGATCATAAGGCTGTTACTTCAGTACCTCACGCTACCCAAGTTACGCTATTTGCTGTTTGTTCTGACCATTTTCTTGTGCCTAGTTGGTCATAAGTTGGGCTACCTTGGGGACAGATCACCTAGGCTTTTACGTTACTTCACCGATCGCCCCTCTTTGCTTTGTGCCCTCCATGACTGCAACTTCCCTACTGACACTGCTAACCGATTTTGGCTGGAACGACACCTATGTTGGGGTTATGAAAGGAGTGATTGCCCAAATTAATCCCCATGTGCAGGTCATTGATTTAACGCATGAGGTGCCTCCCCAAAATATTCAGGTGGCTCAGTTTAATTTGCTCAGTGCTTATCCGTTCTTTCCAGTTGGAACGGTACATGTGGCGGTCGTTGATCCAGGCGTAGGCAGTGCTCGCCGGGCGATCGCCCTCGAATTGGAAACGGGGTTTTTGGTGGGTCCGGATAACGGCATTTTCACCGGCCTACTGGCACAACAGTCCGTTATTCACAGCGTTGAACTCACCAACCGCGATTATTGGCGTGTCCCAGACCCTAGCCACACGTTCCACGGGCGGGATATCTTTGCGCCAGTTGCCGCCCATTTGGCCAGTGGCGTTCCTATCACCAAACTGGGAGATCCGATCGACGTTGTCAATCTGGCTCAATGTCCAATTGCCAGTTGTACCCCCACCGCACACGGCTTTCGGGGCAATATTCAGCATATCGATCGCTTTGGCAACGTTATCACTAATATTCCAGGTGAGTATGTTGATGGTAAAACCTGGTCGGTGCTGGTTGGTAAACGCACAGTGCCCGGTTGTAGTACCTACAGCGATGTCTCTCCCGGTGAACCTTTGGCGTTAGTAGGTAGTCACGGGTGGGTAGAACTGGCCATTAGCGGTGGTGATGCTCATTTTCAACTGCGTCTGAACTGGGAAGATGTTGTGCAGGTGGTCATCGGACAAGGATAAGCCACCCCAACCCTCATCGATCGAGTCAGTCCTTGCTACACTCAGAGGCAGTACAATCGACGACCAAATTTCGCCTGCTCACCCTGACGCTCATGACAATGACTCGACGCATTCTGGATCTGCTTCGCTACGGTCAACCCAACGAACCTGTCACCATTCAAGGCTGGGTGCGCACAAAACGCGACCAAAAGAGCTTTAGCTTTGTAGAAGTCAACGATGGCTCCTCGCTGGCAGGGCTGCAAGTGGTGGTGAATGACGATTTGCCCAACTATGCCGAGACGATGAAGCAGGCTAACACTGGCGCATCAGTCGAGATCAGCGGTGTGTTGGTTGAGTCGCCCGCTAAGGGCCAACGGATTGAACTGAAGGCCCATACTATTAAAGTGTATGGTGAAGCCGACGCCGAAACCTATCCACTACAAAAGAAGCGCCATTCCTTTGAGTTTTTGCGAACGATCGGACATCTACGACCCCGCACTAATACCTTGGGGGCTGTGTTTCGGGTGCGGAATGCCTGCGCGACGGCCATTCACAATTTCTTTCAAGAGCGGGGATTCCTATGGGTACATACACCGCTAATTACGGCCAGTGATGCCGAAGGAGCCGGGGAACTGTTTACAGTAACAGGGTTAGACTTTGAAAAATTGCCCCGTACAGACGCTGGCGAAATTGATTTTAGTGAGGACTTTTTTGGGCGACGGGCTTATCTAACAGTAAGCGGACAACTGGAAGCCGAAATTATGGCGATGGCCTTCACAAATGTCTATACCTTTGGCCCCACCTTCCGTGCTGAGAACTCCAACACATCGCGCCACTTGGCCGAATTTTGGATGGTAGAACCGGAGATGGCTTTCTGTGAACTAGAGGGCAACATGGACTTGGCGGAAGCTTTCCTTAAACATGTCTTCAAGCATGTGCTGGAAACCTGCCCGGAAGATATGGAATTCTTCAATCTCCGCATTGATGATTCAGTGCTAGCAACGGCTGAAAATATCATTAATAGCCAGTTTGAGCGCATTACTTACACTGATGCGATCGCCCTGCTGGAAAAAGCCGACAAATCCTTTGAGTATCCCGTGTCCTGGGGAGCGGATTTGCAGTCAGAACACGAGCGCTATTTGGCGGAAGATCTGTTTAAGAAACCTGTGATTGTCACCGACTATCCAGCCGCTATCAAAGCTTTCTATATGCGCTTAAATGACGATGGCAAAACTGTACGGGCGATGGATATTTTGGCTCCTAAAATTGGGGAATTGGTAGGCGGCTCGCAGCGAGAAGAGCGCTTAGAGGTGTTAGAACGACGGGTGCAGGAATGTGGCTTGCCGATCGAAACTCTGTGGTGGTATCTAGATTTGCGCCGTTATGGAACCGTACCCCATGCCGGGTTTGGCTTAGGGTTCGATCGGCTGGTGCAGTTTATGACCGGAATGGGGAACATCCGCGATGTCATTCCCTTTCCGCGTGCACCCCGCGAAGCTGAATTTTGATTGCGCTTGAATCGAGGGTAGGTTCCAAGCAAGGTCGGCACTGCCCGCCTGCAACGAGAATTTCATGAACCCCGTAATTGCGCAAACAGTTCAATAAAAATCAGCAAACTCATCACTAGTAACGGAAAGCTGATGCCCAACAACCCGGCCCAGCTAACTAGCACAGCCGACACTTGAGTCAAGCGCTTTTGCCACCACGTCTCTGGTCGATCGCCTTCGAGGAAGTGAGTACTGCTTGCCAACAGAAACGCTCCACCAATTCCTAAGGGAATACTGGCGATAAACCAAGGCTCGATATTAACGTTCGATCGATTTAACCCAATCCCTGGCAGCAGCCCAAAACAGACAAGCTCCAACGCTAGCCAGGCTCCTAAACAAGTGAACAAATCTTTTCTGGCAAGCTCATTCATGAAAATCTATCTATGGAGGCTGCAATCAGGCGCTAGAAAGACAATAACGTAGCTATTAACTGTCCTAGCCCTAAGTTTTGTCACAAGTGCTTTACGCTCTGTAACCAGAAGATTGGTTTGAGTAAACTTTGATTGCCATAGATGGTTGTCATCGGTTGAGTTTGTTAGCCTACGAACAGTAGGAAGTTTTCTTAAATCAACTCATGGTTTTGCTAGTTCTACAGAGCCTCTGTAGAGCTTGTTCGTTTTGAGGGTTGTTGGGTCTAGGTTCTATTGTTTTTGAGTTGTAGTCCATTCTTCTGCCTTGAGTTATGAATCACTATTGCTACACCTGGATTGAGGATTGGTGTCAGGAAAACGGTTGGACAGATCTATTTGTGCGCGAGCGCAAGGAATACTGGGCGTTCCCGCCTAATGCTGTGATGCCGTTGCCAATTCCTAACCAGGCACTACGCCTGATTAAAGCCAAACAAGGCTTAAGCCCGGATGAACGGAAATGGTGTGTGACGGCGATCGGCATTAGTGTTATGTCGGCAC
This sequence comes from Thermocoleostomius sinensis A174, assembly GCF_026802175.1. NCBI lineage: Bacteria > Bacillati > Cyanobacteriota > Cyanophyceae > Oculatellales > Oculatellaceae > Thermocoleostomius > Thermocoleostomius sinensis. Next base: position 5,688,352 of record NZ_CP113797.1, on the reverse strand, counting down.
TGTTTACTTATCTATTACAGTCACCCATGCCGCTAGTGTCTGCTTTTGCGATCTGTGCCATGATCGTCGCCCAACTTGAAGTCGAAGATTAAGAAGCTGACGATAGACTAGCTGAGGGATAGGTCAGGGAATAGGGAGTAGGCGGTAGGTCAGGCGTTGCTGAAAGAAGATGATTCTCGTGCTGGAGCTTCTTGCAGCCCTCACCCTAGGGAGAAGGGTTGGGGATGAGGGCAATTCCTATCTGCTTCAGGAACGCCGGGGAGTAGGTCATAACCAATACCCGGGTTGATGAATAATCAAACTCAATACAAACTACTCACTACAAAAAAGCAAGACAAAAAAGGAAAGGACTAAAGAGGCATAGACTCTTCATCCTTTCCTTTAGGTTGTCTTAGTAGAAATAAGTAGAAATAAACGAGATAACCGTCGATCGATGGATATATCCGTTGACCTACTTCGAGTTCATCTGTCGTGCCATGTCCTTAAACATATCTAGGCTGGGGCCCGGACGGCGGCGAGGGGTGTTCTTCGGAATGAGATGATCGGTCGCAAAGGTGTTACTAGAAGCTGGAATTGCTTTAATTTCAGCTTTCGCCTCTGCTTGGGTTGTTTCATCAATCTCAACAGTGACTGATTCCACCTTTGCTTTCTGCGATTTTTTCGATTTCTTTGTAGTTTTTGTTGCTTTAGAGGCGACAGCCTCTGTGGCAGAAGTGGCTACGGCGGCAGCGGCCTCTAGGGCTGATTTTGCTTCAGACGCTGCTGTTTCCAGTGTTGAAGACACAGCGTCCTTGACCGCTTCAGGGGTTGTTGTAGCAACGGATTCCGTCTTGGGTTTTTCTGCGGTTGCAGGTTCAGAACCGTTGGACGGTTGTGGTTCCGCCTCTAGAAAATATTCGGATTTCTTACCCAATCCTAAAAACTTTAATACCATTGTTGCGATCGCTCCTAAAAACCTCTCCTTCCAACCTCACGAACACCTCGCCAACGGCAAGGCAAGCCTGAGACTGTTATTGATCCTATAGATACGAGCCTAGCACGATATGGACCTGGGAATGAAAGGATAAAAGGAGAAAAGAGAAAGGCTTGAAAAAGGGGCAAATGATACAGGCTCAAGGTTCAAAAATTGGATAGATATCCCGGTAGAACATCATCAACCCTCGGAATATTTACTCACTTTCTATCCTTCACCTTTAGCCTTTGTTATAGCTATTACAGCGTGCCAAAGCCTTTCTTTTTCTTGTCCTTTTTCTTCTTCTTTCCTGGCGACATTGCACCGGGGTAGCCGCGCCAACCGGGGGGGGGAGGACTGGGCATTCCACCAGCGGGCGCACCGCCACCAAACATCCCTCCCAATCCGGGCATTCCCATCCCGGGCAATCCACCCTGACCCATCTGCTGCATCAGCGATCGCATTTTCTGGAAATCTTTCACCAGTTTACTGACATCGTCCAGGGAATACCCCGACCCTTTGGCAATGCGACGACGGCGACTAGGAGACCCCGACAGCAACTCTGGTTCTCTGCGTTCTTCGGGGGTCATCGAGTTAATCATGGCTTCCACCCGTTTCAGTTGCGCCTCGCCTTGTTGCAACTGTTCGTCGGAAATTTTGCCGCCCATGCCTGGAATCAGCTTTACAATTCCCGCTAGCGATCCCATGTTTTTCATCAATCGCGTTTGCTTCAGAAAGTCGGCGAAGTCAAACTTGGCAGTCAGAATTTTCTCTTGTAGCTTTTCAGCATCCGCTAGATCGACTTCTTCCTGAGCTTTTTCTACCAGGGTGAGCACATCGCCCATGCCCAAAATTCGTGAGGCCATGCGATCGGGATAGAACGGCTGTAGTGCCTCTACTTTTTCGCCAACCCCAATGAACTTAATGGGCTGACCCGAGATCCGACGTACTGATAGGGCAGCGCCACCGCGAGTGTCGCCGTCCATTTTGGTAAGAATGGCCCCAGTGATACCAATTTCTTCATGAAAGGTGCGTGTCAAGTTCGCGGCTTCCTGTCCGGTCATGGCATCTACCACCAGCAACACCTCGTGGGGCTGCACGGTTTGTTTGATGCGAGCCAATTCGGCCATCATGGCTTGGTCAATTTGTAAGCGACCTGCTGTGTCAATGATGACCGTATCGATGCCGTCAGCTTTGGCTTGTTCAACGCCCTGCCGAGCAATTTCCACTGGATCGGCATCACTCCCCATCTCAAAGACGGGCACACCGATCTGCTTCCCTAACGTTACCAACTGATCGATCGCCGCTGGACGGTAAACATCTGTTGCCACCAGCATCGCACTGCGTTCCTGTTTACGCAAATGCAGAGCCAGTTTCGCGGTAGCTGTGGTTTTACCCGTCCCCTGAAGCCCTGCCATCAGTACGATCGTCGGGGCTACATCGGCATGAGCCAGCGGAACATTGGTGTCTCCCATCACTGACACTAGTTCATCATAAACAATTTTGATGAACTGCTGTCCCGGATTGACCCCTGCAATCACTTCTGCGCCAAGTGCCTGCTTCTGCACTTCAGCAACAAAATCTTTGACAACCTGGAGGTTAGCATCTGCCTCTAATAGGGCCCGACGAACTTCTCGTAACGCCTCTTGAACATTGGACTCCGAAATTTTGTCTTGACCCCGGAGTTTTTTCCAGGCTCCTTCCAGACGATCGGCAAGGGCTTCAAACATAAAGCAATATCTCTAGTCTCTAGCAGTAACGAACCCAGTCACAAATACTGAATACTTCCTATTTTAGAGACTTGTGTTGAGAATTTTGTGGCTCATCAGGGTTAGACAGGTTTTTCTAACTAGAAAAGAAGGGAGGATGAGAACTCAACTCTAGCAACGTCATGTTCCAGGACCTCCCCCCTGATTTGACAGGACGATCGAGTTGATCGTCCCAATCGATCCAACCAATCCAACTAGAATCGGTAGGCTGCCCCTAATTGCAAGCTGACTGCCGAGCCAGAGCTATTTTTGTAAGCATCAATCCCTAACTTGGCATCGCCATACAGCACAACATTCGGATTCACTGCCGTTTCCACCCCCAGTGTTACCACTGGCGCGTCTTGGTTTCCTAACAACGACGACTCTCCTCTACCTAATACAAAAGAGTAGCCTCCACCCACATACAGGTTTGTATTGGGAGCCACTCCAACGTCATAGGAAACGATCGGCATAATGGCACTATTATCTCCATTAAATAGGAATGCGCCACGCAACGATACTGGCAATTCTCGCGCATCTAAACGCCCTTGAATATTACCACCTAAAACCGATCCATCTTCATCAACATTAGTAACGCCAGCCGATACACCACCGCCTAAATAGCTGCCTTCCATCCCTCGGACTTGTGCAGAAGCGCGATCGGCAGAAAACAAAATTGATCCTACTGCCATTGCTGAAACAATCGAAGTTGTAGCGATCACTTTGATAGACCGTTTCATAGATACCTTCCTTCCTGAAGAGTGCTGAATTACAGTGGCTAAGCTGAGTTAGCCATTGATTTGTACACGGATGAGTTGTCAATTAATCTATTAACTTCACCCTGATCGAGCACAATTTATCTCTCATGTTCGTAAAGATAAATCGCTGATTGAACCGATCAATAGAGCAATGATTTCGCTTCTTTTATGCTCTTTGTTTGAAGAATAAATCAAAGAAGCAGTTTAGAAGAACAGGTGCTTTTGCTGTAATTTGCTCATAATTTAGTTATAGGTTTTGAAATTGATTTTTTCTAAAAAAATAGCCTGTTTTACAACTGTCACATTCAATTTTTTAACTCTTGTTTAACATTATTTTCTTATTCAAAAAAGCGTTTTATTTAAAGGATATCAATGTAAAAAAGATGGATAGTAAGACACCAAAAGCTCGTGAATTGTTCCAATCAAAAGGAGGAATTCTTCCCTAGTTTCGATCGCAGCCGTCAGAAAAAACGCTGGCTGGCTAGTTGAATACAGAGAATGTGATCAATTCCCACTTGAGCCTTGTCGGATGCTGTGAGATGCTGCACTATGTCAATTGTTGATAAATGCTAAGCGACCCTACGCCGAGCTTACGAAGTAGGCAGCCGGGAAAACCGAGAGGACTGAATACAGAGAGGGGTTATGCCAATTCACACACCAGACTGGGTGAAACATGCTGTTTTCTATCAAATCTTTCCCGATCGTTTCGCCAGAGGGTTGCAACCCCTGATGCCCAAGCTAGAGACGGTACCCTTAGAAGCTTGGGAGGCCCCACCCACCCCCCAGGGCTACAAAGGTGGCAATTTATGGGGTGTGATTGATAAACTCGACTATTTGCAAGACTTGGGGGTGACTGCTATTTACTTCACACCCATCTTTCAGTCTGCCAGCAATCATCGCTACCACACGCAGGATTATTACCAGGTCGATCCGTTATTGGGTGGCAACACTGCTTTCTATCGCCTGCTGGAAGCGGCCCACTGGCGAGGTATGAAGGTTGTACTAGATGGCGTCTTTAACCATGCCAGTCGCGGTTTCTTCTTCTTTAACGATATTTTGGAGAATGGTCCCCATTCGCCCTGGATTGATTGGTTTAAGATTGAAGGCTGGCCACTGGCTCCCTACGATGGCGATCGACCGGCAAACTATAAGGGCTGGGCAGACAACCGCGCTTTGCCAGAATTTAACCACGCTAATCCGGCTGTGCGGGAATATATTATGCAAGTAGCCGAGCATTGGATTCGTCAAGGCATTGACGGCTGGCGGCTGGATGTACCAATGTGCATCAAAGAACCGGGGTTTTGGCAAGAATTTCGCGATCGGGTGAAAGCCATCAACCCCAACGCCTACATTGTGGGTGAAATTTGGCGAGATGCACGACAATGGTTAGACGGTACGCAGTTTGATGGCGTTCTGAACTACTGGTTTGCCGGAGCCACAATTGCTTATACTGCAGGCGATCGGGTGATTCGTGATCAGGTGCAAGATCGCGATTATGATCCCTATCCAGCGATGGATGCCGTCACCTATGCGGAAAAGATTCAACTGTTGCTGCATCGCTATCCCTGGGACATTCAACTCACTCAACTCAATCTTTTAGCCAGCCATGACACAGCACGGTTGCTGACCCTTGCAGGCGGCGACATTAACAGTGTTAAACTAGCAACCCTATTGCTGATGACTTTTCCTGGTGCACCCAGTCTTTATTACGGCGATGAAGTTGGTCTGGAGGGGGCCCTTGATCCGGATTGTCGGCGCAGTTTTCCACCTCCTGCCCAGTGGAATACAGACCTTTTCGAGTGCCATTGCCAGTTAATCAGCTTACGTCATGCCCACATGGCTCTGCGTATTGGGGAATATCGCTTGTTAGGAGCCGAAGGTCTAGCGTATGTCTTTGCTCGGCTTTGGGAAGGAGATGTATTGATTGTGGCGGTAAACTCCGATGATATTCCAGCCCGCATCGACCTGGAAACCGTTGGAATGCGTTTACATGCACAGCCTAGCCAAATTCTCTATAGCACCAATGCCGACGCTGAAAAACACACTTCGATTCTTTGGACTGCCGACAACTTGTTTTTGGAGATTCCACCCCGAACAGGGCTGATTTTGGGATGAGTACCATTTCTTAGCGGAAGCTGTTAGGTTCCATGGCTCTAGGGCTTACGAATCAAGATGTATGCATTTGCATATTCTGGCAATTGGCTGATGTGGGTATAAAACTCATCTCGATCGCGAAATACACCCGCCAAAAAATCTAGCTGATGCAGGTTGGGTAAAAAAGCTCCGCCTGTATCGGCAATGACGCCTAGTTGTGCAGTTCCCGATGGAGCGGCTAACACCACAATGCGTCCTAACCCAATATTCAGTACATCGCCAGCAAACGTGACACCAGGTTTAATAGAAATTTTTGCTTCGGATGTATGTCCATAGCCTTTGATCGCATCAACCGGTTTGAAGTACCAATAGCGCCCTTGGCGATAGGGTGAAATATTCGTATCGTAAGCAATGCCATTATTGCGATCGACATTAAAGAAAGCGGATGAGCCGTCCGTAAAGTTTACCAGTACCGTTCCTTGCATCAGAGCATCTTCAAAGCTATCTCGCGTCAAATATGCCAGCGGTTCGACTCGGCCAAATTCTGCGCCTCCCGGTTCGTAAATGCCCGCTAGAACCTCTTGTTTAGTGTAGTTGAGGTAGAACCGATCGGTTTCGGCATCATCTGGGAGTTGATAGAGCGGGACAGTGAACACCGCTGTGGGAGACCGAGAACCAGGATGGGTAAACACAGCGTATTTGGTCAGGCGCACCTGTTTCTCCCTTAAATTGGCCGGATCATAAGCCGACCATTCTATGACTCGAAAGTGAGTATTAATGAAGTTCGGATCTTTGAGGCGAGTAGGCTGCTGATGGCGTAGGTCTTCCTGAAGCGTCGCGATCATGAACTCCAGTGTATCTAACACATCTGCTATCGTTACCCCCTGCGCCCCCAGAATACCCTCTCGCTGCACCTCTGCATTTTCCTCGCCATAGGTTTGGAAATAGGCCTGTGTATTTTGCAGAACAGTCAGCAAGTCAGTTTCGTTGAAGCGCAACTCAACACGCGGCAGCCTGCCTGTACGCATCACCTGATGCCCATCAACGCTGAAACGGGGACGATGATATTCATCGATCGCTTGGTAAACCGCAGGTGTGGTTGCTACAGCAGAAGCAGTGGAAGCGGTGGATACTGTAACTTCGTTGGGGTTGGGCCATGAACTCGTTGGGGTTTGATGAGCGAGTGGAGATCCCCCGATCGCCAGACTAATCAACAGGGCACAGAAAAAGTAAAAGAGACCGACGCGATTCAGCATAGATTTAGCAAGACAGTTTTAGCAGGTTGGTTTCAGGAACCATGTGTAGTTTGCATAGGCAGTTCCAGTCTTGACTGAGAACCAGTGCTTAATTAGTGAGGAGCTAGTTAGGAGCCGTCGTTGAAAATTCGTCGTTGAAAATTCATAGTACGGGTGATCTTAATTACTATAGACTAAAAAAAGAGTTGTTTAAAAACACTTGTTGTCATTTTTTTAGATAGCATTTGGTAGCTTCATGGGCACAGAGCAGCTAGTAGAATCAGCGAACCAGACGCTAGCGAAATCCAAGCAGCTAGTCAAACCCTTTCTTAAATGGGCAGGTGGAAAAAGGCAATTAGTGCCTACCATTACCGCCAACTATTTGCCTAAGGTCTACAATACCTACTATGAACCTTTCTTGGGAGCTGGAGCGCTGTTTCTAGAGCTGCAACCACACCAAGCTATCGTTAATGACAGCAACTCGGAATTGATTAATTGCTATGAAGTAATCAGGGATTCTGTAGAAGAGTTGATTGAGTATTTGAGCCAGCATAAAAACCAAGCAGACTATTATTACCAAATTAGAGCTTGGGACAGAACCCAGGAGTTTAAAGAAAGAACGCCGATCGAACGAGCATCCCGGATTATGTTTCTTAATCGCACTTGCTACAACGGTCTATTTAGAGTCAATTCTCAAGGACAGTTTAATGTGCCGTTTGGCAGTTATCGCAATCCTAATATTGTTAACGAAACAACCTTAAGGGCTGTTAGCCAATATCTTAATCGTTCTAACCTAAAAATTTTGAACGATGATTTTCAAGTTGCCGTTAAAACAGCAAAACCAGGAGATTTTATTTATTTTGATCCGCCGTATGATCCGGTTTCGGAAACGGCCTCATTCACCAGTTATGCAGCCAATGGTTTTAACAAGGACGAGCAGATTCGGTTGAAGTTAACGGTTGATGCGCTGAGCGATCGGGGGTGCTATGTATTATTGAGCAACGCTTACACTAGCTTCATCGTGGAGTTATATCAATCCTACCGTATAGAGAAAGTCACCGCCGCCCGATCGATCAATTCCAACGTGCTCAAGCGCGGCAAGATTGATGAAGTCCTAGTGATGAATTACTAGAAAAGGACCTAGTTGCTTACCAAATGTTGCTTACCAAATATGAATTGTCCTTCCATCGTCAAACTCCCCATCAATTCCAACTCGCTGAATCAAGATGCGATGCGATCGAGACTAGGAAAGAAACGACTAGTAACATCTATACGAACATAAAAAAGAATGAATCGGATAAAGTTTCTGTTATAACTTCACCTTCAAAGAATTCGAACATTCAATGAACAACATCTCCATTCCCGACTCCCATTCCCTACCCACCAACAATTAACACAAAAAAGAGGCACCCAATCGTGCCTCACCATTAATCCTGAATCCTTGAAACTCCAAGTCATCTGTAGCTGTAGACCGAACCGTGAAAGTATTTCGTGGATTCGTTTCCTATTAGAGCGTGTTGGACTTGGAGTGTCCTTCCGTTGTCATCCGCTAGCCTACAAGTTAGCAATCGTAGTAGAGGGCGAATTCGTAAGGGTGCGGACGCAGCCGCATGGGGTTGACTTCGTTGTCCAGCTTGTATTGAATCCAGGTATTGATCAAGTCTTCCGTGAAGACACCGCCCGTCGTTAAGAAGTCGTGATCCTTTTCTAAGCACTCCAGCGCATCTTCTAACGAACCTGGCGTAGACGGAATCTTGGCCAATTCTTCAGGGCTGAGGTCATAAATATCGACATCAAGCGGTTCACCTGGATCGATCTGGTTCTTGATGCCATCAATCCCTGCGCAGAGCATTGCAGCAAATGCGAGATAGGGATTTGAGGTTGCATCAGGACAACGGAACTCTAGACGCTTGGCCTTGGGGCTGTCACCCGATAGGGGAATCCGTACAGAAGCCGATCGGTTGCCCTGAGAGTAGGCCAAGTTCACCGGAGCCTCGAACCCTGGAACCAAGCGTTTGTAGGAGTTGGTTGTAGGGTTAGTGAAAGCAAGCAGAGCTGGAGCATGCTTTAGAATGCCGCCAATGTACCAAAGTGCCATCTGGCTTAGTCCAGCGTAACCGTCTCCACCAAACAAGGGCTGACCATCCTTCCAGATAGATTGGTGAGTGTGCATCCCAGAACCATTGTCATTAAACACAGGCTTGGGCATGAAGGTTACAGTTTTACCGTACTTGCGCGCTACATTCTTGATGCAGTACTTGTAAATCATCAAGTTGTCAGCGGATTTTACCAGGGTGTCGAAGCGAATTCCCAGTTCGCACTGTCCACCCGTTGCGACCTCGTGGTGGTGCTTCTCGATCGGCACGCCAACTTTACCCATCGTCAGCAACATTTCCGATCGCATATCCTGCGAGGTGTCTGTGGGAGCAACGGGAAAATACCCTTCTTTATAGCGAGGCTTGTAGCCCAGATTACCTTCCGGATAAACCTTACCCGAGTTCCAGCGACCTTCGATCGAATCAACGTGATAGTAGCCTTCGTGCTGATTTTGGTCAAAGCGGACATCATCAAAGATGAAGAATTCAGCTTCAGGACCAAAGAAAGCGGTGTCACCAATGCCCGTTACGGTCAGATAATCCACAGCTTTTTGAGCAATAACACGTGGACAGCGGGAATACCATTCGCCCGTCCGAGGTTCTTTGATACTACAAATAACGCTGAGGGTGGGAGTTGCCATGAAGGGATCGATCCAAGCCGTCGTTGGATCAAGCACCATCGTCATGTCCGATTCATTGATGGCCTTCCAACCCCGAATGCTGGAGCCATCAAAGGCCACACCATTGGTGAAGCTGCTTTCATCAATTTGGTTAGCACAAACCGTTAAGTGTTGCCAAATTCCAGGTAGGTCAATGAACTTGAGGTCAATCAGTTCAATGCCATCGTTTTTAATCCAGTTCAAAACGTCTTGCGGGGTCTGAGCCATGAACAACTCCTTGATCGTCTGAGCTATCTGCTAATTGAAGTCTGTTAAGGACAAAAAAGGACAAGAAAAATGTGTCGGTTCAATTACAGCGTATGAATTTCAAGCGCGTTTGTATAAGACATCTTCCCAGGCTCGCTGTCACCGGAAAGTAACAAGGATTCCAGTTAGGTAAGAATGCGCCATATAGAAGTGAATGAACCGGATCTTGACACATCTGAATCATCGTAGAAACACGCTCGACGACGTTTTGTATTCGAATATACAAAAAGGCTTTCAAATTTCTTAAGAGATCAAGTTTTTCTCTGAGTTTTCTGGTCAATGCCGAGAGGATGAACTTCTCCGGATTAATTCATGGCAATGGATGCACCCGGCGGTTAAACCTGCACACTACACTAAAAACTAGTGTTGCCACGGGAGGTCACATAGATGGGCAGTTCTGTAGAAGTCGATCGCAGCAACTTTATGACCGATGTTGTGGAAGCATCGCATCAACGACCTGTGTTGGTAGATTTTTATGCGCAATGGTGTGGGCCATGTCAAATGTTAAAGCCCATGCTGGAAAAACTGGTGACAGAATACGATTTCGTTCTTGCCAAGGTTGATATCGATCGCAATCCCGATTTAGCCAGTATCTATCATGTCGAGGGCGTACCCGATGTCCGCGTTGTGCATCAGGGGCAAATGTATTCCGGCTTTGTAGGCGTGCTACCAGAGCCTCAATTGCGGGAACTGTTATCGAGGCTGAATCTGAAATCTAAAGCAGACCTGGGGCTTGAAGCCGCCAGGGCCGTTCTAGCAACGGGCGATCGTCAGAAAATTAAGGCGGTGTTTGCTCAGTTGTTGGAACAACATCCGCATGATCGCAAAATTGCGATTGCCTATGCCAAGTTTTTGATTCAGCAGGATGAGCTAGCCGCCGCTGAAGGGTTATTAGCGTCCATTGAACCAAACGAACGAGAATTTTATGCCCAAGCCGAAGCATTGGGGCACTTAATTCAACTGACGTTAGAAAGCGAAAAACCACCGGAGCACGAGTTAGACCCTGCCTTTTTTGCAGCTATTGAACAGATAGTGGCAGAAGACTACGAAATGGCGTTACAAGGGCTGTTGGCAATTGTTAGTACCGATCGAACCTACCGAGGTGATGGTGCTCGCAAAACCATGCTTTTGATCTTCACGCTGCTGGGAGATGATCATCCATTAACCAAACACTATCGTAAACAATTGACTCTGACACTTTACTAAATCAGCAATGTAGGACGATCGATTAAAACTGCTGAAGTAAACTGCCGTGATTCAACCGACTGGTAAACTCGCCCCATCGAAAATTTGCTGATGGAATGGAATGAAAGTATGATAAGCTATATTAAGCGTAGTCGTTATGAGTTTATCTACAGCTATGACAAACCCAACGGTAGAGAACGTTGTCATTATCGGTTCTGGCCCGGCAGGCTATACCGCTGCGATTTATGCGGCACGCGCAAACCTGAAGCCGTTTGTGTTTGAGGGCTTTCAGGCGGGAGGGCTACCGGGTGGGCAATTGATGACCACGACGGAGGTAGAAAACTTTCCCGGGTTTCCAGACGGCATCACCGGACCAAACTTGATGGATCAAATGAAGGCGCAGGCCTTGCGCTGGGGAGCCGAGCTTGTTACCGAGGACGTGACGCACGTAGATCTGAGCCAACGCCCGTTTGTGGTTCGATCGGACGAACGCGAAGTGCGGACCCACAGTATCATCATTGCCACCGGAGCTACGGCTAAGCGGTTGGGCTTGCCCTGTGAGAAACAGTTTTGGAGTCGAGGGATTTCCGCCTGTGCCATCTGTGATGGAGCTACCCCCATTTTCCGAAATGTAGATCTGGCGGTAATTGGCGGAGGCGACTCGGCAGCCGAAGAAGCGGTTTATCTAACGAAATACGGCTCTCACGTCCATATGTTGGTGCGGGGTGAAAAAATGCGCGCCAGCAAGGCCATGCAAGATCGCGTCTTGAAAAATCCCAAAATTACGGTGCACTGGAACACTGAAGCCGTCGATGTATTTGGCGAGAACGATCGGATGACGGGCGTCAGAATCAAAAATGTACGAACAGGGGAAGAAGCTGACTTGCCAGCAAAGGGGCTATTCTATGCGATCGGTCACACCCCCAACACGTCTCTGTTCAAAGGACAAATTGAATTGGATGATGTTGGCTATGTGGTGACGCGCAACCACGTGGAAACAAATGTTGAAGGTGTCTATGCCGCTGGCGATGTCCAAGATCATGAGTTTCGTCAGGCGATTACAGCCGCAGGAACAGGCTGTATGGCGGCCATGTTAGCCGAGCGTTGGCTGTCTTCAAACGGACTACTGCAAGAATTCCATCAAACTGAGGCGTCTGAACGACCGACTGTCGAGCCTCAGCGCAAAACCGAGCAGGAACAAGTGGCCGAATTTGACATCGCTCGTACTCATCATGCAGGTGGCTATGCCTTGCGCAAGCTTTATCACGAAAGCGATCGCCTGATCATCGTCAAATATGCCTCTCCTACCTGTGGTCCCTGTCATACACTGAAGCCCATTCTAGAGAAAGTGGTGAATGAGTTTGCCGATCGCGTCCACTATGTGGAAATCGACATCACCGAAGATCCAGAAATTGCCGAATCGGCTGGCGTGGTTGGAACTCCTACCATTCAGTTCTTTAAAAACAAGGCCCTAGTTGGCGAGATGAAAGGCGTGAAGCCCAAGAGCCAGTATCGCCAGATGATTGAAGAGCATGTAGCCACTCCAGTTGCGTTGTAGAGCATCTGTGAAAGATGAGGGAAAAGGCGAAAGGATAATCAGCGTTCCTCTCGACCTTTTTCCGTATGTCATTCAAGGTAAACGCCTGCTTCCACAAGAGGGGACGGGCAGTCGAAGCGATCGAATAGTCTTCAACGTCCCTCTCCGGCTCTAGGAGGGGGATTTAGAGTGAGGGTCATCGAGGGTTATCAGTTAATTTGCCCTCATCTCCCAATCCCTACTCCTATGTGTGAGAACAGGGAAGAAAGGCTTCAATGTTCCTCTCCTGTTTTGGGAGAAAGATTTAGACGAGAGTACAAAGGTGACTTGTACCTTAACACCCTCCCTAAGCAATTTTTTGAGGTTTTTTGAACAAAATTTCTGTTATTCATGTTTTCACATTATTCGCATTGATTAGGATTAAATTGGTTGACATAAAAAAAGTTCTAAGGCTATAGTTGTAAACGGCGATGACAGCATCGCAATTTAATTGTTTACTCATTATTCTCTCATTGTTTTAAGGAGTTCATTAATGGAGGCTTCTGGCAGTAGTTGCAGCGTTGCAACAACTCAAGAAACTCTGATGTCTGATCAAGTCTCTGACAAAGATTCTGACCCTCATCCGGCGCGTGGTCTGGGGGCGATCGTTTTGATGAATCTGTCCGACGTGACTCTGGCTTAGAGTCCCAGGTTCATTTCCTGATCGCCGCTGGACACGGCGATTGTACTGATAAAGGAGATGAACGATTAAAGACTTTAGATCCCTACCTCGATAGCAGATGAGCATTTCGAGTTGAACTGACAGTAGGCATTTGGTTCACTGTAGTAGTTCACAAGATGTTGTGCTGATCAAAATCAAGTTGAATAGAAATAGCTTCTGGTTTGCGGTAATTTAAACGGCTGATGATTGATCGCGGCAATCAAATAAATTGATTTGCAAGGATCAATTATTTGCTATTTGATAGCCAGCAAAAGCAGACTAGTTTCTATTGAAAAATTTGGTATTGTTCCTGTTTCAAATCACCCATTTGCGGTGTTATAACGGGCTGACTTTCTATGTTTTAAAGTTGAAAGTTTAGTCCCTCAAATTGTGCTGCTTTTCTCTACAAATTAGCTTTAGATTGCAAGTTTCAGCCGCCCAAGGAGGTGATTGTCATGTTCGTACTGTTTGAATTTGTTCTCGATCATATTGATGATGTGCTGGCAATTGTTTGCGGACAGTTTCTCAAAGTGCTGTTTGGGCGCTGGATTGATGGCTGGATGAAGCGTGCGGCTACTCGCAAAGCTGTCCAGGAGGAACAACCCAGTGAGCCTTGCCTGCTGCCTTCGACCTAATCGAAATCTAGTTTTCTGAGATCAATCCCATCGATCAATCCCATCGGCGAGAGGCTAACGATGCAAAATACCCCAACGCCAACGAATCGGCGACGAGTTACTGCCAGCGATCGCTCTCTGGAAAGCGCCAAACTGTCGCTACGTGCCTTAGAAGAAGCGGGCAACAACATAGACCAAGTGTTGCGATCGCTCAACAGTAACCGCAAAGGCTTGACCGCAGCCGATGCCCGCGATCGCCTGCGAAGGTATGGCAAAAACGAAGTCAGTCACGAAAAGCCGCCAACCTGGTACGCGCAACTATTCAAGGCGTTCAACAATCCCTTTGTCTGGGTATTGATAGGGCTAGCGGTTGTTTCGTATGTTCTAGACTATGCCTTGGCTGAACCAGAAGATAAAGACCTGACGGCGGTGACTATCTTATCTGTCATGGTGCTGGTCAGTGGTTTCCTGCGGTTTTTCCAGGAATACCGCTCCACCCAGGCGGCGGAAAAGCTGAAAGCACTGGTCAGTACGACGGCAACGGTGATTCGCCGCGATCGCCTGGACACCCCCGGATCTCGCCGAGAGGTTCCCCTGAGCGAGTTGGTTCCGGGCGATGTGGTGGCGTTATCTGCCGGAGATATGATTCCGGCGGATGTGCGACTGTTGACCTCAAAGGATTTGTTCGTCAGCCAGGCGGTGCTGACGGGTGAATCTCTGCCCGTGGAAAAGTATGACACTCTGGGCAGTGTGGTGGAAAAGCGGGCAGATGTACAGATGAATCAAGATCAGGTGAGTGCGCTAGATATTCCCACTGTCTGCTTTATGGGCACTAACGTGGTCAGCGGCGCAGCGACGGCAGTGGTGGTGTCTACAGGCGATCGCACCTACTTCGGCTCTCTGGCAAAAAACATTGTCGGTAAGCGGGTTCTCACCAGCTTTGAAAAAGGCGTCAACCGGGTCAGCTACCTGTTGATTACCTTCATGGCGGTGATGGTGCCAATCGTCTTTTTGATTCAATTGCTTACCAAAGGCAATTTTCTAGATGCGCTGCTGTTTTCCCTGTCCATTGCGGTGGGGCTGACCCCCGAAATGCTACCCATGATTGTGACCGCAAACCTAGCGCGGGGAGCAGTCGTCATGGCAAATCAAAAAGTGGTGGTGAAGCGTATCAATGCTATCCAAAACTTTGGCGCAATGAATATTCTCTGCACCGACAAAACCGGTACATTAACGCTGGATAAAATCGTCCTGGAACGGCATGTGGATATCCACGGCTACGAGGATAATCAACCGCTGGAATATGGCTATTTGAATAGCTACTACCAAACCGGCTTAAAAAACTTGCTGGATGTGGCGGTGCTGGAGCATGTGGAGTTGAAGACAGCACTCAAACCAGCGGAAAACTATGCCAAGGTCGATGAAATTCCCTTCGACTTTGTGCGGCGGCGGATGTCGGTGGTGGTAGAGTCGCGGGTTGGTCAGGCAGCGGGCAAGCACATTCTGATTTGCAAAGGAGCGGTGGAGGAACTGTTCAACGTTTGCTCCCATGCCAAATATCGGGGCGCAATTGTGCCCATGAGTGAGTTTGTGCGGATGGAAGGGCAACGGGTGACGCAAAGCCTGAACGAAGATGGTTTTCGGGTAATTGCCGTTGCCTATAAGGAAATCCCCATTCCCCTGGATACGGTTCCCACCTACAACGCCCAGGATGAAGTTGACCTAATTCTGGTGGGCTATCTGGCCTTCCTTGACCCGCCCAAGGATAGTGCCATTGAGGCGATCGCCGCCCTCCAGGACAATGGCGTTGCTGTGAAAGTGATCACTGGCGACAACGACATTGTCACCCGCAAAGTTTGCAAAGAGGTGAACCTAGACGTTCAGGGGGTGCTAGTAGGGAGCCAGATTGAGCGGATGAGCGATGAGGAACTAAAAGCCCAACTGGATACCACCACAGTCTTTGCCAAAGTTTCTCCTCTGCAAAAAGCCCGCATTGTTCGTCTGTTGCGGAACCAAGGGCACACTGTGGGCTACATGGGCGATGGCATTAACGATGCGGCAGCCCTGCGGGATGCGGATGTAGGCATCTCTGTGGATACGGCCGTAGACATTGCCAAGGAATCGGCGGATATTATTCTGCTGGGAAAGAACCTGATGGTGCTAGAGCGAGGGGTGATTGAAGGACGGCGCACCTTTGCCAACATTCTCAAGTATCTGAACATGACCGCCAGTTCCAATTTTGGCAATGTCTTCAGCGTGATGGGGTCGAGTGCGGTGCTGCCCTTCCTGCCCATGCAGCCGATTCAACTACTCACCCAGAATCTAATCTACGACCTGTCCCAAACCACGATTCCCTTCGACAGCGTGGATAAGGATTTTCTCCGCAAACCCCAGAAGTGGAATGTACCCAACATCGGGCGGTTCATGCTGTTCATTGGCCCGATTAGCTCCATCTTTGACTATGCCACCTTCATCGTCATGTGGTTTGTCTTTAGTGCAAACACACCAGATGAGGTGCAACTGTTTAATTCAGGCTGGTTTGTGGAAGGGCTGCTTTCCCAAACCTTGGTGGTCTATATGTTGCGGACGGCTCGCGTTCCCTTTTTGCAAAGCTGGCCCTCGCTGCCCGTGTTGCTCTCAACCGGAACAGCCATCATTGTGGGCATGATCCTGCCCTTTACCCCAATCGGGGCGGGATTGGGCATGGTTCCCCTACCTGCCAGTTACTTTATCTGGCTGTGGTTGATCTTGGGTTCCTATTGTCTACTGACTCAATATCTCAAAGGGTTCTATATCCGCACCTTTGGTAAGTGGTTATAGGGGTAAGACTCTCCTCTCGCTGGTGCTGGCTGCCTGCAATACTCAGGAAGCGAATGTAGCTGGCACCTTTCCTACTTCGGATTCCTACCTGTTTTTTTGATGTTTCGATCGATTCCCATTTATGATTTGGAGATTTGTTCCATGCTGGTATTAGAAAATGTCTGGGCAGCGCTCCTCGCCGTTGCTGCCATCTTCATTGGATACTATGCCCTCGTTTATTTCATCGTCGTGGTGATGATGAAACAGGGCGTTCCCCAACAGCGCCAACCCCGATATTAATGTCTACTATTCATGTCTACGGGCAGCCGGATCTTCTTCAAGCGTTGCCCAAAAACTGCTCAAGCGAAGCATCTTCAGTAAACCAAGCTACGTATCTTTGGAGGCGATCATGAAAACTCAACTTCAACAGTTTGCCTGCCCGATCGCCCGTTATCGGGGCGACAAGAACCAGTTCAGCCAGGAATTTAACATTCATCTTCAGTCCTTTGCCTATCGGGTATCCCTTCTTGCTGGGTTGCATACGGGTGGCAAACTCCCAACCCATGAAACCTATCAGCAATTGCTGACCCTTTGGGACGAATTACAGCCCTATCTGTCCTTAATCGCCGATAGCAATCACATTCCTTCTAGCCCAATATCTTGTCATTCTGCATTCAATGCCCTGATGACAATAGATAACTTGGCTAACAGCGCATTTCCCCCTGCCCTGGATGCCGATTAGGGGAGGGGAAGGATGGCGACCCAATTCTCATTGCAGCGCTCTCAACTGGGCATGGTTTTGCAGCAGCGTTATTGCAGCCAGCGATTGGCATTCCATCTCTATTGTGCTCTGGCAAATCGTGAAACGTTGAAATCTCGTCAGGAGATTCTCTTGATGCTTGCCCGGAACGCGGAACGCTCAGCCGCAGCCGATGCCATTCGTTTATTGCGTCTGAATCTGCCTGTACCTGATGAACCTGCCTCCAGCGATTCTCTGTGGCGACGGTTCCTGCTGTTTTGTGGTTTTCGGGTCACGATGCTCTGGCTGAAGTGGCAGGAAAAACGGGTGACGCGCCGATGCCTTCAACTTATCAGCGTTGACCATTAGCAATTTGAAGTATTTGAAGCGAGGCATTTCACCCTAGTCTGCCTATTGCTGCGCCCTCACTCATGCCTTTGCTGTAGCAAACGATTCTTCGCAAGGATAATCCTGCGCCTTTGTCCGATGACCGAATGACGTTTCATTCCAGAAGTGATTCAGGAGGTGAACAATGGCTGACAACGCCTTGCCCCCATTACAACCAGAAATTTCAGCCGTCTTTAGTCAACTTCAACGCATTGAAGAGCGGGCACGATCGCTAGCTGAAATTGATCCGGAACAACGATTGCTTGCCTTTGAGCTATTGGGAGAAGGATTGGCGATCGCAGTTCTTACTTATCTTCCACCTCCAATTCAGATGGAGTTACTGCAATCCATGGATGCCGCAGCGCTGATACCAGTCCTAGAAGCAATGGGACCCGAAGACCGACAGCAACTCCTAGCTGGTTTGCCCACTGAGGCGATTGATGGACTGATTGCCAAATTACACGAAGAATTTCAAGCGGCTGTTCACGAACTGTTGAACATCCCGCAACTACCAACAGCGTCATTCACCGATGACTCTAATGATGATTATCCCGATTGGTGGGAGATCGATGATTGCGGTGATTAATTTTGGAACAACAACAGTAATAGTTTTCAATTTTTTTCTTAATTTTTCAATACAGAGAGGTGAATGATGTCTTGCACAGTTTTGGACATCTTGTTAGAAAACCTGACCCAACTAGATGCGATGGAACGCCAAGTTAACCATCTCAGTGTAGCGGAGATCGCCCGATCGCTGCCCAAGATTCCCCTTCATCGCCAGGGATTGATCCTATTACTGCTCCAAAAAGACAAAGCTATTTCAGTCTTCAAGCAGCTTCAGGTGAGTGAGCAGACAAAGCTATTTCAGGAGATAGATTTGCCAGAAGCGATCTGGTTGCTGACTGCACTGCGTCCGATCGATCGTCACCAGATTTTTGCCAATTTGCCGACTGCCATGCGCGAGGAATTTGTGTCCACAATGGCGAGTGAATTTTGTCGCGCCACCGCTGCCCTGCGAGGCATCATGGTTCGCACCGTGTAAGCACTGTCATCAATCAGAAAAGGAGGAAACCTTACTGACTTAGGCAAATGGTAACTACTCAGCTTCAACTGTTGTAAACGAGAGGAGGTTTTTCATGGCACAGAATGCATTCAAAGAATTACTCAATCAACCCAAGGGATTAGGTGCTGCCAAGTTAACAGCTAATCAACTCAGCGTAGCTGAACTGGTACGATCGTTGCTAGAAATTGATCCACCCCAGCGGGTTCTGGCGTTTCGATTGTTGGATAAGGACAAGGCGATCGCGGTCTTTGAAATGCTCAGTCCGGACGAGCAAGCTGACCTGATTCGGCAAATGACCGATCCTGAAATCCTACCAATCTTAGAAGCCCTTGAACCTGAACAACGAGTCCGTTTGTTTGAAGAGCTACCCGCCAAAGTAACCAAGCGTCTGCTCAGCCAACTGAGACCTACCTCACGTGAGGCCGTCGATTTGCTGCTGGGCTACCCCGAAGGCAGTGCTGGGCGGCGGATGAACCTGCGCTATTTGGCAGTGCGAGAAGGTTCAAAAGTCAGTGCCGTATTGGCATCTGTGCGCGAATCTCAACTTGGAGACAACGACCTGGATTTAGTGTTCATCATTGATCCCCAGGGGATGTATCGAGGCTTTGTCCGCACAGTGCGCTTGATTAAAGCCAACCCAGAACTGCTGATTGAGCAGTTGGCAGATGGTCGGGACATTGCTATCAGTGCCATTGCTCCTGAGATGCAAGCGGCACGTTTGCTGAAAGATTATGACCTGCCTGCCATTCCGGTACTAGACAGCGAGGGGCGGCTTGTGGGCGATCTTACCTTTGACGATGTAATTGACCTGATCGAAGAAGAAGCCTCCAGCGCGGCTCTGGCTCAGGCGGGGGTCGGGGGGCTGTTAACCCGTGACCAAGCGTGGAGTGAAAAGTTAGTTCGAGGGCCGATTCGCTATGCCGTTCAACTTCGGATTCTGTGCCTAATTATTACCCTGATTGGCGGTATGGTTGTCGGGGGTGTGATCCAGAACTTTGAGGAAATTTTGGAAGCCGTCGTTGTGGTGGCGATTTTCATTCCTGTGGTGATGGACATGGGTGGAAATGTTGGAACCCAATCCACAACTGTGTTTGCCCGTGGACTGGCATGGCAACATATCGACATTCGGCATTACGGAGGTTACTTGTTCCGGGAATTCCGTATTGGTCTAATCATGGGCGCGATTTTAGGTCTAGCAGGGGGAACGATCGCCTATTTCTGGCAGGGTGCCCCCAATGAAGTACCCCAACTTGGCATCGCTGTTGGCCTTTCTCTGTTCGCGGTCGTCACCTTAGCAGCGGTCTTGGGTGCCCTCTTGCCCTGGATTCTACTGAGATTCGGCTTTGATCATGGTCCGGCTGCCGATCCGTTCATTACCACCATCAAGGACTTTACCGGGCTACTGCTCTACTTTTATCTGGTTTCCTTACTGTTAGGCATTCAAACTTGATTCACAGTTTCTGCTGGGGGTGTTATGCCCCCAGTTTTCTTTTACTCTTGTTCCCACCATCGGTAAACGGTTACCTCATGCTGCTTACAGTCAAATTATTGTTTCGACTGTCTAGAGAAGCACAAACTTGTGTTGCACCTTCCCTAATCGCTATCTATCCATTAATTACTAGTATGAACCTAATCGTTTCACGCTTCCGTACCTTCGGGTTCCTGCTGGAATGCTTGCAAAATTGCAATTAAGCCGGGAATGCCATGCTTGCAAAATTGAACTACTAGGTACAGAGCCGTACCGCTGAGCACAATTGGAGAAAGGACTTTAAGACAAGGAACTTCACAACCCAGTTTGGAAAGTCCGACGATTAAGGCATCATCAAAAAGACTGAGCAACACCAGAAGGAATTGGCGAAACAAGCTCGGAAAAGGGTCATCGGAATCAGAATCCATAAACTCAGAATTCATACAGGAAGTTGCATTTGCAACCTTATTAGACAACATTTAGATAACAAACATTTAGATAACAAATTAGCCAGGGAGTCCAACCCAAATCAGGTTCAGCTTGGCACGTTAAAAGTTATCCCGCTAATGCTTTCGGTAAAGCACAAAACTTAAATGCCCATCAATTTCAGTGATCACAATCTAGCAACTCTGACGGCTAAATTAGGAGGGTCTTAAGGCAGAACTCATAGTCACCCCATAGAACTAGATCACTTAAGATGGTTTCAAGATTGTTTGTGCAATCTACCCACATAGTCGCATTGGGTTGAACTTCACGATATGCCCTACCCCAGTTTTGCCTCAACGTGACCAAACTGCACCGCTTCCACCAACCTTTGATAGTCCTGCTCCACTTGGTAAGCGTAGGCCACGGCGAAATCCGTCACGGCCTGATCAAAAGCATCGCTTTTGCCCAAGTAGCCGCTGATCAGAGCAGAGTCCCCTGTGCGGGCATGGGCACGCGCTAGGGCAGAGCCACAAATCTCGGCGTAATCTTCCAAGCTACGGGCAGACATCCCTTTGAGCTTGATGGCAGTTTTCATATCTTTTAGTTGCCGGAAATAAAAGTCATGCCCTTCCACATTTGTAGTCCAACCCAGAAAAATATCGCTGGCGGCTTGCATCAACCGCTGTCTGCTGACAATGCGCTGTCCTTCGTGGGGATAGGGACTCTTGCCTGCATAGGGTTCCAGCACTGAGGGACGGGCTTCTTTGTACTGCAATAGCAGCGGATCGTCGTTATCATCTAGCAACAGGGCAACGCCGCAATGCGTCCCCACACTGCCAACGCCCACCACTTTCAAGGCCACATCTACCAGACGATAGCGATCGAGCAAGAACTGGCGATCGACCTGAAGCGTATCCCGGTACTGCTCAAACAAACTGCTAATTTGCTCAAAATACTCGGCTTGATTGGGCAGGTGATAGATGAGCGGTGGATTATCGATGAAGCGGCGCTGTCCTTCCACCACTTCGGTTAATTGGGCTACGGCTTGGTCTAGGGTGCGGTTAAACGCCTTGGCGGCCATTTTTTCCCAATGTTTGCGCGTGTCTTCATCGGGCGCGTGATCGATTAGCACATCGGCATCTAGACGGGCGTACCACACATCCAGCGTTCGCATCTGGCTATACTGAGCGATCGCCAATCGATAGGCTTGAACAGCCGCCTGTGCCGCTTCTGAACTGGACTGATCTGACAACTGCAAGTCTCGACCCGCTAAGATGAAACTGGTGACAAGCCGCTTCACGTCCCACTCCCATGGAGCCATCAGCGTTTCATCAAAGTCATTTAGATCAAAAATGAGATTGCGTTCGGGCGTGGCAAACCCGCCAAAGTTGAGCAAATGACAGTCCCCACAGGCTTGAACTTGAATGCCAGTCGTCGGAGTTGTGGCCAAATCTGCTGCCATGATGATGGCACTGCCGCGCAAAAAGGTAAACGGAGACTGCATCATGCGCCAATGCCGAATCGGAATCAGATCTGGAATGCGCTGTTGGTTAGATTTTGCGAGTAATTCTAGTGGGTCAGGACGATCGCTGTTCGGGTGCCAGTCACGATGGGCAGAACGCGGTACGGTTTGACGCAGGGCTTTCCCGGCAACTTGGCGATCGCCTTGCGGCGTGCTAGGACCAGCGCTGCGAGAGGGTGGTTGAGGACTAGACCATAAATCCATACGGTTAGATCGTGAGCAGTTAATATTGCCTTTATGCTAGTTAAGGCTTTGTGGCATCAACTATAGATTGCCAGAGATTGCCACAGAACAGTTGGAAGCGATCAAAAATAATTAGTCCATAAAAATCAGTCGATAATCAGTCTGTTAGCTCACGGCTGTTTGTTCTGGCTATGTCCTTTTAAGGCAACTTACGTCAGCATCCTAGTGCAGCATCACTTGATGATAGTGGGATTCAACTGCTCGATGCTGAGGTGAGAACAAGCTGATTTCTACAGCGTGGTGACGCAACGCATTGTGCAGTGTATGGATGTCTATGGTCATCATCTGTCCCTGCTTAACGATCGGTTTACCCTTCACCCAAACGGACTCCACGACTTCGGTGGGTCGTCCCAGCACCAGCAGTTGCAGGGGATTGGTTCGGGGCAACAGAGAGGGATGGTTGAGATTATAGAGTACCAGATCAGCGTCCATTCCTGGAGTAAGGCTACCCGTGCGATCGCTCAAATTCACGCCCTTTGCTCCGCCCACTGTTGCCATTTGCAATGCCTGCTCTGGGGTCAGCCAGTTTTTGTAATCCGGGTCAGACACTGTATGCAGGATCGTGCCTAACTTAATCACCTCCAACAGGTTTTGGGCATCGTTGCTGGCTGCTCCATCACAGCCAAAGGAAATGTTTAACCCCGCTTGTAAACCTTTGAGAACCGGAGCCAAACCACTGCCCAGACGCAGGTTGCTAACGGGATTGTGTACCAGAGTCGCCCCTGTGGATGCCAGTAATTCAATATCGGTATCGTCAATCCACACCCCGTGAGCCAGAGAGGTGCGTGATCCCAGACAACCCAATTGGTAGAGATGCTCTACTGCACTGATGCCATAACGCTCCTGAGCCAGTTGGTGCTGGGCGCGGGTTTCGAGGAGATGGGTGTGATAACAAAGCTGGTGGCGATCGCTCAGTTCGGCACAACCCTGAAGCAGTTCATCGGAACAACGGTGAAAGCCAGTGGGCCCCAGCCCGATGTAGATACCGCAATCGGGATCATGGAATTCTGCAATCAATATCTCCATTAAGTCCAGCCACTGGGATGCAGACCGAGGTGATGACGATTGGGGTAGTAAACACCCGGAGGGCAGTCCGGCGGTGAAGGGTAAATCTTGAATCAACGGCGCGATCACGGCGCGAATTCCCACATCCTGATAGCCTCGTACCAAGGCATCGATCGTTTCCCTCTCTTGACCAGGAATGAGGTAGGCATGATCCATCAGGCAAGTGCCCCCAGACAGCAGGGTATCGACTGCGGTACTCACTGCCCCCCAGTAAAACTGTTCAACCTGTTGGGGCGTAGAGTCGAATACATTCGCCAGCCACAGTTCCAGGGGCAGTTGGGGAATCAGCCCTCGCTGCCAGACCTGGGAGGAGTGGGTGTGGCCGTTGACGAATCCCGGTAGGAGCAATTTGTCCTGTCCTGAAATCACCTGCTGCTGAGGCAATGGGGAGAGGGTTCCGGCAGGGGCGATGGTATGAATCTGCTCATCGTCCAGAAGGACATCGACGGTTTGGAGCCTGTTGTGCTGGAGGGTAAGGACGGATTGGATCAGGGTTTGCATAGACTTTTGGGTTTTAAATTTTGGGTTTTGGAGAGAGGACTGGGGCATTGGTACAGTAGAGCTAGATACCTTTTGGCGATGGATTATGTCTACAGGCGTTGATCAAAATGAGGTTGTTAACCGGATCAGGGCGCATCGGATGACCCTGGAAGCGATGGGGGTGAAGTCGCTTGGGGTATTTGGTTCTGTTGCCCGGAATGAGGCGAATGCTGACAGTGATGTAGATATTTTGGTGGAATTCTCTAAACCAGTGGGTTTTTTCCAGGTCTTTGATATCCAATATTTCTTGGAAGATGTGCTTCAGCGCTCCATCGATTTGGGTACGGTGGACGCGCTGAAAGAACACCTGCGAACCCCTGTTTTAGAGGATATGATTCGTGTGATCTGACGCAATTAATTCAGCCACTGCATGACTTGCTGAAAAATTCACCGCCTCAGCGGTAGCACTGCTCTTAGCCCTTATATCTCTGCCAACACCTGACCCTTCGGCTGACCTGCCCCATAGGACTTGATCAGTGCCGCCAGTTGCCGCCGCATGACGATACCGGGCTGGTCTGAGGACATATGCTGTTCAACCGTCAAATCCAGGGGGGTGTCGTAGTCGGTGGATTCCAGCACCACCTTGTCTTCCTCAACAACCTGGCGATCGAAGGCTACGATTGACTCGGCGCTAACATCGGCTTCAGTATCGTTGCGAATGCAGAATTGAACAATTTGCGAGGTGCGATCGTCGATCGGCGTGGCAGCAGTAAAGATCAGGTGAAGCAAGCCGTTGGGGTAAGTGATCTTGAGCGTGCGAATAAAGGGAGGATACCAGGTTGATTCAATATGGCGCACCGTTAAACTATCTGGAATGTTGAGGTTTTGCTGCTGGGCAGGCGGATTCACAACGGGAATCGTTGAATAGACTTTAAGCCCCAATTCCTGAGGAATCAGTTCAGAGCTAGCGGGCTTAGGCTGATCTTCCATGCCAAATGAGGCAGCGTGGACAAAACTCAGGTGAGCATTGTCAAAGGAATTTTCCATCAATCGTAGTCCACTACAGTTCCATACTTCGTAGAACTGAGGAATCAGCCGATGCTCGGATACGTTTGCTTCTGGAATTTCGGGAATGGGCAATATCGGGTCATCATCCAGACAAACCCAGACATAGCCATAGCGTTCTTCGCACAAATAGGAAGGCACACGATAGGTTTTCGGAATTGCTGTTTCAGGGTCGAGTTGAGGCACATCGGTACAGATTCCTGCACTGTCAAATGCCCAACCGTGATACGGACAGCGTATGCAGTTTTGCTGAACAATCCCCAATGAGAGTTTGGCAGAACGGTGACAGCAGCGATCGGCGAGAGCGGCAGGCGCTCCATTATCGGTGATCCATAGCACTAACGGTTGTCCGAGCAGCGTGAAGGAGCGGGGAGAATTGCTAAGATCAGCAATCGGCAGCACAGGATACCAGAAACGGCGCAAGACAGGCTCTTGAGTGGATAACATCAAACAATCTCCAGATAATCTTAGTGATTTGATACTTCAGAGGCTATTGCAAGGAAGAGCAATCAAAGTTACGGATGTAATTGGTCAGGAGAAAGCGGTCTGCTCCAGATTGCGAACTGGCTTTTCTATAGGGGCAACCAACCGCTTTTGAGAAAGATCCGATCGTCGCTGTTCCACTTCACCATGATCGCGGAGGAGTTTTGCCAATCGTCGGCGCATGAGGATACCAGGACGATCGCTGGCCATGTGCTGTTCTTCAGACAAGCTGAGCGGTGCATCATAGTCTGTTCCTTCTAAAATCACCCGATCTTCTAACGTCACCTGGCGATCGAAGGCGATAATGTCAGCGGCTTTGGCTTCCGCTTCGGTGTCGTTTCGCAGGCAAAACTGGATTACCTGGGAATGCTGGTCATCAATGGGAGTGTAGGCAGTAAAGATCAAATGCTCCAGTCCATTGGGATATTGAATTCTCAGGGTGCGGGCAAAGGGCATATACCAGGTGCGCTCGTTGGTGCGGATGGTTTTCTCGGCGGCGATACCCAGGTTTTTCTTTTGCAGATCAGGGTTGAGGACTTCTAACCAGTGCTGCATGACGAAGCCAAAGTCGGTTTCTGTCACCTCATCGATCGGCGGGGGTTGGGGATTGGACTGATCGCCCCAGGAACTGGCATGGACAAAGTGACCGTGGGCACTGTCAAACGAATTTTCGATCGCCCGTAATCCGCCCACCTTCCAAGGTTCATAGAATTCGTGGATAAACCGAAAATTGGGATCGGCAAATTGGGGGATGTCGGGAATCGGTTGGAGGGGATGGTCATCTAAGCAAACCCAAACGTAGCCATACCGCTCAACACATTGAAAGGCAGTCACCCGATAGGTTTTGGGAATCGCAGTATTGGGATCAAGCTGAGGGACTGTCGTGCAAGAGCCATTCCCGTCAAATTCCCAACCGTGGTAAGGACAGCGAACACAACCGTTCTTAATGGTTCCCTTCGACAGTTGGGCAGACCGATGACAACAGCGATCGGCTAAGGCAGCCGGCTTCCCGTTTTGATCCAGCCACAGTACGAGGGGTTGTTCTAATAGCGTGAAGGATTGCGGGCCATTTAGCAGGTTCTCTAAGGGGATAACGGGATACCAGAATCGACGCAGGACGGGTTGTTGAGTAGTCAGCATGGGGTTTTCTCCGTGAGTGAGTGAGTGAAGGGGCGATTTGCGAATCGCCCGTACAGGAGTGAGGAATGTTCGCGGAGCGTGAGCGTAGCCCGCAGGAGTGAGGAGTGGAGGAGGATCATCAGTTTTGATTGGGGCATTCCAATAAACACCCGATCGCCCCTAGTTTTCATGACGGACTGCGCTGGCGTGCCAATCCTTGAGGAGGGCGTGGGAGAGGGCGGAGAGGGCAACAAAAATGCCGATGCCAGAAATGGTGATCAGTACCAGGGCGGCGAACATCCGGGGAATTTGCAGGTTATATCCTGCCATGAGAATTTGATAAGCCAATCCCGATTGGGTTCCACCTGTACCCGCGACAAACTCCGCTACAACGGCTCCAATTAATGCTAGACCGCCACTAATTCGCAGTCCTGCCAAAAAGTAGGGCAATCCAGCCGGTAGACGCAGGTATCTTAAGGTTTGCCAGCGATTGGCTCGGTTCAGTTTGAACAGATTCACCAGCGACGGATCGGTGCTGTTCAGTCCCAGTACGGTATTCGAGACGATCGGAAAGAAGGCGACAATCCAAGCGCAGACCACCAGCGCAGCAAAGGTGTTGTTCTTAAGCCAGATGATAATCAGGGGAGCCACTGCAACGATCGGCGTGGTTTGCAGCAGGACGGCATAGGGAAAGAAGCTGCGTTCAATCCACTTGCTTTGGGAAAACAGGATGGACACGAACAGTCCAGATACAGTGGCACACACCAGAGCCGTGAAGGCAATTTTCATCGTGACCCACCAGGACGGCAAAAGCTGCGGCCAGTCCCTCGCCAGGGTTTGCAGAATCAGAATGGGGCCAGGCAGGAGGTAAGCAGGGGTATGGGTCAAGCGCACCGCCAGTTCCCAGCTTGTCAGTATCAGCAGTCCTACAATCACAGGAGCCAACACATCGGCTGAAAGGAGCGATCGCGACCAGCGGGGCAAAGTTTGGGGTTGTTTAAGGGCAGGAGTCAGCATGGTTTAATTTCCGGATTCACTGGTCAGAGTTAGGGTTAAATGATCTGTTGCAGAGCTTCTGCGTTGTTGACTGGGCGGGCAAGATGCCCACCCCACAAGAGGTTCAGGGTGTTCAGTTTGCTTCCTAGAGGGACGGAACCAGGGATTCTCCCATCGCTTCAGATAAACAGTGGGAAACATCCCGACAGTAGCGGTTGAATTGAGCAGAGGTGCGATAGTCTGGATCGCGGGGATGGGGGCTATCAATTTCAATCTCCGCCACCACTCGTCCCGGTTTCGCTGCCATCACCACCACTCGATGCGCTAAATACACCGCTTCATAAATACTGTGGGTGACAAACAAAATCGTGAGTTGTCGCTGATGCTGGAGGGTGAGCAAATCCTGGTTGAGCTTACTGCGGGTCATCTCATCCAACGCGCCGAAGGGTTCATCCATGAGCAGAATATTGGGACGAGTCACCAGGGCCCGGGCGATCGAAACACGCATCTTCATACCGCCAGACAGTTCCCTGGGATACACCCGCTCAAACCCTTCTAACCCCACCTGGGCGATCGCCTCCGACACCAGTTCCATCGATGGTCGCTTGGGGACTCCCGCCAGTTTCAGTGGTAATCGCACATTATCCATCACCGTAGCCCAGGGCATCAAAGCCGCTTCCTGAAAAACATAGGCCAGCCGATGGGAAGGACGATGATCTCCCCAGTACATCCGCCCCGTATTCAGATCCCCCAAACCAGAAATAATTCGCAGCACCGTACTCTTACCGCAGCCCGATGGCCCTACCAGACTGGTAATGGTTCCGGGTTCCACCACCAGATTAAAATCTTGCAACGCCACAGTGCCATTGGCGTAAGTTTTGCCCACATGCTCTAAGGTCAGCATCGGCGAAGACTCCATTGCGATTGAATTAAGTGAATTAGGTTTGGATAAAGTTGAAATTAATGAAGCAGACATTTGGCGACATCCTCTCAGGATAGGGAATCGGGAATCGGGAGTAGCGAATCGGGAATGGAGAGTGTGGAGAAAGGGTAAATGAGTTGAAGGATGAACCTATCGCTCCAAAAACATTAGATTTTGATTGGCTTCGTGAACAGGTTCTCACCATCCGTAGCGCAGTCACCTTGCCTGTCAGTTGAACGGTTAGACGATCGCAAGATCTCCTATTTATGCCAATCTACTATCATTAGCCTTGTTAAGCCTGTTTTCCCTGATTTGTGAACTCTAGAGTGTAAGCCGCTTCATAGTTCACTGAATTGGAAAACACACCCAGTTCAGACATTGTGGTGAAAATCTCCCGCCAGCGATCGTCCGTCATGGCTCCAATTCCCAGGGTTTCGGCATCGCCACTGGTGATAATGCCATATTCCTTCAGCTTGGCTAGACTAAAGGCGAGTTGCTCATCGCTCATTTCCGGATTGTCTTGTTTAATCAATTCATTTCCAGGAGCCGGATTCTCCAGATAGCTGTACCAACCCTTGATCGATGCATCAACAAATCGCTGCACTAGATCAGGATTGTTGTCTACTATTTCCCGTCGGGTTTCGATCGTGCAGGAATAGTTGGGATAGCCATGATCCGCCATTAACAGAATCACTGGCTCAAATCCGCCTTCCGTTTGAATGGCATGGGGTTCAGAGGTGATAAACCCTTGCTGTACCAGATTTTTATCTGCCACGAAGGGCCCCACATTGAAGGTGTAAACCCCCATCTGGTCATCGCTCAGGTTGTACTTCGCCTTCAGGAACGGCCAGAAGGTTGTGTGGGCACTGGTGGAGAGCAGAATCGTTTTCCCCCGAAGGTCTTCAAAGGAGTTAATGCCAACATTGGGATGGGCTAATAAACCTTGAGGATCTTTCTGGAAGATGGCCGCCACCGTCACCTTGGGCAAGCCTTCCTGAATCGCATTAATTGCATCAATGGCGTAGCCCATCTTAAAATCCGTCGTTCCAGCCATGAGTAACTGGTTGCCGTTGACCTGGGGCCCTCCCATGCGAATGGTGACATCCAGTCCATGTTCTTCATAAATTCCGGTGGCGACCGCTTGATAGAACCCACCATGTTCGGCCTGGGCAAACCAGCTTGTGCCAAAGGTGATCCGATCCAGGCTGCCAGCAGTAGTCGTTGCACCCGAATTGGAGGTCGTTGCATTGCGCGGAGCATTCGTACAGGCTGCCAGCACCGTTGTTCCCACTGCCAGGGAACCATAGCGCAAAAAACGTCGCCGATTCAGTTGGAAAGGTGCGGAATTGCGAGAAAACATCATGATCAGAAATCCTGTGGTTGAGGAACAGTCGAAATACAGTCGGAATCAAGCGAAAACAAAGCGATCGAAGCGGTGAACGGGCTTCCCAGAAAAAGGCGCAAAGCTTTATATCTGGGGCTAGAAAGTTGGCGTATACTAGACATACAAGTTTGAATATCTTTTTGCATTCAACCTTGTATACAACAGAAGTTAGCGGCTTTACCCAGCGACTTCTGTATCCTCAGCTACCATTGCTGAATTTCTGTCGCAGTTTTTGGAGTCTTCCCGTGGCTAAAGTCAGATCCCAGTCCCCTAAGACGAGTCAAAAAAAATCCGGCAGTAGCGTCGATCGCATCTATGAGCAATTGAAGCAGATGGCGATGAACTATCAGTTTCGTCCCGGTGAGCCGCTGAATGAGGTGGAATTGGCAGCATCCTTTGAGGTGAGCCGAACCCCCCTGCGAGAGGTGCTGAATCGGCTGGTGGCAGAAGGACTGCTGGATTTTGTCCCCCGCAAGGGCTTTTCCTGTAAACCCCTGGACACGAAGCGCGTATTCGATCTCTACGAAGTCCGGTGCGGATTAGAGATGATGAGTGCCCGACTGGCGACGGAACGAGCTACCGATGAAGAGATTGAGGATTTGCTGCACGTTTGGAAACAGGCGGCGGAGTCGTTTTGCACCCTCACCCCGGTGGAGTGTGCCCGGTGTGATGAGCGGTTCCATGAGCAACTCGCCCAACTCTCCCGCAATAGCGAACTCCTGCATACGCTACAAAATATCAACGCCCGCGCCCATTATTTACGTTTAATCTCGATGGAGCAGGATCATTACCGTCGCACTACCTGCGCTGAACATCACCTGATCTTGCAGGCAATTTGCGATCGCAATTCTGAAGCGGCGGTGAATTGTATGTCGGCCCATGTGACATTGCGGCAGGAACAGTTGGTGGAGGTGATTAAAGAGGGAGTAGCACGGTTGTACATGACTTGATAAACACGATAGGTACGACCTGAAACAATCGCAGATAGAGGGGAACGACACAAGGTGAGGAGCTACAGACAG
This sequence comes from Thermocoleostomius sinensis A174, assembly GCF_026802175.1. NCBI lineage: Bacteria > Bacillati > Cyanobacteriota > Cyanophyceae > Oculatellales > Oculatellaceae > Thermocoleostomius > Thermocoleostomius sinensis. The sequence goes on along the minus strand of NZ_CP113797.1, from coordinate 5,657,324 downwards.
TTGCCTCCAGAGTTCCTCACCTCTTTCCCTATGCCCTCATCTAGGCACTTAAATGTTTTTCCAAGGCTTCCGATCCGCCAATTAACCGACCATCAATAAAAACTTGGGGAACCGTACTAGCTCCAGTAGCAGCCCGCAGCGATCGCATCGTCGCATCGCGCCCTAAAACGATTTCGTCGTAAACCAAACCTCGCTCTTGCAGCATGGACTTTGCCCGTGCACAGAAGGGACATCCTACTTTCGTAAATAGTGTGACGCACATCGGCTTCTGCGCATCAGGGTTAATATAGCGCAGCATCGTCTCTGCGTCGGATACTTTGAAGGGATCGCCCGGTTCGTCGGGTTCAATGAACATTTTTTCAATGACGCCATCCTTTACCAACATCGAGTAGCGCCACGATCGTTTACCAAAGCCTAGATCGGTCTTATCAACCAACATGCCCATACCATCGGTGAACTCGCCGTTACCGTCGGGAATAAACGTAATTTCATCAGCCTTTTGATCCTTTGCCCACTCGTTCATGACAAATGCATCGTTAACTGAAATGCAGACGATATCATCTACGCCATTTTCCTTAAACACCGGGGCCAGATCGTTGTAGCCGGGCACATGGGTCGAGGAACAGGTAGGGGTAAAAGCACCGGGCAAAGAAAACACAATCACGGTTTTTCCGGTAAACAGTTCATCGGTGGTGACACTCAGCCAATTACTATCTTTGCGGACGCGAAATGTAACGTCTGGCACTCTCTGCCCTTCTCGATTGGATAGCATCGGCAACTCCTATACGCTAACAACAAAATCTCTAAAAGCGTACTCGTAATGACTACAATTTGTCAAATTAGCTAATCAAGTAATAGCTGGCACAATTGCCGAAAATGATCCCCCCGTTCTTCAAAGTTGGAGTATTGGTCAAAGCTGGCGCAAGCGGGAGATAGAAGCACCACTTTGGCTTGATGGTATTGTCCTAATTCAGCCGCCCGAACAACTGCTCGATCCATCGTTTCCACAATTTCATACTTGGTGTAGCCCATTTGCTCTAGACGTTGAGCAAAGATTGGGGCAGCACTGCCAATCAGCAAGACGGCAGCGGCTTTGGCTTTAATCGTGGCAATCCAACCTGTGTCATCACCAGCTTTGGCATCTCCCCCAGCAATCAAAATAGCTGGCGCTTCCACAGACGATAACCCAACTTGTGCGGCGTCGTAGTTTGTCGCTTTGCTGTCGTTGATGAATTGCAGTCCGTTCCAAGTCCCAAGGTGCTCTAATCGATGGGGTACTCCTGGAAAGGTGGCGATCGCTTCGGCAATGGCGGTTTGATCAATTCCAGCGAGTCGGGCCGCTAGCACTGCCATCAACAGATTTTGCTGGTTGTGTGCGCCTACCATCCGCAACGCTGAGACGGGAAGAAGGCGATCGGTTCCAACGTGAACCCATCCCTCTTCAATGAAAGCACCCTGCCCATTCGGTAAGTTGGCTTTTCCGGTGGTGCTCGTCCAATAGGCCCTTGGCCACTGGTTGACCGCGTGTTGACGCAAATAGGGATCGTCCCCGTTGATGACTAGCAGTTGGGCTTGCTGCAATAACTGGGCTTTGATGCGGTAGTAGTTCTCTAGGGTGTAATGACGGCTGAGGTGATCGGGCGTGAAGGTTGTCCAAACAGCAATTTTGGGTGCGATCGTAGGCGATGCTTCAATTTGGTAACTGCTGAGTTCGGCAATGATCCAATCGAGTGGAGGAGACTGGGAATCTGTGGCTTCTTGAAGCGCCAATTCACAAACAGCATAGCCAATGTTGCCACAGGCAGGGGCGTGGAATCCGGCAGTTTGAAAAATGGCAGCGATCAAAGCAGTGGTGGTGGTTTTGCCGTTTGTGCCCGTAATGCCAATCCAGGGAATTTGCTGCAACGATCGCCACGCTAGTTCGGTTTCGCCAATGGTTTCAATCCCCAGGTCTCTAGCTTGTTGCAAAGGGGGAGCATCCCACGGCACCCCCGGGCTGACCACAATTTGCTGCATCTTGGCCGGATTGGGCTGCAATGTATGCCCTAATTGAACGGTAATTCCTTCGGCTGCCAGGGTTTGCTGCAACTGCTGAAGTGTGGCTGAATTCCCTCGATCGCTGACGGTGACATGCCAACCTTGACGCTTCAGGAGGCGTGCGGCCGCAATTCCCGATTTTCCAAGACCGATGACGTAGGCGTTTGGCATGAGGGTCACAAAGCACGATTGAGCACTCTTTATCCTACTAGGGAATAGGAAGTAGGGAACGGGGAGTGGGGCTGTTTCGCTTGATACTTTAGAATGCGTCACAATGAGAGCAAGATACAGTTCTTAATCTTAGGATTCGGGTATGACAGCACTCTCTACTTCCCTCGATCGCCGTGCGTGGGCTAAGGCTTTTGCCAAACCTGCTAAAGAATTCGCTAAGACGCCGTTGACAGTGTTGTCGGGAACAATTCCCGATCGGTTGCGGGGTACGCTGTATCGTAATGGCCCAGGGCGGCTGGAACGGGGCGGGCAACCAGTCGGCCATTGGTTTGATGGCGATGGTGCCGTTTTGGCGGTGCACCTAACCGAAGCTGGCGCTACTGGATTGTATCGCTATGTCAATACGGCGGGCTATTTGGCTGAGTCTGAAGTGGGTGAGTTTTTGTACAGCAATTATGGAATGAAGCCGCCGGGGCCGTTGTGGAATTATTGGTTCAGTCTAATGACCAATGCCAATACGCTGAAAAATACGGCGAATACGTCTGTGTTTGCGCTTCCCGATCGCCTGTTGACTTTGTGGGAAGCAGGAAAACCCCATGCGCTAGACTTGGAAACGTTACAAACACAGGGGCTAGATGATTTGAATGGCGGGCTAGCCGCGAATCAACCTTACTCGGCTCATCCTCGTCAAGATCCACAGACAGGAGAAATTTTCAATATTGGAGTGGATACGCAATCTCAATTGCACCTCTATCGCAGCGATCGACGCGGCATCATTCAGAATAAAGCGACCATTAAGCTAAAAGAGGCTCCATTTTTACACAGTTTCGCTTTGGCAGGTCGATACTTAATTTTCTTTGTGCCGCCGCTGAAGTTAAATGTGTTGCCCATATTGTTAGGAACAAGCAGCTACAGCGAGTGTTTGGAGTGGCAACCGCAGCAACCCACGCAAATCTTAGTGGTCGATCGCGAAACGCTGGCAGTGGTCAGTCGTGGCGAAGCCAACCCATGGTTTCAGTGGCATTTTGGCAACGGCGCGGTTGATCCGGATGGCATGATAGTGCTGGATTTTGTTCGCTTCGATAGTTTCACCGAAACCAATGAATTTCTGCGGGAAGTTCCTACGGGGCAACCCCAGACCCACAGTCAAGGACAATTGTATCGCGTGCGGCTAAATCCACAAACGGGAAAGATTCTTGATCTGCAACCTGTTGTCGATCGCTCTTGCGAATTTCCGGTGATTCCTCCTCATCAGGTTGGGCAAGCGTGGCGACACACGTACCTCAACGTGCATCGGGCTGGCGTTGATCCAACCCAAGAGCTATTTGGCTGCATTGCTCGCGTGGATTACGCCACAAATACTCTTACCGAAGCGGACTTTGGTACGGGTCGCTACCCTTCAGAACCGATCTATGCACCTGATCCTGAAAATCCCGATCGCGGCTGGATTTTAACGGTGGTATACGACGGCAATCTTAATTGCAGCGAACTGTGGATCTTAGATAGTGATCGGTTAACCGACGAACCCGTTTGCCGGTTGGGGTTGCCGCAGGTGATTCCGTTTAGTTTTCACGGCATTTGGCGATCGGTTTAAGTGGCTGCGACATCTAAGCAATAACTTCAAGAACTCCAAGCAATAACGAACTCCGAGCAATAACAAAGTTCCCCCAATCGGCTGAGATCAGGGGGAACAAAAGAAAAAGGTAACAGTGAGAGATCAAGGAGGTGATTCAGCCTTCATCCCTCACCCTACATTGATTAGCTAAACCGTCCTGTCAAGAAAGCAGGTGAGTAATCTGACCAGGATTGCTTCACCAGATCTTGATCGGCCAAGACGCTGCCCAGATAGTTACCCGCAGGCAACGAAGGGAAGCGCTTGTACGGTACAACATCTTCGCCAAAATAGCGAGAGTACTCGGCACTGCCCACCATCGCATCCACAGCCGCCTTCAGACCTCCATCTGCCAACAGCTTGTTGTATTGACGAATTTCTGCTTGGGTCGCAGGCGCACGACCCAACAAATGACGGAACAAGAATTCGATTACCTTGGTGTTGGGGTAGGGCGTGTAGAAGCGACGGACATAGATATCGGAGCTAGCCAGCGATCGCACAAACTCGCGCACCGAAATTTCGCCATTCTTCAGCTTGCTTTCTAGATCCGATCGCCGGATTTCACGCGGCACTTGACCACTGAATACATCCATCACCTGCACATAGGCAGCGTTGACCACTTTTTCTTTGTCGGCCAAGCTGCTGTCTGGATTCAAGCGATAGATCCGAGCGGGTTTGCGGCGAGTTGTGCCCACACCCACTTCCACTGACTGACCATCGCCATTGGTAAACGATCGACCCAGTTCTACAAACCTGGGTTTGGTCAGGTCGGGCTGACGCGCTTGCTTGGCTAGATCAGCCATCGACTTGCTCATCAACGGCATCTTGGTGATGTCCATGCGCGACTTGACTGGCTCGAAGCTGGGCACCACCACATCCTTGTTTTGCTTGGTGAGTTGGTTGTAGAGCTTCTGAGTATTCGGGAAGTTGGCCGCAGGCAACGTTGGGAACAAACGATAAGGAACCGTATCCTCCCCAAAGTTCTGGGCATACTCTGGGCTATTGGTCATAGCTCGAATGAACGCACCCAAGCCTTCTGATGCCAGAAGCTGATTATACTTGCGGATTTCCGCTTGATCGATCGGTGCTCGACCTAAGAAGTGCTTCGTTCCTAGCTCAATCACCTTGGTATTGGGATAGGGCGTGTAGAACTCCTTGATGTAGAGCCGCGAGGTACCCAGGGCTTCAATGAACTCCTTCAAGTTGATTTCACCGTTCGCCAGCTTGCTCTCCAGCGCCGTGAATTCGTTTTGAACGATGTAGGGTTCCACATCTCGCTCGAAGATCTGGCGATAGGCTGCCCGGATCACGGTTTGTACAGCCGTTGGCTCCAACGTGGTGAGCTTGAAGGTCTTGGTTTGCTCTCGGCGCTTGCTGACCCCTTGATTGACGCGATAATCTACATCGGCAATGCTGCGATTATCGGCCACCGCTCCCATCTGGACAAACATTGGGGTTTCATCAACAGCTGGCTTCGTGCCCTTATCGCTGATGCTGCCCACCCGATTGGTCCGCAACGACAAACCACCCGGAGTCAGATAACGCTCGTAGGGAACCGTATCTTCTCCAAAGGTTTGGCTATACTCCATGCTATCGATGATGGCATCTACCAGAGCATAGAAGCCCTTCTTCGCCGCAATGTCAAAGTAGGAATTGATCTCTTGACGACCATAAGTGGGACGCCCTAACAGCCGACGGTGCATATATTCGATCGACTTGGTGACATACAGCGATGTCCAGTACAGCTTGCGGAACAGATCCGACTTCGCCAACTGCCGCACAAACTCCCGCACCGTAATCTCGCCGTTCTCCAGCTTAATTTCCGAGACCTTTAGCCGTTGCCCTTCATAAACATCGCGACCAAAGACTTGCAAATAAGCCGCTTTGATCACCTTCTGGGTTGAGCTTTCAGCAAACTTAACACTGACGCCCTGCGTGTTACCGCCGCGCTTGTTGAATGTGCCCGTGTAGCTGGGGATTTGGTCTAGCTTGAATACCTTGGGACCCAAGGAACCAGGAGCAACACCACGAGCCGCTGGATTACTCAACTGATTGTTGATACCAGGGCCACGATTGATCAAAATGCGGCGAGTATCTTTACCAAACGGAGCCGGACTAGTGTTGGGATTGCGAGTTTGTTTCGGGAAGATGGCCCCGAATTGAATTTCCAGTGGATCATTCCCTGACCCATACACATGCTGATCAGGCAATGGCTGATTGTACCGCGCGAACGTGGTGATGAATTGCGGCACCTTGCGGAAGGGCGCGCTGTACTTAAACAGATCTTGCTGTGGTCCCCAGTTGCGGCACTCTTGGGCTTCCTGACCCAACCCGCGCAGATAAGGGACAGTTTCTTCACCAAAGTAGTCCGCATATTCTTGTGAATCCACCAGGGCATCGACGAGGGCCGACAGTCCGCCACTAGAAACGATCGCAAAGTACTTCTGTACCTCTTCTCGCGATGACGGGCCACGCCCCAAAATATGACGAAATGCCAATTCCAGTGCTCGGCTATTGATGTACGGCTCAAAGAAGTTCTTGCGATACAGCGGTGACTTCGCCAAGCGCCGCACAAACTCCTTCATAGAGATGTCGCCGTTCTTTACTTTTGATTCCAGATCAGAGATGCCCAACGAGTAAGCACGAGTAATGTCTCGCTCAAAGATTTGACGATAGGCCGCTTTGACCACCTCGTTCTTTTCCCCGGCTGACAACCCCGGCTTCATGGCATATTTCGGACGCCGCTCTGCCGCATTGAAGTAAATTTGCGGTAACTCCAACCCTTGGAGATCACCACTGGGACGTTGACGCAGTTTGTTAGACGGCGTGGGAGCCTTGAATTCGGTCAGCAACACGTCAAAGTATTGCGCCACGATCGTTTGAGCTTCGGCATCCTGTTGAAAATAATCAATGGAGGCTTGCCGCATCCCTTGGAGCGCCACAATCGTTGCATCACCAGAGCAAGCATTTTCAATAATTTCTCGCAAGCCACGAGTGTTCACCGCAATGATGTTTGGGTCTCCGGCTACGATCGCATAGGTCGTGTAGCGCAAAAACCAACTGAGATCGCGCAGGGACTTCTGCATGTTGCGAGGTCCATAGCGAGACACGTTGATGGGGCGGAATCCTGGAGGATTCGGACCCCCCGTACTGGTAAACAGCGATCGTAAGCCACCGAATAAGCCAGTACCGCCGCCACCACCAGAAGCAGCTACATAGGTAGCCGTTCCTAGTTTCATCGACTCCCGCTGATCTAATGGAGTGCCACCAATGGTCATGGCAACAGGTTCATCATCTCTGGGTTTTTCCAAGAAGGCGAGAGGAGATCCCCCGGTGAAAATCCGGTTGGCGGCACGGGAAACAATCAATTCTGAATTTTGCGTAAGAACCTGTGCAATTTCTAGACGCTTGAGACCGGAGCTAAAGTAGTTGGATAGCTCACTAAGCTCTCCCCGTCCAAGAAAACGGTCTTGCTGCTCGGCTTGAGAAATGGTTGCAACAGGTACGGTTTGATATAGCTGCGGACGCGCAACAGAGCTTCCACCACTTGCCTTAACACTCATTGGATTTCAAAAGCTCCCTTGAAATAGTGATTGCATTGAAACCTGTCCCGGCGACGCTCGGTCAGTATCGCTTGAAGGTTAAGTATCAAACGCTACTTGTAGAATTCCAGTGGAACGATCGCCCAGGGTTAACTGGCTTTAATATTTAAGATTAAAACGTTTCGGGGATCTACACTGAATTATTAAAAAGTGTGTAGTACGCCGAACCGCTTTCCTGTGGAGATCATAAAAGATCAACGCCGCTCTCCTGAGAATTGCTTTAAGGTTTGTTACTTTTTTCTTTTTCTTGACAAATGGCAAGACTTCTTCTAAGGCGGGCTATGTATTCGCTTCAGGATAGTTGTTGAGATAAGCTAGCTAACCTCTGCCTAGCAATTGAGTGGAGTGATACAGCCATCACCAGATGGATAAGCCACAGGGACAGTTCACGAACTGCCCTTACGGAGATTTGTAGGTTATGCAAGTGAGAACTGCCGTAAGTGAGTGGGGTGACGAGTGAGTGGAGTCTCAATCATAGTGAGCGTAGATTGAACGTCCAACCGTAGGTCAAGCAAAGTCGAAACGAAACCCACTCTCCATACTCTGTTTGATTCAAATTTAGAGCTGCATCACAACAGTCTTTGCTTTTCCCGTTAGAAAGTTTTTGTTTTTTCCGTTAATAAGTCGATTGATTTGGGCAATTTAACAATGGGTTTAGGAATTCTACCTTGCGTTAAACAAGCTTGACAGGCATTCAATAGTCATTCAATTGCCCCTTGTTTCCCAGTCAATCCTATTACTTCAAATTACAAGGCAAAGCTTAGTCTTTTACTTTAGCTCGGATGATGGTTTACCTAGCTTTTTGCTAGGTGTTTTTGAGCTAAAGAAAATGATTTTGTGAAAGTAAGGATTTGTTCTCCAGAATGCCCCAATTTTAGTTCGCAACTATTCATTTGACAGGTAAATCTTAATGAAAAAACAGCAGCAAGAACTACTTCGCCAGCAACAGTTTCAGCAACTAGAGGAAGATAATCTGCAACAGCTAGAACAACTTCAGCAAGAAGACCCGGGTGAAGACCCGGAAGACCCGGAAGACCCGGGTGAAGACCCGGAAGACCCGGAAGACCCAGAAGACCCAGAAGACCCGGAAGACCCAGAAGACCCAGAAGACCCGGAAGACCCGGGTGAAGACCCAGAAGACCCAGAAGACCCAGAAGACCCAGAAGACCCAGAAGACCCGGGTGAAGACCCAGAAGATCCAGAAGACCCGGGTGAAGACCCGGAAGACCCAGAAGACCCGGGTGAAGACCCAGAAGATCCAGAAGACCCGGGTGAAGACCCAGAAGACCCAGAAGACCCGGGTGAAGACCCAGAAGACCCAGAAGACCCGGGTGAAGACCCAGAAGACCCAGAAGACCCGGGTGAAGACCCAGAAGACCCAGAAGACCCGGGTGAAGACCCAGAAGACCCAGAAGACCCGGGTGAAGACCCAGATCCGACACCGGGTCCTAGTCCGACTCCGACACCGGGTCCTGATCCGACCCCTGGGCCCAGCCCCACGCCAACGCCGGGACCCGATCCAATGCCGGTGCCGATGCCGACGCCGAATCCAAATCCGATGCCGGCTCCCAGTCCCAATCCAACTCCGACACCAGGACCAGAACCACTTCCGTCGCCCAATCCCAACCCATCACCTATTCCCAGTCCTAACCCAACCCCGAATCCAACTCCAGTTCCTGTACCTGTAGAAACGGCAGAGCCGTTAGCACCGATCGACTTCGAGCAGGGTAAACCGGGTCAAACGGTGAAGGGACGTAAGTCTAACGACAAGCTACCGGGCACTAGTGGTAACGATATCCTTAGAGGCAAAGGCGGCAATGATGTTCTCAAGGGCAAGGCTGGCAATGACCAACTCGATGGTGGCGCTGGCAACGACAGACTAGTTGGCGGGGCTGGTAACGATCTCCTGAAAGGTGGGGCTGGCAATGACAAGCTGACTGGCGGAGCTGGCAACGACGTATTGGTTGGTGGCGCTGGCAATGATACCTTAATTGGTGGCGCTGGGCGTGATACTTATGTCTTCAACAGTCTGACTGAAGGAACAGACACGATCGTTGGTTTCAGCACTACCGATGATCTGATCGACCTCCGAGCCATCTTTAACACGCCGGAATTGGTCAACGTTAGCAAGAGCGATCGATACAACCAGTTTGTACAAGTTGTGCAAATTGGTGCGAACACCGAAGTTCGAGTAGACTCTGACCTCAATGGTAGCGGCACTGAGTTCACAACGATCGCCGTTCTGCAAGGTGTATCAGTGGATACTGTGAAACCTCAAAACTTCATCGTGGGCTAGATCGTGAGTTCACACGAACGTGAGTTCACACGAATGAGTTAGCTTTTCTTTCTCCCTAAATTCCTAGGTTTAGAAGAAACTAAACGACAAATAAGAGAGTGGATCAATCAAGAGCCACTCTCTTATCGATAGGGCTGACGCAAAGATACTCAATGGGGTAGTCAGCCCCATTCAACTTCATTGCAAGAGTGGGTGTCTTGAGTTGTTCAACCAAAGTTCGGGTATTTTTCTCCTTAATATCCTTTATTCTTCTTATTCTTCCTCTAGCCACTCTGCGCCATTGCGTTTGGTGTGAATGCTTTTAATGTGTTTTTTCACAGTATCATCGGCGATATGCAATTCCAAGGCAATTGCTTTGTAGCTGTATCCAGACTGCCGTAATAGCCACACCTGGGTTTCGCGCTCGGTTAAGCCATATTTCTGGGCTTCGGCGATCGCTTTATGTTGGGCTGACTGTTGCCGATCTTCTAAGGTCACTAGTAAACAGGGACACTCAACGGTGTTTAGGTTCAACCACTGGGCCCGAATCCGAATCGTGCCTGTTTCTTCGGTTCTAATTTCGTCTTCGATAATGACAGACCGTTGAGACAATTCTTGCCGACCTTTGACAAGTGCTTGGCAACTGCGCAAAATCTGGCGAGGAACCGAATTATGGCGGGTAAGACTCTGCGAAATGTTTTGTGAAATATTTTGGGTTAGTTGGTGACAAATGCGTTTGGCACAAGCATTTGCAAACAGCAATTCACCCTGTTCGTTCAACAACATAATGCCGTCAATTAAGCTTTCCATAACACTCTGAAGCAGAACTGGAAGTTCTCCGGTATATCGGTGTTTGGAATCAGCATCTTGAGTGGAGGATTTCAGTGAACGTGACGATGAAATAGAATGCGCAAATTGACCGTGAGGATATACAACAGTGTTCAACATGGGGGGCTTAGAGTAATTCAACAGGACTTTTTATGGAACCCCAAAATGGGAAGGGTTGCTTAACCTAACCTGTGCAGTCAGTGCATTGTAGAGAGGTTAATAATTTACAAACTCAACTGAAATCGCGATTTTATGCCTCTGTATGCCACTACAACAATAAAAATGATGATTTCGGTAACACGATTGGCATCAAGTGGCATAGACAGATGTTGTCCGGAAGTTCTCCGGTATAGTCGTGTGAAATTGATTTCTGTTTCTCAGTAAATCTGTTGAAGATGAGGTCTCGATCAAAAGGAAATCGGGCAGAAATATTCAGTGTCCCGATCGCATGGATCTTATTGCACTGTTTGGCGGCTCTGTTTGGCTGTTTGTAATGGATGAGTGAGTCAGGCTCAGACGGAGTCATAACCGATCTATCACGGGGTGATGGTTAAAGAACTAGTGATTTATCACCTGGGTCAGATGGTTTTACGCAATGCATACGAACCCAATCGATCACGACAGATAACTTTACAAGGCGATCGGCTGAGGTAGTGATTCGATTGGCAGCAGACATTCTGGATTGAAGCCCCCTTCAGAATGTCAGGTTTTGTCGTGCCAAACTTAGTCGCTTCAGGTGTCAGCCACCTGAGATGACCCTAACCTCTTCTGCCGTTGCTATATCTTCACTTTTCCTTTCAAAGGTCAAGGCAACCAATCAGGAAAACACAACGAAAAAGCCCCTGCCAGTGGCAGGGGCTACATTCAAGCGATACTTAGCAATATTCGCGTCTCAAGCTTACAGTGCATTACCGCGAGGCAGAACTTCCTCAGGGAATACAAAGTTTTCGTGGGGTTGGTCTTGAGGAGCCATCCAAGCACGGATGCCCTCGTTCAACAAGATGTTCTTGGTGTAGAACGTCTCAAACTCCGGGTCTTCTGCCGCTCGAATCTCCTGCGACACAAAGTCATACGCCCGCAGGTTCAACCCAAGTCCGACCACACCGACCGCACTCATCCACAAGCCCGTTACCGGCACGAACAACATGAAAAAGTGCAACCACCGCTTGTTCGAGAAGGCAATCCCGAATATCTGTGACCAGAAGCGGTTCGCTGTCACCATCGAGTAGGTCTCTTCCGCTTGGGTCGGCTCGAAGGCGCGGAAGGTGTTGGCACCCTCGCCGTCCTCAAACAGCGTGTTCTCCACGGTCGCACCATGAATCGCACACAACAGCGCACCGCCCAACACTCCGGCAACTCCCATCATGTGGAACGGATTCAGCGTCCAGTTGTGGAACCCTTGGAAAAACAGCAGAAACCGGAATATCGCCGCTACCCCAAAGCTGGGGGCAAAAAACCAACTCGACTGTCCCAGCGGGTACATCAGAAACACACTGACAAACACCGCAATCGGCGCCGAAAAGGCGATGGCGTTGTACGGGCGGATGCCCACCAAGCGAGCGATCTCAAACTGCCGCAGCATGAAGCCAATCAGTCCGAACGCACCGTGCAGGGCGACAAACGTCCACAACCCGCCCAGTTGGCACCAGCGGGTGAAGTCCCACTGGGCTTCAGGTCCCCACAGAAACAGCAGGGAGTGTCCGAGTGCGTTGGGGGGCGTTGACACTGCCACGGTCAGAAAGTTGCAGCCCTCCAGGTAGCTCGAGGCGATGCCGTGGGTGTACCAGGAGGTGACGAAGGTGGTGCCAGTCAGCCAGCCGCCCAGAGCCAGGTAGGCGCACGGGAACAGCAAAAGTCCCGACCAGCCGACAAAGACGAATCGGTCGCGCTTGAGCCAGTCGTCGAGGACGTCGAACCATCCTCGCTCTGCTTGCGCTCGTCCCATTGCTATGGTCATAGCGTAAATCTCCGAAAACAGATATATACAATGAGTTCTTCTATTCCCACCATAACGATCTGCCACGAATTGGCAAGAAACGCAATGGAAAGTGAACAGAGTTTACTTTTCTTTACCGTGCATTCATTATACAGACACTCTCCCGAATTTTTCATCCCCTCCTGCTGAAATTGCAGGGTTGAGCAAACTCGAAAGGTCTGACTTTATGGGCGATCGATCGTAATTCTATGTTTTTCATTAAGAATTGGCTGAGTTTACAGCGGAAACTTTGCCAAGTTTTATTAATTTTTGCAAGACAAATGTTACATAAAGCCAGTCCATGCCATCACCTGTGAGGATCTCCGAACCTTGCTACCAGGAGTTTCGAGCTACATTAGAAGGTAACCCAGCCCGCTTGAACTGGTGCTAATTGAACACTAATTGAACAATAGTTGCCATGCTGGCGCTGTGGTTTGCTGAATGTCGTGTTCGCTTAAACCTGCCCCTCAAGAGTGCGTATTCTATGAATCGTTCGTGGATTCGATCGCTGAAGTCTGCCTATCGCAAAGAACCGCTTTCCAGCTTTTTACTGACAGCTGGAGCAGTGAATGCAGTCATTGGTGGAGTAGATAGCCATTGGGCACTGGCAATCCTAGGACTGACAGCCGCGACTGTAGGGATTGTGTTGCGTTGGTGGGTCAGTCAGCAGAAACAAGCTCAACCCATACCAGGATCAGTCATTCGCTACTTGCCGTCTCAATCTTCTCGTCCTTCGCTACCAACCTTGACTCCATCCAAGAAGCGAGACTAGCCGTTCATTAGAGACTTGAGAAAGATGAATAAAACAGCCAGTATAGCAACTGCTCTTGAACAGCGATTGAAGATTGGTGAAGTTGCAGCTATGAGTGGGTTGCCTGTGAAGACCGTTCGCTACTACGAGGAAATTGGGCTACTTGCCCCAACGGTGGAGCGATCGCAGGCAGGTTATCGCTTGTTTCGATCGCAAGTCTTAAACCGACTAGCATTTATCAAGCGAGCGCAAGCACTGGGGCTGAGCCTGAATGAGGTACAAGAAATTTTGGTAGTGCATGATAATGGTCAATTGCCCTGCGGCGAAGTGAAGCAACATTTAGAAGCCAAAGTATCCGAAATTAATCAGCAGATTGAAGCCCTGCAAACCTTAAAAGCCGAACTGCAAGGCATTTTGTCGGGCTGGCAAGATCAGCCACCCAGCGATCGCATTGCTCAAACTATCTGCCCCAATATTCAGTCTGCTTAATTTGGATGCGTTGCGCATGGGCAAGGCACAGGTGGGTAAGCTAACTCTGCACTGTAGACGCTAAGGTCTGCGGTGATCAGTCTGGTTTGTGTCGTTTCTCCCCTTGTGCCTGGACTCAGGGCTTCAGTCATGGCTGCACTGATTGTGGTTCTCGTCATTTTTGCGTTAGGAGCGTCTGTTGGGAGCTTTCTCAATGTGGTGATTTATCGGCTTCCAATTGAATTATCGTTGCTACATCCGCCATCGCACTGTCCTCACTGTGGCAAATGCTTGAAAATTTATGACAATGTACCTGTTTGGGGCTGGTTGAAGCTGAAGGGACGCTGTCGATATTGCCAACATCCGATCGCCTGCCGATACGTGTTCGTGGAAGTTGCCACGGGTGCTTTATTTGTCTTCACTTTCTGGGCATTTTCCCCATCAATGCCGCTGTTGGGCTACTGGGTCTTCTTCAGTTGGTTAATAGCATTAGCGCTGATTGATCTAGACACAATGACATTGCCCAACGCATTGACCCAATCTGGGCTGGTGGCAGGCTTGGTATTTCAAGCAATGTTGGGCTGGACTGATAGTGGCACGATCGCCGGAACGACGGAACAGCTTTGGCGTGGGCTGATAGGAGCCGTGGTCGGCATCTGGCTTTTTGATCTCATCACGCTAGTGGGATCGATCGTCCTTGGGCAAACCGCGATGGGCGGGGGCGATGCTAAGTTAGCGGCGATGATGGGGGCCTGGTTGGGGTGGCAACAGCTACTTCTGGCTGGCTTTTTGGCTTGTGTATTGGGAACAATCATTGGGAGTGGTGCATTGGCGTTGCAATTAATTAATCGTCGTCAACCCATGCCCTTTGGCCCATTTTTAGCACTTGGTGCGGTTCTAACTGTCTTTTGGGGACCTACGATCGTCTCCGCCTATCAGCAGCTATGGCTGACTCCCTAACATTGACTTTCTACGCCATTGTTAGGGAGCAAGGATTGGCTAGCCAAATCTCCGTTAACCCACCAGTAGTGCCACTGGAAAGTGTGAGAGAGCCTGTCCAACGACCAAGCGATCAGAGGTATTCAAGGAATGTCCAGTGATTGCATCCTGCCAAGTGGTGGCCATGCCAGTGGGTAACTGAATGGTGGTATCTTGCCAAACGTCTTGTCCCAACGGCATTTCGCCAGGCTGAATCAAGCGAGTAAAAAAGCGAGGAGCGATCGTGATCAGGGTTGTTGAGTTGTGTTGTCGTGCGAACGCCACCACATGATGACTGAGCGCCCCCGACACCTCCAACGGAATATAACTTCCTTGAAACACCGTTTTATATTGCTGCCGAGCGTGCAGAGTTTGCAGAATTAGAAACAGCTTGATGCGACCATCGGCTGGCTGATGCAGCAATTCCTGAATTAGGTCTAGGACGTTGCTGCTTAGCTGCGATCGAATGTCTTGCAAGTAGGTCTTTCGTTGGTCAAAGTCTACAGGGCGGCGGTTGTCAGGATCGACCAAGCTGAGATCCCACAATTCTGTACCTTGATAGAAATCAGGCACACCCGGTGATGTTAGCTTCAGCAGCGTTTGAGACAGCGAATTGAAAACACCATAGAAAGCAATACGCTGTTGAAATGGCAGAAATGCTTTGAGGAATTCATTGGTGTCCGATCGCTCCAGAATTGACTTAACAAAGTTGGTACAGGCATCTTCATAAGCGGCATTTGGCTGTAGCCACGTTGTATGCACTTTTGCTTCTCGAATCGCTTTCAGCAGATAATCTTTGACGCGATCGACGAAGGTATCCAATTCAGTTTCGGCAAAGGGATATGCTCCTATTAAGGTTTGGTATAGCGCATATTCATCGTTGCGATCGGGACAAGTTTGTTGTTTGTGTGTGGTCTTGTATTGTTGATTCAGTTGCTGCCACGTTTGCACCTGCTGTTGCCATTCATCGGGGATTTCCGACAGTACATTCAGCCGTGCTCGCACATCCTCTCCTCGCTTGGTATCGTGGGTGGAGGTAGCGCTCATGGCATGAGTCCACTTTGCCTGGCGATTTTGGTTAAAGGCATGAAACTCTGGCAGGGAAATGCCAAAATGACTTGGATCACCTCCAACTTCATTTAGCGACAGCAATCGATTGTAAACATAGAGGGCCGTATCCTCCACCCCCTTGGCCATGAGTGGACCAGTGTACTGCTGCACCCGCATCACCAAATAAAGCCATTGATCTTTCTCAGCTTGAGTCAGCGTGCTGTCATAATCCAATAACAACAGTTTCTCGATAAAGTTCAACTCATTGTGCAACCGGGGGCGATGATCTTTTGAAATTTGAATAGCCTGCTGAATGTACTCTCGATCGCCCTCCACTAATCCATCTTGGTTTGCATAGGTGCGATAGATGGGAAACTGAGTTAGAACCGCAGCAAGTGCGCCCTTCAGACCGTTGATCGTAAAGTCATTACCGTAGCGATATTTGCTAGATAGTTTCTTGAGGAAATGGGCCAAATTATCCAGATCGCCAGCCAGATCGTTGTCCAGAATTAGTTGTTTCTTCTGAACAGCCATTTCTTCAAAGGGTGTCGTTAGTCCAGTTAAGCTTTGATAAATCTCTTCAAATTTCTCTTCGTGATCGGTTCTACAAAACAGTCCATTCACGTAGTTCAGGTAATCATATCCAGAGGTTCCTTGCACTGACCAAACGGGAGGCAAATCTTCTCCGGGCTGAAGGATTTTCTCAACCGTGATATAGGTGTCCCCGGTTTTCTCACGGAGGCGATCGAGATATTCCGTTGGATTGTATAAGCCATCAATGTGATCGATGCGCAACCCTGTAAACTTGCCCTCTTCCACAAGCTTAAAGATAAGGGAATGTGTATTGTGAAACACGCGCAGTTCTTCTACTTTCACCGATATTAATTCATTGACGGTGAAGAATCGGCGATAGTTAATTTCCTCGGCTCCCACCTTCCAATAAGACAAGCGAAAAAATTGCTCGCCCAATAGCTTATCGAGTAGGTTAAAACTTTCTGGATCATCCGTTGTGCCATTAAACGCTTGAATGTTGTCATCAATAAAACGTTTAACGTCTGGATCAGCATACAGTTCCCATAGTAACCCTTTGACAAAATCGATTTGATCTTGCCGTTGTTTACTGGCAAGCTCTGGCGGCACATTTTTCAGCATGTAGAGAATGCCGAGTAACCGAATCACGGTTGGATGCTTGCGTCCTAAGGTTCTGGCTAGTTGGCCCAGGTTATAGGTGAGAAAGGTACCATAAGACTCTAACTTCAAGGGCACACGGAGGCTGTAGTAGTTAACACTCAATCCGCTCTCGTCATACTTGAGTTGAAGATCGCCATTCTCTAAACATTCGCCGTAAAAATTGCCCAACATAGGCGTCAGAATCGGCTCTTGTGTGCTGTCAAACGGCGAATTCCAAGCAATGTCAAAGTGATCCACATAGTTAGAACTAGGGCCATTTTCTAGAACATCCATCAACCAGCGATTGGCACTGTCATAAGCCATGTGGTTGGGCACAATATCTTGAAGCCAGCCCATTTGCTGCTGCTGTAGTGCTTGTACCAGCATTTCAAAAGCCTCTGGCGTACCCAATTCAGGGTTTAGCTGAGTTGGATCAACCACATCGTATCCGTGCGTACTGCCCGATCGCGCTTTGAAAATTGGTGAAGCATAGAGGTCAGAAATACCCAAGTCAGACAAATAGTTGGTGATGGCGCAAGCAGCATCAAAGCCAAATTCAGAGGTGAACTGAATTCGGTAGGTGGCAGTAGGAATTCGCATAGAGTTGATAGAAGAGGGAATTAGAGGTTAAAAGAAACAGCGGAAGGAAAACGAACATCCGCCAGCATGACTGGAGGGAAGAAACCTTACTCCAATCGTCGCAATACTACGATCGATCGTCCGATCACAGGAACCGCTTGAGTCCCTGTAAACAGCCGTTGATCCGTCACAAACCGAGGTTCCTTCGTGTCAATTTCCAGACTCCAAGCATAGGACTGAAACTCAACTGGGAGGGTAAATTCGATCGTCTCGTAATGGGCATTAAAAAACATCAGAAAGCTATCATCGCTGATGCGCTGTCCTTGGGGTCCGGGACTGGGGATGCGATTGCCATTGAGAAAAACGGCGATTGACTTGGCATAGCCAATTTCCCACTGTTCATCCGTCATTTCGCCGCCATCCGGATTGTACCAGCCAATGTCTGTGACACCAGTGCCACGAATGGCTTGTCCTTGAAACCATTTGCGTCGTCGAAACACAGGATGCTGTCGTCGAAAATAAATCAATTCACGGGTGAAGTTGAGCAAATCTCGATTCGCATCCTTTAGATCCCAATCCAGCCACGAGAGTTCATTATCCTGGCAGTAGGGGTTATTATTGCCTTTCTGAGTGCGTCCCAGTTCATCTCCACTGACGATCATGGGAATTCCCTGTGACAACATCAAGGTGGTTAAAAAATTGCGTCGTTGCCGTTCGCGCAACGCTAATACATCTAGCTCATCTGTCTCTCCTTCAACTCCACAGTTCCACGATCGGTTATGGCTTTCTCCATCACGATTATCTTCGCCATTCGCCTCATTATGCTTTTCGTTATAGCTAACCAAATCATTGAGAGTGAAGCCATCATGTGCGGTAATAAAATTGATACTGGCATTGGGTCTGCGCCCATTCGTTTGGTAATACACGTCAGGGCTACCCGTTAACCGATATGCAAACTCGCCCAAGGTCTGTTCTTCACCGCGCCAAAAATCTCGGACGGTATCGCGGTAGCGCCCATTCCACTCAGACCACAGCACCGGAAAATTGCCCACTTGATAGCCGCCTTCACCCACATCCCACGGTTCGGCAATCAGCTTCACATCGGCAATGACAGGATCTTGGTGAATGATGTTGAAAAACGCACCCAAACAATTGACTTCATACAACTCCCGCGCCAGAGCCGAAGCCAGATCGAAGCGAAAGCCATCGACATGCATATCCAGCACCCAGTAGCGCAAGCTATCCATAATCAGCTTCAGAACTTGCGGTTGCCGCACGCCTAACGAATTGCCGCAACCTGTGAAGTCCATATAGTAGCGGGGCATCTCATCAACTAGGCGATAGTAGGTGGCGTTATCAATGCCCTTCATCGACAAGGTTGGCCCCAGATGATTACCTTCTCCCGTATGGTTGTAAACAACGTCTAGGATGACCTCAATACCTGCCCGATGCAAGGCTTTGACCATTTCCTTGAACTCGTTGACCTGTTGTCCCAACGAACCACTTGAGCTATAGCCAGAGTAAGGAGCAAAATAATTCAGCGAATCGTAGCCCCAATAATTGCTTAATCCCTTTTCTGCTAGGTAGCCAGGACGCGCCAAGAAATGATGGACGGGCATCAGTTCAACTGCTGTGATTCCTAGCCGCTGTAGATGTTCGATCGCCGCTGGATGTGCCAATCCGGCATAAGTGCCGCGTAATTCTTTCGGAATATTGGGATTCAGTTTCGTAAATCCCTTGACATGTAGCTCATAAATGATAGTTTCGTGCCACGGTGTGCGCAAGAGTTCATCGGTTTCCCAATCGAATGACTCGTCCACAACCACGGACTTTGGCACAAACTGAGCGCTATCCAACTCGGAAAATGTTAAATCAGGATCTTTTTCCACCCAAGCATAGCCAAAGATAGCTGGATCACTTACCACATCGCCATCGATCGCCTTGGCATAGGGATCAATTAACAGCTTATTGGGGTTGAACCGATGTCCTTGCTCGGGTTCGTAAGGTCCATGAACTCGAAACCCGTAGCGTTGTCCTGGGCCAATTCCCGGCAGATAACCATGCCAGACAAAGTTACTGACTTCTGTCAGGGGAATGCGAGTTTCTTCATCATCTTCTTCAAATAAACACAATTCAACCCCTGTCGCATTTTCCGAGAACAAGGCAAAGTTAGTTCCCTTACCGTCCCAGTAGGCACCCAGAGGATAAACATCACCGGGCCAGAGGGCGACATGCATAGTGTTCGTTCCTATCGCAATTTAATAGTGAGCAGATAAAAATTAGACAAAGCGTCGTACATCTAGGGGCTATCTTAGCAAGATGATAGAGATCCCTGTAGGGGTTGACTATCTATCGAAAGGTAGAGTCAGCAAATCGTCAGTACATGTTAAGTCCAAACCTAAAAATTGCTGATGTCCATTCTCTATCCGGTTACACAGGATGCCAACCCCTCCCAACCTTCCCTTGGCAATGGGAGGAGCCATCGGCAGTGGGATGAATACGATGCCGCATGACAAAGCATGGGGATGAGAAGTTCGCAAATCGATGGGGGATTGCAATCGTTCTATCGGTTTAGCGATCGCCCCCTACTCCCAGAGTTTGAGCAATCAATAGTAATCATTCAATAGTAGCCATCGGTTATTACCTACTTTGATACCACTCAACTGTCAATTTGGCTCAAGTGACTCCCGTCAAGCAGGTCTTAATTTTAATCAGCACATAACTGGACTTTAAACTGCCACTTAATAAACTGCCATTCAATTAAATCCTATGCAATCTCAATCGAACAAATGCTATCAATTTGAGTCTCTTATTTGGCACACACTCTTAGCAGCAAATGCTAGGATACAAGAGTCCTGAGATCAGTGCCAGAAAAGGATTTCTATGCTTCAGCCTAGTGATAAATCATTGAGTCGTTAATAGCTTTTTAGTTATATAGAATTTTGCTTGCGTGTGATGGTTTGAATTGAATTCAAGCTTCTCTATTTAGGATTCTGCTGTTTACTTCTTGACACAACTAATACGACTAAATTCCACCCAACAATTTCGTTTTATTCCTGGAAGCTGACAACAGTAAGGTTACTCTTGAAGCATTCAGTTGTGTTGATTGGCTGGTGATTGCTCAACTTTTTAAAGTCTGACTGATTAAAGTCTGACTGATTTGAGTCCAGGTTGAGTTTAGGTTCACTACTGGTTGCTAGACAACCTCACGTTAATCTTTGGTCAAAGTACTGAATTAGATCAAGGTCGAAGATCAAGGTTGCTCTCGAACCACTCTCCGTGCATCGGCGGATTGATTGTCCGTTGGCTGATGCTGTGAACACAGCGTTTGTCGCCATGGCTAAGGTTCCGTACCAGTCCAGCCTCGACATGCCGACGATTGCGCAACCTATCCTCTCAGGCAGTCCATCAAGCGCTTTGCTCTGTAAATGAATTGAACAATGAAACGCCGTTGAAAACCTTGCAGCTTCAAGAGAAGAACCGACTATGTCCATGGACGATTTTCCAGATCTGGAGGGATTACAAGTCCTTGTCGTTGACGATAATGAAGACTCGTTGGAATTGATGACGTTCATCCTAGAACAATGTCAAGCTGAAGTCATTCAGGCACGATCGGCGTCTGAGGCATTTCAGCAACTTTCCCAGATCCGTCCGGCACTGCTAATTAGTGATGTCAATATGCCTGGAGAAGATGGTTACTCTCTGATTCGTCGAGTAAAGCAACTGACCGCAACAGAAGGTTGGCAACTTCCCAGCATTGCATTGACTGCGTTTACTGGTGAAGAAGAAAGATCGCAAATCCTGGCAGCGGGGTTTGAAACTTATTTGTCAAAACCGCTGGATATTCAAGAATTAATGGTTGCGATTCGGGCATTGCTTGATCATTCGCAGCAACCTGAACCCGGTAGATAACGTTCTTCCATCAGCGCTTAACTGCACCCTAGTAACTAGGCGCTTAAAAACTGAACGATCGCAGAAATAGTTGGGTGATGTAATAGTCACTGCCATGACGCCAAACACCAATCCCAGTTTCGCGATATTCTGCTCGTAGAATGTTCTCTCGATGTCCGGGGCTTTCCATCCAGCCTTCCACAGCAGCATCAACGGGTCGAGGAATATTGCTGCTTCTAAACAGATTTTCGCCCACCATCCAGTAGCGAATTCCAGCCGATTGCACTCGTTGGGCTGGGGTGTCACCATCGGGGCTAGTGTGGCTAAAAAACGCTTGTTCAGCCATGCGTTGGCTATAGCGGCGGGCAACCTCGGCTAAGCGATCGTTTTGCTGCAAATCTGTTAGCCCTTGCTCTAGCCGAATCTCATTAATGCGTTGCCGAATTTGGGCTTCAATTTCGGCTGTTTCTGGCGATTGAACAGGAGCAGGAACTTGGGGCGATTCAGCCGTTGGTAAATCAGGCAAATCGGGAAGCTGTTCTACCCACTGGGACAACGGTTCGCAACCGGTAATGCCTAAGGCCAGTACCGGCCAAAGCCAACGTATTAGCCAGACCCGTCTGGACTTGTTTGAAGTAGCCCGTTGACGGGTTTGAGTTGGCATAGAAGTGAACAAAGAAGGAGGTGCTAGAACAGTTCGGGATGTTTGATGATGTTGCCGCAAGAGAGTTGCTTCGCCTTTATATCCATCTACTTCTCAGGTATAGCAATTTTTAGGCTGTTTCATGCCTTTCCTGAGCCATTACATCTAGCGACGATTGAGTGCAACCCTGTTTTCAGTCCCAATATTTCAATCTTGAGTCAGATTATTTTCTTAGCAGTTCTTATTAAATTAGTTAACAGAATTTAATCATATATCAACCTTGGCGCAAACCGATTACAGCGATAGGACATGTTTTATGGCAAAGCAATTCAAAAAGGGAGATCATGTGGAGTGGAAAACATCACACGGCAAAACGGAAGGAACCGTTGAAAAGAAATTGACCGAACCAATAGACATCAAAGGACATCATGTAGCGGCATCCAAAGATAATCCAGAATATCTAGTCAAAAGCGATAAAAGCGGCAAGCAGGCTGCTCATAAGCCAGAATCTTTAGACAAGGTAGATTGATTTAGGAGCCTGTATGGCAAAGACAGAAAGCATCACCGAGAGCGATCGCGCCACCATCAAAGAATTCAAAGATGTGGTGAATATGACGCCTAAAGAATTGGAGTCATGGCTAAAGACCGAAGAATCACAGCAAGTAGGACAAAAAGACGGTGACAGTGAATCGATAGGGCATCAGTCTGGTCGTCGCATTGTCGAGCTATTGCACACAAAGCAGGCTGATTACAGCGAAGATGATATATCGCACATGAAAAAAGTAATTGCCTACATTCATCGTCATTCAGCCCAGCGTCCGGCTGGCGACATTCAAGCCACGCGCTGGCGCTACTCACTGATGAATTGGGGACATGATCCGCTCAAATCCTAACTTGTTTCAATGCAACTAGTCAGCAGCACTACCCGCTGTTGACTTTTTAGCATTGAAATAGGGTAATTGGTTTATGACGTATCAGTATGAAACTAGCGAATCAGCTTGCTGAACAGACTAATTGCTGCATGTCTCAGCTTAACGATTGTTTAAATTCGCTTATGTGTTTGTTAAGGTAATCTTATATACTAAAGAATATTCTTTCGCTCTTTTAGGAGATGTGTCCTATGAAGAAGTGGACCTCCTGTCAGTATGACGACTCTATGCATCTAGTGGGTATAAACAGCGTTGAAGGAGGATGGAACCCAAGGCAGCAAGCAATCCGGCGATCGCAAGACTATGAGTTTGAGCACAAAGGTTGTGTTGCCTTAGAAGTAGAAGGCGGGTTTGAGAACTGCCCAATCGATTTGATGCCTCAGGCTACGATAGAAAATCATTTCATTAGAGGAAAGTAAAGCTACGGGTTGCTTTCCTTTTTTGTTGGGTTTGAAAGAGGGATCATGGTTCATGCCTTGGACAATTCCCTCTTTTTTACTGCGAGAGCTTACGGCTAGCCTGAAGATGTAAGTTTGAGTGATGTGGTTTTGAGGGTTGCCGCGTGGCTTCCATTACACCCGACTTCCTGTTGTTTGTACAGCACGGCTGGGCTGATGACAATCGCGCCATGATTGCCTTAGCGCATCAGTTGGTGGACGCTTCGACTCGGATTATTGCTCCAAATCTGGGCTACATCCAAACCTGGATTCGAATCGCGCCCTTTATTCAAACAGTTGAAACGATCGCTCAAGACAATCTAGCGCAATATCCAGAGGTCCCCTTCAAAATCATTGGTCACTCGATGGGAGGGCTAATTTGGTTGGAGGTGTTGCATCGACATCCCGAATGGTGGCCCAAGGTACATTCGCTGGTACTAATCGCTTCACCTGTTGGTGGAGCCGATTTGGGACGGATGATTGATCCATTTAACTTAGGGATTGGTATTGCCAGAGATCTGGGGAAAGATCGCAAATCTATCGCTGAAGTAATCGCGGCTGCCATCCCAACCCTAGTAATTGCCGGTGACTATGATCAAGGTAGTGATGGCACAGTTCCGATCGCCTGTACCCAATTTTCCCACGCCCGATTTATCTGCCTCACTGATTTGTCGCACCCAGCATTACGCAATCATCCACTAGTGGTTTCCACCATTCGCGATTTTTGGGAAGATTTTAACATCTGTACTTCTCTACGTTTACACGATATCATTCAACGCATTCGAGCAATTCCAGGTATCACCGATGGTCATTGGCGCGGTTTTCAGCAAGCAAAACCAATGATTACCTTACCTGACGGCAGTACGATTCGCGTTTGGAAAAACTGGGCAGGTATCGATCATATTTTTGTAGCAGCGGCTGACGAACAGTGCCTTTATGCAGGATTTGTAGGCTGGTTGCACAGTCCCGATCTTCAGCAAGCTTTACGTGACATTCAGAAGGAGTATGCTGAATAACCTATTCAACTGTGTGTTATGGGTCAGAAATCGGCATATCCCTAAGATTTGATGGGGGCATACTGTGCTTTTACAGTCAATGGGATCGATAAAAGATTGCAAGTTCGATTAATGCAATGAGACAACTAAATTGAATCGCTAGGCTAGCTATTCGCAACCTTGGATCGGCACCTATAATATGAACAATCGAGTGTAATAGCCGGAAGATAATATAGACGCTGATTAACCCATCAACTATCACCCCAGTTACTCCTCGAAGTATTAGAAGAAGAACAACACCTAGATATAATGGTAAATTTTCGATCAAGTTTGACTGAACACGAAATAACCGCCACATTAAATTGTCATTATCCATGACTCCGAAGTCTTTGGGGCTACCTCCTGCCGCTAAATGCCGAATTCTTACTATTAGTAAGAGAACTACAACAGCGATCGTCCAGAGCATAAAAATGACCAGTCCCCACAGCGGAGCCGTCATGGGTAGGATGGATACGCTGTGGCCAATTGCCAAATTTGTACTGTGCTCAAGTTGCATTTTCTTTCCTCTGAACTCCACTCCTACTGTAAAAAAGGAGTGCCTTCAGGCTCTAGAAGAAAGTTGCGGAGGTTTGGGATATTCTTGCGATCGCTTACAGCGTAGCGAAGTATCATTCCACCCTGTTGCGAGAACCAGATCGCCATTGCATGAGTTGCTTAGGCGTCATACCCATGATGCGTTTGCACGATCGAGTCAAATGGCTTTGATCACAAAATCCTGTCTGAGCAGCAATTTCGACAATGCTTAACTCACTATGTTGCAGCAGATATTTGGCTCGATTTAGCCGGCATTGCAAAATGTATTGATGCGGCGTGATTCCCATGCGTTGCTTAAACAAGCGTAGAAAGTGATAGGGGCTAAGTTGGGCGATCGCGGCGATCTTACTCAGGTTCAACACCTGATGCAAATGCTCATTGATGTAGTCTTTCACCCGCGTTAACGCGGCTTGAGATAAGCCGTTAGAACTCTGGAAGAGTTTGGGGCGCGTGGCACAATAATGCCGGAGTAGATGAATCGCTAAGGACGTTTTGAGACTGTCAATTAACAAGAAACTGCCCATTCCCCCGATCTCTGCTTCTGCTTTGAGGGTAGCAAAGATACCTTGAATGAACGCATCCGACTCGCTCATAAACTGCGGTCGCAGTTCAATCTGATCAGGGTTCACCCAGTCCTGCCCCATGTGTTGCAGCAGAATTGGCTCAATAGCCAGCACCATAAATTGGGCCGAAACATCCCAGCTACAAGAATGGGAGATTCCTGCTGGAATAATCGCAATATCGTTGGCGTCCCGTCTTTCTCGCGATCGTTTGCCATCGAGCGATCGAGTACCGGGGGCATTTCGGTTAGATGAACCAATCAACCCGCCAGCCAGCACATGCATTGTATGCTGATGAGTATCGGTGGCAAAAGCAGGTTGCTGATGCAGTTCAAAATGCAGTCCAGTCCATCCCGAACTTTGTAGAACAGCAGGTTTGGGAACAATCTGATCCGAAGCATTCTCTTGGCGATAGTCTAAGAGGGTGGCAGACAAGTGTTGCCTAGGTCTAAATCCATCGTCGCTTGCCTCAATGCAACTCATTTTGTGACTCCATCTGTCAAACAGTGAATCAATATTCTCATCAGCACTTCTGCGTCTTCATAGCGCCGCACCACAATCCCGCTTAAACCGATCGCAAAGTAGTCGAATTTGCTGAGTGGGGGAATGATGTTGTAGGCAGTTGGTAAACCTGCTTGAGCATGTCTAAAAACGCAAAGACGGCAGGCACATGCAGGGCAGTCGATAACAAGATTACTCCAATTACCCGCTCATAGGGCACAGGTAAGCTCTGCACTTGAATGCCTTCGGGTAAGGGTTCCGCAGCCAAACGCGGTAAAATTCCCACGCCCAAGCCCTGCATCACCATCCCGACGATCGTGGAGTCCTGGTTAATTTTGTAAACAATATTGAGGCGACCGGCATGAGCAGTCAGGTGTTGGTGTAATCCTACGTCGCAAGTTTGTTCCGCTGGCGGCAAGATCAGCGGCAGGGCAGCTAGTTCTGCCCAAGTGAGCCGATCGGACTTAAGCGCCATCGATGGGGGCAATAGCACGACATATTCATCTCGGAGAATTTCCCACGCTTCAAAGTCTGCCTCTGTGGGTAAATAGGTGAAACCCAAATCTGCCCGCCCATCGCGCAGCAGTTGTTCAGCCCGCACTTCATCTGGACAATCCACGATCGTTACGGTGACACCAGGAAACCGTTGGCGAAACTGAGCCATCACCGTCGGCAGCACATGGGTAGCCACACTACGAAAGGCAGCAACTCGAATTTTTCCACCCCGCGAACTTTTGTGTAGATTAGCTTCCCGCTCAATCAAGTCCAAAAGCTGAAGGGCTTGACGCGCATACTCAGCAATTTGCTCTCCGGCTGGGGTAGGGATGGCTCCTCGTCGTCCCCGCACAAACAACGGTACACCCAATTCTTCTTCCAACGCGGCGATCGCGTGGCTGACAGTGGATTGATTCACGCCCAAAGCTAAGGCAGCTTCACTAAAGTTTTGTCGATCGGCAACCGCCACAACGGCCCGAAGCTGAGATAAATTCATGGCACGATGGCTTGGTAAAGTTCAGGTCAAAAGTTGAGACGATCGTGAATCAGCAGAGATGGGCACACGAAGCCATGTCAACATGCTGCCAAAGATCGGTGTATCCTACAGTCGCCCGATCGTATGAAACGTCAATCATCAAGGTATGAATTCCGTACATACCATCCATCGATGTAATGATTTGTTACTGATTTTACAAAACGATACGTTAGAAGAGTAACAAATTTGGAGGATGCTATCCATGAAAACCTCTAAGCACTATCTGGAGCGCCACGGGTGGGATTTGCGTCTTCAACTAGCAGATCGCGCTCAAGGAAGCGGCCAAGCTCAAGGAAAAACGACCCACCCCAACTGGTTCAGCCAGCTTTGGCAGCGCTTTATGCAATCTCTCAGTGGCAAAACAGAACTCCGGGTTTGGCAGAGAACTGGAGCAGGTGGGCAACTGTATTGGCAAGCCTATGATCCGGTTTCTGGCGAATTTGTCACTCGTGGCTCAGAAGACGAAATGCGGGAGTGGATTGAAACTCGCTACTACACCCACACGAACGCAGAAAAAACGTTCGAGCAACAGCAATATCGACTGTGGGCGTTGCGGTAATTGAGCCTATATTCGCAGCTTAATGGTGGGGCGATCGCCCTGGAGCGATTTGTGAAGCGGGCGCGGCAATGTTTGAGTGAATTATAGTCCTGTATAGTCCTGCCCGTACCGCTTTTAGATCCTCCAACTCAATTTGGAACCACGAGAATATATCTCATACCGCTTTAAACTATCTCTGCGACAGATGAACTGCTCGTAAGGGCGAATCGCGAATCGCCCTTATCCGATCTGCCACGTTCTCAATTTAAATTGGTATCACTTGTGAGTTCAACTAATACTGCCACTGCCCCAGCAATAGACCGAATAGTAGGTAATTGTTGACAATAAAAGTTGGCAATAAAAACTAGAATGTTGGGCCGAACATTTATCAGAATGATCGCGACTCAATGATGGAAACTCTAAACTCAACGCTGCCTCTATGGCTAACGACGCACGACACCTGTAAAGCCAGATGCCTTGAATTGCTTCAACTTTAATGGCGTGGGTTGATTGGCAGGAACCGAAATGCGTAACTCAAAATCACTGATACCCGGCGGTACTTCATCGATCGACCCCAACCGAGTGCGGTTTTGAATCACAGGATTATCATTGGCATCAAAAATGCGTCCGAAAATATCCGCATTCTGTACAGGTTTTCCAGATTTGTTGTCGGCTTTGCCTGTGATGATGAAGCAGTTGGCAGGCATACTACTACCCCCGGCTGTAATAGCTCCCTCCGCTAGTTCGGTGGGGCAATCCTGGTAAGACAGGTCAAACAAGCGAATTTGGGTGAGTGCCGAAGCGGGCGGTGTAACAACCCAACTACTAAGCCAGAGGCAGCAAGTGGCGATCGCAATTCCTAATAACCTGAATCCCATACGTTGAATCATAAATCTCTTTATCTCTCAGCTTACCCCGGATTGCTCCCCATCGCTGTTGCAGCGGGACGAATCTTGATCAATGAGTTCTTGCCGCACGGGTTCCTGCCGCACCAACTGCCCAACTTGCCCCAAGAGCGAGCCAAGCTTGCCGTCTTCTAGTAGGGCATTGACAACCGATAAACCGCTAGTGGATAGGAGAATTTTACTGATGTCTCCAGTACTGTTGTTGTTGCCATTGCCATTGCCATTGCTACCATTCGCGCCCGGAAAAGCATAGACCCGTGCATCGCCAATCACGCCGGGTTGAGGAGCTAGGGCTTGCATCAGTTCTGGCAGTTTCTCGGATAGTTCTGGCCAAATCGTGATCAGCGTTTCCGCCAGCAGACGAGCATGGCTTAGCTGATTTTTGGCTTCCACTTGCGCTTGCAGTCCTTCCGCTTCCGCTAATGCTTTATCTCTGTTAGCTTCTGCTAGGGTGCGAACAGCTTCGGCCTCTAGTTCCGCTGTCTGCCTAGCAATTTCTGCCTGCCGCCGCCGCCGAAACACTTCAATTTCCACCACGTTTTGATCGGCAATGCGACGTTCTTCTGCCGCTCGTTGTGCTGCAATGACGGCCAGTTGCCGCTGTCTTTCTGCCACTTCAATCTCTGTTGCTGTAGAGACTGAAGCTTCCGCTTTGGCGCGCTGGGCTTCGGCTTCAAAACTCTCTTTGCGTTTGGCAGCGATGGCGATCGCTACATTTTCTTGAGCCAACCGGGCAAGTTGTTCTGCTTCAGCCACTTGTACTTGCGCTTCTAGTTGCGAGGCATCAACAATTTTCTTGCGATTGATTTCGGCCACCTCTGATTCTTGCTGCTGCAACGCTTTTGCGACCTTTAGCTGCTTATTGCGTTCCTCTAGTTCAATATCTGCATCAATTTGACTTTGCTTAATGCTCAACTGTCGCCGAATTTCCTCTTCTTCCACAGATTTTTGCTGCAAAATTTTGGTGCGCTGGGTGGCGGCTGTTTCCCGTTCCTTCGCTTCCTGAATTTCCCGTTCTCGCTGAGCTTTCAAGGCTTCTACCTGTAACTGTTGCTCCAATCGAGCCGCTTCTTTTTCTTGCTCAATGTATAGCGATCGCTTGCGGGCATCTAGTTCCTTTTGTTCGATTGCTACCTGTGTCGCCAGTTCAACCTCTCGCTTTTGCTGAATCGATTGCTGAATTGTTTCCGTCCGCAGTCGCACACCCTGCGCATCAAAGAAATTGTTCGTATCGTAGGTGTCGCTTTCCTGAATTTCAGAAATCGCAATATTATTCAGCGTCAGCCCCACTTTGTTCAAGTCCTGCTGCACCAAATTCAGCACTTCTTGGGCAAATCCCAACTTGTCAGAATCAATTTCGGCTAGGCTCTTGGTTTTGGCCGCCGCTCGGATGGCGTCATCGGCTCGTTTTTCCAACGCATTCTTGATGTCTTCTGGGGTAATCTTATTGCCCTGAGACAACCGCGCTGCTGCTGTCAGCACATCTTCTTCGGTAGCGTTGATGCAGACATAAAACGTGACGCGCATGTCGGCTCGTAAATAATCGCGAGTGCGCACAGCCAGCTTTCCAGTACGTTCTACGTCGATCGAAATTTCTCGCAGCGGTACTCGCGTTAATTCGTGAAATCCCGGCAGCACTACACAGCCCCCGTTAAGAATCACTGTTTTGCGTTTGACAAATACCCCGCCTGTACGCACAAAGGCTTCGTTGTTGGGCGTAATTGTGTACACCCGCGTGTAGGCCCACACACTGAGCAACAGCAGCACAATCAACCCAGCAATCACACCAGGAAAAATCAGCAACCCGTTCAACTGCCCCAGCACCGGGGACGGCGGCACACTCCGCAACGTCGCGATGTCAGGAGATACTACCGTTTGCGCCACTAATACCGACTCTGCATTCACGTCTGGATTGGAATCAATCTGAGAATCGGACTCGGCTCGGTTTGCGATCGAGGTTAATTCAGTTGAAATTGTGGGTAAGGATTGGAGAAAGGTTAGCCAGTAAAGCATAGGTAAAAGGGGTTAGGAGTGGGGAGTAGAAAGTGGGGAGTCGGGAGCCGGGAGTCGGGAGTGGAGAATGGCAACAGCCGTGACTAACGCGATGGATGCCTGTCTGAAAGCGAGAGGTGAATCCTGCATTGCCCTCATCGTTTGTTTACGACGGTTGATTCAGCCACCGATCCTGATCGGGACTATCTTTGGCAATGACGAGGTAGCCTTGGGGCAATCGCTCGATGACTAAGATTCGATCGCCGCGTTTGGGTGTGATGGTAGCCCAGTCAGGCAGTATGGCGTTGACGGTAACTAAATTGCGGGCCGAGTCGATTACGTCTACTTGTCCGATGGTGCCTTCGATGATGGCGGGAATGCGCACGGTGCTAACTCGACCCGTGCAACCAATTAATCGATCGCTGCTGGTGTCTTCGCCAAAGGATTCAAAGATTTTGCCGACTGGATTTGCAATTTGACTACCGATGACTAAGGCTAGGATGAATGATCCTACTAAGATAATGACCCCGACGAAGCCACCCAGAAATCTACCCAAAACGCCACCTACGAAGACGTTTAGCATCCATCCCAGCAATCCCCAAAGGCTGAGATCGATCGCTAAAAGCAGCATTAAAGGAGCTTTGCCAAAGCCGAGCCAACTAAGCGCTTGCATGAAACTCATGCCATCTGCTTCAGCATCCGCGTCGGCATCCATATCGGCATCTACATCGGCATCCACATCGAGATCTGTATCATCATTGCCACCACCAGAGACAATGACAACTAAAAACAACAGGATGCCCAAGCCCAAAAGAATCCAGTACGGCAGGTTCACAAGATCAAAGAGGGGCATTGCTGTTAAGACGTGAAGAGGTAAATAAAGCGAGAACAACTCGATCGAAAAGCGAGAAGACTAATGCTTCAACATCAAGTGCTTCAATATCAAGGCTTAAACTCAACTCAAATTAAAGCAATTCAAGCGACAAACTAACTAGCGAGAGCAGCAACATGGAGATCATCACAACTCACACCCAGGATTCCCGAATCCTGTACTAGACTTGCATACTCGCTACACCTAAAATAGCTGGCTTAAAATAGAACTGGGGAAAGCGAAAAGTTTTTTAATTTTTATTTCACTCTTGTCTCACATCATGAAACTCAAACGGATTGGTCATGTGGCCATTTGTGTAGAAGATCTCGATCGCGCAGCCCAGTTTTATCAAACGCTGGGCATGGAGTTGGTATGGAAAGATCCCGATTGGGCTTACCTGAAAGCTGGAGAGGATGGGTTAGCTCTGCTTAGCCCCAGCTATGCTCAAGCTGGTCCGCACTTTGGCTTCATTTTCAACGATCGTTCAGAAGTGGATGCAGCCTACGAGCGCTTGAAAGCTGATGGCGTTCACATTACACCCATCCACGAGCATCGAGACGGCACTGCCTCTTTCTATGGACGCGATCCAGAAGGCAACTGGTTTGAGTACCTGTATGAACCTGCGCCAGTGGCAAGTGTGGCCCACTAAATCTCAGTTACGCTCGATCGAGCCACCCAACAAGAGCAAGTCAACAAACAAGAGCAAGTCAACAAAAAGGTCGGGATCGCTACAGGATTCCGACCTTCACAAGGTTGATATTAAGCTTGAATACTTTGGATTTTATCTCGTTCGTGTTCCTCTTACAGCACTTGTCGAGAAACAAATTTTTCAAAATCAGCTTGGGTTTGGTGCAGCAGTTGCTCTCGGCTGTCTGACGTTTGAGTCAAGGTTGGCACTAACTTACGGGCTTGTAACGCCATGTGAAGCTGGAGATGAGCTACGTACTCGCTAAAATCTTCACGGGAATAAGGATTTGAAACGTGTGGATGAAAATTAGCAACCAAGATAGTTTCCCTCTCTCAAAAGTTCAACAAGACGATCGAGTATTGCTATTGAACGTAACATATTGCGGGTTACTCGTATTTTAGTGCGCAACGAAGCGTTACTTTTTGTCGGATTGTTAATTTTGAGTTTGATAAATACAAAAATCCCCCGCCTTTTGGCAGGGGAGTCAATTATCTAACAGATATGTCTAAACGATCGATCAACCGTATCGACTTGCCGTTGAGGCTATCAGGAAGGCCGCATAAGTGAGGACGTAGCCAACCGTAAAGTGAGCTAGACCAATCAAACGACCTTGAACGATCGACATGGCTACGGGCTTGTCCTTCCAGCGAATCAAGTTTGCCAGAGGTGTGCGCTCGTGCGCCCAAACCAACGTTTCGATCAACTCTTGCCAGTAACCACGCCAGCTAATCAAGAACATGAATCCAGTTGCCCAAACCAGGTGTCCGAACAGGAACATCCAGGCCCAGACCGCCAAATTATTCATGCCGTATGGGTTGTAGCCATTAATTAACTGAGCCGAGTTGAGCCAGAGATAATCGCGCAACCAACCCATGATCGTTGGAGACGACTGGTTGAACTGAGCCACGTTACCACTCCACACTGCTAGGTGCTTCCAGTGCCAGTAGAACGTCACCCAACCGATCGTATTCAGCATCCAGAACATGGCTAAGTAGAACGAGTCCCAACCAGAGATATCGCAAGTACCGCCACGACCGGGTCCATCGCAAGGGAAGGCATAGCCGAAGTCTTTCTTGTCAGGCATCAGCTTAGAACCACGCGCATCCAATGCACCTTTCACCAAAATCAGAGTGGTGGTGTGCAAACCTAGCGCGATCGCATGGTGCACCAGAAAATCGCCAGGTCCAATAGTCAGGAACAGCGAATTATTACCGGCGTTGATGGCATCTAACCAGCCGCCTAACCAGACATTACCGTGGTTTGGCCAAGCCGTAGATGCAATGCTGTCAGGATTCGACAATAAGGTATCGAAACCATATAGCACCTTACCATGGGAGGCTTGGATGAACTGAGCGAACACAGGCTCGATCAGAATTTGCTTTTCAGGTGTACCAAAGGCTTGCATGACATCGTTGTGTACATACAGACCCAAGGTATGGAATCCAAGGAAGAGGGACACCCAGCTTAGGTGAGAAATAATCGCCTCTTTGTGATTCAACACGCGATCGAGCACGTTGCCCTTGTTGGCTGCCGGATCATAATCCCGTACCCAGAAGATCGCACCGTGAGCAAACGCACCCACCATGATGAAGCCAGCAATATACTGGTGATGGGTATATAGGGCTGCCTGCGTTGTGTAGTCCCGTGCCATAAAAGCATAGGGCGGCAGCGAATACATATGCTGAGCCACCAGTGAGGTGATCACACCCAGGGCAGCCAAGTGAATGCCCAACTGGAAGTGCAGCGAGTTGTTGTAGGTGTCGTACAGGCCTTGGTGAGGCAGATTGAACTGACCTTCACTGCGAGGGCTAAACAAACCTGCTTTGGAGTCCAGCATTTCTTTGATGCTGTGACCGATACCAAAGTTGGTGCGGTACATGTGACCTGCAATGATGAACAGCACCGCGATCGCCAGATGGTGATGAGCGATATCTGTCAACCACAGCGACTCAGTTTGAGGATGGAAACCACCTAAGAAGGTGAGAATCGCCGTTCCCGAACCTTGAGCTGTACCAAACACATGATTGGCAGTATCGGGATCAGCCGCATACACTCCCCAGTTACCTGTGAAGAAGGGCAGCAGACCATCGGGATGGGGCGGCGTGGTGAGGAAGTTATTCCAACCTACATGCTGACCACGCGATTCAGGGATAGCCACGTGAACCAAGTGACCTGTCCAAGCCAACGAACTAACGCCAAACAGACCTGCCAAGTGGTGATTTAAACGAGATTCTGCGTTCTTAAACCAAGACAAGCTGGGGCGAAACTTAGGCTGAAGGTGCAACCATCCTGCAAACAGGAAGATAGCCGCCAGGATCATCAAGAAGATGGAACCCTGATATAGATCGCCATTGGTGCGCATGCCGATCGTATACCACCAGTGATAGACACCAGAGTAGGCAATGTTAACCGGATTCGTTGCACCTGCTCGAGTGAAAGCATCCACAGCGGGTTGACCGAAGTGGGGGTCCCAAATCGCATGGGCGATGGGACGGACATTCAGCGGATCTTTGACCCACTGCTCGAAGTTACCTTGCCAAGCGACGTGGAAGAGGTTGCCGGAAGTCCAGAGGAAAATGATTGCCAGATGACCGAAGTGAGTACCGAAAATCTTTTGGTAAAGATTTTCTTCCGTCATGCCATCGTGGCTCTCGAAATCATGGGCAGTGGCAATCCCGTACCAGATCCGACGAGTAGTCGGGTCTTGGGCCAAGTCCTGGCTAAATTTGGGGAATTTTGTTGCCATAAGTCCTAATTGATGAACTCAATTAGCGATTAGCTTTGCGCTGTTCGACTCTAGTGTACCGAAGTTTAGAAGGTGGATTTTAGAAGCTGATGTAATCAGCGCGGCGATCTTTTAGTTAAAAATCTTATGCCATTGATTACCTCAGCCAACCTTGCTAGGGTCTCGGCAGGCACAGCCAAAGCCGTGCCCAAACCATCTAGAGAGAACCTTTGAAGCCAATGCTAGCCTACTGAAATGATCCGAGCTAGGAAGAATGCCCACGTAGTGACAATTCCGCCCAACAGATAGTGCGCCACTCCAACTGCGCGTCCCTGAATAATGCTCAGAGCGCGAGGTTGAATCGCAGGAGCAACTCGTAGCTTGTTGTGGGCCCAGACGATCGACTCGATCAACTCTTGCCAGTAGCCGCGACCGCTGAACAAGAACATCAAGCTAAACGCCCAAACAAAGTGAGCACCCAGGAACAACAAGCCATAGGCAGACAGAGCCGAGCCATAAGAGCCAATTACCTGAGCCGCCTGCGCCCACAAGAAGTCGCGCAACCAGCCGTTAATGGTAATCGCACTTTGAGCAAAGTTACCGCCTGTGATATGAGACACCGTTCCATCGGCGTTCACCGTACCCCAGACATCCGACTGCATCTTCCAACTGAAGTGGAAAATCACGATCGACAAGGAGTTATACATCCAGAACAGACCTAGGAAGACGTGATCCCACCCAGAAACCTGGCA
Source organism: Thermocoleostomius sinensis A174 (assembly GCF_026802175.1). NCBI lineage: Bacteria > Bacillati > Cyanobacteriota > Cyanophyceae > Oculatellales > Oculatellaceae > Thermocoleostomius > Thermocoleostomius sinensis. The sequence goes on along the minus strand of NZ_CP113797.1, from coordinate 5,621,777 downwards.
GGTGCCGCCCCGACCGGGTCCATCGCAAGGAAAGCGGAAGCCCAAGTTGGCCTTATCTGGAATCAAACGAGAGCTACGGGCAAACAATACGCCCTTGAGCAGAATCAACACCGTTACGTGAATGGTGAACGCATGGATGTGGTGCACCATGAAATCTGCCGTACCCAGGGCGATCGGCATCATCGCTACTTTGCCACCCACTGCAACAATATCGCCGCCGAAGGCAAAGCTAGCGGGAGCTAACGCATTCGGTGCCGTATTGCCAGGTGCAAGGGTGTGTAAGTTCTGTACCCACTGAGCAAACACAGGCTGAAGCTGAATCGCCGTATCCGAGAACATGTCTTGAGGACGACCCAACGCTCGCATCGTATCGTTGTGGATGTACAAACCAAAGCTGTGAAAGCCGAGGAAAATACAAACCCAGTTGAGGTGAGAAATGATGGCATCGCGGTGACGAAGCACTCGGTCTACCAAATTGTTCACATTCTTAGCTGGATCGTAATCCCGCACAAAGAAGATGGATGCATGAGCACCCGCTCCCACAATCAGGAAGCCACCAATCCACATGTGGTGCGTGAAGATGGACAACTGCGTGGGATAGTCCGTAGCCAGGTATGGATACGGCGGCATCGCGTACATATGCTGGGCCACGATGATAGTCAACGAACCCAACATGGCTAGGTTAATTGCCAACTGTGCGTGCCAAGAGGTGGTGAGAATCTCATAAAGACCTTTGTGGCCTTCGCCAGTGAAGGGGCCTTTGTGGTTCTCTAGGATCACCTTCATGCTGTGACCAATGCCCCAGTTGGTGCGGTACATATGCCCTGCAATGAGGAATAGTACAGCGATCGCCACATGGTGATGAGCTGTATCCGACAACCACAGCCCCCCTGTGACAGGGTTTAAGCCCCCCTTGAAGGTAAGGAAGTCAGAGTAGACTCCCCAATTGAGGGTGAAGAAAGGAATAATACCGCTGGGAATTCCCCAATCAACACTGGGATAGAGATCTTTCATCAAGCTGGGATTGAGAATGAACTCATGCGGTAGGGGAATATCCCGAATGGGAACCCCAGCATCCAACAGCTTGTTGATGGGCAGCGAGACATGAATTTGATGCCCCGCCCAGCCCAGAGAACCCAACCCTAGCAAACCTGCTAGGTGATGGTTCATCATCGACTCCACATTCTGGAACCACTCCAGCTTCGGAGCACGCTTGTGATAGTGGAACCAGCCTGCAAATAGCATCAACCCAGCCATCACCAAACCACCGATCGCGGTGCAGTAAAGCTGAAACTCATTAGTGATGCCAGATGCACGCCAGAGTTGGAAAAATCCAGAGGTGATTTGAATTCCCTGGAAACCACCACCAACATCCGCATTCAAAATTTCTTGACCAACGATCGGCCAAACCACCTGAGCACTGGGTTTGATGTGCAGGGGGTCAGCCAACCACGCTTCATAATTGGAGAACTTCGCGCCGTGGAAGTACATGCCGCTGAGCCAAACAAACACAACGGCTAAGTGACCAAAGTGGGCGCTGAAGATTTTTCGGGATATATCTTCTAGGTCACTGGTATGGCTATCAAAATCGTGAGCGTCGGCGTGAAGGTTCCAGATCCAAGTCGTCGTTTTTGGACCCTTAGCGAGGGTGCGATCGAAGTGACCAGGTTGTGCCCACTTCTCGAAAGAAGTTTGCACGGGGTCTTTATCGACCACGACTCTAACCTTCGGTGTTGCCGCCTCTCGCTCCCGTGGGGAAGTTGTCATTAGAGACTCTCCTCTCTCTAGACAAGGAACGAGTAGCCTTGACCCAAGCAGCCGGTTTCCCTGGAAGTTCACCTGAAAACCAGGCGAGGAATGATAAAGAGGCGTAATGAGACCAGATGGGAGCGTCTAAAAGATCTAGACTCCGCCTTATTTAACTAGGGAATCCACAGAACAACAGCCCGAAACAAATCAGAACAGTGTTCGCGGCTTGGGGAGGTACTGACGAGCATTATAGAACTGTATTCAAACCATCATGAAGTAGGTTAACAATATTTCAAATTGGCAAACGCTTGATCCACCAGGTTTTTGGGCGCGTCATCAGCAAAAAAATGGTGCATCATTGAGATTTTTTTATAAAACGAAACATTCAATGATTTTTGAAAGTGAATGCTGTGATCAAGACACAGCAACATTTTCCAGTGATTTCAATGAATCTTAATAATTTAATGATCGATAATGACTTTTCTTAGAAATTTTTAATTCCAGTCATAGAGATAACTCAACTATCTAAATACATTCCACGTGAGTTTGTGCAAGTAATATTTGTGAAATGAAATATTTCATTCAGATTCTGGTTTATATTCAGTCTCTGTCATGCGGTCTTGCATTCACCCGACTCCAGCAGCATCTCCCCTAGTTAAAGGGGGATTGGGAGAGATCGGCATCCGGTGCAACCTAATTGGGACCCGCTTGGCAATTGTATTTTGGCGATCGTATTGATGTCACCGATCGAACTAAGTGATCTATAGAAACGGGGAAATTTTGTTAGTTCGCTTAATTTGCTCGTAGCGATAAACTCTGCGGCACTATATCCTCGATACTATTCCATTCCAGTCAAATTTTTTCCCTTTTAATTCCAGCTTAATTCCAGCTCACGTTTACAAGTTAGTCATAATCTTGTTCTATACCAAGTACCACCTCTGGTTCAATATTTCTATCAGCCTAGCAATTGCTCTTATAATGGAGTTTCTATACCAGAATGGAGAATATCGCTATGATGGTGGACTCACCCTGTAAATAAGCCATGTCCTCGCCTCCCATTCAATGGTACCCCGGTCACATTGCCAAAGCAGAAAAAGCCCTGCTAGAGCAACTGAAAAAAGTTGATGTTGTCCTAGAAGTTCGGGATGCCCGCATTCCTTTGGCTACCTGCCATCCACAAATACAGCAGTGGGTAGGTAACAAAGAACGGGTATTGGTGTTGAATCGGGTTGATATGATTCCGCCACAAGCACAGCAAGCATGGTTAGAGTGGTTCAAGACTCAGGGAACCTTTCCGCACTTCACCAATGCCAACCAGGGGCAGGGCATCTCCGTCTTGGCACAGTCGGCTATGGCAGCGGGAGAAAAAATGAATCAGCGCCGTCGCGATCGCGGCATGTTACCCCGTCCAGTGCGAGCGGTGGTAATTGGCTTTCCCAATGTTGGTAAGTCCGCGTTGATCAATCGCCTGTTAAAGCGACGGGTGGTAGACAGTGCTCGGCGGGCGGGTGTGACACGACAGTTACGTTGGATTCGCATTTCCGATCAATTAGAACTGTTGGATGCACCAGGAGTGTTGCCATCGCGATTGGCTGATCAAGCAGCCGCCATTAAGCTTGCCATTTGTGATGACATTGGAGAGGCCGCTTACGATAATCAGCGAGTGGCCGCTGCCTTGGTCGATCGCCTTCAGCACATCCAGACTCAAGCACCAGAGATGCTGCCAGAGTTGCCGTTACAAGCTCGATACGGACTTGAACTAGGCAAACTTACAGGTGAAAGCTATCTGGCACAACTGGCAGAGCAGCGTTACCAAGGAGACAAAGAACGTGCAGCGAATCAACTGTTAAATGACTTTCGCAAAGGGTTATTAGGCGCAATTCCATTGGAGTTACCGCCTAGTTGAAGGGTGCATTCTATCTGTGCCAGCCCTTACCCTAAATCCGGCTCCCCTTCGCCTTTTTGGAAGAAAGGTTGGGGGATGAGGCGGTTTAGCACAAAAGTGTCCGGACTATCGCTTGTCTTAACCTCAGGAGAAGGGAGCCAGACTTGTTGTTCTCTCTGCTTTGGGAGAGGGTGAGGGTGAGGGCTGCAAGAAGCTCCAGCACGAGAATCAGAATCATACTTCTGTTCAGCAACGTCGTTGAATTCAGTGATTCAACGAATGACGATTAATCATGCGTGATCGATAGTTACTTGTTTGCGTTATTTGTTTGACTAAACCCAAATTCCTGGACAAGTTCCCACGGGCCACCCTTGTAGTACCACAACAGTAACCCCTCTCCTTGTCCCTGCTGAAGCTGCCACTCGGGCAATAACCGATCGTAGAGTTGCCGAGCTTGTTCGGGTGAAACTTTGTTTTGAATCGTGATGTGCGATCGATAGCGTTGCCGATCTTGCGGCGTGAGCCAGTTTTTCCAGCGATAGGCTAAATCTTGGTGGATTTGCAGCAATTCAGAAGACTCTACCTCGATGGCCACACCGTTACCCAAACATCGCAGGGTAGGGAATATCAGTGGCAATACGGATGTCTGAGAACAAACCTCCTGGAGGGTATGACAGATCGATCGTTCGTGTTGACTGGGAAGAGCATGAAACAGCGTGATGTGAGCAGGCAAAAAGTTGCGCTCAGGGGGGAAATGCTGTTGCCGCAAAGAATTGAAGCGATCGAAGCTATGACCATCTAGCTTGAGTGTGAGAACCAACGGGGCAGAAGATTGAGACATAGCACCAAACGCGGATAAACAAGGACTATAACGTCATGGGGGCGATCGGTTCAATGTCAGGATCAAACCCGCCCACTTGACTAGTACGCAAGACCCAAACGGTGGCCCCTTGACGAAGGAAACTTTTGACAACCGCATCACTGGCCAAGCGCGGCAAAATGGTTCGCCAACTGCCCAGTCCCGTCACCAGATTGCGCAGGGGTTCATCTTCTAGGGTGCTGCCCAAGTTGTATTCGTTTTTCTCCCAGTCTGGACGCGGCACGCCAAACGGTTGCAATTGGCGCTTCAGCGATCGTTTTAAGGACAGCAGTTGCTCAAACCGTTGAGCTTGATCGGGATGGGTCACTGACCACTGTTCCAGCCAGGCTTGACCATTGCGAACATTTGTTTCTAGATGCACCAAACTGGCGAACAGTGCTTGATTCGAGTCTTGTGCACAGTTATTGGCGACTCCCACATAGGTTCCACCCGTACCATCGCCAATCCGGTATCGAGCCGTCATAGCCTCAAGCTGCTGAAGCATGGTTTCTAGTGGCGATCGCTCCATATCACCAAATCGATAACGTCTTGTGAAGGCTTCTAGTTTGATCAAAATATCGCAAACTGGGCGTGTACCCATCCAACCAAACTGGCGATCGCCCATGTAGCGACTCCAGTGCAGCACACCCGCCACTAACCCATCGGTGTTGTGAGTATAGACCTGGTAATAGCGAATATCAAAGCGGCGCTCATCAGCTATTGGATCATGTACAACGGTGGCCACTCCGTAGGCGAAATGGCCAAAAAACAACGGAGTTGCTGCCGCAGGTTCCCGCTTTTTGCCGCCAATGCCGCCATACACATGTAGCACTAATGCCCGATCGCCGACGTGCCAATCTTCGATCGCTGCCTGATATCTCTGTTCAGAAGGATTCAGCAACACCGAGCTAATTTTGCCTTTTTGGGCAGCAATATTAGCCCAGGCCTGATTGCGGATGTAATGGTAAGCTGCTTGACGACCACAAATGATTTGATCGGGCTGTAGCCACAGCAGCGCCCGAGGGGCAAGGGACTGTACCACAAACACACCATCAGCATCGGGGGCACCGTAGATATACCATCCGGTTGTGTTAGGGGCAGAGCGTTCAATTCCATGACTAGTCGATGGAAAGACACCGTTTTGATCCGCTACTACCTGTGGCAACCGCACAATTTCTTCAGGGCCATTAAACTGACGCGACTGTCGATTAAAGTGCACCACCTGAAACCGATCGTCGTCCAGCGCGGTCTGAAACTGCACCAGCCCGTAAAACCGCCCGGTAATTTGAATCGGTTGGCTCTCGATACGCAGCACATAGCTAACAGAAGGCGCAGAAGGCACAGCAGAGTCTGGATGAAGTTGGGCGGGATCGATCGGCAGTTCCTTGGCTGTTTCCTTAGTTTCCAGCCGCTGATATTCCTCCACCTCCACCTTGGACGGTAGCATCACGATGACATCATCCTGGGGGCGCGATCCAGCCAAGGATTCCAATGGCCCCACCTGTCGCCAGTGATCCAACCGCTCAGGGTGCACTAGCCCGCCATATTCGCTGGTATAATCGGCTTCTGCACTAAAGTGTACATCTTTGGTGACGGCTCGTACCAACGCCCGCACATTGGGATTGTAGCTCCATTGCAGCATCACAATTCGCCCCACTAGGTGGTGATACTCGATCGGGGCATGATGAACTTCAAACAGTGCCCCTTTGACTCGTTTGCGAGCAGACGGAGACGGCAGGATCAGGCGTCCTATCCACGGCGCAACCGGCTGATAGCGATCGAGTGGAACTGGCTGCGTCAGCGGGTAATAATCAGGATGGTTGAAGGCAGCTTGTTGATAGAGTTGATAGTTACTAGGTTGGCGGTTGGCAACCCGTTCTTCTCGCAGCAATTCTCCATGCAAAATCGCCGCAATGAAATCGATCGTTTGTTGCAAATAGCTACGACCATCGGGCAGGAATTGTTCAGGGTCCATCAGCCCACCGGGAATTTGATGCCCCACTGGCCCCAAAGATACGACACTAATCTTGCCCCGCTTTTTGGCTCGGTTCCAATAGGACAAAGGAAACAGTTTCCAGCGCCCCGGAAACATCACCACTCCGAGTCGCTCGACAATATCTTTTTGTCCAACTAGATGATAGAGGTGTTCCAATTTCAGAATGTTGCAGTTACCGCTGATCACCCCGCCTAGCGAGATCACATCAATCGGCCCATTCAAGGCGCGTTTTAAGAACGGAGCACATGCCGCTGCCATTTGTCCGCCGCCGCTAAAGCCAATTAAAGTGACAGGAATGCCACTGTCAGGATGATAGCCGTGGTTGATTAACCCGTTGTAAATCACTTGAGCAATGCCTTGGTTGTAGATCGGCCCGTAGCGCTTATCGGCCGAAACAGCTACCGTCCACACATTTCGCAAATTGATCAACATGCCTAATAAACTAGCCGGATTATTCAGCCGGCGATCGTCGCTTAAGCGCCACAAAAATGCGAGCGGGCGATCTTCAACCAGTGGATTGTTTAGCACCGAGTAGGGCATGATATCGCGAATCAGTGCCACATTTTCTGGCAAAGCCGGGGTAAGGGCGTGCAGAAATTCTTCGACATCTGGCAAATACTCAAACGTAGACTTGCTGATGCCATCGAGGTAGACAACAAAGTGCGAAATGTCTGATTCGTTGGCGATCGGGGTTGCCAACGTGCCAGCATTTAGAATCATGTCGATGTCATCGGCATACCATCCAGCCCACCAGCCCAGTGATTCCAACGGGGCTAACAGTCCAGCCACTACCAGCGCAATGAATCCAATCCAGGTTAAATCAAACAAAAACCGAAACGGTTCGGGGAATTGTTCAATCTGGGCAACGAGCCAAGCTCGCAGTGGGTCAAAGGCGACCACAACTAGAAATACCAGCACCGCCATGCCCACCAACCCCAAGATCGTGCGAATTTTGCGATTGATGCCTTGGGGCGGTTTGCGAGTGGTGCGCAATTTCAATACCGCTGCCCGAATGCTGGCTGGATCAAGCGTGAACACGATCGGCTCTTCACTGGGTTCGTCTGTTGAGTTTGCAGAGGACGATGATGATTGCGATCGGCGTCTAGTTGATTGCTTGGTTTGGCGATCGGTTAGGGTGCGATCGAAGGATGGCCCCTGATAGCCCGCCATCGATGACTGTGGTGAAATTTGTACCCCGCTGGTAGTCTGCTCCACGACACCCTGCACAATTCTTCGAAGATCGCTGTTGCGAGTCACCAAAGGCACGCCCGCAATTTTGTTGGATAACCATCGCCCCAAGTTAGCTAACGGCTGTCCTACGGTTGATTCTAGTAACCGCAAAACTAGCCATCCGATCGCAACATAGCTGACTGCGCCCACAATGCCTAACTCTGTTACCGCCGTAATCCCAACTATCATTTCCCACAAGTGCCAAATAGCAAGCACGGTCAGAAGCGGTACCCCTAGATAGGGAATTGCTCCCAGAAAACTGAATACTAGCGGGGCATAGCTGATTCCAAGCACCACAACCAAGACAATCAGAGGGATGGGTTCTGTCCAATGTAAGAGCGTGACGGCCCAAGTGCTGAGTACCAAAAACAGATAGCCAAAGGTGAACAGTACTGCATTCAGCAATAAACTGAAAATGAAGCGTAGCGGCTTCACCTGATTAATAAATAAAATGATGCTTTGAGCAATCGCCTGTGATAATCCTGCTGCGATAACGATTGCCAACGACACAATTAAACCAAGAGGTAATTCACTGAGCGATCGAAAGGCTTCCGCATTGAGGGCAAAGACCCCACCAAGGAGTTCCCAAAATCGTTCAAACGCCGCTTGGAACATGGGCACATACAAGTATGAAATCATTTAGCATCATAGCGGGTCTCTGCCTCAACCTAGTTGTGCAAATAGACAGATCAACTAGACGCAATGCACCACGGCTCTGTTGGATTCCTCTCCTTCTACCGGTGGGTAGGAAAACGAGGACTGGGGATGAGGTTGGTTCAATGTTGCCGATTGTGTGAGATGAATGGCTCATGAGCAGCAGGTTTTAGCCATTGCTTTGTCCCCTTTCTTAGGGCAGAGGTACTAAGTAATACAATTTGCAATAATTTCAGTTATCAGTCGGTTATCAGATAGACAGCGAGATAGACACTGTTGCCAGATTTAGCAGACACAGATTAAATCTTGACAACAGCGGCGTCTTAAACAGGATAAGTTAGATTTTGAATGGGTGACAGCAAGGGAAACAATGCAGACGCCGAAGGAATTGAACGAACAACAAATGAAAGAGGAGCGGATGCGTGAAGTGTTTCTGCTTCTGGTTTACCTGATCGAACGTGAAGAAGCCACTGTCAAATTAATCATCGACTGCCTGTATGATGTAGGGTCTGTCAACCTGGTGAACCAACGGCTGAAGCAATCGCCCCTCAAAGCTCCGGCCAAAGGACTTGCCAAGTTATCCAAACCTGTGATTAAAATCATTGCTCTGCGCTGGTTTAAGAAGAATGGGCCACGACTGATTACCAATTGGTTGCGCTTCAAGACTGCTTTCAAAAGCCCAGCCACAACCCCGACCAGCGCTGTGCCTGCCGTAGCCAATATTCCCCCCACCGCACTGCCCGACAGTGTTAATTTAGAAATTCGCCGCTTGCGAACTCAAGTGCGGGTATTGGGTGGCATTTCCATTGGAGCGATCGCAGCCCTGAGCGGGATTTTGGTGTGGCTCAATGCTCGTCCGGATGTTGGCACAGCCTCACAAGCTCCACACGTTTCTGTCCCTCTAGATCATACTGCTAGTGATCCAGTTGGCGATCGTGCGCCTGCCTCCAGACGATCGATGCAGCCAACACGAACCCAATGAGTCATCTGCCATGAGGCTGCATGAGGCTGCGATCGTTTCGATTCTGAGTCGTTATAGTGTTATCCCTTAGCCTTTCTCACAAATCCAGCTCGTCGCACGATTGCATCGGCTGTCACGGCTAGGACCAGCACCGTTCCCTGCACAATATTTTTGACCCCTTGATCTTGGTTCAACAAATCCAGCCCATTGTCAAGACTGCCAATGACTAGTGCTCCCAGGATCACAGCCCACACCGAGCCGCGCCCTCCAAATAAACTGACGCCACCAATCACGGCGGCTGCGATCGCATTCAGCAACAAGGTGGAACTAATTTGCGTTGCCACCGCCGTACTGCGAGAAGTCATCATAATGCCTGCAAACGCCGCCAAGGTAGACGCCAGCATAAACACAATTATCTTCATGCGCACGACATTAATGCCCGCCCGTCGGGCCGCTTCTGCATTGCCTCCCACTGCATACAAATGGCGTCCAAAGGGGGTTTTACGCAACAGTAGCCAAAACAGCACCACTAAACCTAAGGCAATCATCACCGCCTGCGGTACACCTTGATAGGCGTGGAAGAGAAACACCACAACTAAGACAACGACTGTTGCAGCGGCTAACTGTAATACAAGCTGGGTGGGATGTTTAGTTGGCAATCCGACGTGCGATCGGCGTTTTTGCGCGTACCAAATCCCCAACGCATACAGACCTAAGCCAACTAGAGGAATGCCCCATCCCAAAACCGGCGGCAGATAGGTAGGAGCCAGTGATCGAATCACCGGATCGCGCACAACTAGCGTCGTTTGTGGCCCCATCACTACCAATAACAAGCCAGCATAGCCGATCGAACCAGCCAGCGTCACAATAAACGACGGTACACGCAGCACGGCTGTGAAGAAGCCGTTGACGAAGCCAATCACAGCACCCGCCACCAGCGCCAGCAGAATTGCCAGCCACGGGTTCCAGTTTTGATACACAGAAACGGTTGCCATGATTGCGGCACAGCACTGGGCTACGGCGGCCAAACTCAAGTCAATTTCCCCCAACAGCAGCACTAACACGGCAGCTATACTGAGAATGGAAATCACGACAATTTGCTGCGTTAGGTTCGACAAGTTGCGAGCTTGCAGAAATACGCCGCTGGTTGTGAGTTGAAAGTAAATAGTAATTAAAGCCAACGTCAGCACCACTGGAATGAAGCCCAGATCGCCCTGCATCAGCGATCGTAAGCTAAAGGTTGCGCGTTGGGGCGGAGCAGGATCGGGGGGTTGATGAACCATCTTTCCCCCTTGAGGAGAGTTGTGATCTAAGCTTTTCATAACCATTTGCGTTGTTCTAAAGGTATTGAGTTGAGGGGTTGTGAAGCGTCCTTACACACCCGTAACATCGGTTTCGGTAATAGCTTCTTTATCGGCTCCGGTGATGGCAGCAACAACTGCCTCCCGTTTAGCAGTGCGGGTTTCAAAGGTACGGACTCGTTCGCCTAATCGCATGACAATAATGCGATCGGTCACTTCAAACACATCGTGCAAGTTGTGCGAAATTACCACGACCGCTTGTTTTTGTTCCTTAAGACGCAGAATTAAGTTGAGGACTTGCCGCGTTTGGGCCACTCCTAAAGCCGCAGTAGGTTCGTCTAGCAGCACAACTTTGGGTTGTCGCAAAATGGTTTTAGCTACGGCAATGCACTGCCGCTGTCCTCCTGATAGTCCTGCTACCGCCGATCGCACCGAGGGGATTTTGACATCTAAGGTTTTCAATACCTCGAGCGTGCGGCGTTCCATTTCCGTCTCGTCTAGCACGCGCAACACACCAGGAATCAGTTCGCGGTAGGCTTCCCGTCCTAGCCACAAGTTTGCCACCACATCCAGGTTGTCGCATAGAGCCAAATCCTGATATACCGTTTCAATCCCTTGTTGGGTGGCATCTTGAGGATTTTGAATAGTCACAGGATGGCCATCAATTAAAATCTCGCCTTGGTCGGGAACATAGGCTCCAGACATAGTTTTAATCAACGTTGACTTACCCGCGCCGTTATCACCCACTAGACCCACAACTTCGCCATCATAGACCTCGAAGTCTACATGCTTCAGAGCTTGCACTCCACCGAAGGATTTGCAGATATTTTTGAGTTGTAACCGAGGAATGCTATTGGGAATTGAGTCGCGATCGGAGACGATCGAAAGTGAACTGTCTGTCATTGATTGCTCCTTATGTAGAGAAGGACATGGCGGAAGGATGAAGGCGAAGGATGAATCGTTTATCCTTCATCCCTCATCCTTGCCTATGGACAAATTCCACCTGCACCCGCAGGCAACCCATTGCAGATTTGCTCTTTGGTCAAGAATCCGTCTTTGATCACCGTGTCTTCAACGTTGCTTTGATCCACAACGATCGGCGTTGCTAGTACCGAGGGAATTTGTGTGCCGTCTTGCAGTTCTGTCTCGCCATTGACAATAGTGCTGGTATCTTCGCCTTTGCTGAGAGCAGCCACTAATTGAGCAGTGGCACGAGCTTCTTCAATGATCGGTTTGTATACGGTCATAGTTTGATCGCCGGTAAGGATATTTTGAATCCCTGTGAGTGTTGCATCCTGTCCAGTAACAAGTACCTTACCATTCAATCCTTGAGTACGCAGCGCGGCAATCACCGTATTCGCCATCCCATCATTAGCAACATAGGCAATATCGACATTGTTGCTTTCTTTAGTTAAGACCCCTTCCATTAGCGATTGCGCTCGAGCGTTGTCCCAGTTGGGTGTATATTGATCAAACACTAGGTTCAAATCGCCGCTGTCTACTAACGGTTGCAGCGCTTTTAGAGCACCTTGACGGAATAACAAGGCGTTGTTGTCGGTTTGTGCACCATTAATCATTACCAAATTCGCGCCCTTCTCTAGCCCCAAATTGCCTGCCTTGAATTGATCGACAATATATTGTCCTTGCAGTTCACCCACGCGCTCGTTGTCAAACGACACATAGAAGGCTAAATCTGGATCTTGGATGAGGCGATCGTAAGCAATGACTGGAACACCACTTTGCTTGGCCTGTTGCACAATCACTGCGGCCTGTTCGCTATCGTTGGGATCTACTACCAAAATACAAGCACTTTTCGTGAGGGCTGCTTCTGCCTGATTTTGTTGCGTTGCAGCGTTGTTGTTGGCGTTGGCGTACTGAATAGTGACACCGGGCAGCGCCGCTTTAATTTCCTGCTCTAGTAGCGGGCGATCGTAAGCTTCATAGCGAGCCGACGAATCCGATTCGGGTAGCAAAATAGCCACATTTTGACAGTCTTTAGCCGCTGGAAACTCGGTATTTGCATCAGCAGTGGTGTTCCCCGTTGCATTAGAATCAGCAGTACCACCTGGGTTGTTGGTGCAAGCCGCCAAGAGTACAAGACCTAGAATCGGAAGGCTGTGGCGAATAGCTTTAAACATGGGTTGTTTAGATCCTCACTAATATTTAAGTTCAAAAATCAGGTCAACTTTAAGTCAACTTTGTGAATGATGTCACTTTAAGTAGGTGACCTATATAACGCTGACTAACGACACCGAGATGTATCGATGATCTCGATTCAAAGCGAAGCAGAATGACCAATTGCGAGTTTACGCTTGAACTACGCAATCAAGTCATTAAAGCGGAACATGATAGGAAACACAAGGTATCAAATTCGGTGATTGAACCGTGCACCAGTTCTAAATCAACAGCAAAAATTCGACAAGACTTTAACCTTGCCAAACAAAAGCATGATGAATCACTGCACACATTCAAACAGCGATCTCAAAATAGGACACCATTCATCTTCAATGCATAACTAGAATGCATGACTAGATAGTTCCTATCACCAAAGCGCCAACGTGCGGCTGTGTTTTGGCTTTGACGATTGGCTTTGACAATGGGGGGTTGACGAAGGGAATTAAAAGCGACGTTACCAAAAAATAATCTGATTAACAATCTGAGTTAAGCGCAACCCTGTAGAGATTAAGGTTTAATTTTATGTTCAAGTCAATGTAGCTCTCAAATCCTCCTAATTGATCCATAGATTTAACTTCATGTTTTATACTCTTACAGGTTTAGTTTTCAATGGGGGTTGTGCGAAATAAAATTTAATGCCGAATTAAGAAAATCTGTAAAAAAGCTAACGGAAATTTTGAAAGAACGAATGATTTTATGACCTCGATGCACACGCCTTTAACGACCTCGGCTCAAGCTATGCCGCTGCATCCGTTAGAGCCGCTGTCGGCGGATGAAATTGCTGCTGCTGTTGCTCTGGTTCGTTCCCAAAAGCACGTGGGGGCAACCTTTCGGTTCCCTTGTGTCACATTGAATGAGCCACCTAAATCCATGATCCTCAACCTTCAGCCAGGGGATGTGCTCGATCGCCAGGCCTTTTTGATTCTGTTAGACAATGAAACGGGCAAAACCTATGAGGCGATCGTCTCCCTCACACAAAATGAGGTGATTACCTGGACACACATTCCCGATGTGCAACCCAACATCATGGCCGATGAGTTGGCGGAATGTGAAGCAGCGGTGAAAGCTCATCCCGATTTCGCTGTGGCACTGGCTAAACGAGGCATCACTGATTTAGAGGCGGTTGTGGTTGATCCGTGGGCGATCGGCAATTTTGGCTTTGCCGATGAAGTAGGGCTGCGGCTGTCGCGTTGCATTTGCTATCTGCGATCGACACCGAAAAGTAATTTTTATTCGCGCCCGATTGAAGGATTGATTCCGGTGGTGAATCTCAACACGATGCAGGTGGTACGGATTGAAGACTTGGGGGTATATCCCGTACCGCCCGAACCCGGCGAATATGCGGTACGGTTTCAGCCCCAGTTGCGCCCAGACATTCAACCCCTGCATATCACGCAACCAGAAGGTCCCAGTTTTACAGTAGAGGGGCACTGTATTCGCTGGCAAAAGTGGCAAATGCGCATTGGCTTTACGCCGCGAGAAGGATTAGTACTCTACACAGTCGGCTATGAAGATCAAGGGCAGGTGCGATCGATTTTGTATCGTGCCTCACTAGCAGAAATGGTCGTGCCCTATGGCGACCCACGCCCACAACACTTCCGCAAAAATGCCTTTGATGTAGGCGAACATGGCGTGGGCTTGTTGGCTAACTCGCTGCGGCTAGGATGTGATTGTTTGGGGGAAATTCGCTACTTTGACGGGGTGCTGACCGATAGTCGCGGCAATGTATCGGTGATCGAAAATGCTATCTGTTTGCACGAAGAAGATTTCGGCATTCTCTGGAAACATACCGATTGGCGACTAGATGAAGTCGAAGTAAGACGATCGCGTCGTCTTGTGCTTTCTTTTATTGCCACGGTGGACAATTATGAATACGGCTTCTTCTGGTATTTCTATCAAGACGGCACGATCCAGTATGAGGTGAAACTGACGGGATTACTGCTCTGTGGTGCACTAGCAGACTATCCCAAATATGGCACGATCGTGGCTCCTGAACTGAATGCGTTGAACCATCAGCACTTTTTCTGTATGCGACTAGATTTCGATTTGGATGGTACAGCGAATTCCGTTTACGAAATCAACACGGAAGCGGAGCCGATCGGGCCAGACAACCCACAGGGCAATGCGTTCTACGCTAAACCTACTTTGCTGAAAACCGAACAGGAAGCCCAGCGCATTATCGATCCGTTAGCTGGACGCTACTGGAAAGTCGTCAATCCTAATGTCACCAATCGCTTGGGACAACCCGTTGGCTTCAAAATTGCACCGGGTGAAAACGTGCTGCCCTTTGCCCATCCCGATGCACCCATCCTAAAGCGGGCTGGGTTTATGACCAAACATCTGTGGGTGACACCCTATAACGAGTCTGAGCGCTTTGCTACAGGCAATTATCCCAACCAGCATCCCGGCGGCGAAGGGTTACCTCAATGGACACAAGCGAATCGATCGATCGATAATACCGATGTTGTGGTGTGGTATGTGTTTGGCCATCATCACATCCCCCGCCCCGAAGACTTTCCAGTTATGCCCACCGCCTATTCGGGGTTTATGCTTAAGCCAGCAGGGTTCTTCGATGCCAATCCGGCACTCGACGTGCCGCCTTCTTCGCACCCACAGTCTTGTCACTCCTGAGTTGGTGCAGTATCAGTTTGGGTAGGGGGCGTGGAGGGTTCGCCCAGCAACTCATCGACTCGATCACTTAAAATTCCCAGTTCGCGATTCAGTTCCAATTGCCGCTGAATGGTGGTTTCCATTTCTGCCTGTGTGGCATACTGTTCCAGATTCAGTTGAGTCTCCAAAGGACGCAAACAGGCATCTAGCCCAGCCGCAAACTGATCACGGCTTAGCGGACGATCGCCTGCAAATACGCCCTCTGGTGTTCCCACTAGACAATCTCCAGCAGTAGGGACTTCCGAGGATTGGGCCAACGTGACGATTGGATGAGTGATGCCAGTTGCTAAAAGAATTAGAGCGGTAAACATTAAACGTTGTTGCATCTTGCTTTGCATATCACTGTAGCTGTGGCAGAGAGTGTTGGTGTAATGTCCGAATTCGATGCTTTGTTACTGATCAACCGATCCTAACCGATTGGAATACTACCATCCGTTTAGCTTTCGGTGCTTCGAGAAGCCGATGCCTCGATACAGCATTTAATCTTGCGGGCCGTTCTCTGAACATGTCTACAAAGATTTTTCTACGACAAGTAACCAGCAGCTTGTAACTCAAATAATCGTGCGTAGTGTCCCTGCCGCTGCATCAGTTCAGCATGAGTCCCTTGTTCCAAAATTTCGCCGTTGACCAGCACCATAATCTGATCGGCCATGCGCACGGTGGAAAACCGATGGGAGATCAAGATGGCCATTTGATTGTGTGTCACCGATCGCAGTTGGTTAAAAATTTCTACTTCGGCTTCGGCATCCACAGCGGAAGTGGGTTCGTCTAGCACCAAAATATCTGCACTCGATCGCATGAACGCTCGCGACAGTGCAATCTTCTGCCACTGCCCGCCCGAGAGTTCCCGTCCGCCTCGAAACCAACGACCCAATCGCGTGTAAAATCCTTCTGGCATGTCTTCAATAAACGATCGGGCTGTTCCTTTTTCAGTAGCAACATGCCAACGCGGTTCTTCCTCAAAATACTCTACATCGCCAACACCAACGTTCTCACCGACGGTAAATTGATAGCGCACAAAGTTTTGAAAAATTACGCCGATGCGCCGCTGTAAAGCGTCAATGTCCCAGTCTTGAATGTTTCGGCCATCCAGTAAGATTCGTCCTGAATCAGGCGTATACAAGCGAGTTAATAGCTTAATTAACGTCGTTTTCCCTGATCCATTCTTACCCACAATCGCTAGTTTCTCACCCGGTCGTAAGTGAAATGATACATCCTTGAGGGCAGGTTGGGTCGTATCGGGATAGGTAAAGCTAACATGCTCAAACCGCAGCCCGTCTCCAGGCAAAGGTCCATAAGTGGCGTATCCAGTAGGTTCTGGGACTGCTTCTTCTAGAAATTCATAGAGATTAGAGAGATAAAGGCAATCTTCGTACATGCCGCCTACTGATGTCAGGATGGCTGAAAAGGTAGATTGTCCTTGGCGAAACACAACTAAGTACATGGTCAACTCTCCCAAAGAAATGCGACCCGCGATCGCCTCTAGCACAATCCACACATAGGTGGCATAAAATGTGGCAGTGTTGAGCAAGCTGAGAAAATAGCTCCACACGCTTCGTCGTACTGTCAAATCCCGATCTTCGTGGTAGAGCCGCTGAAAAATGGCCCGATAGCGATTCAACAGCATCTCCCCCAACTGATACAGCTTCACTTCCATTGCAAAATCTTCGCGAGCCAGCAGCGTTTCCAAATAATGTTGTTCGCGGGTTTCGGGGGCCCGCCACCGAAACAACCGAAAGGCAGCTTGAGCAAAGCGAGTTTCAGCAATAAAAGCGGGAATACCTGCCACCATCAGCAGCAATACGGCCCACAGCGAAAATTGCAGCAGTAGGCTACCGTAGGTAACTAGCGAGAGAGTATCTTTTACTAAGCCGAAGGTGCGTCCTACAAGGCTCAACGGTCGGGTCGAGGCTTCACGCCGGGCCCGCGTCATCTTGTCGTAGAATTCAGAATCCTCGAAATGAATTAAATCCAGTGTCAGGGCCTTTTCCAGAATTAGTTCATTCACCTTCTGCCCCAACAACACCCGCAGCAGCGATTGACACAGTGAAATGCCCTGCTGGCTGCCTGACAACAGTGCTACAGCGATCGCTTCTAGCCCCAAGTAGCGCAGAGCCGTCCAAGCCGCTCCACCCGACTGAGCCGCTGCCACCACTGCGTCTACGATCAATTTGCCCAGATAGGCCACGATCGCAGGCAACAACCCAGCAATGATCGTCAAAATTGCTAACCCAATTGTGAGATGCCGATCGGTTGTCCAAACAAGTTGAATGGCGCGACGACAGTATTGAAAAATAGAAAGCGATTGGTGAAAAGCTTGAAAACGTTGCTTAAGAAATGAGAAAGGCAGTGGATGATGCGAAGTCTTCATCTCTCTACGATAACTTTCTAGCGAGAAGAGAGGAGTTGGCGATCGGGGGTTGGGAGTTGGGAGTTAGGAGGTTCGTGAGCTTTGTCGAACGAGGGTTGGGATAGCGAAATGCTGTTCAAAGATTACCCAATTCTTACGTCTTCAAGGAAATGGAGCAAAATCCGGTAAGTGCATCCGCAGATTTTTGTCTAAGTAACGATAAGTAAAGCATCAAACTCTCGTGTTTATTGCCAGCCAAAACAGATGCTCGCGCCACTAGGATGCAGTCGTAACGATCAATCACAGCTAGGTAAGCAATTATGCGTCGCAAAGGCACTTCTAAGCGCAATACTCTCCGTGGTGGTAAAGGCAAGGATCTTCTGTTTGGACTGGCAGGAAATGACAAACTGTTTGGACTGGGCAAGAACGATCGCCTTGTGGGTGGTGATGGCAATGATTTGTTAGACGGTGGTAAAGGCAACGATCTTCTGAAAGGCGGCAAAGGCAACGATCGCTACATTGTTGACAATGTAAAAGATAAAGTTCGGGAAAAGGTGGGACAGGGAACAGATACCGTACAAGCATCGGTAAGTTTTATTTTGGGTACTAATCTTGAGAATTTAGTCTTAACAGGCAATCAAGCTCTCAACGGCATAGGGAACACCTTGAACAATACCATCACAGGCAATCAAGCGAACAATATTCTTGATGGCAGTGGAGGTGCAGATACGCTAATTGGCGGAAATGGCAACGATCTGTACATTGTTGATAATGCAAAAGATGTGGTGATTGAACAGGCGAATGAAGGGATTGATATTGTTCGGACAACTCTTTCCACCTACACGCTTCCAGCCAACGTTGAATTTATTGAATACATTGGTCAAGGCAACTTCAATGTGGTAGTTAGTAATCCACCCAAAGGCGGCTCGGGCGGGAACTCTACAGGCGGCACTACTGGAGGTAATTCTACCGGGGGCGGTTCCACTGGGGGCGCCATTGGGGGCAATGTTACAGGCGGCAGCGGCAACGATACGGTGAGTGGCGGCACTGGCAACGACACTCTCTCTGGCGGGGCTGGCAATGACACGATCAATGGTGGGGCTGGTAACGATACGGTGAGTGGCGGCAGCGGCAACGATACGCTGAATGGCGGGGCTGGTAATGACACGATCGTTGGCGGTGATGGCAATGACATTCTCGATGGCGGTTTAGGTATTGATACCCTGATCGGTGGCTTAGGCGACGATACCTATATTGTGGACAATGCGCTAGATACGATAGAAGAACTGGCTGGGCAAGGAAATGATCTGGTCAAAAGCACCGTGGATTATGTTCTGCGCGATAACATCGAGAATCTGGAACTACTGGCGGGTGCAGTCAAAGGAACCGGAAATGCGCTGGCCAACAAAATTCTGGGCAATGAGGGCAATAACATCCTCGATGGTGGAGCGGGTGCAGATACGTTGATTGGAGGGCTGGGCGATGACACCTATATTGTGGATAATGTGCTCGATCGAGTTCAAGAAGGGGTAGGGGCTGGCACAGATCTCGTCAAATCGACGATCGATTATGTCCTGCGCGACAATTTGGAAAACCTGGAGTTGATCGGCAGCAACCTCAAAGGCACGGGCAACGAGTTGGACAACAAAATCGTGGGAACAGCGGGCAACAACCTGCTGCAAGGCGGCGGCGGCAATGATACCTTGGTTGGTGGGGTGGGCAACGATACGTTGATTGGCGGAGCCGGACTCGATCAACTGACCGGCGGCACTGGCATTGATGTATTCGCCCTCAAGGAACTGGGTGAGGATTTGCTAACCGATTTTAATCCAGTTGAAGACATCATCGCGCTCGATAAAGCCACGTTTGGACTAACTAGCCTGCTCGGTAATGCGTTGGGAGTGTCTGAATTTGCTACGGTTGCCAATGATGCTACGGCGCAACTGGGGGCAACGGTGTTGCATCCATTGGTGCGGATTCTTTACAGTCGGGAAACGGGTAAATTATTCTTCGACCAAAATGGTTTGATTGGCGGGCTGGGCAGCGGTGGAGTGATTGCCAAACTGGGCGATACGGTCAGCGGGGGCGCGGCTCCTGTGCTGTCGAGCGTAAATTTCCTGGTGGATTCCATCAGATAACGGGTGAAATGCAGGGTTCGTAACGGGCGAGGGGTAATGGATGGAGCGATCGATCATTGCCCCTGTTCGATTGTGAGGGAATGCTAGGAGAATGAAGACCAGCGCCAAGACTCGATACCATAAAGATATAGACGTGAAAGAATAGACGTGAAAGTTACAGCTATGTTTGCACGTCCATTGCCCTGATGACTGGAGATCGGAGAAACCGTGCATGGATTTAGTTGCCCTTCAGAACTGGCTTGACAATGCGGCCTTTGCCGTTCTGTTTATCACCATGCTGATGTATTGGAGCGGTGCGGCGTTCCCAAAACTCCCCCACTTGCCTTTGCTGGGAACAACAGGAATGGCGATCGCCAACCTTTGCATTGCCGCCTTGCTCGGCGCACGCTGGATTGAGGCAGGATATTTCCCCCTCAGTAATTTATATGAATCCCTCTTATTCATCGCCTGGGGTATTACAGCGGTGCATTTTGTGGCAGAGACAATGAGCCGCAGCGCGTTGGTGGGAGTGGTGACATCCCCAATAGCGATGGGAATTACCGCATTTGCCACGCTAAGCCTGCCGCCACAGATGCAATCCGCAGAACCACTGGTTCCCGCCCTCAAGTCGAATTGGCTAATGATGCACGTCAGCGTTATGCTGCTTAGTTACGCGGCACTGATGGTGGGAGCGATGCTGGCGATCGCGTTTCTGTTTGTGACGCGCGGACAAGAGGTGGAGTTGAAAGGTAGTTCTGTCGGCACGGGAGCCTATCGCTTGCGCAAGGCGGAGGATGAAAAACCACCCCAGCAGACTACCACTCCAGATAAAAATGGGGGGGTTGCCGTACTCAGCCCTGCCACCACGACAGCCGCCACGCCCTTGACGATTCAGCGTTTGAGCCTAGCTGATACGCTAGACAACATCAGCTATCGCATGATTGGACTGGGATTTCCGCTGCTGACGATCGGCATCATTGCCGGAGCCGTCTGGGCCAACGAAGCCTGGGGATCTTACTGGAGTTGGGACCCGAAGGAAACCTGGGCTTTGATTACCTGGCTGGTGTTTGCAGCCTATCTCCATGCCCGCATTACGCGCGGTTGGCAAGGTCGGCGTCCGGCTATTTTGGCAGCGTCCGGATTTTTAGTGGTGTGGGTGTGCTACCTGGGCGTGAATTTGTTGGGCAAAGGCTTGCACAGCTACGGCTGGTTTTTCTAGATGACTTTCTAGATGACATAGTTTAATGCCGCCACATTCGCACCGTCTGATCCACACTACCGCTAAATAACTGCTCGTTATCGGCACTGAGCGCTACCGATCGCACCACATCTGTATGACCAAATAGGGCGCGTAGCGTGGTGCCTGCATCCAAACGCCACACTCTCACGGTTGAATCTTCGCTGCCGCTGACCAGTAGCATACCATCTTGGCTAAAAGTGAGGGCATTGACAAGATCACTGTGTCCTTCTAGGGTGCGCTGCAAGGTTCCAGTCTCCACATTCCACAATTTGATAGTTCGATCGTTGCTGCCGCTGGCCAAGGTCTGACCATCAGGGCTGAAGGCGATCGATCGGGCCGAGTCCGTATGGCCTTCAAGGGTATGCAGCAGCGTGCCAGTTTGCAGATTCCATAACCGCACTAGGTTGTCTTTGCTGGCAGTGGCGATTGTTTCCCCGTCAGGACTAACGGCCACAGCAAAAATGCCCGTCGGTTGCGGCTCAAATGCTCGGATCAACGCCCCGGTTTGCCAATCCCACACTTTGGCAGTTTTGTCCCAACTGCTGCTCACCAATTGCTGACCATCGGGGCTAAAGGCAATCGATCGAATAAATTTGGTGTGGGCATTGATTGTGCGCAACAGTTCGCCAGTAGCGGGGTTCCACTGGCGAATGGTGAAATCCTTGCCGCTGCTAGCTAGTGTCTCTCCATCGGGGCTAAAGGCGACCGACAGCACACCATCGGTGTGGCCTTCCAGCGTGCGGATTAACTCTCCATTGTCAGCATTCCAGAGGCGAATGGTTTTGTCCTCACTGGCTGTTGCCAGCGTTTCTCCATCAGGACTGAGTGCCACCGACCACAGTTCATTAGTATGCCCCGTCAGGACTTGCACCTGCACATTTTCCCAGTTTGCTCTTGCCTCTACTTGCTGCTGGTCACGCCATTGATACACCCCAAAAGCCACGCCTGATACTGCCACTAGCGTTGCCAAGCCCGTGCCAATCAGCCACCGAGACGATCGCTCCGATCGAGTGGACGCAGTGGATGTAGTGGATGTAGTAGATGTAGTCGGTGAGGAATCATTTTTGTTTAACATAATCACACCCTCCGTTTGGTTAGTGGTAGATACGTGCAGTTGTGAGCGGTTATGCAGGAAGGCTGGAGAATAAATAAAAACTGTGGCTAGAGCTAGCGCCACAGTTTAATGGTTTGATCTTTACTGCTGCTGATAATTTTGCGATCGGAGGCACTGGTAATCACCGATAAGACCCAATCAGAATGTCCGGTGAGGTCTTGTTGCCATGTGCCCGTTTGCGGATTCCACAGTTTAATGGTGCGATCGAGGCCAGCGCTGACCAGAGTTTGCCCGTTGAAGCTAAAGGCAACTGAAACAACCCGATCGCGATGCCCTTCCAGCGTATGTACCAAGCTACCAGTTTGCAAATTCCAGATTTTCACAGTCTTGTCCCAACTGGCACTAGCCAGCAGTTGCCCATTAGGGCTAAATGCCACGGCTCTAACGGCATCAGTATGTCCAGTTAGGGTGCGCAGTAAGACTCCGGTTTGCAAGTTCCATATTTTGATGGTTTTGTCGGCGCTACTACTAGCGAAGGTTTGGCCGTCGCGACTTAGGGTCACGGCGTACACGGGACCATTGTGGCCGGTGAGGGTGTGAACAACTGCTCCAGTTTGCACATTCCAGACGCGAATGGTGCCGTCTTCGCTGCCGCTGACTAGGGTTTGACCATCCCGACTGAGATCGATCGACCAAATAGCGGCCGTGTGTCCAGTCAAGGTACGCAGCAATTGGCGAGTGGACAAGCGCCACAGTTTAATGGTGGCGTCGCTGCTGCCACTGGCCAACAGTTGCCCATCAGCGCTGAGGCTGAGCGATCGCACTACGTCTTCATGATCAGACAGTAGGCTGTTGTCCCCAGTTTCTAAGTCCCAAATTCGAATCGTGTGATCTTCGCCGCCGCTAACCAGCGTTTGCCCATTGAAATGTAGCGCCGTTGTCCAGACAGGGGCCATGTTGCCAGATAGGGTTTGAGCTAGTCTGTAGCGATCGAATTGGGTTGCTTCACGGGTGATAGGAGCCTGTCGCCACTGAGCCACATAGTAGCTACCACCTAGCAACAACAAAACCCCAGCAATCGCCAGCAGCCGCCAGCGCCACTGTTGTACCACACGAGGAAGCCACACCGAGGGGGATAGGCGTGTCGTTTCTCCTCGATTAACCTGACCATCGTGGGATGCTAATTTCGCCGCTAGGGAAGGCCTCTCTTGGAGCGAATCTGGCTTCAAGCCGTGCGCGTTAACTGGAGGAACTAACTCTGGAGTCGAACGAACCGTTTGTAGCGCCTGACTCAACGCGACCACCGAGGGAAACCGATCGTCCGGAGATTTTGCCAAACAGCGCAAGACGATTGCTTCTAGGGCGGGGGGTAAGTCTTGACAGTGGGGCTGTGATCGTAAAGGTAATGGCGTCGTGGAGGTGTGCGCCGCAAACCAAGCTTCGTTAGCCACAAACTGGCGTCGGTAGTCAAAGCCAAACGGATCAATCCCGGTGAGCATTTCATACAGAATCACACCCAAACTGTAAATATCGGCACGCTCGTCCACGATACGCCGCCCCGAAAATTGCTCTGGAGCCGCATAGTGACAGGTTCCCAAAAAGAAGCCAGTGGCATTAGTGTGATTAGTTTGCAGCGATCGAATT
The DNA here is from genome assembly GCF_026802175.1 of Thermocoleostomius sinensis A174. Classification (NCBI taxonomy): domain Bacteria; kingdom Bacillati; phylum Cyanobacteriota; class Cyanophyceae; order Oculatellales; family Oculatellaceae; genus Thermocoleostomius; species Thermocoleostomius sinensis. The sequence continues at coordinate 5,597,892 of NZ_CP113797.1, read as the reverse complement.
TTGGCAATACCGAAGTCAATGATTTTGACCAATTCTCCCAAGGCGGTGGGAACTAAAAAGATATTGGCAGGCTTGAGATCGCGGTGCACCACTTTAATTTGTTCGCTCGATCCAGTTTTGCGATCCCACAGCACAATGCCATCGTGAGCCAGTTGCAAGCCAGCGCAAACCTGCGTAATGATGTGGCAGGTTTCAGAGACAGATAACCGCGGCTCCTTAGCCAGGCGATATTCTAGGGTTTGCCCTTGCAAATATTCCATTACATAGAACGGATAGCCTTCGGCGGTGACACCATAGTCACTGACTTGGACGATGTGTTCACTTTTCAGCGCCGCACAGATGGCACATTCCCGCTCAAACCGTTCTCGTAAGTTCAAATTTTCCGCGATCGCCAACGATTCCCGCAGCAGCTTCAGCGCCACAGTTTTGCCCAAGCGCGTATCGATCGCCAAAAATACCTCACCCATGCCGCCACTGCCGAGAACCGATTCCAGGTAATAGCGATCGCCATCGCCAACAGAGCGACTAATCCACGGATGCGACTGACTGGGATTTTTATTCACCGTCTCCAGAGTGTAATAACTTGATCGCGGCTTCCACTCACTAGGGTATTACCATCTGGGCTAAAGTCTACCGCTAATACCCAATCAGTGTGACCGTATAGCGTTGCCATCGAGGTACGAGTTTCTACATTCCAGAGCCTGACCGTGCGATCGCGACTACCGCTAGTCAAGGTTTTGCCATCAGGGCTGAAAGCCAGAGAAACAACATGGTCAGTGTGCCCCGTGAAGGTATGCACCACCTCCCCCGTCTCTAGATCCCAGAGCCTGACCGATCGATCCCAACTGGCGCTAGCCAACCGTTCTCCTCTTGGATCGAACCCAATTGATCGCACCGCATTATTGTGTCCGGTCAAGGTTTGCAGTTCCCTAGAATTTTGCCAGTCCCATAATTTAATGGTTCGGTCTTGGCTGGCGCTAGCCAGAGTTTGCCCATCAGGGCTAAATACGGCTGCAAATACCCAATCTTGGTGGCCCTCCAGGGTGCGCAGTAACTCGCCGGTAGCCAAATTCCAAATCTTAATGGTGCGATCGCTGCTGCTAGTAGCCAGGGTTTGTCCATCAGGGCTGATATTGACTGACCAGACAGTGCTGGTGTGGCCCTCCAGGGTGCGCAGTAACTTGCCGGTAGCCAAATTCCAAATCTTCACCGTTTGGTCGCCGCTGGAACTGACGATTGTTTGCCCATTGGGGCTGATGTCCACCGCATGAATTTGTTTAGCATGCCCTACCAGCGTTCGCACCAAGGTTTGAGTGCGCAAATCCCAAATTTCTACTACCTCGCCGCTGCCGCTGGCCAACGTATTGCCGTCGCTGGTAAAGGCGGCTGCCCACACCGGTCCCACATGCTCGGTCAGTGTTTGTACCCGCACCTGCTGCCAACTGCCACCCGCTTCACAATTATCTAATAAGATTTGGGCATCAAAGCGCTGGTTTGAACCAGTTTGAACATAATCGGCTTTAATATTACAAGCGTGTGACTCAGCATTTTCCATCGAATTCGATCGCCACCAACTCCATGCGATCGGCAACAGCACCGCGGCTCCCATTAGCGCTCCAGCAATCCAAATATACGGTCGCCAGGGACGATTGGAAATAAGCGTGCGATCGACTGTTGTATTTGATGCACGGTTAGAGGTTGCTGAAATCGGAGCGGTTGTGACCGCTGCGGTGGAATGATGATAGAGAATCGTGGTGTCTCCAGTTCCCGGTGCCGGTGCAGTTGTGGATGAGGCTACTGTAGGCGGCATAGCTGTTTTAGCAACTGCACTCATATCATCACTCAGGTCATCACTCAGGACAGACTCAATCGGCTCTGGCTCAGGACTGGCTTCAACCGTAGAATGACTAGGTAAGGACAGGGTGGGAACGGATGCCGACGGTGGAGATTGCGACCCGATCGCGTCTGGTGAAATCATGCCAAGTACCAGTTCGCCCACGCCTTCGACAATACGTTTAGGCGTTTGCGGTGGGTATTCTGGATACAGCGGACTTTCACGACGCAGCCGCTTTTCTTCATTTAACGCTCGTAACTGCTGATTTTTTTGCTGAATATACTGCACAGTTTGGCGATAGACATAGCGATAGAGCGCATCTGCTTCAATGACACCGTCGTTGTCTGCTGCTTCGCCCCGCAGTCCTTGAATTAGGTAATAGGTAAACACGCCATGCCCCAGTTCAGGAAACTCCCACGATCGCTGCCCTTCATCGCACGACAACAGGGCATAAAAACCACGACTTTGGGCGGCTCGATTGCGCAACACCTGCACCAACTGCACCGTGGGATTGTCCGACATCATCCTTTCACCTACGTCCCGCGCTCCTCGCATCATTAAACTGCCGCTGTGGCAAGCATCCAGCCAAACCAATTGTTGTCGAGCTTCGCAGGTTTCCAGCCGTTGCAGTACTGTTTGCATTCGTAAGCCCGTCTCTAGCAGCGCGTCGCTGCGCGTATCTTGTAGACACAACACGGCTTGATAGGTGCGATATTCAATGACCCCATGTCCAGAGAAATAAATTAGAACCGTATCTTGCGGTTTGGCAGTTGTAGCAATCCATTGCAATTGCCGATCGATCGCGGCGAGGGTTGGTAACTCGGCGGCAAAATCATGATGAATCAAGATCTGCTTGCAGGGAAATTCGGCGGTGGCTTCGTTGAGGGCAATTCCCAATTCTCGGCAGTCCATTGCAGAATAATCTAGATTTGGGAATGACTCATCTTGGTACTGGTTCACACCTACCAAAAGGGCCCACAGTTTGGCTTTGCCGGTTGCCAAAATTTGAGTAGAATCGCTGGTCTTAAGGCTAAGGGGGCACATAAGCTTAAACCCTGATGTTTGACAGCGTTGTTAACGGCCTTGTTGGTAGTATCCGTCAATGAATCAAGAATTGCTGGTTATAGCAAGAGAAACAGAATGAATTGTCTATTCGTAGGCAGTTTTGCATAAGCTAGCAACTTTTGGTGGGGACAATCGGCAAAATGCTTGCGATCGCCCCAATCTTTGTTAAACCAAGCTGAAATCGTTAGCGGAGAAGAGAGCCTGATTGCCGGAATTGGTGGAGTTGGCCAAGTTGGCAACGACGCTGATGGGGCCACCGTTGGCTAAATCTTGCGAGAACACGACGCGACTGATGCCCAAGGTGCGGTTGAAGTAGACAAACACTCCCCGATTGGCTGTAATGGCATCGTTATTAGCGATGGCTTGGGCGGCTTCTCCAGCATTGGCAAATGTGCCTTCTAGAACTAACAAATTCTGATTGCCCGTGAATTGTGTCACATTACCTTGTTGAAACTCTAACCGATTTAGCCCAAACGCTTGGCGATCGAAGGCGATGCGATCGATACCAATTTCATAATCGGTAATCACAGCCGGTTGGTTTACGTTTTGTCCCGGTAATGCACCTGTGAAGGGATTGGTGGCAAAGGTAAACTGATCATGTCCAATCCCACCCGTCAGCGTATCGCCCAACGTTGCACCAGTTGCCGCTAACATTGTTCCCACGCCGCCAATCAGCGTATCGTTGCCGCTGCCCCCATCGAGTTGTAGCGGAGTGCTGCTGTGGCGACCGTCGGCTAAATCATCGCCATCATCGCCACTAAACTGCACTAACTCTACACCTGTTCCAGTTAGGTCATTAATGATAAACGTATCGTTGCCGCCATCACCACTAACATCAAATATTTCAGAGGTACTAACTGTGAGCGTAAACTGTCCGATCAGCTGCCCATCTAAGCTGACCCGTTCAAAGAAAGCTCTGCCTGCTGCATTTCTACCCAAAACAAAATGATCGCCCCTCGTCACCGACCCATCGACTTCGATCGTGTCTCGTCCTAATCCACCCAGCATCGTGTCGCTACCGTCACCGTCATCCCAGTCCAGCACATCATTACCGGTTCCCCCGATCATCACATCATCGCCAGTATCACCCGCCATAAAATCGTTGCCGGCTCCACCCTTAAGCGTGTCGTTACCCGATCCACCGCGGAGGTGATCATCTCCTGCACCGCCGCTGATGCGATCGTTGCCCGCATTACCATTCAGCGTATCGTTACCAGAGTCGCCCTTAATCCGATCGTCGCCAGCATCGCCATCAATTGTGTCATCGCCGGCACCGCCGCTAATCACATCATTACCGCCCCGTCCAAAGCAGCGATCGTTACCCGCTAGGGCGACGAATCGATTAGCTCCGTCTGTGCCACTCCAAAGATCATGCTCTTCCGTCCCCAATTGTTTACGTACCATTGCCGTTGCTCCTTTGCCTATGGCGTTTTGTAGATGAATGGTTGAAGGGCACAAACTGTCTCAATGCATCCCTTCATTGACTGAAAACGATCGGTTACACGAGGTTATGCAAACAAGTGGCGCCAATAAGCTAGGCACCCAGGAATTTCAAGCATGGGAAAGAACACCGGGAAACTAAACCACAGGATTACGCCGATAGATTAGTTTGATACAGATTAGTTTCCGGATAAGTGCTGTCCAACAGGTATATGGGAATGGTAGATGCACCCTGATTTAATCGCCCCTGGCTTCGGCTGGGGGCTTTTTGTAAATGCGATCGAACAAATGCGATCGAACCCTGCCACTGACTGCGATCGACCCAATCATTAACCTAAAAAAGGTATGCAAAAAAGGAGGCAGATAGCTCCACCTCCTGTTTCGCAATGGGATTTGTTCGGATCACTCAAAAAAGTTTGAGCTTCAGAGGCAGATAGCTCCACCTCCTGTTTCGCAATGGGATTTGTTCGGATCACTCAAAAAAGTTTGAGCTTCAAAAGCTTGCGCCTCTGGTGTTAAACATTTAACACTAACCCGAAGGCTACAACTTAAACCCTACCCTTCAAGATTCATGCTTGAGCTTTAGTAACGATAGCCACCGCTGTTTGGCTTATTAACGATAAAGCTCATCACTTGGCACTGCTTAATATTGTCGAACGCAACCACCCGAATGTAGGAATTGCCATATTCGGAACGGCACTGTTGCACTTCATTTAGCACTTCCTGGGGGCTTCTGGCGTTGAATAGGGGTAGCTTCCACAGGGTCCAATAGTGGGTTTCTGCAGCAGAATCTTCATTGAATTCCACAGCCGGAATATAGCCCTGATCAATTGTGTACTGAATCTGCCGAGCAATCTGAGCATCGCTGAGCGGAGGCAGATAGGAAAAGGTTTCGTAACGGCGCTCTTTGGGTAATGTCTTCATGGTTGGTTTAGCTTCTAAGGTAATTTGATAGATCTTGAACTTAGTAATTGGCAACTGGTAATTGGTGATGGAAGATTGACAATTCGTATAAAGTCCAATGCTGGTTTCGATCGTCGATTTCCTACTCTATTACCGCATTACCTATCACCAGAATCACGCGATTAGCCACCTTCAGATTCCGTATCCAGTGACTCTGACTCACCAGATTGCTCTGGGTGAGAAACTGTAGGTTCCAGACTCACTTGCGTCATGCGCTCTAACTGCTGACGACGTTGTTCCATATTGGCCTGCTGGATCGTCGATCGCAACATTTCCGGCAAATAATCTGCAATTTCTTCAGCAATATGTTCACGCACCGTCAGAATCCGAAATGCTAAATCCTGCTGCTCTTGAAACAATGCCTGGAGATAAGCTTCCCCATCCTGGATCTTCTCTTTACCAGAAAATCGCTGGAGCCAGAAGGCTCTGGGAGGATCGGTTTCACTCAACTGAGCCAATACCGTTCGCACCGCCTGATACGTGAGGTAGCTAATCAGCGTTTTGGTTGTATCCTTGGCAATTTGCCGGAGATCCATAGGAAAAAGGAAGAAGTATAAGGCTAAAGGCCGAAAGAAAGTGATTGACTGATTCCCAATCCTTTAGCCTTTAGCCTCGCATCAAACGGTATCAACAGCCTCGAATTCAAACTTAATTTCCTTCCACAGTTCGCAAGCTGCTGCCAGTTCAGGACTCCAACGAGCGGCCTCCCGAATGATGTCACCGCCTTCGCGCATCAGATCACGACCTTCGTTGCGAGCTTGAACGCAGGCTTCTAGCGCCACCCGGTTTGCCGTTGCACCCGGGGCATTGCCCCAGGGATGTCCCAACGTGCCACCACCAAACTGAAGCACGGAATCATCACCGAAGATTTCAACTAGAGCGGGCATGTGCCATACGTGAATACCACCGGATGCCACAGCCATTACCCCTGGCATTGAAGCCCAGTCTTGAGTGAAGAAAATACCGCGAGAGCGATCTTGCTCGATGTAATTTTCACGTAGCAGATCAATGAAACCGAGGGTAATTGCCTTGTCACCTTCCAACTTACCCACAACCGTTCCGGTGTGAATGTGGTCGCCGCCCGACATCCGCAAACACTTCGCCAAAACGCGGAAGTGCATTCCGTGGTTCTTCTGACGGTCAATCACAGCGTGCATAGCGCGGTGAATGTGGAGCAACAGACCGTTATCACGGCACCACTTAGCGAGGGTGGTGTTGGCAGTGAAACCAGCGGTCAAGAAGTCATGCATGATGATCGGCATTCCGAGTTCTTTCGCATACTCGGCCCGCTTGATCATTTCTTCGCAGGTAGGAGCGGTAACGTTGAGGTAGTGACCTTTAATTTCACCGGTTTCAGCCTGAGCCTTGTGAATTGCTTCAGCAACAAAAGTAAACCGATCGCGCCAGCGCTGGAACGGCTGAGAGTTGATGTTTTCGTCGTCTTTGGTGAAGTCCAAACCACCGCGCAGACACTCATACACCGCACGACCGTAGTTCTTCGCCGACAAACCCAGCTTGGGTTTAATCGTACAACCCAGTAGCGGACGACCGTACTTGTTAATCTTGTCGCGCTCTACCTGAATACCATGCGGAGGGCCTTGGAACGTCTTGAGGTAGGCAACGGGAATCCGTAGATCCTCCAAGCGCAATGCTTTCAGTGCCTTAAACCCAAACACATTACCAACAATAGAAGTCAACATGTTGGTGACAGAGCCTTCCTCAAACAGATCTAGCGGATAGGCAATGTAGGCAATAAACTGATTGTCTTCACCGGGAACAGGCTCGATGTCATAGCAACGACCCTTGTAGCGATCGAGGTCAGTTAATAGATCCGTCCAAACAGTTGTCCAAGTTCCGGTTGAAGATTCCGCTGCAACCGCTGCCCCCGCTTCCTCATAGGGAACTCCAGGCTGCGGAGTTACCCGGAATGCGGCCAAAATGTCGGTATCTTTGGGCGTATAGTCTGGTGTGTAATAGGTTAGACGGTAATCTTTAACCCCAGCCTGATACCCAGTTTTACTCTGGGTTTTGGTTTGCGAGTAAGACATGATTTCCCTTCCTGTGAATCACTTTGATCCGAACACGAGAACCCACGTCTGCATGTCTGAGTTGACAATGCAGACCGATTGAGCTTCAGACAACAACTTGTGCTGAAAACCTCAGTTGGCACAAATTAGGGCCACTAAACTGACAACCTTCAGCTTGTCTTTATGTTTTTTGCCCCGGTTATTAGGTTCAATCAAAATATACCAGGAATGTAATAAGCTCAACTTTGAAACTTCTTAGCGCAAATATAACTATTGTTTATATTTGTGACACTATACAACAATGTAGCTGTATAAGTAAACAAAAATTACAAGTTTAGAGTATTTCGTTGCGAATTGACATCAAATATGATGTGAGTGCGATCGCCCTGATAAAGAGTGATTGGCACTTTTTCTTGTGTTTGCAATTGCATTGAAGCTAGGAAGCTTTAATGTAATGCAACATCCTTAGAGCAACCGCTCAGATTAAACTTAACATCTAATACCATTTTTCTATGAGGTTGCACCGTATGCCAATCTCTCCCAACCTCCCTTTGACAAGAGGAACCGCAGGCAGTGGGGTGAATGCGATGCAGCATGGTAAAGCATGAGTATTATTTTATTCTCAGACATTCATACATAGAGACATACAGAGAGATATACAGAGAAATCATCTCAATCAACGTTTTGCTAAGACAATTTTGCTAAGACAGCAAAGTGCTGAACAACTGAACAATACGTTGGATGAAGACATTCTGCTACCTGTGTAAATTTTCTTTTCTTTTGTGCCGCAGTAAAATAAATCAACTAGAGTCTAGCTGTGAGAATAGGGTAAGCGAATGGTATACTCCCAACAAACCGAATCGCGATCGCCGATTTCGGTTGAACCGACAGAAACGATGCACTTCTCAGGATTGCTTGATCCAGCCCTGTTGCAAGCGGCTCGACAAATTTATCGAACTTATTATGAAGTGCACCCCGAAGAAATGCAGCGCCCCATCGGAATTGCAATCGATCGCTATAGCTATCGCGGCAAGTTGATTTTTAGGCAAAAACCAATCCTTTTACCTAAGGAATGCTTTATCCCATTGGGACAAATTGAGTCTGGCTTGATGTAGTTGCTGGTACAACACCTGCTTCTTTTCACCAATTTCATGGGATAGCCCTGAACCATTTAATCGTCACCTTAATAAGCAAATTGATCATTTGCAAATTGATCATTTGTATTCTTTCAAATCGTGTTAGACGCTGCTTTTGGGGCTGCGTTTCAGATCGGTTTTAATGGATGAAAGTTTCTCTAATCTTGCAGACACTGTGGCTACTTCCTCTCAACCCTCCTCGTTTGAAGCAGTGGTTGCTTCGATCGCCTATGACGATATTGAGGCAGCCGCAATAACCCTTGAGGAACAGGTAAATACTACCCCTGTGATGACCTCGCGATCGGTGAATAAGCGCACTGGCTGTCAGGTGTTTTTTAAGTGCGAGAATTTTCAGCGCACTGGCTCGTTTAAGTTTCGCGGGGCATTTAATGCGCTTGCCAATTTATCCCCAGAGCAGCGGCAGCGGGGGGTGCTCACGTATTCCTCTGGGAATCATGCCCAAGCTGTGGCCTTGGCGGGAACTTTGCTCAAGACTCCCACAACGATCGTGATGCCGCAGGATGCCCCTGCTGTGAAACTTGCCGCTACACGTGGATATGGAGCCGAAGTGATTTTGTACGATCGGGCAGAGACCACCCGAGAAACGCTAGCCCGTGAGATTGCGGCAGAGCGAGGAGCAACGGTGATTCCACCCTATGATCATCGCCATGTCATTGCTGGACAAGGGACAACCGCGAAAGAGCTATTTGAAACCGTTGGAGAACTCGACTGGCTGTTGGTGTGCTGCGGTGGCGGTGGGCTACTGTCTGGCTGTGCAATCGCGGCTCATGCCTTGTCTCCTACCTGTCAGGTGGTAGGGGTAGAACCAGAGCAAGGAGATGACGCGACCCGATCGTTTCACACGAACACACTGCAAACCGTGCATAACCCCAACACAATTGCCGATGGAGCACGTACTCCATCATTGGGAACGCTTACCTTTCCCCTGGTGCTGCACTATGTTCACGATATGGTGACGGTATCCGACACTGCCCTCTTACGCACCTTGTTCTATCTTTGGGAGCGCCTGAAGTTGGTGATTGAACCCACTGGCGCACTTGCTGCTACGGCGTTGTTAGAGGGCAAGCTAGATCTATCTGGCTCACGAGTAGGGGTAATCCTTAGTGGCGGCAATGTGGATCTCCAGCGTCTTCTTTACCTGCGAGAACAAGCTTAGGCATTGGCGGCAAACAATCGATCGGCCTGTTGGCGAATAGCAGATAGATTCAACACCATGCCCGCCCTAAGACGGCGTTCAATCATGGCAACTGGCATTAGACGATGCGGTAACACCGTGAGGTGATAGCTAAGCTCTGTGGCGTTCTCAGCTAAGGGTTGCAGCGTCCAGTTGCCTCGAAACAGCTTAAAATCGCCTTCCACCATTTCAAAATCAAGACGATGAGGAAAATGCTCAACCATATCCAAGACAACCCGTGCACAAAACTTCAGCTTCAACAGTGACTCTGCACCAATTTGCTCGATGCGAATGCCGCCTTGGGGATGGTCAATGCGCTGGCTTCGGGTCAAGTTCGGAATAAAATCGGCTAGATGGTCATAATCCGTCAGAATTTGCCACACCTGTTCTGTCGGATGGGGAATATAGATTTTGGCAGAAATTTGCCGTTGACGACCTTCTGCTTTGTCTGTTCTCACTTCAACATCCTGTAGCGGCAAATCTCCATAATCTGCTACCAGTGCCTCAGCATCAGCGAGTTCCAGATCTGCCAAGGTCTCAGCCTCGCTAGAAAACGGTTTGTTGGTCAAAGGAGCGGCATCAAAGTCAGAATTCATACCCATCATGCAATGATTAGTGGCGATTTGGCGCATCCTAAATATTGGTTCTAGATTACCTAACTTTACCCTTACTACTTACCCTTGTTAGCGCTATCTGGGAAATTTCCTTCACAAGCTTGGTGAAGCTTGCTTCCACTTATTTGAATGGTGTGAACTAGGTTCTGCGAACTAGATATAGGGAAAAGCGATCGATTAAACCGCTACTTTTATGGCTTTATTAGGAATTTAAGCAAGATTTCAGAAGGTCTCATATATACTTGTACTAGTCAAAAAGGGCTAAGTGAGATGGGATTCAAACCATTCAAACCTGAGATCGCGTCTACCCGCTTCAGCTTGATGACCGTGATTGTAGACCGCATTGTGCCGCGCGATCGAGAGTGCAGTGAGCGTGATTGCAGGCGGATTATGTCGAGGTTGAAATCCTCGTATTTGTGGTTGGATTAGTTGTTCAAATCGTTCTTTTGTTCTCTTTGACGCTTTGTTATGGTTGTAGCGGATCGTTCCTTCTTATCTTCCACCATTGGCACCGTGAAAGGCCCTGGAGAAACGGGCAATCAATATGTGTTTATTACTGCCAGTAACCGCTCGGTGAAGATTGGCGAATTTGTTTACTATGAAGCTCGATCGCCACAGGAAAACGGGTCACAGCCGGCAACCTGGCAAATTTTGGGTAAAATCTCGGCTCGACGACTGATTGATCATCTGCCCGATCGCATGTTTGCCGATACAGAAATTAGCCCTGAAGCGATTGCTGCCTTGGTTGGATTTATCCATCCCAATCCAGAAATCTATGAGATTACCGTGGATGTGATTGGCTATTTTCACCCAGCGCTAGGATTCATTAACCCCCGCATTACTCCCGATCCCGGTGCAAAAGTATATTTAGCTAACGATGATACCTTACGGCAAGTGTTGAACAAGAAACAACCCGATCAGGTAGGGGGCGCTCATATTGGGTCGTTGCTGCTGCGCGAGGCTGGAGCCGTGCCGATCGCGCTGGATGTAAAGGAATTAGTCAGCACCCATATGGCCATTTTGGCAGGAACTGGATCGGGAAAATCCTATACGGCAGGGGTGTTGGTGGAAGAACTGCTGTTACCCAAAAACCGGGCGGCCGTGCTGATCTTTGATCCCCATGGCGAATACGATACCCTCGCAGACATTCGGGGTCATGCGGCCTTCACTGCCACCGATGGCTATGCTCCCAAGGTGAAAGTGTTGAAGCCGGATGATGTCCGCATTCGCATTTCATCGCTGGACTATTACGATATTCTCAGCTTGCTGCCGGAAATGAGCGATCGACAACAGTCGGTGTTGCACAAAGCCTTTGAGTTGGTGCGACGCCATCGTCAAGGCGATTATCGCTGGAGTATCCAGGACTTGATTACAGCAGTGCGCGAAGTAGACAGTCAGCAAACGGAAGATGGCGATCTCAAGTTGGGATCGTCGGCCCCGGCGTTGGAATGGAAACTCGATCGACTGGAGCGATCGCCCTACTTTCATGCCTTTGAGCATCTAGCTCCCAAAGATTTGTTTGAACCGGGGCAAGTGACTGTGCTGCAAATGAACGAAATTAGCCAGGACGAACAGCAGGTGATCTGTGCCGCTGTATTGCGACAATCGAGCCATGCCCGCATGAGCACACAGAAAGAACGGATTGCCCCCGGTGATGAAAATTATTTACCGTATCCGGTGTTCATTTTGCTGGAAGAAGCCCATCGCTTTGCTCCGGCCCATGAACCCTCTCGTTGTAAAGCTGTAATCCGCACAATCTTAAGCGAAGGGCGTAAGTTTGGGTTGGGTGTGGGTTTAATTACGCAACGCCCCGGCAAGTTGGACTCGGATGTGTTGTCTCAATGCATGAGCCAGTTTGTCATGCGAATTGTCAATCCCGTTGATCAAGATAGCCTCAAGTATGGGGTGGAAGCCGCCGGACGCGATTTGCTTAAAGAACTACCTGCCCTAACCAAAGGACAAGTGATCATTGCCGGAGCTTGCGTCAACACACCCGTTCTATGTCAAGTACGATCGCGCCTCACCAAACACGGCGGTGAAACGCTAGATGCACCCTATGAATGGCAGAAGTACTTTCAAGCTCATCAGGTGCAAGCTCGCACGATCGAACAAGCTGCTGTACCCAGCCGCAGTCGATCGAAAACCTTTCGGGGCGTTAGTATCGAATAATTTAGGGATGAGGGATGCAAGAAAAAGGTAAAAGGCAATTCCTGATTCTTGATTCCCACCCCCAATCCCCCACCTCTAATCCCTCCCCATGCGTAATCCTCTCCAACGTCTTAAGTACTTACCCTGGCTGCCGTTGAGTTTAACCGCTCTAGCAACGGCCCTAATTACCTTTCTGTTGGAATTAGGATTAGCCCTGAGCTACCAGTTTGTACCAGCGCTGCAAGGGGTGTTTGCAGTGTTGTTTTCTCCGTTACTTGGTGCGATCGTCTTCTTTGCAATGGCCGTTGGAGTGGGTGCATTAGCCGTGTATTGGTTAGAGCGCGTGTATCCTCAAATTGTGATTAATACAGGCATCCTGTGGGCGCTGGTGTTGTGTGTCATGGTTGCGTTTTTCCTCAAGTCGCTGTTGCCCTTGCCGGTAAATTTAGTAACACCTGGTCGATTTTTGCTAATTGGAGTTGTTGTGGGCATTTTTTGGAAAGGCCGACGCTATTGGCGCTATTGAGTTCGCTGTCAAGTTCATCACTTGATTCGATAATGCCCACAGAGCAGCAAATGGCGTAGCGGTCTCACTCTAGAGTAGTTTGCGTACTAGTTCAAAATACTTCTAACGGTCAGTACGTCGCGCCTCAACCGATTTGTTCTTCACTCGTCCGATCGCCCAACGGGTTGTTCTTCCACTGCGGGAGGGTCTCCCGTCACCAAGACCAGCGAAGACCCCGATCGGCTGTTGCGAATCGTATCAGCAGTGGCTTTAATGAAGCTGGCAATCGGTACAGCAATCACTAGCCCCAACGCGCCCCCTAATTTCAGACCCAGATCCAGTGATATCAACATCCAGACGGGATTGAGTCCGGTCAGTTCGCCTACAATGCGCGGCGCCAAAATATTTTCAATCGCCCAGTTAATGCTTATGGCCACTAGCAAGACTTTAAAGCCCAGCCAAAAGTTTTGCAGGGCTAGCAGAGAACTAACCGTGATAATAGTGACAGTTCCGCCAAAGGGAATCAGCGTTGCTACGCCAATGCCAATGCCAAACAGTTGTGGCAAGGGAACCCGCAAAATGACCAGCGTGGTTGTTTGTACAATGCCAACAATCGTCGCCATTGTCACTTGTCCAGCAATATAGCGCTCAAAGTTTTCGGGCAACGACTCGCGAATACGTAGGTTCCACTGAGGCGGAAACCATCCTAAAATGCCAGCCCACAGGCTTTCGCCGCGCAGCACCAAAAAGATTGTAAACACTAACGTCAGAAACACATTAACGACACTGCCGATCGCTCCAAATACAATGCTGAAGGCTTGGCTAGTGAGGGCGCGCAATCCGGTTGTCAGTCGTGCCACCAGTTGATTAATCGTCGTGCTGAGATCGATCGGTAACTGCTGAGCAATGGCCCAATCCTCTAGGCTGATCAACTGCTGCTGACCTGATTTAATCCACTCCGGCAATTTGGTCAACAGTTCATTGGCTTGTTTCAAAATTAGGGGAATCAGAAACACGCCCGACACTACCAGAATTAACAGAAACACCAGCAGCACTAGACTGATAGCGATGCCGCGACTGACGCCCCGATCGACCAAAAATCGAATCGGATAGTCTAACAAAAAAGCCAGCAGCGTAGCGCTGATCAAAATACTTAGCAAGGGCTGTAGCTCCTGCGCCAAAACGAGCAAGAGCCAACCGTTCAGGAAAATAATGGGAAACAGCAGCCCCCAACTAACGAGGGGAGGGAGCTTGTTCAATGACTGAAACATTTCACAATCGCAAGTCCTACGATGAGTGTACAACAATGGACATAACGACTAGATAGCCCCGCTTAACCTCTATAGCTTAATTCGTTGGCGATCGGTCTCACAGTCCACCGTTCGGACGTTGATTCAGCCGTTAAGGGCCGATCAAGGTTCAAGCTTATTAAGCCCGGAAATTAATCTCAGAAGTAGATTTCAACCTGAAGCCATCTCTACCTTCGTTTCTATCAACTTCATTAATGTTTTAATCGATGTCGTCTCAATCATTAATCAATGTCATCGATCGCGGTCTCCACCTTATCAACCCCTTCAGCATTGCCCTGCTGTTGATAAAGAGTCCGGGCGGTTTGGAGAGCATTCAGAGCCTCAGCCGTACGATTGCGTCCCTTCAGCGCTAGTCCAAGGTGATAATAAGCATCAGCATCTTCTGGAGCTAATTCAATCAGTTCCCGATAAGCAACAATTGCCCGCAAATAGTCTTCCTGCTCTAGATACAACTCACCCAAGACCGCATGCCCCTCCTTTAGGCTTGGCTGTACCGAAACGGCTCGCTCATACTGTTGCAGTGCTCTAGGCAAATCTCCTTGTAGTCGATAGATATCGCCAATTTGCAAGTGAATATACCCATTGCGCGGTTCAAACTGGGCCGCTCGTTCTAGGGCCGCCATTCCAGCCGCAGTATCTCCCAAATTCAGCAACGCTACACCTAAGTTTAGTTGCACGCTGCCACGCCGAGGTGATAATTGCGCCGCTCGCTGTAGTGAAGCTAGGGCATCCTCGTATCGTCCTTCCTGGAGATAGGCCGAGCCAATAAATTCGTGAATTTGAGCATCATCTGGCCGTTGCCGCAGCACTTGTTGATAGACCTCGATCGCCCCGGCATAGTTTTCCTGCCGCGCCAACACCACCCCCAACCCCAGCAACGCTTCGATATTATTAGGACTGAGTTGAGCCGCCCGACGATACGCATCAGCCGCCCCGGCATAGTTCCCCAAGTTGGCTTGGCTGTAGCCCAACGCATAGTAGAAATCAGCATTGTCGCCCTCTAGGGACACAGCCTGCTGGTACGACTCAACGGCGGCTTGAAAATTGTTTTGTCGTGCTTGCAAAAAACCGATCGCCGAGAAAATTCGGGCATTGTCTGGCTCTAGGCGGGCTGCCTCTTCATACACCGCGATCGCTTCTGCTAAATTTCCTGCGTCTACCAATTCTCGCCCTTGCTTCAGTAACTCATTGAGGCGATCGTCGTTATTTTGGGCAATAGTTGGGGCAACTCGATTCCGAGCAACGAGAGGCTGGATAGTTACATCAGGGGCAATTGGATGCGAAACTATTTGAGCTTGAGCCATCTGAGGTGAGATGATGACGGCTCCTCCCAAGCAAACACTTAGCCAGACCGATTGCTTAGATGCAGGCTTATGTACAGTCAGTCGTGGGAATGGTAAGGTCATCTAGGGTAACAGCGTAAGATTGTGTAAGGACAATAGATGATTCTATCAACAACTGATGTCATCCAAGGAGCCGTTGTCGAAGCTTACTTAGGCGTCGTCACGGCAGAAGTCGTCTATGGAACAAACGCCCTGAGAGACTTTTTTGCCGGAATTCGCGACATCATCGGTGGTCGTACTGCCAGCTATGAGCGAGTGTTTGAACGCGGCCATCGCGATGCCCTGGCAGAATTGCAGCAGCGAGCCGCCAGCTTGGGCGCTAATGCCGTGTTGGGCATTGAAATTGATACCGGAACGGTGAATATTGATCAGTCGGGAGCGCTGTTGCTGATTACAGCCAGCGGTACAGCAGTGCGATTACAGTCGGGGCGATAACTGACGGATGCGGAATTCGGGATTAGACAAAAGCTAGAGACATTGCCTCTAACCCCCAACCCCTAATCCCTAATTCCCAAGTCCTGCTTACGACAACCACATCTTATCCCAAGCAACACCCAGCCATCCTTCCAGCGCTTGCTGCTGCTCTGAAGTCGGCGATTCAACGGCAACTAATTGGTAGGACGCAGGGCGAGGTTCCCCTAACGTAACGGGATAAGTACATAGCTCATCCTGGTGAAATACAGAAATATAAATGAGTTCACCAGGGTAAAAATCCCGCAGACGATCGCTCAACTCAGCGGCTTTGACTCGCAGTCCATTAATGGCGAGCAATTCATCCTCCGAATCAAGACCAGCTTGTTGTGCAGGCGACCCCACCTCGACAAATTTGATGATTTCACGTCCGTTCTCTGATTTGGCGGTGAGACCTAGGAAAGGAGGCAGATGGTGGTTGTCTTCGGGTTGAAGCCGCAGTCCGAACAAAGTGAGATATGAATCAAACGGTAGATCTTCAGTAGTGTGCAGATAGCGCTGAAAGAAATCGCTCAAGGATTCTTCTGCTACTGATTCAATCACCGTTTGCAATTGTTCCGGGGTAAAGCCAATTTCAAGCTGTCCAAACTGTTGCCACATTTGCCGCATCACATCATCCAGCGATCGCTGGTTATGAAACTTCGAGCGAATTTGCAAATCCAGCAGTAGTGACACCATCTCTCCTTTGAGATAGTAGGAAATTTGGGAATTATCGCTGTTCGCATCGCGGCGGTAGAGCTTGATCCAAGCATCGAAACTCGATTCGCTTAACGCTTGAATGTGTCGTCCGGGAATGGTCAAGTAGCGAGAGATTTCTTTGCTTAGATTCTTCAAAAATGTCCGGGCATCATAAATACCAGCCCGCATTGGCAAGACCAAATCGTAATAGCTGGTTGTACCTTCGCTAAACCACAACGACGGTGTGTAGTTTTCCCCCTCGTAGTTGAAGACTTCCAGCGCTTTGGGTCGAATCCGTTTCACATTCCACAGATGAAAGAATTCGTGCGCAACCAGTTGCATAAACCGATAGTAGCGCTCTTCATTGCGAAAGCCAAATCGGGAATAGATCAGTGAACAAGAGTTTTTGTGCTCTAGTCCGCCGAACCCTTGGGTCGCCAAATGTAATAAGAATAAATAGCGATCGTAGGGCAATCCCCCAAACAGCGCCGCCTCGACTTCAATGATTTTCTGAGTATCAGCCACAATTTGCTCTGGCTCGGCGTTGCCCATGCCCCAAATTACGAATTCGTGCGGTTTCCCCAAAACTTCAAACTCGCAGTGAAAGTGTAACCCTACTTCAAATGGGCTATCGACTAAGGTATCAAAATCGATGGCTTCAAAGGTGTTAGGTTCCGACGCAACCGAGGGTAGCGGGGTCGCAATTCGCCATTCCGGTTTGGGCAGCACGATCGTCACATGCAAGGGATGGTGCTCAAAGCCAGGAATATAGAAGAACAACGCTGCGCCGTTGAAGTAGGCATGGGTTGAGTCGAGATGGTTGGTGCGAACTGTTAGTTCGTTCGCATAAATACGATAGCGTACCGTAATATCACTGGTTGCGGGCGTTGCAATCTGCCAATGGTTTTTACTCAGCTTCTGCCAACTCAGCGATCGCTCTCCTTCTGCCTGGAATTCTTGGAGATGTCTAGCATACTCTCGTACCAGATAAGAACCCGGTGTCCAAACGGGCATCTTCAAATCCAAAACGTCTGCGTGCCATCCTTTAATTTGTAGCGTCACCTCAAACAAGTGAGAGGAAGGTTGAGGCATCGAGACGTAATAGTGGATGTCTAAAGCAGTGCGAGATAACGATTGCGGTCGAACTTGAGTAGCTTCTGTCATTTCTAGTTGTTGGCTGCTCGGCAATGAATGGGTTGTTTGGGTATTGTGCCTCTAAACATCCCCAACTAACAACTCACAGCTAACAACTCTCAACAGGGAGTTTTTTAAGCAACTTCCATCATCAAACTTTGCCTGCTAAATGTGTTAGCTGTCGCATGTTGACTAGGTAAACAACCTGACGATGGGTATCAATTTTGATCCAGCCCTTACTGTGCAATTTATCCATAATCTTCAGGGCTTCATCGGGTGTAATATCACTCACATCAGCCAAATCGCGATGAGGAATGTTGAAAATCTCCGTCCCGTGCTCGGAAGGCAGTCCGTAGTTTTCTCCTAATGAGACAAGCGTGTTAGCCAGTTTAATAGCCGGAGGCTGATGCCGCAGTTGAAAGCGGTAGTTAGTTTGCCGCAAACGCTTCACCATCAGTTGCAACATACGATGGTGAAGCTGAGAATCTTTAAATAGCGTTTGAATAAATCGTTGAGCTGAAATGCTCAACAAGCGCACAGATGACAATGCCACAACATCCGTTGAACGAGGCGATTCATCTAAAATTGCCATCTCGCCAAAAAAATCACCACGTCCCAGGATTGCTAGCGTTACAACGTCATCCCCTACATGCCGACGGACTTTCACCCAGCCCGATTCGACAAAATAGACTGCATTTCCCCAAGCATCTTCCATTAACACGACTCGTTCTGCCGGATATTCGTGTTCAACCGTAATTGACAAAAGCCATTCGATCGTCTCCGGGCTAGCGGCACTAAACAAGGGAAATAATTCACTAAAAGCAGCAGTCTGCATGAAAGGTGCTCTGGATAAGAATCAACGTACTTCTGCCGAGGCTTCCAATTTTTGTGAAAAGCCGACCTGCCAACTGAATTAGGCTGTTTCCCTGAGCTTCCATCACTTCGGTTACTAACCCATTTGATTGATTCTTTCAGCAATCAAAAGCTGGTCGTACTGGATAAACTCTGAGCCAATTCAGGAGTCAGAACAGGCAGATGCTCGTCTAAACGCCTGGCCTAAACTATACTACCCACAAACCTAGGAGGGACACCTCCCTAGTACGCCATAGCTATAGTTCATAGGACAGACACCAAGCGGTGAAAACCTAAAGATATTTCTAGGATATCATGCGATTGATGGGATGATGAGATTTGCTTCTACACTAGCCTGCACAGCGCGTACTGATAAAGAGTGCTACTGATATGTAAAATTCTATCTTTTGTGGGTTGTTTCTATTGTCATTGCAGAAATTGTCATTGCAGAAATCTAGAGAGTACTAGATTGAGCTTGCAAGCTGTTCAGGAATAGAGCGTCATCGGGATACCCTTAAATTCCAGAGTTGATATTCAAACGTAGTAACGAACAGGAATCACAACTTGAATCTAAGAAGCTTATATCAGGGAGAGCGGGTCTAGACACGGTGGTTACACTAGAATGTTACTTAATTTATTTCAATCGAATGAGAAGAAAAAGCCGCAAACTGATGGCATGATTCCCTCATTCATTCTCATTGGCAGTAAGAATGTCTGGAGCCGTTGATGATATCTAGTTATTACCAAACTGTTCAAACACCGTTACTTGCATATAGTAGGCAATGCCGACTCTCGTATTCCTAAGATTGGGGTAGGGTTAACCTCAATTTCAGCCTTGAGACAGCATTGCCACCCTGTTCCTTAAACTAATGCAGGAATTGGAATGGTGAGATGAGGATACAGTGGAAATTGAGTACACAGATTAGCTACTCGCTGACGGCAATCTTGCGCAATCGTTTCGTCGTCTGGATGTAGCAATCGATCGGTAATGATGTCACCAATTGCGGTGAATTCTGTCACACCCATACCACGTGTCGTCATTGCAGGGGAGCCTAAGCGCAAACCACTAGTAACAAAAGGCGATTCTGGATCAAAAGGAACGGTGTTTTTATTGGCTGTGATATGAACGCCACTAACTAACTGATCGGCTACTTTTCCGGTCATGCCAATTGATCGCAAATCCACCAACATCACGTGATTTTCAGTCCCATTGGAAACAATTTTCAAGCCTCGCGCTTGCAGTTGAGCGGCCATAGCTTGAGCATTGGCAATCACTTGCCCAGAGTAAGTTTTAAACTCAGGTTGTAGGGCTTCCCCAAATGCCACGGCTTTAGCGGCAATCACATGTTCTAGAGGGCCACCTTGGCTACCCGGAAACACAGACTTATCAAACTTTTTGCCCAGTTCGGTATCGCGGGTCAAAATCAACCCTCCTCGAGGTCCCCGCAGCGTTTTGTGCGTGGTAGTGGTGACAACATCACAATGGGGAATGGGGCTAGGGTGGTGTCCAGTAGCCACTAGTCCCGCAATGTGAGCGATGTCGGCCATCAAATAAGCCCCAACTTCATCGGCGATCGCCCGGAACTTGTCAAAATGAATGATGCGCGAATAAGCCGAATAGCCACAGATGATCAGTTTTGGGCGATGTTTGAGCGCCAGTTCGCGAACTTCATCATAATCAAGCTGCTCGGTGTTCTGGTTCACTCCATAATGACAAGCTTGGAACCACTTGCCCGACACATTGACAGGCGATCCATGTGTCAAGTGTCCACCGTGGGATAAATCCATGCCCATGAACGTGTCACCAGGTTCCAGCAAGGACAAAAAGACCGCAAAGTTCGCCTGCGCACCTGAGTGAGGCTGGACATTGGCATGGGCTGCACCAAACAACTGTTTCGCCCGATCGATCGCAATTTGCTCAATTTCGTCAATCAATTCACAGCCGCCATAATACCGCTTCTTTGGCAAGCCCTCGGCATACTTATTGGTGAGAACCGAACCTTGAGCCGCCATCACGGCTGGAGAGGTAAAGTTTTCGCTAGCAATCAACTCTAAGTGATCCCGTTGACGCTGAAGTTCTTTCTGAATCAGATCGGCAACAAGAGGATCGGTTTCTGCCAAAAAATCAAAATTTGTTTGAGACACAATCAAACTCCAACGAGAGTCTAGAGATCAAAACGGATAAGGGAGAATCCTCAAATTAGGATTATCGGTGTAACACTCCCGGACTACTAATGATAACTCTGATATTCCTCTCTCCTCGAAGCTGAGCGAATCTCTTCAGCAATAGCCACCTTGACCTCGGTCACATCGGTGTATTGGGCGTATTGATTGTGCCTTCTGAGTCTCGTACAGACAAGTCTAATGAGATTCTACCTTAAACCGGAATGACCTCTGGAGCGGCAAGAGCAAGAATGTGGTAGCAGGAAGGCGTTTCTAGTCCTAAGACTTCATTGATGCGCGATCGAATTTTGACGTGTAGGTCTTGAATTGAGTCTGTGAAATCATGTCTAACATTTAGCACTGCTGTTTGCTTTTGAAAATCTTTTCCGTAATAGGCAACAAAGTAGGTGTAGCGGTTTTCGTTTGGGGCGTCTAAAACAAAGTCTCTCATTGTGTCTGTGTCTCCCACTGGAGATGGTATAGATGGGCAACTATCTTAGGGATAGGATTGAACTGAAACTCGTGGTGAGGGATGGAGGGCTGAGCAAAAAGTGAATTAGGTGGTCGAGTCAGCAAACTGAATGGTTTGTGAAGTTGAAAAAGTCGGGGCACATTTCAATGAACTAATTGATTGAGCCACTTTAGATGGATACGATAGGAAACTTGTTGTTTCCGGTTGGATTCAGCAATTAGCCACTTAACTTAGCTACTCCAGGTTTGATGCTCAGAGCTATCTGACTCAAGAGTAAGCAGAACAGAATTACCGCTCTTCAGTATTTCTACTCCACTCGGCCGGTGTAGCTGACGGGTTGCTGTAGAGTTCACTGAATCATTATCCTTAGCTAGTGTAGATGAATTTAATCGTAATTGACCTTTATATTTGCGCAATCTCGATGAAGTTTCATCCTGCAATGGGGTGAACTGATGGGAGGAAGGGGGAATGGTAGACTACTTAAGCCTAAGCCCACATCCAACCATACGTATGATTTCTCCAACCTTTGATCAATTCGTTTGTCTAGCCCAGCAGGGTAATTTCATTCCGGTTTATCAAGAATGGGTTGCTGACCTTGACACTCCTGTTTCGGCTTGGTACAAAGTTTGTGCGGGTCAGCCCTATAGTTTTTTGTTGGAGTCGGTGGAAGGGGGCGAAAATCTAGGACGCTATAGTTTTTTGGGCTGTGATCCCTTGTGGGTGCTTGAAACACGGGGCGATCGTACAACGCAAACCTACCGAGATGGCTCAACGCAGGGATTTGATGGCGATCCGTTTACAGCGTTGTCGGCTTGCTTGGAGCCGTTTCATCCGGTAAAGTTACCGCAACTGCCTCCAGGAATTGGCGGTTTATTTGGTTTCTGGGGCTATGAGCTAATTCGCTGGATTGAGCCGTGTGTTCCAGTTTATCCACCTGATGAAACAGATCTACCTGATGGATTGTGGATGCAAATCGATCAGTTGTTGATTTTTGATCAGGTCAAACGTAAGATTTGGGCGATCGCCTATGCCGATCTACGCAATCCACAGGTTGATTTAGAGCAAGCTTACCATCAAGCCTGTCAGCGAGTTCGTCAGCTAGTCAATAAGTTGCAAACTCCCGTTCCCAGTCGAGATGCTGTGTTGCAATGGACACCACCAGGAACAGAGGGGAGGGAACAAGGGGTAGAGAACAGAGAAGGCGTGGAAATTGGTCAACCTCCAATTCCCTTTTACACTAGTAATTTCACGAAAGAACAGTTTTGCGCCAATGTGGAAAAGGCCAAGGCCCACATTCGTGCAGGTGATATTTTTCAGGTTGTGATTTCGCAACGGCTTTCGGCAACCTATAGCGGTGATCCGTTTGCCTTATATCGATCGCTGCGGTTAATCAATCCTTCCCCCTACATGGCTTATTTCCACTTTCAAGACTGGCAGATTATTGGCTCTAGTCCTGAAGTGATGGTAAAAGCCGATTTGTCACCCGAGCAGGATGGAAGTAAGGTGGCAACGGTGCGACCGATCGCTGGAACTCGCCCTCGGGGCAAAACTCCCCAGGAAGATGCTGCGTTGGCCGAAGATTTGCTGCAAGATCCGAAAGAAGTGGCAGAACACGTCATGCTGGTAGATTTGGGACGTAACGATCTTGGGCGCGTTTGTGCCAATGGAACCGTGACGGTGGACGAATTAATGGTGATTGAACGCTATTCTCACGTCATGCATATCGTCAGCAATGTTGTGGGCAAGTTAGCTCCTGACAAAACCGCCTGGGAACTGCTGAAAGCCTGTTTTCCGGCTGGAACGGTGAGCGGTGCGCCCAAAATTCGCGCGATGCAAATTATTCATGACCTAGAGCCGTGCCGTCGCGGTGTATATTCGGGAGCGTATGGTTACTACGACTTTGAGGGACAATTGAATACGGCGATCGCAATCCGTACGATGGTAGTGCGCCGACAGCCCAATGGGCAGCAGATTGTGAGTGTGCAAGCAGGAGCCGGACTAGTGGCGGATTCAGAACCCGATCGGGAATATCAGGAAACACTAAATAAGGCGCGGGGAATGTTAGAGGCAATTCGGTGTTTGCAAGGAGGAGTGGAGTAGAACATCGCCAGTTGAGATTTGGGAATCGGGAATCGAGGGTCGGGAATGGGATGGCATGAATTATCTGTCTAGCTATCAATGTACCGATTCACTCTTTTCTTAACCAAACTTAAATCTGTTAATAGTGTTTTCATAATCTTGCGATTACCCCTTCTTTAGCTTGGGTGTTTAGGGTAAAGAGGAAAACATTCGCCCCGTGATCGTTATGCTCCATTCTCAGTCCCTAGAGGCAACTCCACAGCCCGATCTACGTCAACTGCTGGAGGAGCTATACAGGGGACGAAATCTACAGCCCTACAGGAGCGGTCAGTCGATTCGAATGCTATCGGATGAAATTCTAGTGGTCTGTCGTGGTGTAGTGCAGTTGGGAACGCTGTACGACAGTGGCGATGAATCGCTATTGGGGTTAGCTTGCCCGTCGATGCCATTCGGATTACCGCTTTCGTCGATTCGCCCCTATCAGGCCATGGCGTTGACTGATGTGGATTTGATGCGGCTGCGATTGGTTGAAATTGAACAATCTCCTATGCTGGCGCATGGAATTTTCCGGCATCTAGCACGCCGATTACAGCAAACTGAGGCGGTTTTAGCGATGGTGGGATATCGTCGGGTAGAAGAGCGCTTGCGCCATTTGCTGATGTTGCTGAAGCAGGAGGTGGGACAGCCTACGGCTAGCGGTACTCGATTAAGTGTGCGTTTAACCCATCAACAGCTTGCTAATGCGATCGGCACAACCCGAGTAACTGTCACGCGTTTACTCAGTCAGTTGCAGGAAGAGGGATGGTTAAGCATCGACAGTTCACGTCATATCGTGTTGCCATCTCACACCCATTCCTAGCCACTGCCAGTTTGGAAGTCTGTCATTCATTTCAAACTTGGATTTAATAAGGCTGGGTAGAGTCTGATTGTCTAGCTAATAGTCCTTGCAGCCACGTTGACTGAGTAGATTGAGTCCCAGTGATAGAACTTGCAGTCATCTGATTAGACTGGTGCCATTGGGCAAGGTCTGCTTTTTCCATAATCACGGCTTCATAGGGAACAATTCCTTTCACTTCACTGCCTAAACAGCGCGCTGCCTCTAGGGACAGATCGAGCGATCGGTCTTCAAAGTACGGGCCACGATCGTTGACGCGAACAATCACAGTTTTACCAGTTAGCTGATTGATCACTTTTAGGTAGGTGTTAAAGGGCAACGATGGGTGTGCGGCTGTGAGTTCATGCTGATGAAACACTTCACCAGTCGCAGTCAGTTGCCCATGAAAGTAAGGACCATACCACGAGGCAACCCCTACAAGTTGACGATCAGTGGGCACTAGTCCATACATTTGGCTTTGAGCATCCACCAACGATAGCGGTGGGACGTTGAGGGCCGTCCGCAAATTATTTGTCCACTGAATGGCTAATAGCTCCGGATTGCGATCGAGCAAAGTCGCCCAATCGCGTTGAATGGAAAATACTAGAGCATCACCTGCTTTGCCCGTGGGCAAGCCATTCACAATCGCTGGAACTAAGTGATACGGTGTAAAGCTGGGTTGTCGCAGCACTTGATACAGTTGTCGAGCGATCGCTTCTGCCTCGACGTAGGTTGGAGCTTCTGCAATGACATGTCCCCGCAGGCGAACTTGAAACACCTGCTGAATGGGTTCTGGCTGCGACCAATCCGTTTGCCACAACCCAGTACAGTGAGCAAAATTGTCCGTTTCTAACTGAGACTGATGGAGATTGTTCCCCAAGGGCCACAATCTCCAACCCGGTCGTTGAGAGCGCTGAGTAGCAGCACAGGGGTTATCAGCGATGGTAATGGTGACAGTTGGAGTAATTTGCCCAATCAAATCTCGGATTGTGTTCGATCGCCGCAACAAGCCGTTAATGAACTGTTGCATTAAATCTGAGTGAATTAGGGATGCTTCATGCATCGAGGCAACTGAGTTTGACCTAAGAACTGCCAGAAAAGCGGACGATTTCACAGCTCTCAGCGTTGAAGCAAATGATGAAGAAGCAAACGAAGAAAAAGCTCTCGATTGAGCACTCGATTGCGAAAAAGTCTGTGAAGTAGAAAATTGTTGCACTGACCCTGCGTGAAGAGAAGACCGCGAGCGATCGTGGGTCACAGCCACATTAACGGGTTTAACTAGAGAAACCGTGCGCCCCGAAGTGGCTTTACTAAAATCTTCGAGAAGCCGTGGGGTAGTCTGGGGAAATAAGAAGCTACTCAGTGCAGATACAGCCCACAAAAGTCCAAAAAAATTCATGGATTTAATAATGTTTAACGCATGAAACCTGAGAGAATTTAACGGTTTGAAAAGGAATGAAACAGAGGTTTATTGTACCGGCTTTGGGTTCCTTACACCTAAAAACGTCGTTTTTTTGATCTAGTTGATTTTTGATCTATTTTTTGTCTCAGACCAAGCTGCAAAACTATGTCACTTGATGCGTCAACATCTCAATGGGAACGATTACTCCTAAATCTGGGAGCTTGGCAAGGTTCATTCTCGCGCTTCTCGCCGCAAGGAGTGTTGCAAGAAGACACACCCACCCTAGTCACGTTGGAAGGGTTGAACGAGAACCAAACAATCCGACAGACTATTCAGTTGTTTTCTCTGGCAACAGGCGAACTGGTTCAGAACAAAGTATTAGAGTACAGTTCGCTCAGTCGAAGCACATTATTCTTTGCCGATGGGGCCTTTTCACAAGGTTCTATGCAGTTCGCTCCCTTCTCTGAGTTTGGGGCTGAGCTTGGTTTTATTCAAAGCGATCGTCGCTTGCGGTTGGTGCAACTGTTCGATAAAGACGGTCATTTTTCTCGCTTAACGCTAATTCGTGAACATCGGCAGCATACTCCAAAGACTGAACGTCCACCTCTATCAGTGGAAATGTTGTTGGGAAATTGGCAAGGAACAGCCATCACGCTCTATCCCGATTGGCGTACGCCTGAGGGCTATGTCACATCACTTCAGGTACATCGGGAGGGCAATTTGCTACGCCAACAGCTAACCACGCCCCAATGGGAACTCGTGTCTACAGGAGAAATTGCAGGGTCGATCGTGCGCTTTCAGCAAGGACATTATCCGATTCAACTGCTGCTATTGCCAGATGGCGCGTCATCAAATACCCCATTAACTATCCCTAAGGGAGAGCCTTTTTTTCTAGAAGCTGGCTGGTTGATTGCCAAGAATCTACGGCAGCGGATGATTCGCCGCTATGATGCCAAGGGTGGCTGGGTTAGCTTAACACTGGTGACAGAACGAAAGGTTGAGGCTTAGCGCTTCGATTACTGCTGCGGTCTGGATGAGCAGCATGTGCAGCGACAATGACTGTCCACAGTCACTAGCTGACCCACAATTTTCAACTTATTCTGAATAGGTGTAATGTTCAGTGCTTTCTAAACGTTTTAAATTCACATCAGAGGAATACCGATGAAAGGATGGCCCAATCGGAGGATGTTCGCAAGGGTTCTCCAGCCCAAAATGCTGTTGGACTTGCCCCTGTTTGAATCGAATCCGTATTGACTCTGCTATCGAGTAGTAATCTATTTCATCTAAAGCCCATGCTTAGGTAAGCCCTTGATGAGACTTCATTGTCGCTCTACCGATTTTCCGGATGGTACTCAACCGCATTTGTAGACGACCTGAAATGAGCGCAACTTCAAGGTCGCCTTTCAGTAATAACGGTATAACTTTCAAGCAAATCCCGTTTATGAGTCGCCCATCCTGTTTGAAAACCTTTGAAATTGCAAGGGAACATCTCGCCCATGTCAGCGTCATTCAGAAACGGAATCCCTCACAGTCAAGTTCTGTCAATGAGTAGTGAATCTCTTCCTGTATCTTGGTCAGCGGTTGAGGCGATTGCTCCTCAAGCCTCGCTGGTTCAAGCCAACAAACTCTCCAACTATGACCTAATCTTGCAGTGTCAAGCTGGGGTGCGTCCTGGAAAAGCGCTGTTTTCAGAACTGATTCGCCGCTATCATCCCCATGTAGAGAAGGTGTTATATCACCTTGCTCCAGATTGGACAGATCGGGCAGACTTGGCTCAGGAAGTCTGGATTCGGGTTTATCGAAACATTAAACGCTTGCAAGAACCTGCTAAATTTCGTGGTTGGTTGAGCCGGATCACAACAAACCTATTCTATGACGAGTTGCGCAAGCGTAAGCGGGTTAATCCCCCTCTATCGCTAGATGCGCCGTTGAATGTTGAGGATGGAGAAATAGATTGGGAAATTGCTTCCGATGATCCGGGCCCAGCCGAGGAGATGATTACTCAAGAATTCTATGATCAACTCCGAGAAGCGATCGCCGATTTACCAGAAGTATTCCGAACTACCATCGTATTGCGAGAAATCGAAGGGATGTCCTATGAAGAAATTGCTGAAATTACCGGGGTTTCTTTAGGAACCGTCAAATCCAGAATTGCCAGAGCACGCCAACGGCTTCAGTATCAATTACAAACTTATCTAGAAGATTGAGTTAGCAGAGATTGATCCAAAAGGCAGCTACGCTATTCTGGATGCAGGGTTTGAGCGTACAGCGGCTCAATGCCTATTGTGTATCGCAATACAGCTTGTTGAGCGCTGAGGATGTCATGGTGACTACGGATTCCTGCGTTCTTGGCTCTACAACCAAACTACCGCTTTCCAACTTTGACTTTTGTTGTTTGATCTTGCCTCTAAAACACTAGAGATCCTAAAAATGTCTAACTTTGACGATTGCGATAACTATAGCCCTCTTCTACCAGATGACGAACCGGGTCGCCGGTGGGATCAGTCTTCTCCAAACACCCTTGATAACCTAAAGCGCGATCGATTTGAACTACTCAGCGCCTACTTAGACGGAGAAGTTTCGGCCGATGAACGTCGCCAAGTTGAACAGTGGCTAGCGACGGATGCAACAATGCAACGGTTACATGCTCGATTGCTGAAACTGCGGCAAGGCGTGCGAATGCTGCCAGTTCCTGCTCCTGAACAGCCCGTTGAACAGGTTGCCGTCGAGGTCATTTCTCGGTTAGAGCGTCGCCCGAAGCGGACTGCCCTGTGGGGGGGAATGGCGATTGCCGCCTTATTTGTTGGAGCCGTCGCTAGTACTTTTTCCGGTGGAGAGTTAGTGCCCTCGATCGCTCAATCTCCAGATACCCACCGCATCACCTCCAATGCCTTACCCCATGACGGCCTGATGATTGCCCTCGATCGACCTGTGATTGAAATTCCTAAAGCAGCCATTTCAGACTCGGTGTCCCCCGGAACTGATGGCGTTCAGTAGGTTTGAGGATTCATTCAGCGCCCTTGCCAGTATCCGTGCGGAAGTCGGACTCCTCCAAAACGTTTAGCCTGTTCGAGCGGCATCTGATAAGCCCACGCTTCACCGAGAGGCTGATGCTGAAGGCTAAACGTTTTGACTAGTACTCGCACATATTCGTTCTGCCCAATTGGCCGCTGTGGATCATAATCCTCGAGTTCATCGAGTTGAGTCAGTACATTATTATCGGCAAATTCCAATACAACACCGTGAACAACTCCGGGACCGGGAGTAAGGGCTGGATAGCCAAACGGCAAATCAAATAACTGTCCATACACGATCGCCACCTGTTGGTTCACCACTGCATGGCCACAGTAGCGATCGTAGTTGCACTGACCCGGTTTTAAGGTTCCATACACGAAAACTTTGAGACGGGCTGGAGCTACAGTAGAGCCTAGATCCATAGAATTTATCAACCAATCCCGAACAACTTATAGAATGGTGTAGAAACATCCCTAATTATTTACCTTGACAGGAGTTCCGTTCGTGGAGTCCCGCTACAATCCGGCAGAAATTGAGGAAAAATGGCAGCAAACGTGGCTGGCTGAAGGCAGCGATCGTACACCTGACAACACCGACAAGCCCAAGTTCTATGCATTGTCCATGTTTCCCTATCCATCAGGCAATTTGCACATGGGGCATGTCCGTAACTACACAATTACCGATGTCATTGCTAGAGTGCGTCGAATGCAAGGCTATCGAGTTCTGCATCCAATGGGGTGGGATGCCTTTGGGCTGCCAGCGGAAAATGCGGCGATCGATCGGGGCATTCATCCAGCCAAGTGGACTTACCAGAA
The DNA here is from genome assembly GCF_026802175.1 of Thermocoleostomius sinensis A174. Classification (NCBI taxonomy): domain Bacteria; kingdom Bacillati; phylum Cyanobacteriota; class Cyanophyceae; order Oculatellales; family Oculatellaceae; genus Thermocoleostomius; species Thermocoleostomius sinensis. Next base: position 5,568,357 of record NZ_CP113797.1, on the reverse strand, counting down.
TGTGGCGCAAATGCGGGCGCAGTTGCAGCGGTTGGGGTTGTCCTACGATTGGGAGCGGGAAGTCACGACGTGCTCGCCAGACTATTACCGCTGGACACAGTGGATTTTTCTAGAGTTTTTTAAGGCCGGGTTGGCGTACCAAAAAGAAGCAGCAGTGAATTGGGACCCGATTGACCAAACTGTTTTAGCTAATGAGCAGGTGGACAGTGAAGGGCGATCGTGGCGATCGGGCGCGATGGTAGAACGACGACTGCTGAAACAGTGGTTCCTCAAAATCACTGACTATGCTGAACAACTACTGCAAGACCTAGATCAGTTAGACGGCTGGCCGGAGCGAGTCCGCTTGATGCAAGAAAACTGGATCGGCAAATCTACTGGAGCCGAAGTAGTGTTTCAAACCGAGACGGGAGAAACGATACCCGTGTTCACAACCCGTCCTGATACCTTGTGGGGAGCAACCTTCATGGTGCTGTCTCCCGAACACCCGCTAGTTGAGAAATTGACCACTGAGTCACAAGCTGAGATTGTGACTGCCTATCGCACCGAAGCGGCAGCCAAGAATGAAATCGATCGCACCGCAGACGATCGAGAAAAAACAGGCGTATGGACGGGCAGCTACGCCATCAATCCAGTTAACGACGAAAAAATTCCCATTTGGATTGCTGACTATGTGCTGATGGGCTATGGTACGGGCGCAATCATGGCGGTTCCGGCTCACGATCAACGCGATTTTGAGTTTGCCAAGAAATTTAATCTGCCGATCAAGGTGGTAGTGCAACCAACCAATGAGACGATCGACGCAGATACCATGACCGCAGCCTACCCCCACGAAGGGGTAATGGTGCATTCTGGGCCGCTCGATGGCGTAATGACTGGCAAAGGTTCGGGGCAAAGCGTGGAAGCGGCGGTGCAATGGCTAGAAGCTAATGGCAAAGGCAAGGGAACAGCCAACTACCGCCTTAGAGATTGGTTAATCTCTCGTCAGCGCTATTGGGGCTGTCCAATTCCAGTAGTGCATTGCTCTAGCTGTGGTACGGTGCCTGTTCCCGATGCTGAATTGCCGGTGTTGCTACCAGAAAATGTAGAATTTACGGGACGCGGGCCGTCGCCCTTGGCGCAACTAGAAGATTGGATTAACGTGCCTTGCCCCACCTGCGGTACACCCGCCCGCCGTGAAACTGACACGATGGACACCTTTATTTGTTCATCGTGGTATTTCTTACGCTACCCCGATGCTCGCAATGATCAGCAGGTGTTTGATCCAGCCAAAACCAATGATTGGATGCCCGTAGATCAATATGTGGGGGGCATTGAGCACGCAATTTTACACTTGCTGTATTCGCGCTTTTTCACCAAAGTGTTGCGCGATCGAGGCTTACTCAACTTTGATGAACCGTTCAAGCGTCTTCTAACGCAAGGGATGGTGCAGGCAGCCGCCTACAAAAATCCCAACACTGGGAAGTATGTTGCTCCCAGTCAAATTGCCGATCTGTCAAACCCTACCGATCCAGCTACTGGTGAACCATTGACAGTGGTGTTTGAAAAAATGTCAAAGTCGAAGTATAACGGCATTGATCCCGGCGATGTATTGGGTAAATATGGCGCAGACACCGCTCGTATGTTCATTTTATTCAAAGCCCCGCCGGAAAAAGATCTGGAATGGGATGATGCGGATGTGGAAGGGCAATTTCGTTTCTTAAATCGGGTGTGGCGCTTGGTGTGCGAGTTTGGCGATCGTGCGTCTGTACAAAAAACCGCTGAGGCTCAGGCGCTGAATCACGATGAGAAAGACTTGCGCTACGCCATTCACTATGCCATTGAGCAGATTACAGAAGACTTGGAAGAAGAGTATCAATTTAATACAGCCGTTTCGGAGTTGATGAAATTGAGCAATGCTCTTAATGATGCTACTTGCAAGACCTCACCTGTTTATCGAGAAGGAATTGAGACCCTGTTGAAGTTGTTGGCTCCATTTGCACCCCATATTGCCGAAGAGTTGTGGCAGCGATTAGGGCATACCGATTCCATCCACCATCAGCCTTGGTGTGTTCCTGATCCAACCGCATTAGTGGTAGATGAAATTCCGCTAGTGATTCAAATTATGGGTAAGACTCGCGGTACAATTCAAGTGCCAGCCCAAGCTAGCCAGCAAGAACTGGAAACCTATGCCCGTGAGTCTGAGCTAGCACAGCGCTACATTGCTGGAAAGACTATCAAGAAAGTCATTGTAGTGCCAGGGAAACTTGTAAACTTCGTTGTTGGGTAATACCGGGAGAAACGGGATGATATCCCGCACTATAGGCTATTGGTTCATTGGAGGGATGTTAGTTGCTGCTACTGCTTGTGCCTCGCTGCCATCAAGAGAATTGACTTTTCCCGGTCTCACGCCGTCACCGTCTAATAGCCCAGCCGCTGTTCCCCTATCGGACGTTCCGGAGGATACCTCAGATAAGGTTCAGCCAGATACAAAAATCATCACAATGAGCTTGGAGGGCGAAGCTCAAGAGGTTGAATTGCGGCTGTTTCAACATCGGGATGTGCCGTTTACTACCTACTATCCGGCCCAGACCTTCATTCCAGAAGTACAAACCTCCGCAGAAGGAGTGCATGTGCAGTTTTACTTTAGTCCGGCAGGGGTAAAAAACGAACAGGCATATCTATCTTTCTTTATGCCGCGCCAATCGGCTGATTTAGAAATGATGCAAGAGTTGATTTTAGGTAACCAGGGGTTACTAATTAATAACCAATGGGAACTGCTCGATCGAACTGATATCGTTAGCTATAGCTGGGCAGAAGAAAAACTACTCTATCAACATCCTCTGGAAACCGAGTTAATTGTCGGGGCGATTTACGTAGGCGAGGAAGATGGGCATTTGTTCTACACCCTTACCCACTATCCTGTTGAATACGTTGATGGGTTTGAGCCACGATCGAATATCATTTGGGAGAATCTACAGTTTTGAGCCATCTATTGGGTAGGGTACTGTAGCTAATTCCCGTTTCCATCACCCATCTGTGCCAGAAAAAAGAGGCGGTATAGATCACAGGACGGGACAACGTTACTGCCTTCAAATTTAATAAGCCCCAGGCTTTCTAAGCGATAGGCAATGATGGAGTCTAATGGCAGCCCCTCTGGAGAACGTACTACCTGCTGAAGTGCTTCCCATAACTCTGGAAATTGTTGCACTTCTTCCCAACAGCGGCGTAAATGATTACTGTAGATGCCAGATAATGTTGGGGCTGTTTGCAATAATTCCGAGAAGGTCATTTCCCGTTGGCGCAACCAGTATAGGGCTAGCCGAACCAAATAGGGATGTCCACCCACTAAAACAATCAAAGCGTCAATCTCTTGCTCATCGATTTCAGTACGGCTGAGGCCGTAGCGCTGTACCAAATCTTGCACTTGCGATCGAGTAAATTCAGGTAGGTAGATAGGCAACCCTACATTAAACGGTGATTGGTGAATGTTAAGAGCAACATAGACCTCGGTAGAATGAGACACAATTAACCGCAGTTTTTGCCAAATCTCTACATTCGCAGCTTCTTCATACCAGGCCCGCAGCAGAGGCAGAAAATCTTTGGCTAAGTCGGAATACTCAAAGAGGCGATTCACTTCATCGAGCGCAATAACAATCGGTGTATCCAGGTGCGATAGCAAATATTCTTGAAAGTAGATGGAACAACTAACCTTGCTGCCAATCTCCTCATTCCAATAATTGTCCAGCTTAGGCTCTAGATTCAATTGCCAACTCACGTTGAGGCATAGCCAACGCAAAAATTGATTGAGATCGTTCAATACTGAATCATCTGCAGTTTGTAAATTCAGCATCACCGTGTGAAAGCGTCTTTGTCGGGCATGATCTAGCACGCGATAAATGAGAGACGATTTGCCCAACATCCGAGCGGCTTTAATGCGAATTAAGCTTCCTGGTCTTACAATTTCTGCATAAGCCCTCTCTTCGATGGGTGGGCGGTGGATGTATAAGTTGGAATAGAGTGGTACAACCCCCCCTGGAAACCGCAGCGGTTCTAGTTTGGGGGAAATCAGATCAGCCTCTGGGTCGAGCGCCGCCGTGTTATTAGAATAGAAGTTAGACAGCACGAGCTTGAAGTTCTTTTTTGTCACCTTTTCGCCTAGAGCGTCTGACAAAGAACTCCATAATTGGGAGCCAACTTCCTTGATGTAGTCTAGGTCATAGCCAAATTCTGCGGCAATTTCTCGATAAATTTTTCCTGACCAAGATTGTAAGAGAACCACCTCTTGTGCATAATTAAGCCGTTTCGGTTCAAGAATTTTGTTGACAATTTCCAGGGCATCGTGCGGCATCATCAGAATCCGAAATGTTTGATACCAGTGGGCTAAATAGCCATAAAGGGAAATCTTAAACCGAAATTTAAGGATCGAAGCAATTAATTGGCTTAATTCCCACTTTTCTTACTTTCTCATCTTTTATCTAGATAATTTCCTACCCAACTCCTCACTTACTAACTCTTTATTTAACCGAAATTTTACCCTGATCGATTAGTTCAGTGAGATTTAGACAAGTTTACTGGGATACTGCTGCGCATTATTGCTTTGGTAGACTGCTTTTAGGCAACCGGATATTCTTTAGCATTCCCATTTGCTAAGGATTTTCAACTAAATCAACTATCTTTTCGTAGGTCAACCCTTTGACCCGCATCACAACATCTTTCAGAGATTCGAAGGGTTTGTAGCGTTGTTTGTGTTCAATGGTTTCAATAATCTTTTTGACGTTTCTACCCGTCAAGCCAATACACTTCAGGCGTTGTAGCAGTTCAGGATGCTCCAATAGTCATCTCACTGCTCTTGGTTCGCCTTCGTCACTTTTGCCTATTATGAGTGCGCTATGGCAGCCAGGGATATTGACGAAAATTGGGTTTGCGCTTTTCTAGAAAAGCCTGCTTTCCTTCGGCTCCTTCTTCAGTCATGTAGTAGAGCAAAGTGGCATTACCAGCCAGTTCTTGTAATCCCGCTTGTCCATCACAGTCGGCGTTGAACGCCGCTTTAAGGCAACGAATGGCGATCGGACTTTTCTCTAGGATTTCTTGGGCCCATTGAATTCCTTCCGCTTCCAAGTGCTCAACGGGAACAACGCAATTGACCAACCCCATCTCTAAGGCTTGGTTCGCATCATATTGCCGACAGAGAAACCAAATTTCGCGTGCTTTTTTCTGACCAATAATTCGCGCTAAGTAACTGGCTCCAAACCCTCCGTCAAAGCTACCTACCTTGGGTCCTGTTTGTCCAAAGATGGCATTATCGGCTGCGATCGTCAAATCACATACTACATGCAGCACATGCCCACCACCAATGGCATAGCCTGCCACTAGGGCAATTACCACTTTAGGCATCGATCGAATCAACCGCTGCAAATCCAACACGTTCAAGCGAGGAATGCCATCATCGCCCACATAACCCGCCTCGCCGCGCACGCTTTGATCGCCACCGGAGCAGAAGGCATACTTGCCGTCGGTGTGGGGACCGGCCCCGGTCAGCAGCACAACGCCGATATCGGTATCTTCGCGAGCATCGACAAAGGCATCGTAGAGTTCAAAAATGGTCTTGGGACGAAAGGCATTGCGTTTATGGGGGCGGTTAATGGTGATTTTGGCGATGCCATCGGCTTTGTGATAAAGAATATCTTCGTAGGTTTTAACGACGCGCCATTCAACTTGCATAAAAGCACTAAGAACAGTAGAAACTAAATTTAAGAGACTAATTTAATAGCCTAGATCGTTTTTGGAGTTTAGTTTTTGGAGATTCGATCGGGGAGATTACGAGGATCGCCCTACCGACGTATTGCGCTCCCAAAACACCCCCTCCGCTAAACCTTGAATCGTGGTATCGACCTCTGCCAGTTCCAAACGTCGCTCTGCCAACAGGCAATACTCTTCATTCAAATCAATGCCTAGGTAAGCTCGATTGAGTTTCTTCGCTACCACCGACGATGTGCCGCTGCCTTGAAATGGATCGAAGACCATATCCCCCACCTTGGTGCTAGCCAAAATCAGCTTAGCGATGAGCTTCTCGCTTTTCTGGGTCGGGTGATTAGTATTTTCGGGCATTGACCAAAACGGCACAGTGATGTCCGTCCACAGATTCGAGGGATATGTTTCTCGAAACTTACCCTGCTGGGTGATTTGCCAATCTTTAGGTGTACCGTCCTGCTGGCGATAGGGTGCAATTACACGGCGGCGCAACTTCACAGCATCAGCGTTAAAGGTATACGTGTTGGATACAGTGCAAAACCAAATATCCTCACTAGCATTTTTCCAGTTAGCTTTAGCTCCTCGCCCTTTCTCACGTTCCCACGTGATGCGATTGCGGACAATGAAATGAGAAGACGCCACCTCGAAGATAGACGCAGAAGTCAACCATTCACCGCAAATATAAACGGAAGCCGTGGATTTGAGCAGTGGTTTAAAGGCTACGATTGCCCGATCGAGCCACCTCGTGTAGTCTGCCACCGTGCGCTTAGAGAATCGATAGCCATTGAAATCTTTGTTGAGATTGTAGGGCGGATCTAAAATCAGCAAATCCACAGTATGACATGGTAGGTGGGAAGCCAACGCGATCGAATCTCCGTGGATTGTGCCGATCGGCAGTGCGGTCAACTCTATTGGGATATCACGAATTAAACGTGGCCGCAAGCGCAAGCGGTCTTCCGGTGTCAGATCTAGGGTGCGATTCATCGGCGCACGAATTTTTTTCGGATGCGATTCACTCACAATTTGCTCACAATCAATCGTCGCTTAGCTGAGGTGAAGCTATTAATTTTGCTGATGCCTTGTACCCCGATCGGGTACTTGACTAATCTTCTCCGACTTTGCTACCTTGGCAATAAATCAGCAAATTTTAGCAAGAACTCGCAACCATATGTGTCAATCTGCATCCTACTTTTACTTTTGGTTTATGGAGGTTCACCTGAGGTGAGTTCAATCTCGCATGAAACCTCAAGGTGAACCGCAGAATGAACACTGCGGTTTTTGTATTTTTAAGACTGTCGTTATCCCCCCTACTAAGTATAGGAATCCGATTGTGTTGCATCATTCTCCCAGCTTTTTTTACGGCTTTTACTTTTTTTGGCTCAGCCTAAGCTCTGGGTAAATGGTGCTGCAACCGCATTCACAAAACCCGGAGCCAGAAACGGTTCCGGGTTTTTAGTTTGAAACGCTAAAAGCTGAAAGATGAAAAGAGAGTAGATGGATTTTTCTCCTCTACCTTCCTCATTCTCCCAGTTCCTAATTCCCTACTCCCTACCTCTACTCCCCAACCTCAACCAAGGAGACTTCTCATGCAAAAGGCGAAACTCGCGCTCAAAGCTAATTCCGAACATAAAACCGTGATTCAGCTATCCGATCGCGTTTCGATCGGTGGTCCGGATTTGTTGATTGTCGGTGGCCCCTGCTCGGTGGAAAATCAAATGCAAATGGAAATCATCGCCAATCGGCTAGCGGCGGCTCCTGTGCAAGCCCTCCGGGGAGGTGTGTATAAGCCCCGCACATCCCCATATGATTTCCAAGGATTGGGCGTAGAAGGGTTACAAATTCTGGCGTCCATGCGCGATCGCTACGGATTGCCTGTGATTACCGAAGTCATGGCCATTTCACAGATCGAGGAGATCGCGGCTCATGCCGATGTGCTGCAAGTGGGTAGCCGTAATATGCAAAACTTTGATCTGCTGAAAGCCTTGGGGCAAGTGAACAAACCTGTCCTGTTAAAACGAGGACTGGCTGCCACGATCGAGGAACTGGTGATGGCCGCCGAATATATCCTCAGCCACGGCAATTCCCAGGTGATTTTATGCGAACGAGGAATTCGCAGCTTCGATAGCTACACCCGCAATGTGTTGGACTTGGGAGCCGTGGTCGCGCTGAGGCAAATTACCCATCTGCCGATCGTCGTCGATCCCAGTCATGCCACCGGTAAACGAGAATTAGTTGCCGATTTGGCCAGAGCCGCCGTCGCCTGCGGAGCCGATGGCATCATGGTGGAATGTCATCCAGAGCCGGAAAAGTCGATCTCAGATGCCCGTCAGACAATTTCTCTAGAAGACATGGTAAGTTTAGTGCGCAGTCTAGAACCGATCGCCGCCGCCGTTGGTCGATCCATACCTGTAGGAGCCGGGATTGTCCCCCGGCTTTCTTGTGTGTAGAGATCGGTCTTAGCTTTCGTTTAGACGCTGCTTTGCCGCAGCTAGCGCTTGTTTGATCTGTTCAAAGCCCGTACCACCATAGCTGTTACGGGCTGACACCACCTGACGTGGGGCGATCGCCTCGTAGATATCGGCGGCAAAGGCAGGGTGCAGCGCTTGCCACTCATCCAGGGTTAAATCCTTCAACAACTTTCCAGCAGACAACGAGGTTTTCACCACTTTCCCCACCAAGTTGTAGGCTTCGCGAAAGGGAACCCCTTTAGCTGCCAAATAATCGGCGACATCGGTAGCATTGGAAAAATCTTCGGCAACAGCTTCGTTTAGTCGAGTCGTGCGAAACTCTAGCCCTTCCTGCATCAAAATCGTCATGGCTTCTAAACAGGCTCGTACCGTCTTGACGCTATCAAATAGGGCTTCTTTGTCCTCCTGCAAATCTTTGTTGTAGGCGAGGGGCAGTCCTTTCATCAGCACCAGCAGGGCTTGCAGATGCCCAAACACTCGTCCCGTTTTGCCGCGCACTAGTTCCGGCACATCCGGGTTTTTCTTTTGCGGCATGATGCTGGAACCCGTAGAGCAACTGTCTTTCAGCGTCACAAAGCTAAATTCTTCCGAAGCCCACAAAATCACTTCTTCAGCCAGCCGCGACAGATGCACCATAATCAAGCTAGCCGCGCAGAGAAATTCGATCGCAAAATCTCGATCGCTGACTCCGTCCAAACTATTGGCATAGGGTTTATCGAAGTTCAGCAACTGTGCCGAATAGTGGCGATCGATGGGAAACGTCGTACCCGCTAACGCTCCGCAGCCTAAAGGCGAAATATTTACCCGTTTATACACATCCCCCAACCGCTCCCAGTCCCGTTGGGTCATCTCCACATAGGCTAACAGATGGTGTGCCAAGCTCAACGGCTGGGCCCGTTGTAAGTGGGTATAGCCCGGAATCAGGGTTTCGATGTTTTGCTCTGCCAACGTCAGCATTACAGTTTGGAAGTCGCGTAGCTGCTGGCGAATGTGCGTAATTTGGTCACGCAAATACAGCCGCGTGTCGGTTCCCACTTGGTCGTTGCGCGATCGAGCCGTGTGCAGTTTTTTGCCAATATCTCCAACTAATTCCGTCAGCCGCCGCTCTACCGCAAAATGTACATCCTCAGCCTCAACACCCGGATTGAACTCGCCTCGCCGATATTCTTGCCGAATTTGTTCTAATCCTTCAATCAGTTTTTCTCCTTCTTCTACTGAAAGAATGCCTGTATGGGCCAGCATGTTGGCATGGGCTTGGGAACCCGTCAGGTCGTATTCAATTAGTTCAATGTCAAACCCAATGCTGGCATTAAAGCGGGCGATCGCTGGATGCAGCGCCGATTCAAACCGTTGGCTCCAAGTTTGAGGTTGTGAAGATGTATTGACCATGGCGCAATCGTGTTTTGAGAGTTGAACGTCAGAAGTGTAAGTTCTGAATTTTAAGGAAGCAGCCGCTGGGAGTCGGTTGTCGTACCGACACAGAATGCAGCCTTCGCTTTACTTCCCTACTCTCTCACGTTGTTGCCTAACCGTAGCTAGTTAGGCTACGGAATAGATACCCTACTGCTGTGCCAATCAGTAATGCCCAAATCTGTCCAGATTGGATGAAGTAATTGAAAAAACCGCGCACGGGCTTAAACACGTCGGTGTCAAACTGAGCGAATACGCTGTGGACGATCGTGCCATGCCAGAGTAAACCCTGCTGCATCAAATCGCATCCACCCAAATCACTTGACCAGAGCCATGGATGCTGAAATAACTCAAATGTTGCCATTTCAAGAAGATCCTGTTTAGAAAAGCTGGCGGTTTTCAACGAGCCGCTAGTGTGACAGGATTCCCAAAAATAAATTAAATAATGCAAGTTTCACCAACTTCTTACAAGTCAGAGCATTATGGAATTGATCCGGGGAGGTCACCCTCCTGATTTCCTTTAGCTTCACAATCGGGCTTTTTCTGATGCCGCAGTCTAGTCCTTATCAACCAGTTCTGCTACGAATATTGCACAGTGCTGCTGCGATTCTCATCGTTCTAGCACTCATCACCGGCTTTTGGGTGTATAACACCTATGACAAACGCTGGGGTGGACTTGCCTTGCCGACGCTAGGTGATATTCAGGGAATTCATGGCACGATTGCCCTCACATTTCTGTTGCTCTTTCCGTTTTTTGCACTCTACAGTTTTCGGCTTGGCGATCGGCGATTGGTGCAACAGTCGTTCGGACAGTTAAACCAGCTTGGCAAACCCATATGGTGGGTGACAATGCACCGCGTTGCCAATACGCTAATGCTGCTTGCCGCTACATTTTCCGTGGTGACAGGTCGCATGATGAAAGAAGAATGGCTGCCTGCGGGTGAAGTCAACCGCTCCTGGTATTTGGCACATTTGGTAGCTTGGGCCGTGCTGTTTCTTAGTCTTGCTCTACATATATTGCTAGGCGTCAAAGTGGGCGGAGTGCCGCTAATAGCCTCAATGTTTAATTGGAGCAGACGGGAAGATGATACTCCGCGCACTTGGTTGCAAGGCTTCAAAACTCGTCATTCTAGTTCCATTCTTAGAATTATCGAGGCGATCGTGATCGGCGGAATTCTGTTGGCCTTTATTCTGCCCGTTTTTAATTTATAAGCCCATTTCTAAGCCCCGGTATCAACCGAGCCATCTGGCTTTACCTGCATCACAATCAAGGTCATATCATCCTCGTTGTGGCGATCGGCCCCAATGAACTGCTGCACTTGGTCAAACAGGTAATCTAGAATGGCTTGCGGACCGTCACAGGTACGACAAGCAAGTCGGAAGTGACGCTCCAGATTTTCTTCATTGAACCGATCGCCACTTTGATTCGCAGCATCTGTAAAGCCATCGGTGTAATACATGACCGTATCACCCGGATGAAGCTGCACTTTGGCTTCGTGATATTTGCTGTCCATATCCAGTCCAATCAGCATTCCCAAGGTGTCTAGGCGCTTGATGGTTCCAGTAGCAGCTTGCCATAGCAGCGGCGGATTATGAGCAGCGTTGCTATAAGACAGAATGCGGGTTTTAGCGTTGTATTCCGAATAAAATAGCGTCACAAAGCGGTTGGAATTTTCCAAATCGGCATACATAACGTGATTAAGATGCTGCAAAATTCGGGCTGGTGAGTGAGCATTCAGCACTTCTGCCCGCAACATGCCGCGCAGCATAGTCATGATCAAGCCAGCGGGAACCCCCTTCCCCATGACATCTCCAATGGCTACACTCCAGCGATCGGATTCGGGACGGGTTGCCTTTTTGCGAAATTGATCGTAATTAGCCGGAATGAAGTCATAGTAGTCTCCACCGACGCGATTAGCGGTCTTACAGCGGGCGGCAAGCTCCATGCCATCTACCTTAGGACATTGACGTGGCAGTAGTTGCAGTTGAATTTCGGCTCCAATTTCTAGCTCACGATCGAGGCGCTCTTTCTTGCGCAGTTCTACGGTTAGTTCATCGTTTTCGATTGCAACAGCCGTTTGGTCGGCTACTAACCGAATCAGCTTTTGGCGGGTTTCAGTCCAGCTATAGTCTGGATCACGACTGAACACATAGAGTCGTCCGCGCTCAACATTTTTGGTGAGAATCGCCGTACCAAACAACTGCACGGATGCCCCCAGTAGGTGATTGACCTGATGGTCGAGCGCTGCTGTGCGATTAGCAAGGGTGACAAGCTTACCCCCATACGTCGATTTGCCCACAGTTAACTGCCGAGCGGCGTTCTCGATCGCCATGCGAATATCCTGACACTGGTTGTCTTGGCAGTGCAACCGCTCTAGCCGCATTTGCCCGTTGGGCTTGAATAAAACAAGTGCCCCCCCATCTGCATCCGTCACCCGGCTGGCAATGAGCGGTGTCAGTTCCAAAAACTGATTGAGGTTCTTGAAGCTGCGCAGCGCAAACCCCAATGAACTCAGCAAATCTTGAATTTTGTTTTGCTCACGGTGGAGCCGTGAGACCAATTCCTTCAGCGCAAAAACGGGGGTAATGTCTGGTGGACTACTACCACCAGTCATGTCTGAGGATTGAGATGGCTGTCTAGGGGCGGGCACAGCAGTCATTAGGGCAGTTGGCAGAACATTAGGTTGAATTAGCAAGCAAGGATAACAGCAGATCTGAAGAAGTGAGTGTGAGCCAACACATTGGTTAGAAATTTAAAGGTGTGATACAGGTGTGATAAGTAAGATGTCGGCATTTGGGTTAAATTCTAACGAATGGCTGGACGATCGCCATATCAAATTCTGAAACCAGTTTTTGTAAACAGCTAATGCCTCACACAAGGCGATTCAAGTTGGGCACCTAAGTGTAGAGAAGAGGGAAAGGAGGTGGGATTTTCCAACTGATTTTCTCTAGATTCTCAAACATTTTGAATTGATTCTTCATTCTTTATCCTCGATCCTCTCCCTTTGTTCTTCATCCTTCCGAAAGAAGCTTCCTTAAGATACCCGCCAAATTGCATGGTGCAACAAAGTTTTCTCAAAAAGCATAAAGTTTTGCTGCAAGGATAATGAAGTTCTGTCTAATTGAATACTCGCTGTCCAAGAGTTTCATTTCAGTTTCCTACGCTATGACACAGCCTAATCTTGTGACTTCCTTCGATCGACAAATGATGCAGCGCTGCTTGACCTTGGCGCGCCAAGCACTGGGAAAAACGGCACCCAATCCATTAGTCGGAGCCGTCGTTGTGCAAGCCGGAGAGATTGTGGGCGAGGGGTTTCACCCTCAAGCTGGACAACCCCACGCCGAGGTGTTCGCCCTTCGTGCAGCAGGCGATCGAGCGCAAGGAGCCACAATGTACGTCAATTTAGAACCATGCAGCCATTATGGGCGCACTCCTCCTTGTGCAGATGCCCTAATCGCCGCTGGAGTCTCCAAGGTTGTAGTGGGTATGGTCGATCCCAACCCTAAGGTAGCAGGAAGCGGCATTGCCCGCCTGCAAGCCGCAGGAGTTGAGGTAATCGTCGGGGTTGAAGAAGCTGACTGCCAGCTTCTTAATGAAGCGTTTGTCCACCGAATTCTGCATCAGCGTCCGTTTGGCATTTTTAAATATGCGATGACCTTAGATGGCAAAATTGCGGCAACCACCGGGCACAGCGCTTGGGTGACAAGTCCGCCTGCCCGATCGCTGGTGCATCAACTGCGATCGAGTTGTGATGCGGTTATTGTTGGCGGCAATACCGTCCGACGCGATGACCCTCTGCTGACAAGCCACGGATTGGGACATGACCCACTACGAGTTGTGATGAGTCGCACCTTAAATTTACCGCTCGAGGCCCAGCTTTGGCAGACTCAGGAGGTTGCCACCGTGGTTTTTACCCAACCTTTGGTGAACCCAACGATGCAACACCACTTGCAAAAACAAGGCGTCGAAGTCATTGAGTTGTCCACTCTAACGCCTGCCGCTGTTATGAGCGATTTATACGATCGGGGCTTGATGTCGGTGCTGTGGGAATGCGGTGGAACATTGGCAGCCCAGGCCATTCTAGAGAACGCTGTTCAGAAAATTCTGGCGTTTGTAGCACCCAAAATTATTGGAGGCGTAACTGCTCCTTCCCCAATTGGTGATTTAGGACTCACTGAAATGACGAATGCCTTGACGCTAGACCGGGTGACATGGCAATCGATCGGTATGGATTTGCTGATAGAAGGGTACTTAAAGCGCTAAAGGCTCAAAGTTAAAGGCTACAAAGAACTTAATCCGGTAATGGGTTTGGGGGATATTGTGGAGACTTTGACCTTTAGGCTTTTGAACTGGCCTGAGAAGTGCCACAATAGGGAAAAGGAAAAATTTCTTAATGATTTAGATGGTGTCCTGTGGCTTCTCAGTCTTCACTTCAGGTAGGGCAGTCGTATAGAGGCGCTCTGTTGCGCGGTATTTTCGCAGATAGCTTGACCGTTTTTTGGGGAGATTGGTTAGATTTGCGCGTTCGCCTTCCCCAAGTGGTGGCCTCGGGGTTGGTTTCGCCCTTGATTTATATCCTGGGATTTGGGTTAGGACTGGGCAGTGCTATGCAAATTCAACCGCCGATCGGCAATAGTTACCTCGAATTTATCCTGCCAGGGATGGTAGCACTGTCATCCATGACCATTGGTTTTGGCGGTACCACTTTTTCCATTTGCGGCGAGCGGCTTTATTCCAAAACGTTTGAAGAAATCTTGCTGCTGCCCGTTCATCCCCTTTCCCTGTTTCTCGGCAAAATGTTGGCGGGCGTAGTGCGGGGGTTAATGACCTCTGGGTCAGTGTTATTGATCGCGGTGCTGTTCACGCGCAATTTTGCGTTTCTGCATCCTCTGTTTCTGCTGCTGCTGGTGCTTAACTGTGCCGTCTTCTCAGGGTTAGGTGTGATTGTTGGGTTAAATGTCAAATCTTTAGAAGGGGTAGGGTTGCTCAACAACTTTTTAATTGTGCCTATGTCCTTCCTAGGCGCTACGTTTTTTGATCCAGCCACCTTGCCCATCGCTCTCAAAGCGATCGTCTATTTGCTGCCGTTGACCTATACTAGCATTGGCTTACGGGCGATCGTGTTTCAATCCCTTTCTGAATTTCCCTGGTATAGCATCCCGATTTTGTTGATCATCGCGGTTGTTTTATCAGCGATTGGTGCGTACCAGTTTGCCCATCAGCAAGACTAGAGCAAGGCTAATAGAGCAAGGCTAACGACTGAAGATTGTTGACCCTCTATTCTTCGGTTGCGGATCTCTAGGTTCTGATTCCATGGTTTATCCTTTATCTTTCAATCTTTTAGACGTTATCCTTTCCACTCATGTCCTCTGACGATCTCCGTGCTACGCGACTTGAAAAAGCCAATCAACTGCGACAGCTTGGTTTCAACCCTTATGCCTATCGCTGGGATGTGACACACCATGCAGCTGATCTCCAAGCCAAATATGCAGACTTGCCCAACGGTGAAGAGGTCGAGATCGAGGTATCGATCGCTGGGCGCATTATGGCGCGGCGGGTGTTCGGTAAGCTGGCGTTCTTCACGCTACAAGACGAAACGGGGGCGATTCAGCTTTATCTCGACAAAAAGACCGTGCAAGCGGGGATGGCGGATGTCGATGCGGAAGCGTTTGAGCATCTGAAGCAATTGACGGATGTGGGGGATATTTTGGGAGCTAAAGGCTCGATTCGCCGTACGGAAAAGGGTGAACTGTCTGTGAATGTGCGATCGTATGCCGTCCTCACTAAATCATTGTTGCCGTTGCCGGATAAGTGGCACGGGCTGACTGATGTGGAGAAGCGTTATCGTCAGCGCTACGTGGATTTGATTGTTAATCCTGAAGTTCGTGAAACCTTTCGGCGACGGGCGTTGATTATGGCAGCCATCCGTCGCTATTTGGATCAGCGTGGCTTTATTGAAATTGAAACTCCGGTACTACAAGCAGAAGCAGGCGGTGCAGAGGCCCGTCCGTTCATTACCTATCACAATGCCTTGGAGATGAATCTGTATCTGCGTATTGCTACTGAACTTCATCTAAAGCGTTTGGTAGTCGGTGGGTTTGAGCGAGTGTATGAAATGGGACGGATTTTCCGCAATGAAGGCATCTCTACGCGGCACAATCCGGAATTCACCTCGATCGAGGTTTATCAAGCCTACGGCGATTACCATGACATGATGGAGTTAACCGAGGCGCTGATTGTCACCCCGGCTCAAGAAGTGCTGGGAACGCTGCAAATTAGTTACCAAGGACAGGAGATTGATCTCACTCCCCCATGGCGACGGGTGACAATGCATGAGTTAGTGCTGGAACGCACTGGGTTAGATTTTACTCAGTTCAAAACCCTAGAGGAGGCGCAGCAGGCGGCGGCGGCAGCGGGAATTACCGAGGTAAAAAGTTGTGAATCGATCGGTAAGCTTTTGAATGAAGCCTTTGAGCAAACGGTGGAACAGACCTTGATCCAGCCCACTTTTGTGATGGACTACCCGATCGAAATCTCACCCCTTTCTAAGCCCCATCGCAGTAAGCCCGGTCTGGTGGAGCGATTCGAGCTATTTATCGTAGGACGGGAAACCGCTAATGGCTTTTCAGAGTTGACCGATCCGATTGATCAACGCGAGCGATTTGAGGCACAGGCGGCTCGTAAAGCGGCGGGTGATTTGGAAGCACCAGGTGTTGATGAAGATTTTCTGACGGCTTTGGAATATGGGCTACCGCCTACGGTAGGGATGGGGATGGGAATCGATCGCTTGGTAATGCTGCTGTGCGATTGTGCCAGTATTCGAGATGCGATCGCTTTTCCGCTGCTGAAGCCCGAAATCACCCATGATTCATGAGCCATAATCCATAAGAGGACACTTGTCTCTCCCTGACTGAGTGCTAGTTCATGCAATGACTACCAGAACGGGAACGATTCGTATCTATAGCGAATCTAAATGAATAAGCTGCTACTTGGTTGCTTTTAATTCCTTTAAAGATCACAGCCACTACTTTAACTTTGAGATACGTTACAACAGAAAACGGTGAGGGTTCGACTAACCGACCAATGGTTCTGTTCTCAAAGCCTAGATCAAGTTACTGTGCAGCAGAATCTCTCTTAATCTGCGGAACTTGAATGCTTCACCAACTTGTTTTGAACGACTAACCATGCCCATGAATCACGCCGTGCGTCTCATTTCTCTTTTGCTCCTATCGAGTTTGATTCTGGCTGCCTGTAGCAAAACAAACTTGACCAATACGATTCAGCCTCCAGCGACTGTAACCCCTCCCAATGCTGCCCCCCCCACGGTGAAAGCCTCTGCGTCTCCTCCACCGTCAACTGAATTGACGCAAACCTACGAAGAACCGCAAGGTTCTTTTACCATCTCGTTTCCTCAGGGGTATCAATTCGAGCAATCTGATAAGGGTGTTATTTTTCGATCGGAAGATGAAGCCTTTCGCGGAGAAGTTGTGTTTGGCTCGGCTCAAGGTGGCAAATATACCAGCGACCAGCTTGAATCGTTCCTTAAAGAAGCCTATCGAACCAACTTAAAATTGACGGAAGTAGAATGGCAGAAAACGGAAACCCAACCTGATGGCAGTTTGCGGATTGATTGGGTAGGTAAAGATCCGCAGGGTAATGTGCTAGATGCTGAAAGCTTTATTGAACAACGGGGTGATACAATTTATATCCTGACGCTCTCTGGTATCAACAAACCTTATCTCGATTATTTGACTGATGCTCAAGCGATCGTCAACAGCTACCGTGTTCGCGAGTAAGTCAAGCGTAGGTATAAGTCACAAATAAATCACAAAATCCCTTAGCTAAACAAAAAGGCTCCTGGTGGACAGGAGCCTTTGAATTAAAAGCGTTTGACTAAATCATGACTGAATTGGTTTGATCAAGCTTAGTCGATATCTGGCATGGACAATACTGGTTCATTCTCGCGATCGATCCCTTTCTCAAAACCAGCCGCCGCTGCCCGGGCACGACCTGCATGCCATAAATGACCAACCAGAAAGAAAAAGGCAAGAACAAAGTGGGAAGTCGCCAACCAAGCGCGAGGAGAGACAAAGTTCACTGAGTTAATCTCAGTAGCCACACCACCTACCGAGTTCAACGAACCCAAAGGTGCATGAGTCATATACTCAGCCGCACGACGAGCTTGCCACGGTTGAATGTCATTCTTAATCTTGTCTAGATCTAAGCCATTTGGCCCGCGCAATGGCTCTAACCAGGGCCCTTGGAAGTCCCAGAAGCGCATGGTTTCACCACCGAAGATGATTTCACCCGTCGGAGAGCGCATCAAATATTTACCCAGACCTGTTGGACCTTGGGCCGAGCCAACATTTGCACCTAAGCGCTGGTCACGAATCAAGAAGGTTAGTGCTTGCGCTTGAGACGCTTCAGCCGCTGTCGGTCCATAGAACTCGCTGGGATAAGCAGTGTTGTTATACCATACCATGGTGGAAGCAATGAATCCCATCAGCGACAATGCACCCAAGCTGTAGGAGAGGTACGCTTCACCCGACCAGATAAAGGCACGACGTACCCAACCAAAGGGTTTTGTCAGAATATGCCAAACACCACCAGCAATACAAATGAAGCCAACCCAGATGTGACCACCAATGATGTCTTCCATATTGTTGACACTGATGATCCAACCCTCGCCACCAAACGGTGCTTTCAGCAGATAACCGAAGATAGTCACAGGGTTCAGCGTGGGATTCGTAATTACTCGCACGTCCCCACCACCTGGCGCCCAAGTGTCATATACACCGCCAAAGAACATGGCTTTGAAAACCAACAGGAATGCGCCTACCCCCAACAGGATCAGGTGATATCCGATGATGTTGGTCATTTGATTTTTATCTTTCCAATCATAGCCAAAGAACGCAGAATACTCTTCTAACGTTTCAGGGCCACGAATAGCGTGATAAATACCGCCAAAACCGAGAACGGCTGAAGAAATTAGGTGAAGTACGCCCACCACAAAATAGGGGAACGTATCAATTACTTCACCACCAGGGCCGACGCCCCAGCCTAGCGTTGCCAGATGAGGCAGCAGGATCAATCCTTGCTCATACATGGGCTTCTCAGGGATGAAGTGAGCCACCTCAAACAAGGTCATGGCTCCAGCCCAGAAAACAATCAGACCAGCGTGGGCAACATGGGCACCCAAAAGCTTACCAGATAGATTGATTAAGCGAGCATTACCGGACCACCAAGCGAATCCAGATGATTCCTGGTCGCGGTTGCTCATCATGATTGGACTATTAGAGAGCGTTACCACGGGGCAATACCTCTTCAGGGAATACAAAGTTTTCGTGGGGTTGGTCTTGAGGAGCCATCCAAGCACGGATGCCCTCGTTCAACAAGATGTTCTTGGTGTAGAACGTCTCAAACTCCGGGTCTTCTGCCGCTCGAATCTCCTGCGACACAAAGTCATACGCCCGCAGGTTCAACCCAAGTCCGACCACACCGACCGCACTCATCCACAAGCCCGTTACCGGCACGAACAACATGAAAAAGTGCAACCACCGCTTGTTCGAGAAGGCAATCCCGAATATCTGTGACCAGAAGCGGTTCGCTGTCACCATCGAGTAGGTCTCTTCCGCTTGGGTCGGCTCGAAGGCGCGGAAGGTGTTGGCACCCTCGCCGTCCTCAAACAGCGTGTTCTCCACGGTCGCACCATGAATCGCACACAACAGCGCACCGCCCAACACTCCGGCAACTCCCATCATGTGGAACGGATTCAGCGTCCAGTTGTGGAACCCTTGGAAAAACAGCAGAAACCGGAATATCGCCGCTACCCCAAAGCTGGGGGCAAAAAACCAACTCGACTGTCCCAGCGGGTACATCAGAAACACACTGACAAACACCGCAATCGGCGCCGAAAAGGCGATGGCGTTGTACGGGCGGATGCCCACCAAGCGAGCGATCTCAAACTGCCGCAGCATGAAGCCAATCAGTCCGAACGCACCGTGCAGGGCGACAAACGTCCACAACCCGCCCAGTTGGCACCAGCGGGTGAAGTCCCACTGGGCTTCAGGTCCCCACAGAAACAGCAGGGAGTGTCCGAGTGCGTTGGGGGGCGTTGACACTGCCACGGTCAGAAAGTTGCAGCCCTCCAGGTAGCTCGAGGCGATGCCGTGGGTGTACCAGGAGGTGACGAAGGTGGTGCCAGTCAGCCAGCCGCCCAGAGCCAGGTAGGCGCACGGGAACAGCAAAAGTCCCGACCAGCCGACGAAGACGAATCGGTCGCGCTTGAGCCAGTCGTCGAGGACGTCGAACCATCCTCGCTCTGCTTGCGCTCGTCCCATTGCTATGGTCATTTCATAACCTCTTAATATGACATGACATCCTCTTGAATCAACCACCTGCTCTCAGAGCCTAAGAACATTCTGTTGAGAGGATGAAACGATCGTTGAATGTTACGTTAGTCAATATGGAATCAAACTATGGTGTTGGTTCCATATCTCCTCTACTCAAGCGTGTAGCTGGCCGTTGCTCCAGCTTGCTGAGAGAGGATTTAACGTTTCTATATGATAGGTATATCTGAGAAATTTTACAATCTGATACGTCCCATTCTCAGAAAGCAATTTTAGATGACATTGTTTTAGGATCTTGGCAGATTTAGGATCGCGCTTTTTTCGCTAAGGCGCTGTCGTTGTTAGCTCTCGATGAACTTTGTTAGGCTCTTTGACGTTTGCATAGCATTCCACTTCAGTAATCTTCAATTTAGGCAACTCTATGGCAGCACCCACAACATCCAATCCTTCTAAACATGAGAATCATTTGATTCTACGGCGATCGATTCTAGGAGCGCGGCGATTCAGCAACTATTTCTGGGCTGTAATCTCGACCATTGGAGGAGTCGGCTTTCTACTGTCTGGGCTTTCTAGCTATTTCAAAGTTAATCTGCTGCCGTTTTCAGATCCGGTTCAGCTTGTGTTTATTCCACAAGGCATTGCCATGACGTTCTATGGCATTGCAGGAACACTGCTGGCGCTTTATTTGTGGTTAATTATTCTATGGGATGTGGGCGGTGGCTATAACGAATTCAATAAGGAACAGGGAACTGCCACGATCTTTCGTCAAGGATTTCCTGGCAAAAATCGCCGAATTGAGTTGGTTTACCCACTAGACGATGTTCAAGCAATCAAGGCAGACATCAAAGAAGGATTGAATCCCCGTCGAGCTTTGTATCTACGCGTTAAAGGCAAAGGCGATTTGCCCCTGACGCGAGTTGGTCAACCCTTGCCGCTGTCTGAATTAGAAAATCAGGGAGCCGAACTCGCTCGATTTTTGGGTGTGCCTCTAGAAGGGCTATAGGTAAAAAGCTTGTGCAGATTAAGCCGAGCCGTTTGCGACTCGTTAGTAATAAAAGCGGTTGGGCGCTGATAGTGATTGACCAAGGCCTCAATGCGATCGAGCAACAGCGGTTCCATCAGGTCGGCAATCCGCAAACTAGGTATCATGCCGCTTTTCATCACATAATGACCAATTTTGGAGTGATGACTGCCAATGCCAAGATTGGGAACCCCCAGCAGATCGGCAGTAACCAGGGAATGCAACCGATTACTGATGCAACAATCCATCTGGCTAAGAATCGTGAGAAAGTCTGCTGGCTGCTGCCATTCGTGAATTTGGCAATGGCTGATAGGTAGATACTTTTGCAAAAGTTGGTGAAATTGGTTGTCATTGCGCTCGGCACCCATGTGTCCTGGCAGCAAATGAATGGTGGTTTGATAAGCGTCAATCAAAGCATTCAAGTATCTGGCATAGAATTCTGCCCGTCCCTCGCCCCACCAAAATTTGCCGCAAAAGGCAACATGCTTAAGCCGATCGCTCTTGACCAATGGAGACTTAATAAAGTTCTCATACAACGACACATCTAGAAAAGCTAGGTCTCCTCCCAGGCAAATCTGATGGGCACTCGATAACTGCTGAGTGGCAACGTTGTAAGAGTGACGATCGCGCAAATAGAGCAAACTCGAGCGCTCAAACAAACGAGCTACCGCTGTACTACCAGACTCTGTTCCTTCTAACCCAATCCCCAGAAAACAAAATTGTTTCCGCAGTATTGTTGCCAAGGTTTGCAGCCGCAGCAAACTAGTCGGCTTACTAGAAATATTTAATGTGCCACCTCCCCAGGCAATGCAGTCTGTTTTAAGAAGTATTTCAATTTTCTTAAACTTTGATAGCGTTTCTGATGGCAAATAGTGAACTTTAGAACTGATTGGTGGGTAATAGGCTTCTTGACAAAACACAAAGATGGACTCGACATTCTCTTGCTGCGCTAGATGATGAGTTAATTGCTGCACAAACAAGTCATCCCCAATATTGCGTTTGCCATAGTAACCAATCAGAAGAATATTCATTGGGGTTAGGAATGTTGCTAGAACGGGCACTTGCAAGAGGCACAGCCTTAGATTGCCCATTTCTTTGCTAGAAGTAACGCACTCCCAGCCTACTGCTGCTTACACACCATTAATATCCGTTGTTCAGAGATAGACAAAAAAGATTTACAAAAAAATTGCGGTGCGTCAGCAAAGGAGCGCATCAGGATTCGTTAGTCTTGTAGCTTGGGCAACCAAAACATCATGGAAATGAACAACGGATATGAAAGTACGAACGAAACTTTACAGCAGTCTGATGGCTTTGTTTCTTGTGGGAACACTGATTTTGGGTGGATGCACCGCCAGTCGAGATACGGCTAATTCAGCAAGCCCAGATGTGGCTCAAGCGTCAACCGCAGATTCAGCTTTCAGAAATCTGCCGCGTTTAGAGGGAGAAGCGATCGTTGAGCTAGTAGTGAAGGGCAGTCCCATTCGCATTCTAGTAAACGGTGTTGATGCGCCCATCACAGCCGGAAACTTTGTGGATCTGGTCAATCGAGGGGTCTACAATGGGCTATCTTTTCACCGAGTGGTACGCGATCCTCAGCCTTTTGTAGTACAGGGCGGTGATCCGCAAAGTCAAGATCCGAATGTTCCCATTAATCAATTAGGCACTGGAAGCTTCATTGATCCAGCCACCGGACAACCCCGCTACATTCCCTTGGAAATTCAACCCACTGAGGCTGAACAGCCCATTTATAGCCAAACCTTCGAAACAGCAGGCATCAGTACTGCTCCTAAGTTGCGGCATACACGCGGAGCCGTTGCGATGGCTCGATCGAACGTTCCCGATTCTGCCTCGTCCCAGTTCTACATTGCGTTAGCCGATCTCAATTTTCTCGACGGCAGCTATGCGGTGTTTGGCTATGTCACCGAGGGCATGAATGTGGTGGATCAAATCCAGCCGGGCGATCGAATTGATACAGCGCGGGTAATTTCTGGCTTGAATAACCTTAAATCAGAGAGCTAACAAACATGAAAAAAATGAGAACCGATTGGCAACCAACCCTAGATAGAGCTTAAAAATGCTCCGCTCGATCGTAGCTGAATGACCAAACTAGAATAAGCTGTAGATAAGGCTTTGACCACCTACAGCTTTTTCTTATAGATCTTTTTCAAAAGAGTAATCTCTAAATTAGTTTGCAGAGAACAATCTTTAAGTTATGCTGAAAAGCATAGAATTTAGTCTATTTTCAATTTTCAAAGCATAGATAAAATATTATCTGTGCGAGCTAACCCTGCGCTGTTCCGAGGATTAGTTGCATGACTCAGTTTCTTCTGCAATCGGCTTGGTTCATTCCGTTCTACCCGATCGTGGGCATGGTGTTGTCTATTTTGTGGTTTCCTTCAATCACTCGACGCACAGGACCCCGCCCCGCTGGATATGTCAATGCCATTACAACGTTTCTGGCATTTGGTCATGGACTGCTCGCGTTGATTGATACGTTCGGACAACCACCACAGTATTTTGAATTCCCCTGGCTTCAGGTAGCTGGTTTGAATTTGGCAATTCCGGTTGAACTGTCGTCCCTGACCTTGGGAGCGATCGTGCTGATTACTGGGCTAAATTTCTTGGCTCAAATCTATGCCGTTGGCTATCTAGAAATGGATTGGGCCTGGGCCCGATTCTTTAGCCTGCTGGCCCTATTTGAAGCGGGGATGTGTGCCTTAGTGCTCTCGGATTCGCTGTTTTTCAGCTACATGGTTCTAGAAATTCTTACCCTTGGAACCTACTTGCTAATTGGTGTTTGGTTTAACCAATCCTTGGTAGTAACGGGTGCACGCGATGCTTTCTTAACCAAGCGGGTAGGGGACTTGTTCTTGCTGATGGGAGTTTTGGCCATTTACCCGTTAGCTGGAACTTGGAACTATCACGACTTGGCGCTGTGGAGCCAGACCGCTGTAGTTGATCCGAAGGTGGCTACCTTAGTGGGATTTGCCCTGATTGCTGGGCCAATGGGTAAATGTGCTCAGTTTCCGCTACATCTGTGGCTTGATGAAGCCATGGAAGGGCCCTTCCCCAGCACAATTCTGAGAAATTCAGTCGTTGTCACTACGGGAGCCTGGGTACTAGTAAAACTGGCTCCAGTCCTGGCTTTATCGCCAGTAGTATTGAATGCCACAATCGCAATCGGAGCCGTCACCGCCATTGGCGGAACCCTAATTGCGATTGCCCAAATTGACATCAAGCGATCGCTTTCCTATTTGGTCAGCGCTTACATGGGAATTGTGTTTATTGCGGTCGGTGCTCAGCAAACAGAAGCGGCGCTGCTGATAGTTTTAACCTATGCATTGGCAATGGCTACCTTGGTGGCAAGCACTGGATCGATTGTCCTCAACTGCATCAGTCAGGATTTAACTCAACTAGGAGGACTTTGGAGTCGCCGACCTATCACTGGATTGTCATTTATTGCAGGTGCGCTGGGTCTTGCGGCCCTTCCACCCCTAGGAAGCTTCTGGGCGATGCTGAAGCTGGTCGATGGATTGTGGAACGATCGCCCCTGGCTAGTAGGTTTGATCTTGCTAATCAACGGATTAGCGGCTTTCAGTGTCACCCGCACCTTTAGCCTTGTGTTTGCTGGCAAGGCTCAACCCATGAGCGAACGGGCCCCTGAAAACATTTGGTCTGTGACGTTACCGATGACGATTTTGGCAGGGTTTACACTGCATGTGCCCATGATCTTGCAAAGTTTTTCCCTCCTGCCTGCGTGGGCTGACCTCAATAAGGATCTCGCCTTATTGCTAACTTGGTCCAGTATATTTGGGTTCAGCCTTGGAGCCATTCTCTATATGGGGAATGTTGTGTCCAAGCCAATTCGCCTTCCCTGGAAGCCGCTGCAAGACCTGTTTGCTTACGATTTCTACACACCCACCCTATACCGCTCTAGTATTGTAGGCAGTGTAGACATCGTGTCGCGAGTAACGGACTGGTTCGATCGCTATCTAGTAGATGGCTTCGTTAACTTGGTGGGCTTGTCCTCGATGCTCAGCGGAGCGGCCCTAAAGTATGCCAACTCTGGGCAGAGCCAATTTTACGTATTGACGATCGCCGTCGGTACAGTCGCGCTGGTGATCCTTATGAGTTGGTCATTCCTGGGACACCTATAGCCACTGCTTGATCATTTCTTCTCAGCTAATTGATCGCTTGCTTTTCCTGCTTCTTTCTTCATCCGTCCTCTGTTCTCCCTATCCTTGCTATGCTCAGTCTTCTCATCTGGCTACCCATTGTGAGCGCTGCGATTGTTGGCTTCCTGCCTATCCACCTATCTGCCTATCAGATTCGGGCAGGGGCGACATGGCTTGCTGGTGGCGTCTTATTGTGGACAATCTGGTTGCTCACTCAATTTGATATTCACAATTCCGCCCTTCAGTTTCAAGAATACGTCCCTTGGCTAGAAGCACTGGGACTCCACTATGAATTGGGGGTGGATGGACTGTCGTTGGTAATGCTGGCTTTAAACAGCTTACTAACCTGGATTGCTATCTTCAGCAGTACTGCCACGATCGAGCGTCCCCGGTTGTTTTACTCGCTGATTCTGCTAGTCAGTGGTGGCGTGGCAGGTGCATTCTTGGCTCAAAATCTGCTCTTGTTCTTCTTGTTCTATGAGCTAGAGTTAGTTCCTTTCTACTTGCTAATTGCCATTTGGGGCGGTGAAAAACGCGAGTATGCAGCCATCAAGTTTCTGATCTATACAGCCCTTTCAGGTGTGTTAATTTTGGCCGGGTTCCTGGGCTTAGTTTGGCTAGGAGAAGCACCTGACTTCAGCTACCAATCTGTGTTAGGACAGACGTTACCGCTGGGCTTGCAAATCACGCTGCTGGGTGTACTGCTGGTCGGATTTGGAATTAAAATGCCGCTGGTTCCATTTCATACCTGGTTGCCGGACACCTACGTAGCAGCGTCAACTCCCGTGGTCATTTTGCTAGGCGGCATCTTGGCAAAATTGGGTGCGTATGGCATTTTTCGATTTGGCTTACAGCTATTTCCCGAAGCATGGTCGGTGCTGTCGCCATTTTTGGCTACGTGGGGGAGTGTTAGCATTCTGTATGGGGCAATTGCAGCGATCGCTCAGAAAGACATCAAGCGCATGGTTGCCTATAGCTCCGTGGGGCACATGGGCTATATTTTGCTAGGGGCTGCTGCCTTAACGCCGCTGGCACTAGTGGGATCTGTTTCCCAGATGTTGGCGCACGGATTGATTCTGGCAATTCTGTTTCACCTCGTTGGTGTAATTGAAGCGAAAGTGGGTAGCCGCGAGTTGGATGTATTGAATGGGCTACTCAACCCGATTCGAGGACTGCCATTTGTCAGTGCGCTGTTGATTCTAGGAGCAATGGCCAGCGCGGGCATTCCTGGGTTAGCAGGATTTGTAGCAGAGTTTCTAATCTTCCAGGGCAGCTATTCTGTGTTTCCCGTACAAACCCTCCTCGCTGTGTTGGGCACTGGAATGACCGCTGTCTATTTTGTGATTCTGCTTAACCGTACTTGTTTCGGCAAACTCGATAACGCGACGGCTTACTATCCCCAAGTGTCTCTACTTGAGAAAGTTCCAGCCCTAGTTTTAGCGATTCTGATTCTGTTTTTAGGGATTCAGCCCACTTGGTTAGTACGTTGGACTGAAACCACTACAACCGCATTTGTCGCGGCTGCACCCTCAAATCGAACCGAATCGATCGCCATTGCGCCCCTAACGCTTCCCACCCCCTAAACCCAACCCCCGAACCTCCAATTCCTAACCCCCAATCTCAACCGTGACTATGACTGCAACAACAATCGCCCAATCTACGACAAGTATCCCTCCTTCCAATCATGAATTTGCGGACATCATCCATCGCCTAGAAGCAGGTGGCTCGATGTTGCCAGATACACCAGAAAATCTGATGCAAATTATCGGCATCTACAAAGCCTATGCAGTGCCGATGGATTTTTACTGGCGCGATCTGCTCTACATTGCCGAGCAAGTGTTTTTGAATCCGCTGCCGTTCTTCAAATACTTTATTTCTGAGGAATATCTACAGCGACATAATCACTATGCAGGCGATGATGCCGATCTACGCATTTGGCGCGGTGAAGCAACTGCCCATCCAGAACTCTTAGAGTTCATGGCTAAAGGCGAGGTCAAGAAAAAGCTGCCGAAGCTGTTACACCACTGGTGGCACGATCGCATCAATATGGAGTTTGCCGAAGAATGTATGCGGGCTATGCTTTGGCACCGCCATATGTATGCGCCAGTGAATCAGTTTGATGCGTATCTAGATTCAGAAGAATACAAACAAAATGCCGATCGAGCGATTCGCGCCTATTTCAAAAAGAACCCATTGATGCTGGGGCTGTACAAGCTGTTTCCAGATATGTTTTTGGAACAAGTGCGGCAATTGTCTTATTACTCTAATTTGGGACTGTTCTGGGAAGTGATGGCTCCTGTCTTCTTTGAGATGAGTGATATCTACGATGAAGGTGGGTTCAAGGGCGTTCCTGATGCTATGAATTTTCTGGTGAATGGTATTTTTGCGATCGCCGGACGCCCCATTTATCATCATGTTTATATTGATGGAGAATGCTATGAAATCATTCCCAAATCTAAAGGTTTTACCTGGTTGTACGAGGCTGCATTACCGTATGTAGAAGCAGTGTTTTACCGTACCTCGCCGTTCCGGGGAACGAAATCTTACAATGCCCAAGCGAATGAAGTGCCAGCCGACCAAAAGGATTTTCATTATGGCATTTTATACGCTGATGTATTTCCAGTCGGCAGCGCTGGAATTCCGCCTACCTTACTGATGCAAGACATGCTGCATTTCTTGCCGCCTTACCTAGTGGATTATTATAAACAGCATTGTCGTGGTGAGGATGACATGCTGATCCAGTTGGGAATTACCTTTCAGCGATCGATGTATAACGTCACCTCTGCGGTCATTCAAGCCTTACGAACAGCGTTGTTGTATCCACTAGATGATCCTAATCCCGATCACCTCATGTCCAATCGCAAATTCTTTGAAGCACAGATGGATCGATTCCTGCGCCCAGAAGCGCGACTCCGCGCAATTCAAAGCCAAGACTATCGGTGACGATCGAACTCAATAACTCTGTCAGGTGGGCACTGCCCACCCTACAATCTCTTTGTCCCTTATTTGTTACCCCCCTATGCCTGATATTGTTGATATTGCAGTCAGTGCTGGTTCATTTGAAACCTTGGTCGCTGCCGTCAAAGCGGCTGGATTGGTTGAAACGTTGAAGAGTCCGGGCCCGTTCACGGTATTTGCACCAAACGATGAGGCATTTGCCAAACTTCCACCTGGAACCGTGCAAACCTTGGTACAGAATCCACCACAGCTTGCCCGAATTTTGAAATACCACGTAGTACCGGGCAAGCTAAAACAACAGGATTTGGCAGATCAAACCGTATTAACCTCAGCGGAAGGCTCAACGATTCCTGTGAAATTGGCAAAGGGCTTTGAGGTGAAGAATGCAACGGTAATTGCTGCTGATATTGAAGCCGACAACGGTGTGATTCATGTCATTGATAATGTGATTCTCATGGGCTAGATAGACCCTAGAACTATTTAGGAACTACTAAAGAAACGCCACCGAGAAGCCAACTAAGGTATTAAGGCTAGCTCCAGGTTCTAGTTGGATTAGGGCTTCACCCGTATTAAGGGCATTGCGAGGGGCTGTCCATGGCTCCAAGCAATAGTAATCTTTACCCTTCACAGTCCAAAACACTAGCGTCGAGTAGACCAGATCATAATCGATCGTCAGCCGCGACTTGCGGTTGGGGTCGGTCACAACAGCAAATTGCCTCGACACGTCTCGAAAGGCAATATCAATTTCGTCCACGTCAAAATCAAAGCTGCCTGTGTACGAGTGCGTTGTTTTATTAATTTGATCTTGGTATTTCGTGGCGGGGATATCAAAGCTCAGTTGCGTTTTATCGAACACCGAAAAGTAGGGATGCAGCCCTGTTGAAAAGGGCATTGGTTTTGAAGAACGGTTAGTATATGTCTGGTGAATTTCTAGAGAATTATTTTGCAACCGATAGGTGAATTGCAGATGGAAATCAAACGGATACACTGCACGAGTTCGATCGTCACTCTCTAGCACCAACGTAATCGCCACCCCCTCCTGCGTTTCTTGATCCACCACTTGCCACGGCAAATCACGCGCAAACCCATGCTGTTTCAGTGTATACGTTTGCCCATTGTGCGTATAAGCATTATCAGGTAAGTTTCCACAGATTGGAAAAAGAATAGGAATACCACCGCGAACCGACATGGACGGATTGGCGAACCGTTCCGCATCTAGGTAGAGTAAATCTTGTCCCTGTACTTGCCATCGCGTGATGATGCCACCTCGCTCTGGTACAACTTCCAAACGCGATTGAGCCGTCGCATCTGTGAGAACGTAGGTTGTATATTGTTGATGTTCTTGGGCGATTGCAAACACGAATAACCTCCTGGGAAGAAAAGGGTGTAGCCTGCCTTATCTGCTATAGAAGGCTAAGCGATCGATAACTAGCTGTCATCGTCATTTAGCCTTAGTTTTTAGTTTTACTGTAGCCTATAGCTTTTCCCATCTACTCGTCTGTGGGCGATTCTGGATAGGCAAGAAACGGCTCTGTGGGCAAATCCGAATCTGGAGCCGAGGGCAACGACATCCGCACCCGTGCATCCAGAGTTATCGCTGATCGCAGCGGTTGTTCAAACAAGCTAGAAGCTCGTTCCAAATAGCCCAGTGTCTTGGCGGCGTCCTCTCCTGTCGCAAGGGCAACGTGGGTTGAACGTAACTGCACTGGCAAGAACTCTACCTTCATCTGCTGATCGTGCAGCGTCACCTTCAAAGAAACCGTGCGGCGATCGCCCCCTAGCTCCTCGATGCCCTGCTCAACCTCAGACTCCTCACTATACTCATCCCACTCATCATCACCATACTCAGTATGTTCAGCCATTTCTTCAACTGAACTGCCCAACGAATAAGCAATCGGTCGTCCTTTGTAGACTTCGGCTCCTTGGGTAAGATGAGGATGATAGCCCACAACCAAATCCGCTCCTTGATCAACCGCCAAATGAGCAAGTTCTACCTGCCAAGCTTCTGGATACGCTCTTAGTTCGCGCTGCCAGCGGAAGCTAACCACGATCCAATCCACCTGATCCCGCAATGATTGAATGTCTTCAACCATCTGTTCTTTTAAACTTGCAGCCATACCCGTTTCGATCGCCAATGCTCCAGTCAAGGTTGGATCAGCATATCCTAGGTAAGCAATTCGCTGTCCCTTCACATCAAAAATTCGGGGTTGCCGAGCTTCTCGCTCACTATCTCCGGTTCCTACAAACTGAATGTTGCTGCGCTGCAACACCTCGATCGTTTGCACCACTTCAGCTGATTGAGGTTGAACCGACAGATCATTGGCCAAATTAACTACATCCACTCCGTTAGCAAGTAACTCGTGAATGGTGGTTTCAGTTCCAGCCGATTGGCGGGTATTATCCTGAGTCACCTGGGATTGATTGGATCGATCGTGTCCTAAGCCGGAAGCCGCCATTTCCTGTTCTGGAGAGGGCAACACAAGTTGCTCAGCACTAGCTCGATTGCTAGAATCACGAGGAACCGCAAGTAATTGCTGAAGCGACAGCGAATGATCTAAGCTGGTCATCACCAAGTCTGCTTGATGGTAAGCGTCTAGTCCACCTTCAAGAGCAGGGGTTGCCTCTGACGGAGTAGGGTCTGACGGATTGAGTTTAGAATTTGCTCGATTTGCTAGAGCCGCTGTTTCAGATACACGCCCCAAAGCCGCACGATTGCTGAACAAGAGCGTCACACTGGGATCAGTTGGATTGGCCACTGTCGGACGAATCACAGGAACTTGATCCAACGCCGCTTGAACCATTCCGGGCTTATTGCGGATAAATGACGCCTGAAACGGAGTACCCGATTGCCCAAAGCCTGGATCGATCGTATATTGTCGCATCAGTTCAAAGCCACAGCCTACAAAAAATATGGCAATGGCTGAGCCACCCACCGTCAAGGCCCGCACAGGCAACGTTTGCTCGCTAAACCAATCCACCGATTGTACCGACAATTGCCGCACGGTTTCAGGCAGTACAATCGCCTGCCGCACTGCCGATCGAGACCACTGCACGAAAATTGGGCGCTTTGGCTTCAGTTTCTTCTTGCGCACCGCTGGACGAGGTGACGGTACAGCTTGTTCAGATACCGACTCAGAAGCAACCGTTGTAGTCAGTGGTTGGGGAGTGTGGCTCGCTGGTTTGGTAGAGGACACAGTTTGAACAGCAGGCGACGACCTAGAGGCATGAGGTGGAATGGTTTGACGTGGAGATGACAAAACGGATTGAGCCGGATGCAGCTTCATAGTGGCTGAAGCTTGGGGTGCCGACGGCACAACGGCTGTTTTTTCCCAGAGCAGTTTGGAATGTCCCACTAGTTGGGCTGTCACACGAATAGCACGAATCACCTGCGAGTTGAGATGACTCAAACGATAACAGATGAAATCTACCAATCGATCGCGATCGGGAACGCGATGACACACCACCCGAACCAGCAGATATCCCGGCTTATCTGACAAAACTTGGGCACAAATGCCTTGGGGCACTAAATAGCGATTGATCCAAAAGGCGATCGCCCGTAAATTTCCAGCCCGGGCCAGTTCAACGACCGAAGTCTGCCATGAAGAACTCTCAGCTTGTACCATCGACTCTATCCTCATTCCACTCATTCACTCAATTCCGCTTCACGTTCTCAACTCTGTCTAATTCATCGCTTGCCACGTTACCTGGTTTATATTTCTGAATACGGTTCTAATCACCATATTCAGGGTCAACTATCAGTTGCGAAGAATTATGTATTGATCCGTAAAAATCGCGCTCACACCAGGTGTTATCCGAGCGACAAACACTTGTTCCAAACAGTGACTTCAACGCCTGACCTAACTCCAATCACACCACCATCTTCTCGCTCCACTAACTTGGGTTGTCGGGTGTAATCGATTCCGTAATTTCCTCCTGTGAGATTGGCTCAGGAAATTTTAGCTCTAGAAAAAAAAATTGACTCAATTTTCTTGGGAGTTTTAATCTCGAACAAAAAATTCAGATTAACTGTTTAGATGAACTGTTTAATGAGTGCTGCTGCGCTGATGACCGGATGGTTAGTTATTCGCAATTTCAAAATTGGTTACCATCGCGTGCCACCACCTTGATCCCGCGAACAATATGTGATTGATATCACATAAATTGACCGTCAAGATCACGCAACCGCTTAGATCTGCATCAATTGTTGCAACGTCACAATCGCTGACACTGGAATTGCTAGAAACAAAATGATACAGCGATCGGGTTAATATCGGTCACGCGCTCACCCATAGCGCAACACGCTTCCTGTCCTTAGAAATCTGCTATGCTTCACCGTCTTGTGCATTCTGCTTTTCAAACCGGATATCTCAGTGTCGAATCAGAAGGACTAATCCGGCAAATGTTGGC
The DNA here is from genome assembly GCF_026802175.1 of Thermocoleostomius sinensis A174. Classification (NCBI taxonomy): domain Bacteria; kingdom Bacillati; phylum Cyanobacteriota; class Cyanophyceae; order Oculatellales; family Oculatellaceae; genus Thermocoleostomius; species Thermocoleostomius sinensis. The sequence goes on along the minus strand of NZ_CP113797.1, from coordinate 5,535,838 downwards.
TATGCGTGGCTATCAACCCGCTGACCTCATTGCACTACAAAAGTTGCGTCAAGCTTTACAGACTGGAGAAATTCAGCGAGAAGCTCGATCGAACACCGAGTTGTTTACCGAGTTATTTACTGTGCCTCCGCTTTAAATACTCAATCAAAGCTTCATCAAAACCGCTTGACCCAGATTGACACAACAAGAAATTTCGGGAACAGTAGGAATTCGTAACGCTACTGTTAGGATAGGGGTTTTGACTGCCCCACCCCCCTTGCAATGACTGCACCAAACCACCGATCGTTCCCGTCTACCCCGCCAAATGGAGCATCTGGTCCTACTGAACCTGTTCAGCCCAATCGATTAGAGGTTCAAATCGACGATGATGGGTTTCCGGTTCAAACGTCTGAAATGCTCCTCTCTCAAACTGATACAACACCGCCCCAAACTTTAACAACCCTGCCAGCCTCGGCAAAACCTGCCCCCTTGGAGATGCCGCCGTTGGGTTTGATTATCATCGTGGCGCTGATTGTGATGACAATCGGGCTATCCATTGGCAGCCTCTGGATCGGATTTGCTGGGGCGATCGTAGCGCTGCTGGTGTCGCTGCAAGTCATTTGGGCAGACTTGCGATCGGTCGTGCTTGAATTGTTTTCCCCCCCACAGCGCACTCTAACGATTAGCATCGTTGGGTTTGTGTCGGCCAGTGTGGGGCTACTGAAGCTGAGCGGTGCTGGACAGTGGATTCGCTTCTGGTATGAACGGCTTAACTGGGACGCAGTGGGGGCCACTGGGGAAGTTATCGGCGCAGTTGGACAAATCTTGATTGCAATTCTGGCAGTCTATGTTGCCTGGCGGCAATATGTGATTTCCAAGGACTTAACGATTCAGCAAAATATCATTACCCAGCAGCAGACGATTGACTCGTTTTTTCAGGGCATTTCTGAGCTAGTGCTGGATGAAGAAGGACTGTTGGAAGATTTGCCGTTGGAACGCGCCATTGCCGAAGGACGCACCGCCGCAATTTTGGGCAGCGTAGACGCGCAAGGAAAAGCCAAGGTGCTGCGGTTTTTATCGCAATCACGCCTGTTGACGCCGCTGAAACGCGATGGTCGGCTGGGGCGAGCGATTCTAGATGGGCTGGGTGGTTATGCTGAAGATCGCGACTATGGCACTAAGGTGATTGATTTAGGCGTGATGTTGGCGGGTAGTGATTTAGCTGGAACGGATTTGCGCTGGGTAGATCTGAGTGATATCAACCTGATTCGAGCCAACCTGAATGGTTGCGATCTCGTCAAGGCCAATTTTGCGCGAACTATTTTATACGGTACAACATTGGCTGGCTCTGATATGATGGGTAGCCGTTTGTTTTATGGCTCTGTTGAAACTGCTACACCCCGCACCCGCGAAGATTTGCCCAACTATAAAACAGGTGAATTTACGGGAGCCGTGATCGAGAATGCTGATTTTACGGGCGTCCAACGCCTATCTGAAGAGCAGCATTATTACTGCTGCGCTTGGGGCGGTTCCGCCACTAGAGCCACAATTCCGGGGGGGTGCGAAGGCATTCCCAATCGATTGGGTCGGTAAGGACAGCTATCGGTAAGTAAAGAAAGTAAAAAAATAAAAGTATAGGTTGTTAAAACTCTCCTCCAATCGCCAATCCTCCCCGCTGTGTGCCGCGCACTACTACACCTTCGGGCAAATCCAGTACCTCATCTAGTTCGGCAAGTGGAGTTTGGGGTTGGTTGGTACGACGATCGCTGCCCACCTCTTGATTGATTTGCATTTCTAACCGATCGAGGTGCTGTGGATTAGTTTGGGAAGCACCCTGTGATGACGGGTCTGACAAGATCGGCGTTTCCGAAATCTGAGTTTCGGAATGATGAATCTCCAGAGGAGGGAGTGTATCTGCCCATGCAGTGGACATCACTCCAACAAGTCCTGAACCAACTAGCCCTGAAACGGTTGTGGCGATCACAAATATAAATTTCATCGCTGAGTTTGGAGGAAACGTTGAGTCAGTCTTAGCATAGCTCCTCCCCCGGTTAACAAACCTCCGTAGTGCTACCGAGGCAAAGAGTTGGCATCCGTGACGCGCCAACTGAGCTTCAGGTTCAGCCAAAAGTTCCAAAGAGTGACAGCGGCGATCGCCAGCAGATTGGCTATATAGCGATTGATGCCAAAAAGATTAAACAGCCCATTCAGAATCAAGACATTGAGCACTAGGCCAGCTAAGCAAATGAAATTAAACTTCAAGAAGCGTTTGAGGCGTTTGTTCCAGCCGGTTTGCTGCCGGGCAATGTCGCCAAACGTCCAGCGATCGTTCCAGAGAAAGTTGTTGATGATGGCGAACTCAGAGGCAATGATTTTGCTGCGAGTCAGTCCCCACCCTAAGGCGGTTGGATCGCTGAGCACATAGAGCAGCGCCATGTCCACTAACACACCGCTCAAGCCCACTAAGCCAAAGCGGAAAAAGCGCAACACGGGTAATGACAAGGCGGGGCGGGCAGCTTGAGTAGGGGATGATCGCAATCGCCACAAATGCTGGAGGTACTGCACATATTGCTTCCACGTCACTTTACTTTCGCCCTCTTGTCGCTCTTGAAAGACATAGCCAACTTCCGCAATGCGTTGAACAGTGCCGCGTCCCAACACTTCCAGCAAAATTTTGTATCCCACCGGACTCAGCACCCGATCGGCAATGGCAGCCCGTTGCACCAAAAAATAGCCACTCATGGGGTCTGAGACACGCCCCACAACTCCTGGCAGAATCAGCAATCCCAAAATTTGTGCGCCTCGCGATAACACCCGCCGTAGCAAGTTCCACTCGCTGACGCCCCCGGTTTGGACATGACGACTGGCCACGGCTAAGTCGGCTCCTTGGTCGATTGCCGCCAACAACCTCAGCAGCACCTCTGGAGGATGTTGCAGATCGCCATCGATAACTCCTAACACTTGTCCTCGCGCCACCTGCCAGCCACGAATCACCGCGGTTGATAGCCCCCGTTCCTGTTGGCGTCGCATCACCCGCAGGTGGGAATAGATTGGTGCTAGCTCTTGCGCCAATTTCCAGGTGTAGTCTGGGCTATCATCATCCACCACAATTAGCTCATACTGCCCCGGCAACACCCGATCGAGGCGATCGCTTAACTGATGAATCATACTTTGAATGTTCTGCCCTTCATTGAAGGTGGGAATGACCAGTGAGAGCAGAGGTTGTCCTGGTTGCAAAGACGCAGGATGTCTGCAAACACTCGGTTCTGCGGCTCGGGCAGAAACTTGCAGTGAACCCGTGGGAGAAGGAACAAGCGGTTGAACCATCGAAGGCACTGTCTTGGATAACTAGCTCAGAATTCCCACAACTGCCAAAGCTTTGTGGTTCAGTCGAGAATTGGGAAATAACGAAAACCTCAGATCACATCGGGCGCGATCGGATGATTGAGCCAACCGATCAGTCGAACCAACTGATTTTTAATGAATGTAATGGGGTGATGTCAGCAGGGAACTCACTGAAACGATGAGGGAATCGCTCTTTCTAAAAAAGGATTAGGATATCCTACCAGATTCAGCCCCAAAACAATCAAGCAGGAAAACACTTGCCAAACGCCAGAAGCAACTTCGGTGAGCCACTGAGTCGAATTTTGCCTTGCAACAGTGCCCAGAGCAGATTGTATTCTTTGGCAAGAAACCGCAACCAAGTTTTGCTGTCGGCTGTCACCAATAGATTGGCTCTCCCTACATGCTCGGTTTGCACCTGCACCGTTTTGTCTCGAATGATGACAGTGGCGCGGCGGGCTTCCGCTCCGGTGAAGGTGAAATGGTACACCGCATTCAAGCCCTCTGCCTGTTCTCGCTGAAACAGTAAGGGTAATCCAAACAAAAATCCTTGAATGGATTTGGGACGAATGCCGCTGCTGACTCGTTTCACTGTTTTATGCGGGAAGCGTCGCGCCACATAGGTTTCTGCATCCGAGCCAGGCACTACATAGATGGTTTCGGGTTTGTCTTGCAAAGGTTTAACGACCGCTTGCACAAAGGCTTTGCGATCGGTTAAAAACGGCGCAATCACGTCTTCTCCGGCGGGGCAGGCGGCCATGCAGTAGGCGGCTTTGTAGTTTGCCTTGAACGACAAGCTTTGCCACATCGACGCCGATTCGGCATCACTGACCTTTTGACGATAATCGCGAGCGCTTTTACTGTCAGCGATTGTTCCTACCCAGTCGGTGAATCCGCTCATAAACTCTCGATAGTTGTGGGTGTAACAGGCAGAGAAATTGAAGTGACCATCTGCACCGATCGCCCCCACCGGACAGGCCGCCACACAAAGTTTGCACTCCAAGCAAGGATTGTAATCGATCGGATAAGTGTAGCTTGTGACCTCAGCATCCAGCAGCACCGTTCCTAGCGAAATGAAATTGCCAAACTTGGGATGAATCACCAACCGATGAATGCCCATATGGCCTAATCCCGCGGCAACGGCGATCGGTTTATGCGACACCACCCACACCTTCCCCGGAAACTGATCCATTTCCATCGGAAAACTTGCCCCCGGAACCATTGCCCGAATGCCGACTTGTTCCAAGGTTTTGGCAATGCGGCGGGCTACCTCATTCGTGTGATCGTAGCTAGCATGAAATTCAACATTCGTGGCAGAGCGAGCCGGCGTGCGAATATTTTCTCGATTCATGCGACAGACAAAGCTAACCAGCGTTTTGGTAGACGGAAACGCCGCCAAAATCTCCGATCGCTGATCCTCAACGGCCGGACGGGCAATTTCCACAAACCCCACATCATCTGCCCCAGCTTCCAGGCACAGCGATCGCAACGACTCCGCATTCAAGCTTGCTGGCCTTACCGAGGATTGGACTACCGCCTGTTGCCGCCACCACTGCACAGTAGGATGGGTATCGAACTTTGCCATGTTCACCTCTATTTTTATGTATATACATGTTTTTCCTAAGTAAAGACGAGAGAAAGGCTAGAGACTAAAACTTTGAGCCCATTTGACGGCTAATCTCTTTTAATCGCCTTTCATCGCCCTCACCTCAGACAACAGTGATAGCAACGTTTGCCATTGCTCTGAGGCAAAATGCTGCATGACTTCGGTTTGAGCTTGTTGCCAAAGCGGCAAGGCTTGCGCCAGGACGGTTCGCCCTTCTGCCGTCAAAGACACCAACCGCACCCGCCGATCGTCTCCCGGTTCGATCGCCACCCAGCCCCGTTTTTCCAAGACTTTGAGATTGCGAGTCAGGGTAGTTTGGTCAGTGAATAACTCCTGAGCCAAGCGAGTAATGGTAATGAATTCTGCTAAGTAGATGGATACAAGCAGCGTAAATTGGTTCAATGCCAATCCTGCTGGATACAATGCAGCATCGTACACCTGCGTGATGATCCGGGAAGCCCGACGAATATGCATTCCCATGCAGACCGTGGGAACCTGATTCAGCACTGCAAAATTTGGCTCAAAGGGTCGATCGTTCATAAAATATGTATATACATATAATTGGCGCTTGTCAAGACTGTCAAACGGTAGGCATCGTAGAGTTAGGGGGTGATTCCTTGGCTGGGCTGGCGTGCTTGAGAAACGGCCTGCCGCCAAGCGTGACGCAACATCTCACGACGATCGGGGCTAATGCAGGGTTCAAACCGTTTGTCCATTTGCCACAATTGCAAAATCTCTGCTTCGTCTTGCCAATAACCCACCGCTAGTCCGGCTAAGTAGGCGGCTCCCAGGGCCGTTGTTTCAGTCACTTTGGGACGGACGACGGGGACACCCAATATATCTGCTTGAAATTGCATCAGGAGATCGTTGCGCGATGCCCCACCATCTACGCGCAGTTCGGGTAGCGATAGCTGTGAGTCTTGCCGCATGGCATCAATGACATCAGCCGTTTGATAAGCAATGCTTTCCAAGGCGGCACGGGCAATATGAGCCGCCGTTGAACCCCGAGAGAGACCGACGATCGTACCGCGCGCATAGCTGTCCCAATAGGGTGCACCCAACCCGACAAAGGCTGGTACAAAATACACCCCGTCGTTGTCGGGAACGCTGTTGGCCAGCGCTTCCACTTCTTCGCTACGCTTAATGATGCCAAGCCCATCTCGGAGCCACTGCACCACCGCCCCCGCTACAAACACACTGCCCTCTAGCGCGTAGTTCGTACGATCGTTGACTTTCCAAGCGACCGTCGTCAGCAGTTTGTGTTGGGAAGGAATTGGCTTTTCCCCGGTGTTGAGCAGCATAAAGCAGCCCGTGCCGTAGGTGTTTTTCACCATGCCTGATTGCAGCGCCGCCTGCCCAAACGTAGCTGCCTGCTGATCTCCGGCAATCCCGGCGATCGGAATCTGCGCCCCCAGTAACCCGGCTGCCGTGTGCCCATACACCTCAGAAGAACGGTGAACGTCCGGCAATAGGCTGCGGGGAATGTCGAGCAGGGTCAGTAATTCATCGTCCCAATCGTGCGTATGCAGATTGTAGAGCAAAGTACGGCAGGCATTGGTGACATCGGTGATGTGCAGTGCTCCGTTAGTCAGCTTCCAAATCAGCCAACTATCGACCGTGCCAAAAGCCAGTTCACCCCGATCGGCCTTGGCTCTTGCACCAGGGACATGGTCGAGGAGCCACTTGAGTTTTGTGCCGCTAAAGTAGGCGTCGATTACCAGCCCCGTTTTGTGCTGAAACAGGGGTTCGTGTCCGGCCGCTTTTAGTGCATCTGCCAGCCCTGCTGTGCGGCGATCTTGCCAAACAATGGCGTTGTGAATTGGGCGTCCTGTGTTGCGATCCCACACAATTGTCGTTTCGCGCTGGTTAGTAATACCGATCGCGGCAATATCACTAGCAGCAATGCCAATCCGAGCTAAGGCTTCATTAGCGACCCCAATTTGAGCGGCCCAAATCTCATCGGCATCATGCTCGACCCAGCCAGATTGCGGAAAAATTTGCTGAAATTCTTTTTGAGCCAGCGCTAGAATGTTACCTTGGCGATCGAACACAATGGCGCGAGAACTTGTCGTTCCTTGATCTAAGGCGAGAATGTACTGAGTCATGGCTGCGTCTTAACCGACTGGCGTACTGTCATCCATGATACAGGTACAACTTACCCTGAGCCTGACAATCAGACCCAGGGCTGGATTAGATAGATTAAAAGCAATGCAACGCTAAGCTTGGGCATGGGTTGCCAAGATTTTAGCTAAGCCTGGAACTGCCTCTTCCACATCATTCTTTACGGACTTACGCAGCTTGTTGTAGGACGAACGTACGACGCCATTTTTGGTTTTGCTAATTTTGGCATCGGTAATGCTCAGCAAGGTTTCTGCTGTGCGCGATCGATTTTGGATCAAGTGTTGGACAGGATCGCCCGATTGAACCCCCTCATTCCACAGTGGATCAAGCGCCACAAGAGCATCTGGTAATAGCCGTTGAATGGCCCCTGGAATGTAGCTAGGCTCAACTCCTTTAACAACACCATAGGCTGCTTTCAGCGCCAAGCCGGAAATGCCATTTTTAGCTGCCACCTGCTCGTCTATCAACTTGGCACAATCTGCCGCCACCGTTGCTTGTGTGTGTTGATCGCTAATTTTCTCGGTAAGACCCATATTGGCTCTATTCAACTTAATGTGTACTGATGTCTAAAATATGAGCACACCTTGACAAAATCCAAGTCTTTGTACCAGCTTCTCGACATTACTTAACAAGAGTGTAAATTTTTCTATTTTGTTTTAAAAACTACAGGGATTGTCATTGCCTCATTAAACGCATAGGCCGCCATGCTGAGAATGCCATAGGTGAAACTGGAGTGTAGGCGTTGACCTTGTGGTTTTAGACCGCCTGCCCCGATCGCCACAAACAACGGCAGAAAATGTTCTTCCGTAGGATGGTTCTCGACCGCGTAGGGGGCTAAACGACGATACTCCAACAGGCGATCGAGACTAGACGCCGTAAGTTCAGATGCCGTAATGATCTCTGTCAGCCAATCATCAAACTGCGTCACCCAAGTTGGCGGTTGGGCATCAAAGGCATGACCCCGAAATTTGCTTAGATTATGCGTGATGGCTCCGCTGGCTAATACCAATACCCCCTCTTGCCGCAGTGCTGCCAGTGCTCGTCCCATTTGCACATGATGGGCTGGGCCCAGATGCGGCTGCACCGAAAGTTGCGTCACAGGAATTTTGGCATCTGGATACATTGCCATCAGCGGTTCCCATGCGCCATGATCTAAGCCGCGATCGGCCGCCAGTTCACAGCTCATCCCCGCTTCGATTAACTGTTTGCTTACCCGATCAGCCAACTCAGGCGCACCGGGGGCAGGATAGGTTAGCTCGTACAACGGAGCTGGGAATCCCCAGAAATCATGAATCGTTTCAGGCTGCGTCGCCAAACTCACCGTCGGTAGAGGCGTTGTCCAGTGAGCCGAGATCACCAAAATTGCCTTTGGTTGACCCAATTGCGCTCCCAATTGCTGAAAAAATTCCAGCGCTGGGCTTGCGGTTAGCAATAGGTCAGGCGCACCGTGAGATACAAAAATGCTTGGAAAGGATGCCATCTGCTTCTCCTGAATAGTTCGATAGAAGTTTGTTAGAGAAGTTTGTTAGTGTCATGTACTGCTTGGGAAGCGACCAAATTCTCATGCCACGGGTTGAAACTGTTGTGGCACTGCGATCGATTCTTTAAGGCTATCTTTTTTCCTGAGATTCTAGGGATATTGAGTTAACCGCAGCGCAACCCATATCAACCTGATTGCTGAACGAAGTTGAAACTCGATCTTATCCGCATTGAAATTGAGAATGTGGCAGATTGAGTCGGGGCGAAGCGCGAATTGCCCTAACGAGAGTTCGTTTGTCGCGAAGATTTTTGAAAGTGGTATCACATCATATAAGAACAAAAATCGTAAGGGCTATTGCTCAAAGTCACTACCCAATCAGTTCAAACTACTCAAACCATGATTCAGTGTTGTACCTAAATCAGGAGTTATATGAAGAATCAATTGCAATTATTAATGAAACGAATTAGAGAATTGGTTTTGCCATAGCACTGTTACGATTGAGTACCCATTCCCATTATCGATTACCCATTCCCAATACCTGCGCTTATTTCAATCAGAATAACCGTAATCCTCAGCCTTGTATTAGCCAAACTCCGGATATCAGCATCCTTTAGGTAGATCGGATCGATCGATAGACAGGCAAGGTAAAGTGAAAGCAACTGCCATGATTCGGTTCTGAATCGACCCAGATCTGCCCATAATGTGCTCGAATAACGCGCCGACATAGTGCCAGCCCAATGCCATATCCTTCTTTAGCTTCATCGCGTTTGAGGCGGAAGCGTTCTTCAAAAATCGATTTTTGATTTTCTAATGGAATTCCTGGGCCAGTGTCACAAATGCTGACCTGCACTTTTTGGGTGGTGCGATGCAAAATAGCAATTTCGATCGTGCCATGTTCGGGGGTGTATTTAATAGCATTATCCAGCAGGTTGATCAATACTTGCCTCACCCGTTCCCGATCAGCATGAACCTTAGGTAAGTCTGAGGGAATATCAGTTTTTAGCTGCTGAAATTTTGCCTGAAACTGTTCTCGCAAGCGATCGATCACCTCTAGACATAGGTGTCCCAACTCTAATTCTTTTGGTTGAATGTGCAGTTCAGCACTTTTGTCACGGGCCGCCTGCAACACATCGGTAATCATGCGATCGATGGCCTTGGTTTGCATACGGGCATGACGCACCAGTTGCCCCATTAGCTGTGGATTAGAGCAGACAATTTCTTGTTTAGAAGCGTGGCCCAACTGTTCCAGGGTTTCTAACGCAATCGAAACGGCCGTCAACGGATTGCGTAGATCGTGAGCCAACATTTCGATTAATTGATCTTTAAATTGAAGCTGCGATTGTAATTCTTCGCGTTCGCGTTGCAGTCGAAAAATTTCATCGGACAAGCGAATCACTTCAGCAGATTGAGCGATCGACTGAATCTGATTGAGAGAGGCAACCTCTGCGACCGTGCCTCGTTCTATCAGCGACTGATACTCTTCGATCGATCGTTGCCAACGGGGCCACCAGATCTTTAGCTGAGCCACTAAATTGCTGCCCGCAAGGGTTTGGTGCGGCTCTGGATGAATCTTAATCAGCGAAGGCGTTGCTACAATCTTGAAATGTTCAGCCAAATGGGGCTGTTCGCTGACATCGACAACTTGAAGTTCATAGACATCCTCGGCAGCCAACTCTTTGAGACAGTGGCGAATTTGACGAATCCTCTCACCCGAGGAGGGGCGCTTGTCTACAAACAGCAAGAGTTGTAACGGCGTTTCAGGATTAACGGGCTGTTTGGGCAATGCCTCCATGAGAATTCGCTCAATAGTGACGGGGTTTAATACCTAGCAGGTTTTCTTAATTATTTTGACAGATTTACTCACGGATTATCGAAAGTTGCAAAGGTATGGTCGAGGGTTTCCTGTCAATTTCTCTGTTTTGCTGCACCAATCTGCTTAATTTCAACGATTTTGTCGATCGCCGATACAGATTACATATGTTACACATGCGATCGATTGACCGAAATTTCATCATAGGAATCTGAATAGGAATCTGATAACGCTGTACAGAATTGCCATAGGGTTGGAAAAGACTTCACAAAGCAGCCGTAAAAATAGCCACGCTATAGGATAATTTCATGAATTATTGAGGATTGAGCTAGGGCTGTACAAAGCTGCCTATCATCATTAAGTGAGCCGCATACAATAGCTTGGTAACAATAGTCTGGTAACAATAGTCCACGATAACTTTAGCAGCGCGAGGCATAGGGAATGAAGATTCTGGTACTAGCTTGGGAGTTTCCACCACGGATTGTAGGAGGAATCTCTCGGCATGTAGCAGAGCTTTATCCTGAATTGGTTGACCTGGGTCATGAAATTCATTTGCTAACGGTCGAGTTTGGACAAGCTCCTCGCTATGAAGTTGTAGATGGCATTCGCGTTCATCGTGTCCATGTAGGAGAAAGCCACAATTTCTTCCATTGGGTTGCCAATATGAACGAAAGTATGGGGCAACACGGCGGCAAACTGCTGATGGAAGATGGACCGTTTGATTTGATTCATGCCCACGATTGGCTTGTGGGTGATGCGGCGATCGCCCTCAAACACATTTTCAAAATTCCCCTTGTCGCCACCATTCACGCAACGGAGTACGGGCGATACAACGGCATTTACACAGACACTCATCGCTATATTCATGGTAAAGAGACTAATTTGGCGGCTGAAGCCTGGCGAGTGATTGTTTGCACCAACTATATGCGGTTGGAAATGGAACGGGCGCTACAGTGTGCATGGGACAAAATTGATGTGGTTTACAATGGCATCTGCGTGAAAAAGCGAGAGCCAACCCCCGATTTTGATTATTGGCGGTTTCGGCGGCGCTTCGCGGCAGATGGCGAAAAGATTGTCTATTATGTTGGGCGCATGACCTACGAAAAAGGCATCAACTTACTGTTGAGCGCGGCTCCCAAAGTGCTGTGGGAAATGGCAGGGCAGGCAAAGTTTGTCATCATTGGCGGCGGCAATTTGGAACCACTCAAGCATCAAGCTTGGCATCTGGGCATCTGGGAGCAATGCTATTTCACGGGGTTTATGCCAGAGGATGATTTAAACCAATTTCGCCATGTGGCGGATTGCGCAGTATTTCCCAGCCTCTATGAGCCGTTTGGCATTGTCGCATTAGAAAGCTTTGCCGCTCGCATTCCAGTCGTGGTATCTGATACGGGCGGTTTTCCTGAAGTGGTGCAACATGGAAAGACGGGGATTGTAACGCGGGCAGGAAATCCAGATTCGATCGCCTGGGGCATTCTGGAAATTTTAAAAAATCCAGACTACGCTAGGCAGCTTGTTGAAACCGCCTATGAAGACCTCGACAAACGCTTTAATTGGGCAAAGCTGGCACAGCAAACCGAAGCTGTATACGGCCGCGTATTACATGAGCGCAAGCAGGTCGCGTGGTAGCAAGACAGCAGTATGACAGACTATTAGCTACAACTCACCTTGCCTGCTGAGGCGTGCCCTTTCATAATGAAAGGGCGAATTCATTGTTTGTTACATTGCCTTTGTCGCTCAAATCACTGACTTCAGGGTCTCATGAGTTTTCTTGTAGTAGTTGGAATTTTTCTAATATCTCTGACGATCGGGATTGTGCTGTATTTAGTTACGGCTCGTCGCTATCAATCCTCTGATTCGGTGGCAACCTCCTACGACCAATGGACAGAAGACGGCATTCTGGAATTTTACTGGGGTGAGCATATTCACTTGGGGCATTATGGTTCACCACCACGGCGCAAGGATTTTCTAGCTGCAAAAGCGGATTTTGTGCATGAAATGGTGCATTGGGGTGGTTTAGACTTGCTTCCAGCCAGCACAACGGTTTTAGATGTCGGTTGTGGCATTGGCGGCAGCAGTCGCATCCTAGCACAGGACTATGGCTTCGATGTAACTGGTATTACCATTAGCCCTCAGCAAGTACAGCGGGCACAGGAATTGTCACCCGCAGACCTCAGTGTTCGGTTTTTGGTCGATGATGCCATGAATTTGTCGTTTCCCGATGCTAGTTTTGATGTGGTCTGGTCGATCGAAGCGGGCCCACACATGCCCGATAAGGCAGTCTTTGCTAAAGAACTGATGCGGGTGCTAAAACCCGGCGGCATTTTAGTTGTGGCAGATTGGAACCAACGAGACGATCGCCAAAAGCCACTGAATTTCTGGGAGCGGCCAGTGATGCGACAACTGTTGGATCAATGGTCTCATCCTGCCTTTGCCAGCATTGAAGAGTTTGCCGAACATTTAGAAGCAACGGGCTTAGTGGAAGGATCAGTCATCACAGCCGATTGGACTGAACCGACACTGCCTTCTTGGCTTGACTCGATTTGGCAAGGCATCGCTCGACCGAGGGGATTGGTGAAGTTTGGTCTATCTGGATTGATTAAATCGTTACGAGAAGTCCCCACACTGCTGCTAATGCGGTTGGCATTTGGCACTGGCTTATGTCGATTTGGTATGTTTCGAGCCGTGCGACGGTGAGGAGCAAACTGAACGAAGCCCGATTCAGTGTGCCTATCAATCTGCGGTTTTCATTCAATTCTTGCCCCTGCCAGGCACTAGAATACAAATCAGTCTCCACCCTAGACACCTAGTCTAGGTTCTAGATGTCTAGATATCTAGATCGGTCAAATTGAGACGTGGACCATGAGTTTCAATGAACTCTCGGCGGGGAGCCACTCGATCGCCCATTAGCACAGTAAAAATGCGATCGGCTTCGGCAGCATCTTCAATTTCCACTTGCTTTAATGTCCGCGTTTCGGGGTTCATGGTGGTATCCCAAAGTTGTTGCGGCATCATTTCTCCCAAGCCCTTAAACCGCTGAATTTCGTACTTGGCGTTTTCCGGAAAGCTGGCAATAACCTGGTTGCGTTCTCGATCGCTGTAGCAATAGTAGTGATTGCGCCCTCGCTCAATTTTGTATAGGGGCGGACAAGCAATGTAGATATAGCCCTGATCGACAAGCGATCGTTGATAGCGGTAGAAGAACGTCAGCAGCAACGTGCGAATATGCGCGCCGTCTACGTCGGCATCGGTCATAATCACAATGCGGTGATAGCGCAACTGTGAGGCATCAAACTCTTCGCCACGAATGCCCAACCCTAACGCTGTGATCAGAGCTTGAATTTCTGTATTTTTGTAGATCTTGGCGTCATCGGTTTTTTCAATATTGAGGATTTTACCTCGCAGCGGCAGAATAGCCTGGAAGCGCCGATCGCGCCCTTGCTTAGCCGAGCCACCCGCAGAATCTCCTTCGACAATAAAAATTTCTGATTCGGCTGGATCGCGAGAACTACAGTCAGCTAGTTTGCCAGGCAAGGTTGAGGATTCCAACACCGATTTACGGCGCACTAACTCTCGCGCTTTCCGGGCAGCTTCAGCAGCTTTAAATGCTTCAATCGCTTTTTCCAGAATGGCATCGGCCACACTCGGGCGAAACTCCAGATACTCAGTCAGCGCTTCACCAACCAAGGAATCTACAACGCCACGAACTTCCGTATTGCCAAGCTTGGTTTTGGTTTGTCCTTCAAATTCAGGATCGGGGACTTTCACCGAAATCACACCCGTCAGCCCTTCACGGATGTTTTCTCCGGCCAAGTTCGGGTCATTTTCTTTGAGCTTATTGCGCTTGCGAGCGATCGCATTCATGGTTCGGGTCAGCACTGCCTTCAAGCCCTCTAGATGCGTCCCACCGTCGATCGTGCGAATATTATTTGCAAACCCCAGTAAGTTATCGGTGTAGGCATCCGCACACCATTGCAGCGACACTTCCACCTGAATATTGTTGCGCTCGCCCTGAACATAGATCACCTCTTCGTGCAAGGGTTGCTTATCCTTGTTCATATAGGTGATATATTCGCGAATGCCACCGGCATAGTGGTAGGTTTCCACTTTCGGTTGATCGCTTTTCAGCAACTCTAAACGCTGATCAGTGAATGTGATTTCTACCCCTGCATTGAGGTAAGCCAATTCACGCAATCGTCCAGCTAGAGTCGCAAAGTCGAACTCAGTTCCAGTTGTGAAAATTTCGGCATCTGGCTTGAAGCTAACCGCTGTACCAGTGCGGGCTTCCGAGATCGGTTTTGTGATCAATTCTGTTTTGGGAACACCGCGTTCGTACCGCTGAGTATGGACTTGCTTGTCGCGCCAAACGGTTACTTCTACCCATTCTGACAGGGCGTTTACAACCGAAATTCCAACGCCATGTAGACCTCCAGAAACCTTATAGCCGCCACCGCCGAATTTACCACCAGCATGAAGGACCGTCATCACCGTTTCCAACGCCGATCGCCCAGTGCGGGGATGAATATCGGTGGGAATGCCCCGACCATCATCGGCGACAGACACCGATCCGTCTGCGTGAAGCGTTACCTGAATGTGTTTACAGTAGCCTGCTAATGCCTCATCTACGGAGTTGTCAACAACCTCATACACTAGATGGTGGAGACCACGGGGACCAGTGCTACCAATGTACATCCCTGGGCGCTTCCGAACAGGCTCTAGACCTTCCAGGACTTGAATCTGGCTAGCACCGTAGTTAGTTGTCATGTACGAAGAACTCCTATGAGTGTTTGAAGCGTCCCAAATTTATAAATATCAAAATATACCAAAATTTTAGCACAAAAGGGTTGAAGGCGATTTTAACGCAGCCTCAGGTGAAGTTTACTAAGGGGATGGATCAAATTGTTTGTTAGGAATACTTGATATATAAAGCATCGATCGCGTTCCAAAGTTTGCCGTTCAGTGGTTCTAGTGATTTACCCGTGATCTCAAAGACTTCTTCTGTGAATTCAGCTAATACTTTTGTACTACATCTTCCTGTTCCTATTCTAATTGTTATTTGCGGGCCGACTGCAACTGGGAAATCAGGGTTAGCGATGCAATTAGCTCAGCGCTTCCCTTGTGTTATTCTCAGTGCCGATTCACGACAGGTCTATCGCGAATTTAATATTGGCACAGCCAAACCGACTCAACACGATCGCCAGCAAGTTCCTCATTATTTGATTGATATTTGTGATCCCACTGAGACCCTCACCCTGGCAAGTTATCAACAGCAAGCCCAAACCCTGATCAATGACCTGCACTCAGTGCCCAATCCCCAATCCCCAATTCCCCTCCTCGTTGGCGGGACAGGACTCTATATCAAATCAATTGTGCGTGGACTACATATTCCTCGAGTAGCTCCCCAGCCAATCTTGCGATCGCAGCTTCAAGCCCTTGGTCAAGCTCAGTGTTATGCCTTCTTGCAGCAGGTTGATGCCAGCGCTGCCCATAAAATTCATCCTCACGATCAGGTGCGAACCCTGAGAGCCTTAGAAGTGTTTTATGTAACGGGGCAACCGATTTCACAACAGCAAGGTGAAGCGCCGCCGCCCTATCCAATTTTACAAATTGGCTTAGATTGCCTACGTGATCCCGATGGGTTAACTCGACGAATTGAGCGGCGCACTAAGCAGATGTTAGCTGCCGGATTTGTGGAGGAGGTGAAATACCTGTGCCAAACCTACGGAGCCGATTTGCCCTTGCTCGATACATTGGGCTACCAGGAAATCAAGCAGTATTTAGCAGGGCATCTGTCGCGATCGGAGGCTGAAGCCCAAATCGTCTTGCATACACGCCAGTTTGCCAAGCAGCAGCGCACTTGGTTTCGAGCCGATCGATCGATCGCATGGTTCGAGGCAGATGCCCCAGATTTAGTCCATCAGGTATGGGAGCGCCTGCGGCAGTTTGCGCAGAATGTGAGTGGAAGTAATCCATCCATGTCCCCGCCGTCACAAAAAGAGGCGTAGTTGCCCACGCCTGTTCTGATTATGTTTATCCCAATTGAAAACGAAGTAACTGAAGTAACTCAAGTTTGAGTGCGAGGTTTGATGGGCTAAAACAATCCTCAATTATGGTCGCTGTTGTCGGAAGGAAGCGACCCAATCGCGCAGTTGGTCGGAGGCAACATCGCGGCCGCCCAACCCAAAGGCAATGGCGATTGCAACGGCAATGGCTCCCACCAGCAACCCAAACGCTAAGTTCACAATGTTGCTAGCAATCCCCATTTGCTGTAATGCCATGGCTGTCACGAGGGCAATAATGGCCACACGAGCGACCTGTCCCAAAATCCGGGCTTGTCGGCCGCCAGAACTGGTAATCAGGTTGTAGGCCAACGTTGCCAAGTACAAGCCAATGCCAAACACAATTAAGCCACTGAGTACCTGAGCCGAAATTCGTAAAATGCCATTGACGATCGCCGTCAACACAGCAAAGCCGAGCACTTCCGTGGCCGCGACGGCTCCAAACAGCAGAATTCCAACCAGCACCACAATCCCCGCAATCTCTGACGGAGTCCGGGATGGAACGGGTGGGGTCGGCTGAATCGTGGTTGGAGTGCCCCCTGGCGGTGGAACATCAGACATTGTGGCTGGTGGTGGCAAATCAGCAGGAGTAGGACGAACGGTTCTTGGCAGTCCTAACCAGCTAAAAATGTTATTGAAGCCAAGGCTTGTGAGAATATTGGCCACTAGATCTGCCACAAATCGTCCAATGATGTAAAACACCACCAAAATCAGAGCCGCCGTAAAAATGCGAGGCAGCGTCAAGAGAAACTCTTGCAGCATATTAGTGGCTGGGGCGGAAATAGCGGCAATTTGTAAAGCGTCAAGGGCCGCAATTGCCGTGGGAATCAAAATTAACACATAGACGATCGTGCCTAATAACGCTGACAACGACAGCCCACCTCTGGCTTGGGTTAGCCCAACCCGTGCCCCAATTTGATCAGTGCCAACAGCCGCCAACAAGTTGGTGACAATGCCACGTACAATTCGCGCAATCAACCAACCCACCGCCGCAATCACAATGGCATAAATGATATTGGGCAAGAACGTCACAATATCATTCAGTAGATTTTGTACGGGCTGAAGCGGCCCTCGAAGCTGCAACGCATCCAGGATGATTGGCAGAAAAAATAGAAAAATAAACCAATACACTGCGTTGCCCAGGGTTTCGCTGAGCAAAAATGGGCTGGTTTGATTACCAGTTTGAGCCGCCAACCGATTGTCTAAATCGAACCGCGCCAAACCTCGCGTCAGGATGAGTTTTGCCAGTGAGGCAACTGCCCAGGCGACTAGCAACAGTAGGGCCGCCCCACCCAGACGAGGTAAGTAATTAAAAATTTGCTGGAGGAATCCATTAAGCGGTGCAGAAACGACCTGCAAGTTGAGGGCGTTGAGAAACGCCACCAACACAAACGCCATAATGATCCAAAAGATGGCAGCCGAAATCCACTTCTCGACGGCGAGATTGCGAGCATCTTCGGGACGACCTGTAATGGATGCCGCTAAGCGATTATCCAGATCCGTACGCCTTAATAAGCCTTGAATTACTGATGCAACGATCGTGGCAATCAGCCACCCGACAATCAGGATGGCCAGGGCAGCCAGCAAATTTGGGAGAAATGCACCGATTTGAGTGAAATATTGCCCAAACGTGGCCGGTTGATCGATCGGTCGCAATTGGGCAAACCGCAAAGAACTCGCGAGTTCCCCGCGTGGTAAGACAGTCGTAATACACGAAACGTCGTTCATGGTACTAGTTCAGAAAAAGATTGAGTTCAGGAGAACACTGCTTGCAGTAAAACAACGAACGTAGTGAACCAAGGAAAAGTTCAATCAATAAAAAAATAAATCGTTTTGCAGAGAATTCATAGTGACTAATTCATCAGCGTTAACACCGGATGACAAATGCAGCTTAATAAAAACTTATTAGTTTGAAAGTATCTACTTAAATAGATTCCTGAACACCCGTTTGCCGGAGTCGCATCAGAACCCAGGGAATTACGGAGCAAATGACTTGAGAATCCGTCGCGAGACGGGTAGGATTTGAGTGTTATGCCGCAATTTGCTACGCTTTGTTAAGTCTTGTTGTGGTTTCTTCATAATTTAGTGCTGTCCGACCCATGATCTTCTTTGATCCCCTACCCTCTGCCCCAGTTGCCGATCGCACCGTTAATCAAAACCAGCAATTCAGCAATTTACCATCAATGCGTCAAAATTATGCATCTAAAGTTTCTATAATTCTTCATACACTCACGTTATAGAGAATCCTCGATAGCATCAGCCGTTTCCCCTTGGAATCATTCCGGGTGTTGCCTTATTTCTTTTTCTTGTCGTTCTTTCAGTAGCTTTTTTACATAGGTAAGGTAGGTGATTTCATGCCCATGACCGTTGCTCCAGAACAGATTGACCGAATTGTTTGGAACCAGCACCATGACCCTTTTGAAGTTCTTGGCCCGCACCAGATCCATCAAAACGGGAAATCCGTCTGGGCGGTAAGAGCCTACCTTCCCAAAGCGACAGAAGCCTGGGTTGTGTGCCCAGAAGAACGGCAAGAATATCCGATGCAGGTGGTACATAATCCTCATTTCTTCGAGTGTATTTTAGAGCGAGAGCATCTGAAGAACTACCAACTTCGTATTAAGGAAGGGGATCACGAACGAGTAATTTATGATCCCTATGCTTTTCGGTCTCCCTTGCTCACCGACTATGACATTTATTTATTCGGGGAAGGCAATCACCACCGTATTTATGAAAAGATGGGTGCCCACGTCACTGAAATTGACGGAGTACAGGGAGTCTATTTTGCAGTTTGGGCCCCCAATGCTCGCAACGTCTCGGTTCTAGGCGATTTCAACCACTGGGATGGCCGCCAGCACCAGATGCGGATTCGCAACAATGGCATTTGGGAACTGTTCATTCCAGGGCTGACCTATGGGGCTGCTTACAAGTACGAAATTAAAAATCATCACGGGCACATTTACGAAAAGTCTGATCCCTACGGATTTCAGCAAGAAGTGCGTCCCAAAACAGCATCGATCGTGGCAGACTTGGATTCCTATCACTGGCACGACAGTGACTGGATGGAAAAGCGCCGTCACACCGAGCCACTCACTCAACCCATTTCAGTGTATGAGGTGCACTTAGGGTCGTGGATGCACGGTAGCGCTTCGGAACCAGCAATTGATGCGGAGGGCAATCCAATTCCGCCAGTGATTGTGGCCGACCTCAAGCCTGGCGCTCGCTTTCTTACTTACCGTGAATTAGCCGATAAATTGATACCCTATGTCAAAGAACTGGGGTTCACCCATCTTGAGCTACTGCCGATCGCCGAACACCCCTTCGATGGTTCTTGGGGCTACCAAGTGACAGGATACTATGCCGCTACGTCTCGGTTTGGCACGCCACAAGACTTCATGTATTTTGTGGATCAATGCCACCAAAACGGGATTGGCGTGATTCTCGACTGGGTTCCCGGTCACTTCCCTAAAGACGGACACGGCTTGGCTTTCTTTGATGGCACGGCGTTGTACGAGTACGGCGACCCCAGAATTGGCGAACATAAAGAATGGGGAACGCTAGTTTTTAATTATGCTCGCCACGAAGTCCGCAACTTTCTAGTTGCCAATGCCCTGTTCTGGTTCGACAAGTACCACATTGATGGTATTCGCGTCGATGCCGTAGCGTCTATGTTGTACCGCGACTATCTGCGACCAGATGGAGAGTGGGTGGCTAACCAGTATGGTGGTCGAGAAAATATTGAAGCGGCTGACTTTCTTCGCCAAACCAACCACGTGATTTTCAGTTACTTCCCCGGCATCCTCAGTATTGCCGAAGAGTCCACAACCTGGCCAATGGTATCCTGGCCGACCTATGTGGGCGGCTTGGGCTTCAACCTGAAGTGGAATATGGGCTGGATGCACGATATGCTGGACTATTTCCATATGGACCCATGGTTCCGGCAGTTTCATCAGAACAATGTCACGTTCAGCATTATGTATGCCTTTACCGAGAACTTTATGCTAGCTCTGTCACACGATGAAGTTGTGCATGGCAAGAGTCCCATGATCGGTAAAATGCCTGGCGACGAGTGGCAGAAGTACGCCAACTTGCGGGCCCTCTACTCGTATATGTTTACCCACCCCGGCAAAAAGACGTTGTTTATGAGCATGGAGTTTGGGCAGTGGAGCGAGTGGAATGTGTGGGGCGATCTGGAATGGCATCTGCTTAACTATGAACCTCACCAACGACTGAAGTATTTCATGAGCCGCTTGAATGAGCTATACAAGAGCCAGCCGGCCCTATATACCCAGGATTTCTCCTACGACGGGTTTGAATGGATTGACTGCAACGATCAACGCCATAGTGTTGTTTCGTTTATTCGTCGAGCCAAGGACGATCCAGAAGAGTATGTGGTAGTGGTGTGCAATTTCACGCCACAGCCCCATTCTCACTATCGGGTTGGGGTGCCGGAAATGGGCTTCTACACCGAGCTATTTAACAGCGATGCGCGTGAGTATGGCGGCAGCAACATGGGCAATTTGGGCGGTAAGTGGGCTGAGGAGTGGACGTTCCACAACCGTCCCTACTCGATCGACCTCTGCTTACCTCCATTGGGGGTATTGGTGCTGAAGCTCGATCGCACAAAGGATCTACCGGGTAAGTCAGATCAAGATGCCAACTAGGAGGGTAGCATTCCCGATTGTTGGTGAGCTTTGCCCACCCATGCCCGTAAAGTGGGTGGGCTTCGGACAGAACGCCCCCTGCTTTCCTTATTAGAATGAATGGCTACCGATTGTAGAGCTACCCATCGTGGAATTGAGGGAACTCAGTTCCTATTCAGCGTCTAGATTACCGTGAAGCAGCCGAGACATCGGGTATGATGCTGACATTTCAACGAGAGAGTCAGGAAAGTCGCTTATGAAAGTAATTTACGACGCAACCAAAGATATTTTGCAGATTGTTTTTAAAGATGCGCCAGTTGAATATTTCAGCGAAGACCGATCGGGTGTGACTATCGATTACGATGCAGATGACCAGATTGTGGCGCTAGAAATTCAAGCAGCCTCCAAATTAGTGGATAATCCTCGAGCGGTTGATCATGCTGTGATGGATTAACGAATAGATGACCAGAATGGTTGAACGTAAAAATTAAAAGCAGCCCCATCTCATTGACCCTCCAGAAGCCGGTCTGCCGTTTGATCCGTTATTCCTGTTTTTTCTTTATGTTCCATGTCTATTGCTGAATCATTGTGGCAAGCAAACCAAGATCTGGCGATCGCCTGTCTTGAAAATCCATTCGTGCAAGGACTTGCCACGGGAAGCTTACCTCAATACAAGTTTGCTTATTATGTGGGACAAGACGCCTTTTTTCTAGAAGCTTTTGCACGGGCTTACAGCATTGCTGCCGCAAAAGCTCCTGACTGGCAAGGATTTGGCACATTTCACGCTCTAGCAAGCGGCGTTCTACAAGAACTGCAACTGCATCAGTCTTACGCCTCTAACTGGGCAGTCGATTGGCAATCGGTGGAGCCAGGAACTGCCACTCGACGCTACACAGATTTTCTGCTGGCAACCGCTTGGAGCCAAGATGTTGGCACCACTACCGCTGCCATGCTGCCCTGTATGAAACTCTACGCTTTTTTAGGACAACGCCTAGCCCAAAATGGTATTCCTGAACATTGCTATGCTGACTGGATTCGTACCTATAGCAGCGACGAATTTGCACCGTTGACTGTTCAACTTGCTGAACTCGCTGACCGATACGCCACCTTGACTGATTTAGTGCGATCGACTTATCGTTACGCCATGCGATGTGAATTAGATTTCTTTCAAGCAGCTTGGCAAAAAGAACCCTCGGACTAGCAGAGTAATTTTGCCCGCCATGTAATATTTTGTAATAGTAAATGTGTAATAGTAAAATTCACCCTCATCCCCCACTTATGAAAAAAGAGATAGGGATCAGGGTGGACAATAGAGGTTTGTTTTGCAACTTATCTGAAACCAACGGCTGCTTGCCATACAAAGGCGAGCAACAGGAAGAAGACAGGAATCACTGGCAGAACGTCTACCAGGGGATCAAAAATCGCGTAGGCTTCGGGCAACTTTGCCAACAGCAATGCGGCTTCCATGTGTGACTCTACCTCTCCAACACAAAACTCATAATTGCTACGCATCTTAACATAGGGGGGGGACAGAATCATTGCCTGTATCCAAGGATAGAGAAGGAAAGTTCGTTTGGTTCGTCTATCAAGGTCATTAAAGCAAGGATTCATGGGGCAAAATGTTAAGTCAATAGGTGCCAAAGCGCTGGAACGTTAAGCGACTGAGGATGAAATTGCTGGCCATACTCTGCTTCATAGCGCCTGAATGCCTCAATCCAATCTAATATCACTTCCGATCGGAGTTGTGTCGTATACTGTCGTGATTGGTTCAAATAGTCGATCGCTTCACTGACACACTCGTTACGGTAAAGCCGCCAGGCACTCCAAACTAAACTTTGATACCGTGAGGCCGGTTCCAATTGTCGAATGACCGTAGGTAAATTTGAAGACGCAAAAAAATTATCTAATACCTGTTGTAGTTCGATCGCTTGTTGCAATGCCTGCCGCGAGACATTGTTTGCATGTTGTCGATAACAAACGGTCGCTTGCTGTACCCATTTTGCTCGACAGCCCAAGCGGGCAAGGCGCAAAACTAAATCGACATCATTGGTTTGCTGCCAACGAGAATCAAACCCACCCGATCGCAATAGCCAGTCGCGACGAAACAACATAGCACCCAAAAAGACAGGTTTCCACTGCACCCAACCAGCTAAATCAAGGGTCAGCATTGTTTGCCACGGAGCAATCGTGCCTCGAATCTGTCCTTGTTCGTCGCCAATGTGCCAGCTACTGTGAAGCATCCCCACTGCCCTATCTGTTCGCATACAGGCAGTTTGAACCGCCAGTTTATCGGCAGCGAACCAATCGTCTTGATCTAGAAACGCAATGAACTCACCCTGAGCCATCGCTAACCCACGATTGCGAGCCATGGCTACTCCACCATTGCGCTGCTCTATATACCGAAGGTTGCGAAGATATGGCTGTAGTACGTTTGCAGTGCGATCGGTAGAACCATCGTTAATAACAATCAGTTCAATGGGTCGATAGGTTTGCCCCAATACACTTTCCACCGCTTGCCCAATGAACTGTTCACCATTGTGGGCTGGAATGATGACACTGACCAGTGGTTGGTGGGGGGGCGGTGTAACCATAGAGCTAATTCACTCCTAACCCGGCGATCGGCAAAAACCGTTAAGCAAGAGCAGAGCTATTTTAATCATCGTTGTCAGCGTGGGTACAGTAATTTAGCAAGACTTATTTAGCCAGACTTATTCTGTCGCTGTGTCAGCATTTTATGCCATCTCACAAACCTGATTCTGTGTACCGCCCATCCCGCAAACCTATTATTGGCGATCGGGGTCATGTGTATCGCCCTCATACCAAGCGAGCCAAACTGAACTTCAACCGTGATTACACCAAATTTATTCATTGGACGCCTCAAACTATTGCCTTAACTGCCATAGGGTTTGGTGCAACTTACCTGACAATTATCATGGCTGTGGCCATGGCGGCAGGGTTTGGGGCTGCAATTGCCTTAATTGCTGTTGGAGTGTGTTTGGCAGGAGCGATTGCGGCGATGTACTGGTTAGCTAGCCTAGATCTTTAAGCTTGAAGCTTTAAGTGCAAAGCCACTCACTAGCAGTTCGATTCGGGCCCTCGTCATGGGTTGAATCGTCGCATTAGATACGCCATGCCAAAATCGCCATTTGGATGTTTTTCCAGGCGTTCAGCTAACTCAAATACCAAATCTGCTAATTCCTGACCTAGTTTATCAATCGTAGCTTGCCGTTCACGCTCAGACTGCTCTCGTTGTTTCGATCGCGCTTGCCATTCACTAGTAAATAGCTGTTGCACAATCGTATTTAACCCTAGTTGTGTCAAAACATCCCACTCGCCATGGTCACACCAAATCCCACCACATTGAGAGCAACGTTCAACATAAAAAGGCGTTTTGATTGCAACTTTGGCACGCGCTAAATAACGATGACACTCAGGGCAAAATGCGGCTTTGGCATCTAAGGGCGACTGTACATAATCCACATTTAACGTAGATGGCAACTGCTCCAGAGAATCTTGAACGTGTCGCTGTTGCCACACTTCGTACTCATTGGATGGAATCCATATACCTTTGCAGTCTGGACAGCGTTTTACTGCCAAATCCACGCTTAGGCGATCGTCTAGCAACTCAATTTTTTTATTTTTCGGACAGCGCACAGCCCACTTTCCCGACAGGTTTTTCTTATTAAATCACTCAAAGAACAGGAACGTCAGGATAGAGTTCCGAAGATCCTTGATTATGCTTCATTCTCCATGCCGAGTATTCCCTCACAATACTGAAGTAGCTGAGCCACTCGATCGCTTGCTTGCTGTAACCGTTGCTGAGTGGTAGCAGATTGCCGAGCAGCTTTCAGAAACAAAATATCCATACCTAACAAACGCATCAATCGACTCATCTCGGTTTGATAGGTTTGCACATTGGCTGTCAAACCTTGAGCCAGTTGACCTTCATTCTGACTGACATCCATTTCCAGTAAGGATTGCCAGCTTTGCTGCAAATCTTGAAACGCAGATTGCAAGACCGTACCAGACACCCGTTTTTGCAAAATGTCTTGAAGTTGCAACAAATCACGCTGAAAGTTGAAGTAGGAACGTCGCTGAGCGTCTAACACCATAGGAATAAGGTAAGTAGGAAATTAATTAAGCAAAATTTGAACAAAAATCTCGTTTCGGTTACACAATTGGTTAAAGTAATGTTAAAAAGTGTTGTATGAGGGTTTAGTCATACATTCCGTTACACGAAGGGTGACAGTTTGTAGTGGCGTGCCTTCTCAGCGTCTCCATCTTTTAAGGGTCAATATTTACGCCTATCCGAAAATCCTTTCGTAGAGTGGGCAACGTTCATTGAATTCAAAGCCTATCTGGTGGATTGAGTTCGAGCAGGCTTTTGGCAATACTCTTTGGGATCATTTGCACTTGGTTATTGATGGATTAAAAGTAATGCCGAACGAGCAGTTGAGTTCTAGTTTGTCCCTACGTGAGACAAGATAGGCGTTGCTCCGGGCGGAAGCTCAAACCCTTTCGATTTGTTTCCTGTTCTGATGAAGGCTAAATACCGTAAAATCAGCAAACATCTACTTTTTAGCCCTTTAAATTCTAGCCCTTTACCTTATGATTTCCGGGCTTAACAGCATGAACGTAGAAGCTCTGTCTATTCCTAACGACATTACGCTGCCCGACTGGCTTTCAGAATGCATCATCGATCAGCGATCGCCGCTTGCCTGCGATGGAACTGAAGCCTCTCCTGCCGACACCACGTTAGTCTGTCAAGCCTTTGAATTTGCCTACTGCTTGCATAAAGGGCAAACCCGCGCTTCTGGTGAACCGTACATTGCCCATCCGGTGGCGGTAGCTGGGCTACTACGCGAATTGGGGGGCAGTGCAGCAATGATTGCAGCCGGGTTTCTCCATGATGTCATTGAAGATACCGATGTGACGGGCGAAGAAATTGAACGGCGATTTGGTCCTGAAGTGAGATGTTTGGTTGAAGGCGTCACCAAACTCTCCAAATTCAACTTTTCTAGCAAAACGGAGCGCCAAGCTGAAAATTTCCGCCGGATGTTTTTAGCCATGGCCCAGGATATTCGCGTCATTGTGGTAAAGTTGGCCGATCGGCTGCACAATATGCGCACCCTAGAACATTTACCGGATGATAAGCGCCGACGCATTGCCCTAGAAACCCGCGAAATTTTTGCTCCGCTGGCTAACCGTCTGGGGATCGGCCGGTTTAAGTGGGAACTAGAAGATCTGTCTTTCAAGTATCTTGAGCCAGATGCTTACCGGCAAATGCAGGAACTTGTGGCTGACAAACGCACTGATCGAGAAGCTCGACTGGCGGCAGTGGCGGTTACATTGCGGGAACGGTTAAATCAATTGGGAATTCGATGTCACGATATCAGCGGTCGCCCTAAGCACCTATATGGTATCTATCAAAAAATGCAGCGGCAGCAAAAGAGCTTTCAAGAAATTTACGATATTGCTGCCATTCGCATTATTGTGCAAAGTAATGACGAATGCTATCGAGCATTGGCCGTTGTGCACGATGAATTTCGTCCAATTCCTGGCCGCTTTAAAGATTATATTGGTCTCCCAAAACCCAATCGCTATCAATCGCTACACACGGTTGTCATCGGTAGCACAGGACGGCCGATCGAAGTGCAAATCCGCACCTTAGAAATGCATCATGTGGCAGAGTATGGGATCGCCGCCCATTGGAAGTATAAGGAATCTGGTGGTAGCCATAGCAAACTCACCACCGATGATGAAAAATTCACCTGGTTGCGGCAATTGCTTGAGTGGCAGAGCGATCTTAAAGATGCGCAGGAGTACTTAGAGAACATCAAAGATAATTTGTTTGCTGACGATGTTTACGTGTTTACTCCCAATGGAGATGTTGTAGCACTTGCTCAAGGAGCCACCACCGTTGATTTTGCCTATCGCATCCATACAGAAGTAGGGAATCATTGTGCCGGAGCACGGGTTAATGAACGTATGGTTCCCCTGGAAACCCCGCTCAAGAATGGCGATATTGTCGAAATTTTGACCCAAAAGAACGCTCATCCTAGTTTAGATTGGCTCAATTTTACTGTGACGCCCAGCGCTCGCAATCGCATTCGCCAGTGGTACAAACGATCGCACCGCGACGAGAATGTACTGCGCGGACGGGAAATGTTGGAGAAAGAATTGGGCAAAAGCGGCTTAGAAGCTTTGCTGAAATCAGAACCTATGCAAGTCACAGCCGAGCGATGTAATTATCAATCTCCAGAAGATTTGCTAGCAGCATTGGGCTATGGCGAAGTGACATTGAATCTAGTGATTAATCGGCTACGGGAAGCCATTAAAGCCAAACAACCCATCGAGCCAGCCCCTACCAGTCTCCAAGGTGAAACCCTCCTACTATCTTCAACGCTGTCAACTCCCATTGCTCCTAACCGAGCCAAGGAATCTCCAATCGTTGGAGTAGAAGGGTTGTTGCACAACTTGGCTGGCTGCTGCAATCCAGTTCCAGGAGAACCGATTATTGGCGTTGTCACACTTGGTAGTCGCGGCATTTCTATTCATCGTCAAGGCTGCCACAACATCGATAATATTCCAGGCGATCGGCTAATTCCTGTGCGCTGGAATGCTGATAGTGCTACCAATACTCGCCCCCATACCTATCCTGTGCAAATCTATATTGAAGTCTTCGATCGGGTGGGGGTGTTAAAAGATATTTTGTCACGGCTAAGCGACTACAACATCAACGTCCGCAGTGCCCAGGTTAAAACATTTCCGGGACAAACAGCGGTGATCAATTTAGGGATTGATATAGTAGACCACGACCAATTAGAACGCATTTTTGTCCAAATCCGCAAGATGAGCGATGTATTGAAAATTCGCCGCCTCAACCAGGTTGATGAATCATAGGTAGGTGAGATTATCTGAAATGAGGCAACTGCTTAATCATCCTTTCATGAGTTTGATGGAGTCAGTTGCCTCTCGACTCTGTAATAGCCATGCCCTCAGCTTAGAGACGTTGAAGGGCTGAGCGCAGCCAGCACCCAACCCTCTCAATCCAGACTCAATCTAGGCAAGCTCCTCATCTGGTGTCACAGACCAAACTTCCAAGCCACTTGGGCCATTATCCGCTACGAAAAATAGGGTTTCATTAATCGACACAAGCTGTTGTGGGCTAGAGCTATTGTTCGCAGATGAAATATCTTCTGACGGCACCATATTAATATCTTGAACCAGGCTCAAGGTCGTTCCCCGAATTTGCCACAGTTCTATGCCCTGCCGCTCGCTCCTTGCCGAAAGATACAGCGTATTGCCAACCACTGTTAACTGAGAGGCATTACTATAGGCGACCTGGCTAGTATTGTCAGTGCTGTTTAATAAGCCAACGTCGATCGACCTCGCACCTTCAGTAGCATCGGTATACCAAAGCCTCTCACCAGTACCATCATTGGCGGTGAAGAAGAGACGCCCATTGTACTCTGCGAAGTTTCTCGGATTAGAACCCGCATTCCCAGGGGCAATATCCTTGACGATCGTCGCTATGGAAGCACTGGTAGCTGCTACAGGATTCTCCAGTTTCAACAACTCCCGACCTCTGCTGCTGCCATCATTGGCGTCGGCAGTAAGATACAAGATATCATCCGCCTCATTGGCCGCATCCCCCTTCAATAAATACAGCGTGCTATCGGTTAACGAACCTTGAATGTTGATATTGATGGCTTTGATCCCGGTATTGTCGTTGATGTCATCGTCTGTGTCATCCAGAATATTTTCCAGCTTCACCAATCGGCGCTCTTGCACAAAGGTTGCTAGATTCGGTCGCGTAGCGGTGAGGTAGAGGGTGTTGCCATTAACGACCGTGAGATTAGCAGGATTGGAAGAACCTAGCGCGTTAATATCGATTTTCTCGACCGCTCGATCGGCTGTGCCTGCGTTCCGAACTCGCCACAGTTCCATATCGCTGTCACCGCCATCCGTGTCTGCAACAAAGAAAAGGTGATCTCCTACGACCGTTAAATTGCGAATTTGGTCAGTGAATAACGGCAGAGTGCGACCATTGACCGTTACCTGCGTGATGTCCTCTACACCCGCTCCATTAAGATTAGTGCGATAAAAGCGTTGTCCGCCGCCTGGGTTTGCCATAAAGTAAACGCGACTGCCGACTACCGTAATTTGAGAAATATCAGAACTAGAACTACCACCGTTGCCAGTGAAGTTGGTTAGCTGCCTGATGGTTCCGCCTGCTGTACTCCTCCACAACTCATTACCAGTTCCGCCATCCGCTACAAAGTAGAGGGCATTGTTCGCTGAAACGGCGGTATCGCTGATAGACGTGAAATCACGAACGCGCTCAGTTCCGGTCAAAGTTCCATCCGTGCGCCAGAGGGACGTTCGGGTTCCATCATTGGCAGAAAAGAAGGCAAAGTTGCCTACGTTAATTAAGTTCTTGGCTTGGGCATTGCCATTGAAGTTGATATCACGACTAATAGCGGGTTGATCGAAGGTTGGTCTGAGCGATGCAAACAAATCGTAAGTTGAGCCTTGTCCTTCGGGTGCATAAACCTGAAGGATATATTCGCCTGCTGATAGTTTTCCTCGGAATGCTTCGGTACCTCGGCCATAGGTTTCGGGTGGGCTGTTACTGGCATCATCAAACACGCGCCATTGTTCTTGCGGATCGCTCACCTTGCCAAGGCGAACGTCCAGATTGCCAAACAAATTTTTCACTTCTACCGTGAGGCTACTCGTCGCATTCACGCTGAAGCGGTAGTAGTCTACTTGGGATCGCTTGCCACCATCTACTACATAGTTGCTGAATCGTTGGGTTGTCGTCCTCAGTGTCACATTGGGGGTGGCAGGAACCTCGTCCGAAACGGCATCTGTTAGAACTGAGGCATTGATGGAGTAATTACCCGTTGTTCCGATCGCTTGCTGCTCGAATAACAGATAGTACTTACCAGCCTCTAGCGATTTAATAAATTTTTCGCGATCAAAACTGGTTTTAGGAGTGAATTGAGAGAGGGTTTGACCTTGTTCATCTAAGAGTGTGATGGTAGATTTTTTCAACCCGGTTAATTCAAATAGCGCATCTTCGGCCCTGTCGAGTGTGAAGGTGTAGTAGTCTCTGCGATCGTCGTTGTTCACTCGTCCAGTTACCAAAGCACTAGGAAGCGAGAGGTTAAAGGCAGTTGCCAGAGAATTACCGGGTGCGGGAGGGGGGCTTGGGGTCGGATTAGGCGCTGGGGCGGGAGAGGGGTTTGGAACAGGAAGCGGAGTGGGAATAGGAAGTGGGGTAGGACCTGGAGTCGGAGATGGTGCTGGAGCGGGAAGTGGGGTGGGAAGTGGGGTGGGATCTGGAATCAGTGCCCCGTTTAACTGCAAGAGATACCGACTCTTGCCCCGACGCCGAGAAACACGAACCAGATATTCTCCTGCCGCCAGATCCGCTTGTAAGCTTTCACTAGCAGTTCCCCCGTTTCTAGAAACTCCCAGCAATTGCAGATATTTGTTGCGAACGTTGGCTTTTAACTTTCTAAAATCAATGTTTCCTTCTTTTTTGCTAATTTGGCTAGGCGGCACTCTAAAGGCGTATAGTTCCACATCAAAATTAGCCTTCTTCATGCCAGAAAGGCTTAAATCGAGGCGGCTTCTGCCCAATACATTGAAGCGAAACAGATCATCTAAATCCTTTTGATCAAGTTTATCTCTGCGAGCGATCGGTAGAACTCCCAAGCTTCTAGCTCTGCTCAGGCGGCTATCCCTGTCTGCCATAGCTTCTGCGTGATCTAATAGCATTACGAAGGCTAGTTTTCCCTGACACAGACAAGATCGCTCAAGAAACGCGAAAAGATTACCTCCTTTCAATCAACAGTATCGTGCTTACGTGTTTATACCAAGGAATCATCTCTCATTGAGTTATCTGGATCACATATGTTCTAAGTACACGGATTCGACAACCTAGCAAAACGTAGCGGACAATTTAACAAAGAATCTGACCGCCAGTTGGCAATGGCTATAAACCAAATAAATTAATATTTTTTTAATTTAATGATGTTCGGTGATCTAAATCATTGACTTGAGCAAATTCCTTTGGTGTCAAATTTGGTGTCAAAGCTTATTGAGGTGAGGCAGATTCCAGTTGCGATGGCTCAAGAGCATTTGGCTGAATCGATGATTCGGGCGGTGTTGCAGGTTCGATCGAATTGGGCTGGGTGGAGTTAGCCGATGGCATAGGAGCCGCTGGATTATCTGAAGGTGCTGGGTCAATCGGCGCAGTGGTAGCTGGAACCGCTGTGGCACAAGCGTCTACGGCTGGTTCCTGAGTTTCTACGGTAGAAGTGGTATAACCTGCGGTCATGAGTAGCTGACTAACGGTCAACTTGGCTCGATCGTTTGCTGTTTGTAATACTCCATGACTGCACGCCGTTTGTACAATTTGTGCTAGCGTTTCCTGCTGAGCAAATTCTTGCAGTTGTGGAGCGGCGTCTGGACCTAGACCTAAAAATCCTCGATCGTAATCGTAAATTTTTGAACGGGTCACATCGACTTTGCTGTCAAGGATGCGTGGAGGCGGTAAAAGCACACTAATGCTGCTGCCATTCACTTGCACATCTTCGGGGCGTAAGTTACCCAAATCGACACCTGCTCGCACCTCTCCATAGGCGATATAGAGCATAGTTGTACGACCAATCACATATCCCCCAAAGGTTCGATCGCGGCTAGCAGGCACTACGGTTTGCATCGCGAAAACAGCCGTGGTCAGTTCGCTGGCGTTACGTAATTGCTGCACCAAAACGGGCTGCATATCGATCGTAGGCTCAGGCTGAGGTTGGTTGAAGCGGGCAAAAACACTATCTAAAAACTGTGATCCTGATCGCCAAACGCTGACCAACGCCACTGTAGATACAACAACAACCCCCCCAGTGACAACAACAGACAGGTTTTTCATGGTAGACCCAACCTGCTTTCCAACTTTCAACCAGTTATGACGTTTGCGGCGAGTTTGTGGCTTGTCCTGAACTTGCCAGTCTTGGAGCAGTTCATAGGTATGCCAATCTTGATTGGAAGAATGGGGAGACGAAGAATCGTCAGGCAATTCTTGAATGGGTTTAGGGGGAGGATCTTGAACATTGCTGTAGTTTCGCAGTTTACCATCCTGATGACCTTGATATCGATATGTACCCATGCGTAATTTTCCTTTGTTCAGGACTGAGAACAATTGCTTATATACAGGCGGCGTTGGGGTTCAAAAGGAGACTATCGATTGAGTATCAAGTGATTGCTCTCAGCAACTCCTTGGGATAGTGCAGGTTCGAATGTTGTTGCAGTTCCACAGCTAATCAATCTTCATCACTGATGGTTAACTAAAATCATTTTCAACCTACCAGTCTAACCACCTTTTTATCTTAGGCAATATTTCCTTAGAAGGATAAAATTTAGAGACAATTGAGGGAATCGTCCTCAGCAATTTGATTCATGGTGGATTCGTGAATGAGTTTTATCAGAAAATGCAACGCAATCGCCGCCTACCTACCTGTAAGATAACGTTATGATTAGTGCGTTCAATCCGAGACTCTATGCTGCTTAAGTCAACAACTCGTCACATTCGCATCTTTGCGGCCGAAGTTCAGAATGATGAACTAGTTCCTAGTCCTGATCGGCTCACGATCGATGTCGATCCAGACGATGAGCTACTTTGGAACGACGACGCCCTGAAACAGGTATACCAAAAATTTGAAGAATTGGTGGCGGCTTACGCAGGTGCCG
This sequence comes from Thermocoleostomius sinensis A174, assembly GCF_026802175.1. NCBI lineage: Bacteria > Bacillati > Cyanobacteriota > Cyanophyceae > Oculatellales > Oculatellaceae > Thermocoleostomius > Thermocoleostomius sinensis. Next base: position 5,503,041 of record NZ_CP113797.1, on the reverse strand, counting down.
ATTTAACAGATTATAATTTGCGACGAATTGGCTCTGATTTGGAACATTTTGTTCGATCGCTCTTACAAGCTGGCGCAATTTCTTACAATCTCAACAGCCGCGTCCTCAACTATAGCTTGGGTTTGCCGAGGGTTGACGCTGAGCCATCTGAAGGAAATCACTTGGCCATTCCGAAGAACGAGGGTTAGCTTGTGAAGACATACTAGTGAGGGGCAACTGATTGGTTGGGGATCAACGTTCGCGTGTTGCAAGTTGGTGAGAGCGTGCTACTTGCGTGTTTCCTGTAAATTCTTCAGTGTAAGTACTGCAAGACGGCAAGAGTCTGGGATATCCTGGTATGACTGCGATCGTTCTAGAAGGTATTTCAGCCGAGCCGAGCACGCTACTCTTTTGCCCCGATGCAGCAGTTAGACTCCTACATTCTGAAGATCCTTTAAGTTCTGCCAGACGTGTCCACACCATTAATGAGTCGCTACTTATGGGCGGTCGGTGACAGTGCCGCAACCTTCAACGCCGGGGATGTCTTAGCTGACCGTTATTTGTGCAAGGGTCCGCAAATCTTCCTGGACACGAAGCCAGCGTTGCTGCCTGGTAACTTAGATGAAATTCCTGAATTCTGTATTCCATATTTGAAACTTTCCCCGAATCAACTGCACATCCCTCAAGTTTACGATTGGATTGAGTTTGCAGGGGATGCTCCCAGTTCAACGTTGCTGCTGCTTGATCAAGCACCTCTCTGTGAACCCAAGGTCCTAGCAAAACGAGGGGTTGTGCTAAACCAAGCGTCAATAGACGCAGCAGCGGACGTTCAACTTCTACCCAGCTTGGCGGATCTGTGGCAGACGGCTTCGGCGCTACGCCAGTTAAATTGGCTCTGGCAGTTAGCAACTTTGTGGGATTATGCGAGCACTGAGGGAGTTGCTTCTAGTTTGTTGAATTGGGACTTGCTGCGAGTCGAAGGCCCGATCGTCCGGCTACGAGAACTACAGTTTGATCAGCATGCGGTTTCACTGTCCGCCCTAGGAGACTTTTTGTTGCCGCTTGTAAAAACGGCGCAACCTGAAGTTCAAGCTCCACTACAGCAGCTTGTTCAAGACTTGAGCCAGGGAAGTATTCGCAATGCAGAAACCCTCATTGAGTACATAGATGGCTCGATCGCTAGCTTGGGGCACTCGCAACAAACCCGCGAAATTTACATTGCTACTCGCACCGATCAAGGCCCTAGCCGTGCTCGGAATGAAGACGCTTGTTATCCGGAAAGTGGAACCCAAGCAACAGTTCCACCGGCCGACCCACTGGTGATCGTTTGTGATGGCATTGGCGGTCATCAAGGCGGCGACGTGGCATCTAGCCTGGCTATTAAATCGCTTGAACAAACTGTAAAAGCGCTAAATTCCGATCAACTCGATGCTGTTGCGCTGGAAATGGGGTTAGAACGAGCCGTTGCCACTGCGAATGATTTAATCAGCCAACAAAACGATCAAGAACAACGGTTTGATCGCCAGCGCATGGGCACCACTGTGGTTATGGCCTTGATACGGTCTCATGAGCTATACATTACCCATGTGGGAGACAGCCGCGCTTACCTAATTACCCGGTGGGGATGCCACCAGATTACGCAGGATGATGATGTGGCATCGCGAGAGGTACGACTGGGCTATAGTAGCTATCCTCAAGCATTACAGCAACCGAGTGCAGGATCGTTGGTGCAAGCGTTGGGCATGGGCAGCGCCAGCAATCTCTATCCAACGGTGCAGCGCTTCATTTTGGACGATGACAGCGTGTTTCTGCTGTGCTCGGATGGACTCAGTGACAACGATCAAGTGGAAAAGCATTGGGACAGCGTAATTCTGCCGCTGCTCAATGGTCGAAAGGATCTGCAAACGGTCAGCAAGCAGTTGATTGAAATTGCCAATACTCAAAATGGCTACGATAACTCGACGGTTGGCATTATTCACTGCAAAGTGACAGGCGCCAAATCTTCTGCCCTCCAAACCACGACGCAGTCTTCGACAACGCTGCAATCGCCTTCATTGCGCACTCGTGCGGTTGCCCCAGTCACGGTAGGGACTCGAACATCTCATCCTTCCGAGTTGCAACCTACATCGACTTTAAGCTCAATTCCGACTCGACAAATCGAACCCAAAGATGGTAAGCGGTCAAGCTTGTGGCCGCTGATTTTGGGCATTCTGCTCTCAGGTGGGGTTTTGCTGGCGATCGCGGCCCTGTTAATGGCACCCATGCGACTGTTGCGTTTCCCAAATTCTCCCGTCACGAATGCTGAGCCGCCAAATTCGCCATTCCCCGCTAATTCTCCGTCCGATCGAACTACTTCATCGCCATCTTCTTCGGCTCGCAGAGAAGAACCACCCATCTTTACTGAACCGCTGCAAGCCAGTACGGATATTCTAGTCGCGTCTAGTTTGACAACCCAACAATTCGATCGGCAGATTGTGACGGGTAGCGTTGTGCATGAGATTGCCCGGACAAGCTTTAGGAATGAAGATTGGGTGCGGTTAAAGGTGTGTGATGTTTCGGCTGCAACTCCTGCTGATACACCTGTTACAGATGTTTCGCCAGATGTTGGACCCGATGTGTCCGATAGCGCACAATTTATAGATTCACTAGACTCTAACCGGGTTCAGAAAGCTCAAAAACAGCCAATCTCAACTGAACCTCAAAATTTATTGGTAGGAGAAGCAGGGTGGATTCCGAGCAATCGATATCGTGCTTCACTTGGTAGCGCCCTACAACTTAACAGTGATCCTGCTTTGAAAGCAGCTTGCAGCAATGCATCCCTCAGATCACCCCAACCCGGCAGCAGCAACCCGATCGATGCCCAACCGGGTGCAGAAACAAGTCCGGTTTTTCCCCCAGAAGAGCAGATAGCCCCAAAACCATCTGCTGATGAGACTCCTTCTATCTAGTAGATGCCAAAACTATGATTCTGACTCTACAGAGATGATAAGCAAAATTGAAGAATTTTGGGGCTTCGGTTTGAAGGCTCCGCCTCTCGTCTATTCTAGATTGGACGCTGGATAAAGGGAGTGTGAATCGATCGCATGAAACTGATGCAAGTGTGGATCGTGTGTTGTTTGGCCTTCTTTGGAGCGGCAGAACTTTACCAATGGCTGCAAGGGGTAACATTGCCCATGCCTGTGTTTGTGATCACTGGAGCACTGCTAGCGGTGGCGTCTAACGCCAACAAGGTTTTGCCCAAACAAACCCAATGGCAGGCTATGCCACCCGCTGCTCCACCCAAATCGACCCCAGCGATCGATCAACCCTCTGCGCATCCCGCTTTTCCGCCGCCAACAGTCGCACCGCCACGCCACTATCCGGGGGTGCAATTGCCTAACTTTACTTCACCAGCACCGCGATCGATCTCGTTTACGATCGAGAAAGCTCAGCCGCTGAGTGAAGAGCCGAACCTAGGGGAATGATAGGAACAGAAGGGCTGAAGGCGAACTGAGTCTACCCTTCTGATTCTTCATGTCTACCCCCGATTTAAGCGATGAAAACAGCCCTGATTTGTGGCATTTCTGGACAAGATGGTGCTTATCTAGCGCAACTGTTACTCAACCAGGGGTACTGCGTCTATGGCACTTCACGAGATGCCCAGATGTCTACGTTCCGCAATTTGGTGCGGTTGGGTATCCGCGATCGGATTAAAACCTGCTCCATGGCTCTGAATGACTTCCGCAGCGTGCTTCAGGTCATCAAAAAAATTCAGCCGGATGAAATTTATAATCTTGCGGGGCAAACCTCGGTGGGGCTTTCCTTCGAGCTACCCGTAGAAACAATGGAAAGCATTACCCTGGGAACGCTGAATCTCTTAGAAGCGATTCGCTTTATTGGAAACCCGATCAAACTCTACAATGCCGGTTCCAGTGAATGTTTTGGCGATACGGGGACTGATGCAGCCGACGAAGAAACTCCATTTCGCCCTCGCAGTCCCTATGCGGTGGCTAAGGCAGCCGCTTTTTGGCAAGTGGCCAACTACCGTGAAGCTTACGATCTCTTTACCTGTTCTGGCATTTTATTTAACCACGAATCGCCACTGCGGCCCCAGCGGTTTGTGACTCAAAAAATTGTGGCTTGTGCCCATGAAATTGCGGCGGGTAAAACCAACAAACTCTGTTTGGGCAATATTTCGATTCAGCGCGATTGGGGCTGGTCGCCGGAATATGTGGAAGCCATGTATTTGATGCTGCAACAAGATCACCCCGATGATTATGTGATTGCCACTGGCTCGTCGCATACGCTGGAGGAGTTTGTGGCAGAGGTGTTTAGCTACTTGGGGTTAAATTGGCGAGAGCATATCGAAGTGGATTGCAGTTTATTTCGACCCACAGATATTGCTGTGAGTCGGGGCAATGCGGCAAAAGCGAAAGCAAAACTGGGTTGGCAAGCCAAGTATAGGATGCGGGAAGTGGCTCAGATGATGGTGGATGCAGTGTAGGGCTACGCCATCTCATCACTAGTAACCTGGAAAAACTTAGCGAGGATAGGGCACCCGTATTGTTTGGTTCGGCTCAGGGGTCATGATTCGCGTGATCCTGCCATCCAACCAGCGCACTTCGATCGCATCGATCGCCTCTACCTGCCCTAAACCAAAATGGGCCACGGGTTCCATCTGACAAAGATAACCGCTGCCTGCATCAATCGATCGAATTTGGGTGCGGTGGTTTGCTGTTAGAGTGACGATCGCGCCCCGGGCTGGAGCACCCTGCGGGGTTAATGGTAATACTCGCAGCCAGAAGTTGTGATTCGGTATTGCGTGGTACAGCGACAGGGGTTGAGCCGCAGATTCGCCATGAGACACAACCAGTTCCAAGCGGCCATCGCCATCAAAATCGCCCACTGCTGCGCCTGTGCCCAAGCCTCTTGGTTCCAATCCATCGGCAATGTCAAGTGCTGTCCATTTGCCATCCCGCCAGCCAAATAAACGGTTGGGTTGACCAATGTTGTTGAAGAAAATTTCTTCGTAGCCGTCGTTGTCAAAATCAGCCGCAATCACCGTGCGAATCCGCGACGGCATTGACATCACATTGGCAGCCAAATCGCGAAATTTGCCTGGTGCATACTGAGCATACAGCCGATGCGGGCCCTCCCAGTTGCCATAGACCAAATCAAGGCGACCGTCACCATCCGCATCCAGTACCGCAATGCCGCGCCCGTGTTCGTAAGGGTCACTGACCCCAGCGATCGCCGCAATATCCACATACGTACCATCACCTTGATTGCGAAACAAAAAATTGGCACCGTTTTCATTGGCCATAAAAATGTCCATGCGTTCTGTCACCAGTGGCGACGCGACAATGCCTCGCCCTCCTGTGATAAAGGCTAATCCTGCATCGCGGGCTATGTCAGCCAACATACCATCGCTGTTTAACTCATAGAGCCGAATCGGTCCGCCATAGTTCGCCACTAAACAACCATAGCGACCATTTCCATGTCGATCGATCCAAGCCACTGATCGACCCGCCGTTAAATTTAGGGCATCTAAGTTTTGCGGCAGTGAGAACAAATCGTGCCAGGCACCGTCTTGCCAGTCAAACAATCGATCGCCAAACTGCTTGCGTCCGGCAAAGACATCGGTGTTGAGCACATAAATTTCTTCGCGGCCGTCGCCATCCAAATCGCCCGCTGCTACCCCGATCGCCTGCCGCTCAGCGTCCGCGAGTCTTTCATTGGCAATATCGACAAAGCCTGTTCCTTGCCACTTTAGGACTAAGTTGCGCTTGCCAAACCCGGCAACAAACAGTTCAAAGGCTCCATCTCCATCGACATCGGTAACGGCAATACCGTAATTTAGCTGACTGGGATTATCGAGGAGTAAGCCAGTTTTATCGATCAACATAGTGAAGAATCTGCGCGATAGACGCCCGACTGCTCGATCGCAGAATAGATGCGGTGAGAACTAGCAGCGAGAAACTGATTATATGCGAAATTCAGGGAATAACTTGGAAGGAATTGAGAATATTGGCACAAATGGGTTGAGCCGCTTCCAGATTTGCCTCTGGTCCGCCGCAGGTCAACGCAAAGCTCATACCATTGCGGACAACCATGCGTTGCCACAACCGTACCGTAGTTTCGCTAGCCGTTAAGCTAACTTCTAATGCCATTCCTGAAAAGCCTGAAACGGAAATGGGGTCTTGGGCATGGACGGTGAAGCCTAAGTCGTTGAGGGTAGCAACACTGCGTTGAATGTACTCTTCTCCGCTACCGTCATAGGTTTGCGTCACCAAATTCACCACCGTTTGCTTCTGGTTGTCATTCAGTTGCGCCACGATGCTAGCGTCGCCCAGTTCAGCCGTCGAAGAGAGAGCATTTTGCCAGTCGGAAGGCACTGCAAATGACCAGCCATCGCCCATAATCACCTGGTAATCGGCGGGAATTGGACTTGTAGAGTTCTGTTCTGCCGGAGCTTGTTCGATTGGAGCTTCTACCGGATCTGGTTCTACTGGCGTTTGATCAATGGGCTGTTGATCCGTGGGTACTGGTTCTGTTGGAGCTTGCTCAGTGGGTGTTTCCGTGGGAGCTTGCGCCAACCCTACTGGAGCCGCAATCAGCGTGGCTGAAACCAGAAGCCCGATCGTCACAAATGAGCTTTTCATCGAACCATTGAATTTCATCGGGGAACCTCCAGCTACGGTTAAGGTCAAAAACTGTAACCCAGCAATGGGTTCTGCATGACCGATGAAGGATGAATTGTCGTTGCAGGCGAGGGCTGCTCACCACGGATCTGCAATGACAATCTACGGCATCGGCAAGCACGGGGTATACGATCGCGACGTATACCCTTTCATGTTGGCAATCTGTTTTACAGCAACGCTTGCACAAAGTCTGCTAAGCGCTCCATGCCTTGGCGGATATTGTCCAGACTGGTGGCATAGGAAAGCCGGATACAATCATCGGCTCCAAAGGCAATTCCTGGTACAGCCGCTACCTGTTTTGTTTCCAATAAAGACTCGCAAAAATCCAGCGACTTCATGCCCGTTTTGTGAATGCTGGGAAAGACATAGAATGCTCCATCAGGACGAGGACAGGTAAACCCTGGAATGGCGTTCAAATACTCCAACACTACTTGACGCCGTTCGGCAAAGGCTTGCACCATTTCCGTGACACAATCTTGGGGCTGTTCATAGGCAGCGATCGCTCCATACTGAGCAAAGGTGCAGACATTCGAGGTGCTGTGTCCCTGAATTTTGCTAGCAGCTTTGATAATTTCCGGAGGCCCTGCCAAGAACCCCACGCGCCATCCGGTCATGGCATAGGTTTTGGCAAAACCGCTGCTGACAATAGTGCGATCGTATGCGTCGGGTCCCACTGCCCCAATGCTGAGATGTTCGGCTCCGTCGTAGAGAATTTTTTCGTAAATTTCATCGGACACAACCCAAATATCGTGCTCTACAATCACCTCCGCCAAAGCGCGCACTTCATCCGGGCTGTATACCATCCCCGTTGGATTAGACGGTGAGTTAAGTACAAACAGTTTCGTTTTAGGCGTAATCACTTGTCGAAGTTGCTCTGGGCTAATTTTGAAGCCACTGTCGATCGTGGTGGGCACAATCACTGGTGTACCTCCAGCCAGCTTCACCATTTCTGGATAACTAACCCAATAAGGAGCAGGAATAATTACCTCATCACCTGGATCAATCAGCACCAGCATCAAGTTAAACAGCGAATGTTTGCCACCATTGGTAACAAGAATGCTGTCAGGGCCGTAGCAGAGATTGTTATCTGTTTGCAGCTTGTGAGCGATCGCCTCGCGCAATTGAGGTTCTCCTGCCACCGGTCCATAGCGAGTTTTGCCCGCTTCCAACGCCGCTTCCGCCGCAGAGCGAATGTGAGCCGGGGTATCAAAATCCGGTTCCCCCACGCTGAAGCTAATCACATCGACTCCATCCCGTTTCATGGCCTTTGCCTTCGAATCGATCGCCAAGGTTAAGGACGGAGTAATCTCTGCTAGTCGTGCTGCCAGTTTCATGACTTTAAAAAAGCGAAATAATTCTAGAGTTGTGAGCAAGAGGGCGATACACCTGTTATTAACTCTAGTTCATCTGCTTAACTCCGATCGGAAGAATTTCGAGCGCAAATGTCAACTATTCCTCACAATTAGGAGTTGAACATTACGGATGAGGGATTGAGAGTTATCTTTTATGCCTACTCCCTACTCTCTACTCCCCATTCCCTCTTCCCTCATGTCTTTCCCCTACACCACCGTATTTGTAGCCTTAGCAGATGTGGAGGATGGCTTGCTAGTGCCGTTCTACCAACACCTGCTTCAGCAAGAACCAAGCATCTATATGCCCAATGTTTATGCAGAGTTTCAGCTAACTGGGCTACGACTAGGAATTTTTAAGCCCAAAGAGAGTCATCAAGCAGAATTCGATCGCGGTTCTAGTGGCAGTATGAGCCTTTGCTTTGAAGTCAAGGATCTGGAAAGCGCGATCGATCGGTTAGCCGCAATCGGCCATCCAGTGACTCACAGCATTACGATTGCATCTCACGGGCGAGAAGTGTATGCCTACGATCCGGCGGGCAATCGCTTGATTTTGCATGAAGCAGCATGAAGCAATCGATGGATAAGTTGGGGCTAGGCCCAGCGCTGTTTCATACTTTTAGGGTGTCTTTACATTGTAAAGTATTGTTAAAGACATTCTAGGCTCACTGTTATGCAGCAATCTGGCTTTTCGGTTGAGCGTTCGATCGCATTCTTGCTAGGGATTGTCCTACTCTGTTGGACAGGAGCCGTTGCCCCAGCAATGGCCCAGCCTTTGTTGCCTCTGCATCCCATACCCCTCGCTACTCTGGAAATGGCTATGAGCAAACCACTATTTTCATTTTCTGGCAAACGGCCGACCAACTTAGGCGTGACAGATGGTAAGTTAGCTGATTGTCCCGGCACGCCTAACTGTGTCAATAGCCAAGCGCCCGACACAGATGTGCAGCACAAAATTGCGCCGTTAAGCTACACCAAATCTCCTACGGAAGCAATGACAGCCCTGAAAGGCGTGATTCAAGGTATGAAGCGTACACAAATTATTCGCGAAGACGAAAATTACCTCTACGTTGAATTCACAAGTGCGCTGATGGGCTATGTCGATGATGTCGAGTTTCTTGTTGATCCGTCCGCTAAGGTCATTCACGTACGATCGGCTTCCCGTTTAGGGCAGTCAGATTTAGGCGTCAATCGCAAGCGCATTGAGGAAATTCGAGCTAAATTCGTGCAGAAGAACGTCTAGAGAACCTTCAAAAGAAAATAGGTAGGGCGGCCCGTAAAAACCGCCCTGACCACTAGGAAAAAGATGAACGGAATGTGAAAAAGCGTGATTTTTAGTTAAAACCTGCAAGAAATAGAACCACAGCCGCCCCTAAAGCGAGGATACTGAGAACAAGCCCTGCATTTGGACTTCCTTTCCAGGAATAGTCTTTATCTTTCATTGGCTGTACCTCTTCAGCTTTGCTTAAGGTTCTCCTTTATTGTGACGCTTTTTGTGTTCCTTGGCAGCCGATCGTGTTCAGGAGGATGCATTGAGTAATCTCTACTATCTGTCACGATAAAGTTTGATACATAAGGTGACATATCTTGATTTTATTCTCCGGAAGGTTAAGCTGTGACAAAGATCACAACTTAGTCATGATCTAGATCGCAATCACTGGCTTGCGACACACGCATACTTAAGAAGACTCAACTCTAGCCGAGTCATCAACAGGGAACACACGACTTGCCGACAGCTTCCATTTGGGACTGTCGGTTTTTTATGAGTTCGGTTTTTGTGGGCAAAGGACGATCGCAGTTCCAGCAGGGTCAGCGCATTAATTTATGAATCGCTTCATGAATCGCTCCTAAGGAGTTGGACTAAAACTCGTTGAATGGTCTAAGATATCGCGGTATTCGGGTACTCTACCACCTGATCGATCGCACACCTGTGTTTACTGCCTAAAACGCTCATGGCTATCGACAACCAAATGGACCTATTCGGCTCCACTGAACTCGCAACGGTTGCTCCGAATGACTTCAACCCAGATTTAATTCCCACCAGTGCCAAAGTACCCATTCCTTCTGGCACCTATACGGATATGGAGCAGATGAAGGTGCATTGCAATCAGTGCCAACGCTGTGAGTTGGGTGCAACTCGTACCCATGCGGTTGTGTGGCGAGGCAACTTACATGCCGACTTGATGATCGTAGGAGAAGGCCCCGGACAAAACGAGGACGAAACTGGATTGCCGTTCGTGGGGAAGGCCGGACAGCTATTAGACAAAATCTTGGCGTCTGTGAATCTGACCGAAGACGATGTGTTCATCTGCAACATCGTCAAGTGCCGTCCGCCGGGAAATCGCACCCCTACCCAAGAAGAAATGGACGCTTGCCGTCCCTATATCCTGGAACAAATTCGCATGGTCGATCCCAAAATCATTTTGCTTTCTGGGGCGTCGGCTGTACGCGGATTAACTGGTGATAAGCGCGGTATCACCAAAATTCGGGGCGAATGGATTGAGTGGAACGATCGCCTCTGTATGCCAGTCTTTCACCCAGCCTATTTGTTGCGCAATCCCTCCAAAGAGCGAGGTAGCCCCAAGTGGTACATGTGGCAAGATATTCAAGCTGTTCGTGCTAAGTTGGACGAAGTTAGGGGGGCAGGAATTGGGGGTTAGAAGTTGGAAGAGCAAACAAAGAAAAAATGGGCGCTCCATTTCCAACCTCCGCACTCAACGAAATTCAGGATCGCCTAAGATAATGTTCAGTCCTTCTTGAGCGATCGAGAGGGGGGTTGTTCGTTTGCGATCGCCAACATTCATCCACACCACCACAGTCATATCATGGGCGGGTAGATATAAAAGGGTCGCTTGAAAGCCCAAGGCTCGACCTGTATGTCCCCAAGCTTCTCCCCAGCGAGTGTCAAGGTGGGTAATGCCAAGTCCATAACCATCTCCCATCCCGATTGGTACCGTTTCCAGCATTTGCTCTAGTGACCACTGGTATAGCAGTTTGTCGCTGTTGGTCAACGCTTGAAAAAATCGAACCAAATCAGGAGCGTTGGAAACGATTCCTCGATCGCCCAAACCCAGACCATTGTTGAAATTTGCTTGAGTGACGTTTTCCAGCGTGTCATCCTCATGCCAATCCTGATAGCCTTGAGTGAAGCCACCGGGAATGGGTTCGCGCAGTTCTAGGAAGGTATTAGTTAGTCCGGCCGGTGTTTGAATGCGTTGTCGCAGCACTTCTGCTAATGGTTTGCCCGTAATCCCTTCGATAATTAGTTGCGCCAGCAAATAATTCGTATTGGCATAGGAAAAGGCTCCGCGCACGGTGGCAGGGTTTAGGTCATAGGCATATTCCAGAATCTCTTGGGCAGTCCAGTCACGATCGGGAGTGGCACGAACCATTTGCTGAAATTCATCGGTATTAAAATCAGCCAGTCCGCTACGGTGACTCAGCAATTGGCGAGTACTGATCCGATCGCTGGTGGGGAATCTATCACTCACCTCTGGCGGCAAATAGTTCTCGATTGGCACATCTAGATCAAGGAGTCCCTCTTCTGCCAGTTGCAGGCAAAGAACTGCCATAAATATGTTCGTTAAATTGCCAATCCGAAAGCGATCGGTTGGCTTTAATACTACCTTGGATTCACGATTGGCTTCTCCAGCAGCACCCATCCACATGCCATCCGATGTGGCAATGTAGAAGACAACGCCAGGAAAGTCATCTTGGGCAACCTTTTCACTCAAAAGCCGTTGAAGTTGCCGTTCAATATCAGGAGCAAACAGCCTCGGGTTTTCCGGTGGCAGCGTTGTAGACGCTCGATCGGGTGCAGTCTGTTCATTCAAGGTTTTGATCATCTCGTCACCTCGACAACCTGCACCAATCAAGACGATGATGAGAGTAGCCACCGCTAGTCCTTGCTTCATATCCGGTGTCCGTGCCCTTCGATCACCAGCTTACGCGATCGAGCTAGGGAAGTTTTTCTGTCCTCATAAAGATCCTGATGAAGATCCAGTCTGTGCAATCTACGAAATCCAGCATTTCCTCATCCCAAGCGGTGGGGCTGCTCCAGTTTCCGCAAGGGAGATTAATCATTGCTCTTGTAGCTGGACTGCTTATGGGTTTAACGCCTGCTCCAGCCAATGCCTGGTTTTTGGCCTGGATTGCCCTCGCCCCGCTGTGGACGCTGGTGAGATCCCTCGATCAATGGTTAACGGTCAATCGATCGCGTGCCTTTCTGTATGGACTGGTTTGGGGCATAGGGTATCACGGACTAGCGTTGTGGTGGATTAGAGATCTGCACCCGCTGATGTGGTTGGGAATTCCCTGGCTAGGGAGCATTGCCACCGTCCTATTTGCTTGGGTATTCATCACACTTTGGGGAGCCGTTCTAGCAGGAAGTTGGGCCTGTTTATTCCATACTTTGTGTCACTGGCCACTGCAACCATTTCGATCGCCTCAACTTCCGCCTCCCTCTCTCCCCTCTCCCCTCTCCCCTCCCCCCTTTCCCCTCTGGCTGCGGATTCTGTTGGGTACAGCCCTTTGGTGTGCGTTGGAATGGCTTTGGTCTTACGGTCCGCTCTATTGGTCTTCGTTGGCATATACGCAAAGTCCTCGCAATCTCCTGATTCTACATTTGGGACAACTTTCGGGCCCAACCGTAGTGACAGGGGCGATCGTCGCTGGCAACGGACTGCTAGCAGAAACCTGGATACGGTGGCGACAAAAAGCAGTCTTGCCTGCTCGCCATCTTTTAGGATTTACCCTTGTCTTTGTTATAGGATTGCATTTAATTGGTCTTGGTTTGTATAGCCAGCCCCTGGCTAACGCTCCCAGCACTGCCCTGAAAATTGGCATCATTCAGGGAAATGTGCCAACCCGCATCAAGCAGTTTGAGGATGGAATGCGGTTGGCGCTACAACATTACACCATGGGCTATGAAACGCTTGCCGAGCAAGGAGTCGATGCTGTACTCACTCCAGAAGGAGCTTTTCCTTGGCTGTGGCTAAATACCCCTCGACAAGCTCAACATCCGTTCTATCAAGAGATTGAGCGACGACAAATTCCTGCTTGGGTTGGAACTATTGTCTCAGAGCCAAACGGGTTTACGCAAAGCCTGGTGACGATTACCGGAACCGGGGACATTCTCAGTCGCTACGACAAAATCAAACTTGTGCCCTTGGGCGAATATATTCCGCTACGATCGATTTTTGGTGGTTTCATTAATCGCCTCTCGCCCGTGCAAGCGACCCTAATTCCGGGGCAGCCCAATCAGCAACTTGACACCCCTTTTGGTCAAGCAATCGCAGGCATTTGTTTCGACTCAGCCTTTCCCTGGTTGTTTCGTCGTCAAGCGGCGACTGGCGGAACCTTTATTCTCACCGCTTCCAATAATGATCCCTATGGAGCTAGCATGATGACTCAACATCATGCCCAAGATGTAATGCGTGCCATTGAGACCGATCGCTGGGTTGCCCGCGCCACCAACACAGGCTTTTCTAGCATCATTGACGCTCACGGCAATACCCGATGGATCTCTGGCTTCAGAACCTATGAAACCCACGCTGACATCATCTACCGTCGCCACACCCAAACGCTCTATGTACGGTGGGGAGATTGGTTGACTCCAAGTTTATTGGCAATTGGACTAGTGAGTAGAGGACTGTATAGCAGCAGAGTGAGCAATAAAAGTAAATAAGTGAATACAAAGTGAATAATGCGATGGGCAACTTTTAGAAAGTTGTCTTTCAGAAAGAGGCGAATGAATCCTGTACCCTCATCCCTCACCCTTCTTCCGCCCGTGGGAGAAGGGAGGAGAGCAGCCGAACTTACCAACCTGCTTCTAGCTTTCCTCCTCTCCCAGATTGCGAAGGTGGGGGTTGAGGAGGGGAAGACCAGATAGTCGCACACCGCGTTAGATCAGGGAATACTGTGAATAAATCGATGGGCCAATCTCTTTGCTATCTCCTCTAACTCCCTATCTTTCCTATCTTCGCTCCGCCTGATACGTATAAAAACTACTGAAAACGCCGATCGTCTTAAAGTGATATTCGGGAATCACCGTGCGGATTACCGCTGGCACCAGTTCACCTGCCGACAAATCTGTTTCATAAATACTCCAAAACAAATAATTCTGACGTTCTGTATTGTCTGCAATAAACTGCCGAATTTGCGGCTGATTGTCTCGTAGGGCTGAATTGCAAACATCTTCCAGAATGCCAGCTTGAGGACAGACTTGATCTTGAAGATGAGCCGTGAGACGACGAGTGGCATAGGTTTCATAGCTTGCTTGGTCAGGATTGGTGACAAATGTGGCGACGCCAATTCCCAGCAAGGAAGCACCCAGAATGAAGGCAAGACCATGTAGATTTTTCATAGTGAACGTTAGAAGGGATAGAACCGCTTTAGGGCGATCGGATGGCTGGTGCAAACAAGGAATTTATGAAAACCAGTCTAGATCTACATATTAAGGAAACAGGTCGCCTTCCAAAGGTTCCAGATCCGCAAGGTTATCTTGTGACCCTGGTTTTGAGGCTAAGGTCACGCACAGGTCTAGATCATCAGACTGGCAAAATGTTATATTAAATCCATGATGGCGAGCGTAGCCAAGTGGTTAAGGCAGCGGATTGTGGTTCCGCCATTCGTGGGTTCGAGTCCCATCGTTCGCCCTTTTTCTTATGTTGAATCCAGGTTTAATATTGAACTCAGTAAGACGAGCCTAGGGAGACGGTCGGACGGATTGCCGAAATCGAGTGAGTCCCGACTCGACAACCATTTCCCTGGCACGCTAACCGCTGAAACAGGTAGATAGGGGCGATCGCATCCTAGCGGTAGCTGCTTCGAGCAATCCAGGTTTTGTCATCTCCAAGCAGAATTTCAACCGAACCATCCGATTCAAAATTCTCTACGTCTCCAGTCACGATGATTTGCTGCGTAGAGACTTGAATGTATTCATGATCAATATAAATTTTGCCGTCTTCAATCACCAGCTTTTTACGTCCTTCAAAGGTGCGATCGGCAACCTGGATAGTGAACATAGGAAAAAAAGCGTGGCAGAACTGCCGTGATAATAGTCTGCAATAACCTGACCTTTTGTTGAATTAAATTGCCGAACTAAGTCCAAACTAAGCAGATAGCCTCAACGATTCTGTAGGATGGAATACATCACGTACCCATGCAATTCAAAGAATCAATACATAACACTGGTCATAACGCATCCTACAGAGGGTTGACTCCGTTCAACAACTTAGTTCAACAACTTATGAGGAGCAGTGGTTCAACTTTAGTGAATCTGCCCTAGCTTGTAAAGCACACACACCATAACTCAACAAAAACTTGTTGAATACTGTGAAGAATCTCATAGAAACTACTATACCGTTGAGTGCAGCAGTCGGTGTGGCACTGGCTTCGTTTGAAAAATTGGGGACAGAAACATCTTCACTAGGTGGAAACAATTCATGCAGGAACTATTGGCAAATTGAGATGAAGCATAAATTTCCGCCTCAAACCATTCCTATTAGTGGGAGGATAGATCCAGGACTGCTTGTTATAAACTATAAATAATGGGCAATAGGTATAGTTACCTATCGTTTTGGTGATGAGTAGTGTCTTTGCCCGAAAACCTGAAACCACCCTAAATCAAGCCGTTGTTGAGTAGAGGAAGTCATGGCTGTTGCAACCCAATCTCTTGAAGAGCTTTGTATTAATTCCATTCGTTTTCTAGCGATTGAAGCCGTTGAGAAGGCCAAATCTGGCCATCCTGGGCTGCCGATGGGCGCTGCTCCTATGGCCTTTGTTCTGTGGGACAAGTTTCTGCGGGTTAACCCCAAAAACCCCAAGTGGTTTAACCGCGATCGCTTTGTCTTATCAGCCGGACATGGCTGCATGTTGCAGTATGCCCTGATGTATTTAACGGGCTTCGATAGCGTAACGATCGAGGACATCAAGCAATTTCGTCAATGGGAATCAAAAACCCCAGGACATCCTGAAAACTTTGAAACCCCTGGTGTTGAAGTGACAACGGGCCCGCTTGGACAAGGTATTTGTAATGCGGTTGGATTGGCTATGGCCGAAGCACACTTGGCTGCTAAGTTCAATAAGCCTGATCTCACTTTGGTTGATCACTATACGTACGTAATTTTGGGTGATGGCTGCAATATGGAAGGGGTGTCTGGCGAGGCCTGTTCCCTGGCCGGACATCTGGGATTGGGTAAATTAATTGCTCTCTATGATGACAACCATATCTCGATTGACGGCTCCACAGACATTGCTTTTACTGAAGATGTGGGCAAGCGCTTTGAGGCCTATGGTTGGCACGTGCAGCATGTGCCAGATGGCGACACTAATCTAGAAGCCATTCAGCAGGCGATCGAAACGGCCAAGGCCATAACCGATAAACCCTCTTTGATTAAGGTGACAACGACGATCGGCTACGGATCGCCCAACAAGGCCAATACCGCAGGTGTCCATGGAGCGGCCTTGGGCGGTGATGAGATTAAGCTGACTCGCGAAAATTTGGGGTGGAACTATGAGCCGTTTGAAGTACCAGACGATGCTCTCAGCCACATGCGCAAGGCCGTAGAGCGGGGTGCTAGCTTAGAAGCCGAGTGGAACGAGATCTGGGCGCAATACAAAACGAAGTATGCCGATGAAGCGGCTGAGTTTGATCGGATGTTAAGCGGTAGACTGCCCGACGGTTGGGACACGGTGCTGCCTACCTACAAGCCCGAAGACAAAGCCCTAGCCAGCCGCAAACACTCGGAAAATTGTCTGAACGCCCTAGCACCTGTGTTGCCAGAATTGATTGGGGGTTCGGCTGACTTGACGCACTCGAATTTGACGGAGTTGAAAGGATTTGGGGACTTCCAAAAGGGGCAATACCAAAACCGCAATATCCGCTTTGGCGTACGCGAGCATGGCATGGGCGCTATTTGTAACGGCATTGCCTTACACGGTTCGGGGTTGATTCCCTATGGCGCAACCTTCTTGGTGTTTACCGATTACATGCGGGCAGCGATTCGTCTGTCGGCGCTGTCGCGGGCCGGTGTAATTTGGGTGATGACTCACGATTCGATCGCCCTAGGGGAAGACGGCCCCACCCACCAACCCGTAGAAACGATCGCGTCGCTGCGGGCGATTCCTCAGTTGACGGTGATTCGTCCGGCGGATGGAACAGAAACCTCTGGCGCTTACAAGGTGGCGATCGAAAACGCTCGTAACCATCGCCCCACCTTACTGGCCCTGTCGCGTCAGAGTTTGCCGAACCTGGCAGGCTCATCGATCGATGGAGTGGCGAAAGGGGCGTATGCAGTAGTGGACTGCGACAGTACACCCGATATCATCCTGATTGGTACGGGATCTGAAGTGGGATTATGTGTGCAAGCGGCTGAAAAGCTGACCGCAGAAGGCAAAAAAGTTCGCGTGGTGTCAATGCCCGCTTGGGATCTGTTTGAAGCACAAGATGTCGCTTACAAAGAATCGGTGCTGCCCAAAGCTGTCACCAAGCGCTTGATTGTAGAAGCAGGAACGAGCTTCGGTTGGTGCAAGTACATGGGATCGGAAGGAGACATCATCAGCGTCGATCGCTTCGGGGCATCGGCTCCCGGTGGTGTCTGTATGGAGAAGTTTGGCTTTACGGTTGAAAATGTCGTCACTAAAGCTAAAGCATTATTAGGTTAAGCGCCGTTGGCTAAGACACGCCATTAATCATTGCTAAAGCTATTCAACCCTCCCAGCGGAGGGTTTTTTGCTCATAATTCTAGCAGAGCGGCGATCGACGGCAATAATTTATTCACTACCTCTACCACTGTGGCAGTGGCAGGCAGCGCGACGACAGTGCCTTTAATTATCTTAATTGCGGTACTGGCTAATTTTTTCAATGTACCGTCTTGCGGGTTCTGCCCTGCTTTTGCCAGGGTGCTGACCTGCTCCAGGGCCTCGGTCTTATCAGTAGCAGATCGATCGTCCCTCTTGTTTCGTTGGTGTTTATGTTCGTTTTTGCTTTGCTCTTGTTCTTACAACAACCCCACAAAATGCAAGGGTCCATGCCCGCTGATCAACTCAATTAGTAGGGCAATAAAGCCGATCATCGCTAAGCGACCATTCCACACCTCAGCCGCTGTTGTCATGCCCCATTCCCACCGCTCCTGCGGATACATCTTCACCTGTTTCCGCATCTGTGGCACTTCTGACAGCTTTAGGCTAGGTGCGTTTACTGCCGACACGACCATCTCGGCCAAATCATCGATGAATACCGGATGGGTATTGAGAGCCGGCACGCGCTGAAAATGGTGAATGCCAGCTTCCTCGGCTAATTCGCGATATTCAATATCAATCTCTTGTAAGGTTTCGATGTGCTCTGAGACAAAACTAATCGGTACAACCAGCAAGTTCTCTACACCTTGTTCAGCCAGTTCAGGAATTGCTTCTTCGGTGTAAGGCTTCAGCCACTCTACAGGCCCAACCCGACTTTGATACGCCAGAGTATAGGCATTTGGGCGGTTTAGCGTTTGCATGATTAAGGCAGTACATTCTTCAATCTCCTGTTGGTAGGGGTCGCCCGCTTCTTCAACGTAGCTGAGTGGCACCCCGTGGGCACTGAAGAAAATGTGAACGCTGTCTGGCTCAGGAAATTGATCGAGTTCTTGAGCAATTAACTGTGCCATAGCTTGACGATAGCCCGATCGTGCATACCAAGAAGGAATCACCGTATGATCAATCCGATGCAGCGAGGGGTCTTCTTGCCAAAGCCGATCGAGCAATCGAAAGCTTGACCCACTGGTGCTAATCGAAAACTGAGGATAGAGTGGCAGAATGACCAATCGCTCAATATTGTCCCGCTTGATTCGAGCAATCGCCTCCTCGGTAAATGGATGCCAGTAGCGCATTCCGATGTAAACTTGCGCATCCTGCCCCCGTTGTCTCAACGATGCTTGCAAGGCTTGAGCTTGCTCTTCAGTAATGCGACGCAGCGGCGACCCTCCACCAATCATCTTGTAGTTTTCTTGGGACTTGCGGGCGCGAGTCGTAGAAATTAGCCATGCTAATGGTTTTTGTAGCCAAGTAAACGGCAAGCGGATAATTTCTGGGTCGGAAAATAAGTTAAATAGAAAGGGACGAACGTCCTCTAACTGGTCTGGACCTCCCAGATTCAGTAACAACACACCAACACGACCCATAGTTACCACAGCTTCCTTGTCTTTAATATTTGTTACCGATTTTAACAATAATCTTTTTTAATTTCAGCGTATTTAGTTAGCAGAAATTCTCAACATTTCAACCTTACTGAGACAGCAAGGCTCGATCGCCACTTAATTGGTTCAGACCATTCTTAGATTAAAGACCGACAACGCTCTGACTGCAAGTTCTTCGCCGAGTGGACTCAATCAAAATGCCATCTTCCTCATTCCCATCTGCTCAAATTCCGAAAGCAATTGCCACTATCGATCGGCAGATTTTACAAACCAATCAGCGCTTAAAGGCGGCGCGGTTGGGACTGCGAATTGAGCGACGAGGTCACACATTAAATTTACGTGGAACGTTGCCACCACGCCCAGGTAGCCATCGTCTTCGCAACTATCAGCAGCGTATTAGTCTGAATTTGCCCGCTACCCCAGCCGGGTTGAAGCAAGCCGAGCAAGAAGCCAAAATTATTGCGGCTCAGATCATTCAAAATACATTTGACTGGCATGAGTATCTGCCTGTAGTGGGCGGTGGACGCTTGAGCCAAATGGATATCTCAGAAAAGCTAGCCGCGTTCAAAGCTGATTTTTTCGAGCAAGCACTTCAGAAATCTAGCATTGCTTCGGTCAGAACAACTTGGGAGAAAGCCTATTGGCCCTATATTCAAAAACTAGAAACGATCGCCCAAGCCTCGCCCCAGCTAAGTTTGTCGGAAGCGATCTATGCAGCCATTGACTCCACTCGTCCCAACTCTCGCAGTCGGCAGATCTGTTGTACGGCGCTAGCAGCCTTGGCCAAATTCCTGCATGTGGAATTGCCGATCGATCTCAAAACGCTATGGGGCAACTATAGTCCTAGCCGTACCCAACTGCGCAATCTTCCGTCAGATCAAGAGATTGTCAGCTTTTTTAACCAGATTCCCAATCCAGCTTGGCGCTGGGTGTATGGCATCATAGCTACCTATGGCTTACGCAATCATGAGGTATTTTTCTGTGACTATAGCGCCCTTGAAACGGGCAATGTAGAGGCAATGGTGGAAGTTCTGGGTACCACAAAAACTGGAAATCACGAAGTTTGGCCGTTTCATCCGGAATGGGTAGAACAGTTCAACTTACGGCAAATTCAGCTACCTGCGATCGAAACCGACCTAAATCACACTACACTTCAACGCATTGGGCAACTGGTATCCCGACAGTTTCGCCGCTATCAACTTCCCTTTTCGCCGTATGATCTCCGCCATGCTTGGGCCGTGCGTACCATCCACTTTGGACTACCAGATGCGGTAGCAGCGCGGATGATGGGGCATTCCGTCACCATTCATACCCGTACCTATCACCGCTGGCTTACCCATCGCGACCAGCAACAAGCCGTCCAAGCAGCCCTGAATCAAACAAAACGCCGAGCTTCTCTAGCAAGCGATATCAGGACCGATTGAAATCTGGTAGACAACTTGACACAAAGTAGGAACCAAATCACTCAGCACAAATTACTCAGCAATCGATCGCTCTGCGCATCTGCTTTCAACTTGACTGTCTTTCAACTTAACTGTCAGAGACCAAAACTAGGGACCAAACCTTGTCAAAATGGAAAATACAGCCGAATATCAATGCGCTTACTGTGGCGAACCCAATTTAACGTTTGTGGATCTTAGCGCTGGAGAATATCAATCCTATGTGGAAGACTGCCAAGTTTGCTGCCGCCCTAACATTTTGTATATCTCCATTGATCCAGACCGTTTAGAGATTGACATTAATAGTGAGTATGAAGGATAAACCAGCATGAATTTGGTACTGTTGTCCATGTCGGTGTTGATTGGTGTAATTATCACAAACATCATCAGCTTTCCGATTCACCTGCTGCATTTGCCCCACATTCCCCTGTGGTTAGGCTGGACGATCGGGCTCGGTTTGTTGTCTTGGCTACTAACAGAATAGAAAGGAATTGAGAGATGAGGGAAAAAAGAAAGGACACCATCAAGACGCAAAAGAGACACAACACGACCCAGCAGAACACAGACATAACTACGTGATTAAAACATTGAAGATGCTGCGAGTTTTGAGTTCTACCTTGATGCCAGCCCTGTTGGCGGTGCTTCTACCCTTAACTGCCTGTACACCTGGTTCTACCTCGAATCCTTCCGCCTCGTCTGAGGAGCCTACGACCACTCAGCCGTTCGTCACGGGGGCAATTCCCGATCAAGACCCCGAACAGCTTCAGCGCCTCTACAGTAAGCTATCAGACTACCTGAGTGAAGCATTGGGCGTGCCTGTGGAGTATCAACCCGTCACCGATTATGCAGCGGCTGTGACAGCGTTTCGGGTGGGTGATCTGGACATGGTTTGGTTTGGGGGACTTACCGGGGTACAGGCACGGTTGCAAGTTCCTGGGGCTGAGGCGATTGCCCAACGGGACATTGACGCCGAGTTTCACAGTGTGTTTATTGCTAACAAGGCATCTGGCATTGAACCGATTGACGATATCAGCGAACTGCAAGTCTTGAAAGATCACACCTTTACCTTTGGCAGCGAATCGTCCACTTCTGGACGGCTGATGCCACAGTATTTTTTGCAACAAGGAAATGTATCGTTGGATGCCTTTAAGGGCGAGGTTGGGTTTTCGCAAAATCACGATGCCACCATCAAACTTGTAGAAGCAGGCACCTACGACGCAGGAGTGTTGAATGAGCAGGTGTGGAACCAGCGCGTGGAAGCTGGAGAGGTTGACCTAGACAAGGTGCAGGTGATTTGGCGATCGCCCGCTTATTATGACTATCACTGGGTGATCAATCCAGACGTGAACGATCGCTATGGCGATGGTTTTGTGGAAAAAGTGCAAGCTGCACTGTTAGCCCTTGATCCGACTGTGCCGGAACACCAAGAGATTCTGGAGTTGTTTGGAGCCGATCGATTTATTCCCACGGAAAATTCCAACTATTCGCAAATTGAAGAAATTGGTCGGCAGATCGGCAAAATTCAGTAAGACTCTGGCAATGTACCCAAGCACATCGCCTGTTTTGGAGTTAAAGCAGGTGTCTCATCGGTTCGATCGCATTTCGGCACTGCATCACCTGAACCTACAAATTCGATCCGGGGAACGAGTAGCGCTGATTGGCTCCAGTGGCGCGGGCAAAAGTACGCTCTTGAAACTGCTAAACGGTACGCTGTTGCCAACCCAGGGTGAGGTATGGGCGTTGGGGTATCCGTTAAGTCAGTTGTCTGGTTCCAAACGGCGACGGGTACAGCGGCAGATTGGCACGATCTACCAGCAGTTTCACTTGGTGGATAATCTGGCGGTGATCCACAATGTCAATGCGGGGCACTTGGGCACTTGGCCGTTTTGGAAAGCGGCTCTATCATTGCTCTATCCTCTAGAGGTAGAAACGGCGGCTAAGGCTCTGCATCGCGTTGGCATTCCCGAAAAGCTGTACGAGCGCACCGATCGCTTGTCGGGAGGGCAGCAGCAACGAGTCGCCATTGCACGGGTGTTGGTACAAAATCCCGCGATAATTTTGGCGGATGAACCGGTAGCTAGCCTTGATCCTGAACGTAGCCGCGAGATCATGGCCCTGCTGCAATCGTTAGTGCAAGACTTGCGTCGCACCTTGATAATTAGCCTACATTCGGTTGAACTAGCACAGATCTACTGCGATCGCATCATTGGTTTGCGTCACGGACAAATCATGTTCGATGTGCCAGCGGCTCAGCTTACTACTGCCATGATTGATGATCTATATCGTTTAAAATCTCCTGAATCTCCTGCATGACGGTTCGATCGTCCCTTCCCCCTCGTCCCTGGTTCCCACCTGTCCTACGCTGGGGATTGGTCGGCATCGCCGCGATCGGGCTTTCGCTGTGGACAACTGGCGTGTTTCAGCAGGAGGTTTTGAATCCTAGAGGACTACCACAACTAGCACGGTTTTTTGCAGCCGCCTTGCAGCCGGATTTCAGCGCCGACTTTCTGTACCTCACCTGGACTGCAACGCAGATCACCCTGGCTTATGCAGTGTGTGGCACAACGCTAAGCATTGGGTTTGGACTGATCGGCGGCTTGCTTTGCTGCGAAATTTGGTGGCTAGCTTGGTTTCCCCATCATGCGTTTCCCCGTAACCTACGAACCCTGTTACGAGCCGGACTTGCCGTTCCTCGTGCTATTCACGAATTGATTTGGGGCTTATTTTTTGTCAACATTTTCGGACTCGATCCATTGGTGGGCATTCTGGCGATCGCAGTTCCCTATAGCGCGATTGTGGCCAAAGTGTTTTCAGACCTGCTTGATGAAACCCCCCGTCAACCGCTAATTACCTTACTTAATAGTGGCGTTGCGCCGCCGATCGCTTTTCTCTACACCCTATTGCCCCAGGCATTTCTGAATCTGCTGTCCTATAGCTTTTATCGGTTTGAGTGCTCCATTCGATCGGCAGCGGTGCTCGGCATCATCGGTGCAGGCGGACTGGGCTACCAAATTTTGCTCAGCCTTCAGTCATTGCGCTACGAACAACTGTGGACACTGTTTTTGGCTCTGTTCTTACTGACAGGCAGCGTTGATCTTACCAGTGCCCTGTTGCGCCAGCGGTTGGGATCTCCAAGCCGCCTGGATTTAAACTGGCGACGGCAAGCCGTTTCTCAATCCCCGACTCCCCCATTCTCAAATCAGCAGGTTTCCCAATTCTGGTGGCAGCATCGCCCCACGATCGCCATCCTAATGTCCCTGTGGTTCATCCCTTTCTGCTTTTGGACGGTTCAGGCTGACTTCAGTAAACTTTGGTCGCGGCGTACCCTAACTCTATTACAAGACATTGGGCAATCGGTTTGGCCACCGATCGTTAGCCCAGATCAATTCGGATTGCTGCTGAAACTTTCTGGACAAACGATCGCGATGTCGATTTTGGCGATTGCTCTAGCCGGACTTGGAGGAATCGTGCTGTCTTTTCCTGCGGCACACAATTTCTTGCTGCCGGGCAGTTTTCTCAGTCACTCTCGACAGCATTGGTTCCATCGCAGCTTGGCATGGGTTGGTTATGTGGCAACGCGATCGCTGTTGTTAATTGCTCGCGCTATTCCGGCTCCGATTTGGGCACTGGTGGTGTTGTTTGTGGTGTTTCCCGGCACCCTACCCGGAGCGATCGCCTTGGGGTTACACAATATGGGGATTTTGGGACGGCTGATGGCAGAAGTGAACGAAAACCTGAATCAACGCCCGCTGGTGGCGCTAAAGTCCCAAGGAGCACCCGCTAGTTTAGTGTTTTTGTATGGCGTCTTGCCACTAACCTTAACTCGGTTTCTGGCTTATATTCTCTACCGCTGGGAAGTTTGTACCCGCGAGACGGTGATTGTGGGCTTGGTGGGGGCAGGGGGATTGGGGCGGTTGCTCACCGAACAATTGAGCAGCTTTGCCTATCAACAAGTGCTGGTGACGTTGGGGTGTTTTGTACTGCTCACTTTTGCGGTTGATTGGGTCAGTGGGGCTGCTAGACGATCGCTGCGGTAAATGCCACTCCAAGATTTCTAGCTGTGAATTTTTTAGCTGTGAATTTGATTTCACCCCCTCGAAGTGGGAACACTAAACTAGCCAGTTCAGGGGTCATAGCATTTACCATTTCTGAATTCATTCTGTAGAGACGACTTTCTTCTATAGAGGCAACCAGTCGATTATCTCTACTCAGATTCACTATGAGCCACCATCCAGAGAGCCACTATCAAGACCTCAAAACCTTATACGAACAGGGACACGCCCTTTATCGAGTAGGGCGCTATGAAGGTGCGGTTGCCCGCTTTGATAAAGTCCTCGATCGCCAACCCGATCATTATGAAGCTTGGAGTGAACGGGGCTGTGCCTTATACGAACTAGGCTTACATGAAGACGCAATTGCCAGTTTTGAACGAGCCATTGACATTAAACCCAAGTTTGCCATGGCTTGGCATGGCAAAGGCATTGCCCTGGCTAAACTAGGACGCCATGAAGCTGCCCTCGAAAGCTTCAGTCGAGCGCTCAAATTTGATGCCAATGATGCTAAAGTCTGGTACAACCAAGGGCAATCCTACAGTTGCCTCTATCGCTATCGAGAAGCCATCGCTAGTTTTGAGCGGGCGATCGAACTCAAGCCCGATCACTATCGAACGTGGTACAGCCGAGCAGTGGCGTTGGCAGCCCTACGGCGCTACGACGACGCCCTGTCCTGTCTAGAGACTGTCCTGACTTTAAAGCGCACTTGCTTCTATGCTTGGAACTATCGAGGGTTGGTGCTGATCAAACTCGATCGCCTGGTAGACGCAATCATTAGTTTCGATACCTCCCTCAACTACAAATCGGATAATCCTAATGCCTGGTATGGGAAAGCCTGCGCCTATGTCAGGCAAGGCAATTTGGAGCAAGCTATCAAATATCTACATCGAGCGATCATTCTCAGCCCGAACCTGTATCGAGTCATGGCTCAAACCGATGCGTATTTTGATGCCATTCGTGATACTGATGCGTTTCGAAATTTGATGAACAGTCGCTAGAAACTCGCCGAAGAAGCACCTGTTCAAATCTTTTTTGGCATTACCGAATTTAAGCATGATTTGCCATCCCTGATCCCCACTGTCAGGGTGTTTCACAAAATGCCCTAACAAGAGCCATATCTCCGAGCAACAACGCCTATTTTTTCAAAAAATGATACAAAACAGGAGTCCATCAGCCTTTACGATCGCTGATATCTCTTTATGTGACTGCCCCAAACAATCATGCAAGGCTTTATTGTTTCTCTAATCATCTTCGCAGCCACCTTTGCCATCTTTGGGTTAGGACTCAATTTGCAATGGGGATTCACCGGGCTAATTAACTTTGGACATGTAGCGTTCATGACGCTGGGAGCCTACACCACGGTACTGCTAGCGCTCAGAGGGGTACCCCTAATTTTTGCTGTACTGGCCGGAGCCGCTGTCGCTGCTTTGCTGGGTCTGCTAATTGGCTTCTCCACCTTGCGATTACGCACAGATTATTTAGCGATCGTGACGATTGGCGTATCCGAACTGTTACGTTTGGTGGCAATCAATGAAACCTGGCTGACTCGCGGCACGGCTGGCATTCAGCGCTTTCCCCTGCCCCTAGCTAATTTCAACCCTGGACTGCCCATTCGGATTGCTATGATTGCTGTTCTCTTAGGAGTCATGGGGTTGGGATATTGGCAGTGGTGGAAGTGGTTACAGCAACAGGTGAAAACCATTCCTTCAGAAGGGTTGCTAAAAAGTGGGTTGGCCGCCTTGGGATATGTCACCTCCTGTGGTCTACTGCTCTATGGCATTGGACTGGTGGCTAGGGAACTGAAACTCGCTAATACGATTCCTGCGGGCGTGCTTGGATTAGGGCTATTAGCTGCTGTGATCGGTACAATCGTTCTCTATAGCTGGCTTGGACAGCGCATCATGCCGCGATTAGATGCCTGGACACCCGGACTAACGATCGTATGTAATGTGATTCTGGCATTGCTAAGCCTTTGGGTGTTGCGGTTTGCGGTCAGTGCACTTTATACCTACGATCGCAATCCCTCCAAAACCGGGCTGATGTTCCTGGCTGTTCTAACGGTAGCGTTGCTGTACTGGGCTTTGGAAAAACTAGTGCGATCGCCCTGGGGTCGAGTGCTCAAGGCTATCCGTGAAGACGAAGACGTGGCCAGAGCTTTAGGCAAAAATGTGTTTTGGTACAAGCTGCAATCGCTGATGTTGGGTGGCGCAATCGCTGGAATCGCCGGAGCTTTCTATGCTTGGCAACTCACCACCGTTTATCCCGACAACTTTCAACCCCTAGTGACATTCAACGCCTGGACGATTGTAGTGTTAGGGGGGGCAGGCAGCAACGCTGGAACCCTACTGGGAGCCGCCATCTTCTGGGCTTATGATACCATCACTCGATTTGTGCTACGGGATATTATCCCCCTAGAAGACGCCCGACTGGGAGCCTTCCGCGTCATGGTGATTGGGTTATTGCTGATTGTCTTAATGATGTGGCGACCCCAAGGTATTTTAGGCAAGAAGGAGGAACTGACCCTTGGACGATAGGCAACAACAAAGGATGCACGATGAGAGTAGAAGGACGAACAGAGATGCAATTGACTCTAAATCCCACTCTCGATTCCCCACTCCCGATTCCCCACTCCCGATTCCCCACTCCCCACTTCCCTCTCTCCTCACCGCCACTCACCTCAGCAAATACTTTGGTGGCATCAAAGCGGTCGATCGCGCTTCGATCGAGGTGCCCCACGGTAGCATTACAGGGCTGATTGGCCCTAATGGAGCCGGAAAAACCACATTGTTTAATTTGCTAGCCAACTTCACTCGTCCTGACAGTGGTGAGGTGATCTTTGATGGCAATGCCATTCATCATCTGCCATCTCACCAAATTGCTCAACTTGGCATGGTGCGCACGTTTCAGGTAGCACGGGTGCTTTCCCGACTGTCAGTCATGGAAAACATGCTACTGGCAGCCCAGCAGCAAACAGGCGAAAATTTTTGGAATGTGTGGTTTCGCCCTGGAAAAACGGCTCGGCAAGAACGGCAGCAGCGTGAACTCGCGAGCGAAATTTTGGAGTCGGTAGGACTATCGCACATGGCTCAGTCCTATGCGGGAGCACTTTCGGGCGGGCAACGAAAGCTGCTAGAGATTGCCCGAGCCATGATGGTGCAGCCCAAGCTGATTTTGTTAGACGAACCCGCCGCAGGGGTAAATCCTACCCTGATTAATCAGATTTGTAATCACATTCAACGCTGGAACCAGGAAGGCATTACCTTTTTGATTATTGAACACAACATGGATGTGATTATGTCCCTGTGCGATCGCGTTTGGGTATTAGCCGAGGGACGCAATTTAGCATCTGGCACGCCGGCTGAAGTACAACGCAATCCAGCCGTATTGGAAGCTTATCTGGGGCAATAGTTCACACAACTATTACAAAGGGTTGCTACGTTTGTTACAAATACTGGCAAATGTGGGAATTCTTTACCTACGGCAATCGCTGGCACCAAAGCAAGGCATTTTACTGAACCCACCCCCCTATTTTTTGTTCTTTCCTGTTCCCTATTGACATCGTAAATCACTCCTCAGGTCTGGGCCAGCATCTGGTCTAAGAAGAGTCCCCCATGATGAAAGACCCCAACATTGGGCGAATTTTGCAAGGACGCTATCAATTAGCGCGACTATTGGGCCAAGGTTCGATGGGTCGAGTGTATGGAGCCGATGATATTACCTTGGGCGGGGTACCTGTTGCCATTAAATTTCTTTCCCAAACG
This sequence comes from Thermocoleostomius sinensis A174, assembly GCF_026802175.1. NCBI lineage: Bacteria > Bacillati > Cyanobacteriota > Cyanophyceae > Oculatellales > Oculatellaceae > Thermocoleostomius > Thermocoleostomius sinensis. The sequence continues at coordinate 5,474,601 of NZ_CP113797.1, read as the reverse complement.
CTTCTGAATGGCAAAATGCGATCGCGATTTGAGCGAGAGGCTAAAACCTGTGCCCAGTTGGGGCAACGCAGTATTCACATCGTTCGTGTTACAGACTATGGCATAGACGAGGAGGGTATTCCGTTTTATGTGATGGAATACCTCAGGGGTGATAACCTCAGCAGTTTGATCAGCCGCCAGCCGCTCTCCATTCCTCGATTTCTGCATCTGTGTCGCCAGATTTGTTTAGGGCTACAGTGCGCCCATGAAGGCATTCACATCGACGGGGAGCTTTACCCAATCGTACATCGCGACATCAAACCCAGCAATATCCTAGTTAGCCAAAACGACAGCTTCGGAGAATTGACCAAAATCCTTGATTTCGGCATTGCCAAGGTCATGCAAGCTGAAGCCAGTCAAACCAATTGCTTTATGGGAACGTTGGCCTATTCCTCTCCTGAACAAATGGAAGGACGGGAACTGGATGCTCGATCGGACATCTACAGTTTGGGTGTGATGATGTTTCAGATGTTGACTGGGCGCATGCCGCTGCACGCCAACACCCACAGCTTTGGCGGTTGGTACAAAGCTCATCACTTTCAACCACCACAATCTTTTGAGACTGCCAACCCCAGCATTAAACTTTCGCGAACGCTAGAGAGATTGGTGATGAGTTGTTTGGCCAAATCTCCAACCGATCGCCCTCAAACGGTAGCAGAGATTTTGACAACCCTGGCGCCGTTGGAAGAGCGTTACGGTACAGGACGACAGATTGCCCGACGCATTGGAGCCTCGCTGTCGCGCCTGACTACACCGCCGTACCTGAAAGAATCCAACACGCTCTCTGCCAACGATGCCTGCCGATTCGCCACTTGGCCTGCCAATATGCCGATCGCTGAAATTGTTTTTTCTAGAGCCATCGCCTGCCATGAAGGCATCATTCCTACACTGTGGGTGATGTTGCCGCTGGTAGAAATTCAAAAGCGGACGAAATGCACGCGCTATAATCAGTTTTTGTTTTTAGAACTACCGCATCCAATGACGCTGTGGCTGACGGTGTTGTATAACGAACAGCATGGCCCACGATGGTTGCCGTGTTATCTCGATCTAAAAACTGCTCAAGGGCAGCAAATGGTGCAATTGCTAGGGCAGCACCAACACTATCGCCTTTTGTTCTTTGCGCAAGAAAATCCTAAACACTGCTACTTAATTCAGATCTCAACCATTGCGGCGGCACAATGCAAACTATTACAACAATGGGCTGCGATCGGGCAACGGTTTTCAGCCACACCTAATCCTAGCCTCAGTAAAGACTACCTTAAAGGCGCACTTGAAGACATCAAGCCCCAAATTCTTCTAAAACTAGAGTCGTTATACGATCGCCAAGGCGACGATCCACCCAGCCAGTTGTTTTAATGTTTTAATGCAGTCATGGGCTTGAACGGTCGAACCTGAGCCTCACTTCCGCTGCATTGGAAAATAGATGACCGGGTGCCAACTGCGCCGTAACAAGTCCCCTGTGAAACTAGATGTAGACAGTTCTAAAATTTTGCCCATGCTGTCAGATGCAGACACGATCGCAGTAATGTCGTAAATTTGTGCTGCCATCAGAACTTCTGACACAGGAACACCCTGCAATACCTCAGTACTGACCTTCAAATCAAGGGTTTCGAGATCGGCTTTTACTTTCTCTAACTCTGCTTGGGCCTTCTTGGCTTCCTCTTTGACCAAATCAGCCAAGGCTCTGCGACGTACCTCTTCCACCACCCAGCAAAGTAAGCATTCCTCTAGCGACTCTGGGGCACGATTTTGAGCCAAGCGTTTCACCTGATTGACCAGATACTTGGCAACATCACTGCCATCATAGGGAATCAGGAAATAGCGGAATAAGTGCCGACAGCGCAAGTTCAATTCTTCTACGGTGTAAGTAGACAGCAATTGAGGGCGAAAGACAAGTAAGGGAACCTTCGTTCGTTGGCAAAGGGCCATCGTGGTACTGCCAAATAGCTTTTCGGTCAACAGGCTACGGCTTTGAGTCCCCATTAATACAATGTCAGAACGGTAGGTATCCACGGTGTCGAGAATGCGATCGACAGGCTGCCCACACTGAACTTCAACGTGAACTTCAACTCCGTTAGGGGTATGATTTTGAGCCACTGCCAGCTTTTGACGGGCTGCTTCCATGGCTTCTTTGTCGGCTCGGGGCACAGCTTGATCGCCCGACAGTGGAACAATGTGCAAAAACACAATTTGCTGAACACCACCAACCGCCAGACTGGGGACAAAGTCAACCAACCGCTGCAATCCATCGACAAGGTCTGTGCAAATCAAAAGGCGCTGAAACATGGCTAGCTTAGGCAGAATTATGAGCGAATTTGACCTCTCATAACCCTAACACTCTTGTACCATTCTTGATAGCCCAGCCTTGTTATCCCGTGAAACCGCCAGTAGAGATCTTTCACAGGATTTTCCACTCTGTGGGCTAATTTTGTAACTACTCTATTGATTGATAGGATTAAAGCTTTTTAGCGTTGCTAGAGTGGGAAACAAACTCACTAGCAGAGGCGATCGTGCTGAACCAGGTTGACGGGAACCATAACCCCGGAGTGTAGCGAATAACCAGGAAGCAGAGCATGAGCGAGCGGATACCATCCCACAAACTGAACGATAGATTCGCAAACGATGCAGCAACTCCACGGAAATACAAGCGCAAAACTTAGACGTAGAAGTTGAAGAACAATAAGTACAAAACTAAGCCATTAGGAAACGAGTTGTCGCCCCAACATCCCCAGCCCCTTTCCTCGCGAGAACAAAGCAAGAGAGGGAGGTTCCAACTACGTAACCTCAATTAAAATTGAGGACCTGATTCAATTCCCCACTGATGCTTGAGGAAGTGCTTATACATGGTTTCTCGTAACATCATTTGTTCATAGAGCTTAATAAGAAACTGCTGAGCTTGCTCTCTACTCATGTTGGCGACTTGATCTTGAAAAGAGCGAAGACTGAACTGCTGTTCTAGAGAAAGTTCGATCGGCTTATCCACAATAGACCTCCAAAAGGTGATGAGTGATAAACAATTGCGAGCATCGTGGTTCAAAGATTCAAGGGTTAAAGAATGATGAGCCAAGATTGCACCGCTGTTGATAAAGCAAATAAACGAAGCTAAGGAGTTGAATCCTAGGTTTGGGTATGAGTATGCCCATAACCATTCATGAACACCTTATTTATTACAAAAGATAACAATCGTTTGACAAAATGACCACCCCCTTAAGTTGTTTCTTTGGACAGATCTTTTGTTGTAAATAATAGAACTGTTACAGAGCAAGTATTTCAGGTTCAGCGATCGAGAATTTCAGCGACGCAGAAGTGAAATTGGGTTATATTTAGCAATCTCAACCCGGCAAAGTTGTTCAGACTGAACAGCTTTGCCAAATCGCTGAGGACGTTGCTTAATTCATAGCTAATACAGATTCCCTCAAGGACTATCAGTGGTTTTCCGCGCAAGGGTTCTGAATTTTCGTCAATTCTTAATGAAAAGGAGGGAAAAACCTAATACGTCTTATGAGAGAAATCAATAGGAAAACTGAAACAACTCGCAAGTAGAAAATGTATTCAAACTGACAAAATTTTGTATTTTAATTTTACTGATCTTATTTCAGTGACTAAAGCTACAAAGTTGTTTAGTTTCACCAGGATTTTGCCAATTCTTATCGGTTTTTTCAGGAACTTTAATAACAAAATCTCCTGACCGATTAGCTAGAAGGTACTCATTGCAAATGACGTTGCGATCGGTTCAGACTAAAGCAGCCTAGTCTAAATGGGGCATGTCACCTTTGCCAATCCAACCCCATCCCCCAACTTCTTCTCTCACGCAGAAAGAAGAGGAGCCGGATTGAAGCCTCTCTCCCAAAAACGAGGGATTTAGGGTAAGAGCAATGGACGTGACACGCTCCCATCTAGATCCTTGCTCTAACTCCTTGACGGAGATAAGCATCTCGCTGAAGCCTGAACTGGTTAGCTTATAGGCTAGAACATTGTCAAGGGAAAGAGAGTTTGATACCCTAGCTTCTTGCAAGGACTAGGGGCAACACATCATCATGACTTCTGAACAAACTTCTGCATCTCAATCCTCATCCCCACAATCAAATATTCAACCACCGGAACCTGCCTTTGGTTGGACAGATTATGCTGAACGGATTAATGGACGGTTTGCCATGATCGGGTTTGTGGCACTGCTGATTCTAGAACTCTTGACTCATCAAGATTTTTTTACCTGGATAGGAGTGCGATGACGCGAATTCTGAACGGGTGAATACCTCCGCCTCAATGACAAGAAATTCTGTAGCTTATGTTACTTTTTTCTTTTTGTGCTAACTTTAAAGATACTCCCCTTATCACAGAGTAGCTTGTAGAAATGTCCGCTATGAACAAAAATCGTCAACAACTGATTGCACAAACCACTCAATTGCACCGCGAAAACCTACGGAAAAATTTACAGCGTCGTCTAGAGGTCGCTAGAGCGCAAGGCAACACAGAATTGGTACGCCAGCTTGAAGCCGAAGCAAACTACATCGGTTTGGCTAGTTTGGGCTAGGATGACTGCTCCGCTGAGCCTACAGATGTAACTAGCGTGATCTAGATCTCTCTATTTAATTCAGTTTATTGGTCAAGGCACTGATGTTTTAGGTGCTAAGGATATCCTGCTGCGAAGTGGCAGCACCTAAATGAGCACCTAGTAAAAACTACGAGAAGGGTACGGATCGATCCGTGCCTTTTTTGTAGTTTTTACTGTCATCCTTCAACATGAGCCAGATAACCCAGCAGAGGCTATGACAACAGCCGAGACTGAACTTGAAAAGATAGTAGCCTCAACCATAGAAAATTAACTAGATGTATCAATAGGTCGGAAACTTCGTATTCCGAATCGCCCCTATTCCCCAACCTCTGCTCTTCTTTTGGGCATAGGGGGACAGATCAACATCCCGCTCTCAACGTAGGAGAGAGATTGGGGGTGAGGGCTAAAATTGGCAGCATGACCAGGGTCTTCAGCGTTCAGCGTTTTCACACACACTGTCCGAGGATTAATATGTCAGATATTGAGAGATGCCTTGAACAACGACAAGGTACAGATTGCTGCCACGGCGCGATTGTTGACACTCAAAAACTAGCCTGCAAGCGCATTAGCACCACCAACGACTTCAAGAATTTCCTGAGTAATAGCAGCTTGCCGCTCTTTGTTATAAGACAGGGTCAGTGTCTTAATTAATTCACTGGCATTATCGCTGGCGTTACTCATTGCCGTCATTCGGGCAGCTAATTCACTGGCGGCTGATTCTTGCAGTGCCCGCAGCAATTGGTTGTTTAAGTAGAGTGGTAACAAGGCATCCAAAATTTGGACTGGATCTTGTTCAAAGATCATATCTTTGGGCAAAACTCGGAACGACGTTGCCTCAACCTTTTGTCGCTCTACTTCAAATTCGCCTCCGCGTGTCGTCAATCGGAAGATTTCATCATCCGACGCTTCAAAGCCCTGTGGATCAAGCGGTAGTAGCGTTTGCACAACAGGACGAGAGCTAATAGTAGAAACAAATTTGGTGTAGATCAGTTCTACCCGATCGACCGTTTCCGAGAGAAACAACGACAGTAGCTCATCAGCAATTTGCGAGGCTTCACCCGCTGTTGGCACCTGTTCCAAGCCTGTGAACGTAGCGCTGATGGGTTGTTCGCGACGCTGGAAGTACTGAGTCGCTTTGCGACCGACTAAAATCAAACGATAGTCTAACCCTTCTGCTGCTAGTTCTTTGGCGCGCATCTCAGCGCGTTTAATCACATTAGCGTTGTATCCACCGCAGAGTCCTCGATCACCTGATACGACCAACAAACCCACCGTTTGCACGTCGCGCTTCCGTAACAGCGGTAGATTGACATCCTCGAATTGTAGTCGTGTCTGCAAGCCGTAGAGTACCTGGGCAAGGCGATCGGCAAATGGACGAGTGGCAATCACTTGTTCTTGAGCGCGGCGAACCTTGGCAGCCGCCACCAGCCGCATGGCTTCCGTAATTTTCTTTGTATTCTTGACCGATTGAATACGATCCCGAATTGCCTTGAGATTTGCCATAGCTAGAATTGGGAATTAGGGGTTAGGAAATTAGGAGTTAGGGGTTAGGAAGAAACCAAGGATCAGTCACGAAAAGCAACTTGAGTTCAAGAGCCTCAGTCCCTAGCCCCTAACATCATTAACTTAGGCTATTGCTGCAAAGGTCTTTTTGTATTCTGCAATAGCTTCCTTTAAAAGGGTTTCGGCTTCCTCATTCAATTGCTTGTCATTGGCAATAATTTCTCCATAGCGAGGCTTGCTGGTCTTGAGATAATCGCGCAGCCCCTTGGTGAAGTCAGTTACCTTTTCCACCGGAATATCATCTAAATATCCGTTAATTCCTGAATAAATCAGGGCTACCTGTTCGCCAACAGAAAGAGGCGAATACTGAGGCTGTTTGAGGATTTGCCGCAACCGCTGACCCCGCGCCAATTGATTTTGCGTTGCTTTATCCAAATCAGACGCAAATTGAGCAAATGCCTGAAGTTCGTCAAACTGAGCAAGCTCCAACTTCACCTTGCCCGCCACCTTCTTCATGGCCTTAGTTTGGGCTGCTGAACCTACACGAGATACGGAAATACCAGGGTTCACCGCTGGGCGCTGACCCGAGTTGAACAGGTTCGAGGACAAGAAAATCTGTCCATCGGTAATCGAAATCACATTGGTAGGAATATAAGCTGAAACGTCACCTGCTTGAGTTTCTACGATCGGTAAGGCGGTCATGCTACCACCACCTAGTTCATCGTTCAATTTAGCCGCCCGCTCTAGTAAACGAGAGTGGAGATAGAACACATCACCCGGATAGGCTTCTCGACCCGGTGGACGACGCAGCAACAGCGACATTTGACGATAGGCTTGAGCTTGCTTAGATAGGTCATCATACACCACCAGTGTGTGTCTGCCCTTATACATGAAGTATTCAGCGATCGACGCACCCGTGTAAGGAGCCAAATATTGCAGCGCCGCCGGATCATTCGCATTTGCCGCTACAACCACAGTATAGTCTAGTGCACCTCGCTCGCGGAAGACTTCCACCACCTGCGCCACCGTTGACGCTTTTTGACCAACCGCTACATAAACACAGATAACATCTCCCCCCTTCTGGTTGAGAATCGTGTCTACTGCGATGGTGGTTTTGCCGGTTTGCCGATCGCCAATGATCAGTTCTCGCTGACCCCGACCGATGGGAATCATAGCATCAATGGCGGTAATGCCGGTTTGCATCGGCTCACACACCGAGCGACGATCAATAATCCCCGGCGCACCAGATTCCAGCAAGCGAGTGTCAGAGGTTTGAATATCGCCCTTACCATCGATTGGGCGAGCCAGCGCATCAACCACCCGACCTAGCATGGCATCGCCTACAGGAATCGAAGCAATTTTGCTCGTAGCTGTTACAGTACTACCTTCTTGAATGTCTCGCCCTTCTCCCATCAATACTGCGCCCACATTGTCCTCTTCCAGATTCAGCGCAATACCGATCGTGCCATCCTCAAACTCTAGCAGTTCACTGGCCATGACTTGATCCAAGCCATAGACACGAGCGATACCATCTCCGACCGAAAGGACCGTTCCCACGTTTGTGGCTTTGACATCCTGGTCGTACTGCTGAATCTGCTGGCGAATAATATTGCTGATTTCGTCAGGTCTGATGCTAATTGCCATAGGGTTTTCTCTTGATAAAGGAGTTGGAGATTAAGAATTCAGGATTGGGAGTGAAGTAGAAGTAATGGGTATTGCGTGGAAACCTAGCAATCGAAACACCAAAGCTTAGTCCACACTTGCCTTAACTAGACAGCGCTAGTCAAGCGCGTGCCAATGCGACGCAGTTGACCCCGTAAGCTGGCATCAATGATTTTAGAACCCACCTTGATAATGACACCGCCTAACAAGTCTGGATCGATTTTTGTGTCTAGTTCCACCTGCTGAGCTTGAGCCATGCCTTTGACTTTTTGGCGAATTGATTCCTGTTGCTCGTCTGACAAAGGAATCGCAGACGTGACTTCTGCTAGAACCGTTTGCTTGAGTTGACGCACCAGTTCCTGAAACTGTTTGCAAATTGGTTCTAGAAATATAATCCGGCCTCGATCGATCAAAATCATCAAGAAGTTATAGGTAAATGGATGCAATTGCTCCCGCACCACTTGGTTAAGCACTGCCTTTTTATCCTCTGCCTTAAAGATCGGATTGATGAGACAGGCGCGCAAATCGTCCGATTCACTCATCAGGCTTAACAATGAGGTGACATCTTCACTGATGCGATCGACCAGGTCATTGTCCCGCGCTAGTGACATCAGGGCTTGGGCATAGGGTTCTGCAATTTCACTGGAGAGCAGAGTAGATCTCATGAAGGGCCTCCTATCGTAGCAATACTGCGATCAATTAACTGCTGCTGAGTAGAGTCACCAATGCCAGACTTCAACTGCGATTCCACTTGTTGCAGAGCCAAGGCCGCAATTCGCTGGCGTAATTCAGCGGTCACCCGTTCTTGCTGACTAGTTAAACCTTGAGCTTCAGCCGCTTTCAGACGTTGAATATCGTCTTGTGCTCTCGCTAACACAGATTCGCGGACTGCCTTGGCTCGTTCTTGAGCCTCTGCCAAAATTCGCGAGGCTTCTGCTTGCGCTTGGGCGAGTTTTTGCTGTTCATCAGCTAAAGCGGCTGCGGCTTCTTTTTTACGAGTTTCAGCCTCTCGGATGGCTTCTTCAATCCGTGTCTTTCGCTCGGCCAGGGTTTTACCGAGAAACCCGCGACCAAAGTACACCAAGACTCCAATGATAATGACCAGATTGATCAGATTCGTTTCAAGAATATCAAAGTTTAGCCCGAACCCTGGCTCCTCGATTGCCTCAGCAGTCAGTAATATGAAAGTCCCCATGATTACATTCAAATACCTATAGTGTCTTAACCAACCGTCTGCGTCCCCAGCAATTTCTCCAAAATCTCACGGCTTAAGGCTTCGACCTGCTGTTCCAACGATTGGAATGCTTCTTCCTTTTGCCGATCCAACTCTCGCTGCGCCTCTTCCCGTTGAGCCTGAGCCTCTCGTTGGGCTTCTGCAAGCTGCTGTGCTGCAATACTTTCAGCTTCCGCCTCTGCATCTGCAATGATCTTTTGAGATTGACGGCGCGTCTCCGCCAATTCCTGCTCATATTGCTTTGCCAGGGTTTCAGCCTTCGATAGCCGCTCTTTAGCGTCGGCTAGGTTATTGCGAATAAAAGCATTGCGATCGTCAATTGCCTTTCCCAACGGTTTATAAAACAGTGCGTTGAGTACAATGACCAGGAGAATAAACTGAACTGCCATGAGGGGAAGTGTGGCATCAATGTCAAACAATCCCCCTTTGCTGCCCTCAGCAGCCGTTTCAGCCGCTAGCAGGATAGTCCAATACATCATATTGAGTGACCCCATTCATCAGGGGTGAAACAACGAAAGAACAAAATATGAGTAGAGACGCGAGTTGCGCGTCTCCATCGAAGCGGATTAACCTAAGCGAAGGGGTTAGCGAATAGGAGCACTAATGCCACCACCAGACCATAAATCGTCAGCGCTTCCATAAACGCCAAGCTCAGGAGCAAGGTACCGCGAATTTTACCTTCTGCTTCAGGCTGGCGGGCAATCCCTTCCACAGCTTGACCTGCCGCATTCCCTTGGCCGATACCAGGACCGATCGCGCCCAGTCCGACAGCGAGAGCAGCAGCAAGAACAGAAGCGGCAGCAATTGTTGGATTCATGATGATCTTCCTTACCTTTATCTACAGAACGAAAGAACGAAATGGACGAGATGTGAGACCAGCGTTTACACGCTATGTGTCGTTTCAAAATTACAGATGCCTAAAACCAGCAACCCGTAATCGAAACACTTGAACTGGGGAAAATCGAGGCGTTATCCCCGCCGAAGAGACTAATGCTCTTCGTGTCCTTCACCGTGGTGATCTTCCATGGCTTCCCCAATGTACGAGGCGGCGAGTGTGGCAAAAATTAGCGCCTGAATCGCACTCGTAAATAGTCCTAATGCCATAACTGGCAGTGGAATAAATAGAGGAACCAGGAGAACTAGCACTCCAACCACTAGCTCGTCTGCCAAAATATTGCCAAACAAACGGAAGCTAAGGGAAAGAGGCTTGGTGAAATCTTCAATAATTTTGAACGGCAACATAAAAGGCACGGGCTGGACATAGTTACCGAAATAGCCCAATCCCTTTTTGCTGAAACCAGCGTAGAAGTAAGCCAACGAGGTAAGTAGCGCCAGCGCGATCGTCGTGTTGATATCGCTGGTGGGGGCCGCCAGTTCACCTTCTGGCAACCGAATCAACTTCCAGGGAACCAACGCACCCGACCAGTTGGAAACAAAGATGAACAGGAATAATGTTCCAATAAAGGGAACCCAGGGGCGATACTCCTTTTCACCAATTTGTGTTTTAGCCAAATCTCGGATGAATTCCAGGGCATACTCCATCAAGTTCTGGACACCAGCAGGAACCATCTGGATTTTGCGGGTTGCAAGGACAGAGGCAACGACGAGTAGACCAATCACAAACCAGGAGACCAAGAAAACTTGGCCGTGTAGCTCAAGATTGCCTAAATGCCAATAGAACTGCTTGCCAACCTCTAGCTCAGCTAAGAGAACATTGGATAAATTGAAGGCGTTCAGCATTTCCATGCAAATTCATTGATGTGATGGGCTTCCTAGAAACCGAGAGGAGTGCTAGGATATCCAGAACCTAATTTGAGTCAGGCAGGATGGTGGTTCGCAGCATATAGAAGATGACGGCAGCTTTATAAGTTAGGAAGCCAAGGAAAATCGGCATAATTTGTAACTCGTTTAACTGAGCTGCAAGAACGATCACCCCAATGAGCAACGCAAGTCGGGCACTGCCTAACTTGTTGCGCTCTCTTCCAAGCTGCGCTACGTTTCGAGCCAACATTCTCAAGTAAACCACACCTGTGCACGCTCCAATCAGATAATTCAGAGCCGTATTAAGAGAATAAAAAATCCACACAGAGCCAAAAGTAATCCCTGTTAGGATCAGGGTTGTCTTTAGCAACGCTGCTTGAAGCTGGTAGTACTCCTGCATCGAAGCATTCGGTTCGGCTGGCACGGCCATATCCGAGGTGGGTTCGGTCTCTTGAGATGGGGTTCCGGGCAAGGATTCTGGTGAGTTCACAGGCGTTATCGAACTAAGTCCAGAGTGTTGGCTGGGTCACTACTGACCCTACAAAATCATATCACTGACAGGTAACAATACTTAATGACTTGCTTGCAATGAATTAAATGTTGGTTGGACTGAGAAGAATCAGTTGTTGCGTCCAGAGCAATCGCACGGTTTCCAGCTCCAGATCGATTGTTTGGAGAATTTCCGCGACTGTTTGCCCTTGTTGATTAGCATCGCACGCTTTGAGGAAATTCCATTCCGCTTCACTTAAGTTCACGATCTGGTAATCGTAGTTAAACAAACAGCGGCTGTCCCAGCCCTCCATACAAGGGTTACGTTCTGGAATCGCAGCTAACAGGTCTTGATCGGATGACCAATCTCTTTGAGGCAACGGATCGCGCCCAAGGAAAAATTCATAGTGCGTCACGGTTTCCGGATCAAGCAGTTCAATCAATCGATATCGCTGGCGATTGCTCAAGGCTTGGGCGCGATCTATCAGTTCTGGGGCTTTCCCAATCAGCCGCTCTAGTTGCCAGGTGCGCGGGTTGGAAAAGCCGATGAATTTTAGCTCAGACGCATCAATTAGCTCAAACAGCGTTTCGATGTTGTAGTCAATTTCTTGGGGATGCACGTACATATCAGCAAAGCACTCGTCTCGCTGATTTTCCAGCGACCACCGTTCCTGTTCCCGCTTCACCAAGCGATTAGTTTCCGGCAGCGACGAGAAAATTTGTCGCCCAATTTGCACGCCGTCCCGATAGTCGCCTCGCTGGTTGCCTTGCAATAGACCGATCGCCTGCTGCATTAGCTTAATTTCCCAGCGCCCCAACTCGCTATAAACAAAAATGTGCATCAGTCCACCCGGAGCCAGCTTTTTGGCCAAGGCTTGAATGCCGCGAATGGGATCAGGCAGATGATGCAACACGCCAACACAGTTGATGAGATCAAAGTCTCCTGGCAAGCGATCGGCGTCATAGAGACTGAGATGATGAAATTCCACACGATTGGCCCCCGATCGGCGACATCTTTCTTTGGCAACCTCTAACGCACCTGCACTTAAGTCGATGCCCACCACTTGGGCATAAGGGTTAAGATGTACCAAATACTCTGTGCCCACACCCGTGCCACAGCCAGCATCAAGAATTCGCACGGTTTGCTTGGTGGGTTTCTGTCCGGTGCAAAAGTTATAGGCAGCTAGCCAGTTCCAGCGCCAGTTGTATCCCGGTGGCGGCTCGTCTAGCAGCGGTTCTGGAGGGAAAGGATAGGTATCGTAGAGCTTGGCAACGGCGGCACTAACGGCTTGGGGATCTGACATAGAAAAATTTTCGACTGCTGAATGCAGAATATCGCTCGCGAACTCATCCGATCTGAGTGTATCGAAAAGCGGGCATTCCTCTCTGGCGATCGACGTTTCTATCAACAGGGCTAAGCTTGCCAGCTAATCTTCACCTCTGGCTTGCAGCGCTTCAGACAACAAAATTTCGATCGTGGCACTCACCGATCGCTTATCCCTCTCAGCCATTTTAGTCAACTTCTCTCTAAGCTCTGAGGGCAGGTATACCGTAATTCGCTCCTTGTCTGTAGCCACTTGGTGCCAATTAACGTCAACATTTTTCAAAAATTCTAAGATGTCACAGCACGAATATGATAGCGTTATAAAACGTTATTAGTTGCTATTTAACATTGTTTGACGTTAATCATCTATGCTAGAGGTAGATTTATGATCACGTTGACGGATGCAGAGGTTACAGAAATTAAGTCGCTGCTGATCCAGTTGAGCCGAGAAATTCTTTTGCAAGGAACCTATTAGAGAAAGATTGCAAGCTGTCTTGTAATCCTTTCTAAACGTTCTATTTAGGTTGGTGTTCGTTCAAAAAAGCGTTCACGTTACCTCGATCGCAACGGATCGAGGTTTTTTAGTGAGGTTGTTTAAGCGTTTAGTAGGGGTGTTTCTCCTGCTCCTCCCGCACCAATGGAACTCCGGTAATTCGCCTTTATCGCTAGACTGCTTTCTGGATACGTCTGGGTACTTTCCTCCATGCCGATCGATTTTCGCAACACTAATTCTGTTTGGGCTTCGGTTTTCGTTGAAACGCTGGTTCGGTTGGGATTAAGAACAGCGGTAATTTGTCCGGGGTCGCGATCGGCTCCATTAGCGATTGCTTTTGCAGCTCATGCGCAAGTTGAAGCCATTCCGGTGTTGGATGAGCGATCGGCGGCTTTTTTTGCGCTGGGGATGGCTCGACGCACTGGAGAACCTGTAGTTTTGGTATGTACGTCGGGAACGGCCGGAGCCAATTTCTATCCAGCTATCATTGAAGCGAAAGAAAGCTGCGTACCGCTGCTGGTATTAACTGCCGATCGCCCGCCAGAACTGCGCGATTGCAACGCCGGGCAAACGGTAGATCAACAAAAGCTTTATGGAACCTATCCTAATTGGTACAGTGAACTTTCTGTGCCAGCCTTGGAACAATCCCTCTTAGCATATCTGCGGCAAACCGTGATTTATGCGTGGGAGCGATCACAGTATCCAGTTTCCGGATGTGTTCATTTAAATCTACCGTTTCGCGATCCGTTGGCTCCCGTACCGCAAGCAGAGGCACAAGCGTTTGCTGCGCAGTTTGATGAGTTAGAGCAAGAGACATTTTTTGCCGCAGTGGGTGGAGCGGTTACAGCCTTGAGAAATCGCAAAAAGTCAGAGAGACAGAACAGTGATAACATTGTTCCGTCCGAGTGGTTTGCAGAAGATCGGGGAATTGTAATTGCGGGAGTGGCTCAACCCCGATCGCCCCAAGCCTACTGTGAAGCGATCGCTCATCTTGCTCAAACGTTGAAATTACCTGTATTGGCAGAAGGGCTATCTCCGGTGCGTAATTATGCCGTGTTGAACCCAGATTTAATTTCAACCTATGATCTGATTCTGCGTCAACCAGATTGGGCGGATAAGCTGCGACCAGATTTTGTCATTCGCATTGGGGAGATGCCCACCAGCAAGGAGCTACGACAATGGTTAACACGCACTCAGCCTCGGCAATGGATTATCGACGCGACCGATCGCCACCTCGATCCGCTACATTTACCAACTGTTCATCTTCGTCGATCGATCGACCAAGTAGCGGCGTGTTTATCCGGTGCAAACAGCCCAGAACGACCATCTGATCTATATTTACAGCACTGGTGTCAGGCAGAAGCATGGGCGCGGCAGGCGATTGATCACCCAATGGCACAACTCGACCCATTGATTGAAAGCAAAGTAGCATGGCTGCTGTCACAGCATCTGCCAGAGGCAACCCCTGTGATCATTGCCAATAGCACCGCAGTGCGGGATGTGGAATGGTTTTGGAAACCGGGAAATACAAAAGCGCAACCCTATTTCAACCGAGGAGCAAACGGCATTGACGGAACCCTGTCAACAGCACTGGGGATAGCACATGGCTATCAAAGTAGTGTGTTGCTGACGGGAGATTTAGCACTGCTGCACGATACAAATGGGTTCTTACTGAGAAACCAATTTCAGGGCCATTTAACCATCGTTTTAATCAATAACAACGGTGGTGGTATTTTTGAACTTTTGCCGATCGCCCAATTCGATCCACCCTTTGAAGCGTTTTTTGCCACACCGCAATCTGTCAATGTGGCGCAACTCTGTGCCGCCTACCGCATAGAATATGAGCAAATTCAAACATGGGAGCAACTAATTCAGCGCTTAAAGCCGTTGCCAACAGAAGGGGTTCGAGTGCTAGAAATACCGTGTGATCGAAAAGCCAGCGCCCACTGGCGACAGCAATTGTTTTCTCAGTTTAGCGATTGCGATCGTTAGATCAATCGTTACACCAATTTGAATTGAGAACGTGGCAGATTGGACAAGGGCGATTCGCGATTCGCCCTTACGAGTGGTTTGTTTGTCGCGAAGATTATTTAAAGCGGTACTAGGCGGTATTAGATTAATTAGATCATCATTTATCTGCTGCGCAATAGTTGCTTTACCGTTTTCATCATCTCAACGGGATGAAAGGGCTTGGTGATGTAGGCATCGGCCCCTTGCTTCATGCCCCAGTAGCGATCGAACTCTTCGCTTTTAGTCGAGCAAATTAAGACAGGAATTGCTTGCGTGGTAGGGTCGCTTTTAATCCAGCGACAAAGTTCATAGCCGTTCATTTGCGGCATAATCAGGTCTGTAATCACCAGATCAGGTGCTTTTGCTTGAATTTTTTCCTTAGCTTCCGCTCCGTTAATTGCCTCAACCACCCGCAGTCCACTGTTCTCTAACAGTTCCGTGAGCATTTGCCGCAGCGTTTGGCTATCGTCCACAATCAGAACTGTGCTCATCCCCCCTTTGCCCCCGCAACCCTTTAATTTCAGCCCTTCTATAGCAGTATTCCCACAACTGCTAGTTGGATTACAGGATTCCCAAGCTGTCAAAGGGGAATCAGTAATGAGGGATAGATCATTGATGAAAACTTCGGCGTTGCTGCTCGGATGGATGAATCTCGTAAGGGCATTTCGTGAAACGCCCTTACAGTTGGGATCAAGGTGAAAAAATCATGCCTTCTAAGCATCGAACACAACCGAGTGCCACGCTTTTTTCTGATCCCCTGTCACATCAAACATAACGTGCTTGACGATCGTGTATTCCTCGAGGGCATAGTAGGACATGTCTTTGCCAATGCCGCTTTGCTTGAAGCCACCGTGGGGCATCTCGCTACAGATGGGCAAGTGATCGTTAACCCAAATCGTTCCACATTCCATCGCCGCTGACATGCGCATGGCCCGCTGCACGTTGGTTGTCCAAACGCTGCCCGCCAAGCCATAGGGAACGTCATTAGCGAGACGAACGGCTTCTGCCTCATCTGAGAAGCGATTGACCACCACCACCGGGCCAAAGATTTCCTCCTGCACACAGCTTGCCGATTGGGCTGCTTCTACCAAAATAGTAGGTGGATAGTAAAATCCCTCGCCTTCAGGAAGAGTACCACCTGTAGCAATTTTGACGCCTTGCTGCTTGGCTTCTTCCACAAACCCCTTGACTTTGAGGCGCTGAGTTTCACTGACTAGAGGGCCAATGTCAGTCATTTCATCAAACGGGTGTCCCACCTTTAGGGTTTGGGTGAGTTCAGTAAAGCGAGACAAGAAGGCGTCAAACACGTCGTTTTGCACATAAATTCGCGTAGCAGCAGTGCAGTCTTGTCCGGTATTCATGTAGGCAGCAGGGATGGCTCCGCGAGCAGCGGCTTCGATGTCGGCATCGGCAAATACCACAAAGGGAGCTTTGCCACCCAATTCTAACGTAACGCGCTTTACCTGCGGACTCGCCAGTTCAGCAATGCGGCGACCAGTGCGAGTGCTGCCTGTAAAGCTAATCATGCGGATATCAGGATGGGTGCAAATGGCTTCTCCTACTTCTGCGCCGCCCGTCACCACGTTGATTAATCCGGCGGGCAACCCCGATTCTAGGGCAATCTTTGCCAGTTCGATCGTTGTTACTGGGGTATTAGGGGCAGGTTTAATTACTACCGCATTGCCCGCTGCCAACGCTGGGCCCAGTTTCCAAATCGCCATCATAAACGGATAGTTCCACGGCGTGATCGCTCCCACCACACCGATCGGTTCTCGTCGAATCAGGCTCGTATAGCCGCTTACATATTCGCCAGCAGCTGTGCCCTCTTGACGTCGCACCACCGAGGCAAAGTAGCGCAAATTGTCGATTGCAAAGGGAATATCGCCGCCTGTAGTCAATTTCAGTGGTTTTCCGGCATTCTGGCTTTCTAAGCGAGCTAGATGTTCACTGTTGGCTTCCAGCGCATCGGCAAATTTTAGCAACGCTGCACTGCGTTCTCCGTAAGACAGCTTGCCCCACTCGGCTTGGGCTTGCTTGGCAACAGCAACCGCGCGATCGACGTCCTCTTTGGTTCCCAAGGCCACAGTGGCAAAGGGGCTACCGGTGGCTGGCTCTATTAAATCTTCACTACCAGTTGCGATCCAGTCCTTGCCAATTACCATTGGGTAATGCGTTAATTTTTCTTCCATTAGGTCCTCTATTTGTGCTTGCAAAAGGTTAAATCTAAATTCTCAGAAAACGAAGCGTTTTTTCCTTCATGCTGATACAGATTGAGCAACGCTCCAGAAAATCTCAATGTTTCCTTAGGCTTCACTCGTGGTTTACAGCAGTGAAGCGATCATCTGATTGGCTTGATGTTCATAGCTGCCGCCAAACTGATTGAAGTGATTCAGGATGTGATACAGGTTGTAAAGAATTTTGCGCTGCTGGTACCCCGGCTCTAGGGGCCATACCTCATCATAGGCACTGTAGAAGTTGGACGGGAAACTACCAAATAATTGACTCATGGCTAAATCTACTTCTCGATCGCCAAAATACGTTGCCGGATCAAGAATGACAGGATCACCTTGCACCGTTACCGCCGCATTGCCCGTCCATAAGTCTCCATGTACTAAAGAGGGTTGCGGATTGTAGCCCGCCAGAATGTCTGGAACCGCTGCCAGCAAGCGCTCTTGTAGGGGAAAATGTCCCCCACGGCGCTTAGCCAAGCGAAACTGATAGCCCAATCGATGGGTTGTAAAAAAATCAACCCAGTCTGTAGACCAGTGGTTGACCTGGGGAATAAAGCCGATCGTATTATTTCGCTCCCAGCCAAACCCTTGAGAGCTAGTGACTTGGTGCATCGCCGCTAGCTGACGCCCCATGGCGGCCCAAGCTTGGGAGTCACCCCGTCCTAACTCTAGCCACTCCAGTACAAGATAAGCCGAATTTCCAGCAATTCCCCAGCAGATTGGTTGTGGCACCCGAATCGTATGGCTACTAAAGATCTGTTGTAATCCCAATGCTTCTGCCGCAAACATATCTACCCGGCTAGCTTGGTTCAATTTGACGAAATAGGACTGAGCACCTCCAACCAAGGCATAAGCTTGGTTAACGCTGCCCCCGCTCACCGAGCGATGCTGTTCCACTTGAAACGCTTTGCCAGTTGCCCGACTAATTTGGTCTGCAATTTGATTCCACATTCGTGTTTTTGCCAGCAGGATAGCTATTGGTTTGATAATGGCTTAGATTAAATCAACGGGTAACGGTCCAGTCAGCGATCGCAAATGTTGGCTACGCATCAGTTCTGTGACACTTAAAGAGCGCCCTTCTAGTTGCGCCACCGATTCAATGCCGGCGAGTAAGTGCCGGACAGCGTCTGCTTCGTCATAGCCCCGTCGTTTAGCGACGGCGATCGCTGCTTCATCGGCGTCCTGCAAAGGTTGAACTCCACGATTTTTTCGCCAAATTCGACTGATGGCAACAACGGTCAATCCACCTGCTGTCACTATACCAGCAACATCTCCTAGCAGCAGTTCTACCGCCATTCCGGAAAGCCCAACAGCAGCTAATCCCTCATACAAACCCACTTTGAACCAACGAATTCCAATCAACCAACACACGGTATGTAGCAACAAGAGATCGCGTTGGGGTTGGGGTAGCTTCTCCCACAAATCGAAATTAATGGTAATTGCACGCACCTGCGATCGAGGTAACGGAAACTTAGCCGCAATCACCTGTGATTGGTTTGGGGCACTGACCAGTTTTGTCCACATGCGCCCAGAAGCTGGCATCAGATCAAGCAAGCGATCGATTTCAGAGACAGTATTCATCGAGGGTCGAGCAAGAGTCCAGGTTCATTGCAGATCATAGCCAAACAAATTGGGGTCAACATCGCCTCGTTGTAAATCGGCTAATCCATATTCAGCCCAGCGGCGATCGACCATTGCAGCGGTATCTGGATCAGATTGCAGCGGTTCGGCCCAAGGGCGATCGGTTTCCGGGTAGATTTTTGTTGTAGCATCAATCCCCATGCGGCCGCCCAAACCTTGTTTTTCAGTGGCAAAGTCCAATCGATCGAAGGGATTATCGGGCAGAATAAACACGTCGCGCCCCGGATCAACTTTGGAGGCGATCGACCACACGACCTGGCGCGGATCGCGAATGTTGGTGTCTTTATCTACCACAATCACAAACTTGGTGTAAGTAAACTGCGGCAGCGCGCTCCAAAACGCCAGTGCTGCTCGCCGTGCTTGTCCTGGATAGGCTTTGTCGATGGAAATGATGGCGGCCTTGTAGCTTAGGGCTTCCATCGGCAAGAAGAAATCGACAATTTCGGGAACCTGTTGCCGCAAGATGGGCGTATAGATGCGATTCAATGCCAGCGCCATCATTGCGTCTTCTTTGGGAGGGCGACCACTGAAAGCTGTGAGGTAAATCGGGTCTTTACGATGGGTCATGGTGTGAAAGCGAACCAACGGCGCTTGTTCATTGACGCCACCATAAAAGCCCATGTGATCTCCCGCTGGCCCATCCACACCCGTATCTTTAGGGTCGATCGTACCTTCCAGGACAAATTCTGAATCGGCTGGCACTTCCAAATCCAACGTTTTGCACTTGGCTAACGAAAGTCCAGAACCGCCATAGAGACCTGCAAAGAGCCATTCGGACAAGTCTACAGGTAACGGAGTTGCTGCGGCCATAATCACCAGCGGATGCACCCCGATCGCCACGGCTACTTCTAATTTCTGACCCAGTTCTGCGGCTTTGCGCAAGTGTCGTGTCGCTCCTCGCACTGAGAGCCACTGTACCGTCATCGTGTTTCGAGACTGTAACTGCAAGCGATACACACCCACGTTGGGAATCTTGGTCTCCGGATCTTTGGTGATCATCAGTCCCAGTGTAATCACCCGCTCAGCATCACCGGGATACACCCGCAGCAGGGGCAGTTTCGTCAAATCGACCTGCTCATCTTTGAGCACAACCTGTTGACAAGCGGGAAAAAAATCGCGCCCAGGTTTGGCCTTAACCACATCTAACAAAACCTTGCCAAGTTCGATCGCCTGCGACATCTTCTTGGGTGGGCGCGGTTGATACAAAATGGCTAGCTTTTTGCCCAACTCCTCTAATTCTTCTGGGCGCTCCATGTTCATAGCCCAACAGACACGCTCTACCGTTCCCAGTACATTCACAGCAACGGGATAGCTCGCTCCTTTGACATTCTCAAACAGTAAGGCAGGGCCACCCTGTTGCAACAAGCGGTTCGCTATTTCGGCAACTTCTAAATTGGCGTCTACCATTGTACTAACCCGTCGCAATTGTCCTCGCTGTTCCAACTGTTTGAGGAATTCCCGCAAATCTCTCGCCATAGTAAAGGAATGTAAAGCGTGCTTCTTTTATTATGAGTTGCTATGGCCATCTTGGTCGATCGGGTTGACGTTGGCTCGCCTTAGGGTTTTCTTAACGATTGCAATGCAAACGATCGAATGGCTGAGGGAACACTCGAACAATCTTAATCACCCGTTTGGTTGAGATAAGCGCAGGAAGGGTCATTAAAACCTGCGCCTTAAAGTTGGTAATACGTAGCGTTCAAGGTGGGTTCATGAACTGGCAAGAGGGACAGCGCGTCGAATGTGAAGGATTGAATTGGGGAGTTTGCTATCTCACCCTAATGAATGAACAGATGGCTGTGGTATATTGTCCACAATACGAGATTGTGACAACAGGCAGTCCAGAGCAACTCAAACAAGTCGGTTGGAGACCGATCGCCACGACCAAGGTGATCTACTTAGACGAGTGGGTCAAGTCGCATCATCACCACCAACGTCCTGTGCCGACTTCGTAGCACGGCTATCTCTTCGGAAGCGCTTATATTAAGATCGGTAAATATACCGTGTTGCGCAACTAAAACTAATTATGGCTGCCAATGTTGAGATCTACACCTGGAGTGCTTGCCCTTTTTGCATCCGGGCAAAAGCTTTGCTAGATAAAAAAGGGGTAGACTATACCGAATATTGCATTGATGGTGACGAAGGAGCGCGAGCCAAGATGGCGCAACGAGCCAATGGACGGCGCAGTCTACCGCAAATCTTTATTAACGACGCCCACATTGGCGGCTGTGATGATCTATATGCGCTCAATGCCAAAGGACAGCTTGATTCCTTGTTGCAAGGCGCGGCTGGGTGAGGCGGAAAGGATAAAGTCAAAAGATATCAGGGGTAGAGTCCATGTTTAGCCTTTAGCCTTTAGCCTTTTCAAAGGAGAATCTGGTGAAATTTCTATTTATTATTGACCCGATCCAAATGCTTGATCCGGGTCATGATACAAGTGTGGCGTTAATGGAAGCGGCACAAGGCTTAGGTCATGAGGTTTGGATTACCGAAGCGCAACGGCTTAGTGTGGCGGATGGTAGCGCCTGGGCGATCGCACAACCCATTGAGTTGCAAGCGGTTGAGCTTGTGGAAGGGCGCTGGGTGTCGGTGGTTGAGTGGTTTCGCTTGGGCGAGAGTCACCTGCTGCCGTTAAATGAGATGGATGCGGTGTTTATGCGTACCGATCCACCCGTGACGATTCCCTATCTCTATGCTACTTATATTCTGGATTATGTTGATCCAAGCAAAACGCGGGTGATCAACTCGCCGCACGGGTTACGAACAGCCAACGAAAAAATGTACGCGCTTCAGTTTACGAATGCCATTCCCACCACGATCGTCAGCCAAGATAAGCAGATCATCCGCAAGTTTGTCGAACAACAGGGAGCCGCTGTGATCAAGCCATTGGGTGGCAAAGCCGGGGAGGGGATTTTGTTTGTGGAACCGGGCGATCGCAATTTCAACTCTCTGATTGAGATCAGCACCTTTCAAGGCAAAGTCCCTGTCATGGTGCAGCAGTTTTTGCCTGCCGCCAAAGAGGGCGATAAACGGATTATCCTACTAGATGGTGAACCGATCGGAGCCGTCAATCGCATTCCCACGGGCAGTGAGTTTCGCGGCAACATGGCTGTGGGGGGACGAGTGGCGGCTGTAGACCTCACCGATCGCGATCGGGAAATTTGTGCACAGCTTGCCCCAACCCTGCAACGCGATGGCTTGGTGTTTGTCGGTATTGATGTGATTGGCGGCTATCTTACAGAGGTCAACGTCACTAGCCCTACCGGAATTCGTGAGATCGATCGGCTCAATGGGGTGAGTCTAGGTAAGCAGGTGATTGAGTGGGTGGTCGATCGGGGAAGAAGGGAGTCGGGCATCGCGAGTCGGGAGTCGGGAATGGAGTATGAGGCAGGACATGAGGCATGACAAAATGTGGGTTAGTTTCTCTTTAGCTATCTCTCCTGATGCTTGATCGGCATTGTTAGAGCCGAGTGAATCCCTAAAGGCGGTATTTGAAAATACAATTTGATGCAATGGGTTTTAGTAGCTTCATTAGGTAAAAAGCGGTAGTGCGTTTTGCAAACGGTTTTCAGCGTGTCACAAGGAGAAATGAATGAGTCTACTACGGTATCCGCCACGTCAAATTTTGGGCGTCAGTCGGCGAAAGTTTATCCAGTATGGGGCGCTTGCTGTTGGTAGCGGGCTAGTTGCAGCGTGTGCATCCAATCAATCTTCTACGTCAACGGCTGAATCTCCGGTGGCTGAAGCACCTGCCGATAGCGGGAGTCCGGCGGCATCTGGAGAGCTAACTAAAGTCACCTATGGCACAAACTGGTACGCTCAGGCTGAACATGGTGGCTTTTATCAAGCGGTGGCTACGGGAATTTATGAAGATTACGGGCTGGATGTCACAATCCAGATGGGCGGACCCCAGGTGAATGGTACGCAGCTATTGATGGGTGGAGCCGTTGACTTTTTCATGGGCTATACATCTGATGCCATCAAGGCGATCGAGGAAAACATTCCCAAAGTAACTGTAGCGGCAATTTTCCAGAAAGACCCGCAAATCCTGATTGCTCATCCCAATACGGGAGCAGATTCGATCGAAGATTTGAAGGGTCGCCCCATTTTCATTTCGGCTGCCGCGAATACAACCTACTGGCCGTTCCTGAAGGCAAAATACGGTTTCACTGACGATCAAAAACGCACTTACAACTTTAACCCCGGACCCTTTTTAGCAGATAAAAACTCGGTACAACAGGGCTATCTCAGTTCTGAACCCTTGTCCATCCGAAAGGAAGGTGGCTTTGAGCCAGTCGTGTTCCTGCTGGCCGATCATGGCTATGATCCCTACTCTACGACGATCGAATGTAAACGAGAATTGGTCGAGCAAAACCCAGATTTGGTACAGCGGTTTGTGGAAGCGTCAATTAAAGGCTGGTACAGCTATCTAGAGGGTGATCCGGCTCCAGCGAATGAACTGATCAAGCGAGACAATCCGGAAATGACGGATGAGCAAATTGCCTATGGCATCGAAAAGATGAAAGAGTATGGCATTGTCATTTCGGGGGAAGCCGAAACCGATGGCATAGGAGCTATGACCGATGAACGCTGGCGGTCGTTCTTTGAAACTATGGCTGAGGAAGGGGTTTTTCAACCGGATACAGATTACACCCAAGCTTACACCCTAGAGTTCGTGAACAAGGGCGCTGAAACATATCGAGCCTAGAGGTGATCGACTATGATGGGCGGCGGAATGGATTACGCTACTGTAAATCCATTTCACCATCTCTCGGTTTGTTGATTCACCTCCATCTAATCCCGATCGCTAGAGGAACTCCTAGATGACTCCTACTCCTGTCATTACGCTGAGCAATATCAGCAAAGTTTACTCCAATGGCACGGTTGCGTTGCAGGATTTGAACCTGACGGTGCAGCATGGTGAATTCGTTAGCCTTTTGGGCCCGTCGGGTTGTGGTAAAAGTACGGTGTTGCGGTTGGTATCAGGATTGGGGCAAAAAAGTTCAGGTGAGATTGCTTGGCATCAGTCGCCGTTGTTAGAGGATACACCTCAACATCGCAAGCTGGCTTATGTGTTTCAGGAAGCGGCTCTGATGCCATGGGCAACAGTGTGGGACAATATTTACTTACCGCTAAAGCTAGCAGGTATTACCAAGCGGTCCGCCAAAAGTGCCGTGATGGAAGCGATCGAACTTGTCGATTTGCACGGCTTTGAGCAATGCTATCCGCGTGAGTTGTCCGGCGGGATGAAAATGCGGGTATCAATTGCCCGAGCGCTGGTGACCCATCCCGAAATGCTGTTGATGGACGAACCGTTTGGTGCCCTCGACGAAATGACCCGCAGTCGGTTAAACAGCGATCTACTGGACTTGTGGAACCGGATGCAATGGACGGTGGTATTTGTCACCCACAATATTTACGAGGCGGTGTATCTGTCGAATCGGGTGGTGGTAATGGCGGCTCGTCCCGGTCGTGTCATTACCGAAGTGCCGATCGCCGCCCCCTATCCCCGCACCGAGGCATTTCGCACGTCTCCATTGTTCAATGACTACTGCCGTCAAATTTCGGCGGCCTTGTCCCGAGCCGCCAATCAATCAACTGACTCTGACTCAATGAATGCGCACTCTGCCAGCGTGTATGATCCGGTTGCTTGATCAACTTGCTTGATCAACCACAGAGACTAGAATCAGAGAGGCAATGGCGTCGCTAACTGTAACTCAACCCACTGTTTTCAAAAAATCAACGGCCCAATCATCTGATTTGTCAGCCTCCGCTAAAGCGAGTGTGCTCGCCGGGCAAGTCCTGGAACTCGAAGCAGCCTATCGTGTGGGGCAACACTGCTGGGTCAAGCTATCTCAACCGATCGAACCTGTCGGCAAAATCGGCTATTTCTTCTTACCGCATGTTAAAACCCAGCTTGAAGAAATTCGCAGCGTCTGGATGACGAACGTAGACAGCCGGGTTTTAGAATCCAAAGCTAGGATTGAACAGGGCTTGCAACACCTGAAACAGCTTGGTATCAATACCATTTATCCTGTGGTGTGGCAGCGCGGATTCACCCTATATCCTAGCCCGATCGCCCAAGCCTTTATTGGTCCTGCCACGGTTCCCGATCCCAAGTTTGCCACGCGAGACATGTTGGCAGAGATAGTAGACGTTGCCAAAGCGCTGCAATTACGAGTGATTCCCTGGTTTGAGTATGGGTTGGCGACGCTGCCGAAATCGGTTTTAGCCACTCAAAAACCCCATTGTGTGACCACCGACAAAACTGGAAATCCAATTCGCACCAAACGAACCGATGGTAAACCTGATACGTTTGTATGGCTAAATCCTTGTCATCCAGAAGTCAAACAATTTTTTGTGGATTTGATTATGGATGTGGTCGATCGCTATGACGTGGATGGGATTCAACTAGATGATCATTTTGGCTTTCCCGTAGAATTAGGGCAGGATGCATTTACAACCCAATGCTTTAATCAAGAGAACCACATCAACTGGTTAACGCAATGGTTTAAGTCGGTCGATCGCAACGCTTGGAAGACTCAGAAAATGACTGAATTGCTGAGTGATTTAGTCCACCGCATTAAAGTGAACCATCCCAATTGTGTGATTTCCATTTCCCCAAATCCGTTGGCTTTCTCTCAAACGAACTATTGTGTAGACTGGCTCACTTGGATTCAGCGCGGACTGGTGGACGAATTGGTTTTGCAAGTGTATCGAGACAATTTGACCAGCTTGATCAACGAACTTGAGAAGCCAGAAGTTGTCAGGAGTTGCCAACAAATTCCCGTTTCCATCGGTCTTCTTGCGGGGCTGAAACAAAAATCGGTCAGCAGCGATCGATTGCAGCAACAAATCCACGCCGTCCGTCATCGCAATTTTGCCGGTATTTCCTTCTTTTTCTATGAAACTCTGTTGAACGAAGCTTTGTTTCCCGTTACCGTTCCTCGCAGTCAATCGCAACTACAACAGCTTTTCCAATAAACCTGTGTAGTTTCGATCAGTTGCGACTTGTTGAACTTGAACACTCCATCAAGCGTCATTGCGATAGGATAGGCTTGTCAAGCTGGAGCAGAACATGCGACCGTGTTCTCAGGGACATCTTTGTGTAAGTCGTTTTGCCTGTGAAAACTTTCGATCGTTCGTCTAATCAAACGGTTTCTTTTAGCGCAGGTAAACAGTCTGCCTCTCCTGTCTCTGCGTGGAAACCGTGGCTTTCACCCGATGTGCTAGCGCCAATCATTGTTGGCTTGTTAGTACTAATTGGTTGGGAAGTGGCTGTCCGCCTCACCAACACTCCTCCTTACATTCTGCCTGGGCCTCTACTTGTACTCCAAACTTTGATCAGGGACTGGGGAGATCTCTTTCCATCGCTGTTGATTACGCTGCAAATCACAATCGTCGCTTTCATTGCAGCCGTAGTATCGGGTCTGCTGATTGCAATTGTGTTTACGCAAAGCAAATGGATTGAACGCAGTTTCTTTCCCTATGCAGTAATTTTGCAAACGACACCGATCGTAGCGATCGCGCCATTAATCATTCTTTGGGTACGGCAATTTGTACCAGGAGAGCAATCTACCTTCATTTCGCTGGTTATTTGTGCGTGGATTGTGGCATTCTTTCCCATTTTGTCAAACACAACCCTAGGACTTCACAGCGCAGATCATAATCTGATCAATCTGTTTCAACTTTATCAAGCTTCCCGCTGGCAAACCCTCCTCTATTTGCGCCTACCTAGTGCCTTGCCCTATTTTCTGGGGGGCTTACGCATCAGCGGTGGACTGGCTTTGATTGGAGCCGTGGTGGCTGAATTCGTGGCTGGAACTGGAGGAACGCGATCGGGCATTGCCTACCAAATTCTAATCTCCAGCTTTAATCTGCAAATTCCTCGGATGTTTGCCGCCTTGTTCATGACGACGTTGCTTGGTGTCATGATTTTTGTGGCTCTTACGGTTTTCTCAGATCTGTTATTGCGCCATTGGCATGAAAGCGCCATTAAGCGGGAAAATTAAAAGTTGGCGATCGGGGAGCAGGGGGTTAGGGAGCGGGGAGTAGGGCATCCCTTATTCTTCTGTTTTTACCATTTGTCTATTCTCCAATAGGCTGAGCCATTGCGTTCTCGATCGAGCCATCCAGCTTCAAACAATTCTCGTCGCAGCAAGGCCGGGTCATTAAAACAGTGAAATTGTCTCAGCAGCGCATTCACCTCTTTCTCGGTATAAGTCACGGTAGGATCGAATTTCAGCGCCAGATACTCTAGCACTAAGCGCTGTTTGGCTCGATGGCGCTTAGACGGCCATTGTGTAACTCGTCCCTTTGCATCTAGATAGTTTTCCAATTCAGCTAGAGCGTTTATGATCCTGTTTGCACCGACTCCATCTACTTTAACAACAACATGGTCAACCGTTTTTTCGACTTTCCAGGGTCAACCCACTACTGGCTGACGAATGCACATGTCCCAGTTGCTCTATTAGAAGAACCCAGTCTTACGCAGACACTTCAATCCACCCGCGACGGTCTCGTTTGCGTCAGTCTAGAAGTGGAATCAGGAAGAATTGTACAAATTCAGCCAAATACCATTGCTGTTCCGGCATCTGTTCCTGCAATCGATCTTCAACGAAGAATTGTGTTTCCTTGCTTTGTGGACATGCACACCCACTTGGACAAAGGGCACACATGGGAACGATCGCCCAATTTAGCGGGAACCTTTGATCATGCCTTGACGGTTGTGCAGAAGGACAGCGAACAATACTGGAATGCAGACGATGTGTTTCGCCGCATGGAGTTTGGCTTGAAATGCAGCTATGCTCACGGAACAAAAGCACTTCGTACCCACATTGACGCATTTGGCAATCAAGCCGATATTAGCCTGGAGGTGTTTCAATCCTTGCGTGACGAATGGCGCGATCGGCTAACGTTGCAAGCTGTATCGTTGGTGTCGCTGGATTATTTTCAAACACCACAAGGTGAGAAACTAGCCGATCAAATTGCCGAAGTTGGCGGGCTTTTGGGCGGTTTACCAATGATGAGTGAGGAATTGGACAAGCAACTTGATCGCGTGTTTGAACTAGCCAAAGAACGCAACCTGGATCTAGATTTTCACACCGATGAAAGCGGCAATCCCAACACCATCACCTTGCGACGTGTGGCCGCCGCCGCTCTCCGGCATGATTTTCCAGGGCAAATCGTCTGTGGTCACTGCTGTAGTCTGGCTGTGCAGTCACCTACAGAAATCATGAAAACCCTCACCTTGGTAAAACAAGCAGGGATTGGCATTGTTAGTTTGCCCATGTGCAACTTATATCTGCAAGATCGCAATCAGTCTGCCTCCTGGGGCTGGATTCAGGATGGAGAGACAAATCGTTCAGCATCCAATCCGGATGCATCTCGCCTTGCATCTTTTCCTTCCCTAACGCCCCGCTGGCGTGGCGTCACCTTATTACACGAACTGAAGCACCAGGGAATTCCCGTTGCAGTCGCCAGCGACAACTGCCGCGATCCGTTTTATGCTTTTGGCGATCATGATGTGCTGGAAGTTTACACACAAGCCACGCGAATTGAGCATTTAGACGCTCCCTACGGCGATTGGTGCTGCACTGTCACCATGACCCCTGCCGACTTAATGGGCTTATCTGAAGCTGGACGAATTGCCGCGTCACAGCCAGCCGATTTGATTGTCTTCAAAGCGCGATATTACAGTGAACTGTTTTCGCGGTCACAGCACGATCGCATTGTTCTCCGCAATGGACAGCCGATCGACACCACCCTACCGGACTACTCTGAACTCGACGATCTCCTGCAATTGTCCTAACTCTTCTTCCCAAAGGAGATTTGGTGATTGCAGAATTCAATGATGGACATGTGGGCGCATAATATTTGGATCAGATAGCTGTTCGATCGTGGATCTACCAAGCTATCTGACCTTGGCTGATTTTTGGATCAAGTTGCCTCGATCGCTGGAGCAGGTCTGGACTCCTTGAGTACGCTCGGTAAATCTGATATCTACCGACTCTGACAGTCAGGAGTGCTGGCAGACAGAACAACCCGAAAGCCGTTGTTGTTGTTCCGATTATCCGGTAAGTTCCTGTTGCGATTCGCAGAACGACAGTTCCTAGGGTTGTTGTTCCAAGAACCACCGCGCAGGAGCCGGTTATTACTCTCTCCACCTTCTATCCAGGCACTACCATCGGTCGGTGCGCCAGCGTAATTCTCATGCCACACATCCTGACACCATTCCCAGACATTGCCGTGCATGTCGTACAGCCCAAAAGCATTGGGCGGAAAACTGCCGACATCCGTTGTTTGCTGACGATATTCTCCGTTCGGGGCTGAAGCGTAAGTGAAGTTACCGTTATAGTTCACTAAATCGGTCGTGATGGTTGCACCAAAGTGAAATGGGGTTGTGGTTCCGGCTCGGCAGGCATATTCCCACTCTGCTTCACTTGGCAATCGATATGTTTGTCCCGTGCGCTGACTCAGCTTTTCACAAAACTCGATCGCATCATTCCAACTCACTTGTTCAACTGGACGATTTGCTCCACTAAAGTTTGAAGGGTTACTGCCCACGATCGCCTCATACTGTGCCTGCGTCACCTGAAACCGTCCCATGAAAAATCCCGGAACCGTGACTTGACGTTGTGGACTTTCGCTATCCCGTCGCTCTGGCTCATCGGCTGGCGATCCCATCGTGAATGTCCCCCCCAGAATTTCCACCATTTCCAGGGTGATGCCATTGGATGCTCCTGTCCTAAGCGGTGCAGGACAATTGCCTCGGCATTGAACAAGCGTCGCGCTGTTATGAGAAGCTCTGGAGAGGACTGTTTGGGGCTAAGGTGCTTGACAACACAGAAGGGGCGATCGGGCAAATCCTGATCTTCGGCTAAATAGGTATCTCCAAAGCCGCCGCTGCCAAGAGACTGGGTGATTCTGTAGCGACCACGAAGCAGCGTACCCTTTAATGCGGTCATTGCAGCGCACCTAGAATAAAAAGAAGCTGGGTTTATTCTGGCAAATAACGGTAAAAAACTGCAAATGGTGAACGGTTCCTACTCCAAGCCAAGCTCATCGGCAAAGCCTCACTCCTCTAGATAAGCCAATGCTGCATCTCGATCGAGCAGTGGGCTATTTTCTGCATCATTCATTGCCCGACTTAAACAGTAGTCCTCAATTGCCTCTACCATCTCTTCCGTAGACAAATCCTCTTGAGGAAATAGCTGATTCCATAGCTCGATCGGAATCACCACCGCTTTGGGTTGACCGGCTTTATCCGTTAAGTATTCCACTTCAAACTGAGGTTGCATTGAGTTAAAGCTGAACTAATGGGTCGATCGTAGCTTAAGCGATCGCCTTCCTACAACGGAACCACAACACTACTACTTTAAGTCCAACTCATCAGCAATATTGCCCAAATACAGCCGAACAAAATCCTTCGCAGCATCCTGATTGATTTTCTGCAACGCTGCAATGGTGTCAGAGGCTAATCGTCAAGCTAATTCTTAATCAGATCCCTTCAACTTTCGCTCTTGATGTTCTTTCACCGCTTGAGTCAGCAAATACGTTACCAGACTACTGATCGATCGACTCTCCTCAGCGGCCCATTCCTCCAATGCCTTCTGAATGTCCTCTGGCAAATAGGCGGTCACACGTCCACGTGTAGCCATGAATTCAATCACAAAATGTCGCAACATAGCCTATTTTACGCTGCTTTAAACCACCATATCTACAAATAGCACATTGTGCGTCACAATGCGTCATTTTGTGGTTATGTGTGGTAGATTCAGATTAATCAAAAACCAAAAGCCAGCCCTCCCAAGTTTCTCAGGCTCCGGGGGACTGGCTCTGGTTCCACATTTTCATGGAGACAATTTAATTATGACTTATCGAGATCGCCTCAATCACTGGGCGGTGGTGCGTCTACTGCCAAATTTCCAACGGGTCGTGGTGAATCGCTTTCGCAGTCGATCGAATGCGGAGGGGCACGCTCAGGCGATGCAACGGTTGATTCCCGATGCTGAGTTTGTTGTCGTGTTTGATCCGGTTGGGTCTGATTCAAATGAGGGCGATCAAACTTGGGGCAGAAGTGAATTCAGCCAATTGCTAGAACAACTATTGCCAGGTTCATGAAATATCCTTAATATTTCTTAATGCTTGCCTTGCTAGGGAAAGAAAAGGAGAACACAATGTCGAATATTCGTGAATGGTTGGAGCCGATCGCGGCTTGGTTTCGCACGCTTGGTGTCCCTGAACCGATCGTGCATTGGGGGCATCCGGTCATGATGGCAATTGTGGTGTTTGTCATGGGGAGTTTTGTGGGGTTAACAGGGTGGCGTGGTCGAGCCCTAATGGCAGTCAACAAAGATGCCGCTGTGCAAAGCCGTCTGGATCACCGCAAAATTGCGCCGTTCATGTTTCTGTTCATTGCCTTGGGATACACAGGCGGCGTGCTGTCGCTGGTGATGCAAGGCGAACCAATCTTTCAAAGCCCGCACTTCTGGACTGGATCGATTGTGATTGTGCTGCTAACCCTCAATAGCGTCGTCGCGCTGACTGGATTTGGGAAGAATAAAGCAGTGCTGCGTACCACTCACGCTTATTTAGGCAGTGCAGCACTATGTCTGTTGTTCCTTCATGCGCTGTTGGGCTTGAAGCTGGGAATGGCAATCTAGAAAAGGCGAAAGAATGAAGGGCAAAAATTGTCCTGGCATCAGTTTTGGCTGAATGCTGAAGCTCTTTACTACTGTTCGCTTTTCCCTTTCGCTTTTCCCCTTTCACCTTGCATCGTGCCACGGAACACAGGCAAGACCCTTGCCGATCGGAGGTTTCATGGCTACCAGCGCTGCGGTAATTTGTCTAGCTTACATTCTCGGCTTATTGCTGACGGGAATTCCGGGAAAGGTAGCAAATATTCCAATCGGGGCGATCGGGCTGTTAGTGATTGGTGTGGTTGTAGCTTTCCTGGTTCCTCGGTTTTGGCGCATGGGGCCACGTTCGCGAGTTTGGCTGGTGGCGGCGGTGATTGGTGTTCTGGCGAGTTTATATTTTCAAGCACGCATTCCTCGACCTACTGCCACTGACATTAGCCACTTGTTCCTGAGTTCAAACGCCACGACTGAAATTCTGCCGCGTCAACTTTATCAGGTACAGGGCACGATTGCCACATCGCCCCGCCTAACGCAAAGCCAGCGGATTCAGTTTGAACTGGAGGCAACGCAAGCCCAAGCGATTGATCCCCCGAATTCTTCACCCAGGCCCGTTACAGGTCGTGTTTTGGTGACGGTGCCGCCGCTGCAAGCCACTGGGTTATATCCCGGACAACGGGTGACGATCGCCGGATCGCTTTATCAACCCAAACCTGCAACAAATCCAGGCGGATTTGACTTTGCCAAATATCTAGCCCAACAAGGTATTTTCACGGGATTGCGTGGTCAAACAGTGACGGTGACAGCCCCCCACCTCCCACCGCCACTTTGGTCAATTCGGCAGCGAATTATTCGATCGCAGGTAGCTGGGTTGGGAGTGCCAGAGGGCCCACTGGTGAGCGCAATGGTGATGGGGGGGCGATCGGTGGACCTGCCCTATGAGATGCGCGATCAGTTTCGGTGGGCAGGGTTAGCTCATGCGTTAGCGGCTTCTGGTGCACAGGTTTCCCTTTTGGTAGGCATTGTCCTCACCTGCACTCAGCGGCTTCAGCCCAATTTAAGGCTGGGACTAGGCCTCAGTGTCTTGCTGTTTTACCTCAGTCTGACTGGCATTGAGGCTTCAGTGCTGCGGGCCGCCATAATGGGAACTGTCGCCTTGGTAGCACTAACAGTAGAACGCAAAGTTAACCCGATCGCCTCGATTCTATTTGCCGCCACATTGCTCTTACTGTGGAACCCGCTGTGGATGTTTGATTTGGGCTTTCAGCTTAGTTTTTTAGCCACCCTCGGATTACTGGTCACGGTTCCTGTGTTAAGCCAATGGTTGGATTGGTTGCCTGCTCTCTTGATTCCCCTCTTTACCGTACCGATCGCTGCGTTCCTTTGGACGTTACCGCTGTTGCTGTTTGCCTTTGGCATCACCTCGCCCTACAGCGTGCTCATTAATATTGTTGCCACTCCACTGATCGCCGTAATCAGTGTTGGTGGCATGATCAGTGCTGTGGCAGCATTGATCTATCCTTCAGCAGGCAGCGTCTTGGCAGGGTTACTGCATCTGCCTAGCTATCTCTTCATCCAGTTGGCGGAGTGGGGCAATCAGCTACCGGGCAATACTTGGGCTGTTGGCAGCATTTCGATCGTTCGATTACTGCTGCTGTATGGGTTAATGGGCTTGATTTGGGCATGGAAAGCAGCACAGCGCTACTGGTGGATCGCTCTGATTGTAGGCATGAGTTTGATTCTGATTCCCGCTTGGTATACCTCAACGACTCTGCTGCAAGCTACAGTGTTAGACACCACCGATCGCCCGGTGCTGGTATGGCAAGAGCAGGGGCAGGTAGCGCTTATTAACAGCGGTAGTGAAACCGACGCTAAATTCACCGTGCTGCCGTTTTTGCTGAAGCAGGGCGTGAATCGCATCGATTGGGCTGTTTCTCCATCCCTGCAATCCGTCGATCGGGAGGGTTGGCAGCGCCTTCAGTCTCATCTTGCTATTCAAGCAATGTATGCTGCTGCCCCATCGGCATCCCTTCCGGGTACCTCGATCGCTCCTCTAGCGTTTGATCGACCTATGCAACTGGGTGCGGCCACGGTGCGATCGCTCGGTCACAATACTAGCGAGACTGCCAGCGCCTTGGTGCTAGACATGGCCGGGCAGCGGTGGCTTTTCCTGAATCACCTACCTGCGGTGAATCAACAGGTTCAATTACCCTCTGCTTCGGTTCTGTGGTGGACTGGTGAGGAATTGAGCGCAGAAATCTTAGCTGCCATCAATCCTACCGTTGCCATTGTTTCGGGACGCACTATTGCACCATCAGCCGATCGCTGGCTGCAAGCACATTCCGTTACGACCTTTGTCACCGATCGAGATGGAGCCGTACAGTGGACACCGCAAAGAGGATTTCGTTCTCAACTAGAAGCGGTTGATTGATTTCTATGGGCAAACACAGCGGTACTGCCCTTACGTGCTCTTCATCCTTCATCTTTCCTTCTGCTGTATGTCAAAACCTGGTGAGGTACTCGTTGCCATTATGAATAACCAACGGGATCTAGAGATTGCTCGCGAGCAGCATTGGTATCGTATTCCCGTTGCCAGCGTTAAAAAATCCCTTCAGCGGCGATGGCCGCCAGAATGGATAGCGTTTTACCAAACCAAAGTTTTTGGCAGCGAAGCGTATTCAATTCAGTACTATGCTCGTGTTCTAATAATTCATAAAGTAATGCGGTGTGAACTATTTCCAGAAGAACAAAAGAACCGAAAGAGTCAAAATTACTACTACAAATTAGAACTATCGCCGTTGCAAGAATTACCCCATCCGATCGTCAGTTATCGCCGCCGCCGAATCATTTTTATTCCTACAACATTGGTCAAATTAACCACTGCTAGCGAAATCAATGATTTGTATGATGACAGTGTTTTGGCAGATCGATGGTGGCGCGAGTTGAAGAAATTTCGAGTTGATGCCGAACGGTAGGTAGCTCTACTCAACCTCCTCCATTTGTACATCCTCCATGCCGTGATCGCGATCGACAAATTCTTGCACACTGGCGCGATATTCTCGCAGCGTTTCATCAACCCAACCGCGATCGTGACTATCTGCATAAAGATGCACCAATGGCTCTCCGGCATCTGGCAAAATTAAAATCCAACTATCGTGATTAGGATTAAAGATTTTGACTCCATCGGTTAGATCTAACACCTCCGGCGGGTGAGTTTGCACCATATGGCGCATTAACGATCCTTTCACCGACCAAGGGCACCGCACCGTCAACATGCGATGTGAGACACGCGGCAATTCTGTACGAATTTGTCCCAACGTTCGCGGCATACTAAACGTGTCGCGTTGCTGCAACGTCAGCATTTCAATCAACTTGGCGATGCAGAACATCGCATCAAACCCCGGATGCCATTGGGGAAAGATGAATCCCATCTCACCGCTACCCCCTAGTACAACGTTGGGGTTGGTGTGGCACGCTTCCATCAGGGCCGTGGGGTTTGCTTTGGTACGAATCACTTTGCCATCATGGCGACGGGCAATTTGTTCCACCGCACTCGATGCATTCACTGGCACGACTACGGTTCCTCTAGGATGATCGGTCAGGATCATGTGCACCATCAAGGCTGTCAGCATTTCGCCACGAATGGCGCTGCCCGACTCATCGACTAAAATCAGTTGCTCCCCATTGGCCGAAACCTGCACCCCCAAATTGGCTTTCAACGCTTCCACCACGTGCCCCAACTGGTTCAGCAACACTTCGCGATCGGACATGGACGGCACAAGATGACTCAGGCTGGCATTCAGCACAACAGCATCACAGCCAAATTTACCTAAAATTTGCGGCAAAATCGCGCCCGATACAGCATACACATAATCGATCACCACCTTCGAGTTGCTGTTGCGAATTGCATCCACATTCAAATGCCGCTCGAAACTAGCGCTGTAGATATCGCTGGCTTGCGTCACGTACACGACATTGCCAATCTCTTGCACTTGCGCCCGGCGAAAATCTTCCTTGAAATATGCACCTTCAATCTTCTTTTCACGCCCCTTCGAGAGGTTAATGCCTTTTTGATCAAAGAATTCAATCAAAATATGATCCGATCGCTCTGGATGCACTCGCACATGAATGCCGCCCGCTACTGCCAATGTTGGTACAACCGCCCGCGAGACAGGAATAGCTGTAGCTTCTAAATGCTGGACGTTAATGCCCACCGACATCAACCCTGCTACTAACGATCGCGTCACCATGCGAGAGATTGGGCGCTGATCGCGAGATACGGTGACTTGAGAACCGGGTTTCAGCGTTGAGCCAAAGGCGGCTCCTAGCCGCACAGCAAATTCTGGTGTAATATCCACGTTAGCTAAGCCCGAAACCCCCCGCAGCCCAAACAGATTTCGATGCGCTGCATGTCCCCAAATCAGGTTCATGTTAAGGGTGGCTCCGGGTTCAATCTTTTTGCTGGGCCAAACCCGCACATTCGGATTTACCAGCGCTTCTTCACCAACGGTTGAGAGTGATCCTACGATCGCCCCTTCTAGGACATTGGCTCGACGATCGATTCGTGTGCCTCGGGCCGCCACACAGGCCCGCAAATGCGCTTCTTCGCCAATAATGACACCATTCCAAACAATGGGGCGCTTGATATCTGCATCTGCCCCCACAATCACGTTGTCACCAATCACCGTGCCCGATGCAATCTGAGCGCGGGCCCCGATTCGGCAGTTGTGTCCAATTAGCACGGGCGTTTCAATGTGAGCCGTGGAGTCAATGAACGTGTTCTGTCCTACCCACAAGCCCGGCGATCGTTCGGTGTAGTCAAACTCTAGCTTGACTCGTTGATACAATGCCGCATACTGGGCTTCTCGATAGGCATCTAGATGGCCCACATCGCACCAATAGCCCTCTGCCACATAGCCATACATGGGTTCTCCCTTTTCCAGCAGCAGCGGAAACAGATCCTTGGAAAAATCAGTTTCCTGATTAATTGGCAGATAATCTAGCACCTCCGGTTCCAGGATGTAGGTTCCGGTATTGACTGTATCCGAGAAAATCTCGCTGCTGGAGGGCTTTTCCAGAAACCGCTGAATCCGGTTTTCGTCGTCAAGAATCACCACCCCAAACTCGATCGGGTTGGCCACACTGGTCAACACTAATGTGGCTTTCGATCGATGTTGTTTGTGGAACTGAATGGCGGCTGACAGATCAAAATCAGTAATGCTATCGCCGCTGATCACCACAAAGGTTTCGTCGAGCAATTCCGCCACATTTTTCACGCAGCCGGCTGTGCCCAGCGGTTGATCTTCTTCGACGGCATAGGTCATTTGCACACCAAAATCGCTGCCGTCTTGGAAATAATCCCGCATAATGTCGGGCAAATAGTGCAGCGTTGCAATAATTTCAGTAATGTGATGGCGTTTGAGCAGATTGATAATATGCTGTGCGATCGGACGGTTCAAAATTGGAACCATTGGTTTGGGTAAGTCACAGGTGAGGGGGCGTAGCCGTGTTCCCGATCCACCAGCCATCAGTACTGCTCTCATAAATCCTCCTTGCGCCCAACTGTCTGTAGCATTGAATTGATCTGTTAATCTGTTGAATTGCTGTGTGAAACTAGTGAAAAGATTATGGAAAGGAGAGGCGAAAAAAGACGGTTGTGAAACCAATCTCAAACATTAATTTGATTGAGTCGATGGAACAAAATTTAGACCTAATTCAATTTTCTATTCATATCTTCCATTCACATCTTCAGTGGGTTCTATTGAATCTGCTTCAAAAAACTAGTGGGTGACAATCAATGAATCGCTTTGCCCTCAAGCCTAGTCCATCTTGTTCACCCAACTTCTCATTTAAAGATGCAAATTTGTATTCCACTCCTCATTGAACCCAATAGCCTTGGTAGGTGCTCAAGCTAGATCATTGAGTGTCTCGGCGTTGCTACATTCACGTAGGATTTGCCCTCATCCCCAACCTTTCTCCTTCGAGGAGAAGAGAGCCGGATTGCGCGTTCCCTCTCCCAACAGGGCGAGGGGGAGGGGGAGGCTCAGATTCATAGCTCGATGCAGCAATGTCAGTGTCTCCTTTGTACCGAATCTCCTAGCCTGCTGGTTCATCGATCGACCGCTCTTCTAGTATCGCTCAAGTCAAACCTGAAAAATCTGTTAAGTCTTATCCTGCTATCTAATTAACACGATTTAGACCGATCGGTGGCAGGAGTTTAGTGGGCTATTCTACACTGAAAGAGAGGCAAAGAGCGAACTGATATACTTGTCGCTTATGGCTGACGATGTATCATTCTGACGCTTCGTTATTTATAAGTGTTACAAATTGCTAAGGTTTAGCTTGTAGGGAGGTCTAACTGAATGAATCTTCTGATTCTGCTGGGCTTGTTGATCTATGGTGGTGGAGCTTGGAAATTTTGGACGGGCTTTAACCGCACTAATTTCAGTAGTGGTCGGTTGCATCTGTCGTTGTTGTGGCCCATTTTCCTAATTGCTAATAAATCCTATCGGCAAAACTTTAATCGAGCCTTAAAGGGTTGATAACTAAGGCTAAAACTATGGG
Source organism: Thermocoleostomius sinensis A174 (assembly GCF_026802175.1). NCBI lineage: Bacteria > Bacillati > Cyanobacteriota > Cyanophyceae > Oculatellales > Oculatellaceae > Thermocoleostomius > Thermocoleostomius sinensis. The sequence goes on along the minus strand of NZ_CP113797.1, from coordinate 5,436,460 downwards.
AGTTAAGCGCGATCGGTTCTAATCTACAACTGACCGATCGCCAAAGGTTGGAACGTTGGGATAGGAGTGACGGTTGAGTATGGCCCGTGAGAAAGAGCAAAATTTTTTAAATGGCAACCTTTCTGATTTTTTGGGCGATCGTCCCCCCTCCTGGCAACCCCAACTAGATGCTGTCGCTCTGCGGTTTAATCGAGACTATCGCCGTGAGCCGTTCGACTTGCCTGCCGAAGTCGAGTCCATGCCAATTTTTCAAGAATGGTCAGCCGGATTGCTGGCAGGAAAAATCAATTCTCCGTTTTGGCAAATCGCTAAACCCAAGAAAAATCAACGCTGTTTGGATCTAGGCTGTGGTGTTAGCTTCTTGGTTTATCCTTGGTATGAATGGGACGCTTTTTTTTATGGACAAGACATTAGCCTTGTTGCTTGCGATTTATTGAACGCGCGTGGCTCTCAATTGAACTCTAAACTATTCAAAGGGGTTCAACTGGCTGCCGCCCACGAACTAAACTATGAACCATCCCAGTTTGATCTGGTGATCGCCACTGGCTTTAGCTGCTACTATCCACTGGCTTATTGGGGAGATGTACTAGACGCAGTGAAGCGCGTTTTGAAACCAGACGGTTTTTTTGTATTTGACGTGCTAGATCCGGCAACCGAGTTAGCAGAGAATTGGGCTATCCTGGAAACTTACTTGGGGGCTGAAGTATTTCTGGAACCTCTGGAAAACTGGCAGAAGTTAATTCAACAATTGAACGGACGACTGGTGAAAACCTTACCAGGAGAATTGTTCCAACTCTATAAAGTTCGCTTTCCATAAGAACGAGTGCCAAGCTTCCATGACCAGTACTTCACCGACTATTTGGTTGATTGGGGGAACGCAAGAAAGCGCGGAATTGGCCAACGCGATCGCCCACCGTCAGGTCCCTTGCCTGGTCACTGTCACGACGGACGCCGCCCGATCGCTATATCCCACAACGCCAACCTTACAGGTTCGGGTGGGGGCGTTGCACCGAGAACAAGCTGAAACCTTGCTGCGAACCTATCACATCGGCTGCATTCTTGATGCCTCTCATCCCTTCGCGGTGGAAATTTCGACACTGGCGATCGCCCTTGCTCAGCACTATCACCTGCCGTACTTACGCTACGAGCGCCCGGTCTTGGCATCCCCCTCTTTCGTCCAAACCCTTAACTCACCCCTGCATCTTATTTCCTGGCAAGCGCTGCTGACAGACAATTATCTAGCTGGGCAACGGGTCTTACTGACGATTGGCTATAAAAACCTGGCACTGTTTCACGCTTGGCACGATCGGGCTTGCCTGTTTGCTCGTATTCTGCCGTCTACGGTTGCTTTAGAGGCAGCTCTACAAGCTGGCTTTACCAGCGATCGCCTCATTGCCCTGCGCCCACCCTACACAGCCGCACTCGAACGGGCTTTATGGCAACAATGGCAAATCACAAAAGTTGTGACAAAGGCCTCTGGCAGCGCTGGTGGCGAAGACATCAAGTACCAAATTGCCGCCGAATTGGGTGTTCAACTGATTGTGATTGATCGTCCAGCCATTGCTTACCCCTGCCAAACTAGCGACTTCCAAACAGCCCTGTCCTTTTGCGACACCCTTGGGACAGCCTATCCACCAACCCCTTCGTAAGGTGGGCTGAGCTAACGCCGAACGCTAGAATGCTTGAATCCACTCTTTTACCTGATAATCGGTCCAGATGCCATGTTGCCAGTAGGGATCGGCTTCTACTAACTGTTTTACAGCAGCCTCATCTGCGGCATCATAGACCCCAAAAAACAAGGTCAAATCCTTAGTGGGCCCTAGCGTCACTAATTCACCTGATGCTTTCAGTTGGGTCAGACGATCGAGATGAGCCTGACGATGGGGAGCACGTTTTTCTACCACGTCTTGGCAATAGCGTCCCCACACCACATACTTTGGCATAGCCACCACAGCAAAATTAAGAATTTGTCATCTCTTACCAGCCTACGACAATTGCTTCCCCACTTTGCGACAAAATAGAATCAGTGATTCAATCCTGTGATGATGATGCCGACTCTGCTGGCTGATGCCAAGAACGTGTTGACGGATTTGATTCGTCGCTACCAAGCTCAAGTAGACTACCTGGCTATTCGCTTGGAGGAAGCCGAGGGCACTGACATTTTGCTGCGCGGCAGTAGGATAGAGACTTTAAGTGAAGGAATTTCTATTGGAGGACAGGTTCGTGCCTGCTATAAGGGTGGGTGGGGATTTGCCAGCTTCAACCGCTTAAGCAACCTCAATCAACACATTGAAGAAGCGATCGCCGCAGCCCGGTTGGTTGGAGACGAAGAAACGCTGTTGGCCCCGGTGCCCTCGATCCAAGATTCTCGGCAAATTCCGATAACAGGTATCGATCCGCGTCATATTCCCTTAGCTCAAAAAAAGCATCTCTGCCATCGCTATGCTGAAATTCTCAGAAGTGTAGACGATCGGATTACCACCACCTCGGTTCGCTATGGCGATAGTGCTCAACGCATTGTGTTGGCAACCTCTGACGGAACATTGATTGAACAATCGTGGGTTGATTTGGAAATGCGCTTTGCTGCCACTGCTCGCCATGGTGAAACCGTTCAAACTGGGCGAGAAACCACTGGCTCTCGTAAAGCCTATGAAGATTTAGCGAACCTGGATGAGCAGGTGCGAGGAACCGCTCAACGGGCTGTGGATGCGTTGGCGTTACCATCGGTTAAAGGTAATACCTACACGGTGGTGATTGACCCAATTTTGTCTGGCTTATTTGTGCATGAGGCCTTTGGACATTTGTCGGAGGCTGATATGACCTATGAAAATCCTGACCTGCTGGAGGTGATGACTCTAGGTCGGCGGTTTGGCTCATCAGAGTTACAGATCTTTGATGGAGCCGCCCCAGAAGGACACCGAGGTAGCTATTATTACGATGACGAAGGGGTACCAGCAACCACCACTCAGTTAATCAAAGATGGGGTGTTGGTTGGTCGGCTGCACTCTCGGGAAACCGCTGGCAAACTTGGTGAATCCCCTACGGGTAACGCTCGCTGTTTAGATTATCATTACCCGCCGATCGTGCGCATGACCAACACTTGGATTGAACCTGGAAAAACCCCCGTGACCGACTTGTTTGCCGATATCAAGGAAGGGGTGTATGCCCGTAATTGGTTAGGGGGAATGACCAACGGCGAAATGTTTACCTTTGCAGCCGGGGAAGCCTGGATGATTCGCAACGGTGAAATTGCAGAACCTGTCCGTGACGTGAATTTGTCTGGCAATGTGTTTACGACCCTGGCAGACATTGAAGCAATCGGCAATGACTTCTTCTGGGATGAATCGGGCGGCTGTGGCAAAGGAGGGCAAAGTGGCTTAGCCGTTGGCGTGGGCGGACCTAGTCTCAGAATTCGCAATGTAGTGGTTGGTGGCGAGGCAATCGACTGACCATCGTGCAAGTTGAACGTTACGCCTTGACCACGTCCTATAATTTTGGATTATAGTTTTGGATACGGTTTTCCAGCAGCCCCACTCTTCAGTGCTAGCTAAGTCAAATAGTTTACGCCGCAACAGACAGTGGAAAAATTAAGAAACTTGGAGTAGCCTGTAAAGAATAAGTGAAATGTGATCAGGGTTAATTTTTGATACCGCTTGATACAGCACCATACGGGTTCATTGTGTTGATGCATGGTTGTGTTCCCAATCTCGATCGGACTCCGAGCAGTTAATAAACTCACTGTATCTAGAAACTAACAGTGCAAAACCTGAATCATTCATTTTAATTGCTAAGCTTGACCGTTATGTTGATTTTAACTACGTCTTAATCTGCGTACGGTTGGTTCTATTTATCTCAGGGTTTTTGTTCAGTTGCAGGGTGCCTATCCGTCATGTTTAGGGCAACTGTTTGATGAGGTAGGGGCCATGAAAAATACGCGCAAAGAAGAAGTTGTGTGGCTTTATGAACTAGGTGAGCGCAACTTCCGTCGGCAAAACCTCAAAGGAAAATGTTTCCGAGGGGAGGATTTGTCTGGTTGTGATTTCAGTGGATGTGATATTCGAGGGGCAGATTTTACCAATGCCATCCTTACAGGGGTGAACTTTACTAATGTCACGGCTGGCTTACAGAAACGGCAGGCAATGACTTTGTTGGCTGTGTTGATTGTGGCAGCGATCGTGTTAGGTGTTGTGGCGGGAATTATCGGCGCGTTTGCCGAAGTTCGGTTTGTGGCGGTGGATGAAACCGATGAAGCGGCTTTCGCTTGGATTACACCGATTGTGATTATGGGGTTCACGTTTGTGTCTCTGACGCGCAATATGGCGGTGGGCTTTGGCATCTTTGCGCTCGCCTTCGTCATTGCCACGGTTGGAGCGTTGATTAGCTCAGCGGCCGTACCGTTTGCTGGCAGCGTGGCGGCGGCTATTGCTGTAAACTCGCTGGTGGCTGGAGCGACGGCGGCGGTGAGTTCGCTGATGGTGGCAGCGGTACTAGCCTTTCGGATTACGATCGCTTTAGTTGTAGCCGGAGGATTTATCGGTTCCTTTGCGCTGGCACTGGTTTATACCGAGGCAACGGTGCCTACCAGCAGCATTGCCTCAGCCATAGCCGTAGCAGCCATTGTACTTCCCCTAGCAGGCTATGTAGGATGGCGTACCCTCAAGGGCGATCGCAAGCACACCATTACCTGGACCATTGCCAATTTTTTGGCTACTAAATGGGGTACCAGTTTCCGAGGAGCCGATTTAACAGATGCCGACTTCAGCCGGGCTGTCCTCAAAAGCACCGACTTTAGCGATGCAATTCTAACGAACACAAAATGGGATCGAAATGTGTGGAATGGTAATTCTTTGAATTAGCCTGGCAACAGAATCAGTGGGATCAGTGAGTGAGGACAATTTCGGGCGAACAATTTCAGATAGCTAACATTCGACACGAATGGATTTAGGGCACAAAACAGTCCGAATCATCCTCATCATTTTACTGCTACATCCAACGGCTATATCCACTTGTCGCCATGCCGAGCAAAATAGCGATTGCGACAAATCCTTAAATCTGTAAGGTGCGACAAGGGCGCTTTGTCGAGCGCCCCAGACGTTCTTTGTGCATGTCTAATGTGCAGCTATAGACAGACTCGTCAGACAGACTTGTCGGCTAAAGGGTTTGTTTAATCAGAACACCGGGTTCTTTCTGAATGGGAAGGATATTCAAGATATCGGTTTGGGCGCAGTATTCTAAATCAGCGTGGCCATTCAAGCGCAACAGACGTTGACCATGGCTAGCGTGGTGCAACAGTTGCAATAGCTGATCTTGCCATTGGGTATAAAGCGCGATCGCCCCAAACACTTCATCATTGCCGGCTATCGCTTCTAAGGATTGCCCAGATGCAGCAAGCTGTTGGCTAAGGCTGTACAGAATGGCTCCGGCACAAACCGTATCTTCAAGGGAAAAACTACCTTCCCAGCCCGACCCCACCATCCAGACCAGTTCGGGTTGATGTTGCAACAGGTAGCTGACCACCGCTGATCGATTAATTAAAGCACCTGTCAAAACCGTGGTAGCGTGTTGAACGCGCTCTAAACAGCGAGTGCCGTTGGTTGTGCTGATAAACAGCCGCCGCCCTCCTACCACCTCTGGCGTACAGTCTAACGGCGAGTTACCCAAGTCGCAACCTGGCACTTTTGCTCCACCGCGTTCACCCGCCCGCAGCCGTTTTTCCGGTAGCCAAGCTTCACTCACCTGCATTAACTCATCAATACTGCTAAAGACTTGTACTGCTTCCGCCCCGGCGTTGAGGGCTGTTGCCATTGTGGTGGTCGCTCGCAAAACATCGATCGCAATGGCACAGTCAGGAGTTGGCTCCGCTGGCGTCAATTCTGGCGTGTGGAAGACAAACAGTTTCACAAGGAATTCACACCTGCTAATGAATAATGAAAATGAAGAATAAAAATGAATGCTGAAATTTTTACAGTCGTTCTACATTCTATAAGATTGTTTGCGTGTCTCTATGGTTTTTTGCCTTTGGATTGAATAGATAACAACCGATCGTCATTCGGTCACCATCCAGGCTCGCAGCACTTCGGCTACCGTCCAAGCTTGGGCAAAGCAGCCCCTCGGCGTCATGGGGGCATCCCCATCAAAAATTTCGCTTAAAGACCCAACCCCGTGGGCCACCAAGTGATCCGCCATCGGCTGCAAAAACTGTCTGGCTTGTTCCGCATCACTATAAACCCGCAGATGGGCTACCACAAACGGGCCGATCAACCAGCCCCATACCGTGCCTTGGTGATAGGCTCCATCGCGTTGCAGTGGTGTACCGCCGTATTGACCCTGGTAATGCGGATGATCGGTGGCCAACGATCGCAACCCATGAGATGTTAACAGCGATCGACCGCATACATCAACAACAGCTTTCTGCTGAGTAACTGTGAGGGGGCTTTCGCTCAGCGATACGGCAAAAATTTGGTTAGGGCGCAATGCACTGTCATGGCCGTCTGGCCCATCCAGCACATCATAGCAATAACCCAATTCGGTATTCCAAAACCGCGAAAACCGCGCCAACGTCCGATCGGCAATGGCTTCATACTCTTGATGCGGTTTGCCCAACTGCCGGGCAATCTTGGCCATGGTGCGCAGAGCATTGTACCAAAGGGCATTGACTTCGATCGGCTTCCCAATACGCGGTGTTACTACCCAGTCCCCAACCTTGGCATCCATCCAGGTCAATTGCGATCCGGCTTCTCCAGCATAGAGTAACCCATCGGTGGGATCGAGGTGAATGTTATAGCGGGTGCCGCGACAGTGCCAATGAATAATATCTGCTAGTACCGGAAACAATTCCATCAACAGATCATCATCCTGTGTCAGGCGATAGTACTGAAGAATGGCCTCAAAGTACCACAACGTGGCATCAACGGTGTTATATTCTGGCTCTTCTCCTTCGTCGGGAAAGCGATTGGGCAACATGCCTTGATCAACATAGTGAGCAAAGGTGCGCAAAATTAGCCGCGCCACTTCCGATCGCCCCGTTGCTAACGTCAGCCCCGGCAGGCTGATCATGGTGTCACGTCCCCAGTCGCTAAACCAAGGATAGCCCGCCAAAATCGTTTTGCCGTTGAGCAGCGGAGGAGACGTTGCCTCAAGCGAATTGGCTATATCTCCCGCCTCTGCCTCTGGAAAATTCTCTAGAAAATTCACTGCTCGGTTGACAATAAACTGATCGGCGGCAAATACAAGCTGGCTAATCCAATGCGAGGCATCGCGGTTAACATCCGGGCGATCGGTTTTCCAAAGGTTGAGCAGCTTTTGTTCATAGGCTTGGCGCTGCTTCAGGGCGGTGGCTCCATTTAAGTTGGGGGTTGGCTCAGTACTGGCTACAATCGTTACGGTTTCGCCGGGCAACAGCGTCAGGTGAAAGGTGGCCACGTGCAGATGGTCTTCTCGATCGCTCAGTCCACGATAGCGCTCGGCTGCTAGATCAAACCCGTAGTACCAATCATGAGTGAGCAGCACATCGGCCCGATCGCTCAACAAATAAAATGGTGTGGCATGGTCGCTGGCCGTCACTCCCACACCCTGTTCCAGCCGATCGACCTGCATTTGCCAACCCCAACTACGAATGCCGCCATGATGATCGCGATAGTTGACCAACGCCTTCATCATCAACGCTAAGGGCTGAGTTGCCCGCTGCAACGTGTACTGAACATACGTCGTGTTTGCTCCTTGCTGCATCCAGACCCGCTTTTCTAGCAGGGCATCGCCACAGGCAAACCGCCAGGTGGGAATGGTGCCATTCAAAGAAAACCGTTCAATGTAGCGATACCCAGCCGGGTCAATGCTGTTATCTGTCCAGCGATCGGTGCTCAATGAATAAACCTGATGATGATAGTGCACCACCTCCTCTAGTTTGGTCAGCAACAAGGTTCGCCCCAACGGCGGGTCTAGGGCGGCCACCAACAAGCCATGATAGCGCCGAGTTAGCACGCCGGCCACTGTTCCACAGGCATACCCTCCAATACCATTCGTCACCAGCCACTCTCGCGAGGCGGCGGTTTCCAGATTGCCGCAAACTTCTCGACCGAATCCAATCTTCATAAGTGTTGTTTTTCCACCTTCAACGAGTATGGAGCCTGAATCTCCTGCAATACTGAGAATATGCTTAAGAAATAATGAACGGTTCTCATGACAGAGCTTGCAAGGGATTGGCTAGCGTTAATAATCGGAAATTCCCACTTGCATTGGGCATGGTTTGACCACTCCCTAGTTCAACAAACTTGTCTTCAACAAACCTGGAATACACCCCATCTATCGGCTAAAGCGGTTGCTTGCTTGATAAAACACCGCTTTGATTTTAACTGCTGTTTTCAGTTCATTCAGGCATCGTCGATTACCTCTCAAACCAGCGGTACTGAAGCTCACCCATGGTCTTCAATCACCCCGTCGATCGATGCTCCGTTGCCGTTGTGGATGGCGTCTGTAGTGCCAGTGCAAACTCAACATTGGCTGCATCATGCTGAGTCACATTCGGTTGAGATCCATCAACTAACACTTGATCACATCCCGCTGCACCATCTCTACCCTACGTTTGGCATCGATCGCGCTCTGTCCCTATGGGGAGCCGCTATCCGGTATGGACTACCCGCCCTTGTCATTGATGCGGGAACCGCGCTGACCTTGACCGCTGCCGATGCCCATGCCAACCTAATTGGCGGAGCCATTTTACCGGGATTGGGGCTTCAGTTGCGATCGCTGACTCAACAAACGGCTGCCTTGCCGGCGCTACAAGATCAACTAGGTACCTTCAACCCAGCCGCTATTCCTCGTTGGGCCACGAATACGCCCGATGCCATGCTCAGCGGTGTGATGTATACCCTGATCGCAGGACTGCGTGATTTTGTCCAAGTGTGGCAGCAGGACTATCCAACTAGTGCCATCCTGCTGACTGGAGGAGACAGCCATCGCCTGTTTGACGCCTGGCAACAGCAGGAACCCGCTATTGGTACACAGATTACCATTGATCAAAACTTAGGATTCTGGGGAATGCAGGGCATTGTAGAGCAGGAAGCATCGAAGAATTTTTCACCTCGATCGCCCCAATCACCCAAGTAAGTACAAAATTACTAGTACAAAATTACTATTTCTAAAAAGAAATGTCAGGATAGAGAAAGCATCTCGATGTTATTGTGCTTTTTGCCGTGATCTGGACTATGCCAAGGTTCAATATCATTCAGCCCAGCCTGGTTCGCGAAGCGGGGCGATCGTCTCGACCATTCAATCAATCAACCCCGACCGAACTGATCTCACTATCCAATTCTGAGGCTGAGGCTGAGGAATTTGTCGAGGACGAGGAACTCGAAAACAATTTGCTGGGAGATGAAGAATTACTGGCTGACTCGCATCTGACACCAAAGACCGAGCCATTCCCAATCTCGACAGCAGATACCACGCAAGATTTGCTGTTAGATGAGTCCAGTTTGGCAACGGTATTAGAGATCTTGACAACGATCGCCACCGTTGAAGAACTCACTATCTTAGAAGCATTGACAACCGCTCAAAAACGTCAAGTCTGGAGTCACACCCCAGAAACCATCAAACTCAAGTTAAAGCAAATTCGTCAAACCGCCGTCGCGAGTCCTGCCACAGATGTCCGAGCTTTACAGGGTTGGCACACCCTAGAGCACTCTGATTGCAATCAACCCCTGCTAAAGGTAGGAGATGCCGTGGTTTTGTTGGCGAACCCTAAACTGACGAGCGCTGAGTTGATTGCAATCTGGGAAGTAGTGGAAGTTCATGAAGCCTCTGCTCGCCTTCAGTCTCATCTTGGTACTCGCAACTATCCGATTAGCTGGATGGTGCACTATCCCAAACCTATCTCGACTTCGGCATAAGCGGCGATGCTTCTTGAATCTCTGGGTTCGTTTCGGTTGTATGGGTCGGGGTAACTGCAACGGCGATCGGCTCTAAGCGGTAACCGACGACTGATACACCCTGACAGAAGAACCCTTGACGACTGCGAATTTCAAAGGCGGGTTCCTTGCCTTGTTGCCATTCCGGTTCAGTTAAAATTTTGAACCCGCTGGCAGATGGAATCAGTTGAACGGGAGTTTTTCTGGAACGCGAAACTAGGAAGTGAGTGGGGGTAAACATAACCATGGATCTCCTGATGTCAATTGAATACAAACTGACCAATGCTAAAAGAGCAAAGACAGCAAAACGTAACCAACCTAAACGTCGCTGAATGATGCGCAATGGTGAAACCCCAAAGCACACAGCGGCAGTTTAGACATTAGCTTGATAAAGTTCGCTCGAAGTAAATACATCGACTGCGATCGGGTTTCCAGGTTCCAGTAGGCGAACCACGACGGCAGGAACAGCGATTCACTTAAGACTATTAGCTAGATTAACGCCCGCTCAGCTTTTCTTAGATAGCTCTCTAGTATGGAAAGCCGTAACCTTTAAGACGTAAATTCCGCTATTTCAGCTTAGAAACGTCACTGAATTTCGGCACTGCACTGCTTGCCTACAATTGATACGAACGATTGCCAAAACTACATCATTTCAGTGCAGGAAAGGCATAGGCAATTTGTTGTTCCTCAGCGACCTGATCAATGGCTGCACGCAGTTTTCCTTGCAATGGGTTGAATTTAACTTCATTGTACTGACTCTGTTTTTGATGCAGACGCCCGATCGCCCTCTGGGTCTGGTTCTTGAGGGGGTGGGGCGATCGTACTGCTAATATACCTCCTAACTGCCGCGACCCAAGAGATCTGCCAGTACTGGCAACTGCAATCGATGGTAGGGCAGATGTCATTGTGTCTGGGAATAATGACTTGCGCGATGATGAGGTCTTGCGATCAGCTATAGCTATTCATCAGATTCGCTTGCTTGGGGTTAATTTTTTCCTGGCATCTTTGGAAACTGGCTTGGAATCCTGATACTTCAGAATTCACTTTTCTATCTGGCATATTCTCGTTTAGGGTGATGAGGTACTGACTCTGATTCTGATATAGAAGTCCGATCGCCTTCAACGTCAATACTGGGTTTGTAGCACTCTTTCTACATCATCAAATCAGTGATCCTGGTCTTCTGCGTCCTGTTCAGCCTCTGCCTTCTCGTTGATTTCATCGATCGCCTGCTTGAATTTTTCAACTCCGGTTTTGAGAGTTTGCAGTAGATTGGTGAATGATTGTTTGACTTCTTCAGTCGCTTCGACAAACTGTTGGGCTTTTTCTTTGAGTTCAGGATCAGATGTGGCGGTTTGACAGCGATCGCGCAGTTTGTCGGGGAGGACCTCAAAATCATTGCTGACAGTAACGCCTTGAGTTTCCAAATACTGCCGGAGCGATCGCATTCGGTTTCGGGCAATTTCAATCTGCTCCGGATCATCTGATACGGCTCCTTGCAGAATGTCCTGGAAGCCATTGAAGAGATTGCCTAAGCCTTCTTTGAGGGCACCAGGATCACTTTGGCGTTCTTCTAGCGTGATGAGAAGAAGAGATGCAATCGCATCAATAACAGGTGAGTTAGCTGAGGAATCATTGGGTTTTCCTTGAGCCACCGCTGCAAACTTAGTGAAAATGGGGAACGCTTCTTTTGCATTTTGCCAAGCGCGATCGCGTTCTGCTTTGATGTAAGACTTTGCTTTTTCCTCAGCAATTTGGAAAGAAGTAATCGTGTTAAAGTTAACTGACTTTTGATTGCCATGAAGATTGCAAATTTGATAATCCCCCTCCATTGGAATCTGGTCTTGAGCGATCAAAAAACACGAAAACTTTTCAAGATTGAACCAAAGGTGATAGATTTCTTGGAAACTCATATTTGTGCATTCAAAATCTGCTTTATAAAGCATTTATTGTGTTTTTTTTTAGATCTTCCTGCCATTTCTGATAAGTAAGACTTCATCTGAGTCTTTCACTGTTATACAAATTGTGAGGTTAGGATAGTCCCTACTAAATGCAGAGAGGACACCTGGGTTTCCAGAAGCTTTTGGACCCAAACCTGCGCGACAATTGCCGATGCATGGGGAAGATTCTACATGTAATCTAATTATCCCAGCTTGGTTAGGATCTCCAAGAGCATTATGCATAAAATTGACAAGTTCTTGCTCTGCATGATCCTGAGCTATAGGGTTTGGGTTAGAGGGGCTATATACTTGAGGAACTTGACTGTGGTGGGAAATGCCATTTGGATGTGCTTGTCTTGAATGACCTTCAAAAATTACCTCCGCTACCGCAGGAGAACCACCAACACTTCCCACTGCAACAGTACCACCTTGGACTCTAGGACGCTTTTCGGGGACAGTAGTTACAGTCCTATCAACCCCTGTCATACGGCGTGCATCATCTAAAAGAGCGTCCCAATAATCAATATCTCCATAAAGTCCTTCGGATTTAATCAGCTCATAATCTCCATAAAAATCCTCAGCAGCATCTTGTTCGACTGGATTTCTGGGTGTAGCACCAGCCGTAATTGGGTCACCAGATGCTTCTGGATCAAACAGTTGACCAGGATTTTCACTTTCGCTGATTAGACAAACTTCTTCAGAATGGCGGCACCAAGCTCCATCAGGATTTTCTTGCCATTCATGATTACCAATTTCTGCTTTACGATTCGGTGATTTACCACTGATAATTTCTGGATGCTCGCTAACATAATCAACTTCATTTCTTAGTTGTTGGCTGCTCAGTTGATCACTTTCAACTCGTCCGCTCTCGGCTACGCTAGATTCACGAGCAGGAGTGGGTTCAGGTTTAGTGTTACGAATATCTGCTGTTCCATCTGCATTTCTGGGAGCTGAGGTTTCTGGTTCTACTCTTGTTGATGGTGTCTGTGTGTTGGTAGTCAGGGTCTGCTCAGTGGTTTGACCTCCGGTTCCTGTGGTAGCACTTCCACCGCCCGTTGTGGTTGTTCCTCCAGTACCCGTCCCAGCAGGTTGACCAGGTGCTCTTTGAGGAGTCGATCCCAAAAGCTCATCGGCATATCGCTGAAGAGTATCGCCAATTTGCCTTAGCGCATCCATCACTCTGGCAAAGGGTCCATCTGTTTTATTCAGGAAATTGCCAACACCCCTGACAATATCGAGAACAAAGCCACCTAGCTGTTTCATTGCCCGGAATGCCATGCCCAGTGCCTCGCCCGTCCAATCCAGGATTCGAGCGAACACTTTCAGCACTCCTAACGCTCCTTGTGCAGGCACGCTAGTACCCATTGTTAAAACTGCCAGCAATACTTCAAAGACAATCGTTCCAGCCAGCCAACCTACGGTGTCTCCGATTTTGCTTTCAGCTTCATCCTGCATCATGAATTCACAAATGCTGTTAGCAAGCTGCGTTCCGGCTTCCCTCATAGCAGTCTTCATAGACTCCCAGGCGTTTCCAAACAGTTGCGTCAAGGTATCAAACGATGAACCTTCTCCACTACCTGTGAAGACCTCTTGCACGGCACCCATAAAGTTTTCTGTCACGTCATTCACAGGAGGTTCAAGTTCACCCTTCATATCTCCCATGCGATGACCAAGATTCGATTTAGTCTCTTCTGAAACAGCACCTGGTTCCTCAACTGAAGCTACAGTTTCGGGAGTAACTCCTGCATTAGTTGTATTAGCAGAAGCAGCTTGCGGTTCTGGTTGAGGATTGAGAGCCTGGGTTGCAGCGTCATTCAGCCAAGTAACGAGACCAGCAAAGCCTTGAATGATTTGATAAATTAAAACGAATGGATCGGTCAAACCTTGCCAAAGCCCACGGAGGAATCCTTTAACAAATCCGACAGCGAAGTCCACGCTGCTACCGCTAACAATCTTGGCAACCTTATTCGAGATAGTAACTTTAACTTCGGTCGTTTGTGCTCTCAACCCGCGCAGATAGCCTAAAACTCCTTCTTTAATCAAAGGCCACAGAACACCAAAGAAGGGGAAGTCTGGCATTCCCGATAGGATTTCAATTAGGGTATCTAGCAAGAAATCGATAATGGGACCTTTGTAGCAGTCTGGAAGTTTGCGCCATGCCCATCCTAGAAGAATTCCTGGAATCGCTCCTGGATTAAGAATGGCAGTGCCAATCGAGGTCAGAACTTCAATCCAGGGTCTAATTTTCTCCTGAACTTTTTGGGCAAATTCAACAACCGCCTTGCTGATGGAATCAAATTTGTCGCGGCTCCAGGTGACAAAATCACGAACGCTGTTTGAGATGGTTTCCATCGTGCCTTTAATCATGTTCAGCAACGGCAGACCCGTTAGTGAACTAACCAGAGAGATGAACCCATCGCTAATTTTTGTGACCTCTGTAATGAGGGTATCTACAGCGCTTTGCAGCCCATCTCCAAAGCCCTGCAAACTAGACAACAACTGCGGCAAAATCGTATGTCCCATTTCCTCATGGGCTGATTCCACGATGTTGGGATTGTTGCGGTTTTGCCACAACCACTGCACCATTTCAATCACTTGAGGTGCATATCTGACGGCTGCGGCAATCCAGGTAATCGGAGACAGCGCCACTGCCACCATCACAACATTTCGGATCGGTTCAACCACTGGTCCAAGGGTTTCCTTAATGGCTTCCCAAGCCTCACTCGCTTTGTCTTTCACCCAATTGATTAAGCCGCCTTCACTGTCGCCATCACCGCCACCGATGCCAAGCTGTTCCATCACCCAATTCCAGGCATCCCCAATAAAATCTCGGACAGGTTTGCTCCATTCCCAAATTTGTCGGCCAAAGTCGGTGATGCCTTGGAACGCGTCCCCCACCAGATCCATGATGGTATTGAAGACTGGAGCAACGAAAACATCCAGGATTTGCTGAAAGATTTCACCCGCTTGAGTAAAGGCATCTTGCAACGCCTGAATTTTGGGATTGTCCATCACCCCTCTGACAAATTCCGTCATGGAGTTGAGCTTGTCTGCTACCGCTTCACAGGTTTCTGGATCGCCTTCCATAATTAGCCGAACAGTGGCAAATAGGTTGTCGAACGAGCTTCTAAAGTCATCGACAATATCTGAAATGCCTAACTCGTCGAGTAATCCTTCAAACCAGTCTTTGATACTTTCCCCAACGGTTTCTTTAAGAACTTCAATTGGACCTTGGCGAATCAGATCAGCCAGTTCTGGAGAAAGTCGAGCAACTAAATTCAACCCTACATCAGCTACATCCCCCAGCAACTCTTGACCACTATCGACAACATCTTGTCCGCGATCGCCAAGCCATTCCCCAGTTGCTTCCATCCATTCTGGGGCAGCTTGAACGGTTTCATCGCCAGAAGCGATCGGTGTAATTGGGTCTTGCTGAATCGTCTCTTCCTCGCACTGGCTGCATTTAGCCTGAATGTTAGGAGTATTCTCGTTGGGTTGTCCGTCCCCGTTATCTGTAGGGGCATCGGGTGGCGGTGGCGCAGCCTGAGGCTCCTCAGTCGTTTCCACGCTTTCCTCTGTTTCCTCCATTGGATGCAGATTCTTCTTGGTCTGCACCATTCGCCAAAGGAAGTGAGAACCGTTTGCCCCGTTGCTAGCAGCTTTCGCTCCAGGCTGTTGCCGCTGTTGAATTTGTGGAGTTTCGGTATGTATATGGGAATGAACTTGGTTTGCTTCAGGCTTGAACTGTACTCCTCCCGTTTGTTGGACTGTATGCGTTAACTCATGGGCTAACAACTCCTGCCCACCACTCGACCGCGGATTGTACTTACCTGCATTGAAGTAGATGTCATTTCCGTGGGTGAACGCCTGTGCCCCAAGTTCTTTATTCATCTGTACCGCAGACGAATCGGTATGTACCCGCACTCCGCTAAAATCATTGCCAAAGCGGGGTTCCATGAACGATCGCACTCGATCTGGCAACGGTTGTCCCTTTCCACTCTGGTTAGACAAACGGCTTTCTAAAGCTGTAGTGGGATCAGAGGTAGAGCGATCGCCCTCCTTCCGTTGAACCGCAGGTTGCTCCTGTTCCTCCTCACACTTTGAACACATCCGTTGAATCTGTGGCTCAGCCGACTGTGGAGGTGCGATCGCTTCACTCGCCTGCGGATCGGGCATTCGCATAATCCGAGCCGCCGTTCGATCGGCCTCCTGCTCATACCGATCCCCTGGTTTGCCGATTGTCAGCTTCGTTTGAATCACCGAAAAAGTCTTCAGCGGATCATCATTCGATTCATCAACATTGCGTTGAATTCCCTCAAACTTGGCTTGTACAGTAGGGCGATTAGTGACGATCGGCGAATTGGGTTTGGTGGGACGTAGCGGCACATCCGCAAGGTTAAAGCCAGCCCGTCCTCTTCTTTCCTGTTGGGTTTGAATAGATGGCATCGTGGAATCGCCTGCTGTTCCCCCAGATGTTCCTCCAATGCCAGCAGATCCCGATGTCCCAGATCCCAAGGTGCCCGCTGCGATCGATAGAGCCGCTGTCTCACCAAACGGCCGCGACTCCAACTTCAGGCGGGTGTTTTCCTGAGTTGGGTAGGCGGTATTTTTAGTGGGAATCTGGGCTTTGCTGCTCATGGGTGGGGAGTGGAGAGTCGGGAGTCGGGAGTCGGAGAAAAGGTAAGTTTTTGCTTATGTGGTTATCTTTTTCTTACTTTTTTGCTTGTTTTAATTCTTGGCGTTGTTGCTGGCGATCGCTTTTGGCAGTGGCTTGCATTTGCTCTTTTTCTTTTATGTTCTCTTCTGTTTTTTGGTTCATTTCTTTCTGGGTTTTCTTTTCCATTTTTTCTTCTTCTTTGACATCTTTCTGTTGTTCTACTTCTTCCTGTATCTGCTCTTGTTTTGCTTGTTTTTGATCTTTTTGGGCTTCGCGAGTTTGCGTCATTTCTTGATCGAGTTTTTGTTTTTGGGCTTCTTGTACATCTTGGCGTTGTTCAGAATCCTGCTCCTCAGCAGTTTTCTCGGTTGCCTCTGCCACGACCGCGGGTTTTGCGGCGTCTTCAGGGAGAGTTTGCTGAAGCTGTTCTTCTTTGGTTGCCTGCTTGGTAGCTTTACGCTGCATAGTACCTCTGGGGGCGTGCATTGCAGTTGTGTCAAGCTGACGCTGCGCCACCTCTGGTTCTGAAGGAGTTGCCAATTGCTCGGGTGGGTACAGCGGAATATCAGCAATATTGGGGGTAGTGCGGGCAATGCGATCCTGCTGTCCCTGGGTCAGTGGAACTTGGGTGGTGCGTCCTGAAACCGGAGCCGAAACGGGTACTGCATCTGCATCCATCTCGTCATAGAAGGGGCGTTGAGTCAAACTGGTTCTAGTTTGATCCGGTTCAGGAATTGGCAGATCTTTTTTGGATGTTCGTCGCCTAGCCATAATAGTTCTCCAATTGGTTATTTTGATTGCATTTTTTGATTACATTTTTGGTTACATTTATATTCCAACGACGATCGGCACGCTAGAAGTAATGAGTCCAGCATTGAGGCGAATGGTGCTGGCAGAAAGCGTAATGGCTCCAGCAGCGGTGAGATTAACGGCGGCTGTCCCCTCTAGGCTGATAGTGCCAGTGCGATCGTCCAATTGCAGTCGATGTCCGCCTGTAGTCTGAATCGCGATCGACTGGTCACTATCATTTAGATAAATTTTGTGCCCGCCGCTGGTTTCCAAGCGAATCCCCGCTTTGCTGCGGCGCTGCTCCTCTTCTACAAACTGAATTTGATGCCCACTGCGGGTCTTAAACGTCCGCAAGCGTACTTTGCCCTGCTGCACCGTTTCTGCTACAGGTTCGGGGGGCTGATCTTTGCCGTTCCACACGCCGCCAATGACATAGGGACGATGAATATCTCCGTGTTCAAACCCTACCAGCACCTCATCATCAATTTCGGGCAAACAATCAAAACCCCGATTGGTTCCGGCTCCGGCGGCAACGACTCGGGCCCAAGTGCTGGCATGATCATCGGTTAAAGTGGGAAATTTGACTTTAACGCGCCCCCAACCTTCTGGATCGTCATTGTCCGTGACAATTCCCACAAGCAGCGTTTGTCCCGGTTGTAGTTGCGGCGCAGGAGCCAAGGTCGTTAGCAGATGGTTCGATCGCAGCCCCCGCACGCCAAACTCAGTGAGATAAATTCGCTGGCTGTAGGAATGCCGAGTTTCAGTAATGTAATAGCGTCCGCTGTGGGGGCCCAGCCCAGCCAGCTTTACCACCTTTCCAGGGCGCAGAGCAGGACTGCCCTCACCTTTGGCATCGGCTTGTACAAACTGCCCACCCAGTTCGTTGCAGACAGCTTGAGCAATGGCATCGGCTTCCTTGGCATGAGCAACAGGGCGATCGACAACAATCATCTTGGGCTGAATAGGTTTACCGTTGAACTGAGAGCTAGTTTGACTACCGCGACCGTTTTCCGTAGCGGTAATCACCTGATCAACGGCGGCTGTAGAGACGATCGCTTGTTTCTCGCTGTAATCCCAGGCTCGTACTTCCACCGATTGCACCTGTTCGGCACTGGTTACTCGCACTCGGAATGTATCAATATCCTTCAACCAGACGAGGTCAAGTTCATTCGTAGCCTTGGGTTGACGAAAATGTAGCTTACCATCTTGAACAAATAGCTCAAATCCAATGCGAGCGGCTCGCTCGCGTAGAAATTCCATATTCGTCTGATTTTCTTGGAACAGGTACTCGTGGGGAGCGCCACTATCTTCAATCGTTCCTAGTTCAATTCCATTTTCACTAGCAATCTTTTTGACAATATCTTTATCCGTCATATTCTGAAACGATCGATTATGTCGCCCACGATGTAACCGATGGGAAGCATCGTAGCCTCGAATAATAATGGGAGCCTTAGTTTTGTCGGTGAAATGAGTTTCAATGGCAGTAATTTCACCAACAATTAATAATCCCTGTTGTAATTCGCTGAAGTCGAAGGATTCAATCGTGCTAGAGGTAAACCCAATCCGAATCGGTTTGCCAATTTGCAACAGGTCTTTGTGTTCCCAGGGGCGATCGGAACGTATCCCCGACTGATAATCATTTTTCATCATCAGGGTAAACATCGCCGGAAAGTGCAAACTTTCTTCGACGGTCACTTGTAGCAAGTCTTCCATAAAGTTGGTCGAAGCAACTTGTCCGTCGATTTCAATGATGGGTAGCGATCGATAGTTGGCAGTTGACATAATCAATCCACTAATCAATAACTCATCAAAACTGGTTTAATCTACCGTCGAGCATCCAGACTATCACCACTGCGATCAGGAAATTGTTCTGGAGCCAAGGAGGTATTACGCTGTGGCTCATCAATTTCTTTCAAAGTGAGGCTATCAACGATCGCCCGCACAGGAGTACCATTAGGGAGAAACAACGTCAGTTTGTAGGTCAGTTGTTCGACAAAACAGCGCTGTAAATAAATATGGCTACCCCAAACAAAACGGTAGATGGGAGGGCGCTGCTGTCCACCCACAAACTGCACGGCTTCTTTTAAAGGATTAATGTATTGCTTGACGACATCTTTTTGATCTTCATAGGTATCAAATAGAATGTTGCTGATGGTGACTTTATATGCTTTGACATTGGAAAAACTTACCTTGGGTTTTCCGGTTTCCTGAACTCGTGCACCAGGATTTTCCGAAGTTTCAACAATTCCCTCAAATACTAGTTCAGTTGGGTTAAACATAAATTGAATGGGGGAGGCTTCTTGTGAGAGAAGTTGCGCTTTAACAAGTTGTGACATTTGTTTCAATTTAATTGAATAATTTGCAAAAAATCAATACTAAAAATAATATCCTTGCCGTTCTCGCTGGCTTTCTATCTTTAAATTCAATAGGGTTAATATACAGCGATCGAGTTGGTCTAGCTTGTCAGCTATTTCTAACTCTATTGAAGTCATCGATTGAGTCACAGAAGTACAGAATTGATGTGAGTTAGAGTGCAGTTTTTGGCTCCACTGAGTTTGATCAATGATATTTAACCAAGCTAATGAGTTTGTGGAATGATGCTGATTGCGTTCTTGTTCAATTGTCCAGCGAGAGCGTAGACGCTGGTAAATCGTATGAGCTAAATCAGTAATGGCTTCTGCATCGATCGATTCGTCGGATAGATTCTTCCCAGCATCGGATAAGCGGGTTAAGGACTCAGTTTTTACAGTCACTGGTGGAGACGCTGGCTCAGAGGTATCTGGCTCAGGCAAGAACATTGGAATGACAGATTGCACATTCTGCGCTTGTGTTGGGTTCGATACTGGATCGGATGCTGGATCGGATGCGGGGACTGGATCTAACGTTTGGCTTGATGCTGGCTCACTCTCTGCCACAGTCAATCGATGCAAAGCTTCGTCGCGATCGTCGCGACCCGGGCGATTGGTTGTTGTCCTGCATTCAGCGATCGAGTTTACGGTTCTATTGCTGCGATGCACCCAAGTAGTACGAAAGGGGCTAGGAGATGGATCGGGCGCGGAGTCTAGCTCTGGTGCGAACCGCAGTGCAGCGTCTAGTTCAGATTCAAACTCAAGTTCAAACTCGGACTCGAACTCGGACTCGAACTTGAAATTGGAATTAGAGGATGAATTAGTAAGAGTAGATTCTTGCGATGCCAGTTGGTTCTGGAAGGGGCGTGATCCAAGGTTCCTCAATGTTGGGGAATGTGTGGAGGAAGAGAACTGATTCTCGCTCTCAAATAACTCCTCAGTTTGCTCTTCACTGGTTGCTGGTTCAGGTGGTATTTCGGCTAAATGGAGTGCGTGTGGTATTTGGCGCGATTGGATCACCTCAGTATGAGCCGAGGTTAAAGCAAGATCAAAACCAAGATCAGACGCTTGCCCCAATGATTGGTTTATTCCCAACGGTTTGAGATTGCTCCAGTTGGGTGTGGTTTCAGTGGGTGCTGCCTGAATTGCAGGTGCAGACGGCGGAGACGTAATGGGTGGGTGAGCGGACGGTCGTGCAGATGGTAGTCGGCGATCGGTTGTTTCGGTTACAGGAGAGGACTGTAGCTGCTCGTCACTGAACTCTGCAACGTGAGACTCCGTAGATGGTAGGACAGTCGCTCCGGCTGGCGTCGTTGGGTTGCTCTCTGCCGAGGAAGCAGTGGCGGTCGTTGGGATGACTTCTGACTTCTGTAAGTCGGATGCATAATCTGGAGAATAGCTAGAAGAATCACGAGGAGAGGCGGGGTTTAGGGGCTGAGCAGTCGGGTCAGGCGATTGCTTTGCCGCAGAGGACGGTTCCGCCTTCTCGGCTGGTTGCGGTTGCACCAAATCAACCTGTTTCAGATTCCCATCCAGGTTTTGACCGAAATCAGGTTGGGAACTGGTATCAGAACCAGTTGTTTCAGCCATATCTGGTTGGATTAGAGAGTCTGGCTGAGTTGTTGAATCTGAGGGAGAGGGTAGAGGAGAGGGTGGTGAAGTAACAATAGGCTGAATGTGACTGATAGGCAAGCTAGGATCGGCAGGAGTGGGGGTATCTGTCGATGTTGCCTTTACCAGGGAAGAGGACTCAGCAATCTCACGTTTGGGCTGAAGGGGGACAATGGACGAAGAGGGGGTAAATTCGATCGGTTCGGCTGAATCTGCCGATGGTTCCGGGTAGAGCGTGTTAATCTCAGGGCTGGTAGATTCGTGACGGATAGCCGGAAGTCGAGAGGGGGGAGAAGGGGGTGCGTTTGATTCCGCGTTAGGGTGAGGTGAGTGATCGATCGACTCAGTATCTAAGTGCTTCGGTTGAGGGACAGGAGAAAAAGTTGGAGGTTTAGGCGCTTGAGGAGGTTGTGGCGCGTTGTACGGCTGATTGGTAGAACGGGTCTCGTTCAAGTGATCGGATTGAATCAACTCTGGAGCTAGCTGCTCACTGAACATTAGATCTACAGATGGCTTTGTAGGGAGCAACGCTGTCTGTATGGTCTGGTTTAGGGGTGGCATAACCTGCGACTGCCAGTGCTGTCCCAGAGTAGGTACAATATGTCCCAGTGGTGGTCGCTCGGATGCTGTGACATGCCCCAAGGGTGGAGTGGATAACACAGGAAGAGTAGGAGCCGATGAAGTCATAGTGACAGTCATGATGACGGTTTTGGCAATGGTTTCGGTGATGGTTTCGGTGATGGACTGAGCGATTCAGTCATCAGTAATCGCAGCGATCGATCAATTAGCTAGCAAAATATCCTCGCTTATCACGTCCATTGCTGAGATGAATAGCCCCACCCCCTGATTTCTCCACTTTTAACCCTTCATAGGAAAGCGTCAATTCTTCGATCGCTACGCTGCTGGCGTCCGCTTGCAAAGCTGGAGCCTTCCAACCGACCGGCACCGCACCGAGCAGTGTCCAACATTGCATAGTTTCTCCAGACTGGTTAAATAGCAGGATATTGACATTGCGTCGCTGCCTCATTTGACTGAGCGTTTGACTGATCCACTCCCAGAAGGCAAAATCGTTCGTTAGTCCACGCTTTAGGGTGACATCGGCAAATTCAACCTGTCCCAAAACAATTCGTTGTTGATCGTTCACGCCACCTTCAAAATAGGATTCACGCTTAATATTCATTCCCAAGCCAGAGCATTCACTGAAAGATGCTCTAATGTTGCTATTAATCTCCACATAGAAGTGGTTTGTAGCAACGTAATTCAGTTCAGTAGTTGGGTTTCCATTGCGAACCATTAATATCGCCTCCCATAAATACCAGTTCGATCGCCATCATTCATCGTTTCTTCTTGCAGCAGTTGATAGATTTGCTGAACAAGCCGTTGCAGCAGTAGTGGATCATCTAAAACCTGTTGTACAGATTTGGAGAGAGATTGGATATCCATAAATGACAAAACTTAGGTACTAATCTATCTAGGCAATGATTTATAATGATTCAATTAGAATGAATAGGTGTCAGTCCAGCATTCGTTAACAACTGCTGTCCTTGAGGACTTCGAAGCGCTTGAGCAACGGCTCGACCAACCTGCGATCGGGTTTCACCCTTGGGATAAACTACAATCAGTGGAAAGGATAATGGATAGCGGCTAGATATCACATCCTTATCAGGAAAATAGCTGCCTTTGCTGCCACAGAGGTCTGTTCTGGGTGTAATGGGTTTACCGTTTCGTTCGACTAATACTTGTACTCCACGATTGCGATTGATAATGTAATTGATAATGTGATCGCTGGAATGTTTCTTGATGGCTAAGGGATAGACAGAGCACTGATTAAATGCTTGGCTCAATCGAACAAATCCAATGCCCAAGGTGTTGTTATTCTCAAAATCTTGGAGGATTTCACCAAACATTTGAAGTGGAGTTCTAACCTGAAGGTTAGCTTGCGCTAGCCGCTCAATCTGCTCTTCCAAGCCTTCCGGTTTTGATGGTAGCCGCTCCACTGAACGAGTAATGTCAGACAAAATCACGAGATCGTCAAATAAATTGCGATCGGCTCCAGACAAAACTCGCTGTTTAAAGATCTCCACAACCTCGGGTTCATCGGGGACGTAACGTTTTACTGGCGTGTTTTGTAAACTATTGGGTGCTCTCCAATCTTCGCCAGTATAAAGGGTTTGCAGTTGCTTGAGGGTAATTTGACCGTTAAGCTGTTGGGGAATGCTGAGCCGGGATTCTTCAGCCTGAGTACCAGCACGGAAAAACTCACTAAATGCTACAACAACGACGATCGCATCGTAGGCAATAACTTGATAATTTAGGTCGCTGTCGTATTCAAATTCCTGAGTCGTTGCAGCGTTTGACGAGTCGAGCGGTGCGGTGTGGTGTAGTAATGCAAAATGAGCTTGACCTGATGTCACCTGTTGAGTAATCGCCTTGAGGGAAGCTGTATCGGATGACCTGTTAAGAGGCACGAGAGGAGGTAATTCACACGTATCTTGCACAGCAGTTAGCAGCGATCGACTTGGAGTACTGATATTAGACTGGCTGAGAATGCGCTGCCATAGCCCATCGGTCGCATAGCGAATAGATGTTTGATGGGCTAGGAGAGGGGGTTGTGAACAATCAGATGACTCTACAACAGAATCAGTAGAGTTCGGTTGGTTGGGAGAAAGTAACATCCATATCGCAAATCCTGTAACCCCTGCAATCATTCCACTCATCACTCCAGCCATCACCACAACCCGTCCCCAATACCACCAGCTTTTGTTTTCTGTTTGGAATTGTGAGGCATCTGCGCGTACAGTCGGCTGTTTGGCTGAGTGCTGTTTTTCTGCACCATAATCCAGTTCATTGAGTTTGGTATGTGCCTCACCCGCTGTCTTAAATCCTTTCATGAGTCAATTAGCTGCTGAATAAATAGTTCAAGATTTTCAAGATTGAGATTTTTATCATCCGATTGTAGTTTTTGTTCGTTCATCGAATTGTTGTTCGAATCTGGCTTTAGTAGTTCTTTTGCAACTTCCCCTAATGCGTGCAGATCTCGCTTTGGGGTTAGCTGCTTTTGCTTTTGTTCAGTCTGTGCTGGAGCACGAAACAAATCCTCCCATAGGGCTAAATCTGTAACATAAATCCAGAAACCTGGACGATTGCTATCGCTCACGGATTGGTGCTCTACAATCCACAAACTGTCAAAGCTGATATTACCGTGCACTAATCCCCATTGCTTGTAAATTGGATCATAGACTTGAGTATGCAAAAACCGCAGCGTTTGCAGAACCTGATCTAACACCTGACGCACTCGCTCTGGAGACATTTGCTTTTGAGATGTTGGTTGTGATGACAGATACTCTCTGAGCGTTATGCCGTGTTCGATCGGATCTGTGATGAGATAACAATAGGGTTCCTTCTGGTCGGCAATCGCTTCTCGCAGGGAAACCAATCGAAAATCCTTGCCCCGATCGGGCTGCAACCGTAGATGGTTAATGCGTTCAAACTTCTGCTTCCGTTCGGTAATTTCATCTGGGGAGAACTCTTTTGGAGATAACTCATAGACATTGATCCAGACAGTTTGAGTTCCCTGTGTCCGACCTTCATATCGCGTATAAGTTGACGATACAGGGTTAGTCTGGGGCAAATCTAGGTTGTTCTGATCCAGCTTCTTCTGAAATTGATATCGTCCTCGACGCTGAATTTCTTTCCCCAAGAATGGATCTAGCTGAGCTTGATGGGATGGAGCAGACGGGTGAGAGGGAGGAGAGGGCAAGTGCACTGTTTTTTCTGTCTGCGATATGCGACGCAGCGTAATCCGAGATGCTGCTTTGCGCAATCGATCAGGCTTTGTACGCAGTTGACTATCAGTAGTGGGGGATTGGAGGGAAGAAGTCGAGCGATCGGGCAATTGATTTGGCGACGATGAGGGGGGCGATGAGGGTGACGATGAGTCGGGCATTGGTTGATCCGACCTGGCCTCCACTTGCCCCAGTCGTTCAACACCACGTTCTGCTTGCCGTCGTAGGACATAGAGTGGATCGAAAAAAATTCTCCCTATGTTTCTAGCTCGGCTCAGCGTTGAGTTCCATACATCTATGAGTCTCATGAAGCATCCCTGCTTTTAACATTTGTAAAATTAGGTTCGCGCTTTTACAATGAATTGATGAGATTAATGGAATTTTCTGGTAACTCATCTATTCACCGATTCACTCATTTCACTAGTTTCCTTTTTAGGATTTTGCGATTGAAACATTCGATCGATTACTTCCAATTCATTAATCTGACGATAGAACTGGTACAGATAATTGAGATCGCAGGCATAGAGACTCTCAATGATAACTGGAGTAATCTCATCTAGTGCTCCTAGATGTGTAATGACACGTGACAGAATAATGACAGTGGCATAGGCGGGATTGGCCTTAACACGTGGATCGCGCATGGGAACGATTTCATCATTGGTTTTGGCTAATCGCATAATGCCCTTGCGATGCCAATTACCGTGTGCATCAAGGTAGCCTTTGGGTAAGGTAAATTCAAATTCAGTGGGAAACATGGTTCTATCTCTTGCGGGAAAAGTCTTCAACAACAATTTCCAGTTCTTCAATTTCCATCTCACCGCTTTGGGCACTGAAATCAGATAGTGAGTAGCGGGTGGGCCAAGCGTTACGAAACTCAAAGCGTGCCTGTTCAACTCCGGCTTGACTGTAGATGCACAGTGCCCCATCTCGCCGCTGCTTGGCCCAATCTCCTACTTCAACCGCTTCAAACCAAGTCCATAATGTCATTGAGTTAGTTAAGCCGCGCCGCAGCACCAAGTTATCAGTTTTGGATGATCCGGGTAACTGGGTTTCCACAACACGCCCGTACTTGGCCCGTCCCCACTGTTGTGGTGTCACTTCACAGATTTTGATCGGTTCTTGCGATCGCTTAAACCCTTGACATTCCAGAAAAACGGCATCGACGAGATCGTTACTGCCATCCAATCTCAATTCCAGATAGAAGCGGCTAGCAGTCAGCAATTCTGCAAAGGTAGCCATGATTTAGCGCTCCGTTGGTACCTATATCGATAAATTACTGATGAACACGTCTATTGCATTCGCTTAATGCCTTCATGCACTAATTCCAACGTTTCGTTGGCCATATTGCTGTCACCGGCCGAGAAACTGGGACCTTCATACTTACAAGGATAAGCATTGATAATTTCCCAACGAGCTTGCATAGAACCAGCTTGATCATACGCGGTGACTGAGGCGGCTTTACGATTACTCATCCACGATGATGCTCCTCCATCGTTAGTATTACAGTCTCGATACCAGATGTATAAATCTTTATCTGTCGTAGCTACTACCTTAACGGTGACATTCGTAAACTTTTCGGTAGTAGGAGTTGCCTGGCGGATTTTTACACCCCGCTTACCAGAACCATGAACCCCTCCTTCACCTGCTACAGGAGATTCAACAGATAATCCAGAAACCTCCAAAATCAGCTTTTCGGCAACACCATCTGCTTCAAAATAAAACTTACAACTAGTGAGAAATTCAGACATGCGCTTGCTCCTTTTGCTTAATGTTGAGTGATTGTTAAGTGATGACTTGACGAATTAACGAAGAAACCGAAAAGGTTATTTCTCATTAGGCGACCACTGACTAATGCGGAAGATCACAAATTCTGCGGGACGTACAGGTGCAACACCAACCTCAACAATCAACCGTCCCAACATCATGGTTTCAGGGGTGTTTAGTTCTGCATCGCATTTGACAAAAAATGCTTCTGCGGGCGTGCTGCCAAATAGCGCACCTTCACGCCAAATGCGTTCCAAAAAGTTGGTTACTGTGCGGGTTACACGGGCCCACAGATCTTCATCATTGGGTTCAAACACTGCCCACTGTGTTCCTAGTTCGATCGACTTTTCGATATAGCTCATCAACCGCCGTACGCTGATATAGCGCCACTGCACATCGTCGCGTTCAGCGAGGGTACGTGCTCCCCAGACCCGAATACCCCGATCGGGGAATTTGCGAATGCAGTTAACACCGAGCGGATTGAGAAACTCTTGTTCGCGGAAGTTGACATCGTAGGCTAAATCGATAATACCCCGTGGTTGCACATTAGCAGGAGCTTTATAAATGCCTCGCGTTTCATCGGTATGACACCAAATTCCCATCATGTGTCCACAGGGAGGAACCAAAATCGGCTCACTGTTGCGGGGGTTGATGGTTTTGACCCAGGGATAGTAGACCGCCGCTACATCAGAGCGCCGCCCGAATTTATCCAACCATTGCTTGACATGCTGAGGTTTTTGCTGGTTTGGCTGAAGTACCTGCGGATTGTTTTCCCGCCCATACGTAATGGGGGGAACGTCAAGGACAGACATCCGATACTTGGGGCTGGGAGCAGAATTCTCGCAGCCGGTAATTATTCGTTCCATCAAGTCATGAACTTGTTCAAGGCTGAGCCATTTTTTTTGCAGAGCCAGCATCAAATCTGGGCAGGCCACCATTGCAACTTCGTCAATCTCAAACAGTCCCCCAATTCCTGAGCGATTGGTGCGATCGCCATACATCTCTGAAAACAGTTGATCGACTGGATAGACGACCGGATCACTAACTTCATAAGTCCCATCAGCCGGCCGTCGAGATAATGCGTGTCCCGGTGTATTTTCGACTTCAACAGTGACCCAAGCTGAATCCTCAAATGCTGTTTCAACGTAAGTGCCCGCATTTTGTTGAAGAATATTACTATTACGATGTGACTTCCGCTCCGAAACACCTTTATCCATCGATAGATGTCGGTGAGGCCCTTCTAGGATTCTCTCACCCTGCTTCAGAGTGATTTTAAAAAACTCGTCCGTATTGAATACATCAGGTGCTCCGGGTTCTTGGGGACGCGGTTCATCTGGTTCAACCACGACCTGAATGCGTCGAGGATTGGAGGTTGGCGCTTGGGGTTTGAGCTTAATTTTCAGCGTCTCCTTCTTTCCGACTGTACAAAGGATCAAGGGAGTAGGTTCAGCCACTCGGGATAAGTTGGCAGTATTTTCTTGAAAGTTAGCAGATGAGGTTGACTCACTTGTTTCAGATTCAGGTGAGGTTTCTTCCCTGGGCTGAGAGGGTAGTTCTGACTCAGTAGCGCCAGTTTCGGTAGGGGATGTGGTTTCGGGTGAGAAACTTTCACTGGCTTGAGGGAGGGGTATTGATTCACTAGCGACAGGTTCGGCTGAGGATACAGTCCTCGATAAGACATTTTCCAGAGGAGCTTGAGTGCCAATACTAACCACCCAACATCGTCCACCACCGTTGTCAAACCACCCTCTGACTGCGAAAGGTAGATAGGCATCAAAGCTGGTAAACCCTTTAGAACCAGGCTTAGCAAAATACTCCAAGTACTGGTTCCAATTAGCTACCAGCATCGGTTCAAACAGTTGCGCACCACCGCGAATATCTTCAGTAAATCCAACAAAACCAGCGACACTGAGTGACGTCCCTTCAATAGGGCGGCTGCCGCGATCGATCTCTTCAACATAAACACCGGGAGCGAAATAGTCCAAACGAGCCATACAATTATCTCCAGATGACGAGTCATTGCGTGCTTTTGTGTACTTTTAGCCAATACTTTTGGAATGTATTTGAGATAGAAACTGAGTAGTGATAGCGAACCAACCAAGCGCTAGTGAAATTCAATTGCCGGAATATTCTAGGTATATCGCTGAACAGTGTTAGATAAAGTTAGATCAAAGTTAGATTCAAGGTTAGATGGCGTGAACAAGTCGTTGTTGAGCTTGGCTAATCGGTAAAAGCACCTGTAGAATGCAGGTGAGTAGTTGGTTGCCTCCCCTGAGCTACACAAGGGTTCAATTGCCGTCGGAAATGGCTGAACAAAGTGTTCAACCAAAACGTCTAACCAAAACATTCGACCAAAGCGTCAAATTATGAGTAATCATCTTGCGATTGCCACCGTTACGGCTGCACTGCAAACCATTATTCAAGAAGGAATTCGCACGGATGTGCCCGGATCGCGAGTGACAACGGTGCGTCCTGATCACTCTGCCAGTAGTGCTCTGGAAGTTGGGGTCAATATTTTTCTTTATCAGGTGACTCCTAACCCTGCTTGGCGCAACGCCGATCTCCATACTCGCCGTCCGAAGGGAGATTTGATCAAGCATGGACAAGCTGGATTAGATTTACACTACCTAATGACGTTCTACGGAAATGAGCAGGAGTTGGAACCGCAGCGGTTGTTGGGCAGTACCGTGCGCACACTAGTAGATCAGCCCATTTTGACTCCTGAAATGATTCAAGGAACGATCGCCAATCCAACGCTGTCTTTTTTGGCTAATTCCACCCTAGAAGATCAAATCCAACTCGTGCGCTTTATTCCCAGTTCCATCACTACGGAGGATTTGTCTCGTATCTGGTCGATCTTTTTTCAAACGCCCTACTCTTTGTCACTAGCCTATCAGGGAACCGCTGTGCTGATTCAGGGCGACAAACCGGGCAGATTACCGCTGCCTGTGCGTCACTATCAGTACTACGCCATGGTTATACCTGGGCAGCCCAAAATTGATCAGGTGACACCCAATGGAATTAAGCAACCTGTAACTCGCGACAGTACGCTGGATATTCGTGGACAGCGATTATTAGAGAAAGTAACTCAAATTAGGATTGGTGAGACGATCGCAACCCTACGATCATTGGACGATAATGAGGAAATAGAGCGGACTGAAATAGAAAATGGTGAGACGATTATTCTACTAAAGCAAGAACACCTAACAGATACTCGTATCATCTTAAATCTATCTTTGGTTCTGACAATTCGGGCTGGAATGCAAGCATTGCAAATTCTGCATCCACCTGCCTCAGCATCAAATGCTGTGCCTCTAGTAATTTGTCCCACGATTCAGAACGAAACAATCGGCTCCATCAACAACTTGCACCGAAGCGACGATCGGACCTATAGCGGTGAGGTGGAAGTACAAACGGATGTTTTGGTTGGCGAAGCACAGAAGGTATTTTTACTGCTTAACTCCATTCTGGATCACACACACAGCTACATTTTTACAGCCAATTCACGCAATCAAGATACCAATACTTCAACCTTTGCCATTCGTAGTGTTCGCAGCGGGGAATATCTTGTGCGCTTAAAAATTGATGGAGCCGAAAGCCCTCTCAATGTTGATGAAGTGACTAATCGCTATGTCAGTCCTAAACTATTGGTTCCAGTCAGATAGAATTCAAAAAAGAAAAATGAAAACTCAAATTTCTGACACTTCTAATACCGAAAATCTACACGAACTGATGATGGCCTTAGACTCGGTTCGTCAAACCCTAAAGCAACAAATATCCTATGTACAGGATCAGACTGCAAACACCCAGGGGCAATCGGCTAACTGCACACCATCGCATGCTTCGGCTTTAGGACAGCTTTGTATCATCTTTGGTTTATCGTCCTTCGAGCGCGATATTTTGGTTCTGTGTGCTGGTATGGAATTAGATGCCAATCTGCCCCTACTGTGTGCCGAAGCTCAGTCCGATCCTCAGCGTCCCTATCCCACTTTTAGCCTAGCACTCGCAATGTTTGCGACAAAGCATTGGAGCGCAATCACACCCAGTAGTCCCCTGCGACGGTGGCGATTAATTGAGGTTGGGCCGGGAACTGTCTTGACCCTCAGCCCACTGCGCATTGATGAACGCCTATTACACTACCTGATGGGCGAGCAATGCCTCGATTCTCGCTTAGCTGGACTCGTGAAACCACTAACGTTAACAGATAGCCCCATTCGCTGCCAAACAATCCATCAGGAATTAACCGCGCAGATGATCGCCATTTGGCAACAGTCGTCACACATAACTCCTCCGATTCAACTGTGTCATGGCGATCGCTTTAGTAAATGGGAGATGGTGGCGGCGGCAGCGGCGCAATTAAACCGTAAGCTGTATCGTCTATCACTGGCTGCACTGCCAACAGCACCTGATGATCTCAATACCCTAGCCTGTCTATGGGAGCGTGAAGCCCTCCTTGAACAGGCCATGCTACTGCTGGACTGTGAAGAGGGAACTGACCCATCCAGAGAACAGGCGATCGTGCACTTGCTAGAATCGCTCCATACGCCAGTGGTCATTATCAGCCGCGATCGTCTCCCTTGGCAACAGGCTTCACTGATTACCTTTGAAGTCCCCCCCCTATCCTTTGACGAGCAGCGATCGATTTGGCAGCATATTTTGCGTAGCAATGAATCGATGGATGCACAGGTTAATTCTCAGATTGAAGAGCTAGTCTGCCAATTTAATTTGAGTGTATCGTCAATTCAGTCTGCCTATGCCACTGCCCTCAGTCAACAGCGCAACCATGCCATGGACCCAGAAACGGCACTCTGGAATGCCTGTCGTGTGCAAGCTCGTCCTCGCTTAGACGATTTGGCTCAACGCATTACTTCTAGAGCAAATTGGAATCAACTAGTTTTACCACAATCCCAAAAACAAATTTTGCGAGAGACGATCGCCCATGTGCGACAGCGTGCTCAGGTCTATGAACGCTGGGGCTTTAGCACCGTTGGTTCCCGCGGATTGGGAATCAGTGCCCTGTTTGCTGGCGTTAGTGGCACCGGAAAAACCATGGCCGCCGAGGTCATTGCCCAAGAACTCCAACTCGATCTCTATCGTATTGATCTCAGTGCTGTTATCAGCAAATATATCGGCGAAACAGAAAAAAACCTACGACGTATTTTCGATGCCGCTGAAACAGGTGGAGCAATTTTGCTATTTGATGAAGCCGATGCTTTGTTTGGTAAGCGTTCAGATGTGAAAGATAGTCACGATCGACATGCTAATGTAGAAGTCAGCTATCTGCTTCAGCGCATTGAAGCCTATCGCGGTCTAGCGATCCTGACAACTAATTTGAAAGAAGCGATCGATCAGGCCTTTATGCGACGAATTCGCTTTGTCGTTCGTTTTCCCTTTCCCGATGCTCAGCAGCGGCGAGAAATTTGGCAACAGATTTTTCCACCCCAGATGGCACATACGCTTGATTTAAAAGAAGACAGCAAGAAATTGGCTCGATTGAATGTATCGGGGGGTAATATCCGCAGTATCGCGTTGAATGCTGCTTTCCTAGCAGCAGAGAATGGCGAACCACTTAATATGAAACATTTACTGAAAGCGACTCAGAATGAATATATCAAGTTGGAAAGAACTTTAACTGCCGCTGAAGTGGAAGAATGGGAAGCACAATAACTGATAACACTGAGTTGAGTGTACTGAGCGAGGCTATGACCGAATACAATAATACAAGGTTAACCGATCGTCCAATAACTATGCTAGAAGGACAATCGGTTTGCTGTTAGGACGGGTTTGTGCTGCAAATTCATCCGCTTCGAGTTTCAGTACCTTGAAATCACCCTAACTGAATCATCCGTTGCCATCGATCAGTTCGGACGTGGGGGAAGTTCAATCGGACCTAGTTCCAACTCTGGTATGATCGATGGCGTTTCTTCGTTCGTTGCAGCAGGCGAGGGGGCAGATTCGATCGATCGTGCGGTCTCAATCACAACCGTTTGGCTCACTTGTTCACCAGCTGCATTGGTCACTCGCAACGTGATAGTTTCTCGACGTGGTGATTGACTCAATGGATAGGGCATGGTTCCCTCCAACGGAACCGGACCTGGTGCGGGCAGCAATTCAACTTGAACTCCCTCACTTGGTTCAACCTGCCATGAGAGTGTCAGATCGTCGGGTTGTGTCTGAGGATCGATCGAGTAAATTTGTTTAGGGGCTTGCAATACCTCCTGCTCATTGACCCGAAACGAGCTAATTCGAGGAGGTTGCGCTCGAATTTGAATAATGGGAGTTGCTTGGATGATGGGTGGTGCTTGCAGTTCTGATTGTGGAATAACCATCAGTTGAAACTGATAGCTTCCAACATTGCGAATATTAGTCGGAACCTCGCGACAAACCAAATTGATTGATTGACTACAAACTCCAGCTAATTCTGCTGGAACGCCATTGCGAAAGGAATAGCTCCTGACTTCACTACTAACTGAACCATCAGCAGTTAGACTCACCAATTTGAGTTCAGCAATCTGACTGGGACTAGTGATTTCCCAATTAAGTCGAATGGGTGGAGGGCTAGCGCTGTTTGAATCTGTATCAGGTGTTGTCACCGCTCCATAGCTGGAAGAAGCTGGAATAAATTCAACAATAGTAGGCAACGGTTCGGGGGGAGCAACATCGATCGTATCGGTGGTTGCTACATCAGTAGGTGAGTTGGGGACTTGTTCTCTCAATCGACGATTAGCGTTGCTCTGATCGGCAAACACCTGAAGCTGAAACACATAGCTGCCTGCGGCAGCGGTGGGGGCGGTGACTCCCTCACAGCTTAAGAGATCGCCGCCTGACTCAACACGACTAGTAGGATTAGCATTGCCTGGAAATAGCCGTGAAAGCTGTCCTATCCAAGGAGGCAATCTAGTCCACTTGGATCTATTAGAGTGGGAAGACAACGAACGATCGGCGCTCGACAGTTCACACTGCTGGCGCAGTTGGGAAGGTGTATAGTTCTTACGATAGGCTTCTGCATTGTTGTCTAACCGAGTTAGCACCACAGATTCTACCTGATCAAACTGGTTGATTGTCCAGTTGAGGGGAATGATATCTGTGTCTTGAGTGGGGGCGATCGTCTCAAATTGCGTGATAGTTGGTGGTGGCAACGGTGCTGCAAACAATCGCTGCCAAAGCCAACCCCCCAAAACAGCTAAGCCTGCCAACAAAGGCAGCAATAGCAATAACAATAACCACAAGGGTCGCGGTTGCCAAAGAATCGTTCCCTGCCCTGAATTGGCTAAAGACAGCAATTCCTGATCCTCAGACCCGCGCTGAGCGTCTTGCTTGACCTCCTGCAACGCTAGATTGAACTCAATTGCCATGCCTTTCCCCCACAAAGGGCGACGCCACCATTTGCGGGGAATTGCCTTTAAGGTAACAGTTGGTGGATCAGAATTGTCGTGATTGGGGCAATGCGGTGGCGATCGATGCGGTATGACTATAATCTTTGATTGGTCTGCTATGTAACGGAAGATTCCTTCACGATCGCTCGCTTCAACCTCAACCATGCGTTTAATGTTCCCCTGATTCAGTAACCGCACTTTAAATTCTCCAGCTTCAGCAGGAATTGTGCGGTAGCGCGGCGGCAAAATTTCAGCATCAAAGCGGTCATCCTCAAGGATCTGAATGTAGACCACATCTAGCAACGCATCACTATCGCTGTTGCCATGTCCCTCGTTGTCAGAAATGAGGCGAATGGTAGGAAAATATAACCCAGCTAGTTCCCCTTTAGGTGGGTGAAACAATAGCTCAATTTCTCCTACTTGCTCTGGATTCAGTTCTAGTCCATCGGTTGTGCTCACTAAACCGGAAGCAGCAATTTTGCTTTCAGGATAGCGCACGCTATACCACTGTTCAGCAGGAGAATCTAGGCAGAGTAACGTAAACCGATCGACTCGTTTCGATCGATTCTTTACCTGAACATTCATTTTCAGGGTTTCGCCGATTTTCAGTGGATGAGGCTTTGTGGAACTAGTAAACGGCTGAATCACAAACTCTGGAGTGCTACGGCGGCTAAGTTCATCCGAGAATGCCACCTGAAGCTGCTGCGGGTACTGTATCGGATACCTGGAGGTTTTGGTTGTAGCTTCAAAGCTAATGGCATAGTGATATAACCCTGGTTCTGCTTCCAACGGTACATCAAAACTAAACTCGATTTCTTTGTCCGCGTTAGGGTCAAGCTTTAGCGGAATCGGGCTAGTGAATCGATACCACTTGGGCAGGGGTTTGGATTTTTCATCCGTCGCAACTATCCATAAGTCAACGGCGATCGGCTTTCCTTCTAAATTTTTAATGTTGATTTTGCGCATTCCCGATGTGCCTGGAGCAATAGAGGAATGCCCCTCGGTCAGTCCGATAATTTTGATGGGACTGCTATTGACAGTTTGCATGGCTATTCATCCCTTTAAAGCGAAATAGTCTGACATGGGTTCGATTAGCATCACTGGCAACCAACACATCGGTTCCAACAACATGAATATCTACGCTCTTAACGCTAGTACGAAAGGATAGCTGTTCGAGCATTTTAGGAGGTTCAGGTGATTCCTTTGACAGGTCTTCCAGTTGCCACAGCGTCACTCGCCCATCGTCTCCAGCACTGGCAAGATAACAGCCATTTTGGCTCAATGCTACCGATCGCACAGGAATTCCTTTTGATTCACCGCTAGTAATATTTTTAGACGAAGTTGAAGCTAATTTCTGTCCTATATATTGTCCTGACCATTGTGGTTCACAATTCACTGTATTAGTCTCGTTACCAAATTCATCTCTCATCGATTGAGATTTCTGTTCTTTAAGCACGCATTGTCGCAACTCGTTCATATTCCATATACGGACATGACCTTGATTATCTGCTGTTGCCAGTCGCTGCTGATCATCAGAGAGTGCTAAGCTCTCAATGTAGTCATACTGACTGCCCTCTTCTGTAGATGAATCGCTGATTTCATACAGGCGTTGTGCTTGCCAATCCCATAGGGCGAGTTTGTTATATTGTCCAGCTAGAATCACAAAGCTTATGGTACGAGATGGATTCTGTGGAGAACGACGTACAGGTTGTGCAACGTCTATCGATGGTTCACACTGAGGTTGCGCACCAGTGGCAGATTGAGCCGTATCTTGACTGTCCTGACTGTTATAGACCGCCAAAGCTGAGATAGTAAATCGCGGATAGACTTTGACGGTCGTTTCACAGAATGCTTGCAAATCCCACTGTCGTACGAAACCGCTGCCGTGTCCACTAAACAGATAGCGAGAATCACGAGTGAAATCTAAATCAAATACCCGATCGTTTAATTTCTCTAGTGTTGGATTAGTAGAGGTTCTACCTTGTGGTATCAAGTCTGTTAGCTTCTGTTTCAGAGATACATCCCAGAGTTGAATCGTGCCGTCTTCCAACCCGGCAGCGATTTGCTGATTATGTTCTGGTAGAAGTCGAATCACCCGCACGGCTTTACCAGCATCTTGTGACTGAGCAATAATCCCTTCATAGCTGAGAGGTATCAACCTGGAACTGAGGTTTGTACCCCATCGTCGAATGGTACGATCGCTTGATCCACTAACAACAGTTGCACCATTGCCAATTAGACGCACCGAAGAAATGGAACCTTGATGATAGCTTCTTAGGTTCAAAAGCCAAGCACCGCCCAGCAACAGCAACAGCGGAACTAGAATCTGTAACCAAATTGGAATGCGCGGTTCGATGCACAATTCCAGCTTCTTGGATTTAGGTTCAATCGGAATGTCAGCCTGATCTGTATACCCATCAGGGTCGCCAGAGCGATGCGGAGTAATATAAGGAGTAATATGTGGAGTGACCCAATAGAACTTTTTCCGCGATCGCAGTAGCGGTCTTGAAAACCCAGTCATAAGAGGAATACGCAACTCCAGCGATTCTGACTGAGCAGGGTGGAGCAAAAAAACCTCTTCATCCTCTAATGTAATGTCTTTGATATTCTCATCTTTGATCAATTCATCGCTTATTTCAGTTTTTTGTTCTGCCTCAACCTCCAATAAACACATCGACTTGATTTGCAGCGATGTGTTACTTTGGTTGTCCAATTTCAACTCAAAGTCAGCATAGTTTTGTTCTCTTCTCATCACTGCTGATGAATTGACACAGTTAAAGCGTACCTTTCCCCAAGGTAGAGCCTTGATCGTGCCTTCAGCCTGTACTGTTTTTCCTCGTTCAGGCTTTGCTTGAATGATGAAATGATAGGACTGGCTTAGGGATTCCGGGCTTGCAAGCGGCGCGCAGCGAAAGATGACTTGCTTGCTGTTGCCAGGGGTAACCGTAATATTTTGGTTGCGTGTTTCTGAAGAAATCCAGCTTAAGGGAGGAGAGCTTGCTGATTCATTTGATTGGTCTTGATTGGTACTTTCGTTGTTGTTAAACGTCACCGTAACCTTGACTAGTTCGCCACCCTGATTGCGAATGAGTACCGGAACGTCGATCGCCTCACCTGGTTTCACGCTCAGTTCCCTATTGAGAAGTTGAAGGTCGATCGATGCCTGAGGATGGCCGATAAATAATTTCAGCGATCGCTCAGCCTTTAACGCTTTATCCTCAATTGAGGAGATTTCTGCCACTAGATTAATTGTTTTACCATAAGCCGGAATTGGAGCATCTATGACTTTAATGGTGAAATTTGTTTCTTGTCCTGGAGGTTTTTTAGTACTAACTCTCGGTTCAACTACATACCATTTCTTATCTTTATCTATATCAAATTCAGGCGCATAAATTTTCACTTTAAAACTTTTAAGTTCATTATTAGCAAGTTGATTATCATGATAAACAACCGTAATTTGTAATTCATTCTCCGTTCCTAAAATTGCTCCTGGAATTACCTTGATCGCCTGCTTCGACTGCGCTACGCTAATTTGTGAGTTAGGCTGCATCGGTCTAAAGGATTGAGCTTGAGTCAACTGAATTCTCTTGCTAGGTTGGTGCACTCGAAGCTCAAATTCTTGTTGGTCAACTAATTCCCAAGATTCAACTAGAAACAAGTTGACGGTAAATTTAATAGTTTTACCGTTCTCAACAGTAGGTGGTTTAAGAACCTTAATATGAAACCGAGTAAGCTGGCTAGTAATGCAAACTGGTTGAACCCTGTACCAGCGAGAAGAGCCATTAGACTCTGGCACTGAAAGCTCTAGGTGCAGGGAATCTCTGCTGTTTTGATCGTTAACAGGCTGAGCCACTTCTATGACAAATTCGCTCTTATCATTAGGGGTGGAATATTCAATTCTTTCTATCTGTGGGCGAACGCCAAGCTGATGACGGTTCTCGTTGGTACTCTCAGGAATAATGACCTCCAATTGAGGAGTTCGATCGCTAAACATGATTTCCATTCCTATGATAGATAACAGTTGATAAATAACTGTGAATTGGCACAATCATGCACCGGGTTGCAATAATTCTGAAATCTGGCGGCGTTGCCAAGCAAAATGCAGAATGTTGATCCCAAATTCCTGCGCCGCTCGAATTTTGTGACGTGGACAATTTTTATCTTCAGGGTCAGGACCCCAACTAGCTGATAGATTGCCCAGAACAACAATAATTCCGTCAGCAACATACAGTTGCAGAGGAGAAGCGGTAACATCGGGCAGAGCGACAAACAGAAAGGGGTGAGTTCGCAGCAAGTTTAGTGGATGCTGCTCGTCTAGCTCAGACCATGGCTTTAATATTTCGCTTCCTAGCAAATCTTTAAGTCGGTTCAGATCTTGAGTGGATTGTTCGCTCAGTGCTTCACTAGTTGGTTTCAGTGATTGTGTCAATGATTGTACTTCTGGATTGATTGTGCGATCGATTACTGTTTTCACTTCTTTGATTTCATGGTCTGACGCCGCTTCTATGAGGATTACACCTCCAGATTGCTTGTAAGCCTTCAAAGCGGCACTTATTTTATCTACTGAATCACTATCTACTAAATCACAGCTTGAACATTGCTCAACCGTAAGATACAGTAAGTCAATATCTATTGGTTTCTCTGTATTATTCAAATTCGACGTCGTAATGATTTCAATGTCCGGTGCTCCCTGTAAGGTAGGATATAGGGCTTTTACAGATTGCATCAGATAAGATAAATTCTTTTGTTGTGCTCGATCGCGGTTCTCATCATCAGATTGCAAAAGAGCGGATCGAATAACCGCTTCAGGCCTAGCTTGTGCTCGTAGTCGATAGCGTAAATCAATCTCATTCAATTTAGGAAATAATACCTCTTTTGGGTTTTTCAAGTGAATAATGTTAGGGCCTGTAGTTGGCGAGAGCACAATGCGACAGAGTTCAA
Organism: Thermocoleostomius sinensis A174; assembly: GCF_026802175.1. Lineage (NCBI taxonomy): Bacteria > Bacillati > Cyanobacteriota > Cyanophyceae > Oculatellales > Oculatellaceae > Thermocoleostomius > Thermocoleostomius sinensis. Next base: position 5,397,350 of record NZ_CP113797.1, on the reverse strand, counting down.
TTTCCTCTGGTAGAGGTAAGTCTGTGCGTTCGTCGATGCGATACCACTCTTGAATTTCTGGAATGGTCCCATTTCCATTTGACTGTCCAGGATTGCGTGGTTCAATATAGCGGAGTACCAAATACACCGTCTTAGTCTTATAACTTGGCTCCTCTTCACTTTCTTGCGGCGCGGGGGTATCGATCCGAAATAAAATCGGTTCTTTTACCCGAATGGGGTTGCCCATCAAATCGATCGCCAGTCCCGGCTGAATTTGTAACCACCGGTTATCTCGATACTCCTTCGGAATATTCTTCCAGTCAGGATCGTTAGCAGCCTTGTCTTCATCTTGAGGCGGCTGAATTGCTCGTACACCTAAACCCCAAACAATCATAGGTTGATGAATCGACTGGTAATGAATATTTTGTCGATCGCGGTGATATTGATGGGCCTTTTGCCAGCGATCGGCAGTAATCAATAAACCATCATAGATATTCAGCCGCTTTAAAGGCTCATTCTTGGGTAGCGGAAAAATTTGGTGCGTCATTGGTAAAGCCAAACACAGATTGTGAGTTTCTGTTGTCAAAAAATTGTGTGAACTATGCCATAACTGCTATGGTTCAGATATATCATCGGCAGCAGTTAGGTCAGGTCAGATCGAAGTTAGACGAAAGGTGAGATCACGGCTGATCTGAGCAGTCACTTGCATTCAGGGTTACATTCAGAGGTCTTGTCATGCTGACGCTTGAAGATGCGTTAAGAATTGTGATTACGGCTGCATCCGGGCAGTTGAGTGATTTACAAGAAACCGTGTTTAAGAGGACTTGGCAGGGACAGTCCTACCTTAAAATTGCTCAGGACTTGCGCTACGACGAAGGATACATTAAGGCAGTCGGAGCAGAGCTATGGCAAGTATTATCAAAAGCATTGGGTGAAAAGGTAGGAAAGCGCAATTTACAGGCAGTGCTTTCTCGGCATGCCCATCGGTTTATGACGACTCCTTGCGCTGAAGGAACTGACTTGGCCGATACCTTCTGTGCCGACTGGGGAGAAATCGTAGATGTTTCAGAGTTTTGGGGACGCGGTGAAGAACTTGTAACCTTGTCCCAGTGGATTTTGCAAGAACGCTGTCGGTTGGTGGCAATTTTAGGAATGGGAGGCATTGGTAAAACCACGCTAGCTGCTAAATTTGCCCAGCAGTTCCAGGGACACTTTGAATGCGTAGTCTGGCGATCGCTGCTTCATGCCCCTCCGCTAGAGGTGTTATTACCCACCCTGCTACAAGGTATTGATCTACAATCATCACCCACCGTTCACCTTGCCGAGCAAATTCAGCAACTGCTTGGACAATTGCAACGTCAACGTTGCTTGCTGATTTTAGACAACGTGGAATCAATTCTGTGCAGCGGACGGCAAACAGGAGTTTATCGCTATGGATATGAAAACTATGGCGATCTCTTGCGGCAGTTGGGAGATACTAAGCACCATAGTACCGTTTTACTGACTAGTCGCGAGAAACCCAAAGAAATTGCGGCTTTAGAAGGACCGCTGCTACCAATCCGATCGCTGAAGCTTCAGGGTTTACAACTCACAGCAGGCACAGAAATTCTACGCACGAAAGGCCTGGCTGGGCGATCGGACGAACAAAAGCAGTTGATTGAGTGCTATCAGGGCAATCCGCTAGCGCTAAAGATGGTGGCAACCTCGGTACAGGAATTGTTTGGTGGGGATGTCGCGGCTTTTTTGGCACAGGACAGCCCCATTTTTAGCGACTTGCGCCATCTGCTTAACCAACAGTTCGATCGACTCGATCCAATTGAGCACCAGATTATGGATTGGCTAGCAATCAACCGCGAAGCCGTGACTCTGGCAACGCTACAAGACGATATGGTGCCAACTGTGCCTCCTGGAACACTACTGGATGCTCTTAAGTCGCTTTGCCAACGATCGCTGATAGAACGCAGCCCAAACGGTTACATACAGCAACCCGTCATTTTGGAATATATGACTGAAAAATTTGTTGAAACAATTTATACCGAGCTTCTGACTCAAACCTTGAAGATCTGTAAAAGTCACGCTTTGCTCAAAGCACAAGCAAAAGATTATGTTCGAGAAACGCAGAAGCGGCTGATTGTCCAGCCCATTCTAGAAAAATTATTGGCGATTTTGCACACGCCACTCAAAGTGGAAGCGCACCTGAAGCAGATTTTAGTGACTCAGCAAGCTCAATCTCCATTAGAACCAAGTTATGTGGGTGGCAATATTCTCAATCTGCTCCGGGCACTCAACAGCAACTTCAAGCAGCAAGATTTTTCGCGTCTGTCGATTTGGCAAGCCGATCTGCGGGGGGTTGATTTGCACCACACCAACTTCAGCCATTCAAATTTGGCGAAATCGACGTTTACTCAAACCCTTGGAGATGTGCTTTCTGTCGCCTTTAGCCCAGATGGCAATTTTCTAGCTACAAGTGATATCAGTGATGAAATTCATGTTTGGCGAATGCTCGATAGTCAGCCAATTTCAACCTTAAAAAGCTGTACTTCTTGGATCAAGTCAGTTGTTTTCAGTTCAGACGGTCAAACCTTGATTAGCAGTAGCGAGGATCAAACGGTCAAACTGTGGAATATTCGTACAGGACAGTTGGTAGAAACGTTACAAGGGCACACGGGAGCAACGTGGTGTGTAGCGAGTACAACGGATGGGCACATCTTAGCCAGCAGTGGAGAAGATCAAACTATTAAGCTATGGGATCTACGCACAGGGCAACTACTGACCACCTTACAGGGGCATACCGACTGGGTCCTATCTTTGGCCTTTAGCCCAGACAATCAGCAATTGGCCAGCGGTAGCCATGATCAAACCATTAAACTGTGGGATCTGCGCACTGAAAAAGTCCTGGCTACCTTATCAGGACATAGAGGATGGATTGCTGCCGTTGCCTTTAGTCCTGATGGTCAACTACTAGCCAGCGGCAGTGCCGATCGCACCGTTCGATTGTGGAACCTTCGCACCCAGCAGTGGCGAGTTCTGGCAGAACATAGCCATCCTGTTACCTCGATAAGCTTCAGCCCCAACGGTCAACTTTTAGCCAGTGCTAGCGAGGATGCCAGTGTAAAAATTTGGGATGTGCGATCGGGGCACTGTGTAAACACCCTACATGGTCACACGAGTGCCGTTTGGTCAGTTCAGTTCAGCCCCAATGGACAAACTCTAGCCAGTGGGGGCGTCGATCAAACCGTGCGGCTCTGGGATGTGCGATCGGGGCACTGTCTCAACTTGCTGCAAGGCTACACCAACTCCATCCTTTGGGTGTCCTTCAGTCCTAACGGTCAGCGGCTCGTGAGTTCTCATGCCGATCAACAATTGCGGCTGTGGGATGTGCGAACCGGAGAATGCCTCAATGTCTTAGCCGGGCACACCAATTATGTCTCAGCCGCTGTCTTTAGTCCGAACAATCGCCTTGTAGCTAGCTGTAGTGATGACCAAACAGTCCGCTTATGGAATTCTGAAACAGGTCAGGAGTTGAGAACGCTCCGAGGACATGCGGGTTGGGTTTCGTCAGTGAGTTTTAGCCCCAATGGGCAACTGCTAGCCAGTTCCAGCATGGACTGCACCGTGAGATTATGGAATTTGGCATCTGGACAATGCCTGAGTATTTTGAAAGGCCACACAAATTGGATTCCGTCGGTGAGTTTTAGTGCCGATGGACGTGTTTTGGCGAGTGGCAGCACCGATCGCACCGTGCGGCTGTGGGATGTGCAGACAGGACAGTGTTTCAACTTGCTGCAAGGGCACAGCAATCAGATTGCGTCGGTTGCGTTCAACCCTCAAGGGCGACTATTAGCCAGTGGCAGTGATGATCAAACTGTACGACTTTGGGATGTACAAACTGGAGAATGCTTGAAAACGTTGATGAATCATACCGATATCGTCCGTAGTGTGGCCTATAGCCCCGATGGCAAATGGCTGGTGAGTGGAGGTGGCAATCAAGCCCTACGGTGTTGGGACGTGAGCACAGGAGAGATGTTGAGAACCTTTCAAGGGCCCACCAGTCAAGTTCATTCGATTGCCGTGAACCCCAATGGTCAACTAATGGCTAGTGCTGGGGAAGAGGGCGTGATTCGCCTTTGGGATGTGCAAACAGGACAATGTTTGCGATCGCTGACACCCGATCGTCCTTATGAAGGGGCCGACATCACCGGTGTCACCGGATTGACCGATGCCCAAAAAGCTACCTTACAACACTTAGGAGCCGTCGATCGCCAAAGTGATGCCATGTTCGAGTTATCTGCTTCAATGCTAATCTGTGACCAGTGATCTCACTTTCTCCTAACTTTCCGACCCGTTCAGCCACCTATGATGGGGAGGATCTCATTGCAAAGATCTTTTTGTAAGGACCCTATGCGTTATGTCCTCGCTTGGCTGGGCTTGGCCACCACTGTTTTCACAACCCCTCTGCTCTGGACAAGGACAACCCTAGCGGCTCCACCACTCCAGAGAGAAGAAAACTCAAATCAGCTAAACTTGACAACACCAGAAACACCTGCACTGGAAACATCCGCAGAGTGGACTCAATACTGTATTACGTTAGTACAAGCCGGGCACTACGCAGATGCAATCACAGCTTGCCAAACGGCTCTGGACTTGGACAAGGACTGGGAAGACAGTGATGCCAGCATTGCCTGGTACTATAACGGCTCCGCCTTGCGAGCACAGGGACAATTGCAACCAGCCCTGCACTCTTACGAAAAAGCCATTCGAGAACGCTCCACCTTTTCCTTGGCTGAGGCAGAACGGTGTCGAGTACTGTTAGAGATGCAGCAAAGAACGATACATACAACTGATACTGATGAAAATACGCCCCATGAAGAACAGAGAAATGAGGAATTGCTGAATGAATTGCAAACTAACTGTCATCATCAGACTATTCTCGATAATTACGCGCAGGCCTTAACAGAACATCCTGATGATCCGATCGCTTGGCTGCATCAAGGCACATTTCTGGCTCAACTCAACCGATCCGTTAGAGCGCTGCGATCTTACGATCAAGCCATTCAACTGATACCAACCTATTCGCTGGCGCTGGCTCATCGCTGTGCCGTTTTGAATCAACTCAAGCGGTATCAAGCGGCGATCGCGGACTGCGAACGAGCCGTGCGTGGAAATGGGGTTTGGGAAGACGAAACTCCAGCCTATGCATGGAGTCAACGAAGTTATGCGTTGCTTGAGATGGAGCAATATCACGAAGCAGTCGCGTCTGCTCAACAAGCGATTCAGCTTGCCCCCACCTATGCCGATGCTTGGAATAATCAAGCCGTTGGGTTGTGGAGATTAGCTCGCTATGACGAAGCGGCGGTGGCTATTGCTGAAGCAGTCACTCTCAATCCGCAATCTGTTCAAGCTCGATTCAATCAAGGTCGGATCTTTAGCTCTATGCAGCAATATGACAATGCGATTCAAGCTTACTGTCAAGCCATCAACAGTCAAGCCATCAGTCGTTCTGCCCTCTATTGCACCGCTCTACCGACTGACACAGAGCTAGTACAATCTACAGAACAAAATTTAGAGCAAGCTATTGACCAGTCTTCAGACCAGTTAATAGACCAATTAACAGACCAGCCTTCAGAAAACTCTATTAACTCATCAACTCCTGTTTTGAATACTCACACAAATCAAATGCCGATCGACCCCTCGATTGAAGCGGATGTGTTAGTCAATTTAGGAGCAGCACTCTGGTATGCAGGTCGGTATCAAAGCGCTCTAGAAACTACCCAAGCAGCACTCAGCCTTAATCCAGAATCCTTTGCAGGTTGGTATAACCAAGGTGTGATCTTGTCTGTTTTGGGACGATCGTCCGAAGCACTAGCAGCTTATGACCAGGCTAATCGCCTTAGTCCCCAACTCATTTGCGTCCTCGCTGATGCGTTAAGAATTCAAGCTACTACGGTTACACTGCCTGTACCTGCCTGCGAACCCACTGAACCGGCGTCTGCTCCAGCTAAAATAACAGGTGAATGAAGCTATTCAACATCCGGTTGTTTAAACTGTTAACTTAATCAAATTAACTGGCCAAGGATTGGCAGCGACATAACTGATCCCAAACCGCTTGCAGCGCTCTGATTGCTTGTTCCACTTCTGCTTCAGTATTAGCAGCCGTAATGGAAAACCGCAAGGCACTACGATTAACAGGAACGGCTGGAAAGATAGCAGGTGTTATAAGGATGCCGTGTTGCCAAAGTTGTTGACAGGCAATCTGCATACAGTTCACTGAGCCAACCACCACACTAACAATAGGAAAATAGTACTGATTATCGACTTGAAAGCCAATTGATCTGGCAGCCGCGACGAGCTTACGGGTTAGATGATAGATCCGTTGCCGTCGTTGATCACCTTCTTTGCTGTTAACTTCAAGCCCTGCAATAGCACTAGCTAGGCTGGCGGTGGGGATGGGACCAGAAAAAACAGCCGTCCAAGCGTTGGCAAACTGGGACTTCATTGACCCATTAGTGCAGGTGACAAATGCACCGTAGGAAGAAAAGGCCTTGGATAATCCAGCACTGTAGATGATGCGATCGTCATCATAATTGCAGCCAAAATGCTTGACAATACCATTCCCTTTAAGTCCATAGGGCATCTGTAAGGTTGGATGTTCTCCCAACAGTCCAAAGCCATGCGCATCATCAATGTACAGTAGGGCATCAAATTCTTTCGCTAACTGAGTATAAGCCTGAAGATTGGAGCAGGTCCCCGACATTGAGTAAACACCATCGATCACAATCAGCTTTGTCCGTTTATGGGCATATCTGTGCAACTTTTGGGTCAGATCTTCTAAATGATTATGGCGATGTTGAATGACAATCGCTCCATTTTGTTTAGACAGTCGGCAGGCTTCATAAACTGATCGGTGGGCAGCAGCATCAACAAAAATGATGCCATCTTCTTGAGTCAGCGACGGAATTACTCCCATATGCAGAAGGGTCAACGACGGGAACACCAGAACATCGGGTGCATCAATTAAATCAGCGATCGCAGTTTCTAGCTCCTGGTAAAGTTGCGGTGATGCAACGGCCCGAGTCCAACTCGGATGTGTTCCCCACTGCGACACGGCCGCTGGAATAGTTTGAGCCACCTGAGGGTGCAAATCTAATCCTAAATAGTTGCAAGATGCAAAGTCACACACCCACCTGTTTTCTATCAACAGTTGCCGATCGCGCTGATTCGAGACGGTGTTGAAGGTTTGCGGAATTTGCTGAAGGGCATCGCTCAGCGTTGAAGACACACCTAAATTTGCAGATTGTTCCGACTGAGGAGTACTTGTCACCATCGAGACACCTGGCTTTAGCTGTTTAATGGGCGATCGATTCAAGTTCGTGTCAGCAACTTTCACCGCTATGTTCGTAATAGTTGGATTGCTTGAAGTCCAGTCTACCTCCCTAAGGGATTGTCCCAACCAGTCTTCCATATCTTGAATGAGTTCCAGTATCATTAACGATTCCATTCCATAGGCATTCAGAGGAAGGTTTGGATCAATGACATCTGGCGAAATTTCTAAATTCTCAACAAGCCACTTTTCAATCCAGCTTTGTATCAAAGCGATCGGTTTTTCTGCGGATATTGAAGAATTTGATGATTGCAAAGAATCTGATGAATTTGATACCCAAACTCTATCACTTACCATTTGAGACCTCAAGTAGAATGACCAGCAAAATAAGACAATTGAGTGACCATTTTATGAACCTAAAATTGAGCCTGTTTCAATGTGCGATGAAACGAGGACTCAAATAAAGACAACCGCGATATTGCAACGGTAAAACTGAATGAAGAACAACATGGTGGTGCTGTGGATAGACCGCAGCATGATATTGGGCAAAGACTGGCTGATGAATTTCTGTAACTTTCTCGACGAACTGAGTGGTCAAATATTGCGTTGCTTGAGTGTAAGCAACACCACGATAAGTGAATTGCATTAAATGTTTCTCCTGGCTTAGAACATATGTGAGGAAAACTCACATTGCTTTCCAAAGTTTGGTATTGCTGCATCGAGCTATGAATCTGCCCCCTCACCCTAGCCCTCGCCTATTGGGAAAGGAAGCGAGCAATCCGGCTCTCTTTTTTCCTGGAGGGAGAATGGTTGGGGATGAGGACAACTCCAATGTGAATGCAGCAACGCCCAAAATTTTTTCTTTTAAGCTCTGTTCAAATCCGGTGATGCAGAATTACAAGGCTTGGGTAAAAGCCTGTATGCATTCAAAACGATTGCAACTCTGCGATTATGCAAGTATCACCTGATTTTCAATTATTGATGGAGCGGCACTTAATTGACTGACAAACCGCGTGCCACTCTTGCCCACTCTCCCAACGCAGGTGAGGAGCGTTCAATTCAGGATTTGGCAAAACAAGTCCCTGCACTCACATGAGGCGCAGGGAATTAAGGATGAGGGGAAAGAATTGTCAATTGTTTTCTGCATTGAAGCAAGATAGCCTGTGAATTGGCTACATCTATGCACTAGAGAGCCAATCCAATCATCTTTTCATAGTTGAGAATTGACCTTATTATTCACAGTCTGGTGTCACGACCAGTGAAGTCAAACGTCGGATTGTCCGCACCAAAAACGTCTCTATCCATTTGCGGGCAACTTTGAAAATCAGCCCAAGCGCCTTGAACAAGTTGAACATGCTCAGCCTAATTTAGATAAGCTTACCTTCTATATTCATGCTGACATCTCTAGCTTGTGCGATGTTCGCTAGAAGTATGACCTTAAGTCTTGATAATTCTTGGCTATTGCCAATGACATCGAGCTAGGAATGTAACGTGCAATTTGGGAACTGTCCCAGACGATTGGCTTCAACAATGGCATTCCGGCATTCCAATACTCCTAATCCGGTGCGCTGCGCTAATTCTCTTAGATTGATCTCCGGATAAATTTGTTGCGGGGCTTGCAAATATAGCTCGTATGCAACATCCAGCACCTTACCATTGAGTGTCAGCCCCCTCATTTGGGACTCTGCCAGATTAAACATAATGACCCATGTGAGGAAACGATAATATTCTATTTACTCAGATTCTTCCAGCTTCAACCTCTATCCTAGGGCGGGTTGCGAGAAACTTGATTTCTAAAGGAGTTTCAACCGTTTTGATTGGCAGCCAAGGCTATCATAGAAGAAAGACTAGCAGCGTTAATTTCGGATGGTCAGTCGTTTTCAGTTCAGTGGTAAGCGTCTCTCCGAACTTCAACCGCTACGTGCTGTAATTTTGGAGAAATGCAATGTCGATTTATATCGGTAATTTGTCCTACCAAGTTACCCAAGACGACTTGAAACAGGTCTTCGAGGAGTATGGAACCGTTAAGAATATTACCCTGCCAACCGATCGCGAAACTGGACGAGTTCGGGGATTTGCCTTTGTAGAGATGGAAGCCCCTACCGAAGAGACAGCAGCGATCGAAGCCCTAGATGGAGCCGAGTGGATGGGACGCGATCTCAAAGTCAGCAAGGCCCGACCCCGCGAGGATAATCGCCGTAGCTCTCGCAGTCGCGACAATTTTAGCGGCGGTGAAGATCGTGGCTGAGGCTAGAAGTAGATAGCAAAAGTAAATTGCTATCGTGGCAGCACCTCAGTGAACGATTGCTGGCGTCGAGCTTCATAGAGCACCAAAGCTGCTGCAATTGCTACATTTAACGACTCTATACCCGCAGCTAGGGGGATTTTAACGGCAACGTCAGACAAAGTAAGCAACGCAGACGACAAGCCGCCCCCCTCATTTCCAAGCAACACCACTGTTGGACGAGTAAAATCAACTTGCCAGTAGGTCAGCGTTGCGGTTGGAACTGTAGCAACTAGTTGCACTCCTTGTAACTTAAGCATTTGAAGGTCACGGCTTAGATCACCACTGACGGTCATCGGCAAGCGGAACCATTGTCCTGCGGATGCACGTAGGACTTTGGGATGGTCTAGATCGACACTGTTGACGCTTAGCCATAAGCCATCGACTCCGACCGCTGCTGCCGTCCGAATCACGGCTCCTAAATTGCCTGGATCTTGAATCGTTTCTAGAGCCACACCCAGTTGCACCGCCCTAGTTGGGGACATAAATTGTGCCGAACCTAGAGTTCGTTCCGCGGTGGCTACCACGCCATCTGGATGAACCGTGGTAGCGATCGCCTGCAACACCTCCTCGCTGACTAATTCCACACGAATCGCCCGTTGCATCAGCACTGACCAAAGCTGGGGATACGTTTGCTGCCAAGCGGTTGTATGGCACGCTGTAACTAGCGGCATCCCTGCTGCACACGCCTCTTCCACAAGATGCGTTCCCTCCAGCAACATTAATCGCTGATTGCGTCGCTCTTTCGCCCGCTGCAACTTACGCAGTTGCTTCACAAGCGGGTTTTGCAAACTGGTTATCATTGATATTTATCTATGAATCGATGAAGCCGATGAATGAGAATTCGATTAAAATTTTATAGCGTTCATCGATTAATTGATTAAGTTTTTTTAAGACCATTGGAGCGTTGAAACAATCGAACCAATCCATTGAGGTCATGAAAGAACGATCAGGTGCTAACAAGCTACCCTCACGTTTCGTTATGGACACCTAATATAAACCAATGCGGAACCCGGGACTTGAACCCGGAAGTCTTTGCAGACACTAGAACCTGAATCTAGCGCGTCTACCAATTCCGCCAGTTCCGCGTCAGTGAGCCGTCGATCGCCTTAAGGATTATTGGGATGACCGCGATTTACTATCATGCGCTAAGTTATGGCACTTCGTCAACTGGTTTGAATAGAAAACTTTAACTTCGGTAGAATCACGAGGAATGATTTTGTGAGTGAATGATTAAATTGTGCCCAAAATAATTGCTAGAAAATCAGAAGCTTTCCGGTAGAATCTAAACCAACTTTGTAGCCTGTTAAGCTGCATCCAGTTCACTTGAGGTTTTGGAGGATAGAGCCATTACTCCCATTCTTAGTCTAACAAACCCCTCGTCGTCCTCAGAGGAAGACAAGTCTGTTTTACAGATTTGGGGCAAGCATCCCTTGCAAGGACAGGTTGAGATCAGCGGCGCAAAGAACTCTGCGCTGGTGCTCATGGCAGGAGCGTTGCTGTGTGCTGGAGACTGCCGCCTTCGCAATGTTCCGTCTCTGGTTGATGTGGTTCGCATGGGAGAAATTCTCTCGGCACTGGGCGTCAAGCTCAAGTGGAATGGCGATGTTCTAGACATTGATGCGCGTCATCTTGGCCAATCTCAGGCCCCCTATGAACTTGTGAGTCAGCTACGAGCGAGTTTCTTTGTCATTGGCCCGCTCTTGGCCCGTTTAGGGGTGGCTCGTGTACCGCTGCCTGGCGGTTGCGCGATCGGGGCACGCCCGGTAGACCTACATGTCCGCGGACTGCAAGCGCTGGGTGCAGAAGTGCAGATCGAACATGGCACGGTCTATGCTTATATCCGGGGTAGCCACAAACGACTGCAAGGAACACGTATTTATCTGGATTTTCCTAGCGTTGGAGCTACAGAAACCCTGATGATGGCGGCGACGTTGGCAGATGGTGAGACCGTCATTGAGAATGCTGCTCAGGAACCGGAAGTTGTGGATTTGGCCAACTTCTGTCGAGCCATGGGCGCGAAAATACGCGGTGCTGGAACCAATACGATTGTGGTTTCCGGCGTCCCTAGCCTTCACTCGACCGACTATGGCATTATTCCCGATCGCATTGAAGCTGGCACGTTCCTAGTCGCTGGTGCTATCACTCGCTCTGAAATCACCTTAGCTCCGGTGATTCCCGATCACCTGACAGCCGTTATCGCTAAACTTCGCAGTATTGGCATTGATGTGATTGCTGAATCGGGCAATCGTTTACGGATTGTGCCTGGGTCGCATTACAAAGCTACAGATATTAAGACGATGCCCTATCCTGGATTTCCCACGGATATGCAAGCCCAATTTATGTCATTGTTAACGCTGAGTGAAGGCAACAGCGTGATCACTGAAACGCTGTTTGAAAACCGTCTGCGGCATGTAGCAGAACTAAACCGGATGGGCGCTAATATTCGCGTCAAGGGCAATATTGCCATTGTGCAAGGTGTGCCAATGCTGTCGGGGGCACCCGTACTGGCAACTGATTTACGTGCCTCGGCGGCGCTGGTTCTGGCAGGGTTGGCGGCTGAGGGCATGACCACTGTGCGCGGCTTACAGCATCTCGATCGCGGTTACGAAAATTTGGAAGGTAAGCTGCAAAAGTTGGGAGCCAAACTTCAGCGGGTGAATGCAGACCCTGATACCGTGAGTGATACACCCACCTCTGCTTTGACCTGAGAAAGTGTTTGCAACGTGGTCACTTGGAATGTATCCCTAAATCCCCCACGATCGGTCGTTGTAAACATGCGCACCGGCGATCCCCTCTAACCTCCCTAGCGGCAAGGGAGGAACCGAGCCAAGCAGGGCTTAAAGTTACTCTTATAAGGAGTAGATTGAGGGGATCACCCTTGTGCGTTGAGTTGCGATCGAGGAGGACATAATCGCCCAATTGGGAAGTCCAGGGGCGGCTCGAATCGCGATCGGTAATCCCCTAGCTCATTTTCCCGGCTCCAGTCGCAATCAATCGCCTGAACAGCTTCTCTGTCCAACCCGTTTCCCGCAAGACCGCCGCTGAACTGACCTCAACATAGGCTTGCTCGATAAACGCTAAGTCAATCATACAGATGCGTCCTAGCGCATCTTGCAGTCTTTGATCTTTGCCATCGGCTCGCAATCGGTTTCCTACTTCTTGTACCACCGTTGCCATCGCAGGTACAACGTGCTGCGGACCAATCCCAATTTGGACATGCACTAGTCCAATTCTCCAGCGCCGATCGGCATAGTCTTGCCCCCAGTCATCCATGCCTGTGAACATTTCGTAGAACCACTGAATAAAGGTGTCCCGTAGGCGGTGAATGCGTCCTTCAGTAGCGTTCAAAATTGTGTGCATTTCTTCATCACGATTCAGATAAGCATAAAAATGATCGGCCATTTCTGGAGCAATCGTTTTGCCCCACTCGGCATAGGACTTCAACAGTTGCTTGTCCTCGGTGGTGAACCCCGATCGGGATTCCAAAGTTTGCAAAAACGTGTAAGGATTTAAGGACATGCAGTTTTCTCCTTGTACAACTTAAACAATTAGCGAATGTGCGCTGAAACTCAGTAATTGCCATCAACCAACAGACACGACTTCTGAGTCAGCAATACGATCGCATCCTGCTGAAATCCGTTCGGTTCTTGAAGAGTTCTCAACAAAACTCCTTTAAGCTTCTATAAAGGGTAAATTTCCTAGTTCCTAGCATTCCTCGATACAATAGTTAAAGCCCTATTTTTTCGAGATCGAGACAATTCCATCCGGATAGCGATTGTAAAATGCCCTATGTCTCATGCCAAATCAGCCCTAATTGGTCTTAAATCCGATCACTTCCGTCATCCTCTGGATCTAGAAGCTACTCAAACCTTGAGACAGATTCCAGGATTAGATCTCTTGATACGGAGTGTACTAGGTGGAATTGCCGAGCATTTTTTCTATCTAGAAAATATTGCCTCTAGCGTATTGGTCAGTGAACAGCAATTACCTCAGCTTCACACACTGCTGCTAGAAGCCTGTCAGATTTTGGATTTGGAACCCCCACAACTTTATGTAAGGCAACACCCAGTTCCGAATGCTTACACCTTCGCCATGCGCGGCAAGCAGCCGTTTATTGTACTGCACACCTCGTTAATTGATCTACTGACCCCCGAAGAAACACAAGCAGTGATTGCTCATGAGCTAGGGCATCTTAAGTGCGAACACAGTGTGTATTTAACCCTGGCAAACTTGCTGGTTCTGGCGGCCGGGCAACTAACTCCCTTGGGAGGAGCGTTGGCGCAAAGTTTACAGACACAACTGTTGCAATGGGTGCGTTGTGCAGAATTCACGTGCGATCGAGCGGCTCTCTTGGTCGCTCAAAACCCGCGTGTAGTGGCGTCGGTACTCATGAAGCTATCTGGTGGTTCTCCCACACTGGCTCCGCAACTCAATTTGGATGCGTTTTTGGCTCAAGCCCGCTCCTACGAAGAAACTAGCACTGATGAGGTCGGGCAAATGCTGCGGCAACTGCAAACCGCGCCATTAACTCACCCGGTTCCAGTGTTGCGAGCCAAGGAGATTGATCGTTGGGCTAGCAGTCAAGACTATCAATCGTTGCTACAAAAACGCCCAATGCTTTATAATGATGAAGCTGAGAAAAAAGCCAAAGCCGGGGGCGGATGGCGAAATTGGTAGACGCACCACACTCAAAATGTGGCGACTTCGGTCATGTCGGTTCGAGTCCGACTCTGCCCATACATTACTTTATGAAGTTCTCCAGGATGCCGATCGCATTTCTCGGCTTTGAGATAGCTTCTTAATTCTGTCATGACCTTTTTGCTGAAATTCCTGACACAAGTAGTCATTGCTACTTGTTTTATGGTGAAGCCTCGGCAAATTTTGCGAAAGTTGAGGACGATGGCAAACCAGAAGTCGATCGGCTATTGCAGGGGGTGGAGGCGTGGATCGTTGCAATAAGTAATAGTAACATTTGGAATGTTGCCCGCGTTTTCCGAGGGCTTGAAGTTGCTTGCTGACGGCTACTCTTGGCAATTGAGGTTACTTTGCTGAAGTTCCCTGAGGAACTATTTTTTGCATAAGCTGGAGATAGAAATTGAACCAATCCAACAAAGAAAACAATTATTTTTGAGCTTTGAAACCAAGATAAGTTCCTGCGCTAATTCCTTGAAGAACTAATAGTGTTGAGTCAAATTCTGGCATTTTGAGATTCTTCAACACCTCGAAAATAAAAACTAGACCAAGTGCAATTGTCCAAATAAATATCTGAAATCGATAAAAACTTACCCCATCTTTATCTGCCAAAATATCTTGAAAGAAGTTCCTACTTACTTTTTCTTTTTTATTAGAAATAACCACATTTCCATCATTGTCCTTATTTCCACCGATTGCATCAATCAGTGCTGCGCCAACCCCAGTACCTGCACCAATACCCAAAAGGATCATTGCTTGACTTGTGACAATGTTGGTGTAATCTCCAGTAATTGAATAGATAAATCCAAAGGAGGCAATAATTAAAAAGAACCACCAAGCCATTTGAGTTCGTCCCAAACTAAAAGGTTGATCATGTTTATCTAAATTTGGCTCTTGCACTGGATCTCGCAGCCCATCGATTCCAAATCTAAAGAATAAAAAGAGAACCAAAAGCAGAAACGGAATGTAAATTAATAACCAAGGCGAACCCAGAACAAGAATATCGATCGTAGGTGCAGGTTCAACGGTAGGAAATGCCTGTTTTTCAACAAAGCCTACGCTTACTCTGGCTTTACGAATAAATCGTGTGCTGCCACCAATAATCGAATTCCATACTTCTTGAGATTCATCAGTTCGATTCAGTTGGAAGGCTAACCGATCTTCACCAACTGGTTCTCCATGCAAATCTGGCAATGCATAACCTTGTAGAAAAAGTACAAGTTCTTGTGGATCAATACTCCGATTTCTGATCGCGTTTGAGAGACCTGCTACTTCTACTTCAATATAATCCCCTAGTTTTACTCGTCCATTGCCGTTTCTTCCAGCAATAACTGCTTTTGTCTTTAACGATAAGGGCGGTAAACTCGGTGATTCCTCAATTCGAGTCTCGCTGGGTACAGTAACTGAAGATTCTGGAGGAATTAATTCTTGATCGAAAGAAGATTGAGCATTCACTGGTATTTTACTAGAAAACATTAATGCAATTACTAGTAAGCAGATGAAAACCCATTTTCTCCTAATTTTACGCATCATTTATTTTCCTGAATGCTAAGAGTTATAGAAGGTAGAAAGTAAGCGATCGTTCTTTAGTTAGGATTAGGAACGATCGCCAGTAAAAGTTTTGATTTAGCTTAAAGAGATACCTAAGGATCTAAAACGATCGTTGTTTTGTCACCTGAAGGTAAATGAGTCACAATCAAAACCACTCTCAAGTTAAGTCCTTTGAAACTTGGATCAAGCTCGAATCGATAATCTGTGGGCTTGTCAAAGCCATGTCCGGGTGCAGCAATAAACTTGATGAGTTTAATAATTTCATTTGGATCGACTTGAATTGCCATTGTGAATCTCCAAGATTGTTACTTGTTTGAAGCAAAATCGAGCTTGCGCTTTTAGAGAACTACTGTTCTTTCTATTGCTCTCGTGATAGGACTGCATCAAAGGCATCTGTTTAAAATTCATGCACTTTTCCACTAGTTTGAAAAAGATGAAAAATACTTTCGATGAAGAACTTTTACCACTTCAGACTTAAGTTTTGAGAGATTAGACGATCGGAATGATGATGGTTTCAGGATCTAAGTGAATACCATTGCTTAGCCGAATGATTTCAATATGAAGATGTGGCCCAAATGCATGACCTGTTTCTCCCATTTCGCCGATCTTCTGACCCTTAGTAACGGTTTGTCCATCACTGACATTGACACGGCTTAAGTGAGCGTAGCGACTCAGTAAATCCAAGTTGGAATGACGAATATCTACATGGCTGCCAAAACCGCCACCACAGTTGTGATTGCCAACAGTACATCCTGTTTGAACGAAACTAACTGTACCGTCGGCAACGGCGAGAATAGGGGTTCCTACTCCATTGCGATGCCCAATATCAGTTCCACGATGGTTCCGACCGTTACGCCAACCGAAAGGACTCGTAACATAACCTCCTACAACAGGTTTAGCCAATTTGCTTTGAATCACAACGATTAACTCTTCGGGATCAAAATCCAAAATATTGTCTTGATCACCCAGAGCCGTAGCTAAAATTTCCCGGTTTCCTGCTGTGTTGAAAACAACATCAGCCTGCCACAATCCACCGCTTACGGCTGCGGTGACCAACGGAAAAATATTGCCGCCCCAAGGACTGCTAAGACTAACTTTGACGACACCAGGACTTGCTGTTCCTTTCACAGTAAAGCTCTGCTTAATCTCAAACGTCGATCGTGGCGCAGGAGAAGTAATTTCGATCGAGTGGCTACCTGAATCTCCATGATGCAAAGATTCAACATCTGCACTTTCATAAAGTCGCTTCAGGATAGCGAGAATCTTGTCACCATATCGCGTATCTACTGCCCATTTTCCTGTCAAATCCTTCACCTTCGGAGCTTTGCCACGGGGAGTTACTAGATGAAAGCGAGGATCAACAATGGGAGGGTGTGCAATATCTTCTGTACTGGCATAGGCTTTTAAATGTTCAATATGGGCTTTAACGCCTGTTCTGGCATCTGGGAATGAGGCTCCGGCAACACCACCGCCGATCGCCCCAATTCCAGCAAAGTTATTTTGGTTAGGACTAACATCTCCACCAAACTTGAGATAACCTGTTTCCAAACACATTTGGCAGAAGGCAATGTCATGGTTGACCCCTTCTTTCCTGGCTTCTTCGACATAAAGCCTGGCAATATCTGGAAAACGAGAGATGAAATCTCCTGAGTTGTTAGATTTTAAGAAATCCGACAGTTGCTCAATTGAGCTAAGACCTTGACCCATGATTCGATCGATCTCTACACTAACCAGTGCAGTATTGAGAACAACGGTAGGAGGACTAGACTGCCAACTGACTGACACATTAAAGGGCTGCAAATCAACAGCTTTAACATAAACAATTCCTCCTTGCGTGACTCGCCGTACATTGGTGGCAATAGAAAGATCGATTCCCAGAAGCCCAGCCAGATCAATAGGGATATAGGAATTACTGTTAACTAGGATTCCCTTATCTTGCTGAAGTCGTCCATTGAGTTTGATGTTGATGCTTGGGAAAGGATTAGTTCCACCTCCTGGATTTCCTGGACTGATTTCACTCCATGCAATCAAACCATTAGCAATGCCTTTGGCAAATTTTGCGCGATCTCTCACCAAAAGATTCATATCTTGAGGTTCGTCAACAAAACATAGCTCCAGCAACAATGATGGAACCGCAATTCGACGACAGAATGCTAGACTGCCCGGAGCAGATTGAGTATCGGGTTTATCTCCGCGATCGATAAGACTAGGCACTTGATTAAGAAGCGCATTTAGCATTAATCTGGCATCCCGTTCGCGTGCAGCATTGCCGTGAATAAAAAAGCATTCGGTTCCTCTTGCACGTTTGTCGAACGCATTCCCATGAATTTCTAGGGCTACATCTCCAGCAACAGCACAAGCATTAATCCAATTAATTGTAGGAGTGAGATCAATTGTATCTGGAACAGAGAAGAAGTCCTGATCTTGAACTAATCCTCGCGATTTCAGTTCTGCAATGATTAAATCACGAGTTTTGATCATTTCTTGTGCTTCTGAAGTGCCGATCGCGGTAGTTGCTCCAGGATCGCCAGAAAAATGACCTGCGGAAATAAAGATTCGTCCCATTGTAATTCTCCAGATAATGATGGATGGCTTATTAGACTTGTTAAACTAAGTTCAAAATAAATGCCCCTATCGTTCCGATCGGCATTCCTCCAAGTTCTATTTCAGGCTTAGAATCCGTGCCGCGCACTGCTAACACTGAACCTTGAATCTGAGATGGATTGACTTGCTCAGATGTAAGTGGATTACTCCATCCCCTGATCTTGTAGATTGCACCTTTGGCTGGACCGTCAGTTGCTTCACCGATCGCATCAAGCACAGCAGGAGTGTCGTCCGTTGCAGGCAAAATTTTCCCTTTGACATTGAGTTTGACCGTTTCGCTAAATGTCAGTTCTCCTGAGAATTCATCATCGGTACTACTCAAGATTGCTAAGGTTCCCTTCGCCCACTTTCTTGCGCTCACTGATGTTCCTGGGGGTGCAGCCCATTCAGTTTCAGAGGGAAGCATCAAAAAACTTTGGAAAGCCCATGTACCTTGCATCGCTTCTATCCTTGCTGTAGTTGCCTAAAAGAATTGATTCATTCATCTTTAGTTCGATGTTTCAATCCAACCAACCGATCGCCTGACTTCACGCCTGAGAATGCCTGACTTATGCCGGAGTTTGAATCACAAAGTTGTTCATCGATTAGTTCGCATAGGTGCACAGCAGGAGCAATGTTGAAGCGATCGTGCTCCTGCTAGATGAACTCAGAACTGACAACTCTTTGTTTCCTCATCCCCCAACCCTTTCTCCCAGATGGAGCGATGGGGAGTCGGGACAATGGAGGGGATTCAACGTCCCGCCCCGGATCGGCGAGGAGGGAGGGGAAAGGGAATCGAGTGTTGTCAGCCAATCGGTCCTCTAAACTCTAGTTAAAAAACTCTAGTTAAATGGGTGCATCGGTAGACCAGTAGATGTGTGGACAAAGAACTTTGATGTTGATATCCCTGTTTCCTATGATCAAGTGCCCCTATTTATGGTAAAAATCTGGCTTATGTGCCGCCAAAACAAGTCATGACAAAGCTAATTATCCAGATCCCTTGCTATAACGAGGAACTGACCTTGGGAACCACACTGTCGGCCTTACCCCGTCATTTACCAGGGGTAGAGACGATCGAATGGTTGGTGATTAATGATGGCAGCCGCGATCGCACTGTAGAAGTAGCAAAAGAATATGGCGTTGATCACATTGTTAGTTTTTCTAGCAACCAAGGACTAGCCAAAGCATTCATGGCAG
Source organism: Thermocoleostomius sinensis A174 (assembly GCF_026802175.1). Classification (NCBI taxonomy): domain Bacteria; kingdom Bacillati; phylum Cyanobacteriota; class Cyanophyceae; order Oculatellales; family Oculatellaceae; genus Thermocoleostomius; species Thermocoleostomius sinensis. The sequence continues at coordinate 5,377,740 of NZ_CP113797.1, read as the reverse complement.
GTTTAGAAGCTAGCTTGCGGGCCGGAGCCGATATCATCGTCAACACCGATGCCGATAATCAATACTGTGCTGACGATATTCCGACCCTGATTCAGCCGATTTTGCTAGGACAAGCAGACATGGTAATTGGTGCTCGCCCGATCTGGAAAACCCGGCATTTCTCCTATATTAAGAAAGTGCTGCAAAACTTTGGCAGTTTTATGGTGCGGTTGGCAAGCAACACCGATGTCCCGGATGCGCCGAGCGGATTTCGAGCATTTAGTCGGGCAGCGGCAATGCAGTTGAACGTTTTCAACAATTACACCTATACCCTCGAAACAATTATTCAAGCGGGGCAAAAAGGCATGACGATCGCCTCGGTGCCAATTCGTACCAATCCCAACATGCGAAAGTCGCGCTTGGTGAAGAGTATTCCATCCTATGTGATGAAATCGTCCTTCACAATCTTACGGATCTTTATGCTATACCGCCCAATGCGGTTCTTTGCACTGCTAGGAACGATTCCATTTCTCTTGGGAACTGTGCTAGGGGTGCGGTGGCTATTGTTGTTTTGGTTTGTCGATCCAACGCGATCGCGCGCCCCCAGTTTGATATTGGCAGCGGTGCTGGTTTTGATTGGGTTTCAACTGTGGATGTTTGGACTAGTAGCCGATTTGATGGCTGCCAACCGTAAACTATTGGAAGAAACCAGGGTTCGACTGCGGCGCTTAGACATTGAACAAAACTCAGAACAAAACTCAAGCGACTGATAGCGTCTTCTCTATTGAATACATTCTGTTGAAAATACGTCTCTACCCCTTTGCCATCTCAGCACGCTTCAGTTCGTTCCAGGCTTAGGAGTAGGAAGCCTGTCACATTTACAAGTTGGTGAGGGCGAAGGTGATAGGCACACTAGGGGTGCTTGCAAATCCGATCGGTAACACGATGGTTAAATGAATTTCTAGCGTTAGGATTCCAGCCCCTAGAGAGGTATTTCGTGCAATGCGTTAATTAAAAGTTTTAATTATTGATATTTTGCAGCTAAAAACATGCGGCTTAACTCTATAGAAACTATCAGAGTTCTCTTGAAAAACAGCTACTTTTGGGCATAACTGTAATCGTTTCAATAGAAATGCGTCAATTGTTCAATCCACTAACAACATTTGCCTATATCCACGATTTGGAAAAACTTCTGCAACTTCTTGCTAGAAGGGTTACAAAGATCACTTAAATCTGCTAACTTCTTATTCATAGTACATTGATAAAATTCAATGTATTTCCAGCAAACCATAGATTTTTTTCTATCTAAATAGTTCTGCAAGATTTTGGGTTAGTGCGCGGTTTGTAATCCGAGATCTGAGGGGACTGCTGGTTTCAATCACGCCTTCCACAACCATGCCACGTTGCTGGAAGACGAATTGCCTACTCATTTCACGCTCGCTAGGAGGTTCTATGTCTCACGCTTTTAGTTCATCTCGTCGCAAGTTTTTATTCACAGCAAGCGCTTCTGCTGGGGCGGTCTTATTAAAAGGATGTGTGGGCAATCCCCCATCCACCACTGCTGATACGACTACGGCTCCGGCGACATCTCCGGCGGCATCTCCGGCAGCATCTCCAGTGGGATCGACTGAAACCCCGGAAACCCCCAACATTAAGCTGGGATATCTTCCTATCGTTGAGTCGGCTCCACTGATCGTTGCGCAACAGAAAGGCTTCTTTGCCAAGTATGGGATGACTGGAGTTGAAGTTTCCAAACAAGCAAACTGGGCGTCTGCTCGCGATAATGTGACGATCGGGTCTCAAGGCGGTGGTATTGATGGTGGACAGTGGCAAATGCCGATGCCGCACCTGTTAAGCGAAGGAATTATTACCAATGGCAACAAGATCCCGATGTATGTATTGGCTCAACTGAATACGCATGGGAACGGTATTGCTATTGCCAACGCTCACGCAGGTAAAGGATTGGGGCTGGATATCACGAATGCTGCTGATTATATCAAGGGGTTTGAAGCCAGTCAGGGACGGAAATTCAAAGCAGCGTTTACTTTTCCCAACGCTAACCAAGACTTTTGGATTCGCTATTGGCTCGCAGCGGGCGGCGTTGACCCGGACAATGATATCGATTTGCTGACCGTGCCACCACCGGAAACTGTGCAGGGTATGAGAACTGGAACGATGGATGCCTTCAGCACGGGCGATCCTTGGCCGTACCGAATTGTGGCTGATGATATCGGTTTCATGTCCACGTTAACCGCGGAAATTTGGCCGTCTCATCCCGAGGAATATTTGGCAATTCGGGCAGACTGGGTCGATGCCAACCCCAGAGCCACCAAAGCGTTGCTGAAAGCGATTATGGAGGCCCAACAGTGGTGCGATCAGCCAGAAAATCGTGCCGAGTTGGTTCAGATTGTGTCGGGTCGGGACTTCTTTAACATTCCTGCTGATATTCTGGAGCCACCATTTGCGGGACAATACGCGATGGGCGATGGTAAGTCTGCTATCAACGACTTCAAGAAAGGTCCACTGTATTGGACGGATACCGTCGGCAGTGTTTCCTATCCCTATAAGAGCCATGATTTGTGGTTTTTGACCGAATCCATTCGCTGGGGCTTCCACAAAGGCGCGCTGCAAGACATTGACACGGCTCAACAGATTATCGATCGCGTCAACCGGGAAGATTTGTGGCGAGAGGCGGCTCAGGAGGCAGGATTCAGCGGTATTCCGACCGATACCTCTAGAGGGGTTGAAACATTCTTTGATGGCGTCAAGTTTGATCCCGCGAATCCAGAAGCCTATTTGAACAGCCTAAAGATTAAGCGAGTATAAAAGCTTGATTGATCAACAAAGTGCAAGAGACTATTTTGTCACAAATAAACAGCATGCTGAACGCCTCAGCAAGCAATGCTCGAAAATTCACCGACAGGAGACGTAAACAACAATGGTTGCACAATCAGGAGCAGTCCGAAGAACAAGTTCGGCGAATTCGCTTCAAACTTGGTGGAAGAAGAATGCAGGTAATATTATTCCGCCTGTGCTCGGAATTTTGGGATTTCTCTTACTTTGGCAGTTGATTTCATCCAGTGGGTTAACGCGATTGCCCGGGCCCCTCAGCCTCATCACCGATCAACGTACTCGCGAGCTATTGTTTTATCCATTTTTTGATTTAGGTGGATTGAATAAAGGATTGTTTTGGCAAACCTTGTCGAGCTTAACGCGGGTCGCTCAAGGGTATACACTAGCAACGATCGTTGGCATTAGTTTGGGAATATTGGTGGGAACAAATCAAACCTTGAATAAGGCCCTCGATCCTATCTTTCAATTTCTGCGTATGATTGCGCCGTTGGCGTGGGTTCCCATTACCCTGATTGCGTTACCGAATGTGCAACTTGCAGCAATTTTCGTGATTTTCATTACGGCAGTTTGGCCGATTCTGATCAACACGACCGTGGGTGTACAGCAAATTCCGCAAGATTATAAAAACGTAGCCCGTGTGCTGCAAATGTCACCACGCAAGTATTTCTTCAAAATTCTGATTCCTTCTGCGTTGCCTTACATTTTCACCGGACTGCGGATTGCGATCGGGTTGGCTTGGCTGGCAATCATTGCGGCAGAGATTGTGATGTCTGGTGTGGTGGGCATTGGCTTCTTCATCTGGGATGCCTATCAGAATAACTATGTCAGTGAAGTCATTTTGGCAGTCATTTACATTGGCGCAGTCGGCTTGTTGCTCGATCGAGCCGTTGCCTATTTGCAAAGGCGCTTGACTGCCTAACGGTTGGTTACGTTGCAGGTGAATGAGTGGGCGGGATGGATGCTCTGTTGATTTTGTTATCGATTGATCGTTCATCCCGTTTTCTTGCACCAATTGATGCTATCAGCGATGCGATCATTATCAATTCTGCAATTCAACGATCGTTCACTTAATAGGCAAAACTTGTTTGTATTCCCGAAAAAGTGTCAACCTTACTAACTTCACCGAACCATGTCAGTTTTTCTTGCAGTTGATCAAATTGAAAAGACGTTTGCCCTCAGTGGGGGTGGCGAGTATTTGGCCTTGAAAGGCATTAACTTAGAGGTTCACAAGGGCGAATTTGTATCGCTAATTGGACACTCCGGCTGTGGCAAATCTACTCTGCTGAATATGATCGCTGGATTAGATTTACCCACCGATGGCGTGGTGTTGCTAGATGGCGAAACAATTCGCCGTCCTGGTCCTGACAAAATGGTAGTGTTCCAAAACTATTCTTTGTTGCCGTGGATGACTGTGCGCGAAAATATTGCGCTAGCGGTTGATGAAGTGCTGGCTGATTTACCCAAGGGAGAACGTCGGGCCTTGGTGGAACAGCATATTGACTTGGTGGGATTGCGCCACGCCGCTGACAAACCACCAGGACAACTGTCAGGGGGAATGAAACAGCGGGTAGCGATCGCTCGTGCATTAGCCATTCGTCCCAAGCTGCTGTTGCTAGATGAACCGTTTGGCGCACTCGATGCCCTCACCCGTGGCAATTTGCAAGAGCAGTTGATGCGAATTTGCGAAGAGAGCCACGTGACAGCGGTGATGGTGACGCACGATGTCGATGAAGCTCTATTGCTGAGCGATCGCATCGTCATGCTCACCAATGGTCCAGGTTCCAAGATTGGGCAAATTCTGGAAGTCGATATTCCCCGTCCGCGCAAACGCCTGGAGGTGGTGAATCATCCGAGTTACTATTCCATGCGCAGCGAAGTCATTTATTTTCTCAATCAGCAAAAGCAAATCAAGAAACTGCGGGCTGGTAAGCAGGGAGCGATCGCTCGTCATGGGTTGGAAAAGGTGAATCTGGATATTGGCTTTGTGCCATTGACAGCCTGTGCACCGTTGGCGGTGGCCAAAGAAAAGGGATTCTTTACGCATCACGGTTTAGATGAAGTGTCGTTGGTGCGCGAAGCGAGTTGGCGTGGCATTCAAGATGGAATCGCTGGAGGCTATCTCGATGCAGCCCAAATGCCAGCCGGAATGCCAATTTGGTTAACGCTGGGGGGTATGGATGGTACACCGCTGCCTGTTGTGTCCGCCCTCACCTTAACCCGTAATGGTAACGCTATTACCCTTGATAAACGCTTCTACGATCAGGGTATTCATACCTTGCAAAACCTCAAGCATTTGCTATTAGAAACCTCCGACAAGCGCCATACCTTCGGAGTCGTTCATCCCGCGTCGATGCACAATTTGCTGTTACGCTACTGGCTCGCCGCAGGTGGGATTCACCCCGATCGCAATGTAGAACTGTCCACCATTCCACCAGCGCAAATGATTGCTAATTTGCAAGCGGGAAATATTGATGGGTATTGCGTCGGTGAACCCTGGAATGTACGGGCCGCTGTGGAGGGGATTGGCTACACGATCGCTACCGATCTGGAAGTGTGGAACGGACATCCCGGTAAAGTGTTAGGGGTCCGGGAAGACTGGGCCCAGTCCTATCCCAATACGCACATTGCTTTGGTTAAAGCGCTGTTGGAAGCCTGTGCCTACTGCATGGACGAAGCCAATCACGAAGAGATTCGCGAAATTTTGTCACGACGCGAGTATTTGGGGACAGATTTGTCTTACATCTACTTGGGCGATCCCAATCCCCATGTGTGCAGCCTGCATCCGTCGCCACGGGAATATGCGCACCACCAATTTTATGGACAAGGTGTCAATCGTCCTAGCCGTACCGAGCACCTGTGGATGATGGCACAAATGGCGCGATGGGGGGATGTACCATTTCCGCGCAACTGGGTGGAAATTTTGGAGCGAGTTTGTCGTGTCAACATCTTCAGTACGGCCGCCCGAGAATTGGGTTTAACCGAAATCACTTACAGTCGCGGACCAATTCAGCTATTTGATGGCACCACTTTCAGCGCGGATGATCCGATCGGGTATCTCAATCAGTTATCTATCAAACATGATTTCAGTGTTGCTGACGTCATTTTAGACAATCGTACGCCTAAATCTGCTTAGTGACGTCTCTGAGCCGCTAGCTATCTTTAGTCATTCTCACTTCTGTCTTACTTTGGATAATCCTCATGAACCTGAAACGCATGAACCTCAATAACCATTCCGTTGCCTTTTCGTCCGATTCTAATCGCTCGTCTATTCGTAATTCGCTGCACGCTCAACCTTCCAGTCAAGAAGCCCTCTCTGTTCTCAATGCTCAGCCTCGCGATCGGTCTCGGACTGCTTTGGCTCCTGCTTCAGATGCCTTCCTTACGATTGATGGTGTTTCTAAAATCTACCCCACTCCAAAGGGTGACTATGTGGTTTTGGAAGACATTAATCTTAGCGTACAAGCAGGCGAGTTTATCTGCGTCATTGGTCACTCTGGCTGTGGTAAAACTACCTTACTCAATATGGTAGGAGGCTTCTCCAAACCCAGTAGCGGTGTTGTGACGTTAAACGGTAAAAAAATTACCTCTCCTGGTCCCGATCGAATGGTTGTGTTTCAAGGCTATGCCCTGTTGCCTTGGCTCACGGCTTACGAGAATGTTTACTTAGCCGTAGACTCGGTGCATCCGCAAAAATCAGAAGCCGAGAAGAAGCAAATCACGCGAGAGCATCTGCATTTAGTGGGGCTATCGGAAGCAGCCCACAAGCGTCCTGGTCAACTATCGGGCGGGATGAAACAGCGTGTCTCAATTGCCCGTGCGTTGGCGATTCGTCCAGAAGTATTGATTTTGGATGAACCCTTTGGCGCACTCGATGCCATCACCAAGGAAGAACTGCAAGAAGAATTGCTGAAGATTTGGAATGATCATCGCTGTACTGTACTGATGATTACGCACGATATTGATGAGGCTCTGTTTTTGGCCGATCGCTTGGTGATGATGACTAATGGGCCAGCCGCCACCATTGGCGAAATTATTGATATTCCCTTTCCTCGTCCTCGCGATCGGGGACGGATTATGGAAGACCCTGAATTTTACAAACTGCGGAACTATATCTTAGATTATCTCTATAATCGTTTTGCCCATGATGATGAGTAATGATTGAGTTCCCCTATCCAATTTCCTTCGATGGCAGAGTGGGAGTGTTGGCCAGTATGCACCAAAAAGAAACGGTCATGGCTCCCATTTTGTTGACGGAAGTCGGACTGCAACTTCAGGTCGCAAGTTTAAACACGGATCAATTTGGCACCTTTACCCGTGAGATCGATCGACCAGGGACACAACTGGAGGCGGCTCGCCTGAAAGCAAAGGCGGCGATCGATCTCACGGGACATTCATTGGCGCTAGCCAGCGAAGGTACGTTCAGCCCACATCCGCTGCTGCCCTATCTGGCTTGCAATCGCGAACTTGTAATTTTGATTGATGCAGAGCATGGTCTGGAATTGGTGGGCGAAACCGTGTCCACTCAGACCAACTTTCGCCATCAATTGGTGTTTGATCTCAATACGGCCCTAGAGTTTGCCCAAAAAGCAGGATTTCCAGACCACGGATTAGTGGTGATGTCTGACGCCGATCGAATTCAATCAGAGACAATCGTCAAAGGCATTCACCAGGAAGCTGAGTTGATTGAGATTGTCAAGCGCACACTGGAGCAGTTCGGGCAGGCATGGCTGGAAACGGATATGCGAGCGATGCATAATCCCACTCGAATGCAGGTGATAGGCGATGCGACTCGCGATCTCGTTCGCAAACTAAAGCAACGCTGCCCCCAGTGTCGGTATCCCGGTTTTGATGTGGTTGAGCGTCAAGGTGGCTTGCCCTGCGAATGGTGCGGTTCCCCCACTGATCTGACGCTACAGGCAATTTATGGCTGTCAATACTGTGGCTTTCAGCGATCGTTGTTGTATCCCGATGGCAAAACGGCGGCTGATCCGGCTCAGTGTGCATTGTGCAATCCCTAGATGCCTTTGCTGTTATCGCCGCAGAACCAAACCTAAGAGTACGGTTCTAAATCTTTAATCGGTGGGCCATGTAGTACCTTGCCATCACAGTCAAACCGCCCCCCGTGGCAAGGACAATCCCAACTTTTCTCAGCGCTGTTCCAATTAACAATACAGCCAAGGTGAGTACACGTTGCAGAAACTGCGTGCAATGTGCCCGTTTCGTCTCGATACGCTGCAATCTGTTTGCCCTTGATCGTCACCAGCTTACCGTCCCCGACTGCCACATCATCAAAGGATTGGTGCCGTAATCCTTTCAGCCGATCGCCGATCCAGTGCACTCCTACATCGATGTTTTCCTTCAGCGATTGTGGCTTCACAAAGGGTGTTGCGCGGGTGGCATCGTAAAGCTCAGCCCAGCGGTTTTCTTGACCTAAAATCGTGTCAGCAAGCAACAGCCCTGACAGGGTACCGTTGCTCATCCCCCAAAGGCTAAACCCAGTCGCAACGTAAACATGCTGATTGAACGGAGTTAACTTGCCAATAAAGGGCAACCGATCGAAGGACACAAGATCCTGCGTAGACCAGCGATAGTCAATAGTTTCGACGCCAAACCGCGATCGAGCATAGTCCTCCAACTTCTGATACTTCTCTTCGGTGTCAGAGGTACTGCCCACTTTGTGCCCTTCGCCACCAATTAACAGTAACAAATCGCCGTTGAAGGGAGTGGTACGAATCGATCGATAATTTTGCCCAGTACCAATAAACATCCCTTGTGGAGCGCGATCGGGCGAGATGCGTGCCCCAATAATGTAAGAGCGCTTGGCATAGGTTTTGGCAAAGAATAAGCCTTGATCCAAAATCGGAGCATTGGTCGTAACCAAGACATCCTTAGCACTCACCACTCCTTGATCAGTGATCACCTGGCAGGGATCGCCTTCTTCTACCTGCTGCACTCGGGTTTTTTCAAACACGTAACTGCCATCTCCGTCGATGGTCTTGGCCAAATGTAGTAAATATTTGCGTGAATGAAACTGCGCCTGGTTATCAAACTTGACGGCTCCGACAATTGGAAAAGGCAACGTAGTCTCAGTAACAAAGGAAGCCGGCAATCCTAATGTGACGGCTGCTTCCACTTCGTCTTTGACCTCAGAGAGAGTTGCTTCTGACTCAGCAAAGGTGAATGTGCTTTGGCGACTGAAGTCACAATCAATCTGCTCGTTCTCCACTAGCGATGCAACCCACTCTACCGCCGCTTGGTTCGATTCGGCATACAAGCGGGCTTTGGCTTCGCCAATTTGCTTGATCAAATCTGCATAGATTAGCTGATGCAGTGAGGTAACTTTAGCAGTCGTGTGACCACTGGTTCCGACAGAAATTTGATCAGCTTCCAGTACAGCGACAGTTTTGCCAGCTTGTTTCAGTTGGTAAGCCGCTGTAATTCCAGCAATACCCGCTCCCACGATCGCAACGTCTACCGACACGCCTTCAAAGGTTTCCCGCACCAACGTTGGGAAATTATTCGTAGGAGTTGAATCAATCCAGTAAGAAATAGGCTTTCCTGCAAGTTGTACCATAATAGAATAGCAGTTTCGTTAATATTTGTGTCCCACTGCTACAGTAATGGGTATCTGTCAAGTCACCATCGCTCGAGAGACATAGGCAGATAATGCAGTAGCTTCTACCATTGGAAACAAGTAGAAGAGAGATGGGAAATTCAGGGGCAGGGAAGGTGGAAGGAAGCTTGTTAGGATTCTCGTTTCACAGAATAATGCAGCAGAACTTCGTGATCTAGGGTGTGAACAGATAGCAAGTTTAAACGGGGAGCTAGCTTCGCAGGGAACCCATCACCCGCTACCGGAGTCGGGGCATTCGTGCCACCTAGAATCAGGGGACATACGGTGAGCCAGAGTTCATCGATACATTCGGCTGCTAGTAGGGAGGCAACTAGTTGTCCTCCACCCAGAACTGCCAGGGTTTTAAGTTCTAGCTCAGCGAGTTGTTCGAGAATTAAGACCCAGTTTAGTTGCGCATTCGGTGGAAATGGAGCGAGAATACGATCGAACTCAGGGCGACATGACCACAGTTTGGCTCCGGCGGTGGTCGTAATTAACCATCGGGGAACCGCTTGTCGAAAGAACGGAAAGTCCGGGTTGAGTTGAGCCGATCGTGAACAAACAATATGAGTGGGTTGAGGAGGCCGCCCTTGGTGCTGCCGTTGCTGAAGCAAATCCGGCTGAGATACCCTGAGCGTGGTTCCATAGGCCCGCAAGGTTTCCGCTCCAAATAGCACTCCGTCTACTTGGGCAACTTGCGCTTCTAGATGACGTTTGTCTGCCGTAGAGCCAAACCGAGCCGCCGATCGCCAAGCATCTGCTATTTTGCCGTCGGCACTCATTGCTAAAACAACGGTTGTATGAGGACGCATAGAGATAAAAATATGGGGGACATCGCCGTCAGAATTTCCATCCCAGGGCTTGGAGTTTAAAACAGGCTAGTCAGGAGTAATTCTCAATGATTCGCTTAAAATCTAAGATTGGCTGATGTAAATGAAGAATCCTTTAAGAACAGACGCTCATCCGTAGAAGTATCCCTCATCTAAGACAAATGGGTATTAATCTCTACTTATGAAGAGTAATTTGAATATTACTCTACTGTTTAAAGTACGCGGGTTTATCTTCTTTTTGGAGGATATTGCCTCACCTTGATCAAGTGGTCATCGTTATGTTTGGTCAGTCTTCCTTTCGCCGGATTTTACTTCTACGGATTCTGCTACTCAGCATTCCCATTCTGTTTTTGGGGATGGCTGTCACCTTTCGCAAAGCTCGTACCAGTTTGCTGAATACAGCCCGCGTTAACCTGCAACAGAGCGCGATGCGGAAAGCAGAAACCATCAATAGTGAAATTCAAGCCCTTCAGACCAGCTTAGCGATCGCCAGTGAAACAGCAGCGTTGCAATTTGGCTCACCCGTTTCTTCAAAGGTGCTATTAACCCAGCTACAGCCCCAGCTACCCACCGATGTCCGCTGCCTGCAACTGCGAGATTTGAGCACCAATCGCTTAATTGCCAGCACTTGTGGCAATCGGGTGTTTGATCCAATCTCAACCCGCAATTGGACCAATCGGCGGGAAACAGCGGCTCCCGATCGCTTGCAACTCTACACATTGACTCTCAACCGCATCAATCCGCCCGACCAAGCTGACTTTACTAGCCAATTGAATTTGGTGATGGGCATTCCCGTATACGATCCTAGTGGCAATCTGCGCTATAGCCTGACGGCACAGACCATTATCCGACAAATTGAAAATGTAGACCCTTGGGTGCTACAGGGCTATACCGTGATTATGGACGCCAACGGCACGTTTCTAGCCCATCCAATGGCCGATCGCGTGCGGCAAAACATTTCCTACCAGCCTGGAGAAGATCGCTTTCAAGAAATCTTAAGCAACGCAATGCGAGGAGCACCGGGCACTCGCCATTTGTACGGGTTCATTGATTTTGATGGAGTAGAATGGCTCGCTGGATTTAGCCCGATTAACATTACGACGGCTCCGGGCATTACCCAAACCTGGACAGTTCTGTCTGTAACACCCCTAGATAGCGCGTTACAAGGTCTAAAGGAAATTACCCAAGTCTTGCTGATTCTCACGGCAGGGCTGTTGGCTGCTCATCTGTTGGCAATGCTCTATATGGCCCGAGACTTGGCGCTGCCGATCGAGCAATTAGGCAAATATGCTCTACGCATTCATAAGCGTAATCCCCAAGAACGAGCACCCAAAAACTTCCGCATTCGCGAACTCAATAACTTGGCGGAAGTGCTTGACAGCATGGTAGGGCGTTTAGAAGAACGGGCAAAAGAGCTAGAGTCTGCTTGGCAAGAAGCACGAGCCGCTAATCAACTCAAAAGCGAGTTTTTGGCCAATACGTCCCATGAGTTGAGAACTCCGCTGAATGCCATCATCGGCTGTATTCGTCTAGTGAAAGATGATTGCTGCGATACCCGCGAAGAGGAAGTAGAGTTTTTGGATCAAGCGGACAAAGCAGCCATTCACCTGCTGAAAATCATCAATGATATTTTGGATATTCAGCGGATTGAAGAGAAAAAACTCCCTCTAACCATTGAAACGATCGACCTACGACAGATTCTGAAGGAGGCGATCGATTTGGAAATTGTGCAGGCACAGCAAAAGGGGTTGCATCTCACTGCGACCCCCTTAACGGAGTCGATCTTGGTGCAGGCCGATCCGGCCCGGCTAAAGCAGGTGCTCTTAAATGTGATTTACAACGCTATTAAGTTTACTGATCAGGGCGGCATCAGCATTAATGTCCGAACAGAACTGACGACTCATCCCCCTTTAAGTGAACGCAATGGCGAACGTAGCGAAATGGGTAGCGCTACCTCCAAACCTTGGGTAATTATGGCCATTAAAGACACAGGGATTGGCATTGACCCCACCCAACAGCACAAGCTATTCCGCCCCTTTGTGATGGTCGATGGCACCACTACCCGTAAGTTTGAAGGAACCGGGTTGGGGCTGGCCATTTCTCGCAACCTGATTGAGATGATGGGTGGGCAAATCACCCTTTACAGTGACGGTGTGGGGCACGGCACTACAGTTACAATTGCCATGCCCATTGTAGAACCGCCTCAGCTTGAACCAATTCAAGATAGCCAGCCCATCAGTGAACCTTCTGCGATCGGTTAACGGATCAAAACTAAACGTCAGTTAAACTCCCATCGAGGAAGCCGGAGAGGGGCTTTCGTTCCGGGGTTACGCTTTGCTGTCCCTTCGCCCCTTGTGGAAGCAGGGATGAGGGATGAGGGAAAAAAGATCGGGCAAAGATTGGTCAGTCAACCAGCCCGTTGACCTATTTCAAGGCGACTCTCTAGCGAAACATACTGCTCACCGAGCTATCCTCATGGATGCGCCAGATCGCCTCGCCTAGTAGATTTGCCACAGACAGAACGGTCAGTTGAGCAAACTGCTTCTCCTCAGGAACTGGAATGGTGTTCGTAACAATCACTTCTTCAAAAATTCCTGCGGCCAACCGTTCCACAGCAGGCGGGGAAAACACCGCATGAGTGGCACACGCATAGATTTGCCGGGCTCCACTGTCGCGTAGCAGCCTTGCCCCTTCGCAAATCGTGCCAGCCGTATCGATCATATCGTCTACCAAGATGGCGGTCTTCCCTTCTACATCCCCAATCACGTTCAGAACTTCAGCCACATTGTGAGCTTGCCGACGCTTGTCAATAATCGCCAAGGGCGCATCATTGAGTTTTTTGGCAAAAGCTCTAGCACGAGCCACGCCTCCCACATCGGGGGATACTACTACTAGATCATCTAGATTCTTGCTCAACAGATAGTCAAGAATCACAGGTAACCCATAGACATGATCGAAAGGAATATCGAAATATCCCTGAATTTGGGCAGAATGCAAATCCATGGCCAAAACTCGACTAGCTCCTGCTTCGGTAATCAGGTTGGCGACCAGTTTCGCCGTAATTGATTCGCGCCCAGCGGTTTTGCGATCGGCCCGAGCATAGCCATAATAAGGAATGACCGCCGTAATCTGACGAGCCGAAGCTCGACGACAGGCATCGACCATGATCAGCAATTCCATGAGGTGATCATTAACCGGGTAACAAGAGGGCTGCATCAGGTAAACATCACAGCCGCGTATCGATTCTTGAATTTGAACGTAAATTTCCCCATCCGCAAAACGTTTGCGCACCATCGGCCCTAAATCCATGCCTAGGTAGCGAGCAACTTCCTGAGAAAGTGCTACATTTGCCGAACCAGAGAACAACCGAAGGCGGCTATTGTCGGCAATGTGAGACAGGGGATGCTGGAGAGGAGGAGTGGCAGTGCGGATCACAACAGGTCCTCGACGTGATAGTCACCGAAATATTAGCACCAATAGTCGATAAACATCTCTTGTAGTTTTCTCGGATACTAAACGCGATGCTTTTTCTGTAGCTCAGCATAATTTATGCTTGCAACGTTTGAACAGTTCCATCTAAATGCCACAAGCTCTCTTAAAGGCCTCACCTATCATTAATGCTTTAAAAGTTTAAGAATTAGTAATACTTTGCTATTTTCTAAGGATTGCCCCTTAAGTTCAACTCGCTTGGCTGGAGCTTGTAATTGGAGCTTGCTTTTTACAGCAGTTAGGCTCAGCCACTGCCAGCTAGTTTCCAGGCGACCCTTTGAAACTGTGTTAATTCAAGAATTGAAAGAGGGAGCCTTCTGTCAGAGCAACTATCCTTACCACAACTCCCTCCAGCCTCAGATGTCAGACTCAACCTTGCATCTCTTACTATTGCTTGGTTGAATTGGATCGTGTTGAATCGAATGGTGTACTTGATCGAATTCTGTCAAGAAACCGATGTATCGCTTAAGCTGAAAGTACGCCATTTGATTCAACCTTGAGAACAACTCAGGTCAGAAATTAGATTAAAGGCAGGCAATTTACAGATCGCCACCCCGAAATGCCAACACAAATATAACGGCGGGGCCAGCAATGACGATGAGCGCCAACATTGTTAGTTGAGCAATAACTTCCCAATTGATACCGCCAGCTATGTTTGTAATGAAATCCATTGTTCCTCCCAAGTCCCACTATCTTTACTAAGGGTTATTAAGTGATGTTTCGACGAGTAATGTCTGTCTCATATTGTACCCGGTAAGCGGACGGCCATTCTCAGGTAGAAGTGGGTTTTTAACGGTGGAATTTTGAATGAAATTTTTCGCCGTTTTTCGTTGAGCAGATTAAGCGTTAGTAAGGAAATCAACCGTATGGCTACTTGGCAGTGTGTAAAACAGTGCGGCGCTTGCTGCCATCTTGATCCGATCGATCGGCCAGATTTGGATCACTATCTCACTCCAGCCGAATTAGAGCAGTACCTCAGCTTAGTGGGGAAGGACGGCTGGTGTATTCATTTCAATGCCGAGACTCGACAGTGCAACATTTATTTCGATCGGCCGCGTTTTTGTCGGGTAGAAACCGAGGTTTTTAAGGACCTCTATGATATTGAACCGGAAGAATTGAATGATTTTGCTATTGACTGTTGCCGTCAGCAAATTGAAGGAGTCTATGGCGATCGCAGTTTGGAACTTTTGCGGTTTGATCGCGCTGTAGGGATTTAAATGGCGGAACGATCTTGCACTTTGCTGTAGGGGTATGAAAAAATGAAAGGAATATGAAAAACTTAGCCTAGGTTTGCTGCCTGTGGAACTATCTGTGATTTCTCGGTCTGCTACTCCCACCCTGGAGGGTTCTCCTACGCATTCTTTGCCGTCTCCTCCTTCTTCCCACTCTGCAAATGTTCAACTTTCGCCCCCGGTACAGCAGAACAATTTTCGCCAAGCGCTTCGAGTCTTTTTGTCTACCTTCATCACAATTTTTCTAGCAGAACTCGGCGACAAAACTCAAGTCACAACTCTGTTAATGAGTGCCGAGTCTCAATCTCCTTGGGTCGTGTTTCTAGGAGCCGGAGCCGCTTTGGTGGCTACTAGTTTATTAGGGGTATGGCTCGGTCATTGGCTATCGAAGCGGATATCAACCAGAACGCTGGAAACCGCTGCTGGTGCGATGCTGTTACTGATTGCTGTGATGCTGCTGTGGGACGTGGTGCAAGGATAGACTCAAAAATTGCCCAGAACGAGGAACAAAGAGCATGGACTGGCATTTGTTAGGTCTAAGTTTTATCACGGTTTTTTTGTCAGAGCTAGGTGATAAAAGCCAACTGGCAGCGATCGCTCTCAGCGGTAAGGGAAAATCATTGCGGGCTGTATTTTTGGGAACCACAGCGGCCCTGTTACTAGCCAGTTTCTTGGGAGTAGTACTAGGGGGAGGGGCGTCGCAGCTATTGCCGACCCGCTGGGTCAAAGCGGTTGCCGCGATCGGATTTGCGTTGATGGCGGTAAAGCTCTTGTGGGTCGGAGAGTCGCAAGTGGCTGAAGACTAAAGTCTGCGGCAACGTCTACAGAGTATAGCCAGGCATTTTTACCTTAATTAATTCATCCGTTCAATCAACCCCAACGCCTCAAAATTACCTCGTAACCCTGCTTTGTCTAAGCTTTAGGAATAGGCAAAAGGTGCGTTGAAGCGTCTTGCGGCTAAAATTAATGCTTTCTTATAGATTGGGTAAATCCACCCATATAAGGTCGGGGGCTTCTCCCCTAGTAGAGCAGGTCGCTTCTAGCGAAGATAGAACTGTAGCATTTGCCGAGAGTGCCGATCGTGGACTACCTCTATTACCTTGCGAATGCCAGTTTAACGTTGAGGGTAGTTGAGTACCTCCATACTATGCCCTGGCTTCCAGTTCGCTTCATGACCGTCATTCACCAGATTGACGGATGGGTTGTCAAAATTAAATTGCATCGCCCGTTAGATCCACAGGAAGATAAGGACTTTCGTGCCTTCCTAAACGAACTAGGAATTTCTTACGAACCAGAGATCCGCGTCAGAATGGCGCTTTGGGGGCTAGAAACCGGACAGTCTCCGGTGGAAGTCATGCGGCGATATCAAGTAGCTGTTGTGTCTCATGGACATCCCGATCGCCAAGAGATTGAAGAGTTTCGCAAGCAGTTTGTACAAGGCTTGGGATATTGTCCTGAGACCTTGGCATAGCATCCATTGCGAGTTTGAATCAGGACAAGATCTACGCTCCTGCTAACAAAATTGATAGTTTTGGGTGGTGAACATGGGCACACGGGTAAATGTGTGCCCTTACTTCTTTTTCTGATTGCGCCTTGCTTTATTATTAACTTTTAACTTTGCTCTTCCAGATTGTGACGCTGGATCAACTCCTGATTCTCCTTGTCTCCTAAGTCTTCTAAATATCGATCGCCTCATTCAAAACTTGATTGAGAGAAGCTTGCTTTAGCCCTGCTAGTGCCTTCAGGTATAAACATCCTTAATGTCTCCAAGGGAATTGTGTTCAGCAACAGCATCAAACGATTCCCTTATCCCCGTGTATGGTGTTGTCTATGAACAGTCTAAATTTGCTGAAACATCCACACTGAGACGTATGGTAGACGAACTTGCCATATCACACTATGTAGAATAGAAAGCGACTTTAGGCAACTTTACGTTGGTTTAAGAAACTTCTTAAGCGCGTGTATGTCACAATGTAGACGGTTTTGCCAACTTGAATGAATGCTTTGAAGTAGGCGTGAGTCATGGAATTTATATATGAGTATGCCTGGTTAATCCCCGTCCTGCCGCTGGCAGGGGCGATGATCCTAGGCTTAGGTCTGATCTCTTACGGCAAGACCGTGAGTAAATTACGTCAACCAAGTGCAGTTTTCATCGTTTCTCTGATGGGAGCAACGATGGTGCTGTCGTTTGCGCTGTTGTGGAGTCAAATTCACGGACATGCTCCCTATGCTCGATCGATTGAGTGGGCCGCAGCGGGAGATTTTCGACTGACGATGGGCTATGTGGTCGATCACCTCACCTCGTTGATGTTGGTGATTGTGACAACAGTAGCCTTCTTCGTCATGATCTACACCGATGGCTACATGGCGCATGATCCCGGTTATGTTCGCTTCTATGCATACCTTAGTTTGTTCAGTTCCTCCATGTTGGGCCTGGTCGTCAGCCCTAACTTGTTGCAGGTGTATGTGTTTTGGGAATTGGTGGGCATGTGTTCCTACCTCTTGATCGGCTTCTGGTACGATCGCAAAGCCGCTGCTGATGCCTGTCAAAAAGCCTTTGTGACCAACCGCGTCGGTGACTTTGGCTTGCTGCTGGGCATGTTGGGGCTATTTTGGGCCACGGGCAGCTTTGACTTTGAAATCATGGGCGATCGATTGCTGGAACTAGTGCAAACCGGAGCGATCGGGGGCGGATTGGCCGCTTTCTTTGCGGTGCTGGTGTTCATGGGTCCGGTGGCCAAGTCGGCACAGGTTCCCTTGCATGTGTGGTTGCCTGACGCGATGGAAGGCCCCACGCCAATTTCCGCTCTGATTCATGCTGCAACAATGGTGGCAGCCGGGGTGTTCCTAATTGCTCGCATGTATCCTGTGTTTGAGCATATTCCCTCGGCAATGACGGTGATTGCTTGGACGGGAACTGTCACCGCCTTCATTGGTGCGACGATCGCTATTACCCAAAACGATATCAAGAAGGGACTCGCGTACTCTACCATGTCGCAGTTGGGCTACATGGTAATGGCAATGGGGGTTGGAGCTTACGGTGCCGGATTGTTTCACCTGATGACCCACGCTTATTTCAAAGCCATGCTGTTTCTGGGATCAGGTTCAGTGATTCACGGTATGGAAGGCGTGGTAGGACATGATCCCGCGTTGGCACAAGATATGCGCTTAATGGGTGGTTTGCGCAAGTATATGCCCATTACTGCCATTACCTTCTTGATTGGCAATTTGGCGATCTGCGGCATTCCACCGTTTGCAGGATTTTGGTCGAAAGATGAAATTATTGGCTCCACCTTCGAGGTGAATCCGCTGATGTGGGGGGTGGCCTGGCTGACAGCAGGCATTACCGCTTTCTACATGTTCCGCATGTATTTCAGCACCTTTGAAGGCTCCTTCCGGGGCAATGATGGTGAGATCAAGCGGCAGTTGAAGGTGGCGCAACTCCAAAAAATGGGGTTATCGCTGGGGCCGGGAGCAATGAACCCACAAGAACTGACGATGGACGCAGACACCCATGGTGATAATCATGACGACCACGGTCATCACAGCGATTCGCCGCACGAGTCTCCTTGGAGCATGACGATTCCGCTAATTGCTCTGGCGATTCCATCAATTTTCATTGGCTTGGTAGGAACTCCCTTCGCTAACTACTTTGAAGCATTCATTCATCCACCTGGCGAAGTGATTGAAGGCATTCCTTCGGAAGTCGATCTAGCTGAGTTCCTGATTATGGGTGGCAGTTCGGTCGGCATTTCGTTGATTGGCATTACGCTGGCTTCATTGATGTATCTGCGCGGCAAGATTGACCCGGCGGCGATCGCCAACACCATCAAGCCGCTATACAACCTGTCGTTGAACAAGTGGTATTTCGATGATATTTACGAGGTTCTGTTTGTGCAGGGCAGCCGTCGCCTCGCGAGACAGGTACTAGAAGTGGATGTGCGCATTGTCGATGGACTGGTTAACTTGGCAGGGTTTGTGACACTGGTGACAGGGGAAGGGTTGAAGTACCTAGAAAATGGACGGGTTCAGTTCTATGCGCTGATTGTGTTTGGTGCTGTGCTGGGCCTAGTGCTCGTGTCTGGCATTACCTAAAGCTGAGGTTCCAGACGGGCGATCGAGTAGGGCAGGTTGAGAACAAACTAAATCGTGTATTCATACTGCGTAGCTTTAGCGTCATCAACCTGCTCCAAGCCAGTTGTTACTATTCCCATCCTCTACACCACCCAAAGAATTTTCATAACAAATCATCTATGAATACAGCCGATTTTCCTTGGTTGACGACGGTTATACTCTTGCCTATTGTGGCAGCCCTCCTCATTCCCCTAGTTCCGGATAAGGGAGATGGTAAGACTGTGCGTTGGTATGCCTTGATCGTGGGCTTAATTGATTTTGTCATCACAGCCTATGCCTTCGCCACGCGCTATGACTTGTCTGACCCAGGAATGCAACTGTTTGAAAGCTATGCCTGGGTTCCCTCGCTCGATCTCAACTGGTCGGTAGGAGCAGACGGACTGTCGATGCCGTTGATTCTGCTGACCAGCTTTATCACAACACTGGCAATTTTGGCTTCGTGGCCCGTTACCCTCAAACCCAAACTGTTCTATTTTCTGATGTTGGCCATGTATGGTGGTCAAATTGGGGTGTTTGCGGTGCAGGATATGCTGTTGTTCTTCTTAATGTGGGAACTGGAACTGATTCCGGTTTACTTGCTGCTGTCAATCTGGGGCGGCAAGAAGCGGCAATATGCAGCGACGAAGTTCATTTTGTATACGGCAGGTGGATCGCTGTTCATTCTCGTGGCAGCCTTGGCGATGGCCTTCTACGGCGACACTGTTACCTTTGATATGCGATCGCTGATGCAGAAAGACTTCCCCATCAACATGCAGCTATTGCTGTATGGCGCGTTTCTAATCGCCTATGCAGTGAAATTGCCGATTTTTCCGTTGCACACCTGGTTGCCCGATGCCCACGGTGAAGCGACGGCTCCAGTGCATATGCTGCTGGCAGGGATTCTGCTGAAAATGGGTGGCTATGCGTTGATCCGCATGAATGTCGAGATGTTGCCCGATGCGCACGTGTATTTTGCGCCGGCCTTAATTATTTTGGGCATTGTCAACATTATCTATGCGGCGCTGACCTCCTTTGCCCAGCGCAACCTGAAGCGCAAGATTGCCTATTCATCAATTTCCCACATGGGATTTGTGCTGATTGGGATCGCGTCCTTTACCGATCTGGGTTTGAGCGGAGCCATTCTGCAAATGGTGTCACATGGTTTGATTGGAGCCAGCCTCTTCTTTTTGGTGGGGGCAACCTACGATCGCACTCATACGTTAATCCTGGATGAAATGGGCGGCGTGGGCAAGAAGATGCCGAAGATTTTTGCCATGTTCACCGCTTGTTCCTTAGCATCCCTGGCTCTGCCGGGTATGAGCGGGTTCGTAGCGGAGTTGATGGTGTTTGTTGGCTTTGCGACTAGTGATGCCTATGGACTGGTGTTTAAGACGATCGTGGTGCTATTGGCGGCCGTAGGCGTGATTTTGACGCCAATTTATTTGCTGTCGATGCTGCGCGAGATCTTCTACGGACCTGAAAACAAAGAGCTAGTCGAACACGAGGTTTTGGTTGATGCTGAGCCGCGTGAAGTGTTCATCATTGCTTGTCTGCTGATTCCGATCATTGGCATTGGCTTGTATCCCAAGCTACTCACCCAAATTTATGATGTGAAGACGCTGGCTATTACCGATAAGTTAGAAAACTCATTGACCACCCTAGCCGATCAACAAATGCGATCGAGACCATTAGCCCAGCGACCTCTGGAAGCTCCCAGCATTCACTGACCTGTAAGTTAGTTTATTGAGAGTTCTACTTATTCCATCGATTCAGCAATGATGCCAGGGGCAGCCAACCTGCCTCTTTTTTATGTCTGTTGGTTTTTTTAAGGGTGTCTACCGATCGAGACGGGCTGACGATCGCGGCAACGACCCATCCTCACAGCGACAGCACTGCACACATAGTGAAAAAGCGATGCCTACCAATGGTAGTTCCACTAGCAGTTGCACTGAAGCCGGTGCAATAGCAAAACTCCAAATCAGTAGAATTATGCTGCTAAGAGAGACAGCAATCACGGGAATATCATCAGTGGCTTTACGACCTAGCCAGAGAATCGCGATGCCGAGGAGCAAAAAGATGAGGAAGCTCATGGAAGTTGGGGGTTAGGAGTTAGAAATTAGAGGGGGTAAAGCGTTACATGTCTCATAGCTGTTTCTCTAGCTTAATCATAAAGAATCCATCCATTTGGTGTTGATGAGGTAACACTTTAATCCAACCTCGATCGCCAACCAAACTAGCTGCCAAGGAAGAGGAAGGTGGGCCAGCAATTGTCCAATCGGAATGCTCGGCCAAAAACCATTCAACCATCGCTTCGTTTTCAGCGGGATGCAGCGTACAGGTAGCATAGACTAGGATGCCGCCGGGTTTGACCCAGGTTGCTGCCTCGGACAACAACTCAGTTTGCAGATGCGCTAATTCTGTGACGGTTTCAGGTGTTTGCCGCCAACGGGCATCGGCATGACGGTGCAGGGTTCCCAACCCAGAGCAGGGAGCATCTAACAAAACACGATCGGCTTGTCGAACAAATTGAGGTTGACGGCGACTGTCCCCTACCAAGGTGCGAATACAGCTAAGTTGCAACCGATCGGCATTTTCCTGCACCTTTTTCAACCGTGAGGCATGGCGATCGAGGGCCCAAACGGTACCGCGATCCTGCATCAGTTCCGCCAAATGGGTACTTTTGCCGCCGGGGGCCGCACAGGCATCAATTACCACTTCTCCCGGTTGTGGATCAAGCAAATGACTGACCAACTGGGCACTGCCATCTTGCACCACCCACCAGCCAGCGGCAAATCCCGGTAACGATCGCACTGATCCAACACTGGGCGGTAGGCACAACGCCTGTGGTAAGCCAGGAATTCGCTGTACCTGAATTTCCTGCTGTTGCATCGCCGCTTCTACTTGATCGATCGTCGTTTGCCGCGGATTAATGCGTAGGTGAATGCGAGCCGGTTGATTTAGCCACTCACATAACCGCTCTGTTTCTGCCTCCCCAAACTGCTGGAGCCATACTGCCACTATCCAATCGGGATAGCTGTGCTGAATGCCAAGTCGGGCGATCGGCTCATCCGGTAACTGAAGCGGAGTGGGCAGCAATCGAATATATTGACGCAACAGTCCATTGACAAATCCCGCTAAGCCTCTGAACCCGTTTTCCTTGGCCAACTCGACCGTTGTATCGACGGCGGCGGAAGCAGGAATCTGGTGCAGATAGCGCAACTGATACAACCCCATCTGCAAAATTAAGCGCAAGTCGGGTGGCTGGGATTTCTTCGTTGCCAACTGATCAATCAAAACATCCAAAGTCCGCTGACGCCGTAAACAGCCGTACACTAATTCCGTCACTAACCGCCGATCAACCTCCGCCATCTGAGGTTGCAACACTCGATCGAGCGCCACATCGGCATAGGCTCCCTGCTGCACCGATCGCAACGCCAAAAATGCTAATTGTCGAGGATCTGCATCCTTTCCCATGTCCCCCTTCCCCCTTCCCTATTCCCAACTCCCCACTACATCCGGTCCGAAGAATCGATCGCGGAAGTATCGGACGTGGAAATTGCCGCTTCTTGCAGAATAGAGCTATAGCGATCTTGTTTTCCGCGAGGCGTCACCAACCAATCATGATTACCACGCAGCAGATCATAAATACCAACCATGGCAATCACATTTTTGAAGGAAATGTAGGGAACCAGCAGCAGCATATGTTTGATGTAATAGATGACTGGGTAGCGGGTAGAAGCAACTTTCGCTGTCATCAACGTCTGATATATGCCGCTAAAGAAAGTCAGGAGGGTGCTAAACCAGAGGTACTGGTCGATCGCCGGGGGAATGGTGCCGCGATACAGCGACAGGCTTAGCCCCAGCGGAATAATTTGAATAGCAATCAAAGCATAGAATTCGCAATAACACAGCAGATACGTCCAGAAGATTTTTTGCCACAGATTGAGCTTGTGCGACTGCCAAATACGCGGCTGATACTTCAATGCCACTTCCAGCCAGCCTTGGGCCCAACGTTTGCGCTGAAACCAGAAAGATTGAATATCAACAGGAGCCAGTTCGGTACTGATAATGCTGCGATCGTGCAAGATATGATATCCCGTCAGCAGAGTCCGCATTGATGCATCAATATCTTCAGTCAGCATTACCGGATTAAAGCGAATTTGCCGCAACACCGAGGTGCGCCAATAGCCATTGGAACCGCCAAAAATACTGGAATCGGTGAGAAATGATTTGGCAGCGTGAACAATACCATACATCATTTCAAACTCAACGGCGATCGTTTCAGTTAATAAATTTTGGCCATGATTGCGAATGACGCTGCGCCCTTGCACTACATCATATCCCTGTTCAATCCAGCGCCAAGCCCGCGCAAAACAATCGGGAGCCGGATGATGATCGGCATCCAAAATGCAAGTGATTTCCCCAGTGACAATTTCCAAGGCAGCATTGAGGTTTTCAGCTTTAGAGCAACTACCTTCTACTCTTAGTAACTGCAATTCTGGATAGCGTTGAGCCAAGCAGCGCAAATTACCTTCAATGGGCAAGTCCATCGGCGTGTTGTAGGACAGAATAACTTCAAGTCCAGCTTGAGGTCGATGAACGTTCAACAAAATATGTTCGATCGTCTCTAAAATAATGTCCTGCTCATTGGGAAGATAGGCCGCAATCACTAATGAACAGCGCGGAACTGGGTGTTTAGACACCGGAAGTCGCGCTCCTGCTATCCCCAGCGCCACCTTAAGAGAATAACGCAGTGGATTGAGAGTTCCTGCTGCTAACTGCTGTTTATAGGCATCGGTGGCAAAGCGCCGAAACATGGCGGTAGAGGATTCCAATAGTAGAATCAATGCGCCAACCAAATAAACCGTACCGATCGCTAGGTGCAGGTCAATCAAATCCCACCCAGCCAAGCGGAGGCTATAGAAAAAAAACGTAGAAACACCGATCAAAACAACGTGCGTAAATGCCGCCTTCTTCAGTTCGATCGACCAATTTCTTGCTTTTGCCCTCTTGCGTTCAGCCGACCACTTCCTCACATAACCCTCCATATTGAAGACAAAGTTTGAGCGCTATTCAATCCCGGTCATCCAACTTTAACGCTAACGACTTCAACCCTGACCCATGTCGATCGGTTGATTGTCAATGGGTTGATCCCACGGAACATCTTTCATTTTCAAGCAGGCGATCGAAGTTGAGATAAAACGGGCATTGAATGTCATTTCAATTCAGTAGTTTGCTATTTAACCGCGCTGCCTCATGACAGGTGCAATATGCTACCCATCTGAAAGCTGAACGAAACGGAACAACCATGTCAGCAACATTGCCAATTAGCTGTAGATGCGACAGCTAATCAACTATGTCAACACGGGTCATGCCAGTTTTCGATACAGGTGAAGAAGGAGTACTTCGATGCTACTACTATCTTTGCGTTCTTCTCTAACCAGACAGTGCCAGTTGGACAAAAGAACTTTGACTCAGTTATAGAATTTCTGCAACTCTTCCGAGGTAGAAATTTGGACAATGTGTAACACTTAACACAGTTTGACCTGTGTGATGCTAAATAATTCATTTAGAACGTTTAAGAGGTTGAGAGGGTTCCAATTCTCTCTGTTTCTTACAAGGCAACCTAGTTGTTCTCACGTTGTGATTCGTTGCTAGCAAACGCCATCAAACTAGAAAACGGCAGCTTCAGTATTCTCCAACAGAACCTCGATCGTTTGTCCGGGTTCTATCTCTACCGTGGCATAGCTGCCGTCGCCCAAAAATCCATTCAAATATAACTCGTCTTCATATTGAGCGAAAACCGTATACTCGCCGGGTGGCAATGCCACTGAAAACTGGCCATTAGCATCAGTTTCTAGCTGTTGTAACAGGGCAGGATGCTGCTGAGCTTCACTAACAGCCCAACGCGGTGAGCCGTGACTGGGAATGCGTCCTGTAAAAATCCAAACGGTAGTTTGCACAGGTTCAATACGGGCTTGAGGCGATCGAGTTCCAATACCAGGTTCACCAATACGCGGCATAAAGTCACCTGTCAATCGTTGCACTGTGCCTTGAATGCCTTGATCGTCAGCCCGTTGAGACGTATCTTGTTCAGCTTTGTTTGCCACAGAATTAAAATCCATCGAATGTTGAGGTGGCATGGCGATCGTACAACCAAACAGCCCCAGTGCGAAAGCTACTAATGAACCATATTGCATTCGACTTAATCTCACTTACCCGTCCCCCTTTACTTTGTACATCAATTCTCCACCTCCCAATTCCCAACTTCTACTACCTCAACCTCCCCCTTTAGTTGGTTGAGTTAAGCGAAAAAGTTCACATAAAATTCTTGAGCCTCGTAGCAGGAGTTACTTAGACCTAACCGCGCTCGGGCTATAACTAAGCTTAGAAGCGTTTGTAAAGAACAAGCAACATTTCTCGTCAACCTTGTCCTGGTTCACTTGTCTGATTTTTGTGGCACTCAAAACAGCAGATAAAAGGAGTTGAAGATGGCAGATATTGCTGGAAAGCAATTTTCTCAGCGCGTGGTCATTGTTGGCGGTGGATTTGGCGGACTCTATGCTGCAAAGGAGCTTGGGCGGGTTCCGGTTCAGGTAACGCTGGTAGACAAACGCAATTTTCATCTGTTTCAACCCTTGCTATATCAAGTCGCAACAGGTACACTTTCGCCAGCTGATATTTCCTCTCCCTTGCGAGGCATTCTGAGTAGAAACCGAAACACGAAGGTGCTGATGGATGAAGTGGTGGATGTTGACCCTACTCAGCAAAAGGTGATGTTGCGAGGTGGTGAGTTGGAATACGATACGCTGATTGTGGCCACTGGGGTCAGCCATCACTATTTCGGGAACGATCATTGGAAACCTACGGCTCCAGGCTTAAAAACTGTGGAAGATGCCCTAGAGATGCGTCGGCGCATCTTCATGGCCTTTGAAGCGGCAGAACAAGAAACCGACCCAGAGAAGCGCAAAGCCTGGTTGACGTTTGTGATTGTGGGGGGAGGCCCGACTGGGGTTGAATTAGCTGGGGCGATCGCCGAATTAGCCTTTAAGACTTTGAAACAAGACTTTCGCGATATTGACACTAGCGACGCCAGAATTCTGCTTCTGGAAGGCATGGATCGGATTTTACCGCCCTATCCGCCCGATCTTTCTGCCAAAGCGGCCGAATCCCTGACAGACTTGGGTGTTACCATCTGCACCAACACCTTGGTGACAAACATTGAAAACAATGTGGTTACGGCAAAACAGGGAGATCACCTTGAGCAGATTCCAGCCCAAACGATTCTCTGGGCAGCTGGTGTCAAGGCTTCTGCAATGGGCAAAGTCTTAGAGCAACGCACCGGGGCAAGTCTCGATCGTTCCGGCCGAGTAATTGTTGAGCCAGATCTCAGCATTGCCAACTATCCCAACATTTTCGTTGTGGGAGATCTAGCAAACTATACGCATCAAGACGGAAAACCGTTGCCAGGGGTTGCCCCCGTAGCCGTACAAGAAGGTCAATATGTGGCTCGGCTCATCAAAGAACGGCTGAACGGTAAAACCATTCCTCCCTTCCGCTACAACAACTCTGGTAGTCTTGCCGTCATTGGACAAAACAAAGCAGTGGCCGACCTGGGACGACTAAAACTCTCTGGCCCCTTAGCTTGGCTAATCTGGGTGTTTGCGCACATCTATTATCTGATTGAGTTCGACAACAAGCTGATTGTGCTGTTGCAATGGGGATGGAACTACTTCACCCGCAATCGAGGGGCGCGTCTGATCACGGGAGAAGGAACGCTAGGACAGGTAACTAGTGATGAAGCTAGCGATTATCGGGCAGCAGCCAGCGCAAAATCGCCCGTTGAGGTGTAAGCAACCTGGAAATTAACAAGGTCAATATGATGCACAGAAAGCGGCAGAAATTTTCTCTGCGCTTTGGCATCTCACAAACCGTTAGTCAGCCACCAAGCTTGGGCATTCTAAAGGTTAATGTTCACCTTTGTCTGCAAGGCTTGCGTTATGCCCGAACCGCAGATCTCGGCCATTATTTGCACCCACAACCGCGAGACATACCTGGGAGCCGCAATCGATAGTTTGCTGGCCCAAACCTTTGCTGAACCGTATGAAATTATTGTTGTAGACAACGCCTCCAGCGATCGCACCCGTGAAATTGTCAAAGCGCGGAAGCACCCCCAGCTTCACTACATCTACGAAGCTACGATGGGACTCTCGGTTGCCCGCAACACAGGGGCATCGGTTGCCCATAGCCCCATTTTGGCCTATCTCGATGATGATGCGGTTGCCAGCCCTCAGTGGTTGCAGACAATTTATGCAGCTTATGAACGTGATCCCCAATTGGCGATCGCGGGCGGAAAAGTAACCTTGCTGTGGGCAGCAGGAAGTTGCCCTCCGCGTTGGCTCTCACCCGGACTCGCTGGCAATTTAGGAGCTTATGACCTAGGTGAAACTATGCTCTATGTCGATCGCCCCAGTCTAACTCCAAGGGGATTAAACTACTCGATTCGCCGTCATTTTCTGGATCAAGTCGGTGGATTTGATCTCAAGTTGGGTCGCGTTGGCAAAACCCTATTGTCCAACGAAGAACTGCACATGACTGAACTGGCACTAGCTCAAGGGTGGAAAGTTGCCTATCTGCCTGATGCGCTCGTTGCCCACCATGTTGCACCCGAACGCCTCAAACATTCCTGGTTTCTCAATCGTGGTTGGTGGCAAGGCATTAGTGAATGTTATCGCGAACAGCTAGCGGGTCAAACAGGCTGGAACCAACTCGCACGTGGTTCAGAACGCTGTCTCCGAGGGGTATATCGATCGCTGAGATACATTCACGATCCTGCTCAACGATTTGACAGCCTTGCCTACGCCTATGGGCAAATCGGCTACCTCAAAGCTGCAATTCAGGGCATAGCCTTCAGAAGGCAGACGGCTAAAGGCTAAAGGGTTGGATTCGTTTTTTATTGTTTATCCTTCCTTTCATCCCTACTCCCTACTCCCTACTCCTTACCTCCTATGAAAATTCCAGTCTCTGTTTTGATCCCAGCTAAAAACGAAGAAGCTAATTTGCCAGCCTGTCTCGCCAGCGTTGCTCAAGCCGACGAAGTCTTTGTCGTCGATTCACAAAGCAACGATCGATCGGTGGAAATTGCTGAACAATATGGTGCTACGGTCGTACAGTTTCAATTCAATGGTCGCTGGCCCAAGAAAAAAAATTGGTCACTGGAAACCCTCCCCTTTCGCAACGAATGGGTATTGATTGTAGACTGCGACGAGCGCATTCCCCCAGAACTGTGGGAGGAA
Source organism: Thermocoleostomius sinensis A174 (assembly GCF_026802175.1). Classification (NCBI taxonomy): domain Bacteria; kingdom Bacillati; phylum Cyanobacteriota; class Cyanophyceae; order Oculatellales; family Oculatellaceae; genus Thermocoleostomius; species Thermocoleostomius sinensis. Next base: position 5,349,335 of record NZ_CP113797.1, on the reverse strand, counting down.
ATAGCCGAAGCTATTCAAAACCCAGCCTATAGTGGCTACTATCTCAACCGCCGAGTATTTTTTCTAGGTCAGTGGATTCGACATGGCGGCAAATATCCAGACTGGAACCTGCGGCTATTTCGCCATCAACAAGGGCGTTATGAAAACCTCAACACTGAGGACATTCGCAACACCGGAGATAACGAAGTTCATGAACATGTAATGCTACAGGGAACGGCTGGCTATCTCAAACAGGATATGTTGCATATTGATTTTCGCGATATTTTTCAGTGGTTGGAGCGGCACAATCGCTATTCTAACTGGGAAGCAAGAGTGTACTATAACCTGCTAACGGGTATGGCAGAGCGCGACACAATCGGCGCAAATCTATTCGGTGATTCAGTCCAACGCAAGCGCTTTTTGAAGCGAATTTGGGTGCGGTTGCCCTTTAAGCCACTGTTACGCTTCCTCTTGTCTTATTTTTTGCGGTTGGGATTTCTGGATGGCAAAGCTGGCTATATTTATGCGCGGCTGCTAAGCCAATACGAATACCAGATTGGCGTCAAACTGTTTGAGCTACAGCAATTCGGTGGGCAACTCAACAAAACGTCTGTGCCAATCACGATGGTTCAGCCCATTCCTCAAACGGAGGTGTAGGAACTCTCCATCATTATGACGATTTCCAACTTTCAACTAGATTCTCAATTGGATAGCCCTGATCTCACCTCACCTGCACTGGTTGATCTGCGGCGCTACAATCAATCCCATTTCGATCGCGGCCGTCCCGGTTGGGTCATTCTGTTGTGGTGGTTGGTGCAGGCAATCGTGTTTCCGCTGACTCCTCATTCAGTTCATGCTCCTCGTATTGCGGTGCTGCGTTGGTTTGGTGCAACCATCGGGCACGGTGTGATTATACGGCCTACGGCTCGCTTCACCTATCCCTGGAAAATCACTATTGGTGACTACAGTTGGATTGGAGATGATGTGGTGCTCTATAGCCTCGATCGCATTGCCATTGGAGCACATTGCGTGATTTCCCAACGAAGTTATCTTTGCACGGGTAGCCACAACATTGACGATCCTGCCTTTGGATTAACCACAGCACCAATTCAAGTCGGTAACGGTGTTTGGATAGCAACAGACTGTTTTGTGGCACCAGGAGTGAAGATTGGGGCAAATACGGTAGTTGGGGCACGCAGTAATGTTTTGAAGACGTTGCCTGAACAGTCAGTTTGTTGGGGAAACCCATGCCAGTTTCAGTACCGTCGCACTATTGCAGACGTGACGCTGCCAGTGAGAGACCCAATAAATTAGAGACCCAACAAATTATGGATAGACAGATGGATAGACAGCAACCAATGGATTCAGGAGCGGATCTAGGGTAGCATCCAATGCAACCACTCGCTCGAAGCTAGCAGCAAAGCATTGTTTTTCTGCTTCAAACTCGGCAGTGGCAACACTATCAGGCGGCAACCATCGATGCACAAAACTATACTTCCACAAATGGGCATAATTGTTTATCAACGCAGTTTTCAGCGCAGCAACACTCTTTATGGCTTGCTGATGTAGATCCCTTGAAATAATTTGCTTCGATCGCAGAAAGTCATACACATAGGGAATGCCCCATAACACGGCAACACCAACAGATTGCTGCGTAGACAGTAGCGCTCCAATTTTCTGAGCCACATAGATTTCCAACTCTAGGAGTGAAAAAGCAAAATAGCTCTCTGGTTGAGCCAGCTTCGTGCCAGAAGTCTCTCGATGTTCTAAAAAAGTGTAAATACTTTCCCAAAGAGCGCGACTACAGATAAAGCTCACCTGCTTTTCTTCCGCCATGTACTGACAAAACCCCAGTGATGTTGTGCGCAACGCCTCGCTGCGATCGTGTCTGAACTGGGCAACAAACTCTGGGCTATTTTGCACCTCACGAGTTAGATGCTGCTCAAGTTCCTTGATCCACTGCGCTTTGTTACCAAACTCGTATTTATCAAACTCGTACTTGACAGATTCTGCCAAGAATGTGTTCCAATCAACGGAATGGCCTTGTTTCAATTGTTGATGGGCCTGCTGCATCCAGTTACCCAATAAAACATCACTGAATTGCATTTCAACGCCCAGCACCCGATTGGCTGATGCTTGGACGGCTTCGTAGGCGACTTGACTCAATTCCACCGCCAGGGAGGTAGCGTTGTAAAACTTTAAATAGTCGAGAATGGCCAACGTTTGATCAATATCGGCGGCAGGATATTGCAAAAACTGTTGCAAAGCTGCCCGAACCTGTTGCGGATGGTTGCAATAAAGATAATACTCAACCAAAAAGCTATCTAGAACAGCAAATTCTTGCTGATGCAAACTGGGTTGTTGTTGCTGCACAGTCTGAATCAAAGCGATCGCCTGGTCAAACAAGTGGCGATTCACTAGCTCATCTCGCATAGTCAGGACGAGCATTTCTAGATCTAGTTCCTCGATCAGATCCAGCGAGAGGGGCTGAGCCATCACTTCTAGCAGCATCTCGTATTGTCGCGTCAGAGAGGCAGCTTCGTAGGTGGCTTGCCACTGCTCAGGGTCAATCACAGTTGCGACCATAGTGAACGTCAGACAAAGACAACCGAGTCATTCTATGATGAATTTCGCTTAATTTATGTTGTCTGAATAGCCAGATTTGATGAAGTGAGGCAACCAGCTAAGTAGGAGGCGAATCCAATCGCTAGGAAGGCATCGCTGAATCGAGACCTGAATTGGACTGCCCCTCACCCTAGTCCGCTCCCGGAGGAAGCAGGAGTGGGGATGAGGGCAACTCCGACTTGAATGCAGCAAGGCCTTCTAGGAGTTCGACGACAATCGAGCGTGGCAAAAATACGAAGTTGAAGCGAGAACAGGGAACTGAAAGAGCCAACTGAAAGAGAAAAATCAGGGATATCAAAGTCGCGATCGTTCAATGGCAACTGGCTTTCCAGCGCGGCTAGCTGGCTCGGCAGTATCCAGAGCATGAATGAGGGCAATGACGGCCGCCACCATGACTAGCATTAGTACGCTGGTAAAAATCCGTTCATAAATGGACATTTCCATACCACCACCACGGTTTCATGCAGTTTTGTGTGCCTACAAGCTATTCAAGCGTCCAAAACCCAACAAATAGCAACCAACTATCCAGTTTTTGGATAGGCACATTAGGTGTCCTCACGTTCGAGCGAGGCAATTCCAGATTTGTAAAAGATTTTTCGCACAAATCAGGAAATTCCAGCCATCGCTAGATAGAGCAGCTACCAGTATCGGTCTTAACAGTCACCCAGTATGGCAGAGAGGGCAATTATATCTGCGCTCAGCAACGCCCCTTGGAGTTGGCATCAGCTAGCCATCCATCGATTGCAATCATACCTGTTTTGAGGTTGCTCGTCGCTCGTGTAAGGGTAGCACCGCTGCCCCACAGTTTTCACGAGCTACGCGAATCAGTAACGCAGCCGTGGCCAAGCTAGCCATCATTGAGTTGCCGCCATAGCTGATTAAGGGAAATGGCAACCCCGTGGTTGGCAAAGCCCCCGTCGCAACGCCAATATTCAATAGTGATTGCCCCACCATTAAGATGGTGGCTCCTACAGCAATCAATTGATGAATCCGGTTTTTAGTTTTGATGGCAACTCGAAGTGCGATCGTGCCGTAAGCCGCCAACATCAACAGCAGCAGCACCGATCCCACAAAACCAAACTCTTCGGCAAACACAGCAAAAATAAAATCAGTGTATTGAATCGGCAGATAGAACAACTTTTGATGGGAAAGCCCAAACCCAGTTCCCCAAAATCCACCCGAACCGATCGCCAGTAAACTTTGAATCAGTTGGTAGCCATCTTGTCTCGGATCGGCCCAGGGATTGAGAAACGAAATCAATCGTCGTCGTTGATAGGTTTTGATACTAACACTAATGATTGCCGCCAACAGCCCTGATGTGGCTGCGCTCGCAAGGTAGCTATAGGGAAGCCCGGCTGCCATTGCCATCAGCCAAAGCATCATGCCGCACAGCGCGGCGGTACTGAGATTGGGTTGAAACAAAATTCCCACCAACACCAAAACAAAGATTCCCAGCCAACTGAGGCGTGTAGACCAGGTTAGCTGTTCCCATCGTCCAAAAATGCGGGCCCCTTGCAAGACCAAAAACGGTTTGATCAGTTCTGACGCTTGCAAATTCATAGGTCCAATGAATAGCCAGCGCGTTGCACCATTGACATTGACGCCCATCACCAGCGTCAGCATGAGTAACCCCAACATGATCAGCACCAGCCAACTAGCCAGTCCTAACACATATCTCAAGGGGGAGTGAACGAGAATACTAAATCCAATCAGCGCCAAGCAAATCCAGAGAATTTGTACCTTAAAAAAATAGAGACCGTCGTCTAAGGTCGCTTCAGCAATGGCATAGGACGCAGAAAACATGATCACTAGCCCAATAAAGAGCCACAGGAAGGTCATCCAGTGCAGCAGCCGCGCTTCGAGACCCCATTCGTTGGTAGAGGGCGTGAAAAATGTAATGAACTTGCAAAGATTCACAATCGGTTAGCGTAAAAATGCAGAAGGCAGAAACAGTCTACTAACGGTAACGCAAGTCAGCCCAATTGGTTCAACACTTCCATGGAAGCTGCCATAAAAAAAGAGGTCTAATCAGACCTCAGCGCATACAACCGATCGCGACCTGTCTATGATCATGAGCGAAGACAATCAGCCGTCGAGCGGTCAACAAGATACGTCGATAGTGGCGCGCTCTAGCCCAAACCAGCGTTGGTACCAGGTTTGCCCGTTGCCAATTCCACTTTGACAATTTTGCCACCCATTTTTTGAATTCGTTGTTGCTCTTTAAACCAGTTGTCGTAGGGAACCAACTTGGTAAAGTAGGTGTTTTGCAATTCGCGCTGAGTCCGAATTCTAGTTTGGCTGGGAACGCAGGCTGTGACTTTGAACATCCGCATGGATATCTCTCCTAATGTCAGATCAGACTGAAAATTTTTGTTGAATGTAGACCTTTGTAATTTTGGATCTCAGATCACCGACTTTAGACGGTCCTCAAGCTGTGCAGTGACTCGATCGCACCTGTCCAAACTCTAAAAATCCAAAACCGCGATGATATTTGGTTAATTACTTCAAGGCTGGGAGTCTAGAGTCAATCTTAGATCGCTATAGCAAACTCCTCCGAGTTGCCATCAACCATCTAACACTCACCCCAAACTTCCCAGTCCTCCAGTTTCTAGTCTTCAATTTTTAGCTTCAAGTCTCTAAATTGCTGAGCAATTTGATCCTCAAAACTCAAAACTCAAAACTAACTATTCATTAGCTCAGACCAGAGCAGATGTAGTCGAGGTAAACACCCATTTCCTTACCGGCATCAGCACCAACCAAGCTAGCGGTGACTTCCTTCATCGCTTGGATAGCTTGCACAGTTGCAGCAATAGGTACACCCAAGGAATTGTAGGTTTCCTTCAAACCATTGAGCACACGCTCATCTAGGATGGACGGATCGCCAGCCAGCATGGCGTAGGTGCCGTAGCGGAGGTAGTAGTCGAGGTCGCGGATGCAAGCAGCATAGCGACGGGTGGTATACATATTGCCACCGGGACGAGTGATATCCGAGTAAAGCAGAGACTTAGCAACAGCCTCTTTTACGATCGCAGCCGCATTAGCGCTGATGGTGGTTGCAGCCCGAACGCGCAGTTCACCGCTAGAAAAATAGCTCTTTAGCTTTTCCAGTGCGCCAGTGTCCAGGTACTTACCCTGAACGTCAGCAGAGTTAATAACAGCAGTAATTGCGTCTTGCATGATTTCGCTTCCTTAAATTTCGTTACTGTCTACGAAACTAAATTCGGGTGAAAAAAGGATTGAGTTTTTGGTTTTGAATGGAGCGCCTGACATCAAGCGTTGGCACTGAACACTAAAACTCAATTAGCTCATTGCACCAATCACATAGTCGAAGTAGGAACCTGCCTCAGCAGCATCCTCACCAGACATGAGTGACAACGCTGCGTTCTTCATAGCACGGACACCTTCTGCCACCGCGTCGATTGGAGTTCCTAAAGACTTGTACATCTCGCGCACGCCAACGATACCGATCTCTTCGATCGGGGTGACATCACCAGACACTACACCGTAGGTGATCAAACGCAGGTAGTAGTCGAGGTCGCGCAGACAGGTTGCGGTCATTTCTTCGCCATAAGCGTTTCCACCAGGAGAAACAACATCAGGGCGCTTTTGGAACAACTGATCTCCTGCTTGCTTGACAATGCGCTCACGAGAATCGGTCAACACTTGAGCAATCCGCAGACGACGTTCGCCAGAGGTAACAAAGCTACGAATCTGGTCTAGTTCGCCAGGACTCAGGTAGCGAGCCTCAGCATCAGCATTCACGATTGACTTCGTGACAACACTCATTGATGGATTCCTCCGAAAAGCAAAATGTAACCAAAGATGATTAAACTGGCGTTCACCATCGAGTAACTGAGCTTTCAACAGGAAAAGTCAACCTTTCTCAGGGTGCTCTTTCGGTCTGCACTCAGTTATCTTCCGCAAATATTTTCCGGCATTGAGTTCACACTCTTAGGGCATTCGCAACATTTTGTAATACTCTTCCTCATTCAAGATGAAAATGGCGCTTTGAAACCGATCGTGAAGCTTGATGCAGCAGCGAAAAGCACAATTTCTTGACTTCAAGCTCTGTTCTGAGAGTTTGTAATGATTTGTGAATAAGCGTGACTGATCATCGTTAAGTATCTGTTTTTACAGAGTATCCGCTTGGCTGCCCCTATTCTAGTATCAGATCGAGTCATAACAGCTACGTCATCAATACTCTGACGAATCGGGTGCACTCAGTTTGAGTGCCCTTTTGTTTTGGGCATTCTCTTCAAGAATTAGTCTGGTTGATCGTTACGGCAGGGGTTGCTTCAGGGCATTCTGAGTGCAGGAAGCGCGTTTGAATGTCTATATGAATGACTTGCGTGCTTCCGTCCCCTGCCGACGATCTTCCTATGGTCAACTTTACCGTTGCTATCAGAGCTTACAATGCGGGCGATCGCTTGCCAGTTCTGCTCGATCATCTGAAAGTACAAACCCACACCGAAAGCTTTGTTTGGGAAGTGTTGGTTGTAGACAACAATAGCTGCGACAATACAGCCGCGCTGGTGCAAGCCTATCAAGCTAGTTGGGGGGCGATCTGTGCACTGCGGTATGTGTTCGAACCACAGCAGGGAGCCGCGATTGCCCGACGCAGAGCCATGCAGGAAGCGCAAGGTGAGTGGGTGGGGTTTCTAGATGATGACAATCTTCCCGCTCCAAACTGGGTAGCAGCAGCTTATGGGTTTGGGCAAGCACATGCGAAAGCTGGGGCCTTTGGTGGACAAATTCATGGGCAATATGAACAGTTACCTCCTCAGAATTTTGGTCGAATTGCCTGCTTCTTGGCCATTGTTGAGCGACGGCAGCCGTTTTGCTATAACTCGAAAGCCAATGGTCGCAAAACCGATAGGGTTTTACCACCCGGAGCCGGGTTAGTGATCCGCAAACAGGCTTGGCTAGAGAGTATTCCCCTAACTCAGGTGATTCAAGGACCAACCGGAGCGTCGATCGCCTCAAAGGGAGAGGATATTGAAGTGCTCACCTATCTTCGGCAAGCGGGTTGGGAAATTTGGAATAACCCGGAGATGCATATTTATCATGCAATTCCAGCTTGGCGCTTAGAGCGAGACTATTTACTTCAACTAGTGCGCGGTGTGGGGTTAGCCAAACATTCTCTGCGAATGCTGAACTATAAACGCTGGCAAATTCCGTTTGTGACGATCGGTTACTTAATGAACGATTTCTACAAAGCGGTTGCATATTTCTTGAAATACCGACAGCATCTCAAAACAGACGTGGTTGTTGCGTGCGAAATGGAACTGCTAGTGAGTAGTTTTTTGAGTCCACTCTATAACTTGAAGCGAAAACGAACCCTGTCCTGAGTTCAATTAACCTCTCTTTGTATACAGATTAAATACACAAAATTGATTGATACCCCTCGATTTCCCTCACCCTAAATTTCTCTCCGCAAGGACGAGAGATATTGAAAATTGCTCAATTGTCTCGACTCCCTTCGCCGCATCTGGAAGTAAGGGTTAGGGAATGAGGGGCAAAAAATTATCAGTCAATTAGCAAATTAAACACACGAAGAAAATATTTGATTGGTTCTGAAAATGTACCCATGCGGGTACTGTCAGAGCCTATTTCGATCGTTCATATTTAATCTATAACTATGACAGCAGATGGCAATATAAGAGCGATACAACACCATCGAACACCATAGTAGATTAGCAGAAAAGTTAACAACTAGTTTTTATTGCCTTGCCTATGACTATGATTCAAAATTTTTGAAATCTTAGTTGTTTTTATTTATTTGTAAATGGTTGATTACGTTTGTTTTATCACTGATTGACAGAAAATAGAAATGTTCACTCATCAGAATCTTTATAATTTTTGGCGGCGATCGCAAAGTGTTTGGTTATGCAAATTAGTTAAGGTAACAGTTAGCTTTTTGAATCAGCAAGAATTGTTTGAGCTCAGCCAAATCCATCAATTAACACAGGTTGAATTTGGAGTGAAATTAAGCTGGGAATATTACACTAAATCAGGAATTGGTCATATGTCTTGGTGTGTGAGTGCTAATCAGCCTGGTTTAGTATTCACCAATAAAGGATTAGCGTCTGATAGTGTTCCTCAAATTTATCAATACCGCATGGCGGATGAGAATACATTGGTGATGTCGGTTGGTAAGTATGAAGAAACCATTCGCCTAGAGGGTACGAAACGCCGGTTACGAGAACAACGGTACGATCGTAGGCTGATTCGTCGTGTGTGGGAAAATAAGGTGGAAGCCCTAGTGAGCTAGCCGTATTTATTCATAGACTAGAAAAACCAGTTCGTATTTCCGAAATTGTTGAGAATTGTCTTGTAGTTAAAATAGACCCAGAGAATCAGTCTAAGGATGATCAAGAATGGCTCGACAATTGAAGCGATGGGAATCACCACGCCGCGAAGGCCGAAACAACAAAGGCAGAGGCGGCACGGCTCGTAAGCGACAACGACAGAAGCAACTGAAGAATTTGTCCAAGAAGCTGAAGCAAGGTGAAATTGGCTCATCAACTAGTCAACACAAATTCAACACTAATCAGAAAGAGCGAGAGGGAAGAGAACCAAGTGTCTCCTCCCTCTTTTATTTGATGCTAAACAAACCAGGTAAATATTCAGCGCTTAGAAAGCCTATCATTGCTAGTGCTGTATCTTGTACAACAAGATCTTCTCAAAATCAGTTCAAAGTCGATCGATACTCAGTTTGGACATATTTTTGAAGAACCTATTGGAAACGCGCTTTAGGGAGTTCGCCGCTCCACAGCCGTTGTCAATCGCTCGATGGCTCCGGTCAATCTTTCTTGAGATTCAACCACTGGATCAGGCGGAGCATCAGCTTCTTCCATCCCCAGCACTCGATGCCGAAAGGTTTCGTAAAGACGAATAGCTGCAAAAACAGCCAGTGCAATGATGAGGAAATTTAACACAGCCGCTAGAAATAGTCCGATCTTAATGCCATTGCCCACCGTCCATTCTTGAATGCTGTCTACGTTGGCAGCTGCTAGCGCTGGGCTAACAATGGCAGGTGTGATGATATCTGTCACTAACGAGTCAACAATCCTAGCAAATGCGCTACCAATGACAACGGCAACGGCAAGATCGACCACATTACCACGTTTAATGAATTCCCAAAACTCTGCCCAGAAGCCGGTAACAACTCTTCTTCCGCGTTCGACTGTCATAATTACTTGATTTCCTAAAGCTGACCTTAACTTGAGTATCAAAAACTTTGGTATCTGTCAACCTAACGATCGCACCTAGACAACACACGCTACCAGGTTTTGGATTCGTTGTAAGAGTATTGTGGAGATTGGCAACTAGCACCGCGATAGAGTAAATATAAGCCTACCAGTTGCACCAGATGATACCAATCGTTGTGGTTGAGTCCGGCAGTTGTCACCCCCAATCCTTGCACACCCACCGCTACAACAGATACAAGAATGCCTGCCACAATCCATCGAGCAGACTCAACCTGGTTTCCTTGGTACAGCGATCGTGTTTCTACAATCAACATGATAAACATGGCTGAGAGGTAATCTGCGATCGCGTAGGCAAAGTTGTGATGAACCGTCACGCCGGTTAAATACAGAAGTGTTTTGGTTGCAATGGCCAACCATAGCCAGCGCTGCCAGCGTCGAGGTAGGGAGCTACTCAGTGTTGCCGTCAGCATGAAAAAGCTCGCGCCGCTGAGGGCATAGAGCATAGCGTACCACAGCCGATGAAGCATGGTATTGCTCAGGTAATGGGTAAAGCCATGACAGGTTCCGCCTAGTCCTGCCGCTATGGCGACAAGTCCAAATGCGATCGCCCATAACCCAATTGCTCGATGCTTCTGCCGCAGACTGAGTTGAAACAGCCGCACCGCAAACACCATTGCCGCTACAGCGAGGGCATAATCTGTCAACATTGTGGTGGGTTCTGTAATTGTCATAGGCTAGAAGCAACTGCGAGCACTCGATCGGGACTAGGAGCGCAAACACGATGGCAATGGAAATTGAACGAAAATTTCTGGTAGTAGGTGATGCCTGGCGATCGTTGGCGATCGGGGTGGCTTATCGGCAAGGCTATCTTCTCTCAAACAAACACCTAACCGTGCGTGTCCGCATGGCTGGTGATACTGGCTATCTCACCATTAAAGGCGCAACAGACGGCATTTCCAGAACAGAATTTGAGTATGCCATTCCTGCCAATGATGCGGCTGAATTACTTGATACCCTTTGTGAGCGTCCTCTAATTGAGAAAGTTCGTTACCGCATTCCGTGGCAAGGACTGGTGTGGGAAGTCGATGAATTTGCTGGAGCCAATCAAGGGCTAGTGATAGCAGAAGTTGAGCTAAGCGATCCTGAGCAATTGGTCTCGTTGCCAGCGTGGATCGGCAAAGAAGTTTCGTATGACCCGCGCTATTACAACGCTCAACTGGCCAAACACCCCTACAGCGAGTGGAAGGATCAGGACTAGTGCTTTGGCGATCGTTCAGGTATTGACTTAGCAATGGCTAGATGCCTGCAAGAAGGCTTCACTGTCTTGTAGGATGGACACCTCACCCAAACGTCCCTCTCTGGCTGTGGAAGAGGGATGCCGGGTGAGGGTGGAAACCTTTGGTCAGTCAATCAGCCCATTTGAGCTTGGGCAGATAGCATATGCATGGGCCCAACTGGGTTTAGATAGACAGGATACCCACCCTACAAGAAAACGACGAACTCCGTTGAACTTAAATCAATTTAACGGCTTTGAGTCCAAAATACAGCCCCATAGCCGTCGCAAAGGCGCCACCCAACAGAACAAAGTAAACAATAACTCCAGACATCGATCGATCTCCCAATCACTTTATATAAATCGTCATACCGCTTATTGAAGCATCTTCGGTTCCCGGCGGCTACTCCTAGATGGGTGGATGGCTGATTCACCATCCACCACTCCCTGTCCCTACCGCACCAGCACGGTCATGTACTTGCCTGTGGCAAACGGAGCCGGAACGATCGGCGTAAACTGCACTCGGTCGGTGGCAATCTTGCGCACATAGAACTCATTGATCTGATGTATCACTTGGTCGCGTGTCCCAATAATCCAAATCTGTACCCGATCGCTTTCCTGAACGGGCAATTCGCGATTCCATTCTCCAGTCATGGTTGTATTCCTTGCTGATGTTTTCTATTGGGTTAAGAACGGCCCAAGGCATGGGTGTCACCCAACCATGCATCAGCAAGGTGTGCCGATCGCAGACACCTGGTCTACAATCAACACAGCCTAGCCTCCTGGTGGATACAGGAAGTTAGGTTAGCTGGTTAGGGTTGCGGCCAAACTTCCCTAATCAGCGCCAGTACCTTGAGCCGTTCAGCCGTTCCTCTCGTCCTGCGAAAGAACCAGCATCGCCATAGCATAAACCAACTCGATCGGGTTGCACAAGCGTATCGAGCTACTTTTTTGTCAGAATTTTCTGCCGAAATTTAAATTGAAGAATTACGCAAATTCGCAGTGATGATGGTAAATGGATAACGCTAGCCAATAGCTTAACGACCTCAAGTGGAAAATATGTCCCGAACAGGGGCATGGACAGATTTTCAGATTGAAGTCGCGTATAATACCGACATTGACTTTGCGCTGGTAGTGGTTCGTGAAACCGTTGATCGCCTAGCCCATGCTTCCGAGTGGCGCTCGAGCATTCTGGATACCCATGGATTGTTGGGCGTTGAACAACTCTCGCGTACGAGTAACGTGATTTGGGTTTGAATTAAAGCGGCCCCGCTGAAACAGTGGGCCATTGCACGGGAGTCACGACGGCGACTGAAAATTGCTTTCGATCGCCATTACATTCAAATTGGCATTCCACAACGAGTTTTGCTAAGCAATGTTTCAAATAAGTTAAATTCAATCGAATTTCTAGAAAAATTTGAATCATTTACAAGTTGCGTGCCTTGCTTGGGTTGCTTGAGTCGAGAGTAGCGCTTGTGGAGTTCTGTTGATCACTGCCGCTGATTACTTCTGTTTATGCTGCACCTATTTAGCGTATTTGCTATTCTCTATCGTCTCACCATTCGCTGGAAGCGATCGGGTGTGTATCTACTTCTGGGAATTGGGATCAGTTTTTTGTTCTTGATTCGTCCGGTTTCTGCCTCTGGAACCGTGCTGCTGCAATCGCGCGATGTCAGGATGACGATCGCATTAGCAGAGCTACAAGCGTTTATTGCCGATGAAGCAACGTCGCCTGAGCTACAGCAGTTTTGGCAAGAGACCAATCACAATCCGGCTGACGTGAAACAATGGCTGACCACCGAGATCACGCCACCACCAGAAGTGCGTCAGGTCGGTTCCGAATTTGTCTTATTGCAAATTAATAAAGTGGTGGGCGATCCCCTTGGACGAGAAAGTCTGGAACCCTTGCGTACCGCCTTCGAGCGTGCCCTAAAAGACGATAATTCCTTCTCGATCTTGAATGTTTTAGAGAACTATCCTGAATCGAGTGTTCGACTAGAGGTGCATCGTCTTGAACAAGTGTATACGGATGTAAACTCGTTGGTGACACGCATTGAACCCCTTTTAAACATCGCGCAAGCACTGCTACCAGAACTTCTGTGCGACTGTAATCTACCGACAGAATCGCCTGATGTATCGCTGTCCCAAGCTAGGATTGACTATAATCAAGCACGCCGTGATATCGCTGCCCTACTGCCAATCGCCGCACCAACCACCAAACTAGGGAATGAAAAACTAGTGGAGGCTCGAACGATCGATTCGACCGATCCAGCACTGATTGCTCTAGAACCCAGCGATTCTCCGGCGCTGGCTAATAAAGAACTGCGGTTCCGGTTTGGCCCGTTTGGTCGATCGATGTCGATGCAAGATCTGACGCGCTTTGCTGAAACGGGGGAATTGCCTTCGGGTTGGGGATTTTTCTTTAATGTGGCGGGAGTTGACCCAGAGATCGTTCGATCGGCGCTGACCCAAGAAGTGTCTGTGAGTTTAAGATTCCTCGATCAAACGCTGAATAATCTGCTCGGGGAATATTTGCTCTACCAAGTGGGGCAGGTGATACAAACGCGATCGAATACTGCCAACATTCAAGCACTGCGATCGGCGAGTGTGCTATCGGCCGCCGATGACAATCACCTGTCGTTGCTCGAAATTTTACAGCGGTATCCCACTCCACAGGTGACGATCAATGGAGCACGATTAGCCAGATTGGGGCGTAACGCTAGCCGCTTTCAAGCTCAAGGAGGAGTGAGAGCCACCGCTGTTAGCATTGAAGACTGGTTGGTGCAACTGCAAGCCTCGGCCGCTGAAACCCTCTGTACGTGTGACCAACCCGTTGGAGAGCAACCTCCGATTGGCCCAGCGATGGCGACGGTGATGACAACTCCTACCCTTGATCCGATCGAACGCGCTCAATTTTTACCCGCCAACTGGCAGCCAGTTGCCCCCCATCGCGAAGATCAAGGAATCATCAAAGTGGTTTGGTTGCAAGGCACCCCCTACGAGATGGGCTATCAACACGGGCAATACCTACATGACGAGATTGCGTCGTTGGGTAGTGACATCATGGGAGCACTACGGTTTGCAGGTCGAGGGCTGGCATTGGGACGATTAGCGGCTCATCGCTCCTATCCTGAGATTGCCCAAGAGTGTCAGGGCTTAACAGATGCAACTCAGGATATTGGTATGACGATCGAAGCCTGTCTAGTTTTGGCCTACGGCGATGTCTATCAAGCCATCTTTGGCACCGCTTTACCCGATGTGCTGTTTTGGGATGGATGCGCTCAGTGGGTGGCAACCGGAGACGCTACGAAAGATGGACGGCTGTATCACGGCAGCACGCTGGATAATAATAAAAAGCCAGTAGATTACATCATGAACAATCCAGTGGTGTTTGTACGTCAGCCAAATGATGGTTTGCCACATGTATTTATTACCTATCCCGGTATGATCTGGCCGAATTGGGGGCTGAATACAGCGGGAATTACGGTAGGACTGGATACTGTCCACGCTGGGCACAACGAACTATCGTTTGAAGGCGGCAGTAATGTGCAGATCATGGCGCAAATTTTGAACACCGCCACCAGCTTTGCAGAAGCGCGACAGATCATGGATAGCGAACCCCGCGTTCACGCTAATCTGATTATGATCACTGATGGTAAATCCAAACAAGCGGGAGCCTTTGAGTTTACAGGTCGCAATTTGGGCGTGCGAGAACTGCAAGACAACGGTGTGGTGTATGTCACTAATCACATTGTTTTAGAAGAGATGTTCGATCGCCAGCGCTTTCCCCTCAGTCAATCCAGCCTGTCTCGCTTCGATCGCTTTGCCCAACTGATGGAACCAAATGGCGTTAGCTCACTTTATGGCACTATTGATCCGGCTGCCATGGCCAAAATCGGGCGCGATCGCGTGAATCCTGACACCCTAGAGGCTAGCCCCTTAAAGGTGTTTGATGATGATGCCAGCCCGGGCGGTAATGGGTCGATGCGGCAAGGTATCTATGATCCCGATAGACTTCTGCTTTGGGTGGCAGCGGGGCAACCTCCTGTCCCTGAGAATCCGTTTGTCTGCTTTTCCTTAGGAGAGATGCTGAACTTCCCAGATGCAACACCGTGTGAATCTCCGGCACTGTAGCCGTGAATTGCATGGGAAATCAACACGAATTCTGTCTGACAGCCCTCATACCTCCATAGCTACTTCCAATGAAGCGATCGGTTTTTGGTTATGTTGCAACTCTGATGATATCGCTGACAGCCTGTGCTTCCCCTCCACCACCGGCACCAACCACTCCACTGAAAACGGTTTCCCTAGATAGTACCGACCAACTCGTTGCAGGGCAAACTGTTTACGTTCCCATCTACTCGCAAATTTACATGTGGCAGCAGAGCCAAACGATTGACCTGACTGCCACACTCAGCGTCCGCAACACAGACCTAACCCATGCCATGATTGTTGCCTCGGTCGAGTATTACAATGACGCTGGTGAACTGGTTCGCAGCTATTTAGAGCAACCGATAGAACTGGAACCGTTGGCGTCAACCAGTTTTGTGGTGGAGCAAGAAGATGCTAGCGGCGGAGTGGGAGCAGCGTTTGTTGTCGAATGGGTGGCTCGGCAAGCGGTTTCTACTCCAGTGATTGAATCGGTCATGCTAAATGCCAGCGGCAACCAAGGAATTTCTTTGATCAGTCCCGGACGAGTCATTCGCGATCGAACCAGTAGCCCACCTACTCCAAACTAGTCAACTAATGATGGTACAGCCTGATATCAAACCAATGATGCGACATCTTCAGTCCACGGTTCTACCCTACATTCGATCGACAGTTCTGCCCTCAAGACCAGCTCAACTCTTGATTCAAACGGGCATCAAGTGGGATCAAGATAACGGCCCCGGTATGGCAGCCTCGCTTGCCTACTTTGCGCTGTTTTCCCTATTTCCGATGCTGTTAGTCATTCTGAGTGTGATTGGAGCCGTGATTGGTCCCAACACGGAAGCATTTCAAACCATTCAAGAAGCTGCCCAGCGATTTTTGCCCCCGGAAGTGCATGATCTTGTTCGGGATACGGTGATTGCCTTGAACCAAAACAGTGTCGGAGCCGGACTGATTGGCTTTGGCCTTTTGGTGTGGACTTCTAGCGCCGTCTTCACCATTCTTAGAAGTTCAGTCAATAGAATTTGGCGATCGCCAAGTCGGGCATCCGAGGTTGGTTCGGTGTCTAGAATGGTGCTTTTCTTTGTTGCAAATCGATTGTTTGCATTTCTGTTGGTGCTAGGAGTGGCGCTCTTGTTACTGACTTCATTAATCTCCAACATTGTTATTAAAACTATTCTTCAACTAGTTAGTAATTTTCAGCATACGTTTTCATTTATTGAGGTCGATGAATTGCAACTGACGCGCGGCTTGCAAACTAGCTCATCGTTTTTGCTATTGGCCATTGCGTTTTGCATTTTGTTCAAAATTTTGCCCTCGGTTTATGTCAGTTGGCAAGATGTGTGGTTGGGTGCACTGCTGACTGCTCTGTTACTCGTGGGATTGCAGCAATTGGTTAGCAATAGCGTCATTACGATCGGAAGTCACTTTCTCTCCTATGGAGTCATTGGCAGCGTCATGATCCTGTTACTGTGGATTTTCCTGACCTGTCAAATTTTCTTGCTAGGCTGCGTATTTTCTTATGTATATGCACAACTTTTTGGTAGTCGTCGGCATAGAACCTCATGAATCAACCAGGAACCGTACAGCTAGGACGAAAAGGATTTTGGGCAATCAGTTTGACGTTATTCATGATTGCCTATAGTGTGAGCGTCATGCCAGCAATCATGCCAGCGATCGTGTCTGATTTCAATTCCAGTATTGGTTACATTCAAAGTATTCTAGTACTATTTTCGCTTGTGACAGCTTCCTTCGCTCCTACGACTGAGAACCTGTGTCGCTTCTATGGCCGAACGCCCGTCTTTCTCTTGGGGTTGATGCTGTATGGCATTGGCATTGCGCTGACTGCCCTCAGCCCTGCGATGGGAATGCTCGCCGTCAGTTTTTCGCTGTTGACTGGGGTAGCTGCAACCCCGTTGATTAGCACCCCCTGGGCCATTGCTGACTTGGCGTTTGATGGCAAAGCAGAAGAGCAAGCGAATGTAGCGCTGATTGTGGCCTCGTCCTTGGGGGGACTGTCTGGCGCGTTGCTAGGCGGCTATTTGGCGTCGCAGTTTAGTTGGCGTTGGGCCTTTGCACCAGCTTTGGTCGTTTTAGTGGTGGTTGGACTGTTGCACCGATCGCTCCCCAGGCTAGTGACCCGCTATCAACAACCGATCGATTGGGTCGGCGGGTTACTGTCCTTTTGGGGACTGGGCTTTATTTTAATCGGCATTAGCCTATCGGCTGAGTTTGGCTGGTGGCAACCCAAGCGCCTGTTTACAATTGCTGGTGTGGTGATTCCTCCCTTTGCCCTGTCGATCGTCCCCACCCTAATTGCGGTTGGCATAATTTTGTTGGGGTTCTTTATCTTCTGGCAGCGACGGCAGGCAGATCGACGCATGGCCTCGTTATTACGAGCCGGACTATTACGCAAGCGTGGTTTCGTATTAGGCTTGCTGACTGCTATGCTGCATACATTAATTACAACTGGATTACAGTTTAATTTATTTCAATTTGTGCCTGTAGCGCTGTCACTAAATCCGTTTCAGACTGCGCTTACTATTATTCCCTACAACATTACGATGATTATTGTTGTGATTGTAATTCTCAAGTGTTTGATGTTAGGCGATCGCATCCCACCAAAATATATTGTACATACTGGCATTGTTCTAATTGCGATCGGAATTGGATTACTTTATCGTAGCTTACAGACGCAAATCACATCCTTAGATTTAATGCCAGGATTAATTGTGATGGGTATTGGCTCTGGTTTATTTCTATCCTATATTAGTAAACTGACTTATTCTGCTGCCACAGCCGATGAAAAACCAGAAGGTTCAGGAATCTATAACCCAGTACAGAATTTGGGTAGTTCCCTAGGACGAGCTATTCTAGGCACAGCTTTGATTTCCTTTGCCTCTCGAAACATTGTAGACGGTCTTCTAGAAAAGATGGGTAGAACTTTACCTCCTGTTCAACGCAATCAGATCATTGCGCAATTGCAGGAAATGATTCAAACGCTGTCACGCCAAGAACTTGAAGCTACATTATCTAGCCAATTGCCGCCCTCGATTGCTCCGTTAATTCGCCCGATCGGGCTAGAAGCAGCGCTGGTAGGAATGCGAACCTCCTTGCTGATTGCTCTGCTATGTACAGGAATTTGTTTGATGCTGGCGGCCACCTTGCCTAAATATCCGGCCCAGGCATTTTGTAAGCTACCTGAAAGAGCTAGCTATGAGTAGGTGAGTGCTCCATAACGGTTCGTGCTGTTACCTATGAGTTTCATATAACTTTTCGCTAGGATTTGCGTGCTAGGTTTTGACGTTAGTTCTACCTATCTACTTAATTTATTCTAAACCAAGGTTTTTTATAATTACTAATCGTGCATTTAATTTATGTTTGGCAATGTTGTCGCTCGTTCTCTTGGTCGGCTGTACGACTGAATCGCCTCAATCTACGTAGGACAAGAAAGCAGAGTTGTGCACCAATTTAGCTCGATTCAACACAGCCGTGGCTACGCTTAAGAGCATCAGCCCCAGTTCTACCGTAGGAGATTTGCAACAAGCGCGGGATCAAGTGCGAACAACGTTTAATGATGTGAAGCAGTCAGCCCAAACGGTGCAGGAAGCAAAAGTGACTGAGCTAGAGCAGACCTATCAAGATCTCGATCGCGCCGTATCCGCTGTTCCTAAGACCGCCACCCTCGCTCAAGCTAGAGACTCAATCAGCCCCCCAAGTCGCAGCCGTAGAAGCGGCCCAATCCCAGTTGGACTCAGTCCTCAATTGCCCATAGTATTTTGAAACAAGGGAAGTTGACAAAAACCTCTCCTGTCTTCTTACTTTCCGCTTAGGTCATCACTCTATGCAAGTTACTACCAGTCACCCTCAAGGACTTAGCCATGCCGAAGCAGCCCATCGTCGCGCCAACGGGCAAGGTAACGATTTGCCATCGCAAACCAGTCGTACCTACTGGGAGATTTTGCGAGACAATCTCTTCACGTTCATTAACGGTGCGTATTTTTTCCTGAGTCTGGTGCTGATTGCGCTGGGGCGAGCTAGCGATGTGCTGGTGTTGGCGTCTGTTGTTTTGTTGAATGTCGTCATCAATGTGGTGCAGGAAATTCGCGCTAAGCAAAAACTTGATCAGATTGCGTTAATTACTCGACCAAAAGCCAGCGTGATTCGAGAAGGACAGGAACGATCGATCGATCCTAGTGAGATTGTGGTGGGCGATGTGTTAGTGGTGCGTCCGGGAGATCAGATTGTTGTCGATGGGGTTATCGTTGGGGATGGAGCAATCAAAGTCGATGAGTCGTTGTTAACAGGGGAATCGGATTTGATTGCCAAGCAGGTGGGTAAGCCCGTCTATTCCGGCAGTTTTTGCGTCAGCGGCTCCGCTTGCTATGCAGCTGAAAAGGTTGGGGCAGAAAGCCTAGCCAGTAAAATGACCGCCGAGGCTCGAAAGTTTCGTAAAGTGATGACTCCGTTGCAGCATCGCATCAATTTGATGATTCGTCTATTGTTGGGCGTGGCGATCGTGCTGGGATTAATTACACTGTTACGGATGGCGCTTGGTATCACCTCGATTACAACTGGCGTACAAAACTTGGCAGTCATTGTAGGATTGGTGCCAATCGGGTTATATTTCATGATTACCCTTACCTATGCGTTGGGGGCTGTGCGGATTGCTGAACAAAGCGCGTTGGTGCAACAGTCCAATGCAGTGGAATCGATTAGCAATGTCGATGTTATGTGTTTGGACAAAACAGGAACCCTGACGGCGAATCGCATTAATCTACAAACGGTACAGCCCATTGACATCGATCGAACAGAATTAGAAACCGCCTTAGGCGATTTTGCAGCCAGCGCCTCATCCAGTAACAAAACCAATGACGCCATTGCCACAGCCCTACCCTCTGTCAAGCGATCGGTGAAGCTGGAAGTGCCCTTCGGCTCTGCCCACAAATGGAGCGGTATGATCTTTGCCGATCGTCCCGGAATCTATATCCTGGGTGCGCCTGAAATATTGGCAACGGTGCTTCCCTTGTCTGAAGATCTTCAAGAGTCCATTCGCCAAGGAGCCGATCAAGGTTTGCGAGTGCTGCTGTTTGCCCATAGTCCTATGGTGAGCGATCGACAGGATGCGGCTGGAAATCCAGTATTACCACCGAATTTGCAACCGTTGGGAATCCTCTACTTTGGCGATGAACTGCGTCCGGATGCCCGTGAAACTTTGGCAGAATTTCGTCAGGCTGGCATTCAAGTCAAAGTCATTTCTGGTGACAATCCCACCACTGTAGCCGCGTTGGCCAAACAAGCTGGCTTAAGCCAAGATATTATTGCCGTGTCGGGCCAAGATTTAGCAGAGATGGACGAGGCTGTGTTCACCCAAACGGCAGAAGACGGCACGATTTTTGGGCGCATTACTCCCGAACAAAAGGCTCGTCTTGTGAAAAGCCTTCAGTCTCGCAATCACTATGTTGCCATGATGGGAGATGGGGTGAATGATGTGCTGTCGCTGAAGCAGGCGAATGTGGGCGTGGCCATGGAAAGCGGCAGTCAGGCAACTCGGGGTGTGGCTGATATTGTTTTGCTCAAGGACACATTCAGGGCGCTGCCCAAAATCTTTTTGGAGGGGCAACGGATTCGCAATGGCGTAGCTGACATCACCAAGCTGTTTATGGTGCGTATCTTCTCGTTTACGCTGGCAATCGTCGCAATCGGCATGATTGTCCTGTCGTTTCCCTTTGGCATTAAAGCCAGCACGATCGTTACCTTTCTCACTGTTGGGATTCCGCCGTTCTTTGTCACGCTATGGGCCACGCCCGAAAAACCTCGCAGCAGTGATGGCGACCCGTTTTTACATTTTGTGCTTCCTGCCACGTTGACCTTATCGTTGATGAGTATTTTGGTGTATCTTTTCTTCTTAGCGGAAAACATCGGCCCGATTTTTGAGTGGCTGAATGGACAGATTCCCTTTGATGAACTGGGTCGGCAAATTACTAGAGCCGATATTGTCAGAGCACAACGAGTGGCTGAAACAGCGCTGATTACCCTGCAAGTGTTCGGAGGATTGCTACTGTTGCCATTCCTCAAACCGCCAACAACCGCCTGGGTGGGGGGAGAACCGCTGAGCCGAGATTGGCGCTATACCCTGCTGGCGGGGATAGTTTTATTGATTTATCTAGTGATTCTTGCTGTTCCTGGTTTACGCAACTTTTTTGAACTATATCCGCTTGAGTTTATTCACTATCTAGGCATCGGATTAGCAGCCGTGCTGTGGGCACTCGTGGTACGCTTCTTCTGGAGACATGCCTTGCTCGATCGATTTTTGGGTATCAAAATTAGTCCATCTATCGCTGAGAATGAATCAGGCTATTAGGTACACCTCTATACACCTAACACGCCAACGCATACAAGCAATTAAATTGCTTGCTGATCCATTCAACATCAAAAACCGATCGATAAATTGGATTTTTGGTGCATAAATAACCACAGCGCTTTGTCACCAAACCTGTCAAAAAAAGCTGTTCTTGCTTAGAGGAACCATCCAAAGGAACGGCAGCAAAGGAGGAAAAAGATTCCGATAGTAATACCTGTTGATATAGCTCCAATAGCGAAATATTGTATTGTTTATTCGCCAGCAACCGATCGCGAATGGTGCGCAGATGTTCGGGATCATCGTGCAATTCCCAATGTTGAATAACGTGAGATCGCACTATCTGTTCTACCCAGAACGCTTCTGTGCCTGGAACGAGACTAACACCTTTTTCAGTTGTGCTCCATGCCGCTTGCAAGGCAAGTTGGCAAAGCTTTTGGGTTAAAAATGGTTGCCCTTGAGTCCAGTAGAGAATTTCCTGAAAAACCGCTTCTGGACGGTTGATATAGGGTTCTAGTTGCCTAATCAGGGGGGTTGCCTCATGCAATTGAAATTCATGCAATTCGATCGCAGTACCTGACTCAAAGAGAGTGTTCTGACCGCTTGCCACTAAGTCGGTGGGGGTCGCGACTCCAAATACGGCAAAGTCTAGTCGATTGAATACGGAATTGTCAGCGCGCTGCTGATAGCAATAATCAATCCATGCAAAAAAGTCATTCAGTGAAAACTGGAGGTGTAAAAGACTATCAATTTCATCAATGAAGATGAACAGTCGTTGGGCTTGAATTGAAGGTAAAACTTTGGTTTCAATAAATTGATGCAACTGTTGCACAAATGATAAATGCTGTTGTTTTGCCCACCAGCTTTGGAGGTTGAAGGATTCTGTTAAGTTCAAGGTATAGTATAAGGTGGTGACGATACCGCGATACCACTGCATCGGAGTCACGGCTTCACCTGCAAATTGAGTCATGTCTAGATACACACAAGCAAACCCTTCCTTCTGCAACCGATCGCTAGTGCGCTGTAGAAGTGATGACTTGCCCATTTGGCGCGAATTCAACACATAGCAAAATTCGCCTCTTTTTAGAGCATGGTAAAGTTGGTCATCAGCTTGACGCACGACATAGGTTGGATCATTATTCCGAAGGCTTCCTCCAATCTGGTATTTCATCTCCATTGGAAAGGTCATCCTGTTGTTGAAGGTGTTAGCTGCGAGTGATACAAACGAGTTAATAAGTGAACTTTTATTGAACTTTTAACTAATGAATTGAAGAAATAATCTTAGGGAACTAGCAGGTTGAGGCGAATTCTTGATCCGATCGTTCTAACTTGAACAATTGGCAGTCCTAATTCAGTAGCCGATATGATACAGGACTTACACTTACACCTAAGCAAAGTGTTGGCAACGTTGCCGTCAAGCAAGTTCTAGCCTAACAATCAACGCTTTGGGTATCCCACCTCAGAGCACCAGCAATGATGTCAGGGAGCGTAACCGGGTTAAACGGTTTAGCGATTGCGGTGACAATTCCAAGTTGTTGCAGCTTTCCAGGTGTGAACCAGCGTGCTCGAACTGTTAAAAGCAAGACTGGAATCGATTGAGTTAAGGGGTTCTGATGAAGCCGTTGAACAAAGGTGATAGCATCCATGCCAGGCATCAGAACGTCAAGAAGAATCGCATCTGGGTGAGCAACAGCTATCTGATTGAGTCCTTCCTGGGCAGAGGCAACGGTAATCACATTCCATCCGGCTAAGTCGCTCAGGCAAGCATGAACTAACTCTCGAACACTTGCTTCATCATCAATTAACAAAATTGTCTTAGCTGATGTGCTTGTCATCTTTCTGCCTCGTACCTTTGTTTGACAAAGCCTGCATTAGTTTAGATTGAAGTTTTGTTTTCAAGTTTCACTGTAGAACTGCACCTTGCCAAACTAAAACAATCGGTAGGAATAAATCGGCAGAAATAAACAAGAGATGATTAAAGGAATGATGAAGACAGGGTCAATCAACTAAATTATCTTTGATGGAAGTTACTTGTGGAACATATGTATGACCATTTGCCCCGCATTGCCTAAAACCCACATTCGGTTCTTACCCTACACGGTTTCTTCCACTCGCTCATATTCAGTGATAGGAGCCTGCTCAAACATCGTTGCATATAACCATCCTGCACTGAGTGCGCCAATGATAGGAGCAACCCAAAACAGCCATACCTGTCCAAATAATTCAGATCCAGCGAACAACGCCATACCTGTACTGCAAGCAGGATTCACAGATGTATTCGTGACAGGAATGCTGATTAGGTGAATCAGCGTCAAGGCTAAACCAATTGCAGCCGGGGCAAAGCCGGACGGAGCACGACGATCGGCTGCACCCAAAATAATAATCAAGAAAAAGAAGGTAAGCAATACTTCGATCAAGAAACAGGCTGCCAAGGCATAGCCATCGGGAGAGTGCACATCATAACCATTGGTCGCCAGAGGGGTGGAGCCAGTTAGAGTGAACCCTTCGCGTCCACTCGCAATGACATAAATTGTGCCACCAGCTACGATCGCTCCAAGTACCTGAGCCACAATATACGGCAGCAAGTCTGAACCTAGGAATCGCTTCCCTTCCCATAAACCGAAGGACACAGCAGGATTGAGATGGCAGCCAGAAATGGGGGCAATGGCATAGTCCATCGTCAGAACAGTTAAACCAAATGCCAACGATACACCCAGCAAGGCAATACCTAATGGATTTGCATCGTTACTATATGGAAAGATAGCAGCTAGAACGGCACTACCACATCCGCCAAATACTAACCAAAAAGTACCGAGAAATTCAGCAAAACAGCGCTTTGCAAGCGGCATCTCAGCGCTCCTCTCAACAATGATTGTTCATATTATCGAGAGTAGAGCAACAAGATAAGAAACTAATAAGGGCAGTAAAACTTGCAGCATGGCTGAATCGAAATCTGACTCTGCATGCCTCCCCTCGCTCAATCAGCTAGCAAGTGCCCCACTACTGAGCGATTGTACGAACCCAATTCTGAATGAGTCCGTTGACTTGATCGGGGACTTCATCATGGGGGCAGTGCCCGGCTTGCAAATAATATTCTGTCAGGGATGGATAATATTGGCGAAATTTGGCCCCTTGGCTTCTAGC
Source organism: Thermocoleostomius sinensis A174 (assembly GCF_026802175.1). Classification (NCBI taxonomy): domain Bacteria; kingdom Bacillati; phylum Cyanobacteriota; class Cyanophyceae; order Oculatellales; family Oculatellaceae; genus Thermocoleostomius; species Thermocoleostomius sinensis. The sequence continues at coordinate 5,324,593 of NZ_CP113797.1, read as the reverse complement.
ATTAATCCAGGGATCGCCCTCGCCCCAAAGCATCAGCAGCGGACAGGTAATCTGCTGTAGAAGCTTATCATTCTTTTCCCCCTGGCTGGCCTTGAACACAGAAGCAAACACCTGGGCGGCTCCAGGATCGCAAGATGGGCGATAGATGTCCTCGACTAGCTCATCCGTGACAGCCGTTTGATCGAGGTAAACATTTTGCAGAGTTTTGCGAATTACAGACTTCTGCCGAACGTATTGAAACAGTAAAAAACTGGGAAGCGGCTGTAATAATAGAGCACGAGCACCATCAGATAGAAATTTTTGCACTGGATTGGGTTGGGGAACTGGCTCGGTGGGAGTGAAGGGACCGGCACAATTAATTAATACTAACCCGGCTGCCGATTGTGGGCGTTGGGCGGCAACACAGAGTGAGGCATAGCCTCCTAACGAGTTTCCCACTAGTACCACCGATCGCCCAATGATTTCGGTAATAAAGTCGTGCAATTGGTCACGCCAAACGTTTCCGTTATAGTCAATATTTGGCTTTGCCGATCGTCCAAACCCTAATAAATCGATCGCCCATACGTCAAAGGCTTGGCTGAGGCCGGTAATATTCTTGCGCCAGTGATCGGTTGACGCACCAAATCCATGAATCAGCAACAGCGGCGGGCGATCGCTAGCGGAGGTTTCAGTCGTTGATGTGCAATTAGCCTTAACGTAGTAAATAGAATGCCCTTGCCACTGCCAATAATTGCCAGTCTGTGGGGAGACAGTTACCTGCATGGTGAAGTTTAGCGCCAATGAACGTGAAGCAATGTTAATTATCCTAGCGTACGGGACGAATGAACGTGGGAGTAGCCTCGGTAGGTTTGCCTAGCCCACCTCCCAACTAACCTGACCCAAACTAGAACGAGGAGTGGATAGGGGATGACCATTCAATCGCAACCCAAAAAAATAATTGCGTCTGAGAAGCGTAGTAAGTTTAAGCGGCTCTGGTTCGAAAAGCTGATGGCGGCGATCGTGCTGCTGAATTTTGTGCTGGTTCTCTTTGATCTCAGCTATGTTCCCTGGCGCGACTTTTACTTGGTGCAGGCTCCGCAATTTACCCAATGGTATGGACAGCAGTTCAAAGGCATCAGTGAAGAGCGGTTCACAGTCCACTATCTCGACAAAGTGCAGGCGTTGGAAGATCAAGTCGCTGTATCAGGGGTACAATCCCCTCAAGTGGCCGCCTTGCTAGACGAATTACAAACGGTCAGTGCTCAAATGGTGAATGAAGATCCATTCCAAGGGGCGGGCAAATCGGGAACCCTGGAGCGGATCAAACATCGAATGCGTGAACGGCTCGATCGCGATTCGGCTAAAGAGGCCTTCGCGGTGTTTTGGAGTCAGGACTATTTAACTGAAGCGGGCTGGACAGAGTCGATCGAATTCTTCAATCAAGAAATTAGCCCGTTAATTGCAACGAATTATCATCGTCAAATTGGCTTTGATGGCAACCCGCTCGATCGGTTTTGGCGCATTGACCTGTGGTTCACTGGGTTATTTGCCCTGGAATTTCTAGCCCGCACTATTTATCTAAGTCGGCGCTATCAGGGAACTAGCTGGCTCGATGCAGTGGTTTGGCGCTGGTATGATCTGCTGCTGTTGTTGCCATTTTGGCGCTGGTTACGCATTATTCCCACAACTGTACGTTTGAACCAATCGAATTTGGTGGATCTTGATCCAATCAACAACCGCATCATTCGCAGCTTGGTAGCCGGCGTCGCCGTAGAAATCACTGAAATTGTTGTTGTCCGCATTATCGACCAAGTGCAAGATCTGATTCGACAGGGCGAGGCAACACGCTGGCTTTTGAGTCCCGATGGTGGACGGCGCTATATTGACATCAATGGCATTAATGAAATTGAGGCGATTTCAGGCCACTTGACTCAAGTGTTGGTGTATCAAGTTCTCCCTAAGATCCGCCCAGAGGTGGAAGCTGTGCTGCAACATGTTGTCTCCACAGCCTTAGGGAGTTCTGCAACGTTTAGTCGCCTGCAAAATCTACCGGGAATGAAGGATTGGTCTCAACAACTCACACAACGCCTTGTATCCGATGTTTCAGAAAATAGCTACCATGCCATGACTCAAGTGCTGGAAGATGAAACGGGCAGTAAGCTGATGAAGCAGTTAATGACCCGATTCGGCGAACTATTTCGATCGGAAATTCAACAGGATGATACCCTTGAAGAGATAGAGTCGCTGTCGATCGCGCTGTTAGATGAAATAAAAATTAACTATATCAAACGGGTAGAGGCCGAAGACGTTGATGTGTTGCAAGAACGCAAGAAGGAATTATACGGCGTAACGCAGGGCGTCAGTCGAGGGCTACTAACCGATTAGCATCGATTCGATCGATTCGTTGGAGCTTACTAGAGCCTGCTAAAAACTAACACGATCTCAGGAGAGATGCGCTACACTTGTGCATATCTAGTGGCTAGTCACATCTAGCCAGATAGATGCTATGTCACTAGGAAGTGGGTCGGTGCCCACTTTTTTTAATTTTGGTTACTTTTGATTTCCTTTGCCCGGCGCATAGCCCGGTTTCTGCTTGAAGCAATGACTCATCCTTTGATCCCCCAGATAATTGATTTGGCAAAACCCGTTGCGGACTCTTTGGGGTTAGACGTAGTGGGGGCCGTTTTTCACACCAATCAACATCCTCCGGTGCTGCGGGTCGATATTCGAAATGTAGCGGGTGATACTGGGCTGGATGATTGCGAACGCATGAGTCGGGCACTAGAGGCGGCTTTGGATGCGTCGGAACTGATTCCAGATGCCTATGTGCTAGAGATTTCTAGCCCTGGCGTTCCTCGTTCCCTGACCACCGATCGCGAGTTTGCATCTTTTAAAGGATTTCCGGTCGAAGTGACAACGGCCGAGCCGCATAACGGTCATACCATCTGGACAGGGCAGTTGATTCGGCGAGATCATGAGTCGATCTATCTAAGTCAAAAAGGGCGACCAATCACGATTCCGCGTCATCTAGTGAGTCAAGTTCAACTCATTGACCGAGCAGAATGAGAGTTTGAGGATCTGTCATCTGAGGTGTTGAGGTTATTATCAGTGGCTTGCTGTTTGTCTGCGATCGGGAGCAACGCTCAGCAAGCACGAATAGCTGCTTAATTCGTCTATTGAATCACTATTAAAAGTCACGATTCCAGTTCCCTTCGTCTAATTTACAAGTCCAACATGGCACTGAGGTTTTGCTTATGTCGATGGTTACTTTGCCTGGTTTACAAGAAATGATTGATAGTATCAGTCGTGAACGCAATCTCCCCAAACATGCAGTCCAAGCAGCGTTGCGAGAAGCGCTATTGAAAGGGTATGAACGCTATCGGCGTACCCATCGGGCAGATAGCACTATTTTTGATGAAGAATATTTCAATAATTTTGAGGTAGAGCTAGACGTAGAAGATGAAGGTTTCCGGGTGCTGGCTACCAAAACGATCGTAGAAGCGGTTTCCAACCCCGATCATCAAATTGCTCTGGAAGAAGTTCAAGAGGTTGCGGCAGAAGCGCAGTTGGGAGATACGGTCGTATTGGATGTCACCCCCGATCAAGGTGAATTTGGTCGAATGGCGGCAATTCAAACCAAACAAGTGCTGGCGCAAAAACTACGCGACCAACAGCGGAAGTTGGTGCAGGAAGAGTTTCAGGAGTTGGAGGGCACAGTTTTACAGGCGCGAGTCCTGCGGTTTGAGCGGCAGTCTGTGATTATGGCGGTTAGCAGTGGGTTCGGTCAACCAGAAGTAGAAGCCGAATTGCCCAAGCGCGATCAGCTGCCCAATGATAACTATCGAGCTAATGCCACGTTTCGGGTTTACCTGAAAAAGGTGCTGGAAGGCTCTCATCGCGGACCTCAATTGCTAGTTTCAAGAGCAGATGCAGGTTTGGTTGTAGATTTATTTGCCACTGAAGTTCCAGAAATTGAAGATGAAATTGTTCGCATTGTGGCGGTGGCGCGAGAAGCAAATCCACCTTCGCGATCGGTCGGTCCTCGGACTAAGATTGCAGTAGATACCCTGGAACGAGACGTAGACCCAGTTGGAGCCTGTATCGGAGCACGCGGCTCTCGGATTCAAGTGGTAGTTAATGAATTACGCGGCGAGAAAATCGACGTGATTCGCTGGTCTCCTGACCCAGCTACCTATATTGCTAATGCTCTCAGTCCGGCTCGGGTAGAGGAGGTGCGGCTAATCAACCCGGACGAGCGACAAGCCCATGTGTTAGTGCCGGAAGATCAGTTGAGTTTGGCGATCGGCAAGGAAGGGCAGAACGTGCGATTGGCAGCGCGTCTCACCGGATGGAAGATTGATATCAAAGACTCAGCGAAGTACGATTACGAAGCAGAAACCCGCAAAATGCAAGCGTTGGCTGAAGAACGACGGTTAGCCCGCGAAGCCGAGGCGATCGATGATGAGGAAATGGATGATTTCAATTCAGATCAGGAGGCGCTAGACATGCTGGATGAGGAAGCAGCCGATTCAGACTACTTCGATGAAGCCGAGGATACACAAACTCAAGGCAGCGACGGATTTGGTGTAGAGAGTCGTGAAGCGCTGCAACGTCCGAACGTTTGAGCAGCTAACGCAGCCAGCGAATTGAGATCAAGGTTAAACTTAAGGACTAGGGGATAAGAAATGCTGAACGGCATCAGTCCTAAGTTCTGACCTAAGTTCTGAACTCTTGTTTACTTAGGGAAATCGCACCTTTATCTCTGCTGGCTGCTGGTTAAATCCCTGTTTCGACCTGGTATCGGTTTATGCCCCCTCATTACCGTCGCTGTGTCAGTTGTCGTCGGGTTGCTCCTAAACAGTCTTTTTGGAGAATTGTTCGGGTCTTTTCATCTGGCACAGTACAATTAGATCAGGGGATGGGACGATCGTCCTACCTATGTCCCACTATTGAGTGTTTACAAACGGCACAAAAGAAAAATCGGTTAGGGCGTGCACTTAAAACACCAGTGCCCCCAGAAATTTATCAAACGCTTTGGCACCGTCTATCGTCATCTACGTCATTGGAGAAAAAAGAGTTAGAGGAATAGCTTGAAGTCCGATCCAACTTGAATCTAACCCTATGTGCGCTTTCCTGCTGGAGCCTCGATCGTTCTAGAATGATTGGTGTAATCACCATAGTAGAATAACTCCTAAGCAGTGAACGTAACTAAAGTAGGGCTATTGCTAGAGCAAGACATTTGAGGTAGCCTGTTGCAACAGTTTGTGGAGGCAGAAGGTTCACGAAGGGAAAGTCGATGGTAGCAAGGGTGCTGCAAATCAATCAAAGGAACCTTATAGCCGGGCCTACGTCCAGCGGCGGAGATTTCTTCATTTTTTGAAGCGTTTGTGCAAAATTGGGAAAAAGGCCGTTTGTAAAAGTGAAAACGGCTTTACACTAACCTGAGATAGAAAGTAACAATGAAAGTAATGATTTGATCGGAGGCAGCAGCCATGAACTGAAAGTTGGCAAATTCTGAATACTGATATTAACGCTGTGGATTGGTTTGAAAGTGGGAGTAGCTCAAGTTCTTGAAGTTCACATGTAGTTTTACTGAAAGCAGGTTGCTATGTAAGAATCAGTCGGGACGCAGAGAGGGTAGTGGATGAATACGGGCAAAGTGAGAATTTACGAGTTATCAAAGGAATTGAATTTGGACAATCGAGATATTTTAGCCGTCTGTGATAAGCTCAACATTTCAGTTAAAAGTCACAGTAGTACGATCACAGAGGATGAAGCTGCACGCATTCGAACTGCCGCTGAGAAGTATGCCCACAGCCACACCTCATCTAAAACCTCTGGAGGACATGGTTCTTCTAAGTCATCGGCTGTGCAACCACCTGCCAAGAAACAACAGATTCTGGAGGTTCGCCGGAATCAACCTTTAGTTGGTCCCCCAAAACGCCCCACAACCGATGCCAAAGCCGTGCCACCTTCCCAGCCAGCACCGCCCCCGCCCCCCAATCGACCCGCTGTGAAGATGGATGCTCCGGAGGAAATGACACCAGACGTCGAAGAAACAGATCAGGCGGATTTGACAGCCCCCGTTGAGACGCCGGAAGTGACTCCATCGGTTGTGGCTCCAGATTCTCCAGATCCATCCGAGCATTCGGAGGATTCCTCGCCTGAGTCATCCCTCAGTCAAGACTTGAGCGCGCCTGAGCCGGTATCACCAACTGTAAAGCCTGAACCTGTCGCAGAAGTGTCTCCCGAATTAGTATCGCCACCGTCTCGTCCTGTACCACGATCGCCTGAACCAGTGCGATCAGAGTCTCAACCAACCAATTTGTCTAACCGACCAATTTTGAAGCGCACTAAGATTGAGACTTCGACTTCCGCGTCGCAAGAGAAGGCTTCAGGGCGAGAGACGAGCGATCGTTCTGGTCGAGAAGTGGCTTCAGGGTCCAAGGATGGACCGCGTCGCATTGGCAACACTGCCGGAGCATCAACGCTCATCAAACCGAAAGCGGTACCAGAACTACGCCGCAAGCCTACTCGCCCTAGTGCTGAAGGGAGCGACGGTGATGATAAAGCACCAGCGACAACTAGAATCGCCGAGGGAGATTCGGCCACTAGTGTGGTGTCTGAGGTTGATCCCCTAGAGTTGCGTCGCCCTGCTCCTCCACGTCCACCTAAACGGCATAAGGGATGGGAAGAAGAGGAAGAAGACGAAGAAGCAGCCAAGGCTAGCAAAGCTGTTCCGAAGGCCAAACGTCGCGCTCAGCCTGTTATTGATGATGAAGAAGAGGATATTGAAGACATCCTTGAAGAATTTGAGGATGAGGATGAAGCAGACGAGGACGAAAATGCGGCTACGCAGGTGAATCTCTCGCTCATGCGTCCGCCAAAGCCAAAACGCACCGCTCCGATGGGCAAGCCAGCTACACCATCTGCACCCATGCAGAAGCCAAAGCGATCGGGCGAGTCGCGCAATCTTAGACGCGATCGTCGTCAGGAAGAGATTCGGCAAAAACCAGAGGAGGTTGTGATTACGGGCAGTATGTCAGTTCACGATCTAGCGGATCTATTGGTTGTGCCTGAAACCGACATCATTAAAGCGCTGTTCTTCAAAGGAATCGCCGCTAACATCAATCAGATTCTTGACATTCCAACCATTACGATGGTGGCGGAGGAATTTGATGTGATAGTAACAACTGCTGAAGCCGAAGCCGAAGCGAAAAAAGTTACAGAGATGTTGGATGCAGCAGATCTTGACAAGCTTCAGCGCCGTCCTCCGGTCGTGACCATCATGGGGCACGTCGATCATGGTAAAACCACCCTACTTGACTCTATCCGTAAAACTAAGGTTGCTCAAGGTGAGGCCGGTGGCATTACCCAACACATTGGAGCCTATCATGTGGACGTGGAAATGGGCGGTCAGGTGCAGCAAGTGGTCTTCCTAGATACGCCAGGACACGAAGCGTTTACAGCCATGCGGGCTCGGGGGGCAAGGGTCACAGATATTGCTGTGCTGGTAGTGGCAGCCGACGATGGTGTGCGCCCCCAGACGATCGAAGCAATCAGCCACGCTAAGGCCGCGCAAGTTCCGATTGTGGTTGCCATCAATAAAATCGACAAAGAAGATGCTTCGCCCGATCGGGTTAAGCAGGAATTAACTGAATATGGCTTGGTGCCTGAGGAGTGGGGTGGCGATACCATCATGGTTCCTGTCAGTGCCATTCAAGGAGAAAATCTGGACACCCTGTTGGAAATGCTGTTGCTGGTAGCTGAAGTAGAAGATCTCTATGCCAACCCCGATCGGTTAGCTAGAGGCACCGTGATTGAAGCCAACTTGGATAAGTCTAGAGGTCCGGTGGCGACGCTGATTGTACAAAACGGAACGCTGAAAGTGGGGGATGTACTCGTGGCAGGTTCCGCCTTCGGCAAGGTCCGAGCCATGGTGGACGATCGGGGTAAGCGGGTAGACAAAGCCACTCCCTCCTTCGCAGTTGAAGTGTTAGGGCTAGGAGATGTACCCGCCGCTGGTGATGAGTTTGAAGTTTACAAGGACGAGAAAGAAGCGCGAGCGGTTGCCAATACTCGAGTTGATCAACAGCGACAGTCTCGATTGCAGCAAGCGATGGCATCCCGTCGTGTCAGCCTCAACACCCTTTCGGCTCAAGCTCAAGAAGGTGAGTTAAAGGAACTCAACTTGATCCTTAAGGCGGATGTGCAAGGTTCTGTGGAAGCGATTCTAGGAGCGTTGCAACAACTACCGCAGAAGGAAGTGCAGGTGCGGGTGCTGCTGGCGGCTCCGGGTGAAATCACCGAAACAGACGTAGATTTAGCAGCGGCAAGTTCTGCGGTCATCATTGGCTTCAACACTACCTTTGCCAGCGGTGCTCGTCAGGCAGCCGATGAGCTAGATGTCGATGTCCGAGACTACAACATCATCTACAAACTGCTGGAAGATGTGCAAGGCGCCATGGAAGGTCTACTGGAACCGGAAATGGTGGAAGAACCGTTGGGGCAAGCAGAAGTCCGGGCTGTCTTTCCAGTGGGTCGCGGTACGGTTGCTGGCTGTTATGTGCAGTCTGGCAAGATGGTTCGTAACTGTAAGGTGCGAGTCGTTCGGCGGGGCGAAGTGCTTCACACGGGCAACCTCGACTCTCTGAAACGGATGAAAGAGGACGCACGCGAAGTTAATGCTGGCTATGAATGTGGCATTGGCGTTGACAGCTTCAAGGATTGGGTCGAGGGTGATATCATTGAAGCCTTCCGCTTGGTTAGTAAGCGTCGGACGTTGTCGGTTTAGTGCCTAGCGGCTGTCCGATCGCCGCAAAGTTTATTCGGGTAGGTTCGCCTGCCCCTTTTTTTGCTTTATTACCCCTTATTGCACTGATCAGGAGATTGTGACATGAGCCTTCAGCGCATCCAACCCGGACCTGGACAAGAATCTGTTTGGGATTATCCGCGTCCACCTCGTTTAGAAGAGTCCTCTAAACACATTCAGGTGGTATTCAATGGTGAAGTCATTGCTGACACTCGTCGGGCTAAGCGCGTATTAGAAACAAGCCACCCTCCCGTCTATTACATTCCACCCGAAGATATTCAACAGCAGTATTTAACCCGCACTTCGCGATCGAGCTTTTGTGAATGGAAAGGACAGGCTGCCTACTATACAGTGACAGTGGGCGATCGCTCAGTCTCCGATGCAGCTTGGTTTTATCCTAGCCCTACCCCTGCCTTTGCTGGAATTCAAGACTATGTGGCCTTTTATCCCAGCAAGATGGAAGCGTGCTATGTAGAAGGCGAAAAAGTCACCGCACAACCTGGAGATTTTTATGGTGGCTGGATTACCCATGACATCGTTGGCCCTTTTAAAGGCGGAGTTGGAACGTGGGGATGGTGAGGAATGAAGCCTAAAAAACGAAGGCTAAAACTTAATCCCTAGCCCCACCCTCGATTTCTACTTCAGCTTTTGCTTAATGAATGTTAGCAGTTGCGACATTTGCTTCTTCAGCAGGTCAATTTCGGCTTGCATTTTCTCCATCTTCTGTATCAACCGTTGCACCTCAGCCGAGGACTCTGTTCGTTCAATGGGGGCGATCGTTGCCGCAGGAGTGGCTTGTGGACGCGGTAATTTAGCCTTCACCATTGCCGACTTAATAGCCTCAAACAACTGTTTTTGCTCAAATGGCTTTTCGATGAACTCAAAATACTCGAATGGCTCTGAAATTTTTTCGGTGACTTCTTCCCGTCGCCCCGACATCAGAACTAGTGGAATTGCTTGTAAATCCGTTTGATTTTGAATTTGCTGAAACACTTCCCACCCGCTCATGCGAGGTAGGAGAAAATCCAGCATGATTAAATTAGGTCGTTCTTGGCGGATGCAGTTCATTCCCTCTAGCCCATCTTTTGCTTCTAGAACTTCGAAGTTACCTTTGGGCAGCATATCTCGCACCATGTTGCGAATGACTCGACTGTCATCGATGACTAAAATTTTGTGACTTGCCACGGTGAACTCCTGTAAGGGTTAACTAGGAAGGGATAGGGCTAGAAAGACAAGAACGGAACACTTAAACTGGTTGTATAAGAACCGCCTGACAAAAATTTGGCGATGCTGAGCAACAATAAGCGGTGGACTGTTCTGAAGGGTGTCAACCAAAATAAAAGAAGAAATTGATTGAGAGAAATGGCGCAACAGCGTCGAATCCATCGCCAGCCTGCCAACCTTACTATTCCCTAAAATGCCCAGAATCTATCCAGAATCTATTCAGAATCTGGTGAGGACTGTCCGAGAGCCTATTCACGATATGAACATGCTTAGCTGTGAACCCACCCAATCTCCATGTCTTTAGAAAGTTATCAAACTGAACCTACTGCCAGTGAAGAACAACATGTGACGCTGTCAAGCACGATGGCTCCCTTGAACTTGCCGAACTGGTTGCGTCGTCCAATCGGAAAAGCGAGCGAAATCTCGACCGTTCAGCGCATTATCAAACAACGGCAAATTCACACAATTTGCGAAGAAGGGCGCTGTCCCAATCGGGGAGAATGCTATGCCCAAAAAACGGCCACTTTTCTGTTGATGGGGCCAACCTGCACCCGTGCTTGCGCCTTTTGCCAAGTGGATAAAGGACATGCGCCGATGCCGATCGACCCGAATGAGCCAAAGAAGGTGGCAGAATCGGTGCAGCTTCTGGAGTTACGCTATGTGGTGCTAACGTCGGTCGCGCGAGATGATTTGCCCGATCAAGGAGCCACTTGGTTTGTGGAGACAATGACAGCCATCCGATCGGTGAACCCCGACACGCAAATTGAGGTACTGACGCCCGACTTTTGGGGTGGTCCAGGTGGAGAAGCCAGTCAGCGAGAGCGGATTGCCGCGATTGTACAGGCACGTCCGGCTTGCTATAATCACAATCTTGAAACAGTGCGGCGGTTACAAGGGCCAGTGCGCCGCGGCGCAAAATACGATCGATCGCTGCGAGTGCTACAAGTTGTTAAGGAACTTGATGCTAGCATTCCCACCAAGTCAGGGTTGATGTTGGGGCATGGAGAAACGGAAGCTGAAATTTTGGACGCGTTGCAAGATCTGCGAGCGGTTGGGTGCGATCGGGTAACTCTGGGGCAATATATGCGGCCATCCCTAGAGCATTTGCCAGTTCAGAAGTATTGGACCCCAGAGGAATTCGATCGCTTGGGTGCAATGGCTCGTGAGTTGGGCTTTTCACATGTGCGATCGGGACCGCTGGTGCGTAGCTCGTATCACGCCGGAGAAGCACCGTGAGCTAGAGTGGTTGGAGTGTTATTGTGGCGGAGATGGCGGTTCTGGAGTCGGGACTTTTTCATCATCGCGCAGCCCTCGGACTTCGCACGGAGCACCTTCGGTAATGATCACATCTTGCGTTTGGCGCGTAAGAATGACTTCCTGTTCGTCATGTGCCGATCGAACTATCCGCACCTGATACTCGGATTCTGTATACGTCGTTTTCATTGGTAGTACTCATGAACTATATTCTACTGCCCAGTAAATTATAGTCATCTAGTCTTCAATTGAGGGGTTGTCTCGGCAAACTTTTCATAGCGATTTATTACGAAAGTATCTTTGTTGAGGTACAAAGTGAGACGGAGGGCTAGTGATGGAGTATCACCTAAGAGGGTGTTTGAAAAGATTTGAGGTGTCAAATTAACGACAAACATCCATCACCCACATCAGAAAAGGGGCGCCATCGAACCCGCCGTCTACCCAAATGGTGATTAAGCGTGAAACCTTTTTCTTCATCCGTTTGACTCGTTTGAGGACACGTTTGCCCCCTTCGCGTTCCCCCAGGTTTGCCGCACTCACAAACACCCGCAAAACCAGTCCTAACGTATCCACCGTTAAAAATCGTTTGCGTCCTGTAATCAGCTTGCCTCCATCAAAGCCAACTTGTTGATGAACTCCTGCTGCACTCTTGATGCTTTGGCTATCGATGATCGCTTCTGATGGACTAGGATAGCGTTGCGCATCGATGCGAACCCACTGGTGCAACTGGTCATGAATGGAAATCCAGGTGCCGTCCAATCGCCAGTTGCGGAAGTACGTGTACACCGTCTGCCAGGCTGGGAAATCACCAGGTAAAGAACGCCAACGACAGCCTTCAACCAGAACATAGAGCATGGCATTGAGCACCTCCCACAGGTCAACGCTGCGAGGACGACCACCTGGCTTTGCTGCTGGAATTAATTCACTCAAAACCTCATATTGGGCGCGGGTTAGGTTACTGGGATATGCTTTACTCATCTGACTCACTCAGGGCTGTAGATATTTGCTATTCGCAGCCTACACTGAGTGAGCTTTTTTACGACCTTCCTGGCTTCTCAAACACCCTCTAACACTTCCTGTAAACTCAGACGACAACAGAAAAAAGAGGCAGTCTACCAACTACCTCTAAAACAGCATCACGAGGCAAACAGAGCTTAGGCAGATAAATTCATCCAGTGTCTTTTATGGGGAAGAAGCTTGGCTGAATTCATCTACATTTTTAGATTAAAGAAATTTGCTTGAAAAAAGGCTGCAATTTCTGCCAAGTTGTTAGCTATTATCCGATCGGATGCTGGCACAAAACTACATGCTAATTTGCTGCGCCGCGGGTGTCCTAGCCAGAGCACCAGAGCGCCCCACTACATACACCACTATATAAAGCTGAAATAAAACTAGCAGCAAGCCTTGACGCTCAGTAGTAAATTACTTAGTAATCCTATAATCGGAGTCATCACCGTGCTGAGCCGCTTTTTTCGCTCTCCTTTTCATCGGCGGAGCATCCTATTTCTCGCTGGTTTGTTGATTTGTCTAAGTCTTGGACATCTGTCGTGGAATGGGTCGTTGCCGCAACTGAGCTTGGCAGCACAAGCGCAAACAGCACCTGCCGATCGCGCCACTGCAACTCGACAAGTGCAGCAAGGAGTAGAACGCTATCAAGTCGGGGACTATTCAGCGGCGATTGAGCAATGGCAAGCGGCTTTAAGCACCTATCAGGCAGTTGGTGATGCAGAGAGTACGGCGATCGTCCTGGAGAACTTAGCCCGAGCTTACCAGTCGCTGGGACAAACTGACGCTGAAATTCGTTATTGGCAGCAAGCCAACCGTATTTATCAACAACTCAACAATCGATTGCAGGTTGGGCGAATGCTGACCGAACAGGCCCAAGTCTACAGTCGCCTAGGACAATATCGCAATGCGATTACGCTATTGTGTTCCCCTAATCCGGGTCAGCCCTGCGATGATGGTAGCGCTATCCAAATTGCGCAAGAGACGAACGATCGCAGCGGAGAAGCGGCTGCATTAGGCAGTTTGGGTGATGCCTATCGACTGCGGGGAGAGTATCAGCCAGCAATCCAATATCTACAAGCTGGACTGGAGATCAGCCAAAGCCTGGACAAACCCGCCTATTTGATTTCTACCTATAACAGCTTAGGAAATGCCTACTTGAGCTTAGCGCAAGTCAATTACCGTCGCGCCCAGTCTTCAGAACAAATTGAAGACTATCGAGAGGCCGAAGCATTTAGACAACAAGGGTTAACCCACGATGCAGAAGCCCTACAATACTTTACGCGAGGCATCAATGTCGCACAATCGCACAATGATCGACTCGGACAAGTGCGGTTGCGGCTAAGTAGTGTGCCAGCGGCTTATCGGACAGAGGGCAAATCAGCAGGCGATCGAGCCTTGCAGCAGGTTCTTGATCACTGGCAGAACTTATCTAGCTCGCAAGAGAAAGTCTACGCGGCGATCGACTTGGCTCGGCTGTTGCGGCTAGCTCCTGGAGCCGAAGCCGTTTCTGCTTTTGCTCAGTGCGATGAAACCATCAATCCTCAAGCGGAATTGTTGCTAGAACAAGCCGTCACCATCGCCCAGCAGATTAATAATCGTCGGGCTGAATCGTTTGCTTTGGGAGAACTGGGACACATTTATGAATGCCAAGCAAATTACGATCGGGCGCTGACGCTGACGCGACAAGCACAATGGGCTGCCGATCAAGACTTGCAGGCTAGAGATAGTTTGTATTTGTGGCAATGGCAAGCCGGACGCATTTTTAAAGCGAAGGAACAAGAAAAGCCCGATCTCGCCATTCAAGCCTATGAAGAAGCGATCGCGACACTCAATACTATTCAAGATGACATTCTAGTTGCCAGTCGTGAAATTCGCTTTGATTTTCGTGATACGGTTGAACCCATTTATCGAGAACTGGTAGAACTTCGCTTAACCCAGGAACAACCTTCGGTAGTAATTACAGAATTGACCGATCGTCAGCGCAATCTATACCGAGCACTCGATACGCTGGATGCCTTAAAGTTAGCTGAATTGCAAAATTACTTTGGCAATGATTGCGTCTTGACGGCTGTTACGACCGATGAAGTCAACTTAGCAGATACCGATCCGCAGGCTGCCGTTTTCAGTACAGTTATTCTGGACGATCAGGCAGCGGTGATTATGAGTTTTCGTAGTGATCAACAATCCTTGCAACAACAATTTGAATGGATTAAAGATGACAATGATAACTTTGTTAGCCGCGATGCATTGACTGAGGAAATCAATCAATATCGTCGTAGTTTGGAACGAGTTCGCGATGCCATTCCTGGTGCAACCTTGGCAGGATATCGACCGGAACAAGCCCAGCGCATATATAACTGGATTATTCGTCCGTTTGTTCCCCTCTTGGATAATCAGGGAATTACTACCTTAGTGTTTGTTCAAGATGGCATTTTTCGTAGCGTGCCCATGGCGGCTCTCTATGATGGCAACCAGTTTTTGATTGAGCGCTATGCAATTGCCACCACACCTAGCTTAACACTAACAGATTTTCAGCCCATTGGTCGCCAAGAGTTGCGGGCCTTGGCACTGGGGTTAACGGAGAGTGCGACGGTGGACGGTCGGCGCTTTCCAGAACTTGCCTATGTCGATGCAGAAATTGCTGCCATTAAAACAACTTTGCCCGATAGTTTGGGTTTATTGAATCAGGAGTTTACCCGCGATCGCTTACAGCAGCAACTAGACACTGATACTTTTCCGATTATTCACATCGCCACCCACGGACAATTTAGTGCAGAAGCAGAGAACGCTTTCTTGGTTACAGGATATGATCCTCGTAGTAGCACACAAAAGCTGACAATTAATGACCTCGATGACATTATTCGTCAGATTAGCGCTCGTAGTCCAGTTGATTTGTTGGTGCTCAGTGCTTGTCAAACGGCGGCAGGAGACGATCGAGCGGCCCTTGGTTTGGCTGGTATTGCTGCCCAAGCAGGCGCGCGCAGTGTTTTAGCGTCTCTATGGTCCGTTAACGATCCGGCAACCACACAATTGGTGACACAGTTCTATCAAAATTTAGCAAGCACAACCACCACTAAAGCTGAGGCACTGCGATCGGCCCAATTGTCTCTGCTTCAATCGAGTGGAAGGACGGCTCATCCAGCTTTCTGGTCAGCTTTTATTTTGATTGGTAACTGGCTATAGGGGCTTTTCTGATCTCTTCACCATCAGCGTGTAGCTTCATGAACAAAGTTGAACCACTCAAAGATGTTCAAGGTATTGTGGAATTACGAATCCAACTTTGTACCTTAATTTATAGAAATCACTATGTCTAAGGAAAATGTGTTTGAATTCCTCGTCGCAGCCGCTGAGGACGAACAATTGAAGGACAAATTACAACGTGTAACAAATGAGGGGGAACTGGCAAACGTTGGGCAAGAAGAAGGATTTGAGTTTTCTTCAGAACATGTTGAAGAAGCATTAACAGAACTCAAGCGAACACCTGGTTTTTTTAGTGCACTGGCAGAGGCTGTACTAGGAATTTTTTCCCCTAGTCATGACGACTATCCAACGACGGGGGTGCAACCGTTTACAGGTGAACCTAGTCGTCGATCCTGAAGCAGCGCTCTAGAGTTAGTCTGGTCTCGTGATTGACTTATCGCTCTTATGACGGTTCATGGTATTGGCTTGTCCTTCTACCATCGGCTGCCGTCATGTCTCCACTGTCCTGTAATTTTGCTTCAGTCCTCCGATGAGGACTTTTTTTAGCTCAAAGTTTAGATTAAATCGCTTAACGACTCTATACTATTGTTCATATTCCTTAAATTTCTTGGCTCATATCGTTTGGATACTTCCTGTAATCATGACTACTCTGCTGACCGATCTACTCTCTCTACGATCGAACCTGGATGCCACTTGGCTGTCGGGGCTAACATTATGGTCGCTGGCATTATATTTGGGGTTCTTTCCAGCTAGTGACTGGGTGATAGAACAATTAACCCAGTGGCTCAAGGTTGCTGAGCGATCGCTTCATACCTCAACCGCCGAGTTTGAACGAACACGTAATGCCCGAGAATCTCAAACTGCGTTTTTGGCTTCTCTGCTCAGCATTGTGCCATTTCTGATTGTAGGGGCAGGATGCAATTGGCTGATAGATGTGGGTCTGGGGCGCAGTTGGACTATCAGTATGGGCATCATTGCCTGCATCGGTTGCGGTGTCTATGAGTTAGGACGACGTGATGGTCAATCTGCGGACGAATGAGCCAGTTTGCCAACTTGATGGAGTGGTCTTTGCCTGAATACAGGGTGACAGTGAAAATGACGATATCACTGATGCATAGGAATTTCAATAATAAACTCTGCGCCTTGTCCAGGTGCAGAGACACACCTTAACGTTCCCCCATGTTTTTCTGTGACAATTTGATAGCTAATCGACATGCCCATTCCTGTGCCTTTACCAACAGGCTTTGTCGTGAAAAAGGGGTCAAACAATCGCTGCCTGACCGCTTCTGGCATTCCAGGGCCATTGTCCGCAATCCGAATCACGATGCGATCGCCATCTAACGCTTCCGTACAAATCCGAATGGAGTAGCCAGTGTCAATCTCAGTCTGAGCAGCTAGTGTAGCCAAAGGCTTTGACCTAGCAGTATTCAAAGCTAATTGTTCTATTCCATCTTCGATCGCATCAATGGCGTTACTCAAAATATTCATGAATACTTGATTGAGTTGTCCAGCATAGCATTCCACAGGGGGTAAATCACTATATTCTTTGATCACTTCAATCGTTGGGCGATAGTATTCTATCTCGGGTGTTCGTACTGAACGTGCTTTGAGGCGATTTTGTAAAATCATCAGCGTGCTGTCGATGCCTTCGTGCAAATCAACCGCTTTGAATTCGGCTTCATCCATTCGAGAAAAGGTTCGTAATGACGCCACAATTTGTTGAATGCGTTCAGCTCCTACTCTCATCGAAGACAGCAGCTTGGGCAAATCTTCAACCAGAAAATCCAGATCGATCGCATCCGCTTCTTGCAGAATTTCAACATTGGCGTCGGGGTAGTATTGTTGATAGAGTTGAATTAATCGAATTAAATCCTGTGTATAGTCATTCGCGTGGCTGAGGTTTCCGTAAATAAAATTAACCGGATTATTAATTTCGTGCGCCACCCCTGCCACCAATTGCCCCAAACTTGACATTTTCTCACTCTGTATCATTTGAGACTGAGTACGTTGCAATTCTTCCAGCGTTTGTTCAAGGCGCTCAGCTTGCCGTTGCGCCATTTCCCCAGACAAACGACTCTGTTTATACAGTTCTGCTTGATCGATTGCGATGGCTAAACTATCGGCTACCGCTTGCAACAATTCAACTTCACTGTCCTGCCACCGACGAGGTTGTGAATGAGAACAACTAACCAAGCCTACCTCTCCTGATTGGGTGTGAACTGGGAGCTTTAAGATTGCCCGATAGTTTTGCAAAGAAAAATGTCGAAGGGATAAATCCACCCAGGCTTGTGCTGGACATGTTTCTATTTCACTTGCTTCCACTAATTTAGTAATATCATCAACACATAGTAATTCTCGATCGATTCCTTTTTGAGTAATCAAAGCGTTTTCGCTTGTAGAAATACGTGAGCCAATCATGCTCACCATTTCTGCTTTCTTAGCTTCTTGAATGATTTCCCAATAGGGTTCTTCTTCATCTAAACGATACCAAATAAATAGACAACGATCGATATCTAAAAACTCTCGAATCATTTCTACGGCTGTTGCCAAAATTCGATTTACATCGAGCGAACTCCGAATTTGTTTTGTCAGTTGGTTAAGCAATTGCTCTCGCTCAGCCTTTTCTCGTAGCTGCATTTCCGATTGCAGTAGCGCCGCTTCGGCTTGTTTGCGATCGGTAATATCGTGCATCACTACAACTGCTCCTAGCTTCTTCCCCTGCCCGTCAAAAAATGCTTGTCCACTGGCTAGCAGCGTTCGGCATTTGCCCTGTTTCGGCACAATCATCATTTCCACGTTTTTAACAATTTCACCCTGAAACGCGCGGAACAAAGGAATCTCCTCAACCTGCATTCGCGTGATGCCATCTTCACGAAATAAGTCGAAATGGTTCGCCCATTCTTCGGCTGGTAGTGCTTGCTCTGGCAATCCATGAAACTCGCGTGTGGCTCGGTTAAAGAGCGTTAAGATGCCATTTTCATCACACGCCACAATGCCATCTTCAAAGTGATTTAACAACGCTTTCAAAAATTCTCGTTCTTTTATAAGCGCCACTTCGGCTTGTTTGCGCTCGCTAATGTCTGTAATGGATACCACCAGTCCTAAAACTTCACCTGTTTGATTGCGAATTGCATCGATACGCAGCAATCCCTGAAAGCAACGACCTGTACGCGCTTGAAACTCGGTCTCTGCAATCCACGATTGCCCCTTCATCATCTGCTGAAACATTGTTTGTGCCATCTCAGGTTGGGTGTGTAAGACAGCGATACCACCCAGTTCATTGAACCCTTCTACGGTCTCACACCCAAATAGTTGAGAGAAAGCAAGATTTTGATAAAAGTGATGACCAGTTGAGGTTGCAAAGCCAATGGCATCACTGGAACTATTCACTGCATACTTATAGAGCAACAAGGCTTGTTCTGCTTTCTGGCGATCGCTAATTTCCTGTTGTAACTGAGATACGGTTTGCTGCAACTCAATGGTGCGTTCTTTAACTCGGTATTCTAAACTTTGTTTTGCTTCCTGCACTGTCAATTCAGCAAGTTTACGATCGGTAATATCCATTGAAATTCCTGTCGTTCCAATTACCAATCCGGCTTCATCATATACAGGTGCTTTGGTTGTGACAAACCAGCGGAGTCCTTCAGTAATGGGAACTCGTTCTTCATATACAACAGGTTGCTCTGTTTGCATAACCTGTTGATCTTCTTGGATAAATGTTTCTGCTTCGACTGATGGCCAAATGGCTCGATCGGTGTTGCCTAAAATTGCACCTATCTCCATACCAACAGCACGGCTAAAGGACTGATTCACTACCTGATGTTTACCTTCTCGATCTTTAAACCAAATGCGATGAGGAATGTTATCAAGAATGGCTCGTAGCAAATGTTGTTGACGGCGAATTTCGGCTTCTGCCCGCTTTTGATTAGTGATGTCATGTATTGTACCTACCAAAAACTTATTGGCCGTAGCATCCTCAAAATAGGTTTTTTTAACAGCGATAAAATGGGTTTCTTCATCATTGAAAATTGCTTCTTCAGTAATACATTCAATACCTGTTGCTAATACACTATGATCTTGTTTTCGATAGCGATCGGCTTGTTCAGGTGCATACAAATCATAATCAGTCTTTCCTAGCAGTTCTTCTCGCGTGGCTCCCATAAAGGTACAAAATGCATCATTAAATTGCACCCAACAATAATCTTCATTTTTAACAAAAATTGGATCAGATGTGCCGTTCAGTACGGCATCTAAAAAAATTCGAGATGCTTGCAGTTGTTGTTCAACCCGTTTGCGATCAGTTATGTCCATTGAAATTCCCGTAACACCAATCAGCATTCCCAAATGATTGTATACGGGTGTTTTAATGGTGGTAAACCAACTTTCGGTTCCATCTGGCAACGTCACCTGTTCTTCAAATGCAATGCTTTGTCCTGCTTCCATCACGCGCAAATCTTCTTGGCGAAATACTTCTGCTTCGTCATAAGACCAGATCTCGAATTCTGTTTTGCCAATTAATTGTTCGGGTGCCAGCCCAATTGCTAAGCTATGGGCTTGATTAATGGCTATATAGGTTCCAACTTCATCCTTGAACCAAACTCGGTGCGGAATATTATCCAGAATTGATCGCAGTAACCACTGTTGTTGTTTAACTTCTTTTTCTGCCTGCCTGCGGTTGGTCATATTATAGACAGTCGATCGGCTCATCAAATAACGTCCTTGCGGATCTTTTACGGCCGTTGCACGAAGTAATACAGGAAGGATTGTGCCATCGATGCGAATCATCTCTAAATCTAGATCTTGAACAAAACCGCGCTGCTTAAAGACTAAAAAATCTCGTTCAAACAGTTCACGACTTTCGATTGTTAATAAGTCCGAGAATTTTACTTTGCCAATGATGGATTCGCGGCTGTATCCTAACCACGTCAATTCAGTTTCATTAATTTGAATGAAAAAGCCCTCTTCATCGATCGAGTGATAACCACAAGGAGCATTATTGTATAAATCTGTGACTTGTTCAGCGTATCGCTTTAGTAAGCCTTGCGTTTGCTGGCGAGTTTGTGCGAGGCCCTCGGTTTGTTGAATGGCAATTTCCAAATGCAACGCAACGTGCTGAACGAAACTGACTTCGTCAGGTTGCCACTGACGCGATCGAGTACATTGGTGGACACAAAGCACGCCCCATTGTTGCTTGGCATAGAACAAGGGAACGGTTAGACTAGCCTGTGTCTGTAGAGGAGTGGACTCTGGCAGCACAGCTTCTGCAACGCACTCATCGTCCAGATGCATCTGTGAGCGACACCGAAAAACGGTCACCCGATCGGCTTGCAGACGTTGGCGAGCATCGATAACTGCGGCTTGCAGAATGGAATCAAGGGGTGCCGCCTCGCGAATTTTGTGAAGTAGATTTAGAAAACAGCTATCTTGAGGTTGATGATTCCAATGACCATAAAACATTCCAGATTGCTCGTGTGAACCATCCGGTGGGAAAAATTCTGAAGGCATCATGTCAGTTGATTGGCTCTAATCTGGCTATTGCCTAGAGTTCCCTCAAACCAGCACGGTGCACCAAGGGGTTGTTGTTCAACGGTTTAAGATATCTCAGATCTTGCAGCATTCTCGATAAGCCCAATCAGGTAGACGTTTGAGAACAATTTCAAAGTCAAATCGCACCGCAAGTTCACCTCGACGTTGAATTAACTTTAGCAATTGACACCAGATCACTAAAGGGAACAAGATGGACGACGCTAAATCATTTGCCTGTGCCCAATTCAGTTGAGGTAGCAAGGACCTGCGGTCTAACGACCCCAATCACCGACCGCAGATAACTTTGGCAACTTACCCGACAACTTGACTTCGTTCCAGTGCAGCGGGGTTGTTAGGTTGCGGCTACACCCGTAAGCTTAAACGAAGCCTTCATCAACTAACTTTCCCTCTTTACTAGTAATCTCATGACGCTGCCCTGTCCACCGACAACACGACACCAACTCTCAGAAATCAACTTTGCATTTTTCCCCTCACCATCAAGCCAATAACTAAATCCGCCATACATGTCAGGAATCGGAAACCACATTTGAGGTTGCTCTACTTCTAGCAATGGTTCTAACTCCGGAAGTCTAAGCCTATATTTTTGAACCCAATCATCTGCTCGATCGAGAATGATGTCGTGAAAATGGAGTTGAATTTTTTGAAATGTTGTATGAGAAATATGTGTTTTGTAGACTGGCTCTAGCAACTGAATCAAGCCCTGATAGCCTTTTCGTTTTGCAATATCTACCGCTCTTTCATCAGCGATATTCCGTAACGTCCGCCATGCTCCCATGCCTACCATTTTCTGTACCACTTCTACTGGCGCGTTTCCATGTGCAGCTTGATGGAGAGGTGTGTATAGAGATTGCCCATCAGGACGAGTCACATTGATCAAATCTGGACGCTCATCAAGAATTTCAAGAGTTTTCTTCCAGTTATATTGCTTGGCGGCATCTGCAAGTGCATGACGAATCACAACTTCATCGTCCCGAAGCACCTCCGATTTAGTGATACCGTCCCATTCAGCAGCCATTGCTCTAAACTCTTAATCCTAAATCAACTATAAAACTTCCTTTTTCTCAGAAAGCTTTCAGACCATTGTTCCCACAGATAACGCAAAGCCAGCTAACGTTCCGCTTCACCCGACGCTAGCAACCTTTCGCACTCAACCAAAAACCTCTATATAGTTGGTGTGCAAGCGGATTGTTATACGGCATGTACATGCTTCAACTCTTCATCACTGACCACCTTTGGGGTAACAATACTCAGTCTTCGGTCGCCTCGATGCCCAGTTGCTTCAGTCGCTCAAGGTTGTCTTTCATGGTCTTGAGTGCTTCTGGGGAGTGTCCCTGCCAATCTATGACCTCGCCCGTGACCCGCAGTGGCTCCCGCGAGCGGTATGATTTTGTTGGATTACCGGGGAATTTCTTGTCCGTCACATTGGGGTCATCCTCGATCGAACCAATCGGTTCCACGATGTAGATCCTTTCGCGTCCTTCGCCGAGGGCTAGTTCTGCACCCCAGATTGCCGCATCCAGGGTGGCAGCCAGATAAACGTAGGTCGCCTTCTTCCGCTGACCGTAGTTAGAGTGATAGCCAGGTTCGATCAAATCCCCCGATTTCAGGTCTGCCCGTGTGCCATGATAAAGAGTCCACTTTGTTACCTCACCGATGACCCGCAACGGCTCCCGCGAGCGGTATAACCTCGACAGGTGCTTCGGAGCCTTCTGATCCGTCAGTTCGGGGGCATCTTCAATTGAACCGATCGGCTCTACAATGTAGACTCTGCCGTGACCTTCGCCGCTCGCCAGTTCAGCCTCCCAGATGGCTGCATCCAAAGTCGGAGTGAGGTAGACATAGGTTGCCAGGGAATTGCAGGACTCGATCAGATCTCCTGGATTCAGGTTTGCTTTTGTGCCGTAGTAGAACTGCTGCGAACTTAGGTCGTTGGTTGCCATAGGTTCGTTCCTCATACTGTTGGCTGCATTGAAATCACGGGATAGTTATAACTCTCTTTGACAACTAAACCATCTTTCCAATAGCCAATCGAAAGTTGATTGCTTTTGTTGTCAATGGTTTGATCACCATATCTGATCGTGAAATCGTTATACCAATTGGAAACTACAACGAAGTCATAGGTGTGATCGGCTGAGACTGCAATATCTTGACTGATCAGCTTAGACTCTCTAAACTCAACCAGCATCTCGTTAAAAAAAACGGCTCTCCCTTGGCGACAGGCTTCTTTTCCTGTAGTGACTGTACCGTCACCTTCAATCATCACAATATCTTCGGCATAGTATTTTTCCAATGCAACCGAGGTTTGAAAGGTTGCAACTAGGTGGTTAATGTCTTCTAGCTTGGATTGCAGTTCTTCGAAAGTCATAGCAATAGGAGTGTTTATTTTTGTCTAGATGTTTCTTCAAGAAGTTCTATGACATGACAGCTATTGATTATGAACTAATCTCTCCTCAAACGGATTGTAAAAAATTGACCTTAATCAGACAGGACGACATGACAGCGGTGAAAGCCCCGTTGATCTAGATATTCGGTTGGCGTACAATCTGCAAATGCTCGAAAGTCATGAATTAAGTGTGCTTGGTCAAAATAGCCACAGGTAAAAGCAATATCTAGCCAATCAACAGGGGCTTTGACTGACAGCATCTCCAAAACTTTCTGAAATCGCTGAATCCGACAAAACAGCTTAGGTGTAATGCCAACCTGATCTCGAAATAGTTGGTTGAAATGGCGAGCACTGAACCCGGTTTGTTCAGTGATGGAACGAATGGTTGAATTCGCAGATTGCTGCAATTGCTGCAATGCAAAATTGACAGCAGGATGGTAATTAATCGGTCGCAACATCTGCATCAAAAATTGTTCCAACACCCAGAAGCGAGTTTCTGGAGCAGATTCTTGCACTAGGCGATCTCGCAACTCTGCGGCACGAGTTTTCCATATCTCGTTCACAGAAATCCTTTCGTTATAAAGTTCGCCAGCAGGTAGCTCAAAGAATGCTCCACCTCCTCCTGGTTTGAAATGCACACCTATCACAGATATTTTGCCAGCGTCGCGAATGATAAAGTTTTCAGAGTGTGTCCCACAAATCATTGTGCCATTGGTACTACCACACTGTATTCGACTGTGACGATCGAATAGTGGAATCCTATCCTCATCCAGATTGATCACTAATTCCATTGTCCCCATTGGCAGCAACCGGGTCTGCACTACCGACAAATTATCGCCTTCCCTCATCCAAAAAAATTCTATGAACCGCGACAGGGGTGATTTAGGGTGGTAAGTCTGATAGATCATAGATTTTGGTGATTCATTAGCTCCAACAGATAATCTTCAAGCAACCAACTCACCAAGGATCGAGCCGCATAATGGTGCTGTTGTGCGGCGGCAGATATTCTCGAATTCCTACTGATAACCTCCGTTCTATCCGCACCAACGCAGTGTTAGGCGGTTCAGCGGCTATAGGGTTGCTCCAGACGCAAACCAGGAATAACTCGATAGTGCTTCACATTGAAAGTACAGAGAGTTGCATTGCGTCCAATGGCACAAGCAGCAAGCAAGGCATCAATCAGTCCGACCTTGTGAGACAGGTGATAGGCTGTGAAATCAGAGAGGGCACGGGCGCAGTCAGTTTCAGTAGTCCACACTATCGGCAACGGGGCAACAAGCTGTAGAACCTTACGCACCTGTTGCTTATCTTGAGCATCTTGAATCAACTCCATCACAACAAAACCAGGAATGCTTGGAAGTTCTGGGAGAGAGGCGAACCAAGCTAGAGCGGGCGAGTAACCTCGCTGAATGTCGATCATGACATCAGTATCGACTATGTACATTTGCTACCTAAGCCCGCTCACGGTGTTCAGCTTGGTCGCGTAACCTGCGTGCGTACTCCTGACTGTCAGTGATATCAGTCCGGGAACTAACCACCCCAATGCTTTCCCAATAGGTAACAAGTTCTACCCCTGTTTTGGGAGGATTTTGGAGAAAAGGGCGAAAGGAAAGAACTCGCAGAATATACTCTGCCAGAGGTAGATTCAGTTGTGATGCTTCATTGGCTAGCTCACGTTCTAGCTCTGAAGGTAGCTCTAGGGTGATATTCATAGTTGCTCTATCCGTTAGTAGATAATGCCGTGATTTCTCTCAGCGCAACTTTGACATGTGCCATCATTATGCATCCAACCACAAGGGTTTCGCTGTTGGCACTCCTGACAAACTTGAAAATAACGCTTGTCTTGTAGAACTCCCAAAATCTTGGACTCAATTTCCTTAGTTGAGGATTTTATTGGAAGCGCAGTAGCTACTGCCCAATTAGATGCAGACTCGTGGGGATGTGGCCAGGATATGTGGCAGACGAAGATCTTAAGTTCAGCATCCCCCTGCTCAACTTTTATAAATTTGGAGATAATCTCTGTGTCATTCATAACGCTAATTACTTCATGAATACCTAGCCTAACGTTCCCAATCAGCGGCGGCAGATCACCTCGAACTCGGCACCAGCAATTCTCGTCCGTCCGCTGCGTTGGAGTTGTTGGGATGCTGGCTGCAACCTAGATCCAACCTAACGCCCAGTCACTTCAACTAGCGCCTCTTGAAGCACTTCATCACTGACACCATGGCGCTTCAAACTTGCAATCAACGCAGACACCGTATCGCCTTCTAAACGCTCTAAGTCAGTCCGCAACCCTTGCCCAATATAAGCCCGCACTAGAGGCTGATACCCGGAGAAACCAAGCAATGGGGCAACTCGCTTCAAATCCTCAATCACATCTTCAGGCATCCGAATTGTAATCGTCGTCATGGGACGATTCCGATCTAACCGCTTTTTCAACGCTTCAGCTTTCATAATATTCCCGCTCCTTGCGTGTCGCTCTGCGAGCCGAGATGATCCGAATGATGTCGTTTTCGCGCTCAATGAAGACAACGTATAACAAATTCCAACGTTGATCTAACCCAATAATGGCATCTCGGGCCTTGTCGTTACGACTCGCATCAACCACCACAAGCAGTGGATCAAAGAAGGCTTCTGCGGCTTGCTGAAACGTGACACCGTCATGTTTATCGGGTTAATTCTGGCCTTTTCATCATTTCAGACAAAACTAATGCCGTTGAGCACGAAATACACATCCATGCTCGTAGTGTAAGCAAGCCGTATTTACATTGTCAATACATATTTCGTATCCTGAGGCGTTGACGCGATCACTTTCGGCACTCAACAGAAGCGATTTGAGTACCGTCCCAACCGAAGGCTAAAGCAGCCCAACACTGATCTAGGTAGCAGCGTGACCCTACAATTTGTCTTCTTCTCGCTGGTGGTGATACTGATTTGTTGTCAGTTTTGTTTAATCAGTTGTGCAGTTCCCGCACTGCGAAATTTAGAAGATGAGATACCAGATCATGACCATACCACAGAACAAAAAATAGAATAGCACAGGTTAAAACGGTACGTCTGCATCTGGATCGCCGTCTATATCAGTATCTATCTCGCTGGAGGCTTCACTGTCTTCACCACCTCCCACTGTAAGGGCTTGCTCTGTAGAAGCAATTGGCATAGTTTCAGAAATTTCGTCATCCAGGTTAACAATTTCACCATTAAAGAATTGCGCCATACTGCGGGCGGCGTCTTTTACCTCATCAGCATTGTTGTCCCAAATTGGGGAGACAGGTTCCTCGATAGAAGGGACAGAAGAATCGGAAGCTGGGGGGATGGAAGCAGACGGTGGGTAGGTGGGTGAAGATTCGTGAGTGGTTTGGGTCGATCGTGGAGTTGAGGGATTTTTTGTGATCCGACGCGGGGGCGGGGCACTGGTCGCAGACCCATTTGTGGTTGTAGACCCATCTGACAGAGTGCCAGGTTCTGCATCAGGGACGCTGGTAATTTCGAGAGAGACGCGCACTTTCTGCTGATACACCGCTTCAAAGGCAGCTTCAATGCTAGGTAATTGTTTTTTGCCCATTTGAAACAACGGCTGCGACTTAAAGCCAATGCGGGCTTCTTGTCCATCAAAAGCCAGTAAATGTCCCTGCTGTTGCAGCAATACTTGCGTGCCACGAAACCGTATTTGGGCAATGATCTCCTGCCAAATTTGTTCTAAATCCACAGCACTTTCGGATGTGCCTGCGTCGGTCGCTTCGATCGCCTCTACGGGTTCTGCTTCAACCACAGGTTCAACAGAGGGCGGTAGCGGTTCTGAAACAGGGGGTGTGGGCTGGACAGGCTGACTCGGTGCAAACTGAGTCGATCGACGGTCTGCGGCTGGCGGCTCGACTGGCAGTGGAGGAGTATTGGCAACTGTCCTGGTTTTGTTGGCGGTGGGTGGGGGGGTCGAACGCGCAGAACGAGTGGTTCGGTCGGCTCCAGGATTAACATCTGGAATGCGATCGCCAGTTTTCGATGGGGATGCAGGGGATAGAGAGATACTCGCAAGAGCGGAAGGCAAGAGTCCCATTAAGGTTACTTCCAACCATAATCGCGGTTGGGTGGTATTTTTCACCTGTACTTCGCTTTCTCGCAAATATTGTTGCCCTTGCAAGATGGCGCTGAGGCTGAGATCTTGCACTAGTTCTACCATATCTGCCCAGGTGGGTGCCGTAATCGCTACTAGATCATGGCGATCGGGACTGGTTTTGGCAATCAACAAATCTCGATAGAAGCTAGCCAAATTTTGCAGTACAATCAACGGTTCGCGCCCTCGATCCATCAAGCGTCGGGCCCGATCGAGTACTGTGGTGGCGTCATCCTGTCCGATCGCCTGTACTAAAGCCAGCAAGTCTCGCTCTGGCACGGCTCCGACCAAATCCCACACTCGTTCAGCGGTAATCTGTCCTTCTAATAGGCTCAGTTGATCGAGCAAGCTTTGAGCATCGCGCAGCCCGCCTTGTGAAATTTGCGCCACTAACAAGAGGGCCTCTGGGGTAATATTGATCCCCTCTGCATTGGCAATTTTTCTCAAATGCTGCACCATTGCTTCGAGGGGAATCCGCCGGAAGTCGAACCGCTGACAGCGCGAAATAATTGTAGGTAAGACTCGCTGGGGATCAGTGGTGGCTAGCACAAAAACAACGCGATCGGGCGGTTCTTCTAGGGTTTTAAGCAAGGCATTGAATGCGGCAGTGCTGAGCATGTGGCATTCATCCACTACATAGACCTTATAGCGGCACTGAACCGGGGCAAACTGCGATCGTTCAATCAACTCTCGAATATTGTCCACGCCCGTATTGCTAGCGGCATCAATTTCAATCACATCCAGCGCCGAGCTATTGGCAATCATGCGGCAGGCTTCGCAGACCCCACAGGGCGTTTCAGTTGGGATTGGGCTATTCAAACAATTGAGCGATTTAGCCAAAATGCGGGCGCTGGAGGTTTTGCCCGTTCCTCTGGCCCCGGTGAAGAGGTAAGCAGGTGCAATTCGCTGTTGGCGCAGGGCATTGGTCAGCGTAGTGGCCACGGCTTCTTGCCCCACCAGTTCAGCGAAAGTTTGGGGGCGATATTTGTGATGGAGCGGCTCGTAGGGCATGGGCGGCAGGGAGAGATTCACCTCTAGAGTATGCGATCGACCGACGGACAAATGCACTCAGCAATGAACTATCTTAATCAAAAATCGCCTGGGCATTCATTATGACTCAGAATTTGCGGGCGATCGAATTTGACAGAGGATGTAGTTTTCAGCAATACCCTCGATTAGTTTACGCCAACGGACGATCGCAATTTGGCAAAGAGATTTGCATAAAGAGCGAATGCAACCCTCACCATACTTCCGTATTGTAAAAAGCGAGCGAAAGCTTCTCAGTTGATTAGAATTCGATTCGATCGACTGATGTGTAAGCAACTTTATCAAAGGAGTCTGGTATGGAACTAGAGAAAAACAACTCGCTGTTTACGGATCTAACCGATGATGAAGTGACTGCTCTCAATGGTGGCTATCGTCGTTGTATCGTTCGCCGTGTTTATCGTTGTTTCTGGCGACGGACGTGGTTCGGTGTCCGCCGAGTTTGTGCTTTCCAAATTCAGCGTTTCTGCTACTAAGTTCTGAAACTTGGTGAATGAAAGCATTACCAAAATGCATCAATGACTGTTAAGAGTCAATCAACTGTAACTAGTTCATTTGCAATCAATGTTATCAAGGGAGTCTGGTATGGAACTAGAGAAGGACAACTCGCTGTTTACAGATCTAACCGATGATGAAACAGCCGCTCTCAATGGTGGTTATTTCTGCGTTCGTCGCTTTGTGCGTCGTTGTTTCCGTCGCTGGACATGGTATGGACCTGTAATTATTTGTCGATTTGTTCCGGTGATCATCTGCTACTAAGTTCATAACTCGATAAATAACCATATTGCTAGAATTTACTAGCAACTGTTAACAGGTTTTGGTTAATCCAAAGAACGATCGTTCATTCAAATCATTAATCGATTAAAACAGGGGGCATTTCACCGAGAAATGTCCCCTTTTCACACAAATGCTTACATAGAGTAATTCATCTTGCACTTTTCTGCCATTTCTATGACAGAGATAATCCATCGATCGCTCCCCGTTTGGCAATCAAGTTGACAGACAAGGGGAACGCTTCTCACCAAGTTTCTTTGTATCGTATGACCAACGGAGAAAAACCGACTTGTGCAAGCGATCGCAAAATCAACCACTCGATCATCTGCACAACACAATGATCAGCAGCGAGTACGGAGTCTAGACGATGAAATACCATTACGTGCAACAACTTGGTGAAGAAGATTGCGGAGCCGCGTGTTTAGCGTCTGTCGTTCGACATCATGGTGCAAGGCTCAGCATTAGTTGCATTCGAGAGATTGTAGGAACCGGGCAGCAAGGTACAAATCTGTGGGGTTTGCAGCAAGGGGCCAATGACTTGGGCTTTAATACACGCCCGGTCAAAGCATCACCTGAAGTACTAAATCGGATTAACGAAGCCCCACTACCGGCTATTATTCACTGGAAAGGCAATCACTGGGTTGTGCTGTATGGTAAGCAAGGTAAGCAGTTTGTAGTCGTTGATCCGGCGATCGGCGTGCGGCGTCTGTCAGCAACCGAGCTAGCTGAAGGATGGAACGATTGGGTGATGCTGTTGCTAGAGCCAGACCCCAGCCGCTTCAGTACGGATATCACCGGAACAGACAAGGATGCAGGCGGTTTTGGCCGCTTCTTTCAGCGCATCTATCTATATCGCGGCATGTTGAGCCAAGCATTGATGCTGAACTTGGTGATTGGATTGCTATCATTGGCATCACCGATTCTGCTACAGATTCTCACCGATGACGTGTTAGTGCGTGGCGATCTCAAGTTACTGAATACAGTCGCGATTGCAGTTTTAGCAATGACCGTTGTGAGTAACATTTTAGAGTGGGTACAGGCAAATCTCATTACTCACTTTGCTCAGCGATTAGAACTAGGACTGGTTCTAGAATTCTGTAAACGCTTATTGCATTTGCCGCTAAGTTACTATGAATCGCGCCGCAGTGGTGAAGTCGTCAGCCGTCTACAAGACATTCAGCAACTGAATCATCTTGTTTCCCAGGTGATTGTTAACTTGCCCAGCCAGTCGTTTGTCGCCATTCTGTCGGTAGCACTGATGCTGTTTTACAGTTGGAAGCTGTCAATCGTCGCACTGATGATTGCTATTGCCATGTCGGTCTGCGTAGTCATTGTGCAACCGACGCTGCGCCGCAAAACTCAAGCGTTGCTAGTCACAGATACCGAGAATCAGGGTGTATTGGTAGAGACCTTCAAAGGTGCACTGACGCTGAAGACCATGACGGCGGCTCCTCGGTTTTGGCAAGAATTTCAAAAACGCTACAGTGTACTGGCTAATCTCAGCCTCCGGACAAACCAATTGAGTATCATGAACAACTCGTTTGCTGGATTAGTGTCTGGTGCAGGCGGTATTGCATTACTTTGGTTTGGCGGCAATCTAGTGATCAATCCGGCTGAAAACTTCAGCATTGGGCAACTGCTGGCATTCAAAGCCATGAACGACAATTTCTCGTACTTCATTAGCACCGTTGTCAGTTTTGTTGATGAATATACGCGCATCAAGGCGGCGGCTCATCGCTTATCTGAAGTGACACAAGCAGTTCCTGAAGATTTAGAAGATGCACAAAAACCATCTGCAACGATCGCCGCTGATGCTGAAATTGTCTGTGATAACGTTAGCTTCAACTATCAAAATCGCGACGATCTGCTGGATAATTTCTCGATGCGCATTCCCGGCGGGCAAGTGACGGCTATCATTGGTCAGTCAGGATGTGGTAAAAGCACGCTAGCCAAGCTGTTAGCTGGTCTTTATTCACCTCAGTCGGGCAACATTCGGATTGGCGCTTACAATCAACAAGATTTATCGCTAGATAGTCTAAGAAAACAGGTAGTGCTGGTCTCGCAGGAACCTCATTTCTGGAATCGATCGATTCTAGAGAATTTTCAACTTGCAGATATCAATGCCAGCTTTGATCAGGTAGTTGAAGTGTGTCAGGTAACAGGTGCAGATGGATTCATTAGTAATTTACCAAACAAGTATCAGACAATTCTAGGAGAATTTGCTACAAATCTATCAGGTGGACAACGGCAACGATTAGCGATCGCTCGGGCTTTGCTTAATAATCCTCCTGTGTTGATTTTAGATGAATCAACGTCTGGGTTGGATGCCGCTAGTGAAATAAACGTACTCGATCAGTTGTTTGCCTATCGTCGCGGTAAGACGACAGTCTTGATTAGCCATCGTCCAGCGGTGATTCAACGCGCTGATTGGGTACTGCTCTTGGAACAAGGGCGAGTGAAGCTGCAAGGCACTCCTGCCGATATCTTTGCCAATACAGGTAATCGACTGGATGCGCTGTATGGAGAAGCCCCAGACAGAAACAGCTTCGATCGGTAGGTTTATTTCAGTCCACAAATAGACAGATTAAGTATCTTTCATTTCTCTATTGTTGATTAATCAAGAAGGTGGTTCATGGTTCAGATTTTTAAACCCAAATCCGACTCTGCTTCATCCTCTCAGCCTTCTCAATCTGCACTCGACGCCATTCCTCTGATTAAGGCTGATGAATTTCTACCATCTATTAGTCGCTGGATCACCTTCAGTGGTTATTTCTTAGTTGGAGCCATCGGATGTACAATCGCGCTAGCAGCCGTGACAAGATATAACGTTGCGGTAAAAGCCGATGCAACGGTGCGACCAGACGGGGACTTACGAGTCGTGCAGACTGAATTAGAAGGAACAATCAAACAAATAGAAGTTACGGAAAATCAAACCGTGCGCCAAGGTGACATTGTGGCGTATTTAGACGATACAAAATTACAAATTCAAAAAAACCAGCTACAGGCCAGTGTGCAACAAGGGCAATTACAACTGGATCAATTTGATGCGCAAATTCGCCTGTTGAACGCGCAAATTGCGGCCGAAAATCGATCGATCGATGGGTCAATTGCCGCCGCCGAGGCAGAAACTCGACGCAATCAGCGCGAATTGGAAGAACGACAAGTTACTACCCAAGCCGATTTTGAAGAGGCAGAGGCATCGCTAGCATATGCCAGAGAAGAACGCGATCGCTATGAACGTCTTGTAAGCGTTGGGGCCGTATCAGATTTGCAGCTTCGCGAAAAAGAAACGGCCCTCCGGGGTGCCGAAGCCCGACTGGAACGAGCACGAGCAGCCCTCAATCCCACTACTGCCAGCGTTAATGCGGCTCAGGAACAGGTGACACAACAGGTAGCGAGAGGACAAGCCACGATCGCTGAACTTCGCAAAGAACGAGAATCCCTGATTCAGCGTCGTTCGGAAGCACAAACTCAGTTAATTCGCGATCAGACTCAACTAGAACAAACCGAGCGCGATTTAGAAGGAACAATTATTCGGGCAACGACGACGGGCACGGTGTTGAAGCTAAATCTGTCTAATCCCAATCAGATTGTGCGGGCAGGAGACAGCATTGCGCAAATTGCTCCACATGATGCCCCGCTCGTGATCAAAGCCTCGGTCGCCAACCAAGATATTGACAAAGTAGAAGTTGGACAACTTGCCAAGGTTCGAGTTAACGCTTGTCCTTATCCTGATTACGGGGTATTGCAGGGCAACGTGATTGCCGTTGCCCCGGATGTGGCTTCCCAAGAGAATCAATCAACCGATTCTACAAGCTCACAAAACTCCAGTTCCAATTCCAACAGTCGATCGTTTGAAGTGATCATTCAACCCGATCGTCCAGCGTTGGTGCGCCACAACCGAGAATGTCAAATTCAGGCGGGCATGGAAGCCTCGGCCACGATTGTGTCTAGGGAAGAGACTTTCTTGCAGTTTGTTCTGCGCAAAGCTCGAATTTGGACAGATCTATAAGCGGCTATAACCCCAAATCCACGGCAATGCGATGGGCACAGGCAAATCCCGAAAAGGCTACAGCATTCAGTCCTTGGCCAGGAAATGTGCTGTCGCCCACACAATACAATCCTGGAATGGCGGTGCGATTAAAGGGCATTCCCAACAAACCCATCAGTTTACGGCGGGGAATTGGCCCATAGGTGCCGTCATCTCGGCCCAAAAAGCGGCGATGGGTGCGCGGAGTTCCAGCTTCCTGATAGTCAAGTCCGGCTGCAAGTCCGGGAAAAATGGCTTCAAGGCGATCGACCAGTTCTGCGGCAACTTCTTCTTTTTTGGCTTCATAGTCTTTCGACGATAATCCCTGCCAGTTTTCAATCCAATCGGGCGTAAATGCATGAACAATATGATGTCCCGCAGGAGCCAAACTCGGATCGAGCACTGTGGGAATGGAAACCAAAATGGTGCCTCTAGTCGCTTCCATTTTTTGCCAATCTTCCAGCAGAATGTGATGGCAATCAGTGCCTGTCGGCAATACCTCAGACCTGACGCCTAAATGCAAACTGAAGAAGCTAGGCGATTTTTGGTAGCGCTGCTGCCATTTTTGTTCCGATCGCGGCATTGACTCTGCTGGCAATAGTTTCTCGAATGTATCCCAGCGGGTGGCATTTGAGACCACCCGTTTCGCCCGCAACACCTCTCCTGTGGCCAGTTTCACCCCAACGGCTTTGCCCCGCTCCATGACAATATTTGTCACTCTGGCCTTATAGCGGATTTGGCTCCCTGCTTTTTCCAGTCCTTCTACTAGCTTTTGGGCAATTTGACCGACGCCACCCTTAGGATAGTGAATACCGCCATAGTGACGATCGCTAAACACCATGCCGGCATTAATCATCGGGGTGCGATCGGCTGGAACCACCGACCAGAAATAACATTCCAAATCAATGAACTTTAGTAAGGTGGGATCGGAAAGGTATCGACGGGCAACGTCTCCTGTGTTCTGCGGCAAATACTTGGCTAAGCCTAAACACGCCAACGGATTTTGAAAGAATACGCGCATCAAGTAACG
Organism: Thermocoleostomius sinensis A174; assembly: GCF_026802175.1. Taxonomy (NCBI): domain Bacteria; kingdom Bacillati; phylum Cyanobacteriota; class Cyanophyceae; order Oculatellales; family Oculatellaceae; genus Thermocoleostomius; species Thermocoleostomius sinensis. The sequence continues at coordinate 5,290,193 of NZ_CP113797.1, read as the reverse complement.
AGGTTCTTCGAGGGAAAGGAGTTCGATTGCATTCAAGCAATTAAACACCTTCCAGCACTCATCATAAAATCTGCGAATACCAACCGCCTCATGGGGAAAATAGGCAATCAGTTCTTGCAAATACTTCTCATAATCCCGATGCACTTTTAGATCTAAATTGCCGGGCAGATGGTAGTGCAGCGACACGGGATCAGGGATTGTTTCTACTTTGACATGAACGGCATCGAGCGCGCGGGTCAGCAAATTGGTCGTACCTTCTGTGCCAAAACCAAACATCATCGAAGCCCCCACATCAAAGCGGTAGCCTTGACGCTCAAAATAGCCAGCACTGCCTCCCGGAATCAAGTAACGCTCTAGTACTAATACCTGTGCCCCTTTAGCAGCAAGCTGACTGGCCGTCACTAACCCTCCGATACCAGACCCAATCACAATCACATCCCAGTCTTCGAGTGAATCAGTCGTCTCATGTCGATCGGATGAAGTAGAAGCAACAGACTTAACCACATTGGCAGGGGGAAAAGCAGACATAAGCAAGTGTATCGATACCGTTTCGTTAAAAACTGATGCAATCAGCGTTGAAACCTGCACCAGTTAACTATCACCTACCAGTGTATCGATGGTTGTACCCCAAAAACTAGATGAGACCTAGACAAAAAAAGAGGGGTTAAGTCTGCCGACTACCCCCACTTGCCGATCCTTTGAGAGGAGAACACTATGAATAGATAATAGCCTTATTGCAAATCAATGTCAACATTGATGCAATATATTCTCATTTAATTAGAGTGTTGAAGTGGTGGAAGGCTATCCAGCGTTGGAGTTGGGGCGTTGTCGGGTCAGCGTTGCTGAACAGGTATGTCCCCCTGATGCAGCAGGCAAACGTTAGACTGATATTTTGGCCAATTATCTTGGCTAGCACAGAGACTAATTTTGTTATTGAGTCTGTCCCTATCTGTGGTTTAGAGTACAACCGATTGTTCCATCCTTCTCTACCCTGATTGGGGCGCTATTTGGTGTGATAAGTTTCTGATTTGATACTCACTCAAGGAAACAACCTATGTTGTATCGCTTTATTTCTATTTTATTGATGGGCTTACTGGGTCTAAGCTCGGTGTGGCTGCCAATCCGTCCAGCCCAAGCGGCAGGCTGTACACTCACGGCGATTGTCTGGGAGGGCTATACCGATTCTTCGTTTACAAAAGCCTTTGAAGACCAAACAGGCTGCGCGGTCAAGGCAACGTATGCTGGCTCTAGCGACGAGATGTTTGCCAAATTCCGCACGGGCGGCGGTCGCACCTATGACATCATTTCGGCATCGGGCGACATCACCGAGCGGCTCTATCAAGCTGGATTAGTGCAGCCGATTGATACCAGCAAGCTAGAAAACTATGACACTGTGTTTGAATCGTTTCAAGGTGGCAAGTGGAATACCTTCGACGGCAAACCCTATGGGGTTACGTTTGCTTGGGGCCCCAACGTCTTGGTTTACAATACTAAAGCAGTCAAGTCGGCTCCGTCGTCGTGGGATGTGTTGTTCGACTCGGACTATGCGGGCAAAATTGCCCTACCCGATAACCCAATGACGATCGCGGATGTAGCGCTGTGGCTGGGCAAACCTGATCCCTATGATCTGAGCGAGGCCGACTTAGCCGAAGTTAAAGACAAACTGCTGCAACTGCGTCCCAACATTCGGAAGTTCTGGACAACCGCAGGCGAACTGGCTAACCTGTTTCAATCGGGTGAAATTGTTCTAGCCCATGCCTGGCCGCTCACCTATACCCAACTCAGCGAAGCTGGATTTCCAATCGGCTCGGTCAGCCCTCAAGGGAAGCTCACGGGTTGGACAGATTCCTGGATGATTTCCAAAAAGTCTCGCAACCCTGATGTTGCATACCAGTGGATTGATTACATCCTTAGCGGAGCCGGACAAAAGGGCGTTATGGAGGTGACTGGGTATTCTGGAGCGACGACCTTGGGTGCAGAAGCGATCGGCCCAGAACGCGCCCACGAATTGTTTATGGATGATTTGTCGCTGCATTCACAAATCAACATGTGGCAAAGCGTTAAAAACTATGACCAATGGGTGCAACTGTGGAACGAAATTCGCAGCTAAGGTCAGTTGACAGCTAAGGTGCTATGAACGTACCTTAAGATGGGCAATACCTGCCTGACAGCCTAGCCGTCAAGCAGGTATTTTTGCTGAAAAGTTTTTGCTGAACATCATACTTCTGAAACAATGAGCCGTTAATTCATTGCTACCGAGCATCTGAACCATCGCCTATTGATGACATTTATTGATATTGAGCCATTTAACATCAGGAGTTGAAGAAGTTCATGCCCCAAGAGCCAGAAATGCTGTCGGCCCCAGCTTCAATTCGTTTCGCTGACTTACCTCCACCGGAAAAGCAACAACGCTTGCAAGAACTGGCTACCGTCTTTCTGAAACTGGGGACGATCGCCTTTGGAGGACCGGCTGCACACATTGCCATGATGAACGATGAGGTCGTGCGGCGTCGCCAATGGATGCCAGAGCAACGAATCCTAGATTTGTTGGGTGTCACTAGCCTCATTCCAGGCCCCAACTCCACCGAAATGGCTATCCTAATCGGCAATGAACGAGCCGGATGGCGCGGCTTGATGACCGCAGGCATTTGTTTCATTTTGCCGGCCATGCTGATGGTGTGGGGCTTAGCTATCCTGTATGTCCGCTCGCAATCAATCCCTCAGGTAGAGTGGGTACTGTACGGTGTCAAACCGGTAATTTTAGCGGTGATTGCCCAAGCGCTCTGGAAACTGGGCAAAAAAGCCATCAAAGATATTCCCACAGCAATCGCAGGTGTAGCCGCCATTGCTGCTTATTTCTTGGGACTAAATGAAGTTCTGGTGCTTGTCCTGGCAGGGGTGGGAATGATGTTGCTGCGAAATGGGCAATCGAATCGCCACAGCACTACTGGTTTGTTCTTATTGCCCGTTTCAAGCGTTTTGGCACAAGTAAATCCAACTGATGCGCCGCGATCGGTGGCATGGAGCAATGTGTTTCTGTTTTTCCTCAAAGTAGGGGCCGTGCTATATGGCAGTGGCTATGTGCTCTTGGCTTTTCTGCAACGCGATCTTGTCGAGCGCTGGCAGGTGCTTTCGTCACAGCAATTGTTGGATGCCATTGTTATTGGCGAGTTTACGCCGGGGCCAGTATTTACTACCGCCACGTTCATCGGCTATCTGCTAGCGGGCCATGCCGGAGCAATTGCGGCGACCCTAGGAATTTTTCTGCCATCGTTTCTCTTAGTTGCCATCATCAGCCCATTTGCTGCTCGCTTACGCCAATCTCGCTGGACGGCTGGCTTTTTAGATGGGGTTAATGCAGGGGCGTTGGGGTTAATGGCGGCCGTTACAGTCACGCTCCTAAGTGCGGCGATCGTCGATTGGAGCACGGCCAGTTTGGCTGTGCTTGGCTTAATTGCGGTATTTCGCTTTCAAGTAAACTCGGCATGGCTGGTGCTGGCAGGAGCCATAGCAGGGTTGGGGATGAGGGGATTGGGGGTTGGCGGTTAGGAATTCTCTGTTTTTTCTCGATCGCGCTTTACTATGAGAGTTCTGAAGTTCCTCGGAGACAGATGCCGTTAGGGGCAGGGTTCACTGAGGTGGAATGGTTTTGCCAGACCGCTAATCACAAAACCTGCCCTCATAGAAATGTTGAGATCGTCTTCATCGTTTATCCCTCATCCTTGCCAGTGCATTTCCAGGCTTCCCGTTATGAGATTTACACCCCTCGGTTGTGCTTACGTCCGCTCGATCGATCGAATTCTGCGGCGCTACACGCGATCGTAGTTCATCCTCAAGTCCGACGGTTTCTTTGTGATGATCAGATTGTGTCAGATCAACAAATTGCCGACTGGGTAGAGGAAAGCTTGATTTTGTTTCAACAGCACGGCTTTGGCCTGTGGGGCTTATTTTTTGCCACCGACTTACAGCGATTGATCGGCTTCTGCGGGTTCTGGTATTTCCACACACCGCCCGAACTGGAACTGGCGTATGGGTTAGCATTTGACTGTTGGAGACAAGGCCTGGCAACAGAAGCGGCCCGGGCCATGCTGCATTACGGCTTTCATACTCTAAAATTCGATCGCATAGCCGCCAGTACAGATGTGCCAAACATCGCGTCGCAGCGAGTGCTGGACAAGCTAGGCATGATCCCAGTCAGACGATCGCAAATAGCTGGGGCTGAACTGATTCACTACAGCATTGATAGTGCTGAATTCATGAATTCATATGATCATTCGTACTGCAACACTGACTGATATTCCATCCATGCTGCCCCTCGTTGCCAAAACATGTGCTTTCCACCAAGCCCTAGATCCAGCCAAGTATGGCTTTTTACCAAATCCAGAGCAACGCTACATGTCCTGGCTAGATCAATTAATGAAAAATTCGCGCCATGTATGTTTGGTGGCTGAAGATTCGATCGGCTCTGACCCGGTTCTTGTCGCGCTGTTGATTGCCACAGTAGAACGCGAAATTCCCATTTATCGAGTCAAGGAATATGGCTTTATTCATGATCTTTGGGTAGAGGAAGCCTATCGTCACCGAGGAGTAGCTCGGCAATTGATACAGCGGGCGATCGAACACTTTCGACAGGTAGGGGTTGAGCAGGTTCGACTGGATACTGCTGCCAACAACGAAATCGCTCGCAAGTTGTTTACCACCTGCGGCTTCCGGGTCAGCATGGTGGAAATGCTGATCGAGCTATAGCCTATGTTTAAGCCGCCTATGTTTAAGCCGCACCACCGGACCTACAAACGCTGCATCAACCTTAACCCGTGGGTATCAGTACCACAGGTATTAAGCAACCCGTACATCGTGCCTAGAGCAGATACTTCCATCATTTGCTTGGGGCTGGGTTCCCAAGGTGACGGATTGCCGTAGGCATAGTAGGTTTCAATGCCATCAATACCTAACCGCGAGGCTTCTGGAATTAGCATGGCAGGCGATCGACGGTAACGCGCCGGATGGGCTAAAACTGCCAACCCACCTGCTTCATGGATAGACTGAATCACTCGCTCAGCGCGGTAAGCAGCCCCCACAGCCGTGCCTCCTTGTTGATAGGGGCGCAGCGCTCCGTGGTCGGGATCAAAGGCATAGGCCAGAATATGCACTTCAATTCCCAGCATCTCTGCATTAATTTCCATCCCTGTCCATAGGGTTGGAGCATTGCAAGCACGAGGAGTATCAAACGACGACCACAACCAATTCTCTAGCCACTCTTGCGCCTTGCGGTAGCCATTAACTGTGTGGTGGTCAGTAATCGCCAGCCCTTGCACTCCGATCGCAATTGCTTGTTCAATCACCTGTTCAGGTTGCAGTTTGCCATCCGAACAAACGGTATGAATATGAAAGTTAAACAGGTAGGGACAACTCTCGGCCGTAATTGTCTCAAAAATTGCTCGAAGGGCTAGCGAGTCCTGTGCTGCTGACCAAACTGAATGCCGAGCCAGATCGACAGCCATAATTCCCTTAACGCTTAGTTACATGTTGCTTTCTACTATACATCTAGGATCAAAGAATCGGGGGAGGGGGGATGCGGAGAATGGTTCTTTTCTAGCCCTCTCGCGGCAACAAGAGAGCGACCGCATAGGCAGCAATGCCTTCTTCTCGTCCGATCGGGCCCAATTTTTCGTTGGTAGTCGCTTTAACGCTAATTTGGTCTGGAACGATCTGCAAAATACTGGCTAGGCGATCGCGCATAGCCGGTAAATGAGGTTTCAGTTTGGGACGTTCTGCTACAACCACAGAATCCAGATTGCCAATTTTCCAGCCCTTCGACTGAATTAATGCATTGACTTGAGCTAACAGTTTCAGGCTATCGGCTCCGGCCCATTGGGGATCGCTTGGCGGGAAGTAATGTCCAATATCACCTAGACTCAAGGCTCCTAGCATCGCGTCCATGATGGCATGGGTCAGCACATCAGCATCGCTATGACCCAGCAGTCCTAGGTCATGCGGAATCTGAATACCGCCTAAAATTAACGGACGATCGCTCACCAAGCGATGAATATCATAACCATTGCCAATGCGGAGATTCATGAATTTAGCTGCAATGAAATTGATTTAAGGACGGCTTTGGGCTTGCTGAAGGGCCTCTCGACTATTTTGACGATAAACCTCGATGCGGCTTTGGGCAATGTCGTAGCGAGCATCGTCCGGAGGAATCAACGCCATCAAATCAGACGCTTGTTGCCATTGAGCCGCCAAGGTCAGCCACTCTGCTGAAGTGTCGGCCGTTTGTCCAGCTTCCACAGCCGTTTGGGCTAAATTAACCGCTTTTGTAAATGGATCGTCATCCACTGCGACAGGACTATTCGTGGGTGAATCCGTTGAGGCGGGTTCTGATGCGGCCGAGGCAGGAGATTCAGCAGGGACAGAGGGTTCAACCTCTGCTGTCGCAATCGTCGGATCAAGCGTGGCGGCTGGTTCAGAAGACAGGTCGGGAGAGGAAACCGAGGCAGATTGAGACGAGTTAGATTGTCGCTCTAGCCAATTGGCTACTGTCCAACCTATTAACAATAGAAACAAGCTGAGGCTGGCTCCACCCACCAAACCTCGCCAAAACAATCGCTTTTCGCGAGCCACACGCACCGGAGAATTTTTAGGCAACGAAGCCTTGGGATCGATCGGCTTCCGTTCTTTTGTCCCTTGAGTGAGACGCTGAAACAAGTTGGGGCGTCTTAAAGTAATTTCTTCAGACCAAAGCAACTGATTATCGGGATCACGATTAATTTCATCGAGCCAGAGAAGCTGCTGCTCTCGCACAATACGACTGTTGATATTAACGCGACGAATGCGGTGAGGCTGAATGGACTCTAGGATTTGGCGAACCCGAGGAACCAACACAGATTGTTCAAGTTGCTCTGGCGTGGGCGCCTCGCATAGCAGTTGCAGCACCCCTTGCTCAAACACGGCTCTAGTGCGAATTCCAGAGTCAGCTAGCTTATCGTTGAGAACTTGAATAATTGCAGAGACACTGCCTTGACGTGCCTGCCTCGCAATATCATCCATCGAATCTACCATTGCTCACTCAGCATTTACTGTTATAAACATCAGGTTAGACGTTGTATCATGTAGGCGAAGAGTCGTGTTAATTAAAAATAACCTTTTTTTAAGCCCTTCTGGTATACTTTTTTCCCCAAGTATTGTAAGCGAAGGCTGGTAATTGTAGTCTAAAGATTTTAATTAAAGGGAAAAAAGCTGAACGGCAAAAGTTCTCCCGACTCCCGACTCCCGATTCCCCTTACAGCAAATGGTGATAGTCGTTAAAGCGACGAATTTGCCAGAGATCGGTATTGAAGCGGTTTTGATCAGTACGTTGCCAGCGCGATCGATCCACCCAAAATTCAAAAATCGCCGTGTTGCGGGCATGAATACGCCACGATCGATCACAGCCCATTAGCTCAGCAATTAGGTGTTGCAGAATCCAACTGTGGGTTACAATCCAGAGTTGCTCTCCGTCAGCATGGCGATCGATAATACGATGCACAAATTGGCGGGCCCGCGATCGGGCTTCTTGTAGAGACTCGGCTCCAGGGATTTGAATCCAATCGGACGAGCTTTCCAATTGATGACACAAATCGGGATAGCGCTCTCTAGCTTCTGCCCAGGTCAATCCCGCAAAAATCCCGTTCTGAAATTCCTTCAGTTCATCAGCATACTCCACCGCGATCGCCGGTGACGGGTTGGTGGCCAAAACCTCCAGTGGTGAATCCACCTCACCATCTACTAAATCACTGACCATCGCTGGTAACGGCTCTGCTAAGAAATGAGCCAGCAAAATTTCTGTTGTTTGGACTGTGCGCTTCAACGGGCTACTATACACACAGGACGGTCGCCATGCTTCTGCCAATAACCGCTGGGCTAGTTTTTCTGCTTGTCGTCGCCCTTCATCGGTGAGTTCAAATTCTCGTTGTCCCTGCATCCGCTTTTGTTGATTGCCCACCGATTGAGCATGACGGATAAAGAGCAGCTTCAGCAGCGTCATAGGCGTTTTGACGGTCGATGGCACCTAAGATTTAGGGTTTCATTATATAGGGGAGAGAGGGAACGGGGAACGGGGGGTTGGGGGTTGAAAATTGGGATAGGGAGAAGCCTTTATCCTTGTTTTTCCTCATTCATCGATCGCCTTTGTAGGGATACAACAGCCAGGAGGATTAAGATGCCACCGATGATTTGCGCTAGGTCGAGGGTTTGCCCTAGCCACAGCCAAGCTAGGGCTGCTGCAATCACAGGTTCGAGGGTGGCGGCGATTGAGGCTTGAGAAGCTTGCACTTGCTGAATTCCCCAACACAGCAGGGAAAAAGGAATTAAGGTGCCACCGATACCCACGAATAAAATGCCAGGCAAGTTGGCGGGTGCAAAAACGGCTGTAGGCATGCCTTGAGCGGTTTGGAACCCAATCCAGAACAAACTAGAAACTATAAAGGCGCGAAACATGACGCCGATCGCACCATAGGTATGCACGACCGATTCACTTAGAACGGTGTAACTGGCAAAGAACAAGGCACTTAATCCCGCTGCAATCAGTCCTAAACGATTCAAGGCTAGCTGGCTACTGAGTACGCCCGAAACCAGCACCACACCCACAATAGCTGCAATCACAGCAGCAATTGTCGTAGGGGCAGGCCATTGCCGCATCTGTAGGGCAGTTAATGCGACGACCAGGGCCGGGGCTGTGTACTGAATCACCAGCGCCACCGCCACTGCTAGCCGATCGATCGCCACATAGTAGCTAACTGTGACAAACGCCAGAGCAAATCCCAGCAGCACCAATCGCCATTCAAACCAGCGATGAGACAGCGGTTTGGCAGGGGGAGATCTCAGTGAAGTTGGGCCAAACTGATACAGCAACGATAGCCCGATCGCCGCCACGACAGTGCGGGCCATTGCCAACTCAAAGGGTTGCACTCCTGCGGCAAACAGTTCGCTGGCTACAATCGCTGCCACTGCCCACAGCATTGCTGCTATTGCGATCGCCGCCAATCCTAAGTTTTTCATGCCTGATCCTTTACCCTTTCAAAGGTAGATCCACTAAGGCTGCTCTCAAAATTTACTACCTCCGTGCCCACATTCTCTCTAGCCCGTTCTAGGACAGCAGTCCCATCAATCGCAAAAAGCTAACCAGTCCAAACAACAAAAACAAGCCGCTGCCAAGTGCTGTAACGGTTCGTTCAGAGATGCGTTTGCAAACCATGCGTCCACAGAGGACCGCTAACGCGGCACAAATGGCGTGACCCAAAATGGCCCCAGCGGTGACACCATAGGGATTGTTCGCGGCTGACAAGGCAATCGTCGTGAATTGCGTCCGATCGCCCCACTCTGCCACAAAGGTGAGTCCAAATGCTTGCGACAACACAGCTAATCCATTATGACGCTTCAGTTTGGCTTCCGCATGCTCGACCACCTCGGCAGCCTCCTGCTGTTCCTCTAAATTGGGCTTTGTGCCCATCCGGTTTGCATCGTAGAGCAGCTTGAGACCAAACCCTGTAAATAGTAACACTTCGGCCCACCGCACATACTCACTTGGCAACAGCCCAGCCGCTTGCCCCAACAGCACCGACAGAATGGTCATGGCAGCCAAAGCTGCGATCGAACCAACAAACACCCATCGCCGCGAATGACGCATCGCCAGGATAGCGGCAATAAAAAACGTCTTGTCGCCCAGTTCCGAGATAGTAATTAACAAAAGCCCTGCTGTAAAGGCAGCTAACATAGTGCTCTCCTCAGATAAATCGCAAATCGAAGTCTGAGTGAGCTTGCATATGAGAAGACCCCACCAAGCTCACCTCAAACGTGAACCTAGTGAAGGTCTCGCTAACAAGATTTGGTTTCCTGTTGTCTAAGCCAGGTTTATCACCAGCATGTTGACTTAGACAGTCCGATCAACCGAAGCTTTGGCGATCGGCAGCTACTCCCCTTCATTTCCATCTGAATTTACTGAGTTTTTGCTATTCTGTCAATCCAATTTCTAAAAATCGGGCACTTCAATAAAGGGAATATCGGGTACTGGAGATGGAGCCGGGGCTGGCGCAGGGGAGGGGGCTGGCGCTAGTTCAATATAAGGTTCTGGTTCCGGCGCTGGCGCTGGCGCTGGTTCTGGAGAATAGCCCGCTTCGGGTTCAGTTGGAATGAAGGGTTCTGGTTCCGGCGGGGGGATGTAGGGTTCTGGTTCCGGCACTGGCACTGGCGCAGGGAAGGGAACCGGGTCAGGAATTGGGGCTGGCGCAGGCAATGGACTCGGTGCAGGAATCGGACTTAGTGCGGGTTCCGGGGTTGGGGTTGGGCTGGGAGAGGGAGCAGGTGCAGGCGTAGGAGACGGCGTTGTAATCGTCGGCACAGGCTGAGAGTCACGCTCTTCAGCTAGAAACAGGGTATAAATGGCTCCACCAGCCAACAGCAGTAGTGCAATACCTCCTCCGATCAGCAAGAGTTTGGGTGGCGATGAGGATCGTACCGGAACCGGATAGAGATCGGCTGGCGATCGCCCCCTGGACACTGGTGGCAGGGGGGTTGTCAACTGAGGATTGGATTGATGCGAAGCCGCTCCCGAAGCTGCTCCCGAAAAGGCAGTCGAGTTCCCAGCTTGATAGTACGTCGCCGGAGTAGTGGACTGAGGCCCTGCTTGCGGAGTCGTGCCTGGAGGTGAGGGGGGGGTGGAATGGTGAGGCAGGTGCGGAGCCACAAACTGGGTTGGTGGGGTACTAGGAGTTTGAGGTGGGGACGATCGCGAGACGGGGGAGATGGAAACTGGCTCAACCGGAGGAACCGGAGCAGCGAACGGAACCGCAAAACTTGGTTCGGAGGTGGGCGATTCCACAGACTGAGGGGGGGTTGTGGTAGAGGATTGCGGGGTTGGCAACGAATGGGTGGAGTAGGGATAGGTTGGGGGCGAAGAGATAGTTGGAGCCACTAATCCACCAGATGCAAGGTGTGTTGGGGCTGTCCCACCATTGGCTCCCTGTCCCGATGCCGTAAGTTGGTATAACGCTTGCAGCGCTTCTGCGGCAGTTTGGTAGCGATGCTTAAAATAGTGCCGCACCATTTTATTAATTACCTCAGCAAAGCCATCGCTGACCTGCACTAACGGTCGCCAAATCACCTCACCATCTTCATCTTCTTGCAGAAATGTTGGCAGTACGCCCGTTAGCGCCTGGATACCTACCATACCAACCGCATAGATATCACTGCTGGGGCGTGGTTTGCCAGTGGATTGCTCAGTGGGCATATAGCCAGGTGTGCCGATCGCCACCGTGACACTTGCTTGCCCCATTTGAGTAATCTGCTGCATCCGTACCTGTTTCACTGCGCCAAAATCAATCAACACCAACCGATTGTCACGCGATCGGCGGATGATATTATCGGGTTTGATGTCGCGGTGAATGACGTTTTGATTGTGGATAAACGATAGCACCGCCAGAATTTCTTGTAGCAGTTGCACAACCTGCGTCTCTGACCAATGGCGCGTTTGATGTAACTCGGCACTAAGCGGATGCCCGTCGATAAATTCCTGAACTAGATAAAATTCCTCATCATGTTCAAAATAAGCCAATAGCCGAGGAATTTGGTCATGGTTTCCCAACCGCTCTAGGGTTTCAGCTTCAGTAGCAAACAACCGTCTAGCAATTTCTAAGACGTTTGGATCAGTGCTAGCAGGTCTTAACTGCTTCACTACACATTTTGGATGCCCTGGACGCAGCATGTCTTCTGCGACATACGTTCGACCCATGCCACCCGCACCTAAAACATTAACTATTTTGTAGCGACCACTGAGTGTAGAACCAATCATGGTGCAGATAGCATCCCGTGACGTGTGCAACTTTTGATCTAATGAGAGAAATCCGTAGATCTTTCTACAGAGCCAATGAGCTTTGTTCCGGCAATAGTCATGAATTGAGACAATGATATTAACCGTTCAACAGGAAAACAGCCGTCTTGATAGAAGGGAATGGAAATGGCTGAGCAACTTTAGCAAACCAGCGTTATCTCTAGTCTATTTGATCCATTCTGTTTATACCTATTCACTCTACGGTCTGTTACGAAAACCTAGCCAAGATTTTCGATCAGTTTAACCTGTCTGTTGTGCTCAGTTAATCCTCAGTAGTTTGTGACCAATGTAACCGTTTCACCAGTTTTGTCTTCGCAACCAACGGATAAAGATTCCTAAAGCATGGTGTCAGAAATTTAAAATTGAATTTTAAATTTGCGATCGTGTCCACTGTTTTTGACGAACATAAACAGCATTTGTTGCCAACCGATCCAGCCAACCGATCGAATAGACCTAACAGCGGGAAGAAGCATTCTTGTAATAGGGACTCTTGTAATCGAGATAATGGCAATCGATCTGAACACCCATTGATCTCTCGATCGGGAAATTGATCCAAATACAGTGCTATAACACCGTGAATCCGCCCTAAAGATCTCAGCCTGGACAATTGATTCACAACATGATTCCTACAATGATCCCTAGGATAATCCCCGTAGTAATCCCTAGCGTGGTCGGCTGTATCATCCAATTGTTGCACCTGCAATCGCTCTCCATCAATCCATACTGGATCACCAAAACTGAGAAATTGCTGTAATCGCTGCACTTGATTTGGAGATGATTCTAAAATCCGCGATCGCCCTGCTAGATACCGTAAATCCTCAGCCTCCAAACCCCAAGCTAGATTACACCCCAACATCGCTACATCTTGTGGAGAAGGCGTAGGAAGCTGATTTAGCAAAGGATTACACCCAGACGGTGGAAATAAGTTTGTGGAATTTCGATCGGTTGTTAGGTTGGATGTGTGCTCTGGATCTTCTACAGGCTCCATAGATTTCACAGACTTTACGGGTTCTACGGGGTCTGTGTCCCTTGCCAAGTGGTTTGGATGCCATAGATCTCGATGGCGATAGAGGGAACTACCACTGATGCCAAAGGTTGTCAACCGTCGAAACCGTGCAGTAATGCCAGTTGGAAGAGTATTCGTTTCAAGCAAACGGGCAACAGCCTCACGGATTCTCGCGCGTGCTAATGCTGTCTGTTGTTGGTTCCATGTCGTTGTTGATGCGGTTTCTGTCTTTTCTGCGTCCGATCGGTTCGATCGCCGGCCAACACCATAGGGAAAATAGTGACTTGCCTCGACACAACGGGCCCATTCACTGGCTCGTTGCTCAATATCGGGTTGGTGCTGACACCAATCGTAATAGCCCGGTAGCGATCGGGCTGTGGATACAATCTTATCCACCAACGCTTGTCCGGTTAAGGGGTCTCCTCCTGCTAACCAATGATGGAACACATAAGCCCGCATGGCGATTCGTCCCAACAGGCGATTCGTTTGTCCGTGGCCCGTCCAGCCCATCTCAATTTCTGTATTTAAGTCCTTAAGAAATTTTTCCGCTTTCCCAGACATTGCATACGGCTTGCAAACCGGCTGTAGCAATTGTTTTAGCACCTGATCATTCAGGTGATTGCGCTGCTTGGCAAAGTTCCAATGTTGCACAAACGTGGAATGATCGCTCCAGATTGGCTGAAACTCTGCATCAAGTAAGTAAGACCCCATTTGTAATGGCAATCGATGGGCATTAAACAAGCTTGGCAATTGTCCGGCAACGTAGGGCTTGGCATTGGGAAATACTTCCAACTGCCCCGATCGCAATTTAAAGCCAGCTTGGGTCAGAAGTGCCGTTACTGCCGCTGCTACTTTCCAGGAACTTTCAGCCTTCTGAAACGGGAAATACAAATGAATGCCGCCACTATAACTGGAGGTACAAGCGACAAAGTTAACTAACCCTAACGGTTCCAACGCTGCTGCAATGTTACCAATGGCAAAGCGATCGTGGGTTGGGTGGTAAACGCTGGTGGTGTCAATATCGAGCAAACAGTAAGCGGTTTTCTTGCCGAAACGGACCCCAAATAGCTGAGTGGACTGTTGAATTGTCCGATCGGACAAGGGATAGCGACTTTCGGTTTTCCAGTGGGGCTTTTCGGTTGGGTCAGGCATCTCTGCATAGAGAAAATCGTAGCGGTGGGGAAAGAGCGCCAAAAATTCGTCTCTTTCTTCTACCGCGCTGAATACCCGAGTAGCAGCAGATGTAGCGATATTGATTTCCCCTAAACGCTATCAGTAGGGGATCATTTTGCCAGATTTGGTTTGACGGCACAGCAGACTCGATCAAACTGATCGATCTGATCAGTCTGTCTCTTTTACCTAAAAGGCTTGCAGCTAGCGGACTACAAAAATTACAGGTGAGGAAATACGGAGTCGATAGTGAGGCGATCGAGAGAATCAGGTGAGAACAAACGGAGCAAGTTGTCTCAAGGGTAAGACGCCATGATGTTTGGATCAGAGAAATAGTTCATAAGCGATTTGAGATGAGACAAGAGTAGGACACTCGTGTTTCCTGAGACTGTGCTGTAATTGCTGTGCCTAGGCAATAGCCCGCAATTTTCCGGCCGATGCCAAAGCTTGCTCCATCCACTACCAAGGAAGGAACCACATCGACAATTCAGGTTGCCAGTAGACGCATCTGAACGAGTACGGTTTGATTATCAAGCAATTTGAACTGAATCAGGCGAGACTCTGCTGTGCCGTCTGAAGGTGGCAACCCACTGGGACGTTGCGCTCTCGTTATAATGCATTCGTACTTATCTCCCACCTTTTCTATAGATGGACAACCCAAGCGCTCAACGAAACCATCCAGTTCCTTGGCTGGCATGGTAAATCGTACGTGTGCTTCGTATTCAATATCAATGGGAATTGGACCTAGTAGACCATCGAACTGAACGTCTGGGGTAACTTCTTCAGGAAGAGAAGCGCCAATCATGCGTTCGGTCAATTCACGGGGCGATCGGACAATCGACACTCCAAACACTGTTCCCAGGAATAACAAACCTGCAACAACCAAAATTCCACAGCTTGCTACCATCAAACGCAGATAGTTCATAGAGTCTCACAATGCATTGCTAAGGTCTTGAGTCAACGGTTTTCGAGAAGCTGTTTGAGCGTTACTGATTGTTTAAATCAACTACTAGTAGTCAGGATTGCAAGACAGTCCTATGAGTTCCCTCTACTTTGAAGACGAGATGGTGTAGTGCCAGACTCGCTTGCTGCTCTCTATACTACTAACATCTACTACCGTGTGGTAATATAATGATAAGAATAAATTCCTTAAGTTTGGAATGCCTCCCATGCCCACAAAGTCAGCGAAGAATCCTGTTGCTGCTCAGGACAAAGTACCCAGAATAAGTGTGCCAAAAGCAATGAATGCAGAAGCAGTGGATGAGTGCGGCATTTCCAAACTCACGCCCGCAGCCTTGAGCCTAATGGCAGACTTCTTCAAAGTCTTATCAGAAGTGAGTCGGCTTCAAATTGTCTGTTCCTTGAAAACAGGTGCAAAGAATGTGACGGAGATTCTTGAAGAAACAGGATTGGGGCAGGCAAATGTTTCCAAGCATTTGAAAATGCTGACTCAAGCGGGGGTAGTTGCCCGTGAGCAGCGTGGCGTCTGCGTATACTATCGCATTGCCAATCCATTTTTGTTTGAACTGTGTGATTTGGTTTGTGATGCGTTAACGGTGCAGATTGAACAGCAAAGCCAACAGCTTCAGCAATTGTCGCAGTTAAGGCAGGTCCGTTAGAGTTTGCTGAGATCTTCAAATGCAATTCCGACAACTTGTTCGAGACGAACCGTTTGACAGACGACTCGTCTCGTTTTTGTATCCAAGTCAGTGATTTCTAGGATTTGGTTGCCGTAGTCGGACAAAATCTTGGCATCTGAACCAATGTAGTAAACGCGATCGCCAACGTTAAAACTCAAGGGGCTATCCGACCATTGAGGGGATGGGCTGTTACCACCCCCTGCGCTATGTTGTCTAGCGGCGGAGCAATTTGTTGAGGGGTTTGAAAATATCGGCTTCAAATCCTTCACCCTTCAGCATCCTGTTCCAGTACAACCAAGGCAACACATAAGCTTTTGCCAAATACATCGAGTAGCGTTCCTGGGTGGGATCAAGCGGAAACGAGGGAGCCAGCTTTCCCCCATAGGCAAACTCTGCCATGATTGTTGAGTTGTAACCTGTGATCAGGGGACAGCAGGTATAGCCATCGTATTCTGCTGCGATCGGCTGCGATTGGATTAAAGACAATAAGTTCTGAACCAAGATCGGGGCTTGCTTACGGGCAGCGGCGGCCGTCTTAGAAGTTGGCAAAGAGGAGGCATCCCCTAAGGAAAACACATTGGCATAACGGGTGTGTTGCAGCGTAGCTTTATCAACATCTACCCAGCCGCCAGCCCCAGCCAGTGGACTTTGCTTGATGAAATCAGGCGCACTCATGGGAGGGGCCACATGGATCATATCGTAGTGAAGGCTGACTTCCTCAACGCCGTTATCCGTAGTGACATCAAAAATGGCTTCTTGCGTATCGGCTTTGATTTCCTTGAGATTGTGCTTAAATTTGGTGACAATGCCGCGTCGTGCCACCACTCGATCCAGAGAGGCAGAATATTCTGGCACGGCAAACATGGATGCCCCAGCGGTGCAAAACATCACGGTTGTGTTGACTCCGACGCCGCTATGGCGCTTGAAGGTATCATCCGCCATGTACATCACTTTCTGGGGTGCACCGCCACACTTGATGGGTGTAGCAGGATAGGTGAAGAGAGCATTCCCACCTTTGAAGTTTCGGATCGTTTCCCAAGTGTAGGGGGCGTAGTCTTTGGAGTAGTTACTGGTGACTCCGCCTCGACCCAGGGCTTCTTTTAGTCCTTTAATCAGATGCCAGTCAATTTGAATGCCAGGACAGAGCACTAAGTAATCGTACTCAATGACTTGTTCTGCTTCGGTGATGACCCTATTGCGATCGGGATCAAGTTTCGCCACCCGCGCTTGAATCCAAGTTGCGCCGTTGGGAATGACATCTTTTTCATCCCGAATGAATTTGTCAATAGGAGACACACCGCCGCCCACCAGCGTCCAGCCCGGTTGATAGTAGTGTTTGTCAGACGGTTCAATAATGGCAATATCCAGGGCGCGATTTCGCTTCAGCAGTTGGGCTGCAACCGTAATTCCGGCGGCTCCTCCCCCCACAATCACAATTTGGTGGTGCTTCACCGGAGGGGCGATCGCCTCAGGAGCCGAGAGATTTTGATGAATCTGTTCAGCAGGTTGCGTTGATTGGGTTTGCTGTGCAGTCGGTGACACGGTAGTTCCTCAAATGTAACGAAAGGTATGGAAACTGAGTTAGTAACATGAGATATTAATTATGTCTATCATACTACCAAGTAGTAATATAGTTGTTCTTTCTGAAGAAAACCTTAAATCAGTCTTGGCTTGACGCAAATCAAAGTTGCAGATTATATTACTATATGGTAATTTAATTGATATGAGCTATCTAAGGTTAACATTACAGGGCGATCGCGTTCATGGTGACTGGCTATCTCACGTTTTTCTCAATCTTGGTTGTCGTTGCCATCCTGTTTGTTGCAGGTGACACCTAGAATGCAACCCTTTTGTAAACACCGTCTCACGAGGTAAAGAGCAATGATATTTCGCCAATTGTTTGATCAAGACACCTGGACTTATACCTATCTGATTGCTGACCCCAACACCAAGGAAGCGGTTTTGGTTGACTCTGTAATTGAGCAAGTCGAGCGCGATTATAAGCTAATCAACGAGTTGGGATTGACCTTGAAATACTGCTTAGAAACCCATGTCCACGCTGACCATATCACAGGTGCTGGAAAGCTGCGGGAGTTGACAGGCTGTGAAACCATTGTGCCAGCGAAGGCTCAAGTTGCCTGTGCCGATCGCCATATTCAGCATGGAGAAGTCTTGAAAGTCGGCGAGATTGAAATTCAGGCGATTGCAACTCCAGGACATACCGACAGCCACATGGCGTATCTGGTGAACGGCGATCGAGTGTTGACGGGGGATGCGCTGTTTATTCGCGGCTGCGGACGGACTGATTTCCAAAGCGGTGATGCAGGTACACTATATGATTCTGTGACAGAGAATCTGTTCACGCTGCCAGATGGAACGCTCGTGTATCCTGCCCATGACTATCGCGGTCATAGTGTTTCTACCATTGCTGAAGAAGAACAATGGAACCCGCGCTTTGTGGGGCGAACCCGCGATCAGTTCATTGAGTTTATGAATGGGCTGAATCTTCCTGATCCCAAAAAAATCATGGAAGCGGTTCCGGCAAATGAACAATGCGGTAATGTGCTTGTGACTAGTTAGAACGATGGCGATGGTATCAAATTTTTACGATCGCTCCAGCATGAAGCAATTTTGGTAGGCTACATTACCCAACACTTGAAACAGTTAGGAGAACTCCATGACCAGCATGAATGAGATGTCTTTCAATCATCCAAGTCAAACTCGACGCGATCGTTTGAAAACCATTGATCCAGACTCTCTGAATACCTTATTGAGTCAGCAAGCCGTCACACTCGTCGATGTGCGTGAGCCTTCTGAACATGCGGGCGAAAAGATTCCCGGTTCAGTTCTGATGCCGTTATCCAAATTTGATCCAAATAGCATTCCATTTGATAGCAACAAACCTACAGTGTTGTACTGTCGAACAGGGAATCGCTCAGCCCAAGCGGCACAGAAATTGTTTGCAGCAGGGCTGGATGAAGTGACGCACTTGGAAGGAGGATTATCGGCTTGGGTGCAGGCAGGGTATCCAACTGAGGTAAACAAAAATGCGCCCATTAGTCTGATGCGCCAGGTACAAATTGTGGCAGGTTCTCTGGTGGTAATTGGCACTGTACTGGGTGCGTTTGTGTCTCCCTGGTTCTTGCTCCTCAGCGGTTTTGTGGGTTCCGGGCTAGTTTTTGCTGGAATTACTAATACCTGTGCGTTAGCCATGCTACTTGCCAAATTGCCTTACAACCAGCGCGTTTAGTGTTCTAGGACGTTCATCAGAACGTCCTATTTTTTTGGCGGTCGTTGCGATCAATACCTCGATCATCCGCGATCGTTCAGCTTGGAGTGACTCGAAAAACAAATCTGGAAAAAGACATCAATGTTGACGACTATCATTGGGCACTTGCTGGCAGTTTGCATTGGCATCAGCTTGGGGTTAATCGGTGGGGGCGGGTCAATCTTGGCAGCTCCTGTTTTGATTTACATTATGTCCGTTCCGGCAAAGTCTGCCTTCGCGATGACTCTGGTAATTGTGGGAGTCGCGAGCTTGATTGGCGCCATTCCCCATTGGCGGCAGGGCAATGTCAATCCTAAAATTATCGCGCTGTTTGCGCCCGCTTCTATGCTAGGGGCTTATTTGGGAGCGCGATTAGCCTCGTTGCCATTCATTACACCCACCATTCAACTCGTGACCTTTGGAGTGATGATGCTGGTTGCCTCAATTAGTATGATTCGTAAAGGAGCCAGCAAATCGGAAAAATCGCTTGATAAAGCTAGTCATTCTGATCAACATACAGTCATTCCGAAATGGTTGGCGATCGCGCTAGAAGGGTTGGTGGTTGGGGTGCTTACAGGCTTCATTGGCATTGGCGGTGGGTTTTTGGTGATTCCAGCGTTGGTACTGCTCGGCAATACTCCTATGAAAGAGGCGGTAGGAACGTCTTTGATTATTCTGGCACTGAAGTCTGTCACCGGATTTGCCGGATATTTTGGTCACGTTCCGATTGATTGGACGCTGCTTTTGTCGTTCACGATCGCCTCTAGTGTCGGAATTCTTTTGGGTTCTTATTTAAATCAATTTGTCAGTGCCAAGCAACTTGAAAAAGGATTCGGTTACTTTGTCTTGGCCGTTGCTATCTTTGTTTTAATCAGACGGTAATTTAAAAGTGCTTGATGGGAGGTTCCAGACAGACGGACAGAATTCATACCGTTACAATAAGTAAATTGATGAGGGAGCCTGTCACGTTTGTCGCCCTCACCCTAGATCCCTCCCTCACAGGGCGAGGATCTTCAATCCGGCTCTCTTGTCTCCGCTTGAGGGCAGGGGTTGGAGAATGAGGGTTAGACTTGCATTAGACTTGCAACTGTGACGCTCCCCATTGCCGATTCCTTCTAAAACCTTATCGATGAGGCAAGGATGAATATCTGGGCTGATACTGTCGCACTATCGCGAATGCAATTTGCTCTGACTGCTATCTTTCATATGCTATGGCCCGTGTTGACGACTGGGATGGGAATCTATCTAGTCATCGTTGAGGGCTTATGGCTCAAAACACGCAACTCCGATTACTACTATCATGCTCGTTTCTGGGCAAAACTTTATGTTCTCAACTTCGGTATTGGTGTCGCCACAGGCTTACCAATGGAGTTTCAGTTTGGTACGAACTGGGCACCGTTTTCAGAAGCGGTGGGCGATTTTTTTGGCAGTATTTTGGGCTTCGAGGCTGCAATGGCATTTATGCTAGAAGCCGGATTCTTAGGTATCATGCTGTTTGGCTGGGAACGGGTAAATCCTAAAATTCATTACTTCGCTACAATCATGGTTGCCTTTGGCGCAAACCTCTCCACTTTCTGGATTTTGGCAGCAAATTCTTGGTTGCAAACCCCCGCAGGCGGAGAAGTGGTGAACGGAAAGTTCATTGTCGATGATTACTTTCAGGCAATTTTGAATCCGTTTATGTTCATCAGCGTTTCCCATATGTTCTTCGCAACGTTGGAAACCTCGCTGTTTGTCATTGGCGGCATTAGTGCCTGGTATATTCTCAATCATCGTCATGCCGAGTTCTTTTCCCGATCGCTCAAGATTGTCGTAGCCGTAGCGATCGCCGTCACGCCTTTGCAGATCTACATTGGGCACCTCAGCGCTGAGCAGGTGGCTCACTACCAGCCAACTAAACTGGCGGCAATGGAAGCCAAATGGGAAACGAGTCCAGCAGGACAACCCGCGGATTGGAGCTTAGTGGCGTTACCCAATAACAAACTGGAGCGAAATGACTGGGAAATTTCCATTCCTAATGGGCTGGGCTACATTTTGGAGTTCAAGAAAAATCTCTCTGAACCCGTCTTAGGCCTTAAGGAATGGCAGCCAGACGATCGCCCCAAAATGGTGGGCTTGGTTTACTATTCGTTCCGTCTTATGAGCGGAATTGGCTTTTTCCTGGCAGGTTTGATGGGAGTGAGCGTAATTCAATGGCTGCGGGGCAAGTTCGCACCAGAGGCGATCGCACAACAAAAATGGCTATTGCGAACCTGGCTACTGGCGGCTCCGTTAGGTTACATTGCTGTTGAATCTGGCTGGATTGTGCGCTGCGTAGGGCGACAACCCTGGGTTGTGTATGGGCAGATCCGCACGGCGGATGGTGTGTCCAATTTGCCTGCTAGTGAAGTATTAACATCGCTGCTGATCTTTGCTGGAGTGTACACGACGTTGTTTATCTGTGCGATGTTCTTTGGCAGTCGTATCATTCGTCAAGGTCCAAACTTAGAATTGTCAGTGCCAGGCATTGAGAATCAGCCCGCGGTAGAGACAGAACCGGCTGAGTTTATTCCCGATCAGCGCCCAGTTGAAGCCCAGCAGTAGTAACCTTGGCAACATTGAGCAATCTATCTACGCAGAAGTAGACCTCGTTCAACGATAAGCGTATGGAGAACCTAGAACACTTTTTAACGCAGGTCTGGTTTGTCATTTTGGCCCTGTTTCTATTTCTCTATGTCATGCTGGATGGCTTTGATTTAGGTGTGGGTATTTTGTCGCTAACCAGTTCCAGCGAGGAGCGACGCGGTATTTTAATGACCAGCTTAGGGAATATTTGGGATGCGAATGAAACCTGGCTAGTGCTGATGGGCGGAGCCTTGTTTGGGGCATTTCCCCTTGCCTACGGCACGATTTTGAATGCGTTATACATCCCAATTTTTGGCATGATTTTCGGTTTGATCTTTCGGGCTGTAGCCTTTGAATTCCGCGAACATTCCACCAATAAAGTATTTTGGAATCTAGCGTTCGGTGTGGGAAGCTTCATGGCAGCCCTATTTCAGGGCTTTGCTTTAGGCAGCGTTCTGGAAGGGATTGCCGTAGATGAAGCCGGTCATTTTGTCGGTAGCATTTGGGATTGGCTGGATTGGCGATCGATTTTGGTTGCCCTAACGCTGATTCAAGGGTATGTCTTGATTGGCTCAACCTATCTCATTCTCAAAACCGAGGGAGAACTCCAAGCCACGCACTACCGCACCGCCAAACTAGCAGCTATTACCACCTTGATTGGCGCAATCTTGATTACGATCGTCACTCCAGTAGTCTACGAAAACGCCAGAGCCAAGCTGTTTCATCAGCCAGAAGTTTATATCTTTGCGCTGATTCCTTTACTGGGTGTGGTGTTGATTGGACTCCTGCTAAGAAGTTTGAACCAGAAAGCTGAAGCGACTCCGCTAGTTTGGACAATCCTACTCTTTCTACTCACCTTTGTTGGGTTAGGGTTAGTTGTGTTTCCTTACATCATTCCACCTAGCATCACCATCTATCAAGCAGCAGCAGCCCCTAGCGCACTCGTTTTCATGATCATTTTCATTGGATTTTTGATTCCAATTATGTTGTTCTACAACATCTACAACTACATTGTGTTTCGAGGCAAAGTATCAGGAGAGCATTACAGTGAGTCATGATGCTGTTTGCAGGCATTGACCTGCAATCATTTGGGTTCTTTGTCAAAATGAAAGAACTAAATATTTAGGGAAAGGAATAGATGCGACGGTTGAACCGCAGACAATTCTTAACGCTGACAACAAGTAGTGCCGCGACATTACTATTGGCTCGTTGTGCCGAGAGTCAACCGCAGGCTCAGGCGAACTTCAATGCAGAAAGTTCGACTCTTTCTAGGGAGCTTTCCAACGTTCGTTCACCCAGGATAGTGAAATTTGATTTGGAAGCACAGCCTAGTTCAGTGACGTTGGGCGATCGCACTGCCAATTTATTCACCTATAACGGACAAGTTCCAGGCCCTCAATTAGAAGCGCGCCCAGGTGATGCTGTGCGGATTCGCTTTACCAACCGCCTATCCGAACCCACCAATCTCCACTATCATGGACTTCACATTCCCCCCACAGGTACGGCGGATAATGTTTATTTGAATATTGGCAGTGGTCAAACCTTTGATTACGAATTCACCTTACCGACCGATCATCCTGCGGGAACATTCTTCTATCACCCCCACTTTCATGGACGAGTTGCCGATCAAGTCTTTAGAGGGTTAGGCGGTATTTTTGTTGTTCGTGGCGATCTCGATGAAATCCCTGAGGTGAAAGCAGCACAGGAAGAATTTGTTTTTTTAAAGGATTTTGAGATTGATCCAAACGGACAGGTTCCTAACCCAAATCCAATGCAAATCATGCAAGGACGAGAAGGTAGCCTTGTCACCGTCAATGGCAAAGAGAATCCTATCTTTTCCTTGCAAACGGGGGGACTGTTGCGGTTGCGAATGATCAATGCGTCCACATCACGGTTTTATCGACTGGCATTAGAAAACCATCCCCTACACCTCATTGCAACAGATGCCGGGGCGATCGCCGCTCCGGTTGAGCTACAAGAGATATTGCTATCTCCTGGTGAACGCGCCGAAGTGCTGGTGCAAGGTAATCAGCCTGCTGGAGAATATCGATTGCTGAACCTTCCCTACGATCGCGGCATGATGGGCATGATGGGACAAGGGAGCATGAGGGGAATGGGCAGCATGAGAGGCATGGGAAGAATGTCTGGTAACGCTTCTCAGACCACGCCTCAAGTATTAGCCACAATTCAGTACAGTGGCTCCACAGCACCGCTTCCTCTCCCGCAACAGTTGCTGCCCGTCGCAGAATTGCCTCAGCCTGCTACCTCGCGCCGGATTGAACTGTCGATGGGCATGGGCGGAATGGGCATGGGGCGATCCGGAATGGGCATGGGCATGGCATTTTTACTTGACGGTAAATCCTACGATCACGATCGCGTTGATGCGACGGTGCAACTCGACACGGTTGAGGAATGGGAAATTGTCAACACTGGCCCGATGGCAATGGATCATCCTTTTCATCTTCATATCAATTCTTTTCAGGTGATTAGCCGAAATGGTCAACCCGAACCCTATGTTGCATGGAAAGATACGGTTTTAGTGAGAGCCAACGAAACCGTCCGCATTCGAGTTCCGTTTCGCAACTATGCTGGCAAAACGGTTTATCACTGCCATATTTTTGATCACGAAGATCAAGGCATGATGGCAACGATCGCTATGCAAGCCTAGAGAACTCGGCAAAAGGCAAATTGAACACGGAAAACTGAGGATTGATCAAACGTGTAGGGATGGATCACCCACACCCTACACGTTTCTGATTATGAAGGATTCATGATGAAGCCCTAATGAGCGAGTCAACGTTTACGCCATCACGGCTTCGCTCGCCTTTGGTTTCTCAATTGGCAGATCGGCTTTCTTCCAAGCCAGCCAAGAGCCAGGAATATTCACAACCCGTTCAAACCCATGCTTCTTCAGAATGCTTGCCGCGATCGAAGCCCGATATCCACTGCCACAATACGTCGCGATCGTTTGGCTGCGATCGAGTTGATCTAAATGTTCTTCCAAATGCGCCACAAATGAGTGCTTGGCTCCGGGGACAAATCCATTCTTATATTCATCATCTCCTCGCACATCCAATACCGTCACAGAAGGATCTTGCCGATGCTGATTCAGTTCATGCACCGTCCATTCTTCTATTCTTGAGAGCGGTAATCCAGCATTCTGCCAACTGGTCATACCGTCATGTAGATAACCTGCCAAGTTGTCGTAGCCAATACGGAACAGTTGATCCGTTACAAGTTTGACATCCCGTTCACTTTCGACAATCACTAAAATGGATTGTTCCGGATCGATCATCCAGCCCACCCAGTTGGGAAACTCTGGACGCAACGCAATGTTGATCGCCCCTGGAATGTGTCCACCTCCAAAGGCAAGAATCGATCGCGCATCAATCACTACCGTGTTCCTGCATCTTTTGCTGAAACTCATCCGGGGTCAGCGGTTGTAAAGTCGGCGGGCAACCTACAACGGGTGCACCTTTGGCATTCACCTTCTTCAGTCGAGCATAGTGGCGCGGCGGTTCCGGCATCTCACTCATGATCCACTCCACAAATTCGCTTTCCGATCGCTCCTGAAGGGCAGGATTGAAAATACGCTCATTGCCGATCGTGCTTTGTCGGCGATCGCCAATCGACTTCCCACAAGCAGACCCCGCACCATGACAAGGATAAATTTCAATGCGATCGCCCAAGGGCAGCATCTTGTCAAACAGCGTATGATACAACTGCGCGGCTAATTTCTTCTCTGTGCCACCCCCCAACAAGTCCGGACGACCCACATCTAGATTGAACAACGTATCACCTGTGAATAATCCAAATGGTTCTTCACCTTGCTTAGAGTCATAAATTAGCAGCGAAATATGTTCAGGCGTATGTCCCGGCGTATGTAGCGCCCGCAACGTGACACTGCCAATGTGAATTTTGTCTCCCTCTTGCAATTGATGCACATCAAACTGATAATCCTCAGTTTTTCCGCCATAGATGGGAACCCCCATCCGCGCCTTCAATTCGTGGGAACCGGAAACAAAATCCGCATGAATATGAGTTTCCACACTCGCAATTAGCCTTACCCCAATCTCTCTGGCTCGCTGCAAATACACATCCACATCCCGTCGCGGGTCAATAATTGCAGCCACTCCCGCCTTATCGTCCCCCACAATGTAGGACAACTGCGCCAAACCTTCTACGTTAATCTGTTCGAGTACCAGTGCCATAATATTTTCTTCCTTCGATCGATCTTCATTGATTTAACATAGTGCAGCATTAGTTTGCATTCGTGCATTCTGAAACGTACTGTTGAAAGAACTGCTTCATCTGCGGACTAGATTCACAATCAAATCCCAATTGCTTTCCCTTTTCCATTGCAGCGTCAGCACCCATGCCTTCACGAGTGGCAACATACATTAGTGCCATTGCCCCAGAGCGCAATCCACTTTTGCAATGGACAAGGAGCGGTTTCGGTAATTGTTCAATTTGGTTCATGATTTGATCTGTCTGCTCCTGACTCAGCGCATCGGGACGCACGGGCAAATTGACATACTGGAGTCCGGCAGCCTCAGCGTGCTGTTGTTCATCACCCAATGCCCCTTCCTCTTGGGGCGATCGCAAATTCAGCACCGACTTGTAGCCTTCCTGTGCCGCCTGTTGCAAATCATCAGAGGTTGGTTGCCCCATTGCTACGATAATATCATCGTTGACTGGCTTAACATTGTTCATTTGGCTTTAACCTATTCTTATTTAACTATTCTACCAACTGGTAATACAATATCAGCGACAGCCACTTGATCAATCTAACTCCCGTAGGATTGTTGACCTCATTTATGACGAAGACCCTCTTCTACCGGGTGCGAAGAGGGCTGAATTGCTGGAAGGTTAACTGCATAGAGCAGATCAGTGACAATCTCTAATCTCTATCGAGCCGCGATCGCCACTTTTCCGCATTCCTGATTAGCGGGCACCGCTTCCATAATCTTCTTGGGATTGGGCAGGTTGAGGTTTGCCATCAGGTCAATAAAGCTCTCCCGCGTTTGTCCTACAAAGCGAGGATTCCACTGCTTCTCTTCGCCGATCGTAGAGACCGTTTCGCCCTTATAGTCATGTCCTGGATATACCAGCGTTTCATCCGGCAAGGTAAACAGGCGTTGGGTGATGGCATCGTACATTGCCCCAGCATTGCCGCTTTGAAAGTCGGTGCGTCCGCAGCCGCGAATGAACAGGGAGTCTCCCGTCAACAGATGCGTCCCGTTGACCAGATACGCCATGTGGCTGTCGGTGTGGCCCAGAGTGGCGATCGCCTCAATCTGAATTGAACCCATTTGCAGCACTTCGCCATCCTGGATAAAGCGATCGGCACAAGTCGCTTGGGCATTTGCAGGAACGACCCCCAAACATCCCGTAGCATCCCGCAGCTTGCCCGTACCCGTAACATGGTCAGCATGGATGTGGGTTTCCAAACAGTAGCGCAGAGTCAAGCCCAATTCTTTCAAGATACGCAGATCGCGCTCCACTTGTTCAGCCACGGGATCGACCAGGATGGCTTCCTTCGTGTCCGGGTCAGCAATCAGATAGGTATAAGTCCAGGTAGCTTCATCAAAAAGTTGGCGAAATAGCATTGTTAGAGATCTCCTTTTGTTGCAGAGTGAACAGGTTGAGAAACGCAATGCCGCAATCCCTAATTTCGTAAAACAAGCGGCTAAAGCGATTGGTAATGAAGTGAGAGAGGGATGGTTGTTCCTTTTCCTTTATTCATTATATCACTATATAGTTATATTTAATAGCCCTGATTATAATCAAATTTCTGATCTCAAGCATCGCCACTATTCCGTCAGATTCATCTGCCCCCGGTAGCCTGTGATCAATCGGCTGCCATCTTTGAGAATGTGAATTTCCATTTGATCGCTAGCCCAGTTGAGGCGATCGCGAAAGGCAGGATTGAACACATGCACTCGTTGATTGCGCGAAGACACCAGGGAATCTGGCGTATGCACTGCCAGCGATTCGACGTAGGGGCCATCCACTAAAATATCTAACTCATCTAGCAATGCCTGTGCGCCGGTTGGGGCATCAGCTCTTTGCAGTTCCTCTAGAGTGAATCCGGTAAATGACATGACATTCAGCCCCTGCGCTTTGGCTTGATGGGCCAGTTGTGCCAAAGCCGGTGCTTGCCAAAACGGTTCTCCACCCGAAAAGGTCACTCCTTCGTTGCGTGGATTCGCCAAGATTTTGGACAGCAAGTCATCAACACTCACAATTTGATTTGGTTCAAACGACCAGGATGCTGGATTGAAGCATCCTGGACATTCTCGCAAACAGCCCTGTACCCAAATCACCGCACGACAACCAGGGCCGTTCACTTCTGATTCATCCACATAGCCCATGAGGTTGAGATGACCCGGTGGAATTTCCATTTGTTTTAGCGCGGCTCTTTCCTGAGAATTTGGCATTGAATTTGGCATTGTTGCTACTCTTTATGCTTGCGTGGAAGGGATGAGTTGGTGCTGAGGATAGCGAGTGGGAATCCCTGTCGTAGATTGAATGCGATCGCAAAAAATCTGCAATTGCTCTACGCTCACAGGTTTGAGGGAACGTACAGGGTAAGGTCGAGATCCTGAAGTATGGTTGCCCCGTGCATCCAGTTCGTGACGAGTTGGTTTCGGACGGGTAGGCGTGTTGATCTGAATTTCATCGGGCAGCAGTCTTTGCATCAGCGTGATGTAGTCGGCTTGTTGCTGATCGCTCCACGTCGAGAGCAGCATGGTTTGGATTGATAGGATGCCTGAATATTGTTGCCGAAACTGCCACAGCCCTGCCCAAAGTTGTCCGAGGTCTAAGCCGTCGAAGGGTCGGTTAATGCGTTGGAAGAAACTGGGGGCGATCGCGTCTAGTTTGACCGAAACGCGATCGGCAATCATCAGATCTGCTCGAACATCTGGATCGGTGAGTAAGCTACCATTGGTCAAAACAGCCAGGGGCTTTTCGGTGATTGCTTTGGCAGCCGTCAGAATATCCGCCAAATTTTGAGCTAGCGTAGGTTCGCCGCTGCCACTGACGGTGACAAGATCCACATCCCAGGGCGCAAAAGGTTGTAGATCTTGTTGAATTTGTTCAGTTGAAATGAAAACTTGTCGAGTTGTGGTCTGATATTCAATTTCGCCAAGCTGACAGTACACACAGTTGAAGGAACAGGTTGAAACCGCGCCGATTGGGTCAATTCCCAAAGACTGCCCAAATCGCCAGGACTTTACGGGGCCATAGATAGAGTTAAAGAAACGTTGATTGTGCAACATCGTTCAAGTTTCATTACTTTTTCACAGGTTTTCATACTCAAGTAGCGATCGCCACTCTTCAATCAGCGCCGGTGAAATATTCAGCGTCGTGCTGGCTTGATCAGGTTTGGGAACTTCCAATCGGAATGGCACCGCAGGGTCTAATTGTATCAAGATTGGCTGCAAGTCATACTGGGCCACGTTCGGTTCTGGATGGGCAGCATCTGTGAAGATTTGCTGCGATGCATCATTGGCTGTCCAAGTTTTTCCTAGCGAGTTGATTAATTTGAGCGGGCGAGTATGATCCACCTCTGCAACGCCAGGAAAAGCGACAAGACGTAAATAAATCCCCGCTGTACCGTCCGGCTTTACTCGCTTAAAGGCGATCGCCTGCCAAATATTTCCCTGCTGATCCTTCAGCGTTTGGCGAGACTGGTACACTACTTGTCCAGGTGCTTCTTCCAGTTGGCGAATGGCAGCCTGAACAGGACGCACCATAACCCCTACATTAAGTGCCAATGCGAGAATCCCAGGGATTAGAATAAACGAAATCAACTGGCGTAATGAAATCATTTTCATCATCAAACCAACCTCAGGATGATGGATTGACCGCATCTTGAATCGCTTGCTTCACATCATCGGGAATGAATACGGCATACATCCCGCGCAGATCACCGACATGAAAGTTGTAGGCTAAATCTTGCGGATAGTTGTCTTTGACGAACTGAGGACGATTCTCTTTTAATCCATGACAAGCTAAACAGCTTGCCTCTACATTAATGCGGCGGTAATAGCGAGTTCCTGATTGCCCATCGATCGTTTCTCGATCCCAAAATCCAACTAGTTCTGGATTTTGTTCAAACCTTGCTAAGGCGATGCGGGACTGTAGGTTATCGGGAGCATGGGCAGGGTTGCGATACTTCTTGGCGATTTGCTTCACCTGCCAGCCATTCTCCTGACTTAGTTGCCTAGCTCGCATCCCCACGGGGCGACAAACTTCCTGCATGGTTTGCAGCGTGGGTTCCTCTGTGCGCCCCTCCAAGGAAGACGCTAATCCAGAGCGCATGGCATCCAGATTTTCAATGTCCTGAATTGCGCGGGACAATTCACTTGGATTGGGGATGTTGGGAGCGGCTAACGCCATGAGAGGGTTCCAATTGACCAGCAACAGGCTGAAACTGACCATGACAACCAGCTTGAGTCCAAGGCTGATCACACGCTGATGGAAGTTCTGCATCGATTTCTGAATCGGCTTTAACATAAGGCTCTCCTGATTCATTTCCTGATTCATTACAAGCAGTTTTAGTACAGCGCCAGCAGCTTAGAATTTGCGGATCGATTACGCGATAGTAGTGATAGTAGCTGCGTTGTTCGCAGGCGATCGCCCCAATTTCACGCAACACTCGTAGGTGTTTGGAGACGTTGGATTGCTTGTATCCCGTGCGATCGCAAATGTCTTGCACACTCAATTCCTGTTCCCCTAATACCGCCAGAATTTGTAGACGAGTCGGGTCAGACATCATCCGAAACCGATCCGCCATTTGTTCCAGCCGTTTTAAGTTCGTTGTCCAATCCATTGAGCTGTCCTCAACAGGAGGTTCCAGGCAGGCAATCAGGTGATGGTGAGTGTGTCAGGGGTTCCACCAGCGATAGGCCAACACCTCTCAGGGCAAGCCGCTCAAACCAGGGAACGGCTGCACCGAAGCGCATTTTGGCAAGAAAATATTGCTCAAACGCGGTTTTTGCCCAGCCCACCCAGGCTCCTTGCAGCGCGATCGCCCGTCGCCGTTTTCCGGTTGCCGAATCGGGCAGCACTGGGTCTGCCAAAAACAAAATGCCCGTATTGCCAAAATCCGCAAAGCAGATGGCTTCCAGCGTAGGTGCGACCGGATGAGCAGATCTTTCACCGAGGGCGATCGCAATATTGTGCGCCACAGCCATGCCCATTGCTTCTGTCATCTGCCCTGTCTTCGGCACGCCCACTGGCAGCGGCGTGGCTTCTGGTGGCTGAAGTTGGACAATCACACCCACAGCGTAGATGGAAGGATAATCAGGGTGCTGATAGGTAGGCAACACCGGAATAAAGCCATTTGCATCGGTCAGACCCGGAACCTCCCGCAAAAATTGGGGGCCACGAAAGGCAGGCAATAGCATGGAGTAGGCAAAAGGAAGCGATCGCCCATCGGCGAGCCTAATCTGGTCGGGTTCTACTGCGGTCACCGCTGCATTCTCGATAACTTCAATTTCTCGTTCTGCCATCAAGGCGGTTACTAGCTTCGCTGAATTGGCCATACCGCCAATGCCCAAGTGACCCGCATAGGGTTCGGGGGTCACAAAGGTAATTGGGACTTGATCTCTCAAGCCTTGTTTTCGCAATTCGTGATCCGCTAACAGCGCGAACTCATAAGCCGGACCAAAACAACTTGCTCCCGGAACCGCACCCACAACCAACGGCCCTGGCTGTGCTAAAAACTGTTGCCATGCTTGCTGGGCTAATTGCGCATGATGGGGGTTACACACCGATTGGGTGTAGCCATGATCTGGGCCTAGTCCCGGTACTGTGTCTAAGTCGAGTTCTGCGCCAGTTGCAACCACCAAATAGTCGTAGGAGAGCAGCGCTTGATTCACAACCAACTGTCGGTTGTTTGGATCGATCCCTTCCACGCGCCCTTGAACCCAATGAATGCCCCGCGGTTCAAGTCGGTTGGGCAACTTCACCTGAATAGACTCCAGGGCTGTTAACCCCAAAGCAGCCCAGGGCAGCGAGGGAAGAAACGTAAACTGGGGAGTATCGGAGATTAAGGTAATTTGATGATGATGAGGGAGAAGATGTCGGAGTTCGTAGGCAGTCGGCAGACCACCCAATCCCGCGCCAATCACAATGATGTGAGCCATGTAAGGAGCCTCCAAAAGTCTGCAATCTAGTCGGTCGAAGCTTCTAATCCTGATCAGATTGCAGAGTTGTATGGGAACTTATTGAATCTTAAAGGGTATGACGAACCAGTTTATTCTTATTGTATAACTATATGGTAGTATAAACTTTTCGTCAAGCCCTGATTTGACTCAGGAATTAACAGGCGTTGCTGAACAGAAGTATGAGTCTCATGCTGGAGCGTCTTGCAGCCCTCATCCCCAGTTGCTGAGTTAGTAGCAGTTGGACGGCGCAAGGGGAGTGAGCATGGCTAGTTATCACTGTCCTTTCAAGGCTGGTGCAAGAATAATTTAAGGGTGAGCTTCATGCCTAAACCCTAGAAGTTGCACCACAGCACTCATTCCCTGGTGTAGCCTCCCTTCCTGAATAAAGCGAACTTTTTCCTGGGCGATCGCCCATTCCAGTCCGCTCAACTCAGTTTGCAAATCAGACAGGTTCATCATCAGCTCAGCAGTTGGCGGACCACCGGTCTTATATTGCAATTGCTGAGGCGTGTAGGCTTCCAAAACAAAGGCTCCACCCGTCACCAATCCTGCGACAGCGGCGCGGTGCAGCGGAACCCGCACTTCGGGCGGTAGATGGGCAAAGATAGAGACAATCCCTTGCCATTGGTTGGGATGAATCGTGTACTCTTTCAAATCAGCACAACAGATTTCGAGGCAAACCCCCCGCTCATCCGCTAATCGACGCGCCTTCTGCAAGCCAACGCTGGAAAAGTCAACCGCCGTGACCGAGTAGCCCTTCTCTGCCAGGAAGACTGCGTTGCGCCCCTCCCCTTCTGCCAAGCACAGAACCCGTCCCAATGGAATGCGATCGACAACGCTGCTCAAAAAATCGTTGGCAGTTGTGCCATAGACATAATCCTCTACCTTGTAGCGCTTATCCCAGGGGTTCATGATCAACTGAGTCTTAACTAAATTAGGTCACCGCTTTCAGTGTACAAGTATAATTGCCTATTGTTTTTTTAATAACTATCTAGTTATATAGTTAGCTAGGTTAAAACGGAAGGCACTTCAATGACGATACAAGCCAAAGCTAAAAAATCCAAAGGCAAGCGTTCTCAATGGATTATGTTGGGATTCTTCCCGTTAATTGCGATTGGGGGCTTGTTCTACCCCTTGCTGGGCTATTTGATGCCTCTGATGATGGCATTTCTAATTACAAACTCTTATTTTCACGCTCGCTACTGGTGCGGCAATCTCTGTCCCAGAGGAGCTTTTTTAGATATTGTCATGCCCCACTTTACTTTCAATCGCCCCTGGCCGCGCCTGTTTAATCGGCGCTGGTTTCGCTGGGGGGTGTTTGGGTTATTTATGAGTGTCTTCATTTCCCGCATGATTGCAACAGGGGGAAACTTGCTGGCGATTGGGGGAGTATTTGTCAACATGTGTGTTGTCACCAGTTTAATTGCGATTCCTCTAGGAATTGCCACTCGCCCTCGCGCCTGGTGTTCTTTTTGCCCGATGGGGACGCTGCAAGAATCCCTTGGTAAGTTGGGGCAACGCCACGCCCGCGCTAAGCGAATGGCTTCTCTGCACGCCCAGCGACCCGCAGCCACAGACTCAACGTCCACAAAGCACAACTCAAACCCGTGACTTAATTCACGCTTGATTCAACGAGCGAATCATCAATATCGAATCCTCAACAAACGCTCATGTGGAAGCTTCTTTCTCTCATTCAGCAGCAGCTTGTTTGGTCAATTCCCTCTGCAATGATCGCAGGCATTCTCTTTGGCGTGATTGTTGACCCCAGTTTTCTGAAAGCAGCCATTATTCCTCTAACCTTCCTCATGGTTTATCCCATGATGATCAACTTACAGGTGAAGGAGGTTTTTTCGAGTGGTGACTATAGGGTGCAAATAGTCACTCAGTTGATTAACTTTGCAGTGATTCCTTTTTTTGATTATTTTGTGGGACAGTGGTTTTTCCATGATCAGCCGCTGATTGCGCTAGGACTTCTCTTGTCGGCTTTGCTGCCTACCAGCGGCATGACGATTTCCTGGACAGGGTTTGCGAAAGGAAATGTGAGTGCAGCAATCAAAATGACCGTTGTCGGGTTAATTGCTGGATCGATCATTACTCCATTTTATGCCCAGTGGTTAATGGGAACTGTCGTGGAGATTCCTTTGACAAGCGTGTTCCAGCAAATCTTGGTGATTGTGTTCTTGCCCTTGGTTTTGGGCATCATCACTCAGCGCATCCTGATAGCAACTGTTGGACAGAATAAGTACAATAAAAACCTGAAGCAGAAGTTTCCTGCCTTCTCGACCTTGGGCGTATTGGGGGTAGTATTTGTTGCGATGGCATTGCGTGCGAAGGGAATTGTGGCAAATCCCTGGATGCTGGTGTCCCTGCTCCTGCCGTTGGCTATTGTGTATAGTGGCAACTTTTTGCTGAGTACGATCGTGGGCAAGCTGTTTTTTAATCGGGATGATGCGATCGCACTAGTTTATGGCACTGTCATGCGGAACCTATCGATTGCCTTGGCGATCGCAATGACGGCTTTTGGCAAAGAGGGTTCAGAAATTGCGCTAATCATTTCAATGGCGTACATTATTCAAGTGCAGGCGGCTGCCTGGTATGTGAAATTTACCGACAGAATCTTTGGGAAACCGATTGAAGCAGTTTGATGCGGTAAGGTTTTGTAGGGGTTGCCTGGTAGTTGGATAATTCGTTGGGTAATTCGCTGGATGATTCGTTGGATAATTTGATAGGTAATTCGATAGGGGGAGCTATTGATTTTTAGGGCGATCGCCAATCTCAAGCATCAAATCAGTCATGACTCCATCCTTTGACGCGGAACAATTCTGGGCTGAACAAGCTTGGACGGTGCAGGATCGGTTTCTGGAGATGCATTCGCACTGGCTGACCGTGATCGGCGAACATCTTCAAGATCATCGCGGAAACGTACTCGAGTATTGGCGAATTGAGAAAGCGGATTCGGTTATTGTGCTGCCGATTCAGAACGAACAAATTCTCTTTCCGTCTCCCAGCTATCGTCCTGGCGTTGGGTCGGTCACGTTAGATCTCCCAGGCGGACGAGTGTCCACGGGAACCAGTCCAGAACAGGCGGCGATCGCCATCCTGCAACGAGAACTTGGCATTGATGCCGCTTCGGTCGATCAGCTAATCGCCCTAAACTCCACCGGATGGGCCGTCAATAGCTCTTTCTCGAACCAAAAACTCTACGGCTTTGTTGCCCACCTCCACAGCACTACCGAACCTGCCAAGGAATTGATCTCAGCCACCTATTCCATCACGCCATCGGGCATCCATCAATTGCTGAGCGTGATTAACTGTCTACAGTGTCGAACGGTGCTTCTAGAATGGATTTTCCGTTTATCATACTTAAGGCTCTAGCGCTAATGAATTTGAATCTAGATTCACTACTGAGGTTTCAGTAACCTGTTTTCAGAGCCGACCACTTTACATTCAAGGAGCGCTATGTCTGATTGCGGATGTGGTGATGTTAAGGCGGCGAGTGCGGCGCAGCGCAAAACGCTGGGCTGGCTGCTGGCGATTAATGCCTTGATGTTTGCGCTGGAGCTTGTGACGGGGTTGCTGGCAGGTTCAACCGCTTTGGTGGCAGACTCCCTGGATATGTTTGCTGATGCCACAGTCTACAGTATTGCCCTGTATGCTGTGGGGCGATCGCCCGCAGCCAAAAAAAGAGCCGCTGGCTTAAGCGGTCTGTTTCAAGTAGGATTGGCGCTGTTAGTTTTAGCAGATGTAGTGCGGCGGTTTGTCCTTGGCAGCGACCCTGAGCCGACTTGGATGGTGGGCATTGGGCTATTGGCCCTGGCTGCAAACGTAGTATGCCTGCTGCTCATTGCCAAACACCGTCAGGGAGAAGTTCACATGCGGGCAAGCTGGATCTTCTCCAAGAATGATGTGATTGCCAATTTGGGCGTGATCGCGGCAGGTTTCTTGGTCAGCATGACTGGGTCACGGCTGCCCGATTTGGTCATAGGACTGCTCGTTGCGGTGATTGTCCTGCGGGGCGGCATCGCTATTTTACGCGATCAAGCCCCTGTCAAGGCTTCATAGGTCTTGCGGTTGGGGCATACAAAAGCTTGATGGCGATCGGCTCTTTGATTGGCTTTGCCGTAGCCGAAATGCTGGTTAAGGTTCTCACTGGTGTGTTTGATCCTCCACCTGAAGTTCTCTCTATTCCCTGGAGCTACATAATGGTTCTACTGATAGCTGCTGTTGTTTCTACTGTCATAGCGGTGGTGGGGGCGCAAGTTTCTGTCCAACGAGTCAGGGTTGAAGTACTACGCAATCTATGAGAGACAATTAGAGTGGGATAAATTCAGTGAAAAGGAGTATTGAAGCGTGGTATGCGGATCTTATTAGTTGAAGATGACGATCGCATTGCTGAGCCGTTGGCAGAAGACCTGCGGTATCAGCATTATGTGGTTGATTCGGCAAAAGATGGGCTGGAAGGTTGGGAGTATACTCAAGCAGCTAGTTATGATCTAATTTTGCTGGACTTGATGCTGCCAAAGCTCGACGGGGTGCAACTCTGCAAACGGTTACGGGCTGAGGGATATCAAGGGTTTGTACTGATGCTGACAGCACGAGATACGACCACTGATAAAGTAATAGGGCTAGATGCAGGTGCCGATGATTATTTAGTCAAACCGTTTAAGCTAGAAGAACTGAGTGCCCGAATCCGTGCTCTGGCGCGTCGTCCTGTTGAATTGCGACAAAACACATTGCAGCACGAAAAACTAGAACTGAATCCTGCCTCCCACACCGTTGCTTACGATAGCAAACCGATCAGCCTCACCCCCAAAGAATATCTAATTCTGGAATGCCTGATACAGAACCCAACACAGGTGTTTACCCGTTCCATGCTACTAGACAAGCTTTGGGAACTCGATCAAGTCTCAGGAAGCGGAACGATTAAAACCCACATTACAAACATTCGTCGTAAGCTGAAAACCGCTGGGAGCCAACGCGAACTGATTGAAACGGTTTACGGTGTAGGGTATCGAATGGCAGTTGTTGATGAGTAATCTCATTGCGGGTGAGTAATGTTTCGCACAATTCAGCACCGACTACTCTTATCGTACTTGGTTGTGCTAACGATCATCCTGGGTTCCTTTGCACTGGTCGTCCGGGTAACCTTTGCCCGCAGTCTACACCAAGAACTCACAGATAAGCTGATGGTTCTAGCTCAAGCCGCTGCTACTGATCTGGAAGCAGAAGATGGACGTTTGCGCGTCGAGAGTGATGAAGTTCCAGCAACTCCAACTCAGGCTTTGCAGTGGTTTGATGTGCAGGGTGCTTTCGTGAGTCAGCAGGGGAACTACGTTGTAACTCTACCATTAGATCCGGGGCAACCTGTTCAAACACAAACGTCTCCTCACCCTATTCAGGCTGTCACGATCCCAATTTATGCAGAGGATGGAGGAACTCTGATTGGCTACGTTCGAGCGAGTGAATCATTGGAAGACTTACACGGTGATTTACGACGGTTAGATTGGGGATTAGCAGGGGGGGTAATTCTAGCGTTATCCCTGAGTGGAGTTGGTGGCATTTGGCTGACTCGTCAAGCAATGCAACCCATTGAAGATAGCTTTCGACGGCTGCAACAGTTTACGGCTGATGCGTCTCATGAATTGCGTAACCCTCTGATGGCGATTGAAAGTAATGCGGCTGTCGCGCTGAAATATCCAGAGGGATTAAGAGAAACGCACATCAAAAAGTTTCGAGCGATCGCCAGTGCTACCGCACAAATGACGGCTTTGACTGAAGACTTGTTAATGTTGGCAAGAACTGATCAAACACCCAATATTAAACAAGATATTATCAATCTTAAAACCATCTTAGAGAACTTATTTCAACTCTATACACCACACGCTAATGCAAAGCAGATTCGTTTAAAACTACAATCATCCGATCGCTTAGAAGTTCGTGGTGATGCTGTTCAACTGACGCGGTTGTTGACTAATTTGATTGATAATGCCCTGCGCTATACTCAGGAAAAAGGAACGGTGAATATTGAAGGTATCCGCGAAAGAAATGTTGTTTTAATTCATGTTCAAGATACTGGAATTGGTATTAACTCTGAACAGCTTAAACACATTTTCGATCGCTTCTGGAGAGCCGATCAGGCACGTTCTTATAGCTCTGGTGGATTTGGTTTAGGGTTGGCGATCGCTCAGGGCATTGCTCAACGGCATGGTGGTTTAATTACAGTCTCCAGTCAGCCTGGTGTAGGCAGTTGTTTCACGGTACGTCTACCAGCGATCGGCTGATGTAAGAGGCACGGATAATTCTCCTTTTGTTTTAACCTCGAGGAACAGTTGATTTCCTCCGACTCATCACACTAGACATACTTAACCCAGTCACAATTAATTCAATGAGTCCAACGCCATTGAGAACAGGATAGATTGCCGCTAATCCAAAAATTTCACCTGTATGAATTTTTAGTAGTACGTTTGAAGACAGTCCAGTATTGATTGGCCAGTCTTTGGTGATAGTCACCGCCATTCCGGTTAATACGGTCAAGGCAAGTGGCAATGCCAGGATCGGCGCAAGAAAGCGATGATATTTACGAAATGCTCGATTCATGTCAATTTTCTTGGTAAAGAACATATAGCCAGGTGATGTTCTGTTTGAGTTAGGTTCAACTTGAATACAGACGAACATCACCTTTTTTCTAATTTGCTACGCTATTTACGTTGGCTTCAAGAGATTGTAATGCAGAGAGAATGATAGCCTGATTAGGCTGTGACGTTTTTAATTCACCATTGATTTGATCCATACTCTGCTCAATTGCATCATAGGTGCTAGCAGATTTAGCTTTAACACCATCTTCTACCTGTTTCCAGAAATCCTCAAATTGAGCGAAGTCTGCTCTCGCTTTGGCAAAATCGCCTGCCTCAACTGCACCTCTAGTATTAACGATGACGTTACGCAGTTCGTCAAAACCTGCCTTGGTTGAACCTGCGACAAAGCTAGAACTTTCTCTTGGTGAGGCTGCTGTAGTGGCAGGTGGCGCACTGTTACAACCTGCCAATGTTGCTAAACTAACAATACCGATCGCGCCAAAAACCATCATTTGCTTCAAATGAACCATGACAAACTCCGTAAATAAGAACAATTGAGCGATTGGATTTCAGTAATCTACTCACATGATGTGTATATTGATTGCCATTATGAATTGCCATTGTAAATTGCCATTGCGAGCAATTATGTGGGTGAGCAATCAATAGCAGATTTATCCATTTCCCATCTCGTTTCTACAATAGACACCAAAGGTAAAGAACTCGACAAGAAAATGAAAGGATGAGTTTTTTTAGTCAAGCGAATGGAAACTCAGCTTAAAAATAACTATCAGCTACTAAAATATTTGCCACTTGTGCCGCTGTATTGAGCGCATGAAGAAAACTATTCTTGCAAAGTTCTTGACCTTCGCTCGCTAAAGTCAAATTACAACACAATTAAAAGAAAGGAATGTAGCCCTATGGCAACTAATGTCCTGAGTCAATGGTATCGAAACTATCGTGACACATCCGCTTGCTCCAAACTGCGCCGAGAACTTCTGAGCATGGTGCATTCTGAAGACACACTCGAACGGTTGATTGATTTGGAAAAGAGAAATAACCCAGGCAAGCCAGATCTCTGGTATCTAGAAAAGATCGTATATAACTTGAGACGAGGAGCATAAAGGGAAAGATTTCTGACAATGCCAGTGAATCTATTTCGGTAAACTTCAGTCTGAGTTCGATGATTTTGAAGTGGTACGATGCTTTAACTCATATAATCCAAGTAACACGATCGCAATGCCCAATGGCAGAAAGTAGTAGATAACTCGATAAGCGATTAACGCACCAAATAAATCATTTGCTGCCACAGGAGGTGAAATCAGCAGCAGCATAACGGTTTCAAAGACCCCCAAGCCACCCGGAACATTACTAACAATGCCAGCGATCTGTGCCAAAAGATAAATTCCAAAAAAAACTGCATAGGAAAGCGGAGCAGCCGAGGGCAGCAATTTGTAGAGCACGGCGGCAGCTAACGCCCAATCCAGGGAGGTGATTACAATTTGAGCCAGCGATAGCTGAATTGGAAGATGAGGAAGAGTCCAACCTGCAATTTGCAACGAGCGAGAACTGAAGATGCTCCAAAGCAAGTAAGCGGCAATGATCACCAGAAATGTGATTCCGATCGGATGAACTGAAGCAAAAGGTAGCTTGAGGAGGGTAGGAACTGCGATCGGTTCAATGATAAACAGGATGCCACCTACCGCAAAGAGTCCAAGCCAAAAACTGAGATTGCAAAAAGCGATGATTTGAGCAATTTTGCCTGCCGGAACGCCCCAAGCAGAATAGAAACGGTAACGAATTGCGCTGCCACTCAACAGGGCTAAACCAATGGTGTTGCTGATGGCATAACTGACAATGGCTGCCAGTGCGGTTTTGCGGTAAGACAAAGGTTGACGAATATAACGAGAGGCTAGGGTGTCATATCCAGTCAACGTCCAGTAATTGAGTAACGTCAGGACAATTGCCACTCCGACTAACTCTGCTGGAATTGCTCGTATACTGCTCCAGATTTCTGAAGGGGTGTGTTGCTTTAGCTCTTGCCGGATTGCCCATATTGATAAGCCAAAAAGAAGAACTCCCAGTCCAGCAGGGAGCCATTGGGCATTGCGACGAATTGTTTGACGTAAGTGGTTCATGATCCGGGTTTGAAATAATCGAAAAGGCGATCGCCTGAATCTGCTCTGATTAGGGCGATTACAACATCTGGCAAGGCTGTTAAGCTGGGAAAAACGAAATAACGGGGTTCCCAACGAGGATGAAATTTGTCTTTGTATTCGTGTAATCCTTTGAAGTTGTAGAACTGGTTCAGATGCTTATAGAGGTAGTGAATTCCCTTCTCTAGTCGAGCAGATTGCTCCATTTCGCCCACTCCAGATAGGGCAGATAATCCCAGGTTGAATCCATCGTAGCCGCGCTCCTTGAAGTGCTGAAATAATGAAATGAACAGGAAATCCATTGTTCCTCGTTCAATTTCGGCTCGATGGCGCATTAGATCAATCGTAGCGTCGTTGCATTGATACTCAGGAACAATATTGGCAAAGGCTTGGATTTGTCCCGTAGATGAGCGAACTACTGCGATCTCACAGTCGCGTAAATAGTCTTCATCAAACCAGCCGAGTGAAAATT
The DNA here is from genome assembly GCF_026802175.1 of Thermocoleostomius sinensis A174. NCBI lineage: Bacteria > Bacillati > Cyanobacteriota > Cyanophyceae > Oculatellales > Oculatellaceae > Thermocoleostomius > Thermocoleostomius sinensis. Next base: position 5,249,261 of record NZ_CP113797.1, on the reverse strand, counting down.
TCTTCTCTGCACCGTGCATGGTTTGCAGCCATTCATCGCTGACTGTTCGCAGTTCTTTGAGTAAGTCAGTTGCAATAGGGGGTAGATAAAAATCAACTTTGTGTCCTGCTTTCGTTAGTTTATTCACAGCAGTTCGCAAATTTTTGCCTGCTTTGCCTTCCATTGTGAACGCATGTAAGTCAACGATCGCTTCTTCACCAATTTGCAACACCTGAAAGCCTGCTGCTTTGTAAAGTGCCACATCATCCGGTAGGGTTTGGTAAAAGGCGGGCAGCCAATCATTTCGGGCACAAAACTGCTGAAAGCCGATGATTGCCTCACGCCGATCATCTGATGGACCAATGGGATCGCCGAGTGCGATCGCCCCTCGTCCTTTCTGAGCATAGGCAATAACGCTACGATCTGACGGACTAAAGTAGTACACTTTGTCATCCAACAAGGCGAATCGGGCAAGGGACGATCGCCCATACTGCTCTACAATCAACCGAGCTTTTTGCCGTTCTTCCGGTGTTGCTCCCGATCGCAACAGCACAGGACGCAACAACATCCATAGGGCATAGAGTACGGTCAGTAGCCCAACCCATTCTACGGAATTGGCGAAAAACCGACCAAAGCGATTCGTCGGTTCTAGTCCCCCATTATCAGCCGTGAAAAACATCGCCAGGGTTTGATTCAGTGCTTCCCATAGATCGAACTGCTGGTTGAATTCTCTATCTAGGAGATAAAACCCCAGCGTGCCATAGGCTAGTGTGAACAAAAGGGCTGCCAATAGCACCTGCACCCCGCGAGTCAGAGACGGACGATCGGATCGTGCCGTAAACCACTTTCGCATTAAAAGCAATTGCACGAAGAGTACGCCCGCCAGGATACTCTCTTCGTAGTCCAGCCCTTTGACTAGATTGCTAATCATCGAGACGGCTAGCAACACCAGCGTGAGCAGCCATGCCACCCGCTTACGACGCAACAGACTGGAGGCAAGGGTCAAAAGAATAAAGCCCGCCAGCACGGCAAATAAGTGGGCACCTGCCCGAACCTGGAACGGAAAAATCTCGCGGAGTAATTCTACTCGTGCCGCAACCCTGGGCGTAACAGCAGACACTAGATTGACAAGTCCAACGATGCCCGTTAGCAAGGCGGCTGTCCAAATGCCAAGTCGCGATCGCCACGTCAGCACATTTCCCCCACTGATTCTTTGATCTATCAATGATCTATCCGCCCGTTTCAACCATCAGAGTAACTCGATCGTAGCCATCAGGGAAGCTTACGGCTGAACATTATCACAAGAGGATTAAACCGAATCTATCCCCTAAATTCCCCTTGCTTGAATGTCTACTAGGGCTGGACTTTGGGGGACTCTGACCGAGCAATTGGGTCGAAAGTCCCCCAGTAATTGAAGCGTTGGCAGACAGACGCAGGATGTTTGATCCTTTGCAAACACCCTCTAACGATAGAGCAGTATCTATTTGAAAACGGCTTCTAATTGATCTACCTGGTCAAGAATTGGGGTAGCTAACTGACTATAGTCAGTAACTGATTTAGCCTGCTTTGCCTTGGCAACAAGACCATCAAACTGTTGCGCCTCAGCACTGCCACCGTGACTCACAATGACTGGACGTAGCGCACTCCAGGTTTGCTCAATTTGACTAGCTGTGGACTGGAGTTGAGCCATGTTACTACTAGCTGCGTCAACTTCAAGCTGACGACCATAATAGTCTAATAGAGTGACTTCGATAGGTACTTTTGTTGGGTATGGCTGAGTCATTTGGGCTGCGATTAGAGTCACCTGATTGGCATAGTGTTGCGTCGCCTGTTGATCTTTTGCTTCTACCGCCTGACTGAGCCGAGCCACCCTATTTCTGAGGGAGAGAAGGTGCGAATGGTTGCTGGGTGACTGCTGGCTGAGTTGTTGAACTGACTGTTGGAGGGTTGTTAAATCAGCTTGAGCTTTAGCCCAGTCACCAATCTTTGCCATATCATATACCTGCTCACCATACTCACCTACGTTGCTAAGGGCTTGCGGCACTTGATTATCTTGAACTTCGGTATCGGTATCGTTGAGAGGATCATTGGCTGTAGTACTCAGTTCCTTGCGTTGGCTAGATGCTGCCGTTGCTATTACTTGAGGCTGAGCTACAACAGCAACAGTTCTTTGTGGTTGACTCCCAGCGAAACTACGGGCTATTCCAGCAACACCAAGAGTGCCAAGCAGTGCAATTGCAACTAGAAATCTCTTTTTCATGATGGAAATCTCCTTTCCTTTGGAATAGCTTCACTCTAGAAACAAAAAGTCAAGAACTCCGCAAGGCTCGAAGGTCATTTGAGATTTTTAATCGCGCTGCACTTTGACTTTGAAAACCAATACAAATACGAACTAGCCACTCTCGATGCGGAAGTTCGATCGCAGTTCCGGTTCTTTGGTTATACAGAAGTAGACCACCTGCTACGCCCATGCCGGGGATGCACCTGCGATGAACACATACCAATACCCCACAACAATCTTTTCTCAGTCTTTCCAAGTTCTTGCCTCTATCACCCTACAGTGAAAATACAAACTTAAACCTTGAAAAAACACTCGTCGCTGCATTTCTTCAAGAGTTTAAGGTTTGTTCACAAAAAACGTTCGGGATTCAAAATAAGGAGAATTTAGAACATGAAAAAGATCATGAGAGGTTTAATTGCTGTTGCCTTCATCAGCACCATTGGACTGACCGGTTTTGCTCGCTCTGCGTTCGCGGCTCCATCTAACTCGCTGAATGCTCAAACCCACACGGTTAGTGCTGCATCCCACAAAACACGCGATCGAGACAATCTTCAAGACACTGTATCATCCGATCCGGGGCGGCGAGATCGAGATAATATTCAGGATTCAACATCGCCTGATCGCGGCGGTCAGCCAGCCAAGAGAAATCGTGATGATAGAGGGCGGGGCGATCGGGGTCGTAATGATAGAGGGCGTTCTAGAGAAGATCATGATGACAGAGGGCGGGATCGCGGCGGTATGGGACGCAGCGGTCATAATGATGGAGGTCGCAGCGATCGAGGAAATTCGAGGCGATAAATTCCAACAGCTACGTCTTCTCTAACGCCTTTGAATCGCAACCTCGCTTTGAACAAATCAAGGCGAGGTTTTTTCTCCGCTTATTATTCCCGGTAAAGGGAGATCCCGATAAACTCTTGCACATTCACAAAGTTATCCGTTCTGCCCTATACCAGGTATTGTAGTTTTCAAGATCTCAATTGTTCCTTCAGCGATGAGTTGTACCGCGATCGCCAAAATCAAAAATCCTAAAATTCGATTGAGTGCACCCATGCCAGTTGTCCCAAATTTCTCTATCAGGGGTTCTCCTAGAACTAAACATAGATACAGCACAACGCTAAACATCAGAATCCCTAGGAAACTGCCCAGATATTCACTCCACAGATGGGATCGGGTTGAGAAGCCAATGATCACCCCGATCGCACCCGGCCCACTAATCATGGGAACTGCCATTGGAGTAAAGGAAATATCTTCTTTGTCAACGGCTTCTTCATGTTCTTTTGTTGTGAGCCGTTGCCGTGCAGTGACCATTTCCCAAGCAGTATGGGCAACGATTAGGCCGCCTGCAATGCGTAGTACTCCTAACGAAATGCCAAAGAAGCCAAGAATAAGCTTACCGATTAGAAAAAATGAAACCAGGACAATAAACACATTAAAGGTTGTTTTCTGAGCCTGTCGCAGGCGGTATTTAGGCGTATCGTTGGCTGTGAGACTGTAAAAAATAGGAATCGCTCCAATTGGATTGGCAATTGGAAACAGCGCAGCAAGGGTTCCCAGCATAAAGGAAAAGGTGCTATGCATTGTCTCATCTGGTGGTAATATCCTCTAATCTTGCCATTGATTCAGACACCACTGCGTAGCGAGTGCAGGTGTGAAGTTTGCTTTCACATCTGCGCTTTAAGCCAATTGCGTTATAGTGTCTTCGCTTCGACTCTGGATAGACATCTCAGTCCAGTCATGGGAACATATCGGCAAATTCAAAAATCCAAGGAATGATCTGGGGCGATGTCTCAGCTAACTGTGTTTGAACTTACAGTATTGCTTGCTTTCAGTTCGATTGGGGCAGGTTTTATCGGTGCTCTAACTGGACTGGGGGGTGGTGTTGTCCTGGTGCCGCTGCTGACTCTCGGTTTTGGAGTCGATATGCGTTATGCGATCGGGGCTTCTTTAATTTCGGTGATTGCGACCTCTTCAGGAGCCGCCGCTGCTTATGTTAAGGAAGGCTACACCAATATCCGGATTGGAATGTTTTTGGAAGTGGCCACAACCATTGGTGCCTTAGTGGGGGCATTTTTGGCAGCCAAACTATCCACATCAGTCATCGCAATCATCTTTGGTGCTGTCTTGTTGTACTCTGCCTATCTTTCTAACCAACGCCATCAAGATCATCCACTGGATGCCCAACCTGACCCAGTTGCAACTCGCCTACGGCTCGATGGAAGCTACCCTACGTCGGAAGGCTCACAATCCTACCATGTACAGAACGTTCCGTTGGGATTTGGCTTAATGTTCACCGCAGGAACCTTATCTGGCTTGCTGGGCATTGGTTCAGGGGCGGTCAAGGTTCTGGCGATGGATCAAGTCATGCAACTTCCATTTAAGGTATCAACGACCACCAGCAACTTTATGATTGGGGTAACCGCCGCCGCCGGTGCAGGTGTGTACTTAAGTCGAGGTTATATTGATCCTGGGTTGTCGATGCCGGTGATGTTGGGGGTGTTGGCAGGGTCACTCTGGGGAGCGCGAATGCTGGTTTATGCTAGACCACAACTGCTCCGTAAAGTCTTTAGCGTAGTGATTTTCATTTTGGCAATTCAGATGATTTTTAATGGCTTAACTGGCAGGTTGTGAAATGGGTAGACGGACTCGAACATGGAGTGATGAACAGATTGAGCAAACAGTGGGGAATCTACTCCGATTTGGAGTGCTATTGGCAGCCGGAGTTGTTGCATTGGGTGGCGTTCTGTATTTATTTCATTACGGCAACACGACTCCGGACTATCACATTTTTCGAGGTGAACCGTCGAGCTTGCGATCGCCCGCAGGCATTGTCTCAGAGGCTTTGCTGCTGCAACGGCGAGGACTGATTCAATTCGGTTTATTGCTATTAATTGCGACTCCCATTGCACGGGTTGCCTTTTCAGCAGTTGCTTTTTGGAAGCAGCGGGATCATCTTTATGTGGCAATTACGCTGGTTGTCCTGGGAATTTTGTGCGTCAGCCTAATTGGGTTAGCCTAACCAGGATGGTTTGGAACCTGTGCAGATATGGTGACGAATGCAGAGCAACAGCGAATTCACGACAATGCTCAAGGCAAGGCAAACTGGTATCGGTGGGGATCGTATCTGAGTGAACGGCAATGGGGCACGGTACGAGAGGACTACTCGGACTACGGTGATGCCTGGAATTATTTTCCTCACGATCAGGCTCGATCGCGGGCTTACCGTTGGGGCGAAGACGGATTAGGCGGCTTTTGTGATGAGAACGGGGAAGTTTGTTTCGCGCTGGCTTTTTGGAATGGGCAAGATCCGATCCTGAAAGAGCGATTGTTTGGTCTCACCAATAGCGAAGGAAATCACGGTGAAGATGTCAAAGAATACTACTTTTATGTGGATAACACTCCCAGCCATGCCTATATGCGCTGGCGATATAAGTATCCCCAGCAAGCTTACCCCTATGACGAACTCGTAAGGGTAAATGGAGAACGATCTCGCCAACAACCGGAATATGAATTAATCGATACTGGGATCTTTGAGGGCGATCGCTACTTTGACATCGAAGCCGAATATGCCAAAGCATCCCCAGAAGAGATTTGTATTCGACTCCACATCGCCAATCGTGGTAGTAATCCCGCCCCACTGGATGTGCTACCAACCCTCTGGTTACGCAACACCTGGAGTTGGAAAGGCGAGCAGCCTCCCGGACATCTTTTTCGGGCAGATGCTGGGATTATTCAACTCAAGCATCCTGCTCTTGGCACTCGCTGGCTGTACTGTGATGCCTTCCAGGGGCAGACTCCAACCCTGCTGTTTACCAATAACGAAACCAATTGCAAACGAATCTTTAATTCTGCCAATCCCACCCCCTACGTCAAGGATGCCTTTCATACTTATCTGATTGACGGCGATCGGGCAGCGGTGAATCCCCAGTTGATCGGGACTAAGGCAGCGGCTCACTATCATCTAACGGTACCTGCCCAGCAGACGGTTACAGTGCAGTTACGCTTTACTAACCAGCCTGTTGATGCAGCCTTTAATGATGATTTTGATAAGGTATTTCATCAGAGACAACAAGAAGCAGATGAGTTTTATGCAACCTTGCTGCCCCACGCCAGCCCGGATGATCGATTGGTGCAACGGCAGGCGATCGCAGCGTTGCTGTGGAGTAAACAGTTTTATTACTACGATGTCTACACCTGGTTGCAGGGCGATCCTGCGGAACCGAAGCCGTCGGCATTCCGGCTGACGGGGCGTAACGCCCACTGGCAAATGCTCTATGCCAAGGATGTCATCTCCATGCCCGATGCCTGGGAGTATCCCTGGTTTGCTGCCTGGGATTGGTCGTTTCACTGTGTGGTGTTGTCCCTGGTGGATGTGCACTTTGCCAAACAGCAATTGCTGTTGCTCTGTGGAAAGCGATACACCAATCTGAATGGGCAGATTCCTGCCTATGAATGGGCTTTTGGCGATGTCAATCCGCCGATACAAGCCTGGGCTGCCTGGAAGGTCTATCAATACGAAAAGGAAACGACGGGAATTGGCGATCGCGTCTTTCTAGAGCAGATCTTTCACAGGGTTTTGGGTAACTATTATTGGTGGACGAATCTGGAGGATAAAGGGGAAAACGATTTGTTTCAGGGGGGATTCCTGGGACTCGATAACATTACCATCTTCAACCGGAGTGCGCCCCTGCCCACAGGAGGCTATCTGGAGCAAGCCGACGGGACAGCCTGGATGGGGATGTTTTCGTTGAATCTCTTGCGGATCGCCATCGAGTTAGGTTGCTACGATCGGGTCTATCGGCAGATGGCTTGCATTTTCCTGCGCCACGCCCTCAGCATTGCTCAGGCAATGAATCAGATCGGTCAAGACAACCAGTTGTCTCTCTGGGATGAGGCGGACGGCTTTTACTTCAGTGCCCTAGTGCTTCCCGATGGGCAGGAAATTCGGATTCAGGTCTATAGCCTGGAGGGATTAGCCCCCCTATTTGCCGTAGCTATTTTTGAACCTGAACCGTTTACCCTAGAGCCAGAGCTAAAGGAAGATCTAGATTGGCTAGAGCAAAAGCGACCTGACTTATTTGATAACTGTGCGTTTCTGTCAGTCCCTGGAGAAACGGAACGAATTTTATTTGCGATCGCCAAGCCAGATCAACTCAAACGCATTCTTAGCCATCTCTTAAATGAAGACGAATTTCTCTCCCCCTATGGCATTCGTTCTTTGTCTCGCTATCATCTGGAGCATCCTTATGTGTTGAACTACCAGGGCCATTCTTATTCCGTCAACTATGAACCTGCCGAATCAACTACGGGAGACTTTGGCGGAAATTCCAACTGGCGCGGCCCCATCTGGTTTCCGATGAATTATCTGTTGATTGAATCTCTACAGCGGTACTATCGCTACTTTGGTGATTCCTTTCAGGTGGAGTGCCCAACCGGATCAGGCAAGTACATGACTCTCAAGGAGGTGGCGCAGGAGTTATCCCAGCGGTTGGTCAACTTATTTCGCAAACAACCCAATGGTCAACGGCCCATGTATGGCGAGATACAACCCTTTCAGCACGATCCCCATTGGCAAGATTTGTTGTTTTTCCATGAATACTTTCATGGGGATACCGGGTTTGGGTTGGGTGCCAGTCAGCAGACTGGATGGACTGCCCTGGTAGCAATTCTAATCCAGCAGTTAAACGACCCCAATTTTTATTCCCAGCTATGAAGATTAGCTGTGATTTCAACTGTTGTTTTAACCACTCAATTCAATGACTGTCTTATCACACTAAACAACGATTATGACGAATTCATCGATTTTCCACCCTTCTGGAACGCATCATATCGATCCAGAGGAATTGGGTGGCTCGGCCTGGATGGCAGGACTGACTTCGTTTTTTCTGTTTGCAGCAGGAGCGATTATCCCAGTGTTGCCGTTTCTATTTTTGCAGGGTGCGATCGCGCTTTGGATCAGCTTACTCCTGAGCGGTTTGGCTTTGTTCCTGATTGGTGCAGGTATTACCCTCCTGACTGGTCGGAGCGTTTTATTTTCAGGAAGCCGTCAGGTTTTGTTTGGGTTAGCAGCATCGGGAATTACCTTTGGCATCGGGCGTTTATTAGGCGTGTCGCTGAGTACCTAATCTAGATCTATCGTGACAGGAAACGTTCAGTTACTACCATGTTTACAATGCTAGGATTTGACAAACTCCCCCGCTGGCTGGTGTATGAGATTGCTGTACCCCTAACATGTCTGAACCTTTGGCTGTTCTACAAAATCTTTCAAACATTTCAAACGCCGTTTACCATTCTAATTGTGGCAACCTTGTTGTCATTTCTATTGGGCTATCCAATTCGTCAGATCGAAAAGTTCGGGATTCAATCTGGTTTCAGTATTGTTCTAATTCTGCTCATCACATTGAGTTTATTGGGAGTTCTTGGTTTTAACCTGCTGCCGATACTCCTGCAACAACTGCGAGAATTGTCCGATCGTCTGCCTGTTTGGTTAGACTCAGGCAGCCAGCAATTTCAGGCACTAGATACCTGGCTTGCAGCACGGCATGTCCCTCTCAACGTCACAGCGATAGCAACCAAACTGACACAAATGCTTCCAAATGAAGTTGCTGATTTACCGAATCAGGCTGCTGAAATCATTTTGGGCATTGCCGATCGCCTTGTAGAAGTCCTCATTACAATCGTGTTTACACTCTACTTGCTATTGCATGGAGAGAAGTTTTGGAATGGCTTGTTACGTTGGCTGCCAGGCGAGGTCGGCAACCAAGTTCGGATTGCGTTTCAAGAGCAGTTTAGAAGTTATTTTATTGGGCAATTCACGATCGCTCTGCTGATGGCTACAGCGTTGACAATAGCTTTCTTTATACTCAAAATTCCCTATTGGCTCGTGTTTGGTACTAGCATCGGTCTACTCGCTTTAATTCCGTTTGGAGACACAATTGGTATTTTCACATCCGCAGTCATTATCAGCTTTAAGAGCGTCATTTTGGGGGGCGAGTTGGCGATCGTTGCACTAATAATCGATCAAGTCGTTGACAATGCTGTTACACCAAAGATTTTAGGAAACCTGATTGGTTTAAATCCAATTTGGATTTTGCTTTCACTGCTCATTGGTTCACAGTTAGCTGGGGTATTGGGGCTAATATTAGCGGTGCCACTCGCGGGATCGCTCAAACGGATATTTGAAGAGCTAATGCAAACGCAGGCGACATTACCACTGGAGCAGCAAGGTGACGAATTATAGATATCAATAATTAATATCAATGAATTATCAGCATCCTTTGCAAAAGTACCTTTATTACCAACCTCACTCGCTGAGTTAAGCATTGTCAATCAATGACATCAGGATTTATCTTTGTCTGCGGTAGAGCGTTGCCCCTATAAAAATACTCCAACATACTTTTGATGAAGCTAGCGATTGGTACTGCCAAAATTACGCCCAATATGCCTCCTATTTTTGCCCCAATCAGCAGGGATACTAAAATCCAAGCAGGATTTAGTCCTGTAAACTTACCAATTAGTTGTGGAGCGATCGCATTTTCAATTACCAAATCAACTAAAAAGGCAACAATCAAAACTTTAATGCCTAACCAAATGTTTTGTAGTGCTAACAAAAGACTGACTGTGACGATGCTCAAGCTAGCTCCAAAGGGAAACAGTGCCATTACACCAATGCCTAACCCAAATAGCAATCCAAAAGGAACTTGTAATACTAAAAAGCTAATTGTCATTGCACTTCCCATCAATAGGGCAAGTGTTGATTGACCCACAAAGTAGTTATGAAAATTTTGTTTGAGGGCTTGCCGTGTTTGTATCTGTAAAGTTGCAGGAAACCATTGGAAAATCCCATCCCAAAGACGATCGCCATGTAGCAGTAGGTAAAAGGTTAGAACAATCGTAATAAGTAAATCTAACAGGCGACCGACGAGATCTAACAATACAGTCAATACACCACCGCTCAAAACTTGCAGTTGATTAGATAATCGATCTTCCAATCGAGTAATTAGCTTTCCCAGGTCAACTGGTAAGTTACGGGATTGTGCCCAACTTTGTAAGAGTGTTAGCTGTTGAGTCCCTGATTGAATCCAGGTTGGAAGTTGTTTGGCAAGCTGATCGATCTGCTCGATTAAAGCAGGGATAAGTGTTATGCCTAAAACAATCAAAAGCAGCAGTGCTACTGTCAAAGTTAATAAAATAGCTTGTAACCGAGGCACTCTAAACCGATGTAGCCAATAGACCGGATATTCCAAAATAAACGACAGCAAGGTTGCGATAACTACAATTGCGATGACAGAGTGAAAAAATTGAAAAAGTTGGAAAATAATCCAGACATCTAGAGCCAACAAAATGATTGCTAAGCTCAAATTTATCCACCAGGGAAATCGGTTCATCCAGTTCATAGAGTTTATTTTAAGAAGTGAGAAAAAGTGATTCAAGCACTATCAGAGTGCTGTAACTTCTCTAGAAGTTGTTTAATTTCCTCCATCTCTCTGTTCTGGTTCTCTAAATGTTGGAGAATTATTTCAATCTCCTCTTCAGCTTTGACATTGGTTTTGTAATCTGCCTTCGCCCTGATCTCATCTTGTTTACCCTGCGGAGTTTGGTTAGTGTAGTTTTGATTGCGCCCTCACACGGATGGCGTTGCTCATTCATTCGTGTTGCTCACAGAGACAAATTCACCGTAGCACAGTGAAGCTCAGGATTACGCTAGCAGCATTACGGTAGAGTATTTTCTTCAATCTAGAGCAAGATCTTTCCAAGTTCTTGACCCCCGCTTCCTACAGTGAAATAGCAAACCCAGTGAATAGGAGTTTCACATTATGAAAGCACCGACTAAACTCTTAATTGCCTTGTCTTTGTTGGGTACATTAGGATTTGGTATTGCTGCCCGCAGTGCCTTTGCAAATCAAACTAGAACCACAGCAGCAACCGTTCCTCATCACAGTATGATGATGAGCCAAACTAGTGATGGGGATGGTGAAATGAACCCCGCAACTGAACCTCCGGAACATGTACAAGGTGAGATGCGCCATCCAACTCAAGCTACTCAAACTCTGGGGGATGGGGACGGTGAGGTTGCAGCCCAACAGGAGGAACAGCAAGAATCGACTCAATTACAATCTCTGACTAGAATTAACGCTGATCAAGCAAGACAGGCCGCTGAAGCTGCTCAGAGGGGTAATGCAAGTCAGGTGACGATAGACAATGAAGACGGCAATCTTGTTTACAAAGTGATCGTTGGACAAACGGAAGTCACCGTAGATGCAAGCAATGGCAGGATTCTTCAAACCGAGCAAGCTGGGGTTGAGCAACCTGGACAGGGTGATGCAGTCTATCGCAGCAGTATTCAAGTTCCTAACGGTCAGGATGATGTATAGAGAAAGAACTGGTCTTAGCGGTAGCACTCTCTAGTGCTTTGTCAAGCAAGATCTGATGGGTAATGGGGGTATGGGGCCGTTGCCTCCACGCAGGGGTCTTACCCCTGCACCCCGCAAAACAAAAATGACAGCCTACTACCCGCTGACATGAATGTGGGGTCGCCTCAGTGGGTCGGGTTCAGCCTTGCGGAGAACCTCGCGGGTGACCAAGGGCACATCGCCCTCGCCCAAGAAAATAAAGCGCAGCAGATATTTCAGGGGGTTTCCTTCCCCCCACTCAAAGTAAACGTGGGGCAGGGTGCCGGTCTGGTCGCGTAGGTAGAGCAGCAGAGCTGCGATCGCGTTGGGCACTGCCGAACTTTGCACCCGCAAAATGCGGTAGCCGCCTACCTCAACCCCTTTGACCTGAATTACATCAATAAACACGGAGGCATCAAACACCTGCACTTCTAGAAAGAGGATCGGCTGAGAGGTGGACAGATGGCTGTCCTCCCGCACATTTTGTTCCTTCTGTTGATATTCCAGGGCAGATTCCCCTTTTGCTCGACGATGAGCGATCAGCCGCACGGGCTGGGCTTGAAACTGAGCAACAAACGCCTGGGCAGTCTCGTCGAGTTCTACGCCAGTCACCCGCAGTTCTGTTGAGCGAAACACCCGCGATACCATTGAGGTTGAAATAATGGCAGTGATAAAAAACACCGCAATGCGAATGCCGTCGGGACGCTCAAAGATGTTGGCAATGGTGGTATAGAAAAACACCAGAGCAATCAACCCAAAGGCGATCGCGCCCCGTTTTGCCCCGCGCCGATGGAACGCGAGAGTCACCGCCACTGCCGCCGAACTCATCAATACCAGTACGCCTGTCGCATAAGCTCCGCCCTGGGCCTCAACGCTGGCATCAAAAACCAGGGTGACGGTAAAGGCGATCGCCGTAAACACCAGTACCAAGGGGCGCACTGCCCCCGCCCACTCAGGCGCCATGCCGTAGCGGGGCAGATAGCGGGGTACCAAGTTGAGCAAACCTGCCATCGCCGATGCTCCAGCGAACCAGAGAATGGTAATGGTGCTGAGGTCGTACAGTGTGCCAAAGCCGTTGCCCAAATACTGGTGAGCTAGGTAAGCTAGTGCCCGCCCGTTAGCTTGTCCCCCGGTTTGAAATGCTGCTGCCGGAATCAGCACTGTGGTGACAACGCTACTGGTGAGTAGAAAAAAGCTCATGATCACTGCTGCTGCGGTCAGTAGCTGGTGAGTCTGGCGAATGCGTCCCGCAGGCTGGGTGTCGGTGTCGCTGGGGTTGCCTTTCACCAGGGGCATCAACGCCACCCCAGTTTCAAACCCCGACAGCCCCAGAGCCAGCTTCGGAAATAGCAGCATTGAGACCCCAATCATGCGCCAGGGGCTAGTTACAGTCAGGGCTGTGTGCCAATTGCCCAACAGGGTCGGCTGTTGCAGCATCTGATAGCCCGCCACCCCAATTACTACCAGATTGAGAGTTAGATAGGTTGCTACCAACACCAAGGCGACCCCGATCGCCTCCTGAAACCCCTTCAAAAAAATCACCGCCAGCAGAGTAATTAAAACCAGAGTGAGGGGCACCTGCTGCCCCTGTAAAAATGCTGAGAGCAGTGGATTCTCGACCAAGTGGGCGGTGGCATCTGCCGCTGAGAGGGTGATGGTGATAATAAAGTCAGTGCAGGCAAACCCCAGCAGCACCAGCACAAACAGTTTGCCCTGCCAGCGGGGCAAAAGTCGCTCTAGCATGGCGATTGAGCCTTCGCCGTGGGGGCTAAACTTCGCTACCTGACGGTAAATCGGCAGTGCGCCAAACAGCGTCACCAGCACCAAAATCAGTGTTGCCAGGGGGGATAGTGCGCCCGCTGCTAGGGCGGCAATGCCCGGTTGGTAGCCTAGGGTCGAGAAGTAATCGACCCCAGTGAGACACATCACCTGCCACCAGGGATGCTTGAATGAGCGTTCGTTGGCTTTGTTGCGGTCTTGGTTGAGCAGCCAGTGGGTCAGGTAGTGGCGGTGCTGCCGGGGTGGAATGATGGGACTAACCATTGGGGCGAGTGTAAGGTTCCAGGGGTGGGGTGTGGCGCATGAGGGTTTCCTGCGGGTGTGGTAAATATCAGATTATCCTCATTGAGTCCCCTTTTGAAATCCCTGTTCAAGCAAACCTTTCCTTACCCAGAAAACCTCAAGCGGTTTCCCTTTGGCTTAGCGGATGTGGTTGTGATTCTGGGTACGCTGGTGCTGCTGGGACTGATCGCCCAGGTGGGGGCTGGCACCCTAGTTGCCTTCGTGCCGCCGGATCAGATTCCAGAAGTTAGCTTTGACCCCAGCAATTTGCCACCCTGTTTTTCATTCGTGCCAATGCCATCCATAGTGAAGCCTAAAGTCTGAGCGAGGGGGATTAAGCTTTCTCGCGTGTAGTTACTGCCGATGCAAATTGGGGAATCACTCGTCTACAAGTTCAGCGACTACATGCCTGTACCACATTGCCCCGTTACCTCAGCTCCTCCGTGCTCGTCCACTCACCCAAAACAACGCAGGAATAGCGGCAAATTGGATCAACACTGAAAAAATAACCAGGGCAGGTAGCGAAAAATCATATAAAACGCCCATCAAGGCACTTCCTGCAAACCAGGCAAGTCCATAGCCCGTGTTGAAGATGCCATAGGCAGACCCGCGACGCTCTGGTGGCACAATTCCAGCGACAGCGGCTTTCATAATCGATTCCTGAGCACCCATTCCAATCCCCCACAGCACCATGCCCAGAATTGTCAATTGAGCATTTCCCAGAAACACCAGCGGTGCGAAGAACAGGGATAGCCCAACTGCCGCCATTAAACTCCTTAGCCCAATTTGATCAAACCAGCGACCAAAGGCTAAAGCCGCGATCGCATCCACGCCCATTGCCAGGGCATAGAGTAAGGGGATCTGGCTTTCTGTATCGGTTCCCGCCTGTTGTAAGTGAAAGGCAATTAAGGGGAAGTCGGCATAGCCTGCGGCAATTAGGGCGATCGCTCCCAAATAGATCCAAAAGCGACGTGGTAAACCCTCGGTATGCAAGTCGGCTGGGGAGGGTGGCTCAAAGTCACGCGGATCGGGGTAGATCCGTTGGGTAATCAGCAACACAAGTAAGCCAAGGACAGCCGGAATCACCAAAATCGCAAAGCCACCGCGATAGCCAAACTGCCAGGACAGCATGGCTGCAACCATCAACGGTCCTGCAACTGCCCCAATTTGATCCATCGCTTCATGCAAACCAAAGCCAAACCCTCGCCCCACCTGCATCGCTGCATGGGATAGCAACACATCGCGGGGAGGAGTCCGAACGGCTTTTCCGGTACGTTCTGCAATCATGAGTCCGGCAGCCGCCTGCCAGGTTCCCGTCAGAGCTAACAACGGTACAACAGCAGTGTTGATGAAATAGCCCAGGGTTGTAATGCCCCAATATTTGCGAGTGCGATCGCTGAGATAGCCAATCACTAACCGAAATCCGTAGCCAATCAGTTCACCCAAGCCTGCAACAATGCCAACGATCGTACCACTTGCCCCCAGGCTGCCCAGATAAGCTCCGGTAATGCTGCGTGCCCCTTCGTAGGTGGCATCAGCACAGAGGCTGACAACGCCTAGAAAAATGACAAACCATAATGCAGATTTCTTCATGTTATGTATTCATCCGCTCATAGACGGCGGAGGCAGAGGGTGAGAAACGGGTGAGATAGTTGAAAATCCAAAACTTGATGCAGGAATCCATAAAGACGGGCACGGTAGCAATGAAACTCTTGATAAAGGTGTCATTTTCCGGTAATCCAAAGTGATTGAACACACTCACTAAAATGACATCCCACCCCTCAACCGAATGGAAGCCGACAAACATATCGGTTACCAAGATCAGCAGAAATACCTTTGCTGGATCGCTTAAGTTGAGAAATGACCAGTTTGAAAAATTGCGAATCGTGATTAATTTATCTCGGTTAAAGAAGATAAGTCCAATAAAAACTATTAGAGCAACAACATCCGCAGCTACATTTTTCAGTCCGTTCAGGGCATGTTCTCGTGACTCATGCCAAAGTTCAGTAGCTTTTTCTTCTAACCGTTTTTTAGTTTCCTCAGTAGTCAATTGGGGTAGATTGCCAAGTAGTTGCTCGATTTCTAAAGTCTCCTTAAAATCCATAAACTCAGCATGAAATTCTTTCTGAATTTCTTGATTGAGTTCAATTTGCTGAGGATGATGATTGCCATAGTTATCTAGAAAAGGTTCAAAGATCAGATTTTTGGCAACAACCTGAACTGCAATGGGAACCAGGATTAGAATCAGTAGCCATCGAACTGCTAGCTTGTTTTGTTTGCGCCTCAGCCGCAACTCATGAATCACTTGCTGTTCATACTCTGGGGTGAGTTCTTTCCCAACCTGGGTGAACCCCTTTACTAAGGCACTGGCAGTATTCGATCGATTAGCACTGGAGCGACTCCGATTTGCATCCAGCACAACTGGATCGGTCGTTATGTCAGGGTTTGAACCATTTTTTTGATTGCCTGCGTCCGAGTTGAGATGTTGTAAGGCATGGGTAATCGATAATTCTGAATTGAGATCCTCTGATGTCAAATCTGGGTTAGCTGGACTGCGATCGCGGTATTTTCCCACCACTGACTCAATGAATTGGAGCTTCTCTAAAATATCCATTTCAACTAGAGATGGATGTTCCCAAGTTTGCACTAAAGGTTCATTGCCATTGGAAAAACTAGAGTCTGAAGTTTTGCTCAACAGCTTGTGATTAAACAGAAAAGCACCGACCCTGAACTTTACCAGGTTAATGCGAACTCTGGTTAGTTGGCGATCGCGTAAGCTCTTTACGTAGTCCACTACGGTTTTACTTTGTTGGGGAGTGTAAGCAATCTTTTCTCCAGCAAAGTAGTGTTCCTCCAATGCCCTAATCTCTTTTGCAGCATGATACGCTTCTTTGAGCGCATGGAGTTGCCTTTGGTTTAACCAACGATTGAAATTCAACTTATTCACATCAGCTAACATCGCTTATTTCCAGGTTTGCAAGTTGAATGAAATCCTCTCATATTTATTCCAAATGCCTGCCATTTATTATTCCGCCAATTGGTCAGTCATTGGAGAGGGATAATTCATAGATGTATTCCGGTAATCTGACGAATGCAGATCTTCCTGTAAATGTAAGTCTTCATGGGAACGTAAGTCTTCACCCCGAATCAAAACAATCCTGACGTGCTTAAGATCGGCATGATGGACTTCAACAAACTCCCGCAACTTGGCTTCCTGATCAATCAATTCCAGACATTGCGGTAAACGATGGGGCGTGACTTCATGATGATTGTGATGCAGTTCATCACCTTTGAGATAGCCCATATGCACCCGATGTAGCACCACCTGCTGAATCCCAAATTCTTTCGCAAGACGGGGAAGATGCCAATGTAGATGGGGAGAGGTTAGCCTGCGCCAGCGGGTCTTGCCATATAACCTGGCACCATGATGAAAGTAGAGCCGGAGTGCTGTCAGATGTCTCATGGGTTTGCCATTCTCCATTTCTAGAAAACCTAAGGGATTGATATCACTAAACAAATCGAACTCCAATGGCTGTTTGAGGCTAGGAAAAGTTGCTAAGCTAACGCCCTCCTCCACAAAGACTTTGGGATATTTACTTAATCCAATGCGTTGAGCACGGTAGATGCCTGCATGACCGGAAAAAAGATAGCTCACGACACAGGCAATTCCTGCAAAGGCTCCGGCGGGCAGTCCAAATAGCTCGATCGCCATGATGGTTGAAGCCAGCGGGGTATTGGCAGCAGCACCAAACACAGCCACAAAGCCCATGCCCGCAAGCAGATCGGAGGATAAGGGCAAAATCAAAGATAAAGCATTGCCCAACGTGGCACCAATGTAAAACAAGGGGGTGACTTCACCTCCTTTAAATCCGGCTCCCAAAGTAAGTGCCGTAAATGCTAATTTTGCGGCAAAATCCCAGGGAGGCAATTGTGTCTGAAACGCCTCTACAATCGTAGGAATTCCCAGTCCAATATATTTGGTGGTTCCCACTGCCCAAACTGCGATCGCAACCATCGCGCCACCCACCATAGGACGCAGCGGCGGATAAGCAATTTTGGACTTAAAGACATGCCCAATTTTATGCGTAACTTCTGCAAATAGGAGTGCCACTAAGCCAAAGACCGCACCGGCAAAGACTGCTGACAACAGATCGGCGGAACCAGCGGAGAAGTTTTCCAAACTCAGCACAGGAACGTTTGCCAGTCGATAGTTGGTGTGGTGAATGCCCCATTTCAACGTCACGTAATCGCCGACGATCGCCGCAACGATACAGGGAAACAACCCGTCGTAGCGAATTTTGCCGATCGCCAACACCTCCAAGCCGAAAACAGCACCCGCCAGAGGAGTGCCGAAGACAGAAGCAAAGCCACCGCTAATCCCCGTCATTAGAAGAATACGGCGATCCGATCCTTTCAGGTGCAAAACTTCGGTGAGTTGATCAGCAAGGGAAGCACCCATCTGTAAGGCTGTGCCTTCTCGCCCTGCGGAACCGCCAAACAAATGGGTCATCACGGTTCCCAATAGCACGAGCGGAGCCATCCGCAATGGAATCGTCTGTTTGGGATTGTGAATCTCTTCCAACAAGAGATTGTTGCCTGCTTCAACAGATTGACCAAAGTGGTGATAAATCAACCCACTCAGTAGCCCACCCAGCGGCAACAGGGCAATAATCCACCAATGTGCTTCACGCCAATCCGTTGCCCATTCCAACGAAGCTAACAATATGGCTGAGGCGGTTCCCGACAGAACACCTGCGATCGTGGCGATTGCTAACCATTTGGCAATTTGAGGTAGGGCAAAAAACTGTTCGATATCCTGTAGCCCTTTCATAAATGCATCGAAAAATGATAGAGAAAATGAATCGATAACCGGGTTAATTTGTGATGACGCTCAGGCGGATTGCTTGAATGATACGCAGACCCCGGCGTTAGGAAGTGTTCCAGCCGCAGCGATTGAAACGCCGCCATACAAGCCGCCGCACAACCCGGCAAATGCCTAGTTGATGAAACCTGAAAGTCAAATGAATCTTAAATGCTTGAAAATGCACAAAAAACAGCCTCTCAAAAACTAAACGCTAATACTTCACAAATGCTTTTTGCCAAAGCATCGACGGAACATGAAGTAGAAACTATTAGCCTTGAGGGCGGTTCTCTAGCCGCGCTAGAAGGTGAGTTTCATCACCACATACTGCAATATAGCAAGTCAACTTAAATTTTACAAGCAACGTCTGCTAGCAAATCTCTGAAATCCTGCTATGCAAATAAACGTGTGTAGATTGCGCTCAGGAGCAATCACCTTGCTAGAAGGAATCACCCTTAGCTAGGATGGTTCGGGCAAAAGTAACCTTACACCCAAAGGAACAAATTACATCAAAGGCTGTGCCTGCTCAAACTTGAGTCAAGGCATTCACTAGCCTGTAGACCTGAATTACGCCTTCTGTTTAGACAACGGTCAGGAAAGATTATGGATCTCATTCAAGAAATATTTCAGGCGATCGTCCTGGGACTGGTACAAGGAATTACCGAATTTTTGCCAATTAGTAGCACGGCTCATCTACTTGTTGTCACTAAAGCCTTCGGCTGGACTGATTTGGTAGAGCAAAAATGGTTTGTTGATGCCATTCAATTTGGCAGTGTCATTGCTGTTCTGCTCTTGTTGAGCTTGGTAAATGACTCCTTTAGAGGTACGCAACTCACCCAGTAGCATCGGAGATGTACCCAGGCAAATGACTGACTGCTGGCGATCGACACAACTGCAACGCCGCGTTAACTGCCTGTTGAAAGCCTGCCTCGGTGTTCTCAAACGAAAGGTGCTGACGAAAATAATTACCCCACAGGAACTCCTGAAAAGGGACATCGGATCTGGCATAGCCCCCTGCTTGCAACACGCCCCAAGCTAAACTGCGGTAGGGGTCATCCTGCAACTGGTCTAAACTAGCTGGAATGGATTCAACATCAACCCGTTGCCCATCTTTGTCGTAGGGATACACCCAGGCTTTCTCCTGCATCAATTGCCAAAACTCAGCCCTTGACCAATCCTGACAGTTTTCCCACACTTTGACATAAACGGTTTCTCGTAAACCCGTCATCTGGATCGCACGGGCACGATGATGGTGATCCACCACATAGGGCAGGCGATCGGGCGCAATCACAATGGGTAAAAAATGCTCCAACAGGTAAGCATCTAATTCATCCGCAGTCATTGCCTGAAACTGTTGAATTCGGTAGTCTACTTCTCGATAGCCCAACGCCACTTGAGCCGGATGAAGCAAGTTAACAGCGGCGAGGCTGAGTGTACCTGGAGATAAGTTTGGATTGTAGTCGGGTAGAGTTGGCATTTTATTGATTCCTATTGAATGGGTGCATGGTGAACAACATTAATCGCATCGCGTACCACAATTCCTCCTCCTACCATGTCTTGCACGAGTGGTAAGAATTGTTCAATCTTATCCGTCCGATCGATCATCGTGACGACCATTGGTAAATCCGAGGAAAGCTCAATAATCCCCAGAAACTTAATTCGCTCATGGTTAGTTTTTCCATACCCAGTCACACCCCGCACAACGGTTGCTCCCACTAATCCGTGACGACGCGCTTCTTCCACCAATGCCAGATGAACGGGCTTACCTTGCCACTGATCCGATTCACCAACGTAAATCGTTAATCGCTCAAAGTCGGTCATTGCATTCTCCTGATTTTGTAATGGTGTCAATTGCGGTGTGGGTTGGGCTAGTTGATCGGGCAATACTGGGGCATGATGCACGACGGTAATGGGTTCCTTAATTGCCAAACCATATTTAACCAGGGCTTGAACCTGCGGGAGGTAGCGATCGATCGCCTCCGGTTGATCAATTGCTGTCAGTACCATCATCATTTGCATCGCCAGTTCTGGCATCCAGTCCACACTGATATGGCGATCGCGTTGTCCATAGCTCACAGCCGTCCGCATCACCGTTATTCCTGCAATGCCGGATTGACGCGCCGCATCTATCAACGCCCGGTAGAGTAATTTACCCTGAACGGAGTCCCCCTCTGCCACATAGATCGTTAATTGTTCTGCATTTTTCATTCGCTTCTCCTGCAAATGCTATAGCCGTTGTGCCAGAGCAATACCCAGTTCGACTCCTAAAAACCCCATCAATGGACTGCCTAACCCATATAGCACTGCCCGTTTATAACTTGCCAGCTTGAGCAGATTTGACGTATCTAAGGCGTAGGTGGAAAACGTGGTGTAAGACCCTAAAAAACCAATAATGACAAAACTATTGAGCAGTGGATCAGCTTGGATGGATTGAAACAGTGTTGCAAAGAACCCAATCAAAAACGTCCCAGAGAGATTAATGATAAACGTGCCAAAGGGGAACTCTCCGCCGAGTTTTTCCACACAAACCAGCGTTAAATAATAGCGGCTAAGGGCACCTGGGATAGCTCCTAGCGCAATCCAAAGGGTTAGCAAAAGAGGGGTTTCCATGTTGGGTGTATTGATGAACGGGGAGAGATCAGGAGATATCGCTAACCCAAAGGGGTCAGTTTGACCGATCGCGGTTGTGGGGCGTTTCCCTGGAAGGGTCAAGCTTGCCAAGGAGCCATTCTGCAAATGCGATGCCGAACTGCAAGCTCATGAATCCTAACATCACACTTCCCGCCCAATAAAACAGGTCTGCCTGTAAGCGATCCTGCTGCAACAAATGGGCACTATCGAGTTCATAACCGGAAAAGGTGGTATACGACCCCAAAAAACCCGTCAGGAGCAGCAGACGAATATCAGGATGTAGACTAATTACCTGTCCTAAAGATAGCGTTGCCAGGAAGCCCATTGCCAAACATCCGGTCACATTAATGACCAAGGTGCTGTAGGGGACATCGATTCCCAGAAGGTGATTCATGGCCAGTCCAAAATAATATCGCCCCAATGCACCAGCGATCGCCCCCAGGGAAATGGCAGCAACGGTTCGCACAACGGGCTGTCGCAAAAATGGCTGTTTCAGCATGGTAAACTCTCCAAATTAGGTTGACGAACTGTCAATGCGTTTGCATTGGCTTTCACTAACAGCACATGGAGCGGTCTGTTTTCTAAAATAGCTTGAGACACCCACCCGACTAAACCAGGTTGCCTCCAACAGGTGGCAAGTTCATCGGGATAGCGCATTTTAAGATTCTTTTGATTTTCAGGCAGCAGTCCCCCCGCTTCAGCAGGAGGGATAGGGGCAAACACCAGAGCAACCATAGGGGATGCTCCACCCAGAGTCAACGGGGGAGAACGAATGGGTTCATGGCTACAATCCCACCGGAGCGATCGGCTCAATCTCGGGTATCGTGCCGCCCACCTGGGTGGTACGCAACACCAGCACGGTGGCTCCTCGTTGTAGAAAGGATATGATCACCGCATCACTGGCGATTCGGGGCAGTACGGTGCGCCAGCTCACTAGGGCAGTGGCCAACTGCTTGACGGGGTCATCTTCGAGACTGCTACCCAAAACAGCTTCGTGGTTCTGCCAGTCGGCTCGGGCGGTGCCCCAGGGCAGCAAATCACGCTTGAGCGAAAGTCCAATTTGCTGAAGCTGCTTGACCTGCCCAGCCTGGTCAGGATGCGTCTGAAGCCAGGACACTGAGTCGGACAGGGTTGTCGTAGCCCGGTTGATCTGCTGGAGGGCAGCATAAAGTGCCTGATTAGAGTCTTGAGCACAGTTGTTGGCGGGTCCGACATAGGTGATGCCGCTGCCATCACCAGTTCGGTAGCGGGCCATCATGATTTGGAGTTGGTGCAGCAGCAGTTCTAAGGGACAGACAACATCGCCGTCAATGTCGTAGCGGTTGGTGAAAGCATCGAGTTTGATCACCGCATCGCGCACCGGGCGCAGGTTAAGCCACCCAAACTGGCGATCGCCCATGTAGTTTGACCAATGGTGACGGCAAGCAATCAACCCATCACCATTTTGGGTATAAACCTGAAAGTACTGCATCTCTAGCCGCAAGTCATCAGTTAGAGGCTCTTGAACCACCTCTGCCAATCCATAGGCAAAGTGACCAAAATAGATTGGGCCTCGTGCCGCTGGTTCGGTCATTTTTCCGCCCACGCCGCCGTAGACGTGGTTGAGGAGCAGCCGATCACCTAGATGAAAGGAGGAAGAAGCCTTTTCGCTTGCCCGCAGCAGTACGGAGCTGATCGTACCCTTGACTCCCTTTACTGTCCAGGAGACCTGTTTGAGGTAGCGATGGGTGGCGGTTTTGCCAACGATCTCTTGATCAGGGATAAGGGTAAACAATGCGCGCGGGGCCAGAGCCTGTACCACAAACCGCCCCCTGCGGTCGGGCGCACCGTAGAGATACCAGCCATCCGGGTTGCAGGGCGATCGCTCCAAGTTTTGGTTACTAGAGGGACGCAAACCATTGATGTTGGGCACCACCTGGGGCAACCACACCACCTCTTCAAGTCCATCGAACTGGCGGGTACTTCGGTTGAAATGACGAATGCGATAGAGCATACCGTCGGCAGTGGTCTGACTAGGGGCAATAAACTGGGCGATTGCATAGAACCGACCGCTGATCTGAGCCGGGTCTTGATCGATCAAAACCTGCACTACCCCATTTGGCAAGGAATCTATCTGCACTGGGCCATTCAGCATCACTACCATGTTGTCTGTGGGCCTGGCTCCAGCCAGTGACTCCAGGGGGCCCACCTGCCGCCAACCGTTGAGCCGTTCGGGCACCACCTTGCCTTGGTGACGGCTATAGTTAGCATCGGCACTGAAGTGCAGATCCCGCGTCACTGTGCTCAAATACTGGCGTACCCAGGGAGTGTCTTGCCAGCTCAGCCAGACCCGTTGACTGACCAAGTGGCTGTAGTCAGCAGTAGCATGGTGTACTTCAAACCAGACCCCATCTTGGGGTTGCCGCTGATCTAAGGTGGGCAATATCAGCCGACCCATCCAGGGGGCAATGGGACGGTAGTAGGCAGCATCGACCACTGCCCCCAGGGGATAGGCTTCTGGTTGGTTAAAGTCTCCCTGTTGAGCCAGACTATAGCTGCTGGGGCGAGGAGCAGTGCTGGGTTGCTCCAACGGCAGCTTTTCCTGCAAAATGTCAGTCACCCAGTCCACCGTTTGCTGAAGGTGGGTGCGACCGTCGGGTAAGCGCAGGTTAGGGTCAAACACCCCCCCTGGTGTCTGATGCCCCACTGGGCCCAGGGAAATAAACGTCACCAGCCCGCGCTTTTTAGCTCGATTCCAGTATGAGAGGAACATGACTTTCCAGCGCTTGGGAAACAGCACCGGGCCAGTGCGCTCCACTGGGTCTTTGTCGCCTACGAGGTGGTAGATGTGGTTGAGGTTGAGAATTTTGTTGTGCCCGCAGAAGACTCCCGCCAGGGAGATAATATCGAGGGGAGCATCCAGCGATTGTTGCAACAGCGGAGCTGCCCCCATGGCGATTTCGCCGCCGCCGCTAAAGCCTAGCAGCGTGATCGGCACCCGACTGCCTGGACGATAGCCCTCATTGATCAGTCCGTTGTAGATCACCTGGGCCATGCCACGGTTGTAGACAGGACCGTAGCGCGTATCAGCCGACACCAGCACCACTAGCAAATTGCGAATGTTAATTAACATTCCCAGAACTTTGAAGAAGCGCTTCGATCGCAGCCAAGTCACCAGTCGCCAAAATGCCGACATCGGTCGATCTTCTATCAGGGGTTTGTTCAATACCGAGTAGGGCGTAATACCCCGCACCACTACCATGTCTGGCAGGGACTGACCCAGAGCACTAAGAAACTGCTCTGCTTCTGGGGCATAGGTAGACTTAAACTGGCCGATACCGTCGAGATAGACGATGTAGCGCCTCGCCTGAGTTGAAGGCAATGGCTCTTCGGCGGTGCAGGGTGTTCTGTGCGGGTCTACTTGATCGCCATACCATCCAGCCCACCAACCCAGTGTCTCCAAGGGACTGAGTAGGGCTGCAACAATGAGTGCGCCCAGTCCCATCAGCAGCAGATCTAAGAAGATCCGTTCGGTCTCATGCCCCACATTACCCCTGAGCAAGGCTAGTGGGGGCAGCATTTGGGGTAGCAACACTAAGGGTAACAACACTAACCCCCCAGGGGCGATGTACCTGACTTGACGAAAAGTGTGCATCATCTGATTCCCCATGCTAATCCTCATAACATTTTTCGCCTGGCGGTACTAATGCCCCCAAGAGAAATGACCGACTGAAGTGACAACTGATGGAGGAGTAACTGAGTCAACGATCACTTAATCACCACCTTGGTTTCTGTTTGAATTATCAACTGCTTTGGTAAAGCTGCTTTGTACCGTTTGCTCCAGTTGACGCAGATTAGTAACCAGCGGAACCCCAGCCACCGAGCTAGAAACCCAATGCCCCAGGGTGATCGCCGGGCGGCCAATTGTCCGTTGCATGATCTGAAACACCACCCAGCCGCAGATGGCACTGCCTAGCACTTGCCAGCGATCAAGCTCAGTCACTACGCTGAATCCGCGTACAAAGGCCAACAGACTCCAGACTGACAGAACCACGTTAATTGGTACCCCCAGGTAGGGAATGGCCACTAAAAAGCTCCACAGTAGAGGGGCGTAGGACAGCCCCAATACCCGAAACACCTTCAGAAATGAAACATCAACCCCATATAGCAGATGACTCACCACCCACACACTCAACACCCAAAAGGCGACGCTAAAGACAAACAAAATTGCCGCAATGCCCAGACTCAACACAAACCGAATCGGTTTTACCTGGTTCAAAAACAGTACAATCCCCTGTCCTATGCTCTGGGAGAGTCCGACTAGCAAAATTACTGTGATCGCTAGCAGGATGCCCGCAGGATGAACCTCAATCGCTCGAAAAGCATCAGGATTAAGGGCGTTGGCTTCCTGCACCAGCGACCAAAACTGAACTAGCCCGGTTGTCATTGACTCAGGCATGAGAGCAGTCTCCACTATAATCAGCCCGTGGTTGAGATAGCACCAAGGCACTATATTCGTTGAGAGGTAGGATAATCTAAACTGCCGCCATTGTATAGTTGTGCCGTGCCAGTTTATCGTTTCAGCGATAACATTGCTTCGAGAGTTTTGCAGACAGTTGAAACCGGATTTTCGCCATGAGATGGGAATATACCTTCTCTAACTCTGCGAGCAAAAAACAGCCGAGTTTGCTTTTTCGGGGATAACATCTGGAGCAACGGAGGTTCAGAAATCTCCCATTCTGGATCAATCAGACTGCTCGAATAGATCATCGCCAATCATCGCCATCGAATTTGAGTCGTTGTGATGACGAATCCTGAAGTGGAGATGACGAATCCTGAAGTGGAAGTGACTGCCAATTTTGGATGCCGCAGTGCTATTGGGCTTTGCTAATGTGTCCCAGGGGGATGTCACCCTGACCCGCGTGGGGCGCGACTTTGCCACAACGACGATTCTACGCAGTAAGGATCTGTTCCGGCAGCAAGTTCTGGAGCGAGTACCGATGATTACCAGCATGGTGCAAACCCTGCGGGAAAAGCAGAATGGCTCCATGCGATCGGAGTTCTTTCTGGATTTACTGGATGAACATTTTCCCCACACAGAAGCCGAACGATTGTTTGCCACTGCGATCGATTTGGGACACTATGCAGAATTATTTGAATACGATGCGGGGGAGGAACGGTTGTATTTGCCGGAGGCGGTTGATATCTTCAAAGAAGAATGCCTTGCCATCACCTGTATAAGATTCAATTCTGGCAATACAATCTCTATTATGCACAAGGTAGATCCGACTATCTCTCATAATGGTTTCGCTTCTGCCAGAACCCGATCGCGGATGAAATAGTGAAGAGATTTTTCTGTCACAACATCAACTTTGTGACCCAATAAGGTTTCTAGATCGTGAATTAATCCGACCGGGAACCACGGAGTCAAATTTTCACCCAGATCAATTAGAAAATGGATGTAGGAAATCGATATCGCTGTCAGGGGTTGCCTCTCCTCTGGCAACTGAACCAAAAATTCGCACATTCCGCGCCCCATGTTCAGCAGCAGTTGCCAGGATTCGATCGCGGTTGTCCCAAAGTAGCTGTTCAAGTTGACTCATTGTCTGGAAGTTTGGTTTGCTCATTGGACATACCTCCACCTTCCATTTGGATACATTTCAATGATATTCTCCTCACCTGCCAGAATGATGGTTGCTCCTCACGATCGCTCATGGTTAGAGCAGAACTCTTGCCACTCATAGCCAAATATTGAGACCTGGAAAGCTCAGAATGCTTAAAAACGGCGATCGATCGTGCATCTCCTCGCGCTCCACCACGCTTACGACTCCTCCTGCCCCTCCAGCGACACCTGAAGCTCATATCTTAGCTTGCTCTGCACCTCGCTTAACTCCGCTCCGTCGGCTCACCCTTGGTAAACAGCAGGTTCGTCTTAATGCCCGTATAGGGATTAAACACCCCATTCGGCTGCCGCACGATTCTATCCTTCACATCCTGCTGCCTACAGTCTGCTAACTGTTTGGAAGCGGTAGGATAAAGGCATCTCATCGATCGCCCATCCTGTCTATGAGCAAAACCATTCTGATAGTCGAAGATGAAGTGGAAATTGCCCGGTTTGTGCAACAGCTTCTCGAAAAAGAAGGCTTTACCTGCATTCATTACCGAGACGGAACGCAGGCTCTGCGCTTCTTCCCAGAACATCAGCCCGATCTGGTCATTCTGGATTTGGGGCTACCCGGAATGGACGGATTGGAGTTTTGTACTCGTATTCGCAAGCAAGCTAATGCGAAAGATCCCTACATTCTGATGCTGACGGCACGGGGAGAGGAAATCGATCGCGTGATTGGGCTATCCACCGGAGCAGACGATTATCTGGTCAAGCCCTTTAGCCCCATCGAACTGGTAGCGCGGGTGCGGGCATTGCTACGACGATCGCTGCGGCAGGAAGTACCATCCCAGGTGTATCAAACTCCCCACTTCACGGTGGATGTCGATCGCCATATTGCTCAAAAGACTGACCAGGGAGCGATCGAAGAATTAGATTTGACAACCCTGGAGTTTGACCTGTTAGCCACCTTTGTCAGCACTCCAGGGCGGGTCTGGAGCCGGACGCATCTGGTGGAGAAAATTTGGGGCGAGGACTTCTTTGGCGATGAGCGCGTCGTTGATACCCACGTTGCCCGCCTGCGAAAAAAAATTGAGCCAAATTTAGCTCACCCCTGCTTTATCAAGACGGTGACTGGAATTGGCTATAAGTTTGAAGATGAGGAAACCTGATGCCGATGCGACTGGGACTGCAAACCCGTCTACTGATCTCCCATTTGCTGGTGATGCTAACGGGACTCATTAGTTTTTTGATTATCAGCAATGCGGCATCGCAGCATCTGTTCTCTGGACATCTGGCAGATCTGGAGGATGCCGGGCTAATTATTCGCTCCACTCGTCTGGTTTTGTTCGCAGGTTTTCAAGCAGCATGGCATGGCAGCAGCCTGATCGCCATGTGTGTGGGAACCCTGGCTGCGACTGGTTTAAGCTATTGGATTGCCCAGCGTATCACCCAACCCTTGAACCAAATGGAGCGGATTGCTCGCCAATTTGCGGCGGGACAATTTGATGAGCAGGTGCCTCCCAGCAGCATTCCAGAATTAGATCGCTTGGGCAATAGCTTTAATCGTTTGGCAGTCAGCCTGGAAGATGTGGAAATGCGCCGACGAGAATTGATTGGCGAAGTCACCCATGAGTTGCGAACACCCCTAACAATCGTGCGGGGATATTTGGAGGCATTTGCCAATCAGCAGATAGCACCCACGCCGAAGATCTACACGCTGATGGTGCGGGAAACCAAACGATTAGAACGGTTAGTGAATCATCTCCAAGAACTGTCAAAAGCGGAAGCTGGACATTTAACGCTGAATTTACAGCCGATCGCATTACCGACCCTTTTGGGGAACCTGATGCAACAATTCTCGACCCAAGTCTTGGAAGATGAACTGGTTTTACAAATGGATTGTCCTCCTAATCTTCCACCTGTTTTAGCAGACTACGATCGGCTAGAACAAATTTTAGTGAACCTGATTGGGAATGCCCTCCGCCATACCCGACGGGGTTCCATTACGCTCCAGGCATGGGAAGATGCTCACCAGGTTTGGGTTGCAGTGCAGGATACAGGAACAGGTATTGCCCCCGATGAACTTCCCCATGTGTTTGAACGATTCTGGCGATCGCGGCAGAATCGGCAGGATGCGAAAGGGACGGGCATTGGGTTGGCGATTACCAAACGACTGGTTGAACTTCAGGGCGGACAAATTGAAGTGGAGAGCCAACTGGGGCAGGGCAGCACCTTTCGCTTTTCATTACCGATCGCCTGATGACCGATTGATGGCTCTATTCTCCTCCATTTGTTGGAATACCTGCATTGGAATACATACATCTTGCAGCTTTTCCGATCCTCCGCCCTCGGATCAATTCGGGGCTAATTGCTGAAGTCTGTTGATGAAAGTTAAAAATTTAATCCGGTCATTGTGAATATCCTCTGACTGGGCGGGCAAGATGCCCACCCCACAAGACCATTACTCTACTACTTTCTTAAGTTCATAAATGGACTAAAACCCTTTATCCAGAAGGCTTTCAACCCATTTCGATGGGTTTGATCCATTAGCCCGCAATTCGTTACAGGGCAGGTGGGATAACCCAGTGCAAGATCTGAGAATAGATGCATTGCCACAACGATGCCATACTCCTGCCATAGGCAACTTTTAAACTGAACACACTCCGAAATAGAACCCTTCCTGACTCCGAATTTCTACCACTCTGACAATCAAATCTCTCCAATTCGCGTAAGGTGGGCCACCTGGCGGCGCAATCCTCAAGGCAACCTATTGCTCAAGGGATTGAATTCATTGTCCTGTTTACTTTCTATGCGCTTTCATCGCGGTGTTTTCTACGATCTACAGCATAGTATCTTTCATAAAATCATCATGATATCTTCAACATCCCTATTCTTAATAAGTCTTTTAATTATCCTGTTTTTATTTATTGTTGTGATCAAAATTGTCAATTATCTGTTCCCTCGTTCAACCAAGAGAGCACAACAGAACAAATCGAATGCCTTTAAGCATTAAAAAACCTGAGGAATGAAAGCTAATATTCATGAGCTTGCTCAATAGGAGAGGAATGAAATTGCAACGCCCTTGGTTGGCGATCGCCGGAATGGCGATCATGCTGACGGCATCCTTTGCTGCCTGGTATACGTTTGTTGCAGGGGCACCCCAGCTTGATGCTCCGGTTGTTGCCGCCGATTCTAGTTTGCCCTTTCAGCTAGAAAGCTTTCCCAGTCAGGCAATGGGAGAGAACCGGCAGTATGGCGTGATTTTACCCCCCGGATACGAGCAACAGCCCCAACGGCGATATCCAGTGATTGTGCTGCTGCATGGTGGACATGATGATGCCCTGTCCTATCGAGATAAGTATGCGATCGCCTCTATTCTTCAGCAACTTTACAGCACTGGTAAGCTGCCTCCCTCGATCGTAATCATGCCCAATGGTAACGACGATCGGAGGTCTAACCCGCTCTTTGATCCAGCGTATTACAACGGAACTCACGGCAAATTGGATACTCTGATTGGCACTGAACTGGTGCAGGTCATCAAGTCCCGCTATCGCACCATCAATGATCCGCGCTTTTGGGCAATGGGAGGCATTTCCTCAGGCGGATGGGGAGCTTTTAATATTGGACTGCGTCACCTAGACACCTTCAACATTTTGTTCAGTCACAGCGGCTACTTTACCGATGAGAGTGGTGCAGCCAATAGCCCTGAAGCATTTGTCAAACAGGTGGTACAGCCCTTATCTCCGCAGGAAAAGCAGCATCTTCATTTCTACTTAGATGCTGGAGAAATTGACACAGAATTTGTCGCTTCAACAAAGCAGTTTCACCAAACCCTCGATCAGTTAGGTATTGCGAACGTGTTTTATACCTTTCCAGGAGGACATGGACTCGCAGGAACTGACATTGGTTGGAACTATTTTCGAAAACACCTAATCGACTCTCTAAGCTACGTTGGAACACAGTTTGAGACAGCAAGTCAAAACTAAGTTTGGGCATGAGCGATGTGTGGAAATACGTATATTAAACACACATCGCTACATTGCAAAAACTAAGTTTCAGACTCGATGCGGTTTTCCCATGTACCATTCATCAGAATTTTCCAGATCTTCCAGTCTCCTTTGAGAATCTTCGATCGCAATATTTGCTCGCTTCAAAAAATCATTCCAGTTCCTTTCACCGTCGGCTTTGTTGGCAAACGATCTCTGAAGCTGATGAGACCATCTAAACTCCTGCCAGGAAACAGTAACAGATGGAATCCAACCGTCTTGATCGGCGAATTCTTGAAGGCTGGCACTGAGCGAACCAAAATCAGATAGATTAAATGCCATTGCTTTTTCTCCTGTTTAATTAGAATGTTCCTGCATCGCCTCAATATAGGCAATTTCTTCAGGGCTGAGTTCCTCCAAATGAATAGAATGGGGAGATAAAAGCTGGAGCAAACTGAGCTTGGAAGTTGTTTCATCTGCGATCGCGGCATCCTCCACAACAGGAGCACCCACCAGACTAAATCCAGTCAGAACCAGTACCGAAACAATTCGCAGTCCAATAGCTTGATTGTTCATTACGAATTCCTCATTAATTCGAGAATGGATGCAATTCTGTCAGCGAGTTGTGATGAAGTGATGTTAAAGTTGTTTCAATTAGATGGAGATACAAGTTAGAACGTCATTGTTTAATGTATTAGTTTTAGGTCGTTGTCAGTTCAATCAAGTTTGATGAATTGAATTCTAAGAAATACAAATTTAATAACCTGAAGTTCTTGTGGGGTGGGCATCCTGTCTGCCCAGTCGAAGAGGCAGGACGATAGGTAGGTTATTAATCCACGCTCCTAAGACTGTACTAAATCCGATCGCGTGGTGTGTTTGGAGTAACGATAGTGGAGTCGTGCTGCGGATGAGTCACGCCCCAGGCTTGAATCGAAAATATTGCCATTCGGGCGATCCCAAGTAACATTCCCAGTGTGATGATTAGCCTTTCTGACACAGACAGCTTTCTTTTTTTCTTCATGAATCCTCAGTTCAAGCCCTCGTCAGCCAACTAAAAATTTGATCCAGTTGTTCGAGCGTCACAAACCCATACTGCCAGAGAATGAGAGGAAGTTGAGTTCCGCAGTCCTGGTGTCTTAGAGCCATAGCAATTTCATTGGCTGGAATACCAAGGTCATTTTCTAAAAAGCAGATCAATTGTGAATGAAGAGAAGCGTTCATCAGATTTTGTCCTTTTCAGTTTAATTCCAGCATCCTAGTTCTTTCCTGTGGCAGTGATGTATCAGTGATATTGCAGTTCTGCATAATCTGAAAGTGTAGGAGAAACGCTCTCGCTGTGGCTCTGTCTGGATTGTTTGCTGCTGAATTCCTCTCCTGGTTGGGGCGATACTGGAGCAATCAACTGCCTGGTGCATTGTGGGTTCATGCCGCTGGGACAAGAAAGGAGCTAATCCAAAGATCAGCCCCTAAGCCTCTTATCCATCGCTCACAACGAAATTTATTTCAGTGCCAAGTGATAGTCGGGGCTGATCTCCTGAGCAACAGCGGCAACTTGCTCTTTAACCCGATGCGGAAGCGGTACATAACCAAGCTGAGTGCTCTCATCTTGCCCTTTGGTCAAACCGTACTCAATCATGGCTTCAATCGCCTTTGCTTGGTCGGGGTTATTGTAGTGCTTTCGTACCAGCATCCAGCTATAGGTCACAATGGGGTAGGAATTGGCACCTTCTGGGTCAGGAATAAAAGCTCGCAGGTTATTGGGCAGATGCACTGCTTCCAGGGCTTTTTCTGCTGATTGTTCAGACGGTTTAACAAAATTCCCAGCTTTGTTCTGTAATGCCGCCATTTGCAGACCGTTCTCCTTCGCATAGCCGTATTCGACATAACCGATCGCCCCTTCGTTTTGCTGAATTTGGGCGGTTACTCCTTCGTTTCCTTGCGCGCCAATGCCTGTGGGCCAGTTCACATTTTTACCAGAGCCAACCTGTTGTTTCCAGACAGGACTAATCGCACTCAAATGCTGAGTAAACACACCTGTAGTACCGCTACCATCTGAGCGGTGAACAACAGTAATGGGCAGATTGGGTAGTGTGAGGGTTGGATTGGCTTTGGCGATCGCTGGGTCGTTCCAGTTTGTAATCTTGCCCAAGAAAATATCTGTATAGACTTCACGGGGAAGCTTCAATTCACCCTGAACGCCTGAAATGTTATAAGCCAACACCACGCTGCCTGCGGTCATGGGCAACATCAGCACATCACCATTCACCGCCGCAATCTCCTCATCGGTCATGGCAACATCGCTGGCTCCAAAATCAACGGTTTTCTTTGTAAATTGCTCAACCCCAGCACCACTGCCGACACTGAGATAATTGACCTTCAGATTGGGATTGCGCTGATTGAGATCATGAAACCAACGTTGATAAAGCGGAGCGGGAAACGAGGCACCAGAACCATTCAGCATCACTTCTTGAGTTAAAGCGAGTGTGCTGGGGGATGCTTGCGGAGATACTTTTGTCGCTGTGGTCGGATTGCTCGCTTGATTCGGAGTTGAACAGGATACTAAACTAACCATTAGAGCGGTTGCAGATGCAAAGACTAGAAACCGAGTAGAACGTTTGGACATTGTACGTGTAACCATAGGAATTCTCCAGTGGTGAAAAATAAGCTGAAACACGCTGAATCATGACAAAACAATGTTTTGGTTCGGTAGTCAGTTTGTTTCGTAGTCAAAATGCAGTATTAGCCAGGTTGGCAATAGGATATTTTGTTTGAATAGGACTAAAGGTACTGAGAAACTATGGCAAAGTTGCGTTAGCTCAATGGCAATAGCGTGACATGGCCACCAGCGAAACTAAGGTGTCTCCCTTTTGCAGCAGATCTACGTTACCGTAGGCTTGAATCGCAGGGCGAAGCGGACCCCAGGTCTGCTGAAGCTGGTTAGCAACCCTTTGCAGTTGAGCAATATCACCGCAGAAAAAGCCGAACTTGAATTAAAATCACTCGCTTCAATTACCGATTCTTCAGCAAGTAATGAGTCAGCAGCGGCAGGTATAACTGCGCCGAGATTCAGCATTCCCAGTAGCATAACCATTGTAACCAGATTCGTGATGGCTTTCATCGCGTACGCTCCTTGTCATTCACGTTTTTCTGAAATTTGAGCAATTTTAAGTTTTCTAAGAAATCTTAATCAGATTCACGATCTTAATCGCATAACATCTCCCCAAGCGGTTCTGAAAGCAGCGATCGATAGAGTTTTTGTGTCTGAGCCGCGATCGTGGCATAGTTAAACCGTGTCCTGACCCAGTGTCGTCCGGCCATCCCGTAGGCATCGTAATGTTGACGGGTTTAGTCGGGGTGGTCAACCTGGTGACGGCGATCGCCCCCGGTCTGCCAACTCGTGTAGCAGTCGCTTCTCCAACGGCAGCTTCGGCACTTTCAATCGTTTTTTAACGACATCCGCTGCATTTTGCAGTTGGAATGATGAATTGCAATCTCAATGCATCAATAGCGTAGATGAGAGCTTAGAGGGTGTTTGAGAAGCCAGGAAGGTCGTAAAAAAGCTCACTCAGTGTAGGCTGCGAATAGCAAATATCTACAGCCCTGAGTGAGTCAGATGAGTAAAGCATATCCCAGTAACCTAACCCGCGCCCAATATGAGGTTTTGAGTGAATTAATTCCAGCAGCAAAGCCAGGTGGTCGTCCTCGCAGCGTTGACCTGTGGGAGGTGCTCAATGCCATGCTCTATGTTCTGGTTGAAGGCTGTCGTTGGCGTTCTTTACCTGGTGATTTCCCAGCCTGGCAGACGGTGTACACGTACTTCCGCAACTGGCGATTGGACGGCACCTGGATTTCCATTCATGACCAGTTGCACCAGTGGGTTCGCATCGATGCGCAACGCTATCCTAGTCCATCAGAAGCGATCATCGATAGCCAAAGCATCAAGAGTGCAGCAGGAGTTCATCAACAAGTTGGCTTTGATGGAGGCAAGCTGATTACAGGACGCAAACGATTTTTAACGGTGGATACGTTAGGACTGGTTTTGCGGGTGTTTGTGAGTGCGGCAAACCTGGGGGAACGCGAAGGGGGCAAACGTGTCCTCAAACGAGTCAAACGGATGAAGAAAAAGGTTTCACGCTTAATCACCATTTGGGTAGACGGCGGGTTCGATGGCGCCCCTTTTCTGATGTGGGTGATGGATGTTTGTCGTTGGATTGTGCAAGTTGTACTGCGACCTGAGCAAACCAAAGGCTTTAGCTTGCTCAAAAAGAGGTGGGTGGTAGAACGAACTTTTGGTTGGCTAATGGGATGCAGACGGTTGGTCAGAGACTATGAATTATTACCAGAGACATCAGAAACCTTGATCTACCTTGCCATGATTCGGATTATGGTGAGGCGGTTGGCATAAATTTGACACCTCAAATCTTTTCAAACACCCTCTTAGATTCGAGTAAATATAGCAATCACTTATCACAACTAATATGCTGCGAGAAGA
Organism: Thermocoleostomius sinensis A174; assembly: GCF_026802175.1. NCBI lineage: Bacteria > Bacillati > Cyanobacteriota > Cyanophyceae > Oculatellales > Oculatellaceae > Thermocoleostomius > Thermocoleostomius sinensis. Next base: position 5,213,994 of record NZ_CP113797.1, on the reverse strand, counting down.
CAAGCCAGATGAACTGAAAATCACAAGAAACGTAATAAGGCTAGGTGACCAAACCTACCAGCTACGCAACATTACGAGGGTCGGAGTACACAAGATCAAACCTAAGTATTTCTTTCGATTACCTGAAGGTTCTTCTCAAAACAATAACAAATCGAGTAATGCAGATTCTGGTGGTGCAGCATTCATTGGACTTCTTGTAATTGGATTTATTGCAGCCTATTGGCAATATGCTTTACTCATATTGATTGTCTTGGTGGTTCTGATCGTCCTAGAACGAGAGATGAAACCAAAAGAATATGCTCTTATATTAGAAACCGCTTCCTCAAGCAAGGCATTACTGATCAGTCGAAACGAAGCTTTTCTGAGAGAAATTTCTCAAAAGATACATGACTATATGGATGATCTTATAAGTTTATCCTCTTACACTTTCGATCTGCGGCAAGACAACTCTATTAGAGTTGGAGGAGACATGAGTGGTAATGCCGTAACAGGTGACAACAATCGAATTAATTAGGGAACTCGAAAGTAACAGGGAGTTGAATAGAGATGCAAAATAGATCTATTAACGTTGGTGGTTCATTTAAGGGAACGGCAAACAGAGACAACTCTGTTATTCACAATCATATTGATTCAGCAGATCAGAATGTTGCTGAGGTTGTGGCAGAGATCTTGGATCAATTGCAGCAAAAATATCCCAAAGCATCAGAAATTCAGAAACAAACTGTTTTCCAAATGGAGCTTCAACAAAAGATGAGGGAGAACCCAACTCTGAAAGCCCGTTTTCTAAGTTCTGCAAAAGCAGGTGGATATGAACTCGTCAAGGTGCTGACTAACAACCCATTTGTTAGCGTACCGATAGAGATCGTAAGGGGTTGGATTGAAGCTGAACCCTAGTTAGTTCCGCAGGCTAACACTGCGCTGCACTGGACTGCTGGTTTGTGCTGGCAAGGGTGCAAAGGGTATCGGCAGCCAGTGAGCTTTGCCGTTATGCCGCTTAGTCCTTGGTTAGGACGTAACCGAAAGTTAACTTGTTAGTGTTCAAGTTGAAGTCAATACATGAACTTACAAAACCTGAAGTGGACGAAGAATATCAAACCAATGGGTCAGGAGTCTTGGGCTTACCAAGTTTTTAAGCCTGGAAGCCTCTTTAAGTTGGCTTGGAAAGATGACGAAGGTAATGCCAGCAAACCACAGCGAGGAGATCTAATATTACTTCGGCAAGGTGGCTATGTTACGCACCTTGTAGAAGTACTTGATTACAAGCCAGAACGTGAAAAGTGGCAAGGTGATTTCAATATCTATCGAATCGTTGAAGTGCTTTGGGTAATTGATTGGAATAATCTCCCTAATTCTGCAAAAGCGGATGAAGTATTTGGTTACCCAGTTAGGCTTCAGGGTGGCGACGTGATGTTTCTGGAAACAATGCCCACTTTTCAGCAACACTGGCAAAATCAGGGCGGTTTGCCCGCATTTCAAGAGCGTGTTCGGGCTATGCTCACTCTACCTGAGAGCAGCGATAATAGATAGGGTAAGTATGAAGTGCTGAGTGGAGTAGCGATGACTGAGTTGCTTGAACGAGCAATCGCCAGGTTACAAGCCTTACCTGAAAGCGAACAGGATGCGATCGCTGCAATGATTTTGGAAGAGATAGAGGACGATCGGCGTTGGGATGAATCATTCTCTCGCTCACCGAATATTCTTGCAAAACTGGCTGCTTCTGCAATAGCTGAATATCATGCAGGTCAAACCCAAGAACTTGACCCAGAGACACTGTGAAATCGCGCACTACTACCGAGTTTCGTAAACTATTCGCTAATTTACCTAGACAGGTTCAAGAGCAAGCCCGTGCAGCGTATCGTCAGTTTAAGGAAGACTCAAGCTATCCAAGTCTACGCTTCAAGAAGGTTCATCCGGTGTTGCCGATCTACTCTGCCCGTATTAGCAAAAGTTATCGAGCGGTTGGGCAATTAGATGGAGATACAGTGATTTGGTTTTGGGTAGGTTCTCACGCAGAATACGACAGATTGTTGGAGCAGTTGTAGCAGCACGGCATAACAACCCCAATGCACCCGACCGCCGAAAGTCTGTCTGTAAGTGTTCGAGGTTGTCTGCGGCGGGTGATTGGGAACGTTAGAGGGTGTTTGAGAAGCCAGGAAGGTCGTAAAAAAGCTCACTCAGTGTAGGCTGCGAATAGCAAATATCTACAGCCCTGAGTGAGTCAGATGAGTAAAGCATATCCCAGTAACCTAACCCGCGCCCAATATGAGGTTTTGAGTGAATTAATTCCAGCAGCAAAGCCAGGTGGTCGTCCTCGCAGCGTTGACCTGTGGGAGGTGCTCAATGCCATGCTCTATGTTCTGGTTGAAGGCTGTCGTTGGCGTTCTTTACCTGGTGATTTCCCAGCCTGGCAGACGGTGTACACGTACTTCCGCAACTGGCGATTGGACGGCACCTGGATTTCCATTCATGACCAGTTGCACCAGTGGGTTCGCATCGATGCGCAACGCTATCCTAGTCCATCAGAAGCGATCATCGATAGCCAAAGCATCAAGAGTGCAGCAGGAGTTCATCAACAAGTTGGCTTTGATGGAGGCAAGCTGATTACAGGACGCAAACGATTTTTAACGGTGGATACGTTAGGACTGGTTTTGCGGGTGTTTGTGAGTGCGGCAAACCTGGGGGAACGCGAAGGGGGCAAACGTGTCCTCAAACGAGTCAAACGGATGAAGAAAAAGGTTTCACGCTTAATCACCATTTGGGTAGACGGCGGGTTCGATGGCGCCCCTTTTCTGATGTGGGTGATGGATGTTTGTCGTTGGATTGTGCAAGTTGTACTGCGACCTGAGCAAACCAAAGGCTTTAGCTTGCTCAAAAAGAGGTGGGTGGTAGAACGAACTTTTGGTTGGCTAATGGGATGCAGACGGTTGGTCAGAGACTATGAATTATTACCAGAGACATCAGAAACCTTGATCTACCTTGCCATGATTCGGATTATGGTGAGGCGGTTGGCATAAATTTGACACCTCAAATCTTTTCAAACACCCTCTTAGGTTGCTTTGCGTTATCTGGGGGAACAACGGTTTGAAAGCTTCCTGTGAAAAATGGAAGTTTTATAGTTGATTTAGTTAAGGGCTTAGGGCAATGACTGCTGAATGGGACGGTATCACTAAATCAGAGGCGCTTCAGGACGATGAGGTTGTGATTCGCCATGCACTTGCAGATGCCGCAAAACAATATCACTGGAAGAAAACCCTTGAAATTCTTAATGGGCGTCCAGATTTGATCAATGTGACTCGTCCTGATGGGCGATCGCTATACACTCCTCTCCATCAAGCTGCACATGGAAATGCGCCAGGAGAAGTAGTACAGAAAATGTTAGGCATGGGAGCATGGCGGACGTTACGGAATGCTGATGATGAAAGAGCAGTGGATATTGCAAAGAGAAAGGGATATCAGAGCTTGGTTCATTTACTAGAGCCAGTCTACAAAACACATATTTCTCATACAATACTTCAAAAAATTCAAACTAACTTCCACGAAATTATTCTCAGTAGAGCAGGTGATTTGGTTCAAAAATCTAGGCTGAGGCTCCCAGAGTTAGAACCGTTGCTAGAACTAGAACAACCTCGAATGTGGTTTCCAGTTCCTGGCATGTATGGTGGGTTTAGTTATTGGATTGATGGTGAGGGGAAAAATGCAAAGTTGATTTCTGAGAGTTGGTGTCGTGTTGTTGGTGGATCAGGGCAGCGTCATGAGATTACTAGCAAGGAGGGAAAATTAGTTGATGAAGGTTTTGTTTAAACCTACGGGTGTAGCCGCAACCTAACAACCGCGCTGCACCGGAACGCTCCAAGCTGATTGGCTGAGTCGCAAAGGTTGTCTGCGTCCGGTGAGCACGAACGTTGGACTGCTTTACTTTCGGGTCGAGACAGTATTTCAAATTTGCTAGTGGGAAAGCTATGTTAAATCATTTCAATGATGTGGAACTGGGCAGCAAGGATAATCGATAACGTGTATGGATACCTCAGTAGTTGTTGCTTTGATAGCTGGTGCTGTTAGTGCTGTTGGATGGATGGTCAATCATGTGCTTACTGATCGGCGCGATCGTGTAAGGCAAAGAACTGAAGCTTCTTTAAAGCACGTGGAGAGACAGCTTGAAGAATTGTATGGTCCAATGGCTTTTCTTATTTATGAAGCTCGTCGGACGTACCAAGATCTCCTTGATACCCTAAAAAGGGATTATGTTTTTATAAAAGGTAAGCCGCTTCCTGAACAAGAGCTAAAAACTTGGCTGTTTTGGGCTGAAAAAGCTTTTTTACCTAGAAATGAGCAGATTAAAGAACTACTAACGTCTAAAACGCATTTAATTGAAGGAACTCGTTTTCCAGATAGCTATGTCGCTTTCCTGGATCATCAAAACTCATGGTCAATTCAACATAAGCGATGGAAAGAAGAAGGTGTTGAGTATTCATGGCATTCAAAAATTAATTGGCCTGTTGATTTTGAAAGGGAAGTGATAGAGACTTTTGAATTTTTGAAAGCTAAACATGCAACATTGCTTGGTAAGCTTACTCAAAGTAAGTGAGCGCAGTCCAACCCTTCGTTGGAGCCGACCGCATCAAGACTGCTGGTGAGTGTTCAAGGATATCTGCGGCGGCTCAACTGTGCCGTTAGCCAGCAAGCTCTCTGTTGGGCTGTTCCTTATAGATGAGATGTTACACGTCACTCCAACTTTAAAGAAAGTGTGATTTTTCGTAACTATTTATACTTTCGTAATTTTTCTTTCGCTAGGATAATCTGTGTTGATATGGAGATGGTAGGTATGCCTGACGAGCATCAAAACAATCATCAAGATGTAGCAGCAATAATCACAGCCATGACAGATGGTGAAGAGCCGTTTTTATTGGAAACATTAGAAGCAACGCTTACAGACCCAAGCATCGGTCAAATTATCCTTTGTATTGAGGAGAAGAATGCTTGGTTAGATAGGATTCTCGGTAGTCTCAAGGAAGATCCAAGATTGGAAATAGTACATATGCCAATGGCTTTTCTAGGAGCAGTTCGGAATCACGCTCTAAATTTTGTCAGGATGCATTGGGTCGCTTACTGTGATGGTGATGATGTGTGGTGTACAGGTAAGACTTTCATCCAGAGGCGTTGGGCAGACGCTACAAAAAGTGATTTCGTAGGTGCTGATCACGCCCTCATCAATGAAGATGGTAAGCTATGCGCATTTACCCTAGCACGCAATATCCCCATGCCTTCTTCATGGTTGGTACGTACTGAAATAATGAAGCAATACCCATTTCAAGACTCACTACCGTCAGTGGAGGATGGTGAGTGGTGGATACGAACGAAGGATGCCGTTCGCAAATCTAGGTGCCCTAAAGTACTCTTAAAATATCGTGTCCGCTCTGGTAGCCTTAGTTCAAACACGCCATCTAAAAAGCGAAAGGCAAGGATTGTAAGTTTTGCGAGTTTGCCAATTCTTAGGCAAATTACTCTTCTAACTTGGTGTATTTGGTTGGCTACAAGGCAAGAAGAATACGTTTGGCTCAAATCATGGGGACAGCGACCCAGCTCCATTAGCACTCATGCAAGGGAAAATAGCTGAGATATGTCTTTTTGACATTTCATAGCTGAGATATGTCTTTTTGACATTTCAATGTCAGGATGGGAATGCATATTGGCTAACAACACCCATGCACACCGACCGCCGGAAGGTTGATCGGTTATGATTCAGAGGTTGTCTGCGGCGGGTGATGGGCAACGTTATGCCGCTTAGCCCTTGGTTAGGGCGTAACAGATGTTTCGTTGGTTAGAACTCAGATTCCGTTCCCCCTATGTTTTGAGTGGGTTAGTGTTTTGAAGTTGATTTAGGGGCAAATGTCCCCAAATAGGTGGGCGTTGTATAAGAAGCACGGGTATACTAGCGATGAATTGCCGAGAGAATTTGGGAAGACCTGACTGTGCCGAATTGCCCGCACTGTGATGTTCTAATTGATGAGGCGTATAACTTCTGCGTTAGTTGTGAGCAGCAAGTCAAGTGTCTAGCGTGCAGCAGCTACGTAATTAGAAATAAAAGCAAGTGTCTTAAGTGCGGTACTTCTTTAAGTGTGTCTCAAACTACTGCTACTCCTATGAATAATTTTTCATTGGAGGAAGAACAAACAGAAAGTAACTACTCAAGAAAGCTAAATCTATCGTTTACAGATACTGCGATCGATAAAGTTGCATCTGTTTTAGGTGGCTATGTTCCTTTTAATCCATCTAAGAGGGTGTTTGAAAAGATTTGAGGTGTCAAATTTATGCCAACCGCCTCACCATAATCCGAATCATGGCAAGGTAGATCAAGGTTTCTGATGTCTCTGGTAATAATTCATAGTCTCTGACCAACCGTCTGCATCCCATTAGCCAACCAAAAGTTCGTTCTACCACCCACCTCTTTTTGAGCAAGCTAAAGCCTTTGGTTTGCTCAGGTCGCAGTACAACTTGCACAATCCAACGACAAACATCCATCACCCACATCAGAAAAGGGGCGCCATCGAACCCGCCGTCTACCCAAATGGTGATTAAGCGTGAAACCTTTTTCTTCATCCGTTTGACTCGTTTGAGGACACGTTTGCCCCCTTCGCGTTCCCCCAGGTTTGCCGCACTCACAAACACCCGCAAAACCAGTCCTAACGTATCCACCGTTAAAAATCGTTTGCGTCCTGTAATCAGCTTGCCTCCATCAAAGCCAACTTGTTGATGAACTCCTGCTGCACTCTTGATGCTTTGGCTATCGATGATCGCTTCTGATGGACTAGGATAGCGTTGCGCATCGATGCGAACCCACTGGTGCAACTGGTCATGAATGGAAATCCAGGTGCCGTCCAATCGCCAGTTGCGGAAGTACGTGTACACCGTCTGCCAGGCTGGGAAATCACCAGGTAAAGAACGCCAACGACAGCCTTCAACCAGAACATAGAGCATGGCATTGAGCACCTCCCACAGGTCAACGCTGCGAGGACGACCACCTGGCTTTGCTGCTGGAATTAATTCACTCAAAACCTCATATTGGGCGCGGGTTAGGTTACTGGGATATGCTTTACTCATCTGACTCACTCAGGGCTGTAGATATTTGCTATTCGCAGCCTACACTGAGTGAGCTTTTTTACGACCTTCCTGGCTTCTCAAACACCCTCTAAGGTGGAATCAACCAATTTTGCTAGATATCAGGGCAAGCAAATCAATTTTAGACAACATAATTAGAATGCAATAGTACCCTCAAGGGTACTTACGAAAAATAGAGACCTAACCATTTGCCATAAAGCACCTCATAAAACGTTTTGGGGTGTACTGCCCTAACTGGAGTTAAAGCAGGCTAACGGTGAAGTTGTGCGGCGGTAGATCACCTTGAACACCCACCGACAACCTCTTTACCGTCCGCACCAACGCAGTGTTAGCTAGCTGGCGGCAGGAGTCTAATAAATCTCTCCTGCTCAAAATGGCGATCTGTCGTCAATGCATCGGTTATTCCCCGCTGGCGCATCAGAATAAAGCTGACCGCATCGCATAAGGAATACCCCTTGTCCTGCCGAGCAAGCAAAAGCTGCATAGCCTCTCGGTGCAGTTGCTCATCAACCCAAACCGTTTCAATGTCCGGGTTATCAACCAAGTCAACTACAAACGCTAAAACCTTAGCCCGAGGAAAGCGACGAATGAGGGCAAGGGCCACCAACTCAGCCAGGACATGGCTGTGAGTCAGAAGCCCACTGGTTGAATCATCGACAAGTTGTACAGCTTTCTCATGCTGCGGCTCATCACGATGCAAGTAGCACAGCAAGCCAGATGTATCTAAAAGCACAAAATAACCCCGCCGCTAATACTCATCGGTATAAGCTTTGGCAAGGTCTGCATCAATTGCTTCGTTGTCTATACCCGTTGCGTACCCTAAACTGATTACCCCTGCATGACTCTTAAACTTCTGCCGTGCCTGCTCTTGTTGCTCTGGGGACAGTGCCACCCTGCTAGCTACGGTACTCTGCCTGCTGAGAATGGTCACTATCCACTCCGTTATAGAGATGCCTACTGCACTGGCCTTACGCTGCAAGTCAGCGTAGACCTCATCACTGATTTCTAGAGTCAACTGCTGGCTCATATACGTATTCCAAGCAACTTAAGCAACATAAAGCTATTATAGCCTCCCATAAAAGACACCCGAATCGCTAACCTGACTGAATGCATCGTTAACCACCGATGGATTGTACTTGGTAATTGCACCTGTTTCAGGGGTTAACGAAGAAATCGGGATTTGAGTACTCTGAATCGGTTAATGTGTAGATCATGAGCGAAACCATTACTATTGCCAGAATTGAGGTTTGCAAAGCCGATTGGGATGTAACCCCTGCCACTGTGCAAATCTTGGTGATGGTGTTGAGCTTGTAGTTGGCAGGATGTGTTAAGGCTTCGCTTAACACATCTTTTAGACCATGATTTGTTACATTTACGCTAGCGCATCCTAGTCCTATTTCACTAGAAGCATTAGAAAACAAAGAAGTGACTTTGATAAATAGCAAAAAACATTTAAATAGAATCAACTAAAATATCCAACATAGCAAACAATATGACAGGAATTATTAAAATAATTATGGCAAGAATACAAATTCCATAAATTGCAAGAGGCAAAAATGTTAAAGTCAAAAAATCGAGTTTAGAGTCGTCAAAATCAGACAGGCGAAGGGCTAAATTCAAGAGTATATGCCCCAGTTTGCCAATCTGGTGTGGAATAAAAGTTATTACAACTCCCAAAGAAGCGGTAAGTAAAATCAGAAAAGTACCATACAAATGCATCATAAGAGGTGCAAAGGCGATTACTTTAAAGGGCAACTTAAAACGAATGTAAGAGCGTAGTGCAAATGCTGTATTAAGATTCGATGATACTGCTTTTTGAAAGCCAGGACAATCAAAAAAATCAGCAAATCCTAAAAGACCAGGTACACTTACTAGAAATATCGCCAATAAATAGCCATAAAAAATAACAGGAGGCAAAAAAATAAAGCTTAGAAAATTATATCCGCTCCTATTTGATTCGGATATCGTCATTAGCCAATCTAAAATTGTGTCTCCTAATTTGCCTAAATACCAAGGTATGTATGCAATGATGGCAAGAAAGACAAGGAAACTAATAAATAGCAATGACAGTGTCAAAAATAACAAGAATTGAGGTAAACAAGCAAAACGGAGATGTGCTTCAAAGTGAAAATAGCCACGCAGCCCCAATAAAATTCTCTTGTTAATAATATAGCTTTACGATACTAGAATAATCAAACTCTTTGGCAATGTCTCGTGAAATTTCTATGAGATTGTATACATTGAGCATACCTATAAAATTTTATGTCATTGAGATGCAGACATAAACTCCCAAGATTTTCCATTTACTTCAGCCAGCTAACGAACAAGATAAGCAGCGATGAGTGAACTAAAGCCAAGCAAGAATCTTCAAACCGCTGCTTCATTGACCTGTTAAAGATGTTGGGAAGAAGACGAACAGCCATAAATATTTTGCATCGAAGCGATAATTGTCTGTTAGATGAAATGATACCTATTGGATGCGACAAAAAATTTAGAGTGCATTAAGTACCTGGCTAGCTTCCTAGGCTGCAAACCCTATCAACTAAGTCTTGCCAAAAATCATTGTATGGAGCAGTCCAAGGCTCATTAACTGACTGATTAGTTAAGGTGTTGCCTCTATTGGAAAACACACGATATCTTACTGGTCTAAGCTTGTTATCAGTGCAATCAACCCCAAACGAAACATGTTTAGGATTATTGGATGTGGAATCAGTAAGCAGAAAGATCACATAAGTTTGGAATGTTGACTGCACCGTAAGTTCCTGCACCTCATATGTGTAGTAGTTATCTCTACTTCCAGGAACCACTACCCATTGGCCTAATCGAATTTCAGAAAATCCTTGTCCTGTAATCGTTTCTCTGATCAAGTCTGCTAAATCGGAACTTGTGTCGAAATCTTGGGAGACTTGAACGCCATGGAAAATACGACTTTGGCTCACTGCCGGATGACTGGGTAGTAGAAAAATACTAGCTAAGCTACCCAAAATAAGAGCTCCTGATTTAAGAACCAGACTGCTGCTTAGTATCCTCTTAGCAGCAAAATCAGTCGCCTTACACAAAACAGCTCTTTGCATTATTACTTGCCTTATATCGCATTTACCTCATAATCACACTTATTTCTCTTCCTTATCTCTAAAAATCACTAGTGAGGAGTAAAATTTACTTTCTCTTTTCATGATTGTGAAGACTTGGTGCACGTCACGTTCGTAGAAAAACTAAGCTAGCTAACGGTGAAGTTGTGCGGCGGCAGATAACCTCGAACACTCACCGATAACCTCCGTACCGTCCGCACCAACGCAGTGTTAGGTGTACTCTCACAAATGAGATCTTTAAGAACGCTTTTCCGGGCACTAATATGGACCGAGGAATCTCTCTCCATTAAAGTGAATCATGTGATCGGGCTGATCAGCGACCCAAACTTCCGTTTCCCAGGAAATTTCGGCAAGATACCGAGTCATTTCCCTACGACTGGGGAAAGCAGTAACAAAGACTAGACCCTTACGACTTGACTGAAAGAGCTGTTTTAGCTCATTGTGGCGTTTTAAGTTAACTGGACCATGACTAGTCACAGCTTCTATAAGGACAAGCCAATCTTGCTGTCTGTGATACACCACAACATCAGGCATTTTTCCGTGAGGATCTAATTCAATCCCCATTTCTCGGAATTTTTGTGTTTCATTGATTATAAATTTATCACCAGCATCGCCAATATATAGAACTACGCCCCCTGGCGTAAATCTTGGACAAAAGCTTTCTAAGATGTCTTTAATTAAAATATTTTGCCCACCTGACGAAAGCTGAATCGCCTGACCATCGGGCAAGGTTATAGGAATCATGGACAAATTTCGATTCCTGGCTTGCAACAAATTAGTAACTGAAACCGCGTAATTTCTACGAGCTTCTTCCCACCTCTCAGAGCCATAAACTTGAAGCAGTGATAACGCTTGCTGATGAAGTTGGTAGCACCACTTAGGGCTGTTAATTGGTCGGTCTGGTTTGTCTGGATTTTCAACCACCAATCCCATCTGCACAAATTGATGCATTGTCTGTCGTCGAACAGTTTCGCGTGTGTTTGGTGCATATTGTTTTCCGTAATGATCACGGAACCAATCCATCATTTCTGTGATTCCGCGTTTTGGTGCAGTAGCTTGGCTCCAGGGTTTATCAGGTTGAATATCTGCTAACGCAAGTAAACAGAGTGCAGATCTTTCATTTTGTTGCTCTCTAGGAGCAGAGATAGCCTTGAGAATTACAAGTGCTTCTTCGATTCGCTTGTTTGCTTGAACTGCGGCTGTCGCTTCATCCATAATTGATAGAACTTCATGTACAACTTTATCGATTTCTTCTTGGTTTAAGTCATTGCTCCCAACTCGAACTCCTATTTGGATCAAGTCATTTTTACATGGATATTTAACCCTACGAAGGTCGGTAGCATTAACTTGTGTATGTCCACTAAATTGACGAAAGTAGCTATCAAATAAAGTTGAATTAAGAAATGTTGCTAAACCTTTAGCTACATCAGGGGGCATTCCTTTTCCTTTAGCATGATAGTAATTGAGATGATTTTCGACACCAAGAGATTTTGAACCAATAGGAGAACATACAGCAGCAACAACACGACGCTTTTCTTCTTTAGATGAAAAACGTTTTGTCAAAACATACCAACCAGGCTCAATTAGCCATTTTTCTGTATCTTGATTTTTTTCGATCGCAATGGGCTTGCGGGGATTGTCAGGAGGAAACACTAATTTACTTAGTTTTACAGATTCTGGATAAAGTAGTGGAACAGTTCCATCACTCAAATAGTTTCTTAAAGATGTTTTTAGGCGAAAATCAACAACTGGACCCGTCGAAACTTCTAAGCCTATTTCATCCAACGTACAGGGCATTTTATTCATTTGAACTCTCAAGGAATTTTTGAGAGGATTTGTAACAATATGAATAAACTGTTCGGAATCATTCGGCTCAATTACTTCGTCATAGGAAGCATATCTTGATTCTGAAATCTCATCTAATGCAATCTCAGAATTGCTAGTTATTTTTACATTGCTAGGTTTTTGTTTAGATCTTAGTGCGTGAAAAATAATATTTTCCTGCAATACCTCACCTTCTGAGAAGGTTGCTGTTCTACTCTCAAATATATGAATTTTATCTAGTTTCATATATTCTAGAAAAGCTTTTCGGAAAGGGCGAAAATACGTTCCATTGCAAAAACTTCTAGGCGTAATCGCAACCATTTCGCCATCATCTATAAGTTGTAGGATGGCAAGCCAAACAAATGCGCTGTAGAAATTTACAGTATCAATCCCAATACTTGAAAGAACTTTCTTTTCTGCTGATTGACTATGAATCTTCTTATAAGGTGGATTAAGAATTGCATGAGTAAAGCTTGGAACTACCTTCTGGAAGAGTGGCAAGTTCATTTCACTACTAGCTTTTATGAAATTCTCCTTTCGCAAGTAATAATCTGCTTGAATTCCTTTGCTGCTCAAAGCAGCACAGCATTCTGTGAGGGTTTGATTTAGCGAGGGGAAGAAGACTGGTTCGACTTCATATGCTGTAATGCTGCAACTACCAACCTGAGCAGGGTTTGCCAGTAACCGCTCTACTACAGCAGCAGTTAAAGTTCCAATTCCAGCCCCAGGATCTAGAAGGTGAATGTGACCAGACAGGTTGTTGAATTGTCCTGCCATGAAACGTGCGACAGTTGCGGGGGTCAAGAACTGACCCAACTCACTACGCTGTTTCAAGTTCAATTTTGAGGAGTAGTAGACTCTAGCAATATCAGCAGAATCAGTAAGGAACGTTGCCATGCGGTCATTTAGTAGCAGTTATGAATGAATACCACAGAACCGCTCCCCAGTACACCTAACGGGTCTGTTGAGCGGCTGCCGATAACCTTTGCAACAACACCGACCAACTTTATCAGTCCGCTCCAACAGAATTGTTAGGCTGCGCTTCCACTCGATAGATTGTTTAAGATTCTGCTCATTGCATTGTTGAGTGTGTCAAAATCACCGTCTCCTAACAACATCTCCTCTGGCTTCTGAATGTATCTGCCTTCAACTAACTCATCTGCACAGTTTTCAATGATTTGCTGCACACTGTCCTTGGTTGATTCAAGGTGAAACTGTAAGCCTAATACCTTTTGGTTGTAGACAAATGCCTGGTTTTGGCAACCCTCGCTGTATGCTAGACGAGTCGCACTTTCTGGCAGGTCAAACGTATCACCATGCCAATGAAAAACGGTCAACCTCTGCGGTAACGAGTTAAAGACAGCAGAATCCTTAGCCATATCGGTCATCTGTATGGGAAACCAGCCAATCTCTTTGTGCTGAGCTTGATAAATCTTTGCACCTAAAACATTGGCAATTAACTGCGACCCAAGACAAATACCAATGACCGTTTTATTCTGCTTAATTGCTTGTTCGATAAACCGTTTCTCTTCGGTCAGCCAAGGGTATTTGTCATCCTCATAAATGTTCATCGGTCCACCCATTACGATCAGCCAATCAATATCCTTAACTGAAGGCAAAGGCTCGTTGCTATGGAACCTGGTGGCTGACAACGAGTGATTTTGACTGATTGCCCACGATTCAATACTGGCAAGTCCTTCAAAAGGGACGTGCTGTAGGTAATGAATCTTCATTTCACCACTCCTTCAGATTGCAAAGTTTTATCTTAGCGTCCCCTGCCGATCGTACCAACTTAATCTTGAACCTTTATAGGTAGCCTCAAACTACTGCCCTCACCAGCCACTCAAGCAGCCTAACGTTCCGGCTGAGCGGCTGCCTGGATTTTTGCATCCTTGCCGGGATCTTCCCTCAGTCCGCTCCAACCGGGTTGTTATGCCGTTCGCTTTCAAGTGATTCCCAGCATTTTTGAATTTCCTGATCTAATTCATCAATCCAGACTGGCAAAACTGACCGCTCTCCATAAATATGCTTCTGTATACGCTTGACTAAATCTACCAAAAGCTTAGCTGTAAGTAATCCCGTATCATAATCAACTCTGTAGAACAGGCTTAATTTATCGTATCCACCATGCCTTTCAGGAGCAGAAAAAGGGGAAGGATGCATCAGAGAATCACGGAATGGCTTAAGTGTACTGATGAACGCCTCTAGATCATCATCCGGCTCTTCCCAAAGTTGATTGCCAGTTATAGTCATCGGATATTTCGTGAGTTTATCGCGTGTAGATACTTGTGTCGTGTCTTCCAAAAGAGATTTCTTGCGATTGGATAGATGCTCTATTCCGTTAGTTTGAACGTAGTCCCAAGCTAATCCATTCAAGTAAGCTTCAATCAGATTGAAACAATTGATGACAACTGACCGAGAAGCAAAACTTTTTTGCCGAATTAATTTACTAATTTGAATACGATTTTCTTTATTCTCTGAATGATGCTTGCTCTTGTAGTCTTTGAGGGATGCTTCCGCCTCTACAACTATATTCAGTGCCTCAATTAAGTCCTTTGCCATTTCTTCTTCTGGAAATTTGAATTGTAATCCCCACAAAGATATACAAACAGTTAAATGCTTTGGTCTGCCTTTTAGAACCTTTGGATTCAAGGGTGAAAACTGACTCTCAAATTCTAATAGAGGTATCTCAAAACCTCGATGCGCCTTTATCTCTTCGTACAACTGAGCGAGTTTTCGCTCAGTCATGTTTTGAAAGTTTCTAGAACAGAACCCCTCGATTTCACGCGAAAGTCTACGCTTTACATCTTTACTACCTGACTTTAAATTCCGACGTGGAAGGTTTTCTAAATCGATAGTGTCAGCCTTCAAAAACTCATGCCAATCATCAAATTTCCCTAGCATTAAACGAGCAGTTGCAGAAGCACGGTTAGCCTGACGAATTAGCTTAACTTCTTTATCTCTACCTGATGAGCTAGGCATACAATACTTAGTCTAGTTTTATTAACCATGTCTGTACTCTTCAATTTATAGTTACACCATTAATAGTCTCAAGGTGAATTTAGATCAGCAACTTCACGCTACCTTGACTCTGAACTATCACAGATATGATTCAGATTACACCCCAGTCGGGGACTTGCGGCATAACGGCCCCAATCACCCGCCGCAGATAATCTTGAACTCCAACCGATAACTTCTCAACGGTCGGTGTGCATAGCTGGGTGATCGCTATTTCGATTGCAAAACCGCCACACGACATAATTCTAAGCCGTCTCCGTTATACCCCGAATGTGTTTCAACGACTCGAAACCCATGCCTTTCTAATTCTTGGTTGACCCAGCCTTGAGTTAAATCATCACGACGACTGCGATATTGAGAAATGAGTAATCGCCCCTCTTGAGCGACAAACTCAGCCAATAGCCTTTCGACAAAAGGTTTTCGATAATTGCGCGGCACATAATCGAGTTCAGTTCGCACATAATCAAAGTACTGAGGGGGAGTCCAGTCCCAAGCGTTCCCCCAATAAATATTGCTGGACGATTGAAGGCGTTGTCGAGCTAAATCAACAAGTTTGTCTGAATAGTCTAGACCGTGAGGTGTAAGAGGGTGTTTGAGAAGCCAGGAAGGTCGTAAAAAAGCTCACTCAGTGTAGGCTGCGAATAGCAAATATCTACAGCCCTGAGTGAGTCAGATGAGTAAAGCATATCCCAGTAACCTAACCCGCGCCCAATATGAGGTTTTGAGTGAATTAATTCCAGCAGCAAAGCCAGGTGGTCGTCCTCGCAGCGTTGACCTGTGGGAGGTGCTCAATGCCATGCTCTATGTTCTGGTTGAAGGCTGTCGTTGGCGTTCTTTACCTGGTGATTTCCCAGCCTGGCAGACGGTGTACACGTACTTCCGCAACTGGCGATTGGACGGCACCTGGATTTCCATTCATGACCAGTTGCACCAGTGGGTTCGCATCGATGCGCAACGCTATCCTAGTCCATCAGAAGCGATCATCGATAGCCAAAGCATCAAGAGTGCAGCAGGAGTTCATCAACAAGTTGGCTTTGATGGAGGCAAGCTGATTACAGGACGCAAACGATTTTTAACGGTGGATACGTTAGGACTGGTTTTGCGGGTGTTTGTGAGTGCGGCAAACCTGGGGGAACGCGAAGGGGGCAAACGTGTCCTCAAACGAGTCAAACGGATGAAGAAAAAGGTTTCACGCTTAATCACCATTTGGGTAGACGGCGGGTTCGATGGCGCCCCTTTTCTGATGTGGGTGATGGATGTTTGTCGTTGGATTGTGCAAGTTGTACTGCGACCTGAGCAAACCAAAGGCTTTAGCTTGCTCAAAAAGAGGTGGGTGGTAGAACGAACTTTTGGTTGGCTAATGGGATGCAGACGGTTGGTCAGAGACTATGAATTATTACCAGAGACATCAGAAACCTTGATCTACCTTGCCATGATTCGGATTATGGTGAGGCGGTTGGCATAAATTTGACACCTCAAATCTTTTCAAACACCCTCTTAGACAATCAACAAAACCTTACAAAAGTTCACCAGAACAGTGAAGATTGCCCTTGACAGATCAAAGTAGTACATTTAACCTATACGGCATGAAAGTCGAAGCGGGGCATTGGACACGCGAGATGATAGACAACAGTGTGATTGATGTGGTTGAGCGTTACGATGTCTCGCAATACGGGCTTGTGTTTGAGAAGCAAGCGATCGCATTTCATCTTCAACACGCAGTGGTTCTTTATGGTGAAGACCTGATTAGACAGTGGCAAACTCAGCTTTCGACCTATCCTGAAGAACTTGCGGTTGCAATGGTTCAAAAGCACCTGAAATTTCGCCCGTTTGATGGTCAACGCATCTTGACCGAACGCCTTGAGATTCCGATGCTATACGAGAACAAATGCGCCATTGTGCAACGGCTACTCAACATACTGTTTGGGCTGAACCGCATTTATCATCACACGTGCGATCACATGCTAATGTCGTTGCCGACTTGACCAATCTGCCTCACTGTAGGCGGCATCGTTTTAATGGGTGCCGATGCTCCACCGGATGTGTTTGAAAAACCACAGGACTGCTACGTGAATCTCTAATTCAACAATATCGCAAGGCAGAGCGAGTTTCTAACGCATTGTCAGAAAACGGAACAGTGTGATGGAATTGGAGCACTCTATTGAGAAAGTAACAGGAATAGAATGTATACGATCGCTGGATGGACTTTGTATTGTTTGTGGAAGTGCCGCAATTATCATGATGATGGGCAGTGGCATCAGTTTATGACCGTGAACTATCCCGGAGGTAAAAGCAGATGCATCCTGAAATGG
This sequence comes from Thermocoleostomius sinensis A174, assembly GCF_026802175.1. Classification (NCBI taxonomy): domain Bacteria; kingdom Bacillati; phylum Cyanobacteriota; class Cyanophyceae; order Oculatellales; family Oculatellaceae; genus Thermocoleostomius; species Thermocoleostomius sinensis. Next base: position 5,196,632 of record NZ_CP113797.1, on the reverse strand, counting down.
TTTCTCAAATCAACTCTACCTTTGTTGTACTTGCAGAGAATGGTGACGCGATTCCTGTTGTAGTGAGCGATCGCTTCTATGCAGATCTTGAACCCCAGTTTGGTGACTTCAAAGGCAAGCGGCTGATATCACACTATACCTTCGAGCAGGACTGGAATAGCTGGGAAATGCACCCCAGCGGAGATGAGTTTGTTTGCCTTCTTTCTGGTCAGGTTGATTTCGTTTTGCAGCAAAATGGAATTGAAAACTTGGTTTCTCTGAATACCCCAGGCGATTACATATTAGTACCTCGCGGAATCTGGCATACTGCCAAAGTTCACTCATCCAGTTCCCTCTTATTCATTACGCCAGGTGAGAACACACAGCATCGATCTCTGTGAAAATCGCAATTTACCTCGCTGCCACCAGTTCAGTGGGCATCGGGCGCATCGGGCGCTCGATTACCTTGTCAATCAAGCCGTAGGCAACTGCCTCTTGAGCCGACATGTAAAAATCACGATCGGTATCTCGCTCAATCTGCTCCAGCGACTGTCCGGTATAGTCTGCCATCCGCTGATTGATCTGGTTTTTGAGATAGAGAATTTCCTTCGCTTGAATCTCGATATCGGCGGCTTGCCCCTGTGCACCTCCAGAAGGCTGGTGAATCATAATCCGCGAACTGGGTAAACTGCTGCGTTTGCCTTTCGCACCTGCCCCCAACAAAAACGTGCCCATACTCGCGGCAAAGCCATAGCAAATTGTGCAAACATCAGGGCGGATGTGGTTCATCGTGTCATAGATCCCCAGCCCATCGTTCACAGAACCACCCGGAGAATTGATGTAGAGGTAGATATCTTTGTCGGGGTCTTCGGCTTCGAGAAACAACAGTTGCGCCACGATGCGGTTTGCCATTTCGGGCATCACGGGTTCTGCAAGAAAAATAATCCGCTCTCGCAGTAACCGAGAGTAAATGTCAAAGGCGCGATCGCCTCGACCCGATTGTTCAATCACAGTCGGAATCATGATGGGAGTTCCTTGAATGAGTTGGATTAGTAACGTTGTTTAAGCTGCAATCGCAAGTTCGAGTTCCAGTAAGTACTTGAGAGTAGACAAGCACATCGTTCCCCTGCGGCTGACGTTGAGATAGCTTTGCACCTCCAGTCGATCATGAACGACGGTGAGTTTGACTTGAGTTCCAGACGGTTCTAGCAAGAAGCGAACACAGGATGGCTGAGTGTGATCGAAAAACTGGAAGGTGTAGCAAAGTTCGTGCGGGGGGCGCGATCGCAACACTTCCCCTTTAGGTTCTAATTCACCCTCTGAGTTGACTTGCTCAATAGGCGACCCCGCTTGCCAATCCGACTGAAGTTGCTCCTCGCCCAAATACTGCTGAGTGAAGGAGTCACTGGTGATTGCATCCCAGAGTTGTTCAATCGTGGTGGCAATGTAGGTGACATAGAGGAAGGTCGGTTTACTCATGGTCGGTCTCCTGGGGATTTCGTTCGAGGTTGCGCTTGAGTTGGCTCAAGGCATCAAGTTGTTGACGATTGTACTTGCTGAGCCAGCGATCATAGATCTCTTGAATCGGAGCGGGATTGAGATAGTGCAGTTTTTCTCGTCCCTGCCACAAAGTGACAACAAGATTGGCAGCCTCTAACACCGCAAGATGTTTACTAACCGCCTGCCGCGTCATGGCAAGGTGTTCACAGAGTTCTCCTAAGGTTTGTCCATTGTGGGTGTACAACAGATCGAGCAATTGTCTTCGACTGGGATCGGAGAGGGCTTTAAACACGACATCCATACCCCTATTATGCAACTAAATGGTTGCATGTCAAGTCAACATTCCAGTCGAGGTGAATCTGCAATTTGAGCAAGTTTTGGCTACGATCACATAACTGGATTTGTCTGGCTGACAAAAGTGGTGGAGTTTAGGCTAGTTAAATGTTATGAAGATTTTAGTGACAGGGAGTAGTGGTCATTTAGGCGAAGCATTAGTGCGGACACTGCAACCGACGAGTCATGAAGTGGTTGGGGTTGACCTTGTGCCTTCCAACTTCACGCATCACGTTGGCTCGATCGTTGACCGAGAGTGGGTCAAACGGTGCATGACAGGAATCGATGCAGTCCTTCACACCCCAACTCTGCATAAACCCCATATCACCACTCACAGTCGGCAACGCTTTGTTGACACCAACATCACAGGTACACTCAATCTGCTCGAAGAAGCGGTATTGGCTGGTGTGCGATCGTTTGTCTTTACCAGCACCACCAGTACCTTCGGCGATGCCCTCATCCCACCTGCTGATGCTCCTGCCGCATGGATTACGGAGGAAGTCGTTCCCATTCCAAAAAACATCTATGGGGTGACCAAGGTAGCGGCGGAAAACCTATGCGAACTCTTCTACCGGAATCAGGGTTTGCCGTGCCTGATCTTGCGAACCTCGCGCTTTTTTCCAGAAGCGGATGACCACAAAGAGACACGCGAGGCTTACGAAGATGGCAACATTAAGGCAAATGAATTGCTCTACCGCCGTGTAGACATTGAAGATGTTATGAGTGCTCATTTACTCGCAATTCAAAAGGCACCCACAATTGGCTTCGATCGCTACATTATCAGTGCGACGACTCCCTTTACACCGGACGACCTGTTTGACTTGCAAATTGATGCACCTTTAGTTGTGCAGCGAAAATTTCCGCACTACAAGGAAGCATACAACCGGCAAGGCTGGAAGATGTTTCCTAGTATTGAGAGGGTATATGTCAATGAAAAGGCAAGAAACGACCTTGGCTGGAAACCCAAATATGACTTTCGATACTTACTCGACGGTTTAACAGCGGGGATTGATCCACGCAGCCCACTGGCGCGTATTGTGGGATCGAAGGGATATCATATGCACAAATTTATGGAAGGGCCCTATCCAGTGTGAATAACCAGCAACACAGCTATTTATACGTGGCAATACTTTCCAGGTGGGCATCAATACGCTGCTGAAGAACTTCAGGAGGGATCATACTGAGTCCAGGCTCCTTGCCAGGGCTGATAGAAGGTTAGCTGCGGCAAGGAGCAGAAGACTTACAATTCCTGGCATTAATGCAGATTAACTTGTTCGATAGTTTTTAGGTGTCATGCCTGTGAGTTGACGAAACTGTTTGCTTAAATGGCTGTGACTGTTGAACCCACACAGAAGGGCAATGTCCATGATGGAGCGATCGCCCTCTTTCAACAACTGCTTTGCCCGTTCAATGCGTTGCTGAAGCAGATATTGATAAGGGGTGATACCGATCGCCTGCTTGAAACGGTGACTGAGATGGGATTCACTGATACCGAGTAATGTAGCCAGATCAGCCAGTTTGATGTCTTGATTCAGATGGGCATCAATGTATTCGATAATTTGTCGAATTTGACGTTCAGTTAAGCCACTTTCGTAAACGATAAACCGAGATGTAGAAGCGGCATATTGTCTAAGCAAATGCACTGCCAGTAAATTTGACAGCGATTCAATGTAAAGCCTTCCTCCAATATGTTCCTGCTTAAGTTCAGCCAGCATCATCATGCCGATCGCCTCAAGCTGTGGATCGCGAGTCTGAAATTCTAGCCGCAGTTCTAAGCGATCGGGATCAGTGGCGATCGTCTCCCTGGCAACATTCTGAATGAACTGTGATGCAATGCGAATGTGCAGGCAACTATCATCACTCTCCCAGCGAAAATAAGACGGAATCTTTGCAGGCGTAAGCGAAACATCTCCTCTGGACTGCAACCCCACATAAGTTCTGCCACCCTTGATTTGCAGCAGGCGTACTGGACGGGGAGCCAGAGACAGACAAATGGCGTGTTCCTCGTCAAAATGGCTCCTTTCCTCTCCGGGAGGGTGCTGAAATTGCTCAACCAAAATATGGTTCCAACCCTGGGACTGACTCGACAGGATGGGGGAGTCAGTTGCTTCAGCTAGATGGGTGAAGAATGTCTTCATCATGCAAACCCATGTGTCTAGTACAGCAAGGCGGAAGTTCGGCAACCGTAGCGCAGTCGTCTCGACTGCAAGCAGGCAAGATGCCTGCACTACAGAGTGGTAGCTAGATTTACGCCGCAGACTACTAGTTCTGATTCTAATCACTTTCAGAGCATTGCTGTTGGGTCGCCTGAAAACTGATTGCAGGATTTTGATAGTTCCACAGGATTTTGATAGTTAGGCAGGGAAGGTTTTTCTAAGCTGAAATGGTGAATTGTTGGAAAAAGCCAATTGAATTACCAGTCGATGGTGTCCTTGCACAAAACCTCACACCTTTACATTCATAAAATACTTCGCACCATTCAGCTTAATAGGAGATTCATCACAATGACACACCTACTGCACATTGATGCCAGTCCGCGTGGAGAGCGATCGCACTCTCGCCGTATGACTAGAGAATTTGTTGAACAATGGCAACAAGTTCATCCCAACGATACGGTCACCTATCGTGATATTGGCCGCAATCCGATCCCCCATGTCGATGAATCCTGGATTGCGGCTGCATTTTCATCACCAGAGCAACACACACCCGAACTGCGTGAAGCGATTCGTTTGAGTGATGAACTGGTGGATGAATTCCTGGCGGCTGATGTCTATGTGATGGGTGTTCCCATGTATAACTTCAGCGTTCCCAGTGGATTCAAAGCATACATTGATCAGATTGTGCGAGTTGGACGTACTGTTACCTTTGAACCGAATGATTCTGCCAACGTTTTTAAACCGTTGGTTTTGGGTAAAAAAATGTTCATCATTGAATCTCGTGGTGATTCTGGTTTCCATCCCGGAGGACGCTACGAACAAATGAATCATCACGATCCCTATCTCATAACTGTTTTTGGATTCATGGGCATCACGGATATCACCTTTATTCATGTCGAAAATGATGAATATGGCGGCACAAAACTGGCAGAGTCAATCGCCAATGCCCGCGCCAAAATGAGTCAGCTAGTTGCTGCCTAGGGAGAAAATGATGAATAAACCATCAAAGCTCCTGATTCTGGTCGGCAGTCCGCGACGCACAGGTAATTCAGCCACACTCGCTGAAGCCGTTCAACGGGGTGCAGAAGCAGCAGGCACAAAGGTTTCACTGCGCTTCATAGACGATTTTATTGCGAGTTTTCTGCGAGACTGCCGCACTTGTCGTCTTCCTAACGGAGACTGCGCGATCGCCGATCCGTTTCGCACACTCTTTTTTGACGACTTCCTGCCAGCAGATGGAGTGATTTTCTGCTCACCGATTTATTGGTATGGCTTATCTGCCCAAACCAAGGCATTTTTCGATCGCACCTTCTGTTACTACGCGGCTTCCTATCCAGACTGCGATCGTGTACTCAACAGAATGTCTCATAAGCGGATTGGCCTGGTGCTCGCTTCTGAAGAAACGTATCCCGGTGCTGCACTGGGTATTATTCATCAGATTCAGGAGTTTTCACGTTATACCCATTCTGACTTCGTTGGCGTAGTTCGTGGCGTTGGCAACAGGCGTGGTGAGGTGATGCACGATCCGAGTTCCCCCAGTCTTGCTGCGGAACAGCTAGGACGTACTCTCTTCGATCGCAAATACTCTGATTATCAGTTTGTTATCTCGCTTTAGCCTTGGGGTGGGGCTGTACTTTGAGGCGCTCATCCAAAGTTGAAAACCCTCACGTTCGCCCTTGGCATATCCACTAGGACGATCGCCCACCCCACTTATCACGCCTAGCCCATCCTGCAAAACGCTTGATTTGGCGGCATTTCAGGCAGCGACTATAATTGAGGGCAGACCTTTACGCCTTCATGCTGCCTTTCTATGACCCAATCGCCCACCTACGGCCCCCACAACCCCCACCCCCTCTCCCAAATGCGCACGGAATTGGTGTGGGAGGGCAAGTATGACGAGTATGGCCAGCGGCGAGAGGTGGATATTGCCGGGTGTGCGATGCCGATGCAGAAGATTGAGAGTATTGATGAGCCGCGACGGGCGGCGGCGGCGACGGGGCAGTTGGAGCTATTTGAACAGCAGAATCCCCGTGTGGATGATTTTAGAAATCGGCTGATCTGGGGCGATAACAAGCTGGTGATGGCTTCGCTGTTGCAGGAGTTTAAGGGCAAGGTAGATCTGATTTATATTGACCCGCCGTTTGATGTGGGGGCAGATTTTTCAATGAGTGTGGCGATCGGGGAAGAAGATTCTGCACTTAAAGATCAGTCCTTACTTGAAATGGTTGCTTATCGAGATATTTGGGGTAAGGGACGAGATTCGTATCTTTCTATGCTTTATGAAAGACTTACCTTGATGAAGGAGCTTCTCACAGAGAACGGTAGCATCTATGTACATGTAGGATGGCAGGTTAGCTATTTGGTTAGAGCTTTACTTGATGATGTTTTTGGAGGTGAAAATCTTCAAAGTGAAATCATTTGGAAACGTACTACTTCTCACAGTGACTCAAAGTCTTTTGGTAATATTCACGAATCAATATTTTACTTCTCTAAGTCTTCAGAATACATTTTCAACCCACAATATACCGCCTACAGTGATGAATATGCTGAAACTCGCTACAAGCATAGAGATCCTGACGGTAGACGATTTATGGATGATAACGTAACCGCTCCATCTCACGGTAGTGATTCTGGAAGATATGAGTGGAAAGGGAAATTTCCTCCGCGTGGAAGAATGTGGTCTTATACCAAAGAAAAAATGGAAGAGCTTGAAAAACAAAATAAGCTTTACTACACGCGAGAAGGTATGCCAAGAATAAAGCGATATTTAGATGAAATGCCAGGATTATCTGTTCCAAGTATTTGGAGTGATATATATGCAATCAACTCGCAAGCACAAGAAAGGATTAGCTACGTTACCCAAAAACCCGAAGCCCTTCTAGATCGCATCATCCAAGCCTCTTCCAATGAAGGCGATCTCGTTGCCGATTTCTTTTGCGGCAGTGGCACCACCGGGGCAGTTGCGGAGCGGTTGGGGCGCAGGTGGTTGATGTGTGATTTGGGGCGGTTTGCCATCCATACCTCGCGCAAACGGATGATTGAGCTTCAGCGCAAATTGCACAGTGAAGGCAAACCCTATCGCGCCTTTGATGTCTATAACCTGGGACGCTACGAGCGGCAGTGGTGGCAAAAGGATCGCTTGCAGAGGGCGGATGAAGAGCATCGGCGGGTGATTCTGGAGTTCTTCAAAGCGGAGGTGCTGACCAATCCGCCCTCGCCCCTACTGCATGGACGCAAAGCCGGGGCGTTTTGCCATGTGGATGGCATCGACTCCATGTTTACCCGCGACGAAGCCAAACAGGTGGCGCAGGCCGTGGCCGCAGCGGGCGGGCGGGAGTGCTATTGCCTTGCCTGGGAGTTTGAGATGGATTTGCATTTGCTGGTGAATGCCCTCGTGCAAGAGTTGGGCGTAAAGCTGAAGCTGGTGCAGATTCCCCGCGAGATCATGGAGAAAAACCGCAAGTCGCCGCCGCCGTTTTTGGAAGTTGCCGTGTTGGCGGCGGAACCTGTCTACCGTAAAGCAACGACTGAAGTCGTTACTACAAACCAGGTTCGTAGTGAGGACTTTAGTTCTCAAACCCGCACCGTAGACATCAAACTCACCCAGTTCCTCCCCTCCTTGGCGGAAGTGCCCACCAAAGAACTGGAAGCCATCAAAGAACGGGCGATCAAAAGTGGCTTTGATTTTATTGACTTCTGGGCCGTGGACTTCAACTGGCAACCGGGCAAACCCTTCACCCACGACTGGCAAGACTATCGCACCCGCAAAGATCGCTCCCTCAAAACCATCAGTGATGCGGGCTACACCTACCCGGCTCCGGGTAAATACACTGCCTGCGTCAAAGTCGTGGATACCTTCGGCTGCGATACCTCGATTACCGTAGAGGTAGAAGTATGAACCCAGTTCGTAAAATAACGACTAAAGTCGTTACCACAAACTCAAAGGCTCGTAGTGAGGGCTTTAGCCCTCATCACCAGGAAATAACGACTGAAGTCGTTACTACAAACGTTGAGGTTGGGGGTGCTTGCTATGTATGAGTATCGTCAGCTAACACCAGTGCAGCGGGCTGAACTTGTACAACAACGTTTAGCTAAGGGCTATCCACCCCACAGCCCACCTCACCCAATTCAGGATCAACCGTTTTACCTACTGACGGCGGCTTGCTACGAGCATAAATGCCATATCAAGACTGAAGAACGACGCAAACAACTTTTGGACTTGCTGTTTGAACAGTTTACAAATTGTGGGGTTGAGCTACGCGGGTGGGTGATTTTGCCCAATCATTATCATGTGTTAGTTTATCTTGGTGATTTCAATGAGGACTTAAGTCTTCACTACGAACAGGTTCGGAGTAAGGGCTTTAGCCCTTATCAACAAATAGGGAAAGTTTTACAACGAATACACGGCTCCACATCGCGACAGTGGAATCTGGAAGATCAGGCAGTTGGGCGGAAAGTTTGGTATGCCTATAGCGATCGCGCCATTCGCTCTGAACGACATTACTACACAACTCTGAATTACATTCACTACAACCCTGTCAAACATAGCTGGGCAGACTCGCCCTATGACTGGTTCTGTAGCAGTGTGCATTGGTATTTGGAGACAGAGGGGCGGGAATGGTTGCGGGATAGCTGGGTCAGGTATCCGGTGAAAGACTATGGGAAAGAATGGGATGACTTTGGTGAGGGTGATCAAGGCTCGCTAAAGTGGAAACTACAAACGGAAAAAGCTTGATCAACAGGAGATTGTGCAATGGACAAACTAGAGAATTACCGTCAGATTATTCAAAAAAATCTGACTGCCTATCAACAATGGGCGATGGGTGCCAATCAGCCCGGAGTCCAACAGTGTGTTGCCTTTGATGAGGAGCACGATCACTATTTCTGGTTTCGTGTGGGCTGGGATGGCAAGCGGCGAGAGTTTGGGGTGACAGTTTACCTCAAGATTGAACAAGGCAAAATTTGGATTGAAGAAGACTGGACGAAACAGGGCATCGCCAATGATCTCCTAGAAGCTGGAGTCTCTGCCAAAGATATCGTGCTGGGTTTTCAGCATCCCAGCAAGCGTCCCCTTACAGAATTTGCTATTGCTTAATGTTCACAGTAATTGCAAGGAGGTAATTTGTGTCTACTGCAATTGAATTAAAAACTGATAAAAAGGTTTGGACAGATGAAGAATTTATGGCACTGCCCAAAGATGGGCATCGCTATGAGATCGTGAACGGAGAATTGGTTGACATGGGAAATTCAGGGGCACTGCATGGCTATGTCTGTAGCCTGCTTGTAGCAGCCTTAGCCAGCTATGTCTTGCCTAAAAAGCTTGGGGTTATTTTAGACTCCAGCACTGCCTTCAAGATGAAAAATGGCGATCGCCGTTCCCCTGACATTTCCTTCTTTGCTAAAGAACGCTTGCAAGGATTGACCGAACTGCCCACAGGATTTTTAGAGGGTGCGCCTGATCTCGCAGTGGAAGTGCTGTCTCCTGGTAATACCGTAGAGGAAATTCACGACAAACTGGTGGAGTACTTCGAGAATGGTACTCGTCTAGCCTGGATTATTCACCCTAGCGAACACTATGTCCTTGTCTACCGCTGTGCCCAAGAACCCGATCGCCTGCTGAAATCGGTTGATTCTCTGGATGGAGAAGAGGTGATTCCCGGATTTACGTTCCCCGTAGCTGATCTATTTCAAAAGCTTTCATTCTGATTTTCATGACCTCCTCAACGCTCAATCCCACCGTTCTCGAACCCCTATTTGCCCCCTGGCAAGAACCCAACGCCCATCGCGTCCGGGTGGAGAAGACCGCTGAAGCGGTTACTACGAACAAAGGGGTTACAAGCAATATTGTGCAGGGACGTAGAGCCTCCCCGATTGAGGTGGTCAATAACCTGCGCTCAGCCGTGCGAGAGTGGCGAGAAGCCTTCTATATCGGTGCCAGCGACACCACGATTCAACTGCTGAATCACTGGTTTAACCGCGCCCACCGTCGTCGTTTCCCCTCCTCGGAGGGGGTAGGGGTGGGTAGTGAAGAATTTGAGTTTCGTTACTACTTCTGCCAGCGAGAAGCGGTCGAGACTCTGATTTACCTCAAGGAAGTCCGTCGTATCGAATGCCTGTCCCAAATCATTGCCGAATTTGGCGGTGCAAATGCGGAATTGCAAGCCCTGGGCATCACCGAAGACGAAGATGCCTGGAGCCGCTACGCCTTCAAACTGGCCACCGGGGCAGGCAAGACCAAAGTCATGAGCCTGTGCATGGTCTGGAGCTACTTTCATGCCCTGCGGGAATCTGACTCGGAGATGGCGCGGCATTTTGTCGTCATTGCCCCCAACCTCACCGTCTACGAACGTCTCAAAGACGACTTTGGCAACGGGCGCGTGTTTGACGAAGACCCGCTAATTCCCCCGGAATGGCGCGGCGATTGGAATTTATCCGTCGTGCTGCAAGACGAAGCCAGCGGTGCGGCAACGGGCGGAACGCTCTACCTCACCAATATCCATCGCCTCTACGACACGGCTAAACGCAAAAAGAAAGCCGAGGAAGACTCCTACGCCTGGATGGGGCCAGTGGTCTCTAAAACTAAAGCCCTCGATACCGGAGCCGCCCTGCGCGATCGCATCACCGCCCATCGTCGCGTTATGGTGCTGAACGACGAAGCCCACCATGTCTGGGATTCTGGTTCCGCCTGGAACGAAGCCATCCGTACCCTGCACGAAACCATCCTGTCTCGCAGCGGTGGCAAACTGGTGGCGCAACTGGATTTTTCCGCCACGCCCAAAGACAACAAAGGGCAACTGTTCAAACACATTGTCTGCGATACGCCCCTGGGTGAAGCGGTGGATGCCGGAATTGTCAAAACTCCCATTATCGGGCAAGCCAGTCGCAAGTTAGTCGAACAAGCCGACGACAACGCTGCCTACCGCTGGGAACAGCATTTGCTTTTGGGTTACGAACGCTGGAAAGCCAGCCAAGCTGAATGGCAAGCCAGCGGCAAAAAGCCTTTACTGTTCATTATGTGCGATGACACCGAAGCGGCGGATCAAATTACCCAACGCTTCAACACCGATCCGCTATTTGAGCAACTCAACGGCAAAACCATCAACCTGCACACCAACCTGAAGGGCAAACTCAAAAAAGTCGGACGGGGCAAGGATGCCCGCTATGAATTTGTCGAAGATGAAAAAGCCATCAGCGACGATGACCTGAAGGCACTGCGAAAACTCAGCCGGGAACTGGATAGCAATGCCAGTCCCTATTTCTGCATTGTCTCGGTGCTGATGCTGCGGGAAGGCTGGGACGTGCGAAATGTGACAACGATCGTGCCCCTGCGTCCCTACAGTTCCAAGGCTAATATTTTGCCGGAACAAACCCTGGGACGGGGCTTACGCCGTATGACTCCCCCCGGTCAAGCCAATGAACTGGTGACAGTAGTGGAACATCCCGCCTTTGCCAGCCTCTATCAGCAAGAACTGGCTCAGGAAGGGTTGCCGCTGGAAATTGTGGAACTCGATCGCGTTCCCGCCACGACCATTTCCATCTTCCCCGACGAGAGCCACAAAGATGTGAATGCCCTGAATATCCAGATTCCCACCCTTTCCGCAGGTTTTCGGATTGTGCCCAAGCTGGAAGGCTTGACGATTCAAGATGTGAAAAAAGCGTTTAAGCGGTTTCAGCCGTTGCCTTTTGGGATGACTAAAGTCATCACTACAAACCCGGAGTTTGTAGTAATCACTTCAGTGGTTAATGATGTTACTGGTGAGCCGACTTCAGTCGGCACTACGAACAATACAATCGAGTACGAAGGGCGACACCTGTTTACGGGCGAAGTGGTGGAGAAATTACAACTCAATCTACCCCTATTGGCATCGGGAATCGGTGCGGTTTCCTACTATGTCAAGCAACTGGAAACCATTTGCAAGCTACGGGGACTCCATCCCATCCTAGCTCCTCTGATTCAAACCTTCCTGGAAGAAATCCTGTTTAAGCAGAAAACCACCCTGTTCGATCCGGCTCTGGTGGCTCGCTTAGCCGACTCCGATGTGGGAGAACACCTGCGGGCAGTGTTTGTCCCCCTGATCCGCAGCCGCACCACCACCACGGAAGAACGGCTGATCGTCGAACCGCCCAAATCCCTGAATGCCTGGAAACCCTATCAAGTCACCCTGAGCGAACGCCGTCCCGCCCTGGAAGCCGCAAAGACCCTGTTCAATCTCGTCACCTGTAATCGGGAGTTAGAAGTGGTCGTGGCGAAGTTCTGCGATCGCGCCCCTGATGTAGCTGCTTTTGCCAAAAACGCCGGATCGCAGTGCTTGCGAATTGATTATCTTGCAAATGGAGACAGACTTGCCTTTTACACCCCTGATTTCTTTGTCCGAACGATTGATGGTCACTATTATCTGGTAGAAACCAAAGGACGAGAAGATCGGGATGTACCGTTGAAAGCAAAAGCCGCGATCGCCTGGTGTGAGGCTGCTTCTGGGATGGGGATGACGACTGAAGTCGCCACTACAAACCAAAACGTTCGTAGTGCTGACTTTAGTCAGCAAAAAGCAGGCACATGGCACTATCTCTACATTCCTCAAGGCGTATTTGAACGCATGGCAGGTGATACCGTTGCTGAACTGGCTCGTGCCTGTGCCCCTGCCTTACAAAACCTGCTCCAATCTGAGGAGTTTCAGGACTTGCCGCTGTTTGTGAATTTGGGGCAGGTGGATGAAGAAGCCTCCGCTGTCGATAGCCTGATTAATCCAGCCATTCTCAATGCCCTGCCTTCCCGCTATCGCCGTGCTGCCGATCAGTCTGTCATGCTCTATCGCTTCTTTGAAAACAAAGAGGGGATGAATTATGCCCCTGTTTTTACCGCTCTGTTGGGTTCGATCGATGAAGTGGCGAAAGGCTTCCTGGTACGGCGACTGCAACCAGAAATGCCCGTCACCGTAGATGACCAAAAAGCCTGGTTTGCTCCCTATCTGGGCGGCGTTGACCGTAAAGCAGAGGACTATTACCGCAAATTGGCACAAAATCTGAAACGAACGTTGGTGTTCAATAATGGCTTGTCGCTCATTGGCTTGCTGCGATCGTGTCTGGATTATGCGCTGAATGACACCACGAAAATCGGTGGTGTGTTTGAAGCCTTACAAACTCAGTTGCGGTTTCAGGGTGGGCGTAAGTTTTTGGAAACCGTCACCCGCATCAACGACTTTCGGAACACCTACATTGCTCACCAGGAACAGGAGTTGACTGATAAAAACCTGGCTGAACAGGAACTCAAAATCTGGATTGAGGCATTGCATATGATTGGAAAGTAAGCAAGATGTAGTTGCCAAGCGAGATAACAAATCGTTGGCGTAGCCTCTCCGCAGGAGTTAGGAGCCGACCGCCGAAGGGTTATCTGTGAGCATCAAAGGCGATCTGCGGCGGCTCATCTCAATCGATACACAGCGGAGCAGCAGAGTTTGGGCATCTGAAACCATCAATTTATGAAATCGGAGCACCTCAATGATTTTTCTAAAAAAGGCAGGGATGGTATTGTCAGAATACTCAGTTAATTATCAAAAGAGAGAATTTAGATGAATAAATAATCTGAATGAATTGGGGAGTTTTCGTTAAAAGATAAGGAGTCGATTAACTCCCTTCGCGCAAAACAGATTTTCGCCATTGAGAATGGCGACGCAAATTCCTATCGTGCTCTTTGTACTGACGACATCTTACTGATGCTGCAAGGAAATGATGTTGTCGCTGGCAAATCAGACTTCTATGAAACTGAGTTGAAGCTGTTCAGCAACGTCAAGTTTGAATCAATCAAGCAAACTCCGATTCGCATCGAACGGCAGGGTAATTTGGCTGTCGAGGTTAGACTACAAGAACTAGTTGTTGCTGCGTCCGCAGAGTCTCCCAAGGATTACAAAAGCGATCGCAAGTATTCTCACGTCTTGCGAAAAACCATTGATGGATGGTGCTTTGCAGTTCTCATGTCCAACAACAGTGAGTAATTTTTGCGATGTGCCACTAACTGATGTGCTTCAATAGGGTGAACTAGTTTTTATCAGGCAACACTGCTTCAGCTTCAAGCTCGACTAACCATTCCGGTTCCGATAAACCGCAAACAAGCACCCAGGAAGTAGCCGGAGGATTGACAGGGAAGCGTTCTAATAAAGCCTCTGTAATCTTTTGCTGATCATTCTTTGCCGAATCCACAATGTAGATACGCAAAACCACAACATACGAAAGGTCAGCATCAATCTCAGCGAGAATTGCTTCTATGTTGTTTAGAGCTACCGTGATCTGAGTAGAAATATCGGTGCCTACAGTATTTTCCTCTGCATCGACTCCGACTTGTCCTGATAAAACAACTCGTCGCCCACTTGGAACAATTACCGCTTGACTGAAGCCATATTGTAATGAATTGAACACCGTTTTAGGGTTAATTACAGTTCTCTGCATGAAGGCTCCTTGTTTGGCATGAAGAGTCGTCAGTTGTGGCTGTTGGAGGTGTAGATCCCGAATGAGATGCTGGTATGGCGAATGTTATGACCATCGAAATACTGAATGGGCGCATTCACAAGTTCTGCACCAAAAGATGTTCCGTAGCAAATAAAGTATCGCGCTTTCTCCACTTGCTGTAGCCTTTTCAGGGTAGCGATCGTTTCCTTACTCTGCTTCACCCAATTGAATCACCCAATCGAATGAAGAACATCGCCGCGGCAATCAGATAAGCTGACTACTTTCCTCTATCTTTTACCCAAGTAATCGAAAGTGAGTTCGCCTTCGTGTTTACCGTTCAAGATGGTTTAATGATTCGTTATCAACTGTTTGAAGATAGCTTTGCGGTAGCGCAGGCAGCACAAGGCTAGACAAAAACCTCTAGATTGATGCTCGACTTGTCACAACAAAAGATGCTCTCTCGTCTTATTTGTGAATGCGTCATCTTCAGGAGTTGAGGAATGAAAATCTTTGTTGCAGGTGCAACCGGAGCGATCGGTCGTCCGCTGATTGCCCAATTGCTGGCTCAAGGACATGATGTGGTAGGGTTGACTCGCTCTTCAGAAAAAGCCAGGACTTTAGCTGAACAAGGGGCGGAAGCGGCGATTGCCGATGTGTTTGATGCCGATGCAATTCACAGCGTCATCGCAATCTGCCAGATCCTATTTGTCCACGATTATGACTCGCCTTTGCATTGATCATCTCCGGTCTGCCCGTGTGCGACGAGAACAGTACATTGGGCCGTGTTACCAGAACCCATCTTGACTCAACAAACTGGTGATCCAACTGCTCAGGTGGAGTTAGCTGACTCGCTTGCGATGGCATTTTTAGTCGTGCTGGAGCGATTGTCACCGATCGAACGAGCTGTATTTTTGCTGCGGGATGTGTTTGAGTATGACTATGACGAAATTGCTCAGATGGTTGGGAAAAGTCCAGCCAATTGTCGTCAAATCTTGCGGCGATCGCGACAACACATTACCTCTCAACGTCCCCGCTTTCCAGTTTCCCGCCAGCAACAGGAGCAGGTTGCAGACCAATTCCTGGAAGCCTATACCCAGGGCAATTTACAAGATCTGCTGTTGCTTTTGGCAAAGGATGTCACCTTCTGGTCGGATGGAGGGGGGCAGGTAACAGCAGCTCTGAAACCTTTGCAGGGTGCGATGAAAGTCGCTCGATTCTTTTTAGCTATCCGCCGCAAGTGGTTGATCACACCCGTTGCTCAGGTCGTGGAGGTTAATGGACAACCGGGTATCGTCATCATGGCAGAAGGTTGCGTTCAAAGTGTGATGACCTTTGAGATTGTAGACGGTTGCATTCAATCCATCTACACCATGCGAAACCCGGAAAAATTGCAGCAGTTTACCGACGCTCTTTCCGCAACACCCCGCGATCGCAGGAAGTCTGTTAATATAAAGTCATTTCGACTACATATAAAAACATCTTAGCTGGACAGGGGGCTGTGAGTCATGGCGACAAGCGAAGCGCTGAAGATTCATCTAACTGGGGAAGAGCTTTCAAAGCTCTATCCAAACAAGGCACTGCTGTCCAACGATTCGACGGATTGGGGTGGACTTTACCTGCACTATTACCGCCAGCCTCCCTTCGAAATGGTGGAGCATTTCTGTCCTCAGCATCGGCTGGTGATTCACAATCGCACTTTACAGTCGCCCATCGTTGAAACTTTTGAGGGGAAAAAATATCTCAATCTGGCGAGTCCTGGAACCGTGAGAGTGTTGACTGCCAATGCTCGCACCTCAGCATATTGGGAGTCAGAGCATCAGTTCATGATGCTGGCATTTGAACCAGAGTTATTGACACGGCAACTCACCGATACAACGGAGTCCAACCCTGTAGAACTGCTGCCCATCATCAACCCGTCCGACCCTTTGATTTACCACATTGGGCTAACGCTAATTGCAGAATTGAAATCAGGTAGTATGGGAGGGCGTTTGTATGTCGATGCTATGAAAATCGCATTAATGGCGCATCTGTTAAGACATTATTCTGTTCGCAACTATGCTCTGTCATCAATCACCAACGGTTTATCTCGACATACACTACGACAAGTAGTGGACTATATTCATGATCATCTCGATCAAAATCTATCACTAGAAATGTTAGCCAAGATCGCGCACATGAGTCCGAGTTATTTCTCCCGATTGTTCAAACAATCGACTGGATTATCGCCGCATCAGTATGTGATTCAGTGCCGCATCGATCGGGCTAAACAGTTGCTGCGACAGGGCAAACTCAGTATTGCAGAAATTGCTCACTCTTTAGGCTTTACGCATCAGAGCCATCTCAACTATCACTTCAAACGCTCAGTTGGCAGCAGTCCTAAAGCATTTCTCAAAAGTCAATAAGAATCTGCTCAAAAGTACAGGAATTTGCAAGACTTTGGAGAAACTGTTTTCTATTATTAGTTTATAAAGATTTTTCTTTATAAAGTCACTGTATCGAGCCGCAAAGCAAAAGGTTGAAACGGCTCAGCGCAATGCCCCCGCCACAGTTTTTGTACACCCAGTTTCTTATGTCCAAATTGGAGGTCATGATGAAGGTTTTCAATTTTAGTCATTCAATTCAGCTCGTTGTCCTGACGGCTCTCGTTACCCTGGCATTACCAATAGACAGTACAACGTTTGCTGCTAGTGGCGGCTTCTGCCGAGGTACACAGTCGAGTGCTCCGGTGTGCGATCGGTAAGCTCCCTGATTAGCCATGAATATGAAAATTCGCCAAGAAGTTGCTTCTGATGTTGAAACCATTAGATTTTTAATATCAGAAGCATTCCTCAATGCGCCCCATACTAGCCACACTGAGCATGTAATTGTTGATGCGTTGCGGAATTCAGGAAACCTAACCATTTCTCTTGTTGCCGAAGTAAATTGTCAAGTTATTGGACATGTAGCCATATCTCCGGTTTCCATTTCCGATGGCAGTCAGAATTGGTACGGTCTTGGCCCGATCGCTGTCATTCCTGAATATCAAGGCAGGGGCATTGGGTCACAGCTTGTAGAACAGGCATTGGCTAGCCTGCGCGATCGAGGTGCATCTGGGTGTGTGTTGGTAGGCAACCCTGAGTACTATAGCCGTTTTGGTTTCAAGGCAGAGCCGAGTCTGGTTCTACCAAACATTCCACCTGAATACTTCCAGGTAATTTCATTTGGCACACGAATACCCAGTGGAATTGTCTCATATCATGAATCATTTAATGTGTAGTAACACGTCTGGCAATGTACAAATACTCACATCTTGCACCTTTTCTGGAATCTGCCCTCGAATCAATTCGGGGCTAAGAACGAAAGTCCGTTGAAACGGACTGAATCCCGGATTGAGCGGGAATTTCAACCCATTTGAACCGGTTTGAGCGATTAGCCCACCTGGTGAGTTGGCTGCGATGGAGCCAACTGATGCTATTGCTGCACT
Organism: Thermocoleostomius sinensis A174; assembly: GCF_026802175.1. NCBI lineage: Bacteria > Bacillati > Cyanobacteriota > Cyanophyceae > Oculatellales > Oculatellaceae > Thermocoleostomius > Thermocoleostomius sinensis. The sequence continues at coordinate 5,178,758 of NZ_CP113797.1, read as the reverse complement.
GATAAAACACTGAAATCATGGCAGCAAATTTCAGAGAAGCAAATGCAACAAACCTTGAAGAACAATCTCAGAGAGGAACTTTAACATGAGCATTCAACCATTCATAAATGGAAGTTCTGCAACTTCTAATCCGGCAGGTAATGGCTCCATTTCAACAGATTATCAGCAATGGGTTTGCACTACTTGCGGCTACAACATGATAGATGAGATGCCAGATGTCTGCCCCTTTTGTGGCGCAACCCATGATCATTTTGTCGCTTGGGATGAGGCAGAGCGAACCTATCGCGTCACTCCATACCGCGTCAATGAGTATGTCACACAATTGCTGTCTGTGCCTCGTCTGGGGTTTGAACACGCAGCTTATCGCATAGAAACCAAGGAGGGTGCGGTTTGGATTGATTGTCCATCCGCATTTAATCGAGACTTGGAGCCAATCGAGGCAATCTACTTTACCCACAAGGATTTCATGGGTGCATCCAACCAATATCGTGAACTTTGGGGCGCAAAAGTCCATCTGCACGCGCTGGATGCCAAGATTCCGATCGCTAAACCCTTTCCGGTCGATCGCCCCTTTGACAGTGACTTTACCGAACGTGGCATTGAAGCGTTCCATATTGGTGGACACTCACCGGGCTTCACGTTGTACATCTACCGCAAGGTGTTGTTTATCTGTGACTACGCCTTTCCACCCGGATCTCAAATGCGACTCAATCCGTTTGGGCCGCAACAAGAGACCCGCGATCAAGCGGCCCGAATACTAGAGGTGATTTCCGGGCGAACACTGGAGACGGTCTGCGGCTACAACTTCATTACGGAATTTGAGAGCTGGCGTGAAGATTTCAAACACCTACTTACAGTTTGAGCGGTAACAAATGAAGAATATTTTGATTTTGGGAGCAAGCCGAGGATTAGGAGATGCTCTCAGCCGAGGGCTACCTCAAGCCGGAGATACAGCATGGTTAGTATCGCGAGGTAAACCGCAGAGCCTCATGCAGCAAGATGCTGTGAACCGCATCTGGATTGAAGCCGATCTGTCCTCTAATACTACCAGCCAACAGATCGTTGCAGCACTGGACGGACAAAAGTTGGATGCGTTGGTCTACAACGTCGGCATTTGGGAATCAACGGCGTTTAGTGATGATTACGACTTTGAAGAGATTAACCCAGTTGACCATGAGCGAATCTTACAGGTCAACCTTCTGTCGGCAATCCACTGTATTCAAGCGGTTCTACCCAATCTCAGGCAGGCGAACCATGCCAAAATCATCCTGATTGGTTCGATTTCTGGAGTTGAGAACACAGGTTCTCCAGAGGTTGCCTATGTGGCCTCTAAGTTTGGTGTGCGGGGAATTGCCCACGCTCTCCGTGAAAATCTGCGGGCAGATGGCATTGCGGTCACCTGCATGAATCCTGGCATGATTGCGACAGAAGTTCCCTATGCGGCAGGGATTGATCAAGCATTGGCTCAGTTCAACGGTATTCAGATCCCGGTTCACGACGTGGTGGCGATCGCCCGATGCATTTTGTCTCTCTCCCATGCTTCTTGTGTCAAGGAAATCTCTATGCCTGCAATGGCAGACACCTGGGCCTAAAAGGAGACTTGATTAATATGTTAATCCCCTCGTTGCCCCAACTTAGCCCCCAAGTCTGGGTACTGGTAGCGGGACGGTTTCTCTCTCAGATTGGCTCTGGAGTTGTGCTGTTCTATGTGCCCATCTATTTCGTGAATCAGGTTGGGCTATCCGCAACAGCAGTCGGCATCGGCTTGAGTAGTGGTGCGATCGCCAGTGCCGTTGGCTATTTCCTGGCAGGTTCCATGACCGATTCTCGCGTCTGGGGTTGTCGCCGTACTCTCATCCTCTCCTGCATCATCTCTATCCTGGCAGATGGAGTCTTTTGGTTTGCCCACAGTTTCCCATTCCTGATTCTGGCGAACCTGTTGATGGGGCTGGGAGACAGCCTTTATTGGCCAGCATCGGGTGCTGCCATTACAGACCGATCGCAGGATAGCCAGCGAGAAGAAGCCTTTGCTGTTTCTGGCTTGGCGGATTCTTTGGGTTCAGGGTTAGGCATCGTGTTAGGTGGAATGCTGATTTCTATTGCCAACTCTTACCAACTGCTGTTTATCGTCGATGGGTTGACGTTTTTCATCTTTTTGATAGTGCTGACCATTATGCTCAAGGACAGTCGCCAAGCTCAACCCTCTCCTGATGATGCTCGAACGGGTCTCAAAGCGTGGAAGGTGGCGTTGTTAAATCCTCTTTTTTTAGTGTTTGCGATCGCCAACATCCTGTTCACCACTTACATCAATTTGATGGAAAGCACGATGCCGCTCTACTTTACTAACTTCGTTCATCACTCTACAGCAACAGGTATGACTCCAGGGAATGTTGGGGTTTTATTTTCAGGATATGTGTTATTGGCTGCGCTTTGTCAGTTGCCAATGGTTCGCCTCTTGCAAAACTATCACCGAGTTTATGTCTTGATGCTGTCAATGGTGTTGTGGGGAATTGGCTTTTTGCTGGTCTGGTTTGCAGGAATTTCAAACGGAGGACAAATGGTATTTGCTGTGCTGGCGATCGCACTGTTGGCAATTGCAAATATTACTTACAACCCCTTCGCAGTAGCCCTGGTGACGGAACTTGCACCCAGACCTTCTCTTGGAATTTATCTAGCTCTGAATGCTCAATGTTGGACAGTTGGCTATTTGGTTGGCCCTTTGATTGGAGGGTGGGCACTGGCTCAAAATCAGGAAACCGCTTCTGGATTATGGGCTGCTGCTAGCTTCAGTACACTCATTGGAGTCGCAATACTGAGGCAACTTGAAACGTTTTAAACCAAGAAGCTTCTTTCAAAAGAATAAGAAGGCAAAATATTTTTCTATTGAGAAAAAGTGATTATGTCTCAACGGTTTTTCCACAGCAAAAGCCACCGTGCGTGGTTAATTTCAAATTTGATGGTGCAGCTCTACGGTGATATATATGAAGGCAGCTAAAGTTCACCTGTCTGATATTCTGCTGACGGCTCTAGCACCAATGAGTTGGGGAACGACCTATATTGTGGCAACGGAGCTTCTGCCGCCGAACCATCCGTTGTTGGTGGCTAGCTTGCGATCGCTACCCATCGGGATTCTGCTCATCGCCTGGTTAAAGCAACTGCCAAAAGGGATCTGGTGGTGGCGGATTTTGCTCTTAGGTAGCCTCAATATCGGCATCTTTCAAGCCCTACTGTTCGTGGCAGCTTATCGCCTTCCTGGCGGTGTTGCAGCAACCGCAGGCGCAATCCAGCCGTTACTAGTCGTCTGGTTCTCCTGGGTGATCTTGCATGAGAAACCGTCTAAGCGGTCAATTACGGCGGCGATCGCGGGCTTTGCAGGAGTCGGGTTGTTAGTTGTGAGTCCTGCTGCACGACTGGATGGGGTAGGTATTCTTGCCGCGCTTGCTGGTGCCGCCACAATGGGTCTGGGAGTCGTCCTCGTTAAGCGGTGGAAACGCCCTGTTTCTCTACTGGTCTTTACCGCATGGCAATTAACTGTTGGTGGTTTGGTTCTGCTGCCTATTGCCCTGACGATCGAAGGATCTATTACTCATCTCTCAACCACAAACCTATTAGGTTTCGTTTATCTAGGTGTGGTCGGCACTGGAATGGCTTATGCCCTTTGGTTCCGGGGGCTTGATAAACTCAAAGCCTCGGCCGTTTCCTATCTAGGATTGCTCAGCCCGGTCGTTGCAACCTCGCTTGGATTCGTCTTACTCCAACAAACATTCACACTCATTCAACTGTTCGGAATCGCGATCGTTCTAATCAGTGTTTTGATTGGACAACAATCGAATCAATCCCATCAACCAAACTACACTCCTCACAGTTCATCGCATTCCCTTATTAAGGTTGAATCACAATCTCGAGAAAAGTTACTTAGGAGACGATCCATGACCAGACAACCCGAAGTGCAAGTCAATCTGCAAAAAGAAGAACTCGCCATTCGAAAGGCTGGTGCTCTGTCGCTTATTGTCAGTGCCCTTAGCTTAGGAATTGGCTATTTCACATTGCCGGTCTGGTTTGAGTTTCCGACCTCGCTAGTGAACCGGTTAGCCTTCGCCATTCAGGCGAGCCTGTTTGTGCTGCTTTGGGTGCTGGTGGGGGTGATGATGGTGTCAATGGGACGACGGAAATCACTGGCGGATGTGGGCGGCGCGGCAGCCGGGCCACCCAGCGATAAGATTGCGGTGCAGGTGGCGTTTCTGCAAAATACGCTGGAGCAGGCGGTACTTGCAGTTGGTGCTTACCTGGCTCTGGCGACCCTACTCAGCGGGCCGTGGCTGTCGCTGATTGTGACGGCGGTGATGCTGTTTGCGGTGGGGCGGCTCCTGTTTTTGATTGGCTATCACCGCGATCACCGAGGTGCCCAAGGGCGTGCCTTGGGCATGTCCCTGACCATGTTGCCGACTCTGGCCGGATATGTGCTGGCAATCGCCTTGATCATCATCCCGTCATGACGACTTCAATTAGGAAAGGAGATATCATGTCTGAATCCATTCTGCTGATCAACACAATGCAAATTCGTCAAGGAGAACTAGAAGATTTTCAGGAGAGCGTGAAGCGATCGATTGAATTTGTAGAAACCAACGGGCCTCAATTGTTGGTTGAGGTTTACGTTGACGAGGAGAATCTGCAAGCCTACAGCGTTCAGTTCTATCCTGATTCGGAATCTATGCTGTTTCACTGGCAGATATCTGATCCGTACATCCATGATGTGATGAAACACAGTACAGTCAGACGATTAGATATTTACGGTCAACCCAATCATGCGGTGATGGAGGGAATCCGATCGTTTGCCAAGAATGAAATTATTGTATCCATAACGCCTCATTTCGTTGGCTTTCACCGTTTTCAACCCAAGGAATCGCTGCGATGCAATCGATCAACATTACGGCGATTAATCCGTTATTCATGATCACGTTGTTTGGAACGGCTCTCACTCGCCTCTTTCTAGCGATCGCCGTTCTGTTCAAGTGGCAGCAACCGAGTGCCTTCTATTTGCTGGCAGGTAGTCTGCTTTACCTCGTTGGCACAATCACAGTGACGATCGCATTCAATGTGCCGCTGAATGATGCGTTGGCGGGCGTGAAGCCCGATAGTCCAGAAGAAGCAACACTCTGGGCGAAATATCTGACCGATTGGACATTCTGGAACCATGTTCGGACAATCGCAGCATTGGCAGCGGCAGCATTATTCACAGTCCTGTCGTTAAAGTAGCTCCAGTACCCTATTGGTCTAACATTTCTCTCAGTTGATCATGCAATTTTTTAACGACAGCCGCTGCATTTTGCAGTTGGAATGATGATTACAATCTCAATGCATCAATAGCGTAGATGAGAGCTTAGACGATCGACAAAACCTTACAAAAGTTTACCAGAACAGTAGAGATTGCCCTTGACAGATCAAAGTAGTACATTTAACCTATTAGTTAATTAACTGCGCGGTTAAATTTCAAGTGTCTACGGATTCCCTGAGTGTCACCCTTGCTGCCCTCGCTGACCCCACCCGTCGAGCAATTTTAGCGCAACTTGCTCAGGGAGAAGCGACCGTCACAGAGCTCGCCGAACCCTTTGAGATGAGCCTACCTGCCATCTCCAAACATCTCAAAGTATTGGAACGTGCTCAACTGATTACCCGCAGCCGAGATGCCCAATGGCGACCCTGCCACCTCAATCCGGAACCGCTGAAGGATTTAGCAGACTGGCTGGAACACTATCGCCAATTTTGGGAACACAGTTTCGATCGCCTGGATGAATATTTACAAGAATTACAGTCAACTGAATAAACCTAGAATCGCAAAAATAATGTGATTCGTGCAATTGCATAGACAAACATTGCAACTCTATTGCAAGGAGAAATCTAATGCCTTACGTTGATGGTTTTGTTTTAGCGGTTCCTTCAGCTAACAAAGAAGTTTACAAGCAATATGCAGAGGACGCAGCGATTATATTTAAGGAACACGGGGCACTCAAGGTAGTCGAATGTTGGGGTGATGACGTTCCTGAAGGTAAAGTTACATCATTTCCTTTAGCTGTTCAGCGTCAGGCAGACGAAACAGTTTGCTTTGCTTGGATTGTGTGGCCCTCACGCGAAGTCAGAGATGAGGGCATGAAGAAAGTCATGGCAGACCCACGCAGTATGCAGCCTGAAAAGAATCCCAATGCTGAAATGCCGTTCGATGGCAAGCGGATGATCTATGGTGGCTTCGAGATGGTTGTTGATGTGTAGCTTTTGAAATCAGCGACTTAAAGACAGAGATTTAACCGGAGAATCCAATGCTAACAACTCAAAAAATTGTCCCTTGTTTGTGGTTCAACGGCGACGCTGAAGAAGCGGCTAAATTCTATGTTTCGTTACTGCCAGATTCGCGCATCGATCGTATTTTGAAGTCTCCTATTGACACGCCGAGTGGACCCGCTGGCATGGTCTTGACGGTCGAATTCACGTTGGCTGGTATGCAATACGTGGGGCTAAACGGTGGCCCGCAGTTTCCGTTCACTGAGGCTGTGTCGTTTCAAATCCATTGTGATGACCAGCCTGAAGTCGATCGCCTATGGTCTGCTCTCGCAGAGGGTGGATCAGAAGTTGCCTGCGGATGGGTCAAAGATCGGTGGGGACTCTCTTGGCAGATTGTACCCAAGCGGATGATCGAATTACTCAACGATCGCGACACGGAACGCGCACGACGAGCGCAGGAAGCAATGATGAAAATGGTAAAGATTGACATCGCCACAATTGAGCGTGCAGCGGACGGAATCAGTTAGCCATTAGAAACTGGAATGCGGGTAACACGCGATCGCCTGAATGACTATCTAAAAGGAATAAACAATGGCTGAACTGACTTTAACAATGTTTTTGACCCTGGATGGAGTGATGCAGGCTCCCGGTGGCCCAAGTGAAGATACAACTGGCGACTTTCCTCACGGAGGTTGGCTGGTTCCCCATGCTGATGAGGAAATGGGAAAGACAATGGATGACATTTTCTCGAAAGCAGAAGCATTCCTGCTGGGACGTACCACCTACGACATTTTCGCTGCTCACTGGCCCCGCATCACCGACACAGACGAACTCGTTGCCAACCAATTGAGTTCATTACCAAAGTATGTCGCTTCGCGCACACAGACAACCTTTGATTGGTATGGCTCCTCACTCATTCAGGATGTTGTTGGGGAAGTCGGCGAACTGAAGCAACGTTACTCAGGCGAAATTCAGGCTCACGGCAGTTGTGGACTTGCTCAGACACTGATTCAGCATGACCTGATTGACGAATATCGGTTACTTATCTTTCCTGTAATACTCGGAACTGGCAAACGACTTTTTGGTTCTGGCACTGTTCCATCCATGCTGAAACTCGTCAGTTCCAGCAATACAAGCAAAGGTACTATCGTCAGTGTCTACCGTCGTGCAGGAAAACTTCAGACTGGTTCGTTTGCCCTTGATTGACCTCAAGAAAAAGCTGTTATCCATGACCTATCAAAGCCTGAAGGTCATGATTAAATTACTCACTGTTCAGACCAGAAATACACCATTGGAGAAACCATGTCTAAGCAAATTTTTGTGAACCTACCTGTGAAAGACCTCAACCAATCTGTGGAGTTCTTTACGAAACTCGGATTTAGTTTTAACTCTCAATTTACCGATGAAACGGCAACTTGCATGATTGTGAGTGACAATATCTTTGTCATGCTATTAACTCACGACAAATTCAAATCGTTTACACCCAACGCTATTTGCGATGCAACGAAAAGCACTGAAGTCTTAGTAAGTTTGTCGAGTGAAAGTCGAACCGCTGTTGATGAGATGGTGAGCAACGCGATCGCGGCTGGTGGCAACACCTACAACGAACCACAAGATCACGGGTTTATGTATGCTCACGGGTTCCAGGATTTAGATGGACACATTTGGGAAATCGTGTATATGGAACCCAGTGCCATCCAATCTGGCGAACCCTCAACAGAGCAATACGCAAACGCATCACGCTAAGATAGTTGAACATGAGTATGAATAATGCCACGACAATTCAGGATCGGCAACTTACGATCACTCGCCTGTTGGATGCGCCTCGAAGCCTGGTGTTCAAAGTTTGGACTCAACCCGAACACTTTTCTCGCTGGTTAGGCCCAAAGGACTTTACGACCATCGGCTGCCAGATGAATGTGCAAGTTGGCGGGATGTATCGAGCCTGTATTCGCTCCCCTGAAGGCACCGACTATTGGATGCAGGGCATCTATCGCGAAATCATTGAGCCAGAGCGCATAGTCTTTACCTTTGCCTGGGAAGATGAGAACAGCCAGCCTAAACATGAAACGCTGGTGACTGTAACGTTTGAGGAACAGGGCAACAAAACGTTGATGACGTTCCAGCAAGCCATCTTTGAATCGATTGAATCGCGGGATTCTCACAACACAGGTTGGTCAGAGTGTTTTGATCGCCTTGCGACTTATTTAACAGCATTTTGAGGTAAGAGAAATGGAAATAGAGACCGAAAGCAGAACAGATACACACTGCTTCGTGATTACGATTTCAGCGATGTCATTATTACCGAAACCCAAAACGTAACGATTTGAAGCTTTTTCCAAAAAAACATTGTCATTGCAAAATTGAGAGGTTCATGTGATGAAATCCAATCCCATTGTTTGGTGTGAAATTTATGTACAGAACATGGATCGGGCAAAAAGGTTTTACGAGTCTGTGTTTCAGATGAAGTTGGAGAAGCTCGAAAGCTCTGGAATGGATATGTGGGCATTTCCAATGGCAATGGATCAGGTTGGCGCTTCTGGCGCATTGGTTCAGATGGAAGGAGTTAAGTCTGGTGGGAGTGGTACGATACCCTATTTCCACTGTGATGAGGTGGCTACAGAACTGGAGCGTGTCGTGGCAGCGGGTGGACACATCCAACAGCCAAAAATGTCAATTGGTCAATATGGGTTCATGGCTATGATCGTTGATACAGAAGGAAACATGATTGGCCTACACATGTCACCGAAAGAGTCGTCATGAAACTGGCGATCGCCACCTACCGAAGTTCGACACCTTTAAGTTGAGATAGAGATGATTCTGTCTAACAATCCCACTGCACCAGAACAAATCAGGCTTTTGGTGAGCTGAAAAGGTTAACTGCGTCCTGTGAGCGGGTCGCTATGCCGCAAGTCCTCATTGAGGGCGTAACCGGAAGATAATTGTTGAAATGCGTTAGCGAAGCCTGTGCATTTCACATCTTGCCCACCTTCATGCAGATCCTAGAACCGTCTTTCCCAGTTTCAGATCTGGAACCTTGTCGATGAGTCAGAATTGAGATTAAGTGGGAATACTGAGCTTTAGCCCTCACTTTACCCAGGTTTCACGGTGCCAGGAGTTGTAGAATGTCCAGATTGCTAGTAGCGCATTACCAAGCGGAGGTCGAAAAAAATCGTTCGTTATGGCGGTTCCAAAAAGGAAACCAGCATTCGTAATGCATTTGAGCAGCTAGTGAAGGTATCCCTGCTGTTGCCTGGGACTACAAACTCAGCAACTGCTCCGCCCTGGAATGGATACTCGACCAATACAAAGAAAAAACACCCAAAGACCCGACCGCCAAACTCTTCAATACCTACAAGTTTGTGGACTACAAGGAACATGTCATTGACCTTCTACAGTGAGTCTGCACCGTCAGCGTCCGCACGATAGAAATCATTCAGCAAATGCCAGATACCGTTGAGCATAAGGGAGCTTGAATTCACCATGACACAGGCACTTGAGCAACGCACCTATACCCGTGAAGAATATCTGGAATTTGAAACGGCCTCGGAGGAACGCCATGAATATGTAAACGGAGAAATTCGACTCATAACGGGAGGCACACCTGACCACAACGAACTGGCAATTAATCTGGCAACCCTGCTCAAATCTGCTTTGCGCGGCAAACCCTACCGGATTTTCGGAGCCGATCAACGCCTGTGGATTCCCGATCGCAATCTTTACACCTATCCCGATCTGATGGTTGTCGAAAAAACCCTACAGCTTCAAACCGGGCGTACCGACACCGTGACTAATCCCTTCCCTGCTTTATTGCTGAAGTATTATCCAAATCAACCCAAGATTACGACCACGGCGAAAAGTTTTCTGCTTACCGCACCATTGAAAGCTTCCGCGAATATCTCCTCATTGATCAGTACCAAATTCACGTAGAACATTACGTCAAAACGGCTGTTAATCAATGGCTGCTATCGGAATATGATGATCCAAATGTTATTTGTCCTTGACTGCATTTGAGGCTCAAATCGAAATCATTGCCCTCTATGAAAACATTGAGATTGACGCTTCAAAGCAGTGAGGACGATGATCGGCATTTAACCGCGATTTAGAGCCAAAGGAGTTCTCCAGGAAGATAATTTACTAAGCTGACCTGCGTGTAGTTACTGCCGATAGAAACAATGCAAGTCAAAACTGTTGCAGGGGCGATCGCTTTAATCGGGGCTAGTTTTTTGATAAGTTATGCACTAACCATTGCGATCGGTGCGCTTCTCGCGACAGTAAGTGCACCTGATCTGTAAAAGCAACAACAATTCAGTAACTGAATTTTAAAGATTCATCATACTAATGCACATTTGCCCCAGCCCCGTTTCCCCGTCCTCTTGCCAACAGAAATAGTAATGGCAATGAACAAATAAACACAATACCGACAAAGCGAAACACATCCTCGAACGACAAAATGGAAGCCTGTAAATCAAGGGTTTGATCTAGTAATTGCAGTGCTTGTTGTTGAGCGGTGACTGCATCAGAACCGCGACTTTGAATGGCAGCGGTCATTGCGTCGAGACGTTGTTGAGTTTGTAGATTGTACGGGCTAACACTTTCAGCTAGCATGGCGCGGTGAAAGGCATGCCGTTGTTCCAGAAGGGTAGAAAGCACAGCAATGCCAACGCTGCCTCCCAGTTGCCGGGTCAGGTTATAAAAGCCCGATCCAGCCGGAATATCGGCTTTGGGTAACGGACTCAGCGTTGCCAGACTGAGGGGCAAAAACATCATGACCGTGCCAACTCCCCGCCAGAGTAATGGATAGAACAGGGAATCGGTTCCCGTATCGGGATTGATCGTTGCCAGGGAAAACATCACCAGTGTAGTAAGGACGCTGCCCGTTGCAATTAACAAACGCGCATCAACCCGACTGGAAATTTTACCAACTGCCACCATCGTAATTGCCGAAGCCAGTGCCCCTGGGAGTAGCAACAATCCGGTTTGCTGTGCCGTGAAGTGCAGCACGCTTTGAGCAAAGATTGGTACGGCGAACAGCGTTCCGTATAGCCCCATACCGACAATTCCGGAGTAGAGGCTGCCTGCCGCTAGGGAACGGTGACGCAAGACTCGCAGGTCTACGGCTGGATTCCGGGTTGATAATTCTCGCCAGATAAATAGCGTTAATCCAATGACGGTGGCGATCGCCAAAAACCAGATGAATTGGGAATCGAACCAATCATCCTGTTCCCCTTCTTCCAGAAAGGTTTGCAGACTCCCAAGGGCGATCGCCAGTAGCCCAATGCCCCACCAATCCACTTGGGGTTGCCGAGCCGCAGACCTGCGTTGATCGGCAGGTAAAAACAGCAATGCCATTACTACCGCAGCAATGCCAAAGGGAATGTTGATAAAGAAAATCCATCGCCAACCCAGGTTATCAGTCAAGTATCCGCCCAGGGTGGGGCCAATGGCTGGCCCAGCAATGACTCCCACGCCAAAAATCGCCTGAGCAATGCCCTGTTCGGCAGGAGGAAACGTTTCAAACAAAATGGATTGGGCTTTCGCCAGTAACCCTCCTCCCAATAGCCCCTGCAAGACGCGAGCCGCGATCAGGGTTGGGAGGTTTGCCGAAAGTCCACACAGCACCGATGCAATCGTGAACCCAATCAGCGAAAACACGAAATAGCGTTTCTTGCCAAAATAATCCCCCAACCAAGCGGTGAGGGGAATGATAATCACATTGGCGATCGCATACCCCGTCACCACCCAGCCAATTTCACTAATGGTTGCTCCGACACTGGCTTGAATATCTGTGAGGGCAACATTAACGATGCTAGTGTCAATCACCTCCAGAATGGCTCCCAGCGCAGCGGTGATGGCGATCGCCCACTTTAGCCAACTGGGTGGGGCAGACTGTTTCTGATGGGGAGAACCCGATCGAGGCAAGGATGGACGAGGCAGAGAAACGCTAGCCGAATTAGAATGACTCATGGTTGGCTTACTCCACCGCTACGCTGACCGTTGCCGACATTCCCGCAGTAATTGCATTTTCGTAGGGCTGAATACTGCTGGGGTCAAAGGTAATCTTGACGGGAATCCGCTGCACGACTTTTGTAAAATTCCCTGTTGCGTTATCTGGAGGCAGCAGCGAGAATTGCGCTCCGGAGGCAGGGGACAGGCTCGCGATTCGTCCAACAAAGGTCTGGCTGGGAAAGGCATCGATATGAATCTCAACGGCTTCACCGGGGTGCATTCGCGCCACCTGGGTTTCTTTGAAGTTGGCAGCAATCCAGGGGGCTGTTCCGACCACTGCCATCAAGGGCTGTCCCGGTTGGACTTGCTGCCCCACTTCTACGGTTTTATTGCCCACTCGCCCCGTTGCCGGAGCCGTAATCTGAGTGTAGGAAAGCTGGAGTTGAGCATTCTGGAGGGCTGCTTTTGCTTCGGCAATCTGAGCCACAGCGGCATCATACTGACTGCGATTCACTTCTGCCTGCACTCCGGTTGCCTGGGCTTGTTGTATCCCACCCTGGCTGGATTGCAACTGAGCTTGCGCCTGGGCAATACCCTGCTGCGCCTGGGCTACTTTTGCCTGGGACTGCTGTACCTGTTGCCGATTGGCATCAACCGCTGCGGCTGCCGTTTCGTAATTGGCTCTGGCGGCATCTCGCTGTTGGGCAGAGATTGCTCCCTGCTGATAAAGGGTTTCATACCGCTGGTCGTCTGTTTGGGCTTTTTGTAGATTCGCCTCAGATTGGGCCAGTTGCGCTTGGGCGAACGGAACACCTGCCTGCGCTTCTTTTAATGCGGCTTGGGCACTAGAGATAGAGGCGATCGCCTCTCCAACGCTTCCTTGAGCGGTGGTGGTCTGCGCCTGGGCATTGGCGTTTGCTAACGAGATCCCTGCCTGGGCAGCCTGGGCCTGACGTTGGGCTACGGCTAAGGCAGCTTGGGCTTGCTCTACCTTGACTTGATAATCGTGGGGATCAAGTTGCACCAGCACCTGTCCTGCCTGAACAGGCTGATTATCGTCCACCGCGATCGTCTGTACCGTTCCAGGGATGCGGCTGCTAATCGGGTAAATATTTCCCACCACCTGGGCGTTATCGGTTTCTTCATGGGTCGAGGCATAGTGCCACCAGCGCAATCCCCAGCTTCCCGCGACGATCGCACCGACAACAATTAGTCCGATTGCCCATTTGGGCGGATGCTTTCGACGGGGTTCGATCGGCGGTTCTGGAGGTTCTAATGTTGCTTCCTCTTTTGTGGCTGAGTCTGGAGTCTCCAATTCCGTTGTTTCAGGAGTGGATTTGGTGCTGGGCACAGATAACTGTTCTGAGGTAATACTTGCTTTCCCTAAAGCAGACTTGCCATTCAGACCTGTCTGCCGATTTAACGCGGAATGATCATTGGACTGCATCACTGACCTTCTTCTCTAAACATTTACTAAGTATTCTATTATTTAGCATACGTAATATCTTTGAATGAGCATCCCTGAGTTGCTAAATTCAGCCCCAGGGCTGAGTTTCAGATGTCAACGGAACTAAATCATCTAAGAAAAGGGGAAATAGCTAACCAGAACGGCTTTGAGACTTCCCCTGCCGATTCCCTCATGGGTAATTGATTATCCTGACTCCAATAGGATGACTCGGATTTACATGGGCGATCGGTTGCCAAAACCCAGGATGATAGGACTTCGCTTTGGCATTCTCTGCAACGATATTCATTGAATGCACCTGGCTATAAGCTAAAACAGGAGACACCAGTGTGGACAATGTTACGGCTCCTATCAGACCCAAAATGAAGTTGAGTTTCATCGTAACCTCCTGAAGGGATTCTATTTTTTTGATTAACTCTAATGACCTAAGCGATAGTTATTAGCAAAATTTTGATCTGCACAGCAGGATAAGAATTGAATATGTCAAACCAATGTGCAAAGGGTGAAAAAACTGTGGCATTATCCTAAAGCACATATGCTAAAGCCTATAGCACCGCAGCACTGTAGAGTAGGCAGTGTTCACCTGCTTTGTTTTGCTGACCAGAGTATTTAGATGATTAAGTGAATTGTCATGGCTTTAACACAGGACTGACTTCGATCTGCCAAAAACTGTTTCTATGCTTTCATCTAGATACGAATTCAACCAATAAAGTGAATGGAGAAAATCATGAAACGTGCATCTGTTGTGAAATTTAGTTTAACCCTGCTCAGCCTTGCTGCTGTTTCTTCAGTTGCCCTGGCAGGTTTCTATGCCTCACCTGCGATGGCACATACAGGAGGTGGAGAATATTACAGAGCAGTGATGGGTAAAATCGTTAAACAACGCGAGGCGAATCATGAGCCAGTAGGCTTATTGCATCAGCGTAATGAATAGCTGATTTTCCATTCTCAGTCGATCGAACGGGAATGTGCGTTAATGGCAACACTGCACTCGTTCGCGCAGCGGTGCATTGCACAATCTCTCTACTCCCCCAAGTTTGGGGACTTCTAACCCAATTGATTGGTCAAAGTCCCCCAAGCTTGAGGGATTTGTGGGGCGGTCTAGGTTGCAACTGACACCTTTAGGGCGTTCTCTAAACTGGTTTGCAATCTGCTAAGATTGATTTTAAGATTGATTGATTTGACTCAAGGCCATCTCAATACGATCGAGTTGCTCCATTAGCCTTCGGTGTTCTAGCTCTTCAGTCATGTCAGGTTCTCGTTCGATCGTGAGACTCCCATTCGTTTCCAAAATTGCAATTCTAACCTCCGAAAGTTCTTCAAACCCCTGACGGCGCAAACTTGCTCGAAGTTCTGACTCGGTAATTACTTCTGAATTGAGATTCTCAGGAATGATTTGCCCGTTTCTAATCAGAATCGTGGGTCTACCTTCCACGAGCCTTGAAACGCGCGGATAGCGGTAAGCGAGTCGGACAATAATGTAGTTCACGGCAATTAAGGTTGCTGCACCGACAAAGCCACCTAAAACAGAATTGTCATTCCCAATAATGGCATTTTGCACCGTATTTGATAGTAAGAGCAGCACTACCAGATCAAACCCATTCATTTGACCTAATTCACGTTTGCCTCCTAGTCGAAGAGCAATCAGCAGAAAAGCGTAGACTAATATGGCACGAATGATTTTCTCATCAATCGGTACACCGGGCACCATCACGTTGTTGAAATACTCCATCATGGACACTGTGGCTATGGATATAGAATTCAATCCTCACACTGTATCCTAATGAGGGAAATTTGGATTCACATCTACAAGTTAAGATTGGGCAATGAGGTAATCTTTTGTGTTCCCTTGTTAACGTGATGCAGTTGTTTTTCTAGATGAATTTTTCTGTAAAGGATGCTCCAGTGCCGCAACAGCCTGCACATACTGAGGATCTTGTGCCGTACCCAACTGGTTGGGATGAAACGAAGCGTTGTTATAATCGAAACATAGCAAAGGAGGGGAAAGGTTGATGGGAAGCAAGCACTGTGCCGAGTCGGATGAATCTTTTGAGCAAAATTCATCGCCACGATAATTTACAGGAGTTTTGTGTCAAAGTAATAACGAAGCAGTGACGGCAACATGAACGTATTAGTCAATCAATCCTACCCGATCGAAGGGATAAAAACGCACCACTGCCTTACCCACAATGCGATCGCGGGGAACGAAGCCCCAGTAGTGCCCATCATAGCTATTGTTGCGATTGTCTCCTAACACCAGATAGGAATTAGGTGGAACCACCACAGGCCCCCACTGGTAATCCGGTTTCGCAGCGATGTAATTTTCCTGGAGGGGTTGATGATTGATGTAGACCAACCCATTCTTGATTTCGACCTGCTCTCCGGGCAGACCAATCACTCGTTTGATGAAAGCATCGTGAAAGTTTCGCTGTTCCAGCGTATCCGTCGGGTTAAACACCACAATGTCTCCCCGTTGGGGCGGTTCAAAATCGTAGCTAATTTTATCAATAATCAGGCGATCGTTGACTTGTAGAGTTGGCTCCATTGAACCCGATGGAATATATCGGGCTTCTGCCACAAAGGTGCGGACACCGAAGGCGAGAATCAGGCTCAGACCAATGGTTTTCAGCCCCTCTAACCATGCATTCTCAGAGTGGTTTGATTCTTGCTTTGATTCGATTTTGAATTCATCCATATTGCAACTAAACAGTAAATACCGTCGCTATAATTCAATACATTCTTGAAAATGCAGTGAATCTACTCGATGAACCAATGCGATCGAGGATTGATGAACAAACTCACAATAGTTTGCCGATGTGTCAGGGGTGTGGCAGGTCAGTGGCAGGTGGGTAGCGTTTTAGACTGGTAGAAGCGGAGAATTGAGCCTGACGAATCATTCGACCT
Source organism: Thermocoleostomius sinensis A174 (assembly GCF_026802175.1). Taxonomy (NCBI): domain Bacteria; kingdom Bacillati; phylum Cyanobacteriota; class Cyanophyceae; order Oculatellales; family Oculatellaceae; genus Thermocoleostomius; species Thermocoleostomius sinensis. The sequence goes on along the minus strand of NZ_CP113797.1, from coordinate 5,162,164 downwards.
CCAGCCATTCAGGTAACTCTATCTCTAGCCAATATTCATGATCCAAAAGTTCAGCCACGCCCCATCCTGCAATTGGCAGTCCCAAGAGTACTAGCAAAACGCCGCAGATAATCGTGGCACGATCGGTTCCCCACTGCAACCAACTGGGCGAATCAACCGGAGCATTCATTTTGATTTCTCCTGTTTCAAGCTCCGCTAATAAATCTAATAGTTGCGGCTGCGCCAAACAGTCTTCAACAATAGTACTTTCCCCCACGTATAGCCTCCGAGTTTGTCGATCAAGCAAGAGGTAGTTTTGAGCAGGCTGCCCCTCATCTCCGAGTTGCCAGACTTCAAGTAAGGGTTTAATGTCAGGGTGTGAGTAAAAGATTTGCCATGCTCGACTGTTGCCCGTACTGACGGATTGTCCATCAGTATGACAAAGTTGGTTTAACTCAGATTCCCAATATAGTCCCAACCAGCGTGAGTCACCAGAATACGCCAATGCCGCATCCAAGGAGTATGGCGCAGTCAACGAAATCCGATGAATCGGAAGAGTTGTCTGGAATTTATTCGCAGATGCCATGTAAAAACCTCGTTATTGTATATTTTTAGGTGCTTTAGTTCTCTCTGACCTTTGTTGAACACCGTTTTGCATTCATCTCTGAAGTGTAAAGAATAAATGTCAAGAACTAGACAAGGGTAGCGGTTGATTAGACGGATTCAGTTTCGCTCCTCACACCTAAAAAGTTCCTAGCGTTGTAGACTAGGAGCTTTTTCATAAAAGCATTTGTCAAATCATGAAAGAACTGTTGGGACTATCATGTAGATCATCAAGGTTGCCCAAAAGTTTTTTATTGCAAACATTTTGATTCATTTATGGCACCCAATAGAAAGGTGGGATGCGCTCCTTGGACATTCCCACCTGTATCTGGCTTCCTTGTGTGTGTTAGATTTCTGCTCGTTTGTATCGCCTCAACATTGATCATCTGATGAGATCATCTGACAATCAGTTGAAGTTGAATCTAAAACCCTCTCACAGAACTTTTTGCTTGAACGGCGGGCAGGTCATAGCGATCGAGGTTCATCACCTTGTTCCACGCTGCCACAAAGTCATTCACAAACTTCGGCTGAGAGTCTGCACTCCCATAAACTTCTGCAAGGGCACGAAGCTGAGAGTTTGAGCCGAAGATCAGGTCAACGCGGGTTGCAGTCCACTTCAGTTCGCCCGTTTTGCGATCGCTCCCCTCAAACTCATATTCCTCTTCAGACGTTGCTTTCCAAGTTGTGCCTAAGTCGAGCAGGTTGACGAAGAAGTCATTGGTCAAGGCTTCTGGACGATGGGTGAAGACACCATGTTTCGAGCCTCCATAGTTTGCTCCTAAAACGCGCAAGCCACCCACTAAAACCGTCATCTGAGGGGCAGACAAGGACAATAGTTGCGCCCGATCGACCAGCAGTTCTTCAAGCGATTCGCTGTGTTTACCACGGGTGTAGTTGCGGAATCCGTCTGCGGTCGGTTCGAGGACAGCAAAGGATTCAATGTCCGTTTTCTCCTGCAACGCATCGGTGCGTCCTGGCGTAAAGGGAACCGTCACCTCATGACCCGCATTCCTGGCTGCCTGTTCAACTCCGGCACAACCACCCAGAACAATTAAGTCTGCGATTGAAACCCGCTTTCCGCCAGACTGGGAGTTGTTAAACTCCTGCTGGATTCTCTCCAGGGTTTGCAGCACCGTTGCGAGTTGCTCTGGTTGATTGACTTCCCAATCTTTCTGGGGTGCAAGACGAATGCGTGCCCCGTTTGCCCCACCACGCATATCGGAGCAGCGGAAGGTGGATGCGGATGCCCAAGCGGTTGAAACCAGTTGGGAAACCGATAGTCCTGAATTGAGAATCTTGGCTTTGAGCGCAGCGATGTCTTGCTCATCAATCAACTCATGATCAACTGGGGGAATGGGATCTTGCCATAGGAACTCTTCTTCAGGAACCTCTGGACCCAGATAGCGCGATCGCGGACCCATATCGCGGTGAGTAAGTTTAAACCAGGCTTTAGCAAATGCATCGGCGAACTCATCGGGATGTTCAAGGTAATGACGGGCGATCGGGTTGTAGATCGGGTCCATTTTCATCGCCATATCTGCCGTGGTCATCATGGGGGCGTGCCGTTTCGATGGATCGTGAGCATCGGGCACTGTTCCTGCACCTGCATCGCCTTTAGGTTTCCATTGCCACGCACCAGCCGGACTCTTGGTTAGCTCCCAGTCATATTTGAACAGCGTTTCGAGGTAGCTGTTATCCCACTGCGTCGGAGTGGGAGTCCATGCCCCTTCAATTCCGCTGGTGATGGCATCAACGCCAACCCCTGTGTTGAAGCTACTCTTCCAGCCAAGACCCTGATCGACGATGGTTGCCCCTCCAGGTTCTGGTCCGACGTGGGTTGCTTCTGCTGCACCATGACACTTACCAAAGGTATGTCCACCTGCCGTCAGCGCCACCGTTTCTGCATCGTTCATCGCCATCCGCTTAAAGGTTTCACGAATATCGCGTCCTTCGCCGATCGGATCAGGGTTTCCGTCTGGGCCTTCTGGGTTCACGTAGATCAACCCCATCTGAACGGCAGCAAGTGGATTCATCAGTACCCGATCGCCACTATAACGCTCACTGCCAAGCCAGGCTTTCTCAGACCCCCAGTAAATATCTTCCTCTGGCTCCCAGACATCCACCCGTCCACCTGCAAAGCCGAGTGTTTTGAAGCCCATTGATTCCAGCGCACAATTGCCTGCAAAGATCATGAGGTCAGCCCACGAAATTTTCCTACCATATTTCTGCTTAATGGGCCAAAGCAACATCCGGGCTTTGTCAAGGTTAGCGTTGTCGGGCCAACTGTTGAGCGGTTCAAACCGCTGACTGCCAGAGCCTGCACCGCCACGACCATCACCAATCCGATAGGTGCCTGCGCTATGCCACGCCATGCGAATGAAGAGCGGCCCATAATGACCATAATCAGCGGGCCACCAATCCTGCGAGGTGGTCATCAGTTCGTAGATGTCTGCTCTTAAAGCGGCTAAATCAAGCGTTTTGAATTCCTCAGCATAATTGAAATCCTCATCCATGGGATTAGATTTGGATGAGTGCTGGTGGAGGACGCTCAGGTTCAAATAATTTGGCCACCAGTCTCGGTTCCCCGTCACATGACGAGGCTGATGTTTCTGACCGTTGCCAGCAAATGGGCATCCGCTTTCGCTCATGGGGTATCTCCTGTGGTGTGTTGTTATACCGTGTGTTGCTATTAGATTGATGTTGCGCAGCGCTTTAGTTCACCATCAAGCGCTTTAGTTCACAATCAGTTCAATCCTTCTTAACAACGCGATCGATGAGTAAAGGCGTCACCTTGAAACAGTAGTTTCTTCTCACTTCAGTGAAGGTTGTAAACCATTGGTGATTGCACCTAGAAACTCAAGTTCTCTTATTAAGTCATACTCATTACGACTGTGACTTATTGAACAGGATACAGTGATTTTTTCTCGAATTGTCTATCGGTATACAAAACGTTATGGTAAAACTTGAGCCTCCGATGGCTTGCAGTTTAGGAGTCATTGCCAGAAGCAGGCTTTAGCAGAATCCTCGCTACTCAGGACATGCCGGTATCCTACCCGCCCCTCTGGAAGCAAGGCGGGCAGAAGAGAAGACCAGACGTGAGCAGATCTATCGCACCAGCACCGTCATGTATTTTCCGACGGCAAAGGGAGCCGGGATGATCGGGGTGAACTGAGCGCGATCGGTGGCAACTCTTCTCACGTAAAGCTCGTTCATGGTGAAGATGACTTGATCGCGTGTACCAATAATCCAAAGTTGGGCCCGATCGTCCTGCGTGACGGGCAGTTGTTCATTGAACTCTGAAGACATATTAGGGTTCCTCGCTGATGTTGTTGAGAAGAAAAGCTTAAGGTGTGGGAAGCAGGTTTCAGAAAAACAACTCCCCAAGCGTCGTCATGCATCAGCGAGACTGTCGATCGCAGACACAATGATCTACAATCAAACAGCCTTGCCCTCTGCCTGTTTCAGAGTGCCAGGTTAGCTGGTTAGGGTTGTTGGTCGCTTCCCTAATCAGCGCTATACCTCACCTTAAGCGGGTTTGAGTGGACTGGTTCGTTCGGGTGAAAAAACCAGTATCGCAACAGCATAAAGGATACGCGCCCACAATACAAGCGTATTCAAATACTTTTTTGCATTGTTGTGATTGGTGATTAACGCCTTACTGACTGGGCGGGCAAGATGCCCACCTCACGAGAATTTCATACCGCTTTAAACCATCTCTGCGACAGATGAACCGCTCGTAAGGGCGAATCGCGAATCGCCCTTACCCGATTTGCCACGTTCTCAATTTAAACACGTTCTCAATTTAAATTGGTATCAGATCTCATGAAATCTATAATTCGATCGCCCAAAATCAAGGATGTGTGTGATTGGGGATTGATTGAGGAGATTACAGGCGATCGACGAAGTATTGCAAATGCTTAAGAAAAGAATTTTGGTTTTTGGCGATCTCAGATTGAGATGTTAATCTAAGGGGGCAGCCGCACCTTGAAAACCGCATGATTCCGCTGGCTTATGGCGATGGTTTGCCCCATCAGGGTTTCAGCCATCGAAGTTTCCTAATTTTTGAGCCTTCATGCTGTGATTTTCAGGTCATTTTTGACCTATGGAGATCGGGGGTGCTGAACCTCTCAACCCGTAAAGGTTCCAGGAGGCTACCCTTTCCCAACCACTTCCCCGCAAGGGGACGGAAATATCATCATTATTCACTGCATCAATCATTTCCTGATAGGACAGCACCTTTCCTAACCACTTCCCCGCAAGGGGACGGAAATCGCTAATTGCGTAATTAAATCACGGACTTCTGTTTCCAGATCCTTTCCTAACCACTTCCCCGCAAGGGGACGGAAATACGGAAGCGTTGCTGCTCCCGAATGACAACAAGTAGAGTTGCTTTCCCAACCACTTCCCCGCAAGGGGACGGAAACAATAAAGTTCGTTAATATCCACGCACTGTAACCAACTCAACCTTTCCCGATCACTTCCCCGCAAGGGGACGGAAACACGCTTGTATCGAGTTGGGCATACTGCGAAGCAATCAAATTTCCCAACCACTTCCCCGCAAGGGGACGGAAACCCTTCAGAGAAAGAAGATGCAGCACCGCCTTCAGAGAAAGATTTTCCCAACCACTTCCCCGCAAGGGGACGGAAACAAGCGTGCCAGATCTTGGTTGTTGCGGATTTCTCCGACATTTTCCCAGCCATTTCCCCGCAAGGGGACGGAAATTCAGTGAAGTACGGATTAGAATGATCCAAGCCGCCTTGAACTTTCCCAACCACTTCCCCGCAAGGGGACGGAAACATGGGTGCGTAATCAGATGCACTCCTTGTTGGTGAACAGACCTTCCCTAACTACTTCCCCGCAAGGGGATGGAAACATGAACGGAAATGTAACCACGAATGGAGAGCGAAGGAAACGGATAAGATACGTGTTGGTGGCAGATATGACTGAAGATTTAGTGGCACTTGCTGTCCGTTATTCTTGTGCGTAAATGTAGAAACGATCGCCCATTTTTATCTATTTCTTCTGCATCGATGCCACAACGATCGCCCGTTTCTATCCATTGCCAGTGAAGCCAAAACGCGAAAGGCGGAATTTAAAGGCAGACGAGTGATTTGGACAGGTAAAATATGGTTTGCCTCTGTCAGCAACGATGGTGCGATCGAGCCAGTCCTTGTCTTTCCCGCTCCTTTTTCTACCTTTCGTGTTCCGCGTTCCGTGTTCTTCTTCATGTTTGACAACGTTTCCAAATTCCTCATCGAACAATTTCCAGAAGACTTTGCAACCTGGCTCATCGGCAAACCGATCGCCCTTAGTGAACTCAGCCCATCGGAGCTTTCCCTGGAACCCATTCGTGCCGATGCTCTGGTCTTGTTGCAATCCGACGACCTCGTGCTGCACTGCGAATTTCAAACCGCTCCAGACCCAACCATGCCCTTTCGCATGGCAGATTATCGCCTGCGAGTGTATCGAAGGTTTCCCAATAAACGCATGGTGCAAGTTGTGATTTATCTGCGAGAAACTGAGTCTAACTTAGTGCGGCAAACTACCTTTGAGCTAGACACCCTGCGCCATGAATTTCAGGTCATGCGGCTCTGGGAACAACCGATCGAACCATTTCTCCAACTTCCAGGACTCCTTCCCTATGCAGCACTAGCTCAAACAACCGATCGAGTCAGTACGCTACGGCAAGTTGCTCAGGCGATCGAGAATATCGGCGATCGAACTGACCAAAGCAACCTGGCAGCAGCGACTGGGATCATGGCTGGGTTAGTATTGAATCAAGAAACAATCCGGCGAGTGTTACGGAGAGAACTCATGCAAGAATCTGTGATTTACCAGGAGTTAAAAGAGGAAGCACGTCAGGAAGCTAAACAGTCCGAGGTCAATCTAATCCTTCGACAACTGGCACGTCGCCTCAACCAGGCTATCCCTCCTGGAAGCACGGCTCAAATTCAGTCACTCTCTTTCACTCAACTAGAAGCATTGGGCGAAGCGTTGCTAGAGTTTACAACACTCGTCGATCTGGAAACCTGGTTGGCGACAAATCCGGGAGAGTGGTCAGGCGATTCCTGATACTCATCTTCTGCTTCATCCGTTGCCAAATTTCTCTTCTCAGCACACCAGTCCTGCCCAACCTCAGACGATCGATCGTTCTCATCTGTTGCTAATGCAGTTTCCCCATTGGTGAGAGCCGATATACTGAAATCAGAACCGGACTTGTTGTCTTGAAAATATGACCGCTCCTTCAATCCAGGCTCTTACCCTTGAAGAATTCCTCAACCATCCCTACATTGAGGACTCTCCAGCCTGGGAATATGCAGATGGGGATGCGATGCAAAAAACCATGCCAAAAACTCGACATTCCCTCTTACAAAAGCGACTGTTGGCTGAAATTGATGGGCACAGTGAAACCTACACCGCATTACCTGAATTACGCTGTACGTTCGCCGGAAGATCGATCGTTCCTGATGTGGCAGTTGTGGCATGGAGTCGGATTCCAGTCAATGAACGAGGAGAACCAGAGGACAATTTTTTGGAAGCTCCGGATTGGTCAATTGAGATTCTTTCACCTGATCAAAAAGCCAATCGTGTGATTGATAATCTTTTGCACTGCATCAAGCAGGGTGGTCAGTTGGTGTGGATGATCGATCCCGATGATTATTCCATTCTGATTTTTGCGCCGCAACAAGAACCGAATGTGTGTCGAGGGCGTTGTCCCCTTCAAGTATTGCCAGGGGTTGACTTGGAGTTAACCGCTGAGCAAATTTTTGAGTGGCTCCAAATCAACAGACGTTAAAACAAACGTGGATCTCCTCATACGCCTTGTTTGCCCCGTTCCAATCTGTTGTCAAACAACTTGCTATGCTAATAATCAATCGATCGAGGTGACACTGATGGCTAGCCCTCTTCCTCTGCAAACGATCTCCACCGATACGTGGGTTGAGGCGACCTGGGAAGCGTTTCTGACTTTTGCAGATGATCCGGTTTTGGCAAGCGGTAGATTTTATTATGATCAGGGTTACATGAGGATTGAGATGTCGCCGCTTGGTGCTGCACACGGTCAGGATAATACGGTACTTTCAACGCTAGTCAACCTCTATGCAGCGGTTAAGATGCTCTCTATTAAGGGATTTACTAATACCACCTTCAGAAAAGCGAAAGTACGCGAATCCCAACCCGATCTCGCTTTTTACGTGGGTCAAGGACTGAAACTTCCACCCTACAATAACGCTCCAGTTAACTTGGATGAATGCGATCCGCCAACCCTTGTGATCGAAATTGCGGCTTCTTCCTTAGAGGATGAATGCGATCGCCAGCAAAGGCTTTATCAACACCTCGGCGTTCGGGAATATTGGGTGGTGAATGTAAATACGGGTCAGGTGTTTGCGACTGCTCTGTCCAATGCTGATGGGACAAAGATTCGTGAATCTCAAGTCTTACCAGGACTAGGAATTGATCTGGTAGAAAAGGCTCTTAGACGATCGCGTACAGAAGAGGATGGAGCCATTAGTCGATGGTTGTTGAACGTTTTTAGCGAATTAGGATCTGCACAATAAAAAGATGAGTTAATGAATCAATCAGGATATATAGCCTTTGTCTAAACTATGGAGTTGAGCAACCTTTAAAATGCTGAGAATCACTACGGTTTTGATATTGGTAATAGCTCAAGTCCTTCTAATAATGTCTGATACGGCTCACGCATTGAATGTAAATTTAAGTCAACTGTCAGCAAAAAATATAATATCTGGCTTTGAATCTTCCAGCGAAGTAACCCCAGAAGATTTAATAAGAGGAGAAGTCGAACGGTATCTTAGAGAGAAAATTGAACTCGAAGTTTCAAATGTAGAAAAAGAGTTGATTTTTGAGAGGAGTGAAAGCGATTTCTGGAAAGAATATTCCAGGCAAAATTTTAATGTTGTTAAACATATTTTTGATGAAACTCGAAATTCACTGACTCTTATTTTCGCAGTAGCTGGAACTGTTTTAGCATTCTTTATCCGCGATCGATTTAATAACTTTAAACAAGTTGAAGAACGTTTTGAGAAACTGACTGAAGAGGTGGAACTAAAAAACAATGAGTTGCTAGAATTGAAAGAGAAAACCCAGGAACTAAAAGATGAACTTACAGCAGAGTTAGCAGGTGTTGAAGCCTTCAAGGAGAATTTAAAGCAGCAATATTCTGAAGTGTATGATTTTTTACGGGCAGAGGAACTTGTAAAGTAAAAGAGGATTTTATGGATTTTTGAAAATGAAAATTTACATGATTTTGGTATAATAGAGGGCATAAAGAAGGAGGGATTTAAAAATATATATTGTCATTATCTTCGCAATGATGAAGCTCTATCTCTATCAAAATGTGATCTGCTGGTATATTCTTATGTGAATTCGAAGGACTCAAAGGAAAAGTTAAAAAGGGTGGTTGATTTTTTGCGATCTCTCAAAGAAGATGTTCCTTTGATTGTGTTTATCTATAAAGAAGATGAGAAAGTTAAAATACCTGAAGAACAGGATTCTATTTTGCGGGGATATGGTCGTTTTTCTATAGCTACTAATCCTAGTCGATTTAAGTCAGAGTTCAATTCCCTGATTCGTTAAAGGAGGTACACTTAGTTGCAGTTCAGAGTGGGTGGCTCAAAGGGCCCTCTGTCGTGAAAACGATAGATGATAATCGGGTGAATTGCCAAGAAGTCTGTGGGACAGATAATCGGCAGCCAAGGTCAAAACGGCGAAGGTAAAAATATTCAAGGGTTTGACAAGGTTCAGAGACTAGGAGTCGAGCGAAAGCAGTAAAACTCCCAAGAGCGCCCGACATCTTTAGGAAGTAAAGATGATGAGATAGTCCGTACTACCGCTATAATCCCGTAAATTCAGAAACGGTAGAAGTAGAGGATAAAGAGCCTCTACGATAACAGGTCATAAAGTATGGCTAAGTTTTCACTCAAGGAATTGCTCTAATTTTAGAAATCTTTCAATATTTGTAGTAATTTCATCTACAAGAGAAATAGTTGCCTTGGTATAGTCTGTTACCTCAACTAGGATTGTACAAACTTAACGTGGTTAATGCTGCCATCTTCTTTGAGTGATTTAATTTCAACCTTAACCTTGCCACTTGCAGGAATTCGATCGAATGTCTTGGCTTCTTTCTCTGTAAACAAGAGATCTCCGATGAGATAGGTAACTTTATTTCCTTTCAGTTTTTGCTTCACTTGCGCCTCAATCATCTGCCCTACTTCAAAGGTTTGTGTTTGGATTAAGGCTTCGATCGCTGCTTGCCGTTCTGTCACCGCAGAGGGAACAGATTCTTCCTGGGGTTCTGCATTTTCACCGATCGGGGAAACCTTGTAATAGCGCATTAGCCGTGCCGCCCAACCCAAAATTTGGAGTATCGCTTCAGCATCTAAATTTTCCTTTTGCAGAATGTCACTACAGGCTTTGTCAATACTGCGATAGTATCCAATTGTTTTGCTACTGTGCCCGATACTGTTGCCATTCTTAACCAGAGTCTTTAGATACTTGAAAAACTGCGATCCGGCATTTGAGCCGTATTGATTGATTGCCGTTCGTAGATAGGCAATTACTTTTCCCAGTTCGTTCACATCAGTGTCCTCTTTCGCCAACCGATCAGCAATCTGGTGAGCCATGTTCCACTGAGCATCGGTGAGTCCAACTTGAGCAACATCGGATGACATCATCTAAGCCTCAAATATCTGATTCGCAGTTATGGATAGTTCTGGAAATGTGGGTGACTCGATCGGCTCATCGCCACGATAGGGGTGAAGCTGGTATTGTCCGCTCTGATCGAGTAAGCAAACGAAAATCGTTGGAATTTTAGGATGACCAAGGAGCGATCGGCTACCGACTGCTTGGTAATCTACGATCCAGTATTCGGGAATGCCTAGCCGTTGGTATTCATCGAGTTTGTCAATGTAATCATCCTCCCAGTTGGAGGACACGACCTCAATCGCAATTTGAGGCGGATCGGTGAAGGCAGTATAGGCGGAAAGATTAGCATCCCATAAAGTGCGATCGACCACACTGACATCCGGAAACCGTCCCTGCTCTTTGCCTTCTGGAGTAACGGTGCGAATCATAACTCGACCGGAAACGCGATAGTTCAAGTTTCGTCGTTTGACTTCGGCTTTGAACGTATCCGCGATAAATTCTGCGATGTTGTCATGCTGTCGAGTGGCTAAAATCCTCACAATATTTCCGTTGATTAGCTCGTAGCGTCCCTCATCGGAGAATTCATAGTTCAAGAACTGCTCGAAGCTTAGAGAATTTTGAATAAGCGTGTCTATGGTTTGTATCATGGGTGCATTTCTCCAGCATCGACCAATCTGATCCTAACTCCCAAACTCCCTGTGCCTCAATACATTCCCGTCGGCGGTTCACGATCGGTTGGATATCGTAGAACTTCAAGCAACGCATCTAGCTGAGGTTTTTCGACGAACGCACTCGCATGAGCCGTTTGAATATGTTGTTGCATCAATTGCTGTAAAACGTCGCCCGTCAATTGAGTCGAATCTGGAGACTGATAAGCAACATATCGATCGCGCAAGTTCTGTCCCTTTATGCAATCGATCGCCGTAACCTGTACTGTCATCGTTCCCATGCCGATCGGTTTACCACCTCCTACTTTGAGGGCGATCGGATATTGGGGATCTTGTCCGAGAACGATAAATAGGGTTCCTAGCTCTTCTGCTGTTAAATTCTTGAAGTGCAACGCTGTGGTGAATATGTATTCTTTCGCTGCTGTCTGTACCGGAATTCCCTGATTTTGTCCCCTGTCGATCGCCCTGATGGTGTGATAGTAAAACTTTCGTCCAGCCACTTTACCTTGTCTAAAGTAAGCGCGTCGTTGATCAGGACGGGGACGATACAAGGACGGCATAAACCCTGTTGCAAAACCCGTACTCTGGCAAACTGCATCCTGAAATTCAATTAAACCTTGCCAATTCAATGCCCCGAAAATTTGACAGGCAGGACAAACATCCAACCTCCCTTTCTTCGGCTCAGGTGTACACTCGGAATACTTGTCTGGAATTTGTAATTTTTTTGCCTTCGTCTTACAAATGCAACTCCTTGTTACTGCCTCATAGACCGATCGCACACAGCCCTTTAGCGAACTTCCCTGAATCGTAAGTTTCTGATCCGGGTTTTGCACCATTGTTTTAATCAGGGGAATGCGATTATTGCCAATATCACTTCCCATGACCACCACTCCCGTTGAAACGTGCAAAGCGGTCTGGACGGTTAGCGTCAGAAATAGGGTTCCATGCAGGCGATCGGGCAGGTACTTGTCGTGTCCAGCAGGACGTTTGAGGCAAGGCGGCTGTTTGGGAAACGGAATCAGTTCATAGGGTTTGGCGGGTAATGCCTGTTCGGAATTGTTTCGTCTGCGAGGCGAGGAATTTGCAAGGTTAGGGCGCGATGGTTTTGGGGGGGGAGGATTGCTAGACATGGCGATCGAGGGTGAGGGCGATAAAGTGAACGGTGGCAGTTTGAGAATTGAAGAAATATCGCTGCTTGATTGGAAAATTCTTTGGATTGAACTTTTCTTCCCCGTCTAGATATGCAAATCCTTTAGGAAATTTAGTTTCATCACTGTTATGGAAAATCGCAGGACGATCGCACCAGTCCCAATCTTTTCCTAATTGCGTAAATTTCAAATCCGATTTAGGTTCGTCTTTACTCAGAAGGAGAATGTCGTATTCAGTTCCCTGTCGTTTCCACCGTAATTCCAGACTGGCATTAAATAATTGCCCTTCGGGACTAGGAAACTCTTTCGATAACTCTGTCTGAATGCCACTCACTCGATCGAACCAGCGCAGAAAATAATAGGTTTTGGGAATGGCGATCGCAGGATGTTCGACTAATTCCCTCAATTGCTCAACGGTTGCTTGGCGATATCCAACATAGGCGGTCATGATGTGGCTCCAGACATAACTACCTTTTTCCATGCCTTGACGCTACGTTCAAATAAATCTGTCACCGTATTGCCATGCCAGGTTAACTGTACTCCGAAGCCTAGAGGCATTGCTTCAGCAGACACAGGGGTATCCAGCCGATCGTCCTTCGGGAAACCATATCGATCGCGCTCGGACTCTTCCAGAAAAGCTCCAACCCCCAGCAGCGTTGTGTGATTCCAGGATAGATTTGAATGACCAAGTAGACTAATCTGATTCTCGCTATTCAAAACGCAGGCTGGATACTGCACAATAGCCTGTTCGTATTGCACCCTAACCGTTCCCAGCCCCCGCGATTTGGTAAATCCTAAACCAAACCAGCCATCATTCAAATCCCGCAGCACCAAACCAATTAAGCCCAATTGCGCCAGCGTAAAGTTCTTGAGGTGAATCTTGGTCTTAAATTCTCCTCCCGTACAAACCTGATAATTAAATGGCCCCACTGCGACTGAGCCAAACACCCGATCGATCGCCACCCCGTTTCGTTCTTCTAATTTGAGTTGAGTGCGATCGGTGGGATAGGCATCTTCAATCCGGAGACGACTGGCGATCGAAGTGTTTCCAAACAGTCGATCAGTAAATGAAGAGTGAAGATGAATTTCAGGAGGAGATAACTTTTTTTGTTTATCTTTTCGATCTTTTAAGTAATCATAGTTGTCGTTTAAGGGATCATTTGCCCAAAGCAGGTTTGGATTAGTAGGTTTGCTGTCACTTCCAATCGATCGAACGATCCGCTCTGCATGGGCGCGAATGGCTCCCTTCAAAGAACTTCCTGGCAGATAAATGGTTCGTCCGTCTTGATGATAAGTTTCCACAAATTCCATATCGGGTTTGGTGGGGTCAGCCCCTTCTTTGCCGGACTTGATGAGAATTGGTCCATCGGGAATTAGGGAAAGTTCGATCGTGCAGTGGTTAACTAATCGTTTGTGCATTGCTCATTTCTCATCGGAAGGTTCACTCTCACCAAATTTACGGCGTTGTGCATAAAGGCGTTGAATTCGAGCTTGAATATCTGTTGCGGTATTCTGAAGTTCTTGTAAGTCTGTAGGAATGAGATGATCCGCAAGGACTCTGAAGATTTCAGAAAGCTCAATGGAATAATTCAGGAGTAACTGAGTAATGTCATTTTCATAGATCGCGACTTTATTAAACTGTCCTTGACGATAGAGAGAAGGCAAAGCAAAGAACTTGAGCAAGACTAACCCTTCAACCGTTGCACATCGAATCACTCGATCGCCAAACTGCCGCTGAGTAGTGTAATGATCATGAACTAGCTTAAATAACGTGTTTTCAGTAAGCAACAGATCAATCTGAAGTGCATCAAAGTTACCGCGAGCGAAATCCTTGTTCTCTTCTAAAATTGAAATTTCGGGTAGGGCTGATAAGTCACTTCTTGCCAAAATAAAGTCAATGTCCTGGGTGTTACGTCCTTCAATATAACTGAGCAGGGCTACACCGCCAACGAGTAAATAGTCGATCTGCCGTTCATCTAACAAATTAAATAATTGCTCTACTGTTTCAGGAAGACGATTCACATCTGGGGCATCGTTGCTCCAGTTTTTCATATCAAAAAGTACTCCATTGTGAATAATTTTGCCGATCGCATTGATCATTTCATCCTCCCACTATACATAGGGCATTTCTCTAGGCTGTAACCAACTGATCAAGCTGCATTTCACACTGTTGAAAAACAAAGTTGACTGCTGCAAACAACGTATCAAGCTCATAAATTGTATATGGTTCAACATGGCGTATAAACGATTCAGCATGTAATTTGCCAAACTGCCAAATTGACCCGTTGGAAACAATTCCAAAAATTACCAGTTGAGGATTTTCATTTAGACGCTGGGCTGCAATCATCTCAGCTAAACACTGTCCCCATCCCTCTTCAAACTTGTCCTGTTTGGCTTCGACGAGCAGTAAGTAGGGTTGATCGAACACAACCTTTCCGAGGGGCGATCGCCTTGCCAGGATGTATTCTGGAAAGCCGGATAGATTGTCATCACAGGTCAGAAGTTGATGACTCCACAGGACGAAGTGCTTTAGATAACTCTTCCAAACTTCTTTGAGGAGAGGATAGATCAGGTTTTCGCAGATAGCAAACTCAGAATTATTAACGACTCCTTCGCGCATCACAATTTCTAAATCATTACGAAAATAGTCAGGAATTACAAAAGGGACTTCACCTACAAAATTAAGCTCGGTATAGCGAACTTGAAATTCTTTAACAACAGCCCCGATCGATTTGTACTGACTAAAAGACATCATTACTCTCTCCCTACTTTGCTTGATTGCTGGAAGACTGCGCTGCTTCGATTGTAGTCTTTGCCTGAGAGAGTCGATCGATGTGTTCTTGAAGGCTGCTAATAAACTGGCTTGCCCACTCTTTTCGTTGTTCAGGAGAAACAACTTCGCCGACAGGTGTTTCCTGTTCCATTATCAAATGTCTGAGGTAATCCTGCATTTTGGCTGGATCGCACCTGTCTGGCTCATCCGATCGCCGTACATCTATCCAACGCATCTCTTTGATCTCCAGCTTCACCACCCCCAATCCCCTCGATCGCCCACCTCCCAGGGGAATTTGCTCAGTTTCAAACTGGTGTAAGCCAATCATTAGCAGTCCCAGTTCCCACTCCTCGGCATTTTCGACGATCGCCTTAAACGTAAAGGGTGTCCCCGCAGGTACAACCTGAAAGTCATAAAGTTTGCCATCTGCGGCGGTTTCAGTATCTCGATCGATGGAAACCCCGTCTCGCTCCTGGTATTGTCCGAACCAGGAATCTCGTATAACAGTTAAATCTCGCACCTGGAACTTACTCGCCATCCAGGGAGAGCCAAATAGCAGCGAAGTTAGATCCGTTCTGCCGATGATTGTTCTGGTTAAATCTGCGTCATTTTGATGGTCTTCTTTGAGTTGTTTCATCACATCTGATGGAATCGCCCACTCCTCTTCGATCGCCGGATTGGCAGCGAGGTTGTCGTCTATCCCGCGCAGAAAACTCTCCAGGCGCGATCGCATGGCTCCCTTAAAGCTCGAACCGGGAATCAGGGGATGACCCAGCGCATCTTTGACGACGGGCAAATCAGAGCCGATCGGTTCCAGGGAGCGTCCTTGGCTGATGCGGAGTGCTGTCACTGTCCAGAGGGTTCCTGAAAGTTCTAAGCGATTTTTGAACGTATCAAACATGGGTCTGTTTATACCTGTGAACTAGTTTAAGATGTTGGATTCAATACCCTGTGCGATCGTTTTGCTGGATTGACTGGCGGGCAGGATGCCCACCCCACAAGAATGACAGTTGATTTAATTTGCATTTCTTAGGTTCAACCAACTGAATATCGTTGCAACTGATAATTTAAGGTCGCTTAGGGGATTGAGAACAGGTAGGATATCCTGATCTCGCTTGATTTCTGGCTGTTGCGCTGGACGAAAAACGATGACTAATCTCTCCTGGGGATCAATCAGCCAACCGAGTTCAGTGCCGTGATTCAGGCAAAACAAAATATTGTCAATGACGCGAATCGAGCTTTGTTCTGGGGAAAGAATTTCGATCGTCCAGTCTGGCGGAATTTCAAAGGTATTTTCGATTTCCCCCTCTGCATCTAATGGAATTCTTTGCCATGAAAAGACGGTGATATCAGGGACGATCGATCGTCCGCCAAAGGTGCAGCGCAGTTCTGCAAATGCACAGGCAAGCCGTTGGGATTCGCTCATCCGATTGATTTCAGCCACTAAATAGGTTTGGAGTCGGCTATGTTTTCCCTTGGGCATGGGTTTCTGATGGATCTGCCCATCAATGTATTCACGGACTGGCTTGGTTTCTGGGAGATCTAAAAATTCTTTTAGAGAAAGCTTTAAAGGGGATTGAAGAGATGACATAGCAATAAAACCTTTTTAGAACAATATCAGTATTTATTTGGATATTGTTGGTTGATTAGGAGTACCATGAACTGTTTTTGATGCCTTTTGTTTTTCATCATGAGTTTCTGTCTTAGGATTTTCTTTTTGCTCTCCTACAAGTGCAGTATGTTCACGAGCCAGATAACCTAAATACAGCCTTGCTAATTCCAGATGCAAGTCGCGCTGAAGCATTGCTTGATTTTTTGAATTCTGCAAATACTTGAGTAGTGTTTCTTGTTCTGCTTCTACTTCGTTCGATTTATTCTGCTTTTGAGCTTCTTCACAAGCCTCTTCAATGCGCTTTAGAATCTCTTCTGCGTCTTGTCTAAGTGCATCAAGAGCTTCGACTAATGCTTCTGCAAATAGCTTTTTATTCTGCTTTAAGATCCAGATAGGGCTAGAGTTATTTCCACGTCCGACCTGATAGCGAATATAGTTTTTAATGATTTCGAGTGAGGCAGTGGATTCAACCGCAACTGCTAAAACATTTCGGAAAGGCGATCGCTTATCTTTTTCGGCAATTTTGAATTCTTTCGCAATTTGTTGAATCCTTTCCAGGATAGAGTCCATCTGTTTTTGGGTTTCACTAGCAATTCTCAAAGCCAACTGTTCTTTGATGCTAATACTGGATAAGTATGACACTTCTATTCTGCTCCTTCTCGAAACACTAAATGAAATTCATCACAAACCCTAATCTGACCAAACCCCTCTGAAACCCGATCGCCGACTCCTCTACTTTCTAACCAAGCTAGCGGCTCATACCAGGCTTGGGGTTGCTGGGTGCTGAACAGATAGACACTGCCCATATTGGTCATTAGCTCTACATCCTTTTGCAATCCCCATGCGGCATTCCAGCCCGATCGATAGTCATAGCTGCTGTATGCCATGTGGAGTTGAAGGTCTGGATCGTGGATATTAGTAAATTGATTGAGCATCGCTTCTGAAATCACGGTTGTTCGTTGCCAGTGTTCTGATAGGATGGCATCGGATTGGAGATCGAGAGTAAAAAAAGTTCGTCCCTTTGTGGAATTGGAATCATTAAATACATTCCATAAACTCCATCTTTCGTTTAACTTTTCATTGAATATATCTATTCGAGCTTGAATGACATTCGATCGCTCATCTATATCTTTGATATCTTCAATTTGCGTCTCAATATGAACTTTTCCCAGTCCGCGCGAGGTGGAACCGCCAAGCCGAAAGTGTGGGCTATTCTGCTCCAGGAAAGTCTGCAACGCTGTTGCCAGATTATCGTCGCTAATCAGGATCGCGCTTTTGTATACGGTCGGTTGAGGTGTGCCGTCCTGCGCTTTCCCTTGGAACTCATCCAACACTTTAATGCTGTAGAGAATTTCTTCCTGGGCGGTTGCCCGACGACGGTTAATGCCAACTCGCGTCAGAAGTCGCTGGTTGACAGAATGGGCGTAGTAGGAACCTTGATGCTGGCTGTAAAACCCTTTGAATGGCTCCACTCGATCGCCGTTTACGTCATTGGGTTCATAAAAATGCCCATGTTCTCTGGCGCAAAAGCTGTCGATGAGGGCATCGAATACTCCGGCTTTGGGCTGGAAGCCGCTATTGGTTTTAGAACTGAGGGCTGTGGCAGGTAGAACTTTGACCTCGCCTTGACTGACATCATATTGGTCACTACTCAGCTTCAGAACGGCGGGATAGGCGTTTTGGAAAACGGCGGCATTGTCGTTGAGAAATAGGGTGTGGAAGTCGTCTCCATCGGCGGGAGAGTCAGAGGTTTGATTGAGGATATGAGCAGCGATCGCCCCGCGAATCACAGTTCCGGGGATGTAGTCCATTGCTTCGCTGACGGATGCTCCGGGTTTGCGTTGACCGATGGCGAGGGGAGTTTCTGCTGTAATGGTGAGGTGAATGCGTTTCATGGTTCACCTCCTGAAGGTGGAGAGGGTGCAGCGGCGAGGAATTCCCAGATGTCATCATTGATTTCAGGATGCTTGAATACAGAAGATTCCCACTGTAACCACCCCAGTCCGGCTGATTTACTACCACCAAGGGCGTGAATGTGTTTCAGTCCAGCCAAAATCAGGGCTTGGGCGAAATAGGGGGTGCCTGGGAGCAAAGTGATTTCCCCTGTAAAGGGAAGCTGGGCGTTTGCGGGAGAGGTTTCGAGGAAGTACAGTTTTTTTTCCTCTGCGGTGCGACGACGACGGTTGATGGTGACACCGGGACGCAGCACTTCTGGAGTGTTGTCGGGATCTTCGGTGCAGATCAGATCGCTGAATTGAAGTCTAGCGGGTAAAGACGGATTCCCGAACAGTTGGCAGATCAGGCAGTGATGGCGTGGGGAACCATCAGGGTTACGATCGCCTATTTCGTAATGTTCATGCTGAAAATTGCCTGTTAATCCAGCCCGTTGGGGGCACATGGTTTCTGCCACTGGAGATTCACAAATTGCCCAGCCCAATGCCCTGGCAATCTTTTCGCATTCATGGCGCAGTCGTCCCTTCAGTTGGGATGCGGGAATTATCAGTTTACCGTCTGCCCGTTTGAGGATGGGTTTGTCCGACAGGGAACCGGATGAGCCGCCTGCTCCGACGCAGAGGGCGGTGTCAATGATGGCGGTTAGAGGGAGGGTTGTAGATGGCTGAAAGGATTGGTTAAGGGAGGCAAGCTGAATCATTGGTTCGCCTCCTGGGAAGATGGGGCAGTCGTTTGTTTGTCCGATCGCTTTGAATCGTCGGGATCGTTATCATTGGGAGCGTCATTGGCAGGATCATCAACGAAGGGCAATAGTTCTACCAGTTCTCGCCACAGGGTTTCGTAAGTGGTTTTACCGTCTTTTTGAATGGCTTGAATCCACGGAGCCAGATTTCCGTTGTTGGTTTTGGCTCCACACCAGGCTTTTTCAAAATCGTTATCCAGAAAATGTTGTTTGTCGGCTGCTAATCGAACTTTGAAGTAGCGATAGTTCAAAATGGCAGTGCGTTTGCCCCGTTCCAAAAGGCTACGAATCTGATAAAGCTGCGATTGGGGGAAGCCGGATTTTTTGACAGCTTTGGCGGTTTCAAGCAATCCACCCAATTCATGCAGCGTGTAGGGAGCGGCATAAAGTTTGAGTTCTTGTTGTCGCTCTGGCAATTTAACCGTCAATCCTTGATCGCGAAAGGCGTTGATGTTGGAGGAAATCATGGTGACGGCTTTCAGGGTCAGGAAGTCTACTGTGCCACCGTGATACCCCTTCTCTTTTAAATCTTTGGCTTTTTTCTTGGCGGATTTCAGCAGTTGCGAAACGAGCTTATCGGCGTAATAAATGGGGGTATTGTCTGCGGTGATGAGTACGCTACTGGAAATGCTGAGGCAACATTTGGACTCAGGTGCTTCTTGGGGATTATAACGATGTATTTCAGAATGAGGAGTCGGTTTCTGGGATGGTTCGATCGCATATCGTCCCGTCTCAATTAAAATCTCCTCAAAACGATCGCCGATCGTTTTTGCAATATTCAGAGCCTTATTCGCTGGAACAATCAGCAACACATCATCTCCACCGATGGTGACAATCTCGAAGGGATGAATCCAAACTTTGTCTTTATTTGTGCGGTTAGAGCAGGAGTCAGGTGTGTAGTGATACGGTTTAAGATGATGGGCGATCGCGTAATAAACTGATTTCTCGGTGGCGTGGAAGATATCGTTACTGAATTGTTCGTATTGGGCGGGTGTGGCGATGTGATCACGAATGTATTGCCCCATGTTATTTCCATCTGCATAGATGTAGGCAATAAATCCATTTTTATCGGCTGCGGCAATCTCTCGGAGCGATCGGGCTTCTCGTTTGTGAATGTCTCTGATTTTCTGGTTCTCATCAAACAAATTCAGATCTGAATCATATTTCTGAACAAGGTTCTCATCACGCAGATATTGCTCAAACTTGTTCACCCAACTTTCAACTTCTCCAGCATCCCAATCCAGACCAGCTTTCCTAAACCAAGTTCGTTCTTCCGCAGATTCCTGTTTAGTAATTTGTCCAACCCATCGTTTACGTGCCAATGTCTCTGAGAATTGGATTGGTTCAGGAAAATCAGTGACGGTTGCTACTGAAGATCGTCGATCGCCAGCATCCCGAACTAAATAAGGATGCGTTTCAAACATGGGCGGATAACGACGACTGGGGCGAGTTTTTTGATCAGGAGTGTTGTTCTGTTCAAGGGAAGGGCGATCGCATCCGCTCCGGCGTTGATTGAATTGATTGGCTAACTTTGCCACCAGTTCATTGAAGTTTTTACGGCTCTTAAAGGCTGCTTCAATTTTGTCTGGTGGATCGTTTGCTTGAATGCCGAAATAAGCTTGAACGGCTGGATTGGTTAAATGGCTTTGCAGGGAATCAAGCCATAGCGTTTTTTCAATCGGATTCTGGAGTAATCCCAGGTAAATTTCTAGAGGATGAAAGACATCCCCCACAACACAGGAATTTGCAGTCAGGGTTTCCTGGGTGTAGCGTTTTTCGATCGCATCTGCAAGGGAATCAATTAGGGCAGCGGGACAGAAAGCCAGAAAACTACCGCCCTTGTAGTAAATGAGTAGTTCTGGAATCAGAGCTTTTGCTAGAGTTGAATCATTGTTTTCGAGCCATTGTCGAGCAGAACGAGTCCCTTCGGAGCTACCAAAGAACTCAGGTATATCATACAGATTAATCCGATCGAGCAATGCAGAGGCTCCACGAATGTCCTGTAGTTTTGCCTCTTCAAAGACGTATTGTTTAATCTTTGTTGCACCGCCATAAACCAGTCCAATTTTCGTTTTTTGCTGCCAAAGGTGAACCAGTTCAGGACTCAGGTTCTGAAGACTTTTGGGAAACTCTGCTGTTAAAGACTGTAGGCTTTTAGCCCGTTCAAAGTATGGATTTAACGGCTCAGGTGGTTCTCGATCTGTATCGATCGCTTCTCGAAACTGCTGAAGTAAATCCTGAGATAATTGCGGTTCTCGCCGATCGCCCCATGCCAAACACCAGGCGATCGCCACTGTTAATTGTTTTTGGGAATCAACCATCGATTAAACTGAGTAAAGCACCGAAAAAAATCATTTCTATTTTCTGAATAGTAAACATTACCACTCTTGTGGGGTGGGCATCTTGCCCGCCCAGTCAACAAAGCCCAACATTATGCAGCTTCTTTAGCCTACAATTCTAAGCAATTTTCACTGAAGAATTCCGTCCAATGTAACAAAGAAATATTTGGATGTCAGTACGATACGGGGTGTAGATTTGTATCTTTATTGCTGCATTTTTTGGGATTACTTTAGGTTTATTCATCTTCGCCGCGCAAGGTATGAGCGACGTAGGCAGAATTAATCACGTTGCCGAGAAGCTGAGTGGGGACATTAGTGGAAGTGTAGTAGTTAATCTTTTGCCCCAATGTTTCGATCGCCTTGTATCTTCCTCGAATATAAATGGACAGAACGGAGTCGGAAGAGAGTTTGTCGATCGTGCGTTGCAGGATTTGCTCCAGTTCATCGTCGGTGAGTTCGCTGCCTTTAGGCTGGTAGTTCACCAGATCCAGCACTACCACATCTCCAGTGAGTTTACGGCTGTCTAGTTTCTGTAATTTGAGGCGAGGAAAGCGGGCGCGGAGCAGGTTGTATTCTTTGGGGAGGGTTCCGGTGGTGGTTTGCAGGACGTAATCGACGCTGACAAGGCTGGGGACTTCTTCTCGTTCTAAAACTTGTTCTAAAAACTCGATGCGCTGCCTAACATTCCGGGCGATCTCGCGTTTGACTTCGGCTCTGACGAGTTGTTCAACTTCTTGTTTGGCTTCGCTGAGGGTGCGTTTGAAGAACCAGGCGGCAAATCCAATGAAAATTACACTGACAGCACTGAGCAATGCTACATAAATGTTGAAGCTGGTGGTGAGGGATTGGAATTGCTGTTGCAGGAATTCGACGGTTTCGGGGTTGACTTGTAAGAGAGGGGCGATCGGGGTCATAGAGTGCGGAGGATTAAGGACTGAGGACTGAGGGCGGAGGACTGAGTGGAGAGATGAAGCACTGACACTGCTTTATCTAAGCCCAACGCTTTGCCCACTCTCGTACTGCTTGTCGAATCGATCGCCGCCCTGCTGCGCGATGGGTTTCAATCAACTGTGGGAGTTCGTGAATGGGTAACATTGGCAGTGCCAGACTGGTTTCTGCTTCTATGTATTTGTCTGCTTGAAGGTGGTAGATTTTTAGCTCTCCTTCGTCATAACACCAGAGTTCTGGAACTTCCAGGCGGGCATAGATGGGGAAGCGATCGAGGGATTTATGGGTGAGATCAATTTCTAGGGCTAGATCGGGAGGTGGGTCGCCCTGGCTGAGGTCTAAATCTAATCTGCCGCGAACGGCTGGTTCGTGTTGAAAGTAAAAGCAATTGTCGGGTTCGATTCCTGCCATTTTGATGTGTTTGCGCCAGGTGGTTGAACCATAGCTTTCGTAGTCTATTTCTAATGCTTCGGCAATATCCTGGACTGCGGTACTCATCACTTCTTTGAAGTATTCGTGTTCAGGTAAGGGGGTCATGATTTCCAGGCTGCCGTTGTCATAGGCGATGCGGGCTGCACGACGATCGCCCAGATCTTCGAGCAACTTTTCAAACTGCTCCCAGCTAATGTGATGCAATACGACTCGGTCTGCTCGACGTGCTGTTATGACCATCGTGGAAATTTCACGTTTTTCTCATTTTTAGTTTAGCTGAGGGCAGCGCGAGGGGATCGTGGCTCAATCACATCGTGGCTCAATCACAAAGAAACACAGCATCAAAAATACAGTATCTGAGGTTGAGGGGATAGGGATGATTTGTCTTTAATTGTTCTTGGCTTTTTTAGCAAACCTACGGAAGTGCAAATTTACTAGGTGTGCTAGTTCCCCGTAGAATTGCTCAACCGATCGCCCCGATCGTTTGTCCAGGATGGAGTTAGAGAAAGATGCGATCGCAAATTCAGGATGGATGGTAGGCAACAAGACGATCGCCGGGGTGCAGCTTGGGATGTTGTGATGGGTTTAGCCCGTTTCTCTTGCTATGACGACGCTATATTTAACGGAACCGGGAACGACGGTTCAGTATCAAAACAATAATCTGACGGTTAAGCAAAATAATCAATCTCGCTGTTTGCGGATGGCGGAACTAGACCTGGTGGTGGTGATGCCGGGGGTGCAACTGAGCAGTGTGGTGCTGTCCCATTTGCTAGATCAGGGGGTGGAAACGCTGTTTTTGAAGCAAAATGGGCAGTTTCGCGGTCGGCTTCAGGGCAGTTTTGCGACGAATCCTGAAATTCGGTTGGCGCAATATCGCTGTGTGGATACGCCGTTGGGGTTGGATCTGGCGCGATCGTTGATGTTGAGTAAAGTGCGAAATCAGCGGGCGTTGTTGCAGCGACGGAATCGGGATACTCAGGGTAGGATTACGGAACTGACGGAGGTGGTGGACTTATTGGCGGCGTATACGACGGGGTTTCAGCGGATTGATACTCCGATTACGCGCAATGCGATTATGGGGATAGAGGGGATTTGTGCGCGGGTCTATTATCAGGCGTTGCGCCATTGGTTTCCGGAGGATTGGGGGTTTACAGGGAGAAACCGTCAGCCGCCCCGTGACCCGATTAATGCGTTGCTGAGTTGGGGTTATGGGGTGTTGGCAAGTCGGATGTTTGTGGTCTGTGTGCAGGCGGGGTTTGATCCGTATATTGGGTTTTTCCATGCGATCGAGCCGTATCGTCCAAATTTGGTGCTGGATTTGATGGAGGAGTTTCGTCCGGTGGTGGTGGATCAGGCGGTGATTGCCATGATTCAGGCGGGGACGATTTCACCGGAGGATTTTGAGCCTGCGCCGGATGGGGAGGGCATTTGGCTGGGGGCGTTGGGGAAGAAGCTGTTTTTGGCGGAGTTGGAGCGGCAGTTGACGAAGGTGTTGCTCTATCCACCGCAGGATCGTCGTCTCAGTGTGAGCCAGATTATGTTGGAGCAGGCGCGATGGGTGGGGCGATGTTTGGTGAGTCAAAATTTGGATTATGAGGGGTTTGGGTTGAAATGAATGGAGCGTTGGTAATGGGTAGTGGGTAAAACAGGTAATGGGTAGTGGGTAATGGGAGTCTTGGTTGGGAATGATCTGCTTACTCCTCACTCCTCACTTTAAAGCTATGAGTCATTTGTGGTTGGTTTGTTATGATGTGGCGAATAATAAACGGCGGCAGAAGCTGGCGAAGCGGATGGAGCGGGTGTGTCAGCGGGTGCAGGAGTCGGTGTTTGAGTGTCCGCTGGATGAGGCGGGGTTGACGGAGCAACTGGAGCGGTTTTGGCTTCCGGTGTTGGATGTGCGGGAGGATAGTTTACGGGCGTATCCAATGGATGGCAGGACGAAGCAGCGGGTGAAGGTGTATGGCAGTCCGCCGCCCTATGAGCCGCCGGATTTTGTGATTTTGTAAGGTGTGGTTTTGTGAAGGGAGTCAGTGAACGGAATGGGGTTCGGGGTGGCTCGATCGCTCTCTAATCTGGGTTTTTAGGCTTTATAACTGATTGTAAATTTGGTGGTGATTTTGTCGCACGGAGATTTCAAGAGTCTGTATGAGTGAATGGGTGATATTTGGTGAAAGTGCTGTTTTTTTGAGGTGGATCGTTAGGGAATTTGCACTATAATGTCGATAGTTGGGCAGAGTGGTTAAAACTGGTATCAGGCAAAGTTATTGTAAATGTTTGTGAACCTGTTTCTCCGTAGTGCCGCGCGATCGAACCTTGGAAACAAGATATATCAATGTTTCCAAAGGCATAGGGTTCGATATAACCCTTTCCCCGCAAGGGGACGGAAACACGGTGTTTAAGGATGAATCGAAAGACATTCTTGCATTTCAAGTTCGATATAACCCTTTCCCCGCAAGGGGACGGAAACCAAATGAGGTTTCATTGGCAGTCGATCTTAAATAATTGTTCGATATAACCCTTTCCCCGCAAGGGGACGGAAACGACATTATGACGATGCGGGTAAAGCCCTGTTTCCCAGTGAGTTCGATATAACCCTTTCCCCGCAAGGGGACGGAAACGTCTGTGATCTCAGCAGGGGGAGCGCCATTAGAGGTTTTGGTTCGATATAACCCTTTCCCCGCAAGGGGACGGAAACTTGGTGATTCTTGGTATAAAAAGTTTGAAGGCCTCTCTGTTCGATATAACCCTTTCCCCGCAAGGGGACGGAAACTTACGGCTGATGGACGATCGAATTTTGGTTGAATTAAAGTTCGATATAACCCTTTCCCCGCAAGGGGACGGAAACTACTCTGGCTGGACATACCCTGATGCCCGTCAAGGCTTGTTCGATATAACCCTTTCCCCGCAAGGGGACGGAAACATGTTGCCGTTAGCGCAACCACAATTAAGGTTATACCAAAGTTCGATATAACCCTTTCCCCGCAAGGGGACGGAAACGCTTTACCGGTTTTTACTCTAGTTACTTGATCTACGTTCGATATAACCCTTTCCCCGCAAGGGGACGGAAACAAGACGCCCCAAACGACGCAGCCCGAAACGCCACACGAGGTTCGATATAACCCTTTCCCCGCAAGGGGACGGAAACGCTTCCGAACTGTGTAGCCTTCTGGCGTCAACATTTGAGGGTGGTTCGATATAACCCTTTCCCCGCAAGGGGACGGAAACAACTCAGGAATTGATGTACCTACCGAGGGCGATTTCTGTTCGATATAACCCTTTCCCCGCAAGGGGACGGAAACTGTGAGAGTGATCGCCTGCTGCTGCTGTACTGCCGCTGGTTCGATATAACCCTTTCCCCGCAAGGGGACGGAAACGAACCGAATACAGAGATCATCGGCTACAACAACCGGGGGCGTTCGATATAACCCTTTCCCCGCAAGGGGACGGAAACGTCTGTTCCGGTATGTTCTTATTATGGCTCAGTTTTGATAGTTCGATATAACCCTTTCCCCGCAAGGGGACGGAAACTCTGGCTAGCTTTCCGGGGCTTCTTAGCGATCGATGCCTCGTTCGATATAACCCTTTCCCCGCAAGGGGACGGAAACAAAAATAGCCCCAGGCTAAACACCCCATCCAGTGGCGTTCGATATAACCCTTTCCCCGCAAGGGGACGGAAACCCTGGTATGGCTGACCCAGAACGCAGATTGTTGAGCGTTCGATATAACCCTTTCCCCGCAAGGGGACGGAAACAATGCCTTTCCGCTCTCCCTCGACGTTGGGAATCATGGGTTCGATATAACCCTTTCCCCGCAAGGGGACGGAAACTTCCTGTGTACCACTCAAGAAGGGTACGTTAAACGTCACGTTCGATATAACCCTTTCCCCGCAAGGGGACGGAAACAGAATGAATGGCGTACCCTATGTAACCCGAAACCCCTACGTTCGATATAACCCTTTCCCCGCAAGGGGACGGAAACGGCGAGGTCGCGGCGAGGGCGCGGAGGGCGGCGCGGGGACGGGTTCGATATAACCCTTTCCCCGCAAGGGGACGGAAACAGATAGTTAATTTTTCCAGCGGTATAGTCTCTCCTAGAAGCGTTGGGATTACCTGGTTTCAATCGCTCCTTCAGCCTGATGCACAATCGAGCGGAGTTGCTCTAGGGTAGCTGAATCAATGGATTGCCACAGCCCGCGTTGATGAGCTTCTAGCAGGCGTTCAGCCATATCACGCAAGGCCCAAGGATTTTTCTGCTGAATGAATGCCTGTACCTGTGGGTCAAAGAGATAGGCTTGGGCCACCCCTTGATACATGTAATCTTCGACGCAATGCGCTGTTGCATCATAGGCAAATAAATAATCGACCGTTGCGGCCATTTCAAAGGCTCCTTTGTAGCCATGCCGCATCACCCCAGCAATCCACTTGGGATTAATTACCCGCGATCGATATACTCGCGCAATTTCTGCTTTAAGTTGGCGAACTTTTGGCCTTTCAGGTTGAGCATGATCGCCAAAATAGGTCTGAGGATTTTGCCCTGTGAGCGATCGCACAGCGGCGGTTAAACCTCCCTGAAATTGATAATAATCATCCGAGTCGAGCAGATCATGTTCCCGGTTGTCCTGGTTGTGCAACACAATTTGCAGGTGGCGCAGCCGGTGCTCAAACGCATCGGGAGCCGATCGTCCCTCACCTTGTCCGGTGTAGGCATAGCTGCTCCAGTGAATGTAAGCCCGCGCTAGATCGGTATCATCGGTCCAGTTTTGTGCCTCAATTAATCCTTGCAGCCCCGCTCCATAGGCTCCTGGTTTAGAACCAAAGATACGGTAAAGCGATCGTTGGCTGGCTTGCTCGAAGGATAATCCTTGGGTTTGCCACTGCTGCGTCTCTTGCTGTACCTGTGCCGCAAGGGGATTTTGATCGATCGGCTCATCCAATGCTGCTACCGCCGCCACCGCCTGATGAAATAAGTCAATCAAATTGGGAAACGCATCACGAAAGAATCCAGAAATTCGTAAGGTTACATCCACTCGCGGTCGTCCCAAATGGGCGATCGGCAGAATTTCAAAGTCTACGACTCGTCGGGCTGCCCCATCCCAGACAGGTTGCACTCCTAACAGAGCAAAGGCTTCCGCTAAATCATCACCTCCCGTGCGCATGGTGGACGTTCCCCACACAGACAACGCCAGCGTTCTAGGATACTCGCCATGTTCCTGCACATAGTATTCAATCAGCGTTTCAGCAGCCTTGCGGCCCACGTCCCAGGCGCTTTCGGTGGGAATGGCGCGAATATCCACCGAATAAAAATTGCGCCCAGTAGGCAGCACTTCTGGCCGGCCACGAGTTGGTGCACCCGAAGCACCACTGGGCACATACTGACCATTGAGACCACGCAGCAGATTCGTGATTTCCTGATCGGTTTGTTGCAGGGCTGGCAAGAGGCGATCGCGAATCCAGGTAAGTTCGAGGTCGGTGTTGGAGGTTGGGGGGGCAGGGGTGGGGCATAGAGAGGGGGAAGTGAGGAGGGTTTCGATGCAGCGGGCAGCTTCCTGTTCCAACCGTTCCACCACATCTCCCACCGTGCGACACGCAGCGAGTTCCGGTTCCCCCTTCCCGATTCCCGACTCCCGATTCCCTTCTACTTCCCAACCTTCCCCTAGCTCTGCCGTCAATGGATCGATCGCCAAGTCCCAGTCTTTAGCAATCGCGCGGGTCAATCCCAGTCGTCCCGACCCTGGATGCCGAGCGATCGCCACGATTAAATCTCGCAGTTGGCGTCCTTGGGGACATTGCCCAAAAATGTGCAGCCCATCGCGAATCTGAGCTTCCTTTAGCTCGCAGAGATAGCCATCGGTTTGAGCGAGAAATTCAGACCATGAAGAGAGAAGTTGAGGGTCGGGGGTTAAGGATTGGGGGGTGAATGCTGCTGGATCTACATCGATGACTTTTTGCCTTCTGCTGCCAATCTCCTGATGCAAGTTTTCCTGTTGCATCAACTGAAGAATTCGATCGCGCAAAATTGGCAATCGCGTTGGATCGAGGCTTTGGGCTTCATAGTATTCATCGACGAGTGCTTCAAGCTGCTGTAAGGGCCCATACAGTTCGGCGCGGGTCATGGGGGGTGTCAGGTGATCGAGAATCACAGCCTGCGATCGACGTTTGGCTTGGGAACCTTCCCCTGGATCGTTGACAATAAATGGATACAGATGCGGCATCGGGCCGAAGGCGGCTTCTGGATAGCATTCTTGAGATAAGGCCACGCCTTTACCGGGTAGCCATTCCAAATTGCCATGTTTGCCTACATGGACGATCGCCTGTGCCCCAAATTCTTGCCGCAGCCAATGATAGAACGCCAGATATTCATGAGTTGGTTCTAGATCGGGGGCGTGGTAGTTCAAGCTGGGATCGCGATCGTAGCCTCGTGCGGGCTGGATGCCGACGAAGATGTGGCCGAGTTGAATGCCGGGAATGGGGAGTCGGGAATGAGGAGAGGGGTATCGATCGTTGATGCCTTGCTGGATAGATTTTGGTAGAGCGTGAAAGAAGGTTTGGTAGGTGTCCCAGGATAGGGTTTGTGGAATCGATCGCAAATTGTACCCTTCGGGATCGTTAGTGATGCTTGTAGTAAGACGTTGAATGAGTTCGTCTCCGGTTGCGGGTATATCGGTGACGGTATAGCCTTGCTGCTGGAGTGCTTTCAGAATTTCAACGCAGCTAGCGGGGGTATCAAGCCCCACACCGTTGGCTAGGCGACCATCGCGAGTGGGGTAGTTGGCCAAAATTAGGGCAATGCGGCGATCGCACACGGGTGTTTGCTGGAGACGAACCCAGTTGGCAGCTAAGTCTGCTACAAACTCAATCCGATTGGTGATTGGTTGATAGTGAACCACATCGGTTTCTAAGGCAGCATCATGGGACTGCACTGCTTTGAACGAAACGGCTCGACTGATAATACGTCCATCGACTTCTGGCAGGGCCACGTTCATCGCAAGATCTCGTGGTGAAAGCCCTCGTGTTTGCGACTGCCACTGTTCGGCTGTGCTGCTGCTGAAGATCACCTGAAGCACTGGCACATCTAACTGTTGCCACAGATCTAGATTGGGAGTTTCAGCGTCTAGCTTGGCCAGTGAAAAACTGGTTGTGTTCAGCAAGATTTGAATCGGCTTATTCCCATGATTAGACTTATTAGACCAATAATCCAATAAGTCTGCTTGCACCTCAGCATCTCGCAGGGATGAAACAAACACAGGGATAGGCTGAAACTGGCGATCGATCAAGGCTTGACACAATGCGTCGATCGGGGCAGTATTTCCAGCTAGGTAATGGGCGCGGTAGAACAGGATGCCAACCTGAGGGGTGGAGAGGGGGAAGTGGGGAGTCCGGAGTGGAGGGTGGTACAAACCGACGCGAGGGATAGGTTGAGGAGGAAGGGGATTGTAGCTGGTTCCCAATCCCACATCGGCGACAAACTGAAGCGCTCGCACCATATTTTCAACACCGCCTTCGATGAAATAGCGCCACAATCGATCGACTACGGCGAGGGGGGCTGTGGAATGGCTCATTAGCTCAAAATCAGGGCGATCGTCACCCGGCAACACCAGCAGTGCTGCGCCAGTTTGCTCAGTAGTTTGTTTAAGCACTTCTAGCCCGTAGGGCCAGTAGGTTCGTCCACCTAATAGCCGTACTACGATCGCCTTCGTGTATGACAGCACATCTGCGGCATATGCATCGATGGTAAAGTGCTGTTGGAGTTGAAGCAGGCTAGCCACCCGCATGTCGGGAAACCCCTCCGGTAATCGCCTCGATGCGCTGGCAAGCAACTGAACATCCGTATCGGCGGCAGTTAGATAGACGATCGGTGCTTTTCGTTGTTCAATGACAATGACGCCATCGGTCTCAGGCGTCCATCCTCCAGGCGTGGCAGTTAGACGATGCATAGCAGGGGCAGGTTAGGCTTCAGATGGAGTCTTCCCATCCTCTCACAGTCGGTCAAAATCATTGCGTAAACTTCAACGCAAGTTCAACTCATAGTCTCTGACTTCTTACCATTTGATCCGGAGGACAGGTGGAATGGTAGGAAATTTGAGTTCAGTATCGGCGTAGTTGGCACAGAACAGCATTAGCATCGAGTGCTGTTTCTTGATGTTAGGGTGGTTTATTTTAAAGTTTTGATGAAGCGTGTCGAACCACACCGCTGTGTGCATGTTGTTCAATTTGTCTAGCGTGGTACATCGTTAGAAAACATTCTCGAAGATTGCTATCGGTGAGTTTGAATTGAGTTACGTCCGATCGCCGCTTCCGTAAGTTGCGATGTAGTTGCGTGCGATAAATTGCAACAGTTATTTCATATTTCGGTAATTTCCTCAAGAAACTTCAAATTGAATTTGTGAAGCTTCTATGAAGATAAGGGATTCTTTCCGAAATGGTGCAAAGTTTTGGCAAAGGCTGTCGTCTTCTGATTGGTTACGCTCGGACTCCCGTTGTATAGTCCCTGTAGCAATACCTAAGCCCACTCTCTAATTCTGTGATACAGGCTGTTCATACAATGACTGACTACCTCGTCTCTGATACGACGGGCAGCGCAGATACCTCCTCTATTTTCCTGTCAGAGGTGCCTCACCCATCTACTTCGTCCGTCTTTAAACGATTGCTCGACATCATTGGTGCGTTAATTGGACTAGCTATTTTTGCGGTGATTTTTGTTCCGTTAGCCCTCCTGATTAAGCTGGATAGCCCCGGGCCTATTTTTTATCGGCAAGAACGATATGGCCTGCGCGGACAACGGTTTATCCTACGTAAATTTCGATCGATGGTACAGAATGCGGATGAACTGAAAGCAACGGTTCCCAACGAAGCCAAAGGGCTAATCTTTAAAAATAAAAATGATCCAAGAATTACTCGCGTAGGGCGGTTTTTACGCAAAACCAGCCTGGATGAATTTCCGCAATTTTGGAATGTGTTGCTGGGGCACATGAGTTTGGTAGGCACTCGTCCCCCAACCCATGATGAGGTCAGCCGTTATAGCGCGCATCACTGGAAACGGTTGAATGTGAAACCAGGCTTAACCGGCGAGTGGCAAGTGTATGGACGCTCTGCCATTAAGGACTTTGAGGAAATTGTCAATCTAGATCTACGCTACCAACATCGCTGGTCGCCCTTGTATGATCTGGAGATCATTTTCAAGACGATCGCTATCATCGTGACGCGCTCTGGAGCTTACTGATCTTGATCTCATTTGTACAAACGTATAGGGGAGTGCATTTTGGGTTGAGCAGCCTGAGGCGATTGTCACCGAATCACTGTCACCTCATCAATTCACTCATTTAGAAGGGCGGCTCTCCGCCCTTTTTGCTTTTTTGTAATCAGACGTTGAAGGGCGGGCTTGAGCACTGGTTTGCTAAGGGGCAACTGCGTCCAGGTTAACCGTTATCAAAATTTCCTAAAAAATTTTTCCGATCGGTGATTGCTTTCTTCAGTCTTTGATTAGAGTTAAACAGGTTTGTGTTTCTAGAATGCCATGCTGAGCAAACGAATCCATTGGGGCAGTGTAAGGAGAGACTGGAATGCCTGAATTAATCACTCAGATCCTACTTCTGATTGGAATTTTCTTTTTGATTCGATTCGTTCTGTGGAATCTGGTTCCACGCTTTTACCTCACCTGGTTAGGTCTACTGGTGCTGCTATTTGTGCTGGCGTCAGTATTTTTTACCCCCGATAACCGCACGGCTGGCATTCTCTGGGGCATTATTTCCTTTCCGCTGCGACCGTTGGGATTGTCTTTGCTGTTGCTAGGCTACGCCCTCAGCCGCACTTATCCAATATTTGGTGGAAAAGCGAAAGCTACAATTGGCGTGCCGCAAGTCACGTCTGCTTTTCTCATTTTGTTTCTCACCAGCTTGCCGCTGACGGCCTACTTACTGACGGCCCAAACCGAACAACGAACGGCACTGGAAATAGGTCAACGCCCAGCCGGAAGTGTGCAGGCGATCGTTGTATTAGGGGATGGAACCCTACCCACCGATCCGGCCTATCGGGTCCGCACTCAACTCAGTAATACGGTGAATGGGCTGAGTGTGTCTTTAGAATCGCGGCTCAACTTTGCGGCTCAGCTTTATAGCGAACAAGCGACTCGAGGAAGTGCGCCCTTAATCATTGTCAGTGCTGGGCCGCAAGCCATCCTAGCGCAACCGGGCGTTACGTCTGCTCAGGCGATTAATGCATATCTGGGACGATTGGGAATTCCTGCTGAACAAATTCGTGTAGATAATGAAGGCTTTGATCCCCGTAGTAGTGCGATCGCAGTCCGCCGCCTGCTTTTGGGACCGGGAGCCGTAGACGAATGTGAAATTTTTGCAGTATGCAATGGAGACGTGCGCCGCTTACGCTCCAGTAGCCCCCGAGCCAGTACCGTCATCCCAGTTATTCTCGTCACACCTGCTTTAACGCTGCGACGAGCCGTTTCCACCTTCCACAACCTAGCTTTTGATGTAACCGCCCGTCCCACTGATTTTTATGTATTCCAACTTCAGGGAGGGTTGCGGCTGGCTGCCATCACCGATCTCATTCCCAATGCCGAAGCCTTGACCATTACCACTCGGGTCATCGACGAATATTTTGCCTGGCTTTACTACTTCATGCGGGGGTGGTTACAAGATCCGTTGAGTGTGTAAGCTTGAGGACTAAAGAGAAAGATAAAGGACAGGAGGAATAAGACGATTCATTCAGCCTTTAGCCTTTCCCTCACCACTCTCTCATTCCCTCTCCTCACGATGGCTTACTCTCGCTTAAGAAAACTTGGCAGCTACCTACGTCCCCATTGGCGTCCAGCGGCAATGGGAATTTTTTCGCTATTCATTGTCAATGCGATCGGGGTTTATATTCCGCTCTTGATTCGAGATGGATTAGACGAACTGCAATCCACCTTCAGCCTCGATCGGGTTGTGTTTTATGCACTTTTGATTCTGGGGCTGTCTTCGGTGATGTGGGTGGTACGGATGGCATCGCGTGTGCTGCTGTTTGGAGTGGGACGACAGGTGGAGTTTGATTTAAAGCAGAAGATTTTTAAGCATTTGTTGACCCTAGAACCAAACTACTTCAGCACCAATACACCAGGCGATCTAATTAGTCGTGCCACCAGTGATGTCGATAATATCCGGCGGTTAATGGGCTTTGCCATCCTCAGTTTGGCCAACATGGTGTTTGCCTATACCCTGACACTTCCTGCCATGTTGCGCATTAGCGTTCGCTTAACCCTAGTGGCGCTGGCCGTTTATCCTTGCATTCTGATTCTGGTGCAGCTATTCAGTCGGCGCTTACGTAACCAGCAATTACAGGTGCAGCAGGAAACCGCTAACCTCAGCGATCTGATTCAAGAAGACATGAGTGGCATGGCGCTGATCAAAATCTATGCACAAGAACAGAATGAACGACGCGCCTTTCGACAACTGAACCAGCAATTATTGAAGGCCAATCTGCTACTGTCTAAAACCCAGAATACGCTGTTTCCCCTGTTGCGGGGGCTAGCTAGCATTAGCCAATTAGCAATCCTAGCACTGGGTACCGGATCAATCGCCAATAATACTCTCAGCGTTGGGGATTTCGTAGCATTGCTGCTGTTTGCTGAACGACTTGTGTTTCCTACGGCTTTACTAGGGTTCACTATTACGGCTTATCAGCGTGGAGAGGTCAGCGTCGATCGCTTGGAAGGAATTTTGTCTACTGAGCCGCAAATTAAAGACGAACCTGATGCCATTGTTTTGCCTAAATCGGAGGTGCGGGGCTGGGTGTGTGCTCATCATCTCACTTACACCTATCCCGATGCCCAAACTCCGGCCCTCGATCGCCTCAGTTTTTCCATTGAACCAGGCGAAACGGTGGCTGTAGTGGGGCCGATCGGTTCCGGAAAATCCACGTTGGCCAATCTGTTGCCGCGTTTGCTTGATGTAGCACCAGGACAACTATTTTTAGATGGACAGGATATCACCAAGATTCGCCTCAAGGATTTAAGAGGAGCGATCGCCTACGTGCCGCAGGAAAGTTTTCTGTTTAGCACCACCATCAAAAACAACATTCGCTATGGCGAGCCGTTTAGCGAACAGCCCGAAGTCGAATATGCCGCCAAACAAGCACAAATTCATCCAGAAATTTTGAATTTTCCCCAACAATACAAAACGATCGTGGGCGAGCGGGGAATCACCTTGTCCGGTGGCCAGCGGCAACGCACAGCGTTATCGAGAGCGTTGCTAGTGGACGCCCCCGTGCTGATCTTGGACGATGCCCTGTCTAGCGTAGACAACCAAACGGCCACTGAAATTTTGCGCAACTTATCAGAAGGAACCCGTCGCAAAACCGTGATTTTCATCTCGCATCAACTTTCTGCTGCTGCCACTGCCGATCGAATTTTGGTGTTAGATCAGGGAAAGATTGTTCAGTCGGGAACTCATGCTGAACTGATTGAGCAACCAGGTCTGTATCGATCGCTGTGGGAAAAACATACCCTAGAGCAGTATCAAGCTAGCTAAGAGTGTCCGGCGTGTTGCCGCCCATATTCGTACATGGCGATCGCTGCCGCTGTTTGCACATTCAGTGACTCGACCAATCCTGACTGGGGAATTTTGACACTGTCATGACAGAAACGAAGCACCGATTGGGGAATTCCAGTTAACTCTTGCCCCAATACCAGCACCGATCGGCGAGGAAAGGCAAACTTGGTGAGCGAAATAGCATTAGCATCAACGTGCAGCCCAATTAAACGGTATCCTGCTTGATGTTTTTGGTCTAACCAATCGGTCAACCCCTCAACTGAACAAGCGACGAGCGGCTGCCACCGATCCGCTGATGCAGCTACATTGCGAAAGGCTGGAGTTTGGGTTATTGCTAAATTTGCTATTACCAATGCTTCCAGACGGAACGCTTCGCAAGTGCGGCACAGTCCACCTAAATTTGCGGCATTCTGCACTAGAGTGGCACAGACAATCAATGAATGGCGCGGTAGACTGTGGTATTTGTAGCGATCGATCGATCGTCCTTTAGCTGTTCGGTTCACCTCCAACCCCTAATTCCCGACTCCCGACTCCCGACTCTCAACTCCCAATTACCGGCCACCAACCACAACATTGTTGATACGTACATGGGGTCCGCCTGTACTCACGGGCAACGGAGATTGACCGCCTTTGCCACAACCACCGCTTTTGTAAACCGAATCATTGCCGATCGCCTCAATATCCTTGAGGGTTTGAAACACGTTTCCTGTCAATGTCACATCACTCACAGGTTCTGCCAGCTTGCCATCACGAATCATGTAGCCTTCAGCCGCAGAGAACGTGAACATTTCCCCATTAGTTTGCCCACCCAGCATTCGCACAGCATATACCCCTTCTGCAATATCACGAATCATGTCTTCAAACGTGGCGTCTCCTGCTTCAATACCCGTATTGGTCATACGAACGATCGGTGGGTGCATGGCACTGATAGCGCGAGCGTTACCAGTTGGAGCTTCCTGCATTTTTCCGGCGGTTTCGCGACTGTGCAGCCGTTGCGTCAAAATTCCGTCCTTGATCAAATACTTGCGCTGCGTCGGTACGCCCTCGTCGTCATATTTGAGGGAACCAGGCAGATCCGGTATTGTGCCATCGTCAACCACGTTCAGTTGCGGAATTGCCATCGGTTTACCCAGCACCAGCAACTCTTGCATGCGTGGGTTTTCGTAAACAAAATCTGCTTCTGACAAATGCCCAAAGGCTTCATGGATAAAAACACCTGTCAGATACGGATCGAGAATCACTGTATACTGACCGCCTTTCACTGGTTTCGCATCTAGCTGCCGCACTGCCCGATCGGCCGCCTGGACAACCTGAGCCTCTAATCCTTCTAAAGCGGCATAGTCCGATCGCGAATGCACCGACTCAAACCCTTGCCGCACCAGCCCGTCTGCCCCCTTGGCCACTACGCCAAAGCGCCCCGACACGTCCAGCCGTTCTTGGGCAATGCAGGTTCCCAGCGAGTTAGCAAAATAGGTGGTTTTGAACCGATCGCTGTAGCTGGTCATCGTAGTTTGAATGCGCGGATCGAACTCTACCAATAGACGATTGTAGTGCTCGATTAATTGGCGTTTTGTGTCAAGAGCAATGCCACGCGGATCGCGACCAAATTCTACGGCTACATAATCTTGAATTGGAGCGATCTCCGCTAACTGAGTTGTCTCTTTTCCAATCAGCTTAGCTTGAGCGATCGCATCTTCAAGGCGATCTTTTAAATCTGTTAGCCCATTGAAGGTAACAAAGCTCCAGCCACCGTTGTGACAAGCACGGGCATTACCTACGAGAGAAAAGCTGCGATCGACCGCATCTAGGTGCACACCTCGATAGGAAATTAGTGTAGATTCACTTTGCTCCAGGCGAATCTCTAAGTAATCTACTCGATCGCGATACGGGGCGATCGTATCCAGCAACCGATCCTGCAACGAAACGAATGTAACCACGGGCTGAGTCCTCTTAGCTAGTGGCAGATACGCCAGGTTTATTCAGTCTATCGTGAGTCTCAGCGATCAGCTAGCTGGTACGAGGCTACTGAATTCCTTCTTGCACAATGATGTTGCCTGCTTTTTTAACCGTTAGCGTACCTTGGCGAATTTCATAGGAAAACCGCTTCGCGTCTTCTGCCACAATCTTCTCCCCGTCTACTTTTGCCATGGCTGTAATAAACGCTTCTACCTTTTTCTTTTCTTGCCCTACTAAGTAGATAGCCTCGCCCCGCTGACACAGCGCCAATAAATAGTGCGCCGTTTCAAAACTTCTCACCAACGACCATCCTTGAAATTCTCTAGGGCAAGCCACGATCGCCTGCGGTTCGATCATCAAGGGTGTCATTGTTGAGGAGGAGGGTGAAATTAGAGAATTCGCAGTTGGCGAAGGAAGCGGTTTGAGGACAGCACAACTGTGCAGCCCGATGACTGCCATGACTCCAAAACCGATAGATGAAAGGATAAGCGGGGAATGCATAGCGTTGAAGTCTCATTCAATGAAGGGGGCTAAAGCATGATTCACAATGTTGTTGACTAGATCTGTAGAAAATCTAACGTTAACCCTCATATAGACTCAAAGTTGAGGTAGATGCTGTCATTCCCTGTGCTGCCAACTACGGCTACCTTTCTGTAGACCGCTGAACTACACTAAAGTTCCTACTTTAGGGAAGGAACTTCAATCGACATGGCGAAAGGGCAACATCTTAACAAAAGCTAATTTGACGTAAGCATCACCGCTTTTCCTTCCTAACTCACCTGGCTAGTGGATGTCCATTCCCTTCAATTGTCGTTATATTAAGTAACTTAAATACCTGCTTCAACCCTTTAGGGTTAACTCCAAGAACAAGCTTAGAGTTCAACGAAGTAGCTGCTAGTTGTCATCCTGTATGTACCCAGGGTGCCTATTGTTTTACTTATTTCGAGCCGATCGTCTGCTTTGACTTGTTCAATGGTTCAGGGTTAGCCACGATCGCAATCAGTATTGGCTTAACAAGTCTTTCGACAGTTTCACGCATGCTTGGTAACGACTTGTTAACAAATAGACACACTGCATAAACAGCTAAACAATACATCAACGAGGTTCTTATGGCTTTATACGCAGAGTTGCATCGGCATCTGGGTGGGTCTGTTGTACCCAGAGTTTTATGGCGCTACTTTCAGCGCAATCAACCCGATTTGGCCCAACCGTTTGACCATTACGAAGCGTTCGAGGATTTCTACACTCGCCCTCGTAATACCCTAGATGAATATCTTGAATTACATACCCTTGTTGAAAAAGTACAAACCGATGAGACTCTTCCGTATTTCATCTATCGGTTAATGCGAGGAGCTTATGTTTTTGAGAATCTTGCCTACCTTGAACTAAGATACACCCCCTATCTCAGAACACCTGACCACCTAAGTCAGTTAGAACGAATCGATCGCATGGCTGATATTGTTGAAGTCGTGGGCAAGGCTAGCCAGATGATCGAATATCCGATCGTGACTAGCCAAATTCTCTGTATGCATTCCCGGTTGCCCTACGAAGTGAATAAGGCGATCGTGGAATTGGCCGCCCAAATGAAACCGTATGTCTGTGGGATTGATATTGCCGGTGGAGACGGTCACTATCGGGAACGACTCGATGAATACATTCACCTTTACAGTTACGCTCGATCGCTAGGATTGAATACAACCGGACATTTGTATGAAACTACCGCAGGCTGCTACCCAGAATTACTGCCCTATCTCATGCGCATCGGTCACGGTATTCAAATTCCGCTACTGCATCCAGAACTTTTGCCACAGCTAGCCAGACAGGGGCAATGCTTGGAAGTTTGTCCTACTACTTACCTTAAAACTGGAACCTTGGAAAGCATTCAGCAGTTAAAGGTAGTGTTCGATCGCTGCTTTGAAGCCGGAGTCGATATTGCCATCTGCACTGATAACGCTGGGCTGCACAATGTTCGCTTGCCGTTTGAATATGAGAACTTGCTAACCCACGACATTATTGGCTTCGAGCAACTGCAAGCTTGCCAAGAAGCGGCTTTTCGTCATGCTTTTGCC
The DNA here is from genome assembly GCF_026802175.1 of Thermocoleostomius sinensis A174. NCBI lineage: Bacteria > Bacillati > Cyanobacteriota > Cyanophyceae > Oculatellales > Oculatellaceae > Thermocoleostomius > Thermocoleostomius sinensis. Next base: position 5,122,740 of record NZ_CP113797.1, on the reverse strand, counting down.
TGGAAACACGAGCAGCGTCCAGAATCTATTCTGAATGACATCTTGCGTCCAGAATTAAATCTCGTCGGCTGAAAAAACTATCCCATAGCAAAGTTCTAGCTCAAATTAACTTGTAAGAGGCGGCTACAACCGCTTCTTTTTTTCAGATTCTTTGTCTTGTCCGCCTCAAAAACTTTCACTTGAGAAAATTATTCGCTCACAATTTTATTTATGTAATGAAATTAAAAATGAGTTTTTGCTCTCAGTCTTGTTTACAAAAATCAATAAACATACTAAGATAACAATCATGGTAAGTTCATTGACCTACCTCAAATTGTTAACTATCAAGCACTCATAGGAACCATGACAACAGCATTACAGACGCGCGAACGCGCCAGTGTGTGGGAGCGGTTCTGCAACTGGGTGACCAGCACCGACAACCGCCTGTACGTAGGCTGGTTCGGCGTACTGATGATCCCCACCCTGCTAGCTGCTACCACCTGCTTCATCATCGCCTTCATCGCGGCTCCTCCGGTAGACATCGACGGCATCCGCGAACCCGTGGCAGGGTCGTTGATGTACGGCAACAACATCATCTCTGGTGCAGTGGTGCCGTCATCGAACGCCATCGGCTTGCACTTCTACCCGATCTGGGAAGCAGCCTCTCTCGACGAGTGGCTCTACAACGGCGGACCGTACCAGTTGGTGGTGTTCCACTTCTTGATTGGCGTGTTCTGCTACATGGGACGGGAGTGGGAGTTGAGCTACCGCCTGGGCATGCGTCCGTGGATTTGCGTGGCATACTCGGCTCCAGTAGCAGCGGCGACAGCCGTGTTCTTGATCTACCCGATTGGGCAAGGGTCATTTTCAGACGGCATGCCCTTGGGCATCAGCGGCACGTTCAACTTCATGTTCGTGTTCCAGGCTGAGCACAACATTCTGATGCACCCGTTCCACATGCTGGGGGTTGCTGGGGTGTTCGGCGGCAGCTTGTTCAGCGCCATGCACGGGTCGTTGGTGACCTCCTCGCTGGTGCGTGAGACGACCGAGAACGAGAGCCAGAACTATGGCTACAAGTTTGGGCAGGAAGAAGAGACCTACAACATCGTGGCAGCGCACGGGTACTTTGGTCGGCTGATTTTCCAGTATGCCAGCTTCAACAACTCGCGGAGCTTGCACTTCTTCTTGGGTGCGTGGCCGGTAGTTGGCATTTGGTTCACGGCGTTGGGCATCAGCACGATGGCGTTCAACCTGAACGGGTTCAACTTCAACCAGAGCATCATCGATTCGCAGGGGCGTGTGGTGAGCACGTGGGCGGACATTCTCAACCGTGCGAACTTGGGGATGGAAGTGATGCACGAGCGTAATGCGCACAACTTCCCGCTGGACTTGGCGGCGGGTGAGGCGGCTCCGGTAGCGCTGTCGACTCCTCAAATCAACGGTTAGTTGATGGTTCGTGACGGGTGAGTGGCTAGCGCGGTTAGTGTCTAGTCCTCCGCAATAAGGCACTCCCAAAAGGGGGTGCTTTTTAGTAGGTCTATTGACTCGGTAAAGGTCTTGGTCGTTTACTGGCTAATTGCTGAAGCAAACTTGAAGCGACCCAAAATTATCTTCGAGGGCTAAGTCATCATCGTTAATTCGCATCGCCACATTACTAATAGGCTGTGAGAGAGTTTGCGGTTCATTCAACCAACTGTAGGGTGAACCAGGCGCACCAATGAGCAACGCACCCAGTGGAACTGTTGCATCGTACTTAAATCCGCTGTAGTCTTCTTCAATGATATCGGTATGTCCACCTGGACCCACTCGCCCGAAGTTTAAGACATCAGCAGTCCACTCTCCTCGAATACTTACGACACGGCTGTAGGTATTTGAAAGCTGAAGATATTGCCATCCGCGTTTAGCATCGACGCTGTAGCAAGCTGTACCTATACGTTGACGGCGGGCATGGCTAGGAGCGCTGAGCAACACGGTTGCCGTTAGGATCAATGCACAAGACTTGAGGAGTTTCATGATGTTTGCGTACTTGAGCGAGGCACTATTTCAGTAATATCTTTTCAAGGTAATACCTAAAACTCCGGGGCAATGGCAAGAAAAAGTTAGCTTCTTAACCAAATTCTTGCAGGAATCGCACTGTCACCTGCATCACGTTAATTTGCTAGCACTCGCTATGATGGAGATTGAGTTCGATAACACGATCGAGGGGGAGATCTGACAGTTTACACGCGCCCATTAGCACGATTGATTGAGCAGTTACAGCGGCTACCAGGAGTGGGGCCTAAAACGGCTCAGCGTCTTGCTCTGCATATTCTGAAACGTCCAGAAGCCGACGCTCAAGCCCTTGCTCAAGCGATTTTAGAAGCTAAGCAACAAGTGGGAGTTTGTTCAGTTTGTTTTCACCTATCAGCTGAACCAGTCTGCGAAATTTGCCGCGCCACGAACCGAGAGCCACATGTGATTTGTGTCGTTGCTGATTCGCGGGACGTAATTGCCCTAGAAAAAACCCGCGAGTATCGAGGCAAGTATCATGTCCTAGGTGGCTTGATTTCTCCAATGGATGGCATTGGCCCAGATCAACTTAACATTGCTCAGTTGGTGCGACGAGTCAGCAAACAAGACATCAAGGAAGTAATTCTTGCCATTAGCCCTAGTGTTGAGGGTGAAACCACTACGCTTTATGTAGGACAGTTGCTCAAGCCCTTTACCAAAGTTACTCGTATTGCCTTCGGGCTACCAATGGGAGGCGATCTGGAATACGCCGATGAGGTGACGCTAGCCCGGGCACTAGAGGGACGACGTGAACTAGATTTGTGAAATACACAACACTGTGAGCAATGCCTTAAAGTGTCTGATGGGCGAAAACGGAGGCATTGCTAGAGGTTAATGAGGAATAAATTGTGCAGCCTGATTGAAAAATTGGCGGTAGATGCCTTGAACCAGCAGCATGGTAGTACCAAGAGTCGCAATCGCCAAAATAAACATAATTAGCATCTGGTAAATAGCCGCATCGAGGGGATTGATGCCGCTGAGAATTTGTCCAGTAATAATGCCAGGGAGCGTTACAATGCCAACCACCATCATGGAATTGAGGGTTGGAATCAGTCCTGCTTTGATCGCTTCTCGGCGATAGGCAGCCGTCGCTTGTCTGGGGGTAGCGCCCAAGCTGAGATGGGTTTCGATCTCTAAGCGGCTGGCATTTAAGGTACTCACCAAGCGCTCTCCACCGATCGCCGCTGCATTCATAGCGTTGCCTAAAATAATTCCTGCTAGTGGCACAAGGTATTGTGGTTGAAACCAGGGATCGGGTTGTAGAACCAGCAGGATGACGTAGCTGAGGGTGAGGGCTGTGCCAATCAGAATGGAACCGCCTACAATCGGCAGCAGTCGGGGTACTTTTTGGCTGATGCGGTTGCGCGCCACGATCGCCGCAATGACAGCCATGATACCGATAATACCGATTACAGCCCAGGGTGTATTTAAGGCAAACACAAAGTCCAAAATGTAACCAATGGCTAGTAGTTGAATCACGGTACGAAACGTTGCCACCGCCAGATTCCATTCCAGCCCCAATTGTTGCCAAGCTGAAAGCCCGATCGCAATGCCCATCAGACCAAGCGCCCAGCCAAATTGAATCAAATCAATCTCAATTAGGTCATTCACAAGCAATCACATGAGTAACTTAGGAAAGTGGTATTCAGCAAAGCTGAACCTGCCCTTATTTTTGAGCATTGGCTATACACACAGAAAGCATTGGCACAAATCTAGAATTATTGCCAACGATCGCGGTTTGTTCAAAGCTGGTAAGATTGCGAATTCTTCAGTAGTTTTTATCCATTCTGCACGTTCCACATAAACCACGCACTTCACCCGTGAAAAAACCAGCCATCCACAAAAACAAATAGTCAAGAGTCAAGAAAATTGAAGATGAGTTTAAAAAACAGTAGAAAACTTAATAGAGTCAAGAATTATGAAACAATGTTGAACTTATAGGTGGAATTGCAAGAGATTAGCAAATAAATCATCGCGATTTTTGATGTCGCGAGCTGAATATTCTTTTTGACAATCTCTCGCCCCCGGAGTTCCTATGAAAGCGTTACTCCTTTGGCCAATCATGCCAAATTCTTTCTGGTCTTACCAGGAAACCTTGGATGTGGCAGGGTTACGGGCTACCAATCCGCCGCTTGGGTTAATCACCGTAGCTGCCATGTTACCCACTAGTTGGGAGGTCCGATTCGCCGATCGCAATGTGCAGTTTGAAACCGATGCAGATTGGCAGTGGTGTGATCTGGTAATCATCTCGGCCATGATTATTCAAAAGCAAGACTTCTGTGATTTGATTCAGAAAGGTGTGGCGTTGGGCAAAAAAGTAGCCGTGGGCGGTCCCTATCCCACCTCTGTGCCTGAAGTGGCGCTGAATGCTGGGGCACACTATCTGATTCTAGATGAAGGTGAATGCACGATTCCCCTATTCCTGGAAGCGTTAGAGCGAGGCGATGAAACGGGTGTGTTTCGATCGATCGAAAAACCCGATGTGACGCAAACGCCCATTCCTCGCTTTGACCTGTTGAATCTGGATGCCTATTTGGCTATTACGGTGCAATTCTCTCGTGGCTGTCCGTTTCAGTGCGAATTTTGTGACATTATCAATCTCTACGGTCGCAAGCCCCGTACCAAAACCCCAGAACAAATGCTGGCAGAGTTTGAGGTGCTCTACCGTATGGGATGGCGGCGCTACGTGTTTGTCGTTGACGACAATTTTATCGGCAATAAGCGCAATGCCAAAGTTTTCCTACGCGCATTAATTCCCTGGATGCAGCAGCACGATTATCCCTTTATTCTGCTGACTGAAGCATCGCTTAATTTAGCAGAGGATGATGAACTGCTGGATTTGATGGTGCAGGCGGGCTTCACCATGGTGTTTATGGGGATTGAAACTCCTGATGTTGACAGTTTGACGGTAGCGCACAAAGAACAAAATACACGCCATTCGTTGATGGAGTCCTGCCACAAAATTACCCGAGCCGGGCTGCAAATTATGTCTGGGTTTATTTTAGGATTTGACGGCGAGAAACCCGGAGCCGGACGGCGAATTCAGGAATTTGTCGAAGAAACTGGAATTTCCAAAGCCCATCTCAATCTGCTACAAGCGTTGCCGAATACTGCGATGTGGCAACGCCTGAAACAAGAAGGGCGCTTGCAAGATTTCATTAGCGCTGGGTCGCAAACATCGCTGATGAATTTTGTGCCCACTCGTCCGCTCGAAGAAATTGTCACGGAATTTATCGAGACATTCTGGAACTTGTATGAGCCATTGCCCTACTTGAAACGCACGTTTCACCACATTCAGCTAATGACAGGGAAACGGCCTTGGCGGAAGCCGCGCCTGACTCATCACGAACTGCGGCTATTTTTGACCATTTGTTGGCGACAGGGAGTCGTGCGATCGACTCGTTTCCGCTTTTGGTGGCAACTGGCGATCATTGCCTTGACAAAACCCCAACTGCTCTATGACTACATTGTGACGTTAGGAGCCGGAGAACACTTCTTCACGTTCCGACACGAGGTTAAGAACCAGCTAGAAACCCAATTGCAGGCGCTGCGAACAGCCCGATCCCACGAAGCTGACTTGGCTTCACCGTCGGCCACGACGGTTTACGCCAATGTAAATTAACTTAATACAACGAAATGCAATAACAGGACGCCACAATCAGCGGTTGAACCTGATGAATTGGACGTTTCCTAAGCGTATGATTCCGTTGATGTCATTTGATTGACACCGGGTAAAGCAACAGGACACGATACATCATGGTTCAATCGCTATATCTGTTTTTCACAATGCAACGTTTCGCAAACCTTCGACTTTCGCAGCCTCAGGGGGGACGGACATGGATGGCAGCTTGATCGTATCCAATATCCTGAACCCACCCGTTCTATTTTTCTTTTTAGGGATGACGGCTGTTCTAGTCAAATCTGATTTAGAAATCCCTGCACCCATTCCAAAACTCTTTTCCCTGTATCTATTGCTGGCGATCGGATTCAAAGGCGGCGTAGAACTGGTGAAAAGCGGCGTGACGCAAGAAGTGCTTCTCACCCTGCTAGCAGCAATGCTGATGGCTTGCATTGTGCCGCTCTACACCTTTTTTATTCTGAAAATCAAGTTAGATACCTATGATGCAGCGGCGATCGCCGCCACATACGGGTCAATTAGTGCTGTCACCTTCATTACAGCCAGTGCTTTTCTGACAGAACTGAATATTGATTTCGATGGCTACATGGTTGCTGCTTTAGCATTAATGGAGTCACCTGCTATTATCGTCGGGTTGATTTTAGTCAATCTCTTCACAGTTGATGAAAAGCGTGAATTTGCTTGGTCGGAAGTGCTGCAAGAAGCCTTCCTCAACAGTTCTGTATTTCTGTTGGTTGGCAGCCTCCTAATCGGTATGTTAACAGGCGAGCATGGCTGGCAAGTGTTAGAACCTTTCACACAAGGTATGTTCTATGGGGTGCTCACCTTCTTTTTGCTGGACATGGGTTTGGTTGCTGCCCGCAGACTTAAAGACTTACAAAAAACCGGTGTTTTTCTAATCTCGTTTGCCATACTAATTCCTATACTCAATGCAGGCATTGGGTTGCTCATCGCTCGATTCATCAACATGCCCCAAGGAGACGCACTCTTGTTCTCTGTTTTATGTGCCAGTGCTTCTTATATTGCTGTTCCAGCCGCGATGCGGTTAACAGTGCCTGAAGCGAATCCTAGCCTGTACGTTTCCACGGCTCTAGCGGTAACGTTCCCATTCAACATCATTGTGGGAATTCCGCTGTACTTATACGGAATCAACCTGTTGTGGAGGTAAGCCCATGCATCTTGTGAAAAAAATTGAAATCATTGCCAACTCCTTCGAGCTTGGCAAGATTTTAGATAGCTTGGATAAATCAGGGGTTCATGGACATGCTGTCATTCGCAATGTGGCTGGTAAAGGCTTACGGGCTGGCGAAGATTTAGATATGACTATGCTCGACAATGTTTATATCATTGCTTTCTGTATGCCTGAGCAGATTAAGGCGGTGGTGGAAAACGTTCGCCCTTTGCTCAACAAATTTGGTGGTACTTGTTATATCTCGGATGTGATGGAGATTCGATCGGTAAAGTGTGTGGCGTCGCTCTGAATAAAAGTGAATCAGAGAAGGATGGGGAATGGTAAGGGGTAATCGGTAATTGGTGATTGGTGAAAGGAAATCAGTGAGGTACGAGGGTTTCGGCGGCGATCGAAACTCACTGTTCTAGCGCTCTTTTATTCAATTCTTTTTATCACTCATTACCCACTACCTCTCAATTTTTGTATTTTTGACATCTCTATTTCTTGAAAAATCGAGTCATAAAGTCATGAACTATATCAATCATTTCATTCACCGTCGTGATTTTTTAAAGATTGGATCGATCGGCGCATTTGGGTTCGCGACGACTGTGAGTGGTTGGCTGTGGCAACAAAAATCAGCACAGGCGGCTGATTTATCGGCGATCGGCCTGCCGTCCCTTAGCCCGGATGAAGCCTTGCAAAAGCTGATGGCAGGCAATCAACGGTTTGCCCAACATCATCCCCAACATCCGGATCAAACGGAGGTGCGGGTGCGAGAAGTGGCACAGGCGCAACATCCCTTTGCAACTGTCTTGAGTTGTGCTGACTCGCGGGTCTCGGCTGAGATTGTCTTTGATCAGGGCATTGGTGATATTTTTGATGTGCGGATTGCGGGTAATATTGCCACTTCGGCGGCGATCGGCAGTATTGAATATGCGGTGGCACTGCTAGAAACTCCGCTGTTGATGGTGCTAGGGCACGAGCGTTGTGGGGCTGTGACGGCAGCGGTGCAGAACCAACCTCTCCCTGGTGAAATTGGCACGTTTGTGAAGGCGATTTTGCCAGCGGTAGATCGCGTTAAAGATCAGCCAGGCGATGCGATAGATAATGCAGTAACAGCCAATGTGCGCTATCAGATGGAACAATTACAGCGATCGTCCCTCGTTAGTGAGCGGATACAGTCAGGTCAGTTGAAACTGGTGGGCGGGCGCTATGATCTCGATAGCGGAATAGTGACGCTCGTGGCTTGATGAATGGAGGGCTGGCAGGGCAGGGCAGCTACAGTAGCCGCAGTTGAGACGGTTCGGTCTCCGATGTTGGCGCGACCTCGGCAAAATCAAGGCTCTGCTGCCACTCGTCCCATTCTGGTTGGGCGAAGCATTCGCTGTCTGCCTGATGGGTTAACAGCGCTTGAGCCGCTTCCATCATTTCGATCGCAATATCCGACAGGTGGGGCTGATTAGTAATGTAGGTTTTCAGGGCTTCCATCGGGTCGATCGTGGTGCCTGTGCCCATTTCCGGCAAGCGAGGCCGTGCCAGTTGACTAACCAATTCCGCATGAATGGTGTAAGTATGAGCCATACTGAGAGCTTGATGCAGCCCGTTGCTATCAATCTGATCTAGCTGCTCCGATCGCACGTGATAGATTAGCCGCACCACTGCTTCTTGAATGGGTTCTGCCGCGATCGCTTTCACTAGCGCTGCTTGTGGATCTTCTGCTTCAGACACATCGACGCGAATGGTACGAAAGGGGCGCACCGATAACGGACAGAATTCCAGCTTGGTGTGGCCGCGATCGACTTCGACCAATACAAACCCTTTTTCTTCGGCTTCTTCGCTGAAATCAACTCGCTCGATACTGCCAGGGTATACCACGTAGGGATGCTCTGCCAAAATCTGATGGCGATGCACATGCCCCAACGCCACATAGTCAAAACAGGGACGAGTGAGCAGCGACAGGGGAACGGTGAAGCCTTTACCAACGGCCAGAAATCGTTCGGCTCCAAAGCGGGCAGTATCAGTCATTAGGTGGGCCAGCAACACCGTGGGAATGGCTGGATCGAGGCGACGAATTTCCCCTTCTAACGCCACCCGCAACCGATCGACTAACAACTGATTGACTTCGCCCAACGATAGCCCTTCAGTGTCAGGACGGGTCAACAGCGTCGATCGAGTTAACCATGGCAGGGTAATAATTTGAATGTCGCCGTTGCGGGTTTGAATGCGATGTGTTTGCAGTCGATCGCCCACGACAAAACCCGGCACGCCCAAAGTGCGATAAATACACAAACTGGCCCCTCCTAACCCCTGCGAGTGCTGATCGTGATTGCCCACCAGCAGCACCGTAGGAATCTGGGCATCCACCAAGCGACGAAACTGCATGGCGAAGACCTCTTGGACGATCGGCGGTGGCGTGGCATCAGGGAAAGCATCTCCTCCGAATAACACTAAATCCACAGGTTCAAACAGGGCCCGATCGATGCACTGGCCGAGGGTATGGGCAAAGTCTTCTAGCCGAGTATTGAGTCCTGTCTCTGGATTGATCCGCCCATGAGAAAAGCCGCTACCCATGTGAATATCGGAAAGATGAAGAATTTTAATCATGGGACTCCCTACCTCAACCTGTAGCGATCGTGATCCGTTAGACTCATGTGCACATTCTACTTTTCTCAGTCTGACAGCAAATTGATAGAAAATTCTTTACCAGCAGGGTGGAGTGGCTTGATCACCGTTGGCGGACCAGGTCAGCTTAATATTTCGCAACTTTTATCTACACTAGAAGAGTAGGAAGATGCTGTGATCATGCTAGAACCTATTCAACGCACCAAACTTGATGAAACCGACGATACACTGTTCTACGATATGCCGCGATTTGTCACGCATGTCGATGAACTGTTCATTCAGCAACTAACTGATCTATACCGAGAACGCCTCAAGCCCAACACTCGCATCTTTGACCTGATGAGCAGTTGGGTATCTCACCTGCCAGACGAGATGGAGTTTGAGCACGTGGAAGGACACGGACTCAACGAAGAAGAACTGGCCCGCAATCCTCGTTTGGATCATTACTTTGTACAAAATCTGAACCAAATGCAGTTGTTGCCGTTGCCCGATCGATCGTTTGATGCGGTGCTCAATACCGTTTCAGTGCAGTATCTTCAGCGGGCTGAAGCGGTGTTTGCCGAAATCTATCGCATCCTGAAACCGGGTGGGATTGCAATCGTGAGTTTTTCCAATCGGATGTTTTATCAAAAAGCGATTCAGGCGTGGCGTGATGGCTCTGAGGGCGATCGGGTGGAATTGGTGAAGCGCTATTTTGCGGCGGTGCCTGGCTTCAGCGAACCGGAAGTGATTGCGCGACCTTCGACTCTGCCACGTGTGCTGCAATTGATGGGACTGGCGGGGGGCGATCCGTTTTATGCGGTCATTGCTGAGCGATTGCCGTAATGCAGTTCTCTTCTGCTAGTCCAAATGAAAGCGTCATTCCGGCTCCGCCCAGCGCATTGACAATCGTCACTTTCTCGTCGGGGTGCAGGATCAGTTCAGTCTGTCCGGGGAGTTTGGCATAGACGCCGTGCCAAGTGGCGGCAATCTCAAAAGAGGGAACATCAGCGAACCCTTTCAGATACTCCAACACATACTGATTAATGTCGGTGCGATCGAACGGATCTGGACTTAACCCATACTCATGGGAATCACCAATAATTAACTCGCCCTGTGCGTTTTGCGACATCATGACATGAATGCCCCACTGTGGGAAGTGCGGTGTTTCGTTAGCAATCCGTTCCTTGAGGGCGGGCAACGAGGGACAATGCGCAAAGGAGCTATAGTGCGTTAGCGTCAGTCCACCGCAGAGAGCCGCTCCTAAGCGCCACCCATGGGATTGGGGAACCGATCGCATCATTTGCAGCTTTACCTTGGTGATGCCGCTGGTGGCGTAAAGTTCAGGGTACAGTGTTTCAAAATCGGCTCCACTGCAAACCACCATGCGATCGCCCGTCCAGTGCTCCCCACCTGCTGTCACTGTTCCATTCTCAATGGCTGTAACCGCTGTGCCAAAGTGGAACTGAACGCTGTAGGTGTCTGACAGGTAAGCCGGCAATTTGGCGATCGCTTCTCTGGGATCGACAATCACTTCGGTGGCACTCCACAGCGCTCCTAGCAACCCGTCTTTAATGACGGCTGGACTTTTTTCGATTGCTTGAGCGGGTGTAAGCAACTGCACCGATGTAGGATTTGGATGACTCGCTACAAATTCTTCCAACACCGCCAGTTCATCGGTACGACGCGCCACATGCAGCGAACCGGACTCTTGCGCATGAATGCCTGCTTTGGAACTTACCTCTAGCCAAATGTCTCTAGATTTCAACGCTCGATTGTAGAGAGTTCCCTGCGGTTGCCCGATCGGCCAAACCATGCCGAAGTTACGGATCGATGCGCCCATTGCTTGCGGATTGCGTTCAAACACTACGACCGATTGTCCGCGTTTGGCAAAGGCTAGGGCGTGGGCTAAGCCGACAATACCAGCACCGACAATTAGAACATCTGCGTGAGTCATGGCAGGAGGAGAGTGGGGAAGAGGGAGTAGGGAGGAATGATAAAGATTTTTGCTTTATAGAAGATGATGGTCGATCGCTATGATTTTATCCTTTAGTTCGTTCAAAGAATCTAGTACTCCGTGATTGGCATAGTTCTTTAGTTGTGAGCGGGTGTGAGTTCCGTGGGTGATGCCCAAGGACATGAGGCAGTGAGCATTGATACCGGCTTCTAAATCAGAGGGAGTATCGCCAATCGTGATTACGGTTTGCGGATCTTTGATACCAAGTTTGTACATCGCTTTCTGAATCATGTAGGGAGCGGGACGACCTTCCTGGTTGTAAATTTCGGAAGGTGTAACGGAAACTTGGATGATGGCATCGGAGGAACCTACGTAATCGCTATTTAATCCCTGGTTCCACCCTAAACGAGACAGAATAATATCCGTCACTTTCCGATAAAATCCGGTGTTTAAGCCGATCGCGATCGATTGCGATCGTAACCACTCAAAAAGTTCCAGACAGCCTGCGGTGGGGTGAACTGGCTGAGTTTGATAGTGATGTTCCAGGGCATGGCGAAAGGCAGCGTAGGAAGTCTCGACGTGAGTTGCATAGTCTGGATGATCGGCTCCAATTTGATCGCGCCACAGGATTTGAAAGACTTGCTTTTTAGCCCAGCCCATCATGGCATTAACGCGATCGGCTTCAGCCGTTAATCCTGTTTTGTCTGCTGCAATAAAGAAGCAGGTTTGCACTTCGTTGTCGTCTTTTACGGTTGTGCCTGCCATGTCAAACATGACCAGTTTCACCTTGGACATTCGATCGCTCCTATGTCTAGATTTAGACTAAATTTGAGGGTTGTAATCAAAAGGTTGAATCGAAGAGTTGAATCAAAGAGCGTCTAACGCTGCAACCACGCTTGACTGCGGGTTCTCAAACTACGAGTGGTAATGGAATACAACAGGCGCACACCGAGACTAGTCAATACCACTAGCGTAGACATAGCTGCAGCCGCAGCAGTATCCCCGGCATCATCCATGTTGACAATCGCTACGGCCGCCATCGGTAGAGTGGGTGGGTAGAGAAAAATCAAGGCAGAGACTGTCACCATGGTGTTGACGAAAAAGTAAATACCAATTTCCAAAATGGCAGGCAGCGACAGCGGCACAGTCACACGCCAGAAGGTTTTGTAGAAGGGAACGCGCATGGAGGCAGAAACGGCTTCAAACTCTGGATCAATCTGCTTCAGGGCAGTATTGGCAGTCAGAAAACATACGGTATAAAAGTGAATGATATGCACTATCACCAACAGCGCCATTGTGCCGTAAAGACCATTAAAGGGATTGTAGATGGCTATACCTGTGAACGGAATTCTCCAAATTGGTTGATTGAAGAAGAAGACATAGGAAATTCCTAATACCAATCCAGGAAGTGCTAGAGGAATGGTCGAGAGAAAATAGTTAACCGATCGCAACCACGATAATCCTTTACTTTTTTCAATCAAGTAAGCCGTTGTAAAGACAACGATCGTGCCAAACAGGGCAGTATACAGCGACATGCGAATGCTATTCCAGAAAGCTGCATAGCCACCACCCCCAACCCGATTGAAATCATAGTTGCGTAAGCTGAGGGTGAAATCATAGGGCCAAATTCGCACCACCGACGCCAGAATTACACTGGCAAATACAATAATTGTAAATAAAACAATCAGTGAACATATAACCAACATCGCCCGATCGATGACTGGGTTCGGTTTGGGTTGCAAGGGAACGGACTTAGCGCTGACCAATGCTGTTTGTCGCCGTTGTACCAGGCGATCGATGACAAAGGCGATAATACTGGGAATCAATAACAACACGCTAATTGTTGCGCCCATGGCAAAGTTTTGTTGTCCCACAACTTGTTTGTAGATATCCGTTGCTAGGACATTAAAGTTACCGCCAACCACCTTGGGAACACCGAAGTCTGTAAATGCCAAAATGAAGCAAATAAAAATGGCGCTAATCAGTCCATATTTAACGCTAGGTAACGTCACGGTGAAGAAGGTGCGAAGCGAAGATGTTCCTAACACTTCTGCCGCTTCATACAGTCGCGCATCAGTTAAGCTCAAGGCTGTGACTAGAATAATCACCGCTTGCGGGAAACAGTAAAGCGACTCACCGATGATGATGCCGTTGGCTCCATAGAGATTGATATCCCATCCAGGCAATCGCCCAAACAGTCCGGTTGTCACCAGTCCTTGATTGCCAAACAGGTACACCAATCCAATTGCATTGGCTAGCGGTGGAATGTAAAGGGAGAGCAATCCCAACGATCGAAACCACGGCTTGCCGGGCATGGCCGTTCGGGTCAGCGCATAGGCAAACAGAAAGCCCAATCCTACTGAAACGATCGTGGTAGCGGCAGCAATATACAAACTGTTGGCAAAGGATGCACCGAGGGCGGGAGTGGTGAAATAGCGAACATAGTTGGCTAAACCAATCCAGTTTCCTTCTCGATCGCGAAAGCTACGCATCACCAGAGGAAATAACGGCAATACCACCCCAATCAGTAACCAGACAGTTCCCAATATCAACAGTAACCGCCGCAACCAATCTTCAGCGGTGACAATCTGCTGTTGCTTGGGAAAAATTTGATCGAGGGTCGATCGCCACCACGATTTACGGGCAGGCGTAACAGTCATGCGTTCTCACTCCTCTGGAAACACTTGAATCAACTCTGGCGGAAACTGCATCGTTAACTGTGCCTGGGGACTAAGATTCAGTTGTCGCGCTTCATGGGAGGAAATTTCTACCACCACCGGTTCTTTGGCATCGCCATCTGGATGCAACAACACGCGATAGCCAGAGCCAAGAAATTCAAATTCCTGCACTTCAGCCATCACAGTATTGGGCATCGTTGAATCAGACACAGCAGGCACAATCCGGACATCTTCCGGACGCACTGCTACGATCGCTCTGGCATTCACTGGCAGATCATTATTGGGCGCATCGAGAACAATATTGCCGCAACGAATTCGCTTTTCGGACACCACCGCTCCTTTGAGGAAATTCATCACCCCAATGAAATTGGCTACAAACGGCGTGTGGGGATGTTGATAGATGGCGTGCGGCGTTCCCACCTGAGCAATGATACCGCGATCCATAACCACGACGCGATCGGCCATGGCCAGCGCTTCCGCTTGATCATGCGTCACCATCACTGTGGTAATACCCAGCCGCTTTTGCAATTGTGCAATTTCCGTCCGCAACTTCACCCGCACCTTGGCATCCAGTGCCGACAGCGGTTCATCCAGTAACAGCAATCCCGGTGACAGGGCCAATGCCCGCGCCAACGCCACCCGCTGCTGCTGTCCACCGGACATCTGCGCCGGATATTTGTTGTTAAACCCGCTCAAGCCCACCATCTCCAGCAGTTCATTCACCCGTGCATTGATTTGATCCTTGGGTTGTTTGGTATTTTGCAGACCATAGGCTACATTTTGAGCCGCCGTTAGATTGGGAAATAGCGCATAGGATTGAAACACGATGCCAAAATCTCGCTTCGAGGGCGGCAACTGCGACACATCCTGCCCATTCTGAATCACCCGTCCTCGCGTTTGTTGTTCCAATCCAGCGATGATGCGCAACAGCGTCGTTTTTCCGCAGCCACTTGGCCCCAGCAAACAAACAAACTCGCCCGGATACACAGTTAGATAAATATCGCGTAACGCCACAAACGACCCAAATTCCTTGTGAACATTCTCAATTCGCAGATAGGGTTGAGTCTCACGTTGCGCCACCGCACCTGGGGCTAATTCAGCCGTCGATCGCGGTGTTTGTGGCGATGTGTGCCCAGTGATATTTTGCCCAGTGACGATCGCCCGTTGCTCTGGAGCAGCCATAGTCAGTTCCTCGTTGGGGGTTGGTAGTGGGAAGGTGGGGAGTGGGGAGTCGGAGGAAAGGCGAAAGGCGAAAAGGAAGTCCCGCATTTTACCGCTATGGCCCGGTGAGTTAGGATCGAATCGATCGCCTAAAACAGGCTAGTAGCCGCCCCTTTCCTTCCGCCTTTTCCTACACCGTTCATCCTTTCTCTCACCCTTCCTTCGGTTCAGACTTGGAGTCGTAGCGTCGGGTCCATTCTTCCAAAATCCGATCGCGGTTTTCGGCGGCCCAGTTCAGGTCGTTTTCAATCAGTTGGGCTTCGGGGTCAGCAGGAAAGCCATCGGGAACGGGCACGCTGGTTTTGACGGCGGTGATGCCGAAGTTTTGTGCATATTTTTCCGATACGGGTTCACTGATAGCCCAATCCAGAAAGGCTCGTGCCTCTGGCTTGATCGAGGTTTTCTTTACCAGCGCATTGGCTTCCACGTCCCAGCCTGATCCTTCCTTAGGAAATACAGCGGCGATCGGCTCTCCGTCGTTTTTCTGCTTCACAGCCCGATAGTCAAAGGAAATGCCGATCGGATATTCGCCTGCTCCAGCGGCTTTACAGGGTTTGGAACCAGAGTGCATATACTGCGCAATGTTTTGATGCAGCGCATCCAGGTATTGCCAACCCGCTTCTTCTCCCTTCAGTTGCAAAATTGCGGAGACTGACAAAAATCCCGTTCCCGAAGAGGCCGGATTGGACATGACGATTTGTCCCTGGTATTCTGGCTTGATTAAATCATCCCAGGATTGCGGAATTGCCAGCCCTTTTCGTTCAGATTCAACCGTGTTGACGCAAAAGGCTGAACTCCAGACATCGATGCCGACCCAATGCGGCGGAGTGCGATCGTCGCGAAATCGAGGTCTGACTTTCTCTAACCCAGCCGGAGCATACGGCTCCAACATACCCTGCTGATCGGCCACCAATAAACTGGAAGCGGCTAACCCCCACACCACATCGGCTTGCGGATTGTCCTTTTCAGCCAACAGTTTTGCCGTCACAATGCCCGTAGAATCGCGAACAATGTTCACTGTGGTATTGGGATTCTGTTCGTTCCAAGACGATAAATAGTCCTTGATTTGATCGTCTTCCAGAGCCGTATAAACGGTAAGAGTAGATGTACCGCCGCTAGCGCCTGTTGAGGTGGAATCAGCTTGTTCAATAGCCGCTTGATCGGCAATACAAGCAGCTGTGAACAGGGTGACTGCCAAGGCA
This sequence comes from Thermocoleostomius sinensis A174, assembly GCF_026802175.1. Classification (NCBI taxonomy): domain Bacteria; kingdom Bacillati; phylum Cyanobacteriota; class Cyanophyceae; order Oculatellales; family Oculatellaceae; genus Thermocoleostomius; species Thermocoleostomius sinensis. Next base: position 5,106,245 of record NZ_CP113797.1, on the reverse strand, counting down.
GAGACAAATAGAGAGCCTAACTTTAATGATTTCCGAAATGATTTCCGATCGCCTAGTTTTTGTCTTAAATAGGAGTTCAATCGACGCAGCATAAGACCCGCCCATAGAATTCACGAAAATTCTAGGCGGAGGGGATGATCGGCAGAATAACCGGAAATTAAGCGACTATTAAGGTTGCTGCCTGTTTTGTCATAAGTTTAGTTAAGTTAATCAGCAACTAGACGCACTGTATTCAGCCCATGATATCAATTCCCTCTCTAAAGAGTCATCCTCTGCATAAGGTTTCTCTGGTACAGTAGCGGATCAATGAGATGTTTATGATGGTCAGACTTGCATCCATCTGTTCTGTTATTTATGCTACTTGAATCTAACCTGTCTTCCGGGCAGACCGTAACACCCTATACGTCTAAACTAGATTTGCAGCGCCGAACCATTCGTCCGTTTGGAGTCTACATGCTGCGAGGGCTAGCTTCTACAGGCGATCGGCTCCTAGCATTGGATTCCATTCGCGGCTACCTCTTGCAAGTAGACTGCACCAACGACAACACGATGGTGCTCAATCCTCGTGCTACTCAAAAATTGATGGACGCTACAGGGCTGGCAGTCTGGGAAAATCAGATTTGGTTTGCCAGGGATGACTCGGTGTATTGGTGTACGTTTGAAGAGTTTACGCCTCGGTTATTCGTGACGCTGCCCTATGAGGTGAATGGTGTGGCAGTATGGCAATCAACCGTGTATGTCACTTGTCAAAAAGCAGGCTATATTCTAATCTTCGATCGCGCCTCCGGCAACCGCATCACGCAGTTTTACCTGCCGGGGGTCGGTGCTGAAAACTTGACGATTCGCGGGGAAGAACTGTGGATTTGTGACGATGTTGAACGATCTGTGTATTGCATGGATCGGGCCACTGGGGAAGTACGCTTCAGTGTCTTAACCCCCTATGAATCGCCTTCCGGGTTGGCTTTCCACACCGATTCGCAAACTGGCAGCGAACTTCTCTACGTTTGCTATGCCAGTGAGGAAATGTACATTCGCGATGATCCAAACAATCCTGAAGATCCCTATGAGCTAACCTCTCGCGATCGAACTTTTATTCATCCATTGCATTACTACTATGACGAAACCGCCCGTTATACCCTTTCTAACGGTTATCTTTTAGAAATGTCATATGTCGAGGAGATATCTCCCCTAGAAGAAGTTCCGCTTACCAATCTCGAATGGCGCATTTCCCTGCCAGTGAATACCGATCGGCAAACAGTGCTACAAGTAGAACCGATCGGGCGGCCCTACACCGAAGAAATTCAAGAAGGACAGCGCGTAGCTGTGTTTCGTTTTGACAAGCTAGCCCCCCAGGAAGGTCAAATCTTTGGCTGGAAAGCCTTGATGGAAGTGCGCGGCATTAAATATCAACTGACCTACCGCGATACTGAAACCTTGCCGCCGCTCTCTCAAGAATTTCAGCGGCGCTATCTCGTCGATGATGATGATTTAGCGATGGATACACCCATGATTCGCAGTGCGGCCCGTGAGGCAATTGGAACGGAAACCAACATCCTGCGCAAAATTCTTAAAATTCGCAACTATGTTTATGATCGCATGTCCTACGGCATCAAGCCCCACATTGATACACCCGATGTAGCGCTCGATCGGGGGATTGGCTCCTGTGGCGAATATGTCGGGATTTTGCTAGCGCTGGCTCGACTCAATGGCATTGCCTGTCGTACCGTTGGACGCTACAAATGCCCTCCTGATCCCGATCGACGTGGCGTGCCGTTACAACCCGACTTCAACCATGTTTGGATTGAGTTTTATATTCCTGGTTTTGGCTGGGTGCCAATGGAATCTAACGTGGATGACGTGGTAGAAGGCGGCCCCTATCCTACTCGATTTTTCATGGGCTTGCCCTGGTTTCATGCTGAAATTGGTAAAGGCATTCCCTTTGAAAAAATTACCGCCCCCGATTTACCTGAAGACATTTCGATCGGTGATCTAGCACTGAATCATATTCGATTCACCATTCTAGAGGAATTGCCACCACCGGGAGCCAAACCGAGTGAATGATTGGCTTAAGATGCTAGTAGAAGCATGATGAAGGATGAGAACGGTACTCTAAAAAGCTGCTGTGAAAGGCACTTCAGCCTGTAGATGTAGGGAGTGATTAAGGTAGGGATGTTGAAAACACAGTTCCCTTGCGTGCAGATATAGCCGATCGACCGCCGCCTGACAGCCGTATAACCGATCGCCTACGATGGGGATACCTAGCCCTTCGACTGCATGAACCCGCAACTGGTGGGTGCGTCCAGTAAAGGGACGAAATTCAAGACGGGTGTAATGGCTGTGGCGGTCGATGACTTGAAATTCAGTAAAGCTGGGCTTGCCGTGCTGCCAGTTAACTTGCTGTCGAGGGCGATCGGTAGGATTGCCCCAAAGGGGTAGCGCAATCATGCCGCGATCGGGCTGAACAACACCACCGAGAACAGCTTCGTAGCGTTTGTCCACCTGGCGCTGTTGAAATTGTTGGCCGAGGTGGCGATGGGCGTCATCTGTGCGAGCTACCAATAAAATGCCGGAAGTGGCTTGATCGAGACGATGCACTGGGCGCAGCAGACCTGAGTGAGTTTGCTGTAAGCGGCTGAGGACACTGTCTTGACGATCGGCATAGCGACCCGGCACAGCCAACAGCCCGGCGGGTTTGTTGACGGCAATCAGCCATTCATCTTGGTAGAGAATCGATAGCGCCGAAGTTGTAGAATGACTAGAGGAATCAGGAGGATCGAATGGTTTAGAGCGGCGAGATGCTCCCGATAGCAAAAATCCCATCAGTGGCTGGCAGCGTTCAGGGCAAGCACCATAGAATTCGCCGGGCTGTTTGTCGCCATTGGGGGAAGCAGGGCCATACCAAAATTCGGCTAGGGCGATCGGTTGCAGGTGATGGATAGCGGCATAGTGCAGCAGTTTGGGTGCACAGCAGTCCCCGGTCCCAGTAGGCATTCTGCCTTGAATCACTTGTTCTAGCGATAGGGTTTCTCCAGCGAAATTGGTCAGGCAATAGGCGCGCTGCAACTGAGCTTGAAGCTGTTGCGACAAATATTTTCGCTGTTGTTTCAAAGCTTGCATGCGGGCATCAGCTTGATCAATCATCTGCTTCAACGATTGGAGTGGTGCCATTTGCTGCTGTTTCCAGTGGCGTTGCTCGATGCCATCGCGTCGGCTTTGTTCATTGAGTTGTTCTAAAGCTGTCAACAACTCTTCGCCTATTACACTCTTTTTAAGTAATTGCCGCTGATGCTGGCGTTCTTGCTTCCGTTCTCGATAATAGTGCGATCGATGGTGAAGTTGTTGATGGAATGTTTGTAGTAGCCATTGGTATTGCTGGCGTTCTGGAATTTGTTGCAATGCTAACAATTCTTGTTTGATGACTTCGAGTTGGGTAATCGTCCAGGCTTCCTCGACGGCAACTTGGTCTCGTCCAGCGATTGGTGTTACCCACCCCTCTACGCTATCTTGACCATTCAACAACCCAGAGAAGGCTTTTAGAACTCGTAGTTCGCCAGATGGTAACTGAACCAGTAATACACCATACATTTTTCCTTCTTGCTGAAACCGATTGTCGTTAGCAAGTTGCTGCATCAATCGCTGTGCGATCGTTTCCACAAACGCAGTACGAGGCAAGCGCAACTGTTCTCTTTGCTTAGGACAAACCCCTTCATACCAATAAGTTGGTGAACTGTGAAGCGGACGATCGGTCTGGCAATTATCCCAGCGATCGTCTATCCAACCAAATGCCGACAGGGGATGCAAGACATTGTCCATTGGCTTGATACAAGAGGGAAGAATTGTTTATGTGCTAATTCTCAATACTAAGTCTTAACAGGAACAGTGGTACTGCTGTCCGGATGTAGGGGCATTAGAACAAAACTGTCCGTTCACCGCGTATAAGCGTGCACTACGGGCACTGCCTTGCCGTCTTCATTTACACTGACTTTGGTGCTGGCATAGATCTGGCAACACTACAGTAACACCGTAGTACTATATGGGCAGTACTGGACTCGAACCAGTGACATCCTGCTTGTAAGGCAGGCGCTCTACCAACTGAGCTAACCGCCCGGGGAGAGTACGTATCCCGCACGGTTTTTAATCATAGCAAACTTTTTTCAGATCTGCACATTTTGTTCAAAATCAAGAGGGATTCGATCGCAGGTACTAAATCTGTCCAAAAATGGTATATCTGGAGGCGAAGTACCCCTAGATTTTGAAGCTGAACGGTTGCTTATGCCTTCTGGTCGCACACACGATCGCATTACTCTCTGGCTCCTCCCGGTCGTGGCAGGGCTAGTTGCGGCTGTAACTCAGCAGGGCTACTTAACGCTAATTGTCTGTGCGGGTTTTTTGTTGGGTGGGTTGATGCTGGGTCCTGATCTCGATACCCATTCGATCCACTACAGGCGCTGGGGTTGGTTACGGTGGATTTGGTTGCCCTATCGCAACAGTATGAGGCATCGATCGTTGTGGTCACACAGCCCATTAGTCGGCACAACTATTCGGGTTCTGTACTTGATGGTCTGGCTAAGCATTTTTAGCTTAGTTGGTGTCGCGACAGTCAATGAACTGGGACAACTCGGACTCAGTTGGATTGAGATCGGTAACTTTTGGAGCCAACTGTTTCAGCACTATCAACGTGAAGCCATCATGCTATTTTTAGGCTTGGAACTGGGAGCCTTTAGCCACTACACCGCCGATTGGTTCGTTTCAACTAAAAAGCGCATGCGATCGCACGGTTGGCAAGCCGCTTTTTCCCGTCCTAAGCAACGTCATCGAGGTCGTCAATCGCGGAAACGATAAGAGGACTACTAATGATGCATTCTTGGGGAAAACTCTATGGCATTGGAGCAGGACCTGGCGATCCTGAACTCATTACTGTGAAGGGGTTACGGTTGCTGCAACAGGTACCCGTAGTCGCGTTTCCGGCTGGGGTAGGGGGGAAACTGGGCATGGCTCATCAAATTGTGTCACCTTGGTTGCGATCGGCACAAGTTCAGCTACCACTGGTTTTTCCCTTTGTGCAAGATGAGGCGGTTTTAAGTCAAGCGTGGCGATCGGCGGCAGAACAGGTCTGGCACTATTTGAAACAGGGACAAGACGTGGCGTTTGTATCTGAAGGAGATGTGAGTTTCTATAGCACGTTCACCTATCTAGCACAAACGCTATTGGAAATTGATACTCAGATTGAGATTGAAACGATTCCAGGAATTTGTTCACCCATGGCGGCAGCAGCGGCCTTAGGAATTCCATTGACCATTCGTGCGCAACGGCTGGTTATATTGCCTGCACTGTATAGCATGGCAGTATTAGAGTCTGCTTTGACCAGCGCCGACGTGGTGGTATTGATGAAGGTTAGTTCCGTCTATCAACAAGTTTGGTCTATATTACAGCAGTATCAACTTTTGCGTCATAGTTATGTAGTGGTGCGCGCCACCTTACCAGATCAACTTATCTATGCAGATTTGAGCGATCGATCGAATTTACAATTACCTTACTTTTCGCTTTTAATTGTGCAATCATACTCCCCCTTGAACCAATGAAAATCTTTGAGAACCTTCTAGTATCCATATCGGCTTTTCAGCTACAAACTGCTGCGCTGTGAAGCAGAAGACACAAAATCTACAGATTGAATGAGTATCTGACCTGAGTGTTGACTGATTTTTTAATGATTTTTTAAAGAAAAATCGTTAATACTCGTCCTATTCCTTGGAAATAGCCAGGAATTATGATATTGTTTTCGTGGCTTAAAGCACTGAATAAGCTGGGCAGCAATTTGAGTCATATTGGCAACTGCCGAAGCTCTAATTGTTAACTGACAAGACTCCTCAAAGCCTGACTCTTCTATAGATTGCAAGACAGTAGTCAACTCATGGAATGCTAGCGAGTACTGGACTGACGCTATTGAACCTAGCCTACAACACTGGTTTATTAGTTAATCAAGTCTAGAACTCAGTGAGGCTATTTTGATTTGTTGTTTCATGAGAATTACTTTTACCTCGGTAGCTTTGTGCACCAAGTAGAGAAAAGATTTGAATTCAACCATGGTATCTGTATCAAAAGTAACGGCGAATAATTTTCAAGTTAAGCCTCAACTCAAGGCTGTTGAGCAAGCTAGTCAAGCAAATTTAATTGGTAGACAAGTTTGGAAACACCTCAATAACCGATCGATCAAGCCGCTGTGGTTATACAGCAGCAGTATTTTGTCGATTGCGATCGCCATTTCAGGTTCGCCTGTGCGTGCAGAAGGGCAATTCTCTGAATTATCACCTCTTCAAAGTACAACGGTTGAACTGGACACTTCACACAGTTTAGAGGCTGCATCAGATTTGTCTCCAGCTTTGTCTTCGATCGGCATACAGACTGAAAGCTTGGATGCGCTTGCTTCTGCGCAGGAACTGCACACCACATCAAGAAACTTCTCAGTTCCGTCGGCAGCAGATCTGGAGGCGTGGGTAGACGCCGCCCCATCATTCAATGTGTTCTCTTTGCAGCAGGATCACGCATCATCTAAGCGCTCGATCGAGTTCATTCAGCCGCTTCCATCCTTTGACGGGATCGAACTCAGTTCTTCACGCTATTCAATTACAGGCAATGAGTTCGCACGTGGCTCTACTGATGAGTTTGCCGATAGAGAGATTGAGACTACACCAATTGAAACTACAGAGCATCCGGCTCAAGCTGATCTGTTAGCTCAAGAGGATTCCACTTCCCCCCCTTCAGAAGCTGTATCTCCATCAGTATCCACTAATCGCTGGCAGTTTTCAGTAGAGCCTTATCTCTTCGTTCCCCTAGATGTTGAGGCTGACGTGACCGTGGCTGGACGGAGAACCTCGATCGATTTTGGATTAGATGATATTTTGAACCTCGATCGGGCGTTTGATGGAGGCTTACGTCTGCAAGCCCAGCGCGATCGATGGAGATTCATCTTGGATGGTTTCTACCTTTATGCTAGCGACAGTGGCAGGTTAGGGGGAACGTTTTCTGCTGGCAGTCTTCTACAGTTTGTTCGCCAGGTGGCTCCTCAACGAGTGGAACAATTTACCCAACGGTTTGACCCTGTCAGCGTTGAGCGATTTATTATTCAACGGTTTGGTCCCGAGCGAATTCAGCAGATTGTACAAGGGGGAGGACAGTTCGGTCTCAATACCCCTGTCCGAGTTACGGCGGATGGTCGGGTATCGGTTCGGCAAATCACGGTGGATGCAGCAGTTTCCTATCGAGTCATTGATGTATCTTTAGATGATTCGGACGAAGAGACAAATTTTTATCCACGTCTGGTAATTGCGCCAATCGTAGGTGTGCGCACCAATTCCTTAAGACAAACGATTGAAGTTGATACTGTCCGCATTGATGGCATTTCCATTCCAGACAACCGGCTACCGACCATCAATCGGGAGTTTCGTGTCTCCAGAACTCTGGTTGAGCCGTTGCTTGGTGCTGAGATTGGGCTGGCTTTGTCCGATCGATGGGCGCTTAATTTGCGGGGAGATGTGTCTGGATTTAACATTGGCGCCGATCGAAACTTGACCTGGAATTTGCTAGCCGGGGCCCAATATCGCCTATCTCGCCTTGCGTCGCTTCAGCTTGCCTATCGTTTCAACAGTTTCGATTTTGAAGATGGAGAAGGACTAAGACGAACTCAACTCAATCTAGATCAAGATGGACTTTGGCTAAGCGCCATTTTTCAGTTCTGATGAGTAGCAAGGTTTTCTAGTCCTCGTCGCTCTGTTTCATGAACAAACGCTGAGATTTATGAGTCTGTGTAACAAAGTGACAAACAGCGACCCGCTTCAACCACTAGAATGGGGGCGATAGGGTGGCTTAATAAGGTTGAACAGCTATCGATACAGACCAGTTGAACTAGACCACCCTAGTAGTCAGGACTAGGTGCCGTAGGGCTTGCCTGCCGAAGGTTGAATCGAAGGCTGAGTTGGACTTAGTTCTTGTGCCACTTCGGAGGTCTTCCCTGCTATTCTTAGCCCTCGCTTGTGAACAGGAGGGAAAACAAAAAACATGGCTATTGCCACGATTAACCCGGCGACGGGAGAAATCATCAAGGAGTTTGAGCCGTTGACGGAGGCGGCCATTGCCCAGAAAATCGAGCTTGCCCAACGAACGTTCGAGTCGTATCGCTACACCTCAATGGAACAACGGGCAGCCTGGTTAACCGCAGCGGCTGACCTTCTAGATGCCAACAAAGAAACTTATGGCAAGTTGATGACCCTGGAGATGGGAAAGCCGATCGCCGCCGCCATCGCCGAAGTGGAAAAGTGCGCGTGGGTGTGCCGCTTTTACGCAGAACATGCAGCGGAGTTTCTGCAAGACACGCTGATCGAGACGGATGCCAGTCACAGTTTCGTGCATTACCAGCCGCTAGGTATTATATTAGCCGTGATGCCGTGGAATTTTCCATTTTGGCAAGTATTTCGGTTTGCGGCTCCGGCCTTGATGTCCGGTAATGTGGGGCTGCTCAAACATGCGTCGAATGTCCCTCAGTCGGCGCTGGCGATCGAGGAAATTTTAACCAAGGCTGGGTTTCCGGAGGGTGCGTTTCAAACCTTGTTGATTGGGTCCGATCGCGTGGCACCAATTATTGCAGATGATCGCGTCAAGGCTGCCACCCTGACAGGTAGTGAAGCTGCTGGTGCTAGTTTGGCCAGTGCAGCCGGCAAGCAACTTAAAAAAACGGTGCTGGAATTGGGCGGCAGCGATCCGTTTATTGTGCTAGACAGTGCTGATTTGGAAGCGGCCGTCTCTACAGCGGTAACGGCGCGGATGCTCAACAACGGACAATCGTGCATTGCCGCTAAGCGCTTTATTGTGCAGGAATCGATCGCCGCTGCGTTTGCCGAAAAGATGACGGCTCAGTTTGCCGCGCTGAAGGTGGGCGATCCGATGCACCCAGACACCAACGTGGGCCCGTTAGCAACTCCCACCATTCTCAAAGATTTGGATGCTCAGGTACAAGCCTGTGTAGCACAAGGCGCTAGAGTCTTGATTGGGGGACAGCCCCTTGCTGAATTTCCCTCTGCGAACTACTACCCTCCTACAATCCTGACCGACTTGCCGCTCGGTTGTCCCGCCTATCACGAAGAGTTCTTCGGGCCGGTGGCGCTGCTGTTTCAAGTTCCCGATCTGAATGCAGCGATCGAGTTAGCGAACAGTACCCCGTTTGGATTGGGAGCCAGCGCTTGGACGCAAATTGATCAGGAGCGCGATCGACTCATTCATGAACTAGAAGCTGGGGCCGTGTTCATCAACGGGCTAGTCAAGTCCGATCCTCGAATGCCGTTTGGCGGAATTAAGCGTTCCGGGTACGGGCGCGAACTTGGCGCTGAAGGGATTCGCGAATTCGTCAACATTAAAACAGTGTGGGTGAAGTAATCAAGGAGATAAAAAGGAAATCTATATGACCGAAATGAATACGGCTGAATTACTCGTTCGATGCTTGGAAAATGAAGGCGTTGAGTATGTATTTGGACTTCCAGGTGAAGAAAATTTGCATGTTCTGCAAGCCCTGAAACAGTCTTCTATTCAGTTTATTACCACCCGCCATGAACAAGGGGCTGCCTTTATGGCTGATGTGTATGGGCGGCTAACAGGCAAAGCAGGAGTGTGTCTGTCTACACTTGGACCGGGCGCAACGAATTTGATGACAGGAGTGGCCGATGCTAACCTCGATCGCGCGCCGTTGGTGGCCATTACCGGACAGGTAGGAACCGATCGAATGCACATCGAATCCCATCAGTATCTGGATCTGGTGGCTATGTTTGCACCTGTCACAAAATGGAATACACAGATTGTTCGCCCTAGCAACACCGCAGAAATTGTGCGAAAGGCTTTCAAGCTGGCTCAAAGCGAAAAGCCCGGGGCAGTACATATTGATTTGCCAGAAAACATTGCCGCAATGAAAGTGGACAGTAAACCCCTGAGAACGGATACCCGTGAACGGGTCTATGCCTCTTTCCAAAGCATCGAGCGAGCCGCCGCTGCTATTTCCCAAGCTCAAAATCCCCTGATTTTAGTAGGAAATGGAGCCATTCGCGCCCACGCCAGTGAAGCCTTAACCGAGTTTGCGACGACGCTGAACATTCCCGTTGCCAATACGTTTATGGGCAAAGGTGTCATTCCTTATACCCACCGGTTGGCGCTGTGGACGGTGGGGCTTCAGCAGCGAGATTACATTAGCTGTGGTTTTGACAATACCGACTTGGTGATTGCAGTCGGCTATGATTTGATTGAATATTCGCCCAAACGCTGGAATCCGCTGGGAGATATTCCTATTGTCCATATCAATATGACCCCCGCTGAGGTAGACAGCAGCTATATTCCAATGGCTGAGGTTGTGGGAGACATTTCAGATTCATTAGCTGAAATTTTGCGGCGCAGCGATCGCAACGGCAAGCCCGAACCCTATGCTGTACATTTGCGGGATGAGATTCTCTCGGACTATGAAGAACACGCCAACGATGCTGGCTTCCCAATCAAACCCCAAAAGTTAATCTATGATCTACGGCAGGTGATGGGACCGGAAGATATTGTAATTTCAGATGTGGGGGCCCACAAAATGTGGATCGCCCGTCACTATCACTGCGATTGTCCCAATACCTGCATTATCTCTAATGGGTTTGCTGCTATGGGAATCGCCATTCCAGGGGCCATTGCTGCCAAACTAGTTGCACCCGATCGCAAGGTTGTAGCCGTGACCGGAGATGGGGGCTTCATGATGAATAATCAGGAGCTAGAAACAGCGTTACGAGCTAAAACCCCCTTTGTAACGATTATCTTTAATGATGGTGGCTATGGACTAATCGAATGGAAACAAATTAATCACTTTGGTGAGTCTGCTTTTGTTCATTTTACCAATCCCGACTTTGTCCGCTTAGCTGAAAGCATGGGTGTTAAAGGGTATCGCGTCGAGTCTAGCACCGATTTTGTCCCCATTCTTAAAGAGGCCCTAAGTCAAGATGTACCAGCCGTGATCGACTGTCCAGTAGATTATCGCGAAAATTTACGCTTTAGTCAAAAAGCGGGTGATCTTAGTTGTGAAATTTAGTCACTCAACCAAAATAAGCATAATCGGGTTTTCATTCCATCTCATGTTCCTAGTATGAGTAAACGCTATGTATCCCACAATGGAAATGCGCTGGTTTTGGCCCGATTGCCTGCCGCTTGTTGTTCACCAATGGTTTGATCACCAGATGCCTTCCCCACCCTCCGAGCGGGAAGACTGGTATCTCTGTTTACCAGATACGGTAAATTTAGGGATTAAAGTTCGGGAAGGCAAGCTAGAAATCAAAAAGCGACTGATCGATCGAGGAATAGTTTCGATTAACGATCGAGTAGAAGGGCAGTTGGAACAGTGGGTGAAGTGGGGCTTCGAGTCGTCGTCAGTCATTGATTTTACCCATCCGTCTGATACTTGGCTATCGGTGAAAAAAGCCCGTCAACAGCAGACTTACATTCTCACAAACACCGATCAAATTGAGAGACTTGAGGCGGATACAAACATTTCAACCACCGTCACCCAAGGGTGCAACTTGGAGCGGGTTGAACTCTCTGTTTTCGACCAATCGTGGGTCAGCATTGGCTTTGAAGCCTTTGGTCATGAAGCATCAGTCGAACAAACGCTGAAACGAACTATCAGTCATCTATTAAAACAAGCTGAGTTTCCCAGCCTCACAAGTGAAAACTCTTGCAGTTATCCAAAATGGTTAAAGCAGTTGGTGCAGCAAAACTAGTGCAACAGAAGTGAACTTCTAGCTGCTATTTTTCACTAGCTTTAGCGTCACTCGCTATTGCAACAGCTTCACTCTCTGTTTCTTCCTCCTCTACTGCGTCCTCAGCCATAGCATCTGCTTCAATTGGTTCAGTTCCTGCTACAGGCGCATCTGCTTCTGCTTCAGAGTTTTCATTAGGACTTTCTTCGTCATCTGCGAGTTCTTCGTCAATTTCTAACTCTGCATCTGTAGCGAGTTCATCTGCATCTGTATCTTCTTCTAGATCTTCTACGAAAGAAGTTACCACAGTCGCCTCGTGTGCTTCTTCGATATTTTCATCGGTTTCACCTTCCTCAGCATCGTTTAGGGATGCGGCAATGATTGATGCCTCCTCATCCGCTTCAGCTTCTTCCAGATCTTCCTCTACTGCTGGAGCGATCGATTCTTCGTCTTCATCATCTTCTTCCAACTCTTCACTTTCCTCATCCTCATCTGTTTCTAAATTTTCATCGATGGACGTTAGAGGGATCGATGCCTCGTCCTCATCCTCCATCTTCTCAGTTTCTTCATCCACTACTGTTGCAGCGATCGGCTCTTCATCCTCATCCTCATCTTCATCCTCATCCGCTTCTCGATCTTCTTCGCCAACATCAGCGGTGCTCTCTACAGTCTCCACGGTCGGCTCTTCCGCAGTTTCAAGCTCTTCAGTGTCCGCTTCAATCTCTGCCGTAGCAATGTCGGTATCTTCTGAGGGAATAGATTCCGAATCATCAGATTCAGCTTTCGGTTCCACGTCCGACTCTTCAGGGCTTTCAATTGTAACCGCATCAGGAGAGGCTGCCGCCGCCGTAACTTTTGTCTCATTGTTAATCGACTCTGTCTCACTTACCGCATCAGACTCAGGAAGGTTGGCTATTTCAGCCTTGGCAACTCTCTCTGATTCTACGACACCTCGCTCTTCAGGCATGGTGGAAGGCCAATCCTTATCCATCATCAATTGGCGAATCACGCTTTGATCAAGGTTCGTTTTTCCCAATTGCTGAGACCGTTCCACAATCCTCTGTCCCAGAGCTTCTCCCAGTTTGGTTGCTGTCGAAAGGTTAGCGATCGGCTGCGTTTCTGCTTGGGTAGCCATTAGCCGCTTCACCCAATGATCTAGCGCCTTGTTTCCCGTGCGAGTAGAAGGATTCAAGCCACTTTCAGCTATCACCTTTTTGGCACCTTTCTTAATCGATCGCTCGATTTGCTTTCCGTTTACTGGCGGTTGCGGCATTCAATCGGGTTCCTTCGCTTCTAGCGCTCGGTGGAAAATGAATGTGGAAAATAAATAGAGATGATGGCTACAGACAGCCTACAACACATCGCGAGATTCTTCTTGCTATCTCAAACACATTGCCGAGATTTAAGCCTTTAATACAGCCGAAGATCTAGCCAGCACAGAAATGTCGGCACAGTTGAGACGCCAGATGCTATAGTACAAAGGGTCTTACCACCAACTAACCGACAATGCTGGGGTGAGGCACTCTCTGGTGAGCTACAGGTTGGTGTATGGTGCACCCCGCAGCGATGTCCGATCGTCCCCGTTCGCTTCAATTTGACTTCTACCTGCTGCAAGGTAGCCTAGTTATATTGCCCTATGCGTCCTATGTGGGATTGGCCGGACTCGTTGGTTTGATTTTTTCGTTATTGATTAAATTCAAACGCACCGCTCTCGATCCAGTGACCCGCAATGGGTTACTTCTCCTCACCGGACTATTGCTACTCAGTTGTGGATTTGCCAACAATCGAGCGGAAGCCTTTCTGCAACTGGCAAACTTTCTACCGTTCTTTTTGCTGTTTGCCGTTGTACCGTTCGTGTTAAGCACCACCGAGCGGCTTGCTCAACTAGCGTGGGTATTGGTGATTAGTACCGTCCCTATCAATGCCATTGCTTTTGTTGAATATCTGTTACGCACCAGTTCTCTGCCCAGATCCATTCGTCGCATTCCGCTCATCCGCTGGGTGCGCGATCGACCTCACAGCGGCCGCGCCATTGTGATGTTCAATCATCCCAATGCTTTGGCCAGTTATCTAGTCCTGATCTTGGGACTAGGACTGGGGGTACTGTTCTATTGTGCAAGGCAACCATCCCAAGCCCTACGGCAACCATCATCACACTTCAAATTCTCTTTGAAGCCAAGAGCCGTGCTGCTTTTGCATCTCGCAACCTATGCCAATCTTCTGGGTATTTTTTGCTCAGGTTCCCGTAACGGACTCATCGTTGCCATCCTGCAACTGCTAGTGTTTGCCGTTCTGTGGGCCCGGCTGGTGCAATCGGCTCGCTCGATGTGGTGGATTAGCCTAGCTGGAATTGGCAGTATTCTGGTCAGCACGGCGTGGTTGGGGATCGGTGGACGATCGTTGTCGCTGACGGCTTGGGCTAATGATGCGCGGTTGCGGCTGTGGGCTGTGTCGCTGGATCTCCTGCGCGATCGACCCTGGTTTGGCTGGGGGTTGGGAAATTACAAATTTCAGTTTGCCGATCGCCTGCTAGAGCTTTATCCAACTTGCGAAGCGGTACGCACCAACCCCGTCGTACCCGTTGAATGTGCAGATGTCACTCATCCGCACAACTTCTGGCTGATGCTGGCAACCGAAGCAGGACTTTTTGTGGCGATCGGGTTTGTGGCATGGGTGGGATACATCTGCGTTCAGGCGGTGATCTCACGGCTAACCAAACCATCAACAGCCCTGGATGCAATATTTATTGGATATCTGCTAGCGTTCGCAGGCTGTGTTGCCTTTGCTTGCTTCGATGTCACCCTTTATGATGGGCGGGTGAATGCACTAAACTGGGTGATTTTGGCAGGCATTTATGCAACAGGGGGAGACGAAACAGAAAGGAAAAAGGAAGGATAAAGGGCATGGCTGAATTGCGGAATGATCTGACTGCCTCCCCCTTCCCTCGCCCTCAACTCCGAACCCCCAATTCTTCCACGGGAACTTTTGCAACAAAACAACACGTCTTCTAGGTCAGTTGATTCATCCAAGTGGGCAAACTAGCCGGGTGATGTCTAACTTTAAGCTCGTAGACGATCATGAGTAAGGAGGGTTTTGCTTAGAGTTACAGCGAAGATAGTGTCACATCCTATTCGGTTGGTCTGAAATTCAGAGTGCATAACGGAAGGGGGGCGTCTCCTCGCGTTCTCTAACGTGGATAAAACTGAGCAGGTTTATCCTGCTTGGGGTGTGGTTAAAGGAGTGGTTCCGATGGAGCGGTTTATGAGTGCCCTTTCCCTGACCCTGCTCCTGACGGGTCTTTTTACAATTGCCCAAGTTCAATCTCCGCCGGAAGCGGCTAATCGAGCAGTGGAGGTGGGATTGACAACCGATTTTGATGGCAAAGTCCGACACGAAGAAACGATCAGTCGGGCTGAATTGGCTCATATCCTCGTGAAAACCTTTGAGCTACATGAACGATCGCCCCAACCCCAACCGATCGCCACGATTCATGATGTCCCCCCTTCCCACTGGGCCTATGACGACATTCAGCTTGTGCTGCGTCATGGAATTATGACGGGCTATCGCGAAGGTCAGTTTTATCCTGAACAGCGTGTAACACGGGCAGAAGCATTTGCCATCTTTGCCCAAGCTCATGGGGTATTTCAATTTTCCGATCAAGCGATCGATCGAGTTCTAGCGCCGTATCCGGATGCTAAGAAAATTCCTTACTGGGCCAGAAAACCCATGGCAACGGCCGTTCATGAGGGGTTTGTCAACCTTAAAACCTACAACCGTCTTGATCCCCTCAGCCCCATGACCCGAGAAGACCTGGCGTATGCGATTACGCTATATTTGGCCCGTCAACAACCATCCTCTAAATCTCTATGGCAGGCTATTCGCCCGAATACGTCACCGAATACGTCTACGTCACCATTTGTCCACTGAGTCAGCTTCAAGTTCACTAGAACTTTAGTGAATCCTTAACAGGTTTGTCGGTTTCTTTAACTAATCGTCTGATCCCCTGCTTATGCTGGTAGCAACCAGACGAACACCGACCCTTGAGCCATCATCTTTGCGTCCTTTCACCCCCCAGCAACCCTTTAGCAACTATCTGATTGTTCCATTTCTTAGGAGTTCTACAGACTATTTAGGTGCAACTATGGACTTTTCATCGACACTACGCACCAAACAAGCTTCCCGCTGCAATGTTCTTCAACCAATTCGTCAATGGTTAGATCGCGTTGAAATTCGCAATCCTCGAACGGCACATCGCATTGCCAAACTGATCCCGGCTCAATGTCCGTTTGAACGAGATATCAAAATTTTTGGATATACAGTGGCTCACATTCCGCCATTGTGCAAACTCAACCCATTCTACGAAGAGTTTGTAGGATTGCGGTTCCGAGCGCTTTGTTATCTAGCAGATGTATGCGGTGAAGACATTCAGCAGTATTGCTAGTTTGATGATGCTAGCTTCTGATACAGACTCGCTGTTGATCTCAAGCCATGATCTCTAGCGATCTTGCCCATCATTTATACTGATTCACAGAGAAAAATCGAAGCTAATCTCTGAAGAGGGGGCTGCTCACGGCGATCGAGCAAACGCTAGCAACTCCCTCTTTTTATATTCTCTTTGTCTGCTTTAGCAACTTCAGGACTACGCAGCGACATTGGCAACGGGGACTGTTGAGTTCTGGTTTTTTAAAGTCGTGCCATAATGATGCAACTGTTGCATGGCATTGCTCAATGGTTCAAGCGCTTCGTTCTAATTCCGGTTCTGGTTCTTTACACGTCCTGCCGTCAATGCAGGAACTGCCCAACGGCGTGGAACTGGAATTTCAATTACCCGATCCTGAAGATGATCAACTTTCCGATCAAGAATTTCAACGACAAATCAATACTGCGTGGCAAGTATGCGATCGCTTTGACCTGCAAACTGATATTTGGCGCGGGCGCATTCTACGAACCGTGCGCGATCGAGAAAAACGAGGCGGTGACGGACGCGGAACTGGGTTTCTCAACTGGTTGAAAGAACGAGAAATCAGCAAAAGTCAAGCCTACGCCCTGATTGAATTAGCTAACAGTGCTGACACGCTGTTACAGGATGGTAGGTTGGAACCAGAGGATGTGAATCACTTCAGCAAACGCGCCTTTGTAGAAACCGCCCAAGCGGCTCCAGAAGTCCAGCAAATGATCAGCGATCGGCTCAAAGAGGCAGAGGAAACGAACGCTTTGCCGCGTATTACTCAGCGCCAAGTGCGACAATTGTCGGATGAATGGACAGCGATGACCTCCGACCTATTGCCGATCGAAATTAAGGAAAAGGCAGCGAATAGCTCAGTTCCAGCGCGTTACTTAACGCCATTAGTTAAAGAACTGGAGAAGTTACCAGAATCACATCAAACCGTACTAAAAGCAGAGATTGCTGAAAATCCTGATGTGGACACTGTAAAACAAGCCACCGCAGAAGCACGGTATCTGGCTAAATACTTAACAGCAGCCAAGCAAGTTCAGGTACTTGATCCAGAAGCGATCGACCTAGAATCGGCACTGGAAGAAGCGTTACGAATTGGTTGTCTCAATAGCACAGCAGATTTAGTGAATTTAGCGTCTCAATTAGAACAAATGGTTGTTAAACTCTACACCACCTGGAAGCGCCTGAATACGTTATCAGAGCGAGTGTATTTAGATAGCGGAACTAGTACGCCCCACTTGCGATCGTTGCTGAGCCAACTAGCTCCATTGAGCAATGAAATCATTGAAGTAAATTTGGGTGAAGCTAATAGTCGCTTTGGTCGAACGATTCGCCTGAAAATCCTATCAACAGATACTTTCACCCATCAGATGAATGAACCGGAGTGAGCGATCCATGAGCGATCGATCCGAGTTGTAAGGTAGACGGGCGGTGCTGTCCCTACCGAGAACTACGTTCTATCCACATTTCTGTAACCGTGAGTGCTAGGTTCATTTACGCCGCATGAGCCGTCAGGAATTCTCGCATGTATTGGTTTACTAGGGTTGGTTTTTCTTGCTGCACCCAGTGACTACAATTGGGAATGTAGCGAACCGTAAAATCATCGACGTAGGCCTCAGTTCCGTAGGTGAGTTCGACACCCAATGCTGCATCGTTCTCGCCCCAGATTAGTAGCGTCGGAACACTGAGTTTGCTCCATTGGCGTGACGTGAAGCCCTGGTGAAAGATATTACGGTAGTAATTCACCATCGCAGTCAAAGCTCCCCGCTTGGCCGCTGCGTCCTTGTACATTTCTATATCTTCAGGACTGAATGCTGTCTTATCGATCGCCATACCGTTGAACGCATTCGCCACCATTTGATAATCCCCCGCTTGCAGGATCAACTCTGGTAAGACTGGAAGCTGGAAGAAAAAGATGTACCAACTGCGCAACAGTTGTGGGGCTGTTCGCAAGCCTTCTGCAAATTTAGCTGGGTGCGGCAGGTTCATCACAATTAATCGATCGACCATGTCTGGATGAGCATAGGCAAACTGCCATGCAATAGCTCCACCCCAGTCATGCCCGACCAACACACAGCGATCGTAGCCCAACCCTCGAATGACACCTTCTACATCCTTAATCAATTCCCCCATACGGTAAGCAGCAGTATCACTGGGTTTATCGCTGTCGTTGTAACCGCGTAAATCTAAGGCTACTACTTTGTAATCCTTAGCAAATTCAGGAATCTGATGTCGCCAAGAATACCAAAATTCAGGAAACCCATGCAGCATTAACATCAATGGGCCATCGCCCTGCGTAACATAGTGCAGCCGAACGCCGTTGCTAATCATGTAATTGTGTTGCCAGGAAGCAAGTGTCATTGACAAACTACCGCCAAATCGCCTAACGTCTCTTGTAGAATATCAGGAATGCTGCGAGGACGCAGCGTTTGTGCATCTACCCAAACCCAGAGAGCATCTGCGGTTAACACAAGGTTCCGTTCATTGGGTTTCCGAATTTCATAGCGTCGAGTCGTACAAGCACCACGCAGTTCTGCTACCCAGGTAGTGATGTTGAGAACATCACCAACTACGGATGGGCGCAGGTACTCGATTTCAATGCGGCGCATAACGAAAACTCCTCCCAACTCGCGGTATCGCTCTAGCGTCAAACCCAACGACTCAGAATGGGCGATCGCAGCCCGTTCCAAGTACTGTTGGTACACCGAGTTATTCACATGCCCAAGCACGTCAATGTCATTGGATTGAACGTGAATACGAATCGTAAAAGGTTGCATGGTTTAGATTGCCATATTAAATAAACGCTAGCCAATCAGATAACCTGTTCCGGTTCAATGTCTATTACCAAATCCTTAGACCAAAAACTCGACGCACTACTATAAAACCACTATAAGATTTCCGAGCTAGTTATGAAACTCAATCCTGTACGCCCAACATTCATTAGCCATACCCGTCAAACCAGTAGTTGCAATTAACCCGGTTCAGGCTAAAACGCTCATTCAAGCCCAACTCACCTAATACTGGGTCATTTGATATAAGCATTCTTTTTAAGCCTATCCCTTTTGACTCTAGAATCTCATCCTTCAAAAGGGGGGGATGCTAGTCATCCGGATGAGCGAGCCTTAAGTCAGAAAGTTTATTTTGATACAAATATCTGGATTTAGCGGTTCCTATTGCCATTTGTGACTTACAAAAATCCTGCTCCGACGGTTGATATTATTGTTGAACTGGTGCGTCGCCCAAATCGACCCATTATTCTGATTGAGCGATTAAATCCGCCCTTAGGGTGGGCGCTTCCAGGTGGGTTTGTAGACTATGGCGAGTCGGTCGAGGCGGCGGCACGACGAGAGGCAAAAGAAGAAATTGGGCTAGAGATCGATCTAATTGAACAATTCCAGGTGTATTCCGATCCTAGTCGCGATACTCGCTTTCACACAATCGCCATTGTGTTTTTGGCAACTGCCATTGGAGAACCCCAAGCGGGCGATGATGCTAAACACGTCGGAATTTTTGAGCCGTGGCAAACTCCTACACCGCTTTGCTTCGACCACGATCGCATTCTACGAGACTACTGGCACTATCGACACTATGGCATTCGTCCAACCCTATTCGATCGATCGTAAATTGTGTGAGTTGGATCAATCGTAAATTGTGTGAGTTGGATCAATTGCACGCTGCGGTTGTTCGGGATAAAACTGACCAGGTAGCGGCGATCGCCCAAAAACTGCCCCAAGGAATGTTAGCTTTACGCTTGTCAGCCCAAACCAACAGGAGAAGTAGTCCGTAAACATGATCAACCCTCTGTACCTTTAATCAATAACCCCTCTGTACCTTTAATCAATAACCAGAAAATAATGAAGCAATGGTTAAAATCGCTACAGGTCAATCGGAAAATTCAGTTTAAAACGGTTCCGATAAACCTAGTTTTGAAAGTGTAGAGAACACTATAAACTCCCCTCACCATCCTTCCAATGAGTTGAAATGTAACGATGAACGCTTGTAATACCAAACCCGAAAACTTACTATTAGCGCCATGGATTTGGCTAGAGCCGTCCCATGGAGACCTATCTGCGATCGATGTCTCAACCCCTACCCAACCGTCAAAGCAACGATTTGCGATCGATGTTTTTCGTCCTTTACGGGTGTGGTTAGATAGCATTCAAATTAATAATCCAAAGCTAGCGCATCAAATTTGTCAACTAGTTCCAGCCCAATGTCCCTTTGAGCGCGATCTCAAAGTGTTTGGACATGTTCTTGCTCATGTTCCACCAATGTGCAAACTGAATCCTGTCTACGATCAGGTGGTAGCATTACGATTTCGAGCGTTGTGTTACCTAGCTGATGAGTGTGGTGAAGATATTACGTCCTACTGCTAAATTTGCCGATAGCTGTCAAGCGAAATGAGGTTATCAAGGCTTATTAATTTATGCTGGTCAGTCATTACTTCTGGCGATGTCCTTCCCCAGTTCTCAGAATCTCTTCAGTTTATTCAAACCAATTGATGACATCATAAGTGGAGCGATCGGCAAGGAACTCTCTATCTATTGGCTGCTACAAAACATTTGATTGAACATCTCATCATCTTCACTCGCTATCCGCAACCCGGGCAGGCAAAAACCCGCTTAATTCCGGCGCTGGGTGCAGAAGGGGCGGCCGCACTACAACGGCAAATGACAGAACATACGCTGAAGCAGGTACAAACGCTGCTCAATCGGCGCTCGATTTCAACAACAGTTTGGTTCGCCGGCACTGAAAATCCAGAGGTCGATCGCCAGCAGATGCAAGCTTGGTTAGGATCGGCGTGGTGTTACTGTCCTCAAAGCGCTGGGAATTTGGGAAACCGCATGGCTTATGCGGTACAAGCGGCTTTCGGAATGGGTGCTCAGCGTGTGGTTGTCATCGGTACAGATTGTCCTAGTCTCGGTGCAGAGCAACTAGCACAAGCATTTCAAATTTTAGCAACCCATGATCTGGTGCTGGGTCCAGCAGTAGATGGCGGCTACTATTTGATTGGACTCAGTCGCATGATTCCAACGCTGTTTACTAACATTGCCTGGAGTACCAGCGAGGTATTTCAGCAAACCGTCACGGCCGCCAAGCAGGTAAACTTATCGATCGGCTATCTAGCTACACGGGCAGATATCGATCGCCCCGAAGACTTACCGATCTGGGAAACTGTGCGTCAAGGTATCACACCACCTGCCATTTCGGTGATCATTCCAACATTGAACGAAGCCCACCGCATTTCAGCATTGATTCAAGCCATCTTGCCACAGGGGCAACTCCCTAGACCCAATCAAGCCACCGAGTCAACCAACACTAATCTTGAAATCATTGTGGTAGACGGTGGCAGCCAAGATGATACTGTAACATTAGCGCAACAGTCCGGAGCAATTGTGTTGAGTGCTCCGACCGGACGGGCCCAGCAAATGAATCAGGGTGCACAGATTGCTGCTGGTTCTATCCTGCTATTTCTTCATGCTGATACCCGGTTGCCCGCCGATTGGATCGCCGATGTACAAGCAACCCTCTCCCGCCTGCATGTTGTCGCTGGAGCCTTTGAGCTACACATTGACGGACAAGAACCCGGACTGCGGTGGATCGAGTGGGGGGTAAAGTGGCGATCGCGTTTGTTACAGCTACCCTATGGGGACCAAGCTCTGTTTCTCAAAGCAGAAACATTTCACCAGCTTGGCGGATTTCCTGCTCTGCCAATTATGGAAGACTTTGTGTTTGTGCGACAACTCCGATCGATCGGGCATATTGCCATCGTCCCCCGTGCTGTCACTACATCAGCCCGGCGCTGGCACAAACTAGGCATCCTTAAAACAACACTAATCAATCAATTGGTCATTGGGGCGTACTTACTAGGGGTATCACCCGATCGCATCGCTCGCTGGTATCGCCAGGATGGCTCTGGTCGAAGGTCATAGCCCATCCCCGATCTGCTTTCACAAAGAAAAAATCATGATTCAAGTTATTCAATTTCGTGAATGACAGCCACTAACCCATTTTGGTTCAACCGTTGCACCACCTGTTCAGCATTGCCCCGATCGCTGAATGCTCCCACTTGGATCAGTGATTGTCCACCGATTTGCGTCATAAATGCATCCGGGACAATCGCTTGTACTAACGATCGCAACTGGTCGTTGTTGGCATCCACCACGACTCGATAGCGCAAACTGGCTCTGACAGCAGCGCTAGTCTGTGATCCATTGCTCCAAGGAGACGGTGTTCCTGCAATCCTGACTCGTGGCATATCTCCCACATTGCCAATCGGAATATCGCCCGAAGGCACAGGCAGTAAGGCGTTTGCCTCTGCTGCGTTGGCGGTGACACCTGTCGGCGGACGCATGGTTGGTTCGGCTTGGCTAGACTCAGGTGGTGGAACCGGAATCTCGATCGGCGCATTAAAAAGCTGTATGGCGCTAAGCGGCGGTGTCGCATGATCTAACACAGCAGTGGCAATGGTTTCAGGTGGTGGAACTGGAATCTCGATCGCGGTGGCGGTGGTAGATGAAGTTGTCACAGCCGCTGGTGTGGTCTGATTCGACGTTGATTGTTGCAACTGAGTGGGTTGGAGCGATCGGGAGGTAACTTGAGCAGAGACTTGGGCAGATCCGGGATGGCTAGGCCTTTGATGGATTGATCGCGGCTCGACGATCGCTGAATTGGATAAATCTGGATTAAAGGATTCTGCTGAGGTTTCTACGAAAGAACGAGTAGATGCCTGTGCATGCGGTAGTATCGCTGGTCGCGTGGTCTGAGAACTTGCTGGTTGGCGTGCAGTGGGTGCCGGGGGCAAGGCTGAGATCAGAATCGAGGAGTCCATAGCGGGCTGAATCGCAAGCAACGAGTCTGATGCCATAGGACTTCTTGGGTGGTGAATAGGGAGAGCAGAGGCTTGCCTGAATTCACTGGTGTCCCAACGATCGCTGCTTGAGCGAGGCAACTGCACCGGAGGCAGCACGGTGATTTGGTTAGACGATGGACGAACTGCTGTTGCTGGTGATCGAGCGGCGGTGGCTGTCACCGAAGCAAGCGACGCTGAGGGCACCGGGGGCAGCGTCGTGATCGCCGCTTTGGCGGAGACCGCAGGGGGTAACTCGGTAATGGCAGCAGTTGGCTGAATCAGGGGTTGCTCTTGAGGGGGTTGGGTTTGGGCGGTGCTGTTGGGTGAAGCAACGGTACGGCGACGAGCGAATCGATTTGTTTGCACCACTCTCGATCGATCGCCCGGGACAAAAACAGCTTGAGATAGACTGTCAGTAAAGGTGTTGTTAGCAATGAGTGAATTGTCGGAGTTGCTCCATAGCCCATAGCCTTGAGCATAAGGATTAGTTATCGTGACGCCAATCAACTGGGCCCGCTCGGCTCCCAGAAATGTAGCATTTTGCTCTATGGCATCAGCACTGGTAAATGTCCCGCCGCCGCGAATGATAATACCCTGCCCCTGCCGACTGGGATCACCCTGAACCGTCACATCGGATTTTAGCTGTAAGGGGAAGACTTCGCCTGTTTCGCGGCTGTAGGTTCCTGCTGCCAACAAAATAATGGTGTTAGCGGTTGCAACGTTTAAAGCATGGGTAATAGTGCGAAAGGGCGATCGCTGACTACCATCTCCGCTGTCATCGTTGCCCACGATCGAACTCACAAATAGAAGCCGCTGTGCTTCCGCCGTTGGTGAGGAAGCCCCAGGGAAATCCGCGAAGGAACTCGATTCGGCCTGTGCTGGAATGACTTCAGCCACTGCGGAATTAGGCAGCAACAAAGCACTGGTTTGCCATAACACAACCGTCAGCGATAGTCCAACCCAATTTCCAACCCAACTTAAATGTTCGGACGCAAAAGCCGAATGAGTGGCTGCTATGACCACAGATACGGAAGCACTGGCGCGCTGACAGGCAGGACGATGACAGGCAAGAAGTGAACGCATGAAATAAACTCCCGACGCCAACTGAAAAGGTGACTCAGCTTATTACTGCAAGTAGCGTTTTTTGATTGTAAATTCAAGATTAATTTCTATATGTAGCGTAATTCGAGACAAACCGGATCGATCGGGCAGAAATATTATTCTCTTGTAACAAAAATAGATCTCGACGAACAGCCAGCCACATCAGAAACAAGTTACAGCAATCGGCTGCTTCACTTGTGATCCGGACACTCGTCCAAGGTGAGCTTAATTTTCTCTAATTGTAGCAATGTAGCACTGTGTGTCGCTAGTACGGAACTGTTACGATAGAACAGGAGTGGAAAGATGGCATGGGCGACAGCTACAGTCAACACAACGATCGTCACGACGGCAGACAGTCCAGAGAGTTGCACCCCGCTTTCTCTAAGTTTGCTGTATATCGGATTCTCGATGCCAATTTAGACCGCGCTCGTGAAGGTCTACGGATCATCGAAGAGTGGTGTCGGTTTGGGTTAAACAATGCTCACTTTGCCAGTGATTGTAAGCAGCTTCGTCAAGAATTGGCTCAGTGGCATCGCGATGATATCCGGGCTACTCGCGATACGCCCAACGATTCAGGCACTGATTTAACTCATCCCCAAGAAGAGCAGCGATCGAGCGTGGCACAAGTGCTGCGGGTCAATTTCTGCCGCGTGCAAGAAGCACTGCGGGTGTTAGAGGAATATGGCAAACTCTACTTCCCAGAGATGGGAACTGCTTGCAAACACATGCGGTATCGCGTATACACCCTAGAGAGTAATCTCGAGCATCACAAGCGATTTCAAGTCCTGCAACAATCGTATTTATACTTGGTAACGGCTCCAGTGGTGAATTTGATCGAAACGGTCGAGGCAGCGTTACAAGGGGGGGTGACGCTGGTGCAGTATCGCGATAAGGAGTCCGATGATCTCACCCGTTTACACACTGCCCAAACATTGAAACAGTTGTGTCATCAGTATGGGGCACTGTTTCTGGTGAACGATCGGGTCGATCTGGCGTTAGCAGTCAATGCCGATGGGGTGCATTTAGGTCAGCATGATGTGCCGATCGCGTTGGCGCGTCAACTGTTAGGAAGTCAGCGCATTATTGGACGCTCAACTCATAGCCCTGACGATTTGCAGCGCGCAATTCAAGAAGGAGCCGACTATGTTGGCGTTGGGCCGGTGTATGAAACCCCAACCAAAGCTGGTAGACCCGCCGCCGGGGTTGAGTATGTGCGCTATGCGGCTGATCATGCCACCATACCGTGGTTCGCCATTGGTGGGATCGATTCGGAAAATCTTCACGATGTTTTGTCGGCAGGAGCAGAACGGGTGGCGATCGTGCGGGCCATTATGCTGGCGGAACAACCGACGCTGACTACCCAGTTTTTCATCTCTCAACTTGATCGCATACAAACGTTGAGACGGGTGAAATCACAATAACCCAACTAGATAAATCGTTGGGTTAGAGTTCTATTGACCGTTGACCGTTTAAGATGGTGTTTCAAGCCTGGTAACATCTCTTGATGCCTCCCCTGAGTAAGGAGAACAGCGACAGCCGGGGGTATGGAAGCAATGTATCTGAAACGCTATCACTTTAAAAGTATCTAAGAATATCTAGTGGTCTATTGGGTATGTCTACCTCGATTGATTCTTTTCAGCCGATTCAAGTGCAAGTGAATGGTGAGCCGCGTCAATGCCACCCGCAAACGCGATTGCCTGATTTACTCGAACAGATGGGGTTGAATCCGCGCCTTGTGGCAGTGGAATATAACGGCGAAATTCTGCATCGCCAGTTTTGGGACGGGACTGAAATTCAAGATGGCGATCGACTGGAGATTGTCACGATCGTTGGGGGAGGGTGAAGTAGAAGGCTAAAGGCTGAAGGCTAAAGGCTAAAGAGTGAAGAGTAAGAGTAACTCAAACCTTTGACCAGAACAAGATTAGAAACAGGAAGTGGTGTTAATCATCCTTGCAGGAACTAGCCGCAAATCTTAAATTTGGCAAAACTTACAGACTGCTTAGCGTTGTGTGTAACCAATTGACGTACTCTGCCTTTTGAGACCATTGCGTCATTAGGCGAGTACGGCGATTGCCAACCACAACATAAACTGTATGAAGCTCCGGCGAATATCGAGTAGGAGGCGCGGTGAAGCGGTGAATGCCTCTGATCTGACATCTGGGAATGCGGCGATATTGCCAGAGAATGCCAAAAATGTGTCGCCGGATAATTAGATAATTGGGTGTGATGCGATATTCGGAAACGCCAAACAGCGGCCAGAGGACTGTGAACAGAAAAAAACCTGCGATCACTAAACCAAAAACGATCGCAAACCGGACTTCAGGCAAGGTTTCCGGCCAATCCCTAGAAAATAACCCCTGCCAAGTTATGGAAATGTACCCCCAAACAAGCCCGCTTATCAGCACCAGAACTGGAATATCAATCCGGCTCATTCCAAAGCACTCACGGTAGAGAATTCGCCGTTCTGACCCGTTTTCAATGACCTTGAACCCATTTAGAGGCGTATCAGAATTCACCATAGGGCAGAGGGTGCAGCAGGAACTTGCTCATCTGTCGCACTTGTTCACCTTAGCAACCGATCGAGCGATCGCCAGTCCGGTTACATTTATGCGATCGCCATCTGATCGCATCGAAATTCAGTACGGTTATCTCTCCTGAATCGTCCCTAAAATCCCTCTTAAGCTTACTTCTGCCTTAAGCAGCAAAAGAGTAGACTAGAAATGTAGACAATTTGTAACATTCGGTAAATCAAGCAGGTTACGCTTAGCCCTGGGTATAGCCAAGCCGATCTTATCGTTCGTGAATTGGACAGGTACGGCAATATGCACAAAAAATTATTTGGATGGATTAAACCACTTTTAAAACCAGTGTTAGCGCTGATCTTAGTTGCAACGCTGGTTCTTGGCCATGCAGATGGAGCATTGGCCGCAAAAAGTGGTGGTCGCATTGGTGGCGGTAGCTTCAGAATGCCAAGCAGTGGCCCAACCTATTCCTCACCTCGCACCTATGCACCAGGCGGTGGGTATGGGGGTGGGTACTATCCCGGCGGTGGTTTTGGATTTCCCTTTGTAGTGCCCATTTTTGGCTTCGGTGGCGGTGGCTTATTCACGCTGCTAATTTTTATCGCAGTCGCCTCATTTCTGTTGCGCAGCTTCCGATCGATCGCAGGTAGCTCTGACTATGACAGCTACAGTGGCGCCGCTTCGCCAACCGTTTCCGTTGCCCGTCTGCAAGTAGGATTATTAGCAAAAGCACGAGGATTGCAAGCCGATCTCAATCGCATTGCTGAACATGCTGATACCAACTCTCCTGAAGGACTGGCCCAAGTGCTACAAGAGACAACCCTCGCGCTTTTGCGTCACCCAGAGTACTGGGTTTATGGTGGCAGCGACTCTCAGCAAACCCGTTTAGAAGCGGCTGAAGCTCAATTTAATCGTCTAGCCTTGACTGAGCGCAGTAAGTTTTCGGAGGAAACACTCTCCAATGTCAACAACCTGCTGCAACAAGCAGAGGCCCGTAAAGCCCTGGCTTCGTCGGGTGAACTCGCGCTTCCTGAAAATCCCAGCGAATACATCGTTGTAACACTGTTGGTAGCGGCACAGGGCAAACTCGAATTACCCGCTGTCAACAATGATCAAGATTTGCGTCGGGCTATTTCCCAGATTGGTGCGGTTTCCAGCGATCGGCTATTGGCGCTAGAAGTGCTGTGGACACCGCAAGCAGAAGGCGACACTCTTTCTGCTGAGGAAGTGTTGGTCGAGTATCCAGATTTGAAATTAGTATAAGGCGAACAATTTGTAGCTAGTCTGAACTAGTTTGAATCTGTGAAATAGGGGCTGAGAGCAGTCCCTATTTTTTGTTGAGTACGGTCGCGTATAAACCAAGTCAACCCAGAGAGTAGCCCACATTCGTACCCCTGCCCCTGTTTGATTGACTGGCAAATTTTTCTCCCCATCCCTCAATTCCTTCTCCCACGGGGGCGAAGGGACTTCAACCCAAAACCCAGGATCGAAAGCCCCTCCTGCCTGCTCTGGGAGAAGGGTTGGGGTGAGGTGATTCGAGGTTCGTCACTCAATCTCAATTAAGCCGCTGCACAAAAACAAATGGAGCAAGGGACTCCTGCTCCATCAGGTGCTCATGACAGTGAATAGAAAATCAAGTAAAAAGAAGCAAAAAATTAGTTTAGCCTAGCCGCTCGATCCAATCCTCAACAAGCTCGAAACACAGAAGACTGAGAAGACTGCTCAAAGCCGATTGAGCGACTCATTGAGGGCTGTCACTCTAGCTATGGGGAAACAAAAGCCAAGCTAGGGTTGGGGAAAACAGACAGCTAAACACAGAAACCACGAGAATCACGGTAAAAGCATCAAATAAATCTGGGGACATAGTGTGCCTCCAATTGAACCAGGGTGTTTAAAGGAGAGCAATTGGTATCATCTACGAACGGTTCCTCTCCTGTTTATGGCTTCAGCATTGGCTGTGCTTCTACCAGAAAAAGAACAAACTTTGTAACATCTCCTTGCTCTTCGTATTCAATTGTACAGAATTAATTTTAGTCCTGCCCTCTCAAAAAGCCCGATCGCAGGTGTGATCACCCAATCTCGTTCGTTGTAGAAACCGATCGCTGCCCCAAACCTATGATGCTGCGGTTACTACTGCTTCACTCGGCTATGTAGCTAGCCAGCCAGTGTGCAGTTCAAATCAGGGGCGTTACTCACGCAATATCTCTCAGAAACGTTTACAGTGTTCTCATTTTTTCTTCATCTTGAGCCGTAAGCTTGGAAACCACCAGAAATGCATTGACGTCGGTTTGAAGAGACTACTAATGAAGACAAAACCCGCAGAAACTCAGGGTCAGACCAAAGATTGATTCTTGCAATTTTCTTCCCCACAATTCTCAATTTCTCGCTATAATGCCTTCATTAAATTCTGAAATTCTGTTACAAAACTTCACTTAATATCAAATTAATTGACAGGGGGTGAGCCAATGATTCAGGAGCCGACCAATCGCGTCCAGCTAATTACGTTCCTCAGTGAGGAACTTGCTGTTCCGGCAGCCGCGATCGCCTTTGCACTACGTCAATGCGAGCAAAGTACAAACCTGATTCCCATGATTCTCTGGCAGTATGGGCTAATTACCCTTGAGCAACTCGATCGAATTTTTGACTGGATGGAAACCGCTTAAGGCTTGAACTGCATTTCGTCAAACTGAGAATTGCGAGTGAGCTATCGGAGATGACTGCAAAAATTGTGCACAAATAGCTTTACTGTGACATTGGTAGTCAGATAAGCATAGAAAACGCTCTAGCCCGCAGAAAGACTAGAGCGATCGAGGAGAAGGCTAAAAGAGAAGAAGGATGAATGAGATCCTTGACTAGAGGCAAAACTGTAGAGTTGAACGATCTTGGTGATTCGTTTGATTACTACAGAAAGAATTGAAGAAAGTTAAAGCAAAACCAATCTAGGAATTTAGAGAGGAAATAGTTGAGGCAGGTATAGCTGAGTGCTGGATTGAACGAAGCTATACATAGCGAAAGTCGCGACCAATGTTGACATTGGTACTGTCTTGCACAATGCCAATGCGATCGCGAACACCACGCGAGTCGGTAAAGTAGATTTCCGTATCTGTGGCGGAGGAACCAATGCCACTGACGCTTCTATATTCCAGGCTGTAGCTGCCGCCCGAAACGCGCTTCACTTCAATCCAATCGCGAGTCCAATCCCAATTAGCAATCACTGCATAGCCATCACCCGGTTCGACATAAGACACTCCCCAACTGCCACCTAAAACAAAGTAGTCGGTTCCAGAACCACCCATCAATGTGTCGATCTGCGCAATGGTGCTAGCCGTCGTGCCAAAGCCATTAAGGCGATTTACACCATCACCCGTGCCAAGTCCACCAACAAGTTGATCGTTGCCAAAACCGCCAATGAGGGTATCACTACCGTCTCCACCATCTAGATAATCGTTGCCATTGCCACCGTCTAGAAAATCATTGCCAGCTTCGCCCAGCATTCGATCGTTGTCGTTACCTCCATACAGCGTATCATTGCCAGAATAGCCATACAGCGTATCATTACCCGTCTCGCCGTAGATTAAATCATTCTCCGTCCAGCCATCCACATAGTCGTTGCCTGCACCCGCATACAAGATATCGTTGCCTGTGCCTCCATCCACTCTGTCATTACCCGTCCCTGCGTAAATCCGATCGTTGCCGTTGCCACCGTATAAATAATCATCACCAATCTCGTCGTGGTAGCTTGAAAAGCCAATGACATCATCACCATCTTCGCCGTAGATGAAATCATTGCCCCAACTGCCAATCAGCGCATCATTGCCAACGCCGCCATAGAGCGTGTCGTTACCATAGTCCCCGTACAGAAAATCATTGCCACCATTGCCATACAACCGATCGTCTCCGTAACCGCCAAAAACTGTATCGTTCCCTAACAAAGCATCGATTGTATCAGAGGCGCTGGTTCCATAAAGAACATCGTTTCCATTTGTAGCAGGCATGATTTGAACTCCCATTGATTCAATGACCGTTGCAGGACTTGGTAAAACCAATTTGCAGAGCTTGGTTTTGTAGTCCTATGGAGTTATCGCCGTCACGGAACAGAGTTATGCAGCCAGTTACAAACCTTGACAATAGCGAAGAGCCTCTACTAGTTGCGACGGTTTTCCTCCCTGCCACCTCGATTCCCGCCTCGCTACAGTAAGAAGGTAAGTCAACAAATGTTCATATGGGAACAGTGTCCACTTGCTAGTTTGTACTTCTGCTGTATTGATGACTAACCCGTTCACTCATTGCAAACCCTACAAACGACCAAAACCTAACCCTTGAAACTGTAGACATAGATTGCTCTGAGAGATTGATAGAGATTGATCTTCGTGAAGTTGATAGAACTGCATTCGGTTGCGCGCTTCAGTCATTTTTCTCAGCATTCTTAGCTTTTTGCGTTAGGGCAGCCGATCGGCTGCACCAGTCAGCCTAGTGGAGGAATTCGATTCATGTTTGAGTATTTTACGGAGCAAGCCATCGCAGTAATTATGGCTGCCCAAGAAGAAGCTCGCCGTTTGGGATATCGTTCGGCTGGAACCGAGCAACTTCTGCTGGGGTTGCTTCGTGGCAAGGGAACAACAGCGGCGAAGCTATTAACAGATTTAGGGGTGACGCTGGAGGCAGCTCGTAGTGAGGTTAAAAATCTCATGGGTCGTAGCCATAATGCAGCACTGACGGAAATTCCGTTTACCCCAAAGTCGGTTCGCGTGCTGGAACAAGCTACTGTTCTAGCTCAACAAAACCAGTCTTATGTGACGCCAGAGCATTTGTTGCTTAGCATTTTGGAAGATGATAATAATATTGCCCTCAAGGTGCTAGAGAATCTGGGGGTTGATTTAGTGCAATTGCTGGAACAGGTAAGTCAGGCGATCGAAGCGGCTCCAGTCGCAGCAGGGGTACGAGAGCGCTCCCAAGCTCCACAAGCGAAACGATCGTCCCTCCGCACACTTGACGAATTTGGCCGCGATTTAACCCAACTAGCCGCCCAAGGACAGCTTGATCCAATGGTGGGTCGGCAGCTAGAACTGGAGCGAGTAGTGCAAATTTTGGGGCGTCGCACTAAAAATAACCCGGTGCTGGTTGGTGAACCTGGCGTGGGTAAAACTGCCATTGCCGAAGGACTAGCCCAGCGGATTCACGATGGCAATGTACCTGATATCTTGCGTGACAAGCAGGTGATCAGCCTTGATGTTGGAACGTTACTATCAGGAACTCGCCTACGCGGTGAGTTTGAGGAACGCATGTCCAAAATTGTTGAGGAAGTGCGGCAGGCGGGAAATATTATTCTGGTGATTGATGAAATTCATACATTGGTAGGGGCCGGAGCCACCGAAGGCAGTCTAGATGCTGCCAATATGCTGAAGCCAGCCTTAGCGCGAGGCGAGTTCCAGGTGTTGGGAGCTACCACGCTCGACGAATATCGCAAGTACATCGAGCGCGATGCTGCCTTAGAGCGACGGTTTCAGCCCGTCACCGTGGGCGAACCCAGTGTTGAAGAAACGATTGCGATTTTGCACGGTCTGCGCGATCGCTATGAGCAGCACCACCGCGTCACAATTACAGATGAAGCCTTAGACGCAGCAGCCAAACTATCCCACCGCTATATTGCCGATCGATTCTTGCCTGACAAAGCCATTGACCTAATTGACGAAGCCGGATCACTGGTGCGGTTGCGGCAGGCTCAACATTCCCCCGTCCGATCGCTGAAGCAGGAACTAAGCCAAATAGCCACTGATAAGCAAGCGGCTGTAGACGCTCAAGATTTTGAGCAAGCTGGAAAATTGCGCGATCGGGAACTGGAGTTAGAAGCCCAGATCAAAGCGATTCTGTCCTCAACAGATACCACCCCATCGGATGCTGCCTCTGTCACCGCAGATGATATTGCTCATATCGTCTCCGAATGGACACGCATTCCCGTCACCAAACTTACCGAATCCACTTCGGCGTTGCTGCTGCACCTGGAAGATGCCCTCCACGATCGCGTGATTGGTCAAGAAGTGGCGGTGAGCGCCGTCGCTCGTGCTATTCGTCGGGCCCGTGTGGGGTTGAAAAATCCCGAACGTCCGATTGCCAGCCTCATCTTTGCTGGACCTACAGGGGTTGGTAAAACAGAGTTAACAAAGGCATTGGCGGCGACGGTGTTTGGCTCGGAAGATGCCATGATTCGCCTGGATATGTCCGAGTACATGGAAGCCCACACTGTTTCCAAGCTGATTGGATCGCCACCGGGATATGTTGGTTACGACGAAGGCGGGCAATTGACCGAAGCGGTACGTCGCCAGCCCTACACCGTGATTTTGCTGGATGAGATTGAAAAAGCCCATCCAGATGTATTTAACATGCTGTTGCAATTGTTGGAAGATGGGCGCTTGACCGATGCCAAAGGCCGCACGGTCAGTTTCAAGAATACTTTGTTGATTATGACCTCGAACATCGGCTCCAAGCTGATTGAGAAGGGTGGCGGTGGCTTGGGCTTTGAGCTTACCGACGATCGCGCCAACACGCAGTATCAGCACATTCGCACGCGCGTTCAAGATGAGATGAAGCACTACTTCCGCCCGGAATTGCTGAATCGCATTGATGAGATCATCGTTTTCCAACCGCTGACACGCGACGAGCTCCAGCAAATTGCCGATCTGTTGCTGAAAGAGGTAGACGATCGCCTCAGCGAACAAGCCATTCGCATTGAAGTCACCGATGCGTTCAAAGAGCAGTTAATTCAGGAAGGGTACAACCCCAGCTACGGAGCGCGACCATTGCGTCGAGCCATTGCCCGCTTGCTAGAAGACAATCTAGCCGAAGCCATTCTGGCAGGTCAGGTGAGTATGGGAGAAACGGCGATCGTGGACATTGACAACGACGGTAACGTGCAGATTCAGCGCAAACCTGTTCCAGCCGTTACTGAAGTTGCCTAGTCAAGCGATGGGCGATTGACTAGTGGAGGACTGATGGAGGAGATGTGCTATTGTCCACAGGCATCTGATGGTTGCTGAATACAGCGAATGCGCTGTGCCAAGGCGGCATTAGACTGACTCGCAGACATAATGGCATTGAACTGATCGATTCTAAGATTATTCTCCTCCACAATCCCGATCGCCCAATTGCAATAGCTTACGGCTCGTTCCCTAGCTCCTGATGGGAGTTCCTCTAAGCTACTGGGCACGTCACAGCGAATGGCAGGAACATAACCCACGATTCCCTTAATTTCTTCCACCACTCGCTGTCGGCGAATTTCTAACTGCTCGGCTGCCCGAACATAATTCTCTAAGTCTTGATCTGAAAACTGAGACCCATTTTGCGCATAAGCCGCTTGGCTGAAGGTCAACTCAGCCGTGGAAGTATTCAGTGTCGGCACTATCCCCAGCAGCACTCCGGCTGTAGATAAGACACCTACTATCAGCGATCGAACGACGATCGGTTTAAAGGAACAACGAGAAAACGCAAGAGCGGTAGTCATAACGGACTTATTGCCAAACCTGAATAGCAGTATTCATATTTACTTTGAATTATTCTAAGGGTGAGAAGTTCCTGACGAATGTATCCGAGGAGAGGAAGATAGCAGAAAAGCAAAAGCAGAGAGGGAGAGCTAGGAGTTGAGGGTCAGGCGATCGGCTAATGGTGCCACATGCTAGTGCCACAGTGGCAGCGGCGGCGGTGAGGGATTCACTATCAGCAAATTTGGTGCGACAATATTGAGAATATTTGCATCTAATGAGCAATCTCTGGCTAGAGCAATCGCTGTGATTATCGAGGGTGAAGGATTTCGCGGAACCGGATAATCCAAATCTATACCCCTTCGCGTTATCCCACACCAATTTGATGCACAACCACTAAACTTTTGCTAAAACACCCAGGACTATCTCTGTAGATTGATTCAAAAGAGAGCAACAGAAGGGTGAGAATAGGAGAGAACCAATTTGGGTTGTTCAATCAGGAGCATTGTTCAACCCAATACACATCAATAGACCGAAATAGACCGATTGATTTGAGCCTGTTTTATGAGCCTGCCATCCCATCGACTTGATCGTTTACCAGAACCATCGATCGCATCTGCTCAACCTCAGGATTGGCGTTGGAAATTTTGGATGGCGTTACCGCTGTACCCCTATGGTTGTCGCCGCACGTTGCGTACCGAAGTAGTAAAGGATACTATTTGGACGTTTGATCAGCTTCATGGCATTTTGTATACGATCGTTCCCATCCGTATGACCGTGGTTCGTCTACAAACAGGTGGATTATTGGTTTATGCTCCCGTAGCACCGACGATCGAATGTATTCGTCTGATTAATCAATTGGTGGCACAACACGGAGAGGTGAAATACATTCTCCTTCCTACTAGTTCTGGACTTGAACATAAAGTGTTTGTAGGTCCGTTTGCGCGTTGTTTTCCACAAGCCCAGGTGTTTGTTGCGCCGCATCAGTGGAGTTTTCCGTTGAATTTACCGCTCAGTTGGTTAGGCTTTCCGCAGCGTCGTACGCAAGAGTTACCAACTGGCTGCCGTCACACTCCCTTTGCTGATGAATTTGACTATGCTGTTTTAGACATTGATCTGGGGCGGGGAGCGTTTGTAGAAGTAGCCTTGTTGCACAAACCATCCCAAACGCTTTTAGTAACCGACGCTGTGCTGTCAGTACCCATCAATCCGCCAGCGATCGTTCAGTTAGACCCGTATCCACTGCTATTCCATGCCCGCGATGGGGCAGGTGAGGCAGTGACAGACACAGACGCTAATCGACGCAAGGGCTGGCAGCGAATTTCACTATTTGCCATCTATTTTCGACCAAGCGTAGTCGAGACGGTGGGGCTGGGACAAGCCATTCGAGACGCTTTGAAGGCTCCCGATCGCTCCCAAAAAGCGTACTTTGGGTTATACCCGTTTCGCTGGAAAGAGAACTGGCCGGACTCTTTCAAGGCATTGCATCGAGATGGCCGACTGTTTGTCGCTCCCATTCTACAAACCCTAATTTTTCCGCAAGCTCCTCAACAAGTGTTGAATTGGGTAGAGACCATCGCCAACTGGTCATTTCAACGGATCATTCCCTGTCATTTTGATGCACCTATTGCCGCTAATTCTAATCACTTTCGTCAGGCATTCGCATGTTTGCAGACGGATACCAAGGCTGTTTCCCTGACTTCGTCTACCCTATCCGATGCCGACGCTGAGTTTATCAGAAACCTAGAGGCAGCACTCGTCCGTCGGGGCATCGCTAAGCCTCCGAAGACAAGGGGGTAGGGATTGGAGAGTAGAGATGCCAAGATACTTCCGGGGATAGAGCAATGCCGAAATATTGTTTTAATGCTTGATCATAAGAATCAGCGGTTGTAAGCTGGGTGACAATCGAATGACGAACGCCGCGAATTTTTAAGACATGGTTATTGAGAATAATTCGAGACTCTGATGTAGGAATAATACAAAGACGTTTTCGTGTAAACAAAGAATCCGGCGATCGAGAAGCAAAAAAGTTCATCATCCGGTAATCGGCTGGGTATTGTTTTTCAGGAATAAAGGCATACAGCGATCGCCATTCATCGTTGAGTTGGTGCTGAAGTATCAAGCCAAGATTTTCATCAGATTGCAGCCTAAATGTATCAATGGTTTGATCCCATTCTCGATTCACTTCAGTGACAATGGGTTGCACCAAACCGTTGCCGCCAAATCCAACATCTACTAGCCAAGATTGACCTCTAAGCTCTACGATTGCCATCTGATGTGATTTTTGCCGCAAGGAGCCATTGGGCATAAACACTCGGGCCGCCATAGGGATAATATGAAAGCCAAGATGTTGTAAAACTAATAGAAACAGCCCATTTAACTCATAGCAATAACCGCCGCGTTTTCGATTGATGAGTTTGTTGAAGAGGCGATCGGGGTCCAGATGAATGTCTTGTCCTAAGAAAATATCTAGATTTTCAAAGGGAATATGTTGCGCTTGAGCTTGGTGAAGTTGACAAAGGGTTTCCTCAGAGTGCCCTAAAGAACCATGATACTGAATTCGCTCTAGGTAAGCATCTAATTGATGAATTGACAGCATGGTAATAGCGTCGTTTCCAGTCTCAACTTGGTTCCATTATGATAGGTTTCAGTTGATTCTGGCACTGGTCTAAATCAGCGCTGCCGAAGACTACCAAAAAAAGAGTAGGCTTTTGCTTCACCTACTCAATCTACTCACGATTTTGATTACCCAACCTTGTCAATGTCAATTTAGTTAACGGCTGCACTAGTAGCTTGCAAATACAGCGAAACTAACAAACGTCCTTTTCATTCTGTGCGCTTAGTAGATGCGACGGCGACGGCTCATCAAGCCCCATAACCAAATGGCAATCAGCGCACCAATCACAGCAATTATTAAACCAGGAATACTCAGACTGGTAGAAACGATCGCTAAGCTGCCTGTCTGCAAAACATTAAAAAGCGTTCCACCGATAAATGCCCCAACGATGCCCAGCAACAACGTGGCTAGAATTCCACCCGGTTGATATCCAGGATAAATTGCTTTTGCGATCGCGCCTGCCAATAAACCTAGTACAATCCAAGCTAAAAGATTCATTGCAGTTTACCTCTGCTTTTCGTGGAAGTTTGCTTGTTCAGTTAAGCATTATTGCTTTTACGATACTCAGTATCGTATTTAAAAAAGCACTATCCAAGGTGAGAAGCATTCTCTCTCCCTGGATAGAGTTTGTACTTTACTACTTAACGATTATGGTCATCAAATAGATAACGCATTGGCTCTGGTCTAGAGCGCAACTCGTTTACGAGTAGTTGGATCACCTACTTTTTGGAAAACGCCAAATTCTACTTGTTCAATATCAAGTTCCGGATCAATACCTGAGAATACATCCCGGAAAAGGGTGCGGCAACCGTGCCAGAGATGTCCGAAGAACCACAACAATCCCCAACAAACGTGGGCAAAGGCAAACCAACCGCGAGTGCTGGTTCGGAAGATACCATCTGACTTGAGCGTTTCCGTATCAAAAGCAAAGGGTTCACCTAGTTGAGCTTGACGCGCATATTTTTTAACAACAGGTGGATCGGTAAAGGTTTGTCCATCCAAACTGCCACCGTAAAAACTGACACGGACTCCTTGTTGCTCAAAGCTGTATCGGGCATCTGCACGACGGAAGGGAATATCAGCGCGAACGATCCCGTTGCTATCGGTGAGTACCACTGGAAAATTTTCAAAAAAGTTGGGCATACGTCGAACTGTTAGCTCGCGCCCTTCGCCGTCTGTGAATACGGGATGACCCAGCCAATCCAGGGCAATGCCATCACCTTTCAACATTGGGCCGACTCGAAACAAACCGCCTTTGGCAGGACTGTTACCGACGTAATCATAGAAGGCTAGTTTCTCAGGAATTGCAGACCATGCGTCAGATAAACTCGCGCCATCCGCTAAACTGGCTTTGACTCGACGATCGATCTCATGTTTGAAGTAACTACTATCCCATTGATAGCGTGTCGGTCCAAACAATTCGATCGGCGTGGTGGCGCTACCATACCACATTGTTCCCGCTACCACAAACGCCGCAAAGAAAAACGTCGCTAACCCGCTTGCCAACACGGTTTCAATATTGCCCATCCGCAACGCTCGGTATAGGTTTTCCGACGGGCGGGTGTTGATGTGGAATAACCCACCGATGATGCCGACAATACCAGCCGCAATATGATGAGCAACGACCCCCCCTGGATTGAATGGATTAAATCCGTTAGCTGTCCAGTCTGGTTTAACAGGTTGGATGTGTCCAGTTAAGCCATAGGCATCAGACACCCACATACCAGGCCCCCAAATGCCCGTTAAATGAAATGCGCCAAAGCCAAAGCAGAGCAGTCCAGCTAACAGTAAGTGAATGCCAAAAATCTTCGGCAAATCAAGAAACGGTTCACCTGATTGATCGTCTTTGAACAGATCTAAATCCCAGTAAACCCAATGCCAGCAGGCTGCCAGGAACAGCAACCCAGCCAGAAGAATATGCAGAATAGCAACCGTTTCAAATGTCCAGAATCCAGGATGATTGACCACTTCACCGTTGATATTCCAGCCATCCCAGGAGTTTGTGACTCCTAAGCGAGCCATAAAGGGCATGACGAACATGCCTTGTCGCCACATGGGATTAAGAGCAGCATGACTTGGATCAAACACAGCCAACTCATATAGCGCCATTGACCCAGCCCATCCGGCTGTTAGGGCTGTGTGCATGAGATGGACAGCAATTAAGCGCCCTGGATCATTGAGAACAACCGTATGGACGCGATACCAGGGAAGTCCCATAAGGTAAGCTCCTTTTCTAGTAGGGAATGGGGGTTGAGGAGTAAGAAGTGCTTACTTTCACTCTCGTTTAGAATCGCTACAGTTTCTAAAGCGTGTTTGCATGAACAGGTTCTTTCTCGTTCACGGAATCATTCAGCGTTGAGGGATAAAATTCCGATGCAGACCGATAATCAGGACAATCGATCGCCGCCTCCGATAGAGCAATAGAAGGATGAACCGTACATTTTAGTTGATAATTTCCAGTAAAAAACTGACACTTAGCGCAAGGAATCTTGTGCATTTTGCCAGCGTGATGTACAGCCTCTTGTAGAACCATCCAAAGACTACGACCTAGAAGAAATATCAATAGCCACGCAACTGCAAAGCATATAGGTTTTAAGAAAGGTGAAGTGGCTTCAATTGGAACATTTAGGAGCATGATACTTACCCGAAATTGAGAATAGAGGAAAAGATGAATGATGAACAAGGGAGCGTATTCATCATTCATCGGCAATCACACTAATCAATATCTGGCATGGACAAAACAGGTTCGTTGGCTCGATCGATGCCTCGTTCAAAGCCAGCAGCAGCAGCACGGGCACGGCCGGCGTGCCAGAGATGGCCTACTAGAAAGAGAAAGGCAAAGACAAAGTGGGCAGCGGCTAGCCAAGTACGGGTTCCGACAAAATTGAAAGAATTGATCTCTGTGGCCAACCCACCCACTGAATTGAGAGAACCGATCGGCGGATGCGTCATATATTCAGCCGCGCGACGGATTTGCCAGGGCTGCACATCATGCTGAAGTTTATCGAGATCGAGTCCATTGGGACCACGCAGGGGTTCTAGCCAGGGGGCACGACAATCCCAAAAACGCATGGTTTCTCCCCCAAAAATGATTTCCCCGGTGGGCGATCGTTGCAAGTATTTTCCTAACCCGGTGGGGCCTTGAGCCGAGCCAACATTCGCTCCTAGCTTCTGATCACGAACCAAAAAGATAAGCGCTTGCGCCTGAGACGACTCTGCAACGGTAGGACCGTAAAATTCGCTGGGATAGGCCGTGTTATTAAACCAGATGAAGGCGGTGGCAATAAAAGCCTGTCCACAGATGTTGCCCAAGCTTTGAGCAAGATAGGCTTCCCCCGACCATGTAAATGCGCCATGTGTCCACTTAAACGGCTGCGTGACAATATGCCAGATACCTCCTGCAATTAGAAGCGCCCCCACCCAAATGTGTCCGCCGACAATGTCTTCCAAATTGTTAACGCCAACAATCCAGCCAGCTTCTCCGTAGGGCGATCGGAACAAATACCCGAAGATTCTCAAAGGATTGAGAGTGGGATGTGTCACAAGGCGTACATCTCCGCCTCCGGGGGCCCAAGTGTCATACAACCCCCCCCAAAACATGGCTTTGCAAACAAACAGCAATGCTGCAACGCCCAAGGCGATCAGGTGATACCCTAAAATTGTTGTGACTTTGTCCTTATCGGCCCAGTCAAAATCGAAGAATCCTGGTAGCCGTTCGGGTCCACGCAGAGCATGATACAGTCCACCTAATCCCAACACTGCTGAACCAATTAAGTGCATCACGGCGATCGCAAAGAAGGGAAAAATACTAGTGACCTGCCCTCCGGGCCCAACGCCAAACCCTAATGTTGCTACATGGGGCATAAGGATTAGTCCCTGTTCATACATTGGCTTTTCTGGAACATAGTGCGCCACTTCAAACAGCAGCATGGCTCCAGCCCAGAAAGCAACCAGTCCCGCATGGGCCACATGGGCCCCCAAGAAACGCCCCGACTTGTTAATGAAGCGAGCATTGCCAGCCCACCACGGATAGCCAGTGGACGCAATATCCCGGCCTTCGCTAGCGGTTTCAATGGCTTTGCCTTTAGCAGTTGGAACAACTCGTGCTGTAGAGCGATCAAAGAGCGTTGCCACGAGGGAGTACCTCCTCTGGGAATACAAAGTGTTCATGGGGTTGGTCTGCTTCTGCCATCCAGACGCGCAACCCCTCGTTTAATAAAATGTTTTTGGTATAGAACGTTTCGTATTCAGGATCGGCTGCCGCTCGCAACTCTTGGCTAATGAAATCGTAGGCCCGCAGATTAAATGCTAGCCCTGCCATGCCGATCGCACTCATCCATAAGCCTGTAACTGGCACAAACAGCATAAAAAAGTGCAGCCAGCGTTTGTTGGAAAACGCAATGCCAAAAATTTGCGACCAGAAGCGGTTGGCAGTGACAAATGAATAGGTTTCTTCCTGCTGCGTTGGGCTATACCCTGAAAAAGTGCTGTAGGTGCGTGTATCTTCAAATAACGTATTTTCTACCGTCGCGCCATGAATCGCACACAGCAGCGCACCACCCAACACTCCAGCAACACCCATCATGTGAAACGGATTGAGGGTGTAGTTGTGAAAGCCTTGCACAAACAACACAAAGCGGAAGATGGCCGCCACTCCAAAACTGGGTGCAAAGAACCAACTGGATTGTCCCAATGGATACACTAAAAATGTAGCCACGAACACCGCGATCGGGGCTGAAAAAGCGAGAGCATTATAGGGACGAACTCCAACCAGTCGCGCAATCTCAATTTGTCGCAAACAGAATCCAATCAATCCCAAAGCACCATGAAATGCGGTAAACGTCCAGAGACCTCCTAACTGGCACCAGCGCGTAAAATCCCATTGAGCTTCTGGCCCCCACAGAAATAGCAGAGAGTGTCCTAAACTATCCGCAGGAGTTGAGACGGCGGCTGTCAAAAAATTACAGCCTTCTAAATAGGAACTTGCTAACCCGTGCGTATACCAGGAAGTGACAAAGGTTGTACCCGTAAACCACGCTCCAATTGATAAGTATGCACAGGGAAAAAGCAACAGTCCTGACCAACCAATAAACACAAACCGATCGCGCTTTAACCAATCATCAAATATCGTAAAAACATCACCCCACGATCGGGGACGCTCTAATGCAATCGTCATCGCATCTTCTCCTCAAAAACAATATCAATACTCCAACACACCATCATTCATAAAGTAGGGTGCACCAGGATACGCCAGGTATTGAATAATGTGATCAAAATAAGGAACTACCTCGGCTGCATCATCTTCACCTAGTAATGCGATCGCCTCTTCTTTTAGACAACGCACTGCTTCTACCCAATTGGCTAGAGGAATTCCCAAAGAGGTATACATTTCCTTCATGCCAATCGTGCCAATTTCTGCTAGAGGTTGTTCATTGCCAGCCAACACGCAGTAAGCAATGAGGCGAATATACCAACCTTGATCGCGTTGACAAGATGCGGTTTTACGCATATTGCCACTGTTGCTGGGTGTAATTGGACAACGTTTCCAGAATCGAACACTTCCCTGTTCTACCAACAGTTTTTCATTTTTTGCTAACGTTGTCGCAATCCGAATCCGTCGATCGCCCGACTTGCAAAAATTTTGAATCATGCGAATCTCACTGGGTGTTGGATAACGCAGTTCTTCATCGGCATTGAGAAGAACTTGCTTGACCAAGCTCATGATTTGTCCTCCATTGAGATAATTTGAATGCCTCCAAACCAACCGATATAGAATCGCTGTTTTTGGAAAAATATCTGTTTGATAAATTTGCAAATTTTGTTCATATCGAAAGCGAGCAGTCACTTCCTTTGACAAGTTCGAATCACTCTTGTGGTTCTGATTATGATTCAGATACAACCTGTTCGATCATTTCAGAAGACTCAACGTCCGAATTCTCTGAATTTTCCACTGTCGATTGCATTTCTGCCTTCAATTCAATCAATTGAGAATCAGCTAGATTTTGCATTGCCAATAAACTTTGGGAATCTCTTGCCTGTAAAGTTGGCTTGTTCATCAGGTGATTGAATCGACCGTTGCTAGCGACTTTCATCATTGAAACCCAAGCATTGCCATTGCCAAACAGATGATCCTCAGGATTCATTGGCGTGGTTTCTTGTTGAGAAAGTTGTTTGTTATTCAAACTATTTCTCGATCGCAATTCATAGCCTCTAGGAGTCACAAAGCGTTCATAGGGAACGGTATCTTCTCCGAATACTTCCAGATATTCATCACTGTCAATTAGTGCATCCACAAAGGCGTGAAATCCTTGGCGAGCACAGAGATCGTAATAATGGCTCATTTCCTGTCGCCCGTGGGTAGGTCGCCCTAATAAGCGCCGATGAATGTATTCAATTGCCTTGGTGATATACAGCGAATCCCAATACAACTGGCGAAATAACCGGGATTTGGCAAGCTGGCGCACAAACTCCCGCATGGTAATTTCCCCTGACTTTAGCTTTACTTCCGCTGTAGTCAACCGTTGTCCCTCAAACACCTCGCGTCCAAAGACTTGCCGATAGGCCGCTTGGATTACGGCTGTGGGAGAGTGCTTCGACAACGATACACTGATGCCTTGATGCGATCGATTTCCATTAGTGCCACTGCTCCACACTAAATGATCGAATTTGATAATCCGGTGATGACTCGGACTAACTGCTCCAAGTTCTGTACCGTTGCCTGTCCCATTATCTGAGTTAACCCGAATCAGAATCCGTTGATGATCTTTACCAACAGTCGCTGGACGATCGGTATGTCGTTGATCGGGATGGGGAAAAATAGCGCCAAACTGAATTTCTAATGGATCATTAGTAGCACCATAGGGATGCTGATTGGGAAGCGGATGTTGATAATCGCCGAACAACGTAATGAATTGCGGTACTCGTCGAACAGCCGCATTGAACTTGAACAACTCCAATTGAGGTCCCCAATTGCGGCATTCCTGTGCCTCCTGTCCCAGTCCTCGTAGATAGGGAACGGTTTCTTCGCCAAAATAGTCGCTGTATTCCTGAGAATCCACGAGGGCATCCACTAGCGCAGGTAATCCCCCCTTAGAGATTACTTCAAAATATTCCTGAAACTCCTCGATCGAACTTAATCCACGCCCCAGAAAATGCCGCACCGCTAGCTCAATTACCCGACTGATCACAAATGGTTCATAATATTCTCGGCGGTAAAGCCGGGATTTTCCCAATTGACGAATGAATTCTTTTGTGGAGAGTTCACCACTCTTGACCTTGGATTCCAACTCATTCAGACGCAATCCACAGGACCGAGTAATGTCCCGCTCAAACACTTGCCGATAGGCTGCTTGAATCGCCTCCTGCTGTTCTGTTACCGACAAACTGGGTTTGAGAACAAATTTGGGGCGCGATGTAGCCGCTAAAGCGTAGCTTTCTGGCAGTTGCAATCCCTGTTTATCATTGGAGAAGCCTTGTCGCAGTCGAATCGGTGGTTTTTCAACCAGATATTCTGACACCAACACATCAAAATGTTCTTGAACAATCGCGTTGGCTTCAGCATCTTGTTTGAAATAACTGAGTGCTTTCCACCGCATATCTTTAATAGCAACAACGGTAGC
The DNA here is from genome assembly GCF_026802175.1 of Thermocoleostomius sinensis A174. Lineage (NCBI taxonomy): Bacteria > Bacillati > Cyanobacteriota > Cyanophyceae > Oculatellales > Oculatellaceae > Thermocoleostomius > Thermocoleostomius sinensis. The sequence goes on along the minus strand of NZ_CP113797.1, from coordinate 5,061,840 downwards.
TTCCGTGACATCTTCGGGAATGACTCCACGTAAGCCACGTACATTGACAGAGAGAATACTGGGATTGTCGGAAACAATCGCATAAGTGACATAGCGAAGAAACCAACTGAGATCTCGCATGGAACGCTTCATACGAATCGGGCCATATCGAGCTACATTAATAGGGCGAAATCCGCTAGGCAGTGGATCTCGATTTTCCAGAAATTGTGCCCGTGCAAATCCCGTTAGCCAATCAACCGGATTTCCTGGTCTTGATATTTGTGGCTTTAGCCTTTCCTTGGCTGGAAGAGGTGCTCTTCTCTTGGGCAACGGGGTATAGCCCGGCAACTGATCGCGGTTTGGTGGTGCCTCTAAATATGCCATTGGAGAGCCACCAAAGAAGATCCGCTCGGCTCCTGCTGACACGATCGCGTTTGCTTGTTGAGCCAACGTCAGGGCAATCTCAATCCGTTTAGCTCCAGAGCGGAAAAAACTTGACAAGGCATTCAGTTCGCTCTGCTTCAGCCAACGATCCTGTTGTTCAGCCTGAGCAAGGATTGCAGTTGGGGTTGTGTGATAGAGTTGTGGACAGATTACCGGACTGCCGCCGCTTGCATGAGCACTCATTGGCTTTAAATCCTAAACGCTAAATCAGTAGGGAATTGTTCGTAAAATGAGTTGAAAAAATCTAGCTTTTCTGTTCAAGAATTAATGTGCTAGGTAAACATTAAAATCTCTATTCGGTTTATTCCTAGTCATCTAGAACTATGGCATTAATCCTTGAATCAAGTAGTCAAAATAAGGTGCAACCTCAATTGCCTCATCGGGAGTTAATAAATCCAGTGCAATTTCCTTGAGGCAACGCATGCATTCCACGATATTTCGCAGCGGAATTCCCAAAGAAATGTACATTTCTTTTGCCCCTTTGATACCTGTCTTTTCGATTGGATCAATATCGCCAACCACAAGCGCATAGGTGATTAAGCGAATATACCAGCTTTGATCCCGCATACAGGAAGCTCGATAGGTGGGATTGCCACTGTTACTCGGGGTAACCGGGCAGCGTTCCCAAAACCGCTGGCTGCCTCGTTCAACAATGTAGTGTTCATTAGCAGTCAGCGTCGCAGCAATACGCAGGCGATGCGGACCTTCCTCAAAAAAGTCGCGAATGGCATCCAGTTCTCCGGCGCTGAGATAACGAGCTTCACGATCGGCTGCGGCAATCGATCGGGTAATGATACTCATGGTTCTGTTATCTAAGGAGTGAATTTGTTAAAAAATGGGTAATCGGTAATTGGTGTGGGAAACGTATCATTTGCGATCGCATATCACTACCAACACAGCATTTGTTCATAAGTTGTTTCCTTACCAATTACCAATTACCGTTTCCATCGTGCTGTCACGAATGCTTCAAGCGATTACTGCAACAATGGATGGTTTTAGCTTAACCCTGCACAAATGTAATCAAAGTAGGCACCCATTTCTTTTCCAGCTTCTGCCCCAATCAAATCAGTCGTCACTTCTTTCAAGGCTTGCACAGCTCGAATGGTGGCGCCGATTGGCACTCCCAAGGAATTATAGGTTTCCCGTAACCCGTTGAGAATGCGCTCATCTAAAATCGAGGGATCTCCTGCTAGCATGGCATAGGTGGCATAGCGCAGGAAATAATCCATATCGCGAATGCAAGCCGCATAGCGACGGCAGGTGTACATATTGCCACCAGGAGCCGTAATGTCGGTGTACATCAAAGATTTAGCCACGGCTTGCGTGACAAGCGCACTGGCATTCGCACTAATGGCAACAGCCGCTCGCGATCGCAACTCACCACTTTGGAAATAGTTTCTCAAGCGCTCCAAACCCGAATCATCCAAATACTTGCCTTGCACGTCAGAAGAATTGATTAGCGCTGTGATTGCATCTTGCATGGCTTAAGTCTCCTGAATTGAACGTTTGAATCAAAATTTCAACAGTCAAGGGAATCTAATCAATAGGACAATCGATCGATCAACGTGAACTGTTTGTACTTCACAATCTGTTTGTGCCTTATGAAAGTGCCCGAATGATGTAATCAAAATACGGTGCAACTTCCACCGCATCTTCTGCACTGAGCAATGAAATTGACTCCTCTTTAACACAGCGCATGGCCTCTACTAGATTTCGCAGGGGAATTTCCAACGAGTTGTACATTTCTTTAATACCGATCGTGCCAATCTCTGCCAGGGGTTGCTCACTGCCCGCCAGAATACAGTACGCCACTAAGCGAACATACCAGCCTTGATCTCGTTGACAAGACGCGGTTTTGCGGGGATTGCCACTATTGCTTGGCGTCACTGGACAGCGTTCCCAGAACCGAGCGCTAGCATTTTGCACAATCCGATCTTCATTCTGTGCCAAGGTTGAAGCAATGCGAATGCGCTGTTCGCCTGATTTCAGAAAGTCCTGAAAAATGCGTAACTCCTTAGGGGCTGGATAGCGCGCTTCACTATCTGCATTTAAAATTAATTCCGTAACAATGCTCATTCATCCTCTCCTTACTAATTCTTCAGATAGTTGTTTTCATGCTTGATTACGTTTGAAAAATGTGAGTAATCACTGCATTGAAATACCAAGTTTATGTTGAATTGTTGTTGATCTTGACAATAACTAGCCTAACAATATCGAACACAGTGTTGAGCTAGCTAAAAACGAAATTCAGCGTTCCCAAATTGAAAATTCCAGAAATCAAATGGAATCCATTCTAGACAAAGCATTCAGTTTGTTTGGCAGCTTAGATCATTAATAAATCAAACTGAAGATGTTTATAAAGATAGAGAAAAAACATAAAAAACCTATGAAGAAAAGAAGTGATTTAACAAAACTTCACAACAAATTGAAAATAATATTTGAATAAGATGAAAAAGGCATTTTCCTATAGAAAATGCCCGAGTCTATACCGTTTATTTTGATTGGAGGAAGGTTGAGATGATAACAAGAATGATTGACTATTGCAAGCTTTCAACGCGCTAAAACCAAAATGATTTGCGATCGCTCTCCTCCGATCACTGCTTTTACAACGCCAATTCAACTAGAAATACTGGGGGCTTGCATAGCTACAGGAATGCCTTCTCCTCCAGCTAAATCTAAGGGGAAATTATGGGCATTGCGCTCATGCAGAACCTCAAAGCCTAGATTTGCGCGATTAATGACATCCGCCCAAGTATTAATCACTCGACCTTGCGAATCCAAAACAGATTGATTAAAGTTGAAACCATTTAAATTAAATGCCATCGTACTGATGCCCAACGCTGTGCACCAAATACAAATCACTGGAAACGCTGCCAAAAAGAAATGCAGCGATCGTGAATTATTAAAGCTGGCATACTGAAAAATTAAGCGGCCAAAATAGCCATGAGCAGCCAGTAGATTATAGGTTTCCTCCTCCTGTCCAAATTTATAGCCTAAATTCTGCGATTCTGACTCTGTTGTCTCTCGTACCAAGCTAGACGTAACTAGACTGCCATGCATCGCGCAGAATAGCGATCCTCCAAATACTCCAGCAACTCCTAACATGTGGAACGGGTGCATTAAGATATTGTGTTCGGCTTGGAAGACAAACATGAAATTGAACGTGCCGCTAATACCCATTGGTAGTCCATCGGAGAAACTGCCCTGACCAATCGGATAAATCAAAAATACAGAGGCCGTTGCTGCTAATGGAGCACTATAGGCGACAGCAATCCAAGGGCGCATTCCTAACCGATAACTTAGTTCCCATTCTCGCCCCATATAACAACAAAGGGCTGGAATATAGTGGGCTCCAATCATCTGATAAGGTCCGCCATTGTAGAGCCATTCATCCATGCTTGCTGCTTCCCAAATTGGATAAAAATGTAAGCCGATGGCATTGGAAGTTGGGACGACAGCCGCCGTGATGATATTATTGCCGTAGAGTAATGAGCCTGCGATTGGTTCGCGAATTCCATCAATATCGACGGGGGGAGCCGCAATAAACGCAATTACAAACACGCAGGTGGAGACTCCTAATAAGGGAATCATCAAAACACCAAACCAACCGATATATAACCGATTTTCAGTGCTAGTGACCCAATCACAGAATTGCTTCCACCGATCGCGGACTCCGCGTTGTTGAATGAGTGTAGTCATGGTAATACTTAAAATTCAGCTACAATCAATGAATGTCAAAGACGTTTGGTAGACACACGGTAAGCTCCTCACATTCATTTGTGTGTTGCAAACATCTTTAGAGTAGATGGAAGTGAACTAAGAAGATACGTAAAAGAATAAGGGAAAAACCTGAAAAACTGGGGAAGAAAGTAAACTAATTTTCTACAACTTCTCAACCAATGCTTCTGCAACCTGATCGGATAAACTGAACGGATCATAGGGTTTAGTGATAACTGCTGCCACCTTTAATCGAGTGAACTGGCGCTGTTCGGCTGATTGGGCCTTTGCAGTCAGCAAAATAATTGGAATATTTTGAGTTTCAGGATTATCCTGTAAGTTTTGAAAAGTTGTTAATCCATCCATCCCTGGCATCATAATGTCTAACAGGATAGCATCTGGCTTCTCTGCCGCCGCTTTGATTAGGCCTTCACTACCCGAACTTGCTGTTAGAACGTCCCATTCGCCTGTGATTTCTAAACAGATTTGGGTCGCTTCTCGAATATCTGCGTCATCATCAATGATCAAGATGCGTTTGATGGTCATGATAATTATCCTTGGGTAACGGTAAGGTGAAGTAGAAGTTGCTGCCTTTGCCTAATCTACTTTCAGCCCAAATTTGCCCGCCATGTTGTTGCACAATACTACGACAAATGGCTAGCCCCAGACCTGTTCCGCCTTGATGCCCCGAATTAGAGGCATCCAGTTGTTGAAATTGCCCAAAAATGGTTTCCAGTTTATCTTCAGGAATACCCAGTCCTTGATCTTTGACAGCAATCAGCAGCGTATCAGGGGAAGAATGAATAGTAGGTGCTGTTTGCTGTTTGGGGTTTAAGATTTTTTGTTTTAGTTCTGCGACTACCCAAACAGTAGAACCTTGAGGTGAAAATTTGATCGCATTACTTAATAAATTAGTCAGTGTTTGAATGATTCGATCGGGATCAGCCCACAATTCAACCGATACCGGATTAGCCACTAGCTTGATGGAGGATCGCTCAGCCATTGCTCGCATAACTTCAATCGCTTCTGTAATTAAATCAGCCGCATTACAACTGTGTTTTTTCAGTGTAACTTTGCCGAACTTAATCCGCTCAATGTCTAGAATGTCATTTACCAGGCGAACTAAACGGTTGGTATTTGAAAACGCAATATCGAGCATCCGTTGGCTTTTGTCGGGTTGCATTGTTAAGTCGCCACGAGCCAGCAAACCCAATGCCGCTCGAATTGAAGTCAATGGAGTTCGTAATTCATGACTAACAACTGAAACAAACTCATCTTTCATTCGTTCTACAATTTGTCGTTCTGTAATATCTTTGAAAATTACAACTGCCCCTAAGATTCTTCCCTGCTCACGAATTGGTGTACTAACATACTCTACCGGAAAGCTAGAACCATCTTGCCGATAGAATAAATCCTCTGTGATGTGTTGCACGGCTCCCTCTATTAACGTTTGATGAATGGGATTTTCTTCCCAATCATACGGCGTTCCATCTGGTTTAGAGTGATTGAGCAGCGTATACATGCACTGTCCTGACAGTTCTTCTACTTCATATCCAAGGATTCTGGCAGCCGCCGGATTTACAAACGTCGTTTTACCCTGAAGATTCAGCCCGTAAATTCCTTCACCCGCCGAATTCAAAATCAACTCATTTTGGCGACTGAGCCGCTTGAGTGAATCCCTTGCCTGTTGTCGCTCTCGTAAAGCACGTTCACGTTCAGCGATCTCTCGCCGCAACTCAGCATTAGCTTGTTGTAATTCTGTTGTTCGTTCTAAAACTCGGTGTTCCAACTCAGTATTTAATGCCTGAACTTGCCGATATAGCTCATATTGATGAATCGCCATTGCCAGATGATTGCCCAAGTTTCGGGCTAGCTCAACATCAGCAGATGTCCAGTCATGCGATTGCCCTTGCCTCAACTCTCGCCAGGTCTCAAATGACTGACGCGGGCGTAATTGACGCGGATCATCGTTATCAAGCCGTCCTGCCCAAATCGTTTCAATTTCAATTTGACCTCGAAAAACGCTCAAATATCCCAAAAACTGCTGCCGATACTGCAATCGTACAACCAATAATCCACGAATTTGAGCCGATAATAACGCTAGGGTGATATCTGGAGACACAATGAGATCATAGAGATCGGAGATCGCCCAAATATCATCCACAGAATTTACAGGGTCTCCATTTAAACAAGCTTGCCAATCGGGATGCTGTTCGATGAAACTGGATGGGGGTGGAGAGGTGGAGGGAGGATTCGGTTGTGTGCCGTAGGTGAAGAGTTGGGGCGTTTGGCTTGGGCTTTGCGGCGTAATATAGATTCTGCCTCCTATTCCTTGTAGCGCTGCTACAGTCTGTTCTAATGCTGCTTGAAACTGCATTTCAGTTGTGGAATGGAGCAATGAGACAACGTAATTGATGGTGGCTTCTTGCTGAGCTTGGAGCCGAGTTTGACTCAGTAGCGTTGAATGGGCGATCGCCACAGAAACCTGATCTGCTACAGATTGGACGACTTTTAATTCTCGTTTGGCGACTCGTCGAGGAGCATGATGGTGAGAAACTAACAATCCCCAGAGTTGATTAGCGGAAAGGATGGGCACGACGAGCGATGATTGTACACCCATTGCCGTGAGATATTCAGCATGGCACGGATCAACAGGACGAAATTGAATGTCAGTTGCTGATAGTGTTCCTGTTTTTGGACAGCGTAATGGGCTAGTCCCAATCTGACTAGCTGCCACATTAACAATCGTTCGCTGTCGGGCTTTCAAAAATAATTCCCGTGCTTCCGGTGGAATATCGCCTGCTGGAAATCGGTGTCCAATCAGAGAGGGTAATCGTTTTTCATGAATGGCTTCTGCAATTACTTCACCGCTACCATCCGGATGAAATCGATAGACTTTGACTCGATCGGTTTTCAAAAATGCTCGCACCTCTGTCACCGTAGACGCTAAAATGTCCGGTAGCTCCAACGATTGGCGAATCCGGTTCGTCATTCGGTGTAGCAGGATTTCAGGAGAACTGATAGATTCAGTTAAAATGAAATCAGGTTGGGACATGGCAATGGACAGATGGGATTGCTAGAACGGTTCATGGTTGTTGATTCTACGGGCTTAGGGGCTAGCTTTTTCTATCCCTTGAGGTCTCAGTTCATTAGTTTCCATCGTCATTAGAGTTTGTTGTAAATACGATCGTTCTAATTGTCCAAGAATGCGAGTAAGAAGTTCCGATTGAGCTAGAGATTTGTTAATGAAATCATTCGCACCCGCGGTAAAAGCTTGATGTTCTATTTGAGGATCGGTGTGTACCGTGAGAAACAGAATAGGTAGTCGTTGCCAAGCAGGAGTATGCCGTACAACCCGGCAGAGGTCAATTCCATTAAATTCAGGCATTTCAACATCAAGAACTAACAAATCCGGTGAACAAGCCTCCAACGTATCCCAGAACTGTGGCGGTTGCTCTAGCGTGGTCAATGTCAATCCCCAAGGCTCTAGAAGCGTGCGTAAGCTACTCAAAACCTGCGGATCATCATCAACGATCAAAATGTTGCCAGAGAGCTTGCGAAGCCGCGATCGTATCAATTTGATCATTTCGATGGTTTGCTTCACCGTGGGTTGATGTAAGAAGGCATAAGCACCCAACTCAGCCGCTTTAACTCGGTTTGCCAAACAGTTATTTGCGGTACAAACCAGAACAGGCATCGGAGGAGGTTGATGAATGACTTCAGTTAGAGCTTTTAGACAACTGGGGGTCATTTCCTTAAATGTCAGATTGAGCAGGATGACATCCGGTAACTGAAGCGTGGAGTTGAAGTGATTGATGTGAGAGTCCTCTAAATACTGCAACTTGTAATTTTTCAGTGCTGTAACTTGTACGACTTTTAATTCTTCAATAGTTGAAGTCAAATGAATGGTGAGGTTCTGAGTTTTAGCAAATTCAATTACCTGGGCTGCGAGTGCTGGCTCATGATCTACTAGAAGTAAGATTGGGGCTTGATACGATATCGGCAGACATGGATGGGGCGATGAATCTTGTAGTTCTTGCTCTAATTGATGAATCAAATTCACTATTTTTTGTTTATTAGTGGTATTGATCGCTTGCTCATTGGCAAATTGCTGTTCAATGTCAGCCGCTAGCCGTGATCCTTCGATAAATCCAAACACCCCCAATGCTCCAGCCAGTTTGTGAGCGGCTAATTGGGCCTGCTGTTGCAATCGATCCGTTAATGTGTTCTCCAATAAAGCTCTAGAGGCTTGTTTGAGAACAGCGAGGCGATCGGTATTTTGCTTTCTAGACTTTTGCCAAACTTCCGCCAAAGCTGCTTTGGTTTGCTGTTGAATTGAAGATTTTTCCTCTGTATGTGGTGTTTTTTTAACGGTTAATGAATATGTGGCAGTTGATGCGGTTGATGGTGGTGTCACCTCGGCTTTGATTGCATCAAGGGGCTTTAAGCGATATCCAACACCGTACACTGTTTCAATCAAGTCTGATGCGGCCCCTGCTTGTCTTAACTTTTGACGTAAGCCTTTAATGTGAGCAGTCACCGTATCTTCGCTTGGCGTCTCATTAATTGTCCAGAGGCTCTCCAAAATGTCGTTGCGGCTGAAGACATAGTGTTGTTTGCGGAGAAATAGTTCCAAGATTCGGTATTCTTTTGGCGTTAAGTAGAGGGGATGTCCCTGATAAGTCACCTCGCGAGTATTAGGATTGAGACGTAAATTTTCCCACTCTAGAATGGTTAGAACGGGTGTAGCTCCTCTTCGCAACAGCACCCGAATTCGCGCCAGAAGCTCCTCCATTTCAAATGGTTTAATTACATAATCATCGGCTCCTGCATCCAGTCCAATCACCCGTTGAGCGCTGGAACGCTGGGCCGTAAGCAACAGCACAGGTGTTTGATAATGATGCGATCGTAACTGACGACAAAATTGAATGCCGTCTAGTTTTGGCAGAACAACGTCTAGCACAATCAGATCATAGGTAAACGCTTCTACAAGCTGCCAACCCATCTGTCCATCGTTTGCAATATCAACGACATAGTGTTCATCGTTTAACACTTTCTCAAGTGCTTTAGCGATAGAGTCATCATCCTCAACGAGTAGAAGCCTCATATGCAAGTGCCTATCTAAACGTAAATCGCAAGTTTTTTTGAAGAACAGTTTGAGAAAGGAAAAGATTAAGAATCAAGTTGTTATTTGAAACGTATTATTAATTAAAACAATAATATATTTGAAAATATTATTAAAAATTAATTTATTTGTACATTAATTCAAATAGATTGAGCGACTGCTCACAGGTAATCCCCACTGATTCCGCCCAAGTTGTTATAATCCTTAAGAATTGAAAAAACTCTATTAATGAGTCATGGTTTCATCTTCGTGGACAGAATAGAAATTTATGGGCTTAACCCATTCGTCTTCCTCAGTTCTTCACAAGTTTCTGCTCTAATACTTTCTAATATGTTGTATCAATACGGTGTTTAAAACCGCTAGCTATACTTTTCTATAAAAGGCTGGCCTATAGGAAAGAACACGCTCCTTTGATTCACTAGAGCGTGTTCTTTTTGTTTGAACATGCTGCTTAGTTAGGGGATGGCATGGAAGTAGGTACCATACTGTAACCCTGGGAAAAAGTAGTTGAGTTCAATAAAGATCACGGCTAGAACCACAATAGCTAGCGTTGCCATGACAGGTGCACTGGTTAGGTACTTGAGTATATATTGCATCATTCATCCTCCAAAGCCTTTAATGTGTGAACGTTGCTTTCAAGTAGGTAGGCCGTAGGTGGGATTAGATTCGAACCAAGTGGTTAATGTCTTAGTCCGGTTTGTTGAAACGAATGCATCCTACAGTTGATCCATCTCGTTACCTAGCGAGGGGAAACTGGAATCTGTTTATCGTCTTTGATTGTCAACTCTCCGCTGAGAAATTCTTTGATCGCAAGTAGCGGCCAAAGCAATCCTTGCAGGAGGGATTGCATGGCTAAAGGTAGGTTAATAAAAATCTCTTGTTGTTCTGGATTGGGAAATTTCTTTGTGGCTTGCAGGTAAGCACGTCCCGACCAACCAACAAAGCCAGCGAAGTAGAAGAAGATGGCAAAGGGAATCACAACATCAATGAATCGACTGGGGCGATCGAGCGGCAGATGCGGTAAACCATCGTCTCCACACAGCAATTCCGATGCATAGGTCTTAAATGGCCCCTCGAAATAATAGGTATCTGGAGCATTCTTCATACGCTCCCTAAATGCAGGCGAGTTCTGGCAGGGCACTAAGGTTTCGTTGACAGCCGATGCCACAGGAACAACGCTGAACCAGATAAATACGATGAAACACAAGGCTAGCACTTTTCGCATGGATTTCTCCTCAATTTATCTCCTCAATTCGGTTATATTCGCGAGATTCGATCGAATCTGTTGAATCCGCTTCTCGCTCAATCCAAAGGAAAATCAGGGCGAAGATGGGAAATGGCAAAATGTAGAAAATTAGGGGAATCATAATCCAAGGTAGCCAGGAAGCTGAGTATGCTCCGGTTAGTTGTGTCAAATCTGCCATGATCAGTTCTCCAAGTTAGTTGTTGTTTGAAGTAGGGAATGGGGAATGGAAAATAGGGAGTAGGGTATAGGGAGTGGGGAATCGGAAGATGAGGAAGACAAGATTGGAAAGATAAGATGAGAAGCAAGTCATTGAGGTTCCTAATTTCACTCGCCATTTCACTCATCTGCCCATCTATCTATTCATCCATTTATCCATCATTCCTAATTTCCTTTCTCCCTCACTAGCTCAATAGCCAGGGTAATAGCGATTGGCTGACATTGACTGCTCCTCGCAACATGGCATTGAGTTCATCGAAGTTTTCCAGCAGTAAGTAGGCAAATACGGCGCCGCCCATTGAACCTAAAAAGATGCCACCATTTAGTTGAAACCAATCTTCTTTGTTGCGCAGAGGGCGCAGTTCATCCCTAGAATATCGGCTATATGCACCTCTGGGATTGCCTTGAAAAGTGGCTAGTGCAAAGATTGAGATGCCTAAACAGGCAGAAACAGTGATATAAATTGCTGTAATTAAGCCACTGAGATTGGCTCCATGAGAGGCTTCGCGTAAAGGCCCCACAACAACTTCTGGCCCAACCAAAAAATAGCCATGTGCTGCACCAATTTCTAACCCTCGCATGAAGGGGCTTAAGCCCGGACGGTAAGCAGGCAAGTTATTGATGTATGCCTTGACAAGCTTGGAACTGTTGAAGGGAGTAGACAAATTGCCACGCCACGGATCACCTTTATAAGGTTGAACCATGTCTTCATCTGTATAGGCACTGGTCAAACTAGCTCCATTTGTTGTAGTCATCATTGTTCACCTTGTTGTTCTGATTAGCTTCATCTCAACCAACAATGTGGTGTATGAAAATCCTGGTCTACTTCCCCTTGACCAGGATTGTCTTTGAGACGAGGAGAGTCTCAAGCTTTATCAGTTTGGATTACGGATTTTAGATTTCGCATTCTGCCTAGACGGATGCAGGGAAGATTGGGATAGGATACAGTGAATTCTTTTGATTTCAGAGCTTTGTCCTATCTGCAACTTACATCAACCTAGCTTGCGCTACAGAAGACATCTAAAATCCATAAATTACCCAAACCTCGCAAATTATCCGTATCGACTGGCCGTTGAGGCAATCAGAAACGCCCCGTAGGTGGCAATGTAGCCAACGGTGAAGTGCGTTAAACCCACTAAACGCCCTTGAACGATCGACAGTGCCACTGGCTTATCTTTGGGATAACCGAAGGACAACGGTGTATTTTCATGGGCCCACATCAGCGTTTCAATTAGCTCTTGCCAATAGCCGCGCCATGTAATCAAGAACATAAAGCTCACTGCCCAAACCAAATGTCCAAAGAGGAACATCCACGCCCAAACAGCTAGATTATTCGTTCCCAATGGGTTGTAGCCATTGATTAACTGAGCAGAATTGAGCCAGAGATAATCGCGGAACCAACCCATCAGATAAGTAGAGCTTTCGTTGAATTGGGCCACGTTACCGCTCCACACCGACAAGTGTTTCCAGTGCCAGTAGAATGTAATCCACCCCAATGTATTCAGCATCCAGAACATGGCGAGATAGAACGTATCCCAAGCCGAGATATCGCAGGTACCACCACGCCCCGGACCGTCACAGGGAAAGGAATAGCCAAAGTCTTTCTTGTCGGGCATGAGCTTGGAACCACGTGCATCCAGCGCTCCTTTCACCAAAATTAGGGTTGTAACATGAAGACCAAGAGCGATCGCATGGTGAACGTAGAAATCACCGGGGCCGATTGTTAAGAACAACGAGTTTTTGCCGCTGTTAATCGCCTCTAGCCAGCCCGGGAGCCAAACATTGCCATGATTAGGCCAGGCGGTAAAGGCAACGCTGTCTGGATTGGACAACAGGGTATTGAAGCCGTAGATCAGCTTACCGTGAGCCGCCTGAATGAATTGAGCAAACACAGGTTCAATCAAAATTTGCTTCTCGGCTGCACCTAATGCCACCTCGCAATCATTGTGAACATACAATCCCAACGTGTGGAAACCTAAGAATAGCGACACCCAACTAAGGTGAGAAATAATCGCTTCTTTGTGGTTCAACGCTCGATCGAGCACATTGCCCTTGTTTTGTACCGGATCATAGTCTCGCACCATGAAGATAGCCCCATGCGCAAAGGCTCCCACCATCAGGAATCCTGCGATGTATTGATGATGCGTATACAGAGCAGACATCGTGGTGTAATCGCGGTTGATGAAGGCATAGGGCGGCATTGAGTACATGTGCTGTGCTGTGAGAGAGCTAGCTACTCCCAATGCTGCTAATGCAAAGGCAAGCTGGAAGTGCAAAGAGTTATTCATGGCATCGTATAACCCTTGGTGTGGCAAATTGAATTGCCCTTCCACTTTTTGGCCAAAGAACTCCTTCGCATTCAGCATTTCCTTGATATTGTGACCAATACCGAAGTTGGTGCGGTACATGTGCCCCGCAATGATAAAGAGAATGGCGATCGCAAGGTGATGATGCGCCATATCTGTTAGCCACAGCGATTCAGTTTGGGGATGAAAACCACCCAAAAAGGTGAGAATGGCGGTTCCGGCTCCTTGGGATGTGCCAAATAAATGCTGTGCCGTATCGGGGTTCTGCGCATAGGCAGCCCAATGCCCGGTAAAGAAAGGCTGTAATCCTTGTGGGTGAGGCGGCATACGCAGGAAATTGTCCCAACCCACATGCTGCCCACGTGATTCAGGAATCGCAACGTGAACTAGGTGTCCTGCCCAGGCTAAAGAACTCAAGCCAAATAGCCCTGCTAAATGGTGATTTAAGCGAGCTTCGGCGCTCTTGAACCAGGATAGGCTGGGACGGTAACGAGGCTGAAGGTGCAGCCATCCAGCATACAGAAAGACCGCAGACAACAGCAGCAAAAACATGGAACCCGCAAACAAATCGTTTGTGGTGCGCATTCCGATCGTATACCACCAGTGATAGACACCTGAATAGCAGATATCAACCGGATTTGCCGCCCCAGCCCGCGTGAACGCATCAATAGCTGCTGGCCCAAACTGGGCGTCCCAAATAGCATGAGCGATCGGCCGAACACTGAGCGGATCTTTAACCCACTGCTCAAAGTTACCTTGCCATGCCACATGAAACAGTAAACCCGATGTCCAGAGGAGGATGATCGCCACATGACCAAAGTGAGAAGCAAAAATCTTTTGATAAAGATTCTCCTCCGTCATACCATCATGACTTTCAAAATCATGCGCTGTAGCAATCGCATACCATATCCTTCGCGTTGTCGGGTCTTGAGCTAAGTCCTGACTAAACTTGGGAAATTTTGTTGCCATAGTAGTCTCAATCTAGTGTGACTGATTGTTTTGAAACTGGTAATTGGTAATTGGTAATAGAGAGAAAAATCTACTTCATTCCCGACTTCCAACTCCCTATTACCAATCCTCATGTTCCATTCACCCGATCGCCGCCATCCGCGCTAAGAAGAACGCCCAGGTTGTGACGATTCCACCGAGCAGATAATGAGCAACTCCAACGGCACGACCATGAATAATACTCAAGGCACGAGGTTGAATGGACGGGGCAATTTTGAGTTTATTGTGGGCCCAGACGATTGACTCAATCAACTCTTGCCAGTAGCCGCGACCACTGAATAAGAACATGAGGCTAAATCCGAAGACAAAGTGCCCTGCTAGGAAAAGCAATCCATAGGCTGAAAGGGCAGATCCATAGGAGGTTATGGCTTGAGTCGATTGCGCCCAAAGGAAGTCTCGTAGCCACCCATTGTTGGTAATCGATGACATTGCAAAATTACCACCTGTGAGATGCGTGATCGTACCGTCCGGGTTGACGGTTCCCCACACATCTGACTGCATTTTCCAGAAGAAGTGGAAGATGACAATAGACAACGAGTTATACATCCAAAACAGACCTAAAAAGACATGATCCCAACCGGAAACTTGACACGTGCCGCCCCGTCCCGGACCATCACAAGGGAACCGGAAACCTAAGTTGGCTTTGTCGGGAATCAGACGAGAACTGCGAGCAAACAATACACCCTTCAGCAGTACCAGCACCGTCACGTGAATGGTGAACGCATGAATATGATGAATTAGAAAATCCGCTGTACCAAGACTGATGGGCATCATAGCAATTTTGCTGCCCACTGCCACCACACCGCCACCAAAGGCGTAGCTGACTGGTTCACTCAATCCAGGAGCCGTCACACCCAGCCCAGAGACTTCAATGTTGCGCAATCCTCCAAAGGTATCTCCTAGAGGTTGAGCCGCTTGCAAAGCCCCTACGGCTGCCGTGTGGATGTGTTGCACCCACTGAGCAAACACAGGCTGAAGTTGAATACCCGTATCGGAAAACATATCTTGAGGACGCCCAAACGCTCGCATCGTATCGTTGTGACAATACATCGCAAAACTGTGGAAGCCCAAAAACTGACATACCCAAACTAAATGAGAGATGATTGCATCACGATGACGAATGACTCGATCGAGTACATTATTTACATTCATCGCTGGATCGTAATCTCGCACCATAAAGATTGCTGCATGTGCACCCGCCCCAACAATTAAAAAGCCACCAATCCAGACATGATGAGTGAATAAGGATGTAACTGTGGCATAGTCAGTTGCGAGATAAGGATAGGGCGGCATCGCATACATGTGGTGTGCCACGATGATACTCAGAGAACCCATCATGGCTAGGTTGATTGCCAGTTGCGCGTGCCAAGAGGTGGTCAGAACTTCAAATAAGCCTTTGTGCCCGACTGGGCCAATAAAGCTTAAGAACGGCAGCATGTTTGGTGTTCTCGCATCGTCTAGCATCACCTTAATACTGTGACCAATGCCCCAATTAGTGCGGTACATATGTCCGGCAATAATGAACAGCACCGCTAGCGCTAAATGATGGTGTGCCGTATCTGATAACCACAAACCACCCGTTATTGGATTTAGTCCACCCTTGAAGGTGAGGAAATCAGAATAGGCCCCCCAATTGAGGCTAAAGAACGGAATGATGCCGCTGGGGAAGCCCCAATCCACACTGGGGTATAGTTCTTTCATCAAGTTAGGGTTGAGGATGAACTCGTGGGGCAGAGGAATGTCCCGCAATGCGACTCCAGCATCCAGTAATTTATTGGTAGGCAGAGCAACGTGAATTTGGTGACCTGCCCATCCCAAACAGCCTAATCCTAATAATCCAGCTAAATGATGGTTCAGCATTGATTGCACGTTCTGGAACCATTCCAGCTTTGGTGCTCGCACATGGTAGTGGAACCAACCTGCAAACAACATCAAAGCCGCCATTACCAAACCACCGATCGCGGTGCAGTAAAGCTGATATTCAGTTGTAAATCCGGCGGCTCGCCACAGTTGAAATAGCCCAGAGGTGATTTGAATTCCATGGAATCCACCACCCACATCCGCATTCAGAATGTCTTGCCCAAAAATGGGCCAAACAATCTGGGCACTTGGTTTAATGTGAATCGGATCAGTCATCCAAGCTGAAAAGTTGGAGAAGCGTGCGCCATGAAAATACATGCCGCTAAGCCAGATGAAGATGACGGCAAGATGCCCAAAATGGGCCGCAAAGATCTTGCGTGAAATATCTTGTAGATCACTGGTATGACTGTCAAAGTCATGAGCATCGGCATGAAGATTCCAAATCCAAGTTGTGGTTTTGGGACCGCGGGCTAGCGTGCGATCGAAATGTCCTGGTTTGGTTAGCGGCTCAAATGTAACCGGAACCGGATTTTGATCGACAACAACCCGAACAGGTTGCCTCTGCTCCGGAGGACTGGTTGTCATTGAAGCACTCCTTTTTGTGAAACAACGACGTGAAACAACAACGATGATGTGCGAGGGTTAGTGATTGATAATTGGTAATTGGTGATTGGTAACAATTTCAAATTTCATTCCCTTACCTATTTCCTATTACCCATTCCCAAATTCCATTCTCTGTTCCCTCTTCACAACACAGGTTCAACCTCTTCAATCAACAATTCTGGAAAATAACGATCGCTCGGTTCATCAAGCACCGCGATACTGTGATTGACTTGTGTTATAAAGTCAAACCACGTGGGAATCATTTGTCCTCGGCTATCCATCACAGAAGGTTGGCTGAAGTTGAATCGATCGAAATTAAAGGCAGCAATATCTACCCCTAAGGCGGCGGACCAGATGCCTGCAACTGGTAGGGCAGCTAGAAAAAAGTGGAGCGATCGTGAATTTGGAAAACTTATTCTCTTCCAGAATAAAGTTTGCTGATAGGTTTGGGCATGGCGAAAACTGTAGGTTGGTTCTCGTTGCCCAAGCACATAGCCCACATTAATGGACTCATTGGGACTTGTTTTACGAATCAATGTTGAAGTAACAAGTGAGCCATGGACTGCACAGAGAAATGCTCCGCCAAATACACCGATAACACCAAGTTGATGAAATGGACTCATCAATATATTATGATCTGCCTGGAATCGCAACATAAAATTGAATGTTCCAGAAATTCCCAACGGCAAACCAGATGAAAAACTTCCTTGCCCGATTGGATAAATCAACAGGACTGAGATTGCCGCCGCAACTGGGGCTGTAAACGCCAGTGAAATCCAAGGGCGCATTCCTAAACGATAACTGAGTTCCCATTCTCGATCTTGATAGCAAATGATGCCAATGATGAAATGTAGAACAATTAGTTGATACGGCCCACCATTAGAAAGCCATTCCTTAATAGATGCGGCCTCCCAAATAGGGTAGAAGTGTAAACCGATCGCAGCTGATGATGGAATAACTGCCGCTGTAATCAAGTTGTTACCGTCCCATAATGACCCGGAAACCAAGGCTCCTGTGCCATTCATGTCTACAGGCGGGGCTGCTAGAAAGGCAATGATAAAAACAATAGCAGCCGTTGACAGCGTGGGAATCATAATCACTCCAAACCAGCCGATGTAAATGCGGTTTTCGGTGCTAGTCACCCAGCGACAAAATCGTTCCCACGGGTTGACCCTCCGATGGGTTACGTTATGGTCAGCTTCGATTTGGTCAGGGCGATTGTTAGCGATCGCTCTACCAAACTGTATCGTCATGATGAAAATAACTCCTTTTTAAACAGGTTGGAGTTGCTCATTACAGAGACGTTTTAAGTCCGAGCATAATGAGTGAACTGATTATTTAACGACTAATTAAGCTAGGAGTAGAAAAAGATACGGGTACAACATTGGAGTAGCCCTTCCAGCTAATGCTGTACTTGGCTCTTTGGTGAAGAGAATAGGAAAAAAGGATGAAGGACTGATGAAGACTCGCTTGATCTTCAAAAAATGTTACAGAAGCATGTGTTGATAAATGCAAACCATATTCACTATCTATGGGCAATTGCGATGCCGCGATAATGAGTATCCATTGATGCAGGATTCATCAATTTCTGTCAGACAATTACCCTTCGCGTTTCAGTAGTCATTTGACAATAAAAAATGCCGAGTCCCATTCGGCGATCGGCAAGGCAAGGTTGAGAAGTAATGCGTTCATCACAGGTGTATCGCTGTTGTGTAACCGGGAATCCAATTCGTTCCCGCCAGAGGTACGCGCGCCATCGCTGCCGCCTCGATCGTCAAAGCTACTAAATCTTCGCGTTCCAGGTGATGCACGTTCTGTTTACCACACGCACGGGCGATCGTTGTCAGTTCCATGTTGAGCGTTTGCAGATAGTTTTTAACTCGTCGTGCGCCGACATCAGGTTCTAGACGCTTTTCCAACTGCTCATCTTGGGTTGTTACTCCCACCGGACATTTTCCAGTATGGCAATGATGACAATAGCCAGGGGCTGTACCAAGGGCGTGATAATCGTCAACGGCGGAATGATGTGCTCCGTTCTGAATATAGGTATCGCTATTGCAACCTAAGGACATCAAGATTGCCTGCCCAATCGATACGGCGTCGGCGCCTATTGCCAGCGCTTTGGCCACATCAGCCCCGGTGCGAATGCCCCCCGACACAATTAGTTGCACTTTACCTTTCATGTTCATGTCTTCTAGCGCATCTACAGCCTGCCGGACGGCAGCTAGGGTAGGAATACCCACGTGTTCAATAAACACGCTCTGGGTGGCAGCGGTACCGCCCTGCATCCCATCTACCACTACCACATCGGCTCCGGCATGAACGGCGAGTTTGACATCGTTAAAGGGACGAGAGGCTCCAATTTTGACGTAAATGGGTTTTTGCCAATCGGTCAATTCGCGCAATTCTTGAATCTTAATGGTCAAATCATCTGGACCGGTCCAATCAGGATGGCGACAAGCCGATCGCTGATCTACTCCTTCGGGTAAGGTGCGCATCGCTGCCACGCGCGGATTAACCTTTTGCCCCAACAACATGCCCCCCCCACCTGGTTTTGCCCCTTGTCCAATCACAATTTCAATAGCATCGGCCCGGCGCACATCATCAGGATTAAAACCATAGCGTGACGGCAAACATTGGTAAATTAAAGTTTTGGACGATCGCCGTTCTTCCGGGGTCATACCGCCATCGCCTGTTGTCGTAGAGGTGCCTACTTGAGTTGCTGCCCGTCCTAGTGCTTCCTTAACATTGGCTGACAATGAACCAAAACTCATGCCTGCGATCGTAATTGGCATTTCTAGTTCAATCGGTTTGCTGGCGTAGCGTGTGCCCAAGGTAGTTTTGGTGACGCATTTCTCGCGATAGCCTTCCAGTGGATAGCGGGACAGCGAGGCTCCTAGAAACACTAAATCATCGAAGTGAGGTAAGCGGCGTTTTGCCCCTAGTCCACGAATTTCGTAGAGTCCGTGAGCAGCAGCATTTTGAATGTAATTGAGAATGTGGCGATTGTATCCAGCGGATTCTTCCAGGAAGAAGAGACGATGTAACGAGTCATTCATAACTGTGGGTATAGATGGGTAATAGGTGATGGGGTAGACAGTACAGTGTAGATGAGTGCAAACTTGCTCCCTTACTCCAATTCGTGTTTTGCTTAAAGCTCCTCATGATTAATACTCCTGATTCGCATCGGCGTTCCAATGGTAAAGCTGTTTAGCAGAGGCAATGCGTTGAAATTCGTTGGGATCGAATGTAAAATCTGCCTTTGTCAATAATTCATTGACCGCTTCGTAATCCTGGTCTGCCATGGGTTCCACTTGTGCATCTGCCCCCAGCGATTTGATCGTGCCGCGCACATAAATCACGGCTTCATATAATGAGTCTCCTAGTGCATCGCCTGTATTTCCACAGATAACCATCCTGCCTGCTTGGGCCATAAACGCCGAAAAGCTGCCAACATTCCCACCCACCACAATATCGGCTCCTTTCAAAGAAATACCGCAGCGTAAACTAGCATCTCCATCAATAATCAAGAGTCCACCGTGGGCGGATGCTCCGGCTGATACCGATGCGAACCCTTTGACATGGACTCGTCCCGACATCATGTTTTCTGCGACACCGGGACCTGCATTACCATGAATGGTAATATTCGCTAATTGATTCATTCCGGCTGTGTAATAGCCGGTATGGCCGAAGATATCAATCTCGATCGGCGCATTCACACCTACCGCGATATTGTGTGCTCCATTCGGGTGAAATATGCGTACGGGTTGGCCAGCGTACTGTTGGAGATTGTCATGCAGAAATTGGTTCACTTGGCGCAGGGGCGTTTGGTTCAGATCAAACGTTAGATCGTCCATACATACATCTCCTCTGGATTGGGTTCGTAGAGGTGAGCGTGATCGATATCGGGCAAATGTGCCAGCGATTGATACTCTGAAGCAATCGCTACATAATCATCGGTTTCAGCCACCACCGCAGGTTTACAAGCAAAAGCATCGCGCACCAACGCCAACTTGTCGGCTGTGCCCATCAGAAACGTGTAAAATCCATCAAGTTCCTGAAAGCCTTTTTCGATGGCGCTTTCCAAGTCATCGCCTTCACGCATTCGCCATTCTAAAAACCGACAAGCCGCTTCCGTATCGTTATCTGTTTCAAATTGAATGCCTTGCGGTTCTAGCTTGCGACGAATTTCATAGGGATTAGAGAGAGAGCCATTGTGTACCAAACAGAAATCCTCGCCAGCAGTAAAGGGATGAGCATGAGCAGGTGTCACTGCCGATTCCGTTGCCATGCGTGTGTGCCCGACGACATGCGTTCCTTTGAATAAGTGAAATTGATAGCGATCGGCAATGCGAGCAGGATGTCCTGTATCTTTGTATAAATCAATCGTGCGTCCAGTCGCCAAAAGGTGCAAACTAGGATGCTGTTCAGTGATCCATTGTTTGAGTTGTTTTGAGTCAATATCTGTGATTAAGCTAGCATGATTACCATGCGCTATCAGTTTCGAGTGATTTGCAATAGTCGATCGCAAATAATCACCCAGAATTTGCCAGTCAAATTCCTGAGCAGCATACAAACTATATTTTCGATAGGGTTCTTTGACGGTGTCAGTAAAGACTGCCAATCCTGCTGAATCTGGGCCGCGCTCGCTCATACCTATCAGCATCGGAACCATTAGTTCGCCTAAAGAGTCGCGCAGGGTTGGGTTCTTAATTAAGAGACCAACAATTCCACACATGGTTCTACTTAGAAATTAATGATTAGAAAATAGCTAGACTTAGAAAAACTCTAGATAGCGCTGCACTTCCCATTCAGATACGTGGCGCATATATTCAACCCATTCCATCTGTTTTAGCTTGATAAATTCATCAGCTAATGGTCCCAGTGCCGTCCGAATTACTTCATCGGCAACCAGCGCATCGATCGCGTCTTTCAGACTTTGAGGCAAAGTCCGAATACCTTTCTCGGCTAGCTCGGTGGAAGACAAATCATACAGGTTAAAGTTGCTTGGTTCACCGGGATCAAGTGCTTTTTCAATCCCATCCAATCCCGCTGCAATTACCGCTGCTGTCGCCAGATAGGGATTACAGGAGCCATCCGCCAGCCGCAGTTCCAAACGACCGCCAGGAGCACGCACCATGCTCGATCGATTGTTGTCACCATAGCTAATATATGCTGGAGCCCACGTTGCGCCGCTGAGCGATCGACCGACAACCAATCGCTTATAGGAATTGATAGTGGGTGCACAAATAGCCGCTAAGGCCGGAGCGTGAGTCAGCAGCCCTCCCAGGAAATGATAACCCAAGGTAGACAATCCTAACTGGCGTTGATCCGAATCATCTGCAAACAGATTATGTGTTTCATCCCAAATCGACAAATGCAAATGCATGCCTGTACCCGTGCGATCGGCAAAGGGCTTGGGCATAAAGGTGGCAATCAGTCCTAGTTCTTTAGCGATCTCCGAGGCAGCCATCTTAAAGAAAATGTAGCGATCGGCCGACGTGAGACAATCGCTGTAGGTGTAGTTAATTTCAAACTGACCATTCGCATCTTCGTGGTCAATCTGATACACATCGAACCCAACCATTTGCAAACAGTTCACTAGGGTTTCAATAAAGAGCCGACTGCGCGACAGTCCTTTATAGTCGTAACAGGGCTTCTCCAGCGTGTCAGTGGCGTCGGCTGGAGCAATCCGTCCTTGCGCATCCTTACAAAGCAGGGCAAATTCTGGTTCAATTCCTGTGTTTAACGTCCACCCCCTTTCCCGCAGGCGATCAATCTGCTGCATTAATACATAACGAGCATCATAGGGATAAGGCTTGCCCTGCACATGCCCGATGCATACCATCCTCGCAAATCCTGGCATCCACGGCACTAGTGACAAGGTAGATGGATCGCCCACTGCCATAAAATCAGGACTATTGGGCAGCATGTTGAACCCCCAAAGTGCAAATCCAGCAAACCCTGCTCCCGGACTGAGAATATCTTCATAGTGAGAGGCGGGAACTGCCTTAGTTTTGGCCGTTCCGTGTATATCTACAAACTGTGCCAGGATAAACTTAATGTGATGGTCTTCCAGAAATTGCCGTGCCTCTAGTGGGGTCATATCATTATCTCCTATGTGAGTAATAAAATATTAGAGATTTTGTCAGTAATTATTTGCTATATCGTTATCAAACTATACTAGTTATGTTCTTAACGATGTTCAATTTGAGCAAACCCAATCACATCACCTCCCAATTCTTGGACAATCGATAACAATGTTTTCCAGACATAAATTCCGAAGGTTCCATCATACCAAAGACGATAAAACGGTAAACCATTCCGCTCATCGGCAAGAATTGTCACAGCTACCCCAATCATGGATGTCACAACAATAGGACGATTGGCAAGATTAAGAGCGCGAACATTCACATTACAAGTTTGTTGAAATAAATCAGGAACAAGTTTACCCCAAAGAATGATGGCTAGATCTTGACGCAGAATCGGGTAAACCTTCGCAGGCAAGGAGCCTTTTGCCCTGGATTGATTTTCATTGAGGCGAGATACGGTTTGGCTATGCCATCCATCTTCAATTAAAAATTCCGTGAATCCCAGTCGTGCTATTAGCCCACCATCGACCAAGGGTTGCCATGAATTAGGAACGGGGAGGTCAACAATGCCCTGCTCTTGCAACCACTTAGCGGCCCCGGCTCCTTTCACACCAGTGCGCATCAGGCAGGAAACATCTGCTAAGGCCAAGGTCTTCAACTGATGCTCAATTGGCGTCGCAACCGTCATCAGGGTCGGCATTCCATTCACGTTCTGCCATGTTCCCAACAACGATCGCAATTCTGAGTGAACTGGACTCAGTCGCAAAGGCGTCCTCGTGGGTTTGTTCTTCATGCCATTACCTCCTGCTGTGAAGCAATTGGTTCCTTTTGGCGAGCATTGTTAGGATCGTAGAAGGGAATGGGATGGACGATCGCACCGATAGTCGCCCGATCGGAACAACGAATGACAAACCGAGTTCCCACTTCTGCAAGATTTGGTGGCATATATGCTAACCCAATATAGCGCTGTAATGTAGGACTAAATGCCACACTGGTTATGCGTCCAGCAATCTCACCCTGCTCAAGTATTAACTGGCACTCCTGTGGGGGGGTGGGGTGATCATCCACCTCTAGTACAAACCCAACTAGTACTTGCTTAGGTGATTTTTGTCGGAGGATTTGCAGACTGCGCTGGCCCACAAAAAATGGCTTATCGAGTTTCACCGCCCAGTTCAAATTAGCGGCGATCGGAGTAGTTAAACCATCGGTATCTTGTCCGATAATTAGATGTCCCTTTTCTAATCGCAATAGCCGTTGGGCTGCCACACCAAACGGTTGAATTCCGTAGTCTGCACCTGCTGCCATCAATGCATCCCACAGGGCTGGGACCGCTTCCGCCGCCACATGAATTTCGTAGCCCCATTCACCCACAAAGCCAACGCGCATAAGCACTGCCGCAATTCCAGCTACCTCTGCCTCCCGAACCGCGAGATAGGGAAAATTAGCAACGGACAAATCGAGATCGGTGAGTTGAGCAAGCACCTGCCGCGCATAAGGGCCAGCCAAGTTAATAGCCGATCGGGCCCCTGTCAGATTTACTAACCCACAGTCCAGTTGCCAAACCGTGTTCAGGCGCGTCAGTTCACGGTATATCACAGTTGCTCCTGCTGTCGTCGTTGTAAAGTAAAACTGCTCTGCTGCCAAACGAGCCACTACTCCATCATCCATGACGGTTCCTGCTTCATCTAACATCACCGCATAACGGGTCATTCCAATCTTCTGGTTCTGAAACCGACCTGTGTAGACTCTTTCCAAAAATTCCGCTGCATCTGTCCCCCAAATTTCCAACTTACCCAACGTACCGACATCTATTAAGCCTACCCGGGTTCGTACCGCCTGCACCTCCGATCGCACACACTCATCTTGATGTTTATCAGCTTGTTGGTAATACTCTGGTCGTTGCCACAATCCTACTGGCATAAATTTTGCATTCAGAGCAGTATGACGATCGTGCAACGGTGTAGTTCGCTCTGGCATGAATCTGCGTCCGGCAAGATGAGACATTGGTATAGGATGAAAAAATGGACGCGCGGTTGTCGTACCCACTTCATCAGGAGTTTTACCAGTAATTCGAGCTAAAATTCTCAAAGCGTTCATATTAGAATGTTTTCCCTGACTAGGTCCCATTCCAACAGTCGTATAGCGCTTGAGTAATTCGATGTTGTCAAACCCTTCTTGATATGCGTTTAAGAAATCTTTTAATTGTAAATCTTCGTCAAAATCAACAAAGTTCTTAGATTGAGGATGAGCAAAGATGGGGTAGGGATGTGAGGGAGACCCCATTAATTCGTCCCATGTATCTACTTCAGTTGCACTAGATAATGATTCAGTAGTCGCTCTTACAATCGAGCGATCGTTAAATGATTGAACAGCGGCAATTCCTGCCCGTTGTCCATCCACCCTTTTCTGATCAACTGCAAAAACACCATTGACCCGACCACAGGCAAACACACCCGTGGGTAAGGTCGTTGGGACAAATTGCTGTAATGCAGTATCAAAGCTCATCCTAGCCCCTGCTTGATACAGCAAATTAGCAGCCGGGGCCCAACCAACACTCATGAGGATGCCATCACAGGCGATTGATTGACAAGCCGCTAGTTGAGGATTGCCGTTCCAGTCAAGCGGGCAAACAACCGCAGCCGAGACCCCATCGTTCGCCGGATTCGATCGGGCTTCATAAATACAATACCCTACCAGAATAGGAATGTTGCAGGAGCGAATTTTCTGAATCAATGCTTCCGTAGCGCTGGGTTGTGAGCGCAACTCAACAATGGCTTTGACTTCAATGCCCTGGAATACTAAATCTAACGCGGCTCGATAACCATCTTGATTGGCCGTCAGCACCACCGCTCGATGCATCGGTTTAACCGCATATCGGTAGATCAGGCGCTGCGTCGCCGAGGACAGCATCACACCTGGTAAATCATTGTTGCGAAATACAGCGGGTTGCTCGTAAGCGCCACTGGCAACAATAACTGCCTTAGCTCGCATTTTTACCAAATACTCTCGCCTGACTAAGGGAACCCAATGATCCGCGTAATAGGCAGCCGCGATTGTCTCGGTGTATAAGCGAATGTTGGGATGCGAGGTGACTGCTGCAACTAAATGCATGGTCAAAGTTACACTGGCTGGATTGCTTTCCGGCCGATCGCCGATTTGATAGCTGCCTGCACCACCGGCCCGAGCATTTTCATCCACAATCACCACCTCAGCCCCAGCTTCTGCGGCAGCTAGGGCGGCCGACAACCCAGAAATGCCTGCACCAATCACTAAAACATCACAAAAATCATAGCGTTTAGCAGTCCGTAGATGAGGAGTCGTGACATCTACTTGTCCTAATCCCGTCATGCGGCGAATTTGGCGTTCCCAGAATGGAAACAGCTTTTTGTTGTGAAAGGCTTTGTAGTAGAAACCTACTGGTAGAAACGCAGCAAAAAAATCAATGACACTAGCTCGATCGCCCATCACCCCACCAAACGTATTCACCGTTGTCAAATTCATTCCTGCTTCAAGGGGAGTGACATCAGCCCGGATATTTAGCCGTTGCCCGTCTTGCATCAGCACATTCACATCGTGATTGGCCAAACTCAACACACTACGAGGACGATGATACTTAAAACTGCGTCCCAAGATCCGTTGTCCGGCAGCATACAGAGCCGATGTAATCGTATCTCCTTGATAACCGCTGTAGGTTCTTCCTTCAAAAGTAAACGTAATTGTCTGAGTGCGATCGATCCATTCGCCAAGTATAGGGGATAATCGGTAATTCATGCATCCTCTCCGTATAAATAGGTGCGGAGAATCTCATCAGTCAACGTATTTCGTTCTGCAATAAACCAAGTATTGCTAGGGGTATGACACCACCATTCTTGTTTAATTCCTGGAGAATTATTACGATTAAACACATAATCTGTCCAGGTTACATCATCACATTTTTGGAGATTGGGCATAGGGCGAACATCTCCAGCACAGATAAATTCAGCGATCGGTCTTATACCATTTACCGGACAAGTCATCAACTTCATTCTCTATTCCTCGCCATTATTTCTCCTTAATGCCCTACCGATGCAGCTCCCTTTTCCCCAATCAATTCATACTGGCGAAATCGATCGAGCGTAAAATTTTGAATTAAGTCGTGATTGCGATCATTCGCAATCGTATACGCCATGGTTTTACCACAAACAGGTGTGGCTTTGAATCCCCAAGTTCCCCAGCCTGCATCTAAATAGAACCCAGCGATCGGCGTTTTGCCCATAATGGGTGCAAAATCTGGTGTCATGTCGGCCATACCAGCCCATTGTCGCACTACTTTAACGTGTGACAAACAGGGAAATAATTCCAGCATGTGGGCCGCTAATCCTTCAACAAATTCCAGCGTCGATCGCGTGGAATGCAATTCATAAGGATCAAGCGATGCGCCCATGACCAATTCCCCCCGAGCCGTCTGGCTGACATACACATGCAAACTGCCAGAAACAATAATCGGATCGAGCCACGGTTTCATGGGTTCACTCACCATCGCCTGCAACGGGTGGATGGAAAGCGGCGAGCGTAGCCCTACCATTTGCAATAAACGCGGTGTAAATCCGGCAACGGCACACAGCACCCGCGACGTAGAAATTGTTCCTCGCGACGTTTCTACCCCCGTGATGCGATCGGACTTGATCGTGATGCCCAGCACCTCAGTTTGCTGATGAATCTCAACCCCTCGCTGATTGGCTCCGCGACCGTAGCCCCAAGCCACAGCATCATGACGAGCAATACTGCCCGGCGCATGATAGAGTGCTCCTAACACAGGATGACGACCGCCACAGGTAATGTCTAGTGGGGGACAGGCTTTTTTGACCTCAGTCGGTGACACCAATTCACTATCAATGCCAAAATGCTTGTTGACTTCGGCTCGCCAGCGCATCATTCGCACGGCTGCATCTGTATGGGCCAAGGTGAAATGGCCACGGTTAGAGTAGAACAAATTCAAGTCAAAATCCTGCGACAAGTCTTGCCACAGCCGCACCGATTCATCATAAAATTTCACGCCTTCGGGAGTGAGATAGTTCGATCGAATAATTGTGGTGTTGCGCCCTGTATTGCCACTGCCCAAATAGCTACGTTCTAGGACAGCAAGATTGGTCATACCGTAATCGCGAGATAGGTAATAAGCCGCCGCCAATCCATGGCCACCGCCGCCAATAATGACCGCGTCATAGCTAGATTTGAGGCGATCGGGCTGCGTAAACATCCGGGGTTCCGGATAGGATTTTGACAAACCAAACCTTAATAAACGTAATGGCATAAGCTCCTTTACCGCCCGCCGTGCGACTTCTG
The DNA here is from genome assembly GCF_026802175.1 of Thermocoleostomius sinensis A174. NCBI lineage: Bacteria > Bacillati > Cyanobacteriota > Cyanophyceae > Oculatellales > Oculatellaceae > Thermocoleostomius > Thermocoleostomius sinensis. The sequence continues at coordinate 5,033,919 of NZ_CP113797.1, read as the reverse complement.
CACGCCCAAAAGATTCCTATCAGGAAACATTGGTGAATATCATGCACGAAAGTTTCCTCAGTGTCAACAAAATTTCTTGTTATGATACGCAACAGGACCACACCCACTTGTGAGGTAGCCCGATGACCGACGCCGCCGCCAACATGACCGATTGCGCCAACACACAGCACTCCCTGGAACGCTACCTTGGCAACACCATTCGCGAACTACGGTTAAAACATGGACTCACCATTGCTGAGGTTGCAGAGCAAATCGGCATTTCTCGCGGCATGTTATCCAAGATTGAGAATGCTCAAACAGCTACTAGCTTGGAAACGCTGGCAAAACTGGCCAATGCCCTTGGCGTATCCTTGTCTACTTTGTTTCGTAACTACAACATGCCAGCCGGCGGCGCGCAACACATCAAGCAGGGGCAAGGGATGGAAGTGGTGCGGCGCGGCACAAAACGCGGACACACTTATCATCTATTGGCCTATGATCAAGGGCCCACCAAACTATTTGAACCTTTCTTAATTACGATGGACGATGCCTCGGAAGTCTTTCCCACCTTCGAGCATCCTGGTACTGAGTTTATTTACATGCTGGAAGGAACGATTGAATATCGCCATGGGCAACACACCTATTTGCTGGAATCGGGAGATTCCCTCACCTTTCGCGGTGACATTCCGCACGGACCCGAAAAATTGCTCGAACTACCGATTCGTTTTTTAGCCATTATTTATTACACTATGCCGTTCGGCTCAATCAGTTGATAAGTAAAAAGTTAAAAGTAAGCTGATAATTCTCGTAATTCTCGTAAAGCACGACAACTAATTCACGCATCTGTTCGAGAAGACGGAATCGATCGTGCTATCCAGCGTTGCAATCCCCATACCCCCATCACGCTGATCGCGCTACTGAACAAAGCCAGGCTAAGTTGTCCGTGTCCCGTCACTGCGCCAATTGCACCCAACAGCCCCAAAATGCCTGCTAGTACTTTTGCAGCCCTTAGCAGTCGTTGCACGGATTGTGTAGCTTGGGTAACTTGCTGCATCAAGTCGGCATCTTCACCAAAATAGTCAGGAGCATGCAATTTGTGCTTCCAAGCTTGATACTTGGTTTCATCTAGCTGATAGTAGGTGCCCAGTTCGGCGTCGCGAAGGCTGGCAACTGAATGTAATCCAAAGCGCTTGGCATGGGCGATCGCTTTACGAATCTGCTGCTTTGTGGCTAACGGCTGCAATGCTTCAAAAACAGACTCGCGGTAAACTCCTGTTTTGGCCATTTGCAAGACCCGTTCGCTTAGCTCGGGAATAGATAGACGACGGGTGAAGCTAGTCATCTTAGTAGTTTTTAGTAGTTTTGTACTTGCACAACGTATCGACTATATCTCTATTTCTTTATTTAATCCATCAGTTCTACCTTTCCGTTAGAATTCCCGTGTGCTCCTGTTCACTGACGCCTTTCACAAACAAAACGCCTTCAACCTTGCCTCATGCTTTCCCTGCTTGTCCAGATGCCGATACCCCTCCTCGGTTCCGATTGCCTCCTGGCTCTCGTTCGGTATCCTAGAAATGATTTAATGAAGCTGACGCATCCCGTTTGCAGACAGTGAACCTATGAATGAAACGATCGCCCAACTAAAACAACGCTTTGCGCAAGCCTTTGTTGCTGCATTCGGGGAAACATGGTCTGATACCGATCCGATTTTGGTGGCTGCCAGTAATCCCAAATTTGGGGATTTTCAGTCCAATGTAGCCATGTCGCTGACAAAAAAGTTGAGCAAGCCACCCCGAACGATCGCAGAACTAATTGTTCAAAATCTGGATTTGTCAGACATATGTGAACCACCGTCGATCGCTGGACCAGGCTTCATCAACCTCCGGTTACAGACCAGCTACCTGGAAACTCAACTGAAAGCCATTCAGTCTGATCCACGCTTGGGGGTCGAGCCAGTCTCCCAGCCTCAGCGTGTCATTGTCGATTATCCCAGCCCCAACATTGCCAAAGAAATGCACGTGGGGCACTTGCGCCCGTCGGTAATTGGCGATTGCATTGCCCGAATTTTAGAGTTTATGGGCCATGAAGTGCTGCGGCTCAGCCACATTGGCGATTGGGGTACACCGTTCGGCATGTTGATTGCCTATTTACAGGAAGCGTATCCTGAAGCGTTGCAGTCTACAGAAGGGTTGGATTTGGGGGATCTGGCCACATTTTATCGGGCAGCCAAAAAGCGATTTGACCAAGACGAAACTTTTCAAGAGGCGGCGCGACAGGCGGTGGTGAAGCTGCAAGCAGGGGATGAAGAAACTCTGCAAGCTTGGAAGATTGTGTGCGATCTTTCCAACCGCACCAACCGCAAAATTTTTGACCTGATGGGGTTGTCTGACCAAATTCAAGAGCGGGGAGAGTCCTTCTACAATCCGTTTTTGCCGAACGTTTTGGAAGAGTTAGAGCAGCTAGGACTGTTGGTTGAGGATGCGGGCGCAAAGTGCGTTTTCCTAGATGGGTTTACGAATAAGGAGGGGAACCCTCTTCCCTTAATTGTGCAAAAGTCTGGAGGCGGCTACAACTATGCCACAACCGATCTGGCGGCGATTCGCTATCGCGTTCAGGTCGATGATGCCCAGCGGGTGATTTATCCGGTGGGGGTCGAGCAAACCAATCATTTTATTCAAATTTTTCAGGTGGGCAAAAAAGCTGGATGGATCACGGACGATCGCACCTTTGTGCACCTGCCGCTGGGGTTGATTTTGGGTGAAGACGGTAAGAAACTGAAAAGTCGATCGGGCGATGCACCGCGTATGGTGGATTTGTTAACCGAGGCGATCAATCGGGCCCGGACGGATCTAGAAACGCGCTTGCAGCAAGAAGGGAGGCAAGAATCGCCAGAATTTATTGAACATGTGTCCCAAGTCGTGGGCATCAGCGCCATTAAATATGCCGACCTCAGCCAAAGCCTTACCAGCAATTACATTTTTAATCTCGATAGAATGCTGGCGTTGCAAGGGAATACGGCTCCATACATGCTCTACGCCTATGTGCGGGTGCAAGGAATTAGTCGTAAAGGTGGCATTGAGTTTGAGCAGCTAGGAAATGATGCGGCGATCGTTCTACAGGAAGAGGAAGAGTTGGTTCTGGCTAAGCACCTGCTGCAATTGGATCAAGTGTTGGCAGCCGTGGAGGCAGATTTGTTTCCCAACCGTTTGTGCGAATATTTATTTGAACTGAGCCAAAAGTTCAATCGGTTTTACGATCGCTGTCCTATTTTGCCAGCCGAAGAACCACAGCGCACCTCTCGCTTGATTTTGGCCGATCTTACGGCTCGTACCATTAAGCTGGGGTTGTCACTGTTAGGTATTCCGGTTTTAGAGCGGATGTAGCCTATAGTGTCAGTTCTTTTCCCTTGGGGAGAAGGAGTGGGGATGCGGGCAACTCCGACGGGAATGCAGCCACGCCTTCTTTAGGCTAACCAGTCAGCGGTTCCCTGTTGCAATAGCTGGGCAAAGTGCGAATCCGGATTATCTGCCAACGTGCGGCGATCGCCGTACTCGATGATTTTCCCCTGATCTAGAATCAAAAGTTGATCTGCGCGCTGTACAGTGGCTAGGCGATGGGCAATGATGATACCTGTTCGTCCAGTCAATAAGCGATCGATTGCTTGTTCAATCAAGCGTTCGGTCAGCGGATCGAGCCGCGAGGAGGCTTCATCCAAAATAACCAGCCCTGGATTCTTGAGAAAAATCCGCGCAAAGGCCAACAATTGCGCTTGTCCGGCTGAGAGTCCACTGCTGTCTGAACCAAGCTGCGTGTCTAGTCCCTGGGGCAACGATCGCAGCCATTCCATCAGTTCTAGTTGTTGCAAGACTTGTAGGATCTGGTCATCGCTAATGGTGGGATTGAAAAACGTTAAATTATGGCGAATGCTGGTGTTAAATAGCTGCACATCCTGTGTGACTAGGCCGACCCGTTGCCGCAATTGGCTCAGTGGTGTTGCCTGAATGGGTACGTCGCCTAACCCAATCGCTCCGGACTGATAGTCATAGAGCCGCAATAACAATCGCCCGATCGTCGTTTTGCCGCTGCCCGTTCGTCCCAATAGCCCTAGCACTTGGCCGGCTGGCAGATGAAAGGAAATGTTATGTAGCGTCCAGTTCGTGTCAAGTTGTACAGCTTGCTGATGGGATGGCTCATAGGTGAAACACACCTGCTCAAACGTGATCGATAACGCTCCTGTGGGCAACGGTTGATCGCCATTGGCTTTGAGGGTTGGTTGCACCGATCGCAGTTCTTGAATGCGATAGATGCTGGCTTCTACTTGCTGAAATTCCTCTAGTTCTTCCCGAATTCGTTCAATCGGTTGAGCCAACAAATTCGTATAGTGAAAAATCAAATATGCTGTGCCGATCGTAATTGCCTGTTGATTCCACAAATAGGCAGCTACGGCCAACGCAACCGCATTGCCAATCGTGAATAGCCCTACCGACGTAGTCCACAGCACCGTGCTAGCAAACCGTGCTCGTTGATAGAGAGGGAGCCAATGCTGCAAAAGTTCGTGAAAGCGCCGCATGACATAGCCCACTGCACCATTAGCACAGATGTCCTCGCGTCCGGACAACTGTTCGCCCACAAACCCAAAAAACTCGGCACTTTTTTGGCGATAGTGAGTCCACGGCGCAACGGCAAACGATCGCATCCCCAACAGTAATGTCATAGCCACCAACGAAAAGGCAGTTAAGCTGAGTCCAGCTATGGCATTCTCAACAAACAATACCAGCAAAATTCCCGCTAACAAAATGCCGTTGCCTAGAACATGAATCACCATCTGGGAAAAAAAACGAGACAGGAGCGTTACATCGCCATCCACTCGTTCCAGCAATTCTCCAGGGGTACGAGATTTGTGAAACGACAGATCGAGCCGCAAGCAATGCTCTGCCAAATCGACTCGGAGGGCATTAGTAGCCGCCCACGCGATCGTTTCTCCAAAGTAGGTCGCTGATACAGCCAGGACTTGGGTTAGGATAGCAATGCCGATAAATCCGGACGCCACGATCCATAGGGTTTGTGTAGAGCCACCGTTAACCGCTGTATCGATGAAGTAGCCCAACAACTGAGGATTCAGCACTTGTAAGCCAATGCTGCTTAACAGAGTCAGTGCTAGCCAAATTGCTTGTTGTTGCTGAGGTTTGAGGTAATCGGTTAACAGTGCACCATAGTGCTTCAGAGGAATTTGCATCAACCTACCCGATCGATCGCATCGGGTAGCTTAGCGTAAAGTTTGGTTGACGAAAAGAGAATTTTGACCCCTAGCGGGAATTTTTTGACGCCTAGACGGATTATTAGGGGGAAGTGAGGCAATTTTCTACCCAAACTAGCCTAAATTAGGTCACTGACCAACAGTTCAGCATTTCCTGCTGGAATTCTCAGAAAAAAATCATTTCTAGCGATCGGAAACCACTGAAAATCGAAGTGTAGATCTCTAAAGTCTATCCAAAACATCGTTAAAGACCATGCTTTAGGAGGAGATGGATGAATATTCAACACTGGTTGATGATTGGTTGTGCTTCTGTAATTCTTGCCGGATGTGGAAATTCAGTCTCATCCACCCAGTCCAGCGCTCCGATTGCCCAATCCCCAGATCCTGTGGTCGAGTCACCGGAAGCAGTATCTACTGAGGCTGCCTCCCCTAACAACATTGCCAATGCAGAGATTGTCAAATCTGGAAGTTTTGAATCGGGAGAACATCCCACCGCTGGAACAGCACAGCTAGTTCGTCGAGATGGAACTGTTGTTTTGGTATTTGATCAGTCATTTCAAACTGACAATGGCCCCGATTTAGTCGTTGCCCTGCATCAATCAGACAATGTGCTGGGTTCCACCAATCCGCCCGCTTATCCTTTAAGTGAAGGGGATTACGTGGTGCTCGAACCGTTGCGATCGACAAGTGGAGCACAAGAGTATGCAGTACCTAGTGACCTCAACCCAGATGACTATCGATCGGCTGTCATTTGGTGTCGCCGATTTAATGCTACATTTGGTGCTGCTACTCTTCAGTAAAGAAGACTATTTAATTTATGAGTTAGATTTGCTCAATAGCGATTCATACGGTCATACAGAAAGAGGTAATGGGTAATCGCGTGGACAATGTAGCCCCTACCCATTACCCATTACCTCGATCGGATCTCAGTTGATGGTTTCAACGAAGGCTCTAATTCACCTAGCTTAGCCAAGGTTTACCTTCACAACTTTATTTTTCTCTTCTTCCACTTTAGGTAACGTCAGCCGCAAAATTCCATCTTTGTATTCTGCTTGTACGGATTGGTTGTCGATGCGGGCAGGCAATGGAATCATGCGCTGGAACTTACCATAGCGGAATTCGCTACGAGTTACTCCGTTTTCTTCTGTTTTTGTTTCCGTTTTACGTTCACCGCTAATCGAGACTGCTTCAGCCGTTACTTGCACATCTAAATCTTTGGGTTCCATTCCAGGAGTCTCTAGTTTTAGATGAACGGCATCCGCTGTTTCATTCAACTCTACAGGTGGGAAAAAGGTGAAGTTGCCATCTTCGTAGCGACTCAATGGAGACATGACATCATCGAACAAGCGATTCATTTGCCGTTGTAGCGCGTTAATCTCTCGCAATGGTTCCCAACGAACTAATGACATAAATTGTCACCTCCTAACGTTGATTATGATGCGATTAGTTTGGTTGTTGAAATATTGTACAGCACCAAACTTCTCTAGTTATTAGAATAGATAACTTCACGATCGAAGGCGGTTCGGTTTTGATCCCAACTTTTTTCCAAATAGCCGCCCTGCTCCTGTCTTTAGATAGTGTGTAATTGGCTGTGTAATTGGCAACATAGCGAGGCATGATAAGGTTGTGAAATGAACTGGAGCAGCATCATGGAAACCACTGCACTGCGACTGAAACCACAACAAGATTTAAAACAGGAACTCGATCGTTTTGTGCAAGACCGAAGCATTACGGCCGCTTGTGTGTTCACCTGTGTCGGCAGTTTAACGCAGGCAACGCTGCGGTTGGCAGGTCAACCTCAATCAACGATATATCAAGAAAAATTTGAAATCGTGTCGCTAACCGGGCTAATGTCTCAAACAGGTTCGCATTATCATATAGCGATCGCCGACAGCAACGGTCGCACAATTGGTGGTCATGTTTTAGAAGGGTGTTTAATTTACACGACAGCAGAGATTGTGATTGGGATTCTGCCTCATTTCTCGTTTCAGCGAGAGTACGATAGCAATACAGGCTATCGAGAATTGACGATCGATCATGTCTCACCAGCGATGGGTGATATTGCCGCTGCAAACAATGCTCAACCATCCCAATAAATATGGCATCACAAAATATGGCATCACAACCTAACTATCCTGTTGGCAGTTTATCAAACCATGTAATAAAAAGTAATAAAAAAGACATGACGACCGCGCCATGCCTACAAAACCTATCCACATTCAACTCAAATACAAGAGTAATACATCAAGCTTCATCTACTGAGTATAGTTGAGCGAATCTAGCTCGGTTAAATTGCTCAAGCATCAGGTTAAATCAATACTATTCGCGACCCGTTACATTTTCCAATGCTTCTTCCACTTGATCAATAATAGAGGTCGCATTCGAGTTTTCAGGACGGTACATATCGTTGATATTGGCATCGCCCTGAACTTCATTCAGCCCCTTATTTGCTTCACGCTGAGTTTCTTTGCGAGATAATGGTGGCGCTTTGGTAACGGCCTCGGACTTCTCTTGAATTGTGTCAAGTTGCACAGAGCCTTCAGATGCTCTAGTGCGAGGAGCCGTATTAGCAGACGCCGGCAAAGCGTTGGAAACAAACAGTAGAGTACAGGTAAACGCAATTACAGCAAAACGAATAGAACGCAAAATAAGGGTATGACAACGAGTAAAGTTCATCATGAAATTCCTCCAATCTTGAAATTATTTGATTCAGCTTAATTCGACACAAACAAGATGTAAAACTCCTATAGATTTGACGGCTCGAACTGAGATCAAGCAATGTCAAAATCATTGTGCAATTTGCGCAACGCCGATCCTACATCGACTTTTACCTCTTGCCAAGCACCGTACACACACGAATTATTTGAGTTGAAAGACAGATGAGGCAACAACCGAACGATCGAATCAACGATCGAACCAAAGTTGAAGATTCTCACCTAGCACTTGCTTGTGCATCTTCAGTTGTACTCTGGAGCAACCACTAACTGAATCAATCTAGGGAGTGAAGTTGTAACTGGGTCTACATCGTTAAGATCACTCTTCCGGTGTAGATTGGTAAAGGGGATGCCATAGGAAAATATTTATGGTTGTAGAATAGCTACAGTCATGAACATCTAAGCTACGTTGGCTGTACGCACCACCATAGAGAGTTATGATTCATTTCCCCAAGGACAGCTTGTTGCGCTCCCTTCCTACTTCACCATTATCGTGAATGACGTAAACAGAGTAGGTTTCACTAGCAACCCGACTCCCATCAAAGCGCGATAGAAACGTACGTCGCTGATCTTGAAATTGAGGGGTCAAATCATTTGTCAAAATTAGTAGGATTTTGCTCTGGCTTGCATCAGCAACCCGATCGATCGCCGCCATGCGCTCAGTAGGCGGCAAGGGACGATGATGCCCTAAATGAACATAGTATTCCAGTTCTTGGCTTTCTGGATAATAAATTGCTCAATCAAGCCAAGCTGAAATGGGTGTCATTTTCTTCAGCAATGATAGAAATTGCTGAAGACTCTTCCGGAGAGGTTCGACTTTGATAATACGAGGTGAAATGCTCGAAGGGTGGCAGTATTTGTAACACTGCAATAGTTGCTCCAACTGTCACAATCAAAGTACTAATGATTAAGTTCGTCTTAAAAACAGAATATGAAGAAGTAGTCGATCGAGCAGACTCAGAAGGCAGTGGATTGGATGGCTTAAGAGAAACTATTTCTAGACCCAGAGCCACAGCTAGGCAAATGGCAAACATTAATCCATAAGTGCTAGTATTGGCTAAAAAAGCCAGTAGAACTGCTAGTTAAGATATATCCTTTAGTTCGATAACAAAACATTTACAAAATAAGAACAGAATTAAGAGACCCAGATTGTAGCTGTGACTAATTAAACTATATTCAAATAAAGGATAATAACTGAAGGTAAATAACAGTTTTTGTAGACGAGTAAAAGGAGAAAACTGCACAAAAATATAGGTTCCGATTGTGGCGATGACTACATGCAACAACTGCATGGCGATTGGGTGATGAGTAATCATGCCTAGAAAATGTAGGCATAAGTACCAAAGGGCGGGATGCCCTTCATAATGCAACACATCAAATAAAGCTGACAGCGATGGACTATTGCATTGTACTGATCTACCTCAGGAACCTTGATGAATTCCTTTTGAAAACAAGGTTCTCCAGGAACTCAAGCAAGTAGCGTATTAAAGCTGCTAGGCAAGCCTCGTGACAACACCTTAGTGCTTGTGCTACGTCTGGTTGGGCACGTCTGAAAAAGTTGCGTATTTAACCCGTCCGTCGGCAAGGTGAGGCAAAGCTGAAGCACCAGATGTGTTTAGTGGCTGTAGCATCTATCTCCTGAGATTGGCTTTGCTCAATCTCCAAGTGTTGGTTGCAAGCTAGTTTTACTCAATACTGAGAGTACTGAGAGGCTAGGCACTTTCCTATCTAGCCGGAGGGGGTGAGGATTGGTATCAGACGCGACGGATCTAGCGCTATAGATCCGTTAAACCTTGTTAAACAAGTTACTTTAAGAAGAATTTTTAAAGCTTTTCAGGCTAAAACCTTTTAATTAGAGAATAGCAAAATCATTATTGAATCTTTAGATTCCAGGTAGCTTCCGTTTGAATTCTCTATACCTGCGCGGCAAGTTCCTCTGATCACAGCGATTGCTGGTAAACAAGATTACCAGTGTAATTGTGCTGACTTGAACCATTTCCCTTGATTGACGTGATACTTCGTATGGTTGCCACTGCTCCTCACACGTTCGATTGCGGTCCATCTACCCAGCCTGCTGATTCTACAACTCTAGATGCCTACTATCAAGAAATTCAGGCGGTGATCTTGTCGCGGCAGAATCCCATCACCGGGTTGCTGCCAGCCAGTACTGCCATTAATGAGCATGGAAATTACACAGATGCCTGGGTGCGGGACAATGTGTATAGCATTTTGGCAGTGTGGGGGCTGGCACTTGCGTATCGAAAATTGGATATCGATCAAGGGCGCACCTACGAACTAGAACACAGTGTCGTTAAACTAATGCGCGGCTTGCTGTTTGCCATGATGCGACAGGCTGCCAAGGTGGAAATGTTTAAGGTGACGCAAGACCCGCTGGATGCGCTGCACGCCAAGTACGACACAGGTACAGGCGACACTGTTGTGGAAGATGATCAGTGGGGACATCTTCAGCTAGATGCGACGTCGCTATATTTGCTGATGCTGGCACAGATGACGGCTTCTGGGCTGCAAATTATCTTTACGATCGACGAAGTGAATTTTGTCCAAAACCTGGTTTACTACATTGGCCGCGCGTATCGCACCCCGGACTATGGCATCTGGGAACGCGGTAACAAAATCAATCACGGCAACCCAGAACTCAACGCCAGTTCAGTGGGCATGGCCAAAGCAGCCCTAGAAGCAATCAACGGACTCGATCTATTTGGAGTACGCGGTAGCCAAACCTCGGTGATTCATGTACTGCCCGATGAAATTGCCCGCACCCGCACCACACTTCAGTCTCTATTGCCTCGTGAATCCAGTTCTAAAGAAGCCGATGCGGCGGTTCTCAGCGTCATTGGCTTTCCAGCCTTTGCGGTCGAAGATGCAGCCTTAGAGGAGCGTACCCGCCACACGATCGTTAGCAAGCTTCAGGGCAGGTATGGCTGCAAGCGGTTTTTGCGGGATGGGCATCAAACCGTGCTGGAAGACGCTAAGCGTCTGCACTATGAACCTTGGGAACTAAAGCAGTTTGAACATATTGAGTGTGAGTGGCCCCTGTTTTTCACCTATCTCATGCTAGATGCGCTATTTCGCGGCGATCGGACTCAAGCCGATGAGTATTATCGACGCCTGCAACCACTGTTTGTGGAGGCAAACGGGCACAAGCTGTTGCCAGAACTCTACTATGTTCCGGCTGAGGCGATCGAAGCCGAACGCGCTAATCCTCAAAGTCAGGAACGCTTCCCAAATGCCAACATTCCCCTGGTGTGGGCCCAGAGTTTGTATTATCTGGGGCAACTGCTGCGAGATAACTTCATTACTCCTGGCGATATTGATCCATTGGGTCGGCGTTTGCGCACCCACACCCGCCACCGCCCGGTACAAATTGCGCTGCTAGCCGAAGATGAAGACCTGCAAGCGGAACTGGCCACCCACGGCATTGAAACCCAAACGTTGAACCAAGTTGCACCGATTCAGGTACGCCAACCCGAAAAACTCTCAGCCATCTATTACCAAATTGGGCGCAACGACAAATTGGGATTAACGGGTCGCCCCATCCGTCGCCTTCGATCGCTGACTACCTCACGCATTTTTCGGATTCGCGGTGAAACGATTGTGTTTTTGCCAGCGTTTTTGGATCAGCAGCAGTTTTATATCACCCTGGACTATCACTTTTTAGTCTCGCAAATCAAAGGTGAACTGGTGTACATGCAGCGCCACTGGTATCAACTGGGTCGCCCCACGATGACACTGTTGCTGACCCATGCCATGTTTGCCGGGGGAGAGGATGGGATTGAACGATCGCCGCTGTTGGGATTGTTGAAAGAACTGCGAGACGGTAGCTGCAATGGCGTCACAATTAAGCTGGGGCCGCTGAACCAACTGATGCTGACGGCGGGCATAGAGCGCATCGATTTTGTTCATGATTTTTGCTTTTCCCCCTCAACCATTCAGAACAGCACGCCCGCTCCGCAGTATCTCACTTCTGATCAAGACGCCAGCTTACCGCTTAGCACAACGCAAGAGTTTTTGCTGGAATATGAAACCAACATTGCTCGCTTGTTAGAGAACTTGCGGCAGTCGCATAATCTCTATGAGCAAATTGACGTGTTGGAAAAGCTGACTCAACTGGTTGGCTTAAGCTTCGACACAGAATTGGGCAACACCGATACACCTGTGACGATCGCCAATTTGCTGGACGAGGTTTACACCCGTGCTGGAGAATTGCATTTGTGGTCAGTGATTCGTCGGGCGGCGGGGCTACTCGGCAAGTTTGATATTGCCTTGGCTGAAGCAGTGACTACGATCCTAATTCGCGGTAAGCAAATTGCCGTGGGCAAAGCCTATAGTGAAGCCTCGCTGATCGATCGTCCTATGCCCACCGATGATATCCTGGCAAAAATCCAAGAATTTTGCGGCAACGACATTCGTGAACGTCCCCTGACCCAGGAAATCTTGGTGTACTTGAGCGTATTAATTAAAACCGAGCCGCAGTTGTTTGACGGATTGTTGACCCTGCGCGTGGGCTATTTAATTGTGCTACTGACCAGTAAACTAGCCCAAGAACTACACATTACTCGCGATGAAGCCTATGAGCACCTGATGCAACTAAGTCCGTTTGAGGTAAAAACGCAATTGACCCAGGTGTTGATGGGCTACACAACCCTCGACAAAACCCTATTTCAGCAGGAATCGTTGCATGTGCGGCAACAGCAGCCCATTCAATGGGTCGTCTCTCCCGAAGCCAAAGACGCCGAAGCCCAGACTGAAATTACCACTGATTGGTGGCAGCATCGCCAGCGGGAAGGCGCACTCAACCGTGTTCCCAAAGGGTTCTATCCCAAGGTGTGGCAAGTGATGCAGCACTGCAAAGGATTGGTGATTGGCGACAAGCTCGATCGCCGCAATCGTCTCGACAGTGACTTAATTTTGGCAGAAATGACCCCGGGCGAAAAAAACTTTGCCCTGCGGGTGGAACATCTCCTTAACAAAATTCAAGCCCCAGAATATCGCCAGGTCAATATTGAAGCGCTAATGGAACTAGCCGCCTTGACCGAACAAAACCCTGATTTACTGATTGAAGATTACATCGTGCTGGATGTGTTAATTGGTCATGCGGTGCGTTTAGCCTGGCTCGATCGGCATCCTGAGCACGAGCTATCCTACAACCAGCAAAAAGGCGTGGCGTGGCGATCGTTCTATGAAACTTCGCCCTATGTGTGCGCCAGTTTTATTGCCAAAGCGCTGCAATTCTTGCTGGAGTTGGGCAAGACCGAAGATTTAGAACAAGTCAATCTTGAAGAAGGCTCAAACACACACGAAGAGTAGCAGCAATTACAGACTAGAAAGCAAAAGATGCAGGAATTCCAATCCTATGAACCCCTGCATCAAGATTGAGTATTTCACAAGTGAGTATTTAGAGTTAGGAACTAGAACGGCTCACTACTAACTGACAACCAGCTTAATACTGTTACCGATTTCCGACTCCCGATTCCCCAACTACATCTTCGTCACCGTCTTCCAAAGCTCCCTCAAGCGTTGCTTCACCTGTTCTTCTTTCCGCGCCAAAGAAGCTCCAGCTTCGCCGAGTTTAGTTTCAAACTCCAGTTGTTTTTCTTGGACTGGATCAACGCCTTTCGTTTCAGCCTTGACCTTCGCATTATCGTACCAAGTCTTGGCATTATCTAAATGTTGTTTGACTTCATCATAGCGATCGCCGTAGCGAACTTTCAGATTCGCTTCAACCACCTCTAGCTTGGTACGCAACTTGGCATATTGTTCACGCAAACCAGCAAATTCTTCCCGTTCACGAACAGCTTTTACCGCAGCTTCAATCAGTGCTTTAATATCAGATGTGGTTTTCTCGCTGGTTTCTACTTGAACAATCGCACCATCAATTTCAGAATCAAGTTGCTGTTCTTGCTCAGCCATTTGAGCTTGCAGTTCATCAATCTTTGCTTGAGTTTTGGCAATTTCCTCGCGGCGAGACTCACTGATTCCTTCAATGACCCCCTCCACCGAGGCAGAAATTTCCTCTTGGCTTTCTTTGCCCTTATCTCCAGCAAAGTCAACGACGGCCGCAATGGCGTCTTGCACAACCGATCGAATTTCTACAGATCCTTCCTTAAGTTCAGACATTGTTTGTGACACGGCTGCCTTGACAATATCTCGAATTCGCTCGGCCCGAAGCGTACCTTCAGACTTTGCTTTCTGTAGATCGGTAGAAATCCGATCTTTCATAGAATTAGACATACATCACCCCAACAAGTATTCAAAAGGTTAATGCTCACTCAAATCTGAATGCTCAGATCTGCTGAATCAAACACTAAACCGTCGCTTTTACATCGATCGTTTGGTTGGCATTCAGTAAGTCATTCGATGGATCACTTTCAGTCGTTGCCTGCTTGTTTCGCTGAGCATTACGACGATCGATGATCATCTGTGACACCTCGGTAATCAATAGTGTGGCAATCATGCCATCATCCAGCCAACCCACAACAGGAAGGACATCTGGCGAAATATCTAAGGGGCTGAGCAAGTAGAACAAGCCACCTGCTAAAACCAACCAACGATATTTAGGATTACGAATCAGCTTGCGAAAAAAATTGTAAAGTGGCTGAGCTAGGAACCGTTTCATTCAACTACCCTCCAGGAACACATTCATCATGACATTCCCCTTAATGAAGCGATAGTGCAGAAAACCCAAGCTTTTGTAGAGACAACTCTACTCACCGTTTGGTTGATTGAAGAAAATCGGTTGAAAAAACCTGGTTAAAAAATTGACCCCAAAAAAAATAAGGTGGGCTATTACCCACCCCAATAAAGTTTGAATTGTCAACGACTAAGCGGCATATTGTTGCGATCGATTAAGCCCATGCAACACCGGTGGAACGGCTGACTTAGACGTTACCTGAAGTAATCGCGGGATGTTGGCACTGTTATAAACGCGGAATTCTCTTTCTATGGTGGCTTGGGCGGTGCGAACAGCTTGATTTAGCACCAATGAGCCTTCTGGGTCAGATACCGATCGATGAAACGTACCGGGCGGAATGCGAAGAATAGCACCGTTTGCCTCTAAGCGCACAATATGAAAGGCTTGCCTCCAAGCAAAGTTCACTAAG
This sequence comes from Thermocoleostomius sinensis A174, assembly GCF_026802175.1. Taxonomy (NCBI): domain Bacteria; kingdom Bacillati; phylum Cyanobacteriota; class Cyanophyceae; order Oculatellales; family Oculatellaceae; genus Thermocoleostomius; species Thermocoleostomius sinensis. The sequence continues at coordinate 5,018,848 of NZ_CP113797.1, read as the reverse complement.
TAAAAAGTTCGTCCCCCGGTTAATGCCAAGAGATTATCTTCTTGATGAGGATGTAAATAAAATTGCCAATATCCGTCCGGGCTATTGTGGGGGCTGACGGCCGGCCCATCGTGGAAGACCAAATCACGAGCGTTCGATTGGGAAATTGTGATATCAAAGAAACGAACACTTGGCGTATCGCGAAACTTGGAATAGGGAATGAGTTCAAACATGGCACCAGGATTTGTTTTAAGCAGCAAGCAGATGTGTTGGAATTGTTACAACACCGTTACGGTTGTCCAATTAAGTTAACTTAAGCCTGCTTCACCAATCAAAACCAATCCCGATTCACATCGATTCGCATTCCGAATAGATGGCAGCAATGAATACGTCTCACTTGCAAATTCTACTGACCGTGGTGGAATGTCAAAGTTTCTCCACAGCGGCTTTAAAGCTCAATACCTCACAGGCAGCAGTTAGTCGGGCGATCGCAGCGCTGGAAGATGAGTTAGGCATTTCGTTGTTAACACGTGGGCGTTTCGGAGCACGTCCTACCTTAATGGGTGAGCGGGTGTTGCATCATGCTCGACAAATTTTGCAAGTTTGCGACACAATCGAACACGAAATCAATTTAGCCAAAGGTCTAGACGGCGGGCGTGTTCGCATTGCCTCGTTTCGCAGCGCGGCTACCCATGTATTGCCCCCCCTAATTGCCCAATTCAGTCAGCGGTTTCCGGCAATTGAAGTGACCCTGACAGAGGATGATCCTACCAGTGTTGAACAAGCCTTACGCGAGGGGCAGGTAGATATTGGGTTGGTTCCCTTGCCGCGATCGTCGGAGGAATTTGACACCTGGGAAATTATTCGCGATGAGTTTGTGGTCTTAATTCCTGCTTCCTTCGGACAAGTTCCAGAACACCTGACCTGGGAAGAACTGTCACAATACTCATTTATTTTGTTTAACTACGCCGAATGCACTTCCGTTGTGCGCAATCACTGGTCTCAATGGGGACAAGCCTTCAAGGTGGCGTTTGAAATCAAAGAAGACTCTACCATCGTCAGCATGGTTGCCCAAGGGCTAGGGGCTGCTATTTTGCCTCGACTAGCCGCCTTACCCATCCCCGCCAGCGTACAGGTTCGATCGCTTCCTGTTCCCCTAGAGCGAGTGATTGGAGCCGCAATCATGGCAAACGTTCTCCATCCCCCGGCTGTATTTGCTTTTTTAGATGTGCTGCGTCAAACAGGACTCTTTAGCAAAACTGCATAGCTGCTAGATAGCTACCGAGAACAAAGATACCCAACCATTTCCAATCGCCCCCAACTCCCTATTCCCTCTTCCCCACTTCCAAATAATCCAACCCCATCTGCAACGACCCCAGATCGATCGTTGTATCAGCAAGGGCAAATTGTCTTGGTTTGACTTCAAAATCCAATGCTTGAATCACCTCGGGGTGTAGTTGCCCGATCACCGCTGCCCACTTGCCGCCCACAGCAGCGATCGAATGGCGATACAAATCAACAAGATAGCCAGGATGAAAAATTTCGAGTAGCTTCACCTGATCAACATTAAACACCAAGCTACTCAAGGCTGCACCATGCATACCGACCACCACTTCCGCATTTCTGGCGATCGACCACTGCTGCTGAATGGGAATATCTTCGTAATAGAGCTTAATAAACCCGTAGGCTTGTAAACAGTGCTCAACCTCGGCTTCATTTGTGAGTTTGCGGCGATGCTTTCGGGCAATAAATACACGCTTGGGAGTGTCGGCTTGATAGTCTGCAAAGTCTAACGATCCAAACAGCGATCGATAATACGGTTCAAATAGAATTGGACAAGTTGCCGATCGCTTCTCTGCTTCAACGGTGACGATGTTGCCCTGGACCCGGCGATCGGTGCAGATAAACGGAATGTGGAGCAGTTGACACACCTGTTTCATCATCGGGCTGGCATTGCGACGCAAAATCAGGGTGAGATTGGACAAGGCTGGTTCAATACGCTTGGCCAGCAAGAAGCGAGTCAGAATATTGTCAACAATATGAGCAATGTTTTGATCGGTATCAAAACGGCTGTCCAGTACATAGGAATGGGGCAAACGCACAGGCAACGCTAGCTGCTGATACAGAGCTTTCAGAGCGTGTCGATAATACCGACGAGGTTGTAGATTGCTGGCCTGAGTCAGTCCTCCAGTGCGGACGGTCATTTCAATCGGAGAAGACCGTTTTTTATCTTCAGGTAAATGAATCTGCATAGGACGAGATTCCCAAGCGCACAGTAGGCGGGTGGGATGAACAAACATGCGCGATGACGGCACAACAAACGTCTGCCCCGATAGGGACTGATTCAGTAACCGATCTGCCTTTCCTGGGGTGTCAGTTGCAATAGTTGCTGGTGGTAACACTTTTGATTCAGCGGAGGCAAGACTCGATTGAAAACTCTGATTTGCGTCTGAGTTCGCTAGCATTTGAGTATTTCCTCAGCGTTGTTAAGTTTCTTTAGGGCACACATCCATCTACCGGCAAGTACAGAGCAAATGGTTCAAAACCCGGATCTTTTTGAATGCAATCTCTAGTGGTGCTCCAAATCAAACGCTTAGAACTAGTTGGTTTACTGTTTAAAGCTGCGGTTCTACTGTTGCGATAGTCGCTTCACAGGGTCTCCTGCTAAACGCTGATGTGTATCTTTTAAAAGGGCTGGAATTTTGCTGGCATGAGGACTATTGACAAGGCACTGTCGCAAATCCAAGCGATCGACCTTGGCAGCATTCGCGCCGGGAAACCAGTGTCCAGCGTTGGTTAACATATTGTATCGTCCCTTGGCATAATCCACCAAGTCATAGGCAAGGGCCAAATTGCGCAACCACAGGATTGCAGGAATGTTCACATTCCCCGGAGTTTGACTATAGTGCGGTAACCCCACATGCCACGTCCGCACCCACTCTTCACCCAACGAGTCGATCGCTGCCTGCTCTAAACGCTGCAAAATTGGTGGCAATATCTCATCCGCACGATCGAGTAGAGGCAGAGTTTTCAGGTGCTCGTCAAAATCCTGAGGGCGAGCAGCGCCAATACTGAGCGTGTGCACCAGTGGTTGACGACCCAATGGATGGCTGAGGCAAAACAAATCGTTGAACACCATTGGACTCAGCGGTTGGCATAATTCTACTAGCTTCTGGGGTGGATTGTATAATCGTCCACCTTTGTCCGAGGGGCTGATAATAAAAATTCCCATGTCTCGCTGACTGGCTGCTTCAATCGCTGCCCAGTTTGCTTGAAAAATGTAGTACCAGTGCAGGTTGACGTAATCAAACTGATTTGTCTCAATGGCTTGCACAATTAGATCAGTGGCTCCATGGGTAGAAAACCCAATGTGCCGGATTTTTCCCTGAGACTGGAGTTTGTGAGCTACGTCCAAACAGCCACCAGGACGAGTGCTATAGTTGAGTAGCTCAGGCGTGTTGATTCCGTGCAGCCCCAACAGATCAATGTAGTCTAGCCTGAGGTTCATGAGTGAGCGTTCAACGGTGTGCTGAAATTCTTTGGCACTCGCAACAGGAGCAACTTTTGTTTGTACAATAAGTTTCTCTCTGGGTAACAGCGGCAAAATTTTGCCTAACTGTATCTCAGAGGTGCCATACCCCCTGGCGGTTTCGATATGATAAATACCTAATTCCAGCGATCGACGGATCGTCGCTTCCAGGTTCGCTTGATTGTCAGATGGGATTTCCCGTTCTGGTACATCCTGCCATTTGTATTGGTAGCGCATACCACCACAGGAAAACACTGGCATAGCTAGCTCGGTACGTCCAAATCTTCGATAGTGCATGGAGAGGTAGAGAGATTAGGTCAATGACGATTGGGTGAGTGGTGAATGGTGTTCATGCTTCGAGTTCCTGCTTGGACGGGTTCATCCTCAAACAACACTCGCAATACTATAACGTTAACTAATCTTTCACATGACAGCTATGTTCGCCATATCGCGGTGCCATAGGGCGGTATTTTCAATCGAATACTCGGTCTATGACCTTGATGGCTATGGTTTAATCCTTCTTGAGGCAAGTTTATGGATATCTCAGAACTAGATGAGTTAGAAAATTCAGTTCAAGATCTCTTATCATTAGCAAAAATAGAATTGGAAGAAAAGCGCTTACAGCAGCAACGGGATGAGCAAATCCAAGAAGAAATCGTCAAAATAAAACAGCGCCTAGAACCGCTGCTGTCCCAAATTGAAGAAATGCTGTCGCAACTGTCCTCTGAAGACTTTGTAGACAGTATGACACGCAAAAAGCTGGAAGCTAAAGCTGAAGACTTGCGACAACGGCTGGCCAACGCACCGTTGCTGGCGGCTCAGGCCATCGATCGCCAAATGATTTTAAACGAAGAGAAATTGTTGGATGAGCGCATTGCCGAGCAAACCCATCGCTGGCGGTTGGCCTTGAAAGCAGATCTGTTGGAGATGATTACCGAACAACAGGACTTTTACAGCGCTACGGATGCTTCGATCGCCATCCGTCCCTATATTCACGACCTCAAAGCCATTGGAGCCTTGGAAGAAGTGGTGGATGTGCTCATTCACCAAATTAATACCCATAGTGAAGAAGGTCCGGTGGCCCGGTTACGCGGTAGCCATGAGCAAACACTGACGTTTATCTATAACAAAGCCCTAGAAAACCGATCGCGGGTCGAACGGGCCCCCGATGTGCAGCCACGGGTTCGCCATCGCAGCAGCGAAAAACGCCCCAATCCCTATGCCATTTTGGAAGGTAAGGTGGTCATCTTCGGTGGGCACGATCGACTCGAAAGCGCGGTTAGAAATCGTTTAAGAGATTCCAATGTCAATCTGATTTGGTGTACAGCCCAAGCAGGGCCCCAAATTGCTGAACAAAGCGAAAGCCATATTGCTAGTGCTGATCTGGTGTTGGTTGTCACTGGTTACACAAGTCACAAACTAACTGACAAAGCTGTGCAAGCGGCTCAGCGATCAGGGAAATCGGTGGAAATGGTCAACACAACAGGCGTGGTGCGCGTGCTAGAGGCGATCGAATATGGACTTAAAACTAAGCAATTGGCTAGGCATTTGAATCAGTTTTCTAAACCAGCTTGAGCGTCAAGAGTTGGGAGTTGGGAGTTGGGATGAGGATGAAATGAATGAACGAAGATTGGTCTTGATTCATCCTTTCGCTCTCATCCTTTCGCCTTTGCTTAAGCTTCTCTCACTGAGGGGTGGTTGTCTTTGATTTCGCCAACTAGCACAACATCAGCCACGCCAACAAATAAGCCGTTTTCTAGCACGCCAGGAATGTTGTTCAAGGTTTTTTCTAGTTCGGCTGGGTTGTCGATCGCTCCAAACGTTACATCTAGCACCATATTGCCTTGGTCGGTGATGACGGGGCCGTCTTTTTTGACGCCCATACGCAGTTCAGGTTTGCCGCCCAGTTTTTCGATCGCCTGCATAACTGGGGTCACCGCCATCGGCAACACTTCTACTGGCAGCGGAAAGGTCGTACCTAAGCGATCAACTAATTTGGAACGATCGACGACGACTATAAATTGCTCTGCTAGCGAATCGACAATTTTTTCACGGGTATGAGCCGCTCCGCCACCTTTAATCAAGTTTTTCTGTGGATCAACTTCATCGGCTCCATCAATGGCAATGTCTATCCGATCAATTTCGTCTAGGGTGGTCAGCGGAATGCCGTGCTGTTTGGCCAGTACGGAGGCTTGAAAGGAGGTCGGTACGCCTCTGATGTCCGTCAGTTCACCTGATCTAAGCCGCTCGCCCAAACACTGAATCGCAAACGCGGTAGTTGACCCCGTGCCCAACCCCACAATAGAACCCGACTTCACTCGATTGGCAGCGGCGCGTCCCACTTCTTGCTTCATTACCGTCACGGGATCTAGTCCTGCTGTCATCTGCAACGCTCCTCATCTAAATTGACCACTATTAAGCATCACCTAAAGTGGCCTTGCTGCCTAGAGGGACGCTCACGACTAGTCTTTCTCACAGTGTATTTTGAGTGCGGGGTCTAGGTGAGATATTGATCAAGCACTCGGCGAATTTCAGTAGCCACTGCATCGGGTTGTTCAATCATGGACAAATGACCACAGTTAGCAATTTCAGTTACGTTATTGCTACAGCACTCAAAGGATGGATGAAAGCTAGCCAAGTGGTGAACATATTTTGGTTCCATTACCGTGTCATTGGAACCAGCGATAAAATGCACAGGCTGTTTCAATTGCGCAACAATTTGGGGTAGCCGATTCACCTCTGCTTCTGTGGTTGAATCCAGCAAGGTGCCAATCGCCACAGCGGGATCGGCATTTAATAGATCAAACAAACGTTGGCGTCCCCAGCGACGCTCGATCGGCTTAGCCACACTCATCCGGGTTAGGGCAATATCAAGTAAGGGGACATACGATAACCAACGGGGGCGATACTTGACGAGTTGTTGACCGGCGGTACGGAAGCGCTCAAACTCTTCCTTGAGATAAATCCCCCCCCCTGAGTTAATACAAATTACCCCTGCTATCGATTCTGGAAACTGATGGGCTGCCCAAAGTGCAATACTGCCTCCCAAGGAGTGTCCTACTATCCACGCCTTTTGGATGGCAAGTTGCTGTAGTAGAATGGCAAGCTCTTGGGCATAGATAGCAGGTGCGTAATTGGTGTAGTCAATCGTCGTCGAAACCTTCAGAGTTTCTAAACTGGACGGCAGTGATGATATCGCCGCTCCGCTGCCCACGACCGCTTTTTCTAGTACGGGATCTTCAACTAGGGCAGGTGTCGTAGCAGCAGATAAATTAGCCACTCGTTGGGATGCACCAAATCCACGCAGATCGTAGGAAAGGCATTGATAGTCCCCAGACAGTCGATCGATCATAGGCTGCCAATAGGCCCGACTGAGGAGCCAGCCATGAACGAAAACTAGAACGGTGGGACAATCTGTGGGAGCCGACAGTTCGTAGACGTGAGGAAATCCTAGGATGTCAACAGTTTTGACCATACAAACAAGACGGTGCCCTAGTCTGCTCGATCCAGAAGCGGGGGCAAGCTACGCATTTAGCAGGATTTGGATTCTATTCTTCTATGATAAGTTCGCAACGGTACACTTTCCAAGCGCTCGGGCAAGAGAATTGCAATTTCTGTCTCTTCAACGGTTAGAATCGCCCTGACTAGTGGTTCAAAATTTGCCCTAATAGATTGATTTTAGGTACTTCAAACTCGCAACCTGATGGAGTTTCATAAAGGCTTCAAGCAAAACCTTGCTATCTTTAGCAACTCTTCAAGAGTTTCCCCAAAAGCATGGCACTTTGCCAAGATTTTGTTGGAAAGATAAGGGTGATGAAACGGTAGTGACGTTAGCAAAGTTCTAGGGCTTTACCCACTTTAATGCTGACCCGGCTAGCACGTTTTAGAGACCTATGAAGCGAGTGATATTGCATGAGCTATTGCCTAAATCCAGCCTGTGCCAATCCAGAAAATTTAGTCAATACAGAGCGATGTCAGACCTGTGGCTCAAAGTTATTGCTGCGCGATCGCTATCGAGTGATTCAGGCCCTCGGGCAGGGCGGTTTTGGCGCTACTTTTCTTGCTAAAGATGAATCCCTACCTGGAACGCCCTACTCGGTAATTAAACAATTGCGCCCTGTGGCGACCTCGCCCCATGTGATGCAAATGGCGCGGGATCTATTTCAGCGGGAAGCTAAAACCCTAGGGAAAGTCGGCAACCATCCTCAAGTGCCTTGTCTGTTGGACTATTTTGAAGCAAATCAGGAATTTTATTTGGTTCAAGAATATATCAGTGGCTCAACGCTGCAACAGGAGGTGAAGCGCTCGGGGCCATTTAGTGAAGCAGGCACGAAGCAATTTCTCAGCGAAGTGTTGCCAATGCTGCAATATATTCATGGTCAGCAGGTGATCCATCGCGACATTAAACCAGCCAACCTCATTCGTCGCTCTCAAGACAAAAAGCTGGTCTTAATCGACTTTGGAGCCGTTAAAGATCAAGTAAATCCCATTCGGTCGGGGGCATCTGAACAAACGGCCCTCACCGCCTATGCGATCGGCACTCCTGGTTATGCCCCGCCTGAGCAGATGGCCATGCGCCCCGTGTATGCCAGTGATATTTATGCCTTGGGAATCACCTGCTTGTACTTATTAACGGGACGATCGCCGAAAGACATGGACTATGACTCAACCACAGGTGAAGTGCTATGGAAAGAGCACGTTCATATCAGCGCTCACTTTGCAGCAGTCCTCAGCAAAATGCTGGAAGTCTCTGTTCGACATCGCTATCAGTCTGCTGAAGATGTGCTCCGGGCCCTGGATTTAGAACCCTACATGGATAGCTTGTCCCAAAGCCTAGTATCTCAGCCTAGCCGATCTTCTCGATCGGTTTCTTCCACCGCGTCTGATATGCCCAGCAGTATAGATACCATGCCGTCCTTGTCTCCATCAGCTCGATTGGCCGCTGCAATTCGAGCCAGCAAAGTTCATCGGGCTTCGGGGGGGGCTTCTTCTCCGTTGTCTCCTGCCGCTCCTACGACCCGTTGCCAGTCTGGATCGCTTCGCCCGCGTACCTATCAACAACCCATTAGCACTCGGCGAAATGCACCAACTGCCACAGCCACAAGTTCCAAAAATTTGGTGAATCAGACGGGATTTGTTTCAACGAAATTAGCGGTCGATGAGGTAATTGCTGCCTATGCTAAAGGGCGACGAGATTTCACCAGCCAAGACCTGAGCACACTGAATTTACAGCGAGTTGACTTATCGAATGGCAATTTTCATCAATCCAAATTACATCGGGTCAATCTGCAAGGCGCAAATTTGTTTAATGCTGACTTCGGTCGCGCTAGCCTCAGCCAAGCGATTTTGAAAAATGCTAATTTAGCACGGGCTTACCTCAACCATGCCGATTTAGCTGGAGCCGATTTACGCGGTGCAAACTTAAGCTATGCCCATCTCAGTAATACCAATCTGCGTGGGGCCAATCTCTGCGGAGCTGATTTAACTGGTGCAAAGGTGTCTGATGAACAACTGGCTCTAGCCCGCACCAACTGGGCAACTATTCATCCCAATGGCAAACGTGGTTTGTGGTAAAAATACTGCCGTTGTAAGAATAAACCCTGCTTGGCTCATAGAAGAACGATTGTGCTTTAGGATCAAGGAGAGCCATTCTGCGTTGATATGACTGACCTACCCCCCCGATCGTCTCAAACCCTTGATCCTGAAACACGCGCCCAACTGCTTGCCGAGCTAAAATCACCTTACCGAGGGCTGCGCCAGTTTGTCTATCTCGCCTGCGGAGCTTCGGGTTGCATTGGGGCATTTATCTTTCTTACGCAACTCTTGGCGGGACGAGCGAGTGCAGAAACTGCGTTGCCTAATTTGGCTCTTCAGGTTGGAATTGTTGTGCTAATGGTGAGTTTATTTCGCTGGGAGCAACGGACACAGCGCAGAAAAAATAACAAAAAGAAGTAACAACGCGATGGGCAACTATCTGGACCCCACCTCCCCGACCTTTCACTCCTCAACCTAGGAGAGGAGGAAGCTAGCGAAGCAGGTTCGGCTCCCTGCTTTCACACGTGGGAGCAGGTTTGGGGATGAGGGCGAAGCAGGATTCCTCCACTGCTGTCAGACAGTGGCACCTCGCGTGTCCAGCAACTTACAAACAGTCCCTTAAGGAGAACGATTGCATGTATTTAGTAACTGGCGCATCGGGTGATTTAGGTCGTCGAGTGGTACGGCGGCTACGCGAACAAGAGCTACCTGTGCGGGCGTTTGTGCAATTGACCTCGCGGTACGGCGAGCTAGAGCAACGCGGAGCCGAAATATTTATTGGTGATTTACGACAAGAGCGCGATATTCAAAAAGCGTGTCAAGGGGTTGACTATATCATCAGTACGCACGGTTCTAATGCCTCTACAGGTAGCCCTCAAGCCATCGATTATCGCGCCAACATTGACTTGATTGATGCGGCAAAGATAGCTGGGGTACAGCATATCACGTTCGTTTCAGTGCTAGGGGTCGATCGAGGTTATGAAGATGCGCCTGTGTTTAAGGCGAAGTGGGCCGTTGAACAGTATTTGCAGGCGAGTGGATTAAACTATACAATCTTACGCCCCTCTGGATTTGCGTCTAACTTATTGCCACTGGCAGAGCGCTTTCGCCAAACCGGAATTTATCTACAGATTGGCGACCCCAAAATTCGCACGTCGATCGTCAGTACAGACGACCTAGCCAAAATTGCGGCGGAATCTGCTAGCAATCCAGATGCTAGCCGTCAAATTTTTGCAGTGGGCGGCCCAGAAGTTTTAGAACGATCGCAAATCCCGCAAATCTTTGGACGCATTTTTAATCGCGATCCGATCGTCATCAATCCCCCGCTGCTGGTGTTAGATGGTGTTCGCACAGTTTTGGGACTGCTGAACCCAGAGGCGCAGAAATCCTTGGGAACTCTGCGAACTCTGCTAGCGAATGAGTTTTTCTGCTCTCCCGCTGAGATCGATCGGCTTCAGACAACATTTGGGCTTCAGATGGAAACGGTTGAGAGCTATCTAAGACGCTATCTAAGTGTTTAACTACTTAACCATCCACACGCTCAAAAAATGACACGCTAATTTAGGCTCAGTGGAGACTCTATAGGGGGTGAAAATGACGGAGATACCTGTGAAGACTGTGCACGGGGGCTATGGCTTAATCCAACTAAAGCCAATATGAACCCCACCACCAAACCTGCTAGGAACACCCGCATGTGAGAAGCAGAGAGAGAACAACGCAAATGACGATTACCGTCATAGATTTGCACTGACCATCCTTCATCGAAACGCTCTTGTAATTTGTTCACGGCTTTAACCTCAATGACGACGGGGCAGCGATCGCAATAAATCCCTTCACAGTGGATTGCAAGCCAGCTTCGTCCTCAAGCCTGGGATGCAGTGACTTCAAACGCTCAAGGCAGAACATCAAGCTCTGCTGAGTGTTCTTATGAAAATAGCCTAGCGATAAATTGAGCCAATTCAAATTCTGATAAATATAAATCTCATTTATTCGATATAATCTGCCCTTAACTTTTCCTGCTGCGGTGGCTCCAATTTACTAACCAGGTCTAGAGTCCTTATGCTGCCTCAAGTATGCCGGCAATTGCAAGCCGTCTTAGGTTGTGATTGCAACCAAAAAGGGGCTTGCTATGCAAAACCCCTCATTAATCGATTTAATTTGATCTAACGGTGATTGATCTAACGGTAGCTAGAAGCTCATCTCAGCAGCTTGTACCTTTTCGACCTGCTTCTTCTTCAGAATCAGCATGATTTGTGACAGTGTTACGGCTGCCAAGAAGGCAATCAACCCTTTGATTCGATTCGGGCTTTGCAACACAATCTCAGTATCTCGTTGACCAAAGCCACCTACATTCGGGTTGTTGGTCAGAGCAGTTCCAGCAGCAACTTCTTCTCCTTCTGACACAATCAGATCTGGTCCTGCCGGGATCTTGTCTACCACCACATCTCCATTTTCGGATTGAATAGTGACTTCATAGCTGCCATCATCGGCTTTGGCAATCTGGGTGATGGTTCCCGCTGCTGAAGCGTTATAAACGGCATTGTTGCTCTTTTCACCCGTAGGATAGACTTGACCACGTCCACGATTACCGCCCAAATGAATTTGGTATTTTCCAAAGTAAATACCTTTATCCGTGTTGGGGTCAGGAGAGAGCACCGGGAAAACAATCTCTTGATATTGATCGCCAGGTAAAGGTCCCACCAATACAATATTTTCTTTGCCTTCTGCGTAGGGTTGGAACAGATAGGAAGGACCAACCTCTTCTTTCATGTCTTCAGGAATGCGATCGTCTGGTGCAATTTTAAAACCATCGGGCAACATCAGCACGGCGCCAACATTCAGCGGGCCTTTTTCACCCGTGCTCAACACCTGTTGAACATTGGTATCGTAGGGAATTTTGACAACAGCTTTAAACACCTTATCTGGCAAAACAGATTGAGGAACTTCAATTTCGACGGGCTTTGCAGCAAGGTGGCAGTTGGCACAAACAATCCGGCCAGTGGCTTCACGGGGTGTTTCATAGTTCTGCTGGGCCCAGAAGGGGTAGGCAGCGGCTGCCTGTGGGCGAATCACATCACTTCCCAACAACAAAGCAATAGCCACAAACATCACCAAAGCGCCTTTAAAGACAGCCTTGGCTCCTCTTAGCGACAGCGATATCCAAAACGTTGATTTCATGGGTGACAAGTGTTCAGTGACAAAGGATGCGAGAAATTCAAATTCCAGCTTTCAGCTTAAAGTTAGGGGTTCGGGTGTAACGGCACGCTATTCAGATCGTTCATCGTTTGGACTGCTTGTTATGCCCACCAAGGATCTTCGCCTGTGCGGAAGTCGGTTTCAGTCCACTGGCTAAAGACGACCTTGCCATTGTCGTCAACATTGGCATGAACTAGGGCCAAAGAGAGAGGAGCAGGACCTCGAACAACTTTGCCTTCGCTGTTGTATTGCGAGCCGTGACACGGGCAAATAAACTTACCTTCACCACCGTTCCAAGGCACCACGCAGCCCAAGTGGGTGCAAACCGCGTTGATGCCATAATCAGCAATTGCATCGGGTCCTTCTACCACAATGTAAGTTGGGTCTCCTTTAAGTCCCTGTGCCAGCACTCGATCACCGGGCTTGTGTTCTGCCAAAAAGTTGGCTGCAAGCACATCATTTCCCAGTGCGTCTTTGGCCACCGTGCCGCCACCAGAACCACCACTAGATGGAGGAATGAAGTATTTTACAACCGGATATAAGGCCCCTAGAACAGTTCCCGTCACTGCTCCAAAGGTCAATAAATTCATAAATTGACGACGCCCTAGATCAGGGACATCTGGAGTTTCAGAAAGTTGAGCCATGACTTGAGCAGAAGAGATCGATAGTACAAAGTAACGTTTTATTAAAGCAGCCCATACAGGCAACCTTAATAACTATTAAGCGTCAGACAACTGTTGGCTTTAGCCAAAGTGGCGGTTACTCAGCAGCTTTACAGTTTTTCTAAAAGTATTCTACAGCGTAACAAAACTGTAACGCCGAAAATTGCTTGGATCGATCCAGACTGCACCTCTAAAAAATTCCATCCAGGATAGAACGATGGAATTGGGGATTGGGTCAAGAAGTCTAATGAACCGATGGCAAATTTTAGTCGTTGTGGGAAAATAGCTCCAGATCTGTCGCTCTGCATTCGCTTCTGAATCGAGTCACCTGCTATGCAACATTCTCTTTGTCGATCGTCCTTGCGCTTTTCTAGTCTCTCTTTATTGATGGCTAGCATTTTCTCAGTTTTGTTGCCTGTCAATCCGGCTGTTGCCGCCACCTCTATTTCCAACTATCGATCGCGACCCAGAGATTATGCCGTCTGTGCTTCTGGGTTAGTGGGAGCGGGAGTATCTGAAGCGGAGGCGGCTGCTGCCTGTGGTGGAGCACTCTACCCACGCGATTTGTCGGCTTGCGTGACTCGGATTAGCAACAATGAGACAATTGCCGCGACTAATGCGCTATCAAGCTGTAGGCGAGCTAGGCGCCCGGTAGATTTAGCGTCCTGCGTGGTCAGTATTAGCGATGGAGTTTCCGATGAAACGACGGCTCTTACTGTTCTGGACTATTGCCGTCGCAGTTTGTTGCCGCTGCGGTTCTCGTCGTGCGTTACAGGTGTTCGCGGTGAGACAGCACTGTCAACCGCTGAAATTATGGACAGATGCATTGCGGCTAGCAGCCGTCCTCGTAGCGTCCTACCTAACTTTGTGCCGATCGATCAAGGCATTCCCGCGACTCCGAGTCGTATTGACGTGCCAGATGAACCAGAACCGCTGTTTGCCCCCCCACCTGCTACGGAACCGCCATTGCAGTAACAGAGAGCAGCTAGGGATTAGGTTGAGATTGAGAGGAACAGAGGCAGCAGGCTAAAGCCTAAGCCCCCTCTCCAGTACCCAATCCCTACCCTCCTGCTTGTTCGGTGCGCTGCCAGTTGACGGAATGGTTCTCAACACAGACATCAGGGTTACGATCGCGGAGATACTGAAAGGTACGGCAGGCCTCGCGATCGATCTGCTCGACGGTGTTTTCGGGAAGTTGGGTGCGCTGTTCCCAAGCCTGACGGAAGAAATTGAGGCTTTGCCGCTGTAACCGGGTTTGCGCTTCTCCTTCAACCTCGTCGCTTTGTCGCCGCAGAATTTGCGCCTTCAAATACAAGAGTTCTGGATTGTTAGGGGTTTCTTGTAGGGCCCGATCGACCGCGATTAGCGCCTGCTCCTGTTGATCTAAGTCGCGATAGCCGATTGCAATACCTCGCTGTGCCAAATACACTGGAGCCGCCCGAGTTTCCAGCCGCTGAATGGCCTCTTGAGGATTGGCAAACGGCAAATTCACCGACAGCATCAGATCCATGTAGCCCTTGAGCAAATTCAATTCTGGATCGTTGGGATCAATTTTTTCTGCTTCACTGAGGTTATTGAACACCTGCTGTAACTTACCAAGAACCGCCGGAGTCGATCGCACGGCCCCTTCTGTTAGAAACGAATGTGCTCCCTCCAGAAATAATCCAGCGGCTATGTAAAGGTGTCCTCGTAGAGGATCTTGCTCTTTCAGTTGTTCGGCTTTTTCCCGCGTTAAACGGGCGTTCTCTCCCATCGCATCAAACTCTTCATTCATATATGCCAACGAAGCTTTCAATGCATAGGACAAAGGTTCATCCGGTTCAGCCGTTTGGAGTAACTCGGAGGCGGTCACATAATTGCCTTGCTCAAACATGGCTTTGAAAGCAGCCTCGGTTTGATCACCAACATTACGTGGATTGGTCACTCGAAACGGATCGCCTGCCCAAGCTGGGTTAGACAGTAGACTAGCCGTCAGCGTCAGCGCTCCCATCGTCACGGCCACAAGTTGCTTCCAGGTTTGGTGACGCAGAGGGTGAATGGAGCGAAACAAGGGACGCATTTCAAGAAAATTAGCCATACAGAGATTGGTCATCAATTGACGAGTATTGACAAGGAACAAGGGATACCTGCAAGAAATACCTGCAAGAAACCAGTCAAATCAGAAAATAACGGAATCGAGAAGTAACTGACAGGCGAAGAACGATCAAACTTAGGCTGCGCCACAAGCAGCACTAACACGAATAGCACTGAATGAATTGGTGCATCAGGAAAATGTTATTGAAAGTTGAAACCGTGAATAAACGGCAATCCGTATCCTATGTAACATCAAATGCCTGAAAAAGCATCACCTTGCAATTCAAACTCGGCTTTTCCAGTCCGAATCGATTGCTTAGACGATGCTCTCCACGGAATTCGCTTGTCTGTCAAAATCATTTTCGCGATCGTCTAGCACAAATTCCTTTGACTACAAGAATTCACTCCAAACTGATGACGGATCGATCGAGGCAAAGTTTCTTCTGCCTTTGGTTGACTCATTTGGTTGACTCAGTATGTCCGGTTTCACTCAGCCCAAGAGTTGAGTCAACTTCACGCTTACGGAACGATAAGACCAGAGCAGGATTGAAATCACCTTTTAGATAACTCTGCCAGATAAACCCGCTCTGGCTTCGCCAAAGACATCCACTGGTCTTGTGGCCCCTTAAACCGTGGGATGCTCAAGATGCCGAGGACGATAGTGGGACGATCGAGGGCTGGATAACGGCGAGGCCATTCGTAACAGTTTCTGCGTCAACCAGGGCATGATGCGACTGCCGAGCACGGCTAAGTGACTTTGCCAACCCACTAGAATTTCCGGGGACTCTCGATGTAAGCCCCGAATCAACGATCGAGCCACCTGCTCTGGTGTCATGGGAATTACCCAACGAAATAGCTGCAAGTTACGGATCATATCAGTACTAGTCAGAGTGGGCAGTAGGCTGATAACTTGCACATTGTGAGGAAGCAGTTCGGCCCGCAGTGCTTGAGTAAAGCCCTGAATGGCAAATTTTGTGGCGGAATAAGTCGCCATTGTAGGAGCAGCTAACTTGCCCATGAGGCTAGAAACATTGACTATTTTGCCTTGCTTGCGGGCTGCCATGCGTCGAGCCACCACACGAGTGATGGTATACATGCCGAGTAAATTAACCGCAATTTCCTCTTGCACCTGCGGCAATTTAGTTTGCAAAAATGGAGTTTGATGGGCGACGCCTGCGCAGTTGATGAGTAAATCGATCGGGCCATGCGATCGCCAAGCCTGAGCAATTGCCACATTAACCGCTACCGTTTGCGTTAAATCAAGCGGTAACACAATCGCTTCTGCGCCCAAGGCTTCGATTTCTGCTGCCACGTCTGACAACAAAGCGACATTACGAGCTACTAGCAACAGCCGCCTCGCACCGTGTTTGGCTAATTCCAGCGCGATCGATCGTCCAATTCCACGCGATGCTCCAGTTACTAGAGCAACCTTTCCACAAATATCCATATTGGAAAACCTCCTGAATCAAGCCTTACTGCGCTTTTACCTAGGTTGTGAATCGCTCGAATATCAGTAAGACACTGTGCTTCTGCAACTGAGGAACAGTTGAATTGAATGAATGCGTGAACTAAGAAACATGGAACAGTTCAGCAGGCGATTAATCAGAATGAACGCCGATAACGGAACCAGCTTGAAGCTTCCAGCACACTCTAGCAACGGGATCAGGCAACGACAAGAGTTCATAAATATTTTCAATGTGTTTTACATTTCGTAACTTTTCTACAAATTAGCTAGAAGAGTTGAAGCAAGCCGATCGACGTATTCAGGGTTAGGCGAATCGCGTTATTTCAATCCATTATGGTTGGGAACTCAAGAAAGCCCCTAGCTGTAGCGTATCTATCAGATGTAACTGAGGTTGTCAAATTTCAAAGTTAAAACCTTTCTCTCGAAGTTGGCGATAGGTCGCTTCGTCAAATTGATAGAGTTTGGCAGCACGATGGGGGACATCCTGCTGGCGTTCGTCTAGTTCGCGCAGTAACCCCATATTCAAAATTTTTTTGCGAAAATTGCGCTTGTCCAGTTCTTGTCCCAGCACCGTTTCATAAAGGCGCTGAAGCTGAAATAACGTGAACTTGCGCGGCAACAATTCAAAACCAATCGGTTCGTAGCGCACTTTAGCTTTCAAACGATCGAGGGCAATCTTGAGAATCTGGTCATGATCAAACGCCAGTGATGGCAGGGCATCGATAGCAAACCAGGCAGCATCACTAGCATCCGACGCCGCTTTAACGGGGTGTTCTTCTAGGTTAATCAGGGCATAATACGCCACCGTGACCACCCGTTCTCGGGGATCGCGATTGACTGCCCCAAACGTGTAGAGTTGCTCTAAAAACAACCGTTCAATCCCGGTTTCTTCGCATAGCTCCCGCAATGCTGCCGCCTCTAGAGATTCATCCATGCGTACAAAGCCACCTGGCAAGGCCCAATCGCCTTGGAAGGGTGATAGCTTGCGTTGAATGAGCATGACTTTCAGCGTATGTTGGCGATCGAGTCCAAATACGACACAATCAACAGTAAGAGCCGGTCTAGGATATTTATAGGTATGAGGCATTTGTATCGAGGCATTCTAGTGAGTAGACAGCATTTCATCCTCTTAGTGTTTAAGTTACACTAAGATATCTCACGATTTCATCAAGCTTTGATTGATTTCGTTGACTGTTCTATCGCAATTGTTAAAGTTTGCATAAGATGCTAGTCGCTGATGCTCTACCCTCTCCACTGCTTTGGAGGCAGCACTGATGAGCACAACCACGCAATTGCCGCTGCCCGCCCATTTTGTTCCACATTCTGTGGGCGAGGTTTGGCGAGTTCCCTATCAACAGCGATCGATCGATGCCAAAGCTTGGGCCAAGCAGCATCACCTACTTCCCGCTGCTAGTGATACCTTTCGTCTGTGTCTGTTGGCGATCGATGTTCAGAATACATTCTGCATTCCCGATTTTGAGCTTTTTGTAGGCGGGCGATCGGGCATGGGAGCAGTGGAAGACAATATCCGCTTGTGTGAGTTTATCTATCGCCATCTCGATCGCATCACCGAAATTGCCTTGACGATGGACACCCACACCGCCACTCAAATTTTCCATCCCATTTTTTGGGTTGATGCCAACGGGGATCACCCCCCCGCCATGACCATGATTTCCCTGGATGACGTTGAGCAAGGCCGGTGGAACGTCAACGCTGCCATTGCAGAAGGGCTTGGCTACGAGATTGATCGGCTCCAGTCCTATGCCTTGCATTATGTCCGCACCTTACATCAAGACGGCAAGTATCCGCTCACCATCTGGCCCTACCATTCTATGCTGGGCGGCGTTGGTCATGCGATCGTCTCAGCTGTAGAAGAAGCTTGTTTTTTCCATGCCATTGCTCGCGATCGCCAAACCCACTTTGAACTGAAGGGCAGCAATCCGTTAACCGAAAATTACTCCGTTCTGAGTCCAGAAGTATTGGAAGACGCCCAGAAACAAACAATCGCTCACAAAAACACGGCATTTTTGCAAAAGCTGCTTCAGTTTGACGCGATTGTGATTGCAGGGCAAGCAAAAAGCCACTGTGTTGCCTGGACTGTCGAAAATTTGCTCAGCGAAATTCAAGCTACTGATCCGAGCCTGGTTCAAAAAGTCTACTTGCTAGAGGATTGCTCCTCGCCTGTAGTTGTGCCCGGAGTCGTGGATTTTACCGACCAAGCTGATGCCGCTTACCAACGCTTTGCCGATGCTGGAATGCAGGTGGTGAAGTCCACTGAGCCAATCGATCGGTGGCTGAAGGGAAAGGAGAAAGCATGAGAGAAGGGATTAGCTGCGAAACAAGCGCGAGTAGAGCGTTTCATGATTCATGCTAGAGATCGTCCAGCCCCAGTTGCAACTCCACCACTCATCATCCTTCAAGTTTAAAGCACTGGTTGCAGTCTGTGCTAACGATGGGTAGAGATTGAGCAATACCTGCTGTCCTTGCGTTTGCCCCAGCGGAATCAAGCGCACCCCCGCATTCACCAAGTTACTGGCCCAACTGTGCAAATAGCCCAATGTTGCCGCAGGTAAATCAATCTGCCAATAAACCGTCGCCAAGCCAAATGCCGTGACAAAATGACATGTTTCCCCACACGTCTCAACCCACTCACCCAGCCCGTTCCTCTGCTCCTCATTTCCCACTCCCGACTCCCGACTCCCCAATCCCTGCAACAATCGCAACAACGATCGCCCCATCTGCCAGCTTTGTTGGCGTAGTTCTTCGGTTTCGCGAAAGGCAGAAAGCCATTGGTTCCAATAGCTTAATCGCGTTAGATCGCCAGTGCTAGCACACTCGTAAATTCGAGTGAGCACGGCTGTTTCTAGGCGAATAGCGCCGTAGTGTAGTTCTTGCGTCAGCCAGTGTTCTAGGGTGACAGCATCAGGGAGGCGGTTGCTTTGCACCAAGGTCTCCAGTCCTTCCGAATAGCTATAAGCACCTACAGGCAACGCCGGACTCACCAGTTGCAACAAGCGTAAGAAGGCCGCAGCATCGATTGAATTCATAGCGCCTCAGTCAATGTGATCATGGTCAACGTGATCATGAACGTGAGTAGCAGAGGGGGCATGAGCATGTCCGTGAGAAGCGGTGTGTCCATAAGCTCCGGCTTCTGGTTCAAAGGGTAACTGAGCTTCCGTCACATGCAGCCTCATCTGTTCCAGCATGGACTTCAGCACCGGATCGGGCGATAGGCGCAAATAAGTTTCGGTAACTTCTAGGGGCACATGGCGATTGCCCAAATGATAGGCGGCTCGTAGCAGATCGATCGTTGTTGCAGCGGTCACAGTCATCACAGGTTCGGGTTTAGCCACAATTTGCACTAAGGTTTGCCGATCTTCTGATTGCAAAACATCTCCATGCCGCAGCACCGTGCCACGGGGTAGCCGTAAGTAGACCCCCTGCCCATCATCGGTTTGAAAATAGTGGCGCGATCGCGTCCGTTCTTCGGCCGTCAGCGAGAGGGTCAGTGAAACAGCACCCTTGGGATCAACGGGCGATCGATGCGTGAGTGTCAGCATGAATTCAATTGTAGACTGCAATTGTAAACTGCAATTGTAAACTGGTAGTGCAATTCAGGAAGGGATAAAGGCAATGGTGCTGTGGTTAGCGTCTGGGTTAGGAGTGGTGTTAGTCGCCTATTTGTTGGGGGCTATTCCTACAGGGTATTGGGCAGGAAAACTGCTTCAAGGTATTGATATTCGTGAGCATGGCTCTAAGTCAACGGGTGCCACCAATGTGCTACGAACGCTGGGCAAAGGTCCAGCCCTCACTGTGTTGCTCATTGATGTCTTTAAAGGCGTGACGGCGGTTTTATTAGCCCGTTGGATCTATAGCTTGCCTGCAATTATAGCGGTTGTCCCAGACGCGATCGATCGTTTCGCTTGGACCAATTGGGTTGTCACCTTAGCGGCTTTGATGGCCATGGTCGGGCATAGTCGATCGATCTGGATCAACTTCACGGGCGGCAAATCGGCGGCAACTGGATTGGGCGTTTTGTTTGCCATGGCATGGCAGGTGGGGTTAGGCGTTGCTGTGATTTTTGGACTGGTGTTGGCAATTTTCCGGATTGTTTCCCTCAGTTCAATTGCAGCCGCAATTGGGGCGATTGGCTTGATGTGGGCCTTTCGCCAACCACTGTCCTATCAACTAATTGTGCTGGCGGGTGGGCTGTATGTGATTTGGCGACACAAAGCCAACATTCAGCGTCTTGTCGCTGGAACCGAACCGAAAATTGGACAGAAACATCAGGAAAGTGAACTGGAGCGAAGTTAGGAGAACACTCGACGATCACGGGAAACGATGACGCTGACGATAAAGACTATGACGATAAATACGTATAGCGGCTGAGGCTGCGCTCATAGTTTTGCAACAGCAATTGCGATTCCTCCAAGGTAATCTGGTGTTCTTGCAAGGCCTGTTCCGATCGCCGCCGAATGTTTTCGATCAAATCTTCAGCGTCATATTGCACATAGCCCAACACTTCCCGCATCGTATCGCCCTTGACAACATGCTCTATCTGATAGCCTTTAGGAGTCAGTTTGATATGCACCGTGTTGGTGTCGCCAAACAAATTGTGCAAGTTGCCCATAATTTCCTGATAGGCTCCGCTGAGGAACATTCCCAAGTAGTAAGGCTCATGGGTAGATTGAGAGTGAGAGGCACTGTCTGCCCCAGTAGCAAATTGCCCGTCCTCGGCAGGCAGGTTCTTTTTCAGGGGGTGTAGTTCTAACACGTACTTGACATCTCGTAGATCGATAAACTGATCGATTTTGCCATCGCTGTCGCAGGTGAGATCTGCCAACGTCCCCCGACAGGTGGGTTCTTCATTCAAACGATGAATCGGCATGATGGGAAACAGTTGATCAATCGCCCAAGCATCCGGAGCCGATTGAAACACCGAAAAATTGACGTAGTAGATCGACGCCATAATTTTTTCGAGATCTTCCAAATCGTCGGGTACATAGTCCTGCTGCCGAGCAATCTCTAGAATTTTGCGGCAACAAGCCCAATACAGCCGTTCAACCCGGGCCCGATCGGTTAGGCTAATGTAACCAAACCCAAACATACTGACGGCTTCTTCTTTGAACTGTGTGGCGTCGTGATAGGCCTCTTGATAGTTATCAACGCTAATGGATTGATAGGTTTCGTATAGGTTCCGCAACACCAGCGGATCGTCATCAGCCGGAAGTTCTGGGATTTCCGAAATCACATCACTGGTACCCAGCACATCAAAGACCAGCACCGATTGATGGGAGGCGATCGCTCGGCCACTTTCACTGACCAACGTCGGGACAGCAATGCCGCGCTGCTGACAGGCATCTTTCATCGCAGCCACTACGTCGTTGGCGTAGTTCTGCATACTGTAGTTTTTGGAAGCGTAGAAATTGGTTTTAGAGCCGTCATAGTCCACGCCCAGACCGCCGCCCACGTCGAGATAGTTCATATTTGCGCCCAACTTCACCAATTCGCCGTAAATTTGCCCTGCTTCGCGAATAGCATCCTTGATAACGCTGATCGAGGAAATCTGTGAGCCAATGTGGAAGTGCAGCAGTTGCAGCGAGTTCAGCATGTCTGTCGATCGCAATTGCTCCACCGCGCGAATGATTTCGGGAATAGTCAGACCAAACTTAGCCCGATCGCCCGCCGACGTTCCCCAGCGACCAATGCCTTTGGCGCTTAATTTAGCCCGCACTCCTAAAATTGGCTCAATGTTCAGCTTCCGGCTGGCTTCAATCACCAACTCAACTTCTTCAATCTGCTCCAAGACGATGATGGGCGTATGACCCAACCGCCGAGCTAGCATGGCCGTTTCAATATATTCCTGATCTTTGTAGCCATTGCAAATCAGCAACGACCCGGGAGTATCTAGCAGGGCCAACGCAATCATCAGTTCCGGTTTCGATCCAGCTTCCAGTCCAAACTGATGGGGCTTGCCAAAGCGCACCAAATCTTCGATTAAGTGGCGCTGTTGATTGCATTTTACTGGAAACACACCGCGATAGTCTCCAGCATAGCTGTAGCGGGCGATCGCTCGTGAAAAACAGGCATTGAGGCGTTCGATCCGATCCTCTAAGATATCCGAGAAGCGGATCAGCAACGGCAGCCCCAAGTTGCGCTGCTTGAGAGCATTGGTCAACTCATACAGATCTAGCGATCCGCCGCGATCGCCCATCGGCGATACAGTAACATGCCCCGCTGCGTTGATTGAGAAATAGGGTTCTCCCCAACCGTTGATGCGATACAGTTCTTCGCTGTCTTCGATCGTCCAGGTGGCTTGAGGTCCATTCTGCAATTCGGCTTGAGACACAGAACGGGTCAAAGATTGCGACTGTTTTTCTGACTGGTTTGTTGGCTCAGTCATCTGTACCAACGCCTGCTCAGTCTGCGTGTTAACTTTGGCAGATGCTGATTGTTTCCCCATCGTTGCCTAGGCTCATCTCCATCGATTCTTGAATTGCCAGTCTATCGCATTCCTGCAAAAACGGTAGGTTGTTCAGCAAACGAAGCTCATACCAATTTCGCTCATACCAATTTCAATGACGAATGCGTCAGATGAGACCCCTTCTAATCTCGGGAGGTTGGGGGTTAGATTTCATCTTAAATATCCTTCAGCCTTCGTCGTCAGCTAGAGCAGGCGCATAGAATTTTGTGAAATGGCTTCTCCGGTATCTGGCTCAAACAAGTGAATTTTGTCGGGGGCGATCGACAGCCACAGCGATTCGCCAATACTGGTGGGGCGCTCGGATTCAATTCGCACTTGTAGCGGAGGACTGCCGGATAGAGTCTCTGCTATCTGCACACTGAGATAGGTTTCGCTGCCCAATGCCTCCACTCGCTCAACGCGCACGGGAATATTTTTAGGAGCGGGCAAACTGACAGATAGATGCTCTGGGCGAATTCCCAACGTTACCGATCGCCCGTCATAAGGACGCAGGGCAGCTTCCCAGCTTTCGGGTAAGGTTAAGCGAAACTGGGCATGTTGAATCAGCAGCGGGGCCTTGACCTGCACCGGAATAAAATTCATCGGCGGCGACCCAATGAACTCTGCTACAAAGCGATTGGCGGGATGGTTGTATAGCTCCAGTGGTCGCGCTACTTGTTGAATTTGCCCGGCATTCATCACCGCAATCCGATCGCCCATGGTCATCGCCTCAATCTGATCATGGGTGACGTAAATCGTGGTAATACCGAGTTTACGCTGTAAATTAACAATTTGAGTGCGAGTTTCGGTGCGCAGTTTGGCATCTAAGTTGGATAGCGGCTCATCCATCAAAAACACCTGCGGATCGCGGGCCATAGCGCGTCCCAGCGCCACTCGCTGCTTTTGTCCGCCGGATAGTTGTTTGGGTAGGCGATCGAGCAGGCTTTCAATTTGCAACATTTCGGCAACCGTTTGCACCCGCCGAGCAATTGATCGTTCCTGGGCTAGTCGGTTGTGCAGCCATTTAGGCGCGTTGGGGCGATCGAACCATAACAATGTGCGGGTCAGCAAGGAGGCGTGAGGTAATGCAGTAATTTTAGAATTTGAACTACGGCTTCGCTCAGTTGAACGAGTTTGCAGCTTGGATTGAGTGCGGTTTCTCTCTGTCCATCTCTCCCCCTCTCCATCTTCCGCCAGTTCTGCTGATCGCCGCAGTCCAAAGGCCAAGTTGTCATACACCGTCATGTGGGGATAGAGGGCATAGCTTTGAAACACCATAGCAATGTCGCGTTGCTTGGGTGGTAAATCATTAATGAGGCGATCGCCCACCCAAATATTACCGCCCGTCAGCGTTTCCAGTCCTGCAATCAGCCGCAGTAGCGTACTTTTGCCGCAGCCAGACGGTCCCACCAAAACCATGAACTCTCCATCTTGGATAGTGAGATTAATGCGCCGCAGCACATTGACGCCCGCCGCCGTTGCCTCCAATTCGGTCAAATCGGTTGTTGCGGGCCGAACACTTCGACTTCCCGGACGACGAGGAAAGCTTTTATAGACGTTTTCAAGAACGACCTGTGCCACGATGTTTCTATAATTGCCCCATCAGCGTATTGTCTCCTATGCAAGAAGAGTTTACCTGTAACTCTTGAAACCGGGACATAATTCTGTGTAAGTTTTGCGCATGAGATTTGCCTAACATCTAGTTCATTCTCGCCATTCGGTCAGCCAAATTATGCAAAACACCCGCCTCAGCACCCTGGTTGATGGTTTATTAGGACAGTTTAGCCGCTGGTTACGCAACCCTTGGCGACGCCTGTCCTTGATGTTGATTAGTGTACTATCGGGCAACTTTTTAGCCACGGTTTTGTCCACTGTGGCTGGACAGCGGGCTGAATTAGACGTGGTGGTATCAATCTTTTTGGTAGCGCTTACCGAGGTGGTAAGTTGGGCTTATTACCGGGGAGATGCGTCACGGGCTGCCCGCCGTCAACGCCTGATTGCCCAGCGAGAAAATGACGCGATCGCGGCTCGTCCATTAATTTTAGAATTTTTTAATGGTGTCAAGTTAGGGGCGATCTATGGCTTTCTGGTCGAGGCGTTCAAACTGGGTAGCTGAGGCTGGGCTGCACTCTCCGTTCGTTTGCTTGGTGAAGCGCTATGGTTAGCGGATCATCCTCCCAATTCCCTCTGCACCAAGTGTTGCTGGATTGGATCGCGGGTCAGTCCATCGCCGATCGCGCGTTCTTGGCAGCCCAGTTGCTTCATGATGCCGATCGAGCCGCTGCGTTTGGTATTACTTCTGCTAATGTGGTCAGCCATCTTGAGCAACAGTTGCACTGGCTGCGCTCAAGCTATGCAGCAATCGATCGATTTTGTCGGACAACGCTAGGGTGGACGGGTTGTTCAATCGAGTGGCTGTGGAATGTGGGGTTGCCGATCGCGATGCGGCTTTCCCACTGGCGGCAATTGCAAGAACCGTGTCTAATTGTTGGGATTTTGGGGGGACAGGGGACTGGCAAAACCACGCTGTCTCGGATTTTGACCGAGATTCTAGCTGTGATGGGCTTGTGTGTGGGGCGGCTGTCGATTGACGATCTCTACAAGACCTACGCTGAACGACAACAATTGCAGCAGGCTGACCCGCGTTTGCGCTGGCGCGGACCACCCGGAACCCATGATGTGGAACTGGGGCTATCGGTACTACAACAGCTTCGATCGGTCTCTCCACACCAACCTGTCGCCATTCCCCGGTTTGACAAATCCCTGTGGAGTGGAGCAGGCGATCGCACCGATCCGGAGATTGTAACTAAAGCCGATATCGTCTTGTTTGAAGGCTGGTTTGTGGGAGTGCGTCCGATCGATCCCGCTGCTTTTGATTCTGCCCCACCCCCGATCGTCACCGAAACCGATCGCGCCTTTGCCCGTGACATCAACGATCGACTAAGGGACTATCTTCCCCTCTGGCAACAACTCGATCGCCTCGTGGTGCTGTGTCCTACGGATTACCGCTTCAGCCAACAGTGGCGACGCCAAGCAGAACACCAGATGATAGCAGCAGGGCGAACCGGCATGACAGACGCAGAGATTGATGAATTTGTCGAGTATTTTTGGCGATCGTTACACCCGGAGTTGTTTATTCCGCCATTACTCCGTGATCCTCGCACCGATTTGGTGATTGAACTGAGTATCGATCATCAGCCACTGCGCATTTACCACCCCATCAGTCACTGAGCATCAATTGTTGATAAACCAAGCCGCTACCATCTGGGCCACAATGATCTTGACAATTGTGCTGGTGGGAAAAACAACGGCATAGCCGAGTTCAGGTTGGTTGTTGGACACCGATCGAGACGCATAAGCTAGGATGGCTGGATTACCCGTCACACCCGCGACCACTCCCAATAAGTCATCAAAGGGAGTCCGCCACAGCCCCAGTCCAATTGCCATTGCTACCAGCACGATTGTTAGGGTAATGACCATTCCCGCGCCCAGCAACACAACGCCCGTCTCTTGCACCGTTGCCACAAACTGTTCCGCCGATCGCAACCCCGCTACTGCCAGAAATAGCGTGAGACCAAAATTGCGCAACGTCAAATTCGCCGAGGGTGGCATTACCCATGACATCTGTCCAATTCGCCCTTTCCAGCCCAGAAATAAAGAAACAATCATAGCCCCCCCGGCAGCCCCAAACGCAAAGGACCCTAATCCGGGTAGTGGAAACGGAATCAAGCCAAACAACACTCCCAACACCATGCCCAGCCCCAGAGCCAAATAGCTAACTTCGGCCGTGCTTCGGGCCGAGTTGCCAAAAAATTCTTGCACCGTTTCATAGCAACCCGGTTCAGCCACAACCCGCAGTTGATCGCCCGCCTCTAGTACCAATGCTGGTTTGGGGTAAAGCTCAGTATCACCCCGTAGTACCGAGACAATCGCACATCCTGGATGCTCGATTAGGTTCAACTCTGCAATTTTGCGACCCACTACGGCTGGTCTAGACACGTAAATAGTCAGATCATCTAAATCATCTATATCAACGATCGGAATTCTGCCCATCTCATCCCCAATCAGTCGTTTCACCTGCCGCAGCGAATCCTCCGCCGCTTCAATCAGCAATTCATCTCCGATTTCTAAACGCAAACTACCACGTGGCAAATAGTTGTGTCCGGCTTTGCGCACCGTAATCACCTGCACATCCTCAGGAAACTGAGCCAACACTTCTGATAGCAGCGCCCCTTCCAATTTGGGATTATGAACCACTAGTTCGGTTCCTTGCACTCCCCGACGGCGAGACACCGAAAGGTTGGGGTGTAGCAATCTCGTAGCCAGGTACATGCATAGAATCGGACCAAAAACACCAAACGGATAGGCAACACCATAGCCAACGATCGGGGTTTCACTGCCCAATTTATCCACCACTGACTGTAACGCCGCTGTATTGACCAGTGCGCCAGCAAATAGGCCTGCCCCCACATCCGCTGGAATTCTTAACGCTGAGAGAATAGCAACGGTGACAATACCAGTGGCGATCGTGCTCAGCAACGCAATTAAATTTTGCCGGCGTCCGGTGGAACTCAGCCATCCCTGCACAAAGGCTTTGCCGTATTGAATACCAATGCCATAAAAAAACAAGATCAAGCCGACGGTACTTAATAGGGCAGGGGGGACTGCGTCTGGAACGATTGCACCAATGAATAACCCAACAAACAAAACGGCCCCAACTCCCAACCGTAGCCCTGCGATCGGCAACTCACCTACGGCATAGCCCAAACAGATCACTAGAAATAGGCTCAGAATTGGTTGATTTCCCAACAAAGATAAGAACCATTCCATGATTGAAACTTCCTTACAGTAACAATGGGCAATAATTGGCAATGATCCGTGTAGGA
This sequence comes from Thermocoleostomius sinensis A174, assembly GCF_026802175.1. Taxonomy (NCBI): domain Bacteria; kingdom Bacillati; phylum Cyanobacteriota; class Cyanophyceae; order Oculatellales; family Oculatellaceae; genus Thermocoleostomius; species Thermocoleostomius sinensis. The sequence goes on along the minus strand of NZ_CP113797.1, from coordinate 4,991,061 downwards.
CATGCAACTAAACGAGTGTCAGTAAAACTACGATACAGGCATATTAAATATTACACATAGCAGGAAGTTTCTAGGCATTGTAGTCTCTTCAGGGTTAGGTCCACATGGCTCATTGCTTGCGGTTCACCGGAGACTAAATATAGTAATTTCACCTGTTTTGACACAGCTTTCTACCTACAAAGCTTTCTACATAGATAGACTGCATGGTGAATTATCGAAAATGAGCAAAACCTGCCTCTAATCAAAAAATTGAATCAAAGACATAAATGCTAAAGATTTATTTTGTATTAAATGAATAATCAATGACTAACGTTCCTTCCCGCACTTTCGACCAAACTAGTTGCTCAACTAAATCTAATTCTTGGAACGTTAATTCTTCATCTCTTGCAACTGAAAATATCTTTTCGTCGATCGATTGCAGTTCGTCATGAGTAATGATTCCGTCTGAGATCGCTTTTTCAACGATCGCTTTAAGCTGCTGAAATTTTTGTTGTTCTTCTAACGTTAACGGTCGAGTATCTGAACGTTCAATTTCCATTGCTCAATAGGGTTGCACCCAAGGCTAAACAGACCATCCAAATCCTATCTTGCTTAGCTTCAAGCAGCGGTCAAGCATTTAACACTAGGCACAAAACTTTCTGATTCCAGCACCGTTTAGAGATTGCTTTCAATCCGGCAATCAGGTTATTAACACCAGGTTTGTGATACTAGCCACAGTCATCGTGGGTATGATTCCGTATTTTATTCATAGTTTTCATCTCCCTGCTTCTAGGGGGCATCTACGTAATGTATTGAAAATGTGTAAAAAATTAGACAAGTCTACGGATCATTCTGACGCAAATCTAGACCATTCTAACGATGCGTCCTACAAGCAGCCGTGCCTAATAGATAGCCATACTAGACAGCGGAGAGCCGATGCCGTCAGATAAACCGTTAACCCAACAATTGAAAACTGCCAAAACGCTCATTCCTTCTCCTGAAGGAAGCCAAATCTATACTGGGCGGGTCAATGCAGAAAACACGACTCGATACTATAAATTGCGTCTTGGCCGAGCCAGCGATCTCAGTCTTTCTCTGCATCGTTTGAAAGCCGACGCGAACCTTGAGTTGCTCAATCGCAAGGGCAAGGTGATCGATCGATCGGCTCAAGAAGGTCGAGCGGCTGAAACGATTCGGACATCGGTCAAGCAAGGACTTTACTATGTGCGCGTGTCACAGCATCGCGGCAGTACTCGCTATCGCCTCAGCCTCGTCGTTAACCCCCCCGCTGCTCCTGCTACTCAAACCAGTAACTCATTCATTCAAGCTGTACTCGATCTGACCAACTTGCAGCGTCGGCAGGCAGGCTTGCAACCCTTAAGATTAAATGACAAGCTAGCTGTGGCGGCGCAATTCCATAGTACCGACATGGCCCGCAATGACTTTTTTTCTCATACGGGTTCAAACGGCTCGTCGGTGTTCGATCGCGTCACTAGTGCTGGCTATAACTATGCTTTAGCCGCCGAAAACATTGCTGCTGGATATGCCACCCCACATGCTGTTGTCAAAGCTTGGATGAACAGCCCTGGACATCGCGCCAATATTCTTTACCCAGGATTGCGGGAAATTGGCATAGGCTTTTATTTTATGGACATTGATCCAGGAACCACTACCTACCGCTATTACTGGACACAGAACTTTGGCACACCGGGTCGGTAGGAGAAAAGATGAAGGATGGATGATGAGATCGGAAGCCATTGAATCAGCTTTCAGTTCTTCCCCGATCTTCTACCTTCCAACCGATCGCAGCAACTGGCGGGCCCGTTGCGTCACTTCCTCCCAATCACTGCGCTTCAGTGCTTCGGCAGGAAACAATTGACTAGACAAACCCACGGCAAGCGCTCCGGCAGCGAGAAACTCTGGAGCATTTTCGATCGTCACTCCTCCTGTGGGAATCAGGGGAATGTGTCCCAAGGGCCCTTGCAGATGGCGAATGTAGGCGACTCCGCCAACGGCTTGAATGGGAAACACTTTCACTGCTACGGCTCCGGCTTGCCAGGCAGTGACAATTTCAGTGGGTGACAATGCGCCTGGAATCACGGGAACTTGCTGCTCAACGGCGGTTTGAATCATTTCCAAATTGACGTAGGGTGTGAAGAAAAACTGGGAGCCAGCGGCGATCGCTTCCCAACACTGGTCTAAATTGAGGATTGTACCAGCCCCAATTAAACAAGAGGGCTGTTCTTGGCGCAGTTGGTGAACCAGTGCGGCGGGCTGGTGACTATTCCAGGCAATTTCAATCAGCTTCATGCCGCCCTGCACTACAGCCCTGGCCATCTGCAAGCCCAATTCCACGTTAGGGGCACGAATGACAGCGATTGCACGTTGCGATTGCACAGAAGACAGCCAGGAACCAGTTGCCATTGGATTTACAAGCAAGTCAACACAAACAAGTCAATAGCCGAGAACTCCCCTAGGAGAGGAGACGTACCCTAAGAATACCGCTGTCGGGTTCGATCGAGCGTCAGTATTGAGCTAGAGGCTGCCAATCCCTTTGTTGGAATGCCAAAATGATCTCGGAATATGAGGTAAGTGACATTGCGTAACGAAGCAAAAATTTCTCCCGCATTTGAACCGTTTCTTGCTGATAGTGGCGACGACAGCAAACGCGACGCCATTGTGATCTATCAAGCGCCTTTAATTGAAGGCATGGTGTCTCGCGATCGATTGCAAGAGTTGGAACAGCGCTTGGATGAAGTCCGTGAGATTGCTATTTTACAAAAAAATGTTGCCCAAATCGTTGTTCGGGGCTATCGAGAAGCTAGCCGTGACTTGGGCTATGTTGACCAACCCCTGAAAGCAGACCCCATTGGAACGGGAACGCTGCCGATCGCCTCGGTGGAAGTAACGCGCAAAACCTTAGAAGTTTTGGCAGACCAGCCGAATGTGGTGGCGGTGTTGCCCAACCAAAAAATTCATCTCATCCGTCCCCATCGGGTGGAATACTCAACGCTCATGGATCAAGAGCAGCAAAACGGGCTGACCTGGGGCCTGAATTATCTAGAGATCCCTCGATTGTGGGAAACCACCCAAGGGCATGACATTAATGTAGCGGTGCTAGATACAGGGGTGTATGCGGCACATCCCGCCCTCAATGATCGCGTCAAAGAATTTGTAGTGATTGACCCATTGGGACGACGAATTACGACCGATTTGCCATTTGATTGTGGACAGCATGGCACGCATGTCTGTGGCACGATCGCAGGCGGACAAACGGCTAACGGCATTTCCATTGGGGTTGCTCCTCAAGCCAATCTGTTGGTGGCAGGGGTGTTAATGGGCGATGCAACGCTGCGATCGTTGATGGAGGGTATTTCTTGGGCGGTAGAACAAGGGGCAGACATCATTAACATGTCACTAGGATTTAATTACTATGAACCATTGTTTGCCGAGGTACTAGACATTTTGCTGCACCAGTACAGCGTCTTGCCCGTTGTGGCGATCGGCAACGAAAATCACGGTAACAGCAGTTCGCCTGGCAACGCCTACAATGCCTTTTCAGTAGGAGCCGTCGAAAAGCTAGAATCTGGGGATGTGGATGTAACTTTCTTCAGCAGCGGAGCAAGCCTCGTATTTCCTGGCAAAGAAGGCAGTGCACTGGTGACAAAGCCCGATGTGGTGGCTCCTGGCGTTCAGATCTGCTCTTGCATTCCCCCAGTACAGCTTTCCAATGGAACCTTTGACTATAACTTCATGGATGGCACGTCGATGGCGACACCCCATGTGGCAGGAGTAGCTGCTTTGTTAATGTCGGCCTATCCAACTGCCTCCGCAACCGATATCATAAAGGTACTGAAGGAAACAGCCAGTCACCCAGATGGCGTTGATCTTCGTCCTTGCAATCGCTGGGGACACGGGGTCATTCAACCGACGGCGGCGCTTGATGCCTTAAGCTAATGGCGATCGGGTTTTAAACCCGTTGACTTTGGTACTGAGACGATTCACTTGGGATGAGATTGAGATGAGATCATGCATAAGCTAAATGGATTGAATCAACCCAAAATCAGCCCTGAGTTTGCCACTCGATTGAACCGCCTAGAGCCACAGCAACGGGTGCGGGTCATGGTACTGCTTCAATCAGATACGTCGCAACTCGATACGTCTCAATCTACAGATTCCGCTTCACTCAAGAGTGTCACTCGTTCCAATCCGGCGTCCCATTCCAGTTCTATGCCTCACGGTCGCCAATCCCATCGTGAACGTCGCGCCCGAATTCAAGCTATACGACAGTCGTCGGGTCGATCGTTAGACAGCATCAGCCGCATTTTGCAACGGTTTGGTGGATGTCTATTAGCCACACGACCAGACGCCTTGGGCGCTATTCCTGTTGAAATTACTGCCGCTGGGGTCAAGGCGTTAGCCACATCAGAAGCGGTGAAAGCCATTTTGGAAGATCAGGCGGTTGCGTTAGGTAAATTTGGCAAAAGTTAGCGGTACAACTTCGCTGGCTAGTCCAATGTATCCAGCCAAGTCTATCCAGCCAAACCCATCTGGCGAGTCTATCCAGGTAGGTCAGAACTCGATTGAGCACATTATTAGCGCAGTCAAGACCCTACCTCAAACGACCTTGACCGCCGTTAGGAAGTTCCCTGGGAAGTTTCTCGTCCAGGCCTCGGCTAGTTGCTAGAAATTAAGTCTTGAGTTAATCGTATTTCTAAGACTTGATCCGGTTGAATCACTCTAGACGGTTGAGAACCCGGTAGAAAAGTAATGCCTGCCGTTGTTGCTGCTCCAGCGGCGATTGCTGGAATTAACCCAACGCCGGTAATTCCCAGTACCACACCCGTTGCTATCCCAATGGCTGAATTGCGCAACAGATGATTTGTAGCCGCATCACCGCTAGACAGTCCATCCGATTCAGCATTGACTAGAACTGGGTGTCCTTGCAGGGAAATAGCCTGAGCAATAAATTGGCTCTGGTTCTCTATTCTTTCAAAGCGCCCGATGACATAACTTCCTTCTGGAAACACGACATTGCCGTTCTGATCATGAACTGCCTCGGTCAATACCAGTACTTCTTGCCGCACCGTCCCGTCTGCTAGGTCTAAAGGCTCTGCACCGGGATAGCGCACCGTTAATACTGTTCCCGATGGCAACAAGACTGAATTGCTGCTGGCATGGCCGATCGAGTGGGGAGTCGGGGGTTGGGTGATTTGCGGCACAGTATTATCCGGCGAAGGGTAGGCGGATTTTGGCAGTGGCTGCCCAAAGTCAATAGTGCTACCCGCTGATGGAGCAATAGGTGGAACAGCAGAATTCACGGTAGCAGGAGATGGAAAAGTGGAGGGAGTGGCTAGAGTTGGTTGCGTTTCGGGGATGTCAGCCGTTGCCGGAGCAGCATCGATCGCCTGGCTTGGAGCCGGCTCATTGGGCACATCATCGCTAGGTGACTCTGTGTTAGGTGACTCTGTGTCAGGCAACTCTGTGCTGTCCGACTCCGTGACAGGTGAAGCATCAAGCGGCGGAACGCTGACTGTGGGAGTAGTGGCGGGTTGCTGATTGGTTGGCACGGCATCGGGTAGGGCGGCTAAATTAGGTGAAGCTGGGGTGGACACTTCGGTAGCAGGAGCAGCAGGATAGGGAAAGTCGGCAGTGGGCGCATTGGTTGCAGAAACCGCCGCCGGATCGGGTCCAGGCAAGCGGACTAGATTAGAACGATCGCCATCAGATCGATTGCTAGAGCCATTCGGTTCTGTGACTTGTCCGTCTATTTCATGGTTCGCTTCAGAGTGATCATTCGTTTCAAAGTCATCAGTGTCAGAGTCCTCATCGGTGTCAGGGAAGACTGGCACTTCAGGCGATGGGATTGGAGCATCAGCGATTGCGGCTGGCTCAACTGATTGTGAATTGATTTGTGAATTGATCGGTGGATCGATCGGAGTGACTGCCGCTTCGGTTTCTGGCTCATTCGACTCAGGTTGTGCGCTTGCATCGGGGGCTGGAACCGTAACCACCGCAGGCGGATCGATCGGAATTTCCAGCGCGCCCGGTTCTAACGGCGGCAAGTTGTGGGAGATAGAATCCGGATCAGGTGTGGCTATGGAGGGATCTACGTTTGTTTCTACCTCATCTGGATTTGGAGCAGTGGCTATTTCTGGCGCAATCGGCTGACTTGCAGGAGCGGTAGAGGTAGATTGAGCCACTGGCATCTCGCCTGCTAATAGCGGACGCAGTACCCAGCGATCGCCCTGCCCTGTTCCAGTATCTACTTGCTGCAAATCTACATGTCCTGGAGCCAGCACAGTTCCAGGAGCCAATTCCAGCACAATGCGCGTCACACCCGGTGCAAACTGAGCTACCCGAATCGTGCGAACTGGCCCTCCATAGGTTTGCTCTAGCGGTACTGTGCCTAGGTCGGTGTTGGGAAGATCCAGCACTATTCGGGCAGGTTCAGCCGCTAAAAAATAGCGGGGCGTTGTGCCTCCGGGAACCGTAACGGACAGAGCTTGGGTAGACGGATCAAACTCCCAACGGCTGAGCATGGCTGCCTGTGCAGAAGCGGGAGAAGTGAGGATGGCAATCGTCGTGTTGCCCAATAGCCCGATCGTCGCAGTCCAAGGCATACTGGCAACCGAAAGACTCAATCCGGCGTTGAGCCAAAATCTGCGGATTAAGGATGAGTTTTGCATCACTTCTTCCCTAGCGTGAGAGGACTGAGCGATCGTTATATCACGTCCCATCAGTTTTGCGACAGTTTTGCGAGTGATTTCAGAAAACCTGTATTAGAGCCTAGTTATCAGCCTGGCAATTGATGATCTTGCCTCCTGAACCGCCCTCGTCCCCCAAACCCTGCTCCCGAGCGGGGAGTAGGGAAACTAGACAGGATAGGTTACTCACCGGACAATCTGAGGAGCAAGGAGATAAGAATATCTCATCCCTCACGATTGTACAAATACCGAAATAGCTTGAGGAATGACGCGAAAGGTAGCGGGGGTTTGAGTCGTAATTTCGCCATCTGTATCAATTGGATGGGGCACAGGGGTGATAATTTCGATCGTTTCTCCTTGAAGAATCCGAATGCCTTGGCCGGTCGCATAATTTCCCTGACTTAAAGCTGGAACCAGAAACAGAGCTTGCCACCAATTTTGAATTTCTAGGCTACACAAGTCCAAACGCCGATCGTCAATGGTTGCATCGGCTGCAACCGTTAATCCACTGCCATAGTGACGACCATTGCAAACGGTAATTTGATAGGTTCGCACCGAAATTGATTCCTCGTTGCAGCGAATTTCTGCTGAAAACCGACGCTGTTTGGTCATCAGCTTAAAGGCCGTTACCGCATAGGCCAACACCCCCCAGCGCCGCTTAAACTCGGCGGCTACTGCTTGGTTAATTTGGGTACTCAAGCCAATTCCTGCCACATTCAGAAAATATTCGCCATTTACCCAGCCCAGATCGATCGCTTTATACTGACCTGCTGCAATCACCTGACAGGCTTCTGAAATGGTCATCGGCAGCTTTAAACACCGCGCTAGGTTGTTGGCGGTGCCCAAGGGAATCACACCCATTGGAAGTTGCGTTTCCAACAAGCCTTCGATCGCGCCGTTGACTGACCCGTCTCCCCCTCCCACAATCACCAAATCCACCTGATGACGATGCTGACAGATGATTTCAGGAAACTGTTCTGGGGTATCAAAGTCTGTTTCAACAAGTTCCAGCCCCAACTGTTCCAATGCTTGCTTGGCGGCGTGCCGAGTGGATTGCCCTCGACGAGAATGGGGATTAATTAAGAACAACGCTCGTTGCTTCACAATCCTTTACGTCCTCTAGTTCCATTAATCTAGCTAGGTTCAAACCAGAAAGCCCGCTATATCAACGTTATAAACGCCAAGCTCTGTAAGAATTTTTAACACAAACGCTCATCAAATCAGTCTACTGTAACAATTTAGGTGCATTTTTATTAGGTGCATTGTGACGCCGTTTATCAGCGTTTATCAGCCTTGAATGGTCGATCGAATTGAACAAAGCGAGGGATTTTCCTCAGGATTGTTACATTTCACGATAACCAAAGACTGGCTCGAGATAAAGAAACACGCATTGGGACGTTAAGTAGGAACTTTAGCATGAGTAGCAATTTAGCAACAAAGCTGCGAGAGGGCACAAAAAAAGCTCATACAGCCGCAGAGAATATGGGTTTCATCAAATGTTTCCTTAAAGGAGTGGTTGAAAAATCCTCTTACCGAAAGCTGGCAGCCAACTTCTATTTCGTCTACTCAGCGATGGAAGAGGAAATTGAGCGGCATCGTCAGCATCCTGTCATTTCAAAAATCTACTTTCCAGAACTCAACCGCAAGGCAACTTTAGAGCAAGACTTGCATTATTACTATGGCGGCAATTGGCGCGAGCAGATTTCTGCTTCCCCGGCTTGTCAAGAATATGTGGCGCGCATCCATGAGGTGTCTGAAACGGCTCCAGAACTGTTAGTGGCACACTCCTATACGCGCTATATTGGCGATCTTTCGGGCGGGCAAATCCTCAAGAACATTGCTCAACGGGCGATGAATTTATCGGAGGGTGAGGGAACTGCCTTCTATGAGTTCGATAGCATTCCTGATGAAAAGCAATTTAAGGCAAAATATCGGCAAAATTTAGACGAAATGCCGATCGATGACGCCACCGCCGATCGGATTGTTGAGGAAGCCAATGATGCGTTTGGGTTGAACATGAAAATGTTCCAAGAGCTAGAAGGCAACTTGGTCAAGGCGATCGGGCAAATGCTGTTTAACAGTCTCACTCGTCGTCGCGTTCGTGGCAGCACAGATACCGGCTTGGCAGCCACCGCTGAGTAGAGGTGTCGGATGATTTTGCTGGGGATTCGTTGTGTGATCTTCTGATCGATTTGTAGAGCCAACTTGCATCGACCTTCAGGTGTCAAATGTTGGAAACTGGGTAACGAGGTGTATCTGTATCATCTCGCGATCGAGTTCCTGAGATTTGACACCTGAATTGTTTGAATCGAGAAAATGAACAATTGCTAATTCGTATCCTTTCCATCTATCACTGCATCCGTCATCGCGATAAGGTAAAGCCATCATCGACGATCTAGGTGATGAAACGATGGGTATATCAGGGTTTAGGTGGGATTGGGTTTTGGTTAGCAGTTTGCTGATAGGTGGAATTGGGCTGGAGGCGACGGCGCAGCCTGTCCCAGATGACACTCTAGGAAATGAACGATCGCAAGTCATCGATCGGGGTGGTGCAAATTTTGATATCGATGGCGGCGCACGACGTGCAGCTAATCTGTTTCACAGTTTCCAAGAATTCAACATTACAGAAGGGGGGAGCGTCTATTTCCTTAATCCAAATGGTATCGACAATATTCTCAGTCGCGTCACGGGTAGTAATCCGTCCAATATTCTGGGAACGTTAGGCGTTCGCGGTACGGCAAATTTGTTTTTGATCAATCCAAATGGTATTTTATTCGGCCCAAATTCTCGCCTAGATGTGGGCGGCTCGTTTGCCGCCACGACGGCCGATGCGATCGAGTTTGGCGATCGCGGGTTCTTCAGTGCCAGCAATCCCGAAACTCCTTCGCCATTGCTTACAGTGAATCCCTCTGCATTGTTCTTCAATCAGCTTTCGACGGGTGATATTGCCAGTCATTCTACCACCTCCGATCAATCCGAGAATTCTCTGTTGGGACTGCGAGTTCCTGATGGCGAATCTCTGCTGTTGGTGGGTGGCAATGTCAGCCTTGGTGGAACAGGACAAGGGGCAGGACTCCATGCGCCGGGTGGACGAGTGGAGATTGGTGCGGTGGCGGGCGTGGGCCGAGTCGGGCTGAATCCAGACGGCAGCCTCACGCTTCCAGATGGGCTAGCACGGGGCAATGTCACGTTACAGAATCAAGCGATTGTCAACGTTCGATCGACGGACGGAGGGGCGATCACCATGCGGGCGGGCAACATTCGCGTCACTGGCGAAAGCGAACTATTGGCAGGCGTTCTGCGCAATCGGGGCACACCCACCAGCCAAGCCGGAGACATTACCCTCGATGCTACCAGCACGATTCAAGTACAAAACTTGAGTCGAGTAGCAAACGAATTGGGAATGAATGCCGTTGGTAACACGGAGCAGGGCGGCAATCTCTACATCACAACGCCTGTTCTAGAGGTGCTGGATGGCTCACAGTTGCGAACCAGTACTGACGGGCAGGGTAATGCGGGCAATATCTTCATCACTGCCAGCGATCGGGTGCGTTTGCAAGGAACCGTCTCCCGCCAAGAATCGGGAGGGGTATCTAGCCGCGTCAACCGCAATGGCAATGGCAATGGTGGCAACATCAGCGTGACTGCACCTATTCTGGAGGTGCTGGAGGGGGCAGATCTCAATGCTAGTACGCAAGGACAAGGCAATGCGGGCAATGTCTTCATCACTGCCAGCGAGCGAGTCACTCTGCAAGGTACGGTTGTAGGCAGAGAGAGACAAGCAATTCTTCGAGGTGGGGTTTTTAGTCGGGTTGCTATTGGAGGCAGAGGACAGGGCGGCAACATTCGCGTTGAAACGCCTATTTTAGAGGTACTCAATGGTGCTCGTTTAAGCGCAAACACGATCGGACGCGGCAATGCCGGCAACGTGTACATCACCGCCAGCGATCGAGTACGGTTTGAGGGCACAAGTGCTAACTTCAGGGAAACCAGAGGCGGCGCATTTAGCACCATTGAAACCCCAGAAGGAAAACCTGATAGAGCGGAAGAACAACCGAACAACTTCGTTAGACAGGGCGGCAATGTGGAGATTACTACGTCAGTTCTGGAGGTATTCAACGGGGCACAATTGCAGACTAGTACTGATGGACATGGCAATGCAGGAGACTTGATCATTATTGCAACCGATCGCGTACTTTTTGAGGGGCGCAGCGGACCGTTTCTCAGTGGCGCCCGGAGCCTTGTTGAAGGAAACGGGGTTGGGCAAGGCGGCACAATTTATGTTGAAACTCCTGTTCTGGAAGTGCTTGGAGGGGCGCGTCTCAATGCCAGCACGCAAGGACAAGGCGATGCTGGGAATATCACCATTCAAGCCAGGGAAAGGGTGCGATTTCAAGGATTTAGTCCTAATCGCGCATTTAGCGGCGCGTTGAGTCGGGTCGATCGGCGCGGCGTGGGGCAAGGTGGTACGATTCGCATTAGAACATCGATTCTGGAGGTACTGGATGGGGCGCGTCTAACTGCTAATACCGATGGGCAAGGGAATGCCGGGGATATTATCATTCGAGCCAGCGATCGGGTGCGGTTTCAGGGCGTAATTCCCAACGGCGAGTTTGGGGGTGCATTAAGTCGCGTTGAAGCAGATGGTATTGGGCAGGGTGGCGACCTGCGCATTCACACCTCAGTTTTAGAAGTTTTGGATGGCGCTCAACTTCAAACCAATACACGTGGACAGGGAGATGCGGGCAGGATTAACATTTGGGCAAGAGAACAGGTGCGTTTTATGGGACGGGTAGGACGGTTTCCCAGTGGAGCCTTTAGCCGGGTTGATAGGGTTAACGATGAGCAGAGCGGCATTGGACAAGGTGGCAGAATCAGAATTCATGCACCGATTCTAGAAGTACTCAATGGTGGCCGACTCAATGTCAATACCAACGGAAGTGGAGATGCTGGCAGGGTCATCATTCGAGCAACCGATCGCGTGATTGTAGACGGCTTTAGCCAAGATAGATTTTCCAGCGCTATTTTTACGATTACGCAAGGAAACGCGAGAGGACGAGGTGGAATCGTTGAAATCACAGCTCCTCTGGTACGAGTGGCAAACGCCGCAATTATCAACGGGGAAACAAATAGTCTATGGCCAGGTGGCAATATCACTATTGAAGCGGACCAGATCGAAATACTCAATGGGGGCCAAATTATCACAACCACAGCAAGTCAAGGGCGAGCAGGAAATATTAGATTAGATGCAGATAGGATTCGGTTAGCTGGGCGTTCCACCGAAGTTGTTCAACAATATGAGGGAAGGCTATTGGAAGACAATGGGAGAAGTGGGTTATTTGCCAGCACTCGCAGAGGTTCCACAGGTACTGGCGGCAGAATTACCGTCAACGGCACAAATCTAACCCTACAAAATGGAGCTCGAATTTCTGCCCAAAGTCAAGGAACGGGAATGGCTGGCAATATTCGATTGAATGTTTCAGATCAATTGCAGTTAACCAACAGTGATATCTTAACGATCGCTGATCAATCATCGGGTGGAGATATTCAGGTAAACGCGGCAGGTGATACAGGTCTGATTATCCTGCGTGGTGACAGTGATATTACCACCAACAGTCGCGGCAATGGTGGCAACATTACGCTGCGGGGTTCGGGTATCATCGCCTTTGACGACAGCGATATCCTGGCCCGATCGCAAGATGCACGGGGCGGCAACATCACACTAGATGCTTTCTTTAGTCAAAATAACGCGCTGAATTCTGAGGAGCCGTTCGACGGCAACGATCGCGTCGATATCAACGCTGCTGGTGATATTGAATCGGGAACCATCACCACACCCGATACCAGCATCATTCAAAATAGCCTTGCCGAATTACCTGATACTGCAATCGATACTGATACCCTACTAGCAAATAGTTGTGTAGTGCGCAGCGAAACTGGCGGCAACACCTTTAGTATCATTGGAACAGGTGGGCTACCAGTTCGTCCGGGCGATCGACCGTTATTGCCACACTCAACTGCCCCTGTTCGATCGATTCCTGACGAACCCAGCGATCAATCGTGGCAACCAGGGGATGCGATCGTAGAACCACAAGGCGTCTACCGACTGGAAGATGGACGTATGGTGTTAAGTCGAGAATGTCGATTGAATGCGCCTAGATAGTCATTGTGTCTCTGATTGGGACCGCTGAATCCAACGGTCGGATAGGACAATGAACTGCGATTAACTGCGATCGATCGTGAGCCATCTTGAAGAACTTGAGATTTGAAATGCGCACTTTGAATGCGCCATTGCTTCGTTTCCAACGCATAATAAGGAGCGAACAGGCAATAGCAGACACGGCCGCGTATGAAGCTTGCAGATTTAATTCATCACGATACCACGATCGATTTTCGTACACTTCAAACTGACACAGAGTTGTTGGAAGAAATTCAAGCTCGGTTAGCGTCACTGCGGTTCTATCCGCCTACAGATATTGACGGGTTGTATGGGCCGTTGACGAAAGCGGCACTGGCAAAATTTTGTGACGCCTTTAAGCTGGATAGTATGCGGCATCAGCGCTTTGGCAAGGCCTTTGCCAAGCATTTGCTCCATGCTACCTCCCCCAAGGATTCTGGTCAGAAACCATCGAACGTGAAAGTGCTCACCGATGCCGATTATCACCGCGCTGCTGATCGACTGGCTGTAGAGGTAGCAGCAATTCGAGCGATCGTAGCAGTGGAAACGGAGGGATCGGGATTTTTGCCTGATGGCCGCCCCAAGATTTTGTTTGAACGCCACTGGTTCTGGTCGCTAACGCCCTTGCCCGTTAGCCAAACCCGTCCTGATTTAAGTAACCCTGAACCAGGAGGATATTTGGGTGGGGTACATGAGTGGGAGCGATTGAATGCAGCGATTCAGTTCGATCGTCCGGCAGCTTTAAAGGCAGCATCTTGGGGATTGGGGCAAATTTTGGGGGTTAACCATGAGTTGGCAGGGTACAAGGACATTGAAGCCTTTGTGCAAGCGATGCATGACAGCGAAGGTAAACAGCTTGACGCTATGATGAATTTTATTATTCACCAAGATTTAGTCAAGGCATTACAACATCAGGATTGGAAAACATTCGCTCGGGTTTACAATGGCCCAGCAGGAGTAGGTGTGTATGATTTGCGTTTAGCTAAAATGTTCAAGCAATATCAAACGTAATAGTCTCTATATTAATTTAGTTGCAAATAATGCTTAAAGCGTTGTCGTAATTGTTCTGCCGATAGGTTCTGTGACCAGTATTCGACAAGAGCATGACCAAAGGCCCACGCATTGCGATCGGGTGTGGATGGATTATCTAGTAATAGGGGCCAAAGCAAGTGTAAATCAAATTCACGGGAAGGTTGTAAAGATATTTCAGTTCCAACTCCCGGTGATTCATTGAATAGAGAAAACAAATCATAAGCCATTTGTAATTTGCCAATTACCACGGGTAGCTGCTCGACAGGAATCTGCTCAGCCAAAATGTAGGCTAGACTGGGAGAACCAGTGGTGAGGGTGGAAATAAATTGCAGCACGGGACTTTTTAGAAACGCCGCGAGACCTTGTGTAGTGGTCATTTGAAACGTGTAGCGATCGATAATATTCGCGGCGGCAACACTGCGAGCATCCAAGTTGCGCAAAAATCGAGCCAGTCGCAGTTGTTTGGCCGGATCGATGGCATCTACGATCGCTACTGATAGGGCATCAGCATTCCAAGCAGCGCGTTGGGTTGTGGCATCACTCGTAACGATCGGCAGGATGCGATCGCAAAACTCTCCCAGCAACGTGCCTCGATATTCCACCGCTTCGCGAATATGTTTCTCCTTGGGACGATCGCCCCATTGCCAATCATAGGGCGGTTCCCATTCACGAATCGGGCGCAGGCGATCGACCTGAGTGACGATGGCGATAGTCGGGAGATCATCTATGTCCTGCTTCACATCGTGCAGAAAATCCACGTCCATTTGCAACGCTGGATCAAGGGCAGGCGTCACCAGCAGCAACAGATCTGCCGCGTTAGCCGCGTCTAATACCTGGTCACGAAACTCCGATCGATCGATTTGTTCATAGCCTGGTGTATCCCACAAAGTTAAGATTTCACCCAGCGGATTTGTCCACTGATAGTGACGCAGGCGATCGGTGCTGGGTAACACGTCTACTTCGGCTTGATCCGCTTGAAATAGAGTATTAATCAGGCTACTTTTTCCGGCTCCGGTGCGTCCTGCCAGCAGAATGGCAACGGGCTGTTGCGCTACGGCTTCAACGGGCTGTGCTTGAGCTAAAATATCTCGCAGGGTTTGAGTTTTAGCGGACGGCAGCGTCGGTTGAGTCGGAGACGGAGTAGTCGGTAGGGTCAATCCACTGTAGAGTGTCACAGCTTGCCGACAGAGGTTGCGTAACGCTGCCTCACGCAGCAATTGGTTGACGTTGATGAGTAGCTGTTGGGTCGCTCGATCGCTCGATCGCTGGCTGGCTTGCCGAGCTAAAGCGGCAGCTGGATTTAACACCCATTGGGCCCAGTTCCACACTTGCCACAATTTACGCGCCGACGGTTCCAACTGTTGGTACACTTCATAGGCTTGTACAGCTTGTCCAATGGTTAATTGATTGAGTGCAGGCGATAACTTTTCCATCCACTGATCCATGTCATTCACCGTTCCGCGCAATAGGCTATAAGCTTGCGGAATATAGATATTGAGCAATGGGTATTTTACTTCCGGATAGTAGATTTGAGCGATCGACGCAATCAACTCCTGACAGCGTTTCCAGAAGGTTCCCCAATCCTCCCAAATGGGTGGATCAGTTTGGGTGGCTTTTAAGATATCTTCCAGCACGGCTTCTGCTTTGCGACTGGCGCTACCATCAGTTGGCATCTCAATCGCGGTTTCGCTGGTGGTTTCCAGTTCTTCCCGCACTTCTTCAACTACCGCCTCTACCTGCCTCAGAACAGGCTGAGTCCAGCGCACTAAGAGCCAGCGCCACAGCACAAAGATAAGGATAAACAGGGCCCAAATCCAGTTAATGCCCCATTCCCGGATTTTCCATCCAGCAGCCACCATCAAAAACCCAACGATAAGAACGATCGGCAGCGCTAACACTATCCACTGCCACAGCTTCAGTCGTACCATCTTCCATTTCCCCGCTCATAGAAACTATCGTCACACTACTGGTTTCCTAAAAATCATTAAATGTTGTTCTGGTAAAATCTCTTTTGTCTCTTGCCACTCTAGCCCTACCGCTTGCATTTCTCGCTTTACCTGGCGCTGGGTCATTTTGTGCAGTCGTTTAATTAGAACGAAAGGATTTTCGCCGCGATATTCTAACAGCACAACGCGACCGCCTGGTTTTAATCCCTGCACGATACCAGTCATCATTTCATAGGGATAGGCAAATTCATGGTAAGCATCGACTAGGATTGCCAAATCTACACTATTCGGCGGCAACTTTGGATCAGTCTCAGTCCCCAAAATAGTCTCAACATTATTCACCTGATTTTCCTGCTTAAGGAACTCGATAATGTCTAGCATTTCGGGTTGAATATCTACGGCTAAAACCCTACCCTTTGGTACTTTGGAGCTAAGGCGAAAGCTGAAATAGCCAGTTCCGGCCCCAATATCTGCTATTACATCTGTAGGCTGCACCGCGATCGCCACGATCGCCGCACTCGGGCGCTCCTCCAGTTCTCGGCTCGGTCGTTCTAACCAAGCGGCTCCTTCGTGTCCCATTACCCGCGCAATTTCCCGCCCCATGTAAAATTTACCAATACCGTCAGGATCATGAAAGCGATGTTCTTGATAAATGGCAGCATCAGCAACCGGAACACTTAGACGAGTGATTTCAGAGCTACAAGCTCCTAGCATGAAGCTACCCATGAGCCAAACCAAAACAACAATCGATCGAACTGGTTGCATATCTTTGCGTGTTTTACAGGTAGAACAATGTTGAAACATTCAGTTAACAATAAATTAACGAGGTTAGGTTGCATCAAATTAAAAAACAACGTAAAAAAATTGCAATCAAAAACAAAATCAAGCTTGAATAGAATGTCATCGATTGCTAAGCAGCTTCTTTGGGGTTGTGGTCATACTATTTGGCTCAATCTATCTGCTGATCAACCGACTGACTCTAATCATTAGCGTAACGATAAAACACCCTCTCATAAAGGTAAAAATGGAACTCTATATGATTCGACATGGATTGGCAGGTGAACGCGGCGAGTATGCCAATGATGACGATCGCCCTCTCACTGATGACGGCATTCGGCGCACAAAACGAGTAGCCAAACGACTGCATGAGCTAGGGATCAAGGTTGATTTAATTCAAACCAGTCCACTGGTGCGGGCCCGGCAAACCGCCGAGATTCTGCTGTCTGTGGGGCTAAGCAAACAGCTAGAGCCATCGGACAATCTTAAACCAGACGGCGCTTTGGAACATTGGTTAGGTTGGTTGCAATCGTGGCGGCAACCAGGCAGGAATTCCCTGGCGATCGTAGGACATGAACCTGACTTAGGAACCTGGACAGAGCAACTGGTTTGGGGTGAAGCGCGACAGAACTTAGTTGTTAAAAAGGCCGGCGTGATTGGCTTGTTGCTGCCCGATGACGCTCCAGTGGGGCATAGCCAATTATTTTGGTTAACCCCTCCGCGTTTGTTGCTTGACTAGCGATTTCATTTGCCCCTGCTTCACTATTCTCCCTAGAGCTTCCTCTCCTAGGCACCTTTTGTGAGGCAATGTGAAGTCTTTTTAAGCACAAGAAGGGTGTTGTCAAGGTGAGTTTGGGCTGAAACTCCGGCTGGAACTGAATAAAGTCTACGGTTTGGAGGCATAACCGATGATTAACCTTGATAAAAATCTTGACTTTTATACTGCTGCTGTAACGATCCCGAATGCCCTTAAAATAATGAAACTTATGCTCTCATTTTTAATCCCAAATTTTCCAGATTTGGTTAGGAGGTCGCATGTCCCATCGCCCGATCATTCTCGGCATTGTTGGCGATAGTGCTGCTGGCAAAACGACTTTGACCCGAGGAATTGCTCAAATCTTGGGCGAGGACAATGTCACAGTGATTTGCACAGACGATTATCATCGGTACGATCGCAAACAGCGGGCAGAGATTGGTATCTCTGCACTGCATCCTGACTGCAACTATCTCGATATTATTCAACAGCACTTGAGCCTGCTGCGCAGCGGACAGCCGATCCTAAAACCTATCTATAACCACAGTACGGGGGCGTTTGATCCGCCGGAATACATCAAACCCAACAAGTTTGTGATTGTAGAGGGGCTGTTGGGCTATTCCACCCGTGGCATGAGAGATACTTATGATGTCAAAGTGTTTTTAGCGCCTCCAGAAGCATTGCGGTCAACCTGGAAAATTAAGCGCGACACTCGCAAGCGCGGCTATACCGAAGAGCAAGTCATTGAACAGTTGCGCAAGCGAGAGTCGGATTCGGAGGCGTTCATTCGCCCCCAGCGGCAGTGGGCAGATGCGGTTGTGACGTTCTATCCCTCGAATGGCGGCACAGAATACGATGATCTACTGCTGAATGTGCGGCTGGTGCTGCGGCCAACAATCCCTCATCCCGATTTCACCAAGATTCTCGATTCCAACGGCAATCATCAGGGATCGGCCGTGCGGCTGGAACTCGATCGCGATATGGGTAAGCCAGTCGATGTGCTTGAAGTAGACGGGCACGCCACCGACGAGCAAGTCCGTCAAATCGAGCGCGTTTTATGCAGCGAAGTGCCACACTTGGGACAATTCTGTAGTCTGGAGGGCAATCAAGACATTGGCAAGGTGGTAGGCACAACGGGCGAAACGCTGCAAAGTTATCCTCTGGCAATCACCCAGCTTTTAATTACCTACCACATGCTGAAGGCAGCAAATGTAGCCGCAGCTATGGCAATACAAGTCTGAAGGTTTCAGGCTCCCGTCTCTCCCCTACCTTGTCCCCCTACTTCCCCCGATCGCGGATGATGTTGCATCAACTCGCGTACTTGTTCAGCATGATAGGAACTGCGGGTCAGCGGCGACGATACTACCTGCAAAAAGCCAATCGCTTCGCCAAATTCACGCCAGGCATCAAATTGCTCAGGGGTAATGAATGCTTGAACGCCTAGGTGCTTCTGACTAGGCTGTAGGTATTGCCCAATTGTCAGAATATCGCAATCGATCGATCGCAAATCCTGCATGACCTGGCGCACTTCGTCGTCGGTTTCGCCTAGCCCCACCATTATGCCCGATTTGGTGTAAACCGCGGGGTCAAGCTGACGGCAACGCTGTAACAGTTCGAGCGATCGAGTATAGTCCCCTTGGGGACGTACCCGACGATAGAGGCGGGGCACGGTTTCAGTATTGTGGTTGAGGACTTCCGGTCGGGCTTGCAAGATCAGAGCGAGGGCGTCCCAGTTGCCGCACAGGTCTGGAATCAGCACTTCGATCGTTGTACTAGGCGACAGCGCTCGAATGGCAGCCATGCACCGAACAAACTGAGATGCTCCTCCATCAGGCAAGTCATCTCGATTGACGGACGTAATCACCACATGATTTAGCCGCATTCGACGCACCGCTTCGGCAAGGCGATCGGGTTCAGTGGGGTCAAGTGCCTTGGGTTTCTTATCAAAGTCAATATCGCAATAGGGGCAAGCCCGAGTGCAGGCAGGGCCCATGATTAGAAATGTGGCAGTGCCCGCATTAAAACACTCACCAATATTGGGACAAGATGCTTCTTCGCAAACGGTATTGAGCGCAAGATCGCGCAAAATTTCCTTGACGCTGCCCACACGCTCCCACTGCGGAGCCTTCACCCGGAGCCATTCTGGTTTAACTGTCACGGTTAGTTTTCGCTAAGAACAGGATCATGACAATCTTAGCAAGACGGCACAACTGACTCCGTTGAAGTTGTTGTAAATTGAGCGATTCACTTGGCGATCACAGCACTAACCCGGTGGTTGATGGACAAGAATACCTTTTATCAAATGAATCGATGATTTTTGGGGCTTCGCTTGTAAGCATCTGACTGAACTTTTTATAATTAAGGTTAGGTGGTATTAAAGTTAACCCAGTTCCAAAAGCAGAGCTTACTAAGCCGACTCGATCGAGTTTACCGGGATGAAGCCTCAGCGCGATCGAAACTGAAGGCAACGGAGAAGTATCCAACGTTATTCACCAACGTTATTCAATAAAAAATCAATAAAGGTAAAGTCAACAAGGCAGATGGACGGGTTGACTGCTTCTTTTGCTAGTCTTCAAAATTTAGGAGTTGCTATGACTTCCAGAAACAACGATCGAAATCCAGGAAAGCTTAGCCCTCGCGAGCTACAGGATTTGGCTGATGAACTAGAAGGACTCATTCTTGCAGGAGCCATTAATGGTGATCGGGGTCTCCAAGAATACCTGCGATCGCTTGGTCTTGAAGCCGTAGTTGAAGAAATGACGACGATTATTAGAACCCGACGCTTAACCTATAGACCGCTGCAATCGGATTTCTGAGGAGAAACGATGGCGATCGTTGAAAGTCTTGAAAGCGTCATGGGGAGCTAGAGCACGAACCCTAGACAGAGTAAAACCCCGCTCCAAAAGTGAAACGAGACCGCAATAAATTTGCAATTGCTGACTCGAGCAGGCTGATTGTGGTTGGCGCGCACATGCCGACAAAGTTTGATCGCGGGTGGCAGGCTACCGAAGATCAATAGCGTCCAGACGGGAAACAAGCCCAGCGCCACAAATGCCCCCGTCAAGGCAAACACGCTACCACACAGCCAAGGCAATAATTGTGCTCCGCGTCGTGTCCCCAACCGCACAATGGGTGATCGCTTGCCAGCCGCCAGATCATCCTCAACTTGATGAAAGTGAGAACAAAATAGAATCAAACTGGTGGTAATGCCGAGAATAATCGACGCCATGAAACTGGCTATTGAACCTGTTTGTGTCTGGCTATAGTAGGCAGCAAACACGGCTAGCGGCCCAAAGCTGAAGAAGCAAAGGATTTCGCCTAGCCCCTGATAGCCTAGGCGAAATGGCGGCCCTTGATAGGCATAGCCCAACCCGCAGCAGAGCAAAATGATTGCCAAAATCGTGACATCTTGCTGCCACCAAGCAATCGCCAAAATTCCAGCAATGCCTGTAACTAAGCAACTATTGCCGATCCAAAAAATCAGCGATTTATTCCCTGTGAGGTTGACAAGCGAGTGGGGCTTGTTGCGATCGATGCCCGTTTCTGAGTCAAACACATCGTTGCTGAGGTTTTCCCACGCCAAAATCAGAATGGCTGCCATTACGAAAGTGGTGAAAATTCCCCAATCGATTCTGCCTGTCTCGGCATAGGCAACAGCCGTCCCCAGTGCGATCGGCATCACGGCAACACTGTACATCGGTGGTTTAATCGCTGCCATCCACAGTTTCTTGCGACTCACCCGAGCGGGGGTGGGCGTATACGGGACAGGCTTAAGAGTCATGGAGAGTCCTCAACAACGGCTTGCCTCAACCTGGCGTAACGGTACCGCTGCAAAACGCATCAGCTAGCCTCTCATTATAAATTTTGGAGGTGACGAGATAAATTCCTGGTGACGTTAAGATTTACGGCAAGTTTTCACCTGTTGACAGAATGAAACTCGATCGTCTCCGGCCTACCGCAATCATTCAAATCCTCTAAGATCAAGGGGTATAGCTTACTGAGACTATATGACCCGCACGATCGTCTGGTTTCGACGAGATTTACGCATCGCTGATCATGCCCCGTTGTATCGGGCGGCGTTGCGCGGCAGCGTGATTCCGGTGTTTATATTCGATCGGGCATTACTGCACCATCCTGAAACGGCTCCAGCACGGGTTGCCTTTATGCTGAACTGTTTGGCGGGGCTGGATCAGGATTTGCGCGATCGCGGCGGACGGTTAATTTTACGCTATGGCGATCCGAGCGAGGTTTTACCCCACTTAATTCGCGAAACCCAAGCTGACGGCATTTATGCCCATATTGATTACGAGCGGATTTACGGGCGGGTGCGCGATGCCAAACTGAATCAAGTCTTAGCCGCTGAAAATTTGCGGATTCGCTGGTTTGAACCAGCCGCCAGCACGCCAGATTTGCTGCGCTACCCAGACTATCGCAACTTTTGGTTTGCTGAAATGCTAGCCGATCGGATTCCTGCCCCCAGTCGGGTTGATGTTCCCGCAGAGATTGTTAGCGAACCATTACCGGCTGTGGCTGACTTAGTCCTGATTGCCAACCAGGTGCCGATTCCTGATGGCAGTGCGGTCGCCGCCCGGCAGTTGCTCGATCAATTTCTCGACGACAAGATCGATCGCTACTACTGGCAACTGTCCTATCCGGGCGCAGAAGCCACCACCGGATTAAGCCCTTACCTCAAGTTTGGGGTGATTTCGCCTCGCGAGTGCGTGCAAACGGTGCAACAATGGCAAGGATTGTCCCACAAGGCTGAGCGCAGCCGTCAACAATTGATTGCTCGTTTGCGCTGGGGCAGTGGGTTTGCTCAGCGGTTTCGCTACTTGCCGCAACTGGAATTGCGATCGCTCTACTCGGTCTTTGACGAAGACGGCTGGGAGTTTGACGAGGATCTCTATCAGGCGTGGCAAGACGGGCAAACCGGATTTCCAATTGTGGATGCAGCGGCGCGGTGCTTGCAGGCCACAGGCGGCTGGCAACAGCTTAATTTTCGGATTCGAGCGCTGTACTCCAGTTTTCTCAGTAATTTGCTAGGTATGGATTGGCGCTATGGAGCACTGCACTTTATGCGGCACTTGCTCGACGGCGATTGCCCGATCGATCACTATCAGTGGGCTATGCAGGCGGGTGTGACGCACTGTGTCGATAAAACCTGGACGCGCATTTACAATCCGGAACAGGTAGCCGTCGATCGCTGCGACCCCGATGGCAGATTCATCAAACGCTGGGTTCCGGAGGTGGCACACTTACCGCCAGAGCAGTTGGGATTACCACCCAAACTCAAAGACTATCCATCACCCATTCTCAATTACCGAGCGGCGCGTCAACGGCGCATCAAACAACTCGATCGCCAACGCCAAGCGTTTTTACACCAAGAAAACCTGATTCCATACCTAGCCCAACTGCCCACTTGCCTGATTCCCTTTGGCAGCGATCGATTTGCAAGTGACGTTGCGTGGGCAATGGCATCTCAACCAAACCTATTTCCCTCACCGCTTGATCTCGATGCGCTCGATCTAAAACAAGCCCAAGCTTTACGAACCTGGTTTGTTGCCCATGTAAACATCAAGCCCCGCACTGTCACGCCTCGAAAGCGGCGTCGATCGAAACGGCAGCCCACCAGCGATTTTGTGCAGCTAAGCTTGCTGGAGCTTTAGACTTAACCCATAAAAAACAAGGAGCACAGCCGTCTGCACTCCCAAATCAAAGGTAACTAGAATCTAGCGTTAGTAAGCGTCTTGAAGTTCGTAAAAATCAGGAGAGATATAATCCTTGCGCAAGGGATAGCCAACCCAATCTTCCGGCATCAAGATTCGCTTTAAGTTGGGATGCCCTTCATAGATGATGCCGTACATGTCATAGCTTTCCCGTTCCTGCCAGTCGGCTCCTTTCCAAATCCAATACACCGACGGCACACGCGGATCGTTTCTGGGTAAAAACACCTTGATCCGCACCTCTTCAGGATTAGTGACATTATCGCCCACTTTGATCAGGTGATACATACTGACCAGATCGCCGCCGGGACCAGTATCATACCCCGCTTGGCAAGACAGCGTGTTGAAACCGTAAGCATACAGAGCCGTGCAGAAGGGCAAGAGCAAATCGCGATCGACCTTCAATACTTCCACACCAAGATGATCTGGCTCCAATACCTCATGCTCAAACCCGTTTTCGGTCAACCACTTCGAGGTTTTACCTGCTTCCACCAGTTGAGTGGAGGATTCGGCTTCAGCAGCCGGAGCTTGCGTTTCTTCTTCAGCCACGATCGATTTCCTCCTTCTGCTGCTCTAACACTGGGGGAACCGGCATTCCCATTGCTTCCATCAACTCTCTGGGCGGCGCTTGACGAGTTTCCGCTTGCAGATATCGGCCAGTGAGAATTTCGTCGGTGGGTTGCAAGTTGTGCTGAACGGTGTAGTAGCGATGAGTGGGAGCCACTTGACCACGCTCTGCCAACGATTCACTCGAAATTTTCTTACGCAGCTTGATGATGGCGTCAATGATGGCTTCAGGGCGAGGCGGGCAACCGGGAATATACACATCTACCGGAATCAGCTTATCAACGCCGCGAACAGCCGTCGGGGAATCCATACTGAACATGCCGCCTGTGATAGTGCACGCGCCCATTGCGATTACATATTTGGGGTCGGGCATTTGCTCATACAGCCGTACCAGCGCTGGAGCCATTTTCATGGTGATGGTTCCAGCAGTGATAATTAAATCCGCTTGGCGAGGGGTCGATCGGGGCAACAAGCCAAAGCGATCAAAATCAAATCGCGACCCAATCAACGCCGCAAATTCAATAAAGCAACAAGCCGTACCATACAGCAGCGGCCACAGGCTAGACAGCCGTGCCCAGTTGTAAAGATCGTCCACCGTTGTCAGGATCACGTTTTCGGATAAATCCTGTGTGACTTGGGGACGCCCAATGGGGTTAAGCAGCATCTCGGCTGCATTGTCTGAAGTCTTTGGGGTCATGACCATTCTAAGGCTCCTTTACGCCAAGCATAAACTAGCGCAACAACCAGGATTGCAATGAAAATTAGGGCTTCTACAAAGGCCAGCAGACCCAACTGGTTGAAGGCCACTGCCCAGGGATATAAAAAGACGGTTTCCACGTCAAAGATGACAAAGATCAGCGCAAACATGTAATAGCGGATGTTGAACTGAATCCACGCCCCGCCGATCGGTTCCATCCCAGATTCATAGGTCGTGCGTCGCTCAGCGCCTTTCCGACGAGGAGCCAGCAACGTAGACAGGACGATCGCTGCGGCACAGACGAGGGCGCAGACAATCACAAAACCTAACAGGTATTCGTAGCCAGTGAGGACAAACACGGTTAAATCTACTGCCTTCGCGATGGGTAACTCACCCTTAATGTTACCTATTTTTTACATTATTAGGAATTTCCAAAACTGCCAACGAACATACGAAACCTTTATGGGAGGGATAAATTGAACCAAGAAACGGTTAGCACCAAGAAAACTAGCTGGCTTGTCTGGCATCTTCCTTGCTTCCGTCCTCCCTTAGAATGGAGCTTGTCGCGTTTGTGCCCCCCATGTCAGAGGCTCCTGTATCTGCCACCTCTTCCCCGCCCTTTTCACCGCAAGAAATTGCCGCTGAAGGGCTAAAGCCGGACGAATACGAGGAAATTGTGCGGCGGTTGGGGCGGCATCCCAATCGAGCCGAGTTGGGGATGTTTGGCGTCATGTGGTCGGAACATTGTTGCTATAAAAATTCGCGACCGCTATTAAAACAATTTCCAACAACAGGCGATCGCATCCTTGTCGGTCCCGGTGAGAACGCGGGCGTAGTCAATATGGGCGATGGATTGCGGCTAGCGTTTAAGATTGAGTCGCACAATCATCCTTCGGCAGTGGAACCGTTTCAGGGAGCCGCAACCGGGGTGGGCGGCATTCTGCGCGATATTTTCACCATGGGGGCCCGCCCGATCGCTATTCTCAATTCGCTGCGGTTTGGCACGCTCGACGATGCCCGCACGCGCAGAATATTCAGCGGTGTTGTGGCTGGTATTAGTCATTATGGCAATTGCGTGGGAGTGCCAACGGTGGGCGGCGAGGTATACTTTGATCCGGCTTATTCCGGTAATCCCCTGGTAAACGCCATGGCCCTGGGGCTAATGGAGACCCCGGAAATTGTCAAATCCGGAGCGGCGGGCGTTGGCAATCCGGTGCTGTATGTCGGGTCTACTACCGGACGCGACGGCATGGGGGGAGCCAGTTTTGCCAGCGCGGAACTCAGCGACGCATCGATCGACGATCGTCCGGCCGTGCAAGTAGGCGATCCGTTCCTGGAAAAATCGCTGATTGAAGCCTGTTTAGAAGCCTTTAAAGCCGGGGCTGTGATCGCAGCTCAAGATATGGGAGCGGCTGGCATTACCTGTTCCACCTCCGAGATGGCCGCCAAAGGGGGGGTTGGCATTGAGCTAGACCTCGATAAGATTCCTGTGCGCGAAACCGGCATGGTTCCCTACGAATACCTACTGTCAGAATCGCAAGAGCGAATGCTGTTTGTGGCCCACAAAGGGCGAGAGCAGGAATTAATCGACATCTTCCAGCGTTGGGGACTACATGCCGTCGTCGCCGGAACCGTCATTGCCGACCCGATCGTCCGCATTTTGTTTCAAGGAGATGTCGCGGCTGAAATTCCTGCTACCGCCCTGGCAGACAACACACCGATCTACCAGCGCGATCTCTTGCCCGAACCGCCTGAATATGCCCGTCACGCCTGGGAGTGGACTGAAGCAGATCTGCCGCCCTGTACAATCGACGGCATCACCCTTGAGAGACAGCCCCATACCTGGAATGAAATTTTATTGCACCTGCTCGACACCCCGACGATCGCCTCTAAACGCTGGGTCTATCGCCAATATGATCACCAGGTGATGAATAACACCGTCAACCTACCTGGTGGAGCCGACGCCGCGATCGTCCGCCTGCGTCCGCAAGAAATGAATCAAGGCGAGCGCATCCAGGACAAAGAATCTCCGTTAGCCCTTAAAAAAGGTGTGGCTGCCACCGTGGATTGCAACGCCCGCTACGTTTATCTGCATCCCTACGAAGGAGCCAAAATGGCGGTGGCTGAAGCGGCGCGGAATCTAAGCTGTGTGGGAGCCGAACCACTGGCTGTCACCGACAACCTCAACTTTGGTAGCCCCGAAAAGCCGATCGGATATTGGCAACTAGCGGAAGCCTGTCGGGGACTAGCGGAAGCCTGTCAAGTCTTCAACACCCCTGTCACAGGCGGCAACGTTTCTCTTTACAACGAAACGCTGGACGCTGAGGGCAATCCGCAGGCGATTTATCCTACTCCTGTTGTCGGCATGGTGGGGCTTGTCGAAGATATCACCAAAGTCTGTGGGCAAGGCTGGCAATCCATTGGCGATCTGATTTACCTCTTGGGCATCCCCGCCACTTCCAAACCTTCACCCTCCACCCCCCACCTCACACTTGGCGGCTCAGAATACCTGGCTACCCTACACCACACTGTCGCGGGAATGCCCCCGATCGTGGATTTTGAGCTAGAGCGACAGGTGCAGTCTGTTTGTCGAGATGGCATTCGGCAGGGTTGGGTGCGATCGGCTCATGATTGTGCAGAAGGCGGCTTGGCGGTTGCCTTGGCAGAATGCTGCATGTCTGGTAATAAAGGCGCAGAGGTGGTGCTAGGGAGTCGGGAGTCGGGGATTGGGAGTCGGGAAGAGCTAGCTCCCAACCTCCAATCCCCACGCTGGGACTGGTTGCTGTTTGCGGAAGGTGGGGCTCGCATTCTGGTTTCTGTGTCGCCGGAAAACCAGCAGGTGTGGGAATCGCAGTTGCAGACCCAGTTAGGAGAAGCTTGGCAGCGGTTGGGGCGAGTGGGTGATCAAAAGGGAAGGTTGCAAATTTCAACAGATGATCATCAATTCTTAATCGATGTGACGATCGAACGTATGGCCGATTGCTGGTTGAATGCCATTGAACGCCGTCTTTGAACGATCGGGCATCATTCTAGCTCATTCTGTTAAATGCCTTGATGTAGGGCAAAGCCTACCGATCGAATCACCAACCTTGGGCGATTCAATCCCCTGAGTGCAAATGCTAAAATCAATGCTTCTAGTCGGAATTCTTCGCTTTGCGTTACTCTTAGGATGTGAAAATATTAAGAAAAAGTTAATGCAGTTGACTGTCCGTCTTAATGTTAAGCCTTGAAGGTTCACCGAATTGGTTCATCAAATTGAAATCTGCTGTTTGCAGTCAGCGCATTGCTTGAGCAAATCTTCTAGCCCCTGTCAATTACATTGATTTGACCTTGACTAGTCGTTTCTGTCTAAAATCGAGATTTGGCCTGATTGGTTTCTTGCTCATGCTGTCTCTCTGGTTACTCTGTTTCCCTTTAGCTAATCACAACAACCGCTCTCATGATGCCCAACTCTGATCCTCATCTACCTATCAATTGCACGGCTGACGGTTTGGAACAGGCGATCGCGCCATCATACTCCGATAAACCAGAAGAAGCGTGCGGTGTATTTGGTCTGTATGCTCCGGGTGAAGATGTGGCAAAACTCACCTATTTTGGGTTATATGCCCTTCAGCATCGGGGACAGGAATCGGCTGGCATTGCCACGTTTGAGGGAGAACAAGTACATCTACACAAAGAGATGGGCTTAGTTTCTCAGGTGTTTAATGAATCAATCTTGCAGAACATGCCAGGAACGATCGCTGTTGGACATACCCGCTATTCCACTACGGGTTCCAGCCGCGTCGTCAATGCCCAACCTGCCGTTGTCGATACGCGCTTGGGTGCTTTGGCATTGGCGCACAATGGTAATTTGGTGAATACAACGGAACTGCGTGAGCAATTGCTGCAAACAGAGACCCAGTTGCTAACTACCACCGATTCCGAGATGATTGCCCATGCGATCGCGGAAGCCGTTAACGCGGGCAGTGGTTGGGTAGAAGGAGCGATCGAGGCCTTTCATCGCTGCCAAGGAGCTTTCAGTTTGGTGATTGGTACACCGGAAGGACTCATCGGTGCGCGTGACCCGAACGGTATTCGTCCTTTAGTGATTGGCACATTGCCCGGTCCCAGTGCAGACGAGCCGCCTCGCTATGTGCTGTCTTCTGAGACCTGTGGTCTCGACATCATTGGCGCAGACTATTTGCGAGATGTAGAGCCAGGGGAATTGGTTTGGATTACCGACGCAGGGCTATCCTCGTTTCGTTGGGCTGCACCTGCTACGCGCAAACTGTGTATCTTCGAGATGATTTATTTTGCTCGTCCAGACAGCGTTATGAGTGAAGAAAGTTTATATAGCTATCGCCTGCGCCTAGGCCGACAGTTGGCGATCGAGTCTCCGGCAGATGTAGATTTGATCATGGGCGTGCCAGATTCAGGAGTTCCAGCCGCGATCGGGTTTTCTCAAGAGTCAGGAATTTCTTACGCAGAAGGACTGATCAAAAACCGTTATGTCGGTCGCACCTTCATTCAACCAACGCAAACTATGCGGGAATCAGGCATTCGCATGAAGCTGAATCCACTGAAGGATGTATTGAACGGTAAACGCATTTTAATTGTGGATGATTCGATTGTGCGGGGAACCACTAGTCGAAAAATTGTCAAAGCTTTGCGCGACGCAGGAGCTACGGAGGTGCATATGCGCATCTCGTCGCCACCTGTTACCCATCCCTGCTTTTATGGCATTGACACCGACAGCCAAGATCAACTAATTGCAGCGACTAAATCGATCGAAGAAATTGCGGCTCAAATCGGCGTTGATTCACTGGCATACTTAAGTTGGGAAGGCATGTTGAAGGCAACCGGGGAAGATCCGGAAAGCTTCTGCTCCGCTTGTTTTACGGGCGATTATCCTGTTCCTGTACCCGAATTGGTGAAGCGATCGAAACTAATATTGGAGAAAACAGCACCAGCACCAGCACCAGTTTAAGCCAAAGAGGAGAGATAGTAGCTCTCCAGCGATAAAACCCTACAGATCTGGCGCAACCAAAATTTCCAGATTTTCTTTAATCAGAACAATTCAGGATATTGCTCCGCAGTATTTGCTATCAGTTTGCCGTCACTGTCTGGAAAGCTGTAGCCCAAATCTTCTGAATTGACAAACAGAAAGGTTGTCACCGCTGTCACCTCCAACGCTTCAGCAACTGCTCTATTTCGGTTCGATTTGCTTCTCTATATCTAGGGGAACGGTGAATAAGGAGTAGGACTTCGGGAAACCCGCCACATATTCGGTGTAAACCTGGGCTTCTGGAAACAAACTTTGCAACTGTCGCAGGCTCAATACACGAGTTGTGCTCATCTGTTGCCACTTAAATTCTCGTTTTTGCCGCTGCCAACGCCGAATCCAAGCTTGCTGAAGCGAGGTTGGATAAAACCACCAACAGGGCAAGTTGCAGTGAGATTCGATTGGAAACCATCGAGAAGGCGTTTGCACCCAATAGCTAGGGGCAAGGCGGCGAATCGTGTTGGCAAACGCCTGCTGCTGCTCATTTCCCACATGCTCGATGACACTATTACTGAAAGCGAGATCAAACGCACGATCGGCAAAAGGCAGATCTGCGCAAGCGTCTGCTTCCACAAAGCGATAGCGATGCCGAAAGGGAGGCGACCAGTCGTTCCACATACCGGGTAAATTCAGTAAGGTGATATCCAAATTGGTAATGGTTGGATCGAGATCCAGTTCCCACATTTCGGGTGTACCACCCACATCAATAATGCGGACTCCAGCATGCAGTGGCATCCGCTGAAGCAACGCTGTCATCCGCTGTTGTCGCCACTGTCGTTGCATCTGGCGCTTAATTTGCTCGATCGGACTATCAGATTTCATCGAGTCGCCTCTGCACCCGATCGCCGTAACAGCAACAGCCCACGTTTAATTTCTTGTCTTAGCGATCGGTGGGCCAGGCAAGAATTTGCGCAATCAACCGTGCCGAATTTAGTACAACCTGTCATTTGAGAGCGCAGACGTTGAGCCGTTTCACCATACCAAATCTCGCGGGCGCTATGAGTTTTGACATTGCCGATCGGTGGAAAAAACCAACACATTCTCACATGGCCATCTGCCAAAATTTGATATTCTCGCAGCCCCACCCGACAGGGAGAGACACCTGTTCTGACGACCTTCTCTTCAAAATGATCGGGAAACGACAACAATTTTTCTTCGCTGGTTTCAATCGCGGCTCCCGTTCGTTTTAAATCAACCAACGTTTCGCAAATCTGTCTCAATTCGTTTAATTCATCGTGATCGCGAATCCACAAGTCTGCCTCAAATTCCATCGGTGATGTGCGAACCGGACTAAAATCAATCGTCGTTGCGCCGATTGTTTCAGCCCATTCTACAAGAGCCGGCAAATTGCGAAAATTAAGGCGATGTACCGTCGGCTTGATGCGAATTGGAAAATTGAGATGATGGCGATCGCGACCAGTTCGCAATAATTCAATGCCACGAGTAATTTGCTGAAGTGAGCCAGACATTCCGCGCACCGTGTCGTGAATTTCAGCCGTAGTTCCATCTACCGAAATATCCAGATTCATGGGATGGGCTGCCACAATGCGCTCAATGGTTCCTCGACTTAGTGTCGAGCCATTTGTAATTGCGCCCCAGTTAATTCCTTCGCGATGGCAAAAATCTAGTAATCTCAAAACCCCTTTCTTGATAAACGGTTCACCACCAGAAAATTGAATTGTATAGCGTCCAATAAATTCTTTCAGACTGTACAGAGCCGCTTGCCATTGTTCGATCGACATTTCATCACGATAGCGATCTTGCCGCCAAAAGTGACAATATTTGCAGCGATAATTGCAGTGTTCGTTAATGATGGCGCGAACAACTCGTGGTTTTGTAACGTCCCAACCTGCGCTAAGATAAAGTCGTTCAGAGAAATTACCCGTGATGTGCGCAACCGCCGCTTGGGTGAGATCACCAATATTCATCCCTGTTTCTCCTGGGTAGATGGAGGCACCTCTAGAAATTCGATCGCACAGAGGTAGAATCGCCAAAACTGATACCGTTACTTTAATCAAATGTTCGCGAGGTATAACTAAATCAGCTGGAGTAAACAGTATCTTCACGGACACTCACAGTTGCTTCATGAAATTCACACAAAGCAAGGCTTGCCATCGTAACAGCCAATCATCACGATAGACCGCTACTTGATGATAAGCCCCCATCAACTTTAGGCGACCGCTCGATAAGATCCGAGAGCGCGAAACTGCTGAATTGGTAGAAACTCGATTAGTTCCTCTTCTCCTGTGTATAGAGCAGGGGTGGAAAATGAGAGCGGTTCGGGAGGCAAGATCAGGCAAGATCAGGCAAGATCAACGGTTGCTAGGCTAACAAAACCTGCGCATTGTGGATGGGGTCGAGATTGAGCACAACGATTCGGGGATACACCAACCTGGGCAAGTGGTGTTCTCAGTCCTACAATCGAGATGGTGCATAGTTTTAGCAATCAATAACCTAGCTCTAGCGTATTAATGGCTCTCAAACCTGGTGATTCTGCCCCCAACTTCAGCTTGCCCGACGCCAATGGAAACACCGTGACCCTATCTGATTTTCGCGGTCAGTGGGTCGTGCTGTATTTTTACCCGCGTGACAATACGCCTGGCTGTACAAAAGAGGCTTGTGGCTTCCGGGATACCCATCTAGACTATCAATCAAAAAATGTTGTGGTATTAGGTGTAAGTACCGATGACGCGAAATCCCATACAAAGTTTTCTACCAAGTTTGGTTTGCCCTTTCCGTTGCTGTCCGATGTCGAGGGGCGCGTAGCAACGAAGTATGAGAGCTACGGGCTGAAAAAGTTTATGGGCAAAGAGTTTATGGGCATCTATCGCAACACGTTTGTGATTGATCCAGACGGCAAGATCGCCAGAATTTATCAGAAGGTGAAGCCAGAAAATCATGCGATCGAACTGTTGGCAGATCTCGAAAATTTAGCTTCGTGACAGACGAGCGCATTGAAGTTTTACATACATTCACTATGAACCAACTGCGACGGTACTTACAGGCAGCGATCGGGTTAGTGATTCGTCACCCGATTACAGGAACTAGCATCATTCCGGTGCTGGCGGATGGTCGGATTGTGTTAGTGCAACGACGAGATAATGGGCGCTGGAGTTTGCCGGGCGGCATTATTGATTGGGGCGAAGATATTCCCAACTCTGTGCGGCGAGAACTGGCCGAGGAAACCGGGTTAAAGCTAGTCAAAATTAATCGGCTGGTGGGTGTTTATTCTGACCCTCACCGTGATCCGCGCTTTCATTCAATTTGTGTAGTGGTGGAAGCGCTAGTCGAGGGCGAGATTCGGGTTCAAGATTCTCTGGAAGTGATGGATGCTCAAGCTTTTTCACCCTCCGACATTCCGATCGGGCAACTCTCCCATGATCACGATCGGCAAATGCAGGATTATCTCAGTGGGCTAACGATGATCGCTTAGATGATTGCTTAAGCCACTGGTTGTGGAGCTATTCTCGGTGCAGCATGGCATAAAGTTACACCGCCACCTATTGATCTTGCATCTTGATCTGGCATCCATATTTCGCGAAAAGGCCCTTCCTGTATCATTTGCCAATCTGTACTAATTCCTTCTCTAAGAATCAGACGATCGGTGAATAGACCAGTGAATAAAAGTGAACAAATTCGTCATAGCATCATTCTGTTTCAGAATTTATTATTGGAGCCGGGCCGGTAGATTCTCGCACGACTAATTCGGTGGGAAGCACATGGCAGATTGTTTTTCCTGTGTAATGTAACAGTAATTCTGCCGCCAGTCGCCCTTTTTCTACGGCAGGTTGTCGTATTGTGGTGAGGCGCGGGTTCACTTGCGATGCGAGGGGAATATCGTCAAAGCCAACAATCGACACATCACTTGGTACGTGCAGTCCCAAAGTTTCGGCCGCTCGAATTGCCCCCACTGCTAAACGATCGGTCATAGCTAAGATTCCGGTGGGGCGTGGATGTTGTTGCAACAAGTGCAGGGTGGCTAAAAATCCGTGATCTTCACGGTTCAAGCGTTCTTCGATCGGAATTTGATTAAGATCAAAGCCAGCCTCCTGTAACGCATCATGATATCCCCGTAATCGTTCTAGCGCATTGGCGTAGTCAGCCTGTTCCATCCGCTGGCGATCGACCGGTCCTTCATACTGATCGGTACCTAATTCTGTACAGAGGATGGCAATGTATTGGTGCTGAAACCGAATCAAATGAGCAGCGGCTTCGTAGGCGGCTTGGCGATCATCAAT
Organism: Thermocoleostomius sinensis A174; assembly: GCF_026802175.1. Taxonomy (NCBI): domain Bacteria; kingdom Bacillati; phylum Cyanobacteriota; class Cyanophyceae; order Oculatellales; family Oculatellaceae; genus Thermocoleostomius; species Thermocoleostomius sinensis. The sequence goes on along the minus strand of NZ_CP113797.1, from coordinate 4,957,422 downwards.
CTTCACCGATGACACTCCCTTCAAATACGGGCAATCAACTGCCACAATCGGTAACTTGCGCTCCATCACCTGATCGATCGATTCATTATTAAACGGCTGCGAGTACAAAATGAAGCCATCCACAGCAGCTTGACGAATTGTGGCTTGGGCGGCTTCTCCCACACTAGCTTGCACCACTCCCGGCATAAAGGTGGGTACAATCAACAGACTGGCTTGAGCGCGTTCACACACACTGGCAACGCCTTGCAAAAACGCGATCGCTACGGGGTCGCTGAAGGCATAAGAGAGCGATTCACTAAATACCAGCCCGATCGTCCCGGTTTCACCTGTGCGCAACATTCGCCCCATTGGATTCGGACCCGGATAATTCATGGCTTTGGCCATCGCCATCACCCTGTCCCGCAACTCAGGAGAAAGTTGATCGGGGCGATTAAAAGCATTGGAAACCGTTGTACGCGAGATACCAAGGGCAGCGGCAATATCTCGCAAGGTGACAGATTTGGGGGCGGAGCGGTGTTTCATGCAATCGGGGGATAGAGCAATCTAACTTTGGATAGAATAGACAATCTTGATCGATTCAGATCTATCTTCTATGATGGAGACATGAATCTTAATCGATTCAGAATCATTAGACAATCCAGTTCTTGGTTTGAGGAGATGTTTATGCCACTAAAAACAAAACCAGCCCGCACCCGCCAACAGTGGCGCTCTTACTTAGCCTTAGAGTTTCAACAGCAATCACCTACCCAACAGTCCTCGATCGGGCAAAAAATAGCAGCAGTCCTCAGTCGGATTCAGCATTCGCTGCCAACCTTTTCCTTTTTCCAATCAGAACCAGAGATTCAGGAACGGGTAGACACGCAGGGCAACGTACAATGGCACGTCTACGATCCAAATAGCGATTGTGTTCTAGACTTCAACTCTCAGTCTGAGTTGCTAAGCTGGCTAGAGGAACGTCACCATTCATCGCCTCACTTGTTTTAATCTGAATCGATTCAGATTTCGTTGAATTCGTTTACAATGACAATCGCATCTTCCATGGTCTAGTACGCGCCATCTTGCCAACGTGCCTCATTTCCCACCTCGGTCTCAATGCCGATCGACCTTACTGCTGCATTCCTCCACCTGGATTGGAATTGCCATTGCCTTCTATGCCTTCATTGCGATCGGCAGGGCCGAGAGTGGGTTGGGAGTCTTACTGCCTCCATCCTTACTGCTTACAATCTCACGCCTGCAACCGTTACCCTTTTGTTTGTCAGCCGAATAAGCGGACTTGATGCTGATGATGGCGCTGTTAGTTTATGCTCTAGCAACAAGTTGGGGGCTGATGGTGGCGGCTGGAACCCTTTTGGAACTGGGAATTGGGCTAATTGATGCGGGAATTAATGCCTACGTAGTGCAAGAGCAACGCGACGCTAAGTTAATGGGATGGCTCCATGCATTCTTGCGATTATTGGGCAGATACGTTGGTCTGCTCAAACTGTGTGTCTTTCATTCTTATCCTCATCCCTGCTTCTTCATTCTTCACTCTTTTTTATAGCCCCACTGGTGCATCTCTTTGTCCAAATAGCTTTGACAAAATTCAATTTCCGCCTTCGACAACAAGCCCTCATAGCGTCCAACCGCGATCGGGGAAATCGTTTTGCTGTGCCAGCCAACATCGGCAAATCTGGAATTACTACCGCTCCAACCAGCTTGTCCCTGCATTAGCAGCAAATCTGGTAGATATTCTAGATCTAGAAACGCACAGATTAAGCGCACGATCGGCGCAGGTTGCGCCACTAAATCTTCATAGCGAATCACCTGATACGACAGTGGATAGGTTTGTTGCCAGTGATGTGCTAGCCTGGTTGAATTGCGCCATTCCTTACAGCGTTTTTTTAAATCCCAATACCAGCCGCGACTTTTGATTGACACCAGCACATCACGCGGATCACGAATGATGTGCAAAATTTTAGCTGTAGGATAGGCTTGCAACATTGCTTCGGCATAATGCTCTTGAAAGGGAGATTTTAGCCCCCATCGCGATCGTCCTTGTAACCGAGCATACTGCTGTAAAAAATGAGCAAAAATCACGCCACAATCGATCAGTGCTTGTCCCTCTATGCTGATTTGATCTAAGTCCGACAATAGACGCGATCGATCGATTGGTGTTGCTAGGGATTGCACCTTTTTGTGGGACAAAATAGCATCTACAAGCTGAGTGCGAATTGTGGCATCATTTAAATCTTGATTTTTATAGGGTTCATAAAATTCTTGCCACAACGGTAGATCGGACGGATACATAGCTAGCGTTGGATGAGAACCAACGATCGCCCGAACAAGTGATGTACCACTGCGATGCAAACCTGCAATAAATACAGGCTTTTCAGTTATTGTTTCTGCCATTACAGGTTGCAATGAAGCTGCACGCCTAGGAGAATGAGTTGGCATTTCAATCACCCACGAGCAAATAGTGAACGATCACATATTTTTACTAAAGCAATCGACGCTACGGTGGCTGTTGAAGTTGCAAGATTAAGATAATTCTCATGTTTCTGTTCAGCAGTATGATACTGCATGTCACTGATGCTCTACCTTAGGAGCCTATCACTTAGGTTTTCAATACACTTGTTCTTCACCTGAATGAGTGACTTGACCGCAGCGCTAATTTGCTTTTACTATGAGGTACAGCATTTGTATTACTTTACCTAAAAGATTCTCTCGCGTCACATGGGTTGCATACAGTCGCCATCTCTACAGCTTGCTTTAGACCTATTGGGTCTGCGACTACTGCGCCTTGCGCGCAAATAATTTCCCCTGACACTCCCCAAGTTTTTCTACATGCGATCGATTCATCCCACCAGTTGGGAGTAAGTTTGCTACCACTTACCATACCTGTTTTATGTTTGGAGGTTCTCATGGCGCTTGTCTTGAATCTAGTATCACTGCGACTGTTGGTGGGTTGTCAGGTTTGGCATTCGTGGCAACCTGGCAGCCCTGCATTCGCGACATCTTTTGCCACTACACCATCTTCTTGTCGTATCTATACTCACCAAAAATTTAGGAGAAAACGATCGTGTTGAATCATCCCGCTGCCAAATATCGCCCCTTTGTCCCTGTCCAGTTGTCCGATCGCACTTGGCCCAGCAAAACCATCACCCAACCTCCTATCTGGCTCAGCACTGATTTGCGTGATGGCAATCAGGCGTTGATTGAACCCATGAACGTTGACCGCAAGCTGCGTTTGTTTCACTTGTTAGTGCAGATTGGCTTTAAAGAAATTGAGGTTGCGTTTCCTTCCGCTTCACAAACCGACTTTGATTTTGTTCGTCATCTCATCAATCATCATCTCATTCCCGATGATGTAACCATTCAAGTTTTAACTCAAGCTCGAGAAGATCTCATTCGTCGCACATTCGAGTCATTGCGCGGTGCTAAACGAGCGATCGTGCATGTGTACAATGCTACTTCACCTGTTTTTCGCCGTACCGTGTTTGGACTCGATCGAGCCGGAACGATTCAATTGGCAACAACAGCCGCCGCCCTCTGTAACCAGTTAGCAGCCGAACAGCCAGAAACCGAGTGGCGTTTTGAATATTCTCCTGAAACCTTTACCGCAACCGAGCTTAATTTTGCCAAGGAAATCTGTGATGCAGTGCTAGACATTTGGCAACCATCCCCCGATCGCAAAGCCATTATTAACTTGCCTGCTACAGTGGAAGTAGCAACCCCAAATGTATTTGCCGATCAGGTGGAGTGGATGCACCGTCATTTGAAATGGCGAAAGAATGTGGTGTTGAGCGTTCATCCTCACAACGATCGAGGCTGTGGCACGGCAGCCGCCGAACTGGCGCAAATGGCCGGAGCCGATCGCGTGGAAGGATGCTTATTTGGCAACGGCGAGCGCACGGGCAATGTCGATTTGGTAACATTGGCGCTGAACTTATATACCCAAGGCATTCATCCAGGGCTGAATTTCTCCAATATCAATGAAGTCGCGAGAACCGTTGAGTATTGTAACCAGCTACCGATTCATCCTCGTCATCCCTATGTAGGCGATCTGGTCTTTACGGCATTTTCTGGTTCACATCAAGATGCCATCAAAAAAGGATTCGCTGCCCAAGCAGCCAATGCTCTTTGGGAAGTTCCCTATCTGCCGATCGATCCCGCTGATTTGGGCCGCACCTACGAATCAATTATTCGCGTCAACAGTCAATCTGGCAAAGGCGGCATGGCCTTCTTGCTGGAACGCGACTATAACTTGGTAATGCCACGACGTTTACAAATTGAGTTCAGTCAAGTGGTGCAACAAACAATGGATGCCAGTGGCAAGGAAATGACAGCCGAGCATCTCTGGCAGTTGTTTAGTCGCGAATATTTGCAAGTATACGAACCGTTTAAGTATATTTCTCATCACTTATCGGAAGACGAGGAATTTCTGGGTAATCAGATAATCACTGTTGATCTACAATTCCGTCATCAAGCAATCACACGAATCGGCAACGGTAACGGTCCAATCGATGCTTTTCTTCAGGCACTCAATTTAAACCTGTGGGTTCACTCCTACGAAGAACGATCAATGACCCAAGGCAGCGACGCTACCGCAGTTGCCTACATCGAGTTAAGCGGCGATTGCATTCCAGGATCACTTTATGGGGTAGGCATTCACTCCAATATTGTGACGGCTTCGTTGTTGGCTGTTTTAAGCAGCGTGAATCGGGCGATCGATCGATTGGATGCAACTGCGCAAAAGCACCTGTTCAGTCAGTTTTTTGCTGATAAACAGTAGACAGTCGAGAAGTAGATAACAACCTCGATCGTTCAAGCCTTCATTTAGCATCTATAGGGGTACTGATGGCAGTGCCCCTACGTGGTCGATCGTCGCGCCGTCACTTCAATCTCAATACGCATCCGCTCATCTGCCAAGCCAGCTACAATCATCGTAGAAGCGGGTCGAATATCTCCGAAATACCGCCGCAGTACTGGCCAACACGGCTCAAAGTCATCTCGGTTTGGCAAAATGTAGTGGACTCGAACAACATCATTCAGGGTACATCCAGCTTCTGATAGGGCCGCATTAATGTTCTTAAAGCACTGTTCTGCTTGTTCCACTACATCCTCTGAAATAGACATGGTGCTGTAATCAAACCCAGTTGTTCCTGAAACAAATACCCAGTCGCCATCTACAACGGCTCTAGAATAGCCGACATTCTGCTCAAAAGTTGACCCAGAACTAATTAAACGCCGCATCAGAGACTCCTTGATACTAATACTGATTACTCTAATAATGAAGCGAATAAATCGACTATACGAGCACTTAACAGAAGGATTTTTCTAAATCTACATTCTTTAGGCAAACGGCAATTTTGAGTAACAAATAATACTCGTTCAAATCCGTCTTCAGGTGGATAGAGACTGAGCGATAGCAAGGCTAGAGTTTATCTAGGAAATAACCCAAAAGCTTGGAAGCAGATAATCACAACTGTTTCAACTGTTTGGTTGAAGTAGCCATTGCCAGATATGTTTGCATCTACAAACCTGCTCAATAGCCCCATTGATGGCTGAGCTAATGTGCCTTCTAATACTGTAAGTGTGCATCTATCCTACATCTTCAATCTATTTATTGCTAGTCCAGCGCTAAATCATGATTCACTGGCTGGCTAGCATAATCAGGCTTTCCACAGAAAAGCGCTTCAGTGAATTTTACGCCTCACTGGTGTGAGGTCAAGTCGTCTAGCTATTTGTTTGAGTGTGCAAGGAAATGACAATGAATTCAGATCGCAGAAAGAAATCAATTACACAACTCGCAGTTATTATTGGGATTTCTAGTGTTGGGACCTTTCTATTTGGATTGCCAGCCTTATCATCGATCGATTCCGAATCAACTCGCTTCAGTCAACTGAATGCTACAGAGCAAGACAGTTTTTTAATTAGTACTGGCGAATCTGGTGATGGTGGTAATGGCGGTCAGAGTGGTGACAATGGTGGTCAGGGCGACCAAGATGGCAGTCAGGATGGTGGCGATCAAAGCGGCAACGGTGACAATAACGGTGACAATGACCAAGGCGGTAATGGTGGTCAGGATAGCGGTGGTCAAGGTGGTGAGGGTCATGATGGCAGTAGCCAAGGCGGGCAAGGTCGCGGCAATCAAGGCGGCAACGATCGCGGTGGACATGAGAGTGATAGTCAAGGCAACGATCGCGGTGGTAACGAAGGTCGCGGTGATCAAGGTGATCATGATAGCGGCAATCAAGACACTGATCAAGGGGGCGATCGGGGGAATGAACAAGGCAACAATGATTCCAATCGGGGAAATGATCGGGGTGATAGCCAAGGTGATGGTCGTGGACAAGACAGTAGCCAGAATGGCGGTCATGATAGCGGCAATCAAGATACCGATCAAGGGGACGATCGTGGGCAAGATAGCGGTCATGATAGCGGCAATCAAGGTGGCGATCGTGGGCAAGATGGTGAGCGAGATACTGGTAATCAAAATGACAACCAAGGCGACGATCGGGGTAGCGATCAAGACAGTGAGCAAGGGGGCGATCGCGGCGAGGAGGCTGATCGTGGCGAGGATTCCGATCAAGATACCGATCAAAATGATACCGAAGGTGATGAAGCCGAGGATACGACCGACGATCGGGACAATCGAGGCGATTCCGGAATTGGCGAAACGGGTGATGCGTTTGAGGGCATTTCCCGCCCCGGTTTTGCCGAACAAGACGCTGGACAAGATACAACTGTGGACGATGTCAGCAATGTGAGAGATGACGAAGACGATACCGAACCCAGCATTCCCCCGGTTAGCCGTCCTCGCGAACCCCTCCTTCCTCCTCCCTCGACCCAAGCCCCAATCGAACGTCCGACTCGTCCAGCCGCACCTAGCCCCTCTGTGCCGGCCCCCGCTCCCAACAGAAACGGCGTTGGCGGTGGCACAACTGATGATGCGACAGGCGGAGTACGTGCACTTTGGTAGTGCCATGTCCTAGTGGGTGATAAACATACAGAAGGGTAGGCGGTGCCTACCCTTTTCAAATTTTTCGTTCGAGTGCTGTTTACAGGTTGTTTCTTCACTAAATCAATTTATCGATTTACCGATCGAATAGGTGACAAATAACCGTTCCTGCCCCTGCTGGCTCAAAGGGTAAAGTTGTACCATCTCGTTGCGTGCGCAACCGATCACGGCAATTGTAGAGTTCGATCGGACGTTCAACCCCATCTACGCGCACGGAAGCGCGATACTCCCAATAATTTTTGGCGCTGCGTTTGATACTCAAGATGCAAATCGTGTGTTCCCCCGTTGAACGGCAATAAAGAGCCGCCTGAGCCGGAGATATCACCATCAAGCTTCCGATCAGGCTTAGCCCAATTACGCCCAGCCCAAGTAGCCCGATCGCCCATATCCACCACTCTCGCCATCCTTGTTGCTTGCACATTAGAGTTATTTCTCTAGACGTTGCCAGTTTCTGCCACCTTAATTGCAGAAGATAATCCACCTGAAATGAGCGTAAAACCATGAGTGCCCGTTGTAGATGTAAGTGTGAATCCATTTACAATCTAGAACGCCACTCATGCACCCTCCTACTCTACCGATCCACCCAAGTGATGCTCAAGCGGTTTTGGCAACTTCGTCTACCCAACCCCCTCAGCCAGCCGCGATGATGCCAGTTCAATCTACTACGCCGATCGTAGTTAATTCAATAATTGCGCTGTTAATTCTCAGTTTATTTGCGATGATTGTTCACAAGAAACGGCGAGCAACGCTGCTGCGTCAACGCATTCTGCTTTTAGAAAAACTGTGGTTACTAGAATCGCATAGTCCGTTTGAGGAACAAAAATAACGTTATTTTGAAAGCTACTGTTCTTGATATATTAGCCTGGTACCCGTTGATCTTGCTTCTGAATCTTGCCTCCCAAACCACCCTCATCCCCCAGTCCCTTCTCCCAGAAAAGATACCATGGTGGTTTTAGGTCGTTCTGCGGGCGATCGAGGCAGCTACAAGTGGGAAGAGGATAACATCAAGGTTGTTTAGAGTGGTATTACGTTGGCATAGCAACGGTGGTCAACGTGAACGTAGGTTCTTGCATTCGGGCTGTATGCGGCAGCTGGATTGCTTCAGTCGTTTTAACTACTTGGGTTTTGCCATAACTGGCTATTCGTCTGCTTCTAGCATCTCTGTAGAAAACGGATTGAGGAAATTAGCTGGTTCAGCGTCTAGTAGGTCAGGCGTTTGCAGGACGAATGGTAAACCAGCACCTTTCAAGCCCCGGCAAATGCGATCGGGTGTCTTTGGAAACACCACAAACAGCGGGCGAATTTGTTCGGCTCCTTCGCTGAGGATGTGCTGATAGCGACTGGGCATGATCCACTCGTAGCCGTTGTCCAGGTAAATCTGAGTTTGTCGCCACCGGCCGAGCAACTGCGAGAAATCTTCGTTGGGGCGATGAATGAAGAGAAACAATTCCACCCCGGTTTTAATTTTCCACTCTGGATCGCACATCAGCATGACAACCTCGCAAGGTAGTCGTACTAATTCGCCGGATACTGCACCTGTTTTCCCTATAGATGCAACAGATCGCACCCGAATCAGGGGCAGCGGAATCGAAATTAGGCTGTCATGGGGACGGCGCATACTGGGAATCATTTCCAGATACGGTCGATATTGTTTGAGTAGAGCGATCGCCCCAGACTGGTTGCTACAGGTGGCTAGCACAGTTTCGTAATGCGCTTGATGAGACATAAATTAGAGAACCTGCCCTTACTTGATGGCATCCATGATGCTGAAGATGGGCAGATACATGGCAACGAGAATTGAACCTACCATACCTCCCAGCACCACAATCATGATCGGTTCCATCACGCTCGTTAGGGCTTTGACGGCTTGTTCCACTTCATCTTCATAAAAGTCAGCTACTTTCATCAGCATGGTATCAATTTCGCCCGTTTCTTCTCCAATACTGATCATCTGAATTGCCATGACTGGAAAAACTTGTTCTCGTTGCAAGGCTAGACTAATCATGCCGCCAGTTTGCACTTCAGTACGCGCCGCATCGATCGCATTAGCAATCACTTGGTTGCCTGCTGTATCTCGAACAATCTCCAGCGCTGTCAAAATGGGAACGCCCGATCGAGATAGTGCACCAAAGGTACGGCAGAAGCGAGCCGTAGCGGTTTTTTGCACCAAGTCACCAAACAGAGGCATTTTCAGGAAAAACCGATCCATTGTTTGCCGACCTGTCTTAGTTTTATAAAACTGTTTGTAGGCAATAACAAGGGCAACGATCGTCACAATTAAAATGCCCATATAGAGCGGCGTTCTCAGGAATTTGCTAATGCCCATCATAAAGGCGGTGAAAGGCGGCAGTTTTGCGTCCAGATCTTCAAAAATTTTGGCAAAGATGGGCAGTAGAAATAGGGTCATGCCCAGAAACACAGTAACGGCAATAAACCCGACGGCTACTGGATAGGTCATGGCTGATTTTATTTGGTTCTGAAGGCGAGAGACATCTTCCAGCAATTTGGCCAACCGGTTCATCACCTCATCCAGCACACCGCCTACTTCACCCGCCTGCACCATGCTGACATACAGCCCATCAAAGCACTTAGGATGCTTGCGCATAGAATCTGATAAGTTGGTTCCCTGTTGCACATCAGCGCTGATCTCTTGCAGGGCTTTTTTTAATTTGGGATTAGGGCATTGATCGGCTAGAATTCCTAAACTGCGCACCATCGCTACCCCAGCATTCACCATTACGGCGAATTGACGCGAGAAAACAGCCTTATCTTTGACCGTGACGCTGGCCATCGAGTTCTGCAAATCTTCCAACTTCAAAGAATTGAGCGTTTCTATCACCCCCCGTGCTTCGGTCAATTTCTGAACATACAATCCTTGTCCTCGCAGCACAGTCCGAGCTTCACTCGGAGAATTCGCTGAAATTTTTGTTTTGCGAAGATTGCCCTTATTATCTCTGGCACGAACAATGTAGGTAGGCATAGCTCGATTCTGTATCGATGGAATTTTGTATCAATGAAGAGAGGTGAGGGGCATCAGTTCGATTCCCTTGAAATTCAATAGGGGGATTGAGCTTTGGAATCTGAAACAAATTTAGTGTCGAACAGCCGCTTTAGCGGGTTGGGCAGCAGGCGGCGGTGTGCTTCCAATTAGGCGCTGTACTTCATCGGGTTTTGAGGTTTTAGACATTGCGGCTTCAAAAGAGATGGTGCCTGCTTTGTAGAGATCGGCCAGGACTTTCTCTAGGGTTTGCATTCCATGCTTGCCGCCCGTTTGGATGGAGGAGTAGATTTGTGCCGTTTTGCCTTCGCGAATTAGGTTAGAGATAGCAGGTGTCACGACCATAATTTCTTGCGCCATGACTCGTCCATATTCACCCGGTTTAGGATTCTTTTTGGGTACGAGCGTTTGGCTGAATACTGCCACTAGGGAGTTAGATAGCTGCACCCTGACTTGGGTTTGACGCTCGGATGGAAATACATCGATCATGCGATCGACCGTTTGTGCAGCAGAACTAGTGTGGAGTGTGCCAAATACCAAGTGCCCCGTTTCGGCCGCTGAGATTGCCAGAGAGATTGTTTCCAGGTCGCGCATTTCACCCACCAGAATGATATCTGGGTCTTCTCGCAGTGCCGCTTTGAGGGCGTTGGCAAAGCTTTTTGTGTCTTCGCCTAATTGTCGCTGGTGCACCAAGCTTTTGATCGGTTCATAAACAAATTCGATCGGATCTTCCACCGTTAAAATGTGTTCGGCACGGGTGCGGTTGATTAAGTCAATCATGGCAGCTAACGTTGTGGTTTTGCCCGATCCCGTTGGACCCGTTACCAAAATCAAACCTCTAGGTTTTTCAGACATTTCGCGGACAATATCTGGCAGCCCTAGCTTTTCAAAATTAGGAATTTTAGAACTTAATGCTCGTAAACATGCAGCATATGTCCCTCGATCTTTATAGACATTGACGCGAAACCGGGCTAAGCCCTTGACGCCATAGGAGCAGTCCAATTCCCAATTTTGCTCTAGGGTTTTGCGCTGCGTGTTGTTCAACATACTGAAAATTAGCCGCTGACATTGCTCTGCGGTCATGGGTTCATCACCAATCGGTGTTAATTTACCACTAATGCGAAAGTAAGGCGGCAATCCAGCTGATAGATGAAGATCGGAACCTCCCATTTCAATCAGTTGTTCCATTAAATCTTCAATCATTAATTCCATAGTGCATTTCCTCTAGGTGAAATTAGGGAAGTCGGGGTTAGGGGTTGGGGTGAAAGGCGAAAGAATGAAAGATGAATGGAAACCTGACTCAGCAATTTGTTAGATCGTTAGTCCTGAAATCGAGGTGTGGTGCAGTAAGGACAATCTAGCCACTCTTGTTTGAGTCCGGCTCCACAGCAGCGGCAGGTCAGTGAGGTTTTACGCTTGGCCTTTAGCTCGGACTCGACACCGGAATCGGTCAGAGTGACGCGCTCAACTTCTTCTAGGGTGGTGGAACCTTGCCGAACTAAATTGAGGCTATAGGCCAGCAAGGTTTTCATGCCTTCTTCCACAGCGACTTCTTTAATGCGTTCAGTGGGTGCACCTTCAGTAATCAGGGTTTGCAGCCGTTCAGTGATGCGCATAACTTCGTATACACCGCAACGTCCTTTGTATCCAACGCCTTTGCAGGTTGGACAGACATTTCCTCCTGCCTGAGCCACTTCATCGGGGCTGAGGCTATTGGCTTTGTAAAACACGACATCAATTTCTTTAGAACTTGACAAACCAAAGCGGGCCAGTTCATCCGAGGTGGGAGTAAACGGAATGCGGCAATCGGGGCAGACCCGTCGCACGAGTCGCTGAGCCAGAACTCCCAACAGTGAACTGGAGACCATGAAGGTTTCAATGCCCATTTCATCGAGTCGGGCGATCGCACTAGCCGCATCATTGGTGTGCAGTGTGGTTAAAACTAAGTGTCCCGTCAAAGCCGCTTCGATCGCCGTTTTGGCGGTTTCTTTGTCTCGTGTTTCACCCACCAGAATCACATCCGGGTCTTGCCGTAAGAAAGCTCGCAGAATTGAAGCAAAGTCCATGCCTTTTTCCCGAATAACCTGCACCTGCGTTAAGCCGGGGAGCGTGTATTCGATCGGATCTTCGGCGGTACTGATATTGACGCCAGGGTCGTTACGCTCGGCTAGGGCGGAATACAGCGTGGTGGTTTTCCCTGACCCAGTGGGCCCTGTTACTAGGATCAGTCCAAAGGGACGTGCCACCATGTCTTGCACAATCTGTAAGGTTTCAGGATCGGTGATTAGCTTGTTGAGTCCCAGTTGCGTCGCAGAGTTGTCTAGAATGCGTAGAACCACCTTCTCACCATAACGGCTGGGTAAAGTGTTCACCCGAAAGTCTACCTTACGATTATCAAACAGCCGCCGAATTCGCCCATCTTGGGGCATCCGTCGCTCGGCAATGTCCAGATTTGCCATGATTTTGAAGCGTGCAGTTAAAGCTGGAATGATTTTTTTAGGCAGCAGTTCAAACCCCAACCGCAGCACGCCGTCTTTACGAAAGCGAATGCGTAAATGTTCTTCTTGCGGCTCAATGTGAATATCTGAAATCCCTTCTTGAAGGGCTTTGGCCAGAATTTTGTTGGCTAGGGCGACGATCGGAGCGGCTTCCGGATCTTGGAGCGCGGCATCCAGATTAGCATCGGCGTCATCGACTGTATCTTCTAGATCGAGATAGTCTAGGTTTTCAATATCGCTTTTAACATCAACTTTGGCTTGGAACTCAAGCTGCTTCTGTTTTTCAACCTGTTCGTCAAGGTACTGAGAAATAATGCGCTGATAGTCCTCAGCCGTAATCACCAGTCGTTGCAGCCCTAACCCCTGCGGTCGGAGAATGCGGTTGAGATCGTCCTGGGCGGATAGATCATCTGGATCAACCATTGCCACTAACACAAATGGCGGTTCAGTTTCGCTGCGAGACAGGGGAATGAGACGATAGCGACGGCACAGGTCGATCGGAAACAGCGTTTCAATCAGCAAATGCATCTGTGCTGAATTAACTTGACTAATTTCGGGATCGAGCGATTCGACGCCGTAGAGAATCTTTAGCTCAAACAGTTGCTGCTTCTTGTACTGGCGCAATAGATCTAGCGGAAGCTGCTGCCCAGTCATCATTGCCAGAATATCAGTCAGCGGGCGTCCTGTTTTGCGGCTTTCAATCAGCGCTTGCTGCATCTGTTCACCGCTAACAAAACCGGATTTAACGAGCTTATTGCTGAAAGGGGAAAAATTTTGTTGAACGACCAGGGCACGCCGTGGCGACGAGGAGTTAGCCATAGTTGATGCAGACGGGGTTTGCACAGATTCTCGTACAGATAGAGTGTGCCCACGATTTCCCCTAAAGTTAAGGGATTACCGTTTGGAATTGGCTTGATATTCTATGGTGTAAGGTAATGTCTTGGCTGGAACACTGCTATGCTTTCACAAATTGTGCGTCCCATGGTTCGCACCCAACTTCGATTATTGGCCAACACCCAAGCCACACGATCGACCTTGGTTGCTACAATTGCCCAATGGTTAAGCTTTTTAGGCGTCAAAGCTGAAGTGACAGAGCTTAATACTCAATCAAATCAGATTTGCGTCTCCTTGACAGTGGGCAAGCCCGAAGCCTGTGACGATCGAGATTGGGAACAGATTTTAAAAAACCTGGATCAACCGAAAACCAATGCCGAAACGGCCCAAGCCATCTCTGCGCTGACGGCGAAACAAGAACTGAAGTTGCAGCGTTTGTTAGCCTATGTCATTCAAGTAGGTGATCCCAATCGACCTGTGGAGTGGGACGCTTTGCAACCGCAGCTTGCATCATTAGGGTTTAGTGAGGAGATGTTGCTGGGCATTAAGTCTGCTTTGAAAGTGCCGCAGGCTCTCGATCAACTCACCGAGAATTTGGATGCGGATGTAGCGGCTTTGGCGTTATCAAAAGCGGTGGGAATTGCGCTACTCGATCGCCAAGTCAACCCTTTAGAAGACAAAGCCCTTTCTGCGCTATTGGAGGCGATGAAGCAGTAAACGAATTCTACGCCTTCATATTCTATCGAAACAGGGCAATTTCCGATCGTCTGATCACGCAAATTGGTTAAAAAAGTCACTACGCACCTATGAAATTCATGAACTCTTTAACAATGGCAAGTAGTTCTTTACCCTTTCAAAAAAGTAAAGTAGACTGTGTTGCAGTTATCTATAGTCATGCCCCTAGACGTAGGTAAAAAATTACCTGTGTCTGTATATTCACTAGTAAATTACCAGGGTTCCCATGGAGTTCAGCCCAATTTTTTTAGTGGGTGCCGAACGTTCTGGCACTACCGTGTTCCGTCTGATGCTCGATCAGCATCCCGATATTTCAGTCTGTTCGGAGTTTGAGTATATTGTTGATTCGCTGGTTGGTTGTGATGGCTGGCCTGATCTAGCTGCCTTTCATCACCGATTGCGCTCAAACTGGATCTTCCAAGAGCATGGGTTTGAAATTGATCCCTTGCTTTCCTATCCAGAACTTGCCAACTCCTTTTTAGAACAAGTTCGTCAGCGCAAAAATGTTTGTCAGGTGGTGGCGGTGGTGCATCGCAATTTTGATCAGCTTCAGCGCATTTGGCCCAATGCTCGTTATATTCATATTGTTCGTGATCCCAGAGATGTGGCTAAATCGGTGATTGGTATGGGCTGGGCTGGAAATGTCTGGCATGGAGTCCGCTTCTGGATTGAAGCTGAAGAGATGTGGAACCACATGCAGTCCAAAATTTCAAGCGATCGCATCATTGAAGTCAAATACGAAGACTTAATTAGCTCATCAGAATCCGTATTGAAGCGAGTTTGTCAATTTGCTGGAGTAGACTATGACTCTCGGATGTTGGATTATCCGACAACGACGACCTACTCCAAACCCAATCCAAACCTGATTCACCAGTGGCGCAGAAAGTTACAGCCGCGTGAAATAGAATTAGTCGAAGCGAGGGTAGGAGCACTCTTACCTCAGCGCGGATATGAACTCAGCGGACAGCCAATCTCCTATCCTTCACTCCCTGAACAACTGTGGTTGAAGATAGAAGATAAGGTAGGCTGCTTAAATCACCGATTACACCAGTTAGGATTTTGGCTGTTTATTGGGGAATATATTAGTCGCAAGTTCAACATCAAGCCTTGGCAACATCAGCTTGAACCTCAGCTTGCCGCGATTTGGCGCAGTAGCTTGAAATGATACTTGCCGCGTATTCCTTACATACGACAAGCGGATGCTGCATAGAATCCACCTTACTGCCTTCTCCTCCCCTTGTTAAGGGGAGGTTGGGAGGGGTTAGTACACTGTGCAACCTCATAGAGAATTGGCCTTACTTAAAATAAGTCTTACTTAAAATAAATTAGTAGGTTCAACCCTGGAATAGTACGGGAGAGCGTCCATAGCAAAAGGGCAAAGTACATGATGCCGAGGCTCCACTGATACCAAGCCAGGGTTGTCATTAGTCCGGGCATATGTTCGTCACGCAGCCGAATATCATTAAAGCCAAATCTCAACAGGTTGTTGAGGCTAAAGTCAAAGTAATTGAGCCAACTCCAGCGCCGATTCCAGAGAATGTAGGAATAACGCTCTCGAAATAGGGGATAGCTGGGAATAATCGGTAATCGACCAATCAAGAAGCGTAACTGGCGTAAGGTGCCGTCTTCAACAAAATAGCTAGTAGTCAGCAGATCGTGATAACGGCCACGCCAATACATTAGCCCCAATAACGTCACAGGCATGGGTACAATCAAAAGGCTGAGGCTGGCGATCGTCAACCAGGGCTGCTCAGCGGTGCGGAAGATAGCCGACAATCCGGTCAAGCTCAGCAGACTAGAGCCACTCAGCATCCAAATGGTTTCCTCCAAGGTGGGAACAATTGGTTTTGGGTGCAGACGACGCAGGCGATCGGCCAGCCAGAAGACAACACTGAAAAAAGCCAACGCCACCATGCCAACGCCAAAAACCAGCCAGAAGCTTGTGCCATAGCGCGTGAGCAATAGCAGCAAGTCCAATCCTAACCAACGCAGCCCCACCAATAGCCAATTCACAGGCGAAAGGGCCGTTCCTGCCACTGCTCGATCGCGCACTTTGACATAGGTGGCTAAATCGATCGTGTCCAGTTTCAGTAGATCATTCAAGCTGCGGAAGGGTTGCTGATTCCGGGCTTGCACAATAGCGGTGATTTGTTCGGTCGAAAACCCGATCGCTTGCAGTTGGCTAGGGGTGGCCGTATTCAAATCCGTTCCCACCAAGCGTTGCCGCAGGGCCCGTAGTCGTAACTTTTCTTTGGTGTACTCAATTTGATTCGCATCGGGAATTTGTTGTAGTTGGCGAAAATTTTGTACCAGCTTGCGCAATAGGGTTTCGTTGCCTTGTAGGGTGGGTACTGACAGCACCCGTCCCAGTTGTCCCGGATCACCTAAAAGGGTGGCTTGTTTCGGATCAAATTGCAAATTAGGAATGTTGAGGTATGCATTCGCAGCAAAGGCCGCATCTGCAAAATCGGCTTGGGCTAAGATACTGGCACCGCGCAAATTCACCGACTCGTTGAACTGTGCTTGGCGAAAACTGGCGAGTTTTTCAAACACCGTTTCAGTCAAAAAGAGAGACTTAGCGAATTTGCTGCGATCGAACAGCACCGTGTCTTGCCAGCGGGTTTGGGCCAAATCCGCAATCTCGTGCCACTGAATCCGGCTGAAGTTAGCAAACTGGAACACAGCTTGATGAAAACTGGCTGCTCCAGCAAATTCACTGCTTTGGAAATTGGTACTACCCCGAAATTGACTTTGATTAAAGCGCCCTCGATTGAAAAAAATGGTGCTACGAAAACGAGCCTCTCGCTGAAACACGGCTCCGGTGAAGCTAGCTGCTTGTCCAAAGCGAGCTTCTGACCAATCGGTATCTTGGGTAAATACGGCTCCATCGGCTTCCACCCGTCCAAGGAAAAACGTATTGGTGAACTGAGCAAGCCCCTCGAAGCGAGTTTGCAATAGTGCCAAGTTTCCGCGCAGAACCGTAATTTGCAACGGTGTTACCGGAGTTTGGGCCAGCAACGATCGTGACAGTTGGCTGAGTTGGGACAGTCGCCGTCGATCGCGTTGCAGTTGAGCCTGTTCCGTTTCCGTGAACATGGGTAATGTGGTTTGTCCATACAGCGGCACGCGAATTCCCAATTCGCTGAGGTCTAAGTCCCCTTGAATGAGGGAATAACTGAAATCCAACCCTAGGGGGGTAGAGGATCGTTGAAGCTGCGATCGAACTTGTCGATAAAACTGATCGCGAAAGGCGGCATTCTCTGGACGCAAATCAATAATGAAGCGGCGAAAATCTAACGTTTGTACTCCTTCACTGGCTGTAGGCGACTTCAACCGTTGCTGCAATTGTTCTAGCGTTAGGGGAGTGCGATCGACTGGCACAGCCGCCTCAGCCGCAGGAGTCAGCATTCCAATTGCCACTAACAGCAGCAGAATCAGGGCTATTGGTTGCAAACATTGCTTACAGCCATAGCTCAGTTGCAGCTTAAGTCGAGTCAGGCAGCTAGTGGAAAAATCGGTGATCGAACTATGCAAATTAGTTGAAATACCAGTGATGTTGGTAATTGACTCTAGTCCTTTCACTGTACTGCTTGTGGCGATCGGTGTTCAATAGTTTCCCACTATCCACTATCCTTTGTCCTCGTTCCTTGTCCTTCCTAATCTGCTCCTCTCGCATTCCTCGCGATAAGATCAAGTCTGAAGCTACTGGTTCCCGCTATGACTTGGCGACGATTCTCGGCACTTTTGCTAACTCTGTTATGTTGGTTGAGTTGGGGGGGTCCGGCGTGGGCAGATTGGACGATGCCTTTGTCTTACAGCAACGCTCAGTTGAAAGGACGAGACTTTTCCAACCAGGAATTGCAAGGCTCTGAGTTCTCCAACGCCAATCTGGAATTAACAAATTTTTCTAACTCAGATGTGCGAGGAGCGGTATTCAGCGCTTCAACGATGACGCAAGCGAATCTACACGGGGCCGATCTCACCTACGCCATGATTGATCAGTCTGATCTAACTGGGGCTGATTTGAGTGATGCCGTGTTGGTCGAGACAATTCTGCTGCAATCCACGTTTGACAATACGGATATCACTGGGGCCGACTTCACCGATGCCATTCTGGATGGAGCACAAGTAAAAGAATTGTGTCAGCGAGCCAGTGGCGTCAATTCTAAAACTGGGATTGCCACACGCGAGTCCTTGGGCTGTCGGTAAAGCGCGTCTGTATATTCGTGTGGATGGCAACCACAGGTTTTGTCTAGTTTTAGTCAAAGTGCTGGAATAATCATGGTGAGAACAGTCGGGATTATTGGGGGGGGGCAACTGGCTTGGATGATGGCGGCTGCCGCTTCAAAACTGGATGTGGAGTTAGTGGTGCAAACGCCAAGTCCGACTGATCCAGCGGTGTCGATCGCCACCCATACTATCTTTGCGCCAATTGCCGATGCTAGTGCTACAGCCAAATTAGCCCGATTGTGCGAAGTCATCACCTTTGAAAACGAATTTATTGACCTCGAAGCGTTACAACAATTGGAACAGCAAGGCGTTTGTTTCTATCCACGTCTCCACTCTATTGCACCACTGCTAGATAAATTTCATCAGCGATCGTACTTGCGCGATCGGGGATTGCCCACCCCTCAATTTGTTGCCTTGGAAGCCCACTCGGATCTGACCCAACTAGGGTTTCCGGTGGTGCTGAAATCACGGCGGTTAGGTTATGACGGACAGGGCACTTTTATCATAAAAGACCAACCTCATCTGCAACAGGTGCTAGCACAATGCCATGTAGGTTGCATTGGGGAAAGCAGTCTCGAGCCGAATCGCTGGCTGCTGGAAGAGTTTGTGCCGTTCGATCGCGAGTTAGCCGTTATGGCAGCCCGATCGCAGTCTGGAGAGATGGCTGTATATCCTGTGGTAGAAACGCAGCAGGAAAACCAAGTGTGCCGGCGAGTTATTGTCACACGCGATTTAGACGCTTCTGTAGTTGAACAGGTGCAAACGATCGCCCACAAACTGTTAGCCAGCCTAGAGTTTGTGGGCATCATGGGCATTGAATTCTTCCTCAGCCGCACGGGACAGGTGTTGGTGAACGAAACGGCTCCCCGCACCCACAACTCTGGACATTATAGCCTCGATGCTTGTGTGACTTCTCAGTTTGAACAACAGTTGCGGGCCGTGTGTCAGTTGCCCTTGGGTGATCCGTCTCTACAGGGGAGCGGAGCCGTGATGGTCAATTTGCTGGGCTATGAAACGGCTGAAAGCGACTATGCTGACAAACGCCAGCAGCTAGCTCAATTGCCCAATGCGCATGTTTATTGGTATGGCAAATCGATCGCCCGACCGGGCCGTAAACTAGGGCATGTGACGGTGCTGTTGTCAGAAGGGCAAGGACGAGCCGCCGCCTTACACCAAGCTGAGACGATCGAGTCGATTTGGTATGGCTAAGCTTAGTACAGCTAAGCCATTGCTGCTGTGGTTTGATCCGCATCGGCTCGGTCTGTGCGGTATTCTGAAGGCGTAGGTCCTGTACAGTTGGGTAACAAAGAGGAAGGATGAAATTTGGCGTCATTGTTTTTCCCGGATCGAATTGCGATCGCGATGTGGCGATGGTGACTCGCGATTTGCTGCAACAGCCTACTCGCATGGTTTGGCATGAAGACAGCGATCTGTCTGATCTGGATGTGGTAATTGTGCCCGGTGGCTTCAGCTACGGCGATTATTTGCGCTGCGGGGCCATTGCCCGGTTCTCGCCAGCTATGCAGGCCACCATTAAACATGCAGAACAGGGTAAGTTTGTACTAGGCATCTGCAATGGGTTCCAGGTGTTAACCGAAGCCGGACTGTTGCCGGGAGCCTTGATGCGCAATCGAGATTTGCATTTTGTCTGCGATCGAGTGCCGTTAAAAGTTGAGCGTGCTGATTTGCCGTGGACACAAGCATATCAACCGGGGCAGATCATTACGCTGCCGATCGCTCACGGAGAAGGCTGCTACTATGCCGATGCTCAAACCTTGAAAGATCTGGAAGCCAATCGGCAAGTGTTATTTCGCTACTGCACCTTAACGGGGGAGAGCACCGTTGAGAGCAACCCCAATGGTTCGCTGAACAACATTGCTGGCATTTGTAACCGTCGCGGTAATGTCCTAGGGATGATGCCGCATCCAGAACGTGCCTCCGACCCCATGTTAGGCAACACAGACGGTATTCACCTGTTCAAAGGACTGCTGCAAATGGCAATGGGAATTGGACGTTGAGAGCGATTTCAACATCATACATTCGACATCGTACTTAATTGTACTTAAACGATATCCTTCTTTCGTCGTCTCTGCAAAGTCAAAAGGCTGCGCTAGAGCAACTGGTTATGAACGACTAGACAGTTGTTTAACATAAATTCGCACCTGAACTGTGCCATAGCGTTCACGCAAAAGGTTCTCCAATCGTTCTGTAATGAGATGACCGATATTGACAAATTCTGGATGCAAACTGATGTGCATTTGAATCAATACATAGCGACCAATCACTCCCTTCGATCGAATTTGTTGACACGCAGCAATGCCCTCAACCTGTAACACCAATTTTGCCAAAACTTCTGGAGCAATGGCAACTTGATAAACCATTGATGGAACTTGCCAATTCAACATCCGCCACACGCTAGGAACAAGCATCAGCAACAGCACGATTGCCATCAGCGAATCTAGCCAGACATAGCCCAGCGCCACCCCTGCTAATCCTAATAACATTAAGATAGTTAACCAAATATCCTGCAAGACGTGATTGGCATTGTGACGCAGCGCCGCAATCTTCAAAACTCTAGACTCATATCGTTCAAACAATACTAAACAGATATGAACAGACTCCACCATAGCCAGGAGCCAAAGTAACGGAGCATCGACTTGTATTGCAGGTAACAAAGACGCAGGGTGCATCAGCGCTTGAAACTGGTAGGTTGCTACCCCCAGTAAGGTACACCCCAAAAAACCTAACGTCCCCACCAATAGCAGTACCGCTAGGGTATCTCGCTTTCGGTGTCCCCATATTTCCTGTCCCTTGGTGTGACGTAGGGATGCGATCGCAAACGCACTCAACAGGGTACTGAAGCTATCAACCAGAACATGCAACGCATCGGTCAATAAACTGAGCGATCGGGTTGCCCAGCCCGCCCACAATTTGATGGCTAAAATTAATACCGTCAACCACAGAACAACGAGTACGACTCGATAACCTGCTTTGTAAAAATGTTGTACCTCCTCCATAGCCAGAGGCTAGCATAGGCAATTTCAGTTTGAGTATGGTGTTTCAGCCCACAGCCCCCCTTGTTACCAAGGTGGAATAAGTAGGATCAACGGTCAGTTATGGTGATGAAAGTGAGGGATAGTATCACATTCACAGTTCTTTTGGAAAGACTGCGACCTCGATCGAGTTTCACAAGCAAGGCTCACGATCAATCACGACCAATCACGACCACGACCAACATGAGGAGTTCGGAAGTCCCAACGGCTCATCTAGTCTTAGATTGCCCAATTTTTAACTAGCATGAAATAACGGTGATAGAAGCACCCAGAGAATTTCCTATTCACCCAATCTGAAAAAATCTCATCTAAGATCGCAATATCAGATGCAATCTAGGCCGACATCTGCGCTTGCAGCTAGACCGCAGGACCCTTAAGCAAGCGATCGTGTGCATCGGTTCGGCAATTCACCTGAAGTTGATCGGTTGTTCGGTGCAACTCGGTTGCCGAAACAACAGATTCTCTGCTGTAGTCAGCAACGTCTATGCCCCTTAGATCTAAATTTACTGCACTGCATTCGCTGAGGACATCGCAATGGAGAGGAAGCAAACATCCTACTTACTTTGGTTGACCATTTTTTTGGGCTTTGGAGGGCTACATCGTCTTTACAATGGCAAAATTGCGACGGGCGTGCTCTGGTTTTTCACCTGGGGCTTGTTTGGCGTCGGTCAAATGGTCGATCTGCTGTTAATTCCCGACATGGTAGACGAGCATGAATTACGTCGGCGAATGAAGTATGGACTGCTGTATGATCCGTCTCAACCCGTTGTGACTCGCACGCTGGAGCCTCCGCAGTTGGCAACTCCGCAAGCACCGTTGAGAATTCAGCTACTAAAAGCAGCCCAAGCTCGCGGTGGTAAACTTTCTGTAACTCAAGGGGTGGTGGACACAGGGGCCGATTTTGCAGAAGTTGAAGCTGAATTGACCGCCATGGCTAAAAAAGGCTATGCCGGAATTCAAAATGATCCCAACACAGGCGTGGTGCTCTACGATTTTCATGAGTTGTGATGGACTAGCTCATACTGCAAGCTCGCCCGGAAAACCTTTTTGCTAGGTGGTGGGCACGGCTCGTCCTACCTAGAGCGCTTTGCATAGGACTTTGGTCTCCTAGGTGACAAACGCTTCTAGTATGAGACTGGATGAGAATTGAGCATTGGCTATTGAGGATGGGCACTCTAGCAGAAACGGTGGGCTGAGGTAGATCTCATCTGGTAGATCTTCAAAGAAGGCGCACTGTTCGATCGCACCTGCTGCGTGTCCCCCTTTTCCTATTAGCCACTATGACCTCGAATGCTCCGACCTTCAGCCAATTGCCGCAGCCAACACCGATACCCTCCTTTGCAGATCTCAGTATTTCGATCATTGTTAGTGATTTGTCCAATAGTGGAGCTGGGCGCTGGGGGGGCGCAGTGCGACCCTTCTTGTTATCCCAAGCGCTACAAAAACTGGGGTGTCGCGTCAAACTTGTGGGGTTTTGCTTTGGCGACGCTGGGGCGATCGAATCCACCCCTGACCTGCCAATCGATGCGATTCCTGGGCAACCCTATCCCGGCTTTGGGCGATCGGTACGATCGGCGTTGCGGCAAATCGATGGCGACATCATTTATGCCTATAAACCCAAACCCACGAGTTTTGGTGTGGCCTTGCTGCAAAAGCTGCGTACTCATCGTCCCCTAATTTTGGACATCGATGATTGGGAACTGAGTTGGCATGGCGGTGACAAGTGGCACTATCGTCCTTGTGTAAAACAGCTTGCTAGGGATCTGCTCAAACCTAATGGTGCCCTGCGACTGCCTGATCATCCACTCTATCTGAAATGGACGGAACGGTTGATTAGTCAAGCCGATGCCGTCACTGTACATACGCAATTTTTGCAACGCCGATTTGGGGGCACTTATGTTCCCAATGGCAAGGATGTGGTACTGTTCAACCCTGCTCGCTATGACGTTCAGGCGCTCAAGCAAAAATATGGTTTAAGCCATTACCGCGTGCTGATGTTTCCTGGTGCACCACGTCCCTATAAAGGTGTTGAGGATGTATTGACGGCGATCGAACAACTTCGTGATCCAACCCTGCGCTTGGTCATTGTGGGGGGGAGTCCATACGACGATTACGACAGCCACCTGCTGGCGAAATGGGGAGATTGGATCATCAAGCTCCCCAAAGTTCCCCATACGCTCATGCCAGAGGTAATTGCCGCAGCCGATGTGATTGTGGTGCCGCAGCGAAATACGCCCGCCGCCCAAGCGCAATTTCCCTTGAAATTAACTGACGGAATGGCAATGGCCAAGCCAATTTTGGCAACTCGTGTGGGCGATATTCCTGGCATTTTGAGCGAGACGGGCTATTTGGTTGATCCAGACGCACCGGAACAGCTAGCCGCACAAATTCGGTGGATCTTTGCTCATTTTGAGGAGGCGATCGATCGCGCTCAGTACGCCAGACAGCGCTGCATCGATTATTACAGCCTTGACGTAATGGCTCTGAAACTAGCGGATGTGATTACACAAGTTGGGCGATCGATTTAGCAAGTGCCTGGGGTAGGTCGCTGCTGGTCGGGATGAAGATGAGCCTGTCGCTTTTTTCCAGCAGCAGGGAATTCTACAGGTGAACTTACTGATTGTCCCATCTTCCTGTAACGCATGTCCTCCAACCAGCTACTTTACAATCTGGCGCTACGATATCCTAGATGGATTGTCACTAATATCTTGTTGGGGTTTTCGGGCGCATTATTCAATGGCGTCAGTACAGCCTTAATTGTGCCTGTTTTTCTGAGTTTATTAGGGCAAGAGATCGTCTTTGAAACAGGGCCGCCTGTGATTCGGAAGTTGCTAGCTCCGTTTGCCGGCATGGATGACCACCAAAAGCTGTTGGCAATGTCCAGCGTTATTTTTGGCTTCATTCTTCTGAAAAGTTTGGCGGTATATGCCAGTAATTTGGCGTCGAACGCCCTCAGCCGTAAGCTGACCTCTGATTTACAGGAAGAGGGACTGAAATTACTGTTGGATGTAGATCTTGATTATTTCGCCAGGGCCAAAGCCGGGGATTTAATGAATCGCTTGGGAGGTGAAATGAATCGTGCTAGTACGACGATCGGCACGGCTATTCATCTAATCATTACTATCATCACCATCTTTGTATTCGTCGGGCTACTGATTTCAATTTCATGGCAATTGACAATTGCAACTACGTTACTTTTGCCAATCTCTCCGCTAATCAGTCAACTTATCATTAGTCGAGCCAAGCGCTTCGGCAAATTAATCACCACGATTAACCAAGAATATTCTGGGCATCTAATCGAAATCTTTGCCGGAATTCGGTTAGTCAAAGCCACTGGTACAGAACAGCAGGAGTTTCACTATCTGAGAAACCTGATTCGCAAGCGTGAGCACGTTGAATTTCAATCTCGTATGGCTTCGTTGGCCATTCCACCCATCAGCGAAATCAGTAGTTTGCTTGCCTTATTTATCTTAGTTCTTCTAGGAAGAATTCTGTTTGCCAATCAACTCGATGCGCTTTCGGCTGCGTTACTGACGTATATTGTTGTGTTGTTTCGACTGTTGCCATTCGTGGCTCAACTGAATGGTCTACGTGAAAACTTAGCTCGATCGGCCGCTTCTGTAGATGTGGTTCACGATCTATTGCGAGCGGATAACAAGGCGTTCATGCCCAACGGCTCGATCATCTACCCGTCTATTCGCACTGGCATTACCTTTGAAAATGTTTCGTTTGCCTATCCCGAAAGCACGCATCGGGTTCTACAAAATATCTGCTTGTCGATTCCAAAAGGAACCACCTTAGCACTAGTAGGTTCGTCGGGAGCGGGAAAAACGACGCTAGTCGATTTGCTGCCTCGCTTCTATGATCCAACCGAAGGGCGGATTGCTATCGATGGTACTGATCTACGGCAGTTCGATCTCCGATCGCTGCGACAAGCGATGGGAATTGTGAGTCAAGATACGTTTTTGTTTAACGATTCCATTCGCAACAACATCGCCTATGGCTGCGGGAATGTCACGGAAGCGGCGATCGTAGAGGCTGTGAAACGAGCCAATGCTCACGAATTCATTCAGCGGTTGCCGGAAGGATTAGACACGATGATTGGCGATCGAGGTACGATTTTATCAGGTGGACAGCGTCAACGCATTGCCATCGCTCGGGCTTTGTTACGCAATCCGGAAATCCTGATTCTGGATGAGGCGACTAGTGCGCTGGATACGGTTTCGGAACGATTAGTACAGCAAGCCCTCGATACGCTGAGCCAAGACCGCACCACAATTGTAATTGCCCATCGCTTGTCAACGGTGCAGAAAGCCCATCAAATTGCTGTGCTCGATCGTGGCAAGGTGGTGGAATTGGGAACCCATGAACAACTGTTGCAACGGCAGGGGCATTACAGTCAGCTTCATGCAATGCAGTTCTCAGAGACCCCCAAGCCACGCGCATACCATCTCGATTCCAGCCAAATCCTGGCTCAGACCTCCTATGAACTGCGTTCACATCTCAATTCCATGCTGGGTTCGCTGAGCCTGCTGATTGATTACAATGCCAATACGTTGGAAGAACAAGATGAATTAGCCGAAGAAGCTTACCGCGCTGCCACGGGATTGTTGAAGACCGTGAAGCAGTTAGAGGAAACCTATCGATCGTTGGCTCGTCAACAGTCTGAGTTAGCCAACTACCAAGACCCTGTGCTTCCACCATCCGACTTAGCGGCAACCGTTAATGGAAACCGTCTTGAGTGAGGCGATCGGTTGAGTTCAACAACTGAACTGCTTCAGCGTGCATCAAGGCAATGTCTGGATCGCGTTGAATGGCTCGATAGTACCGTTTTTGCAGGGTTGTTCCCTCTGCCGCAGGCTGGAGTAATTTGCGGGCATCTTCCAACAATCCATTAGCCTCGGTCAGGGTCGTTGAATTTTTGGGACTGACCACCTCGTCAATTTGAATGATGAACTGTGAGATGGGGCGCAACCAACTAAACCACTCGTGACTGATTACAAGCTGAAAAAACTCACCTGTTGATTGAATGCGTCCATGAAACTGCTCATAGACAATCCGTTCAGAGTTCAGCAACGCTTTGTGCAAACGCAGTAAGACTAGGCGTAATTCACGCAAACGTTGCAGAGTAGCATCCAGAGAATTTTCTGAAGACATCGGTCAACCAATTTCAATAAGCACTTTTTTATCTTGTCATAAATAGAGAGGAACGACTGTTGACCCATAAATAGGTCAAGTTTCGGCGAGAAACTGCCCTAGATCCTAACTGAAACGAGAAAGATGCTCTATCCTAAGTAGCGTAATGATACTGGGCTAATTCAAGGACAATGGCCGAGCAATCCGTCACAAATTTTCTCAAACGATATGTGATCAAAATCATTCGATCGCCCATCTCTCGTCTGCTGCTTCAGACTTCCTTGAAATGGCAACGAGACAACTGTATGGATATGGGGGCGGCCTTAGCCTACTATGCCTTGTTTTCTCTGGTTCCAACCATCTTGGTAATTCTCAGCATTTTTGGGTTTTTGGTTGGGCCCAACACCTATATCTACAATCAAATCTTTATTATTTCACGGGAGATTTTACCACCAGAAGCGAGCCACATTGTGATGGAAGTCCTGGTTCAATTGAGCCAAGATAGAGTAGGGGTAGGCGTGGTGGGATTTATCTTATTGTTGATTGCAGCTAGTAGCTTTTTTGCCGCGCTCGATCGAACCTTTGATATTATTTGGGAGACCGCAAAACGTTCAGCCACTGATTCGGGTATTAATGAAATTGCGATAGCGTTTATTAAGCGCAAGATCTTTTCGTTTGTGCTAGTACTTGGCGCAGGTGGATTATTGGTAATCTCTCTTCTATCTAATATTATTATTCGCATTATTCTACGATTAATTAAAGAATTTAGCGATCAACTAAATATTGTTGAAATTGATATTTTTACCACGTTGCAATTGCTGCAACTCATTTCTTCGTTCCTAATCTTAACGCTAGTATTAATGGTGCTGTTTAAAGCATTACCTTCAGTGCGCGTGACTTGGGGAGATGTATTGCTAGGCTCCATCATCACAGCCACATTATTTATGATGTTGCAGAATCTAGTCAGCCGCAGTGTGATTAGCTTTGGCAGCCAGTTTAATTCCTATGGGGTTGTAGGCGGCGTGATGGTATTGATGGTGTGGATCTACTTGACTAGCCAAATTTTCTTTTGGGGAGGTGCATTCACCTATGTCTATACCAAAATGTTTGGCAGCCGCCGCACGTTGCCGGGTCGATCGCTCTGAATCTATGCCGTTCTGCCAATGACGATGGCAAGTGTATTCTGTTCACAACAATTTGGTAAGTTTACAAAAACATTACTTTCACAGCAATTCGTTGAGTTCTTCATCAAGCTTTCAAGCCGCTTCTCTTGGCTCTGATTCGGAGAGTGCTATGGTAAATAGACACTTTATTTATCTGGTTCTTACCTTATCTGGTTCTCCTATCAGCGGCATCAGCCCTTTAGGTAAGCAGGTTGAGCGACTTTGTTTTCTTATTAATATTTTTTTGGTTTCTGATGAAGACAGATCAAATACTCATTGTGATTGCAGCAATTGGCTTAATTTTCTTAGCCGGACATCTTCAATCGCGGTTAGATACCTGTAAGCGACTACAACAAAAAACAATCGGCTGCGTGTTGCAAATTTAGTTTACCATTTCACTGTATTCCTTATTCCTCATCTTTTTGTCATACTTACCAAGGCAAGCGGCTCCCATTCCAAGAGAAGAACCCTCCACTGTCAGACGAATTTAAATTAGCAATCACATTGAGCAGTTGGGTCACAGTTCGATCGGTGGAAAACAGCTTTTCGGGCGGCACGTTCTTTTGAAATGGTTTAGATAGGCGAGTGTCCGTAGTACCCGGATGCAGCGCTACTACGATCGTATTCGGACTGCGCCGCTGATATTCAATGGCGATCGTTCGAATCAGCATATTGAGGGCGGCTTTGGACGCACGATAGCCATACCATCCGCCCAGTTGATTATCTTCAATACTGCCTAGCTTGGCTGAAATACTGGCAAATACGCTGCGATCGCCGTGCTGAAGCAGCGGCAGTAAATGTTTGGCTAACAGTGCCGTAGCAATACTATTGACTTGAAAATAGCGTAAAAGATGGTCTGCGGTAATCTGTCGCAAGCTTTTTTCAGGTTGCAAGGTTCCCTCATGCAGGATTCCCACACAATTAATCACTAGATGTAACTGGGGGCAAATGGTGAAAATCTGCTCAATGCCTTGCTGAATTTGCGCTTCATCAGTGACGTCCATAGGCAAGCAAATCAAGCGATCGTCTGCATCGTTACTAAGAGCCAATAGCTCGATGGCAGTATCTGCTTGACGATAGGTTGCGTAAAGCTGAAGCGATCGATCGGTTTGTAGCAAGTGTTTGACAAACGCCAAACCAATGCCTCGATTTGCACCCACAATGAATGCGCTACGAAAATTTGTTTGTTCTAAATCAGCGATTGCAGCCATAGCGGTGCGCTCTCTTGTCTTTGAATGCCCTTCATGATAATCGTGATAGACACTAGTGATAGATCGAAGCTGTACTCTGATTCCTCAATCGTTTTTCCCACACAAGGAACTTCAACCCAAAACCCTGGATCAAAAGCCCCTCTCGCAAAGCAGGCGAGAGGGGGTGGGGGAGGGCAGTGCGAGGGTTGTCAGTCAATCAGTCCTCGCCAGAATCATGAATCTACCACAAATTGTTTGCTATGACCTAGTTGCAGTTGGAGAATTAAACAACTGCTGGAGCAGGGACTTCTGAAGGCTTCACTTGCTCTAGATAGGTTTGCAGTTCTTCACCTTCAATCACTTCGGTGTCCAGCAATTTGGTGGCAATCGTCTCCAGCAATTCTCGATTTTGCTGCAAAATGCCTAGCGCTTGCTGATGAGCTTTTTCCACAATGCCTTTCACTTCCTGATCGATCGCTTCTGCCGTTTGTGGACTCACCAATCGACGAGGATTTTGCCCCTCGTTGCCCAGAAAGTTGTTTGGCTGGCCTTGTTGATAGGCGAGTGGTCCCAGCACTTTGCTCATGCCGTAGGTTGTCACCATGCGCTCGGCTAAATCAGTTGCTCGTTGCAAATCATTGGATGCCCCCGTTGTAATACTGCCAAATACAATTTCCTCTGCCGCTCGACCGCCCAGTAGGGTTGCAATTTGCCCATGCAGTTCAGCTTCACTCATCAAGAAGCGATCTTCGGTGGGTAATTGTAAGGTGTACCCCAAGGCGGCCATACCGCGAGGCACGATCGAAATTTTTTCAACTCGATTGGTTCCCGGCATCACAGCCCCAACCATGGCGTGCCCAACTTCGTGATAGGCGACGATTTTCTTCTCTTTGTCGTTTAAGACGCGGCTCTTTTTCTCGAGTCCGGCCACAACTCGCTCGATCGCTTCAGCAAAGTCTTCTTGGGCTACAGCCGTACGGTTATTGCGAGCAGCGAGCAGGGCTGCTTCGTTGACCAAGTTTGCCAAATCGGCTCCAGCAAATCCCGGTGTCCGAGTCGCAATCGCTTTTAGATCTACGTCGTCACCCAATTTCACTTCTTTGGCGTGGATGTTCAAAATTGCCAAGCGCCCTTGTAAATCGGGACGATCGACCAACACTTGGCGATCGAAACGACCAGGACGCAACAAGGCCGGGTCAAGGGTTTCGGGGCGGTTGGTAGCAGCCAGTACAATCACTGTCTGCTCTCCAGCGCTAAAGCCATCCATCTCGGTCAACAACTGATTGAGGGTTTGTTCTCGTTCGTCGTTGCCGCCGTAGAAGCCGCTCGATGCTCGCGATTTGCCGATCGCATCCAGTTCGTCGATAAAGATAATGCAGGGTGCTTGTTTCTTAGCTTGTTCAAATAAATCACGGACGCGGGAAGACCCCACCCCCACAAATAACTCTACAAACTCAGACCCCGAAATACTGAAGAAAGGAACCCCCGCTTCTCCGGCCACTGCTCGCGCCAATAGCGTCTTTCCGGTTCCGGGAGGGCCAACTAGTAAAACGCCTTTGGGAATGCGCGCCCCAATTTGCAAAAATCGCTGCGGCGTTTTAAGAAAATCAACGATTTCAACTAGCTCGGCTTTGGCTTCTTCAACCCCTGCCACATCCGCGAACGTAATCTTGTCAGAATCTCCCTCAACATAGACCTTGGCACGGCTCTTGCCGATCGACAACACGCCTTGCTGTCCTCCACTGCCTCGGTTCAGGAAAAACTGCCAAACCGCGACAAAGATTAAGGGAGGAATCACCCAGCTTAAGAGGCTCCCAAACCAATTATTTTTTGCAGGGGGAATCGCGGCAAACTCAATGCCATTGTCTTCTAGGCGTTTGGGCAACTCTAGGTCAAAAATGGGGGTGGTTGAGAAAATTTCTCCAGGTTCCCCAGTTTCGGTTTTAACTTGATAACGAATTTCGTCTTGACCGATCGAAACCCGTGCCACTTCTTGATCTTGAACCTGATGAATGAATAAGCTGTAGGGAACTCTTGGAATTGGAGCCGCAAATAAGTTGGGCAAGAAGAGGTTAATCAGCAGAAACACACCCGATACCAACAATAGAATATTCCCAAGCTGGCGAGTGCGACGGGGCTGAGGTTGTTTTTTGATCGCCATTCGTTCAGCGTTCCTTTTTCAAAGATCTGGTTGTGCCCAAGGTTCCAGGAAAAGAAATCTGCCGTTATGCCCATCTCTAAAGGCCCAATTCAGACGACGTCTGTTCACCAGCAGATGCACCGCACCCCACAGCGAAATGTTCGCTATGCTTCTTTACCTGCACACCTTAAAGCTACACACTAATTCTAAATTGTTTACTTCTGTCTCAGAATCGCCACAGATGTACGGTTAACCACCCGCTTGCCAACTCCTCTAGAATGCTATGGGGTGTTGCGTTATACTAATCCTCTAAACTTGGGCTACCCATCATCGCATCTGTAAGGCTATCTAGGGGTTAGTATTACTGGGGCTGAAATTCTGGCAATGGTTTAACTTGCAGCAATTCTTGGCTGAGTGCGGCATGAATGCGTCCGTTGGTGGCCAAAATTCGCCCAGTCTGAATTTGAAATGGGCCGCCATCATAGGCCGTCACCTGTCCCCCTGCTTCTTCCACCAACACCACGCCCGCTGCCATATCCCACGGTGATAACCCGCGTTCCCAAAAGCCATCTAGCCGCCCACAGGCCACATAGGCCAGATCGATCGCTGCTGATCCGCCCCGTCGTACCCCTTGCGTGAGATGGGTGAGATGGCAAAACTCGGCGTAATTATTATCTGCGGTTTCACGCCGATCGTAGGCAAATCCTGTCACCAACAAACTTTGGGCGAGCGCGGCTGTTTGAGAAACGTGCATGGGTTGACGATTGCGTGTAGCTCCCAGTCCTTTGGCGGCTCGAAATAGCTCTTGATGGAACGGAGCAAACACCACTCCCACCGACGGCACACCGCGAATCAATAGCCCGATCGACACACCATAGAAAGGGTATTGATGCGCGTAGTTCGTGGTGCCATCTAGCGGATCGATCGCCCACAGATACTCGGCGGCTTGGTCTCCGAGTTGTCCCGATTCTTCGGCCAAAATGGCGTGGTTAGGAAAATGCCGCTGAATCACCGCCAACACCTGGGCTTCCGATGCTCGATCGGCCTCGGTCAATAAATCTCCCGGTCGTCCCTTCTCCTGAATTGACTCTAGCTTGCCCCAATAAGACTGCAACACGGCTCCACCTGCCAGCGCCGCTTCGGTGGCAATATCAAGAAAAAGTTGTAATGGCTCAATATTCACAAATTTAGACCTTACTCAAGGTAAAAGTATCAAGGCAAAAGGTTCAGACCCCTCTTCTGATGTTTATTGATTCGTCGTTCTCCCAATCTCCGCTGTCCTCAATCATCCTCTAAACGCAGCAGCTTTTCATCAATTTGCTTCAACCGATCGCTAATCACCGTTTCGGATAAAATTCGTTTGCGTAGGGCATCGCTGAGAGCCCCTTTTTCGGCCAGTAGCAACTGTCGGCGCAGGGCATTCATGCGAGAAGGGTCGCCTTGACCGCTGGTAGCTTCAATCACCCAGCGATCGTAGATGTCGCGTAGGGCTTTTTCGGCGCGAGTGATTTGAATTTGGTAAGCCGATCGCATTTCTTCGTAGACTGACTCTGGCAATACGCCCGTTCTTAAGAGAGTATGAAGTTCTTCTTGGGCGGCTTTGGCGCTAATCAATTGAGCCCGCAGTACTTCCGTTTGCCGACGGGCCGGCGATAGCGTAGTGAGGTTAAGCCGTTTGACTAGCCACGGCAAGCTTAAGCCCTGCACCACCAACGAGAGCAACACGGCTCCAAACACAACGGCAATGATGTAGCTGCGGCTAACCAAGGTGAGCGGTAGACTCAGTGCCAAGGCCATTGACAACGAGCCTTTGATATTGCCCAAAAACAACACATGCTGCCAGCGGAGGGGAATGGGACGATCGAACCAACGCAAGATTGCCAGCAAAGGATACACAGCCAAAATTCGCCCAACTTGATAGCAGACGATCGCCAACAGCACCGCCGGCAAGGTTTGCCACAAAATTGTCGGGTTTACTTCCACTCCAATCAGCAGAAAAATGAATGTGTTGAC
This sequence comes from Thermocoleostomius sinensis A174, assembly GCF_026802175.1. Lineage (NCBI taxonomy): Bacteria > Bacillati > Cyanobacteriota > Cyanophyceae > Oculatellales > Oculatellaceae > Thermocoleostomius > Thermocoleostomius sinensis. The sequence goes on along the minus strand of NZ_CP113797.1, from coordinate 4,924,432 downwards.
GCCAAATCCGGCATAGTCCCAAAAGCTGTAGAGCGTCACCTGATTAGACGCTGAAACTTGCCGCGACAGTCCCACATTTCCCACCATGAGACCTGCCACCACGACCGCTACTACCCCTGACACGCCCAAAAAATCCCCGACTTGATAAGCGCCTAATGCCAATGCCACCGTTAGCAGAATGCCGCTCAAGTTATCGTCTAGTCGCGCAAATAACCCAGCCCCCAAATAGCCCAATACCAGCCCGACAAAGCTGCCGCCTGCAATCACAATGATCAGTTGTTGAGTGGCTGTCAGCAATGAAAAAGACCCTGTAGTGTGGAAATTCAGGATCAGCGACAATAACACCAGCGCCACCCCATCGTTGAACAAGCTTTCACCTTCTACGATCGTCGTCAGGCGGGAGGGAAGCATCACGTCTTTAAACACGGCAATCACCGAAACCGTGTCTGTAATGGCCAAAATAGCGCCCAACACCAGCGCCGTTGTCCAATCTAGTCCAATCAAAAACTTTAACCCCACGGCACAAACCCCTGAGGCGACGATCACCCCTGGCCCAGCCAATAGCGAAATCGGCTTGACTGTACTGCGCAATCGACTGATATCCGTATTGATGGCGGCTTCAAATAGCAAAATCGGTAGAAATAAATTCAAAATCAGCGCTGAATTTAAGCCAATCCGATTGGGCAGAAAATTGGCGATCGCCAGCCCAGCCAGCACTAATCCGGTGACGTAGGGAATGTGAAACTGCCGGGATAGTAACGCCACTGCCGTTGCCACCAACAGCAAAATGATCCAAGTGGGTACGAAGTCCGCAATACTGCTGTCAGCAGCCAACGGTACGCCGTCTGAACTGATGGCGAACTCGGCGATGAACCCGATGAAAGCAGCACAAATGGACATGGTGACAGAAGGAAAGGGCGGAGTTTGGTAGGGAAAATAGGGGGAGTCGGGAGTCGGGTTTTGAGGGGTTTGGGGGCTAGGCTTGCTTCAGTTGGGCATACTCAAGGCACGATCGCACAAACCGATCTGGAATCTCTGGATTAGCTCCCCAGTGTAAATGAACATAGGAGGCATGAACTTGATGAATTCGCCATCCTTCTAGAGAGAATGAACTCTGGGGATCATAACCCTGAATTTGATAAAGCGGCGCATCTGATTGACCAAGTACGACAGAACGGTGAAATTCGTGCCCCCATGTCACGGTTTCTGGAGCAACAAAGAGGTTGTTTGGTAGTGATACAGCCCGGCGATAGCCCAAGGTGAGGCGCTTTTCCATGCGAGCAATGGTGGGCAGCACCCCCACCATGTCCCACGGGCGATTGTCAAAATCCACTAGTTGCTTAGACAAGTACATCAAGCCACCACATTCAGCGTAGGTGGGCATCCCAGCTTCAATGGCGGCTTTGACGGCTAGCCGGGCGGCTCGATTAGCGCTCAATGGTTGTGCAAATACTTCTGGAAATCCACCGCCCAAATATAATCCATGAATGGGTTGGGGAAATGGCTCTGTCAGTGGACTCCACCATACAAGCGCTGCGCCGAATTGTTGCAGAAGTTCCAGATTGTCGGCGTAGTAGAAGTTAAAGGCGCGATCGTAGGCAATGGCGACTCTGGGGGACTGAGGGGTGGGGAGTGGGGAGTGGGGAATGGGGAGTGAGAAGTAGGGAGCTTGGTTGAATGAGGGTCTGAGGAGGGGCAGGAGGATGTTCCAGTTGAAGCACTGTTTTCCTAGGTCGGCGAAGCGATCGATGAGGGCATCGAGGTCAGGCAATTCGGCGGTGGGAACTAAACCCAGGTGGCGATCGGGAATGGTGATTTCGTCGTGCCGTCGCAAGACACCTAAAATAGGCAATCCAAGTGGTTCCAAGGCGGATTTAAGAACGGCAAGGTGTCGATCGCTGCCCACCCGATTGAGCACTAGCCCGGCAAATTGAAGGCGCGGATCGAAGGTGCAATATCCGTGAACTAGGGCGGCAATCGATCGAGATAGGCGGCTGCAATCGAGGACGAGCAAAATCGGTAAGTTTAATAACCGAGCTATGTGAGCAGTACTGGCGCGATCGTCGGTTCCTGCACCATCGAATAATCCCATTACACCTTCTACCAGGGCATAGTCTACGTTGTGCTGATGGGTGTAAAAACATTGACATACATAGGCTTCGGAGGTCAGCACCGGATCGAGATTGCGGCAGGCACGACGGGTGATGTAGTGATGAAACATGGGGTCGATGTAATCCGGCCCAACCTTAAATGATTGAACAGTGAATTGCTGCCGTTGTAATGCGGCGAGTAACGACAGCGTAACGGTGGTTTTGCCAGCGCCACTCCGTTCTCCTGCAATCACTACAGCCATAACACGACAAATGGAAAAGACAATACAGGTAAAAGCACAATTCGTTCATCAATACTTGAGAAATAGATAAAGTTTAAACACGATTGCTGCCTTCAGAGATGGCTGCGAGTGACAAGAGTTGCTATAACTCAGTCGAGATCCTTTTAAAGTCTTTTACACAAAAACCCTATTTATTTTAGGTTCTCTAAAAAAACAGCTAAGGGTACAAGGAGTTATTCGTGTCACAAACTCAATCAACCATTCTAGTCACAGGCGGTGCAGGATATATCGGTTCTCATGCGGTGCTGTCCCTTCAACAAGCAGGCTATGACGTTGTGGTGCTAGATAATTTGGTTTATGGTCACCGTGAACTCGTTGAAGAGGTTCTGCAAACTAAGCTAATTGTGGGTGACACGAACGATCGACCCTTGCTGGACAATCTCTTTGCCACGCACGAAATTGCGGCCGTCATGCACTTTGCCGCCTATGCCTATGTGGGCGAGTCGGTGGGCAATCCTGCCAAATACTACCGCAATAATGTCACAGGCACACTGACTTTGTTGGAAGCCATGCTGGCAGCTAATATTAAAAAATTTGTGTTCTCCTCTACCTGTGCCACTTACGGTGTTCCCAAAACGGTTCCCATTCCCGAAGAACATCCCCAAGCACCCATCAACCCCTACGGTATGTCTAAGCTAATGGTGGAGCAGATTTTGGCAGACTTTCACACCGCTTACGATTTTAAGTCGGTTTGTTTCCGCTACTTCAATGCGGCTGGGGCCGATCCAGATGGGCGCTTGGGCGAAGATCACAACCCCGAAACCCACCTGATTCCGTTAGTGCTGCAAGCGGCACTGGGTAAGCGTGATTCGATTTCGGTGTTTGGTACAGACTATCCCACGCCTGATGGGACCTGCATCCGCGATTATATTCACGTCAACGACTTGGCTACTGCCCATGTTTTAGGACTCAACTACCTATTCAGCGGTGGCGATAGTCAAGTCTTTAATTTGGGCAACGGTAATGGCTTCTCGGTCAGAGAAGTGATTGAAATGGCCAAAGAAGTCACCGGACGAGATATTAAAGTTGTCGAGTGCGATCGGCGTCCTGGAGATCCGCCTGCACTGGTGGGCAGCAGCGACAAAGCCAAAGACATGCTAGGTTGGCAATCGCAATATGCCGACCTGCGGCAAATCATTACCCACGCTTGGAACTGGCATCAACAACGACACGGGTAAGGAAAGGATTAAGGATGAAAAGGACGTTTCGCAAAACACCCCTACGAAATCTGTCAGGCTAATTCTAGGAATTGGTATCACTCTCCCTTTCCCTCCGATCGAGTTCCGACAGCAGCAACGGCTACACCGCTGAGAATGACCAGTGCACCAAGGACGACAGTCCAGCCTGGAGTTTCCCGAAAGATGATCATGCCCAAGATGCTGGCGCCGATCGGTTCTGCCAGGATAGTAAGGGTAACAAGGGTGGGTGAAATCCAACGCACGGCCCAATTGAAGCTGGTGTGACCAACTAGCTGCGGAAACAGGGCCATCAGTAAAATAGCTAGGTAAACCTGAACGGAATATCCGGTGTAGCCAGTGCTAAATAAGAATGGCAGCGGTAACAACACAATCGCCGCTGTGGCATAGGCAACGGCAACATGGTTGCCAATTCCCAATCCGCGTTGTTGGGCTTCTCGTCCAATCAGGAAATAGAAACTGACGGCGATTGAACCAAGCAGGGCTAGCCCGTTTCCCAATAGGGGATTACTGCCCACGTCATCACTACCACCGCCGATCGCCACCAGCAAACTACCCACTAGCGCTAGAGCAATGCCACTACTGGTTGTCCAGCTTGGCTTTTCGCGAAACCATATCCAAGAGATTAGCGCCACCCAAACTGGATTAGTGGTGACAAGGGTCGCTGAGGCCACGATCGAGGTGTAAGCTAATGACGTAATCCAGGCGGCAAAGTGTACGGCTAAAAATACGCCGGCAATGGCTGAATAAATCAAGGCCGATCGTGACGAGGGCGTAACGTGCAAGGTTCGCCAAGTTGGCAACAAAAATAAGGCTGCCAAGGTTAGGCGAGAGGCCGCTAACACCAAGCTAAAGCCAACGTCAGCACTGTCCACTGCTGCAAACGCTAGCCGAATAAAAATTGCCGCCGTTGAAACTGATAGAATTCCAGCAGTTAAAATCAGCCAAATTTGCCAGGTAGCTGGTCTAGACGATGCATTCATGAGTGCTTGTTCGCGAGTCTATTTCGATGTTGTTGCTTCCTTCAAATCATCCTGCAAATTTGAATTTCCGTATGAGGATTCAGTAAACCATCCGGTTACAGCTACCCAACCACCCTGGAACCATTTAAAAATCTTAAAGACAGTCCAGCGTAATTCCATGTGACCTCCGTGCATCACCCACTGTGCTACTCCCTTGTTGTCCATTGCCTGATTACAATTCATTCTCCCCCTTGACCCTTCTGCGTTTTGGGCCAGTTTCGTTGAATAGCTAGCTTCTGGTGACTCATTCGATTCGATCGCTGCTGTGGAGGGGGAACAATGTCTTCATTACAAAAACTTGCTGTTCGAGGCGCACTCTGGACGTTTGTAGGATATGGCTCTGGTCAGGTTTTGCGACTGATTGGAAACTTGATCCTGACTCGCCTCTTGGTTCCAGAGATGTTCGGTTTGATGGCGCTGGTGCAAACATTCATCACCGGATTGAATTTGTTTTCCGATATTGGTATTCGTCCCAGCATCATTCAAAACAAGCGAGGAGATGATCCCGTATTTTTGAATACTGCCTGGACGATGCAGGTGATGCGGGGTTTGCTGCTTTGGGTTGGTTGCTTTTTGATTGCACTGCCCGTGTCAAACTTTTATGGCGACTCGCGGCTGCTGTGGTTGGTGCCGATCGTAGGAACAACCGTTGCCATCGATGGCTTTAACTCTACGTCGCTGGCGTTGCTCAGTCGTAAGGTGGCGATTGCCAAGCTCACGGTTTTTGAGATTACTATTCAAAGCCTGGCATTGGGCGTGATGACTTTGTGGGCTTTCTTTCGACAAACCATTTGGGCATTGGTGGGCGGCAATTTAATCTCAAGCTTTTGCAAATTAATTTGGAGTCACCGTCTAGAACCCAGGATGCCGCATCGGTTCACGTGGGACAAAGATGCCGTTCATGATCTCACAACCTTTGGGCGTTGGATCTTTTTATCGACCGCAATGACGTTTCTGGCCCAACAATCCGATCGCCTAATTTTGGGCCGGTTGCTTTCGTTGGAAATGCTTGGCGTCTACACGATCGCATTTACGTTTTCGTTCATTCCAAACTCTGTCATTGTTGCCATCAACAGTAAAGTGATTTTTCCGGTGGTTTCGAAACGGGCCGATTTGCCCCGACCAGAACTGCGAGCAAAAATTCTGCAAAAGCGATGGTTGCTGTTGGTAGCGCTGGCAGTAGGCATTGCCCTACTTGGGAGCTTTGGGGATCTGGTAATCGTGAATCTATATGACGAGCGCTACCATGCGGCTGCCTGGATGCTGGCAATTCTGGCCTTGGGGAATTGGCCCTCTGCCATTTCGCTGACGATTAACTCATCCCTGCTAGCGATTGGTAAACCCATTTATGGGGCCATTGGCTACTGCTTGAAATTCATCTATATGCTCCTGGCAGTTCCGCTTGCCTTTTCACAATTGGGTGTGTTTGGAGCAATTCTCACTATTGCATTCAATGACCTACCTTTCTATGCCGCGATCGGCTATGGCGCTTGGCGCGAGCAGCTAACCACAACCCGACAAGATTTGCTGGCCACCTTGCTGCTGCTGGGATTGGTGGTGCTGTTGGTGGGAGGGCGCTACTGGCTGGGATGGGGGCTACCAATCGATCGACTCTGGCAATGATCTGGCGATCATCTAAACACCCCATTGCATTCTGGCCGATCGCTTCATAAGATCTGGTAGCCTGCTCTTGGTTTTGGGCCTCAGACAGCATGACTTTTGGGCAAAAAGTAGCCTCCTGGCAAAAACTCCTCGATCTGCCTTATCTACGACGGGTGCTAGTCGCTGCGATTCTGTTTTGGGCGATTGGCTGTGTGCTGGTGCTGCAACGGTACTATAACTTTTACCCCACCTACGTTTCGTTTGATCAAGGCATTTTTAATCAAGTGTTTTGGAACAATCTGCACGGGCGCTGGTTTGAAGGGTCGCTCTCTTCTACCGAATCGGTGGCGGTGATACAGGGCGACGTTCCCGATGTCGCTTATCATCGACTGGGTCAACATTTCACCCCTGCGCTGCTGCTGTGGTTGCCTTGGTATGCACTGTTTCCATCCCCGTCTGGGTTGTCTGTGTTGCAAGTGACGCTGGTAGCGATCGCTGGCTTGGTGTTGTATGCTTTGGCACGGCACTATCACCCCCCTCAGCTTTCTGCCTGGATTGCCGTCAGTTACTATGCCGCGATTGCTGTCATCAGTCCTACCCTGGCTAACTTTCACGACATTTGCCAAATTCCGCTCTATATTTTTGGGTTACTGTTGGCGCTGGAGAAACGGCAGTGGTGGCTAGTAGGAGTGTTGGCGGTACTGACACTGTTGGTGCGCGAAGACAGTGGCGTGGTGCTATTTGGCGTGGGATTCTACCTCCTGGTCAGTCGGCGCTTCCCCTGGCTGGGGGTGGGGCTATGTGCCCTCAGCTTGGGATACATGCTCGCTGTTACCAACCTGATTATGCCGTTGTTTTCCACCGATGTTTCGCAGCGGTTCATGATCGAAGAATTTGGCCAATTTGTAGACGGAGACGAAGCCTCGACACTCGATGTACTAATCGGAATTCTCACCAATCCGAGGCGATTAATCATAGAAGTGGTCACGCCGTTCGATCGCACCCTGCGCTACTTGTTGGGACAGTGGGTGCCGCTGGCATTTGTCACAGTCATTTCCCCTAGCGCTTGGGCCCTAGCTGGCTTTCCTACTCTGAAAATTTTGATTCAGCAGCAAGATATTACAGCGTTATCGCTGCACCTACGCTACGCCATGACCCTAGTCCCTGGTCTGTTTTATGGTGCAATTCTCTGGTGGTCAACTCATACTCAGTGGTTCGATCGTCGCGTTCGACGGGTTTGGGCTATTTGCATCATTCTGTCGCTATTTTTTACGATTACAGCGAACCCTAACCGCACCCTATCGTGGTTGATTCCCGATTCGTTTCGACCCTGGGTGTACGTGTCGCCACCGCGTCAATGGCAGCACAGCCAAGCAATTCGATCGCTCCTGGCTCAAATTCCCCCAGGTGCCAGCGTCACCGCGACCGATCACATCGTGGCGCATGTGTCTAACCGTCGGGAAGTGTTGCGCTTTCCTCGGTTACGGCTGCGCAATGACCAAAACAAGACCGTGCGAATGCAGTACGCGATCGCCGACTTGTGGTATCTCCAGCAGTATGAACCTGCCTTTGCCGATTATCGGCAGAGCCTTGTAGTGGCGATTGAGCAGGTCGATCGCATCCTGGACCGGCAGTATGGGTTGATTGCCTTAAACGATGGAGTTTTATTGTTACAAGATAAAACCCCCTCAAATCCAGAGGTCCTTAACAACTGGCTCACCTACCGTCAAGAGCTACAGCAAGCGATCGAAGCTCACCTCAATGCGACAAGCGATCGATCATGAGCTTTTCACTCAGCCGACCCAGGGGACTCCCCTTCCTATGCTTCAAGCTGCAACGGCTTGAAACCATGCTTTTGTGAGACCTGCCCAATCAAATCCATCTTTTCTAGGGTAATTTGATTGCGTCCCCAGGAAAAATTAGTGTATAGCTTTTCAAACTCCAATAGCATCGACTCAGCAAAACAGGCGAAAAGCTGACGAGCCGGCACATCCATGTTAACAATCTTCATGATGCGCCAATCAATATCAAGCGAGTGCTCAACAATGCCACCATTTAGCACATAAACACCTGGATACTTCACCGTCTTGGCCAAATTCTTGGGATAGCCACCATCGATCAATAAACAGGGCTGCTTCAAACGAGTTGGATCAATTTCGACGCCCTTGGGCATACTAGCTACCCAAACAATAATGTCAGCCTGGGGTAATGCCTCTTCCAGGGCCATCACCTTCCCCCGCCCCAACTCCTGTTGTAGGGACTGGAGCCGCTCTTGGTTACGGGCAATCAACAGCAGTTCTTGCACATCAGTCCGAGCATTTAGCCAACGACAAATAGCGCTGCCAATATCGCCTGTGGCTCCACAGATAGCAACCGTTGCATCCGAGAGGTTCATTCCAAGCTGTTTAGAAACCTGCTCCACTTGCCGACAGATAATATAAGCCGTGTGCGTATTGCCAGTGGTAAACCGTTCAAACTCTAGCTTAATGTTGCGAACTTGTTGAATTTGCTGAAGGTTAAAGTTCTCAAAAATAATCGACGAGAAACCACCCAATGCTGTGATATTGATTCCGTGCTTTTGTGCATGGGCCATAGCATTGACAATCTTGCGGGTAGCCGCTTTAATGCGCCGACTTGCCAGCATTTCAGGCAGAAAACACGACTCAACATAGCGACCTTCAATCTGTTGACCAGTGGTGCTAGTGACTTTAATGGTGTCAACGATTTGTGGTGGAGCACTGCACCAAAAATCTAGTCCTTGATCAGCATATTCTGGATAACCTAACTCCCTAGCAACGGACTGGGCGTGTTCAAGACTTGTAAGATGACCGATTAAACCAAACATGTACAGCGATAATGATTGTGCCTGAATGGGAATGACAGTCGGTGAAGCATAAGCTCAGAACTGAGCACTTTCAAAAATACTACACAAAATGGAACAAAGGCTTAGGCATGGGGACAGATTTACGAAACGCACAAAGTTTATTCAGCAGAACTTGTTAAAACAGTAATCCTTGGGAGATTTCCCAAGTTGAAATTCCCACCGATCGTAGAAAAATTGATGGTATGAACCTGAGCTTTACCAGCGATGGCTCGATCAATGGAACTCGATCGATGGAACTTGATCAATGGGTAATGACTAGTTTGCCCCAATATACAATGGGAGACTCAACTAGTAGTGTGCTAATAAGCAATTCAGTCTTTATACCGCCACCTATAGCATTTAAGTTTCATTACCTCCGTGGGTCTCTACGTAAGGATTTCTTCACCTTAATTTAATATTCTAGATTAAATTTTCTTAATTAAGAAGAATAACCAAATCTAAAACTTGATTACAAGATAGTGGTGAGGGTATCGATCGCCTAGGCAACAGGTGGTAGGGTGAGGAACGATAGAAATCACTGATTGTCGAAAAGCGCCGATACAGTAACCCATGTACGATAAACGTCCTAAAAGAGACTGGCTCAGTGCAGTTATCACTGCTGCTTTGGGTGCAGGAGCCGTAACCTATTTTGCCGTTAGCCAAGGTCAACATCCTCTGTTGGCGCTTGGCATTACAGCGTTTGCAACCGTGGCGGCCTTGTTGGTAGAAGAGTGCTTGCAGTTGTTGAAGTGAAAGTTGTTGAAGTGAGCAACTAGATTTAAAGGATTAAAGCGCATTGATAAATGACCGTTTAGCTCACTAAATGAATAGCTCAAATTGATTATAAAAGCCAGTTCTTGAGTAGGACTGGTTTTTTATTATGTTTTACTTCGTTGCACTTTGTGGTGAAAACCAACAGTTTGCACAAAGTAAATGAATCGAATAATTCAATAAAACTATATGAACGTTTTTGAATAAATTGTTATGAATTAACACTACGAAATGAAACAAAATGAATCGGCAATTACTACGATCGAAATACATTCGCTCATGAGGTTAATGAGGATTAGCAATCCATAAAACAAGCTAAAGATATGTCTTGACAACGCTGAAGCCATTTACGATGCAGGAACTTGCAACCTTAGCGGTGGAACGTTACGATTGTCGATCAATCAGGGCGTTCTATTATCACTGGTTAAGCTTCAATTCAAGCAATTCAAGCAATTATTATGTTGCATTGAGTAGTTGGATGAAACTGGATGTGCCAAGGGTGACGTGCGTAACATAACAGTAGTTGTCATGTGTATTGACATGATTTAACGATAGAAGCTTGCAGTATTTTGGAACGAAGATTGGTTCAGGAACGATTCTTCAAAACGATAGGTTTCTAGTGAATTTCGATAGGAGTTTTCATGACAGCAACGGTTGAACCACAGACCAGTAACCTGTCTGCCGAAGCAGGATCTAAGACAGTCCTTAGTGTTGGAATTCCCAAGGAAATTATTCCAGGTGAATGTCGAGTGGCAGCAACGCCCGACACGGCTAAACTGTTGCAGAAGATGGGGTTTCATGTGCTCATTGAACGAGATGCCGGAATCGCTGCCAATTTTCCCAATGAAGCTTATCAACAAGCGGGGTGTGAAGTCGTGGATGATGTGGAAGCACTATGGCACACTGCCGATATTGTGCTAAAGGTACGATCGCCCGAATTCCATCCTCACCTCAACAAGTCTGAAGTCGATCTGGTGCATGAAGGGCAAACCCTCATAAGTTTTATCTATCCAGCGCAAAATCCGCAGCTGTTGGAAACGCTTGCGGCCCGCAAAGTCACGGTGCTGGCAATGGATGCTGTACCCCGCATCAGTCGCGCTCAGAAAATGGATGCGCTGAGTTCGATGGCTAATATTGCGGGATATCGTGCAGTCATTGAGGCGGCCAACCAGTTTGGGCGATTCTTCACCGGGCAAATTACGGCGGCTGGGAAAGTGCCACCTGCTAAAGTTCTGGTGATTGGTGCAGGAGTGGCAGGTTTGGCGGCGATTGGAGCGGCCAGAGGGCTGGGGGCGATCGTGCGGGCATTTGACACTCGCCTAGTCGTCAAAGAGCAGGTACAGAGTTTAGGAGCAGAATTCCTGGAGCTTCAGTTCGCCGAAGATGGTTCTGGGGAAGGCGGCTATGCCAAAACCATGAGCGATGAATTTATTCAGGCAGAAATGGCATTGTTTGCCGATCAAGCTAAAGAAGTAGACATCATCATTACCACAGCGCTGATTCCTGGTAAAAAAGCCCCGATTCTCATCACCCGTCAGATGGTGGAAACTATGAAGGAAGGTTCGGTGATTGTGGACATGGCTGCTGAACAAGGTGGCAACTGTGAAGTCACCCGTCCTGGCGACGTGTATCGCTATCATGGCGTCACTGTAATTGGATTCACCGATTTGCCTAGTCGGATGGCGACCCAGTCGAGTCAACTGTACGGCACAAACTTATGCCATTTGCTTAAAGATATGGGCGGCTCGGAAAACTTCAAGGTTGATCTCACCGATGAAGTTGTGCGGGGTGCGCTCGTCTCCCATAATGGCGCAATTACCTATCCCCCTCCCAAACCTGCGGCTGCTCCAGCTAAATCCGCTTCCCAACCTGCCACCGCTGCACCACCCACGCCCGAAACACCTCCTTCTAGGAATTCAGTAACCACCCTATTAATGCCAGCTTTAATTGGGGCTGCGTTGTTGGGAATTGGTCTCACGGCTCCTCCGTCCTTCTTGTCCCATTTCACCGTGTTTGTCTTGGCTTGCTTCGTTGGTTGGCAGGTGATTTGGAACGTGAAGCCAGCGCTGCACACCCCCCTAATGAGCGTCACCAACGCCATCAGCGGCATCATTATTATTGGTGGCATGTTGCAAATTTCTGGCTCGCTTACCTCTGCTACAACGATTTTGGGTGCGATCGCCATTCTGATTGGCACGATCAACATTGCAGGCGGTTTTCTGGTGACACAGCGCATGTTGAAAATGTTTCAGAAATAAGCGGATTGGAGGTTAGGGATTGGAGATTCAGTAAAACTTCGAATGGTAGACAACACCGACCCAATCCATTCCCCTATTATTTCCCACCCCCACTACCCATTACCTATTACCCATTACCCATTACCCTCTAAACCTAAACAGAAAACATGTCCAGCAACCTTTTAACCGTCGCTTATATTGCGGCGAGCGCCTTGTTCATCCTTAGCTTGGGCGGATTGTCAGATCAAGAAACAGCCCGTAAAGGCAATCTATATGGCATTCTCGGCATGGTAATTGCGGTTGGGGCTACGGCCTTGACTAGCGTTATGGGCGGAGGCTATGCCATCCTGGGTGCGGCGGTCATTCCGGGTGTCGTGATTGGGGCGATTGTCGCGTCTCGCGTGGCAATGACCTCGATGCCGGAACTAGTGGCAGTTTTGCATAGTTTTGTTGGAGCCGCAGCAGTGCTGGTGGGCATTGCGAACCATCTCCAATCGGGGCAACCTCTGGTTGGGGCAGAAGAAACCATCCACAAACTAGAAATTTTCATTGGTGTCTTCATTGGGGCAGTGACCTTTACTGGGTCGCTCATTGCCTTCGGAAAACTGCGGACGATTCTGCCCAGTAAACCACTATTGCTACCGGCTCGCCATGCGCTGAATTTAGGGCTATTGGCGGTGTCGGTATGGTTGGGTGTGTTGTTTATGGGGGCAGAAAACTCAGATGGACTGTTGCCACTCCTGATCATGACGGGATTGGCGGCCCTATTGGGTGTTCATCTGATTTTGGCGATCGGTGGGGCTGATATGCCTGTTGTAATCTCAATGCTCAACAGCTATTCCGGGTGGTCCGCCGCCGCTGCCGGGTTCATGTTGTCTAATGATCTCTTGATTATTACGGGTGCCCTAGTAGGCAGCAGTGGCGCCATTCTTAGCTACATCATGTGTCGAGCCATGAATCGTCATTTTCTCAGCGTGATTTTAGGTGGATTTGGTGCGGGGAGTGGAACCGGAAACCAGGGTAGTCGTCCCACGGGTGAAGCAACGTCAACGACCGTCGAAGACACGATCGATCTACTGCTAAATGCGCAAAGCGTGATTATTACGCCGGGCTATGGCATGGCAGTGGCACAAGCCCAGCATTCAGTCTCAGAAATTACAAAAGTGTTGCGTCAGCGAGGCGTTGAGGTGCGGTTTGGCATTCATCCAGTCGCAGGTCGCTTGCCGGGGCATATGAATGTGCTACTAGCAGAGGCAAATGTGCCCTATGACATTGTTTTAGAAATGGACGAGATTAACGATGACTTTCCGAAAACTGATGTGGTGTTGGTCATTGGAGCCAATGACACGGTCAACCCCAGCGCCCTAGAAGACCCCAGTAGCCCGATCGCCGGAATGCCTGTTTTGGAAGTGTGGAAAGCTAACACCGTGATTGTGATGAAACGCAGCATGGCCAGTGGCTATGCCGGAGTAGAAAACCCACTGTTTTATAAAGACAATACGCGCATGTTGTTTGGCGATGCCAAGAAAAATCTAGACGCCATTCTCAGTCAATTATCTCAGCAGGACGATCGGGTTACATCACCTGTGTTGGCAGTTTCGACTCGTTAACGTACCTAGTTCCGTGCAATTGCATAAGGGCATGTCACGGTTGGTCGAACCCTCATTCCCCATCCCCTGCTTCCAAGCAAGGAGAAAGGGAGTCAGATTGCTTTATCGCCCTTCATGCCCAGAAAGCACCCAACGCTCAACCCATCTAACCGTCCTATGGGCAGTTTGGAATCCCTGTTTTGTCAGGTCGATGACTTTTCTGCCCATGGGTTGAAAACCTCGATAGCAACAGCAAGGTCTGAGGCAAATTCTCATCTGAAAGTTCTATAGTTTCATGCGGGACTGCTCAAAGACATTCCTGTTCAGAAAAATCTACTCCAAACAACGTTTTAAGCACCACCAGCGGATTATCTTGCGGGAGGCTCATCTCAACAAACAAGTTATGTGCTAGTTTGAGTTGTGCTGCGCTGTAGCAGCGTTGACTTTGCGACTGAGACACAGCCAATGCTAAATCATGAAACCATTGCATAAGAACAGGCAGCGAGTTCTCAAGCCTCATAGAGGCTGCATCGATCGAGAAACTCAAAATCGTTCGCTTGAAGTTGGCATTCATTAATGTATAGCTACTATTATTCTGCACAAGTTCCCACCGAGATTGAGGCATGGCCCTATCACTCCATGACACCCATAAGCGCATTCGCTCCAAGACCGTTGATGCATCGCGACGATCGGTTAAATAGAAGGTGATTGCTTTAGTCGGGGGTAGTTGAATTACTCGTCGAGAAGATTCATGAGATAATTTGTCTTTTGTTGAGCTATTGTTTGTCAACAACTCTGATGAAGACGGATGTTCGATCGCCTGAGTTGAATCGGTTGAACAAGGTTCAGAAGAGAATGGAACGCATGAACTCGATCTCGCATGAGATGGTGAATCGATTGCTTGTAGTTCTTGGTGTAGTTCTGAATATATGTTTGTGTTTATTTTTGTATTCGTTTCAACCTTTGTTTCCGACGGCAAGACAACTGTTGTAACATCCCAACGATAGCGATCGAGTTCTCCACCTTCATACATACAGAATGGAAATGGATAAATCTTTTCGCCGATCGACTGGTAAGTATGCGGGTCAAGATATTCTAGACGTAGATAAATTTCTGGGACATCATTTTGCTGTTTCGTAAAGGTATAGTCTGAGGGTGGGGGTTCCAAACCAATTAACCGAACCAACCGTATCAAGTCAGGATTATTAGCATCCTTCAATTGAAAGGTGTTGTGAGGAGGATTGAACAGAACTCGTCCTTCCGCATCTGGAAAATAGGAGAGCGTACAACCTTGCGGGATATAGAACAGCGTGCCAATATAGCGATCGAGTTTAGGTTTACGGCGTCGCAAATAAACGTAGTATTGATTAGGTTCACTTAAACCGCGATTTTGATAGCTGTAGTCTTTTTTCAGCAGTAACCGTGTTTTGCGATCGGAAGGCGGTAACGACGGAGACAGCAGACGTTGACGTTCAGTGATTTCTCGCTGGGCAAACTCCAATAACGACTGAATTTGTTCAGTCTCAAGCTCACTAATTAGTTCGTATATCAATGCAAGCTTGGCATTGGACTTGAGTTGGTTAACTTGAGCAAGCATGTCCGTATACTGCATCAATTCGCTATCTGAACTTGCATTATTGGCAACAGCAGGAAAACGCTCGGTTTGATGGAGTAACGGGGTGCCTGCTTTAGCATCGTGCCTTGGCATAGCGTGACAAGCCTCGCATCAACAACAGGGATAGGAACATGGCGCTCCGACTTTGACGATTCCATGCGCACATGGGTATAAAACTCACAAAAATTGAGCGACCCCGCTGGGTTCAATCGAAGCCACATAGAATACGGATATTGTATACTAATGCTCCCGGCTTGACTAAACGGCCAGGGCAAGATTGTGCGAAGGAAGATGAGTTCTTGGTCAAGAATTAAACAAGATGAGCAATTTCAATTGTTTTCAACAAGATATCTCTCGAATCATCAGTCGATCGCCTGCCCTCTGTTGCTTGAGTTAGCACAGTTTGTGGCATGATGTTGGCGCTTAGAACCAAAGACCATCTAGATAGCCCGCGTGAGTTCTAGAATGAAGCCTACAGTGATGGTCATGTCCTTTGAAACAAATCTTTTGGAATAACCTGATCAATTAGACAGGTTGCGCTCTTGCTACCCGTTTAGATGGCAATCAATCGATCGTCTTTATTTTCACCAAAGTAATTGGACTAAGGAAATTGAAGGTTGCGAGCATAGGCTAGCTCCTGTAGTCCATCAAGTTGACTGAGACAACGCATTAAATTTGGTAGTAGTTGTATCATAATGCGGTTGATAGCGTCACTCCGGCGTAATTCGGCTTCAGCTTGCTTTCGCACCGTAATGTCATGACCGCTGATGATAAGACCATCCATACCCAACGCCAACGGAAATCGCCGTCCTTGTGTATAAAGGTATACCGAGTTTGAGGATTGAGTTTTCCAACGACATTCAATGCCTGCCCGCTGGGAATATATACTGCTTGTCCAAACTGGCAAAGCTTCTTCAAAAATTGCGATGTCTTCTGGGTGAATTAAGCTGGTTACATGAACTCCCAACAGGGCTTCCTCGGTATAGCCTAAAATGTGCTCTACTGCTGGGCTAGCGTAAATAATTTGTCCAGTACGGCTAGTTTGAAGAAATAAGCTCAAACTATTGAGAACAAACGCCTTCCATTTTGCTTCAGTGTGAATCAACGCAGCATAAATTTTTTTATTTTCTGTGATGTCTTCTAATAGTGCCACCAAATATCGCTGCGCACAGTTGATGCTGCTGGATAAAGTAATCAGTGACACGCTGGCATTGATCCAAGTCACATCTCCTCGTCGTGAGATCAAGCGTTTTTCGATCGTATAGGTTTTAATCTCTCCATCAAGTAAGCGCTGTCGTAAATTCAGATCAATGAATTTATCTTCCGGATGTACAAATGTTTCAAGATAGATCTCTTCATCGGGTTGTGTCCCCAACATTTCATGCAGTTTGGCACTGGCACGAACAATCCGCCCATTAAAATCAACGACGATCGCTGCCACGTTGGGATGATTGAATAAGGTCAACAATAGCTGTTCATATTCACTGATTAGCTGATCTACATAAGCCCCCAAGGTAGACCTTCTAGCACTTAAAAACATCAACTTTGCATCCGGATTGAATTGCAGCGAACATTCAAGTTCGACCTGTGTTTTAGAGCGGAGTACAAACAAAACGGTTTCACCCTGGAGGGCACGTTGCCAGCCGTCAATTAACGCTGACATGGGGGTGATGTCAGATGGAAAGTACTGAAAAAAATTGACCTCTTCTGCGTTAGACTCAAAAGCTTCTAGAAATTTGGGGCTGGCGTAAACCGTTTGACCCTGTTCGTCGTATATACAAATAGGATCTAGCAGTTTGGCTAGAAACTCCAGGGAGATCTTTGATTGCATCCCAGGGATATCCCAAAAAGTCGCAATTTTTTCCACGCTATCCTTGCACCTCTGTAGCCTAGATTCGATGAAGCTACACTAAACTAATTTTGTACCTTCTCTAGCACTGTGTGTGGGATTAACAGCAAGTAGCTACACCACAATCGTTATTTCTCGTTCATCACTTTATCAGAGAAGCTCAACAAAATAGATTACGAGAATTTTGTAAGAATTCAGTAAGAAGTGACTAGGAATTTTTCACAACCTTACTTTTCTTGCTTTTCCCACCTATTTCAGCGCAGTTAGACTGACCGGCAAGGATACAATGATCCCTAATCGATGAATGATAATCGGCTAAAAATCAGCTATTCGCTGGAAGAATTTTGTAATTGATTTGATCATGACGTTTGTCATTGTGCAAGATCACCATGAGATTGACCTCAGATCACAAATTGAAGGTGTGATACAAAATCACCCACTCTAGCCGATCGCTGCGAGCTATGTGGCCCAACACACTAGTTTTTACATACTTTCTCTACAAGCTCAAGCGGTATCCCACCCCACGGACGGTCTGAATCGGAACCTTCGCTGCACCTTGATTCAACTTTCGTCTCAAATACCCAATATAAACGTCAATCACTTTCGTGTCGCTAGTGTACTTAAAATTCCACACCTGTTGTGCAATTTGAGCACGGGTTAACACTTGCCCCGAATGTCGCATCAAGTATTCTAATAGTGCGAATTCACGAACGCTCAAGTGAATTTCCTGATTATGCCATCGTACTTGGTGAGCAACCGTATCCATTTCTAGATCGCCAACCTGCAATAGGGTATCGGTCAAAGCCGAGGGGCGCCGTAATAACGATCGTAGACGCACCAATAATTCTGAAAAAACAAACGGCTTCACTAAGTAATCATTCGCTTCCAGATTCAAGGTGCTTAGATTGAATTCGAGCCGTTCCTCCATCCCTTCACGGGAAAATAGAAACAGTACAGGCGGCTTTAAGCGTTTTGTGCGAAATTCCCGCAACCAGCGAAGCCCATCTATTAGCGGTGACACAATATCTAAGATGATGACATCGTAATCAGTACCGAGCACGTCATTCAAGCCAGCCTGACCATCCACCGCAACATCCACTGCATAGCCAGCACGAGCGAGTCCTTGCTGAATAAATCGGGCTGTACCGCGTTCGTGTGCAACTAAGAGTGCGCGCATTGCTATCCTCTCCTGGCTGATGTCTAAGATACTAGTGAGTTATAAATCGGTGCATTCTGCATCTTTTTAGGAATTGACGATGATATTGGCAGTTTTCTGATGTTCTTGCCGTATTCTCGCCAGTGAATGCTGTTTCTATCTACTTTCTTATCCACCAAAATGTTGAACGTTTTTACATATCTTTACAATCAATTGCGTCAGTGGTTTGATGGTGTATGGGATTTGTGATTTCTAAGGTGCAATCTGTCTGGCGGGTTAAATGCAGTCAATGTCTGCGCTTGAGCCATTTACCAATTCTGGCGATTCATATTTTTACCAAACAGTTGTTGCTTGAGCAGCCAAACTTGTTAAGATATGATTGCTTTAGTTAATTGGAACGCTTCTACGAGCATAGTTCTAATTAATCGGTACTGAATGGATCAGTGGCTTAATATTGTTTTTGGATTGTGCGACAAGTCACACCCATGACTGGTATTGCTGGCTAAGATTAAGCACAATTTGGCTGCATCGCATATCACGCCGTTTTTCGAATTTAGGGTCAATTAATACGCTTCTGCCATTTACCAATACACCCGTGCAGATATTGCATTACTTAGTGTTAATCCGATCGAAACATCCCTCGTCTGCTGGCATAGAGTTGTAGTCCTGATAGTGTGCCTGAAAGTTGGTGTGGAAGCAAGGAGTGACTGTGCCAAAGTTGCGTAGGTGATCCTATGGGCAATTGTGTAAGTCGTCAAATGAGTAATTTATGAGCGCGTTAATCCCTAAAGAACTGGGGCGTATCTAATGCGGTGTATTTAGATGCGCAGACAGAAGTTGGATCATTCTGGGTACGATCGTGCTGTCTTAAGACAGGACAATACAAGGCCATCAACCAATCCATGGCCATTTGTTGAAGAATAGAAATGGATTACTAACGGGATAGTTGCGCTGAAGGGTTAACGGAATGATAGGACAACTATTAGCCGGACGCTATTTGATCTTGAAAAAGTTAGGTGCGGGTGGATTCAGCGAAACCTACTTGGCTCGCGACAAATATCTGCCGCGACATCCAGTTTGCGTTGTTAAATACTTGAATGTATCGCCAGATAGCGCTATTTCTCCAGAAACAGCACAGCGATTATTTGAAACAGAAGCACGCATTCTTGATCAACTAGGACGACAACATGCGCAAATTCCAACCCTGTATGCTTATTGCCATGAACAGGAACAAATTTATCAAGTTCAGGAATACATCGATGGTGAAAACCTGCGAGATTGGATCAAACAAGGACGGCGCTTGATTGGAGAAGCGGCGATCGATCTATTGCAGAGCGTACTACCTGTCTTGGAATATATTCATTCCCATCGCGTGATTCACCGCGATATCAA
Source organism: Thermocoleostomius sinensis A174 (assembly GCF_026802175.1). NCBI lineage: Bacteria > Bacillati > Cyanobacteriota > Cyanophyceae > Oculatellales > Oculatellaceae > Thermocoleostomius > Thermocoleostomius sinensis. Next base: position 4,904,748 of record NZ_CP113797.1, on the reverse strand, counting down.
ACCCAGCAATTTAATTCGTCGTCGTCGAGATGGTCAAGTCGTTTTGATTGACTTTGGAGCCGCCTGTTTTCTTGCCGAAACTGACACTCAAACACAACCCGATAGCGACGATACCCCGATCGTCATTGGTACGCCCGGTTATATGCCAGACGAGCAGCAATTGGGAATGTCGCAGATGAATAGCGATCTGTACGCTCTAGGCATGTTGACCATTCAATTGCTTACGGGGATACAACCCCGTCAATTTCAGCAAGATTTAATCTCAGGAGAACTCAATTGGCAGCGGCATCTGCACGAATCGTCAGGGCATTCCACGCTTTCGGCTGAGTTCATCGCCATTCTAGAACGAATGGTGCGGAGCCATCCTCACAATCGCTATCAGTCTGCTGCTGATGTGCTGTCTGATTTGCAAGCCCTGCCTCTCGATCGTCCTCATCGTCGATCGACTCGTCAATGGGTGGTGCCAAACTGGCAGCGATCGGTGCAACGAGTGTGGAAACCCGCTATCACGGCTGTTTTACTGTCTAGTCTGTTAGGTGCTGGTTATTTCTATAGTCAAGAAGATCCCAACCTGACACTGTCTAGATTAGCCCTGCTCACCCGATCTGCGACGGTAGATTTAAGCATCTTGCGCGACTGGTCGGTTGATGTGGAGATCGATCGTCTCTTGGTTGCCCCCAACAATCAAACGATTGTCGCGGCTGGTTCGGATCACGTCTTATATTTGTGGTCATTAAGCAATGAAACTGCCCAACAGTCGCTCAGCGGGCATACGGGCAGAATTAATGCGATCGGGATGAGTCAAGATAGTCGGTTGTTGGTAAGTGGCAGTGACGACCGAACCCTGCGGTTGTGGGATGCGGTGTCCGGACAAGTGTTGCAGACCCTTGAGGGGCTTCCAGCACCCGTGACAGCCGTTGCCCTAAGTGCCGATGCGAACACGTTGGCTAGTGGCGACCAAACTGGAACCATTCGGCTGTGGGATGTGACGACTGGCGCATTGCTAAAGACCATTGATGCATCTGAGACTGCAATTACCGCGCTAGTCTATGGAGCACAGCCAGAGCAATTGATCAGTGCCAGCGGCAATCGCTTACTCGTTTGGGATTTGGTGGCTGATAGAATTCATCGCCAATTTGCCGGACATACCGGAACTATCCTCGGTTTACAACGGGTTGATCAGTTGCTCGTGAGTGTTGGTGACGATCGCGCCTTGGTGTGGAATCTTGAGCGCGAAGAATTGATGCAAGTGTGTTCCGAGAAGTCAGCAAAAACCGTGACAGCATCGCTGAATGACCAACAGATGATTACCGTCAATAACAATGGCAGTATTCGAGTTTGGGGAGCGCGGGCTGGACGCTTGGTAGAGGAAAAGACGGGTGATTTGGGACAAAGTTTGAATGTGGCCCTCAGCCCCGATCATCGTTTTTTGGTCAGTTGGAACCCCGATCATCGATTGCAAGTTTGGCAAATGAGTGCAGCACTGCCTTGAGATTATTTGGTTCCAAGTCATTAACTACAACTATTCTGACATCACTATGCTGAATAATGTTTCCGAAAAAACAATGCACTCTGTTCGTTGGGTGCTAACGCTTGGTTGGCTTTTGCTTATCTTCTCATTTTTCTATGATCCAATCACGCCCATGTTCACGCATCCGGATAATTTGGCGAGTCCTTTTCGCCTAAGACCGGAAATTTATTTAGATCCAATTAAGTGTGTCAAAATTCGCGAAACATGCATGCCCGAACAACCCTTTGCGATGGGAGCACTGATGTGGTGGGCGATGATTGTCCCGGCTGGAATTTTTATCTTGTTAGTTCTAGGACATGAATTCTGGCGGCGTATTTGTCCATTATCATTTCTGTCGCAAATTCCACGGGCGCTTGGCATTCAGCGACGGCGTAAAGTCATTGATCCCCTCACGGGTGAAATTCGATCGGAAGTTGTCACCATTGGCGAAAATTCCTGGCTTGGTCGCAACCATCTCTATGTTCAGTTTGGTTTGTTTGTGCTGGGGTTGGGAGGGCGCATTTTGTTTACCAATTCCGATCGTCATATGCTTGGCTTTTTCTTGATTGGCAGCATTCTCTGCGCCATTCTAGTGGGATATCTCTATGCCGGAAAAAGCTGGTGTCATTACTTCTGTCCGATGGCTCCTGTGCAGCTTGTGTATACTGGGCCACGATCGTTATTGGGAAGTCAAGCGCACTTATCTCAAAAGCCAATCATTTCTCAATCAATGTGTCGTATAGTTGATCCCGTCACTAAGCAAGAACGAAGTGCCTGTGTCAGTTGTAAAATGCCTTGCTTTGACATCGATGCTGAAAAGAACTATTGGACCGAACTGAGCAAACCGGGACGGCGGCTAGTGCAATATGGCTATTTGGGCATGGTAATTGCATTTTATTTGTATTATTTCCTCTATGCCGGTAACTGGGATTATTACTTCACAGGTGCATGGACACATGAAGAAGATCAAGTCTCCAAAGTATTGGATACGGGATTTTATATCTACGGCCATTCCCTGCCCATTCCCAAACTGATAGCTGTATTCATTACCTTTTTTGTGCTCATTGCCATTACCTTTACGCTTGGTCAACTTCTTGAACGGCTTTATCGTCTCTACACCGGATGGCGTGGTCGTGCTGTAACAGCCATCCAAGCTCAACATGCCATCTTCACTATTTTCACCGCTGCATCATTTTGGACCTTCTTCTCCTACGGAGCACGACCATCTCTCAACCGAATGCCACCAATGCCGTTATTAGCGTTCAATGCGCTGATTGTCTTAGTTGGCTCTATGTGGCTTTATCGCACCTTCGGTCGCGATCGGTCTCAATACGAACGAGAAAGCATGGCTGCCAGCTTACGAAAGCAACTGCACAAACTCAACCTCGATGCCAGCCTATTAGAGGGACGCGAGCTTGAAGATCTTTCCTCGGATGAAGTATACACACTCGTTAAAGTGCTGTCAGAATTCTCTCAGCAATTGCGGCTCCAGAGTTATACAGGCGTTGTTCAAGACTTGTTAGAACAAAACATAGTCGATGCCACCAGCAGCTTTGATTTCTGTCGAAAATTACGCCAAGATTTACAGGTAAGCGATGCCGACCACTTTGCTGCCATTGAAACGATCGCGGCGATGAACCCAGACATCTTGACAACCCCACGCGAAACACAGCAATCGCCCGAAATGCACGATGCTGTCACCCTAGCAAAAACCATCGCCAAACAACTGCGTCATCGTTCCAGGACTGGTTCTGATCCCTCACTCGGTCACAACCGCGATCGAAATTAGAGCCTCTGGATACGAGCCTTAGGTAAGGGCGATTCCGCGATCGCCCTCCTGCCTTCTCTTCTATTCCTTCTGCCCCACTCCCTACACAAGAACCGATCATGCTGAAACTGAAATCAGTAAATTTTGAGCAGCGTCAATTTCAAAATCATCACCTCGATCAGTCCTATCCCGGTCAAACAGAATGGGTGATTGGTCGTAATACCACCTCTGACTTAGTATTGCCCAGTCCAGAAGTGAGTCGAGTGCACGGACAAATTATTTACAACGACGATACCTATCATTTTGTTGATGTCGGCAGCACCTCTGGAACGCTGCTGAATGGTGAAGCGGTGCTTGTGCACGATCGCCGTCCCCTCCGTCCGGGCGATTTACTACAAATTGGCGAAACGTTTTTGTATGTCGAAGAACTCTCCCCGCCAACGCCTGTTTCATTTGTGCCTGCTCCTGTCGCCACCTTGCCGTTACCCGATCAACTGTGGACAGAAGGAGACTTGCAGTGCCGTTGTTGTCGCATCATTGACGAAACAGCCGACGTTAAGACGTTTTGCTTTGTCGCTGAACCACCCGTTTTATTCACCTATCAACCAGGGCAGTTTGTGAATGTGCAAGTGGAAATTGATGGTAAACCTGTCATTCGCCCTTATTCCATTTCCTCTTCGCCCACTCGTCCCTATCATCTCAGCATTACCGTTAAGCGAGTGTCTTCCCCTCCGGATCAACCTGATGCGCCACCGGGATTAGTTTCCAATTGGTTACATGATCATCTTCAGGTAGGCGATCGCATTAACTTCATTGGTGGCCCGATTGGTCACTTCACCTGTTTACCCAATTTACCCTCCAAGCTACTGTTGATTTCTGCCGGAAGCGGCATCACCCCCATGATGTCTATGTCTCGTTGGGTACAAGACAGTTTGGCTGATTGCGATATTGTTTTTCTGCACAGTGCCCGCAGCGCCAACGATTTAGTCTTTCGCACCGAGTTAGAAACAATGGCAGCCCAAATGCCCAACTTTCACCTCGCCATCACAGTGACGCGCCAACTGTCTGGTCACGCTTGGATGGGCTATACAGGACGCATTTCTAAATCACTGTTGCACTTAGTTGCTCCCGATCTTTTAGAACGATCGGTCTTTGTCTGTGGGCCAGATGGATTCATGCAAGGTGTTAAATCCATGCTCGAAGCCATGAGCTTTCCGATGCAAAATTATCAACAAGAGAGTTTTGGTGGCAAAAAGCCAACGGTATCAAACACAAAGACAACTGTACCTGTGGAAACCCGCCCCGACCAAGCCACGGTTATTCTCAGCAACGGCAACCTCAACAACGGCAATGGGCATCGCGTGGCTAACAGCGTCACCTCAAAATCTGCACCAATGGTTAGCTTTGCCAAGTCCAACAAAGAGGTTGTGGCCGATGATTGCTCATCAATTTTAGAGTTAGCCGAGCAAGAAGGCATCGCTATTCCCAACGCCTGCCGCGTGGGGGCTTGTGGAGCCTGCAAAGTAGTGACGCGCCAAGGTCAAGTGCGATATGATGCGCCCCCGGCTGCTCTTTCTGACAAAGATCAACAGGCAGGTTATGCCTTAGCGTGCGTGGGCTATCCAGTTGATCGGGTGGTGGTAGAAGCCTAGCGTTGCGTCTTGTCACTTGATTATTGCACAGCAAAGTGATAGCCTCGTTTACCAAGGCTATCTTTTTGTTCCGAAAGGATAGTCACTCACTAACATCGACCCTAGAAGCTAAATTCTAGGAGCGCTGATTAGGGAAGTTGGCACCGACCCTAACCAGCTAACCTTAAACCGGAGCGTCACCGGTCTAAGGCTAGAAGAGATTATCTCATCTAGCTGACAGATCCTGCTGCAATGGTGAATCGAATTTGGCTTCTAGTTTCCTCATCTGAAACTAGGAGTTTTACATCATGGCTGACTTCATTGATATTCCATCGGGAGACGCGCGATCGATCAGAAGCAAGCGCCGCGCCGTCAAAATCTTGATGATTGGACAACCCGAAGACATAGAGGCAGAAATTGCCCACCTGTATCACTGTGGCTATTGTCGGGTGGAAAACTGGTCACGGGCCTTGCCCTACGCACAAATTCAGCAAGCCACCATTCGCGAGCCGGGTGAGATTATGCGGATTTACAAGCGCTATGTCGATCGGTAAGGTAAATGGCAATGGGTGATGCGTAATGGGTTAGCGCCCGTATAGCCAAATCGGAATCCTCACCTAAAGGATTCCGACAAAATTGAGATTTTGAGGATGAAAGGCTAGTTGACTGACAAAACTTGATGACTCTCACCCCAAGAGGGACTTTGAAACCCCTTCAATTGTTTCGGCGCTCCAATTATCCCTAACCTCTGCACCTAAACTAGTCCATTGCCATTATTGCAATAACCCTTTTGTCAATGAATCGATCGCTGAATGAGTTGTGTTCACCATCGCTTCCCGTTTGGGTGCTTTCGATGGTACAGATGGAGAAACGGGAGTAGGACGTGCCCATTCCAACGCTTGATCGAGGGCAACGACTAGATTGGTAGGTTGTGGAACTGGATCGATCGATACAGTTGAAGGAATCGTTGAAGGAATTGATAGGGGAATTTCTTGGGAAGATGCGGTAGCAGCGGTGGTGGCTAATTGCATCAGGGCGGCATCAGGTTCAAACCGCTTTTGAGTGGCTTGCTGTAATAGTTGTTGAACCAGCGCACTATGATACAAATCGGTGCCTTCTAACGTGCCTAAAGCCGCAATTACACTAGTCCAGTCGCCAATGTCCTTGGCAGCCAGAGCTTGATCGAGGGCAGTAGTTTGCTGTTGCCAGCGGTCGCGTAATTCGGTGGCGCGATCATATCGTTGGCTCGTTTGAGGAATGGCATTCAGCATGGTCATGGCCATGGGCATATCGGCCTGTTGATAACGATTCGTCGCCCTTTCTAATAACTCTTGAGACCAGTCCTCTTGCAGTTGTTGAGCTACTCCGTGATGCTGACTGTTTTTAGGAATACCTGCCACAATCGTAATGGCTTCGGCAATGCGATCGGCATCGGCACTGGCATGGGCTTGTGCCAACAACTCAGCGTACATGGATTCCATGGCGGGAGGTACTTTGCTAGCACGGCTGAGGCTGGGAATGGACAGTTGCTCTGGAACTTGGCTCAATTTGGGAAGGGTGATGGGTACACAACGCTCCTGCGCTTGATTTTCAGCTTGAGACCGTCCAGAAAGTTTTTTGGCGAATTCACCAACACAGTTACCCAAATTGAAATTGGAGGTGGAAGATTGCGCCCAGCCATACATCACCATCGCAGAGCAAACGATCGCTCCACCTCCTAAAATTCGTTGTTTCATGGCGAGGAAATTCCAAACAGATGGTAAAAGTAGGTGCACCCTGTTGTCTCAACATGTTAACCGACACGTTTCTAGGCTAGTGTTTCTAGGTAATCAGGAGCTAAACAATTTAACAGTTCACGAGGTCATGTTTGTCACAAGATACGGTAGTGCATCGATGGTTGGGAGAACTTTAAGCAGGGTGAATGTTGCTCACCTCACCCAAGCTGTACTTCGGCAGAATTAAGCCAACCCAAAATCATTGGCTGTAAAATTAGCGATATTTGCTTGTCCAACCGCCCCACGCTGATTGTCTAAGTTTGCTAGGACGCTGATGTCACCACCGTTGGCTAAGTCTTGCGAGTAAACGGTACGAGTCAAGCCCAGCGTGGTGTTAAAGTACACAAACACGCCTTCCTTTGCCTGAATATTCTCATTGTTGGCAATGGCCCGAGCCGCCGCTCCTGCCGCCGCAAATCCATCCGTTAACACAATCACATTGCCGTCAGCCGCAATTCCCGATGCCGTTCCTTTTTGGAACACAATATCTTTTGACCCAAGATTGGCTCTGTCAAAGACAAACTGATCTTCACCGATCATGTAATCAGTAATGATGTCAGGTGTATTCAATACCTTAATGTTAGGCGCAGCAACCAACGCAGGCGTACCATTGGCAAACAGATCACCGTTATAGATGAACTGATCGCGATCGGCTCCACCCGTTAAGGTATCTACGCCAGCACCACCTACGAGTTGATCGACTCCATTACCGCCTGTCAACACGTCTGCACCCAGTCCACCATCCAGAAAATCATTGCCGTTGCCACCGTCGAGTTGGTCATCGCCTGCACCGCCCAACAGTGTATCCCGGTTGTTACCGCCCGACAGCACATCGATTCCATCTCCACCAATTAAGAGATCATTGCCGTTGCCGCCATCGAGTGTATTGTTGCCAGCAATGCCAACTAAAATATCATTGCCGCGCTTGCCACGGGCAACATTATTGCGATCGCTGCCAATGAATATATCTGCGTTCGACGTGCCATTAAACCGTCGTCTGCCCGTGATGGGTCTAATTTCTTCATTATTCTGTAATGCTTCCAGAATCGCATCCAATGCTTTTTGTGTGGTGTTGCTCATGATAGATTCCTTGTAATCAGATAAACAGCAGAGTGATTGAGATGTAATTGCGATTGCAAGCCGAAATCGGCCCGAACACTAACGTCTACTCCCACAGTGAAGCCTGTGCGACTGAAAACGGGGAAGCATCGCGATAGAGAAATTGGTTAATTCGGTGTCCGGTCTCAATCACGTTCTACACAATTACAACCAACCGGACTCAATAACATTTCTACAGAAGAGGTCAGCGCCATCGGAACGATTTAGAGAATTACCAACAAAATTCCTTCCAAATACACGCCAACCTGGCTAATACCCGATTGAATGATGTTTCTGCACCGTTGATTCTGTATCGGGTTCTTGCATTCCTATACCAAGATAAGAAGGCAAAACGATTTAGCCAACCCAAAATCCTCAGATCTTTTCAAAGGCTGCTTCACTTATTTATACGGTGTTCACTCCATCACCGAAGCGTTTGACTGAAGTGTAAATACCGCAACCACTGACTGTTTCTAGGTTTGAATGATCCCGATCACATCCTAATACTGAGTTGCTCAATGTTTGTTTTTTTACTAAAATATATCTATTCATCATTAGAACCCAATCAATTTTATTGGTTCTAAATAGGCAAAAGCATGTATCCTGAGTGAAGTTGAATAAAGAATTGGTGTTTTAGCAATTTGCATGTAAGTTGAATTGAATCGGGTGCTAATTCTGCAACTATCACTGCAACTATCACTGCAACTATCAACTGTGTGTGTCGGCTATCACTGCTTAATTGGAATCAAGATGATAGAAGTAGTTCCAATTAGCTGGCAAATGCTGAATCAGAGGTCGCTTAACTTGCCTGAATCAGATTAAAGTACGTTCCAGCTAGCCGATCGGTTTTGGTGCTCTTCCTGAACAGCAGTTTTCGTTCTGTATAGATGTTATGTCGTTTGGTATGGCGTTCAGTTGCAGCTATGCCAGTTTGGAAATCGGGTGCGATCGTTACCACAGCCCAATGCGGAGGCTTTCATAGAAAGGGCATTATGCTCTGGCGATCGTCTCCGGTTCATGGTTGAGGGCAATGCTATGAGTACGTGTTTAAAGATTGGCAATCGCCTGCTCAGCGCCGATCAATTAATTTCTGCATTGGTGCAATACAAACTCTTAGAGCCATTAGTCGGTCAGGTGCTATTAGATGACATCATTCGAGATGTTTCTATTTCTCAGCAAGAACTGTTCCAAGCGCTTGTCGGAAATGCAGATGTGGCGATGCCAGACAATTTTGAGGAATTTGTGCAGCAATGGTGTCAACACAAAGGTATTACTTCAGACTATTTCAATGCAGTCTTATTACGAGGATTGCGAGTTGATAAATTCAAACACTTACAGTTCGCTCATCAAGTTGAATCCGAGTTCTTGCGATCGAAATCTGATTTAGATCAAGTTGAATTCTCATTAATTCAGTTAACCGATCTACCATTAGCGCAAGAATTATATTTTCAATTACGCGATGATGGAGCCGAATTTGCCCAACTCGCTCAACGTTATTCTTTGGGAAATGAACGGCAGACAGGTGGGTGGATTGGGCCATTACCGATGTCATCTCTGCCGATCGAAATTGCCACTTTATTTCGCAATGAACATGTTGGGGCAATTTATGGACCTGTGCCTGTTGCAGAAACTTTTTGGATTGTACGCTTAGAAAAGTTGACATCTGCTCGATTAACTGAAGCAACTCGCACAAATCTAATCAATCAATTGTACGATCGGTGGCTTCAAACTCAAGTTCGCTCGCTGTTTGCAACTCCAGGGACGATCGCTGTGCAGCCAGAACCAAACACAAGCCGAGATGAAGCCCTTATAGACGGTTGAGGACACGCCGCATGACTTCTGTAGATGCACAAATTGACTCATTCATTTCAGAATTCTTTGAAGCTTGGCCGTTTAATCATGTACCCGCCAAGCTGCGAGGACAGGTTGCTTCAAAGTTGCGTCTCTGCTCGTTTCGCCCCGGTGATCTTATCTATGCATCCAAAGAGTTACCTTCTGCCATTCACTGTGTCGTGCAAGAGCGAGTTCGACTGTTGGGCCCCACGTCGTATCAAAGCCCGACCCTAGCTGTTGTTGGCAAGGGTGAGGTTATAGGGTGGGATAGCCTACTGCGTCGGATTTCGGTAGGTTCGGTACGAGCGGCAATTACAGTAGCAGACAACCAGCCGCCAGACCAGCTAGCCGATGTGCTGACATTGGCCTTACCAGCCGATGAATTTGAATTACTGGCTGTACAACATTTGATGTCAGTATTGACCGAGCGGATTAGCTTAATTGAACTGTTTGATACGCTGTCTCGGTTTTTATCCACAATGCCCACTCGTTTCTCTGAAGTCAGCCTCAAGGATTTGGTGCAGTATATCGATCGCGAGCAGCTAGCGGTTGCAAAACATTGGCATCCCACCATGTCAAGCGGACATTCGTATCATACCGTTGCACCTCTGGAACTGACTGCCGATCGAATTTGGTTAGTTAGCGGTGGTGAATATCTCAATATTCCGATTGGAACGCCTGTGGGGGCTGCTAATCAGTTGAATCCGCATCGTCCGTCATTGTTTCCGGTGCGGCTCTTGGGACTCGATCGAGCGTTTCTGTCGTCTGCCATTCTCAGCGGCGCCATTCCCAAACCGTCAACCTTGCCTGGATCGGGGTTTAACCGTCCTCTGTTGCCCGGCAATGCTTCGAGCAATCCCCCCATTGCAGATAGCTCAATCGATTCTGACACCCCGATCGATACAAATCTCGATCACGGCTCGTCAATTTCTACTCCATCGTTGATATTTCCTCCATCTCCAGCCACATCGCCCCGCCCTGCCCTGTCTGCTGACCCTTCAGCCCAATCCTATTCCGTTTGGCGATCGCCAGAAGCGACTGCTGTGGAAGATGTGGTAGCGTGTTTTGGCATGATTTGCGATCGGCTGCAAGTGCCCTATCGCCCCGATTCGCTGCGGCGCTGGTTGACGAAAAATTCCACCACCCATCTAGAGCCGTATGATTTGTACTTACGGATTGCTCAAGCGATTGGCTTAAGTGCAGAACTGATTCGCTTCACTCCTACAGCGGGTGGTCTTAATCGGCTGACGACTCCGGCCCTGTTGCGCTGCCACGATATCCCAGCAATTTTGCATGAAGTTTCCCCAAAAACAACCGTCATTGGCTCTCCCCGCACGGGGCTGCTGCGCTTAACTCCTGAGCAATTAGCAAATCGCTTATCTCCTGATGCAACCACCTTCGATCGTTTTTCTCCGGCATGTCAGGCGATCGTGTTCGATCGATTACCTCAAACTCCTCTGAAACATTTTGGCTTTCACTGGTTCATTGGTGCGCTGTCCAAACAACAAGGCATTTTGCTGCAAGTGCTGATCGCCTCTATGTTTGTGCAGCTATTGGGGATAGCCAATCCGCTGTTGGTGCAACAGGTCATTGACAACGTGATTGTGAATGCTAGTGTCAATGCTATGCCAATGTTTGGCATGTTGATGATCATATTCGCCATGCTAGAGGGTGGCTTAACTGTTTTGCGTACCTATTTGCTCTCCAGCACAACCAATCGGCTTGATTTACGCTTGGGTATCGAAATTGTTCGCCATCTACTGCACCTACCGATGAACTTTTTTGAAAAACGTCCGGTTGGTGAGTTATCATCACGATTGTCTGAATTAGAAAATATTCGTCAGTTTTTAACCGGAACGGCACTCACGGCAATCTTAGATGTTGTGTTCTCGGTCTTTTACATAGCCGTGATGTTTCTCTATAGCCCGCGTTTAACGCTATGTGTTCTTTTAACGGTTCCACTAGTAATTCTTTCAACCCTAATTGTTTCAACGCTTCAGCGAAAACTGATTCGGATCAAATCCGATCATGGATCTAAGGTGCAATCCTATCTCGTTGAAGTATTAGGTGGCATCTTTACCGTTAAAGCGCAACACATTGAATCGTTGGTGGAAGCAACATGGCGAGAACGATATGTGCAATATCTGGCCAGTGGATTTAAAACCTCAACAGTCAGCGCTACGTTTGGTTCATTCAGTCATTTTCTTAATACCACTAGCAGTCTTTTGGTGTTGTGGGTAGGTGCAGAATCGGTGCTGAAGGGAGAATTGACACTGGGTGGTTTAATTGCCTTTCGGATTTTGACGGGATATGTCACCGGGCCATTATTACGCTTGGCGCGATTATGGCAGCGGTTTCAAGAAACGTCGTTGTCAATGGAATTATTGGCCGATATTGTCGAGTTTCCAGCCGAAGAAACCCCGCAATCCTCAACCCGGTTGCAGCTTCCTCCAATCGACGGACGGGTGCAATATCACGAAGTCAGCTTTGGGTTTAAGCCGGGTCAACTTCAGCTATCCAACGTCAGCCTCGATATTCCGGCCGGTTCGTTTGTTGGCATTGTCGGGCAAAGCGGCTCAGGGAAAAGTACCTTGATGAAATTGCTACCGCGTTTGTATGCGGCCCAAACAGGCAGCATTTCGATCGATGGATACGAAGTCAGCAAGGTGAATTTAGGATCGCTGCGATCGCAAATTGGCATTGTGCCTCAAGATGCTGTGTTGTTTGAAGGAACCATCCGCGACAACATTGCTCTATTTACTAACCTATCGGATGAAGAGGTAATTGCAGCCGCTAAAGTAGCCGAAGCCCACGATTTTATTATGCAGTTATCAGACGGCTACAGCACCCAAGTGGGTGAACGAGGCGGATCACTCTCAGGGGGACAGCGCCAGCGGATCGCCATTGCCCGCGTAGTCGCCCGTAACCCCAGACTGCTGATCTTCGACGAAGCTACCAGTGCCTTAGATTATGAGACCGAGCGGCGAGTTTGCGAGAACCTGATGCGAAAATTCCACGATCGTACTTGCTTCTTCATTACCCACCGACTGAATACAATCGTCCCAGCCGATTGGATTTTGTTCATGCAGGCAGGCATTATCGCTGAACAGGGTACTCACCACGATTTGATGGCGCGTCGCCAGCTTTATTACTGCCTGTACACTCAGCAGTCCCGTATGTAAAGCGGTCGTGGGGATTAGGGGATCAAGGGTTGGGGATTGGAGACGGGGGTGACGAGGTAGGTAGAGAGGGCATAAAAGCTAGTTCGATCGCTTTCCCCTCTTCCTCACCTTCCTCCTCTCATCTATCCATCCACTACCGCTTCATCCCTCATTCTTGACTTTTATAGCCTTTCCTTCATCCCTCATCCTTTTTTGGAGGTTTTATGCGTTTACGTCATTGGTTAAACCCATTGAGTTTGTTGCGAAATCATTATCAAACCACGCTCGATCAAGTTGAAGATGATCTGAATGCAGGTGCGTTGAGCTTGCCTCAACCAGCGGTTTGGACAAAACGACTGACGCAAGTGATCTTGATTGGTGTCACTATAGGGGCAGGGTGGTCAATTTTTGCGCGAGTAGATGTAGTGGTAACGGCGCGAGGAAAATTGGAACCTCTGTCACAGTCGCAAGCAGTGCAGTCAAAGGTGGGGGGTGTGGTAACAGCAGTGCATGTTGAAGAAGGAGAAGAAGTTCAACATGGGCAGTTGTTGATGCAACTAGATAAAACATCATTGCAAAACCAATTAAAAACATTGTTACTTCAGCAAGAACAGCTTGTGAAAGAAATTGCGGTATTGCGATTAGCGCGGCAGGGTGCACCGATGTCGATGGTGGAACAAAGCGGTGTATCGATTCCACCTGAACTGATGAATCGAGTTCAGAATCGTTTGTTACTAGTAGCACAACTATCAGGTGATCCCAATGCTCTCTCGCCTGAGCAACAGCAGCGGTTCAGATTATTTCAGCAGCAGATGCAAGATCGGATAGCGGCAAGTCAGTTGCAGGAATCGGTGTTGCAAACTCAAATTGCAGGTACAGATGCTCAATTAGCAGGATCAGAATTTGAGTTACAGGTGCAGCAAGAACTGTTAGATCAGTTTCAACCCTTGCTGGAAGAGGGGGCAATCTCGCGGGCTAATTTCTTGCAACGGGCGATCGGTGTCAATACCCTTCAAAGCCAACTGAATCAAAATCGTTTGCAACGACAGGAGTTGCAACTTAGCCAAGCTCGGGCACAGGTGGAAAGCCGACAAGCGATGACACAAATCTATCAAGACCTACAGCGTCAGTTAACGGCGATCGATGCAGAATTTGATGCCACCATTCGCAACAATCAACAACAACTGGTCGAGGTCAATTCTCAACTGAATCAAGTTCAACTAGATCTGAAGAATCAAGACCTTTATGCGCCTGCTGATGGAATTGTATTTGAACTGGGTCCGAAGTTGCCAGGTGCGGTGGCTCAACCGGGACAAACCTTGCTGCAAGTTGTGCCAAATGAATCGCTGATTGTGCGCGTTCAAGTTGCCAATGCTGATGTCGCCAATATTCGCGTTGGAATGCCTGTCGATGTGCGCATTGATGCCTATCCGTTTACTGAGTATGGAGCCGTAACCGGGGTCGTCACCAAGGTGGGCAGCGAAGCCATAGCCCTTAGTAATCAACCCGGTGCACCAACCGTTTTTCCGGTCGAGGTGCGCTTAGATCAGCAATTCTTAGAACGCGGGAACGAGCGATTCACCTTAATGCCGGGGATGAGTCTAGCAGCAAACATTCAAGTGCGGGAACGTGCTCCTATTAGTTATGTTGCGGAGGAACTGATCAAGGCATTTGATAGTATGCAGTCTGTTCGCTAAGCGTGAACTCGTACTGCTCATTCTGGTGTGCAGAATTGGTAATTGGTAATTGGTGATTTAATAACCCACGACCCATTACCCACGACCCATTACTCTGAATCAAATCCATACTCTGAAACTCAACTCACTATTGTTTGAACCATGATGAAACCTATGATTGTTCCAATCGTTTTTTCTGCCCTCTTGGGACTACCAGTATTATTAGGAAGCGCTACACCGTCGATCGCGCATCAACAAATGAGTGCGACAGAATCCGTTGAAGCAATGGTACATTTGGAACCTAACGACACGCCACAAGCTGGTACTCCCAGTTTGACGTGGGTGATGTTAATGAATCCAGATGGTAGTGAAATTGCCCCATCATCCTGTGCTTGTCGTCTAGCCATTTATGATGCTAGCGATCGGCGCATTGCTCATCACATTTCGCTTGAGGAAAGGTCAGTGGATGGACAAATGATGCTAGCAACCTCTCTGACGTTTCCAGATCCTGGAACGTATACGTTAGTTTTGACAGCCGAGCCAAGTGATGGCAGTTTTGAAGCCTTTGAATTGAAGTTTCCAGTAACGGTGACTCCCTAAAATAATTTGTTCAATTGGTCTAATCTCCATTCGTTGTCATGCGGTATCGCATTCACCCCACCGCCGATGACTCCTCCCCTTGGCAAAGGGAGGTTGGGAGGGTCAGCATCCGGTACAACCGAATAGAGAATTGGTCTAAGAAAAACCCAAGAAGCAATCTAAGAATCAGTCTAAGAATCAGGGACATCTCCTCCAATGAGTATTTCAGTGAAGGAACAATGTCTGATGAGATACGCGGCAACTACAAAGTTAATTCAACAGCAATCCAGTTATCAAAACAATCAATGGAAGCCAACAGATCAGCGTGAGATCATTCAGAAAGAGCTACGACACCGAATCCAAGAAGCACTTCAAGCAGCCCAAAAATTATCTCCAGCCGATCGCCTCAATGAGATTCGCCAACAACTTTTAGAGATTCAGTCCTTCTGCGATTCAGTACAGAAAACATTTATTTTTGTTGAACAATCAATCGCTTGTGCCCAATACAGTTTAGGAGGTCAACAAGAAAGCGCAACTCTATTTCGTGGCCCTAGCGAAGATGCCTCAGTTGCGATTTGCGTCAGCGATCGGGGTTCACTGCTGCATCGCAATAGCGGCCCGTGGCAAATTTACTGCAATGAGGGTGATGTCAACCCGATAGGTTGTATCGCCCATCCCTAAACTGTTCAGCTTGAATCCAAGGTATGGAGTCTAGCGTATCGGCTACTGGTGCGCTCTTGATCTCCATACCTGATCCGAACAGTTCAAACGGATGAAGAATCCCGATGATTCTACTCAGATTTATACACTTTTATACACTAAGCGAGTCGCCGATCGCTGCTCAAACAGCATATATTCTTCTAGAATGCTCCAGAAGAAAGCCCGTAGCGTTTTCGATCGCATCTCGGGAGGCAAGCGGTAATCAAACGACGAGTCACAGGGCTTGAGTTTGGCTAAATGATTCTCGCAGCCACAGCCATGTTCAATAAAGAAACCGTGGCGACTGGAAATGCTATCAATCAATCGCCGCAGCATTGATACATAACCACCATGTAAAATGGCGTCAAACTGGCGGGCAATTCCCAAATCTTGCTCACTAAATCGAAATGATCGCACTTCAAATACATCCGATCGCTGCAAAGGATGTAAAAACGTCCAGTAGAAAGTAGCTGGCACATCATATCCCAGTGCATCAAACAAATCGCTGACAATGTTCACCAAGGCGATTCGCTCAGTTTGTTGCATTGGATGACACTGAACCTCATGACGAAGTTGCGATAAATCCGGATAATTTTCGGGCAGAAACATCTCGCCATAGTGATATACCGCTTCCCAGGCCAGTTTGCCGTTGCCTGTACAATAGGCTTCTCGCAAGTGCTGTGTGTCCGATCGCTCCAAAAACAGAATATGGCCACCGAGATTTTTAGCCAGAAACACTTGAGCCATTGCTGTGTAAACGCCTGGTTCTGTCATCCAGGTTGCTTGCGCGATCCGTTGCCAACTGTCTGGCATGTGCTCCAGAGCCACGGCAGGTTCACCATCAATGGTTGTCCAAGTCGATCGATTCAACAAGACGGTTGATGTTCTCGATGTCATTGATGTCATAAACAATTTACTCCTTGGGTAGACGCCCTGCGGCGCAATTAAATTTTGGGGTGGCCGAGTTTATCTTGCCACAGACCAGCCGCAGCGAATCAAAATGTAAATTATTGCGTAGATTGCAAAAACTACTGTTCCAAACTCCTGAATATCTTCTAGAATGTCGCCAACCAAATTGCTAGTTTCAGCAAATGGATTTCCCACGTTCCGCTTCACATCCCAGCCTTCGCTACATTCCCTCGCCCTGGGATGCGTGGGACACTTCCTAATCACGTCAAGGAGTTTTTTGACAATGGAATTATTATTTACGCAAGCAACAGTTGTTGTTGAATTGTTTGGAGCTGGATATGTTGCAAGTTCGTTTGCCCTCTATGCCCAACGCCGCCTAAATCAGTCGAGTCGTGGTCGATCGCATCGTTCAGATTCTATTCAGGAGTTGTCCAGCGAAAATCCCCCTCCGCAGCCGCCGAAGCGAAAGCCAACCCCGACTGAGCAACTGCGGCAGCAATGCCAGAAGGCCGGCATTAAATGGAGGAACGCCCACGGCAAGAATAAGCACCTCAAGAAAGCAGAGATGATTGCGGCACTGCAACAACTTCAGCATGAGAACCTGAAATGCGAAAGCCCGATCGTAGCTCCATCGCACGCGACAAAATCGACGGTTCACTGTCGGCACGCTGCTTAAGAGGAGTTCCTTGAAGCCGATCGCAATCGCCAGGATTCCATCAATGCCACACTAAGCCCTAGGCCAAGTGCTTAGGGCTTTTGGTTTATTGAAAGTTGGGGATGGGGGGTGGCTGGGGATTAGGGATTGAAACGGCGTTCGTGATCGAGCAACCGATCAGCGATTACCCACTCCCGATCACGAAGGGCGATCGCTTCAAAGGGAGACTGGCAACACTTTGATAGTGGCAAACTTTTTGCGAAGAATACAGGGAATTGTGATGAACCACAGCAAACTGGCAATTCCAAGCACCAACCAGGAGCGGACATCTGATTTGGAAATAGAGTTGTCCCTTAGCAATGCATTCAATAGGATTGCAGTTGTGAAACTAGTCCCAAGCAGGTAAGTCAGCATAGTTGGTATTTCCTATGTATAACTAATTTATACATACAGGCACATTTATAAAATTCCGGTAAATTTGCTAGAGGTTTTGCGCCATTGTTGCACTTTTCGTCTACGTCTTTGTGACTATCCTGTTTTATAGATTTGTCAATGATGTGAATTCGCTAGAGTTTTGCTAGGCGATTATTCACAACGGTGGGATCGGGTTATGCGGCGAAAAGGGTATCGGCCACACAAGCGTCAACATCGGCATCGAGGACGACAGACACGCTTGCATCAGCACATTCGATCGGTCATCGTCTCTGATCCGGTAGAAGCAGCGAAGGCAGCAGGTCTACGCTATGTGACCGACGATAAACCGGGCATTCAACGACAACGACGTGGTAAAAGCTTTATTTACATCGATGTGAATGGAAAACGAATCCGTGATCCCGAAGAAATTCAGCGGATTAACGCCTTAGCTATTCCTCCTGCTTATCGAGATGTTTGGATCTGTCCCTTGCCAAATGGGCACTTGCAAGCAACGGGACGGGACGCCAAGGGACGTAAGCAATATCGCTATCACCCACTGTGGCGAACGGTGCGCGACCAAACCAAATTTACGCGTCTGCTAATTTTTAGCCAATCGTTGCCTACGATTCGCCAACAATTGGCACAAGACCTAGCACTACGGGGATTGCCAAAACGAAAAGTGCTAGCGGCAGTGGTGCAAATCATGGAGTTAACTCGCATTCGAGTTGGCAATGAAGAGTATGCCCGTACTAATCAATCCTATGGTTTGACAACGCTGCAAGATGACCATGTGGCAATTTCAGGCTCAACAATTCGTTTTTCCTTTCGTGGCAAGAGCGGAGTGGAGCATGATATGAAGCTCACCGATCGACGGTTGGCCAGAATTGTTAAGCAATGCCAAGAGATTCCAGGTCAAGATTTGTTTCAGTATGTGGATGAAGATGGCAGCTATCAGACGATCGGTTCCGCGGATGTCAATGAATATCTGCGCGAAATGACTGGAGAAGATTTTACCGCCAAAGACTTCCGCACCTGGGCAGGAACGGTTCTAGTTGCTTCCCATCTAATGCAGGTCGGATCTTTTACCTCCCAAACCGCTGCCAAGAAAAACATTACGCAAGCAATTAAAGCAGTGGCAGCGCATTTGGGCAATCGCCCGGCAACTTGCCGCAAGTACTATGTGCATCCCGCTATTCTTGATTGCTATCTAAATGAAACCTTGCATCAGATCATGGAGGTACACTTGCAGACAAACGTTCAGGAGATGCATGGTTTGCGCCCTGAAGAGTTAGCAGTTGTGGCCGTCCTTGAACAACGGTTGATGCACGAACAGTTATCGTTGCAGGAACAGAAAGTCGCCAGTTAGTCTGCAATGGCGTGGCGGTTGGAAAGCAACTCAATCGTCTGCTTGTAAGAAAGGACAAACTTGCCAGAGGAACGAGGAATAATCAGACACATTAGAGATATTCTTAAGGCACAAGCCTTAAGAATGACAAAAACTACAATGGAGAACTCTAGAATGATATTAATTGACTCTAAAAATATTCTGCGTATTGTCACAATTGGCATTGCTCAGGTTCTTTTGTGCATTGGACTCTTATCACCGCTCAGGGTAACGACTGAGTTGAGTCCTGGAACACCGATCGTCGCCACCTATGAATCGAGTGCACAAGTACCTGATCCAAACTCTATTGACGTCGATCGAGCGTCTGCCAAAGCTGATGAAGCATCAGAGCAAATTTTTGAAGGACTTGACACAACTAAGCGCATCATTGGAAAAACCGATAAGCGCAATCAAGTAATTCAAAAGGCGCGAGAAACGGCTAGCCATAAACTGAAAGATTTATCTGAACGGGCTGATCAGACTCCTGACGCCGAATCACTGACTCCTCCAGACAAACAGGTGCTTGATCAAATTCAAAATTAATTCAGCCCAGTTTAATACAATAAACACATGAAGAAAGGCCTGTTGAAATTCCTCTCAACAGGCGGTTGGTCATCAGGTTTGTTTTGCTCAGAAGCACCCTCTTAACGTTGCATCGTTATGCAAACTTGATCACGTTTTGGTTTAAGTTAACGCGATTTTCACCCGTTGGGAAGCCTCCTTTCCCGTCTTTATCGATGTCTACATTGGTGTGCAGGTTGATGTAGAAATTGCCTGCCAAGAAAGCAGCTTGTTCCTCCGGTGAGAGTTCAAATTCTCCAGAGATTCGGCCAGCTTTTTTGTTGAGAGGAGTGTTGGTAAGGTACCGTTCTACGGTGGCATCGGCAAAGTTACCACGGCTGTCTCCAGCAGGGCTGAAGTGTAGGTGAGTTCCAGAGATGGGGTTGCCTTCAGAGTCTTGGGGAACTTGCAGGAACCCGTTGATCAGCGCTTGTGGATCGGAACCGTTCAGAATCACCGCTTTCTCGTCGATCGCCGTCTCGCCTTGGCTAAACAACGGTGCGCCATCAAAGTTACGGTAGTTGCCGTTGATGCGCAATACACCGCCCTTCAAATCGGCCCGAAGATTGGTGGTTCCAGGGCTATCATTGGGGAAGGGGAACTCGCCTGGGCCATCGCCACGAGCATTGACTATGCGGAAGCCGTTGTCACCCACGTAAAGGAAATCGTCACCAGCACCACCCACCAATTTATCGCTGCGCCGAGTTCCAGTTAATTTACCGCTGCCTTCTTGCACATTG
Source organism: Thermocoleostomius sinensis A174 (assembly GCF_026802175.1). NCBI lineage: Bacteria > Bacillati > Cyanobacteriota > Cyanophyceae > Oculatellales > Oculatellaceae > Thermocoleostomius > Thermocoleostomius sinensis. Next base: position 4,884,355 of record NZ_CP113797.1, on the reverse strand, counting down.
AACCGAACCGAGTCAAGGCTAGCCAAGGCTGCCTCATCGATCTTACTGATAGCGTTATCGTTAATAGCGGAGGCTTGGGTAAAGGTCAGAGAAGCCAAAATGTGACCTGAGGATTTGTCAATGACAAGGGCATTATTGACCGAATCAAGGGGCTGATCGATACCACCTTTCCCCGGATTCTTCCCTTGCGCAATCACAATGTTGTTCGGGTCGAGATCACTGTAGATCGCCAATTTGTCTTTACTTGGATCAAAGTCAAACACTCGATTGGTGGTTTCAGCCCCCAATACGATCGTGTCGCTGCCAGTACCCGTTGTAATGGTATTAAAACCACCTCCAATTCCTACGATGATGTCAGAGTCGCCAGAGCCAATGACGGTGTTTTTACCGCTACCTGGCATCATCAAATCGCCCCGTCTTCCCAGATTGTCACGCAGGGACGTATCAGCTTTAATATTCGCTGCATTAAGGGTTCTAATCACGGTTACATCGCCCAACGATGTGTGATTGGCAGGATTTCCGGCCCCTTCAGGTTTAGCGTGATTGTGATCTTCAGGTTTGGCATGATTGTGGTCATCGTCTGCCAGGGATGCGTCCAGCGCGGCTTCGAAATCAGATTTTTGCACAGAAGTACCAGTAGATTCCGTCTTAGACGCCTCAATCACTGATGTATCTACGGCTGCATCTGCATCGACAAGATCACGCTTTTCATTGTCAGTGTTGAAGTTTTGCTCTTCCATGATTGCTCCTCAGAATTAGAAAACATTACCAGGAGGATGAATAATGACAAATAATTCAATCCTTATTAGATTTAATCCTGGCATTAACTGATGAATGGTAAATGCAAAACAACGGTATCTAGTAAGTGCCAAATTAAGCACTAGATGGTTAGTTGGAATTGACAGTTCTCATGCAACTATGGTTTCATTTATGGTTTTTGGTCGCATGAACGATCGCAGCCAAGTTCTTGTAGCACAACGATACCTAGCCCATGTACTACGATAGCAAGCCTATCTAATTAAATGAAAGCATTGACTGAGAACTGAAAATTCTAGCTGGGCAAATGCAAACGCGAAAGCCAAGTAATCAATCACTAAAACAGCTTGGGAACTAAACAAAATTGCTGTTTAAGAACTTGGAAATGGTTGACTCAATTCATCACTTTCGCACGTCCCAAAGTATAGCAAACTAAATGGAAAGGCAACAATAGTTAGATTGACTTAGTTGAATAGACTTACCGAGGAAATCGATCGAACTGAACAATCCATTAATTGGAACCTCTCTCAACATAGTTCTAATTAGATTGAAGCAAATTTGTTCAAATATGGCGTGATACCAATCACGAGTTCTTCTTACTCAGCGCTAAAGGCCATTTGCCAGAACTTTTTTTCAAGCCGAGCAACTTCTAGAAATGCTCGTTCTGCCTGCTGTTGCACTTCTTCTGAAGCAGATCGCAGCGCGTCATCTGCTTGCTGTTCTAATTGTTTGACATAGGCAGTAAAGCCAGCATTGCCCCAGCGATCGGCAAACTCAGAGTAGGGTTCGGACATGGGCCCCGGTCGCTGCCAACCCTGATTATAGGCACACTCGATCGCCCAATAGGCTACGGCTTGTACAGCATAGGGGTCTGCCACTAACCCCGCCATATAATCGCAGTACTCAATGCAAGTCGGATGTTGCGGTGTGTTTAAATTTAGCTGGCGCTCAGTGGCTTTCGCTTGGAACCACTTCAGTTCTTCTTTCAATGTGCCAAACGCTGCCAACAGCACTTCAAAATGCTGTACTGGGGCTGCTGCCAACACTCGTCCAGTGAATCGCGTGAAGTCCACCACAAACCAATAATCTTGTACTAACCAGGTATTGAACTGATTGGCTGCAATTTCACCTGTCTGACATTGCGTGAGGAAAGGATGCGCCGTAGCGTCTTCCCACAGGTGAGGGTGAGTGGTTAAAAGCTGTTGGCAGGTGAGAGACATAGAACCCAGACGAATAAATAGGCTAGTAAACATGGTAATGATCGCCTTGGTGAATTTAACATAAACAGTAACCCTCCTACGAGATCCTAATGTTAGAGCTTCATTGTCATACCACCCACTCAGACGGAACCCTGACCCCGACGGAACTGGTATCAGCTGCCTTGGCTGCGGGTGTCAAGGTGTTGGCAATTACGGATCACGATACGCTCTCTGGCTGGAACGAGGCAATAACTGCGGCCAAACCATATGATATTGAAATCGTCCCCGGACTAGAGCTTAGCACCGTTCATAACGGTCGATCGCTGCATCTTTTGGGCTTTTATCCCAATCGCGATCGGTTGCAACCACCGCTACAGGAACGGATTGCCGGTCGCTTTCGCCGTGCCCAGAAGATGGTCGATCGGCTGGCAGATCTAGGCTATCCGGTTGAATTGTCTATGCGCGGAACCATGGTTCCAGGACGCCCTCATATCGCGAATGCTCTGGTTAAAGCCGGATATATACAATCGCCTCAAGAGGCGTTCGATCGTTGGCTGGGGGAAGGTAAACCAGCTTACGTAGAATATGAAAAATTCTCAGTATTTGAAGGGATTAAACTACTGCGCGATTGTACAGCCGTGCCCGTGTGGGCCCACCCCTATCTATTTTGTGGTGGACAGGTGGAAACATTGCTGCCAGACTTTGTTGCTGCTGGGCTGATGGGGTTGGAGGTTTATCATCCCAGCCATACGATCGCGCAAACTCAAACTCTAGAAGCCTTGTGTCAACAGTATGGTCTCTTGAAAACAGGCGGCAGTGACTATCATGGCCCGGCTCTTGGTAAAACGGACGATCGCCATACTGAATTAAATCACCTGCATCTATCAACTGAATTGTTAACTCCGCTCAAGCAAGCGTCTATTGGGTTGAGTCAATGAGGAATGAGTTAATGAGTCGATGAGTCAAACTTCTACATCGACTTCCATTTTTCATTCCTCATCCTTTCCTTACGCCAGTCCAACCAATTTCTCACTTAGTTCCCATAACCGTTCTGCTTTGGCATCATCTCGCGCTTGGGGTGACACTTGTTGCACAAAGGATTTTCGGTCTTTCTTTTGGCGATTGCCCCAACTCCAATAGGCTCCTGATTGCCTATAGGGTTGTTCGATGACTACGGCTGCTACCCGATCGCCCGCCAGTTCCTGTGACACATAGCCGCCCGTAATGTACTTCTGAAACAGCGGAAATAGTTTCTGAAACAGCGGATAGTGATTGCGAAATAGGGGAGTTTCGGCGACGCAGCCGGGGTAGAGCGAGGTGAAGGTGATGCCAGTGGATTCGTGATAGCGCCGGTGTAACTCTCGCATGGTTAGCACGTTGCACACTTTACTGTCTTTATAAGCTTTGACTGGCTCAAACTTCTTACCATCAATCATAGAAACAGGTGCTTTAAACCCAGCCGCAAATCCTTCCAGGTTGCCCAAGTCGGGACGGGGCGGAATTTTTCCACCAAGCTCATCCGGATTGTGCGTTACGGTTCCCAAAATTACGAGCCGTTTGTCAGGAGCAGGTGAATTTTTTAGATCTTCCAACAACAAGTTGCACAACAGGAAATGGCCAAGATGATTAGTGGCCATAGTTAGCTCGTAGCCTTCCGGGCTACGCAGTGGTTCTTTTAGCAGTGGCATGTAGATTGCAGCATTACAGACTAATGCCGTCAACGGTCTGCCGATCGCTCTGAAATCTTTGACAAAGTTCCGAACACTCTCCAACGACGCCAAATCGATCGGCAAAATTGTGTAATTTTCTTTCGCAATTCCTAAAGATTGTGCGGCTGCTTCAGTTTTGGGAATATCACGACAGGCCATAACCACATACCAGCCGCGATCGACAAAGGATTTGGAGGCATATAAACCAACTCCAGAAGAGGTGCCTGTGATGATAACCGTCGGTTTTTGATCGTGTACCATTTTGTTAAATCTTCGTTGATAGCTGCTAACTGTGCTCTATAATTCCTACCTCGCACGAGCCGCAAACGCAGTCATGAAAGGTGCTCTCGGTTATCAGAATATTGGGAAATGGAGCCAATCACAACCATTTTTAATATTCAATCTTTTTGATCTTTCCATTCACAGAATTGAGAAAAGTTGATAGATGGATATCGAATTGTAATGTGGAATTGGGAATGGGCAATAAGTAATTGGGAATAAGCGATCGAAGGGGAATTTCGCAGGAACAGTTCGCAAACCGCCCCTAAACAGAATCAATTGGGTAATGGGGGTGGATAGGGTTTGGCAACCGTGAACCCGTGGGGAGAATCTCCGTTCTGTCCCCGTAATCGCTACTCGAACTCCATCGGCTCTCGATGTGACTGCCACGAGCGCAATCCCCTCGGCTGGACTTGCCGCCTGAAACTCTTCACCCTCCGGCAATGCCAACACCGCATTGGGAATATCCGCAATCAGCGCATTACCGACCACAGAAGTCAGTCACAGGACTAGCCAGTTGCCCCTCTGCGGTTTCCAGAATGACTTCGACTCCAGTTTCTGTGAGGTTAACCTGCACCTCTGTCACCTGCACGATCGCCTGCACAATTTGCTGCTTCTACTCATCCACCGTGGTGGCAGGGGGTGAATGCAGCCTCTCCACCACGGACGGATTTCCCTTTTTCCTTGCCTTTTCTACAATTGAAATAGCCTTGTCATGTAAGCACGCTGATGAGCCAACCCACAGGTGGTGTTCGCTGGACAATTCAAGATGTGGAAGCGTTACCCGACAACGAGTGGATTCGCTACGAAATCATTGATGGAGAGTTGTTCGTGACGCGATCGCCTCACCATAAACACCAGCAAGTCACTGGACGACTTTTTGCAGTTCTGGATGAATGGTCACTCAGCAGCGGCTTAGGAGAAGCTTCCATCATGCCTGGTTTGATTTTTTCAGACTCAGACAATGTAGTTCCTGATGTTGTGTGGGTCAGCTATGAGCGACTGGTGCAAATTCAAGATGAGGCAGGGCATTTTTGCGGTGCGCCTGAACTGGTTGTAGAAGTGCTATCTCCCGGAAAAGTAAATGAAAATCGAGACCGCTCTGCCAAACTAAAACTCTATTCAGTGCAAGGAGTTCGAGAATATTGGATTGTCGATCGCCTGTCTCAGCGAGTTGAAATTTATCGTCGTAATCAGGCCCAATTGATGTTAGTAGCGACCCTGCTGGTTGAGGATGTGATTACGTCTCCCCTATTGCCTGGTTTTGCTTGCGAAGTTACCCGTCTGTTTGCGTCACGGGCTTAATCAGAGCAGATTTGTTCAATCTGTAGGCATCATCAACTTCCTGCCTGTCTCCTCAACAAGGAATCTGCCGATACCTGCGGTGCTCGGCTAAATACTCACTAAAACCTGACGAAATCCCTTTGGAATTTCCTATGCTACAGTTCTCGTTCTACTTGCAATGACTCCCCAGCACGCAACTGCTTTACCGTTTTCGTTAAATCAATCCAAGGTTGTAGTTGACCGGCTTGAAACGTGCGGCTCATCACCACATAAATGGAGGTTTGATCGCAGCCAATGCCAGCTGAAATCACATGTTTCCAATCATTGGCTTTTAGTTCATCAGTGACAATCCAGCGTCCATTTCTCCAGTGCAACTGGCGGCTGAACTGAAACGGTGCATCATTTTTTCCAACAATCAAAATCTTTTGTAGCGTTTTGCGAATGAGATTTGGGAAAAACCGCCCGATCGTCAGCATCACTACACGCAGAATCATTAAATTTTGAGGCGTCATTTGTTTTTGTTTCGCCCAACCCAACTGCCCGCGAATTAAGATATCGTTGGGTTCTACCTCAACGGTATAGTCACTAATCAAGTGTCCCACTGCATTTCTGAGTTTGCCGCCCTCCTGCACCTGAAGCGAAAATTGGGTATCGGAGGCGATCAATTCACCATCACGAAACAGCTTGAAGACACCGCCTTTGTTTAAGGCTAAATAAAGTTCTGTACCATCCCGTCGATCAATCAACAGCTTGGCTTGTTTTAACCAAATCCGCTCGTTGGTACGGGGCCGAAGCTCAGGTCGATCGTCTACAAAATCGTGCCAGGCGAGCAGATAATTCCACGTATGATGCCCAATGATGTGATCATCGGCATAACAGGGAGCCTTACCCGTTGCCAATCCTTGCAAGAAACGATCGTTGATCGCCAGCGCCTCTGGCATCCAGCGCCCCACCAGTTCAAACCCGTGCGGAAAGAAATTGTAGGTATTGCGACTGGTGTATTCTCCCCCAAATGATCCATCGGGATGCACAAACTGATCGGCTAATTCTACAGCTTTGATCAGCGCTTCTTGTAAGCGAGGATTGGGATTGAGCTTATAAATTCGAGCGAGGCACGCAATCGTTAGCGTGTGATAGCCCGGATCGCAGCCTTCGTATTCCTGAAACCAGCCCTCTTCGTTTTGCCAAGCATGCACCAATTCTAACCGTTGAACTTTGGCGCGATTCCAGCGATCGGTTTGCAACAACCGTGACAGCAACTCTAGACACAGCACAATCAACGCTTGGTGATTGGTCAACTGTCCACTTTCTTGGTGCTCAGCCAACCAGTCGGCTCGCTTGGTAAAGAACTCCAGCACAATAGGGTTACTTAATCCCAACCGCAAGTAGCTTTCAATTCCTGCCAGCAGCGAAAATGCCGCTGCCCCGGCTGCCCGTTCATAGGGAAAATAATCATCGCACGAGCCATCGGAATGCGCACTGTTTGCTGCATAGACAATCCCAGCTTCAACCCATTGCTTGATAATCGGCTGTCGATAAAATGGGTTATTCGCCACGTTTGTGCTGTAGGCCAACGCCAGTGGCAGCACAAATTCTTGCGCCATCCCGCTAGGAAAATCAATGATTTTGTAATGCCAGAAGTTGCGATCGAAACAGCCATAGGTGGGGCTGTGGGGATTGCGATCGAGCAACGTCAGAATTTTGGGAATTTGGGCAAGGGCTTCGTAGGCAAACAGATCTTTTTGTCTATCAACTTGCATAGCAACACCAGCGCTTAACATAAACCTGACGTAAATCCAATGAGGCTCGTTGCTATCGTACAAGCTAAACGCCAAAGGCTAAAGTTTTCTTAATGTTCATCCATACCGGAGAAACAGGGTTGAGGCCTTGCTGATTGGATGGATCTCGTCAGGACGTTTTGCGAAATGCCCTGACAGTTGGAGTCGATCCTACTCAGCTTTCCTAACTCCCCTATCTCTTTCTTCTATCTCCCCATCCCCCATCCCCCGATTACCTGCCCCTTACCGATGTCGTTTGCGCTTGCGCCGCAGCAATTGCGCATAGGGATACTGACCAACTACCGAAGTCTGTATGTACTGGTCTTTAGAGCCAGCACGCAGCAACTCGTGATACACCGTTGCAGGAACGTCAAAAAATTGATAAATGCGATGGTTTTGAAACACAACTACTAGGCGCTCGATCGCCGCATCATACCCGATCGCATAAATTTGATCTGAATTAACCGGTTGCAGTTGCATTGCGTTAGAAGAAATAAAAATAACTATAGTGAGCAAGTCTCTATATCACTAACTACATGTAGGGAAGGGAGCGATCCTGCCTAACCGTTGGAATGTTTGGAATTTTTAATTCAATGGTTCACAATTAGGTCCTCGTCCCACGAAGATGATAGAAGCAACGATAATCAATAGATAGTTGATAGATTTCTCTAACATTTTCTCTGAGAGGAGAGCACTGTGGCTCAACGGGCATTACTGTTAGTGAATCGTCATGCACGACGAGGAGGGGCTGATCTAGCTGAGGCGATCGAACGATTGCAGCAGTCTGGAGTAGATGTGGTTCCTGAAGCGGTTGAACAATCTTGGGATTTAGCAGACACGATTCGGCAGCATCGCAATCAGGTCGATCAAGTGATTGTGGCTGGGGGTGATGGCACGCTGAACTGGGCAATTGAAGGGTTGCTAGATACGCAGTTACCATTGGGCGTGTTGCCATTGGGAACGGCCAATGATCTGGCACGGACGCTTGGCATTCCCTTAACGTTACCAGAAGCTTGTGATGTCATCATTCAGGGAAACTGCCAACGCATCGATCTAGGCTGGGTCAACAATCGCTATTTCTTCAATACAGGTAGCTTGGGGCTAACGGTACAAATCAGCCGCAAACTTTCTAGAGAAGCAAAACATCGCTGGGGCGTGTTGGCCTATGGCATGACGGGTTTTCAGATTTTGCGAGAGTCACCGCCGTTTTGGGCGGAATTGCGATTGGATGGGGGCACGGTTCACCGATTGCGGTCGGTACTAATTGTGGTGGCCAATGGGCGCTATTGGGGAGGACGGTTGACGATCGCGCCGGATGCATCGGTTTGTGATCAACGATTGCACATTTGCAGCTTGAATATTGAGCACTGGTGGCAATTTGTGCCCACCTTACCAGCGCTGTGGTCGGGCAAGTATGGTGATTATTCAGAGTGGATTCAGGGGTTTGAATGCCAGGAAGTTGAAATCCGCACCCTTACGCCCTATGACATCAACACCGATGGCGAATCTACAGCCCAAACACCAGCCCATTTTCGTGTGGTTCCCTCTGCCTTGTCTGTGTTTGTTCCCTAACTTAAGCCGTCGTTTATTCCTTTTATCGTCTTTCAGGGGCTTCCTTTCCTGCCGGTAATCAACAGTTGTTCAGCCAGTTGCAGGGCATCGATCGGCCAGAAGGGTTGGGGACGTGGGCGCTTCACGTCTGCCAGTTTTTGAATAGGACGACAGGTAAGCACTCGATCGCGCCACTGCCAAGGAATGGCAGCACGTCCATAAACGGCTCCTAGTAAAGCTCCGACGATCGCGCCGTTGGTATCGGTATCGCCGCCTTGCATCACCGTTGTGACAATCCCTGCCTCTAGAGAGGGGGCATGTAATAACTGATAAAACGCATTTTGTAAGGCAATGTGCACCCATCCCATGCGTTCGATATAGTCTGCCGGAGGTTGAGTTTCCGCCTCCGCTAGCCATTGCTGCACATGGGGATGCAGATTGGACTCAGCCGCCCAACTTTTGGCATAGCGATAGACCTCCGCTGGGGCTTCTCCCGTCGTCAACGCATGGCGAATGGCAATCACAAACACCGCATTGGCATCCTGACAAACCGGATGAGGATGGGTTAGTTGTGCATCGAGGCGTGCCCATTCTGCTAGTTGGGCTTCATCGGTGGCATGACCAAAAATGCCCAGAGGGCTAATTCGCATCAGCGCACCATTCGCTTCACTATCCAATGTAGCGGCTCGGATGGCGGACTCGGCAGGGTTGCTGCCCCGACTGATGGCTTGCGCAGCAGCCGATAAAGCTTGCTGGGTCGTATTACCAATGTCAAACGGTGGCGATCGATACCAGTAGGCATAAGCCGCAGCAATGGCAGCCTGATCAAAGCATTCGGCTTGCACTAGCGCTCGGGCTAGCATCAGCGCCAACTCTGAATCGTCGGTTGACTGTCCGGCTAGGGTATTCCAGATGCTACTGTCTTCCAGATTGTCAAGTCCTTGGGGATAGCGGCGCTGAATTGATTGGGCCGTTTGAAACTCGACTAAACTACCGAGAGCATCTCCTACCAATTGCCCCAGCAAACAGCCTTGCGCCCGGGCCAATAGCCCCACTTCCGAGATGGCTTCGCCGCGAGACAGCACGGCTAGGGGATAAGGATTGTCGTAACTGTAGGGCTGAAACACAATGCTCCAATTTTTGCGGGACAATTGCGGTGCAATGGACACCGAGCCGCCAAAACAGCGACCACCGCTATCACTGCGGCCATCGATCGCATAGGTGACGGGTTGCCCTGACGCATCAAACAACTCACCGCCACTCGATCGCAGCAAAGCATGACCCCCTGCATAGTCCCACTCACACGGGTCACTGAGAGAAACAGCCGCTTCTCCTTCTCCGGCAGCGACCAATGCCAAGCGATAGGCAATACTAGGGACTGTGCGAAAGCGAGCAGGAGCTACCAGTTTGGCATTGGCTTTGGAATTGCGATCGCCATCTTGAGAAATTAGTACGGTATGGGTTGGGTCTAGAGATGTAGCCCAGGGTGAGCGCTGCACTGCCACACCATTGCGTTTCAGATCGCCACAGCCCTCTGCCCATGCAAACAGATCGCCCGCATCATCAGGAGCCGCAAAGGCATAGACCACCCCCAGCACTGGAACCGTTGCCCGCAGCAGTCCGATCGAGACAGCCGCACCCCGCTCGCCGCGCAGAAAAGACGCTGTGCCATTATTGGGATCAATCAGCCAGAGATGCTGTTGCTGATCCTGAAACGTGCGATCGAGATGGCGTAACGCCTCACCCCGAATGCCATAGTTTGGAAAAGCCGTGGTCAGGATTTGGCGAATCACCGCTTCGGCTTCCGCATCGATGGCGATTGCTCCGCTGTCCCTGCTATCCAATCCATGAAACGCCGATCGTAGTAGGCTTCCTGCTGCCTGAGCCGCTGCAATGGCAACATCCAAGGCTTGATTATAGGAAAAGGTAGACGGCTGGATTGAGGTCATGGCAGGTGCGTGGTGATGGTGAATTCGTGCTGACGATCGGCAATAGGTAAAGACTTGACGCTAATGACCTATGCCCAATTATTCGTAAACCACTTGATTATTTTCTCAGGTTTCTCAGTGAACGATTAGAAAACTCTTAGGAAATCGCCAAAAGCTATTCAGCATCATGCAGTTGTTCTTGCCCCCACGTGGGCAGGTTGATTCAGCGCCTATGAACTGTTGCAAGAATAGCCAAGACGGTTGCTCAAACTGGAAAGGGAAAGATTATTTAACGTGGAATGAATCCGTTGGCGATCGTAGAATACTTCAATCTACTCCAAAACAGTTGAGAATGAGATAGAGAGAACCCATACTCTATAAATGTTGTTGATGCCAATCGCTCGCCTTTTGGCGAATCGCCTGCAATTCGGTGTCGCTGAATTTATCTAGGTTTCTCAAAATAAAACTCATGCGTCCTTGCGATTGCAGCACGTGACGATGGCGATCGAGAAAGTCCCAATAGAAAAAGTTAAATGGGCAGGCAGTGTCTCCAGTGCGATCGGTGGGATTGTAGCGGCACTGCTTGCAGTAATCACTCATTTTGTTGATGTAATTTGCAGACGAAGCATAGGGCTTTGATCCAACGACACCACCATCGGCAAACAAACCCATACCGATGACATTCGTTTGCATGACCCAATCATAACCGTCAATAAAGGCAGCATGAAACCAGTTCTCTACTTGCTGAGGTGATAATCCAGAAATCAGTGCAAAGTTACTTAAAATCATTAAGCGTTGAATGTGATGAGCATAACCAATGCGTTCTACTTGGGATAGCGTTTGGCGTAAGCAATTCATCTCAATTTCGCTTGCATTCCAGAAGAACCTAGGAAGAGATTGCGTATGTTGAAACCAATTTTTCTGAAAATAGCTTTCGTCTACATAGTGATAAAGTCCGTACATATATTCGCGCCAGCCCAAAACCTGGCGAATGAAGCCTTCTACGCTGCTCAATGCCAAGTTGTTTTCGTGGTAAGCTCGTTCAGCCGATCGAATCACTTCTAGGGGATGCAGCAAACCAAGATTAAGATAGGGCGACAGTAGCGCATGCCACATGGTTTCTTCATCCGTCACCATCGCATCCTGATACGGGCCAAAGGTAGCAAGTCGATGCTCGATAAAGTGTTCTAAGACTTGCAGCGCTTGCGATCGAGTAACAGCCCAGCGAAACGGTTCTGCTTGTCCATAGGTGGCAAAGTCTCCTGTTTTGACCTGCTCGATCACAGCTTGAGTGATCGAATCTGGCGCAAACCAGTGCGGAGTAGGCGGCTTCAGGTTGCCCCTGAGGGGTTGACGGTTCTCTTTATCAAAATTCCATCGTCCACCGATTGGGTGTTTGCCTGCCATCAACACATTAAAGCGCTGGCGTCCTTCCCGATAAAAATACTCCATCAACAGGTTTTTGCGCCCCTTGGCCCATTGCCGAAAGTCATCAATCGACCAGAGAAAGTGGTTATTGGGCACAATCGTTAGGTTACAAGGTAACTCCAGCGACTGAATGAACTGAGCAAAGGGGCGATCGGCGGGTTGCATGATTCGTAGATCGGTGATACCCTGGTTCCGAATCCACTGTCGTAGTGGCGCTTCAAAATCCTCTGCGGTTACATACGTTACCGGCCATTCAGCTTGGCGCAGTTCTTCGGCAAAATGGCGCATGGCTGACCACACCAGTACCAATTTTTGCTGATGGTAGGGACGGTGGCGCACATGCTGAAGCGATTCAATCAAAATCACGGGTGTTGCCGACGGGCGATCGGCACAGGGTTGCAGCGCAGCTTGTTCTGTCCATAGTTGATCGCCTAAAACCCATACACCAACCGTCATATCACTCCTAATCCTAGCCCACCTTAGGCATAATTCAGCGCGGTTCAACGCATCTACCTACAGTCTAAGTAGGTTGCTCAAAATTTGCTAGCAGGAACTCATCTGCACCCAAATGTACTGACCTTAAAATTGACAAAGTAGTAGACCTGAAGCACCAAGTTTCAACATTGGCGACAACCTGCACTACACTGGACAATGTAGTGCTCAATGTCCGCTATGGCGTTGCCCCATCACACCCCAAAGCAGCTTTCATTAGGCCCGCTGGAATCGGAAATTCTAGAAATTGTCTGGACACTAGGTTCAGTCACTGTGAAGGATGTGCACGATCGAATTTTGGCAGATCCCGATCGCGAACTGGCATATGCATCCGTAACAACGGTGTTGCGTCGTCTTACCCAAAAGGGATGGTTGGCGTGTGACAAGCACGATCGCGCCTTTCGATGGCGAGCACTGGTATCGCGGGAAGAAGCCAAGGTTTTACACGCTCATGATCATCTACGACGCTTTTTGGCAGTAGGGAATCCCGATGTGATTGCAGCCTTTGCCGATGAGTTAGATCGATCGAGTGCTGAGAAACTAGAAGCCATTGCTCAGCGCTTAAAAGCTGTTCGCGAAGCCAGGGAGACACCATAATGCATTTCAGCCTGATTTTGTTTGCGATCGGATTTGCTTACGGTGTGCGTCTCTTAACAGGTTCAGTGACCTCATCAGAGCGACTCAACTCTCAGCGATGGGCCCGGGCGTTGCTGCTGTTTCTTCTGCCACCGTTTCTGTTGCTGTCTACGTCTGTAGCCGTGTTGGCGATGGGCACACAGGGCACCATGTTTGGCTTGCCCGTTGGCTGGTTTGGCTATTGGTTAGCCGTGCTGTTTACCGGAGCCTCCCTCTTGCAACTGCTGTGGTTAGCCGTGCTGGGCTGGCGATCGGCTTGGCATCTGCGGCGATATCCTCGCTGTCAGATCAACGGCTTGAGCGGACGAGTCATCAATCAGGCGTTACCATTTGCTGCGCAGATAGGGGTGTGGCGATCGCAACTGGTCATTAGCCAGGGATTGTTGGATAGTTTGACGGCGGAACAATTGCAAGCAGTCTTGGCTCATGAACAGGCCCATGCTTACCATCGCGATACGTTCTGGTTCTTTTGGTTAGGCTGGCTGCGGCAGATTACAGGCTGGTTGCCCTGCACAGAAGCCCTGTGGCAAGAGTTATTGCTGTTACGAGAACTGCGGGCCGATCGCTGGGCTGCTCAGCAAGTAGATCCGTTGGTACTGGCCGAATCATTGTTACTAGTGATGCAAGCCCCGTTGACAACGTCCCAAGCCTTCAGCGCTGCGTTTGGAGCCGATCCAGCCCTCGATCGACTAGAAGAGCGCATTGACGCACTACTGAGTGATCCAGAGGATGAGGTTGGCTGTCCTCATCATGCGTGGATAGGGTTGTCGATCGCGTTTTTACCGCTACTCACCGTGTTATTTCACACCTAATTTGTGCTGTGTAATTCGGACTTTAATGTGAGAAGCATTCAGTCAGTTATTCGGCTAGCAGTAATAATATCGTGTAGGCGGCGGCTCCAAACGCAAACGCTCCAAAGCGGCTCTCTCGTTCTTCTGGAAGTTCTTCTTTGAGAATATTGAGGACAATTCCCCCCGCCAGAAATGCAAATAGAATGGACATAGGCACTTGATGAATGCGCAGATGCGTCCCGATCGCCCAACCGATCAGCACAGCGCCAGCCAGCACCCAACGGCCAACTCGATCATAAGGCCACTTATGGTTCTCCCGTAATCCAAAATCATTGACAATGAAATGCATTGCCATTGCAATAAAAAACAGCATTAGGTTGAAGAACTCTGGCTCTTCTCGGTGAACCAGAAGATAGCCAATCAATGCATTATAAATGGCAAACGAGGCAATATGAATCCAGAAGACACTGACTGTAGTCATTTCGGATTTACCAGCCCGACGATTTTGTAGCTGGGACAGCTTGGCCGATCGTTCCAGTCCATAAAATGCTACCAACCCTATCAACGCCAGTAGGTAAACATGATGTTCTAGAAAAGCTAGCCCTCCAATTGGTTGAAGAGTGAAACCTTGCTGGGCTGCATTTAATTCAGGTAAAACATGAACGAACACATAGGCAACTGAAATACCACTAGCCAAAGATAGCCAACGACTGCGTGGCAGGGTTTCCAGAAATTGGAGTTGTCCGGCGAAAAGATGCACCAGCGTTAAGCCAACGGCAAACAACCCTGATAACAGCTTAACTTCTAAACTTAGGGATGGTTCTACAGCAATCGGCATCATGTCACCTCAACAACAGGTGGTCGTCTCGGGTTGAGATATTGAGCAACTTTAAGCAATTTTATGGTGAATCAACCTCGGCTGAGGGTGAAACAGCGCGGCCAATCACTCAACGTTTCAACGCTAGATAGAGAAAACCATTGAGATTTCATTTTACGATCAGGAGCGATCGATGGTAGAACCAAGTATGGACTTTGAAGCATCCGTCACCACTACTTGGGAGCGAATTCAGGACATGCTCGTGTTAAATGCGGTTAAGCACATCGATCTAAGTCGATCTAAGTCGTTGGATCATTTAACCAAAATACTGCAATTTTGGTACTGCCTCGTAACCCCACTGAGACAATATTTAGATACAGTACTGGATTATCATCCAACTTCATGGCATACACCTCTCCATTCGCATAGGTCGTTTCGATCGGTTCAAAGGTGTAATTTGGAAAAGTTTCTTGATAATATTCCAGGATCTGATTACGCCGCTGGGGAAGGATAATTTCAATTGTAAATATGCCTGGCTTTCGCTGTGGTTCGCCTGTTGCTTCCCCACAGTCATCAAAAAACAATGGCGCGTGTTCTGCAAATAAAGCACAGTTGATTTCAGCTTGTTGTGCAGCCCGGGCTGTTTGCCCGATCGCTCCGGCGGCACTTGCATCCAACGCTTCACGTTGAGCCAAAAAATCTCGCAGTTGTTGCAACTGTTCTGGTGTCAGCCCTTGGAACGCTTCTGGCAACGGCTGGGTTGGCCCGGGAGCCACATCCGATGGGGTAGGGGTGACCGATAGGTCTGCTGGTGTTGGTTCGGGGGAAACTTCTGGTGTCGGTTCTGGAGTAATCTCAGGTGTGGGTTCTGGAATGGGAACGGGAACGGGAACGGGAACGGGAACGGGACTAGGAATAACGGCGGCTGGAGTGGGAACAGGAACAGGTGATGGAGTGGGAACGATCGCCTCTGGCGTGGGCGTGGGCGTGGGCGTAGGCAAAGCAGAGGGATTTTCAATTAAGGCATTGAGGGAGGCTAAATCGATCGTTTCTTCCTCAGGAGGTTCTTCTTCGGCAACTGATTCTGGCTCAGAGGGAATAGGCACAAGTAACACTAAGCCATGCAGGGCCAGTGAGGCAACCAGCATCGGACGGTACAAGATGTTCCAAAGCGGAGATCCCGTTTTTTGTGAGTGATTGGATAAGCGATGCATGGGAAAGTTAGAAGTATCTGTACCAGTCAGCAATAATGGGGCGAGGATAGTTCGCCCCAAGCAACATGCATTGGTAGATGCAGGATGTAATAGCGTCTAACGCAGACTGTTATTGCGAATACAAACTACTGAGCTTCGAGCCGCAACAAGTCCTCAATCTGAACGCCGATCGTGTTTTGGTTGGCAAACACGGTACCTGTCCGTCCTTCGTTGAATCGCTCTTGGGCTAGGGTATACGCCTCAGACGGCAACGGAACATAACCGACCTCAGTCACCAACTCTGGATTCTGGAGATGAAACTGCACAAACTGCTGAACTTCAGGACGCTGTGCTGCCTCTGCATTAACGTAAATAAATAGAGGGCGAGAAAGGGGCTGATAGGTGCCATTCTCAACATTAGCCCGCTCTGGCGCAACCGGGCCATCGCCACCATCAATTGGAACAGCCCTTAACCGACCTGCATTGGCCTCATAGTAGGCAAGACCAAAATAACCCAGCGCATTGACATCGCTGACCACACCCTGAACCAGAACGTTGTCATCTTCACTGGCTGTAAAGTCAGCCCGACTCTCCCCCGATTTACCCACGATTGCTTCAGTGAAGTAATCGAAGGTACCAGAATCAGTTCCAGGACCATAGAGATTGATGGGTTGATCAGGAAATCCTTCACGGATTTGGCTCCAGCTTGTGATGGTTCCTTGAGCCGCGGGTTCCCACATCGTCTTCAGTTCCTCGACCGTGAGGCTGTCCACCCAATCGTTGTTGGGATTGACTACAACCGTTAGGGCATCGTAGGCAATGGGTAGCTCAATGTATTCGATACCTGCTGCTTCACACGCCGCAATTTCTTCGGCTTTGATGGGACGAGACGCATTGGAAATTGCTGTCTCTCCGGCACAAAAGCGGCTGAAACCGCCTCCCGTACCCGATACACCCACTGTCACTCGTGTACCAGGATTCGCAGCCTGGAATTCTTCCGCCATCGCTTCTGAAATGGGAAACACCGTGCTGGAACCGTCGATTTGAATTTCAGAAGTGCCTTGAGACAACACCGCAGACACCGAAGCTGCCATCACAGTCACGGTAGCGGCCAAGGTTCCTACCAGGAATCGACCAGGTTTAACTTTCACTGCATTCTTTAACATGCATCACACTCCACGACGCTGAGTAAAGATAAACAAGGCGTCAGGAGTTAACGTAACTGGTTAAGATTAAGATTTTTTAAAAACTAGAACGAGCAAAGGTTATGAAAAAATTAATACTTGATTATGATGTGGCGATCGCCAGCCTCGGACTCTCAGTTCAACGCCATTAACATTAGTTAATTTAAAAACTATGCTTTGCTCAGCATAAAACAAGCCGCAGATTTGTTAGTTTTCATACCGTCTTATTGAGTCCTTAACCTTCCCTTTACAAATAAGTTATAAACTCACAGGAGGCTAATTCAAATGATTTCGATAAACAGGAGACCCCGTAAAGGATTATGTCGCTTCTGAATCAATCCCTTAAGCAATTTGGAGCCGTTCTCTTGACGGCTGGTTTAGTGGCCGCTTGCGGTGGCGGCACCACCACCACGACCACTCAAAGTCCTGCGGGCGACACCACGGCAGCGGCAGGTGGCACCACGGCGGGTGGCGGTGATGTGTCTGGTAGTGTGCTAGTAGATGGTTCCAGCACGGTGTTCCCCATTTCGGAAGCGATGGCGGAAGAGTTCATGGCTGCGAATCCTGGTGTTCGGGTCACGGTCGGTGTATCAGGCACAGGCGGTGGTTTCAAGAAGTTCTGCGCGGGTGAAACGGATATTTCCAATGCCTCTCGCCCCATTAAGCAGGAAGAGATTGAAGCCTGCGAAGCAGGTGGTGTTGAGTTTGTAGAGCTTCCGATCGCCTTTGACGGTCTTTCGGTGGTAGTTAATCCAGAGAACGACTTCGCTCAGTGCTTAACAGTAGACGAACTGAAAACGATGTGGGAACCTGCCGCTCAGGGCACCATCAACAACTGGAATCAGATTCGCCCAGATTTCCCCAGCCTCAACTTGGGACTCTATGGCCCCGGAACCGATTCTGGAACCTATGACTACTTTGCGGAAGCCATTGTGGGCGAAGATGGAACCCGAGGTGACTTTACGGCTAGTGAAGACGACAACGTGATTGTGCAGGGTGTTTCTGCTGATCCCGGTGGACTTGGATTCTTTGGCTATGCCTACTATGTGGAGAACCAAGATCGGTTAAAACTGGTAGAAATCGATGGAGGGGATGGTTGTGTCGCTCCTAGCGAACAGACGATCGCCGACGGAACCTATCAGCCCCTCTCTCGTCCGGAGTTTATCTATGTGAAGACCACGTCGCTGGACAATCCGGCTGTGCGGGCCTTTGTGGACTTCCAAATGGACCCAGCTAATGCCAACTTGATCCAGGAAGTGGGCTATGTGCCGATGCCGAACGAGATCAATGAACTGCGAGTGCAGCGTATTGAAGATAGAAAAACTGGCTCGGTGTTTGAAGGCGGATCTGCGGTTGGCACGAAGTTATCCGATCTATTAGCCGCCGAGCAATAGGACTAAGTTTGCAAACAGCAAACAGCCATATTCTTTATTCCGCTTGGCTGAGTCCTGATGTAGCTCACTGTAGGGGTGTCTATGTTAGATACCTCTACAGCAAATCATTTGTTTGGTGTACTTGGCGGGTTTTCTCTGGCTTGTGTAGTTTCTCTACCCAGTATTTCTACGATGACTCTTGATTCACCCACTCCGGGTTCGTCCAGTTTATGGCAGCCTAATCGTCAATTGAGTAAAACGATGGAGAATATTGTCAAGGTCGTTTTTGCGGCTTTTGCCTTTGTCTCTGTCATCACGACGATCGGAATTGTCTTAACACTAATTTTCGAGACGATCGAATTCTTTCGAGCGGTTCCGCTTTGGCGCTTTTTAACCGATCGCCAATGGACGCCGTTGTTCTCTAATCAGCAGTTTGGTATTTTCGTGCTGATTAGCGCCACCATTATGACTTCGGCGATCGCTATTTTGGTAGCCGTGCCGCTCGGATTAATGGCAGCCATTTATCTCAGTGAATATGCCAGTCCCAAACTCCGCAAGTGGTTGAAGCCAGCGCTAGAAGTTTTGGCAGGGGTTCCGTCGGTTGTATTTGGTTACTTTGCCCTATTAACAGTGACACCGTTCCTGCAAGCGTTTATCCCAGGATTGCAGGGATTCAACGCCCTGAGTGCTGGAATTGTACTTGGCATTTCGATTATTCCTCTGGTCGCTTCTCTCAGTGAAGACGCTATTTACTCGGTGCCCCGCAGTTTGAGGGATGGTTCCTATGCGTTGGGCACAACTAAGCGAGAAACAATTACCTCAGTTGTGTTACCCGCCGCGCTATCGGGCATTGTTGCCTCCGTGATCTTGGCGGTATCGCGGGCGATCGGTGAAACCATGATCGTGACCCTGGCAGCAGGGCAAAATCCACGCTTGGGCTTCAACCCACTGGTTCCAGTGCAGGCAATGACCGCCTACATCGTACAGGTAAGTTTGGGCGATACACCCGCCGGGTCACTTGCCTACAAAACCATCTTCGCAGTGGGTATGACCTTGTTCTTGATGACTTTGGTTCTGAACCTGTTCAGCTTCTGGTTTGTCAACCGTTTCCGGGAGAAGTACGACTAATGACTGCCCAAGATTCTCAAATTCTTTACGATGAGCGTGCTCCCAAGGATAGTCTTTTTCAACCAAATTTAGCGGGGCGCTATAAGTTAGATAGCATCTTCTCGGTGCTGGCACTGGTGTGTACGTTGTTTGGCTTGTTGGTGCTGGCCTGGTTGTTGATCGATGTACTAGTCGATGGGTTGCCTCGCCTAAACTGGAACTTCTTGACCTCATTTCCATCTCGTCGTCCCGATCAAGCTGGCTTGCTTTCAGCGTTGGTAGGTTCGCTGTGGCTGATTCTGATTGTGGCTGTGGTTGCGTTTCCCGTTGGAGTTGGCGCAGGCATTTTTTTGGAAGAGTTTGTCACTGATAGCTGGTGGGAAAACATTATCGAAATCAATATTGCTAACCTGGCCGGAGTCCCCTCGATTATTTACGGCTTGTTAGGTTTAGCGGCATTTGTGCGGTTTATGGCTCCTATCACAGGAGGTCGGAGCATTCTATCTGGCGGTTTAACACTGGCCCTGCTAGTGTTGCCGATCGTAATTGTGGCAACTCGTGAGGCGTTGCGGGCGGTTCCTGGTAGTTTGCGTCAAGCAGGGTTTGCATTGGGGGCAACTCGATGGCAAGTAGTACGCGAGCACATTCTGCCTCAAGCATTACCCGGTATTCTCACTGGAACTATCTTGGCATTATCGCGGGCGATCGGTGAAACGGCTCCGCTAATCACGATCGGAGCGCTGACTTTTATTTCGTTCTTGCCCAGCGGCATTCGCGATTCGTTTACTGCCTTGCCTATTCAAATTTACAACTGGGTCTCTCGTCCACAACCTGCTTTCCACGAATTAGCAGCAGCAGGCATCATTGTATTGATGGTGGTTCTGTTGCTAATGAACTCGCTGGCAATTTATCTACGCAATAGACTGCAACAGTCTCGTTAACTTCATGCTTCCGGTTCACCAATTAATCAATTGAGTTTGCAGAGCTATTACTACCTGGCCAGTTGTTCATCATTTGTTTTTTGTTGTTACCTTAATCTATTTCAGAACTCACCATTATGGTTAATGCCTCTCATCCTACTATTACCGAAACCGTTCTTCGCACGAAGAACCTCAATGTCTATTATGGTTCTTCGTTGGCGGTTCGAGATGTGTCACTTGATATTCCTCCGCGCCAAATCGTGGCGTTTATTGGCCCATCTGGATGTGGTAAAAGTACGGTTCTACGCTGCTTCAACCGCACCAATGATCTGATCCCTGGAGCGAGGGTTGAAGGTAAGGTTACGTTTCACGGCAAAGATCTGTACGGTAAAGGTGTTGACCCGGTTGAGGTGCGTCGTCGCATTGGTATGGTGTTCCAAAAGCCAAACCCCTTTCCGAAATCAATCTACGAAAATATTGCCTTCGGTGCTCGGATTAACGGCTACAAGGGCAATATGGATGAACTGGTGGAAACCTCTCTACGCAAAGCTGCCATCTGGGACGAGGTGAAGGACAAGCTGAAGCAGAGTGGTTTGGGCTTGTCGGGTGGACAACAGCAACGCCTGTGCATTGCGCGGGCAATTGCAATCGAACCTGAAGTGATTTTGATGGACGAACCCTGTTCAGCGCTTGACCCCATTTCAACTTTGCGCGTGGAAGAACTGATGCAGGAGTTGAAAGAGCAATACACGATCGTGATTGTAACGCACAACATGCAGCAGGCAACCCGTGTGTCTGACTATACGGCTTTCTACAACGCAGAAGCCACGGAAGGTGGTAACAAAATCGGTTACTTGGTTGAATATGCACCCACAGAGCAAGTGTTCAACAATCCAATGGAGCAGGCTACACGAGACTATGTGAGTGGTCGCTTTGGTTAATTCGATTTATTAGATCTTTTGTTGTTGTTATTTTAGTTGATGCAATCCTGCCCCCATTCGTGTGGGTAGGATTGGTATACTTTGGCATTTGGCTGGGTGAATGAAATGTTGAGATGAAGTAGAATTTTGCTTCACCTGCTGAATAGAGGCTGGATAAGTAGCTTGGAATGGAGAAATGGCACAGTCGAAACGGATATCAAACCACACGAGTTTTGTTGGTTGATAGTGAAAAATCTATTTGCGACACGGTCAGGCTTGCTTTGATTGAAGAGGGATTAGAAGTAATTTGCTTGTCAGATGGGCGAACTGCCTGGGAAGAGCTTTATCTTGCTGAACGACAAAGACATAGCGATAGACAAAATTTTCCGTTTCATTTAATTGTTCTGGATGCCGTTTTACCAGGAATGAATGGATTGGAAATTTGCCGGTTTGTTCGTGCCCGTCGCAATCCTGTACCAATTTTAATGATTAGTCATAAAAATAGCGAAGAAGATAAAGTCTTAGGATTAGAAATGGGAGCAGATGATTATCTAACAAAACCATTTCATCTACGAGAACTGGTTGCTCGGTGTCGTTGCTTATTACGTTCCCATTTGAATTATCTTTGTCAACCTACTGTTTTAAGCTTTGGCGATATTCGGCTATATCCCGATGAATATCGAGTTGAAATTCAGGGACAGCCTGTTAACTTACCCCTACAGGAGTTTCGGATTTTACAACTATTTCTTAAACATCCCCAGCAGATTTTAACTCAGGCGGAACTGATCAAACAGGTTTGGGGAAACGATCGCGAAATTCATCCTAAAACGCTGCGCGCTTACATTGAACGGTTGCGCAAGAAAATTGAATCGAATCCGAAAGCTCCACAATACATTAAAACGGCACGAGGTAAAGGCTATTGTTTGGGTAGTATTCAGTAAAACGACATCGGCGAAAACAAATAAAAGAAAATCTATAGAATTCAACAGGATGTTATTAACGATTGCTTAATCTATCGTTAATACACGTTTGGTAGGTTCGTGGGTGGTTTTGATCCTTTTTAAGGATTGTGTGGTATTCGGTTATTGTTTGACAAATTACGAACCTATCCAGAGAGAAGAGCACTGACAATTATGGCGGTTAAGCGCAGACACTTTTTAATGTTCTTGGGTGCAGGGGCTGGCTCGATCGCACTGCAACCCTTTATGAAGAACGGAAACGGACAACTATTTTCTCCTTCCGTGCAAGGTGAAACGGCGTCCGCTCAAGCAGGTGGACTGTTCTTTCGACCCATTCGGGGGCCGATGCCTTTGCTGAATGACGGCATGGATCAGTCCAAACAACTGAGCGATTACAGCCAGTTTGTGGTTCAAGATGATGTCGTACTGCCAGAAGGTTATACTTACCAGGTGATTGTTTCGTGGGGAGATCCCATTGGTGAGAACGACCACTTTGGATACAACAACGACTATGTCACCTTTATTGAAACGGCTTCTAATGAAGGATATTTAGTCGTCAATCATGAGTATATTAGCGCGAAGTCTTGGAAGCAGGCATATCAGCAAGTAATTGGCAAATCTTTGCCATTTGATGAAGTTCTTGCTGCTATTCAAGCCACTCCAGACGGTGAAATTGATGCCTTCTCTCTCCCCGATGGCGATCCCTTGAAGGCGCAAATTTACGAAATTTCCAAAGCGGCTCAATACGATGCAGGACTTTCTGTCCTCTCCATTCGCAAGAAGGCCGATGGAACTTGGGAGCGCACCAATGCTGCAACCGATCGCCGCATCACTGGTATCTCTGGGCTAGAAGATGGCAATTATCTGAAAGTAACAGGGCCTGCGGCTGTTATCTTCCGTAAAACCAGTGGTCAAGGTTACTTGGATGGACTTGGAGACAAAATCATTGGGACGCACCAGAACTGCGCAGGTGGCACCACCCCCTGGGGAACCGTGTTTAGTGCTGAAGAAAATTTCCAGGGTGAAGTTGCAGAACCTGTGTATGCGGATGGAACTTCCTTTCCCCCTAGTGCTAAACCCTTTAACTGGGTTTGGGAAGAAGGCGAAATCGAAGACATTGCTGGACAAGGAAACGTGTTGGGATATGCGGGCAACAAATACGGTTGGGCAGTAGAAGTAGACCCGGCAAACGCCAACGATTATGGCACGAAGCACACGTGGTTAGGACGCTATCGCCACGAAGCCTTTGCCTTCCGAGCCGAACAGGGCAAGCCCTTGGCGGTGTATTCCGCTTGCGATCGTCGTAGTGGACACCTCTACAAGTTTGTTAGCAGCGGCGCGGTCAGCAACCCCACCGACAAGGCCAACTCGCGATTACTGCAAGATGGTATGCTTTACGGTGCAAAATTTAATCCTGATGGGACAGGGCAGTGGATTGCTCTAACGCTGGACACACCTGTTAATCCCGATCTGCCTAGTGCGCATGTAGGAGGGATCATCACGCTCCCCAACCCCGATCGCACCGCAGGCGGCAGTATTAAAGTTGAAGATGATGCGGCGATCGCAGCCTACAAGCAACAGTTCCGCACCCTTGGCGATCTCTATGTTGGGAGTGACGAGGAAAAGCAAGGAGCCATTCTCATTGATGCTCACTTTGCCGCTAATGCTGCGGGCGTTACCTGTGGCGCACGCCCAGAAGACACCGATGTCTCAGATGATGGAACGCTGATCATCGCTTACACTTCGGGTTCACCCAGCGGTAGCGATGGCGGTCCCAACGCCAGCATTTTTGCAGGACCGAATGGGGAAACCCCGTATGAGCACGGCTGGATTATGAAGCTGATTGATGACAATGGTGATCCGGCAGCTATGACTTTCACCTGGGAAATTTTCGCAACGGGTGGTGAGCCTGCTGAGGGCGGTTTGGGCTTCTCCAATCCAGACAACCTGATGTTTGATGCCAAGGGCAATGTTTGGATGGTGACAGATATGTCTACAGACAAGCACAACAAAGCCATTCCTAGCCGCACTAAAGAGGATGGCTCTGCGGTTAGCCAGTCTGATTTGCGAGGCTTGTTTGGTAACAACTCAGTCTGGTATCTTCCTACGTCTGGTCCGAATGCAGGTGAGGCGTATCTGTTTGCCTATGGGCCAATGGATTGTGAAATCTGTGGTCCGTTTCTCTCAGCCGATGAGAAAACGCTGTTCCTAGCACCTCAGCATCCCGGTGAGTATAACGGAATTCGGCAAAACATGGCCTCTGAAACTCGTGAATTCGCCATGAGAACCACAGATGGTCAGGAGTTTATACAAACTCGTGAAGTGCCGATCGGATCTAACTGGCCGGGCAAAGGGGTGAATGATCCGGCTAAACCCAGCGTGATTGCCGTTCGTCGATTAGATGGCGGTAGCATCACTGGCTGATTCATTGCTGGAGAAATAGCCGTCTAGCAGAGTTCGCATCGCTCTTTGCAGTTAGAAACTTGAATGAGTGATTAGATTAATCTTTGCCGCTCCAGCGATTTGGGGCGGTTTTTTATAGTTTGAGTAAACTTGATGAGGGTATGGCAGAAAATTAAAGTTTGTTTTAAGATAGAAACGTTTCAACAAAAATTAATTCAACATAAATTGATGGGTTTTGCAATTCTTCCCTCGATCGAAATTAGTGCTGGATTTCATGCCCTTTCAGAACCATTGCGCTTGCAGGTGGTTGATTTGCTGCGAGAGCAGGAGTTATGTGTGTGTGATCTCTGCGAGAGTCTGAATGTGGCGCAGTCCAAGCTATCGTTCCACTTGAAAGTTCTGAGAGAAGCTAAGTTGATTCGATCGCGCCAGGAGGGACGTTGGATTTACTACAGCCTGAATCTATCTCAATTTGTGATTCTAGAGCAGTACCTAGCCGAGTTTCGACGATTCAGCCCAATCCTACCGTCTCGCACCTGTCATGAGGAAGAGTAACAGCAGTCCGTTCTGCCATATCGCCTCGTTTTAAGATTAACAATTGTTTTCACAGATTGTTTTCTCCATAACTTGACAAATCAATTTTTTTTGAAATTATAAGCAATGTACCCTTCGCTACAATCATGGGAATTAAGTAGCTATGAGCACATTCATTCAAAAATCTATTCAAAATCAAAACCAGATTCAACATCAAGTTCACCAACCCATCCGCCAGTCTGTCTACAGCGGGATGGTTGCCCTTAGTGTTCTGGCGTTGACGGTGGGCTGTTCTGCTCCAACTTCAACCACTCAAACAGGTTCACAGTCACCGCAAACTGAAACAACTGGAACCGTTGAGCAGGTGACGATCGTTGCCGATGGTTCCAGTACCGTCTATCCCCTCACTGATGAAGCAGTGCAGGAATACCAGTTTGAAAACCGGGAAACAGCAGAGTTCTCGGTCACTTTCTCCGGTACAACTGGTGGATTTCGTAAATTCTGTGCTGGAGAAACTGATATTTCCAATGCTTCTCGTCCTATCAACTCCAGTGAAATTGAAGCCTGTCGATCGGCAGGGGTGAACTATGTAGAACTGCCTGTGGCGTATGATGCGCTGACAGTCGCGGTACATCCCACCAATACGTGGGCAGAAAGTATGACCGTTGCCGAGTTAAAGCGATTATGGGAACCTGCGGCTGAGGGAACGATCACCAACTGGAATCAAATTCGCCCGGATTGGCCGAATCAACCAATTAACTTGTACGGGGCAGGCAGTGACTCTGGAACTTTTGATTACTTCACCGAAGCAATCGTAGGCGAATCTCGCGCTAGCCGCAGCGATTATACTGCCAGCGAAGATGATGAAGCACTGGTGCGAGGACTGCGTTCTGACCCCAATGGCTTGGGCTACTTTGGCTATGCCTACTATGAAGAGAACCAGCGGTTACTGAAACCTGTGGCGATCGACAACGGGAATGGCCCAGTCTTACCGTCTTCAGAAACTGTTGTAGCTGGTGATTATCAACCCCTAGCGCGACCACTGTTTATCTACGTCAACACTGATGCGCTGCAAAACAAGCCAGAACTGCGAGAATTTGTCGAGTTCTATCTGCTCAATGCTGAAACCTTTGCCAAAGCCATTGGCTATGTGCCCCTACCCGATGAAGTCTATACGATTGCACTAGATCACTTGCAGCAAAACAAGGTGGGAACGGCCTTTGGTGGCGTTGCGGAAACAAATTTGAAACTGGAAGATCTTCTTCAGCGGGAGAAGACCTATTAATTAACTTTTTGAAGCGTAGAGGAGCATCATGAGCGATCGAAGCAATTCATCTGCGGTACAAGCTGGAGGTAAGCTGAGCTTTTTTGAGCGCTATCTGACGGTATGGGTATTTCTATGCATTATTGCAGGCGTGATTCTGGGACGATTGTTTCCGGGCGTTGCAGTGGCATTAGACGCTATGAGCATCTACCAGGTATCTATTCCGATCGCGATTTGTCTGTTCTTCATGATGTATCCCATCATGGTAAAGATTGACTTTTCGCAAGCGAAACAAGCAGTTCGCGCCCCCAAGCCTGTAATTCTTACGCTAATTGTGAATTGGTTAATCAAACCGTTCACAATGGTGGTATTTGCTCAGTTTTTTCTAGGATGGTTGTTTCGTCCACTCATTGCTGGAACTGAATTGATTCGGGGCGTTTCAGTTCCGTTGGCTGATTCTTACATTGCGGGAGCAATTCTGCTAGGTATTGCTCCTTGTACGGCAATGGTGTTGATGTGGGGTTATTTATCCTACAGCAATCAGGGACACACGCTGGTGATGGTAGCGGTGAATTCATTGGCCATGTTGTTCCTCTATGCACCATTAGGACGGTGGTTGCTAGCTGCTAATAACTTGAGCGTACCTTGGCAAACGATCGTGCTTTCGGTTTTGATCTATGTGGGGTTGCCGTTGCTCGCAGGAATGTATTCCCGATATTGGATTTTTAAACACAAGGGTAAAGCTTGGTTTGAGCGTGAGTTTTTGCAGTATTTAACTCCGGTAGCCATCACAGCCATGCTAATTACCTTAGTATTGCTGTTCGCCTTTAAGGGTGAACTCATTGTTAGAAACCCGCTCCATATTCTGCTGATTGCTGTTCCACTCTTCATTCAAACGAACTTTATCTTCCTTATCACCTATGTCATCGCCCAAAAGATGAAGTTAGCTTACGAAGATGCTGCTCCAGCGGCTTTAATTGGAGCCAGCAACCACTTTGAAGTTGCCATTGCTACCGCCATTACCCTATTTGGTTTAAACTCTGGAGCCGCACTCGCAACCGTGGTAGGGGTGCTAATCGAAGTGCCTGTGATGCTGATGCTAGTTGAGTGTTGCAAGCGCACCGCTTTTTGGTTTCCCCGTGAGCCAGAAAAAGCAACGTTGCCCGATCCTCGTTGTGTTCCCAGTGGATGGAATTAGTTGGGAGTTGGGAACCAGGAGTGGGAAACCAACTACTGATTACCGATTACCTGTCGCACGTATACACGTACAAAGGAGACACTTGCTGTGAAAAAAGTCATGTTTGTTTGTAAGAAGAATTCGGCTCGATCGCAAATGGCAGAGGGATTTGCTAAAACCTTGGGTAAGGGCCAAATTGATGTGACGAGTTCTGGATTGGAAGCTAGCCAAGTACGTCCGGAGGCGATCGCGGCGATGAAAGAAGTCGGAATTGATATCAGCGATCAATACTCGAAACCACTCAGTGATTTCAAGGCAGACGAGTTTGATGTGGTGATTTCGCTTTGTGGCTGTGGGGTAAATTTGCCACCGGAATGGGTGATGCAGGAAGTGTTTGAGGATTGGCAGTTGGATGATCCGGCTGAACAACCTGACATTTTCCCGCGTGTGCGAGATGAAATTAAAGAGCGGGTCGAGAAGCTGATTGAATCGGTCAAAGATGCGGCTGTGATTGGCTAAACTGGAGTCGAACTATGTTGCGCTTGGTTGCGCTGTTCTTCTCTCTTTATGGCTCGACAAAACAACGAAACGGTTCCCCTGTTGCTGGCTTTTCTAATTACAGTGGGGTTGATTGCAGCCGGATTCTGGTTCTTTGGCAGAAATTTGATTTCGAGCCTTGGGCAATCTCCACCTTCCCCAACTCAACCAAACCAGCCCCCATTATCTCCAGACCCCACACCTTCTCCAAATCAAGCAACTGGGGGATTGCGCCTTGACCCGTCGCTGCCGAATCCAGATGTGTTGACGATCGATGGCAGTGTCACCATGGTGGCGTTGATGAAGCAACTTCAGCTTGCCTACACGCAGGTCAATCCGTCACTGCCGACGACCTATGGTGTACCCGACGGGAGACCGAATGGCACTAACGCTGGCATTCAAAATTTAATTCGTGACCAAGTGTGGATGGCAGCTAGTTCCCGTCCGCTGCGGCCAGATGAGACCAATGTTGGCTTACAGGGTGTGCCAATCGCCAGAGATGCCTTGGCGATCGTGGTTGGAGTTGATAATCCTTTCACAGGCAGCCTGACGCTGGATCAACTCAAGCAAATCTTTCAAGGGCAAATTACAAACTGGTCAGAGGTGGGCGGCTCACCTGCACCGATTCGCGTGATCAATCGAGCACCCGACAGTGGAACCTATACTTTGTTTCAGGATGTTGTTTTGTTGGGGCAACCGTTTGCAGCAGACGGTCCCAACTTCACAACCGCACAACAAGACGAAACGACACCATTACTGCGATCGCTAGGAACGGACGGCATCACTTACAGCACGGTGCAACAAGTTGTCAATCAACAAACGGTGCGCATTGTTCCCATCAATGATATCTCTCCAACCGATCGAGAAGCGGTGAGAACAGGGAATTATCCAATTAGCCGCGTAGTCTATTTGGTCGCAAAACAACAAACAAGTCCTGCGGTTAAACAGTTTATTGAAATGACATTATCCCCTCAAGGTCAACAAATTGTAGAACGAGTTGGTTTCATTCCGCTTTAGTTGAGTATATTTTTGATAATTTTAGAAGTAAAATTTTATACGCTTTCATGAGATGTAGCGGTATGAAGGATGGTTCAGACAGGTCTGCCCTTCAAACTCATTCATTTCAGGTTTCAGCAACCTGAGATTCTCCTGATTGACTCATTCGTTGCCATAGTACGAATCGATGATTATCACTTTGTTCTTCTGCTGCTGAGTGCTGTAAAATTTCCTTAACGTATTCTTAAACTTCAATCATATTCAAATCATTTTTCGTTGTCATGCTGTGGCCAAGTTGAACATTGACCTTCAACACCAGCAGATAAGACGAGGTGATTTATGACATTGAGTAGCAAGAAGGGCCTCTTGGCCACGCTTCTGGCCGCTTCTATGGGTGTTGCAGCGTGTGGGCCACGCACCGCAGAGGCTCCCGTTCCGGGTGATACGGCGGCTGGAACAGGCGATGCCCCGGCTCAAACGGGTGATGGACAAACTGTGGCAATTAGTGGCGCAGGGGCAACCTTCCCCGCACCTTTATACCAACGCTGGTTTGATGCCTATAACCGGGAAGTGGATTCAGGTGTGCAAATTAGCTATCAGTCGGTTGGTAGCGGTGCTGGACTGGAACAGTACATTAACGGTACAGTTGATTTTGGGGCCAGCGATGCTCCGATCGAGGGCGATCGATTGGAATCATTCCGACAGCAGTACAATGCTGAACCCATTCAGGTGCCGATGGCAGGCGGCGCGGTTGTACTAGCCTATAACCTACCTGAAGTTGAAGGTGAAGAACTGAGATTATCCCGCGAGGCGTACTGCGGGATTGCCACAGGCGAAATTACTCAGTGGAACGATCCGGCGATTGTGGCTGAAAATGAAGGACTCGACCTACCCGATCGCGATATTGTCTTTGCCCATCGTTCGGACGGTAGTGGCACTACGTTTATCTTCGTCAATCATTTAGATTCAGCCTGTCCGAATTGGCAAGCTGGTGTAGGAACCTCGGTAGATTGGCCTACAGGACAAGGTGGACAGGGAAATGAAGGCGTGACAGCATTAATTCAGCAAAATGAAGGAGCGATCGGCTATGTAGAATACGCCTACGCTAAGTTGAATGATATTCCAATGGCCACGTTAGAGAATGCATCGGGGAACTTCATTGAACCCTCTCCAGAGGCAGCAGCAGCAGCCTTTGAAGATGTCGAAATCCCTGAAGACTTTGGATTGCTGGTTCCTGACCCAGAGAACGACCAGGCATTCCCGATCGCAGGATTAACTTGGATTCTGGTTTATCCTGAATACGATGATCCACAACGCTGGCAAACACTCAGAAACGTGCTGGAGTGGGCGCTGACCGACGGTCGAGATATTACAGCGGAGTTAGATTACGTACCCATGCCTGATAGTGTTGTTCAACGAATTCAAGAAAGGTTAGATGAGGTACAAGCGTAATGGCTTGCTGCATGGATAAGTAGAACTTGTACAGGGATGGATGAGTGGGAGGTGAGTGGATAGAGAAACCATCGCTTTATTTGTTCACTGCCCTACTCTTCTCCTTGGTTGGTAACTTTATCGATGAATGAACTGGATGTAGAGAGTTTGTATAGAGGTGGGCATGGTAGGAGAAGCGCGAGAAACAAGGTTGTACAACCGACATAGCATCGAGAAAGAGATTACAACGGAACGAATTTTGGATCAGGGTTTTGTATGGCTAACGCTAGTAATGGCGATTGGAGTTGCAGCGGTTCTGGCGTTTGTGATTTTTGAAATTGCGATGTCAGCTTGGCCGGCCATTCAATCCTTCGGGCTTAGCTTTATAGTAACAACCACTTGGAACCCTGTCACAAATGTGTATGGAGCCTTGCCCCAAATCTATGGAACCCTGGTGACATCTGCTATTGCACTCGTGATTGCTGTTCCTGTGGGCATTGGTGTAGCAGTATTTCTCAGCGAAGATTTTCTTCCGGCATATATTCGCGAACCGATCGCCTTTGCAATCGAGCTAATTGTAGCCATTCCTAGCGTTGTGTTAGGGTTGTGGGGAATTTTTGTATTCATTCCGTTCCTACGTCCATTCTATCAATTTCTTTCAGATACGCTAGGTTGGATTCCGCTGTTTGCTGGTATTCCTAGAGGGTATAGTTTGCTGACTCTGGGAATTGTGCTGTCTATTATGATTGCCCCACTCATCATTTCTGTATCGCGAGGGACATTGGCCTCTCTGCCGCCAGAACTGCGTCAAGGCGCAATGGCCATGGGAGCCACTCGTTGGGAAACAATTTTTCGTGTTCTGATTCCTGCTGGATTGTCTGGCATCATTGGCTCAATTATGCTAGCACTAGGTCGAGCCATGGGCGAAACAATGGTCGCCGCTATGCTAGTGGGCAATTCTAACCGCATCACCGTATCGTTACTAGAACCGGGCGCAACCATTACTTCCCTAATTGCATCTCAGTTTGGCGAGGCAGGCCGTACACAAGTATCCGCATTACTATATGCCGGACTGGTATTGATGATTCTGACCTTAATTGTCAATATCCTCGCTGAATTAATCATTCGGAAGTTCCAAAATATCGAGTAATTTTAAGATTTCTGTTGACACTTTACTAATGAAAGAGGGTTTCTCATGACCGGTACTCAGGGCGATTATTCTACACCGATCGAACCCATTAACCTTACCCGCTCCAAAACGTCCAGCAAATCGATTTTCAATACGGCGATGACCACCATTGCTGGCTTTTTCACATTTCTGATTCTGGCTCCTCTCGCCGCTGTTCTTTTCGATGTTGCTCGACAAGGCTTACCGCGATTAAGGCCAGAAATTTTTACTGAATTGCCACCGCCACCAGGACTTAGTGATGGCGGATTCGGTCATGCTATTATTGGTACCCTGATGACGTTGGCGGTTGCAATTGCACTGAGCGCACCGATCGGTATTTTGGCAGCCATCTATTTATCTGAATTTGGCCGTGGTTCCAAAGTATCCTACTGGGTGCGGTTTTCGGCCAACGTGTTAACAGGAGTGCCTGCCATTTTAGCAGGACTATTTGCCTACAGTCTGGTTGTGGGAACAACAGGTTCTTTCTCCGCTTTTGCGGGTGGGGTGTCACTAGCCGTAATTATGCTACCGATCGTCATGCGAACGGCTGAGGAGGGGTTACTGTTAATTCCTCGTGAAGTGCGCCAAGCAGCAGTTGGACTAGGCGCAACCCGGTTTCAAACCGCCGTTGGTATTGTGTTACCGACGGCTCTACCGGCAATTGCTACCGCTGTCACCTTAGCGGTTGCTCGTGCAGCTGGCGAGGCAGCCCCATTGCTATTTACGGCATTAAACAACAACTTCTGGTCTACTGATTTATTTAGACCGATCGCCACTTTACCTGTTCTCATTTACTTCTTCTCGATCATTCCGTTTCGGGCGCAACAAGAATTAGCTTGGGCAGCGGCGCTAGTGTTACTTAGCATTGTGCTCATCATCAGCGTTATTGCTCGTCTCTTGGCACGGAAACAGGTATACTAGCGCAACTGGCAGTAGAAGTACTCGATAAACTAGACAGAACAGTGGTGTTCATGTGCTGATTGTATTGAACTGACTGTATCTATCAGCATTCATTCCCAAATTCACAGAAATTGAAAATTGTAGTCGATCGTTAGAGGTTTTATAATGCCATCTCCTTCTGCTGTAGATACTCAAACAGTTCTCAATGTTGAAAACGTTTCGGTGCATTACGGTTCTGTGTTAGCATTGCGCAACGTTTACCTTGATATCTTCAAAAATAAGATTACGGCGCTCATTGGCCCATCTGGTTGTGGCAAGAGTACATTGCTCCGGTGTTTTAATCGAATGAATGACTTGATTCCAGGAACACGTATCGAAGGACGCATTTTGTATCGCGGCACCGATCTATACGACAAATCGGTTGATCCGGTTGAAGTGCGTCGTCGCGTAGGCATGGTGTTTCAAAAACCAAATCCATTTCCCAAAACCATCTATGACAATGTAGCCTTTGGAGCACGACTTCAAGACCATCAAGGTAGCTTAGATGACTTGGTGGAAGAGTCGCTACGATCGGCCGCACTTTGGGAGGAAGTGAAAGATATCTTGCAACAAAGCGCTCTATCGCTATCTGGTGGACAACAGCAGCGGCTTTGTATTGCTCGCACGATCGCCATTAAGCCAGAGGTGATCTTGATGGATGAACCCTGCTCTGCCCTTGACCCCATTTCAACCTTACGGGTTGAGGAACTGATGCAACAATTAAAACAACACTACACGATCGTGATCGTGACACATAACATGCAGCAAGCATCGCGGGTTGCTGATATGACCGCTTTTTTCAATGCCGAAGAAGCAGAGGGCGGAAATCGATTTGGATATTTGGTGGAATACGATCAAACGGCTCGTATTTTTGAAGATCCTCAACAAGAAACCACCAAGAACTATGTCAGTGGACGTTTTGGATAGTATCTGGTTACTCGTTCCAAATTGGCAGTTGATTCGTTTGCTCAACCGTTAGTTCCACATAGGAGTTTCCAGTTTCAGCTTCCTCTAACCCAAAATAGCCCTCGTCCCCTTGATGGGTATGCGAGCCACTGCTGAGGACAGTATAACGGTCTTCTCGACGGGCACGATTGTAGGGAGACCCGATTGTCCAACGCCACCGCGATGGAAACACAATACCGCCGATGTTCTCAATCCAGTCTCGATCGCCCCGAAAGTGATAAACGTGTGTTGCTGCATCAAAGCCGTCATTGCCATTGAAGACGCCACCAAACGAAACAATCGTGATATTGGCGTTTAACCATCGTTGCAGGTACGGAGTTGCCCCCAGTGCCACTTGCGCGCCTCCGCTTTTTCCCATTAATACTAGTTGAATTGGCGTTTCGCTAGAAGCAGGAATGTCTTGCTGCGCTTCCATACGCTCTACAATCGTTAGAGCGATCGCAGGATTGTAAACCTGTCCGTAACGGTTATCAGCCGACAACGCCAGCCGCCAAACATTTCGAGTTTCGAGCAGAAATTGAGTAAAGTCCGACCAGCCATTGGACTGTTCGGTGACATTCCGCAAAAAATCAAACACTTGCTGTCCACTAACATCGGCGTTGGCTGCCGAGTAGGGAAACACATCCCGCACCGTCACGCACTGGGGTTGGTCTTGCTCTAAGCGATCGAGAAATTCGGTTTCGCCATCAGTCAATTCATCAGCGGACAGATCGCCCACTCCTGTCAAAAAAACGATATAGCAGGTTTTACCATTTCCTTCAGCCGGATTATCTTCCAGTAATGCTTCCAACTCACGACTGCGTTCTTCTAATTTTTTCTGCCCGCGATCGAGCCACCAAACCAGTGTGCCAACAGGGGCAAACGTTCCCCAAATTAGTACCAGAAAAAGCGTGAATAGTAAAACGATGAAACCACCGTTCCGCAACCCCGCTAGTAGCTTTCCTACCAGTGTAAACATTGAATTGAGCTAGACAAACACGTTATTCAGTTCTTAGTATCGGATAATACTGGAAATAGTCGTCCCGTTGGAGAATGATTTTTGCCTTGCCGACTTGGTCAAGCTTGGTGGCGTGCCCTAACGCTAGACACGGATTTCTATACAAAAACCACTAGAGCCAGGAGAACCCTGCGATCGGCGCAGATTGTGGTTGGTGTGGCGGCTCTGTCCCATACTGTTGGCAGTAGCATGATTTTGCTGACCTACA
The DNA here is from genome assembly GCF_026802175.1 of Thermocoleostomius sinensis A174. NCBI lineage: Bacteria > Bacillati > Cyanobacteriota > Cyanophyceae > Oculatellales > Oculatellaceae > Thermocoleostomius > Thermocoleostomius sinensis. The sequence continues at coordinate 4,849,431 of NZ_CP113797.1, read as the reverse complement.
ACACGTCGTTGGGGTTACAACTGCTGGCCTTTTTAATCAATGCAGCCAGTATTGTTGCCGGATATTATATCTGGACATTCACCATTTGGCAGTTTGGTGTGTGGCTGCAAGCATCAATTCCCCGCTACAAGCGTTTACTAAATCCGATTGGCTTTACCTATGCTCCGCAAGTGTTCAATATTTTTACGGTGGTGCCGCTGTTAGGACGACCAATCGAGCTTGGATTAGCCGTATGGAGCCTTATTGCCGCGATCGTGGCGTTGCAAAGCGGATGCAGCCTCAAACGAGGCAAGGCAATTAGCATCTGTACATTGGGCTGGGTTGTGGTGCAGGTAGCGATTGGCGTGGTTCAAATCGGGGTGCAAGGATTTTTATAACCCCGCTTGAATGACTTGATTAAATTTAACTGCTTGGATGTTGCTGAATTCAGGCATGATTGGCCCACCTTGTTCCCAATTGTCAGGGCGTTTCGCACAACCACCTGACGAGATCCATCCAATTAGCAACGCTTGACAATTAGCCTTGTTTTGACGCACCCACCCATGACTAGTCCAGAATGCGTTACCCTGTCTCTGATATGGGCCTGGCTGCATCGAGCTATGAATCTGACCGATCCCCCTCACCCTAGTCCGCCCCCATCAGGCGAGAGAACTCGTGCTCTGGCTCTCTTCTCCTGGAAGGAGAAGGGTTGGGGATAAGGGCAACTCCGACTTGCATTCAACAACGCCCTGATATGTTTGATGGCAATGCATTTGACGTCAAGTGATAGAAAAGACCATGAACAGACAGTTTATGTGGCAATTCACCCTCGGCTTGTTTCTGCTGGTGGGAATGGGAAGCCTGTACGGGGCAAATCAAGCGATCGCCCAAGTCGAAACTCAAGAAATTGAAGCTCAACCCACTGAAGCTCAATCGACAACAACGCTGACGGTTGAAGTAGCCAACTTGAGGAATCAAGAGGGGAATGTTTGCTTAAAGTTGTTTTCTAGTGGTGACGGCTTTCCCAATGACGATGACAGTGCTCTAGAACGCACCTGTGTCGCGATTGACCAGCCCATTGAGCCAACTGAGGCTGATGAACTCGCGATCGACGCTGCTTCTGAAAATACTGCACCCCTGTTCCGCTACACTTTTGAAAACCTTGCTGTGGGAAATTATGCCGTTGCCATCTACCACGATCGCAACCGCGATGAACGACTGAATCGAACTTTATTTGGCATTCCAGCCGAAGGATATGGGTTCTCCAACGATGCACCTGCCAATTTTGGTCCAGCCAAGTTTGACGATGCCGTGTTTGCTGTGGAGGAACCCAACCGCACAATTCAGATCCGAATGCGATATCCGTAACTAATGCATCACCATGCTCGATTGCCAAGATTCTGATAGGTTCTCATCCATTCCCTCGCCTGTCTGATGCCTGTCTGATTGTTGTTGTTTTTGACTATTAACGCATGTCTTCAATGACACTACCTCCTGTTCTGGAACAATCTTTTGCTCACTCCAACCCAGAAGCAATTTTCGTGGCACTGCTGCCTGCGGTGTGTGAAGTCTTGCAAACCGATCGTTGTTTTCTAGAGGTGCGAAATCCGCAGACGCGCTTGCATCGAAATATCTGTTGGCGACGATCGCCTGACCTACCGGATACTAGTACCGAAGGTTGGCAACCGGAACAAGAATGGGAACAAGAAGATCCGATGTTTGCGGCGGCCCTGCGAACAGCCCCTTCGATTTATGTAGAAGACGTAGAAACGGCTGCTCCCGAAGTTTTGAATCTAGAGTTTGAACGAAAATACTTTGGCCATCGGGCGCTGATTCACGCTCACATTTGTCATGAACAGCAGCTTTGGGGTATTTTGCAACCTTGCATGTTTGGGCAGCCGCGAGTTTGGAGTGAGTTCGATCGGGCGATTATCGAACAGCTTACCGACAAATTAGCGCCGATCGTTGTCCATTATGTGCGCACAACCAGCCCAAATTAATCGTTAGCCATTTTATAGTACTCCTCTCTCGCTGGGCTGATGCCGAAGGTCAGCGGACATAGTACTTTCGACGTAAATTGCTGTAAAGGTTGGCTGTGCTCTAATGGCTAGATTGCTGATCCGTTTCGTTCTGGCGCTGATTTTTGTCGTCATCGGCTTGTTTAACTACGCCACTAATGTCTCTGAAAACCCAGTAACAGGCGAGCGGCAACGGGTGCAACTGACGCCAGAGCAAGAAATTGTGCTGGGACAACAAGCTCGTGCTGAAATGGCAGCGCAGTTTGGCGGGCTTTATCCAGACGAAACAGTGCAAGACTACATCGATCGGGTGGGACAGATAGTGGTGCAAGACTCGATCGCGAGCGAATCACCCTATCCGTTTGAGTTTCATGTACTAAACGATCCACAAACAATCAATGCCTTTGCTCTACCCGGTGGCCAGATTTTTATCACAGTCGCGCTGCTTAGTCGTTTAACAACCGAAGCTCAATTAGCGGGAGTGTTAGGGCATGAGGTGGGGCATGTGGTGGCGCGGCACGGCTCCGAGCATTTGGCCCGACAGCAGCTTGGGCGGGCGTTGGTAAATGCGATTGTTATTGCCGCCAGCGATGATCCGAATAGTAGCCAGCAAGCCTCTATCCTTGCACAAGCTGTCAACCAGTTGGTCAATTTGCGCTATGGACGCGCCGACGAACTGGAAAGCGATCGGTTGGGGTTTCAGTTTATGACCGAAGCTGAGTACACGCCCATAGGCATCGTAGAACTGATGCAAATCCTCAACTCGGCTCAACAAGGCGGGCGACCACCTGAGTTTTTGAGTACTCATCCCAATCCTCGCAACCGAGTTGAACGGCTCGAGGCATTAATTGCAGAAACTTATCCCAATGGCGTTCCGCCAGAATTGCGCGAAGGTGAGTTGGAGTTTGCACAAGAAGTTCAGCCCCGCTTGCCCTAATCATTGCCGGCTGATGGTGTATCGCTTAGAACATAGGCTGAGGTGAAGGATGGATTTAACCACGCTGTATTGGATCTTAGTAGCTGTGATGGTGGTGGGGGCGATCGGGGAACTGATTCCAGGAATGCCAGGAGCCAGCTTAATTTTGGCAGCGATCGTCATCTGGTCTGCCGTTACACAATTTGCTGGGGTAACGTGGTCGATCATGATTGTGTTTGCCCTGTTGGTGTTGAGTGCCGCCGTCGAGTTTTTTGCCACCGCCTGGGGAGCACGTCGGTTTGGGGCTAGTCGCTGGGGGCAAATCGGTGCAATCGTAGGGTTGATTCTGGGAGTGGTTGGGCTATTGCCGGCCTTGCCGATTGGAGGGCCCATTATTGGTATCTTTATCGGCCCATTCCTTGGAGCCTTTGTCGGAGAATGGCTATTTAGGCAACAACAGCCGGATGAATCGAGAATCAATGCTGCACTGAAAGCCAGTATTGGCACGATTGTTGGTTCCTTCATCGGCAATCTCATCGACGGTATGTTAGCCGTGCTGGCCGTAATCCTGTTTGTGTATCTAACCTATCCGCTGGTTCCTCTTTTGTGATGTTCCTGAAATATCTCTATCTTTTGTAAGGTTTACATGTAATGATTAACACACTATCTTGATACCAAGACTCGGATCGATCTTTACTTTCTAACAGCATGGATTTTAGCCAAACCCTGACCCAACGAAGCGAAACTATTGTCGATCGCTGGATTGAAGCGGTTTGTCAGGATCATCGTATCGAGTCTACGCGGGAATTAACCTTCAAGTCCATTCGCGATAGTTTGCCGAGTGTTCTGACGGCCCTCTCAACCGTATTGTCCGATCGGGAAACCAGTGATTTGCAAACCTTGGTGCAAGCTAGCCTCAAGCATGGACAGATTCGAGCCGAGCAAGGATTCGAGCCATCCGAAATTGCTGAAGAATATCGCTTATTGCGGTTTGTTATTTTTTCGGTGTTAGAGGATGAGTTATTGAAGGCGACCCCAACAGAAATGCTGCGAGCGGTTCGGCTTATTGACACCGTGATTGATGAGGCGATCGCCCGCTGTTTTGAAAGCTATACTCAGGGTCGCATTCAGGAACTTGAACAACTGCAAAGTCAACTACGCTTGACGAATCAAGAGCTAACTCGGTTAGTACGAGCCAGCAAAGATAACCTTTCTCAACTCGCTCACGAATTGAAAACCCCCCTAACTTCTATCATTGGCTATGCCGACTTGTTTCTGCGCCAACAACGTCAACAGTCCGATCTGCAAGTGCGATCGCCCAATCTGGAAAGCATTGAACGGGTTTTGATGAGCGGTCGTCTGCTGTTGCGGTTAATTAATGACACCCTAGAAATGTCTCGTTGTGGTACTGGAACGATGAAGTTACAGCTTGCTGAAACCAACGTGCGCGAGTTGATCCAACTGACGGTAGATATGATAGAACCATTGGCACGCTCCAAAAACCTAACATTAATTGTGGATTGCGATCGTTCGCCAGATTATATCTTCACGGATTCTCTAAGGCTTCAACAAATTCTTACTAACCTTCTTGGCAATGCAATTCGTTATAGTAATGCCGGTACAGTTCGCTTAACATGTCAAACGGTGTCGCCAAATCAATGGTCTATTTCTATTGGTGATGATGGCATCGGGATTCCTCTGGAAGAGCAAACCACCATCTTTGAACCCTACATTCGTACCGAAGCAGCACAGTCACAAACAGCAGATGGAACGGGATTGGGGCTGGCGATCACCTCACGATTGGTAGCACTGATGCAAGGGCAGATTGAAGTCCAGTCTCAACCTGGACAGGGTAGTACCTTCACCGTCACCCTACCAATTGACCTTTCCGCCATCGTGAATTTAAACTAAGCAAGGTTTTTGCAATCCTTAAGCTGTCGTCGTTACTTCTCTAAAGATTTCAATAATTGAATTGGACGCGCTGCCTGTACTGCTGGAAGAAGATTAGGGTGATGAATGAACATATAGTGTTCATACTCGAACCAATGCATTTCACCTTTCTCCTGATTGCAAGCTCGACAAATCACCCAAAAGTTTTTGAAGTCCATCGATAGCCACGGATACTGCGATCGAGGGAGTTTATGGTCAATAGTTCTGCCACCACATTCAGAGAATTTGTCTCCACAAATTGGGCAATACAAATCTGAATGCTCTTTGGCCCAGTCCTTGCTTTCCTGAGTCGTTCCACACTCGCTATCACCATTGATGTATCGCCAATGGTCAAATTTCTTATAATCTTCAAAGTCTTGGCGAGTCAGCTTATGGTATCGCTTTTTGCCCGTTTCGTCTGCGAGTTGAAACAATTCCTCAAGATTTTTATTCTCAAGCTCCACGATATGCCTCACTAAAGTTTTGCGGTGCGATAGGTTTTTTGATTACGTTTTTTTGGGGATTTCTTGGCTGTTGGTTGGCTAAAGTCAATCACTTCGATCGTCGTATCGGGGAATTGGCGATCAATCAGTTCGCCAATCTCAGAAACTTCTTTCGCTAGCTGTTGGTTAAAGTTTGTGATGTCTTCTGGTTCAAGATATTTATTGCCAATGCGATCGGCCTCTAAAAATAATTCCTCGAGGCTCATGTCTTTGAGCGGAGATGCCTCTAAAAACTCCTCAATCTTTTCGTAAAGTTGAATGACATGATTCCAGCCAACGTTCTTATAACCATTGGTCTTTAGCCATTGCTGTTCATCTTTTTCCAGTTTACGGCGATTTTCTGAGTTAGCGCGTTGTACTTGCGCATAACTCATGCCATTGAAAGTACGTTTCTGACGTGCCATTGGCCGAGTTCCTTAGCCTAAAGTCCATCTAAATAATCGGATCAACGCTTTACGAATTTCGTTATCTTCATGCTCCAGCAGCATTTTTGTATCTCTGGCTAACTGGAGCCTAATTTGATCAACAATATTCTTCAGATTTTTGTTGTCTTGCTTCAACTGGGTATTGGCCACCATCAGTTCATCATTGCGAGTGGTCAAGGTTTGCACTTGAGAACCTAGAAACTGATTTTTAGAGGATAAATCTTGGATTTTGGTTTCTAGTTTGTGGTTCTCCTCTTCCAACATTCTCTTTTTAGTTTCAAGCTCTGTCTTAGCTGCTTCGATCGACGCGATTGATTGTTCTAACCGTTCATATTCTTGCTGTAGCTCGGCATGTTTACGTTCTGCTCGCCCACGTTCCCTACCAATGTTGGCGTTATTACGACCTAATTCAGCATTTTTATCTGCAAAAGACTGCACCAGCTTTGCCACACTCGCTTCACGATGCAGAAGAGCCAGCAGCCGTTCACACTCTGCTTTGTTAAGAGATTCACTAATATTTTTGTTAATGCGAAATTCTTCTTTTAAAGTATTTCGGAGTTCATCCTTGGGTGTCATTGCTATTATCCTTCAGTCGCCTTCCCTCAGTACAAATCCAACCACAAACCCGACATCCCAAGCAGATCCAGCAAAACGATCGCCCTGATCACCCTCTATGGGACGGCATCATTTTTTAATCTACGCTCATTTTTCCCAGCCTACCGGCAAAGAGTAGAATTTCTATACTTTCTTCATCAAATCTGAAGTCAATTGAACTATGTCCGCGACAGAACCTAAACAATAAGCCCATGGATTATCGGTGGGAAGGCATATTTCGCCACAATTCCCCATCACCGATTCCCCATGAGCTGTGAAAATCTGAATTTATATTGAACTAACCAACCAATTGTTTCACTTTATTCATGATACCGACAGGATCAAGTCCCTGATGTGGATATTGCTCCCACAAGCCGCCACAGCCTTCTTCATGAGTGCCCAGATAAGCAAACTTGGGCGCATAGCCGCGCTCTAGCAGCCACGAGCCAAAACGACTGCCCAATCCAGTTTTGCGGTTGAAGCATTCAACTGTCAGCACAAACGGTGCATTGCCCAGTTTTGCCATCATGTCTTCATCGACAACATTCAGCGTTGGCTTGTTGATTAGCCCCACATCCAGACCGTCTTGCTTCAAGCGCTCTACCGCATCGAGGGCGCGATACAAAGCATCGCCAAAGCTGACGATATAACCAGCCGTGCCTTCACGAATCACTTCATCTTTGCCCGGCACAAATTTGTAGTCGCCACCAAAAAGCTCATTGCCATCGCTGTCTAAGACGATCGGTGTTTTGGAGCGAGTCGAGAAGATGAATCGCAGACCCGGATCAAAGAAAACTGCTTCCACACAAGCCTTCATCTGGTTGGCATCGGCAGGGAAATAGAGCTTGGTGTCATAGCCATCATCTAAGCCATTATCGGCAAAGAAATTGTTTAAACCAAAGTGGCAGGTATTGTCTGCCATATCGTCAATGCCAGAGTGGGAAAAGTGACAGAGCAGATTGGAGTAGTTGAGCCGCGCCATGGTGATTTCGGAAATGCACATTTCCAAGAAAGCGGCAAAGGTAGCAAAAATCCCCTGTTTACCCTCTTCCATGCCAAATCCGGCCGCGGCTGACAGGTTACCCCGTTCCATAATGCCCGAAGGAATGAACACTTCCGGGTGAGCATCATGAATTTTTTTCAGACCACAAGACCCCTCCAAGTCACTATCGATTACCATCACCTTGGCTTTGCGATCGGCTTCGCTCATCTTATCTAATACGCTGTTGACAGCATCGCCGAACACATTGCGATTAGAGTCCCACTTTTCACCAATGCCCAAAAACGTGTAGGTATTTTTTGGCTTCTCTATCTGGTTAAAGTAATCTACCGCTGCGGTGTGACCGCGCTTTTCCAGGTATTGCAACGCCAGCTTCACGGAAATTACGTCATGTCCGTGGTTCGAACCTTCCAACCCTTCGATGCCAGGGCACATCGGGCGCTTATTGATCACCGCAACTGGTCCGGGCGTATTGATGGCTTCACAGATGCGGGCATAGAGTCCGTCTAAATCTTCGCCATCGCCTTCTAGCACTTTCAGTCCGTGTCCTTCCAGGGTTTGCCGAACGCTGAACCCAGGGAGATATTTAGACGGATGGCCGGCGATCGTCACATCATTATCATCGATCAACAGCTTGACATTCAGGTGTTGCGCCACGGCCAAGCGGGCTGCTTCTGCATCGTTACCTTCCTGCTGTGACCCATCGGAACCGAGGCAAAATACCGCCTTACCAGGATGCGCTAACGCCACACCATTCACATAGGGCCACATATGCCCCAACCGACCAGAACTAAACTCAACACCGGGCGTTAATTTTAATTCCGGGTGCCCCGGTAGTTTGGAATCCGCTTCTCGGTAGCGCATTAGTTGTTCAGCAGGCATATGTCCGCGCAACACCGACATGAGATATTGGGTCGCAACTCGATGTCCAGCTTCATCAAAGAAAATTGGCACGAACTGATCTGGCTGTCCCCGGAAGAAAGCATCTAGAATCATGACCTCTGGAACTGTGTCATAGGGGCCGCCTGTATGTCCACCAACGCCCCGTGCGGCTCCAGTGGCCGTGAAAAATACGATCGCATCGCGGCAGAGTTGAATATTGGCTTTCAGAGTTTCCCGTTGCTCATCCGTCAAGGTAGACTGACTGGGATCTAGGGTTAGCGGTTTGTAAGCACCCAGATCGATCGGAAACGTAGCGGTCGCAATGGTCATGACTGAATTTTCCTAAACGAGGTGGCTAACAGTTTATGCGGCTGATACAGCAGCGATAATTTCTGCGATCGAGAAATTATCTCAAACGAACAGTGCAAATATTCATTTCATGGTACACGCACAGCGGCCCCCACGGGTGTGTTGCTAACGGCATGAGGGACGAAGCAGGATAAGGAATGGGGGAATCAGGAGGCAAATACTTGAATATATTGATCGCCTCGATCGCCTCGATCGCCGTTTTGCTCTGTAGCCTGTAAAGTAGCGTATAAAATCAACCAGTCCTAAGAAACCTCCTCTCCAACCAAACTGTGGGGCAACTCACTTATTGTTCGTCTGAGAACGCCGATTTCGAGCCAATTCTAAAATCTGCCCTGCGATAGGAGGTAAAGGGCTGGAAAACTTGATAAATTCATGGCAATTTTGCCTCTTTGTGATTCCATGAACGCTTCTTCTCATCCCTCAGTTTTTTCTCAGCGAGTTAGTGGTATATTGCTGCATCCGACGTCGTTTCCGGGCCGCTTTGGTATTGGCGATCTGCGATCGGAAGCCTATCGATTCATTGATTTCCTGGCAGACAGCGATCAACATCTGTGGCAAATTTTGCCCCTAGGGCCAACTAGCTTTGGTAACTCACCCTATATGAGTTATTCGGCAATGGCCGGCAATCCACTGTTGATTAGCCTTGATCTCTTGCACGGAGAGGGATTGCTCAGCGACGCGGATTTAGCTCACATTCCAGACTTTCCCCTCGATCACGTTGATTTTGATCGAGTAGCAGCTACTAAGTTTCCTCTATTGCAACAGGCTTGCCGTAATTTTGCCACCAGCGCCAGCGCAGAACGACGCGATGCCTTTCAGCAATTTCAGCAAGAGAAAGCAGATTGGCTGGAAGATTATGCACTGTTTATGGCACTGAAGCGGAAATTTAATGGACAAAGTTGGCATACTTGGGAACCGGGGTTAGCGAAGCGCGATAAAGCAACTTTGCAACAATTTCGATCGGAACTAGCCGAGGAAATTTTCTTTGAAGAGTTCTTGCAGTTTGAGTTCTTCCGACAGTGGAGTGACCTAAAACACTACGCTAACTCTAAGGGAATTCAAATCATTGGGGATATTCCTATTTATGTGGCACATGACAGTGCGGATGTGTGGGCAAATCCTGATAATTTCTGCTTAGATTCGGAAACAGGCGAACCTGCCCTGATGGCTGGCACGCCACCCGATTACTTTAGCGAAACTGGGCAATTGTGGGGCAATCCAGTTTACAACTGGGACTATTTGCAACAGTCAGATTTTCAGTGGTGGATTCAGCGGTTTGAAGCCATGCTGGATTATGTAGACTTGATTCGTATCGATCACTTTATTGGTTTTGAATCGTTTTGGGCAATTCCTCAAGGTGAAACCAATGCAGTAAACGGCAGTTGGATTAAAGCACCCGGTAAACAGTTCTTTGAAGTCTTGAAGCAAAAGTTGGGGTCGCTGCCCATCTTAGCTGAAGATTTGGGGACAGTGACTCCTGAAGTAGAAGCTCTGCGCGATCACTTTGAATTTCCTGGCATGAAAGTGTTGCACTTTGCGTTTGGTGGTGATGCTCGCAACCCTTACCTGCCCTTTAACTATGACAAGCGCAATTGCGTAGTTTACACGGGAACCCACGATAACAACACCACGGTAGCTTGGTACGAAACCCTGCCCGATCACGAACGCGATCGGCTACTAGATTATCTGGGTTGCATTAGTTCCGATGGCATTCATTGGGATATGATTCGCCTAGCGTTTGGGTCGATTGCCAATTTAGCTATTATTCCGCTGCAAGATATTTTAGGTTTGGGAAGTAATGCTCGCATGAATTTTCCGGGGCGGTTGGAAGGAAACTGGGGTTGGCGTTACCGATCGGAAGCGTTGAATGACGAAACGTGTGGTCGGTTGAAGCACATTACCCAGGTATTTGGTCGATCGCGCCCTCGGTCTGAGGCAGAGCCAGAATCGGACTGAAGCAGCGCCAGAATAAGCTGACCTTGTCTAGCAGGATAGTTTGAATTAGATACTGTTTAAGGGCTTGTATAGTTTGAGAGCGTCGCAGGGCGTTCTCTAAACCTGATTGCCCTTGGCGATTGTGTCCGAAGGGGGTGCTACTCAATCAACAGTAGGAATTTGAACCATTCGGTTTTATCGAAGCTTAAAGAGGACTATGGCTGGCTTTTCGCATTTGGACGAGTGCGCATTAATAAACCGTAGTTGGGGCTAAGTAGCAGCGCTAGAAAAAACAATCCCGAGACTACCATGACGATCGCCGGACCCGATGGCACATTGGTATAGTAGCTGAAATACATCCCACTGATGCTGGAAACCACGCCAATACCCGCTCCCAGCAGCATAACTTGATGCAAACGCGGAACCAACAGGTAGGCCGCCGCCGCAGGAGTGATCAGCAATGCCAGAACCAAAATCACACCGACCGCTTTCATGCTAGCTACTACCGTCAGCGCTACTAAAATCATTAGCCCAGCATTAAACCAACTCACGGGTAAGCCAGCCGCCTGTGCTCCCAGTGGATCGAAACAAAAGAACAGCAATTCCTTATAGAACAAAGCGACGGCTGCCAATACTAAGACGGCGATGATAGCTGTATCACGCACTTCCGTCAGCGTGACGCCTAAAATATTGCCAAACAGGAAATGATTTAAGTCGATTTTGTTGGTTTTTTGAACAATCGTAATCAGAATGATGCCTAGCGAGAAGAAAGCCGAAAACACAATGCCCATGGCAGCATCTTCCTTAATGGGCGATCGGGTATGAATCCAGCCAATCAGCACGGCGCTGATCACTCCTGCTACAAACGCACCCAGATAAATATTGACGCCCAAAATAAAGGCGATTGCCAAACCCGGCAGCAACGAATGGCTAATTGCATCGCCCAGCAGCGCCAATCGTCGCACCAGTAGATAACTGCCAATCACCGAGCAAATCATCCCCACAATCACGGCAATCAGCAGCGATCGTTGCATAAAACCATATTGCAACGGCTCAATCAGTAACTCCATACCCTACTCCTAGGCTGCCTCTCCCATAAAGAAGCTGACATGTCCTCCATAGGCACGGGTCATGTTGTCTACCGTCAGTACCTGTTGACGGTTACCGCTGGCAATTAACTCGCGATTGAGCAACAGAAGCTGATCAAACTGCTGAATTGATTCGCCCAAGTCGTGATTAACCACCATCACGGTTTTGCCTTGGTGTGCCAGTTCATGAAAGATGTGGAACAGGATATCTTCAGTTTTTTGATCCACGCCAACAAAGGGTTCATCAAAAAAGAGCAAATCGGCCTCCTGAGCCAACGATCGTGCCAAAAACACCCGCTGTTGCTGCCCACCAGATAACTGCCCAATGGGGCGATCGCGATAGTCTGTCAGACCTACCCGCTCCAATGCGTCAGCCGCTTTACGCCGACTCGTCGCCGAAAACCGATGCAAATAGCCCGCCTTGCGCACCCGCCCCATCAACACCACATCCCAAACGGTAGCCGGAAACGACCAGTCAATTTGCGATCGCTGCGGGACATAGGCAATTCGATCTAGCTGCTGCGTTAGCGGTTGTCCTTGGTAGATAGTGGTGCCAGTGGTAGACGGAATCAACCCTAGCATGGCTCGAATTAAGGTACTTTTTCCGGCTCCGTTGGGGCCAAAGATTCCCACCACGTTGCCGGGCTGAACGGTAAAGCTGACGTTGCGCAACGCCTGTACCGAACGATAGTTGACGCTGAGGTGGCTAGCCATCAAAGTACGAGTGGCAGCCGTTGTGGAATAGTCCATAGAACGTCTAATCGCAGCAGTTGGTTGTTTGAGGGAAGCCAACGGATTCATAGTAACGATGCTCCTTAATGAACCAGATCAACACAAAGCAATAACGCTAACTCAGAAACGACACGTTGCAGCAGTCAAAGGCAGTCCAATGCTCGATAACTCTCGCCGCTGCTCAGGCAAAAAATGAAAGGATTATGAAAGCTATTATGGCAGATTATGAAATGAATATGAAAAGATCGTAAGGTATGCCACCCGCGATCGGTAGTTGCCAAAAGTCAGAGTTGTAGCATCTAAAAGTAAGAGAAATGATGAAGACCTTGCGTGCTCCATTTAAATTTTCGTGTGCCCTAGCTTACCTTCGTTCAGGTTTATGCGTTGTTGCGATCGGTATTATCGGGCTAGGAGTGGGGGGCTGTGATGCTCCTGAGACGGCGTCTGTGAATGAGCAGCCCAATGTTGTGGCTACCAGCACCATCTTGAGCGATTGGGCCGAGCAAATTGGCGGCGAGCAAATTAACTTGACAGGTATCCTTAATCCTGGCGATGACCCACATGTATATGAACCGACGCCTCGCGATAGCCGCACGTTTGAAGAAGCTGATTTAATTTTCTATAACGGCTACAACTTGGAACCTGGGCTAATTCGCTTGATGAATGCGGCTGGAACCAATGCTGTGAAAGTGGCAGTGGGTGAAGTGGTCACTCCTTTGCAACTGGAACAAGAGGGACAGACGGTTCCCGACCCGCATGTGTGGGGCAGTGCCGAGAATGCAATTGTCATGGTAGGAGCGATTCGCGATAGTTTGATTGAGCTTTCCCCGGCTCAGCAAGCCGAATTTGACCAAAACGCCGATCGCCTCATTGCCGAACTCGAACAATTGCATACCTGGATTCAACAGCAGACTGCCACCATTCCCCCCAACCAACGCCAACTGGTGACAACGCATGATGCCTTTCAATACTATGCCCGTGCCTATGGGCTAACCGTGCCAGGAACCCTAATCGGCATCAGCACTGAAGAGCAACCAAGCGCTCAAACCATTCAACAGTTGGTCGATCGCCTGCGCAATTTGCAAGTGCCAGCCATCTTTGCCGAAACCACCATTAACCCTCAGTTGATTTCCACCGTAGCTGAAGAAGCAGGTGTTCAGTTGGCCGAAGAAGAACTATATTCCGATTCCATTGGCGCACCAGGCAGCAATGCGGATAGCTACGTCAAAATGATGGAGACAAATACCCGGACGATCGTGGAAAATCTGGGCGGAACTTACACCCCCTTTGACTCGCCCGAGTCTTAAATCATCAGGGAACCTCTGCGTTGCAGCATAGTCAGGATAGTTTGAGGCATGATGGTTTAAGCAGGGTTGCTTTGATGGGTCTGGCGTCGATTTTGATGCGCCACCTCTGATGTGCTCACCTCATCCCCCCTTCACTATGGCAATAGCAAGCAATTTCTTTAGACTCGCTGTGGTTGGACTATCCCTGTCAACCGCCTGGCTCTCAATTGGATGCCGTCAACTGCCGCCTTCACCGATGCTTCATTCTGCAACCGTGAATGCATCGGTTAACTCCTCTTTGTCTTCCCAATCCTCGTCGTTCCAAGTGAACGCTGAATCTGCTGAATCTGCTGATTTACGCTTGGCTCAAACTCGTAGCGACAGTGCCACTCGCCGTCTGTTAGAGGCTGTGTCTGCTGGAGATCTCTCTAGGGTAGAAGCTGCCCTCAACAGTGGCGCAAATGTGGATGCGGGCGATCGATGGTCTGGCTATCCCCTCACACGTGCGGCTGAACGGGGAGATATTCAAATGGTGCGGCTGTTGGTCGATCGAGGAGCGAATGTAGATGTTGCAACTGGGGAAGGATTGACGGCCTTGGGACGGGCTGTGGAAGCTGGCAATACTGAAATGGTGAGGGTTTTAGTAGAAGCCGGGGCCTCTCCCGATCGCTATCCGACGAATGGGGTTGCTCCCCTCTACAAAGCTGTAGAAGCCGGCAACACCGAAATGGTGCGGCTGCTGCTCGCAGGTGGAGCCTCGCCCAATCTTCGCGGAACTGTCCCGCCCCTCTACAAAGCGGTGGAAGCCGGAAATACCGAAATGGTGCGCTTGTTACTCGCAGGCGGTGCTTCACCTAACCAAGCCAATGCTGGAATGACGCCCCTCTACAAAGCGGTGGAAGCCGGAAATACCGAAATGGTGCGCTTGTTGCTCAACTATGGGGCTTCTGCTCAAACCTCCGTCCAAGGTCGATCGCCTCTATCCTTGGCCCAAGAACGCGGCAACACCGAAATAGTGAGACTGTTGCAACGGGCAGGAGCCAGATTGTAAGCCGTAAGCACCTACTTAATCAATTAATATCACTTGATATCAATAAAATCTATAGACACAAGACACAGTGGATGAAAGTTTCGCGATCAACTCAGTCATGCTAGATCTGCGTTTATTCGGGATTCTTCAGCACTTTAGTAGTTGTGTTCAAGTAGTTGTGTTCACCGTGTTCCTGATCCTTTCCAATCTGGACAAGGTGTGTCATCGCTCCAACCATAGGGATGAAAGCCGCAAATCAATATTGTGCGTGTAATGCGGCTATAGCCGTAGGCCACCCCATGATAATTTTCGCAGCCAGCGCAGGCTTTGGGACGCGCTGAGGCAATTTCGTTGAAGCCCAGTTGCGATCGTAAAATCTGCTGCTTACTCTGGGTTCGGTGCCAATGGGTATAGTGAGCTTTCCGGATCAGGTAATTCGCTCGCTTAAACGGGTCGTGGCTAGCATCCATAGACTTGGGGAATAGGTAGATACTTTCTAGGCTACCCGCCTAAATTAGTTGCAGCACCTAGAAAAAGGAGGAAACTCCCAAAAGAACCGAAAAAATTACCACTCAAACCTCCAGGTCATCGTCGTTTTCAAGTATTTTAAGAATTTCTTTGGAATTTAAACTTTCTTCAACGGTTGACTAGCTCATCTAGGTTAAGGCTTGGTAAATACCAACGCAAACCTGCTACTTTTTACAAAACTTGATGCATAGTTAGAAAGATTACGTAAAGCCTCTAATATTGTTCTTGAAGTTAGCTTAAGATTACGGCTGAGGATCTGGTTGCCCTATCTAGTCTCGTTGTGAAACGTAAGGTTCTAAAGGTTCTATCCGCCTGGCTCGTAGACTTGTACTGAACTCTGGTTCGTGTCCTAAAGTTAGGTTGCTTATAACCATGCACAAGCCCACTCGATCATCTCAGAGAATCAGAGTGATAAAGGTAGCAAAACGATATCCGTGGTTGTTGGGGCTGTTTACGATCGGGCCACTACTCAGCGCCGCTGCATTTGCAATCGGCAATCGCACCATTGACATAGTAGATATTGACATAGTAAATGCGGTCCCGGATGTAGCCATTCCATTAAAGGCAAATGCGGTGGAAGCAAGCCGCAAAACCAGTCTTGAAGCGTCTGCTGAATCGGCGACTGAAGAATCATTGCCATTCTTAGAGCTTCTGCCAGAAACCAGCGCTCCTGCCATTCGTGATCCGTTGCTTTCCAGTGTCTTGTTGCCGCTCCCTCCCCTGCTTCTCCCTGATTTACTGCTGCCGCCCTATAATTTTCCTTCATTCAATAGCCAGCGGCTCGATGAAGAACTGCAAATTTACGCTCGCTATCTTAGAATCTACGGCCCACCAGATGTCTTGATTGTAGGAAGTTCTCGATCGCTGCAAGGAATTGATCCGAGTGTGCTTCAGCAAAGCTTAGCTGCTCAAGGCTATGACAATGTAAGAGTGTTTAATTTTGGTGTTAATGGCGCTACTGCCCAAGTAGTGGATGTGGTGGTGCGTGAGATTTTGACGCCGGAGCAGTTGCCAAAACTTATCATTTGGGGAGATGGGCTGCGAGCCTTTAATGACGGACGAGTTGACCTGACCTACCGCGAAATCGTAGCGTCTCCAGGCTATCAACGCTTGCAAACTGGACACCGCCCTATTCCCGATCGAGCCTTCTATGACGAGTCACCGATTTTGACGGCTTCCATTAATTCAGCAATTGCCGATTCCCTGTTGGCAGGATCGACTCAAGAAATCTCATCTGTGCTGAATATGTATGGATTTCAGGCAATTGTTGAGCAATTTGATCCAGCTACTTACTATCAACAGTTTCCCAAAGTGCCAGGTACGTTTGACGGGGATTATGTGCCCTTTGGTTTAGGAGGGGAACAAACGCAAGCGACGATCGCTGTAGCGCGATCTGCCCAAGCCCTCAACATTCCGTTAGTGATTGTCAATTTGCCGCTCACTGCCGCTTATATGGACGCCCCTCGAAGACAGTATGAGCAGCGCTTTCGACAACATATGCAACAGCTAGCTCAGCAGGAGCAATTTCAATTCGTCGATTTAGTGCAGCATCCAACCCTAATTCAAAACCAATACTTTGCTGACCCCAGTCACATTAATCAAGCAGGGGCGGCGGCTGTCGCTGAGCATCTTGCCACAGAGCCAACTATCCCCTGGCATATCCTAAGGTAGGGATAAACAATAGTTCGGACACTTGTATCCCAAACCGCCCTCCTGCATACCCCAGCCCCTGCTCCCCAACAGGGCGACGGGAAGCCAGATCAACATCCCTCTCTCAACTTGGGAGAGGGATTGAGAGTAAGGGCTAAAGGGAGACAGCGGTTCCACACAAACTGTCCGAAGAATTGAATACAGAAAAAAGTGGTTTAGCCTCTAGTTCTTTCTACACCATACCGCCAGCCGCTTGAAAACGGGCCCGGGCCCGGCGCATTGCCTTTTCTGCTTGAATTTGCTCTTGACGATTGCCACTAGAGCGGGCCTGATTCAGACGGGTTTCTGCCTCCGAGTAAGCCGTACGAGCCGCCTCGCGATCGATGCCTTCTCCGCGTTCAGCCCCGTTCACCAAAATGATCACTTCGTCATTTTCAACCTCGGCAAATCCACCCATGAGGGCGATCGCTTGCCAATCTTTGCTAGCCCGAACTCGCATAACGCCAATATCTAGCGCAGTTAAGAGCGGAGCGTGCCCTGACAAAATACCGAGTTGTCCAGTGGTGCTAGGGAGAATCACTTCCTCGGCCGCAGAATCCCAAACGGTTTTGTCTGGCGAAATAACACGTACAGTTAGTGGCATAGTTTATTCTTCAGTATCAATTAGGGGTTCAGGGTTCGGGGTTGGGAGTTCGGGGTTGGGGATCAGAGTCAGCGTTGTTTGTTCATCTTTCCCACTGACCAATCTTGCCAATCCCTAATCCCCGATGTCCAGTCCCCACTCTCTTACTTGGCTTCTGCTTTGAGCTTCTCACCCTTAGCAATGGCTTCATCGATCGTGCCCACCATGTAGAAGGCTTGCTCGGGCAGTTCATCCAATTCACCCGACAGAATCATTTTGAAGCCCTTGATTGTATCTTCTAGCTTCACGTACTTACCAGGAGAACCAGTGAATACCTCTGCGACAAAGAACGGCTGAGACAAAAACTTCTCAATCTTACGAGCACGTGCCACCGTTAGACGGTCTTCTTCAGACAATTCATCTAGACCCAGAATAGCAATAATGTCCTGAAGCTCTTTGTAGCGCTGAAGCGTAGACTGAACCGATCGAGCCGTATCGTAGTGATCATCCCCCACAATACTGGCTTGCAGCATGGTGGAAGCCGAATCCAGTGGATCTACGGCTGGATAAATGCCCTTCGCCGCCAAGCCTCGTGCTAGTACGGTGGTTCCGTCTAGGTGCGCAAACGTGGTAGCTGGAGCCGGGTCAGTCAAGTCGTCCGCAGGCACATAGACCGCTTGGATCGACGTGATCGATCCCTCTTTGGTAGAAGTGATTCGCTCTTGTAGATCGCCTACATCAGTACCCAGGGTAGGCTGATAGCCTACAGCAGAAGGCATCCGTCCCAGCAGCGCTGATACCTCGGAACCCGCTTGCACAAACCGGAAGATGTTGTCAATGAACAGCAACACGTCCTGCTTGTTAACATCGCGGAAATACTCTGCCATCGTCAGGGCTGACAAACCCACTCGCATTCTGGCTCCGGGCGGCTCGTTCATCTGACCGTACACTAGGGCAATTTTTGAGTTAGAGGGCGTATCTTTATCAATTACGCCAGACTCAATCATTTCGTTGTAAAGGTCATTTCCTTCCCGGGTGCGTTCGCCTACACCACCAAACACCGACACACCACCGTGTTGCGTTGCAATGTTGTTAATTAGCTCCATCATGATGACGGTTTTGCCGACTCCAGCACCACCGAATAGGCCAATCTTGCCGCCGCGACGATAGGGAGTTAGCAGGTCAATCACCTTGATGCCGGTTTCAAATACCGAGGGCTTTACTTCTAGATCTGTCAACTTAGGGGCTGGACGGTGGATTGGCAGCGTCTCGTCCATGCTGACGGGACCTTTGTTATCTACGGGTTCACCTAGAACGTTGAAAATACGACCGAGGGTAGCGGTGCCCACAGGAACGCTGATAGGAGCGCCAGTATCGGCAGCTTCCATGCCTCGCACGAGTCCGTCTGTGGAACTCATGGCAACGGAGCGAACTTGGTCATCGCCTAGAAGCTGCTGCACTTCGCAGGTGACAGCCACTTCTTGTCCGGCGGGGTTTGTACCCCGAATACGGAGAGCGTTGTAGATACGTGGCATTTTTCCTGAGGGGAACTTCACGTCTACAACGGGACCAATAACCTGAGTAATAAAACCGACGTTGGTTGTTTCTGCTGTAGTGACCATGCTTGCGCCTATCGTGTGATCAGCTTTTTTAACGACTCAAAAACAGCCTAAATATTTGTAAACTGCCATCCATCAGCTTATCACTGAAGATGTCGCTTAAGAAATGTTGAGGAAATATCTCTGGGGAGAGTCGGGCGTTGGGAATGGGGAAGCGGCAGTCGGAAATGGATATGGGAGGAGATAAGGTTTGGGAGGAGGCGATCGAGTTCTGTGGTTGAGGCGTCAAGTTCTGTCATTCTGCATTTGGCTCTCACAGCAATGCTGCAAGATCTAATGCTGCAAGATCTAATGGTGCGAGATAAATACTCACATCAGCCGACCTATCCCACCTTTACTATGGGGATGCAATTTGCAACGACATGATCGGCGGTTGAATGGCCATCGATCGGGCCATGAAGAGAATATTCTGCCGCTCCGTTGCCAGAAACCGCACCGTGTAAATTGTGCCGTCTTGCTCCCACATTACCGAGGAAAAATCCGATAGGGGTTGAAGGTTGGGGCCTTCCTGCAAATAACCGCGCACATCCTTAGCTAGGGTGATTGGCAAGTGCATGGCTTGATGACGTGCTAACTCTCGCTGAGCCGTCGCCGAGGTAGCTGCTTCCGCTGCCAACGTTCCTACTAAACAGGGAAACGGTCCGCTTTCACACGTGAACAAGCCGATCGTTAAGCGGGGTGGTGACTGGCTAGAAAAAATTTTGACAATCAGATCGCGGGGATGCAAATCGCCGGAACCGCTCAGCAAAATCTCTCTGGGCAAGCGCATCACCTGGTGCGGAGGCATTTTCTCTTGGATGTGCTGAAGATGTGGCAAAAACACCTCAGCTGGCTGAGCAAAGGCTTCTAGCGATCGACTCGCTATTGCCATTGATAGACTAATTCCCACAACCCCCCAAAACCGATCGATGCGCACCACAATAGATTATCCTTTTTATCCTGTGTCTCTAATTTCTAGCTGAAACGCTATCTGAAACCTTATTAGAGCATTAGAGCGAAGATTTGGGCAAATTGCGTCAACCAATCTGCGTTAAACAAGCACAGTGAAAGAAAGCAGCCAAATGTCGCTGACTGTTTTATGGTGTGAGTAGAAATCAGGACATGGAAATGAGTACACATTAGGATTGATGGAAGATTGATGGGTCGTATTCCTACCCTCAAGTTCGATCGCGGCACGTTAATTTTGCATCCGCCGCCGCGTGGTAAAACCTGGATTGACTATGCCACCTGGGACGATCGGGTAGAAAGATTTCGCGTGCCCGCCATTCAGTATCCCGATTTAATTGCTGCGCTGCAAGCAGAGTCTACTGCCTTTAAAGATGAAGCACAGGATTTTCCCACCGTGCTGCTGGACTCGAAGGTCGATCGCCAACCCTACCCGCATCAGCAAGAAGCCTTAGATGCCTGGAATCAGTCAAACCGTCGTGGTGTGGTGGTGTTGCCTACGGCATCGGGAAAAACCTATCTAGCGCAACTGGCTATGCAAGCTGTTTCGTGCAGTACCTTGATTACGGTGCCCACGCTAGATTTGATGCACCAGTGGTATGCGCAACTCCTTTCTGCTTTTCCTGAAGCAGAAATTGGGCTGTTGGGTGGCGGTTCTCGCGATCGCACCTCAATTTTAGTAGCCACCTATGACAGCGCGGCCATTCACGCCGAGTCTTTGGGCAATCGCTATGCTTTCTTGATTTGTGACGAATGTCATCATTTACCAACCGATTTCAATCGCGTCATTGCCGAATATGCCATTGCGCCCTATCGCCTGGGTTTGACCGCCACCCCTGACCGCTCGGACGGCAAACATGCTGATCTAGATAGGCTATTGGGTCGAGTGGTGTATCATCGCACCGCCGAAGAACTAGCGGGTAAAGCCCTAGCTCATCACGAAATTGTGCAGATCAAAGTGCCGCTTTCGCAGCCGGAGCGCGATCGCTACAATACACTGATTGCGACTCGGGATGAGTTTTTGCAAAAAAACAATATTTGGCTGGGCAGCCTTCAGGGTTGGCAACGGTTTGTGCAGGCCAGTGCCCAATCGCAAGCCGGACGCCGCGCCATGTTGGCCCATCGAGAAGCCCGATCGATCGCCCTTGGCACAGAAGGCAAGCTGCGCATCTTGTCTGACCTGTTGGCGGAACATTATCCAGAACAAACTCTAATCTTTACTAACGATAACGCCACGGTCTATCGCATTTCTCAGGAATTTCTGATCCCGGCAATTACTCATCAAACCCCGGTCAAAGAACGCCACGAAATTCTGCAACACTTTCGAGACGGCACGTACAAAACCCTGGTTGCCTCCCATGTACTCAACGAAGGTGTAGATGTACCGGAGGCTAGTGTGGCCATCTTATTGTCGGGAACGGGATCAGCGCGGGAATACATTCAGCGGTTGGGACGTGTATTGCGCAAGGGCAAATCCCAGAAATTTGCGCGTTTGTATGAAGTCGTTGCCGAAGAAACCACCGAGGAAGGGGTTTCCCGTCGCCGCCGCCAGTCCCCCTCATCAGCGCTCTCTGGACAACTGGAACTGGTGCCATCGCCCTACGATCGGCCCAGTCGCAACACGCAACGCGCGGCTGAAGCGGCCCCTACTTGGGGTAAACCACTGTCTGAGGATGACCTGTGAATGACAGAGCTTGCGACAAATCGGTAAAAATTCGCATGACATTGCCCTGAACATTGCCTAGACTGCGGGATACTTTCTGCACTCTATTCCCTTGTCATGCCTCTTCCTCCGCACACTTCCCTAGCAGGCGCGATCGGCCATGTTTTCGTGATTGCCTATCAAGAATCCACCGAGCGGCTAGAAGCAGCACTGCGGCAAACTGGACTGCCCTGTGAGGTTTTGCGGCAGGAACTTCAATCCACTGGTGAAGACATGTCTCCCAGTTACCGCTGTTTGCTGAATCACAGCCGAGCGTGGCAACGGGCCAGTCGAGCGACTAAGCCCACATTGATTGTAGAAGCAGACTTTGTACCCGTGCAGCATCTGGGACAATTGCCGCTACCTTTCACTACACAACAGCCTAATATGGGCATCGCGTGGCTCTATCTTTGTGCACCACAACTCTACAGCATCTCCAGCGAAGGCTATGCGGAAGGATTTTCCACCTCGATGGTGGCCTACATCATCACACCGCAAAGCGCCGCCTGCTTATTGGAATTAGTGGCAGACATTGAGCGCAAATTCGGGCAATCCTACTCCACTTGGGATTCCACCCTCGATCGATTTCTGCGCGATCGGGGCTTCAAAAACTACATTCCCTTTCGCAACTACGGCGAACATGGCGGGCGGCCCAATCCAGAACATCGTCAACATGGACTGAGCACGGCGCATCGGGCTGATGTGCTGTATGGCAAATTAGCGTTCATGCCGCTTTATGCCATAGAAGGCAACAACACCTCCTACACTACGTATTTTATTTCCCGTTTCCAAGCCCGCCTGCACGGATTGGGGCGACTACTCAGCGGCAGATTTCTGCGATTGAAACTATTGCGCCATTCTAAAGCGCCCCTCCGCTTGCTGAGCTTTACAATTCGTAGACAGCTATCGGCTCAACTTTAGTGATCAAACTGCCCGATCGATCGCTGCAAGTGCTAGAAAGATGAAACAAGACCCGGATCTAGATATTTAAACTCTAGAACTCTAACCTTGGTTGACTGGCAAAACGCAATTGCCCTCATCCCAAACCCCTCTCCCAGAACGAGAGAGAGGTTTGAGAACCCGACTTCCACTCCAACTCCCCTGCTCACGTGGGAGCAGGGAGTGGGGGATGAAGGAGCAAAGAGTGACCAGTCAATCAGCCTCTGACCTGTTTTGTCTCCTGGCAATTTGACTCTAATGGCCCACTTCTTTCAATTTGAATCTGACTTTGTTGATTCTTTGCGCTGTATTCCCATGCAGGTGCGATTCAACCTGGATACATGCGGCGTTAAGCTGAAACTGCATCACTGGAACCACTTCACCGCTGCGGAACGGCAAGCACTTGCAACGGCTCCTTGCAACACCCAATCCGA
Organism: Thermocoleostomius sinensis A174; assembly: GCF_026802175.1. Lineage (NCBI taxonomy): Bacteria > Bacillati > Cyanobacteriota > Cyanophyceae > Oculatellales > Oculatellaceae > Thermocoleostomius > Thermocoleostomius sinensis. The sequence goes on along the minus strand of NZ_CP113797.1, from coordinate 4,826,306 downwards.
GATTGAGACGTATCGATCGCAGCTACATCAGTTAGTTCAAGCACACACGGGTGAAACCCCGTCTGATTTGTCAATCGAGGCTCATCCAGCTTGGCTTGATGCTACAACCGTTCCAGAGAGTGTACAAACTCAAGCTCAGAGATATGAAACAGTCATTACACCGGAACAATGGGCTGCACTGACACCGCTTCAACGGTTTGCCCTGATCAAGTTGAGTCGATCGCAGCACGAAAATAAAAACTTTGTTCCCGCCCTGAAGGAATTTCAGTTGATGGAATAACCAGCTATGCAAGCGATCGGGTTTTCCTTAATTCAGATATCTAGATCGGTTCTTTCTTATCCGCTCTACAATCAAACAAAACTGACTCGACGCTGGTTTCAATCTTTTATCTCTAGCAGGGAAGTTCATTGGCCATGAGTTCATTGGATTTAGTGATTGTGACTTTGTTTCTGCTCACGGTGGTTTACATTGTGAACCGGGCGATCGCATCGCTTGACAAGCAAACTAAAGTTGACTTTGTCAGCAAGCTAGATACCAGTAATCCTAGAATTAAAGCTCCTGATCCTCAGATCATTGACCCTGCTTCTAAGGACTTTAAACCGAGAGAAGAGCCGTTTGATCAACAACTCGAGCGCATGACGTTTGGCGATCGATCGCTTAAAGATATCTTGGGTATTTCTTTCAAATTTAAAAAGCGATACAAGTATGACCTTGACGATCATGACAAAGATGAACAGCCCCGGTTCTTGATCATGAACGTGGAAAACAAATCGAAAGACATTGATATTTACATTAACTGGGATAGTTGTAGCCTAACTGACTATGACAACACGGCTCGACGAGTCGTTCGCCTCACAACTGACAAAGATCCGATTTTAGCCGACTCGCAACCACCCAAATTTCAACCCCCTAGTCTTGTGGCTCCAGGCGACAAGCTCACCGCTACCTTTACCGCTGAAGATACTCTGAAACCCAATACTGAAAAACAAATTATGGAACCCAAGGTTCCAATTTTGGATTTCAAAGCGATTAAAGCTAAGTCTAAGAATAAGGACGTGCCGAAAGCTGTGCGAGAAGAGCTTGAAAAACGGTTAACGTCCTTCGACGATCGCAAACGCACCTTTGATTTTTTTCTGCGGCTATCCTTAAAACTTGTCACATTAAATACATTGGAAACGGGAGCAGATACCAGCGATCGTCCCTATTACCTCTGGTGTAAATTCACCGTCCTGAAGATGCCTTGGTATGACCAACTGCCCTGGAATCCGAAGAAATGAGCGATCGGAGGTTAGGAGGTAGGATGATATCCATGCTTTGTCAGGCTGTATCGTATTCATCCCACCGCCTGTGGCTTCTTCCCTTAGCAAGGGGAGATAGAGAATATAGTATTAGCCTCGTTTCATTCACCCATTTCCCCTTTCTCATCCTGGCGATGAGGGCAACTCCTACTTGAATTCAGCAATGCTCTCATCCTTTCCCCCTCCTCGCCTTGTAGACTGGGAATAAGGGAAGAGGAGGCGCAGGCGGTTGCGGGCATTTTGCCTGAGGAAAGTCCGGGCTTCCGAAAGACCGAACCTGCTGGGTAACGCCCAGTGCGCGCGAGCGTGAGGAGAGTGCCACAGAAACATACCGCCAATGGAAAGGACAGCTTGAGCCTTTCACAGGTAAGGGTGCAAAGGTGCGGTAAGAGCGCACCAGCAACATCGAGAGGTGTTGGCTCGGTAAACCCCGGTTGGAAGCAAGGTCGAAGGAGCAAAGGTTGGTCTTTTTCCGGCTCCGGGTAGGAGTGAGTTTCACTTCTGCGTATTCCGCATGAGGTGTCTGGTGACAGGCATCCCAGATAGATAACCGCCCTCTGGATGAGCGATCGTCTAGGGAACAGAACCCGGCTTATGTCCGCCTCTTCCCTTTTTACGCTTCGTCAATCTTTAACAGACGGTAACAAATATGACTTGATTCGGCGATCGGCTTCTGCTAGGGTGGGTGACTATGGTTATTCATCTGTTAGAGGAAGAGTAACCGGGCTACCTAGAGATCCCCTTCTCTAGCGCTAGCTAGGTGTCCGCCGACCAAGCAAAACACCTGAGCTAGCTAACCTCAGACTATGTCCACTAGTCTAAAGGCTAGGGTGCATTATAGCGCCCCTGCTTTCAGCTTGTGCGGCCTGGTGCTGTCTGAGTCTGCTGAGAGCGAGTCTCTAGGGTTTCTTACCCTAGACCTAAAGGAGTTTAAGCATGGCTGATGAGTTTATGACCCCGCCGACCGACTGCGATCGCCCCGTGGCGTCGTCTCGGCGATCGGTGAAAATGCTGCTGATTGGACCACCCGAAGAGGTGGAGCACACGATCGCCCATCTGTATCACTGTGGGTTTTGCCGGGTGGAGCACTGGTCGCGGGCCTTGCCCTATGCCCAGATTCAGCAAGCTACCATTCGAGAACCGGGAGAGATTATGCGCATCTATAAGCGCTATGTCGATCGGTAGGAGATAAGCGGAAGATGGTGATGGGTGATGGGGGATAGGTGATGGGTACTAACTACTGTCACGATGACCCATGACCCATGACCCGTCTCTACCCTCAGTGATCGATCGGGGGTTTTCTGGTAAGAGGGCGAAAGGATCTCAAGCGGAAGTTTGCTGTCCACAGTTTGAGCAGAAGGCATTGGAAAGCTCAAGCTTGAATCCACAATGGCGGCAAAAATTAGCGGGTGGAGGTGGTTTGATTTTGGTTTTACGCTCTAATACTGCTTGATATCCTCCAGAGTCTATCCATTTTAGAAGTTCGTTTGCCCGTGAAACAATAAAGGCTTGATTCCTAGACATTAAACTAAATATTTTTAGCAGCTTGGCGTAAGAAGTATCCCCAAACCCTTCATATTCTCTTGCCTGAGTAACAAAATCATCAATATCAAAAGAATCAAAATACTTCCTAGGTAGTCCTGCAATTTTTGCCATTGATCTCATTGCAGTAGTTAAATCTTGGCAGGCTAATAACCCTGCCCGATCGGCAGTAAATTCTGACCATCTATACCATTGTGTTAGTGCGACATTTAATCCATCTATTACGGGCCTTGTTAAATTGACTCCAAGCGTCAAACCTGCCATTACTCCACTAACAGATGGAAGCAAACCAGCAATGTTGCTGTAGAGTACATGCCTGCTCTTGATGCGACCTATTTCACAGCCAAGTATAAATGCTAATTCTGAACTTGAAAAACTTTCGATACATTCAGCACTAATTGCAATTAGAGGACGATCGACTCCTATAGTAATCCCTTGAAGATTATTAGCTACAGGTTGTACCTCAGACGTGTAATTATCATGTCGAACGTAAAGTTCAGGTGTAGTCTTCAAGTTCAAAGTTTCACAAACGTTTTCTAAGATTTCGTAGATATCAGGAAGGCTGCTAGAAGTTACTTTAAGGTTACTACCAACAAAATGGAGTTGTAAGAACCGTTCAGCACCAAGCTCATAGAACTTATTGACCCAAAAGTCTAAGCCTGGTGTTTTCTCCAACATATTGAGACCTTTCTGATCTAAAGGATGCTCATATTCTAGAGGGTTAAGTCCTTCTATTTTCATTATTTCCATAATCTTTGATTACCTTTAGCAACTTGATAGGCATCAATAACTGACCAAAAGAGCATGGGAAAAGAACTTAATCCTGCGGTGGGAACAAATAAAACGACTGCAATTATAAACATAACTATTCCTTTCAAAAAATCGCCATTGTAGACTTGACCAAGCCCTATAATTAGGAAGGATAAAATTGCAGCAAGGGTTGGGTTTTTACCTTGAGCGTATCTTTTATTTGACGATGGAGATTGACGAATTCCATCATCAATAGGTGCAGCGATTTTTAAGGATTCACCGCAGTTGATGCAGAACTTTGAACCTTTTTGATTTTCAGTCTGACAGTTTGAACACTTCACAAAGACGCTCTCCTTGTTACATAAAAGACATTAAAGATTTAAGCCCGACACTTTGGCTGAACTACCATTAGCAGGAAAAAAGATACGAACATGCCCCTTAAATCCTCCTAATTGCTCCTTACGAGCAATTACATACTTTTCTTCCCTACCCTCTTCTTTATCACCTCTTAAACCAAGCCTTGTTCTGCTCGTAATTTCACTTCTAGTCACTTCAGCAGGTTGCTTATACAAATTTAATCTTGTAGCTGCTACATCGAAGCAATTTTTACGGAAAGCTGGATCAATCTGACCATTCTGAAATAGAGATTGATGAGCGATTTCTTCAAACTTTCGAATACCTATCTCACGGTTAGGACTAGACAACGCATCAAATAGCTTACTGAGTATATTGAGAATGATTGCATCCTTGTTAGGTGATTTCTGTACTTCCAAGATTGTTTGAGTTGAGTGCTCTGAAACGTGTTCAGAAGGAACAGTGTTAACACCTAAATTTTTTTCTACTCGATCTTGATGTAGTTCACGACTTGCTTCATCATTCGCTTCATCGGTTCTTAAAACTCTATTGCCAATGTATATTTGAAGTAGCTTTCCTTTTTTATAAAGAACAGGGGTTAATTCTTCTGGTAATCCTTCTAATTGAATGGCATTACAACCAAGTTCATATGCAAATTCAATTGACTCGCCACTTCCTAAAGCAGAATAGAAGCCTACTGAAAACTCAATAGCAGCTTTATCACCAATTCTTTGACTCATGCCAATAACATATTCAATATGTCGAGCAATTGCCTCAGCTTGAAACTTTGAATAGCAGGCATTTAAGACAACACATTCGACGCGATTAAACAATCTAAACAAATTTGCTAATGCTGACGAGTTAACCAACTTTCCTTGTCCTGCGGCATCCTCAAAGACCAATCCTTCTTGTGCAGCACCATGTCCACTGAAATGCACAATCTGTGGTTTGAAATCCAGCATCGCTTGCTGAATATCTCGCGATCGAGTCGCTCCAGTAGAATTGATGGGTGTTTTTCCATATCCTGCGAGGCGTAACCGTTCTCTAATCTCTCGCTCCTCCTCTTGCAATCGCAAACTTCTAGTTTCTCTAGGATTTGCAGCAAGTAACAAAATTGATTTTGGAGTAATAATATCTTTCATGAGGCCCTATCAAAAGTTGCTTCAAGATGGATTGAAAGCTGAGAAAAGATGAAATAAACGGCTCCTACTGTAGAGGCTAAGTCATTTTGTGTTATGAAGTATTAATAAATATTTCGACAACTCTTGCTTGAGAAGTTTCCGTAGCTTCGCTGAGTTTCAGGTGTGTGCATGAGATCACCTATCATAATCTAAATTGTCTCTTTCAAAAGAAAATTTTACTCCTTCTAGCACGCTTAGATTCCCACATTGGATATACACTTCTTACACACAAGCTCCGGCTAAAAGTCAATGTAATTTAGATAATTTACATTCAGTTAAAGTAATGCTTTAACTTTTATCTAAAAATGCCCTCTCATCTCTGAACATCGATCGCTCCTTCAGCCATCAAACTCGATCGTCTAGCTTTAGGGGAGTGTTTAGGTAAATACGTATTAATAAAAGTAATTAACAGTCTATTTAATAAGCTTGTGGATCTGTAGGTGAAGTTGGCTCATTGGCCTAGTGAACTTGGCAACTGTGCCAAAGTTGGAAGAATAGGGCTGATAGGTTACATACCACGACTATTCTAGCGACGATCGTGCGTGAGCTAGCCTCAGTACCAGAGCCATTGCTATTACAAGTATTGAATTTACTCAATCGGCTAAAAGAAGACTTCAACAAGCCTTTACCTGATAACTTCTGGTTAGGTGAAGCCGAGTGAGGGCATTCTCTTTATCTTTCTACATTTCAATCCCAAATCAGAGATAAATCGAACATAAATCCCGGCAGCACATCATTTCCATTTAGTTGCTGAGGATTGTCAAGAACCTGTCTCATTTGATTCGTTTTATAAATTTCTACTTGCCGGTCTTGAGGATTGATTAGCCATCCTAAGCGTAATCCATTATTGATGTACTCCTGCATCTTTTGTTGCAGTAGCTCCAGCGCATCACTCTCAGAGCGCAACTCAATCACAAAATCGGGACAAAGGGGGGGGAACTTTTTTTGTTGCTCTGGTGTGAGTTGATTCCACCGCTCCTGCATCACCCAGGCTACATCAGGTGATCGATTAGCTCCATTTGGAAGTTTGAAGCAAGTAGAAGAACTGAATACCTTACCGAGTTGGGTGCGGCGATTCCAATACACCAAATCTCCAATTAAGTCTGCCTCACGGCTGCCTCCTTCTCCTCCAACTGGCGTCACGATAACTAATTCTCCCTGGGAAGTCCGTTCAAATTTTAGGTCACGGTGGTTTTGGCACAGTTGATAAAATTGGTCATCGCTTAGGTCAACAAAGGGTTTGAGATCCAAAATAATTGCAGCCATCTCAGCAACCTACCATCATGATTCAAGGCTGTTTCTATTAGCTCTATCTTTACATGCATTCTCAAGAAACTTTACTTCCGATCGCCCCGTCATCATTTCAAACACACTGTCACAAAGCTGAGCACATCTGCTTTCATGGCGTAACCATCCGTTCACTCATCTCAGCGCGATCGAACTGAATGGGGCGTTGCTAAACAGAAGTATGATGATGGCGCTAAAACAAGCCTGCGATCGAGCGAACATCAATATTCCCTATCCAATCCGCACCGTGTATTGGTACGACCAGGGAAAATTTGTCGATCCGGCCTCTATAGCGATTGATGGGCGGACGGGTGCAAAGACAAGCCCAGATGAAAAATTTAATCGAATGTATCATTCTGCTGCGTTTTTCTAAGTTTCTTTTGCTTTCGCAAGCTTTTGTAAAATTAGGTGCTTTTGGTCGTGGCTTGTTTCAAAATTGCTGAGAATCATTATTAATAGTGTAGGATGATTATTGCCGTTCTTGCTTGTATTGACTCAAGCCTATACTAGTCTTTGAGCAGCAAAGCTTTGCAAGTTCAGCAACCATGCAGACTGTTCCCAGCAAGCTTGTTGATGATAGAGGCTGCAATCTGAATGATTCTTAAGAAAGATTTTAAAGTGGATATTTCAAAGATGCATCTAAGTCCATTCTCATTGATGTTCCTGCCTCGATCGATGCCATATGTTGGGCCGTGTACCAAGGTGGTGTTGGCCGCCAGCCTACTGACTCTGCTTGGTGGTTTGAGCCGTCAATCTTTGACCCTGGGCGCACCAGCCATCCCACCGGAACCGTTCATCACTGCGGAAGATCCCAGGACTGAAGCTGTCAGCCGTAGTATCGATCAGGCGACTAGTCGTCAATTGGTCGGTGATTTTGCCGATCGAGTCGTTGTTGCCACCTACGAAGAGCTAGTGGTTCGATCAGAGGAACTAGTGGCAACTGTCAATGCCTTTATCAGCAATCCCACCGATCAAACCCTGCAAGCTGCCCGCGAGTCTTGGATCACTGCTCGTTTTCCGTGGGAACAGAGCGAGGCTTTTGCCTTTGGCCCAGCAGACTCTCTGGGATACGATGGTGCTCTAGATGATTGGCCGGTGAACGAAGCAGATGTTCTGGCAGTAATCAATAGTGAAGAAGAGTTAACACCTGAATACATCGCTACGTTGCAAACCACACAACAGGGCTTTCACGCCATTGAATTCATTCTATTTGGAGTCGAAAACGACAAAACAGTCGATGATTTCTCGGAACGGGAACTAGCATATCTGCAAGCAGCGACGATCGCCTTTGATCAGACCGCCAAAGCACTCTTACAAAGTTGGGTAACGGGAATAGATGGCAATCCGCCGTATCGTCAGGTCCTAGCGACAGCCGGCGACAGCAGTAACCCTGCTTATTTAACAGCCAATGCAGCAGTGGAAGAAATTGTGCAGGGAATGTTGGGTTGCTTAGACGAAGTTGCCAACGAGAAGATCGGTGAACCACTGGAAACAAAGGATACAGTCACTTTAGAAAGCCGCTTCAGTCAAACCACCTTAAATGATTTGCATAACAACCTTCTGAGTGTAAGAAATGCTTATCTTGGCAGCATTTCTGCTTCGGATACGGGCTATAGTTTGAGTGCATGGGTGGCAGAACAAAATCCTGCTTTAGATGACCAAATTAAACGCGAGTTAGAAGCGGCGATCGATGCGGTAGCGGCGATTCCAGGGCCGGTCGAGACAAACCTTGAAGAGGCTGACACCATTGCTCAGATGGAAGCGGCTCAAGCCGCCATTTTGCAAGTTTTTAACACGCTGCAATCTGAGGTACTCCCCCAGGTGCAGGCAGGATAGGAGCGTTGGGGTGTGCATGCAAGATGACCATCATCAAAGGTATGGGACGGCGATCGGCTGGGGCTAGGCAGATTCGTTTGATACTGCTGTTTGGGATCGCGCTGATCGCTGGTATTTTCTTATCCAATGGACTGTTCTCCGCTGGCTTCTCCCCTGGGTTCGATCGCGGGTTTGTTGTCCAAGCCCAAACTTCAATCCCTATGGCTGGAGGAACCACCACCGTTTCAAATCGCAGTTCTAGCGCTTACGAGCAGCCCTCAGCCGGATTAAGCGCCGCTGAAGTGAATCGCCATCTCAAAGGTGATCTGGCATTCGAGGCAGTGTTTGTCACCGCCCCAGCCCCACTTAATTCAGGGTTAGGGCCGTTGTTTAACAATGCTTCTTGCGCAGGATGCCACTTGCGCAATGGGCGCGGCCTACCGCAACCAGGGCAATTGCTTGCCCGTGTTAGTTTGCCAGCCATTGAAGCATCCAGTTCCGATGCACCTGGAATGCCGATCGCCAACTATCATCCCGAAGCAACGGTCGATCTAGAAAGTACCCCGCCGGTTCCTGGCTTGGGCACGCAAATTCAAGATCACGGAGTCTATGGGCAGGCTCCAGAGGCAACGGTAGACCTTCAGTGGCAGGAACAGACAGGACAGTATGGCGATGGTACTCCTTATCGGCTCCGATCACCGCAACCTCGCATTACCTTGCGAGACGGCAGTCCATTGCCACCGTCAGTGCAGGTGTCGTTGCGGTTGCCGCCGCCTGTTTTTGGACTTGGGCTGTTAGAAGCCGTTCCTGACACGGACATTTTGGCGTTGGCAGACCCAGAAGACAGAAATCAGGATGGGATTTCAGGTCGCCCCAATCAAGTTTGGGATGTGGTTCAGCAGACCACTGCCTTGGGACGGTTTGGCTTAAAGGCAAATCAACCCAACCTGCTGCAACAATCGGCAGCCGCCTATGTCAACGATATGGGAATTACCAATCCGTTGTTTCCCAACCCAGACGGTTCCAGCGACATCGATCGCACTACCCTCGACCAGGCCACATTCTATGTACAAACACTTGCGGTTCCGGGCCGCACCTTGCTCGACGATCCCGAGGTGCAGCGGGGCGAAATGTTATTTACTGTTGCTAACTGCGCCGCGTGCCATGTATCGGAATTACGAACAGGCAATCACCCCATTCCAGTGCTGACGAATCAAGTAATTCACCCGTACACCGATTTGCTGCTACACGATTTAGGAGATGGATTAGCTGATCATCGATCGGATTTTCAAGCAACTGGCACAGAATGGCGAACTTCTCCGTTGTGGGGAATTGGTTTAACGCAAACTGTATTGCCTTACTCTAGTTACCTACACGATGGTCGCGCCCGCACCCTTGAGGAAGCCATTCTTTGGCACAGCGGTGAAGCAGAAGCCTCCAAAGAAGCATTTAGAACTATGTCCGCTGCCGATCGCGCTGCTCTGATCCGGTTTTTGCGATCGCTGTGAAGGTATCAGCATCAAGAATGCATCAACTGAACGCCATGTGCAATTAGTTGTGTAGTCCAAATACCCAAATCTGGGTCAGAAATGGCCTGCCGCAATTGCTGTTGCAGGTGATAGGCCTGTTCAGCGGTTTCTACCAGTGCAAACACCGTTGAGCCAGAGCCAGACATCATCACGCCCAGTGGGTAAAACTGCATCAGGGTTTGTTTCAGATGAGCGACGGAAGGATAAGCGGGAAATACCACACGCTCTAGATCGTTATGCAACAACTGCCCGATGCAATGATTATCGTGCTGCATAATGGCTTCTACAATCGCCCGCGCATGAACTCGCCGCGATCGATCCAGTAAGGTGGACGGATCAGTGACATAGGAATCATGAAACTGTTGGCGATAGGTTTTGTACGCCCAAGCAGTGGACACCCCAATGCTGTGATACTTTGCCAGCACGGCATGAAGGCGATCGAGGCTGGGCAAAGGAGCTAGTTTCTCTCCGCGTCCGGTGGCAATGGCAGTGCCGCCTGTGACACAAAAGGGAATATCCGATCCCAGTTGCGCCGCTAACTCTTGAATTTCTGTTTGCGTCAGCCCCAGTTTCCAGAGCAAGTCCACCCCTACCAGTACTGCTGCCGCATCCGTAGAGCCGCCAGCCAGCCCTGCTCCCATCGGAATGTGCTTGTGCAGAGTGATATCCACGCCGCCGTAGCGGTTGTAAGCGTCTGGAAACTGAGTTGCCATCAGCGCCGCTGCTCGATAGGCCAGGTTGCTGTCATCGGCTGGCACTTGCGGATCATCGCAGTGAACTCGGATTTGATCGGTGCCGTTGGCGCGCAAATCAATTCGGTCGGCTAAGGCAATGCTTTGCAGAATCATTGCCAATTCATGATAACCGTCGGGACGATCGCCAATAATTTCCAGATAGAGATTAATTTTGGCAGGCGCAAGGAGCGAATAGGATTGCATACAGGCGTCAGGGTGGCGATAAAAACGGCTGCAACCAGTCTAAGCGGTGGCCGTCGCTTTTTTGTAGGCAGCCCAACCGCCATAGTCAGAGATATCGAGCCAGTTATACTGCTCCACTAGCTCCTGTGGATAGAGAAACGCCGTCGCCACCTCATTGCCCTCTAACTTCACCTCAGCCGGATACATATGCGGCGGTTCATTGGTTGCCAAATATTCAAACTGCTCTGGCGTCAGCTCATAGATTTCACCCGGAATTGAAATGCCACCCGTTTCGACTTGGTAGATTGCTGGATGCCAGCCATTTTCCGCCGCATGAAGCCGGTAGAGCGGTAGCGTTTTCGTTTCCTTAATAAAGATTGCAGATTGCAAATTTTGGTGATCGGGCTGACCGCGCAATGCTGACCCACAAATGAACACGCGATGCATGAATGTCGCTCCTTCCTGACTAGTGGCAAACTTGATCTCAGAAATTTAATTTTAGAACTAAAGAATAATCAATTTTCATCCCCAATTCCGTCCGACTGACACTCACGGCAAAGCCCAGCCCCCAAGCCCTAGTCTCCTGCCTCTGAATCGCCGATCGCCACATGCAAATTCTTCACTTCTTGAATCACTCTGGCTTTGCTGGCGATCAGGTGCGATCGAATTGCATCCACGGATGCCACTACATCCCGTTGGGCTATGGCAGTAAAAATCTGGCGATGTTCTAACCGGATTTCCAACACCCTGGGGTTGTGGCGAGTGGTTTGCACCCGCAGCAGGGTCATTTGGTCGAACACTTGTTCCAGCAACGTCACCAACCAGCGATTTTGCGAACTTTCCGCGATCGTATGGTGAAACTGGTAATCCAAATCCAACAGATAGGAACTGGAGCGGGGCGATCGAGCGGATTGGGCCCAAGGTTGGGTTTGGAGATGCTCAGCTTGTGATACCAAGTCTTCAAGCCGTCGCAGTTGCAAGGCGGTGGCATTTTGACAAGCTGCTTCAACTGACAACTGTTCTAGGGCAATACGACAATCATACAACTGAGCCACATCGGCGATCGAGATTGTGGTGACTCGCAAGCTTCCGTTTGCATCGGCTGTCACTAAATTATCCCGTTGCAGTTGTCGAATGGCTTCACGAATAGGGGTGCGGCTGACTTGAAGCTGTTCGGCCAGTTGAGTTTCTACTAGTCGTGCTCCTGGTTCTAAATCTCCAGTGAGAATACTAGTGCGCAGGGCATCATAGGTTTGCTCATATAGAGATTTACTTCGCTGAATTGAGTTGAGAGATATGGACAAGGCGTAGCCTCCGTCAACAATGAACCGTGTTCTCGGGGATGGGCGCTGGGATAATGGGCAGCTAGAAAAAGCTGATCCCCTTCAGACTGCTAGGATCACCATGCTATATCGATTCATGCATCCTCGCCCTCCCTCACACCCTCCCTAATTCATTAAATGTGCTAGCGGTAGGATTGAATACAATAATTTTGGTTAAGCTTGTATACAGTATACAAAATCATAGATAGGGAGTGTTCAAGGATGACCGTTTTAACAAAAAAGCTGACCATCAATGGCGATCGGCTTAATGCTAACATCGATCGCCTAGCGAAGGTGGGGAAGTTGGAGAATGGTGATATTTGTCGGTTGGCCTTCACGCCCGCAGATTTGCAAGCGCGCTATCTAGTGCAGCAGTGGATGAGCGAAGCCGGAATGACGGTGCGCATTGACGCTGCTGGAAATGTGATTGGGCGCTATTCTGGCCGAGTCGAAGATGCACCTGCTTTGGCTACCGGATCGCATATCGATACCGTGCCGTCGGGTGGTCCCTATGATGGCGTATTAGGTGTACTGGCAGGGATTGAGATGGTGCGAACCCTGCACGAACAACATCTTCATCTAGATCACCCGATCGAGGTCATTGTGTTTACTGACGAAGAGAGCAGTATGATTGGCTGTCAGGCAATGGCTGGTACAGCCCTGCTGCAAGCGCCCGATCGTTATCGCCCCAAAATTGGCGGATCGATCGAAGCCCATCTGGAAACAATTGGCGGCAATTGGGATGCTCTAGCAACCGCAAAACGCACCAAGCGCGACATGGCCGCCTTTGTGGAATTGCACGTCGAACAGGGGGCAGTGTTGGAACAATTCGAGATGGCGATCGGGGTGGTGCAAGGCGTGGTAGGAATGCGGCGACACTCCATCACCATCCTTGGACAAGAAAACCATGCCGGAACTACTCCGATGACTGCTCGCCAAGATGCGCTGGTGGCTGCCGCCCAGGTGATCCTAGCTGTACAGCAAATGGCCCTGCGTCAACCGAGCCAACCAGTCGCCACCGTTGGATTTTTGAATGTCTCGCCCAACGCGGCCAACATTGTGCCCGGTCGAGTAGACCTGATGGTGGATATGCGCGATCTGTCCGAAGCCTGCCTCAACGAGATGGAACAGCAATTGGCAGATACCCTTCAGTCGATCGCCCAAGCTACCCATACCGACATCAGCATAGCTCCAGTGCTGTGCGTTGATCCGACCCCCGCTGCTTTGCTCATTCAAGAAACGATCGCTCAGGTTTGCCAAGACTCAGGGTTGGGCTACTGCTCATTACCCAGCCGGGCAGGACATGACGCGATGGAAATGGGACGGTTTACAGACATGGGTATGATTTTTGTGCCGAGCCAGAACGGACTCAGCCACTCTGGTCAAGAATATACATCGCCTGAGCAATGCACCCAAGGAGCCAATGTTTTGCTGCAAACCTTTCTGCAACTCGATCGACTCTATCCGCTGTAAGGATCAAGGTTGTAGACAAGTTGTAGACAAATAGTCAAATTCGGGAAAGATAGCGTAAAGGCCACTATCGAGAGATAGACTACAAAAATCCTAATGAAATGTGATTTTGAATACAATCTATCCCTCCAAAAAGATTTGTACTGAATCCTATCGGTTTTCTAGTTAGCCCCCTAGCGACTGTTTTCAAGTCACCATCCGGGTTGCACTCTGTTGTCTAGGTTGTCTAGTTCTCCGCGATGCGCCTCCACCCACCCGTGATTCATCATCGCCATGTGTCATCATTTCCTAGCTTGACGGTTTTCCTATGACTTTACCTGTCTCTGCTTCAACGTCAAAACTGTCATCGACTCCCATTGGCAGCATCCAAGAAGAACTATCCTCGCATACCGCCGGGGTGACTCTGCGCTCGGTGACAAAACAGTATGGCTCCTTTACGGCGGTTGAAGATATCAATTTGGAGATTCCAGCCGGATCTTATACTTGTTTGTTGGGACCAAGTGGCTGTGGCAAAACGACGACACTGCGCATGATTGCTGGCCATGAAGAAATTACAAGGGGGGATTTATTCATTGGCGATCGACGGGTAAATGATTTACCACCAGCGCAGCGCAACACCTCGATGATGTTTCAAAGCTATGCGTTGTTTCCCCACAAAACCGTGTGGCAGAACATCGATTTTGGGCTACGCATGAAAAACGTGCCCAAGGAAGAACGCACTCGTCGTGTAGCGGAGATTCTGGAAGTAGTAGGGCTGATAAAGTTTGCCGATCGCAAACCCAACCAACTCAGCGGTGGACAACAGCAGCGGGTCGCCTTGGCCAGGGCACTCGTCACTCGCCCCCAGGTATTATTGCTTGACGAACCGCTCAGCGCTTTGGATGAAAATTTGCGGGTGAGAACGCGCACCGAGTTGCGGCGATTGCAGAAAGAGTTTGGCATGACTTTTATTCAAGTCACACACGGACAAGACGAAGCCTTTGCTCTTTCAGATCAAATCGTGGTCATGGATCACGGCCGCATTGACCAAATCGGCACCCCTGATCAAATCTTCAACACACCAGCCTCTCGCTTTGTGGCCCGCTTTGTTGGAGATAACAACATCTTTGTGGGCAAGGTAGCAAGTGTAGCCGCCGCTCACACGGGTGCCATTATTGAACTGGAAGTCGATCGCCTTGGCACCTTTCTCTGTCGCGGTCAAGCGGCTGATGTGGGTATGACCGCCGCCTGTTGTGTGCGCAGCGATTGCATGACCCTGTGGCCCTATCCTCCCAGCAACCCGTCTGCCCCCAATCAATTAACAGCTCGGGTTGTGGCGATCGAATTCACTGGATATGTGACTCGTGTTTCCCTATTAGCCGAAGCCACTGGCGAAGAGATTGTTTACAAAATTCGCACCCACGACTGGCTCACCCAAGCCGCAAACGAAGGACAACTCGTTACTCTGAGTTGGGACACCGAAAACTGTATCTTTTTACCACATTAGGTGAGGAGGGTAATGGATGATGGGTAATCGGTAATAGGTGATAGGTTATGACTGATTACCACTACCAATTACCCATTACTAATTACCCATTACTAATTACCCATTACCAATTCCTCCCCACCCCTCTCTATCACTTACCTGAATACCCCTATGACTAGACTTTCTCGCCGCAAACTGATGAAGACCGGATTAGCTGCGGGTGCTGCCTTTACCGTAGCCCGCTGCGCTAGCGGAACAAATACCGCCCAAACCAATGCCCCTAGCGGCACACCGAATAATCCTGCGACTGGCCCAGAAGTTAATACTAATCAAATCAAAGATGTAACGCTGCGGTTTATTGGCACAGGCGTGTCTCAAATTAACGAAATTCGCGACAAAGCCCAAGAAGATTTGGGCTTCAAGCTGCAAATGCGGGCGCTGAGCACTGAGGAAAATAACCAGATTGCCATTTCCCAGCCGGGACAATACGACATTTTTGACGGTGAATTTTTCAGTTTGCCGCTAGTGGTGCCATCCGGTAATTTGCAGGCGATCGATGTCAGCAAAATCACCGAATTTGACAAAATTGTGCCAATCTTCACTCAAGGCAAGTTTGACGGTACTCCGGTGGAAACCTCACAAGGAACCTATCCTTTTAAGGTGATGTATTTGACCGACCAAAATTCGACCGAATTTGCCACCGAACCTACTAACTGGGCCACGCTACTGCCGTTCCAGTACAACGCTGACACCTTGGGCTATCGTCCAGATTTGGTCAACCGCAAAATTGAAAGCTGGGCAGAATTGTTCAATCCCGAGTTTAAAGGCAAAACCTCGATTCTCGATATTCCGTCGATCGGCATCATGGACGCAGCAATGGTAGCGGAAGCATCAGGATTGATGAAGTTCGGCGACAAGGGCAATATGACCCGCGAAGAGATTGATCAGATTACCGATTTATTGAAGGAACAGAAACGAGCCGGACAATTCCGAGCTTTTTGGAAAACCTTTGATGAATCGGTGAACTTGATGTCGTCGGGCGAAGTAGTGCTGCAATCGATGTGGTCGCCTGCGGTGACGGCGGTAAAGTCACAAGGAATTCAGTGCATCTACGCACCGATGAAAGAAGGCTATCGTGGGTGGGGCGGCGGCATTGGACTGTCGAAGAATCTTTCGGGAATTAATTTGGATGCAGCCTACGAGTACATGAACTGGATGCTAGACGGTTGGGTGGGTGCCTTCTTGGGACGGCAAGGCTACTACAGCGCGGTGCCGGAAAACGCTAAGAAGTTCATGTCGCAAGCCGAGTATGATTTCTGGTATGAAGGCAAACCCGCCGCCGAAGACATGATCGATCCGTTTGGCAAGAAGCTGGAGTCAGCAGGAGCCGTGCGCGATGGCGGTTCGTTTAAAGAACGCATGGGTAATGTGGTGGTTTGGAACTCCACAATGGACGAACAGCAATACCTTGTGCAAAAGTGGAACGAGTTTGTGGCTTCTTAGAGGCAATTTAATCTGTACTGGTGAAGCATTTGGGAGTCAGTTTTGACCACACATTGGGAGGTTCTCTTCTGAATGTTTCGCTCCTACCCAACTATGAATCATCCTCTCAAAGCATTCACCCCCTATTTCTTGGCAACACCGCAGACGCTGGTATTTCTATTATTCCTGGTGTTGCCTATTCTCATGATTTTTATTGTCAGCTTTTGGCAATTCACGGGCTATTCGATGGTTCCGGCCTTTTCGCTGGACAATTACACATCTATCTTTACGTCAGAAGTTACTCTCAGAACATATCTCAATACATTCAAATATGTTGCCCTAGTTTGGTTCTTTTGTTTAGCGATCGCCTTCCCCGTATCTTACTTTCTTGCGTTCTATGTGAAGAACTCAACCTGGCAAATTATTCTGTTTTTGATTTGCACGGTTCCGTTCTGGACATCGAATATTATTCGGATGATTTCCTGGATTCCGCTATTGGGTCGAGAAGGATTAGTGAATCAGCTTCTGCTAGGTCTCAATCTCGTTGATCAGCCTGTAGATTGGTTGCTCTATTCTGATTTCGCGGTGGTGTTGGGCATGGTGCATCTGTATAACTTTTTTATGATTGCGCCCATCTTCAACAGCTTGATGCGGATCGATCGCACCTTGATTACCGCCGCGCAAGACATGGGCGCGTCCGGGTGGCAAATTTTGCAAGAAATTATTTTGCCCTTGGCGGCTCCAGGGATTGCGATCGGCTCGATTTTTGTGGTGACGCTGGTGATGGGCGAATTCGTTACGGTGCGGTTGATGGGCGGCGGACAATCGGCCTCGATCGGGAAATTAATTCAAACCCAGATTGGCAGTTTGCAATACCCCTTAGCTGCCGCCAATGCCGTGATTTTGTTGGTGGTGACGCTACTACTAGTCGTGGGGATTTTGCGCGTGGTTGATATTCGCAAAGAGCTATAGGAGCCATGAAAAAACGCCCATTGTCTTTCTATGCTTTAGCTGCCTTTTTTGGGCTATTTGTGCTGTTTCTCTACGGCCCCATGATTACAATTTTTATGCTGTCGCTTCAGGGACCCGAAGGTACCCTCACTTTTCCTATGCGTGGCTTCAGCTTCTATTGGTTGGGGCAGGTGTTTCAAGAACAGCGCGTTGGCAACTTTGTCGATGCCTTTCAACGATCGCTTGTGCTGGGGGTGCTGATCATGTTGCTGTCAATTACCGTTAGTGTATTGGCAGGGCTGGCCTTCCGCCATCGCTTCAAAGGATCGGGCGCAATTTTTTACCTGACGATCGCTAGCCTGATTGTGCCCAGCGTTTTGGTGTCATTAGGCATCGGCATTACCTTTCAAGTGTTGGGGCTGCAAACCGAATGGTTCACCTCTGGATTAGGTGCACACCTCACCTGGACTGTGCCCTTTGCCTTTTTGATCATGCTGGGAATTTTTAATCGCTTCAATCCATCCTGCGAAGAAGCAGCACGAGACTTGGGAGCCAACGATTTCAAAACCTTTTGGGAAATTGTCTTCCCTCTTATTTTTGCCAGCTTGCTGGGCGTGGGTATTTTAACCTTCACCTTGTCCTACGACGAATTTACTCGTACTTCGTTGGTGTCTGGACAGTACAATACGCTGCCGCTAGAAATCTTCGGTATGACCACCAACGTTACTTCGCCGGCTCTGTATGCCCTGGGAACCCTAACCACCCTATTTTCCTTTAGTATGATTGCGATCGCCTTTTTCGCGTTTCAATTCATCTCCAAACAGCAACGCCAGTAAATTCCCCTAATCTATCTTGGTAGCTGACATCAGATCATGTCGGACCACCATAGAAAACAGTAGTGGTTCAATTTGCACACTGTCCAGAATTCCCCAACCTGTTGGGTAGATTCTGATAGTCTTTGAGCAGTACATCGAGCAGACTCAAGGACGGACTCACGGTGTCTCAGACCCTTCATCGTTTACTTCGTAGGCCCAAATATACGCTGTGTTGTACCTTGTGCGGAGCAGAGTACGATCCCGATCCCTTCCGCCTCCACTGTGACGCCGAGCACGAACCGGCCTTACTGCGAGCGGTGTATCGATCGAAAAAGCTGGAGGTGAAAGAACAGCTTCCCGGTTTGTTTCGCTATATGGATTGGCTACCCGTTGAGCAAACTCTCAACGTAGCTGGCAAGCCCATTACCTATGAAAGCCACAATCTTGCCCGGTACTTAGGTCTCAGCCAGCTTTACATCAGCTTCAATGGGTACTGGCCCGATCGCCAAGCCGAATTGTACACCTGTTCGTTTAAAGAATTAGAAGCGCCCTCGGTCTTAGCAAGAATCCCTTCTCACCATCCCCGCACCTTGGTTATTGCTTCTGCCGGAAACACAGGTCGTGCCTTTGCTACCGTCTGTTCCGACCAAGGACTCCCTCTTTGCTTGGTCATCCCTGGGCAAAACCTATCGGCGATCTGGTCTAGGTACCGCTTCCAGCCCAACGTTCGCTTGGTAGTCGTCAGTGGCAATGGTGATTATTCTGATGCGATTGCCCTCGGAAAGATGATTAGCCAATTAGATCAGTATTTCCCAGAAGGAGGAGCCGCCAACGTTGCCCGCCGCGATGGCATGGGATTGACAGTCTTAGATGCCGCTGTGAGCTTGGGTCGCATTCCCGATCATTATTTTCAAGCCGTCGGATCGGGCACCGGTGGAATTTCTGCCTGGGAAGCCAATCTGCGCCTACTGGAAGACGGGCGATTTGGCAGCAACCGCATGAAATTACATCTGGCGCAAAATGCCCCCTTTACCCCAATGGTTGAAGCTTGGAACGCCAAGAGTCGAGATCTCCCCCCCATGCATCAAAACCGAGCCAAAGCACAAATTAACCGCGTGGCCGCCAAAGTGTTAACCAATCGCCAGCCTGCCTATTCGATTGCAGGTGGATTGTATGAAGCCTTGCTGGAGACCGATGGCCAAATGTATGGCGTCACCAACCGCGAAGCCGAACGAGCCAGAGTATTGTTTGAAGAACTAGAAGGAATTGACATTTGCCCGGCCTCTGGCGTTGCCACAGCCGCTCTGCTTCAAGCGGTGAAAGCCGGGAACCTCGATCGCCGGGACTGCATCTTACTCAATATTACTGGAGGAGGAGCCAAGCGGATGCAACAAGACTATCCGTTGCAGACCCTTCAGCCTGCAATCGCATTCGCGCCCCATGAGATTCAACCAGAGATTGTCCTCGAACACTTCGAACAAGATCAACGCAATCCGATCTTGCTCAGCGCTAACGACCTGGAAGCCGTGTAAGGCGCGGAAAGGTGTGGACTTGAGCGTCCCAACCCTTTGCTCATAGTATCATTTCTCACACCATCTTTCCAGCCATAGTCCAGCCCTCGGTATGATAGTCATTTGCTCACTTGTTTCCCACTCCCTACTCCTCACGTCCTGATTCCCATATCTTGATGCAGCAATGGTAAACCTAGTTCTATCTGCCTTGTCCGTTGTCGCTTCCCAATCGAAAGCCAAGTTTTTGCATCGCCTTGACCAGATTGAAGCCACCCAAGAAACATTTCTGCGATCGCTGCTGCAAGCTTATCAGAATACAGCGTTTGGGCAAGAGTATCGGATTGGTGAGATTAAAACCATTGATCAATTTCGCGATCGACTGCCTGTACAGCCTTACAGTGCCTTTGATCCCTACACCCAGCGTATGGCCAAAGGGGAGCCGAACATCTTGACGCCCGATCCGGTAATTTACATTAATCTCAGCAGTGGTTCCACCGGGCACAAAAAGCTGATTCCTGTCACGAAACGATCGCGTCGGTTTGTTTCTAGAGCCAATCAAGCTGCTCTCGGGTTTCTGGTAGGTGCAGCGCGGCGATCGGGACGACCACTCGGCAAAATGTTGCTTCCTCTGTCGGTCAAACCGTTGGGCTACACTGAAAGCGGCATTGCCTATGCTCCAGTTAGCACTAGCGATCTACGGTTGGGAAATTGGTTCTATCGCCAAATTTTCACCTATCCGTTTGAAGCAGTGCAAATTTCCGACACAAAAACGCGGTACTATATTTGCCTTTTATTTGCCCTGCGCAATGCCGATCTGCGCGTGATTGCAGCCACCTTTCCCGTATTAGCGCTGCAACTGTGCGAACATTTGGAAGCCAACGCCGACGAACTGATTCAAGATTTGGAAACAGGCGAAATGGCTCACTGGCTGAAACTGGAACCAGAATTGCGCTTCAAACTAGAACAACAGTGGTCGGCGGCTCCCGATCGCGCTGACTATTTGCGTCAGGTACTTCACAGCCACGGACGACTGTTACCCAAATATGCTTGGCCGGATCTGTCCTTTATGGTGACAGCGCGGGGTGGCACCTCAAATTTCTACTTCGATCGCTTCCCTGAATTTTTTGGCGATACTCCCATTTTTGGTGGCACCTACGCCTGTGCTGAAGGAGTGTTAGGCGTGCATCGCGATTTCAACACCGACAGCGTATTTCCGGCGATCGACAGTGGATTCTTTGAATTCATTCCCGAAGATCAGTGGGAAGTCAAATATCCAAAAACGTTGTTGCCGTGGGAAGTGCAGGTGGGCAAGCGCTATCGTCTGGTGTTTAGCAACTATGCTGGCTTCTATCGCTATGACTTAGGCGATGTCGTCGAAATTGATGGCATGGTTGGGCGGGCACCGCTGATGATTTTTCGGCACCGTCGAGGTGGCGTTCTATCAGCTTCCACCGAAAAGACTAGCGAGTTTCATGTAACTCAAACCATGCAAATGTTGCAGCAGGCGTTTAATGTAACACTGGAGAATTTCTGCATCACCCTATCTGACGACGCGATTCCTCCCCATTATTTGGTCAACATTGAATTAGCCCCTGGAGAAACGCTATCGCAGCCAGACCTGTTCTTGCAAAAGTTTGACGATATTCTCCAAGAGGTTCATGCTTTCTATGCCATCAAACGGCGCGATCAAATTCCTCAACCACGCCTCCGCATTTTAGAATCGGGCAGTTTTGCCCGGCTACGGTATCATTTGATTCAAAACGGCATGGCCGAGTCGCAGCTAAAATTTCCTCATGTCAGCGAAGATCGCCAGTTCCTCAACGACTTACCGATCGTCCAAGAGGTGCGTTTAGCGGGCGATTGCTGATCAGGTCTTGAGTTTGTTTGATTCTCTCTCACTTCAAGAGGATATTTGAACCGGATCAATAATGGCTCAAACTGCAATGGCTCAAACTGCCCTCTTTCTCTCCCACAAGAGCATGGGTTGGGGGATGGGGGCGCAAAAGTTGTGATGTTTCAACAACCTCTAACGCTTGCAGTCAATCTCTCAAGCTTGAATCATCACTTCTGTTGGGTAACTTCGATTTGACTTCGATTACAGTGGTGATTGTGGTTTCGCCATCCAAAGTCAGGTACAGGAATGCGGATCGGAAAATATAAAAAGCTATTGACCGCGCTGTTGTTTGCGGTTGTGCTGTATGTCGGTCTTGCACTGGCGTTACAGGCGATCGGACTAGACAACGCTCAAGCCTTCATTGAGCAGACCGGATGGTGGGCGCCGGCTATTTTTATTTTGTTGTGTGCTGTCAGTTTGATTTTGGCTCCATTAAGCGGCAGTTCGCTGTTTGTAGTGGGAGGCGCACTCTTCGGCAAAGAGTTGGCTTGGTTGCTGAGTTGGACAGCGTCGATCGTCGGCTGTAGTATCAATTTCTGGATTTCTCGAACCTTTGGTCGTCGAGTGGTCAGTCGATTTGTGGGTGAGGGCAACTTGGATGAACTCGATCGGTTTACCCAGCAATTGCGCGGGCATCGAGATATTTTAGGCATGTTGGTGATTATGCCGCTATCGCAGGATATTGTCAGCTATGCCGTTGGGCTTACACGAATTCCCTTTGCTCGGTTTTTGATTGCGCTGATTATTAGTGCCGCCGCAATTGTCGCAGCTTATATTTATTTGGGTACCAGCATTCTAGAAGCCCTGATTCAAGGTGGAGAATGAGACACAGGCTGATCCGCGCTTCGAGGGGGGCAGACAATCGCTATCTATACTTCTTTGCGCAACGATGAGATATCCCACGCCCGATCGACTTCTGGTGTAATGTTTCCACGAGTATCCGATCGTAAAATTTGCTCGAGTTCTTCGGACAATTGACGCGATCGAGCAATCAGAACGGTTTCATCGTCGGTTAGATGAGCCATTTGCTGCACAGCTTGCTCGTCGTGGCGTTTGAAGGTACGAGCCGCTCGATGGGCGCGGTGGGCGCGAATACCCAACAGTTTCAGGGCTTCTACCCCTAATTCCAACGCGGAATCGAAAGTTTCTCGTTGTACAATATCCACGCCATGTCGAATTAGTTCATAGGCATGTTGCCGATCGATGGCCCGCGCTAGAATTTTCAAGTGGGGAAAATGTTTGCGAACCAAGTTGACGGTTTCCAGGATTTTTTCTCGCTCGTCGATGGCAATCACAAACAGTTTGGCTTGGTTGGCTCCGGCCGATCGCAGCAATTCGACACGAGACGGATCGCCATAAAACACCTTCCAACCAAACCGGCGCAGCAGATCAATTTGTCCGGCATTGTGATCCAGGACAGTAATTTTAAAACCATTGGCAATCAGTAATCGCCCCACAATTTGCCCAAATCGTCCAAACCCAGCAATGATCACCGGATTTTCGTTCTCGTCAATCTCATCAGGGTCGCGATCGCTGTTTTCTCCAGAGAAGCGGGGTTGAATCACAGTTTCGTACAGAATCATGCATACAGGTGACAGCAACATCGACAGGGCTACCACCGCCACCACAATTCCCGCTGTAGACTGTGGTAACACATTGCTTTGGGCGGCGAACGACGACAGCACGAAGGAAAATTCATCCCCCTGCACCAGCGCAAAGGCAAACAGTAGACTGTGGCTGAGGGCCAACTTAAAAAACTGTCCCAGCCCAAACAGAACAGTGCATTTCAGCACGGCCACAGCCAGCACCAATCCCAAGATCAGCAGCGGCTGCTGAAGAATCAAATTAAAGTCAATACTGGCTCCCACTGAGATGAAAAACAGCCCCAACAATAAGCTTTGGAAAGGTTCGATCGTACTTAGCAGTTCGTGACGATATTCACTTTCAGCCAAGACCACACCCCCGATAAACGTACCCAACGCTGGCGACAATCCCACCTGTTGAGTAGCGAGCGTAATTCCAATCACCAACAGCAAGGCAGTTGCGGTAAAAATCTCGCGCAGTTGGGTATCGGCAATGAAGCGAAACACCGGCCGCAGTAAAAACCGCCCACCCAGCACAATGCCACCCACCGTGCCAATGACCAGAAGCGTTTGTTGCCAACCTGCTAGCCCACTGGTTTGGGTCGAATCGGCGGCACTTGGCTCCATGGCCAACAGCGGCAACACAGCCAGAATCGGAATCACAGCCACCGCTTGAAACAACAACACCGAAAAGGCTGCTTGTCCACCTTCGGTTTTCAGAAGCCCGCGCTCATTCAAGGTTTGTAGCCCGATCGCCGTTGAAGATAACGGTAAGATTAGCCCGATCGCCAGCGCCATTTGCCACGGCAAGCCGATCAGGATGCCAATCACCGTCAGGAGGGTTGTGGTCATAGCCACCTGCAACCCGCCTAACCCCACAATTGGAACGCGCAGTCGCCACAGCAAAGCGGGCTGTAGCTCTAGCCCCACCAAAAACAACATCATCACCACGCCAAACTCGGCAAATTGCATGACATCGCCGCTGCGGGCACGTCCTACAAACCCCAAGACAAACGGGCCGATGATCACTCCCGCAATTAAATAGCCCAACACCGACCCTAACCCCAATCGCTTGGCGATCGGTACAGACAGCACCGCTGCCACCAAATACACAAACGCTTGAAAGAAAAAATCGTCAGGTTGCATGGGCAGATTCCTGTTGAATAATTTGCAGCAGGTCTTCATTCAAGCGACGACATTGACTGATTCTGTCCCAACGGATGGTGTTATCGCGCAGGGCCAGAATCACGCGATGGTAGTCTTCAGCGTGCTTGTCAATGTCCTGTGTACCTTCTAGCCTGTGTGTACCATGCACGATAAACGGAGGCAAATAGTCCATCCCACACAAATGGGCTGTTTGCTCGAACGGGGCCAATAGTTGCCGAACGCTGAAGCGGTTATAACCCTTTTGGCAATAGCTTTGTTCACTGCCACCGGCGGTGATTGCCGAAAGCATTTTCTTGCCGCGTAGCGCCACCCCCTCATGCCCATAGGCAAATCCGTGCTCTAGTACCAAATCTTGCCACTCCTTCAGTAACGCCGGACTGCTGTACCAGTAGAAGGGATGTTGGAACACAATAATATCGTGCGTTAGCAAAAGATTCTGTTCATCTTTCACCTGAATTTGAAAATCAGGATAGGTTTCGTAGAGATCGTGAATGGTGACGGAGTCTAGCCCAGTCACAGCTTGTAGCAAACGCCGATTGACCCGTGATTTTTCCAAAGCCGGGTGAGCAAACAAAATCAAGATCCGGTTCGGAGTGTCCATAAATTCAAAAGATTTGACAGTTTATCGATAGGACAGGCTTCAGCGTCACTCGTCTTTTCAGCACTATACCGCTCTAGGTATCCTGGCGATCGATCTCCGTTCACTAAACCTCGACTGCAATGGCTTGAGGGATGAGCCTAGACAGTGTCTCCCCTCCGCAAGGCGGTGCTTAGAGACTCACCTTATCTCCCAGGCACAGCGTTTTTCCAGCTTCCGAGGCAGGCACGATCGTATTCACAGTCAGCCGATAAAAATGGTTGAATCGTGAAGGAGTTGTCCAAGTTGGTAACGTGGCTCGCCGTTGGGACACAAACTGTTTTTGAAAATTGGGGTACGCTTCACCAGTTAAAGCATCGCGGGTGACAACTACACAACGTTGGCAAGGGTGATTGCCAAGGAATGTCACCGAACCAATCTGAAACGCCACCTGTTGACCGACATCACCGAATAGCTGATCCTCCCAAAAGGGCGGTACATCGGCAATTTCTAAGTTCGTGCGAAATCGCTGTCTGACTGCTTCTAAGCTTAAGTCTGGAAACCAGTTGGCGATCGTTTCCAATGTACCCAGACTCACCACCGTTGGACCAGAAGCATCGGTATCGTCCGGGAAGCCCTGGTGCAGATTTTGCTGAAGCGTGACCGGGAAGCCCAAAAAATCGCTGAACCAAACTTCGAGAGCTAACCGATCGGCATCCAAATGAAAGGTTTCAGCCGGACGATCGCGATCTTGAATCCGGAGCGTCACCGTTCTGGCAGCCAACTCATAGATCGATCGCAGCGTGTGAATTTTTGCAGTGCGTTTCCCGTTCACTACCCGTCCCTGTGGATCAAACAAGACAAATTCGCGATCGTGGGCCAGCGCGCCTCCTGGCAGAATAGTGGCTTCTGTGACTTCCACCCCATCGAGCGACTTGATTGGGTAGATGAGAAGTTTGGAAAGGTGGGGCATGGGCAAAGAGGAAGGAGGAGGGAGCAAGGATAAAAAATATACAAGAATAAAAAATAAGAATAAAAAATATAATCTTAAGACCCGTATTGAACAAAGCCATTGGGCAGAGCGGAGCCGCAACCCGATTGCCTCATGCGGTAACAGCTAGCCGTAACTCACGATAAACTCGCTGTAAATCTGCGAGTTGGTAATGAGCATTCAGGCCGCTGGGATTGGGCAACACCCAGACGATCGCTCCAGCCACAGCGCTGTCTTGTTTCCCCATCGTCGCTTTTGGTTGGGCAAAGGCGGTGCGGTAGGCGCTGATACCCAGAATTGCTAGGCAACGCGGCTGATAGTGCTGTACCTTTGCAACGAGTGCTTGATGCCCATTCACCAGTTCCGCCGATGTTAATTCGCCGGCTTTGGCGGTGGCGCGATCAACAAGATTGGTTAGCCCATACCCAAATTTCAGCAGGTCTTGATCGTCGAACGGAGAGAGGAGGCGATCGGTGAAACCTGCTCCGTGCAATGTTTTCCAAAAGCGATTACCTGGACGCGCAAAGTGATGATTGACGGCAGCGCTGTAAAGGCTGGGATTAATGCCACAGAACAATACCTGCAAATGAGGGGCAATGATGTCAGGAACCGTGCGCCCAAAGGCCGCCTGAATTTCAGCATTTGTGGGCTTACGCATCATCGTCTGGGAGCCTAGTATCCAATCTTCATCACGTTCGCGGGTCAGGCGAGTTGAACGCTGTCATCGAAAGGCTCTCGGCAAAGTACCTACCTTAGCTCACTGCAAACCCGCGCTGTAATTGTCGATCGCGAATAGCTTGCAAACTACCTGTAGGAATGGCAGCAATCAGTTGTTGAGTATAGGCTTGCTGCGGCTCACGGTAGATACGCTCGGCCGGACCAATTTCCTCAATCTTGCCTCGGTTCATCACCATGATTCGATCGCTCATGAACTTGACGACGCTCAGATCATGGGAAATGAAAATGTAGGTGAGATTGAATTCGTCTTGTAGTTCCTTCAGCAAGTTCAATACCTGCGCCTGCACCGACACATCCAAAGCAGAAACCGATTCATCGCAAATGATGAACTTGGGATTAAGCGCCAGGGCCCGGGCAATGCAGATCCGCTGCCGTTGCCCACCAGAAAATTCGTGGGGATAGCGATTGCTGCAACTGGGATCAATGCCCACCCGATCGAGCAAGTACGAAACGCGCTCCAGCCGTGCCCGGCGATTGCCGCCGCAGTTGTGAATTCTCAGCGGTTCCATAATAGCTTCCCCGATCGTCATCCGAGGATCAAGCGAACTGAAGGGATCTTGAAAGATGATTTGCATTTCGCGTCGCAGTTTCCGCAACTGATGGCGGTTGAGACAACAAACATCGACGCCCTCAAACACAATTCGTCCCCTAGCAGGCTTATTCAGCCGTAGTAAGGTGCGCACCAAAGTCGATTTACCACAGCCCGACTCGCCCACCAGCCCCAAGGTTTCGCCCGGATAAACCTCAAATGAGACTCCATTCACCGCCATAATATAGCGTTGGGTTTGTCCAAACATGCCGCGCACCGGGTAGCTTACCTGCAAATCCTCCACGGTAAGAATGGGCGATCTTTCAAGCTCAACTGGGTGGTTTGAATCTTGCGTCGGATGAATGGGCGAATGCAGAGAAGGACTCTGATGTAGTTCTGTCGGCTGTAGTTCTGTCGGCAGTCGGTTTTCCGCTAAATTGTCAGCTTGATAGTTTGCCACACCTCCATAAGGCTGAGTAGATTGCCCGATCGAACCGTTGCCAATCCTATGCGTGCTCACAGCATCGGTTGGGTCAATAGACTCATCCGCGTGGCTACTGAAGGCTTGTTCGAGGGTCAACGGCTTTTCTTGAATGACCAATTCCCCGTCAGGAGTGGTGGTGACAGACATAAAATCTGACACCGTAGGCAGGTACTTCAATGGCCGATCTGGCTGGGGACGGCAAGCTAGCAAGCCCTTGGTATAGGGATGTTGAGGATTGGAGAAAATATCCCAAACCGAGCCGTATTCCACAATTTTGCCCTTATACATCACCGCCACCCAATCGGCAATTTCGGCAATGATCCCCAAATCATGAGTAATAAACATCATGGACATGCCGCGTCGATCGCGCAGTTCTCGCAGCAGATCCAAAATTTTGGACTGTACCGTCACATCCAGTGCCGTCGTCGGTTCATCAGCAATCAACAGTGATGGATTCGAGCAAATGGCCATCGCAATCATCACCCGCTGAATCTGCCCGCCCGATAGCTCGTGGGGATAGCGATCCAAAATCGCGTGTTTGTGCTGCCCTATCTGTCTGGCCAAGTCGCGATCGGGCAACACAGCATCGGGATTGGTTTTGCGCCACTGTTCCAAACAGTGCTCTTGCAGTTCGGCATCGCTGGGTAACAGCTTTACTTCTTGCAGTAAATTGATGGCTCGACGCCGGGCTTCCGCCGGAGCGATCGTCGGTTCGTGTTGACGAATCGCTTCGATGATCTGGAAGCCACAGGTATAGACCGGATTCAGTGAACTCAGCGGTTCCTGAAAAATCATGGCCACTTGTCCGCCGCGGTATTGCTGCATTTGCGGCTTCGACAAGCGCAGCAAATCAACAGGCTGTGTGTCTGTGTCACGGGATTGAAACCAAATTTCGCCACCTGTGACGCGCCCCGGATAGGGAATTAATCCCATCACCGCCAGCGATGTCACCGATTTACCCGAGCCAGACTCGCCTACAATTCCCAGCGTTTGCCCGCGTTGTACCTGAAAGGAGATGGTGTCAACAGCGTTGATCACACATTCGCTGGTTTGGAATTCTACCTGGAGGTTACGAACATCAAGGATGGTGTCGTTCATGGATTAACGCAATGTCGAAGCTTAGATTTACGATTTTAGGCTGTTTTTCCAGGTGGATGCTGAAGTCTTAAGGATTGTGGAGTCGCTGTACTGAAACAATAGACGCAGTTAGAGAAACGGAGTTGCTAAATTTAACTAACTAAATTTAACGAAGATGTCCCTAAGCCATCCAACTTTAATAAGCTTGTCAGGAACTTCACGATTCATCGCTCTGCTCAGCAATGCCAGAGAAATTTGCTGCAAGTCGTCAAAGAAACTTACGCTGGATTTTAGCAGCCTTGGCACCGCTATTGTGTAATCGTTGACAGGTTTTGTAGATCTATCTCGTAGATCTATCTCGCTTAATATCATGCGCAATTGCTAGGCGATCGAGCGATAATTCCGACACCACAATTAGCGACTGAGCCACCGATTGCCTAGCCCATCAGCGGTCGGTACACCCGATAATTGACGTTGGGAAAAATATTGTCGATCGCTTCGACTTTTTCTAGCCAACCAGCATCAATCTTGTCCTGGTTAATGTCTTCCCAAAGTTTGTTGAAGCGCTGTAAGTGCGATCGGGTGCGGCGTACTGCGTAAGGAACCATTGTGCCGGTTCGCATAATAAACGCCCAGTCAGAAGATTGAGCCAACAGCAATTCCCTGGCGGCTTGGTTGAGGGCGCGCCACTCTAGCTCATCTTCTGCCTCCCGACAGGAAAGAGTAATCATGCGCTCGGCTGCTTTGTGCAAGTGCGGGTAGATCCAGGCGTTAGTTTCGTTGAGCCAATATTCATGAAATCCGCGAAAGCCCCAGCTAGACTGGGCTGGTCGGCAGACCTGTTGCGTTGGATGTTTCCGCAAATAATCAGCCAGATGCGTCATCTCATAGGTGTTTTGATCAAACCAGGTCTTGCGGAATAGGTAATCGATGAACCACGGCCCTTCATACCACCAGTGCCCAAACAGTTCGGCATCATAGGGCGACACGATGATTGGCGGGCGTTGCATGATTTGGTAAAGATGCTCCACCTGCCGCTCGCGGTTAAACATGAAATTACCCGCATGTTCAGCGGCCTTTTCGCGGGCCCAATGCGGATCATAATATTCCTTCTCGCTTAGCCCCAAGCC
This sequence comes from Thermocoleostomius sinensis A174, assembly GCF_026802175.1. Taxonomy (NCBI): domain Bacteria; kingdom Bacillati; phylum Cyanobacteriota; class Cyanophyceae; order Oculatellales; family Oculatellaceae; genus Thermocoleostomius; species Thermocoleostomius sinensis. Next base: position 4,796,446 of record NZ_CP113797.1, on the reverse strand, counting down.
GCGGCCCGTAATTTTGTGATACTTGATGCCTGTATTCTTGCGCTGACCATTGGGCATAATGTAGGGCTTGATGAACTCATAATCAGCATCCCAGCCAAGATCGCGGTAAAACTCTCGATATTCGGGTGCACCTGGATACCCCACTTCCGACGACCAGACCTGTTGGGATGATTCGTGATCGCGACCAAACACTGCGACCCCTGTCTCAGTGAAGATAGGGGCATAGGTGCCAAAGCGGGGCCGAGGTCGCGCATAGAGAATACCGTGTCCATCGGTGAGAAAATACCGCAACCCGGCATCCGCAATCATGCGTTCTAGTCCGTCATAATAAGCACATTCAGGCAGCCAAATGCCCTTAGGCGGCTGGCCAAAGTTTTCTTCATAATGTTCACAAGCAACTTGGATTTGGGCCCAAACAGCCTGCGGGTACATTTTCATTAAGGGAAAGTATCCATGCGTGGCTCCGCAGGTAATAATTTCCAAATTGTTGCTGTCTAAAAATTGCTTGAATGCGGCCACTAAATCGCCGTTATACCGCTCCCAAGTTTCTCTGACCTTGCTAAACTCAGTGGCATAAAATTCCCCTAAGTAACGGAGGTGACCATGATGAACGTTGTGTTCAATTTCCTTTTCGATCAGTTCTTGAAGCTTGGCTAAATGCTGATCATACCGTTCTTGTAACAGCGGATCGCGCAGCATGGACACTAACGGCGGGGTCAGGCTCATGGTCATCTTAAAGTCAACCCCATCCCGCTTCAGCCCCTCAAAGAGGGTAAGCAAGGGAATGTAAGTTTCTGTGATTGCCTCAAACAGCCATTCCTCTTCTAATACATAATCGCTTTCTGGATGCCGAACAAAGGGCAGATGGGCGTGAAGAACGAGGGCAAGGTATCCAAGGCTCATAGGTCAGAGAAAAATTGCAGGCTGAGAGTGGGCAAACTAACGAAGTCAAGACACAAGACAACCAATGCCAAGATTGTAAAGCAAAAATTAAGCAAAACAAGTGATGCACTAAATTGAGTTATGACACAGCCATTTCTCCTAGAACAAGCCAAACAAGGTGATCCACAAGCGATCGCCGCTTTAATGAACAATGCTCTGCAACCGAAAGGGATGACCGCCTACGTTGAGCGACAAGGCGATCACTTGAATGTTGTGCTCAAGGCAGATCGAATTCCCAACCGACAATCCCTCACCGATTTTGTTGAGCGCGGCATTCAAACGTTGGATATTCCGTCTATTAAAACAGTCAGAGTTGCAGGTCAGCAAATAGGAGCGGCTTCGCCTGCCTGGGAGCAGGATCTTTTTTTCGAGTCGTTTCTCCCTGGGTTTGACGAATCCATTCAAGAGCTTTCCCAGGTGCAAGCAGAGTTATCTGATCCATCACCCCAACCGCCGTTTGATCCACAGCGCCAGGAACTAGAAAGTCGATTAGAGAGCTTATGGACAGAGCAGTCTGATGAATCTGCGCGGGATTTCTTAGCTGAGTTGATGACCGAGGAGGAACCACAGGACTCGGCGCAGCAATTTGAGTCGTTTTTAAGCGAGCAAGCGGACGATCGCTTTCAGTCTCATGAGCAAGAAGGGTTGTGGATAGAACCTGTCGAAGATCCCGATTTGCTGACCGAGCTAGAGCTAGACGATGCTAGGAGTGCGTTGAGTGAACAAATTGAAGCAGCGCTGCAACAAGCTGATCTAACCTTTGATCCATCCTGGTTCAATGGAGCCGAGACGTCTGAACCCTTAGACGATGAACCAGATGAAGTGTTGTTCAATTTCCTGGAAGAATCGCCACCCCTGGTGGCAAACATGGGCGTAGATGAAGTAGGAGAGCCGATCGACGAACCGGATGAAGTGCTGTTCAATTTCCTGGGCGACGAATTGAACGAACCAGCCCTCAGCCAAACCCTTCCACTAGGAGACCTGGCGCGTCCATCCGAAGAGGTTTCTGGTGAGACCCTTCCCCCCGATCTGACAACAGACGAGGATCTGCTGTTTGATGCTCCCGATCCGCAAGATCCGGATTTGTTACTGGCGCTCACGGGCAATGACCCCACTGTTGCTGCAAGTGAACCATCCAGTTGGGTGAAAGCCGATGAGATCGCTACAGATAATTTTGCTACAGACGAATTTACAACGAATGAGTTCGCAAATTTGACGGATGAGCTATCGTTAGGGGTTGATATCGAACCTGACGCTCAGATTGATACTTCGGCAGATCAAACTGCTGCTATCGATGCCGCGCCAGAATCTTGGAATTCAGTTCGTGACCCACTGACTGATGCAGTGGAATCAGATACGCCAAGCGAGTCAGACGCTCTCGCCGAGTTTCCTCCCGATTTCTTGCAAGAATTTCAAGACACTCCCGTGGATCAGTCTGAGGATCTCTATGTTGTACCGCAATCGAACCCCTTTATAGAACAAATGCAAGGACAGGATAATAACCAATTTCAACCATCGAGACCCGAAGATGATTCCAACACGGAACTCGATCAATTTGATCAGACCGATTGGATCTTGGATGAGTCTGATTTAGATGCCGCAGATCCGTCCATGACATCAGATACCTCGGCGTTTTCATTGACCGACTTTTCTGATCCAGCGGCGGCTGATCCAGCTTCTTCTGACGATCCGTTGTCCGATGAAGCTTTGATTGATTTTTTCGCCGAAGAGCCGATCGACGAACCCACGACCGAAGAGATAAGCCAGTCCTATGGTTGGTCACAATCGATTGATGATCCAGATGCACCACGTTCAGAGCCAAGCACTGTCGAAACCGCTTCGTTTAACCAATTCCCCGGTTCGGCGTTGATGGGAGATGACCCCCAGTACACCCCCTACGACGAGTTTTCGGCAGATGCAGAGATGGCAGAAACCATGCCCGATACAGAAATTCCAGAACCAGCTTATCCCGATACAGAAATTCCAGCACCAGTCTACAGTAGCTCCTACCCTGATACAGAAATTCCAGCACCAGCACCAATTTCTGCCTATGAAGAACCTTCTCAAGAGGCATTGGAGCAGCAGCTAGCTGAGTTTGATCTGGAAAATAGCGCGAATCCGCCTGCCGACGGAGTGGTTTCTGCTGGAGATCCTGTCCCTGAAAACCGGGGGACTCCTTGGTTGTTCCCCTTAATCCTACTGGGAATTAGCGGTTGGATTGTTGGATTAATTAGCTTTGCGTTTTTGTGGTCACGACTGTCGTCTCCTCCGGCGGCTCCGGATGCAGTTGCAGATCCGGCGGCTCCGGAGACTGTTGCTGCTCCTAATGCGGTTCCTACAACTTGCCCACCCACCACCGACGCAACAACCTCGGCCCCAATTGCCTTGTCTAATTTGCAGTTCCAGCCTACCTCTGGCAATCCCCAGCAAATCAATTTGATTGGCTGTGTCACGAATCGCACGTCTCAACCGATCGATTTGGTCAGCATTGGCTATCAAACTGGCGCGGGCAACAATTTGGCGGTGGGAGGATTGAATCTGCCCAATAGCATTGTGCAACCCGGTCAAACCGTACCATTTACCAGCAAATTCACCTTACCGTCGGAAGTGACAGGTTTGTCTATAAACACGGTTTATTGGCAACCCGCTGGACAAACCACGTCTCAGGAAGCGCCAACATCCGTCAATTTGAATCGATGATGTTGGCATGGGAGTTCTATCCGAAAACCTTGATTGCTTGATTGAAAGACAGCAGACTTTGTGGAAACACTGGCTCAACTCACGCTGGTTTTCGGATAATTTCCAAGGTGCTGCCCTTTGCGTTAGCGTCCAGTTCTGTGACCAATACCCGTGTCCGATCGAATCGCCTGCTGGGCAAATTGCTGGACGGTTTCTAGATAAGTTGTTCCGGCCCGCTCTGCCACGTCGTTATGTCCGGCATCCGGCACTAAGTAAAGCTGGGACTGTGGGGCTGCTTCATGGAGAGTCTGGCTCATGCTGGCAGGTACTTTTGCATCGGCGGTGCCATGAATGAACAGAATAGGTATTTGGAGCATCCTAATCTTTTCTAGGGAATTGAACTGTTGGGTGAGTAACCAGTCAATTGGAAAAAACCGCAACATCGGTGAGAGGGCAACCATGTGACGCATCGACGTGAAAGAGCCATCCACGATCAAGCCTGCTAATTGCGGATGCCGTGCTGCGAGATCAATCGCAATGGCACCGCCTAGGGAATGTCCATAAACGATAATGCGATCGGGTGAGATTTGCCGCGTTTCCACTAAGTAGTGCCACATGGTTTCGGCATCTTCGTAAACCTGAGCTTCGTGGGGAAACTCACCTTCGCTGCGACCATAGCCCCGGTAATCCATCAGCAGTACCGAGAAGCCAAGCTGATGAAACCGGGCTGCATGAGACAGGTTTGCTCCAATGTTGAAGCCGTTGCCGTGCAGGTACAACAAGACTCCAGTTTCGGGGGCGATCGCCGGAATCCACCAACCATGTAGATGTTGGAGAGATGGGGACGGTGAGGAAGATGGAGAAGATGAAGATGTAAGATTTACGGTATCGGCTGCAACGGGAAGCCACAGTTCTTCATAGTCCAGCCCTAGTCCGGCCGGTGTTACCTCCACATAGGGCGACGGAAAAAAGATCATGCGTGTTTGCCGCAGATACAGCACGCCACAGATGGCGAGGTAAACAGTAGACAGTAGCCCACCGAACAGTAGCGATAGTTTGAGAATCAACGACATACCAGTGATAGAGGAACGCAACACGGCGATTGTTTATGCTTTCTTGCGTTTAACGGAGCTTTTCTTGGTTTTTTTGCTCTGAGTGGTTTGAGTGGATGGCGGCGTGTCTTCTAGCTGCGGCGATCGTTCGTGCCACGGGGTTGCTTGCTCGTAGGCATAAGCTGCTTGCAGCAGGGTTTCTTCTTGCAGCACATTGCTAATCATTTGCAGTCCGATCGGCAGTCCCGCTTCATCAAATCCACAGGGCAAGCTCAATCCTGGCAAGCCAGCCAGATTGATCGGGATCGACAGTAAGTCGGTTAGGTACATACTAAGGGGATCATTGGTTTTTTCTCCTGCCTTAAAGGCCGTGATCGGTGAAGTGGGGCAGACTAGCACATCTACTTGAGAGAATGCCTGCTCGAAGTTTTGCTTAATCAACGTCCGCACTTTCTGCGCTTTGAGGTAATAGGCGTCGTAGTACCCGGCAGAGAGGGTATAGGTTCCAACCATGATCCGGCGTTTCACCTCCGCACCAAACCCCTGAGCGCGAGTTTTCGTGTACATCTCCATCAAGTTGTGAGTTTCGTCACTGCGGAAGCCGTACTTGACGCCGTCGTACCGCGCCAAGTTGGCCGACGCTTCGGAAGGAGCAATGATGTAATAAGCGGGCAGCCCATAACGGAACTGAGGGCAAGAGATTTCGGTGATTTCAGCCCCAAGCCTTTGTAACTCATCTACAGCGTCCATCACGGTTTTCCCCACCACTGGATCTAACCCTTCACCAAATGCCTCCTTAATAATGCCGATGCGAAATTTGCGTTGTTTCATTAGATTGGGCGTGAGGCTGCTGACATAGTTAGGAATCTTGACGTTCAAGCTAGTGGCATCGTTGGGATCATGTCCGGCGATCGCCTTCAACAAAATGGCGGCATCTTCCACCGATCGCCCAAACGGCCCAATTTGATCCAGTGATGAGGCAAACGCCACTAATCCATAACGAGAAACTAGTCCATAAGTCGGCTTTAGCCCCACAACGCCACAAAACGAAGCAGGCTGTCGAATTGAACCCCCCGTATCTGATCCCAATGCTACTGTACATTCTGCGGCAGCCACCGCAGCGGCTGAACCACCAGAAGACCCACCCGGTACACGTTCTAGATCCCACGGGTTAGCCGTTAGCTGAAACGCAGAAGATTCGGTGGAACTGCCCATGGCAAATTCGTCCATATTGGTTTTGCCAACCATCACGGCTCCGGCGGTAGCCAGTCGAGCAGTGACAGTGGATTCATAGGGCGGCACAAAATTTTCCAAGATTTTAGAAGCGCAAGTCGTCGGAATCCCCTTAGTACATAAATTATCTTTAATACCAATCGGAATCCCGGCCAACAAACCGATGTCATCACCAGCAGCAATTTTGGCATCCACTTGTTGGGCCTGCTCCAGTGCTCGATCGGCTGTCACGCACAGAAAACTATGAAGCTTAGGTTCGAGTAATTGAATCCGATCGAGCGTTTCTTGTGCAATTTCAACCGCAGACCGTTCTTTGCTGATGAGTTGATTGTGCAACTCGCGAATGGATGCCATGCAATAACCTCAATTAACTAGTAGCGATTTAACCCAACTGAACGACATAGTGGAACAAACAGAAGATGTTGGTTCAGTCTACATGCCATAGGGGGCGTCAAACGCCCTTACAAGCAGAACTATTGCATTTTAGTATGGGATACCTAACCCACAGGGCTATTCTTGTAGATCAGTTTGTAGATCAGTCAGTTGGATCAACTTCCAACAATCGTAAGCGATCGGCCAATCGAGCGGCACGAGTTTCAGCTTCGATCGCCCTTGGGTCGTCTAAACACAACCATGACATCCAGAGCGGTGACGATTGTAGTCTGCTCCTCTACGGGATACCAAAGCAGATGAACCACTAGATTCGCTATAGTGGCAACTCTTAGTTGTTTTGTTTTATGTTGTTTTGTTTTTTGAAAGATCTCCATGATGGCTGCTGTCCAACTGGCTTTTGAAACCAAAGGAACTGGGTACCCAATCGTGTGTCTTCACGGACATCCAGGATCAGGACGCTGTATGTCGGTATTCACTAATCACCTATCGCAGCGCTTTCAGACAATTGCCCCCGATTTACGTGGATATGGGCAAAGCCGCACCGATCGTCCATTTGATATGGTCGATCATTTGATCGATCTAGAAGCTCTGCTCGATCGCCTGCACCTCGATCGCTGTTTAGTATTGGGATGGTCATTGGGGGGAATTTTGGCTATGGAACTGGCGCTGAGGCAACCCGATCGCGTCAGCGGACTAATTTTGGTGGCTACCGCAGCCCGTCCCCGCAGTAACCATCCGCCGGTTACATGGGAAGATAATCTTTACACGGGGATCGCCTCAATTCTCAATAAACTCAAGCCCGGTTGGGATTGGAATATCGATACCTTTGGCAAACGATCGCTGTTTCGATACCTAATTCAACAACATACTGCAAACGCCTATCAGCACATTGCCGATGAGGCTATTACCGCCTACCTTCAAACTTCCCCATTCGCTAACCAAGCTCTACAGAGAAGCCTACAAGCAGGCTACGATCGCCTAGCGGCCCTAACGGACTTGCGCTGTCCTGCCCTTGTCCTTGCCGGAGCCGACGATCGTCATATTACCGCTCAATCCAGTCTGGAAACAGCCAAGGCCCTGCCCAATGGTGAAGCCTATTGCTACAACAACGTAGCCCACTTGTTCCCATGGGAGATCACAGAAACAGTATTGCGTGATATCGATCGATGGTTAGAGAGCAATCCTAAAGTTGTCCACTAAGAATCGGCGAGATTCCCCCAAATGGGTTAGACTCATCTTCTTCCTCTTCAACAATTGTTAATCGGGTTGGCTTACAGCGTTTAATTTCGACTTTGATCCCCTTTGCACCTTCTAGTTCTAAGTCTTCAACATACCCAAATTGAGCGGCTTTGGCATCCTTGGCGGTGGCAAAGGGCCCGAAATAATAGGTACATTTGGGCGATTCTGTGACAACCTCAACCCACCAGGCCAACCCAAGGGATTCAAGAATAGTGATCCAAAGTTCTTTCATAAGCTCCTACCAGTTCTCTGGAAGATTACAGGCACAAAGCGGCTTCTCGGAAATTGTGACAGAGACCTATGCAAAATTGCGCTTTTTTACAATTTGTTTATACTGTGTTGCGCTGGGTTTTGAAAAGTACCTCTTGACATATCATCCAGGTAAAACGTTTGCGATCGCCGTTGCCGATATACTTCATAGAGCACCATTCCGGCTGCCACGGATGCATTCAAGCTAGGAGTGTTACCCGATAGCGGAATAGAGACTAAAACATCACAGCAGCGTTGTGTCAACAAACTCAACCCTTCTCCTTCTGCACCAATGACCAGAACAAGTGGTTGATCAAATCGAACCGTGTCCACCGGTTGACTGGCGTTTACAGCAGTACCATAGATCCAAAAACCAGCGCTTTTCAATTCTTCCAGTGCTCGCGCCAGGTTGACAACCCTCGCCACTGGAAAAGTTTCTAAAGCTCCGGCAGCCACTTTAACAACGGTCGATGTGATTCCAACCGCTCGTCGCTGCGGGATCACCAATCCCTGAGCGCCAATTGCTTCGGCAGTGCGGATAATTGCACCCAAATTCTGTGGGTCAGTTATTCCGTCAACGGCTATAAGCACTGGATGCTCGGTGGCAGCCTTCGCTTGCTCAATTAGATCCCCAAGTTCAGCATATTCATATGGAGCAACCTGAGCAACAATTCCCTGGTGGTTTGCCCCCTGAGTCAGTTGATCAAGCCGTCGAGGTTCCACTTCATCAACCACCGTCCCATGGGCTTTAGCAGCCGATAAAAGTGAATGAAAGCGGGGATCGTAGCGTAACCTAGAAATGATCCAAACGCGATTCAGATTTCGTTTGCCTTCTAAAGCCGCTTGAACACTGTGACGACCATAAATCAAATCGCTCTCAGATTCAGTATCAGGGGCAACGGGTGACTTCCTAGAGCGACTGGGATCGGCAGAATGAGCACGGAAACGATGGGACGATCGAGAGCCTGACGCGGGCATTGGCTCCGATGTGTCGGCTCGTTTAATTTTGGAAGAATCAATGGGCTTTAAAGTTCTCTTTTCAGTTCGACTATCGGGGCGTTGCCGACGGTTATTTGCAGCCTCTGGGTTGCTATCAGCCGATCGAAATTTGAGTTTTGGAGTTGATTTCCCCGCTCGCTTAAACGGTTTTTTAGCAGCTTGGTTTGAATCACCCTGACGATGAGGGCGATCGGATGAGCCAGAGGAATGATGCTTGGCAGCCATGTCTAAGTTGCAGTCCTTTACTGATGTGGAAATCTTCGTAAAATCAGGTTGTGAAGCCGAGTGATGCTCGTCTAGAGGGATAGCTAGATACTGAATCAATGGTGCTAATCGATTGTGCTAATAACTCTCTGAACTTGAAGCAGTCTCTTTAAGATCGTCGCTGGCTCGATCGGCCGCACCCGGCACAAACTCCAGATGAGCTAAAAGCTGAAACAATCGCTGTGGATTAGTCAAATAAAGATAACCAATGAGGGTTTCTAAACTGGTTGCCTGCTGATACGTTTTGGGATCGCCTCGTTTTGATTTATGGCTAGCTGCATTTCTTCCCCGCCGAAGAATTTCCTGTTCTGCGCTCGTTAAATAGGGTTGTAGCAGACGCAACTGAAGTGCCTGTCCCTCCGCTCGCACCTGTCTCACCACCTGGGCATGATAGTCTTGCAACCGTTTGGGCGGTATGAGATAGTGCGATCGAACATAAAGTTCATAGACGGCATCTCCTAGATAAGCTAGTGCCGCTGGAGAAAGCTGCTCGAGTGCTACGGCTGTAGGAGGCAAAAACGAGGCGAATTCAGCAGATTCTACAGAAAAAAGCGACCCAGACGATCGCTGAGCCGTTATTCTATCTGAATTCATCCTTTCAGATTCCACCTGCAATGACCTCACTACGTTAGCACATTTACTATCTTGGCTTAACTCGAGGCGACATGTGGAAGTCAGCCCTTGAAAAAAGAACTGACTTAATGAAGTTCACGAACTTTGCTTCAGTTTTGCTAAAGCGTCTTCGACGGTGGGTTGAAGAGAGAGAAACTGTTCCAGACGAACCAGCTTAACCGTCTGAGTTACTCTGGGATTAGTAACGGTTTGAAAGGTGCCCCCATTATTCTGAACTTTTTTAGCAAGCTTGACCAACGCTCCAATACCAGAACTGTCAATGAAGTCAATTTGCGATAGATCAAGAATAATGTTTTTAGGATTTTCTTCAGAAAACTTTTCTAACGCCTTGAGGAAGGCCTGTTCCGAATACGCATCTAACAAACCTGCAAGACGAAATAGCTGGCAATTGTCTCTGACTTCACGATTGCCTTTCAAACTAAGAGTTAGGGTAAGCGTTTCAGGAATAGAACCCTCCTATAGCATCTTATACAAATGGACAAAATTATTAAATCCGAGGTTCAAGTATAGGTCAGGATAGCACAGGATGCAACCACTCATGTTCCCTCTTCCGCTATAAACCTGTCGCTTGTTCGCATTGGCGGGGTTTGCCCATGTAGAATTTCCCTAATTATGTTAATCACCTTGAGGAAATTCCTGCCAAAGAGTGGTAGATTGACGCAGGCTGCGATAATGACCATCTCCTAGAATGAGGTGATCCAACAACGGAATATTCAAGATCTGTGCTCCCGCTAAAAGCTGACGAGTTAAGGCGATATCCTCTGGGCTTGGCTCTACATTCCCTGAGGGGTGGTTATGTGCCACAATGACTCGGACGGCTCCTTGACGAATCACTTCTCGAAAAATATCCCGAGGATGGGCTAAAGTTTCGGTCGCCGTCCCAACGCTAATAATTTGAGTTCCTACCAGTCGATGCTTAACATCGAGCAACAGCACAGCAAAGCGTTCTTGGGCTTGCCACATTAGATCACCACTGAGGATGGCAGCGGCTACACTGGGATCATCAATCACCGTTCGATCGGGCGGACGGGAATAAAGCACCCGCTTACCTAGTTCGATCGCCGCAACGATTGTGGTGGACTTCGCTACACCCACCCCAGGAATCTGCATTAATTCTTGGACGCTCACATCGCGCAACACCGCCAGCGAATCGCGCTGATGTTCTCCTAATTTTTGCAAAATATGCTGCCCTAGTCCCACGGCCGAGAGTTTGCCTGGACCTTGCCCCGTTCCTAGCAAAATGGCAATTAGCTCAGCCGTAGACAAACTCTTTGCTCCGTAAGTCATCAAGCGCTCACGGGGTCGTTCAGCAGCAGGAAGATCAGCAACGCGCAGGCGGTAGGTCATTGGGCAGCGGGGATACAGGGTTGGATGTTAGGAGTCGGGAAGATATTTTTAGTTATCCCAAATTTGGGAAAAGTTTGTCAGACATTGTTTTCTCCTTGTTTTCTCCTTTAGCTTTTTCGTGTCTCATCGCTCACTCTTCATGCTTCTGGGTGATACACTCTTGGTTGCAGCAGGGATTGCGGAGATTATGCAGTTAGAGTTTGTGTCGGTAGAAGAGTTTTATTTTGCTCTAACATTGGCGGTAAAAACGCTGGAAGAGTTCAATGGTGTTGAGGTGGTCGATCGCACTCGCTCGATTCTTCAGGAAAAATTTGGGCAACCTTCGACGGTGGCTCCTGGTAAGCAAAATACGTTTAATTATGTCTTTTATGTGTGCGGATATGAAGAAGAGTCCTCGCGATGGATTGTGTCCATTTCCGATTGGCAGGATAAACTGCGGTTGAGTAGTGACTATGGCTGGATGTTGGATGAAACCCGTAAACCAACTCGTAGCCTTCAGTTTGAGCGCCGTCCTACATTTAGCCAAGCGCTCCGATCGCATCTCAAAGACTGGCTGGGTCTGCCTCTAGAGTCCTAACAGTTAACTGTTCTTGAATATGCTTTCCTTTTGTAATCGCTACGGAAGGACTGTTAGAACAGGATTAGCTTAACGGCTTTGTACCAGGAGTTTGAATTTGATCCTTCATCCTTTAGCCTCTAGCCTCTCTGCCTATGACGACTGACGCTCTGTTTCAACTTGAGAACTTGCGGGTTGCCTATCCACCGCAGCGGACTGCTAAGGACGCCATTGAGTGGGCGGTCGATGAGGTGTCGATCGCCCTACAGGCGGGCGAAAGGCTAGGGATTGTAGGAGAATCCGGCTGTGGCAAATCGACCTTGGGGCGGGCAGCCATGCGATTGTTGCCTCCCTCTACCCGGATTGAAGGGCGAGTATTGTTTGAAGGACGATCGGTGTTTGACTTTTCGCCTAAAGAATTACGTTGCTTTCGGGGAGAAGCCGTAGCGCTGGTCTTTCAAGACCCGATGACCCGCCTAGATCCGGTGATGACGATCGGAGAGCACTGTTTGGAAACCTTGCGAGCGCATCAGCCCAACTTGTCTCGGCGACAAGCCAAAGATCGAGCCATTGCCACATTAGAAGCAGTGAAAATTCCTGCGAGTCGGTGGTCTCAATATCCCCATGAGTTTAGTGGTGGAATGCGGCAACGAGTGGCGATCGCCCTAGCATTATTGCTCAATCCCAAACTGATCGTTGCCGATGAACCGACTACTAGTTTGGATGTCACGGTTTCGGCTCAAATTCTGCAAGAACTGACTCGGTTGTGCCAAGAGCGACAGATGGCGCTAATTTTAATTTCCCATGATTTGGCCATGGTCGGTGAGTACTGCGATCGCATTGCTGTCATGTATCAAGGCAAAGTAGTAGAAACCGGAGCCGCCCAAGCCGTATTGGTGCACCCACAGCACGAGTATACGCAGTCCCTTTTACAGGCTGCATTACATCTTCAGGCAGGAAAACAGAAAGCAGAAATTGGGGAGCGGGGAGTAGGGAATGGGCGAAACTCAGATGACTCTTCACCCCTCCTCCGCACTGAAAATTTGCAGCAGCACTATACCCTAGAGCAAAATTTTGTAGCGCGGTGGCTAACGTCAGATCAAGATAAAACCATCAAGGCGGTAGATGGCGTCTCGCTGGAACTTTATCCTGGAGAAATCTTGGGACTGGTGGGGGAATCGGGCTGCGGCAAGAGCACGTTATCACGCACAATTTTGCAATTGATCCGACCCACGGCTGGAAGGGTAGAATTTTTAGGACACGATCTAACAACCTTCTCGCGGCAAGCATTGCGGCAACAGCGACGCCAGATGCAGATGGTGTTTCAAGACCCTCATGCGTGTCTAAATCCATTGATGATGGTAGGCGATAGTATTGCTGATCCGTTGCTGATTCATGGTTTGGCCGATGCCGCTACAGCCCAGTCCCAAGCCCAAGCTATGCTAGAGCGGGTTGGGTTGGTGCCAGCCGAGGCCTTTTACTCCCGCTACCCGAATGAGTTATCAGGTGGGCAACAACAGCGAGTGGCGATCGCCCGCGCTCTAATTACCCGTCCCAAACTGCTAGTTTGTGATGAACCAGTCAGTATGCTCGATGCCAGTGTACAAGCTCAAGTGCTCAATTTAATGCTGGAATTGAAGCAAGAATTTGACCTGACCTATTTGTTCATTACTCACGATCTATGGGTTGCTCGATTTTTGTGCGATCGCATTGCGGTCATGAATGCAGGCAAAATTGTGGAAATAGGGGAGACAGGGCAAATTTTTTCCCATCCACAGCATCCCTATACTCAAACCCTGTTAGCTGCCGCCCCGCTGTTGTCGCGATTGAAGCATCAGCCTGACACAAATTCTACCTGTCTTAGCAAGGACAAGAAGCCCTTTAGCACGAATCAAACGCTTTAAAAGCCCCCCGCAACGCCGTCTTACCTCAGTTTTTGACCTGGAATACTCCAGGTGGGGATCTTGACCTCAGCTTTAAGTTTCCGGGTACATGCCCGGTCTACTGCCACTGAAGTAACTCGCTCCCCTTGTTCATAAGGCATAGATCATAAAACATTATTGGCAGTCACCAACGTCGCAGCAGAACTTGATATCCATTGTAGCGAGGAGGAGTGGGGATGCCGCAAGGGGAAACCGATGAGAATTTCAAAATAACCGAACCTTTTACTTTGATTAAAACAATGTCGTCTGAAAATCCCCAGACGATCGCTTGCAGAAAGATAGGATTGCTGTTAATCAGGTTGATAGTTTTTAATCAGTAGCATGGGTAACATAACTGCCGAGCCGGTCAGCAACCTCGTTCAACAGCAGCGAGCTTTCTTTCGCACTGGTCAAACTCAAGAGTTAAAGTTTCGCATTGACCAGTTAAAGCGACTGCGACAAACGATTGCCGATCAGGAAGATGCCATTCTAGCAGCGCTAAAGACAGACCTCAATAAACCCGCGTTTGAGAGCTACTTTGCTGAAATTCGACTCGTAACCGAAGAAATTGATTATGCGGTCAAGCATTTGCGATCGTGGGCAAAACCACGATCAGTTGCGGTTCCTTCTACTCTGCAACCCGCGAAAGCGACGGTGCGACCCGAACCGTTAGGAGTAGTGCTGATCATTGCTCCTTGGAATTATCCATTTCAGCTTGTGCTTGCGCCTCTGGTGGCTGCTTTAGCGGCAGGCAATTGTGCTGTGTTAAAGCCATCTGAATTGGTGCCGAATGTTTCGCGGGTAGTGGCGGCTGTGGTGGAAAAGACATTTGAGCCAGACTATGTGGCAGTGATGGAAGGAGGTATTGACATTGGCCAAGCACTTTTAGCAGAAAAATTTGATCACATTTTCTTCACCGGAGGAACCGCGATCGGCAAAATTGTCATGCAGGCAGCCGCCAACCACTTGACACCTGTTACGTTAGAACTGGGCGGCAAAAGCCCTTGTATTGTTGACGCCGATGTTCCGATTCAAACCACCGCTAAGCGCATCGCTTGGGGTAAGTTTTTGAACGCTGGACAGACCTGTGTCGCACCGGATTATTTACTGGTCGATCGTCGCATCAAATCTGCTTTAATGAACGAAATTCAAGTCGCCATTACTCAACTATATGGAGACAATCCAGCCCACAGTCCAGATTATGGTCGCATTGTCAATGATAAACATTTCAATCGTCTTGTGACACTGCTAGAGACTGGAAATATTATTGTGGGTGGAAAGACAGATGCAAAAAATCGCTATATTTCCCCTACTGTATTAGATCAAATAACGTGGAACGCTCCTGTGATGCAGGAGGAGATTTTTGGACCTATTCTGCCAGTTTTAGAATATACCCAGATTGAAGAAGCGATCGAACAGATTCAAACTCAACCAAAACCCTTAGCTTTGTATCTATTTTCGCGCAATCCAGCTTTGCAACAGCAGGTGCTGCAAAGCACCTCATCGGGCGGTGTTGCTATCAACGACACGATCATGCAGTCGGCCGTGACCACGTTACCGTTTGGAGGCGTTGGAGATAGTGGCATGGGGCAGTACCACGGCAAAGCGGGATTTGATACCTTCTCGCATACCAAAAGCATTGTTACTAAGCCGTTTTGGCCAGACCTTCCTTTCCGCTATCCGCCCTATGGACATAAACTCGATCGCTTGCGGCGATGGTTTGGCTAGCCCGTTGGGTGATTTATTCTTTGTACTAAGTTCAAAGTACCCGAACGAGTTTCAGTGACATCACCAAGCAATTTCGCTGAATTGAGGCGATTCAACAAAAGTTTGAACGCAGTGAACATCAGCTAGAGCAAGAGCGTCAGCGAACCGATCGCCTTGCAGAGCGTTTGCGAGCGATGGACACTGATCCCGATCCCATTCAACTCTGGTACTCTACGTGGCGAGTAGAAACTAGAGTAAGAGCGCTAGGAAATCGTCAAGGAATTTCTAAGGGTATGAAACAGGTGCAAAGGTGATGAGTAAAAATTACTCCAATTGCACTCAATATTTGCCCTGAATTGGAAACATGTAAAGACGCAGAAGTCCGAGTTGTGGAAGATGTGAGCAGACAGGGAGCAGACAAAGATTTAGTTGACTGGCAAATTTTGGCGTTGCTGAACGCAAATAGGAATTGTCCGTATTCCTAAACCCCTTCTCCCACACAGAGCAAAGGGGCTTCAACGCAAAACATGGCTCGAAAGCTCCTCACCTATTCTGACAGAGAGGCTGAAGTGAGGGCAATTCAAGACTCGTCAACTAATATTTCGTCAATCAAATCAGGGCAAATACTCAACCTGTACAAAGACAACCGCTAGGATTCAGCAGGACAACCATCTTCCCAGTCCATTAAGGAAGCAACCTAGAACTTGGGGCATTGGAAACAGACGAGGTTGAACGGTAGAGAAATTGCAGCGATCGCAGCAGTGTCTTCTCCGGAGTTGAGAAGTATCCTCGTGACATCACTTAGTATAGCGGTACTTTATGACCTGATTTGACAGAAAAGTCAGATAAAGATCAGATAAAAGTCAGCGCTAAAGTCAGAAAAAGGTCAGACAATAGATAATGAGTCATCAGCCACTATGGTTAAAAATCAGAGGTTTTGTGTCACTGTCGTGTGTACCGCAACGAATGTTAAATCGATGAGCAATGCAATCAGGGAGGCTCCACTTTATTACTAACATGTGAGGAAACCAAGCGTGATTACGGTCAAAGACGGGCTAGGGCTTGTAGAACAACTTTTAGAGAAGCGTTTAAACAAGTTACAAGAATTAGTATTTCGGCAGAGTTGGAAAGGACTTTCCTACAAAGAAATTGCCAGGGCGAACAGTCGAGATATAGGACATGTTAAGAACACAGGTGCTGAGTTATGGCGGGCGATTTCTGAAAAATTGGGAGAGCGAGTGACCAAGCAAAATGTCCAAACAGTGTTACAGCACTATTGGCAAACTCAAGAGGAAGAATCGACACAGCATCACTCGCTTTCACCACCTTCTACTATATCTGGAGCAACAACTAGATCAGCCGTCTCCCGAACAGATTGGGACGAAGCGATCGATGTGTCTATTTTCGTCGATCGTCGTTTGGAATTACACCAATTGCATCAATGGGTTCAGGGCGATCGTTGTCGATTGGTATTGCTGTTGGGTATGGGTGGAATTGGTAAGACGGCGTTAGCGGTGACGTTAGCACAGCAGTTTGCCCAAGGAACTAATCAACCCGATATCCTAGGCAACGACACCATCCAAGCCAGAGAGATGATTTCTGCTCTGGAAAATTTTGAATTTGTGATTTGGCGCAGTTTGCGGGAAGCTCCCCCCCTTGATCAGTTACTGCTCGATCTACTGAAAGTATTATCGCATCAGGCAACGATTGCCCTGCCTGAACAAGAATCTGAACAAATCGGGCAATTAGTACAAGCCTTAACCGTATCGCGCTGCTTGTTGGTCTTAGATAACGTTGAACCACTGTTACAAAGTGGAGAGCAAGCGGGGCGATTTCGTTGTGGATACGAAAATTATGCCGAGTTGTTCCGTCGGCTTGCCCAGTCGTTGCATCAAAGCTGCGTAATTTTAACAAGCCGGGAAGCTCCCAAGGTAATTAGTCAACTAGCCGGAAAAACTCGTCCAGTTCGCATTCTTCAGCTTGCCGGAGTTGGAGTGACAGGTGGACAACAAATTTTTGAAGAATATGGTTGTTTTCAAGGCAGTGACAGTGACTGGCAAACGGTAATAAAGCACTATGCGGGCAATCCATTGGCGCTCAAAATCGCTGCTTCTCGCATTCAAGACGTGTTAGATGGAAATTTGTCGCGGTTTGTTCAAGACTATCTTCAGCCTAATAAAGTTGCTTTTGCAGACATTCATGATTTGCTCGATCGCCAATTTGAACGGCTTTCTCATACTGAGCAAGATATTATGTATTGGCTCACGGTGAACCGGGAACCAGTCAGCGATAGTGATCTCAACGAAGACATTTTTTCCACAGAGTCATTGCATAAACTGTTAGATGCATTAGCTTTGTTGAGACAACGATCGCTAATTGAAAAAACAACTCATGGCTTCACTCAGCAACCAGTTGTGATGGAATATGTCACAGAACGATTAATTGAACGAATTGTAACGGAAATTATTGAATGGAATACTAAATCAAAAATTGACGGTAATGAGGTGAGCTATGAATCTGACGAAACGTTTGAGTTAAACGAAACTACAGATGCTTTGTCAGTTGCTTGCCCACCACCGCCACCGTTGCCTACTCCGTTACTTTGCCGCTATGCGTTGCTAAAAGCACAATGCAAAGATTATGTTCGTGAGGCCCAAACCCGCATTCTATTAGAACCGATCGTCAATCAACTATTGCTTCACTTTGGCAGCAAAACCAAATTGGAATCCTGCTTACAGCAAATCTTAGCAAGTCTTAAACAACACGCTCCTCTACAGCCTGGCTATGCAGCTGGTAACATCCTGAATTTACTGTGCTATTTGCAAATTGATTTAACAGGTTACGATTTCTCTCATCTAGCCGTTTGGCAAGCCTATTTACCTGCGGTGTCTTTACCCCATGTCAACTTTGCCTATGCCGATTTATCAAAATCAGTATTTGCTGAAAGTTTTGGTGGCATTGTTTCGGTTGCCTTCAGCCCGGATGGGCAGCAGTTGGCGGTGGCAGATAGCAACGGTGGCATTCGCGTCTGGGATATATCCAGCGGTCGATCGCAATTAATTCTACGGGCGCATGAAACTTGGATTTGGTCGATCGCCTTTAGTCCGGATGGACAATGGCTAGCGAGTGCTAGTGACGACAACACAGCAAAACTGTGGAATTTGGCGACCGGAACTTGCTTACGGACGCTGAACGGTCATACTCAGGCGGTGCTAGCGGTAGCGTTTAGCCCCGATAGCGAGTGGTTGGCTACTAGCAGTGACGATCTCACCATTCGCTTGTGGAATACTTGTGACCCTGGCTCCTATGATCATTGTTGGGTTGCGCACGATCGACGAGTGTGGTCACTGGGCTTTAGCCCGGATGGTCAAACCTTGGCCAGTAGTTCTGAAGATCACACCGTGAAATTGTGGTATTGGCAAACAGCAACCTGCCTTAAAACGCTGGTAGGACACTCGGATTGGGTCAAAGGGATCGCGTTTCATCCCAATGGTCATCTGATTGCGACGGGTAGCCACGACCAAACCCTGAAACTGTGGGATGTGCAAACGGGACAATGCCTGAAAACCTTAACTGGGCATCGCAACGCCGTCACAGCGGTTGGGTTTAGTCCGGAGGGGGGACAGTTGATTAGCAGCAGCCATGACCACACGTTGCGAGTCTGGGATTTGAATCTGGGGCGCTGTTGTAAGGTATTACAAGGGCATACGAACCGTCTGTGGTCTGTGGCAGTTCACCCTGATGGGCAACGTATTGCCAGCGGGGGAGATGATCACGCCGTTAAGCTTTGGAATATGCATACAGGACACTGCCTTAAAACATTCCGAGGTCACACCAATGCGTTGCTATGGATGATTTTTAATGGCGATCGTTCGGTGCTCGCGAGTGGACACGAAGACGAAACCATCAAGCTTTGGGATGTGCAAACCAAGCGCGTATTTCGCACCCTGCGAGGGCATGGCGATCGAGTGTGGGCAATTGCCTTCAGTCCCCAATCCCGCGATACATCGATTCTGGCCAGTGGCAGTGGTGATCAAACCATCAAACTTTGGAACTGGCGATCGGGCGAATGTTTGAAAACCTTGCACGGACACGCTAGTTGGGTGTGGGCAGTGGTATTTCATCCCACCATTCCGCTGTTGGCCAGTGGCAGTTACGATGGCACGATCAAGTTCTGGGAAATTCCCGGCGGCGAGTGCATACGGACGCTGAACGGTCATACAGCCCCGGTAGTTGATACGCTATTTAATGCAACGGGCGATTGGCTGTTTAGCTGCGGCTTTGATGAAACGATTCGGCTGTGGCAGGTAAAAACTGGAGACTGTATACGGGTGCTTCAAGGGCACACTAACAAAGTCTGGCGATTGGCACTCAGCCCTGACCAACAATACTTAGCTAGTTGCAGCTACGATAACACCCTAAAACTATGGGAGGTGCAAACGGGCGAGTGTGTATGCACCTTTACAGGACATGTTGCCCCGGTTGTGGCTCTAGCATTCGATACCAGCGGACAGCGACTTATCAGTGGTAGCTTCGATCAAACGATTAAATTGTGGGAGGTGCAAACGGGCAAGTGCCTACATACCTTAGAAGGACATCAAGGAATTATTTCGGGTCTGTTGACAGAAGGCGAATTATTGCTGAGCAGTAGCTTTGACGAAACCATTAAATACTGGAACCTGACAACAGGTGACTGTCTAGAAACCTTGCGGACGCCGCAACCTTAGAGGGTGTTTGAAAAGATTTGAGGTGTCAAATTTATGCCAACCGCCTCACCATAATCCGAATCATGGCAAGGTAGATCAAGGTTTCTGATGTCTCTGGTAATAATTCATAGTCTCTGACCAACCGTCTGCATCCCATTAGCCAACCAAAAGTTCGTTCTACCACCCACCTCTTTTTGAGCAAGCTAAAGCCTTTGGTTTGCTCAGGTCGCAGTACAACTTGCACAATCCAACGACAAACATCCATCACCCACATCAGAAAAGGGGCGCCATCGAACCCGCCGTCTACCCAAATGGTGATTAAGCGTGAAACCTTTTTCTTCATCCGTTTGACTCGTTTGAGGACACGTTTGCCCCCTTCGCGTTCCCCCAGGTTTGCCGCACTCACAAACACCCGCAAAACCAGTCCTAACGTATCCACCGTTAAAAATCGTTTGCGTCCTGTAATCAGCTTGCCTCCATCAAAGCCAACTTGTTGATGAACTCCTGCTGCACTCTTGATGCTTTGGCTATCGATGATCGCTTCTGATGGACTAGGATAGCGTTGCGCATCGATGCGAACCCACTGGTGCAACTGGTCATGAATGGAAATCCAGGTGCCGTCCAATCGCCAGTTGCGGAAGTACGTGTACACCGTCTGCCAGGCTGGGAAATCACCAGGTAAAGAACGCCAACGACAGCCTTCAACCAGAACATAGAGCATGGCATTGAGCACCTCCCACAGGTCAACGCTGCGAGGACGACCACCTGGCTTTGCTGCTGGAATTAATTCACTCAAAACCTCATATTGGGCGCGGGTTAGGTTACTGGGATATGCTTTACTCATCTGACTCACTCAGGGCTGTAGATATTTGCTATTCGCAGCCTACACTGAGTGAGCTTTTTTACGACCTTCCTGGCTTCTCAAACACCCTCTTATGACGGGATGAACATTTTAGGCGTGAAAGGATTAACCGATGCTCAAAAGATGACGTTGGAGTCATTGGGGGCGATCGAAGCCGTTGTTCCACCGCCCTTTGTTTCAGTGACCGAATATCGCTAAACTAGCCAGCGAGGAGTCTCCACTTCTAAATACCTTGCCAAGTAGAGTCGGGTTGAGCGCAAGCAGATGCTAGGGCTATCTCCAGGTTAAACCAATCTTCATCACTTGCTGCCTCCCAATCTGCAAATTCTTTTACCAGCTAGCAGGATTTTTCAACAGGGAAGCTAACAGTGTTACAATTCCGCTACTCGCCAACTTTCTCTGTACCTATACCCGTTGTTCGAGATTGCTTGGTAGGGTTGAATCAGGAAAGTTACCTGGATACTGATTGTTTCGGTAGCGTCTATATAGCATCAACGATTGCTTCTTTTCATATCGGATATACGGTACTAAGGGAGCTAGGAGTTGACGATGAGCTATGTCTGGGTTTGAGTAAGCAGTGATGTGAACTCGTGGATAAAGATTTCAGCAGCGATCGGGCCGCGAATGCGAGCCAGTTGATAATCCATAAAATACAGGTTTCCTGCCTGTACCGCAGGAATTGAGCGTAGGATTGGATGGGTCTCCCACTGCTGCTTGGCTCGTTCGATCGTGTTGTCACCCGTTGGCATAATGAGAATATGGTCGGCATCAAGACCAGCAACAGATTCCATTGATAGGGCTGTTTCATCAGAGCTTGCCACAATTACCTGAAAGCCCAAATCTTCCAATAAATTAGTGACGAAACCGCGCTCAAGTACAAAGGACTGATTGGCGATCGATTGCCAACCGAGGACAATGATGGTTTGACCAGCGACTAGGGGAGCAATCTTTTGGCGAGTCGCCTCAATGTGCCGATTATGTGCATCCAGCACCTGTTGTGCTTTGTCTTGACGGTTCAAACCTGCTGCAATAGCCTGAAGAATAGGCTTCCAACCCTCCTCACCAGTTGTTTCAAAATAAGCTGTGGGAGCAATGGCTGAGAATTGGTTATAGTTAGCTTCTACAGAGAACTTCTCGCCTAAAATTAGGTCGGGGTTGAGGGTCAAGAGCGTTTCAAGGGAGGGGCTGTCGCGACTACCCAGATTGACGGGTTGACTGGTAACGCGATCGCCCAGGAAGGGAATCTGTTGAGCAGGGTTATCAAACACTTTCTGGTTTAATAACTCCACCTCTGCATAACCTGCTGGCTGCACTCCGAGCGACAGCAAAATATCTAACAGGGGTGGACTCAAAGCAACTACTTTTTGTGGTTGCCCGCAAACTTCAGTTTCACCTCCGTCATGCTGAATTACACAACAATCTGAAGAAATATTGTCTACACCTTGACTGCTGTTGGATTGAGAGTTTCCAGATTGAGATAAATTACTGTTGCAAGCAACGACAGCAACACATACAAGAATTGCCAACAACCACACATTCCATCGTCTAAACCAATACTTCATTTTCTTATGACTCAGAATTGCCAGGAAACCGTACCTCTTACCTCAAAAGGCGCACCGGGTACAACTGCAAATCGACTTTGTGAACCTGCAAAATACTCAGTGTCGAACAAATTTTTGAAATTCAACGCAGCTCGAAAATTATCACGGTTGTAGTAAAGAGCTGCATCAAACCGAGTATAGCTTGGAAGCGTGAAACTATTAGCCAGATCCCCCGCACGTTGATCTACAAAAAAGATTCCTGCACCGAAACCAAGTCCTCTTAAATCACCCGATTGAATAGTGTATGTTGTCCATAAACTCGCCGAATTTCTAGGAGCGTTATTTAGGCGATTACCAACTTCAAAGGTATTATCTCTTGTAATGGAAGCGTCTAAATAGGAATAGCCAGCAATGATGTTCCAACCCGGTAGAATTTCGCCTGCAATGTCAAAATCAATGCCGCGATCTCGTTGTTCACCCACTTGAATCGAAAAATTAGGATTATCTGGATCGAGAGTTGTAATATTGCTTCTGGTGATGTCATAGGCAGCAAGAGTTGTCGAGAGGCGACCATCTAGAAAATCAGCTTTAATTCCAATTTCGTATTGAGTTCCTCTGGTTGGTTCAAATGGTGTGTTGTCTGCACTTCGACCAGCTTCTGGAACAAATGATCGGGCGTAACTAGCATAGAGTGATAATGTTGCGTTGGGCTGATAAACTAAACCAACACGCGGAGAAAAGGCATTGTCATTGCTATTTTGGCTAAAGTCTCCAAAACGTTCTTCCGAATCGATCGAGTCAAAGCGTCCTCCTAGCAAGACAATAAGGTTGTCTAATATATTGATTTGATCCTGTACATAAATGCCAAGCGTTCTTTGATTTTGGCGATTGCCATCAAATGTAAACTGATAACCTCCGGTATAGGTAATGGCATCATAATCTGGATCGAAAATATCAAGTAATCCTCCAGTTAACGCTTGTTGCTCTGCGGGAGCTTGTGACGTAAATCGAGCATTGTTACTGGCAAGTTCTAACCCAATCAACAACGTATGTGCAATGGAGCCAGTATCAAATCCCCAAACTAAATCATTTTGAAACGTGTAAGTTTCAAAACGCTGATCACCAAAATAGGATTCAAGCTCTACAGTGCGATTATCGTCTAACAGCCCGATCGCATTAGAAGTTCCTTCCCGATCCGATTCAAAACTAGTAGTATACCGAAATGCACTACGAATCGAGAGATTATCAGAAAATTCGTGATCAAAATATAAATATGCTCGCGTTTCATCAAAGTTACTTGCAGAGAATCTTGGATCAAACAAGGCTCGATTTAGGGGTAAGTCGGCTGGGCGATCGTCACCGTTCAACACAATCAAACCGCGATCGAATGTGCGTCGATCTTGCAGATAAGAAGCCTCTAAAGTCAGCGTTGTATCTGCACCCATTCGCCACGCTAAGGTCGGAGCAATAAAGTAACGCCTTGAATCAGCAAAATCTCGAAAGCTATCGGTATCTTCGTAGACCAAATTTAGACGGTAAGCCAGCGCACCATCATCCGTTAATGGGCCTGAAAAATCCAGTGTAGGGCGATAAAAGTTAAAATTTCCAGCCGTAAATTCAATATCGTAGTAAGGCACAGTGAGGGGACTTTTGGAAACAAGATTAATCACTCCTCCCGGTTCACCCTGTCCAAACAAGACCGAAGCAGGACCTCGAAGCACTTCAACCCGCTCAATATTCGCCGTTTCTTGAGCAGTGCGATTGACAAAGGAACCTCCTCCACCCGCATCTTCCCTTAATCCATTTCTAAACTGCGTCGCACCAAATCCTCGAATTCGGAAGTCCTGCCCTCGATTTCCGAAAGAACTGGAGAAGGTCACGCCGCTTGCGTTACGCAATATTTCATCGAGGCGAACGGCTCCCTGATCTTCAATCACTTGACGAGGAATCACCGTAATAGAAGCTGGGATATCCCGTAAGGGCGTATCCGTTCGCGTCGCAGTAGTGGCTCTGGAAGGGTTATAACCTTCATCCTGTTCAGCCGTCACTACCACCTGAATGGCATCTTGATCAGTGCCAGCCCCTTCCGTTCCTGGAACGACGCTAAGAACAAATTCCTGCCCTTCCTCGCGCACATCCACCATGGGGGGAGCATTCACCCCTGTAATAGCAACGCGTACCCGATCGCCTGGTAAACTCGTTACGCTCACTAGCGCTATTCCCTCGATCGGATTTGCTTGAGAAAACTCCTCTCCATCCGGCACTGCCAACACTGCATCGGGAAAATCGGTAATCCACGCATTCCCCACTGATCGCATTGTGGGAGTCGGCAGTTCGCCCTCTGTAACATCCAACACCACCTGTAACCCGGATTCTGTCACCTCTACCCGCACTCCCGTCACTTGCACAAGAGCCTGAGAAATCTGCGCTATCCAATCTTCGATCGTGGTAGCGGGTTGCTCCAGGTCACTCAGTTGAGGAATGTCCGCTCCTGAACCTTCATCAATGGCTGGGGCTTGGAGCGCAGTTTGTAGGGTCAGATCCTCAATCGCCTGAGCAGGTCGTGGCTGCAAAATCAGGGCACTCAAAACGCAAATACCCAGCAGGGCAGGCGATCGCTCTCTATTGCCAACCCCAAAACGTGAGCCATTGTTCCAATTCCTCAAACTGATTCCCATGAATTTTCCCACACCTCTTAAAACTAGCTAGTAGACAAAACTACTAGGAACTATTCTCAAGAAGATACCGGGAAATTAGACGACATGGGCAGGTTTGATCGCTCCCATCGGGATCTTTTTGCGCCCCATCCGGATCTTTTACTCGACTTCAGAGCCTAAGAGGAAAGTTGATCGGGGTCAATTCCCTGCGCTCTTAACATCTCCGCTAACCGGTCTGCCCGTTGACGTTCCTGCTCTGTCTTTTCATCGCCTGTCAACAAGATATTTCCCTTCTCATCACACCAGCGTAACCAGGTATCTCGCCGCCCTTCAAACTCCCCTTGCCAAAGCCTGAAGCCTAAATTCACTTGCTCTAGCCACGGCTCAGTCAATTCGGTGTGGTGTAGCCCTCGTAGTTTGTAGAGCCGTAAAGGGGGGGAATTTCCCAACTGTTGAGCGGAATCATAGACGACATAATAACTTACCCGCATTTGGGTATTGGAGAAGTATAGAGACTGCTGACCAGTAATCGTTGCTGTTTTGCCGAAGCGAAGTTGTCTACCGACGTATCATCCTCGGTGACCAGTAGATTAGCATTTGGAAACGTAACCTTATCAGTAATATTGATCACGAGACGGCTGCCCTCAGCAGAACTAATCTCATTGTATTCGCTTTATTGTAGAAGATTACTGGAGCGATCGCCCTCATTCAGTTTACTTTCCTATCCGGATTGTTGTCTCAACAGGTAGGCCTTGGGGTTAATGCCAAACTGTTTGCGAAAGGCCGCAGCGAATCGGCTCTGGTTCGCATATCCCACCGCTTGTGCCACTTCCTTCACATTCAAACGGCGATCGTTCAACAGTTGACGAGCCTTTTCCATCCGATGGCGATGAAGATAGCCAAACACCGTCGTTCCAAAGATCTCACGAAATCCTGACTTTAACTTGAAATCATTTAGCCCAACCTGCCGAGACAATTGTATCAAAGACGGAGGATTGTCTACGTTTTTGGTAATAATGTCTCTTGCCAGGTAAATACGATCGATATCATCAGGCTTCAGAGAACACAGGTTTTTTTTGGTATCTGAATTTTCTTGGTGAAGTTGATCCAATTTTAGCGCAATCAGTTCTAAGCACTTACTGGTTAGATAAATCTGTCTGGTATTCCCTATAAACGGACAATGCAAAATTTGATCGAGTGCCAATCGCATCGCAGGTGTAATCAAATTAATTTCACCAAGAAAAGATTTTTTGCTTGCTTCAATTAGTTCTGTAATATTTGAAAAGCCATTTTCTAATTCTTCGCCAATCAGTTGATAAAGTTGCTCAGGAGTATGTAAATTAATGTCTATTTTTAAAATCGCATCATTAGCATAGGTTTCGTAGATACCTCCATCCTCATAACTTCCCCATCCAATAAAGCTTTCGCCCGTTTGTTTTCCACAACGATTTCCGGAAATATTGAATCCAAATTCCCATTCGGTTCCACCTGCCTCATCAATCACACGCAGATCATCGTGAAGTCGGTATTGGAAGATCAAAAGCTCCATTCCTTGGAGGAAAATTGAGCGAATCTGACCTTGCCCAAACTGTGGTGGAACCATCTGAACTGTTTCAACTATTTTGGAACTATTAGTCGAATAGACAGCTAGATTGAATTGATTCCATATCTCATCGTAGTCTGCTCTAGAAATAGTGATTGCCATAACAGGGCGAGTAGGGTATCACAGTTAAAAAAACCTGCTTAATGAAAGCTATTCTCAAATAAACTAAACCATTCGTCAAGTATAGGAGGTTAGAACTAGGAAGAATGTCAATGTTTGCCTTTATCTCTGGCAGCATTCAAAGCTAAAGCTTAGTGATACAAGTATCGTGATCCAAATTCACAAAATGATACATATATTTTCCAGAACAGGCAAATGTAACAGCACAGGAACAATCGCATGTCCATGAGCAGCTAACTGCTTGTACATTTAATAGATTATTCTCAGCTTTGTTCTATGTTAATTCGCTTAATTGATTTACTAATTATCTCTCTTCTGTTAGAGAACTATCCTTGGCATTATCATGGGCGATCGTGGCGCTACAGGAATGCAAACAAACAGCATGTGTGTCATGATTAGAAACCCTCAACCAGATACTTAAAGAGATCATCTAATACAAGATTGGCCGCGATCGGCCCAAACCCCAGCCAATGATACGATGACACATCATAAACCTGATTGCGTTGAACGACATCTAATGCGAGCCAAAGCGGATTGGTTTTTAACTGGCTTAGTGCTGTCTGGGCATTCTGAGCAATCTCCTTAGTATGTCCATACGTCCATACAAACATCACATCGGCTTCTAGCATCGGTAGCAACTCTTTATCGATCCGCTGTTGATTTTGTCCAGTTCGATCGATCGCTTGAGCGGGTGGGCGTTTAAGCCCGGCATCGTCCAAGATTGAGCCAGGAAATGAGTTCTTTAAATAAAAAGCTAGGGCATCTGGATATACGCGCAGAATAGAAACGGTGAGTTGGTCAAGCCGATCGCCCATTGCGGTCTTGAATTCTGCCAATCGCGCACTGTAATCTGCCAGGATTTTCTCAGCTTCTGCGGTTTTTCCTAGTGCTTCAGCAAACTTGGTTAACGGAATTTTCCACTGTCCATCCGAGTCAACATCCACTAGAACGGTAGGTGCAATCTGCGATAGCGGCTGATACATACTCTCTCCAGTATGCCAAGTCATGCCCAAAATTAAGTCGGGTTTTAATCGCACAATTGCCTCTAAATTGGGACCAGTTTCGGTTAACCCGATCGTCTCAACAGGTTCTTCCGTATTGTCCAAGTGGGTCATTAGGAACGGATCAGCAGTACCCAAGTAGGCGATCGGTTTGACACCCAAAGCCAAGGCGCCGTCTAAATTATCCAAGACAACGATACGTTGGGGGTTGAGCGGAACGCAAGTTTCTCCGACAGAATGTTGCACCATGCGGCACTCGGCTGTCGGGCTTGGCGTACTGGATTGAGTCGTTGTATTGGGAGTACAGGCGGCATTACTGACCATCACAAACAAAAATGCCAGCCATCCTAGACAGATCGATCGCCACTTCCAGTTTACTTGTTGGAGTAATCTAATCATTCCAAATAACTCACCAAATAACTCACCAAATCTTGCTTAGATCTAATACAAATCCTGGTAAAAGTGATTCACCGCTTAAATGATCTGGATTATCCAACTGTTCTACTGAAACATTCGCCCGATAGATAAATACTTGTCGCTGGGGACGATCGATTAGCCATCCCAACTGAACCCCGTTCTCAATATATTCCTGCATCTTGGCTTGCAGATCTATCATGTTATCCGACGGCGATCGCAGTTCCACAACAAAGTCTAGGCTAATGGGGGCAAATCGTTCTTGCTGCTCTTCCGTTAACTGATTCCAGCGATCGAGCTTAATCTAGGCAGCATCGGGCGATCGTTGGGCACCATTGGGTAAGGTAAAACCAGTACTGGAGTCAAATCCAATGCCCGTTCCATCCTGATCTGTCCACCGCCATAATTGACCAATTAGGTTAAAGTTCCGCCCGCCTGTGGCTGATCCGGTGGGGGGCATAATGATTAAATCTCCAGTGGCGGTGCGTTCAATGCGCAACTCTCAATTGAGTTGGCAAAAATCAAAAAACTGAGCATCGGTCATATTCACAACCGGATGCAGTCGCACCAGCAATGGAGCGGATGAGGATGTGGCTGTACTCAGCATGGAAGGCTCTAGGTTAAAGGCGTGTCTATATTGTAAAATCGATCGATTCCTTCTGGATTGCCCTAAAATTCGACGGTGAAAGAACCAATGATGGTTAACGGTGCACCGGGTTCGATCGCCAACCTGCCGAAGTTAACGGATTAGAAATAGCGTTGATCAAATCTGAAATTCTCTGCAATCGCGCAACACGTGAACATGAGTGTGTACTACTTCTGCAAGTTATTCAAACAATCGATTTCAAAAGTCTCATCGAAAAATTCGCGTCCACACCAAACGACGCATCAATATAAATCAAACCTACCCTTAAACTCCTACAACGTCGATCGCGGAAATCATCCGCCCTGCTTGGGGTCTTGTTCAAGCAACTCCAACTGCTCAACCTGCTGTCTCTTAGTTGTTTGAGTTGCACATCGCGTGATAGAAACCCACGTTCTAGGATTGAAGATAGTTCACAGGCAATCATCATGATCAAACGCTCTTCTCGTTCTTTGTCATTCTGGGTGAAGTTTCTCTTCCGCCCGCTTCATCTCCTGGCCCTTGCCCTCGTTTTGTTGCTCAGTTGGCAGACGATCGCCACAGCCCAAGACACCTCATTCCTGTCATCGCGGGTGTCACGAGTGGAATCTGAAACCAGTGCTTTGCGATCGCGATTGAGTCAGTTAGAAAGTCAAGTGTCCCGCCTCAGTTCTAATGCGGGTATTGGCTATGCTACTCCCTCTGAGGTGGATATTCCACAGCCAAGCGTCTCATCGTCTGATCCGATGTTCGATCGTTTGGCGACATTAGCCATTGAACTAAAAGAACGAATTGTGGTTTTAGAAGAACAGGTAGCTGATTTGCAGACGAGAGTGCCGCAGTAGGGAAACGGAAGTGTCTCGTGATTGAGGGAGATAGTGCCGAAACTCTATCGCCACCACCTAAGACATTCAGTTGAACACCTCGGTGAAACAGTTCTACTTGCGGCGCCATCGATCAACATAAAGGGAAATTTCCCTTAGAAGGGAATATCGTCATAGTCTACAGGATTGTTGCTAGGAGCCGCAGAATAGGCGGGCGTTTTGCTGAGTTCTGCCGATCGAGGTTTGGACGGGGCAGGGGGTGCAGCTACTGTTGTGGGGCTAGCGGTGGCACTGGTTGTAGCGGTGGGGGTGGTACTGGTTGTTAAAGTTGCGCCTGCTCCCAGCAGATGAATTTTTTGTGCAGTCAGTTCTGCCCGTTTTTCTTTAAATCCTTCAGGGCGATCGATTGAGTTCATGTGCAAGCGACCCTCTACGATAATACGATCGCCTTGGTGGTAGTTCTCCTGAATCTCTTGAGCCAAGTTTCCCCACCCGACCACTTTTAGCCGGGCTGGCGGATCATCATCTCGCAGTCCAGCAATTTCTACCATGATTTCGGCGATTGGGGTTTGATTGTCTGGAGTATAGCGGAGTTGAGGCTCTTGGACGATCTCCGCCATCAAGATGCAGCTATTCATAATTCACAAGTCTCCTGGCTGATAAGTACAAACGTATGCCTCAAGTATATTCTTCAACTTTAGACCAAAGTCTAGGCGATTAGCAGCACATTGGGGCTAATCTCTACTGACTTCTGAAACTTTATTAACGTTGCGTTACTTCCTGTTTGACCCGTAGTATGTTTGCCAGCGCTTTGACGATCGAGAGAAACTATATTGGCTGGTCAGGGATTGAGTAACATTGGCAACGCGGTCTTCAAGCTCATGACTAGCATCTCAACGACCCTGAACCATAGCTTGATCCCTACTGGACAAAATCCTGCCCTGCAAGCGAGCCGTGTGATTGAATCGGTCATCCTCAAGGTCTTGCTGCTTTGCCTCAAGTTCTTCTGTGATGGGTCG
This sequence comes from Thermocoleostomius sinensis A174, assembly GCF_026802175.1. Lineage (NCBI taxonomy): Bacteria > Bacillati > Cyanobacteriota > Cyanophyceae > Oculatellales > Oculatellaceae > Thermocoleostomius > Thermocoleostomius sinensis. Next base: position 4,765,862 of record NZ_CP113797.1, on the reverse strand, counting down.
AACTCACGCTAGTATTAAATACCTGAATGATGCAAAACATTATGAAATCGGTGATTACGGTTGAACTACCGCAGCAGTCTTACGACATTGTTGTTGCTCCAGAAGGAGTAGCGCATTTAGGCAATTGGATGGAGCCACTGAAACTTGGAAAAAAAGTCCTGCTGGTTTCTAATCCGATCGTTTTTAATCACTATGGAGCCAAGCTGAATGCATCCTTGGCGGCGACAGGGTTTGAGGTGTCCCACTGTATTTTGCCGGCGGGTGAGCGCTACAAAACGCTGAATTCGATTCAAAAATTGTACGATGCGGCCCTGAACAGTCGTTTAGAGCGATCGTCTACCATTGTGGCACTGGGGGGAGGTGTGATCGGCGATATGGCAGGGTTTGCAGCCGCTACTTGGTTGAGAGGCATTCACTTCGTTCAGGTCCCCACCTCGCTGTTAGCAATGGTAGATGCGGCGATCGGGGGCAAAACAGGCGTTAATCACCCCAAGGGCAAGAATTTGATTGGGGCGTTCCATCAACCGCGACTAGTGCTAATTGATCCGCAAGTGCTGACAACGCTGCCAACGCGAGAATTTCGGGCGGGCATGGCCGAGGTAATTAAGTATGGCGTGATTTGGGATGCCGAACTGTTTGCGCAATTAGAAGCTGCTGAACGATTGGATCAACCGCGCTATATCAGCGAGGACTTATTGCAGACCATTTTGACGAGATCCTGTCAGTCCAAGGCTCATGTTGTGAGCAAAGACGAAAAAGAGGCGGGGCTACGTGCCATTCTGAATTATGGCCACACGATCGGCCATGCGGTAGAGAGTTTAACAGGTTATCGCGTAGTCAATCATGGAGAAGCAGTGGCGATCGGCATGGAAGCGGCAGGGCGCATTGCTGTGGAACTGAATCTATGGACACCGGAAGCGTGCGATCGACAGCGGGCTTTAATCGAAAAAACAGGATTGCCGACCCGTTTGCCTGCTGGCTTGAAAATTGACGAAGTGGTGGCAACGCTACAAACCGACAAGAAGGTGCAAGCTGGCAAGGTGCGCTTTGTTTTGCCTACCGAGATTGGCACTGTGAAAGTGACAGATGAAGTGCCATCAGCAGTTGTGCATCAGGTACTACAGGCGATCGGCAGCCCTTAACCAATCTCCGTCGCAACGCCAATTGCAGAAATTGCAGAATATGATAGAGGGCACTGGAAATTCAGCCGTTGACCAGATGTCACTCTCAGAACTCGTTCGCCGCTACCTGCTCTACGGACTTAGTGGTCCAGTAATTGTCTTAAACCTATGGGTGTTAGGGCAAATTTTTGAATATTTTGAAGGATTAATCACGTTTACAATTCTCAGTGCCATTCTGGCACTAATTTTGAACTATCTAGTCCAATTTTTTCAGCACTTGCGCTTTACTCGCACCCAAGCTGTCTTTGTCGTATTGTTTTTATTCATATTGCTATTGGTAATTTTGGCTTCTACCCTGATTCCGATCGTTCTGGATCAGGCAACGCAACTGGTGCAGGGCTTGCCGAATTTGCTGGAAGCCAGTCAACGCAATTTAGTTTGGGCTGAGAATTTAATTGCTCGCTATCACTTACCGTTCGATCTCAACCAAATTGGGCTTCAGCTTACCAGTCAAGCGCAAGAGACGATCGGGCTGTTGCCAGAACTGGCGATTAATACCGCCGGTCAGCTATTTGGCGTAGTCCTGCTAATTGTGTTGGCATTTTATATGCTGCTGTATGGCGATCGATTTTGGCAGGGATTGCTGAAGCTCTTGCCTGCAAAGCTAGCTAGAGCGCTACATGAATCGCTAAGGCAACAGTTCCATCAGTTTTTTCTCAGTCAGCTATTGTTAGCGTTGGTCATGGTACTCTGCCTCATTCCTACGTTCCTGATTCTCAAAATTCGCTTTGCTTTGCTGCTAGCCTTGGTGGTGGGATTGTTTGAAGTCATTCCTCTGTTTGGAGCCACGATTGGTATTAGCCTGATCACGCTGTTGATTTTGGGGCTACAAGGCTGGATTCCCGCGCTACAAATTGTGGTGACCAGCGTTGTTTTTCAGCAAATCACTGATAACGTCGTTGCGCCCAGAATTCGGGGTGATTTCACGGGGCTAAATCCGATTTGGATTGTGATTGCTCTGCTGATTGGTGGACGAGTAGCTGGCTTTCTGGGGGTCGTGTTGTCTATGCCCATTGCTGCCACCATCAAAAGCACGATCGAAACAATGCGATCGGATGAACTAGGCTCCTTGACTGATCTAACACCACCTAATTAAGTGGAGAGTTGTCCTGATTAGACACTGCTTCTTGCGCGACTAGCTTCAACTTGGCGTAGAAATCAGAGAATTCGGAAGCCGGAACAAATTGATGAATCGGTTCGCGATGTACGCTTGATCGGGCTGTACTGATCATCACTAGTGGTTCTGCAAAGCGATCGTCTGGTTGAAAGGGAGGAACAGGAGAACTCGTCGAAGCAGACGTTGCCGTAGGCGGTGAAGTCGGCTCAATGTCAATTGATTCGGGGGGCAAATCTGACACAGAGGCAGGCGTTGTTTCGGTGTCAGTCGGCTGTTCGGAGTTGAGGGGGGACGTTGTCGCCTCGCTAGAGGGAGGTTGCGAAAGCGATGAAGAGGCTGGGGAAGAGGGCGGGGTTGCAGATCCGATTGAAGGGGGATGGAGTACGCGAGGTGACGATCGTCGAGATGGACCCTGATAAAAGCGGGGTAGTGCCGTTGAGTGTCCCGGAAACCGCCCGCAGATAATGCGCTCAAATTCATGATTGAAGCGATAAAGCGATTTGCCCCGGCGTTTCCACAGGTTCAAAATCTGCTCAACCGAAATGGCTTTATAGCGGCCTTGATAGAGAGCTTCAATCACAGCCAGCCGTACCCACTTGATAGGATAATGCTGTAGCCAAGCTTCTACAACCTGCCCAACAGTGTACCCATCAAGATCAAAACTGTAACGTGTTAATAAATCTGTGACATCAATCGCTGTGACATCCTTCGCCAGTTCTGTCATAACTGAGGCAGATAGAAGGTTCTGATTCTACTGTAATCCTGCTTGGCACTAAAAGCTCGTTTTTGCTTTAAAAGCTTGACAAAGACAATACCTTGCAGAAGGTATAAAAAATTGCACAAAAGTTCAGAGATGCCCCGATTGGAATTGGAACCAATTGAAAAACTTAGGTGTCTTAAAGCTTTGCTAGCCTGTCTGGATAGTATCGCTGAAGGAGAAAAGACGAAGCAGGAAGGGCAGATCTTGTGACTAACACTGTGACTAACATCAACGTTGGGAGCCCGAATTTGTCCTCTTCTCGATGAATTAAGTAGACTTGAAACGATTCCTACTCGTTGGAACGTTTATAGGTAGGTCAGCTATAGGTAGGTCAGCGTTATCATAGGGACTTGAAATTGAGGCTGAAGATGGTGGAGAAGTACAACGTAAAGCCGATTGGCTATCGCCCTAAGTTAGAACCTAAGTTAGAACCCCGGTTTCAAGCGGTTCCTGTGGCGGTTCGTTCGTCAACTGGATTGGCAAAGCAGATTCGATCGACTCAGACTGGGTCTACAGTCGCTGCAATCTCTCAGATGGGGCTTTGGTTACGATCGGGCAAAAATTTAGATTTTTGTCTGCTGGCAGTGTGCTCGTGTGTGTTGTCGTTGCTCTGCCATCAAACCCTTAACTCACTGCCCTCAACTCCTACCATTGCCAGCGGATCGGCTGCAACATCTGTTCCCGTTGCTACGCCATTTCGACTAGATTTAGTGATTAAAGCGGGATTGTTTACCACATCGTCCCAAACGCAAAAGGAGAAGGAATAACCCTCTCCTTGCTCGAGTTCAAATTAGCGTTCGCGTTGCACTGAAGGTTTGCCGCGCCATCATTGTTGCTGTCATTGATGCCGTTATTGTTGAAGTTGAAGACGCAACAAGCCGATTGTAACGATCAACAGCTAGCGGAGAAAACTGCTAATTACCCATAGGACAAGGAAGGTGATAATGGCGGCTACAGTTTCAACGGTTGCAGGAATCTGTGGCAATTGCGGCAACAGCAACATGCCAAGCTGCAACCCAATCACGACACCTAAAATCAGACCCAAGAAGGTCAGCAGAAAAGCCCGCCCCAACTTATTTTCCTTCCGCGCTAGGAAGTAGACACTAAAGCCAACTCCTACCGCCAGAGTAAAGGCAGGGCTAACAACAAAACTTAATAAACTAGTTCCTAAAAATAAACCTGCTGGCAGCAGCACATCCGTTCGACTAGGCGTGTCAACGAGCCGCTGAAACCAATTGGGAGTTTGCGGCGTGGGAGGCGGTGTGTAATCTGTGGGAGGTTCAACGCGGCGTTCTGCAAAGCGAATGCGATCGGGTACTTTAATTTTGCCTTCTTGGCGCAATCGTAAGCGATCCATCAAAATCGCATCATAGGCAGCTTCAATCGCTTCCACTTCTTTACGATCGCCGCTATGGGCTTCCACTAACCGATTGCGAGCCTCCTGAATCTCATCAAAGGATGATTCATCATTTACCCCAAGCCTCTCATAGGGACTTTTGTCGCTCATCTACAACCTCCAGAAGACTCCCTTTACATAATCGATTATGATTGGCATAAGGAAATTAGTGACATCGGTAGCAAGGGGCATCGTTTCATGTGTTCTACCCTAGACCGCAAACCATCGCTGCTTAGCCATTAGTTTAACCATCTACCTACCGCCCGCAAACAAAATCAACAAAAGGTTACTTTGGGGAGTGCACTGTTTTCCCGCCTTCTTCATCCTAAAACAGGGCGATTTTCCCTGCTAATTATTAAACTGATGATTGTTCCAGTAATTATTCCAGTAATGCCCCAGTATGCCGAGTATATAGTTATTGTGAATCGATGCGCGATCGGATGAGGAGGTCGCGTGCAATTTTTCATCTAGCCTTGATGATTCTGTTCCAATTTTGCTCCTGTCTTGTTTAATGTTGACGCTAAGGTTACGGCTATGGCACAAGCCAAAATTCTCGTAGTTGACGATGATCCCGCTATCCGAACACTGATTTACCGTTTTCTCTCCAAGCAGAATTATCAGTTAGAATCTGCCGAGGACGGTAAAAGCGCTATGGCAATTTTTGAGCAGTTCAATCCAGATCTCGTGATTTTGGATGTGAATTTGCCCGACGCCACTGGATACACCCTTTGTCAGGAAATGCAGAGCCGTACGGGTGTTTTCGTACTGATGCTGACAAGCCGCAGCGATGAGGCTGATAAAATTCGAGGGTTCTCTCAGGGGGCTGATGACTATCTCACCAAACCGTTTAGCTTAGGCGAATTAGAGGTGCGAGTCGGAGCCATTTTGAAGCGGCAACGACCAGTGACCACCGCTGAACAGCAATGTTTAGCATTCAATGGGTTAGTCATTGATCCAGTACGACGGGAAGTGATGCTGAACAGCGAAATGATTCCATTGACTGCTCTAGAGTTTGACTTGTTGCATTTTTTGGCCAGTCATCCGGGGCGAGTCTGGCGGCGCGCCGAACTCATTCAAAAAGTTTGGGATTATGAATATGTAGGCGATCAGCGGGTTGTGGATGTTCATATTGGTCAAATCCGCAAGAAGATTGAGATCGATACGTCACAGCCTGCTCTCATTCAAACGGTGCGAGGTGTAGGCTATAAGTTTGAAGCGCCAAACCTTGAAGCTCAAGGAGAACCCTCATCGATTTCTTAGCTCTGGGTTTCCCGGCGTCAGAATCGCCATCTGACAAGTGCTGAAACCATGACCGTAGCAGGAGCAATCCCAAGCAGGAGACGTAGTTGGCTAAAACAATGTAAGGTGGGTCTTGCCCACCTTACCAGTTCGCAATCAATCACCCCACAATCGGAAAGTTACGCGGCCCAGTTCTTCGCTACGATTTCAGCCAAGTCAACTACGCGCTGGCTATAGCCCCATTCGTTGTCATACCAAGCGACGACTTTCACCATGTCGCCGCCCATAACCATTGTCAGACTGGCGTCTACAATTGAAGACGCATCAGTTCCGCGATAGTCACAGGATACGAGGGGCAGATCACTATATTCCAAGATTCCCTTCAGCGATGTTTCTGCCGCCGATTTGAGAACCTCGTTTACTTGCTCCATGATGGTGGGTTTTTCTACCTGAACCACTAAGTCCACGATCGATACGTTCGGCGTGGGGACGCGCAGCGCAATCCCGTTCAGTTTGCCTTTGAGATCAGGCAGCACCAACGCAACGGCTTTAGCGGCTCCAGTGGTAGTAGGCACAATATTTAAGGCAGCAGCCCGGGCACGCCGTAAATCACGGTGGCTGGCATCTAGCAAGCGCTGGTCGCCCGTATAGCTATGAGTGGTAGTCATTGTGCCTTTGACAATACCAAAGTTTTCATGGAGTACCTTTGCGATCGGAGCAAGACAGTTGGTCGTACAGCTAGCGTTGCTGACCACATTATGCTTATCGTGGGCATAGTCGGCATGGTTGACTCCGACCACATACGTGCCAATGTTATCGCCTTTGCCAGGAGCAGTGATCAGCACCTTCTTGGCTCCTGCTTCAATGTGCTTAGATGCCCCTTCGTTGGTGACGAATACCCCGGTGGCTTCAATAATCAAATCAATATCCCACGCTCCCCAGGGCAAGTTCAGGGGATTTCGATCGGACACACACTTAATCGTTTTTCCGTTGACTGTCAGCGTGTTGTCATCAGCACTGATATCTGCATCCAGCTTTCCCAGCATAGAATCGTACCGAAGCAGGTGCGCATTGGTTCTGGGGTCAGAGGTATCGTTGATGGCCACTACCTCGAACTGGCTGCTTTCCCGTCCCAGCCAGCACCGCAAGAAGTTACGCCCGATGCGTCCAAAACCGTTGATTGCTACTCTAATCACTGCGTCTTGCCCTCTGTGTAGATAAAAAAATCATTAAGTAGTGAAACAGATCATACACGTTAAGGAGTTTGCCTCTCAAGAGATTCCGAGCGGGATCATAGACAAAAAATTAGGGATCAAAAATAGGGAGTGGGGGGATAGGCTCAAAAAGCGCTAAATAAGTCACTTAAGCAGTAAGTAAAACCGGGGGGATAAAATCCACAAGTTAGCAATAGGAATTTTTTCCTATTGACTTATTTTTTCTTCCGGGTTTATTCCCGTGTGGAGGAGGTAACGTTAATTTTGGTAAAGCTGGTGCTCGTGAATGTAGAGCCGGACGGGTTCGGGAACCAGATAGCGAATGGAACGACGATCGCGACAGTAGCGACGAATTAAGCTTGAGGAAATATCCAGGCGAGGCATATCCAACAGATGCCAGGTGAGATTGATCGATGCTTGCGCCAGTTGCTTGGCTACTTGCTGGCATGTTGCAGATAGAGAGAAAGGGTGAGGCTGACTTGAGCGCTCTCCAACATTTGGTTCGGCAATCTCCTCTAATTGATCAGCTTGTGGCCAACGTGGTGCTACTAGCCACCGACAGCGCGGTACTAATTCTTGATAGTGATACCAGCGCGGTAGCGAACGAAAGGCATCTAGTCCTAATATCCAAGACCAAGAACAGTCCGGATACTGGGACTGGAGTGCTAGAAAAGTATCAACAGCGTAGACCGGGTGAGGCTGAGTTTGTTCAATGGTGGAAAGTATAAATTGTGGGTGGGACGCAATTGCCCGCCGCAGCATTTCCGTCCGATGCTCAAAGCTCAATAAATCTGGAGCCGATTTGTAAACCGGACAGTAAGACGGAACCCAAAGAATTTGCTCTAGGGCAAACTGCTGTAAGGCGGTTTCTGCCATTAGCAAATGTCCAACATGGACGGGGTTAAACGTCCCACCTAATATCGCCAAGGGTAAGGTTGAGTGTGGCGATCGAGCCAGACAGAAATTACCATTCTGCGCCATATCGTACAGATTGACCTCACACCAGGACGGCGATTTTTGTTCAAAAAAACCTAGAAGATCGGCGACAAATTCTGGATACTAGTTGAGGGTTTACTCGAACAAAAAGTTGTGTTGGGCCAGTACCAGAAGCCGTCACTAGAATCATGGGGTAATTTTATCGAAATGGGTAAACTTGGGTACGGATATACGTCTCAAAAAAAGCAATTCTTGCTATGATATCGCGTGTTATTGGTGTGGTGTGGTGTGTAAGGAGCGATAATGCTGAATTCTGTTGATTTCGGCGGGAGACCCTTTCATTTCATCGGCATTGGTGGAATTGGCATGTCGGCTCTCGCGCATGTATTAAATAAACGCAAGCTACCTGTATCTGGTTCAGATCTTAGTCTCAGTCATATTACACAGCGGCTACAAGAGCAAGGAGTTCACATTTTTTGGCATCAAGATGCCGCAAATTTAGAAAATTGCGAGGCTGAAGCGTTACCGCAGGTAATTTGCTCAACGGCCATCAACCCAGCCAATGCAGAATACCAAGCGGCACTGACGTTGGGTTGCCCGATATTTCATCGATCGGATCTGTTAGCGGCGCTGATGCAGGAATATCAGGGCATCGCTGTGGCCGGAACCCACGGTAAAACGACCACCAGCAGCATGATTGGCTATCTGTTGCTTCAGGCAGGTCTCGACCCAACGATCGTAGTGGGTGGAGAGGTGAAAGCCTGGGAGGGCAATGCTCGCGTCGGGCAAGGCTCCTACTTTGTGGCAGAAGCCGACGAGTCGGATGGTTCACTTGTCAAGTTTTCTCCCCACCTTGGAGTGATCACCAACATCGAACTAGATCATCCTGACCATTACACCACCCTAGAGCAGGTGATTGAGACGTTTCAAACCTTTGCACAGCAGTGCCAAGTCGTGGTCGGATGTATTGATTGTGAAAATGTTCGTCGGTCTTTGCAACCCACCATTACCTATAGCTTAAATCCTGCGCTGAAGGCAGATTATACAGTGACATCTGTCAGCTACCAGGCTGATTGTACCGTGGCAGAGGTGTGGGAACGAGGAGAACGGCTGGGCACCCTAACCCTAGCGTTGTTGGGGCCACATAATTTGAGTAACGCGTTGGCGGCAATCGCCGTGGGTCGATTTGTCGGTTTAGAGTTTGATGCGATCGCCTCTATTCTTATCACCTTTGAGGGAGCACGTCGCCGTTTCGAGCATCGCGGTGAATATCACCATATTTTATTTATCGATGACTATGCCCATCATCCCAGTGAAATTCAGGCAACGCTTCGAGCAGCCCGTTTGAGCGCTAGTGTGTCAGAAACTGAGCAGCGCCGAGTGGTGGCTGTATTTCAACCTCATCGCTATAGTCGGACTCAAACCTTCCTTGCAGAGTTTGCTCAAGCGTTTGGAGATGCAGATTTGGTCATTGCAACCGATATCTATAGCGCAGGTGAACCTATAGGATCTATCACAGGTGTACAGGTGGCGACGGCCATTGCGGCCCATCACCCTCATGTGGTCTATCAACCCACCCTACAAGCCGTTTCAGCTTACCTCATGGAAACGTTGCTGCCGGGTGACTTGGTCTTGTGTTTAGGAGCAGGCAATCTCAATCGAATCATTCCTGATTTGGCAGCCTACTATCAACAAGTAGAACAAAGTCAACGAGTCGATTCTCCCTCCGATGCCCAGGTCAGTCCGGTACGGTAGCTGGCTAGGTGCATCTGGTAATTGGGTGATCAATGTAACTGGCTCGTCTTAGCATACTAGCGGTTTATCAATCTACCTACTTTTTATCTTCTCAATTGCTTTAATCTCAATCGTCTCAGACGAAACCCCTCAAGTTCGATCGCGCTGTTGATACCTGGCTGCTGCTCCTATCATCAACTTTTCTTCACATCAACTTCTATCTTTCCGAGCATTGCCTAATTCTGCAAAGCCATGACGCTCTCTCAAGACCCCCCCGGTATCCAACCTTCTCCTATTCGTGGTAGTTCTCAATCTTCCGTGACTCACTCCGATCCTCTCCGATTCCCCCCGCTGGGAAGTGCACCACAGCCCATTCGCTTACCAGGTAGTCGCTGCTTGATTCGTCCCCACGTTTCCCTTGCTGCCATGACATCCTTTCGAGTGGGAGGGCCTGCCGAACTCTACGTTTCGCCCCAAACCCTTGAAGACTTGCACGCCAGCCTCGCGTGGGCCGAAGCGCGACAGCTACCCATTACCCTCCTAGGAGCAGGCAGCAATCTACTCATTAGCGATCGGGGCTTGCCAGGGCTGGTGATTTGCACTCGACATCTGCGTCACATGCACTTCGATGCTGATACCGGACAGGTAACGGTTGGAGCCGGAGAACCCTTACCCCGGTTGTCCTGGCAAGCCGCAGAACGTGGTTGGAGTGGATTAGAGTGGGCAGTTGGTATTCCAGGAACGATCGGCGGGGCAGTGGTTATGAACGCGGGAGCCCATACAAGCTGCATCGCGGATATCTTAGTTAACGCTCATGTCTTGACGCTGGCAGGCGACGCCCAAGTACTCACGCCCAAAACCCTGCAATACAGCTATCGCAGTTCTGTTTTGCAAACCCAGGCAGCGTCTTCCCAGCCCGTGCGATTGGTGACACAGGCAACCTTACAGCTTCAACCCACTGGTAATTCAGACGCTATTTTAGCTACCACCACCGAGCACCTCAATCGTCGGCGTACCACTCAGCCTTATCATTTGCCAAGTTGTGGCAGTGTGTTTCGTAATCCTCCTCCCTATACGGCGGGCTGGTTAATTGAACAAACGGGACTTAAAGGCTATCAAATTGGCGGCGCACAGGTGGCACAACGCCACGCCAATTTCATCCTCAATTGTGGTGGTGCCTCCGCCAGCGATATTTTTCAACTAATTCACCATGTCCAAGAGCAAGTGGAACAACAGTGGTCGCTCTGGCTGCATCCAGAAGTGAAAATGTTGGGTGAGTTTCAAGCGGCATGAAGTCGTTTCTATTGGAGATAAGGTATAACTTGAGGAAGCTCAACTTCCCATTCGCTTGTTGCAAATCTGAAATCAGGTTGTGCTGACAAGTCTAGATTTAGTTCATTGTGTTTAGTTCGTTGTTTAGCCAATAGGGCAAAGAAGAGTTATGTCAAAAGGACAAGGACAAGGCTTCGGATTTGGTTTGGGCAAAATGAAAGAGCTAACCGAAGCCCTCAAGAAAGCACAGCAGGTTCAAGAAGGAGCCAAGCGCCTCCAGGAAGAGCTGGAGATGATGGAAATTGAAGGCGAGTCGGGTGGCGGTTCAGTCAAGGTGGTGTTAAGCGGTAATCAAGAGCCGCGTCGGGTGGAAATTTCTCCTGATGCGATGAACGAGGGTGCAGAAATGCTTTCAGATTTAGTCACGGCTGCAATGAAGGATGCTTACATCAAATCGACTGCAACCATGCGCGAAAAGATGGAAGAGCTAACTGGTGGCTTGAACTTACCAGGGTTTTAAGAAAAGACCAACGGCTGAAAGATTACAAAGATAGACCAGACTATAAAGGGGCAACTGAGTTCAAGTAGGATATGCCCCTTTGCTTCTCATTAAAGAAAACCTGCCGACTCGTACAGCCGTCTGAGCATCGCTAGGATTTTGTGGTGATAGTTCAGATCCGCAGACCAGCGCCCACTTAGTTGGCTGAGATGGGGGGCAATGCCTCGACGGACACAGCCAAAACGCGGATCGACGATCGCCTGCACGAGGGGGGCGCTACTGGCGTAGGCCTTGAGGTGTTGAATGTGGGCCCGAACGCCGATACGAGAACTGGCAAAAATGGCTTCACCGCCATTGTGGTTGTCGCCCAATCTGGCAAAGTTATTGTGCTCGGGTTTTACAGTCCCCCCAAACCCCAAGAAGTTGGTTTCAATGCACATTTGCGCAAAGGCAATGTCGTAATTTACCCCTTCGATCGCGGCTTCTTCGCGGTAAAGCTTAGGCAGTTCGGGAAAGCGACTAAATCCGTCGGTTCCTTGGCTTTTCAAAAACATCATTAGTTGGATTTCAGAAGTGTGGCCCTGACCCATGATTTGCTCCATCTGGTTAATCGCAATTGGTAAGGACGATCGCAGCGCAACGATTGGAGTATGATCCTGCTCGTAAACAGACACGGATAAATTCAATTCCCGTAAGTCGATCGCCCGCACCAGCACAACCCCATAATGATTAATGCGGCGAATGGTTGCGTCCAGCGGCAGATCAATATCTAGTTGATCCACTAAATCAATGGGTACGTATACATTTCCATTCACTAATACTCCTCGCTCGTCATGTGTGGCGCCATTCACCAAGATTGTGACTTGGGTAGTCTGAGGCGGTTCGGTTGTGCCTGAAGGAGTCGTGCTTGAAAGGGATGCAGAAACTGCGCGACTCCAAATCGCTAGCCCTTCGGCAATGCCCAGTGCTACATTTTGTCGCTGAGTTTGCAGAAGACGACGATCGTTTGCATCTAAAAGAGACCCGATCGTGAGTTGTAGGGATGGCACGTTGATATGACGACAAACCGCAAGCTGTCCGAGGGGCGATTGCAGATCGGACTTTGCTCCTCGGTTCAGTAATTGTGGAACTCGTCGCAAATAAGCTTGCAGCAATTGTTCAGCTTGGGTCTTGCGCTCATAGTTACAGGCAATATAAAAGGCCGTTGTACCTGATTGAGTAACATCGTTAGCATTGGCTCGTAACTCCAATAAGATATCCCCCGGATGGGCCCGACGGTTAACCCAATCAATCATCTGTGGCAGGGTAAACTCTGGCGGAACCGCCACCCCTTCATACTGGTGCGATCGCAACTGTTGCAGCACGACATCCCGCACCGAAAGCACTTCTTGCGCTTCCAATCCAGTATGAGTATCAAAGCTTAAATCATCATCCCGATTGCTGCTGTACCCGGCTGACACAAAAATTCGTCCCATTCCCCGATCTCCGTCATTTCTCGTATGTATGTTTCGATCGTCTTTTTGCCCACTCCTCGATGGGTTTAAAGGCTTACTCCACCCTGTTGTTTCGAGATAAGCCCGATTACGGTTAGAAATACGGTCAGAAAACAAAAGGCAATAGCTCTACTTACCGCCTGTCGATCGGGCTGTCCGTCTAACGACAAAAGTTTACAATTTCTTGTGGTAGTGATACATTTGAACTATTAGCTTCTTCAAGTAACAGATGTTCAAGTTCATAACTAACTTGACGCCTTAGAGTAGCTTACTTTTATAAATTACGCTACATATAGCGGTGATCTTCAAAAATCTACGCTAAAATCGCGCTACTGATGACCTTCATAACTAGGGGGGCAGTGGGTCAAAGCAAGGCAAATGAAAGCCTCATCTGACTTGGCGTAACTCATTGCCCTTTATTGATGGCTGGCAGATATTTGCACAGAGTCATTTCAAGGAACAAGCTACTGGTTAGATTTGGTGCTCAATGGACATTCCTCGCCTTCATCCAGACACGATCGATCTCGTCAAACAGCGCGTCGATATTGTGGATTTAATTTCAGAACACATCGTGTTGCGTAAACAGGGCAAAGACTTTGTAGGGCTGTGTCCATTTCATGATGACAAATCCCCTAGCTTTAGCGTCAGCCCCAGCAAACAGTTTTACTACTGCTTTAGCTGTGGGGCAGGGGGGAATGGTATTAAATTCTTAATGGAACTGAACAAACGATCGTTTGCCGATGTTGTCCTCGATCTGGCTAAACGCTATCAAGTGCCAGTCAAGACCCTGGAACCGCAACAGCGACAAGAATTGCAGCGGCAAATTTCGCTACGCGAACAGCTTTACGAAGTGCTGGCACTGACGGCTCGCTTCTATGAACATGCGCTGCACCAATCGCAAGGGGAACAAGCCCTACTGTATTTGCGCAACGATCGCCATTTGACTGACGCAACCATCCAACAGTTCCAACTAGGCTATGCTCCGAGTGGCTGGCAAACGCTGTATGGCTATTTGGTAGAACAAAAGCGCTACCCCGTCGAATTAGTAGAGCAAGCCGGGCTGATTATTCCGCGTCAGGGGGAACGGGGCTACTACGATCGGTTTCGCCATCGCTTGATGATTCCAATTCACGATTTGCAGGGGCGGGTAATTGGGTTTGGTGGTCGTGCCCTAGGAGATGAACAGCCCAAGTATCTCAACTCGCCCGAAACTGAATTGTTTGATAAGGGCAAAACCCTGTTTGCCCTTGATAAGGCCCGAACGACGATCGCTAAGCAAGATCAGGCAATCGTGGTAGAGGGATATTTCGATGTCATTGCACTGCATACAGCTGGAATTACTAATGCAGTGGCCTCGTTGGGAACCGCTCTCAGTTTGGCGCAGGTTCGGCAACTGTTGCGCTACACCGAATCGAAACAGGTGGTGCTGAACTTTGATGCTGATGCAGCCGGTACAAAAGCGGCGGAACGGGCGATTGGTGAAGTAGCCGATCTTGCTTATAAAGGTGAAGTGCAACTACGCGTACTGAATATTCCGGATGGTAAAGACCCCGACGAGTTCCTCAAAATCCACACGCCCGACGAATATCAAGCTCTGATTGAGCAAGCACCCCTATGGCTAGATTGGCAAATTCAACAGACCTTGTTTAAGGCAGACCTCAGCCAAGCCGATCAGTTTCAACAGGCAACGCAGGAGATTGTGCAACTATTAGGACAATTACCGAACGCCACTCTGCGTACCCACTATATTCACACCTGTGCCGAATTGCTAAGTCAGGGCAATGCTCGGTTAACTGTGCAGCTTGAATCTGACTTGCGCACTCAGGTACGCGGACAGCGATGGCATGGCCGATCGCAAAAATGGCAGCGACCTGGCGATCGATCGCTGTTAGAGGAATCAGAAGCGCAACTGCTGCGGCTCTATTTACACCTGCCTGAGACGCGATTGTTAATTCGCGAATCCCTAGAGGAGCGTGATCTAGACTTTAGCTTAAGCCACCACCGCTTTTTGTGGCAGCAGATCTTGTACCTTGAGGAGTCAAGGATTGGCAATCAGAGACTAGAAGTGGCTCTAAATTCCCAATCCCCAACCCCTAGCCCCCAACCCCTCGATTTAATTTCTCAACTGCAAGATCACTGTGCCGAGTTTCCCGATAAGGCTGCATTCGTCTATGAATTATTTCAACTCGATGAAAAAACTAGACGCGACATTGTGCGGGCCCCATTGGTGATTCGAGCCTCGATCGCCAGTATCGAACGGGTCATGTGCGAAAAACGGCGGCGACATTTTCTCGACCTTTGGAAACAGACCGATTGCCGTGAAAACGCGGAACTGTCTCTGTACTATCAACAACAAATCTATGCTGAAAATCAACGGATTGCTGAACTAGATCAACAACAGCGCCAGACTACTTTAGAAGATATTGCCCAACTGCCGTGGGCCGGAGAGTATTATGCTACATTAAGATCTTCTAATGAATAGCATTAGTATTCTCTGATGAGTCTGCCATAAGAATGATTGACAACCTTGTTTTACAGCGTTTAAAGTGTATAGAAATCAACTTGTCAGCCTAATCCGGCACTAGTCCTAGTCATCAAAGCTAGATGTAATGAACAGACTATCCGGAGCGGAGGAACCACTCTTTTTGGGGCGAATCTTGAGAAGGCTAAAGGTGAAGGATATGCAAGATTGAGTTTAACTCTTACTGCTTTAACCTTCAGGCTTGATACTTTAACCTTCTTCAGAAGGACACCTCTCAGTCCTAGCCCGTCAGCTAACTCCGTCGGCATTGAGAGGAGACTGAAGATATCACAGCATTTTTATAGCTTGATGGCCTTCAGTGTCCTCTGATCTGGTAGAGTGACGCTTTTTGCACCTGGTTCTGCCAGGGGGTGTTGCTCTGTGCGTAACCACTTCAACCCATAGGAGGGCTTGATGCTGCTGCAATTCAATATTCAGGCGATCGTCCTGATGACACATGCTGTTTGGCGTCGATCGCTCAAACCGGCTTTAGTTAGAGATGCGGTGCTGTTTCCGCTACTGGGAGTGGCTGGTGTACTTCTCATCTGGTGGATTGCCACATGGTTTTCAAACTTGCTGCCGACTCCGTGGGAAGCGCTGACGGCAAATTTAGATTTTATTTTGCACCCCTTTTACCGCCGTGGGCCGGGGGATTTAGGGATTGGTTGGTTGCTGCTGGCAAGTTTGCGGCGGGTGTTTTTGGGGTTTCTGTTGGGGTCACTGGTGGCTATTCCGATCGGGCTACTCATTGGTATGTCTAGGAAAGCGATGCTCGCCATTAACCCAATTATTCAAATTTTTAGACCTGTATCGCCTGTGGCTTGGTTGCCAGTCGCGTTGGCAATTTTTAACTTGGCAAACCCGTCTGCGATTTTCGTCATTTTCATTACGTCGCTGTGGCCCACAATTATCAATACCGCATTGGGGGTCTCCAGTGTTTCTAAAGACTACTTAGACGTAGCGCGAGTGTTGGAAATGCCCCGGTGGCGACAAATCACCAAGATTATCTTGCCAGCCAGTCTGCCCTATATCTTCACCGGACTGCGTATCAGTTTGGGGATTGCCTGGCTGGTGATTGTAGCGGTGGAAATGTTGACGGGGGGAATTGGTATTGGATTTTTCGTCTGGGACGAGTGGAGTCGCTTGAACTTGAATTCTGTCTTCCTAGCCATTTTGGTGATTGGGGGCACGGGGTTGGTTCTGGATTTTCTCATCGGCAAGCTGCAAGAACTGGTGACGCATCGATCGGCCAAGGTCAGACAAGCTTGATGTCCTGCACTATGGCGGTTCAAAGCATAGGAATTTGACTAAGTTTTCAATATTTCATAACTAGACTGATGCGTCCTTCACGCCATCAAACAGTTACTCATGCATCACAACAACGCTACAAGAGGTATCCATGAGTTTCATCAATCGACGATCGCTCCTCTATGGGTTAGGTGGATTTACAGCGGCCTCTGCGCTGGCAGCGTGCGGCGTCACGGGTGGACGGCAAACCCAGAATTCACTCGTGTCACAAGCTGCTTTGGCGATCGAACCCGTTATAGATCCCAGCACTTTGGAAAAACCGAATTTGACTGTCGGCTTCGTTCCTGTGAATGATTGTGCTCCGTTTGCCATTGCCTACGAGAAAGGCTTTTTTCGCAAGTATGGCTTGAATGTCAGGCTGAGCCGTGAGGCTAGTTGGGCTACGTCCCGCGATGGTGTGATTTTTGGTCGCCTCGATGCCTCTCCTGTGGTATCTGGAGCCGTGACCAACGCCCGAATTGGAGCCGAGGGGGCACGCCATGCGCCAATGTCTGCTGCCATGACCATTCACCGCCATGGCAACGCCATGACCATGAACCGGGCTATGTGGGAAGCGGGAGTCCGCCCGCTGTACGAATACAATGGCGACATTGAGCAGTTTGGGCAAGATTTTCGCCGCTACTTTGAAGGACTGCCGCCAGAGCGCCGGGTATGGGCAGTGGTGCTTAGTTCCGCCATCTACGAGTATTTTGTGCGTTATCTAGCGGCAGCCGTAGGGGTTGATCCGATCGAAGCCTTTCGCATCATCATCTTTCCGCCACCGCAAATGGTCAGCAATATGCGCATCGGCAATATGCAAGCGTATATGGTGGCGGAACCTTGGAACACACGCGCCATCACGGGCAACGAAGGGATCGGCTTTACCTTTGCTCAAGGCAAGGAGATTTGGCGCGGACACCCCGATCGCGTTTTGGCGGTGATGGAAGATTTTATTGACCAAAATCCTAAAACCTATCGATCGCTAGTCAAAGCTCTGATCGAAGCTTGTCAATATTGCAGCGACCCGGCCAACCGCGAAGAGGTGGCCAAAATCATCACAGCACGATCGTTCACCGGAGCCAAACCCAGAACCTGCCAAACACCCACCCCAATTACCCCTGACAACATTGGCTCATTGCCCGACTGCGTTACCAAATTCACTGGCCCGGCCCTAATTGGCAACTATAACTATGGTGGCTTTGACGACAAGCCACGGGTACGTCAATCCAACGATACTACGATATTTTTCAACATGCCCTCGGACATTGCTACCATACCGGGCGATCATTCCACTTTCCTTTGGCAGTCGCAATCGCTATGGCTGATGACGCAGGCGACTCGCTGGGGGCAAATTTCAGAGTTTCCTAAAGACGCTGAGGAAAAAGCACGCCGCGCTTGGCGCACTGATCTCTATCGCGAAATTGCTACAGAAATGGGAATTGCCTGTCCAGCCGACGACTACAAAGTAGAACCTGCGGAAGCTTTCATCGATCGCAATGCCTTTGACCCCAGCGATCCAGTGCGTTACCTCAATAGCTTCAACATTCGAGCCAACGCCCCTACGCGCCTATTCATGTCATCTTAAATTTTTTCCTTTTGCTTTCCCCTGTCATCCCTCATCCTCTCATCCTTTAGCAACGGAGTTGACTATGGTTAAACCAACGTTTTTCTATGCGGCTAACGAAAGCCCCTATCCTACTCAATCGGCGACGGCGACGGTTGAATTTTTGGTAGTTGAAAATCTTGTCAAAGCGTTTAAGCGACCAGATGGTGGGCACTCAGTTGTTTTGGATGGTATTGATTTGACGATCGGTCCGGATGAATATATTTCAGTGATTGGGCATTCAGGTTGCGGGAAGTCAACCTTACTGAAAATTATTGGCGGCCTAGAAAAGGCAACCTCTGGCTCTGTGCGTCTAGAGGGACGCGAAATTTATAAACCAGGATCTGAGCGCATGATGGTATTTCAGCAGTATGCCCTGCTACCCTGGTTAACAGTACGGGAAAACATTCGCCTGGCAGTGGACGAAGTTTTAAATCATGCTTCTGCTGCTGAAAAAAAACAGATTGTCAATGAGCACATTGCTATGGTAAATCTCACGGCGGCTGCCGATAAATATCCTGATGAACTATCGGGTGGTATGAAGCAGCGGGTGGGCATTGCCAGGGCATTAGCTACTCGTCCGAAACTCCTGTTGATGGATGAACCGTTCGGAGCATTGGATGCGCTAACGCGAGGAAAATTGCAACGACAAGTGCTAGATATTTGGGAAAGTCATCGTCAAGCCGTGATGATGATTACGCATGATGTGGATGAGGCGCTGTACATGTCCGATCGCATTATTCTCATGACCAATGGACCGTCTGCAACCATTGGGGAAATTTTGGAAGTTCCGTTTCCTCACCCTCGTAATATTCAAGAACTGCGTGAGTTGCCCGAATACTATGAACTGCGCAACCATGCCTTGAATTTTCTCGATCGTCACTTTGCTCAAGAAGACTAATGGCTCACAGGTTTCTCATAGAACTGCGGTAGAGTTGGGGCTGTGTGTTCAAGTCCGACATGAGAAATCCGGAATGGGAAGTCGGGAATCAGGAATCGGGAACAGGAAGTAGACAAGCGATAGGTGATAGAGAGTCATTGTTAGCTCTCTTGCGATTATCCATCACCCATCACCCATTACCACCTCCCAATTCCTAACCCCTACCTTCCAACTATTTGTTTCTTCGCTCCTACACACACAAGAGAGTTCAAGCTATGAATGTTAAAACCGCTTTGGCTCGGTTACACAGCACGCTAGATCTCGACGATCGTATGGATCAACTGTTGCTGCTGCCACGATTGACACAACCCACTAGTCCAACAACCGATCTGCCGTCTGCCTCGGTGGTGGTGGGGTATGATGGCTCGCCCCGCAGTCAAGTCGCGCTTGACTTGGCCTTCTGTGTGGCCCATCAAATGCAACTAGCGACTCGGCAACAGGCAATGATTCATGTTGTCTATGTGATTGATTGCTTGACAGCTTCCAAAGCTTCGCACAAGCGGCGGGTGACGAAGCGCAGCGCAGATTCTGCTCGTTTAGGTGGAAAATCAAAACCTAGCCCCGTGACGACTGCCGATCGAGGTTCTGCGGCCCTACCACATTGCCAATCGACCGGTCGCAGCCTTGAAGAAATCGATCGTGTCCTCTGGCAGGCCCGCTGTTTGGCAGAAGAATGGCGTGGCTCTTTTACAACGCACTTGCGCTTTGGCGATCTGGCAACTGAACTAGAAGCCTTTGTAGTTGAGGAAAGAGCAGCGTTGCTATTCCTGGGTTGCTACTCGGCAAGCCATCCACTGGTGCAAAAGCTAAAGTTTACGCTTCCTTGCCCTGTGGTCGGAATCCCGGCTTCCACGTCTAGAAGCTAGTTTGTTGAAAAATATTAGAGTTGATTAGAGTTGACCGAGGTTTAGTCGCAGGGGCGATTATTCGATCGCCCTTGCTTTCTCATTTCAACTTAATAGCACTCCAACGTCTCGCGAGTTGCCCGTCCGGTGACTGGATTTACCCCCTTAGCCACACCACAGAGCAAATCTTGCATATCTTGCCGCAAGAGTACATCGGTGAAATCTGCACCATCAATGGTGGCACCGTTGAACTTGGTGTTGAACGCAAATGCTCCTTCTAACACGGCATTGGTCAAATTAGCATTCACCATTCGAGCCGCATCTAGCGTGGCATTGCGCAGATCTGCCCCTTCCAAATTCGCTGCCTCTAAATTCGCTCCAAAGAAGCTCACTCCTTGCAGATTCGTACCACTCAAATTGGCTCCGCGCAGATTGGCCTTTGTGAAGCTAGAGTCGGTGAGGTCTCGTCCGGAAAAGTCAGCCTCCACCAAAAATTCTTTGTTGTAATTGTCGGCAAGGGCGATCGGAGCTACCACAAAGCTCAAACTTGCGATCGACAAACTCAGCAGCAAACAAATAAGACAGTTTGCAAAACTTGTGACGGAAGCCTGAACGAGCGCGAACGCCAGAACGGAATGCCTTCTTAATTCAACGGGGGCAGCAATCCAGTACCAAAACAGGAGGGGTAGACGATGAACCATACTGAGCTAAATCAACGCAACTCGTAACGATAAGATTCAACGCAATGATGTCTATTCTGATACTACTACTTGACTGTCTTTTGATGGCATTTCTGTGACTATTCCGCCACCGTCCGCGCCTCAACCCCGATCGCCGCGCTCATCCTCAACCCAATCAACCAAAGCCTCTACCCGTGAGACAGGACTATGGGCAGAAGCCCTTGTGGCGCAATGGCTTAAACAACAAGGTTGGAAAATTTTGCAGCAGCGCTGGCACTGTCGGTGGGGAGAGTTAGATCTGGTGGCCCATCAACCCCATCGTCAAGCAAATGAAGCCACGATCGCCTTTGTGGAAGTGAAGGCCCGCAGCAGCAAAAGTTGGGATCTCAACGGGCGATCGGCCATTACAAAGCAAAAGCAGTCCAAACTTGGAAAGGCGGCGGCTCTGTTTTTGGCAGAGCATCCCCCGCTGATGCATCTTCCCTGCCGCTTTGATGTGGCACTGGTTCAAGTTCATCCCCGGTTTGCCAAGTCAAATCGCTGCGATCGGTTTTCTCCAGATTCTCCCTCAGAGATCATCATTCAACTGGGACAACCGATCGGCTTTCCAAGCTGTTGTCTCAGTCTTCAGCACTATATTCCAGCCGCATTTGAGTTGCTGGAATAGAAAAAGAGACAACCTATCCCAATCAAAAAATTTATTTCTTCTTTTTGTACAGAAAAACTAGAAAACCAATAAAAAACGGCAAAATTGCTACAGCCACTGTGACAACTATATTGATATCAATCTTAGATTGCCTTGAGTTGATCACGATAGTTGTATAAGGTGGGATTTTAGTCTTTACATATTCGGAAGCTGCTTCCGGGTTGTTGAAGATATCAATTCCAATTTGCTCCTTAATAAGGAGAGCAAGCTCTTGATTGGCTTGATTAACTTCATCCTGATTTTGAGAAACTAATCTTTTATAGTCAAAGCCAGAGATATGAATATCTAACTGTTCAAGAAACTCTTTCATCCTTTCGTCGTTACTATCTGTAGATTTTACCTCCTCTACACTAAAAGTAATAACTCCTGAGTCTGTTTCGGCTTGATTAAAAAGCACATTTGATGTTTGATTACGAGTACTTGTATTAATAATTCGTCCAGGAAGAGTGATTCGAATTTCTTTAACAGGTTTCGTGTCAAACAGAAAATCATAACCAAAAAAAACGTCAGGATTTTGCACCCCTATCTGAAGTTCATAGTTGGTTTGAAATAAGTTTTCCCTCTTTATAGGATAATTCAACTCGATCGGTGGATTTTGACCAGTAACGTAGCTAAGGCAGCTAAAGGCTTGTTCCAAGTTTGTCCTAGAAGAGAAACTTTGACTGCCGCTGACTCCAGCCTCGTCATACCTCAGGTTTTTTCGAACGTCAAAACCGCAAGACTCAAACTCTTCTTTAGTTTTCTGAAAGTATTCTTCTTTTACCTTTTCTCTATCTACGGTGGGAGTATTTACGTCAGGGCTAGAAGCTGAGTCTGAGTTTGTATCGATTGGACTAACAACAATCTGAACATTGGTTGAAAGATCGTCTTTCACCTCAATATTGATTAGATCGACTTCATCATTACACCCTGAAAGCAGAATGATAGATGCTGCTATCAGAAGATATTTTCTGGTTAGCATTGACAGGTAAACGTTAACTCTACAAATAATTTGATGGGAATCCAACGACGATAGCAATCCAATTTGAATAATGAACCTGGAACGGGCATCCTATCCGCAAAAGATAGAAGCTAGTACTACCAAAATTCACAGCTCATTGAGGATTGCTATAGGCATTGATTTTTTTAGTTGAAGCAACTTTTTTGCCGCTCAATTACATGTCTCAATTGGGTTTCTAGATGGGGTACACCATCAAAGTAACTCTGACAAATCGGGATCAGATTGCAGTAGCTTCAACACTTTTTTGATATCTTGAGTGCGTTCTTTTTTAACAATGAGTGTCACTCTGCCGTCCCGAACAACTACGGTATCTTCCAGTCCGATCGTTACGACCAAATCATCATCGTTGCTGGAATAAAGCAGTGCGTCTTTGGTATCTAGCCCCACGTGTTTGCATAGCTCGACATTGGGGCCACCGTTCTTGAGCAGGCGATCGATAGCGTTCCAGTCGCCCAAATCATCCCAGCTAAAACTAATGGGCACCACATACGCCTTGTCAGTTTTTTCCATCAAGGCATAGTCAATGCTGAGCTTTGGTAAGGACGGATAGCAGGCAGGACCATGGGTTTCAAGGGCTTCAATCAACTCTGGGGCATGGGTGTGCAATTCTGCTAGCATGACCCGTGCCGGAAAAATGAACATGCCGCCATTCCAGCCATACTGTCCCGATGCTACGAATGTTTCTGCCGTAGCTAGATCTGGTTTTTCGGTGAAGCGATTGACTTTGTAGCAGGCGCAGTTGTTGAACAGTCCTACCTTTTCTCCTTGTTCAATGTAGCCATAGCCTGTGGACGCATAGGTGGGTGTGATACTCAGCGTAGCGATCGCCTGTTGGCTTGTGGCCAGTTCTTCAGCCGCTTGTAACGTTTGATAAAACGCTTCTAAGCTCCCAATCCAATGATCAGCGGGAAAGAACCCCAGCACCGCCTCTTCCCCATAGCGCCGAGCGACTTCCAGTGTCGCCCACGCCACGGCTGGGGCTGTATCACGCCCTTCTACCTCTACCAACAAATTCTCAGGTGGTAAATTAGGCAGTTGCTCTTTCACACCCTCTGCCAGATGGGCAGCCGTAATGACCCATAATCCGTCCCAGCCACCAGCGACATCTAATAGCCGATCGGCCGTTGCCTGCAATAAACTTTGTCCAGTCCCATCAAGGCACAAAAACTGCTTGGGGCGTTGCCGACGGCTGAGGGGCCAGAACCGTTCTCCTTTTCCGCCTGCTAGGATGACAGGGATCATGAGCTATCTCTCTAACTGCATTGGATTCCGCCCGATCGTAGCAGGGTTTTTTTCAAACTACCTATCGAGAAATTACGTGTTTACTGCATCTTTAAGTACAGCTTTATCGCCTATTTACTGCTGAGATCAGTAGCTATACCGATTGTAGTGCAGAGAATCGCCTTGAATCTTCGTGATCTTCCTGCTCCCATGACAAGGCTGACAACCAGCTTGAACCCATTGCCGATCACAGGCGTAGCGGTCGCTGTGTGTCATGCTTTGCTTGTATGCTCCTCCAAGCCGAATAACTGGGCTTCTATAAAGACTTCTCAAAGAAAGGAAAACTACCCTGATGAGAATCCGGCAATTTGAACCGTCTCCGAAGCAATACCGACAGCAGAACGGCGATCGCCCTGGAGATGGAAGGAATTCTGTCAAAGTTCAGGCTATAATCGCCGAGAGCAACATAAAAATACATATTTATTTTGGAATCAGCGAATCGGAGCGATGTTTATGGTTACTTCTACCGTGTGACCTAAAGCCTTGTGCAGCAACACTTCAACTGCCCTAGGTTCGGCCTAATTGCCATACCGTAAGTTTGTTTAAGATACAGCGAAGTCGAGGAGTTAGACGGTTGAACGAACAGCCTGAAGTACCTGAAGTACAAACCACCTCTCAATTGAATAACGTGAGTCCAGAAGGGGACGACGCTGTTGATGCACCCTCCCTGTCTGAGACATCTGAGAGCTTGGATAGCAACAAACAGCCTCCTCGGTCAACGTCTGGTGCTGTGAAGTGGTTGCTACGGGGAGTAGCCATTGGAATTACGGCGGTTTTGTCTGCAACCATTGGGACAGCGGTGGCGTTGATGTTGCCGCTGCCACGGGCGATCGCTCCGCAGGGAAACGAGGCTTCACGGTCGCTCACAGATCTTTGGACTCAACACTTCAACTACCAAATTACCCGTCCGGTCAATATCCTAGTGATGGGGATTGATTTGCCGTTGGATTTGCCACCTGACAAGTCTCCAGACGATGTGTTTGGAGGGCGCAGCGACACCATGATGTTGGTTCGCATTGATCCAACGACAGAATCGGTGAATGTTCTATCGATTCCACGTGACACCTATGTTGATATTCCAGGAGAAGGTCCTGAAAAAATCAATCACGCAAACATGGTAGGTGGACCTCAGTTGGCGGCTCAAGTAGTCAGCCAAAACTTGAATGGGGTAGCGATCGACCGCTATATCCGCATCAGCACTGGCGCATTTCGAGAACTCGTTGATCTGATGGGAGGGATCGAGGTCTATGTTCCAGAACGGATGGAATACGAAGACCAAACGCAGCAACTGACGATCGATTTATATCCAGGACAGCAACGACTGAACGGGGCCCAAGCTGAACAATTTGCCCGTTTCCGCAACGACGAGAATGGTGATATTGGGAGGGTTCAACGGCAGCAACAGGTCATTCGGGCCCTACGCGACAAGCTCACCGATCCACTGCTCATTCCGCGCATTCCCCAAGCAATTCAGATCTTTCAAGAGTACATTGATACAAATTTGTCGATGGAAGAAATGTTGGCGTTGGCCAACTTTGGCTTAGGACTAGAGCAGGAGAATTTCAGGATGGTTTTGCTGCCAGGACGATTCAGTACTCCTGAAGAATATGTAGCTAGCTACTGGTTGATGGATACGGTTGCTAGAGATGAGGTGATGCAAGAGTATTTCGATATCACCTCTGTAGCCGTACTCAGTCATCAAAATCGCTTAGATGATCTCAGTATTGCGATTCAGAACGCTTCAACTGATCCATATTTGGGTAGCCAGGTTGTTGCTTACCTACAATCTCAAGGGTTTTACAATCTTTACCTGGTTGAAGACTGGCCTGAACCGCAATCGCAAACCCAGATTATTGCTCAACGTGGCGATTTGCGATCGGCCGAGATGCTGGAATCAGTGCTAGGAGTAGGTGAGGTCATACCTGCTTCTACGGGTGACATCAATTCCGATTTGACCATTCGGGTAGGGGATGATTGGGCCAACAGCCACCAAATTTTCTAGGCTCGAGATGGAAGCACGCAATCAAGGCAATCCATTTAAGCGGTATTGTAGGATGAAAGCTTATCTCATCGACAGGATTGTATATGAATTCCGCTTCTTATCAGTCGTCTGCTGCAACTTCTAGGTGTTCTCGCCTGGCATGGGTGATGAAGCAAGTGAGACGCTGTTTAGGTGTGTTGCTGGTGCTAGGATTGGCGTGTCTTTGGGTCTTGCTGAGTGCAACACCCGCGATCGCTGCCCTCGATACTGTCAACTACAACAATGCCAACCTCAACAACCAAGACTTTGCAGGTGCAGATTTAAGCGGCAAGGAATTTGTATCCGCCGAGATGCGCGGCGCAAATTTAGAAGGAGCCGATCTCAGCAACGCCATTTTGACCAAGGGAGTGTTGCTGAATGCTAATTTACGCGGTGCCAATTTAACGGGCGCTTTGGCCGATCGGGTGTTTTGGGTAGGTGCCGACCTCAGCAATGCGATTTTGCAAGACACCACTGCCACGCGAACCAGCTTTCAAGATGTCACAATCACTGGAGCCGATTTCACCGGAGCGATTCTCGATCGCTATGAAATTCGTCAACTCTGTCAGCGGGCTGAGGGGGTTAATCCCATCACGGGAGTTTCAACCCGAGACAGCCTTGGCTGTTGAATGGGGTGGCTAAACTAGGCGGCCGTGGGTAGCGTTAGCCACTGTTGTAACGGCGACCACGACAACACATGTTGTAATAGGGCTTCATAGCCAACACTGTTGGGATGTAGTCCATCACAAGAAAGGCGCGATCGCCACCATGGTTCGCCTTGTGCTAACCACTGCTCGAAAATATCAAGATAGGGAATTTGTCGTTGAAGACAAGCAAGGCGAGTAGCTTCTTTATAGCGATATTGATCGGCTTGATTGTAATACAGGCAGTTGGAAAAGGGCATGCGCGACTCATCAACAGGTGTCATGCCAATAAAAAACACCTGACAAAGTTGCTGTGCTCGATCGAGCAAGGTTTCGAGATCAGCCTGAAAATCTGGAAAGCTGGTGAAATTTCGCCCTTCTAGCCGCCCCAACCGTGCCGAATCGTTAACACCAACTGACAGAATGATGCCGTCTGGCACTTGGTGGCGCAGTTCACCTCGATGCCGAAATTCGTGCTCTAGGCGCTGAGCAACCTGTTGCACCCGATCGCCACGGACTCCTAAGTTGTACAACACATGCCCATGCTGTTCCGGTGACATCCAATTACGCCGCAATCGCTCTACCCATCCGCCGCCTTCCGGATCTCCAAACCCATAGATCAAACTGTCTCCCAAAGCTAGAATCCGGAGGGGGCGAGCCACTGCACTAGAAAAGGGGGCTAAATGGTGGTCTTGAGAAGGCTGGAGGTGTTCAGAACCCGTAGCTAGTATTTGCATCGCGAAACACAACGAAAAATTAGGGGCAGAAGTGCAGGCTTAACCGCTTGCCAGCGTGGCTGAGCGGGTTGGACAGATGCTGTCACTCCTCAAACTATGTTGCAATTCTTAGCAATTTTGACATAAAACGGTCCGATCGGTTGCAGTTATCTTATTTTTAAGCGGCTCAGAGCCTCCTGTTAAACTCTGACAAGCTGTCATGAGCTTGATGGGGCGTCATGCTGCCCAAGCTGAACCATGGCCTAATCTCTTCATAAGCGATGGTGATGCAGATGTGCCAGTGTTTGTCGATAGAGATCGACAATTTTAGCCGTAACTTCATCAATGCTAAGATTGTCTGTCTGAATTTCAATGGCATCGTCAGCTTTGCGCAACGGAGAGACTCGCCGCGTGCTATCTATCCGATCGCGATCGCGGATGGCTTGTTCTAAGTCTGCCCCCGATAGGTGCATTTGTCCTTGGCTCTGCCATTCCTGCTGTCGCCGCCGCGCCCGTTCCTCTACCGAGGCGGTTAGAAAAATTTTGAGTTCTGCATCTGGGAAGACATGCGTGCCAATATCGCGACCGTCCATGACAATGCCGCCTCGGCGACCGTAGGCTTGTTGTCGCCGCACTAACTCTTGCCGCACGATCGGCTGGGCAGCAATGGTTGACACATGAGCCGTGACTTCTACACTCCGAATGGCGGCTGTCACTTCATGTCCATTAATCCAGACATTGAGCGTGGGCAATGATCTAGCGTCTGATCTAGCATCTAGACTCTTTTCTGGTAAAGACGATTGGTTTAAGCTATTACCGCTTTCTAGCACAATGTCACACTGACTCACCAGTTCGGCAATCGCCGCCTGATCGGTCACTGCGATACCTGATTGCAATACCATCCAGGTGACAGCCCGATACATTGCCCCGGTGTCCAAGTAGAGCAAGCCCAAAGCCTGCGCCACTTGCCGTGCCACTGTTGACTTTCCTGCACCAGCGGGGCCATCGATCGCCAGAATTGGCTGTCGATCGCGCAAAACCAAATTATCAATCAAACGAGTAGAACCGACAAATGCAGCCATAGCTAATAATCCACAATCTTCGACTTGCTCTAACGGCATCATTGTATCGGGATGTACTAAATCAACGTACTGTAACCGAACCTCCGGGGCTGTCATTAACTCGGTTTTCACCGCGTCAATTAAATCTTCTCGTAGGCGCTTTCCTTGATAGAATAACTGCTCGGCCTGTTTGAGACCGCGATATAGAACCGTTGCCTGTTGACGTTCAGCCACTGATAGATATTGATTGCGCGAACTCATCGCCAAGCCATCCATTTCTCGTACGGTTGGGCAACCGATCACCTCAACTGGCAAATTTAGATCGGCTACCACTCGCTTCAAAATGGCTAATTGCTGCGCATCTTTTTGCCCAAAGTAAGCGCGATCGGGCTGCACAATAGTCAATAGTTTCGTTACCACCGTGGCAACACCAGCAAAATGACCGGGACGGAACCGCCCGCAAAGCTCTGTGGTCATTGCCGCGGGGGGAATTACTTGTGACACCGATTCTGCCGTTAAATGAGGGGCATAGGAAAATGCTGACAGAGAAGGGGTAACGTCCCACTCTTGAATACCAAACTTTTTCTGTCCGTACAGTTCAGCCGCCGTTGGAGCGAAGATTGCATCCACCCCCGCTTGTTGACAAAGCAGCCGATCGTGGTCTAAGGAACGGGGATAGTGTTGAAAATCTTCGTTGGGGCCAAACTGTAGCGGGTTAACAAAAATACTGACCACGACTAGATCATTATTTTGCCGGGCTTGCTCGATTAAGCTTAGGTGTCCGGCGTGGAGCGCGCCCATCGTAGGCACTAAGCCAACAGTCGGGGGGAAAATGTCCACGGAGTTGTCGCTTTTGGTAGGGTGAACGGGCTGTTTCTGACCCGATCGCTCCAGGTCAAGATAACAACGCAATCCTACAATTGTGGTAAACAAACGCACCGTCGTCCCCCCAAGTTTTGACGCAGTTCTCCGCTTAGTAGTGTACAAAATTCAGTGAGAAAGCAGGGGAGAGATGCAAGCAACCCCTCTATTACCCTCACTCTACCCCCAAACTAAAATCAATGCATTCAGCCCATTCAGGAAAATCGATCAAGGGGTTGCGGTTTCCCTGTCGCTCAAAAATGGCAGCATTGCGGTGCTTTTCATAGTCGTTTGGTGGATAGGTCATGTGCCATTCAATTAACGTTTCGAGCCGTTCCTGAGTGTATTCGCTTCTAGTTTTGCTAATTTTGCCGGGATAGCGCAACAGAAAATAGAGCGTAGCGCGGGCTACGGCTCCCTTGCCTCTGCGTGGCTCAAATCGATCGCTAGAAAGCTTGCCACATTCGGCTCGGATGCTGTCTCTTTCTTGAAACTGATCAAAATCAAAGTAAGGGTAGTTACTGCGGAAACTGTTACACGTCACCTCACAGGCAAACAAATGATGCAGATCGCCCCGCATTGGCTCGGCTTTGCCAAACCATGATTGTGGCACCACATGTTCGCAATTGTAAGGTAGGCTGGCTTCCAGCAATTCCAGGGCTTGCTGGTACTGCTCGGGGGATAGGGTGGATTCCTTCCGTTGAAGCTCTTGGGTACGTAACGATCGCAGTTGGTCGATGCGAAAATCTTCTCGAATGAATGCTTCGGGTTCAAACGGCTGCCCAGAATAGATGCTGCGAAGTTTCAGGTCTGGGTGCAAATCCACCCAGGGATATAACTGTTTATTGGGTTTATAGACCAGGGACGTGGTATGAGTTTGTCGTAGCCGATCGCTGAGCTTTCGGTACAGTTCGTCCGGTTCCAGGGATTCAATTTGGCGCAGCAGCCGACCATAATAGCGATCGCAATGCTGTGCATCTTGGGCTTCATCATAATAGGTGCGCTGGGTTGCTTCCTGAAACTCAGCCAATGCGGCTTCTAATTCATCTGATTGTGTCTCTGATGAATGAACAGATGGATTAGATTGGATATCAGAAGTGAAACTAGTAGATGGAGTAGGGAGGGGAGTTTCGCCCGAAAGCTGCATTGTGGGTTGACCCAAACGAATACTGACTTGAATGGGAATAGTCCAAGTAACAGTACCATCACTGGATACCATTGGAGTAGATCTATCCGAACCGCTCGCTGAATCAGTATCATCTGGATCGATCGATCGAGATATAGACATAGAGTTAGGAATAGAATAAGAGAGTAAATCAGATTTTAATTTTGATATTAAATTAGAATTAGATTCTGAATCAGAATCGGAGTCAAAATGTCTACTGTCTGGCATGGCTTCAAACAATTGATCGCGCAATGGTTTGGCAAACCTTGATAACCGCTGTTGCTTAATATGTTGAATAATGCAACGAACGCGCGTACCTTCATTTGCTAACCAAGCAATTTTCTGTTCGCCCTGCTCATCCGTCCAAACGTCTCCGTTGATTGTCAGAATTCGCCCTTGGCGATCGCGTTTGGGAACACCAGAATGATGGACAGCCACAACTTCCCACTGATCGTTAAACACCGGAGAGCCAGACGAACCGACCGCCGTATCTGTTTGATAGTGTAGAAACTCTGGCAGGACATCTACCAATTGATTTTCACGCAACGCCACCTGTTTGGGTTCGCCCCCTGGATGCTGAATAATGCTGACATATTCGCCAATGATGACCTTACCTTCGTCTTCAATTAAGCGATGCCAGCCAAACTGTTTCAAGCTAGGACAATGAGGTTCGGTTTGAACGGCAACCAGTGCATAATCGAGTGACTTGTCTGCCAGAAAAAATGCATCCGGATTGAGCTTAAGCCTTACAGATTGCAGCGGTTGTCCGTCAATTCCATCTTGATAATTAAATTCGACCTGTCCATAGGCAGACTCACGGGTAGGCAACACATGATGATTCGTCAGTAATAGTTGAGGCGACACCATGAACCCTGTGGCATATCCTATCAGTTGTCCCTGACTAGATTGAATCCAAATCCGCCCAACGGCTCGTGCCGCCCGTGTTCCTCGCTCTAGATAGTTGATGCGCATCAAATCATTCTTAAAGAAGATGCGTTCTAAAGACAGTGGCATCTCTGTAGGCGGTAAAGGAACCGACAATCCTTCTACCAATCGTGCTGCTGCCGATCGCTCTACACCCAGCCGTTGCAAACGTTTCTTCACTCGTTCTGGGTCGTCAGCCTGTAGGAACTCTCCAGCATTGAGTTTTCGTTGGTGTTGCAGGCGATCGGTTTGGCGTTTGGCATAGCGAGCTTCCGTTTCTGCGATGGTTTCGCGCAACTGCATGTCGATTTTCATAGAAAGTGTTTCGCTGCCGGAAACGAATCAAGGTTGGTTGCAACATGGACACAAACACGAATCAATGTGAAATTAACGTGGAATCAATGTGAATCAAACGGTAAGCTGAAAACAGTTAACCAAGAAAAGACGTGTCTAACCTAACCTTGATTTTTGTGAGTCTAGTGCCATTGTTCCTTCTTTCTTTAGTTTGACAAGTTCTTCAGGACACTTCATCCATCCGTTAATTGGCGAGCCTAAATGCAAACGCAACCCTTCAACTCAATTATTCACCCGCATAGGGTTGAATATAGCGGCGATGGGCCCTGACATAGCAATCATAGCTTTCACCGATCGGGCTTCTTACCCGCATCCAAGGATTACCACGGCGATCGGTCGCATTGATCAGAACTTCATCCGAGCCACCTCGTCCCACATCGGCTTGCAAAAGCTGTCCCTGTTCAAACTGTCGAACGATGTCATACTCTAACCCGGCTCCACGACGGCAATTCAGTCCTGGTGATATTACTTGCCAAAGAGAACCCGGTGACAGCGGGCTTGCTACCTGTCCAACTCTTGCAGCTTGATTGCGCCTATAGTTGCCGTTCAGGTCAGGTTGTGGGGTTGTCACTTGAGCCAAACCAGGCAGTATCCAGACTCCTATTAAGCCAGTCACCGCCATTCCAACTCCAACCAAGTTCGATCGACCTTGACTCCTCTCCGGTTGTGACATCGTCCTTCTTCATCCTTTACCTGGTTCGTTCACGATTCATTATCACGCCTGAATCGAGATCTGAATTGGACTGCCTCCCCTTCCCCCTTGCCCTGTTGAAAGAGGGAACGAGCGTTCCGGCTCTCTGCTCCCTCCGGGAGAAAGGGTAGGAATGAGGGCAACTTCGATTTGAATTTAGCCACGCCCATCATCAATGAATTACCAATCGAGTGCAACCTAGAACTAGCAAGGTTTAAAAAATTACAGATAGAACAGCAACATTAACGGCTTCATAAGCGACACTAGGAACACAGTTAAAGAACATACACAGCGTCAGACCCGATCGAAAGGAGCCTAGAATGCCAGATACTCGTGTTGCTACCTCCACCCGTTCCCATGCTGATGTGCGGCAGGTGGGCATTAACCCCAACCATTGGTATGTTGTGGCGCGCAGTGCCGAAGTCACCAATCAACCGTTGGGGGTCATGCTCTGGCAACACCCAATTGTGCTGTATCGCGATCGGGCAGGAACGATCCAAGCCCTGGCCGATCGCTGTCCACATCGCTATGTTAAGCTGAGCCGAGGGCAAGTCGTGGGAGATGCGATCGAGTGTGCCTATCACGGTTGGCAAGTAGACGCGCAAGGTCACTGTGCAGCTATTCCCTATCTAGAGGCTCAGCAAAAGCTTCCCAATTGTCGAGTGCGGCGCTATCCGGTGCAAGAGCAAGATGGGTTCATTTGGCTGTTTCCAGGCGAACCCGCGCGATCGAGTCAGGTGGCGTTATTGGGTGTACCAGAGTGGGATCACCTGAATTACATTGCTTCAGTGACGACGATCGATTGCCAGGCGCACTTTTCGTTTTTGATTGAAAACCTGATGGACATGTACCATGGGCATTTGCATCAAAACTATCAAGCCTGGGCCGACCCCAAACTGCAAGAACTGCATGAGGATGGCGATCGCATAGACGCCTATTATCAAGCCCAGAGCTACTATCGCATTGACAAAATTTGGTCAGTGTCTCAACTATTTTTTCCGGCTCTGCGCCGTTTGCATCCAGAACCGCTGACAGTATCTTATACCTATCCACACTGGACATCCACGCTGGGGGAAGATTTCAAAATCTATTGTTTATTTTGTCCGGTTGGGCCAACCCACACCCGCGCCTACCTGCTGCACTTTACCTCGCTTCATGCTTTTCCAAATCTCCACAAATTGCCGATCGCCTTTCGCCGTTTTGTCAAAAATTCGCTGTTTGGTTCGGCTAAGGGATTGCTCGATGGATTGGTGCGCCAGGATGTAGAAATGCTAGAGGATGAACAACAGGCCTATTTGACTCAACCAGAACCACCCCGCGAACTAAATCGAGCGTTGGTTAGTGTACAACGGCTGATTCGCACTCAAGCTGAACAAGTGTATTATTAATGGCAGAGAATCTGGGTACAATAAGCGATCGCAGGGCGAGGTAAATAGCCACACGAGGAAACAACAATGGCGAGGTTTTTACACATTGCAGACGTGCATTTGGGGTTTGATCGCTATGACAATAAGCAACGCACCCAGGACTTTTTCTATGCCTTTCGCGATGTCCTGAGCAAGTATGCGATCGACGAACAGGTAGATTTTGTCATCATTGCCGGTGATTTATTTGAGCACCGTAACATTCAACCTGCGACGCTGAATCAGGCTCAAGGATGTTTGGATATGCTGCGGGAGGCGGGCATTCCTGTGTTGGCGATCGAAGGCAATCACGATAATCGTCCCTATGGTACAAAAACCAGCTGGCTGCGCTATCTGGCGGATTGGGGGTTGCTAAAGCTCTTAGAGCCGGGCAATGTGTCCGAAGGGGAACCGCTTTATTCTCCTTGGTCAGAAGTCGATCGACGGGGCGGTTACATTGATCTCGAGTGTGGCGTGCGTGTGCTGGGGTCGGTGTGGTACGGGGCGTCTGCCCCCAGGGCGATCGAACAAATTGCAGCCGCTATTCCTAGCTTACCGCCTGCCGCTGGGCCTACCATCTTATTGTTTCATCACGGTGTGGAAGGACAAATTGCTCGCTATCAAGGAGCTTTGCGCTACAGCGAATTGTTGCCCCTTAAACAAGCAGGGGTTGATTATTTAGCACTAGGGCACATTCACAAAAGTTATGAAGTTGAGGGATGGATTTTTAACCCGGGTTCTACCGAGGCTAACAGCATTGAAGAAGCCAGTTTTACCCGTGGAGCTTACTTGATTGAGATCACGGAATCGGGAATTCAAGCAGACCTCAAACAGAACTATTATCAACGAGCGATCGTGCGTTTAATGATGACAGCCTGTGGTGAAGAAAGTGTAGAAGAAATTGAACAACAGGCGATTGAACGAGTGCAACAAGCCATACAGCAAGGGGTAATTAATACCCAACAGCAACCGATCGTTGAACTGCGCATTGAAGGACATGTCGGCTTCGATCGAATGGAACTAGATGTGCGACAGTTGCAGCAACAGCTTCATGAACTGAGTCATGCGCTAATTTTTCTGCTAAAATTCAACGCTGAATCGAACACCTTTGTCTCACCCGTCGCTGACGATGCCAATCGATTGCAGATTGAACAAGATGTGTTTTTGGACTTGCTCACAGCTAATGCTACCTACAAAAAAAGGGCTATGCCCTTGGCGCAAGGTTTGATTGATCTGAAAGAACAGCAATTAAATGGACGATCGGATTTGGAACTGTATGAATTTGTGCAAACCTTGTTGAATACCGAAACTGAAGCATAGTGGGGTGGGTAAGGGTGAGTGTGAACTGTCCCTCTGGCTCACGCCTCATCTTTAATGACTTCTAGATACTGTTCGTCCATCAAAAACATGCCTCGACTAAAGCGAACGCCCCACCCACCAGGACGCCGATCAACGATTACCCCTTCTTCACCCACTTGAATGACATTCGGTGGTCGCAGCATCGGCATCGGTTCTGCCGTTTTGACATAGGGAGGGAGAGACACAACTCGGACGCGATCGCCAACAGCCAATTCTTCCATATTAGACCTGGATAAAAAGATAAAAAAGAGAAAGGTAAAGAATCGGGCAGTACTTTAGCTTTAAGTCTTCAGCTTTCAGCCTTTCCTCTATGGTACTTGCCAAATGCGCTGATGATACTGATTGGGTTCAGCGTAGGGATCGATCGCTCCATGCGCGTGATCATGATCATCATTACAATCATCATGGCTATGACCATGATTATGATCATGATTATGTCCATGATTGTGACGATCTGATGATTTCGCTGCAAGTCGAAATTTACACATCTCACAATTCATCTGTACCTGTCCCAGTTGGGTTTCAATTTCTCGATCGCGCAGAATTTGAAACAGTTCAGGATGCAACCCAATTTCGGGTAGGCAAACAAGGGACAGATTGGGATACTGTTCTTGTTGTTGGGCGGTGATATGAAAGATTTTTTTGACTAGTGTCCCAGTAAACAAAAAGTGCGGCAGAACAATGATGCGCTTGGGAGTATAGAGCCGCGATCGTCGGAACCCTTCTTCCAATCGGGGATGGGTGATGCCAATGAAGCACGTTTCAACAGTATGATACTCGCTGCCTTCCCACAACATCCGCGCCAGTTTATAAACATCGCCATTCGCATCTGGATCGCTGGAGCCACGTCCCACAAACAGCAACACCGTGTCTGATCGCGAAATTCCAGTGGGGTTCCATTGTGGTTGATCGAGTTCAGCTAGGCGCAATCGCCATAGATCTAAAATGCCAGGTGTGATACCAAAATGACGACCATAGTGGAATGTCAGTTGGGGATGACGCTGACGAGCGCGATCGAGTTCATTCGTGACATCAAACTTATTGTGGCGAGCGGCAAACAGCAGAATTGGCAATACTGACAGGTCGGTGTATCCCATCTCTATACACTGATCCACGCCTTGCTGAATGGAGGGTTCGGTCAGTTCCAAAAAACACGGAATCACTGGGCGCGATCGATCGAGGGCTTGATAGGCGCTGGCAAAATCTAGCAAGCCTTGACGACCGTCGGCATCGCGGCTCCCATGCCCCACCAGCAGTAATGGACGTTGCAGGGGTAGTGGCGACAGGGATGGCGGAGGGATAGGGCGATCGATCGCCGATGGAGAAATTTGAATGAGACTAGTAGAAAACTCTGAATGTTCAATAGAAATAGACATGCGTTTCAGAACTCCGTCCTGTGCATCGCAGGACATAGAGTGAATAAACAGCGGACTGGTGTTCTGGCTTGGAAGAAAGGCTGAAGCCATGAAGGTTCTTGATCCTTGTCCTGTTTCCTTTCCCCCTTCACAGTTGCGGCACAGCGTTGGATTTTCACCAATCTTTCCCGTACGCTGCTGTTCACGTGTGCCTTGTCATCTTATCCCATTGCCTGAACGAACGTATGCGGGGACGGGGGAATTTTGATCTCCCTCGATGGAATTTTCGTAGTCGGAATACTAGGCGTTGGGCTGGCAAGCGATTTGATATAGCGTCTGCACGCTGACACCATCCGCCGGAAACTCAGCCAACCCAATTGTATAATTCACCTGAAATCGATCGCCTTGAGCCGTGAAGATTTGGCGACGCAGCAAAGTAAACACTGGAGAGAGACGATCGATCGCTTCCGTTTGATTGAGCCTGGGCAAGCCGATGACAAACTGTCCATAATCCCAATAGCCCGACACTTCCCCGCTATATAGAGAAGCCCGTAGCACCTCGCCCCAGCGTTTCAAGATTTGATGTCCCATCCAATGACCATAGCGATGATTGATCTGGGGCAGATCAGTGAGAGTAAGCACCACCAAGCAAACAGGAGTGCGATCGGCGTTGCACAGTAATTGCTCTAGCTGTTGCTGAGAGTGGGGTTGGTTCGCCAAGCCTGTCTTGGAATCGCGACGAGAGAGCCGTTGCAATAGTTGGTTGCGTTCTAGTCGATTGGTGAGACGGGTCAACAGTTCAGCCCCCAGAATTGGCTTGGTGACATAATCATCGGCTCCAGCCATGAAAACCTGCCGCACAGTTTCGGGTTCACGATGAGCGGTCAAAAACACGATCGGCAAATCTTGCCACTGTGGATCAGTACGCACGGCTTGGCACAGTTCAATGCCATTGAATTCGGGCATTTCCACATCCAGAATCAGCAAATCTGGCTTGGTGGCGTGCAATACGTTCCAAAACTGTGTCGGATCAGTGAGGGTGAACAGGCGCATCCCCCACGGTTCCACAATTGCCCGCAGCGCCTCTAGCAAGAGCGGATCATCATCCACCGCTAGCAGGTTTACAGTGTGGGTGTGGTGTTGCTGCAACATTTGGCTGGCCATGTCCCATACGTGGGTGGCAGTCACTGGAGCGGTGAGGATACCTGCAATTCCAGCCGCAGCCATCTGAATTCGATCGCTCAACTCGTCGGAGTCGGTAATCACTAGGGACGGAATCGCCGGAGTACGTGCCGACAACTGGTTTAACAACGGTAAGCTGTCGGCTAACAAATTGAATTCGTCCACTTGTAGCACAACCAAGTCAGGTGTGTGAGCCGTTAACCAATCTGCGCCTGCGGCGATCGTCTCGACGATGTGCCAACCCAACCCAGCCGATTGCGTCAGCGATTGCAACTCTAAACCAAGCTGACGATTGCTCCCCACCCACAGTAACCGTGGCGGCAAGTCACTGGGGGCTGATGCTTTGTCTAAGTGAGAGGACAAAACTCCGATCTGCAACAGAGCCGCAAGCTGTTCAACTAACGCTGGCACGTTGGTAGATGGTTCCACATTTGCAGACTCTAGTTGGGTTTCAAGTTCGCGAGCTAGTTGCGTGCCTTGGTCTTGCCCAAACATGCCCAAGACTCCAGCCAGCTTGTGAGCGGCCTTGCTTGCGGCTTGTCTGGTTTCGGCTGTGAGCATTCCCATCGACATGGCACGGGCCGCTGTTTGCAACACCTGTAGTCGCTCCATCATCAACCCTTGGTACTGCTGCCATAATTGGGCCATCGCTTGATTGAAAGCCGCTTCGGTTGATTGCGACTGAGAATCCAGAGCGATCGGGGTCTCGACAATCGGTTTTGTTGGTGTATCAGTCGGTACAGGCACGTTTGCCACGGTCATAGGGGGGGCTTTAGGGATGAGCCGATATCCGAGTCCATAGACGTTTTCAACCCAATCGGCAGCCCCTACCTCTTTCAACTTGCGCCGCAACCCTTTGACATGCGCCTTAACGCTTTCTTCCAGCGGTGGATCATCAAAAGACCAGAGGTGCTCGACAATTTGTCCCCGACTGAACACGCGGGACGGATTCCGCAAAAACAATTCCAGCAAGCTATATTCTTTTGGCGTCAGTTTCAGCGGTCGCCCATCGTGCGTCACTTCACAACTGACTGGATCTAATTGCAACGACCCTACCGTTAAAACCGAAGTTGGTGATACATCTCCTCGTCGTAACAGGGCCCGCACTCTGGCCTGAAGTTCACCCATATCCAGCGGTTTGGTTAAATAATCATCGGCCCCAGCATCTAACCCCCGAATGCGTTCTTCTGGAGCATCTTTGGCAGTCATCAGCAAAATAGGGGTTGAGCAAGCTTCTCCGCGCAACCGTTGACACAGCGTAATACCATCTAGTCGAGGCAACCCAACATCGATGATCAATAAATCATATACGCTATTTTGGGCATATTGCCACCCCAGTTGACCATCCTCTGCCACTTCTACTAGATAGCGGTGTTCACTGAGGGCTTGCGTCAAGATGTCTCCTAAAATTTCATCATCTTCTACTAGTAAAATGCGCATGAGTCTATCCTCTTCCAATCGATTGCGCCAACAGTTTGGAGTGCAGTCGGATGAGTTTAGGATAATCTTAATTGGTAAAGATGGCACGGTGAAACGATCGGAAGCCAGCCCGGTAGCGGTGAGTTCCGTGTTTACCCAAATTGATGCCATGCCCATGCGTCAACAGGAAATGCAACAACGAAATCAACTCTAATTTTGTACAGTGGTGGGAATACCCGAAGACATGGGTGTAACAACCGTCATGATTTGCGCTTGACTTTCGGAAAACCCGAAAGTCTGAACGGTCATTTCATCTGTTTGAAATCAGAGCCACTACAGGAGAATTAACACTGTAGGAAGTTAACAGGAATGAAACCTCTCACATTTGGAGGGATTCAGGACTTGACTCCTCAATATTCTCTTCTTTCTATTAGGAATCGGCTCTATGAAGACAGACACCCGTTCACAGACGGCATACAGCAAGTTTATTGAACAGGTTAAATCCGCACAGGTGCAACGGGTGATCCTCAAACCCGATCGCCTTGAATATAGTCTTAAACCCAAGCTTGGTGGCCAACGTTACTATACGCAATTAGCGGAACCGATCGAGGAGTTGACAGTGTTGCTGCGGCAGCATGCCGTTGAATTCATTAACCTGACCGATAATACCGCTACACCTTCCAGTATGGTTGGGTTACTGCTATCGCTTGGAATGCTGGTGGGTACGTTTGCTTGGTTATTAAAATTCAACAACTCTGGTGGCGGCGTAGGTATTGGTTTGGGCGTGGGTAAAAGCAACGCACGGGTCTACAGCCGCGGCAAAACAGGCATCACCTTTGCAGATGTGGCTGGGGTAGACGAAGCCAAGCAGGAGTTGCAAGAAGTGGTAGACTTCCTGTCCAATGGGGACAAGTATCGGCATGTGGGAGCAAAAATTCCAAAGGGCGTGCTGTTGGTTGGCCCTCCTGGAACGGGCAAAACTCTGTTGGCCAAAGCAGTAGCTGGCGAAGCAGGCGTTCCCTTTTTGAGTATGTCCGGATCGGAGTTTGTTGAGGTATTTGTGGGCGTGGGTGCGTCGCGGGTGCGAGATTTGTTTAACCGCGCTAAACGCCAAGCTCCTTGCATTATCTTTATTGATGAACTGGATGCGATCGGCAAAACACGCGGCGGCGGGCTACCCAATGGCGGCAATGATGAGCGGGAACAAACCCTCAATCAATTGCTGACAGAAATGGACGGCTTTGATGGCAACGATGGCGTAATTGTGATTGCAGCGACCAATCGCCCTGAGATTCTTGATCCGGCTTTACGTCGTCCCGGTCGTTTCGATCGCC
Organism: Thermocoleostomius sinensis A174; assembly: GCF_026802175.1. Taxonomy (NCBI): domain Bacteria; kingdom Bacillati; phylum Cyanobacteriota; class Cyanophyceae; order Oculatellales; family Oculatellaceae; genus Thermocoleostomius; species Thermocoleostomius sinensis. The sequence continues at coordinate 4,725,670 of NZ_CP113797.1, read as the reverse complement.
AAGTAGTGGTCGATCGTCCAGACAAAAGCGGTCGAGCCGAAATTCTGCGGGTGCATGTGCGAGAGGTGCGCTTGGGTGAAGATGTAGATCTAGACACGATCGCTACGCAAACGGCTGGGTTTGCTGGGGCAGATTTGGCCAATCTGGTGAATGAAGCGGCGTTGATGGCGGCTCGTAATAATCGGCAGGCGGTACTGATGGCAGATTTCCAAGAGGCGATCGAACGAGTGATTGCCGGACTGGAGAAACGATCGCGGATTCTTACCCCACTAGAGCGGCAAACCGTGGCGTATCACGAAATCGGTCATGCGCTGGTTGGGGCGTTGATGCCGGGCAACACCAAAGTCTCGAAAATTTCGATTGTGCCGCGCGGACTGGCAGCCTTGGGCTACACGCTGCAAACTCCAGAAACCGATCGCTTCTTGCTATTAGAAGATGAATTGCGAGGACAATTGGCGACACTCCTGGGAGGACGATCGGCGGAAGAGATTATCTTTGGCAAGGTTTCTACGGGCGCTAGTGATGACATTCAAAAAGCTACTGATTTAGCGGAGCGGGCCATTACCCAATATGGCATGAGCGCGACCTTAGGCCCAATTGCCTTTGAGAAAAACAACGCTCAATTTTTGGAAGGCAACAGCACTCGTCGGGCCATTAGTGCTGAAGTGGCAAGGGAAATCGATCGCCAGGTGAAGCAGAGCATCGACAAAGCCCATGATATGGCGCTAGAGATTCTGCAACTGAATCGCGGCTTGTTAGAGTCGGCAACCCGCCTGCTGCTGGAAACCGAAGTGCTGGAAGGCGATCGGCTACAGGCAATTTTGGCTCAGGTGCAAGCGCCGGCCGGGCTAACCGCTTGGTTAATGAACGGCTAGCCACAACTAAGCTAGTCATAAGGTCGAGACAGGTTCCGTCTTACCAGTTCAGCAATTGCGATCGCCAATGTGTCTGGTTCCAGTGGCTTCACTATGTGTTTTTGAAAGCCACACCTTAAAACACGTTGGCGATCTTCCTCAGTAGCGTAGGCTGTTAGAGCGATCGCAGGCACACGCCCGCCTTGTCTGGGATGTAAACTACGCACCTGTTGTATCAGCGTATAACCGTCCATGTCAGGCATTCCAATGTCGCACACTAGCACCATTGGCTGAAAGGAGGTTAGCTGCGCCAATACGTCTTCCCCAGAGGTCACCACTTTTGTCTCGGCTCCATATTGAGTCAACAACGTCACGAGTAATTCACGGGCATCTTCGCTATCATCAACCGCCAGCACCTTCATCCCGGTGAGGTCAATGTTGGTAGACAGAGATGGCTCTACAACCAGAGTCATCGAATCACGCCGGAGCAAGGGAAAGCGAACGGTAAAGGTTGCGCCCTGCCCTGCCCCTGGGCTATCTGCCGCGATCGTGCCGCCATGCGCATCTACCAAATACTTCACAATGGCTAGCCCCAAGCCCAGCCCGCCATACTGCCGAGTGATTGAGGTATCTTCTTGGCGAAACGATTCAAAAATGTGAGGCAAAAATTCACGACTAATGCCTTTACCAGTATCCGTTACGGTAATTTCGGCGTAAGAGGAAGGTGAGGAAGATTCTACTTCTCCATCTCCCACAACTTGCCGCAAACCAATTTCCACTCGTCCGCCAGAGGGCGTAAATTTAATGGCGTTGGATAACAAGTTCCAGACAATCTGCTGAAGGCGCACAGTATCGCCTCGGAGGTAGCCAACGTCTATTAATTCGGCGTGCAGCATAATGGACTTGGCCTCGGCGGCCGTTCTGACGACTTCCAGCGCCGCTTCAATGACAGGCACAAGATTCACGGCGGCTTCATTGAGGCTGAGCTTACCCCGCAAGACTCTAGCGACATCCAGCAGGTCATCAACCAATTGCGTTTGTAGTCTCACATTGCGCTCAATGGTGGATAAGGCTTGAGTAATTTTGTCCTGACCAAGACTTTTGGTTTGTAGCAGCCTAGACCACCCTAAAATGGGGTTGAGGGGCGATCGCAATTCGTGCGAAAGGATGGAGAGAAATTCGTCTTTGATGCGGTTGGCGCGTTCAGCTTCGGCTCGGGCCACCTGTTCTCGTGCTAGAAGGAGACTGCGTTCGGCTTCGGCTTGTCGCTGCTCAATCAGGTCGGCCGCCTGACGAGCCAGCAGATCTAAAAAGCGTAGCTGGCGATCGGTTGGGCGGTAATGACAGCGCCAGTGCGTTGAAACCATACCGATTGCTTTGCCCGATCGAGTAATCAGTGGGGTTGACTGGGCCGAGAGTAGTCCAGCCGTGAGATGAATGCGCAGCGAACCGTCTGGGTCGTCGCTTTCTGGCACATCGAAATTAACAAAGCTGCGGATGCCATTCCTTAAAGCAACACCACAAGACGTGCCTGAACTAGCAGCTACCCGACGAAAATGCTCATTCATCGCTTCAGTAGATCCTTGCGCCGCCAGCAGCACCAGTTCTTGGGTGGTTTCGTCGAAAACTTGCAGTGAGCCGGCCTCCGCTTCCATCAGTTCGATCGCCGCGGTCACGATTTCGTTGTGGAGCACCTGAATATCGGTTTCGCTGATCAGCCGTGTGGCCAAATCGTGCAGGAGCGTTGTGCATCTCAAGTCTGCTGCAACAGCTTGCTCGGCACGGGCACGTTCAACTGCTGCCCAAGTGCGATCGGCGGTTTCTACGGCTAGTTCTACTTCCAGATCTGTCCAGTCTCTTGGGGTGCGTTGAACCAAACAAAAGATGCCTACGGGTTTGCCATTTTTAATTACAGGCACATCAACAAAAGAAATCACCTGCAATTGGATGCAAAGCTGTCTAAGATCTTCGTCTAGCAGATCGGTTGTTTGCGCATCCTGAACAACAAAAGGACGACCTGCATCCACCACCGCTTGAAAAATGGCAAAGCTGCTCAGCGGATACGTTCCTGCCACCGACGGCAAATCTTCACGGGAAGCGTCACGTAAGATGATGGCATCACCGTCTTTAATTTCACAGTAGTAACACCGATCCGCTTCAAAGTAATTCATGGCGGTGTGAGTAACCGTTTGCTGAATGTCCACCGGATCAGCAAGTGACCGCAGTGCATCGCTGAGCTTCAGCAAAAAGGACTGCCGTTCTTCGCTCTTGCGCAAGGCTGCTTCGGCACGCTTGCGATCGGTGATGTTGTTGAAAACAACGATAATGTGATGTTTATCTTCATCAAGGCGCGACACCAGAATCTCGAACCAGTAGTCCAGGCTGCCAATGTACTGTTCAAAGCGAGTAGCTTCACCCGTTCGAGCTACCGTGCCTAAGGTTTGCAGCCAGTTCCCATTCAGCGGTTGATTCAGTTCACTGCCCCATTTGCCTGCGGCGTTAGTGAGTCCGGTCAAGGTCTCAAAGGCTGGATTCACCTGCAAAATCTTCCAGTCGATCGGTGTGTCAGGGGCGTCATAGAGCAGTTCGCAAAGAGCATAGCCTTCGTTAATTGAGGCAAACAGCAGGCGATATTTTTCTTCCGAGGCAGCTAGTGATACTTCGGCACGGGCACGTTCGAGCCGCGTCCAGATGCGGTTGGCGAGTTCGTGGGTCAATTCGATTTCATCGTCGCGCCAGTCATGGGGTTCGCTGTGGTAGATGACGAGCAGAAAACGCCACTCGCCATTGCGCACGAGCGGAATGCTGACGAAGGAACCGATATTTAGAGCCGCATACTGCTCGCTGTCAGTCATGGGGTCGTCAAATACGTTGCGGATGACGACGGCTGCGCCGGCACGACAACGTTGCAGAATTTCGGGTGTTACGAACTCCTCCATGCGATAGGTGCCAACCAGACTCGGTACGTCGCTGCGATGCCAACCGTGGTTGATGACCGCGATTTCAGCCGTCTCATTAAGTTCGGCAAAGGCGCATGCAGACAAACCGAGATGCGCGGCGATTTTCTCGCCCAGAGCATCCATGGTTTCGTCAATGCTCGTCAGATGCGCGAGGTCTTGACTAATTTCGGCTAAGAAAGCAAGATTGGCTTCGTGGCGTTTGCGATCGGTAATGTCGTCGAAGATGGTTGCAACCTGCCGACTGCCCACATCACCAAATCGTGAAGAGTAAGCCAGATACCACCGTCCCGTATCTTCGTTGTAGTTTTCGATGCGGATTGGTTCGCCTGTCTGCACCACGCTGTCATAAGCTTCGAGCCAGTGAGATTCTGTATTTGGGGCAATCTCGCTGCCCAATTTGCCAACCACATCTTTGAGCCCAGTTCGCTGCTCAAAGACTTGATTGACCGCTAAAAAGCGGTAATCGACTACATTGCCCGCTTGGTCATAGAGCAATTCAATTAGGTTGAAGCCTGCCTCGATCGAATCGACCAGCGTGCGATATTTTTCTTCCGACTCGCGCAGGGCAACTTCAGCGCGTTTGCGATCGGTGACATCATAGGAAACAGCAAGCACCGCATAAATTTCGCCATCTGGAGACCGCAGCGGGGTTCCCCGTGAAATGAATGAACGATTGTGGACATGATGCTCATGCTCAAACGGTTCACCCGCCAGCCCTTGGCGGTAAAGCTTTTCATAGCTAGTTGCTAATTCGGGTGGCAGCGCCTCGAAAATGGTGCGTCCAACGAAATCCTCAGGCTTAAATCCAGCCATTGACAGGGCTTCTCCCTCGGCTATCAAGTAGCGGAGATGGCGATCGACCACAAACACGGCTCCCCCCGGCAAATTTGCAATCAAAGCCTGCAACCGACCCTCCGATTGGCGTAAAGACTCAAGCACTGCCCGCTGATCGTGAACATCGGTTGCCGAACCAAACCAACATATGATCTGGTTGTGCCGATCGTGCTGCGGTTCGGCTCGAATTAAAAACCAGCGATACTTGCCCGCTGCACTGCGAATGCGGTGTTCTTGTTGTAGAGCATGCCCCTGTTCAACAGCCGCCTGAAAATTAGCCAAAGACTGAGTCCGATCGTCAGGATGAATGGCATCCAACCAGCCATAGCCACAGGCTTGCTCAAAGGTTTGCCCAGTGTAGTCGAGCCAGCGTTGGTTATACCAAAGCGTCACGCCTTGAGGATCATTACACCACAGTAGGTCAGGCACTATGTTCGCTATCATGCGAAAACTAGCAGCGCTTTCGATGTGTTGTAGCGCTGATGCTGATTGGGTTATAGGGATGTTCTCGGTTGTAGAAACGCCACCCAGGCTAATGGCGTTACGTAATGCTTGGCAAAGTTTGTCGGCGGTCAGTTGCTCCTTCACTAAGTAATTTACTGCTCCAGACTTGAGCGATCGGACTGCCATTTCAGCGTCATTGCCATTAATCACAATCATGGGCGGACAGCGATCGGCTAGTTGAGCATTCAGTTGAGCTAATATCTCAAAGCAGCGCCCATCTAAACTGTGGAAGTCCAGAAGAATGCTGTCGATGGGTCGGGACTGGCAAAGGGCTAGAATTTCGTCATCATAGCGCTTTGTCAAAACTCGATACGAGACCTCGGCATCTTGCGCCAGCAACTGTTGATAGATGTCGATGCTGTCATCTGTACTAGCAATCATTAGAATGGTGTGCTCAGGATCTGTCGTCGCAGGAGTCATAAGCTGGCTACCTGTGCTCCTTCTTATCTTCTTTTAGAGGCGTTCTTGCTTCCTCGCTGCAATGCTTTCATCAGGACTAATCAATTACCCCAGAGCGTTTTTCACTTGTTTTAGGGAGCAAATATCAAGAGCAACGGCAGGAATGCTAATCTTGAAACGATTAAATTAAGTATTATCTACTTTTGAGCGAATTCTACAGCTTTTATTGTGTTGAGATAAATCTATCTGTAGAAAGGTTTCCGATCAAATAGCGATACTTGCAATACCAATGCAATATCAATGCTTTGTCATGTTGCATAGAATTCACCCTACTGCCTGCGGCTTCTCTCTATGATAAGGAGGGGTTAGGGAGAACCTGATACACTGTGAATCTAATTTGGTAGACTGTGCAACTTAATGGAGAATAGACATAACATTTAATTTTTACATTTAATTTTTATATTTTTGTAGATTAAGAATTCACATAACTCCTGCTTGGACGCTGCATATTTTGCTGCATATTTTTAGGATCGAAGGGGTATAACAGTTAGAAAAATTGTCAGGGGAAGTGTGGTTTCAAGGTGCTACTTCTAGCAGAATTTCGCTTAATTTAATCTTCCAAGTCTATTTGTCTGCTATGAATCACCGTGGTACAAAAAACACAAAAAAGTAGAGTGGTTATTACGCACTCTACCTGTAGTGTAGACGAGAGTGTAGATGATCGAAGTCAGCCATCGATCGTGGCTACGAGAGCCTGGCTTCTTCCTTCACCAACGTATCCCAGCCCAAATCCTTGAGGGCATGATTACGACGCAGCGGCCGAGTCACCAATTCCAAAACATCGCGAGCATTAGTGAAGCCGTGAATTTGTGCAAAGGTAAACTCCACTGACCATTTTGTATTAATGCCCCGAGCTTCTAGCGGGTTGGCATGGGCCATTCCTGTAATCACCAAATCGGGCTGAAGCTGGTTAATGCGCTGAATTTGATTGTAGTTGTCGGGTTTTTCAACGATGGTTGGCAACGGTACGCCCATTTCTTGGCAAGTTTTTTCCAGCAGCGCTAATTCTGCCCCTTGATAACGCTTATCCATGTAGGGAATGCCAATTTCTGGAACTGTCATGCCGCAGCGAATCAAGAACCGCGCCAGCGAAATTTCCAGCAAATTGTCGCCCATGAAAAACACCGACTTGCCACGAATGAGGTTGACGTAATCTTCCAGTCCTGTCCAAATTTGCGCTTCCCGCTCTGCCAATCCTTTCGGCTCAATGCCAAACACCGAACAAATTTTCTCGATCCAGGCGCGAGTCCCATCGGGACCGATCGGAAACGGTGCACCAATTAACTTGCACTTGCGTCGTCGCATCAACGTTGTGGCAGTCCGCGACAGAAACGGATTGACACCACAGACATAGGAGCCTTCTTCCAGTACAGGCAGTTCCGTGAAACGCTTAGCAGGTAGCCACCCTGAAACTTTGATGCCTTGCTTCTTCAGTTCCAGCGTCAGATTGGTCACAACTGGATCGGGCAGCGATCCAAACAGCACCAACGGTGGATGATCCACATACTCCGATTCTTGCTCCACCATATCTTCTTTCTTGCGACCAAAGTTGAGCAGCTTCGAGATGGCATTGCGTTCTTCCTTTTCGGTTTCTGCTACGGGTGCTTGGCTAGGGCAGCGCTGTGCCATGGCTGCCAACACCGTGTCCTCGCCCTGCGTGAAAGCATAATCCAAGCCATTAGCTCTCGCTACCACGATCGGAATGCCAATTTCTGCCTCGAGTTTAGGAGCCAGTCCTTCCAAATCCATCTTGATAATTTCCGTGGTACATGTGCCAATCCAAACAATCACCGACGGATTGCGATCGCGCTTGATTTGTTCACACAGCCGCTTCAGTTCTTCATAGTCATTCAATTGCGCCGAAATATCGCCCTCTTCCAGTTCAGCCATCGCATAGCGCGGCTCAGCAAAAATCATGACACCCATGGCGTTTTGCAAGAAATAGCCGCAGGTTTTTGTGCCAATCACCAAAAAGAAACTGTCTTCAATTTTTTGGTAAAGCCAAGCGACACAGCTAATTGGGCAGAAGGTGTGATAGTTGCCAGTTTCACACTCAAAATTTAGGGCTTGGGGTTGGGTATCAGCTAGGGTCATATGAATGGGTTCCTCTCAAATAGAAGGCTCAAGGAGATAACGATTAGGTTCGATCGAACGAGCGAAGAACGACGTTCGTTTTAATCCTTTTATTCCTGATCTTTGAGCCCTAAATTAGTCATGACGAGTTCTCAGTAGCGATTTCTGTCGTCCTTCGCAAGCTTCATCAACAGCATTCACCTGTTCGCGTTTCGGTAGTTCTCCAGCCCCTAACTCAGCCGTATCCAGCACTGGTCTAACGATCGTTTCATTAGTCGATAATATGGTTGGGACTGTTTTAGAAGAACAATCATTAACTAGACCCTCATGTGGGTGATTAGCAGCGGTTTCCACCAATTCGATCGGCGCTTCAAACGGAGAAGTTGTCGATGAGATAGGACTGTTTGAGGGGGAATGCAATGCTGCCTCAGCAACCGTGTTGATTGGCTCTGGCGGTTTGACAGTTGTTGCTTTTGATGGTTCTGTAATCACTGATGATTCAACGATTGGAGGCTTTTGGGATCGAACGTCCTTCGGTGCGATCGATCGACGTGAGCCACTCGGCAGCATTTTGACTTGTCCATTCATGGTGGTGGATGGCGCACTGGTCTCTAATGTTTTCCACTCCTCATCCGGATTGAAGTTTAACCCCAGCGCAATCACAATCCGATCGGGATTGCTGCTGAGATCGACAATCAGAGGTAAAAGTTGGGTCAACTGAGGTTCTAGAACCGAGAGGGTGGCCAAAATAAAGCTAGACGATGGGCGTCGTTCGCCCTCACACGTCACCCAAACTCCTACCCGCGTTAACCAGTCGCGATTATCACGATAGTAGTTAAGCCACTGAATTTTTAGAGATTGCCGAAGCTGCTGAATGTTCACAATACACCTGAAAGTTTTAAGGGGTTGAAGGTTGAATTTTAAGGGCTGAAGACCCAAAACTCAACACGTAAACCTCATCAAACCATCATCAAATCTAGTTCTTCCTCAGCCGTGGGTTGGGGTTTGGTGGGATTGAGATAGAAATCAGACAAAAGGCTGAATAGTTCTCGATCTTGCGCATCATTAGGCACAACCCCTTCCGGACGTGCCAAGATCTGGTCAGCAATGTTGAGGTAATAATCGCAGACATAGTTGAGGGATGGATCGCTTTCAGCCATCTCAAACAACGTCTTGCCCTTAACGCGAGAAACGCGAATATCTTCAATCAGCGGCAGTACTTCCAACACTGGCATGGGTACAGATTCAACGTACTTGTTGATTAGATCGCGCTTAGCGGTACGGTTACCGATCAATCCAGCCAAACGCAGGGGATGGGTTCGGGCTTTCTCCCGCACCGACGCCGCAATCCGATTGGCAGCAAACAGAGCATCGAAGCCATTATCTGTAACGATCAAACAGTAGTCGGCATAGTTCAATGGAGCCGCAAAGCCACCGCACACCACGTCACCTAGCACATCAAACAGAATTACATCGTACTCATCAAAGGCATTGAGTTCTTTCAACAGCTTCACCGTTTCACCTACCACATAACCGCCACAGCCTGCACCGGCGGGTGGCCCCCCTGCTTCCACACAATCGACTCCACCATAGCCTTTGTAGATGACATCTTCGGGCCAAATGTCCTCATAGTGAAAGTTTTTCTCTTGGAGCGTGTCAATAATAGTAGGAATCAAAAAGCCTGTCAGGGTAAAGGTACTGTCGTGCTTGGGGTCACAACCGATTTGCAGCACCTTCTTTCCGCGTCGAGCCAAGGCAACGGAAATATTACAGCTTGTCGTCGATTTGCCGATTCCACCTTTGCCGTAAACTGCTAATTTCACGTTCTGTGTCTCCTAAGAATTTACTGTCAAACAATGAGCAACTAGTTAAACGGGTTCAAGTCAATTCCGTTCAACCGTTTTTATCTTTATAAGTTGTGGAACTGTTATGGAACTGTTCCGCTGTACGGTAATGCCCCTCAGCCTCAACCTCAAGCCTCGCGTTCTGACTGCATTATTGACGAATTTTGAATGAATTGGAAGCAGTGAGGAAAACGAACAGAGTAGAGAATTAGAGTATTTACGGCTCTAAAATTAATTAGTAGTTTCTGATGGCCTCAAAATCACTTTACGTTCTATAAAGCCAAAATGGAGGATTTTATAGTATTTATTTCAATAAATCAGAACAAAAGCAAAACAAATATGGGTGCATTTCTTTCGGCAAGCTGTGCCGATCGCCCCCTGAAATTGGATGAGATAACCACCCGTGAGGCACTCAGGCATCAACCAATCTGCCAAGAAGCCCTGAGAACTAGACTCGATCGATCGCTTTCGAGAGTGATTTCAACTTTTTTATTAAAAGTAATGAAGACTGAGGCAGCGATAAACTAAAAGCACGTTGCTCTCGCTAAACCTATGCAACTTCAGGAAAAACCACGGCAGGCTCAACCCGAAGCTCCAAAAGACGCACTCCACACGCCTGAACAGTATTTGGCGCTAGAGGAAATTGCGGAGACCAAGAGCGAATATCACGATGGACTGATTATTCCGATGACAGGTGGCACAACGAACCACAATCAAATTGCCGGAAACCTTTACGCTGCTCTAAATCTTGCCCTACGACGACAAGACTATCGGGTGTACATGGGCGATGTGCGGTTGTGGATTCCCCGCAAGCGCCGCTATGTTTACCCTGATGTCATGGTGATTGCTGGACGACCGGAATATCACAACAACCGCAGAGATACGATCGTCAATCCGCAGGTGATGATCGAAGTATTATCTGAATCAACCGAAGATTATGATTGGGGAAACAAATTTCGTTATTATCGATCGCTTCCCACGTTACAAGAATATGTTGTGATCGATCAAACCGAGATGTATGTGGGGCACTTCCACAAAACAGCCGATAAACAGTGGCAATTTAACGAATACGATGAAGCGAACGCGACGCTGACCCTCCACTCGTTTGAATTTGCGATCGGTTTTCCAGATATTTATGACAAAGTTGAGTTTGAGGTAGAGGCAGAAGCATAACCCTCCACTCATCTTCATATATTTAAAGACACCACTCATAAATTTGAAGGTGGACAATCGAAGATAATCGCGAACGTTTCATCTGGAATTTGCTGTCGAAGAAATCGTAAATGTCCTTCCGCGTCCGATCGTCGGTGAAATCGCCCAATTACCACTCGCTGCATGTTGGGTAATAGGCGCACGACAACCCAAGGAGTAATACGCTCCCGATATGTCATAATTCAGTTGTTCTCCATGCAAATGGAACATCGGCCAGTGCAGAGAAGTTGGTAGCTACGACGCACTGGCTTTGACTTATTAGCGATCTAACCGCCGATCGCAAAATTTATTCTACACCATCTATGACAAATGGCAATACCAATTGGCAATTCTGCAAAAGCTTCTTGCAAAACTTGAAGTATGGGTAGAGCGGGCAAAGCGCTAAGGCGTGTCCTAGAAACGTATGGGATTAGTCAGACTCAACTGGCGATCGAGATGAAGGTTCCTCCTTCCAATGTGAACCGATGGGTCAATGAAAGTCGCGATCCATCGGCTGAGGCTGTGGCGGAAATTAAGGATACACTTGAGCGGTTGAATCCGGCTGCGGCTGAAGAGTTTGTGATGTTATATCTTTATCGATCGAGCCAAAATAATTTTGATTAAAGCATTAAACGTGCGTATCTTCTAAAATTAATACACGCCTATCCAACTCCTGTCATAAGAGAGTTCAAATGGTACAGTCTCCATCTAAACCCATTACTCTGGAGGAGTTTCTGATGCTGCCAGAAACTAAGCCTGCCAATGAGTATATTGATGGGCAGATCATTCAAAAGCCAATGCCCCAGGGGAAGCACAGCACTATCCAAACTGAATGCTCTACCATTATCAACGTGATGCTTAAAGCTCGACAAATTGCACGAGCGTTTTCGGAACTGCGTTGTACATTTGGTGGGCGCTCAATTGTTCCAGATGTGTCTGTATTTACTTGGCAAAGAATTCCCCGTGACCAAAATGGCGAGGTTGCTAATACTTTTTCGATCGCTCCTGACTGGGCGATTGAAATCCTGTCGCCTGATCAAAGTCAAACAAAAGTCACCAAAAACATTCTGCATTGTCTGAATCATGGAACTCAGATGGGTTGGTTAATTGACCCTGATGAGCAAACTGTTTTTGTCTATCTTCCGAAGCAGCAACCAGGAGTGTTTGATCAACCAGAACAAATACTTCCAGTTCCCTCCTTTGCCAATGAGTTGAATTTGAGGGTAGGTTTGGTCTTTGGTTGGTTGCTAGAGTAAAACAGTAGATACGATACACTTGAGCGATTGAATCTAGTGGCGGCTGAAAAGTTGGTGAGGTTATGTCTTTATCGATCGATAAATCGTCTGACTAAGAGTCTGTCGAAAAAACTCTCGTAGGTAGGCATTGCTCACTCTGCCTAAAACTTCGAGAATCTTGAAAAACTTGCGAATTTTCCTATACTGTCCGGTTGTTTGCATGAATCCTTTGTACATTCTGTTTATGTGCATTAATGAGGAAGCAGAATGGGGTTCACTGAGGATATTACAAGACTGGCTGAACAAGTCCAAAAAAATGCCGACAGGGTTGTTGGAGAGCAAGCTACAAAAATGTCTTTAATTGCACCTTTCTTCAGTGCACTTGGCTACGATGTGTTTGATCCGTCCGAAGTTATTCCTGAATATGTGGCTGATTTTGCCACTAAAAAAGCAGGTCAATTTGAGAAAGTAGATTATGCAATAGCCATTAATGGAACTATTGTTATGATTGTTGAGGCTAAAGCCCGTGATAAAAAGCCAGAAGCACATGATGGGCAATTGAAAAAATATTTCAACGCACTTATATCCACAAAAGTTTCTATCGTTACTAATGGAGTCGAATATCGCTTCTTTACAGATCTTCGCCATGAAAATATCATGGACGATGAGCCTTTCTTTGCTTTTGATGTTCTTGATTACGATTCAAAAGACTTAGAAAATCTTAAATTCTTTCACAAAGACAATTTTGATATAAACCTTATTAAAGTTCATGCTGAAGAATTGGTTTATGTAAAAGGTTTGACCGAACTCGTAGGAAATTTATTGCGTTCTCCTTCAAAGGACTTTATGAGTTTCCTTCTCAAAGAACTTGGCAAGCTTTCTCCAAGTTATGAAATTGAAGGAAAAATCAACGACAGGAAAATTCAGCGATTTCAACCAATTATTAAAAAAGCAATTCAAATTAGCTTGGTTGACCTGATGACCCGTTCTATTAGTCAAGAAATAGGAAAATCAGGCGAAGAGCAAAATACCAATACATCAGATGAAATCATTGATGCTGTTGGTGAACAGGAAACGATGGTAGATGCGAAAGTAGAAACTACAGAAGAAGAGCTAGCAGCTTTTGAGAAAGTTAAAGAAATTGTGGCAGCCTCCAAAGATTATCATTTAGAGATTAAATACAAGGACGTTGTTTCTTATTTTGGTATTAACGTTGGAAAAGTAACTTGGTGGTTTTTAAGGCTGTATCTGTCTCAGAAGAAGAAAAGCTTTGTTACGCGGCTACCTATTGAAACAGTTAAATCTCTTGCCTCTGATTTTGAAGTTCAAGAAATGACGGCTTCTCTTGGTGATGCAACATCAAGAGTAATTATCTCTTCCATTGAGGATTTGGATAAACTTACTCCGCTTATTCTTAAATGTTATGAAGCAGAAGCTTCAAAACATATCTAAATAACTTCTTCAGCTATGAGGCTTTGTGAGAAGAATCACGAAAAGTTGCATCGCTTGATTTTCCCCATACTTTAGGTAATGGCGTGACCTAAGAAACAGGAACAGACGCCACATCTAAGGTTTCGCCATCTTTAAAGACTTCCAGCACATATCCCAGTTCTGGCTGAGTTTCATTACTAGGCAAACAATCTACCACAATACCTCGATCGCCCGCTTTCACCAAAATATTGGGAACATCTTGGTCTACAACTATCCATTGAAATAAATCTACAGTGGCCATTGTTTAACTCTCCTACGACCTATCAGGATAAAGAGTCACAAAACGGACTAAATTTGCTAAGTACACTCAACACTAAGGTTTTACGGAACATGACAAACCATCAAGAATGATTACAACAATTGCCCCTGCAAAACCCAATCAAATCTCCTCAAACCCAGACTAGAAGCTGATTTACACAATCGCTCATCTACCTATCCACCCATCCACCCATCCACTCCCCAGATCTCCCCATTTCTGCGACAATCGAAAAATAGCCTTATAACCTCAACCAACTCGATTGACCTCAACTCAATTAACCTCAAAGTCCAGGAAAGCCCCAGAGCAAGCCTAGAGCCAACTCAAGCCTCGCCGCACCCATCATCAAGGGAGATTTGACTCTATGAAATTGGCTTACTGGATGTATGCTGGTCCGGCGCACATTGGCACACTGCGCATCGCCAGTTCGTTTAAGAACGTTCATGCCATCATGCATGCCCCACTAGGGGACGATTATTTTAATGTCATGCGATCAATGCTGGAACGGGAGCGGGACTTCACGCCTGTCACTGCTAGCATTGTCGATCGCAACGTGTTGGCGCGTGGCTCGCAAGAAAAAGTTGTCGATAACATCACCCGCAAAGATCAGGAAGAACGACCAGATCTGATTGTTTTAACGCCTACTTGTACTTCCAGCATTTTGCAAGAAGATTTGCAGAACTTTGTCGATCGGGCCCAATTGGAGGCAAAGGGTGATGTACTGCTGGCGGATGTGAATCACTATCGTGTCAACGAGCTACAAGCGGCCGATCGCACCTTACAACAAATTGTGCAGTTTTACACGGAAAAAGCCCGCAAAAAAGGAGAACTACCGGACGGTAAAACGGCAACGCCCTCGGTGAATATCATCGGCGTGACAACCCTTGGCTTCCACAACCAGCACGATTGTATGGAATTGAAGAAGTTGATGCGAGATCTGGGTATTACAGTCAATGCGGTAATTCCAGAAGGTGCATCGGTACATGACCTGAAACATCTATCGCAGGCTTGGTTTAACTTAATTCCCTATCGGGAAATTGGGTTGTCAACGGCCAAATACCTGCATGAGCAATTCGGTACACCGTTTGTAGATATCACGCCGATTGGTGTTGTAGAAACAGCCCGTTGCATCCGCATGATTCAGAAATTGCTGAATGAGCAAGGCGCAACTGTAGATTATGAACCATTCATTGATGAACAAACTCGCTTCGTTTCACAAGCTGCTTGGTTCTCGCGATCGATTGATTGCCAGAACTTAACTGGAAAGAAAGCGGTAGTATTTGGAGATAATACCCATGCCGCTGCAATTACCAAAATATTGACGCGAGAAATGGGTATTCACGTCGTCCTGTCAGGAACCTACTGTAAATATGATGCGGAATGGTTTCGGGAACAAGTTAGTGAATATTGCGATGATGTGTTGATCAGCGATGATCACGGAGCCATTGCCGATGCGATCGCTCGTTTAGAACCAGCGGCGATTTTTGGCACGCAAATGGAACGCCACGTCGGTAAGCGGCTGAATATCCCCTGTGGCGTAATTGCGGCTCCGATTCACATTCAAAATTTCCCGATCGGCTACAGACCCTTCGTGGGCTACGAAGGCACGAATCAAGTCGTAGACTTAATCTACAACTCCTTCACGCTGGGCATGGAAGATCATCTACTGGAAATTTTCGGCGGTCACGACACGAAGGAAGTGATCACCAAAGGCGTTTCGGCGGAATCGGATCTCAACTGGACAAAGGAAGCCCAAGCGGAACTCAACAAAGTACCCGGCTTTGTGCGCGGTAAGGTAAAACGCAATACCGAGAAATTTGCTCGCGATCGAGGCTTGACAGAGATTTCGCTAGAAGTGATGTATGCGGCTAAAGAAGCCGTAGGTGCCTAGCTTAAACCGACGCTTACCCAAATCACCCAAGTAAAAGATTCCCCCTCCATGCAAGGGGGAACTTTTCAGCTATGAGCTAGACAGGAATGACGAAGGAGGTTAAACGTCATCAGGCACGGCGAGCCAATAACCCCCAAAGCCAAATGGCAATCAAGGCACCAATAATTGCCACAATCAGTCCGCCAATACTAAATCCAGCCGCTGTGATCGCTAGTTGCCCTGTTGTCAGGAGGGTGTAAAGCGAACCACCAATAAAGGCGCCAATGATACCCAGTAACATTGTGGCGAGAATGCCACCGCCTTGATTTCCAGGATAGATTGCTTTAGCGATTGCACCGGCCAGTAGTCCTAAGATGATCCAAGCAAGAATGTTCATAGGTCTTCTATCCAATAACTCTAATCTGTGAATAACGGTAATAATGTGTGAGGTGGAACGATGATAATTCAGTATTGTGACTATCTATCCTTTTGAGATTAGGTGTACTGTTTGGGAAGGTACTTCCCGACAACCCACCTTTCCAACAGTAATTAGCTGGGCAACTCAAGGACAGTCTTTGACTAATTGCTAAGCTACAGCGTATCGGACAAATGAAATTATTGATGTTCTTCCATATACCCGAATACTTTGATCGTATTTGATCGTAAAAGATTCAGTTCAGTTTTTTTATTATGTTTACATAATAAAACGAAACCAAACTATTGCTGATCCAATGCCCTATCTAGATTCCAGGCCGCACTAATTAAGGACAAATGCGTGAAAGCTTGCGGATAATTGCCTAACGCTTCGCCGCTTGGCCCAATTTCCTCACTGTAAAGCCCTAGATGATTAGCATAACTCAGCATCTTTTCAAACAGTAGACGAGCCTGCTTCAGTTGTTGGCGATCGACCCGTCCCGCCCGCGTCATGGCTTCTACCAACCAAAATGTGCAAATATTAAACGTGCCCTCTCCCCCCTGCAACCCGTCGGCAGCTTGTTCTACTTGATAGCGATAGACCTGCCCGCCAGACACCAAACCGCCCTGCTGAGGCGATCGGTTGATGGCGGCTAACGTTTTAAGCATGCGTGGATCATTGGGTGAGACAAAGAATACCAGTGGCATCAGTAAGCTGCTGGCATCCAGCGCAGCGCAATCGTAGGACTGGATAAAAGCATTGTGCGTTGCATTCCACCCCTTCTCCATAATTTCTTCGTAGATTTGGTTGCGCACCTCTATCCATTGCTGTCGTTCTGATGGGAAAGAACGTTTGTCGGCCAACCGTAATCCTCGATCGAGCGCCACCCAACACATCAATTTTGAGTATACAAATGGTCGGGCTTGGCTACGCACTTCCCAAATGCTGCGATCGGGTCTTTGCCAGTTGTTGCACAACCAATTCAATAAGCTGCGTAAATGTGTCCAGAGGTCATAGGAAATCGGAACCCCGTACTTGTTGTACAGGTATACCGAATCCATTAATTCTCCATAAATATCAAGCTGAAATTGACCATAGGCAGCGTTACCAAGGCGGACAGGTTGAGAACCTTGATAGCCTTCTAGGTGCGATAGCAAGGTTTCTTCACGAACAGGTTTTCCGTCAATACTGTAGACAATTTGTAGCGGGCCGTTTTCGTCACATTGCCCAGTGCTACAGTCGCGGCAACGTTGCTCGATCCAATTCATGAATTGCGCTGCTTCTTCAGTAAACCCGATTCGCAACAACGCATAGAGCGTAAAGGCCGCATCCCGAATCCAGGTATAACGATAATCCCAATTGCGTTCACCACCTACTTGTTCTGGCAAACTCGTCGTGGCGGCGGCAACAATTGCACCAGTTGGTTCAAATGTGAGCAATTTCAACACCAGCGCCGATCGTTCTACCATTTCTCGCCAACGCCCTCGATAGGTACATTGGGACAGCCAGCGGTGCCAATAGTTCACCGTACTCTCAAACAAATCGGTGGTTTCTAAAGCGCTTAACGGCAGTCCACAGGCTCCATCGTCGAGTTGACGTAAGACAAACGTGGCGATTTGGCCTTCGCTAAGACTGACTTCCGCACAGACGCCGCTGCCTTTTTGCTGCAACGGAATATCCGTCGCAAGTCCCAGTTTGAGATGATTGGAGTGAAACGCAGCACCTGATTCTGTTAACACCACATCATGAGCATCGCGAGCATAATTAAACGCAGGAAAACAGGCAACGTTGAAGGCCATGGTTCCCCGTTCCACCCGCACTTGCCGTACCAAGCCATGATAGTTGGGATCGCGAGTCGATACGATCGGCATGAAGTCTATCAATTCTCCAATGCCATCTGGGGTCAAGAAGCGGGTAATTAGAACATTTGTGCTTGGCCAGTACTGCTGCTTACAGGACAACTGATTGTGGTGCACCTCTGATAACAGGGGATGAATTTGAAACCGTCCGCCTTTGTGTTGATCCAAGATGGCAGCAAACACACTGGGAGAATCGTGATGGGGAAAGCAAAACCAGTCGATCGACCCGTTTAAGCCCACTAAAGCAGTGGTGTAGAGATTGCCAATAATGCCATAGTTCTCGATTGGCTGGTAACTCATAAAGGATCAGTGGGAAGAGAATCAGTGGGAAACAAAGAGGAAATCAAAAAATTGCAAACTAGGAATGACTGCTGGTACCATTGTCGCGCTTTGCTCGGTCTTGACGATCGTCTGAGACGGTAACGACTGGCAAGGCGGATTGCACATGCAGCGTCTGTTGAGGAACGCCAATATTGATGCCAGCTTTATCGAATGCCAATTTCAAGCGTCGGCGATATTCACGAGCTACATCCCATTGTTTCAATGGCTGAGTTTTAATCCAAATTCGGACTGTTGCACCGATGTGGTCTAGATTATCAACGCCTAGCAGCAGAGGCGGTTCTAGAATTATCGCTTTCCAGGTTGGATCATCTCTCATGTCTTGGGCGACGCGCTCAATGATTTCCAAAGCATAATTGATGTCAGCCGCTGGATCAACAGGAATTCGCAGATCAACCCGCGACCATTCTTTAGAAAGGTTTTGCACAACTGTAATTTGGCTATTGGGAATAGTAATTAACCCTCCTTCTTCGTTACGTAGTTGAGTAATTCGCAAATTCATCGTTTCAACAAACCCCGATACATTGCCAATAACAATCACATCTCCAACACCATACTGATCTTCCATCAAGATCAAAAATCCGTTGATCACGTCGCGCAGCAGGTTTTGAGACGCCAGTGAAAGAGCTAAACCGACAATACCAGCACCAGCAAGGAGGGGCGCTAAATCAATGCCAAAGCCGGATAGAGAGGAAAGTACTCCAATGCTGATCAGCAGAAAAGCAGCAATGCTTTTGATTACCTGCGAGAAAGTGGAAAACCGTAACACGAGCCGTTGTGATTGCATTGAGGCCAACGTGGCCCGCTCTTGCAAAGTTAGGCCGACGCGATCGATTAAGACATTGCTCAAGCGAATAGCTCCATAGGTCAGCAAAACCGCTAGAGCGATCCGAAATGGAATTTTCAACAGGGTCAGAGCTAAGGTTTGCAGAACGCGAGTATAGGGAAATAGCCCCAAGATCACAAAGCTACCGCCTCCCCACACTAAGATCTGTCCCAACTGGCACAACCAGCGCTGAAAATCAAGAAAACCCAGCTTTTGTTGTCGCGTAACCTTGTGGCGCAAGGCCGTAACTACCTGCTGTGACGAAGATGTATCTGCCAGGTCTTCAATAGAGACAGGTTGAACCTGTGTGGCCCGCTCTTTTCGCCGTCGTATTCGCCGTTGTATCAAGGCAAAGATCCAGCTTAAGACCAACATTATCAGCAAAATAACACCAGCAATTCTTAGCTGTTGTTGCAAATACTGTGGCTGTCGTTCCTCTTGATAGCGTTCCAAGGCGTCTTCGATCACTTGGCTGAGTTGTTCTGCTCGTACAGTGGGATCGGAAAGACCGCTTAACTGAGCGTCTTGACTAGTGACAGTAAACAACAGATCGCCGTTGACTTGGATAACTGGTTGATTTCCAGCTAACGCCCAGTCAACCGTCAGCGCCTCTGGATCGGCTGTATCGCTGGCTAATCGACTCAAGCGCTGTTCAATTTCAGCGGCTCGGATGTCTGCCGTAAAATTCTCGGTAGGAGCAACTCGGAACAGAACTCGGCCATCTAAATGAACAGGCGCAGAATTGATGTAGTTGCCAACGGGTAATAGAAACTCATTAACTTCTGGAAATTGCAACTGGTCAAACTCCAGGATGGTTGGCACTTCGACTGTGGAAGATTCGACTGGAGATTCTGGTGCTTGTCCGCGAGCGATGGGGGCGGAAACCAGGAGTATACTGCCAACAACGATCGCCCCTAGTATGACAAACGAACGCTTGATCGACTGCCAACTCCAGAAGGGTACTCGCCTACGCGATTGTAGTCTAGTCATCCTGACTCCTCATCCTGACTTCAAAGGTTCTGTCTGGTGCGGGGGCAAAATCCTACCAACGTTAGTCTGTTCGATCGACCAATCGACTCTGCCCTGGGAAATATTGTTAACTGATCAGGCAATCAATTGCAAAATCTAATCTAAGAATGAATAAAACTTTGCGCAAGCTTTTAATTAAATTTCAATTAATAAGTAGACAAACTTAAATCATGCAGTGCTCCACTCCTATGGCTCAACTCGATCTACTGCATTTGAAAGAGCTATCTAATCCTTCCATAGATAGAAGCAAACCATCTCTGATTCAAGTAAATTACTAGTATTAAATCCATTTAGGAGATTTAAATTATGAGCCTCGAAGAAAGAGCCAAAGCAACGGGCAAGAACATTGAAGGAAAAGCTCAGGAAGCTTGGGGTGAAGTGACGGGTGATCCAAAAGATAAAGCAGCCGGACAAGCCAAGCAAGTGGAAGGACAAGCTCGTCACGCTAAAGAAGACGTAAAAGACGACGTTAAAAAGGCTGTTGACTAAGTTCAGTTCTGATAGGTGTCAGAACTCTGCCATGAATCACATTCTCTAAATGCACTATTGCTCGTAGTCACTTTGAAACTTGATACGAGGTACTGCATTAGTTTGGCTGATTCTAAGCGTACTTAATCCTTAGTAAAGGCCGGGTAGTGGGCAATCTACCCGGTTTTTTGTTGGACTGGTTCGAGCGTGACAGCATAATTTGATATGGCAACAGCCATGCAAGGGATGATAGTGTACGACCCCAATCATCGGTTATTTTGTACTAGACAAAGATCTGGATAATCATAAGCAACTCATTCATCGCCATCATCATCAGCTTCCGTCGATACAATGCAATGATGATTGCTTGAACTATGATCTTGAGCAATGTCTGGATCTATTACAGAGTGAGGAAGTGAGATGGAATTCGAGGCAATGGCGGCCGAGGTGGCGATCGAACAAAACTTGGAACGGTTTCTTCTCGTTCTATCAGTTTCGTTAGGAGTAGCTACCCTACCGCAAATTTTTGGTTGGTTTCGCCGAATTCCCTACACGCTACTGTTGGTCATCGTAGGACTGGGGCTAGCCTTTGCGAACGTCCGCTTGATCAATCTCTTTCCAGGATTAATTCTCTTTATCTTCTTACCACCCCTGCTGTTTGAAGCGGCCTGGAACATCAAATGGTCAGATCTGAAGCGGGATCTCGTCCCGATTTGTCTCTATGCGATCGTTGGCGTAGTGATTTCTATTGCTGGTGTGGCGATCGGGCTAAATCAAATTCTGGGACTGACGTTACCAACAGCACTGCTGATTGGGGCCAGCCTCTCTGCCACAGATCCAGTATCGGTGACGGCGTTGTTTCGAGAATTGGGGGTAGATAAACGGCTTTCAATCCTGATGGAGGGCGAAAGCTTGTTCAATGATGGCATGGCGGTGGTGGCGTTCAGCTTTTTAGTGGCGTGGTCGCTGGGAACAAGCAAACTCGGGATTCAGCCCGTTGTCATCGAGCTAATTGTAGTGGTGGGAATTGGTCTTGGCATCGGTGGCTTAATTGGATTTGGCGTTTCTTACCTCACCCAACGCTTTGATTTGCCACTAGTGGAGCAATCTCTGACGCTGGTTTCGGCTTACGGCTGCTACATTATCACCGAGGAATTGGGAGGATCGGGCGTCATTGCGGTGGTAACAACTGGGTTAATCTTAGGGAATTTTGGCTCCCGCATTGGCATGAATCCCCGCACGCGCATCATTGTCAGCGAATTTTGGGAATTCATTGCGTTTTTTGTCAATTCGATCGTCTTTTTGCTAATTGGCGATCAGGTACAGTTTGCTGCCCTCAGAGAAAATCTTCTGACGATTGCCGTTACCGTCGTTGCCATGATTTTGATGCGGGCAGTCGCGATGTATGGATTAACCCTGATCAGCAATCGTATTACAGACTCTGATATTTCGATTCGGAAACAAACAGTACTCTGGTGGGGTGGGTTGCGCGGCTCTGTGTCGATCGCCCTGGCCCTAAGCCTTCCAGAAGTGTTATCAGAACGAGAAGAATTGATTGCAACAGTCTTTGGCGTCGTATTGTTCACATTATTGGTGCAGGGACTAACGATCCAGCCGTTGCTGAACTGGTTAAATCTTTTGGGCGATCAACCGATTCGTCAAGCCTATTCGGAGTTGATTGCCCGGCGAGCCGCTCTAAGCCGGGTACTGGAATATCTAGGAACATTGGAAGGACGCCCGGAAATTGATTCTGAATTTTATGGTTTGCAAAAATCCCTTGTTAAAGGAGAACTGGAGCGGATAGAGTTCGATATCGATCAGTTGATGGATGAACATCCCAATTTGCGCAGCTTCACCGCCGAACAATTGCGATCGGAGTTACTAGCCATTGAAGCGGACACCTATGCAGAATTCGTGCGCGCCGGGCGCTTGAACCATGAACTGTCTCCGATGCTTCAGGTGGCGTTTGAAGAGGGGGGTGAATAACGCTATGCTTGCATCATCCCTTTGACATTAAAAAATGTTAAATTTTGAAAGGAAGTGGTTGAGTGAATTAAGTTATTGGAAATCATGCGTTCAATCCAGCGTCTATTGGGAGTGATTGCAATTGTACTTGTCGTGGTGTTGAGTTGGCCGTCATCAGTGCAGGCAGCCAGTTCTGCGGCAATTCGCGCCTATGATGATGTGAAGGCCGCAACTAAAGACTTTTCTGGTCAGACCCTGCTGCAAGCTGAATTTAGCAATGCCAAACTTGCTAACGCCAACTTCAGCAACGCCAACTTGCGAGGGGCGGTCTTTAATGGTGTGCTATTAACCAACGCTAATTTTCACGCAGCCGACCTCAGTGACAGCATTGCTTACTTAAGTGACTTGTCTGGAGCCGATCTCAGCGATGCCATCCTAACTTCAGCCATGCTGTTAAAGTCCAGATTTCGCGGTGCGAATGTCACAGGGGCCGACTTCAGCGATGCCTTGCTCGATCGCGACCAAGTGTTGGCCTTGTGCCAGACAGCCAGCGGCGTTAATCCACTGACTGGAGTGGATACCCGCGACTCATTGGGCTGTCGCTAAATATCTATAGACTGCATCAATTTTTGCTTGTAATTAGCGAACTTTGTAAAGCATTTTTCAGCCACTGAAACATTGAGTCTCAGAGTAGATGTAAAATCTCCTGAAACCCTCCCAAATCTTCACCCTTATGGAGGGCGCTCGGGAGTTTCTTTCATTTCACACTAGAGGAGCTAGCTAGTGTATTGATGTAAAAGTTATGGGCGTTCCGGTCAAATCCTCTCAATCTTTGCGTTCCTATTATGAATGCTCCGTTTCAGAGGTTGTCCAGGCTATTAACAGTCATCCTGATCAAGGCTTAACGGCTGCCGAAGCCGCTCAGCGACTTGACCAATTTGGCTTCAATGAATTGGCATCAAAACCAGGAAAGCCAGCATGGTTGCGGTTTCTGCTGCAATTTAATCAGCCGCTCCTTTATATTTTGCTTATTGCTGGAGCCATTAAGGCCTTCTTAGGCTCTTGGACTAACGCGATCGTGATCTGGGGCGTCACGGTGATCAATGCCATCATTGGCTTTATTCAGGAATCGAAGGCAGAGGGAGCAATCGCAGCGTTGGCTAAAGCGGTTTCTACTGAAACAACGGTAGTACGCGATGGACAAAAACTGCGGCTACCATCTCGCGAATTGGTTCCTGGTGATCTGGTGCTGTTGACATCCGGCGATAAAGTTCCAGCCGATTTACGATTGGTTAGCGTGCGCAACTTACAAGTAGATGAATCGGCCTTAACCGGGGAGTCGGTACCTGTTGAAAAGCAAGATCGTCCCGTACCCGAAGGAACACCATTGGCAGAGCGTGTCAATATGGCCTACGCGGGCAGCTTTGTCACCTTTGGACAAGGTAGTGGATTGGTGGTGGCAACTGGCAGTGCTACGGAAGTCGGGCAAATTTCCCAATCGATCGAACAGCGCACCAACCTCAGTACACCGTTGACCCGCAAGTTCGATAAATTTAGCCGCACATTGCTGTATGTCATTTTGGCTTTAGCTACTGTTACCTTTGCGGTGGGGGTTAGTCAGGGACAATCCTTGGCAGGCATGTTTGAAGCGGCCGTTGCGTTGGCTGTGAGCGCCATTCCAGAAGGGTTGCCGGCGGTGGTGACAGTCACCTTGGCGATCGGGGTCAATCGTATGGCTCGGCGTCACGCTATTGTGCGCAAATTGCCGGCGGTGGAAACGTTGGGTAGCGCGACTGTAATTTGTTCCGATAAAACTGGCACGTTGACAGAAAACCAGATGACGGTGCAAGCCATCTATGCTGGCGATCGGGTGTACACAGTCAGTGGAGAAGGCTATAGTCCTGACGGCGAGATTCGGGTCGATCAGCAGCCGATTGATCTGGCTCATGCCCCCGTGCTAGAGGAATGCCTAATTGCGGGGCTGCTTTGTAATGATTCCCACTTGGAAACCACCGATGGGCGCTGGACAGTGGTGGGCGATCCAACGGAGGGAGCGTTAATTACCGCAGCGCGGAAAGCTGGACTTGATCCGGTTTCTGTATCCCAATCTCAGCCCCGACTTGACTCGATTCCCTTCGAGTCGGAGTTTCAATATATGGCCACTCTACACGAACTAATGCGCTCAGGTTCCGATCGAGCGTCTACTGCCCAAGTGATTTATGTTAAAGGCTCAGTGGAGTCCATTCTGCAACGCTGTCAGCAGATGTTAGACAATCAAGGCACGCCAGTTCCAATGCAGCAAGCGCGGATAGAGGCTGAGGTGGAAGCTATGGCAAATCAAGGCTTGCGGGTTCTCGCCTTTGCCAAGAAACCCGTTACAGCCAGTGAATTCTCTCGAAAGCCGTCGTTGCAACATGAAGATATTGCGGATGGGCTGATTTTTTTGGGGCTACAGGGCATGATTGATCCACCCCGGGCAGAAGCGATCGCGGCAGTAAAAGCCTGCCGGTCGGCGGGAATTCAGGTGAAAATGATCACGGGCGATCATGTTTCCACAGCCCGCGCTATTGCTGAACGTATGGGGTTAGAGAAACAGGGACAAGTCCTGGCCTTTTCAGGACAGGATCTAGCGCAGATGGACGATCGTAACTTAGCCCAAGCGATCGAAGATGGAGTGGTATTTGCCAGAGTCGCCCCTGCTCAAAAATTGCGCTTGGTTGAGGCGTTGCAGTCGAAGGGCGAAATTGTGGCTATGACCGGGGACGGTGTCAACGATGCTCCAGCATTGAAACAAGCCGACATTGGTGTCGCGATGGGTGGGGCTGGTACAGATGTGGCAAAAGAAGCCGCAGATATGCTGCTCACGAATGATAACTTTGCCTCAATTGAGGCAGCGGTGGAAGAGGGGCGAACCGTTTATCGCAACTTGCGGAAAGCGATCGCCTTTATTTTGCCTGTGAATGGGGGCGAATCGATGACGATTTTAATCAGCGCTCTGTTAGCTAGAGACCTACCCATTCTGTCACTGCAAGTACTGTGGCTAAATATGGTGAACTCCGTCACCATGACAGTGCCGCTGGCGTTTGAGCCCAAATCTAGCCGAGTCATGCAACGGCCACCCCGCCACCCCAATGAACCGTTGCTATCGGGTAAGCTACTACAGCGCATTCTGGCGGTCTCTGCCTTTAACTGGGTCTTGATTTTTGGTATGTTTGAATGGATTCGTCAGACTACCGGGGATCTGGCGCTTGCTCGCACGATGGCCATTCAGGCACTGGTGGCGGCCCGAGTGGTGTATTTGCTCAGTATCAGTCAGCTAGGGCGATCGATTGTGTCGCGGCTAGTTGGCCGGGGCCAGGGCATGAAGGATATGACAGCGATGGTGCTTGGTCTTGCCGGCACGATCGCGTTGCAGATTGTGTTTAGCCAGTGGAACCTGATGAACATTCTCTTCAGTACGGCACCTCTAACGTGGAATCAATGGTTAATCTGCTTGATTCCCGCTTTGCCAATGATTGTGGTCGCAACCGCCGTGAACTATCTTGATCCGCCGGACTAAGGGAATTGACGAGGCAATCAGGAAGTCACAATACTCTTCGTTTGTCCATCACTTTTGAATCACATTCATTTTCTACAGTAACAAGAACTTAGCTATCGCAGTCGCCTAGGTTTTGTCTGCGGGCTGTTTTACACCCGGAGTTTATTTGGGAGAAACCATGATGAACGTTATTGCTTGGATCATTTTAGGGTTGCTGGCGGGCGCGATCGCCAAGGCTATTTATCCTGGACGCCAAGGGGGAGGCATTCTCACCACAATGCTACTAGGTATCATTGGTGCGTTCATTGGCGGCAGCCTACTGTCAATCATTCAAACAGGCACACTACAGTTAACAGCGGCTGGCTTAAGTATTCCTGGCTTGATTGTGGCAATTATCGGTGCCATGATCGCTATTTGGATTTGGGAAACGTTTGTTGCGCGTCGTCGCACCTACTAACCCAAACTCATGATTCCGTTTCGATGATGGAGCGGGCGATCGAACCAGCTATCCGACATACTGCTCGTATAACTGAACTAATTGTCGAGACAATTGCTGTACAGATGCACGGGGGGACGGGCGAGGGATGGAAATCATCTCTGCTTGTCCTATTTTTTTGTGATCTGCTGCATCAACCGGACGCTGCCAGATCAGCACGGGTATTTCGTATTGATAGGCTTGAAACCAATCATCGCGACTGGTAATATCGCGAATCTCTAGTTCGATCGTAGGGACTTGAATTTGCTCCAGTTTTTCCTGAAGCCCTTCGCACAGATGACAACCAGGTTTGCTGTAAAGAATTAAATGCATTGACGTGGCTCCTCACAATTTTCTCAAATTATTGGATTAATCTTCTGAATAAAGAGGAGCACAAGCGAGTGAATCACTATCGCACTTCTACTCCTAATCAAATTCTAAAGATTGTATGACTCGAATCACGATTTAATTAAAGCCTTCAAAAAGGATATCGTTATGTCTGACAATACCTAATTGGTCAAAGAATGAGCAACCCAATAAGAACAGTGTTAACGTACTTCTAGCGATCGCAGGCGGTTGATGACGGCGGCTAATTCCAGCGATCGAAACGCGACCAGATCGCCTTGTGGGTAGGGGGTTAAGCAGTCCAACCCATCTGCATTCACGTCTGCCATTACCGCAGCAATGCTGTCTGACAGCGATCGACGACCGTTCACATAATGTGCTTGCAAATAGTGAATCGCCGCTCCGATCGATCGAAGTTGTCCGACATCGACGAGTTGTTCAACAGCGGTGACATCAATAGACTCTGTGCCAAATACCAGGTCATCTCCATCTCGAACTTTGAGCTTTGGATTACGGCCATCGCTTGAACGGGGAGAATCTAGCCGTTTAGGCACTAGTACCCGATTACAGATTGCTCCAAACCGATCGCCACCTTCCGAAGCACGATCGGTGGTGTAGGTGTGAGCAATGGTTTTGGCTTGTTCTGTGACATCTTGCGGAGAAAACTCAGTCATGGCGATGACTGTGTCGGCTACGTCAAAGTAATCACCGCTGCCCCCCATCACCAGCACTGTAGACACGCCATACTCTTGATATAGCTGGCGAATTTTGTCGATAAACGGTGTAATTGGCTCTTGATGTTTAGCAATCAAGGCTTGCATTCGCCGATCGCGAATCATAAAGTTGGTGGCTGATGTATCCTCGTCTACTAGCAACACCGTTGCTCCAGCTTCCAATGCTTCTATGATGGTGGCTGCTTGAGAGGTACTGCCGCTGGCATTTTCGGTCGAAAACTGAGTGGTCGATCGTCCCTGGGGCAAGTGATTGATGAACGGCGAAAGGTTGACTTTTGTAATGCTACGCCCATCCTCTGCCCGAATTTTGACAGCCGCCGGATCGGTCACGACCTGTTCGCGCCCATCCCCTGGAATGTGGTTGTAGATGCCCAGTGCGATCGCCCTAAGCAGGGTTGATTTGCCGTGATAACCACCGCCTACGACCAAAGTAATGCCTTGAGGAACCCCCATGCCTGTGATGTTACCCTGATTGGGGCGAGCGAACTCAACCCGCAGTGATGGAGGCGATCGAAATGCGATCGCCTGTTCTTGGCTTGATGCTTGGCTGGATAAGGGGCGATCGTCCACTCCACTGCGGCGTGGCAATATCGCGCCATCGGGCACAAACGCCACCAATCCTCGAGCGCGCAGTTGTGACCGTAGCCACTCAGCGTCTTCCACTACTTCTACATGCTGCTGAACTGTACTGGCATCCAAAGCCGCATAGAAGAGCGACCGAGACACAATCTCTGGCAAATCTTCACACAACAATTCGGCAGCTTGGCGTCCTAAAATGGTGCGGCCACGAGCGGGCAACCCTACTACAAACCGTGCTTCTATTTGTTGATCATCGACAAAAATCGCAGTGCGTTCCAAAACTTGCTGACCGGGGCGAGCGATCGCAATTAACCCGCTTTTGCCACTACCCCGTTTGTCGGAAAGGCGACTGGCAATGCGATCGAACTGGCGATTGAGATAATCGCGCAGGGCAATTTCTCGACTGTGGGTCGCATAGAGTAACTTGGGAAACTGCGCTTTCAGTTGTGGAACCAATGCTCGTAACCGACTGGGAGTTGCAAACGGATCGCTTTGCACATGATCAATGACCAAGGTGAAATTAGCAAAGCTGTAGCAACCCTGAATGTCCTTGTAAGCTTTGTAACTGCACTGATCAAGATCTAAAAGCCGTTGATAGAGGTGTTGAGATTTAATCATGCACTACAGCAAAGTCGGGCAGTAATTGGTACAAATCTGGAGACACATAACCTTATCAGAATTTTTAGGTAGTGCATTAAATTAATGTGGGATAGGTAGCAATATCGTGCCAACTCCACGATCGCGTCGTTAATCCTGCTGGCTGTGCGGCGGTGGTTTTGAACATTTCAACGATGTAATCAGTTTTCTCTACCCTTGAGCCTGTAATGACTGCCAATCTTGCCGCAGAACTGTTGTCCACTTAGCAGCTAGCTCAACCTCGGTAAACGGAATACGCACTGGGTCTATATCCTGCAACTGCAACTCGATCGCAACCGCTTGACTTTTGGGCGGTAGATTCTCTAGGTCAGTTTTTTGATCATTGACTAGAAGTTGAATATCCTTTACCTGTTGCAGCGAAACGGTTTGTAGCTCAATCGGTCCTTTGCGCGTGGGTTTGCCCCAGGTTAACTTGTCACCCTTCTGTCCCAATACCGAATAGATATCGTATTTAGCGCGATCGAACTGCTTGGCCCAAGCGTTGTAGGCTTCTAACTTCTGATATTCATTCCAACCTGCCCACGTGAGCCAAATGAACAGAACCAGCAGGGGTAGCCAAACGAGACCTCTTGCCATATTTCAAAAACTGTCAGGTTTATAGTGCCAATCACTAGTTCCCGGTTTTCAATCGCTACCTTTATCACCTGATCACGACGGGAAAAATCCATCGAATAGGAGATTTCAATTTTCGTTTATACTATCCCCCCATGGGGGATGTTACCCTAAAGGAATGGGCAAAGCGATCGATCCGCTTCGTCCATCGTACATTGCCGTGGCCTTCTGACGAGTTTCACAGGGCAGTGTTCAACCAAATTACTCATTTGTATTTGCAGAAGCTGAGGTGCAAGCGTGGTCGCTACTCCTGAAAAATCGCAACAGTCTATGGCAGATGCTGAATCGGCCGATCGGGTTGCCGTTCTGCTGATGGGCTATGGCGAAGTTGAGAGCTACGAAGACTTTGCTAACTACAACGAGCAAGCCTTAAACCTACTGACAGCCAAATTTGCTCCCGTGCCAACTTGGATTTATCCACCATTGGCTAAACTGCTGGCCATCTTTGATTTGCACGAGTGGCAACATCAACATGATCACTTTATTTCGCCTCACAACGCCATCTTCGAGCAGCAGCGAGCAGGAATTGAAACCCGCTTACGGGAAAAATGGGGCGATCGGGTACAGGTGTTTAAAGCCTTTAACTTCTGTGCCCCTTTCCTTCCTGAACAAGTTTTAACCGACATTAAATCTCAAGGATTTGACAAGCTTTTAATTTACCCGCTGTTGGTGGTTGATTCAATCTTCACCAGTGGCATTGCTGTAGAGCAAGTCAACAAAGCCCTTGCTAACTTGACGGATGCCAATGCGCATTGGGTGAAAGGGATTCGTTACATTCCTTCGTTCTACAATCAGCCTGCCTATATTGATTTAATGGCCCAAATGGTAGAGGAGAAGGTTGCACAGGACTTAGCTGAAGCCTATCTTCCGTCCCAGATTGGCATCGTATTGATGAATCATGGCTGTCCGCACAAAGCCAAGGGCTTTACTTCTGGTATCGATGAAAGCCAAGCCTTGTATGAATCGGTACGCGAAAAGCTGATCTATCGCTATCCTCTGATTTCTGTGGGCTGGTTGAATCACCAAACACCGTTAATTGAGTGGACTCAGCCCAACGCCGAACTAGCTGCCAAAAACCTGATGGACTTAGGTGCAAAGGCGCTAGTGTTTATGCCGATCGGGTTTGCTACTGAAAACCACGAAACCTTACTAGACGTAGATCACATTATTCATGGACTGCGGCGCAAGCGTCCTGATGTCACCTATGTACAAATGCCTTGTGTCAACGATAATCCCAAGTTCTTGCAGATGGCAGCAGATTGGGCAGATGATCAGATTGCGGCCCTGTTGTCTGAGCAAGCGCTTTCAGTGAATCCGGCATTGGCGATCGCACAAGCACAGCATCACCATCACCATCACCATCATGCGCATGATCACTCCCATGGTCACCCTCACTGAAGAGAATCAGGCATGGGAGGTTGGAAGCCGGTAAGGGAATCGGGAGTGGGGGATGGCAGAATTTAATTACCTATTCTCGATCGTTTCCCCACCCATTTTCTCTGCCCCTTGCTCATCCTTTTCGAGGGACTGATTGCTCTCCGCTGTCACCATTACCGTTGACGGCTCCCAACTGTTGGCGCACATCATCGATCGCTTCATTCAATTGAGCAATTTTATCTTCGAGTCCACGCCGGGCCACTTCCATGTTTTGCTCGGTAGCGGCTCGAAGTTGGCGTTTTTTAGTCACCTTTCCTTCGCTTTTGTTGTCAATTTTAGTCACCGTTCCTTCTTCATTAGCTGCTCCAGGTTGCGATAAACGTGACGCCACAACGACTCCAGTAATACCGCCGACGATGCCGCCAACTACGGTTCCTAGCAAAAAACCACCCACAAAATTTCCTTGCTGACTCATATCAATTGCATTTGTGTTTATCTAGTTCGATTAAAGGTGCGATTCCTTGTTCATAGCTTACTTGCTGGTTCTAACACTTGACCACCATGCTTGGACTTGTTGTCACAACTTGTGAGTTAAGTACCAAAGGTGCGATCGCCTGCATCGCCTAACCCCGGTACGATATAGCCTTTATCATTTAGGACTTCATCGATCGCGGCAGTAAAAATCACCAGACCTGGATAGGCAACATTAAGTTTTTGCAGTGCTACCGGTGATGCCACCACTGAAATGATTCGCACAAAGGCTGGGTCGATGCCACGTTTGGTTAACTCTTCCATCACCGTCACGATCGTGCCACCTGTAGCCAGCATTGGCTCTGTAATGACCACTCGCGTTTCTGAATGAAATTGAGACGGAAATTTATTGAGATAGATGCTTGGCTCTAGGGTTTCCTCATTGCGCACTACACCAATGTGATACACCGACGAGAGAGGTAAAAGAGTTTGCGCTCCCTCTAGCAAAGACAGCCCAGCCCGCAGAATTGGAATGACGGCGATCGGAATTTCCGGATTAATGAACGTTGCAGGACAGGTGGACAACGGCGTGTTCACTTCAGTGTCCATTGTGGGCAACCACTCACGAATTGCCTCATAGGTTAACCAGCGTCCCAATTCCGTCATAGCACTGCGAAACAACACAGACGGGGTCGTGGCATCACGGGCAACCGCTAGCCAGTGTTTGATTAGAGGATGGGGTGGAACGTAAACACGCAGTTGCAGAGTCATTCGTGAAGATAGTCAGTGGGTGCTAAGGGTTGCTAGACCAATCGTACTTGCAAATCGCCGTCAGGCAACAGGCAATCCTCTTCATTGTTTCATTGATTGACGATCGCAGAGACTCTGGCAATGATATTTGTTGGTGATAGTGATTGGAGCAAAGGTTGATGTAGCTTGACCTACGAAGAATTCCGTAAGGTGAAAGGACGGTTCTGGCTAGAAGTTGGTCTAATAACCAACCAAATTTTGGCTTACCGAGCCTTTGAGTGGCTATAGTCTACGCCAGTCTTACGAGTGAACAAGCCCGCCGGGAGTTATTGGTAGCCCCGATCATTGCCGATGTGTGCTATTATACCCGTTCCCAACTGCGAATTGAATATCCGATCGTGGTAAACGACTGGCTCAAAGGCAACTTAGACTATTTTGTGCGGGCAGACACGACACTATTAGTATTAGTTGTGGAGGCAAAAAATGACGACTTAGCGCGCGGCTTTAGGCAATTGGGGGCAGAGCTTAATTGCCTTGGAGCAATGGTCAAATTCGGAGCAATCCATTCTCTGTGGAGCCGTGACCACTGGCGATATTTGGAAATTTGAACAACTTCACCGTTTAGAAAAACGCATTGTGCAGGACATTAACCTCTACCGAATGCCCGCCGATTTCGAGGAGTTGATGCGAATCCTAGTCGCCATTCTTCAGTAGAACCACTGCTCCATCCCCCATTCCCCATCTACATCTACGGCAATTCCTTCAGCACCTCCGCCAACAACCCAAACAGTTCATCGATATGAGATTTCTCAATAATCAGCGGTGGCGACAGCGCAATAATGTCTCCCGTAGTGCGAATCAACAAGCCTCGCTCATAGCAACGCAAGAAGCAGTCAAAGGCGCGGGCGGCTGGCTTACCGGCGATTGGTTCTAGTTCAATGCCTGCGACTAAGCCCAAATTGCGCGTATCAATCACATGGGGCAGACCCTTCAGAGAATGTACTGCCTCTTCCCAGTAGTCTGACAATTCGTGAGCGCGTTGAAATAATCCCTCTTGCTGATAGAGCTTCAAAGTCGCCAACCCTGCCGCACAGGCCACCGGATGCCCAGAGTAGGTATAGCCGTGGAACAGTTCGATCGCATGTTCGGGCCCGTGCATGAACGCATCGTAAATCCCCTGCCGCACCAACACAGCCCCCATTGGAATTGTGCCGTTGGTGATGCCTTTGGCGACGGTAATTAGGTCGGGCTTGACATCAAAATAGTCGGCGGCAAAGCTGGCTCCCAATCGCCCAAATCCGGTGATTACTTCATCAAAAATCAGCAAAATGCCATACTTATCGCAAATCGATCGCAGTCGTTCTAGATACCCCTTGGGAGGAATCAGTACGCCTGTAGAGCCGGCCACGGGTTCTACAATTACAGCGGCAATGTTCGAGGCATCGTGCAGCAGCACCAGGCGTTCCAATTCATCGGCCAAATGCGCACCCCATTCTGGCTGCCCTTTGCTAAAAGCATTGTGCTCCAGATTGTGCGTATGCGGCAGGTGATCCACTCCGGTCAGCAGGCTGCCAAAGAATTTTCGATTTGTGCCAATGCCGCCGACGGAAATTCCGCCAAAGCCAACACCGTGATAGCCCCGCTCTCGTCCGATCAGCCGTTGCCGCGTGCCCTCTCCCCGCGCTCGATGATAGGCGATCGCAATTTTTAAGGCTGAATCTACCGCTTCCGAGCCAGAGTTGGCAAAGAAGACATGATCATAGCCCGGTGCCATCTCGGTTAACCGTTGGGCTAATTGAAAGGCTCCTGGATGTCCCATTTGAAACGTGGGTCCAAAGTCCAATGTCGCAACTTGGGTCTGCACCGCTTCCACAATTTGCGATCGGCAATGCCCCGCATTGACACACCACAGCCCAGCCGTTCCATCCAACACTTGTCGTCCATCATGGGTGGTGTAGTGCATATCTTTAGCGGATACAAACAAACGCGGATGATCTTTAAACTGCCGATTGGCAGTAAACGGCATCCAAAAGGCCTCCAGATCCGATCGCGTCAGTGTAGAGGTGAATTCAGTCAGTTGTTGCATCACAAAATCCTAAAACAATGGGTTTGTAATTAATTATCGATGCAACCCTGCCTAAAACGCATAGCGATCGTGCAATACAACTGTTGCTCTTCAATCAAATGTGTTAGTTGAACTTGTCAGTCAAATTTGTCAGTGCCTCGACCAAAGTCGCTTGCAACTCGCACTTGTAGCGAAATGTTCATCAAGATTGGCACTGGGTCTGCTTATCTAAGTCTGCTTATCCTGCGGCGATGGCCATTTCCCGATGCTTCACCAACGTTGCAATTGGCAGTGGCCCTTGAATGTGGTTCCACGGCAACAGCCGATCGATCTCCCAATCGTCATGTACATAAACGTTGAGATGGGGGACTTGTCCACGCAGGTCTTTGAAGGCTCGACGATAACTGCCCAGCGAATCTCCGTAATGTCGCACTCGTTCTAGTAAGCGAGCAAGGCGTCGATCGCCCCTTGAAATTAATGCCTGAATCACCGACCAGTTGTAGCTCTCTGGACGGAAATCAATGCCCTGAGGACACAAGTGTTTTTGCAAATACTTGAGTCGTTTTTCGGCATCAGAGTTAACACCATACCACTGAAACGGTGTATGAGCCTTGGGCACAAACGTGCTGCATCCCAGCGTTAAACGCAATCCTGGAGCCGCTTTTTTCAAAGCTTGCATCATCGCAACCGTTTGGTCTAAATCCTCGATCGCTTCACCAGGAATACCCACCATACCGTATAGTTTCAAGCTACTGAGTCCGCCTGCTTTCGCATTTACCGCTGCTTGCACAATATCGTCCTGTTCCAATTTTTTGTTAATAATGTGTCGTAGTCGCTCGCTGCCACTTTCCACAGCAATGGTAATCGATCGAGTATCGTGTTTGGTTAAAATGCGCGCTAGCTTTTCGGTAACAGTATTGGTTCGCACAGATGCCAAACTCAATCGCACATCATCGTACTGAGGACGATTGAGATAGTCCAGCAGCGCTTCAAACTCTGGATGCTGAGTCACCGAAGCACCCAGTAATCCTAAGCGATTGGTTACTTTCAATCCCCGATCGATCGCTGGAATCAGCGACTCTTCCAAGCTAGCTGTGCGAAACGGCAGTGTTAGGTAACTAGCCAGACAAAAGCGGCACATTTCCGGACAACTGCGCACTACTTCCACCATGTAAATATTTTCCCAAGCGGCTTTCTCTGTGACTACTGTAGACGCAGACAGGGTATTACCGCGATAGGTTTGTTTTTGTACTTGGGCTGGAATGTCTGATTCGATCGGCTGAATTGATTGAATCATTCCCTCGGCATCCTCATAGGTGACACTATACAAGCAGGGAATGTACAATCCGGGTACTTGCGCTAAGCGCTGCAACTGGGTAGAGCGATCGGCCTGCCGCACGGATTGATATACGTCAATCAACTCATCCAACAGCAGTTCCCCATCGCCCAGCAAAATCACATCAAAGAACTCCGCAAACGGTTCAGGATTGGCGGTTAATACCGGGCCACCACCAAATATCAGCGGATTATTGATTGATCGATCGGTTGCCCAAATCGGAATGTCTAACGACTCCAACAGTTGCAAAATGTTGACATAATCTAATTCCCAAGAAACCGAGAATCCTAATAATTCAGGTTGAGACGGCAGCGGCTCGTGGACA
Source organism: Thermocoleostomius sinensis A174 (assembly GCF_026802175.1). NCBI lineage: Bacteria > Bacillati > Cyanobacteriota > Cyanophyceae > Oculatellales > Oculatellaceae > Thermocoleostomius > Thermocoleostomius sinensis. The sequence goes on along the minus strand of NZ_CP113797.1, from coordinate 4,689,934 downwards.
TCGGTAAACAAACGACTCACCTGCACATCCGATCGTGATGCCAGCTTAGCCCACACCACCTGATAGCCCAAGCTTGTGATTCCTACCGTGTACTCATTTGGGAATGCAAAAATGACTGGAACCGCATCTGGTTGCGGTATAGCAGGTGTAAACAGGAGACGTTCGGCAGCAAAAACAGACATTGGAGATGAGTGGGAATGAAATGACTAAAAAAATAGACAGGGTGCGATGCCCCTTATCCTTCCTATCCGCGCTTTCGCGGACAGTCTGTTGCAAACACAGGTGAAATAGTCAGGCAGAATTCGGGACATCCACTGTGGGAGTTGATCTGCTTTCCATCATAAACCTGATATAAGACTGCGGGTTGTTCAGGTATGTGTCCTGTTCCAGGCATACCCTTCCAAATCGGAGCCATTCACGTATGAGCCGCTCATTTGACGATCAACACGGTACGTTTGTCCCTTTGCCAGACCGACATTGGCAGCAACTAGGGATCGTGCTCTCGGATAGTTGTAAGGAAGAGGCAGACTGTTTACTGGAACAAGGCATTGAACAGTACCAAATCCGCAATTTCGCTGCCGCTCTTGCCACATTGCAGCGATCGCTAGAACTTTACAGATCTATCCAAGATTTTTCTGGTAAGGGCAAAGCATTGGGTGCATTAGGGTTAATATTTTATGCCTTAGGCAACTATCCCGATGCAATTGCCTGTTCGCGTCAAAGCTTAGATATTGCTCAACGCTTCAATGATCAGGGGCTGGAGCGCCAGTCCCTTGCCAACTTGGGAAATGCGTACCGTCACCTCAACGATCATTCCAGAGCCATTGACTATAAACAGAAAAGCCTAGCGTTGGCCCGCGCCGCCAACGATCGCCGAGGTGAAATGGCTGCTCTCAATAATTTAGGAATGGCATACAAAGCCATAGATGACTGCTGGCAAGCGATTGATTATTACGAACAAAGTTTGACCATTGCTCGTGAATTAAACGATCGAGCGCTGGAAGGGCAAATTTTGCGCAACTTAGGAAACGCCCATCACGCCTTGGCTAATTATGCAAAAACCGTGGATTGTTACGAACAATTGTTGCTAATTGCTCGGCAACTGCCCGATTATCAGTCAGAGACTCAAATTCTAAAGAATCTTGCCAGCGCTTGCTATGCCACGGGAGACTTCCACAAAGCCATCGAGTATCACCAACAGCGACTAGACCTTGCTAGAAAGCAAAACGATCGCCGCAGCGAAGAGCAAGTGCTAGAAAACCTCGGCGTTATTTACGAAGGATTAGGAAACTATCAACAAGCGATTGAATGCTATGAAGCCCACTTGACAGTGGCTCAAGCGCTGCAAGACCATCAATTGATGCAGCAAGCCATCGCCAACATTAAAACCTTGTGCTATGCAATTGGGGACTATGCTAAAGCTAGTCGGTATTAGGGGGTTAGGGTTGAAGATTGGGCAAGAGGTGGAATAAATGGGCAAGTGATTGGCTCATCTTTGCACCGTTTTTCCTTCCTCCTTATCTGTAATACACTCTGGCATCCATTCCAAAGTCACGTAGATAGCGCCTCCAGCGGTTAGCAGACCCTCGATCGACAAAAGGTCCAACGCGCACATGCGAGCCTCGCGAGTTATCAGTCTGTACCATACTGGCAATGCCGATGCCTTCTCCTAGGCGAATGATTTGATTGGCCATGGCTTCTAAATTGTCAGCGCTACCGGGAACTATGACATAGAAGGCTCTGTTACGATCGTTTGTGCCCCTGATGGTGTCTGGTGATGCAGGATTGCTGAGTTGACCGGGTGCAGGCGGCTGTCCAAACTCTACTTCCCTAGGAACTGGCGTGGCTGGCAAGAGGTCTGGAGGCGGCATTGCAGGGAGAACAGTTTGCGGAGCTACCACCTGAGCGGGCGCAGAACTACTTGCGGCTGGGTTGGTTGTGGCTCCTACGGTGACAATTTCTGCCCCAATTCCCTGTGCTGCCAAGGCAGAAACTTGCTGTTGGGCCAAGCTGGGGTTATCAAACAGTCCTGCCTGAATATAGCGCTGCCCACTATACTCTTGGATGGACGCTCCTGCGGCCACAGTTTGCACTTGGGACAACAGCAAGGGACTATCGCCATTAACAATGACTAGGTATTGTTGCCCTGGAGCCGTTGGCGCCAAATAAGGTATATCAGCAGGCGGAACCTCGGAAGACGGGAGAGAGGTCGGCATCGATTCCTGACCAAAAATCAAGGGTGGTGGCGGTGGCAAACCGTCTGTGACTTGCTGAGCAACCAGGGATTGGTGGTCCAGAGGGGCTGCCCAACTAGCAGGTGCGACGACCAAACCGCTTCCCATCAACCCCCCCATGAGCCAAGGGATTGTAGACAAGACTTTCATAGGACTAACCGAAATGAATGGCACTGAAATTGGCGATTGTGAAATTGGCTGTCAGTCTAACACAGGAATTTAAAAGCGGATGCTTTTCCGTTAACCTAACTACTGATTGCGTATTAAGCTTTATTAAAATCGATCGAACGCTATATCTAGAGAATTAGCTCATCTCATCATAGCGAGTTTGTACAAAAACAAGCTAGATTTCTTGGCAGTGGATCGCGAAGGGGCAACGATCGATTGCCGCTGAAGGGGGACATTCCAATCTCCTTCATGTCCACAGTCTGAGAACACTAGCCCCATAAATTTGGCGAGCTAATTCAGCGATCGAAAGACTTTTGCGCGAAGATTAACTCAGGTTCAAGATCATTTGGTTTGAAATCATTCACCATTTATTTAATTTAAATGTGAAATCCTATCAAGTGATCGGTATGAATTACCCTATCGTTTCCTCTGGTGAAATATGGGCTATATTTTTCAAAACCCTAGCATTGTGTGGGAGCTTTTACTCGAGCATCTCCAGATGACCTTTTTTACACTGGTCATTGCGACCTTGGTTGCGTTGCCAATTGCTCTACTCATTACCCGGTTCCGCTGGTTGAATGTACCAGTCTTAGGGATTTTAGGAATCCTCTACACGGTTCCCAGTTTGGCGCTTATTATCTTGCTGGTTCCCCTATTTGGACTCAATGCGCGATCGGTGATTGTAGCAATGGTGCTTTATACACAAGTAATTTTAGTACGCAGCTTGGTAGTGGGGTTACAATCAATTAAACCTGCGGTGTTAGAAGCGGCCACTGGCATGGGAATGAGCGCTTGGCAACGCTGGTGGCAGATTCAAGTTCCGCTGATTCTGCCAATTTTTTTAGCTGGGTTACGAATTGCAGCAATCGTCGCTATTGCTATCGCAACCATTGGCGCTAAATTTGGGGCAGGCGGCTTGGGAACCTTGCTATTTGACGGCATTGCCCAGGCCGGACGCTATGACAAAATTTGGGCTGGGGCAATCGTGGTTTCGCTCCTGGCCTTTGCTCTCAACGCCGCTATTCTGTCGTTAGAATGGGCTACTAGTCCCACTCGACGCATTCGACAAAGCGCTAGACAAAAACGTCAACTCAGCCAACTGACTCAAACTTGACGAGAAGGTGGTTTTCGATCGGTGATTGCTCGATCGGTGGTTGATGGTGAACGGTTGGGCAATTCCGAATCAAACAAGGACTCAACATCATAGGGGTCATCGTCCACAATTTCTCGACGAATCCAGTTTTGAACGCTAAAGCGAACTTGAGTAATATTAGAAATTAATCCTGATACGAATGTCTGCTTGTTAGAGTGCATCATCTTTCAGAGAGAAATCTACACCAAAGAACACACTTAATAAACTCGTTACCAATACTAGGAAAATCAAGGATCTGTAAGCACTTACGAATCCCTTCAATTCACTACTTACTTTCTTTAATCAATAATTGGCAAACTTGACAGGATACTCGAATCAGGAGTTCATCAAGTTTTGATGAGCTTTTTGATCGAACCAGCAACGTCGCTATCTACCGCTTCGATCGAAGCACATCTTTCCTAACTATAGAACTAAAATGCTGTAGCAAAAAAGAAAAAATCATGATTCAAAGGGTTGCCCTGATCACGGCTAGCTAGGAGGCTGTAAAGCCCGTTGCAGCGATCCCAGTCCAATTTCCGCCAGCAATGCCAGCATGGCCACTGGAATGGCTCCTACCAATAGAATGGCATTATCGTACAGAGAGAAGCCCCGCACAATAAACGTTCCTAGCCCTCCGGCTCCAATGAACGCTGCTAGCGTAGCACTGGCAATCACTTCCACGGTGGCCGTTTTAACGCCCGCAATCACTACCGGCAATGCCAAGGGAATTTCGATTTGTTGCAGCACTTGCTTGGCATTCATGCCCATACCATACGCCGCTTCCCGAATCATGGGATCAATCGTGCGGAACGCGACATCTGTATTAATCAATATGGGTGGCATAACTAGCAGAGTGAGGGCAATGGCGGCTGATTGAAAACTCAACCCAAAGTAGGGAATTGCCAAGAACAACACTGCAATGCTGGGAATCACCCGTAGGGCATTAAAGCTGTTAATCAATACCGTTGATGCGATTCGCGATCGAGCGCTCCACAGCCCCAACGGCAAGCCTACTAACAGGCCCACACCCAACGGAATCACCACCAAGAGCAAATGTTGCCAGGTTGCTGCCATTAAATCGTTTAAATGCGTGATGGCATACTCATAGGCTTGAACAAAGATACTCATACTAACCAGCCTGTTTCATCCTGATTGTGCCGTTGCCGATGCAGATCAGCAGCCTGCTGTAAGCGCTGTTGTGCCTTGTTTTGACACCAAAGATGAATTGCTTCCTCAATGACCTGAGTTCGCTTTTGTTCCAACTGTTCAGGCGATAGGGTTGACCATTGCTCCGGAGCTTCAGTGATTAGTTGATCGACCCACTCGATCAAATTGGCATCAAGTTCGATCGACACTCGCGGATTGGAATAGGAATACATCAACCTCTGGAACCTTAAAGAACGTACGGCCGTACCGTTATCTTAGCGTGAGTTGGATGGACTAGAGGGCAGGCTTTAACTATCAAGCCCATCTACAAGCCCATCTACATCTCTCCATCGGTGCAATCCAGTCATTTTTCTAGCCCCGATACTGCACACGGTAGATGCGTCCGTTGGCTTCCTCGGTAAACAGCAAACTTCCGTCGGGAAGCACCAGCACCCCAACCGGTCGCCCCCACGTAGTTGGGCCAGCTGGATCGAGCAAGAAGCCCGTCACAAACTCTTCGTACTGTCCCTGCGGTCGATTATCCAAGCCAAACGGCACAAAGACAATTTTGTAACCAGTTCCCTGATTGCGGTTCCAGGAGCCTCGAAACGCCACAAATGCTCCGTTGCGATACCTTTCCGGAAAGGTGTTGCCATCATAAAACTGCACACCCAACGCAGCAGAATGCGCTTGAAACAACACATCTGGTGTTTTCGTTTGGGCAGCTAGCTCGGGATTGATACTGCGATCGCCCTCACTTTGGCGCGGATCGAGCAGGTCGGGTTGGAGGTAGGTGTAGGGCCAGCCATAAAACTCCCCTGGCTGAATTCGTGTAAAGTAGTCTGGAACCAGATCGTCGCCTAAGCCATCCCGTTCGTTGACGGTGGTATAGAGTTCGCCAGTGATGGGATGAAAGTCGAGTCCAACGGGATTACGCAACCCATAGGCAAAGGTTTGCTGATCTGAGCCATCCAGATTCATGACTTGTACGGAAGCCCGGGGTAAGGGTTCACGATCGACATTTGTTTCAGAGCCGATGGAAACGTAAAGCTTCTGTCCGTCTGGAGCCGCCACTACATTGCGCGTCCAGTGCTGGTTATAGCCACCGCCGGGCAGATCGGCAATTTTTTCGCCTGTGCCAGAAAGCGCTTGACCAGATGTGTAGGGATAGCGCCGCACTTCAGCCGTGTTACCTAGAAAAAAAGAATTCTCCGCGAACGCCATGCCAAAGGGGATGTCCAGCCCGTTCGATGCGTCCGCAAAGGTTTCGTTAACCTCAGCTACTCCGTCTCCATCGCGATCGGCCAAGCGACGAATCCGATTCTGGCGAGTTTCGGTAACTAACACGTCTCCTTCGGGTGTCAAGGCTAACCAACGTGGGCGATCGAGTCCTTCCGCATAAACATTGACCGTAAACCCTGTTGGCACTTGTAGCACTGGCTCGGCAGGAATAGCGACTACATTGGGGGACTTAGAGGCGCTATCGGTAGCAAACGGTTGGGGCAAATCTGCCACAGTAATTTGAATGGGCGACGGCGACAGGGGCGTAGTTTGAATCAAGTGATTGGGTGGTTGATTGACCGCAGTAGAACTAGTGGCAATGGGTTCGGAGACAGGAGATTCTGAAGTGGGTGGGTTTGTTCCCTGAGTGGATTCTTGAACAGCCGGACTACAAGCAGCGATCGTCAGCAACAGCAGTAGGGTTGTACGGTGGAGAGGCATGACACATTTTCCTTTAAACTAGAGCGTTCAAGCAAAAGCGGGGCAGGTTTGATGCCACCCCGTTTCTGTCCTAATAATCTGTCCTAATCAATTGCGTTGAGGCGTTGCTGCATTCAAGGAGAATTTGCCCTCATTCCCCTCCCTGATCCCGGAGAGAGCAGAGAAGCCGGATTGCGAGTTCCCTTGCTGGTTAGGAGAGGGCTAGGATGAGGAGCGGTTCAGAGTCAAATCTCGATTCAGCCATGCCATTGCCTTGACTTCCGCGTACTGGAGCAACGTAAACTCGTTGAGTGATACAAAAGTTATCCAAAGCGAACTCAAGCTGCTGCCAAATCAGCCTGTTGATCTGCTTGGCTAGTAGATTGATTGAGATCATCGCCCATTTCTGTTGGAACCCCATCTCGCGCCATTGACGGTAGCTTACCGCCTTTTTGCAGCAAGTTTGTCACCATAGCCAGCAAAGCGTCTACCTTGCGAGTGCGCCATCGATCGATCAGATTCACCACATCCACATAAGGCAAGCGTCGTTCCATTGCTTCACGCAGATAGGCGGCATGTCCTTCTTCGTCGCGGGCAATGCTGAGTAACCCTTTTTTCAAATTGACGCTGGCAGTATCCGTATCAGGGAGTGCATTGGCCATACGAACAAAATCTTTGCAAGCATCCAGTTCCAGGATATAGGTGCTGGCAAAGAACACAATCCAGTCAATATTGTCAGGACGTAGGTCGGCTTGAGAATAACCCTGAAAATAGGCTTCAAAGAAGGGGCTGCGGCGTCGCTCATCGGGTTTACCGTCTGCCGCTTTTTCCGGCAAGCTCTTGAAATCAATGATCTGTTTATTTAGTTGTTTCAGCGCATGAGCAAAAATCTGCCCGTGTCGCTGTTCATCTTGGGCATGCTTTGCCAGCTTTTCCGCTAGCCAAGTATCGCCTTCAGCCGTAGCCCGGTGCTGTAGAGCTTGCAGAAATGGAACCGAACCAGATTCTGCCAACTGAAAGCCAGCTAGCATATCGGGGCGGGTGCGCAAATCACGGAGGTTGCGAGCCGTGATGTAGGCTGTTGCACCAGAACCAACGAGGTGGAGAACTTGAGTAAAAAGATTCATGATGAGTCTTGAAGAGTGCAAGGAGGATCGTTTGGATTGGATCTTCTGATTATGGTAAAGCAGGCGGCAGGAAATTTCAGGGGGCGATCGGGAATTAGAGAATCGGGAATCGAGAGTAGGGAGTAGGGGAAGGCTAAAGCATCAAGGCTATAGGCTAAGAGAATTGCAATTCATCCTTCATCCTTTCTTTGGTGCTTTACCTCAATCACCGTATGCACGTTGCCACGCGGCAGAAAATCACCTTTGATGGTAATTTCCAGGGGATCGCAAGCAGCAACAATATCATCCAAAATTTGATTGACGGATTCTTCGTGAGAAATATAGCGATCGCGATAGCTGTTGATGTAGAGCTTAAGAGCTTTTAGTTCCACGACTTTTTCGTAGGGGACATAGTGAACGTAGATGGTGGCAAAGTCGGGATAGCCCGAAAAGGGGCATTTGCAGGTAAATTCGGGCAGCGTGATGTCGATTGTGTAGTGGCGACCAGGACGCGGATTTGGAAAAGTGATCAGGTCTCCTTCGGCAATCTGGCGCTCTCCATACTTGGGCGTGTTTGGTGTTTCAGGGTCTGAGGTGGAGGAGCGATCGGGTGGAGTCGGAATGTGTGTCATGGGTTTGCTTGAGTCAATAACTAATGAGTAGACAACCAAAAAGTGAACAAATCTTTGTATAACTCAATGTCAGACTTTTTAAATTCCACTATGATTCATGGACGTATATTCTCTAGTCGTGTAATTTAACGGACTCTTGTTTCAAAGCAATGAAATTCAAAGCGAACTCTGATCCTTCAACTCGCAATGTCAGCGCCCCTAACCTCAGCGCATCCAATCTTGGTGCATCTAGCCAACCATCTGCTCCGTCTGTACCCATCTCAGTGTATCGAGAACTAGCGGCGGAACTACAGGCCACACGCGGCATGGTGGATTCTCTTAATGCCAAGAATCAAGAGTTGACGGCGCAGAATCATAGACTCCGCCAAGAGATTCATCGGTTTGCCCAAACGGCGATCGCCCTACAAACGATCGTGGAGCCGCCCCAAACCCCAGTCTATGCGGCTAGTAATCCCAGCACCCCAACCAACAAGTCCGGGGTCAATCAGTCCTCCCAATTGTATCCCCGTGCCAATGCTCAACCCACTTTAGAGGAAGCGGCGGCGGCAGCACACATGGCTGCGCAACTAAGAGCCACGACTCCAGATGCAACATTTACGGCATTGCGTGCCGAAGAAGCGGTAGCGCCATCCGCAACATCGTTGCCACCCGAGCGCCGATCGAGAGATTTAGGAGGACTGTGGCTGATGTTGACGATCGTGCTAATTATGGTGACAGCGTTTGGAGCGGGTTTTTTGGTAGTGCGACCGTTGTTACCTACTTCAAAGTAGTGGCTCTGGGTGATGGATAATGGAAGCGCTTCTCTCAAGAATGTAGTTCCTATTCTCTGGGTGCTGATTATCTATTGTCGGGCTGTCGTTGGTTATGTGGTATTTGTTGTATCACTATGCGACACTCATTACAGTCATTTATTGGGGATTTTGAGAGGTTAGCTAGTGTCTACGGATTGTTCGGCTAGGTGGTATCAATCTACGGTAAATTCTGTGCCAAGTGTTGTTCAATCGCTAATCGACAGTCTTCCACAGGTGCTTGTTGTTCCATTGCTGCAATCAGTGCGTTGTAAGCAACTTCATGGGTTTTAATCAGATTTTTGGCTTGAAAGGCGGCCCACTTTTGTTTTGGCTCTGCTTCGGTATCTGGACGGTTGAGTTGAGACCATAAAAACCGCAGCTTTTGCCGATCGTCTGCTCCTCCTTCCGCATTGCCATAAACCAGCGTTTCAGCGGCAATCCCTGCCATTAGTACCATGCAGTAGCGATCGAGGAGTTGCGTCGATAGAACCCGTTGCTCAATGGCTTGATCAAGTTCCTCGGAACCAAAGCTGACGCCGCCAAACCCGGGCTGATGCTGACGAAAGGCGTCCCAGGCGCTTAAGGTGTAACCCGTGACGGGAATGTTTAACAAGTGCGCCACAAGAAAATGTCCGGCTTCGTGCCGCAACACCCGGTCTCGATGTTCGGTGGAAAACTGGTTAAACCAATCAATCACCAGAGTTCCAAGCTGCCCCTGCCACGTGAAGCTGTCAACGGTAGCAACACTGAGAATGCCAAACACGGCGATCGCCGGAATCACTGGAGAAATTTGGAGTAGAGGCCCCAGCAAACTCGCCATGACGAGGACAAAGATAGTGATGGCAATGAGATTAAGAGAGGTTTGGTTCACGTTCGTTCGAGAATGACGTTCGGGGTTAATAAGAACAGACGAGCACTTCCTCTATTATCCTATTATCTACTCATCGGCTGATTCGCGGGATTTCAAACGAACAGTTGGCTGAGCGCGAGTTCCTCTAACCCGGTAAAACGTTTCTAAACTGTCCCGATCGCCCACAAACCGCCAGTGCCAAGGTTCATAGCTAACATTTTGCGCATTGCCTTTAGGAAAAGACAACTCAAAACTATAGTATCCGGCGTTGGACTGTAACCACTTAAAGGCGGGCGTGTTTTCAAAGCTTTCTCGCAAGTCGGCATCGGGATAATAACGATCGCCCACGTCAATAGCATACCCAGTATGATGCTCGCTGTAGCCAGGAGGGGCACTAACTTCGGCCCGTTTGGTGGCTTCTTGACCGCGTTCAGCTTTCACATCAAAGAACACGCCTTCTTGTTCGTCGATCGATCGAAACCCAGACAATGGTACGATTTCAACTCCCTCGGCTTTAGCAGCGGCCATCATATCCAGAAATTTCTCGGCAGCCGCCTGACGCAGCAGAATACTGCCATCATCAGTAATTGAGACCAACTCAGATCGAGGAGCTTCTTCATAGGGAAAATGTCCCAAGAGCGAAGTTGATGGGTTCTCTTCAGCAGGCTCGGAAGCTGGTTGTGCAACTGTGGCTATTTCATCTGGATTTGAATCTGTATTTGTCGGCACCGCTGCGTTAGAAGGTTGAGAGCGAGATGGTGGAGACGATCGTGACCAAAGCAAGAACGGCAGACAAAGCAACAGCAGAATGCCAATGCCGCTCAGCCCCCAGCGCCAGCCTCGTTGATCAAACCACGATCGCGATGACGGCTGTGGGTGCTCTCGGACAGCTTCGGGAATGTCTTCCACGGGAGCAGACGAGAATTCTGACAAAAGCTCGGATGCCATGCTGGACTCGTCCGATGCTTGGGGCAGACCTGCGTTGTCCACAATTAATTCCTCCTGCACAGAAAAAATGCCCACCTTGTTAATTTTAGACTGGGGAGTCACGACGAAGGAACTCAGTTAAAAAACCAGTAAACCCAAAAAACAATGGTGGATTGGCAAACATTTGCAAGACTTTATCTTCCCTTAATTGGTTGGATCGGACTAGGGCTAGTGTTGGGACGCACGTTACCGTCGGCAGTTCCTATGCACTTGGGCAAGGTGCTGTTCTGGGTCGGCGTTCCCCTTAGCATCATGATTTTTATACGTCAATCGGATTTTTCGCTGTCGGTCTGGCTAGCCCCGATCGTGGCCTGGTTGGCGGTATTGTTAGGGATTGGCTTTGCCTGGAGTTGGATACACCTGCAACTGGTTTCACCGCATTCCCTCCACCGTCGAGCCAGCCAAGGCAGTTTTTTGCTGTCAGCAATGGTAGGAAATACTGGCTATTTAGGATACCCGGTGGCGTTGACACTGGTGGGGCCACAATATTTTGGTTGGGCTGTGCTTTACGACACATTGGGCAGTACGCTGGCTGCCTATGGGCTGGGCGTGGTGTTAGCTGCTTATTTTGGTCAAGCCGATCGCCAAACCAGCCCAAACATCCTCTTGGCGTTGATCAAAAATCCGGCGCTCTGGAGTTTTTGGTTGGGACTAGCCGGGCGATCGGTGCTGTTGTCGCCCAGCATAGAGCAGAGCTTAAGAGGACTAGGGTGGGGGGTGATTGCCCTGTCGTTGCTGTTGCTGGGAATGCGTTTAAGTCAACTGAGATCCTGGCACCATGTACAACCCGCTTCGATTAGCCTAGGGATCAAAATGCTGATCGTGCCACTTGTTGGCGGCTATGGATTGCGATGGCTTGGCATCACGGGTGCGCCGTTGTTGGTGCTGGTGCTGCAAATGTCCATGCCGCCCGCGTTTGCCACGTTAATTATCACTGAGGCCTATAACCTCGATCGCGAGTTGTCCGTCACCGCCTTAGCAATTGGCTCAGCCCTGATTCTGCTGACGTTGCCCGTCTGGCTTTGGTTGTTTGGTGGGTCATAGAACGCCTTTGGAACTAGGGATTAGGTGCGATCGACGCGGATCAATTTCAATGGCCATTCGCAAGGCCCGTGCAAAGGCTTTGAAGGTCGCTTCAATGATGTGATGAGAGTTGATGCCATCAAGTTGGCGAATGTGCAGGGTGAGTTGGGCATGATTGACAATGGCCACAAAAAATTCCCGCACTAATTGCGTGTCATACGACCCAACGCGCTCTGTAGGAATTTGCAGCCCATAGCTGAGGTGGGGGCGACCGGAGAAGTCCAGCGTTACCTGCACTAAGGCCTCATCCAAGGGAGCAAAAAAATGACCAAAGCGCACAATGCCTTTGCGATCGCCCAATGCTTTAGCTAGCGCTTGACCCAGCGTGATGCCTACATCTTCATTGGTGTGATGATCGTCAATTTCCAGATCGCCTGTGGCTTTAATGTCGAGATCAATCAACCCGTGCGACGAGATTTGATGCAGCATATGATCCAAAAACGGCACCCCAGTACTCACCTGACAGTGTCCCTGCCCATCCAGATTGAGGCTAACCTGCACATCGGTTTCACCGGTAATGCGATGAATACTGGCGGTTCGAGCCAGAAATTCTAAATCGCGAGATGGAGCGATCGGCGCACGAGACACTTGATCAGAGGGGTTGCTGCGGGAATCACGGGTTTGCATAATGTCAAAGCATAGTTTTAAAGCGACAGTATTCTATTATGGCGATTATTCTCACTGATTCTGCTGGCAGCTATGACTAACTCAACCGATCGCAACCTCGATGTCGCTCTTCTCGTTGACCAAATGGCCTGGATGCTAGAATTACCCCTTCATCCAGACTATCGCCCCGGTGTGATTGCCAACTTAGAACGCACAGCCACCATTGCACAACTGGTGATGGAATTTCCGATCGCCGACGAGATCGAAGCCGCCCCTACCTTTCAGCCCTAGCATGCTGTTCTAGCGATTGCAGTCGTGCTTATTCGTTTCTGACTTCAATGATTTCGCGGTTGCCCTGCGTCCGTACTGTCAAAACTTGCGGTGGCGTTGAATCAGGCGGATAGATAAATTGCACTTCGACGAGCCGCCGATTACCAGGCGGCATTGTCATCTGTAGCAAGGGTTCCCCCTGTTGCCCCCGTCGCTGCACTATGTGGAGATAGCGGGTCTGCGGAATACCAAAGTCATCAGTAAACCGTAGGCGAACCGTGCCCCGGAAGAAAATTTGATTGTCGGGTGGTTCTCGAAAGCGTAGACCGGATTCCAACCCCTCGTCTTGTACTGGCGTTTGCAGCAGAATGGCCACACGCTGAGTGCTGTTAGTGTGGTTATAGAGAGGCATCGAAATGTCATACTTGATGCCATAATTACCGTGCGCTCGATAGGCTGTGTCTGGATAGCGCACCAGCATCGGAGCACTTTGAATCTGCCCTGTGCCGAAGGTATTGTGATCGACGGTGCTGATCACGTAAGAAAATTCCTCGCCCGGTCTAGGAATCGAGAGATGCTCAACGCCCTCTCCATCCGTCGCAAGGGCAGACCACTGAGAGCCTTGCGCCACCCCAGCCACTCGGCCATAGAAGAAGCGAAGAAATGCTCTAGCATCTGGCGGGGTTGGGTTGCGATCGCGAGGAACCGCCAGTGACCCGTTGCGTAACAACGCTTCCCAGTCTTGCAGCGAGGGTACCCGTTCCCCACCTCCAACTACTTTCGGGGCATACATTGCCAGGCTGGCCAAATACACTGGGCCACTGCTGGAAAGGTGCATCAGTATCGTCCGTCCATTTGTGGCAGGAGTGCGGTTACTGGGAGGACGACTGCTCGGATTAGAAGAACTGGAAGAATTGGACGAATTTGAACTGGCAGCCACTTCGGTTACAGCGGTTGCTGTACCTGTGGGGGCGGTTCCAGCTAGGGAAGCAGCGCCTCGGGAGGCGGTCGTCGGAGCGGCAGCAGCAACGGCTGGTGGAATGATGTATCCTGGCGGCAACGTTCCATCCGTAGCGACTGTGAGACGACGCAGCGGAATCGGCACATTCACCAGCAATTGGCTCCGGCGGGGGGGAATAATGACTTGGGCAGGCCAGTGGGGCTGTCGTTGTCCTCTTAATACATCATTCGTGGTGCGGCTACCTGGTCCAGCAAACACATTTCCTACCGGGTTGCCGACATAGGAGGGCAGATCAACAAATGGAGCTTCTTGGCTGAGATAGCTAACCGCTTGCAAAATGTCCAGCGTTACAGGTTCATTGGTGGGGTTATAGACAATCACGCCTAAAAATGGCGTGCGATCGTCTTCTGGGGTCACACCTTTAGCGATGTGGTGAGCAAATAGATCAAACCGTCCTTGCAGCGGATAGTTGAGATGAGCCTCTGCCGATCGCATTCCATCGGCTGGAAAGGTTGAAAGCAGAATTCCGTCTGTTTGAATAATCTCTGGACTATTGCTGTTAAAAACAGGGATTTCATCAAGTTGCCCTGGTAAAGGACGCACCTCCTGCGATCGAACCACTTCCACTTGACGTGCAGGCGGTGTCACTGGCGGCGGTGCCACGATCGGGGGCTGAATGGGCGGAATTAACACCGGAGCATCTGGCAAATTAGAGGATGGCTGCTGCACTGGGGTTGGTCGCGCTACTGGCGATTCAAGGGCCGGAGATGACGTTGCAGATGGAGGAGGCACTGGTACTGGAGCAACAATCTGCGCCAAAGATAGAAAAGACAGAACCGTTAGCATGAGCGAAACTTGTCAAACCTTAAGATCACTAAACTTCGAGGACGACGTAAACCACACCCTAAAATTCCGCCAAATTGCTCAGCGAGGATTGCATTAAAATCCGCATTGAACTGTACTTCAACCAAATTTGCGCCTTGAATACAACCATCTTGTTTGGTTGACTGTACCCGAGAAACGTAAAGAAATACTAAGTAAACTAGTACATTCTACTCAGGCAGTTTAGAAAAATTAAGCAAAACATCGATTTCTAATTACCAGCAGCAGGCTTTAATAAAAAATTGCACTGCCTCTTACAATACCACCAACCTACTCACAATCAGACATGATCTAGCCTCTGATGAGAAAATTAAGTAATTCTACGTAGACAGTTTGGACACATCCGTAAAAATTATGCACAAACACGGTATTTGAAGATGAAAAATACCTTCCATAAAGTCGCCCGTCTTTGAAGAGATTTTCATGAAGAGTTAAATTAATACCAAGTATTCTGTTTAAATGTGAAGCAAACGTAAAGTGAGCCTCAAGCTCAAAGAGTTTGCCAGGTATCAAGTTTTTTAGGTGCCATCTGTATAGACCCGGGGTTTAACCGTAAAATCAATTGCGCGATCGAACGAATATGTGTTACCTTAATTAAGGCTTAGTTGAGTTAAAGCTAAACGGTATCGGCTGAGTACCGGTTGAGTAGCACCCAACGAATAGGTGCGGGCATAGTTTAGTGGTAAAACCTTAGCCTTCCAAGCTAATGATCGCGGTTCGATTCCGCGTGCCCGCTTTTTACTTACTGACAATCAGACGCTGGATTTTGCAAGGACTCTAGCGTTTCGTACGGTAATTTGATTTAAATTTGCTTGTTTTTTCGTAATAGGAAGTAATTTTTTACGCGCTTGACAATTGATTTTGACGGTGAAATCACGATGACTGGTAGACACTTAGTTTGAAATAGTCTAGTTTGAATAGTCAAATTGGGAGCGCGCTTGTCGAACAACGAATAAGGCGGGTACTATTGCCCAGATGAATGAGACACGGACACGGCTTCATAGTCGGCTTCATAGTCATAGCTGTTCCGTTCATCCGCTGCCGATCGCCCTCTTCGGTCGGTGTGCAACGGGGTATGTTAGCTGGCACTCTGTGACTGGCGCAATGCCTGCATACTGTATTAGGTCTTGAGCACTGGTAAAGCGAGAACGCTCTTCGCCAAACGCCAACAACAATCGAGGGGCAAGATGCTCACCTCTCAAAACAAGAAACTGATTCTCCTAAAATGATTTCACGAAGCGAGATATGGAGAAAACAATATTCTCAAATGTCCTATTTGAGGGGTTGGAGCAGAGAGCAGTTACTTGAATACAGTCAGCAATTATGGTTTGAAACACTTCCCTCATTCATCAGAGGATCACATAAAAAAACCGCGCAAGTAACATTTTTTGAACTGATGGAGAAACACACACCTGATAGAAGAAATAAATTTTCGAGGAATTGATTTTCGTGAGTTTTCACCAAAGCTGCACGAAGCTTTTAATAGATTACAGCAGGAGGGGAAACTCAAAATTCAAGATTTACATGCTAGTGAGGGCGATCAAGCTAACAATTCTGGTGCAGCGGATTGACCGAAACCGCCTAGTTGGACACAAAGACCTCGGCAACTGCTGACTAGAACCGTTAGCTAGCTCCGCACACAGCTCTTACGCTCGTAGTTGGAGACGATCGACTATTCCGAAAAGCCCACTGAGCGATCGGTTGAGGCGGTAGTTGAAGCGATCGGTAACCCCGAAACATCCCAGCAGCGATTCTCCGCAGGAGAGGCTACGCCAACGGTAATGACAATGTGAACGAGAGCGATCGGTGTGGAGAGAGGGGCGATCGGCTGCGGGTGAACGGGAACGACCATGAAGCCGTGTCCGTGTCAAGAGGGTTTGGGGCGTTTGCGGGTCGAGGGATGCCCAATTTAAGGCGAGCGAGATTAATCCTCTAGCTGTCTAGAGCAGGACTAGAAGGAGTGAAAGTCATATCTGACAATGAGGCAGATTGAGTTCTAAACGACTACCCGAGGTGTCAACGCTGATTGTATTTATCGACTTCAATTGATTGCTTCAAGAGCCACTTTGGCTTTGAACTCAGCACTGTGGTGTTTGCGCTGCATAATCCCGGTTATCTCCATAGTCCTACTAGGTCTGGGGCAGCGATTCTATCTTATTCCTTTGTCTAGTTTTCGGGGACATCATAATTCGCTCAATCAGATCCGACACCAATCGCTTGATACTCTCGGGGGTCTGCTCCCAATCTGTTTGGCTAATTTCGTTATTCAACTGGAGTGCTTTCTGTGTCGTCCTGTGAGCCTAACAGTACCTTCTGCTGCAAATAGCGATCGGTTTGGGGGTGTGGCTGAATCCCCTTAACCGGATCATAGAGCCGCGTGAGTGCTGGAACTACTTGCAAGTAAACATTGCGCAAATTCAGATAACTCAGATCAAAAAACACCAGCAGCAAATTCACCAGAGCCAGAATAGCAATACAGCGTTCTCGCCGAGGATATTGTTGCTCGAAATAAGGACGAAATTTGACCACTGCTTTGCTTGGTGCCTATGCCTGTGTCAACAAGCGCATATTCTTCTTCCCAGAAAGGGTTGATCTATGGTGAAGGACTCGGCGTAGTAGCGGGATCAACTGGTGAGGTCGCGGGGTCAGCAGGAGGATCAGCAGGAGGAGCCGTTGGAGTCGTTTCAGTGGTTCCGGGACCATCTGCTCCCGTTCCGGTGGGTTCACAAGCGACTAGGAGAAACGCGAATCCAACGATCGTTGCTAGTAGTACTACAGGCTTAGTCATAATTCCTCGCTTGACAATGCTTAACGATTATCTGAATTTGGCTTTATTTAGTCGTGACATCGCCGTTCTGCAAGCCAAGACCTGCAAGCCAATCAGCTTATTTCCACTTTGGAGAACTTCGACGACAATTACGTCTACCCAAATATGGATTCCTATTGTGTACTGATCAATACCAACTTATGAAGATCAGTTTATCGAGGAAAGACGATAACCGTGAACGATCGGTTACTTTTATAACGATTAATTAAATCGATCACTAGATCTACTGAGCGACCCAGGTTATTCGCGAGTAATCCGCAGAATCTTGTCTAATTCCGGTGGACAACTCCCACGGCCATCACAATTACTGGTGGTGACATACAATTCACCATCTGGGCCCATTATCGCCTCTCGTAAACGTCCCTGCTGCCCTTGCAAATATACTTCATGCTGCTGCACTTGATTTGTTGTCGGGTCAATGACCACGCGCTGCAATTGTTCTGCACCCAATGCCGCAATCATTAAGCTTCCATTCCATTCAGGAATCGCATCGCCTGTATAAATAGTTGCTCCACCGGGGGGGAGTGCTTGTTGCCACACGATCGAGGGTGTTACTAGGCCTTCCGCCGATTCACAGCGGTAAGTAGTAGGCCAGCCCATATTGTCGCCCGCTTGCACCACACTTACTTTGTCGTGACCCGATCGACCTAGCTCGCCGCTAGGGCCATGATCGCTAACCCATAACGTAGAGTTATTAATCCAATCGAACCCCTGTGTGTTACGGATTCCCAGCACATAGACCGGGTTACCTGCAAAGGGATTGTCTGCTGGCACCTCTCCCTCGGGCGTGACGCGCAAAATCTTTCCCGCTAGGCTGTTGATATCTTGAGATAAATCGGGGTCCCTAGCATCGCCTGTGCCAATGTAGAGCATCCCATCAGGACCAAATCGAATGCGACCGCCATTGTGAAATTGTGCTACTGGAATACCGTCTACGATAGTGCGATCGCGGGTAGCACTCAGCCCATCTTCTGCCAACTGCCAGCGCTCTACCCGATTCACCACCGCACCGCCATCATCAGCCGTAAAGTACACATAGAAGAAACGGTTGGTGGCGAACTCAGGATGGGCTGCAATACCCAACAATCCGCCTTCACCTCGATCGCTGACAGGAATAGTGGCGATCGTTTCAGGACGTAATTCCCCATTCTGTATCAGCCGTACTCGACCGGGTCGCTCGGTCACCAGCATATCGTTATTAGGAAGAAACGCGATGCCCCAAGGGACATCTAACCCAGACACCACTTCCTCAACTTGCACATTGACCTGACCTTGGGGACCGAACCCTCCTTCCACCAAACGGCACACAGGTTCAACCGGGGCAGCTTGAGCAACAGTCTGTTCCTCGGTCGTTTCAGGTGTAGCTTGAGTAGCGTTGGGTGTAACCTCAACCGGAGATTCCTGAACTGATTCAGTTGTGGGTGTACAGGCAAATAGTCCAAATAGGCTTAACAGAATTCCACTGGTAATTAGTTTGGTTTGTCTCATTCATGCTCTCCTTTACACAAAATTTTGCAAAATTAATATTAAAAATCTAGTAGCAATGTCCTACCTATAAAGTCTTTTTTTAATTAAATTTAGGTAATTTGAGCAGACCCTAATTGTGTTAAAATTCGGCTTAAATATCGTCACAATTCGGTTCTAGCATATCTTTTACATACAGTATTCGTATCAGGATAAACACAACAACCGTCAACGGCGTAGCAACCAAAATTCCCAAAATTCCAAACAGAATTCCCATTGCCAATACCGTAGACAGACCCAAGGCTGGGGGCAGAGAAACAACTTGTTGCTGTACGATCGGAGTCAACACATTCCCTTCAAGTTGCTGCATAATCAAATAAAACAAAGACACATAAATGACTGGCGTGAGTCCCAAGGTAAAGGCAATTAATATGCCGGGAATGGCGGCAAGTAGTGGTCCCACTACGGGCACAAATTCTAATAATGCTGCAATCAGTCCCAAAACCAAAGCCAGTGGAATGTTTAACAGCCACAAGCCAAGACTAGTAACGATCCCAACTACAATCATAGAAATGATACGTCCTAATAGCCAGGCCCGCAGTCCCTCTACGATTTTATCGATCGCCGTTCGTGCCCGTTTTCGCCCCTTAGGAGGAATTAATCTCACAATGCCATTGCAGTATAACTGAGGATCAAACGCTACAAACAAACCGATGAATAGCACGAATAAAATATCTGCCAAGACACCCAAAGTGAGGGCGAAGGTATCCATCAGTTGAGGCAGGATGTTGTTTGGATTCAGCCACTGCCCATTGCCTCGATTCAGAATGTTGCCCAATCCATCGGTTCCCAAATCATCCAAATCAAGAAAATCTGGAACGATCGCCTCTAGCTGTTCAATGGCATTCCCCACTCGCTCTACTAATTGATCGGTCTGGGCAACAATCTCAGGGACAAGCAACCACCCTACCGTTACTAAGGCAATGACCAGCAGCACGACCACTACCCCCAATGCTGCTTTGCTAGATAGGGGAGTTCGACGAGCGATCGGCTTTGCCAAGGTTCGCAACACGACCGCCAGCAGCACCCCTAAAAATCCCAACAGTAGCACATCGACCACCGCCCAAGCCAACAGTACGACTAGGACAAATAGCCCAATCACCCCGATCGCAATCAGCAACCGGGTTAAATAATTAACGCGGTGTTGTCGTCTCATGCAGCGAACCTAGATGAGGCATCCCCTCCGAATTGCAGTCATGGCTTTTCAGCTTATCTTCCAGAATCGATCGCAAATGTGATGGGAAAGTGACGGTTTGAAGTACATCTGGGCAGATCAACGATGATGATATTAATCTTTCTCAAGATCACTCGGTTCATTGATCTGCCCGTTGAAGTATCCCTCGACTCGGGTTACGATTTCGGATTCTTGCTCTGCTATGTCTCTTTCCTCGCCTCCATGGCTGCTAATTCGGAGGTAACAGACGGGGGCAGAGCGATCGGGTCATCATCCAATGACAGCAAGAAGTTGACTAAATCGGTTTGATCCTGGGGTGCAAATCCTGCTTGTTTGTCTACCCAATATTCATGTCCCTGACCGCTGACATTCGATCGCTGTAAATCAGCATTCGCTTTGTTAGCGGTCACCATGGGTTCACGCAGCGTGCGATCGACCAGCATTCGCAAACTGGCCGCCGCATCAGGTTTAATTCCCTGCATAAACGTACCCACCATGCCAATTTGATCTGGTTCGGCAATACTGTACCAACCATCTTCTTCTTGCGCGAGGGCCGTAGCGCTGGCAGCAACCCCACCATCATGTAAATAAGGCGCATGGAGATAGGTGCCAATCAGTTTGATTACCTTGTAGCCACCGGCTGGATCGCTTTGAGCATAGGCAAGCTGGATGTCCTCTTCGGGAGTGATATCCGTCGGCACTGTTAATACAGTTGGATCGGGCGGCAGAGGAACAGGCACATTCGGTGCATAGGTATCGGGTGGAACAAAGGCCTTGGCAAAATCCTTCGAGGCAGGCGCACGCACTGGTTGAGTTTTAATTTCTCGCTGCGCAATCACCCGATGATTCGTGAAGTAACGTCCACTGTGACAACTGGCACAATTGGCATCTTCAAAAACTTTCGCGCCTCGCTGTACCGACTCTATATCCGTGATCGACTCGTTAGGGGGAGGAGCCAGCGTGTTTTGCCAGGCAGACATGCCATTCAGTTCAGCGGCAACGGCATGTCCGGGTGTGGCTGCCATCAAGCCGTTTTGCATAAACAACGTGCCTTTAGGATACTCCGGCATTTTGATTGTCCAGTTGATGCCCGGTGCACCCGGTGTCGGATCAACCTGCTCAAAAAATTCTGAGGGATTGGTTTCCTCTGGTAGGCGATAGCGAGAACTAGGGGCATTTTGGAACATCGTGCCCAGATAAAGATCTTTGTCGATGCCCAGTACCTCTGGAGCCGCATCAGCCGTGGTGGTTGGATCAGCGTTTAAACCAAACACAGCATTGTTGAGTGTGGTCAAGCCATGAAACCAGCCGATCGATGCCACCCCACTCCAGGCAAACGGAAATGCCTCATGGGTGTAGGACGAAGGAACTTTGGCTGAGTTGTTTTTCAGATCGCCATTCGAGACAAAATTTCCAGGCGGCCAAGATAGAAATGCCTCATCGACAGCATCTTCCATGATTTGGGGATCAGGCAAGGTTGCCATTTCACCGTCATCAGTTAGGTAGGTATGCTCTCCGGATGGAATCTCAGTTGGATTAACATCCGTTTGTCGAAACAGTGCTGCTGAATTGGAAGCCATTGCCAACAGCATTCCTAAATTGACGTCGGTGTTGGTTGCTCCTTCAATGATCCGTCCGGTCTGCTCGTTAACCGTAGCATGGCAGAGCGCGCAGGTGATGCCGACACGCAGTTTTCCGTGATCGAGATGATTCACCAGTCCTAATGGCACGAGCGATCCTTTGGCGACATCTAATCCCGTGTTGATCACCGTACCAGCGGGGAAGGTTCGATCGCCCAGTTTCACGTCTTCATCTAACGTGACTTGCAAATTGGAAGTAGGCTGTCCTTTCAACGCCAAAATCGATTTAGCCAACTGACTCACTCCCAATGGTCCATCTAAGATGCCAACCACATCAGTGAACAGTACATCGTTGCCGAAGGATTCTTGATAGAACGTTTTCCGTCCAAGGTCAAGCAGATCCTCTGTAATTTCAACCGCTCCATTTTCTGGAGATAGGAACTCCTGCCCAGTGTCGGTTTGCAGCAACTGCTCGGCCTCGGACTGGCTGACAACATGACCCAGCACATCATAGGAACCAATACCGCGTGGGGCAGGTTGTGTGAGCGGAGTGTAGGTAGCAGCCAAAGCAGGAGGGCCGCTGGGTAAGGTGAGTTCGATCTGGTAGCCCAGAAAGCCGGCGAAGCCAAGAAGGGCAACTAAAATCAAGATAATTCGGAGTCGCATAGGTTTCTCCTAAGAATCGGTTCTCAAAGAATTCATTGTTCAAATTTTGCTCCGGAACGTTACGGTTTAGAGTCGATCGCAAATGTGATAAGAAAATGACAAATTTACTTTAGATACCGGCATTGCTTTATTGTTTAAGGATGTATATTATCCATACCTTACAAAAGCATACTAGTAACTAAATTTTTATTAGGTAAGCCTATGGTTATACGAGCTAGACTGCTCATCCAGAGCAAGTTCTAGGTTTCGCATAACACAAATTCGCTGTAACGTGTGTTAAATATTACAATTCAACTTCAATTAAATTAAAGCTATTGAAAGGCGCAATTTTTATCGGTGTAAATAAGGTTGCATGATTGTCTTCAATGCTTGGGGTTTAACGAATTGTAATTTAACAAACTGTGCACCGTCCTCGCCCCAACTCCTCTGCCAGATTAGGTGAGGGGCGTTCGATCCAGAGTTTGGGGTTGAAGTCCTTTCGCCCTGTATGAAGGCAGGGAGTTAGGCATGGGGGGCAAAGAGTTGTTCGGTTAATCAGGTTCTCCAGCCCATCCTTTGATTTCAGGGGCAAAACTTGAAATTCATCTACCAGTCAATTTTCCATATCACTCTAAAGGCAGAAATGCTAGTACAACGAACAATTGTGCGGTTTGCAGTTCCTACTATTTAATAGAGAAAGGATCTGAACAAGAATCGCCGCTCGCCTGCAAAAGGAGTTGTCCAATGTCCAGCCAAATTGTTGATGAGGTACTTCAAGACTATCGCTTCAAACTCAATGATTTACTTCATCACATTGAGCGGTTATCTTCAGACATTAACAATGCAGCCTTGGAAGAAACGGTAGAAAGTCTCAGACGCAATATTAATGAGCCGTTTTTGTTTGTGGTAGTGGGGGAAGTTAAGGCAGGTAAGAGTAGCTTCATTAATGCTTTGTTGGGAGCAGAGGTGTGCGAAACAGACATTGAACCGCGCACCGATGCAATTCAGCAAATCGTCTATGCAGACGAACCGTTTAGGATGCAGATTGAACCTAATTTAAGAAAAATTGGCCTGCCGATCGATATTCTCAAAGATATCTCGATTGTGGACACTCCTGGAACGAACACGATTATTCAAGAGCATCAAATTATTACCGAACGTTATATTCCCAACAGCGATCTTACCTTCTTTGTGCTGTTTGGCAAAAATCCCTATCAGAAGAGCGCCTGGGACTTTCTCGACTTTGTCAGTGTAGAGTGGCGTAAAAAAGTCGTCTTTATCTTGCAGCAGGCTGATTTATTGAAACCCGCTGATCTGCAAACCAATTTGGAGCGAGTGCGAGACTATGCCAACTTGAAGCAAATTAAATCACCGATTATTTTTGCCACCTCTGCCGATCGCGAACTCAATAACGAAGCAGAGAGTGGGTTTGAAGCCGTGCGTGCCTACATTCGTAATATGGTGTCATCGGGTGAGAGCTACAAAATCAAATTACGATCGGTCAGCGGGACGACACAAAAAATCATCGATGCCCTGTCTGGAGATATCCGG
The DNA here is from genome assembly GCF_026802175.1 of Thermocoleostomius sinensis A174. Lineage (NCBI taxonomy): Bacteria > Bacillati > Cyanobacteriota > Cyanophyceae > Oculatellales > Oculatellaceae > Thermocoleostomius > Thermocoleostomius sinensis. The sequence goes on along the minus strand of NZ_CP113797.1, from coordinate 4,666,084 downwards.
GGGCTACAAGAGCAGCTAGAGGCTGATCGCCGCACAGTTGATAGCATTCGCTCTAGAATTGAAGCCGGACGTAAGCGATCGCGCTATGAAGTAGATAATCTAACCGAGCGGTTGGTAGGGCGATATGACAGTTTATCGGCTCGCATTAAGCGCGAGTTTCGCGACAGTTTATCGGTATTCACCGTGATTCGCCGATCGTTTGTTGGTATTTTCAACAAAGAGGCCTCTATGCAAGCCTGGGTTAATGAATTTCAGGAGCGCTGTCAACGGGAGCTCAAATCCTCCTTGGAAGAAGTCTCGAATGAAGGAGCGCAACACTTTGTTGATGGCATTCGTCAACTACTAGAAGGATTGACCCATGATTTAAATAATGTGCAAACTAAGCAAATTCAAAGCAATTTGATCTCAATCAAAATTTTAGAGCGGCGGCAAGAAGTGATTGAAAGTGTGAAATGCAAAGTCAATCAACTATTTGCTGATGAAGACATTACACAATCACTGTCGGCAAATGCAGACAATATGGCGGCTGAAATTGTAGGTGGGGCGATCGCGTCGGTAGCTGGTATTATTTTACACATCATTGAGTTCACGGTTGCTGAAGCCATTTTGAATGCGATTGGCATTGCCTTTGCGGGCATTGGCGTAATCATTTTTGCTGTCGGCATTGCCTGGCAGCGTAATCGCATCATTCAGCGATTTGAACAAGCGCTGGACAATGAAAAAGATCGCTTTAAGCTGGAAATTACCGATCGATTGAATCAAAAACTCAGCATTATTTACGAAGAGGTGGAACGGATTTTTGTGCAGTTTTACGACTATGTAGAGCATGAAACCGAGGAAATTGCTCCTATTATCGATCGATATAAAACTATCCAAGCTAATGCAGAGCAGTTGTTTAGTCAGATGAATACCCGCTTAAGCTAGGCAACATGGCAGCAGATGAAAGCTTAGCCAAGTGCAGAAACACTAGCAGGATAGGTCTTGTACTAACAAGCTATCTAATAGATTCCGAGAACGGAGAGGGGGGGATTCGAACCCCCGTTGGTGTGACCCAAACTTGATTTCGAGTCAAGCGCATTCAACCGCTCTGCCACCTCTCCAAGGCGAAAGTGTATTCGACTATCTTTGCTATTTTACTGTGTCAGGCCCAGGAATTGGCAATCATGCCGAATTTCCTAACTCGAAATATCATCTATGCTATTGAACTGCTCCGTATTAAACAGTTCAAACACTTGTCGGCAGAAGAGTTTCAGCTTTTCTTTCACCTCGTCAGCAGGTTGCGTTGTGCCAACAAATCGCCAGTTTTCGACGGTGGAAAGCCGCCACTGTTCCCCTAAATGAGTAAAGCCGGCCACCTCCAGCCCAATCACCCGCCGTGTTTCCATCAGCGGATCGTCGTAGAACCGAATTTGCACCAACATGCTGCGACCTTGAACCAAGCGGCTCCATCCAGGCAAATGAAACCCAATGTCAATCGAGTCTGGGTCAACCAACTCTCGCGTATCAGGGTCATTAGCCCACGGCTTTAAGTCGGCTTTAGCATCTGGAAACTGAGCTTTAAATCCATTGACAACGGCCGCAATTTTCGCGGTCAACTCCAGCCCGATCGCCTGTTCTGCTGCATTCACTCAACTTAAACTCCCGCAATTTACTTGGATTATGTGCCAACCAAAAGCGAGGTAGACAGTACCTTGGGATACGCTTTGCAAAAGATTTAGCAAAATTTTAGACCCCATCAGCTTTTCAAGGTAGGGATTGAAATGGGTACTACCCACCCTACTTTAGCTTTCGCCTTTCTCTAGGTTGGATAGCACACCTTTGTACCACCCAAGCCACAATAGCCACCGGGATTCTTAGCTAGGTACTGCTGATGATAGTCTTCGGCATAGTAAAACTCAGGTGCATCTAGGATTTCAGTAGTGATTTCGCCATACCCTTCTGCTTTCAGCGCCTGTTGATAGGCTTGTTTAGACGCTTCCGCCAACTGTCGTTGTTCGTCAGAATAAACATAAATGCCCGATCGATACTGAGTTCCAACATCGTTGCCCTGCCGCATTCCTTGGGTGGGGTTATGGCTTTCCCAAAACACTTTTAGCAGATCGGCATAGCTCACTTTTTGAGGATCGTAGACAACGCGCACGACTTCATTGTGACCGGTCATGCCAGTACAAACTTCTTGATAAGTGGGGTTGGGAGTAATCCCTGCGGCATAGCCAACGGAGGTGCTGTAAACGCCATCCTGTTGCCAGAATTTGCGCTCGGCTCCCCAAAAACAGCCAAGTCCAAACAGTGCCAGTTCCATGCCTTGGGGAAAAGGAGGCTTGAGGGGGTTGCCATTAACAAAGTGGCGATCGGTGACAGGCATCGGTTCAGAGCGACCCGGTAAGGCAGTGTCAGGAGTCGGGAGGGTTAGTTTTTTACCAAATCCAAATAGCACCATAGAATTAGAATTTAGACTGGATGGGGATTAGTTGTTATCTTTCTTTACCTATAGTGTAGCGATTTGATTTGAGGATTTTGGTGGTAGCCATAAATCCTTGAATTTAAATTAGGGTGAATCTGAATCACGCCACTCGAATCTGTCCAGCCTCAACGGTGAGAATTTGAGACGATTTCAGCCATTGAGCATCAAAAGAGCCAAGATGTGTCGTGGTAATTAGCGTTTGAAATCGATCTTGAATGGTTTCTAGCAGTTTGTTTTGACGATTCAAATCCAGTTCTGCCAATACATCATCCAGCAGCAATAGGGGCGGCTCCCCTACAACGGATTCAATCAGTTTTAGTTCCGCCAGTTTCAGTGCCAGCACCAGAGTTCGCTGCTGCCCTTGTGAGCCGTACTGCCGGGCTGGAGTTTGGTTAATGGTAAACTCCACTTCATCACGGTGAGGTCCAACCAAGGTTGTGCCTTGATGCCATTCAGCGATCGATCGCTGCTGCATTTTTTCCAAAAAGGACTGTTGAATCGCCTCTGAATCGTCCTGTTGAGCCGCTACATTGGGAGCATAACGGATCTCCAAGGTTTCAGTACGAGCGCTGATGGCTTCATGCCAAGTTTGCGCTAGTGGAGCTAAGCGTTGCAGCACTCTGGCTCGGCGGCGAATCACCCGCGATCCGATCGCCGCTAGCTGCGCATTCCAAATCGACAGTTCTGTCGAAGCCTCTAGAGAACTGGCGACATCAGGAAGATAAACTGAGGCGGCATCCCTAACCTGGCTCTCTGGCGTTGCCGCTTCTCCGCGCTGCCGTTTTAACAGCGCGTTGCGCTGCCGCAGCACAGTGTTGTATTGCTGCAAAATATAGGCATAGACTGGTTCTAGTTGAATCAGTAGCGTATCTAGCCAACTGCGCCGCTCTCCGGGTCCACCCCGTACTAGATCTAGATCTAGACTAGAAAACTGCACCGCATTCATCACACCTAAGAAATCTAGCTGACGACGCAGGGTTTCTCCGTTCAGGCTGACAGTACGGCGTCCGTTGTGGCGGAAGGTCATGGCTAAGTCAATGCATCCAGTCTCTCGTTGCAATGCTGCCGCAATTTGACCGACTTGCTCGCCTTCCAGCACTAACTCTCGATCGCGCAACGATCGATGGGAATGTAGTGTTGCCAACAACTCCACTGATTCGAGTAAATTCGATTTTCCTTGCGCATTATCTCCCAATAAAATTGTTTTGGGAGCAGAAAACTCAACGAACTGTTCTCGGTAGTTGCGAAATTGCCGCAAGTGCAGCGTTTTCAAATACATAACAGCGACAGCAGAAGTCCCTGAATGCAAAAGGGACAATTTCAGTATTATCGACTATTTAAGGATGATTCATAGTGCTCCGTCTGACCTTAAGTTAGACATCTAATTTCAGTTATTTGTGCCTATCGCTTGACAGCCATCGCAGTATACTAAACCAACATCTATGTGTCTAATCTTGGTTTTAAGCGCCTGTTTCTGATTCAGTTGTTTCGTTTCAAGCTAATTGCTGAAAAGAATCTGACTTCTTCTACCTTTATGTTCCCTGATGGTCAATCAACTAGTCAATCAACTATTGCTGGGCGGATGATTTCAGCTATTGCCCATGAATTACCTGTAAAAGCCAGATACCTTAAAAACAAATTGTTGGGCTAGCCTAATTTGTCAACACCATCCGTTTTCCCGTTCATTTGAGTATCCTTAAAGCCCCCTTTTGGTTCCTGTGAAGTCTTGATTAAGGGAAGTAATCCTAGCAGCCTGTGCCTTGCCTGCAATGATAGGGTGGTGTTCAGGTAAGTCTGAGATCAATCTGTGGAAAACAGCCTCTGAAGGACTCCATCTCCGAAGGAACCTATTGCCAACGGAAAAGATTACCAGGAGAGCAGCTTTCCAGAAGAGCGATCGGATTTCCAGTGCTCAATTTTTCACAGGGCATTCCTATTTTCCATTCGTTCCAAGTATGTTTAAGCCGGGTTCTGCGCGCTCTTGTTTGTGTTTCCTTCGCCAACGCTTGCTCAAAACCATCTTGTGCAGACTTGATTGCTCATTTCACCCAATGTCAGCGCTCAAACTTGCTGACAAGACAACTCCACCGTGAATCAAGATATAGTCCCAAGGCTTGCAGCCATGATCGAACTGCTATTGGCATCAACCATGAGCGCTCGGCTAATACAAACTGCTGATTGGGATGCGGGTTTCAGGTAGATTTCAATCTGCACTCTATCAGTAAAGAAGCTAGAGAACACAGACTGGGTGGATAACAGACCGTTGACACGCGCACAGCTTTGTTAACCAGGGTGAAATCGCCCACCGATCCTGCTGGTCTTTACTGGTTTAAGGCGCAGCCTAAGAATACAAGAATATGGAATAGTTGCTGCGATTGTTAATAGTTCCACTCGTCTCTACTGACAGCGAATCATGAGCAATTTGAAGAAACGTGCCGTACAAGGATTGGTTTGGACGCTTGTTGGCTATGGCGGAGGGCAAGTTTTACGACTAGGAGGAAATTTAATTCTCACTCGTCTCCTGTTTCCAGAGTTCTTCGGACTCATGGCGCTAGTCAATATCTTCATCATGGGGCTGGCGCTGTTTTCAGATGTGGGCATTGGAGTCAGCATCATTCAAAACAAACGGGGCGAGGAACCTGACTTTGCCAACACCGCATGGACAATTCAGGTGATTCGTGGGTTTGGACTGTGGCTGGTTTGTCTACTAATGGCGGCTCCAATGGCCCAGTTCTACAACGAACCCCAGTTGCAGTGGTTGATTCCGGTTGTGGGCTTGACGACGGTAATTGGTGGATTCAACTCCACGGCGTTTTACCTGATGGAGCGCAACTTAGCGGTTCGACAACTTACCCTAATGGAACTAGTCACCCAGATCATTCAATTGGTGGTGATGGTGATTTGGGCTTATTTTGATGCCAGTGTCTGGTCGTTGGCCGTGGGAAGTCTAGTCTCTACAGCAATTAAAACAATCTGGAGCTTTTATCTAATACCTGGCTACTCGAATCGATTTACTTGGGAAAAAAGCGCGGCTAGGGAACTGTTCTCAATCGGCCGCTGGATTTTCGTTTCAACTGCCTTCACGTTTTTGGCAGAACAAGCCGATCGCCTCTTGCTCGGTAAACTATTCTCTTTAGAGCTATTAGGAGTGTATGGCATTGCGCTTATGCTCAGTGATGTGCCCCGCAGCATTGCAATTTCACTGGGCGGTAAGGTAATTTTTCCGGCTGTTTCAATGCTGATTGATCTGCCGCGCTACGAACTGCGATCAAAATTGCTGCGTAACCGCAAGCCATTGTTGCTGGGCTTAACCGCCATGATGATGTTGTTGATCAGCTTTGGTGATTACCTAATTTACTTGCTCTATGACGAGCGCTATGAAGACGCTGCTTGGATGTTGCCCATTCTGGCTTTGGGAATTTGGCCTCGCCTCCTCTGCTCAACGGTAGAAGCTTCTCTGACAGCCCTCGGAAAAGTACATTACACTGCTATTGGAAACTTCACCCGAATGGCCTTCACCATTGTTGGGATTTTAGTTGGATTTGCCTGGCTAGGAAACCTGGGGGCTGTGCTAGCAGTGGCACTAAATGACCTGTTCTACTACGCAGTTGTCACCTATGGCTTACACCGAGAGAAAATCGGTTGTTTAACTCAAGATATTCAAGCAACTGGGTTATTGTTCGCCGGGCTGGTGTTCTTGGCTTTGGGGCGAGTTCTCTTCGGGTTGTCGTTACCGTTGCAAGGAGTCGCTTAACGTTTTCTTACTTCGCTCATGACCGATCGCAATTTGCAAACCCCCCACAGTGGCTATCACTGGGATGGCTCGTCTCGACGTTTTTTTGAGGGCTGGTATTACCGAGTCACATTGCCAGAACATCGGCAAACGGTGGCCTTCATGTATTCCATCGAAGACCCAATTGGCGGCAGCCCCCATAGTGGGGGCGCAGCGCAGATCCTAGGCCCTGATGATAAATACCTCTGTCGCACTTTTCCCGATGTCAATCGGTTTTGGGCCTGGCCGGATGCGTTGGGATTGGGGCACTGGGGTATTACAGAGCTACCGCCTGGCCATCCCCCAGTCTACTTAGATCCGATCGACTTTACTACCAAGGTGCAACAAGGTTATCAAGCAACTGCAACCTGGCATCAAGGCAACTTACATGATCCTGGAACTGGACAGACGGCTCGTTGGGAATATCACCTTCAACCTATTTATGGCTGGGGCAATCCTGCTCAATCGCAGCAATCGACGGCAGGTTGGTTCTCCCAGTTTCAACTGTTTGAACCAGGTTGGCAAATTTTGATGGCACATGGGTTGGCGACGGGTTGGATTGAGTGGAATGGCCAACGCTACAGCTTCAGAGATGCTCCGGCCTATGGAGAAAAAAATTGGGGTGGTGCATTTCCTAAAAAGTGGTTTTGGCTCAACTGCAATGCCTTCGAGCAGGAACCGGACTTGGCGCTGACTGCTGGAGGCGGCTATCGTGATGTTCTCTGGTGGACAGAATCTGCTGCCCTCATTGGTATTCATCATCAGGGCAGGTTCTATGAATTTGTGCCTTGGAATGCCTATGTGGAGTGGGAGGTGCATCCGTGGGGCTATTGGCGGATGACGGCTCGCAATGACCGCTATGAAGTAGAGTTAACGGGAACTACGACCCGATCGGGCACACCGCTGCGCGCTCCTACCGTCAATGGCTTAGCATTTTGCTGTCGAGATACTATGCATGGTCAGCTACACCTAGAGTTGCGCGATCGATCGATGGGTCGATCCCGTACCATTTTGGTAGCTGATAGTTCTCTCTGTGGTTTGGAAGTGGGAGGCAGTCCGTGGCAGTCGGTCTGGCAAGCTGCTGCTTCCTATTGGCCCAGCTTCCGCTACGTGAATTATGTAAGTAACTAACCGTCCAATCAATGCTCGATCAATCCCGGCTTGCAAAATTGGGGGAACTTCCGATATGGTTTTAGGAGCATTCGAGAGCCTGTGGTTCGGTCGGCAATCTTCGCGATGAAGATCGCTGTTCTCAAATGACGTTACTTAACTTTAACTAAGGAGACAACCATGAAACCAGCGCTTTCTCACACCGTTTTGCGATCGATGGCTCTTACGACTGCCTTTACCCTAACGTTGGCAACTGCTAGCATGGCATCTCCTTGTATCTTCAGCAAGATGAGAGGTGCGTCTGAAGCCAATGCGCCCCACTATACACCAGGTTCTGTAGATGCAACCGTGGATGCGGCTGATCTGTCTGATTCGGTTGATGCTCCAATGGCTGGTTCGACCTTGAGCAACGTGAATCAACTGTCTGACTTCAACAAACTGGCATTAGGGCTTGGACTTGTAGCCGCCGCAGGGTTGATTGCAGGCGGTATTGGGCTAAAGCGACGACTGTCTCGTCCTGTAGAGCCGATCAACTCAGCTGTAGCCTCGGAAGCATCAGCAGATTCTGCCTTTGAAACCTCTGCCTTTACAATCGAAGTTCCTGCGGCGGCCTTAGAATCTTTGAATACCCGCGAAGAATCGTCTGAAGCCGACTCAGTTTCAGTCTAAGGCCATAGAGTTTTAGCTTCTGAAAATCCGAAAAGGGCGCCCCTTGAGTGGGCGCTTTTTACAGCTATACCCCCGGCTGTCGCCGTTCTCCTTGGTAAGGGAGACTATAGAGGGTCATCAAGAGTTGTCACTAGGTTTGAACGGTCATTGAGTTGTTAATCGATCGCCTGCGATTGCTTGATATTAACCCCACTTGATATTAACCCCAATATATTGACTCCAATGATGATTCGGGCTAGTCACTCCCAGACTGTCCCTCTGGGCTAGTTACGTCTGCTAACCTACGATCGCTGCTTGGATTTCCATCAACCGTTAGAATAATTGATGCGTGTTGTGCAGCCTAGGAGAGAGTGATAGTGCCATGTTTGACTAGCGCTCACAAGCAAGCTAATTCCTAACCCCTAATTCCCCCATCCCTACCATGTCTGTTCGCGTTCGCATTGCTCCTAGTCCTACTGGAAATCTCCATATCGGCACAGCCCGAACGGCCGTGTTCAACTGGTTGTTCGCTCGGCACCAGGGTGGACAGTTTATTTTGCGCATTGAGGATACGGATTTAGAGCGATCGCGCCCTGAATATACTCAAAACATTCTGGACGGCTTAAGCTGGCTCGGATTGGATTGGGATGAGGGCCCATTTTTCCAAACCAAGCGGATGGATCTGTATCAGCAGAAGGTACAAGAACTGCTAGACAAGGGTTTGGCCTACCGCGCTTACGATACCCCTGAAGAACTCGACGCTATGCGCGAGGCTCAAAAAGCCAGAAACGAAGCGCCTCGATATGACAACCGTCATCGCAATCTCACTCCAGAACAAGAGGCAGCATTAGTAGCCGAAGGACGTAAACCCGTCATTCGCTTCAAAATTGATGACGATCGTGAAATTACTTGGATTGACTTGGTGCGCGGCAAAGTAACGTGGAAAGGGCGCGACTTGGGCGGTGATATGGTGATTGCACGAGCAGCCGACGCCGAAACGATCGGGCAACCGCTCTACAACTTTGTGGTGGTGGTTGATGACATTGATATGGGCATCACTCAAGTGATTCGTGGCGAAGACCACATTGGCAACACCCCGAAGCAAATTTTGCTGTATGAAGCCTTGGGAGCTACTGTGCCAGAATTTGGGCATACACCGTTGATTTTGAACCAAGCAGGAGCCAAACTCTCAAAGCGAGATGGAGTTACGTCCATTTCCGACTTTCAGCGCATGGGCTACACCGCCGAAGCACTTGCTAACTATATGACACTGTTGGGATGGTCGCCACCGGAAGGAATGAACGAGATTTTTACCTTATCAGAAGCCGCCCAGCACTTTAGCTTCGATCGGGTTAACAAAGCAGGAGCCAAGTTTGACTGGGACAAGCTGAACTGGATTAACAGTCAGTATTTGCATCATATGCCGGTTGAGCAAATCACTGATTTGTTGATTCCCTATTGGCAAGCAGCAGGATATGAGTTTGACGCCACGAACGATCGAGCCTGGTTAGAGCAAATTGCCGCCTTGGTTGCTCCGAGCTTGGTACGTCTAGAGGATGCAGTAGAGATGACACGATATCTATTTGTAGCAGATGTGGGCTTTACAGAGGCGGCCACGGCTCAGTTGCAACAGCCGAATGTTGCTACGGCTCTGGCAGCAATCCAGTCTGTATTAGAGCAATCCCCTGCGCTGACAGAGTCCACCATTCAAGCGATCATCCAGCAAGGCGTCAAGGCCGCCAATGTGAAAAAAGGGCTGGTGATGCGATCGCTGCGGGCTGCCCTCACCGGAGATATGCAAGGGCCAGATCTAGTGCAATCTTGGTTGCTGCTGCATCAGCGCCAATTCGATATTCGTCGGTTAAATCAAGCTCTGGCTGTTGCGGAAACGCCCTTAGGCGAATGAGATTCGCTCTTGCCTGATGTAGTGGTTTGATGTAGTGGTTTACCTAGTCGTCAAGATGTCTAAGCCCTGTGTACCCTGCTGAGACAATCGCGGCAATCGGTCGATCGCAACTCATAAAACCTGATCAATCAATCTAAACTTCCTGTTAACAAAGGAACTGTCGTATTCTAATTCTGGTCATCAGCAACGGGTAGCCATGCCAATGTTGCTGATTTAACTTTACGAACTTTTACCCATGCTGACTCAAGGGTTGAAACTGATTCGCTTGCCTCAAGTTGTGTTACTGTTGTTACTTGGTTTATGGACGGGTGAATACTCAGCGCGAAATACGGCTGATGCTCAAACGGTGGAACTTTCACCTGGTGTCACCATTTTTGAAGACGTAACCCTCAGCCCTAATTTTACGCCTGATCCCACCACGATTCGGGGGATTAGTGGAGGGGCGATCGCCAGCCGCGAGCTAGCAGGACGTACCGAAACCGCCACTGGACCCTGTAATGGATTTGTGGATGAACAATCGGATCACCGCATGATATTAACTGAATTTTTCAGCTATCTGAGCCTGCAAGTGGAAAGTCCAGAAGATACTACCCTGATTGTTCGAGGTCCAGGAGGGGTTTGGTGTAATGACGATTTTTCTGGACAAAACCCTGGTATTGCCGGACAGTGGCTCTCTGGAACCTACGAAATTTGGGTTGGGTCTTACTCGCAGGATGCCTACCACCCCTATGTCATTCGTATTTCTGCCACCAAGTAAGAACAAGTAAGAAATGCTGCTGTCCGGAGTTTTCTCACCAGGTTTTCTAAAAGGCTTCTAGTCCTGCCGAGCCAAGACCTCGGAACATCAGCCACGAGAGAAAGAAATCTGAGAAGAAAATGGCTAGCAACGAGGTGACAACAGCCGCTGTGGTGGATTGTCCAACGTCTTTAGCTCCACCGCTGGTGGTTAACCCCCAACTACAGCCAATAATGGCGATCAGCGTGCCAAATACCGCCGCTTTGATGGGGGCGCTAAATAAATCCCAGGATGTAACAAAGGCTTGAGCCGAATCAAAGAAAGATTCTGTACTGAGGTCATAAAACTGTGTTGCTACCACCCACCCACCTAGCATTCCTGTCACCAGGGAAAACACGGTCAAGGCCGGCACCATCATTAAACAGGCAGCGACTCGTGGCACAACGAGGTACTCTACGGGATCGGTTCTGAGGATATAGAGGGCATCAACTTGTTCGGTCACACGCATGGTAGCAATTTCAGCGGCAAACGCGGCTCCCACTCGACCGGCCACCACCACAGCCGTCAGCAACGGTGATAACTCGCGGCTGAGGGCAATGGCCAAAATTCCCCCAACGGCTGAGCTAGCCCCAAACCGCAAGAACTCGCGAGCCACTTGAATGGTGAATACCATCCCGATCGATGCAGCAATAACTAACACAATCAATAACGAAGCTGGACCTACGGCGGCCATTTGTTCTAGGGTGTTGCGGCGATCGATCCGCCCGGTGATGAGATGAAACACCACCCGCCCCCCTAATAGAATTGACTCCCACAGCCGCTGGCTCCACCGCCCAAACCCGGAAGCAACAATAATTTGATTCATGGGAACACACTCAACTGGCAACGCATGTAACAACAACCCGCTACGGCAATGGTGTAACGAACGCCGATCGCGAGAATGCCGCTAATATTAGCGTTGATTTGATGCCGAGAAACAGTTCTTAACTTATCATACGCTCACTTCTTAGCTAGACTGGCTGTATTCTTCGACAGCCAAACATTGAGTCGATTGATAACGAGCACCGATCGCCTTTCGTATCCTCAAGGTCTGGGCAATACTGGTTTTCTCTGTATCTTTGCTTGAAGATCTGCCAAAGTCACGTATGCCAGTGTTAGTTTATCTATGGCTCTCCCTCTCTCATTTCCCTACCGCTAGGGTAATTCAGGGACGCTTAAATTAATACTCAACGTTCCAGTTTCTCCATCTAACTGAGCCAGCACTCCCACGGGTAATGCCGCGTTGACGCCATCGTGTCCAAACGGTAAATCCGACACAATCGGGATTCCCAAATCGGACAATCGATCCCGTAAGACTTCCTCGACGGTAAAACTGGGAATGTTGGGCGGTGGATCACACTGGCTGAATCGTCCTAAGGCAATGCCCCGTACCTTGGAAAATGCACCACTCATGCGCCACTGTGTCAACATGCGATCGATGCGATAGGGGGCTTCGGTCACATCTTCAAAGGCCAAAATCGCGCCTACTAAACTTGGTTGAGCGGAGGTATTGAGCAGGTGGGTTGCAACCGTGAGATTAGCAGGCAACAGCACGCCACTGGCTTGTCCGCCGCCCCAACCCACTCCCTGCAACGGAGCTAGCGATCGCCCTTCCACCCAATCAAACAAGCGTTGTACCGACCAGTCCGGCTCAGCGGACAGTGTTGTGAGCAACGGCCCATGTACTCCAGAAATTTCTTCCCGGCACAGTCCCCACAACAGGCTCGTAATATCTGAAAACCCAATCAACCATTTGGGACGATCGATCGGCGACCAGTGCCAAGCTTCCAAGAGTCGTGCGCCGCCGTATCCACCTCTTGCACAAAGAATCGCCCGACAGTCCGGATCGAGCCATGCCGCTTCTAGCTGCGATCGTCTTTCGGCATCGGTTCCCGCCAAATAACCCCAGCGCTGATCATAGCCCGGACTCAACTCCACCCGATAGCCCCGCGATCGCCAAATCTCTATTCCTTCCTGCAACGCATCCAGTTCTCGCAAGACCCCACTGGGCGCAATCACTAGCAGACGATCGCCAACTTGAAGCGGAGGAGGAAGAACCAGCATGAATTTTGAATAACGACGCTCTAGGGTATCAGTGGATGAATTGTAGCTTGTACTTCTTCAATTACGTCTGCCGGGACACACTCAACAAATCGAGCATTGTCAGCTTTCCAGTCTAGACACCTAATTTGAATCTACAAGAATGCCCCCTGAACGTGTAAGCCCACTGGTAAACGAACCTCAAAAGGGTATCCTTTTTGTTGCTTCGTGAACGATTGTCTGTACAGAGTATGTACAGGGTGACAACTAAGCAGTACCTGCCAAGAAGAATCTAGATCACTACCAACATATCTCTAATCCACGCTTCCACCCGATCGCCCATTGCCTGCATGGAATACTGAGATTCTGCCTGTTGGCGACAGGTGTGACGATCGATTTCATCCAGTCGCTCAATGGCTTCCACCAGTCCTTCAATGGAATCAGGCTCGACGAGCCATCCAGTTTTGCCGTGCTGCACAATTTCTGCGGGGCCGCCCCGACGGTAGGAGATCACCGGAACGCCACAGGCAAGGGCTTCGATCGCCACGTTACCAAACGCCTCAATCCATTTTGGAGTCATTAGTAGCCCCCGGCAGGATCTCAATTCAGCTTGTAGCTGGTCGGTCGGCAAAAATCCTCCGTAGGAAAAGTCGGCATCGGTTTGACAAATCTGCTGCCAATAGTCAGGGTTCGGCATCGCTCCCCAGATTTTCAGAGGAATCTGGCACTGATGAGCCGCCACGATCGCATCTTCAACGCCTTTCTCTGGCGCAATGCGACCGACCCAACCAAGGTAATTGGCGGGTTCTGGCTGAAATTGATACAGCGAGAGATCTAAACCGTTGCTGAGAATGCGACATCGATTGCCAAACGCAAAGGTATCGGCTTGGGCGCGGCTGTGGACGCCGATCGTGCCGGGAAAACGATCAAGAGTTTGTGCAATCACTGTATCCATTGCCTCAGTCAACGATCCCATGCTGACGAGATGGGCGATCGGCTTGGCAAAGAAGGGCGTCAGGTAAAACGGCAACCAATCGTAGGCAAAGTTAATCAGCACATCGTATTGATCTTGCTGTTGGTAAGCATACTCCCACATGTTGCCCAATACCGAATTAGCTGGCAGGACGATCGGGGCATCGCGTCCTTGCGTTTGGGCGCTGCTCTGCAAGTTGCCGGCAATTTGGGCAATCGGCAATCCTGCTAATTTAGAACCAGCCGGGGCTACAATTTGCACCTGGTGATCTCGCCGCATCAGTTCTTGAGCCATGTTCTGCAAGGTTAGTTCTACCCCGCCGCCCAGCCCAGTTCCTAGTGGCCCCACCGGAGTCGAGAGAAACAACAGCTTTAAGGATTTGAAATTAGCTTTACGATCAGAAAGTTGCGGCACTGAGACATTCTCCGACCAATTAAGCAGGCTTTTTACAGATTGAGTTGGGGATTAAATTGCAGTTCAAACCGATCGGGTCGATCGACTTCATCCAAGCTTACGCTTAGCCAGAAATCCCGATGCCGGTAGGTAGGGATCTCCTCATCTCAATCCGTCGTACCACACAGAATAATAATCGATAAGATTGAGGGTAAGTTGGAGTCTGTTTTAACCTCACAGCACTCCGGATGGTGAGCAATCAAAACCATTCTAGAATCCTCACGTCATTGAACGCATGTTTGTATGATTGGGATGTTAGAAAGTAGGGCAGAATAGTTGAGTTATGGACGAAGAGAAACAGCAGGAGAATGCTCAAGGGGCAGTGGCTGAATCGGAAACTGTAGAGCAATTGGGAAGTGAGCCAATGTCTGTTGAACCAAACCTATCCAATGAGGCCGAAGTGAATCAAGACCAGTCGATCGGTGAACCGACCGTTCCACCCACCGAATCAACCCTAGAGCCAGAAGTGGAGCCGTTTGATCTTAGCCCAGAGCCGTCTGTTACGGTTGAGGCAGTACCGTCTGTTGAACAAGATTCGGAACTGCGGGCCAAAGTTGAAGAACTAGATCAGCGGGTAGAGGCACTTAAGGCGCAACTAGAAGAACGAAACAATCAATATATGCGTCTAGCGGCCGATTTTGAAAACTATCGCAAGCGAACTCAAAAAGAAATAGAGGAACAAGAGCAGAAGGTCAAATGTTCGACGATTAAAGAACTACTACCTGTGGTAGATAACTTCGAGCGCGCCCGATCGCAAATTAAAGTTCAAACAGACGCAGAGAAGAACATCAATAGCAGCTATCAAGGCATTTACAAAGATTTCGTCGATCGGTTGAAAAAAATTGGAGTTGCGCCGATGCGAGCCGAAGGGGAACCGTTTGACCCCAGCTTACATGAAGCAGTGATGCGCGAAGAAACTGATCAGTACCCTGAAGGAACGGTCGTTGAAGAACTGCGACGAGGCTATGTGCTAGGCGATTTAGTATTGCGTCACGCAATGGTTAAAGTAGCTGCCGCCCCTGAATACAGCGGGTCACCTGAAGAAGAGCAATCAATGAATTAGCCCTCATTTGTGCCAATAATTTGCACTAATTAAGTTGTGCCAATAAATGTACATCGTCAATCCCTGGCTGTTGAACGCTGGGGATTTTTTAAGTCGGCATCTATTTCTGACCAAACTCTACAGCCATACCCTATAGCCATAGCAGAACGATGAAGCCCCTTTCTTGTGCTCGCTGCCTATTTTCTGGAGCTTGTTCTGGAGCGTCTACGGCGTTGGATTGTCTTTCCGTGGCTATTTCTGCCATCACCCCAGAGACGCAAAACATTTTGAACCAAGTTGATCGCATTCTTAGGTAATTGCGGAATACTGAGCTAGAAAATAAGGCTTCAGGGCGTTGCTGAACGCAGATAGGAATTGCCCGCATCCCCAACCCTTCTCCCGAGGGAGAAGGAAACTAGGACTCTTCCTCTGCTTTGGCAGAGGGCTAGGGAGAGTGCTGCAAGCAACTCCAGCACGAGAATCATACTTCTTGTTCAGCAACGCCAATAAGGCTTTAGCCGCAGGCGTGTGCTCATTAGCTTGCATCGTGTTCATCACAACCGGCGAATTATGGGAAAAGTTATTGGCATCGATTTGGGGACAACAAATAGCTGTGTTGCTGTACTAGAGGGAGGCAAACCCGTTGTCATTGCTAACTCTGAAGGTGGCAGAACTACTCCCAGTATTGTGGGGTTTGGCAAAACCGGAGAACGGTTAGTTGGGCAATTAGCTAAACGCCAAGCTGTCACTAATGCGGAAAATACCGTCTATAGCATTAAGCGGTTTATCGGTCGCCGTTGGCATGATACCGAAGATGAACGCGATCGAGTGCCTTATAACTGCACCAAAGGCAAAGACGACACAGTGGATGTCCAAATTCGCGGCCGCCTGTATACGCCTCAAGAAATTTCTGCCATGATTCTGCAAAAATTAAAGCAGGATGCAGAAGCCTACCTAGGTGAGTCAGTGACTCAAGCCGTTATCACCGTTCCTGCTTACTTCACCGATGCCCAGCGCCAAGCCACCAAAGATGCCGGAACGATCGCGGGCTTAGAAGTTCTACGCATTATCAATGAACCCACGGCGGCGGCTCTCTCCTACGGCTTGGAAAAGCAAGATCACGATCAAAGAATTCTGGTATTTGACCTAGGCGGCGGTACGTTTGATGTTTCGATTCTGCAATTAGGCGAAGGGGTCTTTGAAGTTAAAGCCACCTCTGGCAACAATCATCTGGGTGGGGATGATTTTGATAACGTGCTGGTGCGGTGGCTAATCGATAATTTTCGAGAGCGAGATGGCATCGACCTTGCTGCCGATAAGATGGCGCTTCAGCGGCTGCGGGAAGCGGCAGAAAAGGCCAAGATCGAACTGTCCACGATGTTAAGTACGTCCATCAATCTGCCGTTCATTACTGCCGATGAAACCGGGCCCAAGCATTTAGAAGTAGAACTAACACGGGCCAAGCTAGAGGATTTAACCAATCATTTGGTTCAAGCCACCATCGATCCGGTTGCTCAGGCGTTGGCAGACTCCAATTTAACTCCTGACCAGATTGATCGAATTATTCTGGTGGGCGGTTCGACTCGCATTCCAGCCGTCCAGGACGCAATCAAGACTTTTTTCAAGGGAAAATTGCCCGATCGATCGGTCAATCCCGATGAAGCTGTGGCATTGGGGGCTGCCATTCAAGCAGGCGTATTGGGCGGAGAAGTGAAAGACCTGCTGCTGCTGGATGTGACACCGCTGTCGTTGGGCATTGAAACCTTGGGTGAGGTGTTTACCAAGATTATTGAACGTAATACCACGATTCCCACTAGCAAGACACAAACCTTTTCAACCGCCACTGACGGGCAAACTTCCGTAGAAATTCATGTCTTGCAGGGGGAACGAGCGATGGCCAAAGATAACAAGAGTCTGGGCAAGTTTCAACTGACCGGCATTCCGCCGGCCCCTAGAGGAGTGCCGCAAATCGAAGTCTCGTTTGAAATTGACGCGAACGGCATCTTGAAAGTAGCGGCTCGTGATAAGGGAACTGGTCGAGAGCAAAGCATCCAAATCTCTAACACGGGCGGATTAAGCGAGGCGGAAGTAGAACGAATGCGCCAAGAAGCCGAACTGTACGCTGATGAAGACGAACAGCGTAAGCAATTAGTCACCTTACGCAATCAAGCCGATACCCTGCTCTACAGCTACGAATCTACTCTCCGCGATAACGCCCATTTCATCCAGGATGGACTGAAGGAACAATCCGCCCAACGTGCTACCGAACTGAAGGCGGCTCTGATCAATCGATCAATCACCCCTGAATCCCTACGGCAACACATCGAATCCCTGCAACAATTACTGTTCTTGATGGGTGAATCAATGTATCAAAAAGCACAAGATAGGAGTCACGATCCGATTTATACCAGCCCCACGGTTCCTACCGCCGCCATGCCATGGCAAGAGACCGAGCCGATGCCCTATGCCACCGAGACGTTGGAAGCAGATTTCGTCACCGATGAAACAATCACTGCCGAGTACGAAGCCGTTGACTAGAACAATTTGCCCGATGGTGAGCAATTTCTAAGGTGTATAGCTTGATGCGACCGGTTTCAACGCTAAAATCTAACCAATTGCTTGGTGAGGAAACCGATCCTCCAAGTTGGTTGATTGGTTTAGGATGGAAACAAGTAGCCGGAAACGTTCAGCGATCGGCTACGATGACTTTGAGCTTGTTTTTCTAGCTTATCTTCCGCCCAACTCTCGTTACCCTTGAAGCAGCGCTCTTATGGCAGGTGATTATTACGAAATCCTCGGCGTCTCACGTAGCGCAGACAAGGAGGAACTCAAACGCGCATATCGACGGCTGGCCCGCAAATATCATCCGGACGTTAACAAAGACCCCGGGGCTGAGGAGCGCTTTAAAGAAATCAACCGAGCTTACGAAATTCTCTCCGATCCAGAGATGAAAGCTCGCTACGATCGCTTCGGCGAAGCAGGTGTTAGCTCTGGGGCTGGTGCAGGATATTCAGACTTTGATATGGGCGGCTTTGCCGATATCTTTGAAAGCTTTTTTAGTGGCTTTGGCGGCATGGGTGGGCAACAAGCTACTCGTCGTCGCACAGGGCCCGTCCGCGGAGATGACTTACGATTAGATCTAAAGCTAGATTTCCGAGAAGCTGTGTTTGGCGGCGAAAAGGAAATCCGGATTAGTCATCTGGAAACCTGCACTAACTGTAGTGGTTCTGGGGCAAAGCCAGGTACGCAGCCCCGCATGTGTTCAACCTGTAATGGAGCCGGTCAAGTGCGCCGCGCCACTCGAACGCCGTTTGGCAGCTTTACCCAAGTTTCTACCTGTCCTACCTGTAATGGCAATGGTCAGGTAATTGAAGATAAATGTGATGTTTGTGGCGGCAGTGGACAAAAGCAAGAAGCCAAGAAGCTGAAGATTACTATCCCGGCTGGGGTAGACAATGGAACCCGCTTACGGGTGTCAGGGGAGGGTGATGCCGGACAACGAGGCGGCCCACACGGTGACTTGTATGTCTACTTGTTCGTCAACGAGGATGCCGAGTTTCAGCGTGATGGCATTAATATTCTTTCAGAGATTAAGATTAGCTACCTGCAAGCAATTTTGGGCGATCGGATTGAAGTCAAAACCGTTGATGGCCCGGTAGAGGTAACGATCGCGCCGGGAACCCAGCCTAATACGGTGTTAACACTAGAAAACCATGGTGTGCCCCGTTTGGGCAATTCAGCCAGCCGTGGTGATCATCTGCTGACAGTTCAGGTAGATATCCCCACCCGCGTTACCCATGAAGAGAAAGAACTGCTGGAAAAACTGGTAAAAATTCGCGGCGATCGGCTCAGCAAAAGCGGTGGCATTGAAGGCTTTTTAGGAGGGCTATTTCGGGGATGATGTCTGATGCCCAACTCGATTTACGGGGTACACCTTGCCCGCTGAACTTTGTGCGGACAAAACTCCGGCTAGACCGCATGGCTCCTGGGTCAGTGCTAGAAGTATGGCTTGATCCAGGAGAACCAATCGAACAAGTTCCAGACAGCTTAAAAATGGAAGGATATACGATCGAACAACTTGAAGACCGATCGGATTTCTTTGCCTTGCTGGTTCGTCGTCCCTAATTCTATCTTTATCTATTATCTTTATCTATTTTGATGTCGTGAGAAGGGAACTGTTGAGTGAATGTGTATGAGTAGGCTATGAGTGCTGAGTTTATCGATTCGTTCGATGTCTCTGCCGAAGAGAAGCAGACGGTTGCGCCTTCTCAGGCTATCTTTACTAGCTCATCAGTTTCCCCAGAGCTTAACGCTCAGCCCTCGGAATTAGTAGACTCATCACGGATATTGGGCACAGTATTAGCAGTGCAAGCCAATTTTTACTGGGTACAGCTAGATCAGACACAGCCCCCCGATCGCCCCTCTTCCACCTTCCTGACCGCTACTTCCCAATCCCCAATCCCTACTACTCACTTGCTTTGTACCCGTCGCACCCGCTTAAAAAAAATTGGTCAGCAGGTGATGGTAGGCGATCGGGTAGAAATTGAAGATCCAGACTGGGCAGGTGGACGTGGCGCTATTGCGCAGGTTTTTCCTCGAAAAACTCAGCTTGATCGGCCGCCCATTGCCAACGTTGATCAAATTTTGCTGGTGTTTGCCCTAGCAGAACCCATGCTTGATCCGTGTCAACTTAGCCGATTTTTAGTCAAAGCCGAATCGACTGGATTAGCCATCTGTCTCTGCCTCAGTAAACGGGATCTAGTGCCGCTAGAGGATGCGCAGCAGTGGTGCGATCGATTGAGAACATGGGGCTATGAACCGCTGCTAATTAGCTTACTGGATGAAACCGGATTAGAAACCGTACCAGCCCGACTAAATCAACAAACGACAGTGGTATCGGGGCCATCGGGAGTGGGGAAATCCAGCTTGATTAATCGCCTTATTCCCAAGGCTGATTTGCGCGTAGGAGCAGTCTCTGGCAAGTTGGGTCGCGGTCGGCATACCACTCGCCATGTTGAACTATTTCAACTGCCGACGGGCGGACTGTTGGCAGATACCCCCGGCTTTAACCAACCCGATTTAGATTGTGCTCCGGCTGAGCTAGCCTACTATTTTCCAGAAGCTCGTCAGCGCTTAGCCACGGCAAGGTGTCAATTTGGCGATTGTCTGCATCGCGATGAACCCAATTGTGCGGTGCGAGGCGACTGGGAACGCTATGACTACTACCTAATGTTTCTAGACGAAGTATTGGTACGGCAAGAGGCGATCGATCAAACCCGGGATGCAGAATCAACCACAAAAGTTAAAATTCGAGGTGACGGGCAATTGCAAACCGAACCCAAATTGGCGACCAAAAAATATCGCCGTCCATCGCGCCGTAAGCAGAAGCAACAGTTACAGGATTTGTATTCTGAGATAAATAATGAGATGGATACAGATGAAGAAGATATCGATGAAGACAGACTCAGCTAGCGAGATGGTTGTCTGGCGTGGTTATTTAAGCATAGTTGTTTAAGCTGTGCATAATTGACCTTGCCTTGTCCGCTGCGCGGTAACTGTGCTAACTTCAGCCAGCGTTTGGGGCGTTTCACCTTACCTAACTCAGCTTCAATAGCCGTTTGCAGGTCCGCGATTGTCACGTCGTCGGACGTAGGCACATACACGGCTGTCACTACCTCGCCCCAATCTGGATCGGGTAGCCCCAACACGCACACATCGCGAACCAACTGCGTCGATCGAATCGCTGCCTCGACTTCAGCCGGAAACACGTTTTCGCCACCTGTAATAATTTTGTGGCTATTGCGTCCGACGATATGCAAATAACCATCCCGATCGAAAAACCCCACATCATCGGTTATCAGCGTGTCAACGGTGCCATTGCCCGGATGATAGCCTAGCATCAGCGAGGTCGTTTGAATGGCGATCGTCCCCGGTTGCAGCGGTTGCAGCGATCGTCCCATGCCATCCAGAATCCTAATCTGAGCGTGCGGCAACACCAGTCCACAGCCAGTTTTTCCTTGCAAAAACTCGTCTGGTTTCAAGGTAGCTACTTGTGAGGCGGTTTCGGTCATGCCATAGGTAGGAGCCAGGCGAATCTGCTGGTTTCTGGCCGTCTCCAATAACTCTGGCCAGGCGGGTGCTCCTCCCAGTAGTACGGTACGGAACCTCCGCAGCCAAGCGATCGCACCAGATGAATTCGATCGGTGCAGCAACCGTTGTAGTTGTGTGGGAACCAGCGACAGAAAAAAATCTGCTGGATCTAGCCCATTCATGGCCACGTCGATCGCCTTGGTTGGCAGCAGGGCAAAGGTTCCACCTGACAGGAACGATCGGATAAATTGCATCAGACCGCTGACATGATAAAGCGGCAACACGCAACACGAATGAATGGATTTCACTTGGAAATACTGCTGAAACCCTTGCACAGAGGCCGTCAAGGTAGTCCAGGTATGAATGGCAAAGCGTATCTGTCCAGAGGAACCACCTGTGGGAATCAAAATCCAGCCTGGTTGCAACCGGCGATCGACGGATAGATGTTTGCTTTCAGGCTCAAGATTGTGAAGAGCCGTATCCCAACCCCAGATTAAATCTGGTTGAATCTGTTGCAAGGC
Organism: Thermocoleostomius sinensis A174; assembly: GCF_026802175.1. NCBI lineage: Bacteria > Bacillati > Cyanobacteriota > Cyanophyceae > Oculatellales > Oculatellaceae > Thermocoleostomius > Thermocoleostomius sinensis. Next base: position 4,644,290 of record NZ_CP113797.1, on the reverse strand, counting down.
TTGCCGCCGTTCCGCCGCCCCCCAATCGGCCGCACCCAGCACCAACGGACACCCTGCCGAGCAAGCCGCCACAAAACCAGCCAGAAACCGCTCTGGATCTGCCTCAACTAAAAGAATCGTAGGCAACTGACGCGATCGTGTCTGATACAGCCAAATCTCGTGCAGCCGAATTTCTATCCAATCCTGCCCCTGTTGTTTGTCTATACCAACTAACCAATCTTGGTTCACTCGATCGTGCCAGTGAGCGAAAGGCTCTGCCATAGCTGTTCAAAATTTCCTTCAGTTGTCCAAGCATCATTGAACCACTGATCGACACCAAATCCGATCGCCCGATGTTGAACCACGGGAATTGAAGGAATCAGGACGTGTTGGATGAAGTACTGCGCGATCGGCGTTTCCAAGGCAGATGACCAGACCAAATCGAGGCAATACTGTTGACAGAAGTTGCGAAGTTGTTGGGGAGAACCGATAAGGGCGGGTTTAATCACAAACATCCCTCGCCAGCCTTGAGTGTAGCAGGCTTCTAGTTGCTCGAAGGTAGCAACCGATTCGTCCAGCGCGATCGGGGTTTGAACTCGCTCAGCCAATTGCAACATCTCTTTCAGTTGATGCTTGGAAAGGGGTTGTTCAAGAAATTCCACCGTTGCTGTGTGTCCAGACAGCCGATCGCAAGTCTGTAACCATTGATAGGCTTGATAATAATCTAGCCCCCCGTTTGCATCTAATCGCAGCCGCACGTCAGCAGGCAATTTCTGCATCAGGTGATTAAAGATTTGTAACTCGTCTTCGAGATTGGCTACACCAATTTTCCACTTGAAGGTGTTGACTCCTGCGGTGACAAGCGGTTGCCATGCGTGCAAGGCCGCCTCTCCGGTGGGCAGAAGATAGCTATTGTGGACAGCGCCTAATTGATGTGGTGAAGGGCTAGCAAATGTGATAGAAGTAGTCGAAATCTGCATCATTTCCAATGCAGACTCGAACCCAAACCGACAGGCAGGCAACGAAGCAGGAATATGCTCAATAGCAGCAGCGGCAAGTTTGCTAGGCAGCGATCGACAAAACGCTAACGCTTGCGCCAGTGTTTCTGTCCCAAACCAAGCGATCGGCGCGATTTCTCCCCAACCAACCTGCCCATTTGCACTGGTTAACCGCAAAATAATACCTTGACGATTAGACCACCAACCATGATGGGTGTGCAAAGGTTGCTTGAAAGGACGATCATAGGGGCGATACTCAAACCAATAGTGGTTCACAAACAACCAGGTCCCAAGCCAGTTTGCAAAGAATGTTATCCACAAAAAAGCAGGCGATCGGCCTGCCTTGCTAGTCAAAATTTGAAACGCAACGTGATTAATCAATAAACTTCAGGGCGAGCCGATTTCGCTTGAGTTTTAGCCTTAGAGGCACTCTTTTTCAAGGCATCTAACCGAGCTTCAAACCGACGGCGCTGTTTTTTCTTCGGTGTTTGTTCAATTAGCACCTTCAGCGCACTTCCCAAACTCTTGTAAGCATTCGGCAACGTATAGCCAAACCGAGTTGCCAGAGAGATCGCCTTTTCATCGGCCTGGATTGCTTCTTGCAGGGTCTTTTCGCCATTGTTTCGCTGATATAGCCGCCATCCCGACACACCGCACAACGCCAGCGCCAACAGCAGTAGCAATCCATCTTGAACCCACAATTCACCCACAGCCCCGCCTAAGCCGATCGCTAGTGCCGCCATCTCCCAGCCATCTTTGGGAATTGTGTCATTTTGAATGCGGGCCACCTCATGCCAGAACAACAGGTTGCGTTGATCGAGCGCAAACTGATCCCACTTAGCAAGGTCTACCTGAACCTCTACCTGATCTTTGCCAATTTCTTCACTGGTAATCAGAGGAGGATTGATCGCCGTAGAGGCTTCGATCGTCACCCAACTTTTTAGCTCAGGTGGCAATAGCGTCTTTAGTCGTCGTAACTCGCTCAAGTCCGATCGAGCAGTGGAAGTCGCGTATGAGGTCATGGTCTGGTACGGGAAGGTTTAGATTTAAAATTAAAACAAATTAAAACTCTTTTAGAGCAGTATAGCGGTCTTTGCCGTGCCTTCTTCTATCTTAGTTTAGGGATTGAGGGTTGGGGGTTGGGATGATAAGGCAATTGATATTAACCCGGCCATATTTGATGCCATCTTTGACCTTGTATTCCGCCCCTCTCATCCCCCAGCCCCTGCTCCCAGAAAAGAAGAAGCGGAGCCAGATCGGAAGTCCCTTGCTCAGTTGGGAGGCTAGGGGGAGGGGAGTCTGTTAGAGGCAGAACTCGATGCAGCCATGCCTACTTTCGTTGTCTCTGACAAAATTCCACCAGCCAGTTTTTCACCCAATAGGTGGCGCGGCAATCATCTTCGTTGTAGCGCAAAATGGCATCTAGGTGGCGACGATCGCCTGTGCCCATCCACTGTGCATACCAACAGATGGATTGGGCCCCGTTGGCGTCTGGATCGCGCCAATCGAACCCCACCCAGCGGGCGATCGGTTTCAGGGCATAGCTTTCAACAGGCAAGATGGCAACGCGAGTGACTCGTTCGTGAATATCAACAAAGCGAGACATCAACGGTTCAATCAAATCACTCGGGGTCCGATAGTGCTCTGCCAAGCGCTTCACGGTTTGCACTTCATAGGGGCAGAAGTGAAAAATGGGGGCGGTGGGGTAGCGCCAAAACAAATTCAGCAGTTGTTCCCAAATCAAGCGTTCTTCGGAATGGTTCTCGGCTAGCAGTGCATGAAACGTTTCGCTTTGAGATTGGCGATCGATAACGAGCACTCCATGCAAATAGATCAGGTTTTGTTCTGGAGCCGATTCAATATCAAAATATAGTTCGATCGGTGCAGTTGGCAGTTCTGCGGTCGATAATAGCGGAGTCGAGGACTCGATCATCCCTCCATCATCAGGCAAAGCACACTGCTGTAGCGTTGCTTGTGCTTGACGAATTAGCCGGTGGGCCACATGGGGGCCAAATCCTGGTAGCGGTGCTAAAACTTTAGGATTACAGGTGGCTAGATCTTCGAGCGTCAACAACCCCAATTCTTTGAGAAAAGCATAGCGACTCGGCGTGACACCCGGTAACAGCGACAGGTGGCGATTAGATTGGGCCAGTTCGTAGCAATGGCTTAGCCAATGGCAAAGATCACAGCGGTTGTGAGCAATAAATAATTCGGGTTCTTGCTCGTGCAGCAATGTATCAACACAATCTTGTAAAATCTCTTGCATTCGCGGCAGCATTTCCACCAAGTTGACGGCATAGGCTCCGCGTTGGCGCAGCATTAACCAACTTACGTCTGGCCAAGCATCCTGAACCCAAGTCAACACATAGGCATGAAACGTGGCGGCAATTTGATAATCAACCTTGGGACGTTTGCCCAAACGAATATCCATTGGCACATAGGTCCAGTCGCCCAACACAGAGTATCCGGGTTGCTTGATCAACAAATCTGGGCAACTGACTAATCGCAGTCCGTTTTCAAGTTGAACATACAACACGCCTTGCACAATCCGATCGACGCCTTGCTGCATCAAAGACATCGTTGCAGCCGCACCGGCCTGCCAATCTTGTTTAGGATAATCGGGGCGATAGGCCGGTTCTTCACCTACAATCAAAGATTGGTGAGCTAGGCTATCTTGACGTAACTTCAACAGATAGTCATTGGGCGAATCACAATGTTGGCGATCGCCAAACGCATCGAGGTAAGCGCGACGGCGACAACGCTGATAATTGAACAAGATGGTATCAGTTACCCACAAATTGCTCGCGTGTCCCTCTGGCAGCACAGGAAACCAAAGCCGTGCATTTCCAGGCATTAAAAGCAGGGAGGCTGGTTGGTCGCCCTCAGCCTCCGTCAAGTTCGGCCGGTGAGGGCTAACGGACAAAGTCCTCCATAGGGAAGGATGAGGCAGAAAGGAGACAGAAGAGAGACAGAAGAAAAATCCATGCAGGCGGTCGATCGGCACCCAGCACCATGAAGCAGGTAGTTGCGCCTGCTAGCTTTGGCGATTGATTGAAAGAAGTCACACGTCGCCGTCGGCTTTTCATGGCAAATCCCACACAGTCGGGATGTACTTTTGTATCCTTATTCTACTGGTGAATCTCATTTGTTTTCAAACATTGCCCTGTTTTATTGCAATATAGTGCCCATCTAGCTGCCTATCCCCATGACCCAAACTGCTTCTAACTTGGCGTTACTCAATCAATATCGGCAACAATTTCCTGCCCTTAGTGAGAAAGCCTACTTCAACTATGGAGGACAGGGGCCCATGCCCCAAGGTGCAATGATTGCCATTACTCAAATGCATGAATATATTCAGCGATCGGGCCCGTTTTCCACGGAGGTGAATCGCTGGATTAATCTTGAAGCCAAACGCACCCGCGAGGCCATTGCCGCAGAACTGGGAGTGGCAGCCTCCACCATTGCATTGACGGAAAATGTTTCGGTGGGTTGTAATATTGCGCTTTGGGGGATTGATTGGCGATCGGGCGATCACCTACTGCTATCAGATTGTGAGCATCCGGGCATTGTGGCCGCCGCCAATGAAATTCAGCATCGATTTGGGGTGGAAGTCAGCCAATGTCCCTTAATGGAGACCTTAAACCAGGGAGATCCGATTGCGGTCATTCAAGCGCATTTGTGCCCCACAACTCGATTGGTGGTGCTCAGTCATATTTTGTGGAATACAGGTCAAGTTTTGCCGCTCCAATCAATCGCCCAGGTTTGTCATGCCCATAGCGCCGAAGTCCCAGTGCGATTATTAGTAGATGCTGCTCAGTCGGTAGGAGTGCTGCCGCTGGATTTAGCAGAATTGGAGGTTGACTTCTACGCCTTCACAGGACACAAATGGTGGTGCGGGCCAGCAGGAATTGGGGGGCTATATGTGCGTCCCGAGGCAATGGTAGATTTACGTCCTACGTTTTTGGGTTGGCGCAGCGTCACCAAGAATGAGTGGGGACATCCAACTGGCTATGAACCGGATGCTAAACGCTATGAAGTGGCGACATCAGATTATGCACTGTTTGGTGGACTTCAGGCGGCGATCGCCGTGCATCACCAGTGGGGGCCAGCCGCTGCTCGATATCATCACATTCGTGAATTAAGTCGCTATCTTTGGCAAGAACTATGCCAACTTCCACAACTGACCTGTTTGCGCACCGCTCCACCGGACGCAGGACTAGTTTCGTTTCAACTGACCAATGGCAAGCACCAGGAATTGGTCAATGAACTCGAACAGCACGGGTTTCTCTTGCGAACCATTCTTGATCCACCTTGTATCCGTGCTTGTGTGCACTACTTTACGCTAGAGTCTGAGATTGATCGCTTAGTCAAATTAATTCGATCGCTTGTTGGATGAGATGTAAGCCGCTTGAATATCCAAAAGCAGAGCCAGAGCAGGTGAGGGACGTTCGATCCAGGGTTTTAGGGTTGAAGTCCCTTCGCCTTATGTGGGAGAAGGAATTGAGAGATGAGGGGCAAAGAATGGTCAGTCAACCAAGGAGGATGACAGAAAGGCACTCCATCATCCTATCGACTCATCGTTCCGTTCTACCGCACCAGCACGGTCATGTACTTGCCTGTGGCAAACGGAGCCGGAACGATCGGCGTAAACTGCACTCGGTCGGTGGCAATCTTGCGCACATAGAACTCATTGATCTGATGTATCACTTGGTCGCGTGTTCCGATAATCCAAATCTGTACCCGATCGCTTTCCTGAACGGGCAATTCGCGATTCCATTCTCCAGTCATGGTGGTATTCCTCTTCGTTTCCTTGCTGATGTTTTCTATTGGGTTAAGAACGGCCCAAGGCATGGGTGTCACCCAACCATGCATCAGCAAGGTGTGCCGATCGCAGACACCTGGTCTACAATCAACACAGCCTAGCCTCCTGGTGGATACAGGAAGTTAGGTTAGCTGGTTAGGGTTGCGTCACCTTCCCTAATCAGCGCCAGTACCTTGAGCCGTTCAGCCGTTCCTCTCGTCCTGCGAAAGAACCAGCATCGCCATAGCATAAACCAACTCGATCGGTCTGCACAAGCGTATCGGGTCATTTTTTGTCAGGAATTTTTGATGAGGGCAAGGAGAGGGCGATCAAGATTGATACCACCTCGCTTCAGTGGAGTTGCAATGAAGGAATAGAAGCAGGCTTCTATCCAATTAATCCCGATCGCAGCGCCAAAACGGCTGCTTGGGTTCGGTCATCGGCACACAGCTTGTTGAGAATGTTGCGAACATGAGTTTTAACCGTACCCACTGTGATGTATAGCTTCTCTGCAATTGCCGCGTTACTGCACCCTGCCACAATCAACTCCAGCACTTCCAACTCTCGTTCGGTTAACGGAGCCGTTTCAATTAACTGCTCATATTCTGGCTCAACGCCCTGAATGGCAACGGTTTTTGACTCTATTGACTGAGATTTAGACGGCACTCGCACTTGCCGGAGCACAATACTGGCAATGGCGGGATCAATCCAGGAGTTGCCCTCATGGGTGGCTTGCAAGGCTTCTCGTAGCCGATCGATGCTGATATCTTTCATGCAATAGGAATCTGCACCGGCTGCAAACGCAGCGAGTACCGAATCTTCGCTGTCGTGCATGGTCAAAATCAAAACTTTGGTGGGACAGTCTTCATGTTCAGCCTGAAATTGCCGAAACTGTCGAGTTAACTGAATGCCATCCATATCTGGCAAGCCAATGTCCACGATCGCCACATCGGGTTTAGCCGATTCCAGCAGCTTCAACCCTTGCGTGGCGTTTGCAGCCTCGCCCACCACCTGAATGCCCTCTTGACGCTGCAATGCGGTTCTTAAACCAACCCGCGTCAAATCATGATCTTCAATTAGAGCAACATTTATTTCGCCCATCGCCAATAATCAACAATACTCGCTATAGGTTATACATGTAGGCGTAACAATAGTACGCTAGCTTTAGATTATTGAAGATACAACCTCTAAATACATCTGCCTGTAGTATTAGACATGATCTGCAATTGGGGCATTGCTTGCATTGAGGGTAGCCAAAGCCCTTTAGAAAGGCTTACTCCTTGAGCAGTAGCAAAGGAACGAAGCGGTAATGGCATTGGCCGATGTGAAGATTGTCTTGGTCGAACCAGCCGGGCCGTTGAATGTTGGCTCGGTGGCCCGTGTCATGAAGAATATGGGACTCCATCAGCTTGTGTTGGTCAATCCACAATGCGATCGCTTCAGTTCAGAGGCTCGACAAATGGCCGTTCATGCCATCGATGTGCTGGAAGCGGCTCAAATTGTGCCCACTTTACCCGATGCCTTACACGGCTGTCAGCGAGCCATTGCCACTACCGGACGCCGCCACACAACACTGAATCTGCCGCTAGAGCCACCAAGCAGCGCGTTATCCTGGCTGATTACAGCCAGTCCTGTCCCGGCGGCACTCCTGTTTGGACGCGAAGATCGAGGCTTAACCAACGAAGAATTAAACTATGCTCAGCGATTGGTTTACATTCCCACCAGCCCAGACTATACTTCTCTCAACTTGGCGCAGGCTGTTGCCATCTGTTGCTATGAATTGCATCTATCGGCCACTCGTGAGAATCTGACTGAAACAGACAGGACAATCACAGAAAAGACGATCGTTCCTTCTGCGTCCTTGGCCCCATCTACCACTAACCTAGCCTCCCTAGATGTGCTGGAAGGTTTCTATCAGCACCTTGAATCCCTGTTGTTAACCATTGGTTACTTGTATCCACACACCGTCGCCAGCCGCATGGAAAAGTTTCGGCAATTGCTGAATCGGGCTTATCCTTCACCCACCGAAATGGCTTTGTTGCGCGGCATCTTGAGCCAAGTAGAGTGGGCGATTAGAAAAAGCGAGAGCAGGAAAAAGGATGAAGAGCAAAGATATCAGGATAAATAGAAAGTAGCTGCGTAGCTAAGTAGATAAGCTGTTCCCGACTCCCGACTCCCGCCCCTGCCCCTTGCTCTTGCTCTCATGAAACGAATGGTTAAAAATTAGCAACGAAGTAGGCCAAGCGATCGATTTTTAGATAACTTTCAAGGGAATAATTTGCCAGCACAACTTAAAAGCTGATTTTGCGGGCTTTAGGTGATTTTGATCAACCGTGCGGCAGTTTATTCAACCATGCGTACACCCAGTTTTTTATTACGAGGTAGTGTCTGTGCTGGAATCAGGCAACCAGGTTACAAGGCCGCGGTATTCATCGCCCCGTCCCTTGGCGTCTTCCCATCAACCGCCATCCCGTCCATCTGGTTCACGCAGAGCCGCGCCGCGCTCTGGGCTGAGTCGGCTGTTGCTAGGGTTGATATCACTGGGTGAACGCACAACTCAACCCAGGCGCAATCCCAGACGCGACCCCCATCAGCCGCGGCGAGAGCGAATTCTGATGCCGGAGAAACCGTCGCAACGGATTCAACCACCGCCCTTGTCTACACAGGCACCCTACGATCGTGTTGTTCCATTGGACGGAATACATTCTGCGGCAATGCCGCCTATCTCCAATCCTCGCGTTTCTCATCAGGGTCAGGCGTTACCCCGCCGAGTTCAGCGCATCAGAAGCAGACCAAGCGGTCGCGGCGATCGCCAGTCGGGTAAGGGAAATATTGCTCTGGCTCCTCGCAGTAGGAAACCTCATCAAACAGCCAATGCTACCGCACGCCGTTCGTTTTCGCTGGCGGCCTTTACTCAAGGAATGCGCTTGGTCATATTGGGTGTGGGGGTGTGGGCGATCGTCGGAACAGTGCTTTCTATCTCAAATCCGTCTAGTCAATCAGGACAAATTAGCCAAGCGGCTGCCGACAACTTGCAGACAGCTACAGACGTTCAGCTTGTTGGAGCCACTAGTCAGTCTGAGTATTTATCGCGGTTAGAGTTGGGTCGTGAAATGGACGGACTGGGCATTAAAGTCGCCGCCCTGACCCGCGATTTGCCAGATTTGACCCCTGGTGTGTTTGTGGTGGATCTCGATTCAGGAGACTACTTTAGCCTCAACGGAGATCAAACTTTCGCCGCCGCCAGTATGATCAAAGTCCCAATTTTGGTTGCTTTCTTTCAAGAGGTTGACGCTGGGAAAATTCGTCTGGATGAAATGCTAACGCTTCAAGAAGGTGACCTAGCCAGCGGATCGGGAGATATGCAGTTTGCCGGAGTAGGGACCCAATATTCAGCCTTGGAAACGGCGATCAATATGATCGTTATTAGTGACAATACAGCCACCAATATGCTGATTCGGCGGTTGGGCGGCATCCGTGTATTGAATCAGCGCTTTCAAGAATGGGGCTTACAACAAACTGTCCTCCATAACCTGTTGCCGGATTTAGAAGGAACGAATACGCTTTCACCAAAAGAACTGTCGAATTTAATTGCCCGCGTCAGCGAAGGAGAATTGGTTTCAATGAAATCGCGCGATCGGCTGCTGAATATTATGGAGCAGACAGTCAACAATTCGCTGTTGCCAGCCGGACTGGGGGATGGCGCGTCGATCGCCCATAAAACTGGAGATATTGGGTCGCTGGCAGGTGATGCGGGTTTAGTAGACATGCCCAACGGTCGGCGCTACGCCATTAGCGTCATGGTGAAACGTCCTCACAATGATGCTCGTGCCTATGAATTGGTGTATCAAATCAGCGCTGCTGCTTACGAGTACTTGAATCAGACCATCAGCAGCCCGGTGAATAGCTCCATTCACACTAGTCCTGCCAACCTACCACCATCCCCCGATCCAGCCCTGTCTCCCAGTACAAATCCTCCTGCTCCAAATCCAACAAACAGCAATGAGGTGACGCGCTAGGGCGATGTGGGACAACCTGTAATGATCTTCATCATTACTAGAATGGCTTGGCGCAACCGCTTGATAGTTTTCCTTTACAAGACAGAGGAAAACCAAGTCGCATCAGCGATTTCACAACGCTAGGATTGTTTGAGCAATCAACTTTGCAATCGATCGACTTAGTTTTCAAAACTTAGTTTATTCACCGAATTATTATTCGCTTAGCGCAGTATCCACCTCCTGCAAGCAATCGGGGTCAACATAGTGGCAGGTGGTTTTGTCCTGACAAATTAGTGCCCATCCTGACTGTTCAATCCCTACCAGTGTGTAAAGAGTATCTCGAACGAAAAAGCCTTTGTGGTTCCGAGTATCCGGCTTGACTTCAATGTTGTAGATATCTGACGTAATCATAATTTCCCCTCTGCATTCAATGAACATTTCAAAATTAGAAAGTATTGAAAAAATAAAAATAATTATTCTTGAATTCTTCTATTTGAATTCATCCTATCTTTAAATCCAAATATATTTTGTTAATTTGCATGACGATCGAAGCGTTGGTTGAACGCTAATTTTCAGGGTAATTCTTGCTCAAAATAAATATGATCTAGTGCACTGATTTTGCGCAACGAAGTCGTCTCAATGGCTAGGGTGCAGCGGTTTTTTAAGTTGCGATCGCCCGTTTTGCAACTCGGTTCAAAGCCAATCTAAATGACAATCATCTGTGGCTTCAAGTTGTCCTACTCGAGAAGTACTTCGCCATTTATATTACGTATTACACAATCGGCGACTATCTGATCGCTGACCAACTGACAAACCTCGATTCCCCTCTCTCCGAGCAGGAGAAGGACGTTAAAAAAAACCCTCAATCATTTCGACTCTCCGTTGCCCTATCTAGGAGCAGGAGTCGGGAGATGAGGGGGCAAAGATATCTTAGTGAGCCAGTATCTGCTATTTAAAACTACCCAAACGCTATCAAACTTTGGTTGAAACTTTGGTTGACAGACAAATCTCAACCCGCCCGCTAATTGGTTTACCAGAGTCGGCGAAAGACGTTTGCACTGCAATGCCGAATGAAGGTCTATTCAACAAATCCGCCAGATGAACGAGTCAGACGCTACACCAATCGAAAGATAAAGGGATAGCGGAATGGTTGATCAGGGTTATTGAGGCAATGAAACACACCCCAAAGCGACAAGCCCCAATGATACAGAAACCAAATTGGACCAAGGATGAAACCAAGTAGCCCCAACGTTAGGAAGGAGAGGGCTGCAATAATGGCTCCATACACCCAAACATTAATATGAAAGTTGATGGCCTCTTTGGCATTTTCCTTGACAACCCCATCTTCTGAAACAAACAAAATAGCAATGGGAATGCCGATCGAAGCCACCAAGGCGCTAATAAAAATAGAACCGTGGGCAGCGGCTGATAATAACTTACGCTTGTCCGTATCAGACGATTGCATCTGTCCTCCTGATGCACTTATTTTGTTTGCAAATGGAATACAGCTACATCCTACCGTTTTGCCTTTACGTTTGAATAGGGAAGGTTACTGTCCCGATGTGAGGGTTTGCCGAACCGATCGCAATTGAGTGCTTTCCAGTTGCTCGCGAATGTCTGCCACCAGTTGATCGATTCTCTCCTGGGTGGAGTTCCAAGAACACATCAGTCGCACTCCTTCTGCCCCAATGAATGTGTAGAATTGCCACCCCTTGGTATACAGTGCTTGAATCACAGATTCTGGCAGCTTAATAAAGACAGCATTGGCTTGGCGAGGAAACATGAGTTCAATGCCCTCGATCGTCAATAGCTGATTTTCCAAATAGGCTGCACATTGATTCGCATGACTGGCATTGCGAAACCATGCTCCGGTTTCCAGTAGTCCCAGCCATGGAGCCGAAATGAAGCGCATTTTTGAAGCCAGTTGTCCGGCTTGCTTACAGCGGTAGTCAAAATCCTCTGCTAGTTGCCGATTAAAGAAAATAATTGCCTCGCCCATTGCCATGCCGTTTTTCGTGCCGCAAAAACACAACACATCCACGCCACTCTTCCAGGTCAATTCAGCCGGAGTTTTATTCATAGCGACCACCGCATTGGCAAAGCGGGCCCCATCCATGTGAATTCGCAGGTGGTGTTTTTGAGCAATCTCATGAATTGCCAATAGTTCATCGATCGTATACAACGTACCGACTTCTGTTGCCTGCGTTAGGCTGATGACCTTGGGTTTAGGATAGTGGATATCATTGCGTTTAGTGACGATCGTTTCGATTGCCTCAGCCGTGAGCTTGCCGTTTTGTCCTTTTCCTAGCAGCAATTTAGAGCCATTAGAAGCAAACTCCGGTGCGCCGCACTCATCGGTTTCAATATGGGCCATTTCATGACAAATGACGCTGTGATAGGACTGGCACAAAGCCGCTAACGATAGAGAATTGGCAGCCGTTCCATTAAAGACAAAGAAAACTTCGCAATCTGTTTCAAACAATTCTCGAAACAAATCAGCGGCTTTCTGAGTCCAACTGTCGTTGCCATAGGCTGGAGCATGACCTTGATTCGCTTGCAGCATATACTCCAACACTTCTGGACACATGCCAGAGTAGTTATCACTGGCAAATTGCTCTAAATTAGCATTCATCATGACGGTAAGCGTAGAAACAAAAGTTCATCGCATCATTCAGGCAGATTTGCTGCAATCAGTTGCTCCCAAGCTTGGATGACACGCTGTAACGCTGATGGTAACTGATCGATCGCCGTATCAGCGTATCGGACCGTACCACCTCTGCCCATCACTGTAATTGTCCGAGTATCGGCTATAGGTGAGCCATAGTAAAGACCGTTGAAATGGCTAAAACTATACTGTTGTAATTGCTGATCAAACACTTGCACTTGTCGCGGAGAAAGTCGAGCCAGTTCAGTCACAGTCTCCACTCCTTGCTCCTCGACAAACTGTACTACTTGCCCATTTTCCAACAGCAGCATTTTACTGGCTGTTCCCGAAAGCCCGTCCTTGGTCGTCATTTGAAACACAACGTTGTTGCCGGGATAAAACAGTTCTTCAGCCGGAATAAACGAGAGACCGATCGCACCAGTTATGGGGCTAGCTGTGGCATTGAAGCGCACATCTGACCCAGTACCATCACTGTGATAGACCCAGCTTTCCGTTGGGCTAGTCACGATCGCCTGCCAGCCATCGATGGCAATCTGCGTACAAACCCCATTTGGAGGCGCCATTCCCAAACATCCATCCCATAGGCGAGGTTGGGCCTCCACGAGTTTAAGCTCTGCCACAGACAAACCAGACTCTTGGGCAGCCACTTTCAGGATGCGATCGGCTACTGTATCTGGCAGCATGGTTTCATCGGTTGTTGTTGAGTGAGACTGCAATCGCAGCGTTTGCCCTGTTTCGTCGGCGTGATAGACCCATCTTTGCGTGCCGTCTGTCAGTTCAATTCGCCAACCCGGAACGATCGCTTGGGTACAAAATTCGCCAGGAGTCGCCAACTCTAAACACCCATCCGACCATACTTGCCGACGATAATCAACAATGCTTAATCGCCGACGTGGAATTTGTAACTGACGGGCCAAGTCGCGGCGAACTCGGTTAGCAAGGTGATGGGGCAACCGGTCGCACGAAGTATGGGACTGACGAATTCTGGAGGTTGACGCGAGCGATGGCATGGGCTGTAGCCGTTCTGTCGCCAAACTTAATTCAGTGTGAAGCACACCCAACATTAGCATGACAGTAAGGGCTGCCATTTTGGTTGTTTGATAACCAGCGGTTAATTTGAAGAGTCGAACTATACGAACCATAGGTGTTATCCCAATCAAGCACCAAATCAACGAGGAGTTTTGTTTAGTGACACTGGGCAATGTCTTGCCACAACCAGTTGCGCTAGATTTAAGAGCCAGAAAAAATTAGTGCTCCTTGACGTGATCCAAATCACATAATTCGGACTAGGTGACAGACGATTTCAACCATCACTTAGTGCCCGATCGCCCAGCAGACGAACAATTGGCATTTTTTCGTCAGGCTGAACTGTGCAACAGGGGGCTTCAAGCGAAAAGTTCACAAAATATGGCAAGCGAGCAACTTGCAACCTTTTTTGAATTTATGTAAAATTTAGTTACACAAGGTTGATCTCAAGCGAGGTTTAAGCACTATGGAAACGCAAGAGCCAAAGTTCGGTTTTACACGGTTTGCTGAAACTTGGAATGGCCGCTTAGCTATGCTGGGTTTTGCAATCGGTTTAGCGACTGAATTCATCACCGGTCAAGGAATTCTTTCCCAGCTTGGCTTAATGTAATCGTTACAACAGTGATTGAATTTAGTGCATGATTCAACCGGGGGTGCAGAAGGGCAGCACCCCTTTTTTCGCGTTTCTAATTATTAACTCTATTTTTTCATGCTGCATCGAATTTGTGCTGCATGAAATTCACCCCACTGCCTGCGGCTCCTCCCGTTAACGAGGGGAGGTTGGGAGGGGTCGCTATACTGCGCAACCTAACAGCGAAAACGAGTTTTAATATTAACAAGTGTTTCAAGTGTTTAGTGTCTTGATTGGTTTAACCTTTGGTCAACTTTTATGGTTTGTCTATTAGTTTATCAAGGGCATGTTAGTATCAGGTAGCAATTGGTTCTGATGGGAAACAGCCATCAGACGCAAGGGGGAAAGTCTGGTGTAAGTCCGGCGCTGTCCCGCAACTGTGATGAAGAATAAAATGTTTGAATCGTATTTTCAAACTATATGCTTCTGAGTCAGGATGCCCGCCAATTGGTTGATGTTTTTCATCTGCGAGGCACGGGTGATGCTTAATTTTGTACTAAGAATTGTACTAAAAATCAGAGTTAGAAGTCTGTCTAATTCAGGAGCGATCGGGTTTTAGCTTCAGGTAATTCGATTGAGTTTCAGGATAGTTGTATAAAATCAGCACGTTGATGAGGTGACTGATTTTTTGAGGCTTGGGAATAACTTTTCTGGCTTGCTGCTTCCATTTGCCTAATGATCACAGTTGATATCGATAAGTGACATTAGTGAGATGTTTTTAGAAATCGACGATTGTCACAAAAAGTTGCGCAATTAAACGCGATTGAAACAGTGCAATTACTTGTACAGAAGATGCAAGCAAGATAGATAACAGCAGAATGGAAGTTCACTCTTTACTCAACCCTGATGACCAACGGTTACTATTCGTTGTGTACCAACTAATTGATCAACATCTGGTTCACCAATGACTCAACACACACTATTTGTTTGTACGCTTTGCCGTTCTTCTAAAGACAACTCAACGGCTAACGCTGGAGGACAGGACTTGTTCGATCGGCTTCAGCAAGAACTTAAAACACAAAACCTAGAAACCGCTGACGGTAACGTGATGCGTCTGCAACCTGTGCGATGCATGGGATCGTGTAGCCGCTCTTGCATGGTAGCGTTTGCCGCTGCTAATAAGCTGACCTTTATTTTAAGCAATCTTTCTCCGGGACGATCAGTTGCGGATTTATTGCAATTTAGTCAGCAATACCTGTTTCACCCTACCGGACATGTTCCTTACAAAGAGCGTCCTGCCTTAATTCGGAACAATCTACTCGTGGTTCTACCCCCTTCACCTGTTGAAATCAGCGCATTGAGTCAGTCCAATTAAAGTCAACTACCAAGCGACTTCAATCGACCCCAGTCGAACAGATTCACTATACCGAACACTTTACCAAGACACCTAGCTGCATTGCATAAGCTAGGGAAATTTTTACTGAATTAACAATCTTCAATCAAGTTGCTTGGTTGAGGCTATTGCTTGAAAAGTTGGTCTGACAGAATGGGAGCATCCCTGAAAGTCAACGCCACTATGGTCAAACCTCTTCATCAAGCGATCGCCGAAGTTTCCTTGGTTGCCCTACTCGGTGTTCTGGTTGGTGTCCTCATCACAGACGCTCCCATCCACTCAGTTCTGCTACCTGTACCGCAGACCTCGGCTACACAGCCACTTTCATCAGATTCAGTTCAGGTGAATACGATTCAATCAACTCAATCAACCACTCAATCAACCACAAATATGATTTCAGAGTAGTACCTCAGATGGAAAGTTGATTAGCTTAGCTACCTCTTTAGATAGATTATTTAAAGATCAAATCACTCATTCAACTATGGATAGACGAGAACCAGTGCAAGGCACGTTAGGTTAAAGATCTGACCTAGGGTCAATCCAAGCAAGTAGCCTCTACAGTTTACTGTAGGGGCTATCATTCATTTTGGCGATCGATAGGATTGCTGGTAAAGATTGAGAGCAGGGGCAGGAAGACGAGAGCGGATACGGCAATCCAATACCAACAAAGGATGAATGCCAGGGTGGCGGCACGCAAGGAAAATCCTGTTGCACTTGCCTCAGCACTCCATCGGGCAGGCTGCATAAAACATGTTCTGATCCCTGATAAATAAAGATGCTGCTTGCTTTATTGAAGGAGCTTACCCAAAAGTACCCGACCGGGTACTGTTATCAGACTCTAATATTTGGCACAGTAAAAGAAGAGAAAGAAAGAGCTTCAAGACAAAGCACTTAACATTCTCTACACTCCAAAGCTACTTTTATCACGATAGTTTTTGGAACGATCGAAAACCTATTTCTATCTAAAAGGAACACTCAAATGGCTAATTACTATGTTGGAACTGCTGGTACCACTCCGATCAGCCGTAACAGCTATAGCGTAACCACTACCGATCCTACAGATGTCTTTTCGTTTGATGTATTTGGCTCCAATCAAAATATCAACCTGAATCTGCACAATATCCGTTACGGTGATGCTGATATTCGCTTATATCGTGACAACAACTATAACGGTGTTGTAGATGCTAGCGATACTTACATCACCGGTTCGGCTCGCGGTGGTACTTCTGATGACTCGGTAAACGTGAGTGGTTTATCTGGCGGTCGTTACTTGGCTCAGGTGTATCGCTATAGTGGTACTGCTGTTTATTACGATCTGGATATTTCCACGGCTCGTCCGAGTAACTTGTTGTCAAGAGAAGTCAATGTTGGAGCGCTGACCAGCGATCGAAACTATGGCGGTTCGATCAGCAATTACAATACAGCCGACGTTTACTCGTTCTCGTTGGGATTCTATGCTGGCGTTAATATTAACCTAACAGGTCTCAGCAACGACGCAGACATTCGTCTGATTCGTGATAACAACAACAACGGCATCGTGGACTCGGGTGAAGTCGTGGGTAGCTCGACGCGGGGTGGTACATTGAGCGATAGCATTCGCACCGATTTGTCTGGTAATTACTTCCTCCAAGTCTATCAATACAGCGGTAGCACAGGTTATACCCTCAACTTCGATCATTTCACCACGACTTACGCTTAAGTCGAGTTTCACTCAACGCAGCGGGAATTGACTGCTGTAATCGGGGTCTAATTCCCAACGCAAAAACTACCTCGTAAACAGCCTAAAAGTATTGCTAGATCAATGATTAGGTCATATTACTAGACAATACTTTTAGGTTTTCTTCGCCGCTGTCTGGACTCTCTTTGTCCAAAGTCCTAAAGGACTCTAGTGGAAGTTTGAAATCCTCACAACCTGTTTATTTATCAAGTTCTTATCTCCGATCGCCGCTATGTCTACCACGCTTCAAATTGATAATCGCACCATCACTGCTGAAGAACTAGTCTCGCTACTGACTCATTATCAAATTATTCCTCAAGTTATTTGCGAGAGCATTATCGATCGCGCGATTGCCACCATTGAATGTACGCCTGAAGAAACAGCCGCTGCCTGTGCAGAGTTTTCCCAACAGCGGCAATTGGCATCAGATACGGAACTCCAAACTTGGTTATGGCATTATGGTCTAGACCAAACTCAAGTCGAGCGCCTTGCAACGCGCCGTTTAAGAATTGACAAATTTAAGCAACAAATGTGGGGACATCGATTAGAGTCGTATTTTCTTAAGCGTAAAGATCAACTCGATCAAATCATTTATTCTGTGATTCAAGTTGAAAACCGAGATATGGCCAGTGAGCTATTCTTTCGCATTCACGAAGGAGAACAGTCCTTTGCAGAGGTGGCCCGCTTGTATTCTCAGGGTCCAGTAGGTGGAGTGATTGGGCCGATCGAATTTGGGAAACTGCCAGTTGGGCTGCGCGAATTTCTCTACACTCGACCAATTGGAGAAGTGCAACCTCCTGTCGCCTTTGGCGAGTCACAAATAATTGTGAGAGTTGAACGAGTGATTCCAGCCACTCTAGACGAGACAATGCGAGAACGCTTATTGCAAGAACAGTTTGCAGCATGGTTTGATGCCCAAGTTGAGCAATTGCCCGACCCAGACAAGATCTGGATGGGAGCGTCGCGCAATTAGCCATGTGGCTTAGAACCCTTCCCTCACGGGAATTATTCTGTTTAGTTAATAATGCGCACCTCTTGGCAACTCCCGTTCTACACTGAGACACATAGCCGTTGAGTCGCACTTTTGTACTATTGTGTCAGCCACTGTTGATTTGCATACGATTCATACCTATCAGTTTCCAACACGCATTCGGTTTGGCTCGGGTGCCCGCACAGAATTACCGCATGTTTTGTCTAGCCTAGGCATCCAGCGTCCATTGGTGGTTACCGATCGCGATGTCGCGCAATTGCCTTGGTTCGCTTCAATTATGGAATTGCTGGCAGATTTCAACCCTGCGGTCTTCAGCCAAATTTGGGGCAATCCTGTTGTCTCACAAGTGGAGTCCGGGTTGGCAGTTTGGAGAAGGCACGCAGCAGACGGCATTGTTGCCATTGGGGGAGGTGCACCCGTGGATGTCGCCAAGGCGATCGCACTAATGGTGAATCATCCCGGCCATTTATTTGAGTATGAAGACGGCAACCCCAACGCGCGTCCGATCAATCAACCCATTCCACCGATTGTCGCTATTCCTACCACCGCTGGGACAGGCAGCGAAGTGGGGCGCAGTGCCGTAATTTCGGATGATCAGACCCACGAAAAGAAAATTGTGTTTGATCCCAAACTGTTGCCCTGTGTGGTGCTAGCTGATCCGGATCTAACATTGGGCTTGCCCAGCAAAATCACTGCTGCTACTGGAATGGATGCTCTGACACACTTGGTAGAAGCGTATTTGGCAAAAGGCTTTCATCCTATCTGTGACGGCATTGCCCTAGAAGGAATTTCCCTAGTTGCCCAGCATTTAGTTGATTGTGTGCAATTTGCCCAGCGATTAGCCGCCGGAGGAACACTGTCTGATCGCGAAATCGACGCACATCTGTTGGCACGCAGTGGTATGTTAAATGCCTCGATGATGGGGGCGATCGCGTTTCAAAAAGGATTAGGCGTGACGCATTCTTGCGCCCATGCTTTGTCCACGGTGTGCGATCTGCATCATGGATTGGCTAATGGGGTAATGTTGGCGGCGGCGATGCGATTTAATTTACCCACCAGCCCCGATCGGTTTTTGCGCATGGCGCGGCTGGTCAATCTACAAGCCACCGACGGACAGGCGTTCATTGATTGGATTGAAACCCTGCGCGACACCGTTGCGATTCCGGCAACCCTGACCAAACTAGGGATTCCTAAAGACACAATCGATCGCCTCGTAGAAGTGGCTCTACGCGATGGTTGTCATCTATTGAACCCGCGTCCGGTAAGCCGATCGGATTTTTATGCGATTTTTCAAGATGCGTTTGGTTCCTGAATTGGGCAGTACCCGTAAGTCTGCCTATACGATGTTGTTTATCCCTCATCCCCTATCCCTTGTCCTTCTTCCATGCCTGACACCCTGCATCTGATCAACCCGGCGACTGAAACGCTGATTCAAGCGGTGCCGATCGACGATGGAACAACGATCGCCCAAAAAGCACAGCGGGCCCACATGGCTCAACCAAGCTGGGCAAATCGTCCTTTGTCCGATCGAATTGAAATACTGCAACGGTTTCGCGATCGGTTAGTGCAGGAAGGCGATCGATTGGCAGCATTGTTGACTTCTGAGACGGGCAAGCCGATTACTCAGTCATTCAATGAACTCCGAGCCACCCCCAGCCGCATTGACTTTTTTCTGAGGCACACGGCTCTGGTGATGGAACCTGTGATCATGCACCGCGATCCGGCGACGGATGTCATTCCTGGGACGGCTGCCCTTGAAGAAGTGGTGACGTATGAGCCATTGGGGGTAATTGCTAATATTTCTGCCTGGAACTATCCCTATTTTGTCGGCACGAATGTATTTATTCCAGCGTTGTTGACGGGGAACACGGTGCTGTACAAACCCTCGGAATTTGCCACCTTAACAGGATTGGCGATCGCCGAGTTACTGTATGAAGTCGGTGTTCCCAATGACGTATTTATTCCGGTAATTGGAGGCGGTGTAGCAGGTGCAGCGCTGTTGAACCAACCGTTGCAGGGCGTGTTCTTCACTGGATCACATGCCACTGGCTTGAAAATTGCGGCGGCAGCGGCTCAACAATTGACGCGGGTGCAGTTGGAATTGGGCGGTAAAGATCCGGCGTATGTCTGTGAAGATGTATCGGTATCAACCGTGGCAGCGGCGCTAGCTGATGGTGCATTCTATAACAATGGACAAAGCTGTTGTGCAGTTGAGCGAATCTATGTTCATCAACATATCTATGATGCGTTCATTGAAGCATTCATGGAGGCAGTGAAAGGCTTTCAATTGGGCGATCCAACTGATGCGGCAACCTATCTGGGCCCAGTCAGCCGCAAACCTCAACTAGCTGAACTTCAGCGACAGGTGGATGACGCGGTGCAAAAAGGGGCTAGGTTGCTCTGCGGTGGTGCACGTGTCGATCGCCCTGGTTGGTATTTTGCCCCCACAGTGTTGGTCAATGTGAATCACGAGATGGCAGTGATGCGCGATGAAACCTTTGGACCAGTGATTGGTATCCAGAAAGTGGCATCCGACAATGAAGCGATCGCGTTGATGAACGATACCGCCTATGGATTAACCGCCGCGGTTTACACACCCGATCGCCCGCGTGCAGTCAACATTCTCAGCCGTGTGCGCAGCGGTACGGCCTATTGGAACTGCTGCGATCGAGTCAGTCCCTACTTGCCGTGGACAGGTCGCGGTCAGTCTGGCTTTGGTTCTACCCTATCGCTGGACGGCATTCGATCGTTTGTGCAGCCACGAGCGTGGCATTTGCGGCAGAGTTATTAACCCGGCAACTGTTGTCACGACATCTTCTCTTTTTCTGGGAGAAGGGGGATGAGGGGGGCGGATGCAAGATCAAATATGGCCGGGTTAATAGGAGGCATGAATTAGATCGGTGATGGCATTCAAGAATTCCTGTTCTAAATACGGTTTGGTAAAGTAAGCGGTGGCTCCCAAGTGCGTAGCCAACCAACGATGTTTTTCGTTGCTGCGCGACGTTAAAATTGCAACTGGAATTTTGGCTATCTGTGGATTTTGGCGACGATAGTTAAGAAACTCAAAGCCATTCATGTTGGGCATTTCCAGGTCGCAAATCACCAGTTGAATCGAGGAACGCTGCTCAAGCTGATCGATCGCTTCTTGTCCATCTCGGGCTTGCACAACGCGAAATCCGACGCGCTCCAACGAAATGGCCAGCGAGCGGCGCAGGGTGGCTGCGTCATCCACTACCAACACCGTGGGAGATTGTGCAGTTTTAATGGGAATGGCGGATGTAGGCAAGGCCGCCGCTAACCGGGGTGAGGAAGATGCGGGAGAGTTGGAGGGGGAGTCGGTGACTGGCTGCAACACGGTAGCAAGCAGCGCCATCGCATCAATTACAGGGACTAAACTGCCGTCCGCTAAAATCGTACAGCCGTAGGTGTAACTGGGAGCGGCGATCGTGGTGCTAAAGGGTTTGATCACCAGTTCTTGCTCGGTAATGACCTGATCGACTTCTAGAGCAAAGATCTGCTGATCTTTGTGAAACACGAGCATGGGGGCTGCCCAGTCGCGGGGGGAAGAAACCGAGACAAGCGCCTTGCTGGAACCCGTTTCTGGCAGTGGACAGCGATAGTCGAGCAGATCAACTAAGCGATAAACTGGAATAATCTGCTGCTGCCAGAACAAGAACCGCTGATTGCCATATTGTCGCGTTTGTTCAGGGCGTGGAGTCAAGATTTCTGCAATGTGTTCCACAGACAGCGCCAATGTTGCAGAACTAACCGCACAGATCACCAGTTTTGTGATGGTTAACATCAGCGGCAACCGCAGCGTGAAGGTAGTGCCTCGACCGGGAGTTGTTTCCACGGTCACGGTTCCTTTTACCGCTTTTAGTTGCGATCGCACTACATCTAAACCAACACCGCGCCCAGACAACTTGCTGACTTGTCGAGCCGTTGAAAAACCTGGTTCAAAAATGAAGTCAAACAAGTGAGCAGGCGGAGTAACGGCCAGTTGATCTGGTGTTAGCCAACCCAATTCAAAAATTCGCCCCCGAATGCGATCAAGATTCAGTCCTTGACCATCATCACTAATTTCAATAATGGTTTGATTTCCTCGATGATATGTGCGAATTTCAATCGTACCTTGTTCTGGTTTGCCTTGCTGCTGGCGCACCGATGGCAGTTCAATTCCGTGATCAAAGGCGTTACGAATTAGGTGCAGTAGCGGATTATAAAGTTTTTCCAGAATTGCTTTGTCTACTAACACCTCGGTTCCCACCAGTTTTAATTCCACAGGTTTGCCGTAGGTAGCAGACAAGTCACGCAGCATTCGCGGAAACCGATTCAACACCTCACCGATCGGCACCATGCGGGCCCAAGTAATTTCATCTTGCAAATAGGTAAGGGTAGGACGCTGCTGGTTCAGCATTTGCGTAGATTGCCGCACATACAACGCCACATCATCCACAGCTTCTTCCAACTGCACCACTTCTTCGATGATGCTTTGCAATTGAGCATGAAGCAAGCCATAGGAATCAATTTCCAAAGAATCGAATTCCACCGTGGTACTCGAAAAATCTGTGGAAGACGGCGCACCTAACATATTAGGTGGTAACGGTGTGGGGGCGCTAGGGACATCCGATCGCAGCCGATACCGTTCTGATGCAACGATGGATTGATCGGAAAACTGGCGCAATTGGTTGGCCAGCGATTGAAATCGAGAGAAGCGGTTTAAGAGTTCTCGTAATGTGCCCTGCAATTGATCGCTTTGCAAAAACAGACTGTTGTGGTTGATCGACAATTCACCAATCAAGCGATTCATGCGCTCTAAGCGATCGGAATCTACTCGAACGGTGAGCGGTGGCGCGATCGGCGCGTCTGGTTCTGTCTGAGCTTCGGCCTCAGCACGACTGCGCATTGGCACAATCGTCTGCGCATCCGGCAATGACAGCGCATCATCCCGGTAAGGATTCGCTGGCACTAAACTGCTTCCGGTCGATAAATCAGCGGTTAAGAAGGGATTGAAGGAATTGAGGGGACTTGCTGCTGCGATCGCATTCTCAACTGGGTCTTCGGCTAAGTTATCAATAGCTGCTTCAACTATCTCAGGTTCCAGTTCAGAATTGAGTGGAGGTGAGTTCTGCGATCGATCGTCTAGCGAGTTTGATAATGATTCTGATTCAACAATAAAGTCAAAGTAATCTATTTCTTCTAACAGTTCCTCTGGATCTTCCAAGAATTCTTCTGAGAACTCCGGTATATCTTCGTTATCAATAAATTCAAGTGTGTCTTGAGAGCCAAATAAGCTTTCTAATAGAGAAACATCAATGTTTTGTGTTGTTTCTTGTTCCTGATTTTCATCAATATTAATTGATTGGTTTGAGATTTCGTTAATTCTTTCTAGAATTAAGTCAAAATTAGTTTCACCAGAATTTATTTCTATAGATTCTAAATCTACTGCCATTGAATCATCTATAGATTCTGAAACATTGTGCTTAGCGTCAACAGTTTCGATTGTCTCTGTCAATGGGTTGTTAATCTCAAGTGGCTTTAAATCAGTTAAGCTCGTGTCTGAACTGTGAATCAAATCGAGTAAGGCTTGACATGGCTGTACTGGTTGATTGGGTTGATTAGAAATCATCGATTGGCGATATCGCTCAAAATCTAATAGTGCCAATTTAGCAATCTCTAAAACTCGATCGGAATGAGCTTCCCAAGCCTGTCGCACCGTCTGTATCATTTTCGCAAAATCGGATAAATTAAATAACTCTGCAAAACCAGCAAAGATATCGAGTTGACTCTGCAAGGACTCAGCTACTTTATCCGTTTCTTGATTTATCTCTGCTTTCGCAATTGCATGGGATAAAGACTCTAGTCCCTGAGCCACATCTACTTCAAAAATAGACGCCACCATGTTGATCCCCAACTCGCTGGAACTAGGCATATATGCCTCTGTTTCCAGCAACGCTTCACCACAGCGAGCTTCAATCTGCGTGAAGATGGGATCAGCGATCGCCAACGCATGAACTGGATCAAACGAACCTGTAGAAATTTGTTCAGTCAGGGGCAATTGTATGCAATCGTAGGCTTGCAATAGTTGATTTTCTAAGTCTGTATCGATCGTTATTTCATCGCTATAAAACGATCGCAAGATGGTTTCTAGCCGATGCGCTAACAACGCGATTGCCTCTAAGCCAACACTAGCGGAACCGCCCTTCAGCGTATGTGCGGCTCGCATCAAACTGTGGATTTTTGCCGTACTGTGATCTTGACTGAGAGTCAGCAATCCAGATTCAAGAACTTGTAACAACTCTGGTGCTTCTTCAATGAAGAATTGGTAGGCTTGATCACGAATGTCTGGGTTAATAGCCATACGAAGACACAGGGATTGGAAATTAGGAATTGAGAATGAAGGGAAGGGGGAGGGATTGGGGGTTAGGAATTGAAAGGGAAAACAAGAAATAGGAACGGGAGCACTATCAAGCTCATTGATTTGCTAATTACGATCAGCACGGTTGCCTATGGTCTATTCCCTAGTCTCTGTTGCCGATTCCTCCAATCCCCATCACTGCTATACTTTGAAGCGACTAACCTCCTCTTGCAACGTTTGCGCCACTTGCCGCAGTTCCGTGAAAGATTCAGAAACGGATTGCACCTCAGTGGAGGTTTTCGTGGCAATTGCGGCGATGTCTTCCATGCTGCGGGTTACGGTTTCGGAGGTTTCCGATTGGGTGATAGTGGCTTGGGCGATCGCTTCGACTAATTGACCAATTTGTGTACTGGTCCTGGTGATGCGGTTGAGGCTTTGTCGGGTTTCATCCACCAGCTTGGTTCCCATCACCACTTGCTCGGTTCCCACTTCCATGGCTCGCACCACCTCATTGGTTTCTGCCTGAATGCTGACAACAAGTTTGCGAATTTCTTCGGTCGCTTCTGCCGATTGCCGCGCTAAGGTTCGGACCTCTTCCGCAACCACTGCAAAGCCTTTACCATATTCGCCTGCCCGTGATGCTTCGATCGAGGCATTCAGCGCCAGCATATTGGTTTGGGCCGCAAAGGCATTGATCAGATCAATCACCGTCGAAATTTTTTGCGAAGATTCGCCCAAGTGTTTGACTTTTTTGGCGGTTTCTGCAACCGTCGCCCGAATCGATTGCATCCCGTCTACGGTGCGGTTCATGGCTGCGTCTCCTTCTTCAACCGTTTGGGCAGCTTCTTGTACGGCTATCTCTGCTTGGGCCGCATTAGCAGCTACCGCTTGGGCCGCATTAGCCATCTGCTGAATTTGTTCCAGGGCGGCAAAAATTTCTCCCGCTTGTCGAGCCGCTTCTGTCGATAGAAGTTTCACAGAGCTTTCACTACTGCCTGTGGTGGACACCACCTGAGCGGCCGCTTCTTGTACCTGACGCACAATCTTACACAAGCTTTCTACCGTGGCGTTGTAGGAGTCGGCGATCGTACCAATTTCGTCTTCGGTCACTTTTGCCCGCACTGTCAAATTGCCTCGGCTGATTGGGTCTACTTCTTGCAGCAAGCGCAGCGCACTAATTTGTAGATTGTCTTTCAGTCGCCGCTGTTCTTCCGCCAGTTGCTCAGTGTCCTCTAGCAGTGTTGCCCAGAAAGTAGACAAGCCAAGCTCATTGCCTAATCGCTGTAAGAAGTTAATTTCTGCCTCTCGCCACTGACGCGGGGCAAAACACGAATGGGCAATCAGTAAGCCAAACAATCGATCGGCTCCCACAATAGGGACAATCAGCAGCGATCGCACATCCAAGCGTCGCAGCAGGTCAAGATGTTTACGGTTAAGCTCGGCCTGGGCCACATCATTCGCTACCACAATGCGGCCATTGCGATAAGCCTCATATAGCTCTGAGGGAATACAGTCATCCACGATGGCTTCCTGTAGCGCACTGGGTAGATCGGGCCCGACTGATTCAGAAACCACGCCCTGCGGTTCCTGCTCATTGAGGCGATACACCACTACCCGATCGAGCTTCAACACCTGCCGCACGCCTGCAACCGTTTGATCAAAAATTCCCTGCAAGTCTGCGGTACGAATGGCTCCTGTTCCCCGTGCGGCAATCAACAGTCGTTCCTGATCCGCTTCTAGAGCTTTTGCCTCTAGGAATTCCTGAAGTTGTGCCGCCATGTTGTCAATGTTTTCGCCCAACTTAGCAATTTCATCATTGCCTTGGAATTCTAACCGGGTGCTGAGATCACCACGCCCAATCTTCTCGACCGCGTCGGTAGCAGTCACAATTGGACGAGCAGCACGGTTGGCAAGAATCGCGGCGATCGCCCCTACGGTGATTGCGGCAATGCCTGTACCAAGCAGTAGTGATAGCGTCAATGCTCGCTGAGGTCCAAAGGCAACAGCCGTCGGTTGGGCAACAAGTACTCCCCAGTCGAACGAAAGATTTTCGACAGTGGGAATGGGCACATAGGTGAGCAAATATTCTTGGCCATCTTGCTGCGAGATATCCGTGACAGTGGTAGGCGTATTCGCTTGCTGTAACTCTACGTATTTGGGAAAGACAGCCTGCATTTCGCTGTTGATTCCCTCATTGTCTTCCGACACAAAGATCCGATTCGTCTTGGTATAAATTGCACCACCCGGTTGAAACGGCTGGCCATCAATCAGCACCGAATCGCCATTTCGTTCAATGCGGCTGGAGGAAACTTCCATCTCCTGCCCGTCTTCGGTTCTTTCAAAATAAGCCGTATCGTGATCGATGACGTGAAACCGTAGCTGATCATTCTCAAGGTCATCTCCGCCAACGAGGAGGCCTACATACTGATTAATCAATGCGGAGATGTTATCAGCGCTGGTACGGCTGTAGATCACCGAGTTTAAGCGATTGGTTTCAGGATTCAGAACAGGTAGTGCAATAAAGAAGGCAGATTTTTTCGTGGTGTTAGACATCCGCAACGGAGAAACCGCAGGACGCAGAGTATCACGCGCTTCCAAAAAATAGGGAACATTGCGCTCAACGAAGAGTTTGATTTTGTCATCTTCGGCGGGCCAGGTTCCTTTGCTGCTGCGCAATCCGGCTCCGTTTTTCAAGAAAGCATAGCCGCCATCGGGTTGAATAACGGCAATTTGATCATAAGTTGGATCTTGCTCAATGAAGTTGTCAAAATATTCAACGATCGACTCGGGCGGAGTTTCTTCCAATACATCCGCATTGGTCATAAACGGGGCTTTGGCAATTTTCTCACTATCAGCTAGTCGTGCCCGGACAAACTCATTCAGTCGCAAACCAACTGCATTTGCAACTTTTTCCTTTTCTTCCAACGTCCGCTCTGTGATGATCCGATTAGCGAAGTAGGTTGCGGCTCCACCAATAATCACCACAGGCACTACGCTTAGAATTACAGCTAGGGCCGTTGCTTTGGCTCTCACCCCCAATCTCTGTGGCCAACGAAGAGGCTGCCACTGAGAATTAGAGTATGAAATCTCGGACAGTTCTTGCGTGTCTGAAAGAGGAAGTTGATTGAGAGATCGCGAGGATTCTACTGGATTGGACTTAGGAGAGGAGGGAGTAGTTGTCATCAGTTGATCCGTCACTTGGGTATTCTAAAACGCTGAAACATGACCACCCATTTTGCAGAGATGGCCGCTAGAAAGTGTGCGAGTTTTCATCAACTCATTCAAGAAACAATCGGGCGTAACAGGAAGATTGTGTTGCAGCTTTATAGATGTATTACACGAGTATTGTTTTGCTCAAGTCATATGTTCAAGCGAATATTAATTAAAACTTGAGTGCGCCATAAACTGCGAGTACAACGTTGAGTTCTACTCGGATGGTAGAGCCTAACCTGATCACAATGCCTGTGCTCTCAAGGTGAAAATCTTTCCAGTTATTCTATATTCACGCTTAAAGGTGTGAGTGGTTGCAGCGGTTATGACGACCTGTCTGATGGATAAGGATACTCTGGTCTAGGTAGTACAACCCGTAGCGGTTCATTCCCTGATTCTACAACTATGCAATTTCATAGCTGCGATCGCCCTTGTTCACCTACCGATTCTCTATCCGGTTGCACAGTGTACCGATCCCTCCTAACCTCCCCGTACTGAAGGGAAGAGCCATAGGCAGTCGGGTGGATGCTATGCAGCATTACCAAGAGTTGGTATCACTAATACGGTCTTGCAATCACAGCTTCATCGTCCGATGCAGGGGACAGGCTCAGCAATCAGTTCGGCAACACTTTACCAAATCTTCTATCAATAAATTGTTAAAGTAAACCTTCAGTATATTTTTTGAGGCGCTGTTGAGGCGTTGCTGAATTCAAGTATGACCGACCGACCTTGATCCAGTGGTGTTTCAAACCTGGTGATATCTCTCGATGCCCCCTATAGTTTCCCTTAGTGAGGGGACGACAACAGCCGGGGGATGAAAGCCACATATCTGAAACGCTTCCTTCTTGACTAAATTGCGGGTTCTTAACCGGGGTACGATCGGTCTACTGCTCTCTTCACATGCTCTCTTCACAAGAGACACCAGCAAGGGCTGCCTCAGAGGAATGCACCCGATTCAGTTGCATTCGATCGGGGTAGTTGCGAACGGTGACGCGCCATTGCCAGCATGGCAGCGCCCACCATTTTTGGTAAATACAACTATAATTACAAATTACACCACTTGTTATTCTGGGTCATTTACATAGGAATTCGCTGTTTGCTGTGTTTTCAACTACACTTTCTTACCAAAACCCGACCAATGCCGCTACTCTGCCGCGTGATATAGTTTCAGCTATTCAAACGCTGAAGCGCGAGATGAACGCTGTGATTTTAGCGCACTATTATCAAGATCCGGACATTCAAGACATTGCCGACTACATTGGAGACTCGCTGGGTTTGTCTCGGCAGGCGGCGGACACTAACGCAGAGGTGATTGTGTTTGCCGGGGTACATTTCATGGCGGAGACGGCCAAGATTCTCAATCCTAATAAGCTGGTCCTGTTGCCCGATCTGGCGGCGGGCTGTTCGTTGGCAGATAGCTGTCCTCCGGCAGCGTTTGCCCAGTTCAAAGCAGAACACCCCGATCACTGGGTGGTCTCTTATATCAATTGCTCGGCTGAAATCAAGGCTATGAGCGATATTATCTGCACCAGTTCCAATGCGGTGAAGATTGTCAATCAAATTCCGATCGATCAACCGATCATTTTTGCGCCCGATCGTAACCTGGGACGGTATGTGATGGAACAAACCGGACGAGAGATGCGGCTGTGGCAAGGAAGCTGCATTGTTCACGAAACGTTTTCGGAAAAGCAAATTGTTCGGTTACAAATGGAACATCCCGATGCAGAAGTGATCGCCCATCCAGAGTGTGAACCTTCGGTTTTGCGCCACGCTAACTACATCGGCTCAACAACGGCCTTGTTGAAGTATGCTCTACAGAGTCAGAGTTCAACCTTTATTGTGGTGACGGAACCGGGAATTATTCATCAAATGCAAAAAGATGCACCCCACAAACGCTTCATTCCGGCCCCTGCTATGAATCAGTGCGCCTGTAATGAGTGTCCTCACATGCGGCTTAACACGTTAGAAAAACTGTATTGGGCCATGAAAACCCGATCGCCAGAAATTACCTTACCTGTTGCCATCCAAACAGCGGCGCTGCGCCCCATTCAGCGGATGTTAGCAATGAGCTAATTCCTGGTTCAGCGCACCTTCTATTTCACGCGGATACAGAAGCCAATGACGCTGCCAGGGTTGGGTCAGGGTTTTAATCAGCGGCGATCGATCGCTAATCTCTTTGAGTCCCCAAGGGGTTTGTAGGTTAATCCCTTTTTGATAGAGGGTATAGCCTCGACTCACAGTTGTACGTAACCCCAAGTAGTGAGCCGGGGAGAGTCCATACTCTTTGAGCGAGGGTTGCAGCGCTTGAACCAGGTCAGTTTGTTGATCGGGGTCTAGGTAGGACACATCGAACGCTTTGAGCAAATCTCGATCGACAAAGCGACGGCACAGATCCGACAGCAACCGATCTTCGTGCTGCTGCCAGCGCTGTAAGTGATAGAACAATACGCCATCATCGGCTGCCAAGTAATGCTGAAGCGAGAGCCGATCGCAGTCTTGCTGTAGCCATGCAGTGACGGTTTCATCGGCTGGCAATTGGTCTAACGCCAACAGGTCTCGCGCTCGACGAAAGGCTTGGGACAAAATCCAAGTGGCAGCCAGATTTTTAGGATGGTTATAAACCTGAGCATACATGAAGTAGCGCACGCTGAGGTAATGCTCGATCGCCGCCATGCCCTTTTCTGCCACCACCAATTGCTGTGTCACCGGGTCATAGCCCATCGCTAACAGAATCCGATCGAGGTCTAGCTTGCCATAGGACGCGCCGGTAAAATAGCTGTCGCGCATGAGATAATCAAGCCGATCGCAATCCAGTTGGCTGGAAACCAGTTGCCAAACAAACGCAGTGGGATGGCAATGATGATAGACCTGCTCTAGTTGAGGCAACAGGGTGCGATCGAAGCTATCCAACAGCGTGCGAATCGGCTCAAACTCTCGCAAAATTCGCTCTGTCCAGTGCTCATGATCACTACCAAAAATCTCTTCGCAGGTGTGGCTGAACGGGCCATGTCCCATATCGTGTAACAAGGCTGCGCACAATACTACTGGGCGATAGGGCAATAGCTGCGGATAGGTTGGTGTGAGCCGATCGAAGGCGCGTCGGGCAATGGCCATGACTCCCAAAGAGTGGGTGAAACGCGACGACTCGGCTCCGTGAAAGGTGAGACTGGCAGGTCCAAGCTGGCGGATCCGACGTAGGCGTTGAAATGCAGGCGTATCAATCAGCCGGATTAATAGAGCTTCAGTGGCATCAC
Source organism: Thermocoleostomius sinensis A174 (assembly GCF_026802175.1). Lineage (NCBI taxonomy): Bacteria > Bacillati > Cyanobacteriota > Cyanophyceae > Oculatellales > Oculatellaceae > Thermocoleostomius > Thermocoleostomius sinensis. Next base: position 4,613,329 of record NZ_CP113797.1, on the reverse strand, counting down.
TCCAACTGAGGACAATGGCTCCATGCAGCGGATCATGATAGGTGCGACCTAGGCTAGCCAGCATCCGCCACCACCGACGGGCGAGACAACACTTCGATCGCGGTCTGATATTGACGATCGGCATCGGTACCAATTTGATCGCGGGTAATGGGTTCCAGCGGCACTTCCACATCAGGAACGATCCCCTGACGGTTGATGTCGTGATGGGCAGGCGTTTCATACTTGGCGATCGTCACGGCGAGTCCAGATCCGTCTGAGAGGCTAAACAACGACTGAATCAAGCCTTTGCCAAAGGTACGTTCACCCACTAGTTGGGCCCGATGGTTGTCTTGCAGCGCTCCGGCCAAGATTTCGCTGGCGCTCGCTGTCCCCTGGTTAACCAGCACAATCAGCGGATCATCGGTGAGGGCTTGCCCATTGGCTGTAAAACTATCTTGAATGCCATTGCGATTGACGGTGTACACTACCGTTCCTTCATTCAGCCACAGACGGGCAATTTCAATCCCTGCCTGCAACAGCCCCCCCGGATTACTGCGCAAATCCAGAATGTAGGCGTTGGCTCCTTGATCCTCTAGGCGCTTGATGGCGTTGGAGAGTTCTAGCGTGGCGTTGGCATTAAACTGCATCAAGCGAATATAGCCTACATTGAGATCATTGGATAACGATCGCAAATCGGCATAGACCGGATTGAGACTAATTCGATCGCGCACCACATTGATGTCTTCTATCGTCTCTGAATCTTCATGGAGAATCGATAATGTGACTTGGCTGCCAATCGGGCCACGCATTCGCTCTGCTGCTTCATCTAACGTCAAATCGACCGTAGAAATACCATTGATTTTGACAATACGATCGCGAGATTTGATTCCGGCCAGTTCAGCAGGCGACCCCTCGATCGGAGCAATTACGCGCAAACTCCCTGACTCTACATCCTGAGTAATTTGCAAGCCCACGCCCGTCAGTTCACCCGACGTATTGGTTTGCAAACTACGATACTGTTCGGGTTTCAGCAGCCGTGTAAACGGGTCTCCCAAACTTGACAGCATCTTCTGAATCTCGGTGTAGGCTTTCTCGCGAGTATCTAGGGGTTGTCGCAAAATCTGTTGCCGCACCTGCCACCAATTTTGATGATTGAAGGTGTCATCAAGGTAGGCGCGATCGACAATACGCCAAACTTCATTCACCAAACGCTGCTCTTCGCTAAAAGCCGTTGCGGTAGGAACCAGACATAACAAGGCAAGTGCGATCGGCAGCAGTACTAATCCAATCTGAACAATCCGTTTTCTCATAATGCAGATTCTAAAGGCAGCAAGGCAGTAGCGGCTATGGGACAAACGTCAGTTAGCGAGGTTTACAAAAGGATTGGCAACATTTGATGTGGCAATCGATACTAATCTTTAATTTAGACTCTGAGTTTTAAATAAATGTGAACTTAACCTTAGCCGAATCTTACCCATAAATTATCCTAATTAACCAATTTAATTAATGATCTACTCAATGATTAGAGCAAATGGCTAGAAACAGATGTCCAAGGAAGGCCACGTGGCATGCAATCGTTCTAAGTAACTCAACTGAAGTCAACAGGCGCTAGATAAACGCTAAGCTGAGAAAGCCCTGCGGCTATGATTTCGTTCAAACCCAACTTAACTCAGGCGTTGCAGAATGAAATCCGGCTGAGAGCTATGTTAAATTTATTGACAGACATAATACTCTTGGAACTTTTGTTTCATGTTTACTAAACAGGTAACCGACTCAAAAGCATACCAGTGGTTTGAGGAACGCCTAGAGATTCAGGCGCTTGCCGACGACATCAGCAGCAAGTATGTGCCCCCTCACGTCAATATCTTCTATTGCTTGGGTGGAATTACCCTAACTTGCTTCTTGATCCAGTTTGCCACTGGTTTTGCCATGACCTTTTACTATAAGCCGACAGTAACGGACGCCTTTGCATCGGTGCAATATCTGATGAATGAGGTGAACTTTGGCTGGCTAATTCGCTCTGTGCACCGCTGGTCTGCCAGCATGATGGTGTTGATGATGATTCTGCACGTGTTCCGGGTGTATCTGACGGGTGGGTTCAAGAAGCCCCGTGAGTTAACCTGGGTGACGGGCGTGATTCTCGCTGTGATTACCGTTTCGTTCGGCGTTACCGGCTACTCGCTTCCTTGGGATCAAGTTGGTTACTGGGCGGTCAAGATTGTATCGGGCGTCCCCAGTGCCATTCCGGTGGTAGGTGATCAAATTGTGGAACTGATGCGCGGTGGTGAAAGCGTGGGTCAAGCCACACTGACCCGCTTCTACAGCTTGCATACCTTTGTTCTGCCTTGGTCGATCGCGGTCTTCATGTTGCTGCACTTTTTGATGATCCGCAAGCAGGGAATTTCTGGCCCGTTGTAGAGTAACGAGGGTATTAGTAGCTAGAGCCACAGTTCAGTCGCTTGGGCTTGAGCTAGGCTGTAGTAACTCAAATCTCCTCATTTCCTCTATTCTTTTAACTATTACTCGTTTGACTTCCAGGCTTTTAAGGAGAGCACTCAGTCATGCCAACCCTCAAGAAACCGGATCTTGCCGATCCAGTCTTGCGCGAAAAACTGAAGAAGGGCATGGGACACAACTACTACGGTGAACCCGCTTGGCCCAATGATCTTCTCTATGTTTTCCCCGTTGTCATTGCGGGAACGATCGCTTGCTGCGTTGGATTAGCAGTTTTAGATCCTGCGTTAGTCGGTGAACCTGCTGACCCCTTCGCCACTCCCCTAGAGATTTTGCCAGAATGGTATCTCTATCCGGTCTTCCAAATTCTGCGTATCCTTCCCAATAAACTATTGGGAGTTGCCTGTCAGGCTGCCGTCCCGCTGGGCTTGATGCTCGTTCCATTTATTGAAAGCGTCAACAAGTTTCAGAATCCCTTTCGTCGCCCTGTCGCTACCACTGTCTTCTTGTTTGGAACCGTGGTGACGCTCTGGCTCGGTATCGGTGCAACCTTCCCCATCGACAAGTCTTTAACGCTTGGCTTGTTCTAAGGGTATTTCCATCAGTGGTTCCAGCACTCCATAGCGCTCAGTTAGCTGGAATTGACTACGATTCGATTGATTGCCTGTTCGTTTAACACCTGGTTTGACTGGGTAGGTCAATATTAATTAAACGCCCGGATTAATCTTTCGCGGATGGTTGAGCCTCTTCGAAAGATTTTTCGGGTGTTGTTTTTTACCACAGCGCTAGATTGCTATAACAATCCTAAGTTTCTCAAGGCATCTTCGGCCGCCTGTTTTTCAGCATCCTGCTTTCTACGGCCCTTCCCTTTGCCGTAACTAGAACCGCCAAGTCTCACTTCCGCTGTAAATTCTTTGGCATGATCGGGCCCAGTTTGATCAGTGATGACGTACTGTGGATTTTCTCCATAGGTTGCTAACGCCCACTCTTGAAAGCAGCTTTTGGCATTCACTGTGGGGGGGAGCAAATCCCATTTATCTAAAACACTTGTAAACAGTGGCTCTACGTAGGCTCTGACGGCGGCAATTTCTGGCCCTGTATCTAAAAAATAGGCTCCGATCACCGCTTCAAAGGTACTACTGAGCAAATTTTGATTGTGGCGACCACCGTCGCGTTCAGCACCTCGTCCCAATCGTAACTGATTGCCCAATTCGAGAAGCAGCGCAAAGTTGGCTAGTTGCTTTTCGTCAACCAACGCCGATCGTAAAGGCGTTAAAGCACCTTCTGGCTGATGGGGATATCGTTTATAAAGAATTTCACCACTGAGAAAATTTAGAACGGCATCGCCTAAGAATTCTAACCGCTCGTTGTGCTCTCCTGTATTGGGATGTTCATTGACATAGGAGCGGTGGGTCAGGGCTTGTTGTAAAAGAGTGCGATCGCGAAACAGTGGTAAATCGAACCTATAATCCATTGCAGTGTTGTCTATCAAATTGTCTATCAAAGTTTGATTAACTAATTCACCGATCCATCCACCCAGCCGTCTATCTACTCATTCGTCTACCCAGCTATCCTAGATTGTAGAAATTGAACGCCCGCTGTGGCTCAGCAGTTAACTTATGCTAAAGCAAAAATTCATTGGACTTTTGGGATGCTGTCTCACAATGTTGATGGCGACCCCCGCAGCGGCTGAAACCGTATTAGAGCGAATTCAGCGCACTGGCACCCTGACGGCCGCAACTCGCAGTGATTCGGCTCCATTTGCCTATTTTGATGAAACTGGTGAACTGGTGGGCTACTCGGTCGATTTGCTGAAATTAATTCACCAGCAATTGGAACAAGAACTGAATAAAGACATTGAACTGAATTTAGTAGAAGTGACGTTAGCCAATCGCTTCTCGAAGGTGGAAAACAACGAAGTGGATATTGTCTGTAGCACAACAACCTACACATCCAGTCGAGCTAGGCGAGTTGATTTTTCGGTGGGGTTTTTTAAAACGGGAACGCAATTTTTAGTGAAGCGTGACACCGATCGCCAAGACATGACAGAGTTTCGAGTGGGTGTGATTGGAGGCAGCACGAATGCTGAAGTAGTGCAAGGATATTTACAAATTGCCCGCTATGTAGTCCTCGATAGTCGCACCGATGGGCTGGAAGCACTCAATAATCAACGGATTGATGCATTGGTCAGTGATGGGATTTTGCTTTCAGGATTGCGACAATTAACTGGTAACCCAGAGGCTTACGAGATTCTGCCAACTGTGCCGATTCAGCCTGAAATCTATGCATGCATTGTGCCTAAAGAGAATGCTGATTTTCTGCAAATCGTTAATCAAGCGCTGCTCGGGTTTATGCAAGATTTAATCAATGATGCGCCAGGTGCTACTTCTATGTTCAACACCTGGTTTGGAACGGATGGAGCGGTGCCGATCGATCGCGAACCTTTATTTGATTTCTTTCAACGTGCGATCGAGTATTATCAACCCCAACCAGCCACCGCAAGTGAGCTTGAATCGACCACCAGCGAGTCTCAACCAGTTATTGGAGGAGATTGATCGGAGACACCTAACGGGTTTTCGATCGCTCTAGCTGTTACCGACGCTCCGGCACGCTTAAGGTTGCTCGTCGAGCCGGACGGTTGAGATTGCGCTCAATCTCAATTGCCTACCTGCACCACACTCACTGTTTCATCAATACCCTGCTCTGCTGCGGTCAACGTATTGAGCCAGCCTTGAGTCTCTTTTTCACAGGTTGTTTTTTACGCCGTTCTCCCTGCTTGCCACAACGCTCATTTCGACTCCAACTATGCTGATGCAGCAGTCCCAATGGTTCGCTATTACTCTTGATTGCTTAGCGTGCCCAATCTCGCATGATGTTGCCTGTCTAGATTACTCAACAACTTTAATTCAAACTCTCACACCCAATGTTGCTAATCCAGTCTTTATAAAACTTCTACGCACTTTTGCGTCATGGATAGTTACTAGGGGGAGGGGCCGCAGACGGTGGGATGATCTGGTGTGAATACTATTTTTAAATTCAGTATAAAATCCTCTGCTGCAATCGAGTGTTGTCAGTCAATCAGCTATCTAACTTTAGATCTCACCATCGCCTGACTTTATCTAACTGCTGCAAATGATATACCTGATACAAGCTATTCACCCGGTAATAGTTGTGAATCCCTCGACTCTCCCCTAACTCCCTCGCCCAAAAAGTGAAGGACTTCGATGCGATCGATTGCACAAGCCCTCTGTTCAGTTTTCTAAGCCTTAAGTCAATCCATTTAGAACAGGTTCAGGAACCAGACCATCATGACTGATCTAATCCACGATCGCCCCAACCTATACATTGGCGCTGGATTTGCCTTCCCACTTCAAGTCAACGCACAGGGCAGCATTCAACTCAGCAGTGACACCACTAACATTGAAGAATCGATTCGGATCATTTTACAAACGCAACTGGGCGAGCGAGTATATCGCCCCACTTTTGGGTCGCGACTATCTGAATTAACCTTTGAACCTCTCAACATTCAAACGTTGCTCGAAATTCAGCTTTGTATTGAAGAGGCGATCGAAACCTGGGAACCGCGCATTGTTCTCAAAGAAGTTCGGACTGATCCCGATCCGGCTCAGGGCAAAGTTGAAATTGAAATCTTCTATCATCCTAAACAGAGTCATAGCCTGCGCAGTTTAGTGTATCCCTTTTATCTCCAATCAGGCAAGGAATAATCATGGATTTTGATTTTTTGACCGAACTTCCCAAATCAAATCTAGACGATCGTACCTTTCGTGATCTGGTCGAAGAATGTCGCTTGCGTATTCCTCGCTATTGTCCAGAATGGACAAATTATAATCCTGGTGATCCGGGAATTACGTTCATCGAGTTATTCGCCTGGTTAACCGATCAAATGTTGCTGCGGTTCAATCAAGTGCCACGGCTCAACTACGTCACCTTCCTAGAACTGATGGGAATTCGACTACAGCCGTCTAAACCTGCTCGAACCGAACTCACCTTTTACCTCAGCAAAGCGCAGCCCTTTCCCATCACGATTAAAAGCGGCACGGAGGTTGCAACCGTTCGATCGGAAACCGAAGCTGCGATCGTATTTACTACAGATGCTGACCTTGCCATTGGAACTCCGACCACTAAGCAATTTATCACTGCCAACGTTGATCCAAATGCTGATATAAACAAGTTTCCCTCAGAGGAGGACTTTCAAACCTCCTTTCCGCATCCAGGGCCGTCGGGGGAAAACGTTGAAGAACGCCCCCTGTTTGCAAACCCTCCGCAACCCAACAACTGCTTCTACCTAGTTTTGGATGAAGCAATGGGGCAACTGGCAGGAAATGTCATTGCGCTAACGTTTTACGGTGAACCAGCCCGCAGCACGGGAATTGACCCCAACAATCCACCGTTGAACTGGCAAGCCTGGAATGGTGAAAAATGGTGTGATGTTCTTCGAGTTCCTGCCAACGATAAAACGAAAGGATTCAGTTTTGCCGAAGTGGCTCAACAGGGATTCGATCCGCTAAACGATGGAGCCGATGTGATTTTGCATCTGCCGCAAAAGCTGCCGATCGTCAGTTTGCCTTCCAGTACATCAATTCAAGCTCATAGTAGCGACAACGAGGAGCGTTACAGCGGCTACTGGATTCGCTGTGTATATCGAAAGTCTCAAGAATCTCAGCCTGGGTATAGTGTCTCTCCAACCATTGTGGGATTATCAGTTCGATCGATTGGCGGAACTGTCAATGCTAGTCATTGTGTGGTGGCGGAAGAAGAACTGCTAGGCATCAGCAACGGTAAACCAGGACAGCGGTTTCAACTGCAAAATATTCCGGTTCTGAGCCGTGATCTGGACAAGCAGGAACATATCCAAGTCAGGTCGTCTGGATACCCCGTTGAAGACTGGCAAGAGGTGTCGGATTTTTCCAGTTCTAAACCCACTGACCTACACTATACAATCGACGCAATTACGGGCACAGTGCAATTTGGGCCGCGAGTCCAGGAACCAGAGCGGCTTAAACATCGCACTCAGCAACCCGCGCAAGCTTGGGGCAGTGTGACCGATTGCAGCCCTGCAAGAGAATCCTCCATACCGCCAGCACCGTCCACCATTGAATTAGAACAGCAGTACGGCAAAGTTCCACCACCAGGTGCAGAAATTTATATGCGGCGCTATCGCAGTGGTGGCGGCACGATCGGCAATGTACAGGCGGAACGGCTCACCGTTGTCAAAACGGCCATTCCTTATGTGAAAAATGTCACCAACTATTCTGCTGCCGAGGGCGGCAAAGATGCTGAATCTTTGGCTCAAGCAGTGATGCGAGTTCCTGAACTGTTGCGCACCCGTGAAGCTGCTGTTACACCTGAAGACTTCGAGCGTTTAGCGATCCGCTCGCCAGTTGCTATCGCCCGGGCACGCTGTTTGCGCCACTATACCAGTACCAACCCTGGAACGGTATTGCTCTTGATTGTGCCTGATATCGATCGCAGCCACCAGTCCCTCACAACCCTTGCCACGAATGGACTCAATCCAGATGCTGCTCTGCACATTGAAACGCAAAAAGATACATTAAAACACTATATTGACGATCGCAAACCACTAGGCGTTCGGGTGCAGTATGAACAGCCAACTTACATCAGGGTCAAAGCTCATGTTGAAGTCATTCTGCACGATAATTATCTCAATCAATCAACTCAGGTTAAGGAACAGCTACAAACCAGGCTATTCGAGTTTCTTAATCCCGTGATTGGTGGCATTCATGGCAATGGTTGGGAGTGGGGGCGTCCTGTTTATCCCTCGGATGTAATTGCCCAGTGCCAAGCGATTGAGGGTGTGCGCTATGTTTCAACTGTCAAGCTGTTTAGCGCTCGCAAAATTGCTGAGGAGCAGTGGGAACCCCTAATTATTCCAGAACCCGTCATTCGCATCGGTGCTGATAATCTTATCTGTTCTTGGAAAGACGATTACCACCCTGAAGAGAGAGATGATAACTACCCTGAAGAGACAGGAGAACATGTGATTTATATCTGTAATTAAAAAAGACGACATTAGCTGAGGAATACTTTGATGCCACATAATGCATCAAATAGCTGGAAGCAAACAAATTAACTAACAACTGAGTTTAGGACTAAGCGTCTACTTTCTCGACCGCTCATACAGTACCGAAAAATGATAAAAATAGACTTTGTTTTTTGATTTTGCATTTTTTCATAGTTTTCCTTCTTCATCTTTTTGCCATAAAAGAACACAGCGATGACTCAAGCTACTTTTCGCGCCCCTCAAATCGCTAGCCCTCAGCCTAAGATCAACATGTCTGTCATCTCTATGCAGCTACCTGAGTGGAGTGACATGTATGAGTCCCAACAGCTTTATAAGGCAGAGAACGTTACTGCGCTCGAGCGTCCATCATTGATTCTGTATCCTGGAGAGCCTGCTGAACTGTTGGTTGAGGTGAAGAACGAAGACGAGGATGGTTTAGTTTGGGAACTGCAAGTGCAGGGAAATTTTCCACAGCATGGGGACTTCCTATCTCCAACCAACTGGTGCAATTATTCCAAGCCTTTGCTTGAAACATCCAATTCGCCAAAGTCGGTAGAAGCAAATCAGCCCGATCGGGTTCTTGAACCCACCCGATCTATCCAACAAGTGATTCGATTTCAGTTACCTGCCGATTTTTTTGAAGCTGCTTTCGCCACAAGTCAGATAATCCAACCGTTCAAACTAGACTATCAGGTGCAAATCAGGCTGTTAGCCAAGATGCAGTGGTCAGATACTTCACTAGAATTGATGAAGCAGCAAGAGATTGAGCTATATGCTCGCCCCCGCAGTTCTTACCAAAATTTCCTACCTGCAATCTATCGCGCGCATGATTTTACCAAGCGGTTTCTCAGCATCTTCGAGCAAGCTTTTGATCCGGTGGTGCAGACGATCGATACGCTTTGGGCCTATCTCAATCCGCTCACCGCTCCTGAAGCCTTGCTTCCTTTTCTGGCACAGTGGGTTGCGTGCCCGATCGATCCACGCTGGAGCCTTGAGCAACAGCGGCGTCTGATTCATGATGCGATCCCCCTCTATCGCTGGCGCGGCACTCGTAAAGGGTTACAAGCCTATTTGCATCTCTATACTGGATTGGACAACAATCAAATTGAAATTCGCGATGATACTCAGCATGGATTAGTTTTGGGACAATCTTCTCCTAAATTAGTTTTGGGTCAGTCTTCGACTGGATTGAATACTGTTTTAGGTCCAAATACGGTTCTGGGTGGGGGTCGTCCATATCACTTCATTGTGCAACTTCGCCTAAAACATGGACAGCATCTCGATCGCAACTTAATTGAAGAAATTATCGATCGAGAAAAACCTGCTTTCTCCACCTATGATTTAACAATCCACAAGCCTACAGAAGCAGCCGACTAGCGAGACCAACCGGATGAGGTCATATGCCAGAAGGCAGCGTTAATGTGAATGCTTTTCAGGGAATTCTGGGGATATGGAGCATCACATTTCAGGATCGTACAATCTTGGTTTAGTAGCGCTGTCATTTGCCATTGCCCTGCTTACCTCATATACGGCAATGGATTTGGCGGTACGAATTAAGCAAGTACAGAACTTACCGCAATGGTTAATTGGTGGAGCCACTGTCATCGGTGTTGGCATTTGGTCAATGCATTTTGTCTCGATGCTAGCTTTACACTTGCCGTTGTCAGTTAGCTATAGGGTCTCACCAACGCTATTGTCTTTGTTGTGGGCTATTTTCGCTTCTGGACTAGCCCTTTGGTTGTTGAGCCAACCTCATGCAATTGAACGATTACTGTTGGGAGGAATTTGCATGGGGATTGCCATTGCTTGGATGCACTATACAGGAATGGCTGCTATGCAACTTCAGGCAGACATTCACTATACACATTACCTGGTGGTGCTTTCAATCGGCATCGCAATTGTTGCCTCAATTATGGCTCTGTGGCTAGCGTTTCGGGCCCAAACCCTAGTCAACCACATCGTTTGGCAAAAACTGACAAGTGCAGGGGTCATGAGCGTTGCCATCACTGGAATGCACTATACAGGAATGGCAGCAACTCATTTCTTGCCAACCAATCGCCCCACAGTTTCATCTTTCTATTCCATCGATCCACTCTTTCTAGCAATCGCTATTGGTTTTGCAACCATCATCTTGCTGATTCTCAGCTTAATCATTTCAGTATTCGATCAACGCATCGCTACCCAGTTTCTGCAACAGCAAATGCTGCAAGAAAGCGAGAAACGATTCCGCATGTTGATCCGCGAGATGCAAGTTGGTGTATTGCTATTAAACGACAAGGCTGAGATCTTGATTAGCAATCAAGCGGCCGAACGACTGCTTAATTTGAGCGATCGCCAACAGTCTCCTCGGGTGTTTGGGGTAGGCTGGACGGTGTTTCGAGAGGATGGCTGTTTGTTTGCTCTGCAAGAGCTACCTGTCCAGCGATCGATTGCCGAACGTAACTCTGTGCGTGATGTGATGATGGGAATTGTATCTCCGCACAGTTCTGAAAAACGCTGGCTTTTGGTCAATGCTGAACCGTTTGCCACCACTCGTGGCACTGTCGAATTAGTTGTCTGTACCTTTAGCGATATCACAACACAGAAACGTGCAGAACTTGAATTGTTGCAAGTCGCAGAACGAGAACGGGCTTTAGCAAAAGTCATTCAACGAATGCGGCAAACGCTAGATTTGGAAACAATTTTTAGGGCAACAACCGACGAACTTCGGCAAGTCATTCAGTGCGATCGGGTGGCTGTGTATCGATTTAATCTAGATTGGAGCGGGTCATTCGTTGCCGAGTCGGTGGTGGCCGGCTGGAAACCCCTCGTTCCCGCCGCTGATACAGCCTCGATGCTCAACCAAAGAACGATCGAGCAAAAAGACTGCGCCATTGCCAAGTTGAATCAGGTAGATATCTCTATCCAAGATACGTACCTTCAAGAAACGCGAGGAGGTCGGTATCGCCATGGTGAAGGCTATCGCTGTGTTTCTAATATTTATGAAGCTGGGTTTACGGCTTGCTATATTCAGCTTCTCGAACAAATTCAAACGCAAGCCTACATTATTGTTCCGATCTTCTCTAGTAACAAGTTGTGGGGATTGTTAGCCAGTTATCAAAACACAGCCCCTCGTGAGTGGCAAGACAGCGACATTCAAATTGTGCGGCAAATTGGAACTCAGCTAGGAGTTGCTGTCCAGCAAGCTGAATTGCTCGGTCAAACCCAGCGACAAGCGGAAGAACTGGGCAAAGCCAAAGAAGTAGCTGATGCCGCCAACCGAGCCAAAAGTGAATTTTTGGCCAACATGAGTCATGAATTACGAACGCCACTTAATGCAATTTTAGGATTTGCACAACTCCTCAATGATGACTCGTCTCTTTCTAGGGAACATCAGGAGTATATCGATATTATTAATCGCAGCGGTGAACACCTTTTACGGTTAATCAATGACATTTTGGAAATGTCAAAAATTGAAGCAGGACGCGCAATTCTGCATGAAACGGTGTTCGATGTGCATCGTCTGTTGCATTCCCTTGAGGAAATGTTTCAGCTTCACGCTCGATCGAAAGGATTACAGTTGATGCTGATCTATGCTAGCAACCTACCACAATTTATCAAAACTGACGAAAGTAAATTGCGCCAAATTCTAATTAATCTGCTTGGTAATGCTATTAAGTTCACCAAAGTAGGTCATGTTATCCTACGTGTCAGTTTGATAGATGAAGAATTGGCTGCATCCGCCTTGAAGCTACACATTGAAGTTAAGGATACTGGACCTGGAATTGCCCCCGATGAACTCAAGCAGCTATTCAAGCCATTTGAGCAAACTCAATCAGGGTTTCAATCCAAACAAGGAACTGGCTTGGGGTTAGCTATTAGTCAAAAATTTGTGGCACTGATGGGTGGAGAAATTACTGTTCATAGTGTTGTGGGTCAGGGAGCTACATTTGCCCTTGATATTCATGTGCAATCAGCCCAACCATCTCCGATCGCGTATTTACCACCCCAGCGCCGTAAAGCGATCGGCCTTGCTCCCAATCAGCCTACCTATCGAGTTTTGGTAGTGGAAGATCAACCCGCTAACCGTTTGTTGTTAGTGACGCTCTTGAGTTCATTGGGATTTGAGGTAGAGGAGGCAGAGAACGGTCAGCAAGCTATTGAACGGTGGGAAGATTGGAAGCCGCACCTGATCTGGATGGATATACGAATGCCAGTGATGGATGGTTATAGAGCCACTCAGTGCATTCGCCAGAAAGAAGCAACCCAAGGATTACTGCTTCCAACACAGACAATGCCTCAACCCACAATCATCATTGCCTTAACAGCCAGTGCTTTTGAAGAACAGCGTCAGTCAATTTTGACCGCTGGTTGCGATGATTTTGTGAGTAAGCCGTTCCAAGAAGCTGATTTACTGATGAAGATGGAGCAACATTTAAAGTTAACCTATCTCTATACCGATACAATTCCAACTTGGAATACAGAAGATAATTCTAATCATGCATTAAATTCGCAACCTCAATCCCAACCTTCGATTACTACTTGGCAAGCGCCATCTTCTCAAAATTGCGACCATACACCGCATACTGATCAGACTAGTTATAGTCAAACAGAAATTGAAGCTACTATCCGAGCGATGCCGTCCGAATGGACACAACAACTCTACCATGCGGCTTCTCAAGGAAGTGATCTCCTCATTTTTAAGCTGATTGAGCAAATTCCTCTTCCATCTAAACTAGCAAGCGTGTTGGAGACATTAGCACGCAATTTTCAATTTGCTCAAATCATTGCGCTGATGGAATCAACCAACCTTCGTAAGGAACCCATAGCGTGAACCACCTTCCAGCCGCCGACATTCTAATTGTCGATGATACTCCTGAAAATCTGCGCTTACTCTCTGTCATGCTCAGCAAACAGAGCGACTGTGTTGTTCGCAAGGCATTGAGTGGACAAGCAGCGCTTGTGGCTGCTCAAACGGTTATTCCTGATTTGATTCTACTAGATATCATGATGCCAGATATGGATGGATATCAGGTTTGTCAACATTTAAAGTCAGTGCCAGCAACAGCAGACATTCCCATCATTTTTCTGAGCGCCCTAAACGAGACATTCGATAAAGTCAAAGCGTTTCAACTGGGAGCCGTAGACTACATTACCAAACCGTTCCAGTTTGAAGAAGTATTGACACGGGTTCAAACTCAACTGATGTTGGGACAGCGAAGCAGGGATATTCGGCAATTAAACGCTGAATTAGAGAAGCGAGTAGAAGAACGCACTCGACAGTTAGAAGACCTCAATCGAGAACTCATTCAGGAAATTATTGAACGCAAGCGAGTTCAGTCCCAATTACTGGAAATGGCATTTTATGACGCTCTTACCGGTTTACCCAATCGATCGTTGTTTATCGATCGATTAAATAAAGAAATAAAACATACAAGTTGCAATTCCTCGTATTTGTTTGCAGTTTTGTTTCTAGATTGCGATCGCTTCAAAGTCATCAATGATTCTCTAGGACATTTGGTTGGAGATGAATTATTAATTGCCATTGCCCAGCGCTTGCAACATTACGTGAAACAGACAGATACGATCGCACGCCTAGGAGGTGATGAGTTTGCGATTTTAATGCCAAATGTGCCAAATCTAGATAGCGCCATTCAATTAGCTCAAATGCTACTTGATATGTTTGCCTCTCCGTTTGAGATTAGACAATGGCAAGTATTTACGGGAGCCAGCGTCGGCATTGTTTTGGGACATGCAGGCTATACAAAATCCGAGCATGTGTTACGAGATGCAGACACAGCCATGTATCGAGCTAAGGCACTCGGAAAAGCTCAGTATCAGGTCTTTGATACGGCGATGCACGAAGCAGTCTTGCGTCTGCTGCAACTTGAAACCGATATGCGTCGGGCTTTGGAGGCACAGGAATTTGTGTTGCATTATCAGCCGATCGTTTCTCTGACAACGGGACACATCACTGGACTAGAGGCACTTTTACGCTGGCAGCACCCACAACAAGGATTCATTTCACCTATCGAGTTTATTCCAATTGCTGAAGAGACAGGTTTAATTCTTTCAATTGGCGAGTGGGTGATCCGCACGGCTTGCCAACAGTTACGTAACTGGCAACAACAAGGACTTGTAGATCAGCGATTTAGTGTCAGCATTAACCTATCTGCACGACAATTTGTGCAAACGAATCTCATTCAACAAATCGACCAAATTTTATTTGAAACGCAGATCAGCCCATTTCATTTAAAGTTAGAAATTACCGAGAGCAACATCATGAATAATACGAAGCTTGTTACCAGTATCTTAAAGCAATTGAAAAAGCGAAGAATCCATCTTAGTATTGATGATTTTGGCACAGGATATTCGTCATTAAGTTATTTGCAAGCCTTTCCGGCAGACAGTTTGAAAATTGACCGATCGTTTATTCAACGATTAACCAAATCCTCTGTAAACTCTGGCTTAATTCCAGCCATTATTAGTATTGCAAGAGCAATGCAAATGAGCGTTGTCGCCGAAGGTATTGAAACGCTTGAGCAATTGACGCTTCTGAAGCATTTAAACTGTGAATTAGGACAAGGATATTTATTCTCGGCACCTTTATCTATTGCAGAAACAAACGAGTTATTGATAAAAAATCCTTGTTGGTAAGCATAAAAATCAGCCCAAAGAGATAAGAAACAATAAAATACATTAGCGTAATCTTTTTAATAAATCCCTTATTGTCGAAAATATGAACATTCTGATTGATAATGAATTAAAAGCTGATATTTTGGTTGTGGACGATATTCCAGACAATGTTCGCGTCCTTTCAACAATACTCTTAAAACAAGGCTATCATGTTCGCAAAGCTATTAGTGGAAAAATGGCGCTTATGGCAATTCGTACAACCATTCCTGATTTAATTTTACTGGATATTAATATGCCTGATATGTCTGGATATCAAGTATGCCAAGAATTGAGAAACGATCGACGAACGGCTCAAATTCCGGTCATTTTCTTAAGCGCTCTTGATGATGTATTAGATAAAGTGAAAGCATTTCAAGTTGGCGGAGCCGATTATGTCACAAAACCATTTCAAATTGAAGAAGTATTAGCCCGCATTCAACATCAATTGACGATCCAGGATTTGCAAACACAACTGCATGTACAAAACGAACAACTTCGACAAGCATTAGATCACCTCAAAACAACACAAGCACAGTTAATTCAAAAAGAAAAACTGATTGGATTAGGACAGTTTGTGGCAGGAATTGCACATGAATTCAATAATCCCGTTAACTTTATTGCAGGTAATCTGTCACCTGCTGGCGACTATATTCAAGATCTATTAAAGCTCATCAAGCTATATCAAACAGAATATCCTCAACCAACGCCTGCCATTCAACAAGTAATAAATGAGATAGATTTGGATTTTTTGCTATGTGACTTAAAGAAATTGTTCGGTTCTATGCAAACTGGAGTAGAGCGAATTTGCGCGATCATTTTAGCTCTACGAATTTTCTCGCATCTTGATGAGTCCGATATTAAACCTGTTAATGTACATCATGGTCTCGATAGCACATTATTGTTGTTGAATCATCGCCTCACAATTCAAGTAACAACTTCTGCAACGACTTCAATTAAAGTAGTTAAGCACTATGGAAATTTGCCGATCGTGACCTGTTATGCGAGACAGTTAAATCAGGTATTTTTCAACTTATTGTCGAATGCCATTGATGCGCTAGAAGTAGCAAGTCAACACTATAAGCAGGTTGCCTATGAACCCACGCTCTGGATTGAAACTAAGGTGATCGATCGAGACATGATTCAAATTTCAATCAAAGATAATGGATTGGGCATTCCGGAAGCGATTCGAGCGCGTTTATTTGAACCATTTTTCACTACTAAATCGGTTGGACAGGGAACAGGACTGGGATTGCCCACTAGTTATCAAATTGTTGTGGGTAAGCACGGAGGAACGTTGACATATCACACGGCATCTGAAGGGACAGAATTTCAGATTGTTATTCCAGCCCGTAGCCCACAAGAATCATAGGACGATTAGGCAATAGGGAATACTGGCTTCGGCGATCAAAGAGCGCCACGTGTACATATCACCTTTGTGCCCTCGCCCTAAATCCCTCTCCCAAGCTTGAGAAGGAGCTTTAAAGTCTTTCTCCCCTTGCTCTGACATAGAGGAACAGGAGTTGAGGGATGAGGGCAAATGCCGCAACTTACACAGGTGACAGACTCCTAGCGCAACAGAGTAGTCCGTAGCTCTGTTTGGTGTCTAGCAATCAGTTTCATTACAGCAAAGGCTAAAATTTCTTCCAGTTTTCTCCGAATAATCTCGTAATCACTAATAAAGGATTATATTAATCCTGCTTGTTGGTTAGGAATAGAGTATGTTAGGAGATAAATTGAGGAACAATGCGCATTCGCCAGACTCGATGCAGCTTTCGCTAAACGAATTACAGTACCCGTTACACCAACGTCAACAAGATGCACTGGCAGAATGCGATCGATTGATTACACAGTTTCAAAAAGAAGCGACAGAGCATCGACGTGGGTTTCAGCGGCTGAAACTATTTGGAATTGGTTTGGCACTGACCACAACAATTTTGGCAGCATTGGCGACTAGCGATCGGTTGCGAGGTTATGAATGGAGTGTTCCAGCCCTTAGCGGCGTGGCAACGCTGTTCACAACCTTATTAGGTCAAACAAATGCTCAGAAAATTTGGATACAATCACGTGGAATTCAGCAAAAACTGCAAGCTGAAAAATTTCTGTATCTGCAAAGTGCCGGAGATTACGCTGCCATGCTGGACGAAGAAGATCAAATTCGCTATTTTTCTAAACGCATGATGGATATTTGGTCAGAACGGCAGAGCACAGCAGAACATCCCTTGACGAAGAAGATCCGCCGATCGAGTTAGTTTGCGATAAACGGATCACTATTTCTTAAGTTTTCTTAAGTTTACGTTGATTAACTTGCTTCTAGCTGTACTACCAGCATTCTTAAGCTTGCTTATAGAGGCAAGCCCGTTTTCTAGGATGCGCTGTCTTGAATCCGCAATTCGTACAGATTCCACAAGGCACCCCCGATTGACGAAAACTTGATCGGCTGTAATCGATCGCGCACGGCCGAAAAGGTAAGCGGATTAACTAGATAAATCATGGGTAAGTTCTCTTGGGTGATAATCTGAGACTGGGCATAGATCTCCCTACGCTGAGCTTCATCTAGGGTACGTGCGCCTTCAGTGTAGAGTCGCCCAATTTCGGCTTCCCAGTCAGCTACCACCCGTCCTTCGATCGGCGGTTCTCCTGGTTGTGCCGCTTTGTTGAAGTGATGGGACGCTCCATCAGGTTGCCACACATTTGCCCCACTGTTGGGTTCAATTCCCCCTGTAAAACCGAGCAAGCAGGCTTCCCAATCTAACGACGCCCGCAGCTTACCGACAACGGTATTGAACGCAAGGGGAGTGAAGTCAACCTGAATGCCGATTCGAGCTAAATCGCTTTTGATTTGTGCCCCCATAGCTTCACGAATTTTGTTACCAGAATTAGTAATCAGGGTGAAGCGCACTAAGTTACCCTCGGCATCTTGTAAACGATTGAAGGCATCATATTGAAATCCAGCTTCCAGTAAAAGCTGTTTGGCTCTTTCTGGATCATAGTCATAGATAGGTAGACCGTCTTCCGGTGATAAAAAGTAAGGACTTTGTACAGAGATCGGCGAATTTTGTAGCTCGCCCAGTCCCCGAAAAATGTTGTTCACCATCCGAGGTCGATCGATGGCATGGGCAACGGCTTGCCGAAAGGCCAGCGTATTAAACCAGCGGGACTTGATCGGACTAACGAGTGGATTACCACCCCGACTGCCTTGATTCAAGTTAAATGCTAGATAATTCGTTCCCGATGCCGGTCCACCATTGTATATGCTGAAGCCGCCCCGGTCTTCTTCTCGTTTCAACAGAGAAAAATAGTCAGGCTGAACGCTGAGAATATCCAGTCCGCCTGATCGAAACTGCACTAATGCACTATCGGTCGATTCCACTGTTTGCCACACCAGGCGATCGATATAAGGTTGGGGATTGCCCTGCTCATCCCTGCGCCAGTAATAGGGATTCCGCCGAAACACTACCCGTTGCCCTGGGCTGAAGCTTTCTAGCTGATATAAGCCATTGCACACTACCTCAGCAGGGTTTGTATCTGTCCCCCATTTGGAAAGGAACAAAAGATTGCCCTGGGCATCGGTTTGATTCACAGAGTCTCGTAGAGCATGAGCCGGCAAAATGGCTAGTCCGGTGTTACGTAAAAACGGAGCGAAGGGTTCTGGAGTAGAAAACTGAATACGGCGATCGTCTAGCTTTTGCACCGTCGGTAACGCTCCAGATTCACCAATTCGCAAAATATCGCGAATCGCCGTCGGAATGGCTTCGTTAAAGTAAAGATCGTTGTAGGTAAACACCACATCATCGGCAGTCAGCGGTTCTCCATCGGACCAACGCAACCCTTCGCGCAATGTAAAGACAATCTGCAACCCATCGGGCGATTGCTCCCACGATTCTGCCAAGGCTGGAATTATTTCACCCGTCAGGCCATCTTCCGTAACCAGCCCTTCATAGATATAACTGAAGACATTGGAAGCTTCGTTGCTGACGACATAGTTAAAGGTTTTGGGGTCGCTGATGACGCTAAAGGCCAAAGGGGGTTCGGCCGCTGTGCTCATCAACATCGGACGACAGGCAGACAAGGCAAAGGCAGCTACCCAGGTCAGTACACCCATTAACAGGAAGCTTAGCCGACGACGGTTCTTGCTCATCACTATTTCGTTTCCGTTCGATCGATGGGGTCGTGTGATTTCTGATCTTAGGTTTTGCAGCGACGATTGACCAGCGACGCCAGAAAATGCTTTCAAACTACCGCACCAATGGAACGCCAGCGAGCTTAACGGTTAACCAACGCGAGCAATGCCTGATTCGGTGGGATAGCCATAGGCTTTCCAAACGGGTAATCCACCCTGAATTTCAGACACATTCAAAAACCCAGCCGATCGCAGCTTGGCCGCCGCCGCTGCCGCTTCTTCGTCTGTATCGCCATAGACATAGATATCGCGAACAAGCTCCAAACTCACCAGCGCACGTTCAACCAATTCATTCATAGGCATGTTGATAGCGCCCATGATGTGGCTGTGATTAAACTCGCACCGGCTACGGATGTCAATGATCGTTAGGGCAGGTTCACCCCAGTCTAAACGGGCCTTCAATTCATAGACGCGCGATCGCGATGTTAATGGAGATGGAACTGGAATAAAACCAAAGCGCATACGCATTCACAGGAGAGGAAAGAACGGGTTCTCCTGCAATCTAACAAGGATGATTAAAACTTGCAAACTTTTGTTGAGAAAGGCTTTACTAAAGTTACGACTTATACTGTCTGAGCCGTAGACAAAACTATGCATGATTGTCTAGCCTCCATCTGATATAGATCATAAAGATTTTCACAGGAGACTTCCTGTTACGGAGTTTGTTTGACTCGTCTCGCTTGCTCTTTTAAATCCGCTTTGAGTTGCGCCGAAGGAGTTTCTTGAAATTCGGGCAGCCATGCTTCTTCGAGTGACGGTGATGAAACAACGTTGGAGGCTGCGTTTTCTATGGCGCTTCCTGTCAGGGCATCCTCGGTTGGTGCTTTGAGGGCGTTGTCTCGAATCACGGTTTCTTTGATGGCATTCTCAACGGCTGAACTCTGCGGCATGGTTGGGGGAAGAGGAGACACCCGATTGCCTTGCTCTAGGTGTTCTAGCTGAGACAATCGATCGCAGGCAGTTACACTCAAGACCAATCCCATTAGCCCAATGATGATAAAGCGTTGCAGCATTGGTTCTTCTCTCCTCGTCTACCTTGGGTGCAATTGCTGAATGCTCCCTTGCTTGTTGTTAAGACCGTTCTGATCAATCGAAAGTTTCGCGAATTTGCTTGTACTCATTGCAGTAGATTTGCGATCGGTCTCCGTCCGTTGCTTAACAAGGACTTGTGAAAGGACACGTTGTGCAGCATGGCATTACCCTTCTTCTAGGAAATTTACGAGATTTTTTTGAATTGCAGGTACTAGCAGAGGAGAGGAGAATACCATAGACTAGTGCCACTATTTAAAACCCGGGGTTCTAATTGGAACTTGGGGTCAACCATCTGATGATTGGTCAGCTTCTCGATCGGCGATACTTAATTACCCATAGCTTGAGTTCTGGTGGCTTTGGGGAAACCTATCTGGCCCAGGATACTCGCATTCCTGGACAGCCTGCTTGTGTTGTCAAACAGCTTAAATCTGCCAGCACAAACCCTGCTCATGTAGAAAAAGCACGGCAATTGTTTAACCGTGAAGCCGAAGCGCTAGCAAAGTTGGGCGATCATGATCAGATCCCCCGATTATTGGCCTACTTCACCGAAGGCGATGAATTTTATCTAGTACAAGAATTTGTGGAGGGACATACTCTCGAGGCAGAGTTAGGACAGCTTTGGACGGAAGAGCCAGTGATTCAACTGTTGGAAGAAGTGCTGACGGTGTTGTCATTTGTCCATGCACAGGGGGTGATTCATCGAGATATCAAACCCGCCAATATCATTCGCCGCAAACGTGACGGTAAGCTAATTTTGATTGATTTTGGTGCCATTAAACAAGTCCGTATTCAACCTGACGGTTCTGGCGAATTTAGCGCTGTGGCTCCGGGAACTCGCATTGGCACAATCGGGTATATGCCCATGGAACAGGCACGTGGTAAACCCAGACCTAGTAGTGATCTCTATGCTTTGGGCATGATTGCAATTCAAGCGTTGACTGGGTTACATCCGACTCGGTTTGAGGATGACAGTGTGACTGGAGAAGCCCGTTGGCAGCATTTAGTGCCAATTTCGCCAGGATTAATTCACATTTTGACGCACCTAACGCGATATAACGCTCGCCAGCGCTACCAAACTGCCACGGAAGCTTTGCAAGCGGTTCAACAGTTGGCCCACGGGTTTGATCCAACCCCAGTGGCTGGGCCGATCGCTCCGCCAGAATTGCTGCATGAACTAACCTTGGAATGGTACGATGCGGGTTTACCCCACAGCCGCCTGATTCATCCACGTCAACCATCTCGACAGCCAGGTAGTATTCGCATTGGGCGTGACCCGGCTCGCTGCGATATTGTCCTATCCGACATTACGGTGTCAGGGCTACATGTTGAGATATTTTTTAACGCAGACGATCAACATTTCTATGTGCGCAACTTACGGGACACCAACCCGCCGCTGGTGGATGGCCGATCGTTACCCCACGGGGAGCGTGTCCTAAATCAAGGTAGTGTGTTACAGCTTGGGCACGTAGAATTGCGGGTAACCGATATTGGTGTAAAGCAATATCCCAGCAACTATGCGCGGAGTTTAGGACAACCTACCCCACCCCCTGATGAGTCGCCTACTCGAAAAGCAGCGATTGGATCGCTCAACCCGGTTAACCTCCCCCCTGTTCCCAACCCACCGCCCCCTGTTCTGCCACCCTATCGACAAGAACCAGTCGTACCGTCTTATGGAGTTCCTAATCTGCCCCAAAATATTGCTCAGACTCCACCTGCTTATTCAAACAACGCTAACTCCGATCCGCTGGTTGCAGCAGTGGAACAACCTGTCCGGCGATCGTCCCCTGGCAACGCCAAACTGTTGCAACAGGTGTGGCTTCCTTGGGCGATGGGGACTGCTCTTGCAACTGCCATTGGCGCAGGGCTGTATGTACCCACTCAGGGTTTGAGCAACTTGATTGCAGGGACTGCTATCGGTGGCTGCACCGGAGTTGTGCAGTGGGTCGTGCTGCGCCGCTGGGTGAGTGCTATTGGCGGTTGGATTCTAGCGACGATGCTCGCCACTGCCCTCAGTTTTGCCATCGCCGCTTCATTTCCGATCGCTTTTGTAGCGATGGGGATTTTACCTGGCATTGCTCAATGGTTGATGCTGCGACTTAAACTACCGCGAGCAGGCTGGTGGATTCTAGCCAAAGCTTTATCCGATTTCATTGGTTGGGCGATCGGGCTGCGTTTGGCTCCGAATACGTTTTGGCTGATTGGTGGCATTGCCGGACTAGTCAGTGGTCTCGTGACAGGTGGGGTGATGGTGTGGTTAATTCGACGATCGGGTGATTCTGAAACAAGTACTTAACCTGCTTGGGGCACACCAGGCAGATGAACAAAGCAGTAAATGTTCAGTCAGTGCGTTCAGTCAGTGCTTCCAACCTATCCAGTTTCACCATCGATTTTCGTAATCTTTAGGTTATAGCGCATTTGCGAAGACACCCCTGCCGCTTGTTTCAGAGTGCCCGACACGGGAGCAGTTTGATGAGACGTTGGACATGCTACCAGTGCAATGTGAGCATCCGCTGTTGCCAGTCCTTGAGTTGGATCATAGCCACGCCAACCCGCTCCCGGTAAGTACACTTCTGTCCAAGCGTGCAAATGGCGATCGTCACTCTCTACATCGCCTTCTTGATAACCGCTGACGAAGCGAGCCGCCAACCCCACAGCACGACAAACCTCTGTAAACAGCACGGCATAATCACGACAGGAACCCGATTTCTGCCGCCAGGTGATCCCTGCTGGCAAAGCATCGCCATTGTCGCGCAACCGATATCCGCATTGGGTGTAAATTCGATCGGCTAATTCCGACAAAAACGACACCACGTTGCCCGATGTAGCTTCCCATACTTCTTGCGCCAGTTGCACGGCGGCCGAATCACCCCCCCCTGACAATCTGGAAAACTGACCCGTCAGATAGGGGTGTAAGCGATCGAGCAACGACACCGGATAATCGATGGGCAACCGCACCGCCCATGGTTCTAGCAGATAATCAAACGGATTGGTGCGCCGGGTTTCTACCTGGGACATTGCTTCGATTGTCAAACTCGTGATTGGCTCATCGGGAAACCAGACCCGTGTCACCGCATTACCATCCAGATCTAGATTGTCTACCGAGCGTTTCGGCTCTGGCTCAATCGTCAGTGAAAACTGGTGCAACCTTTGCGTCACATCGCAGCGCGGCTGCATCCGAATTGAATGTGGGGCTAACAGCACCGGGCGATCGTAGGTATAGATAATGCGGTGGGTGATTTGATAGTGCACGAAAGTGGGGGTGGAATAGGGAATGGGGAATAGAGAATGGGGAGTAGGCAGGAAGGCTCAGGGCTAAAGTATCAATCTCAACTTCTTATTTTTCATCTGTCATCCTTTCTTTTCATCCTTTATCTTGACTAAGAAGCTGTTTGCAAGGCAAAGAAGGTTTCAAAGATTTTATTGCCAACTAGATTAAGCTGACTTTGAATTTGGTCTAAGAATTCGTGTAACCCAGATTGGATAATTTCTTCGATCGTGATGAAATCCAGTTCAGAACGCAATTTACCTAGGGTCCGTTCAGCGGGATTGGTCCACAACCCAGCAGTAGTTCCGGTAATTTGATGTAGCGAGGCTTCAGCTTGTAGGAGACAGAATTGGATCGATCGCGGAAATTCGCGATCGAGAATCAGAAATGCGGCGACGGTTTGTGGACTGATGCGATGCTGGCATTTACGATACATCTCGTAGGCACTGGCGGATTTGAGTAAGGCAATCCACTGTAATTCGTCGAGCGCAGTGCCCACGTCCTGCACCGACGGCAGCAGAATAAAATACTTCACATCCAGGATACGTGTGGTTTTGTCGGCTCGTTCAATTAGCCGCCCCAGTTGCCCAAAGTGCCAGGCTTCATTGTGGGACATCGTGGCATCCATGACACCTGCAAACAGATGACTAGAGAGTTTTACCTGAGCAAAAAAGTCGGGCAGGTTGGAAAAGTGCTGAGTGCTGACTACATCTTTGACCTGATGATAAAACGTGTTAACCTGCTCCCACATTTCAGACGAGATGATTTCTCGTACCGATCGAGCATTCTCACGGGCAGCGGTGAGGCAGGAAAGAATGGAATTGGGATACTCTTTATCAAAGGTGAGAAATTGAATCACGTTATCGATTGTCGGTTCACCGTAGCGTTCTTTGAACAGCGGCAGATCGCCCGTAGTACGAATCAGGGGTTCCCACTGTTGCTGTATGCCCGGTGGAGAGTCTAGCAGTAGGTTCAAGTTAACATCTACAAACCGAGCAATATTTTCGGCTCGTTCAATATAGCGATTTAGCCAGTAGATGGAATCTGCAACGCGACTTAGCATGGTTGGAGGTTGGGATATAGGGAGTTGGGGGTCGGGAGTCGGGAATCGAGGGAGACCAAGGGAGTGATTGTCAAACGGATGGCTGTCACCAATTACCAATTACCATCGACAAACAAATTTACCTAAATTCAACTCAGTTCAAGATTGCGTTTGTGATTGAGTCTGTCCATGCTGCGACTGAATTTGGCTTTGCCCTTGCAGTAGGGTCTGCATCTGTATCAAGTTTTGCGCCACAACCCAGGTATCTTTGCTGCCACCGCCTTGCGAGGAGTTGACCACGAGGGAGCCTTTGCGCATGGCTACGCGGGTCAGTCCACCGGGATTGATGTAGATATCGTCTTTGCCGTAGAGAATATAGGGACGCAAATCAACGTGGCACGGTTCTAATCGATCGCCCAGCAGGGTAGGAACTCGCGATAGTTTCAAGGTGGGTTGGGCGATATAGTTGCGTGGGTTGGCTGTGATGCGATCGGCAAAGTCGGCGCGTTGGTCAGGAGTGGCGTGCGGCCCAACTAACATGCCATAGCCGCCGGATTCGCTGGCGGATTTCACCACGAGTTGATCCAGATGAGACAGCACATAGTCTTGTTGCTCAGGTTCCCAGCAGAGATAGGTCGGTACGTTGGGCAAGAGTTGCTCTTCGCCTAGATAATACTTGATCATCTGAGGCACATAAGCATAGATGACTTTATCGTCGGCAACACCCGTTCCCAAGGCATTGGCGATCGCCACCCGCCCAGCCCGGTACACCTCCATCAGTCCGGGAATGCCCAGCAACGAATCAGGGCGAAAGGCCAGCGGATCGATAAATTCGTCGTCAACGCGGCGATAGATGACATCAACCCGCTTCAAGCCTTTGGTGGTGCGCATTTGCAAATACCCATCGGCGATGACAAGATCGCGCCCTTCTACCAGTTCTACGCCCATCTGTTGGGCCAGGAAGGAATGCTCGAAGTAGGCGGAATTGTAGATACCGGGGGTCAACACCACCACAGTTGGGTCGGGCAAGCCGGAGGGAGCCAAATCCAGCAGGGTATCAAGCAATTTGCTGGCGTAGTCATCTACGGGCATGATCGCCATTTGATTAAACACGATCGGAAAGGTGCTTTTCATCACCCGGCGGTTTTCCAACACATAGGACACCCCCGACGGGCAGCGTAAATTGTCTTCTAGTACGTACCACTGTCCATCTCCATCGCGAACTAAATCAGTTCCGGTAATGTGACACCATATGCCTTGGGATGGCTTCAGCCCCATACACGGTTTTAAAAAACCAGAGGCAGACTGAATCAATTCTGCGGGAATCACACCATCTTGGATAATTTTTTGATCGCCGTAAATATCGGTCAGGAACAAATTCAAGGCGTGAATCCGCTGCTTCAGTCCCCGCTCTAACTGTTCCCATTCCTGGGCTGGCAGAATGCGGGGAATGATGTCAAAGGGAAGAATTCGCTCGGTTCCTTGGTCGTCGCTATAAACATTAAACGTGACACCCAGTTTGAACAGTGCTTGCTGGGCAGCCTTTTGTCGTTGCTGAAGTTCCTCGATCGACAGGGAGTTGATGCGATCGATCAGCAGGGCGGCCTCAGGGCGAGGTTTTCCTTGAGCAACGAAGAGTTCATCGTAAAATTCGCCGGGGTTGTACTGTTCAAATTGCACGCTTCAACCGGAATACGAGTACGACTGTCATAATACAGGCTAACCTGATTACTACCTAATCAATAGTCGCTGGTTGGCAAGCAGGCTGTAGCTCAAGATACAAACGACTAGACCGTTTCCTAGCGTTTGGCGTTCTGCTGTCTAAGATACTGCACCAATCCACGTAACCCCAATCGATAGCTCTCTAAGCCAAAGCCGCTGATTTGCCCGATCGCCACCGGGGCAATATAGGAATGGTGGCGGAACGACTCACGGCGATAGACATTGCTGAGGTGAACTTCCACGGTGGGCAAGTCCACGGCAGCAATGGCATCGCGAATCGCCACGCTGGTGTGGGTATAGGCTCCGGGATTAATTAAAATGCCTTGATGTGTACCAAGCGCTGCGTGGATGGCATCAACGAGTGCGCCTTCGTGGTTGGATTGATAGGTGACAAGCTGCACCTGGAGCGATCGAGCGTCACCTTCAAGGGACTGGTTGATGTCCGCTAGGGTTTCAATTCCATATACGCCGGGTTCACGCTTGCCCAACAGATTGAGATTGGGGCCATGTAACACGAGAATGCTGAGCAAAATAGATCCACTCTCAAACAACGCACTGAAACGAAGGATACCATTGACACTACAACTTTAGACACTACACCTGTTGTACGGGAGAAGCCCCTCAAAGGAGAGGCCTTGCCATCCTAGAAGAATTTCCTTTTATAACCTTTTATAACCGTGCCGCACTCAAAGCCGCTCCTAGCAGACCCACATTTTGATTCAGAATGACGTGTACAGGAATGCGCTCCATCAAGGGTCGCATCCTGCCTTTATCTGACATGGCTCTTAAAAAGCACCCAGATTTTAGTAGAGGCAGGTTTTTGGCAGCAATTCCGCCTGCAATATACAGCCCACCAAAGGGCAACAGTTTCAGCGCTAAATTTCCAGCTTCTGCTCCATACAAATCGGCAAAGAGTTCCATCGTTTCCTTGCAGAGTCGATCGCGTCCTTCAGCCGCCGCTGTCCCAATCACCGCCCCAGGATCAACCGTTTTCTCAGTTTTGCCAGCCTCTCGTTCCCAGGTGCGTACTACTTCTGCAATATCGGGCGACTCGCCGGTGACTTGTCGATCGCGCAGAAATTGATAGATAGCGACAATGCCCATCCCAGACACCACCCGTTCCACTGAGATTCGATTAATACTGAGCTTGTCTCGTAGATACTTCAGCAGTTGAAATTCCAGTTCGTTACGAGGCGCAAAGTCAGTATGTCCGCCCTCAGTCGGGTATACCCGATAGCGCCCGTCTTGATGAATCAAGAAACCTTGCCCTAGTCCTGTTCCTGCCCCAATAATGGCGATCGGAGCGTCAGCCTTGGGTTCACCCGCTTGCAGTGTATGTACATCTTCTGGCGCCAGCCCTTCAATGCCATATCCAACTGCTACAAAATCATTCATCAACCGCACTTGCTTCAAGCCTAAATCGTCGCGAATGCGATCGCCATCCAGTAACCACGATAGGTTTGTGAGCGTACAGGTATTATCCACAACCGGCCCTGCAATCGAAAAGCAAGCTTTGTGTGGCGCTGGGGTTTGACCGATCGCTTCAGCCGCAGACTCTAGGAACGACCGCACCATCGGCACTAAATCAGGAAATTCGGCGCTTACATAGCGAGATTCATAAAGTGGTTTCAATTGAATTTTGTCACCTGTCTCCTCGGCTTCAGCTAGTAGAAGGATTGTCTTCGTTCCGCCTGTATCTCCTGCCAATAGTTGTGTCATGTTATTTAGCGCACATCAATGAACAAGTTTGCTTTTTCCTAGTCTGAATTAAGCCATCGCTTCCGCCTAGCCTGTTTGGTTTTCTCAAACAATCTTGACAAAGATTGATAAAGTATTGATTAATTTTTGAGTGCAATTGTATCTATCTATAGGCATGTTAAAGGCAGATACTTTATGCAGCATTAGTTTATGCAGCATTGGACATTCCACCAGGCAGAAGGCAAGCGATTATGGCAATGGAATCAGAGCTTAATTCCTATTCCAAGCATTCTCATGCTAACAATTCCCGTCTTGATGACGTGTGGGCACCATCACGATCGACGCGATCGGTGTCAATAGCAGCCTTACAGCAAGGATTGGTGGTCTCTTGTCAAGCGCCCGTCGATTCTCCCCTGCATGACCCAGCCATGATTGCAGCGTTAGCCCTTACGGCTGTTAAACGAGGAGCAGTGGGCGTTCGGATTGATACCCCCATTCATGTACAAGCTGTGCGGCAACAGGTTGATGTTCCCATCATTGGGTTATGGAAGCAACAAATACCTGGCTTTGAAGTCTACATTACGCCCCAATTTCACCATGCTAAAGCCATCGCCGAAGCCGGAGCCGACATCATAGCCATCGATGCAACCTCAAGGCCGCGACCGGGTGAAGAAACTGTTGCTGGCTTAATTGCTCAAATTCACCAACAATTAGGCAAACCTGTTATGGCTGATGTGGATACTCTAGAGTCTGCGATCGCTGCCGTAGAAGCAGGGGCTGATTTGGTTGGTACAACCCTGTATGGCTATACGTCCCAAACACAACCGTATTCCCCCCCCGGATTTGATCTATTGCAGCAAATGGTGCAGACATTAACCGTTCCGGTCATCTGTGAAGGTGGTATTGCGTCTCCGGCTCTGGCCCAACGGGCGATCGAACTAGGAGCCTATGCCGTGGTGGTAGGTACAGCCATTACAGGCATTGATGCCCAAGTGCAAGCCTATTGTGCAGCGCTAGCCGCGATCGAGTAATTGATGGGATCAATCAGGTCAGACTTTTCAGACATTGCTGAATTCGTGACGTCAATTCCTTGCAATTCCTTCTAACCATACCCCCTATCTTCACGTTTCAACCTCTACTCACTTTGCCCAATTAACTACTCCAATTAGGTGGTTGACTGCTTTCTTTTTCAGACAGCTTAGCCATTCGTTGAATTTGAGGGAACTATAAGTAAATCTCAGTTCACGGTGGTAAGCGCTGTCTCTTCAATAATGTTTTCAAGTTCGTTCCCTTGCAGTTAGTTGTGGTACCAGCTAAATCGTCAAACGCCGATCGCTAATTAGGTAAATTCCTTAGTTGCCAACCATTTCAATCGATTCGATAGAGTGCATGGGGTTATGCTGTATCCCGTAATCAGAGTACTGTTGGTGGATGAGGATGAGGATGATTATGTTCTCATGCACAGTCTGCTTTCTGAGATTAAAGGGGAAACGTTTCAGCTTGATTGGGTTCTATCTTATGATCAAGCGCTGGCAGAAATTGCGCAACGTCACCATGATGTTTATTTAATTGATTACCGCTTGGGGCCATACAACGGACTTGATCTGTTGCGCGAAGCCATGCAGCAGTTTCATCACGTTCCACGCAATCAACCTCCAATGATTCTACTGACAGAGCAAGACGATCCTCCGGTTGATGTAGCCGCTATGCAAGCCGGAGCCGCCGATTATCTGATGAAAGGGGAAATCACAGCTTCGGTTCTAGAACGATCGATTCGATATGCCATTCAGCATTCCTATACGCTGAGTCAACTACGTCAAGCTTTACAAGACAAAGAGCAATTGGCATTGGCTGTTGCCAATATCAGTACAGGGGTGGTAATTACGGATGCCAAGCAACCGGATAATCCGGTGATGTTTATCAATGCTGCCTTCACCACCTTGACTGGATATACTAGCCGCGAAATTGTGGGACAAAATTGCCGCCTGCTTCAAGGCGTCGATAGTGAACCACGGGTGATTCAGCAAATTCGCGAAGCCGTTGCTCACGTTCGCCCGATCACCTGCGTCATTCTCAACTATCGCAAAGATGGCACGCCGTTTTGGAATGAACTGACCATTAATCCGGTCTTTGATGAGTACGGCAACTTAATCAGTTTCATTGGGTTACAGTTTGATATTTCCGATCGCATCCGTGCTGAAGCGGCCCTCCGTGATAGTGAAGAACGCTATGCCCTAGCTGTAAAAGGAGCTAATGATGGCATCTGGGACTGGAACTTAAAAACCAATGAAGTTTATTTCTCTTCTCGCTGGAAAGCAATGTTGGGCTATCAAGACCATGAAATTCAGAACAGCATTGAAGAGTGGATTGGTCGCATTCATCCTCAAGATTTGCAGTGGGTTAAACAACAACTCAGCGATCATCTCAGTGGGCTAACAACTCATTTTGAAACCGAATATCGTATTTTGCACCAAGACGGGCGATATCGTTGGATGCTGACGCGAGGAGCCGCTGTTCAAGATGCATTGGGAAAGCCGAGTCGAGTGGCCGGTTCGCAAACCGATGTCACAGCCTGGAAACAAGCCGAAGCCAAGTTAGTGCATGATGCGCTACACGATACGCTTACTGGATTACCTAACCGGGTACTATTAATTGAGCGCTTGCGTCATGCCATTCAACGTACTCAAGCTGGATCAGGACAGTTTGCAATTCTTTTTATCGATCTCGATCGCTTTAAAGTCATTAACGATAGTTTAGGTCATATGCTAGGCGATCAGTTGTTGATTGCCATTACCAAGCGGTTGTCTCAGTGCTTACGTTCGTCAGATACCTTGGCACGGTTAGGTGGAGATGAGTTTGTGATTCTGCTAGAAAAAATTAGCAGTCAATTAAGTGTCATTGCTTTTGCAGAAAAAATTCACAAAGAATTATCACTCTCGTTTAACTTAGAAGGTCACGAAGTCTTCACGGCTGCCAGTATTGGCATTGCCTATGGCAATCGGAGCTACACTCGTCCTGAAGAATTACTGCGAGATGCAGATACAGCAATGTATCGAGCCAAAGAAAAAGGGCGAGGGCGATCGGAAATCTTCAATATCAATATGCATACGCAGGCCGTGGCAATGTTGCAGCTAGAAACCGATTTGCGCCGAACAGTGGAACGGCAGGAACTGTTACTCCATTATCAGCCCATTGTGTCGTTAAGAAATCAACAGATTGTTGGATTTGAAGCCCTATTGCGTTGGCAGCATCCCAAACGTGGCATCGTTGCTCCTGGTGACTTTATCGCGATCGCCGAAGAAACTGGATTCATTGTTCCCATTGGGCATTGGGTATTACAAGCAGCTTGTCGTCAAATGCAGCAGTGGCGTCAACAGCACCCAGACCTGACTCTCACAATTAATGTCAATTTATCGAGCAAACAATTTACTCCTCAATTGATTGATGAAATCCATCAAATTTTGCAGGAAACGCAACTAGAAGCCCGCTATCTAAAACTTGAAATTACTGAAAGTGTATTGATGGAAAACGCCGAGGCAGCGATTACGACACTGACTCAATTACAAGATCTAGGTATTGGTTTAGCCATTGATGATTTTGGCACAGGCTATTCGTCGCTTAGTTATTTGCATCGCTTTCCCATCGACACCCTGAAGATTGATCGATCGTTTACCAGCAAGATTGATACCGATGGTGAACAACTGGCCATTGTTCGGACTATCATTACCTTGGCATGGAATTTAGGCATGGAAGTGATTGCAGAAGGAGTCGAAACCCAAAAACAGTTAGTCCAACTAAAGGCGCTTTACTGTGATCAGGCACAAGGCTATTTGTTCTGTAAACCTGTAGGGGTCGAAATGGCCACCCAGTTGATTGGTAAAGTGATAGACGATAAAGCCGATGGATGTCCCTCGTTAATACCGTAGTCAAGTCTACAGCCACCTTCGTGGAGTCTCTTTGGATACATTCCAAGTTGTGCAACGCTCTTCCTACTTCCTCTCCCCTACTTCCCATCCAACACCGCCAGAACCGCCTTCGGTAACAGCTTATCCTTGAACCAAATCACCTGAGCAGGGCAGTTCCTAACGTGCACACCCGCTTTTTCCAAATTCAAGCGTTCTGAAATCGCCAAAATTAAATTAGAGCATCCTGACTGCCGCACTTGTGAAAATTTCTTGCGCAAATATTCCGGTCGCCAGTAGCCCACAATTTCCAGCAAAAACGATCGACCATCAGGATGCACTACGCGGAAATCGGGAATCATGACACTGCCGGGAATGGGAATTAAATCGACTTCCCTTTCTAAGCGCCATTCAGTTTTTGTGGACTGCCAGCGATCGACAAAAGCAGATTCCAACAAGCTGTCGTAGGGTTTACCAGGGGGATAGTGCGTCACCAAATTGCACTGAGAATCCAAGGTGAAACGACCCGTTCTATTGGTTTTGCTATAGGAATCGCGTAGTTGTAAATCAGCCACAAGGCTCCATTTGGAAACGTGCAGTAAGGCTGGAATGAGCTTAGCAATGTCAAGCCCATAACGAGTACTGGGCTTGAATAAACTGGTAGGGCCATCGATCGAAATCGTGAAGCCATGATCGGCATCCCCTTCAATGTAGGTCATCAGTCCAAAGAGTTTTAGGTAGCGAAACAGTAGCTTATATTCACCCGGATCATTGCGGTGGGCATTGATGCAAATCTGACTAGCACGATAGAAAATTCCTTGTACCTGCGACAAATTATAGCGATGCAGCAAGGCTTCAGGATTGGGGGCATCGAACTGTGTCAAAATTTTGTTTTCGTCTAAATCAGCATACAGCCCGGTGCGAATTTGTTCAGAAAAAATCTCTTGCTGTAGTTCTTGGCTCAGTTGCGCGGCGATCGTTTTTAAGGTGTTTGGCGCCGTTTGCGGCAGAGGAGCGGCGCGGGCAGAGAGGGCAAACACCCGCTGTCTCAGCAATTGTGGTTCTAATGGGCTGACAATTTCAAATTTGCTGAAGGTTTCGCTACGCAATAGATGCGCCAGTCCACGTTTGATGCGATAGTCAGTGCTGGTTCCTTCCAGTTCTCGGAGCCGTTGCTCTAGTTCGCCCTGAGTTTTTCCGTGACACTGTTGAAATAAATGGATCAAGTCTGCGGCGATTGCCACGCTTTTTTGGGTAATTGGCAAATATTTAGGAACAATCTCTTCTCCATTCTGCCGATGAATCAACAGATCAGTTGGCAGCATTGCAATCCACGGGTTGTATTGCGTTAGTCATAACACCCCTATGATAGGCTGCACTGTACCTAAGCATCAAAATTTGGCCGATATCATCTTGCCAAATGGGAAAGGAAACTGGAGCTATGACAATTATGAAGAGGAAGAGGGCATTGAACACTAAAAAGGGTCTAGAACTCTAGACCCTGAACTGATGAGTTGACGAGTGCAGCAATTGCTACCTTCACTACCGTCCTATTTGTATCGCTTGTATCGATCGATCATCCAAGATACTCCATCAATGCTGCCTCAGCTATTTCACAATGCTTGATAGCTCTTTCGTTTCGCTAGCAAACACAGAGGGAGCCGTAAGGGGAAGAGTTAGGTGGAACGGTTGCTCGGCCACCAGAGGTAAGGAACTACGAGCCTCCGCCGTTACCGCCACCGTCTTCACATCATAGGTTTGAGTCGTTAACTTTGGATAGAGTCCAATCCCAATGATGGGAACCAGTAGGCAGAGCGCAATAAATGCCTCTCGCGGGTTGGCGTCGGTTAGTTCAAACTTGGCAGACTCTTCGGTGGTTTTGCCATAGAAGACCACTCGTAACATCGAGAGCAAATAAATGGGTGATAAAATCACACCAACCGCTGCTAGCAAAACAATCACCGCCTTGAAAGTGGTGCTGTAGGCGTCGCTAGTAGCGAAGCCCAGGAATACAGCCAACTCACCTACAAAGCCGCTCATTCCCGGCAGGGCCAAAGACGCCATTGCTCCAGCAGTGAACAGAGCAAACACCGTCGGCATTTGTTTAGCCATACCACCCATGCGATCCATCATCAGCGTATGCGTCCGTTCATAGGCCACACCCGACAGGAAGAACAGGCTAGAGGCGATTAACCCGTGGGAGACCATTTGCAGCACCGCGCCGCTCATACCCAAATCCGTGAACGATGCAATACCGATGAGGACAAACCCCATATGAGCGATCGACGAGTAAGCCAAGCGTCGCTTTAAGTTTGTTTGAGCAAATGCCGTCAACGAAGCGTAGATCACACCGACTGCTCCCAAAACTGCCAACGCTGGAGCGAAATAAACATGCGCGTTAGGCAACATCTCAATATTGAAGCGAATTAAGGCATAACCTGCCATCTTCAGCAATACACCTGCTAACACCATGGAGACAGAAGCAGGCGCTTCACTGTGAGCATCCGGTAGCCAAGTATGGAAGGGGAAAATGGGCAGCTTGACCCCAAAGGCAATGAGGAAGGCTGCATACATGGCCACTTCAAAGCCCAAGGAGTAGTGCTTCAGTCCTAATTCGTAGAGGCTGAACGTCACATTGTCGCCATAGAAGGCCATTGCCAATGCAGCAATTAAAATGAATACAGAGCCGATCGCCGTATACAGGATGAACTTAGTTGCAGCATATTGGCGGCGTTGACCTCCCCAAGTGGCAATCAGCAGATATACCGGGACAAGCTCCAGTTCCCACATAAAGAAGAACAAGAGTAAATCCTGCGCCACGAACACGCCAATCTGTGCACTGTAGAGGATCAGCATCAGCGAGTAGAACAAGCGCGGGCGGTAAGTTACTTTCCAAGAGGCAAAAACCGCCAGCGTTGTAACCAGCCCAGATAAAATCACAAGCGGCATCGACAACCCATCAACCGCCAATGACCAATTCAAGCCAATTTGAGGAACCCAAGCGAAATTTTCAACTAACTGAAAACTAGGATCGTTGAAATTGTAGTGTTGCCAGAAGGCATAGACGATCGCGGCAAATTCTATTAGCGAAGCTCCAAGTGCGTAGGAGCGAATGGTTTTGCCTTCTTTGTCCGGAAGAAAAGCGATTGGCAGCGCCGCCAGTAGTGGAAATACAATTAGAACAGTTAGCCAGGGAAATTGCGTACTCATCATGAGAGCCTACCCGTAGAGAACGAAGAACAAGGACTGAGGTTGTGTTGAGTTAACCAAGTCGAGTTAAGCCATCTGAAAACAACCTGTCGCTCAGCCTGCAACGAAGTGCACCGATATTTGGGGCGGGAGGCTCGATGCTGGGCAGTCTTGTGCTTGATTGAGACAAGATGCGAGCAACGCAAGTGGCAACTGAACCA
Organism: Thermocoleostomius sinensis A174; assembly: GCF_026802175.1. NCBI lineage: Bacteria > Bacillati > Cyanobacteriota > Cyanophyceae > Oculatellales > Oculatellaceae > Thermocoleostomius > Thermocoleostomius sinensis. The sequence goes on along the minus strand of NZ_CP113797.1, from coordinate 4,577,948 downwards.
GTTAATCCTGAGATGAATCATCCTAAGACTAAGAGGTTGTAACCCCCCAACTCTCCCATAGACGTTTGGCTTAACAGACCAAGCCATCTCCACATCAATTAGAAGATGTACCTGAAGGTGTACCCATAGAGAAGCAGTAGGAATATGTACCTATCTGCTTCTATAACTAGAATACCCCACTATGTTAAGTTAAGTTAACTGAAACCTGCAAATTCTTCTGTTTCTTTAAGAGGAATTTTGCTAGATAAAGCATAGATAATGTTCTAGGAAGCTTGTTTTCAGAGGAACTTACAGCAGTGAGCGAGCGAGTTTCAACTTAAACTAGCTCGGAAGTATTCACGCAGTCTATTTATACATATGTTTACAATTCAAGCGAGGAGTATTCCGGTCATATACAGATTTTTTGTATGGCAAGGATAAATCTGGACCGCTACCGTACCTACCAATCTCCAGCCAGTTCAACCTCACACAGTTCACAGGGCAAAGTTGGATCATCGGCATCCGTCACAATCAACAGCCGATGTGAATCTTGAGTTGGGCAAAGCCCTTCAACCTTCCCCATGAACAAATCCCCGTTCGGTGTACGGAGTTCAATCCAGCGCGGACGATCGCCCAAAATGCCGATCGCTGAGCCGCTGACTATGCCATCGGCAGTGACATCGGGTGAGTCTTCGGCGGCGGCTGAAAACAGAATTCCTTGCTGCGCAACGGTGGCATCTGTAAACGTCAGAGCTAGTCCGTTCAACCTGCCCAAATCATACTGGCGGATGTTTTGCAGATCAGGTGGCTGTTGCTGCTCTGGAGCCTCTAAGTAAGCCGCGAGTTCCTCCCAGTTTATATCGCCCGTTGCGTTGACTGGCAGTAGTGCGTTTTTAGGTGCGCCATTGCCACGGTTAAAGAGTCGAATGTAACCCGCTTGAAAAATTGCCCCTTCAACATTAAGTTCACTTCCAGAAAACGCAGCACACTGTCTGAGATGATCGTAAAGTGCCGCTGCTGATTGTAACCTCAAGCAAGAAGGGTCAGCCGTATATACTGTCAAAATTTGTTCTCGTTGGGGTGTTGATCCTGATCCAAATGCCAGAAAAACCTCTTCATTCGCTGTAGAAATTGTGGTGCAAGCTTCCAGATCTAGTTTGAATCGTTTGTTGCCGCGTTGATCGTCAAACTGGCGCAGTCCTGCTTCTCCAGACGGTAATGTTATGGCTTCGACTGCCAAACTTTGGGGATCAATGAGTGCTAAAAAGTTAGCATCATCTTGAACCAGAGCCAGCCGATCGCCGAACCAGCTTAAGCTAGAGCCTGCCCGAACATGAGGTGGACGATCGAGTGTCGGATCTGCACCTTCACGATAGAAAAGTGGGACACTTCGGAGCACGATCGCCCGCAAACTGGGATCTCTTACCGGATGAATGACTGGAACGAATGATTCACTCACTGCTTGGTTGCTCCTTCGATTGCTTTAATAGCGCTCACAATGCTAGGACTGAGGTAAGAGACATCTGAACGGATGGGTGCTTGAGTTGCTCAATCAATTAGATCTTTTAGATCTTCCTGCTCTACCAGATAGTGCCTCACAGCAGTTAGTAGCTGTCTTGCCTGCGCAAAGGTCAGCTTTTCTAGTGCTGCCTCATAGGTCAACCAGGCGAAATCGCGAATTTCTTTAGCTTGGCAAATCACGGCATTTGATCGCACAAAAGCTGGAAAGTATACAACCGTTTTCTCAATCGTGCGTCCTGACTCTATAAAGCAATATTTTTCAGTAAAAGAAACTGGAAGCAATGTATAGTCTTGAATACCTGTTTCTTCTTCAAATTCTCGGCAGGCTGCTACTTGTGGCGATTCTTCGGCTTCGGCATGACCTTTGGGAAACCCCCAATGTCCTGCATGATGTTGAATCAGCAAAAAGTGATCACCGTTGCTTCGCCGATCGATCGGCACAATGCCAAATGCTTCGTCGTTGAACACGCTGTTGGTATGAACACGTGCGTGATCGGTCATGATCATTCTCCACACTTCTTAAAAAATTATGATGCTTAAAAGCCACGATCCGCAGTGAGGATTGTCTCACTGAGCAGCAATGCCCACAAAAAAACAATTTTGAAGTATCAAATCATAAAGCCAAAGCACTTTAAAAGAAATTGAATGAACTAACATGGAATCGGTAGATTTTCCCGTAATTGGGGAAACCCTTTATGATCGGGAGCAGTACTCTATCAAGATTCGTTCAAGATTCGTTCAAGCTAGCTGCTCTCCGACAGTTCCCTGTTGATCCCACTTGTGTTGTTCAAAGCCTGAGTACTGCATCCAAATCTGCATTCAACTGTTTTAGCTGTTCGTCGAACCTAGCATCAAACGCGAGAAATGACCCAAACTCCCAAATTGACCCAGCCAATTCGCTACACCTCTACGACGATGGAGCGGGCAGAGCGGGCCCTGCGCTGTGCACCTTTTCAGCTTTTGCTATTTCGCACGATGCGCCACCAAAGTGTAGAACTGAGAACGATCGCTGGCAAAATGGGGTTGCAAGTTGGCTACACCACGCGAGCGATGTCAGAGTTGGCAGTAGAAAATGAGCTTCTGTGGTTGATTCAAGTCGGATTATTGCGGCGAGAGGTAGATGGGCAAGGCATTACCAGCAGTTTTCGTTTAACTCCATTAGGGCATCAGCTTGTCGAAAAATGGCAGCAATCGGATATACCGCCAGCTTCACGGCGCGATCGGCTGGTCAACGCTCTCAATCGTTGGCTACGATTGCCAAGCTGGTTGCAATAACAGCCGTGAATGTAGCAAGTGAAGAATAAGCTCGATCGCAATGAACAAGCTGTTGAAGAAGTCGTGAAGAAGTACTGAAGTTGAGAAGTCAAGTTGCAATACATTTTCCACCGAAGTGGTTTCAACCGCAGGGATTTCATAGATCTGGCAATTCTAAGTGTGAGTGTCATAGAGCGTATGGTTCTGGGAGGTTCTAAATGAAAGCCATCATGGTCGTGGGCACGATGTCCCATGTGGGAAAGTCCCTCTTAACCACTGCGCTCTGTCGAATTTTGAGCCGGCGGGGCTGGCGAGTGGCTCCATTTAAAGGGCAAAATATGGCGCTGAATTCCTATGTCACCGCCACTGGAGGAGAAATTGGCCATGCCCAAGCGATTCAAGCCTGGGCTGCCGGCATTGCCCCCCGGGTTGAAATGAATCCGATTCTGCTGAAACCTCAGGGTGACTCTACGTCGCAGGTCATTATCAAAGGGCGCGTGGCGGGGCGAGCAGGAGCTTCTGAGTATTACGAACAATTCTTTGAAACAGGCTGGCAGGCGATCGAAGAGTCATTGCAACGACTGAACGAAGAGTTTGATTTGTTGGTCTGCGAAGGGGCAGGTAGTCCGGCTGAAATCAACCTGAAACACCGGGACTTGACCAATATGCGGGTCGCTCGTTACCTAAATGCCCCCAGCCTGTTAGTGGTTGATATTGAACGAGGCGGTGCCTTCGCGCAAGTTGTGGGCACGCTAGAACTATTGGAACCAGAGGAACGGCAACTGATTCAAGGGGTGGTCATCAACAAATTTCGTGGGCAACGATCGATTCTGCAACCCGGCATTGATTGGCTACAAGACCGCACTGGAATTCCGGTAATTGGGGTGGTTCCCTGGTTAGACCATGCCTTTCCTGCCGAAGATTCCCTGTCGTTGTTCGATCGCCCCCCCCAAAAAAAACAGGGCGATTTGACCATCGCTGTGATTCGCTTGCCCCGCATTTCCAACTTTACAGATTTTGACCCGCTGGAATCGGAACCCACGGTCAATGTTAAATATGTCAGCCTTAAAGAAAGTCTAGGCTACCCAGATGCTGTCATATTACCCGGTTCCAAAACCACGATCGCCGATTTAGTTGCCCTACAGCGCAGCGGCATGGCTGAGGAGATTCAAGACTATGTTGCCGCAGGTGGCACAGTCTTGGGTATTTGCGGTGGGTTTCAAATGATGGGCAAAGTCCTTGCTGATCCAGAAGGCTTGGAGGGGCAAGAGGGGCGCTATAAGGGCTTAGGTCTGGTGCCGCTGAAAACTGTCATTACGCCGCAAAAGGTGGCACGGCAGCGACTGGTTACGTCAAACTATCCCCAAGTTGGATTGCCCGTTGGTGGCTATGAAATTCACCAAGGACGTAGCCATATTGTCTTTAATGAAGGCGACGGTGAACCGATCTATAAACCACTGTTTGAAGATACGAATCTGGGCGTTGTAGATATCACTCAATCAATTTGGGGTACCTATTTACACGGTATTTTTGACAATGGCCCGTGGCGACGAGCTTGGCTAAACCGCTTGCGACAACAGCGTGGGTTGAAGTCGCTGCCGACAGGAATTTCCAATTATCGAGAACAGCGGGAAGCGTTATTAAATACGTTAGCCGATGAAATGGTGAAACATTTAGACTTAAACCAGATTCTGCAATCGCTGGATAAGCAACCGGCTAGGTAAGTACAACATTATGAGTATCGAGGTTCGTTTCCTACCAGACGACGTGATCATCGAGGCAGAAATTGGGGAGCCACTCTTACAAGTGGCCGATCGAGCAGGACTTTCGATTCCGACAGGCTGTTTGATTGGCTTTTGTCACGCCTGTGAAGTGGAACTTGACGATGGGGAAATTATTTGTGCCTGCATTAGCACAGTTCCTCCTGGGCAACCCAAATTCACGGTTAATTTATATGTCGATCCCACGTGGTAGCGATTCTGATGCAGCCAAGGTGCATCAAGCGGCGATCGCCCTAGGCAGTAATATTGGGGATTCCCATACCATTGTGCAATCGGCCTTGCAACGGCTGGATGAAACTCCGGGGATTGCCCTCAACGCCTGCTCGCCCGTTTATCAAACTGTGGCCATTGGTCCACCACAGCCAGATATTCTCAACGCCTGTGCCCTACTCTCAACTACGCTTGATCCACCCACCCTAATGACGGCAATGCTTGCGATTGAAGCTAGCTTTGGCCGGATACGCCGAGAGCGCTGGGGGCCGCGATCGCTCGATCTAGATTTGTTATTATTTGATGACCTGATTTTGAAGCAACCTGGTCTCACTATTCCTCATCCAAGCATGACTCAGCGGGCATTTGTGCTGGTTCCGCTTTTGGATATTGCTCCCGATTGGGTTGACCCTGTTTCAGGGCAAACGATCGCAATGCTTGCCCACCAGGTAGACTGGTCAGGAGTCAAACTCTATTCGTTAGAAAACGAATGAAACCGTCTGGCAACGCAATCCTTCATCTTTCTCAACTATGCCATTTGGACCTGAACCCCCCCAACTGATTAAACAAAAACTGCTTTACCGTGGTCGAAAGTTCAACTATGAAGTGATTCGATTGCGCTTGCCCAATGGAGCCGAGGGAGATTGGGAATGTGTTCGACATCCAGGAGGAGCCTTGGCGATTCCTGTTACCCCAGATGGCAAACTAGTATTAGTGCGACAATATCGCTTTGCTGCCCAGGGACGTCTACTCGAATTTCCCGCCGGCACTGTAGAACCGAATGAAGATCCGGCTACTACGATCAAACGAGAGATTGAAGAAGAAACGGGCTATCGGGCACATCAGTGGCGATCGCTTGGGAAGTTTTTCTTGGCTCCTGGCTATTCCGATGAAATCATCTATGCATTCTTAGCCGAAGACTTAGAGCAGCTAGAAACACCACCCGGACAAGATGAAGACGAAGATATTGAAGTGGTACTGATGACCCCCCAAGCACTAGAACAAGCAATCTTGCAGGGCGAGCCGATTGATGCAAAATCGATCTCTAGTTTTATGCTGGCCCGTCCATTTTTGAACTTGGAAATTTAAACAAAAACTAAATGTGGGTGTAAATAGACTAGATAGAAACTACATATAGGTGCAAACGAACGTGACATTGTTATCCAGTCCTAGAAATTCGGTTTAGAATAAGGGCATAGAACAAGCGATCTACTTAGAAGATTGAGCTAGCCATGAGTCTCTTCCGTCGTCTACGAGATGCCCTGGGGCTAAACGAGGAATACGAAGAATACTATTACGAAGAGGACCCACCCTCTGAGGAGGTGTATCTGGATGACCCGCCACCTCGCCGTCGGGCTTCGTCGGGTAATGTCATTGGGCTACCAGGATTGATGATGGAAGTTGTGTTAATGCAGCCGCGATCATTTGAAGAAATTCCAGAGGCCGTAACGGCGCTGCGAGAGCGCAAAGCCGTGATTCTTAACTTAAATTATATTGAAATTGAACAGGCGCAACGATGTGCAGATTATGTCGCTGGGGGTGCGTTTGCAATTGATGGTCATCAACGGCAAATTGATGAGAACGTGTTTCTATTCACGCCAAATTTTGTGCAAATTAGCCAACATCAGTCTCCAGAGCCAGAACTCCCACCATCTCCGCCCCCCTTTGAAATGCCCCCTTCACCTTGGGAGATGTCCCCGCGTCCCCAGCCCCAGCGAGAGTTTGATGCGCGGTTTTGACGGTTTCAATCAGAGCCATGCTGAATGTGGCCCCCAACTAAGTGAACGGATTCAGGAACTGGATGCAGACACTATCGGGAAACGGGTTCAGCGTGGTCGTCTGGAACCGAAACTACTGGGAATCCTTGGCGCGATCGAATTTCTAGATATAACAACAGCGCATTGACATCGGCTGGATTGACGCCGCCAATGCGAGCCGCCTGACCCACCGTGAGCGGTTTGACCTTTGCCAGTTTCTCACGAGATTCTTTTGAGAGGGTATCGATCGCCATATAGTCCAAATCGGCTGGCAACAGACGGTTTGCTTGGCGGGCAATTTGATCGATTTGGTTTTGCTGCCGTTGTAAATAGCCCGCATACTTAATATCAATTTCTGCGCCTTCTCGCTCTTCGCGGGACAGATCAGTATTACCCAACCCGTAGCGATCGAGATTGACATAGTGAAACCCAGGACGACGCAATAAATCTGCCAACGTCACAGATCCTTTGATTGCTTGTTGCGTATCAGCGACAATTTGCTGCCCTAGTGCATCATGCTCTTTAACGCGAGTGATATGTAGCCGTTCCTTTTCAGCGGCAATGTTAGCTTGCTTCTGTTGAAACAACAGCCAACGCCGATCGTCGATCAATCCAATTTCACGGCCCATAGGCGTCAACCGTTGATCGGCATTGTCCGATCGTAACAGCAAGCGATATTCCGATCGGGAGGTCAACATGCGATAGGGTTCACGCAAATCTTTGGTGCAGAGATCGTCAATGAGTGTACCGATGTAGCTTTGCTCACGCGGAAACACTAACATCTCTTGTCCTTGCACAAACCGCACGGCATTAATGCCAGCCACAAGCCCTTGCGCGGCCGCTTCTTCATAGCCTGTTGTCCCGTTCACTTGCCCTGCACAAAATAATCCCTCTACCTTCTTCGTCATTAATGTGGGATAACACTGGGTAGCAGGCAGGTAATCATATTCCACTGCATAGGCAGGACGCAGCATAATGCACTTTTCCATGCCGGGCAGGGTGCGCAACATCTGTAACTGCAAGGTTTCTGGCAGTCCGGTGGAAAATCCCTGGATATAGAGTTCAGGAATATCGCGACCTTCTGGCTCAATGAAAATCTGGTGCGATTCCTTGTCAGCAAACCGCACAATTTTGTCTTCAATACTAGGGCAATAGCGCGGGCCTTTGGCATCAACCCAGCCGCCATACACTGGCGATAAGTGCAAATTCTCGCGGATCAAACGATGGGTTTCAGCAGTAGTGCGAGTTAGATAACAACACAGTTGCTCTCGCTCAACCCATACGTCCGGATCAAAGCTGAACCAGCGTACATCCGGATCACCGGGTTGCCGTTCCATTTGGCTGTAATCGACCGATCGCTTGTCTACCCGGGCAGGGGTTCCAGTTTTCAAGCGTCCTGTTTCAAATCCTAATCGGTTCAGGGTGTCGGTTAGCCCAACCGCCGCGAATTCTCCAGCGCGTCCAGCTTCCATTGACTTGTTGCCCACCCAGATGCGCCCGCCCAAAAATGTGCCAGTGGTCAAAATTACCGCTTTGCAAGCAAACGCGACGCCAAAGTAGGTTTGCACCCCAATCACGTCATCATTTTTACCCAGAATCAAATCCGTGGCCATGCTTTCGCGCACAGTTAGGTTCGCTTGATTCTCAACGATCTGCTTCATGATGGCAGCGTATTCCCGCTTATCGGTTTGCGCCCGTAAGGCCCAAACTGCTGGCCCGCGTGAAATGTTGAGAACCCGCTTTTGTAGATACGTGCGATCGGCCATTTTGCCAATTTCACCGCCCAAGGCATCCACCTCATGGGTCAGTTGGGATTTTGCTGGGCCACCCACGGCTGGGTTGCACGGTTGCCAGGCAATTTTGTCTAGATTCAGCGTTAACATCAATGTCTTGCAGCCCAACCGAGCCGCTGCTAGGGCTGCCTCGCAACCAGAATGTCCTGCTCCCACGACGACCACATCAAATTCGTCTTGGAAGTCAACTCGGTTGTCAGATTGAGAATTAGGCATAGTCATAGCAGCAGGCGATCGCAAGGGGTTCAGTCTTCTATTTTAATCGCATTGCCCCTTTGACCGTGATTGCTTTGCGGACAGATCAGCTAGCTCGTTGACTGCTGACCAGTCTCACCTAAATATCACTTCGTCCCTTCAAAGTCCATAGCGTATCTCCCTGAACAAGAGATACGCTCCTGAACCTTATCTTGAACCTTATCTACAGTTGTGTACAGTTTGTATCAGCTTGATCTATGCCTTGACTAGGCTTCTAGCCAAAGTTCGCGCACACCGTTCTCAGGTAACCAACCAGCAATTTCTTGAATTCGCTCTTCAGAGAGTTCATCTTTGGTGGCTGCGAAAACGGCTCTTACGGCTCGCTTGCGATCGGCGTCTTCATTTTCAAACCCACGTTCTAATCCACCTTCATTAGCAACCCGGAAGAAGAAGCGATCGGAATCAATCTTAAAAATCCCTGGACCTTGCCATGGTGGACGAACCCGGCTCAGCAAACCAACGATCGGGTTTGTATCTTTCCATAACTCTGCAACTTCCATTTGCAATGCCTTTTCTTTGGTCTGCATCGCTTCTTCGTGCAGTTCCGATTCAACTCGATCTGCCGTTTCTGTGGTCATTAAGTCGCGCATCACTCGAAACACCACTTCGGTAAAGTCCCTAGCATCATAGGGGTCTGCAAAGCCTCCTTGCACCATGACTTTTTCCAGAAACGATCGATGTTCATCCGCAATCACTGTCCTGGAATCTTCAACCTCCGTTGGATCAATTTCTGGTAGACTTTTATTTTTAATTTCATCCGGCATAGGTCTCTCCTAGGTCTTCCACATCACTACACTCACGTTGCTCTGGCAATGTCTACAATCTTTGCCAGTGAATTGCTCAGCCGTGATACGCTGTAAATAACATTGCCTTAAATGCTTGGTTTCAGCATGATCCCCTAGTCTGAGATCTGCGGAAATGATTCTAACCAAAAGTTAGACCCACATGGGATTGATGTCTAGCAGAATTGCCAAGCTCATAACTTGCTTGCATAACTTGCTCAAGGTGACACGCGAGTTTATGCAGAATACGTTAGAATTTTGGTTCCTATCTTGTCTTTCATCTTCAGTCGCGATGCGTTCAGAGCTATCTTCAACGGGGCAACCGCCTACACTCCGTCCGTATCAGCTTAAGTTGGTCAAAGACCTCTATATCAAGTTAGGACAAGGACACCGTCGCATCGCCATCATTGCCGGAACAGGAGCTGGAAAAACAATCATCGCCGGAAAGATTTGTGCCGATCTGGTTGCACGTGGAATGCAACTCATGTTCCTGGTGCATTTGGATGTGCTGGTGGGGCAAACCTATCGCAAGATGCAAGCCTTTGGGCTGCGCTGTGGGTTTATTAAAGCCGGATGGCAAGAAGATCCAACCGCTCCGATTCAAATTGCTAGTATTCAAACGATGGCACAACGGGACTGGTGGCGCAGTTGGCCTGCTAAAGTGATTTTGTTTGACGAGGGACACACGACGGTTTTTAGCCAAATTGGTCAAACGCTCATCTACGAAACGCATCCTCGATCGATTCACTTGGCCCTGACTGCCACGCCCTACCGCTTAGGACGCGAGCAATTAGGGGACCACATGCAAACGTTTGTTGCCTCTCCAGTGCCCTGGCAGTTGCAGCGTATGGGCTATTTAGCTCCAATGAAATACTTCGGTGTTGATAAAGATGGGCAAGTAGATTTATCAGATGTACGAACGATCGCCGGAGATTTTGACGAACGCGATCTCAAAAATGCTTGCGATCGACCGGAACTGGTACAGCGCATTGTTGAGGAATATCAGCGTCTCGTGTCTGGAAAACGAGCGATCGCCTTTTGCATTGATGTTGAACATGCTCGACATGTAGCCGATGCCTTTAATGCGATTGGCATTGCTGCGGATGTGGTGGATGGCAGTACCCCCATTAAAGAACGACAAAAGTTATACAAAGCGCTGGCTACCAATCAATTACAAGTTTTAACTTCGTGTAATGTTATCAGCATTGGGTTTGATGAACCCAGTGTTGAAGTAGGAATGCTGTTGCGACCTACTCAATCACGCGCGTTGCACCAACAGCAAATTGGTCGAGTGATGCGAATTTCACCCGATACGGGAAAGCAATATGGAATTATTTTAGATCAAGCGGGAAACTTGCAGCGACTGGGGTTTCCAGAAGATATTAAATCCTACTATTTGCCAACCAAGCGCGAGCCGGGTAGCAACGAAGTGTCTCCCGCCAAGCAATGTCCGCACTGCAACCGCTTGGTGTGGGGTTTTATAATGCAGTGCCCCGAGTGTGGCTATTGCTGGCCCAGCGAGCCACAAGTCTGTGCTGAGGAACTGGTTGAAGTGCTGAGTGAACATCAGCAACAGTTGCCGATGATTGAGTTTTACCGGGCACAACGCCGCAAGATGTTTCGCGATGGCGAGTCGCTCAATTGGATTAAGCACAAGTTTTACGAAAAGTTTGGTCGCCTACCAGACCCATCTTGGTGTCAGGGTGCGATCTTTGGGGATAATCCGTCGATCGACGATAAGGTGTCCTATCGGACTTACCTGATGGCCCAAGCTCAGCGGCAAGGCAAGTCTATTTCCTGGGTAATCGATGAGTTTCAGCAGGAATTTGGACTGGATGAATGGCAATCGCTATTCTAAAGAAATTCTGAAACCCCGTTGACTGTCAGATCTGATCTTGCTTTCGTTCCATAACGATCGATTACATTGCCTAGAAACTTGTCCCGAAACTAACACGATCGTCTATAGTCAATCAGTGATGGCAAAATCTAGATGGCAAAATCTAGATGGCAAAATCTAGGCGATCGGCTGTGACTGTGATGTGGAAAAAGAAACCAACCTTATTGCTAACGGTAGGAACAGCATTGGCGCTGATGGCAGGTGGGGCAACGGCTTGGTGGCTGCTGCAACGCACGCCGCTTTCAGAACTGCCTACGGGGGCAGATGCCTTGCCACAAGAGACAGCCATGAGTCTTTCGTTTACCAGTGACGAGGGGCAATGGCGGCGGCTGCGGCAGTATGGCACGACCGATTCTCAAGCCTCGTTTGATCGGGGGCTAGCAACTTGGCGCGATCGCTTGTTTACGGCTAACGGCATTGATTATCAGCGCGATATTCGTCCTTGGGTTGGCGAAGAGATCACAGTGGCGTTTTTGCCCCCCCCAACAATGGACGAGGATGCTAGCAACAAGGTGGTTCGTCCCTACCGCACACCCAATACCCTTGAATTCGATCGATCGGCTGTGATGATTTTGCCGATTGCCGATGTCGATCGAGCACAACGCTTTCTGAGTTCCCCTAATGTTACTGCTGAGCAAGAGTGGGTCGATCGAGAGTATAAGGGCGAGACGATTCGAGAAGTACATGGTCAAACTCAGCTAGATTATGCGGCAACCTTAATAGACAATCGCTTTTTGGTCGTATCTGGGGATGCTCAATCGATCGAGCGAGTGATTGATACGCTCAAGGGCAGAGCGTCGGTCGCCCAAAATTCCGACTATGGGCGGGCTTTTAGTCAACTGCGCGAAACCGTGACTAATCCCTTCATGCGGCTATATGTCAATGTGCCAGCCGCCACAGAATTTACCTCCAGCAACCCCAATCAGCCCATTCCACCTCAGTTATTGAGTTTGCTGCAAACTAATCAAGGGATAGCGTCGGCAATGACGCTAGAGTCGGATGGGGTTCGCTTTCGAGGAACGACTTGGGTGGCACCCAACAGTCGGTTGCGGTTGAAGGTACAAAACAGCGCCGAACGAATGCCAGTGTTGCTGCCCAATCAGACAGTATTGATGGCATCGGGCGATAACCTGAAGGAGTTTTGGGAAAACTATTCGGAACCCGTGCCTGCTTCAGACGTGACACCATCAACGTTACAACGGCGCGTTTGGAGTCCAGATACCATTCGCCAAGCTTTCCGCAACTTTACAGGCTTAGATTGGGATCAGGAGGTAATTCCGTGGACAGACGGCGAATTTGCCCTGTCGTTGCTGTCGGCTCCGGCTCCAGCCGATAACGCGGTGACGACCGCAGGTGTGCTGCTGCTGATTCAAGCCAGCGATCGCAAAGCGGCCGATGAAACATTTAATAAGCTCGATCAAGTCATGCAAGAGCGCAACGGTTGGCAAGTGCAGGAAGCGCAAGTAGAAGGACAGCCTGTAATGACTTGGACATCGCCCTTTGCCTCTCTCACCGTCACTCGTGGCTGGCTAGACGGCAATATTGTTTACGTGGCAGTTGGCCCCGGTGTGGCGGAAGCCGTGGCCCCCGCCCCCGACACCCCTTTAGCAACCAGTAGTTTATTTCAAAGCGCGACCGCAACGGATTTAGAAGCTGCGAGTGGGCACTTCTTTCTGGCGGTAGATCAGTTGGTGAACCCCAACATCAGCCTGCCGCTTCCGGCTTTACCAGACTCCAATCGCCAAACCCTCAGCGCTATTCGAGCGATCGGACTGACAACATCAGTGCAAGACAATCGCACGACACGCCATGATGTGCGGGTGTTGATGCCGCGATCGGACAGAACGGTCGGGCCGCTGCCGTCGGTTGTTGAAAAAGAGGAATAGGGGAGAGATAAGGCTTTGTGAGAACTAGCGAAACCACAGCTTGTTCATAGGATAACTGATTTCACAGATGGTTCCTTTGGGGCGATTGGGCGATCGGCGGAACATTCCATTTAATTGTCGGGCTAACTGTTTAGCTTGGCGCGTACCTCGACCGCCCGAAGGACTCATCTGCCCGTCTGATCCACCCTCTATCCCTAAGCCGTTATCCACGACGCGCACCACAATCCAATGATTTTCGGGTTTACAAACCACTTCAAGCCGGGTCATTCCCGTCGCATATTTGCCAGCATTGCATAGGGCTTCTTCCAAAAAACGGCACAGACCTCGCTTTTGTTCTAAACTCAGCGGTCGGTCGTCGATATGTTCAAACGAGACAATTTTTGCTTTGACGGTTTTGAAACAAGGGAAACTGCGTGTCATGGTGTTGCGATAGACTTCATGCAGCAGTTCGTGGGTAGCGTGTTGCAGGTTTAAGTTTGCCCCATTGCAAAGATACAGAGTTTTGCTTTGGGGTAAGGACTCTTGCTGCACCGCCTCATAGACCGATCGCAGTTCTTGGTTCAATCGTTCCAAATCAGCGTGCAATTGCTCGAGTGGTACTTGTTCCTGGGTATTGCGCAACAGGCGAGCTAGGGTTTGCAGAGGGCCGTTGTGAATGGCATCAAAGGTTTGATCGATGACTTGCTGGCGATCTTGAATGCGGGCTTTCAGGTCTTGCTGATAGCGATAAAACAGCGAGGCTGTCAGTCCGGCTCCATTTAACACCAGCACCATTGCCGCTGGCACGATCGGCAACCACCACCCCATCACTAACGCCGTATAGGAAATGCCAAACAGCAGAGCCACCGCAATTCCCAACCCTAGCAATGTTTTCACGGGTGACGTAAAAATTCGTCCAAACAAAATTCCTAAAAGACCCCAGCCAATAATCCAAACATAATCCCAACCGTCGCTCCACACCATCAGTGCGGGTCGATCGTCCAACACCATACTGATGATTTGACTGGTAACATGGGCATGGGTTTCAATGCCAAAGATCAAGCCGGAGGTATTGTGATCGACCGCTTCTGACTTGACCATATCGCGCCCGCTCGTAGCTGTGACGCCTATGAGAATCACGCGATCGCGAATCCAGTCTTCTGCCACCTCTCCCCGCAACACCTGTATCATCGATACCCGACGGAAAGGCTGTTCGCCAGAGCGATAGTTAATCAATATCTGGTTGCCACGGGCATCGGCATGAATATATCCTCCGTCGTTGGGTTGAAACCGTCGCAGTTCCACTGAGCAAAAACTCAACGCCTCGATATCTTGCACCCCATTCGCCAGTTGACAGCCATATCGATCTAGGTAAAGCCAAGCCAAGCGCAACGCCAGCGAAAACTGATAATCTCCGGTTTTGGTGGGGGTGCCCAGCAAACTGCGTCGCATGGAGCTATCTTGATCCAATACCACATCGGCAAAGCCCACCTGCTGGGGCGGCAACCCTCGGGGTGGGTCGATCGTAGCGCCAATGTCATCGGGTAGAACTTTCTCAATCCCGATAATATTGTTATGGGTTTGAAAGACTTGCTCTAGCTCGGCTTCACCGGGTTTAATCGGTAAATCGCGCACAATATCAATGCCGATCGCCGCTGGTTGATAGGTTTGCAGTTTTTTGAGCAGAGCGGCCAGTTGCTGATCGGGAATGGGATGGACGCCAACTTCATTGATGTCCGCTTCATCGATGCCAACAATTAAGACTCGATCGTCGGTGGGTTCGTTGGGACGCGATCGCAAGAGATGATCAAGCGACCACCATTCCATTTGCTGTAACGAACCCGTCAAGCGCAATAAAACTACGAGACCAATAACCAATAGCCCTGGCAGCGCTCCAATTCGCCAAAGTATTAGTTCTTTCCGAATGGCTTCCCAGGTGTAACGTTTCACAACTTTGTTTTATGCTGATTGATCTGGGTTTAATCAATTAATCCTTCTTCCCGTGCCCGGATTTCTACCTGAATTCGCAAGTTTTGATCATCTTCGGGATAAACGCTTAGGGCATCTTGCAGTTTTGTCCAATAGTGTCGTACTGTTCTTTCGGATAAATTCATGCGTTTGGCGATCGCTTTATCTTGCAACCCTTCTTGAAAAGCCAAGCGCAATACTTCTAACCATTCTGGCTTCACTTCCAAGCCTAATTTCATTTCCTTCGGTAAATATCGTCCGCCGTCGATCGCCATGCTTACTTTCTTGAGCATTTCATCTCGACGCAGATTTTTATCAGCAATGGTAAATCCACCTTCGTGATCATCAATCATCGGCTTCAAGCGCACCAACGGTCGCACATTGGCGCTTTGCACCACAATATTGAGGGTGGGATGCTTTTGCATTAAGTTTTTTAATAATTCAATTCCCGTGTCAACCCGTGCCACTTCCTCAACGGTTTCGGGTATCGATAAATCTACAACTACCAGGTCTGGATGCGTACTGTTAACCATATCTTGCCCCGATTGTTTCGTGTCAGCAGTGAACACCGTGGCGTCTGGATATTTTTGCCGTAATGTGCTGACCGTTCCATCTAGAACAAGTTCATGATCATCAATGACAACGATAGTGAGTTTCATGGGCGCTGATGTACCAGTATCCGGTTTTGTCCGTTTATCCTTCACTGTAACGGATAAGCTTCTTGTAACCTCCAACGGAACCGCCAAATTACCGTAAGATTCTCTTTTTGACATATACACCGTCCAGGGGCTAAACATTGAAAACAGCAACAGAGATACTTCAACTCTTTTGTTTGCATCAGGCTGGTGAGAGTTTGCAGATCTGGATAAGTCAGTTCAACCGTTAATTCGCCTGTGGTTTCGTCAGCACTCAGACCAATTCGCTGGGTTGCTTCGATCGCCGCCTTGGGCAGAGCCAACTTCAGCAACTCATCTAGAACCATCAAAATGATGCGATTACGTTCTGATGATGCATCGTTCCACTGGGACGGCAACGTCACCTCCAGGTTTAACCCCGACTGGTTTCGTTGTCGCGCCAGCATACACTGCATGGCCAACGGCAAGCTTTCAGACAAAAACGGCGGCGACAAGGTATCACTTAGTTGCTCAAGTGATTGGTGCAGCTTTTCCGCTTTGTGTAGCCAATCGTGCCCCTGGTTTAGCGAAACACCCGTTTCCTCAATTAAGGACAATTCCAGACTGCGACGAATCGCAAACACCTCTTGCAACAAACCGTTGTGAATTTGCTCTGACTCAGACGAAAGCTGAGCAGACTGACGCTTAAACCACCACTGCAACGCATGTTGCATCTCCAAATAGGAGACTACAGACCAAAGTAATAGCATGACGCAAAAAACCAGTATCACGAGTTACATTAAACCATCGACTTGCTAGGGGCTTTGGTAGATGCATCGTGGGGGCAAACGATGAGCATATTCAAACTATAGAAGGAACGATCGCCGATCGCATTTACCTTTTGTACGAGGTTGCTGGCGTAAAAGTGCCGGGTACTTTGCCGAAAACTGCAATTTCTTATCTAGAGAAATTAGGCAGAATCATGTGTGCCACTAACATTGGAACATCAACAAACAACAATCGATTGACACCGGTTCAATAGATTGAATATTGAATAAGGATTCCTGAACCGAAAACCGCACAGGTCAAAATTGTTGTCAGAGTTCGAGGCGCCGCATTCACCGGAACCCACTCTGCATCGAAAAACACGCCCGCACTTATGTCGGCATTGCGGCTCATCAGTGCCTTTGACTAGTTGTCCGTTTGAAATTCATTCTTTCCCAATTTCTCTCTTGCAGTGGCAAAGATGTCTAAAGCCGTGGGCGATCCAACAAACCGCCAATGCCAAGGTTCATAATCGACTCCTTGAGGATTTCCGGGCGGAAAAGATAGCTCAAAGCCATATTCGTGGGCATGAGTCGTCATCCAAGCGAAAGCAGCCGTATGCTCAAAATCCCGAAAATCGTTTAGCCCATCCGCTAAATCGATCGCATAACCTGTATGATGCTCACTGTATCCAGGAGGAGCCACCGCCTTAGCTGCCGCTGCTTCGGACCCCAGTGCGGCTGTTCGGGCTTGGAATAACAAATGTTGCGTCGATAAATCTCGAAAGCCAGACACGAGAAACAGAAAAATTCCTTCCTGCTGTGCGGCTGTCATCATGGTTTTCAGGGCTGCCACCGCCTCTTGATGTAGCGTTTCGCCTGCTCGAGTCATATAGGGCGGCTCGCTAGGGAATGGAACCAATTGATCGGCAGAGGGTTTGTCATAGGGCAAGTGCCCCAGATAGGCAAAATTGGCATTGTACGATCGAATTTCCAGTTGTGCCAGCCCAGCCATCGCTTTAGGCATGTCGATCGGGGTTGGAAGCCATGCCGTCGGCTCTAGCACTTGTACAATCTCGGATGTAGCTTGATGCAGCCGTTGAGCCGTATCTGGGCTGACTATCTGCAACAAGGCCGACTGCACTATGGCAGTGAGCACCCCCAGCCAAAACACGAGTCCAATGTGCCATACCTTCAACCGGGTTCTCGTTGTCCACGATCGCCGTTGCCCACCGTTAAAGTCACAAAATAGTGCTTGCCGAATCCCCCTGATCCCTAACCTAACCCAGTGTAGCCGCCTAGGAGTTTTAATCCAGACATTGATTTTCTTACGCGACGCGGGTTGAAAAGAATCAGGTTTCAGGGTCACTCGACGTTCACTCCTTTGTCAGATGGTTGAGATACAGGTTGCTCAGATAAAGATTGCTCAGACAGAGATTGCTTAGACACAGTGGCACAAGCCGCCCGACCAGATAAACTCTCTTGAGACGGAGCCAGATTCACACGGGGAAGCACCTCCGGCGGCGGCAACAGAGCGACAACATGGGGCACAGGGCGAGGCTCATAGCTCATTAAAGATTGCCCCTCGTAAGCCAGTGACGCACTGGCGCCAGAATCTAGCATTACGGCATCGCGTAGCCCCACTTGGCTGAGAGCGTTGCCTAGAGATACCGAATCCACATAATCGCCGGAAACACCTACTACAGGTTGACCTGCCTGATCAATGCCCCAAAAGGCTCGATCGCGAGCGGCATCAAAATCAAACAAGTTCTTAAAGGTATGAGGCGATCGCGGCTGCCCATTTTTCACTAGCCACGCGGCCGCCACAAACGCATCTGTTACTTCAGGCATTTCGGCCCGGATTCCCCTCAGCGTATTGTGTTTCGTTGGATCATAAGGAATAAACTCCACTCGGCTAGAACCAATGAGCACCAGCGGACGCCCCTGAATGCTGCGGTTCTCGGCTGCATTAGCCGGAACAAACTGTTGGGTGCTTTGGCTGTAAACAGGCCCAATCATATCGTTAGAATCTAAAAACTCCAACGAAAAAAATCCACCATCCACTGCCGCAATCGCCTTTGTTGTTTTCATAATCTCCCAAACTTGATAACGGCTATCAGCATGAACCGTGGTGGGTTGACCACCGGAAGCAAAAATCAGCGGTACCGCATCAACGGTCTGGCGATGCAGTTGAATGGCATTGTTAAAGTTAAAAGACTGTCCTACAGACAACAACGGTGGCCCACCATAGACCGAATCCAGAATCATCTCTAACTGAGATTGCCCAATGCGATCGACGCTCAGCAAGTCCGCTGACTGTCCGGCAAAGCGATTGTCCTCATCATTCATCGTCAGTGCCGAGTGATACCCAGATTGCTGAACCCAACGCGCCACCCGCTCATCATACTTACCCTCGGGATACACAAAATGATCGATCGGCTGCCCCAGTTCTGTTTCCAAGATGCGTTTCGATTCCACGATTTCGTGGCGTAATTCAGCATCAGACAGTTCACGCAGGTCGGGGGGATGGGTAATGCTGTGCGAGGCAATCGTCACTAGTGGATCAGCGACCATTTCCCGTAGTTGCTCCCACGTTAAGCTCGATCGCCCAAAACCGCGACCCACTTTCGATGGATAAATCGCAAACACTGCCGGATAGCCATACTGTTTCAGTAGCGGAAACACATGGGTATAGTGACCGGCATAACCATCGTCAAACGACAAAACGATCGGTTTAGCAGGCAATTGTCGTCCCGTAGACAGGTGTTCCACTAATTGATCGAGACCGATCGGTGTCAAACCAGCCGCTTGAATGAGTTGAAAATGAGCTTCCAATTCCTCCGGAGTGACATCGAAAAATACTTCTTTTGTGGGCAGAATATCGTGATACATGATCACAGGAACGCGGGACAGGCGCGCTTGTTCGTGAATCAACGGAAAAGGACGAGCGGAAAATAATGGTTCTAATCCCGGCAAGACAGACTCAACCAGTGTGCTAACGTTTGACGGATACACCACTCGACTAGACGGTGCTCCAGCCGTCAAGGATGCAGTTGCCAACTGACCAACTGGACAAGGCAACACCGGGCTAGAAACAGGTTGTTGCACCACGTTTGCCAAGACAGACTTGGGCGATAAAACAAACACTGGAAGCGCCGCGATCGTCATCGATAGGCCTACTGAATGCAGCAAGAAGGATCGGGAACAGCGGCACCGTAACCGTAGAAGACCGACCCAGTGGGGCAACTTCATAGGAATGAGTTAATTGCTAGTGGTAAAAAAAGATCTAACGCTGCTAGATGTAGCCGATTTTTGAGCAATTGTCAGGTCTTGTAGACGACACTGGATGCTAAAAGTGGGAAATAGTCCATCAGCAATAGGGAAACGGTTGGGTTAGCTCCCCCAGGGGATGCAAGTTGAATCAATTCTGAGTTAGGATTATTTACTCAGCAAATGTTTGCACAGAGACACGACAGCACACAGCAGGATTGTGTTAGCCTGCTTATTCTGCTTCGTTTAGCAAACAGCCATTGCTAGAAATTTCAGGTTGTATATTCCGACTTAAGCCTATGGCAAGCACACAGAAAGGGGCAGTTGCAAAAGTAGACCCACACACTCTGACGCTTGGTGAGTTTGCTCAGCAGGTCATTACGGACCAATTTAAGCGGGTTGTGAAGCGAAAAAAGGGAGTTTTAGCCGATAAGGAAACAGAACACTTGCACCAAATGCGGGTAGGAACGCGGCGGCTGCGAACGGCGCTACAGATATTTGAAAATGCTGTTTGCTTACCGAAGTCTGCAAATGCTAAACAACTGCGCGATTTGGCTAGAGTGCTCGGCGAAGTCCGCGATCTGGATGTGCAAACAGCCAGTCTTCAAGATGACTATCTTCCAGGTTTGAACCAACGAGAACAAAAGAAGCTGGAGCAAGTGTTGAAGGTGCTGATCAATCGCCGCAAAATTGCATTTGCTCGGATGAAAGCGGTACTAAATGGAGAGTTTGAGCGCATCCACAAGTCCTATGTAGACTGGATTGAAACCCCCAAATTTACCGATGTAGCGCAACTGCCGATCGGGTTAGTCTTGCCGGATGTGCTCAGCCCCTTGCTATCTGAGCTATGTTTACATCCTGGCTGGCTCATCCCGACCGACCAGATTTCTGAAGAAAATGCCGAGGTACTGCATGATCTCAGAAAACTCTGTAAGCATGTGCGCTACCAAACCGAATTTTTTGTGCCCTTCTATGGAGATGAGTTCTACAATTGGGTGCAAGACATTAAGCAAATTCAAGACAATTTGGGTACATTCCAAGATACTCAAATCCTGCAAGCACTACTAGCAGAGGAACTGGGGCGTAAATCCACACTGCCAGAGTTACAAGCAAAGATTCGGCAACAACAAGCAGAGGCCTTGGCAAATTGGGAAGACACGCGCCAAACCTATTTGGACGAGGGCTTCCGCTATCATTTGCACGAACTGCTCTTGCAGCCCACCAGTCGATCGACTCGAGTTCATCCAGAGTTACTGAAATCGAACGCCGCAGATTCCAACTAATTTTCTGAACTGCAATCAGTATTGCAACTAATTGAATTCGTGAAGGGGTTCTCAACAAAGACATCTGTACTTCACGTCAGGGATCGGTTTGCAACGACTGAGGTTGTAGAAATGCCACCATTTGTTCGAGACCACGTTGAATACGACGGGTTACGGTCATAGGACTGACGCCGATCCGCTCTGCAACTTCCTTACGGGACAAGTCGCTGAAGAACACAAACTCGATCGCGGCTCTAGTTTTGCTTTCCAGTTGATTGAGGGCGTGCTGTAGTTGCTGCCGATCTTCTTCTAAGCGCTGGAGATGTTGATAATGCACGTCTGGTAGAGTTTCACCAAGAGTAATGGTGGAATCAACCTGCTGGCAAACCGTGGCATCTAAGCTCAGCGGCAGTCGGTTTTTAGTGGCCATCTTAATTTCGCGCCATTCATGCACACAAACGCCCAAACGCGCAGCAATTTCATCGTCTTGAGGTGGACGGCCGGACTGTTTTGCCAGTTCGGCTCGAATTTTTTGCCCTTCTTTCTGCATATCTTGCCAACGCCGGGGAACTTTGATGGAACTGCCCCGATCTCGTAGAAAATGCAGCATTTCACCGCGAATGTAGGGGACGGCGAAGGAACTGAAGGCGCACCCTTGGGTGGGGTCAAATCGCTCGATGGCTCGAATCAGACCTAAATAACCAATCTGTTCTAGATCTTCGTATGGTTCGGCACATTGATAGCTGACACGATGGGCAATTTTACGGACTAAACCGGCGTTGAGCCGTACCAACTTGTTGCGCAGTGCAACAGACGGTGATTGTTGATAGGCGATTAACAATTCCAGACTGTGCGATCGAAGAGAAGATTGAGTAGCCGTCATCGAAGAATTACCTTGTATCCAGGGTTAGGCTCATTTTCTGTAGATCGAGGCGGCTGTAACCATCGTTTTTTTACGGGAATGGAAAGCAAGGGCTACGCAAGTATCAGCAGAAACACGGGAGTGCTACGTGGAAGAGGCTAATCGATGTCAACACTGGGAAAACTATCGATGGGACTAGAAGAACCCACAACGAATTAGCTGCTCGGAGGGTGGTGCCCCCAGTCTGTCGCTGAGTTCGTTATTCAGTCGTGGTTCACTTTGCCCATGACGCCTTCAACAACACCTACGCTAGACTTGAGCCATAGCGATCGGTGAACGATAGCCATTTGTAATGACCCTTAACAAAGGAAGCTTATGAGCAACACGAGTAATTTTCGAGAAGCGATTCGGCAAGCACAAGGGCAAGCGTTAGTTGGACCTAACGTAATTGCCAATGCGTTACCGTTTTTGGGCGGCGGACTCGTTCTGACTGCTCTAGGTACTTATGCTGGAGTACGGATCATCGACGCAAATCCAGCCTTGTTTATGCCCACCTTCATTGGGGCGTTAATCCTTCAGCTAGTCCTATTCTTTGTCGCTCGCGGTATCGCTGAAAAAGGCAACAACAGCGTAGCGCTGCCGTTGTTAGCAACCTATAGTCTGTTGTCTGGATATACGCTCAGTGGAATTGTTTACGTAGCTCTAGACACGTCGGGGGTGGGGCTACAGGGCATTGGTGTCGCAGCCCTCGGCTGTGGCATTGCCTTTATCCTAGGTCGGCAAATTGGTTCAAATCTGTCCGACAAGGATGGCATGGCGCTGGCGCAAACCGTGCGCTTGGGTATCATAGCGCTACTGGTGGTTTTGGTGGCGCAATTACTCTTTGCGCTATTTGGGGTGTTCACTCCCACGTTTCTAGAAATTGCTATTTCGGGCATGGGCACATTGCTGTTTGCCGGAGCCGCTGTGGTTGATTTTTATGTGCTGCCACGGGTTTATCGAGATGACCAGTATCTTCCAGCCGCGTTGTCGATGTATTTGACTTACATCAATTTGTTTGTGTTTATCTTGCGGTTGCTGATTGCCTTCAACCGCGATTAGCCTTTGGTCGAGCAACTAGTTAATTCACCAGACTGTTTAGCATGTCTGATATGGTGAAAGGGCGATCGAGTGGTCGCCCTATTTTTTGTCCCACAACCAGCTTATTTCTTCATCAATCCGGATTAGGCTATAGACCAGTAGATAAATTAGAACGAGGAATGCGATCGGCAGTCACTTCCTCAAGCGCTTCACAACAGCAGGTTACGATGCAGTTTATGCTTAATGCTCTGTGACTGGGAGGTAACCTCCCGTCGTTCTTTTGCATCCAAAATGCGAAATGATCATCCGTATGGCTGTAGTCATTTCTAGAAAAATTTACTAGCCGATCGCAAACCTTGTGGCCATGCAACAGTTAACTCTTGAATGGGCAGCCGCGGATCAGCATCTTTCGCAAACCGTCTCATTGCAACAATCGACTAAAAACCCCGGAACGATTCGAGTGGGACGCGATGCGACGATGTGTGATGTGGTCATCAAGCATCCTGATCCCACCATTGAAAAAACCGTCTCTGGGTTACACATTGAAATCTTCTTCAACCCAGAGCACCATCAATTCTATTTGCGTAATTTAACGCGCGATCGTCAGCCACCTAAACGTCCGAATCCCGTGGTTGTAGATGGACAAAAAGTGGTGATGGAAGAGGTTCCACTCCACGTAGGCAGCCAAATTCGGTTGGGTCGAATGGCGCTACAGGTGAAATCTATTGATACACAACCAGTCCCGGTTGAACCACCTGCCGTGCCTATCTATCAACGAGTATGCGGCAATCCCAGAACTCCGCACTATCACCCGCTGACCTATGACAAATTAAACTGCGACATTTGTGGCTACGTCATGCAAGGAGCAACACTCGTTTATCCGGTAGCTGAGGTGTGAGGCTACGAGGCTACATGGTAAATAAAAGCATCGAATTGTAACGCTTCAAGTGTCAATTATTTGACAAACTCGAGCGATCAGTGATAGCCAGTTTTCAAGAGCGCAGTTTTTAGAATACATAGTTGGTTAAACGGTTGGTTAAACCACGGAGGCTAGTGCGGAGACAATGAGCAACTAGTTAGCTACTTCCTTGCCTAAGGCAGGAATTGTGTAGGATTCACCTCCGTATTCATTTTTCAAGCATCTGCATCACCAATGGCTGCATAGTTTGATGGAAGCGATCGTTCGAGCAAGTAGGCAAACAGAGGTATCCCTAGGTTTCAATCGGGTTTACTGATTGCATCCACTAACAGCCAATAGAACCAGCATTGATTAGTTTTTTCTGGTTCATTCGTACTTGATAACAGGAGATTTGGGTTTATGCAACTGCAACTGACTTGGGATGATCCAGTTACCGAAGAACCCCAGCAGCGAGTTTCTCCGTTGCCGATCGCCTTTGGGCGTGAATTGGCACAACTGCCGCGCATTCTCGATGATCAACCCGTGCATCACATCGTTTTGTTAGATACAAATCATGAGATTTCGCGATATCACGCATTGATCTTTGAAGTAGCGGGTCAAGCCATTTTGGAAGATCGCAGCACCAACGGGACGGTTCTCAATAATGAACGAATTGTGGGAGAACGACGCCCCTTACACCCGGGAGATACGATTCGGATTGGCACGTATCACATCACAGTCCAAATGCTGGAAGCCGAAGACCCCAATGCAACCCGGTTGAGTTCCTCATCGACGATCGTTTTCAGTCCTCAAACAGACATTGTTTCAGCCGATGAACTCGAAGATGCAATACGCTCAACGGGTGCGCCCGCAGAACCACCAGTTAGCGCCAACCTCAGTTCCTCGACGTTAATTTTTGATCCAGAAACCGATCAACTGGAGTCCCAGCCCGTTCGCCCCACCCGTCCCCCTGGTATTACACGCCGCCCATTTCCGCCAGCGGATGTGTTTGCAGCAGAGCATGTGTCGATCAATGCCCTTCATGCAACAGGCTATCCAGTCGAAGAAATTGATTATGCGGCGATCGGTGGCGGCATGGGTTCATTTGTTTGGGTAGATATGATTCGCATTTGCGGAGTGCGATCTGATCAAATTCGAGTCTTAACGTTGCGTCCCGAAAAGCCCTATGCTCGCTATGAAGCGCTGCTGCGCAATTGCCAAATTCCTCGCTATAAGCGCATTCGATCGGGTTCGGATTCCTGTCCTGATAACGTCTGGGGTTGGCCAGGCTATGCGCTGCGGGAGGCATGGCGAGAAGTGTTTTCAGCACGGTTTCCGTCGGCTCTTTCCCATCTGTGGCAAGTATTTGCTGAACCAGCGTTTGCCGATACCTATACGCCGATCGCCGACAATGTTTTTACCTCGATGGATCGCGAAGCCGAGCGAATTGGCTGGGATCGAGTCGTGCAATATGGCAGCGTTCGCAGCATTCGCAAAACCGAAGATGGACGCTATGTGATTGCCTATTCTGCGACCAAACCGCCCATTGCCGGCTCACCTCAATTGCTATCGTCTGATTACCGATTTTTGATTGCCAAGTACATTCATCTTTCTACGGGGTATCCTGCTATTAAACTCTTGAATGATTTACAAGAATATCGGCAGCGAACGGGAGATGTAAAAACCGTAGTACATGGTTATGAACCCCATGATCATGTATACGAACATCTAGAGAAATTTGGTGGAACTGTGGTTGTACGCGGTTTTGGTATTGTTGGTTCACAGGTAATGGATCGGCTTTATAAGGCGCGTAAAGAGAATCCGCGTATTTCGGTCATTCATCTCAGCCGCACGCCAAAATCTGGTAATCGGTTTGGCTTTGCCAAGCGGTTTGTGGAAAATCACTGGGAATTTCAACCCTTTAACTGGCCCAAAGGAACCTGGGGCGGAGACATGCGGGCTAAGCTGGAATCAGCCGATCCATTGCGGCGACGAGAGTTACTGGAAGCTTGGGGTGGCACGACCACCGCTAGCCGAGGAAATTGGCGCAAAACCGTCAAAGAAGGCTTAAAAGAAGGGTGGTACACCATCAAGTTTGGTCAGGTTGACAAAGTAGACCAAAACGAGAAAGGGCAACCTGTTACCTATATTAAGAGTCGCGGCTATGAAGGGGTCGAACGCATCGAAGCTGATTTTGTGATTGACTGTACCGGGTTGGTGTCAGACCCACGCGAGAATCCCCTACTGCGCGATCTCATCGATCACTACAACCTAGACCTGAATCCACAGATGCGCTTGCACGTTGAGAATGATTTTGAAATCAAGAAAATGCGCAACAATCGTGGACGCATGTATGCAGCAGGAGTGATCACATTGGGCGGGCCGTATGCTCCTGTCGATACCTTCTTGGGATTGCAATATGCTGCCCATCGATCGGCCGAGTCCCTCGCTGCTGCCAGAGCACCTAAAATTCGCTACTTAGAAGGCATTGGTTCTCTGTGGCAGTGGTGTAAATGGGCGTTGAATGTATCGCCATAGAGGGGTTAGTAATTGGTAATTGATAATTAATAATTGCTGATTGTTGATTGTTGATCGATCGATTCAAGAAGTAGCATCGTCTGCTCTCACTTCCGTTTTTATTATTAATTCTCGTTCCATTACCCATCATTGCTTACCCATTACCGACTTCCCGTTAAAACCTATTCACCAAAACCTTACACCTATGACCCCTACACTGTTTGGCCGTTGGCAAACTCGCATCTTTCTTCTAGCTACAATTGGACTGATTACAACTTGGAAATTTGCATCAGGATTATTGGGTACAGAACCTGGCACATCCTACTATTGGGTGCTGTTTTATGTGGCTCTGTTCGGGCTGCTTTGGGACATTCTCTATAACTTCTTGCAGAAGTTTATGTGGGATCACGACTGGCCAGGGGCATTTCAGTTGCTAGCGGGCATTGCTGAGGGCGTGTTGCTGGCAATTTTGGTCCGATTGAACGTGCTACCATTCATTGATGGCAGCCACTTTAACCTAGGAACCTTTGTTCTACACTATGGTGCTGTATGGATCTCTACTTATTTGGCTTCTTGGGTAATTATGCGGTTACTGTTTCCTCGCTGGCGGTTTCGCGGCGGTGAATGGATTGGTAAATGGCGCAGGGTTTACTGATTACTTGGTTTTTTGTTGTTGATACAGGTCTTTGAAGCGGTTCTGTTGTTGTTTGTGATCAACAATCGGCACAGGATAGTTGCAGCGATCGCGTTCCTCCTGAGAAATTTTCCCAGTCACCAATTGTTCTGTATCCAGACTCCGCAATTCCGGAACCCATTCGCGAATATATTCACCTTCTGGATCAAACTTTTGGGCCTGACTAGCAGGATTAAAAATTCGCAGAGGTTTTGGGTCCATGCCACTAGAAGCGCTCCATTGCCAACCACCGTTGTTAGCGGATAAATCCCAATCAATTAGCCGTTGTGCAAAATACTTTTCACCTAAACGGTAATCAGTGATCAAATCTTTGGTGAGAAAACTGGCAACAATCATCCGACAGCGGTTGTGCATCCAGCCAATCTGATTCATCTGACGCATGGCAGCATCAACGATCGGATACCCAGTTTGACCGTCACACCACGCTTGAAAGTGTTCTGGGTTGTTGATAAAGGGAAAATCCTTCATTGGATCGCGGTACGCCCCCTCCGCCAGTTCTGGGAAGCAGTACATAGCATGTTGATAAAATTCGCGCCAACATAATTCTTGTTGCCAGGTATGAATGTTATCGCGAGCTTCATCACTACGACACTCGGACAGGGCCATTTCTGTTGCTGCCCATACACTGCGGATGCCAATCGTACCAAATTTGAGCGCCGCGCTCAGTTGTGACGTACCACGCACCGACGGAAAGTTCCGCCGTTCTCGATATTCGTCGATGGATTGGTCACAAAATTCTTCTAGGCGATCGTGAGCCGCTTGTGTTCCAGGTAAGAGGGGCAACTCATTATCCCACCCAAACCCCAAGTCCTTCGCCGAAGGTAATGGAATGCAGCCTGTCTGTTTGGCTTGGTCTTGTTCAGCCTCCGTCAAACCCTCGGCACTCTCTAAATTGGGTGCAGGAGCCGATTTCCCCCGACTGCGCCAATTGCGCCAAAAGGGAGTGAATACCGTATAAGGTGCACCCGTCCCCGTTAATATTTCTCTAGGAGCGTGAAGTAATTGATCCCAAAAGGCTTGCACTTCAATGCCTGCCTGTTTCAGAGCATCTGCCACCGTGCGATCGCGGTCTCTGGCATAGGGTTCTACATCCTTGTTCCAAAAAACCGCTTGTGCTTGTAACGTCTGTGCCAACGCTGGAATTTGTTGGGCTGGCGATCCTTGCAACACCAAAAGCTGGCTGCCTACCTGAGCATAGTTTTCTGCAAGCGCTTGGAGGCTGCCCATCATATAAGTCACTCGAACCGCTGCCACATCATCCCCTTTTAAGATGCCAGGATCGAGGCAAAACACGCCCACTACCCTAGTGCTGTGTTGTCTAGCCGCGGCTAGCCCTACATTGTCACAGATGCGCAAATCGCGACGGTGCCAAAACAAAATTAGATCAGCCATGCCATTTTTCGCTCAACGTCCGTTCATTCGGCCTACTCGCTGCCATTGTAGAAGATTGCCGACCACGAGAGCGGGTGATAGGATGGATCAAACCAAATACTGTATTGTCAGCCTAATTCAGCAGGAACTAACTGAGAGCCATCCATGAACCTGCTGAAGCGGAGGAACCAACATTCGGGGCAAATCTTTTAAAGGATGAAGGACAAAGGATAAATCAAATCTTTTAGCCTTGAGCCTTAGTACTTTAACCTTTCCAAGAAGGACACCTCTCAGTCCTCGCCCGTCAGCTAACTCCGTAGGCATCGAGAGGGACTGAAGAGACAGCATTTTCACAATCAAATGCGGTGCGCTCGTCAGCTTCCCAACCAAAGGATATGAGCGAAAGGACAACACGGGTCTTGCGGCCTGTACAACGCACAGGATGACTTGATCGCTCTGATTGCTCTATCCAATTCAACGCTGTGGTGCGGTTGTATCTTGACTCCGCCGATGCAATCGCTTTCATGCCGAGGGGTGTTGTTCTGTCGATTGTTTGTACTGCTCAAACCATTGTGGAGAAAGACTGTGGAAAATTGGCAAGCGATTGTGGCAACAGCCACCTTTATTGGAGTGATTGGTTTGGTGATGACCGAATGGGTTCACCTGATGATTGCCGCCTTTCTGGGTGCGTTGTTGCTAGTGTTTGCCAACGTGATTACTCTAGGAGAGGCGATTGGCTATATCAGCAGTAGTTATGCTACCTTGGCACTATTTTTTGGAGTCATGGTGCTGGTACGCTCGTTTGAACCTACTAAAATTTTTGATTATTTGGGAACCCAAATGGTGATGCTGGCTAAGGGCAGCGGTAAACGCCTGCTGTTAGCGATCGTAGCTATTACAACTCCGATTTGCGCCGTTTTACCCAATGCCACCACAGTAATGTTATTGGCTCCACTGTTGCCGCCCATTGCTCAAGAAATTGGCGTAGATTTTGTGCCATTGCTAATTTTGATGGTGTTTGTGGCGAATAGCGCTGGACTTTTGACATTGGTGGGCGATCCAGCCACCTTCATTGTAGGGGATGCCGTAAATGTCACCTTTCTCGATTACCTGGGGCGTCTAAGCCTAGGCGGGGTTGTAGCGATCGTGACGATCGTGTTGTTGCTGCCAGCCTTATTTTCCCCTATTTGGAACACACAACTTGCTGATCTAGAGCATTTGCCGCGTCCCAAAATTAATCATCCAGGGGTGTTGGCAGCCGGTGGCGTGCTGATGTTTTTTGTGCTTTTGTTCTTTGCTATTGGTGAGACACTGCCAGTTCCTCTTTCCCCGGCCGCTGTCGCGTTGATGGGAGCCGGCATTGCGCTGCTGTTGGCCCATCACAGCAAAATCGATACGGTCAACAATATTTTGCGCGATGTAGACTGGAGTACGTTGATCTTCTTCATGAGTGTGTTTGTGTTAATTGGAGCACTCGGTAAAACAGGTGTGATTAGCAGCTTGTCTGGTCTATTGACGATCGTGTTGGGTCAAAATATTGCCTTAGGCTCGATCGCGCTGCTGTTTTTTGTCGGGTTATTGTCTAGCGTTATTCCCAATATTCCGCTGGTGGTGGCAATGGTTCCATTACTGAAAGAATACATTGTCAATGTGGGCCTAGCTGGTAACGAAATTCTGCAAGCTGACTATCAAGGAGCTTTTCCACCCGAGGTAATGCCGCTGTTCTATGCCATGATGTTTGGGGCAACTCTGGGCGGTAACGGCACATTAGTTGGGGCATCGTCTAATATTGTAGCGGCAGGAATTTCTGAATTGCACGGTCGGCGCATCCCCTTCAAAACCTTCTTACACTATGGGATTCCCGTTATGATCATGCAACTGATGGCCGCCGCAATCTACGTGTTGGCACGTTTTTTGGTATAAAGTACGGCAAATCTTCTCAATCGCTCCCTTCATTCTACTGTTACGCAAATCGATAGTTAGATCGAAGCAGATGCTTGCTTGACACAATCACTCGAGCATATCCTCTCCCATTCGGTTTCTGATAGCGGTCGAGCTTCAAGCCGAATGTCAAAGCAGGTACAAGCCGCATCTAGTAGCGCTTGGATCACCTGGTGATGCAGATTTTGCTTCAAGTGATTGGGCAGAGCGATCGGCTGTATCTCTACGCCAAACACCTGACGAAACAGAGTCGGATCGGGCATAAGCTGCATGGAGCCATGCTGCAAAATGACGGTATCTCGTCGTAGTTGGGCACTGCCAATTAACTTAATCCCGTCTGTTGTCACCAAATCCGCGCTGGTGGCTGTGTCAAAGCAATTGGGGTTGTGAATATAGCCGCGCCCCGCCTCTCCGTAATGCAGGTCTATGCCAATCGCTCGCCAGCCCTGAATCAAAAATTGGCAAATCTGCCGATAGGCTTGCAGGCGCGTCCCCGGAATGCCAGACGTGATCACAGCATAGGTAAGCTCGCCTTGATGCAACACTGCCCGTCCGCCACTGGGCCGCCGCACCAACTCGATCGGCTGTCCTTGCCAGCTTAGGTTTCGCCAAGCATCAGGATAGCGCCGCTGATGATGACCTAAAGAAAGGGCGATCGGCTTCCAGGTGTAAAACCGCAGAGTAGGCGGATGGTTGCCTTGGCGATGTTGTTCCAACAACCATACATCCACAGCCATTTGCACAGCACCAGAAGCCGCGATCGGGGGAATGTAGCGCCAGATTGAATAATTCATGAGAGTACCTCCATAAATCCCTCAACGTTGGAGGACTTCGAGAGCTTCGGTTCCTAGGGTTAGGGAGGTAGTTTGAGGCATAGTCGAAACATTGTGAAGCCTCTCCTAAAACAAGAAATACCGCTGTGCCATTGGCAACACCGTTGCCGGTTCACAAGTCAACAGTTCGCCATCTGCCCGCACCTCATAGGTTTCAGGATTCACCTCAATTTGTGGCAGCAAATCATTTAGTTTCATGTCTTTTTTGGTAATTTTGCGAATTCCCCCCACCGCCACTACTTTTTTTTGCAACTTCAGCTTGTCAGCAATCCCTGCTTTTAGAGCCGATTTTGAAACAAAGGTGAGCGAGGTGCTGTGCATGGCTCCGCTGTAGCTGCCGAACATCGGGCGCATATGGACAGGTTGTGGGGTGGGGATGCTGGCATTGGCATCGCCCATCTGGGCCCAGGCAATGAGTCCACCTTTAATTACCAGTTCCGGCTTAACGCCAAAGAAGGCGGGTTTCCAGAGGCAGAGATCCGCCAGTTTACCGACTTCGATCGACCCCACATGGTCAGCAATACCGTGTGTAATCGCCGGGTTGATTGTATATTTAGCGATGTAGCGTTTTGCCCGTAGATTATCATGGCGATCGCTATCGTCCGGCAACGCGCCGCGCTGGTCTTTCATTTTATGAGCCGTTTGCCAGGTGCGCAGAATCACTTCTCCCACCCGACCCATAGCCTGTGAATCTGACGAAATCATGCTGAAGGCTCCTAAGTCGTGCAAGATATCTTCAGCGGCGATCGTTTCTCGACGAATGCGCGATTCAGCAAAGGCCACATCTTCGGGAATACCGCGATCGAGGTGGTGACAGACCATCAGCATATCCAAATGTTCTTCCAGAGTATTCACCGTGTAGGGACGAGTAGGATTAGTCGATGAGGGCAAGACATTTAGTTCACCACAAACTTTGATGATGTCAGGTGCGTGACCACCTCCGGCTCCTTCGGTGTGGTAAGTGTGAATACAGCGATGTTTGAAAGCCGCGATCGTATCTTCCACAAACCCCGATTCATTGAGGGTATCGGTGTGAATTGCCACTTGAATATCATATGCATCCGCCACACTGAGGCAGGTATCGATCGCTGCTGGAGTTGTACCCCAATCTTCGTGCAACTTGAGTCCAATGACCCCCGCTTCTACCTGTTCTTCTAGTCCCACCGCCTGCGCACTGTTGCCTTTACCCAGAAAACCAATGTTGACCGGAAACGCATCGGCTGCTTGCAGCATGCGATGAATATTCCACGCACCTGGTGTACAAGTTGTGGCGTTAGTTCCGGTGGCGGGACCTGTACCACCGCCAATCATAGTAGTAACCCCCGACGCAATCGCCGTTTCAATTTGCTGGGGACAAATCATGTGAATATGCGCATCAATGCCACCTGCGGTGAGGATCATGCCTTCACCCGCGATCGCCTCTGTGGCGGGGCCAATCACGATCGTCACATTGTCCTGAATATACGGATTGCCCGCCTTACCAATGCCACAAATCTTGCCGTTTTTGATCCCCACATCGGCTTTGACCACCCCCCACCAATCCAGGATCAGCGCATTGGTAATCACCACATCCACCGCTCCACCTTCACGGGAAATGGGCGACTGCCCCATGCCATCTCGGATCACCTTGCCACCACCAAATTTCACCTCGTCACCATAAGTGGTGTAGTCTTGCTCCACCTCAATGATCAAATTTGTGTCGGCTAACCGCACCCGATCGCCCACGGTGGGGCCAAAGGTTTCGGCATAGGCTCGGCGATCCATCCTATAACTCATAGCACTCCCTCAATCACACATCATCCCTAGGGTATCGCTTCTATGGCAGGGCAATCCGCGATCGCCCGCTCCAGGTGCTCAATTCTTGCACATACCCATGATCTAATCAGCAGAGCGTACCACAGAGAGTAGCTAAGACATCCGAATTCACTGAAAAGTTTAGGATGGTCGGCTATGGGCTAACCAGACGTTTTAAGATTCGTGATCATGGATAACCAGAGCATCAATATAATCCATCGAGTTGGGCATTGCCATCTTCTATCTCAAAGCGAACGCATTTTTCATCTCGGACTTGGTAGGGCAGATCAATAAAACCCACGGTTTTCAATAATGGGGAGAGCAGATCGGGTAAGGGCAATTCGCGATTCGCCCTTACGAGTGGTTCGTTTGTCTAGGCGAAATACCCAATTTTGCATGAGCCTGGGTGAGATTTGTAATTGCTTTGGTGATCCCAACGGTAATCATTAGAGTTTTAGTCGGAGATGGTTTCCACACTAACACTGTTTTGTGGAGACAGAGGGGCAATACAGCAAAAGCGATCGCCTAATTATTCTTGCGTGATAGGAATATGCTGCGGTTGTGCTTGCACCCGATCGATCCAGGCGCGAATGCCCGGAAAGTTTTCTAAGCTAAATCCGCCTTCGTCCGCCACATGAGTATAGGCATAGAGAGCAATATCAGCAAGAGTATAGCGATCGGCCACTAGAAATGGGTGATTAACTAACCGTTGTTCCATCACGCCTAATGCAGCATAGCCAGGAGCTTGTTTTTGCAGTAATTCCTTGCGGTACTGATTGGCCATATTGTGCTGAAGCCAAAACCGCGAGGTGGCAATGTACGGCTCGTGGCTATATTGCTCAAAACACATCCACTGCATGACACGCGCATACTCGAGACGATCGATAGGCAAAAAGTTTGTGCCCTGACCGAGATAAACCAAAATGGCATTCGATTCAGACAGATACACGCCCGGTTCCAGTTCCAAAACGGGAATACGACCGTTGGGATTTTTCTCTAAAAATTCCGGAGTGCGAGATTCGCCCTGCAAAATATCAATCTCGATCCGCTCAAAGGCAATCCCCAATTGCGCCAACAGCAACCGCACCTTGTAACCATTTCCCGATGGCAGAAAGTCGTAAAGTTTGTACATCGCTCGGTGTTTGCACTAGAAACCGTTTGATCATGCCACAGTCGATCAAGCTGTCAATGCAATGAATTCATGTCACTGTTGAACAAAATGAATCGTCACGAGAATTACAGATTATCGATCGGCAAAGCAAACGATTTCACTAAAATCCAAAACAAAAATCATCCAGCGTCAGATGTCCATTGAAGGTGTGAAACATGACACGGTGAATATTAGGGATCGCGATACTTAGCTGCACATTAGGAGAACGTCCTGCATCAGCATGGGCTAAATTAGCACCCGGCGTTTCCACTTGGGCAATGGGTTTATGATGCTTATCAAAAGCGGTAAGGATTGTGCGCCGTGAGCTAGTAACAAAGCTGCTGACAAATTGTACCGGACGCAGAAATGTAGCTGCAATCCAGCCGTCTTGGGGCGCTCCCATGATTACCATGACACCGGAATATGCCGGATAAGCAGGATTAGACGGACGCAGTGCGATCGCATTGTCAAACATTACTTCCCACTGTTGAAATTGATGATTCACTACTTCAAAGCAGCGCAAATCTTCCCAATCTAAGCGTACACAAGTGCATCGATTAGTGGATAACTCTCCTGCGCTTAAGTTTAGAGTTTGCAAAGGACACGATGGTTCAGCAAACTCGATCGGATGTTGTTTGGATATGTCCTCATGTATTGGGGCTTTTAGTATCTCTACCATAAATGAATGCACTCTACCTTGATAGTTTAATGGAGTGCTATGGAGTTCATAGCACAGGGAATTCACTCAAACGAATTAGAACAAGCACCTAGTGCTTTACTAGTAAAGCATCTTGGTTACTTCGTTTGTAAGAATACTGACTGTTCGGGTGATATGCAAATTTAAACTAGGCGAGTAATAATTGATTGACTACTTCGATGCAGCGGTGTACCTGTCCCCTTTGCGCCCTCACCCTCAATCTCTTGCCCTATGGACGAGGAACTTCGATCTGCCCCCCCTGCTCCCCGCTTGAGAGAAGAGTTTGGGGGATGAGGGAGGGCGAATGCTGCGCCGAGATTTGCAAGCCGCAGGTCGATTTTTATTGGCAAGTCGGAGGGGTGAGTGATTAAGCCAACCATCACATAGACGGAATCACAATACCATCTATTGCATTCCAGGTCAGCCGTTGGTCTTCGGTTTCATTGATGCCATCATTACTCAGTTGCATCACTGTGAGTAGTCCGATCGTCGTTTCTAGTTGAACTTCTATCAGTTGCCCTACATAGGTGACGCGGACAGGCTTTCCGACAACTTGGTTATCAGCGACTTGGTTATCAGCAGTCTGATTCCCCAGTTTGAAACGCTCTGGACGAATCATTACCGTGACCGTCTCTCCCACGATGGGGCGATCGTTGGGAGCCATTGCTCGAATCACCATGCCCTGCATGTCCACATGAACCACCTCTGAGGAATTATCCACAACCTTTCCCGTTAAAAAATTAGCTTTACCGATAAACTGCGCCACAAACGGCGAGGCCGGATAATTGTAAATCTGCTTGGGCGTGCCAATTTGCTCTACGCGGCCATTGTGCATCACCGCAATCCGATCGCTCAGCGCCAAGGCTTCTTCTTGATCATGCGTCACATAGATGAACGTAAGATCAATTTGTTTTTGCAACTGGCGCAATTCTTGCCGCACCTCATCACGAATTTTGGCATCTAGCGCCGAGAGTGGTTCATCCAATAGCAGCACCTTGGGACGATTGATCAACGCCCGCGCTAGCGCCACCCGTTGTTGTTGTCCTCCCGAAAGTTGAGCCGGACGCCGATCGCCCAAATTTTCAATACGAAACATGCGCAATGCTTCTGCTACCCGTGCCCCAATTTCCTCACGCGGAACCTTAGCCAAAGTCAACGAATAGGCAATATTTTGAAACACGCTCATGTGTGGAAACAGCGCATAGTTTTGGAACACCGTATGCACATTGCGGCGATAGGGTGGCAAGGTCGTCACTTCATCTCCACTAATATGAACCCGACCGTATTCAGGAATTTCAAACCCGCCAATTAACCGCAGTGTCGTCGTTTTTCCAGAGCCACTTGATCCCAGCAGCGAATAGAACTCTCCAGGCTGCACATCGATCGTCACATCCCGCACAGCATAGACATCACCATTGGTTGAGGGATAAATTTTGCTGACCTGATCCAAATACACAATGCTCGTTTCTTTCATCCCCCTATTCCTCGTCTTTACGTGCACAATCACCTTGATCTGTATCTAGAGTGTTCTCATTCCTCATCCTTCAGCCGTTCTGTTTGTCCATTGACTTAAACCGACGATCGCGCCACTGGCAATTAGCACCAACGCGGCAACAGCAGCAATTTCAGGGGTGATGTCGGTGCGTAACCGCCCCCAGATTTCCATTGGTAACGTATTGTCCCGACCAGTGAGGAAAATTGTTACGACCACTTCATCAAACGACAACGTAAACGCCAACAGGGCCCCCGACACCACAGCGCTACGGATGTAAGGAAAAATTACATCTCGAAACACTTGGCTAGGGGTTGCACCCAAATCATAGGCAGCTTCTTCCAAGCTGCGGGGAAATTGAGCGAGGCGAGTCAGAATCGGACCTAAAGCAACCGGGATACCAAACACAGCATGACCCAAAATCACCGTTGCTAGAGATAACTCCAATCCTAAATCAGAAAAGTAGGCCAGCATCGCCACGCCTGTTACAACTCCGGGCAACAAAATTGGTAAATTCAAGGCAATGCGAAAGGCATTTTTACCAAAAAATTGATAGCGATAGATGGCAAAGGCTGCCAATAGCCCAAACAGCGTGGCAACAATGGTGGCACTGCTGGCTACTTTCAAGGAATTGATCAAGGCTTGCTGAATCGATCGATCGCGAAGCGTCAGGCTGTACCAATCCAGTGTTATGCCTTTGAAGGGTAACGACAAAATAGCAGACTGGTTGAAACTCATCAGCACTAGTACGGCGATCGGCAGATATAAAAAGGCATACACTGCCACTGACCAACCAATCAATAGCCAAGGCTTTGAAGAGGTTGAAGGGTTTGTCTGTACAACATTACTCACACGGTGAATAACTCCTATCGATTGGTCGATCGGTCTACTTCTGATCCTGCGGGATGACGGGTCACTTGGTGCAGTGTCATTTGCGTAGGATAGGCGGTTGCAAGCGAACGTCAAACCCTATCAACTTGGGCAAACGCGACTAACTTCTATCTTTAGCAGGATAGAGGAAGCTTTTGAATGGTCTACGCTCTAAAACAATAAATTTCTGCATTTAATCCTCCATTTAGAGGTATTTATGACGTTTAATCTATCTATCCTTTCCAAAGCTTTTCTCGTTTCAGCGGGTATTTTAAGCGCTAGTTTGGTCTCAATTGGCACCGCACCAACGTCGGCAATAGCACAAGCCACCGGCGAGCCACTGCCAGAAGAGGTAGACCCTGCTCCTGAAGAAACAATGCCTGCTCCTGAAGAGGTAACACCTGGAATCTCCCCCGATGCCGCTCCAGCGCCCGCCCCAGTACCAACGGGAACGTCTGTAGAACCGCCCCCTGAGCCTGGTTCCTTTGCCTGTGAGAACAATCCTAACCCGGTTTGCGAAAATCCAAAACGGAATGTGTCTGAAAGCTGGGCGAGTGAGAACAATCCTGGTCCCGAGTACAGCGAACCACCGAGATTGAGAGTTCCCCTAGAACCGGGTAGTTGGGCATGTGCGAATAATCAAAACGTTGCAAGCTGTGAAAATCCCATTCGCTATACAGTGACAGACCCAGAAACTTGGCCAGAGCGGTTTCCGCCCGCAGGACAACGCACGTTTGGGGGCAGTTAACCCTATAGGGCTTTGAAGTTATCGCTATCTCGATCCCACTCTCAGGTAACATGAAGAACGATCGTCTGTTGCGCAGAGGTTATGACTCAATCAACGATCGGGGTAGCGGTAATGGGGACTGGCTTTGGTCAAAAAATCCACATCCCCGGATTACAGCTTCATCACAAAACAGAGGTTGTGGCAGTTTACCATCGCGATTTAGACAAAGCCCGATCGATTGCCGCAACGCATCAGATTCCCCATGCCTGTCAGTCGTTGGCAGAGGTACTGGCGTTGCCAGAGGTACAGGCTGTCAGCATCAGCACGCCGCCGTTTTTGCACTACGAACAAGCCAAAGCAGCCCTGCAAGCGGGTAAGCACCTACTGCTAGAAAAACCAACCGCGCTCAATGTAGAGGAAGCTATTGAATTGTATCACCTCGCTCAAACTCAGAAAGTAAGCACGGCGCTGGATTTTGAGTTTCGCTTTGTTCCCGCTTGGCAGCGATTAGCAGACCTGTTAGCCGAAGGTTATGTCGGTCAAAAACGACTGGTTAAGATTGATTGGCTAGTGTCTAGTCGTGCTGATGCCACTCGTTCCTGGAACTGGTATGCCCGCAAGGATCAGGGTGGTGGCGCTCTAGGCGCGATCGGCTCTCATTTATTTGACTACATTCCTTGGCTGTTTGCCCCCATCAAGCGGCTGTGCGGACGTCTTAGTACTACAATTTCGTCTCGTCCCGATCCTCTGACAGGTGAATTTAAGCCTGTTGATGCCGATGATACCTGTACGCTATTGATGGAACTAGACGAGGGGACGCCCTGCCAAGCCGCCCTCAGTGCTGTCACCTATCAAGGACGCGGACATTGGGTAGAGGTGTACGGCGATCGGGGCACGCTGATTTTAGGTAGCGATAACCAAAAAGATTACGTGCATGGCTTTCGGTTATGGGGCAGTCAACAGGGTAACCCACTGACAGAGCTAGAAATTCCAGCACGCCTGCAATTTCCCCAAACCTATACGGATGGTCGCCTAGCACCATTCATTCGTGTGGTCGATCGCTGGGTAGAGAGCATTGAGCAGGGCCAAGCATCTGCACCTTCTTTGCGAGAGGGAGTCTATTCGCAACTATTGATGGATTTGACCCATCAATCACATGAAACCGCAGCGTGGGTGGATGTACCTGCTCTGGATACTTTACTCGGTTGAAAGCTCAGTTACCCCGATATGGAACTGCTAGTCTGAAGGACTTGCGCCGCTGTAATCGCTGCTAGATCTGGAAACGGCGGAGACCGAATGCAATTGCCTCCACGGTTGACTAACCTGTCATTATTCCCTCATCACCTTGATATTCACCCGAAAAGATCACCCATTAGTGAGAAAAACCTCACTCTTTGTGATGAAGTTTGGTGCACCCCCTCTGCATAAAAATCAAAAAGTAGGAAACGAAGAGCGAGCTTCAGTTCAACAGTCTCACAAGTTACAGTTCCGCTACCCAGATCCCTTTATCCTTGCACTGGGCTGCTTGGGAGCGATTAAACACTTGCAGAAACGCAGCGGATTGAAGAAGCTTATTGGTTCTCGAAATTGATCGATATCCAGTTATATCAAGTCTCGATCAAAAACTGAGATTAAAACCAGTGTTTCTACAGTGCAGCCTGTTGCTGAACTAATATCAGTTATTCAGTTTTTAAGTAGTTGATGATAGCAATGAAACGACGCAATTTTTTGTTTACGAGTGCTCTATCTGCCGTTTTAGCGGTAACTGTAGCCGCTTGTGGCAATTCCGGTAGTCCAACGGCTGGAGAAGGCGGCAGAAGGTTGGTGATGGCCACCTCGGCAGACTATCCTCCCTACGAGTTTGTGGATTCTGCTAGCGGCAGTCAAGAGATCATTGGGTTTGATGTTGACATCGCTGAATATATTACCAATGAACTTGGCTATGAGTTGGAAATTCAAAACATTGACTTCAACGGCTTAATTCCAGCCCTGCAAGCCAACCGTGCCGACTTTGTGATGGCGGGCATGACCCCTACCGAAGAGCGTAAGCAAAACGTAGATTTCTCAGATATCTACTACGAGGCAAAAAACACAATCGTTTCTAGACAGGGCAGCGATCTCACCACAACCGAGAGTTTGAATGGTAAAACCGTTGGGGTGCAGCTTGGTTCGATTCAAGAGGGAGCTGCAAAAGAAATTCAAGGCGCGAATGTCAAATCCCTAAACCGCATCAGCGAAATGATTCAGGAGTTGAAGGCGGGTCGGGTAGATGCGTTAATTATTGAAGACACCGTTGCCAGCGGCTTTGTCGCCAATAACCCTGATCTACAATTTACTGAAATTCCCACCGCAGGTGAAGCGGGTTCGGCGATCGCTTTTCCTAAAGGCTCTGAACTACGAGATGAGTTCAATACCGTTCTCCGAGAAATGCAGCAAAACGGCACAATGGAGGAACTAGTCAACAAGTGGTTTGGCGAGAATTCTCCAGCGGCTGGGCAAGAAGCTGCTAGTTAGGTGGATCAAATTTGTGGATCAAATTTTTAGACATTCGTTTCTTTACACGTCTTTGATCTGCGCTAATTCCAGGCTTCTCGATCGATCGCGGTACAGAAGCCTGGCTTTTCTTAGTTATTGTTGCATTTAGCAGTTGAGACACCACGGTTAATGTATTACGAATGCGCTAATAGAGCAACCATAAAAAACTGGCACTGAGAGAATGGTATAAAAACTTCAAACACTGTAAAATAACTAGCCTTAAATAAAATTTGACAAGCTCAACCATTTAACCATTGAGGAACCCATCAGGCATGACGTTGGACGTTCTAGGAGAGTCTCTCAGCACTTCTTACTTATTCGCGCAAACAGGCTTCTTATCCGGTTTTAACCAGATACGACCCAACATTCCTTTCATCTTAGGCGGTATTTTTACAACACTTTCGTTCACAATTGTTTCTGCAATCTTTGGCTTTACTTGGGGAACGATTTTATCTGTTTTCAAAATTTCTAAGAGGGTGTTTGAAAAGATTTGAGGTGTCAAATTTATGCCAACCGCCTCACCATAATCCGAATCATGGCAAGGTAGATCAAGGTTTCTGATGTCTCTGGTAATAATTCATAGTCTCTGACCAACCGTCTGCATCCCATTAGCCAACCAAAAGTTCGTTCTACCACCCACCTCTTTTTGAGCAAGCTAAAGCCTTTGGTTTGCTCAGGTCGCAGTACAACTTGCACAATCCAACGACAAACATCCATCACCCACATCAGAAAAGGGGCGCCATCGAACCCGCCGTCTACCCAAATGGTGATTAAGCGTGAAACCTTTTTCTTCATCCGTTTGACTCGTTTGAGGACACGTTTGCCCCCTTCGCGTTCCCCCAGGTTTGCCGCACTCACAAACACCCGCAAAACCAGTCCTAACGTATCCACCGTTAAAAATCGTTTGCGTCCTGTAATCAGCTTGCCTCCATCAAAGCCAACTTGTTGATGAACTCCTGCTGCACTCTTGATGCTTTGGCTATCGATGATCGCTTCTGATGGACTAGGATAGCGTTGCGCATCGATGCGAACCCACTGGTGCAACTGGTCATGAATGGAAATCCAGGTGCCGTCCAATCGCCAGTTGCGGAAGTACGTGTACACCGTCTGCCAGGCTGGGAAATCACCAGGTAAAGAACGCCAACGACAGCCTTCAACCAGAACATAGAGCATGGCATTGAGCACCTCCCACAGGTCAACGCTGCGAGGACGACCACCTGGCTTTGCTGCTGGAATTAATTCACTCAAAACCTCATATTGGGCGCGGGTTAGGTTACTGGGATATGCTTTACTCATCTGACTCACTCAGGGCTGTAGATATTTGCTATTCGCAGCCTACACTGAGTGAGCTTTTTTACGACCTTCCTGGCTTCTCAAACACCCTCTAATATTAAACCGCTGAAGTGGTTTGCTGATTTCTATACATCTGTTTTTCGAGGAACACCGCTAATCTTACAATTGGCAATCATTTATTTTGCAACTCCTCAGTTAATTGGCTGGTCAATTCCTCCCTTTATTGCCGGTGTTATTACTTTCTCTTTAAACTCGGCAGCTTATAACTCAGAAACCATTCGAGGAGGAATTTTAGGAGTAGACAAAGGACAACGAGAGGCTGCCCTAACCATGGGTGTTCCATATACCATGATGATGTGGGATATCGTACTGCCTCAAGCGTTTAAGAACATTTTGCCTGCTCTTGTCAATGAAAGTATCGCACTTTTGAAAGACTCGTCTCTGGTTTCCACGGTTGGCGCATTAGACCTAATGCGACGTGGTCAAATTGTGGCAGCCGAAAAGTTCATTTACTTTGAACCATTAATTATTGTGGGGTTAGTTTATTACGTCATGGTCACGGGTTTTACT
The DNA here is from genome assembly GCF_026802175.1 of Thermocoleostomius sinensis A174. Lineage (NCBI taxonomy): Bacteria > Bacillati > Cyanobacteriota > Cyanophyceae > Oculatellales > Oculatellaceae > Thermocoleostomius > Thermocoleostomius sinensis. The sequence continues at coordinate 4,535,652 of NZ_CP113797.1, read as the reverse complement.
TGGTTAGCACAGCGATTTGAACGGAGGATACGGAAAAGTGATTAGAACTGAATTTTTATCTAAATCGTTTGGAAGGTTGGATGTTCTTAAAGACATTTCAACCGAAATCAAAAAGGGGCAAGTTGTTGCCATTATCGGCCCATCAGGCTGCGGCAAATCGACATTTTTGCGCTGTCTAAATTTGCTGGAAGTGCCGACGCGAGGGCGAGTTTATATCGGCGATATAGAAATGACCAATCCCAAAACCGATATCAAGAAAGTTCGGCAAAACATGGGTATGGTGTTTCAGCACTTCAATCTGTTTCCACACATGACGGTGCTGGATAACGTTACCTATGCCCCCATCAAGGTGAAGAAGTTAAGCAAGGCAGAAGCGAGGGAAGAGGGTATGAAGCGGCTGGAACAGGTGGGCTTAGCCGAAAAGGCTGAGGTCTACCCGTCGCGGCTGTCGGGTGGACAAAAACAACGGGTAGCGATCGCCCGGGCTTTGGCTATGCAACCCCAAGTGATGTTGTTTGATGAACCAACCTCAGCCCTAGACCCCGAAATGGTGAAAGAGGTGCTGGAGGTGATGAAAGGACTGGCGCAAACTGGGATCACGATGGCAATCGTCACCCACGAAATGGGTTTTGCCCGGGAAGTGGCCGATCGCATCATTTTTCTTGATGGTGGCAAAATTGCTGAAGACGCACCGCCTGCTGAATTCTTCTCAAATCCGCGCAGCGAACGCGCCTGCCAGTTTTTAGAGAAAGTGCTGTAGGGAGGAGCTAAAGGGCAGATGCAACGTCTGACCCTTTAAGCCCAACCTGTTAAACCTGATCTTCCACAACCGATCGTTCAGTGCTCACTTCAAGTACGTGCCAAGAACGTTTCTAATTCTGTGAGAGCATCTGCATCAACTTTGGTTTGCATCGGACAGAATTGCGGCCCACACATTGAGCAGAACTCAGCCGTTTTGTAAATATCGGCTGGCAAGGTTTCGTCATGATATTCTCTAGCGCGATCGGGGTCTAGGGAAAGAGCAAACTGACGATTCCAATCAAAGTTATAGCGAGCACGAGATAGCTCATCATCGCGAGTTCTGGCTCCACTGCGATGTCTAGCGATATCAGCCGCGTGGGCCGCAATTTTATAGGCAATCAATCCATTGCGCACATCTTCAGCATTGGGTAAGCCCAAATGTTCCTTGGGCGTGACATAACACAACATCGCTGTACCATACCAACCTGCCAGTGCCGCCCCGATCGCCGAGGTGATGTGATCATAGCCTGGAGCAATATCGGTTACAAGCGGTCCTAACACATAGAACGGAGCCTCCGAGCACTCCTCCATCTGTTTACGCACGTTGAACTCAATGTGATCGATCGGTAGATGTCCAGGGCCCTCTACCATCACCTGCACGTCATGTTGCCACGCCGTTCGAGTTAATTGCCCAAGCGTTTTTAATTCCGCTAGCTGAGCCGCATCCGTCGCATCGTGTAGACAGCCCGGTCGTAGCGAATCTCCCAAGCTAAACGAGACATCATAGCGCTTGAAGATCTCAATAATGTCGCGAAAATGAGTATAAAGCGGATTTTGCTGATGATGATGCAACATCCATCGCGCCAAAATTCCGCCACCGCGAGACACAATTCCGGTAATACGATTTTTCACTAGAGGCAGGTGTTCAATTAGAATGCCCGCATGGATCGTCATATAGTCCACACCTTGATTGGCGTGACTTTCAATCACATGCAGAAAATCATCCGGTGTTAATTTCTCCACCTTGCCATGTACACGTTCCAACGCTTGATAGACTGGAACCGTACCGATCGGTACAGGGGATGCTTGAATAATCGCTGTGCGAATGGCATCGAGATTGCCGCCGCCCGTAGACAGATCCATCACGGTATCGGCTCCATACTTCACCGCCAGCCGCAGTTTTTCCAGTTCTTGTTCAACATTTGATGAATTCGGTGATGCACCAATATTGGCATTAACTTTACACCGCGCAGCAATACCGATACACATCGGTTCCAAATTGGGATGGTTGAGGTTAGCCGGAATAATCATCCGTCCCCGTGCCACTTCATCGCGTATGAATTCAGGCAACAGTTCTTCTCGCTTCGCCACATAATTCATTTCTTCGGTAATGATTCCCTGTCGCGCATAGTGCATTTGGGTCACATTTGCATGACCCCGACGCTGGACGAGCCAACTTGTTCGCATGGTAATTCTCCAGATAAACAGCTTCCCTCCGCCGGTATTAGCCGGACTCAGGTGTTAAGGGTGTAATCTCAGCCTGGATAAGCCTCAGGCACCCCTAGCTTGTCTGCCCATCGTATCATCCTTTGCTCGATCGTCCTTACCCTTCGCAAAATAAAGTTATATGGACAGCCCCTAGTTTGCCATGCAGCACTACCCGTTGCTGATTGAGCAAAGCGGAAAGTGGCTGGCGGACAATTCACAAGCTGGCTTACTGACATTCTCGACTCAACACCATGCGCCCGTCAGCCAGTTGATAGGCTCCCTGGGGTTCTACGATCGGGTCACCGGGCTGCCAGGAGTGATCATGGTGCTCATCGGGTTCATCAGGAATAGATCGCACTGGGGCAGTGGGATAAGCAGACGGAGCCTGATCACCAGGGCGTTCGGGTAAACCACCCGGACCGGTAATAATAAACGTGCCAACTTGATCTTGATCGCGTACTACACAACTATTGGCCAGTAGCGCATCGGTATCAATCGCCGTATTGGGCAATTCAGCAAGGCTATTTTGAATGGCACTGGTATCAGGAGTGGTGATGGTTCCCGAACGAACACGGCCACTAGCATTGACATCCACGCGATCGTTGCCGTCTAGGGCATTCAACTCATTCAAGCTGAGAGATGCGTCCGGATCGCGATCGGGTTCAACATACCCCTCACCAAAAAATGCAGGAAGGGTGATGTTGCCGCCGGAACCACCGCCAGAATAGGCAAGGATATCACTGTCTCCCAGTGCCACAACATAATTGCCATCGATCGTGATGTTGCCGCCATCGCCCTCTCCAGTGACATTGGTGCGAATGTCGCTATTGTTGCGCAGTTCAACCGTGTTGGCCGTGATGTCAATGTTGCCCGCATCTCGACCAGTTGCTACCGCCGAAATGATAGCACTATCACGCATGGTTAGATTGTTCGTGTCAATTAAAATCTCACCTGCATTCCCAGTTGCATTTTCATCAGCATTGACAAACAATCCACTTCTATTTCCTAAACCCAGTAAAATATCGCTGGCTCGATCGCTCTGTCCTGGCTGCGATAGAATTTCCCGAATTTGGGTCCGTCGTCGATTCAGAGTTGGGTCACTGCCTGTAATTGTGACGCGATCGGACACATTCAACGTAATAGAACCTGCTGTACCACTGCTGCGAGTGTTGGTAACAATTTGCCCGCCATTACGGGCTGTGAAACGATCGGCATTGATAACAATATCGCCACCATCACCATCGTTAAAGGTGCTAGCTACCACTATCCCACCACCCGAAATGCGAAAATCGCGGGTGTTTACTGTAATGTCTCCTGCCTGGCCCGATGCACCCCGCTCCGAGTTGGTGAATAGCCCGCTAGAGAAGCCACGAGTGAGAACAGTAACGTCAGTCCTCGGAAAGTAGACAATAGGCAGTTGACGCCTACCCACACCCGCAATTTCTACAAAGTCAGTCGCGTTGATAGTAATTGTACCGCCCCGCCCGCGTCCTCCTGCTGTGCCAAATTGTTCACGAAACAGAAATGCTCCTACTTGGCTACCATCCCTCAAAGTTAGCGATCGTCCTCGTAGCGTGATATCGCCACCTCTACCGCGTCCTCCTGCCCCCACACCGCTAGCAATGTTGCTCGACTCCTCTAGCTGAATAGTGTCGTCTACCCGAATGCTAATGTTACCAGCATTCCCTCGCCCGCCCGTGCTACTGGAAATAAAGCTAAAGTCATCTAAATTCAATAACCTTGCTGTAATGCGAATACGCCCAGCATTACCCTCGGCTCCAGACGCCACTAGTGTAGCGATATTGCTTTGTTGCAAGAAATTATTACCGTTTAAATTGACAATGTTCTCACCCGTTAAGCTCACAATATCATCTACGTCGATTGTGATGCGTCCAGCATTGCCTGTGCCAAAGGTGCTGGCTGTGATGGACGCACCATTAAGCAGCGACAACGATCCTGCGTCAAGGAATATATTACCACCGCGTCCGGAGGCTCCAGCCCCTAAACTACTATTGATTTGAGCAATGAACGGATTGCCTTGCACAATTTGTTCAGTACCATCAATGCGCACATCGCCATCGACGCGAATCGTGATATTGCCTGCCCTGCCTTCTCCAGCCGTAAATTCGCCTTGTGTCTGCCTAACAAGACTCTGAATTGTAGCAGCCCGATTCAGCCGCAGCGACCCGGCTGTGATTTCAATGCCGTCGCTGTTGCCGACACCACCATTCTCGATCGTGCTGAAGATACCACTGAAGAAGCCAGTTTCGCTGAAACCAGAGAGGTTTATATTACTGTCAGCGTCGATCGTAATTCTACCTGCATTACCAGAGCCAGACGTACTCGTGATGAGTCTGGCTCCGTTGGTGAGAGCCAGTGATCCGGTTTCGATCCTAATCTCGCCCGCACGGCCCCTTGCTCCGGTGCTCAGGGTGCTATTAATTTGCGTAGGAATGAAACCGGTAACGCCATCCAAAACAATATCCCCTGATACATCAATCAAAATATCGCCTGCATTGCCACGTCCTGCCGCTGGAGAACCTGAAGCGGGTCGGACAGTTGTTAAGATGCCTGTTCCGTTCCGCATAGTCAAGCGGTTGGCAATTATGTCAATCGTGCCACCATCCCCTTCCGCCCCAGCTTCCACGGTGCTGAAGATCGCGCTAGGGTCAGCCACGGCTCCTTCAAGACGGATGTTGTTCGCGCGGATGATTACATCTCCAGCGTTGCCCCGCCCAGAGGTTCCAGCAGACAAGTCTGCGCCATTCAATAGCCGCAAGTCTCCGGTTGTGATCAAGATGGAGCCACCTTCTCCAACGGTTCCTGTACCCAATGAACTAATGATTTGAGTTGCCCGATTATTGACCGTGCCATCCAGAATTGTGCTGCCAGAGACCCTCAGCAGAATATCCCCGGCGTTTCCCTGTCCTGCTGGAAACTCTCCTGTTCTACCTGGGATAGAACCTGCTTGCCGCACGATCGTCTGTAACTCAGCCCCATCGCGCATGGTTAAAGTATCAGCCGTAATATCGATCATCCCCCCATCACCCACGGCTCCGGGTTCTACACTGCTGAAGATAGCGCTCGATCGACCTCCAGTGCTGAGACCTTCCAACCGAATCGTATTGGCATCAACTCGAACACTGCCAGCATCGCCGTTACCAAAGGTGGCAGCATTCAGTGATCCTCCATTAAGCAGCAACAGAGATCCGGCTGCAATATCGATCGAGCCGCCGCTGCCAGATGCACCGCCTCCCAAGCTACTGTCGATTGAGGAAAGGAATGAAAAGCCTGGCCCCGATCGCTCGTTACCATCAATTCGTACATCGCCATCCACACGAAGGACGACATCGCCTGCGGTTCCACGTCCAGCCGCAACACCAGGTTGTTCTTGCCGCACAACTGTTTGAATGGATGCTCCGTCACTGAGGGAGAGCGAACCGGCCCGGATATTGATACCTTCACTGTCGCCGACGCCACCATTTTCGACATTGCTGAACGCGCCACTGACAATTCCATTCGTGCTGATACCTGAGAAAGCTAGGCGTTCATCCACTTCAAAGGTGAGATTGCCTGCGTTACCACGGCTGAATGTGCTAGCCGATATGTTACCTCCAGCGGTTGCAATCAAATTCCTAGCTCTAAGCCGAATATCACCTCCCATTCGAGGAGAGGCGGCTGAACTAGATGGTAGCGATGGGAAAATATTACTTTGTATTTGGCTGGCAACTCCATTAGTCCCGACACCTGTCAGGGTGATAGTATCTCCGGCTGTTAGCCTAATCATTCCAGCATTGCCTTGGCCAACGGAATCTGACCGAATCAACGAGCCACCGCTGAGAGAGATGTCGTCATCCACAATAATCTGAATTTCCCCGGCATTGCCTTGCCCAATGGTGGAGGTAATGATTTGAGCACTATCAGAAAGAGAAAGCGATCGAGCTTGAATATCAATCAACGCACCATCACCCACCGCAAACTGATTAACGCCACTTACTAGTCCACTATTGATTCCTGAGAGAGAAACACTGTCCTCTACCCGAACCGTTACACGCCCAGCGTCCCCTCGTCCCCCTGTCAGTGCACCAATTTGAGAATTGCCCACAAGTTCCAGCGAATTTGCCCGAATCACCACATCTCCACCTGTTCCTATTCCATCTAAATTCACAAGATTGGCAATACGATTTGGGGAAGATGTAGAAATAGGCTCAGCTAGCCGTACCAAGCCAGTGGCATCGATCAAAATATCGCCTGCTATGTTGGTCTCGGAATCTGAAGCAGCACTAATGCCAGCGAGAAGAGCACTACTGCCTAGCAACCTCACATCTCTTGCATAAATAGCAATGTCTCCACCTCCAGCGGCTGTCACATCCACAATGGCTCCAGTGCCAAACAGCATATCTGCGCGGGCTGTATTATTCGCAATACTGAGGCTAAAATCTTCGCCTAAGTTAACTGTTCCTGTAGTTGCCACACTTGCCAATCCAATACGACCACCAGGAGCATCCATTCGTCCACTTTCCAAGCGCACTTCGCCACCTACTAGCAGCAAGCTTTCACCTTGAGGGACTTGTAAACCGCCTGTTGTTTGTCCTGGAAGAATAGTGGCTTGATTGACAATACTTCCAGTTTGAAGCTGATTAAAGAAAAACGCAGACGGATCAACGGTCAATAACTGAGATGGCGCTTCAGGATTGGTGGCACTAAAGAACCCTCGATCGCCAAATTGAATGCCATTAGCGGTGGTAGCAGCAAACGAACCACCAATATCTAGCCGTGCGCCTGCACCAAAGATGATACCGTTGGGGTTAATCAAAAATAGATTCGCATCAGAATTGACAAACGCGCCATTTTCAAGCAGTCGTGTTCCCAATACGCCATCAATTTGAGAGGGATTTCCGCCTGTAACTCGCGAGAAGATATTATCGATACCCAACTGGTGAATGAAATAGGCTCGTCGTCCAGCACCAATATTAAACTCTCGAAAACTGTGAAAGAGGTTGCGATCGCGGGTTGCACCGCCTTCGATCAGGTCAATGGCATCATTAAAATCTCTGACTTGCGATGACTCAGTTCCCAGGGTCTCATCTGCTTCAGGCCGGCTTTGGGCGATCGCTGAACTGTACCAATTCCAAACTACCAATCCTGCAACCGTCAAAACCCCGGTGAATCCTAGCCGAATGAACCGATCGCCCCAGATTCTCATGATTCTACCCACCATGACAGCAACATAGCCAAATATCGCTGAAATCACTGTTGATAGCTAGAGAGAAAATCTTAAGATTTAATGCAGAATCAACAGATTCCTACATTTTGCCCGTGCTCATTAAGTAAAGTAACGCCATGCGTACGGCCACTCCGCTTGTCACTTGCTGCGAAATTAGGCTGAACTGAGGATCATCCATCAGATCAGAGCTAATTTCTACGCCGCGATTTGTTGGGCCAGGGTGCATGACTTTGACATCGGGTTTACAGAGTTGCAATCGCTCTTTGGTGATACCGTAGCGTTGATGATATTCCCGCAGGCTAGGCAATAGGTGTTGCGTCATCCGCTCGCGTTGCAGCCGCAGTGTCATCACCACATCGGCATCTTTGAGGGCAGGCTCCAAGCTCCAGTGTAGGAAGAGTTTTCGGGGGAGTTGGGAGTTGGAGGTTGAAGGTTGGGTTGATTGAATAGGTTCAGTGACGAAATCGGCAAACCACTTAGGTAATAGAGTAGGGGGGGCGGCGAGGTGAACTTCTGCGCCACTGGCTGTGAGGCTCCAGATGTTCGATCGTGCCACTCGTGAATGCAGAATATCTCCGACGATCGCAATTTTTTTACCTTTCAACAACGACAGTCGCGGCTTTTCTGCATCAATTAGAGTACAGAGAGTGAACAGATCGAGCAGAGCTTGAGACGGATGTTCGTGCTGTCCATCTCCGGCATTAAACACGCCCACTCTTGTTTGCAATCGATCCATTTCGTTGGCGATCGCCAGTGGCACACCGGCCTCACGATGGCGAATCACCATGATATCAGTTCCCATCGCCAGATAGGTTTTGGCTGTATCCAGGATAGTTTCGCCTTTGGTTAGGGAAGACGTACCGGGTGCAAAGTTGAGGGTATCAGCTGAGAGGCGCTTGGCTGCCAGTTCAAAGCTGCTGCGAGTGCGGGTTGAAGATTCAAAAAACAAATTGGCAATCACCTGTCCTTGCAAGGCAGGGACACGCTTAGTGCGTCGAGACAGGACTTCTTGAAAACTGGCCGCCGTTTGCAGAACCGTGTCGTATTCTTCCGGTTGAAAATCGGCTAACGAAATAACATGATGACGATTCCAGGTTGTGTTGGTCATTCAGTTCTTGCGCTGCTAGTGGATGATATACAACTTTGTCACCGAAAAGATTTCAGAACTCATTTAAGTGCAACTTCAGAAGGAATCTTAACAGGTTAATTGGTGGTCATTTAATTAGTATTTATGGCTTCATCACACTTTTCGACTTCTTTGCTCATATATCTGTGGTTTCTTGTTTTATTTTGCCGTCTTATCTTAATTACTTAAATCATCACGTCAACAAAACACTTGAGAGTTTTTGAAAGTGCCCGCACTTCAACTTTAAGCTGTTCAAGGGGCACGATCACCCCCTATCACTCCCTAGTTTTTCAGGTGCGACACCTCTTTTTCTATTGTACTTGAAGCACTTAAAGCAACTTAGGGTCAGCACGTCGTTGTGCCACAAGTTTCTTGCAGAGAGACTTCCAGGCAAAACTTAGGAACTAGATCCAGAAACGTTGTGAAAGCTCGGACAACTGCTCAATTTCGCCAGATGTTCACTGAGTTATCAACGCAAGTTCAAGAGCAATCTCGCAAAGCATATCAGCAATTCAAGCAAGACCCTACTGTGTCCAACACAAATGAGTTTGTGCGACAGGTACAGCAGCTTGCGGAGAAACTGAACATGCCGCTGGCGATCGAACAGATTGAGCGGCAAACTAAGCAGTCAGGGCTGCCCCAATCAACTGATTGCCCAACAGCCGTTACAAGCTAGCAACGAGGGCAGACTTTTGCAACACCATATCAACCGCTTCATTCAGATCTGCCACAATCGCATCTGGGGCATGAACCGCTAAACACTCGCGATTACGAATACCAGACAGCACCGCAATCACAGGAATAGCGTGAGCTTTAGCCGCCAGAATATCTGCTTCGGTATCGCCAATCATCCAAGTTTCCTGAGCCGGGGGCATTTCGGCTAATGCTTTACCCATCAGCCAGGTTTTGTCATCTATGTCATTGGTTTTGAGATAGTCATTGCTGAGGCAATAGCGGCGATCGGGATGAAAGAATTTTCCTAAATCGTATTGTGTTAAAGCGGCATCCAGTTCGCGGGTGCGTCGCATGGTCATTGTTGCTAGCTCAACTCCCAATTGCTGAAGGCGTTCCAAGGCTGCAACTGCGCCGGGAATCAGGGTGTCATAAATTAAGTAGGGCAATGTGTGCACCGTTTGGCGACGCAGGCGGGCAAACTCTGCGGCTTGGTCATCGTGGAGTTCAGAGATTTTACCAATGCGGCGTTCGGGAACTTGGGCCCGTTTCAACCGCCAAAATTCAGCTTTGCTGAGCCGATGTACGGGTTGATCTGGATCGCGTACCTGATCAAGACAAAACTGATAAACCTGATAGTACCGTTCAGATACGTCCATGATTGGGCCGTCGAAATCTGTGATAATCCGCAGCATCTTGGAACACTTAATAAAGAAAGAAATGGAAGAGAGTAATCTAATTCACTAACTCTGTGTTGAATTCGTTAATCGGCCGCCGCTTCAATTCAACGGATTCCGATCGCGGCAACAAATCAAACACCTCCCGCAGTACATCATCTGCTTGCTCATAGGCAATATTGCCAATCTCATCAAAAACGACTTGTCCCGATTGGTCAAGAATCACTGTTTGAGGAACGAACCCTTTGTAGTAATAACCTGGCTCGGTAGGCGAGTAGGTCGAATTGGGCAGAATAGTATCGGCATTGACGGGAATCAGGTTGGCGGCACGACCATAAAACGCATCGATCTGTGACAGCACCGAGGCGTATAGTTTACAGTCACGGCTATCATCGATGAAAAATGCCAAAACAACGGGCTTGTCGCGTTGCAGCGATTCTGCCAGAGTAACGCGCGGCGGAAACAGCGACCCGTTACCAGCATACAGCGCAAAAATATTGCCATCGTAATGATCGTCATTTAACCCCGCCCAAGCTGGAGCAGCACCCATTAGGACACAGCTTAGCCCTAACACCAGCACCAGCAGACGCGCGATCGTCGGACGCCAACCGTGTAAGAGCGAGATGAAGAATCGGAAAAAGAATTGGAGAAAGGTCATAACAGCTAACTTGAACCTGCTAGAGATGCTGATGCTATTTTGAAACATTCTGCAACCTCCGGTAAGAGGGGCATCGCTTTTTTAAAGTTGCCTCTAAAGGGAACGATCGCCCTGCTCATCGGTCATCCGCATGATGTCTTTCACCAACAAAAGGCATAGCTTAGCAATGGCGATAGGCAAAGGCCAGCGCACTGTATAGGTGAAATGCAGAGTCCCAGTTTGTAGGGGCTTTACGAAACACATCAATGTGGGATGAGAAGCCTTTGATCAAATCTAGATGTTCAAGGGCAGAATCAGCAAAGATCGGGAAATCTGACCAAACTGATACCGATGGGAGTCGATCGTCCAGAGTTCTAAGCAAACGGTTCCAGCGAAGGCGGGTTGTAATTAGGGATGACGGGGCTTGGGTAAGCGGCTCAAACTCAAGCCCTTGCTGAAACTGATAGCTTCGATCGCATAGCCGCACAATGCAGTGGCGTTGCGGTAGGTGTAAATCCAACAATTGCACGAAATCCTGTGTTTGTTCTTTGCGTATTAGCGTGTGGTAAGCTCCTACATCCACCACATCCTCAAAAATTGGTAGCCTGCCCTCTACCCGTGCTGCTACCTCAGACCAGGCAAATGTCAGCAACCCCATCTGATTGGACTCATCCTGACAGAGGATTGTGCCCTGACGATCGATCGTTTGAAAGGACTGGACGCGAAACACTCGAATCGCTTGAAGCTCTGCCAGCGCTACCCAGAATACAGATAATCCAGCTTGACGCAATGCCCGACCATAGTTTTGCAGTTCAGCAAAACGACCTGTGCGGTACAATCGCCAACCTCGGCTAGGCAGCAGCAATCGCGCGGTGTAAGCATCGAGGTTCATGATTTGCCCAAACTGTTGTGCCGCCGCTCGTTTGCGTTCCGGAGAAACGGGTTCAAGCACCAAGCACCCAACGCCCGCATTCGAGGGATCAGCTACTACCTCAGCCCTTACCTGTTGTCGCTGGGCTTGTCCGATCGCTGCTAGTCGATGCAACCCTTGCCTAGCTTGAGCCATTACCTTAGAACTGGGTGCTTGCCGCAGAAGTTGGCGATAGAGTGCTTCAGCCGCCTCCGGCTTGCCAGTTTCCTCCTGAAGCCGAGCCGTGAACAGCACTACCCAAGGGCTTTCGGGTGATTGCTGCCGTAGCTGTTTTAACAATTGCACGGCTGTTCGGTAGTCTTGGCGATCGAGTGCAGCGGCAATTTGGTGGAGCATGAACTTGGGAAATTGGAAGTCAGGGATCGGGAGTGGGAAGTGGATGGGCTGCGCCATGAGCAACCCAGCTAAACTCTGAAGATACCCAATTCACCTAAAAATCAGTCAAATAGGGTGCAGTTCTGCTCAACACGCTTCTCGCCATTGCCACAGTCACGCGGACTCATCCTATCCTTGTTCTCCGTTGCCACGCTCCGCTTCAAATACGGAGGCAATTAAGCTTAAGCCAACAAGAGGAGCCGTGACCGCCCGCAGAATCCGATCGCCTAACGAAACGGGTTGATAGCCAGCATCGATAGCCACGGCAAGTTCTGATTCAGTCCAACCACCTTCAGGTCCAGTAGCTAGCGAGATCGCCAGAATAGGACGAGATGGTTGCGGCGCTTGTGTTGCAGAAAGTTCATCTTTCCATCCCCCACCCCCCAACCGCTGATTCCGCGCTTCCTCCAAACAGGTCAGCAGGTGAGGATGGTGATCCCGCGCTTGGCATATGTAGCAAATAGACTGGCGGGTGTTCCACGTTTGCAGAGCGTCTGACCACACAAGAGGAGCCGTGATGACTGGAACCACTTGGCGTTCTGATTGTTCAGCGGCTTCTTGAGCAATACGCTGCCAACGATCGATCTTTTGAGGGCTAGGGTTCAAGACGGTGCGAGCGCTGTGAATCGGCACTATTTGAGAAACGCCTAATTCAGTGGCTTGCCGCACGACATCATCCAAGCCGGTTTTGGGCATGGCAATTAACAACGTGACAGTGATTGGCAGTTCAGTTGCCACCGCGATCGTCGTCAGAACTTGCCCCTGCGCTGCATTTTCGGTCAAAGCCACTAGCCACCATTGCCCATGCCCATCCATGGCAATGAATCGATCGCCTGGTCGCAGCCGCAAAACTCGGCTTAAATAGTGCTGCTGTGCAGGAGTAAGGTCAACCTGATTGCCCGCCATTTGCCCGGGCGCTACTACAAGCCGCTGAAACGGATTCATAACTAATTTCAATTACCACTATTTCAAAAATCTTGCAATGGCTATTGCGATTTCGTTACAAATATTGTTATATTTATTCACATAAAGTTACAAGAACGCACAGCGATCTGTAGAGAGTTTTTATGAGGAACTTCCTCAGCTATTGGGAGTAGCTGAGCGGCGGTTCGAGATTTACATTCAAGATTTACAGCAAGGGAGGTAGGAATGATGTTGACGCTTTTAATTGCACTGTTTGTAGTTGGCTGGGCGGCGGCTGCCATCATTGGAACCCAAGCCTATTTTCGCGGCGAGCAAACCAAGCCAATTCACGAGCGTAATTGGCGATCGAGTTCCTTTGAACAACTGGCAAAGTCGGTTACGGGGGTTGAAACCGATTACAGTGCCCGGGTTCCGGCATACCAAATGGATGCCTATTCCAGCCGGATGCTGCCCGATGCATAATTGAGCGCTCGATCAGCAGACCCAGCCGTGGAACTGGTAACCCGATCAATCCAATTCAATCCGATCTAGTTTTAATGCGATCCTCTAATAGATAAGTCCCCTAGTGCGATACCCACTGGGGGATTTTTCTACCCCTATCTTGCGGGTAACTCACAGTCGAGCAACTGGTTAGCCATACTGAAAATAGCAAAGGGAACCGGACACTTCTTCCCCTTACTGGTGCGAGCAAGGGATTGGAGGATGAGGGCGTAAAATGCGCAGGGACAAAGAGAGGGCACTTTAGAGAAAGGAGTTCAGGTGCCTCCCAGTTGTGCAAGCCCCGCCCTCAATCCCGTTCTCAAGGCTAGACGAGGAACTTAGAGCCAGAAGAATTGGCTTCGCTTGCGCCCGAGTCATTTTTCTCTCGCTCCCCTTCCCCCAAGGTTGGGAGAAGAGGCAGGGGGATGAGGGCTGTTACAACCACACCAATACGAAAATGGAATGCACCCAAGGGGTTCTCTCGATGCAGCCACGCCAAAAGTTTAGCCGTGCTGTCCTGCTAAGCTTCAGCCCCAACTTGATTGGCTGTATCTTCCAACTTAATGGTAAGATAGCGAATCACTTCGTCGCTCAGGCGCATGGCTCGTTCCATTGCGGCAACAGCAGCACCACTGCCACTGTAATTCATTTGAATGTAAATGCCCTCACGTTGCTTTTTAATTTCGTAAGCAAGACGACGGCGACCGCGATGCTGCGTTTCCAGGTTCTGAGCGCCTTGTTCCAGCAAAATGGTTTGGTATTTACCGATCGCTTGATCGGTCTGGTCGTCTCCTAAATCAGGACGCAGAATGTACATTGTTTCGTACTGTGGCATGAAATTTTCTCCTTGTGGACATCAGGCCGCTGCACCAAAAACCTTTTCAGATCGAACCAGAATTTTCCTGGAGGTTTCGATTTTAGGAGATCTTTGGTAAGAGGCAAGGAATTACAATCATATACCAGGTTAACCCACTCTATCTATGGCGCAACGGTACGTCCGAATTCAAACAGCAACAGGGCAGCTTTATTATGGTCTCCTGCACCTCGATCGGCGAGTGCAAGTGTTGGATGCTCCTCCCTGGATGAAAGGGCAACCAACAGATGAAGAACTGCTACCCAATGATTACCATTTGTTGGCTCCTTGTGCGCCTTCTAAAATTGTGGCGGTTGGCAAAAATTATGCCCGTCATGCCTCAGAGATGGGTGGTATGGTTCCCGAAGAGCCGCTGTTGTTTATCAAGCCGTCTACGAGTATCACGGCTCCTGATGCCACCATTTTGTATCCACCGCAGTCAAAACGGGTGGATTATGAAGGAGAACTGGCGCTGATCATTGGCGATCGGTGCATTGATTGTACGCCTGAAGAAGCCCGCTCTAAGATTTGGGGCTACACCATTGCCAACGATGTCACCGCACGAGATCTGCAACGCAAAGATGCACAGTGGACACGAGCCAAAAGTTTTGATACCTTCTGTCCATTGGGACCATGGATTGTGCGCGAGGTCAGCGCTGGGGCACGGTTGCAAACCTTTCTCAATGATGAGGCGGTGCCCGTGCAATCGGCTTCGATCGAAGAAATGGTCTTTGCTCCCGATGTGCTGGTATCCTACATTAGCCATATTATGACGTTATTGCCAGGCGATGTAGTGCTGACGGGAACGCCCGAAGGGGTCGGTGAACTGCATGTAGGCGATCGGGTGCGGGTAGAAATTGAAGGGATTGGGTCACTGAAGAATGTCGTGACCTTAAGAAAGCCAACAGCGCTTCCAGATCCGCCGTTGGAATCTGAAAGCGCCGAGGAAACAAGCCTGTAGCTGAAAACGAAGGGGTAGATAGCGAAAGGAGTAAATATCGAAAGGAACTAGCGCACTTGCATATAAACCGCTTCTGAAAGCGTTGGAATCTCGGCATAGCGCCCTAGCGCCGATTGAATCACCGAGTAAATAACAGCCACTAAGGTTCCCAGGAAGATGACATTAAAGATTGTTTCTAGGAACAGCCCACCGCCTAAAACTTGCTGTAAAACGAGTCGAACAATGATGCTGCACAGAATTAGCACAATATCGAGGAGAATTGCCTGCATAGTGTTGAAGCGAATAAAGTGACTAATGCGCTCGTTGCGAACTACCAACAGAAACAGAGCAAAGAAAATAATCAGTCCCACAAATGGAACGCCTCGATAGATAGCCAGCAGCGGTTGAAGCGGTAGCAGCAACGGCAGCAGGGCTGGAAACTGATTAAAAAAGGGTTGGGAAAACTCGAGGCTGTCTAGTAGCGGCAACAGATAGGGTAGGCAGGCAAAAACCCGATCGGCAGGAGTTGTGGTACTGCGCCAAGTCATGTTGGATTCTCCAGAACGGCATTGATCACTGCATTACTAATGCCTAGAATAGCGTACTCGCTTCGATTCCGTTGCAATCTTCTCATTCAACTCAAGCCCTACTCAATGTGGGCGATCCGAAATCCCATCTGACACTCAAATTGTTCGGGCATATCATCGGTGAGTTTTCGGAGGGCACGCCCACAGCGGAGTTGCCCTTGATGCCACCGAGGTTGACCGTTTTGGTCAGCCATTAAGCAGGTTTGACAAACTTGATGAGGAGAACAGAGTTGATTATCTAGTAGAACGACAAGCATCGCATCACCTCTAGTAGGTTGTTGCCCCTACCCATTGATCCCATCGAGTGATCTCAGTAAGCCCATTCTAGGTTATGAATTCCAAACAAATGGGAAATTGTATGCATAGCTTAATAGCTGAGTCCAGAGGCAAAAGTATCATAGACAGCCATTGCGATCGATTGGTTACAATTTTCAACGAATTGAAAGTTGCTAGATTAATGGAGCGAGTTTCTTCCCTACGCACTTCTTCACTTCCTCGCGTTGAAGTCATGATCTAAATAGCCGTCGTAGTTGTCAAGTTTCATAGTTGTCAAGTTGTTGAATGATGGCTTCAATTTGCTGCAATTCTCGACTCACATCTACGTCCGTAAGCTTAGATTCTTGCAACAATCGTAGCCAATACTTGGCCTCTCTAGCTTCGTTCATGACGGCTGCCAGCTTCTCCAGGAATTTCTGGTGATCCCGCTCGGCGCTGGCTTGTTCTAATTTCATACCAATACCAGTACCGCTCCTCAAGATGTGGGGAGATAGTACAAATTCTTGTCGGGCTTGCAGTTTTCGATAGAGCCGAATCACGCCGATCGCAAATTCAAAGCTCTTAGTTTGAAGGACGTTCTCCTCCATGCTTCCTTTTGTGTGTGCAAGAGGCTGGATGTGTAAGTACAAAGACTAGGACAGGGACACAACTGATACCCAGGCTTGATACTGCGGATCGCGGTTCTCGGTGATAGCGGTGAGCTTCTCGCGTAGCTTGTCAGTAATCGGTCGATGGGACGGCAACTCGTAGTTTTCGATGCGCCGCACGGGTGTCACCTTCGCAGCGGTTCCGCTCAGAAACACTTCATCGGCAATCAACAGTTCCGATTTATCGATCGGACGTTCAACCACAGGAATGCCTAAATCCCGTGCTACTGTTAAGATACTATCGCGGGTAATCCCTTCCAGAATGTCTTGCTCATATCCAGGGGTGATAATTTGCCCATGGCGAACAATAAACACATTCATGCCCGACGCCTCGCTGACCTTGCCTTGAGCATTCATCAAAATGGCTTCATCAAACCCAGCCCCGACCGCTTCGGTTTTGGCCAACGATGAGGTGATGTAAGCACCGCTAATTTTGCCACGCAACGGCAGGCTTCGATCTTCCTGACGATACCAAGAACTAATCCGACAGCTAACCCCCTCCGGCGACAAATAATCTCCAAGTTCCAGCCCGTATACAAAGAAATCTTTAGCCACATTGTGCAACCGGGGAGCAATTCCTAAATCAGAAGTATAGACAAAAGGGCGGATGTAAAACGATGTGGTGGGTTGATTCTTTTTAACAAATTCGACAATGATAGATTCAATTGTGCTAGCGGGCAAGTCAAACTGAAGAAACCGGGCACTATCGCTGAGCCGTTTGCAGTGGCGATCGAGTCGAAATAACAAAATTTGATGCGGATGTTGAGGATCTGGAATGCCTCTTAACCCGCCAAATGCCCCTGTGCCATAGTGAAGCGCATGGGTTGCAATCGAAAGTTTGGCACTTTCAAATGGAATAAACTGACCCTCGAAATAAGCGAATGGTAAAAAGTTGTGCATTCTGACAACCCTCTATGGACTCATCCTGCATTTAAGACTGACTAGCATTATCACACACCTGCTTCCGAGTCCCTTCATTCTTTATGCGATCGATGAGGAAATGCTGCGGACTGTGAGGCGGGTGAAACCTGAAGGGGAAGCAAAGATAGGCTGAGGGCGTTTCGTAAAACGCCCCTCCCAGGATCTGGAATCCAACTTTCAGACTTGGAACGAACACGTTTTCAGTGTTTCTTGCTCAACCCGTCTTCTAGCGATCGCTAGAGTGCCTCAAGGGAATGCCAGGTAGATGATTCGGTGAAATCAGGAGGTGGAGGCAGGTCTGAAAGCTCTGGTGCAAGCGCATTCACATCGGGTAGTCCTTTAGGATCGAACATCACCAAATAGCGATCGGCTGGATGCTGGCGATTGAGCGTGTGGGCATGTCCTTCGGCATCAGAAAATTTGACAAAGCGAGCCACAGGAACTCGATCGGTGGCTGAAACAAACCGCACAACCACCCATCGCTTTAGAGAATCGCGATACGGCATAATAGAAAATCTCCGCATAGGATCAGGAGGACATAGGAGCGGTGCAGAACTTGACCGGGACGCATTCGCTCCTAATCCATTGTTCCGGGCACAGACAGCCTACCCCTGATTTTCTACAAAAAAATAAATTCTAGCGTAGCTGGTGGCGTTGCCGAGCTTTCAATACGATTGTGAACTCAGGATTTGCCCAAAAGATTGAGCGTACTCGTTCCAAAAATTCCATCAAAAAATCCAGCAACGCAGGCAATCATGTAAGTGGCCAAAGCACCAGCCAGCAGCGCTTTCCAGCACAATCCAATCACTTCTTTGCGGCGCCATGGCAGTAGGGCAAACACCCCGCCGACTACAATTCCCCAATATGCTAGATGGGCAAACCCAGACAAGGCATAGCTCAGCAACAGCACGGCTCGATCGCTAAAGGTGTTACTGCCCGATATCACAGATACAGTCACCGATTGATAGGGAACGATCGCCGTCTCCAGCAGCCGTCGCCCCAACAACAACGAACATTGCCACAGTTCTTCCCAGCGCAAGGATACCCCAGTCAAAACTGTAAAGGGCAGCGACAACGCCCCTAGAATGTTGGGAAGACTCACAAGTCTAAACCATCCACCTACGGGGTTTGGCAAGGTGGCCAGCCAGTTAGCCAGTTGAACCACAAAATAGGTTAATCCCAATACCATTATGAGTCCAGCGACGATCGCCGCCGCGATTTTTACGCCCTCAATCGCCCCTTCGATCGCGGCTTCGGTAGGAGTGGGTTGGCGAATGGATATCTCTGGAATCGTCGCGTCTGGCAAATCAACAGTTGTTGTATCGATTGTTGTATCCATTGGTTCCGCCACTGGTTCAGTCACAAAAGTTGAACGATCGGGTCGATCGATCCAAGCAGACTCAGTGACAACAGGTTTCGCCTTCCAATCTGCTGAGGGCTGGGCTGTCTCTGGAACTAGGATTTTAGACAACAAAAAGCAAGCAGGAATTGCCATGATAGAGGCGGCAATTAGATGCACAGACACATTGGGAAAGATTGGTTGCAATAAACCTACATAAGCCGGTAATGTAGCGGAAGTCGCTGTGCCGAAACAACAGGCAAGCACAGCGCATAGCTCGCTTCGGGTCATTCTAGGCAGGTAAGGTTTAATCACAATCGCCGCCTCAATTCCCAAAAATATATTCGTCACACCACTCAAGGATTCTGCACCACTCAAGTGCATTGAGCGATGAAACAGTGCAGCAAACAAGCGAACTAGCCCTTGAATTACTCCTAGTCGGTACAGTAAGGCCACCAATCCGCTTACAAAAATGATGGCTGGCAAAGCTCGAAACGCATAGATATAACCCAAGCGAATGCCACAAAAACCTGGAACTACTTGACCAGCACTGTCAGCGGTACAGCTATCTGTACCGGGAGGTAGAGGCGATAAAAAGAAAGTGTCTTGCCCTGGAAAGGGAACAAGGTTTCTGCCAAATACAAACCGTGCTCCTGCATCGGCTGCCTCAAACACGAGATTTAAGAAGCTGCCTAGCCCTATTAAGAGATCTCGTACTTGCGGGATCAGTTGCGGTAGCACAAATACAACGAAACCAATTGCAAATTGAAACAAAAGCCCCAACATCACCACCCGCCAAGGAAAATACTTCGGGTCGCGATTCTCGGAAAACAGCCAGGCGATCGCACACAACCCAAAAATTCCAATCAAGGAAATCATGTTGAGGAATCCCATAAGCTGTGCATCCTTAGTTGACGAAATTTAAGTAAACGAGTGCGAGGGGAAACCGATGGCGACTGGTGCTTGAAAGATTTTGCAAAGACAAAGCAGATGTTGCAAAACTGATCTACCACGCTTATCTTGAGGCTAGCGCCAACTCATTCTATTATTTTCCATCTACAGAGAATAACTCAAATCTAAAGCTTGGGAACACTTACCGCGAAATCTGTTTCTAACCTTTAATGTTTGATGCAGGTAAGTGCCATAGCGATAGCTTCAACCGATTCTTTCATGTAGAACATCTATCAGCTTCATCCGCCATACTAGGCATAGCAAACCGTGCTCGGAGGGTATGATGGGCTTCTATTCACAACGGATCTTCCCATATTTATTAGATTGGTCAATGTCAGATCAATCCTTTGCTAACTACCGTCGGACGGTTTTGGCAGAGGTAGAGGGTGACGTGCTGGAAATTGGATTTGGAACAGGTTTAAATCTCTCGTACTATCCAGAACACATTCACAAACTTGTGGCGATCGATGCAAATCCTGGCGTTCACAAGTTAGCACAAAAACGAATCAATACCTCATCTATTACAGTTGATCATCGTGTACTCAATGGTGAGCACTTACCTATGTCCGACGGCACATTTGATAGCGTTGTCAGCACTTGGACGTTATGCAGCATCGCAAACATTGATCAAGCCCTCCAGGAGATTCATCGGGTGTTGAAACCAGGCGGACGTTTCTTCTTTATTGAGCATGGCTTAAGCCGCGATCCGCAAGTACAAGCATGGCAAAATCGGTTGAATCCGTTACAAACTATCATTGCCGATGGCTGTCACCTCAACCGTAATATTCGGCAATTAGTGGAGAATCAATTTTCCTCTGTAAGCTTGAAGGAATTTTACGCCGATAAAACCCCGAAATTTCTTGGATATCTCTATCAGGGCATTGCTACTAAAGTCGCCTAATTGGACAAACCTACTGAGTCAGTTCCTATTAGGGAACAAGTGGGTTGAATGTAGCCGATTTCTCCCTCTACCCAAGGTCTTGGTTTTGTGGGTGCGTGCGGATGCGATCTACGACTTGATCTAATCCTACGGCACGGGAGGCTTTGAATAAAATCCGATCGCCCGGTTGCATCAATGCCGTTAAGCGTTGTACCACTGCATCGGGATGAGAGAACTGTTCAGCCGCCAGCGGCCAGGCTCCTTCAGCCAGTGCTTGGCTTTCTGCTGCATCTGCCAAAATCAGCAGCCCATCCAAGTTCAACTGCTGCACCAGTGCCCCTACCTGCTGGTGGAAGGCGATCGATCGATCGCCCAGTTCTTTCATTGTGCCCAGCACGGCAATGCGACGTTTGGCAGGAGTGTCTGCCAACAACTGTAGAGCAGCAGTCATCGATTCCAACCCAGCATTGTAGGTCTCGTCCAGCAGCACAATGTCGTTAGGGAGAGCATAGCGCCGGGCCCGTCCTTGTGGTAATTCGATCGACAAACCCTGCATCAGTGGCGACCAGTCGATCTGGAGCACCTTGGCTACTGCTAGCGCGGCTAAGTAATTGAAGGCATTGTGCCGTCCCGGAAGTGGTAACGGCAGAGTTACATCTTCTACTTGCAGCGTCATTGCATCCAGCAATTTGCCTTGTAAATCGCCGCCCTCTAATCCATAGGTAATTGTTTTTCCCTGCCAAACTCGCGCTGCTGTTTCCATTAACCGACTGTTGTCATAGTTGAGAACGGCTACGCTGGCGGCTGGCATTTCGCGCAACAGTTCACACTTGGCCTCTGCGATCGCCTGCTCTGACCCTAGACGCCCAATATGGGCCGTCCCTACATTGGTAATGACCGCAATATCAGGACGGGCAATTTGGCTGAGCAGCGAAATTTCGCCCATGCCGCGCATTCCCATTTCCACTACCGCAAAGTTGTGGGTGGTGTCTAGTTCTAGCAGGGTTTTGGGAACGCCAATTTCGTTGTTGAAGTTAGCCTGCGACTTTAAAACGTGACCTTGTGTAGACAAAACGGCACTAATCAATTCCTTTGTGGTAGTTTTACCTACCGAACCTGTCACGGCAATCACCGGCATGGTGAACTGCGATCGCCACCACTGCGCAATTGTTTGATAGGCTGTCAGCGTATTGTCTACGCTTAAAATCGGCAGGTTTGCTGTCTCATTCAGGGTTATTGTCTCACTAAAGCTGTGATCGACAATGGCTGCTACAGCGCCCTGCGCAATTGCTTGAGTCACAAACTGATGCCCATCAAATCGATCGCCGCGAAGGGCCACAAACACGTCACCCGGCTGAAGGTGACGGGTATCAGTATTAATGCCAGTGGCGACCGTTTGCAGATAAGAATCTGCCAAATATGAGTGTGCGGACAATCGCGAAACAAGCTGACTTAGGGAAACAGAACAAGCCATGAAACCGAAATCGTTACATTCGATTAGCAGCCATGATACTCCCTCTGGGTCGATCAAACGTAGCTCTTATCAAACAACCTTTCATGACGTTGCAGATGGTGCTTGGAATTTTTTAAAATATCCATCGAGTGTTTTATATTAGGGTTCGACCTGTTAATTCAATTAACTCTAGACAAGGTAGAAAAGGAGACTGAAAGCAATGACCCAAGTGGTCCTCGGAGAAAACGAAGGAATTGAATCAGCACTGCGTCGGTTTAAACGGCAAGTTTCAAAGGCTGGAATTTTGGCTGACGTGAAGAGTCATCGCCATTTTGAAACTCCGTTAGAGAAACGCAAGCGTAAAGCAATTATGGCTCGCCGCAAACGTCGGTTCCGCTAAACAAATCGAAATAGTCAGGTTCATTCGAGCCAGCCATAAACCTAGGGTTTTAGCCGCTTCTTAAAACCTTATTGAAGATCGAGCCTACAGGTAGGGGCATATTAAGACATGCCCCCGGTTTACTTTTTCTTGACTTGAATCGTTTCAACGCGATCGGGTTGCATAACACAGCCGATTCGCGTTGTGTAGTTCCCAGAATTTACGCAAAAGGCGTTCAAAGGCGTCTATCAATACAGTGGTCCTTGAAGGATTGCATCGGATTTCGTGAGCGCTAGGGTTAGAACAGACGGAAAAGTGTCAAAACTAGGGAGGGAGACCCCAATTCTGAGCTTTGCATTGGTCAGATCTTGGTCAGCAACAGCGTCTTCTACTCTCTAGATCAGCCCGAGGAGCCTTGTGCCATGAGCAATCCGATCGACAATGTTGACAATAATCTGGACACAATCAGCCGTCAGTTCATGAGTCTGGAACGTCCCAAAAAGCCAAAAATGTTGGTTGTGGATGATGAACCCGACAATCTGGACTTGCTGTATCGCACCTTTCGCCGCGATTTCATCGTCTTGCGAGCCGAAAGTGGAGTTGTGGCACTGGAAATTTTGGCGGCGGAAGGCGAAGTTGCTGTCATTATCTCGGATCAGCGAATGCCTGAAATGAAAGGAACTGAGTTTCTCAGCAAAACTGTTCCTACATTTCCAGACACGATGCGCATCATTCTGACCGGCTTCACCGATGTAGAGGATCTAGTCGAAGCAATTAACTCTGGACAGGTTTATAAATATATCACAAAACCGTGGGACCCCAGTGAACTGAAATCTGTGGTGCAACGCGCGGTTGAAACCTATGATCTCCTCAAACAACGCACCGAGGAACTGCGTCGGGCCCAAGCGCAAACCATGCTGTTGCAAACGATCGTGCAAACAGCCCACGCAGGATTCACCCTCGAAACCTGTCTACAAACTATTGCAGATGCCTATGGGGCTGTGTTTTTAACCGATGGATGCATCTTGCAACTGGTAACAGGTACAACCTTAGGAACAGTAGGAATCTATAGTGCCAATGGCACTCTCACTAATTGGCTTGCACTCGATCCACTGGTACAAACAGCGATCGCTTCCCAGACCATGCAGGTTGCCGTCAATGTTGCTTCTAATCCAGCGTTGGCTGATATTCCCCATTATCTTGACACTGGTATTCAGGCCCATCTGATCGTTCCAATTACTTTTCAATCTGAAACCTTGGCAGTGCTCTCTCTGCAATGGCAACGACCCCATGCTTTGTCTGAAGACGAACTACATACCATTCACCTATCGGCACAGCAGCTTGGCATTGTTTTGACCTGCAAGCGTCAACAAACAGTTGGAGTATAAATCAACTAGCATGATTGACGTGTAGGATCGACGTGTAGTACTCAACAAGTTGCATTTTTCTGTGAAATTAACTTCAACGTCGTCCCAAGAGATTCAGGCGTTGTTCGATCGCATTGCACCCGCCTACGACCAACTCAATGATTGGCTGAGTTTGGGGTTGCATCGTGTGTGGAAACAAATGGCTGTAAAGTGGAGCCAGCCAGTCCTTGGGGGCACCTGTCTAGATGTGTGCTGTGGCAGCGGCGATTTAGCACGTTTGTTGGCAAAGCGGGTTGGGTCAAGTGGAAAAGTGTACGGCGTTGATTTTGCACCGGCTCAGCTAGCGATCGCTCGCCAGCGTACCCTGCCATTTCAGCAACCTGCCATCACTTGGATCGAGGCGGATGCGTTGCATTTACCCTTCGACGCCAATTTTTTTGATGCCGCCACAATGGGCTATGGACTACGCAATGTCGTAGATATCCCCGCTAGCCTCAAGGAATTGCATCGTGTGTTAAAACCCGGCGCAACGGTTGCTATTTTGGATTTTCATCGTCCTGATAGTGCTGTGGCTCAAGCCTTTCAGCAATGGTATCTTGAAGCAATCGTTGTGCCCTTGTCCGAACGCATGGGGTTGCGCGAGGATTATGCCTATATTGCCCCTAGCCTCGATCGGTTTCCCATAGGAGCACAACAGATCACCCTGGCCCAAACCGCTGGCTTTTCCCATGTCATTCATTACCCGATCGCCAACGGCATGATGGGCGTACTGGTTGCGACAAAATAGAAATTGGGGGTTAGGAATTCGGTTCTAATCGTTCGTTTTGGGAGCCTGCCACATTTTCAAGCCTGATTCTTATCCCCCAACCTCTTCTCTCAAGTAGGGAGAAGGGGAGCCGGATCGAAGTCCCTCGCCCTTGGGAAGAGGGATTGAGGGTGAGGGCGACACACGTGATAGGCTCCCTTTGTTCTTTTCTCAATCCTTCCTAATCACCAATTGCCAACCTCCAATCTTCAACTGCCTTGGATCTCTATAGCATCTGGATTTTAATTGCTCCTCCTATCATTGGTGGCATCATTGGTTACTTCACAAATGACATCGCCATCAAAATGCTGTTTCGCCCATACCGTCCACTTTATGTTGCTGGGCGACGACTGCCGTTCACCCCTGGATTGATCCCTAGTAATCAGGAACGCTTGGCCAAGCGAATTTCCGACACCATTATGGGGTCGTTGCTGACGCCCGAAGAACTGCAAAACTTGGCGCGAAAACTACTACAAACCGATCGCACTCAAGCCGCAATTTTGTGGCTATTAAAACTGACCCTGGAACAGGTACAGGGAGCAAATCAAGCCAAAGCGACCCAGGTTGTTGCTAATATTTTGAAGGATTTACTAGGACAATCGTTGCCGCGATTGATTAAAGTTCTGGCGCGGCGTGATGACTTTTTAGAAGCTCAACTCAACCAAATCTTTGATCAAGTTTTATTGGAACTGCAATTAACAGAAGCACAGGCTCAGCAGCTTTCTCAATGGCTCTTG
Source organism: Thermocoleostomius sinensis A174 (assembly GCF_026802175.1). Taxonomy (NCBI): domain Bacteria; kingdom Bacillati; phylum Cyanobacteriota; class Cyanophyceae; order Oculatellales; family Oculatellaceae; genus Thermocoleostomius; species Thermocoleostomius sinensis. The sequence goes on along the minus strand of NZ_CP113797.1, from coordinate 4,510,239 downwards.
GACGTTGTTGTGCCACCGGATGTGATTCGATCGGCGATTGTAGATTTTCTGACCGATCGCAATATTCGTATCATCGATGAAGGGTTCCGAGAGCGCACCAGCGGCACCTATTGGGTTGTAGCCAATTTGTTTGGATTGCGCAATGCCTTAACGCGACTCCGCACCTACTGCTTGGACGAGCGTGAGGAAAGCAACGCCCGGATTGCCGAATTGATTAAATCTTTGGGCATTCAAGATCGACTGACAGAAATATTGCTGAACCTATCTTTGCAAAATTTGCCCATTTCCACCGTGCGGCAATTGCGAAAAACCATGCGTGACAGCGTACGCACCTATTTACAAGAAAAAGGATCAGAGGTTTTGCAAGGCTTAACTGATTCGATCGACTGGAACAATGTTGCCAATTTGTTGTTAAATCGGTTGCGTACTTCGGCGGCTGTCACCAATTCCCTAGAACCCGTCAGCCAAGAATTAGCGCTGATTTTAGAGCGCTACCTTGAACGTGATCTGGAATCACTCGTTGCGCAAGTCATTCCAATTCTTAATATTGATCAAGTGATTATTAATCGTGTGCAAGCCACCTCTGCTAGAGATTTAGAAATGGCTATCCAAGGCATCGTTCGCAACGAATTACAAGCGATCGTCAACTTGGGTGGCATCTTGGGATTTGTCATCGGCTTGATTCAGACTGTGACATTACTACTGCGGTAGGCAGGCGCAGATAGGCAGGTGCTGCCTCTACTAATAGACCCAGTTAACAGAATTAATAGAACCAGTGGCGCTGTTCCTACCGTTAGTTTTATCCGTTATCCTTTCAGATACCCTGCTGCCACACAGGTTTCAATCGTTTGCTGTACAAATTCCCACAGCTCAGGAGCACCACTGGCGATCGGCTGCATTCGTTGTATTACCTGATCGCGGGTAATACTGTGAATGCGCCAAGTTCCCCCTTGGGTTTGTCGATTGTGCAGTAAAGGCTGAATACGATCGAGAGCGGTGGCAAATTGGGCAGTGACAGTCTTCTGAGCCTCAAATTCATTCCAAAGCTGACATAATTCTTGTCCCTGCTCGCTGGGGAGAAGCCCAAACAGACGATCGGCGGCTCGCTGTTCCCGTTCAGCTTTAGACTGGTTGCCTTGCACATCAAAGCAGAACGTATCGCCTGCATCGATTTCAACCAGATCATGAATCAGCAGCATTTTTACTGCCCGAAACAAATCGGTTCCAGCCGGAGCATATTCCGACAACACCATTGCCATCAAAGCAATATGCCACGAGTGTTCGGCGCTGTTTTCTCTCCGGGAACTATCGGTTAGCAAGTCTGCCGTAAGATTTGCTTGAGGCGATCGATTTCTAAAATAAATGCAATTTGTTGAGCCAAGCGATCGGTAGATTGCATCGCCTGCTGAGTTACCTGAGAGATCATAAAAATGCCATTTAGAGCGTATTGCTAACTCAACTCTAGCGCTAGTGCATGGTTTTGAAACCCAGTTCAGCACCATAGCATTCCAGAACCCATGCAATCAATCAGAGGGATACAAAAGCGATATAAAGAAGGCTCAATAATACTCGGTCGATTTGCCAGCGCTGGCGAGAGGTGTTTCAGTAAGGAACACTAAAACTGTAGAGAAGCAGTCTCAGGCGACCAGCCGATTCGTTTGACAAAACATCTGCAAAAGACAAGCCGATATGAGGAGAAATTAAGCTGCCTTTGTCTTGGTATGTCCTGATTTCTTAATTTGCACAGCACTGAGCTTCTTGCCTTGCTTTTCCAACTGACGGTGGCTAGCAAAGGCAGCAACACGATTCGTACCGAAGTGATGAACAATCGACTGACGACCGGTGTGGAATTCGTGGAAGTAGTAGTGCAATGTCATAGTTAAGAACTCCTTGAGCAAAATCTTGGTGGTTTATTGAGGGGTTGCACCCGTTTGCTTGCTTTCTGTAATAGACTTCAACGGCAGTCCCATCGATTTCGCTCAGTTCCACGAATTAAAGTTGAAATTTTTGTAAAGGGTGAGATGACCTGCGAGAATACCACTCTTTGCCTCCCTGTAGGGCACTGTGCTCGTGGCATCAAATCAGGCAATAGAAAAAGTCGATCGCGCTAGTGGGGATGGACTGAAAACGGTAAGATGTAAAGGATCACTAAGCATTTCGACTGTTTCTATGGAAGCTCTATCCTCTACTTCTCTTCTGGTAGTTCTCTTGTATGTAGCGATCGGTGGAATCTACCTAGTCGTGCTACCGGCTCTGTTGTTTCTCTATTTAAAGCAGCGCTGGTACACGGCTCGATCGATTGAGCGGGTGCTGATGTACTTCATGGTGTTTTTGCTATTCCCTGGATTGCTGCTGCTCAGCCCATTTCTCAACTTCCGTCCGCAGCCTCGGCAGATGAGCTAAGTCATTATGCGACGGATTGATGTAATTGGCATTGGTATCGGTGTGTTTGCAGCGGGCGGAATCATTTACGTGATTCTGAAGTTGGTGGGCCTAGACGATCTCAACGCCGGAATTTGGAGCCAAGTCATTTTTCTAGGTGGGCTGATTGGCTGGGTTGCCACCTACTTAACTCGGGTACTCACCAGAAATATGACTTATAACCAACAGCTAGAAGAATACGAAGAGGCTGTTCTCCGTCGCCGCCTCGAAGAAATGTCGCCCGAAGAACTTGAAGCCCTCCAGGCAGAGGTTGAACAGGAGAAACAGGAGAAGCAACGTATGATGGGTGAGGAATCAGGAAAGTAATGGGTTCTGTTGGGAAGCAAATTGAAACACTGCGCGATCGGGGACAATGTGCCTTAATTCCGTTTATTACGGCTGGCGACCCAGATTTGGAGACAACGGCTCAGGCGTTACACCTGCTCGATCGCAGTGGCGCAGACTTAATTGAATTAGGAGTCCCCTATTCTGATCCCTTGGCAGATGGCCCTGTGATTCAAGCAGCGGCTACGCGGGCTTTACAACGGGGTACACGCCTAGAGCAAGTGTTAGAAATGCTTAAAACCGTTAGCCCTCATCTGCAAGCCCCGATCATTTTGTTCACCTATTACAATCCCATCATCAATCGTGGCATTTCGACCTTCATGCAGCAAATTGCAGCGGCCGGAGCTAGTGGTTTAGTCATTCCTGATCTGCCTCTAGAAGAAGTCGATGCTGTATTGACAGCTGCTAAGCATTCTGGAATTGAAGTGATATTGCTGGTGGCTCCCACGTCTCCTAAACAGCGGATTGAAGCGATCGCTCAGCAGAGCCAAGGCTTTATCTATTTAGTCAGCGTTACAGGTGTAACCGGAATGCGATCGCAAATTGAATCGCGAGTACAAACGCTGTTGACCGAGTTGCACAGTGTTACTGATAAACCGATTGGGGTTGGATTTGGCATTTCTCAACCTAGTCAGGCAAAACAAGTAATGGAATGGGGGGCCGATGCAGTAATTGTAGGCAGTGCTTTTGTTAAGCGTCTAGCGGAAGGTTCACCCGATCAAGGCTTGCAAGCAATCGAAACATTTTGTCGGTCTCTCAAGGCAGCAATTCTGGAATAGTTAGCAAGACCGAGCAGCACAAATAGTTCAAATGTCTATCTGAATACCTATATCTGCTGATCTGACGAAAGATATGGTGAGATCGAACCAGCGAGATCAAATTATGGAGTAGCCTATGAGCCAATCTACTTCAGACCCAAAGAACTACGAAGAAAATTACGGAATTGTTTTAGTGACAGCTGGCTCCAAAGCCGAAGCAGAGACAATTGCAGATGCTTTGATTCAGTCAAAATTGGCTGCCTGTGTCAATCTCTTGCCTGTCCACTCAATTTACACCTGGAACGGAACAATTCAGCGTGATGAAGAGGTACAATTAATTATCAAAACTAACCTCGATCGATTCCAAGACATAGAAGCGAAGGTGCAATCATTACATTCATACGAGGTTCCAGAAATTATTGCAGTGCCCATTCTTTACGGTACACAAACTTATTTGCAGTGGGTAACTGAGCAAGTACAAAACTAGTGTTTAAAAAGGTCAACTAAAGGCTTTGAGGCAATCTCAAGTTGCTGAAACACAAGTAGAGCTGGTGAACAAACCCATCTTGCTCACTGTTTGTGACCCGTGGTTGTCTCGATAGATTCAAGCAATCAGAAGGATCAACAGCAAGAAGCTGATGATGGGAAGGCTAGAGTCAAAGAACAGCCCAGCTGTGAATGTATCGACGTTAGCAGAATTAGTCGCGTTGTTTTTCATGGTTTTGTCCTCCTATCTATTAGTTTGCTCTGAGAGTATGAATTACACATCCCCCAGATAGGCTACCCATTTAGGGGGATAGCAGCAGCCCAACGCCTAGTAACCTATCTATGAATCACTACACCCCAAAAAGGAGTATTTCCGTATCATTTAGATTGGCTGCTGACTCTGACAAGTTGTAGTCGCAGTTGCTTTTGCATTGACAAACTAGGACAAGCCTCATACAAACTCATTAGCCAGAGACTTGCGAGCAATGACAGGACTGGAATGAAAGCCGTCAGTGCTCGTATCATTGCCAACGCGGAAGTGGGTTGAACTAGTTGAATTGGACCCGGAACTGCCTGTTGAAAATCGGCCGATGCCAGCACTTGACCAACGAACAGTAGCCCGATCGCCAACGCGATTTTTTGCAGAAATACCAGAACGCTGTACAGCAATCCTTCTCGACGGTTTCCAGTATGCTGCTCGTCTATCGCTGCCACTTCTGGTAGGAGGGACAAAGGAATGAGGTAAACCGTAGACATGCCGAATCCAATTAAGACAGACAGCATATACAGCAGGCTCGTTTGACCCGGACGTAAATCAAGCAGTTGCAGCGCAGCTAAGATCCATAGGCTTGTGCCTGCCCAAAATACCAATCGCTTGCCAATCGCTTGGCTCAATCGCTCCCATAGAAATAGCGTTGCCAATGCCGTTCCTTGCATCAGCAAAACCAGTTGTGGAATTGCCGACGAGTCTCGTTGCAGACAATACACAATGAAATAGGGCAAAAGGGTAGGTGTAATCTGCAACGCTAGCCAAGACCCTGCATAAATCCCGGCTAGCAGGAGCAAGGGACGGTTGTAGAGCAATTGCCACCACGTTTGTAGCGCTTGTTGGGGAGATTCATTCCTTGGCTGAACTTGTGAATGGATACTCGGTGCCTCTGTTACGCCCCAGCAGCAACTCAAAATAGATAGAACAATGACGATCGCACCAATTAATCCCAAGTTAAACACCCGTTGTTGTGGCTGACTGATCCAGCGATCCATGCCTTGGGCGAGCAGTAGCGACAGAATGCAACCACTCAGAGAAAAGCCAAACCGAAAGCCATTGAGGCGAATATGTTCATCATGACGATCGCTCAGGTCAGTCAGTAGCGCTCCATAGGGAATTGTGAAGGCGTTTCCGGCCGTTTGAAACAGCAGCGCCATCAGCAAAAAGTAGCTAAAGCGCAACCATTCACCGCCTGGTGGTACCCACCAATGGAGCCAGAAACTCAAGCCCAAGATTGGAGCACTGCTCAATAACCAAATTCGCCGGCGTCCCCATGAACTTTGAGTGCGATCGCTCAAGGCTCCAATGCACAGGGTGCTGACCGCGCTCCAACCTTGACTGAGGCATAAAATTAGTCCGGCTCGATCGGGTGATAACCCTGCCACTGTGGTTAAAAAAAAGAAGAAGAATACCATTAAGGTATTGCCGGCCATCGAGGGTCCAAAGTCCCCGACACCATAGGCAAGACGGGTCAGTAGCGTGATGGGGTGGCTCAAAGATCGCTGGCTCAAATTCGTCGTCATCATAGATATGAATGCATGGATTGCGAATGGGCAAATGCAAACATGCAAAGAAGTTGTACTGAGAGCGTTTGCGTTTATGCGTTGCTGAATGCAGAGGTGAATTGCCCTCATCTCCAACCCTTCTCCCTTGGGAGCAGGGAGCCAGACTTGTCGTTCCCTTTCTTTTGCGAGAGGGGTAGAGTGAGGGCTGCAAGAAGCGCCAGCCCGAGAATCATACCTCTGTTCAGCAACGCCTGCTTTTAATTAGTCAACTCGTTTTTTTTCAAAATCCATCCTACCTAGAGAAAGATTCTAGTGGGATGGCAACTCTATCCAGTGAGCGAATCTCGGTTGAGAATCATTACTCGATCCTTGAGATCAAGCCGTTTGAACACTGCGTGATTTAGCTTCATGGAGAGTAGGAGATTCGAACTCCTGACCTTCGCGGTGCGATCGCGACGCGCTACCAACTGCGCTAACTCCCCTCAACGGGTTTCATTCTAACATTCTGTTCCTCGGCAAAGACAGCTTGAATGCGATCGAGTTCAAGATCGGACAGATAGTCAACCGCCCAGTTAGCGTAGCGTTGCATCATATGGAACGGATAGGTATTGGCAACTCCTACAACCTGCATTCCGGCTTGTTTGGCGGCTGTAATGCCCCTCAATGTATCCTCGATCGCTAAGCATTCGCACGGTTGTAGCTGTGAGGCAGGACTATGTTGTCTCAACTGTGTCACCGCGAGCAAATAGCCTTCGGGGTCGGGTTTGCTGCCTTGGATATCATCTCCTGCCACAATCACCGTAAAGAATTCTCGGAGATTGAGGTGAGCTAATACATACTCAACTTCTGACCGGACCGCCCCACTCACTACTCCCATTACTATGTGTGCGGCTTGAAGCTGTGTCATCAACTCAGTCAAACCCGGGTATGAAGGCAACGTTTCAAGCGTTGCCAGTTCTTGTTGATAGGCGCGAGACTTGCGCTCAATCAGGTTGGTTAAATAGGTGTCTGTCACCACACGACCGCGACGAGTCAGCAGATCTGTTAAACAAGCCCGATCGCTGCGCCCTAAGCAAACCTCTCGATATTCGCCGGGTTTAATCCGGAGGTTTTCCTCGACCAAAAGTTGTTCAATCAGTTTTTCGTGTAAGGCTTCGTCGTTAATAATGACACCATTGAAATCAAACAAAACCGCTTTCAGGGACATGGAAGCTCACGGGCACAGTACTTGGCGCGATCAAACTGGTCGCGATCGCGGCCTCAATCTAGCGAGGATTATACCGCCTCTGATGCTCCTGTAACGGGTTGTTCCACACCTAAAAAAGCTCTAACTAGATTTAAATAGGTTTCTGTATCTTCCAACATGGGGAAGTGCGCCGTATTGGGAATGATGACATGCTCAATTCGCTCGTTGAGGACTGCCGCCGCCTCTCCAAGCGCCACCGGAATGATTTTGTCGTATTCTCCTGAAATCAGCAGGGTCGGAACACAAATGTTGGCAAATTCCTGGGGCATTTCCAAAGCGGCTCGTTCGCTGACGGCGGTATATACCGTCCCCAAGGCAGCTTCATAATCTGCCGTTAAAAAGTCTTCTAGAAATGCAATTCGTGCTGTTTTTGGAATTGAGCGCCGCAAGAACCTGGCCATAAACATCCGATCGATGCCGGGAATTCTAACCAGCCAATTCGGACGGAAGCCAACGACGTAGCCCCCAAAGCGATGAAAGGACTTAAACGCCTTCTCGTCATATTCAAATACGCCGCTGCACGTTAGAACGGCACGTTTAACCCGTTGAGCATATCGATTCAAGAACAGAACGGCAATCGACGAGCCAGTCGAATGGGCATTGAGGTAAACCTGAGGAATACTCAAGGCATCTAGAAACAGTGCCAGATCATCGGCATAACTATCTAGCTCATAGCCTAAGCCTGCCACATCGGGCGGAATTGGGCGCGGCAGCAAAGATTTACCAAACCCTCGCAAATCGTAAAGTAGGCAATCGAATCGATCGCTTAGCGCCGCCGCTGTACTTTGCCAATAGCGGGTTGATCCGGCCCAGCCGTGCAAAAATACCAAAACAGGTTTATCTGAACCAGGCTTTAAATCCGTCGATAATCGCTCCGAGGTGCTGACCCATTCGTAATAGTGAGGCACACCCCGAATAGAAATGTAGGGCATTGGTCAGGGCAGGGAGATCAAGAGTTAAGGGCTGAGGATTGGATCGATGACGAGATAGTTGGCAGCCACATCACTAAACTAGGCAGATTCCGGTTTAGGCAGTGATGAAGGATGCATTAACAGTTCGGCAGTCGATCGTTTTTCCACCATTTCGCGTGTGATCGAGCAACGGGTGACATCTTTGCGAGATGGTAGTTCGTACATCACATCCAGCATTAGCTCTTCAACAATGCTGCGCAAAGCTCTAGCCCCTGTCTTACGACGGTAGGCTTCCTTAGCGATCGCCCGCACAGCATCTGGCTTGAATTCCAACTGTACATTGTCCATCCGCATCAGCTTTTGATACTGCTTCACTAGGGCGTTGCGCGGCTCAGTTAAGATGGCAGCTAGGGCGTCTTCGTCAAGCGGCTCGACCATCGCAATGACGGGCACTCGCCCAATGAACTCTGGAATCATGCCGAACTTCACCAAATCATCCGGCTCCAGATGTTTCAACACATCGGATGTTCGCTTTTCTTTGGGCTGATGCATTTCACCGGGTTGAACAAAGCCCATTGATTTTTTGCCAGTGCGCTGTTCTACCGCCTTCTCTAGCCCGACAAAGGCTCCTCCACAGATAAACAGAATGTTGCTGGTGTCAATTTGGATGCAGTCTTGGTAGGGATGCTTGCGTCCACCCTGAGGAGGAACATTGGCAACGGTTCCTTCCAGCATTTTTAGGAGAGCCTGCTGCACTCCTTCACCGGAAACATCGCGGGTAATCGAAGGGTTTTCGCTCTTGCGGGCAATTTTATCAATTTCATCAATGTAGATGATGCCGCGCTGGGCTGCCTCGACATCCAAATCGGCCACTTGCAGCAACCGCAGCAGGATATTTTCAACATCTTCGCCTACGTACCCCGCTTCAGTCAGGGTAGTGGCATCAGCAACCGCAAAGGGAACATCCAATAGCTCTGCCAACGTCTGTGCCAGTAGTGTTTTGCCACAACCTGTAGGGCCAATCAGCAAAATGTTGGACTTTTGTAGTTCGATCGCGTCTTCTCCAGCTTTGCCACCGTTTTTCGACTGCGCATAAGCTAAGCGTTTGTAGTGGTTGTAGACTGCCACCGACAAAATCTTCTTAGCTTCATCTTGCCCAATTACATGGTCATCGAGGTGTTTTTTGATCTCACGTGGCTTGGGAATTTGATTCATTGACAGCCCAGACGCACGCACCTGTCGTTTTTCGGGCTGATGTTCGCGACGAGCCGAGGGTTGTGGAACCGATGAGCTAGAGTCAAATAACTCCTCATCTAAGATTTCATTGCAGAGATCAACACATTCGTCACAGATGTAAACCCCAGGTCCAGCAATTAACTTGCGGACTTGCTCTTGGGATTTACCACAGAATGAACACTTGAGATGGGAGTCATATTTAGACATATTTGCCCCTTACTTGACTGCGGTAACAGACTGCCCTGGCATAGGCAAAGGTTGGCGCGATACCACCTGGTCAATTAAACCGTAGTTTTTCGCTTCCTCTGCCGACATATAGAAGTCACGCTCAGTATCAGCCTCAATTTTTTCAAGTGGCTGTCCTGTATGATAAGCCAACAATTCGTTGAGAGTGCGCTTATGATACAGAATTTCTCGCGCTTGGATCTCAATATCCACCGCTTGCCCTTGTGCCCCTCCCAATGGTTGGTGAATCATGATGCGAGAACTAGGAAGCGACAAGCGTTTGCCCTTCGTACCGCTAGCTAATAAAAAAGCTCCCATGCTGGCGGCAATTCCATAACAAATTGTTGCAACGTCGGGACGAACCTGCTGAATGGTATCATAGATAGCCATTCCTGCCGTCACAGAACCGCCCGGAGAATTGATGTAAAGTTGGATATCTTTTTCTGGCTCTTCTGCATCTAGGAACAGCAGTTGAGCCACGATCGAATCAGCGACCGTATCATCAATCGCTGTTCCTAAAAAGATGATCCGTTCTCGCAGCAAGCGCGAGTAGATATCAAAGGCGCGTTCTCCACGACCTGATTGTTCTACTACCATCGGAATCACCGCCGTAGGCGACAGCCGAGACGGAACCATTTCCATATCGTAAGAGTGGAGCGATTGAATCTGCGACGATCGAGCACTAAACAAAGGCAAAGGCAAAGACTGAGAAAACAGCATAGGAGAAATGAACTCAGAGATTGGGCGGAAGGCGTCAAATTGGCAAAAAATGCAGACGAACTTTAGCGCACTCGGATTCAGAATAGATTATGGACTAACTTAGCAAATTTGAGCGCTTTCCTTTGATCTTTATTATGACTCATGCGTACTCATGCGTCGGTATGGTCGGCAGGGAACCGCCCCCTGCCCCTACTTTCTTTGACTCCGCTGGGATTATGATTTTCCCTTCTTCGATCGCTTGCCAGTTCCACCGGAAGCCGCTTTGGACGAGGTTTCCGAATCAGATGACTCTGGCATCGCTGCCGCATCGGAGTTAGCTGCTGCCGTATCAACGGGGGTAGCGTCCACTTCAATGGCATCGACCGTCACTTCTGTGGGTTGAGCCTCGATCGCATCACCTTCTTCAGCATCCGTAGCTTCTAAGTCCACCCCATCACCAGGCTCGAGCGGGTTTGATGCAGCGTCAACATCCGTCAGGGCTGTCTCCAGTGCAGCTTCTGCTTCTGGCTTCAACGTTCCCTCTGGAACCAACTCCACCGTTCCATGTTCTTCCAACCAGCCCAGAATTTTGTCCTTCAGCAAGTCTTCTTCCACTACTTGCCGCAGCCGCTCGACGTCAATATCTTGTCCAGAGTATTCTCCCAAAATTTCGTTGACCTTCGCCTCTAGTTCCTCTGGCGCTACCTGAATCGACTCTTGTTTTGCCACCTCACCCAACGCCATGGTGCGCTGAAGCCGGGTAATCGCTTCGGGACGGGCCTGTTGCCGCAATGCAGATATGACATCATTAGTAAAGGCTTTCTTGATATCTAGCCCTTGTTCGCTGAGGCGCATTGCCGTCTGTGTGATTGAAAAATCCACCTCGCGCTTCACCAGAGTTTCAGGAAGCTCGACCTCTAGGTGCTTCACTAGTTCAGTCAGTAATGCTTCCTGCTTATTGGCTTTAGTTTTCTCCTCAGCTTCTTCGCGATAGCGCTTTTCCAGTGATTCTCGCAACTCGGCTAGGGTTTCAAATTCGCTGATCTCCTGCGCAAAGTCATCATCCAGATCGGGAAGCTCCCGTTCCTTTAGTTCCTTTAGCGTCACTGTAAAGACAGCGGGCTGACCGGCCAACTCTGGCTGGGGATATTCAGACGGAAACGTTGCCGAAATTTCCTTGGTTTCCCCTGGGTTCATGCCCACAATGCCATCGATAAAGCCAGGAATAAAGCGTCCTTCGGCCAATTCCACTTCAAAATCCTGCGCGCTGCCGCCAGGAATTTCAGCGGGTTCTTCTCCCTCTGGAGCTTCGGTCATGCGTCCGGAAAAATCAACAGTAGCAATATCACCCATCTGAGCCGATCGCCCTTCCACCGGAACTAGCGTAGCCGATCGCTTGCGATAGTCTTCCAGTACCGAATCTACCCGCTCAGGGTCGTATTTCACTTCCTCAGCCTGCACTTGCAACCCGGTATATTGCTTGAGCGTAGCTTGTGGGGGGACATCAATCGCCGCGGAGAAAGTAATTGCTTCACCCGGAGCAAATTGGTTGATTAAATCATCAAAGGACGATCGCAATTCAAACTGCCCGATCGTCTCTAGATTTTCCTGCTCAACGGCTTTCTTTAGCGTATCTTGAATCAAATCCTCGAGGGCGGCAGCTTTGATGCGGGTCGAGCCAAACCGCTGAATTAACACCTGACGGGGAACTTTGCCTTTGCGGAACCCAGGAATATTGGCATACCGAGTAAACTCCTGTAGAGTTTTTTCATAGGCTTGCCTGGACATCTCAGGCGTCACTTCAATTTCTAGTCCGATTTGGCTTGCGGGTAACTTTTCCTGGGTAACTTTCATCGCATCTCTTGTCTCGTAACGGTTAAACGTGCTTTGCTCGCAGATGTCACAAGGGTCCTGACAGCATTGACCCTCTTAACTTTGTCGCAATTAGCTATGGTAACTGATCCTGACTGAATCTTGGGGAAGGATCAGCAAATCTGAAGAAGTCCGCTATGATTGGTTCATTGCTGCTATTGAGTTTTAACAGATGGTCAGTGAAGTAAATGGTAACCCCGCTAGAGAAGCGAGGTTATGTGCCGACAACAAGACGGCAACAAGACGGCAGCAAGGCAATGCTGACCTCTGACCAAGCTAGCTTAATTTTTAACATTGTGTTATTCAATATGCAGTTATAAACCTTTGATTTATTAATTGTGAATTTATTAATTGTTCTACCCACAATGTTCTACCTATGATTGACCTATGCTTCTTAGTTGCTGAGTTTGGTTAACGAGCCTAGTGCCATCATTAAAAAAGATTGAAAACGAACACGGATAGCAACCCAACTTTATGGAATGAGTGATAAAGGATGAAGCTACGTTTCCGACTTGACTGAAACCCTAGTTCAATGATGTAGGTTCAAAGAAGGATAGATAATCCCCATCGCTTGCAGCAACAAAAATTAAGTACTAATTCATCAAATTCACCAATCTTAATAAATCTTATTTGGAGGAAATTCGCTTGCCTCAGTCCTATCGAGTCGCCATTTTAGGCGCAACGGGTGCCGTTGGAACCGAACTATTAACTCTGTTAGCGGAACGATCGTTTCCGTTGTCTGGTCTTAAGCTACTGGCTTCCGCCAAATCGGCTGGGCAGCGGTTGCCGTTCCAAGATGAAGCGTTGCCGATCGAGGCCGTTCACGATCAAGCATTCGATGATGTAGATATCGTCCTCGCCTCAGCGGGTGGTTCGGTGTCGAAAGCCTGGGCGACTAAGATTGTGGAGGCAGGGGCGGTCATGATTGACAACTCCAGCGCCTTTCGCATGGACCCTACCGTACCCCTAGTCGTTCCAGAGGTGAACCCTGAAGCGGCAGCGGCCCACCAGGGAATTATTGCCAATCCGAACTGCACAACCATTTTAATGAATGTGGCGGTGTATCCCCTGCATCAGGTTCAGCCTGTTCGTCGCATTGTCGCTGCTAGTTATCAGTCGTCCAGTGGGGCGGGGGCACGGGCTATGGAAGAGTTGAAAAATCAGGCACAGGCAATACTGAATGGGCAAGCTCCACGGCCTGAGATTTTTCCACACCCGATCGCCTTTAACGTTTTCCCTCACAATTCTGCGCTGAATGATCTGGGCTATTGCGAGGAAGAGATGAAGATGGTCAATGAGACTCGCAAAATTTTTGGGGTTCCTGATCTGCGAATTACGGCAACCTGTGTACGGGTTCCCGTCCTACGGGCCCATTCAGAAGCCGTTAACCTAGATTTTGATGCGCCGTTTGACGTTGAGCAAGCAAGGGAGATTCTCGGTCAAGCTCCTGGTGTCAAACTTGTGGAAGACTGGAAGACCAATCATTTTCCTATGCCAATTGAAGCGAGTGGGCAGGACGCGGTCTTGGTTGGGCGAATTCGTCAAGATATTTCAAACCCTACTGGGTTGGAACTGTGGTTGAGTGGCGATCAAATTCGTAAGGGTGCAGCGCTTAATGCTGTGCAGATTGCAGAATTACTCGTTCAGCAAAATTTGATTCGTTCTGCGAAGCAACCTGTTAGTGTGCAGGCGTAGGCAGAGAGGAGAGTTTAAGGAAACGGGTGATGCGTTGAACAATGCTCTAGCTAGCATCTGCCAATTTTATAGACAGCGCTAGACACTGAGATATCTAGGCTTTCCGCTCTCCGTCTCTCACCCCATCATAGTGAGGAGTTAGTTGAGTTGTGACTGATTTTGGACGTGTTCTGACTGCCATGGTTACGCCGTTTCAAACAGACGGACGGGTCAATTATGAGGTGGCAGAAGCTTTGGCTGATCATTTAGCAGCGCACGGTACCGATACACTGGTTGTCTGCGGTACTACAGGGGAATCGCCCACCCTAAGCTGGGACGAAGAGTACGAACTGTTTCGTGTGGTGCAGCGAGCCGTGGCAGGTAAAGCAAAAGTCATTGCTGGGACAGGTTCTAATTCAACCCAGGAGGCGATCGCAGCAACCCAAAAAGCCGATAAACTAGGATTAGATGGAACGCTACAAGTCGTTCCGTATTACAATAAACCTCCCCAAGCAGGCTTGTATCGGCACTTCCAAGCCGTTGCAGCCGCTAGTTCAGACTTGCCCTTAATGCTCTATAACATTCCAGGGCGAACTGGGCAAAATCTGCTACCTGAAACGATCGCTCGTTTAGCTGAAATTCCCAATATTGTTGCCGTCAAGGAGGCCAGTGGTAATTTGGATCAAGTTAGCCAGATTCGACGGTTAACACCAGCCGAATTTACGATCTACTCTGGCGATGATTCTCTAACGCTGCCCATGCTGGCAGTGGGAGCAAAAGGGGTCGTAAGTGTAGCCAGTCATCTGGTTGGAGATCGATTACAGCAGATGATTCAAGCCTTTGAGCAAGGACAGCCCCAGCTTGCGGCAAAGATTCATATCGCCTTATTTCCACTATTCAAAGCCCTATTCATTACCACCAACCCTATTCCTGTGAAAGCAGCTCTACGGTTGCAAGGCTGGCAGGTTGGAGCCACTCGCTTGCCGCTAATAGACGAGGATTCTGGATACGATCGCACGTTGCAAGCGGCGATGTCTGAATTGGGACTGATAGAAGCCCCATGAAGTCCCAACGGTTTGTTTGCGTCGCCCCAGTCAGCTTTAAGTGAGTGTTTAGCTTTATAGATTTTCTGACAACTAAATAAGCCGGGTTTAAGGCGGATTGAGTGACTTCCCTCAGACGCACCCAAGTCTTAACTGGTCTTGAACTCGATTGAATGGACTGAATTTTTCATTTTCAACCACTATTTCAGATCTTTAATCTTTTCTTCACGGAAAAACATCAACACAAAGGATACACATGAGTCAAAACGCTTCCTCAAATTCATTGAAGATTATTCCTCTCGGTGGGCTTCATGAAATTGGAAAAAATACCTGCGTCTTTGAATACAACGACGAAATTGTGCTGCTTGATGCGGGACTGGCCTTCCCAACCGATGGAATGCACGGTATCCAAGTTGTTTTACCCGACACGAGCTACCTGCGTGAAAATCGCCACAAAATCAAGGGTATGATTGTCACCCACGGTCATGAAGACCATATTGGCGGGATTCCCTTTCATCTTAAGCAGTTTGATATTCCAGTGATCTATGGCCCGCGTCTAGCCATGTCGCTGTTGCAAGACAAGTTGGAAGAGGCCGGTGTGGGCGATCGAACTGAACTGAGAACCGTTGGCCCTCGCGATATGGTGCGGGTTGGGTCGTCGTTTTTAGTGGAATATATTCGCAATACCCATTCAATGGCTGATAGCTTTTCAGTGGCGATTCATACGCCTGTGGGGGTAGTGATCCATACGGGAGACTTTAAGGTCGATCACACCCCTGTGGATGGTGAGCGCTTTGATTTGCAGCGATTAGCCGAACACGGCGAGAAAGGAGTGTTGTGCTTAATTAGTGACTCAACCAATGCAGAAGTGCCTGGTTTTACACCATCAGAACGATCGGTCTTTCCAAATCTCGATCGCGCGATTGCCCAAGCACCAGGGCGAGTTTTTGTTACGACCTTTGCCTCATCGGTGCATCGAGTCAATATGATTTTGGAATTAGCCAAGAAGCACAAGCGTGTGGTTTCGGTGTTGGGACGATCGATGTTGAATGTGATTGCCCATGCTCGCAATCTGGGCTACATCAAATGCGATGATGATCTATTCGTGCCGCTCAACATGGTTAATAAGTTGCCCGATGAGCAAGTGTTAATTCTCTCAACAGGTTCTCAGGGGGAACCGATGGCTGCCATGTCACGCATTGCCCGCCAAGAACACCGGCAAGTCAAAATCCGTGAGGGCGATACGGTGATCTTTTCAGCCAACCCCATTCCAGGTAACACCATCGCCGTAGTGAATACGATCGACAAGCTCATGATGCAGGGCGCCAAGGTGATCTATGGCCGCGATAAGGGCATTCACGTATCCGGACATGGCTCCCAGGAAGATCAAAAGCTGATGCTGGCCCTGACCAAACCCAAATTCTTTCTCCCTGTTCATGGCGAGCATCGCATGTTAGTGAAACATGCCGAGACAGCCCAGAGTATGGGGGTTCCGGCTGAAAATATGGTGGTGATTAATAACGGGGATGTGGTTGAGCTAACCCGTGATTCAATTCGGGTTGTTGATAAAGTCCCTTCTGGAATTGAATTAGTAGATGCGGCTCATTCGGGAGTTGTAAATGAACGGGTATTGAAAGAACGGCAACATTTGGCAGAGGAGGGAGTTGTCACTATAGCAGCGACTTTGGGCTGGAGCGGTGAATTAATATCGAAGCCCCAGGTACATCTGCGGGGTGTTGCAACCAATATTGATCGGGCAAAATTAGAGGCGACGATCGCCCAAACGATTGAACTGGTAGTCAGTAGTCGTTGGGCAGAACTCACCCAAGCGCTTGATAACCTGAGTGAGTTGAATTGGCCGAGGCTGCAATCGGATATTGAAATGGAACTGCGGCGACTGCTGCGGCGGGAATTGCAAAACAATCCATCCCTAGTGTTCTTGTTGCAAACCCCCATAGAACCGCCTGTTGCTAGTGGTCGGCGACGATCGACTGCCAAAGTTGCCTCCTAACGGCTTCCTAGAGTAACCTATTTTGATGAATCAAAGAGCGGGAGAATCCCGCTCTTTTTGGTAAGCAGTACGGAGAGTTGTCTATCGAGGCAAGCGGTGACGCTGACGCCAGCAGTACCCCACGCGGTTAATCGCTTGAGACAATCTACTGATTCGGCGGATAGTGCTCAATAAATAAAGATTCTCCTACTCAGAAAACGACGGAGGGTTGCCATGCTAGGGAATGAATCGATCGAGCTGCCCATTATCAACGTTGCCCCGTTTGTTCAAGGGGATGCGGCAAGCAAACGCCAAGTTGCCCAGGAAATTTATCAGGCTTGTCATCAGGTGGGGTTTCTTTATTTGACCCATCATGGCATTGACCCGGGAGTGATCGATCGGACCTTTGAGCAATCGCGGGCGTTTTTTGCCTTACCCGTTGCTACTAAGCAGAAAATTGCCTGGTCGAATGAAGTTAGCAATCGCGGCTATGTGGGCATGGAGCGCGAACACCTCGACCAAACAAAACCGGGGGACTTGAAAGAAGCCTTTAACGTGGGCAAGGAACGGGCTGAAGCCGAAGTGGAATCTGTCAATCCGCCACTGGTGGTTAACCGTTGGCCAGCGGATCTTCCTTTGTTTAAAAACACAATTTGCCATTTTTTTGACGAGTGCGCAGTGGTAGTCAATCGCCTCTTTCAAGCTTTTGCGATCGCCCTTAACATGCCAGAGTTCTACATTGTCGAGAAGCATCACACTCAGGACTTTACCTTGCGGCTGTTGCATTATCCTCCGCTTGCGGCTGTGCCCAAGCCTGGACAGATTCGAGCGGGTGCTCATTCCGATTACGGTTCATTGACATTGCTGTTTCAAGATGACGTAGGCGGCTTAGAAGTGCAAACTGCCAGTGGAGACTGGGTTCCGGCTCCAGCCATACCCGGTGCCATTCTCGTTAATACTGGAGATTTGATGCAGCGCTGGAGCAATGATGTGTTCTGCTCTACCAAACATCGGGTAGCTTTGCCCCAAGGTGAGGCAGCAAGACGCGATCGCTATTCGATTGCTTTCTTTTGCCAACCGGATGCCGAGGCGGAAATTGTTTGCTTTCCAAGTTGTCTAAGCGCAGACAACCCACCCCGCTATGCCCCCATTACCTCTGGTGAGTATTTGCTCAGCCGCTTGCAGGCAACTTATTAGGAACAATTAGTTAGGAACAATTAGTTAGGAACAATTAGGAACACTCCAAAAATGTTGGTTCGATCTCCCACCATTTTTGAGGGAAGGGTTGTCGGCCAGTGTTCGTTCCACAATGAATTTCTCCACCACCTCGAAAATAGGGTTCCCAATCATCGATAAAGTGACAGAATAAGCCCAAAGGTTCTAAAACCCCTCTAACATACGCTTCAAATTGGCATTGACCATTTACTTCAGGTCCAAAGGGCTTGGGAATCGCAAGATGTTGCTTGAGAACGAGCATATTAACCATGTTCGGGAAGAAGGTTTCTGCTCGTCCGTTTTCATCCCGTTGAAACAAGCTGGGCAAATCGATGATATCTTCTTCGTCCAACCCTAATTCCTGTTTCAATACCTCACGGTTCCAATCGATATGCTCTTGACAGCGCTGATTATGATGAGCTAAATCTTCATTGTCAAGCACCTCTGCTACACTGATGTCGGCAGGTTGGTTGTAAAGCTGCTTTCCCTGCCGCAAGATTGCCCGATCGTGACCTTCGTGGCGCAACCTTCTCAGCAAGTCATAACACTTGGCAGGACTAGTAAGAACGAGTTTAAATCCGTGAGGATTTGGTGCAGGGACAAAGCTCATAAATTCATCAATGTGACCTACACTGAGCCAATCAGAGAAGATTTCAATAGGAGCCTGAATTTTTTGAGCAAAGAAGAAATCTCGCAAGACTTTCAACTTGCGACGCGGATTTGCGATAATTTCTGGACGGGTTCCACCAAAGATTAGGCGACCAAACGGATAATGAATGCCTTTGACTGTCACTGGTGGAGAAACTTCTAAATTGCCGAAGGAATCTAATTTCGTAGCCGAATGACGACTTTTGCGAATTACATACCCAAAATCACTGCCGATCAGTTGCCGTTTCGTGAGGTGATCTAATCCACGATCGCGGGGCGAATCTAGAACAACGTGAATATACTTTCCTGGGGCTTGAGTGTATCCAATTTCAATTTCGTCTCGCATCCAAGGATCATCGTGGTGATACTCATAGGGCACTGGATCAAGTTGTGCATCTGCTTTGCTGACGACTTTTCTTAAATCCTCAATGAATGCTTCGTTCTTTCCCTTCGATAGTCGAGACACAAATACAGTAATAGGAGACAAGGTGTTTGGAGTCATCATCCATGGAGCGACTCGAAACACGACGCGATCGCTATGAATGGTTTCTCCACTTTTTACCAGATCTAACGAGATTTCAACTAACCCGTTGAAATCCACATCCGGATAACTTAATCCCTTCACGGCTAGGAGAATATCTCGATCGGTTTCTCTAATTTTTGCTCTTGCTCGCCTTGGCCCGATTAGCTCATAGCCTGCTCTTTCTAACTCGCTATAAATACAAATTCGTTTAGCGGTTTCGTGACTAACAGATAAGTAAATTTCGTAGTCAGAAGGTAGGTGTTTGAAACCAACCCTCCGAATAATCATAAAACTAGCATCTTTAAGGTCCAAAAGCCCGTTCATGCGTCCGTCATACTGGCTGTCAGAATGAACATGATCACGATCGGTCGTGACCATCAAGATCGCGCCGTGTCCATTCGCGCCCCAGTGCCACTCTCCTTTGCCAGGATGATTGTCATCAACGATTCCATCGCGATCGGCATCTACATCTAAACAAAGCCGAAGGCAAGTTAGTTTCAGTTGAACTTGGCACAAGGGATGATTCGCATGATCTTGAAACGTGATTTCCAAACAACGATCGTTTGGCCGATCGCTAAAAGTTCTAGCTAGAAGCTTAATTCTGGGGAATTCCTGAACAGAAATCAAGCTTTGCGGGTCAATCAGGTGATTTGCTTCTGAATAAACCTCGATTTCTCCCCATACCTTCAGACGAACCCTTGCCTCCTTTTTGGGAGCCAAATCAGCTAAAGAGATTAGCAGTGGCTGACCAACAACTAAAATATCGTCATAGCTTCCATTGACTGCTTGAGGAGAGGCAAGCTTTTCCGAGGGTTCCAGAAATAAACTTCTCATAGAATTTAATTATGAGTTCAGAGCACCCGTCTTAGAATCTCACACTTATTCTCGTAAGTACATCTTCCTTAATTGAAAAAACAGGATGTGACTTTACTCAATCTTGCCCGATCGCATCACGGCTAGCTAACCAGGCGTGATTGTCCGTGATCGCTATAGTTGACCATCGGGAAATGCCTGAACCCGGCCATCTGGACTCAGCACCAACCGGACTTGCAGTTGTGGAATGTCCTGTAAGGGCGTTACGAACGGATCGCCCATCAGGGGCATACTAGTGCGATCGACAAACCGCTCAGAGGCCTCTCCCAACGGAATAATGCGTTGAATGGTGCCATCTGTATTCAACACCAGTCGATATTCCAGTGTCTGCGTTAGCTCAGTGGGAGGTTCCCAAGTGCGCGAAAAGTACTCTCTCACTTCTGCAATTTGAGGGACGCTATCGAAGGCCGTACTGCGGTTTGTCGCAATTTGCGGATTGGCACTCGTTCCAGTTTGAGTTACATCCGTGATGGTAGTTGGTTCGACTGAACGGGCCTCGCCTGTGGCGATCGGTGACACGGCTGCCGAAGATAGAGCTTCGGGGGGAATATCTACAAACGGAGAGGTGGGTGAATCGCTAGACAGATCACCCGTTGGTGAAGGCACAACCACTACCTGACTAGGATCTGAAGAGGCAGCTACTGGAACTTCTACGGTGGGTGGAGAGGACTCTACTCCACTAGCAGGAGGAGGGGCAGTAGTTACACCCGTCGGAGGTAAACCAACGGTTGCTTCCGATGGCACGGGTTCCGGTTGAATGGCACCCACAGGTGGTTTGGGAGGAAACAACGGATCAAGTTTTAGATCAGACGAGGCAATGCCGGGGGAAGGAAGCGTCCTGAGAGTCGAATCAGGGGCCGATCGCTGGGCAGTGCTAATATCGACCTCACGATCACCACTCTCAGCAACCACTTGAGATCCTGGAGCCGCTATATCTAGAACAAACTTAGTGACGGCTCCGGTTGCTCCAAGCGCTAGTACCACCACGGCGGCTACTCTTGCCCAACCTGCGGGCGATCGCAACCATGCTGGACGCCCCAGAGACGGTAACGTTAAGGACTCGGTGCGGTACTCGTCGAGGGCATTCGCTAGGTCAAATAGCTGGAGGGTCGATAAACGAACCATCCCCTGTCCTTCGTGTCGAGCCAGAGAACCCAAGCACAAATCATGGGTAAGCCTGCCTTTAGGTTTGAGGTAAATTCCCGCTGTTGCCGCGCTGGTGGGTGGCGAAGGCAATTTTGCTGTCTCGAATTCAGTCGCAGCCATCGTGCTGCTTTCCTGTCGCGAAGCTTGCGCTAACAGTATGTTAAATGGGCTAGACGCTTGATTCAACAACGACTGAACGTAGGTTTCTACTGCTTCGCACAGCGCTTCTAACTGCTGTCGATTGCCTGTAACAATAGTTTGTTGATCGAGGGGCAGCTTTGGATCATCAAAACTGAGTTGGAACCGCAGGTTTTTAAGAACCGTGCGATCCGTCCAACGAGACAATACTGAACCCGTCGCAGCAATTTCCAGCGTACAGGTTGGAGGCGTATATCGACGTAGAACGGATGTAGCCATGAGCAAAAGTAACCAGGTTAAGGATCAAGGGGGAATCTAAGCGAGCATGGAAGATAGGAACGAGGATTCAGCAATAGAGCTTGGAAGGTCGCCATTCGATGTTAAAGAAGACAGAGGCGTAAGACAATCAACCATCACAAGGAACCAGGCTAGAAACCAGCTTTTTTTGAATACTTTTACAGAACGAGATTTACCTTAAAAACAAATCATCGCGAATTCTTGGACCGGATGGGACGGACGAGATCGAAACAGATCTACCGCGAATCCCTAATTTCTAATTCCTAACTCCAAACTAACTTCGCATGGATCGATCGAGCAGCGCTAACCACAAACGACGAGATCCGTTAGAAGCGCTATAAAACAGTAAATCAATCAGCAGTTTTAGGGCTAAGTGGGTCAATTGCTCTGGAGATACGCTTTCGCCATCTTCCATGCGCTCCTGATAGGTATTGCTGAAGGTGTCGAGGAAATCTCCCAGGAGGGCTGCTTGATGCGGCTCTCGATTCTGCTCAGTTAATTGCTCCAGCAAAGCAACCGCCCGACGAATCAGCTCCTGATGCTGCCTAGCCAAGTGACAAATAATTAACACCAGCGCTCGTGCTTCTTCCACGTCTAAGCGTTTTCGTCCTTGCCCCCGCCGTAACGGACTCGATTGGCGCAGCCGCCACAGCGAAACTCGATCGGCCACAATGTTGGTCAAATTGAGGGCTGCGGCTGCCTGAAGGATCGCATCGGAACCAACATTCGCCAAGGCTTCCAGGGCAAGAAGAACCAAGTCCAACTGAGCTTTGATGTTATCAAGCTGAGTCGAATCAAGTTGACTGGCAAGGGTCAACTCTTCCCAGGCAGGCTTTGGTGGATCTGGCTTAATGGTGGAAGGCATAGTTTCAGGATAGGAAATTCAGCGGACTTTGGTGGAGCAGTTACAAGTCTTGAAACAAGACGAGCAGGTTTTTGGTCAAGTTTCCCTGATTGAGAGCAGTGATCAGAGCAACCCTAACCCCTGATCGAATCCCTATCAGTTCACCGAAACTGCCTTGCCGTCCTACTGTTCGGAGACTTTGACATCTGTATTTATCTAATTCATCAATAAAACTTATAGAACAAGGCAACATAGAACAGCAATCTGGCGGCAATTACGGATGGCGACTCGATTTGGAGCATGACCTGTAGTATTTTGAAAAAAAGTATTGGATTGCGTAGGATGATACACCACCTGAGCCAGATATTAAATCGGAAAACTTCTTTTCGATCGCTACTAATTCCCATTGTCGGGTTCATACTAACCTTACAACTCTGGTTGCTGGGCACTACTTCAGCCAACGCTACTGGAATCTATAACATGCCCGCCTTGAATGCAGGAGATTCAACCTGGGTGATTGATCAGGCCGATATCTTAAGCAGATTGACCGAGAATGAAATTAACGCAGAATTAGCCAACCTCGCTCAAACTACGGGACGTGAAGTGCGGCTTGTCACCATTCACCGCTTAGATTACGGTGAGACTGTTCAAAGCTTCACCGACAAATTGTTCGATCGCTGGTTTTCTACCCCTGATGCTCAAGCAAACCAAGTCTTGCTAGTCCTAGATAATGTAACGAACAGCGCCGCTATTCACATTGGTAATGCAGTGCAAGACAGGTTGTCGCCAGAAACGGCTGAAAGTGTCGCTCAAGAAACGGTGATGGTACCACTACGTAACGGCAATAAGTATAACCAAGCTTTTCTAGACGCGAGCGATCGATTGGTGGCGGTATTATCTGGACAACCCGATCCTGGCCCGCCCGTGGTTGAGGTAGATATTCAAACCGAGGGGACCTTTGCCAAAGCCGAGGAAACGAATGATAGAAGCGCCACAATTGTAGTCGTTGTGTTGCTTGCCATTGCAACCATTGTGCCGATGGCCACCTACTTTTTGTATCAAGCTTTCCAGTCTTAAATCATCTGCCTAGAGACCGCCTCAAGTTTACCCAGGGTTGCTGCCGCTCGCTCTGCACTTGATCTTCAAAGGTGCTAGGACTATCTCCCTAGGACGCTCTCCTATGACTCTGATGGAGCAAGTTTAGCCATGCCGCCGCAGGAGATAGAGCCATCGCCACGTCTCTTGCCAGTTGCTATCGCTCACCGCCTATGGAACTAACGGTCGAGCCAAACACTCTCAATAGCTTGTACGTTTGAGAAGATTTCAAAATGTTGCAATCTATTGCAATAGATTTTTTCAATCAACCGAAATGAAATATATCTAATCGAACCCTTAAAAGATCCCTATCATTTCTCGCATTTATTCTGGGTTGAGCTAGACCATTTAGCGCCTATAATGTTACCCATAGTTTGTTCTTTCTAAGATTCCTCATTACTCAATAACCAAATTTTATAGAGGGCGTTATAGTCGTTTACGATTCTGGGGAATTGATGTAGGTGATTGATGTAGTCTAGGGTGGTAGCTTCAATAGATACCATACTTGTTGCAGTGATCGCTGTTTCCCAAGATTTAGGCGGTTCAGTTGTGAGGTCGTAAGCTTCCTGTAGGTCTACAGATTGGATGATGGATGCAGTGGTTACGGATGCGATGTAAGTAGGAGGACGTGATGGCTGATCAAGAGAAAGTGTCGAATAATGGTGAAGCGACCAAGGTGGCTTCGACTCAATCCCCGAAGTCCGAAAACGGTAAGTCTGATAATGGCAGCAAGAAGTCTACCGAATCGGGATTGTCTCTGGCAAATGCTAATCAAGCAAAAGCCAGTATTGAGGTCAGCAGCTATGCAGTAGCTGGGTTGCGTCCTATTGCTTCTAGTAATTTAGAGGTTTTTGGCACAATTTTGAATAATCGCCCGATTCTGGCCAGCCCCTTAGAAGTTGTCAGCTATGCTGGCAATCGTCCGATTTTTGCCAGTGAAATTACTGTCCGCAGCGACTTTGCTGGTCGTCCGATTGTGGTGAGTGATCCAACGCTGCTGCAAGCAAGCTTGCTTCCGGGTGGTCGTCCAATCGCTTCAAACGAAATTGACGATAGCGAAACGTTGATGGGCTTTATTGACTAGCCCCGCCATAGCTCTAAACGAGGTCTAAACGCAAACTGATCCCTCTGCTGCTTTACAGGTAGAGGGATTTGCGTACAGGCGTTCTTCCCAAATTTGTCGCGCCCCCTCCCCAAACTGCCGATTCGATCGCTAGCATAACGTCATCAATGCTATTGAAGTGGATCATCGGGATCATATGGCTGTGCAGAAGGATACTCTCTTTGAACGATTTCTAGCGCCTCTTTTCAGTCAATTTCTTATGGATCGAGATGCCTTACTGCAATATCGCCACAGTAAGGACTGGGAACAAGAAGCCGATCGGTTTCGATTGCCCAATTTTACCTATCCTGCCTACTATCAAACCCAAGCCTTCCACGGCATCACGCAAGGCTATCTGAACCCTGATGCGGCTGTTACTTATGATCCGGTGACAAAATATGTGCTGCCTCCTAACGAAGAATGGGTACGCCAAGGACTAATTGATCGAATTCGCTGCCGCCCCAGGCGCATTCTTGATTTGGGCTGTGGTACAGGTTCGATGACGCTGCGGCTGAAACAAGCTTTTCCGAACGCTGAAGTGGTGGGATTGGATTTATCGCCCTATATGCTGGTGGTTGCCGACGAAAAGGCAACGCAAGCAAAACTGGATATTCAGTTTCAGCAGGGCAACGCTGAACAGACAGGCTTTCCTGATGCCAGCTTTGATTTAGTCACGGCCTCGTTACTTTTCCACGAAACCCCGCCTGCGGTTTCTTGCCGAATTTTGCAAGAATGTTTTCGGTTATTGAGCGTGGGTGGGGAGGTGTTGATTCTGGATGGCAATCAGTCAACCCTGCGCTGGGCTGATTGGCTTACCGAGATCTTTGAAGAGCCATACATCAAAGACTATGCGGCAGGTAGTGTGGATGCTTGGATGGGAGCGGCAGGTTTTGAGAGTATTCGCACTGAAGACGTTTTTTGGACGAATCAAGTCACCCGTGGCATGAAACCCTTACCGCGATCGTTTGTAATGGTTGAGCCAGAAGCGAGCACGATAGCAGAACAGTGGGCAATGGGGTAAAAGATAAAGATAAAGGATAAGAGAGCACTGTGCTCTCTTCTTTTACCCTTTACCCTTCTAAGGCTCTGCTGTTTCTGACTCAGCAGGAACGGGTTGCACCACACAGTCTTGGGTTTGGCAGTTGTTGATGTAAAGCTGTTCGATATAAGGCTGTTGCCAGCTTAAGGGAATTTCCAACAGATCTCGAGTTCCAGTGAAGCCTTGTCCCAAAAACAGAAGGAACGCAATGCTGTTGAGCACAATGTGAACAGTCCGCCAACGGTTCGATCGATCTTGGTAGATATCTGGAAACATCGCCAGCGAAAACACCATCAGTAGAGCAGCAGTCATGCCGTAGTAGTAGTGTGACACGTACCATTCAAACCCGCGCCGAAACACTTCGGGTTGGCAGCCTAAAATTACAAGCCCCATCCCAGTCAAAGTGGCGAACACCCCTCGCCATAGTTTGGGTTTGGCTCGATTCAGCAAGACCAGCGAAGCGATCGTCAACCCAAATAGCAGCACCACAAACCAAGCACGGGTTGGTTCTTGAGACCAAACGTCATTGCTAGCCATCTTGGTGAAAATGGGATGAGCTAAGCCAATCAGCGTCAATAGCACAACAGCATTACTAAACCAACGCCCAATTCTTAAATGCTCTGGTCCGACAGTCGGGGGGATTTTGCTTTTACCGGTTGCTTTAGCCTGCAACCGGCGTTGACGGGTTTGCCAAGCAAAGTAAGCCACAATTCCCAGTAATGGAAAAATTAGGGCAACGGCGATCGTAGGATGAATTAACCCAGTAATATCTGTAGCACTCATGTAAATCTCTCCGGGGTCTTTGATCGTAATAAAGTTACGGATTTCGCATTACCACCTCTGAATAGAGGAACCGACTACACCACGTTGTTACTGTTGTTGCCTAAATCGAGTTCACTAGATTCGTAGCCTGAGCATGGTGCGATAACGGAAACTGTTGTACTCAACATCTGACTTTCATGACCTAACACTCACGTTTATAAACTCATCCATCACGACCTTATTAAGGCTGCTCCATTAATGATTGATTTAGGCATTACATTGTAAATTCGATCGAACGTCAAAGTTGGATGTTGCACTCATTAGCTTGATTGAAGGTTGAGGAATAAAAGCAAGAAAACAACTAGAGGAGGGAAGCCAATGACTTGTGGATAAATAGAGCATTAATTGCCGAATCGCTGATTTATGTTTCAGTGATTTAAACCCATTACACTCACAGCTTCTGTTGACACACTAGAGTTGAATACGACTGTTAAAGCTAACCCAACAGATATCGCCGAACCATCCTGCCTCAATATCATAGTCAGCGATGGGAACAACGATCGTAGCGTTGCTCACGCTCTATTCGTCGAAATTGGTAAACAAAATAACAGAAGATTTCTGATTAAATACCATAAATCCTTGAGTGAGAAATAGAATGAGTTTTTCCTAAACGCAGGTGTTAATAATTCTTAAAATCTTCGCATTGGTAAATTTAATCCGTACTTAAATTAGATTCTTATTTTGAATCTAGTCTGCCTAAATACTAGACATTAACAAAGCCAAAATGGTTGGTCGCTTTTAAAAGGCAGACATCTATAAGTTAGGTTGGCTATCCTTTATGTCAGATAGCAATAAGCTGGTGATAACCACTTGGTGGTGATAGAGGTCAAGTATCAATCTAGGCATGAATCCAGATATCCAATCTGCAATCCGTAAACATCAGGTACGCTGTGAGGCATGAGATGACCACAACTTCTCCTTTAGAGACCCAAGGTGTGAAGGCGTCCAAGCGCCCCCTGTTTCGACCACAAGTTGCAACCGTGGTTTTGCTAGGAGTTGTGTTGCTGGCAGGGGCGATCGTTGCTGCCTGGTTCACCGGACAAGGAACCATCAGTCGCATCTTTAATCAACTGAATCAACTACAGTCCAACCCACCGCTGTGGTTAGAAGTGCCTTTGGTAGCTGGGGCCTACTTACTAGTACCAACGGTGATGTTGTTTGTAATTGTGTTGGTGGTGATGAAGGTGTCGCCCCAACCGCGTGCTTGGTCGCGTTTTGTTGTTGTGGGAATTCTGCTAGCGCTGACTCTGCGCTATTTTTTGTGGCGATCGCTCTCAACTTTAAACCTCAATACCCCGATAAACGGACTGTTCAGTTTGGGGCTGTTTTTCATGGAATTGTTGATGCTGACAAGTACAAGCATCCAACTGTTCTTGATGTTGCGGGTGCGCGATCGCCGTCGCGAGGCCGACTGGTTGGCAATGGATGTCGTCGAAAAGCGCTTCACGCCTACGGTGGATGTCATGATCCCCACCTACAATGAACCCGCATTCATTTTGCGTCGTACCATTATCGGTTGTCAGGCGATCGACTATCCTTTCAAAACCATTTATTTGCTGGACGACACCCGCCGTCCGGAAATTGAAGCGCTAGCAGCAGAGTTAGGCTGCGAATATCGTACTCGACCGGATAATCGCTTTGCTAAAGCGGGAAATTTGAATCATGCCATTGCTCAAACCGATGGTGAATTGATTGTGGTGTTTGATGCGGACTTTGTGCCCACGCGAAACTTCCTAACCCGAACGATCGGCTTTTTTCAAGATCCACAAGTCGCGTTGGTGCAAACGCCACAAACTTTCTACAACGCCGACCCGATCGCCCGCAATTTGGGTCTCGAAAACATCCTTACTCCTGAAGAAGAAGTGTTCTATCGGCAAATTCAACCGATTCGCGATGGCGCAGGCAGTGTGATTTGCTCTGGGACTTCCTTTGTCGTGCGGCGTAGCGCCCTGGAAGCAACGGGTGGGTTTGTCACCGATTCCCTCAGCGAAGACTACTTCACCGGAATTCGCCTGACGGCTCAAGGCTATCGGTTGATTTACCTCGATGAGAAGCTTAGCGCCGGACTGGCTGCCGAAAACATAGCGGCTCATGCGTTACAGCGATTGCGCTGGGCCCGAGGCACGCTCCAAGCATTTTTCATTAAAGCAAATCCGCTGACCATTCCAGGGCTGAATTTTCTGCAACGCTTGGCCCACTTAGAAGGATTACTGCACTGGTTTACTAGCCTTTCGCGGGTTGGCTTTTTGCTGATGCCGTTGGCCTATTCGTTCTTGGGGGTGATTCCCCTACGAGCCACCGCCGCCGAGTTACTGTATTTCTTCTTGCCCTATTATCTAGTACAGCTTGCGGTTTTCTCTTGGCTCAACTATCGATCGCGATCGGCTTTACTCTCTGATATCTATTCGTTGGTGTTGGCCTTTCCCCTCGCGTTGACCGTGATTCAAGTCATGCTCAATCCTTTCTCGAGGGGCTTTAAGGTGACACCCAAAGGAACCGCCAGCGATCGGTTTTCCTTCAACTGGAATTTGGCTTGGCCCCTGTTAGCACTGTTTGTCGCAACGGCGGTGAGCCTCTGGGTGAACGTGGGCAACTGTATGATTAAAGGCGCTTGGGCAGAAACGGTTCCTCCAGATATCGCCGTACAGATCAAAGGAATTGGATTGGGCTGGATCTGGAGCGCCTACAACTTGATTATGATTGGCATCGCGCTGTTGATTTTGCTGGATGTGCCCCGTCCTAGCCCCTACGAGTGGTTTAATTTGCAGCGAACCGTAAAACTAACGGTACTGGACACGAGTGAACATACTTTCTATGGCATCACTACCATGATGTCGGAAGTCGGGGCAGAACTTGCCTTAACGCAGGCAGGGTTCCCGCGCTTAGCTCCTGAAGAGACCTTACCCGTTTGCCTAGAAATACAAGAAAATGGCTTGCATTTGCAAGGAGAAGTCGTTCGCAGCGGGTTTGATGGAGAATTTCCCACGGTGCGGATTATGTTTGAACCTATGAATTTATTGCAGCAGCGACAACTAACAGAAATGCTATTCTGTCGTCCGGGGCAGTGGAAAAGTCGCTGCACGCCTAATGAATTTCAATCTCTCTGGCTCCTATTTCGCATCTTGCTTAGGCCACGTGTGTTGTTCGATCGCCACATTGATGTCAGTGCGGTATCTGTAGCACAGGTCTAACAGGTCTGGTCAGGAAATTGCATAGTATCCCTCGAGAGGAGCAAGAGGCGGTTGATTCTGGCAGAGCCGCGAGCAGAAGCGTGCTAACAAGCAGAGTCCAGAGCCGTGACTCCTCTCTCTAGTTCGTCAACCGCTCTAAATAGCGCTCGATTAACAAAATCGCCACAATATCATCGATCGGGCGGGGGGGGGTACGAATGCCTTGGGGCAATAGGCGCACTAATCCTCGTGGCGGAAACATTTGCCAATAGCGATCGCGAGCTTCCAGGGAACTATAGCGTTCATCGACCAAAATAATTCGCAGCGGATCGCTCAGTTCTGTATCGAGTTTTTGCTTCCATTCTTTGGCGCTAGTTTGATTCCCCATCACCAGCAAAGAAATGGGAAAAGTTTGCCGCAGGGTTTGAATAGTGGCAATGGCGTCTTGTGCCGGAATCACCTGATGGTAGTATAGGCCGCGATCGAGTCCCATGATTGCCAACCCACACTTTTGGCGTCCCGGATCGAATCCTAGAATGACGGGTTGGTCAGGTGAATTGGAAAGGGAGTTAAGGGAAGACATTTGCATGGGGTCATTTCGTCTTGGAGACTTAGCCTAGACTTTAGACAATCGATGGTAGGTTGTCTAGATATTTGCCACTTGTTGCGCTTGATACTGACATCCCCCCTTGACGCGCAGTTTATAATTAGCTCGTCTTTTGCAAAAATTAACGTAAGTTAGGGTTGGTTTACTAAAAGCTTTACACGATGTTATATACCAAAGGTTCCTCGGTTGTTGCACTGGCTTTACTGTTTGCTTTTGCGGTTGCCCCCCGGCCAACAGCGGCGTTCTTCGGAGCTAACCCTATTCTGGCGCAGTCGGCATCACCCACGTTTCCCCTGCCTGATACGGTGACAGAGGGGACCACGATTCGTATTGATGGCTCCAATAGTATGGCAGCCGTCAACCAATCTGTGCAGCAGCGCTTTGAAGAGCAATACGCTGGGACAACGGTTGAAGTTGACTACAATGGCTCTACGGCTGCTCTGCGATCGCTATTAGATGGCACAGTTGACTTGGTGGCGATTGGGCGACCGCTGACCGACGCAGAAAAAGCCCAAGGCCTGACAGAAGTTTCAGTGGGACGCAGCAAAATTGCCATCATTGTTGGCGAAGGTAATTCCTTTGATGGCGATCTAACCTTTGAGCAATTTGCCCAAATCTTTCGAGGGGAAATCACGGATTGGTCAGAAGTGGGCGGAGAACCAGGGCCAATTCGCCTAATTGACCATCCCGAAGACAGCGACACGCGCCAAGCTTTTCCCCGCTATCCGGTGTTTCAAAATGCACCGTTTGCAACGGGAGATACAGCCGTGCAACTCACCGAGGATTCTGCGGATGCAATCGTGAGTGAATTGGGAACTGATGGTATTAGCTATGTGGCTGCCAACCAGGTGATCGATCGCCCAGGGGTGCGAATTATCCCCATGCACCAAACCTTGCCCACCGATCCCCGCTATCCCTATTCCCAACCTCTCATCTACGTTTACCGAGGAGAACCTAGTCCTGCCGTTGCCGCGTTTCTGGGATTTCTAACCAACGCGAGCGGACTGGATGCCGTTGCCGCCGCTGGAGCCGGGACAATCGCGCTATTGAGTCCAACTATACCGACGACCGCTCCCCCTGCCGCCGCCATAGACACCGATGTTCCCACTGTTCCCAGTGAGGATGCCCCGGTGGTAGTCTCCCCCAGTCCAGATGCTCCTGTAGCTGTCCCCCCCGCAGATACTACCGCAACTCCAGACCCGGTTTCCCCAGTCGATTCCCCTGCGGCAACAGGTGCAACTCCTACCACTACCGATCGCCAGTCCAATCCTTGGTGGTGGCTGCTGCTCCCGCTACTGGGCATTCCGTTGCTGTGGTGGTGGCTACGTGGTCGTCGAGGTACGGCTGTAGAAGAACCACCGCCATCGGTTCCCTCAACCGATGCAACATTGCCTGCGGAACCCACGCTGGCTGAGCGCACAGGGACAGTCATTTCCGCCGATCGCACAGCGATTCAAGAACCCATCCCTCCATCTGTTCCAACGCCGTCCACAGCCGTTCCTCCAGTCGATGCCACTATTTCCCCGGCAATTAGCGATGCAGCCGTGGCGGGTGGAATGTTGGTGGGTGGAGCAGCGTTGGCAGGCATGGCCGGCCGCCGTCGCCCCAATCGCATTATTCTGACTCCGCGCACAACCAGCCAAGCTTACGCCTACTGGGAAACATCGGAAGAAAATCAGGCACTTTTGCGCCCACAGGGAGATAGCCGCTACTTACTGCGGATTTTAGATGTCACTGATATTGATTTAGAACAACATCCGCCCCACAGCATTCAAGAGTTTGCCTGTGCCGACACCGATACCGATCGACACATTGCCAATTTGCAGAGCGAGCGGGATTACCTAGCTGAGATTGGCTACCTCACTGATGCTAATCAGTGGCATTTACTGGCTCGATCGGCCCCGATTCGGATGCCTCGCATCAGTTCGCTACCAGAACCAATCCCAACCGAGCCTTCACCTGAACCTCTCTCAGCAGATCTAGGTGCTGCCCCATCATCCGAAACGCCGATTGATCCAGGTTTGGTAACTGGAAGTGCATTGCCAGGCATAGCGCTTACCCGTGATACCTTACCCCAACCGGCGCTGTCTCACTCCCCGAACTACATCACCCTGCGTTTGCAAGGACCACAGCAAGCCCATGTCACTTGGGATGTTCCGAGTGAAAATCAGGAAATTGCTCGGCAACAAGGCGGCCTCTATTACACGCTCAGGGTTTGCGATGTGACAGGGCTTGATCCAGATCGGCAAACGCCCCACAGTTTACAACAGTTCTCTTGCCGCGAAACCGATACCGATCGCCTTGTTCCACTACCTCACGTCGATCGAGACTACATTGCTGAAATTGGCTATTTCACAGAAACCGACGCATGGTTGCTGCTGGCTCGGTCTGCGCCTGTTCGGGTGGTATCCTCCGCTCCAGACCCAATTGATTTAGCGGATGGTCACCAAGAAGCGGTAGAGGCCGTCAAATTCGATGTGGGGCAATCGGACTTGCACGGCGAGGCATTGGCAGATGTAGATACCACCTTACCTGACCTGCCCAACGGTTATGGCGAAAGTCAAATTTTCTTGCTGCCTCGTGATCCCAACTGGGCTTACACCTATTGGGATGTCCCCAATACCCATAAAGAAGCTATTCGGCAGCAGGGTGGCACCCGGTTAGCCTTGCGGCTTTACGATGTTACTGGTATTGATCTCGACGAACAGCGTCCTCATGGAGTACAGCAGTATGACTGTGAGGAATTGGCGCGAGACTGGTATATTCCGGTTCCAGTCAGCGATCGGGATTACATTGTTGAAATTGGTTATCTTGCTACCGATGGCCAATGGCTTATGATGGCGCGATCGAATCCAACGCGCATCCCACCTGTTTATCCGGCGGACTGGTTAGATGAACAATTCATCACCGTCAATTGGGAAGACGAGTTGCAAGGACAAACCCTATTAGAACTATCTTTTCCAGCTCAACCAACCTCTTCCCGTAACCCCGTCTACGATCGAATTTTCAACTTGGTAAAAGCGGCTGAAGAGCAGCGCATTACCGGATCGCTGTTTGGTTCAATGCAGCAGGTACCCGAGCGAGCTATCAGTTCCTACTCGGTATCTGGACTGTCATCGATGACAGAATCTGGCGTTGGCATGATGTCCGGTGCGGGTGTCATGGGTATGTCTGGCATTAGTGTTGTAAGCATGTCTGGTATTGGTGTCACAGGCATGTCGGGTATTGGTATGAGTGAGATATCGGGTGCTGCCATCAGTACCCTCTCTGGCATCGGAATGTCTGGGGCCGGACTAGTTGGAGTTCCTGGTGTAACCCTCTCTGGCATCGGAATGTCTGGGGTGGGCATGATATCCCTACCTACCATGTCTGGCATTGGACTGTCAGAGGTGGGTATGGGTTTAACTGCATCGGGAATGGGTCTGTCTGGTATAGGGATGATGTCTGGTATCAGCATGTACAGCATGTCCGGTGTTACTGGCATGTCGGGTGTGGGACTGTCAAACCTCTCTGGAGTGGGACTGTACAGTATTCCTACCCTGTCTGGTATCGGCATGTCGGGTGTCGGCATGATGAGCTTGTCTACTCTGTCGGGAATAGGACTCACGATGTCAGGCATCGGTATGTCCGGAGTGGGACTGTACAGTATTCCTACCTTGTCTGGTATCGGTATGTCGGGTGTTGGTCCGTACAGTATCCCCACGATGTCTGGCGTGGGGATGTCCGGCGTAGGGATGGGCTTGACAATGTCCGGTGTCGGCATGTCGGGCATTGGGTTTAGCGCCTCGATGCCGCCGATGCGTCCGCGCAAGTTTTGGTTGGTGGCCAATGCAGAATTAATTGTGCACGGTGCAACCGAACCGGATGCCACAGTTATGATCGGCGATCGTGAAATTAAACTTAGCCCGGACGGAACCTTCCGCTTCCAAGTAGCGTTTCCCGATGGCGATATTAATTACCCGATTTTAGCGATTGCCGCCGATGGCGAACAAAGGCGATCGGTCCGGATGGACTTCAATCGAGAAACTCCGACCCGCAACACTAACACCAAAGATGAAGCAATCGAAGAGTGGAGATAGAGGAGTCAGGATAGGGGCGTTGCCAATCGGATGAATCTCGTCAAGTGGTTTCGCGAAACGCCCTGCTCGCTATAAATTATTTAGCCCACCTCTATTTAGCCCACCTCGGCGTAAAACGATCGCCAATCCAGCAAAAACGATCAGCATCACTACCAGCGCAAAAGCGGCTCCCAGCGGCCAATTGTACGAAACGCCAAACTGCGAGGAAATCACGTTTCCTAACATGATGCCACTGGGACTGCCAACCAAGCTGGGTGTAATGAAATCACCCATTGTTAAAGCAAAGACACTGATTGAACCAGCGAGCACTCCCGGCATAATTAGCGGTAAGGTGACACGGCGAAAAGTGGTCAGTGGAGCCGCATTCAGATCAGCAGAGGCCTCTAATAGGGTTCGGGGCAAGCGCTCGAAGGCTGTTATTACGGGCAAAATCATGAACGGAAGCCACACATGCACAAACGTTAGCATGGTAGAGAATTGATTATATAAAAACACCGAACTAGGCTGTTGCAAAATACCGAGTGATATCAAGGCTGTGTTCAACACCCCGTTGTAGCCCAGGATAATTTTCCAGGCAAACACCCGCACTAAATAGCTAGACCATAGTGGCAGAATGACAAGCAGCGTTAACAGACTGCGATAGCGCCCTGCATAGTACCCAATAAAGTAGCCGAGGGGAATAGCAAGCAAGGCATCGATCGCCGTCACGCCCAGTGCGGTCAGTACCGTGCGAAGGATGATTGTACGATAGGCGGTGTTCGTCACAATAGTGCGAAAATTGACCAAGCTGAACTCTTTGACAATATCAAACGCCTCTAGCCGCCAAACGCTGTAGGAGATGAGCAGGGCGAGCGGCACAAAGTACAGTAGCGTCATCCACAGCAGCGGTGGTAACAATGTGGCATACAGACCTGTTTGAGAACGAGTGCGACGTTGGAGCGGTGGAGTGATAACAGTCATATTAGAGTTTCCAGTGACGATGGGACATTGGGTTGGGCGCGCAGCGCAAATATCCAAATATCAGGGTTCTGGAAGCAAGGGGTGAAGCTTATGACTTCACCAATGGCGCAAGGGCGAAGGCTGGGTGAATCGCTCACAGCATTTCCAACGATGTCGGTTGAGTGGGTGGCGGAAAAGCTACATCTAGGGCAGCTAGCTCATCGGCAGAAAGCTGCAAATCTAGGGCGGCTCGATTTTGTTCAACGTGGGTCAACGTACTCGCCTTAGGGATGACAACAACACCATTCTGTTGCAAGAGCCAAGCAATCGCCACTTGTGCCGGAGTCACCCCTCGATCTTGCGCGATCGCTTGCAGCGATCGGTTGTTCAGCAATCGCCCTTGCTCAATTGGAGAATAAGCCATCACTGGCATCTGCCGCTGCCGACACCATGGCAACACGTCCCACTCAATTCCCCGCCGCATTAGATTATAGAGGACTTGATTCGTAGCGATCGCATCACCTCCAGCGAGATGATTAGCTGTCTCTAAATCTGTGACATCGAAGTTACTGACACCATAGTCACGAATCTTGCCTGTCTGTTTAAGCGTTTGAAAGGCTGCCAGTGTGTCTGCAAGTGGGATAGCTCCACGCCAATGCAGTAAATATAAGTCTAGATAGTCAGTTTTTAAGCGTTTGAGACTACGTTCACAAGCGGCGATCGCCCCTTGGCGGGAAGCATTGTGCGGATACACCTTACTAACCAGAAATACGGAGGAGCGACGATTCGCGATGGCTTCAGCAACTATAGTTTCCGCCCCACCTTCTCCATACATTTCAGCGGTATCGATCAAGGTCATACCTAATTCCAACCCATATCGCAACGCCATCACTTCAGCGTGTCTTTGGTTGGAATTTTCGCCCATACGCCATGTACCTAATCCAAGTACAGGTATCGAGTGCCCAGATGGTAAATCAAGCGTTCTCATATGCTTTTTAAGATTAGCGAGATCTCGATTAATTGCAATCCAACCGTAACAAATTCAAGAATTTTGGAACTGAAAATTTTGAAATCAAAAACAGCATTCTCCCAACTTAGGCTCGAAGGTGGCTAACATGGCGTTCATACCAGTTCATAAGAGGGGTAGAACTAATGCCATGAATGATCACAGAGATAGCCACGGTTGTATAAGTGACCCAAGCAATTAGTTCACCAGTTTGACCTTCCAAGCCTGCACCTAGCGCATAGGACAAATAATAAAGTGACCCTACCCCACGAATACCAAACCAGCCGAATAGCCACCGCCGGGCTGGATGATAGTTGGCTCCAATGGTACTAATCCAGGTTCCTAAGGGGCGAATCAAGACAATCAAGGTTCCGGCCACGAGCACAGACGGGATGGCAAATCGCAACATCGGTTCAACTCGCAATAGTGACCCAAGCAACAAAATTGTGCCTACTTCCAGCAGTTTTTCAATGCGTTCTGTAAACTCTAGCTGGCTTAGGTGTTTTTCTGGATTGCGGTAGCTGCGTTGTGCCACAATTCCAGCCACAAATACAGCCACAAATCCATAGCCATGAACCAGTTCAGTTAGAGCATAGGTCGCTAAAATAATGCCGAGGGCAACAAAATCCTCCATGAGGACATCAGCGGGTCGAAATGTCTGGAGGCGTTTATCAATCCAGACTATACCTCTGGCCACTACAATACCCATCACCAACCCAGCGGCGATCGCCCAAATTAAATCCACCGCGACCCACTGTTTCAGCCAATTCTCCCAGTTGCTATCTTCCAGGGCATGTAGACCGAAATAGACAAAGGGAAAGGCTAAGGCATCGTTGAGTCCTCCTTCCGAAGTGAGTCCGAACCGCAATTCGTCCAGATCTTCTGGATGCGTTAACTGCACTTCAGACGCCAAGACTGGATCAGTAGGGGCTAAAATAGCTCCCAAAAGGATGCCTTCTCCCCAGCCAAGCCCCAAGCCCCAATGACCCACCGCGGCGATCGCAATAATTGAAATTGGCATTAATAGCCCAATTAACCGTACAGTTGAATTCCAAGCTCCCCATCGCAACGGACGATTCATCTTCAGTCCGCAGCTAAATAGCGACACTAAAACAACAAATTCCGTTAACCGTTCCAAAAACTCAGCATCAGGACGTAGTTGGATCAAATTCAACCCATAGGGGCTTAAAAGTAAACCGACTCCTAGGTAGATCAAAGCATAGGATAACGGTAAACGCGAGATCCAGCCTGAACCAAGCGTAACGACAAGCAGGAGCAGACTGATAACCAGCAGGTTAAGAATATGAGTATCCACAAGGGTGTTATTAGGAAGCAAAAATAATTGATTGTGCGCATTTCAGCTTCTCAAGAATAAGAAGTTTACGAGATGATTCACCTCTTTCAAAGGAGATATTAACCCGGCAACTGTTGTCACGACATCTGTGCTCACTCTCAATCCCTTGCCCTCTGGGTGAGGAACTTCCGACCCGGCTCCCCTTCTCTTTTTCTGGGAGCAAGGGCTGGGGGATGAGGGAGGTCCGGAAGGCAAGAGCAAATATTGCTGGGTTAATAACTAATAGCTATCCAAAGATCACGACATGAAGACAGTTCGTTAAGCTAAACACTGTTCGCGGCTAAGCCGTTGTTCACAAATCGCTCGCTCGGTCGCAGAAAGATCTTCCATTGTTACATCGCGGCGCAGCACCATGCCATTGTGTCCTGCCAAAAAGCGCGGGAGGCGATCGAGTTCAAGCGGTTGCAGGGTTTGCATATCGTAAGTGGTGTAGGTAGTTCGATCGGGCGCGTTGAAGTGGATATCAACCACCGTTACCGTTTTGGGAGACGGCACATCACTGTCGATTAGAGGGCGTGGCCCTGACCCCAGCAAGCCTGTGTGGAGTAGTTGCAAATTGCCTTTGTGAGCCGGATAGTAGGCATGGTGGTGGCCACTGATGTAGGTGTGAACATGATGGCGTTCAAGCATTGCTCGCAGTTGATCAGCACTATTGAGAACTTCACCTGGCGCATCTCGACCCACTGCCACCGCATAAAGAGGCAAATGCCCCAATAGAATTCGCAGTTTAGCCTGTCGAGCTTGGGGGCTAGTGAGGGTAGTTTCGACCCAGTCTAGCTTTTCAGGGGGAATAGTTGCGGCAGATCCATCCCACACCATCACAAACACATCACCAAACTCAAAGGTGTAGTAAAAAGGGAATTCATCGCGATCGATAAACTGGATACCCGGATCATGGGTTGGCTCGTTCCAGTATTCCCTTGCTAAGTCTCGCTCTTGCTGAAACAAGAAACTGCCACCGCTGCTTTGAGCACCCGACGCATCATGATTGCCGATCGTAAATCCAAACGGAACGCCAGACTGCCGTAATGGAGCCGCTACATGCTGATCAAAGGCCGCCCACATAGCGCGAATTTGGTCGGAAGAAAGAGATAAATTTTGTCCAGCAATCATGTCACCACTGCACAACACTACATCGGGTTGCCACGCTGGCAGCAGAGCGATCGCCCGATCTACTTCTGGTTCATAATCGGTGGAACCATAGGCGCTGTTGAGATCGCTAATCACCACAAAGCGAACATCACCCCGAGAAGGGTTATACAATCCCTCGGTTGTATTTTCTGCCGTGTCACTAGCGGCGATCGGTTTGCTTGTTGGTAAGGGAGATACAGGAGATTGGGGTGACGGAACCGTGGATGAGGTTGAAGTCAATGTTGAGGATTGCGACACTTTGCTGGAGTTGCAGGCGTGTAGTATCAACACAAGACATAATCCACACAACAAGCTGATTAAGGTTCGAGGAGCCGATCGCCAGAAATGCATAGTGCTCTAGACCTCACCAAAACGTCGTTGACTCAACTTTGTATGGTATTACATCAGCGGCAGCAGGATTTCAAATTCAGTGCCGATCGCAATCTGTTCAGTGGAAGTTTGGCGTAAGGGCGATCGAATATGAAACTGCCCACCATGCTTGGCTGTGACAATCTGGTAACTCACGGCTAAGCTGGTCTCTGTGTCTGCCCGATTTTCAACGGAGAATGAATCCATCAGTTGCTGACGTTTTTCAGCCGACAGTCCCGGGCCGTTATCGGCAATACAAACAGACGCCCAACGAACGATCGAACTAGCAGCGGAACCGTGAGCAGAAACAGACCGGACTTGGGTCGTGATAATAATCTGTGGCTTTGAAGCAACTTCATTGGGTGATGTTGCAATCGAGTCATGACCAAAGTCTCTAGCCAGTTCTTGTCGTATTACTTGATTCAACAGAGCATTCACCGCATTGGTCAAAATGTTCATAAACACCTGGTTGAGTTGCCCGGCATAGCAACTGACGGGTGGTAAATGACCATAGCGTTTAACAATCTCAATTTCACCCAATAGGCGGCTCTTGAGCAGTAGCACAATACCGTCCAAATGCTCGTGCAAATCAGCGGGTTTTGGATACACATCATCAATATGACAAAAATTCTGCAAACTCGTTGCCAGTTTCCTCAGCCGCTCGGCCCCAGTGCGAATGCTGGCGATCGTTTGCGGAATGTCGTGGCGCAAATAATCCAGTTCGATTTCGTGATGTAACGTTTGAATCGTGGGTGGCAATTCGGAAAATTCTTGCTCGTAGGTGCTAACAAGCTGCATGATTTGGTTTGTGTAGGCAGAAAGGTGCACCAAATTTCCCCAAATAAAGCTAACGGGGTCTAGAATTTCGTGCGCTACTCCGTCTACCAATCGGCCGAGGCTGGCCATCTTTTCAGACTGAATCATTTGCATTTGCGATCGTTCATACCGCACTTGAGTTTCAATACCGCGAATTTGCCAGTAAGCGATATTCAGTTCGTGAATATCCAGTAAGTAATAGTGGGGGAACTCATTCACAGAGTTCTTCATCACAACAATTGGCTCACTTTGATGCAGAAGCGATCGTCGCAGTGCTAACTGTGCCGCCACCAAAATGGATGTGTGCTCTGGCAATACTAGGCGATAGGTAGGAACATACCTGTGCAACACAGACATTGGCTGGGAAATGAATAACTCTCCTTGTGGGCGAATTAGAAACTCTAGTAGTTGCGTTCGTGACACCATGCCCAAAAATTGACCGCATTCATGCAACACAACTCCTGGCAACGCAGAATAGCGCTCAAACACCTGAAGAACTTCCATGCCAGTATAGTGCGGTTCAATTTGGAAGTGATAAAGTCGCAAGTCTGCCAACGTGGACTCTAATCTTAATTCTGGCTGACCCACTTCAGACACCGATGGCATTGGTAGGGGAGCATGAGATTGTTTGGCAGGTGGCATGGGCATGATGGGTAAAAACGAATCCACAGGTTGAACGCTCTGGGATAACTATATTGGGATGACTACCTTGTTAGAGTGCCCATGAATTCAGAAGGGCGATCGTTTCCTGTCAAAATTTGGGAATTCTATGTAGCAATTCGCTGTTTTTCATTTAGACCTTTCCCATGTACTTACACTAGGTTTTCTGCAACTAATGCAAGATTTTTTTACTTTGGGGGTATATTTTCTCGAGAGCAATTTTTCTTCTGCTTCAACATAATTGTTCTAAATTTTTTAAAGAATTACCATTCTAAGCTCTCCTTAGTTGAGATAGATTGATTCAATTTTCTATGTCTTTAAGCCTTCTGTAGCCCTCCATGCATTTGCTATGAACTCTCCTATCTCTAGGCTGATTTTTGTTGATGCTAATCTTGATAACTATCAACATCTAATTCAAGAACATGAAAAGGATGCGCAGATTATTATTCTGTATCCTGAGACCGATGGCGTTATTCAAATTAGTCAGAGCTTAGTTCATTTCAATAATCTGAGCAGCATTCAGATTATCTCTCATGGACAAGCAGGGCATATACAGTTAGGTGCAACAACGTTAAGTGCTGGCAATCTCAGCTATTACGATACTTATCTGCGACAGTGGTCAAAGTCTCTGGCGGCTGATGCCGATCTGTTGCTATATGGCTGTGATGTGGCGGCAGGTTCAGGACAGGCTTTTGTGCAGCGGTTAGGCCAACTAACAGCAATGGATGTAGCGGCGTCGATCGATCGGACTGGCAGTACTGAGCGCGGCGGCAATTGGCATCTAGAGTACACGACGGGAGCGATCGAAACCTCACTCGCTCTATCCCCGTCTGCCGTTGCTACCTATCCCGGAACGCTCAATAGCTTCAACGTTACCAGCTACCAGGAACTATACGAGGCGATCGAGCAAGCCAACGCCACGGACGGAGATGCCATTATTCAAATTAACGGCAATGTTTTTCTGGAAGGGGCATTACCCACCATTACCAGCAATATCGAGTTTGTAGGCGATGCCACGATCAGTGGTTCTGATCTCTATCGTGTCTTTTATGTAGATGCGGGCAATGGCCGCGTGCGCTTTACTCGCCTGACAATCGCTAATGGTCTGGCGCAAGGCAGCAATGGAACCACTGGCACATCTGCCACTGGCGGCAATGGAGGGATGGGGCGAGGTGGTGGACTGCGTATCCAAAGCGGCAACGTTACGCTGGTGAATGTCACGTTCAGACATAATCAAGCGATCGGTGGGCAAGGCGGCGGCAGTTTGACGGGCACTGGTGGAAGGGGTGGCAATGGAGAAGGCGGTGCGGTTTATATCAGTGGTGGTTCGTTACGCATTAGCAGCAGCAGCTTCAAAAATAACTCGGCGGCGGCAGGGTTGGGCGGCGAAGGCCAAACGAATGGTCGGCAAGGACTGGGCAAAGGAGGAGCCATTTTTATCGATGGCGGAACGGTGATTGCTGAGCGCACTCCCACGTTTGATCAAAACACGGCTAGCCATGCCACAGGGGTTGCTGGCGATGACAATAACATCTACGGATCGCTGAATGTAGTGGTTCCGCCCAGTGTGGTGTCAATCGCCCGGGCCCAGCCTAGAGAAACGGCGGCGGATGTGGTCAGTTATGTGGTGACG
Organism: Thermocoleostomius sinensis A174; assembly: GCF_026802175.1. Taxonomy (NCBI): domain Bacteria; kingdom Bacillati; phylum Cyanobacteriota; class Cyanophyceae; order Oculatellales; family Oculatellaceae; genus Thermocoleostomius; species Thermocoleostomius sinensis. Next base: position 4,468,054 of record NZ_CP113797.1, on the reverse strand, counting down.
TTTGATCAAGAAGTGAGCGGTGTCGATCGGACAGATTTTGAGCTTCGGCTTGGAGCCGATGCCACTATCGTCAACGCCGGAATTTTGTCGGTGTCAGGCAGCGGCAGGATTTACACCGTTGAAGTTAGTACGGGAACTGGGCGAGGCGATCTGCGCTTAGATCTAAAGGACAACGATTCAATCAAAAGCAGCAGCAGTGAAGTACCTCTAGGCGGCACAGGCACCGGAAACGGCAACAAACCCGGAGAAACCTACAACGTGGACAAAACGCCGCCAGCCGTTTTTGCGATTCATCGCAAGGGCCCCAGCCTCAGCGCCAATGATACGGTCGTGTTCAGCGTTATTTTTGACCAAGATGTCACAGGTGTTGATTTGCAGGACTTTGGTGTTGCCGTCACTGGAATTTTAGGGGCAAGTGTTACGTCTATTCAGAAGGTCAACAACAAAACCTATGATGTCACGGTAAACACAGGAACGGGCAACGGACAACTTGGGTTGACGTTAGTTGACAATGACTCGATCAGGAACAGTCGCGGGGTTGCGCTGGGTGGAACCGGAACGGGCAATGGTACTTTTCTGACGGGCGAAACCTACAGTATTGATAAAACGCCACCGAATGTAGTGTCGATCGCTGCTGCCGGAACCAATCCCACCCATGCCAGCAGTGTTGCCTACACTGTGCGATTTGATCAAGATGTCATGGGAGTGGATCTCAATGATTTCACCTTGACGACAACGGGTGTCAGAAGCGCGAGTCTGACAGCCATTCAGCAGGTCGATAGCCGTACCTATACCGTGTTGGTGAATACGGGCAGCAACGATGGCTCGATTCGTCTTGATCTGAAAGATAACGACACAGTGCGAAATCTGCTGGGTGTACCGTTGGGCGGACGCGGAGTAGATAACGGCAATTTCGCCGGACAGACTTATAACATTATCAAATTTGCGCCGATCGTCACGGGCATTAACCGAGTTCACCTCAATCCTACAGCCGCAGGTACGATCGACTACGCCGTATCATTCTCGCAGGCAGTGACGGGAGTAGACATTAGTGATTTTGCACTGAATACCGTCGGCGTCTCTGGCGCAAGTATTGCGTCGGTGACGGGTAGTGGCAGCAATTACAATGTGCGAGTTAATACCGGAACTGGCAACGGCACCCTTCAATTAAATCTGATTGATAATGACTCCATTCGCAATGGTATCAATGCCGCATTGGGTAGCACAGGACTCAATAACGGTAACTTTGTTGGACAAACCTATACCATCAATAAAACACCACCGAGAGTCATTGAAATCAATCGATTAGAAAGAAGCCCAACTAATGCCGCGATGGTTACGTTTACCGCTGTTTTTAGTGAGAATGTAAGCCGTGTCAATGCAGCAGATTTTGAATTAGTTACCAATGGTGTAACTGGTGCTAGTATTAGTTCTGTTACTCGCGTTAACAGTAAATTCTATACCATTCAAGTCAATACAGGTCGAGGAGATGGCACGATCGGCTTAAATCTCAAAGACAATGATTCCATTCTGAATTCGTTGGGAACACCGTTGGGTGGACGGGGAATTGCAAACGGAAATTTCATTGGACAAGTCTATCGCGTTGATAAAACCAATCCCATCGCCAGAATGGTTAATGTTGCTCCCAATCCTCGTCGTGATAAGGTGAACGCCCTGACGATCGAATTTGGTGAAGCGGTGAAGGGGTTTGATCTGACAGATCTACGCTTGACTCGCAATGGCCGAGCCGTCGATTTGCGCCGCGCTACTTTATCTACAGATGGTGGGATTAGCTGGACACTGGGACACATCAAAACACTCACAAATCAGAAAGGAACCTATGTTCTCTCGTTGACAGCGGGCGATAGTGGGATTACAGACGCGGCTGGCAATCCCCTCATTGCCAATCTAGCAGAACGCTGGACGAATTTAGCAACAGTCGATGCCTGCGATCCGGGCATTTTCCGCCGGGGCACCCCCGCAGCGGATGTATTAGTGGGCACGACCGATCGCGATACGTTGTTAGGCAGCGATGGTGATGATTCCCTCATTGGGTTGGACTGCGGCGATCGGTTACTGGGCGAACGCGGTCACGATCGATTGGATGGTGGACAAGGCAACGATCAGTTAATCGGCGGTGTGGGGAACGATGTGTTGATTGGCGGCATCGGAGAAGATTTTCTCAAGGGTGGACCTGGCAAGGATCGGTTTGTATTTTCTCATGCATCTTCTTTGGTAGACGGTCCCGATCGCGTCAAGGACTTCAAAGCGTTGCAGCAAGATAAGTGTCAGCTTGCTGATAACTATTTAGGTTCTAGGAGCCGTCCCCAAGGGCTATTTCATGCTGGCAAGGTCAACGGTAAGACTTTGATAAACGCAACGAAGGCAGCCTATGCCGATAAGAATCAGCGGCAAGCTGGCAGCCAGCGCTTGCAGAGCAACGAAGCCGTTTTCTTCAAGTGGAAAAATCGTACTTATTTGTCAGTGAATGACAAAAATGCAGGAATGTCGGTGAATCGTGACCTTGTGATTGATGTCACTGGTATTCAATTCAAACCGGGAGACAGCCATGCAGGGGTGCTAACAGTCAACAATTATTTCATTTAAATTTCTACACACTTTCTTATAGATTTCTTGATTGTGCTTCTAGAGATGTTAAACAAACAATCAACAACAATAAAATTACTATTTGGCTACGTTTTCTAAGGCTGTGAGATTCGACAGCGATTGTGGGCTGAACGATGCCCAACTGCATGACAAGCAGAGTATCGAACTGCAAGAATAAACAATGCTCGGTTAATTCCGTTCATCCCTTGAAATTTGATTTGTTGATAGGCTGAAAGCCAATTTGATTGCTGTATTCATGGAGTCATACTAAACCATGGAACTCACCTGGACATCTGTTTTGCTGGCCTTAGCCGGATCGCTACTGCTGACAATTTTGGTATTTGTGGGGCTGGTACTACGCGATCGAGGACGATCGGGTGTATAAATTTCTCATGGAGAGATCTTCGCTGGATTTCAGCCTTATTGTCTGACAGGGTTGTACAGACAGTTAAGGTAACAAATTCAACAAATTTATTGATTTCTCTTTCGCGTTGAGGAGATGGTGTGTGAACTGTTATTCTATGTCTTTTTGTGCTCTAACCGTCGCGAGTGTAGCGCTCGCACCGCTGGTTGTTACAGCGATGCCAATGCATCGTTCGATCGATTTAGCTCAATCGGCGGTTCAGCCTGTGGCGTCGGTTGATCCAAGCCGTCCAATTCAAATTGAGGTGCTGAACGCTGGTGGCGTGCCCATTACTTGCCGCTTGACCCAACCTCCAACCGACGATCGTCGCGTATTACCAAATAGTCGCGTTACGTTTGGGAGTACTCAAACTAGCTACTTGCCCTTACCCATCAACTTTTTAGCCTCTGCGGAACAGCAAAACATTGGACTGAGCCTCTACGTTACGGTAGAAGATAACGTAGTGCAAGTAGTGGTGGCACAAGCTCGCAGTGATATTCCTGGAAGCACAGCCATCCGCATTGATACCAGCGGCGGCGTTTATGTTTTCTAATGGTTGCTACCTCTATGTGCCCAGTCGATCGCATCATTGTTCCCCTAGACGTCTCAACCGAGGCCACTGCCCTAGAATGGCTCGATCGTCTGCCCACCGTCACCTTTTGGAAGGTAGGCTTGGAGCTATTTGTTGGTGCAGGGCCTCAGATTCTAAAGATCCTGAAACAGCGCCAAAAACGCATCTTTTTAGATCTGAAGTTTCACGACATTCCCAACACGATGGCAGGAGCATGTCGATCGGCAGCAGGCTATGGGGTAGACCTGCTAACAGTACATGCTGTTGCCGGTGAGATAGCGCTAAAGGCGGCCCAAACAGCCGCGATCGAAGGGGCAGCCGCAATCGGGATACAACCTCCCAGGGTAATTGCGATTACTCTCCTCACTAGCTTGACGGCGCGGGCCTTGGCATTTGAATTAAAGGTTCCGCTAGAACTAACCGACTATGCGCTACAAATGGCGTTGTTGGCGCAGGAAAGCGGATTGGCGGGGGCTGTCTGCTCGCCTCAAGAAGTCAAACAGTTGCGCAACAGTCTGGGGCCAGAGTTTGTGCTCGTTTGTCCAGGTGTACGGCCCAAGTGGGCCGAAACAGGCGATCAACAACGATCGCTGACACCCGCCGCTGCCCTCGAAGCCGGGGCTGATTATTTGGTGATTGGTCGCCCCATTACTGCATCACCCGATCCAGTTGCCGCGTTCGATCGCATTTGTGAGGAGTTGGGGTAGAGGTGGATGCGTGGATGAATAAATCAGTGGATGAATAAATCAGTGGATGAATAAATCAGTGGAAGGTCAGGTGAGGCGTTGGGGACGAGCGATTGGGTTAGGGTTGGTGATGGTTTTACGCTGCTCGCCTACTCTAGCCGTGCTGCCCAATCTAGAACCAATGGCCTGGCGCTCGGCTGAAGACGCTGAGTTCATCCGCCCTCCCATTGCTTGTCCTGAGCAGTTAGACACCTTGATACCGCTTCTGTTGCGGGATTTGCCCAGCTATGCCAATCGGGTCAGCCAACGCGCCTATAGCCGCGAGTTCCGCATCACTCGCAATCTTCCTGGTACGATCATTGTGGCTGGACAACCGGAATATGAGGCGATCGAATTGACTGCTCGTCAATGGCCGCAACAGGATAATACGACGCAGCAAATCTTTTTCACGACCCTCGAGCGCCAATATGTATCTAATGCAATCGTGAACTTGCAGCAGTATCACTGGTTATTTTTGACCCGAACGGCAGCAGGCTGGCAATTTGTTTTGTTGTTTTCAGCGATCGGCGATGTACCAGCCAACGAACCACCTACCCCGCCCCAGGATGCCAGTCAGGGGGTGATTGCTCAAGCGATTCGGCTGTGGCTTAGAGATTGTCAGGCTGGACGCATTACTGCCCCTTGATAAAGGCATGACAACGGATGAGAACACCAAGTAGATGCTCCTAACCACAGCAGTGAAAAATGAAAAAGGGCACAGACAAAGGGCACAATTGGATCATGCCCTTGGCATATTGCTCTTCGTAAAGATTGTGTCGGCCTATTCGAGCGACTGCAAATAGACTTCCAGGGCTGCGTTCACGATTTCACTCATGGGCTTGCCTTGCTTAATCGATGCGGCTTTTAGGCGATCGTAAACTTCGTTGCGGACACCAATGCGATGACGTGATTTCGTCATGGTGGCAGCGATGGTGGCAGCCTCAGGCGCAGTCACCTCAAGGGGGGTTACATCAAGCATCACCGCCTCAGGTACATAGGTTGTAGCAAAATTGCGCAAGGATTCAAAGCCAACTCGATGGCAGAAATCTCCAAAGCTTTCACCCGGTTGTCGCTGTTGCTTAAAGAACACAAACAACGGTTCGAGGGTTGTTTCCAAATTTTCGATCGGCATACTGTCTAAATAGGGTTCAGACAGCCGGGTTTGATTGGGATCGGCTCCAAGCCAAAGCTGATAGCAGCCTGGTTTCTGCCCTACAAAACCCAACTCAGCTAGATATGGACGCGCACAACCATTGGGACAGCCCGTCATGCGTGTCACAAAATGCTCTTGTGGCAAACCTACTTTGTCAAGCAAAAGCCGAAGGCGATTGAGAATCGCTGGAATCGCCCGTTCAGATTCTGTCACCGCCAGTCCACAGGTGGGCAGGGCCGGACAAGCCATCGCATAGCGCACCAATGGGTCAATTTCTGTCTCTTTTTGCACGCCACAGCGATCGAGAATTGCTTGAATCGCATCTTTTTGCGCTGGGTCAATCTCAGCCACAATGACATTGTGATTGGGTGTTAGGAACATCGGTAGCGAGTAGGTTTCCACAATTTCGCGCAGCGCCGTTTTCAACTGCAACGTCCCCTCGTCTTTGATGCGCCCGTTTTGCACAGAAATACCTAGAAACAGCTTGCCGTCTCCCTGCTCATGCCAACCTAAAAAGTCTTCGTACTTGAAGGGAAGGGTGGGCTGCATAGGTTGAAGGGACTTACCAAAATAGCCTTCTACAGTTTGACGGAATTTGTCTACCCCCCAATCGTGCAGTAAGTACTTCATACGAGCATGACGACGATTGTACCGATCGCCATAATCTCGCTGGGTGGCAACGATCGCCTTCACCAAATCATACACATCTGTTTTTTCCACATAGCCGATTGGGTCAGCAATGCGGGCGAAGGTTTCCTCATTGTTGTGGGTACGCCCTAAACCGCCACCTGCATAAACGTTAAAGCCTTGTAAATCCCCCTGCTCGTTGGTAATGACCACCAAGCTGACATCTTGAGAGAACAGATCGACCGAGTTATCGCCGGGCACGGTTACACAACATTTAAACTTGCGCGGCATATAGTGATTGCCATAGATCGGTTCTTCATGGTTGTGAAAAATCGTGCCATTGCCGTTGCGTCGCAGAGCCGCCATTACCTCTGGCTTGGGTTCTGCTGAAATTGCTTTTTCACCGTCTAGCCAAATTTCGTAATAAGCTCCCGTTTGCGGCGTCAACAGATCTGCAATATTGTTGGCATACTCCATTGCGTACTGGTATTCTGGGCGGTTCTTAAACGGAGCCGGAGGAGCCATCACATTTCGGTTCAGATCGCCACATGCCCCCAGTGTTGATCCCAGGTTACGAATGACTTCAGCCAACACTGTCTTCAGGTTTTTCTTTAGCACCCCATGCAGTTGAAATCCTTGACGTGTTGTCGCTCTAAGGGTGTGATTACCGTACTGATCGGCTAGGCGATCGAGCGCCAGATACAGTTGCGACGGCACATATCCTCCTGGATTGCGCGTTCGCAGCATAAACTGATAGTCTTTTTCCTGCCCTTTGACGCGATTGTCGCGGTTATCCTGTTGGTAGGAACCATGAAATTTAAGGATCTGAAGCCCATCTTCGCTGAAATGGGTGGTATCTTGCAAAATCTCGGTCGCAACAGGCTGGCGCAACTGTTGACTGCGCTCCTTGATGCCTTCAACTTTAGAGACTTTTGGGGTGGTAGGGGGAGGGGTAGGAGTAGTAACCATCACAACCTTAAGAACTAGGCAAACTGAAACAAAAAAGCAACCGACCTGCTGAAAAACACCATTTCATTTCCGGTATTTCGGTCGGAATAGGGGTAAATACTAGGAACACATTTGATTCTAGCATTGCACCCTTCACTTCAAGTGCAGCGCATCGTTAGAAAAAGTTTCGATTTGTATCTCTCTAACGGTTGCCATGCTGAAAAATTAATACAAATTAATAACGATTTCTGGTGGTGACGATCGACGACGTTCGGAATAAATTCCTGAATTTCTGTTGAAACCCGTGAGATCAGTAAATCTATCCGCCCTTTGTGATACTTACGTGAAGGTGTTTTGCACAAATGATCTGAAGGGGCGAACCAATCGATCGCCCCTCAAGCTACGATAACTCTCTAACTTTTCTAACTTTAAGATCAATTGAACCAGTAGCTAAACCTTTAATATCCAAGCATCGCGAGTATCGCTGCTAACAAACGCAGCTGGAACATAATCAATATCAACCCCTAAAGCAACAAAGGCGGCTCGGATAGCGGTGGCATGGGAGGCTTCGGTGGAACCAATACTCGCTCCAGCCGTGACTAATGCTGGAGTTTTGAGACGGGCAACTTCGCTGGCATAGGCAATGGCGGCATCGGTTTCTAGAGCTAACGCCAGTTTGGCAATGTTGACATCCGAATCAATATTGCCTTCACCGCGTTCAATATAAGCAGATAAATCATATTCATTTTCTGGTTCAACTGGCGTTTCACCCAAGCTTTCAATGACACTAGCCAACGTGTCTCGGTGGGCCATGTGGTCGGCTTGATTGCGCAATGCCAAAGCTTTGACCGCTCTGCCAACTTCGGTATCACTCAAAGCTCCAGCCGCAAATGAATAGGCCCAAATTGCCTGATGTTCATAATAGAGGGCTGTATTGAGGATTTCAGCATCGTTGGCCGCTGCATCACTGGCATGGACGGGTCGTGGTTTAAAGACAGAAGTGCCGATCGCCGTAGAAATTCCAGCTATCACTCCACCCGCAAGGACATGCCGCCGAGATAAAGACCTAGAACGACGAGAGGATGCGCCAGTGAACAGAATCGGATTATTCATCAGTGTCTCCTGTACTAATCAATGAATCATCGTTGAACTACAGGGATATACGCTGAACTCGATCGATCGGATTTGGGGTTGAATTTGTTTAAGAATTTGTTTAAAAGCATTGTTTTTGTGATGCTTAACCCGATCCAATTTAAAGACTGTTGCGTAGTTTCTAAAGAGACCTTTGAAAGACGGTAGGCTAGAGGAGATGATGGTTGTCTCGAACAATTTTCCCCAGTGCGGTTCTTTAAAGCGCATGACATCAGACTCTCCCATCCCTGAACCTGTAGATCATTTCAGCGTCACCGATCGCGACCTTGTCCAAGCCATGCGGCAAGGACAGATTGAGGCATTAGGTGTGCTTTACGATCGCTACGCCAAATTGGTTTATGGGCTGGCGCTGCGGATTCTGTCTAACACTGAAGAAGCAGAGGACGTGGCGCAGGAAGTCTTTCTATCGCTGTGGCATCGTCAAACCTATGACCCCAGTCGTGGCTCTTTAAGCAGCTTTCTCATGACCATGACCCGTTCTCGTTCCATTGATAAGTTGCGATCGCGCAACACTGGCTTTCGATTTCTGCAACGCTGGAAAGGCTTAACCCGAGAAGAGCTTTCCTCGTCTACTCCGTTGGAACAGGCATCAATCAGCGAACGATCGGAACGTGTGCGTCATGCCCTGGCCCAACTTCCCGAAGCGGAACGAGAAATCTTGCAAATTGCCTACTATGAAGGACTCAGCCAATCAGAAATTGCACAACGGTTAAATATGCCCCTTGGCACTGTCAAAACTCGATCGCGTCAAGGGTTACTCAAATTGCGAAAGATTTTGCAAGACTGTGTGTAGTAGGTGTTGCTCACGTCCGTTTTCCTTTATCCCCCATGTCCCAATGACTCATTCCTCACATCCTGAATACGGGTCTGAACAGTGGCCTGAATACTGGCAAGAGTTAATGGCAGGGTATGCCCTCGGCAATTTGAGTTCCGACGAGGCAGAGGAATTACAGCAGCTACTTAATACCCACCCCGCCCTTATAGTTGAACTCGATCGCTTTCAAGCTGTGTTGAACCTGGTTCCTTATGCCTTGCCTGACCCTAAACTGCCACCGTCGCTACGAGACAATCTGCTTGAGGCAGTCCGATCGGGAGATACGAATCACCGAGTGCATTCACCCTACAAAGCATCTTCTCGATTTTCACTTGTCCGCATGGGAGGAGCCGTGGCGGCTGTTTTGGTGCTGGCGTTGGCGATCGATAATTATCGGTTGCGGCAGACGATTCGATCGAATGATGCCATTATTGCCTCACTGCAACAGCCAAATGCTCAAGTATTTGCGCTACAGGGAACGGAAAATGCCCGTGATGCCCGTGGTCGCTTGGTGGTCGATCCAGACAATCAGAGCGCGATCGTGTTAGTACAAAACCTGCCCCCCTTGCCAACGGGTGAAGCATATCGTCTCTGGGCGCTGGCAGATGGAGACACACAACCCGTCTATTGTGGTGAATTTAATCTGCCGTCTAGCCAAAGCACCGCACAATGGAAGATGCCCACCAATGCCTGTAGCGCAAATGTCTCACAAATGCTGATCACGGCTGAATCTACAGCCGCACCGCCTGTTCCGGCAGGGCCACTAGTGCTGAGGAGTGATGGATAGCCTCACGTACTCACCCTAAATTCTTTTCCCAAAGAGCAAGGGATTCAATCCATCCGCCTTCTCTCCGTTTGGGAGCAGGAGTTGGGGGATGAGGATTAGACTGACAGCCAAAGCAAGGAGGTCGTAACGCTCGCTATTCTGCTCGCTATTTTAATTGATCGGAATTTGTGGGGGTATCGAGCTTGTCTTTCGATCGTCCGGCTCGTTGTACCGCTTCCTTTAATAGAAATTCAACCTGAGCATTGACACTGCGAAGCTCATCGGCGGCCCATTTTTCCAGCACCGCATATAACTCTGGATCAAGCCGCAGTAAAAACCGTTTCTTCTCCTTCACGTGTATAGCGTACCTGTATTGATAATGGGTTGAGTTGCACTTTCAGACACTAAAGCAACCAGTAAGTTATTCACCATGGCAGCTTTGCGCTCTTCATCAAGATCTACAACTCGTTGTTCACTCAAGCGATGTAGCGCCATCTCCACCATTCCCATCGCACCTTCCACAATTCGTTCTTTGGCAGCAATCACCGCTACGGCTTGTTGACGCCGCAGCATCGCCTGGGCAATCTCTGGTGCATAGGCCAAATGGGTAATACGGGCATCAACCACTTCCACACCCGCCACTTCTAGCCGTGTTTGCACCTCGTGTTTCAGCACATCTGCGACTTCATCGGGATTGCCGCGCAGCGATTGGGTCTCTAAGTCATAAATGTCATAGGAATAGCGGCTGGCCAGCGATCGAATCGCCGTTTCACTTTGAATCGCCACAAACTCACTGTAGCTTTCCACATCAAAAATGGCTTTGGCCGAGTCCACAACTCGCCACACCACCACGGCTGCAATTTCGATCGGGCTACCCTGAGCATCGTTGACTTTAAGTTTTTCGCTATTGAAGTTGCGCACTCGCAGGGAAATCAGGCGTTGTTGTATCAGCAGCGGCAATGTCCAATAAAACCCAGGTTCTCGCACGCTACCCACATATCGCCCCAGGAACACCAGAACTTGCGCTTGATTGGGCTGCACCAAAAAGAACCCTTGAAACAGCAAAACTGCCCCCAGCACAATGGCCACGCCAATTCCCAAGGTAGCAGGAGCCACAATGCGATCGAGCGTAACCGAACTAATGATCAAGCTTCCTCCCGTTGTCAACAGCAACACCACCAACGGAACGATACGAAAACCGCCAACGCTCCAGGCAGCCTTTTCTCGAATGGAGTTCATAGGAATGATGAAATAGATGACTTCAAAAAAGTAGCAAAATTATATTGAAGTGATATCAAAAATATTGCAAAAATTAACAAAAAATTTGTCTAGCGATGGATGAAGATCGCTCGACCTCAGTTCTCTTCTTCTCCAGATTTGATAGTCTAGCTTTATTAAGTCGTTGGAAGGAAGCAGCGTGGACATTCAAATTGGTAGGGGCAAGTCTGCCCGTAGGGCGTATGGTATTGACGAAATTGCGCTTGTACCAGGACAGCGGACCCTCGACCCATCTCTAGCAGATACTCGATGGACGATCGGCGGCATTGAACGCGAAATTCCCATCATTGCCAGTGCGATGGATGGCGTGGTGGATGTGGGAATGGCAGCAAGGCTGGCTCAATTAGGAGCCTTGGGAGTCTTGAATTTAGAAGGAATTCAAACCCGATACGATGATCCCAATCCCGTGCTCGATCGCATTGCCTCGGTGAACAAAGACGAATTTGTGCCGCTGATGCAGCAACTCTACGCTGAACCGATCAAACCAGAATTGGTGAAGCAACGCATTCGGGAAATGAAACAGCAGGGGGGCATTGCCGCCGTCAGTGCTACTCCCGTTGGGGCTGCCAAGTACGGTACGGCTGTTGCTGAAGCGGACGCCGATCTATTCTTCATTCAAGCCACTGTGGTTTCAACTGCACACCTTTCGCCAGAGTCGATTACTCCCCTCGATTTGGTGCAATTTTGCCAAGAAATGCCGATGCCAGTCGTGTTAGGCAATTGTGTGACTTATGAAGTCACGCTGAATTTGATGAAAGCTGGAGCCGCCGCTGTTTTAGTGGGAATTGGTCCGGGAGCCGCCTGCACGTCTCGTGGGGTGCTAGGCGTTGGTATTCCCCAAGCAACGGCCGTAGCCGATTGTGCGGCGGCACGGGAAGACTACTACCAAGAAACAGGCAGATATGTCCCGGTAATTGCCGATGGTGGTTTAATCACGGGTGGCGATATCTGCAAATGTATTGCCTGTGGAGCCGATGCGGTGATGATTGGATCACCGATCGCTCGAGCCGCTGAAGCACCCGGTCGCGGGTTTCACTGGGGCATGGCTACGCCTAGTCCAGTTTTGCCACGAGGTACTCGGATTCGGGTGGGAACAACGGGGACGATCGAGCAGATTTTGCGCGGCCCAGCCCAACTCGACGATGGCACGCACAACTTACTAGGAGCGTTGCAGACGAGTATGGGAACGTTAGGGGCAAAAAATATTCGCGAAATGCAACAAGTTGAAGTTGTGATTGCCCCATCGCTACTTACCGAAGGCAAGGTTTACCAGAAAGCTCAACAGTTAGGAATGGGTAAGTAAACGAGAACCTTGTCTGAAGGTCGGTAGAAGTCGCTCAAGCTTTGGCTTGTCTTCAAATAAGTTCATTGACAGCCCACGGTAAAGTAAGCGAAAAACCATAAGTGTCGTTACAATGAAGATAGCGGAGACGCATGTTTCCGTTCACTCCTCACACCACACTCCGCCTGGACTGCTGTTCAGGCGGTTCCTCTTTAGGGAACGACTTTAGGGAACGACGTCAGAGCAATCTGTTGAGCGTGATATTGACCTGCATACTTCTGTTCTATCAATTTTCAATATTTATCAATCGATCGCGCCCCTAACATTGAATTGCTGTTAACTTAATTGCTGTGCAGAGATGGTTTGCCTCTACACAACCGCTCGACCCACGGTCTCAACTCCTAGACTTCACTTCTCCTCACGCTACCTGCGATAGTAATGCAATGTTCGAAAACTAGGGCGATCGTTTATAAAGCTTAAATTTCCTGGGCGATCGAGGCTGAAACCCTTGCCAATCAGTGTTTAAAGCTAGAATGATGTGGTTTCTCGATACCTTCCATTTACAATTGTGACCGATTGTATCGAGCAAGTAGCCTGAAGCATGACTTTTCGCTATGGTAAGATTTTGTCAAACAACATAGGCAAGGGTTTTCGGGCATGTCAGCAGCCGCACAAGTTACAGATTCAACCTTTGATCAAGAAGTTCTTGAGAGCAACGTTCCGGTTCTAGTCGATTTCTGGGCCCCTTGGTGTGGCCCCTGCCGGATGGTTGCACCAGTTGTCGATGAAATTGCCGAGCAGTACGCTGGTCAGGTCAAAGTTGTCAAAGTCAACACCGACGAAAATCCTAACGTTGCGAGTCGATATGGCATTCGCAGCATTCCCACACTCATGATCTTCAAAGAAGGGCAGCGAGTGGATATGGTGGTGGGTGCTGTGCCAAAGACCACTTTAGCTAGCACATTAGAGAAGTATCTCTAGTCGCACCGTCGTCTGTAAGTGGGCATATGCAGCCAGGAGCACCTCCTGAAGCTGTTCTGATTGGCTTATCGATGTTAAGGACAATTGTCAAGGACAATCAGGCGCGTTGAACTGAATCGCAATTGTTTTAAGGTTTCCTTAAACGGCACAGCTTAGCCGCTTACTTCGCCCCAACCGTTCTGTAATTGGGGCATTTTGTTTGATACCGCAATTCCTAAAAGAATTCTTAAGCGGATACCTCTTAAATCTGGGTAGAATAGGATGCTGCCAGTTCAGGTATGTCCATGAGCTTTTCATCCTCATCGTCCAGTCTGGAGAGTTTTCAAGCCGAAGTGGCTCAACTGCTGAGTCAGTTGCCCAATATGGAGCACGGACCTTTGATTCAACAGGCTTTGACCACTCTAGTTCGTATGGCAGAGGTAGAAGCCGATCGCCTAGACTGGAAGATCTTGAATGCCTCGCTGCAAGACATGGAACGAGCATTCCGCGTCTTTTATCCTTATCGTCACGTACGCAAAATTACCATTTTTGGGTCAGCCCGCACAGCCCCTGCCGATCCAACGTATCAGATGGCTGTCGAGTTTGCTCGGGCAGTCGTCGAAATGGGATTTATGGTGATGACAGGGGGCGGCCCAGGTATCATGCAAGCTGGCAATGAAGGGGCAGGAGCAGACAAATCCTTTGGGTTAAACATACAGCTTCCCTTTGAGCAAGGCTCGAATCCATTTATTGAGGGCGATCCCAAGCTGATTGATTTTAAGTATTTCTTCACCCGCAAGCTGTTCTTTTTGCGCGAAACTGATGCCTTGGCGCTGTTTCCTGGTGGCTTTGGCACGCAAGATGAAGCGTTTGAGTGTTTAACCCTGATGCAGACTGGAAAAACAGCTCTGCTGCCGCTGGTATTGATTGACAAACCAGGGTCAGACTATTGGCAAAGCTGGGATGCACACCTGCGTCATAACTTGCTGAAAACTGGGTTGATTAGCCCTGACGATTTGTACTTGTATACCATTACCGATCGGGTGGATGTGGCCTGCGAGGAGATCGCCAGTTTCTATCGGGTTTTTCACTCTAGCCGCTATGTTGGCGAGTACTTGATTTTACGGCTGAAGACTGAACTGACCCCGGCTGATATTGAATATCTGAACCAGAATTACCGCGATCTCTTGATCGACGGGCACATTCAACAAACCAAAACCCTACCCGAAGAACACCACAGCAAAACTGACGATCTGTTTCGGTTGGTGTTGCACTTTAACCAACGCGATCATGGTCGGCTTTATCAGATGATTCGAGAGATCAACCAAGTGGGGTGCAAGAAGCCTGAAACGACGCATCCTGAACAAAAGTAAAGTCGGGAGTGGAATGGGGAAGTGTTGCGTCTAGGGGATGCTCAAGAAGGTTTCTTAAGCACGGTAAACAGCCACGGTGCAATGGCAATCCAGAGGAGGACGAGAAGCCAGACTCGCCCTGCCAGAATGTTATAGTCACTAAGCAGCCGCTTCCATGAATAGCCTGCAATGAAATGTCCAAAGGTCAATTCAAACACGATTGTTAGCCCCAGCCAAATTAGCCCAATGACGATCGCCTGATGGGCGGATTTAAAGCTCCACCAGCGCGTGATCAACCAAATATACCCGCCCAATAGCCCAATGCCAAGTAGCGTTGAAACCTGATGGGCACGTAACTCACTCAGATAGTTTCCATAGATTAATTCTCGAACGATACCGTTTATGATGCCAATAGCGATCATGGGAATCCACGCCAATACATAGCGCCAAATCATCGTTATTTCCCTCCACAGCATCGGGCAAAGCGGTTAGTAGAAGCTCTATGATTGCATCAGCCTAGATCTTGTCCTCAACAAAAGAGAATCTCAGTTCAACGCTATAGCAATCCTATGAAGAACCTGTGAAGTCTTCCCAACTCCCGACTCCCCATTCCTTACTCCCCACTCTCAAACCCAAATGCCCATCATCACCGTTGAGAACCTAAGCAAGGTTTATCCGGTCGCTGTTAAAGAACCAACGCTGGCTGGAACCTTACTACATTTTTTTCGCCGCACCTATCGATCGGTAGCCGCCGTTCAATCTGTTTCATTTCAAATTGACGCAGGTGAGGTGGTTGGTTTTTTAGGGCCGAATGGGGCTGGCAAAACCACCACATTGAAGATGTTGACGGGTTTGGTGTATCCCTCTAGTGGGCGCGTGATGGTAGCAGGACAAGTACCCTTTCAGCGAAAATCAGAATTTCTGCAAACCATTACGCTAGTCATGGGGCAAAAGCAGCAGTTGCTCTGGGATTTACCCACTCTGGACTCGCTGCGGATCAATGCGGCGGTGTATGGCATTCCCGATCGCGAGTTTCGACATCGGGTGAGTGAACTGGGTGAAATGCTGTCTATTACTGACAAGTTAACGCAGCCCGTCCGCAAGTTGTCGCTGGGAGAGCGCATGAAAGCTGAACTCTTGGCGGCTCTCGTGCATCGCCCTTCGGTCTTGTTTCTAGACGAACCGACTTTGGGACTGGATGTTAACGCGCAGGTCAGTGTGCGGGAATTTCTCAAGGAGTATAACCAGCGTTATCAAGCTACTGTATTGCTCACTAGCCACTATATGGCAGATATCACGGCTCTCTGTCAGCGGGTGCTGGTCATTTATGCAGGGCAATTAATTTACGACGGTAGCCTAGAGGGCTTGCTGGAGCGGTTTGCTCCTTGCCGTGAAGTAACCGTTGAACTAGGGGAAGCTCGATCGCCCGAACAACTACAATCCTATGGTCAACTCGGAGAAGTAACCGGACGTATGGCGCAGTTCATCGTGCCGCAGGAAAAGCTAACCCAAACGATTGCGCGATTGCTATCGGATCTTGATGTTGTGGATTTAACTGTCACCGACCCGCCGATCGAAGAAGTAATTGGGAAGGTATTTCAAACCGGCACCTTGTAGTCGGTAGATGGGGTCTAGGGCAACATTACCGGTAGAACACGTTGGTGGCAAAAGTTGCAGGAAACGGGCAAAAAGAAGCAGAAATCATTGCTAGCTCTCTGAAAAGTAGCGATCGCAGGCTTCCATATCACAGTTATGAGCCGATTGGGTATAGATCGATCGATAGGTTATGGCGCGTTGACCAAACCACGCATAGCGATTATCACGCATCTGTTCATAGACCCGATCGCCAATTTGCTTCAGACCGGGTAGCGATCGGTAGGCATTGACAAAAATAGCGCCCATCGGGAGAATTTGCCCAATTTTTTCCGCCGCTTCGCTGCCCTGCCATCGTTGGCGAGGAGACTTCGCATCAATTAAAATCATACCGCGCTCACAATCTTCAGGCGTGATATTGAATCGATCCAGCGTTGCCTGATCCTGCATGGGGGTATAGGTGAACCGCTGCCCACGATCGAGCGTTTCGAGCAATCGAACTAGGTTGACACAAAGATTACAGTTGCCGTCATAGATGACGTGATACAAGTTTGGTTCAGCCATTGCTTTCTAGATCTTGTTCGTTGGAGGTTGCTTGCGTCGATCATCGCGTTACTGATCATAGCCCTACGATAACCAAACGACCTGTAATCCGCTTTTGCTCTGTTGATGCGGTAAAGCACGATCGATTGACCGTGCTCAAACATAAGTCTCCATCCAGATTAATTGCGCTCGAGAATAAGCTTGGGGAGGAAAGGGGCTGTTAGCTGGCTAAATATTCACGAATGTCAGCACGACGCTTGCGTAGTTTTGTCAATGCTTCTCGTTCAATTTGTCGCACCCGTTCGCGGCTAATGTTGAGTCGATCACCAATTTTGGCTAGGGTCAGTGCCTGGCCATCCTCAAGACCGAACCGCATAGAAAGCACTTGCCGCTGCTGAGGTGTGAGTTCTGCCATCAATTCAGCAATTTCAGCGCGGAGGGAAGACTGAGCCGCAAAATCCTCTGGAGACGGGCCAGTATCTTCTAATAGCTCTCCCAACTCAGTATCTTGATTATCACCCACGCGCAGATCTAAAGACAACGGTAGTCGGGCCCGCTCCAAGTACTCGCGCACTTGCTTAGGCGTTAAATCCAACTCAGCCGCCAGCTCAGCCGCTGTCGCTGTCCGTCCCAACTGCTGAGCTAACTGTCGCTGTGTCTTTTTGATCTTATTTAATTTCTCAGTAATGTGAATAGGAAGTCGAATTGTGCGACCTTTCTCAGCGATGGCGCGAGTAATAGCTTGACGAATCCACCAATACGCATAGGTGGAAAACCGATAGCCCTTAGTCGGATCAAACTTTTCGACCCCGCGTTGCATCCCAATCGTTCCCTCTTGAATCAAATCTAGGAGATCAACATTGCGCTTGATATACTTCTTAGCAACCGATACCACTAAGCGCAGATTTGCTTCTACCATCTTACGCTTGGCTCGTTCGCCCTCCGCCAAAGCTTCTTGCAGTTCTATTATGGAGATTTGAGCCGCTTTAGCCCACTCCTCTGAACTTGGATCACGCCCCAATCGATCGCTCAAAGCTTCACGAATATCTTTCAAAGAACTAAGGCGTTGCACTTGCTTGCCAAAGAGAATTTCTTGTTCATGGGTCAACAGAGGGACACGACCGATCTCTCGTAGATAGGCTCGTACCATATCAGCAGAGGTTTGAGTGGCTTTCATATCACTGAGCGGTAAACTAGGAGAACCTTAGCTTAGGACAATTGTACTAGTTTTACAAGGGCTAGAATTCTAGCTTACTTGTTGTGGCTGAAGAAACCTTCTAGCCAAAGAAGGAGTTGTATATTGCTGTGAGGAAGCAATCAACACAAACAACATATATAGAGATAACAGCGTTCAAATGCACTGTCCCATGCAGAGCAATCGACTAGAAGCTGAGAATAGCCAGCTACTTGGAGGCGTCAGGTCAAGACATTTGGTTAAGTGAACTGCAGATTGAGCACTCTGGTTGATTAAGCAAAAAACAGTAGGAATATATCACTCCTACTCTTGATTGAAGATTGGATTTGACTTTCTAAGAATCGTAACATTAATTAACTTGTTTGTCACACTTGCTCACAATCAAATCTAGATGGCAAGTTCCAGCGGTAGAAACAGAATAGCCGGAGTTCCTAAATTTGAATGCATCCTGGAGAACAAATTAACTAAAGTCAGCCTTAAGAACAAAGCGAGAGCATCTACTCAGATCGTCAGCTTCTCTAAGCTTTACAAAGTTGCGTTACTCAATGTGATGAATGCTACTACAAGAGTGCGATCGATTTTCTCAATTGGCTCTTTTCTCAATCGCTCAGATGTGTTCACTTCCTACGTCGTGCCCGATCGCCGATGAGGTGGACTAGCGATAGTTGAACCCACGGGGAAGATTGCGCCACAGAGATTGCCCAACGTTCGAGATTTCTTGCCATAGCTCAGTGGGGCTAATGCCGAACACAACTTGCAACACTAAGAGCAAGATCGCGATTAGAATGGCGGTACTGATTGCCGACTTGATCGCTTGACCAACAAAGCCAAGGACTAAGAACATGACAATCAGCGCCGCTATCAGCACAATCCAATCCATGAAATTTTGCCTAAAGAAGGTAAATCGGGCTATGTTGCTTCCCAACTTTATCCTAGGCAAAAGTCGATTAGGTTGAATTTGCAGAAATTTCTAATCGTCTGCCACACCGTCAGTCCGCGCTGCTCGCTGTACCGCACTAGCCACCGTAGGAGCAACACGCTCATCAAACACCGATGGAATGATATGCTCTTTATCTAGATCTGTGGTGTTAACCAATGAGGCAATCGCCGAAGCGGCTTCTAAAAACATCGTAGTGGTCATGGTTTTAGCGCGGCAGTCAAGCGCTCCTCGAAAGATACCTGGAAACGCCAACACGTTGTTGATTTGATTAGGGTAATCACTGCGACCTGTGGCCATCACAGCTACATCGGTAGCCACCAATTCCGGTTGAATTTCAGGAATCGGGTTGGCCATAGCGAAGACGATCGGGTCTCGCGCCATCGCTTTTATCATGGCTGGAGTTACTACGCCTGGTGCACTCACTCCCATAAACACATCAGCCCCTACCATTGCATCCGCCAAGGAACCGCTTTGCTCGACAGCAAATTCTTGTTTCTGGGGGTTCAAATCCGGACGGGTAGTAGACAAAATTCCGCGAGAATCGCACAGAATGATTGTGTTAACTCCAGCTTTGCGTAGCAGACGAGCAATGGCTAAGCCAGCTGCCCCGGCTCCATTAATGACAATTTGAATTTCATCTATTGATTTTTTAACCAGTTTGAGCGCATTCATCAGCGCAGCCAGAGATACAATCGCCGTTCCATGTTGATCGTCGTGGAAGATGGGAATGTCTAATTCGCGTTGCAATCGTGCTTCAATTTCAAAACAACGGGGAGCACTGATGTCTTCCAAGTTGATACCACCAAACACAGGCGCAATGTTTTTGACTGTTTCCACAATGGCATCGGTGTCTTGGGTAGCCAAGCAGATGGGAAAGGCATCTACTCCAGCGAACTCTTTAAATAGCATGGCTTTCCCCTCCATCACTGGCAATGCTCCAGTCGCCCCCAAATTGCCCAATCCCAGTACGGCGCTGCCGTCGGTGACGATCGCTACAGTGTTGCTCTTGATAGTGAGGGAATAAACCTCATGGGGATTTTCAGCAATAGCTGTACAAATTCTGCCAACGCCCGGAGTATAGGCCATCGCTAAATCAGCCTGGCTTTTCAGCGGAATTTTGCTTTGTACGCTAATTTTACCGCCTCGATGCAATGTAAACGTGCGATCGTACACATCAAGAATCACAATATCAGTCAACGCTTTGACGGCTTCAACGATGGCTCCTGCGTGCTCAGTACTGAAAGCATCCACAGTAATATCGCGAATCAAGGTTTTGCGGCTCTGCTCAATCAGATCAATCTGACCGATATTACCACCAGCATCGGCGATCGCTTGCACAACTGGGGCTAACATCCCTGCTGTGTTGGGAAGTTGTAGTCGAATCGTCAAACTAAAACTAGGATTGGGCGTCAGACTGACCATAAATTTATGACTGCTCTCCAGCAAACATTTTGTAACAAACCCTAAAATCTTAGCGCTTGCCATTGCCTCAGTATAGAAAAGGGTGTTTGCCGCAACTGTACTCGGTTGCACCAATTGGGGAATGGGAAGTAGGAAGTAGGGAGTGAGGGATGGGGAATAATGAAGGAATGGGTACTATTTGCATTGGTTTTGTGCTCTGTACTGTATGCCGAGTCTATATACTGAAATTGAAATTCAAGCTGCTAAGTCGCTTGTCTGGCAAGCACTTGTGCATAAGGAGAAGTGGTTGCACTGGAATACTTTTTTGTACGATCGCAATCCAGAGATGCCTTTCAAGCAAGGTCACACCGTGCAATTGTCGCTGAAACGGGTCAGTGCAGAGGCTGAAACGGAATTTGAGCCTCGTATCTTATTTTTGCAACCTAACGTTTGCTTGCGCTGGATTTATACGGCTCCAGGATTTCGCAGCGAACATCAGTTTGAGCTTCAAGAAATTGGGCAAAATCGCACGAAATACATTCATCAGGAACGGCTTTCGGGCCCAATGACGGTTCTGTTTTTACCTTTCTTGCGGCAAGACGAACAGCAAGGACTACGCCGCATGGCGCGCCAACTGAAGCGGTATGTGGAACAAGCGTAAGCGCCTATTTTTGATTATCTTTGGGGCTTAATACGACTCTATGAATTGGGTTGCTCTTCAAGCGCTTGAATCGCTAATAGCAGTTCCTCTTCTTTAGCTTCGAATACAGCTTCATCGATTTCGCCTAAATCAAAGGCAAGTTGCAAGGCAAGCAATTGTTTTTGTAACTGTTCTCGATCGTTAAGATGAGAACCCGTTTGTTCTAAAATCTTTTCACTAATCCAGGCAATTCCATTCACAGGTAATGTAATAGGTGAAAATATGAGATCGAAAAACATTGTTCTAGTTCTGATCTAGATGTGCAAAATTGAATGGAGCAGTGAAGTTGTTATAGCGGATCAGCAGACGATGCTCAAACTGTCGATCGATCGTTTCTACTTGTTCACTAAATCGAGTTTCTGCATCCCATGGAATGAGATAAGCAGCGTTATAAATCATGGCATCTGTCAGGAGACGGTTTTCTGCCAGTTCAATTGCAAGCGGATTCAAAGTATGTTGAACAGTGGTAATAATTTCTTGCTTACGTTGCTCCATAGCGCGTTCAATTGATTGTCCAATTCTAATAATTTCTTCTATACTTAGGTTTTTCCCTTCTAGGCGATCGCGTTCAATTCGTACTGCTTGATCTTCTTGCATCAAAAAATTAAGTTCTTGCTTGAAGTCCCAAAATAATTTGATGCTTACTTCTCGTCGCCCGGTTAGCTTAGTAAACAGTTGATATAACTCTTGCCGTTTGGGAGTAATCAATTGTTGTTTGACTATCTTCCAGTTTTCAATAATCAATCCAAATTGTAGGGGTAAGAGAGTGCGAAAACCTTGCTGCATTGCATATTCTAGAACCTGCTCATGGCCCAATAAATTTTTACGGCTAGCTGAATAGCGCTCTTGTTGAGCTTCGGAATAAAGAAACACAAACCCATCTATTTCTCGATCGCAAACCCTTTGTTGATCTAAGCCAGTGATCTGTAAATTGTGTGGCCCAGGAGCGGGAAAGATACCATAAAGATACAGTCCAGACGCCATAGTGCTAATATCCTTTCTGAAGAATGCTGTTGCAATCGAGTGAATATAATTCAAGCGGTTTCGATGTCAGCACCAGTCGTAGCTTGGCATGAATCAGGTTTAATTGCGCCAGACCCAGATCGACACTGCCGTCAAGAACCACGCCCGTGTGCAACAAACGATCAAGCAATTCTAAAACAGTAGGGGTTGTGGAAGTTTCGCCAGGGTAATAACCACCAGACTTTGGAAGTAGCGTTCCGATGTCGCCCAAGTCCAGGTTCAAATCGGCTGGATCAATATTGAAAATCTCGCAGAGCCGCACAACTTGATCTTGCAGAGTTTGCAAACTTTCTGAGGCGCGATCGAGGTCTGTATCACTTAGTTGCCCTGCTTCCATCCGACGGATCACTTGCGCTTCCATGAGTTGGCGCACCAATTCTACTACGGTCAGCACCAAGGAAGCCAATCCTGCTTGTCTCGCTGCTGGACAGATTGGAGTCATTGAAACGCTATCAAACCTGGAAATAGTGTCAGCCATGATGATTTATAACTAGATCTTCAAAATAGTATCTTTTCAAGACTGTAGAGGTTTAAAGTTGCAAAAATGATGTCTTCCTCATTCAATTATTCGTCTATTTTTTGTTCCGATTTTAGTAATTGTAATTCCTGTTCTAGCTGTTCAATTCGACGGTGAAGCTGCTGATTTTCTTGTAACTGGCGAGCTTGGCTACTCAGTGCTGGATCGGTTTCCCACCAATTGATACCGATTTCCTTAGCTTTATCTACAGACGAAATCAGGAGCCGAATCCGAATACTGAGCAGTTCAGTAGAACCAACCGAAACCGAAATATCACCAGCGATGACAATGCCTTTGTCTAATACTCGTTCTAGAACATCTGCCAGGGTTGATCCGGCGGTGGCTGTGGGAATGGGCGATCGATTCTGAGCCGCAATGGTCATAATATTTCCTTAGAAACCAGAAAGCTGTAGGGTGGGCCCATGCGCCCATCCTACAACGCCGTTTATGCTGCTGGAACTGCTGCTTGAGCCGTTAGCCCAACCGCTTCTGCATACTTCAAATATGTTTCAACCGAGGCAATTACCACACGGGCTTCTACAGCTAGTAGTTCAATGCCAACCAACGAAACCCGAACCCAGGCATCAATCACAATCCCTTTGTCCAGAATGCGATCGACGACTTCAGCTAGGCTAGAAGACGAGTTTACTTTTTCAACTGCCATAATTTATTACCTTTTTTAAGGAGTAAACGATATGGAACTATCTCAAGCTTGCCCGTTTTTTCCTAGGTTCTAACAAATTGCTAGTCCACCAATCCTCGAATCGATAGCAGATTATTCGGTGTGCCCTTTTTGGCGGCTGAGCAGGTCATAGGCGATGGCAAAGTCATGGTGCGTAATCCGAAGAGATGAGAGGTCGTCAGGTTGTCTCTGCTGGCGAAATCGACGGACTGCTTCGAGGGCGGCTTGGTTGCTCAGCAAAGCTAAATCCGCTCCGTTCCAGCCTTCGGTTTGCTGGGCCCAATAGTGGAGATTAACTTGCTCTGGCTCAGCATTTTCCAGCGGTCGATCGCAGTTGTGAACTCGCAAGATAGCCAAGCGGCTAGACTCATGAGGTAAGTCTACTGGGATATGCAAGTCGAGGCGTCCTGCCCGTAACAGGGCCGAATCAAGGACTTCCGGGCGATTGGTAGCGGCAATCAACAACACATTAGTAGAGTCTTGTAGCCCATCGAGTTCGGTCAGCAGTTGTCCAACTAGTCGATCGCTGATGCCAGAGTCGCCTTGGAACTGTCCGCGTGCTGGAGCTAGGGTATCGATTTCATCGACAAAAATGACACATGGAGCCGTCTGTCGCGCTTTGGTAAAGAGTTCTCGCACGGCTTGTTCTGCCGCTCCTACCCATTTACTGATCAGTTCCGGTCCATTGACAGCAATGAAGTTAGCTTGGGCTTGTGAAGCAACGGCTTTGGCAAGCAGCGTTTTTCCGGTTCCGGGTGGCCCGGATAGCAAAATACCGCGAGGTGTCTTAGCCCCCGTATGCCGATAGAGTTCTGGGTAGAGCAGCGCTCCTTCAACAGATTCTTGCAAAATCTGTTTGATGGTTTCTAGCCCGCCAATTTCTTCCCATGCTACCGCCGGGGTTTCTACCTGTACCGATCGCAGCACCGGTGGTTTGATTGTTTTGAGTGCTTGCTGAAAATCTGCGTGGCTAACTGTGAGCGAGGTTGTGTCGGTGGTTTGCAGATCGGGGACTTGGCGACGTAATGCCGTGTAAGCTGCTGTTTGGCAGAGGGCTTTCAAATCGGCTCCTACCATGCCGACTGCTAAATCTGCAATGGTTGCCAAATCTACCGATGCATCTAAGGGCATATCGCGGGTTTGAATGTTCAAAATCTCCCAACGACCATCGCGATCGGGAACTTGAAACTGCACTTCGCGATCGAACCGTCCAGGACGCCGCAAAGCTGGATCGAGATGATGTGGCCGATTGGTGGCCGCCAGCACAATCACGCCGTTGATGGACGTAAACCCATCCATTAAGCTAAGAAGCTGAGCCACTAGCCGTTTTTCGACTTCGCCTTCAACTTTGGTGCGATCGGGTGCCAGGCTATCAATTTCATCAATAAACACAATACAAGGGGCAGCGTTGGCGGCTTTCTCAAACAAATTGCGTAATCGTGCTTCAGCTTCTCCATAATATTTGCCGATGACTTCAGGTCCCACGATTGCGATAAAGTTGACGCCTAACGCTTCAGCCAATGCCCGCGCGGTTAACGTTTTTCCCGTTCCTGGTGGCCCCACCAACAGCACGCCTCGCGTTGGTTCAAGCCCCAATTGAGCCAACAAATCCGATCGCTTGAGGGGAAGTTCTACTAATTCTCGAAGTTCTTGTAAGACAGCCTGTAGTCCGCCTACGTGTTGAAGTGAGACTGAGGTAGGGGGTGTGGCCGTGGGTGTGACGATTGGGCCATTATCCGTTGCTGAAGAGGCACCACCTGGTGAGCCGTTTGAGTTGGATGGAACCCGGGTGGTTCGACGAGTGCTACCTGAGTAGGAAATGGTTGAACGAGGAATATTGCTCTGCGATCGAGCACGAAACTGCACGTCGGTTTTAACGTCGGTCTTGATTTCTCCGGTTTCTGCTTTTTCTTCTAATGCTTTTGCCAACTCGATTAACTGCTCAAGTCCTTTAAATAACTCGCTCATGGCTGCATTGTTACTTACTCATTAATCTAGTCATCCCTAAGGAAAATTCCTACTAACAAAGAAAAGGCGAGTGTGCAGTAACAATGCCAGGGCGATCGGATTTCATCTCCTAGCATTGGGAGCGGGGTTTAGGGTGAAGGCTGCCTCTGTTTGGATGCACCCCATCGCCAGTGATGAGGATGAGGCGGCGGTGAAAATAATGAAGACTTATGTGAGTTTATGATAGTTTTCCTGATTGCCAAACAAGTTTAAGAAAAGTCGATATAGAGAGAATCTCAAGCTAAAGAGCGTCTCACGATCGTCCTTGTTTTTCTGAGTTGCATCGTTTGGCGGTGTGTCCTTCTGTGTCCACATGTTACAGCCCCCGGTTGTTCAAACCCATCATCTTGTTGGCTAGAAATGAAGAAAAATCCCTGGTTTAAACATCTGGAAAATGCGTCATTGCTTGGCTCAGGGGTTGGCGCAGTTGCCTCGATCGTTCTCAATCAAGCCTCCTATGCGGTGGCTCCACTCACCCTAGCCCTGGCCTTAGGCGCTTTAAACCGCAGTCGAGAAAACCACAACAATCGTCAGCACGGACAGACTGTGCTGTCCGAGTTCAACGATCGCTTCACCCTGGAAGTCCGGCTGATGAAGCAACAGATTGCGGCATTGCCGTCGCCGGAGACAATTCATCGGTTGAAAAAAAGCATGATGCAGCAAAACCGAGAACTGTCTGAGGAATTGTTTGCGGAAGTTGCTCTGGTGCAAGGGGAACTGCATCGACGATTGGTGACGTTAGAGGAGCAGGGATTTAACACCATTCGCCAAGATCTACAGTTTTTGGGCGAGCGCTACACCTTAATCATGGCAGGATTCGAGCAATTGCACGAAGAATTGGCCCAAGGAACCGACTCCGCCCGTGTTGCACACCTAGAAGCATTGATCCGGCAACTTAACTTGGAGGTGACTCAGGTACAAAGAGGGCTGGAAACCTTGACGAGCCAAACTCAGCCCAATTTCACCTTGTTACAAGAGCAACTGTCGCGCCTCGATCGCGAATTTCGTCAGTTGCCACCGCCGGCGGATATCAGTTCGATCCGACAGGATATGAATGAAATTACCAAGCTGATTGCCGAACTGGCTCCCAAGCAAGACCTGGTGTCGTTGACGGAAGAGGTGCAAGATGTTCAGCGACAGCAAGAAGCCCTGCGGGAATTGTTGCAAGCAATGGAAATGGCTAACTTCCGACTAGGGACACTTGCTTCGGCCGATCGACATTCCACAGATGAAGATGCCCAGCATTCTGAAGAATCCAATTTTTATCCCAACCTCCAGGAAGTTGCCATTGCTTACTTAAGCCGCGTTCGATCGCAACTGGAATCAGTGCAATTGTTTGCCGACAAATTGGCTGACCAGCAGCGCCAATTGCAAGTCCAGATGCAGGACCTGCCGCCTGCACAGGATATAGCGGCCCTGCAACGCCAACTTCGAGACTTGTCCAAACGGCTGCCCGCTACCGAAAACGTGCTCAACACCTTCAAAACGCGAGTACGGCAAGTGGTACAGCAAGAGTTGGAGTATATTAACCTACGATTACGATCGCTGCCAACGGCTCCGAAATCTGAGTTGGTATTCGATGCTAGTTTGCTTCAAGCGGATGCTACTGATTCGCCAGAACTGCTAGGCTCTTCGATCTTGAGTGATGCACTAGACCAGACGCATCAGCGCCTGATTATCATTTGGCCGTGGTCGCCCCATTGCTCGTTAGATCAAGCGTTGATTGAGAAGTTAGAGGCTTACTTGCAGTCCGATCGCCGTCTTGATATGGGGTGGTGTCATCAGGTCGATCGCAACGTCAACCGCTTTTTGGGCAAAATGCAGCGTGGTTGGATGGCAGATACAAATCCTTCCGATCCACTGCAAGATTCGTTGCGGCGATTGCTGGGGCTGAAGCAAGCCTATCCCGATCGGTTCCAGTTCAAGATTTTAGGAACAACCGAGAATTTCCTGGTGTCCGATCGCACAATGGCCGTATTGGGCATTACAGAAACACTGCAAACCGCGACTCAGATTCCTGAATTACAGTTAAAGCTGCGCACCCGCGATCCGGAAATGATCGACCGGTTAGTTCAGCGCTATGATCAGCCGACCTTGGAAGCTACTGATCTAGACGCTTATTGGAATCGGGCGGTGACTCGCTATGACTTGGGCGATAAATTGGGAGCCATTGCCGACTATACTCACATACTTGGCATGAATCCTGATGATGCCATCACTTACAACTATCGGGGGCTAGCCTACTACGACTGTGGCAATCGCACGGCGGCAATCGCTGATTTTACCGCTTCAATTGCACGGCATCCTGATCAGGTGGCAGCCTATTGCAATCGTGCGTTTATTTATTCTGAACAGGGCGATCTTGATCGCGCCATTAGCGATTACAACCACGCCATTCACATTCAACCAGATTGTGCGATCGCCCACTTCTATCGCGCTATGACCTGGCAGAAGCTTGACAATCATCAGGAAGCGATCGCTGACTACACTGAAACCATTGAGCTAACGCCTGACTCAGCAGTAGCTCGCTACTATCGAGGCTTAGCGTGGCAGAAAGTGGACAATATTCAGGGAGCCATAGCAGATCTAGAGCACGCAGCAGCCCTCTTTGAAGCGCGTGGTAACGCCAACAATGCTCAAAAAGCTTTGAAGCAATTAGCGAAACTGCGTCAATTACTGGCAGTTGATCCGGACATCGGAACAGAATTTGGCATTGTGCCAGCAACGATGATCGAAGAAACAACCTCGATCGCATCTTGAGAAATGAATTGAATGCAGTAGATAGTTCTGTTCAACGGTAGAGGTTTATTCGTTTGAGACACATCCAATTTCTGAGAAATTTGAGTCAGCTAAAGTTCAACGGGCAACTGATTTGTAGTGATTTATCGGGGCAAAAATGGACGCTGTATCTCTCTCAGGGATGTCTTGTTTATGCCACAGGCGGGGTGCATTCCGTTCGACGATGGCGCAGAAATCTAGTGGCTTATTGTCGCCCTATTCCTACCTATCGTTTAGCTTGGCAAATCAGTCTGGCGGCCTTGGACGAAACGCAACTGCCTCTCTGTTGGGAATATGCGCTGCTGAACTTGTGGCTTCAGCGTCAAGATCTTCATCGTGAACAAGCAATCAATGTCATTCGATCGGCAATTACCGAAGTCTTATTTGATTTGATGCAAGCCAAAGACGTAACAGCGCAAATTTATCAAGACAGTACCATAATACCCCTGCTAGATGTGTTTGATATTGCAGAGATGCTTGCAGTGGCTCAGCAATTGTGGGTGGGCTGGCAGGCAGCCAAGCTACAAAACTATTCTCCGAATCAGTCGCCTGTTATTCGACAATCCGACAAGTTTAATCGTCAAAGCTCAACTCAGTTTTATCAACGGTTGTCTCGCTGGCTGAACGGACAACACACCCTTCGCGATTTGGCAGTAGAGTTGCAACGAGATCCGATCGAAATTGCTGCATCACTGCGAGTTTATATAGAAATGGGCTGGATTGAACTCATTGACATTGCCGATTTACCGGCTCCTGCTAGTCGTCGTAATCAACCTGAGCCAGCATCACCGATCGCCCCTGCCCAAGCGCTGATTGCCTGTGTGGATGACAGCCCAATGGTGCGTCAGATGATGGAAGAACTATTAACTTCGGCGGGATATGAATTCATTGGAGTTGCAGACGCACTGCGAGCGATCGGTATTTTACTAGCCCGAAAACCAGATCTGATTTTTTTGGATTTGATGATGCCACACATGAATGGATATGAACTTTGCGAACAGTTACGAAAGCTTTCCTGTTTTCGCCATACTCCTATCGTAATCTTGACTGGAAATGATGGATTTGCCAATCGTCTGCGTTCTAATATTGTTCAAGCTTCTGATTTTTTAAGTAAACCATTAAATGCAGAAGTTGTACTTGGAGTGATTCATAAATATTTGAATCAGTCTGTCTCAACCTATTCGGCAACAGCAAGCCAACAAGATAGTCAATTCAACAAGAATTAGCGGTAAATAATAAAGACTAAAGCAACTATTTATTTCTATTTTTGTTACTATTTGTTTAGCAAATTGTTGTTTGATTTTATCGAATTAGTTTTCTAAATCAATTAGCTAATTCGCTGAATTCATTCACAGAAAAAGGCCATCTAATCGTTGATATGTTGTTTGTGAGATTACTGCCATGAGTACTGCCCTAATTGTTGAAGATTCAATGACCGATTTGCAAATTTTTGTACGGTGCCTTCAAGAGAGTGGTATCAATGTTTTAATTGCTCAAAGTGGTGAGGAAGCGATCGCCACAATTACCAAACAAAAACCTGACGTGGTGGTGTTGGATGTCGTCTTACCTGGCTGTAGCGGGTTTGAAGTCTGCCGCAAGCTTAAGACAGAAGCAGAAACGAGTCACATTCCAATTGTGATTTGTTCGACAAAAGGAAGCCAAATGGATCGATTTTGGGGATTGAAGCAAGGAGCTGACGCTTACCTAGCTAAGCCTGTGGATCAGGATGAACTCGTGCAAACCATTCGACAACTAATCAATCGATAAGCTTTGAACTCATGTCTGAGTCCTTTTTTTCTGAGTCCCTTTCTGCCTCGAATTCTCAATCGAATTCTCAGTTGTCTACTGCCGCCGAGGCTTATCAGTCAGACAGTTGGCTACCACCAACATTGTCCTCGAATGCCCCGACAGAAGCGTCTGTCCCCATTGGTGAACAATTTTTGCGCTTACAACTTGTGCCCAGTACGCCAGTGCTGTTGCCACTTCATCAACTGGTGGAGGTGCTATCCATTCCCAGCGCTCAAATTGTCCCCGTTCCTCATATGCCTGCTTGGGTCATGGGAGCTTACAATTGGCGCGGAGACATTCTTTGGATGGTAGATCTAGGGCATTTGTGTGGGTTAACACCGTGGTATGCTCAAGCAACTCACAGATCTACTCAGTCCGCGGTTCTCTTGCGTGTTCAAGACCGTCGCTACGCTAAGCATCCAGTCGCGACTGTCAAAAACAAAAGCTATCTGCTTGGATTAGTGGTCGATCGAATTGGTGAAGTGGAATGGTGCGATCCGGCTGTCCTTCAACAACTGCCACCTTTTACCGTTTCATCCCAGATGGCTCAATTTTTGCAAGGCTACTGGTGGAAGTCGAATGATGACATGTTAGCAGTGCTAGACGGAGAGGCGATCGTGGCGGCAATGCCCCGTAGCACATTATTGAGTTAACTGTATCAAGCAATACCTGCATAGATTAGAATCGTATAGGCTAGGATCTTAATCACTGACAATGGCTCTCATTCAAAGTAAGGATGAGAGCCATGACTTTATCCAGCTTTCATCAGGAAACTGCCTACGTTTATAAATTTCCTATAAAGTTCACAATTAACTTTACAAAGCTTTTGCAGTTCGGTATAAAAATGAAGGTTAGGAGCGCCGGGTTTGTTAGGAAATAACGCGAAAGATTGATTAGGTGCTTGGTATGTCTGGTTTTCACTATCTTTTGCTTTATTTTTTAACAACTTGGCGATCGAATCGTCGGTAGTTTTGCTGTGTTAGCCCTTAACAGTCAAGCGGTTTGATGGCTAGGTTGTAAGCAACGGGCTAGTTGCTGTGTTTTCTGTGATGATGTCGGCTGCGTCAGCCTAATTTTATGGGAGTGCTCTGCCTGTGAACAGCAATTGTGTCAGAATTCAACTCTTTATCGAGCAAATGAATCAGAATCTACGACTCGATGATTCTGTTAAACTGCTTTGGCTCTGAATCATGAGAATGTTCTCATAAAATGACAGATATGGATGGCAAACAGACATCCATCGGTTAGATTGAAACGTACAAGATTTTAGTCAGCTTTGTTCCCAATTACTTAAGATTCTTAAGTGAACGCGATGTTGCGACTCGGTAATTTAGGATCTCCTTGATCCGTCCATTGTCGTGCTGGAATCTGTTTATTCAGTTATCCTTACGAGGTAAATTTCGATTGCAAGTGATTACACAAAGCGATGTGGAAGCAAAGCTGCGTCCGTTCGCGAAAGAAATTTTTGTGAGCGATGTTACCGCAGATCCAGGTACGGTTGCTTACAGTGTGGAGGTTAATAACCCCGAGTGGCTCCTCAATGATCATTTCCCAGGAGTCAGTATTATTCAATGTTTTTTTCAAGGTGCGATGCTGATGTTTTACGAGCACGATCGACACTTTGATCCGCAAATGAGTTTGTTCTTTGCCGGTGGCATCAAGATTAAATTCCTCAAACCTATCTTTGAGGGATATCAAGTAGTATTCACTCTGACGTGCGAGCGTTTCGTTCAGAACGTGCTCCTGTTTGAAGGAGTATGCGTGAATTCAAATGGTGAAGCCTATGCCAAGGCTTCCGGCTCTCTGTCATCAAAGCCTAGAGCGGAAGTGATGGTACAGAAATCGCAAACTTAAGTTATCTAAATGATGATTGAGGGATCTAAATCATGAATCCTATTGCTGAAACATTGAAAGGTACAATTGCCGACATCATGGAATGGGATGAACCGATTGATGATCAGGCTGATCTGGTTAGCGATCTGGGTATGGCGTCGATCGATTTTGTGGAGCTAACCGTAGCCATCGAGAAAAAATTTGGAGTAGCTGTGCCCATTGAAGTTTTCTCTAACGCCACAACGGTTGATTCTTTAGCGCGCTGGATTGCTGAACACACAACCACAACCGCGCAAGTTTCGGTTGGCTAGTTTGATCAAAGAAAATGACGGAGTGAATCCACGCGATCGCGGTCTGCTGTTATTATTTGCTGTCATGAAGGACGATTGCCATGAGCACAACTGTTTGTGTGTCTGGATACGGCGCGGTTACGCCCTATGGTGCGGGTGCAAGGACATCGTTCTCAGGATTACTGCAAGGGCAACCTATCTATCAAGCTGCCACAAGGTTGGATTTGAGTGACAGCTATTTTACTCAAAAACAGATTGCTGAAATTGGTGAAAGCATTACCTGGAGTAGTGACTGGTCTGATTTACATCCCCAGGCCTATGCCACTCAATTCACCCTACTGGCAATGGAGGAAGCCCTTGCCCAGTCCAACCTTGGCACTGATCTCAGGCAACTGCGCGTAGGAATCGCCATCACCACCTTGGAATCACACAGTTTAGAAGAACTGGCGATCGCTTTGGCCGACACAGAGGCGGTTGTTGATCCGGACCTTGTCGCCTTAGCAGATCCAGAGTATTGCCTGCGAGCCATTCGGCAGCGCACTGGAGCCGCTGGTCCAGGATTGGTGTTGAGCAATGCCTGTGCATCGGGCAACCATGCCATTGCCGCCGGAGCCGATCTAATTCGCAGTGGTGAAGTAGATGTGGCGATCGTGGGAGGAGGCTGCAACATGTTCAAATCGGCACTAGTTGGGTTTCATCAGTTTCAGGGAATTAGCCAAGATACCTGTCGTCCATTTTCGGCCAATCGCTCGGGTGTCATGCTAGGAGATGGGGCCGGAATCTTAGTTTTAGAACGCGAAGATCATGCTCGCTCGCGTGGCATCTCTCCCACTATTGTGATGGAGGGCTACGGTACCAGTTGCGACGCTTACGATATGATGTCGCCTCATCCCGATGGTGTGGGCATGGCATTGGCAATGCAGCGAGCACTCGAACAATCTCAGCTATCACCAGATGCTATTCAGTACATCAATGCCCACGGCACTGGCACGTTTCAAAACGATCGATTAGAAACCCTCAGCATCCGTCGGGTCTTTGGCAAATATGCTGATCGGTTGATGGTGAGTAGTACAAAATCGCTGCATGGGCACGGCTTACTCGCGGCTTCTGCCTTGGAAGCAGTGTGGTGTTGTTGTGTTCTAGACCAAGGACAAGTTCCTCCCACAATGAATTACGAAGAATTCGATTGCGAGTGTGATTTGGATTACGTGATAAATCAATCCAGGGTTGCTGATGTGGTTCGTTGTATGAACAATTCCTTTGGCTTTGGAGGATCTAATTCGAGTGTCGTATTCAGTAAAGCTGACTAACAAAGTCATCCTCTCTGGCTTTGCCGCGATTAAACCGGATTGTTTGTTTAGTCATCGGGCTTTAATCGCAACGAATGTATCCAGGGCCTCATCGAATCAGGTTATCAATCTTGGCGGCTCTACCCAAGTGTCATTTGATTTGAGTACCTATATCGGTAAAAAGGGATTGCGGTTTCACGATCGATCCTCTAAATTAATTGCCGCTGCCATCAAAATTCTGCTGGATGATACCCAACTATTGGAGCGGTATTCCAATACCGACGTATGTCTTGTGGTAGGTTCGGATGGAGCGCTGCACTCGCAAGATGAAGTGGTGCGCGAGGCCATGTTGACTCCCCGATCGCTAAACCCGAAGGCTTATCCCAATCGCGGTTGTAATGTAATTGCTGGGCAAGCCAGCCTAATGTTTCAGCTACTTGGAGAAAGCACCGTCGTCAGTTCTGGCTATCGGAGTGGCATCGATGCGTTGATTTATGCTGTTCGGAAAGTCCTGGTGTCCGATCGCCCGGCTCCCTATATTGTTGCGGCTGGAGAAGGACTATCCGAAGCCCGCTCTCTGCGGAAGAAACACAAAACCTGTGCCGGTACAGATTACATTGCCGCAATCGAAGGATCTGTTGCGCTGTTGATTGAAAAGGACAGCCAATCAACATCCATCCATCCAGGCTCCTATCAAGTCATTGGATATCAGCAAGCTTACGATACGGCTACTCCGCTGGACGCTATGCAGGCGTTTATCGTTGCGCTTGGCTACCAGTCCCAGGCTATCGACTCAATCATTCTTGGTTGCGAAGATGTCGTCCATGTTTACACAACCGCTGCTACGCAGACTGTCCCCTACGACGTGTTTGGCGCGACGACTCTACTAAAACTTTTGGAGATGATTGGATTGATTGGATTGAGTGATCCCACTCAGGCAAAAGACATACCTAAGCGTGTTGCCATTGGCTCGGCCGATCGACACGGCAGTATCAGTATGCTGCTACTACAACAAACATGAAGTCAACCGTAAATTTTAGATCAAAAAAATCTTGCTAAACAGATTGAGATCAACGTCAAATGGCATGTGATTTGAGGAAAATGGGGTAGCAGTGATGACAGATGGAATTTTGCTGACAGATTGGAAAACTCGTCTCGCTCATAAACCGTTTGTAGAAGATGATGCGGGCGTATATACCTATGCCCAATCGGCTGATTACATTGCGATCGTGGCTCACTCAATCCGGCGTTGGGTTCCTGGCGATCAAACCATTGTGCCCATGCTTTTATCAAACTCAGCCGAATTTGTCTTAATTTTGCTTGGCATCATGGCAGCCGGCAAAATTCCTTATCCAATTCAGCCTACCTGCAAGTTACAAGAATATCAGGGCAAAACGATTGGACTCAATTGCCAAGCGGCCATTTGCGACGATAGTAGTTTTGACTTGATTGTGAATGCGAGAGTCAAACCGATTACGCTTCATCTCATTCAGACGGTGGTAACGCGGGGTAGTGATTTCGAACCCATCAATCGCATTGCTGGCGATGCTAAGCTGATGTGTGCGACGTCGGGAACAACTGCCCTACCTAAGCGGATTGTGCTTCAGTTTACTCGAATGTTGCAAAACGCTAAAGCTCATGCCAAATCACTAGGATTGAGCCACAACGATCGAATTCTAAGCTGTCTCCCCTTCTATCATGTGTTTACGCTGTCCGCTCACATTGGTTCAGTCCTTGGGTTAGAAGCGACGTTCATTGCTGGACGTGATTCCTTGCCACAGACAATCAGCCACATGATTCAAACCTATGCTGTGAGCTATACATCTTTTGTGCCCGCTGTTTTAGATGCGATCGTTCGTAATTTTGAGTACGAGCTATTTCACTCGTCCAATCTAAAGCGTATTTCGATCGGTTCGGCTCCAGTTTCTATTAAGCAGCTTAAACAATATAGAGATTTTTTCGTGAATCAGCATATTTATGTCACCTATGGTTTAAGCGAAGCCGGACCGCGTGTTTCAACCTTAGCAGTTGACCAGGTTGATGAATCGTTGTGGGACACAGTTGGACTACCCCTGGATCAAACTTCCGTTCGAATTGCTGATCCTAATCAGGAAGGTATCGGTGAACTTCAGGTGAAATCGCCATGGCAAATGCTGGGCTATTACGGAGAAAGTGTAGCGAATGTATGGGAGGCGGGATGGTTGAAAACAGGTGACTTGGCCACCCTCACCGCAGACGGCTTCATTCGTTTGCAGGGTCGCAAAAAAGATCTGATCATCTCAGGAGGTGTGAATATTAGCCCAGCCGAAATTGAAGCGGCATTGTACGAGATTCCGTGGGTACTGGAAGCGGCAGTGCTGGCTGTGCCCGATCGCAAGCGCGGTGAAGTTCCCCATGCCTTTGTTGTTCATAACGGCAATGGCATAGAAACCGAAACGCTAAAACGATTACGCGATCGCTTAGATCAGATCAAAGTTCCAAAACGGGTGCATTTTGTCGATGTAATTCCTAAGAATGCAACGGGCAAGGTCGATCGAGCCGCTTTGATGAAATCTTGCTTGAATTGTATTTCTTGATATTGAACAAGGGGTGCAGACTCGGGTTGATTAACTTTGAGTAGCAATGAATAGCTACAATGCGTGTTTCTGATGAGTTTCACAGATTGATGATGAGTTAAATCTAAATTGAGTCTTTATGTCGCTTGTGTTCGTTGGAATCTCTGTTGCGTTCAACAGTTATTCTTCAAACTCTACCTGTTTATGATTTCGGTGCATCCCTTTTCATTGACCTATGAATCTACCACATGAATTAATTCTGGCAGTAGGAGGTCTGCTTTCGGGCATTCTAGCGGGGCTTTTAGGGGCTGGCGGTGGAGTGCTGTGCGTACCTCTACTGATTGCATTGGACTATACGCCGATTCAAGCTCTAGGAACGAGTTGTTTAGCCGTTGCTATTATTTCCATCTCTGGCAGTATCCAAAATTCTCGGATGGGCTATTTCAGCGTCCAACGAGTCGTGTTGATTGGAATGCCGGCTCTGATTACGACTCAGATTAGCGCTTACGCCGTGAGCCAAGTTGCTCCCCATGTTTTGCTCATCCTTTTCGGCTCGATTATGCTGCTGTTGACTTATTTAGTTAAATTGCGAAAGCAGCTGATTCAGCGCACCAAACAGTACGCGAAAGATTCGCTAATCTATGCTAAGAAGTACGCGGAACAAACCGTGCCGGGTTGGGTTCGATCGAATGTTGTCAAGCGCATCGCCACTGGAACTGTGGCTGGGTTCTTTGCTGGTATGGTTGGCGGCGGATCGGGGACGCTGCTGGTGCCGCTGCAAATGTTGATCTTGGAAGAAAGTATCAAGCTGGCCATCCAAACCAGTGTCGGCGTTAACATTATCACATCCCTATCTGCTTCAGCTAGCCACGCAAGCCGAGGAAATGTTTTGCTGCTTCCAGGGCTGCTTCTGGGTATTGGTGGGTTTTTAGGTGCTCAAATGGGAACTCGCTTCTTGCCCAAACTGCCGGACAAAACGGTCAGTTTTGCCTTTAATACATTGGTAGTAGCACTGTCTATCTATCTTTTTTGGAAGGCTTGGAATCTCTATTATGGGGGCTAACCTTATTCCAACTACAGTCGATCGAGTTTAAGCTTTCACTTAAGGTCTACAGGTATGGATTTTAATTTATCAGGCAAAGTAGCAATTGTCACAGGAGGCAGTGCAGGTATCGGTTTGGCCTGCGCCAAGGCACTTTATCAAGAGGGGGTGAATTTGGCGATCGTGGCTCGTGATCCAAGCAAACTGGAGCAAGCCGTACAAAGGATTCACGCTTGCGCCAGTGTGCCTGCTAAGGTGATTGCCGTTCCAGCCGATCTGACCCAAACCGAAAGCGCTGAGCAGCTTGTGTCTACTGTGTTGCACCAGTTCGGGCACATTGATATTTTAATTAACAATGCAGGTGCGCCTCGGGTGGGTTCGTTTCTAGATCTTGATGACAGCGCCTATCTAGACACCTGGAATCTGAAACCGCTGGGCTATATCCGCTTGGTCAAAGCGGTTGTGCCAAGCATGATCGAGCGGCAGGACGGGCGCATTGTCAATATCATTGGCTCGGCTGGACGAACGCCAGGTGCAAACTTTCTCCCAGGCGGTATGTCAAACGCCGCCTTGCTTAACTTCACACGCGGCGTTTCCAAAGAACTCGCTCGCTACAATATTCGTATCAGTGCCATTTCACCTGGCTTTACCGCCACCGATCGCGCCAATCATCTCGCCGAGAAGAATTCTCAAGCACGGGGCATTAGCTTGGAAGACGCGAAGGCGGAGTTAGTACAGTCAATTCCGCTTGGGCGATTGGTTGATCCCGATCACATTGCCGCAATGACAGTATTTTTGGTATCTGACCTTGCTGCTTCAATCACGGGAACTGAAATTTTGATCGATGGCGGGTTTACTCCGGGTATGTAGCCTTTGGCTGACTAAGGTGGGAACCATGCCAGCTTCATGCAGGCACAACAATCTGTTCGTTGCCTGACAAATCAAAGGCGGTGTGAACGGCTTGCAACGCCCGAACGCCGTCTGCCTCTGCCACAATGCAACTGACTTTGATTTCAGAGGTCGCAATCATCTGAATATTTATTTGCTGTTTGGCCAACGCATCAAACATACGAGCCGCAATACCAGGACGACCGACCATACCCGTGCCAACAATGCTGACTTTGGCGATCGCCTCATCAACTACTACTT
This sequence comes from Thermocoleostomius sinensis A174, assembly GCF_026802175.1. NCBI lineage: Bacteria > Bacillati > Cyanobacteriota > Cyanophyceae > Oculatellales > Oculatellaceae > Thermocoleostomius > Thermocoleostomius sinensis. The sequence goes on along the minus strand of NZ_CP113797.1, from coordinate 4,430,091 downwards.
CGCCATAGCCCAATTCAGTAGCAGCTTGCTCAAGAAACATCTGAGCATCTTTAGCATCCGCTTGAGCCACTGTGAAAGCAATATCGCGAGTAGTCAATCCATTAACTAAACGGCAGCGCTGTGACTGAATGATCATGTCAACACTGATGTTGCGATCGGCCAAGTGGCGAAAGATTCGGGCGGCCATACCAGGGCGATCGGGCACATGACGAATGGCAAGCCGGGCTTGTTTGAGGTCGAGGGCCGCTCCACGAACCGGAGGAATGGAAGGAGAGAGAGAGAGAGAGGATTGTTCAGGAACGGTGGACGGTTGCCCCCGCAAAGGTGAACGGCTGACGTTAAACACGTTGCACAGAGCGGCAATGGCTCGATCGCAATCATCTGCATCGATCGCGCAACTAACTTTTACCTCCGAGGTAGAGATCATCTGAATGTTAACGCCAGCCTCCGCTAGGGTTTCAAACATTTGAGCGGCAACACCAGGCCGACCAATCATGCCAGCCCCCACAATGCTGACTTTAGCCATCTGCCGTTCCACCATGACTTCAGCTTCACCTGAACTGGGATGAGGATGACTGCGTAAAGCAGGGGCAATGGCGGCAGCCACCGCTTCGGCTCGGTTCAGCGAGTTCTTCGTGACGGTAAAGGCAATATCGTTGCTGTTGCCCTCGTGAATCGATTGGATGATCAAATCCACATCTAGGTTTTGCAGAGCAATCTCACCAAATAAGCGAGCGGCAATGCCGGGGCGATCGGGCACTCGTAGCATGGCCACTTTGGCTTGATCGGTATCAAATTCAACCGCATCCACTGGATGAGCAATTTCCAAGCCTTGTAGCGGGCGCGGTTGCGGGATTGGCGAGATTACCTTTGTGCCCGGATCATCCGTCCAACTAGAGCGCACCACCAGGGTGACACCATAGTTGCGGGCAATTTCCACCGCACGCGGATGTAACACCTTAGCTCCCAAACTAGCCAACTCCAGCATTTCATCGGAGGTAATTTCCGTCATTAACTGAGCATCGGGCACGAGGCGCGGATCGGTGGTAAGAATCCCTGGAACATCGGTATAGATTTCGCAAAGATCGGCTTGGAGAGCGGCAGCTAGGGCCACAGCCGAGGTATCAGACCCCCCTCGCCCTAGCGTTGTAATTTCTAAGTCAGACAGGCTAGAAATTCCTTGAAATCCAGCCACCACAACCACCTTGCCGTCCTGCAAATGGCGCTGCACCCGATCGGGGTCAATGCTAAGAATCCGGGCGCGAGTATGCTCTGCTTCTGTGACAATGCCAACCTGTGCCCCAGTCATAGAAATAGCGGGTTGTCCTAATTCCTGAAGCGCCATACTGAGCAGCGCGATCGACACTTGCTCACCTGTCGAAAGCAGCATATCCATCTCGCGACGGTTAGGATTGGGCGAAATATCATACGCCAGCTTCACCAACCCATCGGTGGTTTTGCCCATTGCCGACACCACCACCACAATCGAGTGTCCCTCCTGAACCGATCGCTTCACCCGTTGAGCGACTGCCTGAATGCGCTCAACCGAGCCAACCGACGTACCACCATACTTTTGAACAATTAGCGCCATACTGCTTCACCCTCCGCCATCGCCGTTGCAGCTAATGACCGATGGCTATCAAACCTTACAACCTATTAAAAGTATCAAACTCTCGCAACGATCGCAGCCCTTCTGACAAATCTGCGGTTAAGCTTAACCATACTTAATCACAAGCAGTTGTATCATAGCCCTTCTTGTGAACATAATCTTTTCTAAGAGGTTTTGCCCTGCTCAAGGGAGCGTCGAGTCGGGTAAAACCTCGGATTCATTTGGGATGAATGCCGCGAATAGAGCGAGTGCTCTACTCTGGAGCAACTACTCCACTACTCCACTACAAATTGCTCTTGCGATTGCTGAAAGGCTTGGATAAATCCTGCTATGTACGGCGCTAGAAAAGCTTGCTGACTAATCAATGTGCGATCGAGAACCTCTGTCAGCAGCGCCACATTGCTAAAGTTGATGTGCGTGGTGAGAACCCCAATCCTGTCCCAATCGTCCGACATTTGATGGTGAACTTGATACTCCGGCAGTGATGTTCTGAAGCAGTTCCCGAAATGAGTAGATCTTGTAGCATCTGTGTAGTATAATCGTAGTAGCAAGCTTGTTTAAGTTCAAGTCTGCTGGTAGGGAATTGCTAGAGGTAATCGCTAATGGGTCGTTACTAACGAGTCATGAACAATTGCTGTAGTGTCCATGGCTATGACCCATGACCCATCACCAGTTACCCATTACGCCACAACATTGCAATGAAATAGGAGGACTTGATGATGACTGAGTCGGTTGTGCACAGCGCTACATTATCCCAATTCTTCACAGACAACTTCGCGAGGTGACAGAGGACTAGCCTCAGATCTGCCACATCGGTAATTCCCTGGTGGAAACTTGCCTTGGACGCTTGATCTTGCTGCCTCTGTGAACCTCGATCGAGCTAGAGATTCACCCTGAGGAACATTTGCAATGAATTTACAGCAATTCGGCTGGAGCAAGTTTTTTGCTAGCAGTTTCAATCAGTATGCCAAGAAGCAGGATACTGAAACGGAATACACGATCGGGCGAGTGGCGATCGAGCATCGCGGCAGGTATACACTTTACACGGAATTCGGGGAACAACAGGCAGAGATCAGCGGCAAGTTTCGCCATCAAGCGACGCAGTGGCACGCCTTTCCAACCGTTGGTGATTGGGTAGTGATTCAGCTTAGTAAGACCCATTCACCCGCCACCATTCATCATGTATTGCCACGCAAAAGCCAATTCTTGCGAAAGACAGTCGGTGGAAAAACCGAGGCTCAGTTAGTCGCTGCCAATGTGGATACGGTGTTTCTGGTATCCGGGCTAGACGGTGACTTCAATTTACGTCGCCTAGAACGCTATTTGCTTCTGGCGTGGAACAGCGGAGCCAGTCCAGTGATCGTGCTTAACAAAGCAGACCAGTGCCCAAATCTAGAGCACTGTATATGGCAAGTGAAGAACCTCGCCCTTAGTGTACCGATCGCCGTACTCAGTGCTCTGCACCAACAAGGACTCGAGCAACTTACGTCTCACCTGCAACCGGGTCAGACAATCGCGCTGCTTGGCTCCTCTGGCGTTGGAAAATCGACCATCACCAATCAACTTTTGGGCGAAAATCGGCAAGTGGTGCAAGCGGTGCGCTCAGGAGACAGTCGGGGACGACACACCACCACCCAGCGATCGTTGCTGTGTTTGCCCAATGGCAGCCTGCTGATTGATACACCCGGGATGCGAGAGCTTCAGGTATGGGCAGGAGAAGAAAGTCTGCAAACCACCTTCACGGATATTAGAACGCTGGCTGAGCAGTGTCGGTTTCGTGATTGTCAGCATGAGGAGGAGCCGGGCTGTGCTGTGCAGGGGGCGATCGATCAAGGTCTGCTTGATCCTTCCCGACTTCTTAACTATCGCAAGCTCAACCAAGAGTTGGCGTATTTGGCGCGCAAGCAAGACGATCGGGCCCAGCAGCTTGAGAAAGCCAAGTGGAAAAAAATTCACAAAGCACAGCGACAGCATTATCGAGGGAGATGGGGAGATGGGGAGATGGGGAGGTAGGAAAATGACTCAAAAAATCAAGCTTCAAGTAAGGGGACAGGAAATTGCTGATCTGTTGCGGCAAGTGGGACGGGGCGAAGTTGCGGCTCGATTGGTTGCGCCGAGTTGCAGTTGGCAGCAGGTTTATGCCGGAAATGTAGAATTTGACATCAACGGCTATCGCGTCGTGATTTTTAACGATTGTGATGAATTGGATTATGTCGATTCCGTCGTGACACCAGACAATCGCGTCGGAGATTTTGAGGAATGGTACGCTCAGGGCGAAGAACCCATTAGCTTATTAACCAAGGTAGAACAAGTAGCGATCGCATCTAAATTAAGAGCCGCAACGGCGTAAAAAAACCTCCTGATCGTCCTCATTCATTCCTTCTTCCCCGCTTCTGTTCCCGACTCCAGACTCCCCCTGATTCTCCCCGATCGCCTCAATCGCCGCTTCCAACGCGATCGCCACGTGTGTCCAGTGGGTGCCGCCCTGACAAAACACCACATATGGCTCTCGTAGCGGGCCATCAGCAGAAAATTCTGAGGTACTGCCGTCGATGAAGGTGCCGCCTGCCATGACCAGGTCGCTTTCATACCCTGGCATCTGTGCTGGAACCGGGCTGAGGTACGCGCCGATCGGCGAATGGGCTTGAATGGCTCGACAAAAGGCAATAATTTTTTCGGGAGAACCAAGCTGAATGGCTTGAATCACATCGCGACGTGGGGACAACGGAAGCGGATTCACCGGATACCCTAATTCGTGGAACACATAGGCCGTTAAATGATTGCCCTTCATCGCTTCGCCTACCATTTGTGGGGCAAGGAAAAGCCCTTGAAACAGCAGCCGATTTTGGTCAAAGGTAGCTCCTCCTGCGCTGCCAATGCCCGGAGCGGTGAGTCGTGCGGCTGCCTTTTCCACTAAATCGGCTCGCCCTGCCACATACCCACCTGCGGTGACGATCGTTCCCCCCGGATTTTTAATCAACGACCCCGCCATCAAATCTGCGCCAACGGCGGTGGGTTCTTGGTCTTCTACAAACTCGCCATAGCAGTTATCCACAAAACAAACTGTATCTGGATTTTGTTGTTTTACCAGGTGAACTATCTTTTCAATGTCTATGATGGAGAGGCTAGGTCGCCACGAATAACCACACGATCGTTGAATATGAACCAAGCGAGTATCCGAGCGCACCGCTTGTGACAAAACTTGCCAATCAATTTCTCCGTCTTTGGTTAACTCTAGTTGGCGATAGCGAATGCCAAAGTCCTTTAAGGAACCCTGATTGTGCCCACGCAGTCCAATTACTTCTTCCAACGTGTCATACGGAGCACCTGCCACTGCCAGCATTTCATCGCCGGGACGCAAGACTCCAAACAATGCAGAGGTAATGGCATGGGTGCCTGAGACAAATTGAACGCGCACAATCGCGGCTTCTGCCCCCATAACATCGGCAAACACGCGATCGAGAATTTCCCGACCTAAATCATCATGTCCATAGCCACTTACACTGGTAAAATGGTGGACGCCGACCTGATGCGTCTGGAATGCAGTCAGCACTCGTCGTAAGTTTTTCTTGACCTGAGAGTCAATACCAGAAAAAATCTGAAATAGTGCCTGTTCTGCCTGCTGAAGCCGCTCAATGCTGCTCATTATTAATCCGTACTCCTCTTTAGAGAGATGACCGTATGACGACAATCAAAAACAGAAAGTTTGGTGCTTGAATGGTTGAAACTTTTACTCATCTAGGTTTAAGTTGTGCAACGTTGCCCAGCCGATCGAACCTAGCAACCTACCCTTTGCCCAAACCTGGTTCCAAACTCGGCGAATGTGCGGAACTTAATTGTCGCGCAGATCGGGCTACCTGTTCCCATTGAGATACTTGAATGACAATTGCAACATCACCTAAACCCCCATTGATGTGGTCTACCATCATCGCGCTCGTGATTATTCACCTAGGAGCACTGCTAGCTTTCCTACCTAGCACGTTTAGTTGGGCGGCGGTCGGGCTAGCTTTGTTTCTGCACTGGCTAACTGCTGGCGTCGGCATTACTTTAGGTTGGCATCGGCTATTAACCCACCGCAGCTTTCAAACACCCAAATGGCTAGAATATCTTCTCGTATTCTGTGGCACATTGGCGATGCAAGGGGGGCCCATTTGGTGGGTAGGACTGCACCGCCACCACCATTTGTACTCAGATCAAGATGTTGATCATCACGACTCTACCAAAGGGTTTTGGTGGAGCCACTTGTTTTGGATGTTCCACAAGGTTCCCGTTGAACACGAAATTCCCCGGTTCACCCAAGATATTAAAGACGATCGCTTGTATCAATTTCTAGACAAATACTTCTTTCACGTGCAATTGGTGTTTGCCGGATTGCTCTATCTCATCGGCGGCCTGCCATTTTTGATTTGGGGCGTGTTTGTGCGGCTGGTGCTGGTTTACCATTCCACTTGGCTGGTCAATAGCGCCACCCATAAGTTTGGCTATCGGACTTATGACTCGAACGATCGTTCGACGAACTGTTGGTGGGTGGCCCTACTCAGCTACGGCGAGGGTTGGCACAACAACCATCACACCTTTCAGTACTCTGCGCGTCACGGCTTGAAGTGGTGGGAAATTGACGCCACTTGGATGATGATTCGCATCCTGCAAGCGCTGGGCTTAGCCCGAAAAGTTAAGCTCGTGGAGAAATCGTAAAACCCATTAACGATCTGGATTGTTTGCAAATTTCATATTGAGATTAGGAATGACTATCGCAACCTCAAACAAACTTCCCTTAGACTGGACTGTCATTGTGGTGATGACTGTTCTCCACATTGGAGCACTGTTTGCTCTTTTGCCCAGCAACTTTAGCTGGGCCGCCGTAGGGCTAGCGCTTTTCTTGCACTGGGTGACGGGCGGACTGGGCATTACACTCGGTTGGCACCGACTGGTAACTCACCGCAGTTTTCAAACACCCAAATGGCTGGAATATTTCCTAGTGTTTTGCGGCACACTGTCAATGCAGGGGGGCCCCATCTGGTGGGTAGGGCTACATCGTCACCATCACCTTCACTCCGATCAAACCGTGGATCACCATGATTCAGGTAAAGGCTTTTGGTGGAGCCACATGGGATGGATGCTCTATGAGGTTCCGGCTGAAAAGGAAGTCGATCGCTTCACCAAGGATATTAAAGACGATCGGTTCTACCAGTTCATGGAAAACTACTTTTTCCCCATTCAAGTGGTCTTTGCCATTCTTCTGTATTTAATTGGTGGCTGGCCGTTCGTGGTTTGGGGCGTGTTTGTGCGGCTGGTGTTGGTCTACCACTGCACCTGGTTGGTTAACAGCGCTACGCATAAGTTTGGCTATCGCACCTACGAATCGGGCGATCGTTCCACAAACTGCTGGTGGGTAGCGTTGCTAACCTATGGCGAGGGCTGGCACAACAACCACCATGCTTATCAGTATTCGGCGCGTCACGGCTTGAAGTGGTGGGAAATTGACGCCACTTGGATGATGGTTCGCGTCCTTCAATTTTTGGGCTTGGCGCAAAAGGTGAAGTTAGTCGAGGATAAACAAGCCTAGCTGATTGCATAGATTGATCTAATTAGCAGATCTAATTAGCAAAAGTGGGTGCGATTGTCACACCCGCTTTTTTGTTGATTTTTCTCTGGAGCTTACACCAATTCCTCGAATTGACCTTACAGATCTGGTAATGGGCAGTTCAACTTATGCTGCCTCCAAGGCTGGAACCAAGTTTGTTCTCTAAAAGTCTTTAATGTTCTGGAGTGCTGATTTTACTCTAGTCACCCCTATTCAAATTTCATCGAGGAAAATTTTTATGATTAAACGATCGCGTGGTCTCACTGTGATACTCACCGCTACTGCACTGATTGGCCTAGTTGGATGCAGCCAACCGGAGACTACAACTCGCACAGATGCGATTGACACCAACGACTCGATCGCTCAGTCCGTTGACGAAGACGCCGCGGCCGATCCTGATCCAGAATCGGCTGAAGACTATCGTGTGGTTGAAAACATTGCCTTGCCGGAACCCGGCCCCGATCCGTTGGCGATGGCGTTTCAGTTGCGGCAATTTTCAGGCGAGTTGGTCGGGTCTGAGCAACTTAAAGTCACCTATTCTGCACCCGATCGGGCGGTGGTGGAATCAGTAGTGCGCGGGCTACCAGATGACTCGGTTCGGGCCATTCGTACCCGCTATGAATTTGAACCTGTGGCAAGTACGCAAGGGCAACCAACTTGGCAGCTTGTGCGAGTGACGCAACAAAACAAATGCCAGCCGGGGCGTGGTTCAGACGAGTGGACAGCCGATTTGTGTCAATAGATTGGTCTGTTTGCAACTAGCTACCAACTAATACCCTCCGTTTCCTTGCACAATATGCTTCATCGTCGTTAGGGCTTCTAGACTAATCAACCCACGACGATGCCCCTTTTGGTTCGACATGCCCAAGGCGATCGGGCTGCCGCGTTTGGGGTTGCGATAGAAGCGCGGAGAGGCGTTGATATAGGTCATGGAACTGTTGACGCCCAAGGCAAACTGGCGGCTCTCTTGATACGATTCGGTGGCCAGACAATCAGCATGGCCGCTGCTGTGTTGGTTGATCCAGCTAATGGCCGTTTCCAGTTTGTCTACCACCTTGAAGGCGATCGTATCGTTCAGATAAGCTTGCCCCCATTCAGCATCGTCCACACCTGCCGTAAACACCTCAGGAAATTCCGTCAGCAGCACCTCATCTCCTCGCAGCTTAAAGCCTTTTTCTTTCAAGCTATTCCAGAGGGTTTTTAAAGCGGCCATACTGTGATCCCGGTGTATCAACACTTTTTCGATCGCATTGACCGCATCAGGTTCACTGAGGTGGCTATCTAAAATCATCCAACGGGCAATATCCAAGCCGCCAGACGGAGACCAGTATAGATAGCAATTGCCGATCGCCGTTTTCAAGACCGGAGCCGTAGCTTGTCGAATCACCTGCTGCACCAAGCTCGATCGTCCATAGGGAATCACCAGATTGATATAACGATCCAGCGTCACCACGTCTCGAATCACATCCCCCTGATCAGCCGACAACAGTTGCAGACAGCCGACTGGCAACCCTGCATCTTCCAACGCCAATTGCAGCGTATCCACAATCGCCTGATTCGAGTGACTCGCTTCTGGACCACCCCGCAGAATTAAACTGTTGCCGCTGCGTACACACAACCCCGCTGCGATCGCCCCTAATTCTGGAAACGATTCATACACTAGCGCAATTACGCCCAACGGCATCAATTGATAGTAGGTATGGCATTCATCTACCTGATAAGATGGCACATTCATCACCTGCTGAATTGGATCAGAAAGCTCTGCCAATCGTTGCAAGATTTGCCCAGCCGTTTGCAACCGTTCAGGGGTGAGCTTCAGCCAGTCTAGGATCAACTCTGGAACGGCCATCTCGCGGCTCACCTCCAGATCTAGGGTATTGGCCTCTAAAATATCGTCCTGTCGCTCGCGCAGAGACTCGGACATAAACTGTAAAGCCCGACTGCGCTCTCCTCCTTTCACGGCTGCTAAAACAGCCGAAGAATGTAGAGCACGTTGGGCAACGGTAATCAGATCAGGTGAAGAAGTCAAGATACCTGGGGGTGACTAATAACGTCTACAAACTAGCCATAGCATTAAGACTAGCATCATAGACAGCACCAGTGCTGCAATCACCCGAAACGTCACACTGTTGCTTAAAGGCGATTGAAGCGTTGTCAGCAGCAGCAAGAAAACCAGCACAAAAATGGTAACCAGCGTTAGAGGCAGATAGCCACGTCCTAGACTGGAGTGGGCAATATTCCATTGATTGCCTGTCCAACGCCACGCCCGCTTGTAAGGATAATTGGTTGAAAGCTGTTCAATCACATACCCATTATCTTGCACCACAAAAATTTGCTGACAGCGATTACAGCCGAAGGCTTCAGTGAGGGCGATCGGCGTCAAGCGTCCCCGACGGCGACAGGGGCAAGGATATTCTTGATTAAAATCAATTTTTTGAAGTTTCTGAGATTGCACAGTCAGCAATAAGATTAGGTGAATCTAGCTTGGAAGACGCAGAAAAGACAAAGAACGAGTCGATCGGTCTTGCAGCTTTCCAGATTAGAACCTGTAATCGCCACTCAGAACTAAACTACTTGTTTGAGTTCTCATACCTCCCAATGTAGCTTAAACCAGGATCACAGCGGTGATTGTTAACACTCTTTTCAAAAGCAAATTGAGGGCAGGGAGTCGGGTGAATCAGACATGGACAGACGTGTATAGCCTGTATAGATAGGTGGTGAACGCGACCAGCCAACCCCGATTTCCGACTCCCAACTCCCGATTCTCGATTCCCGCTTACCTCCTACCGATCGACATAGCGCTTGTAAATCCGCATAATCTCTCCGGGTTCTCGCACCGTGGCTTGTTGAATCTGGGCATAGGGCAAGGCCCGCGACCAGTTTTCCACCGACCGTAGCCACAGTGATACAGGTGGGCAATCTCAGCCGCTACGTCTTCGGGTTGTCCAATCATCAAGATTTTGACGGCGCGGCGCTTGCTTCTGACCGATCGTGCGTCTCCCGATGGAATATCAATGAAGTCAGCCATAGTGAAAACTCCTAGTTTCAGATGAGGAAACTAGAAGCCAAATTCGATTCACCATTGCAGCAGGATCTGTCAGCTAGATGAGATAATCTCTTCTAGCCTTAGACCGGTCACGCTCCGGTTTAAGGTTAGCTGGTTAGGGTTGCTGGTCACTTCCCTAATCAGCGTCCTAGAATTTAGCTTCTAGGTTGATGTTGATGCGATGACTACCTTTCACAGAGAAAAAGATAGCCTCGATTCCTGAGGCTATCACTTTGCTATGGAATAATCAAGCGATTCGAGTGAATAACCTACCCTAACCTACTCAGCTAAAGACTCACAAGTTAATTAGTAAAGCTACACTCGACTACCACAATCGCCTCACTCCATACCTATCTAATTTCTGGCGTTGCTGAATTTACGTCGGAGCTGCCCTCATCTCCAAACTCTTCTCCCAACAGACAACCCCTCGATTATGGCTTGAGCTACTGACCAGTGCTCGAAGGGAGCACGGTGAAATACCCACCCCACCTGAAAATTCTCTAAGACCTTAAGAAGCGGGTGATGGGATTCGAACCCACGACATCAACCTTGGCAAGGTTGCGCTCTACCACTGAGCTACACCCGCGAAAATCGCGCAATTTCTATGGTGTCAAAGTTCTCTAGTTTTGTCAACTAGTTTAAGTCAACTGATTTGAAAGGACAAAGCTGGTTGGTGGGAGGTGGGAGGCGGAGAATAGAGGAACCTTGGGGAAAATGCTTCCCCATCTTCTCCATCTGCCGTTCGACTGAGCCGCTCACGGCAAGCCATCTATCCCGAATCTTCAACCTCCCAATCAATCTTCAGCTCTGCGTTAACCGCGTCAACACCTGGTTCGATCGCTCTACAAACGCCTTCATACCATCGGCATCAAAGCCTTTCTGAGCCATCAGCGCCAAGTCGTAAACATGTTGGCAAATGAGGGTTGCCAACTCTGCCGAAGGAGACGGGCCACTAGTTTGCACCACGCTGCCTTTGCTGATGTTGATTAAGTTTTGAATCAGCGGGTGTGAGGTATTGACTAATAGCGTATGCTCTTCGGGAAATTCCACAGCTTGTTGCATCAACAAGGCATTCATTTCGCGCATCCGCCGTAGGGTTTCGGGAAGGAGGACGATCGCCGGAGGAGCCGCCTCGGCATTGTCAGACTTTAGGGCTTCGGTGCGAATGGTCACTTTTGGTTTGTTCAATGCGGTCGTGAACAATTCCTTGATGACTTCACTGCGGGTTTTGTTGGTGGTGGGATCGACAATCTCAGTCGCTTGATCTTTATCAATTAGCGTATCGTCGAGATCAGCATCCACTCGCGAAAACTTCACATCAGAATATTCCCGCTCCAAGAAGCTGATGAAGTGTGAGTCAATAAAGGAATCCATGAACAACACTTCCAAGCCCTGGCTCTTGTGCAGTTCTACATACGTAGCTTGCGACGCCGCATCGGTACAATAGTAAACGCGATTCTCGTGACGCTCTTTGTTGCGCTCCAGGTATTCCTTCAGCGTGGTGTAGGTTTTGCCGTCCAGGGTAGCAGAGCCAGATGATGGTGACTCCGATGGCCTCACATCTTGCCATACGTCGCCCTCTTCAGACTGTACCTGTACCGCAGGGAGTTCAGTTTCTCCAACTCCCGATTCCCGATTCCCCACTCCCTCATAGGTGGTGCGGTAGATTAAGATATCTTCAACCTGCTTCTTGAACTTGTCATCGTTCATGGAGCCGAACTTAACAAACGTGCCCAAGTCTTGCCAGCCGCGAATGTACTGCTCCCGATCGTCTCGATATAGCTCTTTCAGCCGATCGCCAACTTTCTTGGCAATGTAATCGGCAATTTTGCGCACGGTGCGATCGTTCTGCAAGAAACTGCGCGATACATTCAGGGGAATATCGGTGCTGTCAATGACTCCTCGCAACGGCATGAGAAAGCGAGGAATCACTTCTTCACAGTTGTCGCTGACAAACACCTGATTGCAGAACAACTTGATTTGCCCCTTCGTAACATCCACATCTGGCTTCAGCTTGGGGAAGTAGAGAATGCCGTTAACGACGAAAGGATAGTCGGTGTTGAGGTGTACCCACAGCAGCGGATCTTCCTGAAACGGATAAAGATAGCGATAAAACTCTAGATAGTCTTCCTGGCTGAGGGAACTGGGCGATTCTTTCCAAGGAGCTTTCTGCTTATTAATTTGCTCTCCCTCAAATTTGATTGGGAAGGGCATGAAATCGCAGTATTTTGTCACCAACTGCTTGATGCGGTATGGCTCTAGATAGTCCAACTCCTCGTCCATCAAGGTCAACGTGACCGTTGTACCGCGATCGGTGCGATCGGATTCTGTCAGTTCAAACTGCGTGGAACCATCGCAAGACCAATGGACTGCCTGGGCCCCCGCTTGATAGGACAGCGTATCCACCTCGACCCGCGACGCCACCATAAAGGACGAATAGAACCCTAAGCCAAAATGACCGATAATCTGTTCGTCTGGCGTACTTTTATACTTCTGAACAAATTCTTCGGCACTAGAAAAAGCCACCTGGTTAATATATTTCTTCACCTCGTCGGCCGTCATGCCAATACCATTATCGGAAACGGACAACGTTTTTTTATCTTTGTCGATCGCGATCGTAATTTCCGGTTCGCCCGTATCGCCAGCATATTCGCCCGTGCGAGATACCATCTTTAATTTTTTGATGGCATCCACTGCATTCGAGATTAACTCGCGCAGAAAAATTTCGTGATCGGAATACAGCCATTTTTTGATAATGGGGAAAATATTCTCGGTATGAATCGAAATATTGCCCTGTTCTAGAATCGTTGTCATAGTTACTGCAACGGATGACGAGAAGAACACTAAATCTTGACCGCTAGCCCTACCGCTAACAGTGATATTAAGCCCAAGCTTAGGCGATCGCTTTCATTGTAGTCAGTAAAGATTTCCGCTAGGGACGATCGGATTTCCCTACTCTGGTTAACAAGCACAGTCTACTTGGGGGGAGAGATTGGGATGAGGGCGATACAAGGTTTATCATTCAATCACGGCTGCACTCCTCTGTCCAGATTAATCGGCTTTGTCACTGGTTTTGTCACTAGTTTAGATGAACTAGCCCACGGTTCCGATTCCTTGGTTTAGTATTAGGGCGTTTGTAGTTGCGTAACGTTTAGTGAACGCTATGCCGTCGATCGCTCCTCGCCCCTCGAAATATCCTGATTTGTCTCCACTGCTGTTCTGGTGTGGCATGGTGGGAATCTTTTTAATCTCGCTGGCGCTGCGGTTTTGGGGTCTCAGTCGCTTCAATACGCTGGTATTTGATGAGGTGTATTATGCACGCTTTGCTAGCCACTTTCTGAAGGGGGAACTAATTTTCACCGGACATCCACCCCTGAGTACTTATATCGTGGCGATCGGCATTTGGAGCGGTCAATGGATCAGTCAAGTGCTGCCGTGGGTGGATGACAGTCTTAAAAATGGCTTGTCTGGCTTGTTTTTATCTACCTTCAGCTATCGCTGGCTCAATGCGTTCACAGGATCGATCATTCCCCTACTTGTCGCAGGGATTGCTTACCTATTGAGTCACCGTCGCAGCTTTGCCCTCCTAGCTGGATTACTAATGGCGGCGGATGGGCTATATTTGGTGGAATCGCGCTATGCCCTTAATAATGTCTACCTGGTTAGCTTTGGGCTGTTAGGCCACCTTGGGTTTCTGTTAGCGCTGCGAGCGATCGGCTGGCAACAGTGGTTGTGGTTGAGCTTGGCGGGAGTGGGGTTCGGCGCTGCCGCTTCGATTAAGTGGAACGGCTTGGGCTTTTTGTTAGGAGCTTACGCCATTTGGATTAGTTATTGGGTTTGGCACTGGATCGAGAAAGTCCGCACGCCGAAAGCAGCCACACCGACCTTACGCCGATCGCCCTTTCCGCTCAACAACTTGCACCAGCTTCATCTGGGGCATATTCTCATTTGTTTTGCCCTAATTCCCGCGTTCACCTATTACGCAAGCTGGATTCCCTACATGCAGCTTGATGGCAATAGTTTCTGGACGCTGCAACTGCAAACACTCGACTATCACGGTCGGGTAGGGGGATTAGATGCCCATCCCTACTGTTCCTTGTGGTACACCTGGCCACTAATGCTGCGCCCGATCGCCTATTTTTACCAAATTGCCCATGCCCCGCAAGAACCACCCCCTGTGATTGGCCCGCCTACCCCTGTCAACGCGGCTGCCATCATCTACGATGTTCATGCCATGGGTAATCCTTTCCTGTGGTGGTTATCTACAGTGGCGATCGGACTACTGACGATATTGACGGTTCAGCGGTTTGGGCAGCGACTGGGAAGACTGGGGCAACTGGGGCAAAACGCCGCTGGTGCACCATCCGATCGCATCCAGCCCATCAGAGCTTTTGATTGGGTAGCGCTTTACTTACTAATCAATTGGGCCGCCAATCTGTTACCGTGGGCAAAAGTCACCCGTTGCGTTTTCATCTATCACTACATGGGGTCTCTAGTTTTTGCGGTGCTGTCTCTGGCCCTCATCACCGATCGCTGGTTCTGGAGTTCATCACAACTGCGCAAAGTGATGGCAACTGCGATCGTAGTCCTGGTGCTATTGGCGTTTGCCTTTTGGATGCCTATTTATTTAGGACTGCCCTTAACTCCATCGGAGTTGCAGATGCGACGATGGCTGCCGTCTTGGGTGTAGCCAGTTTTAAACTCTCAATCGTCAAGATCCCTTAGAATCAAGGGGTTCGAGAAGGAAAAGGCATCGTGTTAGCAGCAGTATTGTACGGCAAAGAAGATTTACGCTTAGAGCAGATCGCAACCCCAGTTCCGGCTCCAGGTGAGGTGGTGATTCGAGTCGGAGCCGCTACCACCTGCGGCACTGATTTGAAGGTCTGGCGCAGAGGCGGACATGCGAAGATGCTGAAGCCGCCGACCCCGTTTGGTCATGAGGCGGCCGGGACGATCGCAGCGGTCGGAGAAGGGGTGACGGGTTGGCAAGTGGGCGATCGGGTAGTGGCCAACAATTCGGCTCCTTGCATGACCTGTTTCTTTTGCCAAAAGCAGGAATATTCCCTCTGTACCCATCTCAGCTTTAACAACGGTACATTTGCTGAGTATCTGAAGATTCCTGCACCCATTGTCCAACACAATCTGCTGCATATTCCCGATCACCTATCAGACGCCCTGGCCGCAATGACCGAACCACTGGCCTGTGTGCTGCATGGAGCGGCGCGATCGAATGTGAAACCGAGCGATCGGGTGGCACTGTTGGGGGATGGTGCCATTGGGCTGATGTTTGCCGGAGAATTGGTACGCCAAGGAGCCGAGGTGTTTTTGTTTGGCGGCAGCGATCGCCGCTTAGAAATTGGCGAGCAGTTTGGTGTAGCGAAAACCTTCAACTATCATCGCCTTGCCGATATTCCAGCCCAGGTAAAAGCATTAACGGATGGCTGGGGAGCCGATGTGGTGATAGAAGCAACTGGCTTGCCGGCTGTGTGGGAAATGGCGATCGCCTGTGCTCGTCCTGGAGCGACGGTTAACCTGTTTGGCGGCTGCCCACGCGACACCACAATCACCGTCAGCACCGAGCAGTTGCACTACAGCGAACTGACCCTAAAAGGCGTGTTTCACAGCACCCCCCAGTATGTTCGAGCGGCGCTGGAGTTGCTGGCGAGCGGTACGTTGCCGTTTAAGTTGCTAATTAGCGATCACCAACCGCTGAAAAACCTGGAGCAGGTGTTTTACGATATGCGCGATCGCAAGGTCATCAAAGTAGCGATGCAGCCCTAGCTTCACTTGTCCTTGGGCTTTTTGTCCCGTCTGGGTGGTTCTCGATCGCTTCCACTTCTGCGACCGCGACTCACCCGCTCCTCCGGATTGCTGTTGACATCAGTATTTTCTGGCACAGCGGGTGTCAAGATGGGTGCAGAACTAGCCGGAGACGATCCATCCGGCAAAGGCACGTCCGAGCCAAGACCTTCTAAAGACTCTGGGGACGAATCCACCCCTTCCGTCATAGGAACATTGGCGGGAGGCAATGTATCGATCACGCCTGGTTCGGTTGAGTCTTGCGTTGCATCGATGGCGTCATTCGCGGTTGCATCAGGAGACTCGGTTGGTGAAGGAATGGGGCTGGGGCTAGGCGTGGCGATCGCGTCGGGAGAAGGCGTGGCATCTGAAGTAGTGGGAGCCGTTGGTTCTACGTTATCTGGTGGCAATGGCAACAAGTCTGAGTTCGAGCGCTGGCTCGGCTCAGTCGGCGTAATGATGTCTGGCTCGGAGTTCGTTTCAGAGGGTTGACTCAGTAACCAACTGCCAACGCCCAATGGCACCAATAGCGCTAGGGCAGTGGCACTGGCCACCAACCCCGATCGATAGCGCTGACGTGGAGCTAAAACAGGATGCTGATTGGGACGAGCCGCCGAATGGTAACCGATTGCCTCCATCGAACCATCGGGTGCTGCGTTGGCTGCCATTGGACTCACAGGCAACGCGGCTGTTTCAGTGACTCGTAGTTTCGGTGGTCGCGGTGCTACCGCTAGCGTTGGCATCGTCACCGATGCTGGTATGGGCGGCGAAGCATTCGATCGCCCCCCCTGATCGGAAGGCAACAAATTCAGCCAAGCCTCGATTGTCTGCGGGCGTTGTTCCGGCTCCAAAGCCATGCCATGCAGCACCGCCTGATTGACTTTGGGGCTGAGGCTCGACTGTAGTTCTCGCGGTTCGGGCAGCGGCTGACGATGACGCAACGTGGCAGGCACTGGCACTTCCGCTGTTAGCAGGGTGTATAGGGTTGCCGCTAAACCGTATACATCCGTTGCAGGAGTGCGCTTGGCTTTGGGTAAGTATTGCTCGATCGGCGCATAGCCTGCCGATAAAATACCCGTATGGGTCTGAGTTGCACCCATTGTGAACTCGCGAGCGATGCCAAAATCAATTAGCACCACTTCCTGAGTGCCCTGCCGCAGGATAATGTTTTGCGGCTTCACATCTCGGTGCAGCAAGCCCTGGTGATGTACCACTTTCAGCGCTTCCGCCACCTGTCGAATATATTGGAGGGCGATCGATTCAGGCAAAGGATTGTGAGGAATTACTAGCGTTCGCAACGTCTGCCCTGGAATGAAATCCATGACGATATAGGGCAGCCCTTCCTCAATAAAAAAGTCTGTAACGCGAACAATGTTGGGATGCGAAAACCTGGCTAATCTCCGCGCTTCGTCTTGAAACTGGCGCTGAAAATTGGGAAATTTGGGGTCATAACGCAGGGCGGAGTTCATGGTTTTAATCACCACCACCTGACCCAACGCCTGATGAGTTGCCGTGTAAGTCACACCAAACCCACCCTGTCCCAACTCCTGGTCCAGGATGTATTTTCCGCTCTGAAGACTTCTACCGACCGGGAATGCCATGCACACCATTTAGACAAAATCAGGGCAAGACAGTAGACGAATTTGGGTCGGTAAAAGTTTCCAATCGGGGGGAAGGAGTTTGAGTGAATGGGGTAGAGGTTGGCTCATCCACCCATCCACTCCTATTCTTCGTCTTGTCCAGATTAGCTGTGCCCGTTGCCGTTGCCAGTTCCGATCGTCGCTAGAAGTCGCTCAGCTACTTTATCAGGCACTTCTTGCAGATGATCGAATTGCCATCGGAACGTGCCAACGCCAAAGGTCAGCGATCGTAATTCCACAATCAGGTCTTGCATTTCGGCTTGCGGCAAATAAGCTTGCACATCATCCCACCCGTTCCAGTGAGGTTTCGCTTCATAGCCCAATACTTGTCCCCGCCGTCCAGTAACAAGCCGCAGCACGCCCGAGGTAAAGTCAGTCGGAACGGAAATGGTGACTGCTAGCACGGGTTCCAGCAAGCTGGGTTCGCACTTGCTCATACCTTCTTGCATAGCCAAGCGAGCCGCCTGCTTAAAGGCTTGCTCAGAGCTATCAACCGTATGATAGGAGCCGTTAATCAGGGTGACGGCCACATCCACTACGGGGAAGCCCAAGGGCCCGTGCGCTAAATACTCGCGCACCCCAGTTTCTACCCCTGGAATGTATTGCTTGGGCACCACACCACCAACAATTGTTTCGCTGAAGCTGAAGCCTGCCCCCCGTGGCTGTGGTTTGATGTCAATATAGACATCGCCAAACTGCCCGTGACCACCACTTTGCCGCTTGTAGCGACCGTGAATATTGCTGGCCGTGCGGCGAATGGTTTCCTTGTAGGGGACTTGCGGCAAGTGAGTAGACATCGGCAAGCCATACTTGCGACGCAGGCGATCAAGCGCCACCTGAATATGAATTTCGCCTTGTCCCCACAAAATCACTTCATGGGTATCACCGTGCTGCTCCCAAACCAGGGACGGATCTTCTTCGACTAGTTTGCCCAGAGCACTGCTCAACTTCACCTCATCGCTGCGCTTCTCTGGCGTAATGGCCAGCGCATACACGGGCGTTAACGATTCCGCTTTGGGTAGCGAGTCAGCTAATTGCTGATCGGAACTCAAGGTTTCTCCGGTTTTGATACCCTCCATACGAGCCAGCGCGACGATCGCCCCCGCTTTGGCTTCGGTTAAGCTTTGCTGCTGTTGTCCCGATAGCTGATAAATTCCGCCTGTCCGCACCCCATTCAGTACTGTCCCATCGGTTAAGGTTCCTTGCCACACCCGCACCAAGGAGAGCTTGCCGCCCTGCTGAGTGCAATAGGTTTTCAGGACTTGAGCCACAGGCGTAGCGCTATCCGACAAAATGCCGCGTCGATCGACCGTGACACTGGGTTCGGGCGCTTCTCGCACCAACGCCTCCAACAAGGGGCGCACTCCATAATCTTGCTCGGCAATGCCAATCAGCACCGGAACGATTAAATCGGCTCCTAAATCTTTCTTCAAATCTTGCAGAATTTCTTCCTGGGGTGGCTCAATATCTTCTAGCAGTTCCTCTAGAAGATGATCATCAAAATCTGCCAACGTTTCCAACATTTCTGCACGTGCAGCGTGTTCTTGCTCTCTTAAGGATTCAGGCAGAGGAATGGGGTCGGCCGGCGCACCCGGATGATATTGATAGGCTTGTTCCGTAATCAGATCGATAAAGCCTGTTAGCGTCTCGCCTTGCCAAATGGGGTATTGATGGGGAACGAGCGGACGACTGGAGATAGTTTTCAGCGCTTGCAAAATCTCTGCAAACTGGGCCCGCGTGCGATCCATCTTGTTGATAAAAATCAGATGGGGAATTTCCCAGTCATCTAGAAATTGAAACAGGGGCGTCAAGGTCAGCACCCGATCGGCATCCGGTTCACACACAATTACCGCTGCATCAACACCAACTAGGGCATTGTAGGTTTCTTGCGCAAATTCCACCGACCCTGGACAGTCGAGAAATGTAAAACAAATGCCGCCGTACTCGGTACTAGCGGCATTCACTTCCACTGTCATCTGGCGATCGCGGGCTTCCGGAGATGCATCACCCACGGTATTCCCATCTACGACCCTGCCTTTGCGAGAGATGGCTCCAGTCACCGATAAAATACTCTCTAGCAAGGTTGTTTTACCACTTAGATAGGGTCCCACGATCGCCACATTTCGTGAGCCAGAAAAGCCTTTTTCACTCATAATGGCTTTCACCTCTTTGTCAAACGTTTGCGTCAGAAAAAAGTACAACGAAACTGTTGCAGTAACTCATTACAGCAATTCCTAACTGCTAACAATGCAAGTGCTTCGGCAGCCAGCTTTCTAAGACAAAGCAATCAGTTTTTGGCGTTGCAATTTTCGACCTTAAATTGACAGATTTGTAGAGTAGAAGGAACGACTCATTGCTTGAGGGGTGAACGCTGTATGCCGATTTCAAACTCGATCGCATTCATTAAATTATGCGATTTCTACTGCATAAACCCTAGATTAACCTGGACATAACCTAAGCGGAGAGCAGAGTTAAGAAAATTTATTTAGCTAAGTTTCTTTGCCTAAATTTATGGTTTGTAAACCAGAACTGATTAACGGGGTTAAACCAAGTTTGACGACTTTGAAAGACAAATGCGAACAAGTAACAGTCACAAGTAACATTTGAATTTAATGCTACCAAACGCTTGTGACATCGTAGCCCAACTCATCCAGCATTTGCCGCAGCAAAGGTAGGCTCAGACCAATCACATTGGTATGACACCCCTCTAACTTCTCGACAAATAATCCACCTCGACCTTCTAGGGCAAAACTGCCTGCACAGACTAGCGGCTCACCAGTGGCAACATACGCCGCAATTTGGCGATCGCTGACCCAGCCGAAATGAACCTGCGTAATTTGACAGCGCATCAGCACCGTGTGTTGTATTTGATCAATTAGCACATGTCCGGTGTACAAATCGCCGACTTGGCCGCGCATTTGCTGCCACCGCCGGATAGCTTCTGTGGCATTGGCAGGTTTGCCATAGATTTGATTGTTCAACACCAACACCGAATCGCAACCCAAAATAAGAGCTTCACGAAAGCGAGGAGCGACGGTTTCAGCTTTGCCATGAGCCAAAATTTGTACCAAGGTGTTCGGATCATTAATTTTGACCTGCGACTCATCAAAATCACTGGGACAGACAATCGGTTTGATGCCAGCCGCATGTAGCAACCGTTGCCGTGCCGGAGAGGCCGACGCTAGAACAAAAGGGGGCAAGTCCATAGTCAGACGACTGAGGATAATAAACTCCGATCGTCTTTATAACAGTTCTCCCGATGCTTCACTACCCTCTTGTTCTAGTTCAATACCAAAGGATTCTATCTCTGATGACTCCAAATTCCAGAATTCAATACATCTCAGTACGAGAATTAAAAAAAACAACATTGCGGCTGAATAAAGATCGCCGCCCCAACTGTCATGTAACCAATGAAACAGTACATTCCGTTTGGTTCCATGTAGGTACGTCAGCAGAGTATTGCGAATGATGTTGGCTGCGACGCTTATTAAAACAATCCCAGCTATAAAAATAGTTGATTTGACTTGTGATCGCCAAACACCCGTCCAATACAGCATGATTAGCCCTACGTAAAGACTGGTGAACAGCATTTTTAAACCAGCACAATAGGGGGCTACTTCCACAATGCGATCGTTGACAAACAGATAGATTTGCTCCACTTGAATGTCCATACCAAACTGCATCAGCAGAAATCCAGCCGTTCCTGCAATAAACTGTTGCAGCGGTAGCGTGTAGGGAGCCAACAGGTAGGGAACCTGATTCGGAGTGGCCAGAAAGACGAGCAACAGCGGAAACGCTTGCAACCGTAGACCTGCCCATCCCTTTAGCCATAAGCACAGCCCCATCAACCCAATTGGCAACGATAAGTTAACGAGATCGGGCAGAGTGCCAAAATACAGTACCAAACTTCCAAGCCACAGTGCTAAGCCTACGATCGCCTCCCACGCCTTTACCACATTCGACAGTTTCTGCCATGATTGCCGCCGCTCCCAAGCGATGTAACCCGCAAACGGTAGCCCCAACAGCCCGTGACTAAAATATTCATGTTCAATGCTGATGGTTTTATTTATCCATCCATCACACCAATACAACAGCAGCGGCGCATACAAACCCGTCCATAAACTCAAAAGCACTAGTTCTGGAAAAAAGCTCTGCCAGGCGATCGGCGATCGGTGCTTGATTCGCATAATTGGGAAAAGCGGATGAAGGGTTATTTGCTAGAGTGCCCAAAAGCAAGGATGAAAGATGGAAAGAGAAGGATATTCAGAATAACTAAAGTTAAAAATCCTCTCCCCCATCTCCCGACTCCCGATTCTCGACTCCCGATTCCCCGATCACGCCACCTTCACTACATCAGACAGCACCTTAGACTGCGCCGCAGTAACAACGCAGGTAATTGTGTCTACCACTTGTTCGATTTGCCGATCGCTCAGTCCGGGGTACATCGGTAGAGACAAGATTTCTTGACAGAGGGTTTCTGCGTAGGGAAAGGCTCCGGCGGCATAGCCAAGCTGTTTGAAGGCGGGTTGCAGATGGCAGGGCAGCGGGTAGTGAATGCCAGTTTGAATGCGGTGTTGCTCTAGTTCACTTTGCAACGTTTGGCGATCGATCGGGCACAAATCTGTCACGCGAATGACGTAGAGATGGTACACGTGTCCACTGCCACTGTGATTCTCGATCGGGAAAATGCCAAAGTCGCTGAGGGGTTCTAATAACGTGTCGTAATGTTGGGCAATGTGAAAGCGATCGCAATTCCAACCTACTAAATGAGGCAACTTCGTTTGCAAGATAGCGGCTTGCAAGGTATCCAGGCGACTATTCGTGCCGTAGTCGGTATGAAAGTATTTGCGGGATGCGCCATAGTTTCGCAGCGATCGTAGGGTTTGGGCAATGATTTCGTCTTGCACAACTACCATCCCCCCATCTCCAAATGCGCCCAAGTTCTTGCTGGGATAGAAGCTAAACGCGGCTCCAATGCCGATCGACCCGGCCCGTTGTCCTTCTCGTTCAGCCAAGTGGGCTTGAGCAGCATCTTCAAAGATCAGCAAGTTATAAGTTGTGGACAAATCGCGCAGTTGGGCTGGAGACACTAGTTGTCCGTAGAGGTGCACCGGTACAATTGCCCGTGTTTTAGGTGTGATTGCTCGTTCGGCGGCGGCTAAATCGATCAATGCAGTTTGCGGATCACAATCGACTAAAACAGGCGTTGCCCCCGTCCGCAGAACGCCGATCAACGTCGCCACAAAGGTATTGGCGGGCAAAATCACTTCATCCCCTGTTCCAATGCCACAGGCTTGCAGCCCCAAGGCGATCGCATCGGTTCCGCAGGCCACCCCTACGCCATGCGCGGCTCCACAGGCCTGAGCAAATGCCTGCTCGAATGCGGTCACGGCTTGCCCCAGGACAAAATCGCCGCGTTGCATGACGCACTGAATTGCTTCATCTAGCTGCGATTGAATGGACTGATGCTGAAAGGAAAGGTCAACAAATGGAATAGTAGCTAGATCGCTGTTCATACCTAAAAAGACCCATTAACAAAACAGTTTGAGAACAACAGCTTGAGAACAACAGTTTGAGAACCAAGGCAACAGGCAGGTAGGGGCTATTTCTAGTAATGGGTAATTTGCGGTTGATTGGAACACATGCAGCGATGAAGAGTCTGTAAAGCGATCGAAACGGGAAGTATAGCCAGCGTTGACGCATAGCCGTCGTCCATGCCAGCACAGCACCTGCCCTTGCGATAGCTCAAGTTGGGACAATTTTTTCCAAAGTTGCAAATTCTGAACCACTCGCCAAACCCAGGAATTTTGCGGTATTACCTTAGCTGAACCCTGAAACGCTGCTTAACCATCGACTTTTGAGCTAAAGCGATAGGTCAAAGCAATAGCTCGATGCACCCTACCTTCCTGAAATCGACATGAACTACGAGACTGCCCGCAGTTTTTTGATGCAACAAGGCAATCCTGAAGAAACCGATACTGAAGCACTGTTGATTCGGCTACGTCAAGGATACCCACCCCTGCCCACTCAACTGTCAACGTTGTTACAAGCATTAGATGTGGTCTTTGAAGCACTGCAAGGAACCGAGATTTTGGAACGTCAACTGGTTTATGCGCTGTATGTATTGGCGATCGAAACTCAGCAGCAGTTTCAGCGTGGACAAGCTCGCGGAGTGCAATGGCCAGCCGGGTTAGAGGAAGAGTTGTTCAGCCTTGCCGAGGCTGTGAAGAAAATCTTTGCGGGCAATGGCAGTTAAGCTGGATGTGGTGTTAGGTAAGGCTGAAGCCATCGCACGATGAAATGTCCTACGCTGAGTCCATGCAAGTTTGTCAATGCAAGGTACACTGTTGAAGGTTAGCCGCAACCCTTGAGGTGTCGGTCGATTTTTTGATGATGAAATGGTTGGTAATGTATCGTTGGCGATAAAGGGTAAAGCTGGTGCGGTATGGCGACATTTTTGTTAGAAGTTGGAACGGAGGAATTACCGGCAAGTTTTGTCAGTAGCGCGTTGCAGCAGTGGCGATCGCGCATTCCTGCTAGTCTAGCAGAGGGTTTCCTCTCGCTAGATACCCTCGAGGTCTACGGAACACCGCGCCGCCTAGCTGTGCTGATCACAGGACTGCCAGAGCGCCAACCCGACCGTGAAGAAGAAATCAAAGGCCCAGCCGCCCAAGCTGCATTTAAAGATGGGAAGCCCACCAAAGCTGCGGAAGGATTTGCCCGATCGCGAAGCGTCAGTGTTGCCGATCTGACCGTTCGCAGTACCGACAAGGGAGAGTTTGTCTTTGTTCGACAGAAAATTGCGGGGCGATCGACCGCAGATATCTTATCTGAACTAGTGCCAAGCTGGATTTTTGGCCTAGAAGGAAAGCGCTTCATGCGATGGGGAGATGGAGATTTGCGGTTTTCTCGTCCCATTCGCTGGCTGGTGACACTCCTAGATGAGATCGTGTTGCCCATCTCGCTGGCGAACGGCTCTGAACAATGCGTCAGCGATCGGATATCAAGAGGGCATCGGGTGTTACATCCTGATCCGGTTCAAATTCCCTCAGCCGCTGAGTATCTCAACTGCATGAAAGCCGCCTGCGTGGAAGTTGATCCGGCACGCCGCCAAGCCGAGATTGAAACGCAAGCCCGGGCCGCTGCCGCCTCGGTAGGAGGCTATGCTGCTATTTCGCCTGACTTACTCGATGAAGTCACAAATCTAGTGGAATGGCCCTCTGCGGTAATTGGGAAATTCGATCGGGCTTTTTTGGAGCTACCGACGGAAGTGATTGTCACTGAAATGGAAAGCCATCAGCGCTATTTCCCGGTATTAAAGGCTGAAGGGACAACCGACCTCTTGCCCTACTTCATTACCATTTCGAACGGCGACCCTACCAAAGCGGACATAATTGCAGCCGGAAATCAGCGGGTGATTCGGGCCCGGCTGTCAGACGGCAAATACTTTTTTGATGTCGATCGCAAGCAGCCTCTAGAAAGTTACCTGCCCCGCTTGGAAACAGTCACGTTTCAGGAAGATCTGGGATCGGTGCGCGAAAAGGTCGATCGCATTGTCAGTATTGCCAGTCGCTTAGCTGATCAACTTCAGGTGAGCGAGGCCAACCGCACTACTATTCAACGCGCTGCGCTGTTATGTAAGGCAGACTTGGTGACACAAATGGTCGGGGAGTTTCCCGAACTGCAAGGTGTTATGGGCGAAAAATATGCCCTCAGCAGCGGTGAAACCACCGATGTAGCTACTGCAATTGTGGAGCATTATTTACCGCGCGGAGCCACCGATCAACTACCCAAAACCCTAGCAGGCCAAGTAGTAGGGTTGGCCGATCGCCTCGATACGTTGGTGAGTATTTTCAGTCTGGGTATGATTCCCAGCGGGTCTTCTGATCCGTTTGCACTACGACGAGCCGCCAATGCCATTGTGAACATTACCTGGAGTGCAGAGTTGCCCATTAACCTCGATCGCTTGCTTCATCAGGTTATCGCCGATTTTGTAGCAACCCACGCGAAGGCAGAAAGCCAAGCTGATCTACAAATGCAACTCCAAGATTTCTTTCTGCAACGGGTTCGAGTTTTGTTACAAGAACGGGGCATTGATTACGACTTGATTCACGCTGTCTTGGGCGAAAACGATCGGGAGTACGCAGAACGTGCGTTGCAAGATTTGCTGGATGTGCGCGATCGAGCGCAGTTTCTACAATCGATTCGAGACAACCACATGCTGGATTCGATTTACGAAACGATTAACCGTTCATCCCGCCTAGCTGCTCAAGGAAGCTTAGACACTGTTCAACTCGACCCGGCTACCATCATTGAAACAAACTTATTTCAAAGCCAATCAGAACAAGCGTTTTATGAGGCATTGGTTGAATTGGTTCCCCAAACCCAAGCCGCCCAAACCGATCGCGATTATCAAACATTGGTCGAGGCACTGTCAGCCATTGCTCCGGTGGTTAGTCAGTTTTTTGATGGGCCACAAAGCGTGTTGGTGATGGATGAAAACCCAGATATTCGGCGCAATCGTCTCAACTTACTGGGGCTGTTGCGCAACCACGCTCGCGTGCTGGCGGATTTTGGGGCGATCGTGAAACCATAAGCTATCAAGATTGCAAAACGCTGCAAGTTAACCGAAATTGGAACAGCGATAGATAGCTTACCCCCATCGAGTCACTGCTTCTAGCTCTCTCCTCCCCCAAATCGGGGAAGTGAGGGACAGATAGTTGCACATAAAGCAGTCATACATGGCGTAAATTAATAATAAGTGACTGCTAAAATAAAAAATCGGAAAATTGTGAAAAATTCAGCAGAAAATTCGTGAATAGTGTCTTTTTTCTAGCCGATCAATGCTGGTTCATCTATGATTGAATCTAAGTTTAATCACTTAGTTACAAAAAGTCACAGTTCACTTCTCAGCGTCCTCCTTGCACCCATTGTCGATGTCTAGCAGAACGATAACATTCCGTTTTTCAGAAGAAGTCATCAAGATCATTGAAGCTCAAGCTCAGGCAACAGGCAGTAATCGAACGGCGGTTGTTCTGAATGCGTTGACAACCTGTTATGGGGTGGCACCGCCAGCTTCCAACTCCGCGATCGATCGATTGCAACAACAAGTTCACCAGTTAGCAAGCCAACTCAGTCAGCTATCGGAACAGGTGGACAATTTACAGCGGTCCGGCGCTGGTTACCATTCGCTCTTTGCAGCAACGACACATCCAATTACAAATTTGCCCTCCACAAACCCATCTATGGCAGCGGCGGATTTATCTACCGAACTTTCTACAGACTTACTGCCCATTCGTGAAATAGTTCACCAAGATCTTGTCCGACTCCAAACATCCGAGTACTCGGCTCCAGAGCCTCAGCATGATTTGCTAGCACAGCTTACTTATCAAACCGGGCTATTGGATCAAATTCTATCTGCTAGCTCAGATATGATCCTTATCCTCGATCGCAGATTGCGATTTACTTATACGAATTCTGTTAGTCGGCGCGTATTAAAAGCTGAACGACATTTTTTTTTAGGTAAGACTTTACAAGAGATTGATTATTTCTTTTTGGGAGACTTTGCTTCTAATTGTGAGCAAGTGTTTGCAAACGGGCAAGCTATTTATGCTGAATTTACGATTTCAGCCAACCACGAAAATAAAGTATTTGAGTATAGCTTAAACCCAATTTACGGTATCAATCATGAAATTGATGCCGTTATCTGTGTTGCTAAGGATATTACTCGGCAAAGACAAAGTGATCTAGCACTTCAAGTAGCTGAGAAAAATTACCATAATGTCTTTGAGTTAGCGAACGATTCCATTTTTATTGCTGAGCTAGCAACGCAACGTATTTTCAGCGTGAATCAGAAAGCTTCTAGACGCTTGGGATATACTCGCCAAGAACTGTTGCAACTGACTATGAATGATGTCATGATGCCTTTAGCTGACGATCGTCGAGAAGAGATTTTGCAAGAATTACAAACAACAGGCAGCGTCACTTTTGAGCATCAACAGCGACACAAAACTGGTAAAGGCGTTCCAGCGGAATTTAGTTGCCACATGGTTGAATATGAAGGCAAGTTAGCGGTGCAAAGCTTTGTTCGAGATATCACTGAGCAGCAAAGAGTTGAAGCACAACTGCGACACTTGGAAGCGGCCCTTGCCAAAGCCATGAACACAGCAGCAAATCCGATAGATCTTGAAGACACATCAGAAGATCTTGAAGACATATCAGAGCAATCTACAGACATCCAGTGCTCTTGCGGCGAGGACGATTGACACCTGTCTTTGTTGTTCTAGCTAGATTAGTTTGGGGCATGGTGCTACTGCTTCTTGAGATAAGCTAGATGAATTAGATAAAAACTAATTAGATAAAAACTAAGGGTTTATCTTTGAATGGCGCAAATGCGTTAGCATCAAACCGATAGAGGGTAGCGGGGCGTCCGGCCCCACGCGATACTTTTACACCCGTATCTTGGAGAAACCCAAGTTTTAGTAACCGCGATCGAAAGTTGGAATAATCCGAGAAGTTGTCTCCTAGTACTGTGGTGTAGAGCTGATAGAGATCGTTGAGTGTAAACAATTCTGGTAACACTTCAAAGGCAACGGGGCTATATTCCAACTTGTTGCGCAAGCGGCGATAGCCATATTCCAAAATTTGGTTATGATCAAACGCTAGTTTAGGGACTTGATGCATCGGATACCAAGCAATACCGCTGACGCCATCGGCAATTAATTCGGCTTCCACATAGCGCACTAGGGCAAAGTGACTGACTGAAAGATAGCGCACACCATAACTTGTCGAGGCTTCGCGTGGATCGCGATCGGGCCCACCAAACGTATAAAGCTGTTCCAAATATAAATTTTCAACCCGAATTTTCTCAGACAAGACCCGATAAGCGGCATCTTCCAACGATTCTCCTTGACGAACCAAGGTTCCTGGCAAACTCCACTGACCAATGCAGGGTTCTTCATGGCGCATCACCAGCAGCACCAGCAAACGATTTTGATCCGTGTCTACGGAGAAGATGACATTGTCTACGCCCACTTTGAAATCCGCTAGGATGCGTTGCGGCGCTGAATCAACCAGCTTTTTTTGGGTGCGTCCTGGCATTCGTACAGTTGCTCCCGATGAATGTATGCCTCAACTGGAGGAGTGACGATCTCTGAATCTCCCTCTTCACGATACGCTGTAGAGGATACGGCCGGAACCGAAAGATTGGCAATCTCTACAGTAGCTCCCTGTTGCTGTAATGGCTGCAAGTCAGAGTTTGTCAGGGGATACCCCGATCGCGGCACAATCAATAGATTGACCTGTTGCAGCAGGTCTTCTACGCGATACCACTGAGGAAGTTGAGCCACTAAATCGGCTCCAATCACTAAGGTTAGCGTAGACTCTGGCCATTGTTGCTTGGCCCGCTCAACTGTGATGAGCGATCGAGGGCTACTCATCTCTGGACGAAGATGAATATTATGCCGAGGTGGATAAATATCCTCGATTAGAAGTTGCAACATTGCAGCCCGATGTTCCAGTGGTGTCTGATGGGACTTAAATGGATTATCGGATGCCCAGACAGCCACTTCGTCAAACTGATCTGACAGCCACGCCAGAATCGATTGATGTCCAGCTGTAGGCGGATCAGCGCTAGTACCAAATAGAGCGATCGAAGTCATAGGGTGGAGTAGGAGTTGGGGGATAGGAAGCGGAAAGCAGGAGCGGGGAATCGAAAATTTTTAGCCGTTGGACTTGAACCTTGCGTGCGTGTGCTCTGTCAGGGTTTGCAGGTCTGCTGAGATGGCGGGTTGCAAGGTAGCGGGTTGATGGAGGCGACGAATGGCAGGAGGTTGACGGCTGACGGCGGTACGGGTGCGGTCGGCAATGATGCGGAGGGGTTCAGGCGGTTGAAGCCGTTGACCTTGCTTCATGACGAGTTGCAAGAGAGGGGTTTCGTTGGGCTGAGGGGGTTCGTGAATTAATCCCAAGCGATCGCCTGCTAGTTGGTCTTGCTGGTAGCGCCGAAAAATTTGCTTGCGCCCTGGATAGGTTACTTTGCCGCTGGAGGCTTTCATGACAGGAATTTGGTCAATTTCAACTAGCTTGTATACACCATTGACCGGAGCGCCCGTCACCAGTTTGGTTCCCAGTCCATAGCTGTCGATTGTGGCTCCGGCGGTTTGGAGGCGATCGATTTCGTACTCATCGAGATCGCCGCTGGCCACAATTAACACCTCTGGCAACAAGTGTCGCACCTGTTGAGAGAGGGAAACGAGATCGCCCGAATCTAAACGAACGGCTTTGATCGTCATTTCACCCGATCGGACGTGTTCTGCCAATCGTTTGGCGGCAGCAATGGTATCGTAGGTGTCAATTAGCAGTGCGGCTCCTGGAAAATAGCGGTGAAAGGCAGTAAAGGACTCGTCTTCGCCACCTTCTAGAGCGGAGAGGGCCATGACCAAGGCATGGGCCATCGTGCCACTAGGAACCTGTCCCAATTTGAGGGCAGCTAGGACATTCGAGGTGGCATCTAACCCACCCGCTAGGGCGGCGCGGGCGGCCCATAAAGATGCTTGTGGACTAAAGGCACGACGAGTACCAAATTCTAGCAGCGTAGCTTCTCCGGCAACATCACGCAGTCGGGCTGCTTTGGTGGCAATGAGGGTTTGGTAATTTAGGGTATTGAGCAGATAGGTTTCCACAATTTGCGCTTGCCACAGGGGGGCTTCAATTCGCAGCAGTGGCTCGTTGGCATAGACAATCGTTCCCTCCGGTACAGCCCAAACATCGCCAGTAAACTCAGCCGTGCCTAGTAAATCCCAAAATTGGCTAGGCACATGGTCAAAAATTTCGGTGGCTTGCAGAGCAGCAATTTGTTCAGCATTGAAACGAAATTGTTCCAGGTATTCCAGAGCTTGCGCCAGTCCCATTGCAACCAGATAGCCAAATCCCTGTGGCAACCGACGGGTAAATAATTCGAAGCTAGCCTGACGCTGATCAAGCCCTTCCCCCACATAGCAAGCAGCCATTGTCAGTTGATAGAGATCGGTTAGGAGGCTATAGTCTTGTGGACAGAGGAGCAGTGTCTCTTCCATAGGTCGCTCGACGATCGGCAGTTGCACTAAAGAAAGAATGAAACAAATAGACAGGCGATGGTAGAAATTCCCCGGTGAATGGACAGCTTCTAAGGATGGGTGTTTAACAATGAGTATTCATTCGGTTTATAGTTCGTGGAAAGCAAATAGCAATCGCTTTGTTCTTAATTATAGTTGCTTTATTATAGTTGCTTTCACCAAAATGAAAAGGAAAGTGTCTTTAACTATTTGATCGTGACTGAAGAAATGGGCAAGATCGCTTCTAAGGTATCCTCAGGGACCTTAAGACCAAGAAATTTGCCGAAAAATGGCGTTTGTAACGGTAAACTGAGCCAGATAGGGCAAGGCACAAAAGTATGTAAACTTCTGTTTTATTGAAATCAACTAAATAATGACTCAGGTTAGTTGGGGCTTAATTAAGTCAATTCTCTAGATCTCAATTCGTTCAAAAGCGTATAAGGTAAGTTTTTCTAAGTTACGCACTGAATTGAAATGCATCAAATAATTGCTTGAAGATTTCTTGTCGTTTCTCGATTTGCAGGGTAGCACGATCGTTCACTTCATCACGTTCTAGTTGTTCAGCAGTCAGGCATTCATGCTGCAAAAATTGCCGACACTGATTCAAATAGTGAGTTAAATAACCGTTATACCGCTTTTGTCCATTCAACAACCCTGCCTCTCTGTTTTGCACTTGGAAGGTGTTTAAGTGCTGACAGTGTTCTTCCCGTTGAAGATCACTAAGCAACCACTGAATTTCAGCTTTGCGCTTTTGCCGTTCTAATGCGTCAGTTTGTGTATATAGCCGCAACAGTGCGCAACCAGCCGCAAAAATTCGACCTAAATCGGCGATACCGCTGATTCTTAAAGGATATAAATCGCGAATGGCTGCCACTTCGTTGAATGCTTCTAATGTTTCTGAACCAGCTACGGCAAATGGTCGAATGATACCAAATCCGTGATGCGGGTTTTCTAGACTAGATATGGTACCAGCCGCTGAAATTTCTGCAATTTCTCCACCATCGTCGGCGATCGCCCAAGCATAGTTAAACAACCGGTAAGCTTCTTCAAACTTGGTGTCCCAGTCCGACACGGTTTCTGCTAGAGGAGGCGAAGAGCAATCGGACGGACTAAACTCATAGAGATCATCACTACACAAGCGATACATAGCACGGGCAAAAAATAGATAACAAGCATTAGGCCCAAACAAATAGACAACACTGCCTGCATCCTGATGACTGCTCGCTCCTAGCTGTGCTCTTCCCAACGCCAAAACCGACATATCCAATTCCAGCAATCTGTTATCACCTTGACCAACAACCCGTGAGCCGCCTTCTTTATAGGTTTCCCGTAAAGGTGGAATTACTTCAATTGGTACATCGCCATATTCTGCATAACGTACCCGGCGTTGTTCGTATAGAGTTCTTGAAACTCCGCTTTTTTCTTTAATCTTTAGGTAACAGCGCCGTCCTGTTTCGGCATACGCCAGCAGTGCATCATCCCGGAGTTGACGCCCCCAACGCCGACAATCAGAGGGTGACAGTTTGGTTTGTTGAAAACTACCAATTGTTTTAATCGGAACTCCTCCTGACACAAAAGCAGCCATTAGGTAGATCCAACACTGCCATGCTGTATAACAAGCGTAGCTTTCACTATCACCATCACTAGCAGCATACAATCTAGCTTTTTCCATTAAGTAAAGACGATTGGCATGAATCACAGATTCTTTGGCGCTCGAAACCCGGTCTTGCATGCTGCTAACATCGTCGGTTGGAGGGGTATAGAAGTCTGAATTAGCTGGAACATCCCCTGGAAAAAAGATGAACAGTTTTGCTCTTAGAAAATAGATCTGTGCCAGTAGTTTGTAGTGAGGATGAAACGTACCTTGTGATTCTTCGTTGATAATAAAGTATTTTGCTAGCCGAATGGATAGATGTTTTTCGGCTGCTTCCAGTGCTTGCCACGATCGCCGAATCAAACTTTGATGTAGTTGTGTTTCATCTCGATTCCAGGTAAGAGGGTCTTCTCGTTCCCAAGCAATCTTAAAAGGCAAAAACGGGCTGGCTCCATGGGCAGCGATTTCTTGTGCTTCTGCTTTGCTGTCTACCAGCATGAAATAGTGTGCTAAGCAAAGCGTATAACTAACAATCAGCGAACCTGAAAACACCCTAAAAGAACTGACATTTGATTTTGTTTTACCAAAATAATCATGCCAGTCTGTACTTCTAGATAAAACATTGGATACTTTTTCTAAATATATCCAGGCAACGCGATAAATACCTTCATTAAGAAACGTCTCTGCCATTTTCAAATAAGCTTTGAAGAACGTATATGGATCGTCATCAGTGAGCGAGCGATTCAGATCTCGCAGAAAAGTAATGTGTAAAGCGCTTTCCTGAGCAAAGGACGAGAATGGATACGAAGTAACGTAAGATTGTGCAGTTTCCAGCAGATAGGTACGTTCAATCCGGTTGTAGAGAGCTTGAACATAATCAGGTGCACCAATACCGGTATATCGAATTGCCCGTAATCGAGCTTGTAGGGCAGCATTTGCTCCACATAGCAAGCCATCAAATCCGCAGTAGTCGCCCCATCCCACCCGATCGCCAAAGGACATATCGGTATAGTGAAACAGTTTGCCTGCCCATCGGCTTGAATCCATCACTTTGCCGAGTACTTCGTTTTTACACAGCATGACAAGGCTATGCGACCAGACTGGCGAGGACACATTGCTGCGGGGAAAGTGATGTTCAATTAAGACATCATGGGCAATCGTGAAATAGTCTTTGCGCAGATTGACCACACATCCTTTTGCTTGTCTAGACGTTCTAGCAGGTGGATCAACGCTGATATCATTAAGAACGGCGTGATTGATTACTTTAGTGATGTGAGAGAGAGAACCACCGATGCCGGTACTAGTAAGAGAGAAAATGATGCGTTCAAAATCGGGTTCTTCATCGTCGCGCTTTAATTCCTCATAAACTTCTGGAAATTTTTTGCTGAGGCTATTGCGGCGAATACGGACATAAAAATCAATCGTGACTCGATAGGCATATTGTGTCGCAATGTCAGCACAATGGTTATAGTCTTCTTCTTCTTCGCGATCGAGTTCATATCGATCGAGTTCCAACAGATCTCCATTAAGAGATGCATGATCTAGTCCCAGTTCATTCTGGTTAGATATTTCATCTTGATCGTGATGTTGTACAGAAACAGTTAGTGGGAAAGGCCCGCATTCTTGAATAGCTACTGCTTTAATAAAAACAGGAAATTCCTGATTCAATAGCTCATTATCAATTACTGTTTTAGTTAATCGTTTGATGAACTCACGTGGTAGATATTTTCGTCCATAGTCCTGTCGCCCTTGAATGTTGGGTAAACGAATTTGGCCTACCCCCACTTTCAATATAATGCGGTTGATTTCACTCTTTACTAAACTTACTAAGCGATACTCATCGATGATCTTTCGGATGGTAGCATTGCGATCGGCATGGTGGCTTTGCCTAGCTTCTCCCTGTTTAGATTCAACATAACCTAAATGCTTTAATGCAATATCTTGAACCGTTTCTTGCAGGTCTTCATCCGTGTAACTTCTTAGTGGTTCATTGCTGTCAAATGATAGTCCGATTGAAGCATTATAAAACCGTAAAATTTGTTCATAATCTTGTTGATCTTGTTCTCCCCATATGTGAAGCAAAGCCTGCTGCATCAGCAATTGTTCATCACTATGAGTTAAACCAAGCTGTTCTCGCTCATTGGGCGTTAATTCAATCAACTTCAGAAACGCCAGTTGAATTTCTTGTGAAGTCAATATTCTGGGTGAGCCTACGTCACTGGGCTTGGGTTTGGTTCTTCTAGTTTTCTCAAAGAACTGTTTCAGTTGTGCTAGATGGTGAGCCAACTCACCAGTAGCAATAGTTCCGGGTTTATCATCGCTAAGTTTTTCGAAGAAGTTGCGTCCCCCAAATGCTTCTTCCATTTCCTTACGACCATCCCGATTGCCGCGAGCCAGCGTCCCAACTAAATAGACATACAATTCTCGCGTGCGGCATTCATCGTGCTCTTTAAACTTATCAGTTCGCCGCTTACCTTTCTCGTTTTCCATGCAAAGCACCCGAAAACCTAAAAAACTGCTCAGGACTTAATAATTCTTTAAGTTCCATCAGATGAGCATGAGGATCAACAGTTATGTCATCTATTTCAACCAGAGAGTCCCAGGCACTTTGTAGCTTAAATCACAAAAATAGGAAGACTTCTCTATTTTCGGTATTTCTTAATACCTAGAGAATCTCAGTTCTGGTTGTTTTTGGGTCACGAGTGTAGCTTAATCCTGCGCCATTCTAAGCCAGCGCTAGAGATTGACTATGTAAAATCTGAATTACCGTTTAGCGATAGACGGAATGACCTAGGTGGCGGCATTGTTTGGAACAAGCACACGTGGCTTTGAGGAGGCTATGTCTCCTGTCTGAGTAATGCCGCTTTTCTATCGGTGAGAACTGAAAAAACGACCCAGCTAGATATCTACATCATCAGAATAGACCACAGGCTATCATCGTACACCTCTATCTGCAACAGGAGCAAATCCTGCCGCAATCTTCGCAAATTCTTTATTTTTTGATCGAAAGAAGTCAATGTCTAGGTTGAAAACACCAGGAATAGCCAGAACTTCCCGTTTAAGAAACCCAATTTAGGGAAAGATCTGCTTACCATCCAACTAACTCCGCTACCGAATCGATTCAGATTTATCGGCTACTCAAAGCAAGGAGCATGATTGTGGTTAGGACGATAGTCAAAGCTGGAATCGTCACAGTTGGGCTAATGGCGATCGCGATTCTCACTAATCCTACGCGCAAAGATTATCGAGATTATGTGGTCTATAAAACCTGCCGCCAAGCCGATCGCCCTCCAGCGGTTCAAGCCGCTTGCACTACGATTCGGGCGCTGCCTCGTCCCTCTGGACAATGGGTGGTTGATCAGTATGTCCGCCGTCGCAATTACTGGTTGTTCAGCATCTATCTAGTTGATTCACCTCTGGTTCGGGATGTCAGTTTAGGGGTAGGCGGTCATTTCATTGAATTAGAGTCTTCACTACCACGGGATGCAGAAGCTGGCGAAATTAACTTGAGTAGTTAGGACGTTCAGCTAGCAAGTTTAACAGTCAAGAGGGCATAATTTGCCTCGACTGTTTCGGCAAGAACCAACAGTTGGCACCGTCGTGCGATATGATTCTCACCTCTAAGGTTCACAATATGCTGTTTAAACGATCGTGGATATTCTCCTAACGCTTGCTGAGGTTGCGACTCTCATTCTCACCTTCTCGGTGTTGAATTGGCTAATTGGCATTGCAACAACCACCATAGCAACTAAAGTGTTGCCCAATAAGTCTGCTCAACTAGCCGCTCTACGCCAAAATGCAGGACTGATTTTACTCGTTACATGTATTGGGTTATGCCTTCTAGTCGTTGCTGTTAATGGTGCGCTAATTTATCAGGGCAAGAGTGTTTTGGACTATCAGCTTGGTTTGCTCCAAAGCATTCCAACCACTGTATGGACTGGACTAGCCGTTGCTATCACCAAATGCTTGCTATTGCTGTTGCTGGTTAAACTGAGCATTCCCTATTTGCATAGGTTGTTAGATTGGGCATGTGAATTTGCCAAAAACTACGATCGGATTAAGGCAAACGATGACAGCATTGCTGCATTCTTTTCTGCTTTGAAAAAGGCCCTGACGAATAGCGCTTGGCTATTTGCGATTCTTCTTTGTGCTCAATTCCTGCAACTACCTAGCATTATTTCTAGATACCTATGGGTAATTTTGAAGGCATACTTGGCTATCTCTGTAGGGCGGTTAGTTGTTAAAGTGATTTCTGCCTTGATTGATACCCTAGATGCTTTGAGTGCACAATTCTCTAACCTAGATAATATACTGCGCTATTACGAACGGTTCCGCCATCTTGTTCCTGCCCTCAAAAAATGTTTGGAATATGTTCTGTACGTGGGCATTGCAACACTAGTTGTTCAAGATATTGAATTCATCGCTTGGATTGTTGCTTATGCAGATGAAATCGTTCAAATTATCGCTATTTATTTTCTAAGTGGTGTTGTAGTTGAGTTTGGAAATATCATTTTAGAGGATTTAGTTTTACAGACAGAGAACCTGAGTGATTTACAACGAAAGCGACGACTAACAATTATTCCATTGTTTAAAAGTTTTTTGAAATATACAGTTTATTTCACAGCCGTCCTTGCTGTGTTAAAACTTATACAAATTGATCCAACTCCAATCTTAGCAGGAGCAGGAATTTTAGGATTGGCAATCGGATTTGGCGCACAAAATCTAATTAATGATATTGTTTCAGGTTTTTTTATCCTGTTTGAAAACTATTACTTGGTAGGAGATTATATTGAAACAGGACGAATAGAGGAGAGAACTGTCGAAGGAGTTGTTGAAGCGATCGAGCTACGAACAACACACATTCGTCACCCCGATGGGCAATTGCAAATTATCCGCAACGGCGAAGTGGGATCTGTGGTAAACTACTCCAAGCAATATATCTATGCAAAAGTAGAAGTTCCCGTTCCCCATCACATTAATCTCGATCGGGTTTATCAAATTATTGAAGAGGTGGGACAACAACTAAAGCTTGAGTCACTAGATGTTTTAGAGCCAACCTATGTTGATGGATTAGAAAATTTTGGTGAGGAAAATTTAGTTCTTCGCACTCTAACTAAAGTAAAACCAG
The DNA here is from genome assembly GCF_026802175.1 of Thermocoleostomius sinensis A174. NCBI lineage: Bacteria > Bacillati > Cyanobacteriota > Cyanophyceae > Oculatellales > Oculatellaceae > Thermocoleostomius > Thermocoleostomius sinensis. The sequence continues at coordinate 4,392,597 of NZ_CP113797.1, read as the reverse complement.
GTAAGCATTTGAACATTCAGCGATTGCTACGCGGCAGGTTAAAGTTTGCCTTTGATCAACAAGAAATTGCCTTAGTGCAATCGATCGAAATGAAGTAGGCTAACGCCATGTGCGACTTTTCTAAAGTTATGCGGAATCCTAATTTCAGAAACTTAATCTTTGATGAGTTGACCGTACTTTAATAGCTTGCACCATTCTAATATGACCATACCAACTGAGTACTAACCAAAATTCATCAATCTTTTCGAGATGAGTTCACTCTCTCTATGGTGGCAGTTCGTATCGCTATGATGGTCAACCTCATAGGGTTCTAGATGCTGTTCCAGCGGCAATGGTTGCATCAGTCCATCTATGCCATTGATCACCGCACCAATAAACTTAATCTGCTCAGAATCAATCAATTCCTGCATGGCTTCATTGAGCACGGTTTCCTCGCTATAGCCCGGCCGCGTTACCAGTAGCAGCCCATCGGTTTGGGGTTCTAATAGCAGCGCATCGTTATAACGGCTCAGGGCTGGTGTATCTAGAATGACTAGATCAAATCGTCCGCGCCCATCGTCCAATAATCGCCGCATTTCGCTGGAGTCAATAATGGCCGCCGCGTGTTGCTGCGGCCCAACACTAGGCACAAGGTACAGGTTTTCGATCGGCGATAATTGCACACAGTCAATCAAATTGCCGTAGTAGCGCAAAGGTTCCAGCATCCTGCCTGGATCGAGGCTTACATGCAGTGATGCAGATTGCGAGGCCGATCGTAAGTTACTTTCAATTAGTAAGGTGCGTTTGCCTGCTCTAGCCGAAGCAATGGCCAAATTGTATGCCACGGTTGATTTGCCTTCAGCGGCGATCGTGCTAGTGACAATAAGCAATTTCAACAGTCTGCCACCACTGGCGCGTTGTAAGTTGCCGCGCAGTCGTTCATAAGCATCAATATAGGGTGAATTGACCGCTTCAATAACGGGCAGTAAGGGCGGAGCAATGTCATCAGAACCCGCTTCGGGCAACAGGGGCAACAATCCCAGGATTGGCACATCTTGCTGACGCAGAGTAGATTGCACATCTTCTAGGGTATGCAGTGTTGAGTCAAGTGACCCCAACAGAAATATCAAGCCACCACTGACCCCTAGCCCCATGAAACCACCAATCAGCAGAATCACCAGACTATTGGGTCCGGTCGAGGGCTGAGCTTCGACCTGCGGGGATTGCGCAACAACTAAACTACCCACTGTTTCTTCTTGAGCCAATCGCACATCGGCTAAACGTGCTTGAATTTGGTCATAAAATGATCGCTTCAGCGACACCTGCTGTTGTAATCGCTGTTGTTCCAATTGCTGATCCGGAATTCTGGCATATTCTTGGCGTAATTCCTGTTCTGATCGCACAATATTCATTAATTGTTCGCGCAAGGAATCACGCTGCGTTTGCAAACTGACTAGCGTTGCGGCTAATTGTTGCCGTGCCGGGTCAAGACTGCTGGCCTGACGAATAACATCGAAGGCAACCAAGGGGGCCGCTTGTCCACTGCCTATCACTTCTGTAACCCGCGCTTGGAGTAACTGCTCGAAGGTATCCAGTTGATTTTGCAACTCCACCATTGCAGGATGATCGGGGCGCAAGGTTTTGCGGAGTAAATCTTGTTGCGCTTCGGCTTGGTAAATTTGCGATCGCAGGTCAGCAATAATTGGATCAGCGCTCAAAGCAGAAAAGGCATAGGCTTGATCGGGGGTCAATCCCAGTCGATTTTGCAAACTACTGAGTTGGGCATCAATCCCGGCTAGGTTCAGGCGTAGCTCTCGCTGCTGTTGCTGACTGGCAGTAATTGAATTCACTAAAGCTCCACTGCGTGCCGCTTGTAAAGCCGTTCCTTCCAAGCGGATAAATTCTTCTAGCTGACGTTCTGCCACTTCCAGTTCTTGCGAAACTTTGGGCAAGAGTTGGTTGAGGTTAGCCAAAATGCGATCAAGTTGCTGGCTATTGAACTGACGGCTTTGTTCAATCATAGCTTCCATCAACGCCTTGACCACTGCCTTAGCGACTTCTTCATTGCTGTCTGAATAGGCAACCGACACGCGCAATAGAGCCGCTCCCGCCCCTGCTTCTCCGGTTCCCGGATTATTCGTCACCACTTTCGAGCGCTGTTGCAGAACTTTAGGCGATCGATCGATTTCCTGCACTGCCAGTTGTTGTGATGCATTCTCTAACACCGCATCCGATAGCAATGCTTCCTTCGTCACCGCCTGAGCCTGTTGCTGAATGGCGTTTCCAGTAGCAGAAAACGTTTCCGGTGGAGCGCTGTACGCCAAAATGCCTTGGGCAACAAAGGTGACAGAGGGAGGCGGTTGCAGAAGTGCCATGATGCCGGAAATTCCGGTTACGCCAATCAAGCTAGCTAATCCAACCCATTTGTGGCGATCGAGGGCAATCAAGTAGCGTTTAACAATCGGTGGAACCATAGGCGGAAAGGAAAAGAGAGGAATTCGTCAAGTGGGGCTTCGCCGACTCATCGTGCTGACTCATAGTTAAGTTACCCAGCAGCAGTGAGCGATCGATCGCCTGTTTTCCTGCCATGCCCATGTCTGTGGTTATTCAGACTCTCTTGAACCACCTGCGGGTCTAAATAAGTTGGTTGCTGTGGTGGTTAACGAATCAAAGAACAGCAGAAAGCCTAAAACATCGCGAAATGGTTGCGTGAAGGTGTTGAGAAAATACGTCAGCCGCGCTACAAAGTTGCGCCCGATTACAATGACATCATTGTTTTCCAACATAGGGTTCTGTGACGTGTCACCCATAAAAGCGTCTTTGCCATCGAGTTCTTGTGCCACGGCTTGCCCTTGCTGTAGATCAAAGCGAATCAGGGCAATGTTGTGCATATCAGCAGCATCTAAACCAGGTGAAATGGCCGCAATCGCATCTACAAAACTGCTGCCGTTGGGCAAGACCAAATTGCTAATGACCCCTCCTTTTCCGGCTGCATAGTTCAAATAGCGCACATTGATTTGGGGCTGAGCCAGCGTTGACCGTGCTACTAAGGTGCGATCGTAAGTTTGGCGATCTTCCGCCGTCAGGGTCGGCACAATGATAATATCGCCATCCGCTAGCTGCACATCCGGAATTTCGGTAGCCGTTTGCAGCGGGGTAAATAAATCAAAATCCTGTTCCACGGTAGACCCGTTGGGCAGCGATCGACGGATGCGGACTGTGCGCAAATCGGCAAATCCTGTAGATCCTCCAGCCGCAATGATGGCTGTTGAAAGCTGAGGAGCCGGTAATGGATACAAGCCTGGACGCACGACTTCACCCAAGAGCGTGACTTGCACAGGTCGCTGCGCAATTAAGATGACATCTACCTGCGGATTCACAATGTAGCGATCGAGGGCCGCCCGAATTTGTTCTCGCGCCTGCTCTACGGTCATTCCTTGAAAATTCATCGTGCCGACCAGTGGCACCAGCACATTTCCCGACAAATCCAGTGTTCCTTGGAAGGATAAATCGGCAAATCGTAGCACGTTGACAAAAATTGAGTCGCCCGGTCCTAAACGATAGCGATCGAACTCTGTTGCGGACTGCTGATGCTGGGATTCGCTTGAGTTTCCTTCATGAGGCGGTGCCCCCTCGCGATCGAGCAGTCGTTCTCTAGCTTCTTCTAAAAGCTGGCGAGTTGATGGCGGTGCAGGCACCAAAGGTTGCCCGAAGGTTGGCGAAAACGCGGCTCCCTGCATTAACCACAGCCCCAAGGCAAGCGGCAAGCTAGACCAAGTGACATAGAGGTGCGCCAGGAATAGGCTCCAGAACCGAGAGTAGCGTTGATACGGGGGGAACATGAGGAAGAGTAGGAGTTACAAGGAGTGAGAGAGAAGGGCTTGCGTGAGGGTAGCTTGTACAAGTTGCCCCAACGAGATCGCTTGTGATTGGGTGCTTTCAAGGTTGCCCAACGGTTGCATTGGAATCAATAGGCTAACGGCAACCCAAGGAGTACGCTGGCGATTGTGCCACTGTGACGCTTGATCGACCCAAAACCAATGACTGGGAGATGCATTGCCTCCGGTTGGCCAGGCATACCATTGGAGCACTGCATAGGTGCGCTCTCGATCCCAGCCTCGAAAAAACCGGGCGTTGACTCGAATCGGCGGTTGGAAGGATCGATCGTTGATTGCTGTCACTGTGAAGGTTAGGCGTCTTTGAGAATCTTCTGTCCAACCGCGTGCACCGTGGATGTCCATCCAATCTACCTGTGGTAAATCGCGGTGCCAGGTTTGGGGTCGCAACATCAAGAGCATGAAGGGCTGTGGTGTCTTGTTTGCAGCATCAGGGGTCAGGGTTTGCATCGACCACTTGTGCCCACCCACTTCCCCAACCTGTTGTTCCAACGTCTGCCAGCCTGGTATCGCTAATCCTTGTTGCTGAATAATTTTGAGGGTTTGAATGGGTTCTAATGCAGGACGGTGGCTCCATGTCCAATTTCCGCTGCCATAGTTAGGAATCACCTTGGCGACCGCAATCGCCAAAATAAGCATCACTAGCAGGAGTTTGTAGCGTGGCGATCGTTGCATTAGATTAGAACAAATCACGGCTTGAGTGTGGAAAATAATTCTGTAGAAATTAAAGTTACTGGAGCGGAGGCTGTTACAGTATCAGCCACGCAAGAAGCCAAGTAAGGAGCTATCTAAATTTCGTTAGCCGTTTCAACAAGTTAGTCCTTTCCTATCTCTTTCAACTAGCATAGGTTTAGAGATCAGGTCATGATTTCGCGAGGCACTCCCTCCAAGGCTTCATCCTCGGTTTCAAAAATTTCAAACACCGAGTCCATCATGGTGACCTCAAAGACTAACCGAGCTTCGGGATGAACATTACAAATGCGAAAGCTGCCGCTAACTTTGTCGGCATCGCGCATGCCTGCAACCAACGAGGTTAACCCAGAGCTATCGATAAAATTAACCTGCCCCAAATTCACAACAACGTGAGGGCTTATTTTGGAAATACAGTCCTGTAGTTTTAGGCGAAATTGCCACGCGGTTGTAATGTCCAGTCGCCCTGTAGGAGTAAGAACGATTACGGTTTTGCCATCCTGAGCTTGATGTATGGTCTGTTCCATGTGGATTGTTATCCTCCCCTGGGACTTACAGATGATTGAGTCAATGGAATAAACAGGACGGAAATCAGGGGTGAGCGATCGATCGGGTGGGTTCCCGCTAGGTTCTTCTGCCTCAAGTCTTCATCGCCTTGAAGCTCCATTGCATTGCACCCGATTCACCTGAAACATCCGCCCGGTTTTGCCTAGGTCAATCCCTGATTACCCTATTAGGATGCCCATAACTAGAGCCGTTCTCTACATGGCCCGAGAGAAAACCAGAAGATGTAGCCTGGAGTTTGAACGTTAGCTTTTGTCATCTCATCCTAACCGTGGAAATCTCTGCCTTCTGTGTCTAATGACAGACTAAGCTTGGGTGTAAATGCTTTTACAGTAAACGATGGGGAAGTCGCTGTTAGACAAGCCGTTGGACAAGCCAAAACTGCTGTTGATATCCAACGTTGATATTCAAACCCGATTAGAAGCAACGCAAAAGGAACGTAGATTGATGGATCGGTTCAATTTCAATGTACTGCAACAATTTTGGACGATCGCCAAGTCCTATTGGTTTAGCGATGAAAAGTGGCAGGCCCGAGGGTTTTTGTTGGGGGTAGTGCTGTGTTTACTGGCATATACTGGCTTAAGCGTGGTGCTCAATAATAAGCGGGGAGTGCTAATTTCAGCGCTTTCTGCCCAAGATGAATCCCGATTTTGGCAAACAGTGATCATTTTTCTTGGCGTGCTGATTGTTTATGCCCCCCTTTTGGCGGGCTATAACTATTTGCGCGATCGTCTCAGTTTACAATGGCGGCGTTGGTTGACCCATCGGTTCCTAGATAATTATTTTCGCGATCGAGCCTATTACAACTTGCAACATCTCAACGCTGAAATCGATAATCCCGATCAGCGCATTGCTGAAGATGTGCGCAGTTTCACCCAAGAATCACTGGCGTTTCTGCTGGTGTTGGTGGAATCTGTTCTAGCAGTGATTGCCTTCAGCGGTGTTCTGTGGGGCATTTCTAGACCGCTAGTGTTGTTTCTGGTGTTATACGCGTTGATTGGCACACTGGTGACAACGATCGTGTTTGGTAAGCCACTTGTACGGCTGAATTTTGAACAATTGAAACGAGAGGCCGATTTCCGTTTTAGTTTAGTGCGCGTGCGCGAAAATGCCGAGGCGATCGCCTTTTATCGAGGAGAAGACCGCGAAGCAAACCAGGTCAAGCAACGATTTCTAGATGTGTTTGATAATGTCAAGCGGCTACTGGTGTGGGAACTCGGTTTGAATGGATTAACGAATGCATACGAATTTATTCCATTTATTCTTCCAGCCTTGGTTGTAGCACCGGCAATTTTTGCTGGAGATATAGAAGTTGGTAAGGTTAGTGAAGCCCAAGGAGCCTTTGTACGGGTGTTTTTCTCGCTCAATGTGGTAGTGGCTCGTTTCCAAGCTCTGACTACATTTGGAGCCGGAATCAATCGGTTGTACAGTTTTGCAACCTTCCTAGAGGAATCTACAAAAGGCTCTACTTCTTCAGCTAACCAGCGATCGGATGATTCTCAAGAGAATCTATCTGTGCAACCATCTGTGATTCAAACGATCGAACAAACTGATTTAGAAAATACAACTGAACAACGTTTGGCAGTGGAACATCTGACGTTGCAAACTCCAGAATATCAGCGTGTCCTCATCGAGGATTTGTCGATGACGTTGTCTAATGGCGAAGGATTGTTGGTGATGGGTCCCAGTGGTTGCGGTAAAAGTTCGTTGTTGCGGGCGATCGCAGGACTGTGGAAGGCGGGCAGCGGCACAATTATTCGTCCTCCGCTAGAACAAATTCTGTTTCTGCCACAACGTCCCTATATGGTGTTGGGCACTTTGCGCGATCAACTGCTTTATCCTCATACTGACTTAGATGTAGACGAGCAGTACTTAAAACAAGTGCTGGAACAGGTAAACCTAGCCGATTTGGATGAACGCTTTGGCGGCTTTGATGCTCAGCAAGACTGGGGTGATGTGCTGTCGCTGGGTGAACAACAGCGGCTCACCTTTGCTCGACTGCTGCTCAACAAACCGAATTATGCCATTCTTGATGAAGCCACTAGTGCCCTAGATCTAAACAACGAGGAACGCTTATACCAACACCTGCAAGCAATGGGCACAACGTTTCTGAGCGTGGGACATCGAGCAACATTAGCACACTATCATCAAGCAGTTTTGGAACTGGCTCAGGACAAAGCTTGGCAACTCAAACGTCGTGATGAGGTTACGCTGCAACCGCCAGAGCAAGGTCAAACAGAATTGCTGGAACTGTCGTAGTGGTTAGCTGAATTTACTTCATGCTGAGCGGAAGGCGGAGAATTAGACTGGTCAATCGCATCTTCTTGCGGATTAGCGGCTGTTAGTTGTGGTTTGACGACAATGCTGACCAACACAGCCCAGGCGATCGCCATCATCCAACCCGCGATGATATCGCTGGGATAGTGAACGCCCAGGTAAACCCGTGTCCACCCGATTGTCACCACAAAAACGCCGCCCATTGCCACGATCAACCACCGCCAACGACTGCCCCACATTAGAATCACTAAGGCAGCCACAAACACCATGCTAGACATGGCATGACCACTGGGAAAGGAAAAATCAGGAACGGGAGCATAGTCCCAGAGGGTAGGGCGAACCCGATGCAGCCATGCTTTTTCCAGTCGATTGATAGTACCACCACCCAGCACAGTCACTAAAAAATAGAGGAGCGATCGCCAGCGTCGGACACTCAAGAGGATCAACGCGACTAGAACACTGCCTGGAAATACCCCCCACTTTGTACCAAAGTTTGTCAGTAGGGACGCCACCCGATCGAGGTCAGACTGGGCAGTTTGGTGAATTGCTAACATGATTGTCACATCCCAATTCAGTCCCCCCTCGTGCTGCCAGATTTTGACTGCCAATAGCCCAAAAATCGAAAGTGGTACGTAAACTCCCAAAAACAGAACCAGTAGAAATTGTCCGTGTCCAGCCCACCAACGCTTGCCAAAATCTGTAAAGGTTTTTAATCGCTTCCAAAATTGCTGCCAAACAAATTCAAGCATTTTCCGATGGGTGATGACACTACTGCTACGGGTACTCTGCTCATTGTGACATTTCAGCCTTAAGTAAAGGTGTATTACAAACTGCCAAGACCGGAGTTCGCAGTTGGTTGATAGGGCCAATTAAAATACTTGCCTTAACAGCATTGTCAGGAAGTGCAGACCTACGCTGCTTGAAACAATTCTTCGCAACAGATGAACCACTCGTAAGAACGATTCGTGAATCGCCCTTACCCGCTCTGTCACGTTCTCAATTTAAATTTGATATTAAAAAACACTGGTTTGAATTTGATTACTTACTTCTGAACGATGATTCAAATCACATTCAAATAATCGAGTTCATCTGAATCAACGGAAACAAGTGACAAATTAGAGATGCTGACCAGAGGGATATTTAGAGACATCCATAAAGCCAAAGAGGTGATATCACTGGCACTAGTTCAGACTTCTCTGTTGGAAACGAATTTATTCTTTAGGTTCGTATACCCTGTGTAAACGAAGGAGAATGATGGGTGAGGGGTCAAAGCCCTCAAATAAACGCTTGGCTATGGGCAAGCTTATTGAAGTAATTTATACTAGAATATCGAGTTGATCTATCAGGTAATTCTTTTTAGTTCAGGAATTGAGCACGTTTTAGCTTCAAATATACGGAGAAGCTTTGTGTGATTAAGTATCTACCGAAAAACCGCATTGCATCCAGCCGCAAATTGCTGTAGGTTCAAAAATTACTCGGGAAACTGAGCGACATCGTTTCTCTCAGTTAGTTCAAATCAATGCTACCCAAATCATGAGTGCAGACCGGAGGTGTTAACGTGGTCAAGCCAATGTTAGGTGACAGTGGTACGATGATGAGAGCCAGTGCGATCGCGCTAGTGGCAACGGCAATTCAAGAGGGATTTACCTTAGAGCAAGTTCTGTCTAAAGCAGAAGAACTAGGATTAAATCCCGAACAACCTCATTTAAAGCAATTTATCGTTGAACACTACGCAAATCCGGTAACGTCAGATTAAGGTGGAATTAGCGATGCGATCGTCGCCAAACGCGGGTAGGGGTGTATGTTTAGCGATTGCATGTTGATCCAATCTACCCGATCTGCCTATTTACACGTTCCATTGCAGTCGCTCTCTGAGCGTTGCTGAATCTAGGTAAGGGTCCGCAGTTTCTGTTCTTCTGCCCAAGGAAGCAAGAGCTAGTTTGTCTATTCTTGCTCTGCTTAGTAGAGAGAGCCGATCGTGCGGTTCATTACTCGATGCAGCAACGCTCCCTTTTTCATGAACTCGGTGAGGAATCACCGTTGAAACAGATCACAAAAATATTTGCCAACCAGCCTTTGAGTGAGGGCTTCATAACGAGATTCCAGTCAGCCAGGTTATGAACCAGAGGAAGACTGATTGAACCGATCGAGTAGGGTTTCTAGCCAGAAAATCTGTGCTCGTTCCCGCTGAACCAGCCAATCTAAAACTAGTTGCTGTATCGAGTGTTGACGAGCGCACAGTTGCGCATCGGTTACAAGACGAGGAACCTCTGATCGAGACGCGATAGCCTCGCATTCAGCTAGCTTTTGGCGATGGGCACTCAATTGTTGCTGTAGAATTTTTGCGATCGTCGCCTCAGGTAACTGTCCGGCAAAATATAGCTGAATCAGTTGAGGATCGCGCCCGGGTGTTAATGGCTGAGGTGTCTGTAACCACCGTTGTAGTTCAGCTTCCCCGGCAGCAGTCAGACTGTACACTTTGCGATTGGGGCGATCGATTTGAATTTCGACTTGACAGGTAATCCACTCTTGAGACTCCAGCTTGTCAAGGGTGCGATAGATTTGGGCTTGGTCGGCTGGCCAAAGATGGGCGATCGTTTGGTTGAAACACTCGGTTTTGAGGTCATAACCTGTGCGTTGCTGTTGTTGCAGCAGCCCTAAAATCACATGAGCAAGGGACATGGCTAGTTTTCCGTCTCGATAAGGGTAGGAGAGCCGTATCGTTAATCAATTTTATAACTGAACTGGCTAATATATGATTAGTCATATATGGGAAAGGATTCATCAAGGATCACTCCGCTAGAAGTAACCTAGGAGGAACGTCATGACCACGCCAATGCAACTCGGTCGCACGGTGGCTGGAACAGTTAGCAGCGTTGAGACGATGGAAGGGGCAGGATTTATTGTTCGCCGTCCCTTTCCAAAAAGCAGCTTCTCGGAGTTCGATCCCTTTTTGCTATTGGATGAATTGGGCCCAGTTGACCTCAAGCCCGGTGAAGCCAAAGGCGCTCCTGATCATCCACATCGTGGATTTGAAACCGTGACCTATTTGCTTGCGGGTCAGTTAGAGCACAAAGATTCTCAGGGGCACACTGGGAAACTGGGCCCCGGAGATGTGCAATGGATGACGGCTGGGGCCGGTGTGGTGCACTCGGAAATGCCAGCCTCCGATTTTGTCCGCACGGGTGGACATTTGCACGGACTTCAATTGTGGGTGAACTTACCCCAACGCGACAAAATGATCGCCCCACACTATCAAGACATTGCTGCCGATCGTATTCCCACCGTTCAAACAGAAGATGGCTTAGCCACCGTTAAAGTGATTGCTGGAGAAGCCTTAGGAGCCAAAGCCGTCATTGAAACGCGAACGCCAATTGTCTATTTACATTGGACACTACAACCGGGTGCGACGATCATTCAACCCATCCCTAGTCACTACAATGCATTTGCCTACGTCTTAGACGGAGAGGGACGCTTTGGAGTCGATCAAGAACTGGCTGGGGATGGCAAGATGGTGCTGTTTGCCTCCAATGGTGATACAGTCACGATTGCTAATCCAGCAGCAAGTCACACTGAGTTGAATGTATTGTTGATTGCGGGCGTACCGCTAAATGAACCGATCGTGCGCTATGGCCCGTTTGTGATGAACACCAACGCTGAAATTGTCCAAGCCATTGAAGATTACCGCCACGGAAGGATGGGTACAATTCATGTTTAAGCCTTCAACCGCTCGATCGCACAGATCCTGGCGTACAGCCCAATCTTATACTGGAACATTGCTTTCATCCGCTGTCCGTCAACAGTTACAGTCCCTACGCACAGCCCTATTAAGGCTTCATCGTGTATTGCTAGATGGAGAACGGCTCACGTATGAACAAGTGCGTGGACGAGTTGCTAATAGTGGCGAATTGCTTCAATTAGTGATTCACCATGAGCAGTTTGCTTGGTTGCACCCGCTGTCTGAGTTGATTGTGCAAATCGATGAAACCTTGAGAACCGATGAGCCGATCGCCTCCGAGGAGATTGAGTCCTTGATTGATCGCATTCGTCAGTTAATTCTTTCCCCAGATCCTCCTGAATTTGGGACCAAGTATCATCTATCTCTACAGCGCAATCCAGATGCAGTATTGGCTCATGCAGATATTGTGCCACTGCTTACGGTGAAGCAAGGCTAGATGAACAAGTAGATGAGTGGATGGATGATTACCTCAATCACCATCCTATTAACCCGGCAACTGTTGTCATGACATCTGCCCTCACCCTAAATCCCTCAATCTCTGGGAGAGGGACTTCCGATCCGGCTTCCCTTCTTCTTTTCTGGGAGCAGGGGCTGGGGGATGAGGGGGGCGGAATGCAAGATCAAATTGCCGGGTTAATCACTTCCTCCAAGCAGGGAGTAGAGGAGCCAGATTAGAGTTCCTCGCCCTTTGGCAGAAGAATTGAGGGAGAGGAGGGGAGAGGTCTTCACAACCATTGCCGGGTGACTAGGTAGTGCTTTCGTACCAACTCGATTCAAGGCTCGATCACGGCTGCATCACTCGCGACGATCGGGCCTTGGTTTTTTCGATTAGTGGGTCTACTTGGCTGATGATTTACGCGAACCACGACGACCGCCACCTCGTTTGGCGCTGGCAGGTTTACTGACGCTAAGATAGCGTTTAAGGGTGGAACCACTGATTTCGATGCCTTGGCTGCCCAGCATTTCTGCAACTTCTGCATGAGTATAGCCTTTGTCTAAGGCTCCTTCAATGCTGGACTGGAGTTGGGCGATCGTTTGCAGCAGATTCAGCGATTGGGTTTCTTTCACAGGAACCGACTCAAGGGCTGATTTTGCGGCACTCAATGAGGCTTGAGACACAGCCTTGGTGCTTCGAGAGCGTGCTCTTGTGGGAGTGGCGGTGGTGTCTGCTACCTCTTCGGTGACAACAGTCGTTGGTTCTTCGGACGAAACTGGCTGTTCTGCTTTGGTGGTGCGCTTGCCGCCTCGTGTAGATTTCGTGGTCGATCGAGTAGTAGACTTAGCAGCAGATCTGCCCTTGGTCGGTGGCATAATGGTTAATTCCTCAATATTCAATCAAAGGTAAAGAAACTAAACAGTTCACTGGATGCTTCATTCTAACGGACATTAACAAATTCAGGATCGTATTCATAAAAAATAATTGAACTTTTTGGTTTGAGGTTCCAATGAGCGAGTTTGATGAACAGTTGCGGCAGTTAGTCATAGAAGCCTGTAGTCATCCCCCGGGAAGCCTGAAGCGACAACGGGCCCTGACCCAAGTGATTCGGTTGGTGGTACGGAAGTTATGGAAAGACAGTTCCCCCTACTATGCCGATGCCTTGCAACAAACTTGGGTATATTTTTGTCAGAATGTCTGCGAGGGCAAGACGGGTGCAAAGTATGACCCCAATCAGGGCAGTGTGGCAACGTGGCTCAATTTCTACTTAAAGCGACGATTACAAGATTTTTTTATTGATTCCCAAAAGCAACAGACTACTAGGGCATCTGTGCAACCACGACTGTCGCGATCGGGTGACGTTGACCAAATAGACCCCCTTGAAAATTTGGCAGCGGAACCAGCCGCTCCCCCGATTTTGGAAGATGTGAGAGCGTGGGCAGAAGCCGATTTTACAGGAGAATTGCGCCAAGTTCACATTGCTGGGCATGACCTTGTCACTTGTCAGTTACTCATTTTGCGACGACTACCTCCTGAAACGAGTTGGAAAGATCTAGCAGCGGAACTGGGGCTTTCAGTTTCCACCCTCAGCAGCTTTTATCAGCGACAATGTTTACCGCGCTTGCGTAAATTTGGTGAATCGCAGGGATATCTATGAAGGAGGCAAATAATCATGACTTATATCTCTGACGCATTTGAATCAACGGCTCTACCTTTACCAATTCCGCAGGCAGCTTTCCACATAGCCGATCACTTTGCCCGCCAACAGCCCACTGTTGCCAAAGCTGAGCAAGTCCGTCTCAATACGTTAGCAGTTTGGGTGATCAATGACTATTTGCAATTGATGGGCATTGCCACCCAGTTGAGTGCCAGTGATAGTTGGAACCCGGTGATGCAGCTTGCGGCTAATACTGCTGATTTAGAAATCGTAGGTGCGGGACGCTTAGAGTGCCGCCCATGGGTAGATGGGTCGCCCCCGATTTGCGCAATTCCACCCGAAGTATGGCACGATCGCATCGGTTATGTTGTGGTGCAGATCAACGAAACCGATCGCCAGGCTATTCTATTAGGATTTAAGGAAACCGTCGCGGCTGAAGAACTGCCCATTCGAGACTTACAACCTCCTGAAGCAGTTCTCGATCATCTCGATCGGCTGCTGCATTCAGTCGTTGCTGTGCCACCGACAGATACCCAACCCACGGCTGTCACCCATCTAAGCTTGTGGTTTCAGAACCTAATGGATGCAGGCTGGCAGACCGTTGAGGCGCTGTTGCCTCCTAATGTTTCACTCGCCTATGGATTTCGGGGGGACCCAGGCAATCGTCTTGAAACAAGTGCCTCGATTCGACGAGCCAAGCATATTAACGTTGGGATTCAACCTAGCATCCGATCGTTAATCTTGATTGTAGAACTGACGCCGACCACTGATGAGTCTGTTCATATTTGTATTCAGCTTCACCCCACCGACGCAATCTATCTTCCCGCCAATGTGCAGCTAATTGTTCTAGATGAAACAGATACTGTCTTTTTAAATGCTCAGTCTAGAGAGATTGACAATTATATTCAGTTGGAATTGAGTGGTAGCACGGGCGAAGCTTTCAGCATTCAAGTTCAGGTAGGAACCGATCGCATCATCGAGCAGTTTGTGATTTAGACGTAGGTTTCGACTTGGCTTAGCCCTATTCCCCAAATTGAGCGTTGAGCGTAGCCGAAATGTATTTTACAGTTCATTGCAATTTCATGAGTTGATGAGCAACCGTGAGTAAGCTTGTTTTTCTAAAAATTAGCGAAGGCAGTTTTGAGCAAGGCTTTTCCGTGACGCTGCAAATTGGTGAAGAGCAAGCAGATCAAGCTGGACAGCTTGTCTACCGTTTGACGGCTGAAGTCATCGGCAAACTACCACCCAGTCCTGGCTTATTACAGAGTCATCAACGCTGGCAATCCCGCTATCGCCATTTAGGCATTCAATCGCGCTTGCACGCTCCCAAGGTACAAGTCACCAACGTTTCAATCACTCATGATTGTGAATGTGCTGCCCAAGAACTCAGCGATCGTCTCAATGAGTGGCTACGATCAGAATCCTTTCGACCCATCCGCGAAAAATGGTTAGAGCAATTGTCAGTACAGGACAACATTCGGGTAATTTTGCAATCCGATCATCCGGTGATGCAGCGATTGCCCTGGCAGGTGTGGGACGTGCTAGAACGATACAAACATGCTGAACTGGCGTTAAGTGCTCCCAGCTATGACCGAACCAATCGCCCGATTGCGACAAAACCGCGCATTCAAATCTTGGCGATTTTAGGAAATAGCCAAGGAATTGATGTTCAAGCCGATCGCCGCTTTTTAGAACAACTGCCTGAGGCTGACGTGCGGTTTTTGGTGGAACCGTCGCGGCAAACCCTCAATGATCACCTTTGGCAACAGAGTTGGGATATTTTGTTTTTCGCCGGACACAGCACGAGTGAAGCCAATAATTCCAGTGGTGCGATTAAGATTAACCAAACTGATTCTCTGACAATTGCTCAACTCAAATACGCCCTCAGAAACGCCGTCGATCGAGGATTATCTCTGGCCATTTTCAACTCCTGTGATGGATTGGGATTAGCGCACAATCTAGCCGAGCTACACATCCCGCAGATGATCGTTATGCGCGAACCTATTCCCGATCGCGTAGCCCAGACCTTTCTCAAAGCGTTTATCACCACCTTCGCTCACGGTCAAACGCTGTATCGATCCGTGCGCGAAGCCAGAGAACAACTCCAGGGATTAGAGCATCAATTTCCCTGTGCAACATGGCTCCCGGTGATTTGCCAAAATCCGACAGAGTCGCCCGCAACCTGGCAGGGCTTGAAGGGGCAAATAACTACTATTGCCGAAGCAGCAGAGAGCTTGAGCCAGGCGAAACCTCTTGCAACGGGGCGATCTCGCGTCGGCTGGTGGCAAGCGATCGGACTGGGATTATTGATCGGTTTGAGTATTGTGGGAGTGCGATCGACTGGAGCGTTGCAAGCATGGGAGCTAGCCGCCTATGATCAAACCCTGCGGATGCGTCCCCCTGAGCCGCTAGACGATCGGCTTTTGATTGTCACCATTGATGAAGCTGAACGTCAAACCTATGGCGAAGCTCATCCAGAATTCGGTTGGATTTCCCTATCCGATCGCGTGCTCAATCAACTGCTGCAACAGCTAGAGACCTATCGACCGCGTTTGATTGGCCTAGATTTGTATCGTGACTTTCCGATCGCGACCGATCAAGCCAGTCTGACCAGGCAATTTCAGCAAAACTCTAACCTTGTAGCGGTTTGCAAAGCCCGATTTTTGGGAGATGACAGTATTGCACCGCCGCCTGACATCCCGCTCGATCGAGTAGGGTTCAGTGATTTTGTGGTGGATGAGGACGATCGACTGCGACGACACTTGCTAACCATGACGCCCGAGCTAATCGATCCCGGTATTCCCTGTACCTCGCCCCATGCCTTTAGCGTGCAACTGGCAACGCGCTATCTGCAAGCTCAAGGACTGGTGGTCGATCGATCGGCACCGTCCTGGCAAATCGCGAACTTGACTCTGCCGCTGTTACAACCCTTTAGCGGCGGCTACTGGCAAGCCGACACCCAAGGGCAGCAAATTTTGCTGAACTACCGCATGAATACACGACCCGCTAGCCAAGTTTCCCTAACGGATGTGATATCTGGGCAGGTAAATCCAGAAATTGTTAGAAATCGAATTGTATTCATTGGAGTCACGGCTAAAAGTGCTGGCGATGTTTGGCAAACGCCGATCGATCAACAAATGCCGGGAGTGGTGGTGCAAGCTCATATGGTCAGTCAATTGCTGAGTGCTGCTCTAGACAACCGATCGCTGCTGTGGAGTTGGTCTAATCTCGTCGAGGGCATTTGGATTACCCTCTGGGCGATTGTGGGCAGTGGTTGCGGCTGGCTGATTCAACGGCTGGTTCGTCTGGGTCTGTCCCTGCTCCTCGCTAGCGGTCTGCTGATTGGACTATGTTGGGTCATGATGGTCATCGGTGGCTGGATTCCCCTCGTTCCAACTGTGATGGCGATCGCAGTATCCGGTTTGGTTACAAGGGGATATCGTCGAGTGGGGCGGCGATCGTCCAAGCAATCGTCCTAGCGGGTGTCAAAGCTGTCAAATCGGTTTCTGGAGTAATGGGTAATGGGTAATGGGTAATGGATGATTATTAACCGTTGAAAACTTGTTTAGAAAATTTTGCTTTGTTATGAAACGCTACAATTTTTTGATTCAATCTACCGCTTCAACCCTATTGCTGCTGTTGTTTTCATCTAGTGGATGGCTTGCCATTCAACCAGCGGAGTCTAGGTTTCTTGGTAATCAACTAGTTAGTCCTGTGGCTGATAGGGTCAGTGCTGAGTTTAATTTGGTTCAAGCGTCTATTCGCGATCCCATTCGCTTTATTCCACCTACTGCCCAAGCGGCTCCTACTAGAGGTCGATCGCGGGGGGGAGCTAGTCGAGGGAATTGTTCAATGGCTGAACAGCCGCTGATGGCGTTGGTTCCCAATGCAGCCGACGATCGCGAGACCATGGCAACGGTCGCTACTCCAATCACGTTGACAACTGCCAGCCATCCCACCTTTTGGTTTTATGTACCAACGGCGCTGACAAGCGATCGTCCCGCTGAGTTTTGGCTGCTGGATGCAGACGGGAGTTATGTCTACACGTCTTTGCTGCATGGCACAGACACAGCAGGCATTGTTAAGGTAACGCTGCCAAATACGGTCTCTCCTCTGGAACCTGAAAAGCCCTATCGCTGGATTTTTCAATTGATCTGTGAAACCGGAGCTACGGTAGATGTTTGGGGTGAAATTCAGCGGGTTGATCTGTCGCCTACTCTAAAAGCTCAATTGGCTCAGTCTTCCCATCGTGATCAATCGGCCTTGTATGCCGCTCAAGGAATTTGGCTCGATGCCCTAACGACCTTAGCCGAATTGCGCCTGTCTGAGCCAACCAACACCGCGCTCGTGACTGATTGGCGAAGCCTGCTGCAATCGGCTCATCTGGCAGAGGTGATAAACCATCCGCTGCTGCCTTGTTGTCAAGCGTTTACTGAAGCACCATAGGATCGAGGAGGACTGAGGCGATTAACAGAACGACTGAGGAATGCAAATGGTGACTGCTCGAGTCAGGCGGCGACGGGTTTGTTGGCAACTAGTGGCGATTGTGGGTGGCAGTTGGTTGATCGGCTGTACTCCACATCGATCGTCATCTACCAATCGATCGATCTCAAAAACCATGATGCTGGAAAGCAGTGCCTTCAGCCCAGAGGGAGCTATTCCTAGCAAATACACCTGCAATGGCGAAAATGTCTCTCCGGCTTTGCGTTGGAATGAACCACCTGGCGGAACTCAGCGGTTTGTTTTGATTGTTGATGATCCAGATGCACCCGGTGGAACCTTTATTCATTGGCTGCTCTACGATCTTCCAGCAGAGACTCGCGAATTACCAGAAGCCATTCCGCCTGATCCAATTCTATTGACGGGAGGGGTACAGGGTAGAAATGGCTTCGATCGCTACGGCTATGGCGGCCCTTGTCCTCCCAGAGGAACCCATCGCTATGTCTTCAAGCTATATGCGATCGATACTGTCCTGGATTTGCCACCGGGAGCCAGTGAAGCCGACGTAGTCGAAGCTATGCAGGGACATGTGTTGGCGGATGCAGAGTTGGTGGGGAAGTATCAAAAGAAAACATAAAGAATGTTATTGCAATCCTTTGCCCGTTTTTGTGGAAATGCTGAACACCCTTGCCATGCCACAAATTTCGACCCTTACCTCAATCCTGCTCTCACCATGGGAGAGGGACTTCAATCGGGCTTTCCTTCGCCCTTTTGGGGAGAAGGGGTTGGGGGATGAGGGTGGTTTGGCATAAAAGTGTCCGGACTATTGTTGACTATTGTTATTAATGCCCTACTGCTTTAACGGCGGTCGCCACAGCAAATACCCCAATGGCCCAATGAGGGGAATCAGGGCCGCTGCCCAAAAAATGCGGGAGTCTTGCACACCCCGTCGTGCCATGTCATCTCCTAGCAACGTGGGCGGCAGCAGGCATAGCAAACAAAAATCTAGACTCATGACGTGAATGAAGCGATCGGTTTTCCACTGCGCTATAAAATCACTCCAGTTGCCTTGGCTGAATCCATAGCTCAACAGCCCAACAGCGCCAATTGCTAGCCCGATCGCCAGCCAGCGAGACTCCCACAGGTTCAGCCAACCCGTTTTTTCGCCAGCAAACGTGGGGGCAGGGTTGCGCAGCGCCAAATACGGCAGCAATGCAAACGCTCCGACGCCAAACGACGCCACCCCGAACGGCCACGCCGGAATTTTCTGCATTCTGCCATCGCTGTACAAAAAGCAACTGTAGATCAGCGGCCATACCCCCATAATGTTGAACAAAGCAATTACCAAGGGATTAATACCGTCCCAGTTTGCAGTCGCTAAATCCTTAATCAACGTGAAGGTGTCTGGTTGAGTGGGGGGTGCAAAGGCAAAGGCATACACCACAAAGCCAACCCAAAGTAGCCACAGTGCTAGGTTTCTGATCATATCGATCTCTTCTGCGGTGTTCGATCGCCTATATCTTCTCGAGATCTTCCCTTTTCTAAGATAGCCTTAACAGCTAAGGTATATCGTGACTAAAGATTCAAAGGAATGCTGCATGGGTTCTGATTGGTACGAACTCACCACTCAACTGCAAGGGCAGTTACAAGCAGAACGCGAACGTCACGCTGTATTGCAAGCGGCGTTGGAGGCAATGGCTGACGGCATTCTTGTAGTCACATTGCAGGGTAGAGTGTTGGTTTACAACCAGTCCTTTATTCAACTGTGGCAAATTCCCGAGTCTTTGTTAGAGCCAGCGGTGAGTCCAGTTGATCGCAATCTAGCGTTAGCCGCACCCGTGCAAGACCCAGCGGCGTTTCAAGCCCGAATGCTGGAAATTTTGCAACAGCCAGCGGCAGGCAGCCATCAACTGGCCTTACAGGATGGGCGCATGATTGAGTGGTACAGTCAGCCGCAGTGCCTTAACGAGGAGGTTGTTTGCGTTTGGCGGTTTCGCGATATTACTGCCTGTTATCGGCAACAGCAGCATTTGAATCAGTTAGCATTGGCATTTCAAGCCGCTACCGAAGGCATCGCCATTCTCGATCGCCAGCAACGATATATCTATCTCAACGAGGCCCACGCCAAGCTGTTTGGTTACGATCGTCCCGAATCATTGGTGGGACAAACTTGGCAGATTTTATACGAGGCTGCCGAGATAGACCGGTTTGAACACGAGGTCATTCCAGCCTTTTCGCAACAGGGCTATTGGCAGGGAGAGGCGATCGGCCGCAAGCGCGACGGTAGTTTGTTCAATCAAGCCGTTTCTTTGACAGCACTGGAGGGGGGCGGGCTAATTTGTATTGTTCGAGATATCAGTCAACAAAAACAAGTCGAAGCCGAGCGACAGCAAGCCGAAGAACATTTGAAGCAGCAACAGCAAATGCTACGAACGGTGATTGATACGGTTCCCAATATCATTTTTGTCAAAGATTGGGACGGTCGCTATCTCCTGGCAAATCAGGCTTCGGCCGCTTTCTACAACACCACGCCAGAGACGTTGGTGGGGCAACGCGATGTGGATCTGCATCCCAATCCCGCAATCGCTGAGCAATTTGTTCGGGAAAATCGCCGCATTATTGAAACCGGAGAAGAGATGTTTATTGCCGAAGAACGGGTGTCAACTGTGCCCGATCGCGATGAGTGGATGCAATGGCAAAAGCGGCGCATCAAAATTCCTGGATATGACGCCTACAGCGTTCTAGGCGTGGGGGTACGCATTACCGATCGCAAACGGCAAGAGGCGGCCTTGCGGTTAATTGTGGAAGGAACTGCCTCAAAAACTGGCGAAGAATTTTTTCAAACCTGTGTGCATTATCTAGCAGAGGCACTGCATGTTCCCTATGCGCTGCTGCTAGAATTTTGCGATGTGGCTAAAACGCGAGTCCGAGTGCTTGCCGATCATGGAGATATTACAGTCAATCCAACCAAAGAATATAGCGTGATCGGTACACCTTGCCAGAATGCGTGTCGTGATCAGATGTGCTTTTACCCCGATCGGGTGCAGGATTGGTTTCCTCGCTCAATGGGCTTGTTGAAACGCAATACCGAAAGCTATTTGGGCATTCCACTGACCGATGCAGATGGGGAGATGGTGGGGCATCTGGTGGTAATGGACACGAAGCCGATGCAGCCCGATCCGGGACGAGAAATGATCCTTAGAATTTTTGCGGCCCGCGCTGGAGCCGAGTTAGAACGTCGATCGGCAGAACGGGCCGTGCAGGAAAGTGAGCGCAAATTTCGCAGCATTTTCCAGAACTCCCAAGTAGGCATTGGTCGCAGCCGCATCGAAGACGGACTGATTCTGGAGGCCAATCAACGGCTAGCTGAAATTTTAGGATTCGATTCAGCCGACGATTTAATCGGCAAGGTGTATACACCGTCGCTTTATGTCAACCCGGAAGACCGGGCCCGATCGCTGTCTGAACTCGATCGGGCAGGGGGAAGCCACCAAGATTATGAACTGCGACTAAAACGTCGGGATGGCACCCGGCTGTGGGGGCTATTGTCGCTGCGGTTGAACGCAACAGAAAACTGTCTGGAGTTTGTGCTGACGGATATCAGCGTGCGCAAACACCTCGAAGAAGAACTGCGGCAATCGCAGCAATTGTTGAACAGCATCGTGGAGAACATTCCGCTGGCGCTATTCACCAAGGATATTCGTAATGACTTTCGCTATGTGCAAGTCAACAAAAGCAGCGAACGCATTGTCGGATTTTCTAGCGATCGGGCGATTGGATACAACGATCATGAACTGCTTGCCGCCGACCTAGCCGATCGCTATCGGGCCCAAGACTTGGCCGTAGTGACGCAGCGCTCGCCCTTAGCCACTTATGATGAAGTTTTCGATCCGCACACCCAAGACACTATTTTTGTGCGTGGTTTTAAAGTGCCGTTGTTTGATTCACAGGGCGATCCCACCTACCTGTTGTGTATTGGTGAAGATATCAGCGATCGCAAACACCAAGAAGAAGCACTGCGCTTAATTGTCGAAGGAACAGCGTCAAAAATTGGCGATGAATTTTTCCGCACCTGCGTTCGCTATCTGGCCGAAGTGTTGCGGGTGCGCTATGCCTTGATTACTACCTTCGCCGACGAAGCAAAAACCATGATTCGCACTCTGGCTGTGTGGGCAGGAGATGGCATTGCCGAAAACATGGAATACGCGATTGAAGGCACACCCTGCGAGTCTGTTAGCTTTGGAGAGATGTGTTTCTATCCCCGCAACATTCGCGCGCTGTTTCCCCATTGCCATAGCTTGGTTGGGTTCCAAGCGGAAAGCTTTTTTGGTGTGCCCTTGGTGAATTCAGCCGGAACCGTTTTAGGGCATCTGGTAGTGATGGACGTGGAACCGATGGCACCAGACGCCGGACGTGAGATGATTTTGCGCATCTTTGCCGCCCGTGCCAGTGCCGAATTAGAGCGCAAGCAATCGGAAGCAGTGCTGCAACTGGCCAAGGAACAAGCCGAAGCCGCCAACCGAGCCAAAAGCACCTTTTTAGCCAACATGAGCCACGAGCTACGAACGCCGTTGAATGCCATCTTGGGCTTTGCACAACTGATGGAACGGGATGCTAGCCTCTCCGCCCAACAGCGCGAGTCATTAGCCACCATCAACCGCAGTGGGGCACATTTGCTTAATTTGATCAACGACGTACTGGAAATGTCGAAGATTGAAGCTGGACGGATTGTCTTAAACCCCAAGCCCTTTAATCTGCGTCATCTGCTGCAAACGCTGCGGGAAATGTTTCAAATGCGGGCCGAAACGAAACAACTGCGGCTGCAATTCGAGATTGCTCCTGATGTCCCGTCGTGCATTGTTGGCGATGAGGGCAAACTGCGGCAGGTGATCATTAACCTATTGGGTAATGCCATGAAGTTTACGAACACAGGCAACGTAACATTGCGGGTATGGACAGAAGCGATCGATCCGGCGATCGATGTGGCTGTAGACCCTACAGGTTACAGGGCAGAGCAGAATCCTGACTTAGTAAATCCGCTTGCCTCCTCGCTCTGGTTACATTTTGAAATCGAAGACACCGGAACTGGCATTGCTCCCGCAGAACAGGCGCGGCTGTTTCAACCGTTTGTACAAACCTTGAGCGGGGCGCATGTGGGCGGAACTGGGCTGGGGCTGGCCATTAGCCGTCAGTTTGTGCAATTGATGGGCGGCGATTTGCATTTCACCAGCACTGTAGGACAGGGATCAACGTTTGGGTTCGAGATTCCCGTTGCGGCGGCGAATCCGCTGACGGTCGAAACCACCCAATCCAGTCGTCGGGTGCTGCGGTTAGCGGCCAATCAGCCAACCTATCGCATTTTAGTAGCTGACGATCATGCTGAAAATCGCAATTTGTTGATGCAACTGTTGAGTTCCGTTGGCTTTGAAACCCGCATCACGAATAATGGACAAGATGCGATCGCCCTATGGCAAAGCTGGCATCCCCATTTAATTTGGATGGATATGCGAATGCCAGTGATGGACGGCTATACGGCCACACGGCAGATTCGATCGCAGGTGACGGGGCAATCAACAGTCATTATTGCCCTTACAGCCAGTGCTTTTGAAGAAGATCGAACCAGTGTATTGGAGGCAGGCTGCGATGATTTTGTGCGTAAGCCATTCTACGAGCCAGTCATTTTTGAAAAGATGTCTGAATATTTGGGGGTGCAATATGTCTATGAACCGATCGCTGAGCTTGGTACAGCCCTACCGATGGCATTGGTTCCGGCTGATCTAACCGTGATGTCGTGGGAATGGGTAGCGGCCTTACGACAGGCTGCAATTCAAGTAGATGCCGAGTTGATTTTTCAACTGATTGAGCAAATTCCGTCCTCACATTCATCAGTGGCCGAGCGGTTAACAACCTTAACGCAACGGTTTTGCTTTGACGAAATTCTTGATTTGACAGAGAGATCTGTATGAAGTGACTGATTCTATACCCTACCGATTTTCATCAACCCGATTGCTCCTACAGTCCATTACTTATACCAATTCCTAGAATTAGCCTTACAGATTCCGTAGGGGCTATTTCGCGAAACGCCCTTACAGATGCGATGGTAGGTAATCCAAGTTTAAAGAATTAGTATTAATCGTTGAAAATTGGCATACCCCGATCGCGCTGTTTTGGAAATCTTTTAGGTGAATTGACCCAATATTTAGAAAACCGTGATTTACTAACAGCAATCATTCCGACTCATGGAACAACCAATGATCACGTTGCCGGGTTACGACATTGCGGAATTGATTTATAGCAGTTCCAAAACCTTGATCTATCGGGGATGGCGATCGGTCGATCAACGTCCTGTAATGATTAAAGTTATAAATACCGAATAT
Organism: Thermocoleostomius sinensis A174; assembly: GCF_026802175.1. Taxonomy (NCBI): domain Bacteria; kingdom Bacillati; phylum Cyanobacteriota; class Cyanophyceae; order Oculatellales; family Oculatellaceae; genus Thermocoleostomius; species Thermocoleostomius sinensis. The sequence goes on along the minus strand of NZ_CP113797.1, from coordinate 4,368,542 downwards.
CCCAGCGTGTCTGAATTGATTCATTTTCGCAATCAATTGACAATTGCCCGTTATTTAAACATCCCCGGTGTAATTCAGCCACTAGCGCTGGAACCCTGTGGCAATGGCTACGCGCTTGTCATGGAAGATGAAGGTTTTATTTCGCTACGAGAGTACTTAACAAGCCAGCGGTTGTCTAATCATGCCGAAAGGTCTGATCCCCACGCAGATGCACCTGCACGGTTAAGTCTGGATGATTTTTTTTCGATCGCCATTCAACTAGCCAGTGTTTTAGAAGGTTTGTATCAACATCACATTATTCACAAAGATATCAAACCACAAAATATTTTGTTTCATCCTCAAAGTAAGCAAATTAAGCTGACTGACTTTAGCTTATCATCCCGTTTGCCGCGAGAGAATCCGGTTTTACACAGCCCGAATGTCTTGGAAGGAACCCTGGCTTACATGGCTCCAGAGCAGACGGGACGAATGAACCGTGGAGTTGACTATCGCGCCGATTTTTATGCACTGGGCATTACGTTCTACGAGTTGCTGACGGGACAGTTACCTTTCCAATCAACCGATCCCATGGAGTTAGTGCATAGCCACATTGCTCAACAGCCGATCGCGCCGATTGTCTTGAATTCTCTGATTCCCGAAACGGTGAATCAAATTATTCTTAAATTAATGGCAAAAACAGCCGAGGATCGCTATCAGACTGCATTTGGACTACGTCAAGATTTAGAGCGATGTCAGCAGGAATGGCAACAGCAGGGGGGGGTTTCCAATTTTCCGCTGGCAACTCGAGACATTTGCGATCGCTTCACTATTCCTGAAACGCTTTACGGTCGGGAACAGGAAGTGGCAACGCTGTTGGCAGCATTCGATCGAGTTTCTGGAACGGATCAATCCACGAAGTCTCATCACTCTGAATTGATGCTGGTGGCGGGCTATTCGGGTGTGGGCAAGACAGCCGTGGTTAATGAAGTACACAAGCCGATCGTGCGACAACGCGGCTATTTTATCAAAGGCAAATTTGACCAATTTCAGCGCAATATTCCCTTTTCGGCGTTTGTGCAAGCGCTGCGTGACTTAATGCGGCAATTGCTCACCGAATCTCGTGATCGGATTCGGGAATGGCAAGCAAAGATTCTGGCGGCGGTCGGCAATAATGGGCAGATATTGATTGAGGTCATTCCTGAACTGGAATGGGTGATTGGTGCACAACCTGCTCCCCCCAATCTGTCTGGTATGGCGGCGCAGAACCGCTTCAATTTGTTGGTGCAAAAATTTATTCAAGTTTTCACCACATCCGCGCATCCATTGGTTTTCTTTCTAGATGATCTACAGTGGGCCGACTCGGCATCGCTCCATCTAATTCGTCTGCTGATTGCAGACACAGACACGCCCTATTTACTGCTGATTGGAGCTTATCGAGATAATGAAGTGAATCCGGCCCATCCGCTAATGTTGACCATAGAGGAGATTCGCAAAGCAAATGCAGCAGTGAATCAAATAACATTAGCGCCGCTGGATGTTCGATCGCTTAACTGCTTAGTGGCAGATACGCTGAGTTGTTCAGCCGAGCAAGCGGTTCCGCTAAGCCAATTAATTTTTCAAAAAACGAATGGCAATCCCTTTTTTACTACCCAGTTTCTCAAATCGCTGCATCAAAGCGGCTTGATTTATTTTGATTTTGAGAATTATGGCTGGCAATGCGATCTGGCACAAGTGCGAACGCTGGCGGCTAGTCAAGACGTAGTGGAGTTCATGACCTTGCAACTACAACGACTACCGTTGTCCACGCAGAATGTGTTGAGATTGGCGGCTTGCATTGGCAATGAATTTGATTTAGCGACGTTGGCAGTCGTGTATGAGCAGTCGCCATCGCAAACGGCGATCGAACTGTGGCCGGCGCTGCAAGAGGGATTGGTGTTACCCATTAGCGAGGTCTATAAGTTTTATCAAACCCAAGCGTTGAATAGTAATTCCAGTCTGGATCAATCTGATGATCAGTTTGACCCGTCACTGCAAAGACTCATCAAACAGGCGCCAACCTATCGCTTTTTGCACGATCGGGTGCAGCAATCTGCCTATTCCCTCATTCCTTCTCTCGATAAACAGTTGACACATCTCAGCATCGGTCGTCTGCTGTTGCAAAGTGCTTGCCAAAGCAGCAATTTAGACGACCGTCTGTTTGAAATTGTCAATCAACTCAATGTTGGAGCCGATTTGATTGACGATCGGGTAGAGCAAGTGGAACTAGCCAAGCTGAATTTAACAGCCGGACGCAAAGCTAAGTCTGCCACAGCCTATGCAGCGGCGGTTAGCTACCTCTCTACCGGATTGCATCTACTAGAGCCTGATGGTTGGCAACAGCAGTATGACCTGATGCTGGCATTGTATGAAGAAGCCGCTGAAGCTGCCTATCTCAACGGACAGTTTGATCAAATGGGGCAATGGCTGGCGATCGTGTGGCAACAGGCGACAACGCTGCTCGATCAGATGAAAGCCTATGAGATTCAAATTCAAGCTTATATTGCTCAAGACCAGCCAATCGAAGCCGTAAATGTAGCGCTGGCAGTCTTGAAATCATTGGGAGTGCATTTACCACCCAACCCTAAGCACTATCATGTCTTGCTGGCTCTGTGGCAAACGCGGTTGGCCTTACTGAGCAAACGCATTGATCAACTGGTGCAGTTACCCCTCATGACCGATCCCACAAAGCTAGCTGCAACGCGCATTTTGGCTAGTGTCATGTCGGCGGCTTCGTTTTCATTACCCAATTTATTTATCTTGATTGCGTTAAAAATCCTCAATCTGTCGTTGCAGTACGGCAATCTAGATTTGTCTGCTTATGCCTATGGCACATATGGACAAATTCTCTGTGGCATTGTGGGTGATGTGAATCAGGGTTACCAATTTGGTCAACTGGCGGTCAGGCTATTAACAAAATTAAATGCAAAGCACCTGAAAGCCAAAGTGTTGATGGTGGTGAATGACTTTGTGGTGCACTGGCGGGCCCATGTCAAAGAAACCCTGGCACCGTTCATTGAAGCCTACCAAAGCGGTCTAGAAACAGGCGATCTAGAATTTTCTGCCCGTTCAGCAATGGTGTACGCCTATCATTCATATTTCATGGGACAAGACCTCACAGCCTTATCCCAAGAAATCGCTAATTATTCCATCGCGATTCGTAATTTGAAACAAACAAAATTCATTTATATGAATGAACGCTATCGTCAAGTTGTATTAAATTTAATTGGTCAATCAGATAATCCTTGTCGATTAGTAGGTGAAGCCTATAACGAAGATGAGTTACTGCCGCTGCATTTTCAGTCGAACGATCGCAATGCAATTTTTAACGTCTATTTTCATAAAGCAATTCTTTGTTATTTATTTCAGGAGTACTCAGAGGCACTCACAAATATTGTTAATGCTAAGAATTATTTAGCGAATACAACAGGATTGTTGTTAGTTCCGCTATTTCATTTTTATGAGTCGCTGATTCAGCTTTCAATGTTTTCGTCGGTTTCTAATGTCAGGCAAAAGCAAATCTTACGGCAGGTTACTGTTAACCAAAGAAAGTTGAAGCGGTGGGCACATCATGCCCCGATGAATCATTTACATAAATTTTATTTAGTAGAAGCAGAGCGGTATCGGGTTTTGCAGCAGTGGTCGCAAGCGTGCGACGCATACGATCGCGCCATTAGTCTGGCAGAGGAACATGAATATATCAATGAAACCGCGTTGGCGAACGAATTGGCGGCTCGGTTTTATCTGGAACAATCGCGATCGAAATTAGCTCAACTGTATCTCACCGATGCCTATTACAGCTATGTGCGCTGGGGCGCAAAGGCCAAAGTCAAGGCGTTAGAAAAACAATATCCTCAACTGGCTACATTAGTATCCGGAAAAAGTTCGGGTCTTGTGGCTCGCCTCAGTACACAGGGGCAGGAAACTGACGAATTGGGTACAACCTCTACCCTCACCGCCTCTAGCATCAATATTGCTGAGGCTCTCGATTTGACCACTGTCCTCAAAGCCTCGCAAGTACTGTCGGGTGAAATTCAGATTGAGCGGTTGCTGTCTACGCTGATGCAAATGGCGATCGAAAATGCTGGGGCCGAAACAGGTGTATTGATTTTGCCGGAGGGCGATCAGTGGTTGGTCCAAGCAAAAGTGACCAAAGATAAAAGCAACCCAGAAGCGCTGCAAGTTGACTCACTGCTACAATCCATTCTGGTAGAGAACAATTCTGATGTTCCAGCCACGTTGATTAATTATGTTGGCCGTACCCAACAAGCGATTGCCCTCGGTGACGCGTCCCACGAAGCCATGTTTGTGGCAGATCCCTATATTCGTCAGCATCAACCAAAATCAGTTCTATGTTTTCCGATTTTGCGGCTTGGGGCACTGGTGGGCATTCTCTATTTAGAAAATAATTTAACAACCGATGCCTTTACTCGCGATCGCCTAGAAGTATTGGAATTATTGATGACGCAAGCCGCCATTTCTTTGGAAAATGCACGCCTTTATGAACAACTGCGGAGTTATTCGCATACTTTAGAAGCACGAATTGAAGAACGCACTCAAGAACTTCATCAAGAAGTCCGGGAACGGGAACGGGCCCTGCAAGAATTGCAGCGCGCCCAAACGGTACTTAGCCGCCGGAATGCCATATTGCAAGCTCAGCAAGATACCGCAATTGACGGTATTTTAATTGTAGATGAGCATCAAAACATCGTCTCCTACAACGATCGATTTTGCCAACTATGGCAGATTTCTAAAGAGACGCTCACCGATAATCAACAGTCAATAGAATCTGCTCTGGCGCAACTGCAAGAACCGCAGGTATTCTTCGATCGGGTGCAATACCTGTACGAGCATCCAGAAGCAACCAGCCACGAAGAAATTTACTTCAAAGACGGGCGCGTGTTCGATCGCTACTCCAGCCCCGTTACATCTGCCGAGGGCAAGTATTACGGACGCATCTGGTATTTTCGCGATATTACCAAACTCAAGCGGCGAGAGGAGTTTTTGCGGCTAATTGTTGAAGGAACTGCCACCAAAATCGGTGATGAGTTTTTCCGTTCCTGTGTGCGGTATCTCGCTGAGCTATTGGGCTTTCGCTATACATTCATCTCTGAATTTGTGGACGATAGCAAAGAGCGAGTCCGAACATTGGCCTTTTGGAATGGTGAAACCTTTCTCGACAATATTGAATACAGCACTGACAACACTCCCTGTGCCGAAGTTTTAGCATCCAGTGGGCTAGTTATGTTTGAGTCAGTTCGCGATCGATTTTCACTTGATCCGCATCTGAGCGAGATTGGCGGGGAAGTGTATATTGGAATGCCCATCATCGATCCCCACGGTCGGGTTTTAGGACAACTCGCCGCCCTTGATTCGCAAGCATTGGACATCAACGTGGAAGATCAAGAACTAATCTTCAAGATTTTTGCGGCTCGGGCTGGAGCCGAACTGGAACGACGAAGAACTGAGGCAGCGCTGGAACGGCAGATTCAGCGAGTTTTACTTTTAGATCAAATTACGCAAGAGATTCGTCAAAGCCTCGATACGCAAAAAATTTTTCAAACGGCGGCTACTCAAATCGGGCAGACTTTTCACGCTAGCCGATGTCACATTCACAATTACATTGCAGAGCCAGAGCCACACCTGTATGTGGTAGCTGAATATGTGGTATCAGGGCTAGACTCGATGCTGGGAATTGAAATTCCGGCCCTCAATAGCCCTCCTACTAAAGCTATTCTGCTGCACGATCGAGCATTGTCCTGGACCAATGTCTATACCGATGCACTGTTGAGTGCGGTGATTCCTGCCTCCTATCCAATTCATCTCAAATCAATGCTGGCGATTCGCACCTCGTATCAAGGTGAACCAAATGGGGCGATCGTGCTGCATCACTGTGATTGTTCCATGTCGCGGCAGGAGTATCTTTGTCATCCAGAAAGCTATGCATCACTGTTCCGTCACTGGACAGAGGATGAGGTGGAACTGCTAGAAGCTGTGGCGGCACAAGTGGGAATTGCTTTGGCACAGGCCAAACTGCTAGAGCAAGAAAAGTTACAGCGTCAAGAATTGGAAACAGCGAAACGATCGGCAGAAGTAGCCAACCGGGCCAAGAGTGAATTTTTGGCCAACATGAGCCATGAATTGCGAACGCCATTGAATGCAATCTTGGGATTTACACAGCTAATGACACGAGATGATTCATTGAATCAACAACAGCGTGAGAATTTACAAATCATTAACCGCAGCGGCACACATTTGCTGAATTTAATTAATGATGTATTGGAATTTTCCAAAATTGAAGCAGGACGTATTACTCTATCGGAAAGTGCCTTCGATTTGTACCGATTACTGAATGATCTGGAAGAAATGTTTCGCTTGAAGGCTGACTCGAAAGGGTTACAATTGTGCTTTGAACGATCGATCTATGTCCCTCAATACATCAAAACTGATGAGGGTAAGTTGCGTCAAGTGTTCATTAACTTGTTGAGCAATGCTATTAAATTTACAGCATCTGGTAGAGTAACACTGCGATCGCACCAAGAGGATATGTTCATTGGGACACATACTGAGAGCAATCAGGAGAATAAACAGCAGAATACTCAAGGGAATTATCAGAGAAATTCATCAATCAACGATCGGTTGCAAAGATCCACTAGTGCAGAGTCTTACCGCTTGCTGTTTGAAGTAGAAGATACGGGCCCTGGCATTCAAGCCGAGGAAGTACAGCAGTTATTCGTGGCGTTTGGCCAAGCCGAAACCGGGCGAAAATCACAGGAAGGAACAGGGCTGGGATTGTCGATTAGTCGTGCGTTTGTTCGGTTGATGGGCGGCGATATTGTAGCTATGAATGCCCCTCGTCGAGGAGCCATTTTCCGATTTACTATTACAGCCCAAGCTGCCAATGAATCAGAAGTTGATACTCCAGTTTCCAAGCGGCGTGTCATCGCGTTGCAACCCAATCAACCAACCTATCGAATTCTGGTGGTAGAAGATCACTATACCAATCGTCAACTGTTGGTAAATTTGCTAGCTCCGATGGGGTTTGAAGTACAAGCGGTGGAAAATGGGAAAGAGGCAATCGAATGCTGGGAAACCTGGCAACCTCATTTGATTTGGATGGATATGCGAATGCCTGTGATGGATGGCTACGAAGCCACTCGACAGATTAAAGCTCATCCAGAGGGTCAAGAGGCGATCGTGATTGCGCTGACGGCCAGCGCTTTTGAGGAGGAACGAGCCGTGGTATTAGCATCGGGCTGTGATGATTTTGTTCGCAAACCGTTTCAAGAACATCAGATTTTTGACAAACTGGCAGAGTATCTGGGCGTGGAATATATCTATGATGCTGGAACGCTTGCTGCGCCATCGAGCCATCGAGCACTCTTAATGCCGCAAGACTTGACCGTGATGCCGTCTGAATGGATTGAGCAACTGCGTCAAGCTGCCATTCAAGTCGATGCAGACCTGATCCAACACCTGCTGCACCAAGTTCCACCCTCACAAGTCGTCCTTGCTAATCAATTACTAGAACTGACCCAAAATTTTGCATTTGATGAAATTATTGAGCTAACGCAAGGAGATCACTGTGACTAATTCATATTCTGATGCCATATTATATTCCTCAATCAATTCTCACAAAGCTGATATTTTAGTTATTGACGATACACCTGAAAATCTCCACCTGTTAGCCAACATGCTAACCGAGCGTAGCTATAAAGTGCGCAGTGTAACCAAAGGCATGACCGGATTACGAGGTGCGCAGGCAGCCCCCCCCGATCTGATTTTGCTGGACGTCAACATGCCGCAGATGAATGGCTATGAAGTGTGTCAACACTTGAAGGCAGACGATCGCACCTGTGAAATTCCAGTGATTTTTATCAGTGCCCTTGGCGATGTATTGGACAAAGTGAAAGCCTTTCAGGTGGGTGGAGTAGATTATATCACTAAGCCATTTCAAGTCGAAGAAGTATTTGCGCGAATTGAAACGCACTTAACCTTGCGACGATTGCAAAAACAATTACAAACGCAAAATGAACAGCTTCAGCAAGAGATTCGAGAACGTCAACAAGCAGAAGAAAAGTTCAAAAAAATATTCTTAGCTAGCCCTAATCCAATTACCATTACCACCTTGTCGGAGAATCGCTTTGTGGAAGTGAATCCAGGTTTTTTGCAAATGAGTGGCTACACAAGAGCAGACATAATTGGTCGCACCCCGAATGAGCTAGAGTTAGGAATTGCCCAAGATGTTTATGATAAAGCAATTCAACAACTACAAAACGTTAGCTTGGTTCATAACCAAGAATTTGAATTTCGCACGAAAACGGGCGATTGTAAAACTGTACTTTTATCGATCGAATTAATTGATTTTGGCGATGTACCCTGTGCCCTAAATATCATCAATGACATCACAGAACGTAAGCGTTTGGAAAATGAATTTATTTCCTTAGTTAGCCATGAATTACGCACCCCCATGAACTCGTTAATTGGAGCACTCGATCTACTCAGCACCGGTCAATTGGGAAGCTTAACTGATAAAGGCAAACAAATCCTTGAGATTGCAACCACTAACACAGAGCGACTGATTCGACTTGTTAATGATATTCTAGATTTAGAACGCATGAAATCCGGTAAAATTACCATGCGAAAGACCAATTGCAATATTGGTCAACTCATGATTCAAGCGACCGAAGTCATGCAGTCAATGGCAGAGAGTGCCAAGATTCAACTGGATGTGCAACCTTACTCAACCGACGTTTGGGCCGATCCCGATCGCATTTTGCAAACTCTAACAAATTTACTGAGTAATGCTATTAAATTTTCCGAACCCGGTCAAACCGTTTGGATGACAGCCAAACGAACGATGCTACTGCTGAATTCATCGGAAAATTTATCTTCTGTTGAACAACCTGACTGTCTGTTGATCGAAGTAACCGATCGTGGACGTGGTATTCCGGCAGATAAACTGCAAAGCATTTTTGAACGGTTTCAACAAGTCGATGCATCGGACTCGCGTAAAAAAGGCGGCACGGGGTTAGGATTAGCCATCTGTCGCAACATTATAGAGCAACATGGCGGACAAATTTGGGTAGAAAGCACGTTAGGGCAAGGTAGCACGTTTTATGTTAGTCTGCCGCTACAGTCTTCTCTGCCTACTTAACGGTGAACGAGCTAGGGAAACGGTATGAGTGAGATTCGCACAGGTGACGATCCCATAAATAATCGCACAAATAAATGTATTTTGATTGTCGATGATGAAGACGATGCCCGGTCAATCGCTCAACTGGCACTGCAAATGCAAACTGATTGGACAATCTTACTAGCTGACTGTGGACAAGCAGCGCTGACGATTGCTGCCGAACAACAACCAGATGCAATTCTGCTAGACATGATGATGCCGAACATGGATGGCCGCACCACACTGCAAAATCTGAAAGCTGACTCCACAACACAATCGATTCCCGTAATCTTGGTGACAGCCAAAGTTCAATCGTCTGAGCACAATTTTCATGATTTAGACGTGGCTGCGGTCTTTGCTAAGCCATACCGGCCATTACAGTTGGCAAGTGAAATTACCAAAGCGCTGAGATGGGAATAGGGCATAGGTACAGTAGGTGGAGTCAGGACTGTTGGAAGTAGACACTTAGAGGAAACTGCTTATCAATCCTTGGTGCGATAGTCAGCATCTAACCAGCAACGAGGCAAATCTTCTCCAGATGGAAAGACTAGATCCGATTTAGCAAATTTCTCTGGATCTTGTTCTTCTTCCCCATCTTGAATCCGTCCTTGAATTGCATCTGTAAACGGATCAATTAACTCTTTTACCTCTAGAACTTCTACTAAGACACCAGTTTGCTTATGTTGTAAAAACATATTGTTCTCTGACAATAACAGGTCTAATTGCTTATTAATGTTTCAAATTTTCAACTAAGGTACATCCCTCTAGAGTCATACAATGTAATGCATCCCTAGAACTGGACAGAGAGGAGAGAGTAAACTTGAGTCCAAATGAGGGAGCAAAACTATGGCAGCCAAACAGCATAAATACACCGCCCAATTCAAGGCAAAAGTGGTGCTGGAAGTATTGCGCTATGTCTCTTATCCGTTCTATGTTGTAGCTCCCTTGTCACCCTCACAGCTAGCCTCAGTAATAAATAAAAGGGACGATCGCCCAAACTGAACGATCGTCTCCTGTTGAGGTTACTAAGAACGGAGGCAGGTAAAATCCCTAACCCCCAGTTCCCAGCTTAGTAGTCAAAGTCGCCGCCCATGCCAGCGCCTGCACCCGCCGCCGCCGTATCCTTCGGTTCCGGCTTATCCACAACGATGCACTCGGTGGTTAGTACCATGCCCGCGATCGAAGCCGCGTTTTGCAGCGCCGAACGGGTTACTTTCGCAGGGTCAACAATACCCGCTTGGAACATGTCTACGAACTCATCGGTAGCGGCGTTGTAGCCCACATTGAACTCTTTCTCTTTCACGCGCTCAGCGATTACCGCACCATTTTGACCCGCATTCTCAGCAATGCGCTTCAGCGGAGCCGTCAATGCCCGAGCCACGATCGTAGCACCAATCAACTCTTCGCCAGAGAGATGACTCTTTGCCCACTCTTCCAAGCTAGGAGACAAATGAGCCAAGGTCGTACCACCACCGGGAACAATGCCTTCTTCAACAGCCGCTTTGGTCGCGTTGATGGCATCTTCTAAGCGTAACTTGCGATCCTTCATTTCAGTTTCAGTTGCCGCACCTACTTTCACCACCGCGACACCACCAGAGAGCTTCGCCAAGCGCTCTTGCAGTTTTTCTTTGTCATAGGAAGAATCGGTTTCGTCCATTTGACGACGAATCTGCTCGCAACGAGCCTTCACCGCGACTTCATTGCCTTCCGCCACGATCGTGGTGTTGTCTTTAGTGATAGTGACACGACGTGCCTTGCCTAACATATCGAGCTTAACGTTGTCCAGCTTTAGACCTGCGTCTTCGGTGATCACCTGACCGCCCGTGAGTACGGCAATGTCTTCCAGCATGGCCTTACGACGATCGCCAAAGCCAGGAGCCTTCACAGCCGCTACGTTCAGCACACCCCGCAAGCGATTGACCACCAAGGTTGCCAACGCTTCTTTCTCGATATCTTCCGCAATAATGAGCAGCGGGCGACCAGAGCGGGCCACTTGCTCCAGAACGGGCACCAAGTCTTGCACCAACGTGATTTTCTTGTCGGTCAGCAGCAGGAAAGGCTCATCCAAGACGGCTTCCATGCGCTCGGTGTCGGTGGCAAAGTAAGGAGAAATGTAGCCTTTGTCGAAGCGCATCCCTTCGGTGACTTCCAGTTCCGTCGTCATGGATTTGCCTTCTTCCAGAGAGATGACGCCTTCGCGACCTACCTTCTCCATCGCTTCAGCAATCATCGCACCAACTTCGTCATCATTACCCGCCGAAATAGAACCCACTTGCGCGATCGCCTTAGAGTCTTCCACCGGACGAGCATGCTCCGCAATCTTGTCCACTAGGAAGCCTGTTGCCTTATCAATGCCGCGCTTCAGAGAAATCGCGTTAGCGCCGGCCGCCACATTGCGCAGCCCTTCCTTCACCATGGCGTGAGCCAGAACGGTGGCAGTCGTGGTACCATCACCAGCCGCATCATTGGTTTTCGAAGCAGCTTGACGAATCAACGAGACGCCAGTGTTCTCGATGTGATCTTCTAGCTCAATCTCTTTAGCAATGGTGACACCATCATTCACGATCTGCGGTGCACCAAACTTTTTCTCTAGTACCACATTGCGACCTTTCGGACCGAGTGTGACCGCAACCGCTTCAGCCAGAATGTCGATTCCTTTTTCCAGAGCACGACGAGCGTTTTCGTTGTAAATAATGCGCTTTGCCATAGTGGTTCAATTTGCAGTGAGTAGTAGAAACAACAAGGAGTACAGAATAGGAAATGGGTAATAGGTAATAGGTGAAGAGATAAAGCAGAGATAAAGAAATATCGCGATTACCAATTACCGTTTACCGATTACCAAATCAAGCGACTAGGAAACGATCGCCAAAATGTCTTTCTCAGACAACAAAACATACTCTTCCGAACCAAGTTTGATATCAGTTCCGGCATACTTGGAGTACAGCACTTTGTCTCCAACTTTGACTTCGAGTTCCTGACGAGACCCGTCATCGTTGCGCTTACCAGGACCTACTTGCACCACTTCACCCACTTGAGGCTTCTCCTTGGCTGTGTCGGGTAGGAAAATACCACCAGCGGTTTTTTCCTCAGAAGCGCTCACCTTAACAAATACACGCTCACCTAACGGCTTAACGGTGGACACGCTCAGAGATACTGCTGCCATAATTCAACTCTCCAGAACTATTACTCCAGAACGATCGAGAATAAATCGGGTTAGTTCACCAGCACAATGCCAGCCCCATCAAGGAACTGGTATATAAGCTGCGACTTATTCAAACGCTTTAAGCTAGAGACTAATGTTAGCACTCTCCGCTTCTGAGTGCTAATTTAGCGAACGATGACTAGAACTGCAAGCGATCGCCCCCCTGCTTCAGAGTACGGGTTCCCGAACCTATGCTCGATTCTCCTTCATCCTTCCTCTACTCCTTGCAAAAAGTTCCCTACATTTACTCCGATCGCTTCCAACGCATAGCCACCTTCCATCACAATTAATGTGGGTTTGTTCAACCGGGCGATCGCCTGTCCCATTGCGTGAAAATCATGACTTTGCAGACGAAAACTGGAGATTGGATCGGCTTCGTAGGTATCTACTCCCAGTGACACAACTACTGCATCGGGGGCATAGTGGCGAATTGTGTTCAGCGCTTGTTCTAGGGGTTCGGCATAAGCTTTCCAGTCGGTTCCCAAGGGCAAGGGATAGTTGCGGGTGAAGCCCTCCCCAACACCAGCGCCAGTTTCATCCTCAAAACCCAAGAAGTATGGGTAAGAGTGGCTGGGGTGGGCGTGAATGGAAACAAATAGCACATCTGATCGATCGTAGAAAATCGCTTGCGTGCCATTACCGTGATGATAATCCACGTCGAATATCGCTACTCGTTCGGCTCCAGCATCCAGCAACGCTTGGGCGGCAATTGCAGCATTGTTGAGAAAGCAGTAGCCCCCATAGAGATCACGGGCGGCATGATGCCCTGGCGGCCGACATAAGCTAAACACCGATCGCTCACCCTGCACCAACCAGTCTTGCCCGGTGAGTGCAACTTGTGCTGAGGCCATAGCTGCTTGCCACGTGCCGGCAATGATAGGTGTGCCGGCATCAAACGAGTAATAACTGAGCTTGCCTTCAATAGTTTCGGGAATGCGATCGTGCCGCATCGTACGTGTGGCCCAGTTCAGCGGCAGAGCATCAAACTCGCCATGAGCCGCCAACCATTCTGACCAAGCTGACTGCAAAAACGAGACAAAGCCGCGATCGTGAACTCGCAAAATGGGGGCTAGACCAAAATCCTTGGGGGGCAGCACCATCCCCAGATCAGCCTGTTGGATCTGGGACAGAATGCGATCGGCTCGCTTGGGATTTTCATAAGGAGCCACCAACTGACCGTCTGTTAATTCTACGTGGGCGTCTTGGTGACGATGATCGGGGCTGTAGATAGTCAGCATGAGAGGGCATCATGAGGGAGCAGGCTGGAAGGAACTTGGAACACCATTATCGTTTACGCTTGCGTAGAAGATCGTTTTTCCCAGCTAACAGTGCCCACATTACCGGACGTACAATGCCGTCGGGGAGGAGATGATGCTGGGATTGAAACGACATCACCGCACTATTGGTTTCGGCAGCAAACACTCCATCGCGTTTAATGCCGTAACCTTGAACTTGCAACAATCCTTGCAATTCATAAACATCTGCACCCGACAAGCCTTGGCGAAGAATGCGTGTCCCTGGTTTCACCGTCCGTTTCAACGCTGTCCAAGTTTCTTGCCCAACTACCCCATCTACTCGTAGCCCATGTTGACGTTGATAACTTTTGACAGCCGCTTCAGTTTTCCAATCAAAGTCGCTGTTGAGTGGAACCTTGAACCCATGCGCCACAAGCAATTCTTGGAGTTCTAGCACTGCTGGTTTGACATCCCAGGGCAATAGGTCGGGGCCGGGTGTGACAGCAGTATCAGGAATAACCATCGCTTCCTGAAACCTATTCATACAATGCAGTTTCTCTTGAGTAATGCAGAGGGAATATGCCTTTGATTATCGCTCTAAACCCACTCAGTTGAATCAGATTAATGATCTTTGACCACCACAAGCCTGCCGTGGGCCCACAACAGTCATGGCAATTCACATACATTTGCCCAAGAGCCGATTTGAGGATTAGCCTTCAGTTTCTCCGGTTATGGATGGTTTCTAACGGAATTTTAGGAGGGAGCTAGTTTTCTACCTCTCTCTATTCTCATTGCTGCCTTCCGTTTCTGTTAATTTCCATGAAACTTGCAAATCCTCTCCGTTCTCCCTTATCAATTGTTGTTGCTGGAGTGGCACTAATTGCCGGAGTGCGATTGGCTAGAATTCCGATCGCCGTGATGATACCCGTTTCAGCCGCTATGGCCACGGCTGGGGCAACCCTGCGCCGATCGCAAGAACCCAAAAGCCTCAATTTGAACGATCCAGCCTTGGAAGCTGAACTGTTGATGGTGCATCGGCAAGCGCAAGTGCTGGCAGACGGCGCCAGTCATTTACGCAAAGAAGCGCATCACGTTTTAACCGAATCGGCAGTGGCGGATGTACTAGTTACCATTCAGCGCGTCTGCGATCGCGCGATGGAACTGCCTGCCAAAATAGATCAGTTGGCACAGCGAATGCAAGGTAACAGCGTGCCACTGTCGATTGCTGAGATTCAAGCGCAGCTAGCCGAATTAGAGACAAACCAACAAACAGGTAGCGATGGGGAAGCCGCTCGGTTGGGAAAAATTGCCGAGAATCTTCAGCGCGCTCTGCAATTGACTCAAGAAGGACAAGATGCTCGACATGTGCAAGTGGCGAGCCTGTCTGCTTTGATTCTAGAGTTTTTGGGGGTACTACAAGAGACCCAAACCAAGCTGCGATCGAACAAAGTATCTACAGGATCGGCAGAATCACAAGTCTTGGAGTTGCGATCATTAACTGAAGAACTGGACGTTTTTCAGGAGAATGTCGATCGATTGGTGAAGTAGGGAATTCCTGTAGAGTAAATCTTGGGTATCTCTGAATGCAGCCACCCTGTCTCAGTCACAATGTCTCAATCTGAGTCTCAACCTAACGTGATCGAACTAGCCAGAACCGGAGATGCAACGGCGATCGCCACGGTGCTCAGTGCGGCGCTTGGTTTTCCGGCTCAAGCGGTCAAGGTAGATTGGCATGGCGGACATCTCAACATTCGGTTGATCAGCGAGCAGTTTGCCGACGATTCAGACAAATCTCAATGGATGGCAACGGTACAGCAACAGATGCGGTGGCTTGACGTAAACTCGGTGAGCCTGATCAAGCTGTATGCCTACCGTCCCCAGCAGCCAGCCCCTGTGTGGGGTGATGTGATCGATTTAACAGCGGGGTATTCAGCCTTTGCCCGCACCCCCGATCAGATGGATACGCTGCTGCTGTCGGCCAATACAGTCGATCGGTTTTTGGTTTGCGGATTGGGTAGCCTGGGGCAGTATTGTGTGCTGAATTTGAAGCGGTTTGCCATGGGCAAAGCAGAAATTCATGTTACGGCGATCGATCGGGTAGAGCCAGATGAATGGGAAGTGCAAGATTTGCCCAATTTGCTGGCAGCCGCGCCGATTATTGGCGATTGCCGCGATGATGCCGTATTGCTGCGGGGCAATATTCAGCAGTGTCGCACTGTGTTGATTGTAACTAGTAACGAAAGCGTCAATGTCGAAACGGCGATCGCCGCCCGCCGTCTCAATCCGACAGTTCGGATTATCATGCGATCGTCTCGGCACAACTTAAATCAACTACTAAAGCAACAATTGGGCGATTTTGTCGCCTTCGAGCCAACGGAACTTCCAGCCCCAGCGTTTGCATTGGCAGGTTTGCAAGAAGGCATGTTGGGGGTGTTCAATGTGGGCGATTATCGTTTTCAGGTGGTTGAACATACGGTACTGCCGAGAGATCGATTCGATGGATTTTCGGCCGTTTCTCTGCATAAGCGCACCTATCGCCTGCTCAGCTATGCCCCTGCCCATTCAACCGAACATCTGAAGCGGGCCTTTTACCAATGGAAAACGGATACGAAACTGCAAGTGGGCGATCGCATTGCCTATGTTGAAATGGTCGGACGCAGCACAGACGAAGCACAGCCGGAGGATGTACCGCGTTGGCAGCAGTTGTGGCAAGGGGTGAAAAGCACAGTCGGACGCGGTTGGCAACACAACTGGCGACAGTTTGGGCAATGGCTACAAGCTCAACGCATTCGTCAAGTGATAGCGATCGGCTTGGGAGTGGCCCTGTTGCTGTGGGCAGGAGGAACCTTGTTGCTAAAATCCACGCTGGATTTGTCTTGGCAACTGGCCCTGTCAACGGCGTTTATTTTGCTGTTGGGAGGCTATGGCGATGTGTTTGGCGGACTCGACCCGATTGATGTGCCGGGCTGGGTACAGTTTTTGTGCGGATTAATTTCCCTAGCTAGCATTGCGTCAGTGTTAGGGGTGTTGGGCTTAATTACTGATAATTTGCTCAGTTCACGCTTTGAGTTTTTCAAACGTCGCCCCACCATTCCCAAGCAAAATCATATTGTCGTGGTCGGGTTTGGTCGCATTGGGCAGCGAGTGGCGGCTCTGTTGCGCGAATTGAAACAGCCGATTGTGGTGATTACCGAACGTCCAGAAGCAGCCCCGCTGTTGCCTAAAGTGCCCGTGGTCATGGGAGATGTAATCACCGCCCTACCCAAGGTAAATCTAGCCACCGCCAAAAGTGTGATTGTGCTGACCGATGATCAGATGCTCAATTTGGAAGTGGCGCTAATGGCCCGCAGTGCAGCCCAGCAACTCAATCGATCGATCGATCTGGTGATTCGCACCTACGACCAACGATTTCGAGATAATTTGAATACTTTTCTACCCGACGCCAAAGCCCTGGCTGCTTATGAACTAGCGGCTGAGGCCTTTGCTGGAGCAGCATTTGGTGAAAATATTCTGGGATTGTTTCGCCTCAACGACCAAACCATTCTGGTGACGGAATACCAAATTACGGAAGGCGATACCCTGATCCATAAATCGCTGTTTCAAATTGCTTACGGCTACGGTGTGATTCCCATTTTTCACCAACGGGCAAATCAAGCCACTGAAGAGCACATGGAAAGTCTTTTGCCAACTGATGAGCGCCAGTTGTACGAGGGCGATCGATTAGTGGTACTTTCGTCGATCAACGGGTTGCGCCGCATTGAGCATGGAGAACTGGTTCCTCCACGTCGCTGGCGGCTGAATGCCCAGAAACCTCTAAATCCTACCTTTTTGTATTACTGCGGCAATGATTTAGCCCGCATTTCCGGCTGTGGACTAGAGGAAGCCAGAGCGTTCATGAACCGGCTACCCGGTACGATCGAACTGTGGATGTATGATTATCAAGCCCATCAATTGGTGCAGGAACTCAGCCGCAAGTTGCCCATGTGGTGGGAATTGGTAGAGTAGCGGTTGGGAATTAAGGGTGGAGGCTAGAACTTTTGAAATTTCGATCAAAATATTGACGACGAGTGGGAAAAATCCAGTTGTCAACCTGTTACAGAGCGTGAAGACCGATTAGTATAAGACATAGCGGCAGTGCAGCAGGTGTAACGGGTCGTTCCAAATCGAGGGGCTGCTATTGTTACCATAAACTGCCTACTGCGATCGCAGATGAACGAGTGTTGAAGTGAGGGAAGCCATGTCAGAAGAAACTAATCCCAAATCGTCGGAAACGGAAACAGAAGCTCCTGACGGACAGCCTGCTGAAGGCACCGACCAAGCCTCTAACACAGAGACAAAAGCTTCCGAAGCCGCCAAAGCCGCCAGTGGGGATGGCGAGGCAAAACCCGCTGCCAAAGCAAAGAAGGAAAAGCCACCCGCTTTGGAAGACAAGCCGTTTGAAGAATTTATTACGCAACATTATTTGCCCGGACTCACCGAAACGCTGGGCAAGGTCGGAATTCATGACCTCGATTTGAAGTTCGAGCAAGCCAAGTTGCCGATCGCTGGATTAGGAGACTCGGAGTGTTGGCAGGTGATTGGTCGTTGGCAGAATGGACAGCGCCAATTCCATGTTATCTTTGCCAAAGACAGCATCCAGGGTCCCAAATATTTTTGCTATGCCGACAACGGCGCACAACCGAGCACCCTCGAATCATTTATGATTGATGAGCGCAAAGTGAATCTTGATTTACTGTTGCTTTACACTGTGCAACGACTGAATGGGCAGAAGTGGCTGGTGCGCAATTAATTGCAGCGTGAGTGACAACCGATGGGGTACGGCTCTAGATCGCGTTAGTTCAGATCGCGCTAGTTCATTGTGAAAATATTGGGGCTACTGCTTGAATCAATTCAAGTTGAATGGAAGGGACTAGGCGATCGGTCTGCGAGTTGGAGACTTGGCTCGCTTTTGTTGTCGTTGTAGCCACTAGTGTAACCACCGTTAAAATGGCCGTAATCAGGGCTTTCCAGTGAAGAGCGGAGGAATCTACAGGTGTCATCTGGCTTGAACAACTCACGTGAACACGACGGTGAACAAATAAGGAAAAACCAACGTAAAAATTAGGCGCTTCACCTGAGATCAGGGTAGCAAGTAGGTGGCAAGTATATGTTGCTATTGATGCGCTTGCCATCGATACCACGATCGCAGGTGTAGTTCCTAGAAGCATCATGTCATAGGCAAGTCAGAATTCTATTAAAAACAGCCCCATCTTTACTGGGGAATTACGTTGCAACGACGAAGTTAAAGCTGCGATTAACCTGGCGCTTGATTAGTACGATCGAATCGACACATGGCTGAATGCTGGGGCGCATGGCCGCACAGAAAATGGTTCTATCTGGCAATCACAGTTTTGTTAACTGCACTATTCGTCGTGGGCTGTCAAATCTTTTCACCGAACCGGGGTGAATCCGATCGAGTTGTCCTTAAGCTTAGTGGCTGGGGGGCAAGTCCCGCAGAGCAACAAATTTTGCAGCAGGTTTTGCAGGAATTTCGAGACACACATCCCCAGCTTGATGTACGGTTTGAGGTGATTGCCGATCAGTACATGGATGTGCTCACCACTCGCTTGATTGGGGACGCGGCGGCTGACGTATTCTATCTACAGGCCCTCGAAGCTCCCTTCTTCATGGCAAATCATGTGCTAGAGCCACTCGATCGCTACATTACTCCAGAGTTTGACCTGGCCGACTTTGAACCCAATTTACTAGAACCGTTTCAATATCGAGGGCAACTCTACGGATTGCCCAAAGATTTTTCAACGCTTGCCCTTTTCTATAATCGTTCGGCTTTAGCAGCGGCTGGGCTAGAGACTCCGCCGACGACATGGGCAGAACTGGTAGACTATGCTCGGCAACTAACAATTGACACAAATCAAGACGGCCGTCCAGAACAGTATGGGCTGGGCATTTTGCCCGACCTAGCACGATTAGTCTACATGATGACGGCGTTTGGCGGCGAGATTGTCGATGCTAATGGCTATGCCACGTTTGCTTCAGACCGCAGTCTCCAAGGATTGGAATTACTGGTGAATCAATACCTTCACGATCGCACCGCTGTCCAGCCACTGGATGTGGGAACCAATTCGGGAACGGAGATGTTTGGTCAAGGTAAAGTGGCAATGGTGATCGAAGGGAACTGGGCTATTCCCTATCTGGCAGATACGTTTCCAGAGTTGGAGTATGCGACGGCTGAAGTCCCCCAGATTAACGATCAACCGGGCACAATGGCCTACCCGGTGGCGTATGTGATGAATCGCCAATCAACGCATAAATCGGAAGCCTGGGAACTGATTGCCTATTTAACGGGTAAAGCAGGGATGCAGCGCTGGACGAGTGGGGGGGCTGCTTTGCCGACTCGGCGATCGGTGGCGGAACAGCTTGCTTACGATCGCGATCCATTACGAGCGCCATTTATTGCTGGAGCCAACTACGCCACGATTTGGCAAGCTGGCAACTATCCTACCCCGGTCATGCATAGCTTTAATAACCAATTCATCAGTGTGTTGCTGGGCGAACAACCGCTGCAACTGGCAATGGAACGGGCCCAAGCGGCAGCCAACCAACAAATTCGTGCAGCGCTAGAGTAGCTGTACAATTACTTGCTCCTCACCAGCGCGACGATCGTTTCAACTAACTGGGTGGGTTCTACGGGTTTGCTGAGGTGACACTGAAACCCTGAATCAAGCGCTTTCTGTTGGTTGATTTCTCCAGCATAAGCCGTGAGGGCGATCGCCAGAATAGCTGTGCCTTGATTTGCTTCGCGTTGGCGCAGTTGCCGAATGAGCATGTAGCCATCCACTTCCGGCATACCAATATCACTAATCAGCACATCTGGTCTCAGTGTTGTCAAGGATTGCATCGCATCTAACGCCGACGCTACCGCCGTAACCGTTGCGCCAAACTGTTCTAAAACGAACCGGAGATACTCAAGACTATCGGTTTCATCATCGACAATCAAAATGCTTAGTCCGTTCAACGGCAGAGGCAGGATAGATTGAGAGACTTCAGGCGTGCTGGTTGGGTTGGCATCCGACGAAGATGCTTGTAACCCAGTGGCATCGATTGGTTGGGGATTGGGATGGAGTAACAGCGGTAGCCGTACCACGAAGGTAGCACCTTGTCCTTCTCCAGGACTAGCAGCGGCAATCACCCCCCCATGCAGTTCGACGATGTGACGCGCGATCGCCAAGCCCAGTCCCAATCCTCCAAACTTGCGAGTTGTCGCACTGTCTGCTTGGCGGAAATACTCGAACAGGTAGGGTAAAAATTCAGGATCAATGCCTTGTCCAGTATCCGTGACGCGAATTTGCGCATAGTGGGGAATAGGGAGTGGGGAGTGGGGGTGAGGAGAGGCGGCAGTATATTCTCGTTGATTGCCAACAACTTCCTCGAGTCGCACCTCTACTCGCCCACCCGGTGGAGTGAATTTCACTGCATTGGACAGCAAATTCCAGATTACTTGCTGCAACCGATCAGGATCACCAGACACCGTGCCAGCCATAGCATCGATATGGGTGTGAATCTGAATGGCCTTTGTGTTGGCAGCCAACCAAACCGTCTCGATCGCCGCAGATATGATCACACTGAGGTCCACCGGCCGATTTTCCAAGCGCAGTTTGCCGCGCAGAATCCGGGAAATATCCAGCAGATCTTCAATTAACTGGGTTTGCAGTTTGGCATTGCGCTCAATAGTCTCTAGGGCCCGTGCTGTAGTTGCTGCATCATACTGGCGCGATCGCAACAGCTTCGACCAGCCCAGAATCGAATTCAGGGGTGTGCGCAATTCATGAGACAACACAGCCAAAAATTCATCCTTGATTCGATTAGCGGCTTGGGCTTCTTCGCGAGAGGCTTCTGCGGCCGATCGGGCTTGATGTTCGGCTTCATATAACCGTGCCTTTTCAATCACCCCCGATGCCATCTGCGCTAGCTGCACCAAAATGGCTTCATCGGTCTCGGTAAAGTCTCCTTCATATTTGTCTGAAAGTTGAATCAAACCAATGTTCTGTCCGTCTTGAGCCACTAGGGGAGCCGCTAGCCAGCCTCGCATAGGGGGATGTTTGTCTGCCGCTTGACCAAAGCCTTTCCAGCGGGGATGGGCTTCCAGTTCAGCTTGCGTCATCCGCATCGGGCGATTCAAGTGACACACACAGGCATAGATCCCTGAACCGTCGGGTTTTTCGTTATACTCTCTCCACGCTGCATACTTATCTGACAAATAGATAGACGAAATCGACTGGGACCAGTTTTGATCGACCGTGATGCTAGTGACAGACTGATGCGCACCAATAATTGCAGCGGCTTGATTCGTAATGACTTGTAGCACCTGTTCAACTGAAAGCGCCGCATTGATTGCTAGCGCGGCTGTGGTCAATCCCTGTAGTTGATTGACATAATGGTGTTCGCGAGCGAGAAGTTGTTCGCGTTCTAGTTCGGCTCGTTTGCGCTCGGTAATGTCTAAGGCAATGCCGCTCATGCGCGTTGGTCGATGGTTAGCATCATAGAAGGTTTGCCCAATGGCTGTAAGCCAGCGTTCGCCATGAATGGGATGCACAACCCGAAATTCAACATTGAGATCGCGTTGATGTTCCAGCGCCTCACGAGTGATGCGATCGACCCGATCTCGATCGGATGAAGCGATCGAGGACAGCCAGTTCTCATAGGAAGGCTGAGTAGTATGTGGATTGAGACCATAAAGCGCATAGTACTCTTGTGACCAAGTCACTTGGTTCGTCACAACATCCCAATCCCAGACCCCAGCTTTGGCGGCCTGTTGAGCAAATCGCAACCGTTGTTCACTGTTGCGCAGGGCTAACTCGGCTTGTCGGTGGGGGCTGATATCACTCACGAATGCCACAAAGCCTTCTACAACTCCCTGCGCATTTAACCGGGGAATGTACATGCCATTGACATAGCGCGTTCCGGCGTGCTGATAGGGCACCTCTCCTTCAAACGTCACTTGTTGCCCAGACAAGGCTTGCTCGACATAGGGCTGAATCGTTTGATAGGCCGTCTCACCCAGCACCTCCCAGAGCGTTTTGCCATATACCTCAGCCGCCGGACAGCCAAACCACTCTTCATAGGCACGATTATTGAAGCGATAGCGTTGCTCTGTGTCTACAAAGGCAATCAGCACTGGAACAGAATTGGTAATTAAACTCAGTTCAGCTTCCCGTCGTTGCAATTCAGCTTCTATTTGTTTCCGTTCAGTAATGTCGCGCCAACAGTTGATTGCCCCAATGATTTCGCCTTGTGTATTGCGAACGGGTGCCACGTTTGCGTTGACAATAATGCGAGTTCCATCCGGGCGTTCAACAATACATTCTTCATCGCGAATTGTTTCCCCATAGTGCGTAGCTCGATACAGAGGCAGTTGTTCCGGCGTGTGGCGCGTAACGCCATCAGGCAGAAACAACCCATAGGCCTCAACGTGTTCTCCAGACGCCATCCCAATCAACACGTCTTCCGATCGCCCCAGCCATTCTTGGGCCAATTTACTATTAGCAATCAACGGAAAATCTGGTGGGCCACCTGCAACCGTAATTCCTTCAGGGACATGTTCTAGCAGCAGATGTAACAGCGTTTGGGCAGACTCAGCCGCTTGACGAGCTTGATGGTTATACAGGGCTGCCGCTGTAAAATCAGCCAGACTACTCATGACCCGTGCATCGTCGGCATCAAACTGGCACTGAGGATCATGCGAAACGATCCAGATGACACCCAAGGCTTGACTAGCAACCATCAGTGGGATGGTTAAGGCTTCAACGATCGGCGGTTCAATGGAAGCGAGAGTGGTAAAGTATCGGTCGGGATAGGAGTAAAGCTGGGGAGATCGCCGATCTAAACAAATGCCACATGGGCTAGATTGACGGGGGATGGTTCCCTGCTCATAGTGCTCTAATTCACCCGCCAACGCCACCCATCGAAAGCGTTCTTCCCCGCTTGTTGTTTTCTCTAGCAAACTAACTCCAGCCGTTCCAGCCTGGCACAAATCTTTGGCGATCGTTACCAGCGTTTTCAGCATCGTTTGGGGGTGTTCCACCAGTTGTCGGGCCAGCGTGCGCAACGCTGCATTTTCTGCCTTCAGTTTGGCAGTGGGTGACGACACCTGTAAATTAGCGCGACGGGACAATTCATCGGTGATGAGAATATCCTCTAAACTAACTTGTCCCATCTTGATCACTTTCTTTTATTCCCATAGATAGAAGGATAGGTTAGGCAGACCGGTTGTAGCCCTATACTCAAGGCAGATTTTAG
Organism: Thermocoleostomius sinensis A174; assembly: GCF_026802175.1. NCBI lineage: Bacteria > Bacillati > Cyanobacteriota > Cyanophyceae > Oculatellales > Oculatellaceae > Thermocoleostomius > Thermocoleostomius sinensis. The sequence continues at coordinate 4,344,619 of NZ_CP113797.1, read as the reverse complement.
GCAGTTGATTTCAAGGTTTGTCTAGCAGCCATTGCCAGTACTGGTTGTAGGGATGAACGGTTTGTACTCGTCGATCGGCTTGGTACAGCGGGCGATGTTCATTGGCCCATTGAAAAATCGAGCCTTCCAAGTTAAACACCTGTGAATATCCCTGTTGCTGTAGCTGCTGAGTCACTTGTGCCGATCGATACCCCACCGAACAATAAACGACGATCGGGGTTTGCTTGGGTGGGACGGCTTCTAGATGAGTTTGCCAGTCGGCGGTGACAAGTTGAGCCTGAGCAAGATGGCTAACGTGATATTCTTCTGGTGTGCGGGCATCCAGCAGCAGCGGCGGAGAGGGTTGCTCTAACCAAGCGGCTAGCTCTTGGGTGGATAGGAACTGAACCGTGGGAAACCGCCAGCGGATGAGTTGTTTGACAATTGCCCAAGCGAGGGGTTTTAGCGGAGACATGAATGGGTGGATGAGTGGGTGGGCTAATAGGGGTATAGGGAAGTGGCAAGCGAGTTTTGCTGATGTTTGAACCGTGGAATTGCTTATTACAAAAGTATGTGAATGATCAAGGGCGGGTGGACTATCGCCGTTGGCAAACGTCTGGGTATCGGGATCTTTGGGAATGGCTCGATGACCTCAGTTCTGTCAATCTAACGGCACTAACACCCAAGCAACAACTATCGCTGTGGTTGAATTTATATAATGCCCTCACGATTCATCAGGTTTTACAACGCTACCCAATTCGATCGATTCTTCCTAGTGTGCTGGGAATTCCCAATTGGCTGCAATTTTTTCTGTTTTTTCAGCGTCCTGTCTATCGTTTGCAGGGTGAAGGCTATAGTTTAAATCGTATTGAGCATGGCATCTTGCGATCGCAGTTTCAAGAGCCGCGTATTCATTTTGCCCTGGTTTGTGCATCAGTGGGATGTCCGTTGTTGCGCAATCAAGCTTATTTTCCTGATATCGTTTTTGATCAACTGGAAGATGACGCACAGCGGTTCATCAGGAATCCTAATAAAGTGATGTTCGATCCGCAAACAGAAACGCTGTATTGCAGCAAAATTTTCAAATGGTACAAAGCTGATTTTTTCAATGCGGCATCCTCAATTTCCAACTATATTGAACCGTACCTTCAAACATCTTTACCTGCCTCTCCATCCATTCATTACCTTCCCTATGATTGGAGCTTGAATGCGATCGATTCAAAGTAATTTATTAAACTTGATCTAACTTAGCGAATCTCTTCATAGAACCGTTTTAGGTACGTTGCTGATACACCCATTCCCCACAAAAACCCAATCAACAAGTAAACAACATTGGCTTTCAGCACTCCCCACGTAGCGACCCGACGATCGGAGGATTGCACCACTCGGTTCACTAGGTAAATGCGACCATAGCGCGTTAACTTTAAGCACAGATCCGCTTCTTCCATGATGGGTAAGGCTGGATCAAAGCCCTGACAATTCCAGAAATCTGTTCGCCGACAAAACATCACCTGATCGCCAAACAAGAGCCGCAATCCTTTGCCAAAAAAGAGATGGGGACGAAATATCAAAGGCGCATAGTAGGTTTTTAAATAATTGTGCAGCGAAATTCCCCAGCGGGTTTGGTCTCTTCCAGCCATCAACGAGATAAAGCCACCACAGGCGATCGTTGGAGTCTTCAGGGTAGTTTCCATCACTGTGATTGCATCATCAGGAATTAGCGTATCGGCATGAAGAAAGCAGAGGATTTCTCCGGTTGCGGCCGCTGCCCCTTGATTCATTTGAATTGATCGCCCTGCTGCCGAGTGAACGATCGTTGCGTTAGCAGCTTCAGCAATAGCGACGGTATCGTCATGGCTGCCGCCATCTACCACAATAATTTCCTTGGCCGGTGGATTCAGCCACGCTAAGTGCCGCAAGGTGCGATCGATGCACGTCGCCTCGTTGAGGGTGGGAATCACGATCGAGACATTAGAAGAACTAGATACCACAACTCATTCGTTTACCATTCGTCCCATCTATTCTGGCGCATCTCGCGATACCCTTGTATGGCGCTGCATTGCTTGAAATCATGAAAAGAAATACGAAACAAGGATAGATACTATGCCTGACACTGATAAGCCTGACACTGATAAGCTTGACATCGATCGCTTGCACTCCGCAGCGGTGATCGGAGTTGACTTAGGTGGCAGTGCCATTAAGCTCGGACGGTTTGACTGGAAAGGGCACTGTCTGGAGGCGCTGACGGTTCCTACTCCCCAACCTGCCTATCCAGAAGCCGTATTAGCCACCATGGTAGAGGCCATTCATCAACTAGATCAGGCTGGAACCTGTGTGGCGATCGGAGTCGGGACGCCAGGGCCCGCTGATGCCGCAGGTCGCATTGCCAGGGTTGCGATTAACCTAGAAGGCTGGCAGGATATTCCCTTAGCTGACTGGTTGGAAGCTGAAACTGGACGCCCCACGATTCTTGCTAACGATGCGAACTGTGCTGGGCTGGGGGAATATTGGTTGGGGGCAGGGCGAACCTTTCGAGATGTTATTGTACTGACGTTGGGGACAGGCGTGGGAGGAGCCGTGATCCTCAATGGAGAGCTATTTGTGGGGCGCGATGGCTCAGCCGGAGAATTGGGGCTAATTACCCTCAATCCAGACGGTCCCGACTGCAACAGCGGCAATCAAGGATCGCTAGAGCAATATACTTGCATTCGGGCAATTCGACGCCGCACTGGACTAGAACCAGAGGAACTAGGGGCACGGGCCAAGGCTGGAGATGCAGCCGCGATCGCCTTTTGGCAAAGCTACGGTCGAGACTTGGGGGCTGGGTTAGCGAGTTTGGTATATGTGTTGACACCAGAGGCCATCATCATTGGTGGCGGGGTCAGTGCCAGCGCCGAATTTTTCTTTCCCGCGGTGCAAGCCGAACTCGAGCGCCGTGTTTTGCCAAGCTCACGTCCTGGTTTGCAGCTTCTTAAAGCCGAGTTGGGCAACCAAGCTGGTATGGTAGGAGCCGCTAAGCTGGCCTGGCAAAAGCTGCTAGCTCAGGCCGATCGATCCCACTGATGCACTCGGAGAACTGGCACAAGCCACCGTTAGCACCAGTTTTCGCAGCTTAGGATTGTATCAAGGGCATCAAAAAGATAAAGCGTTAAGGGTCATTGAGTTTAACCATCTACTTGTCAGCTTCTGTCATCTTCCCAATACATTCCAAATACTATTCCAGTCATTTCTCAAGTTTTTGAGAAGACAATCATCAAGTTGGAGGACAGATGAAGGACATCGCTAAAAAGGCATCTTGAGACATTTTGCGATATCGACCCATCTTTGCATGTTTGTCCTTCTCAGCGTTAATCGCTTCTCGACATTAATGTGGATGAGGATCACTATGAAACGGCGGCTCAATTGGTTAGCGGTTCCCACCGCCATTGCCAGCACCTTGGCGATCGCAACGGTTGCCCACAGCAATCCAGTGCAAACACCGTTGACATCCCCCATTACTGTGACGGGTAGTTCTGGAGGGGGACAGCAAAGCCAGTGCGGATTTATTGCCAACGCACCCAGTCAAGTGATTGTGGTGAACGAACCCACGCCTTTACGGTTTAGGCTAGAAGGGCAGGGACAACCAACGCTATGGATCACCGGTCCTGTCAATCGCTGCGTCATGTCAGATGGCTATTCAAACGGGGCGATCGAACTACCAGGTGTTTGGGAGCAAGGAACTTACTCCGTGTATGTGGGCGATCTTAATCAAGAGAGTCATCCCTATACGTTGTCAATTACTCAGGAAAATTAGCTTAGAAGAAGGGGAAAGGTCCTGGCAGCCTAGGGTTAAAGATAAAGATGAGGTCAACTGGGTTTTAAATTTGCAGAGACCGTTCAAGAAGGAGGTAGATTGTCTGCATGAAGGCAGAGCTACCTTCTTTGAGGTTAATCCTCAATTTGCTTTACCGACACATCGATCGCCTCAACATCCACAGTTCCAGGAGGAGTGAGGCGGTAAAACTTTTTGTTTTCAACCCGAAGTTGCTCGCTACAGCTAGGGCAGCGTAATTGAGTGCCGTTGATGCCAGCCGACTCAAAGCCACAAACCGGACATTGATCGACCACCAAGTTGCGCTTCAACCACCAACGAAACCCGATAAAGGCAATGACGGGAGTAATCAATAGCAGGCTAAGCACGATGAAGGAAAATTTCACTAGCCATCCTAAGCCGATCGAGCTTAACAGCCAAATCACCAGCAGGAGCGTCAACCAAAATCGAATTCCTGATAGGTTGAATTGCAGGTTTCTAAAATCATTTTGATTCACACTGACCTCCCGCAGGTGCACATATAAAGCCTGTTTTTTAGTCTCTTCGACAGATGTACCAGATGTACCAATCAATAGAAATAGATTTAAGATGAATTTTAAAGTCCACCTTTCTTCAGGATAAAACACTCACCGATTCAAAGAACAGAGGGGCAAGCCAGTTGAAGAAGACGGATACCCGCATGCCATCCTCACGCTAGTCCAATTTCTCACCACTTAAGACAAAGATTGGGTCAACGGCTGCAAATACCTGTCGATTGCCACGGGTTTCTAAACGATTAATGGTAGATTGAACCACTTCAATATTGCGCACCTGTAATTCAGCCAACCCTTCGGAAATTGCGTATAAATTCTCAAAATTCGCGGCGGTTGCCACGATCCGCCCCTGGGGCTGTAGATGCTGCCAGACGGTTTTCAAAATCTCTTTAATGGGACTCCCGCCCTCTACACAAACACAGTCGGGTTGATGGGTCAAGTTCTTCAAACAGTCTGGCGCACTGCCCTCAATCACGTCTACGTTTGTTACCCCAAATCGATCGCAATTTCGCCGAATGAGGGCCGCTACGTCTTCATCCCGCTCGACTGCAATCACTTTCCCCTGGGAACAGAGTAACCCGGCCTCGACGGACACGGTTCCCGTTCCTGCCCCAATGTCCCACAGCACCGAGTCGCGTTTAAGCCGCAGCAATGACACAATTAATAGTCTCACCTCGCGTTTGCTGAGCGGAATACCGGGCAACCGTTCAAATAGGTGATCGGGAATACCAGACGTCACATAGGGCCAGAGAGAAGACATCGTTGTTAGGGATGGGAGAGCAAGGTGTAAAGCGAGAAGTAAAAAAATGAGGCAGATGCATAGCACTCAGGCTCTTACTACCTTAACCTCTGATTTCTACCTTGATTTAAACAGAAATCACGGCAGATAAAGTAAAAAACCGCACTTGGGCTAGCAATCACAAGGTAACCTTCAAAAACTCAAAACAATAGTAAGATATGACCGTAAACCCGGGATTTACTATTTTGGCTGAAACAATCAACCGTTCGGTCTCGATCATCCCGGAACTATACAAAACAATAACTCTGAATCCATACGCTAAGAAGGATAGCAACTGAATGAGTGCAATTAATCACCAAGTGAGTCATCTACCTGTTGCCTTCAGCAATTGGCGTTTGCAACCGGGCTTCTTGAATGAAGGTAACTCCGATTTTGAATCGGTGCACGTGCTGATTGGGCAATTTCTTGCCGATCGCCATTCCCCTGATCCGTTACCAGATCGGTTTCTGCTAACAGAAAACACAAAGTTTGAGTGGGGATGTGGTAAACCACTGGAGAAGGTGATTAACTCTCAAGCTGACTTAGAATTTCTGATGCGGCATCCGGTGCTATTCCGCAATGCCATCGCCATTATTGAGCCATGGGAACATGTTGGGTGCAACCCTCGGGGCGAAAATGTCCGAGCCTCTCTCAATGTGGCCTACATTGCTCAAAAAATTGCCGATTGTGATTCAATCTTGTTTCCACTGTGGTCGTCTGGATTGTTTGATCCGAAGGTATTAGTGCCGTTGATTACGTCGGGGTTGGCGGTAGTGGTTGAAGGTGGTGATCCGTCTGTACGGGATGCGTCTACCTTTGATGGTGCTCAATGCTCTCTCAACGATCTCCATTGCATCGTTGAAGATCTTTTGATTTCACGATCGCCCACTAGTGCGGTCGCCCTCTTTATTTGTTTGGGACATCAGCTAGCCGCCCAAGGGCACATTAATTTGATTAAACGAGCGGTTCAGCAAGTGCTTGACTTAGATACCCTTGCTGGCGATCGGGATGGTAAAGCGTTAAAAGTGCTGAAGCGTGTTTGCCAACATATCCAAACTGTGGGCACTTCTCTCAAGATCACAAAGCGCAATGGACATATCATCGCAGAGGGTTGGGATCACCCAGAGTTTGCCGTTGGGCCAAACGAACATAAAGAAGTTGGCGATCGGCAGTTACATCATTACCAATCTCCCGATGGAGAGGCGCTTGGCATTCCGGAGGACTTAATCAGAGCGCATGAGATTACCGCTGACGAATATGAAGGCGTGATTGACACCACGCTTAAGTATGAGCGAGAAGTCAATATTGCCATGTTTCACTCAGATGAGGTCAACGAAGAAGCCATCTTATTTGCCAATTGGGCCTATCGTTCGCTGCATGATGCCATCATCCCGTATCGATCGACCTTAGCGGGTAGTTCGCTGGCATGGTTATTGAAACTGCCAGATGCGATCGAAATTTTGTGTTCTACCACCATTGGTGATGAAATTGTCACGGAATGTTCGGCAACCTGCGTAATCTATAAGGATTTTGAGAGTAAGCAGATCCGACGATCGTTTACCTGCCAGTTTCATCCAGAACTGCTGTCTGATCTACGAACGGTTGGGGTATCAGAGCCACTCACCTATGCCCGGCTGAAGACCGACGATGGGGCCCGGCTGTTTGCCCGACTGTTATACGAGGGGATGCAAGAATAGGTGCCTCTCATCACTTTATCAGGAGTATGATTCTCCGATCGCGGCTCAACCGTTGCTCAACCGTTGACAATTCTCAGGGTTTCCAGGGTTGAGTCGGTGCATCCTGCCACAACGCCCCCGGCAGCTAGGACTTGCTGCAAATACTCGATCGCCTCGGTCGTGATTACTTCGCCGGGTAACAGTACAGGGATTCCAGGCGGATAGGGACAAACCAACTCGGCACTGATGCGGTCAATCGCGTGGGCGATCGGCAGGGTGACAGCCGCTGAGAAGAAGGCTTGACGGGGCGTGAGGGGGGGAAGAGAGAAGGGAGGAAGCAGAAAGGATGATGAAGAAAGGCAATGGGATTCTAGTTGGGGTTGCGGTTTGAGTGTAGATAATACTCTAAACGCTGATACTAATCGATCGATGTCTGCGTTGGTGTTACCAAACGTCAGGATGAAGGTGAGATGGCGCAGACCGGGCAGTTCTGCGGTGACACCAAAGGTCTCGTGCAATATTTCGTCTGCGGCAAAGCCAGTTAATCCTAATCTAATGACATCAATCGTGATGCGAGTCCAGTCCAGAGCGGCGAAGCCAGGAAGCAGATCGGAGCGATCGGCTAACACGAGTAGCCCCGAAATTTGCTCAAGTTCCTGTCTGACGCGGTTGGACAAACTCAGCGCTTGTTCCATCAAGGGTTGTCCTTGGATGGCCATCTGCTGGCGGGCGGCGTCTAATGAAGCTAGCAGCAAATAGTTGGGACTAGTGGACTGCACCAAAGATAAGCAGCGGGTGAGGCGATCGCGATCGATGCGATCGCCTTGCACATGCAGCATAGCCGCTTGGGTTAGGGCTGACAGGGTTTTGTGGATTGACTGCACCGCTAGATCGGCTCCTTGCGACAAAGCCGACGGCGGCAAGTCAGGATGAAAGGCGAAATGAGCACCGTGAGCTTCGTCTACTAGCAGAGGAATATCATGCTGATGGACAATTTCAGCGATTTCCTGCACTGGGCTGGTTACACCGTAGTAGGTGGGTGACACAATCAACACCGCTTTGGCATCAGGGTGTTGCGCGATCGCCGTTTTAATTGTAGTAGGTGAAACCCCATGCGCCACGTCCCACTCTGCATCATAGTCAGGCTGCACATATATAGGAATGGCTCCTGAGAGAATTAGAGCGGCGATCGCCGACTGATGCACATTACGCGGCAGAACTATCTTGTCTCCTGGCTGACAGGTCGCCAACACAGCGGCTTCTATTCCACACGTAGACCCATTCGCCAAAAACCATGTCTGCTCTGCCCCAAAGGCGGCGGCGGCTAACACTTGCGCTTGCTGAATCACGCCCTTGGGTGCAAACAAGTTGTCCAGTTCCGGCAATTCTGGCAAATCTGCTTGAAATACTGCTTGCCCCAGCCAATCTCTCAAGTTAGCGGAGATGCCCTGTCCCCGCTTGTGTCCAGGTGTGTGGAACGCCACAGACGATCGTTGGGCGCAGGTTTTCAGTCTGTCTAACAGTGGTGTAGATGCTTGACGTGGATCGAATTCTTGCCGCACCTCATCCTTCATCCTTCCCAATCACACTGCTCATCTGGCAGCCGTACTGCATTTTGCCCGGCTCCCCCTGATCCGGTGAGTGAAAACCAGCCCTGTCCTTGGCGCGGGAAATAGATTTCAATCCATCGGCGGCGATCGCGGCTGACTGAAACAGTGGGTGGATTGGTAGTAGCGTAGGCAATGCCGCCTCGGCGAATTTGACCAATTCCTGGATAACTGCCATCGGGACCACTGCGAACGGTTACCGTGGTTAAAATTTCGTAACAGGCTTGCGCCGCTGGCTCTGGAGCAGGGATGGCATCACACGCTTCAATGGTGGCGGTGCTGATCCAGCCGAGGGCGGGGGAATAGATTTCGGCGACGCCCGTGCCAACGACCCCTGTTAAGCGCAGTTCAGTATCAGGAACGATCGTCAAAATGCGCTGGGTGCGGGCGGCATCTCGATAGACATCTAAACTATTCAGGCTGTAGCGACACGCGCCAATTAAATTCGATTGCTGGGTCAGTCCTGTGATCGTTTGCCAGGTGCGATCGCCATAAACCTCTTCGCTATCCTCATAGCGCTCCTCGTGATAGTCGTACTCATCCCCATAGCGATGGGTGGGTGAGTGCTGATCGCCCCTAGCAACGGCCGGTTGCTCCCACCCGATCACCATAGTCCCAATCGCAGCTAAACCAATGGTCAAGCCTTGAGAACGAATTTTACTACTAAGACAAACATTCCAATGCATGGTCGATCGCTCCTTGGCCCGATCTAACAACAGAGAAATCAGAATTACGGATTACAGGCTGTATCCGACAGGCGAGTGGCGTTGCTGCCTAGTCCAGATTGTCCAGTTCTGGCAATCCAGGCTGGCTGACCATCTTGCAAAATTTCTACCCAAATACGACCAAAATCAGGCGGTGCGTTAGGCGATACTTGTTCTCTTGGCGGATTGGCTGTGGCATAGACGATCGATCCTGCCCTGAGCGATCCCCGGAACGCAGAGGTGCTGCTGGGGGCGCTGCGAACAGACAAATTATCGACATTGATGCCATAGCAGGCGCGTATGGGCACAGGAGCATCACAAGTAGTTAAGTTGGCCGCATTGACCCACCCCACTACCGTAATACTGCTAGTAGGAGAGTCGCGCCGGGCAATTTGGGCCCGCCCAGGGGCCAGCACCCCGGTCAAAAAGACTGAGGTATTGGCAGCTAATGAGCCAACTCGATTGACTGGACTCAGGGCCGTATCGGCAAACACCTCCACCGATCGATTGGTGCGGCGACAAGCGTTGATATAGTCCACTTGTTCAACGAGTCCAGTGTTGACAACTCGTTCGGCAGCAGCATCTGGACTCGTTGGGGCGGTTGGCTGTGCGGGAGTAGGCGAGGTTTGGGTAATTTCAATGGAAGGTGCTACCTCTGTATTTGCCAAAGCAGCGGTTGTTGTCAATGGACCGATCATCACCAATACCAGCCCTAGTTTAAGTCTGTTTAAAGTTTGCTTATATAAACACATGGTCAATCACTTCTCATACACCACAACAATATTTCTGAAGGGAGTTTACCATGAGGAAATAATTTAATTCGTTTACCGTTATAGGGGCACCGCCGCAGGCATCCTCTCCCCATTGCTGTAGAACTGAAGCCTAAACAACACAGGAACAAAGATACCTATGGTCGATCGCTATCCCAGAGACATGGTGGGGTATGGCCAGCATACTCCTGACCCCAACTGGCCAGATCAAGCCCGGGTTGCAGTACAGTTTGTGATTAACTACGAAGAAGGCGGCGAAAACTGCGTGCTGCATGGGGACGAATCGGCCGAGGCGTTTCTGTCTGAAGTAGTAGGGGCGGTTCCTCTAGCCGGAGTGCGGCACATGAATATTGAATCTTGCTATGAGTACGGTAGCCGAGCCGGGTTTTGGCGGTTACATCGACTGTTTACCCAGCGTGGCATTCCTGTGACGGTTTATGGTGTGGCGATGGCGCTGGAACGCAATCCCGAAGCGGTGGCCGCTATGAATGAAGGTAACTGGGAAATTGCCAGTCATGGCTATCGCTGGATTGATTATAAGTATTTCGCTGAACCAACTGAACGCGAACATTTGCAAATGGCGATCGAGATTCACACTCGCGTTACCGGCAGCCGTCCCCTGGGGTGGTATACAGGGCGTAACAGTCCCAACACCCGCAAATTGGTGGTGGAGGAGGGTGGGTTTCTATATGATTCCGATAGCTATGCCGACGACTTGCCCTATTGGGTGCAAGACTATGACCAACCCCATTTGGTGATTCCCTACACGCTCGACAACAACGACATGCGGTTTGCTACCAGTCAGGGCTTTAATTCAGGTGATCAGTTTTTTGCCTATTTACGCGATGCCTTTGATTTGCTCTATGCCGAAGGTGAAACGGCTCCAAAAATGATGAGCGTGGGGCTACACTGCCGTTTGGTGGGGCGTCCGGGACGGGCGGCTGCCTTGGCGCGTTTCCTAGACTATGTGCAACAGCACGATCGGGTTTGGCTGTGTCGCCGCGTGGATATTGCTCGGCATTGGCATGAGCATCATGCGCCCAAACCGAAACACTAAGGGAGCCAGCTTAAAAAAAACAGCCATAAGAAGCACCCACAAAAGGAAAGGAGTCCTCTGTATTGATGACTCCTTTCCTCAATGGCTAACAATACCCAATAATCCTAAACAGACTAGATACAGCTAATAGAACTCCAAAATCATGTCCTCACCGTTTTAGTCTTCAGAGGTCAGGGGGCAAATAGCGAACACAAACGGTACTTCGCTATCTTGCAGTAATACTTCTAAGGTATAGGGTTGATTTGGCTTCAGGTTAGACAGCGCTACACGGACACAATCCGCTTCAGAACACACTGCCGTTGATTGATCGGGGCCATTTCTGAAGCACAGGCTGCCTGCCTGCGGCAACGTGCCTTGAATACAAATTTGCTGCGTTTGAGGCTGATACTCGGCCTCGACTTTGATTTCGCCCACGGCTGTCTGCCACACTTGTTGCGCATAGGGCTGACTGGGTGACACGTTCAGCGTCATGGATTCTAGAATTTCGCGAGCCGCCAGCAGCGACAGGGCCATTTGCTGCATGGGGGTTGCTACATCATAATGACGAGGCAGGTTTGCGGGTGGCGCGATCGCCGCTTGCCCAGAGCGGGACGGCCCAGACAGCACCATCCCCGCTAATTGATTAAGAGACTGAAACTGTCCTGGAAACAGCGACTCGACAATGTGTACCAATTTGGCACCTTCTTGCAACGAAGACTGCACGACCATCCGGCAGTGATCCAACAATTGCACAAGCACGCGATCGGGCATCGGGATGGGTAAATTCAACGTTTGTAATTGTGCCGCCCATACACCCGCTGGAACTTGTTCCGGCGTTGGCAGGTCAGAATACTCGACTTCATAATCAAACGAGCCAGTTTCCCACGGAAAACGGGGAGGATTGCGTTCGATTTCAGCGCGGAGTCGACGCTTTAGTAAAGCTTGAAAACGGTCTTGCACAGCAGGTATGTCTCCAAATTCTAATGATGAAGGTTGTTGAAAAGATGAAAGACTCGATTCGTCTAACTCAGCAGGCATGAAGTCTACTGCTTCAGAATCGAGAGGATCAAAATATGGAGGTTGCAAGCTTGAAGTCCCGGACTCATCTGGACTAGCCTTTCGACTAGCACGATTCCCTGATGGCGCTGAAATAGCCGGGTTTGGTTCTTGCAATAGCCAATCAAACAACTGTTGGATGGCTTCTGCGTCATTATTCATGGATGCCTGCCCCTGATCCGGATATAAAATTGTTGCGAATTTTTCAAGTGAATTCAAGCAATTTTGATGAACACTTTATAAATTATTCATCAACCTGTGGATTGGGCCCGGAAAAAAAATTATTGCGAATTTCCCAAGCTTGTTCCAGTAATTTTGACCATTGCTTTTGCAACTGAGTTGGGGTCAGCCCGATCGCCTGTGTGATTGATACATCCGGCATTCCTTTTTGTTTAAGTTGCAGTAGCTCCTGTTGCTGCGGCGTGAGGCAATCTTGCAAGACTTGCCATTGCTGCGGCGTTAGCCCAAAATTACGTTCCAGATCGGCCTCTAGCCACTGATGCACCAATTCCCAATGGTGCGATAGCGAAAATCGAATCAGATGATATTTAAAGCGTTGCTGCAAATAGTCTCGCTGTCTAGCGGTTAGTCCCAGAATGGCCTCAATTTCATTCGCGGGCAGATCTTGCAGCCGCAAAGCAAAATAGTCAGCGCAATCTTGCTGCTGGCGTTCTTCCAAGTAGCTCATCAACTCAGCAATCACCGTATGGCGGAGCGCATCTTCGGGCAACTCTGGTTCCATGGCCATCATTTGTTCCCGCACTTGTGGCATTGGAACGGTACTGCGGGCATCGGCTTCTCCGCTTGATCCTTCAGCCGCTTGTTCAATGTCCACCATTGTTTCGGGGGGTTGTTGCTGCGAAAAAGTTTGCGCCCGCAGAATGATCAATTGCTGGCTGCGACGACCCGGCAGTGGAATGCGCCGCTTGCCATAGCGTTCGCTAAAAGCCATATATTCCGCCAATTCCAACAGTGTGCGAGGGCGATAGTCTGCTGCCATCTGGTTCTCGCGGCGGAAGGCACTAAGCGATTCGATGTAAAATCCTTGCAAAAAATCTTCAATCAGGGTCAGACGGGCTTGGTAGCTCGACTGTACCTGGGGAGGAGTAATGTATCGATAAACCACGGCACTCAGAGTGCTATGTAATTCTACTCGGCCGCGATGAGACCCCAGTTCATAGTACTTGAGGCATTGCTTCAGTCGGTGACGTGCCAGCGTTGTAGACCACGTTTCCACCTCTCCAGACGCTTGAATCCGCTTGCTCTCTGAACAGATGCGGTTCACTTCTCCGGCTAAACGGGTGGCAACGGCCCGACAATTTTGTTCAGATGCACGAGTTGTTTGTTTCAACTCGCTGAAGATCAGTTGGAAAATTGTCTCCACGCCTCGGTATCGTCCCCCTGATGGAATTTTGCCGCCTATCAAGCTAACACAATCAATTTCAAACGCCATCCGATCTCTAACCCCTCATAAAAGGACTAATCTAGACTGGGAAGACGGACGACCTCTGCACCCAAATTGAGCACTTTCATCAATCGGGATGTATACATATGAACCCAGAACAACAGATTCAAATGTTGATTGAGCAAGCTCCCCAATATGGAGCGAACCCTACCGATGTTCAAACGATCGCACCGGCTCTGTTGACGATCGCCAGTCGGTTGAAACACCCTCAATACTTTATTCTGCAAACCCTGGAGCAGAATTGGTTAATGACTACCCTGACTCATCGCACCCAATCAAACTTGACTAAAAACGTAGTGTATGCGTTCCCTACGCTGAAGGATGCAGCAGCCAGTCCACAGGCTCCGAATGATCCACAGGTGATGGCTCTACCAATCCCCGTGGTGCAGATCTTATTTCAAATGCTAGCAATGAAGCCCGTAGATAGCATAGTTTTTTTTGAAACTCCTGGGAATTTGCATTCAGGTACAGAGATTAGCCGTCAGAATTTACAAGATGGTATTCGGCTATACGTCCAGCAGCAAAGGAAATCCTCGCGATTGCCGCCAGATATGGCCTAAGCTCATTCTAGTTCCAAATATAGAATTTGGCAGGTAAGCATCCGTACTTGTCAATCCGTAATTCACACGAACTTTTTATTTTCATTACGGACAGTACTTTCCCTGATTTGTAGATGCAAGCAGTATTAGGAACTACTTTATCTTCACCGTAGAAACGCCCTAACGCAGGACGGTAGCCGCTAAGTTACGAACTTGTTCTTGCCTATATGATGATCGCTCCTCGACACAACTCCTCCGTTTTAACCGACTGCGAAGCGAAGAGGCTGTGATCTGAGACGATGAAGATTAAGTAAAGGGATGAACGAACTGGCTAAAGTCGTGTATGAAGCTGGGTCAGTGAGAAGTGTAAGGTTATCGACAAAATTTGTCTTCCCTGGGTTGCGATGCCTTGCCGTACTCACCCCAGCGCCTAGTTTCTGTGCCAGACCTGAATCATTCCCGCTTGATCGCCACTGACCAATTTGTCTCCATTGGGGCTAAAAGCCAGCGCCATGATTGAGTCCATCTGTGCGTCTGAGAGAGTTTGTATCAAGGTTCCAGTTGCGAGATCCCACAGTTTAATGGTTTTATCGCGGCTACTACTAGCTAAAGTTTGTCCATCCGGGCTTATGGTTAGGGCGGTGACCGCATCTAGATGTCCCAGAAATCCTTGAATATAGCGACCGCTGGGTAATTTCCAGCTTTTGACTGTGCCATCTCCATTACCCGTCACCAGCGTTTTGCCGTCCGGACTAATCGCAAGAGCAAGCACAGGATAGCGAGCCGTATTGAAAGTACGAAGCAGTTCTCCGTTGTTCGATCGCCATAATTTAACATTGCCGTCATAGTCAGCACTGATGAGCAGAGGCGATTCCGTATTGGTGGCAGGTGCAAACATCACCACGGTTACACCATAGTCATGGTTAGCCAAGGTGCTTAGCCGTTCTCCAGTTTCTATATCCCAAAGCTGTACCGTGCCATTCCACTGTCCGCTGGCTAGCCATTGACCATTGGGACTAAACGCCACCGATTGCACCACTGTTTCGGGAATCGCCAGCGTCTGTCGTAATTCTCCAGTGGTGAGATTGTGCAGTTCAATGCCGCCTTGGTCATCGCCGCTGGCCAGCAGGATTGATTGATAGGCGGGCACCGTGTCTGCACTCACCGCGATCGATTGAATCGAGGGGCGATCGCTAACCTGTCGAAGCAATTCTCCCGTGTCTGCATTCCAGATCTTCGTATCACCATTCAAGCTACCACTGACGAGCATTTGTCCATCCGGGCTGAAGGCAAGGGCTTTAATTGGAGATTTTGATGCCGCGAAGGTGCGCTCTAGCCGGGCGGTTGGTTCATTGGTAATAGTAGCGCCAAGGGTTAACGAGTCAGGAGCAGATGGCCGCGATGAAGCGGAATCCGAATGGCTACAGCCAATTATCCCCACCGACATTAGGCCTGCTACTATCCAGGCAATTAAGCGCCGCGATCGGTTTGTTACCTTGCATCGCATTAGATTGTACAAGTTGTCCATCCCCTTACCTCGTTAATCGTTGTCCTGGATCACTGGGTCAATTTCCAATCCAGGTAAGAGCTTGTCTACTGGGTGTTTGGTCTTGCGTTCGGAACAGATTCAGTCGCTTCGCTGGTTGGCAACGAGAACGACGAGGGTGCGGCAGCATCTGGTTGCTGATGCTCATTTGGACTAACCCGATCGCTACCATACCGAGGGGAAGTAGCGGATGGAGTCGATCGAGGCGGAGGAGCAGATGAGTGGGGCAGCCTATCCTGCCTTGGTAGTGGTTGAGATGGCAAGGCTAGCTCCGGTGACTTCAGCGCTGGCGATCGTGGCAGGGGTGTGGTTGCTGAATCAGGAGTTCCCGGAGCAAGGGCTACGGTCAATGAATTCAGCACTTTGGCGATCTCGGCTTGTCGCTCAAGCTGTTCGGAGGCATCGACTAAGCGGTTGAGAGACTCAATCAGTTGGCGTAGATTGTTGCGAAAGGCCGGATCGCCCGTTAACTCATCGAGATCGGCAGTAATTTTCTCCACATTTTGAAACACCGATCGAGCCGAATCGAGCAACTGTTGCAGTATCAGCGCATTCGCTGGATCGTTGATTCCAGTCGAGAAGTCGCGCAGGTTCGCAGCGGCTTCGGCTGCATTGGCAGACATTACTTCTAAATTAGTAACAATTTCCTGCAAATTGCCCTCACTCAC
Organism: Thermocoleostomius sinensis A174; assembly: GCF_026802175.1. Lineage (NCBI taxonomy): Bacteria > Bacillati > Cyanobacteriota > Cyanophyceae > Oculatellales > Oculatellaceae > Thermocoleostomius > Thermocoleostomius sinensis. The sequence goes on along the minus strand of NZ_CP113797.1, from coordinate 4,328,451 downwards.
CACTGGAGAAATTTCATCGACGGTGAGGGAAATGGTGTTCAGCGTACCGCGCAGTTGATCACTAGATTGCTGAAAACTCACTAGCGTATCTGAGAGAGCAGTGCGATTGGTGGCAACGAGCAACCGCACTTCATCGGCCGCCTCTCCCAAGGAAGTCAGTGTGTTTTCGACACTGCCACCTTCGACGAGTTGTTCGACTTCATTGGTCAACCCAGAGACATCTTGGCTGAGGGCAGTAATGGCAACGAGGGCATCGGAGGCGTTTCTGGCCACTGAGTTAATGTTGGCGGTAAATTGCGGATCGCTGAGCAGGTTGGCAATGCGCAAGGTCGATCGAATCAATTCATTCACGTCCAGTTGTGCTTCCCCTTGCAAGCGCGAACCGTCGCAGATAATCAGATCGGGATTACAGTCTGGGTCTAGCGGCCCTGCAATTTCTCGATCGGAAGGCAAAACTTCTAGCGGCGTGATATTAATTGAAGTTTCGCCCACCAAGCCGGACTGATTAGCTTCGATGATGGAATTGCTGGGAATTGGGCGATCGGCTCGGGCCAGTTCAACCTCAATCACCACCCCTTGAGGCTGAGGTTCGATGCTCACCACTCGCCCAACTCTCACGCCTCGATAGGCCACCACTGTGCCGGGAGTCATCCCACCTGCATCAGAGAATTCGATAAAGGCTCGATAGCTGCGACGAGCAGGATTCAGGTTTTGCAGCCACAACAACAGCCCAATAAACAGCGCCACTGATCCTAAAAACAGGAACCCTACAGCGCTTTGCCGCATCGATCGCGATAGTCCTGCGCTCCGCCTTGCCGTTTGCATTGCCTCTCCTTGCACCGCTTGATTCAATCATCACCCCGCAATATGGATCGGCCCCTCAACACTGCCACTGAAAAATTGTCGGAGCCACGGATTGTCTGTTGTGTCAATGTCATGGACAGAACCATCCCAGTGAATTTTTCCTTGATAGAGAAAAATTACGCGATCGGCAGTTCGACGAATGGTACTGTCTTGATGAGTCACGACGACATACGCACCACATCCGCCTTTTAGTCCTTTCAATTGCCGAATAATGTCTTCGGTAATGGTAGAGGCGATTGGGTCAAGCCCTGCGGTTGGTTCATCGTAGAGTAGCACCTCTGGGGAGCCTCTGGGATCATCCGGATCGGTGATAATGGCCCGAGCCAAGCTAACTCGTTTGCGCATTCCACCCGATAGCTCAGCAGGGTAGCGCTTACCCGTTCCCGCCAACCCCACCATGTCAAGCTTTTGATTCACCAACTCACAAATTTCGTGACGCGGTAGCTTCGATCGGCGAAACAGCGCAAACCCGACATTTTCTTCAACCGTTAGTGAGTCAAAGAGGGCAGCTTGCTGAAATACAAGACTAATGCCAATCGGATCTTCTGCGTCTTCCAGAAGACGTTCCCGTTTTTGTCCTCGGATGTAAATTTCCCCTTCATCGGGAGCCAGTAGCCCACACATAATGCGGAGAATGGTAGATTTTCCTGTTCCCGATGGCCCAATGATGGCAATGGCCTCACCGCGATTAACCGTCAAATCCACTCGATCGAGAATTGGATTCTGGCCAAAGGATTTAGAAACCCCCTTCAGTTCAATTAACGGCTCAGACATTAGCAGCTAGGGATAGAAGCGTATGACTAAATTGTGCCTTATGCGCTTCCAAAATAAAGGTTCCAGCCTTGTTGAGCAACGGAGACGATAGGATGCTGGAATGGCTGCTCTAGCAAACTGCGATCGCTCCACAACGCCGCCGATCGCCCGCCCCTGATAGGTCTCCTGTGGTGCTGCGAGTGACGGCATGAACTCCGCCAAAGAAGAGATTTTGCTGGGGCCACAGTTCTAATTGTTGGTCAAACGGAAACTGAGTGCGATCGATCGTCAACCGCTCAAAGCCCGGTTCCACATTAAACACATCAGCTTCCCAATGCACTCTGGGATAGTTAACGGCGTCTTCCACCGACAGATTGAAATCAATCAAATTTGAGATCACCTGAAGAATCGCTGTCCGAATGCGATTAGAGCCGCCCGATCCCAGGACAATTTCCGGCTGATGGTTGGCATCCAAAATCATCGTCGGAGCCATCATTGAAGAAATGCGCACATTCTCTTGCCATTGGTGAAACCCACTGGGATGCAAATCGGCTTCGCCTAGCATATTGTTGGTCATGATGCCTGTGCCGGGAATCACATAAGATGAGCCTTCGCCATTAGAGGTTGTGACGCTGGCGGCATTGCCCTCGCCATCAATCGCACTAACGTGGGTAGTGCTGCCCCATTTGTTCACCGCTGCCAACAATTGGGTTTCATAGGGAGCGCGGTGATGGGTGGCTAGGAAGCGATCGGCTACATCTGGTTCATACAATCGAGCATCATAGCCATCGGCTCTGGCGGCATTGGTCAATTTCATGACTTGCGCCAACAATTGCAGATGCTTTGTGCAGCCAAACGGAAATTGTCCGACCTCTACCTGAGCAAGCAGGGCCAGCGCAAAGGCAATCAGTGCACCACCGGAACTGGGAGGCGGATTGGTTAGAAAAAAATTGCCGCGATAACTAGTGATGAGCGGTTGGCGCTCGATCACTTGATAATGTTCTAAATCTGCCAACGTTAAGTAGCCGCCCTGATCTTGGCAATCTTTCACCAAGCGGCGGGCAATGTCCCCTTGGTAAAATCCTCTGGCTCCCTCTTCGGCTAGGTAAATGAATGTTTCTGCCAACGCTGGCACGGCAAATCGATCGCCCGCTTGCAGTAAGTTGCCTGTGGGGGCAAACATTTGGCGTGATTCGGCGGTTGCTAGCAAGATGGGGGCAAGGATACTCGCGCAGTAAGACTGAAATGGGCTAACTTCAATTCCGTTCTTGGCGTAGTGGATTGCGGGTTCCATCACCACCGACCGTGGCAACCGTCCCAGTTTGTCATGCACATGAAACAATCCGCCAATTGTACCCGGCACGGCGATCGAGCCTAACCCAATGTGAAACTCTTGAGTGACACTGCCAAAATTAACCGCCACTGGATAAAAATCAATAGCGTGACGATCGGGCTTACAACGCGGGGTTTGACTAAAAAAATCGAACAAAATGTCCTGCCCGGCTTGGGTGTGGGCCAGCAAAAATCCTCCCCCTGCTAGGGACGTTAAGGTAGGCTCAGTCACGCAGGACGCTAGGACTGCTGCCACAACAGCATCAAAGACATTCCCCCCTAAACGAAACATTTCCACTCCTGCTTCAGCCGTTTTGGGGTGTCCAGCCGCAATCGCGCCACGAGTATTAGCCATTCGTCTTGTGTAATGGGTCAGGATGATCAGTCAAGGGATATTTGATTATGGCAAAAGAAAGGACAAAGACCGAAAGACATTTCAAGACATTTCGTGCGATTGTCTGTTACTATAATTAACTGCAACACCTGCGGATGTGGCGGAATTGGTAGACGCGCTAGATTTAGGTTCTAGTTCCTCACGGAGTGAAGGTTCAAGTCCTTTCATCCGCATAGCCCAAGAATAAAAGCTTTTCCGGATTTTAATCAATCTCAGAAAGTGGTTCGTAAGGAGTAGCCTATGCAAAATTTGGGGCTTTTTTGGGCTTCTCAGATATGGATTGAGTGAGAGCCATGAGGCTGAAGACGCAGCACAGCTTTTGCAAGCAGCTTTGATGCTAAGGTGTTCTTTGGTAGGCACTTTTGCTAATAGCCTGAGTCCTCGAAAGCTGGTTTTAGCTTGTTCAATATTTCCTTAAAGACCGGCTACAGATAATGCCTCAAGAATAGAGGCTCTAGCGACGATTGAACGAATCACGGCTTGGGTCATTTCTTGCAATCGCTCTCGCATCAGCAAGCGCAACTCATCAAGGGTATCAGGCAGCTTCCATCGGAGTCCTCGCTTGAGATACAGCCAAACATTGCTCAATGGGATTCGTTCGGGTGAATGAGACGGTTGAAACATCAAAATGATGTTGGAGGGAATCTGCAACCGCTTTGCCCTGTCACAACCCGCTTGGTCAAGTTGGATCATCAAGATACTGTCTGCAAAATGCTGAGCAACCAAGTTGAGGAACACCTGAAAGCATGTAGTGCATCCCAAAAACTGGATACCTAAAGAGCCAGTTTCAGTCAAAACGATGTGTTCTCACAATCATACATCAATTGACCTCGTTGCTGTCCCCTTTCCCTTCTGTTGGTTGTTCTCTCCATTGGGTCTCAAACTCCTTCCTTAATCGTCCGCATCAATCACTCTGCATACCCGTTCTGCCATGCTGATGGCAATCCCTTGTTGCTTCAGTAACCTGGTGCACTCCTTTGCCGCATACTGCACTCCTGGGTCAGCTTCCAACTGCATCGTCAACTGCCCCACCATCCCTTTCAACTCGGCGTGGGCGGTTTACTCAAAATGGGCTAATTATGGGCTAGTTGCTTCGCCACTACCTGCTTACTAAGCTTAATTGCTCATGAAAAACTGACATGCTCCCTTCCCCTTCCCCTTCTGCCACGGTTGAGAGCAGGAGAGAAAGGTTTTGAAGTTCCTCTTCCCAAACTTGAGGAGGGATTTAGGGTGAGAGCACAAGCGGTTTGTCGGGAATTTAGATTGTTACTCAAGACAATCATAATGAGAAAATTTTGAAAAACGAGGGGCTGTACGGCTATGTCCTGTCTTCATTCAGCAACACCGAAAAGTTTACTGACTGTAGTGGTCTTAGTTTGACAGATCTGACAGTCAAGGCTATTCATCAAAAAATAGTCCCAGCCCTTGTGATGAATTAGCGATCGTACACTCACAAAAAAGCTCCCCAAACCTCATAGACGAGCTTAGAGAGCTTCAAGCACTCATCGGAATTTGAAATAGGCTTCGCTGACTGCCACCTGCTACACCACTCCTACAAAGCCAAAATCTTAGCTTGTAGAAAAATGCTTACAATTTCTAGGTAGAAACGCCAACTTGACCTACTCAACTTATAGAATTGCAGCAAACTGTAGTTCTGAAAGTTTAATTTTGTAAATCTCTATGACTGAAACATCAGACACAATTTTTGGCAAGATCATCCGACGTGAGATTCCAGCCGAAATCATTTATGAAGATGATCTTTGTCTTGCCTTCAAAGATGTCAACCCACAGGCTCCAGTTCATGTATTAGTTATTCCCAAGCAACCGATCGCCAAATTAGCAGATGTCGAGTCTCAGGATCATGCCTTAATGGGGCATTTGTTGCTGACTGTAAAGCGAGTAGCCGAGCAACTTGGGCTATCCAGCGGCTATCGAGTGGTTATTAATAATGGAGCCGATGGTGGACAAACCGTTTATCACCTACATTTGCATCTTTTGGGGGGACGACAGTTACAGTGGCCACCCGGTTGAATGTTCATCAATCTTAAGAAAATCTGTAAAAGATGAGAATAGTGTGTCGATCGCTTTACAAAACGCAACAAATCCTTTACTGTAATCATTACAGTGATTTACATCACTGATTCATCTGTTTACATCATTCAAGCACTCATAGGAACCATGACAACAGCATTACAGACGCGCGAACGCGCCAGTGTGTGGGAGCGGTTCTGCAACTGGGTGACCAGCACCGACAACCGCCTGTACGTAGGCTGGTTCGGCGTACTGATGATCCCCACCCTGCTAGCTGCTACCACCTGCTTCATCATCGCCTTCATCGCGGCTCCTCCGGTAGACATCGACGGCATCCGCGAACCCGTAGCAGGGTCGTTGATGTACGGCAACAACATCATCTCTGGTGCAGTGGTGCCGTCATCGAACGCCATCGGCTTGCACTTCTACCCGATCTGGGAAGCAGCCTCTCTCGACGAGTGGCTCTACAACGGCGGACCGTACCAGTTGGTGGTGTTCCACTTCTTGATTGGCGTGTTCTGCTACATGGGACGGGAGTGGGAGTTGAGCTACCGCCTGGGCATGCGTCCGTGGATTTGCGTGGCATACTCGGCTCCAGTAGCAGCGGCGACAGCCGTGTTCTTGATCTACCCGATTGGGCAAGGGTCATTTTCAGACGGCATGCCCTTGGGCATCAGCGGCACGTTCAACTTCATGTTCGTGTTCCAGGCTGAGCACAACATTCTGATGCACCCGTTCCACATGCTGGGGGTTGCTGGGGTGTTCGGCGGCAGCTTGTTCAGCGCCATGCACGGGTCGTTGGTGACCTCCTCGCTGGTGCGTGAGACGACCGAGAACGAGAGCCAGAACTATGGCTACAAGTTTGGGCAGGAAGAAGAGACCTACAACATCGTGGCAGCGCACGGGTACTTTGGTCGGCTGATTTTCCAGTATGCCAGCTTCAACAACTCGCGGAGCTTGCACTTCTTCTTGGGTGCGTGGCCGGTAGTTGGCATTTGGTTCACGGCGTTGGGCATCAGCACGATGGCGTTCAACCTGAACGGGTTCAACTTCAACCAGAGCATCATCGATTCGCAGGGGCGTGTGGTGAGCACGTGGGCGGACATTCTCAACCGTGCGAACTTGGGGATGGAAGTGATGCACGAGCGTAATGCGCACAACTTCCCGCTGGACTTGGCGGCGGGTGAGGCGGCTCCGGTAGCGCTGTCGACTCCTCAAATCAACGGTTAGTTGATGGTTCGTGACGGGTGAGTGGCTAGCGCGGTTAGTGTCTAGTCCTCCGCAATAAGGCACTCCCTTTTGGGGGTGCCTTTTGCTTTGAGACCTGCCCAAACAAATCAGTAGATGAAATAATTCGAGTAACAGTTGTGAAATTACCAGACCTTGACTCAAGCACGATCGATCGGGTCATTGAAATGGCTTGGGAGGATCGAACCCCCTTTGAGGCCATCAACTTTCAATTCGGACTCAGTGAAGAGCAAGTAATTTTACTGATGCGCAGAGAAATGAAACCATCTAGCTTCAGAATGTGGCGCAAGCGAGTGGCTGGTCGCAAAACGAAGCATCGACAGCAACGAGCATTTGTGGTGGGGCGGTTTAAATCCCAAAACCAAAATCTGTAGAAAGAAATATCAGTTTGTTTTTCTTAGTTAATCTCATCTAGGGCTTCGCAGCATTACTGTACTGTTTCAACAGCTAACTCAAACTTCTTTCTGGCGAGTGATTGTCAATGATGTAGAGTAAGACCTACAGTTCAATTCTGGCATTCTTTTCCACCTGCCACCCATCGTTTATGAGCCACTGGTATCAACTGGATGTTGCTGATGTCCTTCAACAATTGGGCGCTAATGCAAAAGAAGGCCTCGATCGCGCCGAAGCCGAAAGACGCCTCGCTGAACACGGTCCCAATGAATTAGCCGAGCGCCCTCCCAAAAGTCCCCTAAGAATGTTGTGGGAGCAATTCACAGCCACCATGGTCCTGGTTCTGATTGCTGCCGCTGCTATTTCAGCGCTTCTAGGGGACTGGAAAGACACATTGGCTATTTTGGCCATTGTGATTTTTAATGCTGTTCTGGGATTTACCCAAGAATATCGCGCTGGTAAAGAATTCGCAGCACTCAAGAAATTGGCTGTTCCCAAAGCCCGAGTTTTGCGTAACGGGGTTTGGGAACACTTGTCAGCCCGTGAATTAGTGCCGGGAGATATTGTACAAATCGAAGACGGGGATCAAGTACCGGCTGATTGTCGCTTGCTTGAATGTGTGAACCTGCGAACTCAAGAGTCCGCGTTCACTGGGGAATCGGAATCGGTTGAAAAAACGGCGGCAGCCATTGAGGGAGAGAATTTACCGTTAGGCGATCGCCGCAACAGTGTGTTCATGGGGACGGCTGTCACCTACGGTCGCGCTAAAGCGATTGTCACAGCAACGGGCATGGAGACCGAACTTGGGAAGATTGCAGGCTCCATGCAAAGTGTTGAGTCCGAACAAACTCCGCTTCAAAAACGGCTTGAGCAGTTAGGAAGACGCCTAGCGCTGGCGGCCCTCGCACTGGTAGCTGTGATCTTTGCATTGGGCATGTTCCAAGGCGGAGAATTTGACGATTTGTTTTTGACAGCTGTTAGTTTGGCGGTTGCCATTATTCCAGAGGGACTACCAGCCGTTGTCACTATCGCCTTGGCACTCGGCTCAAAACGCATGTTGAGGCGCAAAGCTTTAATTCGTAAACTGCCAGCTGTTGAAACTCTTGGTTCTGTCACGACTATTTGTTCTGATAAAACTGGCACATTGACGGAAAATCGGATGACGGTAACAATTCTGTCGCTGGCGGGTGAACGGGTAGACATGCGTGAGTCATTTGCCCAAATTACCTCCCGCTTAGATGGAAACAAATCAATATTTCGCCCTGGAGAGGGAGTACCTTTACCAGCCTCGATGGCGCTGACTCTGATGGGAAGTTCGCTATGTAATAATGCACTCGTTCCCGACGAAGCAGAAGACACTGCCGAATCAGTCATAGGTCAAGAAACAGATCAAGAACAAGAACCTGATGGGTTTAGCGAAGCCGTGAATGAAACCAAAGCGATTGGTGATCCAACCGAAATTGCGCTGGTGGTGGCAGCCGATCGACTGGGTTTGGACAAAGAAGAGTTGGAGGAAGTATTTCCACGTCAAGCAGAAGCGCCGTTTGATTCCGATCGCAAGCGCATGACTACTATCCATCAGATTCAGCAGCCGTGGCAGAACGCTAATCCATCGGTTCAACTCTTGCCAGACCTCTCCATTGCAGTACCCACGCCGTATGTCGCCTTTACAAAAGGCTCGGTGGATGGACTGCTGCAAATCTCGAGCCAGGTGTGGAAAAGCGATCGAACGGAACCACTTGATGAAACGTGGCAACAGGAAATTTTAGCCAGCAACGACAAACTGGCCAGCATGGGAACACGGGTGTTGGGGGTCGCCTTTCGACCGTTAGAGCAACTACCTTCCCCAGGGCGAGAATCGGACGTGGAGCGAGAGTTGATTTTTGTAGGGCTGGTTGGAATGCTTGATCCAGCCCGTCCTGAAGCTAAAGAAGCGGTGGAAACTTGTAATCATGCTGGGATTCGTACAGTGATGATTACGGGCGATCATCCGTTAATGGCTAGACACATTGCCGAAGAACTAGGGATTTCAAAAAATGGGCAATACTTAACTGGACAAGACCTCGATCGTATGTCAATTGACGAGTTAGAACAACGCATTGATGAGGTTTCTGTTTATGCCCGCGTTTCGCCTCAACAAAAACTGAAAATTGTAGAGGCGCTGCAAGATCGTGGTCAAATTGTTTCGATGACAGGCGATGGCGTCAATGATGCGCCGGCCCTCAGCAAAGCCGATATTGGGGTCGCAATGGGATTAGCGGGAACAGATGTCGCCAAGGAAGCAGCAGACATGGTGTTGCTCAACGATAACTTTGCCACAATCGTTGCTGCCGTTGAAGAAGGACGGGTGATTTATGACAACATCCGCAAGTTCATTCGCTACACGCTTACGGGAAATGTGGCAGGCGTTGTCATCATGCTGCTGGCTCCGTTTATTGCTCTGCGATTACCCCTAACTCCAATACAAATTCTCTGGATTAACCTGTTAGCCGATGGGCTGTTGGCGTTAGCGCTGAGTGTTGAACCAGCTGAAGAAAATGTCATGGATCGTCCACCCTATCCTCCGAATGAAAGTGTATTTAGCCGAGGCATTGGCAGAGACATTATTTGGGTAGGATTGCTGATGGGACTAACTTTCTTGGGAATGGGCTACTGGGCAGAATCAATAGGATGGCAGAATTGGCAAACCATGATATTCGCAACCTTGGCATTCTCTCGGATGAGTTTGGCATTAGCCATGCGATCGGAACGCGATCTGCTCATTCACAAAGGACTGCTGAGCAACAAACTAATTTTGATTTCGGTGCTGCTCACATTTGCACTGCAAATAGCAGTAATCTATACCCCTTGGCTGCAACCCATTTTTCAAACCCGATCGCTATCCGGACAAGAATTGTTGATTTGTCTAGCCATCAGTACAATCGGGTTTTGGGTCGTAGAAATTCAGAAACTAGTGCTTCGCCCGCGATCGCAAGCGAAGAGAAAGCACCCTCATCGTGCTCATTGAGGAAAAATTGCAGCTATGGCTCATGTGGGTCATCCTTCTTTTGGACCCATCACCATTTGCAGAACAAACGGCAACCCTCCTACTTGATGATAGCGATCGGCCCAAGCGCGGAGAATTTCATCCAATTCTTCCAAGGCTTGCTCAACTCGATCGGGTGGCACATCCAACTCTTCCAAAATTCGCACCACTTTGGGCTGGCGCTCAGCCCAGTCTTTCATGAGGCGAAAATAGCGGGCTGTATCTTCCACCATGATGTAGGTGCGCTCTTCTTCGTCAGCGGGTGAATAGAAAGCGCGGGTTAATGCATAGAACGGCATACCCCATGGTGAATCAATGCGGAGAATTGTGCCCGAATAGGTGAGACGGCGCTTGATATGTTCGGCCAAGGCTTCACTCAATGGCATTCGGCGCTCAAGTGGTAAGTCTTCCTGCGATCGGTTGTGCAGGAACTCAATGATGTCCATTAACTGGAAAGAGTTAATCAACTGAGCATCAGGCAAATTAGGCGGCAACTTTTCTTCAATTTGCCGTTTTTCGTCACTCGTGAGATTGTTACCTGGAACGCGCGATCGTCCAGGTTGCCAAGGAAATTGCTCGATCCAAACGTAGGGAAATTGAATCAAATACCGTGGCTCTTGAGAGCCTAACATCTTTAAGAGCTTGCCTTCTGTGAGGGCTTGCCGTACCTCTTCCACAATTACCTTCACGCGCTTCGGCTCAATGTGATGTAAATGCCCAGTCATCCGCAGATTTTGATCCTGCTCTAAATAGGTCATATACACAGCACATTTAGCAGCCGTTGCGGCAGCGTCCAAGAATGCTCCATGCCGATGTCCACCCGTGCGCATGGCACTAAAAGCTAGATACAGCATGATCTGATCCATTGCACTGGGACTAAGGCGTTTGATCAGATCGGTGTCGTTGGTCATTTCAAGATCAATTCAGCAACATCAATAACAACAAAGATCGCTAACTCCAGAACATCGCAGAGGGAGATATGGCCTTGTTTCCTCCACTCTGGGTCTCTCTGCTCTAGCGGAAAATCAACATAGGACCGTTACATTAAAGCGGAAACATCAGAATTTTAATGGTTCCGTAGCTTAAATTATTCTGATTAATTGACAGAAAATCAAGCATTTGACGTTTCTTTACTCTTTCTTTACTCATTATTTCTTGAAGTAGGAATCGAAAGTCAAGCTTTGAGACGATCTGCTGCACTATCCAGCCTATTTTGGTAGAAGTGAATCGAGAGGTTCTCAAGATTTAAGACGTGGGCCAGTGCCTGCTTGCTGCTGCTCCATAATCGGCTAGACAGAAATCACATCAATTAAGCAGAATCTTCAGTACGATTAGAGTGTGTCATTCGAGCTAGCCTGTTGCTAATCAAATAATTGATGAGCAGAATAGAGACCTACTCAAAAGCAACTAGAAGAGCCAAGTCAGGAAGACAGATTGACTGCATTGAATGCCTATGTTTCCATATTATTTGAATCTTAATTTGATATTACATAGGCGTTGAAAGAACAACTTCAGGCTTCGCAAAAGTGGTTGCTATTTGCAATAAAATTGAGTTAGAAAGGTAAAATGCTTCTAAAGCAAACCGCTAGCGTCCACTTCCACGATGTAAGTTGATGACTGTATGGGTCAATTGATTAGGTAATGGATCAAGTATTAGATCGAAGTTCGTTAAAATTGCAGAGACACGAGTGGTCATAGTAAGGTTCCGTATCAGCTTTTCTATTCCCTGTTACGGTTATTTCTGCAATTGATCAGGAATAAATTAAATGCCTTTGACAAAGATAAATGTTACTGGCTCAACCGCAATTCCATCCATCTTGATGGTTCGATCGACATGTTACAGTTCGATCTAGATCACAGTCAGATCCATTAATTCAATCCATTAGTTAAAAAACTGAGGCATCTCTTAAATCAAGAGATCGCTCAAATTTTTATCGAGTATTCTTGCTGAGGTGAGATCAGATTAGCTCAACCGTTGAACGGTTAACTGTTAGCTAATTTTTAGAGAGGCGACTGCAAGTCTCTATTTCTTCTCTATGAAAATTTCAATTAGCTCTAATACGAACCGCAAGAAACTGGAAGGAACAAGTGGTTACTTCAACCACAATATCTACTGCTGAGGAAGCAACTGCAAATTCACAGCGTTTATGTAGTCATTCGTGTACATATGGCTAAACCCGCAATCATTTGTGTAATTTTATTAAAACTACATACTATTGCATAGCTCCAGACATATGTTTTCTGACGAAGGCCCAAGGGCATCACAATCAGTTGCAAGGGTCAGCCTAAAGCAGATAGACTCTAAAGCCTGTGGAGGTATGTTGAGGTGATGGTGCACGCTTATCAAATTGCCGTCATGTTGAACTATACAAAGTGATAAAAGCTTATGAATTCAGTCTGGCAACAGTTAACCTTGGTCAATTTGCCGCTTCGACAATGGAGTGAGTCGAGTTATCTTCATCACATCATTGGCTGGCTGCGCACTTGGCGACAGGGCAGTTGGCTCATGCGCTGGGCTGACTATTTGGCTGCGGGGTTAGTGGCGATCGTATTTGGGCTAGCTCCGTTTGTCTCGACGGGTGTAGTGGGTGTGTTGTTGTTGGCCTGTGCTGGGTTTTGGCTATTGCTAACGTTAACTGATGAAGGAGAAATAGGAACCGGGATCACGCCTCTGCACCTGTTGGTTTTACTCTACTGGGGAGTGGCCACCGTGGCTACGGCTGTGTCTCCGGTGCGATCGGCTGCCTTAGAAGGATGGATTAAGCTGACATTATATCTGCTGTTTTTTGCCCTAATGGCACGGGTACTACGCTCATCGCGGTTTCGCTCTACCTTAATCTTGGTGTATTTGGTAGCAGCGGCGATCGTCAGTGTCGTTGGGTTACGGCAATGGTTTTTTGGGGCATCTGCTTTGGCAACTTGGGTTGATCCAGAGTCATCACTGGCTGGAACAACACGAGTCTACAGTTTTTTGGGAAACCCGAATTTACTAGCCGCTTACCTGCTGCCTGCCACAATTTTCAGCGCAGCTGCCTTTTTTGCGTGGCGCAATTGGTTGCCCAAACTGCTGGCGCTTACTCTCTGGGTTGTCAATTCGGCTTGTTTAGTTTTAACGTTCAGCCGAGGCGGTTGGATTGGGTATGTAGCAGGCAGTTTCGTGCTGCTGATGCTATTGGTCCACTGGTTAACCGTGCGATTTCCTCGCTTCTGGCGCATTTGGACACTCCCGATCGTGTTAGGAGTGACGGCGCTGCTAGTTGCAGTTGCGGTTATTACAGTGGAACCGCTGCGTGAGCGCGTAGCCAGTATTTTTGTGGGGCGGGAAGATAGCAGCAATAACTTCCGAATTAATGTGTGGATGGCAGTGATTGAAATGATTAAAGATCGCCCCTGGCTTGGCATTGGTCCTGGAAACGATGCCTTCAACCGGATTTATCCGCGCTATCAACAGCCCGGCTACACGGCCTTGAGTGCCTACTCAGTTGTGCTAGAAATTGCGGTCGAAACTGGCTTAATTGGTGTGGCTTGTTTTCTCTGGCTACTGCTGGTTGCCTTCAGTCAAGCATGGCAGCGCATTCAGCAGCTTCGTAAGCTGGGGAGTCGAGAGGGATTTTGGTTGATGGCCGCTGTCGCCAATATGGTTGGCATGTTAGCGCACGGGCTAGTGGATACAGTTTGGTATCGTCCGCAGGTGAGCACACTATGGTGGTTAACGATCGCCCTGATCGCCAGCTACTACTCGCTCGTTCCTTTGTCCCAGACTCCGACTGAAGCCTACAGCGCCAACAAGTCTGAGTTATCAGCCCAGTAATAGAGCGGTTTACTTCAGCCTCTGCGATCAAAAAACCGAGGCATGGATTGTGGACCCTTCATCCTGCCTCCACTTATTATCCTAGTGCGCGTTTTAGGCTAATTAGAAAGCTCCGAAACTTGCTCCAGCGGGCGAAGCTAAACTACCGATCGCTCCTGCCACTACTTGCAGCAGAATGATTGCCAACATGGGAGAAAAGTCGATGCCACCCAGCGGCGGAATAATCGAACGAAAGATGTTGAGGTAGGGATCGGTTAGCTGGCTGAGTGTGGAAAACGGTGGGTTGTACCAACTGACATTGGGAAACCAACTCAGCAACACGCGAATCAGAATCAAAACAAAGTAGATATTGAGAAAAATAGCAAGCGATTGTGCAATCAGGGCCATAGAACTCTCTCTGGTTGTATGTCTCAGATGTCTCCGCGCTTCAATGCGCATGTTTAATTGAGTCAACTGCGCAGACAAGCTTGCAATGCGGTTTTAAGCTTAGTTTAGCGGATATTTAGCGAAAGTCCATCTAGTTTCTGGTTCGGTTACTCCCCCTGGCAATGGGTTAGGAGTTGGGAGAAAGGCTGATACAAAAGGCTGGAGAGAGGGTTGGAGATATTTAAAATCTTTTGATTCGTTATTAGCTTACGCAATGAATCAAAAGATCTTGATGTGCGATTATCTCTTTCAGCAAGTTGTAGATTGCGTTAGCGTTCATCCCACAGCCGATCGGGGGCAAGTTGCGTCAAAAGCGGGTCTAAATTGACCGCATTTGAGGCGGCGTGACGGGCAAATCGACGGGCCACAGGCGGAGCCAACACAAACGGACTATTGAACCCAGAGAATATGTGTATTCCGGTTGTATTGGGCAAGGCCCCTATGACCGGCAAGCCATCGCGGCTGAAAGCCACTAAGCAACTGTGCCACTGCCCAGCTAGAGATTTGAGATCGGGCAACAGAGTCCCAACGGCGGTTCGCATCGCGGCTTCACTGGCGGCAGCATCAAACCGCGCTTGTGGGTCTGTGAACGTGCGGCTGAACTGTCCCATGCGAATACGGCCATCTTGAAACTGAATCGCCCCAGCGTCCAAAATGGCTGGTGTAACTTCGTGATTCGGTTCATCCCAGAGGGCATCCAATTCGGCTTTTGCAGCGGTTGCTTCTAGGTGAGGGCGTTTAAGCTCGGCTGGCATGACAATCGATCGCAACTGTAAATCAGTCGGAGGAATTTCAATCAGTTCCGCTTGGGTATAGTAGAGCCGTATCGGAAATCCAAACGAGCGTAACAGCGTTCGACTGTATCCACCCACACACACCACCACATTTCCTGCCTCGTAGGTGATATTCGTCGCTACCACTCCTTGAACTTGCTGCCCAGACTGCACCAAGCCTGTCACCTGAGCAATGTCGAGCGTGCCGCCCAAGCGTAAAAACGCCTGATTGTAGGCCAGAACATTAGCTTCGGGAGACACATGCCCATGCGGCAGCAGCAGCGCCCCAGCCACCGCCGCCGCATTCAAACGGGGTTCAATTGCCTGAGCCTCAGCCGGACTTAATATCTTAGGAGAAATTGTACAGTCGGTATAGGTAGCAGCTATCTGCTGCGGATCGCGATTGGGTTCAATGGTCAGTAATAAATCCAGTTCCCGAAACTGCGTATCTGCCCCCAGTTCCGCAGGCAGCGATCGATGTAAGTCGATCCCCTCTTGGCAAAGCTGACGAGTTAGATCTGTTGTACCAGACCAATAAGCAATGCCACCATAGCTATAGCGGGTTGCATTCTGCGGCTGAGATGATTGCTCCAGGAGCAACACCGATGCCCCAGCCCGAGCAAGTTCGTAACTAACGGCGGCCCCAGTGATGCCGTTACCGATCACAATCCAATCAAATGTTTTCATGCCAGTGATTCTAGATAAATATCTCAAATGAGATAAGTAGTCTTATTGCAAAATCAACAAAATCAGGTGAAGACATCAACCCTAGCCACCAACCCTAGATTGACTTCAGCAACCTGCATTGAACCTAGCCGTTTACGTGTCAATTGTAGGGGGAAGTAGACAGATTTTATCGAGGCTTCGGTTCCCTGGATAAAGATGGGTCGGTCATCGGCTATTAGTCACTCACAAGAAACAAATAGAATGATCGAGAATAAATTTAGTGTCGTCTCGTTTCTATCACCCGATAGAATCCTCCCTTGACCACGCATTCATCCAACCCCCTTACTGATTCAACGGCTGCCAGTGCTCCTCCATTGGTGCGCAAGAGCCTAGCCGATCAACATTTCGATCGGGCCCGATTGAGTTTGAAACAAGCCATCAGTCGGTATGCACAAACTGTGCGGCTGCGCCGCCGCCATCCAGAAGCTGTTGAAATTCAGGCCGCCATGAAAACCGACCTCGATCGCCTATCACACACGTTGGATAAGCTTAATTGCTGCCTCGTTCGGATTGCCGTATTTGGTCTGGTCAGTCGTGGTAAATCGGCAGTGATCAACGCCCTCCTCGGTCAAAAAATGCTGCAAACGGGACCCCTGCATGGCGTTACTCAATATCCACGATCGGTGTATTGGTCAGCAGCAGGCGGACAGGTGCAGGTTGAGTTGATTGATACCCCTGGACTCGACGAAGTGGGGGGTGAAGAGCGAGGTCGCATGGCGCGGGAGGTCTCCAGTCAGGCAGATTTAATTTTATTTGTGATTGCGGGAGATGTAACGCGCACAGAATACCAAGCCTTGCGGCAATTGCAGCTAGCCGGCAAACCACTGATCATTATCTTCAACAAAGTTGATCTGTATCCAGATGAGGATCGACAGACAATTTATGCCAAGTTACAGCGTTTATTTGCCGATCAAGGCGATCGCCAGCGTCCCTTTTTCACCCCCGATGATATTGTGCTGACCGCAGCCGACCCATCTCCATTGGAAGTGCGAGTAGAGTGGGCCGATGGGCGAGTAACGCACGAGTGGGAGTCGCCAGAACCAGATATTGATGAACTTAAACAAAAGCTGCTAGATATTCTTAACCGAGAAGGCAAGTCGCTGCTGGCACTGAATGCGTTGCGACAAGCTCAACAGACCGAAGCCTCGATCGCTTACAAAACCGTTGAACTGTACCGCAACGAAGCTGAAGACTTGATCTGGCAGTTCGCTAAATGGAAATCGCTGGTTGTGGCCGTGAACCCGATCGCTGCGCTGGATTTGATGGGTGGGGCTGCCGTTGATTTGGTGATGATTCGATCGCTGGCTCGGCTCTATGGCTTACCAATGACCCGCTATGAAGCTGGTAAGCTGCTAAAGGCGATTCTCATTAGCTCTGGTGGACTGCTGCTGGGGGAGGTGGGCAGCGGCTTGTTGCTGGGCATGGGTAAAAGTGCCGGAGCCATTACCTCTATGTTTGATAGTGCCTCTGGGGTCATGGCTTATGGGGCATCGGCGGCCGCGCAAGCAGGATTGGCTGGGTACGGTTCTTATCGGGTTGGCAAAGCAGCACAAGTGTATCTAGAGCGTGGCTGCACTTGGGGACCTCAAGGCGTCAACACCGTCATTGAAGAAATTTTGCTTCAGGTCGATCGCGACACAATCATTCATCGCTTGCAGCGAGAACTTGAATTCTATCCACGATAGGTCAACCTGATTGAGGACGCTAGTTCATGATGGTAGAAGACCCGCAATTAAACAAAGCGAACGATTCAAAGTTGATCAAAGTTGATTTAAAGCGCGTACAGCAGGTGCAGAATGAACGAGCCATTGCAGGACGGCGACCTCAATAATTTGGATGATGGGTCAGGGATGCCGGAAAACATCTATGGTGGAGACCCGCTGATTCCGATCGCGCCGCCGGGGTTCAAATCGGGCTTTGTCGGCATTATTGGGCGTCCCAATGTGGGCAAGTCAACGTTGATGAATCAGTTGATTGGTCAAAAAATTGCCATCACCTCACCTGTGGCCCAAACGACCCGCAATCGCTTGCGTGGCATTCTTTCCACTCCCCAGGCACAAATCATTTTTGTAGACACACCCGGCATTCACAAACCACATCATCAATTGGGTAAAGTGCTGGTGAAAAATGCCCAAATTGCCATCGACTCGGTAGATGTGTTGCTGTTTGTGGTAGATGGAACCAGCGAAGCTGGCGGCGGCGATCGGTTTGTGGCTGAGTTGCTCGAACGTACCAATGTGCCCGTGATTCTGGGGATCAATAAAATTGATCAACACCTGACTTCCGAGGTAATCGAGCAAAGTTATAGTGATTTGGCAGCCAACCATCCTTGGACGATCGCCAAATTTTCAGCGCTGACAGGCGAAGGGTTGGACTTGCTGCAAACGCTGCTCGTCGATCGCTTAGACCCTGGCCCTTACTATTACCCGCCTGATTTAGTTACTGATCAACCGGAACGCTTCATCATGGGTGAACTGATTCGAGAGCAAATTCTGCTTCACACCCGCGAAGAGGTGCCCCATTCGGTGGCTGTGTCGATCGATCAAGTAGAGGAGTCTTCAGACATCACGCACATTTTAGCAACCGTTTATGTAGAGCGGAGTTCGCAAAAAGGCATTCTAATTGGCAAAGGCGGGCAAATGATGAAGACGATCGGCATCGGCGCTCGCGAGCAAATTCAAAAATTGATTCTGGGCAAGGTTTATATTGAGTTATTTGTGAAAGTACAACCTAAGTGGCGGCAGTCGCGCACACAGCTAGCAGAGTTAGGCTATCGCGTAGAAGAGTGATTACTAAGACTATTTGAGACATTTCATGTAAGACATTTCATGCTGCCCTGTGATTCCTGAGGCAGACGTGGGAATCCTATTACCACAAAACCCTGCTTGAATGGGTCTGCTACAACACAGGCTGTTGATTTGTCTTTTACATACTCACCTTCAACGACATTGCTATCCAGTTACTCGCCATCTGCTAATTTGCCACCGATTTGCTTCACCCTCGATTTGACGGGAACCGTTGTATCCATTAATCCATCAGGAGCCGCCCGGCTAGGTTTTGAGGCTGAAAACTTGATCGGGCGATCGTTGTTATCGTTGCTGCATCCCCAAGATCACATGCGGCTGAGAACCGACCTTCTCATGCTGCCCATGGAACCCACCACTAAACTAGGGGAGTTTCGCCTTGTCTGTCGCAATGGCACGATCGTTCGCCAATTAACCACTATGCAAATTGTGCAAACGGCAACCAGAACAGAAGTGCTGTTCCTCTGTAATGACCTGGAACCTTCATCTCCAAAACCGCATCGCCTTGATCTGACCCAAGCCGAACAGGTACTGCGTCAACAGGTAGAGTGGGATAAGTTAATGCACGCAGTGGCTCAGCCTGCGCGACAGACCCCTGAACTGCGCCTAACGCTGCGTACCATTGCGATGGAGCTTTGTCAGCAACTGCAAGCCGATCGAGCGCTGTTCTATCAATTTCATGCTTCGGGGATGGGTAGCTTAATTGCAGAGGCAACGCGACCGGACTGTTTGTCAATTTTAGAGTCTCCTCAATTTCTCAATTGCTTGCAGCAGCAGTGTTTACAGCTTCAAACAGGGACGACTCTCACTCAACTTCAACCCATTGTTTGGGTTCCAGTGGCTTCAGACGACAATCAGGCAGGGGTGCAAGCATCTATTACCCTACCAATTGTGCAGCAGGATGACCTGTGGGGGGTGCTGGTGGTGCAGCAATGCCGTTCCTTGCGATCGTGGCAACGATGGGAGTTAGGCTTACTGAAGCAGCTTGTCACGTATCTCAATAGCGTGATTCAACAAGCAGAACTCTATCAAAAAGTTCAGCGACTCAACGCTGATCTTGAACGCCAAATTCAAGCCCGCACGGCAGAACTAGAACTTGCCTTTGAGTTTGAAGCCACCCTTAAACGCATCACCGATAATGTTCGCGACAGCCTCGATGAAAATCAAATTCTGGAAACCGTGGTGCAGGAGCTTGCTTGTGCGATCGGAACAAGCTGCTGTAATGCCTCGATTTATGATTTAAAGGCAGGTACATCCACCATTTGTTACGAATATACAACCACCCTATCACCTTACCAAGGGCGCGTTGTGCTACTGGATGCCTCTCCCGAAATCTATACGCAATTGCTACAAGGACAGGCGTTTCAGTTTTGCTCGCTCAATATCAATCCCACGCGGGGTAAGGTTTCAATGCTGGCTTGCCCAATCGTGAATGATCAAGAAGTACTGGGCGATTTATGGCTCATTAATCAACCCTATTCTTGCTTTCGAGAACAGGATATTCGGTTAGTGCAACAAGTAGCCAATCAATGTGCAATCGCCATTCGGCAGGCGCGGCTGTATCAAGCAGCACACACTCAGGTGAAAGAACTCGAACGGTTGAATCGGCTCAAGGATGATTTTCTCAGTACAGTTTCCCATGAACTGCGCACCCCCATGTCTAACATTAAGATGGCAGCGCAAATGCTAGAGGTGGTACTGAAGCAATCGGGATTCTTGCGCGGAGAACATCCCAAAGCCAGCAAGTATTTTCAGATTCTTCAGGCAGAGTGTCAACGAGAAATTAGCCTGATCAACGACTTGCTAGATTTGTCGCGACTGGATACTGAACAGGCTTCCCCCCAACTCGCAAATATCGATCTTCCCAGTTGGTTGAGTGCGATCGTGCAGCCGTTTCTGGAGCGTGCTCATAATCAACAGCAAACCATCCAACTTGATCTGCCCGCTAATTTGCCGCTGTTGACTACAGACTTGCCCAGCTTAGAGCGAATTGTAATCGAGCTATTGCAGAACGCTTGCAAATACACACCATCAAATGGCGTCATCACAATCGCGGCTGAGGTAAAACCAGCACCGGGACACCTGGAACCTCAAACGGTAGACGATCGCTTGGTTGCGACCAATCTCCTGCTTTCTACTCCCCGTCCTTTCTTCTACCAATCTAGTTCTGCTTTGGTAACATCCTATCCATCGCTTCGGCTCAGCGTGACAAACACTGGCGTAGAAATTCCACCCCAGGAACTAACACGTATCTTTGAGAAGTTTTATCGTATTCCTAACAATGATCCGTGGCAGCATGGCGGCACGGGTCTAGGATTGGCTTTGGTGAAAAAATTAGCAGAATGGCTGAGTGGCTCTGTTTGGGTGGAAAGCAGTGCGAATCAGACTTGCTTTACGATCGAATTACCACTGCATCCGAATATTTGAGGGGTGTATCCTACTTCATCCTTTCTACAGCCCTGATAATCCCTGTAGATCAAACTTTCCAATCCAATCGGCACGATCTTCTTTAGTAAAGGAAGAGTCGCGAGACAGTACCTTCACCTGAAACCGATCGTTGACCAGGATAGCCGTAGCGTTTTGCCCTTGTTCAACGGCTGGATAACCCGCAATTGTCATGCTGCTGCTTTGAAATTTGTCAGCGGCTCCTGTACCTGTGGTGTCATTGATGGCGAGCATGGCAACAGTTTGACCGTTTTGATTCACCTTATATTCTGCAAAGCCCTGTTTTTCCTGAGAGGGGACAATTTCATACCCAGAAACCGATCGCGGGAAAAATTGGTTGAAGCGACTGCCGGGTACAGCATCTTGAGCAACGGCTGATCCGCCTTGCGTTTGCTCTTGCGCTTGTTCATAGCGGGATGGTTCCGATGGGGCGCAAGCCGCCCCCAGTACCATAAAACTAAATGCTGTTGCCAGTAACGCTCCACGCCAACGAACCACCTTCATAACCGCAACTCCCTTTGAACCACAATTTTGAACCACAATGAGAACCACAACCTTCACTATTCTGCCTTGGTCTAGCAAATTGGGCACACATTAGCAGAAGGATAAAAAATAAAAAAAGAATAAAGGATAAAGTATGAGGGATGACTCCATACGGCATGACGTGTGGGAGCATTCCGCCTTGCGTCAATCAATGGTTATTGAGTTGACAACCCATGCTGATGACCTCCTCTAACTTGAAACCGAGCCGCTGATAAAACTCAATCACCGCCGCATTAGACGATCGAATCTGTACATTAATTTTGGGGCAGTTCATGGCTTTGAGTTTAGCCGTTGCCGCTTCTACCATTTGTCGCCCAATTCCCTGCTGTTGAAAAGCTGGATCTACTGCTAAATAATTGAGCCAGCCACGATGTCCTTCGTAACCAGCCATGACCGTTGCGACAATTTCTGATTGGACTAATCCAACTAAGAATAGCTCTGGCTGTACCTGCCACTTCCGCCTGATATCTTGCTTTGGGTCATTCCAGGGCACGACTAAATCACAACGATACCAGAGCGCAATGACGCATACTTCATCGCCTGCGGTGTAAGGTCTAATCATTAAGTCGATTGGTTTCATAGAATCGGTTCTATAGAAATAGAAATTGTTAGAAACTGTATCTGCTAACGATCGGAGATCTGCGCGGCTTGTCGTCCCTTTACGAACGCTATTAACCTGTAAAATGCCATGCCGTTTTGCCCTTGGAATGTTAACTATTAATGCGATTTAGGTCTATGGGTTGAGGTTTTTTGGTAAATATTCACCTGACAATGATTTCTGCCCGCTTGAAAGATAAAGGAGATAAGCGTTGTTTTATCTAGATTTACTCGCTGTGGTGCCCAGAACTCCCGAATGGAGCTTAACAACTGCTCTGATTATGGTAATTGCTAACGCAATTGCAATCGCGATCGCTCGCTTTGCCATCCAACAACCTAACGTCGGCCCCACATTGATTGGTGATTTCAGTGTTCCTGCTCTTATCGGTGCGGCGTGCTTTGGCCATGTGCTGGGCACAGGGGCTATTTTGGGCCTGGCAAATTTGGGTGTGATTTAGCGCCAATCGTCAACGGATAAAGGATAGGGGATCAAGGATGAAATTTGTTTGATTTTCTTGCTTGTCTTTTAGCCTTTATCCTAATTTTCGAGAATTTTTTGAGAGTTGAATGACTGCTTTAGCAATGCAGCTACCTGTTGAGGACTGACGATCGTATTAGCGCACAAAATTCCTGATGCGGCCACTGCCGGGACGCCGATACCGGGTATGGTGCTGTCTCCCACTCGGTACAGTCCTGCGATCGGGGTATGCGTGCTGGGAAACATGCCTTTACCTGCTGCAATAGCCGGGCCATAGGTTCCCTGATGTCGCCTGAGATAGTGCGCATGAGTTAAGGGAGTCCCAATCAGTTCCAGCACAATTCGTTGTCGCACATCGGGAATGATTCGCTCCAACGCTCGATATAACGATTGCGATCGATCGCGCTTGCGAGCGTCATAGTGCTCATCGCGTTGCCAGCCAGCAAAGGGTTCCAGCGTATAGGCATGAACGACATGATGACCGGGTGGCGCCAACTTAGCATCCCATACAGACGGGATAGAAATCATGCAGGTGTTACCGGGTACAGTGATGTCTTGTGCGGCATCGTGTACTACCACATGATGTCCGGTTAATGCGTTTAATCCATCGGCGCGAATGCCCAGATGCAGGTGCATGAAGCTATCAACGACTGGTATATTGAGAGATCTTTGACGATAGGCGGGGGGCAGATCGGTAGGTTTGAGCAACTGTGTGTAGGTATCCCAAATCGTAGCATTGGAAATGACGATCGGGGCGTGCAACACCTCTCCCCGACGCAACTGTACACCGCTGACCCTGCCACGTTCTACTAAAATTTGCTCGACGTGAGCATTCAAACGTAGGGTTCCGCCCCAACGTTCTAGTCCGCGAATCAGGGCTTGTACAAGCGCATCGCTGCCACCGATCGGGTAATCAATGGCGGAATGAGTGCGCTCACCCAGCATAAACGCCATTTCGGGAGCAACTGTGCCGTCGGCTTTCAGTCCAGATAGCAAGAAACATTCCAGATCGATCAACCGCTGTACCCAGCGATCGTGTACAAACACTCTGGCTACATTGCCTACCGAGGCTTGAATGATAGCCAGTTGTGGCAGTAGGTTCAGCAGTGCCGCAGGATACCGACTCAGTAAGAATGGAATTAGGTTGAAATCAGCCCGCAGCGCCATGGCAGGAATCTGGCGCAGCCTGTCATATAGTCGTAGCAGTTCCCGTTCAAATTTGGTGTACTCCTGTGCTCCTTGGAGGGTAACTTTGGCAATCTCGGCTTTGTAACGATCGGAGTTGCCATAGACTGCAAACGTGCCTTCGGGAAAGTGGTAATAGCCAAATGGCTCATAGGGAACGGCTGCCACCGTTTCGCCGATCGCCTCTAACACCTGCCGCAGTGGATTAAGCGAGTTGGAGTCGCTGAGTCCGGCAAAAAACGATGGTCCAGAATCAAACAAAAATCCTTGCCGTGAGAAGCCATGAGCCGCACCACCTGGAATAGCGTGGCTTTCACAAACAATTACGCTTTTGCCATATCGCGCCAATAGCGCCGCTGCCGTCAATCCCCCAATGCCGCTGCCAATCACAATTACATCTGCTTGCATCACGTCCTGCCTTTAACAACACTGTTAACTCGCCCATCAGCTAACATCTGCCAGCCTGATATTGGGATCGTAACAGCCGTTTCGGCACACCCTAGTTGAAAATGTTCAATATTCCCAGAAAACTAGAGATAATTCTGCCAAAGGGACCAAGGGCAAGCTCAGTCGTTGCGGCAAAGTTCGCCAAGTCCGATCGACCGACCACAATCACATCATTATTCTGCAACGTCGGGTTACTGGCCTCGTTTACATCTTGATCAAACTGCACTGCAACCGTTTGCTGTGAAACAGTGCCATCCGGATTGAGCCGAACCAGTTTCACCGAATCCGATTCAGCCCGGAGTTGATTTAAACCACCAGCCGCCAAGATAGCTTGGTTTAAAGGTGTGTTGGCAGGAACGTTTACCGCACCGGGTGAGCCTACTTCACCGACAACATAAACGGTGACCGTATCAGGAGCAAAACTAGCTGTCCCAAGTTGCAGAGCATCGGCGGGTGTTAGAGTATCAGCAGTAGGAATAAATATGGTATCGCCACCATGTAATACAATGTCCTTACTTAAATCCCCGCTTTGTAACATTTCCCATAAATTAATATCAATAACTTGTTCTGCATCAGGTTGTTGACGCCGTATCTGAATTTGACGCAGATCAGCCCTTGAAGTGATTCCCCCGGCTGACTGAATAGCATCAGTTAGGGTAGGAAATTCTGACTTTTCCTCAGATGATAACGTATAGGAGCCTGGACGATTAACGGCCCCAGCGATACCAACTCGGACGGGTCGCAGCGATACCAAAGTAACTGTAACGTAAGGGCGATTAACGAAGGGGGCATATTTCTGTGCGATCGCTTGGGCGGCTTGTTGCAACGTCATGCCCCGCACTGCCACACTGCCAGCTGTTGGTAAATTTAGCGATCCATCCGGTAAAACTAGGGCTTCGCCGCTATACTCCGGCGCGCCAAAAATAGAGATACTGATGCGATCGCCTGTTCCAAGTGTATAAGCTTCAGATAGAATTTCTGGCGTTCCTGAGGATGTTGAGTTAGATGTAGGTGATGACGCTGGCGACATCGTTTGCGCAAATGCAAGATCAGCACAGAGAATAGTGCTAAGTGCGACGATTCCTAGTTTTGAGGACAATCTGAGTGCATACTGAAGCGATACCCATTGGAATAATTGAGTTAAGCTTGCGTACTCGTCCTTGTGAACCTGAATAAAATTAGAACAGAAGATTTGCCTCATCATGTGCTCTACCTAAATTTACTCAAACTAGTGAAGACACAATAACTACACTGCTAGAGGAAACAGCAATGAGTCTTAAAGTATCCGATAAGTATCCGAATAGTTCTTCGATCGTCTGAATAACAGTCTTCTAAATAACAGACTAATAATCTAAATGATTCGAGCGCTGATGATCGAACATCCACTCTTGATCCAAGCCTGAATCCAAGCCTGAAAACCACTCGCTTGAAACAAGCTAAATCAACAGTGTAGAACTAATGTTATACCAGTTCTATGTCATGCTGCATAGAATGCACCTCACGCTCGCGGCTCCTCTCCTTAACTTGGAAGGGATCGGTAAATGTGCGACTTGGCAACTTGGTAGAGAATGGGTATCAGAACACTGTTAGAACACACGAAAATAACGAAGCTTGGGTGACATCGGTTGCCCTTAACAAAACACGACTCGAACGTTGCTTAAGGTCAGTTTGAGCTTTTTGCTAGGATGGCAGAGTCATTATAGCTTTAGATGACAGATTCACTACAGTTTATCCAACTCTTTATTTTTTGCAACCCTACTCCAATTGGTTGCAACTTTATCGTTAAAAGATTACGAAACATATAGTTTTTTTGTGATATGTTTTCTCAAGTAAATTTGCGATTTTGTCAAAAAAGGAGTTGTTTTTTTTAAAAGTATGAGTTATCGTGATCGCAAATTTCAGCACAAGTACCGAGTGTCATTCAAGTTTTCTGACATTAGTCACCTCTTAAATGAGCTACAAAGTGGAAATACTTTAGAATGATCGCTTGTGATTTCCCTGTTTTTGATCGCTTGTTATCTCTGGTCAATTCCTTTGTAAAGAGATAAAGAAGATTCATGCGTTCCCTCAGTGCGTTTTTAGTGCATGTGGACGAGCTGTTTAGCAGTGTAAGTTAATTTGATCTGTTTCGTTTTGTAGAGCTTTCTATAAGTCCTGAGGAAGCTGTGGTTTTCGCCTGATCAAAATTGGAAGTAATTCCAGGTTTTCGATCGTTTGCGTTATATCCTTCAGTCGAAGCATTATTCAGGGTACGCTATTGTGATCTTGATTGCTCGTCTTGATTAAGCAAAACTTAATCAAGCTCCGTCCTATCTCCAATCATTTTCTTGAGGCGCTTTCAGCTAGATAAAAGCTACTAAAGTGCCGGGTTTTTCTGTCGCATCAACACTAACTAAACAAATGTACGTTGTATTAAACAATTTTTCTAATCCTTTCGATGGCAACTGGTCAAAACAGGTAAAGTTTTCATGAATTAATCGATTACAGTGCAGTAGGACACATCATGAAAATTGCATTGGTTCATGATTATTTGACGCAAAAAGGTGGAGCTGAGCGAGTATTTGAGTTGCTTTGCAAGCGATTCGCAAATGCGGATATTTTCACTTCGCTTTATGATCCAGATCACACGATCGATTTAAGCGATCGAGATGTTTGTACAACCAGCTTGCAGAATATTCCTGGAGCAACAAAGTACTTTAGATTATTGGCTCCCTTTTACTATCCTGCGTTTCGGGCCCTAGATTTACAAGCCTATGATTTGATCATCAGTAGTTCTTCTAGCTTTGCTAAAGCGGTACACAAACGCCCCGATGCTAAACATATCTGTTTTTGTCACAACGTCACCCGTTTTCTGTGGGACACGCAAACCTATCTACGGGGTTATCGCAAGTATCATCTGTTTTATCCTGTGCTGAACTGTCTGTTTGAACGGATGAAAAAGCTGGATTTGGAATACGCCACAGAACCAGATATCTACATTGCCAATTCCACCACAGTAGCCGATCGCATTCAACGAATTTATGGACAACCAGCCATTACCGTGCACTATCCTATCAACGATCGTCGGTTTATCTTTTCCGATCAAAAAGATGATTTCTGCCTTGTCTCCTCTCGGCTGATGAGCTATAAGCGGGTTGATATTTTGGTGGAAGCATTCAACTGGTTGGGATGGCCGCTATTGATCATTGGTAACGGGCCGCAGCGCCAATATTTAGAATCGAAAGCTTTACCCAATGTCCGTTTTCTGGGACATGTCAGCGATGCTGAGCGAGCTTATTTGATGGCAAAAGCTAAGTTTGTTGTGACGGCTGCGCTTGAAGATTATGGGCTTGTGCCGATCGAAGCCAACTTCAGCGGCACGCCAACTATTACCTATGGAGCGGGAGGAGCATTGGATACTCAAATTCCAGGGTTTACAGGGGCTTTCTTTAAGCGACAAACACCGGATGCTGTACAGGTTGCCTTACTCGAAGCTAGCAAGATGGATTGGAATTATGCCGACATTCGGAATTACGCATTGAATCGATTTACTGAAGCTGTTTTCTTCCAAAAGGTCGATCGACTTATTGAACAAGTTTGTGCAAACTCTGTTTCAACCGTATCGTACTCTGTTGCTTGAATCAGGGAGGTTATAGTGACTGACAATCATTCTCTTACTTCAGCTGGTGATTCCGATTTTGGCTATAGTCAGCTTTTAGCAATTTTAGCTCGGCGTAGTCGCTGTTTCCTGAGTACGTTAGGGTTAGTGCTAGTGACTGCGGCCATCTTAACCGCGCGAGAACAACCCCAATATCGCAGTACAATGCAATTGCTAGTTGAACCTAACTATGAACAACGGCTGCGAGATGAGAGTACTGTTTCCGTTGATTATCGAGACTATGCTACTCAACTTAACTTAATGAAAAGTAGGCAATTTATCGAGCGAACGGTTAATGCGCTAGAAGCTGAATTTCCAAACTTAACAGTTGAGGGAGTACGAAGTTCTCTGGAATTGTCTCAACTGAAGGATACAAAAATCTTTCAGGCGGTATACGTAAACGATGATCCAATTAAGACGCAGCGAGTACTAGAAACGCTTCAGCAAATTTATCAGGATTATAACCTAGAGCAGCAAGAGCAACGACTAAAGCGAGGACTGACCTCAATTAACGGTCAGTTAAATGTTGTACGGCAAGATCTGCTACAGTCACAGTCCGCCTTGAGAGAATTTCGACAGCGGCAAAACCTGATTGATCCGGCTCAGCAGGCGATGGCCGTTGCCAATGCCCTCAATCAATTGCTTCAAGAGCGGCAAACGTTGCAAGCCGAACATCAAGAAGCTCAAGCTCGCTACAATACTATTCAACAGCAACTGGCTCGATCGCCCGAAGAAGCATTAATTGCCACACGGTTAAGTCAATCCTCTCGCTATCAATCACTGCTGGATCAATTGCAGAAAACTGAATTGGAATTGGCCCAGCGCCGGGTGATTTTTTCAGATGCCGATCCAAGTGTGGAAGCACTCGTTCATCAGCGAGAAAATCAACTGGGATTACTGACCCAGGAAGTGGAGCGCGTTTTAGGAGACGTCCCTCAGCAGTTTGCCATAGATTCTTACACCGATAGCCTCCATACAGTGTCTCCACCACCGGACGGCTCGCTTGCTGAATCGCCATCGCCTGTGCCCACTATGGATGATGATCTGGTTCGACATAATGATGCAGTTGCCGGAGTTGAAACCCCATTTAGCTTGGGAGCGAATACAGCGATTACCGAGATTGCAGAAGCAGAAAGCGAGAGTGCGGCTTCCCTGACACTAGATTCCAATTCTCTCAGCGCCAGTGCCACCGCTGAAATGCCAGGTAACAATCCATCTGCACCTGACTCATTGAACATGCTGCCTGCTGCGAATTCAAACTCATCAACCGGAGAAGCACTGCTATCAGTAGGGCAGTTGGGAGCGCTTGATCTAAGCTTGGTCAGCGCCCTGGCCAATGCTCAGGCGTCCCTCAATGGACTGGAAGCCCGTCAGCAAAGTTTGATTCAAACCGAGGAATGGTTGCGGGCTGAATTAAATCGCTATCCAGACTTGATTGCTGAATACGATCGCCTACAACCAGAAGTTGATATTGAGCGAGTGGTACTAGAACAACTGCTGAAGCAACGCCAAGAAGTCAGTGCGGAATTGGCTCGAGGTGGCTTTCACTGGCAAATTGTTGAAGACCCAGCTTTGGGTAAAAAAATTAGTCCTAAACCGAAGCAAAATCTTTTGTTGGGTTTAGTAGTGGGCGTATTTTTAGGGGGAATTGTGGCGTTGGTGCGTGAATCGATGGATGAGGTGGTTCGATCGAACGATGATTTACAAGCTGCCCACCAGCCAATTTTGGGAGTCCTGCCAATTTTCCAGCCGCCCTCACGCCGATCGCTACCGTTTTTGTCCGCGTTGCCCCGTCCCTTAGCAGAGCGGCTATCTTTAATTCAATTAATTCAGCAGCCATCGTTTCGAGAGTCGATCGACTTAATCTACAAAAATATTCAACTCACAAAACGGCTGAATTCGTTGCTGATTACCTCCACCCAACCTAAGGAAGGTAAATCTACTCTGGCGTTTGGGCTTGCTGTTAGCGCGGCTCGATTGCATCAACGGGTACTACTGATCGACGCAGATTTACGTCATCCAATTCTTCATGCTGAGCTAGGGCTTGCCAACGAACGTGGCCTATCGGTGCTGCTTGAAGATCCTGATACTATTCCTAGCCCTGTTCCAGTTTCCTTAGCTGATTTTCGTTTGGATATTCTACCCGCTGGGCCAAAACCAATCGATCCTGTGCGATTGCTGAGTTCTCCCCGTATGAAAGATTTAATGTCTCTATTTGAATCAACCTATGATCTGGTGATTGTCGATGCACCATCACTCATTGGTATTGTAGATGCATTACAAGTAGCGTCTGTTTGTAGTGGTGCACTATTAATTAGCCGTTTGAATCACGTTACTCAATCGAATTTCCAGCAGGCAGTTGCAATGCTGCAATCTTTGAATCTTCTTGGGGTTGTTATCAATGGTTCGTCTTCTGGTCTATCCGATTACGCGATCGCTACCAATGGGCATCGCGAAATCGACACTCAACATCTGCAAGTATTAAGAAATTAGTTGCTTTCAACAAGTTTCCTGTTACAGATGTTTTTCATTCACTTGGCTCTTCTATTACTATGCAAGTTTCCAATGTTATGCTGACAATCGCCAAAATTTCTGTTCCAGACATTCCACTGCTGCCTGGAGATCCTCAAGTTTCGCCTTTATCTGGCTGTAAGCTTAAGTGGAAGCGGCAATGGCTTTGGGTGAGTCCAACTCAATCTAACCCTACCAAGACACTACCCGCCTTACAAAATGAGCAATGGTTTAAAGAGTGCTTGGTACATTCACCTATTCGAGCAGTCTATCTTTCACCGGATTTAGATGAACCCACTTTGAAGGCATGGATGAATACCTGTGAGTGTGCAGGGAAACAAGCATTTTTACGTTTACCATCCATCACCTTGCCGCAAAAGCGATATCGTTGGGCCTGGTGGATTAAGCGATCGCTCGATTGGGTTGTAGCATCGTTGCTGTTATTGCTCCTCGCTCCCATCATGTTGTTGTTGGCACTATTGATTCGGCTAGATTCATCTGGCCCAATTTTGTATCGGCAGTGGCGAGTGGGCAGGCGCGGTAAACTGTTTCGGGTATTAAAATTTCGCTCGATGATTGACGGAGCCGAACAGCTTCACCATCAGGTTATGGGATCTCAGCCAGGGTTACATAAGCTCAAGTCTGATCCTAGAGTCACCCGACTAGGAGGCTGGATGCGGAAGTATAGCCTAGACGAATTACCGCAATTGATTAATGTGCTGCGGGGCGAAATGAGCTTAGTTGGGCCGCGTCCTTGGGCTTTGTATGATGCCGTTCGTATTCCTAGAAA
Organism: Thermocoleostomius sinensis A174; assembly: GCF_026802175.1. Lineage (NCBI taxonomy): Bacteria > Bacillati > Cyanobacteriota > Cyanophyceae > Oculatellales > Oculatellaceae > Thermocoleostomius > Thermocoleostomius sinensis. The sequence continues at coordinate 4,297,238 of NZ_CP113797.1, read as the reverse complement.
AGAATGTTCGCGACTGAATGCATTACCTGGAATTACCGGAGCTTGGCAAATTTCGGGGCGATCGAAGCTATTCGATTTAGAAACAGTGAATTATCTGGATCTAGAATATTTACGTAACTGGACAATCCAAGAAGATTTACGCATTTTGTTAATGACAATTCCTAGGGTTATTTCTGGAGTAAATGCCTATTAAGCATCTACTGAGCAACCAAGGAATAATAAATGACATCAGCTAACTTAACTAACTAAATTGAGTTTCTTCAAGACCAATTCAATCATGCAGTTGAGAAACTAGCTAAGGAAACGGCAGATTCATGCTTAGTCAATGCGTTGATCAATGCAATCGAACCTTCTTGAGGCGGCTTAAGAGAATGCCTTTTTGGCAAGATTATGACATTATCTTGCGAGAGTTTCGTTACTTTCCTCGCCTCGTTGTATTAGCTCTAATTTTTACCTTGCTGGCAGCCGTTTTTGAAGGATTTGGAATTGGTTTTGTTGTCACTTTCCTGCAAAATTTAACCAATCCAGAGGCTACACCGATTAAAACTGGCATTGACTGGTTCGATCGTGTAATTCTAGGGGTAGATGCGTCGTTAGCGTCCCGTATCTACCGCACTTGCTTTCTCATTCTGCTGACAACTTGGCTACGAGCCGCGTTTACCTTTCTGGGACAGGTTTACAGTCAGAAAACTCAACTGGTATTGGGTGATCGGCTCCGCAAGCGGCTATTTGAGCAGATGCAAGCATTGAGCCTACAATATTTTGCTAAGCAGCGAGCCGGAGATTTAATCAATGGCATTACGTCTGAAGTTTACCAAATTATGCAGGCGTTTAACGTCATGTCCACGCTGTTAATTCAAGGGTCAACCCTAGTGGTTTATGTGATCTCAATGATAGTGCTCTCGTGGCAATTGACCCTGATTTCGGTGCTGTTGTACAGTTTGCTGACAGTTGGGTTATCTAACTTGTTGGCGTGGGTGCGAGAGGCCAGTTTTGAGCGATCGAAGGCGAGTCGATGGTATACCTCTGTGTCATTGGAGTTTATCAATGGGATTCGCACCGTTCAAGCTTTTGCTGCTCAAGACTATGAACGACGGCGGTTCTACGATGCCAGCGAACAGTTACTGCAAGCAGCAACCAAGTCTGTAACGGCGATCTCGTTGGTGGGGCCTCTGACGGAAGGCGCATCCGTAACCCTATTAATTGGCATTTTGCTATTGGCATTTATGACCCTCACGCCTAGTGGTCAGTTGCAGTCGGCTGCATTATTAGGATTTTTATTTGTGTTGTTTCGTTCTACTCCATTGCTGCGCCAGCTTAACAATGCTAGAGGACAACTCAGCAGTTTTCAAGGCTCCTTAAATCACGTCAAAGATTTGCTACGAACGGATGACAAACTTTATATCCAGAATGGCAAAATAGCTTTTCGGGAACTAACCGATGCAATCGAATTGTGTTCGATCAATTTTAATTACAACCAAAATGAATCAGTTTTGCACAATATTAATTTAACGATCGAACGGGGACAAATGACGGCTCTAGTGGGTGCATCGGGAGCCGGGAAATCAACATTAGTGGATTTAATTCCTCGCTTTTATGATCCAACGCATGGACGCATCTTAATTGATGGCGTTGATTTGCAATCGTATGACATCAACTCGCTGCGCCGTAAAATAGCCGTTGTTAGTCAGGACACCTTCATCTTCAATGACTCTGTACGCAATAACATCGCTTATGCTCTAGAAAACGTAGACGATAGAGCCATTTGGCAAGCTGCAAGGCTCGCCAATGCATTGGATTTTATTCAAGAGTTGCCACAGGGATTTGAAACCCGACTTGGCGATCGAGGTGTGCGTTTATCGGGTGGACAACGCCAGCGAATTGCGATCGCTCGGGCCTTGCTGCGGAACCCAGAAATTTTGATTTTGGATGAAGCAACTAGTGCCCTTGATTCTGTTACCGAGCGGCTCATTCAAGAGTCAATCGAAACCCTTGCGGCTGGTCGCACTGTTATTGTCATTGCCCATCGCCTTTCAACCATCGTTCGGGCCCACAAGGTTGTCGTACTAGAAAAGGGTCGAATTGTAGAACAGGGCGGCTATCAAGAACTTCTCGATCGGCGCGGTAAACTCTGGAACTACCACCAAATGCAGTACAAACTTAGCCAAGCTGGATAATTAAGGAAAAAATACAAAAAAACCAGACAAGTGAATAAATGAATACATAGATAAATCAACAATTTTCCCAACCTCCAATCTCCCCCAACTCCCTATGCCCAAACTTCTGTTTGTCACCGATGCTTTCTTCTACCCCGATAATTCGGGAGGTGCACAGCATTCGTCGCTGTATTTATTTCAAAGCTTGCGCAATCGTGGTTGGCAAGTTGAGTTAGTGTGTGGAGCCAATCTTCGCTCAGAATCGATTCAGCGGGCCTACCAATATGCTTTAAGGCATCGCCACATTCCTTGGCAACTGCCCAATCTATCGGTGGTAAAGGATGAGAGCTTGGGATACCCCTGTTGGCGTCTACTGAGGCGATTTCATAAAACGATCGATCAACGCCTGCAATGGCTGAGCACCTATCTACAGAAATACAAACCCGATGTGATTCTGGGTCATACCAGCCCCGATTGTCCGTTACTCAATTACGCTGCACAGCAAGGCTATCCCAGTTTCTTCTTTTTACGCAGTTTGTATAACTTCGATCGCGGCATTGCAATTCCTGAAACAATTCATATCATTGCTAATGCACCATTCACGGCTGAAAAAGCTAAACAATTTACTCAACGCGATGATATTGGCATCGTTCTACCATTTCTCAATGTCAATCAGTATCGTGCTGCTACTCGCGATCGGCGGTACATCACATTCATCAATCCTATTCCTCAAAAAGGGGTTGAAGTGGCGATTGAAATCGCTCGGCAGATGCCAGAGGCACAGTTTTTGTTCATTCAGGGTAAGTGGACGGGCTTCAGTGACACACGGCTTCAGACATACTTGCAAGCAATTAAAAGCTTAAAAAATATCACGGTTTGGGAACATCAGTCTGACATGCGACAGGTATACGCTGTGACTGATATTTTGTTGGTTCCTTCACAGTTTGAAGAGGCATTTGGGCGAGTGATTGTGGAAGCACAAGTGAATCAAATTCCCGTAGTGGCAGCAAATGTAGGGGGTATTACTTACAGCATGGGAAGTGGAGGAATAGTCATTGATCCAAAAGACGATATTCAATCCTATGTCAATGCCCTTCAAACCTTACGCGCTGATTCGCAGCTTTACAACACTTTAGCCGATCGAGCGTTTCAAAATAGTCAGCGAGTGGAATTCGATCCAGAACATCAAGTTGATTGTTTTATTGAATGGGTTGAAACTTGTCGTTTGACTTCAACCCGGTCGTACTCTACACAAATGGAAGTATCAAATTATGTCACTTGTTGATGTTGCGGTAGTGATTCCTACTCATAACCGCCGCTTAATGCTAGAGGAGGCTTTAAATAGCGTACTCGCTCAGTCGTTTGATGGCACTATCAGGATCATTGTTGTAGATGATTGTTCACAGGACGATACGGCTGATGTTATACGGCAACGCTATCCGCAAGTTAATCTAATCCCCCTGCCCCACAACGTCGGAGCCTATGCGGCTCGTAACCGGGCAATTGAACTGACCAACAGTCGCTATGTTGCTTTTCTGGATTCAGATGATTTGTGGGAGCCTGATTATCTCACCATTCAAATCGATGCATTAGCCGGGCACGATCGCAGTTTTTGTGTGAGTGATGTGGTAATTTGGCGGGTAGACACAAAGCAAAAAGAAGTCAATCAGCAACAACCCAACGTGCAGCGCTATGGGTCAGCATTTCATCATCTGTTAGTAGGCGGTAGCTTCATTTGCACACCGTCGTCAGTGGTGTTCCCTTCTACGCTTTTTATGGAAGTCGGTCAATTCAATGAATCTCTACGCATTGCTGGCGATACGGACTTCTATTTACGGTGTTTTTTAGCAGGGTATGCACCCATTTATACTAAGCAGTCGTTAGTCATCTGGCGAGAACATGGAAATCAACTGACGCATCGTAAAAATGATGGACTGCGGATGCAAGAGCGGCTAATACGTGCTCAGGAGTACTACCCACTGATTGCGAAGCAAGAGGCGATTGTATCGCTTCAACAAATTCAAGCCGAGATTTATCTAACGTTTGCCGGAAAGCATTGTGCAAATCATGCGTTTGGACAATGGTTAAGGTTAGCGCTTCAGTCTGCTCGCTATTTCTCTTGGCTCTACACGTTGCAGCAGATGATACGGCAAATTAAGCGCTTATTGATGCGAGATTTGATAGAAAAACTGATATTTAGAAAAACAATATTTTTAGAAAAGATTCGCGTGTAAAAAGCAGAAGACAAGCTTATTAACCAACTGATTCCAATTCGTGTAGTTGTAGTTCTGACTTATCAAAGTTGTATCTCATGAAAATCGTTTCTATCATCATTCCGTGTTTTAATGCCGATCGTTGGATTCAAGAAGCGATCGATAGCTGCTTACAGCAAACTTATCCTCATATTGAGGTGATTGTAATTGATGACGGCTCGACCGATCACAGCCTGGATATTATCAAGCGCTATGGCGATCGAATTCGTTGGGAAAGTAACTTAAATCGCGGTGGATGTTATGCGCGCAATCGCGGTTTTGCCCTTTCTATAGGCGATTATATTCAGTATTTAGATGCAGATGATTATATTCTGCCTGATAAAATTGCAAAACAAGTAGAGATACTAGAAACCTCAGGAGCCGATGCAGTCTATGGTGATTGGAGATATCAAAAACATTTACCGAATGGAGCAGTGTTTTTAGACAATATTCAATTGGGAGGTCCTAAAGCTAATTTTTTAGAGTCTTTACTAACAGATTCTGAATGGATTGCTCCGATGGCATTTCTATTTACTCGTGCTGCTGTTATGCGCAGTGGTGGCTGGGATGAGAAGTTAAGAACAGGACAAGATCGCGACTTTTTCATTTCTGTTGCTCTTAGTGGCGCTAAATTTCACTATCAATCCGGTTGTGAGTCTATCTATCGGCGCTATGGCAATGTCACTGTATCGACATCTAGTAAGTCTCGATGGCGTAATGGACATTTTGCATTGATGCAAAAAACAGAAATCAAATTAGCTCAACTCGGGCAATTATTACCATCTTATCGACAAGCATTAGCCCACTCTTACTATGAGAAAATCCGCGCCGATCGCACGAATATTGATTATTCCCAATACCATTGGGTGCTCAAAAAAATTATTGCCCTAAATCCAGACTTTAAACCTGCCAATACCAAACAAGGTTATTCTCTATTACAGAAACTGTTCGGATTTGAGCAAACAGAACTGATTATTCGCTTCGTGAAGGAGGCGATTGAATCATGAACCAAATTCTTTATCTTATTGCTTCCCATACCAATCCGGATCAGGTGTTACGATTAGTTCAAACTATTCAGGCAAATAGCGCCAATGCTTATGTCCTAATTCACCATGATGTAGCAGGTTCAACCCTTGATGATTCTGTTTTTAAGGCGATGGAGCGCGTGCATTTTTTAGAGCGTTCAATTCCCGTTCAGTGGGGAGAGTTTTCGCTTGTAGAAATGGAGCTTTATTGTATTGATTGGCTTTTTGCAAATTCAATTCAGTTTGATTGGCTCATTTTTCTATCTGGACAAGATTACCCGATCCAACCATTTTCAGATATTGAACAGTTTCTTAGCACAACTGAATATGATGGCTTTATGGAATACTTTCTAGCAACAGAACCACCGCAAGCATCGACCCAAAGAAGACTACGCTGGAAGCATGATACAGGGTTCAAACGATTCTTTTACCACTACTTTAAGCTTCCTTTACCAAGTTCATTAAACAGCCTTTTGTTTTGGTTAGGACGGATCAACCCGCTGCAATTCTTGTTCACATTAGTTGTCGATCGACATGGAGCCAAATTGGGTGTTCGTTGCAAAACTCCATTTAATGATACATTTCAGTGTTATGCAGGCTCACAATGGCATACGCTATCGTATCACTGTATTAAATATATACATGAGTTTGTTCAACAGTATCCAGCTATTGTCAATCACTATCGCCATACCTTAATACCAGACGAATCTTTCTTTCAAACCATTTTGCTTAATCAACCTTCACTAAAGATCTTAAATAACAACAAACGTTATATTGACTGGAACGGATCAAAGCCAGAAACTTTAAAGTCACAAGATTTTGATCGACTCATAGATTCTGATTGTCACTTTGCTAGGAAACTTGATTTAACAGCAGATACGCAGTTATTCGATCGACTCGATCAACACATCCGTAATGTTAGCCCAACCTTAATTAATGTCTAAGTTCAAATGATGAAATCTATGACTGATCTAACTAAATACAATCCATATCACCACGTTGAATTGAAACAAGTTAACCAGCATAATCAACCGGAGACAATCAGTGTATGTATTTGCACGATGAATCGTCCTGATGAACTTGATCGCTGCTTGAGCAGTATTTTTCAGAGTGCCGATTTACCTGACGAAGTGATTGTCAGTGACGATAGTTCTGCGCCTCAATCAACACAGGCGGTGACAGCAAAATATCCTGCTGCCACCTATCAAAAGGGTCCTCGATGTGGATTGAGTGCCAATCGCAATGCCTGTCTTTACCTCGCATCCAGTAGTCACATCATGTTTGTTGATGATGATGTGCAAGTACCACCCAATTTCATGGCAACGGCGCGACGGTTAATTACTTCCTCTCCGGATACGATAATTACAGGGCATGAAATTAATTATGGTGGAACAGGTTGCCTTCAACAGGGGCGAAAGGTTGTACCGCATAATCCCGATTTTTGGGGAGTGCAACGGCTGCCAGTCGAGCATCAGTATCAATCAATTGTCATCAATGCCACTATTTTCCCGCGCACTTTATTGAGCCAAGCCAAGTTTGATGAGAAACTACGCTATGGCTGTGATGAAATTGATATGGCTCGCCATGCTACAGCACTAGGGTACACAATTATTTACTGTGACGAGTTGTATGTACACCACTATCCTTCTTCTATAAACCGGCAGCAATACAAGCGGTTTATTCATGCGTCCCGTTTTTATACCACAACTAAAGCCTATTGGTATTACGATCGTTCACGAATTAAAGCATTAATATATCTCCTGTTAGCTCCTCTACAATTGGTGGCAAGTGGTTTCAAAAGAGGAGATTTATCAATTGTTTGGAATGCTATTCAAGCGACAATTACCGCTTATCGCTACTTAATCACTGGTTTTGGGGAAACTTGTTATGGCACAACCACTCGTTAGCGTTTTGATCAGTAATTATAACTATGGTCGCTATTTACCAAGAGCGATCGATAGCGCCTTGGGTCAAACCTACCAGCCTTGTGAAATCATAGTCATCGATGATGGTTCAACGGATGACTCACGCCAAATCATTGAGGGTTATGGCAATCGGATTATTCCCATCCTTCAGTCGAATGGGGGACAAGCTTCTGCTTTGAATACAGGATTCACCGCTAGCCGAGGCGACGTAATCTGTTTATTAGATGCAGATGATGTGTGGTTGCCAACGAAGGTGGAGCGGGTTGTAACCGCACTGAAGGCTTATCCAAAGGCATCGGTAGTCTATCATCGGGTGCAAACCGTCGATCAATTAGAGCAGCGGCGAGGTCAGCCTTGGCCACCTTATCCAGTTATTCGTGGTTCAATTGCACAACAAGTAATGGATACAGGTGGGTGGTGGCCCTTTCCTCCCTCAACAGGATTAAGTTTCCCACGCTCATTCATAGCTAAAGTAATACCAATTCCAGAGTTAGAGTATCATCTTTGTGCGGATGCTTATCTTGCTGATTTGGCTCCCTTTTTCGGCGAGGTAATCGGTATTGAGGATGCCCTTTCTCTCTTTCGTATTCATAGTACCAATCACTGGAGTCATCCTATTGAGATACAACGACGATCGCTACACTCCCATGAGCTTCGTGTCAAGGTGTTAAATCGTACTCTACAGTCTACGGGCATCCAGGCGCAGATTAGTTTGCAGCAACATTGGCCCTATCAACGTCTCAAGCATAATCTGGGTGAAGGAAAAAGCTTACTGATGCTTAGTCAATTAGCACTAAATCATCCCTGGGAACTGCGACTAACCTCTCGGTTAAAACTTCTACTGGATTTGTGGATCAAAACAATTTGGATCAAAACTGGGTGGATCAAACATCTATGGAAGAAACCACGATCGATTACCAATCTCTGATGCTCTGTTGCCATTCTCTTCGACAAATCCTTTCTCACAACACTATGTTAACCATTACTGTTTTAATTCCAACCTACCGCCGTGTTCATGACCTCAAGCGTTGTCTAGATGGGTTAAAGCAGCAATCACGCCCCGCTGATGAGGTGCTAGTTGTGGTGCGAGATACCGATACCGAAACCTGTCAATTTCTGGAATGGTTCGAGCCGGGGTTGCTACCCCTTCGCTTGGTCAAAGTGTCTCTTCCTGGTCAGGTTGCTGCTCTAAATGCTGGATTAGCGGTTGCATCAGGTGACATTATTGCCATGACCGACGATGATGCTGTTCCTAAACCCAATTGGTTAGATCGGATTGAAACTTATTTCTTGTTCAATGAACAGGTGGGCGCTGTCGGTGGTCGAGACTGGGTGCATCAAGGCGAGCGGCGGATGGATGCCACTCGTAGTTTAGTTGGGAAGGTGCAATGGTTTGGTCGTTTGATTGGACAACACCATCTAGGTGCAGGGCCGCCGCGCTGGGTGGAATTCCTCAAAGGAGCTAATATGAGCTACCGTCAAACAGCTATTGCCGCATTGAAATTTGATGAACGTCTACGCGGAACAGGGGCACAAGTTCACAACGATTTAGCCTTCAGCTTGTCGGTACATCGATTGGGTTGGAAGCTACTTTATGATCCGTTAGTAGCAGTCGATCACTATCCGGCTCCACGATTTGATGAAGATCAACGCGGGCAGTTCGATCGAATCGCATTGGTCAACAAAGTTCACAATGAAACGTTGATTCTGTTAGAGTATTTGTCACCTCCTAGGCGTATTGCGTTTCTGGTATGGGCGCTGCTAATTGGAACACGCAGCTATCGAGGATTAGCTCAATGCCTGCGATTTCTACCGCAAGAAAAACTATTGACAATTCATAAGCTTTTTGCAGCCTTACAAGGACGATGGCAAGGTTGGCAAACTTGGCGACATTCTGCCTATCAGGCTTCAGCGCCACAACTCGCCGTAAATTCCAAATCGATGGAACCCAAGCTACAGCCAATAAATACCTATCGTACTAGTCACTAGATGGTTCTTAGTTGATTCAACACGAGATAATTCGACGATTGATATTCGTACAAGATATATAAACATTAGTGGTATCAATCTCGTACTAAAAGTACACCAATGTAGTTGTTGAATCATTTGTATTTGTAATGGCTGGTTGAATTACAGCTTAACAACTGGGGCAGTACCATGAATTCCAAGATCAATCTAATTTATCTTGCTAGCATTGGACGCAGTGGCTCTACGTTGCTTGAATCAATGCTGGGAGCTCACTCACAAATTGCGACTTGTGGCGAAATTCATATTTGGCCGCATGAAATCGCCCAAGGGGGGGTTCGACCTTGTAGCTGTGGACGCTCTGTATTAGACTGCCCGTTCTGGATTGAGATGCAGCAGCGCCTTGATCCACGACGGCAGCTTGATCCACCCATTCATTTTTTTAGAGAACGACACAACGCAGGTAAAACCATTCGTTGGAGCCGATTGCAGGACTTTAGTAAAAATCCAGTTTCACCTCAAACGGCAGCGCAGATCGAACAATTTGGTCGAAATAATCAGGCGGTGTTTCAAGCGTTTTTAGATCTCATTCAAGATCAAATAGGACGAGATATTCACTGGGTAGTTGATTCTTCAAAAGATCCCTATCGTTTGCTCTGGTTAGTTCGATCGAACTTATTTAACATTAAGGTTCTACATGTCGTTAAAAATCCTCGCGCTTTTATTTATTCCGTCACCAAGAATTTTCAAGCATCGTCACTCAAACAGTTACGTGTAACTGCCAAACAATCTGTGAAATGGTCGATCGAGAATTATTTAATTTCACAGGTTGCCCAGCACCATTTGGCAACATCAGACTATTACCTAGTAAATTATGAGAAACTAGCAACTGCACCAACTGAAACGTTTGAGTCCATCTGTCAAATGATTGGCTGTGAGTTTGAAGCACAAGCCGTCACTAATTTTCGTCAAGGCAGTGTTCATACAATTGCTGGAAATCCAATGCGTTACGAAACTCGAGGGATTAGCTTAGATGAACGTTGGAAAACGCTGCTGCCAGCCACTAATCGTAGGATCACTGAGCTATTAACCCAGATTAACCGCTCTGTCTATGGATACCGATAGTTTAATTCATATTTGCCTCATACCTTAATGACCTTTAGCCGATCGATAAGCAACCCCTCAAAGAATAACTATGCTTTCTCATCAAACAGTTGTCGATCATCACTCCAGCCTTGATTCCAAGCGAAAACTGCGGTTTGGATTCCATCCTCCCCAGGCTTGGTTGGCGATTCTAGCCTTTGGTTTGCTATCTTTTCTAGCAATCTGGGTGCGGGCAGGTGAATTCTTAAACTTGGCATTTCCAGCAGGAGCATTTATTGTTGGGTTGTTTCTATATTTTCGTTATCCATTGTTATATCTTGGATTCACTTGGTGGTTGTGGTTTCTTTCGCCGCTGGTTCGCCGATTAATTGACTATCAAAGTCGATTCACTGATCCTAGCCCTATCTTATTAACGCCCTATCTAGTTACACTAATTACGTTACTTACGGTGGTGCGCCATCTACCTAAAATCGATGATAAAGGTAAGTACCCATTCATTCTAGCGTTTAGCAGTGTTATCTATGGTTACTTTCTAGGACTCGTTCAGCTTCCACCTGTTTCTGCCACGATTGAGTTATTAGATTGGTTGGCTCCGGTACTACTAGGTTTCTATTTCTATATTCATTGGCGTGATTACCCTAGCTATTGTCGTAACCTTCAGCGTGTTTTTGTGTGGGGTGTATTGTTAACTGGTTGTTATGGCATCTTGCAATTTCTAATCGCTCCAGAATGGGATCAATTGTGGCTGATTAACGTAGGGCTTAACAGCGTGGGGCGTCCAGAACCATTAGGCATTCGAGTGTGGAGTACGATGAACGCACCAGGCCCTTTTTCTATTTTTATGATGACAGGATTGATTCTGTTATTTCTGAATAAAAGTACTTTGAAGCTCCCTGCTTTGGCAGTTGGCTATTTGGCTTTTCTGCTGTCCTTGGTTCGCTCTAGTTGGGGAGGTTGGGGGTTAGGACTACTAATTTTAGCAAGTTCGATGAAGTTGAAATTTCAGGTGCGGTTGCTACTGAATGCGCTATTAATTGTACTGTTGGTTGTACCGCTAGTAACGATCGAGCCTTTCTCGGATGTGATTCATACGCGGTTTGAAACGTTATCTAATATTGAAGAAGACAACAGTGGAGCAGCGCGACGGGCCATGTATAGTGAGCAGCTTGGCCCAGCCCTATCCACAATTGTTGGTAAAGGGATTGGTAGCCCTGGTTTTGACAGCGGCTTTATCAACACTCTCCTGAGCTTGGGCTGGCTAGGAACTGTATTATATATGGGCGCGATTTTAATACTAATATTTCATCTATTTAACGGAGCCAAACGATGTCCTGATCCATTCGTCAAAGTTTGTCAATCAATCGTCCTACCATTATTTGCAATGTTGCTATTTGGCAGTACAATGATTGGCATTCCTGGAGTATTAACTTGGGCTTTTTTAAGTCTCGGTATGGCCGCTCAACGATACCACAAATTTATAAATCAAGATCCATTTTTATCATCACAGCTATCTGAATAAAACCCTATGAAAATTGCTATGACGCATGTCGATTTGCCCAACGAAGCCAAAGGAGGGGTTGCATTTCAAGCCCATTACTTGGCGAATGCGCTAGTCGATCGCGGACATGACGTGACGATGTTCACACTCAGTTCAGGCGATACTGATTGCCGTTATCGCATTCATCAGTACCACTTGCCATCGTGCTTTCGTCGCTTCAAAGCATTCATGTTTGCGGTCTATCTTGCTAAAACTGATTTTTCGAGATTTGATGTTGTGCATACACATGGAGATAACTACCTGCTTTGGAATTGTCATCCCCAAATTCGCACGTTTCATGGATCTGCTCAAGATGAAGCCCGATCGGCTGTGCGGTGGCAACGACGCCTTTATCAAAGCGTGTTAGCTGGCTTAGAACCCTTTTCAGTTCGCTGGGCAGATATTAGTGTCGGTGTTTCGCAAGCAACTCAGTCCAAAATTCCAGCTATTTCAACGATCATTCCCTGCGGTGTTGATACAACCTACTTCCGCCCCGGTCGCAAATCTATGCAGCCTTCTTTATTATTCGTTGGTACTGTAGAGGGACGCAAGCGTGGTCAGTATTTAGCAAACGTATTTACACAGGAAGTGCGGCCCCGTTTTCCGAATGCTGAACTGTGGATGGTCAGCGATCGAGCCGTCGTGGGTGAAGGGATTGTCAACCTGGGAAAAGTTTCGCTGGAAGCACTCAGTCACCTATATCAGCAGGCTTGGTTGTTTTGCTTGCCAAGCACGTATGAGGGGTTTGGAGTTCCTTATATCGAAGCGATGGCAGCAGGTACGCCTGTGGTTGCAACGACTAATCCAGGAGCACAGGAGGTGCTTCAAGATGGAGAATATGGACTCATTGTAGATGAAACTAAATTAGGACAACAGATCAATCGGCTATTCCAAGATCCAGATTTGCGCGAGGTCTATGCCCGTAAAGGACTCAACCGAGTGCAAGCTTTCTCTTGGTCAAGTATTGTCACTCAGTACGAGATACTTTATCGCCAATTATCTACTGATCTCATTCATCATTACAGGTCAGAATATGTCTAAATTGCGAGTATTGTTTTTCGTCAACGGTTCTCAAGAGAGTGCGGCTGGTATTCGTGCTCATAGTTTTGCTGAACGGTTACCTGCAACCTGGATAATTCACTTTCAGTATCGATCGCGCCCTAAATGGAAAAGCATTGTTTCGTTCGTTCGATCGGCAATATCCTTCAGTCCAGATGTTATCTATGTCATTGATGTGGCTTATACAGGTGTGCTAGCGGGATACATCGCTAGAAAAATACGGCCCTGTAAACTGATCATTGACACCGGGGATGTAGCGTATGAATTAGCAAAATCCACAGGACGCTATTCACCACAGCAGTTATTTCTAATTCATTGGATTGAGCAATTAGCAGTACGTAACTTTGATTACATCATTGTTCGCGGTAGTTATCACAAGGACTGGCTGGAAAAACAGGGAATTCAGCCAGTTGCCTTTATTCCAGATGGTATTGATACCAGGCAGATTGCTTTAATCGATGCACAACCAATTAGAAGTAAGCTCGGTCTAGAGGATTGCTTAGTTGTAGGGTTAGTTGGAACCATGTCTTGGTCAGAACATCATCAGATGTGCTATGGCTGGGATATTCTTGCTGCGATGCAGTTGTTAAAAGATCAACCGATCAAAGCGCTATTGGTAGGAGATGGTAGCGGCCGATCGATTCTAGAACAGCAAGCCCAAGCGTGGGGAATTGCCGATCGCGTTCTATTCACCGGACAGGTTCCCTATGCTCAACTTGCAGACTATTTAGCCGCAATGGATGTATGTGTTTCTACACAGTCGAACGATTTGGTTGGGCAAGTGCGAACAACGGGCAAATTACCTTTGTATCTTGCTTATGGCAAGTATGTGATTGCCACTGATGTAGGTGAAGCTAGACGAGTGTTACCAAACGTGGGATACCTGCTCCCCTACTGTGGTGTTCGTGATGACAATCATCCTGCCCGTTTAGCTGCCCATTTAAGGCAACTAGTGACATCCGATCGTCTGAGAACTCTTGATCACGCTAGATACCATCGCGCTAGGCAGATTGCTAAGGAACACTTTGATTATCAAGTATTAGCACAACGGGTAGAAAAAATTTGTCAGGAATTAGTTCGTAGCTAAATAACAAAAAGTCACTGAAATTACCGAAAGTATTGGAGAAACATAAGATTATGACAACCCAAAAAATTACTGCAACAACTGCATTGTTTTGGAATCAAATTTATACAAATCATACAACACGAATGCCGAATGCATCTGATCCAATGTTGTTAGCTGCGATCGAGTTTTTTGGAGATATTCGCAACAGAAAATTGCTCGATTTAGGGTGTGGGGATGGTCGCAGTTCTCTGTTTTTTGCTCAACGTGGAGCACAGGTGACGGCGATCGACATCAGTGAAGTAGCAATACATAACTTGACTCAGTTTTGCCATGACCAAGCCATTACTAATATCAACCCCGTTCACTGTTCAGCGTTTGATATCGCCGAGCTAGGCTCTTTCGATTTCATCTTTGGCAATATGATTTTGCATCATTTGGAGCCGTTTGATGCTTTTGTACGTGTTCTACATCAAGGATTGGCAACTGATGGCAAAGCTTATTTTCGTGAAAATAGTGCGTTTAGTTCGTTGCTAGTTTGGTTTCGTAATCATGTTGTTGGTAAGTTTGGTATTCCAAAAGGTGGCGATGATGATGAAGCTCCGCTGTCTCCTCAAGAAGTGGCACAACTACAGCAAGCTTTTCAAGTAGAAATAGATTACCCAGAGCTATTATTTTTCCGTTTAGCATCTCAGTATTTGTTGAGGGGCCGTTTACATTCGTTGATGAAGCAACTAGACGACTATTTCTTTCAGTTTCCCACGTTTAGGAAGTATTCATATCGGCAAAACTTATTTCTCTCCTCGAAATAACGCTGACAACAATCGCCTCGATAGTAAATTCGTCAACCCAAATCAGCCTTCAACAACATGCTATGTCGCAATCCAAAATTCTTTGCATTGGTAATGGTTGGTTCCCATTAATGCCCGGTGGACTAAATCGCTATGTGTATGAATCGATTCATCACCTATCGCAGTTAGGAAGTTCGATCGAATTCTGCGGAGTGGGAATACCCAATCAAGCAGAATGTTCATTGTCGGCTTCGATCCAGTTAACAAATTTATGCGATTCAAAAGCATTCTTGGTACATCGATTGTTATCGGCTTGGCGTTATTTTGCTAATCGTAAGGTAGCCCCCTGTCCTGATGCCATTAATCTTCACTTTGCTCTCTATGGATTACCTATCTTATCCATCTTGCCTGCTGAGATTCCAATCACTTTCACGTTTCACGGCCCTTGGGCCCTAGAGGGACAGCAAGAATCTGAAAATCGAATAACTACCTTACTCAAGCATTGGATCGAGCAACAAGTCTATCAGCGTTGCGATCGCTTTATTGTTTTGAGTCGAGCATTTGGCGAGGTTTTGCATCAACACTACCAAATTCCCTGGAGTAAAATTTACCTGATCCCGGGTGGTGTAGACACTGAACGATTTCAGCCCAGACTGACTCAACAAGCAGCACGTCAGCATCTGCATTGGCCCAGCAATCGCCCGATCTTATTCACGCCCCGTCGTTTAGTGCCGCGCATGGGCCTCGATCAGTTGTTAACGGCGCTTGTACAGGTAAGACAACAGATTCCCGATGTTTGGCTAGCGATCGCCGGACGAGGACCGTTACAGACACAATTACAACAGCAGTGTCGGGATGCTGGATTGAGTGATACGGTGCAATTTCTTGGTTTTTTGCCCGATGATCAGTTGCCGATCGCCTATCAAGCGGCCAATCTCACTGTTGTGCCCAGCCAAGCCTTGGAAGGATTTGGGTTAGTGGTGCTGGAGTCTCTTGCCTGCGGCACGCCTGTAGTCTGTACGCCTGTGGGAGGAATGCCCGAAATTCTTCAACCTTTTGCGCCCCAGTTACTCATTCCTGATACAACAGTCCATGCAATTGCAACCCATTTAGTGGCGGCCTTGTCGGGCGAACTATTATTACCATCGAGTACCGACTGCCGCGCTTATGTGAAACAGCATTTTGATTGGCACAGCATCAGCCAACAAATACAACAAGTGTTACTTCAATCAGGGAAGAAATCAACATGAATATCTTGTTTCTTGATCAGAGTGGTCATCTTGGCGGCGCAGAATTATCGTTAGCAGATGTTGCTGAATCGCACCGCGATCGATGCCTAGTTGGGTTGTTTGCTGATGGTCCATTTCGAGCACATCTAGAGAAACGATCTATTCCTAATACTGTTCTTGTGCATAACACTATTCAGATCAAGCGAAGCAGCGGGTGGATACATAGTCTCAGTCAAACTTATTTCTTGTTGCCATGTATTTTACAAGTTGCCAAACTAGCTCGTAGCTATGATTTGATCTATGCTAATACCCAAAAGGCATTAGTGATTGGTGGACTTGCCAGCAGGTTGGCGTGTCGTCCGCTGGTCTACCATTTGCGTGATATTCTCTCTGCCGAACATTTCAGCACTGCGAACCGTTTCATTGCAATCAAGATTGCTAACTACTGTGCCTCGTTAGTGTTAGCCAACTCTGAAGCAACTCGATCGGCTTTTATAGCAGCAGGTGGACAACCGAATATTACTCAAGTTGTGTATAACGGCTTTATCCCGGAGCAGTATCAAATTGATGCTGACTCTACAAACCAACTTAAACATCAACTTGGACTTAAAGACGATCAATTTATCGTCGGACATTTCAGTCGCTTGTCGCCTTGGAAGGGACAACATGTGTTACTCAAAGCTTTGGCAAAATGTCCGGAACAGATTGTGACACTGCTAGTTGGAGATGCGTTATTCGGGGAACAGGAGTATGTACAGCAACTACAGCAACAGGTAATTGATCTAGGCTTGGAAAATCGTGTTCATTTTCTGGGATTTCGATCGGACGTGCCGCAGCTAATGGCAGTCTGTGACTTAATTGCTCATACATCTATCGCCCCAGAACCGTTTGGACGAGTGATTGTAGAAGGGATGCTTTGCGATCGACCTGTCATTGCGACTAGAGCAGGTGGGGCCACTGAACTGATTGAGTCTGGTAAAACTGGATGGATGTGTACTCCCAATGATGCCGATCAGCTAGCGGCTAAAATTCTGTACTGTTATCACCACCCATGTCAAACTGCTGCGATCGCCCACGAAGGTAAACGACAAGCTAGTCAGCGCTTTAACTTACAATTCACCAATCAAGTCATTGATCAACATCTTGATTCGGTACTACAACAATCTCAAAAGATATCACCATTGCGCAAAGCAATGCCGTCAAATACACTTTTCAATCAGTCAACCTTTTAATCTCTTCTTAATCTTTGTCAAAATCATTTTCTGAATTCTCAAGTAAATCGTTGTCATTGGTAATACAGTCAAACTTAACACGGTTTCCTAACAAGAGGCGGACGTTGGGGCGATCGCGGGTTTCTATAATGCTAGTCACAATCCTGCTGAGTAGCTTATTTGAGTGATCCTGCTGGCAATTCAGCCCTAGTCTGGTTACGAGTGACGCCTATTTATGAGTAAATCACGCCTCAAGACGAATCTAGAACAAATTGCTAAGACACGATTTGGTTACACAGAATGGCGTCCCGGTCAAAAGGAAGCAATTCAATCAGTTCTAAAAGGGCATGATACGCTTGCAATTATGCCAACGGGATCTGGCAAATCAGCAATCTACCAAATTGCGGCGTTTGTTATTCCTGGCGCTACGGTTGTAATCTCGCCTCTGATTGCGCTACAACGAGATCAGGTGAATGCCATCCTGAATCAGGACATAGGAGATGCGGCAGTTATCAATTCGGCTATTGATTCGAGTGAACGAGAAGACGCATTTGAACAACTGGAAGATGGCGATCTAGAATTTATTTTCTTAGCACCAGAGCAGTTCAACCAAGCTGAAACGCTTGAGCGATTGCAAGCGGCTAAACCTTCACTGTTTGTGATAGACGAAGCTCACTGTATTAGTGCTTGGGGGCATGACTTTCGTCCGGATTACTTGCGTCTGGGGCAAATTATTGATGCATTAGACCACCCGCGTATTCTAGCCTTAACTGCTACAGCGGCTCCTCCGGTACGTTCTGAGATTATAGAGCGATTAAATATGCGCAATGCCAATGTGATTGTGCAAGGATTCGATCGCCCCAACATTGAGTTAGTAGTAGAACGATTTGATGATGAAGGCGAGAAACAAACTTACCTAGTTAATCAAATTCTTAAAGTCAAAAAACCAGGAATTGTATATGTAGCGACTCGTAAACGCGCTGAAGAACTGACGAAGCAACTACAAGAACACGGCATTAAATCTGAGTATTATCATGCTGGCATGAAAGCATCCGATCGCCAGGAAACTGAAATAGCGTTCATGGATGATCAAATTGAAGTACTAGTAGCAACAACGGCATTTGGCATGGGTGTAGATAAACCTAATATTCGTTTTGTATTTCATGCTGACATTAGTGATTCGATCGACTCCTATTATCAGGAAATTGGTCGGGCAGGACGAGACCATGAACTGTCCCGCGCTATTCTGTTTTATAATCCCGAAGATTTGAACTTGCGCCGGTTTTTCTCAAGCAGTGGACAGGTCAATCTAGCAGATATTAACCAAGTTGTGGAAGCGCTGCAATTACAGATAGACCCAATCGCGCCTAAAGATTTACAATCCCAACTAGATCTGTCGAAAACAAAATTGAAAAGTGCGTTGAACTATCTGACGGACGCAGGTGCGGTAGAAAACACGCCAACTGGCGAAGTAAAATTGCGACCTAAGGCAGATTTAGACGCAGTGGCCGAAGCTGTGTTAGAAACCCAAGAGCAAAGACGGCAGGTCGAACGATCGCGTCTAGACATGATGCGCAACTATGCCGAAATTCGCAGTTGCCGTCGTCAATATTTGCTCAACTATTTTGGTGAAAAGTTCGCTGGCCCTTGTACAACTTGCGATAATTGCAAGGCTAGTATCACGCAAGATGATGCTAAGACGCAAGAAACCGAAACCACCCAACACCAGCAACCCTATCCAGTAGATAGTCGAGTCAAACACAAATCATGGGGTGAGGGTACTGTGATGCGGTATGAAGGCGAAACGATCGTGGTTTTATTTGAGCAGGTGGGATATAAAACGCTAGACGTGAGAACTGCTATTCTGCGGCAACTGTTACAACGGGTAAAGCCATAAATTCTTTCCACAATGAGTGCAAGTCACCTTTGTACCCTCCCCCTAACTTCCCTTCCTATCAACCCGGCCATCCTTGATCTTGCTTTCCGAACCTCCCTCATTCCCCAGCCCGTGCTTCCAGAAGACGTTTTGAATAATCCAATCAGTAGATAAATCAGCAGACTACTGCATCGCAGCAACCAACGCTTCACCCATCGCCCGACAACCAACCGCCTTCATGCCGTCCGACATTATATCCCCCGTGCGATAGCCTGCATCTAATACGTGCATCACCGCTTGTTCAATTCGATCGGCCGCTTCTGGTTGATCCAACCCATAACGCAACATCATCGCTGCACTCAGCACTTGAGCAATCGGGTTAGCTTTGTCTTGTCCAGCAATATCAGGAGCCGAGCCGTGCACAGGTTCAAACAACCCGGGCCCTGACGCCCCCAAGCTAGCAGACGGTAACATGCCAATACTTCCCGTCAACATGGCAGCTTCATCAGATAGAATATCGCCAAACAAATTACCTGTGACGATCGTGTCAAACTGTTTGGGATAGCGCACCAATTGCATCGCCGCATTATCTACATAGAGATGTGATAACTCGACATCGGGATACTCTTCAGCCAGTTTGATCATGCGATCACGCCACAGTTGCGAGACTTCCAACACATTTGCCTTATCTACTGAACATAAGCGTTTACCGCGCTTTCGAGCCGTTTCAAACGCTACACGACCAATGCGATCGATTTCGCCTTCAGCATAGACCATTGTATTGACGCCACGTTTCTCCCCGGTTTCGGTAGCAAAGATGCCTTTGGGTTGTCCGAAGTAAATCCCCCCGGTTAACTCTCGCACTACCATGATATCGACCCCTTCAATCACCTCTCGCTTGAGGCTAGACGCATCAATTAACTGCGGTAGAATTTTAGCGGGTCGCAAATTAGCAAACAGTTCCATGCCAGCCCGCAGCCCCAGCAAGCCCGTTTCAGGGCGTTGATGACGCGGCAAAGTGTCCCATTTGTAGCCACCGATCGCTGCCAACAATACTGCATCGCTCTCTTTGCAAGCAGCCAGCGTTTCATCGGGTAATGGAGTTCCAGTAGCGTCGATCGCCGCTCCACCAATCAAGGCGTCCTGATATTCAAACTGCACATCCAACTGTTCGCCCACGCACTTGAGAACCGATACAGCTACCGTCATAATTTCAGGGCCAATGCCGTCACCAGGTAATAACGTGATTCGATAATCGCTCATGGGGAGAGTTGGAGTTGTAATCAGCAGTCTCCTATCTTAAGAGAAAAGGGAGACTAGGGGAATAATCTGCAACAACCTGCTTGTTCGAGACCAGATCATCAAGCGTTCTATGCTACAGAATTTTTTAAAGTTTTTGGTAACGCGGTTCAGCTTTATCTGATAATGATCCCTGTCACCGTACAATAATCAATAGGTAAAAAGACTCACTCAGGGGGATTCCAGTGTCAAAAAAAACCGTAGCAAGTTTATCGGCGGCCGATTTGACTGGTAAGCGAGCACTTGTCCGAGTCGATTTCAACGTGCCTCTGGATGACCAAGGCAACATCACCGACGATACCCGCATTCGAGCGGCCCTACCCACCATTCAGTATTTGTCTTCCAATGGAGCCAAGGTCATCTTGACGAGTCACTTTGGGCGTCCCAAGGGCAAAGTTGTCGATAGTATGCGCCTGACACCCGTTGCTAAGCGGTTATCTGAGTTACTAGGGCAAGATGTGATTAAATGTGACGATTGTATTGGCGATAGTGTAGCCAATGCGGTTTCCAACATGCAAAATGGACAGGTGGCGCTGTTAGAGAATGTGCGTTTTTATGCAGAGGAGGAAAAAAACGATCCAGACTTTGCCAAGAAGCTCGCGTCTGTTGCCGATCTATACGTGAATGATGCCTTTGGCACTGCTCACCGGGCCCATGCCTCTACTGAGGGTGTTACTCACTATCTCAAACCAGCTGTGGGTGGCTACCTGATTGAAAAAGAATTGCAGTATCTTCAGAGTGCGATCGAGAATCCCCAACGTCCTCTGGCAGCAATTATTGGTGGCTCTAAGGTTTCCAGCAAAATCACCGTAATTGAAACCCTGCTAGAGAAAGTTGATAAGTTGCTGATTGGCGGCGGTATGATTTTCACCTTCTACAAAGCCCGCGGCTTAAGCGTTGGAAAATCGCTAGTAGAAGATGATTTTGTAGAATTAGCTAAAACCTTAGAAGCGAAAGCCAACGAGAAAGGCGTTACCCTGCTGTTGCCAACCGACGTCGTAGTGGCGGATAACTTTGCAGCGGATGCCAATGCTCAAACCGTTAGTGTCGAAAGCATTCCCGATGGCTGGATGGGTTTAGACATTGGGCCCGCCTCGGTGAAACTGTTCCAAGAAGCGCTGGCAGACTGCAAAACCGTAATCTGGAATGGCCCAATGGGTGTATTTGAGTTCGATCAGTTCGCCAAAGGAACCGAGGCGATCGCTCGAAGCCTAGCAGACCTTACCAAAACCGGAGCTACAACCATTATCGGTGGTGGTGACTCGGTGGCAGCGGTAGAAAAGGTAGGCGTGGCCGATCAAATGAGCCACATTTCTACTGGAGGTGGAGCCAGTCTAGAGCTATTAGAAGGAAAGGTTCTGCCTGGTATTGCTGCGCTCGATGAAGCATAGATTGGTTTGTGGGGGCGGACGAGCGTTCGCCCTTACTAAGCGACAGGCTGACCTTCGCTGATTTTGCTCGACAACCTGGGTCAAGCTTGTGTGAACTGTTGAAGTTGCCTGCTGAAACTCCAATTCCGTCTTAATCCAGCTTGAGCCGTCAATTAGCCTACCGCACCATTCTTCAAGGAATTCAGATATTGGCCAACAACTCCAGCCAGTCTATTACAATCCTCACGCAAGGTTTTTCTCCTCCTAAATGAAACCACCCTGCCCCCTGCAATTCTGGGGAGATTTAGGGGACGGTTTGGGCGCAACTAGCACCTCTCAAACAGCTTCTAAGCGCCCTTGTACGACCCTGCTCAAACGTTATATTCTGTAAAGTTTTGCAGATTAATCAATCATAGCCTTAGTAATATCGCTAATATCGCTACAGAGTCCTTCTTCCGTCGGTCTTCGACGCGCGCCTATGCGAACTTTTCACAGCAGCGCCCCTTCTGAGGCAGAAACCCAAACTCGCATCCTTAAGGCAGCTAGGCGACTATTTGCCCGTCAAGGGTACGACGGTACCACAACTCGCGAACTGGCTCAGGCGGCAGGCGTGGCGGAAGGAACTATCTTTCGTCACTTTGAAAGCAAAAAGGCTATCTTGATTGAAGTGGCGACTCAAGGTTGGATAGAAATCTTGACAGACTTGTTAACTGAGCTAAGCGAAATGGGCAGCTACAAGGCGATCGCGCAAGTCATGCGGCGACGGATGCTGAACCTGCACCAGAATGCAGATTTGCTGCGGGTGTGCTTCATGGAGGCACAGTTTCACCCCGATTTGCGTGAACGGATTCAGTCTGATGTGATCGAAAAAATGACCGATGTTGCAGAGGCGTTCTTTGAAACAGCCATGGATCAAGGTATCTATCGCCGAATGAATCCCCGAATTGTTGCTCAGGTGTTTTTGGGTATGTTTACGATCGCTGGCTTCAGCCGCGACACGATCATGCCAGAGAATTCATCTCCCCAAGCTATGTTAGAAATGGCCGAAGGGATGGCAGATATTTTCTTGAATGGGGTCTTGGCTCCAACTTCGTGATACAGGATGGAGATTGGAATGTCATGTACAGATGCCCTGCCAAAAGGTGCTATTTAGTGAAATTGGCTCATTTCAGCTACTTTAGCCAAGTCTTCTCCTCGAATTTTTTGATCGAGAGAATCATGAATGCATTCCGCAACTTGTAGTAGTTTGTGTTCGCCCAATCCTTCTTCATACACCGCCACCATGACTGAGTGTTTTAACGATCGGTTTCTCACATGTTGCATTTTTATGCAACTACAAGCTTCCTAGAGAAGGATACGAAGCGTTCACCTACTTTTTCACTCAAATCGTTTAGTACGGTGATACCTATTCCTAGCATTAATCTGACAGATCCCGTAGGGGTAGTTCGCGAAATGCTCTCATAGATGCGGTGATGAGTCGTTCAAGTTTAGAGAATTTAGTAGTTAGCTAGTATTAGCTTGTCTACCAGTTTGTATCTCTTTACATAAACAGTTCTGGTAACGGGTGTGTTCTTATCAAAGACTTACGCAAGTAAAAGCGTGGGTTTCCATGGGTAACTATTGCCTGATCTGTTTCCGGCTACTGACGCCCTTTACCTACTCGATTAGAGAATCCTGATCAGGATACATATCAGAAATCAAGGGCTGATCTGGGTGATCTGATCTACCGGGATGATTATGCCCTTCCCAATCATGGCACTGATCCCCATCGGCTCCATAGGGGTGCATGGCACAAACCAATAAGTTTCCCCCATACATCTTGCCGTGATAGTGACAGCAGCCTCGGCAAACGCTTGGCTGTTGGGGCAAGGTCGGGCGATGTGGCTGCGTGTTCATCTGCCGCAGCAATTCTAGATACACATCTGTGTTGGCTTCCCGCGTCTTACGCTCTCGATGGCGCTCTAAAGCCAGCGTTGTCACTGAGAAGCCCAGAAGACAGGAACTCGTGAGAGCAGCCGTTGCTTGAATTGCTTGATTGTCTGACCGCACTGCCACGTAAAGAGCAATGCCTGCACACATTCCGCTCAGCGCCACTTTACCAATCATGGTTGCCATCAAAGTCATCCGTCTTCGTAGAGGAACTTATGATTGCCGATCGCCACCCATTACCCGATCAGGCACATTCTAATTGTCACATTACATATGTTCATCCTAGCGGTAGCAAATCCGGGGAAAGCACGATTGAACTCCTAGCCTATTCTAGGGTATGTCATTGGGTTTGTGTCAAAGATCCAAGTCATAGCAGAACGCGATCGTCCTACCGCGATCGTCATGCATCATCGCAGGTTGATTCGAAGTCGGTCACCAAACTCGAAGCAGTGTTGGTGTGCTCTAAGCACTGTGTTCTGTCTTTTGCCAGTCTATGCTTTTCGTCCAAATTTCGATCGCAGGTCTTCCAATGTTGCAGAAGGCGATGCCGATCGCTCGCTGTGGGGTTTTGGTTGAGGCTTTGGTTGTCCTTTCTCTGCTTTCTGAGATTTTGGTGGATTGACCTTTTGTTCCGCCTTGTTGCCTTGACTGCTGGTATGGCGTGGTTCTGCATCGGACGATCGCATCGATAAGCTGATACGCTTCAGAGCTTCATTCACCTCCAACACACGCACCTTCACCACTTGTCCCACTTTGATGATTTGTTTAGGATCGCTGACAAACCGATCGGCCAGTTGCGAGACATGCACCAGCCCGTCTTGATGCACCCCAATATCAACAAACGCACCAAAATTGGCCACATTTGTTACCACGCCTTCTAGCTGCATTCCCGGTTTCAGATCGCAAATTTCCTTAACGCCTTCTTGAAAGGTGGCATATTTGAACTCTGCACGCGGATCACGGCCCGGTTTTTCCAGTTCTGCCAAAATGTCGCGTAGGGTAGGTTCCCCGATGGTGTCAGTGACGTATTTTTTTAGATCGGTTCGCTTCAGCCGCTCGGATATTTGTGTGACTTGGCTGAGCGACACCTGCAAATCCTTGGCGATCGCCTCCACAACTTGATAGCTTTCAGGGTGCACAGCCGTGTTATCCAGGGGATTACTACCATCGCGAATGCGCAAAAAACCGGCGGCTTGTTCAAACGCTTTCGGCCCCAGTTTGGGAACTTTCAGCAGTTCGCGTCGATTGGTAAAGGCACCGTTTTGGTTACGATAAGCGACGATGTTATTGGCGATCGCGGCATTAATTCCTGATACGAACGTCAAAAGCTGTTTAGATGCCGTGTTTAGGTCTACACCAACATAATTGACGCAGCTTTCTATGGTTTCATCGAGTTTTTTCTTCAGTAGCTTTTGATCAACATCATGCTGATATTGGCCTACACCGATTGACTTGGGATCGATTTTTACTAACTCTGCCAATGGATCTTGTAATCGCCGTCCAATACTAATGGCACCCCGCACCGTCACATCCTGATCGGGGAACTCCTCGATCGCCACGTTGCTAGCGGAATAAATGGAGGCTCCCGATTCGTTGACAATCACCTTGATGGGCGATCGATCGATCGACTTTAAAACCGTTGCCACAAATTCATCGGTTTCGCGACTGGCTGTACCGTTTCCAATCGCAATCAATTGCACGTGATGGGTGTCAATCATGCGCTTCAGCGTCTCTGCCGCTTGCTGGCGTGCCCCATCAGATTGGTGCGGAAAAATCGTTTGATATTCCAAAAACTTACCCGTTTGATCCAGTGCTACGACCTTACAGCCCGTGCGAAACCCTGGGTCAATTGCCAGTGTGGGTTTCATGCCCGCTGGAGGCGACAGCAACAGTTCCCGCAAATTGGCTTCAAAGGTGCGAATTGATTCAATATCCGCTTCCAGCTTCTTAGCAGCGCGAATTTCACTGATCAGGGAATTCTTCATCAAACGATTGAAGGCGTCCTTCAGCATGTCACGGTAGAAAGATCGCACCGGAGGCTGCTTCGATTGAATCATTTCTGACTCCAGATACGCTATCACTGTGTCTTCATCAAATATCAGGGCAAAGTCCAGAATGCCTTCTGCTTCGCCGCGATAGAGAGCCAGCAGATTGTGTGGAGCGATCGACTTGACCTTGGCTTGATACTGACGGTACATCTCAAACTTGGTTGTGCCTTCAGGATAATCGGGTTTCACGGTCGAGACAAACAGCCCCGTATCCAGCAAATACTCGCGCAAATACGCACGAAGGTTTGCCTGTTCTGCCACCTCCTCGGCCAAAATATCTGCTGCCCCTTGCAAGGCGGCTTCGATCGTCGCTACGCCCTTCTCTTCAGAAACATACTGGGCAGCTTCCAACTCCAGTGGCACCCCAGTAGCAGTAGGTTGATTGAGAGATTTAATCCAGATTGCCAATGGTTCCAAGCCCTTCTCGCGAGCAATCGTAGCGCGGGTACGACGCTTGGGGCGATAGGGCAAGTACAGATCTTCCAATTCGTTCTTCTGCAAACAGGCTTCAATCTGCTGCTGCAACGCATCGGTGAGTTTTCCCTGTTCTGCGATCGACTTCAAGATCGCCGCCTTGCGTTCTTCTAACTCCGTCAAATAGGTGTAGCGGTCTAATAAGTTTCGTAATTGCACCTCATTCATCTCACCCGTGCGCTCTTTACGGTAGCGGGCAATGAAGGGAACGGTGGCTCCTTCTGTCAATAGTTGTAGAGCATTTTCAACCTGATACGGCTTCAGCGCCAATTCATTCGCCAGCAGTTGAGGAATGTTCATAACCAATTCGATCGTCAGTCTCGTTCTGAAATTATGATTCAAACAGTTCTTCTAGGATAGGCGATCGAACTCGGTTCAATTGAAAGATACAGGCACAAAGTTTTCGGCTCTCCTTCGGCTATACTCCGGGATTTAACCCTCTTCCCCTTGGGTGCATCTCCACTTTCGTATCTGTGTGGTTGTAATAGCCCTCATCCCCCTGCCCTTTCTCCCATGGCTAGAAGAAGGGGAGTCAGAGAAAAATGGCTCGGCTCAAACAAAGCCAATGCTTCCGGCTCAAAGTCTCTCGCCAGGACTTGGAAGCGGGATTAGGGCGAAGGCCAGCACAACGGGGATACACCCTCACCCTTTTCTTATCTGGCTCTCTATCTATCCTGACCCAATCCTAAAGTCCTTGAAAAAAGAGTCATAGCAACTGGGTATTCACTGTTCGTGTTCTGCCTTGCTGGGCTACCTTTGCTTTTGTCTAGTTCGGGGCTTGCTTTACCATCCTCGCTGTTTTTTCGCTGTGGCAAACGTTCCTCTTCGCAAAATTTTGGGGTTGAATCAGCAGACGTATCAGCGGCTTAAACTAGCGCTGGATCTGAATTTGCGTCGGCAAATTTTTATCGCAGTATGTGATGATTTGGTGTTGCGCGATCGACTAGCAACACAACTGCAAACGGAACTCAATCAAGCCCCTGCATTAGAGTTGGCCGGAGTTGACGCCTCTCGCTTACCGTCCGCAGTGCAACACTATCCTCGACTGGTGAGTGTGCAACTGAGCCTGGAAGATCCAAACCCGTTGATTCAGGTAGCGCAATGGCTGAACCAATCTCCACCACCCATCATCGGTCGATCGGCGATGGAGATGCCTGCGTTTCAAATTTTAGGCATTGAACATCTGACGCGACAGTCTCCAGCGGTTCAGCGCCTATTTCTAACCCATTTACAGACGATCGAGCGCCATCTGCCGCTACTTGACCTCAGCTTGCTATTTTGGATCACCCAGCCTTGGTTTCACACCGTATCGCAATCTGTACCAGAGTTTTGGCGCTGTCGAACAGGGGTATTTGAGTTTATTGGCGATCCTACTCCACTCACTATCACGCTGCCAGAGCGATTTGGGGCCCAGTCTTCGCGTCTAGACCCAAGCAGTGAAACGGTGCCGCCCTTAGAGTATGCCGTTCGTGATCCTGTAATTCATGAGCGCGGTGATGAGCAAAATGCAGGAAACCACGCCGCCGCCGCGATCGAAACGCCCCCAACGGATGCAGCGACTCCCACCAAGGAAGATAGCCCGGAACTGGCAGAAAATCCTTGGTTGACGCTGCTGCACGACGAGCAACTCGATCGCGTGTTAGCCGATGCAGAGGATGGGCTGGATGCAACGTTTACCCTGGATGATCTAGAGAGCAATCCTTGGCTGCAAGCGGAAGGCTTAGGAGATGAGACCTCCGCAATAGATGCCACTCAGTCTCATTCGCTGTTGCCAGAGGATTTGGCCGCAGAGTTAGTCGCAGAGTTAACTAATGGAGATGTTCCTGATAACCCGTTGTTGGCTTGGGTCGAGCAGTTTATCCAGCATCAAGAAGATATTCAAGACCAGGCAACGCCGATCGAGTCACCTTCCAAGTCACAATCACCTTCCTCAGCAGAACCACCTGCGACGGCTGATAATCCTTGGTTGCCACTGGGTGAAAATCTGAATCAGCTTTATGAAACAACGGATGATCCGGATCTGGCTCAGCCAGCTTCTGAACCACCAATGGCAACCAACGGAGCCTCGCCTACGGTCGGTCAAACCTCGTCTGCTGCCACTGCCCAACCGCCTCTTTCTGAACTACCTACCCATGTCGGCATTCACCTACCTGATGGACTTCCCGATGCCGATCGCATTCAGCGAATTTTGCAACACATTGAAGAACTGCATCAGCGGAACGCCTCTTCCACGGTTTTGATTGATGCTTACCGCAGCGTGGGTAATCTTTTCCGCGATCGCGTCGAACAAGGAGATGCCACACCCCAAAATCTCTCAATCGCTATCCAAGCCTACGAACAGGTGTTGGTACGATTGCCCGAGGTATCGCCGCTTTGGGTTGATATTCTCAACGACTTGGGGAATCTCTACTGGATGACCTCTCGCTTGTTGCCTACCAGTCAGGGATTAGCTTATCTACAGCAAGGAATTCAAGCGTATCAGCTTGCCATCACCAAAATTGATCCGCAAACGCAGGCCCAAACCTACCCAATGGTGCAAAACAACTTGGGTGCGGCGTATGCCGATCTCGCTCGCCACGACAACCCAGTGGACAATTTGGAATTATCGGTACAGTCTTATCGTGAAGCCTTGCGCTATCGCACCCCTGAGTCTGATCCGTTGCGCTATGCCTCTACCCAAAATAACTTGGGAACAACCTACTGGAATTTGGCTCAGTATAAAGAGCAGAAAGCCAACCTCAAATTGGCAATTACGGCCTACTCGGAAGCCTTGCAGTACTACAATCCCGATCAAGAGCCGCTCAATTACGCCATGATTCAAAATAACTTAGGGACTGCTTACTGGAACTTGGCTCAGCATGAACCCCATGAGGATTGGCTGTCGCTGGCGGTGTCTGCCTATCAGATGGCACTCACGTATCGAACGCGGGAGGCAGTTCCAGCAGCCCATGCGGCCACTCAAAATAATTTGGGCACCGCGTACTGGCACCTTGCGAATCAAACCGACCATCCCCAAGAGCGGCTCGACCATTTGCAACATGCGATCGTAGCCTATGAAGCGTCACTTCAAGCGGCAGCGTATTTACAACAGCAGTCCAATGCAATAATGCTCAACTTTGATCTGTTTGCCACCCACAATAACTTAGGTTTAGCGCACTATCAATTCGCCACAGACTCCATGAATGGGCTGAGCACAACTGAACAAACTACCCATCTAGAAGCTGCAATTCTTCATCATGTGTTGGCACTACAGGGTTGGGCAGAACAACCTAACTTGCGGCAAACAGCCTTTAATTGCATTGTCCAAACTATTCGTGCTGCCTACAATCAACAAGGCTTAGCAGGGCAAAGCCTAATGTTATCTAAAGTACCCGGCGATCTGTTGCCAGAAATTCTACCCAAACTGTGATCGATCGAGAAATGTATTCGCTAGTTTAGTTTGGCTGCTTTAGCTTCTGGAACGTCCATCTTTTTTAGTAGGAGGTTCATTCTTCGGACAGTAATCTGAGCAGTCAATTGCTGTTTCTTTTAGCACATCAGATGGATGAACAGCACATTTGAGATAGGAATTATTTGAGAAAAATCGGCAGTTTCGACACGGTACTTTGTCTGTATATTTTAAGGTATCAATGACTTGCTTGTGTTCTGCTTGCAGCTTAAGCGCAATTATTCTCAGAAGTAGCGCCATGCCAATCAAGCCAATCCCCAAAAGTCCGATCGATAGAATTGAATTTTCAGGTTGAGTAGGATTGAGCGGAACATCTTCAATTGATGTCTCGGGCTGAATGAATTCGTATTGAGTAGCCTGACTTACGAGTTGTCGAGGTTGAAAAGATTTTTCTAGCTGAGTTGCTGGTTGTTCCATAATGTCTTTACCTTAATATTGCGAAGCGTTCTACCGAGAGGTGATCGAATACTTGTTTGAATTAAGTGAAGATTGATATGAGCCACAACGGTCTGCAACGTATCAGCTTTATCAACGTCTCAATCAATTCGTTACCAAAGCGAACCTCCTCACCGTATCTTCTTGCGGCGTGTTTTTGAGGAGCGATTTTTAGGTTGATTCGCAGTATCTTGATTTTCAAGATTTGAAGACGAGGTTGACACCGCATATTCTTCAGGAACAATTGGAAATCCATGTTGTCGGGCATACACTTTGGTAAATTCTGCCCCCACAAATAGGATATGTGCTGCGTAATAAATCCAAGTGATTAAGATAACAAATGATCCTGCTACGCCATAGGCAGAACCAAAATTTGTTTGGCTGAGAAATAATGAAAACAACGACTGACCCAGCATAAATAAAGCAGTTGTTAGGGAAGCACCCACGATCGCATCTTGCCAGCGTACTTTAGCATCTGGCAGGATGGTATACATGGCTGTAAACAACAGCGTAATCATTCCGAAAGAGACCACAAAGCTGAGGGCACGCCAGAGATAACTCAGGGCTGGTATGATATCACGCAAGGTATTGATCACTGCCACCAGCACCGTATTGGCAACCAACGACACCAGCAGCAGAAACGCGATTACCAGCACCATCGCAAATGTCAGCAACCGCTTACGTAAAAAATGCAGCAGTTGTCGTCTGGGTTCTGGTTTCACCTCCCAAATTTTGTCAAGTGCAGTTTGGATTTGAGCAAAAACCCCCGATGCTCCGAAGGCAAAGAACCCCAAGCTCACCACCAACCGCAAGGGTCCGCCTGTAGTGTCCTGTCGCAGGTTTGCGATCGCCGTTTCTAGAATTTGTGCCCCTTCTTCACCCACAATTTCTTGAAGCTGTCCGACCAATTCTCCCTCGGCTGCCGCTTCGCCAAAAATGACTCCTACAATCATAATCACCAAAATCATCAAGGGAGCCAACGAAAACACAGTATAGTAAGCCAGCGATGACGCCAGTAGCGACACTTGATTGAATTGCCATTCGGAGAAGGTTTCTTTAATCAGTCTCCAGATGCGTTTCATGCTAGTCATAGAAATTCAATCGCCCATATGGACACTGTGCTTCTACCTGTGCGACTAGAGGGTCACTAGTGCTGCTTTTCCCTTTGTTCAGTGGCGATATTCAGCGATCGCGCCAATTCAACAAGGAGGAAAAATGTTTCTTCTGTCTTCAAGATTAAAAGCAAATGTGATTGAAAAGTGATAGTCAATCAAGATCTGACCAAAGACAGAGACAGCCGCTACATAAACAATGAATGAGTCTTCAGAAAGTTAGTTGTCATTTTTCACGCGTTCATTCATCTATCCCTCACCGTTTGCCTTGCTGCCGTCGCACAGTGCGTCTTCGGCGAATAATCCAAACAATCCCCGCTATCACGAATCCCCCTAAAACAATCTTAGAAATCGGCCCCAAATATTCTTCAACCAACGTATAGTTTTTTCCCAACAGATATCCAGCTAATGTAAGCAGCAGCGTCCATGCCAATGTGCCCAAGCTGGAATAGATCAAGAACTGAGCAATCGGCATGTGGCTAAACCCTGCGGGGAGTGAAATCAGCGTGCGCACTCCTGGAACCATCCGCCCCAACAGGACCGCCTTGCTGCCGTGGCGATAGAACCACTGTTTCGTTTTGTCAATTTCATTTGGAGAAATTCCCAACCACGTTCCATGTTTTGTAATCCACTGCTTGATGCGATCTTCACCCAGAAATTTGCCTAGGTAATACCAAGGCAGCGCTCCCAATACAGTGCCAATGACACCAGCGGCGATCGCTGGAACCAAAGCCATTTTGCCTTGAGAAGCAGTGAACCCAGCCAACGGCATGATCAGTTCTGAGGGAATCGGCGGGAAAATATTTTCCAAAAACATCAACAGACCGATTCCGACGTATCCCAAAGATTCGATAACAGTGGTAATCCATTCCGTCATAGCGATCGTGGTTTTAGGGTATGACTTGTGTAGGAGGGGGTAGGGATTAGAGAGTAGGAGGCTTGCTATTGACCTGGACTCAGTAACCAACCTTTCATCAAGGTCAATACTCCCTTGACGGCTGTGTAGCCAAACATCAGCACTGATGTTGTGAGGGTTGCTCCCAGCGCACATAGCACGAGTCCGGCTAAGCTGATAGCGCCATCGTCATCAAGCAGCCCAAATCCAGTCACAAAAATCCCGATCGCTGGCAGCGTATTGGTCAGCGGAATGGGAATCATCATTGAAATAGACATGAGGGCAATGGCTAAACCAATCACTACTCGTCCTGGCAAGCTGGTGCAGACAGAGGTTAACCGAGGGCGTGACAGAGCTTCAATCCGACGCAACCAAGGCAATCCTGCTTTTAAGACACCTTGCACTTGTTTTAGCTCTAGCGAATGTCGTCGAAATCGTTCAGGGAACCACGGCGTTTTGGCTCCCATGATTAACTGCACAGCTAGCAGAAATAGCAGAATCCCAAATGGTACAGAATAACCAGGGGCAGGAACAGGTAATGCAGACGGCAGTGCCAGCAGCACAAACAGAAAGCCAAAAATCCGTTCTCCGGCAATCGATAAGATGTCATCCAGGGTGACTCGATTGCTGCGGGGTTCTTCTAGGAAAAAACGCTGTAGTTCTGTAGAAAGTCGCGCCACAATTAACTCTTTTCAAGGGATAACGTTTACAGAAGAGGGGCGTCTTAGTAACGCCCCACACACACCTACGATCGGCAGATTGATTGCACCCTGATTGAGATCGTGAACTGACCGTCTAGGTTCCAGAAGTCCAGGAATTCATGTATTCGACTTGCTCATCGGTGAGTGTATCAATGGCAATGCCCATTGCTTGCAGTTTCAACCGAGCGATCTCTTGATCAACTTCCGTAGGAATGGAATACAATCCGGGTTCTAGCTGACCTTTATTTTTTACTAAGTACTCACAGGCTAAGGCTTGGTTGGCAAAGCTCATATCCATCACTGCGCTGGGATGACCTTCGGCGGCGGCTAGGTTAATTAGGCGACCTTCTCCCAACACCACGATCGACTTGCCACTGTTGAGGCGATACTCTTCGGTAAAGTTCCGCACTTGCTTCACCTCTGAAGCCATCGATTTGAGCGTCTTGAGGTCAATTTCAATATCAAAGTGGCCCGAGTTGCAGACGATTGCTCCGTCTTTCATGCGCTCAAAATGCTCACCCCGAATGATGTGCTTATTACCCGTCACCGTGATGAACAGGTCACCATAAGGAGCCGCTGCTTCCATGGGCATGACCCGGAAACCATCCATGGCCGCTTCGATCGCCCTGACCGGATCAACTTCGGTGACAATCACATTGGCTCCCATGCCGCGAGCACGCAGGGCTGTTCCCTTACCACACCAACCATAGCCTGCTACAACCACAGTTTTTCCAGCCAGCAGAATATTGGTGGCGCGAATAATGCCATCTAGGGTAGATTGTCCCGTGCCATAGCGATTGTCGAAGAAATGCTTGGTGTCGGCATCATTAACGTTCATAGCTGGGAAAGTAAGCACGCCATCCCGCAGCATGGCCTTGAGGCGAACAATCCCGGTGGTGGTTTCTTCGGTGGTGCCAATTAAATCAGGAATTTGTTGCTGACGCTCTTGAATCAATGTGGCTACCACATCACTGCCGTCGTCAATGATAATGTTGGGGCGATGATCAAGAGCGATATTCACATGACGATGGTAAGTCTCGTTATCTTCTCCCTTTTGGGCGAACACCGAGATGCCATAATCAACAACAAGACTAGCAGCCACATCATCTTGAGTCGAAAGCGGGTTGCTGGCAATGAGCACGGCATCGGCCCCAGCATGTTTGAGCGCGATCGCCAAATGCGCCGTTTCAGTTGTAACGTGACAACAAGCCACCAACCGAATGCCTGCTAGCGGCTTTTCCTGGGCAAAGCGTTCTTGAATTTGGCGCAGAACGGGCATTTCTCGTCCGGCCCAGTCAATTCGTTGCTTTCCCAAAGGGGCTAGAGAAAGGTCTTTTACGTCGTGTTTTACCTGAGTTGCTACCATGTGAAGCCTTGCAATACTTTGTTACTTCGGATCTGCTCTAACTAGCTTATCCGATGAATCCATTGATTAAGGAGAAAGCACACTAAAGATCATGGAGCTTCCTCAGGGATATAGCCTACAGTGGGTTGTTCTACGGAATTTTGGAGATTTATCATTTCTGAGCGTGCCTAATCAATGCCTGCGGATCAATGTCTGCGAAGACCCTTTGCTTGAGCTTTGGTTTTTCTGATACCACTGATACCAAAAATCCCTGAGCAGATTGCGCACAAGTCTATCTTTGGAGCCTATCGAGCGATTGGAAAATCCCATAGCCTTATTTTGCGTTGTGAAGTAGTGAGGACAACTCTATGACCTCTGATGTGACGAACTCTTCCCCAAAAAATGCAAATCGATCGTTAATCGTGGGAATTTTGCTGATTGTATTAGGAGCAATTGCCATTGCTTTGCCGGTGGTCTCGACCCTAGTCGCCGAAACGTGGCTGGCCGTTATTCTGGCGTCAGCGGGAACGACAAAGATCATCTATGCATTCCAAACTCGCGATCGAGGTGGCTTTGTCTGGAAATTGTTGCTTGGAATTTTGTATGTGGCTACAGGCATTATGTTGTTTGTTTATCCGCGAACCGGGATTTTAACACTGACTTTACTGCTGGGCAGCTTTCTGTTGACCGAGGGCGTCTTCGAGTTAGTATTAGCCTTTCGGCTCCGTCCTCAAGCAAATTGGACTTGGGCCCTATTCAATGGAATCATCACGTTATTGTTGGGTGCTATGATTTGGTTCCAATGGCCATTTAATGCGCCTTGGGCGATCGGAACCTTAGTGGGGATCAGTGTTCTATTCAGCGGAGTCTCGCGGTTGATGATGTCGTTAGTTCCTCCGTCAGACAATTCAAGCCAAGCTGCTTCGTTATAGCAGATCGATTGCCCTATCATCTCGCGAAACTGGGGCATATTGTGTTTGCCAGTTTAATCCTCATCACAGGGTCTCCAGCAGGACAAAAACTCCTTGGCGTTAATGTAACTCTTCAAGGTTGAGTCATCGTCCATTAGCGCCAAGGAGAACTATTAAGATGGAAACCGAAAATTTGTTTAACCTATCGCCTTTAGCCGACTAGTAAGGAAGAAGGTGGAGCACGTCACGGACAACGCTATAGCCAGCAATGTCCCACAGCAGGTAAGCGAGGAATCCAATCATAGCTAGACGGCCATTCCACAGTTCAGCTTGTGGCTTCCAACCAAACAGAAAGGCATTGCGATCGACACCATTGTATTCGCGAGCCACGGGGGGCAGATTAGTTGCAGAGCGGTTTTCAGTGGGTGTTGGGTTCGTCATGATTTACATTCCTTAACAAACGCTATATTTACATCCTACTGACGGGATCAGTGGCTGCGCTCTATCTTTAGGACTAGGTCTAAAAGTTATTGGGTAGAGATCCAAGGTGTTCACATTGCGACTGATTGTGATGAAGTAGACAGATATCTGACCTCATCTCCCCCACCCTCTGCTCCATAACCTAGGCACTGTCGAAAGTGACACATCGCGTATATCGATAAATCATTCCAAACCACTGCTGAGTTTTGCTTGAGACGTTTCGATCGCCCCAGAAGCGTGCATTAATTGTTCCAACGCTATTTCCATATCTATGTCTATAGGCGATGTTTGCCTGAATTCTGTCAAAGCTTGATTGACCTTCTTCAAAGCTTGTATATGCTGTTGAGCAAAGTGATCTTCGAACGACTCGATCGCGTTAATTCTCGCCACAATCAAGTCATTCATTGCTTCTAATATTGACGTAAATCCGTGGGTTTGTAACAGTTCATTGAGTTCATGAATAAGCGGATGCGAAGATTCCATCATTACTGTCTACCCTTTTCAGCCGTATATGATCTAAGTACGAATGGTATCTTTAGTTTGACTGAATGGCTTGGGAAAAGCCCTTAGCCCTTAGAAGCATTCAATAAGGAAAAAGTATGAGCCATTTCAAAGAATTTGCAGCGTCTGTCAGTCCGCTCGCTCTTAGCATGAGTCTGTTGGTTCCTAACATTGGAAGTGGGAGGCACGCTATTGCCCAAACCCCGTTAGGACAGGTACAGTCTCCTTCGCTTGAAACAGTCCAGTTGGATTTCAACGAAACCGTAACCCCAACTTCCCCTAGTTCAGACCCTGCTCCCTTAGACTCCTTGCCCAGCAGCCCTGACACGGGTGTGACGTTACCCAGTCCGCTAGCACCCGTCCCCCCTCAGAACACCCAAGAACCGATCGATCCCTCTGTCGAATCCACTCCTATCAATCCTGTGATCATCGATGGTGTGATTCCCGATCCATCAGCCGCTCCAATTGCCCCATCAGAATTTAATCAGCCGGTCCCTAACGAATCTGTTCCCAATCTATCTGTCCCCACATCAGAATCAATCAACTGAGTGCTAACATGCCTTGATCAACAAAGTAGCCTCTTACAATAGTCCGGACACTTTTGTACCAAAAGGGTTTTCAACATTTCCATAAAAACGGTCCGAAGGATTGCTCTTACGTTCAGATACGTTCAGACAACGAGTGGTGGTTTGGACTGAAAAAACAAGTTTCAGCTTTTTCCGAATAGGTTCCCTCTTGCAGCAGACGTTGAATGAAGTGGAGACTGCTACAGTAAGAGTCTTAACCTAGGCTTAAACGACTTGTCGGAGGAGGTAGCATCGTGGCTGCCAAGAAGAAATCGAAACCGCACAAAACCCAAAAACAGATAAATCAGTCCAACCGCACAATTCTCGGAATCGACATGGCTGAGCTTGGGTCTGCTATTGCTGCTGCTGTTGTGGCAGAACTGACCCAAACGGTACTGATCAAAACGACTCAATCACTCAACGACAGCGAGCAAGTCGATCGCATGAGCCATTCGGTCAAAAAGGTGGCTACCTCAGTCAAATCTGCGCTGGAAGATGCCCCCCCTTCCGTCAAAGAAGCGGTATCGGCTATTCAAGAGGTGATGCAGCCCATACAACCCGCCGCGACGAATTTGGTAGAAACAGGCAAAGAGACACCTGATGAAGCAACACAAGCCCTGAAGGAAACGGCCGAGTCTACAATTGACACAACCAGATCTGCCACTGGCAATACTGCGGAGTTAGTTGAGGCGGTGATTGAACGGGCCAGCGATTTCTTTGTTCCTGCGAATGGCGATCGTAATGGAGTTGAGAACCACATCACTGAAACTGTAAAAACGGCAGTAGACAAGCTGAAAACAGGTCTAGATGAGCTTGAACTGCCTAAAAAGAAACCAAAGAAAAACAAGAATAAGGCGAAGAAGAAGAAATCTAAAAAGAAATCAAAGAAAAACAAAAAGTAACTTAATGTTCACTCGGAGAAGTTTCCCAATGTCCCTTCTGTTTCTTGCCATTCAGAATCCCCCTGAGATTCCCAACAACCCACCGCTACCCCAACCGTTGCCATCGCCCCAACCAGCGCCCGTGCCCCCTGTTCCTCCACCCAATCCCGATCCTGACCCATTGCCTAATCCGTCGCCTCCCCCAGACCCAGATCCCAATCCCATTCCCCCACCCGATCGCACTCCTGAAATTAACCCTGGTGCACCTTCGCGCTTAGGACTATAAAGAAGCAGATGCGGGTTGTTTTGCTCGCTGGCGACTTAAATCTTTGGATTTTGTCCTGCAACGCAGCCACTGTCCTAGCACTTTCCGCAAAAGTTGTGGACGGAATAGAGAGGTAGGTGGCTTCAGCATATGAATCACTTCAATTAAGGCTTGGTAGGTGGCTAGGTCGCTCGTAGACAGGATAATTACCTGCTCCATATAACGATGCATGAGCCGAGTGAAGTAGGTGGGTTCGTCGCCTTCTGTAGTTTCCCAACGAAAATCATCGCTGGTTGCCATCATCCACGGTGTTTGCAGTAACCGAGCCAATTGCATTTGAAACACTCGAGAAAAGCAATGGCGATCGTTGATTCGATTTGCCTGATTTGCTGCTAGTGGCAATGTTTGGGTTAATGCTTGATCTAACAACAGGGCACTGAGTGCAGCCGTTGTCATGCCCTGTCCATAAATTGGATTGAAGGCACACACCGCATCTCCCAGTGCTATGATTCCCTCCGGAAACCGCTTTAGTTTTTCGTAGTGCCGCCAACAATTCTCGGTACGTCGATAGCTTTGTACCGGAGAGAGTGGTGTTGCATCTTTGATAGTCTCGTACAGCAGCGGATGCCGTAAGCTTTGCACAAATTCAAGAAAGCCCTGCTCATCGGCGGGGGGACAATCGTCTGCAATACCCCCTACACTCAACACCCAGCGATCGGCCTCGACTGCCATCAAGAAACCGCCACGTCGTTCCACTGGAGGATTAGCCATAATAACGGCTCCTGCCCAATCCCTAGACTGATCAGGCGTTCGTTCATACCAACGACTGCTATAGCCCAAAAAGGCATTCACGATCGTTTTGGCAGGTGCAGGATAGCCCAGCGCTTCTAACCATTTGGGTAAGGCGGAGTTACGCCCGCTAGCGTCAACCACCAGATCCGCAAACAGCGGGATTGAAGCCTCTACAGAATCGCGTTGCAGCACGACCCCAGTAATCCGACTGCGATCGGCATTGGCAAGTAGCTGTTTCACCGTGCAGGCAGACATGATAGTTACCCGATCGTCTGCACTTAGACGCTGACGCACCAGCCACTCCAATAGCGCTCGGCTGGCCAAAAAGCTGGTGATGTTGGACTGAAACCGGGGCATCCAACCGTGAATACCAAACCAGGGGAAGTTGGCAGTCCAATCAATTTGTGGAACGCCCAACTCGGCTAATTCTGCTTTGATACCTGGAAACAACTGTTCTAAAATTTGTTGACCCCGCGCCAACAGCACATGCACATGGCTCGCTTGGGGAACACCGGGTCGTCGTTCTGGTTGATCGGGAAGCCGATCGCGCTCAAGGACAGTCACTCGATCGAAGTGATTCAGCAACACACGCGCTGCCAATAGTCCAGCGATGCTAGCACCAATGACAATCGCGCTCGATTCCTGAGAATTTGAAGAGTTCAATGCATCATTAGATTCTAATTGAAGTGATGCTTGATTATCAGTTATCATGATTCAGCGCTCCAAATATTTTTCCATTAAGAAGTTACAGAACGATACACCCTGTTGTTCCACTCTTTGTTTCGTCACCACACCATATCCTTTGCGTTGAAAAAATGGTGTGGCTGTAATGCTAACTTCAGAAAAAGGTCGCCGGATTCCTAACGCGGATGCGATCGTTTCTAGGTGATGCAATAACTGAGAGCCAATCCCTTGCTGTTGATAGTTGTGATGACAGTAAAAGCAGTCGATGTAGCCGTTAGAGTCAAGCATGGCAAATCCTACAATTTGTCCGTTAGCTTCGGCAACATCGGTCGATCGCGTGTGCAGTTTAGTTTGCCAAAGTTCTTCATCAGTCGTGCCCGCAGACCATACAGCAATCTGTTCGGCTGTGTAATCTTAGCTGTTCACACAATGAACAGTATCGTAGAATAGCTGGCGAATACTGGATAGATTACCGGATTGGAAATCTCAAATAATCATTATTGCAAGTGAATTAGTATGTTTATAAACTTAATTTCTAAACTCAATTAGAAGTATATTCTAACCAGATTGACGAAAAATAAAGTGACTCAATGTGTACCAAATTTCTTGCACACAACCACGATTAGAAGTGGCTGGGTGGGTGGGCGTTGGCGATAATGACTCCGATCGCTTCTGAACCGGAGGCGGCGTACTTTGCAACGGACTAGCAGCATCGATTGCTGGTTCCATCCCCTTTGAAGAAGACGGAGCAACCGGAACAGTGGCAATGTATAACCCCAGCGTCAACACACACGCATTGACTAGTGGGTCGATGAACCGATGGGGGCGCTGCGCTGCTTGCATAGCTGTCTTCTCCTAACGTCCTCCTAATGGTTCTCAGTTTAGGACGCGATCGAGAAGAACTGGGGGAGACGATTGAATGGCTACAGGCATTACTACAGGCATTAGTAAAGCAGCAGCAAAACAGTCACGCCCCCGGCTGTTGCCGTCCCCCCTAGCCAAGGGGACTATAGGGGGGCATAAGTCAGGGAGACTTTAAAGGATCATCAAGAGATGTCACTAGGTTTGAAACACTAGCTTAGGATGTACGCAACCACGAAAACTGTTCTGCAATTGTATGCAATGGTGAGGGAAACCGGGTTGTCGGATCAGAGAGAATGTTGCGAAGGTCAGCCCCGTCTAGGGTTGTGCCTTGCAGTTGTGCCCCCCGTAAATTCGCGTGGTTTAGATTCGCGTTGCGCAATTGTGCCATCCAAAGATAGGCGCTTCGTAAGTTGGCGTGTTCTGCATTTGCTCCGGTCAGGTTAGCCCCATTGAGGTTAGCCCCACTGAGATTGGCGTAATGCAAATTAGCCGACGTGAGATTGCTACGGCTGAGATGGGCTTCACTGAGATCTGCTTTTGCCAAGGTGGCTCCGGTTAAATTGGCAGCCCGCAAATTCGCTTGGATCAGCGAGGCGCGCTTTAGCTGGGCGTGCGTTAAATTGGTGGCAGTTAAATTAGCCTGGTTAAAATTCACACCGTTGAGGCGTGCTCGGCTCATATCAACCCCATCAAGCTCTGCCCCGCTTAAATCGACCCCATTGACGAATGCACCACAAAGCTTCACATGTAGCAAACAGGCTCCACGTAGATTTGCCCCGCTGAGTTTGGCGTTCGACAAATTTGCCCAACTTAAATCAGCGCTTTCCAAATTGGCAGCATAGAGATTAATGTGACTTAAATTTGCACCACAGAAATTAACGCTTTTGAGGCTAGCTTGCCGCAAGTTCACGGACTGGAAAACCGCGCCAGTCAGCTTTGCCTCCGTTAAGTTGGTTTTCACCAAATTAGCCCCCGTGAGGTTAGCCTTGGTGAAATCACACTGGCTTAAGTCTGCACCGCCCAGTTTAACGTATTGCATCTTAGAGCCATATAAAAACGCGCCCTTCAAACAGGTTTCCGTTAAAATGCTGCGATCGAATCTGGTAAACGGCAAAAATGCTCCGGTCAAGTTTGCGCCGCTTAAATTGATGCCAGTGAAGTCGGCTCCGGCTAAATTCACTCCAGCAAAATTGCGCTCACCCGCCGCATACTGTTGTATTAATTCATCAACATCCATAGGACTCAAGTAGCGTAGAAACAGGAAGTTGACTCACCATGCTTGGAACGAACAGGGTTTACAACGAACAGAGTTTACATGGATAGGCTGCTAAACAGCAGACACCGATCGTAGAGCAACCATTGTGATAGGTGCTTCATGCTTACAGCGAACTGTTGTGTATGAACGTTCCCGCACTGCAATCAGAAGGTATCAAAGCAACAAGAAAACAAAACAAAACTTAGTGAAACAAAATTAATCGTGACACCAATTCTCTATCCGGTGGACTAGTATACCGACCCTTCCTACCCTCCCCTTGGTAAAGAGAGGAGCCGCACGCGGTGGAATGAATGCGATGCAGCCTAATAAAGAATGGGACTCACAAGCTACGTTTTTAAACGAGGTCTTCAACTTGAATATTAGAACGAACCTTTGTTCTGTTCACTCTAGCAAAGAACACGGAAGAGATTGGGTGAGATTGGTCACGATCGCTCAAGTTGTTAGTAAACTTGAACTATCTTGAACTAATGCAATATCTAGCGCAATATCTATTGATGCCAATTGATGCTGATTGATGCCGTGAATCTAGGCGATCAATTAAGTGGCATAAGTGGCAAAAATGGATGCATCGTGTTGAAATGCCTTGAATTCCAAAGCATTGCCGCTAGGGTCGAGAATAAACAGTGTTGCTTGTTCACCCACTTCTCCTTGAAAGCGCCTGTATGGTTCAATCACAAACTCAACGTGATGTTGCCGGAGGCGATCGGCTAATGCCTGCCATTGTTCCATGTCTAAAATTACACCCCAATGCTGCACGGGCACGGGTTTACCGTCAACGAGATTGGTTGCTATGCTATCAAACACGTCTGGGCAAAGGTGGGCAGTTGTTTGATGTCCGAAGAAATTGAAATCAATCCACGTATCCGAGCTACGACCGATCGAGCACCCCAACACAGTTTCGTAAAACTGACGGGTGGACACCAGATCTTTAACAGGAAAGGCAAGGTGAAAGGGACGCAAAACCATAGCAATTGGAATTAAGGATAGGGCGAGATGCCGCTGGCTTTCAGCAGATCGCGCAGGGTAGGGTAGTAGGTAATTAAACCAAATGACTCAGGACTAA
This sequence comes from Thermocoleostomius sinensis A174, assembly GCF_026802175.1. Taxonomy (NCBI): domain Bacteria; kingdom Bacillati; phylum Cyanobacteriota; class Cyanophyceae; order Oculatellales; family Oculatellaceae; genus Thermocoleostomius; species Thermocoleostomius sinensis. The sequence goes on along the minus strand of NZ_CP113797.1, from coordinate 4,254,706 downwards.
CCGGGTTTTGATAACTAAAGTGACGATAGCTCATGCAGAATCGATCCCAGTCCGCCACTTGAATCCGAAAGACTGCAATCAGTAACTCGGCAAGCTGTGGCGATAGGGGAATGCGGAAATAGATGCGTTTGTTGAGATAGGTACAAATTTCTTTGACGGCTTGATTCACTGTCAGAACCGGATTCCCTAAGACAAATTCATGCGGGTCGTTGGCATCGGGGGGATGATCAACAAAGTACGTCACCACTTGGGCAATATCGTGGGCGTGAAGAAAGTGAAAGCTGGCATCGGTTTGGAGGAAGCGAATCAGGTCAGCCCATTTCAAGACATCCTTTAACCCTGAAGACAGGTGAGAGTAGGGCTTGTTGTCTTCGCCGCCAAAAACCAACGTGGGAAATAGGGTCGTGATTTTGGGCGCGATCGCCAGCTTTGACAACTGCAAATGGCACGTATATTTCGATCGAATGTAATCAGTGCCCAGTTCCCCGGCTGCTTTCAAGGGTTGATTGTGGCGATCGAGAATGCTGGCCGTAGAAAAATAAATTACCTGCTCGCATACATCGGGATCAAGCAAGTTCAGTAACCGTACGGTTTTGATCACATTCACATCGAAGACATCTTCTCCACCCCAGGCGGTGGCTGCCAAGATTGCCACCTGCATTGTCTTCAGCAGCCGACCCACTTGTTCAATCTCTCGCATGTCGCCGGGAATGATTGTGATACCAGGGCGAGCATTATAGTCAAACTTCAGCTTACTGATATCTCTGACCATGAAAAACAATTCATGGGAAGTGCGCTGAATCAAAAGATCGGCAATGTAATGACCAATGCAACCGCTGGCACCAGTGATGAAGATTCGTTTCGCAGGCATGAGAGGGGGTTAGGGGTGGGGGACAGGGGGGGGAAATTGGAGTTAGCCCTAACAAATTAGATGATCTAGATGATAAATGATCAGCACGAGACCGATCGAATGAAACCCCTCCCAACCTCCCCTTATCGAGAGGAGTCGCCGTAGGCGGTGGGGTGATCTGGGTGGAGACTGTGACTTAAATCGGGATAGGCTCATCGTAAGAACACTGATGGGTTCATGATGAACCGAATTGATCGATCCAGGATGAATCGATGCCATTGGATGATAGGGCCAATGTTGTGCATCTGGCAAGGCGATCGATCTGTCTAAGACTCTAATGCTATGCCAGATCAGGTGAGAACGGTATGCAACCATTACAATTAATCGATCGCGCCCAAGGAGCAGTTCCACCGCCTTTAGGTATCTTCCATCCCCAATTCCTATTACGCATGAACGGCCAACAATTGATCGACTTGCTTTGCGGTTTCAAAGAAGAAAGCGGCGTTTTCTTCGGGGGTATTGGGCAGAATGCCGTGCCCCAAATTGAGGATATGTCCCTGGTTACCAGCTTTGCGAATGGTATCGAGAATGCGATCGCGGATGAACTCTTTTGAGCCAAACAAAACACCCGGATCGAGGTTGCCCTGCACTTTGACATCCCACCCTAAGCGTTGCCGAGCTTCGGCCATGTCCACGGTCCAATCTAGGCTGATGATATCGGCTCCGGAGTGGCCCATGCGTTCCAATAGACCCGCACTGCCGCTGACTAGCAGAATTAGCGGGGTATCGGGGTGGGTTTGCTTAACTTGGCGAATGACACGCTGCTGGTAGGGTAAGGCGAAGACTTCATAATCCTGTGGACTTAGTTGCCCGGCCCACGAGTCAAACATTTGCACGACTTGTGCTCCGGCATCGATTTGGTAGCGGACATAGGTCGCGATCGAGTCGGCCAGAAACTCTAGGAATCGATGCAACATCGACGGCTCGGAAAAGGCCATGTTTTTGATGATGGAGTAGGTTTTAGAGCCTTTGCCTTCGACGGCGTAGGCTGCTAGCGTCCACGGTGCACCCACAAAGCCCAATACGGTCGATTCATTGCCTACTTCTTGCCGCAGGGTTTGCAGAATGGTTTGGATAAACGGCAGTGATTCGGCCGGTTCCAGCGGGCGTAACTGATTGAGATCATTCCATGTGCGAATGGGCTGGTGAATAATGGGGCCTTGTCCTTCAGCAATGTCCATCTCAATGCCCATGCCCGGTAAGGGAGTGACAATGTCGGAGAACAAAATCACGCCATCGGGTTGAAAGGCGCGCCAAGGTTGCAGCGAAACCTCGACGGCGACTTCGGGAATTTCCGATCGCTCGCGAAATGACGGATATTTTTCTCGCAGTTCCCGATAAGCTTTCATGTAACGCCCAGCCTGCCGCATCATCCAAACAGGCGGACGGTTCAGTTTTTCTCCACGGGCAGCCCGAAGTAGATAGGGAACTTGGTTTGATCCAATCATCTGAACTCCGTCATCTAATAAACAAATTCTTAAGCGCATCTGCTAGCTTACCATCCAGCGATCGCCCTCTCGGCATAGGGTCTGGGCAAACCTTCATAAAAGTTCAGATTCTTCAGAGTCGCTGTTCACTATTTGTTACATTCGGTACTGCTTGGTGCGCAACCTTGCGTCCATAATGAAGGGCTATTTTGTTGAGGGCTGGACTATACAGAAATGAAACGTCGATCGCTTTTAAAGTTTTCTAGCTATTTGGGTGCCACTGTGTTACTGACTCGCTTAGGGCAAACCAAGCCTGCATTGGCGCAATCTGCCGAACCGGATGTCCTAACGATGCAATTGGATTGGGTGTTTAATGTGCAGTTTGCCGGGTTGCTGTTGGCCGAGCAGTTGGGGCTATATCAAGACAAGGGTGTGAATGTGGTGATCAAACCGTGGGAGTCTGGCATGATTGTGCCAGAAGAGGTAGTCAAAAATCCGCTGACAATTGGCTGTGCCGAGCAAAATTTGATTCTGGATGCCCAAGCACAGGGGGCACCGATTAAGGCGATCGCTACGATGTTTCAAGCGTCTCCTTATGCGCTGATGATGATGCCGGATAGTGGCTTGACTACGCTGGCCGATTTGGCGGGTAAAACGGTGGGGGTGCATGTTGATGGGCTGAAGGTGATGGAGTTGGTGAAGGGGGTCAATAATTTGCCCACCATTGAGGTGGTGGAAGTGCCCTACGAAAACAAACTCGATCGCTTAATTCAGGGAGAGGTGGCAGCGCTACAATGCTATGCCGTAGATGAGCCGATCGGCTTTGCGCAACAAGTGGGAGAAGCTCCGTTGCTGTTGCCGATGGATCAGTATGGCTACAATGCTTATGCTCAAACTTTCTTCACCACTACCACGGTTTTAGAACAACAGCCAGACCAAGTTAGCGCGTTTCTGGAGGCTAGTTTTGAGGGCTGGAAACGAGCATTAGCAGATATTTCCGGAACGGCGCAAATGGTTGCGGAAATCTATGCCGAACCGGATAGCAAATACACTGATGTCGATTATCAAACTCAGTCGTTGGCATTGGTGGGAGAGTATGTCATGCGGGGCATTTCTGAGGCAGAACTGGGTGTGATTTCGGCGGCACAATGGCAGGAAACGGCTGAATTGATGGCTGACTATGGCATTATTACGGCGGCTCCTTCGGTAGAGGCATCGCTAGATTTAAGTGTGTGGCCGGGGACTTTGTAGGAATGGGGAATAGGGGTTGTAATGGTTGTGACTAGGGCGAGGAACCCCTGTTTGACAGAGGTGGGGCAGTCTGGCGTTGTCTCCATGCCTGACCCTGCGGGGGTGGAGGAGGAATCCAGCATTGCCTTCATCCCCGTCCTTGCGTTCAACCAGGAGAAGGGGGCAAAAGATGGGGGAAGCGTCGCACAGCGCATTACTCTCAACTCCCGACTCCCCATTCCTGCTCACCTCTTACCGATCGACATAGCGCTTGTAAATCCGCATAATCTCTCCGGGTTCTCGCACCGTGGCTTGTTGAATCTGGGCATAGGGCAAGGCCCGTGACCAGTTTTCCACGCGGCAGTAGCCACAGTGATACAGGTGGGCAATCTCAGCCGCTACATCTTCGGGTTGTCCAATCATCAAGATTTTGACGGCGCGGCGCTTGCTTCTGACCGATCGCGCGTCTCCCGATGGAATATCAATGAAGTCAGCCATAGTTCAGAACTCCTAGTTTCAGATGAGGAAACTAGAAGCCAAATTCGATTCACCATTGCAGCAAGATCTGTCAGCTAGATGAGATAATCTCTTCTAGCCTTAGACCGGGTTGCGTCCGGTTTAAGGTTAGCTGGTTAGGGTTGTTGCTAGCTTCCCTAATCAGCGCTCCTAGAACTTAGCTTCTAGGCGATACGTTGTTGCTGAAGCTATTTTCTGTCAAGGAAAAGATAGCCTCGACTTTTGAGGCTATCACTTTGTCATTCAATAATCAAGTTATTTTTGAACTCTCTGCTTGACGCGATGATGACGCGATTAGGTGGCGATCGAACCTGACCCTGTGCTCACTGTTACGATGTTTGGAAGGGTTTGGTGATGATTAGCGCGTAACGGGTGAAAGGCTCAGAGGAGCTTTCGCTTAGTTTCAATCCCTGGAAGGGTTTGGTGATGATTAGCGCAGCGATTGGCAGCCCAGCATCCACTTGCTCTCATCCGTTTCAATCCCTGGAAGGGTTTGGTGATGATTAGCGCCTTTCAAGCCCAGTGTGGCAAAGTCAGCCCCCAGATAAAGTTTCAATCCCTGGAAGGGTTTGGTGATGATTAGCGCCTTAGGCATTCGTTTAATCTCCATTGATTAATTTGGGTTTCAATCCCTGGAAGGGTTTGGTGATGATTAGCGCCCCGAATCCCCGTTCAGATGCCCCGGAATAAGTTAGTTTCAATCCCTGGAAGGGTTTGGTGATGATTAGCGCCGGATCAGATATCACTGCTTTTGCCGCCGCTTTAGATGTTTCAATCCCTGGAAGGGTTTGGTGATGATTAGCGCCAACCAACCAAATACCTGAGTTACACTAATCTGCTGGTTTCAATCCCTGGAAGGGTTTGGTGATGATTAGCGCCCTATTTTCGAGGGTTCTATAAATCAAACTGCTGTTGTTTCAATCCCTGGAAGGGTTTGGTGATGATTAGCGCATATGTGCTTTTTCGATCACATTCGTGGCCGGAAAAGGTTTCAATCCCTGGAAGGGTTTGGTGATGATTAGCGCATTGCCACCGGCCGCTCTGTGGGTGTTGGTACAAGTTTCAATCCCTGGAAGGGTTTGGTGATGATTAGCGCGATTACGGTCTTTCTCCTCAGTGATGCTGAGGGTGTTTCAATCCCTGGAAGGGTTTGGTGATGATTAGCGCAAGGAATTAAGAATTACTGGAATACACGCGGATAAAGTTTCAATCCCTGGAAGGGTTTGGTGATGATTAGCGCCAAGGCAATGCCAGCACCAATGGCGATCGGGGCTGTTTCAATCCCTGGAAGGGTTTGGTGATGATTAGCGCAATAGCGACGTAGTGTAGATAAACGTGCTGCTGTAGTTTCAATCCCTGGAAGGGTTTGGTGATGATTAGCGCTTTGCGTGCCACCTTACCACCCAAGCCGGGAAGCGTTTCAATCCCTGGAAGGGTTTGGTGATGATTAGCGCCAAGCCATGACCCGCATTTTTGATCCGGGCAGAGAGTTTCAATCCCTGGAAGGGTTTGGTGATGATTAGCGCGCTGTAATCGATTCGAGTTGGAAGGAAGGATCTGGTTTCAATCCCTGGAAGGGTTTGGTGATGATTAGCGCCATCAATAGGGGCATCTTGGGGCAAGTGCTTATAGTTTCAATCCCTGGAAGGGTTTGGTGATGATTAGCGCTTCGTGGCCGGAAAAGCACACGTGTGGCCGGAATGCGTTTCAATCCCTGGAAGGGTTTGGTGATGATTAGCGCCCCGGATCGTCGGCTCCTTCAGCACCCGCCATCCGACGTTTCAATCCCTGGAAGGGTTTGGTGATGATTAGCGCGTTAACGTAATCACATTGGTCGTGGTGTTAACAGTTTCAATCCCTGGAAGGGTTTGGTGATGATTAGCGCCGACCCGCTTACCACTGGCATCCAACCCAAATGTGTTTCAATCCCTGGAAGGGTTTGGTGATGATTAGCGCAACAGCGACAGCCGCCATGACTCCAGTGGAGAAAGTTTCAATCCCTGGAAGGGTTTGGTGATGATTAGCGCGGCGGAGACCCCAAAGTCTGATCATATGCGGTTTTCAAGGTTCGATCGCGCGGATCTCTTAAATCATAGCATTTCTGACAACGAACAAAGTCAAACATCACTTAACTTAACAACTAGAATTCAAGTATACTCTGCCTTTCAGCCATTGCGCGGATCATCTTTTAGCAAGAATCGTACAATTCACCTCCCTGCAAGCATTACAGCCAATTTTAACAAACACTGCTCAAAACACCTACCCATCCGCGCCGTCTATGCAATCGTGCACCCGCAAAAAGCCATCACCTCATAAAGAGCCACTACACAAAAAAGATGGTCTCATCTCGTAAAACCTCTCCGCCAATGCGCTCGACCTTTCCTTGACAGCAACTACAGAGAAAATAAAACCGAATGCTGTCTTGCTCCGGCTTGATCAACTTGCTTAGACGCGATCGTAACTTAGCATACTGAGTTTCGCTGAGGTTGCATTCAAAAACACTCAACTGCATCCATTGTCCGTAGGATTTTAGCACCTTGTGAATCTTCGATCGGCGTTTGTCGTCTGGAATGTCGTAGGAGATGACGAGATACATATGAACCTGATAGCCAACAGCAGAACTGACAAAACTCAAAACACTATCCCTGCTCTTCCACCCCCCGACTTTCGATTCCCGATGCCCTACTTCAACACCAACGGCGGATACTTTTCAGTTTCACCCATCAAGTACTTCGCAAGTAACCGCGCTTGTATTTCAAACGCCTCCTGATAAGTACATTGAGTTTGTAAAACAGGGTGTTTAAACTTCGATTGTTTCTTCTGTTCATATAGCCGCAAAAACGATCGCAACCCTTCCAAGGTCAGTGAAACCGCATGACTTAACGGTTCTGTCTCAAAATTTTCAGGAGAAAGCACTCGACGGTTAATGGCGCTAAGCACCACCGCATCAACCACGATCGGGCGAAACTCCTCCATCAAATCCAACGCTAGAGAAGGGCGTCCATACCGTTGTGTATGCAGATAGCCCAAATATGGATCAAAGCCTACCAAATTCACCGCACTTTGCACATCATGCCGCAACAGCGCATAGCCTAAACTGAGCAATGCATTGACCGGATCAGTAGGAGGACGACGATTGCGATGGGTAAACTGAAACCCTTCAGCACGAATTAGGGCATCAAAACTACCGAAATAGGCAGCACTGCCGCTTCCCTCCAATCCGCGTAACGAATCGATCGTGTGAGTGGTGTCAATAGGAGCGATTGCTTGTTCCAACCGAGTCAGGGCTGGCTGTAATGAAAGCTCAGGAAATTCTCGTAGTCCTCGCAGCAGTGCATTGCGATAGTTCTTCAGCTTTCCTCGAATAAATCCTCGGACTAAATGCAGGGCAGGTTCGGAAGGGGCGATCGCCTTCCACTGGGCCGCTCGCACAAAAATATTCTTCGTTAACTCTGGTTCTAGTCGTCCCAAATAGCGCCCTGTGTGAGTCAGAAAACTCAGCGCAATATTGCGTTCTAGCAACTCAATGACGACAGCGGGGGAAACCGTCGATCGCCCAAACACCACCACACCATCAACTTTAATCAACGGTACATCGAGCAGCGTTTGTTTATTTGCGCGCACCGTCAAGCGTTCATCTGTTTTACCAAGATAGCTATCATCTTGTGTGATATAAAGAGTTCCCATATTTGTATGGATAAGTGAATGAGTGAATGAATACTTCGGTTCCCTACCTACGCTTCTCGATATCGTTTTACCTTGTCTGCCGCCTTAGGTAAACATTGCTCATAAAGGCTGCATCCCTGACAGCGCGAAGAATAGATAGCTGGTGGCATGTCGCCAGTCTCAAGGAGATGGCGAACTTTCTCAATGATGGCGATTGTCTTCTGCCGCAACTCGGTTGAAATTTCGACGGGTTGGCGCTGGTGCGATTGAGCATAGTATAGATAGCCAAGAGTTACGGGTTTTCCAGTCATCGCTTCTAGACATAGTGCCTGAGCACAAACCTGTAAGGCATCATTTTCAAATTCACCAACATGTCCCCGCTTATATTCCACAGGATACCAGCGCCCATTACCCGATTCAATTAAATCTGCTTTCCCAATCAAATGATATTGATCTGACTTTAGCCATATAGCTCGAATTTGCCAGATTTCTTCCCGTTGGTTTTCTCCGACTGTATGAACGCGATCGTGCAAACTCGTTCCTTCAATCGTGTACTGATTGTCGATAAATCCGCCCAAACAAAACATGCGCCAGCACCGATGGGGGCAATAGGCATACTGGTTGAGCGCTGCGATCGGAATATAATCATCCATTACAGTCTCCTTACCATTCCCATTCCCATTGGGGTTTTGCGCCCGATGCCGCTATACACCGCAAAGTCTGCCAACGTGTTAATTTGCCGAACGGTTGCCGCTTCGACATTGCCTAGAATGCGATAGCCGATCGTCCCTACACAACCCGCCCACTTGCCTTCAGGATGATTGACAAGTTCAGTGCGAATATCAAAAAAACTAGGAAAAAGACACTCAACTAGGGTTTCAGAGAAAGGGATGTTGCTATAGCGATGCCAGCGGTGCAGCAAACTGTTAAAAATACATTCTCTTGTCGGCAACGCAGAGTCATATTTGCCTTGCCGAAACGTGGCAGGTGTCGCCAAGGTCAGCGTAATTTGTCGCGCCTCGTCGGAGGCTTGCTCGTACAGTTGAGCATAGGACTGAAAGTTTGCCCACGGCTGAGCCGATTGGGCGGTTCCAAGCACACTCGTAATCTGTAAGTCGGCGGGCCCCAAATGCCAAGCGCGGGCTGGGTTGAGGTTGAGCCAAAGCGGAGTCAGATGAGCAAATAGGGTATCGTCTAATAACGAAATCCGCCACCAGCAGGAGGTTCCGGCTGCAATGGAGCGGTGATGCTCCCACTGCAACAAATGCCCTCTTGAGGCACGATCGCGGATCTGGAGCGGGCTGAGGGTGAAGGCTTTTTCGGTTTTCTGCTCGTGCAAGTAATCTCCTAAGTTCCGATCGACTGAACTGACTAAGGTTAGAAAGAGGGCATGGAGATGCTTGCCGGTGAGATAACCAGAAGGAATGGACGATCGGGGTTGCAGGTTGAGAATGAGGCTGTGGGGCATGGGTTGTATTGATAAGATGAAAAATTGATGATGAAGATCGGAAATGCCAATGATATGTACTGTTGGCAGAAGTGAGCAGGATAATGCAACAACTCCAGAACAACCTGAGAAATAACGCTTCGCGACGAGAGGTTTCACTGGTCAGACTTACGTAGGGTAAAACTTCTTCAATGCGCGATCGTAAACTTCGAGGCGATCGAGTTCTCTGGGATATTGCGGCAAGTTGAGTCGCGTTCTCCGGAGTGTGTAGCCGAATTCAGCTACTAGATCGTCTGTTTCGATTTGCAGCTCAAAGATCTTGCTGAAGGTGTAAGATTGCTGTGGATTAGAAAAGGCATGATGTTCTAATGGGCGATCGGGGCTATGGGTTGAGGGGAAAGGGGAGGATGGTTCAGCTGTAGTAGTTAAGACTATCCAAATCGATATTGAACATCAGCCGGAAGGCAAAACGTCTCTTTTCCTTCCTTGACTCGATAATGTTTACCCCGTAAAAACCGCACGTTTCGGATCAGGCTCACAGGTGGCATATTTAGAGTGTCATAACTGACGATTCGGTGAGCAAACATCACATCTAATGGATTAAGTGGATGAGAACACATAAAATCATCTGTCTTTAACTCAAAGTCTAAGGGATCACTGAGTTTGACTGCTGCCTTGCTTGCCCATTTACCAAGTCTTACCCATCGAGGAATTTGATATTTCTCTTCCTTCTTCTGACTTAATACTTTGTCAGAGAGGATGAAACATTCAAATTGGCTTTCTGGTGCAATTTCTTTGGCTCGACCAAAGCTAGGAATATTTTTCTGAGTCTTTTCCATCTCAACGTGGTAATTGTTGTTAGCGTACTTCCAGGTGTTGAGAACGGTTGTATGGGAAACAGCCCGTGCAGGAGTGACATAAATTCCCTGCTGGTTGAGCGGCGTGAGGTGCGCTTCGTACCTGGGAATTTGCTCAGGGCAGAAGTAACGGTAGCTATGTTCTTCAGAAACAGTAGTGGAATGACGATCGCTATCCACCAGTCCCAGTGCATAACACAGCCCATAGTTATGCAAAATTGGTTCTGTTTCGTACAATCGCCCAATCTCACGGGTGGCAAAGTACATCGAGTCATGCAACTCTAACGTACAACGATAAATGATAGTCATGGCGGTTACTCTGCTGTGGCTGTAGCTGTTTTTCTATTGTTCTTTTTGGCTTTTTCAGCAGATTTGAAGATGTGTTTGTTAGCGTAAGCCGTAGATTCAGCATTGGCTTGAGTCAACATTGCTCTTAGTTGCATTTCGTCACCTGTGATAGTTTTTACTTCTGTGAGCAGCGAGTCCAGAGCAGTACCGATAAAGTCAGTGTGAGGAATGTATTCTTCAGCCATGAGTTGCTGAATAGCGACTTCAGCTGCTTCACGAACCTGATCTTCGTTCAAAGGATCAGGCAACTTAATTTGACCTTTTTCCATCAACAAGTCGTAAATCTTTTGAGTCCAGCGCAGGTTGCTGACGATCTCGCCATCGGCAAAAATAATCCCAATGAGTTCATTGCGGACACGACCTGTACGAGTAGTTTGCGCCCCATAATGGCGAGTTCTCAAAATGTTGTTGAATACATACAAAAAGCCTGCTTCTGTTGGATCTTTGAGCGTCACAATACTGGGAAAGAAGACTTGAGGCAGAATGTGGTCCTGACTGTTAATTCGACTGGTAACTTCTCCATTGCGGCTCATTGTGCCATTTTCAAAGGGTGCGTTCAGCGTGAAATTGAGATGGGAATCGTCAAAGGGCGTGATGGAATAGGCGGTATCAACAACAACTTTGGATTTTTCAGACCCTGCATCGCCGATCGCAAACCCGTACAAAACGCAATCGGGTGTCGTTTTACTGAAATCAACGTTATAGTCGCACTTCTCCCAATCACCAATTTGATAGTTTCGCAGCAATTCGCGTCCTGTTAATCGTTCAGGGGTTGATTGCTTCCGCTTGAACATGGCTAGACGGCTGATAGGTTCATTATTTTTCTGATCAACACCAGCCCGAACTCGTGCCTTATTCAACTCACCATCGGTTTGAAATAGTGGGTAAGATTCTGTGACACGAATCGTGATGAAGTGGACATACTTGCCCATTGGTTTTGCAGGAATTTCGGTATGGAAATGCTTCGCATCAACCGTTGTTAAGAAAGCCATGTTGTTTCTCCAGAATGAGTGTATGTGTTAGCAGTAATGTTTCAAGCCGCGTCTTCAGTTTCCAGTTCAGGAATGTCTTCTGGTTCAGGTTGATTCTGAGCTTTGCGCTCTTCGTCATCGGTAAGGCGATAGAGATAATCACAGGTATCCCGAATCAGATTAAGCTGCATTCCAGCAAGACGTGCTCGATCGCTCTTAAACGTTTCCCGAAACAGATCTTTCACAAAGAATTGTGCAAACTCATAAATTGCCTGTCGTTCTTCTTCAACGGTCAACGCAGGTTTCCATTTTCCATCTACAAATGCCAATGTTGGTTTGCCCTCAGCCGTTCTACGCCGTACATTCGTCATCAATTTAGAAATACGGGCTGCGACTACATCAGTCAATGCCTGATCATCTGGAACCAGCGCTTTATCAACTTTGAGAATTACATCGGCCGCTTCATCGATCGGTTTTAGAACGGCGTTAGGTTTGGCATATTGGCTTTTAGCACGGTAGAAACGGCGATAGAGCCGAGTTAGTTCGCGTAATTGGTTCACATCGTCTCCTTGGGGATCAAAACAATGATAAAAGTCGAGATATAGCTTAATTTTGGAAATGGGAGCAGAATCCCAATCCAGTTTTCGAACAAGCTTGGTCAGGTAGTGGAAAACATAAAGCGGACTGGTTTCTAGATCACGTGCCAGAGCCGCTAACTTGCCCCAATCTGGATCACCATCCTTTTTGCGATTCACTTCTAGATGAATGCAGTAAGCTGCACTCAGAGCATTCAGGGGGGAAAAGATTTCTGTGGTGCGAGGAAGGATTGCATCTAGGCGATATTGCTCTTTTTTAACCAGCGTGGTGATCGCCTGATGTTCTCCATCTAAGACGGTTGTGTGTTCAAAATCAGCCCCACTAATAAAGGGTGGTACAGGCGATTCAGAAGCCACTACCTTGACATCTAATACCAATGGCAGGGCAAAGGCCAACCAAGCAGGCATCACCCAAGATTCGGTATCTGTAGCATCTCTTCCTGGCGGTAGCGCCATAAAAAAGAAGGTCATCGGCTCATTAGGATAGTTGAGCTTAAAGGTTTGATCCCGATCGGATTCTGCTTGAATCAGAAGCGAGTCTACTTGCTGGTAATTCTCAAGGTTAAGTTGAGCAACCTGTTGATCAGTAACCAGGTGTTTACGAATATCTGCATCAAATCGAGTGCGCCGAATCCAGGAATAGACTTTTTGAATAAAAGTGTTTGTTTCTGGTGTAAAGAAGTAGGCCGGATAAAGATAGAGATAGCGATATTTGCGTCCTTCAAAGTCTCCTCCTGTTGCGTTCGTCTGATTCATCAAAATCTGGCGCAGCATAATTTCCACTGACCAGATCGCGCAAATCTGACGTTTGGCAGCCTGAGCATTAAAGAGGATCTGACGATTGCTATAAACCTGGGGCGTAAACAATGTAGCAGATTCCATTTGCTCTGTCACCGTGTAGGACGAGCTAGACATGGCACAGACATTTTCGCGTCCGCGCCCCGTCACTTTTGCAGCTTGATAGCGACTCAGTTCAACCAGGAACGGATCAGTTTGGGGTGGAACAATGGTTCCAGTAGGTAAGGAAACAATTTGCTGCACGTAAGTGCGTAAGTCATCCCAACCATCGGGTAATGTGAACTCTTGCACAATCGCTTCCACAGCATCCGCAGCAAAACTGACCATCGCAGTCATTACCTCTCGAACTTGCTGATCATCAAGCGTAGAATTGCTCTGGATATATTTAGCAGCAAGATAATACCAATCGAGTGGTACACCACCTGTTTTCTTGAGAGATTGAATTGACCTAATTGCAGGAATTTCGTGAGTTAGCCCTAAATGCTCTGCGAGTTTTTGGGTGAGATTTAACTCAGGTAGCGTCTTTCGTTCTGCTTTGGGCTGCTGTTTTTGCCACGCATCAAAACGATCGCACCATCCTCGCCAAATACCCCGACAAAGCGTATCCCCAAATTCAGCCAGGCGATCGATTCGATAGTCATCTTTGAATTCGACAGTGAGATAATTAGGTAATTCACCGTCAGCTTGAAAGTTGGTTAAGCTGGCACTCCGTTTAGCGGCTGAAGAGTTTTTGGTTGAAGGAATAATGCGGCAGGCAGCAAGCTTTGCCACATCCATAAGTTGGGCAATATTAAAAAAGAGCCAGTAATAGTCAGCAAACTTTAAACCTTTACCATCTCGACCAAATCCAATTTGCCGTTGCTTGAGCCGATCGCCACAAAGCGTTTTTATTTTATTGATGACTTGCTCGGAGATTTGTTGAACAGCGATCGGGGGTGCATTGGCTGTTGCGAGATAAACCACACCGTCCGGTAAATATAGCAATTGCGTATAAAATTCTTTGGGGTGCAAATCCATTAAAGCATTGTTGATGATGTTGGTTAAAACACCGCGATTATCAGACAGTGCATGATAGGTAAACTTAAACTGCCCCGCATTACTCAAGCTATTGAGCAAATCCGTCAGGCTATTTTTTGTAATATCTTGAGGATGTTTAATAATTGAAGCAAACCGATCGGACAGCTTCACTAAGTTCACTAGAACGTTGCGAATTCTACCATCCATGCGATCGTCTTCTAATGGCTTTAATCCACGTGTAATTAGACCTAAATCGGCATCGTTTTTATCTCCAGCATTGCTGCTAATCCAAATAATGTCATCAATGAATTCACGACATGATGCACCCAAAAATTGATCCAGTCCCAGAGCAATGATTTTCTGGGCAATGTACTCTCGTCCCAAATCAGGAGCATCCTGTTTACCAGGAGCTTGATCAACCCAGTCTCGATGTTTCCATTTACCTTCAATGTCCTGCTTGATTAACCACTGCTGGTAATCTGGAAACTTCTCGTAATCATGCAGAATATATGCAGCAACATAAATCCGCAACTGCAATGCCTCACAATAGGCTTTCACCTGATTTCTGGCTACATCTGGTTGTTGTAGCCGTTTTGCAATTCGGTAAGTTGGCAGAAAACCGTTAAGCAAATGCGCCGGAAGCGATTGATCACCTGCATTATCACGTCGTTTAACCTTGCCTCTAGCATCTAACCGTTCAAAAAATTGTCCTCCCTTTGCCGTTGATCCTGCCAGTTGTCGCATTAACTTTGGCAAAACATAGTCAGTAAAGTCAATTAGTAAACGATCGTCCTCATTCCCTTCTGCTTCACAAATGGCTTCTTTAAACAGAGAAATCGTGAGCAGTTTCTTTTGTTCTTTGGCTTCTTTATCTTCTCGCCCTGCATCAAAATCTACAATTGGCAAATCATTGTCAATTGGTAGAGCCAGTTGTTCTTCGTCCATTAGATTGTTCTCCAAATTTTACGTAACTCGTCCAAGCAAATCCATTGCCCGTTTTTCAGCACTTCAACATACTCCCAGCCATTAGCAGCACTACTGTTTACCCTCCTTGCCAGAGGACTGGGCTTATCAAACTCTTCATCCTGGTAAAGCACAGTACCTTTTTGGGAAAAACTCAATCCTTTTGTTACGTACTTATGTCCGCACTTCTTGGCTAGTTCTTGTTTCAACTTAACTCGAATAGGCATTCCTGATTTAGTGATACCTGCGGCAAATAGCTGAGTAAGTCTGATGTGAGAGCGGCTTTTTCTTGTTTTGCTTGAATTAGACTTCTTGTTTGAGCTTGTATTGACGAGAGTAAGCGCGAGTTGCTCGGTTTCAGTTTTGCGTTGTGAGTTGCCAATGGGTTGAGCAGGCTTCAATCTCTCACGCTGTAACCAATCAATCAAAGCAGTGGAGAGGCTAGGAGGCATTTTTGCCAAATCGCTGTCACTTAGCTGAAGAAGCTATTGAAAATCCCTTGGTGAGTATTTTCACCATCTTGGCAACTCCAATCTAGATTTTCAAGAGTTACTGTAGCCTTATGATAGATTTAGTCACTGTTACCTTCATGAGTGCGGGAAGCCCAATCTGATGTAACCTTAATATATGGAGAAGGGGATGCAGTGCAGTGCTGCACTTTCACAAAGCCTTTCAGGTATTGAAACACTGTTGCCTTCTGATGTCGGGCAAAGCCCCTTCTCCAATCTTTGTTAGTTAAGCTAGTTATCATCCCTTAGTTTCCTCCATCTCAAGGGGTTGGTATTCTTGAATGCTAAGGTCTTGGAAGGAGCGGTTTCCTCAACAAATCCATCCTTCATCCTCCTTCGGTTTCCAATGCCAGGTGAGAGTTTCCAGCAAAAGAGCAGACTGACCAAAAGCGATCGTGTAGGGTGGGTCGCGGTCATCTGGACGATCGCTCAATCCATATGCTTGAAACTGCATTGGTAAACCTAACTTGGCGCGTAGTTCATCCCGGCGGCGATCGGAGATATAACAAACGATTCCACGTTGACATAAAGCGTTACTGATTGCATTTTCACCTGTTGTCACTTCCAGACCTCTGAGGATTTGCACCTTACCGATTCTCGCTAATTCGCTCACATTTCCTGCATGGTAAAAGTGCCAGTTCTCACGCATCTCTCGATAATCTCGCAACTGCAAGCAGCACAGTGCATCTTTATAGCGTCTAGTAAAAGATATTCCAGCTTTTTCAGCCTTTAACCGAAACTCATCATTATCCATTACTTCAAAAATAAAGTTACTCAATAGCCCTGGTAAATTGTAGGTCTTGAACCTGTCCCGCTCTGGTTCATTTGAATTTGTTGTATCGTAAATTGCACAATCTAACTGACTACTACCCCGAAAACTTCTTGCTTCGTCAATTATCTTATGTTGTTTGGCTTCCAAACATCGATTGATTTCTCCATAACGAGACCTTACACTGACTTGAAGCGCGTTGAAAATATCTGTTTCAAAATTTTTTGCTGCGTCTGGATAAGCTGCTTGCATTTGTTTCTTACGCAATTCGTTCCAAACGTAAAACGACTGCACAGATCCCCAACGTTTTGAATATCCTTCAAACTGATTCACAAATAACCAGGAATCTCGAATGGCATTATTAAAGAAAACCCGATCGTACTCATCTCCATCAGCTAATGATGCAGCTTTTTCGTTCTTATCTTCAAATAATCTTGAAATCAGAAAGTTTGGAATTAGTGCATAGGCTCGATAGATTGGAAAGCCTTGATGCCTGCCCAATCGTCCGAAGCGTTGAATGAAGTTTGCTGCACTAGATGCTTCAAACACCAGAAAGTTAATCTTGAAATCTACCCCAACATCAATTGTAGAGGTACCAATTAACAGATCGGCATCTATGATCGATCGTGCCCGTTCACTTTCACCGGTCAGACTGGTATTTGGTAAAACAGTTAGATTGTGCTGTTTGAACAGTGGTTGCAGTTTACCTAGAAGCTTGTAAACGGCTGCAATTGAATTGAGAATAATTGCCCCTTTACTATCTGGATAATCTAGAAAAAACTTGAGAATGATAGATTCAGCATTTTCAACAATCCAGTCGTATCCAGATCTGGCATTTGGCTGTAAATCATTGGGAAATACCAGTGCAATGGGCTGGCTAATCTGTCGCCAGCACTTTTCGTCTGCCTGTGTAAAGCAATATGCACCTTCTGTGACAGGATTGATTTCTCGGTGTTTAAAACCCGATCGCGATAAGAAGCCCTGAAGCAATTCACTAGGGGTTGCAGATAGAAATAGGAACTTTCCTTTGTACCCTGTATGTTTCATCAACAGCATTGCATTGAAAACACTGGCAATTTGAGGTGAAGAGAAAACATGAAATTCATCAAAAACAAACAATTTGTAAAGATCATCCACTTTGCGAAATACTTTATCTGCGTTATCACCCCACCTAGTATTGTTAGAATCACTCCTCAAATATCGAAATTGATGGATGTAATGAAAGATATCCGGGTTGGTTAGTAAAATTTCTGAATTATCTGTCAGATTAACAATTCCTTGCTGCTTTGAAGATAGCTGATTCGTTTCGACAAAATCTTCTAGCGTTGCACCAGTGAGGCGAAAAATTTGCGGGTCATACTTCGGCTGAAATTTGCCTTTGTAATCTTGTACTTGCCGTTCCTGATCCCTAGCTAATTCGTTGGTGGGATACATTGCCAGTGTGTATGTTTTTCCAGTCATCGATTGCAAGTATGCCGCCAGGCTTTTGCCATCCCCAGTCATGGCTGTGTTAAATACAACGTCAATCTGCGGATCGCTCAAGGCATTGAAGGTTTCTGATTGGTGCCATGAAAGCGACCATTCATCGGGCAAATTGATTCCAATCGGGATTGGAACTGTCCGAGAGTAAACAGGTTTAAGAGTAATGCTGTAATCAGACATGGTCTTGGTCTGTGTCCTGAAATTGTGTCCGTAACTCATTGCTTTGCTCCAATATGGCACGCAAAATAGAGACAGGCAATAGTTATACGGAAAAAAGTATACGGACACTCTAGGAGATCCCGTGACGCGCAAAGGACGATCGATCACCCTTTCCCTGGAAGAGAGCGACAAAGCCCAGCTAGAGGCAATCGCCCTCGAACTTGGTATGAAATGGGGAGATGACCCTAATATTTCGCGGTTGATTAAAGCGATCGCCCGTCGCCAACTGTTAGTTTCCTTAAACAATAATTGGAGTCGCGATCGCATCAATACACTTAATAAAGCGAGGACTCTATTAATTGATGCTGGTCAAATAGAAGATGCCCTCGTTTTAGCTCATCTACTACTAGAACGCAGTGAAATTACATTGCCATTACGTCAAGAAATTGAACAATTTGTTACGAAACCTACGGTTGTTTGGCAAATTGAAATCGATCGCTATATTCGGCAGCAACAACCATTTCAGCTAGCCTATCAAGATGCAGCAGAACGGATTTGGAACTTTACAATTTATTATGCAGAGATAACTCACTATGAACAACGGCAATACCTTCACTGCTGGTGCGAGGAAACAGACGGGAATTATGACTTACCAGCGTTAGCCCATAATTGGTGTCTGCGTTGGGATCGAATTTCGGATGCTTCGGTGTCGCCTGTGAAAGGACAGTGGCGATCGCAATTAGATTCGATCTTAGTTGAGATGCATTTATTGCATAGATTGGCTTTTGCCTACCATACCAAAACCGCAATGGACGAAATCAATGAATGGTTAACTGACCCTGTGCATGTTCGGCGAGTGGTGCGACGGGTAACAAATATCTTTTGGTTTTTTCGAGAGGTACGGCGTTATGGAAGCGAGTGTGTGATTGTATCTCCAGAGGCGGTGCGCGATCGGTTTAAGCAAGAACTGATCCGGATGATGGCACACTATGACACACAGTGAGTGTAACGATCTTCAATTTTGGGAGAAGCGAGGTTGGTTACAAGTGCATCACATACTAATTAAGAATGAATTCAGACTGTGTCTCTATCGATTCAAGTTGAGTCGTTTTCAAACGAGCTTCTAACCAATCGCCAGTGCGTTTCAGCCCACCAAACGGAAACAGATGGAATTGATCGACATACGGCTGAAGGGCATCCACTAAGAAATCAGGGGTTTGCACCGTCATCAGTTGTGTTAATTTCTGTGGTTGTTGTTTAAGTGCATTCAAACTAGTTTTCACACCACAAATCATTGCAAACTTCATCAAAGCAGGGAGGGTGGTGGGGCCAGGAATGCCAATTCGCACAGGTAAGGTGTTGAATGTGCGAATACGCTCTAACCAGGCAATGATACTCTCTGGGCTGAGTGACCACTGAGTGACGATGTACAATTCGCTGCCCGTGTTTTTGGCATATTGGTTCTTAAGGAATAGAACGCGATCGCATGCTTCGGAACTTAAATAGGATGTCCCTTCGGGATGACCAGCCACACCAATTTTCAACCCATCCAGCAGCCCCGTTTCCAGCAATTGTAAGCTTGCGTTGTAATCGCCTGTTGGTTTGCCGTCGCCACCAATCACCAACACTTGCTGAACACCAGCCTCGTTGCGTAACCGCTGTACAAAATCGCGCAGTTGATTGAAGTCGCGAATACGTCGCGCCGGGATGTGGGGAATGGGATTAAACCCATGTTGACGTAAATTTACGGCTTGTTGAACCACATCCAAATCATTGCTTTGGGGTAGAAATGTGATAGCTACGTCCTGAATTGAGCGAGGAATATCGGTAACAGTCGCTTTGGGCGTAATTTCGAGCGAAAATTCCATAGTTGGCTAATCAAAGGTAAGTCACGCAGCACTTTCACTATAGCTAACCATACAACGGAGCGAGTCCTGCCATTGATTCATCCAATCGCATGATAGAAAATCCGTTTCTAGTTTTTGTGCTAGGGACGACCCTCGATCGCCCCTATTTTTCCTACCGCACCAACACGGTCATGTACTTGCCTGTGGCAAACGGAGCCGGAACGATCGGCGTAAACTGCACCCGGTCGGTGGCAATCCGCTTGACATAAAACTCATTCATCAAATGTGTCACCTGCTCACGATTACCGATAATCCAAACCTGTGCTCGCTCAGTCTCCTGAACGGGCAATTCACTATTCCATTCTCCAGTCATGGTGGTATTCCTCTTCGTTTCCTTGCTGATGTTTTCTATTGGGTTAAGAACGGCCCAAGGCATGGGTGTCACCCAACCATGCATCAGCAAGGTGTGCCGATCGCAGACACCTGGTCTACAATCAACACAGCCTAGCCTCCTGCTTGCGACAGGAAGTTAGGTTAGCTGGTTAGGGTTGCGGCCAAACTTCCCTAATCAGCGCCAGTACCTTGAGCCGTTCAGCCGTTCCTCTCGTCCTGCGAAAGAACCAGCATCGCCATAGCATAAACCAACTCGATCGGTCTGCACAAGCGTATCGGGTCATTTTTTGTCAGAAAGTTTTGATGAGGGCAAGGAGGGGGCGATCGAGTTTCACGCATCCAGGGGACTGCAAACACCCCTGCCACCTCGATTCAACACGTGGGTATAAATCATCGTGGTCTTCACATCTTTGTGCCCCAGCAACTCTTGTACCGTGCGGATGTCGTAGCCATCTTCCAGCAAGTGGGTGGCAAAACTATGGCGAAAGGTATGGCACCCAACTCGCTTCGCAATGCCCGCTACACGAACCGCTTGCTTTAGCGTTTTCTGTACCCCACTTTCATGCAGATATGGAAGAGACTGTACCTGCGAATCCAGCCAACATAACTTTGCTCGGTTCGATAGGAATAATGTTTCAGACGAATCGTATCGCAAACTTGGTCAAGCAGCTTTCTGGGTCGGGATGCCATCGCGAGGCGGGTAGATGACAGTAGCACTTGTGTGCTAAATGCTACATCTCTTGCCTGCCTACTGACCATGAAGATTTGCTGAAGCGATCGGCATGGGGATACTTCCGCTCCAGGGCAAAGGGCAAGTAGACCGAGCCATAACCGGCGCTCCAAGTCGTGATGGTGCAACTGTCGCACCGTTTGCAGATGCGTTTGCAGGGGAGCAACCACACAAGCAGGCAACATCGTGACTCGGCTCTCTTTGCCTTTGGTATCTCGAATCACCAACTGCTGTTGAGCAAAATCCACATCTTTCACCCGCAATGCCAATCCCTCACTCAAGCGAAGTCCACTGCCATATAGCAATTGAATCACCAACTTGTACACGCCATACAGGTGGGAGATGACTTGCTGCACTTCCTCTGGCGTTAAGACGGTGGGGAGGTAGCGCGATGTCTTTGCCCGTACGGCGTTAATGCCAACTAGCTCTTGTTGCAAGACGATACGATAAAGGAAAATAATGGCATTGAGTGCCTGATTCTGAGTGGCGGCTGCGACCTGTTCGGTTACAGCTAAATGGGTGAGAAACTGCGTGACCTCTGGTGCGCCCATCTCGTTAGGATGGCGTTTGTGATGAAACAGAATGAAGCGACGAATCCAGTAAACGTAAGTTTTCTCCGTGCTATATGAGTAATGCTTGACTCGTATGGCATCGCGCACTTGGTCAAGTAGCTTTCGAGGACGAGGTTCCAGCATTGGATAGCGTAATACTTTTGTATAAAATATGTCTTTATAGTATAGGCATTCTACTGAGATTACCTGGTCGGATCTACGGAATTTTGCTGTAGATCCACCTTGGTTCAGGTAAATATACAGTAGGATTGCTGTATATCCAGCTATTTGGGGCAGATATGCAGCAGGGAGTGTGTTCATTCACCTCAGATGGAAGGATATGTAGAGTTACTCTGTACAATAAATTGTTATATCGCTTTACCTCTTGGTTGGGGCTGTGCTTTGAGATCCTGACAAGGCTTAACAAATCTGTATTTTTTAATATGAATTTGTGCAAGGTTGAGTAAAAGTTTGATTTTCTAGTACGTATGGGTGCTGATTCGGGCAATCTATAACAGGTGATTTCGGCTTGCTTCCATGACATACTTACTATTTCTCTTATCCATCGGGTTAGCCACTGCACTTGCTTTAGTGATTAAGCAATTGCAACAGCGAAAAAATGATTATGCAATAGCTCAGGAGAGGTTGAAGGAAGCAGACAAGCGGTTACAAGAAGCCGATCGGAAGTATGGAGGACTCATCTCTAGGGAAGATACTGCAAGAGAACTAGACACGAAAATTACCGTTCTGACGAATCGGCTTAAGCAACTCGATAAGCAGTCACAAGTAGAGGAGCAGGAACTATCTACTAAGATTTCAGTACTCAGAGCAAAACTGAAAGGACTTGAAGAGCAAGAGATTGTCGAAGCTTTTGGATTTTACGAGTCCAAATATGATTTTCAAGAGGCTGAAGAGTACAAGCAACGCTTAGACAAAATTCGCGCTCAACAAAAGCAGATGATTAAGGATAAGCAAGCTGCTGTCTGCCATACGGAGTGGTCAGTTGGTGGGAGCGCGAAAGAAGGTAAGAAAATGACTGATAATTTTCTAAAACTAGTTCTTCGTGCTTTTAATGGCGAATGTGATGCTTCCGTTGTAAAGGTTAAATACAACAATGTTCAGACAATGGAAAATCGCATCAGAAAGACTTATGATGATCTAAATAAGCTCTCTCAAACTACACACTGCGAGATTACTTCACGCTACTTAGACTTAAAACTCCAAGAGCTTTGGTTAACCCACGAATACCAAGAAAGAAAATATCAAGAGCAGGAAGAACAGCGCATTATTCGCGAACAAATGCGCGAAGAAGAGAAAGCATTACGCGAACTTGAAAAAGCTCGACAAGATGCTGAGAAGGAAGAACGTCGTTATCAGGAAGCTTTGGAAAAAGCTCGTAGAGACGTAGAGTCGGCTACAGGTAAGGCTCAAGAGAAACTTCTTAGTCAAATCGAGGAGTTGCAGAAGCGACTCGCAGAGGCTGAAGCAAATAAAGAAAGGGCTATATCTCAAGCTCAATTGACAAAATCTGGACACGTCTACATCATTTCAAACATTGGCTCGTTTGGCGAAGATGTTTATAAAATTGGTATGACGCGCCGCCTTGAACCAATGGATCGAGTTAAAGAACTAGGTGATGCTTCTGTTCCCTTTCCATTTGATGTTCACGCTATGATCTTTTGCGAGAATGCTCCAGAACTCGAAGCTCGTTTACACAAGCGTTTCAATAGCAGAAGAATGAACAAGGAGAATGAGAGGAAGGAGTTCTTTCGAGTTTCATTAGACGAGATAGTTAGAGTTGTGCGAGAAATAGATCAAGAACTCAAGATTTGTAAATCTGAAGTGACCTTTACCAAAATTGCTGAAGCAACAGACTATCGAAAAACTCTAGCTAGAGAACGCCAAGACAAAGTAGCAACAGCGATATAACAATTCGGGTGCAGCGGATTGACCGAAGCCGCTTGGGTGGGTTACGAAGACCCCGGCAACCGCTGACCCGAAACGTTAGCCCTTTAAATTTGGGGTGAGGCGGTTCTTCGGTTCTGCGTGTGAGTGCATATGACTTTTCCCTGACCTTTTCCTGACTTTGCACGGCTGACAAAGCAAGTATGTAGAAATTACGGTGGGTATGGAACCATTCACAGAATTAGCTTCTTAGAGGGTGTTTGAAAAGATTTGAGGTGTCAAATTTATGCCAACCGCCTCACCATAATCCGAATCATGGCAAGGTAGATCAAGGTTTCTGATGTCTCTGGTAATAATTCATAGTCTCTGACCAACCGTCTGCATCCCATTAGCCAACCAAAAGTTCGTTCTACCACCCACCTCTTTTTGAGCAAGCTAAAGCCTTTGGTTTGCTCAGGTCGCAGTACAACTTGCACAATCCAACGACAAACATCCATCACCCACATCAGAAAAGGGGCGCCATCGAACCCGCCGTCTACCCAAATGGTGATTAAGCGTGAAACCTTTTTCTTCATCCGTTTGACTCGTTTGAGGACACGTTTGCCCCCTTCGCGTTCCCCCAGGTTTGCCGCACTCACAAACACCCGCAAAACCAGTCCTAACGTATCCACCGTTAAAAATCGTTTGCGTCCTGTAATCAGCTTGCCTCCATCAAAGCCAACTTGTTGATGAACTCCTGCTGCACTCTTGATGCTTTGGCTATCGATGATCGCTTCTGATGGACTAGGATAGCGTTGCGCATCGATGCGAACCCACTGGTGCAACTGGTCATGAATGGAAATCCAGGTGCCGTCCAATCGCCAGTTGCGGAAGTACGTGTACACCGTCTGCCAGGCTGGGAAATCACCAGGTAAAGAACGCCAACGACAGCCTTCAACCAGAACATAGAGCATGGCATTGAGCACCTCCCACAGGTCAACGCTGCGAGGACGACCACCTGGCTTTGCTGCTGGAATTAATTCACTCAAAACCTCATATTGGGCGCGGGTTAGGTTACTGGGATATGCTTTACTCATCTGACTCACTCAGGGCTGTAGATATTTGCTATTCGCAGCCTACACTGAGTGAGCTTTTTTACGACCTTCCTGGCTTCTCAAACACCCTCTAAGATAACAGTTTGAGAGATCGCGGGGCTCCACACCTTAAGTAGCGGTTTATATTTGACAAGGTAGCCCTTTTGTAAATCAACTTGTCTGTATGAAGCGATCTGCCTCCTCAGTACCAACATTTGATGCAATGCTTATACCCACAATTCAGGCTCTACAAATTCTGGGTGGGTCTGGTACAACTGAGGAGATTTATGACCGAGTGGCACAAATTCTCAAGTTGCCAGATGAAGTGCTTGAAATCCCACATGGAAGTAGCTCACAAAGTGAAGTTGAGTACCGTCTTGCATGGAGCCGTACCTATTTGAAGAAATACGGACTTTTGCAGAATTCGGCACGAGGAGTATGGTCGTTATTGTCAACCACTATCAATCCTGATGGCTTAGATCCCAAAGAAATTGTCAAAACTGTTCGAGATACAGACAAGAGCAAGGTTGTTCCTTCAGATCCAATGACCGAGACAGTTGAAGCAATCGAAACCTTGGAAGAACTCGCATGGCATCAGCAGTTACATAAAATGCTTCTAGAGCTTGAACCATCTGCATTTGAGCGTTTGGCACAACGCCTACTGCGTGAATCTGGTTTTATCCAAGTTCAAGTTACTGGAAAATCTGGCGACGGTGGCATTGATGGAGTCGGTATTGCTCGCATCAACGGTTTTTTGAGTTTCCATGTTCTTTTCCAATGTAAGCGTTACCAAGGAGCAGTAACGGCGGGGCAAATTCGAGATTTTCGGGGAGCTATGCAAGGGCGCACTGACAAGGGATTATTGATCACAACCGGTACCTTTACCAGAGATGCAATTAAGGAGGCAACCAGAGATGGTGCACCCCCGATTGACTTGATTGATGGCGAGCAGCTAGTCCAACGCTTGAAAGAACTGGGACTTGGTGTCAAGATCACAATGATTGAGTCAGTAGAAGTTGATACAGCTTGGTTTGCAAAAATTTAATTCAATGAGGTCTAAATGGTTACAACCCTCAATAAACCATCTTCTTTAATTCATGAGATCCGGATCGAGAAAGTTGGCAACTGGGATTTATTCAAATTTAGTGAGTCTCTTCAACTGCGAATGGAAACCCTTCTAGAAAAGAAAAAAGCTGATCAACTCACGCCTGATGAAGTTGCTGAATTAGATGCGATTGGAGAGCTAGATCGTATTTTTACGCATATCAACGCGATGCTTGCTGCTCAACATGCCAATCAGTGATGAAGTCAGGCAGGCTATTCGAGAGCGTGCTAACTATATTTGCGAGTATTGTCACTCTCCAGAACGGTTGAGTGCTAATCGGTTTACGGTTGATCATGTCATCCCAAAATCTTTGGGGGGTTCCGACGCACTCGACAATCTTGCGCTGGCGTGTCGTCGTTGCAACGAGAGGCGTTACAATTTTGTGGCTGGTATCGATCCAGAGACCCAAGAAATTGTTCCCATTTTTAATCCTCGCAAACAAAAATGGGCAGAGCATTTTGTTTGGCAAGATAAGGGCGTTGTCATAGGAGGAACGACACCCATTGGTCGCGCAACTTGCCTGCGGCTTGATTTGAATGATACTCGTTATCCAGAGGAAGATTCTATTCGAGCAACCAGACGATTTTGGATACAAACCGGATTACACCCTCCAGCAGGTGATCCGTGTCAAGCTTGAAGTAGGGTGGCTGCCAGCCAGCTAACCCTGCGTGGCAGCGGACGGACGAAAGTTGCTGGTATTAAGTTTAAGGTTATCGGCCGCCGCTGATTTGAGCCGTTAGACCGCCTGAGTTATCTGCTTGGGCGCAATCGGAAGTTTAATGGTGGGGTGCAATTACCAAGTGTGTAAAGTTTCAGTAAAACCTGTAAATTAACAGTAATTTTTCCGGTTGTTCATAAATAAACCTTGTACCTTCAACAAAATGGATTGTTAGACTGCAATTCTGTATGAGGTTACGTTGATGTTCTGTACAGATTTTTTGACAAAGATTATTGGAGTAGTGCTTTGAAGTATGAGAGATATGACGAGATTTATTAATAGTTCAGACTACTCCACAGAGAGTCGAAGCAATCGTCTACCGCGCTTTAAAGCGACTAAATCAAAAAAGACCAGCTTATGTTTTCCTACACAAAGGATGCCCTTTAACTTGCTATCATTGCTTGACAGTTTACTACGCTCGGTTGCAGTAGCAATTATCGGTGGTTATCAACATCATCTTTCACCAAGGAAAGGTTATTCCTGCTCCCACCGAATTGTATACGGCGGCGACTCTTGTTCAGAGTATGTAAAGAAAACTCTTGCAGACAAGAGCCTGGTTGAAGCAACTCTTCTTGCTAGGCAAAGATTTAAAGAATGTAATATTACATACACATCCTCAAAGAATCGAGTCGTCGAATCTAATGGTTCAGTTATGGTGTCAGTAGGTCCTGATACAGACATCATTCAATGGATTATTAGCATCATTGTCGCTATTTTTGCTCTGATATTTGGAAGAAATAGTGGTTGTTGCAAGTAGATGCTTGCATATCCCAGTTTTCTAGGAACACCGACTCACAGTCAATAGATTCTTTAGAGCCGTTAGTTGGCTCTGTGCAGACCTTTTGCACTAGCACTTTAAGGCTATCGGCATATAGTTCATGAGTGACAAACCCGATCGTTCATCCTTCAAGAAAATCCTTGCAGCGATTTGCATGGGCTTTCTTACATATCTTTTTTTCCCTGTTGCTAGCAGTGTTATATCTGCTTACTTCAATCAGGATGCACGTTTTGATCCGCAGCGAAGCCAAAATCCTACTACACTACCCAGTAGTCCTACCGAAACTGCTAGATTGCCTACACCTCAAGAAACAATTCAAACACCTCCACCAACACCAATACAAACACCAAAACCAGAACCAACGATATCAGGTGAATGGGAAGGCAAATACATTTGTTCAAAACGTATCACTGGCGTGACTGTTGCTATGGCTCAAACTGGAAATAAAGTTATCGCTGACTTTGTTCTATATCCTCCGCGAGAAAATTCAGATATTCCTCGTGGGGTTGAAAGATATGACGGACGTAGTGGAAGCGCACGATATCAAGGAGATTTCAATCCTACTTCTCGTCTTATCAACTTCCCACGGGGAACATGGAGGGAGCAACCTGCTCCGTTCTGGACAGCCTTTGGGTTTCACGGCGAATTCGATGAGAACTTAGAAACGTTTTCTGGAAGAATGGATCATCACAGTTGCACAACCATTAATCTAACAAAAAAGGACGACTAACGATATATTTACTGAGCTTAATCTTCAAGACCGTACATCTTTTACGGTATGGTATTACTCGCTATCATGTAGATGTGAGTATATGCCTACAGCAGAACAGGCTTTTGCCTGCGTCAGAGTGTGCCAAATGCTCTCAGATGGGTATCAGCCCATTCATGTGTTTCGGTATAACTCCAATACCAAGACGGTGTTCATTCTTGCTGGTGTAACTGAGAGCCTGGAAATCTTGGTTTTCTCAAGTGGACAATGGAGGTTCAATGATGACGAAGCCTGATTTTAACAAAATGTCTCGCCAAGAATTGAGAGCTTACGTTCTTGCTCATCGGGATGATGACGAGGCTATTGAAGCGCTGATTAGAATGGGCAATCCCAATAGTCCAATCTACCCATTTCCTCAGACTGATGAGGACTTGAAAGCAATGGAAGAAATCCTCAAAAGAAAACTAGGTAGCAGTGGCGGCGCGGTCTAACACTGCGTTGGTGCGGACGGTACAAAGATTACAGCGGATTCGGGGTTTATGAGGTACAGTAGCAGCAATGAGTAAACCAATGTTTGAGGTGTTCAGGATTCATTAACTCAAGTGCGATTCCGATTAAACCATCCACACCAGATGCAGTCGTTTAAGATATCGTAGGGCAATGCTTTAATGTTATTTGTGTAATGTTTGAATGAAGCTTTTGTTGCTTTTAGATACGAGTCAAGTGGGCGATCTAGTTTAAACAATAGAGTGTTTCATTTGATAGCAAACCATCCTACGATTAAAGCTAAATCGCAACAATGAAAGAATTTGACGAAATCGTCAGATCAGCTACAAAAGAACAACGAGAAAACTTGGCAAAGCTGACTGAATCTGCATTTGGTGATGCTCCTGATACTCTCTGCAATCATATACGCTGTCTCAGGGCTGGAAGTATTGGTCAACTTTTCTGGAACGATTCTTGGAAGCAGGTAGTAACAGACGTTGCCGATCACATCAAGATTGATTGGACAAGCACATTAAATGATCGTCGGTGGCGCGACCTAGAAACTCAAGAAATTGAAGCCGCTGTCGTAACCAAGCTGTTTCAGAATATGCTGGAGCAACTTTCACCAGAGCAGCGACAAAAACTTGTCATGGAGATGCAAAGAGATAGCGATGATCCACGTCTTGAGAGTTTGCTGCTAGGCGGCGGTGTGATGACGGTTGCAAGAATGAGTGGTTTTGGAGTGTACCTGTTAGCAAGCACCATGCTGGGTGGACTGACTAACGCCATGGGAATTACATTACCTTTTGCAATTTACATGGGCATGAGCCAAACGATTGCGTTTATCCTTGGCCCCGTGGGTTGGGCAGCGTTAGCTGGAGGCATTCTATTCACACTCAATCAACCCAATTGGAATCGTCTCACTTTGGCTGTTGTCTATGTTTGGATGCTTCGATATTCAGCATAAACTAGAGAATAAGCACAGCCTAACAATTGTGGTGCAGCGGATTGAAGGAAGCCGCTGGTGCTGAGTTGGAGGGATCGGCAATCGCTGACCTGAACCGTTATACTGCAAACAACAGCGAGTTATCGAAGGAGAGGAATGAAAAACTATGACCCACTCGATTCGCTGCAATTGTGGCAAACTCAAGGGTACACTTAACCGCAATGCCAATGTAAATAGATGTATATGCTACTGTGCTGACTGCCAAGCCTTCGCCCGTTTTCTAAAACGAGAGAATGAAATACTTGATGAAAGGGGTGGTACTAGCATCATTCAGACCATCCCTGCAAATGTCACATTTGCTGAAGGCATTGAAAACCTGAGGTGTATGCGTCTGACTGCGAATGGACTGCTACGATGGTATGCAGCTTGTTGTAATACTCCGATCGGGAATACTCCTCCAAACCTCAATCCACCATTCATTGGTTTAATTGATAACTGCTTGAGTTCGGATCGAAATTTATTAAGCAGAGCGTTTGGTCCCGTCCGTATGCACGTAAATACAAAATATGCGATCGGGGAAGATAAGCCAAAATCGATAGGACTTCTATCTGGCACCTTGCGTATCATTGCAATGGTGCTCAAAGCTCGCCTTGATGGTAGCCATAAACGTACACCATTCTTTGTTCTAGGATCTGGTGATCCTATCGTTACTCCGAAAGTGCTCAGCGATCAGGAGTTGAAGGACGTAATGGATGCCGTATACAACGCCCATGCACACCAACCGTCGAAAGTTGATCGGTTATGATGCAAAGGTGATCTGCGGCGGGTAAAGCGGAACGTTGGGCTGCTTCATATCCTGGTGGGGACGGTACAGCAATATTATTTGTAAGTATTAAAGGCTAATTTACTTTGAGATTATCTGTGTGGCATCACTTTGGGAGCGTTGCTAAGGCGATCGCGCAAATAGGAATGATACCAATTCCTTAAAGACCGGCTACAGATAATGCCTCAAGAATAGAGGCTCTAGCGACGATTGAACGAATCACGGCTTGGGTCATTTCTTGCAATCGCTCTCGCATCAGCAAGCGCAACTCATCAAGGGTATTAGGCAGCTTCCATCGGAGTCCTCGCTTGAGATACAGCCAAACATTGCTCAATGGGATTCGTTCGGGTGAATGAGACGGTTGAAACATCAAAATGATGTTGGAGAGAATCTGCAACCGCTTTGCCCTGTCACAACCCGCTTGGTCAAGTTGAATCATCAAGATACTGTCTGCAAAATGCTGAGCAACCAAGTTGAGGAACACCTGAAAGCATGTAGTGCATCGCAGAAACTGGCTCTTTAGGTATCCAGTTTTTGGGATGCACTACACAATCAGTTTTTAATGAATAGCAATAGTCCGGACACTTGTATCTCAAACCGCCCTCATGCTCCAGCCCCTTTTCCCGTTTTAGAGAAGGAGAGCCAAATCAATGGCTCGCTCTCACCACGGGGAGGGATTGAGGGGGAGGGCTAACAACTGACGGCATGGCGAGGGGTTCAGCGTTCTCACAAACCCTGTCCAAACGATTGGAATAGGTTCTTCTCAGGGCTGATAAATAAATAGATAGAGGGAAGCATGACAAACTCAATGAACCGGTCAAACATGTCAGAAAGTGTCGAAGGGCATGTGCCTAGTTCAAGTACTTCAGAAGTCAGCAATTTGCTCTCAGCGCGTTAAGTTGCACCAATTTTTGATAAGCATTTTATACCAATTTTCCGAGGAGGAACTACAAATGCTATAAAACGTTTGTTAGGACCTATAAAAGGGCCTATGGCAAGGGGTTACAAACTGAACATTACGAAAAGGGCAACGACCTCAAGCAGTTGCTGTAATTGCAAAAACGAGCCTTTGTGAGTGTCCAGTAATCGAGTACGGTGTAGGCTATAACTAAGCTATAACAAAGATGAAAAGACACTTATTAAGATAATTGCTCGATCCAGTGAGGCAGACTATGTTTAAGACTGTTTTATTTCCGATCGATGGTAGCCGTGAAGCCCGTGAAGCGGTTGATACAGTTGCAAATGTGGTGAAAACCTACCAAAGCCGCTTAGTAATTATCTCGGTTGTTGAAACTGCCAACGCCACAGACGCCACTTCTGCTGCCGATCGAGAAATGGCATCTCCAGAGGCGATCGCCAAACTGTTGGAAACCGCCAAAGCTGTCTTCCGAGACCAAGGGATTGAAGCTGAAGTGATTGAACGAGAAGGAATTCCAGCTTTTGTGATTTGCGATGTAGCTGATGAGATCGACGCCAATTTGATCGTGATGGGCTGTCGTGGGCTAGGACTCACTGAAGAAGGCGCTTCCGATAGTGTCACCAATCGTGTCATCAATCTTTCGCCTTGTCCGGTGCTGGTTGTTCCCTAAGCGTCTACAATCTGCTTAGTGAATCGGCTGGACTGCTGACATACATCAGTCCTTCAAAGAGTTGTTCGATCGTCAGCCCAGAGATTTTCTGCCTTACCTGAAGCCATTTTTGATCTAGGGAAGCAACCCCACCCCAGTCATTAATCACCACCTAGTTCAACCAGCTTGCCAATATTAAAATCAATGCGAATCCAGCCCTTGAGTTTGCGCAAATTACCCAATAGCAGTAGCGGAATTTGCCAATGGTGCACCGCAAGGAACGGCAATGGGTCATTAGGTCGAAAAATAGCATCTGTGCCCTGTGTAATATTCCTAATCCAGGACTTTAATTGCTTAAACGATCGAACTTCGGTTAGACGCCAAAGCTCATGGTACAGCCAATACGTCGGTTTACTGTCGGGCAGTGGC
The DNA here is from genome assembly GCF_026802175.1 of Thermocoleostomius sinensis A174. Lineage (NCBI taxonomy): Bacteria > Bacillati > Cyanobacteriota > Cyanophyceae > Oculatellales > Oculatellaceae > Thermocoleostomius > Thermocoleostomius sinensis. The sequence goes on along the minus strand of NZ_CP113797.1, from coordinate 4,222,980 downwards.
TCGATCGGCGGCTGATTTGCAGCAGTAGCGGGAGTGAGATAAGCATCAGCTACACTAGGATGATCATGAAACATGGTGATGGCGGAGTGAATACGTGGATTACACTCAATCGGAAATACGGTGCCATCCGATCGTTGAATAAAATCGAACGAAATTTGTCCAGTTAAATTCAATTCTTGGACAAACTGCTTTACCCAGGCATAGATAGCAGGGTTCTCCACATGTTCATAATTCACTTGAAACGCAGAAGATTTGGAACAACCATGGAGACGAATTACCCCATTACGAACCGTACTATGGGTACAGTATTCTTGTCCGCGAACAAACTCCTGCATTACCCACGGTTTTTCAGGAGTAATTGGTAAACTCTTGACACGCTCTGCCATTTGGGAACAGGGCAATTTAATCAGATCTAGCCGATGTATCGAATCATAGGGAATGCTTTTAAGAATATATTCGCTACCATCTGTCGCAAAATTAAAATCAAGAATTTGATTTGGATTGGTGATCAGAAACACTTTGGGAGTAGACAAACCGATCGATTGCGCCTTTTCACAAAAAGTAAATTTGTTATCTAATAACTTAGTAATCTCCGCATCAAAATGCATTACATCACAATGTGGGGATAACAGCGATTTCGCCAAGGAATCATAATAACTAGCAATTGGACTAGAAACAGGAATAAATAGATCTACCTTTTCTCGCTGAACAATATCTAACAAACCATTGCAGTACCCTTCTGGATCTTTTTCTGGCACAGGAACAGTATAAAATCGATCGACAGCCTTGGAAAATCGATGACCAGATAACCAATATTTTGGTGTTTCTACTAAGATGACACGATGTCCGGCAGACCTAAACGATCGAGCTAGCTGCAACGCTTTCGTCATCTTACCACCCGTCAGTAATATTGTTTTGGGGTGCTCGGCCGTTACAGACGATTGTCGAAAAGGGTTGAATAGCGAACTGACCACGAGCGAAATCAAGACAACCAAAAATGAAATCGGCAAAATAACTGTAAGCAATAGTAGAGCGCCGATTGTTTTACCGATGGCTAGTAACTTGGATTGAACAAAATTGACTGGAATAGAGGTGGATTGTATCATAACAAAGGCTCAATTCAACTAAAGAAACACGCGTGAAAAGCTAGGGGACACTAGCAGGAATGTCCCTATAGCTAAATTGCACTATTCTTGGAACAACGAAACTAAATGCGTCGAATGATTGTAACACCATCCCGCACTGGCAAAAGAACTTGCTCCACACGCGGATCGGCCGTCACAAGTTGGTTAAAGTGGGCGATCGCTTCACCATTCGCAGTGCGATGTGTGTTGGAGAGATAGGGCTGTCCTTGAAATAAGGTGTTATCAACAACGATAAAACCATTTGGAGTGAGCAAACTACTGTCTAGAAGCAATTTGAAGTAGTCTACATATTCCTTTTTATCGGCATCAACAAACACCAAATCAAAGGTTTCCCTTGCGTCGGCTAGCTGCTGCATCGTTTCTAGCGCAGGGCCGATCGCAACCTTGATCTTATTGCCATGAGGGGAGGACTGAAAACACTGCTGCGCAAATGCAGCAACATAGGGATCAACTTCGCAGGCAATCAGTGTCCCGTCTTCTGGCAAGGCTTCTGCCATCGCTAAAGCTGAATAGCCAGTGAACATACCAACTTCTAAAACGTGCTTGGCCTTAGTCATGTGAATCAGCATTTTCAGGACTTGTCCCTCCAAATGCCCGGACAGCATCTCTTGCTCAAGCTGACGAACAGTTTCCCCATCAGAGAAGCGTCTGCTCCAGTCTTCCTGCTGGGTTTTCTGCGCTAACGCTGCCAATGCTGCTGATTCAGGTGTGGTACAGCGATCGAGGTAGGGATCAAGTCCACTAGCCAAATGGTACGCCTCTTCGATCGCCTGCTTCAGAGGCGCTGAAAGGGAGGTGGACTGAGCTTGCTGAACAATGTGTTCTAACTTGGCAGCTAAGATGCCCAATGGTGTCACAGGTCTAGCTGGGTTGGTCATTAAGCCACTCCCATCAGTAACGAATCGGGTTGCTGCTCGACTTGCATGTACATGTCAATTCCCTCTCCGTGACGAGGATAGTGACTACATAGGTACTTATGAGCTTCTAAAGCAGTCGCAAGTTCTTCACGGGTTAAGTCATTCATGAAGAAACATTGACCGATCGGACGAGGGACAGCGGCTCGTTGTAGACCATCGCGAGTACGGGTAATCGATTCGGTGGCTTTCCAAAGCAACTCACTGGTGAGATACGAACTGTCAATGGCTAATCCCAAACGACTCATCAATCCCAAAATTCGATCGCGATCGGTCTCACTGATGTATCCACGCCGTTCTGCAATTGTGGCAGAAAAAGCCATATCAATATTGACGCCATGGCCGTGAAACATAGGAATCTCAGGTGCAAGCTCTAGCGTAGGACTCCAGGTATGACCGTAGGCGATGACACGATCCAAGTCCAACTCATGCAGGTTAGGAACTTCCAGTTCCAGCATGGTTTTAATGGCATTGTAAGTGACATCATGGGCTACCTGTTGCAGTTCTGGCGAGCCATCTACATATCCAAAGTGAGTCCGCAATAGTGCTTCACCGTGTTGCTCTAACAAGTTGAAGATGTCAGCGTTGGCAACCACTGCAATTTTGATCAATTCGGCCATGCCATTGCGAATTTGATCGATCGGCAATGTTTTCAGAAATGAGAAATCAAGAATAACCTTCTGCGAGGCATGGTAAGCCCCCAATCGATTCTTGAGCTTGCCATGATTGACCGCTACTTTAATAGCCACACTGGCATCAATTAGACCGATTAATGTGGTGGGAATGCGAATGTAGTTGGTGCGGCGACGATAGGCAGAACAGGCAAATCCAGCAACATCGGTTGTTAGACCACCTCCTACAACCAGAACAGGCTCCTTTCTTACCAATCCAAAATCTGCAAAAGCATCGATAATTTTTTCGAAGCTTTGCAGTGTCTTGTCTGTTTCTCGAATCGTGATTGGAAATGGTGTCAGATCAATTCCATAATGCTGAAAGTACTGCTGAACTTGAGTACCGTATAACTCGTACACAGTAGCATCAATGACCATCAGGCAGCGTCCGAATTTCTTGTAACTGTCTGCGATTTCAGCGTTGCCGATGCGAAATACACCATCAACATAAAGCAAACTGAAATCGATCTTTTCGTAGCCTTCAACATGAAAAGCTGTATCGGTGGCTGTGAACGTAGCTTGGACGTTACCCATTGAGATTACCTTAGCTTAAACAGCAATTGCAATTGTTGTATAACTTAACAGAATTCTAAGGATTTGCACATAAGCTGCAATTAAGATTCGGTTAAAGAATCCTAGTTTTCCGTGGGTCTCAAGCCTGCTAAAATCAACCCTTTGGCAGATGTTTGAATTAGTAAGAAAGCTCAACTAACGAGAAGCTTTTATGAAAAGTCCTCATCATTGGCTAAGAAGTTGTAATTTTTTGCAATTTTTTAATCAGCGATCGACGATTTTACTGGTTTCTTCCACGATACCTATTCACCTTTCCTACTCCATATTAGATAGATCGAGCAAAAATACTAACTCAAGGATGAGTAAAGCTTCTAAGTTTACATTCATTTGTGTATTTCTAAATACATGAACTTGTTACAGCAACGGTGTATATCTTAGAGGCTATTTGAACAGTATTAATGCTGGCTCAAATTGCCCGCACCCGCACCCCCAGGAGAAGGAATCGGACACTCGCTCCCCTTGTCCTACCAGAGAAGGGGTTAGAGGATGAAGGCGTAAGATGTGCGACGTTTCAAACATCCTTCTAGGAATAGGGCTTAGAAAAGAAGGGGGAATTGGCAAGCTTGGAATGTCCTTTTACATTGACGATTTGCATGCATGACGTAGGGGTATTAGCCAATCGCGGCCAAGTTAACCGGAATAAGCTGATCGCGCTGATATTCTTCTAGCGTAAAGGTATCTACTTGAATCGCATCCGTTCGAATCCGCTCTGCCTCTTGCACAAGTTGGGCAGCTTCTGCGGTGATTACCCCCGCCTCAAGAGCCGCATCGATTAACGATTCCGGTTTAGACTGAGGCAGTTGACCTGTTTGACTAGCATTTTTGATTAGTTTGAGAACGTTTTCTGCCTCAATAGACAACTGAAATGCTTTCTCTAACCGTCCCAAGGCTTCATCCGAATGAGCAGGTAAATAGATGCCATTGGTGAGACGATCGCGAATGTCTCCAGGAATTTGTATATTGCGTGCTATGTGATGACCTAGGATGTCGCTTGGAGATGTGCCGATCGGATTGAGTCGCCACCACCAAGCCACCGGGCCACGCAGAATTGCGCCCAGCACAGGAATAGAAACGTTTGCGAAAATTCCCTCTAGTGCTTGTTGAATTTGGGCAAAAGCATATTGCGTTGACCAGTGCACCAAAGGTAAATCATCTGGATGGCGTCCTTCTGCCTCAAAGCGCCGCAAGGTAGCCATTATCAAATACATCCAGGACAAAACATCGGCAAAGCGTCCAGTTAGGGTTTCTCGACGCTTCAGCGTGCCGCCGAATGTGAGCAACACTAGATCGGCAAGACAGGCAAACGTAGCGGCTGCCCATGCTAGCTTGCGATAGTAGATAGCTGTTGCGCCCCGAACCGGAGGACACGCCAATCGGCCACGCGATAGATTCAACAAAATGGCGCGAACACCGTTGCGAAAAATTAAGCCAAGGTGTGGCCAAAACACTCGATCGAAGGCAACGGTGTCTCCACTGTTGAGCGCTTCTATTTCCTGGTAAAGATAGGGATGGCAGCGAATCGCGCCTTGTCCGAAAATCATCAATGAACGAGTGAGAATATTGGAACCTTCTACAGTAATAGGAATCGGAGTAGCAATATAAATGTTGGCTAGTAGGTTTCTGGGACCGCGACAAATACCGAAACCACCTAAAATATCCATACCATCGTTAATCAATTGGCGCGACAGTTCAGTAAAGTGGTACTTGGCAATGGCCGATACCACCGGAGGACGTTCACCCCGATCGACCGCTGCACAGGTGTAAAGCCGCGCCGCTTCCAGCAAATAAGTGAGGCTGGCAATTCGCGCTAAGGGTGCCTCAATTCCTTCAAAACGCCCAATCGACAAGCCAAACTGTCGCCGCACTGTCGCATAGGCACTGGTGACACGAGTGACAAATTTGGCAATGCCTGTACAGGTGGCAGGGAAGCTAATTCCCCGTCCGGCCGCCAGCGTCTGCATCAACATCTTCCACCCCTGTCCCGCTTGCTCGATTCCGCCAATAATCTGATCAATCGGCACAATCACATCCCGCCCTTCGATCGGTGAATTATAGAACGGAACACCCATCGGATCATGGCGTTTTCCTAGTACCACACCCGGCGTATTGGCTGGAACCAGAATACAAGTAATGCCAACGTCTTTCCCCTTCCCCAGCAATTGATCCGGATCGTGCAATTTGATCGCCAATCCGATCAGCGTGGCGATCGCGCCCAAAGTAATATAGCGTTTGCGAAAGTTCAAGCGCAGGTACAATTTGCCATTACCTGCGCGAAACACAACCCCGCATGAGGTAATGCTAGCCGCATCTGATCCTGCCTGCGGCTCTGTGAGGGCAAAGCAAGGAATATCGTCTCCGCGTGCGAGACGGGGCAGGTAATACTCCTTCTGGGCTTGCGTACCATAACTGAGCAGCAGTTTAGCCGGACCAAGGGAATTGGTGACCCCCACCGTAGCCGTATGAATGAACGATCGCGACGCAAGTTTCACCATCGTGGCACTATACGCCAGATTAGAAAACCCCAACCCACCATATTCTTTAGGAATCATCATGCCAAAGAATCGTTCTTGTTTCAGGTAATTCCAAACTTCCGGCGGTAAGTCTTTGTGGCGGTAAATCTCCCAATCTGTTGCCATACGACAAACTTGTTCAACCGGGCCATCTAAAAACGCTTGAATCTCTGGTGACAGTTTCGGATACGGTTCATTCATCAACCGTTTGAGATTCGGTGCACCCGTGAAAAACTCTCCCTCTATCCAAACTGTCCCCGCTTCGATCGCCGCTTTTTCTGTCTCTGATATTGTTGGCAAAACACCAGAAATACGAATTGCCCTCATGATTGAATGAGTAATTAAATTTTGACGAATCAAAGGAATATTAAGTCCTGCAATAGCGACAGAAAATATAATTAAGATCCAAATTGATGTATGAAATACAAGTAGAGCCAAGACAAAATAAATTGACCACACCCAAAACGGAACATTAAGGTAGCCAAAAATCGCAAAAAAGAAAATAAAGATTGAAAAGGCGATTGCTAAGGAAATAGAAATCATAATAGTTCACTAAATTAAATAAAAAATTGTAAGGTATAGCATTCAAGCGTTTGCTTGAATACTTTAGAAATCGTACCGATTGAATACCATACCTCTACTGCCAGAATCAGCCTTACACCATCAAATTCTCAAACACTCCTGCCGCACCCATACCGCCACCTACACACATTGTCACCAGCCCATAGCGCACGCTGCGTCGTCTCATTTCGTGCAGTAGCGTTGCCGTCAGTTTTGCCCCTGTCATTCCTAATGGATGCCCTAACGCAATCGCCCCACCATTCACATTGAGAATTTCTTCATTGAGATCAAGTTTGCGAATCACAGCCAAGCTTTGAGCAGCAAACGCCTCATTCAGTTCAATTAAGCCAATATCATTCAGCGTCAGCCCCGCCTGCTGTAACACCTTAGGAATGGCTGCAATCGGGCCAATTCCCATAATTTCTGGCGGCACACCCGCAATCGCAAATCCGACTAACCGTCCCAAAGGTTTAACGCCTAGTTGATTGACCAGGCGATCGCTCATCACCACGGTTGCAGCGGCTCCATCTGACATTTGGGACGCATTGCCTGCCGTGACGGTGCCTTTGGCATGGAACACAGCTGGTAGTTTGGACAAGGCATCTAAGCTAGTATCGGCCCGGGGACCTTCATCGATCTGAAATACTGTATCTTGAGTTTGCAGTCGCTCGTCCTTGTACAGGGTTTCATGAACCTGAAGGGGAACAATTTCCTCGGCAAATTTGCCCGCTTGTATGGCAGCCAAAGCGCGTTGATGCGATCGTAGAGCAAACACATCTTGATCGTCACGGGAAATCTGATACTGCTGCGCTACGTGTTCAGCCGTCAGTCCCATTGTGCAATAGACTTGCGGCATGTTTGTCATTAAATCCGGATTAGGAGCCATGCCATGTCCTCCCATCGGCATCAAGCTCATCGATTCCGCTCCCCCTGCTACTATCACCTCCGCCTGTCCAGTCATGATTGCTTGTGTAGCCATCGCGATCGTTTGCAGCCCTGATGCACAAAATCGATTTACCGTGCAGCCTGCAACTGAGTCTGGCAATCCGGCACGCTGGGCTACAATACGACCCAAATTGAAACCTTGTTCCGCTTCTGGAAAAGCACAACCTAAAATTACATCATCGATTTGCTCAGGCTTCAATCCTGGAACTCGATCGATCGCGGCTTTCACTGCGACGGCCCCCATATCATCTGGACGGATCGTGCGAAGTGCCCCGCGTGGTGCTTTACCAACCGCTGTCCGAACACTACTAACGATGTATGCAGCTTTCATCGTTCTTTCCCTCATCAATTCCTCAACGGCTTCTTCGTTTTCAGTGCATGTGCAATCCGTTCCTGAGTTTTTAGCTGACCCAGGAGTGGTAAAAACGTTTCTCGCTCTAGTTGCAGTAGATATTCTTCGGAAACAAAGCATGGAGCCGTTAGCTCTCCGCCTGTCATGACATAAGCTAAGCGATTAGCAAGATAGCGATCGTAGTCACTGGCAAACCCACTCTGTTGAAAGATATAGGCAGCATGTTCCAAAACAGCCCGCATTGGACGCCCCAAAACTAAAATAGCGTTTTGTCGAGGAGGTGGTGTGTAGCCAATCCGACTGAGATGAAGCACTTGCTGCTTAGCCACGAATAAACGGCGATCGGCATTCATCACGATGTGAGTTGTGGATGGAAGAAATCCTAATTCTTGACCTTCGTAGGCACTATTTGAGACTTTGGCTGTAGCGATCGTTTCAAAGGCGGCTTGCAAGAATGGACGAATATGTTCAGGAGATTCAGTTGCAGCCCGTTCTACCGATCGAGAAACAGTTCGTAGAATACCACCTGCTCCTGGAATGAGACCAACGCTCAACTCCACCAGTCCAATATAGGTTTCTGCAGCGGCCACCACTTGCGGACAAGCCATAACTAACTCACAACCGCCACCGAGAACACGTCCTTGAACAGCAGCAACAATCGGTTTTGAAGCGTAGTGAATCCGCTGAAGAAGTGACTGGAACTGAATAATTAAGGTGTTAATCGCCTCCATATTGCCAGATTGCGCCATCTCAGCAATTTCTGCCAAATTTGCCCCTCCACAAAAATTGGGGCGGTCGTTACCAATCACCAATCCCTGCAAATCATCCTGAGTTTCCAGGCGATCAAGCACCTCTGCCAGTCCGTTCACTACATTCAGGCTCAACGTATTGCCTTTGGAGCGAAACTCGTACAGAGCCACCCCGTCTCCTAAATCGAGTAATGCAGCATCAGAATTTTGCCAAAGCGTGCGATCGGCAATGCGTTTGAGATCAGCCAGATTGATCTCATCAGCTGGTGCTTCCATCCGCACATATTGATACTGCAACTCATAAGTATAATGATGATTCCAATAGAAACTTCTAGCTCCATTGTGGTGCATTGTCTCCACCCAGTTTGGAATCGCAATATGCGCAGCGTTCATGTCTGCCAGCACCGTTTCAAACCCTAGCACGTCCCAAATTTCAAACGGGCCCAGTTCCCAACCAAAACCCCAACGCATAGCTCGATCGATTTCTACCGGGTAATTGGCAATTTCAGGAATCCGTCGAGCACTATAGCCCAAAATGTGGAGCATAGTTTGCCGGAAAAATGCACCCGCTCGTCCAGGAGCACCATAAAGGGCCCGTAACCGATCGGCTAACGGCAACGGCTCGATCGCCGACAAATCGCCCAAATCCAACGACTTGGCAGGCTCATAGGCAAAGGTTTCTCGGTTTAACGAGAGAATTTGCTGGTTCTGTTTTTTGTAAAATCCTTGCCCAGTTTTTGCACCTAATGTGCCCGTAGACACCAATTTACGCAACACTTCAGGTGCCCGAAACACTTCACGGCTCTCATCATTGGGAATAGCAGGATACAAATTTTCGATGACGTACAGCAGGGTATCTAACCCAACTAAATCAGCCGTGCGAAAGGTGGCAGATTTAGGACGTCCGACCAATGTTCCGGTCAGGGCATCGATTTCTTCGATCGTGTATCCTTGGGTTGTCCAAGCTTGTAATCCTAGCATTACAGCATACATACCAATACGATTAGCAATGAAGTTAGGAGTATCTTTGGCAATCACAACACCTTTGCCCAAACCCGATCGTCCGAACCACTGCATTCGCTTCAAAACATCTGGATTGGTGTCAGATGTGGGAATTAATTCTAACAACTTGAGATATCGCGGTGGATTAAAGAAATGCGTACCTAAAAAACGCTGACGGAATGATAGCGATCGTCCTTCTGCAATTGCTTGAATTGGTAAACCACTTGTGTTTGTCGAAACGATCGTGTCGGCTCGAATGACCGTTTCTAACTGCTGCATCAACTGCTGTTTAACATCTAGTTTTTCTACTACTGCTTCAATCACCCAATCCACATCGGCAACTCGGTGAAAATGTTCTTCAAAATTGCCTAATATGACCCGATGGGCGATTTTCTTGGTAAAGAAAATGGGAGGAGATAGTTTCAACGCTTTCTTAAATGCAGTTTCTACCAAATCGTTTTTATCAGATGATTGAGCAGGCAAGTCTAGTAAATGCACAGTCAATCCGGCGTTAGCAAGATGAGCAGCAATCTGAGTGCCCATAATTCCAGCACCGAGTACAGCAGCAGTTCGGAATGGTTTATTCATGATTCTGATAGCCTCCCCCTTAAAGAATCGTAATGAGTTGCTCTGCAATGCCTCTAGAAAATTCAGGTATATTCATTCCGGTGTAAAGCATAAATGGCACGATCAATCGCAGCGTTGTCAATCGCGGATTCAATGATTGAGCAAAAACAGGACAAGTTGCGTCGGGAAGGTAAGAACACAGTAAATCAATCACTTCAGACCCAGCTTGCTCATTGATATTCCATTTATCTGCATCAGGGCTTGTCAAAACTTTGATATTTTGAGGTCTTACCTGAGGCGTTATTTCAGCAAATAATGCCTTAACTTCATCAGTCAAGAGTTGTAGTAGAGCCGTCCGGCTGAGTGGTTCGATCGAGTTCTGTTCAGCGTTAGAGATAATATCTGGATGAATCAATCGGAATTGCTTAACGATGGCCCAGTATGGCAAATGACAATTCGCAACGTTGACTAAAGCTTGATACAAGGCTAGTACACATGGATGCTTCAGTAAGGCATCATTAGGTGAATCAATTCCAAACTCCAATGCATAGCGGTGCAAGGCTGCTAGATTAGGAATAATCAATAAAGCACACGTTTTTTGATCGGCCCCGATGACGATTGTTCGATCGACGAACGGTGATTGCATTAGACGTTGCTCAATAGGTTGTGGAGCAATGTATTTGCCAGTCGAAAGTTTAAACAGCGATTTTTTTAGTCCTACGATCTTTAAAAATCCATCTTCAGAGATCGTTCCCAAATCTCCTGTATGGAGCCAACCCTGCGAATCAATTAGCGATCGAGTGGCTTCAGAATTGCGATAATAACCCGGTGTGATGTAAGGACCACGAATCAGAATTTCGCCATCCTCTGCGATCGTTAGTTCAACTCCCGGAATGGGAGTACCAACTGTTCCGGGGCGGTTGTGAGAACCCCGATTGCAGCATACAACAGCACTGGCTTGTGTGAGTCCATACCCCTGCATCACTGGAATACCCGCGGCGGCAAATACCGTAGCCACCTCGGCGCGCAGGGCGGCTCCTCCACAAATGAGATGCTGCAAGCGCCCTCCAAACACCGATCGCCATTTTGCAAACACCAACCAATCCGCTAGCGTTAGCAACCCTGCATAGACCCCGCTTGGTTGATGTTCCATTTCGTAGCGTTTTGCCAGTCGCATCGCCCAGCGTAGCAGCAGGCGCTCTACAATTGAAGAGGCTTTGTGGCTATGTTCCAGAATTTTGCTATAAATCTTCTCTAGAAACAGCGGCACCGTGGTCAACACAGTAGGATGTACTTCCTGCAACTGCTTCATCACACGATTGGGGCTAGAAAAATAGATACTATGACCATAATTGATGTGCCCATATAACAGCGTTCGTGCTAGAACATGGTTGAGGGGCAAAAAGGAAAGCACAACCTCTTGTGCTCCTCGTTTGAGGTTTGGAATGACCGAGAATGAGGTTAGCGCGTTAGCCGATATATTTTCGTGGGTCAGCATCACTCCTTGCAGTTGCCCCTGTTCGTCGGGAATATATACAATCGTGGCTAAATCATGCGCAGCGATGGCGTCATGAAGCGATCGAGGATTGATTGTAGATGCCTGTCCGTTGTGCTGAATTTCTTCGAGTGAGAAAACTTGAAGACATTGAGGAACTGTTGGATGGGATTGCTCCAGAGACGCTGGGTGCAGCAGCATAGGAATATCTAGACAAGCAGATTCAGGAATCTCTTTGGTGGGGAATTGGCTTCCAGGTGTAGAAGCGGAAGTGATCCATTGCGATCGAACTGCCTGCCAGTCTTCAGGAACGCTTACGACAATAATGTAGCGAAGCTGAGGCATATTCCAAAGATAGGGCAAGATTTGCTGCAATAAATCTAAATTAGAAACAATCAGCACTCGCGCTTCACTGTGATCCAGTACGAAAATAATATGTTCAAGGGTCTGAGTTAGATCAATCGGGACATCAACTAGGTTTGCAAGCAAGCAACCTAAATCAGCCACGCAAAAATTAACATCGCTGTGCATCAATAACGCTACTCGATCGCCTTTCTGCAACCCCAACTCTAGCAAGCCAACCGCCAGCGATTCGACTGCCGTTTGAAAGGCTTGATTCGACAACGATTGCCATCCTGATTCAGTCCACTGATTAAACGCATGAGGGTTGGGAACTTGAAGAGAAGCTTCGTTCAACAAGGAAGGTAAGGTTCGCCCCAATCTCACAGTAAGAGAATCAGGCGAAACAGGTTTGGTGGTTTTAGTTCCTATCATCTTCTTTAGAAGAGCAATTCTCTTCGGCGATCAGTAGTTTTTAAGAAAGGCTATAACTACACAACAATGCAAATTAGACAAAAACAATCAATTAAGAGGTGCAAGATGAAGTGCAGGATATAATTTCTTTCATAAGAAACCTTTTTCTGATTAACAGCAAAAGCAGAGCCATCAAGCTTGAATAAGCTAATGTCAAGCAAGGAAGCAATCGTGCAATAAGCAGCGTATTGAGTTAGATCAGGGTTGATAAATAATTTGTATTTCAAGCAATGCAAGATCTACTTGTGCAATCGGGCACAATTAGATTGTTGATGCTGATGACTGACACCTGAAGTGCCAATATCTTCAGTATCTCCTTTCAGTTTGGTAGTAACTAGCAACAACTTTCATGGCTCGAGAAAATTGACTCCAACACGTCTCATTTCTCTCTAGCTAGTAGCTTTAGTGTAGCCATTCAATAACGAATTTGTCGGATTTTATACATTTCTTGAACGAATGGACGTTGAAAGATTAAGATACTTAGATTTTTGTGAGAGTTGATTACTGATTTATCGGCTTTTCAATCGTTGCTGATAGTTTAATCGGAAGACTTTGTGAATAGCGTAGTAAATTGCATAGAGACCGATCGTCCACATTCCATCACGTACAAAGATGCGCAGGAGAACATCGACCGTCAAACCGTGCATTCCCACCCATTGATGGACTAGCAGGGTGCTGCTTTGGTAAACAGTGAACCCCAGCAGCAGCGCTACTCCTAGCCACAGGAGTTGTCCTACCCAACCGTGATAACTAAACATTGGGCGCATTGAAGCGATCAAGGCAACCAGAATACTTCCTAAGCCCATCGTCAAGCCCCACAGCAGCACGATCGCATTCAGTGGATACTGTCGAATCGTGAAACCAACAAGCTGATTGACGAACCAAATGCACACCATCGCTACGATCGCCTGGTTGCGACGGAGGGTTACTCCCGCCAGAGTAGCAAAACTAACTAGTGGCACGTGAGGATAGATCAAGTTACTAACGCTGCCGATTGCAATCAAACTGACGTACCATCCTTTGCTTACAGCCACTATCTAAAATCCCTCACTTTCAATTTGTCACAATGCTGAGAAAATCGTTTCAACAATTAGGGTCGATAGAAAAGCAATACCTACGCCACAAATGACAAACCCAGCAAACCGAAGCGGCAAATTAGGCAGTTCAGTGGCTTGCTTGAGAACCGCTTTACCAATGAAAAAAGCGGCAATAGCCACTGCGAGTTGAATCACAGTGAAGCCTGCCAGGTAGGCAACCAGCGGCGTCATTTCTGCACCAAAGATAGATTCTCCGTAGGCATAGCCATGAAACAATCCACAGATTGCAGCTAATCCAGTTAAAACCCAGCTATTGGGCTGCTGCTTCAGGGTCAGAAAAATACCAAATAGCAGCACCGATCCAGAAATGAAAAGCTCAGCCGCTGGTAATGTGATTTGCATCAAGTGGAACACGGCTCCTGCTACTGTTGACAGCACAAAAGCGATCGGAATCTTGATTCCTTGACAACTAATCGCAGCTAGTAATCCAACAGACACAATAAATGCAAAATGATCGGCGCCAATCACAGGATGAGCCAGACCTGACAGAAAGCCTTCAACGAAATTGGCGGGAACTCTCTCTCCCATTGCGTGGTGAGCTAGTGTAGGAGAGTTGCTGAACAAAAAACTGGCGATGATTAGAAATATTAGAAGCCCTGCTTGCTTGAAGGGACGATCGCAGCGGATTAATCTAGAAAAGCCAGAATGTTGGTTCATCCGTACCTCGCAGATGAAAAGGGATGGATTTGCGATCGGCGGGCATCCTGACTCAGAGAGGAAACATCTCATCACAGTTGCGGGACAGCGCCGGATTTGCACCGAACTTTCCCCCTTGCGTCTGATGGCTGTTCCCCATCAGAACCGACGTTACCTTAAGAGATTAGCATGGTCAGGGCGGACTAATGCAAAGTTACGGAATTGACACAAAGCAAGTTAATGCAGTTTCAACGCCTCTGCTTCGCGTTCACCACACTGCTCCCTTACCGAACAGTTAAAACATAGCGCCCTTGTCCCTCCGAGTCATAGGCATTGGCAATGATACGATAGGTTCCCGTCACCGGGAGGGTGATGGTCAAAGTGGAGTTGAGTGTATTGGAAGCAGCATCATCGTTCTCACCAATGACTTGATCGTTGGGCCCTAGCAAAATTAAGTAGGTATCAAAGTCACTGCTTTCTAGGGAAATGGTAACGGTTTGACCGGCGTTTCCTTGAAAGCTATGCTCCTCGTATAAACTGCCATCTTCCAGCTTCGGTGAACTACTACCGAGGAGACCTTCCGTTTGAAGAATTGCGACTGTTGGTTGAGGGTTTGTGGCAATAGTTGACAGTTCTAGCTGATAATTACCTTGTTCTCCAGCAGCATACGAATTAGCTAAAATCAAATACGTGCCATCATCTGGCAATGTCACACTGAGGCGGGAATTACGGCCGCCACCACTGTCGTCATCTTGAGCCAAAGCGGTTCCGGTAGGAGATAACAAAATCAAATACGGATTCAATTCGCTGCTACTCATATGGATGACCACTTGCTGTCCTGCCCTACCCGCGAATGAATAGGCATTGAAGTAGCTATTATCGGCTGGCAGAATACCACTGTTGTCATCTAACCTGCCTTGAATCTGGCTATTGAGCGTTAAGGGTTGTACAGTGCGTTCTTCAACAAATGGGGTTTGCTGTTGAGCAGTTCGTGGGGCAGCCCCTTGGTTAACAGCCGCTAAAAAGGGTTGAATTTGTTCGATCGGAATAGCAAAGCCGATGCCGATATTTCCGGCCGATCCTCGTGGAGCATAAATAGCCGTGTTGACACCAATTAATTCCCCTCGGTTGTTCAACAATGGCCCCCCGGAGTTGCCTGGATTGATCGAAGCGTCTGTTTGGATCAATCCTTGTTCCCGATCGATACGGCTCACAATTCCCTGCGTGATGGAGCCTTGGAAACGTCCGAAGGGATTACCGATTGCAAACACCTGTTGCCCCGTGCGGACAGACCCTGGTTCAGCAATGCGGACGGTTGGAAAGGAATCGTCTCCTTGCAGACGAACTACCGCTAAATCGAGACCCGTTTCTCCATAGCCAATCACCTCGCCCACATACTGAGTGCCGTCCGCTAAAATCACTGTCACCGATCGGGCATCTCCAACCACATGGGCATTGGTTAGCACCAACCCATCCGAGCGAATCAACGTGCCACTCCCCGTCGCACTGTCGGATTCGATCGAGACAACTGCCGGACTAACTTCGGCATAAACTGTTTCTGCATCTTGGGCTAGTGCAACGCGAGGCGCAGATCGGCCAAACCCAGATACACTGAACCACTCCACCGGAGACATCGCGTTAAATAGAGTTAGCCCCAGGGTTGTGCCCACAACAATCAGACCCGACGATGCGAGACGGAGGACTTGAAAACTCATAAGACGTTAAAGCAACTCAGCGAAAGCAACTTAAAAAACAGACATAGAACAAGGTTGTAGCCAGAGGTACAGCGCTATTTTAGCCGTGAAGCAATCAGGCTCGGTCAGCGAACGGTCACGGTATAGGCCCCTTGCCCGGTGCGTTCATAGGCATTGGCAATAATTCGGTACGTTCCAGTGACCGGTAATGTGACGGTCAACACCGAGTTGAGCGTTCCAGCCGACGCATCGTCATTTTGTCCAATCACCTGTTCATTTGGACCGAGCAAAATCAGATAGGTATCAAAATCTTCGCTCTCCATCACAATCGTCACACTCTGTCCTGCTTGTCCTTGGAAGGTATGTTCTTGGTAGAATGTCCCATCGGCTCGAAGCACCTGCGACTCTGGCCCTAACCGTCCCTCTTCCTTCAGCAAAATTGGGCTTAAGCCAGTGGTAGAGAGGGCTAGTGTGTACTCTCCGGTTTCACCAGCGGAATAGGTATTCGCCAAAATGGTATAAATGCCTTCGGTTGGTAGCGTCACCTCGATCCGCGAATCTCTGGCCCCATTGTCCGTACCTGCTTGAGCAACATTGTTTCCTTCTGGCGAGAGCAAAATCAAATAGGAGTTAAATTCCTGGCTATTCATTTCGATAATAACCCGTTGTCCAGCATCGCCCTCGAAGGTGTAGGCGTTGAAGTAGCTATTATCGCTAGGGAGAACGTTACTTTCCTCATCCAGCTTTCCTTTCACTTCGATCGGTTCGTTGTTGAGGGCCAACCGTTCAGCAGCGGCTCCACCCGCTAACAGGGGAGATTGTTGGGGAGCCGTGGGGGCTCGCCCTTCTTCAACGGCAACCAGAAACGAATCTACGCGATCCGTAGCAATGGCAAACCCAATTCCCACATTGCCAGCTCCCGCACCAGGGGACAGAATGGCGCTGTTGACTCCAATCAATTCTCCGCGACTATTGAGCAATGGACCACCAGAATTTCCAGGATTAATGGCGGCATCGGTTTGAATTAACCCGCGATTGCGATCTAATCGGCTGACAATGCCTGTGGTGAATGTGCCTTGAAAGCCAAACGGACTGCCAATCGCAAACGCCCGCTGACCAACCGCCACCGCTTCTGGATCGGCAACTCGCACGGTTGGAAAATTGCGTTCGTTGCTGACAATACGAACGGCGGCCAAGTCCAGTCCTCCCTCTCCATAGCCAATGACCGTCCCTTCAAATTCTCGACCATCGGCAAGTTTGACCGTCACAGTTTCTGACCCTGTCACCACATGGGCATTTGTCAACACCAGCCCATCGGGGCGAATAATGCTACCACTGCCACTGCCTGTTGCAGTTTCGATCGCCACCACCGCCGGGCTAGCTGCTTGGTAGACGCGAACATTCACCCCCTCTTCTGGATCATCGGTTATGTTGGTCTGAGCAATTGCTTGTCGAGTTCCTAATTTCAGCGTAAAAACCTCTAGCGGTATAAAAGCGTTCAGTCCTATTAAACCAAGAGCCGTTCCGGCAACAGCTAAGCTAGAGGACGCTAACCGAAAAAAATTGATAGTCATGCTCACCACTTGTTGATAGGTACAGTACAAAGCCCTTTACATAGAAATACACAGGCACGATCGCACCAGTTCGCGTTTTGGACGTTCGTTGAGAATTCACACTGAACTCGCAACCTTCACTCGCTCGTTGGATGACACAGAGGGTTTGCTTCAGGGATCTTGCGTAAACATGCGTAAACAAAAGATTGCTGTGATTGCCATCGACAAGCCCTATTTGCATTGCATTCATTGAATGCCGATTCTCACGTCAATCCCAAGCAAAGCCTTTCTCTATTTCTGCTTACTATCAACCAGAGATGTCAATGTTGAAATTGTTAATATTTTTGGAGTTCCACCCTGCCTATTGAGAATTAAATAGACTAGCTCAAATTCCATAAAAAATTGATAGCTTCACCTTGTAGTTAAACAACTCTACTAAAAAAACAAAGTAGGGACGCTAACCGAACGCCCCTACTCCTAAACATCAAATCCACCGTGAGCTTGTACGATCGGCATGATCAGCGGTTACTAGCCAACACCCTAGCTCCAATCGTCAGAGCGATCCACTGGCTGATAATCAACATAATCAGAGGCAGCGTAGTCTGAACTGCGGCGACGGGATGCCTCAGACGGACGGCTGCGCTTGGGGCGAGTCGGCTGATCGTCGCTAGCGCTACTGGGTCGAATCACTTCACGACGAAACGACTGCTCACTTGAATCGTCATCCCAAGTACGTTCCGAGCGATCGGGAGGCAAACTGGAAGATCGGGACGAACGAGGGCGACGAGGGCGATCGCTGAGGCTGGGACGTTCGCTGCCACGCCGAGGTGTTGAGCGACGGGTATCGTCATAATCATCGCGGGGGCGAACCTCTTCACGAGTTCCCCGAATTCGACGATTCACCGGGAACCGATCGCGTTCATCTAGTGGAGGATAATCATCTAGTTCTGCACGGTAAACTCGGCTGACAGGGCGCTCCTCATCGACAACAGGAGTATTCCGTTTCGCCTGCTCCGTAGCAATTCCTCTCAAACGAACCGCTTCATAAGCAAACCAGATAGCTGAAGCCACAGACAAAGTTTGAGCAAATTGCAGAATCGGGTCAAGCCGCCAACCTTGGAAGAACAAGATACCGCCACACAGGAGAGCAATTGCCGCAAATACGATATCCTGATCGCGAGCCAACCCCGGACGCATGGTTCTTAGAGCATATAAGCCTGCCCCTCCTAGCGCCAGGGCAATGCCTAGAAAGCTAGCCCAGTTAAGTCCAACGTTTACCATTACCGTTCTCCGATGTTATGTCCCTATGTTAACGACTCTGGGCATCAAATCTCTAGCAGGATTTTTAATGAAATCGTGAGAAATTGATTCTGATCAATCAGATCCGACAGAAATCGATCGAGCCTGAAGGTCTGAAATTTAGATTGATGCTACTCTATATGCTGCTTTATTTAAGCTGTCCTCTATCTACTTATAAGGTGATACTTGGGTAAAACCACATTCGTTGATACCAATGATACAAAAATGGCTAGGACAAGCTGTCGCTCTACCACATTAGGGTCGCCAACTTTATCCTAGCTATTATGGAGACAGGCTTGTCAAGCAATTGTGTCAAGACTAAAGGGTGTCACACCTATTCACTGGACAAATTCACAGAGCAATATATGACTGAGTTATGAGCCGCGCTGGATCTTATCTTTCTGACTAATGAAGACGAGACCCACCACAACAGGAATGACCACAACAACAACACCAGCCAGCAAGCTGTAAAGGAAATTAGCAAGAGAGGGTGTCATAGAACTTTATCCGTAGGTTCAGGCGAGTTATTCATTAATCATCTTATCGGTCTGTTAAACCTTTGAAAAGATGAATCAGAAAAGCAATCTGGAACTGATGACTTTACAGCCCGCCAAGTAAGGATAATGATTGAATTCATGCTTCGCACAACCAGCGATAAAATATGAGACAGCACAGTTACAAAGCTTAAAATATGCCTGCCATATCGATCGCAACCTGGATTCTGGCTCTCGTGCTAGGGATCATGATTTTTCTGTTCATCTTTCGGATTGTCTTGACTTGGTATCCTCAAGCAGATCTTCAGCGCTTTCCCTTCAACGTTGTCGCAGTTCCGACTGAACCCTTCTTGAGTCCTACCCGCAAGTTGGTTCCTCCGATCGGAGGAGTCGATATCTCGCCCATTATTTGGGTAGGAATTTTAAGTTTGGCAAGGGAACTGTTGTTAGGACAGCAAGGGTTGTTGACCATGATGAATCGAGTGCCCTGATATCAGGCTAAGAGGGTGTTTGAGAAGCCAGGAAGGTCGTAAAAAAGCTCACTCAGTGTAGGCTGCGAATAGCAAATATCTACAGCCCTGAGTGAGTCAGATGAGTAAAGCATATCCCAGTAACCTAACCCGCGCCCAATATGAGGTTTTGAGTGAATTAATTCCAGCAGCAAAGCCAGGTGGTCGTCCTCGCAGCGTTGACCTGTGGGAGGTGCTCAATGCCATGCTCTATGTTCTGGTTGAAGGCTGTCGTTGGCGTTCTTTACCTGGTGATTTCCCAGCCTGGCAGACGGTGTACACGTACTTCCGCAACTGGCGATTGGACGGCACCTGGATTTCCATTCATGACCAGTTGCACCAGTGGGTTCGCATCGATGCGCAACGCTATCCTAGTCCATCAGAAGCGATCATCGATAGCCAAAGCATCAAGAGTGCAGCAGGAGTTCATCAACAAGTTGGCTTTGATGGAGGCAAGCTGATTACAGGACGCAAACGATTTTTAACGGTGGATACGTTAGGACTGGTTTTGCGGGTGTTTGTGAGTGCGGCAAACCTGGGGGAACGCGAAGGGGGCAAACGTGTCCTCAAACGAGTCAAACGGATGAAGAAAAAGGTTTCACGCTTAATCACCATTTGGGTAGACGGCGGGTTCGATGGCGCCCCTTTTCTGATGTGGGTGATGGATGTTTGTCGTTGGATTGTGCAAGTTGTACTGCGACCTGAGCAAACCAAAGGCTTTAGCTTGCTCAAAAAGAGGTGGGTGGTAGAACGAACTTTTGGTTGGCTAATGGGATGCAGACGGTTGGTCAGAGACTATGAATTATTACCAGAGACATCAGAAACCTTGATCTACCTTGCCATGATTCGGATTATGGTGAGGCGGTTGGCATAAATTTGACACCTCAAATCTTTTCAAACACCCTCTAAGGGTCAGAGATAAAAGTGATAGATAAATGAAGGTTGCAGTCCTGTCTGTTCTGTCCTTATCCCTAATCCTTAATATGCTTTGATTTTTAATTTGATTTGGTCGAGTGTTTTCCGCCAGACGGGGGTCTGACCCGTGGGTTGAGCACCAATCGGTGGTTTCTCTTCACCTAAGTAGCGGTAGTGTTCCCATATTTCCCAATAGGGGCAACCGGGCTGAATCCGCATTCCAGCCCAGTGCAAATATTGTAAAGGTTGATTCACTTTAGGATCAAAAAGCCGATCGCCCTGTATTTGAAAATGGGGACTGCCTGCCCAGTTTCCGGGCGCTTTGCCGGGTCGGCGGACAATATTGAAGCGTTTGGGAATCTGTTTCAACACCATGTAATTCATGATGGGCTGATCGGAGGTTTTCTGAGAAAAATCAAAATAGTCGGGATGGGCGGCACACTCTTGAAAAATAGAGTAGAGATCGGACTCAGAGATGCGATGCTGCTTCGATCCCCAAAAGCCGCCGTTGAAAATATCGCCACACTCTTGCTCAGTCAAAACCCCTGCCTCTAGTACCTTCGGCGTAAAAACGTTGGCGATCCCGCCTGCGTGCTGGTAGTCGGCACAGATAAAGTCGTACTCGGTCAGGTAATTCAGGTTGTCAATGATTTTTTCAAAGACCACGATATCCGTGTCGATATAAATGAATTCCTCGAAGGGTCCAAACCAGCAGGCTTGCTTGCGGAATTGATTAGGGCGGGCAAAAAATCCCTCCCCAAAAATGTCATATAGCTGACGCGATAACCGATCGATGAACTCCAAATCTTCATAAACCGTTACCCCAAATTGATGAGCTAACACATCGGCGACATGGTGATAGTGCTCGTCATAGGGAATCAGCACAACGGGCGTCTCAGCATCATAAACCCGAATGCTTTTCAGTAGGGCGATCGATTGCTCTGTGGCGCGATCGTTGGCGGTGATGTAGATACCGCGATTCATACCAGTTCTCCTTGAGATAGTCTAATTTCGAGCCAAACCCAACTTCCGAAACAAGCGCTTCTGTAGGCTCGGCGATGCATTGTAGGCCCTGGGTTTTTGAGAAAAAACAGGGTGTTGCTCTGGTTCGTGCAAATAGCGATAGTGCAAGAACAGATCACGGTAGGGAAAGTCAAGATTTTCGCCGCTACAGACCCGGTTCACGAGGCTAGACGTTAACCCGATGTAGTGAATGTAGGTCAACGGATTGCCTTGGTCGTACAGAATTCGATCATGCTCGGTGAACTTATCCGAGGTAATGCAACAGCCCGTTCGCTGCTCGGGTGGTAGCTTCAGCGCCAAGTTGCAGAGTTTAATGCCTGATTTCATTACCATATAATTTAGCAACGTTTGATCAGGAGCCATCGGATACAGGATTTCCGCATCGCCCGCTCGTAACTCTGACAGCAGCCATGCTTGTTGCTCTGCCGTAAATATGTGGCGCTTGGTAGCGTAGAAACCAGAACAAAAAATCTCCGTTTGCAGCCGATCGCTCGAAAATAACTGAGTGAGTCGGGGTGAAGAGAGATTGTAAACGTGGCTAGGATCTTTAAATTGAAAGTCGTAAACTGCCCAATCGGTCTGGTCTAGCTGCTGAAAGATGAACTCTGGTGAACTCATCAACAGCGTGTCGGCATCCAGATAAAGGAAGCGCTCGAACGGGCCATCAAACGCACAAAAGCGACGATGGGTTCCAACTCGGTAATATACAGTTGGGTCAAGCTTGCCCCACCATTGTCTAGCGGTGGGATGCGCGTCCCAAACATCCCGCACAAACTGATCCCAGTGCTGAATCGAGAGGCGATCATTGTAAAGCTGCACATTGGGACGCCGAGCAATTTCGGCTGCAATGCGATCGGTGCGATCGTCATAAGGATAAACGCAAACAGGGATGGTTGCTCCTACAACGGCTTCAATGCTATTGAGCAGGGCTACGAGTTGGTTATAAACCTGATCGTTGGCAAGGGTGCAGATTCCATTCATGGGAGTCGGGAGTTGGGAGTCGGGAGTTGGGAGTCGGGAGTCGGGGGTTGGTGCAGAATCTATCGCTTCGTTCCCTATTTCCCATTGCCTCTCCCTACTTCCCCTTTCACAAGGTAATGTCACATTGCCTAAAAGTACTTTTCAACGAATTCTGACAGCCAGTTCAAGAGATTGAGCTTGTGCAGGATAATTTGTCGTGCTTCGGCGATGGCATCTTTTGCCTGATACCAGGTTTCTGGAGATGTAATGACTTCTTGAATGTAGGCAACTCCTTTCTCGTCAAGGCTGGGCAAGCGCAGAAAACTTCCAGGTGGCAACAGTCGATCGGCGGCTGAACCACCGTAGTAAATGGGTAAACACCAAGCCAGCAACGAATCCCATAGCTTTTCACTGACGTACCAATCGTTGTCGGCATAGTTTTCGATCGCTAGATTGTAGTAATACGGAGCCATGCCATACCATTTATTTTTTAGTTCGCCATTGCTTCTTGCCCCACTGGGTAAACCCCGACCGTAGAGATCCACATCAAGTTCGATTTGCTGCAATTGCTGCAAAAACGCAAGGCGCTGGCGGTGGTTTTTGGTGCGGTTGATGCCCGATGTAATCCAACTACAGCGTTTGGGTTTTTCTGGAACGGGTAGTTGCTCAAGCTCTCGAAATGAGTTGGCGTGATACCAAATCGCAGGCATGTAATCGGGCGTAGGAGCACTATCATCGGGGCCGAAAACATAGCCACAGTAGGATTTAGCAGCCTCATAATTAATTTTGTTTTTGTGCAAAATTTCTTCTAATGGCGGTTCTCGCAACAAATAGATCGCTCGCTCCCTGGGGACACCACGTAATTCGGTAGCGCTTAATGAAACCGTTTCCAACTGGGGTGGTTGCAAGCGATCGAGCCAACTTTTCCGCCGAGTAGACTGCCGAAAAAAATCATACTGGTAGAGCAGCAAAACATCAGGTTTGGGTGCATTTTTCAAAATTTGAATAGTTTTCCAAACGCCGAAAGGGTTGGGAGTTTGCTGCCATAACCAATCACTTTGATTCACACCTTGATAGGAAGTGATCATGCCTACAATCCGTCTACCCATAAGTTTTCTGGTGAACTACTGGTAGAGTTCCCAGAAACAGCTTTCATCAAACAACAGTTGAGGGCTTATTAGGTTTCAGATTCTGCCTGTTCCACAGATTCAATGAGCGATCGTACTTCGTCAGTGCCTTCTGAGGGTTCAAAGCGGAGCGGAAACTTGCCTTTGACTATCATGCGCAGACCCAGCGGCGCTAAACTAAACACACCCTTCAAATCACGAAAGGAATTACCCACCACCTTCAACCCAAAGCGGCGCTCGTCGATCCAGCCACCCTCTTTCACCAACTCAACCAATACTTTGCGATGCCGTACCGAGCGACTGGTTGGCTCAGCCTGAGGATCGGACTGAATTGAGGAAGTGCGATCGAGAATTTCCTGCTTAATTTTGCCAATTTGATCCATGGGAGCCACGTCCATTGGACAAACCGCGTTGCAGAAATAGCAACGGGTACAGCCCCACACGCCTCTTGTGCCTTCGTTATAATGGGTCAGGCGATCGGCGGTTTGGGCATCTCGGTTGTCTGCCACCATACGATAGGCTTTAGCCAGCGCGTGTGGCCCTACAAAGTCTGGATTGACTTCGCGGGCATTACAGTCGGAATAGCACGCGCCACACAAGATACAGTTTCCCGTTTGGTTCAGGCGATCGCGCTCTTCAGGAGATTGCAAGAACTCTCGTTCGGGCACGTGCCGGGCCGAAGTACTGACGTAGGGATCAACGGCTTGCAGATTATCCCAAAAGCTTGACATATCCACAACCAGATCTTTGATCACAGGCATATTTCCCATCGGAGCAATGGTAATAGTGGGGATAGGAGCAGTTTGAGTATTTGAAGTAGGGAATTTTTCACTAACCGAAGCAGCAATAGATTGCAACCGGGCGATTTCACTACCGACATTTTCTTTGCAGGCTAACGCCGATCGACCATTGATCCGCATGGAACAACTGCCACAAATCGTATTTCGACAATTTTTCCGAAACGCTAAACTACCATCTTGTTCCCATTTAATTCGATTGAGGCAGTCCAAAATAGTGTTGCCTGGCTCAACGTCCAGTTGATAAGACTGCGTGTAAGAAGTAGAGTTGGAGGCTTGCCGAACGACTTTAAACAAAACTTGCATACATTTGAAGCGAAATGCTGACTTATCTTCTAGTCTAATCCAAGCGTACAGAGTGCTCAGAGTTTACGGAATTCTTTCAGAAATCGTATTAGAGATAAAAATAGCTTGTTCAGTCAAGCATCTCAATCACCCTAATGGCTTTCTGCGTAGACAAGATTGCATCAAATGTAACTTGTTTAGTCAACAAATTACGGCACTATTGGTAGTTAAAATTGCCTTGGGCTTTTTGAGTAGCACCGATTCATGCGCGTTGGCAAGCTAAACATTCAGCTTTTCGGTTGACAGTTGGCAAAATTCATGTATACCTACCTTAATATCAATACACAACAGCCAAGAAATTGTAATCATAAACAGTAACTCTCAAATAACAGACTCAATTGGTAGTTTCTCAGACCAATTTAGTAATTGGAAGCCTTTAATTTCGTCTAGCAACTTCTCTGCTCGATCAAAATCGGGACATCCAATTACTAAACTTCATAATCTAATTCCTACTAGTCGTCTTTGAAATAAATAGGTTTAAAGTTATATTCAGATAGATGAGATGAACTGGATGAATCTCACTTCCTAACTACCCTTAAAAGCTGTAAGGAATTCCTGGAAACAATGACTGAATCCACGCCGACTCCATTAACTGGGAAAGCACTCCTTCAAAAGGTAAAGGAACTTTCTCATTTACCCCGACGAGAAAAGGCAAGGCGTTGCGGGTACTATACTGTTGGAAAAAATAATCAAACGCGAGTCAATTTAGCGGATTTTTTTGAGGCGTTGTTGGAAGCAAAGGGAACAACGCTAGACGCCGAGGGAGCGAAAGATGGTCGGGGTCGTGAGCCAACTTATCGGGTCAGCGTACACAAAAATGGTCAAATCGTTATCGGTTCTACTTATACCGAGAAAATGGGTTTGAAGCCAGGCGATGAATTTGAAATCAAGTTAGGCTACAAGCATATCCACCTGATTCAGATTGACAGCGATCGTAATGGCTTTGTAGATGAGGACGAGGAATAGCATTCCATTTATTCAAATAATTATGCATGAAAGTATGTAGGCAGTATTACTTCTGTGAAACAGCGGACATTCCGATGAGAGTCGATTCAGAGTAGACGAAGTAATTATTGCTTTTTAGCTTAGTTCTGAGTATTCAAAGTGTACCCCTGAATTTTGAGACAGTACAATTAGGTAGTTCTATCTATCCTTGAACCGCCTTGCTCGGAGAGTGCTAAGTGCTAAACGACTTGTTACCGACTTTCTATTGCTCTCTTCGTTCGAGTTGTGATTTGCTATCCTTGTTTCCGGCTTCTACCCAAGTTCCAGCCCTGACCAAGTTACTGCTTTTTTTCTTGGTTTGGATGGTAGTTTGGCTACCGTTGGCAGCAATCCTAGCAGTTGTCTTGAAATGGAATCCCTTGCAGCCTTCAGCAACTGCTAATCACAAGATTCCTTTAGTTGTCTCGCTTTATGCCGTTGCACCCGTCGCCATTTGGGTTGTTTCGGGCTTTAAACGGGCGTTCTGGACAACCTATGGACTTGGGCAACCTTCCACGCTGGTATCCTTTGGTGTTGGGGCAGTTATAGGGACGGTTGGATTAGGGGGGCTATTCTTTCTACAACAACAGTTTGGCTGGGTAAAGCTGGGGCGATCGGACGCTATGGTATCAACAGATTTGCCAATTGAACCAGAAGACTTGACAGAAATTGGAGCAGTCCAGTCTGAGTCTCTTGCCTTGGTGGCGATCGTGGGACTGGGACTGTGGGTCAGCACGATCGAGGAACTCGTGTTTCGAGGATTCTTGTGGAACCAGCTTCAGCAAGATTATGCTCCTTGGGTTGCAGCAACAAGTGTCAGTGTGTTGTTTGCCATGCTGCATTGGGTGTGGGACGGACGTAAAATTCTGCCGCAGTTGCCTGGGCTTTGGCTGATGGGAATGGTGCTTTCGTTGGCTCGTTGGGCAGATCAGGGACAATTAGGACTAGCGATCGGGCTTCATGCCGGATGGATTTGGACTCTAGCCAGTTGCGATCGCTGGCATCTAGTGCATTACTCGAATCAAACCGCAAAGTGGCTCACAGGATTTGATAATCACCCATTAGCAGGGGTGATGGGATTAGGGTTTCTATTGCTGACCGGAATCGGGTTATGGACGGCGGCGTATCGTTAGCAGTGTCACGGGGTTGAGAGGTTGAAAGCGCGTCAAGGTAGCAATCGGAATCGATCGAGACAGTTGCACTTGTAACCATTGAGCCTCCCAGGCAGGAGCCGTCTGTAACCAATTGAGGGCCACCGTCAAATGCTCCAACGTTGCCAGGGCAACAACAATCGTGCCAGAGATATGTAGTCGCTGGCTACATTGATGCAAAATTTCATGAAGTTTGCCGCTGCTGCCGCCAATAAAAATTCGATCGGGTTGCGGAAGATCTTCTAGGACAGTTGGCGCAGAGCCGTGCACACTGGTAATGTTTTGAACGTTAAACCGCTGGCTATTTTGCTGAATCAACGAAATCCCGATCGCCGTTTGTTCAACGGCATAAATTTGCGAGCTAGGAAATAATCGAGCCATTTCGATCGACACCGATCCGGTTCCTGCCCCAATATCCCAAATGGTTTGATGAGGCTGCAATTTCAACTCGCCCAACACCAGCAGCCGCACCTCTCGTTTCGTCATTAACCCTGGGCGATCGGGAAAACTAAGAAACTGATGGTCGGCAATGCCCAGGGCAGGAAGTGAGTCTAACGTTGCAGCCAGTGCACTGGCATCGCGTAGCAGAATTACTACGTTCAAGGGCGCAAAGCTCTCATCTACCACAGCTTCTGGACGGAAGCAACGAACCTGCTCATCATTGCCACCCAAATTTTCACAGACCCAAAGCTGGTAAGCCCAGGGTAAATTCAACGCGAACAAGAGACGGGCGATCGCTTGGGGGGTATTGGTTTTATCGGTCAAAATGGCAATTTTTTCCGCACCTTGTTGGAGCACCCGGGACAGTTCATCCAACGATCGTCCGTGTGCACTGATAATCTGCGCATCTTGCCACGCTACTTTTACCCGACTAAAGGCTAGCTGGACTGAACTAAGGTGAGGATGAAACGTTAGTTGTTCTGCCGGCAATTCTGCGAGCAGCAACCGCCCCAGCCCAAAAAATAGCGGATCACCAGAGGTCAAAATCACCATCAGAGGCGGTTGTTCAGGACAATCGTTAGAGATTTGTAATTGTTCCTTGATGTGTTGAATCGCTTGACGGAAGTCGCCCAACACCCACCGCTCACCTGCATAATCGGAAAGATAACTGAGATGGCGATCGCTTCCGATTAGGAATGTAGCTTGTTGCAGCAGGTGCTTAACTGGTGCAGACAACCCATCTACACCGTCTAGACCAATGCCAACCACATGGATTGGGGTCATCGCGCTTCCGGCTCGGGTACATCAAACAGTACGGTAGTCATATAGCGATCGGCCCACTCAGTACCGAAGGCTTTTTCTAAAACGCGGCGAGTTTTATCATTCTGCTGCTGTTGCGTACAGTAGTATTGCTGTCCAGCTAAAATCTCCGATTGGGTTTCGGGGGTTGGAGGCATGGCTGTTGCCTGCTGACAATGAATCTGAAGGAAGGCTTCCACCCGCGATAGAAACTGAGCTTCTTCCTCTGCACTACCCGGACGAATCAATACGCAAAACTCGGAAAAAATATCACCCCAGGCTGGCACGGTGCGCGCTTGCGAAAATTCTGGGATTGGCAAAGCATGCAGAGCCGATCGATAGACATCCGGTAAGCGGCGATCGCGGCTGACTGGGGACAAATCGGCAATAGCCATGCTCACTTGTCCGCGCCCACCGACTAAATCAGCACCAAACATTGGTAGGGCATACTCCGGACGCGGAAACATTACACAGTGCAAAATATCCAACGAATTACCAACTTTAGCGAGTTCCAGATGCAGCTTACGAAATTGCGGAGTTTGATAACACTGATTTTCAATAATCAGCTTTTCGCCCTCTAGCCGTCCCTCCACATAGCCCAAGTCTTCAGGAAGCTGATAGGGAGATAGATCGAGATAGCGCTGCCAAACCGACTCAATGACATCGGCAAGCTGATGAATCAGAGGATGCTGTTGTTCGCGGATCGATCGAGTAGTTGAAGAAGACATATAAACCAAACAGATGTTCAAAAGGTAAATTTGAAGCAATAAAAGCCCAAAAGGGAGTCCGTCGATAAGTTAAAACATATTTCAGCGAGAGATCAAAGCCTTCCAAGCCCTCACGCTTAGCACAATGTCCAACTCTCTAGAATACTTTGAAATTGATCTTCCTAAGGACAGCAAGGCGCTGGCTCTGATTCAAACCCATCTGCTAGTTGATCTTGTCAATTTTGGTTCGGTCAAATCCTTTTAAGATAGCCCTGATATAGCCTTGATGTTAGATGCGACGGCGCTCTGGTCAACTGGACGCTGCAACCAACCTCGAGCCTATCTTGGATCGGCGATTTAAGAAGCCTGACACTGCCTTGATTGTTTTGTTTTCGATCGCTTGATACTAATACAATTAATATAATTCCAACGCGAAAAGCCTGCTGGTGCAGGCCTCAATGTTACAAGATTGCAATCTTTAAAAGCTCATTTATGAGCACGAAAAACCAGATTGACAGTTACTTATCTGCGCGAGAATAATCGTCTTGGAATCGAATAATATCATCCTCTCCGAGATATTCGCCATTCTGCACTTCGATTAACACCAGCGGGATCACCCCGGGGTTTTCCAACCGATGCTTCGTGCACGCCGGAACATAGGTCGATTGGTTACAAAATAGCAGCTTTTCTTCCGAACCGCAGAATACACGAGCCGTACCTGATACCACAATCCAATGCTCGCTGCGGTGGTGATGCATCTGTAAGCTGAGGCGATGTCCTGGCTTGACTTCAATGCGCTTAATCTTGTAACCGTTGCCTTCCTCTAGAACGGTGAAAGACCCCCAGGGGCGTAGTTCAGTCGCTGCCACGCCCTTGGCAACAGCTGGGTTTGGGACAGATAGCGCTGTTGGTTGCGTCACTTCTTTCGGTTGAGCCACAATTTTTCTCCTTGAGACTATTGCAAAACGGAAGTTCTGATGAACTTTTTCAGATGACTCTTCTAACAAACAGGTCTCTGCTATCTCCAAGCACTCCATAGCGCTTTGGTGAAAGTTTAGACATGCCTAGTCAAGAATTGAATCAGGAACCCCACGCAAAGTTCCAATGGGAACACGAACAAGCCCAACACCCATACAAAGGTCAGAGTCATCCCTGCCTACCCTACTAGAAGCAGGGATTTAGCGTTCGGGGGTTCAATAGACCGCAAGTAAAGATAACAAAATTCTTTTGGTTCTCGGTAGCCTTGGATTACTGAAACGACGCTTTCTACATGTACTCTTCACACGCAGGACGGCCTGTTCAAGCCCATTTAAAGTTAAGTTTTTTCACTAGGTAATTTTGCTGATATAGGCTAAGAATCAGGTTGGACAAAGACGCCGATGCCATTATGAACTTGGGCGGCTGTGGCTGGAATTCGATCGAGTAGTCGTCCACCTAGATACAGTGCTGTTGAGCTACCTCCATCTAAATTCAGTGCGTTTACGGCTCCCATCTGCTGCATGAGTTGAGCGGTTTCTGCCAGCGTTGGCCCAGACCCACCGATGCGATTATGAATGGCTGCCAACAGTAGGTTGCCCTCAGCCGTGGTGGCAATGACGCTACGAACGGCTCCTTGTTGTTGAAAAGCGGTCGAAAACTGTTCGCCTTGAGCGTTGAGAACAATTTGACGATTTTGTACCAGTAGTGGACCTGCCCCGACCACATTGGGATAACGATCGAACTCAGCTGGTTGGGTAGCGGCTTCGATTTCAATGCCCGTCCCCACAGACAAAGCGTTAAAGGCGGCATCGTTTCCACGAATTACCAATAAGTACCCATCGCTGGGAATGGGGATTGGGTTTTTACCAGCGGCTCCGGACTGCTGTTGTTGGGTGACTCGATCGTTACGAACTGTGACAATGCGTTCATTGTCCAAAATTGGGGTGTAAGTTGTTCCCCACTCTTGGGTATGTCGATAAACACCAAGCCCCACATAGCCGCTATTGAGATAGACCACGGGCAATTGTTGTCCTGTGGAGGTCTTCAACGTCTCTTGCAGGTGTAATCGTCCCACAGTGATATCGCCCGTATCTGACCAGGCGATCGCCCCTCGGTTTAAGATCGGCCCTGAAATCCAGCGAAAATCACGACGAATAGCGCCCAAGGGAAGTTGATTGTTGCGGTTAAAAAACCCACCATTGATGGCGGCGGCGGCCTGAATCGACTGCGCGGTAGACAATAGAGGAGCCGTACCAACGACCGTGGAAGCATGGCTGACGATCGGCTTGAGCGTAATGCCTGGTTGCCGAGGGTTAATATTTAGCGTTACCACGGGAAAACTACTGTTGCCCAGCTTCACAAACTGCTGCTTCCAGCGGATGCCGGGGGCCCAAAGGATATCGCGTTCTACGAGCGAATCGGGACGAACATCAATTAACAACCGATTAGGGTCTGGAATTGCCCAAACGCGAGGACGAATGCCCGCCGCCATTCCTACTCGAATTACCGTACGGTTGTGGCTAGTTTCCACTTTGGTCGAGGTGATGCGGTTGCCTGCCGTTGGTTTAAAGGCACGGAGGATGGCAGGGGAAACCTGGGCGTCCAGGGTGACGATCACAGCACCTGGTTGTTCATCAACCTGCCACGGCGTCGATCGATCTAGATCTATCACAATTCGATCGCCCCAACTTTGGCGGCCTTGCCGCACCCCTGTCACCCTAGCGGTAGGTGTCGTAATCTGTAGTGTTCCACCATTGGTTTCAAGCTGCCAGCTAAAATGCTGCGGTAAATCTGTAATGTCCAAATATCGAATCGGGCCACTGCGCCACGTAGGTAAGACGATCGGGTTGACTCGCTGATCGGAAAACCATTCGATTGGCTGCTTAGACACGTCGGCGGTACTCAGTAAATCAACCCCAATGAGTTGCAGCAAGGATGTATCCGAAACACCAATGCGGTTTTGGCGTTGGCTCCAGGCAACGGGATAGGCACGCCCATTGAGAATGACCTGATTGCCTTGTTGGGTGATGACAGCCGGCTCAAACACCTGCGCAAATTGAAAGGCCCGTCCCATCGACGACAGCAGCCCGGTTTTCCAATCGGTGACAACTGGCGAGGGAAGCTGAAGCACCTGCGCAATGCTAGGCTGCCGGATCAATAGCAGACACACCACCATCACCAACAGGGGCACAAAGACAAGGGTGTCTGGGGAGTGATTGGCTGGACTCCTAGATAGGGAGACACTGACAGGGCGAGGATAGCGCGATCGATCACGCCGATCCCGACGACGACGAGTTCTAGTTCTGGCCACGATTCTCAGAGCTTATCCAAACATTCCTAAAAACACGTTTCTACAGCATTCCTCACCCTTGTTTAAATTGCCGCTATTTATTCACAAATTGTTGCTATTCTGTCGATTACGTAATCAAACTGTGTCAGTTCTGTGTTGATTTTAAAAATAGACAGTCAAACAGATAGTCAGACCCCGTTTGGTGCTGGGCTGCATCCCTGCCTCGCATGAGCCTCACAAAGCCTGAGCAAACGGTCACTCTCATCACCTTATGCAGGTAAAGATTAGCCTCATAATAGATGGGTACTATTCCGGACAATAGAGGCGATCCCTCACCCAATCAGGGAGGCTTCAAAATCGGTTGCAGGCTGAAATAGGGGTCAGGTACAGAGTTTGGAGATTAGTGAGGCCAAAGTGCTGCGAATGGCAACCGCGTCAAGGATTGCAAAGCATAGTTAAACTCTATTAAGATGCTTAATCTGTTCTATTTAAGATTGTGTGTAGCGTCAAGGATGACATTTGGGTTTACTTGACTGCTAGACCTACCCCTCGCCCTGTTAAAGACGAGTGAGGAGACTTTGCAGGCTTCAATTAAGAAATGCCCTAAGGGAACGATCGACAGTATTGAAAGTTGGTAACGTGCATGAAGAACAAGATGCCAGAAAGATGACCCTGAGGTTGTCAAGGTTTGTGGTCAATTTTTAAGGTTTACTCGTTGCAGAGCGCAGTTCGTGTATTTCATCGGGAGTAGGAGAAGCGTGAATCAACCTATGCTGCATCATCAGGAATCAGAAGTTGGATATGTCGGTCAACGTTGGCTTGTCGAAGAACGCGATGCCTGTGGGGTCGGTTTTATTGCCGATCAACATGGGCGTGCTAGTCATTCGTTAGTCTCCAAGGCGTTGATAGCGGCTACTTGCATGGAACACCGAGGTGGATGCAGTGCCGACCAAGACTCGGGCGATGGGGCAGGGTTGATGACGGCAATCCCCTGGAACTTGTTCACTGATTGGCTCTCTTGTCAAGCAATCGCGGTTCCTGCGATCGATCAGCTTGGCGTAGGGATGATGTTTCTGCCGGCCATTGCCGCAGATGCGGCGATCGCGCGTGACATCGTTGAGAAAGCGCTCTCTGAGGTGAACCTTATCCCTCTAGGCTGGCGGATTGTGCCGGTTAAACCAGAAGTCCTTGGTCAGCAGGCAAAGGAAAACCAACCGCAGATTGAGCAGCTTTTGGTGCAGTCTACTCAAACGGGCGACGAGCTAGAGCGACTATTGTATTGGGCCCGTAAGCGCATCGAGAAAGCCATGAGTCAACAGGCTCAACAAACGCCAGGGCTACAAGACTTTTACATTTGCTCATTTTCGAGCCGCACGATTGTCTATAAAGGCATGGTGCGATCGGAAGTGTTGGGATTATTCTACGAAGACCTGGCAAATCCCCTGTACGAGAGCGCCTTTGCCATCTACCATCGTCGCTTCAGCACCAATACCATGCCCAAATGGCCGCTGGCACAACCGATGCGGTTTTTGGGGCATAACGGCGAGATCAATACGCTGCTGGGCAATATCAACTGGATGATGGCACGGGAGGCTGGATTGGCTGATCCGCACTGGGGCGATCGGTTGGCAGACCTCAAGCCGATTGTGAATGCTGAGCAAAGTGACTCGGCTAACCTCGACAGTGTCACCGAACTATTGGTACAGTCGGGGCGTCCGCCGCTGGAAACGGTGATGATGCTAGTGCCGGAGGCCTACCAAAACCAACCCGACCTTGATCAGTATCCAGAGATCGTTGATTTTTACGAGTACTACAGTGGGCTACAAGAACCCTGGGATGGCCCTGCCTTGTTGGCCTTTAGTGACGGAAAACTAGTCGGTGCAACACTTGATCGCAACGGCTTGCGACCAGCCCGTTACTGTATCACCCGCGATGGCTTGATTGTGGTGGCATCGGAAGCTGGTGTGGTAGACATTCCCGAAGCCGAGATTGTGGAAAAGGGGCGCTTGGGACCAGGACAGGCGATCGCCGTAGATTTGCAAACCCAGGAAGTGCTGAAAAACTGGGATATTAAGCAGCGCGTAGCCCGGGCCCGTCCCTATGGGCAGTGGCTCCAAGCACATCGGCAAGACCTGTCACCCCAACCTTTCTTGGATGAACCCTTCATGGTAGCTGAAAATCTGCTTCAGCACCAAACTGCCTTTGGGTACACCACCGAAGATGTGGAGATGATTATTCAAGAAATGGCGGCCCAGGGCAAGGAACCCACTTTTTGCATGGGGGATGATATTCCACTGGCAGTGCTATCAAGCAAGCCCCGGTTGTTGTACGACTATTTCAAGCAGCGCTTTGCGCAAGTGACGAACCCGCCGATCGATCCCCTGCGGGAAAGTTTGGTGATGTCGCTGTCGATTCAACTAGGTGAACGAGGCAATTTGCTCGACGCAAAGCCGGAATACGCCCATCTGCTGAAGCTGAATTCTCCAGTGCTAAATGATCCAGAACTCGAGCAAATCCGTCAGTCGGGCTTTGACACGGCCACCCTCTCAACCCTATTTCGGATTGCCGATGGACCAGATGGACTACAACATGCTGTCAAAAATCTGTGCCAACAAGCAACGGCTGCGGTGCACGACGGCAAGAAAATTCTGATTCTCAGCGATCGCGTCAATGCGGCTGGAGACCCAACGACTCTCAGCGAAGCGTTCAGCTACATTCCGCCGATGCTGGCTGTGGGCGCGGTGCACCATCACCTGATTCGGCAAGGCCTACGCATGAAAGCCTCGATCGTAGTTGATACAGCGCAATGCTGGAGCACTCACCACTTTGCTTGTTTAGTTGGTTACGGAGCTAGCGCCGTTTGTCCGTATTTAGCCTGGGAAACTGTGCGACACTGGTGGGCAGATGGTAAAACTCAAAAGCTGATGGAAACCGGCAAAATTGCCAAAATTAGCTTGGCTGGGGCGCAGCATAACTATCGTAAAGCCGTCGAGGCAGGGTTGCTGAAAATTCTCTCAAAGATGGGCATTTCGCTGTTGTCTAGCTATCAAGCGGCGCAAATTTTTGAAGCAATTGGTATTGGTCCTGATCTGCTAGCGTTGGGCTTTCAGGGCACGGCTTCGCGACTGGGTGGTTTGAGTGTGGCCGATCTAGCACAGGAGATCATCACATTCCACAGTCGCGCCTTCCCAGCGTTGACCACCAAAAAGCTGGAGAACTTTGGCTTCTTTAATTACAAACCCGGTGGCGAGTACCACATGAATAGCCCGGAGATGGCTAAGTACTTGCACAAAGCGGTAGCCGACAAGAGCATTGACCACTACGCTCTGTACCAAAAGTACATGGAAGGGCGACCAATCACAGCCCTGCGGGATTTGTTAGATTTCCAAAGCGATCGCCCCTCTATTCCAATTGAAGACGTTGAACCCGTGGAGGAGATCGTTAAGCGCTTCTGCACAGGGGCAATGTCGCTGGGATCGCTGTCCCGTGAAGCCCACGAAACCCTAGCCATTGCCATGAACCGATTGGGCGGCAAATCTAATTCTGGTGAGGGCGGCGAAGATCCGATGCGTTACCAGACGATTGGCGATGTCGATGAAACAGGGCGCTCTCAGCAATTTCCTCATCTGAAGGGATTACGCCATGGCGACACGGCCAGTTCGGCCATCAAACAAGTCGCATCAGGACGATTCGGCGTCACTCCAGAATATTTGATGAGCGGTCGGCAGCTAGAAATCAAAATTGCACAGGGGGCAAAACCCGGTGAAGGTGGCCAGCTACCCGGTAAGAAAGTCAGCCCCTACATTGCTATGCTGCGTCGATCGAAACCTGGTGTGACCCTAATCTCGCCGCCACCGCACCATGATATTTACTCGATCGAAGACCTGTCACAACTGATCTTTGATCTGCACCAAATCAATCCACAAGCCAAAGTCTCGGTGAAGCTAGTGGCAGAAGTGGGGATTGGGACGATCGCTGCTGGAGTGGCCAAAGCCAACGCCGATATTATTCAAATCTCTGGTCATGATGGTGGGACAGGCGCATCGCCGCTCAGTTCTATCAAACATGCCGGTGTTCCCTGGGAATTGGGACTGACTGAAGTGCATCGGGTACTGATGGAAAATCGTCTGCGCGATCGAGTATTGCTGCGAGCAGATGGCGGCATGAAAACCGGATGGGATGTAGTGATGGCGGCGCTGATGGGAGCCGAGGAATACGGCTTCGGGTCTGTGTCGATGATTGCGGAAGGCTGCATCATGGCCCGCATTTGTCACACCAACAACTGTCCAGTGGGCGTGGCCACACAACAAGAGAAACTGCGGCAGCGCTTTACCGGCACGCCTGAACATGTCGTGAATTTCTTCTACTTTGTAGCCGAGGAAGTTCGATCGCTGTTGGCACGGTTGGGCTATCGTTCGTTGACCGACATCATGGGACGATCGGATTTGCTGAAGATGCGGGATGGCGTGTCGTTGACCAAAACCCAAGCCCTGAATCTGAACTGCCTAACCAATCTCCCCGACACGCGCACCGATCGTAGTTGGTTGCAGCATGAGGATGTACACGGGAACGGCTATGTCCTGGACGATGAAATCCTAGCAGATGCCGATATTCAGAATGCAATTGCCCATCACGGTACGGTCAGCAAAACCTACAAGATTGTCAACACCGATCGATCGGTGGCGGCACGAGTATCGGGAGCGATCGCCAAACAGCACGGCGACACAGGCTTCACAGGACAAATTGCGCTTAACTTTGAGGGATCGGTGGGGCAAAGCTTTGGAGCCTTTATCCTCCCTGGCATGATTGTGCGGTTGTCAGGCGAAGCCAATGATTATGTGGGGAAAGGGATGCACGGTGGCGAAATCATCATCCACCCTCCTGCTGAAGCCACTTATACCCCGTCTGAAAACGTGATTATTGGCAATACCTGTTTATATGGCGCAACGGGCGGTGCATTGTTTGCCGTGGGCCAGGCAGGTGAACGCTTTGCAGTTCGTAACTCTAATGCTCAGGCGGTAATTGAAGGCACAGGCGATCACTGCTGCGAATATATGACGGGTGGCGTTGTTGTTGTACTGGGTAAATCCGGGCGTAACGTGGGCGCTGGTATGACGGGCGGCTTAGCTTACTTCTTTGACGAAGACGGTAGCTTCCCCACCAAAGTCAACCCGGAAATTGTCAAAGTACAGCGGGTTGTCACACCAACTGGTGAGCAACAGCTAAAAGCTTTGATTCAAGCCCACGTCGATCGCACAGGTAGCCGCAAAGCCCGGTTCATTCTCGACAACTGGAGCGAAGCCCTGCCGAAGTTCTGGCAAGTGGTACCACCATCGGAAGCCGATAGCCCTGAAGCCAATCCCAATGCAGCAGTTGCGGAAAAGGTGCTGACTCCGGTGCAGTAGGCGCGATCGACTTCCCGTTCTATAAATTTCTGATCTCCTTCAAGTGCTCCTGGGTGATTCACCCAGGAGTTTTTTTATTATCAGCAATACAGTCAAATCAAACACTATACCGACGAGCGATCCTGCGATTGCCAACAGCGAATAGCTCATCGACCTCATCACTGCCATTGCGATCTAGCTGCCGATTTCCTCGGCCTTGGCTTGCCACCCAACCAGTGAGGCTATCAGCGTCCGCGTCCGTGGCATCAACTGTAGAATACACGGCTGCGTCAATCGCATCGCGAGTTGCGGCACTGCTGATGCCATAGGTAGCACTACGATCGGTTGTCCGATTTAGGTCGATCGACCCTGATTGCAGCGTAGCCAATTCAGGGTCAGCTTGTGTTTGAGTCAGCGTTGTGCCTTGGGTGGATAAAGTTGATGCCGTCGTGGTCGTCGTGGCTCCGGTCAGATATTGCCGCACCTGCGCATGGGTTAGATTGGGATTAGCGCTGAGCATTAAGGCAACCACTCCAGCCACATGGGGGGATGCCATTGAGGTGCCACTGAGCAACCCATAGCGATTGCCTGGCAGCGTGGAGTACACATCTACTCCTGGAGCTACAACATGCCGCATTTGGCTATTAGAACCAGCACGATTTGAGAAATAGGCCACCGACCCATAGCGATCGACCGCACCGACTGATAGCCCATACTGCGTAGCATAGTAGGCAGGGGAACCGGGTGAAAAATTCCCGTTGTTGCCCGCTGCACTCACAGTAATTACATTTCTAGACGCGGCATAAGCAAGCGCCGATCGCAGTTCAGGAGAATCTGTCCAACTCAAGCTTATGTTAATCACCCTAGCTCCGTTATCTACCGCATAGCGAATCGCCTGAGCTAAACTGCCCGGATTAACGAAGCGTCCAAAACTATCGACATCACCCATCCGCAGCGACATAATTCTGGCATTGGGGGCTACTCCTGTCAGTCCCACACCATTATTCATCGCCGCGATCGTACCCGCTACGTGCGTACCGTGACTTTGTGCAGAGTTACTGGTTCCTGGTGTGACATTGTTATTATTTTGTCCGGCACCAAAGTTCCAGCCATAGACATCATCTACATACCCGTTGCCATCGTTGTCAATGCCATCATTGGGTATTTCGCGCTGATTGACCCAGATATTATTGCGTAAATCGGAATGATTAATATCTACTCCTGAATCAATCACTGCCACCGTGATACCCTGCCCGGTGTAGCCTCGGGCCCAAACTTCTGGTGCTCGAACCATATCCGTACCCCAGTTATTGCCACCTAAATCCCTAACATCGCCAAAGGTAGACGTATTGATCGATCGGGCAACTGCCACGGCTGCATTGACTAAACCATAACCAGTTGTTGAATTAAATTGTCCAGATTGGGGCGGTGTGGTACTGGCACGGGTTGTTAAGGCGTAGGCTCCTGTCGCTCTAGCAGCATAGCTCGTAGCGCGGATGAAATAGGTGGTGCCAGCTGTCGCCGTAAAGACAAGTTGCGAGTTAAGTCCAGGGCCACTATCGTCGTCATAGGCAATGACTTGCCCAGTGCTAGCATTAACAATTTGTAGGTACGTATCAAACTGGGATGAACTCATGCTGACTTGAACCGTCTGCGTCGTTCGACTTCGATAAACATAGTCATCTTTGTATGCACCGGGACGAGTCGGGTTCAGAGCATCGGTTCCAGACAGAGTACCGTAGACTGTATTATTAGTACCAGGAGCAGAATCCGATCGATTCACAAGAGCATCAGTAGCAGCGATTCCAGTAAGCGTATCAGTTTCGTTTGAATTTTTGTTATTTGTTGATAGCGATGAAGTAGTTTCAGTTGTATCCGACAGCGAACTTGTACTGGAATTAGAGACTGTAAGCATTGAATCATCAGTGGATGATCGCTGTGAGTATTGATTTAAATCTAAATTTAATGTTTGATCGCGATAAAGAGAGGTTGATAATTGATTTCGATCGCTAGAAGTAGAATTTAGTCCATACTGATCATGACTATCGCCAAATCCATGAATCTTACCTAACGAGCTATCCAACAAAGCAATCGTTTCTGGTGATGTTGAAGAAAGCATAGATATAAGTAGATATTGGTTGTTTAAGACAATCCGATTAGGCACACCAGAAAGCTGATTGGTTCCGGTTGTGTTATTTACTACAAATTCACACTCAACCTTTACGGCTGATAGTACGGTCGATTAATGGGCCAGTGCAACCGATGGGGTAGTTAAATCAATAGTCCGGACATTTTTGTGCCAAACCACCCTCATTCCCCAACATGTCTTCGATAAACGCACCCAATGATGAACACCAATAAGATATCACTAAGAGCTTTACGGTCTCTTTCCTGATTTGTGTCAACTTCTCTGGAAGTATCAGCAACCAGAGTGGCAGAAATCTGTAAGGCTGGAGCAAATACACCGAATATGAGAGAGCCTGGCAATTTATAAAAAATCCTACTTATACCAATTCTCTATGAGGTTGCATAATATGCCGCCCTCAACTTCCCGTTGGCGAGGCGAAGAGCCGCCAGCGGTAGGGTGAATGCGATGCCGTATGATAAAGCATGGTCCTTACCTATGCCTATAGGTAGAAATCACCCTTAAAAAACATAACCCCTTGAGATAGAGGTTTAATTTTAGGTTTCGACTGATACTTGTTAGCAATTCATCACAATATGAATGCGTAAGAGGAATTGTTATGGCAGATCCAAACACTGATAAGCATCCTGATAAACAACAAGACGTTTCTAGAGATACCTACGATCGGGGTATTGTTCCGGCTGAAACGGCGGCCCGCAAAGAGCGTGAAGGAGATCTATATAAGAAAACAGTCCACGATGAAGCTGGAAGTGAACATGTTGATACTACCAGTGGCTACACTGTGGACAATGAAGGGTTAGTGAATAACTATGCGATTGAACCTGAAATGTATTATGAAGAGCCAGGTGATTTGAGAGCAAAAGAGGAAGCTCTAGAAGCAGAGCGGGCTGAAGAGATTGAAGAAGTTCGTGATACAGATAAGCAAGGGGAGCTAACGATGGAAGAGGATAAGCGAGGCAAGGGAACTGGTATTATCTAGTCTTGCATTCCAGCAAAATCAATTCTCCATCCTGTGCATCCAACCAGCTAATCGAACTGATGACGGCAGCTTCATTGTAAGCTGCTTTTTCTTTAAAGCACCATTGCCTGCATCAGCCTGGCCTTAGATAGGGTAGACAAGATTGACAACAGAGATTTACTTTTGTTTAGCTTTCTTAAATTTAAGAAATAGTCTTTTGCAATCGCTCTGACAGCGTGAACGCAAAACACTGGATTGAAAACTACCATTTGAGGGTTAGTTCTTATGTCTTCCAAAAGCTACCGAATCTTGATCGTAGACGATGTGGTTGATAATGCACTCCTACTTCAGGCATTTCTAGAATCTGAAGGACATACGGTTGATATAGCAGACAGCGCCGATTTAGCTCTAGAAAAACTAGCGGCTTCTTCCTTTGATGTTGCCCTGCTTGATGTGATGATGCCCAAAATGAATGGATATGAGTTAACACGAGCAATTCGACGAGATGAAAAGCTGCGTACTGTCCGCGTCATTCTAGTTACAGCTTATATTGATGCCTGCCGAATTAAAGGATTAGCAGCTGGGGCCAACGACTTTGTGCGTAAACCGATCGATTTTGAAGAGTTGCACTCAAAAATCGAGAATTTGTTGCAGTACACACGAGGAGCCAAAAAGCAGGGCAAACTACGAGGACACAGCAGTACCTTTTAATCGATCGCGATAAATTTTTCATGTAGCTTTTTGTACATTGTCCGGTTTCAGGCGGAGATTGTTGTTCTCTTACTAGGGAGACTAATAGAACGATCTATGAAAAGCTTAATTGCAGGAGTTGGATTCAGTGTTTTGACCTCGTCTGTGGGAACAGGTGAAATTTTTGAACTTCAGCCTTTTATTCGCCTTGAACCCGATTCTGGGGCTGGTACGTCTCAATCTCAACGGTCTGAAACCATACCAGATATCCCGATTCCAGTCATTGTCGAATCACCCACTCAAACGATCGAGCAGCCGCAAATCATTGAAACGGCAAAACCCGTTCCATTTGAAGCCCTATCCTTTTGCGATCAGTTGGATGCGATTGCTAGAGACGGCAAAAGTGTAGCGAAATTTGTGATTAATTCAGGAATGCTGCCGGAATATGACTGGGCAGCCAAAAGCCAGTGTCAATGGCACAAGGAACAAGTTGAGGTGGCCAGCTATGTTGCCAAGCATCCAGCCGCCGCCATTGTTGAAACAGTTGTGTATATCTACCAGGATATGCAGCCGAAAAAAGGTAGCACAGAGAACAGTGAATCAGCGGTGACTACGGTAGATGCGGCTGATTCGAGAGCAAAAACCGAGACAGTGGTCACATCTGAACCGAGTACAGAGGCAGAAGCAGCCGAGCCGGCGTGTGAACCGTCTTATCCAGATTTTTGTATTCCTCCAAATCTAGAAAATTTGGATTGTCGGACGCTTGGTCGGCGCGGCTTTCGCGTTGTAGGCAAAGACCCTTACAATTTTGATGTCGATCGAGATTGGGTTGGTTGCGAGTGATGGGGGAAAGGAGGAAAGCGGAACAA
The DNA here is from genome assembly GCF_026802175.1 of Thermocoleostomius sinensis A174. Taxonomy (NCBI): domain Bacteria; kingdom Bacillati; phylum Cyanobacteriota; class Cyanophyceae; order Oculatellales; family Oculatellaceae; genus Thermocoleostomius; species Thermocoleostomius sinensis. The sequence continues at coordinate 4,180,838 of NZ_CP113797.1, read as the reverse complement.
AGAGGGAGGACCTAAGAAGGAGGGAGGAAGGATAAGTTGCAACCTGTTCAATATAGAGCAAGCAACATCGAGCGGTGGGCAAAGAAACGGGTCAAACTAGCTATATTGAACGGTTCAACAACACCTTGCGCCAGCGGGCCGAACGTTTGGTTCGTAAAACCTTGTCGTTCTCGAAAAAAATGAGCAATCATATTGGCCATGTTGGCGCAATTTGGTACTTTGTGCATCATGACAATGCCTCCCTGCGCTCTTGACCATTACTATTCACCACTACCGTCTGCCCATCCGAGTGTATCTTTCGCTTGCTTGAGACCATACTCAATCCAGGTTCTAAACCCATACTGGTTGCTAATTTCCATCAACTTGACTGTAGGCGCACAGCCATGACAAAGGAAGTCGAGTTGTCTGGTAGGGTTTGGGGGGCTGTAGTAAGCAGCCAATACTACCTGCGCTGAAGATACGCCTGAACGCTTGCCAACATTGCGTGCTCAAAATCGTCCAGTGTTGGATTATTTCGTCGAGGCGTATCGGGCTGCTCGCCAAGGGCGACCTGCTCCATCACTGCTACCGGATAGCAGCACCTCCCCGTGAACGGTTACTATAATTTTTAGGTTTCATCTTAAATAAGCTATTCTTGATCTCACTCTCAATTCAAACAATCAAAAAATGATTAGTAAATACGGATGCCGTTATGCAGTTGCGTTATTTCCTCGCTCTAGCATTCACTAGTATTATCATAATCATAACTGCTTGGATGTTTTCTCCTGCTTTAATTCTTCCACCGGTTCAACCTAATTATCCTGTTTTAGTCCATATCACTGAGCATGGATTGCATTCTAGGCTAGTACTACCGATGAATCAAGGAGAATTGATTCAGTATGCCTATGGAGATTGGAAGTATTATGCACTGGGTCAACAAGATTGGGAAAATACAATCGCAGCCGTTTTAATTCCTACGCAAGGCGCATTGGGACGGCGCATATTTACAAGCCTAACTGAGTTTCAACAAACATCTCAGCAGGAACAAGCCACCATTCTCAGTGTCGCTGTCGCGAGCGCAAAAGTAGAGCAATTACGGCAAGAATTAAACCAGCGGTTCGATCGACAACTTAGCACCTATACTGAAAACCCCGATACAGGGCTTACTCTTGTTCGCGATGAGCAAGACTACACTTTACTTCACAATAGTAACCATGAATTAGTGGAGTGGTTACAAGCTTTGGACTGTCGTGTGCGCGGCTTTGTCTTATGGGCAAATTTTCGGACAACCCAGTTAGTTTCAACGGTTGTCAAACAACTCTCTAATTTCAAGCCTTAAAAGGGCAGAACAGGGCGTTTTGTGAAACACCCTGATGAGCTACCATACATCCGATCACCAACAACAGATTAACGACCAACGATGTAATTGGCAGCGGGTTCTTCTGCGGGTAATGGCTCTAACCGATTCTGATAGACCAACGCCTGATGAAGAATAGCTGCCATCTCTCCACGCGACACTGGTTGATTAGGTTCTAACACGTTTGGCTCTGGATGATTGACAACTAGCCCTGCTTCAGTGGCAGCAGCAACGTCACCGACTGCATGTTGGGGAATTTGATCCGCATCTACATAGTAATCAGCCACTAAACGTGAAGCAGGAGTTGCAATGGACTCTGCCTCCTGGGGTTGCTCAGTCTGGGTAGCTGCTACAGTGTCCGGTTGTGCAGCCGTAGAGGTGGGGGATTGCTCTTGGGGAATTGACAACACTGGTTGCATAAGGGCTGTCATTGCCAGTGGAAACATCAAAGGGCGGGCTGTTGCCTGGCGACGGGTAGCTGGCCGAGCCGTTTCTGAGGCAGTGGCTGTGGGTTCGGACGTGGCTTGCTCCGTGCTTCCAGCCGCTCCTGGTAAGTTGAGATTGCGAGATAAGGACATTAAGGCGTCCACTTTGGCAATCGGTTGATTGGGTTGAAAGAAACCACCAGGATAGCCTGTCATAAAGCCTTGCTGGTAGGCCGCTTCGATCGCCTCATCTGCCCAATAGCCCTCAGGAACATCTTGGTAGACACTTCCCCCTTCAATTTGGCGAACGGGTTCCTGGTCGAAGGCTTGATTGACCAATGCAGCAAACTCGTCTCGACTGACTGCTTGCTCTGGTCGATAGGTTCCATCTAAATATCCTCGGACAATGCCTTCGTTCGCAAGGACACGAATAAACGGGCGGGCCCAATGCCCCTGAATGTCGGGAAAGGGATCACCATTTGTTTGAGCCAGCACTGTAGAAGAGTGGATGGTGACAAAGGGGGCGATCGCCCCAGCAGCCAGCCCCGCAGTGAGCAACGTTACCCCTGCAAACGACCAGCGCGAAACGCTAAACATAGATTTCCTCCCTGATTCGTGATGTGAATAGTAAGTTGTTTGTATCACAGATTGGTCATTCCATAACCCTAGTCATGAATGCGTAACAATCGCATCTGTATTCAGAAGGCAGTTTTGAGTAGCGATTTAGAACGGTTCGCTTGTGCTAGTTGATTATCTGTGCCGCACTGTTGAATTAAGCTCGCCACTAGCCCTGTCCAACCCGTTTGGTGATTAGCTCCCAGCCCTGAACCATTATCGCCATGAAAGTATTCGTAGAAGAGAATTAACGATCGCCAATGAGGATCAGATTGAAACAGTGCTTGACCTCCATGAACAGGGCGATTACCTGGCTGATTGTGTTCCTGGTTACACCGAAAAATGCGAATCAGGCGTTGAGAAAGCTCGATCGCCACTTCAGATAAATTCATCCACTGTCCCGATCCGGTAGGACATTCCACTTTGAAGTGGTCGCCTAAATAGCTATGGAAGTGTTGCAGAGATTCAATCAGCAAGTAGTTCACTGGAAACCAAATTGGTCCACGCCAGTTGGAATTACCGCCAAACATACCACTGGTGGATTCCGCAGGTTCATAGGCCACTTGATGCGTTTGTCCGTCTACATTGAAGGTGTAGGGAGCATCCGCATGAGCTTTAGATAATGATCGAATTCCATACGGACTCAAAAACTCTTCTTCATCTAACAATCGCTGCAAAATCAGTTTCAGCCGTTCCGGATTGACGATTGCTAACAATCGCCGCGAGTCTTTGCCTGGTTGCTCCATTGAGGCAATGTGGCGCTGTAGTTGAGGGCGATTGTGAATAAACCATTCAAAGCGGCGTTTGAAATCGGGAAATTGGTCTAACACTTGTGGCTCTAAAACGGTAACGGCAAACAGAGGCACTAATCCTACCATCGATCGCACTCTCAGATAGTGGTATTCATCCTGAGGTGAATGCAATACATCATAGAAAAATTGATCGACATCATCCCACAAAGGAATATTTGTGTCACCCATGTGGTTAATAGCATCGGCAATATAGAGGAAATGCTCAAAGAACTTGCTAGCAATGTCTTCGTAGACGGGGTTAGTTTTGGCCAATTCCAGCGCAATCGCCAATAAATTTAAGCAATACATTCCCATCCAACTAGTGGCATCTGCTTGCTCTAAATATCCACCTGTTGGCAATTCGGCACTGCGATCAAAAATACCAATATTATCCAATCCTAGGAATCCGCCTTGGAAAACATTATTGCCGTTGTTGTCTTTGCGATTCACCCACCAGGTAAAGTTGAGTAGTAATTTCTGAAAGACGCGCTCTAAAAACTCTGTGTCGGCCCGTCCATACATCTCTTGCTCAATTTGGTAAACCCGCCAAACAGCCCAAGCATGAACCGGAGGATTGACATCACTGAAGTGCCATTCGTAAGCTGGAATCTGCCCGTTGGGATGCATGTACCATTCCCGCGTTAATCGATCGAGTTGTCGCTTGGCAAAGTCAGGATCGATCGCTGCAAACGGGATCATATGAAATGCCAGATCCCAAGCCGCAAACCACGGAAACTCCCACTTATCCGGCATCGATAAAATATCATCGTTAAATAAATGAATCCATTCAGCATTGCGGGCATAGGAGCGGTTGGGCAGGGGTTGAGTAGGATCACCTTTCAGCCAGTCTTCAATCACGTAATGATAGAACTGTTTTGTCCATAGCAAACCGGCAAAGGCCTGTCGCTGAATATTGCAGGCATCTACAGAACTCTGATCCGGAGTGAAGCGCTGATAGAATTCGTCAGCTTCTTGTTTGCGCTGGTTAAACACGGTTTCAAATTCCGTCTGGAAGGGGTTTGAAAGCTTGGCAGTATCAGCCAGCCGCAGCCAAACAATTTGAGTTTCTTCAGGTTCCAGTGTTAGTTGATAGTAGGCGGATACTTTGGTTCCAGTTTGATCTGGATTTACGGCATTTGTTTGCCCGTGAATGATGTAATTGTTGATGCCATCTTTGACATATGCCGAAGAATTTGATGTTCCGAACAGGCGTTCTAGATTAGTTTCATTCTCAGTGAACAACAAGGCTTTAGGAGATTGACAATAGAGCCATCGATCGCCCAAGGTAGGATGCGATGCTTGGATTACATGAGTAGTGCCTTGTAATTCTACTTGTCGCAGGTTTGGTTTTTCACTTGACTCATCCCAAGACCAGGTATTGCGAAACCACAGAGTTGGTAGCAAATGCAGTGTTTTAGTTTCTGCCGATCGGTTAGCGACAGAGATTTGAATCAAGATGTCTTCGTCTGTATTTTTTGCATATTCAACGAAAACATCGAAGTAGCGACTATTATTGAAAATCCCTGTATCAATTAATTCAAACTCTGGATCAAAGTATCCCCGCTGTTGATTGGCTTGAATCAACTGCTCATAGGGAAATTCTTGTTGAGGATATTTATAAAGGTATTTCATGTAGGCATGACTGGGAGTATTGTCAAGGTAAAAATAGTATTCCTTAACATCTTCACCATGATTTCCTTGCGGTCCAGTTAACCCAAATAGCCGTTCTTTCAAAATTGGATCTTCACCGTTCCACAACGCAATCGCAAAACATAACCGCTGATGATTATCAGAAATGCCACCAATACCGTCTTCGCCCCAGCGATAAGCCCGCGATCGAGCATGATCGTGGGGAAAGTAATCCCAGGCGCTGCCATCAGGGCTATAATCTTCGCGCACCGTTCCCCATTGGCGTTCGCTCAAGTAGGGGCCCCATCTGCGCCAGTATGCGGTGCGGTTACGATCTTCGGTGAGTCTACGTTCTTCTGCGGTTGTCATAGGTCTTGCGAGTGGTGTCAATGGTTGAAAAGCTTTACTGAGGCAGGAGTTGGAAAGCTGTGCAATCTTTGATCCATTGCAGCAATCCTTGTGCTGCCTACTTAGGTTTAGTGTCCAACTTAAATGTGATTGGAAAGTGACAGAACCGCCCACTCTACGGTTCTGCCTATACCAGTTAGGAATGTGTTGATGGGCGATGGGATGGATGTTTTAGTAGGTCAGGCTGTTCGGCGGTGACGATCGTTTCCAGGGTCGCGAGTCGCGATTCTATCTGTTGCATTTCGATCGTTGCTTGTGGCTGGTCAGTCTTCTTAGCGTGATTTAGCACGACCGCTGTGGTTACGGTTGCTGCAATGGGTGGAACAGACATGGCAATGTATTTTCCAGTGGATTCACCCCCTGTAAAAATGCCTGCAACTACCACCATCCCAACGGCACTGCCCCACACCGTTTTGATGATGGCGATCGGAATTTCGTAGGAGTGTTTCATAACCCTGATATGGAACTCTACATTCCCATCCTATTCAGCCCTTAGTAAGCCTGCCTTCCCCTGACTGGACAAAATGCTTAGACAAATTGATGACAAAAACGTCAGAAAACCAAAGTAATTCTCCGCGTATTACAGCTTTTTAATAAATCCTGCCTAATATTCGTTGACGATCGTACAACTGCCAACTTTTTCTAAAACTCTTGCCATCAGCACATTTGAAGTCGCAAAACCTGACCTTTTCCTGATTTTTTCTGACCTGACCTGACTTTTTTTAAGAAAACCTGTCCGTAACTGCCGTAAATTGGGTGAAATAATCAATTAAGCCTAGTTAGATCCTCAGGACTAGATACGTTCGAGTAAACAGTATCTGAACAAACAATTTAATACTTTTTTCACTATTGCAGTGAACTGTCGGCAAGTCGATTAAGGTTCGTTTAGGGTGTCATCAACGCAACGTTTCCCTGTGTGACTAGATCGATGCTTAGAATCGGTTCGGTTTGAATACTCTACATTTTCAGTGAGTTGAGCTATGGTACAGGAGAATCTAACAACGAATTTGCAAGTTCCAAGGAATCGACTTTTGTTACAAGGGTTACAGTGGCTAAAATACCCAGGTCTCCTTGTTGCTATTCTTGGCTGCATTCCAACATTGATAGAACTTTACATAGCAATTAGAACGGGCGTTCCTCCAGGTCGAGCTTCTGAGGCAGCAAGGCAGCGAAGGCTATGGCTGGCAAATCAAGACTGTCTAGTTTCTGTTGAACCTATTGAAGTTCCAACGGACAGGAGTATTAGGGTAACTGCTCTAGTTTGCTCATCTTCTGGAGATGTACTAATAACTAAATTTATCCGAACTTCTGTACCGACTTCGAAAATTGTTGAGACACCAGATTCTCTAGAACCGATATCTAGATGGGTCGAAAATGATATTTTTCAAGAAAGCGCATTTATTGATCTTTTTTCTCCTGTAGCGATTGCTGCGTCTGTAAATGACAATCAGGAAGAGAACCAGATATCGCAGGCTCCAATTGTACTTTGTACGAAAGATTTAGGGGGAGGAAAGTTACTGCGGCAAGTTCAATATCCTGATGGACAATGTTTTAATGAAGTCATCAATACATATATTGGTTCAGTTATTAGTCGCACTCAAGGTTCATGTGATGGTAATTGTCAGTAGCACCTCGCTGCCTAGCAGAAGTAGGTGAAAGCTAGAACAAAGAGAGTTGAAGGAAAAGATAGAGAAGCATGAGAGGCTAAAGTTACGACACAAATAGCCCGAAGCCCACGGCAAACTCTACCCATTTGTATAGTCAAATATTCGACTTCTTGCGTCAATACAGTCACGCCGAGGATCTGAGGCGTATCAAGGACCTAGCTTAGATGAACAGCACCTTGATCGCAAACAGTACTTTGAGTCTCCGTGCATGGGAACCAATGTGCCGAGTTGGGCAACCCAAGCACAAAGTGTGGAGCGGCGGTGGCGACGTTTTTTGAGCAATGCACCAGTGCAAGTAGTTGTATGTATCTGCCGTCAGGGATGGCGGCGTTGCTCACTCAGTTAAAATTGCTATCATTCCTAATTAAAGTCTGATTAAAAAGAAACCATCGACAAAATCATAGATTCTTCATTTATGTCGTCGTTTTATTCTCAACTGCAAGCAAAGCACAAACAATTGGTATTGACCTATGGCGAAGTCCTTGTGCGACAGTTAGAAGATCAGATTGCTAGAAAATCACTAGTGCCAAATAGACCGTTTTTGGATACAGATCAATTTGCTTGGGTACAATTGCTAGAGGCAAATTGGCTGACTATTCGACAGGAACTAGATGTTGTGCTGCAACAAATCGATCGCTTGCCTAATTTTCAGGAGATTTCGACAGATCAAACTAGCATTACACAGGACGATCGTTGGAAAACTTATTTTTTATATGCCTACGGTTACAAAGCTGAAAAAAACTGCAATCGATGTCCCAACACAACACGTCTGATTGAACAAATACCAGGCATGAAAACTGCCTTTTTTTCTATTTTGTTACCTCATAAACAAATACCAGAGCATCGAGGCCCCTACAAAGGCCTACTACGCTATCATTTGGCGCTTAAAGTACCACCTGTCGATCGGGGTTGTGGCATCCAAGTGGGTCAAGAAACTCGTTATTGGCAAGAAGGTAAAAGCTTAATTTTTGATGACACATTTCCTCACAAAGCTTGGAACAATACTAATGATCTGCGCGTAATCTTGTTCCTGGATTTCGTGCGGCCAATGCAGTTTCCCTTTTCACTGCTCAATCGCGGTATGATTCAATTGATTGCTTGGTCGCCGTATGTGCAAAGCGGCAAGGCAAATTTTCTAGCATGGGAACGTCGTTTAGAACCAAAATAACTCAATGAATTTACACCCATGAAAGTTGCCATCATTTCTTCTGGATTTCTTCCTGTGATTGATGGAGTGACTATCACCTTGTGGCATCGATTACAGCAGCTAAGCCAACGCCAGTATGAAGCGATCGTGTTTTGCCCAGACTACCAGACGTTAGAACAAATTTATCCAAATTGGCAAGCATTTACAGGCGAAATTCTACCAGGTATTAACGTAATTAATTTACCAAGCGTGCCGTTTATAGATATAACGTTTGAACGCAATATCAGTCGCCAAGCCTATCCATTATTGATCCATGAGTTAAAAAAATTTCAGCCTGATTTAATTCATGTTGATGAACCCGATCGCCTATTTCTTAGTTTGTTTAAGTATCCTGGTGTTGCTTATGCTCGTCAGGCGAATATTCCTTGCGTTGCCTTCTTTCATACTAATTTCATTGAGTATATTGAAGATTATTTTGCCTTGCCAAACTTCGTACTGCGTGGATTTCAACAGCTGTCTCAATGCTTGATTGCTCGTAATTATAATTCCTACAATGCAACGCTAACTGCTAGTGCCGAAACAGCACATAAGTTGAGACAAATGGGAATTAAGAATGTTGTAACCGACGAGTTTCTAGGCATTGATTTCGATCGCTTTCATCCAAATTTACGACGCCCTGACTTTTTTCATCACACCTATGGAATAGAAGAGATAGATAAAAAAATTAAGCTCGTTTTTCTAGGACGGCTAACACCTGACAAAGGCTGGAATTTTGCACTTGATGCTCTTGGCAACCTTGCGGAATTTCTGGTGCAGGAAACCTTATCCTCCACCGATATTGCCCTAGTGATCGCTGGAGATGGCCCCATGCGCGATCGAATCACTGACCAATTATCATCGTTCGGATTCTCGGTAGGTTGGCTGGGGCGAATCCCACCATCTGAAGTTCCGGCTCTGTTGATTAACAGCGATATTCACGTTACAGCCTCAGAGAAAGAAACTAAAGGCTTAACGGTTTTGGAAGCGTTTGCTGCCGGGTTGCCCGTTTTAGCTCCGCGTGCAGGAGGTATTATTGACAGTATTGAGGATGGTTATACGGGTTGCTTGTATGCGCCGGGCAATCAACAAGATTTTCTAGAGAAATTAGTACAACTGATCAATCATCCACAGATGCGCCAAACGTTGGGGCAAAATGCTCGGCATCATATTGCTCAATTCACTTGGAATCGGGCAGTCGATCGCCTGCTGCATGTGTGGAATCAGCAGATTGAACGCGCGCACAGCGACTTGTCCCACTAACGCCATCAGCCTGCTCTACAAAGCGCTAGTATTTGCCAATTTTTGCCACAACCGCTCAAATTCTCCTTGATACGCCTGTACCAGACGAGGATCGGACGTAATCAAAAAATTCTCTTGGTTATCACGCGCTGCCCCCACTGTCCAGTTGTAACTACCTGTTAACAGAATTTGTCGATCGAATACTGCAAATTTATGGTGCATGTGAAACTCAGAGCGATCAACTCGTACAGAAATACCGTTCGTATGAAGAAACATAATATCCGATCCTCGATCGAACGCTTTGTCGTTATCAGAAATGATCCGAATAGAGACTCCGCGTTGATGAGTTTCCAGAATTGCTTCAGACAACCGATTATCTGTAACTGTGAATATACAAATATCTACCTCCCGTTGCGCCGCATCCAGCAGTCGCACAATACGTTCTGCACAGTTGTTATGGGGGCTAAACCATGCCTCAGCTATTAAGGAGGATGAGACAGAAGGGGTCAGCAGGAGCGTTACCGCATTGAACCATTGCAATACGGCTTGGGGCCGGGCTTTAGTCAGCGCTTCTGATGCCAAATCGAACGCCAGTTGTCGAATGTGCAATCGTTGAGCATCTGTCAGTTCCAAGTTTGCAAAAACAAACTCCAGCGCCCGCTTCTCGTCGTTAGAGAGCACTGCATCTTCCAGCGTTTTTGCTAGCCGTTGCTTGAGGGTAAGTGGAGGCATAGAGAAACTATAGCAGAGCATAGAAGGAGCAAGGCCCAAGCACAGCCAAAGTCAGGCGAAAGATCAAAGGGTTTATTGGCAGCCTAGCTTCAATTCAGTCATGCTCAAAATGCTTCACTTTTAATTTGGATCGATATAGTGGGTAAGATCTGTGAGGATGACCCCAATGGAGAAACCCCTAGAACTACTCATTGCCCAGACGGCAATCGCCAATACTGTACAACGCCTCGCCCAAGAAATCGATCGCGATTATGTGGATCGTTCTCCCTTAATGATTGGAATTCTTAAAGGGTCGTTTATCTTTCTCGCGGATCTAGTACGAGCGATGCAGATTCCCATTCGAGACGTGGAGTTTATGCGGTTTTCTAGTTATGGCTCTTCTACAACCAGTTCTGGACAGGCACAAATGTTGATGGGAATTGCTGCCGAGACGATCGTCAACCAGGATGTCATTGTTGTAGAAGATATTATTGATACCGGAATCACTACCCACACGGCTCTAGAACTTTTGCAGCAATACCAGCCTGCCTCCTTAAAGCTCTGTGCCTTGCTGAATAAGCCTGAACGAAGACAGCGATCTGTGCAAATCGATTATTTAGGCTTCACGATTCCCGATCGATTTATTGTAGGATATGGTATCGATTTTAACCAACAATACCGGCAGCTACCAGCCATTTATGGGTTGACCGAATAAACTAGGAGGATGTAGCCAATGGAACTGAATCGAATCGATGTCGTCGTGCCATCCTGAAACGCCTCCGCTTGGCGTGATCTATTGAAGATAATCTGTGTCCCTGTACGGCTTGTGTTAATGGCTCTAGTCGCTTAATTTCCCTTACTACAGCATGGTCAGGAATTTTCTTTTCAAGCGCAACCGTTCCCTTGAACCGCAACCCCAGCCCACCGCTCCTACTAGCTCGATCTCTGCTAGTGAGATTGGCTGGCTCATTCCACTGATTCAAACAATCCTTCAACAACAGATAGCTCAGCCAAATCGCCTTCAAATTCGTTGCGCCATTCGAGAGGGAGTGCTGTTGGTTTTAATTGAGCACCTGTTGCACATTGAGCCAGAGCCACCGCAGATTTTCCAAGCCGTCGAGCAAACGGTACGATCGAATGTGCCTAAACTCATCGAGTCTAATCCAGACTGTGAGCCAATTGTCAAGGCTTACCCGCTGCCAGTTCGGCTTTATCTAAGAGTGGCTGGATATCAGCAGCCCTACGACACGTTCGCGTTCACGCTGTCTCCCCTTCATACCTCAGCCCAATCCGCTGAAACAACGCTGTTGGATGAACTCCCTACCAATAGCAGTCCAGCTACGATTCTACAAGAGACTCCTACTGCTCCTGCGAGCGAGTCAATAGAGCCGAACTATTCCCTTGCCGAAACGCTACCTGTCACCCCTTCCAGTATCGAACCAGGGGAAACACCCATCATTGAGACAGATGATTCCAAACCAGACGATCCTGCACCAGATGTGGAGCAACAGAGTAATAGCCAGGTGTCTGCTTGCAATGAGCAACAGATAACTTTAGTGGCATCAGAAGAGATATCTGAGAATCCAGAGCGGCTGTCCCAGCGATTAGATAAAGAACGAAGACAAGAGGTTGTTGAAAGATATACAAGCGATAGAGTTACTGAATTTCAATCGATTGAAACTGAAACGATCGAAACCTCGCTTACTGGAACTCATGCTGAAATTAGCGTAGATTCTTTCAAAATCTTAGATGAATCTAAGCCTCAGCTAATCTCGAAAAATTTGCAGATAGATAAATTAATTACACCTAACAAAATATCAGACGAAAAATTAATAGAACATGGGAATTTGCTGAATCTAGAAATAGAAAATCAAAGGGTGGTTGAAGAACGAGATCACCTCCCTGATTCAACTGTTGATTTCAATACAAAGAATCTAACTATTTCACCTAATACAACAAAGAGCGATTTATTCATTAACCCGGTAATAGCATCTGAATCATCATCTGAAAATAACGACAATCAAACAGAGTACAGTTACGTTAAAGATTTATCTCAAGATTCACAAGATTCATCTGTTTTAGAACTAAATTCAGAAGAAGCAACATTAGAGCCACTCGTTTCTTCAGATGTTCAACCTGTCGAGAACTTCCTAGCTGAAGAAAGAGCGATCGTGCCTGATGCAGTCTCTAAACCGACAACAATCCCCCGTGAGTCTGATCCAGTTTCGGCAAGCTCCGCTCAGGTTGAGCCAGTTAGCTCTGAGCGGGTAGTTTTTGAGCCGACGCCTACAGAACCCGTCCCCACTCAGGAAGTTGAATCATCTTGCAAACCCTCTTCCTTCACATCAGGATTGAACTTAGAACAAGAGTCATCAAAGCAAGTATCAAAACGCGAGGCTGATGATTTTAGCTCCAAACTTGTCAAGGTTGAACAACGTACCGAATATTTCCGTGAACATGAGGGTTTGCGTGATCTGGAAACAGAACAATCGTCACCTAATCGAGAGCTTGAATTTGTCACCGATTTAGATCAATATCCAGATCAATATCCATCAAATGCAGCGTCATCATTAACAGATCCTAACACTGAGACTATCACTATTCAGACGGCTAATATTCAGAGCACTGATACTCAAACTGCCGATCCTGAGACCACGAATACCGAAACGACAAACATCCAGATGATAACGACTCAAGCAGCAGATGATTTAGGGTTCGATCGTCTGCCGTTAGATATCCGCGATCACAAACGGCGATCGTTTCAATCGATGGTCACGCTGTCCAATGTTTTACTAGTGGGAGCTATGAGTTCCTTTGTTGTCATTAGCGGATTTTATATTTTGTCACGACCCTGCGTGCTAGGCAACCAGTGTCAACCCTTGCAACGATCGCAGCAACTCACTCGAATTGCGCTAGCCACAATCCAAACCAATCCGTCTGCTTTGGAAGTAGTCGATGCTTATGATCAACTGTCTGAAGCCAATCAACTGCTTGAAACTATTCCAGTTTGGTCGCGCTCTTATTCTACGGCTCAAGAACTAATAGCAGAATATGCCAATAAGATTGAAGAATTGGGCTTGGTCGTTAAAGCACTGAATCAGGCGAACAATGCGGCCAAGAAAAGCCTGAATCCACCACATCCTGTCCCAGTATGGCGAGAAGTGCAATGGATGTGGCGAGAAGCGATCGCCTTATTGGAGCAAGTTCCCACGGAAAGCTTGGTATATTCTCTAGCGCAAACTAAACGCTCGGAATATGAGTCTAATTTAGACAGCATCAACAATCGCGTGATGGCAGAACAGGCAGCACAAGATCGGATTGAGATGCTTAAAAAAGCCGCCGAAGTCACTGAAGCCCGATCGCAAATTATTAGTTCGATCGAAAGTTGGCAACAAACCACCGAGTCGTGGCAAGCGATTTTAGCTCAGTTGCAGCAAATTCCTCAAGGAACCATGGCGTTCACCGAGGCTCAACGCTTGGCCAAACTCTATCAACTTCGTTTAGAAGCCGCTGAAAACCGTCGTGCTCAAGAGGAGCGATCGGTTAATGCTTATAATCGCGCCCTAGAATTGGCCGATCAAGCTCGCCGCTTGGAACAACAACAACAGTGGACACAAGCCTCGATCGCTTGGCGTGATGCCATTGCAGCCATCAAACAAGTACCTGAGGGAACAACCCACTATAGCCAGTCCCAAGCACTGATGACTCCGTACACCACCTCATTGAACCAAGCGGAAGCAAGCGCCAAGCAATCGACGTTGCTGCAAACCGCACAGCCTCAACTAGAAAACCTGTGTTTACCCAGGTTAGCATTGTGCACCTATACGCTGACGACAGAAGCCATTCGAGTGCATCTGAATGCTCCCTATGATCGTACAGTGGCACAAGCTGTACGAACTGCTCAATTAAGCAGTAATGCAACGCGTTGGAATGATGGCAGCCAAACTAGCCAGTTTTTGCAATCGTTAGTCAATATCAGTGAATCTACTCAAACGCCGATCGAACTTTATGGTGCCGATGGCTCCAAATTTGGCATCTATGATCGAAGCCAATCTGGGTACATGGTGCCATAGGCTGGCTGTATCATCCCAAAACCAGCAGCTTGGAACAGGTAAAAATTAGAACAGGTAAAAAACAGATGCGCTGCAAGTATTAAAGTCCTCACAGCGCACTTACTATTAAATTCAATACCCCCAGGGGAATTCGAATCCCCGTCGCCTCCGTGAAAGGGAGGTGTCCTAGGCCTCTAGACGATGGGGGCGCGTTTTTCACTTTAACTAATATAGCGAACGTAATGAGTGTTGTCAACTCTCAATGACAATCGATCGCCATTCTCATTCAAAGAATATTGTCCCTGGGAGCATGTCATATTTGTTGCCCTCACTCTAAATCCCTCTCCTCTAGGGCGAGGAACTTGAATCCGGCTCCCCTTCTCCGCGCTTGGGAGAAGGGGTTAGGGGATAAGGGCTAGGCTTGCAAACGTGACATACTCCCCTGTCCCTTACCCAAGAGAAGTTAGCGTGATGACACGCCTACCTTCTGGTTCGGCTCTATCGAGTGTTAGAACCAAGCGGCATGGAAAAATTCACCTCTCGGTTTATCAGTGCGCTCGAAGGTATGGGCACCAAAGTAATCACGCTGGGCCTGGGTGAGGTTTTGCGGCAACCGATCGCGACGGTAACTGTCGAAATAATCGAGAGAAGCACTGAAGGCAGGAACAGGGATGCCCAGTTTAGCAGCGGTCATGATTACCTCGCGCCATGCATCCTGGCGATCGAGAATCGTTTGCTTAAACTCTGGAGCCAGCAGCAAGTTGGGCAGGTTAGGGTTCTCATCAAAAGCGTGCTTGATTTTGCCCAGAAAGCGTGCCCGAATGATGCAGCCGCCTTTCCAAATACGAGCACATTCGCCTAAATCGATCTGAGAGTTGAACAGTTCCTTGGAGGCTTTACCAATCAAGGCCATCCCTTGAGAGTACGAACAAATTTTCGAGCAGTAGAGCGCATCTCGCACTTTATTGATGAAGGCGTTCGTATTGCCATCATACTTGCCGGAGGGTCCCGACAATTCCTTAGCGGCTGCCACCCGTTCTTCTTTAATAGAGGACATAATACGAGCATTTACTGCGGCCACGATCGTCGGAATTGCAATGCCCAAGTCGAGAGCCGTTTCCACAGTCCACTTGCCCGTTCCTTTCTGTCCGGCTGCATCTAGAATCACATCCACCAGGGGCAGTCCGGTTTCGTCGTCCATCTTCTTGAAGATGTCGGCTGTGATTTCAATTAAGAAGGAATCTAGCTCATCGGTGGTGTTCCACTCGGCAAAGACTTCATGTAGTTGCTCGTGGTTTAAACCCAGCGCATTTTTTAGCATGTCATAGGCTTCGGCGATTAATTGCATGTCGCCATACTCGATGCCGTTGTGCACCATTTTGACATAGTGCCCAGCCCCACCCGGACCGATGAAGGTGACACAAGGGCCATCATCAACCTGGGCGGCAATTTTAGTGACGATCGGTTCGATCGCTTCATAGGCTTCTTTGGTTCCACCCGGCATCAAGCTGGGGCCATTGAGTGCCCCTTCTTCACCACCACTGACACCCATTCCGATATAGCGCAACCCCATCGCCTCTAAGTCTTGGGTGCGGCGTTCGGTATCGGTATACAGCGAATTGCCCCCATCAATAATCATGTCACCCTGCTCAAGCAAGGGCTTCAGATCGTTGATGACATAATCAACCGGAGCACCCGCTTTTACCATAATCATGATTTTGCGAGGCCGCTCCAAGGACTGCACTAATTCTTGAAGTGAATAGGCAGGCTTTACATTCTTACCTTGTGCCCGCGTAGACATAAATTTGTCTGTCACGCTAGAAGTGCGGTTGTATACGGCGATCGGGAAACCATTGCGCTCGACGTTTAGCGCCAAGTTTTCCCCCATGACCGCCAGTCCGATCAAACCAAAACTTTGTGCCATAGGACTCTGCTATTCTCCGCTTACTCTGGACAATGGAAACGTTGGCTTTTGGGCGCATTTCGCTCTATCCGAAAACCCTGTTTCCTGAACAACGCTCTGGAATCGTTACGATTCTTTAGAATTGCAGCCGTACAGGTTGACGGTTGACTCGTAAAATCGATTTATATTCAGGCTTGCACATACCAGAGTAAACAACGGTTCAAGGAAAACAGGTTCTCTGAAAGATTTTCTTTATTTGGTTGAGCAACAACATTTGCCCAGTTTGGGTTTTTGTAGTTCTCAATACTAGAAAATCGGTTTTTTTAGTTCCGTCCACAATCAAAAGGGATAAAATTTGGCTATGCCAAGGTGGAATTTGAGCTTACGTCAGCAAACGATCTGCCGGCACAGTTGCAATTTTGGTTATTTGGAGCAGCGTTACGCCATTTCACCTGTAACTTTACGGAACCTGTGAAACGGCTTTACCCGGCCTTTACAGATAACCAGCTATATATAGTTTGTAGCTAGTTTTAAGGGCTAGCTGAAAGCAGTGAGTTTGAAACAAGGTGCTTTACTAGCTCAAGACGGATAAAATTTTCGTCAGGGCTACCTCTATAGGGTGAATCAGTATTCTTAAACGCAGTTCCCATCAGAGCAACTCCTTAATCTCTTGTAGATTAGTACTTATAGAATCAGGTAAGTTCACCTATCGGAAGAAGGCACTCTAGCGATCGCAACTGCTTGTGTGACCTCATTCAGATTTGGTTTTGAACTGATGTATCTTCAAACATCTACCTGAAGTGGGCTAATACTCAGGGACATTACCAAGTTTTGCTAAGTGTTCGGTTCTATACTCAGGCTTCACAATTGCACTAGCAAATGTCAACTTTAAGTCAACCGTAGCAAGACTAGTCTGATGGATAGGCAGCAGTGCGAATGAAGAATTAGAACAAAGTCTTCTAAGTCACATCCATTTCAGACTGTTAATCCAATACCACTATCGATTGCATCTACCGATTGATTGCAACCGTTGGTTGATAGTATCGATCGCCTCTATGGATCGCGGTTGTCATGAACTCACTGTAGGCTAGGGTGTTTTTCATTGCAGTGATCTGACAACGAAGTTTGTTTCAATTTGACACCAACTCCTGCTGGAGCTGTCTCATTCATTCAAATCAATTAAGACAACAAAGGTTCCCTGAGATATGCGCAGACATTCTGAGCCAAAAGTCTTTTTTTACACCACCTCTACTGAGTGCAATGCGTCTGGCGCTGCTGGGGCTTGGTACCAGACGCTTTTAATTACGCTGGCTGAAGGATTCAATGAATTAGGAATTCAGCACTATTCCAACCACAATTACTGGAGACTGCTGCCTAATACCAATGAGTTCTTGCTTCAGCATGATCCAACCGTTACGCATGAAGACTGCGATATTGTTGTGCTAGAACGACAATATGTTGAGGAAAACCATGCGTTACCAAAAGATTTATTCAAGCCATCGCGCAAGTACATTACAGTTTACCTAGATAGCGATGACGGCATCACAACACCTTCCTGGCTGCCGGAGTTTAGACAGTTTGACTTTATATTTAAACCGCATCATATTCAATCTGTTGACTATCCTGATAATATTTACCCTTGGACATTCGGTTTAACCAATAGAATCATTCGAGAGTTGGCAGAGCATAATGATTCGGAGTTTAGAGAAAAGAAGCTGTTAGTAAACTTTAGACATAACAAGCAGCCCCACTCGTTGAGAAAGTTCATTGAAAAAAGCTTTGTACCTAAAGTTGAATCTGTCCTGCCGATTGACACATCAGGTAAGAGCAATGCTATTCACAAATCTACCCCTGTAGCCCCAGAAGATCCCTATCACTATCTCCGATGGGTACAAACGGGTAGACGGCACAATCCGAGCTATTTCAAAAGCCTGCGGGAAGCTACAGCTTGTGCTGCCTTTAGTGGTCTCTTTCTAGCTCCTAAAGTCACTGATTTCAATCCAAGAGTCAGTTATTATTCTTCGAGAATCGTCGATCGCCTTGGCATCAAAACAGATCGAATTGCGCAGTGGGATAGTTGGCGTCTTTGGGAGTCTCTAGCGGCTGGTTGTGTAACTTTCCACGTAGATTTTGAGAAGTATGGTTTTGTGCTTCCAGTACAGCCAACTAATTGGGAACACTACATCGGAATTGACTTAGATAACATTGACGAAGCTATTGATAGAATTCGCGACAATCCTGAACTGCTCGATCGCATTGCAAAGCAGGGCCGTGCTTGGGTGATGCAACATTATTCTCCTGAAGCAACAGCAGAGCGGTTCTTGAACACCATTCTAGGCGAGTCACCAGTCCTTGCTTGTGTCTAAAAATGCTTTAGGCTACTTGCGCGATCGAACCAGCGCTCAAGGGTATCGCCTAGCTAGTTAGTCTCGTGATTTTTCTGATTCATACTCCGATGGAGACATTGGGGTATTTTGCGAGGAGGGTGCATCCCAGTTGTGCAAGCCCTCACGCTAAATCTCTCTAAGGTCGGGCGAGGGACTTTGAGCGGGAAGAATTGGCTTCGCTTGCGCCAGGTCATTTTTCTCTGCCCCCTTCTCCCAAGGTTTGGAGGGGTAGGCAGATGAGGGCTGTTACAACCACACTAATACGAAAGTGGGATGCACCTGGTGAGGACGCGGGCAGTTTGAGCCAGCTTGATATTTTTCGAACAACTGCTTAGGGTAAATACTTCTGAACCACCGTCCATCCTGTCCACGACACTAGGACAAACCCTAAAAACAACGCTACATTTGTGCCAATGTGCAGCGATCGGGCCCACGGTCGTTTGGGGCTAATTTGGGTGGCGCTCCAAGCTGAGAGCAATGTTAAGCCTACTACCACCAAACCAGCAGGTAAATGAGCCGAGTGACCCAAGTTACCGTAATAGCCGATCGTACCAATTAAGCCAATGCCAAGTAGTAGCAGTACCAACCCCACCATTGTGCCACCGATTGCATAGTGAACTGGGCGTAGCCACTTAGGGCGCGGTCGGCTGTGATGCCGAGCCACTAACATCCAGGAACCTGTGATAGTCAGCAGCACATAGGCGGTCAAAGATAAGCCCATTGACCAAGCAGCAATACGCCAAAGCCAGAGAAATGAGGGGAGATTCAAGGGATGGGGAGGTGGGGGTAGGGGGTAGGAATGGAGAATCGGGGGTGGGGGATTAGTATCATAGTGTCGATGGTTGGTTCATTCACTCTTTTCATCCCTCATCCTTCATCCCTTTTCCTTTATCTTTCATTTATTCTTTTACCACCTAACCATCAATGGTCATCTACTGTCTAGAGGGTGATGCCTCAGAGAAAAATTTTATACACCAGCCCGATCGCGAGCCAAATCAAGAAGTTGAGGCGTGTTAACTTCAAAGCTTGGCGAATGGCTTCCGCATTGATCGAGCGATTGGGATTTCCCAGGAGGGGCTTTTGTTTTTCGATGCCGCGATAGCGATTAGTTCCGCCGACTTGCACATCTAGAATCGCTGCATACACACATTCACTCCAGCCAGCATTGGGGCTAGGATCTTTGGGAGCATCGCGACAGCATACTCTCCAAACATATCCTGGATTATTGGCTAGGGCACAAAGACTGAATACTACAAAGCGACAAGGAAGCCAAGTTAGCACATCTTCCAGGCGGGCACTGAACCAGCCAAGGTAGGTATAGGGTTCTTCCCGGTAGCCTACCATTGAGTCGAGGGTACTGGCAGCTTTGTAGCCCAGCGCAAAGGAAACTGGACCGATCGGTGTAAAGGTGCCGACGATCGCCCAAAATAACGGAGCCATTACACCATCAGTTGCGTTTTCAGTGACAGTTTCCAATACGGCTCGCAAAATTTCTGAGGGAGACAACTCCTCGGTGTCGCGGCCCACATAGCGTTGTAGTCGTGAACGGGCTGCTGCCACGTCGCCCTGATGCAGGGGTTTCAGCACCTCTTCGGCTGATCGCCGCAAACTGCGTCCGGCAAAACAACTGGCTAACAGAATGCTTTCGATCGCCAGACTGAACCATGCATTGACAAAGCGTGCACCATAGACCAGTCCCCAGCCCACACCAGCACTTAATCCAACCATCAGTACCGCTAGCACCACCCCTGCAATGCGCTGCCCCAATGGATGGTTGATTCGTTTCAAAACCCATTGAGTATACTGCTGGATACCCCACCCCATGATTTGAACCGGGTGCGGCCAATTCCAGGGGTCGCCAATAAGAAAATCGAGGAACGCTGCAATCGCTAGAACCATAACTGCATCATCAGGAGCCAAGAATAGCAAGCTGGCAGGTCAATCAAAGCTTGATCAAGATCAAGATTTTGATCGGTGAGTAGAAGATTAAGTCAGATTAAAGGTACAAGGTGAGGCGACAATTGCCAATTCCCCACATCAGGAATTCGACAGCGTGAAAACTGGTCATAGGATCATAAATTTGACCGATGTATCAACAGAAACACGCTTGAATGGATTGACACATCTTCTCAAACTTCACTCCGCTCCGTTATTTATGACTGCCCGCCTATTTTCAATTACTCTTTACATGTCAAGTTTCTCACAACCGGACAGCTAACACCTCAGAAAGGCTGGCAATGATTGCAAATTCCCAGTTTATATGTCTTAATCAATTCCAAACAAATGAGCATGGAATGCTATTGCTGGGGAGAAGGAAAGATATGACTTTATGTTCCATATGTTCCACATATAGTTGGAGAAACGATCGCCCTGGAAACTATTGAGTTCTCTTGCTCGCTCGAATTGTTGTACGAAGATGTTTGGTTGAACCAGACGCAACTTCTCAGACAGATTCACCTAGCTGAAGATATCAAGTTGTTCTAAATCGTCCGACTCAATGTTTATCTGATAGTTTTCACCCTTTTCATTTGCTTTCTTTTCTTGAGAATTTTTATGATTTTTCTTATTGCCTTGTCGTAATCCGACTGCAATATGTGAATGCTTCTCGATTTGAGTCATTACTTGTTTGGCGCGTTGAATCACCGAAGCAGGTAGTCCGGCCAGTCTTCCGGCTTCAATTCCATAGGATCGATCGGCTCCTCCGGGTTGCACCTGGTGCAGAAAAATGATTTGATCGGGTAGTTCTTTTACCGTGACCTGATAATTCGCTACATTAGCTAAGATAGACGCGAGTTCATTCAGTTCATGGTAATGCGTCGCAAAAATTGTGCGGGACCGAATCTCGATCGCCAAGTATTCTGCCACCGCCCACGCGATCGACAAACCATCGAACGTAGCCGTTCCTCGTCCAATTTCGTCCAATAGTACCAATGATTTTGGCGTAGCATGATTAAGAATATTCGCCGTTTCGTTCATCTCCACCATAAATGTGGATTGTCCAGTGGCCAGATCATCTACTGCGCCGACACGAGTAAAAATCCGATCGCACACGCCCAAGGTTGCTGATTTGGCTGGAACAAAGCTGCCCATTTGCGCCATCAGTTGAATCAAGCCTACCTGCCGCAGATAACAGCTTTTGCCACTGGCGTTGGGGCCGGTGAGGATGATCAGATCGGGAGAATGGGAAGTGGGGAGTAGGGAGTGGGAAGGATCCTCGGTGCTATTGTTCGACTTGCATTTTCCCGATTCCCGATTCCCGATTCCCGATTCCCGATTCCCCAACATTGCTGAATTGGGCACAAAGAATCCGGCAGGCAACGATTGTTCGACGACCGGATGGCGGCCATCAGTGATGTGAATTTCGCGAGTGGGGACGATTTCAGGACGACAATAGCCTTGGTACACGGCAACTTCCGATAAGGCACAAAGCACATCGATCGACGCAACCGCTTGGGCGATCGGACGAATTATTTCGGCGTACTCAGCGACGTTGGATCGCAATTCAATAAAAATGTCATACTCTAGTTTATTTAATACATCTTGAGCATGTTGCAGAGCGGTTTCTTTTTCTTTCAATTCAGTGGTAATGTAGCGTTCTTCGTTGGTTAATGTTTGTTTGCGAATATAGCCCTCTGGAACCTGATCGCCTTTAGCTTTGGCGCGAGAAATGCTGATGTAATATCCAAAGGTTTTGTTATAGCCGACTTTCAAATTGGGAATGCCCGTGCGCTGACGTTCACTCGCTTCTAGTTGGGCAATCCACTGCTGATCGGCTTCCACTTGCCGCCGTAATTCATCCAGTTGTGTATTCACGCCCGATCGAATCAAGTTCCCTTCGGTTAAATACAGCGGCGGTTGTTCGACCAAATGTGCTTGTAAATGTCGTCCCAATTGCTCTAGTTCGGGCGGAACGGATTGCAGTGCTCGCAGATAGGGCGATCGGCCTGCCGCTGCTAAGGCTGCTACCTCTGGCAATTTGCACAAGGAATCACCTAATGCTACTAAATCTCGCGCATTAGCTGTCCCAGATCCGGCCCGCCCAGTTAGCCGTTCCAGATCGTAAATTCGTTTCAATAGCTGCTGAAAATTCTGCCTAAGCGACCCATTCTCGATCAGTTCTTGGATCGTGTCCTGTCTGGCTTGAATCGCCGCAATATCCAGTAGCGGTTGCAGCAGCCAACGCCGCAGCATTCGCCCCCCCATTGCCGTTACGGTGCGATCGAGCGCCCACAGCAGCGATCCGTGAAACGTGCCATCCCGGACGGTTTGCGTAATCTCCAAATTGCGCCGTGTCTGATGATCAATCACCAAATATTCGGTCAGCGTGTAGGTACACAGCGGTTGCAACAGCAGGGAGGAATGGCTGTCTCGATTCTGCTTTTCACCTTCCGTCTTTCGCCTTTCACTCTTTAAGGTATTCTCCAAATATTCCAACAACCCGCCTGCTGCCCGCACGGCCAACGGCAAATGTTCACAGCCCATGCCTTCCAACGATCGCACCCGAAATTTTTCTAGGAGTCGCTGCTTGGCTTCCGCTAGGGCAAATGGCGCTTGTGAGCGCATCGTGTAGCAAAACTGAATTGGCAGACAGTCGGGCAGGTCCGCCGCTACCCGTGATCGAGCCTCCTTATCACCCGGTCGCAGCAGTCCACCCAAATCAGGTGCATTTGTGGGAACCAACACCTCTGACGGTTGCAGCCGCATCAGTTCTTGTGACAATTGTTCCAGTTCACTCGATTGCGTCGTCAGAAATTCCCCCGTTGAGATATCAGCGATCGCCAATCCCCAGTGCGTTCCCGCAATCACCACCGCCGCCAAGTAATTATTGCGACGGGCATTCAACATACCTTCTTCCAGCACCGTTCCGGGCGTAATTACGCGAGTCACTTCCCGCTGCACCAATCGACCCTGCACATCCGCTGCATCTTCCGTTTGATCGCACACGGCCACCGCATAGCCCTTTTCCACTAGCAGCGCACAGTAGCGATCGAGGGCATGGTGGGGAATGCCAGACAAGGGAACGCGCCCAATCTTCTGCCCCGCATCTTTGCTAGTTAAAACAAGCTCCAACTCTCGCGCTACGGTGATCGCATCTTGAAAGAACGTCTCAAAAAAATCGCCCACCCGATACAACAGCAGCGCATGGGGATATTGATCTTTCATCTCCACATAGTGCCGCATCATCGGCGTTAACTCATGGCGATCGACCGATCGATGGTCAGCATAGCGCACCGTATGCTTAACCAGACGTTCCGGCAAATCGCCTAGTAAATTAGATGGAGAATCTGGAGAGGAGGTGTAATCCGTCATTGGTATGAGTGAAGAAACCCTGACCTTTGGATTCTAGCGCTTGTACCAGGGGTTGTACTATGAAAGGGTTGGCAAGAAAGCGGAGGTTATCGACTAGAGGTAAGGGGTAGAGGGCAAAGGGTAATGGATATGGTTGAACGATCGCCAACCCCTATTCCCTATTCTCCTGCTTAACTTTGACAATGCCATCTTTGTCCCCAATGATTATGGATTGTCACCGCTAAGTGCCAGTTTCCCAAACTAATTTGGGCAATAGCCGCTCTTCCTCGTGCCGAATGCCGTAGGTTGCAATCCCTAAAAACTGATCGCCTGCCTCTTGGATTCGATACAGTCGATCGGTTTCTCCGAGGCTTAGCCAAGTAGTAGGGGAAGCTGGTTTTAGCTGTAATGATGTCACCTCTTGCCAGTAAATGCGCTGCCCTTGCCGCCACCGCTGAGCTAAGCTATCCGACAGGACAATCGACGGTAAATGCTGAAGGGCCATAGTGGGTGGAATCGGTTGAAATGTCTTGGTCTCAATCTGCTCGGTCAACGCTTCCAGTGTGAGACTTTGGGATAACTCAAAGCCGCTGCTTTGAGTCCGCAGTAACGCTGCCAACGTGCCACCTGTGCCGATCGCTGCCCCCAAGTCTCGCGCAATCGATCGAATGTAGGTGCCGCTGCCACAGGCAATCCACACATCCAATTCTGGAAATTGACCCGATCGCCAATCCAAAATCTCAATCTGGTAAACCTGCACTGTGCGCATGGGGGCTTCCACCGCTTCACCCGCCCGTGCCAAATCGTACAGCCGCTTTCCTCCCACCTGAATGGCGCTATAGCTGGGGGGAATTTGCTCGATCGTGCCTTGAAACCGAGCCAGATGAGGCTGTACCTGCTCTAGTGTCAGATTATCGGCGGGATGCGTCGCCAACACGTCTCCTTCCAAATCATCGGTTGCCGTTTGCACCCCAAACTGGATCGTTGCCTTGTAGGCCTTGTCCGTCGGCAAATATTGCAATAAGCGCGTTGCCTTACCTACTGCGATCGGCAAAACCCCCGTTGCGGACGGATCTAATGTGCCGCCGTGTCCAACTTTGCGTAGCCGCAGTAGTTTGCGCAACCGAGCCACGCAATCATGAGATGTGAGTCCAAACGGTTTGTTGAGGTTAATGAAGCCTTGCATGATTGGGAAAGAAGGAAGGGGAGTCGGAAGTCGGAACGGGGGTACATTTCACTCTTTGGTCTGCTTTCATCCTTATATCCCCTATTCTTTCACCCTTATCGTGGTCCAAACCCGATTGCTCCGGCATACACGGCTTGTTCTCCTAGTTCGGCTTCAATGCGCAACAGGCGATTATATTTGGCGATGCGTTCGCTGCGGCTGAGGGAGCCGGTTTTGATCTGTCCAGCGCGGGTGGCTACGGAGAGATCGGCGATCGTGGTGTCTTCGGTTTCGCCGGAACGGTGGCTGATGATGGAGGTGTAGCCGTTGCGTTTACCTAAGTCGATCGTTTCCAGGGTTTCGGTAAGGGTGCCAATTTGGTTGAGCTTAATCAAAATCGAATTGCCCACGCCTAAGTCAATGCCTTTGTGCAGGCGTGTGGGATTGGTGACAAACAAATCGTCGCCCACTAGTTGCACCCGGTTGCCCAGTTCTTCGGTGAGTTGTTTCCAGGTTTGCCAATCATCCTCCGATAGTCCATCTTCAATGGAGACGATTGGATAGTCATTTACCAAGCTCACCAGATAATCAATCATCGCGTTAGGAGAGTGGGCCGCGCCATCGTAGATATACTGCCCGTCTTTAAACAGTTCAGTCGCTGCGACATCCAGGGCTAGGGCTACCTGATCGCCGGCGTTATAGCCTGCCTGTTCGATCGCCGTCATCAAGATATCCAGCGCTTCCCGATTAGACTTCAAATTGGGAGCATAGCCGCCTTCGTCGCCTACTCCGGTCAACAGTCCTCTCGTCTTCAACACTGCACTCAGCGAGGCAAAGACTTCGGATCCCCAGCGCAATGCTTCAGCAAAGGTAGGCGCACTGATCGGCACAATCATGAATTCTTGAATATCTACATTGTTATCGGCATGAGCACCACCGTTAATCACATTCATCAGCGGCACGGGCAAGACATTGGCTAGCGTTCCCCCTAGATACCGGTACAGAGGGGTTCCCAAGGCATTAGCAGCGGCTTTGGCTGTGGCCAAAGACACAGCCAAAATGGCATTCGCTCCTAAATTTGCCTTATTAGCCGATCCATCCAGGTCAATTAGGGTGCGATCGATTGCCACTTGCTCCAGCGCATTCATGCCAACCAACGTGGGGACAATTTTTTCTTCAATGTTAATAACTGCCTTGAGAACTCCCTTGCCACCATAGCGACTGGAGTCGCCATCTCGCAGTTCATGGGCTTCAAAGCTGCCGGTTGACGCCCCACTGGGAACCTGTGCCAATCCCACAGCCCCCCCTGATAAATACACTTCGGCTTCGATCGTGGGTCGGCCGCGTGAATCTAAGATTTCCCTAGCTTCAATTTTCTCAATCGACGTGTCTAGCCCTTCCAGCATTCTTAACTTTCCTCTCAGTGCAATCGATTGCTAATGATGTGAATCCAATCTTGTATATCACCTCTCTGTGCATTCGTAACCGTCGTCTACAAGACTTTAGATTCCGATGACTTTCCTAATAGACTTGCAACAGAATGCAGAATAATTAATCCAATCATTGGCTGATCAACAATTGCAAATGAATAGCCGATCGAGCTTGTCCCAGACACGCTTAACCTAGAGACGACAACCGATCGGCCTTGACACGAGAGAATTAAGTTATACTCATTCTCTATCCGGTTACACCGTATGC
Organism: Thermocoleostomius sinensis A174; assembly: GCF_026802175.1. Classification (NCBI taxonomy): domain Bacteria; kingdom Bacillati; phylum Cyanobacteriota; class Cyanophyceae; order Oculatellales; family Oculatellaceae; genus Thermocoleostomius; species Thermocoleostomius sinensis. The sequence continues at coordinate 4,154,337 of NZ_CP113797.1, read as the reverse complement.
CGACCTCTTCCAACCTCTCCTTGGCAAGGAAAGGAGCCGTCGGCAGTGGGGTGAATGCGATGCCACCTGACAAAGACTGGGTATTAGTAAACAGAGTTAACAGTTAACAGTGATTGCAGAGTGATAAATTCTACGATCGAATGCGCTCCCAGTGAGAACTACACGTTGTGTCATCATTACCCTGCTGGTGGCATCGTTGTAGAAATTGTTGGTATGGATCTTGGCGCAATTGCACATAGCTCCAAGCTAGTATTCCGCCGAGCACAAGCAGAACTGCAAAGGTAATAGTGGCACGCGCCCAAGCTAGATACTGCTGATAGCGTTCGTCTTCTCCCCACGTCACAGTTGGATCATTGAAACGGAACAGATCGCGACGGAATTTCTGAATCAAATTAACATCAGATTTATTCATTGGAACTCTCCCTGAATCAAGTGATTGTCTTACACACGTAGCGAGTTTGCAGATTAGAGTATCTACAACACGACAGGGAACTTTTCAGGAGATTTTTGATTTTTAAGTCAGACACATGACAAGATTCTTAACAAGTCTGACCACGTTCATGCTGTTGGTAAATCTAGCTAATAGAACCAGCCAATAGAAACTGATCATTGCTTACCCTACTATTGTTCTATCGAATTGGTAGAGCAGGCGACTGTGATCCTGATTCCGTACTTGCGTTTGAACCTGATTCTATGAAAGGGCGGTACTTAGTTGATGACGATCGTGGGGTTTTAAAAGTTCCGCCGGATCGGGGCCAAGCGGGATGACTCCACCCGGATTCAGTGGAAACAAATTGCCATAGTAATCTCGCTTAACGGCTTCCAGGTTGCCAGTTTCAGCAATTCCAGGAAATTGATAGAGATCACGCAAATAAGGACCTAAGTTTGGGTAATCTTGAATGCGCCGACGGTTGCACTTAAAAAGACCATGGTAGACTACATCAAATCGAAATAGGGTAGTAAATAACCGCACATCTACTAGTGTAATGCGATCGCCACAAAGGTAACGTTGTGTTGCCAAGATTGTATCAATATCATCTAGAGTGCTGAACAATTCCTGGCATGCTTGTTCGTAGGCTGCCTGTGTTTGAGCAAAGCCACAGCGATATACACCATTATTCACGCTGTGATAAATCCTCTCATTCCACTGATCAATCGTTGCTTGTAAGTCAGGTGGGTATAGATCGCGATCCGGGTGATTGGCAAAACGGTTAAACGCAGCGTTCAAAATAACGATAATCTCAGCACTCTCATTATTGACGATCGTATTGGTTTGGGTATCCCAAAGTACAGGAACCGTAGAGCGACCTCTGTAACCGGGTTGAGCCAGCTGATACAACTCTGGCAAGCTGCGACACCCTGCGGCATCCTGATTAGTATCAAATACCCAAATCCCTTCATTGGGAGACGGAGAAGCAATCCACAGGGGAATAGTCTCTTCTAGACCTTTCAAAGCCCGGGTCACTAGAGTGCGGTGGGCCCAGGGGCAACCGTAGCCAATGATTAACCGATAGCGATCGATCGCAGGTTGATAGGGATTGTCTGGCTCTGAGCTAACCGTGTGGCGAAATTGGCTAGCAGGGCGAACATACGCTCCAGACGCATCCCGTGGAGCAAGGCGCGACATCATCAAATGCCACAGCGTTGTCCATACGAGTTTTCCTGTGCGAACAACCAAGCCAGGAGGAAGGGCCCGTCCGGGTTTGAGTCCTTTTGTAGAAGAAGGTGACATAGCACTATTGTAGCGTTCCTGCTGCTGCCGCCGACCAAATTCATCCTACTAATATAAGTTTGGTTAATAGCCAGCTTTTCTTATTAGAACTTTACAATGCCCTCATCTACGCCACAATAGTAGAAGCGTAAGGATAAATGCAGATATAAGTCATTTTTAGGAGGGTTTGCTATGGTTGCAGCCGTTCGCCCCCAGAGCCGCTTGACATTACAGACGTTAGAGATTGCTGAGGATACTACCACGATTCGATCGCTAGATTGGGATCGCGATCGGTTTGACATTGAATTTGAGTTACAAAATGGAACAACCTACAATTCTTTCCTCATCCGCGGCGAAAAAATTGCGCTAGTGGATACTTCTCACGAAAAGTTTCGGCAGCTTTATCTCGATGCCGTGCAAGGACTGATTGACCCGACTCAAATTGATTATTTGATTGTCAGCCACACTGAACCCGATCACAGCGGTCTGATTCAGGACATGTTGATGCTGGCTCCTCAGATGATAGTGGTTGGCTCTAAGGTGGCAATTCAGTTTTTGGAAGGCTTTGTGCATGTGCCATTTCAGCGCCAGTTGGTGAAGAGTGGCGATCGGCTGGACTTAGGCAATGGGCACGAGTTAGAGTTTGTCTCGGCTCCTAACTTGCACTGGCCCGACACCATCCTTACCTTTGATCACAAAACGGGCATTCTCTTTACCTGTGATGTGTTCGGGATGCACTACTGTGACGATCGCCCCTACGACGAAGATCTAGAACTGATCGACGCTGACTATAAGTTATATTACGACTGTCTTATGGGCCCCAATGCCCGCTCGGTGCTAGCAGCCCTCAAGCGCATGGCTGACTTGCCGCCAATCGAGACGATCGCCACCGGACACGGGCCACTGCTGCGTTACAACATTCCAGAATTGGTCGAGCGCTATCGCAACTGGAGCCAAGCCCAGGCCAAAGCAGAAACTACGGCTGTGTTGTTCTATGTTTCTGACTATGGTCACAGCAATGAGTTAGTGCACGCGATTGCTCAAGGGATTGCCAAAACAGGCGTTGCCACCGAATTGTTGGATCTGAAACTAGCCGATCCCTACGAAATCATGGCCATGGTGGGTGTAGCAAGCGGCATTGTGATTGGAATGCCACCCCAGTCGGGTGAATTTGCAACGACGGCTCGGGCCGCGTTAAGCACCATCTTGGCAGCCGTAAACCCCAAGCAAACCTTTGGTCTGTTTGAAGTGGGCGGCGGCGATGATGAGTCGGTGCATCCGTTGCGCAACCAGTTTCAGGAGTTGGGCGTGCGCGAAGCCTTTCCACCCATTCTGATTAAAGAACTCTTGACAGAATCAACCCTGCAACTGTGCGAAGAAGCCGGAACTGATATGGGCCAGTGGCTGACTCGCGATCGAGCCGTGAAACAAATGAAGGCCATGGATAACGACCTGGATAAGGCTCTTGGTCGGCTCAGCGGCGGGCTGTACATCATTACCGCTAGAAAGGGGGATGTATCCAGTGCTATGTTGGCCTCATGGGTTGCCCAAGCAAGCATGAAGCCCCCCGGGATTACAATCGCCGTCGCCAAGGATCGCGCAATTGAATCCTTAATGCATGTGGGCGATCGGTTTGTGCTGAACGTGCTAGAAGAAGGCAATTATCAAAGCTTAATGCGGCACTTCCTAAAGCGGTTCCCACCTGGAGCCGATCGATTCGCTGGTGTGAAAACCTATCCTGCCACCAACGGGTCTCCAATTTTGGGCGATGCTCTGGCGTATCTGGAATGTGAAGTAGTCAGTCGGATGGAATGCAGCGATCACTGGATTGTCTACAGCCAAGTGGACCTGGGGCGCGTCTCGAAACTGGATGGACTCACGGCTGTGCACCATCGCAAAGTGGGGAATCACTATTAAAGCTAAGTGGGGGAACGGGTGATAGCGCCATGTGTGACTATTTTGCCCTCACCTCCCCAGCCTTCCTCTCCCAAAGCCAGAAGGGCAAAGAGTCCGCCCCCTTTCTGGCTTCCTGCTCTCACGGGTGGGAACAGGGTCGGGGCTGAGGGCAATGTAGAGTCTACGTAGCACTTTAAATAAAGTCGCAGACCACATTAATAGGAAATCAATCATTCCCAACCAATTCCCAGCCCCGATTACCTATTGCCCATTACCCTTTAACTTGATCTCGATCGTCTGGCCCATCTGGCTGTGGTATGTCTAGCAGATGCCAACGCAGATCTTCAAGTTGCAATAGGTCCTCTTGAATATTCACCCGATCGTCGATCGTCAGCAGGGTCTCTGTCAGAGGAGCGTAGAGTCGGTCAATCTCTTGTTCAATCCGCTGCTGTCCTTCTTGGCGAAAGCGTTCGGAAGGTGTGGTGATGCCGAAATTACCAAAGGCCGCCTGAGCTTGTGCTGCGGTGTTGAACCCCCATAGAGAGGTAGCTGCGATCGATGCAAGGACTACAACGGTTCCTTGTGAGAGACGCTGAGTTGAACAATTACACCATCGTAGATGCGTTAACCTGCAATCAATCAACGGTGATGGATGTAGCGGGTTGTTTGTCATACCTAAAAATCCTGTGGGGGTGGATGGCTCGAACCTACTTCCACCCTAACTAGTTTCTCTGGAATTGAGATGACCCACTTGGGTACTAAATCCTATGGCATGACGAACAACACACGAGCAACACACGGACAACATGATATGAGGATGGCTTGTGATGCGGACTCTGCCCGATCGAGTGGAGAAACTGTGGCGTATCCTCTCCTTTCCTGTGCTGGTTCAGCTATCGCCACACTCTTGAAGCTCAATTGATTCCATTAGATTTATTGATAAATAGAAGCGCTATTTATAAGCCTTGCTGAATTAAGCTAAGAATTGTTGCAGTTAAGTTCAAGGAGCGCCCCATGCAGAATATGCAGAAACTGATGAAGCCCTCTTCCCTAGAGCGATCGGATTGGATTCAACGCGATCGCATCGTTCGTGCCCTTGAAACGGTTCAAGATTTAATCATCATCTCGCTGTGCATTGGGCTGTTTAGCTTCATGGTGATCCAGATGCGAGAAATGTTTCTCTCGCTGTTGCCCCCATTAGATTTTCCGGCGGTAACGGCTGATATTCTGTTTCTGCTGATTTTGGTGGAACTGTTTCGGCTACTGATCATTTATTTGCAAGAGCAGCGTATTTCCATTGGTGTAGCGGTTGAGGTATCGATCGTTTCTATTTTGCGGGAAGTCATTGTGCGAGGCGTGCTGGAAGCACCCGCGAATCAGATTCTCTCAGCTTGCGCTTTTCTGCTAGTGTTGGGAGTATTGCTAGTGATTCGAGTGTGGTTGCCACCAACCTTTGAAGGCATTGATCCAGAACATATTGTATCGATGAAGCGTTTGAAAGAGCTGGCTGAATTGAATGCATCGGAATTAGCCACAAGAAACGGTTCGGCCAGTAATATGACTGGATTAAACAACCATGCTCTAGGTCATTCAGTACCCGCTCGTGAGAGCAAAACTAGTTAGAACATGTGAAGCAAACCTTGATGCAGGTGGGAGCGTAGAGGATTCATGGCTGAAACGAGACTGACCGAAGCAAAAATGGCTGAAACTCGACCTCGCGATGTGCAAACAGCCGAAATTGGTGCGAATACGTTGGTGTTGCGATCGCGCACGTGGGATCGGCTGAAGTTTGAAGTGGAGTATGCGCGGCAAAAGGGAACTACGGCTAATTCCTACCTAATTCAAGCTGACAAAACCGCGTTGATTGATCCACCCGGCGAATCCTTTACCAACGTATTTATTGAGGAACTGGCCCATCACGTCTATTTACAGAAAATTGACTATGTGATCTTGGGTCATGCCAATCCTAATCGCTTTGCTACATTGAAGGCACTGTTGGGCATTGAGGTGGCTCCTCAAATTACCTTTGTCTGTGCCAGAGCCGCAGAGGTGGCTTTGCGATCGGCCTTTCCAGAACAAACACTGCGCATTGTGTTGGCCAACAGCGAAGAGACGATCGATCTGGGACAGGGGCATCAGTTGCAGTTCATTCCTACACCCACCCCGCGCCATCCTGATGGACTTTGCACCTATGACCCAGCCACGCGCATTCTCTATACAGATAAGCTGTTTGGCGCACACCTCTGTGATGATGCAGTGTTGGATGAAAACTGGCGCAGACTGGATGACGATCGGCGCTATTACTTTGACTGTTTGCATGCGAGCCAAGCCAAACAGGTAGAAGCAGCGCTCGATCGACTAGCACCTTTCTCGGATAAAGCTAAGCTCTATGCGGTTGGACATGGGCCACTGGTGCGCTACAGCGTTAGCCGCTTAACGTTTGATTATCGCTATTGGTGCGAACATCAGCAGGCGCAGGAACTCAATGTGGCACTGTTGTATACCTCCGCCTATGGCAACACAGCCACGATGGGCCGGGCGATCGCCAAGGGGTTAATCGAGTCAGGGGCATCGGTGCAAACCATTAACTGTGAATTTGCCGATCCGGCAGAAATCACTGCCAGCTTGGAACAATGCGATGGCTTTATCATTGGTTCTCCCACCTTGGGCGGCCATGCTCCATCGCAAATTCAAACGGCGCTAGGAATTGCCTTATCTACGGCAGCCAAAACTAAATTAGCTGGGGTGTTTGGTTCCTATGGCTGGAGCGGTGAAGCGATCGATTTGTTGCAAAATAAGCTGCAAGATGCGGGCTATCAATTTGGCTTTGAACCTATTCGCGTCAAATTTAAACCCACAGACGACACCTTGCAGGAGTGCGAAACAGCCGGAGCCGAGTTTGTACAGGCGCTGAAGAAAGTGCGAAAAGTGCGCACAGTTCGTCAACCTGCGGTGGAAACCCAGTCCGATCGCACTGCACAAGCCGTAGGACGCATTGCTGGGTCGCTGTGTGTGGTGACAACTCGCGAAGGTGAGCAGCATCGAGGATTTTTAACCTCTTGGGTTTCACAAGCAACCTTCAACCCACCCGGCCTAACGATCGCCATTTCCACTGACCAAAGTCAATCTCTGCCACAGTCTGGGGCCGCGTTTGTATTGAATATTTTGAAAGAAGGGCGTAACCTGCGACGGCATTTTCTCAAACCTGCGTCTGGCGCCGATCGTTTTGGCGACTTAATGACGCATCCGGCTCAGAATGGTTGCTTGATTTTAGATGAAGCCCTAGCCTATTTAGAATGTACGGTTCAGGATCGGATGGAGTGTGGTGATCATTGGCTGCTGTATGCCACGGTGGATAATGGCAAAGTCTTAGAGGCGATCGGCGTGACGGCGGTACAACATCGCAAGTCAGGGATGCAATATTAATTTTATTCCGACTCACGGACTCGCAAGGTTAACATTCCATTCACTGGATAGGGAAAAAATCTGTGGCGTTCATACCAGGCGTTGAACTGGTTGCCCTTAAGTGGACTCGATTGATCCCACCACTCATCAGCATACAGCACGATCGGCAGCTTGGCGTCTGAATGCAGCAATGCACACAGTGCTTCCAGCCATAATGACCCGTAGCCCCGACCACGAAACGCTGAAAAAATTTGCAGGGTTTCAATCCAGTGGCACTGCCCTTGGTACTGCTGCACTGCGATCGGATCAACGCTGAGCTTGGCTGCGTCTGAGCCAGCTAGATTCGCTCGAATTAAGCTAGAGGGTTGACATTTAGCTTCACCAATGAGTTCACTGTCTCGTTTCAGTATGTATTCAAAAAAAACCTCACTCGAAGTAGCTATTCGATCGATCTGCCAGTGATAAGACTGGTATACAAATTTGCCGCCTGCGATCGTGAGATGACTAAAGTCTATCGCTAACACAAGCCACTCCAACGCCACTTCCTTCAAGGTTGAACTGAGTTTTTTAGTTCGTCAATCGAGTTCGATCGAGTTAATCTGCACTCTGCTTTAAGTTGTGTGCAGGTAAGAACTAAACGGAGAGGGTGGGATTCGAACCCACGGTCCTCATCGGACACTCGATTTCAAGTCGAGCGCATTCGACCACTCTGCCACCTCTCCAAGGTGTTTCAGCCAAGGAATGTGCCTTGTAGGGAAATCTCAACACAAACCTCAAGTTAAGATTTTAGCCTAAATCTGACGTAACGGGTGCTCGATCGACTATTTCTCCTAATTGACGGACAAACTTCGATTCCCCTCACCCTCAATCTCTCACCCTTTGGGAGAGCGACTTTCGATCCGGCTCTCCTTCCCCTTTTGTGGGAGCAGGGACTGGGGGATGGGGGGGCGAAATACAAGAGCAAATATGGCCGGGTTAATAGTTTTTGTGCTAGGGACGACCCTCGATCGCCCCTATTTTTCCTACCGCACCAACACCGTCATGTACTTGCCTGTGGCAAACGGAGCCGGAACGATCGGCGTAAACTGCACTCGGTCAGTGGCAATCCGTTTGACATAAAACTCATTCATCAAATGTGTCACCTGCTCACGATTACCGATAATCCAAACCTGTGCTCGCTCAGTCTCCTGAACGCGCAATTCACTATTCCATTCTCCAGTCATGGTTGTATTCCTCTTCGTTTCCTTGCTGATGTTTTCTATTGGGTTAAGAATGGCCCAAGGCATGGGGGTCACCCAACCATGCATCAGCAAGGTGTGCCGATCGCAGACACCTGGTCTACAATCAACACAGCCTAGCCTCCTGCGGTCAACAGGAAGTTAGGTTAGCTGGTTAGGGTTGCGGCCAAACTTCCCTAATCAGCGCCAGTACCTTGAGCCGTTCAGCCGTTCCTCTCGTCTGCCGAAAGAACCAGCATCGCCATAGCATAAACCAACTCGATTGCACTGCACAAGCGTATCGGGCAATTTTTTGTCAGGATTTGGTGATGATGAAGGAGGAGGTGAGTGTTTTACCATGGCGTTGCTGCCAACTTTGCCTGGCTCCGCTAGACTTCTGGAAGATGCATACTCAGAGTAGTGCTGGACAAGATCTCACAAGATCTCTTGATGAGTGCTACCCACAAAAGAACCGTTCAGTTTCCCCATGCCTAAACCCGTGATTCAAGGAGAAACAATCGCCGCCATTGCTACGGCTATTGTGCCCCAGCAAGGCAGTGTGGGCATTGTGCGCATGTCAGGCGCAGAGGCAATGGCAATTGCTCGATCGCTATTCCACGCACCCGGACAGCAAGTTTGGGAAAGTCATCGGGTGTTGTATGGCTATGTGCGCCATCCTCAAACGCAGCAAGTGATTGATGAAGCATTGATGTTGCTGATGGCGTCGCCGCGATCGTATACCCGCGAAGATGTAGTGGAATTTCACTGTCATGGTGGCATCATGGCGGTGCAGCAAGTGTTGCAAGTCTGTCTGGGACAGGGGGCAAGATTGGCGCAACCTGGAGAGTTTACGCTGCGGGCGTTTCTAAATGGACGGTTAGACTTGACTCAGGCTGAAAGTATTGCTGATTTGGTGGGGGCACAGTCACCACAGGCGGCTCAGTTTGCCCTGGCAGGACTGCAAGGCAAGTTGGCTCATCCAATTCGGCAACTGCGATCAACCTGTCTTGATATTTTGGCGGAGGTGGAAGCTCGGATTGATTTTGAAGATGATTTGCCACCGCTGAATGAGGACGAAATCAAGGCACAGTTGATGCAGGTTTTACATGAGGTAGAGCAAATTCTAGCGACGGCCGATCGCGGAGAACTATTGCGCACCGGGTTGAAAGTGGCGATTGTCGGTCGTCCTAATGTGGGTAAGTCCAGTTTGCTGAATGCTTGGAGCCGCAGCGATCGGGCTATTGTCACGGATTTGCCAGGAACCACTCGGGATGTGGTGGAATCGCAACTGGTAGTTGGCGGCATTCCGATTCAGGTGCTTGATACGGCTGGAATTCGGGAAGCGGCCGATCGCGTTGAGCAAATTGGGGTGGAACGATCACGACAAGTGGCTCAAGCGGCTGATCTAGTGCTATTAACGATCGATGCTACTGCTGGATGGACAGAGGCTGATCAGGATATTTATGAACAGATCAGTCATCGCCCTTTCGTTTTGGTAATGAACAAAATTGACCTGGTGACGAGTGATCACACCCTCAGCGAAGCATTGCCGTTTACCAACGACACAATCCCGATCGTGCGCACCGCTGCTGCTCAGCATCGTGGTATTGATGAGTTGGAACAAGCAATTTTGACGATCGCTCAAGCGGGGAACTTCCAAGCCGCCAATCTGGATTTCGCCATCAATCAACGTCAAGCAGCGGCTCTAATCTCCGCCAAATCTGCCTTGGAGCAAGTACAACAAACGATCGCGGATCAACTGCCCCTTGACTTTTGGACAATCGATTTGCGTAGTGCGATTCAAACGTTGGGAGAAATCACTGGAGACGAGATTACAGAATCTGTATTGGATCAAATCTTTAGCCGATTTTGCATTGGCAAGTAGACGTATCTATTCTATTGATGGGTTTATTTTTGTGCTGAGTGGTTGCCTCAATCGGCAATAGCAATCAAAAAAGGTTCACGGGTGATTCCATGAACCTTAACTGTCCGCAGGATTGGTTTTAGAGACTACGCTGAAACCGACCCTTTCCCTTTATAAAGGGGAGCCGCAAGCGGTGAGGTGAATGCAATGCAGCCTGATAACGAACGGGGATTAGCAGAATTAGTATCTACGAGAAAAACTATCTCTGCGATTGCCACCGCCTAATGAACCTCGGTTCTCGCGGGGCTTCGCTTTATTGACCTTGAGATCGCGCCCCATCCATTCTGCTCCATCTAACGCATCAATAGCAGACTGCTCTTCCGCTTCTGTGCTCATTTCCACAAAACCGAACCCGCGCATTCGCCCGGTCTCGCGATCGGTTGGCAGTTGCACTCGCCTAACTGCACCATACTCGGCAAAGACAGCCGTTACATCTGCTTCGCTAACCTGATAGGACAGGTTTCCAATATAAATCGACATGAACTAATCTCCAAAACGGAAAAATGTGTAGAGAGTGAGATTTCGGAGAGAAGCCTGCCAATACCAAACGTATAAAACCTTTAATATTTGAAACAAACGCTATAACCGATTACCTTTTCTCAGATACCATCCTAGCACTCGATCGAGAAAATGGGTGAATCTGTAGAATTGTTTAGAATTGTTCGAGATGGAATGAGTCCATCGTGCCCGCTCTCTTCAAATATCTGCTGTCTACCGTTAGGAAGGGTTTTGGTTCAGAAAAACCATTGCGTGCGATGGCTAGCAAAAGTTTAAAAAACTACCACACTGAATGAAGAAACGCTCAGCGGTTACATTTTTGTGTTGCGCTGCAATACGCACACTGCAATACATTTATAATGGTTGCCGACGCCTCTCTAATTACAAAAACTTAGAGGGTGTTTGAGAAGCCAGGAAGGTCGTAAAAAAGCTCACTCAGTGTAGGCTGCGAATAGCAAATATCTACAGCCCTGAGTGAGTCAGATGAGTAAAGCATATCCCAGTAACCTAACCCGCGCCCAATATGAGGTTTTGAGTGAATTAATTCCAGCAGCAAAGCCAGGTGGTCGTCCTCGCAGCGTTGACCTGTGGGAGGTGCTCAATGCCATGCTCTATGTTCTGGTTGAAGGCTGTCGTTGGCGTTCTTTACCTGGTGATTTCCCAGCCTGGCAGACGGTGTACACGTACTTCCGCAACTGGCGATTGGACGGCACCTGGATTTCCATTCATGACCAGTTGCACCAGTGGGTTCGCATCGATGCGCAACGCTATCCTAGTCCATCAGAAGCGATCATCGATAGCCAAAGCATCAAGAGTGCAGCAGGAGTTCATCAACAAGTTGGCTTTGATGGAGGCAAGCTGATTACAGGACGCAAACGATTTTTAACGGTGGATACGTTAGGACTGGTTTTGCGGGTGTTTGTGAGTGCGGCAAACCTGGGGGAACGCGAAGGGGGCAAACGTGTCCTCAAACGAGTCAAACGGATGAAGAAAAAGGTTTCACGCTTAATCACCATTTGGGTAGACGGCGGGTTCGATGGCGCCCCTTTTCTGATGTGGGTGATGGATGTTTGTCGTTGGATTGTGCAAGTTGTACTGCGACCTGAGCAAACCAAAGGCTTTAGCTTGCTCAAAAAGAGGTGGGTGGTAGAACGAACTTTTGGTTGGCTAATGGGATGCAGACGGTTGGTCAGAGACTATGAATTATTACCAGAGACATCAGAAACCTTGATCTACCTTGCCATGATTCGGATTATGGTGAGGCGGTTGGCATAAATTTGACACCTCAAATCTTTTCAAACACCCTCTTACCGTTAATTTTATAAAATCTTTAATTAAATAATAACTAAGCAAAAAGAGTTTCAGGGATACCGTACTCTTCGATGGGAATGATGATTTAAACCACTGATTCGAAAGAAATCTGCTGTAAATTGTTAATTTCAGCCGAAGTTAATCTTGCCCAGAATTTATGTCATCCTCGTCATCCACTGGTTTATTAGCAGACATTCTAGAACAAATATTTGCCGCTTCGCCTGATCTCGTATTTATTCAAGATCCAACTGGGCGCTTTACCTACGTGAATGCAGCGAGCGCTGAAGCATTCAATATTGAACGATTTCATCTGTTAGGTAAAATGTGGGAAGATTTGAATCTCTCGCAGGAACACAAAATGGCCTTAATAGCTCGATCGCAGGTGACGCTTGAAACTGGTCAGGGGTGTTATGGCGAACTAAAAATTCCAACGGCGCATTCATTCAAAGAATATGAGTATACATTGAGTTTGGTTCGCCAAAGCGATTTGGGAGTCAATCTAATCCTACTGATTGCTAGAGACGCTAGTGCTCGGAATCACGCAGAGCGATCGTTAAAAGCATCTGAAGAAAAATATCGGTATTTGTTTGAATCAGCTACGGATTTTATTTTCATTGTTGACGTTGTAACCTATCAAATCTTAGATGCCAATTGGAATGCAGCTAGACAGCTTGGATATACGCGATCGGAACTATTGCAACTATCAATTTGCGATATTGAAATGCCGATGTCGGCAAAACGCCGTGCTGCCATTCTGCAACAATTAGAGAACAATGGCAGTTTTATGTTTGAGCATGTCTATCGACGTAAAAATGGAGATGAAATTCCTGTTGAAATTAGTACTCAAATCATTGAATATAACAATCGCCTAGTCTTTCAAAGCTTTGTTCGAGACATCACAGAACGAAAAAAGAAAGAAGCAGAAATTCAAGCACTGAATGCCGATTTAGAACGACGAGTGGTAGCTCGAACGGCTGAATTGAATCAGGTTTGCCAAGAGCTAGCAACCGCTAATGCTGAAATGAACGCGCTCTTTGCAGCGATGAACGATTTGATTATTATCTACGATCGGCAGGGACGTCACCTGAAAACGTTGGCCGTAAATGAGCGCATTTTGGTGCGTCCGGTTAAAGAGAAAGTGAATAAAACTCTACACGAACTGTTTGCTCCAGAAATTGCCGATCAAATGTTGGGCTATATCCACGCCGCCCTAGACAGCCAACAGCCTGTGCGGGCCGAATATCCCCTGATGATTAACGATCAAGAATGTTGGTCAGATGCTAGCATCTCCCCGATCGATGAGAATTCGGTGATCTGGGCTATCCGGGATGTTACCGATCGCAAACGCATAGAAACTGCACTCCAAGAAAGTGAAGAACGGTTTCGGGTGGTGTTTGAACAAGCGGCCGTCGGTATCACTGTCATTAGCCCGTCTGGACGGTTTTTGCGAGCCAATCAACGCTTCTGCGAAATTGTTGGCTACTCTGAAGCAGAATTGTTGCAGCAAAAAGTGAGCCAAATTACACATCCAGATGATTTAGCCCTTGATTTGACCTATGCTCAGCAAATGTTGGAGGGCAACCTGTCCAACTTTTCTATGCGCAAGCGATATCTTCGCAAAGATGGACAAGTCTGTTGGGTAGATTTAGCAGGGTCGATCGTGCGCGATGCCCAAAATGCTCCTCTTTATTTTATCGGCGTGATTGTGAGGATTTCATAATTCGAGGTGTGCCTGTACCACGATGCTGCTAAACGGTTCAGCACTAGTCAATGACGCACTAGTTGCTTACCATGTGACAGACCAATTGTCAACAGCCATCCCAAGGATTCATCGAAAAATTAGTTGAAAACGCAGGATCACTAGCTTGGCGGATGTTCAAGCAATGGTTGTTTTCTACGCTTTTAGGTGAGGAAACCCAAGCTGGTCATATACCAGGTTATCGCTTCCCGTTCCAGGTCATTCGTGATGTTGGAGCGGGACTTTCTGAATCTATGAGGTGCATGGCGTGTTTTGGAACAAGAACGCAATTAGGACAGCCAATCTTCCGGTACATCTATTAGTTTTCGCGATCGGGTTTGTCCTGTGTTTTGTGGCTATTGCGGCCAAGGCTGGGTCTAGTTCTCGTCGTCTAGACGCTCACCGTCACTATGTGGAAGGCTATCGGCAAGGGCGAGCAGACGCTATGGTTGATCAACCATTACGCACCCATTCTCAGTTGGTTCTGCCAGCGGACGAATTTGCTGAGGAATATCAGCGCGGCTACCGAGATGGCTATAAATTGGTTCGCTATTAAATGTAGTGTATTGACGCGTCCAGTGCGTTTCATTTAAGCAGTGCGCAACGTTCTTATTTTTTTGTAGCCCAACTCTTTGTCCTCTAGTTGGCTACGTTGGTCGATCGCGGTCAAACCCCCATTCTGGATCGGTCAAAATGCGAGCGGCCCCAATTCCTGTGGCAATGGCTCCCACCCCAAATCCTGCTCGCACCGCACTCTCTAGCCCGCCTAAAAGGTCACCTTGATTGAAATACACTAAAATCTTGTACACCGAAATTCCTGGAATCATACAAATAATTCCAGTGATGGCAAACAGCACCATTGGTAGACGTAATCGTCTGGCTGGAATAGTGCCCACCAACCCTACAAACAGGGCACCAAAAAACGTAGCGACATCGATCGCTATACCAAAATCAACCAAAACGCTACGCAGCAAGTAACCACCTGCACCGATCGCCGCACAAATCCAGAGGGCATTATAAGGAACGTTGTATAGCACAGCAAATCCCAAGGTTGCCAAGAAACTGAAGACCGTCTGCAATGAAAGAGAGAAGAATTCTGAGACCAATGTTGACGCTCCTTCAGAAATCCTATTGTTACTACTTCTGCACTGAGTTAAAGAATTATAGCGTTAGGCTGTTGCAGGATGAGCTAAATCAGAGCCGAGGCGATTGTAAAGCCGTAACGCATTTATCTGCTAATTTGTCAAGTTTTTAAGGAAATCTTTGCCAATTTTCCCTGATTGTTCAGAAAATGCCTGTACTTGATAGTGACTAGCGGCGAAAACCCGCTTGTAGTCTGACTTTGATCACCGTGGTTCCCTGATTGAGATCACAGAAGCGTTCAAATCAACAAAAAAGGGGCGATCGATCGCCCCCGTTCTTCAAATATGCTTAAGGAGTTTATTGTATGGCATTAGAGTACCCAGAGCACCCCTGGAGGATTACGCGCAATGGCAAGATTTGTGCGTTTGCAAAGACGAGAACCGAGGCCGATCGCATTATTCGGCAACTCCAGAAAATTTATCGGCAAGCTGAATTTAAGGCGACGTATCAAGGGAAAAACGTGGCGCACTGTGGCGATGGAGGGCGGCCCCTTGATTAGATATTTTCCTAGTGACCAAATCAGCGGTCACGAAACGAGTGATTTAATCAACGATGTCCTCTTGTCTCAACAAGGTGAGACGATCGCTCAAGCGCTGTTAGCCCAAGGATACGCCGTTCAAAAGTTAGATGATCAGTTCGCTTGGGGAGTTTCTCAAACAAACGAGGAGTGGTGGATGCTACTTACCTTCATTCCCCGACCTGTGGCTCAGTGGCGGTTGCTACCTGCGGTTCAGGATCGTCAACAAACCAAACTCTATTCTATTATTGAACAAGCAATTGGAGGCAAACGACCAAAACCCATGCGATGACCGTGCCTGGATAGATAGGGTGGGCAGTGCCTACCCTACCAGCGATCCAAACCTAGACGTTTGCCAGTTGCTTCTTCATCTCTTGGGCATACTGGTCAGCATGAAGTCCAACAATGAGATGATAGCGATGATCGGGCAAGTGCATAATGCCATCCACACCCGCCGATCGCAGCGCTTCTTCATTCACATTGGCATCGTCTGCAACCTGTAACCGCAAGCGAGTTAAAGCTGCCATATCTACAGTGCGGATGTTGCGGCGACCACCCAGCGCAATAATCATATCTTGCACTTTCCGAGTAGCGTCTGGATCATCAGCAATCTCAACGGCCCCATCTGCAACTCCATCGCGGGCGGCTCCGTTGGTTGCTGCGACGCTCTCAACTGCACTGGGAGCATAGGCCTCATCGGCTTCGGCTCCGGCGGTTTTCAAGTATTCGGCCATGTCAGTTTTCAAGTTTTCCGATCGCGGCCCAAAGATAGCCTGGACGCTATTGCCCACTTCCAGAACACCCGTTGCCCCTAATTGTTTCAAGCGTTCTTTACTGACGCGGCTTTTGTCATTGACACCGACCCGTAGGCGCGTAATACAGGCATCTAGGTTGGCGATGTTGCCACGTCCACCAAACGCTCGTACCAATTCGCGGGAAAGTTCTGAGTCGCCGCCAGGGCCGACTACCGCATCGCCTGTTTCTTCTTCGCGTCCTGGGGTTTTGAAGTCGAATCGTCGGATGGCAATGTAGAAAATGGCATAGTAAAGCGGCGCAAACACCAGCAGCCCCAACAAGGGAATGAGCCAAGTGCGTTGAGCATTGGGCAAGCCGCTAAACAACAGGAAATCAATGCCACCTTGAGAAAAGGTGAAGCCCATTTTGCCGCCCAATGTTTGGAATAGCCACTGACAGACTCCGGCGATCGCTGCATGTATGAAATAAAGCGGGAGGGCGACAAACATGAAGGAAAATTCGATCGGTTCGGTGATACCGGTTAAGAATGAAGTGAACGCAGCCGATAGCAGTAACCCGCTAACTTTGGCTCGATTCTGAGGATAAGCTGCCCGCCACATGGCGATCGCCGCTGCTGGCAAGCCAAACATCTTGAACCAATACGCACCACCCAAAATTCCGGCTGTAGTGTCGCCCGCAAAGAAGCGGTTGATATCCCCTCGGACAACATCGCCCGTAATCGGATCGGTAAAGGAACCAATTTGGAAGAAGAAAGGAACGTTCCAAATGTGGTGTAATCCAAACGGTAACAGCAAGCGTTCAATGACACCGTAGATAGCCGCCGTTGTTGCCGTGTTGTCTCCTGCTGCGGCTGCATTGGCGAAGGCATCAATGCCATTGCCGATTGGCGGCCAGATGATACTCATCAGCGTTCCTACCACAATGGCGGCTAGCGCCGTGAGAATGGGGACCGATCGCTTACCTGCAAAGAAGCCCAGATATTGCGGCAGTTTGACCCGAAAAAAGCGGTTGAATAGGTAGGCCGCAATACCACCCATGATTAAGCCGCCGAACACCCCCGTATCCAGTGTGCTGATGCCCATCACAGATTTGAGGCTGTCTGGATCAACGCCAAACAAACCTGTTGACGCAGCCCCGATTGTTGCCAGAAACACCACATAGCCGACAATTACCGCCACCGCCGAGGCCCCATCATTGCCCGTAAAGCCGATCGTCACGGCAATGGCAAAAATGATGGCCAAATTGCCAAAGATGGCATCCCCCGACGCTTTCATGATGCTGGCCAGCCAGTCTGGAATAAATCCAAATTTAGCCGTTTGAATGATTCCTTTTTGCAGGTTTTCAATCTCAATGAGACGAGCACTGCCCAGTCCCAGCAGCAACCCCGCTACGGGCAGTACTGAAACCGGCAGCATTAACGCTTTTCCAAGCTGTTGCAAGATAGCAAATGCTTTTTTCCACATAAGGAGTCACAGTGAAGTAATGGATTTAGATCACAAGCTAATATCAACCTTTAGAACAGATAAACGAAGGAAGTCAGGAACAGTTAGACAACACAGAGGCACAATCGGCGGTATATTGCCCCGCCTGCACCAGGCCCTGAATCTGGAAATTGGCATCGAAAATCACCAAGTTAGCCACATATCCTGGAGCGATCTGTCCCAGGATGTTATCCACGCCGATCGCCCTAGCGGGATAGAGTGTCGCCATCCGCAGTGCTTCCGGTAGCGGAATCCCCACATAGCGCACACAGTTTGCAACCGCTTCGATTAAGGTGAGCGCCGAGCCGCCCAATGTGCCATCGGCTGACACACACTTACCGTTTTGGTAAAACACCTCCTGTCCGCCAATCCAGAAGGCAGGCATATTCGTCCCCACGGGAGGGGTTGCATCCGTCACCAGAATCAGTCTGTCCTGGAGAATGCAGTGCGCCAACCGAATCGACTCATAATGAACATGAAAGCCGTCGGCAATGATGCCAGCGTAAATATCACCGCGACTAAATACCGCCCCCACCATGCCCGGACTGCGCCCCAACCACGGCGTCATGGCGTTGAATAGGTGAGTCACCATGCTCACCCCTGCCTCAAATCCGGCGATCGCCTGCTCATAGGTGGCATCTGTATGTCCGCCCGATACCACAATTCCCGCCTCAGTTAGCAGCCGAATTTCATCCGGTTGTGCTTGTTCGGGAGCCAACGTCACTAGCTTGACCGTCTCGCGTCCATACTCAGCAATGTGCTGGAGCATGGTGCGATCGGGTGGACGAATATAGGACTCGTTGTGAATACCCTTGCGTTTGGGATTGAGATAGGGTCCCTCCAAGTGCAGCCCCAGTACCCGATGGGGATGGTGTTGACGATAGTGCCGCACCAATTCCAACGCGACCTGCATCTCGTGATCTGATGTGGTAATCAACGTCGGCAGAAAGCTCGTTGTTCCTGATTTCAGGTTGGTGTAATGCATTGTCTCCAGCGTCGCGGCCGTAATGCAGTCGTTGAACATGACCCCACCACAGCCATTTAGTTGCAAATCAATGAATCCTGGTGCAACCGAGTTTCCTGCCAAATCGATCGTTTGATCGATTGTCTGATTAATTGTCCAATCAGGCAGCAGGTGTGCCTGTGGGACAATCTCAACAATCCGCGAACCCTCGATCAGAAGGGCGCGATCGGTGAGGATTTGGTGTCCGGTGTAGAGGGTGCAGTTAGTTAGAGCGTACATGGCAGGAAGTGGGGTGTCGGGAATCAGGAGTGGGGAGTGGGTTTGAGAAAGGAGATTGCCCCCTTTTCTGTCTCTCTGCTCTCACTGGTAGGAACAGGGTCGGAGAAAAGGGCAATGGCGTTATTCTCGATTTCCGATTTCCGATTCCCTCAACGTCGGCATTTCTTGTTCTAGTTGTTTGAAGTATTTCACGGTTTTAATTTTGAGTTCCATGGTGGCGTCTTCGTCGCAGACTACGATGCTGTGCGGATGCAGTTGCAAGGCTGAAATAGTCCACATGTGGTTAATCCCTGCTTCGATCGCGTGGGCAAGGGCGATCGATTTGTGAAATCCCTGTACCAGAATCATGACTTCGCGGGCGTCCATGATTGTGCCAACGCCAACGGTAAGGGCCAGTTTGGGTACTTTTTCTAAATCGTTGTCAAAAAAGCGAGCGTTAGCTAGGCGGGTGCTGTAAGTCAAGGGTTTGACACGGGTGCGCGATTGCAACGAAGAACCTGGTTCGTTGAAGGCAATGTGGCCGTCTTCACCCACACCGCCCACGAATAATTCAACACCACCAAATGCCTTGATTTGGTCTTCGTACTGCTGACATTCCGCTTCAAGATCGGGGGCGTTGCCGTTCAAGATGTGAATGTTTTCGCGGGGAATATCAACGTGGTCAAACAGATGTTGATGCATGTAGGTGTGATAGCTTTGCGGATGATCTTCTGGTAGCCCCACATACTCGTCCATATTGAACGTCACCACATGCTTAAAACTCAAGCCCTGCTGATGAAACTCAATCAATTTTTGATATAGCTTCAATGGAGTGCTGCCCGTCGGTAACCCCAATACAAAGGGTCGATCGCTCGTGGGAGCAAAGTCTTCGATCCGCTGTTTGATATACCTCGCTGCCCAGGGTGCAATCTCTTTTTCGCAAACAATTAGCCGCATGGTGGTTCCCAGTAGTTCCCGGTTATTCCTCAGCGAGTGGACTCAAATTGCGCACATCGGCGGCTGTGTCGGCAGCAAGGGCTTGGGCTGCCAAGCGTTGACACTCTGCATAACTCAAATCGCGCACTTGGGCCTTGACGCTGGGAATGGTAGGAATACTGACACTGAGTTCTTTGACGCCTAACCCAATTAACAGCGGCACTGCTTGCGGATCACTACCAATGCCACCACAGATGCCACACCATTTGCCCTGTTGATTAGCTGCCTTTGCCGCCATGCCAATTAGCGAGAGCACGGCTGGATCAAGTCCATCGCAGTAAGGAGCGAGTTTAGGATGCCCCCGATCCATAGCCAGGGTATATTGGGTCAGATCGTTGGTTCCCACCGAGAAAAAGTCGGCTTCTTTGGCAAATTGATTGGCGATCACCGCCGCCGATGGCACTTCTACCATAATGCCGACGGGAATAGGCGCAACGCCCAGCTTTTGGCGTTCTTCTTCTAACATGCCTTTGGCCATGCGGAATTCCTCTAAACGAGCGATCATCGGGAACATGACGCGGACATTGCCCAAGCCAGACGATCGCAAAATGGCGCGTAGCTGAGTGCGTAAAATTTCCGGGCGATCGAAGCCAATCCGCACCCCGCGTTCCCCTAGGAAGGGATTTTCTTCATGGGGCATTGGTAAATAGGGCAGGGGTTTATCGCCGCCTACATCTAAAGTTCGAATGATCAACGGGCGTTCCGGTCCCAGGATCTGCGCCACCGCCGAGTAAATATCGGTCTGTTCCTCTTCGGTGGGGGCCGCTGATCGCTCCATAAACACAAACTCCGATCGCAATAGCCCGACACCTTCGCCACCCAATGCTACGGCTTGTTTGGCATCTTCGACATTGCCAATATTGGCAACTATTTCCATGCGATGGCCATCAATCGTCATCGCAGGCTGATCTTTGCTGGCAAAATCCCGCTCGCGCTTAGCTTTGATGCGCACCAGGCGTTGCTTGACCCGCTCCATTTCGTCGGAGGATGGATGCAGCCGCAGGGTGCCCTTGCTGCCATCTAAAATCACAGGTGTACCGTTGGATAGTTCCAGCACGCGCGGCTCTGACCCAGCAATGGCAGGAATGTCCATCGATCGAGCCAGAATCGCCACATGGGAGGTCGCGCCACCAGCCACCGTACAAAAGCCCACCACCTTAGAGCGATCGAGCGTGGCCATATCCGAGGGCGTCAGATCTTCGGCGGCCAAAATGGTGTTTTCCGGATAGTGGGTCGTCTCAGTGCTGACGCCAGTGAGAATTCGCAGCACTCGCCCCCCTACATCGCGTAAGTCATTCGCCCGTTGCGCCAGCAGTTCGTTTGTCAACCTCGCGAGTTGATCGGCTTGCTCGCTATAGGTTCGCTTCCAAGCATAGGCTGCACTCTTGCCGTGATCAATCGCCTGCATGGTTGCATCTACCAGTTCAGGGTCTTCCAGCAATTCCTGATGGGCCGAGAAAATTGCCGCCTTTTGCGGATTGCCCTGCCCATGCACCTTGGCCCGTAGCGCTTCAATTTCCAGCTTTGCCTGGGCGATCGCTTGCTCAAGGCGACGGCGTTCAGCAGCAGGATTGTCGGACTGTTCGGTAACGGCAATGTCCTGTTGTTGTACCCGATGCAAATAGCCCACCGCCACCCCAGGAGAGGCCGCCACCCCCAACACTAAATTGGGATCGTCCGATCGCGGTCGAGGAGGTGGAGCAGACACATCTGCCGCTGCTTGGCTGGTCGTTGTGGCCACAGGAGTTACCCCAGCTTCACCTAACCCCGATCGCAATGCTTCGGTCAACTCTGCAATGGCCGCCGCCGCATCTGGCCCAGTTGCTTCTAGGGATACAGTGTCACCCTTGTCGATCGACAACCCCATCACTCCAACAACGCTGCGCACATTGGTCTTCTTGTCGCCATATTTCAAGCGAATATCAGATTTGTACTTCTTCGCTAAATTGGCTAAGACTGCGGCTGGTCGAGCATGAAGTCCCGTTGGATTAGGAATAACGATCGCTTCGGATGTAGCCACATCATGGTTGTCGGTTGCCGGAGCCGTTGCCTCTGTACCCGCAAAGGCTAACTCCAACACCGGATCGCGCCCAGCGGTAACATTGCCCGATCGCGGTATGAACGTGGTGACTTGCTCGCTGTTGGTAATGACAATTTGCGTTAACAAGCTTTTGGCATTTAGTGCCACATAATCGGCATCAAAATCAATTAACCGATCGCCCATCTGCACTTGATCACCAACTTTCACCTTAGGCGTAAAGCCTTCACCCCGTAGCGTCACGGTATCCAAGCCAATATGCATCAACACTTCTAAATCATTCGCTGTTTTAAGGGTGATGGCATGATGGGACGGATGCAACTGAATGACTTCACCGTCACATGGAGCAAGCAAACTTTGACTAACCGGATCAATGGAGATGCCATCTCCGACCATTTTTTGGGCAAAGACTGGATCAGGCACCTGTTCGATCGGCACCAATTTTCCAGACAGTGGGGCTGTTAAAAGCACACCTGTACCGGGCTGAACCGATGTAGCTGTGTACGTCATCGTAATCTCCCAATGTTGTTTTATTGCAAAGAACCGTAAAGTAATGGATTGATTCAGTTCTCTGCTCTGTGGCTATGTGAAGCTGCAATCGCTATTGTTTCATTCTGAGGACAAGGGGGATGTGTTTTCTTTTTCATCGCAAAAGATTTAAGCTTTTGTTCATCTTTTTCAAGACTTAGCCGTCCATGCTCCCTTGGTGTGGCGAAATTACAAAAAGCCCCCGGTGATGTGTGGGGTTCACCAGGGACATTAACAGATGACATTAACAGATACAAAGTTCAGGTGAGCCGTTGGCTAATGGCCTCCTCAATCGCTTTTTAACGCCATCCACTTTCCTCTAACTTTTTCAAAGAAAGGGTCGCCGCAGTAGAAACGTGAGCGTGGCTGTCTTTCTCCAAATACTTAAGAGCGGAAACACTCTTTTCTGTAGGCAATTGTCCTAGGGCTTCTGCAAGGCGTTGCCGCACTAACCAATCGTCGGATTGGGCAAACCGCAAAATCTGATCGACCGCCGTCACATCTCGAATTTCACCAATGGCCGCGATCGCCGCTTGATGAAGCACTACTTCCTCACTCTCTAGGGCCCGAATCAACACATCTCGCGCCCGCGGATCTTTGAGATTACCCAATGCCACAGCCGCACTAAAGCGCACCAACCAATCGGTATCTTCATAAAAAGCCCGAACTAACGGCTCGAACGCTCGCAGATCTTCCAAATATCCCAACGCTCCAGCAGCATCGGCCCGAATGCCATAATCAGGATCGGTTTCCAGTAACTTCACCAGAATTGAAAAACATTCCTCGGTTGGTTTTAATCCCAACGCAAACACAGCCATCGATCGAATTTGCAAGCTTTCGTCGTCTAAAACTTTTTTAATTAGCGGCACAGCCGCTTCAGCCGGTACGTTGCGCAGCGACGCCAGCGCCAACATGCGGTCTTTGGTACTATCGCTATCGAGTTGGGCGGCAATTTGCTCGAGGCTGAGTTGGCTCATAATTTTTACAGAAATTTACATTCTTCTGTTCTTATTATATTGGAATCACACGGTTAAATGGGGAAGCATTGTCGATCGCAGTGCGTCTAATTCGATCGAATCGTCTGATCGAACATCTGAATCAAACGCTGAGCTACTGAATTGAACACAAAAACCATGGGCTGGATTCGACTCTCAACGCTGCCAATACTTCTAGTCACGCTGTTGTTGACGGCGACTGGCTGTCGATCGGGAAGCCGTGGGGCCGATCGACTGGCTGAAGACAGTTCAGCGGCTCAACAGGTGGATTCTAATCTCACTTTCAATAACATCACCTTGGAACAAGCGGATGAGCAAGGACGGGTGCTTTGGAAGGTGCAGTCCGAGCAAGTGGTTTACAGTCCGGATCAGCGAGTGGCAACGGTGGTCAATCCCGATGGCGAACTGTATCAGGAAGGCAAGGCGGTTTATCAGGTGCAAGCCCAAGAGGGTGAGGTACGACGGGATGGTGAACGAATTTTTCTGCGTGGCAATGTGGTCGCTACGGATATCAAAAGTGGGGCTATTCTGCGGGGTAACGAGATGGAATGGCAACCCAAGCGTGATTTGCTGATTGTGCGCGGCAATTTACGGGGAACCCATCCACAGTTACAAGTTTCGGCAGATGAGGCCCGGGCTTCTAATCGACGCCGGGAAGTGGAACTCACTGGCCAAATTCAGGCAACAACCTTAGATAATCCAAAACTACAGCTTGAAGGCGAGCGAATTGTTTGGCAATTAGATAACGAAATGGTGATTAGCGATCGTCCGTTGGTCATGCAGCAGCTTGAGGGCGAACAAGTCACCGAACAAGCAGAAAGCAACCGTGCCGAGGTCAATCTTCAGGCAAAGACCGTGAAACTGCTGGACAACGCGATCTTGACGCTGACGGAACCACCACTGCAAATCCGTGGCAACTCGCTGTTGTGGAATATGGACGAGAAAACTCTCGTGTCTGATCAAGCAGTGACGGCGGTACAGCGCCAAGAACAAGTAACGCTGACGGCTGATCAAGGACGCATGGAATTTGAGCCGCAGACGGCTTATTTCATGGGCAATGTTCGGGCAACAGGGCAGCAAAACCAAGCGCTGCTGACGGCTGATCAACTCACTTGGCAAATCGATTCACAGCGCGTGGAAGCCGAGGGAAATGTTGTCTATACCCAACCTGATCCACCTGCTACGTTGCGTGGGCCAAAAGCCGTGGGCAGGTTACAAGATAGAACGATCGTTGTTAGCGGCGGGCGAGTCGAAACCCAGATTGTGCCCAATGGGGATTTCAATTTTCTACCCGATGGGGCAAATTAGGTCGAAGATCGAACGAGGTTGACGTAGAGTGTTTTTTCCATAGACTTTAACTATTCTCTGCACACGAGAACATTGGTTGGGAAAGCTTAAATGATTAGGACGGGTGTACTGTTGGATTCGATCGCGCTAGGATAATTGGGTTGATGGCAGTGCGTCAACTCGACTAGATGAAGCTTGACGATAGAATTGTTAAGAACCGTTTCTGTCTCCCCCCGATCGCCCATGTCCCAGCGTGATGTGTTTATAGAGTCTGAGACTGTTGTCCCGCCAATTCCGGTTGATGAAAAGGCAGACGGCAAAAGGCAAAAGGCAAAAGGTAAGAAAGTAGCTGTGCTCAGTTCACCTGGAATCTTGAATGGCAAAGCGCAGAACTGCATTCATATTCGCGGGGCCCGACAGCACAATCTCAAGAATATTGATTTAGAATTACCGCGCGATCGGCTGATTGTATTCACAGGGGTATCGGGATCGGGAAAGTCCTCGCTGGCGTTCGATACGATTTTTGCTGAGGGACAGCGCCGCTACGTGGAATCGCTGAGCGCCTATGCGCGGCAGTTCTTGGGACAAGTGGATAAGCCGGATGTAGACGCGATCGAAGGCTTGAGTCCGGCCATTTCCATTGACCAAAAATCTACCTCCCACAACCCACGATCGACAGTGGGCACGGTGACGGAAATCTACGACTACCTGCGCTTGCTGTATGGACGGGCCGGGGAACCCCACTGTCCCCACTGCGGGCGGTCAATTGTGCCACAAACGGTGGATCAAATGGTCGATCAAATTATGGAATTGCCCGATCGCACCCGCTTTCAAATTCTGGCTCCGGTGGTACGCGGCAAGAAAGGAACGCATAAGAAATTGCTCTCGAGTTTGGCATCCGAGGGCTTTGTGCGGGTGCGGGTCGATCGAGAAGTGCGGGAACTCTCAGACAATATTGAACTGGACAAAAACCACCTACACAATATCGAAATTGTCGTCGATCGCCTGGTGAAAAAAGATGGCATTCAAGAGCGCTTGGTCGATTCGCTCAGTACCTGCCTGAAGCGATCGGACGGCATTGCCATCATTGATGCGACGCTGCCCGAGACTAACAATGTAGTAACGCTAAATCCCGATCTGCAACTGGCGATGTTGCCCTCAATGGCCGCAGAACCCGCCGGACGCTATGGCAAATCGGAGGAAGCAGACAAAAATCGGCTGGAACTGATCTTTTCCGAGAACTTCGCCTGTCCAGAACATGGAGCCGTGATGGAGGAACTGTCACCGCGCTTGTTCTCCTTTAACTCGCCCTACGGAGCCTGCCCCAACTGTCACGGACTGGGGACATTGCGCACCTTTTCTGCTGAACTCGTTGTGCCTGACCCATCGCTGCCTGTATATGCCGCTATTGCTCCTTGGTCAGAGAAAGACAACACTTACTACTTCTCGTTGCTCTACAGCGTCGGCAAAGCCTTCGGATTTGAAATTCAAACTCCCTGGAATCAACTCACCCCCGATCAGCAAGCGGTCCTGCTGCATGGCTCCGATGAGAAAATTTTGATTGAAGCCGATTCTCGCTATCGCGACAACAAAGGCTATCACCGTCGCTATGAGGGTGTGTTGCCCATGCTCGATCGCCAGTATCGGGAATCTACCTCCGATCTGTATAAGCAAAAGCTGGAACAGTATCTCGTCGATCAACCCTGTGAAGTCTGCGGTGGCGATCGCCTCAAGCCGGAATCGTTGGCGGTGAAGGTGGGACAGTACACTATTACTGATCTGACGGGTGCATCGATTCGCGATTGTTTAGAGCGAGTCAACCATCTGCAACTAACGCCCCGACAAGCGCAAATTGGCGATCTGGTGCTGCGGGAAATTAAAGCCCGACTGCAATTTTTGTTAGACGTGGGATTGGACTATCTCACCCTCGATCGCACGGCCATGACTCTCTCAGGGGGAGAAGCGCAGCGGATTCGGTTGGCAACGCAGATCGGGGCCGGATTAACTGGAGTGCTGTATGTCCTGGATGAACCCAGCATTGGACTGCACCAACGCGACAACGATCGCTTGCTGAATACGCTGACCAAACTGCGCGATTTGGGCAATACCTTGATCGTAGTGGAACACGATGAAGATACGATTCGGGCGGCTGATCATCTGGTGGATATTGGCCCTGGCGCTGGTATTCATGGTGGGCAAATTGTGGCCCAGGGATCGCTGGAAACCCTGCTCAATGAAGAAAATTCGCTGACGGGTGCGTATCTGTCGGGGCGACGGGTGATTCCCACGCCAGCCGAACGCCGGGAAGGCAATGGCCGATCGCTACGCATTCGTAACGCTCATCGCAATAACCTCAGAAACATCAACGTAGAGATTCCGCTAGGTAAATTAGTCTGCGTTACGGGCGTATCTGGTTCCGGCAAATCGACCCTGATCAACGAACTGCTGTTTCCGGCGCTGCAACATCACTTTGGTCACAAAATTCCCTTCCCAAAAGAATTAGAAAAGATTGAAGGGCTGAATGCCTTAGATAAAGTCATCGTCATTGATCAATCGCCGATCGGCCGCACCCCACGATCGAATCCTGCTACTTATACGGGGGTGTTTGATGTAATTCGCGATCTATTTTCAGAGACCATTGAAGCAAAAGCACGTGGATACAAACCAGGACAGTTTTCGTTTAACGTTAAGGGCGGCCGCTGCGAAGCCTGTGGTGGACAAGGCGTGAACGTAATTGAGATGAATTTCCTGCCGGATGTGTATGTGCAATGCGAAGTCTGCAAAGGCGCACGCTACAATCGCGAAACCTTGCAGGTGAAATACAAAGGTAAATCCATCTCCGATGTGTTGAACATGACGGCTGAAGAGGCCTTGGTATTCTTCGAGAACATCCCCAAAGCCGCCTCGCGATTGCAAACGATGGTGGATGTAGGCTTGGGCTATGTGCGACTGGGACAAACGGCCCCCACCCTATCTGGCGGAGAAGCCCAACGACTGAAACTGGCCTCAGAACTCTCTCGTCGCGCCACAGGCAAGACTCTGTATCTAATCGATGAACCGACGACTGGCTTATCGTTTTACGATGTGCATAAGCTGCTGGACGTGCTGCAACGGCTGACCGACATGGGCAACACAATTTTAGTGATCGAACATAATCTGGATGTGATTCGCTGCTCTGATTGGATTATCGATCTCGGTCCGGAGGGCGGCGATCGCGGTGGTGAGATTGTGGCGATTGGCACTCCCGAAGAGGTAGCAGCAAATCAGCGATCGTACACCGGGCAGTATCTCAAGAAAGTATTAGCCCAACACCCACCGACTGTTCATTCCTAAAATTCATTCCTAAACCATTTCCGTCTAGGCTCAGGTTTGCTGACTCAATAGGGTTAGAAGATGAGGGAACAAAGAATTGTCAGTCAATCAGCTTGCTTAAGACTTACTTTATAAATTAGCTCTCACAGCGGTCGATTGCGATTTAGAACCATCTCGACCGCCTCAATCAATGCTTTGGGTTCGATCGGTTTTGCCAGATGTACCCGAAACCCCGCTGCCATCGCCTGTTGCTGATTGATCTCGCCAGCGTAAGCCGTGAGGGCGATCGCCAAAATGCCTCGGCGTTCCAAAAAGGTGCGAATTTGTCGCATCAGCATGTATCCATCCATTTCAGGCATACCGATATCTGAAATCAGCACATCTGGAGCAAAAACTTTGATTTGTTGCAGCACTTCCGAGGCAGAACTCACCGCACACACGGTTGCCCCCGCTTGCTGTAGAACAAACTCAATCAATTCCCGGATATCTGCATCATCATCCACCGCTAACACCCGCACACCTTGAAGAGAAGAATACTCAGCTAAACAAGGGGCGTCTGCGGTTTCCTCCTGCTCTCCGAGGAGGTCGGAACCGGGCAATGGCAACTGCACCGTAAATGTAGCCCCTTGCCCTTCTCCAGCGCTCTCTACCCTGACTGTGCCGCCATGCAGTTCCGTAATATGCCGCACGATCGCCAATCCCAAACCCAAGCCGCCAAATTTGCGAGTGGTGGTGCCATCTTCTTGGCGAAAATAGTCAAATACATAGGGTAGAAAATCGGGAGCAATGCCTTTGCCAGTGTCGGAGACGGTAATCTGAGCGTATGGGAGGGCAGAGGATGGGGAATCGGGGGTGGGGGGTGAGTCAAACCGTTGGGTCATCGATGAGCAATGCCCCGTGACCGTTTCTAGTTTTACCTCGATGCGACCACCAGTGGGAGTGAATTTAACCGCGTTGGAAAGCAAGTTCCAGACCACCTGTTGCAGCCGGGCCGCATCGCCCATCACTTGAAGAGAACGGGAGGACGAGGTCACTGCCAAGCACAAATCGATCGCCTTGGCATCGACTGCCAATCGCACGGTTTCCATTGCTGCTTCAATCGTATCCAACAAGTTCACAGCCCCCGTATTCAACGTCAACTTGCCGCGCAGAATTCGAGAGACATCAAGTAAGTCCTCAATTAGTTGAGTTTGTAATTTTGCATTCCGCTCAATGGTTGCTAATGCTTGTTGAGTTTTTTGTTGATCTAGCGTTTGTGCTTGCAATAATTTTGTCCAACCAAGAATCGGATTCAATGGCGATCGTAATTCATGCGATAGTACTGCCAGAAATTCATCTTTAATTCGGTTAGCGGTCTCAGCATCTTCCCGGGCATTCTTTTCTCGGATCAATAATCGTTCTCGTTCAGTTTCAGCCTGTTTACGATCAGTGATGTCAATGAGCAATCCATCCCAAACCTTGCCTTGTCCAATTGCCTCCATGCGGGCCTTGCTCTGAATCCACTTCATTTTCCCAGAAGGGGTGATAAACCGCCCTTCCCATTCCCAGCCAGTTGATTGAACCACCGCTTGCTCGATCGACACTTGTAACGACGCGACATCTTCAGGGTGAACCAATGACCAAAACTCAGATGGATCTTGAAGAATCAAATCTGGTTCTAGCTCAAACAGATCACGAGAGCCAGAACTTACATAGGTAAAGCGATCGCCTATGCCTGTATCTGGAGCATAGCGGTACACCATGCCAGGTATATTTTTGACTAGTGTTTGGTAGCGGAATTCACTTTGGCTTAAAGCAACTTCTGCCCGTTTGCGATCGGTGATGTTTCGATAGAAAATCCCCAGCCCATCTTCAGACGGATAAGCATGAACTTCTAGCCAAAGGTCATAGTCGGGTGGCAGATAATAGTGATGTTCAAAGTGAACGGGTATTTGTTCTGCCATAGCCTGACGATATTGGGTTTCCATCGCTGTTCCTATCGATGCCGGCCACTCTTCCCAATGAGTTCTACCCAGGACTTCAGAACGGGATTTGCGACTAATTCGCTCTGCTTCAGCATTTAGATAAATCACGCGCCAGTTGCGATCGAGGGCGATAAAGGCATCAGTCATGTGCTCCAACAAATGGGTGAGCCGTCGTTGAGTCGCTTCGGCTTCGGCTCGTAGCTGTTGTTCTCGGCGCAGGGCCTCTTCACGAGACTGTTGATCTAACTTTTCCTGAGTGATATCGCGAACTTCAATAATTGTGCCAGTGACTCGATCGCCTTCTCGAATGGGGCTGGCTGTATAGGCCACCGGATAGAAGTGACCGTCTTTATGAACAAATACTTCCTCTCCTTGTTCCCGATTGTTTTGAGGAAAGGCTTGATCGATCGGACACTCGCACAACGGATAAGGACGCCCATCTGGTCGTGTATGGTGAATAACATCGTGCAGGGCCCGTCCCTGCGTTTCTGCCAAACTAAAGCCCGTCAATGTTTCCGCCGTCGGGTTCATATAAATACACTGCTGATGCTCATCCATAATGAAAAGCGCAAGGGTGGCGTTATTGCAAACCACCTCCAGCAGCCGCTTATAGAAATCAGAAGGTTGGGATGCTTGAGGTAAGCGATGATACTCGCTTAGTGAAGCAATCCGATCGGATGTCATACAGTGCCTCTCTCCAAACTTCCGAATAGTAAACGACCAAAATACAGCAAATGGCGATTGACGATTTTAGGCAGTGAATCTGGGGCAATGAGTCCGGTTACGGCTATTAGGCCAAGGCGCGAGTCGCAACCTATTCCATGGCTCAGCACAATCTTACTTTAGATGGAATAGGATATGGCGGGTCTCTACTCATTGTCCACTATCGTGTGAAAATTCTGATCTATCTGGAGGGTCAACTATCTTAGCCAACCTTAGCCAACAGATAACCTTACTCGATCGAACCTCTCCTGAATAGTTGAGGCTTCTTTTTGATCAGCTTCTATCCAAAGTGAGAGGCAAATTCCAACTTGTTGGGGAAGAATGACAATAATTACTGTCTTAGCGTCTATATTCAGGTGACTTGTGTGTGACTTCCCAGCCTTTCGGATTTTGGTTGTAGATGACCTCGATGACAACTTATTTCTGCTACAGACAATTCTGGAAGCAGAGGGGTACGAGGTCGATACAGCCAACAATGGAAGTTCAGCCTTAGCTAAAGTTGAAGCCTCTCCACCGGATCTGATCCTGATGGATGTAATGATGCCCGATATGAACGGCTATGAAGTCACTCGGAGAATTCGGCAGAATTCAAGTATTCCGTTCGTTCCAATTCTGCTAGTGACTGCCCATGAAGATGCCAATGATGTGCAGGGCTTGGCATTAGGGGCTAATGACTTCATCCGCAAGCCGATCGAATTTGATCAACTGTTGACACGAGTGGCCGCATTTTTACAATTTAAGCAGAATCCCTGTTCGCCTTAATTGCTGCTCTTTCACGCTATTCTTCTCACCCTTCGTCATTCTTCTTACTCTTCATCATTCTCAATACCACACCTTGGGCCCAAACCAAAGGTCACGGTAAGGTAGATGAACAGTCTTCTAATTTTGGAGATTGTTTAGACCGTGATTTATTGGATGTCAGGCTATCAAAACTTGGTGTTCAAATTCAAACAGATGATAAATATCGATCAAGACACCCGGAGTTATGGCACCGCTATCAGCGTGGTGGCCCTCATACTTCTGTTGATGGTTCCACAATGGTGGAATGCATTATTGACGGCAAATGAGTTTATTCCCCACGGTCACTGTTATTTGTGGAAGCCAAGTTTAGTTTGGTTACATGTCATTTCAGACTCATTGATTGCGCTTGCCTACGTTGCCATTTCAGCGACCTTGGCTTACCTCGTCTATAAAACTCGTCAAGAAATTCCGTTTCACTGGATGTTCTTGGCATTTGGTTCCTTCATCATTGCCTGTGGAAGCACGCATTTCATGGAGGTCTGGACGTTGTGGCATCCAACCTATTGGCTTTCAGGTGCTTTCAAAGTGATCACGGCGATCGCCTCTGTCACTACAGCCATAATCTTACCGTTTCTCGTCCCCAAAGCCTTAGCCCTCGTTGAAGCTGCCAAACTTTCGGAAGAACGGCGCTTTCATCTCGAAACGGCAAATCATCAGCTAGAGTCTCTGAATGAACAACTCAAAGCGGTGGATCAACTTAAAACTCAATTTTTTGCCAATGTCAGTCATGAACTGCGGACACCCCTTACCTTAATTTTGGGGCCGATTGAAAAACTGCTTAAACAAGACTTGTGCCAAGAGCACCAGCACGATTTGAAAATTGTCGATCGCAATGCTCGATTACTGTTGAAGCAAGTCAATGATCTGTTGGATGTGTCAAAGCTAGAAGCCGGAAAAATGAACGTGGAGTACAGCCCTGTAAACTTGGCGCAACTCGTGCGTTTGATGGCCGCCAATTTTGATGGTTTGGCAGAAGAAAAGCAAATCGCCTTTAGTGTGGTTGCTCCAGAATCGTTGCTTGCTGAGGTTGATGTTGCAAAGGTACAACGAATTCTTCTAAATCTGCTTTCTAATGCCTTCAAATTTACTCCAGAAGGTGGGCAAATTAAAGTACAGGTGCAGGAAGTCAAGGGTCATGCGTCATCGATCGATACACCGTTGAACTCACCCTCGAACTCCCAACCCTCAACTCCTCAGTCCCAGTACGCTCAAATTACCGTCTCCGACACGGGTAAAGGCATTGCTCCCGACTTCCTGCCTCATATCTTTGAACGGTTCAGTCAAGGGGAAGGTGGCTCTACCCGGCGCTTTGGTGGCACGGGTTTAGGCTTAGCGATCGCCAAAGAGTTTGTTGAACTTCAAGGTGGTACGATTCGCGCTAGCAATGCTCCTGAAGGCGGTGCTCAATTCACCGTTGAAATTCCATTGGTCTCTTCGTTGGGTGCAGTGACGACCTCTGGCATAGCTGCATCAGAACCGCCACAAGCTTTGGAACCAGTGAGTGTTAACAATGTGTTGAGCTTGGAAGAATTCCGCACAGTTCGCCAACCTGCTTATCCAATTCCAGAACAAACCCTGGGTAAACCCTTGGTGTTGATTGTGGAAGATAACCCAGAAATGAATCAATTCATTACCACCACGTTGGCCACTGAGTATCGCACGGCTACGGCCGCCAACGGACAAGAAGGACTGGAGCAAGCGATCGCCCTTCAACCCGATCTCATTTTGAGTGATGTCATGATGCCAGCCCTCAGCGGCAATCAATTTGTTCAGCAACTCCGCACTTATCCAACGCTAGACCCAACGCCAGTGGTAATTCTGACTGCCAAAGCTGATGATGAACTACGGATACAACTGCTGCGGCAGGGTGTTCAAGATTACTTAATGAAGCCTTTTTCGGTTGAGGAACTACGAGCACGAGTTGGTAACTTAATTGCCATCAAACGGGTGCGAGACTTGTTACAGCAGGAACTTGCTAGTCAAAGCCATGATTTAGAAGCACTCGTTCAAGAAGTGAGTTTGCGCCGCCAAGAACTACAAGCAGCTTTGGTTGCACTGCGACAACGCTCAGAAGAACTGGAACAAGCGAACCGCTTAAAGGACGAGTTTTTGGCGATCGTATCTCACGAACTGCGAACTCCTCTCAATGCCATTCTGGGCTGGGCCGAGGTGTTGCGAACCCGTCAGTTCAATGAGTCCGTTACCGCCCGCGCACTGGAAACGATCGAACGCAACGCTCGATTACAGAGACAGCTTGTTGAGAATTTGCTCGATGTTTCTCGGTTGTTGCAGGGCAAGTTGCAGTTAAATAAACATCCCGTCAATCTGAAATTAGTGATCGAAGCGGCCCTTCAAACTGTCAATCCCCAAGCCTTGTCAAAAGCCATTCAATTAAACAGTGCCCTAGATGATGCAGTAGGTGAGGTGTTAGGAGATAGCAATCGATTGCAACAAGTTGTGGAAAATCTGCTCTCCAATGCCATCAAATTCACCCCATCTGGCGGTTGTGTCGAGGTGAAACTAGAAGCGGTCGTGGGTCATTGCGATTGGGTCACAGCGATCGCCGCCCCCAACTCCCAACCTCCAACCTCCAGTTCTCCACTCGCCGACTTCCAATACGCCCGAATTACTATCAGCGACACGGGGGTGGGAATTTCAGCCGAAGCCCTACCCTATATCTTTGACTACTTTCGCCAAGCCGATAGCTCTAACACACGCAAGTATGGGGGGCTAGGCTTGGGACTAGCCATTGCCAGACAACTCGTTGAATTACATCAAGGGGGGATTCAAGCCACAAGTATGGGAGAAGAACAAGGAGCTACCTTTACAATCATGCTGCCCCTCATGCCCCTCTCTAGTCCTCTCTATTTCCGTTAGCGAGTCTCTTTCCTCGTTTCTTTTCTCTCTGAATCGCTATTTGCAGGAGGCATAGAATTCGTGCTACTATTGTCTGGATAATTTGGACGCATAGCTCAGTTGGTTAGAGCACCACGTTGACATCGTGGGGGTCACTGGTTCGAGTCCAGTTGTGTCCATGCACACGCTAAGACTCTATCACGGAGTGCATCTTCTCTAAGTAGAGCAGCTAATTCCTGAATGGCTTGCTGTTGAACTCTACAACCTGCCTTGCTTCTCCTGGCACTTCCTGGCTAAGGGGGACTTGACCCAGAGGTGACAGCAATTCTTCCAAATACTGTTTTGAGAACTGGTTGTGTGGAGTCCGGGTCATGCTGCTCACTCTTGAACAAGTTGCCCTCGGCATTATACCAGTTTCACGCACTCCGATAGGATAGAATCTCCTGAATAGGAAGCCTACTCAAGCGTTTAATAGAAATGATGTAGTGATGCTCGTTTCTACTTGGGGGTTGTTAGCCAACTTTAGCTACACAAATTAATTATGGAAGCCAGGTGGCTAATTAACCTACCTAGACGGTGATTAAGACTAAAAATCTTCTAGCAGCGGCACCAGCCGAGTTAATAGTGGATCGAATTCATGAACAGGGACTTCTTCAGGTTCTGTCGGTAGATTGTGGGAAGCAAGATGAGATTCCATCTGCTGAAGCCGATCGGATAATTGAGCCGTTTGCTGCATCAAGCGTTCTTCTAGTTGACTCATCTGGTGTTCCAGCGATCCCAACGACAACCGTTGCTGCATTCCCAGTGCCCCTTCCAACCGAGCCAACTGCATCTGCAACGATCGCATCTGTTTTTGCAGTGAACTCACCTGACTTTGCAACAGTGTGACATCTGACCTTACTGAGGGAGCTTGGGTGGAAACTAACTGCCGTAAGGCTTGTTTACACAACTCACTAAAGTTGGAATACTCGCCAGTTTCCAAAGTCCGCTCGATCGCCTGCTTCAAGGCTTGATCAGACTCGGTCGGAGCAAACTTAACAACCTGACTGAATTTATCTTTGTTGATCTCTTTCCCAGAAGACATGGTTGCAAAAACAGGGGCTAATAAAACGGGCGTTTCTGAATTGAAGTCGGGTTTGCCCTCATCCCCACCCCTTCTCCTCAAGGGAGCAGAGAGCCAAAACGCTTCCTCGCTGGTTAGGAGAGGGCGAGGGTGAGGGGGACGGTCAGATTCATAGCTCGATTCAGCCATGCCATAAAACGTTCAAACACCTGAACTGAATCAGGGCTGTGTCGCGGTTGATTTGGTTATCAGTGCCATCATTTGTGCTTCTCCATAAATATACTGTCCCAAAGCATTGGCTTGCCGCGACGGTTTGGCCAGATGTCCCTTCAGCCGAGCTTCGCGCAACAGTGGCCGCAGTTCACTCCAGAAGAATTCGCCACCACCACCGCTGACAATCACATCTGTGACCCGCTCTGGCAGCCAAGCTACTAGGCGATCGGACAATTCACGGGCAAAGCTTTTGCGCAAACTCGGCAAAATATCGTCTAAATTGGTAGGCTTAGTGGCTCCACGCGGCCGGAAAAACCGTTCGCCTTCGGGGCGATGCACTGCTTCAATTAACGACAGCGACTGGCTATCTGCCCCTTGAATTTGTGTTGCCACTTGGTCATAGAACTGGCTCATGGCAAAGGGTTCACTTTTGGATGCACCCCTAGCAAAACGAAAGCGATCGACCATGAGAAAATCGGTCGTCTGGTGTCCAATATCCACAACTGCTACAGAGAGGTTGGGAAAATCGGGACTAGAGGCTTTTTTGTCCTGGGCCTCGCTCCAAATTAAACTGCCAAACCCTTCTGGCATTATCCACACATGCTTGATGTCTACTGAAACTGGCTCTCCCCGATAGTTCATGATATGGGGCGATCGCACCAAGCTGTTCAGCAGTTCCTTTTCGCGATCGAATTGCTCCTGAGAATAATAGGGCAGCCCCAACACCACAGCAATTTCTCCTTGTAGCTGAAAGAATCCGACACAGGCCAACACCTTCACCAATGCATCTTCCACCTTAGATTGACCCACACCCAAATTGGCTCCAAAATCAGCCGCCAATTGACCGATCGCAAATCCTCGCCCTTGATATTCCAGCCAAATATCCAACAGCGGATCGGTTGACTGTGATTCAAAGCCACCCCGACGCACTTGCTCCACCGTTAAGTGAGCGACGTTTGCCGGAATCAACACCACTTGATCTGGATCGCGACTAATACAAGTCTTGGTGGACGTTCGACCCAGATCCACACTGAGAACAGTGATCGGAGAAGCAACAACAGGTTGCCTGCCAGCCATGAGCGGAATGCCTCTATCTACTTGATGCTGCGATTTTACTATGATTCTGCCGAAAGCATATGTCGGCATTCTGTAACCCGTAAGCCTTGCCGGAATAGTACAAATGTATATCAAAATGGAATGCAGCGATCGATTTCTCAGAATGAGGCTCAGAAATTTCGCCCTACCTGTTCCCCTATGAATCTGGTTATCATCCCGATAAACGCCTGAAACGCTTTGCCTGATGCACCTTAAATCAACCTGTACCGAAAGATACGTTGCTCGAAGGCCCTTAATTAAGTTAAATTTAATTAAGATTTGCTCTCAGTTTGTACGAATCCTCGAGCGCTCGTAGAGCAGACAGACTTATTCTTGCTCTGCGCAAGAGCCGTTCAGGACTGAACCAGAGGTTCTAAACTGGGGTTATAAAGTTCGTGACACTTGAGAAACTGGATTGAAAAATTGGATTGAAATAGTCAGGTTTCAGGCTAGATCGAGTTTCAATCGCGTTGATTGCTCAGTTCTAACGTTTTGCTGCTGTATTAATATCTCAGAGGCGACTTAAATTATGAAAATTTCCTGGAGAGTAATTCTTCTCTGGACGTTGCCAGCCTTATTGATAGGTTTCTTCGTCTGGCAAGGCGCATTTGCTACATCCCCGATGAACGTGGGCAATAATACGGCTAGCACGCGCATGACCTACGGCCGCTTTCTGGATTATCTTAATCAAGGTCGAGTCACCAGTGTTGATTTGTTTGATGGTGGACGAACAGCCATCGTGGAGGCGACCGATCCAGAGTTGGACGATCGGGTACAGCGCTTGCGGGTAGACCTGCCGGGCAACGCGCCGGAATTAATTTCTAGGCTGAGAACTGATCATGTAAATTTTGACGTACATCCACCCCGCAATGATGGCGCTTTCTGGGGCCTCATTGGTAACTTGATCTTCCCCATTCTGCTAATTGGTGGACTGTTCTTTCTGTTCCGTCGCTCTAGCAACGTTCCGGGTGGCCCTGGTCAAGCAATGAACTTCGGTAAATCTCGCGCCCGCTTCATGATGGAAGCTAAAACGGGTGTGATGTTTGACGATGTCGCTGGCATTGAAGAAGCCAAAGAAGAACTGCAAGAAGTGGTCACCTTCTTGAAAAAACCAGAGCGCTTTACCGCCGTGGGAGCCAAAATTCCTAAGGGTGTTCTCCTAGTTGGACCACCGGGAACGGGCAAAACGTTGCTCGCCAAGGCGATCGCCGGGGAAGCAGGAGTGCCCTTCTTCAGCATTTCTGGCTCTGAGTTTGTGGAGATGTTTGTGGGAGTGGGAGCTTCTCGTGTCCGCGATTTATTCAAGAAGGCGAAGGAGAACGCCCCCTGCATTATCTTTATTGATGAAATTGACGCCGTGGGTCGGCAGCGGGGGGCTGGTATTGGCGGTGGCAACGACGAGCGCGAACAAACCCTCAACCAGTTGCTGACCGAGATGGACGGGTTCGAGGGCAACACGGGCATTATCATCATTGCTGCTACCAACCGTCCCGATGTGCTGGATTCAGCGCTGCTGCGTCCGGGTCGCTTCGATCGCCAAGTGATGGTCGATGCACCGGATATCAAGGGTCGATTGGAAGTGCTGCAAGTGCACGCTCGCAACAAGAAGATTGCGCCAGAAGTGTCTCTAGAGGCGATCGCTCGTCGTACACCCGGTTTCACTGGGGCTGATTTGGCGAATCTGTTGAATGAGGCAGCTATTCTCACGGCCCGCCGTCGCAAGGAAAGCATTACAATGTTGGAAATTGACGATGCAGTCGATCGAGTAGTAGCTGGCATGGAAGGGACACCACTGGTAGACAGCAAGAGCAAGCGCTTGATTGCTTACCACGAAATTGGTCATGCTCTGGTAGGAACGCTGTTGCAACACCACGATCCGGTTCAGAAAGTTACTCTAATTCCGCGTGGACAGGCGCAGGGGTTGACTTGGTTTATGCCAAATGAGGAGCAAGGCTTGGTCTCGCGGGCACAGCTACTAGCTCGTATTTCTGGTGCGTTGGGTGGTCGGGCCGCAGAGCAGGTGATTTTTGGTGATGCGGAAGTCACCACCGGGGCAGGCGGTGACTTGCAGCAGGTAACGGGCATGGCGCGGCAGATGGTGACGCGGTTCGGCATGTCTGACCTTGGACCAGTTTCGCTGGAAAGCCAGCAGGGTGAAGTGTTCCTGGGACGGGATTGGATGTCGCGCTCGGACTATTCGGAAGAGATTGCCGCTCGGATTGATGCCCAAGTCCGCACAATCGTGGAACACTGCTATGAAGTGGCCTGCCGTTTGATTCGTGACAATCGGATCGTAATCGATCGCTTGGTCGATCTCTTGATTGAAAAAGAAACGATTGATGGCGAAGAATTCCGCCAGATTGTGGCAGAGTACACGGTTGTGCCTGAGAAGGAGCAGTACGTGCCGCAACTGTAAATTAACCGTATGGGAGGCGTTTCAAGCGTGCCTCATTTCTCAGGGGTGGGCCTTGCTCACCCTTTTTGCTGACATGATTTGTCTGTGATGAGGGTCGATACAGGGGGCTGCCTCTTACGCTCTCCTTCAGCCCTCAGTCCTCAGCCTCACCTGAGTGACCCCTTGACGTAACTGCCGCTGCCGTCGCAGCCACGCGAATCGAATCGGAGGCCGCAATAGGGGCGCAAGCTGGCTAACAATCCATGGGAACAGTTCGGTTTTTTCTAATAAATCTGCCTGAGCCGCTTCCTGAGCTTGAAGCTGTTGCACTCGAATGATTTCTGGTTCTCGCTCTGCTTGAATCTGAGGCAAGGCTGCATCGATCGCCTCCCAATTTCTCTGCTGCAAAGGTTTGACTAGATAATTAACCGCTACAATCACATCTCGCAACGCCATGTTGATGCCTTGGGCGCGAATCGGTGACATGGGATGAGCCGCATCTCCCAGCAGCAACACTCCTGGAACCGACCACTGCGGACAGTGCCCTACTACAACCGTTAGCAATACTGGCCCTTCCAGGGTATCGGAGTGCAACCGAAGGTGCTCGGATAGCCAATTAGGTGAGGCAGCCGCCAATTTCTCAACCCAGTTGGTTTGCTTCCAGGTGTTGGCTTCAGTATTACGCAACGCCCAACCAATTTGCAGATTCCCTTCAGAACTGCGAAATAGTCCAAAGGCATGGCAACCCTGCACAATCGAGTAGAAATTATTCTCAGTTCCAAAGTCAGGACTGTCTGCCAGCTTGAACCAGAGGATATTAAACGAATGAGTGGCTCCTGGTGAAGATTGCAGTGCTAAATTGGCCCGTTGCCGCACGATCGAGTTGCGCCCATCGGTACCGATCACTAGGTCAGCGAGCAACTTGCGTCCGTCTGTCAGCTTGACGCCAACAACTCGCGAGCCATGCCAGACCAAATCCTGTACTCGTGTTCCTGGCATCCATGCAAACTGGGGAAAGGTGCTGGCTTCCTGAATTAGAGCTTCTAGTAAAGCGGGCTGCGACACCAAAGTGCAGGGTGGGCTGCCGGGTTCGATCGGTTCTTCGACCCGGAATA
Organism: Thermocoleostomius sinensis A174; assembly: GCF_026802175.1. Taxonomy (NCBI): domain Bacteria; kingdom Bacillati; phylum Cyanobacteriota; class Cyanophyceae; order Oculatellales; family Oculatellaceae; genus Thermocoleostomius; species Thermocoleostomius sinensis. The sequence goes on along the minus strand of NZ_CP113797.1, from coordinate 4,114,137 downwards.
ACCGTCGCTGATTGATGATAAATTCCCAGGCATGTAACGCTTGATGAGGTACTCGATCGAGCACGGAGGAGAGACCCATCTGTTGCAGGGACTCTAAGCCGCTGGGCATCAGCCCTTCGCCTCGAAACGATCGTCGAAATGTGCGAGACGCTTCCACAAGTTGCACCGAGATGCCCCGTTGCAGCAGCAACCGCGATAGGGTAGCCCCGGCTGGCCCGGCTCCAACAACGACAACTTGAGTCATGGGTCTAGGGGAGGTGGGTTAAACTGGAACAGTGTTCAGCAGCGCAATAGCGGTTTCGGGGCCCACAATTGATAAGTAAGGTTCGGTGAAATAGCGCCGCGCTACTTGCTGAATTTGCTCGGCCGTGAGAGCAGCCACATTCTGTTGAAACGTTTCATCATAACCAACGCCTAGTCCTAGAATCTCATACCAGCCGAGAACTTGCGCAATTTGCCCATTCGTTTGCTTGCCCAAGGCGTATTGACCCAGCAGCTTATTCTTAGCCGTTTGCAGTTCTTCAGGCGTCAGCAACGTCGTGCACAGGCGATCGACTTCGTATCGTAATCCTTCCTGAGCGATGCCCGCGTTTTCGGGAGCCGTGCCCATATACGTGACAAAATGCGACGTGTCGATGCGAGTGGGATAAAAAGCCGACACTTCGTAAGCCAGCCCTCGCTTTTCTCGCAGTTCCACAAACAGCCGACTTGATAAACCACTCCCCAAATAGGTATTCAGCAGTTTTAGAGCCAAGTGATCGGCACTGTGAACCGAATTAGTGAGATATCCCAACATCACGATCGCCTGTTGCGTATCGCGTAGGGTGATGACCTGAGTCGGGTTTGCCGTGACTTTAGGGAGAGTCAGGCTGGGCAACGGCACAAGCTGTCCGTTCTGCTGTGGTGGTTGCCAATTGCCAAAATACTGATCCACCAGATCGATCGCCTGCTGAGACGTAATGCGTCCGGCAATGCTGACCACCAGATTATCGGGACGAACATAGGTTTGATGGTACTGCTGCAATGCCGAGCGATCGAGTTGAGCCACCGTTGCTTCGGTGCCCAATCCTGGTAGGGCGTAGGGGTGGTGTTGATAGATGGCGTAGCGCAATTGATTGTTGGCGACAGAAAACGGCTGTTCCTGCATCGAGCGAATGCCTTGTAGGGTTAACCGCCGCTCTAATTCCACCTCTGCATCAGGAAACGAGGGTGATTGCAACAACTCTGCCGCCAGTTGCAGAATTTCGGGAAAGTCAGACGAGACCGTTTTCAAACTCAGGAGGCAATAATCGGTTGCCGAGTCTGTGCCCAGCCCAGCCCCAACCGACTCAATTCGTTCAGCAATATCTTGAGACGACAGGCGATCGGTTCCCTTGGTGAGGACGGCGGCCCACAGATGCGAGAGTCCTGCTTGATGCAGCGGCTCATAGCGACTGCCCGCTCGAATGAACATGCGTGTCGCCACAATATCGGCGGCGGGGTTTTCCACTACCAAAACCACCATGCCGTTGTGCAGTTCGGTTCGATGAACGGTGCGATTTTGGAACGAATGAGTAACGGTTTGATAACTAGGCATGGTTAGATACAAAAAATAAAAGCTATGACCACCAACACCACAGAATTTCCTTTCCTACTGTAGCGTCACCCTCAAATGTCCAGAGAGTAAGTGGGTTAGCATGGTCTCACCACAGTTGCTGCATAGCGATACGGAGATAGATATTGTGCTGCCAACTGGCTCAATTCGTCTGGTTCGATCGCCTGAATCACATGCGGATAAACAGCCGATAGTTCTGGTTGGGCAATGGTGCTGTAATAGCCGTACAGTCCGGCAAGTTGGTTTGTGGTTTCGGTGGAAAACGCATAGTCATTGCACAGAAGCCGCTGATAGCGTCGCAGTTCTAGTTCACTAACCGGAACCGCTGACAGTTCTGCCAACCGATCGCCTACGATCGCCTCCACTTGATCAAGATGGGCTGGATCAAGCCACGCCGTCACCGTAAACAAGCTCGAATCTCGCTGGAGTGAAAAGCCGCTGCTGATATCTTGTACCAACTGCCGTTCTTCGCGCAACTCCCGCACCAATCGCGAAGTCCGTCCCCCCGATAGCAGCACCGACAAAAGATCTAGCCCATAGGCACGGTGTAACTGCTCGGCTCCAGGTCCAACCCAGGCCATCATCAACCGGGCAGAACCAATGTGCGGCAAGCCCAACTCTTGGCGACGAATCTCGGTCAGGGGTGGCTCAACCACCAACTCTGGCACAGGGCAAATAGCACGAGGGGCAAATCGACTGAAGTGACGCTGCACCAGTTCAACGGTTACATCCCACGCAATATCGCCTACTATGACCACTGTCATATTTTCGGGTTGATAATGCGTGTGGTGAAAGCAGCGCATTTCGTCTGGCGATCGCTCCAACAATCCAGCGGCATCGCCTAGAATCGATCGGCCATAGGGATGGCGTTGAAATGTGGTCTCCAATAGCGCTTGAAATCCCAGAGCGTCCGGATCATCCAAAGACTGTCGGATTTCCTCCAGCACCACATCCCGCTCTAGGTCAAACTCTTGATCGGGGATGGCAGCATTCAACAACAAATCTGCCAAGCAGGGCAAGGTTTCGGGTAAATCGGCAGCGGCGGTGTTGATGTAAAAGTGAGCGTAATCATGGCTGGTGGCGGCATTGGTCACTCCGCCCCGACTTTCAATGATTTGGTCAAACATGCCAGGAGCCAATCGATCGGTCCCTTTAAAGATCATGTGCTCCAAAAAATGTGCCATGCCTGCCCACGGCTCGGGTTCAGTGGCGGCCCCAGCCCGAACCCAAACATCTACAGTGACAACAGGGGCAGCAGGAATTTGCTGATGAATCAGGGTCAGTCCATTCTCTAACTGACAATGATGGGCTAAAAACGTGTGAACGGGCGATTCGGTTCTGAGAAGTACAACCAACTTTTCTCAATCCAAATTTTAAAAGTTCCGTCGGGGACGTAATGTTGTATACGGCCGATTAAATAAATAGGATAACTTACTGCGTACCGATTGGGGAAATGAGGCAGGTTGATTGCCTGATACTGTTTGAAGGGAACGCTACGACAAGAGCCTTTTTTTACCATGCCCTTATGCAGATGTTAGGCAACCCCAAAATCGCAGTTTACTACCCAGCCTTTCTAGGTGGAGGCGCTGAAACCGTTGGACTTTGGATGCTGGAGGCACTTCAGCAAAACTATGACCTAACGCTGTTTACGCTGGCTGCGGTAGACTTCGATCGCCTCAATGCTCTCTATGGCACCAGCCTCTCGCTCCAGTCTGTTACAGTGCAGTCGTTTTTTGCTGGTTGGCTACGTCCGATGGTGAACAGTTTAATTGCCAACAATCAACATATTCGGCTGCTGCTGTTTCACTGGCTGCTTCGATCTCTAAAAGTCCATCGCGATCGCTATGATTTATTGATTTCTGCCTATAATGCGGTTGATTTTGGCAAACCAGGTTTGCAATATATCCACTGGATCAAAGTATTAGAAACGAATGCATTCTACAATCAAATTTCTAATTTTTCAATCGAGCGCATGAAGCAGAATCATTCGATCACTAACTCCTATACCGTTGCTGAGTATATTCAACAGGAATATGGCTGCACTGCTAACGTTCTTTATCCGCCAGTTGTGTTAGATACACCCAATCTTTCGTGGGAGCAAAAAGAAAATGCTTTCATTTGTAGCGGTCGCATTACAGAAGCCAAACAACCCCACAAAGTGATTGCCATTCTTAAACGAGTGCGCCAGCAGGGCTTTGATGTAAAGCTCTATCTAACTGGTGGCGGTGGCGGAGCCTATGCTTGGAAATATCAGAATTTTGTCAAAAAGCTAGTAAAAGAAAATGCTGACTGGATAACGCTCTATGAAAACTTATCCTATCAAGCCTATGCCCAGATATTAGCCAAGTGCCGTTTTGGCATTCATTTCAAGCAGGAACCTTTTGGCATTTCGATCGCAGAAATGGTAAAAGCAGGAGCCATTCCCTTTGTGCGCGATCAAGGAGGACAAATTGAAATTGTGGGTAAACAGAACCATGCTTTAATGTTTCGCAATGAGCAGGAAGCTGTTGATAAAATTGTTACGGTTTTGCGCCACTCTGAACAGCAAAAAAATCTGCGACTAGCATTAAATGAGCAGAGAAACCTGTTCTCTACTCAGCGGTTTATGGTTGAATTGAATCACATCGTAGCAGCATGTTTGTAATACCCATGCCTTATTCATGCGGCATCACATTCACCCCACCGCCTGCGGCTCCTCCCCTTGGCGAGGGGAGGTTGGGAGGGGTCAGCATCCGGTGCAACCCTATAGAGAATTGGTATAGGTCATCAAACGGCTGATTCTGAGGCTGCTGCCATGCAGTTTAAGCATTCAATTTCGCCACTACATCCGCCAATTTTGCACCGATCGCTTGAACGGACGATCGCTGATTTTCGTCTTTCAAATTTCCCGCTTCATCAAAGGCACTGTAGGCGCTGGGGACCGCTGTTTGATTGGGAATGACAATCACACCAATGCTTTCTAAAATGGAGCGCACGTGAGCTAACCCCCGCAGCCCCCCCAATCCACCTGGAGATGCTGCCATAATTCCCGCGACTTTGCCCTGAAAGCAGGTTAAGGCCAGCGGTGGTTCGCCCGGTTCCGATCGAGAAGCCCAGTCGATCGTATTTTTCAACAATGGAGTAATGGAACTATTGTATTCTGGGCAGGCAATCAAAAATCCTTGATGGGACTTCATCAGTCCTTTGAGCTTAAGCACGTTCTCTGGCAATCCTTCTTTCGCCTCTAAATCTTGGTCATACAACGGCATCGGCAGATCGCGTAAATCTACATACGTCACGTCGGCTCCAGCGGTTTTAGCGCCTTCCGCTGCAATTTTCACCAACATCTTATTGAACGACCCTTCTCGCGCACTGCCTGCAAAGGCCAAGATTTTTGCTGAGTTTGTCACTAGAACCTCCTATGAATAGTTGACATGTACAGGTTGGAGTAAGGTGGGCTTGGCCCACCCTACATAACGCAAACTGGCTATACTTTAGACGATCGTCCCCTCAAGCGTTGTGTACCGCTGGGGTTAAGCCGCCATATCAAACAGCAACACTTCTGTGTCGTCAGCGGTCGCTGTCAAGGTAAGAGAGTCGATTGCATCAATGGCTGCACCATCGCCCGCCGTTAGGTTGTGGTCATTGAGTTGCAGCGTGCCTCGGGCCACTTGTACCCAAATCGAGCGTCCCGTTTGAATCGGATATGCAGCGGTTTCGCCTGCATTGAACAAGCCCGCGTAGAGGTTAACATCTTGGTGAATGGTGACAGACCCCTCCCGTCCATCCTGCGACCCCACCAACCGCAACTGTCCACGCTTGTCCGTATCAGAGAAATGCTTCTGCTCATAGCCTGGCTCTAGGTTGCGTTGCTCTGGCAAGATCCAAATTTGCAAAAAGTGAACGGGATCGGTATCTGAAGCGTTAAACTCGCTGTGCAGAATTCCCGTTCCGGCTGACATCCGCTGCACATCGCCTGGACGAATTACAGAACCATTGCCAATGCTATCGTTGTGCTCTAACGCGCCCTCTAAAACATAGGAAATGATTTCCATATCTCGGTGTCCATGCGTGGCAAAGCCTTGGCTGGGATCAACCTTGTCTTCATTGATCACCCGTAGACTGGCAAAGCCCATATGGTTGGGGTCATAGTAATTACCAAAAGAAAAGGTGTGCCGACTGTTAAGCCACCCAAAATTTGCTACCCCTCGATCGCTAGAAGGCCGAATAGTAATCATAAGGTGTACCTCCTGATGGAAGGAGCGAACGGTTTGAACTGCCGTCTTCGTATAGTTCTATTATGAATTGAATTAAATTAAAAGACAATAACCAATTTTATATACATTTTGTATCTAATTTTTCTACAATAACGTGTGCGGATGGCAGGCAGAAATGGACAAATTTGAGTCAATGAAAGCATTTACCCAAGTGGTGGCATCAGGTGGGTTCGCAGCAGCGGCTCGCGAACTGGGACTGTCGCGCTCGGCAGTCAATAAACTGGTAATTAATCTAGAGAATGATTTAGGAGTGCAACTGCTGCATCGCAGTACACGCCGAGTGATTCCAACGGAGACTGGACTGGCATTTTACGATCGCTGCGTTTCCATCTTGGCAGATCTGCAAGAGGCAGAACTGGCTGTGTCGCAACTGCACGAAGAGCCGAAAGGGACGTTACGGGTGAATGCGCCGATGTCATTTGGAACACTACATCTAGCCGCCGCCACCGCTGACTTTATGGTCAAATATCCAGACTTGCAGGTGCAATTAACCCTAGAGGATCGCTTCATCGATCCCATCAGCGAAGGATTTGATCTGATTGTGCGCATTGCCGACCCACCCAACTCCACGGCTTTGATTGTGCATCCTCTTGTTCTTGCAGAGCGCATCTTGTGTGCCTCTCCTCAGTATTTAAGCCGACATGGCAATCCCACCCATCCTTCTCAACTACGGCAACACGCTTGTCTACACTATGGCCACTCCACCTTTGATAATCAATGGAAGCTGAGGGGCCCTGATGGAGAACACCTAATTTCAACCCCGGCTGTGCTGTGCTCTAATAACGGCGAAGTGTTACAAGCGGCTGCCCTGAAAGGATTAGGTATCACTCTGTTGCCCACTTTTATTGTTAGCCGGTGTCTACATCAAGGAACGCTGCAACGAGTGCTGCCAGACTATGCGCCACCGGATATTTATGTCTGTGTTATCTATCCGGCAAATCGGCATTTGTCTACCAAAATTCAGCTATTCACCAGTTTCTTAAAAGAGCGGTTTGGTCAATCTCCTAGTTGGGATGGGGATGAGAATTAAGGGCTGAACGGTTGCTGACGGTTCATTCTCCCAGTATTCATTGCTCGATCGATTTTTGTAGTTTTGTGGATCTTTCCGATGAATTTGCTGCTACAGTGCTATCTGATATGAATCCACTCTCCGGTTGGGAGCCTTTCACATGGCTATTTTAGATTCTAAAGGTCGTTTGTTCGGCAAAGTCAGCATTCTAGATCTCGGCGCAGCGTTGATGATCTTACTAGTGTTAGCCGGGATATTTCTGTTTCCTGGTGGATCTGGTTCCGTGGCACAGGTGGGAACAACCACCCGCCCGGTTGAAGTTGATGTAATGGTGCGGGGCTTAACTGTGCGCGATCCTCAAGCATTGCTAAAAGCCTTTGAAGACGAGAAGAAAACCAAAATCATCATTCGCAACCAGCCCTATGGCGAAGTTGATGTTTTGGCAGTCCAATCCTTGCCGCGCAGTGTGGCAGTTCCTCAGCCCGACGGTACGGTAAAATCGTTGCCTGACCCCCGCCCAGAGTTAAACTACACGATCGATATGTTGATTACCCTGGGTGGCGATGCTCAAATTGTTAATAATGGGGCTGTGTTAGGGAATACAAACATTAAAGTGGGAACACCCATGGAATTAGAAGGACTAACCTATCGCTTTAATGCGCCCGTTGTTGGAGTTAGAATTTTGGATAAGTAAATAAGCTGGTTAAGCTCTACCAGCAATTTTTTGCAAATCGTACCTAAAGCACCTTGAAAACGGGTGCATTTTTAATGTCTTTTTGCCAGAAAAAATCGCCAGAAAAACCCGATCGAGTCAACCATTTAAACTAAAAGCATGGGTACAAGACGACTTGCCCAAGATTGCGCTCGGTCGGAACAAGCGATTGAGGCGATCGTCTTGAAAAAAAGCGGGGTAACGTCTCCATGGGTCAAGGCTGATTCATGTCCATACTGATACAGCCCTCTTACACTGTCGTAGCTTTTGCTAAGTTCCAAATCATGATGAACCTTTTTTTTCATCGTTTTCGTCAATTGCGTCGCCGATGGATGTATGGATTAATTTCCCTCATCGTCGCCCTAGGGTTAATTGTTAGTACTCCTACTCCATCTCACGCTTCTTCTCTACTGGAGCTACTATTTCGGGGTATTCAAGTTATTCAACTCTCTACCTTGTCAACGTCCAATGAAGTCGCTTTAGGACGTCAAATCAATGATCAATTGGTTCGCCGAGAAATCAGGCTCTATCGCAATGCCGATATTGCTAACTATGTTGATGATATTGGTCAACGATTAGTCCCCCATAGCGATCGCCCTAATCTTCCCTATGTATTTCAAGTGGTTGATGATCAAAGCGTTAATGCATTTGCCACGATGGGCGGCTATGTCTATGTCACCACTGGACTGATACGGACTGCCGACAACGAAGCACAATTGGCCAGCGTCATCAGTCATGAGATTGGACATATTGTCGGACGCCATGCAGTACAACAAATGCGAGAACAGGCCATTGCTGCTGGGGCATTGACAGCCGCTGGACTCAATCGTAATGATGCGGTGGCGATCGGTGTTGATTTGGCGATTCGTCGTCCCAACAGTCGTCAAGACGAGCTAGAAGCGGATGAACTGGGATTAGCTAATTTAACTAGAGCGGGATATGCCGCCGGGGCCATGCCAGCTTTCATGGAGAAGTTGCTAAATCAGCGGTCTGTACCGACGTTTTTAAGTACGCATCCCGCCACCAGCACCCGCATCGAGCGGTTAAATGCGTTAATTGACCCAGCCACCGCCAACGCTGGAGATGGACTAGATAACGCCGCCTATCGCAGTCGAATTCGAGATCTGCTGTAGCCTTTTTCCCTCTACCCTCTCTCTGTCTGCCTCTTGCGCATCGGGGTGAGGGAGTTCGCCTAGTACCAGTTGCGCTTTCATGAGATGTCTAAGTGATTGAAGATTGGATGGGCGTTGCAGGAGCGTGTTCCATCCGGTGGCGTTGAAGAGTAGCCACACCAAATAGGTGACGATCGCGAAGCTGACAAGGGCAACCAGGAGAGATTTTCCTGCCACCAACCATTCTGTCGATCGGTTGAATAAAGGCAGCCGCGATCGAGCAGATGCAGGTCTCACTGCCGCTGTCAACAGCAATGTAGTATGAGCGATCGGATAAGCAGACAACGCAGATGGCTCAAACGTCGAACTAACAGATGAGTGATGTGGCTGAAACCTATGTTTAGCTCTAAACTGTTGAAAGGTTTGACTCACAGGAATCGGACGCTGACCGCTACGGCTCCATTGCAGCAACGATTCACCCGTGATGCCACATAGATTGAAGCGAGAAATTTCGTACAGTCGTTGTAACAAAGAGCGGTCTTTGCTAACTAGAACAACGAGACTATTGGGAAATTCTTGGGCCATGCCATAGGCACAGCGTCCGACTGCCAGCGATAAGGTTGTACGTCGAGTCGGGGGAAGTCCAGCATCGCTTGTGAGGGCAGTATGATAGGCATTTGCCTCACTCACTTGCCAACCACTAGCACCATAAAATTGGTGAAATGCCCTGGCCATACGCTCTAGGTCTGAATCGGGAGCGCGATCGATTAGCCGCTTCACCTCTTCATAGACAACTTGTGGAATGTAGCAATTTCCTACCCGTGAAAACTCGCGCCATTCCAACGACGAGGCGGCTGATAGAGCACTGATATCAAACACTAGAATCACCGGAGGAACCATCACCATATCGTTTTCTCCTATATCAACCGCTGCTCCTATATCTATCAACCGCCAATTCCTAACCGCCCTGCCAAACTAGGAGTCAGCGGCAGCAAGGTAGCTGCCATCAGAAACAGCACTAACAGCCCCAGTGCGGCACGCGCATCGTTGGGTTCGGAAAGCTCATTTAGGGCTGGACGTTCTAAATCGCGCTGTAGAAACAAGATTAAGATAGCCCAGTATAGCGCCAACGGGTTGACCAGAGACGCCAACCCCAAAACAATTAAGGTTGCCACTGTAGTGCGTCCAGCCACCTTGCGCCCGTAAATAGACTGCACAATACGGCCACCATCGAGTTGACCTGCTGGCATGAGGTTCAGAGCCGTGATTACCAACCCTAACCAGCCGATGAGCACCAGCGGATGCACATCCACTAGGGGTTGCTGAACAGCGGCTCCCAACACTACCCGCGCCAGCGTTCCCACCAAGATTGAGCCTTGCAAAAACTCAGCGGGAATTTGGAATAGGCTGCCAGGGTGAGACAGCAACAACCCAATAATGAGCAATCCTAGGGCTACAAGGCCGCCGATCGCCGGTCCGGCGAAAGCAATATCAAACAAGACCGATCGATTTGGCAGAACCGATTCAAACCGCATTAGGGCACCAAACGAGCCAATTTGCCCTGTGGGGATGAAGAAAGGGGGGCTAAGCCGAATTTGGTAGCGCCTGGCCACAACGCGATGAGCGATTTCGTGCGCCCCCAGCACCGCTAAAATACCGCTGGCGATTGGTAAAACTTCAGCATAGCGGCTCATTTCGCTAAAGAAATCAAACCCCAGCAGTAGCCCGGCTGTTTCTAGACAGGTGGCAATAGTGGCTAGTCCCAGCACAATTGCCAGGACAAGTTGGGCCGGGGTGGTTGGTTGTGGTTGGTTAGCGCTGGGTAACACCACCACTACAGGTCTACCTTCCATCCCTTCTACGAGGAATAAGCGATACCGATCGCCTACTTGGGTTTTGAGGTTAGCGGCAAGGCGATCGTAGCTAGAGTCTGGCTCGCCGCGCAAATTGCCGCGAAAAATCACACCATCTTGATACGGAATTGTTTCGGTGGCAAAAAAGGTATCAATGCCAAAGATACCCTGAATGGCTTGCAAATCCTCTGCTGGCAACGATGGCGACAGCTTGGCAGGCTCCGTCGAAGCTGAAGGAGAGGACGATGCTGGGGTGGGGGCGGGGGTCTCTGAGGGGGACTGAGGCGAGGCATCCGCTGCCGCAGGCTCCGATTGATCGATTTCCGCTTTGGTGTTTGTGGCGTTGACCGACGAAAACCGCTTCGTGAAATTTTCATTTCCGGCAATTGTCCGTAGTTGCCGACCAAGGAGAATGTATAGCCCGATCGACCCAACCAACAGAAAAATCACGATCGCCAAGTTGATATATATGCCCAGTGCCACAAGTCCAAAAAAGGTGAGCCAAGGGAGCATCAACACCACTGATTGCAGCCATGATAGGAGACCCAACTTGCCATAGGGTTTAGCGCGATAGAATCCCCATCCTAGTATCCCCAGTGCTGCCACTAAAATTAAAGCAATAATCATCCTTTTAACTTCCTCGGTTTCTTCAGAACCAATACTGAGAAATTCTGAAGCCGTATAGGTTTAGGCAGAGCTAAATTGTTGCGGCTCGCTTTCCTAACACTGTAGCGGTTCTGGCGCGATTTCGTTCAATTAAATCGTCTTCTCTGTGCGCAATTGCAGAGGTTATATCAAGCCTTCTAGGCGACGGCGAATTTCATCTAACTCGGATTGGGAAAAATCGGGTTTCTCAGCACTGGATGCATTAGCAGGAGTACCATCGGGCTGCCAGTCGGTTTGTTCCAAATTCGTTTCGGGCGGAACCGCAAGTGTGCCTTCAGGAACTAGCTTGCAATCATAGTCACTTCCTTGGCAAAACTCCTCGATTTCTTCTGATTCAAAGGCTTCGACCGATGGCGTAATAAAATCTTGAGCTTCTAGCATTAGACCATAGCGAGTGGCGTCGTCTTCTGACTCAAACATCAGAATGGTATTGCGATCGCCCACTTTCAGCGTATGAATTCCTTCGTTCTCCGTACCGGCATTGAATAGCAGAACAAATACACGCATGGCTGACCAGGAGTCTCAGTAACATCTTGAGAGGGGACTTGTCTATCCTAATCGGATTGCGGCCACAGCGGACGGCTATCCCAGTTGAGAGATATTACGGGATTTGGGGAAATTCTCGCCAAGCCGGGCATTTGCGTCAGGATAGAATTAGAAGCCGATTCAACTCTGAACTATACGACTACTGCTTAAACGCAAGATACAGCATGATTGAACACGACGTAATCATTGTGGGAGGAGGACTAGCTGGCTGCCGAGCCGCCGTCGAAATTGCTAAAACCAACCCACGTCTCAGGGTTGCCGTAGTGGCTAAAACTCATCCCATTCGATCGCACTCGGTGGCGGCCCAAGGTGGCATTGCTGCCACATTAAAAAATGTAGACGAGCAAGACTCCTGGGAAGCCCACGCTTTTGATACGGTCAAAGGATCCGATTATCTCGCTGACCAAGATGCTGTTGAAATTCTCACCCGTGAAGCTCCCGATGTGGTGATTGATTTAGAACACATGGGTGTGCTGTTCTCGCGCTTGCCCGATGGACGCATTGCCCAACGCGCCTTTGGTGGTCATTCTCACAAGCGCACTTGCTATGCTGCCGACAAAACCGGACATGCCATTTTGCACGAACTCGTCAATAACTTGCGCCGCTATGGAGTCGTGATTTATGACGAATGGTATGTTATGCGCTTAATTTTGGAAGACAGCCAGGCTAAGGGCGTTGTGATGTATCGCATCCGCGACGGACACATTGAAGTGGTGCGAGCCAAAGCGGTGATGTTTGCCACAGGCGGCTATGGGCGGGTTTATAATACCACTTCCAACGATTACGCCTCTACGGGGGACGGGCTAGCAATGACTGCGGCGGCCGGACTGCCGTTGGAAGATATGGAGTTTGTACAGTTTCACCCAACGGGGCTATACCCAGTAGGGGTGCTGATTTCAGAAGCGGTGCGGGGAGAGGGCGCTTACCTGATCAACAGCGACGGTCATCGCTTCATGGCGGACTATGCTCCCAGTCGGATGGAACTAGCTCCACGAGATATTACCTCGCGAGCGATCGTCAAAGAAATTCGGGCAGGTCGTGGCATTCAGCCCGATGGCAGTGCGGGCGGGCCGTTTGTGCACTTGGATGTACGGCATTTAGGGCGCGATCACATCATGAGCCGCATTCCCTTCTGTTGGGAAGAAGCCCATCGCTTAGTGGGGATTGACGCCGTGCAGCAGCCAATTCCCGTACGCCCCACCGTGCATTACTCGATGGGTGGTATTCCTACCAACACCGATGGACAGGTGCGCAGCAGTGCGGAAGGATTAGTCGAAGGCTTTTTTGCGGCTGGAGAAACTGCTTGCGTCTCCGTGCATGGAGCGAATCGCTTGGGCAGTAACTCGTTGCTGGAATGTGTTGTCTATGGTAAACGCACCGGGGCGGCGATCGCCCGCTATGTGGAAACTCGCAAGTTGCCCGACCTTGACGAAGCCCGCTACCTCAATGAGGCTCAACAACAATTGCAGTCCCTCCTCGACAAACCCGGAGAATATCGCATTGCTACTGTGCGGCAGGCATTTCAAGACTGCATGACCGACTACTGTGGCGTTTTTCGTACCGAGAGCCTAATGCAGGAAGGACTGGAACAACTGCACCAGATCCGCCAGCAGGCCGATCGTATCTATCTAGATGACAAAGATCGACTCTGGAATACCGAACTAGTGGAAGCGCTGGAACTTCAGAGTTTATTAGCCGTGGGTGAAATTATTCTCAGCAGCGCCTTGAATCGCCAAGAAAGCCGAGGGGCCCACTGCCGTGAAGATTACACCGATCGCGATGATACCAACTTCCTCAAGCACACCTTGGCTTACTATGCTCCGGCGGCTGGGGTAGAGATTCGATCGATGCCAGTGGTCATTACCCGATTTGAGCCGCAAGAGCGTAAGTATTAAGCCTTAGTATTAAGCCTTAAATCTTAAGGTAAAACTATTCTGCCCATTTTTTGTAGCCCTGCTGCCACTTTTGTAAACTTTCCAACCCCAAAGCACAGGTCAGGTTGTATTGCAGGGGCGTAATAGTGATGTAATTTTTGCGAATCATTTCCACATCAGTGGGTGTGTTGCGGAACCACTCAATATCCCCGCCAGATGCTTTCAACCCTGACATTCCCGCTTGTTCGAGTTCTTCTTGGCTCACCTCTTCTAGTACCTCTCCAGCCAACCAGTAGTAGATTTTTCCACGCGGATCAACCCGTTTTTCAAAGGTATCAAAATAGCGACGTACTCCTTGTCGAGTCATCACAACCCCAGCAATTTCGTCAGCCGCCACTGCTGGGATATTGACATTGAGCAACGCCAAATGCGGTAACGATCGGGTCTCCAGTTGGGCTAGCAGCGATCGGGCAAAGTCAGCAGCCGGTTGAAAATCCTGATGGGTGAAGCTGGTTAAGCTGAAGGCAATACTGGGAATGCCTTCAATGACACCCTCCATCGCAGCAGAGACCGTGCCTGAATAGAGCACATCGGTTCCCAGGTTCGATCCATGATTAATGCCAGAAAGCACCATATCTGGGGGAGCGTCTAGCAGAGCACCCAACGCCAGTTTGACACAATCTGAGGGAGTTCCCGAACACGCCCAAGCCTGAATAGTGGGATGAAACCCTGATTCCACTAGTTTTGCTCGAATCGGATCGTGCAACGTTAATCCGTGTCCTGTTGCCGATCGCTCGCGATCGGGACACACAACTGTGACATGATGCCCAGCGGCAGCGAGAGTGTTAGCAAGGGTACGAACACCCAATGCAAAAATGCCATCGTCGTTGCTAATCAGAAGATTCATGCAGGTTTGGGGCAAAGATGACCAATGTTTCACCATTTAGTGTAGATGGGATCTCAGCAAAAGCGTGATGGCGCGCTCAATTAAAGTTCTTCAAACTTTTTCTAATCTCAAGGTTCCCCAAACGTAGCCCAATCAAGTCATCACGTCTAGATGTTGGTGCTTGGCAACCCTCGTTAACTCTTTCTGTAAAAAAGCCGATCGCTCCGTAATTTGGGGTACAACCGTGATTGTTACCCAGGACAATTCGATGCCGACTGCTTTTACGGTGATGACCTGGAACGTTGAAAATCTGTTTCCACCCGGCCATGCCATCAGCCCTAGTAAGGTGATTTCTCCAGCGGATTACGAGAGTAAATTAAGCTATTTGAAACAACGGATTCTGGAAGTTGATCCAGATATCATTGCCCTACAAGAGATTGGCAGCCGATCGCCGGACGATACTCAATCGTTGGATGATTTGCAAGCCCACTTGCAGAACTATCCCTATAAAGCGCTCTCTAGCAATCCCGATCGTCGCTTAATTCGGGTTGGATTTCTATCAAAATTAGATATTTTACAAACAGACGATTTCGCTGATTTTCCAGCAGGAGAATTATCCCAAGTGCCCGATTGGTCGTCTAAACCGCCTGTCACTCAAATGGGACGGGGTGGTTTACGAATTGAGATTGAACTCTCATCCGGACTCCGAATTCGCCTGATCAATTTACACTTAAAGTCTAAGCTCATTACTTACCTGCCGACTGCAAGAGCGAACCCACGCTTTCAACCTAGGGATGAGAATGAACGATCGATCGGACAAGGATTGGCCCTATTGCGACGAACAGCCGAAGCAGTGACGGTACGGGTTTATCTCAACTCGCTGATGCAGCCTGATGATACAACTGAAACGATCGTCTTAGGTGATTTGAACGATGAACCGCGAGCCGCTACTACACAACTGTTGCTAGGTCCCGAAGACGCCGATATTACCACCGACGATAAGTTAGATATTGTGCGGTTGTACAACTTGGTGGATTCAATTCCGCGTCGAGGTGATGAATCTAACGATAAACGATTTTTGTCTTCAAAGGAACGGTTTTCGCGAATCTATAAAGGACGATATGAATTGATTGATCACATCCTAGTCAGTAAAGGACTTCTTGGTACAGAAAGTTCTTTGCGGCAGGATCAATGGCGTGTCCTGGAGGTGCGAAGTTTAGTAGACAGCATTCAACAGCAAAGCATTGGTGACAATCCAGTCGAACGCTTCGGTAAAAACCGCCCAGATCATGCCCCGATCTATGCTCGCTTTACCCTTTAGGGTGGAGGAAACGCTCGATCGCCTGCGCTATCTCTAGGGGAGACTGCTAAACTGAGGGGAAGGATTTGGTATGAGAGGATTGCGAAATGGGCATCGAGCACAGGATGTTTAAGGGCGCATTTTTGCCAAGCGAAGTTGTGCAACTGCGGCAAACGTGCTTCACACCGGGGCGCGTGTTTGAGCCAGGCACCTATTTAGCGGGAGAGTTACCTGACCTTGCGTTTGAGATGGGTTTGGTCGATCGCTTACCTCCCGTGCGTGGTAAAAATGCTGAAATTCGTGACTCAAATGAAATGTCTGATACCGATCGCTAATCGTTCTCTTCTTCCCCCTTTCCTTTTTCCCACCCCTAGGAGACGATCGTGGATTTTAGACAAATCGTCAATTTCAGGATGGTTAAGCAAGAAGCGAGTGCGTTGCATCGATCGTTAACGCCAATCCTGGAACTCGATGAAAAGTTTGCAGAATTAATTTTAATTGATCTGGCCAAAGTGGTGCAAATTTGTGGACAAGCGAGTGGTGAAATCACCTCGGCTGAATTATTGGCCTATCTAATTATCTATGCCCTAATTAAAAAGGATAAAGATAAACTCAATGTTGCCTTAAATACATGGGAGTTTTCTGAAGTTGAGCGATCGAAATTCGAGAAAACAACACTGCAAATTTTGCTAAATTTAACCAAACATCAAACTCCAGATCAATTAACGTTACCGTCTGTTTTGAATAAGCTTGATGAGGAGAAAAATACTCACTATTTAGATACGGCAGTTAATGCAATCTACAAATTTGCCCAGGTGATTGTCAAGGCAGATGGCGAAATTTCGATGCAGGAAATGGATGCTTTATCCCATATTTGGCAACTGCTGCATTCCTATCAATCGATCGAGGATTATCAAGCTGCATTGAATCAAGCGGTGGCGAAAATTCCGTCGCAGACGATCGAGCAAACTCCATCCTCGTCAACCGCCTCGAACACACAACTCGCTGATAAATCAGTTGCCAAAAGTGAAGCTGAGTTGAACCAAATTTTGAATCAAGCCCTGGCAGAATTGAATGATTTGGTGGGTCTAGATAATATCAAAGAAGAAGTGAAAACGCTGGCAAATTTTCTTAAGGTGCAGAAAATCCGTGAGGAACGTGGGCTAGCGCAAACCTCCGTTTCACTGCACGCCGTCTTTTGTGGTCCACCCGGCACCGGCAAGACGACCGTGGCTCGCTTGATGAGTCGAATTTATCAGGGCTTGGGCTTTTTGACGAAAGGGCATCTTGTAGAAACCGATCGGGCTGGATTGGTGGCCGGTTACATCGGTAAAACCGCAGAAAAAGTAGAGGCGGTAATTAATTCGGCTCTCGATGGTGTGTTGTTTATTGACGAAGCTTACTCACTGGCTCCTGAAGATGCCGAACGAGATTTCGGGCGAGAAGCAATCGATGTGTTGTTAAAACGCATGGAAGACAACCGCGATCGATTGGTGGTAATTGTGGCAGGATATACCGATGAAATGACCCGTTTTATTGAATCGAATCCAGGCTTAAAGTCGCGTTTCAATCGCTATTTTTATTTCGATGATTATAAGCCGGATGAACTATTACAGATTTTTGAAAAGATGGCCAATAAAAGCCATTTTCATCTCACTGCTGCTACCCGCACCAAGCTCTTACGGGTGTTTGAAGAACTCTATGTTCGGCGCGATCGAACCTTTGGTAATGCACGAGTTGCCCGAAACCTGTTTGAAAAGAGTATTGAACGGCAAGCAAATCGACTTGCGGTACTGTCTTCTTTAACCGACGAGGTATTAACTACTCTGCAACCCGACGACATTCCGGTTGATGCTGTTGGCACCCTGGCAGGCAAAGTGAATTGGCAAGCGCTATCTTTTCCCTCATCTAGCTCTGCCTCGTCTTCGCTATCTCCCTCGATCGCGGCTGTGGCCGATCGCTTGAATCGCTCTTTAAACTCCCAAAACATTACTGCCCGAGTGACCAACACCAACGGTTCGCTGCAAGTGATGCTAGAGTCAGACCAGATTCCTAGCGAAGCTGAACTCGTTGAGTTTGTTCGGCAAGAACTGGCGCACATGAGTCTCGATGCGATTCAGAAGGTGACGATCTATGGGCGACAGATCAACACTGACATTCCAGCTTGGAGCGAAGAATTTGATGCTCGATCGACAATCGGTTAAGAGGTTGGTTGAATAGAATCAATAGATGGCTCAAACTGCCCTTTCCTCACCCTCACCCCCAGCAGAAGGAGCTGCAACGCCCTCCCCTTCTTCCACAGGAGTAGGGATTGGGGGATGGAGCGTAATGGTTGCCACGTGTCAAACATCCTCTAGGAGCACGTCAATTCCAATCTGAAGGACTCAACTTAGATCCCAAAGGTAAATCCAAACAACAGAGTGTAAAGCAGCAACCCTGCCACAATGCCGTAGGAGCAAGAAAGGGTGGCAGAGAAGGGAATGTGCTTGTTGAGATAGATAAGACCGCTGAGGGTGGTGGACAGCGCTAGAACCCCGAGGGGAATCCCATAGGTTGCATACTGGTTCAAATAGTTGACCAGCAACAGCATCGCAATCATCCACGCCGCCGCTGCCACAAACAGCGAAATTTCAGAAATGTGACGGGGAGGACGAATCGATCGGGTGAACAAGGCAAAGTAGGTAATGACAAGAGGCGGTAGAGTCGCAGCCGCTAGGCACTTTAGACCAGCTTCGATGTTGAGGGTAAAAGCTTGCGCAATAAGACTGACGATCAAGCTACCCACAATCGCGTAGGACAATGTCACCAATAGCCGACTCAAGGCATAAATCAGTGGTCGAGGCTTGCGATTGTGTAGCTTAGCTTCCACATCGAGTGCTCGATCGCTCTCCATTTCATCAACGGACTTGTTTCTGTCACCCTTTTCTCTGTCGTGCATAGGTCACTGGTATAAAAATATATAACTGATCTTCAGCGTGTATCCGTGCAGTTCCTACTATCCAAAGACGTAGATCCTGAGAAGGAGAATCGCGATCAGTCATGTCTTCAAGAGATGCGATACCCTTGAGTACGGAAGACTCGAGGACAAACGTACAGGACACGCCTAGGAAACGCTTAGGTTCATTCCACCGCTTTTATTGTAAGTCTTTGTTAGTCCTTGCGCTTCTGTATCTTGGCTATTTGCGTTCATTCGTATCTTTAGCTTCATGCCTCAATCGATCGATTTTCTCAAGCATCTGAATCCATCTCAACATCGGGCCGTTGAGCACTTTTGTGGGCCACTGCTCGTGGTGGCCGGAGCAGGGTCTGGAAAAACACGAGCGCTGACCTATCGCATTGCCAACTTGGTGCTAACCCATCGAGTCGATCCTGAAAATATCCTCGCCGTCACCTTTACCAATAAGGCGGCACGGGAAATGAAAGAGCGGATTGAGCGGTTGTTTGCCGAACAGCAGGCTTGGGAAAAGTACGATAAACCACTGACAGAACTAGCTCCCGTAGAGCAAACCCGGCTAAAATCGCAGGTCTACAAAACCATCACCAAAGATTTGTGGATTGGCACGTTCCATGCCCTGTGTGCGCGCATCCTGCGGTTTGACATCGAAAAATATCAAAGCCCTCAAGGGTTTCGCTGGAATCGAAATTTCTCTATTTTGGATGAATCTGATGCGCAGAGCCTAGTGAAAGACATTGTTGTCAACCAATTAAATTTGGACGATAAGAAATTTGAGCCACGATCGATGCGCTATGCCATCAGTAATGCCAAAAACCAGGGGTTGTCACCAGAAGATGTAGAACGGGAACAGCCCAATTTTCGCGGGCGCGTTTTGGCCAATGTCTATTCTGAGTATCTAAAAGGACTGGCTGCCAACAACTCAGTCGATTTTGATGATCTAATCTGGATTCCAGTGCAGCTTTTTCAGCAAAACGAACAGGTATTAGCCTATTGGCACAAGCGATTTCGCCATATTTTGGTGGATGAATATCAGGATACTAATCGCACCCAATATGATTTAATTCGATTGCTGGTGACAAATGGAGAAGATTCGCGTAAATTTAACGACTGGAACCATCGATCGATCTTTGTGGTGGGCGACGCGGATCAGTCAATCTATTCGTTTCGAGCGGCAGATTTTACCATTCTCATGGACTTTCAGCATGACTTCGGCGATGGTTTGCCAGATGATGACACACGGACAATGGTGAAACTGGAGGAAAACTATCGATCGACAGCTAACATTCTCGAAGTTGCGAATGAATTAATTGAAAACAATACCGAACGAATTGACAAAGTTCTGCGTCCAACTCGTGGCACTGGAGAAGAAATCTTCTGTTACCGCGCCGATGATGAAACCGCAGAAGCCCACTTCGTTGTCAATCAAATTCGGCAGATGGAACTGACAGAGCCGGATTTGCAATGGGGTAGCTTTGCGATTCTCTATCGCACCAATGCACAGTCGCGGGCGTTTGAAGAAGTGTTGGTAAAGTATGCGATTCCCTATACGGTGGTAGGCGGTTTGCGATTTTATGATCGTAAAGAAATCAAAGATGTGCTGGCCTACCTGCGGGTGATTGCCAACCCTGACGATACTATTAGCCTCAAGCGCATCATCAACACCCCCCGCCGTGGTATCGGCAAAGCCACAATCGATCGCTTAGAAAATGCCGCCAGAGAACTGAACATTCCCCTCTGGCAACTGCTCACTGATGAGACCTCGGTGCAAACATTAGCGGGACGATCGGCTAAGCCAGTGCTGACTTTCACCAGCCTCGTGCGAACTTGGCAAGAACAAGTAGAAACCGCTGCTGCTTCTACCATCGTACAGGGAATTTTGGAAGATTCCGGCTATATAGCAGATCTCAAAAATCAGGGAACCGACGAAGCGATCGATCGGTTGCAAAACGTGCAGGAGCTTTATAACGCTGTTTTACAGTTTGAAGAAGAAAACGACGAATCTAATCTACCGCTATTTTTGGCCAATGCGTCATTAGCCTCCGATTTGGACAACTTAAATGAGCAACAGCAGTCGAAAGTATCGCTGATGACGCTGCATTCCTCCAAGGGACTGGAGTTTCCCGTAGTATTTTTAGTGGGGTTAGAGCAGGGCTTGTTTCCCAACTTCCGCTCGCTGGAAGATCCCAAGGCGATCGAAGAAGAGCGGCGGCTCTGCTATGTAGGCATCACTCGCGCCAAAGAGCGGCTATTTCTCAGCTATGCCCGTGAACGGCGATTATACGGCAATCGAGAACCCGCCAGCCCGTCGCTATTTTTGGCAGAATTGCCCAAAGACTTGCTGTTGAGTAGCGTCGCCAATGCCATTCCTACCAAATTTACGCAGCAAATTCGTGATGTTAAACGTGACCAAGCAGCGACAAAACCCAGCACCCCAAAAACCACCATTACCGACTGGAACGTGGGCGATCAAATTATTCATCCCAAATTTGGCATGGGGCAAGTGACGCACGTATTGGGCAGTGGCAACAAAGCGACGATCGCTGTGCGCTTTAATGATCAACCCATTCCTCGCATTCTCGATCCCAAACTGGTCGCGTTGAAGCGGGTGGAATAATAGGAGTAGTTTTGGTCATTGGGAGTCGGAAATCGGGAGTCGGAAGTCGGGAATTGGGACTGGCTTTTCTAAGGATTCTGGCTTGAACACGATCGCAAACGCTTGGCTGAAATCATGACTGCAACTTTTCCTTCCCCAGGAACAACAGATCGATCTTCCTTCGCTAAGCCATTGTTTGCGGCGATGGCAGCAAGCAACCTGGCAGGATCACCGATCGAGTTACTTGAAGAAACCTTACAGCGACTGAGCGCAGGCACCAATAGCTATACGGCGGACTGGTTTGGGCAATAAATTGCGAACTTACCGAATGGTGATGAGGAATAGGGGGCATAGGTAATGGGTTATGAAACATTATCATTTTTCTAAGCCATGCTCAGCGACATTAGCTCGTCGGACATTTCGAAGTTGGCTGTTACAGACTGTACATCGTCTAGCTCTTCCAAGGCATCCATCAGCTTCAATAGCGATCGTGCTTGTTCAGTGTCTGTGACTTCCACGCTGTTATTTGGAATCCAGCGCAACTCAGACTGGATTAGGCGATACCCTGATGCACTCAAAGCCTGGGACAATGATTCTAATTGCGATGCCTGAGTAAATACTTCGGCTCCTAAACTATCCTCGTCTAATTCAACGATTTCGTAGGACTCGGCTCCAGCTTCTAATAGGGCTTCCAATAACGCTTCTTCATCTAATTCAAAGACTTCTTTTCGACCGCGCAGGACGGGCTTTCCTTTAATGGTGACAACCCCTCGTTGGTCAAACATCCACCCCACACAGCCTGTTTCGCCCAAGTTTCCTCCGTTTTTGCTAAAGGCTGTTCTCAAGTCGGCGGCAGTACGATTGCGATTGTCGGTTAACGCTTCAATCAAAACGGCTACGCCACCGGGGCCGTACCCCTCATAGCGAATCGATTCTAGGTTGTCTCCATCGGCTCCTAGTTTGCCAGCTCCCTTGGCGATCGCCCGATCGATGTTGTCGTTGGGGATGCCTGCGGCTTTGGCCTTATCGATAGCTGTGCGGAGTTGAAAATTGCCAGCAGGGTCAGCTCCACCCGTTCTGGCTGCCACAATGATAGCCCGCGACATCTTAGCAAAGGTTTTTCCCTTAACCGCATCTACTCTAGCTTTCTGCCGTTTGATATTGGCCCATTTACTGTGTCCTGCCATGCCTCAACTTAACATTTCTGCTACTTCACCAAAACTAGAATAGACAAAGATCTAGCAGTTTTAGAACCGATTCCTATCCCTTCAGTAGGAGCGGGGAGCAGTTAACGTTCTTGCTATGGGACGATTCAAGTTTTATAAGATTTTTATAAAGTAATAACAACAAGGCAGTTTGTTTATTGTTGTAAGAGTTTTTTAACCCAGCCCGATCGCGTTTTTGAACTCTTAAAAAAGATGCAGTAAAGGGAGTAAATGTATGAGCTTCTCCAAGTTAGCAAAAGTGGCAAGTGTCAGTGTTTTATCGTTTGGATTAGTTGCAGTTCCGTTTTCCATTAGCGCTTCTGCTCAAGAGACAACAAACCCTGTAGAAGACACAGTTGAATCGACTCAAGCAGCCGTAGAGAATACGGATTTTGATTGGGGGTTATTGGGATTATTAGGGCTGATTGGGCTTGCTGGTCTGGCAGGTCGCGGCAGACGTGATGATGTGCGTGATGTAGACACGCGCTATCGTAATGAGCATCGCACGGATGCTGATCCTAGCTATCAACCTGGGGCACCTACCAATACTCGCACAGATGTTCCCCGCTATCGCGATCCCAATGCTATCAACCGCACTGACTATCGCGAATAGTTTTACGCATGAGCGACGCACTTGCTGATAGTGTCGCACATATCCAGCGTTAATTAGATTGATTACGCGATCGATGCTTCTTTGATGATTGTTTTATTCGTTAGAAGCGCCTTAAAGCGTTCAGTTGTTTGAAAGTTAAAGTCGGAGGATCAACTCTATGGCCCTCGTGAAAATTAAGGATTTTGAGCCGGATTATCGCGAAGCGTTTGGCGGATATGATATCAAGGGTCTCGATGTCTATTCGGATGTTAATAATGAGAAGGTTGGAACTGTTCATGACCTTTTAGTGGATGAACAAGGCCATTTTCGTTACTTCATCGTTGATCTAGGTTTTTGGGGCTTCGGTAAAAAGGTGATGTTGCCAGTCGAACGTGCCCAGATTGACAGTGATGGAAAGCATCTTTATGCCCTGGGTCTGCACAAGGATCAAGTGGAACAGTTGGCAGAATTTAACGAAAGCTTGCGCATCGATGACGATCGTCGTCAAGAGTTACACGAGAGTTTGCGTCAACCCGTTCACCAACCTGTCGCAGATTCACGTTCCAGCCGCTCACAGGCCACGGCTGAAACTCTGCCACCTCAGCCGATGAACCCTACCTATCAGGTCATGCCAATTGAGCGAACGGCACCGCTTGAGCGTTCGTCGTATCCATCCACTGCTCCTCAGTCCATGTCACGTCCGGATCACTCAGTGAGCAATCAAGGAGCATATGGAATGCAGCGCGATTATCCATCGGCACCAAACTATCACAGCAATCTTACCAGCGGTCATATTGACCAGTCGCCATCTGTGCTTCAGCGCTTTGAAGAACGTTTGCGGGCAAAGCGGATGCGGTCTCGTTAACCCGTGTGTTGGGTTCGGTGTGAATTAGCTGCAAAATACCTGAGAATTGGCTGAGAATCATATGCATCCTGTACAGTAGAGGAGTTTACCAACTCCTCTTTTTGGTGTGCACTTATGAGCAACTTACCGGTTCAATTGTATGGTCTCAATTGGAGGTTGCTTGCCTAGTTGCTGTCTCTTTAGCCGTTGTTTCTCTTACTGTTTTTCTATTCACTGTCATCTCATCTATGAGCACTGCTACAACTCTTTTGTCGCCTGTCAAACTGGGTCGCTATGAATTGCCCAATCGTTTGGTTATGGCTCCGTTAACACGCAATCGAGTCGGGGCCGGAAATGTCCCTCACGAATTGAATGCAGTCTATTATGCTCAGCGATCAACGGCGGGTCTCATCATCACTGAAGCTACCCAAATTTCACCCCAAGGAGTTGGGTATCCCGCTACACCTGGAATTCATTCACCAGAACAGGTGGAAGGATGGAAGCTGGTCACGAAGGCAGTGCACGATCGCGGTGGTTGTGTGTTTCTGCAACTATGGCATGTCGGTCGGATCTCTCATCCGTCGCTGCAACCGAATGGTGAGTTGCCCGTCGCACCGAGTGCCATTGCGCCTGAAGGCATGGCCACTACCTATGATGGCGAAAAGCCGTTTGTCACCCCTCGTGCCCTTGACATTAAAGAGATTCCTAGCATTGTAGAAGACTATCGCCAAGCCGCCAAAAATGCCCTAGAAGCGGGCTTTGATGGGGTTGAAATTCATGCTGCCAATGGATATCTAGTTGATCAGTTTCTACGCGATGGCTCCAATCAGCGCACCGATCGGTATGGAGGATCGATCGAAAATCGGGCCCGTTTCTTGTTTGACATTGTAGAGGTCGTGACCAGTGTGTGGGGCAGCGATCGCGTGGGAATTCGCCTATCGCCCAGCGGCACGTTCAACAGCATGTCTGATTCTGATCCGCAAGCCTTGTTTTCTTATGTGGTTGGACAACTCGATCGCCACCATCTGGCTTACGTTCACATCGTAGAACCCCGCATTGATAACGGCGCGCCCGCCGGGCAAAACCTGACCACTAGCTTCTTTCGATCGGTCTACAGCGGCACGCTGATTTCTGCTGGCGGACACGACAAAGAATCTGGAGAAGTCACCCTTGCCAACGGAGAAGCCGATTTGATTGCTTACGGTCGCTGGTATATTTCTAACCCTGATTTACCAGAGCGTTTTGCTGCCAACGCTGACCTCAACCCTTATGATCGATCGACCTTCTACGGTGGTAATGAAAAAGGGTATACAGATTACCCAGCCATGACACAAACAGCATAAAGTGGATTGAGCGGAAATAATCGCTCATCTGCTGCTCTTCCTCTCCCACTCCCTTGTTCGGACAAGGCTTACAAATATCTGATCCTGCTATGAACCCAAAATTTTCACGACGGTTATTTTTGCAGTTAGCAACAGGAGCGACGATCGCTTCGGCGCTGCCTATTACCTGGAGACAAGGAGCAACGGCTCAAGAAAGTGCAGCCACTTCACTGAGCAATGCTCCGTTTTACCGATTCAAGCTTGGTGAGTTTGAAGTAATCTCCATTAGCGATGGAATTATCAATGCTCCGGCAGCACTGTTTGCTGGTAATGCTCCGGCTACTGAAGTCGCGGAGGTTTTAGAACAAGCCTTTCAAACTGAAACCTTAACGCTGGACTGCAACGTTTTGTTTGTGAATACAGGTAGTCATAACGTTCTGGTTGATGTGGGTGGTGGTTCAATGATGGCTCCAACAGCCGGGAAGCTGC
Organism: Thermocoleostomius sinensis A174; assembly: GCF_026802175.1. Taxonomy (NCBI): domain Bacteria; kingdom Bacillati; phylum Cyanobacteriota; class Cyanophyceae; order Oculatellales; family Oculatellaceae; genus Thermocoleostomius; species Thermocoleostomius sinensis. Next base: position 4,088,328 of record NZ_CP113797.1, on the reverse strand, counting down.
TCAACCATTTGCAAACCGTACAGCTTTCGCCAGCCGATATCGATACGATCATCATTACTCACGCGCATGTCGATCACATCGGTGGTGTCTTAGATGCAGCCGATGCCTTTGTGTTCCCCGATGCGCAGTATTTTGTTTCTCGTACTGAATATGAGTTCTGGACTGATCCTCAAGTTAGCTTGGCAAGAATCAACATTGATGAGCCAATGCGGCAACAGTTCATCAGTGTAGCGCAGAGATGCTTGGGGGCAATTAGCGATCGGGTTACTTTGGTTGAACCCGAGCAGGAAATTATTCCTGGCTTTCATGCGCTTGCCGCGCCAGGACATACTCCAGGGCAGATTGCCGTTCGCATCACCTCAAACGGTGAATCTCTAATTCACACGGCTGATGTGGTTCACACGCATACAGTGAATCTCTGGAATGTAAGCTGGCAGCCAATTTTTGATTTCGATGCCGATCAAGCTGTCGCTACTCGCCAACAAACCTTGGCCTCGATCGCCGCCGAACGCCACCTTATGTTTGCCTACCATTTTCCATTTCCTGGCTTGGGACATCTTCGTCGCCGCAGCGAGGGCGGCTTCGCGTGGGAACCCGTGCAATGGCAATTTGACGTGTAGCCGTTCCCACTCCGACTTCCGACTCCCTCTCCCTACACCGTCTCCACTTGCGATAATCCCTCAGCGCTAACCCAAGCAATTTGTTTAACGCGGCGATGTTTAGCATATTCACGAATGTCCTCTGGAGTCGTTCGATCGCCCAATTCTACCTCTACCCGCACCAAGTGAGCCGAAGCTCGAATCTTTTGGGCATGAGCAAAGGCTGCTGCATAGGCAGCGGGACTCGTCGGTACAACTAACCATTCACTGGCAGGTGTGTGCAGGGGCAACTGTCCGTCGGTCAGCAATACCTGTTGCAATTCTTCGATATTCAGCACAAATCCGATACCAGGACAGGTCTGCCCCTGAGGTTGGTAAAGGCTCAGCAGTTGATCATAGCGTCCACCTTGTCCCAAAATGCGCCGCCCGGATGGCCCCGCGACTTCAAATACAATCCCGGTGTAGTAGTCGATCGCTTGAATCAGGCTTAAATCCAGTACGATCGAGGGTTGGGGGTTAGGGATTGGTGATTGGCTGGTTTGCAGTAATTCAGTCAGGGCTTTGAGGCGAGTGACGATCGATCGTTGCTTGTCATCCAGATTAAGGCGAGACACCTGTTGCAGTACATCGGCGGGTTCACCTCGTAAGTCGAGCAACAATCGGGCGCGTTCCTGGAGTTCGGCAGACAGCGGTAAGGATTCTAGGGCAATGCGATCGAGTTGAGCAATCGACTCTCGTACCGATTCTCGAATCGATTCAGGAAAGGGCGAAAGCAGCGATCGGGTTAGGCCGGCGTCTCCAACGATGAGCGAACACCCTTCGAGCTTGAGGCTATGCAGACAGTCGAACAAGATGAAGAGAATTTCTGCATCGGCCGCAACGCTACCCGTTCCCAGGAGTTCTACCCCGGCTTGATAAAACTCTTGTTGCCGATTGTCGCTGCCTTTAGTAGCCCGACGAAACACATTGGCGTTGTAGTAGAGCCGTTGAGGATAGCTCACTCCGACCATGCGAGTGACAGCCGCTCTGGCAATTGACGCAGTTAGTTCTGGGCGTAACCCCAGCGCTTCCCCATCCACATCTTGCAGTTGAATCACAGTCGATTGTTCGATCGCGCCACCTGCCATCAGCGTTTCTAATCGTTCTAAGGTCGGGGTAATGATTCGGTGATATCCCCAGCTGTGAAAGACTTGTTGAATTCGCTCTTCAATCCATCGTTTTTGGGCAACATCTAGGGGAAACAAATCGCGTGAGCCAGCGGGGGGTTGGTAAACCATCACTTCTTCTTGTTGCCAAACAGTCTGAACAGACCGCCCTTGCCGGTGGAATTGGGCTTTTCTCCCGCTTCCAAAGCGCCTCTAGGAGGCGTTTTTGCCTTTGGATCAGATTTACCAAAAGCAGGTTTAGCACCCTTTCCATCTGGCTTAGTCGCTTTCTGACTGTTTGAGGGTTCTAATTTGCGTTTACCTTCCAAGGCTACCGCATCTTGGGGATTTAACTCTAAGGCTTTATTAAAATGGATTTTCGCCATCGTGGTTTGTTGGGTTTTCAGGTAAATGAGACCTAGACGGCTGTGACAAGCACTGTTGGTTGCATCCATTCGCAGGGCTTCTCGCAGTTCTTGAATGGCACGAGGAAAGTCTTGTTTGGTTTCAAACTCTTGGGCACGGCGGAGGTAGGCTGAGATCAGCGAGTCGCGAGTTGGGGGGGCAGAAGGGGGTTTCGGCAACGGTGATGGAACAGTGCTCGATCGAGAGGCTGCACTCGATGAATTGATGGATTCGTCCAATTGCGGCAGTCCGATCGATTCTCCTCGGCTTTCCTTGCGCATCAAATACACTAGGTTTAGCTCACTGATTTGCCCAATATACACGAGCGATTGCTCTAGCTGCTGGTATTGGTGTTCGGCTACTTCTCGTATTGCCGCCCGGTAAGACGTCTCTAAATCACTGGCAGAGGCTAATCGACGAGCAGCATCACTGGTTAATGCTATGGTGTCTTGTTGTCGCAGGGCTTGTTGCCCCTTTAACCGCAAGAGTACAGCATACTCCACATAGTTTTTTTCTTGTGACAGCTTTTCGTAGGCAGGATTGACGAGCTTTGACAAAAAGTTGGCGGCACGTTGACGATCGACATCATTGTCGGTGGTGCAACTGTCGGGATGGAGCCGGCGGGCAATAGTTAAGTAGCGCTTTCGGATATCTTTGGCGTCTGCATCGACTGGAACTCCCAAAATGGCATGATAGTCCGTGAAATCGAGACTAAACAGCCCTTGCTCAATCTTGAAAGACATGCGGCTTCTTACACAGTGTGACTATATACAGGATTCCCTGCGATCGCGCCTGCCTAACGGATTGCACCCACATTCGGATTGTAATGTCCGTATCCGCCCCCATCCCCCTGCCCCTTCTCCCAACCTTAGACAAAGGGGAGTCTAGAGCACCCTCTCACCACAGCTCCAGCAACACCCATTCTTCCGGCTTCCAGTCTCGCGCCCTTTGGGAGAGGAACAGAGGCTGAGGGCTGTATCAGTTGGACGTATCCTGCTTAACGGGCGAGGGAGTTTCGGCGGCATCTTCTCATGATTCTTTGACCTTATTATGAGTTTTCCAAGGGTTTTGTTCCAAACCCACCACCGCCCGGCGTTTCAATTACAAAAACATCGCCCGGTTGCATATCCACTTCGGCTTTGCTGGAAAGAGGCTCGATCGCTCCGTTCCGTCGTTTGACCGCATTTCGCCCGACTGCCCCTGGGTTGCCTCCCTGTAGCCCAAATGGTGGAACAATGCGATGCCCTGACAAAATGGCTGCTGTCATGGCTTCCTGAAACCGAATATGTCGAATTACGCCATTGCCTCCCGAATGCTGGCCCTTACCACCACTGTTAGCACGAATAGCGAAGTTTTCGACTAGGACAGGAAAGCGCCACTCTAGTACTTCTGGATCAGTTAAGCGTGAGTTGGTCATGTGTGTTTGCACAGCATCAGTTCCGTCAAAGGTTGCGCCCGCCCCCGAACCACCGCAAATGGTTTCGTAGTATTGATGATGCTGATTGCCAAAAGTAAAGTTGTTCATCGTCCCTTGAGCCGCTGCCATCACCCCCAGCGCCCCATAGAGGGCATTGGCGATCGCTTGTGAAGTTTCCACGTTACCTGCCACTACGGCGGCTGGATAGCGCGGATTGAGCATACACCCTTCTGGAATAGTGATCTTCAGCGGCTTCAGGCAGCCTGCATTAAGAGGAATGTCATCATCGACCAAGGTACGAAATACATACAGAACCACCGCTTTACCAATGGCCAGTGGCGCATTTAAGTTGGTTGGTTGTTGGGGAGATGTGCCGGTGAAATCGATGTGCGCCGATCGTGTCGAACGGTCGATTGTAATGCGAACCTGAATCTCACAGCCGTCATCCATTGGGTAACAGAACTGTCCATCTCTGAGAACATCAATTACTCGACGCACAGATTCCTCAGCATTCGCTTGTACATGCTGCATATAGGTTTGCACTAGTTCTAATCCATAGTGCTTTACAATCCGTTGTAGCTCTTGCACTCCGCGCTCATTTGCGGCAACTTGAGCTTGCAGATCGGCCAAATTTTGAACTGGATTGCGTGCGGGATACGCACCTGTGGTTAATAGATGTAAGATTTCTGATTCGCAAAATTGACCTTGTTTGATTAGTTGAACGTTGTCCAGCAAAACCCCCTCTTGTTCCATAGAGGTGCTATGGGGTGGCATCGAACCGGGTGTAATTCCGCCAATATCCGCATGATGTCCACGAGATGCTACATAAAAGTGAGGATGAAGTTCCTCCTCTGAAGCTGAGACATTCGGCATGAATACCGGAGTAATGACTGTCACATCTGGCAAATGTGTACCACCATTGTAGGGATTATTGGACACATAAACGTCCCCAGGTCTGAGGGCGTTACCGTTGGCATCGATGAGGCTGCGTACACTTTCACTCATAGAACCAAGGTGTACGGGAATATGTGGAGCATTCGCCACAAGTTGTCCTTGGTGGTCAAAAACAGCGCAAGAAAAATCAAGTCGCTCTTTGATGTTGACGGAATAGCTAGTATTTTGCAGAGTAATACCCATTTCTTCAGCGATCGCTCGAAACAAGTTATTGAAAATTTCTAACAGTACTGGATCAGGACGAGTTTCAGGATAGTCAGTTCGATGATTTAAGGTGGTTTCTAGAGCAGTAAAATTTGATGAAGTAAACTGCTCTCGCTTCAAGATTAGATGATTTTTTTCGGTTACTTCTGCATACCACCCCGGTTCAATGACATTTGTTCCGGTTGCTTCAATAATTAGAGCCGTTCCTATGATTCGATCGCCTGGTCTTAAATCCTCACGTTGATAAACAGGAGTTTCCCACCACTGGTTTTTTGTGTAGAGCGTCACGGTTGCCACAGGCTGTAGGGATGTGGTTCGCTCGGTGGACAATCGGGGTTCTTCTAACGGGGTCGTTTGTCCAATAACTTCTACCGAAACCGCCTCTACCACCAAAGCCTTGTCGGTCATGATAAATCCGTAGCGCTGCTGATACGCTCGCTCAAATCGCGATCGCATTTCTGCGGTTGAACCAACATCCACAACCAACGCTGAGTCTGTACCTTCATATCGAAGATGTGCCTTTTGTATCACCTGAATTCGATCATCGCTGACTCCCTGAGCGATCATTTCAGCCCAAGCGCTATGGGTCAATTCCTCTAATGTCTGGGTTAGGGTAGGCATCACAGACTCATGTAATCGAGCTTCAATTGCTTTTTCCTTGAGGGTGCGCAAATCGGCCAGTCCAATCCCGTAAGCCGATAACACGCCGGCGTAGGGATGGATAAAAATCTGCTTCATGCCCAACGCTTCAGCAATCAGGCACGCATGTTGACCGCCCGCCCCCCCAAAGCAACACAATGTGTAGTCAGTGATGTCATACCCACGCTGCACTGAAATCTTTTTAATGGCGTTGGCCATTTTGTCGATCGCAATCCTTAAAAATCCTTCTGCCACTTGTTCTGGGGTGCGTTGGTTGGGGGGCGAAGCGCTAGTTTTCTCAGCAATTTCAACCGTCAATGCCGTGAATTTTTCTTGAACGATCGATCGATCTAACGGCAAATTGCCTTCGGCTCCAAACACTTTGGGAAAGAAGTCTGGCTGAATTTTTCCCAGCATGACATTGCAGTCGGTAACTGTCAGCGGGCCACCTTTGCGATAACATGCCGGGCCGGGGTGTGCTCCGGCAGACTCTGGCCCAACTCGATAGCGAAACCCATCAAAAACCAGAATAGAACCACCGCCAGCCGCCACCGTATGAATCGACAGCATCGGCGATCGCAGCCGCACACCTGCCACCTCAGTTTCAAAGCTGCGTTCGTACTCACCATTGAAGTGGGAAACATCGGTAGACGTGCCGCCCATGTCAAAGCCAATGATTTTGTCAAATCCAGCACTGGTACTTGTTTTCACCGCCCCAACGATACCGCCTGCTGGGCCAGACAAAATGCTATCTTTCCCTTGAAACAATCGAGCGTTCGTTAGCCCGCCATCAGACTTCATGAACTCTAGCGTTGGTAGAAGATTAGCCGATCCACAATCAGCACTACTCTCTAAAGCAGACGCAACTTGCTCTACATAGCGACGCAAAATTGGCGAAAGATACGCATCTACTACGGTAGTGTCCCCTCGACTGACTAGTTTCATGAGTGGACTAACGTCATGGGAAACCGAGATTTGCGTGAACCCCACCTCACGGGCGATCGCTGCCACTTGAGCTTCATGATTGGGGTAACGGTAGCCGTGCAACAACACGATTGCACAAGCTTGAATACCATCCCTATAAGCTGCTTGTAAGGCTTCGACGAGTCGAGTCTGTTCTTCAGCGGTAATCGGAATTAATTCGTCGCCTTGGGCGGTATAGCGCTCCTCTACTTCAATCACTCGTTCATAGAGCATCTCCGGCAACACAATCTGACGCGCAAAGATATCCGGGCGATTCTGATAGCCAATTCGCAGGGCATCGCCAAAGCCTTTGGTGATTAATAGCACCGTGCGATCGCCTTTGCGTTCCAACAGCGCATTGGTTGCCACCGTTGTACCCATCTTGAGCCGATCGATCGCCTCAGGTGGGATCGGTTCATGGTTCGACAGTCCCAAAATATCGCGCACGCCCTGAATGACCGCATCTTGGTACTGATCCGGTTGTTCTGACAGCAATTTATAAACCACCACCCACTGCTGATTCGGTAACGCCGTGACCTGAAACCGTTCTGGAAATAGCAATAATCGATCGACAATGTCAGGTTGATCGGTAACTGCCACCAGATCGGTAAAGGTTCCGCCGCGATCGGCAAATACGTTCAGCATGAGAGAAGTCCTTATCGTAGATCAATCCACACCCCCAAGGTATCGGCGCGTTTCGCCGAGGGATGCTAATTTCTACAGATTAGCTTTCTAGGTGCGCTTGCATCAGTCACGGAATTCCCGCATCTATGCACGTTCAAAGTAACGGGCCCGTTCCCAACTGGTGACTACTTCATCAAATTTGCGTTGCTCGGTGCGGAAGAAATGGAGGTAATGCTCGACGATCGCCTCTCCCAAGATCGATCGGGCCCACTGGCTTTGCTCCAGTTCGGCAATGGCTTCATTGAGGCTACGCGGTACTTGCGGCAAATTGTTAGCCTCGTAGACATCACCCTCAAACATAGGCGGGGGTTCAATTTGGTTCTTGATTCCGTCAAGTCCGGCAGCTAGCGTTACCGCAAACGCCAGATAGGGATTGGCATCGGCTCCAGGGGCACGACATTCTAGCCGCAACGATGATCCGTGTCCCAAAACGCGAAACCCAGCTGTGCGGTTGTCATACGACCAAGCGATCCCCGTCGGTGCGAACGAACCGGCTACATAGCGCTTATAAGAGGTGGGATAGGGGGCATAGAAAGCAAAAATTTCGCGGATATGCTGCATCCACCCTCCCAAAAACCAGCGGAACAGCGGCGAACTGTGTACTGGTCCAAACGGTTCTTCACCCGGAAACAACGCCTGTCCTGCTTGATCCCATAGGCTGGCGTGCAGGTGCATACTCGATCCGGCGAAGCGCTCATCCCACTTAGACATAAACGTGACCGCCACCTGGTTTTGCCAAGCAATTTCTTTGGCCAAATGCTTGTAGAGGCAATGGCGATCGCACATTTCCAAGAAATCGCTGTAGCGCAGGTTGATTTCCTGCTGACCCGGGCCCCACTCTCCTTTAGAGAACTCAACCGGAATGCCCGATCGCTCTAAATGTCGGCGAATCGCGCCAATCACAAATTCTTCTTTTGTTCCTTGAAAGATGTGATAGTCTTCAACATACGGACCGATCGGATGTAGGTCATGATAGTGCTTACGACGGGCTTCTTCGTAAGACTCGGAAAACACATAAAGTTCTAATTCCGATGCACCCATAGCCGTATAGCCTAGGGATTTTGCTCGTTCAACTTGCTGTCGCAAAATTGTGCGGGGAGCCACCGCCACCAATTCATCTTCTTCTTCGTTGTAGACATCACAGAGAACGATCGCCGTTTTGTCTAACCACGAAGCCAGCCGCAGAGTGCTTAAATCAGGAATCAGCCGAAAATCGCCATAGCCGCTGGCCCAATTGGTGAAGGCATAGCCGCGCACGGGTTCCATTTCCATATCGCACGCCAATAAATAATCACAGGCATGGATTCCCTCTTTCAGTACATCATTGAGAAAAAAATCACTCGTAATGCGTTTACCTACCAATCGCCCATACAGATCAGGAATGACGGTCAGAATGGTTTCAATCTGCTCATCTTCCACTAACTGGGCTAGCGTTTCAACTGTCAACCTGCCACGCAACTTTGAGGTGTCCATACCTGTTTCTCGCTTGCTACAGACGAAATGATAACGGCAACGTTATCGCTGCAAATCAATACCATGTGGATGATCGATTTCCCGAAGGGCACGTCCCAACAGGGCATCTTCCTCTTCAGGGGCTTGCGCCACTAACTTATGGCGACTGTACAGCAGAAAATACAGCACGGCCACAATGAGAAAAATCAACGTTCCCCAAACTCCAGGACGATAATCGGGAATTGAGAAGCAAGCAAACAGTGCCAGAATCGATAACATCGCTCCTACGATCGCCCCAGTCAAGCCCACTGGACTTTTGTAAGGACGATGTAAATCAGGACGCGCTAACCGCAGCTTGATATAGGTAAAGAAAATCAGCGTATAGGTAATGACGGCTCCAAACACCGACATATTGAGTAATGCCGCGCCCAAGGTGCTGCTAAAGCGATCGATCAACAGTGCACACAAAATCCCAATGACTGCGCCCAAAATCAGTGCTCTGGCTGGGGTGTGAAACCGTCCGGTGACAGAGATCCAGCGGGGAATATAGCCTGCCCGCGATAGGGCAAACAGCACTCGTCCATAGGCATAAATGACGGTGTGGAAGCTGGCAATTAATCCAGTCAGGGCAATCAGCGTTAAAACAACGGTTGTCACCCCCGATCCAAACACCGCTTGAAAGCCATCACTAAGCGGAGCCGCCGATTCGCCGATCGCCGCGACCCCACCGCCAACCCCTGAGTTCAGCACCAAGGTAAACAGCGACAAAATCAGCAGCGTCACAATGCCCCACACAATTGCCCTTGGGATATCTCGCGCCACATTATGGGTTTCTTCGGCTGCCAGGGGAAGCTGCTCGATCGCCAAGTAGAACCAAATCGCGAATGGCAAAGCGGCAAATACGCCAAACCATCCCCTGGGCAACCACGTGGCAGATTGCCCCGGATCGGGTTCTAAATTAAACAACAAGGCCGGATCAAACGCACCCGACCCAATCGCCCCGACATAGAACAACACCAACATGGCAACTGCCAGCAGCGTAATGACGAGTGCAACTTTCAGGGTTAGTTCTACCCCGCGAATGTTGATTGCCACAAACACGGCATAAGCGAGCAACCACCAAAACAACAATGGAATGCCTGGTATTAGGGTTTGTAGGTAGCCACCAATCCCAACCACTACCACAGAGGTGGCCAGAATGTACTCAATTAGGTCAGTAATGCCGTTCAGGTAGCCGCCCAAGGGACCAAAAGCATAGCGGGTGAAAGCATAGGACCCTCCGGCATGAGGTAATGCTGCTGATAATTCTGCAATGCAAAAGACGAGGCACAGATACATGATGGCCATGAGAAACGTGGCGATCGCCAGTCCCCAAAAGCCGCCTGCCGCCAATCCAAAATTCCAACCAAAGAAATCGCCAGAGATGACCGCCCCGACCCCGAGCGCCCACAGCAGAACCCATCCGGCACTGCGGCGTAGCTGCCGTTTTTGCAAGTATTCATCTCCCACATTCTCGTACCGGGCAATTCCTTTCGGCGGTTTATTTGCCATACACCCTCACTTGTGAGAATAACGTCAAGATTTTAGCAGTATCGTTTTGTCACCACGACGCGCTCCAGTCTTGGAGCAATGGCTCTAGAATAGGTTCACTCCCCTAAGATCTGCGTGTCGTTTTCGGGAACCAATGGTATGAAATCGTACCATTAAAACGTACGCTGTCCCTGATTGTAAATTAGTAACTGCAAATACAAAGTGATTGAAATCTTAAGCTTAGCTGAACTGGCTTTAGAGTAATCCCTTCAAAAAGCTGTTGGTTGCAAGGATATGTTCTTGCATCACCTCTCTGGCGGAAACTCCATCTTGCTGCTGCATCGCATCAAGAATCTCTTGATGTTGTTGCGTCGAGTGGCTTTGTTGAGAGCGGCTATAGGGAGCCGTTTGCAGTAAGTCCGATAATTCTGAGTGAATGTCAGCTACGATCGCCGGAAGTCGATTCGTTTGCGTCGCTTTGGCAATTAATAGATGAAAGCGAATGTCTAGTTTGCGATAAACCGCGTAACTATCGGCCTGCTGCATCACATTCACTAACGCTTGCAATTCTTCTAATTGATCGGCTTGTGCACGTTGGGCCGCCAGTTCCACAATTCCAGTTTCGACCACCAAACGATGATCCAAAATTTCAGATAAAGTAGCACCACTGGTATGAAGTCGTCGTCGCAACTCCAACAGCGCTTCTGAGGGCGGGTTTTCAGAAACAAACGTACCGCCCGATCGCCCCCGCTTTACCGTAAGAATGCCTTGTTCCACTAGGAGGCGAATTGCTTCCCGCACCGTTGCCCGACTGATCCCCATCAATTTGGCGATGTCTCGTTCACTAGGCAGTTGATCGCCCGGCTCATATAGTCCCATTTTAATAGCCGATCCCAGTCGCTCTAGGGTGACTTCAAAGGGATTAATGGTGGGCTTAGGGCCTCGCAACAACGCATCGGCCGATCGCTGAGTCGATCGCTGGCTAATAGGACTGGATACGTGGCGCGGGGTAGGCATGAAGGGGATTAAGAGTTAGGGTTGGGGGATTGGGAATTGAGGGTTGGAAGTTGAAAAAACTGCTGCATGAATTGATGGGCAAGGGGGGCAACGGCAGGAGAATGACGTTTCGCTGCTGCTAGTAAATCTGAGACGGTGGTAGTGTGAATACCACTGTCGTAGAGTTCTTGGGTAATGACGGCGGCGCAATCGGTTAACACATGCTCGTCAAACTCTAGATGAAATTGTAACGCCCATATCCGATCGCCATAGCAAAAAGCTTGATTGGGATATTGAGCACTTTGGGCCAGCCGCACCGCTCCAGTCGGAATCTCAAAGGTGTCTTGGTGCGATTGAAACACGCGAAACCGTTTGGGAAACGAGCGCAGCAACCGATCCCGACTAGCAGCCTCTAGTAACTCTACCTCACACCAACCAGCTTCTCGTCCAGCAGCGCCACGATAGACATTAGCTCCTAAAACTTTGGCTAAAATCTGCGCCCCTAGACAAATTCCAAGCGTAGGAATTTCAGCCGCCATCGCCGTTTCAATCAGGTGAAATTCGTCATGCAGAAAGGAATGGCGATCGGCTTCGTAGGCACTGATGGCTCCACCTAACACAACCAAGTGCGAGTAGTCGGTAATCACATCCGTTAACTGCTCACCTTGAAAGAAATTGAGATAGTGAACTCTGTGATCGGGGGAGAGCGCTTGCCCCAATAGCCCTAAGCTAGTGCAAGCCTCATGGCGAATTACAAGTATCTTTGGCGGATTGGTTGCAGCAAGTTGCATAAATTTCTGTTGGTATTGCCAGCTACGAATTGCCAATCGTGAACATTTTAAGTTGAATGGTAAGTTGAATGGTACAACTTCATACCATTTTTTCTGCTATCGTTCCTGCTATCGGGTAGCAACTCTACCTAATTTCATTCTGTCTATGTCGCTGATCACTTCTGACCAAATTGAGCAATTTCACCGCGATGGCTTCTTAGTTGTCCGCAATCTCATGAATCCGGCGCGGATGCAACGCTTAGCCGATCGAGTGGAATCGCTGTTTGCAGGCAACTTTGAAACGGGTGTTTATCCAGACGAGTGGTATTGGAACCCACGGTTGGGACTACCGGGAGCATCTGGACAAATGAGCAATGTCTGGAAAAGCGATCGGGCTTTTGCGTCGGTAGTATTTTCAGCCGAGTTGGCTGAAATCAGCGCCAGCTTGGGCGGCTGGAGCGGAACGCGAGTCTTAACCGATAGCCTATGGATGAAACCCTATGGCGCATCCGAAACAACGCATCATCAAGACTCGATGTACTGCCACTATCACACACCCCAGGACTTGGTGATTTGTTGGTTGGCTCTCAGCCCCGCCATGCCTGGAGCCAGCACGATCGAATATGTTCCTGGTTCCCACCGCTGGACGTTATCGCAAACCGTTGCAGAATTTCATGCCACTAGTAGGGGCTATCGCAGCGAGATGGAACAAGCCGCTAAGCGGGCTGGGATTGAAACCCCTACTGTTCTGCAATTATCGCTGAATCCAGGGGACTGTGCCTTTCATCATGGGCACATGTGGCACGGCTCTGGTAAAAACCTCAAGCCCAATTTCCTCCGTCGCAGTTTGGTCATTTCGCATATTCCCTCAACGGCGCGGTTTAAGTCTACTGGCACTTATGTTCCTGGTGGCTATTTGCCAGGGCGCTACAAACGCTTTGGCGATGACACAATGGATGAAAGCTTTTTTCCAATCGCTTGGCAACAAGATGGCTACCGCACGCCCTTCTTACAGAATTATTGTTTACAGGAAAATGACTTAGACGAGGACGATCGAGAGCAGGCTTGGATAATCGGGGAGTCACAGAATCATGCGCTATCAACCTATTGAATTCAGCGAGGCGCAAATTCTTCAGTTTCGCCAGCAAGGATTTCTCATCCTCGATCGGTTTTTGCCCCTTGAGGTGGTGAAGCACATTGACGATCGGCTTGATCCCCTATTTGCTACCCGCTTAGAAACAGGCATTTATCCGGATGAATGGCACGGACGCCCCGGACTAAGCCGTCCCCATGCAACGCGGCAGATGGTTGGACTGTGGCGCTGCGATCGAACCGTGGCCAGTTTGTCGTTGTCGGCTGAGGTGGCGCGACTGAATGCAACCCTGGCAGGCTGGTCTGGCGCACGCTTGGCGATGGATAGCTGTTGGCTAAAGCCGCCCAACGCACCCGAAGTCGCATTTCATCGCAACTCTACCTACGTTAGTTGCATTGATCCGGCGGCCATTGTCACCTGTTGGATTGCCCTCAACTCCATCACGGCACAAATGGGTACCTTAGAAGTTGTTCCCGGATCGCATCACTGGCCTGGCTCCGATCAGTTTCGCTTTGTGCATGCGCCCGAAGGAGATTATCGCCAACCACTGTGGCAAGCCGCACGGGATGCCAAAATCGATCGCTCTACCATTGTGCCAATCGAATTACCGGCTGGCGGCTGTGTATTTCTGCATGGCGACCTGTGGCATGGGTCTGGATGCAATACAACCAATCAATGGCGGCGCAGTTTTGCCATCAGCACCTTGCCGGTCAATGCTTGCTTTCAACCCCCAGGGACAGGGGTGGGTTATATTTTCAGCCGCTACCGTTGTGCTAACAGTTCTACCTTAGACGACAGCTTTTTCCCAGTGTTGTGGACGAACACAGGCGCTCGATCGCCCATGGTCAAGGAATATTGCTCAGATATTTTGGCAATTTGCTAGTTGCAGGTCTGGCAGCCGATCGGCATAAAAGCAGTGTTAAATCTTCTACATAAATTGATAGATTTGACATGCTTAGAAAGAATTTAGAATCCTTGCTTATAATCTGTACAGGAATCTTTTTATTCCGATACAGATTCCTAATGGCTAGCCATTATCCATGAAAACAACGCAATACCTGTAGAAATGCCTCGTATACTTGTCATCGATGATGATCCTGCAATTTCGGAATTGGTCGCGGTCAACCTAGAGATGGCTGGGTATGACGTGAGCCAAGCGCCAGATGGTATTAAAGGTCAGGCTTTAGCACTCCAGCTAATTCCTGATCTAATTATGTTGGACTTAATGCTGCCGAAGGTAGATGGTTTTACGGTGTGTCAGCGTCTTCGCCGAGACGATCGCACGGCCGATATTCCAGTGTTGATGTTGACGGCGCTGGGGCAAACTCAAGATAAAGTCGAAGGCTTTAATGCTGGGGCTGATGATTACTTGACTAAACCCTTCGAGATTGAGGAAATGTTAGCGCGGGTGCGGGCGTTACTGCGGCGAACCGATCGCATTCCTCAAGCGGCGAAACATACCGAAATTCTCAACTTCGGGCCACTCACCCTCGTGCCGGAGCGGCTTGAAGCCATTTGGTTTGATCACACTGTTAAACTGACGCATTTAGAGTTTGAACTGTTACACTGTTTGCTTCAGCGCCACGGACAAACCGTATCGCCAAGTGAGATTCTCAAAGAGGTATGGGGATACGATCCCAATGACGACATTGAAACCATTCGCGTACACGTTCGTCATCTACGCACCAAGCTAGAACCTGATCCTCGTCATCCTCGTTACATCAAAACCGTGTATGGTGCTGGTTATTGCCTGGAGCTACCAACAACTGGAGGGCAAGCGTCCTCAACTTCAGACGATGTTGAACCCTCTGAACTCTAATCCTCTGAGCGATCGCAGCCTTCTCGCCAGAGGATGTCGAGCGGTTCTATCGAACCACCTGTAGGTTCTCACTGTTTAACCGTTCGCCCGTATCGGGATGGAACCAATGAATGGCGTCTAATGGCAACGTTAGTTTGATAGATTCTTCTTGCCAAGGACGATCGCTGGGCAATAAGGCCCGCAGCAACAAGTTCTCGGCTCCATCCACACGAGTGCTAATCAAATCACTCATTCCTAGGTTTTCTTTTAAGATGACCTTTGCAGCGATCGGATGGCTATCACTCGCATCGGCGAGCCGTACATGCTCCGGTCGAATTCCCAACACAATATGCCCCGGCGACTGTAGTCCGTTCGGTAAGGGAATCTTATAATTCCCCAAAATCGCAAACCGGCCGTCGCACCTCAGATCCAACAAGTTCATTTGGGGGCTACCTACAAACCCCGCCACAAATCGGTTCGCAGGATGGGTGTAAATCCGCCGAGGCGAATCTAGTTGTTGCAAATCGCCATTATAGAGCACCGCAACTTTCGTAGACAGGGTCATTGCTTCGGTTTGATCGTGCGTTACATAGACAACAGGCGTGTTTTGAGTCTCAAAAATTTGTTTCAGTTCCGCCCGAACTTGTTCCCGCAGTAGGGCATCTAGGTTGCTTAACGGTTCATCTAACAAAAACACATCTGGTTGCCGTACCAACGCCCGTCCCAACGCGACTCGCTGTCGTTGTCCTCCGGAAAGCTGACCGGGCTTGCGTTGCATCAGGCTACCTAGTCCCAAGAAATCGCTCACCTGCTCAATGCGGACTCGAATTTCTTCGGATGGCACTTTTTTCAGCTTTAGCCCAGACGCAATGTTGTCATATACCGACATGTGCGGATAGAGCGCGTAGCTTTGGAACACCATCGCAATATTGCGATCGCCCGGCGGAGCATTGGTGACATCACGACCATTAATCCGAATTTCGCCATGGGTGGGTTGTTCCAGCCCGGCAATCAGCCGCAGAATGGTAGATTTACCACATCCAGAAGGTCCCAGCAACGTCAAAAATTC
The DNA here is from genome assembly GCF_026802175.1 of Thermocoleostomius sinensis A174. NCBI lineage: Bacteria > Bacillati > Cyanobacteriota > Cyanophyceae > Oculatellales > Oculatellaceae > Thermocoleostomius > Thermocoleostomius sinensis. The sequence continues at coordinate 4,072,610 of NZ_CP113797.1, read as the reverse complement.
ACCGTCGTCCACGCTAAGGCTAACATCCTTAACGGGAATAATCTTGGGTGAATAGGTTTTATTGAGGTGAATCAGTTCAAGTTTGGCCATAGTTCTATTAAGGGGTTAGGGATTAGGAACTGGGAGTTGGGAATTAGAGACTGGGGGCAGTAGGAAAGCAAAAGGCTAAAGTATCAAACTCACTTCTTGATTTTTATCCTTTCTCTCTTGACTTATCCTTTCACCGCGCCGGAAGTCAGACCTTGCACAATACGGCGTTGGAAGAGGAGAACGAGAATCACCAGCGGAATTGTCCCAACCACCGTAGCCGCTGCCTGAGCACCATAGGGAATCTCAAAGACGCTACTGCCGCTGAGTTGAGCCACAGCGACAGGAATGGTCTTCATCGACTCGCGGGTGATGAAGGTAAGCGCAAACAAAAATTCATTCCAGGCGGCAATAAAGGTGAGAATACCAGTAGTGACCAAGGCTGGAACCGTCATGGGCATCAGAATCTTGGCCAACATTCCCCAGGTGGTATAGCCATCGACCTTGGCCGAGTCTTCTAGGTCACGAGGAAGCTGCTGAAAGAAACTGCGCATCACTAATATGGTCAGCGGTACGTTCATTGCTGTATAGGGAACAATCAACGCTAGGAAATTATTGGCTAGACCAGTGGCTCGAACAATTTCCAGCAGCCCTAGAAACAGCAGAATATATGGGAACAACGTCACCACAAGCACGATCGCCAGCACAATTCGCTCTCCGGGCAAGCGCAACCGCGCCAAGGCATAGGCCGCTGGGGTTCCCAGCAGCAAACACAACAGCGTTGAAGTAATGGCGACAAAGGCACTGTTGAGCATGTAGTTGAGAAAGGGGCGCCGGGCAAAAATCTCAATGTAATGTTGCAGCGTCAGCCGAGTGGGAAAGTAAACATTGGGAACCGCCGAAATGTCTTCGTTGGTTTTGAACGAGGTCAATACTTGCCAAAGAATGGGGGCTAGGCTGAAGATAACAATGGCGACAACGGCGATCGCAAACAGAATTTTGCGCCAGGGAAAGCTCGACTCTTTGGATTGAGGTTGTACCTGTGGATCAGCAGGGGTAATGGTGGTCATAACCTAGTTTTCTCCCGCAGCACTACGAAGTTTAGACAAGAACAGAGCCGCCAACGCCACAACAGCAATCAAAATCAAGAAAGTGACAACCACCAGTGCGGCTCCATAGCCAAAGTCGAGATAGCGCATCACCGTGGCGTAGACATAGATGGAAACGGTTTCCGTGGCGCCACCAGGTCCCCCTCCGGTCATCACCTGAATCAAGTCGAAGATGCCGAAAGCTTGGGCAAAGCGAAACAGCGTGGCAATCAAAATCTGTGGCATCAGCATCGGTAGGGTAATTTGGCGGAAGCTCTGCCAGGGGGTAGCTCCGTCCATCGCATGCGCTTCATAAAGATCACCCGAAATAGACTGCAAGCCCGCCAAGAGCAAAATGGCCACAAACGAGGTGGTTTTCCAAACATCGGCAATCACGACGGATACCATCGCCGGAACCGGATTGCCCAACCAGTTGATGCCAGTATCAATCACCCCCAACCGCAGTAGCAGGTCATTGACCACACCAAACTGGTCGTTAAAAATCCAAGCCCACGTCGCGGCAATTAGTGCTGTTGGCAAGGCCCAGGGCAGAATGGCGATCGTCCGCACTGCTCCCCGTCCTTTGAAAGCTTGATTCAACACCAGCGCAATGGCTAAGCCTAAGATTAATTCCAACACCAGCGATGAAATGGTAAACACCATCGTGTTACTGATGGTCTGCCAAAAGCGCCCATCTTGAGCCATGCGTCCATAGTTACCCAAGCCATTAAACACAGGTTGCAACTGGGTTCCTAGGTTCTGTGTGAACAAACTCAGCCAGAACGATCGAGCGATGGGGTAGGCATACACTGCTGCCAAAATCAGCAATGCCGGAGCTAACAATAGCCATCCAGTGCGTTTTTCGCGAGATCGAATCGTACTTGTCATGATGCGGCGGCTCCTGCCTCTAGTAATCGACGAGTTTCATCAGCGGCTGACTTCATGGCGGCTTCAGGATTCATACGACCCGTTAACGCTGCACTAAGATAGCGCTGCAAAATATCCGAGGCTTGGGCATATTGCGCCACTGGCGGACGTAAAACGCCACGTTCTAGCACTTCCAGCAAATCAGGATAGTAGGGATATTGCGCTACAATCTCTGGATCGTTGTAGAGCGATCGAATTGTCGGCAAATGGCCATTAGCCAGCGCCGTCAGTTTTTGCCCTTGAGGCCCGGCAAAAAAGCGCACCACTTGCAGCGCCTCCTCTGGGTGTGGCGTTGTGTGGGAGATTCCTAGCCCCCAACCCCCTAAGCAGCCCGCTCCATCTTGCCCCGGGGCATGCACCATCGGTCTAATGTCAAATCGTCCTTGAATTGCTGACCCGTCTTCATTACCCAGCGGGTAGGCATAGGGCCAGTTGCGCATAAACACTACATTGCCACTTTGGAACAGCCGCCGGGCTTCGTCTTCTTGATAGGTCGTGACCCCTGGTGGAGAAACACCTTGAGCAACGGTATTGCGCAGAAACTCGATCGCCTTCAAGGTTTCAGGGCGGTCTAAGCCAACCTCCAGCGTCTCAGGGTTGACCCAAAAGCCACCAGCTCCCGACAACACCTCGACGAACATGGCCACCAGCCCTTCATACTGTCGCCCTTGCCATACATAACCCCACTGCGCCTCTCCTGCTTCCTGGATAGTGCGCGACGCTGTCAGCAAATCATCAAAAGTTTCAGGTGGCTGCAATCCCGCTTGTTCCAATAGATCAGTGCGATAGTACAGTAGCCCAACATCGGTGCGAAATGGCAAGCGGTACAGCCGTCCTTGATACCTGCCGCCTTCTAAATCCGCCGGCAAAAAGTCGGCTAATTCAGATTCGGGAATCTGGTCGGTCATGTCTACTAGCCAACCCGCTGCGGCAAATTTAGGGAGCCAGACCACATCCATTACCACTAGGTCATAGGGCGAATCGCCCAACAAAAAAGAAGACGTGTATAGGTCTTCAATCAAGTTAGACGCCGCGGGACCTTCGACTAAGTTCAGCCGGATGTTGGGGTTCTGGGCCTCAAATTCTTCTACAACCACCCGGGCTGAAGCCGCATCGAGGGCAGGCATTAACATAGAAAGCACAACAGGTTGCTGGGAGAAGGCGATCGCCGCATAGAACACAATGCTGAGCGCCACTCCAATTCCTGTGAGCACTAGCCACAATCGTGATGGCAACCTGCTCAACAGCAACCGTTTTAAGCGATGAATGAGTAAATTAACATTCATAGAAAGTAGACGACGCAAGGATAAAATGTTGCAGAAAAAAGGTGCCGCACTTCAAATTTTGAAGAACGCCTAGTTGATTTTGAATCGAAAGCACCAGTGAGTCGATCGCTCCAGTTGATGGGTGTATTTTTCAGCCCAGAGACTCTTCAATTGGGCAACAAATGCATTCAGCCTTTGAGCTATTGCTATTGCATTTGCAGCCTAAAAGCCTCAACAATGCTCAGCTTTAGCCAACGAATATCCTTTTAAATTTAGAATAAATTTCAATTTGAATGAGAAGGAATGTAAAAAAAGTTTAGATTCTTTTGCATTGAACTTCAGAAATCAAATTGACAAATTCTTGACTTCAAGCTTAGTAATAAGCAAGCGATCGAATATCAGTGCTTAGCATCAAGAAATCGCAGAATTGATGGCACAGCACTACACTAGAAACTATTTAATGCATAGCTAGATATATTAGAACTTGTGATCTCAATGCCTCTACTACAAGGTAGATTTCTATTCATTCGGCCCTTCCTAAACTACCCTCGTGTTTTTCCGCGCTTCCCAAACTCATGCTTGAATAGATGAGGATGTTGGACACCAAGGAAACGTCATCATCATGGGAAGGGTTTGGGCAAGTTTGGAGAGTAGTTGGCAATGGTTAACCCAATTTTTAAGTCCTTCGGTGTTCGGGAATCCTGTCACCGATCCAGTTGGGGTATTTTTGATCATCATGGCCATCATGTTGGTGGCTCCCCTCTTATTCGAGCGCATTCGACTCCCCGGAATTGTTGGCTTGATTTTAGCTGGTGTGGTCATTGGGCCAAACGGACTAGGAATTTTAGAGCGAGATAATACGATCGTGCTGTTGGGAACGGTGGGGTTATTGTTCCTGATGTTCATGGCCGGATTGGAAACCAGCTTAGATGACTTGAAGTACAACGCAGATAAGGCAGTGATTTTTGGATTGGCAACCTTTGGTGTACCGATGCTGATGGGCACGGTGGTGATGCAGGGGTTGGGCTATAGTTTTTTGGCGGCTGTCCTAGTGGCGTCCTGCTTTGCCTCCCACACGTTGGTAGCGCTGCCGCTCGCGTCAAAATTTGGCATCATGCGATCGCAGGCTGTCACGGCTACACTAGGAGCAACCCTCATTACCAATGTGTTAGCGCTGCTGGTTTTAGCGGTCGTCGTTAAGTCTCATCAAGGTGACTTAAATTTGGGATTTTGGCTATTTCTCATTCCTTCTCTTGCGCTTTATACCTTCGCCACACTGTGGGGCGTGCCTAAAGTAGGGCGTTGGTTTTTTCGTCGCTTTGGCCACGACGAAGGAGCCGAATTCACCTTTGTATTTGCCACGTTGTTGGTGGTGTCCTATGCAGCCGCACTGATTGAGATTGAGCCAATTATTGGGGCATTTCTAGCCGGAATTGCTATTACTCAATTGATTCCGCAGCTTAGTCCTTTGATGAACCGGATTCAGTTCATTGGTAATACGCTATTCGTGCCATTTTTTCTAATCTCGGTCGGGATGTTGGTCAACCCCTTAGTGCTCATTCAAAATCCACAATCGTTGCTGGTATCGGGTGCCATGGTAGGAGTTGCATTGGTTGCTAAGTTGCTGCCAGCATGGGGAGTGGGCAAATTCTTTGGCTTTGCCCGATCGAGCATTATGGTTATGTTTGGGCTATCGGTGGCGCAAGCCGCATCAACCTTGGCTGCTATTACCGTTGCCTATGACATTGATTTAGTCGATCAGCTAACCGTCAATGGCACGATCGCCATGATTTTAGTTACCTGCATTGCCTCGCCTTGGATTACAGCCCGATGGGGACCCAAAATTAAAGCTGAAACAACGAAACGCAGTGGAAAGCGCATGACAGTATCGGCTCCGGTCAAGGCTGGACCGTTACGCTATCGCATTTTGATTCCCGTTGCTAACCCCAACACCGAAGATAATTTGCTGCAACTAGCACTGATTTTAGCCAAAACAACCGGAGGAACCCTGTTACCGTTGCATGTGCTGTCAGACGCAAAAGGTCCCATTTCAGAAGAAGCTAAAATGCAGCAAACACAACTGTTGGCTGTCGCAGAAACGATCGCCCATGCGTCCGTCACCCCAGTCGAACCGATTGGTCGCGTTGATGCATCGATCGATCGGGGCATTGTCCGCGTTGCCCAAGAACGCAGTGCCAGTTTAATTGTTTGTGGTTGGAAAGGCTATTCCACCTATCGAGAAAACTTTTTTGGTGGTGTAATCGACAATGTTCTGCGTCGGGCCACAGTGCCCGTATTGGTTAGCCGCTTTCCTCAAGCGATCGAAGCCATTCAACGAGTCCTATTAGTGATTCCAGACGGCGATCAGGAAAACCCCATCTTGCAACAAAGCTTGTCTTTAGCACAAACCCTCGCCTCTGAACTCAAAGCCACACTGCAACTGCTGCAAGTAGTCAACGATCGTCCCCGACGGCAGCCAAGCCAGCGACTCACCACAGACCTACCCATCCATCCCATCCAAGGTAATCTGGTAGGGCAAGTCTCGAGACGCCTACAGCCTACCGATCTTCTGATGATGACCGTTGGCACCCAACCCGAACGGTTTGGAACCTCAGCCCTTGGCGTAGAACCCGAAGCGATCGCTCGTCAGCATCCAAACGTATCGATGATCATCGTGCATTTCCCCAGCCAAGACGAAAGGAAAGGATGAAAATAGAAGCAATAAAAGAGAGACAGTTAGAGCAGTACACTCCCCACTCCCTACTTCCTACTCCCTACTCTCCACATTCCTTCACCCAAACTTCCCACAAATCCGGTCGCCGATCGCGAGTGCGTTGAATTTGCTGTTCTTTTCGCCATTGGGCGATCGCTTGATGATTACCTGACAGCAAAACATCGGGCACTTTCCAGCCGCGAAAGTCAGCCGGGCGAGTGTATTGAGGATAGTCCAGCAAGCCAGCTTCAAAGCTCTCTAGTTTAAGGGATTCTTCTTTGCCAACGGTTCCTGGTAAAAGTCGAATCACGCCATTCAGCAAGGTAAGAGCCGGAATTTCTCCACAGGTCAACACAAAATCGCCCAGAGACACTTCTCGATCGACCAAGTGCAACACCCGCTCATCGATTCCTTCATAATGTCCACAAATTAATACCAATTGATTAAAGCCAAGCGCTAGTTCTTGAAACAAGCGCTGATTCATGGTTTGCCCCTGAGGAGTCAGTAAAATCACCTGACGTTGGGGCAACACAGGTAAAGATTCAACCGCCGCGAAAATAGGTTCTGGTTTCATCAACATCCCCACGCCGCCGCCATAGGGTTCATCGTCTACTTTGTGATGCTTGTCGGTAGTGAAATCACGAGGATTCACCAAATGAACGGTTGCAATTTGTTTCGCGATCGCTTTACCCAACAAGCCAGAACTGAGTGGCGAATCAAAGAAATCGGGAAACAACGTCACAATGTCGAAACGCATGGTTACTACTTAAAAATGATTACAGCTTAAGAAGAGTGGGAATTCTAAGAGCAATTGCAGAAACAGTACGGAACTGCCCTCGTTTTAGTTGTATATAACCGTTGTGTATAACCAATGTGCCTGCGTTCTCTCCTCATCGCATCAACAGTTCTTTTTACCTTAACTAGCTTTTCTAAATAACCGATCCCTTTGAACAATTTTGAAGACTCACGAGTAAATCTATGTCGCGAAGCAAACGCTTTGGAACCGTAATGATGATAGCCGGCATTCTAGCAGGTGGATGGGGAATCCCATCGGTAAGCCAGGCTAGTCCGCTTGCCCAGAACCGATCAGAAGTATCTTCTGCCCCTCAAATTGCTCAACTAGAGTTGCCATCCTCTGACATGTCTTTGGATCTTTTAGCTCAGACGTCTCCCCCTGAAACCACGGTTTTTACCAATCAACGCAGCCTTACCGTTACTGGGACTGGGCAAGTGAACGCCCCAGCCGACCAAGCACTCTTACAACTGTTTTACTATCCGATCGTTCCAGTTGATACCACTCTGCCCGTTTCGTCTGCCCCAATTAATCCCAGTGAACTGCAATTCATTGTCAATGCCCTCACCAGCTTGGGCGTGGCGGAGCGTGATATTCGAGTTTTTGCCGATCCCAACAGCTACGGCGGGGCAAGAATTCAACTGACATTGGCGCAACCCACCACCGATCGCCTCAATCAAATCGTATCAAGGGTCAATCAAGTTGTGGCTGAGGACGAACGGTTTTCGCCCAGTGGCAGCAGCGTGATTTATACGATCAATCAGTGCTCAACCATAGAAAATGATGCTCGACGAGCAGCCATCGCCGATGCAGAAACGCGAGCAAACGATTTTGCCAATATTGCCGGCGTGGAGCTTGGAAAGGTCTTAACGTTGGCAGACTATTCTAGCTGGAACTTTGGCTATTCCACAACGTGCCCTACGCCCGACAGCCTGTCTCCGGCTCCATTTCAGTATGGAGGGTATCCTTTCGATCCTACTGTGCCGCCTGTAGTCAGCGTTACCACACAAGTAACCGCCACTTACTCGATCGAAGACTAAGATCGAATCGATCGGATTGAAGACGGTTCATTTGTCCAATGCGGAAGAGAAACGATAGGGGTTGTGCAAACGACCCCTTATCGTTTGAGAAGAACCATCAAGGAACAATGCTGAGAAAGATCTGGCAGAACATGGATATCCCTCTTGAATGGGTGCAGGAACCCATTGAGGAGTTGGATAAGCAATTGCACAACTGAGTCAGTTACAAGCTTACTGGCGATCGCAATGACTGATTTCAAGACAGCTTTTAACCGGAATGTGCCTTTACTTAGGAGATGCGATCAGGATAATAGTTGTAATCAATGCCACAATGGAAAGCATGGGAACTGCAAACAGCACTCTGCGATAAACCTCAGTACTACGATCGACTACACCATTGCCAAATGGTCTCCAATGCCCCAGTTGTTGCAATTGCTCCAGATGATAGCCGTCATAGCGTGCCATCCGCGCAAACGGAAGTTCACCTTGCGGACGCTGTGGCAAGATTCGTCGCCGTTGGTAGGGAACGATCGTCTCTCCAAAGTTTTCCAGATACTCGTCACTGTTGATTAACCGATCAATGAACCCACCTAACCCTTTGGTTGCCAAAACCGTTGACCAGGCAAATTTTTCTCGCTGGTTATACACGTTGCGACCTAGAATCCGCTGAATACACATCTCGACAAATCGATAGTTATTATTTACCTCATAGTTCAATTTTCGAAATGAATCAGACAACGCCAACCCTCGAATGAAATCGCGCACAGTGATTTGACCACAGCGAAGTTGTGATTCTAAAGCAATTTGGCGATGATGATGAATGATTTGTTGTTCGTTAAATATTTGTCGATAGCAAGCCCAGATGATTGAGTCCATCTCGGTCGTCTTGGGCGAATTATCTGTGGTATACATTCTAGGATGCTCATCACCTGGAATTTCGTAGCTGTTGACTCGCTGGTTCTGACTGGAAAGAGAATAGGCTAAAAGTGGTAATGACATGTTGAATATTTTCGCGAATAGATTAAATTCAGAACAAGAAATAAAGAGTGAACAGATAGGAGAGAGCAGGTAAGGGATGAAAATAACTCATCTACCTATCCATCCACCCTTGTGATTAATTTGGATAGAGTTCATCAAAGTTCTTTGCAGAACCTGAAAAACCTAACTCTCAACCGCATTCAAGGCTTTTTCCACCCGCCTAAAGTCAAATCCCATAGCTCGCAGTGCGTGCCAGAGATGCCCTTGCAGGAAGAAGAATGCTAGGAAGAAATGAGCATTGGCTAACCAAGCCCGAGGTGTGTGGGCACCCAGTGGTAGGTCGATCGTATCTGCAAAATAAGGAGCCACTCCCAACTTGACATCTAACGGAGGGCCATAGAACTCAACCGGATACGCCAGTGTGTTTACAGCACAGAAGTAAGCTGCTACAAATCCAGCCAGGGCAATGCCACCCAACGAATAAGACAGAATGGCTTCACCTGAAAAAATCAGCACTTTCTTTGCCCAATTCAGGGGAGGAACCAAAATATGCCAGATGCCACCTGCAATTAACATCACTCCCACATAGATATGCCCTCCCACTAAATCCTCCAAGTTGTCAACGCTGGCGAAATGAGTTTGATAGCCATAGATGACGGCGGGATTAAGGGTTGGCTCTGTCACCACGCGAACCGTTTGAGATGCAGCATCGTATAGCCCCCCCCAATACATCGCTTTTGCAACCAGTAACAATGCACCTGCTCCTAAGAAAAGCAAATGATGCCCCAGAATCAGTCCGAGTTTTGCAGAATCGTTCCACTCAAAGTGAAATTTACGAGCTTGCCCAGAAGCATCTTTGAGATTCTCTGGCGCTCTAAAGGCATGGAACAGTGCCCCTGCTCCAAACACTGCGGATGAGATCAGATGCACCGAACCGACTACAAACCACGGGTAGGTGCTGACGACTTGTCCACCATCGCCAACACCCAACCCCAGGGTTGCCAAGTGAGGGAGTAGGATCAAACCTTGTTCACCCATGGGACGAGCAGGGTCAAACTGAGAAATTTCAAATAGTGTGAATGCTCCTGCCCAAAACGTAATCAGTGCAGCTTGAGCAACATGCGCTGCAATAAATAGCCCAGACAAGTCAGCGAAGCGAGCGTTACCCGCCCACCAGTCATACTTTACGTCAGGATTGCCATAAGTCTGCATGGCAGCACTTTGCATGGATTTCTTTCTCCTTACTTGTTATACAGTAATCAGCATTTATTGAGAACTATACTCAATTAGCTTCAGAGGTATCCTATCACACTTATCAAGAATGACTATTATTAACACCATGTAAATTAATGTAATGATAGGGGGTTGTCGGCTTTGGCTAGTGTGGGCATGCTCTGTAAATGCGTCCAATTTCGCTAGATTCTTGAACGGCAGTATCTCAAAGTATAAGAAGCAAATTTATTGATAATCTATCTCAAGAAAGGTGTTAGAAAACAAAGGGCATGTGACAGTAGTTAGCACAATGAGTTGGAGAAGATCCACACATGGTTGCAAGATTAGACGATACAAAGCGGAGTGCGATCGCTCAAGAAATTGCCGATCTCAAAGCGCTCCAGGAATTGTTGATTGCGACAGAACAGAACCTTCTGCCTGCCGTCAGCACAGATGCGGAGATTCGCGATCGCTTTAATGACTTTCTTCGAGATGACCAAAAGAACCTGACGGTGATTGATGGTGTTCTGACCCAGTTTGGGGGTGTAACTCAGCCTAGAGATACGATTCGACAGTACATTGATCAGGTAAACCGTTTGATGAACGGCTCAGAATTAACGCTGTATCAGAAAGTGTCTACTCATGAGCGTATTAAACATCAAGCGGTAATGACAGGTTTGATTGTTCATAAAGCGGCACAAGTTGCTGGTGAGGATGTCAAGCAGGCGATCGGTGCTTTGAATCAAGTGAACTTTGAGAATCGTGCCCATCAAGAGCAATTGAAAGGAGTGATGGAAATTCTGGGAACTCGAGAACTGACAGGCAAAGACCCCGACAAAGGAGTTTGGGCACGGACGCAGGATGCTGTTGCCGCATTGAGAGGTCTGTTTGAGGGAATCACTAAGTGACATTCCATACAGTCTTACACAAAGGATGAAAAATCCTTTCACCTAGGTATTCCTGAACCATTCATCTAACTTGATTCAACCTACAAACAAGGAGTTCTCTATGTCAGTTGATATGACGCCTGCTGATAACCTGAACGATGAAATCGTTTATGTATTGCTCAACAAGATCAAACACAGTGGCGAAGGGCGATCGAATGTCAGCTTCTTTGCTGAAGACTTTGACGGCAAACAAGTTAGCCGCGAGGAATTAAACGAACAAATGAATCATTTGTTGCAATCTAACTACATGATGGGAGAAATTGATTCGTCCTCTGACTCCTCTGCTCTGATCACGGTTAAGAACGCAGAGATTACCACCGATGGTCGTGCTTTGTTAAAAGCTAAATACTTCAAAGTAGATCAGGCTTAAATTCAAAAGGAACGATGGAGCGGGAAGTGATGAAATGTAGTCAGCACTCCTTGCTCCATCATTTCATCCTCAACTAAGACCTGCTCGGCTAATTTCTAGGACAATAAAGCTGGCAAACAGCACACCCCCAAGACCACCAATCAGAAATCCTGACGTAAACAAACTCCAGTCTTTGTAGGTCTTGAGATTACCGGGTAAGACTCCACGTGGTTTGGGTCTACCTTGAAAGACCGCAAACCCATATAGAAACAGACAAACACTGAGAATCACAACCAAGCCTGATGCACCGCCAAAGCCACCGATGAGAGCAGCATCAGTGTTTCGCAATGGGCCTAGTTTGAGGAATGGGCCTAGCAGTAGATAGCCATGTGCCATACCAATCTCTAGCCCCCGTGTAATGGGAGACAACCCCGATCGATAGATGGGAAGGTTTTTGATCCAAGTGAGGCTAATGTCGCTGGTGTTGATCGGAGTTGCTAGGTTGCCCTGCTGAACATCGCTACGGTCAGGCTGCACAATGCCTGTAAACAGAGGTATGCCATTAAACTGGCTATCACCCAGCATGGCATCGGAATTGAACGTCATCTTGCTAAAGACAAATCCAGCAGCGATCGCCCGGGACCTCAAGGCGTGCCAGAAATGCCCTGCCAGCAGCAGACTGGCAAAGATAACATGAAATAGCATCAGCCAAGTACGCGGAGTAATCACCCCATCGACAGTGGTAGTACCAACAGGGCCATAGAACACCGAGGGATACACCGTTTCATTCACCCAAACAAAGTAAGCAGCAAAATAGCCCATATACGCTAGTGCTGCCTGACTGTAGGACAAATAAGCTTCTCCTGACCAGACAAATAAGCCTTTCGCCCAGTTGGTTGGTCTTGTATAGATATGCCAGATGCCACCCAGAATGCACAGGGCGCCCACCCAAATATGACCTCCCACAACATCTTCCAGGTTGTGGACGGCTGCCATACCCTGAAGTGTCCAACCGTCAGGCGTGATGCCCACCAGATAGCCAAAAATCGTGAGTGGATTCAGCGTGGGATTGGTAATGAGACGAACATCGGCGATCGCCGGATCATACACCCCCCCTAGTCGAGTTGCCCTAAGCACTAGCAGCAATGCTCCCATTCCCAGCAGTACTAGATGAATGCCAAGAATAGAAGTCATTTTGCCACCATCTTCCCAGTTGTAACCAAACCCCTTTTCATCTAGTTTTTCTGGTCCCAAAACTGCATGGTAAATGCCGCCGGCTCCTAAAATTGATGAACTAATCAGGTGAACAACACCGATCGCAAAGTAAGGATAGGTGCTAATAATTTGCCCATCGGCTCCGACCCCAAACCCCAAACTAGCCAGATGGGGCAATAAAATCAAGCCCTGGTCATACATCGGCAAATTGGGATTAAACTGGGATAACTCAAACAGGGTCATTGCACCTGCCCACAGCACGATTAATCCTGCATGGGCAACATGGGCACCCAATAACTTACCTGACAGATTGGCAAAGCGGAAGTTACCCGCCCACCAAGAATAGGGATCGACAGAATCTTTGACATAGCGTGTTTCGGGCGTACTGCCTGGAAACTCCAGCGAAGGCGCTGTGCTGTCGGGTGTTACATTTGCAATTGTCATTTCAACTCACCTGCCCACGAGTAGAAGCGAGAACCCGTCCTTCTGCAAAGCTGTAGCCTGCTGCTCGCAGTGCATGAAATAGGTGCCCTTGCAGGAAAAAGAAACCTAGCCAAAAGTGCGCATTGGCGAGCCAGACCCGCGCGGTTAACTCACCGTCTGGACTAACAAAAACTGGGAAGCGATCGAACACCAATGACAAGGTAGGACCATAAAACTCAGTTGGAAATACTAGTGAATTGACCGAGACAAACAACGTTGCCACGAACGCCATCAGACTTACCGCGCCAATGCTGTAGGATAAGTACGCTTCCCCTGACCAGACAAACAGTCGTTTTGCCCAGGTAAATGGAGTCGTACGCATATGCCAGATACCGCCGAGAATGCACATCAGACCTACCCAGATATGCCCTCCTACAACATCTTCGAGATTGTCCACACTAGCAATCCAGAACTTTCCTTGTGTACCCAGCAGATAACCAAAAATTACCGCTGGATTCAGTGTTGGATTGGTAATTAGACGCACTTTTTGAATGAGTGGATCGTAAAGCCCACCAAAGATCATCGCTTTGGCGACTAACAACAATGCACCCGTACCTAACACCACTAGATGAATACCGAGAATCGTTGTCATCTTGTTAGCATCATCCCAGCGATACCCAAAAAAGGGAAACCGATCTTCCAGTTTTTTGGGACCTTTGAACACATGAAAGAGACCACCCGCACCCAAAAAAGCAGAACTAATCAGATGTAAAACACCAATCACAAAATAGGGATAGGTATCCACAATTGCGCCACCGTTACCCACACCAAATCCTAATCGCGCCAGATTGGGCAACACAATTAATCCCTGCTCATACATCGGTTGATCTGGCTTGAAACCCGCTACTTCAAACAGGGTGATCGCACCCACCCATAAGACAATTAGCCCAGCATGGGCAACATGGGCACCCAATAACATTCCAGAAAGGTTAACTAAACGAGCATTCCCCGCTCGCCAAGGAATTGAATCGATGGCTTGAGTTGCTGTTGTCATAATGAGTTACTCTCCTCGTTAAATCCTATTGAATGGGGATGAGTGAGACTTTCTGTTCCTCACTCTTGGCTTTGCAACCCCGCAGGTACTGCTAACGTCACATCCTTCGCCATGAAATCAAAGAATGTATTAGCCTGCACACCGCGTTCCGCTGAACGTGCTCGGTAGGCGTGCCAGAGATGTCCGATTAATGCCAAAAATCCTAGGGCAGCATGGACACTGGCAAGGGCAGCACGGACTGGTGAACCGCTCACAGGACCGTAAAAGACGTTGGGATAGACAATGTCATTGACTGAAACAAAGCACGCCACACTGAAACCTGCGATCGCCAGCGCACCTAGGCTATAGGAAAGGTAGGCTTCTCCTGACCAGACCAATGCCCGCTTTGCCCAATCGAGCGGTTTAGAGAAAATGTGATAAATTCCGCCAATAATACATAGAAGGCTGACCCAAACGTGACCACCAATCACATCTTCTAAATTATTCACACTGGCCATTCCCGTTATTGTCCAGCCATTAGGGCTAAAGCCAAACAAATAGCCAAAAATCCGGGCTGGATTTAAGTTAGGCTGAATCAATCGCACCTGATCAACCAACGGATCATACAGCCCACCCCATTGGGTTGCCTTAAGCACTAGCAGCAGTGCCCCGCCTCCCAGCAAGACCAAATGAATTCCCAAGATGGTGGTCATTTTGTTGCCATCATTCCAGTTATAGCCAAACCCTCTTTCATCTAGGACTTCGGGCCCCAGCACAGCATGATAAATTCCGCCCGCTCCCAGCACAGCAGAACTAATCAAGTGCAGCATTCCAATCAGATAGTAAGGATAGGTATCGAAAATTTGTCCATTGACTCCGACGCCAAATCCCAGCGTTGCTAAGTGAGGCAGCAAAATCAAGTTCTGTTGGTACATCGGCAAATTGGGATTAAACCGGGATAGCTCAAACAGGGTCATTGCACCCGCCCACAGCACGATTAATCCCGCATGGGCAACATGTGCCCCTAACAATCGTCCTGAAAGGTTCACAAACTGGGCATTACCTGCCAACAAGGGTGCTCCAGATTCTTGATCAAAAGACCAGCCCAACACCCGAAAGACAGGCTTCCAAACAATTGAGACTGCCATTCACCGTTTCCTTTGAGTATTCAATCAACAAAACAACCTGGACTCGATGCAGTGGTTGCAGCGAATCAGTTAAACCTATTGCAATGTCACGGATCGCAAAATCAAATCCCTTCTCTATAACAGGCAAGTATCGTAAGTTGAATCACTTAGCTGGTTCAACTCACCAGGATTGACTTTCCGAATTGGCTCTCTCTCAAAGGATTATTGACATTCTCATGCGGATCGGCGGCTTAATGAGAATGATTAGCGTTAAATCTGATTATGCAGGTTGAGCAGCAAATACCCAATAAAAATCAAGATTTTGTTACACTTCTTGCGGTGGGTGCTGTAATCATACGCTGGATAGTGGGTCAAAGGTCCGGCTTCTATGAACTACGCCTGAGATATGCCATCTCAACCTTTGTAGATGTATATAGCTGAATGCTCTATGCTCTTTTAACGCAGAATTTAGAGTCCAAGGTGGCCGATCGCGCTCAAAAGTTTGGGGTGAGAACCAATGCCATCTTTTATGCTTTAAAGAAGATGAAAGTCACTCAGAAAAAGCGCTGAGATCTCGAGAGAGAAACACAGAAGCAAGAATTAGATGCTCTCAAATCTTGAAAGGCTTAATTCAACGGTATGGTGGCAAAAGCCTTGTCTTCACCGATGCATATGGATTTGAGGAGAGTGTGACTTGTCTGTATGTTTAGTCAAAATAGATTTTATAATTTCTCCTAGCGCTTGCGCTTTCCATGTTTTGCGCGCTTCTGACTGCCAGGTGGTGTTCGGTGGCGGCCAAAATATTTCTCGCTGCGATAGCGGAGCCACACTCGTAACACTTGTGGAATCTGCGCTTTTTGCTCGTTCGTTAGAGTATTGTAAAGTTGCAGCGCTCGATCGCGTTCCCCTCGACAGGCAGCATTATTATGAGCATCCCAATAGCTGCGGGCAACTCGAATCCGCCGACATACTTCTTTCACCAGCGCATCTCCGCTGAGAGGGTCTTCGGGTTGTTTCATCATTCCAGCTTAACGATTGCTGCGATCGGATTGACACTTTGATTTTAATTGACTGACACACCTTGCACCGTCGTTATCCCAATTTGATCCTACCGCGACCTCATCGTAAAGCCCAAGCTAAAAAACGCTCTGTATGATAAAGCACTAGCTGATTACTGACACCACTGAACACTGCATCAAAAGCATGTTCTGCCCAAGGAATTTCCAGTAGCACGGCTGTGTTTCCTGAGGCTTGCAGGCAATCGCGCAACTGTCGTCCATATTTAGCTTCCACGACATGATCCCGGCTGCCATAGACCAAGAGCGTTGGCGGCAAATTTGGCTTAATGAAGTGAATTGGAGAGGCCAGTGTATATTGGTCGGGAACTTGTTCGGGAGAACCACCCAGAAATGCGTCTAAAATTGCTCGGGTATTAATCGGATCAGGAACCGGGGGATTGCGATAGCCTGCTGCCAAATCAACCGGGCCATAATAGTTCACGACGGCTCGCAATGGTGTAGTGTCGGGTTGGTAGGCTAATAACATCGCCAACTGTGCCCCTGCCGATCGCCCCAGTACAGCCATGCGATTAAGATCCACCTCGTATGCCGTTGCATGGCGCTGAATAAACTGCATCGCCGTTTGCACATCCAGGATTTGGCTGGGGAACTGATAGCGAGGCGCATGACGATAGTCGATCGCAATCATCGTATACCCTTGGGCAGCCATATAGCGATTGAAGTCAGCATCCAGCGACGGATTACCATTTTGCCAAGCTCCACCGTAAATGACTATAACTGTGGGATAGCGCCCGCGAGTAGACGGACGATAAATATCCAGCGTTAACCGTTCATTTTCAACTTCGGCAAACACAATACCAGAATCGTGACGGACAGAAGTCAACGGAATGCCGCGAAACCCATCGATCAGTTGAAATGGTTGAGTCCGGAAGGACAGGGTTGGGTGTGGCTGATTCCAGGAATCAACGTCTAGATTCCGCTGCATCGTCAGGGTGACAGCTTGATGAGTCGCCGACAACTGGCTAAGGGGTAAACTACTCAACAACAACCCAACTAAACTTGCTACTAGGGCAACTCGTGCAAGGGGATGCTGATACTGGCTGAGGGCTAAAAGGGCCGCGATCATATTGCCAACCAAGAGCCAGGGGCTAATTTCAGGTGCACCCACTGCTAAAGGTAGTAACGAGAAGGTAGGAGCAGGCACAATGATCCAAAGGCTTAAAAAGAATCCTAATCCACTGAACAACAAGATTAAGAACAGAGTAATCTTCACAATGCGTTTAATGCGATTCATAGAATTCATTAGTTTGCTGCTTTGATGACTTTGCGGATACGCAGCATCTGATTACCCCCTCGTTGCAGTTCATAGAATACCGGCTCTATTGTGACGGTATGCCCAGCCGCCACACAATCATGAATCACTCTATCTAAATAAGGAGATGGTTGCAACATCAACGTTAAAAGTGGAAAAATTCGCACTTCTTGGCTCACTCTCAGCATCTCTTGCACAGCCTGCTGATGAAAGACGGCATCATAGTGATCAGAGTATAAGAATAAAAGATGAGAGCATAATGCCAGATCAAACTGATCATCTTTAAAGGTTAAGCTCGGTAAGGAACCCACTTGATAGCGCCCTGCTTGTTTTCCGTGCTGATAGTCAGAAATAAATCGCTGAATAGCTTGAATTCGATTTCTGCGCAGGTCATTAGGCGATCGATGATAGGACCAAATCCAATCATTCGGAGTAGCAATTACTTGATCAATAATCGTATCCAGAACATGATCGAATTGCCGATAAATTTCTTCGCCGCTAAATTTATAGACAGGATCGATCGAGGTTACAGAATATCCTTTTGCAGTCGCTTCAGCGTTAAAGCTAGCAGGACCATCTCCGACTCCCAAAATGTTTCCCGACAAATCTGCTTCAGATAAAGCAAAGATCTGCCGGTATTCATCAAACGATCGACCAAACGGAACAAATTTTTCCAGTTTTATACTCATTAGCCTTTTCCTTGGAAGAACCCTGCACCTATCACATACCGGTGACAGATAGACTAACTTGCTTAAGAGTGCTGCAACACTCCAAGCTGCTCTTGTCTTGAATGGTTTGTTTCTACTCGGTGCTTAGTCGTGCTGTGGCACCACCGTCTACAATCAGTGATTGCCCAGTCATGAAGGAGGAACAGGTATTGTTTGCCAGAAACCAAATAGCTTCGGCAATTTCCCTAGGATTACCTACTCGCCCGATTACGGTTTTTTTGCCTAAATCGGTAAGCAATTCGTCTACATAATCCCCACTCAAATGCCCCCGCTGCAAGCCCGATCGTAACATGCTCGTATCTACGGCTCCTGGCAAAATGGCATTAACACGGATGTTTGCAGAGGCAAACTCGATCGCCAAGGCACGAGTCATGGCCAGCAAGGCTCCTTTGCTAGTGGCATAGGCAGCAATGTTGGCAGAGGTGGCAACGGCATGAACCGAACTGACATTCACCACACTACCTGCTACGGGTTTGAGCAGGGGATACGTTGCCTGAGCCAGAAAAAAGCACGATCGCACATTCACCGCCATGATTTCGTCCCATTCAGCTACAGTCATCTCTAGAGAGGGTTTACAGATCTGCACCGCCGCATTGTTGACAAGACAATGTAAGTTGTCAAACTCTTGGCGCAGTTGCAATACTACTTTTTGAATTGCCTGTGGTTCTGCAATATCCACCTGAATTCGACAATCGATGTCCGGTAGCGATGACGTGTCTTGGCGATCGACGCCGACTACTACCCAGCCATTTTGTTTGAAGTGTTGAGCAGTCGCATAGCCAATGCCACCAGCAACCCCTGTAATTAGTACAATTTTGTTCATTTTTCCTAAGTCACTCGAACCAGTAATTGACAGGATGGGCTAACCAAACCATCGCCGCGCAAGGGATTGATGCACTGCGTTGCGCTGATGTATTCTACGATTCATGACTACTAGCTGCGCGATTCAAATCACGAACTAGATGATCGATCGCTAACTGATTGACTCGTAGTACAGCTTCTCGCGTGTTCGAGCTATTATGGCTGCCCAAAATCACCTGCTCAAACCGAAGTAAGGGGCTAGTTAGTGGTAGTGGTTCCGTCTCAAACACATCCAACGCCGCAGCACCCACCTTGCCATCTTTAAGGGCTGTCACAAGGGCTGTCTCATCAATTAAGGCTCCCCGTGCCACGTTCACAACCCATACGCCATTTTTCATCTGAGCAAACGCCCGATCGTTCAATAAATGATAATTTTGCGGCGTCAAATTGCAAGCTAGCACAATACAGTCGGACTGTTGCAAAAGCAGATCTAACGCCACAGATTTCAGATGGGTTTCCTGACAAAACGCCGGATCGATCGGGTGCACATCATGCCCCAACACCTCCATGCCCAACGTATGCAATCGCCGGACAATTGCCTTCCCAATGCTGCCTATACCAACCACCCCAGCCGTTTTGCCGCGCAGAGACGTGCCTTGAATCTTCAACCACTCGCCGCGCCGAATTGCCGCATCCATGCGGTGCAGTTGCCGCGCCAGCAAAATGATATATCCCAGAGCAATATCCGCCACTTCATCCCCAAACACATTGGGGGTGTTAGAGGTATAGATGCCCAGTTGCTTGGCTGCCTCTAAATCAATCGCATCCACTCCAATGCCCCACTTAGCCAGCACCCGCAAGCGTCCCTTGCGACCAATCTCTAGCACCTTGGCCGTAAACGGATCGTCGCCCGCGATCACACCATCAAAGTCAGCAATAATGTTACATAGCTCGGACTCGCTCATCTGCTGCTGAATTTGCGGTACAACCACGTCCAACCCTTCGGCCGCAAGGCGATCCTGACACTGATCCAATGTCATGATCATAGGTGGACAAGTAATTAAAACTCGCCAGTTCATGTATTTAACCTATTGATAAATTACAAGCATTATCGCCCGTGTCACGCGCTTGTTTGTTGCACGGTGTAGAGAAATTCCGCCACACGGAAATCGATTTCTTCGTCAATATCCCAGGCTTCCTGGCGATCGATTGCAAACATCATGGGCTTGTAGCCGATTCGATTACGACGTTCTTGCAGAATCTGCTTTGTAAACAGGTAGAGATTAGAGTTTTCTTCGTAAACAGGCGTCAAATCCTGTGTTCGCAGCAATACTTCTGGATCGTGATTCATGGCTCTGCCAGTGGCATCGTAGAGGCGGGTTTGCAACTGGGTGACTCCAAATAGGCTGTCATGCTCAGACTGTCCTAGAAATTGCTCGATTGCCTGTGAAATTGTTTCTGCTCGCAGTAGCGGATTGGTGCTATGAGTTTGTAAATACAGATCGGCTGGAACTTGAGCCACAGAATTTAGCAACACCTCGTTCATGGGTATGGCTCCATCTCGTAAATGCTCTGGACGTTCCAATACTTTGACACTGGGAAACTGTGCTGCCGCATCTTCCATAATCATGGGGCTGTCGGTATCAATGCAGACAAGGCTGATTTGCGGACAGTTGAGCAAGGTGGTGATGATGTGGTGATACAACGGACGACCCGCAAACAGGCGATAATTCTTACCCACCACTCGTTCGCTGTTGTGGCGCATAGGAACAAACGCAGCAATTTGCAAAGAAGAAGGTGATGAATTCATAAATTAATTAATTATAGACAGGTAAAGAGAAAAGTAAAGTAACCGTTAGTGACGAATTTGCTCAAGTACGACTTCTTCGCGCTGAGTGTAATCGATCGCCCGTCGTGAATTAGAAGTTTGCGAGAGAGCATGTCGCTTTAGTCCTCTCGGATAGTAAAAGGTCTGTTTCAGTTGGCTCGTCACCGGAACTCTTTGCATAAAGCCGCGACAGGTTCCTAAAAACTGCATGAAGCGAAATACTGGAATGGAAAGAAAGTTTTTGAATAAAACACGATCGTGAAAAGCGTGATAGTAGTCGTTGAAGGTGTTAGTGACAAATAGTCGCACAAAATCCCATCCGTTAAAATGCTCCTGTGGAAAAATGCGCTTGAGAGCAATAGCTTCACGGCGATAGCGATTGTAGATGCGTCGTGGTGTTTCATCATGCACATGAATAATTTCCGCTTCAGCACTATAGGCGATGCGATGCCCCAGTTGCATGACGCGCTTGGCCCAGTCTAAATCTTCCAAGCCTGTCAGTGATTCATCATAGGGAAGTTGCTGCCATAATTTTCGCCGAATTGCTGCATTGGCGTTGTTGCAGAACGGATGAGTTTGATTGAGGTTGGAGTCATCAGGAAACCAGGTTGCAAAAATTTGGTGTTCGGAGTATTTTGTAACATCATTGCCGCGCTGCTTACCATATACTAACGCCATTTGTGGATCGGCAAACGGTTTCAGCAGTTGCTCTAGCCAGTCTCGATAGACAGGGTACACATGAGCACTGGCGATTACAATCAACTCAGCCGAAGCCGCTTGACATCCCAAGTTGAGCGATCGCCCAAAGGAAAACTCTTCTGGGCGAATCGATACCAGCGTTACCGAATATTGCTGCGCAATCTCCACGGTTCGATCGGTAGAACCGGAATCTACTACGATGATCTCGACGGGGGCGATCGTCTGTTGCTGGATGCCGTCGAGCAGTCGGCCGATATGCTGTTCCTCGTTATAACATCGGATGATGATAGAACATCTGGGATGAATCATCTAAACCTCGCACTTCTCTACCACACAGGTCAATAACTGGTTCTTATCCGTTCTAACTGTGTCTAATATCACTGACGGGTGCAGTTCTACCTTACCACTCCTATCTACCAGATCAAATCTTTATACGTTAATGAATCAGGATAGAATTTTTTGAGTGCCGCTTTTATGTAAGTTTTCTCATCATTTTTGCTAATTGAAGATTGACTAGCTAAAGAAAGGGTGTCATGGAAAAAACAATCATCGTCATTGGTAATGGTCCGAGTTTACGAGGATTTGATTTTGCAGCGCTCAACAAGGTTGATACATTAGGCATGAATGCTGCCTATCGCTATTGGGATCGTATTAACTGGTATCCCACCCATTATTGCTGTCTAGACTCTGAACTGATTGCTACACATCACCAAGCTATCAAACGGCTAGTTGAAGAGGGGCAAGTGAAAACAGCGTTTTTAGACGGGCGTTTTCTTGAGTTTTTTCCTGATGCAAGCAAAGATAAGCGCTATGTTTTTCTAGATCAGTTTTTATTGTATTGGTATCAAAAACGCGGTGCTGAATTCGGTTTACCATTTATCGAAAGTTCGATTTTTCAAAGCGCTCAACCATCAAAAGTGACAACTGGTTCTTACTCAGTTCGCTATGCCATCTATTTAGGATATCAACGAGTTGCGCTGCTCGGTATTGATCTGCAATATATTGAACAAATTCCAGAAGCAGAAAACACTGAGGGAATACAGCTTGTCATGAAAAAAACACCATCAAGAAATCCTAACTATTTCTTTGATGATTATCAGCAAGCTGGAGACAAGTTTCAGATTCCAAACCCAAAAGTTCATAATTTTGATCTCCATCCTACTTCGTTTGAGTCCTTGCGAGATGACATTCTCCTGAAAAATTTGGATGTGGAAGTCATTAATTGCAATTTGAAGTCTGAACTTCATGCGAGAGGTATATTGCCATACAAGCCCTTGTGGAAAGTTTTGGATCAACCAGGACTGGGGGCACTAGTTATTCCAACGCAGGTGAGAGAACGCGAGCAAATTTTAAATAATCTTAAATTGTGGCAGATTCCAGGCTTTACACCATTTCTTCATCTTCGGGGACGGAAAAAACCTAAATTGATTTTTACGTTTACAGGCGTGGAAGATGAAGCATTAAAGCAAGAAATTATTGAGGAGTTTAAAACTAGTGAACTTCTTCAAAATTGTTTTTCAGAGCTAGAATTCTATTTCTTTGTATTACCGGACGGTGAAGATATCTATATTCGCGATCGATCGCTTCCAGTTGGAAAGAAAGGTTATAAAAGCGGACCTAATCAACAATTCTTTCGAGGTATTTTTGCACTTCAAGATAGTTGCCATTATGCCTTCTTTATGGAAACAGACTGTGTTCCTCTACGTCCCGATTGGCTGGGAGCGCTTTACGATTTAGTGCAAACGGCTGAAGAGTTTTGGATTTTGGGTAGCCCGTACAAAGGACAAGATACGCTAGCACGGAAATATGCCCGTCACATCAATGGCAATGCTATTTATGCGGTCGGCGATCGGCGATTCATTGAGTTTGTCCAAAAGTGGCAGGCTCTCCTAGATGAAACTACTGAGAAAATTGACAGTGGCATGGCCTATGATTGCTTGCTAGAAAACTTCTTTGCTGCCGAATTTGGTTCCAATCTATCTTCACCATTTCAACCAGTTGATCCTAGCTCTGAGGGGTGGCAGCTTTTTCAAGAAATTTCACCCTATCTTCGCTATACTAACTACATCTTAAACTACAGTGCAAAGAGGGATTTGGAGAAGGCTGAGCCTACTCTACTGCTACACTCAAGGAAAAACTACTCAGAATCCTACATCTTGCATAATCGCACCATTTGTGACTCTATCTGCCGTCAGGTTTTAGCTGAAGATTTTAAAGTACGACCCAAAGCGGAAGAGTTTGCTCAATTACTTGATGTTTTAGCTCAGGAATTAGCATCTGGCTTTACTTTTTGTGGAATTCAATTTGAAGGAAAAAGTTACCCCACTCAAAAAGGCTTTGTAGTCGGCAACCATTCAGCTAAAGATTGGGTCGTTCTACACTACAACAAAGCGATCGAACTAGGCGATTTAATTCAGGTTGACATTAGCTTACTGATGGTCAAGTCTTGCGAACTATCGATTGGTTTCTACCCACGAGGGTGCAATCCTTTTGAAGGCGTTAGACGAACCTTCCATTGCCAAGCAGGAACAGAGAAGATTGCACTCCAGTTAAATGTTTCACGCAGTCATGACGGAATTAGCCTTGAATTTGGTAGTGATGACTTTAACGAAGTAGAACTCATCTTGACCAATATTAGCTTTCACTGTCAAACAATCTCTCAGGTTAGCATTGAAAGCCTAGATAAAGCCTAAATAGAAATTCTTAAATCTTCACTGAGGCTTTTAGCAGTAGTTTGAAGCTCTGAAAAAGCTTGTTTCTTAGAGTCATGTAGTTCAGCAGGCGTATCAAACTAGGTTTTTACGAATTACCTTGAATACAGCCGTTCTCCAACTTGAGCCTATGAATTCAACGCTCGAATTCCGTTTAACTTCATTATCAACAAATTCCGTCACCTCTGGCCAATCCTCGGAATTATAGTCATCAAAGATGATATACCCCCCTACATCTACAGCAGCCAAATAGTGATCAAAATCAAATTTGACTCCTGCATAGGAATGATCACCATCAATAATTAGCAAGTTGTATTGCCTTAATCCTGCTTTTTCTAAAATTACTGATTCAGTACTTAAACCTTGAAGCAGAGTAATATCTTGAGGCGCAATATCCATTTGGCGCATATTGTGTTCAAAAATCTTACGCGTGACTGGAACTTGAGTAATAACATCCGTTCTGCCTTTATCGTAATAACCATCCAACGGATCGATTGCGCTCAAATGGATTTGCTCAAAATGATCACGACAAGTTTCATAAATAATGGCAAGGTTAATTCCAAATAGAGAACCAATTTCTAGAACTGACAAGTTAGGAGTGCGAAGACTTTGGGCGACTAAAACTCGAAGTGCCATATCTTGCACCGTTGTTGCCAAGCGCCCAGTGCAGATATCTTCTGACAAACAAATTCGATGCGCTAGATATCCTAAACCTTGTTGGTTTAGTTGCAATCTCAACATTGATGTCCAGAAGCTAGTAAAAACTTCAATGTGTTCCTGCGAGAGTTGCCGTCCGAATGGCTGAAACAATTTGATATTGCTGGTATTGCTTGGATTCAATATTGACATTTGATCAATTTGCTGTTTCAAATCTGCAATGGCTTGTGTTGTTTGAGCGCTAGCAGACTCAGCATAGCTAAGCGATCGTTGAGCTATTTCATGACAGTTTTTTGCCGTTTCCAAGGAAGCAGTTGCCATTTCAATAGCGCGATTGGCTGATTGAGCGCCAGACTGAGCGCTTCCGGTGGCACGGCTCGCCATCTCTGTGGCAAATTTGGCGGTTGATATTGCTCGATCTGCAACCGTCACTGCCTCTGCTATCGCTTGATCAACGCGCTCAGTAGTCAGTTTTAACCGTTCACCCGCTTGAGTGGCTCGCTTGAAGGCCGAAGTTGCCTTTTTCTGTAACCGTGCAGTCATCTCCTGAGATTGCGTCACTGTTTCTTGAGCACGTTCGCCCGTTTGCAAAGCGACATCTGCTTTGGAGGCAGCATGTCCAACCAAAAACACCAAAAGAAATGTTCCCCCGCTAGAGAAAATCCAACGAAACGGGACATCATCCAACATGGCAATCGTATTCAGTCCTATGGCAAGTAGGGCAATGCTGAGAGGCCAACGGCTGTAATAACGCCCAACCCGTCCAAGCAAGCCAGTAGCCAATCGAGTCCCATTCAATTTGAGCAATACAGGCACAGACTTGGGAGGATTGAAGGGTTCCTGTTGTCGGGATAGCTCAGAATGAGAGGAATGCTTTCCATTCAATGATTCTGTAGAATCTTGCTGCGGATTGTCCTGAAGACGAGATGGGTTCATACCATTATGTCCTTCGATCGTGGCTTGGTTAGAAAGTTTTAGAGAAATCTGGGTGATTGGTTTTTCAGATTTCGTTTTAATGAGTTTCTGGGTGAGCGCTACAACCTGTTCTAGGTCGGGGGTGTGTTTGAACGCTAGCAAGTTTCCCCAAGCATGAGGAGTAGCAAGTTGGCAGGGGTATAACATCAAGCGATGCCAATCGTGCTGAATTCCATATCGAACGATTGGATGCC
Source organism: Thermocoleostomius sinensis A174 (assembly GCF_026802175.1). Lineage (NCBI taxonomy): Bacteria > Bacillati > Cyanobacteriota > Cyanophyceae > Oculatellales > Oculatellaceae > Thermocoleostomius > Thermocoleostomius sinensis. The sequence goes on along the minus strand of NZ_CP113797.1, from coordinate 4,046,570 downwards.
ATTCGCTGACTAATACGGTGTAACCGCGATCGACAAGATATTGAGCCAAATCTTCAACGGTATATCCCAAAGGAACAGTTTTGTGGTCTTCAAATTCACATTCAATCACAGCAGGATGAATTTTGTCCCAAGGGACTCCTTTTAAAACCATCAAGTCATGTCCTTCTGTATCGATCTTTAAAAAATCAATCTGGTGCAACTGATGCTCAGCACAAATTTCAGCTACTGTTGTAGTTATAACCTGGCATTTCTGCTGATGGCTGTCTTGAAAGGGAGAAAGCGTGCTGATGCCTGTGCTCTCAGGTGAAGCATAGAATGAAACCGTTTCTCCTGCTCGATCGCTAACGGCTCGGCGGTCGATCGTCAGATTTGTGTAGGAGTTCATTCGTCGTTCAAGAACTTGGCGATTATCCGGATCAGGCTCATAGGCGAACACTCGCCATCCTTTTTCAACAAACGAGAGGAGAGCAGAGCCATGATGGGCCCCAACGTCTAACATGATTGAGTGTTCAGGCAGATGTGACAAAAGCTCAGCGACTAATTGAGTTTCGTCTAAACAAACTGATTGATCCCGCGTGAAAGGACCCAGTATCGACTGCTGATCAGAACTTACTAAATTGCTCACGCTCTGGTGCCGAGTGGGTAAAGCTGATTGTGCTGCTTGACACAGAATTTCGTAAAATCGCTTTGCTACTACAGATTCCGAATGATGTTGGAAAGCATATTCGCGGGCAGCTTGTCCCAATGCCCTAGCATAATTTGGGTCATCTATTAAGGCACAGATGGCAATTTTAAGCTTGTTTGGATCGCGATCAATCACTAATTGGGTACAACCAATCTCCGCCGCATAAGCGATCGGTGCTACATCGATGGGACCATAAACCAGAACAGGATTTCCTGATGCTAAACATTCCGGAAATTTGTTTGCCATCGAATAACGAACATAAGTAACGCTGTCTGGATCAAAATTGTAAGCAATCAACAGAGCGTCTGCTGTGATGAGCAACTGGCGATAGGCTACTGTAGAAAAGGCTGCTTCATGAATGCTTACACCTGGTAGATTCGAGAAGGTGTTAATCGCCTTTTGTTTCCAATAGTTGGTAGTGTAAATTTCAAAGTTTATAGAATATTCTGTTTGCAGTGCAGCAATCACTTCGGCAACATCCAAAATACTCTGGCAGGTCATATCGTCGGCTAAACTACCGACATAGCGAATTGTGAAAGGTTGCACCCGTGAAAATTTTTTTGAAATTTGAGTATTTGTTGGCAGCCAATCTTCAGGTTTAATGCAATTAGCAATGGCAATAAAATCAACACCATACCGTTCTCGATAAGCAATCGACATAGCCTCACAAATACTAAGGCAAGCAAACGCATCATTAAGTAGCCTACGCAATGACTGATCTAACTGGACATATCGGCTTGGGGTCTGAAGCCGCAGCCGTTCTGGCCAATCATCTACAATGTGAATGACTGTGGGAATACTTAGTTTAGCGATAGCAGCAACAGCAAAGGTGTGAAGCAATGGACGCTCAGCAACTGGACGATAGTAAATAACATCCGGTGCGAATTGAATACAGTCTGCTAACAGTTGATCACAGTCTTGATATTGTTTGATGGCTGAATCTGAGGCTGGAGAATATAACCCAAATTGCCGTTCACCTACCATGTAAACTTGTAGTAGGCATTCTGCAGGGTGAAGGCCAAAGATAGACTGTTTCATCTGCCCAGTTGCTGAATAGTCTCCTATACGAGTCATGTCAATGATTAAGACTCGGGGAGGTACTAAATGTCCTGTCAACAATGCCGAGATAGCACCGGAGGATGTGACACTCATGGAGGCAATGGGTGAAACGTCTATTTGCCTAAAACTGTCCCTCAGTTTAGCAAACAGTGACCCGTGTTTTAGCGACAAGCGCTATTAAATCCAAACATCTCGTTGAAGCATTAGAGTCTCAACCCTGCATTAGACTCAGATCGGTTGCGCGTCTCGCGCCTCATTGCTGTGACAGTTTATCAGGTGGCACTCTAAACAGATCACGTTGCTCCTCGCGATTCCTCTTTGTGCAACGCTGTGTCAGCAATCCCGTTAGATTTTAGCAACGTCACCTCACCTACTTTGCATCAGTTTGCTTGGTTTAGGTTGCTATAGGGGCCTTTGAATGAGTACTGTACCTAGCTTCACCCGCCGTTAATAGCCGCTTGCATTCAATCAACCAGGCTTATACAGGACGATTAAGCTAAACTTTCCACAACAGGTTCAGTTACTTCTAAGACCTGCCAAATCTGCTGAAGCAACGGATCTAGCCCAGTTCCTGCGACGGCTGAAATCAGAAACACCGGAATCTGGCTGCATTGTTCTAATTGAGCAGCGATCGCCGCCACCTCTTCTTCAGACGCAAAAGCATCAATTTTATTGAGTGCTAGGATTTGGGGACGAGCGGTGAGACCACGTCCATACGCTGCTAATTCATCTTGAATCGTATGGTAAGCGGCAATTGGATCGGCTTGAGTGGCGTCAATCACATGCAGCAAGACGCGCGTCCGTTCAATGTGTCGCAGAAAATCATGCCCCAACCCCGTTCCCAAATGCGCTCCCTCAATCAGTCCAGGAATATCAGCAAACACCGTACCGTCGCCTGAGGGCTTACGAACTACACCTAAATTGGGCACAAGCGTTGTAAAAGGATAATCCGCAATTTTAGGACGGGCGGCTGACAATGCCGAAATTAACGTCGATTTACCCGCATTCGGCAAGCCAATAATTCCGACTTCGGCTAACAGTTTCAATTCCAAACGAATCAGCCGCACCTCCCCCGGCAGCCCTGGCAACGCCCGTTCTGGGGCACGATTGTGATTGCTAAGAAAATGCTTATTGCCCAACCCACCTTTACCACCCTTCGCCACACAAAATTCTTGATTCGGTGCTGTCAAATCGGCCAGCACTTCATCCGTCTCAGCATCATAAACAACCGTGCCGCAAGGAACTTCAACTCGAAGATCATCCCCCGAAGCCCCCGTCATATTTTTAGGGCCGCCCCGTTGTCCATCTTGGGCCTTAAACTTGTGAGCGTATCTAAAATCTAGCAATGTTTGTAAATGCTCGACAGCCACCAGAATGACCGAACCACCGTGTCCACCATTCCCGCCAGCCGGCCCACCCGCGGGTACATATTTTTCGCGCCGGAAAGCAACCAGTCCGTCACCGCCGTCACCGCCCTGCACCTCAATTTCTGCTTGATCAATAAATTGCATGACTGATAATTAGCCCATCTTTAACCTTGCCATCCTTCTTTGATAGTAGGCGATCGAACAGAGAACTCGTTTGCAACTTGATTAACTGAGAATAATCCGCCCTTCCCTATATTCCGTTTCTAGACCAGGAGGACGAAGAAGTTGAGGGATGAGGGAGCAATGAGTTGTGTCAGTTAGCCAGCATTTGGAACTCATGGTCAGCATCGAAACGTTCAGCATCCGACGCCTTTTGCCTTGCCCCAACTCCGCTAGCAGCAACAGCACCACTAAAATTGAGTAGTGCGGCTAACTTCACCATAACTTTTAATTTTTTTAAAGTTTCTTGTCGGAGCCTGAGCTAAGTTTATAAAGAAACTTTCGGATTGATCGTTGTGATCTTAGTAAATCTACTGAAGATGGGGGCGATCGGCTGAGCAACAACGAGGAAATTTTCTACATCCTGACCACTATAACAGTGGTTGCAGAGGTGGATTTTCTGGGAATTCTAGTAGTTAACGCGCCATGCGGTATTAGTCTAAATGTCAAACTAGAAAGCCTATTTCCGGCAGAAGTTCTTCAAAATTAAGAGGTTTCTGCCATTTCTACTCATGAATTTACAAGGGACACCGAACATGACACAACGGCAATGTGCACTGATCACAGGAATTACAGGTCAAGATGGTTCTTACCTAAGTGAATTTTTGCTGGAAAAAGGCTATGAAGTTCATGGAATTATTCGCCGAACTTCAACCTTTAATACCGATCGCATTGATCACATTTATGAAGATCCGCACAAAGAAGATGCCCGGCTGTTCTTGCATTACGGTGATCTCACAGATGGCACAACGCTACGCCGCATTCTAGAAGAAGTTCAGCCCACAGAAATCTATAACCTGGGTGCTCAATCCCACGTCCGAGTTAGCTTTGATGCACCAGAATACACAGTCGATGCTGTTGGCATGGGCACTCTGCGGTTACTAGAAGCTATCCGGGATTATCAGCGACGGACAGGGGCGCAAGTGCGGTTCTATCAAGCTGGTTCGTCAGAGATGTTCGGGCTAGTGCAAGAAGTTCCGCAGCGAGAAAGCACACCCTTCTACCCCCGCAGTCCCTATGCGTGCGCCAAAGTGTATGCTCATTGGCAAACGGTGAACTATCGCGAGTCCTATGGAATGTTTGCCTGCAATGGCATTCTGTTCAATCATGAATCGCCCCGCCGTGGCGAAACCTTCGTGACTCGTAAAATCACCCGAGCGATCGCTCGCATTGTGGCCGGACAGCAAAAGAAACTGTACATGGGTAACTTAGACTCCAAGCGCGATTGGGGCTATGCCAAAGACTATGTTCGCGCCATGTGGATGATGCTTCAGCACAGCGAACCCGATGATTATGTTGTAGCAACCGGGGAAACCCATTCCATTCGAGAATTTCTCGATCTGGCGTTTAGCTATGTGAATTTAGATTGGCAGAACTATGTTGAATTTGACGAGCGCTACCTGCGGCCAGCAGAAGTTGATTTGCTGATTGGTGATCCCGCCAAAGCTAAGCAGAAATTAGGCTGGGAACCATCCGTTACCTTCGAGCAACTAGTTCAACTGATGGTAGAAGCTGACCTCAAAGCACTAGGGCTAATTCCCCTCAGCAACGGCTCCATCGTGGCTAACGCTAGCTTGGAACATGCCACCATTCGCCAAGGCGTTGGCAGCATCTCGCTCTAGTTACCGAGGGCGATCGGCGATCGTAGTAGAGGGATGCGGTTGGAAGGAATAGGGAATGGAGAGTAGGGAGTAGGGAGTAGAGAATAGGGAAAGAATAGAGACTGCACTTTGCGTTGCTATCACCCATTACTCTTATCTATTACCTATCCCCCATCCCCATTCCTTGTTGTCCCTGAAACAATCGCCATTTGTCCATTTGTACTCCCCTTAGTTACTCCAGAAGTAATTCATATGACCTCAACATTAGACTTCACAAATCAACGCATTCTGGTTACGGGTGGGGCCGGTTTTCTGGGTCGTCAAGTGGTAGATCAACTCTGCAAAGCCGGGGCCGATCGAGACAAAATCACCACACCGCGATCGAAAGACTGCGATCTACGCCAGATGGAAAGCTGTCAACGTGCCGTAGACCAGCAAGATATTGTGATTCACTTAGCAGCCCATGTCGGCGGCATTGGCTTGAATCGAGAAAAACCAGCCGAGCTATTCTACGACAACCTGATGATGGGTACTCAGCTAATTCATGCAGCCTATGAAGCAGGTGTCAAGAAATTTGTTTGTGTTGGCACCATTTGCGCCTATCCCAAGTTCACGCCCGTGCCCTTCAAAGAAGATGATCTTTGGAACGGCTATCCCGAAGAAACTAACGCCCCCTATGGCATTGCCAAAAAAGCATTACTTGTACAACTGCAAGCCTATCGACAGCAGTACGGATTTGACGGCATTTACCTACTGCCCGTGAACCTGTATGGACCTGAAGACAACTTTGATCCGCGCAGTTCCCATGTCATCCCTGCCTTAATCCGCAAGGTGCACGAAGCTCAGCAACGCGGTGATAAGCAGATTCCGGTTTGGGGAGATGGTAGCCCCACTCGCGAATTCCTCTACTCGACAGATGCAGCACGCGGCATTGTCATGGGTACGCAGTCCTACAGCAAGGCTGAACCTGTAAATTTAGGAACTGGATACGAAATCGCCATCAAAGATTTAATTGAATTAATTTGTCGGTTAATGGAATTCGATGGTGAAATTGTCTGGGAAACAGATAAACCCAACGGTCAGCCACGCCGCTGTCTGGATACAGAACGAGCTAAGCAAGCCTTTGGGTTTGTGGCACAAGTTGGCTTCGAGGAGGGACTGAAAAACACGATCGACTGGTATCGTCAGCACGCTGCTTAAATTCTTAACGAGAAGTTTGTTATTTTCCCAGCGTTCTGCCGACGGAACCTGGGAATTTTTTAAGACAACGTGAAAGCGCTGAGTTCATTCTTCATGCCTTATCCTTTCCTCCTTTCTTTTCTAAAGTCGGTACTGTCGATACACATCACTGGCGGCGCGATGCACTAGTGAATGTCGATACACTAAGGCTTGCATATCGTCTCCATAGCCACCGCCAATTACGCATGCCACTGGATAGCCTTGTGATACGCAGGTACTTAATACCTGCATTTCTCGACAAAAAATTCCCCGATCGCTCAACGCCAACTTACCAAGCCGATCGCTAATATGCACATCTACTCCAGCATCATAGAGAACCAAATCAGGATTGACATGCGACAATAAATCGGGCAAATAGTTACCTAATAGTTGCAAATAAGCATCATCACCCATTCCCGCTATTAGGGGAACATCTAGATCGCTCTGTTGTTTCGTTCCTGGAAAATTAACAGCACAATGCATTGAAAATGTAAAGACACGTGCATCAGCTTGAAAAATAAAAGCTGTACCATCACCTTGATGAACGTCTAAATCTATAACTAAGATTCTTTCAACTACACCTTCAGACAACAATACGCGAGCGGCGATCGCCAAATCATTGAAAATACAAAACCCCGAGCCGTAACTGGGAAAGGCATGGTGGGTTCCACCCGCCGTGTTACAGGCTAAGCCGCACTCTAACGCCAATCGAGCCGTGAGGATCGTTCCGCCCACAGCTATACAAGTGCGCTTCACCAACGCCGGACTCCATGGTAGTCCAATGCGTCGCTGGGCTTTGGCATCTAACGTTCCGTCACAATAAGCCTGTACATATTCAGGAGTGTGCACACATGCAATCGTCTCATTTGACGGTAATTCTGGAACATGAAACTGGCAGGGATGCACCACTTGGTCAGCTATCAGCATTTCGTATAACTGCCGAAATTTGGGCATCGGGAAGCGATGGTTGTCAGGTAGCGGTACCACATAGTTGGGATGATAGACGATCGGCAAATCCATAGGTCATCAATCGTCTATCTCAATCTAACTACACTGCTTTTTGAGTTCGGCTTCACCCGTATACAGGGTTTCATAGAAAGCTCTGCCAATTGAGCACTATACAAGCGGACTATCGTAACGCGGATGGAACCGCGGATGCAGAAGATTCGCGATCGGTTGATTGTTCTGCAAATGTTGCTCAACGATCGCCGCTACATCGCTGGGCTTAATTCGACAATACCATGTACCGTCGGGCATCACCTGCACCGTTGGACCAGATGCACATTGTCCCAAGCAATCACTACCACTGACAAACACTTCGCATGGTGCAGCTTGCTGAAAAGTGGCTAGAACGTCGGCGGCTCCGTTACGAGCACACGATCGGTGTTGACAAACTAAAACGCATCGCCGCTTTGGGGAAGACATTGGAGCCGTCATCAACTCGCAATCCAGCGATTGAAGCGATTGAGCACTGTCGAAACCGATCGCTTCAGTTGTTGCCGCTGTCGCCAGTTTTCAAAGGCTTCCTCAAATTCTATATCGCCCACCCAGTAGGTCTTCCAAGCATCTAGCGCGACGCCAATTCCCCAGAAGAGCGCCACATACAGCGACCACAACATTCCTGGAGCAGTCAGTAAATTCAGGGAAATCAGAAACACATTGACGATCGCATATTTCGCCAGTCGTCGCTGAAACTTGCTTTGCCGAAATCGAATGAACGCAGTCCGTTCTGCTTCCTCACCTTGCCGTGCTAACCACTGTTGTTCTGCTGCTTCCATATCGGCGATCGAAATATTCAACTCTGCCGCAATCTCATAAAGCTGAGTGCGAGTGAGTTCGCCTTCGTCTGTTTGACGAGCCATTGCAATTTGCAAAATTTGCTGGGCGTCTTCTGAGCGGTACAACTCGTTCATCATGGCAACGGATTGTAAATGAGGAATAGCTATCCCTTCTATTCTACTCAGCCCAACAGCAGACGAACTCATCCTCCCTGGTGAGATTTGTCCTCAATGCAGAAGAAGACTGATTGGAACCGAACTGATATGCTGGAACTTGGCTGTGCTCGACTACTCGTGCCATGAGTCCAAGCCTATTCAAACAATCCTTATTGACTCAACTAACCCATTTCCAACCACCCATTCCCTAGACTCCAAAAAGCCGATTTCAATCCTGGATATAGTCTTGTCCTGTCAGCAGCGCCATTTCCGCCCGCACAAATTCCCGCCCCAAATAAGCCGCATGGTCTAGGTATGTTAGGGGGCAGGGTTGGGTCTCTTCAAATATCTGAATGCACAATTCTTTCGCGGTTCTACCTGCATAAATTCGAGTTGGAACCCGCTCTACTTTACTGTTGCAAGGCAAGGGTTCACCGGTTTCAGGATCACAAGCCAGCCCCTTATCGTTGATTGTATTCGTGTAATGTTTCGCGCAAATGAGTCCGGCTTCACGATCGACATAAATGATAAAGTAACCAGCCGGATCAAGTTCGATGTAGCGGTTAGAGAGTTTATGATCGAGGGCAACTAGCTCCTCAGCCGATAGTTTTTGTGTAGATGGAATCATGGAGCAAAAAGAGAATTGCCAAGATGATAAGGTGCGACCTAATGTCTGAATTAAGGGCTTGATCCAGTGTAATCTGTACGTTGCCGATGTGGGCAGGAGATCGCAGAGAATTCCACTGAAAGTCAATACTACTTTTTGTGAAGTTACAAATCTTAACCACTCATTCTTGCCGAGCCAAAGGATTAATTAACTCATTTAAGCCTTCGCCAATCAGCGACAGACCTACTACCAGCAGCGTTAAAGCTAGCCCTGGAAACAGGGCTGTCCACCAAATGCCTGTTGGCAAAGCATCCAAGGCATATTGCAGATCGCGGCCCCATTCTGGTGTACCTTCAGGCAGTCCTAACCCTAAAAAGCCCAGTCCACCCAAAACCAGCACCGCTTCTGCTGCATTGAGGGTAAACAACACCGGAACACTTTGAATCACATTAAAGAAAAGATAGCGCCTCAGAACCCGCCACGTCGAGGCCCCCATTGCTTGGGCCGCCTCAATGAATAGCTCAGTTTTGACACTGACGGTATGATTGCGGACCACTCGATAATATTGCGGAATGTAGGCAATGCTGAGGGCGATCGCCGCATTCCACACCCCCCGACCCACCACAAACGCTAGGGTGACAGACAGTAACAACGTTGGCAACGTCGAAATGATGTCCATGAAAAACAGCACGGTGCGATCGAGCCGTCCGCCAATGTAGCCGCTGACCATGCCCAGAGGAACACCTGTCACCAATCCCAGCAGTGTAGCCAAAATCACCACCTGTAGCGCGACGCGACTGCCAAACAACGTGCGCGAGAACACATCATAGCCCTGCCGACTTGTACCAAACCAGTGCTCTACCGATGGGGGTTGATGAATGGGATTCGCCAACGCTTCGAGCGGATCTTGAATGACGCCCCAAGATTGCAATAGTGGTGCAAATACAGCTGCCAAGACAAATACGAGGGTGATTAGCACGCCGATCGCCATCATTTGACGCGATAGACTGGATAATCCAACAAATTGCCGCAGCGGGCGGGTTCTTACAAGGGACATGATGGCACAAATACAGAGGCTAAAGCAGCATTTTATCGTTTATCGAATGTGCTTTAGCTTTATCTTGACGACATCAGACTTTAGGTTGTATCAACTCTTTGTCATGCGGTATCGCATTCATCCCACCGCTGGCGGCTCCTCCCCTTGCAACGGGATGGTTGGAGGGGTCGGCATCCGGTGCAACCTGATAGAGAATTGGTATTAAAAGCAGCGAATTAAAACCTAGATTGAAACACTCAATCAGGTTCAGAACCAAACGTAATGTGTTAAGTGGCAAAGGGGGATGGAAATGGATGTGTCGATCGTGATTCGGACCTTTGTGGCGGTGTTTGTTTTAGCCGATGCGATCGGCAATGCACCAATCTTGCTAATTCTGACGAAGGGGATGGATGCAGAGCAGCGCAATCAAGTCGTCGATCGAGCGACCCTTGTGGCAACGGCCGTTTTATTAATCTTTGCCTTTATCGGGCAGCCTATCCTGAATTACTTGCATATTAGTATTGCTTCGCTGCAAGTAGCCGGAGGATTGCTGTTACTGCTGATTGCGCTTGATATGCTGAACGGCAAAATCGAAGAGCCGATTGTCGAACAAGATCGCGATGTGGCGATTACGCCCTTGGCTCTACCACTATTGGCTGGTCCTGGTACGCTAACAACCGTTATGCTGTTGATGTCCCAAGAACCCAATGCCCACGCTAGCGTGATTTTTGGGATTGTGGCCGCCATGCTGGTAAGCTGGTTAATTTTTCGGCAAGCGAACCGGGTTTCCCATTGGATTGGAGCAGAAGGTGCCATCATTGCCACCAAAATTTTGGGATTTTTGCTGGCGGCTCTAGCGATCGAGCTTGGCAGTGAGGGCATTCGCACCTTGTTCTTCACCTGAGGGTTTCTATCGAATCCGCTGTCGTAATCCCAAGCTATAGCGGGTAGAGCGAATCTCAGTAACGTAATGAAACGGTCGATCGCTTAATCCTAAGAATCCCGGTGCTCGCATCAAAATCACATGTCCTGGGGTCGTATCGATGGCAATGGCTCCAGCCCCTGATCGATCGTCACAGCGGTAGAAAGAAGCATGTCCACTGATGTTGAAAACACAGATCAGGTTGATAGCTCTAAGGCTATCGCGATGAGGCGTGATCCCCAATTGTTCTGGTCGATAACGTTGCAGCACCATAGAGTTAAATTGCAGTGGTGTCTCAAACAGCGATAATCCCGTTTGGGCAATGGCATCATTTAGTAAAGTTTGAAACTGCTGTGTCAATTCTGTGTACAACGAATTCTCAGCAAAGGTATCACAGGAATCATATTCAGTTTTCACAATCTGATCAGTTGCGCCAATTGTTTTAATTTCAGGAGCGTAGTTGAATTGCTCCGCTTCGCGTTGCAACTGTTGTCGAGTTTGTTCTTGTAACAAAGGAATCGAGATGATGCCGATGGTGGTTAGCGATCGAACAATCTCGTCTAAATCAAATTCATGCAGTGTGAAGAAAGCGATTCCCTCCAATAAATAGATCAGTCTTTAATCATCATTGAACCCCATACGATAGCCTCTATCTTTATGAACGACTAAGCCCATTCTAGGATTTTCAATCTTCGATCGCTCTACTGCGAGATTGAAGAAACTGACGGGCAACGGATTGAATAGTAGCAAGGGGCACTTCGTAAAAATAACGCTGACGAAATTGTTCTTCTTCTAGCACCACAAAAAATTGGCCGAGAGCAGAGTTGGTCATTGTTTCCTCAACCGCTTTGAACCAGCCAATTTGCACCGTTTCATCTACAACGCTGACAGTAAACCCAAGCTCCTGTAACGCTTCTAGCCCCATCGTCAATGCCCGATCGCTCAATGCCAGCTTGTCTTGCAGTTGCGATCGCGTTGCCAAGGTTCCCGTTCGGGTGAGATATTTGGCAATTCCTACCAACTGTTGCCAGAGATCGATTGGGGGGTGAGTTAGGGGTGGAGCGTAGGCTAGCGCTAATTTTTGCCCTGGTTGCACTTGCTGAAACCACTGCTGCATATCCCTCCAACTGGTTGGACACTGAGTAATTTTCAAGATTTTTGGGGAATGATTGAGCGGCAAAGGAGAGGACAGGGGCGCGATCAAATTTTCTATTTCTGCTTTGCCTCGCCAATCTAAAATCCAATCAACAGCCGTAGCAACGGTCAGTTGACTGGGTTGCTGGGTCGATCGCACCGCCAGCAGCCGTACTTCATAGCATTTTTTGTAGGTGTTGAAATCCAGTTCCACGATCGCATCACACAAGCCAGTGGGAATTTCGTCGCGGTAATGTTCCCACCAAACGCCTGGAAAGCCATCTGTGGCAGAATCATCCCACAGTTCAAATTCTGTTTTGATGTAGCGAACTTTGCGTCCGCGATGATCTTGAATGTTGCGGTTGCGCACCTGTTGAAACCAGCAGTTCTGAATCAGCAATTTCGGCACAGGATTGCCAATACCACAGGGTTCTAGCAGCTTGAGTTCGCGAAATAACGCCTTGCCTAACTCGGCCACCGTCACTGTCAGATCGGCTTGCAGCAGGGTGTCTGTTTCATGGTTCGCTTTCAGCGTTTGCCGCAATTGGCGATTGATGGCGTCGCTAAACAACGGAATATTTTCTACAGACAAACTCAACCCCATCGCCAAGGGATGCCCTCCCCAGCGATGCAATAAGTGCGCCTGCTGTTGCACTAGTTCATAGAGATTGAGTTGATTCACCGAACGAGCCGAACCACGAGCTAGTGCAGGCAATGCTTCGTCATCAGAAGCTTCTACACTCAGCAGAATTGTCGGACGTCCATACTCCTGCGCAATCTGTCCCGCTACCAATCCCAACAGACCTACTGACCACTGAGAATCAGCTAGCACAATCACCGGACAAGTAGACAAATCGAGTTGCGCTAGCTTTGCTTTTACTTGGTGCACCATATCTTTTTGCAGCGACTTACGCCGAGTATTCGCCAGTTCTGTTTCTTCCGCCAACTGTTGACACCGATCGAGATCCCAACTGGTCAACAACTCAACACAAAACTGAGCCTCGCCATGAATGCGACTAATGGCATTGATGCGTGGTCCCAGTCCAAAGGAAATATCGGTAGGGCGATCGCCGTTGCGTTTGCACAGTTCTAGTAATTTGGTAATGCCTGGTCGCGTTGATTGATGAAGCGGTTGGTTGGCATGGTGCTGAAGCTGTTCAATGCCGCGCTGGGCTAAATAGCGGCAATCGCCCGTCAGTTGCGCCAAATCAGACACTAGCCCGATCGCCACCAAGTCTAGCAGCGTGTCCAGGTTTAAGGGAGGCTGGGGTAAGGATTGATAAAACGCTTCCACCAGCTTGTAGGCTACCGCTACGCCCGATAAATTGGCCAGCGGATGTTCAAGAGGCAGCGCGCGAGGATTGAGAATGGCAACCACAGGGGGGCGATCGATCGGCAGAGTGTGGTGATCGGTAATGATCACATCTATGCCGTTGGCTTGGGCGTAAGCAATTTCCTCTGCATCCGTGCAGCCTGTGTCACAGGTGACAATTAGAGAAGTACCCCAATCTGCCAATTGATCAATGCCTGCTTTCGAAAGTCCGTGCGACTCGGTGAAGCGATTGGGAATGTAGTAAATCAACCGGTCTGGAGGGAAAACAGCGCCCAATCCTTCCCAGAGAACCGCCGTTGCCGTAATGCCATCGGCATCAAAGTCTCCCCAAATAGCAATCCTCTCTTGTTGCTGTTGCGCCTGTTGCAAGCGCTGCACAGCCTGTTGCATTTCCTCACCAAACTCAAACGGGCTGGTGGGATGATAAAAAGCTGGGTTGAGAAATCCAGCTAAGTCAGCCGGTTCGCGAATGCCCCGTTGCCACAGCAATTGGGCCAAATAGTGTCCGGATAGCTCGCCCGTATGCCGCTGCACCGATTGCATAAACCAGTCGGGCAGGGACAGCGTGGGTTGAATTTGCCACTGAGAGCGAGGCATCGGCGATCGCACCCTTTCACGAACAGGACGATTTAATTTTAATTGGAAGAATAGCCAACGATCGGTTTTGGAGTCAGTTTAGTGAGGCGGGCAGGCTGATTCACGGTCTGCAAGTTCCAGGTTTTTTCTAATTCTGTTTGTAATTGATGGGAAGGCCGCCAAACAAAGATAGAATCAGTATCAGGAAGCTGGCTAAAATCAGGTGGTTGACTGACCAATAACAAGCGCACTGTATCTTGAAGCTCGTAGCTGAGTGAAATCAAATCACCCATATTGGTGAAATCATCACCCATATCGCTAATTACGACTGGTGAAGCTGTTTGAGCCGCCGCATTAACCTGTGCTGCCACCTCGGCATTGTAATAGCTGAGATCTTTATTCCACCAGGTTTGAGCTTGAGCGCTGATACCGCAGGAGATGATGCTGATCATGAGAGAGACACAAAGGGCCCATTGCCAAAATCGCTGCACAGACGATCGAATGTGATTCAACCCCATTCCGATCAAACAGGTCACGGCTAACTGTACCCCTGGATACGAGGCAATCAAATAACGACTCACCGCCGATCGTTTGCCACCCAACAGCAGATCGGGAAGCACCAACAATAGGAATGGGACAAACACTGATGTGAGAATAAAGCATTTGGCTGATTTTGCAGTCCAGCGATAAACGGCGTAGAGCGCTACGAGAATCAATAACAGATGAGGTAATCGGAATAGATAAGTCAAAAAATTATTAAAGCCAAAATCAATATCGTTGAACAAGGCCGTGAAGCTGAGCGTCCACAATTTTGCTAAATAATCGAACCCAACTTCGGCCCGTGTCCAATTTGTGGTTGCTGACGCTCGTTGATAGTTTCCAGATAGAACCAAAATCCAGGGAAAATACAGCACCAGTGCGGCTACGATCGCCAGCAAAAACCGGCCCATGAATGACCAGCGCCAGGTCGTTATCCAGGTGATTATCCTGGATAAACCGCGAGCAACACTCGATCGAAAGGGAGATGAATGACTGGCTTCTACACCGGGCTGATGACTGGACTGAGGATAAAGAGATTCTACTTGGGGGGGTGTCTGACATGGCTGACCCTGGATTGCCATGAGTAGAATATAAGTACTATGCGCTATTATCGTTAATGCAAAAAATGGATGCACATATAGCCCGATCGCCACACTCAGCATGTACCAAGTCCAACGTGGCCACGTAACCTGTCTGACCCACCGCAGCAATAGCCAACTGCTGGCAATAATTACCGTTGTCAGTAAGCTATATTGTCGTGCCGTTTGGGCAAACAAAACGTCAAACGGAGACAGCGCCAACAGCGCCGTTGCCAACAGTGCCACCGTCGGAGACGCAAACACCTCTAACGCCAGTAGCCCCATCAAGGGCAACCCCAAAAGCCCCACTATTGCCGGCAAGCTGCGAGATGCTGTCATGGAACTACCAAACCACTGCATCCAATACCGCGCCATCAGGAAATATAGTGGCGGGTGCTGTGGGTCCTCAATCATCAGCGATCGAATCGTATCTGCGTTGGTGCTACCGGGTTTAAGCTGCTGAAAGGTTTGAAGGTCTGGAGCCGCCACCAATGCGTTCTGAAACAGGGCTTGATCGATCTCTCGTCGGGTGTAGCCCGCTGCCCGCATGGAGGTATAAACTTCATCGTGCCAATAAATTTTGCGATCGAGATGTATCAACCGAAATCCAACTCCGATGGCAATTGCAACGATCAGCAGCACCCGCAATGGCATCTCTGTGCGCTGTTTCACCCGTTAACCTCGCTGTGTACTGTGATGAGGATGGTTAGACGATCAGAATGAACCAGAGTTCCCGCAAGGCTGAAGGGGTATTTAAATTGAGAACGTTGCAGACTAGGTCGGGGCAATGCGCGAATCGCCTATACGAGTGGTGCGTTTGTCGCGAAGATTGTTTCGAGCGGTAGGAGATTGCAATCTAGTATAAACAGTGAAATCAGAGTAGCTTATGAAAGCCAAAATTGAAAACGATGTGTTGTTTTTGCACAAAGACGATGTGCCGCACTACAAGAAAAAAGGATCAGTGGTGCGCAATAGCTATTTCTGGGCGCTGCGATCGATCGCGGGTCGCGCCAACGTTGGTCAAGACTGGGAATTTGAATCCGAAGTGTGGCTAGCGCTGCGACGAGTGTTGCTGTCGTTTTCAGACTCAGGCTACTTGAGGCTATCGGAAACCACCCTAGAGTTTCCCATTGATCAGGGGGAAATTCCGGCGGTATTTCGCTTGATTGCCACTTGGCAGTCTGAAGAGCCAGATCCTGATACAGAAGAAGAGACAGCCCCCGACACAGACGAGGAATGGGCAAGCTGATTCAGGGAATGGGCCCGGCTCAATTACAGTAAATCCAACGCATACTCTAGGGTGTACCGCACTGACTCAGCAGACTTGTGCAGGGCGATGCGCTCCTCGTCGGTCAGTTTCAGTTCCAAGATGCTTTCTACCCCCCCGCAGCCTAAGCGGGCTGGAACACCGAGGTACAAATCATTCAGCCCATATTCGCCTTGCAGGTAGGCGGCGATCGGTAGCAGGCGGGGTTGATTCAGCAAAATTGTTTCCACCATTGTGTAGGCCGAGGACGCGGGCGCATAAAAGGCTCCTCCCGTTCTCAGCAACTCTACAATTTCGGCTCCTCCATTGCGGGTACGCTCCACAAGGCGATCGATCGTACTCGCATCCATCAATTCCGTAATAGGTATACCACTCACCGTAGAATAGCGCGGTAGTGGCACCATCAAATCACCGTGTCCACCTAACACCATTGTACGAATGTCGATCGGCGATAGCCCCAATTCCTTGGCAATAAACACTTGAAACCGGGCCGAATCCAGAATGCCCGCCATACCCATGACTCGTGGCGGCGGCAATTTACTCACTTTCCATGCCAGATACGTCATCACATCCAGCGGATTGGTAACGATGATAAAAATCGCCTCCGGAGACTGCGCCACTGCTTGCCGAGTAGCTTCAATCACAATTTGGGCATTAGCACGAGTCAGGGCATCGCGAGACATCCCTGGTTTGCGGGGCAATCCTGCCGTAATCACTACCACATCCGATCCAGCCGTTGCGGCATATTCGGTTGTGCCTACAATGCGGCGATCGTGCCCTTCCAGCCCTCTTGCTTCCAGCAAATCCAAGGCAATGCCCTCTGGACGCCCACCCACAATATCCAGCAGCACTACATCTGCCAAATTATGTTCGACAATGCGTTGAGCCAACGTACTGCCCACATTGCCAGCACCAATCACTGAAACACGAGTGGGCCGACAAACCGCTAAGGATGAAGCCATAATTTCAGCCCAAAGTCGCAAGAGGATGTTACTTCCATCTTGGCTCGTTTACTTACACCCGTGCGCAGAAATTAACTAACCTTTTCCTTTGCAAGGGTCACACGATGTGCAGCTATTTGACAGAGGTCGGCTCAATCCCGTATCGCTTTTATCCCTAGCCCTACTGCCACGCTTAGGTGCAGGGAGCTAACCCTAGCCTATAGCTCCCTCCTCTACTAGATCGGGGGATGGAAGGTTAGGGTGGTAAGATTCAGAGAGTCGCAGATCGCGTGGGGTTTTTAGCTGATATTGCTAACTGACCTTCTCTAGTTGATCGGCTCGCAACCAAAAATTGGGAGTGGGCACATAGCCAAACTTCACCATGGCATAATCCCCTTTCATGTCTACCACTTCGCCCTTAGTCTCAAAAATGTAGGGCGGAAACCGTGTATCGCTGGCTTGTGCCTCCAGGCTATTTTCCAGCTTCTCCCGCACAACTCGGACTAGATCGCCTCTCTTTACTGCCATAATCTTCACCAAGCGTTACAAATCTATATTCTACAGGGATGAAGGTTAAAGGCTAAAGACCCAGAACAATAGGCTTTCCTGATCGGATTCATGAATTCGATCAATTTGATGTGGCTTTGGGCTTCGACACTTCCACCAAGCGCGAGGACTGCCTATTTCAACGCTTCCCTCGTTCTCTTTCCTCCTTCTTCGGCGGCACAATCTCAAACGAGCCATCTGCTTGGGGAACGATCGTGCCACCCAGTGCTTCAATATGTGCGATCGCTGTCTGCCGGGTGCGATCGTCAGGAACCGTGGTTAATACCATTGACCACGCGGCAATTTGGGCATAGTTGCTCTCAGGATTCGTCGCTAATAGGTCGGCAGTTTGCTGGGACAATGTTGCCACATTTTGGTTGCCTTGCAGACTGGCCCAAGCAGCAGCAGTGGCAAAAGATTGTCGGGCGGCGGCGGCTCTGCCCTGAAACAATAGTTGATCGATGCCTAACTGTCGCCAGCCGTAATAGGACCCTAACGGGGCATGAGGTTTAAGCGATTGTAAAGCAGTTTGCATTATCGCGATCGACCGATCGGGCATCCCTGCATACAATGATGTGCTGGTGGACAGGAACGGGTATACCGCTAAAAAGTTGGGATTGTGGTTTAAGATAATCTTGAAATAGTCAGGACTGAGGCGATAGTCCGATGCGCGACGAGCGGTGTCGTCGCCAAAATATTGCAAAAACCTCAGAAACACCCAATCTGCTACGATATTGCTGAACCCGAAAGCGGGCAACACACTCATGGCGTTTAACCGCATGCTTTCAGCTTGCGTAAACTGACGAATTTCCGCAATGGTTGCCACTTGGCGCTGCTGCTGCTGCAACTGCGGTAATTGCAAGCCAATGATACTCAAGATACAGATGATCGCCACCATCCCGGTGATTGGCCATCGGCTGACCTCGTGATTTAGACGCAACGGAGATTGCATAATGCCCCCCTTTAGAAGCATGGCATTAGCATACCCACCGGATCGGCTGACCTTTCACGTCCGCTGCGGGTCAATCTCCCATGCTTCGATCGATTCCAAGACAGGAAAATCCCCCTACTGACCCGCTGATCAAAAGGGGGACACCCTTGAATTGAGCGACTTGAGTTGAGCGATTCAGTTGAGGGATCAATCGAGTCACCAAACCATACGCCCAACTCGCTAGCTGGACACCTTCTCCTTGAAAAGCTTGCCCGCTGAAAAAGCGGGAACGACCGTTTCGGGAATTTGAATCGCTTTCCCAGTTTGAGGATTGCGCCCTTCCCTGGCAGCCCGTTTGCGAGGTTCAAATGTACCGAACCCCACCAGTGTCACCTTATCGCCGTTGGCAACCGCATCCATGATGGCTTCGATCGTTGCCGACAATACGGCATCGACTTCCTTCTTCGTGGCTTGAACTTTTCCGGCCACAGCGTCTACTAATTCACCTTTGTTCATGGTTTAAAATCCTAAACGCGACAAAATAGCTGTCATTCTAATGCAGGTTTTAGAAGTTGAACCGTATGTTTGCATGAATTCGCCAGGAAAAGAGCGAGATTTAATCTTATTTTTCGGTTGGCCCGTGTTCTGCCTACTTCACTGGTTGTTGCCAAGGAAGAAATACTCAGTTTCAAGCTGGCGCCAACTCATTCCTCATCCCGTTTTAATAGAAAGATATCCCAATCGTCGATCGCCTCCTTTGTGTTGGTTTGAAACGCTTGGATGTACTCAGTTTGCATATGGTCTTCCCAAACAGCGCGATCAGTCCAGTTCTCGTAGATCATGAACAATGACGGATCATCGAGCGATCGGTGAAGATCAAAGGTAATACAGCCTGCTTCTGCAATGGTCAGAGGAATTACACGGCGCAATTCCTGATAAAGATGTTCTTCTGCTCCAGCTTTTGCCTTCAGTTTGGCAATAATGGTCAGGGACATGAGCGTTGCTCTCCGGCAATGACGTAGATACAATAGCCTGATTCTCTAGGAACTAACGGAAGGCGTCAATCGAACAAAAATTAACATTGAAAAACCAAAAATTAAGGACGGTGATACTACCCATGAATGCAACCGCCCAGTTGCTTCAAAAATCTGGCTGCGATAGTTTAAGTTGCAATAGTTGTAATACCAATTCTTTATGAGGTTGCATAGTACACTGCCCCTCCCAACCTCCCTTTGTTAAGGGGAGGAGTGGCAATAGTTTGGGCAATAATTATCTACTTCACCAAGATTGCCAACGGTTCAGGTCAACTGATTCCATCATCAACCGCCAATTCCACTATTGGGTTTGCAAGCAATCGAGAAATGATTCAGCGCTGAATATAACCGTTGGCAAAATTAATTCTTTCTCGTGTCCTGATTCGGTTCTCTACCTCCCTCCTCTACGACGAGTACGAGTTGAAGTCGTTCCCCGCGTAGACGTGCCTCGACTGGTTGATTTCGTAGAGCTAGACGATTGGGCTTTGGTTGCTGAAGTTTTACGTCGCCGACCAGGTCCAGAAGCAGACTCTTCTTCAGTTACCATTTCTGCATCATCAAGGTCTGTAGGAGGTTCTGCCTTGCTAGAAGTGTCTTCAGACTTGCGTGCGCGGCGGGTGCGGGTGCGCCCAGACATGGACTTTGATTTTGCTCCTTGATTTCTGCCAGAAGACACATAGCGTTTCAATGTCAAGGCGCTGATTTCAATGCCTTGATCGGCAAAAATTGCAGCCAAATCTTCATGTGAATAGCCTTTTGCTAAGGCAGAGCGAATTTCATCTTGCAGTAAGTTGACCGCTTCGCGCAGTGACAGATTGTCTTTTGGTTTTGCTGGCAGTTCTTGCAGCGACGTGTTCACCTGATCAATCGCTTGTTTTTGAATGGAAGCCGCTCTCGATCGTCTACCTGATGTTCCTGCCATGTTTCAATCTCCACAGAAAGTTTCATTCCACCAATTTTATTGTGTTTGTCCTAAAAACGATACAAGTATTCTTCTGAAAGTTTAGTTTTCTCATCAAGCTTTGTTGCTTGCCTGTGACAATCTCTACAGTTCATCTTGGCATCCAAGCGAGGCAGACATGAGAAAATGCGAAATAATCTTGAAAAAGCCTGCGACTGCCATGATGAATACATTGTCTAGAATGTTAAGTTTGCTAACTTTAAAGTAGGTACTGGACGCTACTCCAGGAGAGTCACTGTGTTTGAAAATTTGCTTCCGCCCCTAAACGAGCACAATTTACCGTATCCCGATACCATCCACCCGATCGTGGTTCATTTCGTGATTGCTATGGTCATCTTCGCTGTCCTTTGCGATGTGGTTGGCTATCTAACTCGCAACGTGCGACTGTACGAAGTGAGTTGGTGGAATATGTTTTTCGCTACAATCTCCATCTTTATTGCTGTGATTTTTGGCCAAGTTGAAGCCGGATTGTCCGAACCCTACGACGCGGCCATTCCGGTTTTAAACCTACATACGCTGTTAGGTTGGTCCTTAGCTGGAATTATTTCTGCGCTTACCGGATGGCGCTACGTCATTCGCTCCCATGATCCAAAGCAACTACCCTTCCCCTATCTACTAGCCGGGCTATTGTTGCTGGGACTCGTATTTTTTCAAACCTATCTGGGCGATAAGTTGGTCTGGGTCTATGGGTTGCATACGGTGCCTGTTGTGGATGCCATTCGGGAGGGAACGCTGTAATGACTGCTGAACTGATTGATCAAGTCGGTTCCCAGCTAGGTGCAAACGGCTTGCCCTATTCCATTCCCATTCACCCAAACTTGGTGCATCTAACTCTAGGGTTATTTATTGTCGCCATTGCCTTTGACATTGTTGGGGTACTCTACCCACTAGAAAAGCCTGTGTTCAAGTTTTTGGCGATCGAAGCTGTCCGCTCTAATTTCTTTGATGTGGGGTGGTATAACATGCTGGCAGCCGCGATCGTCACTTTTCCTACTGTCGCCACTGGCTTTTATGAAATTCTCTTGGCGACTCCGGTGTCCGATGTCACCAGTGCTTGGGGATTAAATGCGCTTGACACCATGTTGTGGCATGGTGTAGGTGGAGTGGTCCTGCTAGCCCTTATTGTTGGCATGACAGTCTGGCGCGGTTTTCAACGCTACTACTGGCGTAAAGATATGGCACGGCAGGTGCAGTGGAGTTATCTGGCGATGGGGCTTGTGATCTTTGCCATCATGTATGCCCATGGGACATTAGGCGCTCATATGGCCGGTGAGTTTGGCATTCACAATACTGCCGATCAATTACTGGAAATGGGCAAAGATCCAAACGCCGTTCTTAGACAAGGATCATAAAAAAAACAGATGCTCATCCGTTAGCCGTTCAATGCCTTCCAATCGCTTTCCTAGTTATGAACATTCGTCTTATTTTGAACTTACTTCTGGCCACCATCGTCCTAGCAGCGATCAGTGTATGGATGGGACAACAATCCTACGCTTGGTTGCCGCCGCAGGCCGCGGCTGAATCTAAAATGGTGGATGATTTATTTAGCTTTCTAGTGGCGCTTGGCTCTTTTATTTTCTTTGGTGTCACTGGGGCCATTATCTACTCAATTCTGTTTCACCGCGCTAGCAAATATGACTATAGTGATGGCCCGCCGATCGAAGGCAACGTGACACTAGAAATTGTGTGGACAGCCATCCCGATCCTACTCGTCTTTTGGATTGCAGGCATCAGCTACCAAACCTACGAACGCATGGCCACCCACGGGCCTATGGAAATTGTGCATTTGCATGTTCCTGGTATGGAAGAAGCCTATGCCGTGGCTATTGAAGACACAATTGATCCGGATGAGTCGATCGAAGTGCGAGCTAGACAGTGGGCCTGGGAGTTTCGCTATCCCGATGGTGTCACTAGCACCGAACTACATTTGCCAGTCAATCAACGAGTTCACCTCAACTTAATCTCAGAAGATGTGATTCACGGCTTTTATGTGCCGGCCTTTCGCCTAAAGCAAGACATCATTCCCGATCGCACGATCGATTTTGAGTTTACCCCGGTGCGAGAAGGGCGCTATCGTCTGCGCGACTCGCAGTACAGCGGCACCTACTTTGCCACCATGCAAACGGATGTGGTGGTCGAGTCGGAGGACGCCTACGAGTCCTGGCTGGCTGATGCCTCTGGGCACCCCCCCGCTGAGTCGTTCAATCAGGCGGCCGATGAGTACTACCAAGCCTCACAGAAATCTGTTATTCCTGGCTGGAAGACGATCGCCCCAGCCCCGGCCCCCATTGTTAACTATCCGACCAGCATCAAGGACAGCCAATCATGACCAATGTTCCTGTAGAAACTCTCAACGAAACCCAACAACCTGTCCCCGGTGCTCCCAATAATTGGCGCCGCTTCTTCAGCTTCAGCACTGACCATAAGGTGATTGGCATTCAATATATTGTCACCTCGTTTTTCTTTTTCTTGGTGGGTGGTTTGTTTGCCATGATCATGCGGGGTGAACTGATTACCCCCGAAGCCGATTTGATCGATCGCACTGTTTATAATGCACTGTTCACCATGCACGGCACCGTCATGCTGTTTTTGTGGACGTTTCCAGTTTTAGTGGGGCTAGCTAATTATCTAGTGCCGCTGATGATCGGGGCGCGAGACATGGCCTTTCCTCGCCTGAATGCCGCAGCTTTTTGGATGGTTCCGGTGGTAGGAATTTTGCTGATGTCGAGCTTTTTAGTGCCGGGCGGGCCGTCACAGTCAGGTTGGTGGGCGTATCCACCCAATAGCATTCAAAATCCCACTGGAAATTTGATCAATGGACAAGTGCTGTGGCTCTTGGCGGTGGCGCTGTCGGGTGTCTCGTCAATTATGGGGGCAGTGAACTTTGTGACGACGATCGCTCGGATGCGGGCACCTGGCATGACGCTGTTTCGGATGCCGGCTTTTGTTTGGGCGGTGCTCAGCGCACAGTTGATTCAACTCTACGGGTTGCCTGCTCTGACAGCCGGAGCCGTGATGCTGCTGTTTGATATTACAGTAGGAACCAGCTTCTTTAATCCAGAAACGGGTGGCAACCCGGTGCTATATCAGCATTTCTTCTGGTTCTATTCCCACCCGGCCGTATACGTGATTATCTTGCCCGTCTTCGGCATTTTCTCGGAAGTATTTCCCACCTTTGCTCGCAAGCCACTGTTTGGCTACCGCGTGGTGGCGGTTTCCTCAATTTTGATTACCTTCGTCAGCAGCTTAGTGTGGGTACACCACATGTTTGCCAGCTACACCCCTGGCTGGATGCGGATACTGTTCATGGTGACATCCATGTGTGTAGCAGTGCCCACAGGTGTTAAGGTATTTGCCTGGGTCGCCACCATTTGGGGCGGCAAGCTGCGCCTCGATACCCCCATGCTGTTTGCGTTGGGTGGATTGGTCATGTTTGTTTTCTCTGGCATCACGGGCATTATGCTAGCGTCGGTTCCAGTCGATATTCACGTCAACAATACCTACTTCGTGGTCGGTCATTTTCACTATGTGATCTACGGAGCAACAGTGCTGGGAGTATATGCCGCCATCTACTATTGGTTCCCGAAAATGACAGGAAAAATGTACTACGAAGGCTTGGGTAAACTGCACTTCTGGTTGACGTTCATTGGCGCGAATTTGAATTTCTTCCCGATGCATCCCCTAGGACTACAAGGAATGCCGCGCCGGGTGGCTTCCTATGATCCCGAATTTGCTTTCTGGAATGTACTGGCCAGTTTGGGTGCGTTTCTGTTGGGCATGTCTACGCTACCGTTTATTCTCAACATGGTCAGTTCTTGGATTCAAGGCAAACCCGCCCCAGCCAATCCCTGGCGAGCGATCGGTCTAGAGTGGCTTGTTGCTTCCCCCCCACCTGTGGAAAACTTTGAAGAACTGCCGATCGTCACGGCTCCCCCCTACGGTTATGGCAGCAATGAACCGTTGACCGAAAACCTATCTCCGTCCAATGCAGCAAATTGAGGCAATCTCGTGATGGAAAGTTCTCTCGAAACCCAAACTGTCTCCGTCGCATCCCACGCCGTCGAGCATGAACACGATGAAGCGGGCAACAGCAAATTCGGCTTTATTGTGTTTCTGCTGTCGGAAAGTGTGGTGTTTCTCAGCTTCTTCGGTGGCTACATTATCCTCAAAACCACAACCGCAGATTGGTTGCCGCCGGGCGTAACAGGACTAGACACCCAAGAACCCCTGATTAATACGATCGTGCTGGTCTCTAGTAGCTTCGTGATTTACGTTGCCGAGCGGTTTTTGCACAAAGAAAACCTCTGGGGCTTTCGAGCCTTCTGGTTGGTCACCATGGCGATGGGGACGTTTTTCTTGGTGGGGCAAGCGCGAGAATGGGCCGGGTTGCCGTTTGGCTTCACCTCTGGAGTGTTTGGCGGCTTATTTTACTTGCTCACAGGTTTTCACGGGCTGCATGTGGCCACAGGAATTTTATTGCAAACTATCATGCTGGGGCGATCGTTTCTTCCAGGAAACTATGACAAGGGATCGTTTGGCGTAGAAGCCACATCGCTATTTTGGCACTTCGTCGATGTGATTTGGATCATTCTGTTCGTGTTGATTTATCTCTGGCAGTGAGGGGAGGTTTCTCATGATCATCGACGACCAATATTACGATCTCATCATTATTGGAACTGGGGCTGGGGGGGGCACGTTAGTCCATAAACTTGCACCAACGGGCAAGAAAATTCTGGTGCTGGAACGCGGCGAAACCATGCCTCTAGAGGAGCAAAACCGCAGTAACGTTGATATTTTCAGGAAAGAACGCTATCACGCCCCTGAACAGTGGTATGACAGTGCAGGCGAACCGTTTTCCCCCCAAACCAACTATGCCGTCGGTGGCAACACCAAAATCTATGGAGCGGCGCTGCTGCGAATGCGCGAACGCGATTTTGAAACCGTGACCCATCAAGAAGGTGTGTCGCCAGAGTGGTGTGTGAAGTACGCGGACTTTGAACCCTACTACACTGCCGCTGAGCAACTCTATCTGGTGCATGGACAGTCTGCCATAGACCCCACCGAGCCACCTCGTAGCGCCGATTATCCCTATCCAGCCGTTGCCCACGATCCGTGTATGCAACCTGTAGTAGACGCCATTGCTGAACAAGGACTGCATCCAGTCACTATGCCGCTGGGGCTAACTCGGCAGCAAGATGATCCAACGAGTGATTCCGAAGTATGTGGACTGGTGCCGGCTCTGAAGTATGACAATGTCACCTTACGAACCTCTGCTAGAGTCGTGTGCTTGCATACCAATCCGTCGGGACGGGTTGTGAAAGCGGTGGAAGCGGAGATTGGCGGCGAGTCTTATCTATTTCTGGGGGATATTGTGGTACTGGCCTGTGGGGCTATCAATTCGGCAGCGTTGTTGCTGCGATCGGCCAATGATGCTTGCCCGAATGGTATTGCTAATAGCTCTGGTTTGGTGGGGCGAAACTTCATGAAACACTCCCTCACTGCTGTGGTGCAACTGAGTACGGCCTCTAATTCTGGCAAGTTTCCCCGTAGCGTTTACATTCACGATTTCTACTGGGGGGACGAAAACTTTTCCTATCCGATGGGTCACATTCAGAACACAGGTGGACTTTTGCAAGATGTGATCTTTGCGGAATCTCCTCCGGTTTTATCGGTTTTGGCCAAAGTCGTGCCTGGGTTTGGTTTAAAGCAACTGGCCACTCGATCGATTGGCTGGTGGGCCCAAACCGAAGATTTACCCAACCCCAATAATCGTGTTCGCGTCGAGAACGATAAGCTCTATCTAGAGTACACGCCCAACAATGTAGAAGCGCACGATCGACTGGTATATCGCTGGATCGAGGTATTGAAGGCGATCGAATCTACTCAATCCATTTTTCAGCGCAGCAACATTCACCCACGCGGTGAGGCTCCCTTGCAAGTAGTGGCCAATCAGTGTGGCACCTGTCGCTTTGGGACTGATCCTGCCACATCCGTCTTAGATCCCTATTGCCGGGCCCATGATCTCGACAACCTTTACGTGGTAGACGGTAGTTTCTTCCCCTCTAATGCCAGTGTCAGTCCTTGCTTGACCATTATTGCGAATGCCTTACGGGTAGGCGATCATCTCATCGATCGACTTAAATAACAGCTCAATCCATACTGATGTAAAACCAGCAACCGAATGATCAATCACTCTACCGTTCACAGAATTATGAAATGGCGACGTGGCGCAGCAACGACAGAGGCTTCAGCGTCTTCAAGGTTGCTAGTTGCTCAGGATTATGCACTAGTAGCGCTCCAGCAAACCCCAGCGAATTGACCGGAATGCCTTCAAAACTGGGCTGTGATCGCGGAATCAGCAGCATCCATCGCCGAGTAACTAACAGGTTGTAGGGGGCGGCTTGAAGGTAATTGGTTGTAGGCATCGATCGAGTGCCAGAAAGATCTTCCTGATTCAAAGTTATCTCACGAATTGGAATGCGCACTGCCTTCAGCAATTCATAATAGCGTTCTAACGTAACTGTGGCTGCCATCCCTGGAGATTGTAGCCAGGCAGGATCGATCGCAGCCACCGCATGAACAAACGGCAGTTCTGGGATCGTGATGATCTGATTGAAATCTGATACTTCGGCAATTCGCGATTCTAGGTAAACCTCAATTGGAATGTTTGGCACATCTGGTGCCACAAGATAAGGAACCAGTTGCAGATGTTTATGGCGTTGACTGGCCCCGGCTGCTTCACCACCGTTGTAAAACACCAGTCCGTCATATTCAGCCAAACAGGCCCACAGCGCCACAAAATCTTGTAATGTCAGCAGACTGGTTTGTTCCTCAAACGATCGCGTCACTATTAGAATATGCTGATCTACGACGTTGTATTTGTTCAACAAACAAAGATGAGTTTTAGAGACATCGGTTACAAATAAATTCGCCTCATACGGCA
This sequence comes from Thermocoleostomius sinensis A174, assembly GCF_026802175.1. Classification (NCBI taxonomy): domain Bacteria; kingdom Bacillati; phylum Cyanobacteriota; class Cyanophyceae; order Oculatellales; family Oculatellaceae; genus Thermocoleostomius; species Thermocoleostomius sinensis. Next base: position 4,019,138 of record NZ_CP113797.1, on the reverse strand, counting down.
AAAAAGGGTTAAAGTCCTTATCATTTTTAGTACTCGTTTGCTGTTTGGCTTCCTCTTTGCGTGCCAGATTAATTAACATCCGCACCAAGAACTGAATGCCGTCTTGCTGTACAAACTCATACTCGGTGGGAATCGAGATCAAGGCACCCGATTCGATCGCCCGCTTTGTTTGCTGAATCACCTTATCTTGCAGCGTACCTGGTTCTAGTAGCAGGGTTTTGTCAATGAAGGATGATTGGTTCAAGGACGGATCGATCGCCATGTTGCTGTGAATATGATTGAATGGAGCAAATCCTAACCTCCACCATAGCAAAGGTCAGCGACTATATTGAACCGTGATGCATTGCGATGTCCCGAAAATGGAGAAACAAAGGAGGCGATCAATGAACCGCCCCCGCCAAATTACAACTAGCCTGTGGTTTAGGTTTGCGCGCATCTATGCGATCGTCACATCAGGAGACAAATACACATCCTGAATCGTGTGGAAAAGCTTCACCCCTTCCTCAAACGGACGCTGAAACGCTTTTCGCCCCGAAATCAATCCGGTGCCTCCAGCCCGTTTGTTAATTACCGCAGTACGCACGGCTTCGGCAAAGTCATTCTTACCGGAAGCGCCACCAGAGTTAATTAATCCAGCCCGACCTGCATAGCAATTAAGCACTTGATAGCGTGTGAGATCAATCGGATGATCGGTCGTTAGCTCACTATAGACTCGCTTATCTGTTTTGCCATAGCTATGTCCAGTAGCATCAGCTACTGCACCATACCCGTTATTTAGTTCCGGGAGTTTTTGTTTGATAATATCCGCCTCGATCGTCACGCCCAAATGGTTAGCCTGCCCAGTTAAATCAGCCGCTAAATGATAGTCTTTGTCTTGTTTGAAAGCGCTATTACGCAAATAGCACCAAAGAATCGTTGCCATTCCTAACTCATGGGCATGAGCAAAAGCCTGACTAATCTCCTGAATTTGCCGAGTCGATTCCGGTGAACCAAAATAGATTGTGGCACCAATGGCCGCAGCGCCTAAGTTCCAAGCTTGTTCCACCGATGCAAACAAAACTTGATCAAACTGATTCGGATAAGTTAGCAGTTCATTGTGATTAATTTTGACAATGAACGGAATCTTGTGTGCATATTTGCGAGAGACACTGCCTAATACGCCCAAGGTCGTAGCTACCGCATTACAGCCACCTTCAATCGCCAACTTCACAATATTTTCACTGTCAAAGTAAATGGGATTTGGTGCAAACGATGCCGCAGCCGAGTGTTCAATCCCTTGATCGACTGGCAGAATCGACAAATAGCCTGTATTAGCCAACCGCCCTGTAGAATAAAGTAATTGCAGGTTTCGTAAAACTTGAGGATTGCGATCGCTTTGCACAAAGACACGATCGACAAAATCTGGACCCGGTAAATGCAGTAGATCTCTAGAAACTTTGGCTTGATATGTCAATAGATCCTCTGCTTCATGTCCTAACCACGCTTCGATCGATTGCGGAGCAGCTAATGTCGCGGTCATGATTTATTCTGCCCTTAAAAAACGACAAAGAATGTTGCTATGAAAACCAACATCTGAATGAATAATTTGGAGCTAGCCCATTTAATCAGAATGCGTTGCAACTTAACTAATGATTAAATGAGCCACTAATATCTATTGTGTAAGAAGTACCGTTCGATTGTCTAAAATTTCGGGTTTTTCTAACATCCTCAGATTGCCCTTTGCCAACCCACACGCCAATTAGGATCGAGATCCTAGTCTACAGGTCTTTGGTTGCTGAACAGAAGTATGATTCTCGTGCTGGAGCTGCTTACAGTTCTCACCCTCGCCCAAAGCAGAGGGTAACAAGAGTCCTAGCTCCCTTCTTTCTGGGGAGAAAGAGTTGGGAATAAGAGCAATTCATATCTGTGTTCAGTAACGCCATCCGTAGGTCTTTAGGTCTTTTTTTAATGACAAAGAGGGCAGGCAATACCTACCCTGCTGTATAACGATGGCTAACATCACTCTCGATCGACGCAGCGTTGATCGGCCGGACTTGAGCCAGAGCGATATGAACAAGCAGGGCAGGCGCAGCTATTCTGCTAGCAATCCCCCCATTGCCCCCGCTCCGTTCAAATTTAGAAAAGCTCAAATCTAGGAAACGTGCGATGTCTGGACAATAACAGTAATAGGTTAGCGACTCAAACCGAGGATTTATAATCCAGTTTCGCTATCGTGAGGAACGGCATTAGGGTCAACGCCCATTGGGCCCACAATATCTCTGAAGAACGTGATCTGCTGACCAAAGTCGAGCTTCTTAATCTCATCTAACAACGAGTTTGCTTCGGACGTTAACTCATAGCCTGGAGGAACGGGAACGATCGTTTGGTTATCCATCCCTTGAGCCAAGCGATACCAAAATAGCAGCTTGGTTGTATCGCTCATGGCGCCATATTCGCGGGAAATCAAGCTATTTTTACGGGCTACGAGATCGCGCTGTACCTGTAGCTGCTCATCGTGGGACATGTCCTTGACTTGGTTGAACAAGGACTCAGCAATTTCAGGTGAAACTGTACTTGCACCGGGAGCCGCTGGAGTAATAGAATCTCCCATCCCCTTGTAGACAAACCAAAAGAGTGCTAGCTGCTGATCAACATCTAAACTTTGAAATGACTGAACCAACGATGGATTAGAATCCGTTTTTGTGTATGTCACACCTATCGCCTCAATTCACTGTCGCCACCTTAGCAAGTCGTAAGTTTAATTAGAACCTGGCGAAAGACGGAACTATAAAACCTGACTACGGGCAGATTTGTAAACTAATGTCGTAATTGATAATACGATCGCGAATACCTTCTCAATCGTAAGCAATGTTGTAGAAGGCAGAGACTGAAGTTTTATTCTGGGCGATTTCTTGATGGGTTTCTTGATTAATTTACTTGATTAATTTAAATATTGGTAATGAAGCAGTTTAAAGGTTCACAGTCAAATTCGTCAGCAGACCTGAGCGAACCTGCACTTGAATTATTCGAGGAGCAGGTCTCTGAGTCAAGCGTTGAATCAATGCATCAGGAAAGTAGTTCCATTGACGATGTAGAAAGTCAGTCGAGTAATGATGCTAGTAATTATCCTAGCGATATGGCTGAAGGCTTCATTGAGTTTACCACTTCAGATTCCTCTACTAGTAAAGCGATCGTTTCTCGCTATTTTGATTTGCTCAACACTGGAGATTTTCAGGCAACGGCGGCTCTTTTTGCCGAAGAGGGTGTCCTCGATCCACCCTTTGATTCTCCAGTGGTTGGACAGAAGGCAATCGTCCAGTATTTAGAAACCGAAGCCAAAGGGTTACAGCTTTTTCCTAATCGCTATCGTCGTGAAGCCCAGGAAGACGGCACGGAAGAATATCAGGTTGGAGGCAGGGTGCAAACGCCACTGTTTAGCATCAATATCGGTTGGAAGTTTGTCTTAAACTCAGCAGCAGAAATTCTGTTGGTGAAAGTAAAACTACTGGCGTCGTTAGAGGAACTGCTGAAATTAAAATCCTAATATCCATTTTTCATCTTACTGCATCATCCTCACCCCACCGTCTGCCCTCCCTAGAAAGAGAAGTTAGGAGGGAGCAGGATAGGGTGCAACTAGATAGAGAGGTTGTAATAGAGAGGTTGTATAAGCTTGTCATCTTCAAGTTATTGATGGCGCAATTTGCCCCAATCGATTGCGATCGTAGTGTGTGTACCAGTTTTTCAATTAGTCTTTCAGTAGAGTAGACATCGGCAAAAAGTATCGCCAGAAGGTTCAGATTCCCTCTCTTCGCCAACTGTGCAAGCAATCCCTTTACGACTTGGTCATAACGGGCGATCATGGGGACACTTAATCTGGTTTACGGATGGAGGCTGTTGAATGACTGCTGCTGCAACACGATCAATCGATTGGGACTCCCTAGTGGCTGCGTTAGGGGAGATTGAAATTATTCGAGATCCAGTTCAGGTTGCCAGGCTATCTAAAGACTACTACAGCTATAGTCCGCTTCTGCGGGCAGATCTCGATGATAAAGTAGCCGATTTGGTTGTACGTCCTGCCAACGAAGCAGAGGTAATGAAAGCAGCGGCGGTTTGTGTTCAGCATCGTGTTCCGGTCACGATTCGCGGGGCGGGAACGGGCAACTATGGGCAATGTGTGCCATTGCGGGGCGGGGTCGTGCTGGATTTAACTAAGCTGCAAGCGGTAAAGTGGGTAAAACCAGGCATGGCACGGGTTGAAGCGGGTGTAAAGTTGGCAGCCTTGGACAAGCAAACACGAGAAATGGGTTGGGAAATTCGCATGGCTCCTTCTACCTACCGTACTGCGACGATCGGCGGCTTTATTGGCGGCGGCAGTGGTGGCATCGGCTCCATTACCTATGGACAATTGCGCGATCGTGGAAATCTGTTGGCGTTGCGCGTTGTGACGATGGAAGACGAACCTCAAGTCATTGAACTACGCGGTGACGACGTTTACAAAGTGGCCCACGCTTGGGGGACAAACGGCATTATCACAGAACTAGAAATCCCACTGGGCCCAGCCTATCCCTGGACAGAATTAGTTGCCACCTTTCCCGATTTCATGACCGCTGCTCGGTTTGGGCAAGCGTTAGGGGATGCCGATGGCATTGTCAAGAAACTCATCTGCATCTGCGCTGCCCCCATTTCTGATTATTTTGCGGCCCTGCGCACCATGATTCCAGTGGGTAGTCACTGCGCTCTACTGATGGTAGCTGAACCTTGTCTCGAACCATTTGGAGAACTGCTGAAGGAATTTGGTGGCACAATTTGCTATCAAAAATCGGCGCAGGAGTCCGGCAAAGGTGTAGCCATTGGCGAGTTTACCTGGAATCACACCACCCTTCACGCCCGCAGTGTCGATCCAAGCCTGACTTATCTACAAACCCTATTTCCTGCCGACAAAGATCTGAAGCTGGTAGAGCACATGTATCACCACTTTGGCGATGAAGTGATGATGCATCTGGAGTTCATTCGGGTTAACGGGGTCGTGCTACCGGCTGCCCTGCAACTTGTGCGCTACACTACAGCCGATCGCCTTTACGAAATCATTCACTATCACGAAGACAACGGGGCCTTCATTGCTAACCCCCATACCTACATCATTGAAGATGGCGGACGCAAAGTGATGGACCCAGCACAGATGCAGTTTAAAGCAATGGTCGATCCCTATGGCTTGCTAAACCCTGGCAAAATTCGAGCTTGGGAACAACAGCAGTAGCCTTGCTAATTTGGATTTCTATGAATTTCTGTAACAACTCGGCGATAATGGTAAGGAATGCCGAGCTTTGATTGACACACCTTGGGAATTGATCTTCGTAGTTATGTTTATCTGGACAGTTTGCAACCCCAGCACGCTGCCTATTTGGGAACGCAAGCCTTGGGATTTTTACCCTTACCAGGAGATTCTTCGTTGTGGATTGAAATTTCGCCTGGCATTGAAATCAATCGCCTGATGGACATCGCCCTCAAAGCAGCGGCAGTCCGTCCAGGGGTGTTGATCATTGAGCGGTTGTATGGTCTGCTGGAAATCCATGCTAGTCGTCAAAGCGATACATTGGCAGCCGGGCGAGCCGTTTTGGCGGCGATCGATGCTCGTCCAGCAGATTGCATTAAACCCCGTGTCGTGTCTAGTCAAATCATTCGCAATATCGACGCCCACCACACCCAACTGATTAACCGCACCCGTAAAGGTAATATGATTTTGGCGGGGCAAAGTCTATACGTCCTGGAAGTGGAACCAGCCGCCTATGCCTCGCTGGCAGCCAACGAAGCCGAAAAAGCTGCCTTAATCAATATTCTGCATGTGTCAGCCGTGGGCAGCTTTGGGCGGCTGTTTTTGGGCGGCGAAGAGCGGGATATCATTGCTGGATCACGAGCAGCATTAGAATCAATCGAAAATAGTGCAGGACGAGAAAGCAATATTGGCGGTCGTATGGAGTGATCTGACAACAGATGAATAGGCTGGAATAATCTTTAGGTTTCTGGAACCTGGAATGGATGGATTTGGAGCACAAAATTGTCCTATCCATGTTTCCTACGTCCCATTTCCTAACGACTTCCCAACACCAATGCCGGGCACTCCTCAGGCGTTAATTTTAGATACCGATTGCATTCATCTTGGCTGAGTTGCCGCAAGCTGCGATCGCGGGCCAGTTTCAACAGCATTTCCCACGTAGCTGCCCACAGATGCACTTTTCCATCTTTGGTTAACGTGGCTAGGTATTGACTATCAGGGCTGAAAAACACCTGTGAAATGGATGCAGCCTCTGCACCAGAACGATTAGGCATCAATTCAGCTTGTATTAAGCCTGTCTGAGCACTCCACAGTTGAGCGATGCCACTCGCACTCGCCGTTGCAATCAGGGTTCCATCTGGACTAAATGCAGCGTCCAACAGCGCTGGTTGATGTCCATTCAATGAAAGCTGTTGTTCTCCAGTGCGAACGTCAAACACGCGAGCGATACCATCCCAACTCGCACTGACAAGTTGCTGACTATCTGCACTAAAACTGACACTGCTAACCGAATCAGGATGGGGAATTGTTTTTTGTAACCTTCCTGATGAAACATGCCAAATTCGCACAGTTTGATCCCAACTTGCGGACGCGACCCACTGTCCGTCTGGACTAAACCGCGCTTGTTGCACCGTCGCTTGATGCCCCTGCCAAATGTGCAGCGATCGCCCCGACTGCACGTCCCACAACCGCACGGTAAAATCATCGGCAAGACCCAACAAAAATCGATTGTCTGAACTAAACGAAAGGTGTCGTAGGGTAATCGGCTCTAGTGATGGTGATGGGGCGGCAAGCGATCGCGTGGGTGCTGGCAACGAAGGAGCGGAGGTAGGCTCGAAGCTAGTGAATTGCAGGGTTGGGATGGACTCTAAGGTGACTGTGTCCAGCCTTGAGTTACGGTCAGGAAACATTCGCCGATTCTGAATGCGATGCAGTAGTGTGGTGGACTGATTGGCTTCAATCTGAAAAATTTCAATCCATCCTTCCGGAGTAGCAGTGGCTAGTAGGCGTCCATCAGCACTTAGCGTGACGCTGCTCAACGATTGCTGGGCGTTAGGTGCTATCTGAATAGATGTAACGGTGTGCATCGAGTGTGCCATTGAAGCCGTAGTAATTGGTGGGGACGATTGGCGTGGATCAGTGGAAGGTGGAGCGCCTGTCGTAGAAATCTTGGCTGGTATAGAACCAATAGTTTGATGAGAAGTGATTGCAAACCCGTGAAAGGGGCGAGTTAAAAGTGCCAGAACTTGCTGCCCAAAGCCTTGTGATGGCGCAGTGGTTGTCGCAACGATCGAATTTGCAAATTGAGCAGGTGGTGACAAGACCAACGGGTCAGCAACTATTTGCCACCGTTGCAGTCGCCCTGAAGCAGACACTGTAACCAAATTCACTAGTGCTTTCTCTGCTTTGACCACCTTGTCTGGAGAAAGTGGTTGATTGAATTGACCAACTTCACGATTGCTCAAAATAGCCGAATGAGATGCGAGGATTGAATCATTGTGAGACGCTTTCTGATCCAATAAGTTCTGATTTTTAGGCGGCAATAGGGCGGTTGGCGATGAAAAGGGGGTAGTAGAAACGGGTTGTATGGACGCAGGTGCATTTTCCAGAAATGTTGCCCATTCAATGGCTGCGTCTGGCAACTGAATGGTCGGTAATTCTCCGCCTGTTTCGGCTGCCCACAACCGCACTAGACCATCAGCACTCGCTGTAGCAATGTAGGTTCCGTCTGGGCTAAATTGCAGTGCTTCTACAGGCTTGTTGTGCCCTGGTAAGGTACCGATTCTCTCTCCTGTTTGTGTATTCCATAGATAAACACTATGAGAATCGCTAGGTTTTGCTGTATTAGGTTTTGCTGTCGCCAATATGGTTCCAGTAGGATTAAAGCTCAGTAAATCTCTAGGAGCCTGGAGTGCAGGAGTTATTTCTGGTTTATTCGCCGCTTCAAGTGCAGTTTCAATCCTAGAATTAGTTACGGTATCAGAACCATGGACAGGTGTAAGAGTGTGCCACAATTTTCCAGAGTTCAAATTCCAAAGTTGAAGACGATAATCAGCGTCCGCTATCGCTAAGATAGATTCGGTAGGGCTAAATTGTAGCTGAGTAATGGGAACTGGAAGCTGGGATGTTGGTGAAGCATCAGGAGGTTTTAGTGTCTTCACCTGGTGTCCAGTAGCAATGTTCCAAAGATGTGCCTCTCCCTTCATATCAGCGATTGCCACCCACTGACCAGAAGGACTAATCACGGCATGATTGATGGTTGTGGGATGGGTCAACGTTGCGGCTTTTTCTACCGTTAGTTTATGGTTCGCTTGGGGCAATAATTGCCAAAGCTGGAGCGTGCGATCGGAACTAGACGAGAGCAGATAGCGTCCATCCGTAGTGAACTGAATGGCTGTTTGGGTTTGAGTGATATGGGCATTAGGAATCCGAGTCACCAACTGGCCGGTAGACACCTGCCAAATAGAAATCGATCGATCTTCATGAGCGGTCGCAATCCATTGACCATTTGGGCTAAAGATTGCTTGCGTTACAATAGACGGGGCCGTTAGCTGTAACCTAGCCGAGTTTAACTCAGAGTTCGACTCAATAGACTCAACAGAAGGTGCTATCGAAGATTCAACAGACCAAATTTTAACCGTTGCTGAATCTTTGGCGATCGCCGCAATCAATCGACTATCTGGACTAAAACGAACCGATACTACGTCTACCGCTGCCTCGCTCGTCTGAGTGCAGTTTAAGTTTTGACATGGTTCTACTCCTCTGTCTGAATAACCATGAGAGTCAGGTCTGTGTCCAGAAGTAGACCACAACAAAACTCGGCTTGGTTCCAGGCTGGTGTTGTAAATTGTTTGAGGGTGAATAGCCCAAAGGCGAATCGTGCCATCCGCGCTGGCGGTTGCCAGATAGCGCTGATTCGGGCTAAAGGTAATCTGATGAACGCCCCCGGTGTGTCCGGATAGTTCTAGTTGTAATCGCAGGGCTTGCAAGGCGGCGCGCAAACTGGACTGCGCTTCTACATTACCTCTCCCTTGTTCAGCCGCTAAGCGGCTCACTAGCAACGCAGACATTGGATCGCTATTGGTTTCTTGCAGAATGGACTGAGCGATCGCGGCTCGTTCGCGTGAAGTCGCCGTTTGCAACTGTTGTACTCGTTCAGCTTGTGATTCCACAGACTTGTAATACTGGCTAAATACAATTGTTAGGGCGGCTAGTAACACAGAAGGAACCGCAATTTGTAGTTGCCAAGATTCTCGTCTGGCCTGTCGAGATTCTTCTCGGCTGACGGTAATAAACTTTTGCGCCAGCGTAGACAGTTCATTTTCACAGTTTTTTAATAGGTCTTCGGCGTCTTCCAACCGTAACCCCGAAAGCAAATAATCGCCAGCGGGTGGCTGTCCGGCTCTATCCCATTCTTGGGCCGATTGTTCAACCCTGCGCGATCGTCGTAATGTTTCTCGATGTTCTGTTAACCAAGTCCGTAAGAGTGACCAATTACGAATTAACGCTTCGTGAACAACATCTACATCTTGATTAGTGACAATCAGTTTAGCCTTCACTAACTTTTCCAACACTCGATCAACTAACTCAGTCGGATAAGCTGGACTGATGAGTTCTGATTTTGCGACTCGGCGGCGTGTGTCTTCGGTTCCATCTCCCAGTTGAGTTAAAGCCAGAAAGATGCGCTTGGCAATGGCTTGTTCAGGTTCTGTTAAGCTGTAAAACACATCAGTGGCTCGTTTTTGTAGGGTGCCGCGCACGCCTCCTAGTTCTTGATACGCTTCTAAGGTCAATCGAGCGATCGAGCCTGTTGAATTAACTCGTCGGCGTTGCCATAGTTCCAATAGCGTGTACTGCAACAGTGGCAGTTCTCCGGGTGCACCCGAAATATCGAGCAGCATGGTATATACCAAGTTTGGCTCACACACCAGTCCTGCCTTTTGAGCCGGACGTACGATCGTTGCTTTAATCTGCTCATATTTCAGCGGCATTACCATGAGTTGGTGGTGTTCAATTTGGCTGGCTAATCCTTCATAGAGCAAACATTTGGGTAAAAAATCCGTGCGCAGCACAATCACCAAGCTGAGGCAATCTTTGGCAAGCTCAGCCGCTCCTAGCAAGCAATTAAAAAATTGTTGGCGTTCCTGTTCTGCCTCCGAGCCTTGAGATAGGGTAAACACCTCTTCAAATTGGTCAACAACCAGCAATAAGCGCGATCGTTCTCGTACATTCAATTCAGACGACGTAGAGTGAATTGGTAGACTGGCCCGTACCAGTTGCGCTAGCCCATTACCACCGTCTTGTAAGAATTCCTCGGCTCGGCGCAGTTGTTCAGCCCGTTCTAAATCTGAAGCTGCGGCATCGATGAAGGTGGCGGCCAAACCTTTGAGCGGATGTCGAGTTGGAGTGATGAACTTGATGCGCCAACGATCGTCTCCTGTCGCGGTTTTCTCTCGTCGCAGCCGCGTTAGCATGCCGGCTCGCACCAATGAAGACTTACCGATGCCTGATGCCCCAACAACGGCTACAAAGCGATCGGCTTTGAGTTTGGTGATGAGGGTTTCGGTTAGATCTTCTCGTCCAAAGAAAAAATCAGCATGTGCTTCATCAAACGATTCCAAGCCTCGATAAGGGCAAATGTCTGTAGATTTAATGACGGTTGGGGTAGCTGTAGGTAAACCCGTCTGCCGAGTCAAGACAATCTCACTTCCTGAACTTTCAAATAATGGCTGTTGAATTTCACCCTTGAGGGCATGATTCACATAGTCAGTCAAAGAGTGATTGGTGACAATTCCCGATTCAACCCGGCGCGGTTCCAAGCCAGTGAGAATGGCTTGCGTGAAAACACTGTAGGGACTGTCTAATGATTCAAATGCGGTTTCGTACTCCCTAGAAGCTGCCATGAACAGGCGATCGATGCCCGACTGTGCCCCCGGATCAGCTTCTAAAAAGTTCAGCAATTCACCGCTGTGGCAACAATCCAACATAATAATGCGTTGTCGAACAGGGCTTTCTTGTAGTAACCGCCGCAGCCAAAATAGCGATAATCCATAGAACCCCTTATCGGGGTGAGAATCACTCAAAGCTAGATAGCCTTCTTGGATACCTGCTTCTCGCTGAAGCCCATGGCCCGAAAAGTAAAACAATGCCGTCTGTGGACAGTGATTGCCTTTTGGTTTGAACAAATTGATCAGGGCAGTTTCTAATTCGCGCAGTGTCACCTGCGTTTTTTGACCTACCGCTGTTTTGCCAGCTTGAATAACTTCTGGCACACGATGCACCCGAAACTCGCCTTGGGATTGCAGCATTTGGGCGATCGCTTCCGCATCTCTAGCTGGTGCTTTTAAGTTCGGCAGAGATTGATAAGTATTAATTCCGACCACCAAGGCATCCCGCACAATTCACTTACCCCTTTGTATTGAAATCAACGATTGAGGACAAAAATAAGGGCCGATGAATAATTGTTAGAACTAGCGTATTAAATTGATTGACTTAAAAAAATTGGATTCTCTGAAGACAGAGCAATCGCCTGTCAAAGTCCCCCAACTCATGGCTAGCTGTTGTTAGGGAAAACTAGAAGATTCTTGCAATCAACGAACGATTTCGCGTCTGCCCTCGATAAAAGTCAGTGTGAATCTGCGAGTTCATTTGAGCCTCGCTAAAGATTACGCACCGAATGGAAGCGTAGAGACTGAGTTTCCTCTCGTTAAAATTCAGAGAGGTAGATTGCCATCAGCGTCTCGCTTAAAAATGGTCTTTCACCGCTTCTAAACTTCAATGAAGATCAACAATTGCTCTTGCATTAAATTTTTGAGAAGGAACAACTTCTAAAATGAAAATAACCAAACTTTTACACTCTGTACAAGGGGGTGAAAACCCTTATTTAAACAGTGGGTTTTAGTTGAGAGAAACTACTTGCAATACGCTTAAATAACAAACATGAATTGTATTTAATTTCTCCGTTGAAATACGATGATTGGTAGGAGAAAAAATAGGATTTCCCAGTTTTTACTTAAGAGGAAATTCTGAACTTTGGCAGTGATCTCGGTCGCTTTCTACTCGACCTCAGTAAGATTACAGTTTCTTTACAATGATTTTTTAGTTTTTTTTAAAGTAAAGATAGATTGGAATAAAGTTCTTTAGTCTCGTCTTGTGTAAGACTAGATCGAGTGTTACTTCTAATCCAGATTAAGCAGGCATGGCTGATTAGGATGAGTGAACTGAGGGGTGCTTATATTCCTTAACTTGTAGCATCTATGAAGAGAGTGCTTACTGATTTTAATCAAACCGAATTACTAGACTAGAGTAATGCAGCCTGGTTTTTACGCGGAAACGATCTGGCCAATTTGGGCAACTATGCTGAGGCACTGGACAGTTTCGATCGTGCGATCGCCTTACAGCCAAATGATACGGCAGCCTGGGTGTTTCGGGCAGTCATGCTAATTCACCTAGAGCAGTATTCAGAAGCCTTGGAAAGCTGCGATCGAGCGATTGCAATTAGCCCAGACTATTCAGAAGCCTGGACGTTTCGGGGGGTTGCTCTGCACCGCTTGGGGCGCTATCAAGAAGCTTATGCCAGTTACGATCGCGCGGTGGGTCAGGACTATCTGTCTCCAAAAGCTAGAATCAGACGCTGGCTTAAGCAGCAATTTGAGTCGCTCCGGCAAGCATGGGTTAATAGATAGCCTACTGACATCTGAAACTGATACCTGAGTGTGAGGGCTACCCGTTATCAATTGAACCCGATCGATCGGAGGATTGATAGAATAATCGCAGTCGAGTTTGTAGACTCCATCGCGAGTCAAATGCGCCTATCGAAACGATCTACGGTCATCTTCAGGGCTTGAAGCCTAGCCAAATCAAGCAGTTACAGCGGCTCTATCACCAGCGATTGCCAGGCGATCGCATCACTACGTTCGAGTTTGCCCAGCGTTTGGCTGCCATCAGTACCGATATAAATCAGCCTGTCTGTGCGTATGTCAATCGGCGTGGACAGGTGATTCGGGTCGGTGTAGGAACAGTTCGCCAAACCCAAATTCCACCCCTGGAATTGCCGCGCTATGGGGCAGAACGCTTGAGCGGTATTCGCTGCATTGCGACCCAACTGAAATCAGAAGCGCCCAGTGATGCCGTCCTCACTGCCATGGTCCTTCAGCGACTTGATGCATTGGTGACTCTTACTCTCTCAGGAGGGGGGTTTGAGCGACGAGGCGGCGGTGCAACCGGATATGTGAAGCAAACCTATTTAGCGCACTTGGTTCCGCATCCAGAAGTAACCTGGACGGTTTCTCCTCCCCTTAATCTGGATGTGTTGTCTCAGCAAGACTTTCTCGCTCTTGTAGAGGGCTTGGAAGAAGAATTTCGACGAGAGTATGTTGCCCAACAGATTAGCTCTGAGCACGATCGCGTGCTACTGGTGGGGTTAATGACCAATCATTTATCGGCTCAGCGCTTCCAGGATGGATTGTTGGAAGTGGCGCGACTCGTGGAAACGGCGGGCGGCGAAGTGCTTCAGGTGTTACGACAAAAGCGCCCGGCTCCCCATCCTCAAACCGTGGTAGGCGAAGGCAAAGTTCAGGAAATTGCCCTGGCTGCTCAAACAGTTGGTGCAAATTTAATTGTGTTCGATCGCGATTTGTCTCCGGCTCAGGTACGCAACTTGGAAATGCAGATTGGTCTTCGAGTCGTCGATCGGACGGAGGTCATTTTAGATATTTTTGCGCAACGGGCTCAATCTGGGGCGGGAAAATTACAGGTAGAACTAGCACAGTTGGAATATATGCTGCCGCGGCTAGCAGGACGGGGACGGGCTATGTCTCGATTGGGGGGTGGAATTGGCACACGGGGGCCCGGTGAAACCAAATTGGAAACCGAACGCCGCGCCATTCAACGACGGATTTCGCGGTTGCAACAAGAAGTGAATCAACTGCAAGCGCATCGATCGCGGCTGCGACAACAGCGGCAACATCAAGAAGTGCCCTCGATTGCGATTGTGGGCTATACCAATGCTGGCAAATCTACCCTACTGAATGTGCTGACTAATGCAGAGGTTTACACTGCCGATCAGCTATTCGCGACGCTTGATCCCACCACTCGGCGACTGACAATTACCAATGCCGAAACTCACAAGCCATTATCAATTGTCCTCACAGATACAGTCGGCTTCATTCATGATTTGCCGCCTTCGCTGATGGATGCGTTCCGTGCCACTTTAGAAGAAGTCACCGAAGCAGATGCGTTAATGCATGTGGTGGATTTATCTCACTCGGCTTGGCAAAGCCAGATTCGATCGGTGATGACGATTCTCTCGGAAATGCCCGTCACACCTGGCCCGGCGCTGTTGGTGTTTAACAAAGTTGATCAAGTAGATAGCGAAACCCTTGCCTTTGCCAAAGAAGAATATCCACAGGCGGTGTTCATTTCAGCCAGCGATCGGCTGGGGTTGGAAACCTTACGTCAACGATTGGCGCAGTTAGTACACTATGCAGTAGCGTCTAATTAATTAACTAGTTAATTGGAACCCGCTAACTGGAACCGATCGAAAAGAGGGCATTACGGATATTTCAACTTACTTGCCTAAACAGGTTTTGCTCGGGCTTCCACTGTGTCCTCTGGGGGAGAGTGAGCACCGGAATTTAGGTGATGTTTATTATCGTTGCTTATGCATAATGCAGGCTAAGCCTGTTCATTGAGCGACTGCTCGTTGGCTAGATGTTTGAAGAAGTACCCAATAAGATACAGCGATCCACAGAGTACCAGAGTTGGCTTTGAGTTCGATCGAGATTGTATGGCGGCTTCTAAGCCAGCCAGCGCATTATCATAAATTTGGCAATCTTTTAAGGTAGGACAAGTTTTCTGAGCGAGGGCCGCTAGTTCCTCTAAGTTAGCAGATAGGTGATCTGGAACAGGAACGAGGTGGAGGGAATCGCCCGATCGCAGCAAGGCTTGGAAAACATCTGCATGATCTTTGGTGGATAACATGCCCATAACCCAGTGAATGGGGGGTGTAACCCGATCGCTGTGTTCAATTTCGTAATCAAGATATTGACGTAACATGGCGGCTCCGGCTGGATTATGCGCGCCATCAATCAAAATGTCGTGGTTTTGCCACATGATCCACTGCAAGCGCCCGGGCCATTGAGTTTTTGCCATGCCTTGCTGAATTTGCTGTTCGGTGATTTTCCACCCCTGGTGCTGAAGCCATTGCAGGGTAGCGATTGCCAAGGCAGAGTTAACCCGTTGATGTAGACCCGGTAGGGGTAAGGGGTAGGTGAGTGGCAAGAGTTTGAAGTGGGGATGGGAGGGGATGGATAGGTTGTTTTGAAAGGTGGCCCAGCCTGATTGGGTGGCGATCGAAGGTTGTACCCAGAGAGCAGGGCAATTGAGTTCCGTGAGGCGCTGTTGCAAAACGGCGGTGGCTTCGGGAGGTTGGGGGGCTATCACAGCAGGACATCCTGGTTTTAAGATGCCTGCTTTTTCACGGGTAATGTCTGCCAAGGTAGGCCCAAGTTTTTGCCAGTGTTCGCGGCTGAGGGAGGTGATGATGCTGACGAGCGGCCGATCGCAAACATTGGTGGCGTCCAAGCGTCCACCTAAGCCAACTTCAATGACAGCAATATCAACGCGCTGTTGAGCAAAGTATAGCCAGGCAGCAGCAGTAATAACTTCAAACTGGGTTGGAGATGGGGCGTCTGGTCGAATGGCGGTAATGGTTTGTTTGAGCAGGTGCAGAAGAGTGGTTGGTGCAATTTCTTGCTGATTGATACAAATACGTTCACACCAGGTGACTAAATGCGGAGAGGTGTAGCGTCCAACTCGGTAGCCCGCCTCGGTTAAAACAGAAGACAGGAAAGCACACACAGAGCCTTTACCGTTGCTGCCGGCGACGTGCAGGATGGAAACTTGCTGTTGTGGGTTGCCTAAGTCTGCTAATAGGCGGTGAATGCGATCGAGTCCGAGTTCAACACCAAAGTGCGCAAATTGATCAAGTAAAACATTGACTTCAGCTAGGGCCGCCGCGTTGTAATCGGTTGGGGTGGAGTGGTGGTTCTGATCAATACTCTGATTATTAATAATCGGTGTATTTGTAAAAGGATCGTTTCTATGGCGATCGGCGGTGCTCATATAAGAAATTTGAGGTTCTACAAATCAAGATTGGGGATCAAGCACAATGCTCGTCTCAGCATCTTATCGAATTTTGATTGAGTGGTTGGGAGTCGGGAAGAGGATTAGGTTGGTAAGCGTCGGGAGTCAACCTGCTAACGAGACGAACCAACCTAAAGGATAAAGGAATCAAGAATAAAGCAACCTCCTTATCGCATGTGAGCTTGTGACTCTGAGTGACTGAACAACACTCGCTCCCCTCACCCTATCTGGAGAAAGGAGTGGGGATGAGGGGGCAACGAGTTGTCAGTCAATCAGGACTATGACTGTAACTCAGCTTGGCACAATGGATAAAGATCACCATTACTCTTCGCTCATGAAGCTTGCTCCTTGGCGACAACCCCTCGCCCATGCCCTGTACCGTAACCGATCGTTGGCTTATTCCCGTTATGCGCAACTGGCAACTGTGCAACGAGATGGACGCCCTGCCAACCGGACGATCGTCTTTCGCGGTTTTCTGAACGACACCAATCAGTTGAAGTTTGTCACCGACAATCGCAGTGATAAAATCGGGCAAATTGTGCAGCAACCGTGGGGTGAGTTGTGCTGGTACTTCCCGAAAACGCGGGAACAGTTTCGCTTGTTGGGGACTTTGGCAATTGTCAATTCCGTCACACAAGAGATTGAATTAGCCACAGCCAGAACAGAGCAATGGCAAAATCTATCGGATGCCGCCCGACTCCAATTCGCCTGGCCTCATCCCAGCAACCCAAGAGATGTGTCTACCCAGTTTGATGTCTCTGCACCTGATGCTACTCAACCGCTTGATAACTTTTGTTTGTTGCTGCTCAATCCCACGCAGGTTGATCACTTGGAATTACGCGGCAATCCGCAAAATCGCCACCGCTACGATCGGATAGAAACGAGTAACGAGACTCAGTGGACAATTCAGGAAATTAACCCATGACATTGCCGCATCTTAGGTAGTATTCACATTCGCTGTTTAGGATAATACCAACTCTCTATCCGGTTACACCGTATGCCGACCCCTCCCAACCTCCTTCGGCAAGGGAAGGAGTCGCAGGCGGGGGTGAATGCCATGCCGCATGACAACAAATGGGGATAAGATACAGTTTTAGACTTTGCCTAATCGCCAATTCAGACAATGAGCTTAGTAAGTTTTCTGCTTTCCAGGAATCATCTAGCATATGTACTTATTGCCGTAATCGAAATAGTAAAAACTGAGTGATTTGTAGATCACTAAAGTTATCATCACTGACCAACAACAAGCTTTGAGTTCCGTCTGGCAAACGGGGACCCAGCGTCATTCCTTCTAGGTTATCCAACTGAATATTTAGCGCGGTCAAATCCAGCAGCAGACGTTTGTGAATGGGCGTCACGCCCGACCAATCTCCTTGAAACGCTGGAATGCCAGAAATATCTGTGGCTCCTCCGGTGGCTAACTGAAAAATTTGGGCATTCAGTCCCGTGGTTAAGCCAAACGATCGCTCTAAGCTGAGAAAATGACCGCCTTGATCCAACGTCAGCAACTCCGTTAATCCGCCTTCGGCTCCTTCAGGAATAGGCTCAGCTAGGTAAAGATGCTCGGCTAGTAGAGTAGAACGATCGTCACCAATCAAATAGTGTAGGAAACGAATGGGGTCCGGGTTGGTTTCATCGGAGGGCGATTCCAGGGATAAATCTTGGTAAAGGGGCGCTTCTGTGGCGGCAAACACCCGAAACGGCTCTAGAGGATTTCCGGTGGAACCGTCGGCATTTAGGGTCAGCGATTCAAACCCAAGGTTGTTCTGAACTCCGATCGGCTGCCCATCGATTGTCTGCGGCAAGTAGCGGTCTGGAATAGGTAGTTGCCGTTGCCATTGCCCGGTTTCTAAATCAAACTCGGCGATAAACGGTGCAATGCCTTGCTGACTGTTGCCTTCGCTGGAAATGAACAGCGATCGCTGCGGAGACAGGGCGATGCCTTCGAGATCGACGGAGTCTGGTGGATAGGGATTACCATCCTTTGCCAATAGTGTGGTTACTTTCTCGATGTCTACAGATTGAATGCCAAGGCTTGCTTGAGTGTCTGAAGATGAAGCAACATCTAGAACCAGTTTCAAGGTATAAAATCGAGCCGGGGCAAGTCGGCTGCGATCGTCTGAAATGGCGTAAAACCGATCGCGTTGCCGATTGTAAGTCATTCCCGATAGTCCACCCACCGGAGTTCCTTCAAATTCCTGCTTGGGGAGAGTATATTCGCCCAAGTAATCTAGGCTAAGAGGTAGGAACACTCGATCCTCGGCTTTCACCTGGGGCAACGTGCAGCCTGATAACAAAATTAAGAAGAGCAGTGTCACCAGTCGAGGCCGAAGCAAGCGGCTGAGGTTGTCAAATTGAATGTTGTGGACGATCGCAGGCAGACAAGGAAATTGCATCACAAACGCTGATTGAATCAATCAGGGGCGTAGAGTTCAGCCTAGATCCTATCAACCTTTTGCGGCTTATCCTCCTGGCTGCATTAGTTTTGGAAAGCCTTTGATTAGCTTCGATTCTGGTGGTTTGTAAGTCAGTGCTTTACTGGTTTGTTTTCTCAGTCCTACGAGGGACTCTGCCATTTTGACGGCGGCGGCGACTGAGTCAATGATTGGAACACCCAAACGCCGTTCTAGTTCCGTATCCAGTCGGCCCATGCCCGCACATCCTAAGCAGAAGGCTTCCGCTTTGTCTTCAAGGATTGCCAACCGCCCGATCGCTTCCAACGCATCGACGGCAGCATCACGAGCGGTTTCGGTCTCGGCTACGGCAAGCCCGGTTGTCCGTATCGACACGCAACGATGAGAAAATCCGGCTTTGTGAATCGTTTTTTCTACCATATCCAAGGTGCGGTGCTGAGTGGTAAGCACCCCCCAGCGAGCCGCTAGCATATTGGCGACATACATGCTAGCTTCGGCAATGCCGACAATCGGTTTAGTAGTCAGTTCACGGGCCGCTTCAATGCCTGGATCACCCCAGCAGGCAATGACAAAGGCATCGAAGTTGGCTTCAGAAAGAACAATTTCTTCCAGAATACCGGGAATTGCCAAATACTCGTCGTAGTAGGATTCGATCGATTCTGGCCCTGTTCTGGGTTGAGTAGTGATGATTTCTGTGGATAGAAAGCGAGCGGCTTGCGCGGATTCATTAATTCCGCGTGTCATGGTGTCAAAGGTGTTGCCGTTGATGACGTTGATGCGAATAAGCTGCTGCATGATGCGGTGCGTTAAAGGGCAAATAGAAACTAGAAAACTGATGAGATCGATCGGGGCATCCCACCCATCTCATCAGTATCATCTAGGAATCAGCCCCTCTGCGTTGTCAACTAGGCCGCTGTTACGGTTGCTTTCGCTTTAGCAAAGAAGGCGTCTTGTTCTGCCCGTAGCTTGTCGCACAGCCGCCCTTCTGGTAATTCAATATCATCATAAGTGAGAACCCGATCGCGAGGTACATCGCGCTTGAGGCGACAACCTTCGGCCAGTCCCATTGGCAGTAACCGCTCAGCTAGAACAATATCGGAGTTTTCGCATTGCCCGTAGGTCATGTAGTAACCAATACCATCGAGGGTATCGCCTGCTTTGAGATCAATCTTGGCAGTGGCAACCACATCCACCATCGGACCGGCTAACGGAGCCAACACCGGATCTTTAAATAGCACCACCCGTGCTACAGATAGCGGCACTTCAAAATGGCAGAGATGATAGGGTGTGTAGAAGCTATACAGCGGGCCATCGCCCATTTTGTAGTAGCTCAAATAGTGCTTATGCTTGGGGTCATCTTGTGTGGCATAGACAAACACGCCTGGCCCTGGCTTCGCGCCAACAACATAATCCACGATACCACCCAACTCTTTCAGTTGCTCGACATCGTATAAGTTGGTCATCTCATCGATGTGTCCAGATACGTCATAGCCCAACATGCCCCGTTTTGCCACCTTCATCCCCGTTGCATTCGCGACGATCGCCTGTTCAAACGAGATCTTTGTACCATCCGCAAAGCTCGTTACCATGTGCGCTTTCTGTCCCCATTTCTTGGCAAAACCTTCTTGTGTAGTGGGATTGCGGTACGGGTCTTGCAAGCCTTTAATGTTGCCGCACAGCAGCGGCGTCATACCAATGCTTTTGACATAGCGATAGAGGTTCATTTCTACACCCGGCTGATCGCCATCGCAACCCGACAGAATCACGCCCGCCCGATCGGCATAGGTTTTCAGAATTGGACCGATTGTGCCATCCAATTCCGCATTCATCAAAACAATATGTTTGTTATGGGCGATCGCTTCCAGCACAACGCCAGCAGCAAACTCGATTGTGCCTGTGACTTCAATTAATGCATCAATACCGTCTGCCTGACAAAGCAACATTGCGTCTTCGGTAATGGCATATTGCCCATGGGCGATCGCGTCTTCTAACTCAGCAACCGTTTTAACTTCACGAACACTCTCGACGCCAGCCTCATCATAGGCTCGTTTCGCATTGGTGAGTTGGCGGCTGGAGACAGCCACCAAATCCATTCCTGGCACGGAATTGATAATTTGATTGGCAATGCCCCAGCCCATGAACCCAGAACCAATCATACCAACCCTGACCGGATTACCAGCTTCGGCACGCGCTTTCAACGCTGTATCAACAATGATCATAGTGACTCCTAGTGACTCTATGGGTCTTGATATCTAAGTGGGGATTAGACAGGAACCGCTTCTACCAACGGCCAATTGGCATCTTTTTCTGAAATCACCGTGATAGGAACCGGCCATTCAATACCAAAGGCTGGATCGTTGTAGCGTGCTCCTCGTTCGTAGCCCGGTGTGTAGAACTCTGTCACCTGATAGGCAACTTCGGCATCGTCGGTCAGTGTTTGATAGCCGTGGGCAAACATTTCGGGGACATATAGTGCTCGACGGTTATCTGCACTCAACTCAACCCCAATGTGCTGTCGATAGGTGGGTGAGTCTGGACGTAGATCGATGATCACATCGTAAACCGCTCCCCGAGTGCAGCGAACCAGCTTTGTTTCACAGGCAGGAGCCACTTGGTAGTGCATCCCTCTCAGCGTGCCAGCTTTGTGGTTAAACGACAGGTTGCATTGGGAAACGAGAGGCTTCAACCCATGGGCTTCAAACTCTTTGGCGCAGAATGTACGGGCAAAGAACCCTCGATCGTCGGATTTCAATTCCAGATCAATGATGAACGCGCCTTTGAGTTTGGTTTCGGTAAATAACATGATTTTCTCCAGGAAGCTCAACTCTTGCCAGTGTCAGGAAGCGTAGATGATAGTTACTTTGTAGATGTAAGCGGCACCATCATGTCCGACAAATCGACAGCATCAGAGGGGGGTTCTAGTGACTGAAAGCGAAGGATTTGCCCTTCGACAACTTCTCGCATGTTCTGCTGCCGTTGATAGGCACGATAGAATTCCACAATCCAGTCGAGGGCAGTACTAAGCGATGTACGAGGTGTCCATCCTAAACGTGCTTTAGCCTTGGAGCAATCCAACTTCAAGTACGTCGCTTCGTGGGGATGGGAGGCCCCATCAATCTGCCAGGATGCGCCGTTGCCCCATAGCTTGGTGAGGTGCTCAACAATCCAGGCTACGGGCTTTGCATCTTCATCGTTCGGACCAAAGTTCCAGCCCTCGGCAAATTCCGGACCATGATGCCACAGGTGTTCTGCCAAGCACAGGTAGCCTCTTAAGGGTTCCAGCACATGCTGCCACGGACGGATAGCGCGAGGACTGCGGATTAGCACTGGGCGGTTTTCCTGAATGGCCCGCATAATGTCGGGAATGAGGCGATCGAGCGCCCAATCTCCACCACCGATTACGTTTCCGGCACGAGCACTGGCCACTGCGACTCCGTGTCGATCGTACTGTTCCGGTGAGAAATAAGAATCCCGATAGGCGCTGACTACCAGTTCGGCACAGCCTTTGCTGCTGGAGTAGGGATCTTTGCCGCCCATCGGTTCGTGTTCGCGATAGCCCCAGACCCACTCGCGGTTTTCGTAGCACTTATCCGTGGTAATCACGACCACAACCTTAACGCTGTCTGTGTGGCGAACCGCTTCCAAGACATTGACTGTGCCCATCACATTGGTGGCATAGGTTTCTACCGGATGGAGGTAGGAATAGCGCACAAGGGGCTGGGCTGCCATATGTAACACAATATCTGGCTGATGTTGAGACATGGCTGCTTGCAGCGCTGATAGGTCACGAATATCGCCAGTGATGGAGTCCATGCCGTTAGCTACATTAGCCACTTCAAAGAGATTGGGCTGAGTAGGAGCAGGCAGTGAATAGCCAACGACGATCGCTCCTAATGATTGCAGCCATACCGATAGCCAACTGCCTTTGAAACCTGTATGACCCGTAATAAAAACCTTTTTGCCCTGCCAGAATTTCATTGAGCCTCCTCAAATACAAATGGACGTTGTGTTGTCCGGTGAACGGGGTGTCGTTTCTCTCCAACTCTTTGGAAGTCTCGCGTTACCAAACCTTCCAAGGTGCATTGCCACTGTTCCAAAGTCCCTCTAGATAGTTTTTGTCGCGCAGGGTATCCATCGGTTGCCAGAAACCATCATGCTTGAAGGCGGAAAGTTGCTCGTCGTGGGCTAGTTTTTGCAGCGGCTCTTGTTCCCAAACAGTAGAGTCATCTTTGATGTAATCAATCACATCTGGCTCTAGCACGAAGAAACCACCATTAATCCAGGCGCCATCGCCTTCTGGTTTTTCGTGAAACTTCGTGATTTTGGTTTGCTCTTGTCCAAGGGCGATCGCACCAAAGCGTCCGGGGGGTTGCACCGCTGTTAGCGTTGCCAGGGTCTTTTGTTCCTTGTGAAAAGCAATTAGCTCAGAAATATTGATATTGCTGACCCCATCTCCATAGGTGAAGCAAAAAGTGTCGTTACCGATGTGTTCACGCACTCGCTTCAAACGACCACCCGTCATGGTTTTCTCACCAGTGTCCACCAATGTGACACGCCAAGGCTCAGCATTTCCAGAATGAATATTCATTTGATTAAAGCGCATATCAAAGGTCACATCCGACATGCGCAAAAAGTAATTCGCAAAATACTCTTTAATAACGTAGCCTTTATACCCACAGCAAATAATGAAGTCATTAACACCATGAGCCGAATAGATCTTCATGATGTGCCAGAGAATGGGTTGTCCCGCTACCTCTACCATTGGCTTTGGCTTAATGGCCGTTTCTTCGCTAATGCGGGTTCCTAAACCACCAGCTAAAATGACTGCCTTCATGCAACTACCTCTAGGTTTACAGATATTTATGGATAAATGTGCAGTTGATTTGCACTCGAAAGTATTCCTACTCTTACCGCTTAGTTCCATTGCTGAAACAGAACCTAAGCAAAGCTGCTTGTGCCTTGCTCTGGTAGGACTGTGGCTAAGACGCAACCACTCATTTCAGTAGAATAATTGTGCTTACTGCATTCAAGAATTTGCCTCTTCGGTTGCTTCTTAAGCAGTCGCTATTCCTCAACTTAAGCCGTCAGAGTCATCAACTAATTACAAAACTATTTCAAATCATCAAACAGGAAATTCATAGTACTATTGCAGCTAGTTTTTATTCGGACTTTTCATTGCTCAACTCTGTTGGATTGTGGGGTTAATAACTTTAGTATTACTGGCGTGAAGGACAGCAACTCTAACCTTTGAAAACTGGCGCACACACTTTCTCAGCAGACCGGGTTTACTCTTCCTACTACAGTGAGATTAACAGGAATTGCCGATTCATCCTGTAAAGGCGAAGTAAACAAACAGATTTTCCATGTAAAAAATGCATGAAAGATGACCTATTGGGCCGCGATCGCTGTAAGCGACTTAATACTTAGCCTCAAACCGTAGCTCGATTCAAACGATTTTGGCACTATTTTTTCATTAGTTCTTTGGCAGTCAACTACCTGACTTACCTGATCATCAAACAGAACGAGTTGGATCTAGCTTCATTGTCAATGCAGATGGTTGAGTTATCACAAATGCTTATGTGTCGAAAGGAGTTTCGCTACGAAAGGAATTATTAGCACTACTGAGTGAGCAAATAGGCAGAAATACCGATCGAGTGTATAAACTACATTCAAACTAAATTTGAACCGATGAATTAATCAATTTTAGAAATTTATGTATCAATTTTTTGAATAAAAAAGTTAAGGTAAAAATACGATTTTTAAGATATTCAATCCATTTGCTTTGTGATTTTCTGTTAAAATTTTGGTTTGCACTATTAATTGTTTAATAGAACATAGAAAGGAAGATGGAATAAACAGTATTGAGAATAATCATGGAATTCATGCTCGGTAGAGAAGTGGCAGTTAATCAGGATTTATTTTTTATCCGGTTCAACATAAGAGTGATCGTATAACATCCACCACCTTTGACTTAGATGAACAAGAGTGGATGATTCCTGCCGACGAGCATGAAAAGATTGATATTGATGCGGTTGAGTGCCAGTATTGGTCAAGCTATTGGTTGAAGATGACGCGGTGTGATTTAGCTAGACATGAACACTCGACTTCTTAGACTCGCTATGCGATCGGGCGACATTACCGAGATCTTTATCTTTGCTAGTCGCCCTAGTATTTTCGCATTAGGGCAATGATTCTTTGCTGCCACAGCGATGGAGTATTAGGTGGATTATTGGATCAGTTCCAACACAATCCAGTCAGTGAATTAATTGTAATTGGCGGCACCCACAATCTTGATCCCTAGTGGGAAAAGTTCCGCTTATGAAATTTCTCAGACAACCATGACTCAAGGGCAGGGAGAAAATCCACGTTACGACATAATCACCATTTAGCTTGATTACAGTACAAGACGTTGTGTTTTTCTATATTCGTAGAGCGGTTAGATCACTCGGATTCAATCGCTACTGCTCTACCTCAAATTGGATGATGTGCCTGTCCCTGTGTCAACCATATGCTCATTCAGCAACTCCCTAGATTGAGCCTCAATTTCGCTCGATATTGCCTGTAATGAGCACACGAAGTATCTCAAAGAGTCATAACATTATAAAGTTAATCTACATGGGCATCATGGAAAGCCAAGGGCATTCGTTGAACTGTTCAGTGCAGTAGGGGAGTTTCGAGAGCATGTCAGTTATTGCCATTATTAATCAAAAGGGAGGCTGTGCGAAATCAACGACCGCTGTGCATTTGGCCTATTGGCTGGTTCATCGCCGTAATAAAGTGTTGCTTGTAGACGCCGATGCCCAGC
Source organism: Thermocoleostomius sinensis A174 (assembly GCF_026802175.1). Classification (NCBI taxonomy): domain Bacteria; kingdom Bacillati; phylum Cyanobacteriota; class Cyanophyceae; order Oculatellales; family Oculatellaceae; genus Thermocoleostomius; species Thermocoleostomius sinensis. The sequence goes on along the minus strand of NZ_CP113797.1, from coordinate 3,993,742 downwards.
GATCGAGTTCCATCTGGTTAGAGTCATTAGAAGACAATATTCCCTGTGAGGTGCTACAGGAGCCAGAAACCCTGTTGCAGCGTATTCCCAAGTTAGCTGAAGCCTATAACTATGTGGTGGTAGATGGCCCAGCCGGACTGTCAGATGCCACTAAATCCATCTTATTTCGGGCTGATCTCGCCATTATTCCTTGTCAGCCATCTGGGGTTGATTTGCGATCGGCCTCGGATGCAATTCGGTTGATTCGCCAAGCCCAAGCTGAACGCAATGGTGCACCCAAAGCGGCTGTCTTTCTGTCAAGAGCTGTCAAAGGCACTCGGCTTAAAGACGAGGCCATGCTGCTGCTTAATAATATTGGCGTGCCAGTGCTTGACACAGTAATTCACCAGAGACAGGCGATCGCCGACACCTTTGGACAAGCAGCCACTGTGTGGGAGCTATTGGGCAAAGCGGCGGTAGAAGCTGCCGAAGAGTTTGATCAACTGTTTCGCGAGATTATGGAAATGGTTCCATAAGGGAGCCTGTCGCGTTTGCAAGTTGCGGCATTCGCCCTTATTCCCCAGCCCCTTTTCCCGAACAGGACGAAAGGGAGCCAGATTGAAGTTCCCACCTTTCAGGAGAGGGATTGAGAGTGAGGACTAAAATCGACGGCATAGCGAGGGGGTTCAGTGTTCTTACAAACCCTGTCCGAAGTACTGCTACTATAACCAGCGAAAATAAAACAGCGCCTCTAAAATTCCCCAAGCATGAGCCGACTGGGCCCAATAGTGCCGAAAAAATTCAGACTGTGGGGATTGCTGCGATTGACGATACCAATCAAGCAGTTCGGGTTGCGCGTTGCGCACAATCACCCCCTGAGTTGCGTGCTGAAACAAGCTGATGTCATTGCCTGAATCGCCACAAACCAGCATGGCTTCTGAAGGTAACTGTAACTGTTGACGCACATACGTCATTGCCAACCCTTTGTCACCACTCAGCGGCAAAATATCTACGTCGCGGTTACTGCTAAAAATAATTTTGGCGGGTAGGTTCGCTTGGACTAGCTGCAACCGCAGAGTTGTCAAGATCACATCAGCCGTAGAAGAGTGCAAAAAATAACTGATTTTCCAAGGATTTTGTGCGTCGTCTGGCTGTGGAATCAAGTCTGGAAAGCCCTGCACCAAGGCGGTAATTTGCTCGCGCTGCCAATTATCTGAAAGTTGCTGCGCCCACACCGAATCGCGATTGCCCTGATGATAAATCTCTGTGCCAACGCCCGTGATCCAGTAGTCAGGTTCTAGAAGTTGTGCTTCATGTTTTAACTGACGAGCCGAGAGATAGGAACGTCCAGTAGCATAGATTAGAGATAGCCGATCGCGCATGGCTGCCAGTTTTTGATTCAATGCCAGCGTTGCTTGGGCATCGCCGACTAACGTATGGTCTAAATCGGTGACAAGAAGAAACTTCACTGGCACAAGAGAATTAACGCTTACAACAAGAACCTTAAAAAATCAATGAAACCCAGGAAATTGGGTTACTACATTTTTCATTTTGCATTTTTAATTTTTAAGTGCTCTAAGTCAACCACAGGATAGAAATGGTTTTTTCTGAACAATCCGTTGTCCGCATGGCGCAGTCGTTATTTTATAACCGAGCGTTGGTGAGCCTTCAAGGAGAATGGGTGGGAGCGATCGCTGCCATTCCCAAAGTGCCCGAACATGGCGGCGCAGTGCTGGATTTGAACTATGACGAGGTTTTCATTCGGGACAATGTGCCTGTGATGATTTATCTGCTAACGCAGGAAAAATATAGTGTTGTGCGGCATTTTTTGGAAACCTGCTTAAGTTTACAGAGCAATCAACCGCAAACACGTGGCATTTTCCCCACAAGCTTTATTGAACAAAACGGACAAGTCGTTGCCGATTATGGACAACGGGCGATCGGACGAGTCATTTCAGTGGATGCTACCCTGTGGTGGGCCATTTTGACCTATCTCTATGTTCAACGCACAGGCGATCGAGCCTTTGCTTTACAACCAACTGTACAGCAAGGGCTTCAGCGATTTCTGGATCTGATTCTACGCCCCTCTTTCCGCGATGCCCCAACGCTTTATGTTCCTGACGGTGCGTTTATGATCGATCGTCCTCTAGACGTGTGGGGCACACCGCTAGAGATCCAAGTGTTGCTGTATGGTTCACTAGTGAGTGCAGCCAAACTGATTCAGATGGATTTACAACACAAGGGCTATCCCGTTCAGGCTCGAAAGAGCGATGAGTCTGCATTGATCTCTTCCAACGCATTTGATTCTCCTTCAGATGCCTTCACTCAGCGGCAAATTGACCAATTCCACGGCAGTTTGGACTATGCCCGTCGGTTGCGCCGTTATTTACTGAAACAATATTGGATTACCAGCAAAACCGTTCAAGTATTGCGGCGACGACCCACCGAGCAATATGGCGACGCTATCCAAAATGAGTACAATATTCACACAGAAACTATTCCACACTGGCTGCAAGAGTGGCTGGGCGATCGCGGCGGCTACTTGATTGGTAACATTCGTACCGGACGCCCCGATTTCCGCTTCTTCACCTTAGGTAACTGCTTAGGCGCCATCTTTGATGTTATTAGTCCACATCAACAACAGAATTTGTTTCAGTTGATTGTGCAAAATCGTCAAGATCTGGTGGCACAGATGCCGCTGCGAATTTGCCATCCGCCTTTGGAAGATACTGACTGGCGTACAAAAACGGGATACGATCGCAAAAATCTGCCCTGGTGCTATCACAATGCTGGACACTGGCCCTGTCTATTTTGGTTTTTAGTGGTGGCAGTATTACGTCAACAGCCATTCCACTCTGAGCAACCCCCACACTTAATGGCTGAGATGCAGACGTTGTTGGAAGAGTCTTACCAACTGCTGTTATATCAGCTACCCCGGCAAAATTGGGCAGAATATTTTGATGGGCCTACAGGTAATTGGATGGGGCAACAGGCTAGACTCCACCAAACTTGGACGATCGTTGGATTTTTACTGGTGCATCATTTGCTAAAGGAGAATCCGGGCGATGCCAAAATTATGAATCTTCCCAGTGTGAAAGAATTTTATCGAAGTGACGCGATCGAGCCATAACAGCAAGCCATACCAGTCAGAGTGAAGCAGCCGCAACCATATTTTCTGAGATAACAGTAATCCTGTGGCTGATGCTTCGCCCTGATGTACAGGCGGGGTGGGAGTGCCTCCTAACGTGCCATCCGTTTCGACCGCGACGATTGCTGTAGGGCGCGAAACGTGCTGATAGCTAATCCAAAAGCAGCCACCGCAAACAGAAGGCTGTTGAGCGTAACACGGTATCGAGACTTGCGCATTTCGGTGGTCAAATCCGCGATCGCCTGCTGTTGTTGTGCTCGAATTTCCTGCAATCCTTCTGATCGGGCTTCTTCTACTTTGCGATCGAGGGCAGATGGATCAGACTCTACTTCTTGCAAAATGTCTTGAATCCCCTGCAAAAAGGTCTGTTCTTGCTCAGAAAGCTCACTACTAGCTTGTAACTGTTGCTGCAATTGAGCAAGTAATTCCTGATTCGACAAAACGGCTGATACTTGACTACGCTGCGCTTCTAGTTGGTTGTTTAACTGCGTTTCAGCGGCAGCGGCGGCTTCATTGATCTGCCGAGTTTCCGATGCGCTCGCAAGTTGGCTGCTGCGCACGTAAATGGGAGCCATCAATAGAAAAAGTGTGCCAAACAGCAGCGAGAAAGCAAGCGACCAAAATAGCCAACCCTTTGCAAGAGGCTGCCGACTCGGCTCTACTCCTCCGGCATAGTGACCAACCCATACCCCAAAGAAAATGAGCGCTAGCCCCACAAGCGCAATGTTTCCTCGCCCCACCCATTCATTGATTAACGTAGCTACCCATTGACTGTTAGTAAAATCGGGAGGAAATGCGGCAATGAGTCCATCTACCAGCACACCCAAAATCAACAACAGTCCCGCTAGCTTCAAAATCAGTGATGTGAACGAAGGAGAAGGAGAGGATGTAGCAGCTTTCATTACAAGTAGGAGTTGAGGTTAGGGGTTAGGTTAGGGCAGTGGGTGAACGAGTCAAGAAGACGTATCGAGCCTTTGGTCTTCTACTCTAGAATGCCCCACAGCACAAACTTACCATCACAACTGGCAAGTTTGTCGATCGCGATCGTGTTGCGATTCCTGCCACGAGTAGGCAAAATGACTGACGGTGCTGATCTGGGGAAAGGCTTGACGAAGACCATACATTTGCTGTTCAAGGGGCGGATGACCACTAATGGTTTGTCCCCAGGTTCCAGCTAAAACTGGCATTATTTGGGTGCCACTGGGTGCTAATGACACCACTCGTTGTACCTGGGCTACCACACAACTGGCATCACCACAGGTTGCATAGGCCATCGGGTGCCACTCTAAACTACTGGGGAATCGATCCCACGGTTGTAACCGCGAATCATAACCACGTTCACCCACCAACCGATTGGCTTCGGGAAAAAAAACGGCTCCAGCGGGAATCCCCTGTTGTTGCACTGGACGGGCAGCCATTGTGAGAAAATCTAAAACGCCTTGAACGGCATGAGCAACGGTCAATAGCCACAATTCTTCTTGAAGTTGCTCGGTGGAAACTGCCCGATTGGCACGTCCTTGCCACAGAGGCACTGTCTCTTGGGGATAACGGGAATTGACAGTAGAGACATCAGCAGCCGTAATTCGGCCGTTGCGAACAAAACGTTCGATCAGTGCCAACCCTTTTTGATTCATGGCTCGATTGAAAAGCGCTTGTTGAGATGCTGTTCCATAAATCCACAGATCCTGGACACGGCTTGCTACCGAATCGGCTCCCTGTCCAAGAGGATAGCGAATGTAGTCAAACAGTACCCCGTCTGGTTTACGAGCTAATATGGCTTGTAGCAAGATTTGAAAGTCGCGTTTGGCTTGTGCACTGTAGGGGTCAACAAAAATCTCGTTATTATTGACTGCACCGGTGTTGCCCGCTGAAAGAGCGGCTAAGCTGGTTTCCCCTCGACCGTTGCGAGCCAAGGCTTGTTCCTGTTCTGGGCGCAAACTGTAAGAGTAGCCAAAGTTGAGCGTAAACATCCAGGCATAAACTTTTAATCCGCGCTCGTGTCCCTTAACGATCGCCTCTTGCAGCAAATCCCGGTCTTCGTAGCCCCGACTGCGCAATTTTGACGCCCAAGCGGTGGGATTATCGGACGCTGGCAGCAACACTTGTCCATCATGAAAAACTTCCAGGTATACCTGGTTATATCCTTTGGCCACAATTCGATCGAACACTTTTTCCAACGCGCCTGGCTGAGCGTCACACGGATACAACCGTAGCCAAATCGCCTGATTCTGTGGCCAAGTCTGATGGCGACATTGATGCATTTGCTCAGCTTGCTGACTCATGAAAGTTTTGTACTGGCTTTGGGCATTTAAGTCTCCTTGGAGGGCGGCTTGTCGTAGGGCATCGGTTTGGGCAATTGCCTCGGCTGAAAGTTGACAAAAGGCATTTGCTCTCACTTGATAGGTTTGAGCTTGACCAACACTACTTAAACTCAGGACAGTTAATCCACTCACCATCAGCATGGCCACAAAGCGGTGGGCAATCCGTTGCGGTCCTTGCCAAATTCGATCGACACGAAAATATCTCATGAATAACCTAAAAACTCCTTCAACCAATCTTTTGAATCACACCTACGACTTGATCAGTGCCTGCCTAGACTGCTGCATCGAAACCATTTGTTATGCGTGTGCATCATTTTTGTGCAATTGTGCTTCCGTCCAAAGCATGAGCGCATAGTGCTACACAGCGTCTAGACTTATAGACCATCAGTTATAGCTCAATATCCGGGGAGCTTTTCTAGAGTTTCTATCGTGATACACCGACTCAAAAATAGAAGGGGTGCGCTCGAAGTCATCTCACGACTGGTTTTGTAGATACTAGTCAAAAAAATAACACTCTAGCCTCCGGTGTTATTAATCGTACGTCCCTGGAAACTTCACAAAAGCGGAATCAAGTTCAAAGTTTAGGCAAAATCCCTGAGTTTGCCTACCCTTCTGTAAATCAAGGCGTTTAGTATTTTCAGTAATGGTGCTTAGGCATCAGAGCGGTTGACCAGTATGGAGCTTTGCAAACCGTGATTATTACACCCAACTTCCTCAATTCTTCACCGAACACAGCTATGGTGACTCACGCTCGAACGGTGGGTCTTTACCCGGCACAAGCGCATCCGTCTGTAACTAGCAAAGTAAAGCGGGCCATTGACATTGCAGGAGCGATCGTTGGACTGGCAATTACAGCCCTGGCATTTATTCCGATCACGCTTGCGATTCAACTCGACAACCCAGGTCCCATTTTCTACAGCCAAATTCGCTGTGGGTTAGATGGTCGCCCCTTCCGCATCTGGAAGTTCCGCTCGATGGTCAAAAATGCTGACCAAATGAAGCATCTTGTCACGAACGAAGCCCAAGGACTAATCTTTAAAAATCGTAATGACCCTCGTATTACTAGAGTTGGACGGTTCCTGCGCAGAACCAGCCTTGATGAACTGCCGCAGTTTTGGAATGTCTTGAAAGGCGAAATGAGTTTGGTTGGAACTCGTCCACCTACACTTGATGAAGTGAGTAGATATGAGCAGCACCACTTCCAACGGCTTCAGGTTAAACCCGGCATTACAGGTGAATGGCAGGCAAATGGACGATCGAAGGTAGAAGATTTTGAAGATATCGTTCAAATGGATATTGCTTACCAGCAAAAGTGGACGGTGACGTACGACCTAGTCCTAATTTTCAAAACCATTAAGGCAGTAATCTTCAAAGACGGAGCATACTAACTGTTTTCCACTCACGAGTTTGCAGGGTGTACGTACACGGCTAGAGTTAAGTCTCTGCAACTGAAACATCCCCCTGATAGGTTAGTCAGGGGGAGCTTTTTTTGTGGATTTTTTATCATGCTCACCCACTGTGCCCAATGAGAATTAAGCGGGTCTAAACAATTCATTTAAAGTCTGTGTCCCCCAATAGTTTAGTCACCAAGCTGCCATAGACTGTAAATAAATGACTACGTCGCCAAGTTTGAATTGCGAAGTGCTCCCGATTGTTTGATTAATTTTAATTAAGGAGTAGCTATGATAGAAAAAATTTTGCTGGCAGATTCTGGTACTGGGCAAACAGAAGAAATGCTCAAGGCATTAATGGAGATCCCGTTAATTCAACGAGCGAATGTCACAGTTTTGCATGTCGTTTCTCCACAGATTACGGCCGACGAGATGACAGAGAAATGGGAAGAAGGAGGGAAAACACTCGCAAAAGCGATTCAAACTTTAAATCTTGATCCATCCCATGTAACAGCCATGCTGCGTGAAGGCGATCCCAAGGATATTGTCTGTCGAGTGGCAGAAGAACTGGATGTAGATTTAATCATCATGGGTTCAAGAGGGCTGAAGCGAATTCAATCGATCCTAGAAAACTCGGTGAGTCAATATGTTTTTCAACTGGCGTCGCGACCCATGCTGCTAGTGAAAGACGATATCTATGTCAAGAAAATTAATCGAATTATGGTGGCGATCGATAAATCGGAAGCCTCGCAACAGAGCTTGAAGCTGGCCATTGCCCTCATCCGCGATGTTAAAAACGGGCAACTCGTTCTGGTACATACCAACCCAGATTTAAAGCTTAAACCCGGTGAAATCACTGCGAACCCCAATGAAGACCCAGTTTTGCTACCTGCCATCGCCGAAGCAAAAAAACTGGGGATCAATTACAAATGTGTAGCTCCTGAAGGAAAACCCGGCGAACGGATTTGTCAAGTGGCTGAAGAGTTGGGGGTTGATCTGCTAATTTTAGGTTCGCCCGATCGCCGCCCTTCGATTGCTAAAGGTTTACCAGATCTTGACCGACTTCTGGGACAGTCGCTTTCAGACTACGTTCGAGTCTATGCCAACTGTCCTGTCTTGCTGGTTCGTTCTCCGGCATAGGCGATCGACTTGTCGAGTAGCGACATTACTTGAGGATGCGTAGATAGACGGTAGACAATTTACAGAAAAATTTACAAACAAGTATTTTTCTCGCTTTGTTTTGTTCAACTGTTGTCACCGTCTCAACGCGGACCCGTCGCAATAAAGAGGAGCGCCAATTACCTACTGGTTGACGCTCTCTCTGTCATTTCTGAAGACTCAAACAGACGAAACAAGGAGTGCAACGGTCGCAGCTACTGACTAGACTGACCATTCTGCTCACAATTCTAATGTGAACTGCACACTCAGCCTCAAGCGTTCGTCCAACCCGGCAGCTACTGGCAGCTACTAGCTTTTATTTCCTTCGCGGCTTGCCGTCTGAATATAGAGAATTACGAGAAAAAGCGCAGGTACCAACACAAACAAGATTGTGGCAACAAATCCTAGATCATTAACTTCCATCCTTAGCCTCCCAACTTAGCTTACTAACGGACTACTAGGATTAAGAATACACCCCAACCTGCACAGACGCATTAGCTGAACGCTAGGAACCACCTATTTGCTAGGCTTTGTCACAACGCTCACTGGGCCATGCACCAACGTTTGACAAGCTAGACGATAGTTCTCTGGCTTCTTCTTCAGCTTGCGATTTTCGACGTCGGTACGAGGCGATAGATTTTCCATTCCCTCCGTCACCTCAACAATGCAGGTTCCACATTGACCATAGCCGCCGCAGTTCATCATTTTGCCCATGAAGGTGTAGAGATCTACGCCATTTTCTAGAGCTTTGAACCGCAGGTTGGCTCCATCGGCTGCGACAACCTCCTTGTTCTCTTTAACAAACTTAATACAAGGAAAAGCAGCAGTTGATTTTGTCACCTCTGGCTGGATCTCCTGAATTTCTTGGATTTCCTGGTGATCTTCAAATTGAGTTTCTTGCTGGGCGCCTGTCTGAGTCATCTTGCAAACGATTCTCACACTGGTTACACTTCTTTATACACTTTCATTTTTACAGGCTTATTGTCAAACTGTCTAAAGAAATATTTCTTTGCTTCATTTTTGCGCTCTAGTTTGGAGTTGTCTCTGACACGATCGAGGGTTGAATAGAAGCAGCAGTCGGCAATGGCTATTTTATAGGGCTTCTAATCTGGTAGGCTTACCAGTATCAGGCCCCTTTAGAAAAAGCTGAAGGAAGCGTTGAAACATATCGAAATAGGAGGAGCGTAGTCGATGGGACTACCCTGGTATCGAGTACACACAGTGGTTCTGAATGACCCAGGGCGACTGATTGCTGTACACCTGATGCATACGGCTCTGGTAGCAGGTTGGGCTGGCTCAATGGCTCTCTATGAGCTAGCGATCTTCGACCCCAGCGACCCCGTTTTAAACCCCATGTGGCGGCAAGGCATGTTTGTGCTGCCGTTCATGGCGCGTTTGGGTGTCACTGGTTCTTGGGGTGGCTGGAGTATCACTGGTGAAACGGGTGTTGATCCTGGTTTCTGGTCGTTTGAAGGCGTTGCAGCGGCTCACATTATCTTGTCTGGTTTATTATTCCTAGCTGCCTGTTGGCACTGGGTTTACTGGGATCTGGAACTTTTTAGAGATCCCCGCACGGGCGAACCCGCCTTGGATTTGCCTAAGATGTTCGGAATTCATCTATTTTTGTCGGGTCTACTCTGTTTTGGTTTTGGAGCATTCCACTTAACGGGTCTGTTTGGACCGGGGATGTGGGTGTCCGATCCCTATGGATTGACAGGAAGCGTCCAGCCAGTGGCTCCATCTTGGGGCCCAGAAGGGTTTGATCCATTCAATCCGGGCGGCATTGTAGCCCACCACATTGCAGCAGGCATTGTTGGCATTATTGCAGGCCTTTTCCACCTAACTGTGCGTCCACCCGAGCGCCTCTACCGAGCGTTGCGGATGGGTAATATTGAAACAGTGCTCTCCAGCAGCATTGCGGCAGTCTTCTTTGCTGCATTTGTGGTAGCTGGAACCATGTGGTATGGCAGTGCTGCTACTCCGATCGAACTGTTTGGTCCAACCCGTTATCAATGGGACAATGGCTACTTCCAGCAGGAAATCGATCGCCGTGTGCAGGCTGAATTGGCAAATGGTGCAACGCTGGCCGAAGCCTATTCCACTATTCCTGAGAAGTTGGCATTCTATGACTACATTGGCAATAACCCGGCCAAGGGCGGCTTGTTCCGAACCGGACCGATGGTGAAGGGCGATGGAATTGCTCAGGAATGGCTTGGACATCCAGTATTTAAGGATGCCGAAGGTCGCGAGTTGTTTGTCCGCCGGATGCCCAACTTCTTTGAAACCTTCCCAGTGGTCTTAACTGACAAGGATGGGGTAGTACGGGCAGACATTCCTTTCCGTCGTGCCGAATCAAAGTACAGCTTTGAACAGGTAGGCGTCACCGCTAGCTTCTATGGTGGAGCGTTGAATGGTCAAACTTTTTCCGATCCAGCTATTGTAAAGCGCTATGCGCGTAAAGCACAGCTAGGCGAACCTTTTGAGTTTGATCAAGAAACTCTCAACTCGGATGGGGTTTTCCGCACTAGCCCTCGTGGTTGGTTTACCTATGGTCATGCGGTCTTTGCCCTGCTCTTCTTCTTTGGTCATATCTGGCACGGTTCTCGGACCCTGTTTCGGGATGTATTTGCTGGAATTGATCCAGATCTTTCCGAAGAGCAGGTGGAGTGGGGTTACTTCCAGAAAGTGGGTGACAAGACAACTCGCCGCAAGGAAGCTGTTTGATTTCTTGTAGCGTTCTTAGGCACTGGTCTGGCAGTGTGCAGCAGTTGCTTGAACCTGTTAGACCATGTCTCTTTTTACTTGTAGACTGTAACTGGCTGGATTGGGAGGAACTTAAGTCATGGAAAGCGTGGCATATATTTTGGTTCTGACGTTAGCGATCGGAGTCCTGTTCTTTGCGATTGCCTTCCGCGAACCGCCTCGAATTAATAAATAGGAATTTGGGTGAGAGTACAGATATTTTGTTCTGAACCCAACATAGACCCAACTCATATGAGTTAGCTTGCTTGCTATTGAATTTCGAGTTGTAAAGCAATTGATTAACCTGGATAGTCGCAAAGATGCTGTTATTTCAGTTGTCGCTGAAGTTGCATCCGTGCTTATCCAGGTTTTTTACAGATTGCAATTGCAGTATGATGACATTAGATCAGTAGAGTCTAAGTAAAAATAAGTTTTGCTTCACCAGGCGATCGACTTTGATCATTCAACATCTGCATTCGGTTCCTAGGTTGAACTGCTAAAGTTTAGTGGTCAAGTCGCCCTTCTCCGCAATACTGAGTTCGGCGTCGGTCGGTTCATCAGATAAGATGGCTTCTGGGTGGGCAAGGTATGGCAGCAGTAATTCACCTGGAGGCCGTTTTTTATGCGATGTCCATTTTGCCAGTTTCCAGATAACCGGGTTTTGGAGTCGCGATCGGCCGAATCTGGACAAAGCGTCCGGCGACGGCGAGAGTGCCTTCGATGTAATCGCCGCTTTACTACCTACGAACGGATTGAGTTTGTCCCCATCATAGTCATCAAGCGCAACGGCGATCGAGAGTCATTCGATCGATCGAAACTGCTGAAAGGCATTGTCAGGGCTTGTGAAAAAACTGGCATTCCTCATCCACAGTTAGAAGGTTTGGTAGACGAAATTGAAGCAGAATTGCAGCAACAGGCAGTGCGCGAGGTTCACACTCAAGAAATTGGGGAATTGGTTTTGAAACACTTGCGCCAGTTAAATGAAGTGGCTTATATTCGTTTTGCTTCGGTCTACAAGCAGTTCAAAGGGATTAAAGATTTTCTAGAAATTCTTAATCATTTGCAGACATCGTCGCTGGAAACGGATGCTGAACCCGGCAGTAATCATGCCACAACTGGTTATGGCGATGGTCATCGTGACGAGCAGGGTGAACGGCTGCGCGAATCTGATCAACCTTGGCAAACGACAGTATCCTCGTCCAATCATTGACCTTTGTGCCCTCCGGTGTGAAAAGATTTTTACCCTAGGCTAGCTTCAACCCGTCGCCTTTCCCCAATCGTTGCGAAGATTCACTGATCCAGTGTGATGGGGATTGGCTTATAGACAGATCTAAGTTATCATGGTTCTCCTAGGGTCTAACACGTTTGAGATTTCGATTTCTCAATAGTCAGGTATACGAAGGTGCTGGTCGTTGCTAGTCCAGTGGCTAGTTTGTTTGTCCAGGGCATATATTGTGAACAGACCACTATTATTACGGAGATAACCACCAGGAAACATATCGCATGGTCAATCAGGAAGTAACGGATATTGGCTTTACCCACGAAGATTTTGCTGCTCTTCTTGATCAATACGACTACCACTTTAGTCCCGGAGACATTGTAGCTGGGACAGTCTTTAGCATTGAACCAAGAGGTGCTCTGATTGACATTGGTGCTAAGACAGCAGCTTACATTCCCATTCAGGAAATGTCTATCAATCGGATTGATAACCCTGAGGAGGTGTTGCAATCCAACGAAACTCGTGAGTTTTTCATCCTGACCGATGAAAATGAAGACGGACAGTTAACGCTTTCAATCCGACGTATTGAGTATATGCGGGCGTGGGAGCGTGTCCGTCAGCTTCAGGCAGAAGATGCTACGGTGCGATCGGCTGTCTTTGCCACCAATCGTGGTGGAGCACTGGTTCGAATTGAGGGACTCAGAGGCTTCATTCCCGGCTCTCATATTAGTACCCGCAAACCCAAAGAAGACTTGGTGGGTGAAGAATTGCCCCTGAAGTTTCTAGAGGTGGATGAAGATCGGAACCGTCTAGTGCTAAGCCATCGCCGTGCCCTGGTTGAGCGTAAGATGAACCGTTTAGAGGTGGGTGAGGTTGTCATTGGCACCGTTCGCGGTTTGAAACCTTATGGCGCTTTTATCGATATTGGGGGAGTCAGTGGGTTACTGCACATCTCTGAGATTTCCCATGATCACATCGACACGCCTCATAGCGTCTTCAATGTGAACGACGAGGTGAAGGTGATGATTATTGATCTAGATGCTGAACGAGGACGTATTTCTTTGTCTACGAAGCAACTAGAACCAGAACCTGGCGACATGGTTAAGAATCCTCAGGTTGTGTATGACAAGGCCGAGGAAATGGCTGCGAAATATCGTGAGAAGATGTTGCAACAGGCTCAGCCAGATTTAGCGATGGCAGATGATGTCAGTGCAGTGGTTGAGGATATTAGTGCTGAGGAAGAATTGCCTTCTGCGGAAGACGAATAAGGTGATTCTCGATTGTTTAAGGGTGAACAACCCTCAAATTAATATTCACACTTGCAACGGTTGGGAGGGGAGTGTCCCTCCTTTTTCGTGAGGACAGGGCGTGAACTCATTTCAAATTGTGGTGGAAGGACATTGGTGACAATCGGCTGCAACGGCGTTGTGTTTGAAAACATTCAGTCCATCATTTTTGATAAAGATGGAACCTTGGCTAACTCTGAAGTATTTTTGCGAACCTTGGCCCAGCGGCGGGCACGCTTAATTGATACGCAAATTCCAGGGGTGCAAGAGCCGCTGTTGATGGCGTTTGGCGTAGAGGGCGATCGGTTGAATCCGGCAGGACTAATGGCAGTTGGCAGTCGCCTAGAGAACGAAATTGCTGCGGCTGCTTATATTGCTGAAACAGGTCGAGGCTGGGTTCAAGCAATGGAAATTGCTCGATCGGCATTCTTAGAAGCTGATGATTCAAGTCAGCGAAATCTACCACGCAAAGCTGAACAAACACCGCCGATAGAGGGAGCCATTGAATTAATTCAATCGTTATCGTCTGTTAATTTGAAGTTAGGAATTTTGTCATCAGATAGCACAGAGCAGATTCAGGATTTTGTTAAAAAGTACAACTTAGAATCGTACTTTCATTGTTTAGTCGGAACAGATGGTTACGCTAACAAATCGGACCCGAAATTGCTGCAACAATTAATTTCTAAACTGGAAATATTACCAGCTCAGACTCTCATGGTAGGCGATGCAGAGATTGACCTTCAAATTGCTCATCGGGCTGGCTTGGCAGGCTGTATTGCCATGACAGGCGGTTGGGCCACCCCAATCCAGCTACTAGGAGCAACGGCTGTGGCCAGAAGTCTTCATGAAATTAAGATATTCAATTGATGGCTGAGCTAAAGTTCATTCAGGTATGCTCATGGTTAAACGGAGTTTGCTAGAGAGGTATTTACCCTTTGGTAAAGCAAGATTTAAATTCAAATGGTTACCGCTCTGATTTTGGAGTTAGGGGCAGAACTGTGGTATTCTCCATTCTTAACTCTAGGTTTTATTAAAATTGCTCCTTTAGTGTAAGTAGAGAGGTTCTTTCCTTGTCTCGTCGCTATCTCTTCACATCTGAATCTGTTACTGAGGGCCACCCCGACAAAATTTGTGATCAAATCTCCGATACAATTCTGGATGCTCTTTTATCTCAAGATCCCAAAAGCCGGGTTGCGGCTGAGGCGGTAGTCAATACGGGGTTAGTATTGATTACAGGAGAAATTTCCTCGTCTGCCCAAGTGAATTACGTTGACTTGGTGCGCCAAAAAATCGCGGAGATTGGCTATACAGACTCCAATAACGGCTTTGCGGCGTCAAGTTGTGCAGTGTTGATTGCCCTAGATGAACAGTCTCCTGACATTGCTCAAGGGGTAGATGCAGCCCATGAAGCCCGCGAGCAAGCGAGTGATGAAGAACTCGATCGCATTGGTGCTGGGGATCAAGGGTTGATGTTTGGCTTTGCTTGCAACGAAACGCCTGAACTGATGCCTTTACCCATTAGCTTGGCGCATCGTATTTCGCGGCGTTTGGCCACGGTTCGTAAAACTGGGCAGCTTCCCTACCTACGCCCCGACGGAAAGACACAGGTGACGGTGATTTATGAAGATGGTAAGCCCGTTGGTATTGATACAATTTTAGTCTCGACTCAACATACGGCTACGATCGATGCCATTATCGATCCGGCTGAAGTACAGGCGAAGATCAAGGATGACCTGTGGGAAATGGTGGTACAGCCCATCTTTGCAGATATCACCATTAAACCCGATGCCCGCACGCGATTTTTGGTCAATCCCACTGGCAAGTTTGTAGTGGGTGGTCCGCAAGGCGATTCCGGGCTGACCGGGCGAAAAATTATTGTGGATACCTACGGTGGTTATTCGCGGCATGGAGGTGGAGCCTTTTCAGGTAAAGACCCTACAAAGGTCGATCGTAGTGCAGCGTATGCCTGCCGCTATGTGGCTAAAAATATTGTGGCAGCTGGTTTAGCCGAAAAGTGCGAAATTCAACTGAGTTATGCGATTGGGGTGGCCCGTCCCGTAAGCATCATGATTGACACCTTCGGCACCGGTAGAATCGATGACGATCGGCTACTGGAACTGGTAAAACAGCACTTTGAACTGCGTCCTGCTGGCATTATTCAAACATTCAATTTATCGCGATTGCCAGCTGAACGAGGCGGTCGGTTTTATCAAGAGGTCGCGGCTTACGGTCATTTTGGTCGCACAGATCTAGAGCTACCCTGGGAGCAAACCGACAAAGCCGCACTTTTACAAGCGGCGATGAGCCAAGCTTTGTCTGGAGCAGCGATTTAGAGTATTTCGGCGTTGCTGCATTCACATCGGAGTTGCCCTCGTCCCCCACCCCTTCTCACTTTGGGGGCAGACAGAGCGCTGGATCGATCGTTCCCTCACCCGGTTGGGGAAGCTAGGGTCAGGGTGACGCAGTCCGATTCATAGCTCGATGCAGCCATGCCAATATTTTTATGCTGAACATCGCTGAACCATTAAAGATTAGGAAGGGAGGGTAAGAGTTCTGACCTTCCCTTAAGTTTTTGCTCCTAAAAATGAACGTGAAAATTGCGGTTGCCACTAGTGCCTTCCCGAATCACGAGCGTCAGATCTTGAGAGCCAGTTGTATTCCAGTAGCGATCGAGCAAATAAACTTCTCCCTGCAGCGTCTCACCTGGTGCAACCATACCATCACCAGAACTATTGAGCCGGAGTCTAGACGCCACGGGCTGTCCGTTGGCATCGCGAACTTCCACAAACAGCGGCACAAAACCAAACGATCGATCGCTGCGGTTTTCGACTTGAAGGTTTGCCACAAACGTGCCTCTGGTACTGACTCGTGCTCCGTCCAGACGAACCGAGACGTCATCGACTGTTTGAGCAGCTATCAAGCTAACCCGACCGGGTGCTATACCCGCCAGTGTTGAAGTAATGGGTTGGGTGACACTGAGAAAGCGATTCATGGCAGCAGGTAACTCGCGACGTGGAGACGGCACTACAGCTACAGTTGTGGCAGTCGAGGATGGGGACGATCGCGCTGGTTGAGCAGCAGGCGATTCGGGGGCTGGATTAGAAGGCGGAATATCGGTAGCACCCATCGGAGCAGCGGGTTTAACAGGAATGATACCAGTGGGAGAGGTGTCTTCAATCACGGGGGGTGATGCCAAAATTGGGGCAGTAGGCAGCGGCGATGGGGTTGCCGCTGCTGCTACGGGTGAAGCCGACGTAACGGCAGGTTTTGCAGAGGACATCAGGGGCGCAGCGGATGGCTCAATCTCAGGACTGATAGCCGCTAATTGTTGATCCACAGTTTGTAACCGAGCAGCATACTGTCGGGTTCGATCGACAGCTTGATCAGCCACATAAGTAGAGGTTGGAATAGCGCTCAAGGTGGCTAGGGCTTTTCGCCACTGCGAGCGAGCGGCCGTTAGCTGTGGTAACGTGGTGGCACCGTTCGTTTGCTGTTCAGCGGTTTGGGCTTCCGTCCCAGCCCGATTCAACAACTCAGTGGCGCGTTTTTCTTTTTCCAGACGTTGCTCCACGCGGCTGAGGGTTTCCCGGTAGGATAGCAGTTGTGGTTCTAGATCTGGCATTGAGGGAAGTGTGCCTGCTGAAGCCCGCATGCCGGGTGGGGAGGTTGAAAGGGTGGTTAACTGTGCAACCGTTTCAGCGAGCTGATCGCGGGCAATCGTTAACTGTTCTAAATTCTTCGCCCTGCTAATGAGCCGTTTAGCCTGTTCACCGTTGCGAAGAAGTTGATCATAGTTTAGTGAGTCCGCGCATATATTAAGCGGTTGGCACAGCGCCATAATTTGTGGAGATTGCACCCCAAGTGCCACACTACCCAGCAACACCAGCGTGAATAAGCTCACTATCCAGGTTGGTTTAAGGAAGCGACTGGCTGCTTTGTTTGACGCTGCCCCCGTTAAAACTGTCAACTTTGTGGCTGGTGTATCCGCAAGTAATTTTACCGATGTCTGGATTCCTGAAGGGGGCAGGATTAAGGTCGTCGCCTGATTGTGCGTTCGAATTGGCTGAGCCGCACCCGAGAACGAAACGGCAACGGGTCGAGCCACAAAACCCTGCCCAGGGTATGGGGGGTGGGAAGTAACCGCACTACCGGTTTGGGCTTGTGCTGGTCGGGATGACACCCCAGCTAAAACGGGTTTCTCCAAACGAGTGGATTCTAGGAGTAGGGCTTTAGCAGTTGCCTCTTTAGAGCGAACGGAATGAGATAGCGTGGTTCTCGCTCGCTCAAGTTTAGGCTGGTGCGCGGTTGGCCGCCGCGATCGCGCTAACTGTTTTCCGAAGGCATCTAATTCTTCCAAGACGGCTCGGGCAGAGGGATAGCGATCCTGTGGCTTTTCAGCCATCATTTTCACCAAAATGGCTGCAAAAGTGGGATGAATTTTGACAAACGACTGCCACCGCCATTCCAGTGACTTCGGATCAATCAACGAGTTGGGTGCTTTAGCCGTCAACAGCACAGCGGCTGTCACCGCCAAGGCGTATAGATCGCTGCGAGGAGAACATTGCCCAATGCGAATCTGCTCATAGGGCGCATAGCCCAATTTCCCGACCGACACCGACGCTTCCACCGAGCCATCCGGATTGATGGTGCTGATTTCATACCAGTGTGGGGCCGCTTGCTTGACCACACCAAAGTCAATCAACACAGGCAATCGCCCTTGACGCGGCAGCATGATGTTATCGGGAGAGATATCTCGGTGCACAATGTTTTGCTTGTGCAGATAGTCCAAGACCGGCAGCAAATGCCGTAACCAACAAAATACCTCCATTTCGCTGAAGGCAATTCCCCGTTGTTGCCGCTCTTGCAGAAGCTTCCAATAGGTTTTGCCGTTGATATATTCCTGAGCAATAAATAGACGATCGTTTTCCTCAAACACAGCAAAAAACTTGGGGATTTGCGGATGATTGAGTTGATGTAAAATCTGCGCCTCTCGCTGGAACAGTTCATGCAGTTTTTGGGCTACGACCGAATCGCCTTGATTTTTGGGGACGAACTCTTTCAGAACACAGAGTTCGCCGAATCGCCGCTGATCAGAGGCTAGGTACGTTCTGCCAAAGCCGCCTCGTCCTAACACACGCTGAATTTGATAGCGCCGATCGATGAGTGTTCCGGGAGGTAGCTCTGATCCTATCGTCACCATCTAGCTCCTTTTCATTAGAGGCTCTCATAAATAGTACGGGATGGGGATGGGCTGACCCGACTGTGCCGTAGAAATTACGGGACAATCTTTTTTGCCGTGAATGCACCCAATTGCAAATCATCCCCAAGGCTTGCTTCATTCAAGCACATCGGTTCGATGCGAATCGATGCCAATACAAACTCACTCAAACACTAGCAGAAGGTTAGCATCCGGCATTGTATTCGGCATGTCTAGAATACGGGCATATCGACGTTATTCACTATGGGACATCCACAGGAATCAGTGTATCATTTGGCACATGATTTTGATAACTACCGTTATTTGCCAGAATGACTAACAACCGCAAGGACCAATCCGGTTCAACGGTAGACAAATCTGCCCAAGGAATGGATACCTCTAGGCAGTCCCCAAACGCCACATTGGCGCGAGTCATGCGCGAATGCCATTGATTGCTCTCTACGGCCTCTTGCAACCAGGCAGATTGAGTCATTAAGTTGATCCCCAAATGATGATGATAGGAATAATTAAGCGGGGCAGTATTTGGTAGGTTTTCTAGGGGGATTGGGCTGATAGCCACTGGTCGATCGGGGTAGAACCAAAATAGATGCAGTTCTGATGGCAAAGAAACACCCGGTTTTGCTCCTGTCTTGAAATCAACTCGTAAATACAGATTCAGGTGATCTACACCGTACCATAGCCGCTGAATGGCAGTGCTTTGATGCATAGTACCTCGAGAACCACCTACTTCAATTCGCCCGGCTCGATCCCAGTCCTGTGGGTCGGCCTGTCCATCGATGACTGGGTGGATGAACCCAGAGGGACGGCAATCGGCTGGTATGATGCGATCGTCAACGGGGCGGCGCACTGAATCAGGAACAGGCTTATTCAATGCTCGGTAGAGCGTCATTAAGTGTTCTCGGAAAAGTTGATCGAACATAGCGTCTTGGTTAGACGAATGTCCGGCACCAAACCACCAAAACCAGTCTGATCCCTCGGCTGCATAGAGAGCCTCCCACGCTTCTGGATTATTCTCCTCGGTCGCTTCCGGACAGGCATCTAGCGTTTTCCGAGCCTCGGTCAGTAGATCCCAGGCGCGATTTTTCACCGGATCACCAATCCACGTAGTGAAACTCCCATCTACCCAAGAACCACTGTGCAACTGATGGCTGGGCAAGGTTTCAGTCGGTGGAAACTTATCCAAATACTCAGAAACTGTCACTAGCTGAATGCTGGGATGCTCACTCAGAATTTGGTAGAGCGACTCTAAGAAGGGTTTGCCATCGAGGGTGTAGTATTCCCAGCAGTTTTCGCCATCGAGGGCAATCGTGACCAGCCAAGGGCGATCGAGCGCCACGCCGCCGGATTGCCGAGACTTTAGCGTGCGGCTGATGGCTTCTAGTTGTCCCACCAAATCGATCGCCGCTTGACGAGGAGGCATGTTGCCATAGGTGAAGCCAATCAGATCTGAAATGCGGTGATCCCGAAACACGATCGCCAGATCGCCGTGTGGAGTTTCCAGCCGATAGGGGCGATAGAGCAACTCCGGTTCCATCACGGTACCCATCGCATCCCGGTGAAAAAAGTGTTGTAATGTCCAGCCCAAGACAGCCTCATCTGAACAAATCCACTGAAATCCTTGTTCGGCAATATCGGGCAAAATGGCAGGACTCACAGACTGTTCGGATGGCCAAAGCCCTTTAGGGTTACAACCAAACCAATTGCGATACAGGTGCTTGGCTTTGCGGAGATGGCGTGGAATGTCTTCGGGCCATTGAAATCGCTGGGTGGGCAGGGTCATTTGCGGTACAGCCACCCGTCCAGCGTTGGTATCAGCCAACAACGGCAAAATGGGATGTGTATAGGGGGTGGTGGTCACTTCCAGTTGTCCGTTTTCCTGCATTCGGCGGTGCTGGGGAATGATGCGACTCAGAATTTCTCGCTGCTTAGAATAAATGCGTTGTCGATCGCTAAGCGTAAAGTTCTTGCCCTGCTCTAACCAACAAGCAATCTCCGCATCCTGCCAAAACAACGGATCGAACCAGGCCAAATTATGCCACGCCAGTAAATCGCTATAGTCCTGTAAGCTCCAGTGTTCCAAGCACCACGCTTTCCCATTGTGTTGTTGCTGTTCATAGAGTTCGGCATAGCGCGGATGAGGATCAATCATGGTGCGATGATGGGCATCAAAGAAATGCTCAACGATGAACTGCTTTTGCCCAATTTGCAGTGCTTCCGTGGGAGTCAAGGCGGCTGACAAGTAGGGATCAAAGGCTGTTCCTGCGACGTAATCTTCGATCTGCAACAGCAATGAAGGAACTAGGTTGACCGTCTGATGAAGTCTAGGAAACTGTTCTAGCAGTAACACCAAATCGAGATAATCTTTCGTGCCATGCAGTCGTACCCAAGGGAGGCGGTATTCACCATCGAGATAACTTTTGTACAGAGGTTGATGTTGATGCCAAATGAACGCAACGTAAAGAGGATAGGACATAGCGACAAGGATCGTGACAAGAGATGACTCGCGTGGAAATTACAACCAGCCTAAGCAGAAAGACAAACAGGGAAAACATCGCTGCTTTCCCTGTTCTCAACTCTATATGGTTCAACACAGATTACCAATCTCTACTAAAAAAAAGAGACGATTCGACATGGAGGCACTTGTAGAGTTCCTATCCGATTTTGGCGATAGCACCGATCGATGGAGCTACAACATTTGCCTACAGCACTTGCTCAACCTCGGCAATTTCTGGAATTGATTCTCTGAGCTTGCGCTCAATGCCCATTCTCAGGGTCATAGTTGAACTGGGGCAAGAACCACAAGCTCCCTGCAAGCGCAGCTTCACGATGGGGCCATCCAATTCAACCAATTCCACATTGCCGCCGTCGGACATTAGGTAAGGTCGCAGTTCGTCTAAAACTTTTTCGACGTTTTCAGAAGTGAGTTCCATGGTTTGAGGCATAATTCACTGGTGGAAATTCACGTTGACACTTAGTTAACACTCAATTGTATAAAATGGAGCGTTTGACAGGGAACCCGATCGCCCTAGTATCCTCATCTTAACGTTTCTTGCCTTGCTTAGAACCCATTGGTAAGGGCAAATCACCTGCCCTTACGGAGTGCAAACAGGACTGGCGAAATTAGGACACAACAGCAGGTTGCAGCAACTTGATATTCGAGAAGCTGAAATCGGTTGTTTCTTCGTCTTCTTCACCAGAACAGATGATGCGTTGCGTCAGAATGAAGTAGTCTCCAACTTTTTGGTAATTATCTTCAAAGTCGCTTTGGGGTGCTTTCTGCTCACCCGTTTTAGGATCGTGATAGATCGAATCATACCGATGGGACAAATAGCCTTCGCCAGTGTCATGGCTACTGAAGGTGTTGATGGTGACAACAACCCCATGAATGTGACGATGCACCATACACACTTCGTTGTTGCGCACTTTGTAGCGATCGCCTTCGGATTTACCACCTACGAGGATTTCGACAGCCCCCGTCTCATCGGTTTTGCCAAGGGAAAAGGTATTTTTGCCATGAGTCTCATCGAACGAGCGACGCACTCGGTGAATCGCAATTTCTTGCAACTGACCTAAAATCTCTTGCTTAACTTGCTCATCCGCCACGTCTAATACTTCAACACTGAGATTCGGATTGACGCGCACCTTGCCAGTATTGGTTTGTTGACCGCGTTTGAAGGTGACATCAGCTGTGTAACCAGGGAAGTTTTTGTCCCAGGTATACCGATTCTCGTATGCGGCTCGCATTAATTCACGTGCTTCCATTTGGTCTGCCATCTACATTTTCTTCCAGACGCCACTCTCTAGTTTAACGGCAAGTTTTTGGCAATTGGCTAAAAACCCTCTTAAGAAGCAAAGGGAAACAGTAGGCAAACCCTGAATCAGAAACGATCGTTATCGATTCAGAATAGCTCTGACTTGCTGGCGCAGTTCCATGGTTTTTGGATCGTTGGGATCTTGAAGTTGCAAGGCTTTATCGAGGGCAATGCTCGCTTCATCATATCGCTGCAAATTTACCAGGGCTTCCCCTTTTGTGCTCCAAGCTTCGGCAGAATTTCGTTCGAGGGCGATGGCCTGATCGAGGGCATCGAGGGCTTCGGACGATCGTCCCAAACGTTGCAGCGCCACCCCCCGCTTCACCCAACCTGGCTCAAATTTGGCATCTTTTTCAGTGACGGTTTCGTATAAGCTCAGGGCCTCGTAGGTACGATTTTGCAACAGCAAGGCATTACCTTTGCTCCACAACGCCTGAACAGAGTCAGGCTCATAGGCCAACGCATCATTACAAGCCACAATGGCTGATTCTGGGCTATTGAGTTGATTCAGCGCTTCGCATCGCCCGGCATAGGCAGCGGCGTCATCTGGCGACAGTTCAATCGCGCGATCGTAAAACGACAAGGCGGTCTCGTACTGCTGCTGTTCCATCAACTGATTGGCATAGTCATACACCTCGGTGGCATTAGTAGAGGATAAGTCTGGTGGAGCGGGAGACTCTGACGGCGACGGAATGGGCGAGCGACCACCTGCATTTTGCATCCAAGGCCCCATGCGCGGCAGCAAGGCAATCACCAACACCGAGGTTGTTATTGCCGCAACGGCGGCGGCAAGCCCTATCCACAGCACCGAATGGGCTGGCTTTTGGAGCTTGGTAGGAACCTCGATCATAATGTTGGGATCTCGACGGGGTCGATCGATCGCCTGCGTTAAACTAGTTTCGCTGAATTCCAGATTCAGTTCAGCGCCGTCTGTTCTACCAAAGTTGCCTGTTCTGTTCGTTGAAGGGACCGCTTGCTCAGATGACGATTGTACCCAGATTGCGGTCGAAGCGCCGTCTTCACCCGTGACTGTCAAATCTGACGAACTGGCTTCTGTCCGAGGCAGTGAGTGATGGTGTGATTGGTAGGTAAGATCTGTTTCCAAGGAATCCTCTGAGTGTGGGGCATGGAAAGCGGGAGGAACTGTATTAAAAGCAGGAGGTAGCTGTTCCATTGCCACCAGCGCTTCAACGGCTGTTGGAAATCGATCGCGGAAATCATAGCGTACCATCCGTTCTAGGATGTCCATTAATTCGGGATGCGCATGACCAGCTCGATGCCGCCATGCCAATTCGCCCTTCTCGTCTTCGATTAGGTGTTTTGGGTGAATGCCCGTTAGTGCCTGAATGCCCAGTACTCCAACCGCATAAATATCGCTGCTAAACCGTGGCTTTCCGGCCAGTTGTTCGTTGGGCATGTAGCCCTGTGTGCCGATCGAAATCGTTAGGTTTGTTTCTCCGGTGTCCGGTTCATAAACTGCCGTACTAACCTGCTTAACAGCCCCAAAATCAATTAAAACGATTTTGCCATCGGTCGAGCGTCGAATTAGATTTGAGGGTTTTAGATCGCGATGAATCACATTCTGTTGATGAACAAAGGTCAATACTTGCAAAATGTCTTGCAATAGTGCCACGACCCGCGCCTCTGACCAAGGTCGGCCTTCTTTTAATTCTTTAGTGAGCGGAACCCCCTCAATAAATTCTTGAGCTAAGTAAAAATCCTGCTGATCCTCAAAGTGAGCCAGCAGCCGCGGAATTTGTTCATGATTACCTAGCTGATAGAGCACCTCTGCTTCGGTATTAAAGCAGCGCCGCGCCATTTGCAACGTGTCATCGCTGCGAAACTGAGGTTTTAATTGTTTGACTACACAACGAGGATGTCCTGGCAGATGCAGATCCTCAGCTAGGAAAGTTCGACCAAACCCACCTACACCTAACTGGTTGATCACTTTATAGCGCCCGCCCAGAGGTTGATTTGAGTTGATCTGGGGAGTTGAACGACTCATAGATTGCATTGGTATCGTCGAAATTCAGTCACAATCAGACGCTGAGACACGTGCGCTTGATTCAGGCAGTCACTTAGGCATTTAGAGTATGCGGGGTCATGCATACAGCCTAGTTGTAGATGCAAGGCTAGTAGATGCGTCCCTAGTTTAGACCTAGTTTAGAAAAAGCGGGGGCGAATGCCGTTGAACCAAAGTCACCGAACATGCGGTTGCCGAACCTTGAACTGTCGAACGCAGCGAATGGGTCGCTGTTAACCGATCGTTGCTATTACCCTGGCGGTTGAAGTTGAGGAATCGGATGGTTGCGTAAGCGTATGGCAAATATCCGCTCTTCTATACTTAACTCAATCCTAATCTTATCGTTGTATTCTCGTTCACACGTGATCTGCTCTGTCACAGTAGACAGTTATTTCGCTCTAGCCTATTTTATTCAGATTTTGTTGAAGCTCCTCTCAGTTGCCACCCTAATCCTACGCACTAATCCCAATACAGAAGGGACAATGCCAGATGCTGTTTCCCTTCTAATCCCTATTCCTATGATTGGAACCTGGATCAGGCAAGTGTCATGAGGCGACCGTGGTTGGATGGCTAGAGACAGCTTGATTTGCCAGTTGACGACTGGACACCAGCACTTCCTGCCTGGCCCATCGATCGGCTTCCAAAATGTCGTCTAAGGTTGGTTGCGATTGGTTGTGGGGGTGATGGCGATCGCAAACCGTTTCAATTAATCGAGGAATATCCAAAAACCCAATGCGCTCATCTAGAAACAGCGCTACTGCTTGTTCATTGGCGGCATTTAGCACAGCTGGCATTGTTCCACCCGCCCGCCCGGCTGCATAGGCAAGCTGCATACAGGGATATTTCTGATGATCGGGAGCGCGGAATGTCAGCGTCCCCGCTTTGACCAAATCCAGCGGTTCCCAATTAGTCGCAATGCGATCGGGATAGGAGAGAGCATAAAGTAACGGTAAGCGCATATCAGCCCAGCCCAGTTGCGCCAATACCGACGTATCTTGTAGTTCAATCAGCGAATGAATAATGCTCTGTGGATGGATCACAATATCGATGTGATCGTAGTCCATACCAAACAAGAAATGAGCTTCAATGACCTCCAGCCCTTTATTCATCAGTGTGGCCGAATCGATCGTAATTTTGCGCCCCATTGACCAGTTTGGATGTTTGAGCGCATCTGCCACGGTGACACCAGATAGCTTCTCGACAGGCAAATCTCGAAACGCGCCCCCAGATGCTGTTAGCAAGATCCGCCGTAACCCTTTATCAGGCACACCTTGCAGGCATTGAAAAATAGCAGAATGTTCAGAATCGGCCGGCAATAGCTTGACCCCGTGCTTTTTCACGAGTGGCAGCACCACTGGGCCACCCGCAATCAACGTTTCTTTATTGGCAAGGGCAATATCCTTTCCAGCTTCAATCGCCGCAATGGTTGGCAATAACCCGGCACAGCCAACAATCCCCGTCACTACTACCTCAGAGCGACCATAGCGAGCAACTTCTGTGACTCCGGCTTCTCCAGCCAACAGCAGGGGTTGAGGAGTGAGATCGGCGATCGCGGCTTGCAACCGAGGAAGCTGCGTTTCGTCACAAATGGCCACCATTTGAGGTCGAAATTGCCGAATTTGCTGCGTCAACAATTCCACATTGCTGCGGGCTGCCAGTCCCACAATTTGAAACTGATCGGGATACTGAGCCACGATGTCTAGGGTTTGAGTCCCGATCGATCCTGTTGAGCCGAGCAGAGTAATCGCTTTCACAATCAATTAAGAATTAGCAGCAATTCCACTATAAGACGCCATGACCCCAAAAGAGCGAGTCAATATTTTCTGTAAGAATGAATCACGAGTGTTTCTTACCCTTATGATTAATCGCCGCTCTGCGAAGGTTGATGGCTTTAAGAGCCTGAGTGAAGTCGGTCAACTAGGACATCTCCTCAGCCACCTGATTTCTCTAATTTTCGGAATTGGCACGACACCATCTTCCATGAATTGATGTCAGAATTGCATACAACTGTTTAGATTCTTTTGTCAAACCAGGTTAAACCGAGATACTCAATCGAGATCTATGATGAACCGTCCGCTGCGATCGCCCAATGAAACAAGCCACCCGCCTTCTAAAGCTTCAATGAACCTGCCGATCGAAGTGGAGGAAGAAGACTATTTTGATTACTTTTACAATGAACCCGGAAGCATCCCCGGTACGTTGCTAATTGAAGACGATGCGGCTCCACCTGTTCTATTTCTGATTGACTATAACGAAGAAGGTGCAACCCGCTCTAAACTGAATACCCCTGAAGAAATCAGTCCCTACCTTGATAGTGACTCTGTTTCTTGGATTGATGTGCAAGGGTTGGGTAATGAAGACGTGCTGAGGCGACTTGGCAAAGTGTTTGGCTTACACCCCCTAGTCTTAGAGGATATTGTCAACGTTCCTCAACGCCCAAAGGTGGAAGAATATGACAAGCAATTGCTCATTGTTCTGCGTATGGTGACCCCCAAAGAAGATGGCAAGCGCTTCGTTAGCGAACAGGTAAGCTTCATTTTGGGCGATCGCTACTTGCTAACCGTCCAAGAAGAACCGGACTATGATCCCTTCGGTCCAGTTCGGGAGCGAATTCGGTCTAACAAAGGCATGATCTGTCGGCACGGGGCTGATTACCTGACCTATGCTTTGATTGATGCGATCGTCGATGGGTTCTTTCCGGTTCTAGAAGCCTACGGCGAGGAGTTGGAAACCCTAGAAGATGACGTGGTTGATAATCCTTCTCGCGCCACACTAGAGCGAATTCACCAAGTGAAACGAGACTTATTAGGTCTGCGCCGTGCTATCTGGCCCCAGCGAGAAGTGATCAATTCGCTACTGCGAGATACGACTGCGCTGATGGGTGATACTGTGCGAATTTACTTGCGCGATTGCTATGACCATGTTGTTCAAGTCTTAGAAATTATTGAAAACTATCGAGAACTAGCCTCTAGCTTAATGGATGTGTACTTATCTTCCATCAGCAATAAAATGAACGAGGTGATGAAAGTTCTGACTATTATTTCAACCATCTTTATTCCCCTCACGTTTATTGCAGGGGTCTACGGCATGAACTTCAACCCGGAGTTACCAGGCAACATGCCAGAACTCGAAATACCCTACGCCTACGTAATTTGTTGGATTGTCATGCTAGCGATTGCAGGCGCATTGATTCTTTACTTCAAACGACGAGGCTGGTTCGATAATTTTTCCGGCATTAAACATTAATCTTCAATTCTCAACCCTAATTTCTTATCCCCAATCTCCACCTCCCCTGGCTTTGGTAGGATTGCTACGACCCTCTACTGCAATCACACGCTAGTTGTATGGATTTGAAGTCTCTGATCCGCGATATTCCCGATTTTCCCAAACCTGGTATTTTGTTTCGGGACATTACTACCTTGCTACGAGACCCAGACGGACTGCGCTACACAGTAGATGTAATGGCAGACCATTTTGCTGATGCATCTATTGATTACGTGCTGGGAATGGAATCCAGAGGCTTTATCATCGGAACTCCGCTGGCTTACAAGTTAGGCGCAGGTTTCATTCCGGTGCGAAAAGCCGGTAAACTGCCGTCTGATGTCTACTCGGTTGAATACGCGTTGGAATATGGCACCGATCGCCTAGAAATTCATCAAGATGCGCTTCATCCTGCCAGCCGAGTACTGATTGTAGACGATCTAATTGCCACAGGCGGAACCGCCGGAGCAACTGCCCAACTTGTGCAGCAGGTTGGCTGCGAGATCGCTGGATTTGGGTTTATCATCGAGCTAACGTTTTTAGAGGGACGAAAAAGCCTGCCGTCTGACGTTCCAATTGTTACGCTAGTTCAATATTAGGAATCGGGGGCTAGGCGTTAGGCGTAGAGATTTAGGCAAAAAAGAAAAATCAATTAGGATTCAGATTCAAGATCAAAAATTCTCTTTTTCCCGCTCTCCTATTCTCTAGCCTCTCTTTTCCCAACCTTGCACTTCCTCCACTTGCCAACCGTCAATGACTTCTACCCGCGCTTCTTCTACTCAGCAACGGTTTCAATCTTTGAGGGACTCGATCGCTCGTGTTATCACTGGCGACATGTTCAGCTACACCCTGAAGCGATTGCTGCAAGCGATTCCGACACTGTTATTGGCTTCAATTTTGTGTTTTTCAATCATTCAATTGGCTCCGGGGGATTATCTGGATACCTATCTAGAAAATCCGCAAATTTCGCAGGAGACGATCGAACAGTTTCGGCAGCAATTTGGGTTGGATAAATCACTCATTGAACAATACTGGCTCTGGCTAACAAGAGTGGTGACGCAGGGCGATTTTGGTATTAGTTTTGCTTATCAACGTCCAGTCTCGTCGCTGCTATGGGAGCGGGTAGGCGCAACCTTGCTGCTATCCATCTCGTCGTTGATTGTGACGTGGGCTATTGCCATTCCATTGGGGATTGTGGGAGCCGTGCATCAAAATAAGCAGGCCGATCGCGTGCTGCGCTTCATTAGCTACTTAGGACAAGGGTTTCCCACGCTCATTACTGGTTTGCTGCTGCTGTTTTTTGCCCAACTGACTTCACCGCTGTTTCCAATCGGCGGCATGACTAGTATTAACCATGCCGATTTAACGCCACTGGGCAAGATCTTAGATATCGGTTGGCACATGATCTTGCCAACCTTGGCCCTCAGCATCACTAGCTTTGCTGGGTTACAACGGTTGATGCGCGGCGAATTGCTAGATGTGTTGCGTCAAGACTATATTCAAACGGCTCGAGCCAAGGGCTTATCGGAAAACCGCGTGATTTATGTCCATGCCCTTCGCAATGCCGTCAACCCGTTGATTACCTTACTCGGGTTTGAGTTTGCGAGCTTGTTGGGCGGTGCGTTTATTACCGAAACCTATTTCAACTGGCCAGGACTGGGCAGACTAATTTTGCAGGCGTTTCAGGCGCAAGATTTATATGTTGTTATGGCAAGTTTGATGATTGGAGCCGTAATGCTGATTGTGGGAAATTTGTTGGCTGATCTCGCCCTTAAGGCAGTTGATCCCCGCATTAAGCTCTCAGAAATGGACTAGCGGCTTCTGCGCCGATAAACCGCTGTCTGGTGCTAATCCCTAGCGCCTTTTGCTAATCCCGTCACGGTTTAGCGTAAGATGAAGAGATGCCCGCTTGCGATCGCTCGGTATCTGGACGGGAGCTTTGCGGTTTCTCTCATCCACACAGGGTCTGAGGCACTTGGGCTGACCTACACAGCATTTGCATCCAAACAAGAAGAGTCATATGAGTAAGGAAGAGATTTTTGAGAAGGTCAAAAAAATTGTGGCGGAACAGCTCAGTGTCGATCCAGGTGAAGTGACTCCAGAAGCAAGTTTTGCCAACGATTTAGGGGCTGACTCCCTCGATACCGTTGAACTGGTGATGGCGCTAGAAGAAGAATTCGATATTGAAATCCCCGATGAAGCTGCCGAGGGCATTGCCACCGTTCAGGCTGCTGTCGATTACATTCAAGATAAGGTTGCCGCTTAATCATGGAGGTTAGGGGTTAGGGATTCGCTAAGAAACAGACCGTTGTTTAAGGTGGTTTGATCCTGTGTGCGGATGGTTCCCAACCCCCAACTTTCTCTGTTTACCTCACCTCTGTTGTGCGTTTCGGGTGAAAGCCCTCTTAAAACTGCTGTCATGACAAGTTCTGATTCTGGATTGAAGCGAGTTGTAGTCACCGGGTTAGGTGCAATCACGCCTATCGGCAACACGCTCTCCGATTATTGGGAAGGGCTATTGGAAGGTCGTAATGGCATCGGCCCCATTACCCTATTTGATGCCTCTCGGCACGATTGCCAAATTGCGGGAGAAGTGAAGGGCTTTGATCCGCAAGCCTACATGGATCGCAAGGAAGCAAAACGCATGGATCGATTTGCCCAGTTTGCGGTATCGGCCAGTAAGCAGGCTTTGATGGATGCTAAATTGGTCATCACCGATCTCAACGCAGAACAGGTTGGGGTAATTATTGGTACGGGCATCGGTGGGTTGAAGGTAATGGAAGACCAGCAAGAAATCTATCTGAGCCGAGGCCCCGATCGCTGTAGTCCCTTTATGGTGCCGATGATGATTGCCAATATGGCGGCTGGTCTAACAGCCATTCATACTGGAGCCAAAGGCCCCAATAATTGCACCGTTACAGCCTGTGCGGCTGGCTCAAACGCCATCGGTGATGCTTTTCGGTTGGTACAGCGGGGCTATGCCCAAGCCATGATCTGTGGTGGGACAGAAGCGGCCGTTACCCCCCTATCGGTGGCAGGATTTTGTGCTTGCAAAGCCATGTCTACCCGTAATGATGATCCGGCTCATGCCAGTCGTCCGTTCGATCGCGATCGGGATGGTTTTGTCTTAGGGGAGGGGGCTGGCATCCTGATTTTGGAAGAATTGGAACATGCCCTCAGCCGAGGAGCGAAGATCTATGCAGAGATTATTGGCTATGGCATGACCTGCGATGCCTATCACATCACCTCTCCGGTTCCCGGTGGTGAAGGAGCCGCCCGAGCTATGCAGTTGGCCATGAAAGATGCTGGCGTGACGCCCGATCAGATCAGCTATATCAACGCGCATGGAACCAGTACACCAACAAACGATTCAACAGAGACCACCGCGATTAAAACAGCGCTGGGCGATCGAGCCTACCAAACAGCCATTAGCTCGACCAAATCAATGACTGGACATCTGCTGGGAGGATCAGGCGGCATTGAAGCTGTGGCCACAGTAATGGCAGTAGCAAACGACAGCGTTCCGCCCACTATTAATATCATCAACCCTGACCCAGCTTGCGATCTCGACTATGTTCCCAATCAAAGCCGATCCCTGCCTGTAGAGGTGGCACTGTCCAATTCGTTTGGCTTTGGTGGACACAACGTCACTTTGGCTTTTAAGAAGTACCGATAAGCCCAAATTTTAGCCATGGCTCAATAGACACCATTAATCTCGCGATCGATAAGCGACTCTAAAAGCAATTATCCTCTAAAGCTCTATCTGCGTTGACAAGGTGGAGCTTTTTGTTGCCGATGAGCTTGCTAATGAACCAGCGCTCAACTTTTATTGATGTGTTTCAGTAAACCAGACTTCTGCCGATCGAGCGATTAACAGGAGGTATCGTCCGATCGAGAATTTTAAAGCAGGACATGGAGTAGCATCAATGACCAATTGGACAGTATACCAAGCCCTTGAACTAATTCCTGATGAAGCATTAAAGCACATTCAGTCGTCTGAAAATACTTCCTGGATTTGCCGAAGCTGGGCACGATTAAAAACTGCGCTAACAAAACCCACCATTCCTTTTGTTTGGAAAACAATCAGTGAATCGGGGCATGTGTACTGGAATATTTTTGATGCCAAAACAGGTCGAACAACGCTTCTACTCTCGGCAGAGGAATTTGAAACGTGGCTAACCTATTGTTTTAGAATTTGAAGATTGACTCCAAAACTAATTATTTGTTCAGTTCATAGTAAATTGCTTCAGTAAGGAACTAGGCTGCAACGTGGTGAAATCCTCGATCGTTTGTTGCACACTCGAGTACGCTTGAAAGGCTCCAGGCGGAAGGGTCGTTGTGACTGCAATTGCCTTCATACCGGCATTTTGGGCTGCTTCAACACCACTGAGCGTATCTTCAAATACAAGACACTGTGTAGGAGCACGCTGTAACTGTTGAGCCGCCTTTAAAAACGTCTCAGGATGCGGCTTGCCAAACGTTACATCATCTCCGCCAACAGCCGTGTCAAAGTAGGAGCGCAGCTTTAATCCATCGAGCAGCAGATCAATATTGGCTTTACCAGCAGACGTAGCAAGGGCCATCGGAATACCAAGCTGCTTTGCCTGTTCAAGAAACGCTGGTAGCCCGGCAATTAATTTGAGATGAGGGCGATAAAGCTCACGATAGATCCGCTCTTTGTGATTGCCTAATTCCACTACCTCTGCATCAGTCAAATGATTTCCACAGATGCGACGCAACACCTCTGTGATCGTACCGTGGTTGTGGCGATCGAGTTCTTCGTTGGTCATTTCAATTCCCAAGCTGGTT
Source organism: Thermocoleostomius sinensis A174 (assembly GCF_026802175.1). NCBI lineage: Bacteria > Bacillati > Cyanobacteriota > Cyanophyceae > Oculatellales > Oculatellaceae > Thermocoleostomius > Thermocoleostomius sinensis. The sequence goes on along the minus strand of NZ_CP113797.1, from coordinate 3,961,375 downwards.
AAAAACTGCTGCCAGGCTTGCTGATGAAACGCCATGTTGTCGATCATTGTGCCATCCATATCAAATATGAAGGCTATAGAAGCTGTATGGATAGATTGTCCCGTAATAGGCTGAGCGTGATCAAATTGAGTCATGTGCTGCTAAAAATGATTTAAACTGCATTCCCTGCAATTATTCTCTCTTAATCTCGAAAGATAAGGCTTCGATACTTCGATCGGCAAGCGTATCCACCTCGGCTATCGAATGATAGTTACAATTTACGAAACACTCTGATGAGATCCATCCATCCCATTAGCAACACCAACTACACCAACTTTCTTTAGTTTACCGATTGCATTCTCTGAATGGCTGCGCCCCTGTTTCTACAACCTGTTTTAACAATCGCCATGCTGTTGATTAGGTTTCCGGATACAGCCACCTCCTTATGGAATAGTGAATTTAGGACGATCTCTACGCTGTCCTGTTCGTGTGATGTCCTTAGAAATCTATGCTTAAGGTTGTGGCATCTAGTCTCTTCACTTTCTTTGTTGTTGTCACCTATCCTTTGTTGCACACAAATCCGATTGGTTGGGCAATCACCTTAATTACCTTGGGCGCATGGCTTACCTTAGGAGTTTGGGTGATGTCGCTTCCAGAGTCCTAAAAAGGATTTTGAAAGTAATTTTTTTCTCAATTAAATATCATCTTAGAATAATTAACAAATTCATAAAAACGTTGTTAATTGACGCTATAAACCTTTCACGATTTTTAGAATTTGTTTTTCCAAAGCTTTAGTTACCATTGCGATTTGCTCTAAAAGCTTCAGTCGCTTGACTCTAAATCAACAATCCCCTACATTGTCGGTTGATCATCCCATCATGCCCAACTCATGGACGGGAGATAAATAGCAATGTGAAACAATCTATGCTCCTAATTAGGCCATTGAACCTCAGTAACCATCGTTGATGCCCAAACTCCTATGCAAGACGAAATCCTCAAAAAAGAACAAGTATTTCACGATCGCTGGGCTGCCGCGATCGATGTAGAAGGGATTCGGGTCAGCGACTATTTTGAAGCTTGCACGGCCCCAGAAAATCGCTTCATTCTTCAGCATCTAGGTGATGTGCGCGGCAAATACTTATTAGATTTGGGGTGTGGAGCCGGAGAAAATAGCGTTTATTTTGCCAGTCGTGGAGCCAATTGTGTCGCGAGCGACTATTCGCCAGGCATGGTGGAAGTGGCGCTGAAACTGGCAGCAACAAACCAAGTGACCATCCAGGGACGAGTCATCAATGCAATGGCCATTGACTTTCCCGATAATACCTTTGATATCGTCTATGCTTCTAATCTATTGCACCATATCCCCGACCCCAAACTGACACTACAGGAAATGCACCGAGTCCTGAAACCAGGAGGAATCGCTTGCTTTTGGGACCCACTGAAGCATAATCCTATCATTAACGTCTATCGCCGCATGGCTACAGACGTTCGTACCGCCGATGAAATGCCCCTCGATATTCAAATCGTTGATTTCATTCGATCGCTGTTTTCACAAACTCTATATGATACATTTTGGCTCGCTTCTTTATGGATTTTTCTTCAGTTTTATCTAATTGAGCGAGTCAATCCGAATGAAGAGCGTTATTGGAAAAAAATTATCGTTGAACAACAAAGGTTAGAAAAAGAATATTTGCGTTTAGAAACACTAGATAAGGTCTTGAAGAAACTGCCCTTCATGAAACGGTTTGCTTGGAATCTAGCGGTAGTCGCTAAAAAATAACTCGATAAACCCAACGCCAGAAGCCCTATTCCCGACTCCCGACCCCTCCTCACTCTCAACTTCACTTGGAGCCATTCATGAGTCCTCGCTACTCTATTGTTCTACCAATTTATAACGAGGAAGCCAATCTCCCAGAGCTTTATCGCCGCTTAAGTCAAGTTATAAATTACCTCGATGGAGATGCTGAAATTCTATTTGTAGACGACGGTAGCCGCGATCGATCGCTGTCGTTGATTCGCGATTTACATCATCGTGATCCGCGCATTTGTTATCTCAGTTTTGCACGTAATTTTGGTCATCAAATTGCTGTGACAGCCGGTCTTAATTTTGCCCGTGGCGACGCCATTGTTGTCATGGATTCCGATTTACAAGATCCTCCTGAACTGATTCCAAAGATGGCGGAACGGTGGCAGTGCGGGTTTCATGTCGTCTATGCCCAACGAAACCAACGCCATCGCGAAAGCTGGTTCAAACGACTGATGGCCTACGGCTTTTATCGCGTGCTGCGGCATTTAGCAGATGTAGAAATTCCTACGGACACGGGCGACTTCTGCCTCATGGATCGGCGCGTAGTAGATTTACTTAATGCAATGCCCGAACGCAACCGATATATTCGGGGTCTACGGGCTTGGGTAGGGTTTCGTCAAACTGCGATTCTTTTCGATCGTGATCCGCGCTTTGCCGGGCCTGTGAAATACACCTTTCGCAAATCTCTGGGGTTGGCAATCAACGGTCTGGTGTCTTTTTCCAGAGTACCACTGCGGCTTTCTACCTATTTGGGACTGGTAGCAGCCGCCATAGCCCTACTAATGGCGATTTTAGTAGTATATTGGCGGCTGTTTTCGCCTAACTCTCCATTGACTGGCTATGCCACGATCGTGATTGTTGTGTTCTTTTTAGGAGCCGTTCAGCTAATCAGCATTGGTATTTTGGGGGAGTATATCGGGCGCATATACGAAGAAATCAAAGGTAGACCGTTATATACCCTAGCAGAAGTAGGTGGGTTTCAAGAAGTAAATCGCTGTACGTTGTCATAGACAATGACGCGGCTTTCAAAGCCTGTCTTCTTTCCTCTTCCCCTAGTCTCCGGTTCCCAACAGTGGCACAATGAAGTGACTTCATTTGTTGACCCTTGGAAAGACCCATGATGATTCATCCCAAACTTCAAACAGCGTTTAAGCAGGGAAACGCGCTCAAAATTATTAGTGGTTTGACGAACTTTAATGCCGATCGGGTTGCAGCAACGGTAAAAGCAGCCGATCGCGGCGGCGCCACGTTTGTAGACATTGCCGCTGATCCGGCTCTAGTGCGGATGGCAAAGCAATTCACTCATTTGCCAGTTTGCGTATCGGCGATCGACCCTGAAGCATTTGTGCGAGCAGTGGATGCCGGAGCAGATCTAATTGAAATTGGCAACTACGATGCCTTCTACAGCCAGGGACGCCAATTTGATGCAGTAGAAGTCTTGGAATTGACGCGGCAAACTCGGTTGCTGCTGCCAACGATTACGCTATCGGTAACGGTTCCCCATACGCTGCGACTGGATCAACAAGTGCAATTAGCAGAAGCACTGGTAAAGGCAGGGGCAGATATCCTTCAAACTGAAGGAGGAACCAGCAGCCAACCTGTTCATGCTGGTACGCTGGGCCTAATTGAAAAGGCATCTCCAACACTGGCAGCCACTTACGAAATTTCTCGGGCTGTCGATGTGCCGGTGCTGTGTGCTTCTGGGCTGTCAAACGTTACGGCTCCGATGGCGATCGCGGCGGGAGCGTCGGGTATTGGTGTCGGCTCGGCGATCAACAAACTCAATAGCGAAGTAGCCATGATCGCAGCGGTGCAAAGCTTGGTCGAGGCGTTGTCCAGCGTCAGCCGTGCTTACACCCGCCTGTAACCGTGCAGCCTTTAGTTGATGGGCAAACACAGGAGCTAAGACAACCGGGGGAGCCACCGCCCCCCGTTTATGTCACCTATAGCCCTGCCTATACGATTGTTCCCACCTACGAGTGTTTTAACCGCTGTAGCTACTGCAATTTTCGTGCTGAGCCGGGTCAAAGTGCTTGGCTGACGTTAGAGCAAGCCGACCGTCAACTCCGAGAGTTGCACGATCGCGGTGTGATTGAAGTTCTGATTCTGAGTGGCGAAGTGCATCCCCACAGTTGGCGGCGATCAGATTGGTTTCAGCGGATTTACAAGTTGGCAGACCTAGCATTATCGCTGGGCTTTTTGCCCCATACCAATGTTGGCCCGCTGAGCTACGAAGAAATGGCCCAGCTAAAAGCCGTTAACGTGTCGATGGGGTTGATGCTAGAGCAAATGACTCCAGCCCTACTGAGCACGGTACATCGTCATGCCCCCAGTAAAGTGCCGGCCTTGCGCTTGCAGCAACTCCAGTGGGCCGGAGAACTCCGGATTCCCTTCACCACGGGGCTACTGTTGGGCATCGGCGAAACGGAATCCGATCGTATTGAAACCCTAGAAACGATTGCGCAGGTGCATCGACAATGGGGACACATTCAGGAAGTCATTTTGCAGCCCCATTGCCCCGGTTCTACCCAAGCTTGGCAGGGCGATGCCTTTCCGAACGAAAATCTTGCTACCGTGGTCAAACTAGCGCGTCAAATTCTTCCAGCCGAAATCACGCTACAAATTCCCCCGAATCTGATTGCCGATCGCCAGCAACTATGGCGCTGCTTGCAAGCAGGTGCTCGCGATTTGGGCGGCATTGGCCCTAAAGATGAAGTCAATCCGGATTATCCGCATCCGCACGATGCAGCGCTGGCAGATTGGTTACAAGCGGTAGGATGGCGACTGATTCCTCGCTTGCCGGTTTATCCAGCCTATGATGCATGGCTATCTCCGCATCTCCGCGCACGGGTACAAGCTTGGCGCGATCGGCTTTCTACCTAAGATGAGACCGGCTCTTGAACTCCTTCACCTTTGAACTCCTCTATCTTTTCATCTTTTATCCTTCTAGATAGGGATGTCGTGCATTCATCCGATCGCCTTAACTGGACAAAATAGGAACTGGAATGATTGCATGCGACGTGACGATCGAGGGACTGCCATGATTTCTTCAGACACTTCGCAGCCACTATCGCCCTTACCCGAACCACCCCCGAATCAAATAGGGAAAACATTCGCGCAAACGGGCTACCGCTTTAGCTGGTTTGACTGGTTTTGTCTTTGGTATCCTCCTGGGTGGCTGATTTTATTCAATCGCCACTGGCAGCACTATCATGCTGATCCCGATGGCTGGAGGGGGTTTGAATACTTATTATTTCTAATTCCGGGCGGATTCTATCTAGCGTTATTGATTCGCTGGTTGCGATTGGGTTGCCGGGCGCCGCGTTCCCAGCCTCCGACTATCAATCCCGCTTATCAGCAATCCTTTCGTCAGGAAATTCTGACACCGATCGTCCAGCGCTATTTTCGAGCAGAATTGCATTTGAGTGCCCCCCTACCCGACACCGGGCCATTGATTGTGGTCATGAACCACGCTGGCATGTGTTTCCCATGGGACATGATTAGCTTAGGCGTGCTGTTGAGCCAGTCCCAAGGCTGGTTTGTGCAACCCCTAGCTCACGACATTTTTTTCGATCATCCCTGGCTACGTTGGTGGTTGCCAAGTGGCTGGTCACAGGTATTGGGCGGTATCCGAGCGACCAAAAACGAGTTTGATGCGGCTTTTCAATCGCCCTCTAATCAATCGGTTATCTTGGTGGCCCCAGAAGGTTGGCGCGGGTTGGCCAAAGGCTGGCAACAGCGCTACCAATTGCAGCGGTTTGACCCCAGTTTCATTCAGTTGAGCAATCGTCATCACGTGCCAATTCTGCCAATTGCTTGCGTTGGCAATGAAGGGTTACATCCGTGGACGATGAATGTCAAACGGTTAGCGCGGTGGGTGGGCTTACCCATGTTTCCGCTCTCTGGATTCCTAGGGTTGTTTTTGCTGTTTCCATCGATGGGACTTTGGGCGAATCGCACCCGTCTACGGTACTATGTCCTACCGCTCTATAAACCCTGGAAAACCATCGATCGAGCCACAGGCAACCAATCAACTCGCGCAAGTACCTATCGTCAAGCCCAAGACGTGCGATCGATCATTCAAGCGGCATTGCCATAATAGCTATAGCGACGTTACAACATTCTGTTACAAACTGTCCCGCTCAACTCATTTGATGGGAGGATAAGAAATACTCCATATTGGATCGCCCCTATTTCCCTGCCCGGAGATGGGGGTTACTTTTGGGAAGTTAGCTGAGTCATTTGAATCGCTCGTAAAATGTCCTGATGCACCGACTCGGACACGGCCGTTACTAACCCCCCCCGACGATAGTGGTGGCAGGTGTATAGCGGCGGCGGCGGATTGCCGTCTAAGGTTGTAACGATACAACCAGCTTCCTGGGCCAAAAAGGCTAAGGCGGCACTGTCAATAAACTGACCAGCCCGATTGACAGAGCCAACCACTTCCCCTTGCAAAATACTGCTGAAACCGGGAATTTCCTGCTCTCTGGAATAGGAATTGGCTACATCAATCACCCGATATTTAGGGCGCAACGGTTCGGCCAAGGTTTCCATTCCCCACCCCAAGACGATCGTTTCCCCGCTCGGCGCCAGCTTGAGCGGATGACACGCCTCCAACGTATCTGCCAACGTGCCTTGAAATGTTCCTTGCCCTCGCAAACCGTAATAGTAAATGTTCTGACCCGGCGAAATCGCTAATACAGCTTCAAACTCATCTCGATTTAATACACTCAGAATAATTTGATAGTTAGTATGTCCATCTAGGTAAAAGCGGGTACCATCGATCGGATCAAGGGTCACTAAGTAATCATCCGGTGGACCAAGCTCGATCGATCGAAAATACTTGGTGTTGTAGGTTTGTTCATGTTCTTCGCCATAGAACCGAATATTAGGGAAATACCCTAATAACAACACTTCAACAAACGTTTGAATTGACAAATCTGCATCGCTTAGAGCCGTAGCAAAGAAGTTATCATATCCCTCCTTTTCGGGACGAGTGGCAATTTGAGTTTGAATCTGATGGGCATATGCCGCTGCAACTTTTAGGTGAGGAAGCAACGTTTCCAGAATTAAACGAGGTGTAGGTGTGTGCGACATTGGCGACATTTCCCTTAGTGGTGATAACCAATGTCTACTCTTAGCAGATAAATTCCTTTCGTGCCACCTGCTTAACCGAGAAAATTGACTACTTAGCTAAGAGAACAGGGGTTAGCTTTCGCCACCCTCTACTTTCTAGAGATTCTGGAGGTTTCTAATCCAGTCTCCGGTTTTGCTTGGTGGGCGCTGCTTACCGAGGTTTCTACTTAGATAGAACGCACCTCCAACACTAGATTCGTGTTACCCGCTAATGCTGCCTGAATAGTTTGCTCGCTGTGCCAATTCCCTTGACGATCGAGTACTTCCAAAATCACCCGATCGGTCTCTTGAATGGTACGATACGTCGTCGTTTGCCAAACTCCATTTTTGTAATCAAACGTTTCGCCATCATCTTCATAAAGTGTCCATTGCTCGTTGCCAGGATAGATCTTTAAGGTTAACTCTGTCAGTGGAAGCTCATTTACATGCTGCATCACAGGCTGCATAGGAATGATGGCTCCCGCCTTGGCATAGAGTGGCATTCGTTCCAGGGGGGCATGGGCCAGAATGTGCGTTGGGCCATCATAACGATCGTTCGTCCACCAGTCATACCAGGTTCCTTCTGGTAAATATACGGCTCGACATTCCTGACCTGGGCGGTAAATAGGAGCCGCCATCAGAAAGGGACCCAACATCACCTGATCATGCAGGGCATAGGTGTGGCGATCGTTGGGATAATGGTACAACAACGGTCTCAGAATGGGCGCACCTGTGGTTGCCGCTTCCCAAAACAGCGAATAGAGGTAGGGTAACAATCGATAGCGCAACTCAATGTATTCGCGACAAATGCGCTCGGTTCGATCGCCAAACACCCACGGTTCATGGCGGGCTGTGGTCATGGCTGAATGACCGCGCATCAAGGGATACAGCATTCCTACTTGCATCCAACGGGCAAACAGTTCTGCTGTGGCATTGCCTGCAAACCCGCCAATATCACATCCGACGAAAGGGACACCGGATAGCCCCATATTACAGAGCATCGGCAGTGACGTTTCCAGATGATCCCATAGGGAGTGATTGTCACCCATCCACACTGATGACCAACGCTGTACGCCTGCGAAGCCCGATCGCGTCAACACAAACGATCGCTGCTTTGGACGTAGCTGCTCTAAGGCTTCGTGAGACGATCGGGCCATCATCAAGCCATAGAGATTGTGCACTTCTGTGTGCGTTGTGCGTTCGTCGGCTGCTCCTTGGGGGGCGTCCATTGGAAAGGGGATTTTGTTGCCACCATCGCCAAATGGTCGATCGTCAAGCGCAGGTTCATTCATGTCATTCCAAATGCCTGCTACCCCCACATCGGTAAGGACGTGGTGCTGATTAGCCCACCATTGCCGCACATCAGCACGCATAAAATCGGGAAACACTGCTTTGTCGGGCCAGACATAACCATGAAACAGTTCGCCTGTGGCCCGCCGCACAAAACAATCCTGTTCTAATCCTTCGTCAAAGATTGCATAATCCGCTTCTTGTTCATACTTCACACCCGGATCAACAATCGTAACAACCTTAAATCCATTTACTTTTAGATCACCAATTAATGCTTTGGGATCGGCAAATCGCTGTCGATGCCAGGTAAATACTCGGTATCCCTGCATGTAATCAATATCGAGATGAATCACATCACAGGGAATGCGGCGTTGACGAAACTCGTTCGCTAATTCTCGAACGATCGCTGATGATTCATAGCTCCAACGGCACTGATGATAGCCTAGGGCCCACTTAGGTGGTAAAGGCATATGTCCGGTTAAGTGGGCATAAGTGGCTAAAATTTGCGCAGGGTTTGGCCCATAAATAATGTAGTAGTCCAGTTCGTGGGCATGAGTGTGCATTTGCCAAACACCTGGCTCGCTAGCCCCCATGTCGAACTGACTCCAGTGGGTGGAGTTGAGAAACATCCCATACCCCAAGCCTGGACGCAGCGCCATAAAAAATGGAATCGCCTGGTACATCTCGTCAGTTTGCGAGTTGTAATCCAGCGCATCTACGGTCCAGTTGGTTTTGCGTTCTGCCAATTTATCCAACAAGCCAGTTCGTTCGCCAAACCCATAAAAATGCTCATCTGCCGCAATGTGCTTCCAAGCCGCTATCCCGCTGTCCGACCAACCGATCGCCGGATCAGCATCTTGAGCAAAGGGCATTCCCGTTGGGTCAAGGCAGGTAATTTGACAAGTCGCTCGCTGAATTTGTACTGTTAGTTGTTCTGTCTTCAGTTCGATCGAATCTGCATCCTCTGTAACCTCAACCGAAACAGCAGGCCACTCGGCATCATTCCTGGTCACATTCCACGATCGACGCGGCAGAAACTCACCCGTTGGGGTAAAGCGGACTCGAATTAAGTTGGCTGCTAAGATTGTTACGGTTAAACAGGTTGGGCCGCTGCGGCAATCCACTCCTTGCGAATGCGTTTGCACAGACGCGATTGGATCGGGCGTTGTCCAAGCTTGGGCGGTTGTGGGCAATTGTCCAAAATACTGTGGCATACGAGTTGAGAATTACAAAAAGCATTTACGGGCAAAGTTATCCTTGCAGCAACGATTCACCGCCGTCGATCCATAGTTCTGTGCCCGTGATGTGGCTAGCGGCGTCAGAGACGAGAAACAGCACTAATTGGGCCACTTGATGAGCAGAACCAGGCTTGCCATCGGTCAAAGGAATGCGCCCAGACGGAAACTCTACCGGTTCTTTTTCCTGCTCTACATTGCGTTGTTGGGTACTTTCGTCAATATCCGTTTCGATCGCCCCAGGACAAATGACATTCACACGAATGCGGTACTTGGCAAGCTCTAGGGCTACCATCTTGGCAAACGCCACCTGTGCTGCCTTAGAACAGGCATAGGCCGTTGCACCAGTGTTGCTAAAAATTCGAGTTCCATTCACCGAAGAATTGATCACCACCGCGCCGCCCTGTTGCTTCAAATAAGGAATTGCATATTTCACCGTCAAAAATGTGCCACGCAAATTGGTGTCGATCGTCTTGTCCCATTCATCCGGTTGTAACTCCTCAATAGGTGCCCAAACGCCATTGATACCTGCATTCGCAAACACAATATCAAGACGTCCAAACGTAGCTACTACCTGCTCGATCGCCTGTTGCATCTGGTCTGGCTGAGAAATATCGGCAACAGCCGTCATCGCTTCGCCCCCCTGTTGCTGGATCTGTTCCACTGTTTGTTGGCTTTCGGCTGAATTCCGGTCAATCGCCGCAACTCTCGCTCCTTCTTTCGCCATTAGCAACGCCGCTGCCTTTCCGATTCCTGATCCTGTACCTGTAATTAGCGCTACCTTTCCCGCCAGTTGCATATTTAATCCTCACTCTTGCTCGCAACAGGGTTAAACCGCAGCATACCGCCCTCTACGCTAGCGATCGTAGGCAAGCTTAGCGTCCCCCCAAAGAGAGATTTGAAGGGTGTTGAGGGTTAAGGGTTGGAATAAAACGTCATCTTTATGTATTCCCAATAGCCGATTCCCTATTCCCTATCCAGAAACCGATCGAGCTTCTCTCCCGCGCCTGAGAATCCACTCCTCAAACCTCTGCCCCAGGAACGATTTAGTCGTGTAATCAAATGCAGTAGAACTAGAATGCCAATCTTACTAAGACTGTATCCTATGAGACTAAATAGATTTGTAAAACCCCTCTCGATCATTGGACGCTGCATGGCTGTTGCCCTGCTTTGTGTATCGGCGATGACGCTTGTTTGGCAAAGTGGATTCTCAATGACGGCTATGGCTGAGCCGACTAGCACTCTGATTGCATCAGCGAATGATGTCCAAGACAAAGCTCGCGAAGATGCGGGTCGCACCAAAAGCTTTGTGCGTGAAACAGCCGATAAGCTAGAAGAAACAGCCTATAAGAATGCTGACCGTGTGGATGATGCAACGGACAATGGCAGTGCTATTGGACGTAAAGCTCAGCGTGACGCTGCCCGCATTGAGAAGCGAGCCGAAGAAGATGCAGCCCGCACTCAAAAGGCGATCGACGACACGAAGAATGTTGTTGAACGTGCCGTTGACAATATTAGGGACACTTTTAGCAACTAGAACTTAACCATTAACGTGAAAAGGCAATAGCTAGCCTTTTCGAGCGTCTCCTTTATTGGGTAATTAAACCGTATCAATAAGTTCATACCTGCTCATTTTCGACGCAGTGGTCTTCCAGGAATCACTGATTCGAAGAGCAGGTTTTATTATTGCTCGTCATAGCAGAACGGGCACGGCTATTGTTAGAACGTCGCGATCAAACCATTGCTGATACTGCCCTAGAATGTGGCTTTGGCAATCAAAGTCATTTGATCAAACAATTCAAGGAATTCTATGGTATCACGCCTAAAAAAATGTCGTGATACCATTCAGCGTACCTTCTAGCGGAATAGGTAGGAACTTATCGCAGTTGATTGAGTAGCGAAAAGTCGTTGACATTGGTGCGATAAAGTCGATCGTAAATATCGAACAATTGATGATAGCGGTGCGTGTAATCTAGATGAGGATGATATCGATCGCCTGCTTGAATCAGGGATTCTACATTTTCTAGTTGGGAAAGCTGTCCCACTGCGACCATTGCCAAGACAGCCGCCCCAAAACTGCTGCCTTCATAAACTTGTGGGACAACCACATCATAACCAAACACATCGGCTGCCATTTGTAGCCAAATGCCCGATCGTGCAAATCCACCCGACGCGCGAATTTCCTCAGCCGGATTTACTAAGTCTTGCAACGCCAAATTGATACTATACACACTGAACAAAATTCCCTCTAAAACGGCACGAATGAAGTGGGCGCGATGATGATGCAGCCCAACTCCAAAGAAAATTCCGCGCGCTTCTGCGTTCCAGTAAGGGGCCCGCTCTCCAGATAAAAACGGCAGACAAATCAAACCCTCTGCCCCCAATGGAATTTCTGAAGCAGCCTTGATCATAATTTCGTAAGGATCGGCGTTCATTTGTTTAGCCAACGTTACTTCGGTTTGGCAAAACTCGTCTCGCAACCAGCGCAGCACAATGCCGCCATTGTTAGACGGGCCACCGATCACCCAATGATTTTCGGTGAGAGCATAGCAGAAGGTTCGTCCTTGTGGATCGGTCAAGGGAGTAGGAACAACCGTGCGCACGGCTCCGCTAGTTCCCAAGGTGATGGCCACTTGGCGTGGATTGATCGCGCCTACGCCCAAGTTGGCTAACACTCCATCGCTGGCCCCAACCACCATCGGCGTGTCAGCATCGATACCCATTGTTTCGGCATATTCGCGCTTAAAGCCCCGCAGCACATAGGTCGTAGGAACCAGTTCGCTTAAGCGATCGGGAGCAATTCCCACATAGTCTAGGGCTTCTGCATCCCACTGTTGCTGTTTCAGGTTAAATAACCCTGTAGCCGAAGCAATCGAGTAGTCTACAATAAAGCGATCGAACAGCTTATAGAAGATATATTCCTTAATAGAAATAAACCGGGCGGCTTGCTGAAACATTTCGATGGCTTCTTCGCGCATCCATAGCAGCTTTGTCAAAGGCGACATGGGGTGAATGGGAGTACCTGTGCGTCGATACAGCGCTTGCCCAGTTCCATCTTGCTTGAGGCGCGTAGTTTGCGCAATGCTGCGGTTATCAGCCCAAATGATGGCAGGTGTCAAGGGTTGTCCTTCGGCATTCACAGCAATCAAACTGTGCATCGCTCCACTAAAGCCGATCGCCGCCACCTCAGATTTAGCAATATTGGCCTGTCGCACCGCTTCCCGCACTGCCAACAGCACATCGCTAAAAATTTCTTCTGGATCTTGTTCCGCCCAACCGGGACGTGGAACCGCGATCGGATAGCCGCGATTGCTAATGCTTTTCATTTCGCCAGTCACGCTAAAGACGATCGCTTTTGTACTGGTTGTGCCAACATCGACGCCAATGAAGTAACTGTTGTTCATCGTTGGATACTATAGTGCACGCCATTTAGATTAGGAGAAGGGGAGGGAGTAGAGAATAGGGAGTATGTACTCCTGCTACAATTCATCCCGAATTACTAATTTCCGATTACCAATTACCAATTAGCCCGGAGATCAAACAAAGAAACTAATAATCAACGCAATTAAGAAACCCACACCACCCAAAATGGTCTCTAGCACTGTCCAAGACCGCAGTGTGTTCTTTTCAGAAATGCCTAAATATCGGCTGACTAGCCAGAATCCAGAGTCATTGACGTGGGAAAGAACAGTAGCTCCTGATGCAATGGCGATCGTAATTAGTCCCAACATGGGGGCAGAATAACTGCCGCTTTCAATCACGGGAGCCATTAGCCCGGCGGCTGTCACCATAGACACCGTAGCTGAACCTTGCGAGACGCGCACGGCGGTTGCAATTAGAAAAGCTAGCACAATGATTGGCATATTAAAGGCAGTCATCGCATTGGCTAAGGCATCACCCACTCCGGTTGCTACCAGCGTTCGCCCAAATACACCACCTGCACCAGTAACGAGAATAATCAGCCCGACTGGCTCTAGGGATTTGGTGGCAATTTCTTGAATTTCACGGCGCGAATAACCACGACGAGTTCCTAATGTATAGAACCCCAACAATGTGGCAACGAGGAGTGCGAAGAAGGGATGCCCAATGAAGTTCAAGAAGTTGCGTACAGCATTGCCTTCTGGTAACAGCACACCCGATACGGTATTGAGCAGAATCAACACGAGGGGAATGGCAATTAACCCTAATACTAAGCCGAAGCTGGGTAAGTCTTTGGCTCTAGGATGATCAGTTTCAACGGGGTAATTGGTCTCAACCCGCTCTTGCGTGGCGACAGCCCGTCCTTGGGGTGCTAGGGCAGACTGCTCGTGTGCTGCGATCGTTTCTGGTTCGTCGTTATCATCAACCGCCGAGATGTTGTAGTTCTCCAGAATCATATATTCTGGTACTTTGGCGTGAATTTGCTTGGAAATGTAATTGCCAAATAGAATGCCTCCGGCAATCATAGCGGGTATGCCAGCAATCAATCCAAACAAAATCACCCACCCTAGATCGGCTCCAATCAGAGAGGCCACAGCAACCGGACCCGGAGTAGGAGGAATGTAGCTATGACCGATCGCCAAACCCGCCGCCAGTGGGATGGCATAGTAGAGCAGCGATCGCCCGGTGCGCTGAGTTAAACCGTAAACCAGCGGAATCAAAATAATTAACCCCACATCAAAAAAGACGGGAATCGAGACGATCACACCCGTCAACCCCAAAGCCCAGGGTGCTCTCTCTTCGCCAAACTTGTTGACTAAGGTTCGGGCTAGCTGTTCGGCGCCTCCCGACACCCGCAACATTTCGCCTAGCATCGTGCCAATGCCTACAACAATGGCAATAAAGCCAAGCGTATTTCCCATGCCCTCTTGCAGCGTTTGAGCGATTTCATTTAAGGGAATTCCAGCCGCGATCGCGACAAAATAACTAGCAATCAGCAATGCAAGGAATGCTTGCATTCGCAGTTTAATGACTAAAAACAGTAACAGTGCGATGCCGATTACCGCAATCAGAATTAATACACCCGGTGACATAACAACATCTGAAAAATCAACCAATATCCCTAACTTTAGGGAGGTACTGCACCGAAAACATCGCTCTAAATGTATAGTCAGAAACAGTTTTAGGTAAAGAAATATATCAAGAACGAACTACTAGTTGGAATGGTTTCAGATATTTTTTACAAAAGTTATGAAACTGTATAGAGATACTGTGAATGAACCTAAAAACTAACGATCAAGGAGTGTGATGAAACAAACATGAAACAAATAGGGTGAGCATTGCCCACCCTACTAACTGAGTTTCGTTGCCTTCAAAGAGTGCTATAAATCGCGCTGAAACTCTTCAAGCACATCCATTAAATGGACTTGTGCCTGCATTGGCAATAAATCTGATAAAGGAACCTCCAGCTTGCCGCCGCCTAATTTGACGGAAATTTGCTTTAATACCTCAAGCACTTGGTTTTCTTGTAAACTCCCGGCGGTGATCATGGGATAGAGTTGTTCGGCTAGGGGAGTGTGGAGGTGAGCATCGCGCAAATAAAGATGCCATTTGGCAATATCAATGTAGACATTTTCACCGATCGCCGCCGCTAATTTTTCAATCGTTTCAGTGCTGGAATATGCCATAGGATACAGACCCTCTATGATTTCGATGGGAGATTATCTGGCTTCTAAAGTCATTAAAGTCATTCGCCTGAAGCAGACGTTGAATCAGAATAGTTAGCTAACGCAAAGATAAAAACAGCATGAGCCACCAGTGCCAATACCCACAGTCCGGTCAACCAAACCGACCAACTCCAAGATGCCGATCGCAACGTGCGCACAAACCAAATCCCAGAGTTAGTTGCCGCGAAGATGGCAACATGCATCGCAAAGTTCATGCGATCGTCTAATTTGCGGTAGGCCGGATCAGAGCGAGTGGGTTGTCGGGGCCAACGAGGAGGCATAGGATGACACTAATAGATGACAATGGATAAATGATAGATAAATTAATGAAACCGCTAAGAAAAGCAACGTATCTCTTTTAGCTTACCGCACCAAGTCTTGCCTCTTGGGCAAGAGAGGCAGCGATCTGCCAAGCACCGCCATTCTACCGATGAACTACCGCCGTTCCCGAACCTGTTCAATTTTATCAATGTGAGGAGCAACATCTTCGCCTTGTTTTAGAGCGTTCCAAGCGGCGGCAATTAGATCATTCAGCACCCGAATTTGGTCGGGCGGTAAATAATCAAAATCACCCACGTCAACTGCTTGGGCGATCGATGCCAAATATTCTTCTTGCTCGGCGCGACTAGCCATGATTTATCTAACGAATGAACTATCGCTATCCTAGAACATTTTGCAGGACGCAAGACAACTAGACTTTTAGCATCAGTGCAACGCTATTAACTGATCTGATAACGAACTTCCGAGGAGAACAAAGATGATGGACTCACCTCATCAGTTGTTTGATACGCTGCAACGCTTTACTCCAATGGGAAATCAGCCGGCTTGGTTCTACTCGTTGCCTAAGCTTGAGGAAGCCGGAATCGGCCCGATCGCCCAGTTGCCTGTCAGCATTCGGCTGGTATTAGAGTCCGTGTTGCGCAACTATGATGACCAGCGCATTACAGAAGACGACATTCGCACCCTAGCCAACTGGCAGCCGCAGGCAGAGCGCACGGCTGAAATTCCGTTTGTGGTGGCGCGAATTCTGCTACAAGATTTTACAGGGGTGCCGGTGTTGGTGGATTTGGCTGCCATGCGATCGGCGGCCGATCGCATGGGTCACGATCCAAGCATTGTAGAACCATTGGTGCCCGTCGATTTAGTGGTCGATCACTCGGTGCAGGTGGATTTTAGCCAGCTAGATGCAGCCCTGCGACTAAATATGCAAATGGAATTTGCGCGCAACCAAGCCCGCTATCAGTTCTTGAAATGGGGAATGCAGGCTTTTAATGGGTTTTCAGTTGTGCCGCCTGGGATTGGCATTGTGCACCAGGTAAATTTGGAGTACTTGGCAAGGGGGATCTTAGTCAAAGACGGCGTGTATTACCCAGATACACTAGTTGGCACAGATTCGCACACCACGATGATTAATGGCTTGGGTATTGTGGGCTGGGGCGTGGGTGGCATTGAAGCCGAAGCGGGTATGTTGGGACAGCCCATTTACTTTTTAACGCCGGATGTGGTGGGGGTACATTTGTCTGGGATGCTGCAACCCGGTGTAACTGCGACGGATCTGGTATTGCGAATTACGGAACTGCTGCGGCAAGCCAAAGTGGTCGGTAAGTTTGTCGAGTTTTATGGCGAAGGGGCGGCTAATTTAACCGTGACCGATCGCGCTACCATCAGCAACATGGCTCCAGAATATGGCGCAACGATGGGCTTTTTCCCAGTCGATGAAGAAACCTGTCGCTATTTGCTGGCAACCGGCCGATCGGCAGAACAGGTGAATGCATTCCGCGCCTACTTCCAAGCCCAAGGATTATTCGGCATTCCCCAACCGGGCGACATTGCCTACAGCGAACAGCTAGAGCTTGATTTAACGACGATCGAACCCAGTGTGGCAGGACCCAAACGCCCTCAAGATCGGATTGCTTTATCGGCGGTGAAATCGACGTTTCAAGCATTGCTGCAAACACCAACCAGCCAGAATGGCTATGGTCAGTCGAGCGAGGCTTTACAGCAGACTGTCACGGTACAGATGAGCGCTCTTCAATCTGGTTTAGAAATGGCAGGGGGGGGCAAGCAAGATCCAGATACGATTCCAGTTGGAGATGCTTTGCAAAGCCAACACAATACGGCCACCTTGACCGAAATGGAAATGATTCAAAATCGCCCAACGCCCGATCGCCTCGAGGCGTCATCTGTGGAGACTCCAAAGCAACCGATTGAACTGCACCACGGCAGTATTGTCATTGCAGCAATTACCTCGTGTACTAACACCTCAAATCCCAGTGTCATGTTGGCAGCTGGACTGTTGGCTAAAAAAGCGGTGGAGCATGGTCTGACAGTTGCGCCCGGAGTAAAAACATCGTTGGCTCCTGGTTCGCGGGTGGTGACAGAATACTTAACGAAAACGGGACTACAAGCCTATTTAGATCAATTAGGATTTCAAACAGTGGGCTATGGTTGCACTACCTGCATCGGCAATAGTGGCCCGCTGGAACCTCATTTAGAAGCCGCGATTACCTCCCATGATCTGGTCGTTGCCAGTGTCCTAAGCGGCAATCGCAACTTTGAAGCGCGGGTTCATCAAAGTGTGAAAGCCAATTTTCTCATGAGTCCGCCGTTGGTGATCGCTTTTGCCTTGGCAGGGCGAATCGATATTGACCTGTCACAGGAACCACTGGGAACCGATCGCCGTGGCAATCCGGTGTATCTAAGCGATATTTGGCCTAGCTCAGAAGAGATCAAGTCCTTGTTGCAAGCGGCGTATGATGCTGCCACCTACCAACGGCTCTATCGGGATTTTGCTCGGCAAAATCCCCTGTGGTCGGAAGTGCCCAGCCGCACAGGAAAAGTCTGTGCGTGGGAGGCTGACTCTACCTACATTCAAGAACCGCCCTACTTTGACTCATTCAATATGGCCGCTGGAACCGCTGAAGATATTAAAGGGGCACGATCGCTAGCGTTGTTTGGTGACTCTGTAACCACCGATCACATCAGTCCGGCGGGTGCGATCAAGCCCGATTCCCCAGCCGGACTATATTTGCAAGACAAGGGGGTTAAACCGATCGACTTCAATTCCTATGGGTCGCGGCGCGGCAATCATGAGGTAATGATGCGGGGAACCTTCGCCAACGTGCGAATCAAAAACCTAATGGTTCCCGGTACAGAGGGCGGTGTCACGGTGCATCAGCCCAGCGGCGAAATGATGACCATCTATGATGCCGCCATGCGTTACCAAGCAACCAGCACACCGTTGGTGATTTTGGCAGGACAGGAATATGGCACGGGCAGCAGTCGCGATTGGGCCGCTAAAGGAGCAAAATTGCTGGGTGTCAAGGCGGTGATTGCTCAGAGTTTCGAGCGTATCCATCGATCGAACTTGGTAGGGATGGGGGTGCTGCCCTGTCAGTTCCAGTCCGGCGACTCGATTCAATCCTTACAACTCGACGGCAGCGAAACCTTCGATTTAATTGGACTAGAAGCTGGCATCACACCGCGTCAAGATGTGTCGTTGGTGATTCATCGGGCAGATGGCTCGGCACAAACGGTGCCTGTCATTTTGCGAATTGATACGCCGATCGAGGTGGATTATTATCTGCATGGCGGTATTTTGCCCTACGTACTACGCCAGTTGCTAGCTTAAGGGCGTTGTTAACAGTCAAGAGGAGAAGCTTCAAACCCTTTCCCCTCTCCCATTTTGGAAGGGAGGAATACAAGGAGTGAGGGCAGTTTGAACCAGATCTGGCGAATGAATCGCTTCCCCAAGGAGGGGTGTCAGGACGCTAACCTATTCATGAGCCAGTTCAACGGTAAATTAGAAGGCGTGATGTCGGTCTGGCGTTTTGTCATTAGAGCCGTTATGCCGTTTCAGTTTTCTCGTTTTAATCGCGCGACTCCGGCAGTGCCCCCAATTCGCTTTTCGTTGCAAGTGGTAGAGGAAGCTCAGACTGAATTAGGACTTCTACTCACCAAACTTGACACCTATCGCTATGGACTGACCGCCTCGGAGTCACGCCGACGGCTGAAGAAATATGGGTGGAATGATGTAGTTCATGAAGGGCCACTGCCTTGGTATAAACAATTGCTCAAGTCCTTCAATAATCCTTTTGTGTATTTGCTGTTGGGGCTGGCCATTGCGACTGGATTAACTCGAGAACCCAGAGAAACGATCGTGCTATTAGGCATGGTGTTTCTCAGCGGAATACTACGATTTATTCAAGAATATCGATCGACCCAAGCAGCGACGAAACTTTGGGCTGTTGCAGGGGCCAGTGCCACCATCAGCCGCTACGATGACCTCATGCTACGAGAACGCCAGCAGCAGGTGTCCATTCGTAGGTTAGTTCCTGGTGATATTGTGCATCTATCCGCAGGAATGATGGTGCCTGCCGACGTGCGGCTTCTTCAGGCAAACGATTTGTTTGTCAGTCAAGCCATTCTGACCGGAGAATCAACCCCAATCCAAAAGCACGATACGCTGGGCAACCAATCCGAAAGGCTGGCCATTCAACACGTTCACTCCTCCGACAATGATCCCTTCCACACTCCCACGGTTTGCTTTATGGGTACAACGGTTATGAGTGGTCAGGCTCGGGCAGTGGTAGTGGCAACAGGTGCACAAACCTATCTCGGCTCTTTGGCACAAGCGGTTGCAGGCAAACGAGCATTGACGAGTTTTGAAACCGGGATTAATCAAATTACCTGGCTCTTGGTAGGCATCATGTGTGTCTTGGTGCCGATCGTGTTTTTCTTGAATGGCATCACTCAGCAAGACTGGAATGAAGCCTTCGTGTTTGCCATTGCCGTTTCTGTGGGTCTAGTACCTGAAATGCTGCCCCTGGTGGTAAGTGCGACATTAATTCAGGGAGCAACTAAGCTGGCACAGCAGAAAGTGCTAGTTAAACGGCTAGATGCGATGCAGAATTTAGGTGCAGTGGACATTCTCTGCACTGACAAAACGGGCACCCTCACCGAAAATCGGGTTGCTCTCGTCAACCCTCTGGGCATTGATGGAACCCCAACGGAGGAACCACTTACTTATGGCTATCTCAACAGTTATTACCAAACTGGCATTCGGAATGCGTTAGATGAAGCAATTCTGGAGCATCCTCCGTCTAACCAGCTACTAACTCTAGAGGCGGCTGACCGCATGGGAGAAGTGCCTTTCGATTTTGTGCGGCGGCGATCGTCGGTTGTCATTAAACACACGGGACAACCATTACTGATTTGCAAAGGGGCAATTGAGGAAGTGGTCACACTTTGCACAACGATGCAATGTCAAGGACAGATCTTACCGTTGACCCAGGCTGACTATGAATCAGTCAGGCAAGTCGCAAAGTCGTTGCATACTGACGGATTACGGGTGCTCGCTGTTGCTTATCGCCAATTCAGCACCCCAAAAGCACACTATGGCATCGAGGATGAATTTGATCTGACGTTAGTGGGCTATCTCACGTTTCTCGATCCGCCAAAAGCAAGTGCAAAAGCCGCGATTGCCGCACTGCAACAGCACAATTTAACCATCAAGGTAATTACCGGAGATGACGAAACCATCACGCGCCGAATTTGCCAGGATGTGGGATTAACAGTGAATCAGATTTGTCTAGGATCGATCGTTGAACAACTGACGGAATCTGAATTAGCAAACGTCATAGAAGAAACAACCGTTTTTGCTCGCATGTCACCTGCGCAGAAAGCTCGTGTGATTCGCCTGCTCAAACAAAAGGGGCATACTGTTGGTTACTTAGGAGATGGAATTAACGATGTGTTAGCCCTACGCGATGCCGATGTCAGTATCTCAGTGGATACCGCTACCGATGTCGCTAAAGAATCTGCCGATATCATTCTGCTAGAAAAAAGCTTGATGGTACTAGAGCAAGGGATTGTAGAAGGTCGTCGTACCTTCGGCAACCTGATCAAATATTTGAAGATGGCCGCCAGTTCCAATTTTGGTAACGTGTTCAGCGTGGTAGGAGCCAGTGCATTGCTTCCGTTTCTACCCATGCTACCGTTGCAACTGCTGATCCAAAATCTGCTTTATGATCTCTCTCAGATTACTATTCCCTTCGATCGGGTAGACTCAACCTACTTAGCCACACCCCGCACTTGGTCAGTTTCCGATCTGCGCCGCTTTATCTTCTGCCTAGGGCCTGTAAGTTCGGTGTTTGACTATCTCACGTTTGCTCTGTTGTGGTTCGGCTTAGGAGCAACTACAGAAGCGAACGCCTCTCTGTTTCAATCCGGCTGGTTTGTTCAAGGGTCGCTCTCCCAAGTGCTGATCATTCATCTGTTGCGTACTGAAAAAATTCCGTTTATTCAAAGTCGAGCAACGCTGCCCGTATTGCTAACGACGGGACTGGTGATGGCGATCGCGCTCCTACTGCCTTTTACCCACCTTGGAGCCAAGCTGGGATTGGTACCATTACCTGCCTTGTACTTCCCTTGGCTGATAGTCATTCTGATTAGTTATTGTTTGCTTACTCAAGTGGTCAAAGTTTGGTATCTACGACGGTTCAAAACCTGGTTATAGGAACTTAGGGTTTCAAGGATTTTACGAGACTTTTCCTCTACTTCTATTTGGTCAGCTTGTTGCATGGTATTTCCACCTGAGTTAGGTTGCTGATAGGTTCTTCTTGAAATGCCGATGAGTTTTGCTTTGCTTGCTGGCATTAGCAAAGGAGTACGGAGAAGGTAATGGCAAAAGTGCGTATTGAGTTGTGTTCTAAACGACATGTCGAATACCTTCGACCCCTCAAGCTGGATCTGGGTGGTACTAGTTGTGTTGAAATTCCGGTGAGGTGAGCAATGACCTGGGTTGATTTTGCGATTCGATTAGCAATGGCGCTCTTGCTTGGCTCGGTTGTCGGGTTAGAGCGTCAATGGAGACAACGAATGGCAGGATTGCGAACCAGCGCTTTGGTATCTACTGGAGCGGCTCTTTTTGTCATGTTATCGGTCATGACTCCTGATGAGGCCAGTCCTACCCGAATTGCGGCCCAGGTCGTTTCTGGAATTGGGTTTCTGGCTGGTGGAGTCATTCTGCGCGAGGGGGCAAACGTCCGAGGCTTGAACACAGCTGCAACAATTTGGTGTGCCGCGGCGATCGGCTGTTTGACAGGTGGAGGGTGGTTTTCACAGGCATTCATCGGTGCACTAGCGGTACTCGTGGCCAACATTCTGCTACGTCCCATTGGTTATCACATCAATCAGCAACCCCTCAAAGGCACAGACGTTGAACTGTGTTACCGCTGTAGCGTTGTTTGTCGCGATAATCATGAAGCCCACATTCGAGCGTTGCTCCTGCAAGCAGTGACTTCCAGTAAGATGAAGTTGCGGGCATTATACAGCGAAGACATTACTGATACGCCTAATAAGGTAGAAGTGGAAGCCGATTTAGTGACGCAACAACGGGATGATGCGTTTTTAGAAACGATCGTCAGCCGTCTGAGTTTGGAGCCTGGCGTCAGTGCCGTAAGTTGGCGAATTATTGAAGAAGAATACGGTTGAATATGCCTAGCGATCGTCTCTCAAACTCTGTAACCGGACAAAACTTTCAGTCTTATCTCGAATCTTTGCATCGCAAATATCAAGCCCTACGTGATGGCAACGTTGCTAACTATATTCCCGAACTAGCCAAAGCGAATCCAGACTGGTTTGGCATTGCTATTGCTACGGTGGACGGACAAGTGTTCAGCGTTGGAGATGCCGATCACCTCTTTACAATTCAATCAATTTCTAAAGTTTTTGTGCAAGGGCTAGCTTTAGAAGACCACGGACGCGATTACTTTTTAACGCGCGTTGGCGTGGAACCGACGGGCGATGCTTTCAATGCGATCGTTTTGGATGAACAATCAAAACGTCCTTACAACCCAATGGTGAATGCTGGCGCCATTGCTACTACAAGCTTAATTAAAGGCAACGGCCCCACCGAACGGCTCAATCGGCTGCTGGAAATGTTTCGCGGCTACATCGGACACGATATCTTTGTTGATGCTTCTACGTTCATGAGTGAGCGCACCACGGGCGATCGCAACCGAGCTATGGCCTACCTGATGCGTAACTTTGGCATGATTGACACCAACCTCGAGGAAGCACTGGATTTATATTTTCAGCAATGCTCTGTGATGGTCAGTTGCCGCGACTTGGCGGTGATGGCTGCAACGCTGGCCAATCGAGGTGTGAATCCGGTTACGGGCGATCGAGCCGTGGCAGCGGGTTACATTCGCGACATGCTCAGCGTCATGTACACCTGCGGTATGTATAACTTTGCAGGCGAGTGGAGTTATCGCGTTGGGCTACCTGCTAAAAGTGGTGTCTCTGGCGGCATTATCGTGGTTGTCCCCAACCAGATTGGTATTGCCGTTTTCTCCCCACTGCTCGATCATCGGGCGAACAGTGTCCGTGGGGTTAAAGTTTGCGAGGAACTATCAGAGCGCTTTGAATTGCACCTATTCGACTCATCAATGGGCTGTCGCACTTTTTTAGAGAAGCTAGCTCAAAGCAATCCTCCTTGAAAGCCAGCCTCAAAGAGCTAATTCATCGGGTGCATCCTCTGTTGTGATGAATCGTTGAGTGGAGCGATCGGATTGATCGGGATCGAACGACTCCGGTTGGGTATTACTGGCGCGATCGGCCGCTTCAGCAGAGCTTTTTCTATCAGTTTTGGGGTTATCCACTTCCTCCCCTCGGTTTGCTCTACTGCCGGGTACAGTCTCTAGTTCCGATTGAGGCAACTGTTCGACTCCCAACGATTCATCGGGTGGATGATTAGAGATGTTTGGATCTGACATGTTCATATTCCTGAATACAGCCATCTAACACTATCGAGTCATACCCATGCTTTGTCATGTTGCATCACAGTTACCCTACCGCCTGCGGCTCCTTTCCTTACCAAGGGAGGTTGGGGGGTCGGCATCCGGTGCAACCGGATAGAGAATGGGTATCAGCATCGAGATCGGCGTTTTTTCGCCATCCCCTAAGAGACCATAACTCCACTATGAAGCGACAAGCGATCGTTCCACATCTCATTTCTGGAAGATTTTGATAGAACCACCATCCTTTGACCCACCCACTCTTTTGCTACCGTTGTTGTTTGTTACAGTTGTTAAAGACATTTAGAAGTTCTTCTTCAAAGCCCTAACCCTTAACCCCAGTTCCTAACCCTCAAATCCCAATCCCTAATCCCCTATTTCTGCCATGCTTCGACTTGAACACATCAGTAAAATTTACCCGACCGGAGAAGTTCTTAAAGATGTCAACTGGGAAGTGAAACCGGGCGATCGCATCGGCTTAGTGGGCGTAAATGGGGCAGGAAAATCAACGCAGTTGAAAATTATTGCAGGTGAAGTTGAACCGACGGCTGGAGAAATCATCAAACCGGCCAGTCTCCGTATTGCCTACTTAACACAAGAATTTGAAGTCGATCCCGATCGGCCAGTCCGCGATGAATTTTGGCGCGCTTTTGCAGCAGCCAACCAAATTCACGAGGAGATGACACAGGTGCAGCACGCCATGCAAACGGCTGATCCCGAAGAATTAGAGACGTTAATTCACAGGCTCGATCGGCTTCAGCGGCAGTTTGAAGCGTTGAATGGCTATGAACTAGATGCCCGGATTGAGAAAATTTTGCCAGAGATTGGCTTTAAGCCAGAAGACGGAGATCGGTTGGTGAGTTCCTTCAGTGGCGGCTGGCAAATGCGCATGAGCTTGGGCAAAATTCTATTGCAAGAGCCAGATTTGTTATTACTGGACGAGCCGACGAACCACCTAGATCTAGAAACAATCGAATGGTTGGAAACCTACCTCAAGGGACTGACCACGCCAATGGTGATTGTGTCGCACGATCGCGAATTTCTCGATCGTCTGTGTACGCAAATTGTAGAAACTGAACGTGGCGTTTCCACGACATACCTTGGCAACTACAGCACTTACTTGGAGCAAAAAACTATGGCTCGCGAGGCGCAACTGAGCGCCTTTGAACATCAGCAGAAAGAACTGGAAAAACAGCAAGCGTTTGTCGAACGGTTTCGAGCGAGCGCCACCCGCAGCACCCAAGCTAAAAGTCGGGAAAAGCAGCTAGAGAAAATTGAACGCATTGAAGCCCCAATTGGAGATTTGCGATCGCTGAAGTTTCGGTTTCCTCCGGCTCCCCGCAGCGGTCGTGAAGTGGTAATTATCAAAAATCTTACCCATGTCTATGACAACAATATTCTGTTTTTGGGGGCAGACCTGCTGGTAGAACGGGGCGATCGCATTGCACTGTTGGGGCCAAATGGCTGCGGTAAGTCTACTCTGCTGCACTTAATTATGGGGATGGAACAGCCCACCGAAGGAATCGTCAAGATGGGCGAGCATCATGTGATCCCCAGCTATTTTGAGCAAAATCAAGCCGAGGCGTTAGATCTCAGCAAAACGGTAATGGATACTATCCATGATGAAGTTCCAGACTGGAAAAACGAAGAAGTCCGGACTCTACTTGGACGGTTTTTGTTCAGCGAGGATACTGTCTTCAAGAAGGTGGAATCCCTGAGTGGTGGCGAAAAGGCCCGACTAGCGCTGGCAAAAATGCTATTGCAACCTGCCAATTTACTCATGCTGGATGAGCCAACCAACCATCTCGATATTCCTGCCAAGGAGATGTTGGAAGAAGCACTGCAAAACTATGACGGTACGGTGTTGATTGTGTCGCACGATCGCTACTTCATCTCTCAAGTTGCCAACAAAATTGTAGAAATTCGCGATGGGGAACTACGGTTGTATCGAGGTGATTATCACTACTATCTAGAGAAGATTGAAGAAGAAAAGGAACGGGCTAGGCTGGCTGCTATTGAAGCGGAAAAAGCTGCCAAAGCCGCAGCCAAGCGAGAAAAACAAAAAGAGAAGCAAAAACAAAAGCAACAATCTAAGAAAGCTAAGCTATAGTCGAACTGGATTCTAGGTGCAATCGGGCACATGAAGAGTTGGCAAATCAAGGATTGACACCTTCTCGATTCATGGCAACCCGATCGAAACTGGGAATGGTATTATTGCTGAGAAATTAAAAGATTGAAGGGCTATTTACATGGCACAAAAGCCGATCTCTCCAGTCGTGCTGGTGATTCTAGATGGTTGGGGCTATCGCGAGGAGGTGGATGGGAATGCCATTGCCGCCGCTAACACTCCGGTCATGGATAGCCTTTGGCAAGTGTATCCGCACACGTTGATTCGCACGTCGGGGAAAAGCGTGGGGCTGCCCGAAGGTCAAATGGGTAACTCGGAAGTCGGACATCTCAACATTGGAGCAGGACGAATTGTTCCCCAAGAATTGGTACGCATTACGGATGCGGTTGAAGATGGCACGATTTTGAACAATGCGGCTTTGGTACAAATTTGTCAGGAGGTACGCCAACGCCACGGTAAGCTGCATTTGGTGGGGCTATGTTCAGAAGGCGGTGTACATTCGCATTTGGTGCATATATCCGGCTTGCTGAAATTGGCTAAAGAACAAGAAATCGCCGATGTTTGCCTTCATGCCATCACCGATGGTCGGGATACGAAACCTACCGATGGGCTGCGAGAACTGCAAACGATTCAAGGCTATTTTGATAAGTTTGGCATAGGTCGTATCGTGACACTCAGCGGGCGCTATTACAGTATGGATCGCGATCGCCGTTGGGATCGAGTACAAACCGCCTATGATGTCATGACCACCGACGGAGATGGAGACGGGCGATCGGTGCTGGATGTTCTGCAAGCGTCCTACGATGCTGGCGTCACGGATGAGTTCGTCCTTCCCACTCGGATAGCACCTGGAGCCGTAGAACCCGGAGATGGCGTGATTTTCTTTAACTTCCGTCCCGATCGCGCCCGGCAACTAACTCAAGCGTTTGTCGATCCCAACTTTACCGCGTTTGAACGCAAACAAATTCAGCCGCTCAGCTTTGCCACCTTCACCCAATATGACCCCGACTTCCCCGTAGCTGTGGCGTTTGAGCCGCAGAACCTTAACAATATCTTGGGTGAAGTGATTGCGCGACAGGGGTTACGGCAATTTCGCACGGCAGAAACCGAAAAATATGCCCATGTCACCTACTTCTTCAACGGCGGCATTGAAGATCCATTCGAGGGTGAAGAGCGAGGGCTGGTAAATAGCCCAATGGTAGCCACCTACGATCGGGCCCCAGCCATGTCGGCTGAGCAAGTAACTGATGGAGCAATTGCTGCCATTGAGCAAGGGATATATGCCTTTGTTGTTATCAACTATGCTAACCCCGATATGGTAGGACACACGGGCAACATTGAGGCGACCGTAACAGCCATTGAAACCGTCGATCGGTGCCTGGGGCGTTTGCTAGAATCTATTAGCAAAATGGGTGGCACAGCCATCATCATCGCCGATCATGGCAATGCTGAATACATGTGCGATCAAGACGGCAACCCCTGGACAGCCCACACGACTAACCCTGTGCCGTTCATTTTGGTTGAAGGAGAACAGCGCAAAATTCCTGGTCACGGAACCGATGTGTTACTGCGATCGGACGGAACATTGGCAGACATTGCCCCCACCATCCTGGAAATTTTGGGCATTCCGCAACCCACGGAAATGACTGGAAAATCCATGATTTTACCAGCCGAATTGGATGTGCGATCAAACCGTACCCCGGTACGGGTGTCGCTATAGCGAACGGCAATGCTTAAAAGTCACGCTCTATCAGGCAAAGAACGATTGGATTAGTTGGGTTTCCTCAATTCTGTAGCGAATCAAGATAGAACTTTATCCTTCATCTCTCCAATCCTAAGATCGGTAGAATGGAGAGTAGTATTGGCTACCTAAATTAATTTCACCGTTATCTCTATGACTTTGACCAATATTGTCGAAATTATCTGGGCGATCTCTGGCATTGGATTAATTGTGCTGGTGCTGCTGCATAGCCCCAAAGGAGACGGACTCGGTGGCTTGGGAGGGCAGGCACAACTGTTTACCAGCACCAAAAGCGCTGAGATCACGTTGAATCGCGTCACTTGGACGCTGGTGGCTGTGTTTTTAGGGCTAACGGTCGTCCTCAGTGCTGGTTGGCTCACAACTCCACAGTGATCAAGGCATGGTTCGATCACTGTGGTTGAGGATTGGGCAGTCTTCTCAGCCTGTCTGTACCCTGAATCGTCTATTTAGAGCGCTATTTGCAGCGTGGTGGCGGTTTCATAGAACAGGATTGACGAGGTGGACAGTGGCTGCCATCGGTTGTACGTTAATGGTTGTGATTGGGCAAATATCATGGGGACGAACCCAAGCTCCTGACATCGATCGCACTATGATCGATCGCGCCATTACGGTTGAAGAACAGCTTCCAGAACCCCGATCGCACCCATTGCCAGCAGCATTGGCCCAGTGGCATGACCACTATCAGCAAGGCGATTACTTTGCGGACATTCAACCTACTCCAATCGGCTATTTGGTGTGGTCACAGTTCCCTATAACGGTGTTTGTGGAACCTGCCCTAGCGACAGAAAATCCAGCAGACGCGGCTCGATCGCAAGCTTGGGTAGACGCAGTACAGCAAGCCGTGCAAGAGTGGCATACTTACTTGCCGTTGCAAGAAGTGGTTACAGCCGAAACCGCCGATATTGTCATTTGGCGAGCGGTGCCTCCTCTGCAACTGGAATCTGGATCGAATCGATCTGACCTCACTTCCTTACCATTACCTCGAGTTCGATCGGCCGAAACTCGGTATCACCTCTTTGTCGATCGTCCCCTGCATGGCCCTGCCAAACTGGCCCAGCGTTTCACTATTCAAATTACCCCTAATCAAACGATCGAGTACATAAAAGCCACAGCCCGACATGAAATTGGTCATGCCTTAGGCATTTGGGGGCATAGTCCTCTGGAAACAGATGCTCTCTACTTTTCGCAAGTGCGTACCTCACCGCCCATCTCTGCCCGCGATATCAATACCCTCAAGCGCATTTACCAACAACCCACTCGCATCGGTTGGGAATTGGTACAAGTATCCGGGGATTCACGAGACATCCCTACGACGATCGCTCCGATACACAATTAGACTCACAATTAAGATTCATGGCTGCTGCATTCCCGTTGGAGTTGCCTTCATCCCCACCCCTGCTTCCTCTGGGAGCAGAGAGCCGAATCGCTGCCTCGCTGATGAGGAGCGGGCGAGGGTGAGGGGGACGGTCAGATTCATAGCTCGATTCAGCCAATGCCAGATTCATAGCTAATTTGATCAGACTCGTAAGCTGGCGGCTCTACATGAATACTGATGCGAACCGGAGCATATTTCTCGACTAATCGGGCTTCCACCGCTTCTGTAATCGTATGGGCAGTTTCCACATCGCTGGCATCGACAATCAAATGCATCTCAATAAAGACCTGTCGTCCTAACAACCCCCTCGAAGCAATACTGTGACAATTGACCACCCCCGGTACACTCATCACAATGTCATAGATCGATTCTGGGGCGATCGCCATTTCATCTACCAGCCACGGCAAATTTTCCCGAAGCACCGACCAACCGCTACGAATCACCAACAACGCTACCGGAAACGCTAGCACCACGTCGAGCCACTGCACCTGCCAAATCCAGATCCCAATTAGCCCTCCTAGCACACTCACCGTTACCCAAATATCGCTCATGGTGTGCCTAGCATCAGCAATCAGAATCGGGCTACCGACCTTTTGCCCCACATACCGTTCATAAAACGCCACAAAAATATTGACCCCCAACACAATCAGCAAGAGCCACAATTCAGTCGCAGAAATTTCTACCTCACTGCCGCCGTGCAGGATTCGTTCGATCGCCCCTTGCAGAATTTGAAAACAGGCAATGCCCAGAAACGCAGCAATGCCCAGTGCGCCAATGGCCTCATATTTCTGATGACCATAGGGATGATCGCGATCGGGATGTGGTGATGCTAACCGATTCGTAACCAAGCCCAACACATTATTAGCGCTGTCGGTGACACTGTGAATAGCATCGGCCAGCAGACTCAACGATCCGGTCCATACCCCTAGCACCGCCTTGAGAACCATCACAAACAAATTCAGCACCAGCGTCAGCAACAATACATTGCGCACCGCCCGTTGTCGATCGCGACTGGACTCAAACCGTTGCTTCACTGGTTTCCTTTTCTTCAACGGATGCATCCCCTTCCTCCCCTCTATAAGCACTCAGGCAAATCCTTTTATTCATCATTGTCCTAGATTTCTTTGATGGACGTTGTCGTTC
This sequence comes from Thermocoleostomius sinensis A174, assembly GCF_026802175.1. Taxonomy (NCBI): domain Bacteria; kingdom Bacillati; phylum Cyanobacteriota; class Cyanophyceae; order Oculatellales; family Oculatellaceae; genus Thermocoleostomius; species Thermocoleostomius sinensis. Next base: position 3,931,098 of record NZ_CP113797.1, on the reverse strand, counting down.
CTGTTCCCTCTTCCCTTCTGCCCCTTCCTCGCTACTATTGAGTATTAACGAGCATCGTCAATCGATGCTTTTAACACCTCAACCATGAATCATGATGTCAGTTTCACCACTTAGACTTAATCTTTCCGAGGGTTCCGTTGTCTTTAGCTTCACACCCGAAGCCGCCCGCGATCTTCAAACCGCGATCGCTGCATTGATGGAAACACTGAAAGTTGCCTCCACCCAAAGCAGCAGCGGCGGCAGCAAGCCCATACCCCAACGAGCAATGGAATATCGCTACACAGGCGACGTGTTTCTAGAAATTTTTTGTAATCCTAATATTTGGCCCTCGCCGTTTGCCGCAAAAGTGCTGATTACCCTACGGGACGATCGCATTCGTCTCAGCACTGAAGCAGAGTTAACACGCATTCATGAAGATATTCAACAATATCTAGAGCAATATGGTTGAGGTGAAGCGGCTCATCAAATCCATTAAAATAGTCGTGCTCTCAAAAAATTCATTAATATTGGCAATTTGTCATGAATTCGGACAATCTCATTCAATTAGCGCAAAAAAGTTTTCGCGTCACCCTTGGAGCCACCGCAGATTTGCTAGAAACGCTACAAGATTCACAGCGACGTGAAGAAAGTTTAGCCCGACTCAAAACTGAGTTCAATCAGCTAGCCGAAGCATGGGAAGTGAAAGGAGCTACCACCGAGCAAGAAGCTCGTAATTTTGTAGATGGGTTACTGAACCAACAAACCACCGCAAACCAAACTCAAACACCTCCAGCACCAACCGTTGCCTCGGATTCAACCTCTACTCCTGCTGCCCTCTCATCCACCCCTGCATCGGCCATTCAGCAAGACCTGCAAGATTTGACAGCCCAACTAGCTAGTATTCGAGCCGAATTAGAAAGGCTACGAGAGCCTAACTCATAGCCTTTTAATACCATCAACAAAAATTGTCTGAATCTTGTTTTGTTATCCACTAAACATCGTAAAAGCTGGCGCGTCGTGACTATAAGCTCCCCGTTGGAGCTTTTTTGATCTGAACATTGGAATGTTCAGATGCTTAGTATGTTTAGATACAACGAGCGCGAGGCTTAATCATTCTCCCAGTCTTCGCGACCAAGTAAGTCACCAATGCGATCGCGCAGAAGGAAATCATTGTTCTCTAATACACATTCTACACACGCCCATTCTCGAGCCGGAATATACTGGCAGAGAACATAAATGGGTTGATTACGACCAACCACTCCTTTCTGCACTAGCTGTCGGGCTTCATCTTGGATGATACCCATAGAATACTGAACGGATTGAATCATAATTCACCCTCTGCTTTAGCCATTGTAGTGATGAGAAGAATAGTAGGTGTGTCGCCCTAGAAAAGTTCAGTCCTTCGCCGGATCGGTAACAGAATTAAAATGTCTCAAAAAATTAATCGAGACCCTGTCTTTGTAGTGAAGTATACTGAATATTTTCTATTTTCACGCTAACACCACCCCAATTATATTAATAAATGTTGCAAAAGTCAGCAGATTTTGACATTTTTGGTTGGTTTACCGACTGAATCAAGCTATTACCTGCAAAAGCCAACCTGTAAGAGTTTTTCAGATCCCGTATTGGGTAGCGAATTTTGCTCCAATTGGGTTCTAAGGTTAGTGACTCAAGTTTGACAGTTCTGCCAACAATCTAGATCACGCTAGCTAGCTCAAGAAGATCCAGCCTATTGACTGAATAATCAACGAACTCACAACATGTTCTAGAGCCTCTGCTTGATTATTTACTATAGCGATCGAGAAACACAGGAATGCAGCGGCTGTTTGGCATAGCAAAGTCCCGCAATAGCTTGAATTTAAGCCTAAAACCTATTCATGGGTTTTAGTGAGTGTGTAAGATACTCTTTAGGCTTTCTCAAGGTTTCTTAAATTCTTCTTAATATTCTTTTCACGTTTCTCAGATTAGTTCAGATTAGTCAATTGAATCGTCGCGATCGTTACGGTACATTACACCAGAATCAGCGAGCAGTTTATCTATGAAAATCATCAATCGCTGTAGCCACTGGTGTACCCTCCTCAAGTGGATGTTGATCTAGGTTGGCGAATTGGGATTTCAATCACGAATTTGGTGCCTTCTCCTGGCGCAGAATCACACCAGATAGTACCTTTGTGCTTTTCAGTCACAATTTGGTAACTGATCGACAACCCTAAGCCCGTGCCTTTACCGTTCGGTTTAGTTGTGAAGAAAGGAGTAAAAATGTGTGATCGGACTGTTTCTGGTATTCCTAAACCGTTGTCTGAGATCGTAATCTGTACTCGATCCTCAGCCTTTACTTGAGTCGAGATCCAAATCATGCCCGGTTGCGCTAGCTGTTTGGTATTTGATTGATGCCGAACAGAATCTTGTAAGGCATCGATCGCATTAACAATCAAGTTCATAAACACCTGATTTAGCTGTCCAGGGTAACACTCTACTAAGGGCAATTGACCATACTCTTTAATGACCTCAATTGCTAGAGACTCTGGCTTTGCCTTCAGACGATGTTGCAAAATCAGTAGTGTGTTGTCAATGCCCTCATGTAAGTCAACAGATTTAAACTCAGATTCATCCAATCGAGAAAAGTTACGCAGAGACAAAACAATCTGACGAATTCGATCTGTACCTAGCCTCATCAACTGAAGGAGATTTTCTAAGTCTTCAAATAAAAAGTCAAGTTCTACATCATCTAATAGTTCCTGGAGCGTCTGAGGGGGATTAGGGTAATACGTTTGATAGGCTTGCACAACTTTCAACAGGTCGTGAGTATAGTGATCAATGTGAGTGACGTTACCATGAATAAAGTTAATCGGGTTGTTGATTTCATGAGCTACGCCAGCAACTAACTGCCCCAAACTTGACATCTTTTCAGTTTGAACCAATTGGAGTTGCGCCATTTGAAGTTGGGTTAAGGTTTGCTGAAGTTCTCTAGAGTGCTGCTCTTTTTCATTCAGCAGCATTTTGACCTGTTGAATCAAGCTATTGAGTGCCATTGCCAAGGTGCCGATTTCATCGGTTGTTGTGACGGGAGCTTGCAAAGCAAAGTTAGAGGTTTGCGTCACTTGCTGAGCAATGGTAGTGGCGGCTTGTAGGGGCTTGGCAATGCTGTTTGCAATTTGCAACCCAATGAACAATGCGAAAGTAATTCCTCCTAGACTGGTAAGCCCAATCACAACTAAGGTAGGTTTGGCTTGGGCGATCGCTTCGTTATATAGAGATGACCACTCTAAAATGACGGCACCCTCGATCGTATTTCGCAAGGTTCTTAGTGGAATGACAATCAGTTTTATACCCTGAGGATAATCGTCACTTTTTTCCAGAAAAGTTCTGGGATTGCCATCCTGCATTGTCTGCTGAATTTCATTGCCCTGATCATGGTTAAAAACTGTTCCCACATTCCTAGGGATAGCGTCTGCCAAGATCAGCTTTTGGCGATCGACGACCACAATGTCACGCTGTTGCAGGTCATGCAAGAGATCGGTGTAGCGTTGTAGTTCGTCTGAGTCGGATTCAAACAGGGAGGGTTGAGCAACATCACCCCGATGAGGCGAGAGATGGTGGGTAATCGAAATTGCTATGACTTCCGCCACATGTTTGGCTTCGGCGATCGCTAAGGTTTCCGCAATTTTTTGACTTTGAATAACCGCTACCGCGCCAACTACTCCGGTTAGTAGGGAAACACCAATGAAGCTGCCGAGCAACTTGTGGGAAATTTTCATAGTGAGCAAAACGTTGTTCCCTTGAGGACTAGCTCCTAATGAAAGCTCAGACAAAACCCCATCAGGATAGCCCTAGTTTTCCCAAATCTTTATAGATAACCACGTTTATGCCCTACAACGGGGTAGGGCGTTGCTGAACTCAGATATGAATTGTCCGCATCCCCAACCCCTCTCAATAGGGAGAAGAGAGCCAGACTTAATAACATCAAAAATCCGCATCAGTTTTGGCAACTTCTTGTGCGTTGTGCAACTGAAGTGACGCAAAATGATTGAAATAGTTGCAGAGTTCATCGTTGCTTTTCCGTAATTTGTCAGTCAAGTAAATCCAACATGAGTTTGCGAAATGTACTCAGGCTTATGGGTAGTTATCTCCGTAAATTCCCTGATATGACCAATGGCTGCTAATAAAGACTCTCCAAATGGATCAAATCAAGCAGATCCTCAGAATGATCCTCGTCTTGACCTAAACGGACAATTTCAGTGGTCGCTAAACGGTATTAGCCTAAGCAGGCTCGCTCCAATCTTTTTTGCTCTGGTTTTGGGTGGAGGTTCTGTGGGGATAGGAACTTTCCTACAGGACAAGTCGCCCTCCATCTTGAATGAACCTGAAATTGAGCAACCTGCATCCGATCGCCTTCCCTCTGATTTAACTGCCCAGCGCTACACCTGTAGTGAGATTGGCGATCGCGAAACAGCACAACGGCTTTTCGCAGAAGGGCATACCTATCTTGACAAGGATGAGGATGGCATAGCCTGCGAATCCCTTAAGTAAGCCGAACGAATAAGTTAATGAGTTCCGTTCATTACTCAATCGCTTCTTGAGTTCCATCTGTTTTCTCAACCTATCACCCTTCTTATGTAGCTCGTCTCAGGCAAGCTATTCAAATTGGTATGTAACTTTGAATCCAACAGGTATGCAATGCAACGAATAAAATCATTTTTGGGATGGAGCTTTGCCACCTTTTTTGGGATGGCGTTCCTTGGTTCTCTGCTGTCTGATTCTCCAGTAGGGACACTCGTTCTGCTCCTCTGGTTACTGATTTGCCTTCCGCCCATCAATCGCTTTGTTCAGAGTCAAGGGCTTCGGCACTGGATATGGTGGAAGGTTGGCATTTTTGCGATTGGCTTCTTTCTAATCGGCAGTACGACCGAACCAGAAGCACCGCCTGCTGCGATTGTGCCACCGCCAGTTATCTCCTCCCCAGTTGCATCCGAGTCACCCCCCCCCAATCGTCCTTCTGCCGAACCGAGTCCTTCCCCAATCGTCTCTCCCTCACCTACCCCTTCTGCCGAACCGAGTCCTTCTCCAATCCCCGCTCCTGCGCCCGCACCAGTTGTCATTCCGTCTCCTTCTTCAACCCCGGTGTCAACTGGTCCAATCCGTGAAGCCGTTAGTGGCAGTTGTGATTGTCCCTATGATACAGACAGAGCAGGGCGGCGCTGTGGCGGTCGATCGGCTTATTCCCGCCCAGGTGGAAACCAACCTGTTTGTTATTTTGAGGATCGATGAAATGGTTGTAGGAACGATCGGTTCTCAGCTATCCTTCGGTGTGTAATACAACGACGATCGATACAGCACTTGTTCTTGATGCGTCAACAGCGTGCAGTTCGATCGAGCATAGGCCACGCACGTGACCGTGTAGCCTTGGGCTATTTCTTCAGCGCCAAGAAAGTTCTGTTCACTTTGATCGATTTCACCGTCCAGCAATTTAGCAATACAAGCCGAACATTCGCCCAACTTGCAGCCCGACGGTAGGCGAATACCTTCATCTTCAGCTATATCCAGAATGTATTGATCATCAGGAACGGCGATCGTGCGATCGAGGTTGAGATTGGGATTGAGCAGGCGCACAGAGTAAGTTGGCATAGAGATAGGGAAAGAATCAAGAATGAGCAATCCAGACTAAAAGCTTGGCTGTAGCCTCAGCAGATTGGATGAATTGAGTTCAACATCGAACTAACAATCGAACTAATAAAGGATAAATTAAACCTGTTATCACTTGGTGCGTTTTTATCAGTTGCATGAAGGTTGCTATTCAAAACCCGTTTGCAGGGCAGTTTGTTGCCGAAACTGAACTCTCGCGTCGCATCGCTTTGGCAGCCAGTCACATCGGCTGGCAAGCAGCAGAAGTGCATACTGCCAGTGACATTCGATCGTTTCATCCCGATTTTGTGATCGCGTTGCACAATAATAGCCCCAAGCTCACCGAGCACCCCACCTATGGCTGTATGTGGAATCCACCGTCGTTTTTTGAAGGCACAGAACCGTTTGTGCAGCATGTGTTGACCTATGACAGCTATCTTACGTCTTCATCGGTGCTGGAACGATGGCTGCATCAACTGCTTTACACCACCCCCAAGCGTTATTTCACGGCTCCCTTCTACACCAGTTGCCCGCACACGCCGTTTCAACCACCCAAGCTCGAACAACCTCGGTTGATGTATCTGGGGTCAAATTGGGACGGAACGCGATTTCAAGAACTGTTTGCAGGACTCGATCGCCAGGACTTTATGGAGGTGTACGGCAATCCAGACGGTTGGACGCATCTGCAATCGACTTACAAAGGACCGCTGCCGTTTGATGGCGCGAGTGTGCTGAAAACGTTGAATCAAGCGGGGGTGGGATTGTGTTTACATCGATCGGAACATCGGGATGCGGCTTTACCGTCGATGCGGATTTTTGAAATTGTGGCAGCAGGAGCCGTGGCTATCTGTAGCGATCATTGCTTCATTCGATCGGCCTTTGGCGACACAGTGTTGTATATCAATCCAGATCTGCCAATCCCAGCACAATTGCAACAGATTACAGCACACATGCAGTGGATTCAGGCTCATCCGCAAACAGCAATCGAGATGGCTGCCGCCGCCCATGAGGTTTTTGCAACGCATTACACATTAGAAATCTTGCTGCAAGGAATTTTGCCGCATCATCAATCGCTTGTGGTGGACAAAGGGTTTAAGCATGGCGCGATCGAGCGAATCTCCTTCACTACACCGCCAGCCGTTGAAGTGATTCTGCCAGTGAACCGACCAGAGGCCCTCCCTCCAATGCTGGCACACCTGAGCCAACAAACTTATCCGAATCTGTCGGTCACAATCGTTAAACCGAACACGCTTGAGCTTAGCAAGCCGTTACTTACTGAGAATTCTTTGCCGCTAAAAGTCCTGGATGTGCCGCCGGATGCACTTTCTAGTACGGTTTTATGGCAAGGCTTGAACGCGATCGAAGCAGAGTACTTCGCTTTACTAGATGAATCTAGCGTGATTTATCCGAACCATGTGCAAACGTTGGTTGCTTTGCTAGAGCAGCATCCAGTAGCAGGCGTAGCCTATAGTGGTAGTATCTTGCATGCATCACCAGCAGATGTCAATGCTAACCCAATCGTTCTATTTCAACCGTTTCACCTCGATCGATGGTTGCAATTTCAGCAGACAATCCTGCCCCACAGTTTTGTGGCGCGGCGATCGGTGTTGGATAAAACGTTGCTGCAAGACCCGGAATTACAGGAATATGCAACTCTGTGTTTACTATTTCACCTGGCACAGCGAACGCCGTTTTTGTTTAGCTACGAACTGACCTGCGAAAGTTCTATCACTCCGATCGCATCCGAGATTTTGATTCAACAATTCCATGATTGGTCAAGCGAACTGTCACGCTTCAAGTTCATTTTTTGGTATCAAGAATTTGCGCCGGGCAAGAGCTTACAAAGCATTCATGAGGGAGCTTCCCCCCAATCTCCTCATTATGAAGCCCTGAAATCGAAATTAGAAAAGCAGCAGAAAGAGCTAAAGCGCTTGCGTCAAGCGCATCAGACGAATCAGGCGGAATTGCAATACACTCGCGATCGACTGCAAACGGCTCAGTCCAAAATTGAAGCAATGCAAACCAGTAAATTTTGGCAACTGCGATCGGCGTGGTTTCGCGTGAAGCGGGCGATCGGCTTACCAACCGATGAGGAATAAGCGGCGATTGGCACAATCCGTGATACAACGTTAGGGTCAAGTTCTGACATTTATTGATCTTCCATGTTAATCTCCCATGCCATTTCCTCGCGAAGACTCTTATTGGACAGAGGTTCAGTCGTTTCTGGCGCAACATGCCCAGCCCCAAGCAGCCATCCTCGCGCCCAACGATTTTCTTGAGTTTTTCCCCGGAACCTATCACTACAACGTGTCCTATTTATTTCCGGCCAATCACTTCGAGTTTGTGGTGTTTCATAAGGGCATGGTGGCAGAGGTTGACGCACAGTTGGCTCATCAAGTGGTGGCGGAGTTTCAGCCCGTGTTGGCGAATCCTGTGTTTGTTGTCTACGCTAAAACCGCCATTCCAGAGATTTCTTCCCCCCCGGCTGTTCATGTAGAGTCGCTACTTCAAGCTCTAAAAAATCGCCCAGCCTTGCCACACCATCTCACACGGCGCAATTATGCGATCGTCGTCACAACCCACAATCGCCCAGATTGCTTAAAGCGATCGCTGCCCCAGTTCTATAAACTCAATGTCCCGATCGTGGTGGTGGATGATGGTTCCACGGCTACCAACGCCAGCCAAAATCAGCAACTTGCCAACCTCTACAGCGCCACACTGATTCGCATTCCCGAAAATCGAGGCTTGCCTAATGCGATCAACGTGGGGGTGGAATATTGGTTGGCCGATTCGGCCATTACCTGGATCTCCTACTTTCAGGACGACGTAGACATTCGCCCCGATATTCTTGATGTATTGGCCAAACTGCAACACCCGATCGATCGTCCTTTGCTGGCTGGTCAAGAAGGACCAGAACACCCGATCGTTAACACCACCGAGATAGCAGGCTACACTGTGCTGCTGAAGCGATCGATGCCCGGTCAGCACCTACACGCCCATCGCGATTACTGGCGAGCCGTATTGCCAATTCCCACCCCTTACCTCGGTGCCCCCAAAGCCGACAAAGGCAAACCTGGTCAAGGAGCCGACGAAGATTGGTGGATTACCGCTTGGTCGCCCAATTCGATCGTCAAGCAGGGCGGGTATGTAGTTTGTATACCGGGACTTGTCACCACCTTTCGCCCCCAAGCGCAGGGATCAACCTGGGGGAATCAAAGTGGCATTAGTGTGGAGGTAGAACCCGATCGCAGCCTCAAAGGCGTCAACGTGCTAGTAGACGGCTACAACCTGCAACTAACTAAAGGTACGGGCATCAAAACCTATGGATTGAGTTTGATGCAGGCTTTGGATAGGTTAGGAGCTAATGTGGATGTGTTGCTGAGTCGAGGAGGTTCCAAGAAAAACGCAATCCTCGATGAAGTAATTTTCTTTGACAATCAATCTAGTCAACAAAACTGGATTAATTTATCGAAGTGGCTGATTAAATCCATCTCACCTTTTTATCGCGCCAAACGTCGCAAACCCTTTACTGGCTTTGTCGTGAAACGGGGACAGTACAGCGAAGACTTTTTGCGCTATGCCACGTCTTTCAGCCTGCCCCAGTGCTATGACTTGGCCAACGGTCTCTATAAGAAATTTCGCTTGACGACAAACATCACTATTCCCGAAAAGATTGATGTCTGGCACGCCACCTATCCTCTACCAATACGGGTACGCGGAGCCGCCAAAATCACCACCGTTCACGATCTGATTCCCTTGAGATTGCCCTATGCCACGCTGGATGACAAAGAAGTGTTCTACTTCAAGATTCGCGATGCCCTGAAGGACTCGCAGGTAATTATTACGGTTTCAGAAAACTCTAAGCAAGATCTACTGAAGTATTTTGATACTGACCCTAATCGTATTATTGTTACCTATCAACCGATCGCCCTCAGTCCACTAGATGGAATTTCTGAGGAAGACTTGGCTGATGGTTTGCAGCGGTTTGGATTAAAGCCACAGCAGTATTTACTGTTTGTGGGGGCAATCGAACCAAAGAAAAATGTAGGGCGTTTGTTAGATGCCTATGCTACTTTGGATACCGATTTGCAACTGGTGATTGTCGGCAAGAAAGGCTGGCTGTGGGAAGAAGAACTGGGCAAATTAGCATATCTGTTTGACAGTAAAACTTCAGTCAAGAAAGTCAAACTGCTGGAATACATCAGCACTGAAGGACTGCGCTATTTGTATCGGGGGGCCTATAGCCTGGTGTTTCCGTCGCTGTATGAAGGATTCGGCTTGCCACCTGTCGAAGCGATGAACTTTGGCTGTCCGGTGATTACCTCCAACGTTTCCTGCTTACCTGAAATTTGTGGCGATGCTGCCCTCTATGTCGATCCCTACGACGTGAAAGATATTAAACAGAAGCTCGAACTCCTGTTGAGCGATCGACCCTTGCGCGAGCGCTTAATTGTCGCGGGTCAACAACGGGCGGAAACCTTCAGTCTGCAAAATTACACGAACCGGCTGCATCATGCCTACATCAAAGCCCTCAGCTAATGGATTATTCTCACCTCTATCGAGAAGCGATTCATCAATTGCGCATAGCCACAGAGAAGCAACGACTTAGAGTCCCCTGCTGCTGTCGCCGAAACCAGGGATTTTCATGAGTATTAACACTCGCTATCGCGTAACTCGCTAGATAGTTTCAGTTCAAACATGGATGAGGCTAGGAAGTTACCCAGCCTTTCCGGGTGTGTGAAAATAGCTCAGGCAAGTTTTAACTGTGAACCTAATCTTTATTTAAAAACTCTAAATAGGCTGTACTCAGTTCCTTTACTGCTGCTTCATACAACTGTTTGCCGTGCTCTGGCGTTGCCAACGCTGGATTCGACCCCATCCGTCCATCGGGGTAAGCTCGTCGAAAGTCGATCGCCCCATAAATTGGTCGCCCTGCTGGGGCTACGGGCGGCTCAAGGGGAACGTGCTTGATGAATTCAGGATAAACATATTGCGTCAAAGCCACTTCGCTGGGAGTGGCGTGCGACCCCTCTTGGTTGCCATACAGATCTTTGGCTAACTGATATACTGATCCGCACATGAACCAATTCGCCAGCTTACACTGAATCCGATCGGCATTCGGCACATTCAGATGCGCCAAAGCGGCATAGGTTTCGACAAACGCTGCTTTCAGGGTGGCCATATTGCCGCCGTGGCCATTGATGAAAAAGAATTTAGTGAAGCCCGCTTGGGCTAGATAGGTGACGTAATCTTGAATCAGCAGAATCAAAGTACTGGGGCGTAAACTCATACTACCCGGAAATGCCGTGTGATGCAGTGCCATGCCAACATTGATGGTGGGAGCCACCAGCGCACGAGTAGTTTCGCCAACTCCTTTAGCGATCACCTCTGCACAAATGGCATCTGTCCCAATTAAGCCCGTTGGCCCGTGTTGTTCGGTCGAACCGATCGGCAAAATAATGCCCTGAGACTGGGTCAAATATGTTTCAACTTCTAGCCACGTACACAGATGCAACAACATTTGTACTATATTATCCCCAATTTCAACCGAAGCTCGTTAGAATAAGAATAGTTCTATGCAGGTTGGCGTCAGCCCCCTGCCTGGTTAGCTCTACCACTGTAGCAGCTTGACACTGTAGCAGTTTGAGATTGACGTACGTTGTTGTGAGTTTTGTTGAGTATTGTGAATATAGTATTGTGGACTGCTGTTGATTCTTTTTTAAAGATTGAGCTTTTAGACCGACAACCCTCTTCACAAACTGGTTTACCTCAGGTTTTAATTGCGTTAATTTAGTCTGCAACATCCTGTTGGTTTTCTTTCCAAAAAGCCTTTTAGAAAAGAACCTTGTTTGCTTTGACATCATGAATTTGAGCGTTATCTTCCAGTTTAAACGGCGCTTCAGGCTCTCTTGCAACACGCCAGGTTCGTCTCAGGATGGTTAGTGCAGACCGATATGTTTTACAGATTTGAGCCTATGAACAGACGGCATTTTGTAAACTACGTCATAGCTTTTAACGCTGGTTTCTGCCTAGACCTCGTTCCGGAAGATTTTCTGGCCTTGGGGGTCGGGTATCTCGATCAATAAGCCCTAGACTATTACTAGTACTAGCTGTTATTAGGCTATTAGATGAGGGGCTTTGAGCTAGCGTTCACGTTTCCATAGGATTTGCAGAAGTTTTGCTCAGGAGAAGCGATACATGCTACACCGCAAGATCTATCAACTCTGTTGTGATGGTCGCGAGGTTTGGATCTTTTTGCGGGATCAACAACGGTGGATTGAACGGGCACGCATCCTTGATATTGAAGGAGATTTGGTGACTGTTCGATACGAGACCGAGGAAGATGACGAAATTTGTTCTTGGGAAGAAATGATTCGTCTTGAGAGCATTGGGTCTGTAATGCAAAGATTAGCAACTGTCCCCCGTGGCGATGTAGAACCGCTGGTTTCGGATGACTGCCCCGAGGCAGAACGCATCCGCAACCGGCATCCTGAATCTAATGCGGATCAGGGATAACAATACAGTCATTACAGCATTCAATTACATAGGGGGGGTAGGCAAATTGGGTCTATCCCCCATTTGCTGTCCTAGTCCTCCCTAGTCTGCTAAGCGCGACGATCGAGGCAACTAGGCGCAAGACACTCTCATACCCCAAACACTCTAAAAAGCCGAACAAAATAGTTGCGAGATTATCTGAAAAACTTGAAACAATTCTTAACACGAATTACAACTATATACATAGAGGATGTCCTCCCCAGGATGATTGGGTATCGGGTCACTATTAAACATGAAGGGAGAAGCCATTGTCTGCACTGCATCGCCTCAAACAAAATCTCAAAAATGATCTGATTGCAGGGTTGTTAGTAGTGATTCCGCTAGCAACTACCATCTGGCTGACTATTACGATCGCCACATGGGTAATTAATTTTTTAACTCGCATTCCTAAACAACTCAATCCATTCAATGATCTGCATCCACCTATTGTTGGAGATTTGCTCAACTTGTTGATTGGGTTTGCGGTTCCATTGCTGAGCATCTTGCTAATTGGACTGATGGCACGCAACATTGTTGGGCGCTGGCTTTTGGATGTAGGAGAGCAAATTCTACAAGCCATTCCCCTGGCAGGTTCGGTGTATAAAACGCTCAAGCAATTGCTTGAAACCGTGTTGCGAGATTCAAGTGACAAGTTCCGGCGAGTGGTGTTGGTGGAATATCCCCGCAAAAATATCTGGACGATCGGCTTTGTGACGGGAACGGTCAGCCCTTACATCCAAGCTCAAATGGGAGTGCCTTTATTGAGTGTGTTTATTCCCACCACACCAAACCCCACTACGGGCTGGTATGCGGTGATTCCCGAAAGCGAAGTAATCAATCTCTCGTTGTCGATCGAAGATGCTTTCAAAATTCTGATTTCTGGCGGCATTGTCAGCCCAGGGGGAACAGTGCTAACCTCTAGCGTTGGGTTTGATGGACGACGGTTAGAATCAATTCTTGAAACTTCATTGCCTAAGTAGCAACGGCGGGTAGAACTCAAGCGAGAGAGGCTGTTTTGATGCAACGGTTGAGCGAAGACTTGTTCAAAAGCTGTAATACTTTCTCTGCCATTGGGCAGATAAGATGAAAAAATCGATTTAGGGAATTGGTCAGGTAGCATGGTCAATCCCCGATCGGGATGTCAGCTTCTCTAGAACGCGGATGAAACCTCCTCTCCCTTTCTACTTCTATCAAATTCCTTTTACTCAACGACTTAAAGACAGTATCCGTTTGGCGGGGTTGCGAATTTGCCTGTTTTTCCTCATAACTTCCCTACGACATCCGGGAATTGCGATCGCGATCGCGCTGCTGCTATTTCTGACTGCTACCTCTGCCCAGCCTCTCGTAACCCACCCGTTGCAAGTGAGTTCGATGGCAGGATTCGGTTGTCGGGTGCTTAGCATTTTGCTGGGTTTGATGTGGATGAGTTTGATTATCTGCCGTTGGTTAATTCAGATCACTCAGCCACAAACTTGGCGACAAGACCTGCAACATAGCGAAGCCAATCTCCGTTATCAAATTAGCGTTCTAGAGGATTGGTTAGTGTTGCCCACCTATACCACCCAGTTACAGCCTAGCGAAGTCGTTAAAGTTCGCTATCATCATCCCAAGAAGGTTTAGCGCTAGCTATCTTCGATTGTTATTAGCCTGGCAATCTTGATCTTACATCCGGAACTGCTCTCATCCCCTAACCCCAGACTTCTCAACAGGAACCGGAGTCAGAACTAACTCTACATCCCTACAAGGCAGGGTTCAATGAACTTTCGGGGTCAATCTGTGTTGCGGTCATATGTTGCAGCAAGATTGATCCAGCATTGCAGTGACTTTTCCCTGCCTAACCACCACACAGAAAATTGAGAAGGGCTTTTGTTCTGCAACGCTTTAATGGAAGTAGTTCGAGCCTTTCTATACGGCTTCCCATGAAAAAATTGACTATCATCACTCAAATATCTCAAGCACTTAAACAAATTCCTTTCAACAGGCGGCAGAATCCCACCTCTAATCCCCAACTCCTATGAAAATTGCCATCGCTCAACTCAACCCGACAATCGGTGACTTAGCGGGTAATGCCCGACAAATTTTGGAAGCAGCACAACAAGCCATTTTGCAAGGTGCTGATCTGCTCCTGACACCCGAGCTTTCTCTCTGTGGCTATCCTCCGCGTGATCTACTGATGCAGCCTGCATTTGTTCAAGCAATGGCCGACACGTTAGAGCAACTGGCGCAAAATTTACCGTCTGACTTGGCGGTATTGGTTGGAACGGTAGTTCCAAATCCCAGTGCGGCTCAGGGCGGCAAACCCTTATTTAACAGCACGGCGCTGCTGTTAGCCGGACAGGTGCAGCAGGTGTTTCACAAGCGCTTGTTGCCAACCTACGATGTTTTTGATGAAGATCGCTACTTTGAACCGGGACTAGATTCCAATGTGATCGTTCTGAACGGTATTCGCATTGGTGTGACGATTTGCGAAGATTTGTGGAACGATGAAAACTTTTGGGGCAAGCGTAACTACGCCATTGATCCGATCGCGGAACTAGTAGCAGCCGGAGTAGATTTGATCGTAAATTTATCGGCTTCTCCCTACAGTGTGGGTAAGCAGCAATTGCGAGAGTCCATGCTGCAACGTGCTACCCAGACCTATCAACAGCCGATTTTGTATGTAAATCAGATTGGCGGCAATGATGATTTGATTTTTGATGGCAACAGCATTGGCTTTAATCGCCACGGTCATAAGGTTTGTCGAGGGCTAGCGTTTGCACCAGATTTAGTTATGGCAGAGTTTGATTCAGCCATGCAAGATTTGGTGGTGAATGAAGCAGCGATCGCCCCACAACCAGACAGTGAGGATGCAGAAATGTGGGCAGCGCTAGTGCTGGGAGTGCAGGATTATGTGCGCAAGTGCGGATTTTCAAAGGTGGTGCTGGGTCTGAGCGGAGGCATCGATTCGGCGTTGGTAGCCGCCATTGCCGCAACAGCCGTTGGGGCTGAGAATGTGTTAGGAGTGTTGATGCCGTCACCCTACAGTTCCGCTCACTCAATCAAAGACGCACAAGCGTTGGCTCATAATGTGGGCATCAAAACAGAGCTTTTGCCGATTGGTTCATTGATGCAAGCCTATGATCAAACCTTGTCTCCTCTATTTGCCGGTACAGACTTTGGGGTTGCCGAAGAAAACATTCAGTCGCGAATTCGCGGCAGTTTACTCATGGCAATTTCCAACAAATTTGGGCACTTGTTGATTTCGACGGGTAATAAGTCAGAAATGGCAGTGGGCTACTGTACCTTGTATGGGGACATGAATGGTGGACTGGCGGCGATCGCCGATGTTCCCAAAACGCGCGTGTACTCGATTTGCCATTGGTTGAATGCCAGCCTGAAAGAAGTCAACATCAGCGGCTTGCCGGTCTCCTTCATCCCCCGTTCCTCATCGGCTGAAATTATTCCACCAAACATTCTGATAAAAGCCCCCAGTGCCGAGTTAAAGCCAGGACAGGTCGATCAAGACTCATTGCCATCCTATGAGGTGTTGGACGACATCTTAGAACAACTCATCTTAGAGCATAGAGCACCTGCGGACATTGTGGCATCAGGACACGATCGGGGCGTTGTCGAGAAGGTGATTCGGTTAGTTTCAATGGCAGAATTTAAGCGGAAACAAGCACCACCTGGCTTAAAGGTCACCGATCGCGCCTTTGGCACAGGTTGGCGAGTGCCAATCGCTAAAAAATGGCAACCAAGGTTTGAACCTGTGCCGCAAACCCACCAGCCGCGCCGGAATGTTGTTGAAATAGATGCCTTTCGATCGCCCGTTTCATGAATGGCTACATGCAAGCTAAAGTGCCGTAAACCTATCGATTTGTGCCGCCCTGACCAGGAATGAGGGGAATTTCCACTGAGTCTCGGAAGCGCTGTACACTCTCGCTGAAGGCGATCGGCAACACGGCTTCTACATTTTCATGGGGGCGGGGAATAATTACCCAGGACTCCAGCGTTCCACCATAGCAGCTTTCGGCTGCTTCAACGCCAGCCGCCATCGCGGTTTTCACTTCTGACACATCACCCCGAATCATGACGCAGTAACGAGCACTTCCGCAGCGCTGATACCCCACCAATGTCACGCGACCCGCTTTAACCATGGCATCAGCGGCAGCCAATATCCCAGGAAAT
Organism: Thermocoleostomius sinensis A174; assembly: GCF_026802175.1. Taxonomy (NCBI): domain Bacteria; kingdom Bacillati; phylum Cyanobacteriota; class Cyanophyceae; order Oculatellales; family Oculatellaceae; genus Thermocoleostomius; species Thermocoleostomius sinensis. Next base: position 3,914,796 of record NZ_CP113797.1, on the reverse strand, counting down.
CCCTTTGTCTCCAGTGCTCCAACCGCAACAGGCATCGCTATCTCCTCGCTTTGTATGTGGTGAACGCCATTCTAATATTCTACGTGAGCCATTGCCCAAGTTCTATTCAAACCATTGGTTGCATTGACGTAGAAGAATTACAAATTCAAAATCTAGAATTAAGAAAAACAAATAATTTCACTTGCATCTTTACCAGATTTAGAGTTCCTTGAGTGTCTAGGGTTGACATAAGTTATCCCACCTTTTATGCCAACTGGCATCATCGCCATCGAAACTCTTCTACTTTCTCGGTGTAGTGAATAGGCAACACCGATTCCACGTTTTCGGGAGGGTTAGGAACGATATAGTAGGTGACTAATTTGCCGTTGGGAGGGGCCGTTCCGGCCGCTTCAATTCCTGCATCCATGGCAGGTCTCACCTCGGAGATAGGGCCGCGAATAGCCACCACTTGTTCACCACTTTCAGCAATATCGTAGTATACAATCGTCACCCGTCCTGCCTTTACCATGGCATCTGCGGCCGCTAGCACGGCTGGAAATCCCAGCGTTTCAATCACGCCGACTGCCTCTGGCATGATCCTTTCTCCCTTTAGCATGATTTGTACATAAGCAATTCTATCGCTACAGGCGCAAAGGATTCGAGAATAGTATGATCGCCAACAAAGCCATTAAGATTTCACCTGTATACCGCTATGCCGTTCCTTGTGATTTTAGCGTTGGCGATCGCGCTTCTCGCCGTGTTGTTTGCTCTACAAAATACGGCCCCTGTTGCCATTAGTTTCTTTACTTGGAGTGCTCAAGAACCACTGGCGCTTGTGCTGTTAATTACCCTAGCGGCTGGGGTAATCGCTGGTTTATTAATTTCTGTTCCTTCTTTAATTAAGCGCAATATTAAGCTCTCCCATCGCCGTCGTGAGCTTGAAGAGATGGGCTGGAAATTTCAGGAGAAAGATCAGGAAATAGAGTCGGTTCAGCGAAAACACCGCGAGTTACTGGCAGCGTTGGCCGTGACCGAACCAAGAACTGGATTGCTGAAAGAAGAATTTGCCCTGAACGGCATTCGTCACCTCTTACAGCGCACCGCGAATGCGACAACGCCCAAACCCGATCGATTGGTGAGTGTCTTGTTAATTGATACTCATCCTGGCGATTTGTTGAATAGTAATGCTGCACGTGAGGAAGACGTTCTGAGAGCGATCGCCCGGCAATTACACCGTACTAGCCCAAGCGACAGTTGGCTGTATCACAATGGATACGGTCACTTTGTGTTGACGGCAGCAGGTCTGCCTTCCAAGGCGCTGTCTGAACTGGGTGAAGCCATACGTCGAACGCTGGCAGACCATCCAGTTGAACTAGACAACGGGGCAACTGTCCCGATTGTGGTCAACATTGGAGGGGCGATCGCCCAAGCTTCTACTGTAGAAGGTCGAATCTTATTGCAACAGGCAGAAGCGGCTCTAGAGGAGTCTAAACGGCGAGGACAGAACCGCTTTCATCTATCGGATATGCGGCTGTAAAGGGTTGACGGACAGCAATGGCGGTAGTCTAATGGCAGAGAGAATTTGAGAGGCTCAGAGCCTAACAAAACGCTGCTGAAGACTACCGCCACGCCTACTCAGACTGCCTATTTACGAAGCAGGTTCAGACGGCTCCTGCGTTGACGGAGTTGTCATTGCATCTTTAGCCCGTGCCCGTTCTTCTTTTTTCTTGCGATCGGCTTGAAGAATGTCGGCCATCACTTGTTGCGCCTGTGCCATTTTTTCCAAGTTACCGCGATACAGTTCCAAGTCTTTCTGTAGCTTATCAGCCGAAATATGAAGACTCTCTGCCACGGTTTGTAGGGCTTCGTTACGTTTTGCCTCTTCCTTTACCACATCGGGAGCCATTGTTTCCAACAAAGTATAGAGACCGATGGCAAACAAACGACTGTACTTAAAGCTAGAATTCTCGGCAATCGATCGGAACTGCCCGAACAAACCGCTTGCTGCTTCAGTGTCTAGCTGTTTGACCCGCGCCAAAAAATCCTCTAATGAAAGCGAGACCGCCTCATTGCGAAGGGCCTCCGCATCCTGTTGATACTGCTCAGGATTTTGCTCAAGCGCCTTACAGAGCGCTACAAAAATTGAGGGCTTGTCCTGTTCGGGGCGATAGCCCTGCATGAATCGATCGAATGCTGTTACAACGCCTAGCCCGTAAATCGGGTCGTAGCGAAAGTCCGCATTAACGGTCAGCAGGTGCATCTCTACCATCAATTCATCGACCACCCGTCGGTAAATAGAATTGATGGGGCGGGTATGAATGGTATAGAAGGCGCGCTTGGTATCTGAAACAGTGCGGACGTTACTCACTGGAAAAATCTAAAAATACTGTGATCCCTATTATCCCACAAGGTGGAGGGGAGTGGGGAAATGGATGCAGGATCACAGGATCAGGGGTTAGTGTCTTGTATGCGTTCCGATAAAGGTTGTACGACTCGATCGATCGCCTGCTGCACAAAGCCTTTGATGAATTCATCGCGCTGATTTAAGCGAAATTGTTCTTGCACCACCTGCGTCATGCCGCCATCGCCCCAGTCTTGATCCCGTCGAAAATATTCAATGAAGCTTTTGCCCGCAATGCGAATCAGGTAGGCGGCGGTCACGCCTTGAATGGCTCGTCCTATTAGAAAAGTGGCAACGTTTGTTTGCAGGGCGATCGAAAACAATTCGGTGGCACCTCGTACAATGCCTAAACTGACGAGAGTTTTTGCCAAAGACAGAGCCAAATCTTTGCCTCGTTCTAAATTTAGTTCGCAGCCGTACACCCGTCCCAACTCCACTACCATTTGCGCATTCACAGCCGCCGCTGCTAGGAGATCAATGCCCGGTAACGGCATCGCCGACACCACACCAGCTCCAATCCACTGAAACCGATCGACGACTTTTTCAGCTTGCCGCAGTCGTTCGGCGTCGATTAGTTGACGGGCTTCTTCCCCCAAGCGCTGGGCTTGAAGCAACAAATTATCGGCGATTAAATCCTCGCCTTCTGCTCGCAACACCGTTACTAGCCGTCGCAGCAGCGGCACAATATCGGCATCGGGGTGCACCCATTCGCCCGTCTCTAGCGGTATAGGCGAAGGATTAGCGGCAATTGCCACAATGTCTTCGGGGGATACCAAGTTCTGTAATCGATTGGATAGTCGTTGCAGAATAGCATCAAGGTCGGACTCTGGATACAAATCTGTTTTGTTGAAGACGACAATCAAGCGTTTGCCAATCTCGCTGAGCGATCGCAAGGCTTCAAATTCTGACTTGCGCAGATCATTATCGAGGACAAACAGCAGCAAATCGGCTTCAGCAGCCAGTTGTCGAGCCTGTTGCTCACGATCGGTGCCCACGATCCCTGCTTCCAGAATTCCCGGTGTATCCGTGATTTCGATGTCGCGATCGAGTCCTTTAAAGCGAAATTGGTAGGTTTGCCCAATGGTGGTGGTTCCCATCGGTGCGCCTATAGCCCCAACCATTCGCCCCAAGATAGCATTGACGATAGATGTTTTTCCGGCAGAGCCAATGCCAAACACAATCACACGAAAAGCGCGCCGTGAAAAGCTAGCTTCTAACTGCTGTGATCGTTCTAGCAGAACTTGACGAGCCACCTCATCTTGAATTTGAGTGACCTGCTGCCGCACAGCCTCAAGCGATTCCCTAGCCGCATCCGGTCGTTGGGCTGAAACCTGTGGAGGAGGGCGGCGCGATCGAGGTTTGAGAAATAGCAGGGCATAATAGACAATGCCTATTAATAGGGCTGCTAGCAACACAAGCAACACCACCAGCAGGAGATTTCCTAGTAGTGGCGAAGTGAAGGATACACTGATGTAGAGCCGATAGAGCGAATCGATCAGCCACACCACCAATCCCAAAAATAGGATAAGACCGACTACAACCGTCAGCAGGCGTGACCCAGTCATCTGCGGCTCCGAGTGCGTACATCTTTAGATTTTAGAAGTTTGCTTCAGAATTGGGGACGACGTTCCCACCCCTAAATCACCCGTGCGGCAAGAAGCGCCCTTTGCCCAACCTGGGCCTCGATCGCGGTCCGATCGTCTACCCAATCCGGTTCAGTTCTAAAATCCCATTTGCTTAGAAGCTACCATTACGCCGATTACTTGCTTCGCGGGGCTTTGCTTTGTTAACCCGGATTTCTCGACCGAGCCACTCAGCACCGTCAAGCTCAGCAATTGCTTGATCTTCCTGAGCTTCAGTCTCCATCTCCACAAACGCAAAACCGCGCTTCCTGCCAGTTTCTCGGTCTGTCGGTAAGCTGACCCGGCTGACTTTGCCGTATTCCGCGAAAACCTCCCGCAGATCGTCTTCAGTAGCCTGAAAAGACAGGTTGCCAATGTAAATAGTCACGATCCTCTCCAAACCATATGAAACAGGGGGCGGTTCGGAGAAAAGTCAAGGAATTGAATAATAGGATACCTTTTCACTCTGCTGCCGAACGTCGCTTCGACCGTGATCATAGCCGATCTCTTCCCTCATGACAGCAGCGCAGAAAACATCTTTTTTTTATTTTAAAATCATTTATTTGTATGGCAGTTTTTCAACGATTCATTTGTTATGAATTCCGCAAATTCGACTTGAAATTTCTGATAATCTGCCTCTACCTGGATAGCATAATCTTCAGCATAGTCGAGCAGTAATTTGTGCCAATCAGAGTGTTTAGCAAATTCAATCAATTCATCGGCTGTGGCAGAACCATCTCTGCCAGTACTGCGAAGCTGGGTCCAGGCGGTGATCTGCCCCATGGTTTTCAACACCACTTCTAATCGTTTCAGCTTACCGTTCCAGCGATTGAGGCTCAGTTTATCTTGAGTTGGTTGCAGTTCACGCAATACAAAGGGAATGTGGTCTAGAATCACACCGTGCAGCAGAGCCGGAGGAACAGCTTGCATTCGGGCTTGAATTGTCTCAATGCGCTGGGCTTCACTGGTCCATTGGGGCTGAGGAACAGGAACTAAGGGGTGCAGGCAAGAGGGATGGGCTTGTTTGAGATCCAGCAGATAATGGCGATCGGGAGCACCTTTTCCTTCTACAAGTAGCAGATAGCGCATCATCCCAAGACTAGCCGTGCCCGCCAAGCGCCCTGCCACATCAATCACCCGAAAAAACGGCGCATTCTTCTGAGTTTGGGCCCATGTGTCCATAAAAGCTTCAATCTGAGCTTGGCGATCGGCTGAAACCGTCACCATTTTTTTGGGGTTAATGGTAAGTTGCCGCCTTCCTTTCTTCAGCTTGGTGTAGCGATCGAGAAATTGTTTACGTTTGCGTTCTTCCAGTTCTCTAAGTAGATGCTTAATTAGTCCTTCTGCGGTTTCCAAGCGAATAGTTCTGGATTTTTCTTGCTTCAGCGCCTCAGTATAGGCCGTCAGATAAACCTGTGTCAGGTGTTTGGCAGCGGCTGGCTCAATGGCGAGTTGATGTGCGGCTACCAAGACACTGGTGAGAAAGCGGCCCAATTCCCAGACACAGGGAGCGAGCACCGCTTCATCAAAATCATTCATACCAAAATATACTCGCCGATCATCTCCTTTGAAACTGCCAAAGTTTTCTAGGTGTAAATCTCCACAGATCCAAGCCAGTGGCGACTCAATAGGTGGTGTATTAACAACCCAATCTTCATAGAACAAATGGCAGGTAGCCCGAAAAAAGGCAAAACTACTTAATTGCATTTTGCGATATTTCAACAGCAAGCGCTCCGGATCGCGTCCCCAATTAAATTGAAAGACTTTATCGAGAATCGATCGTTTCATAGTTGAGTATGTAGACATTACCGCAAAGAACCGCCAAAGACACAGTGGATTTTAAGGAGTTGAATCAGAAAGATGTAGCGATTTATGCCAACGTTTGCGGTGCAGATTCAGAGATGAGTTTTGATGCTTCAATCGAGTCAAAATGGCAGAAATCAATAATATTAATTCAGATATAGTGTGAATGAAGCGTATAAGATTTGACGTTATTTTTGAATGACTTCAGTAAAGACTGCCTCAACCAGTTTGGTGACATCTTTTGCCCCTTGGAGACCTCATCAACGCTCGAATGCCTCCGATGACTTACTGTCAGAAGTGTTGAAAGTCAAACAATTCTCTGCTATTCATGTTTTGAGACAGTTGCCTGTTAATGTCCCAGTTGCAAAGGCATTGATTCTAGACAAAGTTCAACAACTGCAACCACAGGTAGTGATTTGCTGTGGGATGGCAGAATCCCGGCATCAGCTTCATCTAGAATCGAGAGCCGTGGTCGGCGATCGCATCATTTCTACTTCTTTGTCGTTAGAAAAATTAGTTAAAAATCTGAGAAAAACCGAGATTAGCCAAGATGCCGGCCGGTTTGTTTGTAATGGTCTATACTATGCGATACTAAATCATCTGCAAAGTCACCATCCCGCCGTACAATGTCTTTTTGTGCATGTTCCCATCCTCACTCCGACTAACAAGGCAGAAATTGTTGCAGATTTTTTAGTGATTCTTGAACGGGTGCTAACCATTGAATGAACGGTTTGTTTGAAAAATGATGTTTGAAAAATGATGCCCTTCACGTTGGGCAAAGATTTCATTGTGAGGAAGATGACTGGCTATTCATTCAAACCTTAGGCATTACAGGCAATGATTTCGAGATTTTTTGCAGTTAGTTGCAGTTATGGGGATTGATGGTCATGTTTACGCGCCGACGCAGTAGTTGGAAGCGGAAATCACGTCGCCGCTCCTGGTTTCCAATAGTTTTGCTTTTGGTTGGAGTACCAATCGCGTTGGAATTATTGGTACGCGGAATTGCTTATGCTACAGGTACAAGCGAGCAACTCACCGCTAACTCGGCTGGCAAATCAGAGCTAATCGAAGCTTATCGCTTGGGGTTTCTGAGTCCAGATGGTCAACCCTATGAAGCGTTACCCAATCAAGGTCATCTGATGGCTGTGCGAAATCCCTTGATGGGATATCAGTTATTGCCCGATCAAACCAGCGAATTCTGGACGATTAACGCTCAAGGCTTCCGCGATGATCAACCCGTAACGCCTGAGAAAGCCGCAGGAGAAGTGCGAATTTTTGTCTTGGGAGGCTCAACCGCCTTTGGGCAACTCAATTCTGACAATCAGATGACGCTTGCGAGCCATCTGGAAAAGCTATTGAACGATCGCGTTACGAACCAGAAAACCAATCCTACACGCTTTCAACCCGCCACATTGCCCTATCGGGCCGATCAGGTGGCAGAGGTGCTAGCTTTGCCACCACGGATTCCAGAACAGCAGTATCGCGTTATCAATGCCGCTGTACCAGGCTATGCCTCTGGGAATGAATTGGCTATGCTGATGCAGCAGGTTGTGGCCTACAATCCCGATATGGTAGTGCTTTTGAACAGCTATCAAGATCTAATGTTGCCGAGTTCGCAAGTAGGAGCTGATATTCCAGGGCTAGATGCTCTGATTCAAGGCGAACGGGAAAGCCCAACGGCTCAATTCACGCAGTCAGTACAGGATTGGTTCGATCGGCTCTATGTGGTGCGGGCGGTCGATCGCTATGTGTTGCAATCTCAATCGCCAGAAGAAGAACTAGCCATTGCACTCAATTTGGTGAATGCAGGCAACCCTCAACCGCTTGATCAAGCCTTGGCCGCCGATGATGCTGAACTCGATCGGCGCATTGCTCGTTACCGAAATCATCTGCTGCAAATGGTGCGATGGAGTTCCGCCACGCGCAAACGCTTGTTTATAGGATTACAGCCCGAAATCACCGGGCGCGCTGCCAATGCCATGCCGCCCGAAGAAGCCGCCATTCTGACCAAATTAGGAGACTCCTACGCCCAACGCATGCAAGTGGGTTATACCAAACTGTCCGAAGCCGCTGAGCAGGTAGCCCAATCGTCTGCTAATGCTCAATTACTGGATCTCTATAAACTCTACGAAACCTATGAGGGACAAGCGTTTCAAAGCCCTACCAGCCTGACAGACGAGGCGAATCAAGTGCTGGCCAGCAAATTTTTTGAAGCAATCGTGCGAGAATTGGCGATCGAGCCGAGACCCTTTGGATCGTGATGCTACCCCCAACCCCAGTTCCTAACCCCCATGAACCTCCCTACCTGGATCACCGTTTCTCGCTTACTGGGCGTACCCTTCCTGCTCTATTTACTCTCTCAGCCCACCGATCGAATGCGCTGGATTGCCGTTGTGGTGTTTGTAGTGGCAGCGGGAACGGATTGGTTGGATGGATACTTAGCCCGACGATTAAACCAAATCACCGATCTGGGAAAATTTCTCGATCCACTGGTTGACAAACTGCTGGTGTTTGCACCATTGCTCTGTCTAATTGAACTAGGACAAATCCCGGCGTGGGGCGTGTTTGTGATCTTGGCACGAGAGTTAACGATCGCCGGGTGGCGGGTCAATCAAACCAAAATTTCGGGGGCAAACATTTGGGGCAAACTGAAAACCGTGAGCCAAATTGCCGCTATTGCCCTGTTAATTGCGCCGTTGCCGTCTAGTTGGGAACAGGTTGCAATTGGGGCCTTCTGGATTGCAGTGGTTTTGACTGTGATTTCAGGAGCTATTTACCTGATTCCGTCTCAACCTCAAACTCCCCCTCAACCTAGCTGACCACTCGTTGTCCCCTCATCCCTCACCCCCTTCTCCTCAGGTGGTGGAAGGGAAGTCACAACGATTAAGTGAATTTCTGAGTGGGTTTCAATGTCCCTCTCTGTCTCTGGGAGCGGGATGTAGGGTGCGGGCGGAAACCTTTTCTCCGTCAATCAGCCCCTCAACAAGAACCAAGTTAAGCATTATTCTTTCAACCACTCGCTCCCCTTCTATTGTAGGAGCAGGGGTTGGAGGATGAGGGCGTAAAAGTTGCGACGCTTCAAATACCCTTTTAGCAATCTTGAAATGTCAAAGATTTTCAAGTTCCCAGAGTGGGCAGGATCACAACTTATTCGTGAGGGAAATAATTGCGAACCGATAATTTTCGATCGCCCCTAGATCTTCACTCTTACTTGATAGAAAAACTATTAATCTTTCAAGAAAAACGTCTGGAATTAGAGGTAAAAGGAATGTAGTTTGTCGTGTTGTCACCTGAATCAAGTAGATGTAAACCGGAGCAAATGGACTCAAAAACCGCAGATCAACGTCATTAATAACGAGCATCACAACTGTGATCAAGCTGCTGATTCTGTTCATTTACAAACTATCTATAGAAGATTCACCAAAGGCAACAAGCAAAAAATCGTTCACGCCAACTTAACCAGACATCAAGGTACAAGCAAGAAACAGCTACAAACAAATCAATCGAAAGTATATGGTCGAGTGATCTGATCACAGCTACTTAGACCTATCACTGCTACGTTGACTTAAGGAATGCAACCTTTTGTCTCTCTGCTAAGTCATGATGATTTGATCCCGAAACTTGGGAACAATAGCAGTAAGCAGTAGAACAGCCCCATTGTTACCTGGAGCAATTGAAACGAGCACTATGTCTGCAAAACCCTTTTACACAGATGCCGATTATGATGAATCTCCAAACGTTGTCGAGTTTCCCCTAGGCAGCGATGTTGAACTGAATGTTCAACTAGAGAGTGATTTGGCAACCCTCGAAGCAGAATACGCAAGCTCTGCCACTGGTCTTACTAGAGGAATGGGGCGGCGTAGCACTGATTTAGTGCGCTTATATCTCCAGGAAATTGGTCGAGTCCGCCTGCTGGGTCGTGATGAGGAAGTGTCAGAGGCGCAACGGGTGCAGCGCTATATGCGGCTGGTCGATCTGCGCAATGAGGCAGCGGAAAAAGGAGATGCAACCATTCAGCAATATGTTCAGTTGATTGATACACACGATCGCTTAGCCTCTAGTTTGGGGCATCGTCCCTCCTTGGAACGCTGGGCAACCGAGGCGGGTGTTGCTGTAGAGTCGTTGAAACCCATCCTTGCTAGTGGCAAACGCCGTTGGGCTGAACTAGCTGAGCTATCACTGGAAGAACTAGATCAAATCAAAACCGAAGGCACTCGCGCCAAAGATCACATGATCAAAGCGAATTTGCGTTTGGTAGTCTCGGTCGCCAAAAAGTATCAAAACCGTGGACTAGAACTGCTGGATTTGATCCAAGAAGGAACGTTGGGGCTAGAACGCGCTGTTGAAAAATTTGACCCCACTAAAGGCTATCGGTTTAGTACTTACGCTTACTGGTGGATCCGCCAAGGCATCACGCGGGCAATTGCAACTCAAAGTCGCACCATTCGCCTGCCAGTTCACATCACTGAAAAGCTAAACAAAATCAAGAAAGCACAGCGCAAAATCTCTCAAGAAAAGGGACGCACGGCGACGATCGAAGATATTGCCGCAGAACTCGACATGTCGGCGCCACAAGTACGAGAAGTGTTGCTGCGCGTGCCGCGTGCCGTTTCGCTGGAAACCAAAGTTGGTAAAGAGCGAGATACAGAACTGGGTGAACTGGTAGCAGAAGACAGCGCATCTCCGGAAGAGCGACTCATGCGAGAAGCCCTCCATCGAGATTTACAGCAGTTGCTTACCGATTTAACTAGCCGCGAACGAGACGTAATTCTAATGCGGTTTGGGCTAGGTGATGGTCAGCCCTATTCTCTAGCCGAAATTGGTCGTGCCTTAGATTTATCCCGTGAACGAGTTCGTCAAATTGAAGCCAAAGCTCTGCAAAAATTGCGACAACCGAAGCGCCGGAATCGAGTGCGAGATTATCTAGAAGCGCTCACTTAAAATTCGTTGACAACGCTTTAGTTACCTTGGGTCATGCTCTGGGCAGGTAAACCGCCTGCCTTTTTTGATTAAAAAAATAAATGCAATCAAATTTAAGGACAAACTTTAAGAATTTGGCAAATAAAGATTCGATAAACCAAAGGTTCTTCCCATTTTCGAGAAGTCGTTGAACTTGCTATGAACTAGGAATTGATTTAGTTGATGTGGGGTTTACGCATCTTAACTTCCATCCAATTGGAACAGGTTGAGCAGGTTAATTAATCAGGTATAGAGCAGAAATCTATGTTAATTGATGCCCATGAGCTTTCGAGTGAACAAGTTATCTCTGTAGACATTTGTATCGTGGGATCAGGGCCAGCCGGAATTACCCTTGCCCGTGAGTTTCTGGGTCAACGCCAGCAAGTTTGTTTATTAGAAAGTGGTGGAGTTGAACTCAATCCTCAAGTTCAAGCACTGAGCCAAGCAGAAACGACGGGTGATCCTTATCTAGCGCCTCACTTAACGCGCCATCGACAGTTTGGCGGTAATTCTAATATTTGGTCGATTAAGATTGGCAATGGAGAAATTGGCGTTCGCTATGTGCCGCTGGATGAGATTGACTTTGAGCAACGCGATTGGCTTCCCTATAGCGGTTGGCCGTTGACAAAAGCCGATCTCGATCCGTTCTATGAGCGAGCGCAAGTAGTGTGTCAAGCGGGACCTTATGCCTATAGCGCGGATTTTTGGCAAACTGACGACGCGGCCCCGTTACCGCTCAAAACCGATCGACTGGTTACAAATGTGTTTCAGTTTGGCCCCCGCCATGTGTTCTATCAGCACTATCGCGAAGAACTTAAACAGGCAGAGAACATCAAAATTTGCGTCAATGCAACGGTATTAGATATTGAAGCTGACGAGTTGGCACAAACCGTTAAGCGGCTTCGGGTCGCAAGTACTCCCGATCGGCAATTTTGGGTAGAAGCGAAAGTATTTGTTTTGGCCACAGGCGGTATAGAAAACGCCCGGCTCCTACTAGCGTCGAATCAGCAACAGCCAACTGGCTTGGGCAACCACCATGATTTAGTAGGGCGATATTTCATGGATCATGCGCTAGTGGATGGCGGCATGTTTACTCCGTCTGAGCCTGGCTTGTACGATCGCATGGCATTGTATGACCTGCGTCGAGTGAATAATGCTCCTATTCTGGGCAGGTTGGGATTATCGAAGCAAACAATGCAACAAGAGCATCTCTTGAATTTTGCGGCCGTTTTATTTCCCCGACCAAGCCAGCGACAGTTTGACGCGATTGTTGCCTTCAAGGGACTGGCAGAATCCCTGCTTGACAAAACTTTGCCTTCTCACCTTCCATCAGAAGTGTTTAAAATTCTTGCCGGGCTTGATTATGTTGTCCTGGCCAGTTATCTAGCGGCTACCAAGCATCAATCCCTAGCGCATGGGTTTGGGCGGGGCGGCTGGTCAGAGCTATCCAATAATCAGCGACGATTCAAGGCGTTTCAAGTTTTCTTTTTGACAGAGCAAGCTCCCGATCCAGCCAATCGCGTGACGCTAAGTTCGCAGCGTGATAGCTTCGGTGTTCCCAAGGCAGAAGTGCATTGGAAGTGGGGAGACTTTAACAACCAAAGCATTGCCCGATCGCAGGAAATTCTTGCCGAGGAACTGTCGCGGGCTGGACTAGGAACCTATCAAATCAAGCGAAATGCCAATGGGCAACCAGACGTTTGTTATCCGGCAGGGTTGGCCCACCACCTTGGTACAACTCGGATGCACCCCGATCCAAAGCAAGGGGTGGTCGATGTCAATGGGCGCGTGCATGGCATCTCGAATTTATTTATGACTGGAAGCTCTGTATTTCCAACGGGCAGTTACGCCAATCCTACCCTAACGATCGTGGCTCTGTCGCTGCGATTGGCCGGACATTTAACCCAGGTACTGGAGCAACAAACCGTTGAAATTCATTAATCGCCTAAATCATGACCTGATTGAAGCTAGCTCCAACGTCTCGAATTGGTTGCTGGGGCTAGCTTACCTCTTGCCCTTGAAGTAGGTAGGGCTGCTAGGAGGTGGCATTTTTCTGTTCGATCGATTCTCTAACCCCTACCCCTGACTCCACCACTCCTAAATTCCGGCTCGCCGTCGCAAGATGTCTAGCAATGTCAGGAATTCTGGTGGCAGAGGTGCAGTGACTTCGAGCCATTGTTCAGAAACAGGATGTTGCAGCCGTAGTTTCCAGGCGTGCAGGGCTTGTCCAGTCAAGTTAACACCGATCGATCGCCCTGACCCATAGACTGGGTCACTCACCACTGGATGACCAATATAAGCACTATGCACGCGAATTTGGTGGGTACGTCCGGTCTCTAATTGAAACAGCATCAAGGTGAAGTTGCCTAGGCGTTCGCGAATTTGCCAGTGGGTGATGGCTCGCCTGCCTCCTTTATCTTCCGGTATGACAGCCATCTTCTTGCGATCGATTGGATGCCGACCAATGGCCGCGTCAATCGTTCCAGTGGCCCTAGAAGGCGCACCATAAACAACCGCCAGATACTCACGCCGAGCCGTCTTAGCTTTGAATTGAGCTTGCAGATGCTGATGGGCGCGATCGGTTTTGGCAATGGCAATCGCTCCACTGGTGTCTTTGTCTAGGCGATGCACAATTCCTGGTCGCTGCACGCCGCCAATTCCCGCTAATTGATCACCACAATGAGCTAGCAACGCATTCACCAACGTTCCCTCTGCATGACCAGGAGCCGGATGCACCACTAGCCCGATCGGTTTGTTCAAAATAATCAGGTGCTCGTCTTCATAGAGAATATCGAGCGCCATTGCTTCGGCCTGTAGCTCCAGCGGTGCAACAGCGGGAATGGTAATGTCTACCCGATCGCCCACTCGCACAGCCACTTTTTTGGATGGACAAGGCTGCCCATTGATCCAAACCTGCCCCTGTTCAATCAATTTTTGAATACGCGATCGAGACAAGTCTGGCAAGTGCTCAGACAGGTAGCGATCGAGGCGATCGGCCGCAGATTGAACGTGGACAGTAATTGGCGAATTCAAAACTGGCGAATTCAAAAGAATGTTTCTAAATGTTTCTAGTGCTATCTCATTCCCACTATAACGGGTCGGCAGACCGACAGCGTTTCATGCAACTTAACAACCGAGCCAATCACGGCAATTGCAGGTGCTTCAAAGCCGCTTTCTTCAATTTGCTGCACAATTGTACCCAAACTGCCAATCAATTCTGCTTGATCAGGACGAGTGCCCCACCGTACTAGTGCGATCGGAGTTGCGCTAGTCAGCCCCGCTTGCAGCAATTGCGCCACAATATAGGGCATGTTGTGGATTCCCATATAGATCACAATCGTTTCAGACCCCTGAGCGATTGCGTGCCAATTGACAGTCGGACGATATTTCCCGACCGACTCGTGCCCGGTAACAAATGTGACAGATGAACTATAGCTTCGATGAGTAAGAGGAATTCCGGCATACGCTGGAGCCGCCACGCCTGAGGTGATGCCCGGCACAACCTCCACCGATATCCCCGCCTGAAGCAACTCCTCCATTTCTTCACCCCCACGACCAAACACAAACGGATCGCCCCCCTTCAACCGCACCACGATCGCATTTGTTTGCGCTTTTTCAATTAGTAAGTGGGTAATATCTTCCTGTACCATTGAATGCCGTCCGCGCCGTTTACCCGCATCAATTCGCTCAGCGTGGGCATTGATCATCGCCAGGATGGGAGGACTAACCAGTGCATCATACACAACCACATCCGCACACTCTAGCAGCGTTTTTCCCTTTAACGTAAATAATCCTGGATCACCAGGGCCCGCTCCCACTAAATAAACCTTACCAATTTGTTGCATAGACGTAGAGCCTTGAACCATAAGGACGATTGCTTGGAACAATGTTGCTTGAACCAGGATTACTTCACACAGCGCGCCTCAGCGGAGTATTTTATTATACAACGCTAATTCGCGAGGTTTATCGTAGAAGAGTGATGGTTAGGAGACTGAGTATTTAGCTGCATCAACCCTAGCACTTAGACCTATTCTCAGTATGGGTCGGCAAAAATTGGCAAACGGTATCAAGTATGGCAAATTAACCTCTCAGTCTGCGCTGCCATGCGATTCTCTATACGGCTCGATGTATTTTTTGCATGGGCGTTGCTGATTGGATAGATTTTGTAGGAGCGTTTCGCGAAATCCCCTGACTATCTGAATCAAGGCTGGCAATCATGTCTGAATTCAGCCACGTCTTTGCACCCTATCACCCACTCAATCGATCGCGCAATAACTGAATCACTAATTCTGCTAGTTGAGGTGTGGGGCCGATTGCCCGGCCAAGATGCAACTGGGCATAAGGAAACTGATGCGCTAAGCGGTGCACCTCTTGTTCAATGGCATCGGTGAGGCTACCTTCAAACAAAAAATAGGGCCAAATTGTGATTTGCTGGTAGCCCTTTTGAATAAAATCACTGACTTGATCTTCAAGGCTAGGCGAAACAGACCAGTAGGCAGGCATTGCACCTAGCTGGATGGCTATGTCCTCGACTGGTTGATTGCCGTTCGATCGACGACTCCCGTGGGCTAATACAATTTTGCCGGCTGTTGCGGATGTTTCCAGTGGTTCAATCGGATTAACTAGCAATTGGGCTAACTGCGGATGGCTACCTACATAGGGGCGAATCTCTAATGTCAAATCTGCTGATAGGGCTTGTCGAGCGATCGCCACTTCCGTTGGAATATCGTCCATCACATGCACCCCTGGCAACAAAAACAAGGGCAAAATTTGGAGATGGTGATAGCCTTGGGACAAAGCCTGTTCCGCAAACTGTTGAATCTGATGATGAAGTGGCGTCGGGGCTAGTTCGAGGGTTGCTGTTCCTACCAGAGGAATAGATTTAGGCGATCGAGACTGACCATAGATGTTCTTCTCGGCGGTAGGGGCAACCGCCACCGATGACCACGCATACTCCAACAGCCGCCGAGCGATTAAATTGGCTAGATGCTCGATGGCTATTTGAGGTCGAGGATCACGACTGCCATGTGTAATCAAAAGATAGGCAGAAGACTTCAAAGGCAACACCTAAACCGACAGGAACAAACTTTAAGGTCTTCCTAACAGTTTATATAGAATTGTGCCAATCTGCTGGTTGCATCAGGTCAAGAAGAGTAGAAACACTGCTAGGCGGCGTTCGCGGGCGCAGATAAGACAAACAGAGTAAGCCAGAACTTACCCTGCTGCTTCATGACATCAGAGGATAGCTGAAACGTCGCAAAGTTTACGTCCTCATCCCCAAACCTCTACTCTTACAGGAGCAGGGCGGCGAATGTCCGGTTGCCTCTCCGGGAAAGGATGAGAGTAAGGGCATTTGAGCCAGCATTGAAACGGCTCAACCATCCTCTCTGTTGGAAGTGGATAGTTAGAAGTTAGAAGTTGATCGTTTAATTAGTTGCCGTTGCGAGCAGCCACAAACGCCAAGGTGAGACTATCGTGAGCTAAGAAATGATCGAGGTGGAACGCTCGATCTTCGGTTTCTAGCAGAATCTTCTCATAGAGATAGCGCGTTGCTCGATCGCCCAAACTTTCAGCTTGACCAGCCTGACGGCGAATTACCTGAATAATTGCTTGTTCAGCCCGCAGATCGTTTTCCACCATTTGCCGACAGTTGAAGATCCCGTCTTCCTCAGGGGTAAAGCAGCAAAGCTCTGCCAACTTCATGAAGCCAGCTGCCGGTACACCGCCCAATCCATTCAAGCGTTCGCCAATGTCATGAACGTGTCCTTGTACCTCGTCATAGCCATCTTCAAAGAATTGATGCAGTTGATAGAATTCTGAGCCTTCAACAACAAAATGATGCTTTTGATATTGCAAATACAAAGCTTGAAAACTAGCTAACGCAATGTTTAACCCTTCGCAGATGGCTTTTGTCACATTCAGTTCCAGAAGAACTGGATTTTCACGCATTTGATCAAAGGGTTGGATCAGCGTTTCGGTGGTAGACATCTTGACCTCCTTGTCAAAATCTGTGGCGCGTTCTCAATTTTTCTAGCGCATTTCTAACACAAACGTTTTCGTTCTTTTATTAATGTATCGAGGTTCAACTCAAGAGTCAATGTTTAGAATTACCGAATTTCATCTTTACGGCTAAATTAATGCAAAACATTCTCAAATTAATTTGAATAGGGCTTAATAAAATGCAAGTTCTTATTAGTTTTTTTGCTGGTTGCTTTACTGAAACAAAGGTCACGCTGTTTTGCATGTAACTCTATAGTGGCAATGCAGCCTTACTTAATTCAGAACATGATTAACATAAAATTCCTTGATAGTAAAGTGCATGTAACGGGCGTGTGCTGAATTAGTTGTCGCTTAAACTCTGTAGCAAAATCAGTTATTGCTACAGTTATTACTACTCTGAAACTAATTATCTTGCAATTTGTTAATTAATAGTTTTTTAATTGTTTAATGGTCCCAAGGAAGATTTGTTGAAGGAGCATTCCAAATAGCTTTGCGGGCGCTGACTGGTTCGAGTGTGGCTAAATCGTCGGTATTACGCTTCATGGTTTCGCAAAAAGCATCTAGTTGTAAATCATTGGGATCTTTTCCAAATGGATTCTCAATTTCAATGCCGATTTCCTCAATTCCAAACAAGGTGAAGCTTATAATAACAACGATCGGAACAGTTAACCAACCGACATCCTGAACAAATTGAAACGGCAAAATTAGGCAATACACTAATAACAATTGCTTCAGATGAATTGCATAGGCCATTGGGATGGGAGTTTTCAGAATCCGTTCACAGCCGCCTAAACAATCCACCAGATCATTAATTAGCTTATTCATACTAGCTAATTGATAGCTATCTAGACATTGCTGATGATATTGCTGCTGTAGATAATCTTGAAGCCAAAGCGCAATCTCCAAAGCTGGATTATTCATCAATTTTAGCGACTGATAGCGAGAGCTAGATAACAAGGGCAATAGTTCCTCATTCACTGGTTCTTGTCGCAACTGGTTTTTGGTTGCCACAGCAAACGCCACGATGAGGTCCAGCGCGGATTTCTTCTCCATTCGGTCTTGCGGATCTTTTTCAAGTACATTAACCCAGATATGCCGAGCCAAATTACGGGAAGTGTTGATCATCATTCCCCATAACCGCCGCCCTTCCCAGAACCGCTCATAGGCTGTATTGGTGCGGAAAACAAGCAGCAAGCCCAGTACAAGGTTGAGCAGAATGCTGGCAGACGATGACAAATTGAACGATCGTCCATTTTGATTCAGCAGCACCAGCAGGGTGGCGAAGAGTCCGTAAAGTAGAGTACGAGGCAAAACCGCTGGAACAACCGAGCCGCGTAGTTGAAGGGCTAGCTGAAACCAAGTTCGTTGCTTCCAAAGCATGGGTACAGTCCTGTAGAAGGGAGGAGTAATGAGCGATGAGGACGGAATTGGACTCTTAGCAAAGCATCGAGCACACCGATCGCCAAGCTAGGTAGCTGTAGGATGCCCAGAATCGATCGCGCAGAGCCAGTCAAACTTTAACCTCGCTGGCTCAAAAAAAGAGACACGACAATGGTGTCCCTACTCAGTTGTGCCCATACCCTGCCTAAGCACAGGGGGCAGTTAGTAAACGTTAGATGGAGATTTGCTTGACGCTTAAAGCGATAGACTGGGCTGCTGTCGCTGGCGATAGTCTCGCATGGACTGAACAAACTGATTGAACAGGTAGTCAGCATCGTGGGGTCCAGGACTCGCTTCTGGATGATATTGCACTGAGAAAACAGGCAACCTCTTGTGGCGTAAGCCTGCCACTGTACGATCGTTCAAGTTCAGGTGAGTGATTTCTACCTCAGACGCGGATAGGGAATTGGCATCAATAGCAAAGCCGTGGTTTTGGCTAGTAATTTCTACTTGCTGACTCAAGCCACACGGGTGATTTAAGCCGCGATGCCCGAACTTCAGCTTAAAGGTTTCTGCACCCAACGATAAGCCCAAAATTTGATGCCCCATGCAGATACCAAACATCGGCTTCTGGCTAGACATGAGGGCACGTACCGTTTCAATGCCTTCTGTCACGGTCGCAGGATCGCCTGGCCCATTAGATAGAAAAATACCGTCGGGGTTGTACTTCAGAATTTCTTCAGGCGATGTATTGACAGGCACAACAATAATGCGGCAACCGTAGCTAGCCAAGCGGCGCAAAATGTTGCGTTTAATGCCAAAATCGATCGCCACTACCGTAAGCGGCTGTTCAGAAGTAGACACATCGAGAGTGGGACGAAATTCCCAAATTGGACTAGTTGGATCAGACCACTCATAGACTTTTTTAGTAGAAACCTGCTTGACCAAGTTAAGACCAGCCATGCTAGGGGCCTCTTGCACCTTCATCAATAGATCGGCTGGATCAAGAATTTCGGTAGAAATTGCCCCGTTCATGGCTCCACTCGATCGCAGCTTGCGCGTCAGTGTGCGCGTGTCAATGCCATAAATGCCTGGAATGCCATGCTGCTTGAGATAGTCCGGAAACGATTGTGTCGATCGCCAGTTACTCGGCTTGAAGCAAACGTTGCGAGCGATCGCTCCGGCAATTTGAGGACGCTCTGATTCTTCGTCTTCTAAATTGACGCCTGTATTCCCTAGTTCTGGATAGGTAAAAGTGACAATCTGCCCCAGATAGCTGGGATCAGTTGACACTTCCTGATACCCCGTCATACCGGTATTAAAGACCACTTCGCCGATCGTCGTTCCAGTTGCCCCAAACGACCACCCCTTAAAGACGGTGCCGTCGGCTAGGACGAGGAGAGCCGGATTTGAACTCGAAAACAGCATAGACCCCCTTTCCCGAATAAATGAGCGTTCTAATACTACGCTGGGATGGCAAGGCTCGATCGTCTCATGCAAAACGATTTGCCTTGCTGATTGCCTTGCTCATTGTAGTATGCTCACTTAAGCTGCATAGCCCAATAGGATCAGCAGCAGCAACGAGAACCCCCATAAAAATCCCGTAATAACTAGTCCGCCACTGAAGCCATATAAAATTCTAGAAACTCGGCGGCTACAAAACCATGCAATTGTTCCCACCGCCATCGCTCCTCCTGTGATTACCAGCAGTGACCATTCACCCCACAGAGTATGAAGTGGGTTACGAATCATCAGCGCTCCTAACAACCCTGCCATACCGTTCATCATAATGGCAACCCATGGATTGGCAGGATACGAGGAAATCGAGAGACTGAGGGCGGCCAATACGCCGCAAGTGACTACAATGACAGTACTCTGCTTCAGCAAGTTATCGCCGCCGAATTGAATCAGAAAATTATCTTGATACAGGCGTTGCAAGGTTGACGGACTCAGCCCCAAGGATTCTCGGATGGTCAGTATGGGTAATTTTCCGGTGCCATAGTAGTAATGCAGATCGCAGCCAAGCGGACGATCGCCATAGGTGGCTTCACAGCGGGCGGTTTCGTGAAAAATTCGGCGTTCGGCGTCACCATAGCTGACTTGCAGCGTTAAGGGAGTCCCCTCAAGTTGAATCGTACAGCGATCAATGGTTGGCGCTTGAGCACAAGTCAAGTGATGTCCAGATATTCGCACACCTTGCCCGGGTTCTCCCAGATACACGCTAGCAATTCCCCCTTGCACTAAAACGGGGGCCATCGAAAGCAACGCCACGACTCCAGCGCAGAGGATGATAAACAACCCCCCGATCGCCATTCCAGAAATAAATTGCAATCCTCGATGCATGGATTAGGTTCCTTCTTTAAGATGCCTGATTTCTGAGTACAATCCTCGGTTCCAGATTTCATGAAAGATTTGCAGCAATCATTAGAAAATCGACATTACGCCGTAGGATGAAAACAGGCAATGTGTTGGAGTAGGCAGTTATGCGAATTTTGATGATGGGCGGCACGCGGTTTATTGGTGTGTATCTAACGCGCCTGCTTTATCATCAAGATCATGAAGTGGTACTGTTTAATCGGGGTAACAGGCCTGCACCGATCGAAGGCATTGAGCAAATTCAGGGCGATCGCACTGACGCAGATGACCTAAAAGCAAAATTAGCCGCTCAGTCGTTTGATGCAATTTTTGACAACAACGGCCGTGAACTCAGCGACACTCAACCACTGGTTGAATTGTTCCAAGACAAAATTCAGCACTTTGTTTATGTCAGTTCAGCAGGCGTGTATCTCAAATCAGATCAAATGCCGCATGTAGAAGGTGATCCGGTTGATCCAAATAGTCGCCACAAGGGCAAGTTTGAGACCGAACAGTATTTACAGGAACAAGGCGTTCCCTTTACATCGGTGCGTCCGGTTTATATCTACGGGCCACAAAATTACAACGATCTGGAAGCATGGTTTTTCGATCGCATTGTTCGCGATCGTCCAATTCCAATTCCGGGTAATGGGTTGCACTTGACGCAGTTTGGACATGTGCAGGATTTGGCCGCCGCGATGGCTGCCGTGTTAGGAAATCGTCGGGCAGTGGGGCAAATCTACAACCTATCGGGCGATCGATCGGTGACGTTTGATGGATTGGCACGGGCCTGTGCTGTGGCCGCAGGCAAAGACCCCGATACGCTGAAACTAGTTCACTATGATCCCAAAGCGTTTGATTTTGGCAAGCGCAAAGCCTTTCCGCTGCGTGTACAACACTTTTTTACCGATATTCACAAAGCGCAAAAAGATCTGTACTGGCAGCCGGAATTTGATCTCATTTCTGGGTTACGTGATTCATTTGAAAATGATTACTTGTCAACCGGCCGTGACAAAGTAGAGGTCGATTTCTCTGTAGATGATGAAATTTTGAAGCGCTAGATTAAGGATCTAGAAACCTTGGGCATGTCTGCCTTGAAGAATTCGCAGACTCCACCCGATCGCCTAAGCTCAACTTTATCTCTCATCAAGGGGAGGAAAGGTAGCAAAATTAGGAAAGCGTTATTCGATTTCTCCTGATGGTCCTGGATACCGATAGTCACGTTATTGCTTTGGAGTTTTTCGATGCGCTCCGACAACTTCCAATCGCGCAACAACCGCTGTGGCAAGAATACCAAAAGCCTGGCCAGACGGCTGCTTTAGCCTGTCGTGTTGTGCTGCCTAAATTGGGGAAAGAGGAGCCGCAGGCGGTGGAGTAAATTCCATACAGCATTTTTTCGTTAATTTGGGGCAGCAAGATGGGGAGCAATCAAACTTTGCAACTTTTGCTGACTAATGGCTCCTTCCGAGGATTCCACAACCTCCCCTGCCTTAAACAGGCGAAATGCAGGTACGCCTTCCACTTGATAGACAGCCACAGATTCAGGATTGGGATCGACTTCCATCTTCACAATCTTTAAGTGATCACCATACTCAGCCGCTAATTTATCGAGAATGGGCGACATCAGGCGGCAAGGGCCACACCAACTTGCCCAAAAGTAGACTAACACAGGCTGATTAGCACTCAGGACTTCTGTTGCAAAATCTCGATCGGTGACGGTTGTAGGAGTACTGCTGATCATACACAGATAACACAGGGGTAACTTGCTACTCTGAATCTTAAGTAAACAAAGACTGTAAATCTATACAGACTGTCCTTCTCTAGATTAGTGACTGATGCGATCGATCGACAACATCAAGAATATCGTTGCTGTTGCGGATAATCGATCCCCACTTTACTATTGCTTAACGTTTGCTTAACGTTTGCTTAACGTTTGCTTAACGTTGTCCGTGCCATAGGGTGAGTCAATGCTCACCCCTGCTTTAAGCGCCGTTCGTTGATTGAGGAGTTTGAGGTCAACCCATCTACGTTAGCCGCCTATAGCTGATCGAGTTGTCGCTTGAGGGCTTCGAGTTCTGCATCGACTGAAGCATCCTTAGGAGCAGCAGTTTCAGACGGGAGTTGAGCTTGATCGGCAGCCGATCCACCCAACAGTTGCGCCTTCATAGCAGCCAATTCGGCATCAACATCGCCCCCTGCCTCCAATTGAGCAAACTGACTTTCCAAATCAGCCCCAGCTAACTCAGCAGCAGCTTGCGATCGAGCTTCCATTTGCATCACCTTTTCTTCCATACGCTCAAAGGCGGACATGGCAGTACTGGTGCCCAAGTTGCCCACGGTGCGTTGCAGTTGCTCGTTGGCTTTGGCCGCTTGCGCTCTAGCCTTGAGCATGTCTTTTTTGGTTTTCGCCTCTGAAATTTTGCCTTCTAAGGCAATCAAATTCCGCTTCAACGTATCGACAGTAGCGGATTGTTGATCAAACTGAGTCTTAAGCGCAGTTGCTGTTTCCGCTTGGACTTTCTTGCGGTTTAGGGCTTCCCGAGCTAAGTTCTCGTCGCCTTTTTGCAGGGCTAGTTGGGCACGACGTTGCCAGTTATCAGCTTCAGATTGAGCCTGCATGTACTGCTGTTGTACCCGCTTTTGGCTAGCGATCGCAGTAGCAACGGCTTGACGCAACTGTACCAAATCTTCCTGCATGTCAATGATGGCCTGATCCAAGATTTTTTCAGGATCTTCGGCAGAACTGACAGCAGCATTCAGGTTAGACCGAACAACTCGGCTCACACGGTCAAATAGTCCCATGACTCTCTTTTCCTTCTTGGGGTGTACGAGGGGAAGCTCAAGATTTTTGGGCGTTCTAAAGCGTTTCTACTAGTCTACCTAATGGGCACGCAGGATAGAGACAACCCGGTTTTTGTATCTACCAATTACTTGTATTCTACGAATGAATGCAATTGCCAACAGCCCCGATCGAATCGGTTCATGAGATCGGTTCAGAGTTGGTCATAAGTTGGCATAGTACATAAGCAGGTACAAAATTGGTCTTTCTCCTAGATGCCGACAATCGATGCTGAAAAGCCAGGTTATACAGAATCAAGACATTCAGGGGGGAGCAATCTTTGATCAAGATCATCGGTATCGCTACTTGCTGTGGCGAACCTGGGAACTTGCGGCTCCTCGCCTCGCCTTTGTGATGCTGAACCCAAGCACTGCCGACGCTCATACCAATGACCCTACGATTCGCCGCTGTATTAGCTTTGCCCAAAGCTGGGGTTATGGATCTTTAGAAGTTGTCAACTTATTTGCGCGAATGGCAACCCATCCCCGTCAACTTCAACAGGTGACTGATCCAGTGGGGGTAGAGTGCGATCGGCATTTGATAGGAGCTATTTCTCGAGCCGATCGAGTCATCCTGGCGTGGGGAAAGGGCGGTAGCCTATATCAACGCGATCGATCAGTGCTGCAACTGTTGACTCATCACCGTGCCAACCACTGTGTTGTTCCACCACTCTACTGTCTGGGCGTGACGCAGAACGGACAACCTCGACATCCGCTTTATCTGCGACGAAACACTCAACTATCGCCATTTCCGCTGAGCATCCCAGATTTTTGCAATAAAACGTCATTTTGCTCATGAAAGCTTCAATTATTTTAATATTTATTCATAAAAGGGGTTGAAGATTTCCTGGTATTGAAACTTAGTTAAAGTCTATAGTTTTATGGGATCATGACAAACAATACATCAAGATTTCAAACAGAATTGATGTAAAAGTTAACTCTATCTATGGTTTGAGCAGTAAAAACTTGTATTTTCTTATACTAGAGTTAACCTTCTGAAAAACGGGCAATTTAGCGGGGTCAAATCTGAAGCCGGTATAGACTTGCCCGGACTTTGTCTCCAGAAAGCTGTACTTGCTTGGTATAAAGTCTGAGCGGTAACATGCCCACCCTGGAGCAAAATAACGAGGGGTAAGCTCGGTATTGCACGCTATGCATGACGATTTAATCCCGGTTAGAGAGGCAGATAACGACGTGAGTCAAGATCAGTTTGGTCAGATGCGACGCTACGATTGGGAAACCATCGATCGCTACTATCGTCGCCATCCTTGGAGAGCGCTGTGGCGTACCCTCAATATCATTTGGCAATTTACAGGATTTTTGGTTGGCTTAAAGAAAGATGAGTGGTTCAACCAGGTTGAAAGGAATCGGTCAACGCGGGCGATTCAACTGCGGCAGATTCTAACCCGGCTGGGTCCAACCTTTATTAAGGTCGGTCAGGCACTCTCTACCCGCCCCGACTTGGTTAGAAAAGATTTCCTAGATGAATTGACCAAGTTACAAGATCAGTTGCCCCCGTTTCCATCGCCTTTAGCTTTTAGCATTATTGAACGAGAACTCGATCGCAGTATTGAGGAAGTATATCGTCAAATTTCTGCTGAACCAATTGCGGCTGCAAGCTTGGGGCAAGTGTACCGCGCTAAGCTGCATACTGGAGAAGCAGTAGCAGTGAAGGTGCAACGCCCTAATTTACTGCCAACCCTGACGCTGGATCTATACCTGATGCGGTGGGCGGCTAGATGGTTGGGACCGTGGCTACCGCTGAACTTAGGGCACGATTTGACACTGATTGTTGATGAGTTTGGCACCAAATTATTTGAGGAGATTGACTACATCAACGAAGGGCGCAACGCTGAAAAGTTTGCCGCAAATTTTCAAGCCGATGCGACTGTCAAGGTTCCAGACATCTACTGGCGCTACAGCAGCCGACGGGTGCTGACTTTGGAATGGATTGATGGCTTTAAGCTGACAGACACAACCAAAGTTCGAGAATCTAATCTAGATACCGATCGTTTAATTGAAATTGGCGTTACCTCTGGACTACGGCAGCTTCTAGAGTTTGGTTTTTTCCATGCCGATCCGCATCCGGGCAATCTGTTTGCCACACCGAATGGGCAGATGGCGTTCATCGATTTTGGCATGATGGATCAACTCAGCCAGGAGACTAAGGAAACTCTTGTAGATTCAGTAGTTCATCTCATTAACAAAGAATATGAGGCACTGGCTCACGACTTTGTCAAGCTTGGCTTTTTGACCCCCGATACTGACATTACGCCGATCGTTCCAGCATTAGAGTCAGTGCTGGGCAATGCGATGGGAGAAAGCGTTAAGGACTTCAATTTCAAAACGATCACCGATCAGTTCGCTGAATTGATGTATGAATACCCGTTCCGTCTGCCTGCTAAATTTGCGCTGATTATTCGTTCGCTAATTACTCAGGAAGGACTGGCGCTGAGCCTCAACCCTGAATTTAAGATTATTGACATTGCTTATCCCTATATCGCGCGGCGATTGTTAACCAGTGAGTCGGCAGAGTTGCGGCGGCGATTGTTGGAAGTGCTGTTTAAAGATGGTAAGTTTCAGTGGGAGCGGTTAGAGAACCTGATTGCGATCGCTCGTACCGATACAAACTTCGATATTTTGCCAACAGCCCAACTCGGCTTACAATACCTGTTATCAGAAGAAGGGCAATACCTGCGGCGTCAGCTAATTCTGGCTTTGGTTGAGGACGATCGGCTTCATACCGAAGAGGTCCGGCGTTTGTGGAACCTGATCAAAGACGACATTAGACCGGGTCGTCTGTTCAGTGTGGCTATAGGAGCGTTGGCGGGTTTCTCGAATGAGCAGACCTCTACTCTGATCCCCCCAGTATCAGCATTTATGCCATTCCGCGAGGAGTAGTCGCTAGAGGTTGAAGATTGGAGGTTGAAGAAAAAGCGAAAGAATGTCAGGCGAAAGGCTAGAAACTTTTTTCGCTTACTCACTCATCGACCCACCATCGCTTTTGATCCGCTGCCCTTTCTTTTATTGCTTTATTCTTTCTTTCATTGTTTTTTACTCTCACCCTTTATCCGTCCCTTATCCATCAAGGAGCCTGCGAGTGCCTTATTATTATTTTCCAGAGCCACCCTATGTGCTATTGATTGCTGGATTGTTGGTAGGAATTACGTCGGGGGTTGCCTTTGATGCCACGCTGAAACAGGGCGTTCAAAAATGGTCGAATGAGCGATCGACCCGCACGCTGGCCACACTGCAAGGAGCGGCATTGCGGTTGCCCTATCTAGGAATTTGTATCGGTGTCTGTGTGTTCTTGGCGTCGGGTGTACAAATCTTTGGCTTTCCTACCAATTTGGCGTATGCGATCGCACTTCCTCTCACAATTGGAACTGGGCTACTCGTTTGGTCGCAATTGGGTAAAATTCTGGTGCAACTAGAGCAAGGGGGTTCTAAAGCACTGGATTTGGATTCGTTCGGTTAGGCAGACAAGTGGTGAAGTCTCGTCGTCGATCCCTGTGGCTGTTTGGGTTAGCGTTGTGGCTATGCTATGCCTGTAGCATCAGAACGCCCCCGACTCAGCAGTTGACACCAGCAGTAGTGCCTTTGCAAGCAGTTTCATCAAAGGCAGAGTCAGTCACATTCTCGACTGGGCTAGCCTATCGCCAGTATACAATCGAGCAAAGCTTGGTGCATGTACTGCAAGTGGCGGCAGATGCGCCGTTGATTTTGTACCCAGCCGTGGCTGACACAACGGCTTCTCTCGCGGAGTTTGTCGAGTCAACTGGGGCGATCGCAGCGGTTAACGGCGGTTTTTTTGACCCAGTGAATCAACAAACGACTTCTTATGTCGTGTTACAGGGCGAGGTAGTTGCTGATCCGCGTCTGAATGAACGACTTGTTGGCAACCCTGATCTGACTCCCTATCTCGATCGAATCTTTCGGCGATCGGAATTTCGACAATATCAGTGTGGTCAAGCGGTGCAGTATGATATCGCGCCCCACGACGCGGTTATTCCAAGTTCCTGTCAATTGGTCAGTGCTCTCGGAGGAGGACCACAGTTGTTGCCAACCTTGCGACTTGTGGAAGAAGCGTTTGCTGACTATGCGGATGGGGAACTCGTGCGGGATGCTTTGGGCAGTGCTCAACCCAATGCTAGAACCGCTGTCGGTATCACCTCCACAGGTGATGTGGTTCTCGTGATGGCGGCACAGACACCAGATACACCGATCGGTTCTGGACTGTCGCTGCCCGCCCTAGCCGAATTCATGGCGACCTTGGGTGCGGTCAAAGCGCTAAACCTAGACGGTGGCAGTTCGTCGTCGCTGTTCTATGCTGGACAAATTCATTACGGCAAAGTTGCTGAAAGCGGAACTCGTATAGAGCGTCCGGTGAAATCGGCCCTGTTGGTTTTAGAAGAGTAGCCTCAGGATACACTGAGAAAGCCGAATGATTTTAATTTGGATCTCAAAGGCTACTGCTGAATATTTTCATTATTTCTAGAGCATCATTGTGATTCCGATTTCATCGACTACATCGATTAATTCTCCGATAGCAGCAATTCCACCCCAGAACGGCTGGCAAGGTTTGATTGAAACGTATCGATCGTATTTGCCCGTCAGCGATCGGACCCCGGTTGTCACGTTATTAGAAGGCAACACGCCGCTGATTCCAGCCCCTGCTCTTGCTGCGCAGATTGGCAAACAAGTGCAGGTGTGGGTGAAATACGACGGACTTAACCCCACGGGCAGTTTCAAGGATCGAGGTATGACAATGGCGGTCTCGAAGGCGAAAGAAGACGGGGCCGAGGTAGTAATTTGCGCTAGCACGGGGAATACTTCGGCTGCTGCCGCCGCCTATGCTCGGCGGGCGGGAATGCGGGCTTATGTGTTAATTCCCGATGGCTATGTGGCGTTGGGTAAACTAGCACAAGCCCTACTGTATGGTGCAGAAGTATTGGCCATTCAGGGAAATTTCGATTGTGCCCTCAGCATTGTGCGCGAAATGGCAGAGCATTACCCAGTGACGCTAGTGAATTCGGTCAATCCCTATCGCTTAGAAGGACAGAAAACCGCCGCCTTTGAGATCGTCGATATAATGGGTGATGCCCCCGATTGGCTCTGTATTCCTGTTGGAAATGCTGGAAATATCACGGCCTATTGGATGGGCTTCTGCCAGTATCACCAGGAAGGACGTTGCCGTCAATTACCCCGAATGATGGGGTTTCAGGCGGCTGGAGCTTCTCCGTTGGTGACAGGAGTGCCGATCGACCATCCCGAAACCTTGGCCACAGCTATTCGTATTGGCAATCCCGCTAGTTGGCAAAAGGCTATGGCTGTCAAAGACGCTAGCCAAGGACAATTTAATGCTGTCACCGATGAGGAAATTTTAGAGGCTTATCGACTGTTGGCATCTCAAGAAGGTATTTTCTGTGAACCAGCCAGCGCGGCTTCGGTAGCAGGTTTATTGAAAGTTAAAGACCAAGTGCCGGCCCACGCTAAGATCGTCTGTGTGTTGACTGGCAATGGGCTAAAAGACCCAGATACTGCCATCAAACATGGCAATAACCAGTTCAAAACCGGCATTGAACCTACTCGAGCGGCGGTAGCTCAAGCAATGGGATTTTAGTAGTTTCAGCCGTTGTGGTTACGGAGGACACTGATGAAATGGCAACGGTGGTCATTCCCTCACTTGTCTCAGTTGCTGATTTTGAAGCAGCCCTGGATGACAGGTTCCTAGAGGATAGCTGGGATTGGCGCCCCGATCGCTCTTTACTCAGCATTTGTACCGTATCGCCGAGGGCGGCTGTTAGGGTTTTTCGTGTTTTGGCGTGGGCCATTTGTTCTGCTTGCAACCGCCGCGCCATGCGATCGCATTCCAACAGCGCCTTTAACAGAGCAGCTTTTAGCTCTTCTGGATGCTGTAATTGTTCAAGCTCCTGTTGCAACTGTTTCAGGAGCATTGCATTATCCGTCTCGGTTTCGGGCGGAAGGGTTTGCATCTGTTGAAGTTGCATTTTGAGTGCGTCGATTGTTTGCTGTGCTAGGGTTGTGTCAGCGCGCCGCTGATTCGCTTCACATTCATACAAACGTCGCCAATTCGCCGCACTGGCGTACGCTTCGTCGCGTTCTTGATGTGCTGCCGCTAATTTCTCCTGCAAGCCTTGAATTTCATTGAGCCATGGCCGAACGTCTTGAGTCATCGCTAACAAGTCTCTAACAAGTCTCTAAACTGATTGCCATGATGCTAGGACAGGATTTTGGGAATCAAGAGTCATGTAGCAAAACTTGATGATTAGCTGTAGAGCCTTGCGCTGGTGACGATCGTACAGGTTCTAAAACTCAACCAACTCAATCGAGTCTATCCCTTAAAACAATAGCCGGGACAACAGTTGTGGAAGCGGCAAAATAATAATCAGCAACAGTCCTAGCGCCAAGAGACCCAGAAAATCACGACCATTATCTAATTCGCTGACATCGTTAAGGGCAGGTTCATCAACCACAGGCATAAAAAACAGCAAAATTGCCCACAGAAATAACTCTCGCTGCACAATCAGCGCCAGCGCCAGCACTAATAGGCGAGTAATTTGCCCAATCATGGCTCCTGTTCGCTGCCCAAACATGGCATGAACAATGTGCCCACCATCTAATTGGCCCACAGGCATTAAATTCAATGCTGTAATAATTAGCCCCAAACAGCCTGCGATCGCCACTGGATGCAAATTGAGCGCATGGTTACTGGTCAAAGCACTGCCCAAGGCAATCTTACTAAGTAGGGCAATTAACAGAGATGCCGTTGGTTGAAAGGAATCAAAGTTGAGAATGCTCGACTGCTCACTGAGATCGACAATCTCGGAGTTGGCCAATCCCCACCATAACACCGGAATTGTGGCAATGAAGCCCGATAGGGGGCCAGCAATACCGACATCAAACAACGCTGTACGGTTAGGAATCGGCGATCGCAGTTGAATAAAAGCGCCAAATGTACCGAATGGAAAGATGGCCGCTGGCGGCACCGGAATGAAATAGGGCAACGTGGCACGAACCCGATAATAGCGAGCCGCTAAGTAATGGCCAAGCTCATGGATGCCTAGCACGGTCATCAGCGCCAAGGCGTAGGGCCAGCCCGCCAACAAAGACGGCAGATCGCTAGGCAATTGAGAAGTATCACTGCTATTGAGCAACATAGCGCCTGCCAACGTGGTCGTTACCAGCGTGGCAAATAGCAATCCCAGCGCTAAGCCGGGGCGAACGGAGCGATCGTTGGCGGCTGTTTTTGTTTTGGCTCTAGGATTAGGAACCAGCACAAAAAATGGTTTGCCATTCAATCCTTCCTGAAACACCACCAGAAAGCGATCGTGAAAATACGACTCAATGTTGTCTCGCACCGTGTTGTACGCCACCTCCGGCGATGTTCGCAATTGACCTCGGCAAATTAATGCTTGGGGACGGTGTTCAATATTTTGTAGATAGTAAACCGACCAAGGAAAACAGTTTTGCAGATTGGCTTCTTCTTCCTTGTTAATTGGGCGTGGGCTTGGTTGTCGTTCAGTCACAGCAGTTAAAGCTTTTAAAGTGTCTTGTTTCTGTTCCGTGTCCTTCGGTTGAGACTGGGTTGAATTGGGCTGTGGTACACGTCCCCACTGCACTAGGAACCAATACAGTGTTGAACTAAGCAGAATAGCGCCAAGAATCAGTCCGATCGGCGTGCGGGCCTCTCCATTGATAACGATCCATCCTGCCCAGACAAAGGCAGGAAACATCATAACCAGCCAAAGCACCCAAACTGGAGTCTTGGTAATATGCGCCACGCTTCGTTCTACGATGAAGTAGGAGAAGTACGTTAGGATTCCTAGTAGCAGAAGAATGAACCAAATCATGCTGTGAATCTCAACAGAATTTTTTAAGCAGGCCAGCGTCATCAAATCGGTCAATCATAGTCGGCCAGCGAAGCAATCAACAATCCTTCGACAAACCGCCCTTCCAGAAACAACCCTTAATAAAAAACCACACTCATACCTACAGTGGGTAGATCTCCAGGATACCCTCTTCAATCAGTCCGCTGAAAGCCTTCATACACGCGAATGCAGCAAACTCCGCCCAAAAACCCCCGTCCCGTTTTTAATACAATATTTGCCTTTCCCCCAAATCGCGACACAATGGGAGGCACGTCTTACTTTATTTTAGAAAACTTAGGAAATATCCTGATTGATTGTCCAGTCTGGGACGAACCCAATCGATCGTTTTTGCAGCAGCACGGCGTCCGTTGGTTATTTTTGACCCATCGCACCGCGATCGCCAATGTTAAGGAGATACAGCAAACTCTCAACTGTCAAATTCTAATTCAAGAGCAAGAAGCGTACCTACTCCCTGGCATAGAGGTTAGCCGATTCCAGCATGACTTTACGCTTAGCCCCACCAGTCAAGCCATTTGGACTCCTGGCCATACTCCTGGCTCGTCCTGTCTCTATCATTGCGATCAAGGTGGGGTTCTGTTCACCGGGCGACACCTCTTGCCTAATCAGCAAGGCAATCCAGTTCCACTTCGTATCGGCAAAACGTTTCACTGGCGCAGACAACTTAACAGCGTACAATACTTGCGCGATCGATTCTCTCCCGAAACGTTGCATTATCTGTGCCCCGGAGCCAACACCGGCTTTTTGCGCGGACAACGCTACATCGATCGTGCTTACGAACGACTAGCCGCCCTTGACCTAGACACCTACCTAGAGCAAAAACCAGAACTTTGAAAAGATAGGAGCAAAAGAGAGCAGACAAGTAAATGAGTAGATGAGGTGAATTCCTCTCCCCGACTCCCGACTCTCTACTCCCCACCCTCTCCTCGCTAGCCTTCCGTCCCCATTTTTCAGTATTCTCCTATTGCTAAACCTTGCAATGAGTAACATGACATGCTGGACTTGACCGGAAAAAACGCCCTAGTAACGGGCATTGCCAATAACCGATCGATCGCCTGGGGCATTGCACAACAACTTCATAAAGCTGGCGCCAATCTTGGGGTAACGTATCTACCCGACGAAAAGGGACGGTTTGAAAAGAAAGTGGCCGAGTTGGTTGAGCCACTGCAACCGACCTTGTTTTTGCCTTGCGATGTCCAAAATGAAGCACAGATTCAAGCCACCTTTGAGGCGATCCGCGAAAAATGGGGACGATTGGATTGCTTAATTCACTGCTTGGCATTTGCCAGCAAAGAGTCCCTCAGTGGTGACTTTAGCAGCGTCTCTCGTCAAGATTTCACGCAAGCGATCGAGATCAGTGCCTATTCATTGATTAGTCTTAGCCGTGCTGCCAAACCCCTGATGACTGAAGGAGGCAGCATTGTGACGCTGACTTATTTGGGAGGCGTGCGGGTCATTCCTAACTACAACACGATGGGGATCGCCAAAGCCGCATTAGAAATGAATGTACGCTATTTGGCTTCTGAGTTAGGACCGCAACAGGTGCGAGTCAACGGCATTTCAGCAGGGCCCATTCGCACATTGGCGTCGTCGGCAGTAGGCGGTATTTTGGATATGATCCACCATGTAGAGACGGTTGCACCGTTGCGTCGGACGGTCACTCAAGGTGAAGTTGGAAATACAGCCGCGTTTTTGTGCAGCGATCTCGCAAGCGGCATCACCGGACAAATTTTGTACGTTGACGCTGGCTATGAAATTATGGGCATGTAAGGGGGACAAAATGGCGTTATTGAACGCATCATGTAAGTCATTGATGTTACGTTAAGCAGGCAGACATTTGTCGTAGCAACTTGGAACCCCTACTCAAAATCGTTATGAGTATGATATAGTTGTAACAGTTCGTAATTTATGAATTGGCAAGGGGTTCGCGTGCTTTCCAACGCTTGGCTTAATCCCTCGGTCCAATCAGCAAGTACAGAACGAATCAAAACGAACGAAATCAAGTAGACGCAAGTTGCATATTTAAGGAGTGTCGTTCATGGCTTACGCGACTGAAGGTTGTCTTCGGGTTGGTCAATCTGCACCAGATTTCACAGCAACCGCTGTATACGATCAAGAATTTAAGACGATCAAGCTGTCTGACTATCGTGGCAAGTACGTGGTGCTATTTTTCTACCCGCTAGACTTCACGTTCGTTTGCCCAACCGAAATTACTGCCTTTAGCGATCGTTACGAAGAATTCAAAGCGATCAACACCGAAGTTTTGGGCGTATCGGTAGACAGCGAATTCTCGCACTTAGCCTGGGTTCAAACCGATCGGAAATCGGGCGGTGTTGGCGATCTTAGCTATCCGCTGGTTTCTGACATCAAAAAAGAAATTAGCACCGCATACAATGTTCTTGACCCAGAAGCAGGTGTAGCCCTGCGAGGTCTGTTCATCATTGATAAAGATGGTGTAATTCAGCACTCAACGGTGAACAACTTAGCCTTTGGTCGGAGTGTAGACGAAACGCTGCGCACCCTGCAAGCGATTCAATATGTGCAGTCGCATCCCGATGAAGTTTGCCCCGCTAACTGGAAACCTGGCGATGCCACGATGAATCCTGACCCGGTGAAGTCGAAGGAATTCTTCGCAGCGGTGTAATAAAGGTCGGAACTGGGTAGTGGGTGATGGGAAATGGTAGTCCTATTACTCATTACCCATTCACCCCCCATCAGCAATAAAGCCCTGCCTTAGGATGGAACTAAATTCGCTGATTGCGATCGGCGGCTCCTAACTGGAAGGTTCTGAGTCGGGCAGGGTTAGGGGTAATCGTAGGCGGTACGACCGCGGCGACGCCCCAGGCGGTTTGCAGCTTTTGCAGCAGAAAGTCCTGTTGATCGTGAAAGAACTGAAGATCGCCCGCCCCTAAGTTAATGATTGTGAACCACACTAGGCCACGATTGCGAGTTGGAATCACACCTGCTAGGGAACTGACGGCATTCAGCGTTCCTGTTTTTAAAACGGCTCCTTGTGGAATGTTGCGCCCATTTAGCGTGCCGCCATCTCGTCCGATGACTGGAAACACATCTGCGATCGACATTTGTCGCGGTTGCAGATATTTTTGAATTGAGACCAGCATCGAGGTAACCGCCCTAGGTGAAATCCGGTTTTCCTCACCAAGTCCCGATCCGTTGATTAACTGAATTTCTTCGGGTGGTACGTTAGCGATGGTAGCGGCCTGCTCGGCTAGGGCGGCAGCCCCTCCTAAGATGTCAGATAACATCTCAGCAATAATGTTATTGCTGTAAATATTCATTCCTCGCAATATATTAATCAACGGCAGCGATTGATGTTTCACAATCGGCGTTGAACGCTCGCGATCGGCGGCAGTAGCAAGGCGCACAGTTCCAGCCAAAGCAAGGCGAGGACGGGGTGTAGCAGGTGGCAACTGTTGATATTGTGCTTCTACTTCGTCCGTCCACAGGTTAGAATCGAACCCCTGCTTTAGAAACGTTCCAGCAGTGATCGGATCGGTTTCAAAGTTCATGGCAAAGTTACCAGAAATCACCAAATCACCTGCTATCTGTTGAATCCCGGCTTGATTTAATGCATTTCCTAAGGCGATCGCTTCTTCCCACACAAAGAAGGGGTCGCTTTCACTATGCACAATTAAATTCCCTTGCAACACTCCGGCTTCGATGGCTCCAGTCGTACTAACAATGGTTTCAAACTGGTGATCCGGACCCCAAGTTGCCAGGGCCACTAGCGTGGTGGGAATTTTGGTCAGAGAGGCCGCTGGTAGGGGTACCGTTCCCATATTTTCTGCCACAACCTGATCTCCTATCCGCAGCCAAACTCCCTGCCGCTCGCTCGATAGCCCTTGGCTTGCAAGTGCCTCTAGATGTTGCTGCACGGCTATTGTGGCCATCGGATCGGGGTCTGCTACTTCCATAATTAGCGAGTCGATCGTGGCTTCGCTGATTACCCCTGACCAATTCACAGACTGCGCTCCAACGTTGGGCGGCCCACCCAGAAACAACGAAAGTAGACTACTGAGTAGATCCACACGACTGCTCCTTTTTAAGGATTTTTACAGAGCAATTCAAACCATTCCTCTAGATATCGTACACACGATTGCTGGAATGGTCAGGGTGAAGCGCAAGCTTTGTGTCAAGATCGACATAGCGGTAATCGCATCCAGGGCAATTGAACAATGGCAAAACCAGATCAAAATCAAGTGTTGCGGCAGTTGCCAATCGTAGCGGGAATATTAGCTGGAACCCTTCTGCTGATTAATCGCCTGCTGACGCCCGTCTTAACTGACTCTCAAGCCCGTTCAGATGTGCTGGGGGTGATCTTAAGTGCGCTCTTGATTTTGACTGGGTTGCTGTGGCAGCGCATTCAACCAACACCGCCGGATGCTGTGATATTAGCCGGAGAAGAAGGGTTCGAGCTAGCTCCGGACCTATCCGAAGGGGTCAAAACCGAACTCGCTTGGGCCACCCATTTGCTGTTAACAAATACGGTGACAAAATCGATCGTCCTCTGGTATGACGGTCATGTCCTGCTACGACGCGGCATTTTGGGACCAGCGGTTGAGGTTCAACCAGGTGCAATTGTACAGCGGGTGCTCACAACACAACGCCCCGTCTATTTGGTGAATCTCAATCTGTATCCAGGCAAAATCGAGTTTAACTACTTACCGGAAAATACGCAGGGCGTGATTTGTCAGCCGATTGGCAGCCAAGGGGTATTAATTTTGGCAGCCAATGCCCCTCGCAGTTACACCAAACAAGACGAGAACTGGATTGCTGGCATTGCCGATAAACTAGAGATAACGCTGAGGCAAGCGCAACCAGTGTAGGAAATTAGGCAACTCTAAATTGCAATAGAATCGGCTATTTTCTGCCGCTAGCATAAATGCTACGCCATCGATTGTATTGAAATGGTCTTTATTGAAACTTTTATCGCGAGACAACAATGGTGACACTCTACTGGTTTTTAGTTGCACTGATGGCAATTGGGGTGATTGGAGCATTCGTTCCAGGGATTCCAGGGTCAATTTTGATTGTGATTGGCATTATTGTTTGGGGCTTTACCCAGGGCTTTGCTGGGTTAGGTATCCCTTTGACAGTGGCGCTGCTCGTGTTTGCTGCTAGTATTGGCATCGACTTTTTGGCTGCTTATTGGGGCGTCAAACAGGCAGGAGGCAGCCAGTGGGGGCAAATTGGCGCTATTGTTGGGCTTCTATTAGGAGTGTTTGGGCTTCTGCCAGCTTTGCCCTTTGGCGGGCCATTACTGGGCTTGTTAATTGGACCACTGTTGGGTGCCATCATCGGCGAATTATTGTATCGTCGCGATCTCAACCTGAAGGTAGCGGCAAAGTCAGCGATCGGTATTGTTGTCGGGTCGATCGTCGGGAAATTGATTGAAGGATTACTAGCCGTTTTGGCAATGGCAGTATTTGTCCTTTCAACCTGGTCGCAAGTGGTGGGCTAAGGGAAAATGCTAGTACTTCCCGCGATCGCGCTCTAGGTCATAAATAATCTTTTCAGCGTACCAGTTAGGCGACTTGCCAGGATATTTCAACCGGGTGTGCGCAAACAGGCGTTGGGCGGCCCCGCGATCGTCGTGCAGCAGTCGTAGTAGTTTTCGCTGAAGACTGGAACTCATCTGATCAAAACTACTACTGGATGCTGAGGGGGCATCGTTCTTCCGGTCGAAGTGCTCCACATTAGCTTAGTAGGACGCTTGCGGTCTACGATTGCACTTAATCCTAACCCGATCGCTGCACTGCCAGCGAGGGCGATGCCAATCACAGCTAGGCCATTCACTGAATCTTCTGATTTCTGAATAGCCTGAGATCCACCAATTTGCATCACTTGGGGGACAGGCTGCAAACCTGACTGTGAAGCTGGAACAGACAACGCTGGTTCTACAAATCCACCACCGATTATGGTGGTTGCTAACAAAGACACATTAGCAATCAATTTGTGAAGTGAACCATTACCAGACATAGGTAGATAGATATTCAAGTAGAATTCGATAGTTCTATTATGCTGGGTCAATGTGACAGTCATGTGACAGAGTAGTTTCTATGTCACTACGGGTGGGTTACTATAGTCTATCGCGACGGTTCTTTGCTCTATTGTGTGATAACTGGTGTGTGATGACTAGGAACCGATTTGCTGACAAAAATTTGCTGACAAATTTGTACGGATGTAGCGAAATGGTGTTGGTAAAGATCAATGAAGATTGCTTGCCAATCGTTCCTTTAGGAGATCTGCAATGCTCCAAGACAATTTCGACCATCAAGGGCTAGAAACTGCCTGTATCGCTCTTAGCCGCGTCCTGCACGAACTTTTGAAGCAGCGCAAAATTGATGCTCAAGAGTTTTTAAGTATCGTGGGGCAGATGCCGATTAAAATGACCGATTTAGATATCGATCGCTGGCGGCTTTAGCGGTGAAATTAGGCATTGAAATCGCCGAGCCGCCAACCTCATCGATCGGCTATTTCTTCTTCATCGTGCCCTTCGATCGTTTCGCTAAGAGTTGCATCTTCAACTAGATCAGGCGGTGGGTCGAGCGATTCAGCCCTATTACCTGCGCTACTGGTTACAGAGTCCTCTGGATCTAAGGTGCGATCGATGGCATCAGACTGTTCGGGCTGGAACTCTTGAGCGAAGGTGGAATCCCCAAAATTGGGATCAAAGCCGGGATCAAACTCTGAAGCGCCCCCCGTTGTCTCCGTTATCATAGCGTCTTCCTGCAAGCCTTCAGGGCTGACAAGGCGTTCTACAACGGATTCTGCGATTGGTATTTCTTCAGCAACATCAGCCGATTCAGTCAGACGCAAGGGTTCCGACTCTCGTAACAGCGTTGTCGGTGTTGATGGATCAGGCAAGGGAGGCTCAACTTGAGTTGAGTCGAAAGATGGAGGTCGCTCTACTCCTGACTCGTCGGTTACTGTACCAGCGCTAGCAGTCACATCGTCGGAACTTTCTGCCGTTTCGTTGGCATCTGGCGTGGGTTCTATTTCAATAGTGTCTCTTGCCGTTTCAAGATCGGTTGTTTCAATTGCGTCTACAGAATCAGCAATTGCCGCATCGGTCACAAATTCTGCTGCAATCGGAGCGTCTGCATCAATAAATTCATCCGTTGGGCTGATATCGGCTGGGGCGCTGAGTTCAGCGTTTGGGGTAGCATCTGATACATTTACATCTACATCAGAGGGTTCAATCGCATCCTCGACACCCGTGTTGAACTCTTCATCCTCAAAGTCATCTTCCTCTAACGCTGCTGGGCTAGGGGTTGCAACGGCGGCGGTCGCCGATGGCGTGCTAGAGAGTGGGGCAACGGTGGGAGGTGGTGGAGATGTAGAAACTGTGGCTTGAACTGGTTCTGAAAACAGCGGTGGCACGATCGCTCCAACTCGAATGCCTGGAATTGTGAAGCTTTGGCGAATGTGCTCAACTGGATAGGGAGTCGTGGCCGCGAATTGGCTATTGCTTGTCCACAAGACACCTAACACGCTGATGGGAATTTGGAGAAACAAATTAGCCCCAAAGAAAGCGAGGGCAGCAATTAGCAAGGCTGTACCCCGTGCAATTCCAGGAAATAAATTTGGAGAAACCGCTGGTGCAAGCTGGTAAAGCTGCCACAATCCCCAAGTCATGCCAACCGCAACCAGCACTGCCAGTACCCGATTCAGAGGAGCCTTAAATAGAGCCAAAATCCGGCGCTGATCTTCGGTGAGATGGGTAGGTTTGAGGGCCAGCACCAGCAAGCTGAATATCGAAAATGGGCGCTGCCATTGCATCCAAAGAATCGGCAAAATGCCGATCGTTCCTACGAACAAAAGCTCAAACCATACAGGAAAGAGCGGTTCGCCGAGTGACAATCCCAACAGGCAAAACTCTAGAAAAATGGGGACGGCAGCAATACCAACTAAGTGAATCCAGAGATAAGGATCAACCCAGAATGAGCGCATAGAATACCTTCAGCCACGCACAGCAATACTGCCATCCTACTACCGTAGAGCAATGCTCTTGGAGACGAAGAGCAAATCTGCCAACTGGCGCAACACTTTTTAATATGCCAACTAGCTGGGCTGAATCTTTATTGTTTCTTTACAGAAAATAGGTGGTTTGCGGATTCAAAGCCGCCATAAAACTTCTAGAATTAATACGATTTGTGTGACAACCTCACAGAAAACGCTATATGTAGCGTTTCTAGAAATTGTCGCGCTGTTTCAACTGTGTTATTGAAGTGACTGGTAGGAGTTTTACAACAGTGAAAGCTATCGGAGGCGCAAAGCGAGTTCAATTTATTATGAAATCGTTGAGACAGGGAGCGTCGTTTGCTACTTTGATCGGCTTATGCTGGTCTGCATCTGCACTATTAACAGTGCGATCGACCGTCGTCTTTGCCCAAGAAGCGTTCCTTTCACCCCGAGAAAGGGCTATTGCTGCCCAAATTGACGACTTGAAGCAATCGGATGCGCGTTGGATTGTCATCAATCTCTCGAATCAACAACTCAATGCTTGGGAAGGTGACACGCTGGTTTACTCGGCCTCTGTGTCAACGGGACGATCGGATGAACCAACACCGATCGGCATCTTTGCTATTCAGCAGAAGTCGGAAAGAGCATGGATGCAAGGGGAGAATTACGATATCCCCAATGTTCCCTATGCAATGTTTTATTCCGGCAGTTACGCCATTCACGGAGCTTACTGGCATGAGCAGTTTGGCTCGCCAGTCAGCAGCGGTTGTATCAATCTTCCCGTGGATCAAGCGGCGTGGTTGTTTGGCTGGGCAGATGTGGGAACAACGGTGATTGTACAGCCGTAATTTTACAGCCGTAATACGGTCGTCTTGTCAGCGCGTCGTGATTGTGTCAGCTACAGGGTAGGATGAGAGGGATGTACAGAGGTGGATGAGTCGATCGCATGGATGAGTCGAATAACCTCTAATCTTCAACTCCCCCATCCCTCTCGCTCCCTAAATCACCCTTCATCGTTATTAAAATATGCACTCTCTGCTAGGACACTATGGGGCTATCGATCGTTCAGGTTGACGCATTCACATCCAAGCCTTTTGCAGGAAATCCAGCGGCTGTCTGCATCATGCCAACGCCTCAAACAGATGGCTGGATGCAACAGGTAGCCCAGGAAATGAACCTATCTGAAACGGCCTTTGTGTCAAAACAAGAAGATGGGTTTGAGCTACGCTGGTTCACGCCAAAAGTAGAAGTCGATTTGTGTGGACATGCGACGCTAGCTAGTGCCCATGTATTGTGGTCGGAAGGGCATTTACCGATCGATCAAGAAGCTCGATTTTATACACGCAGTGGTCTGCTGACAGCAAAACATCAAGCAGGTTGGATTGAGTTAAACTTTCCGGCTACACCGTCCCAAGATGCCAGGATTCTACCAACATTGATCAAAGCCCTGAATGTACCCATTCGGGAAGTTTATATCAATTCGCTTGGCTATTTGGTTGAAGTAGACTCTGAAGCTTGCGTTCGCCAAGTGCAGCCAAACTTTAGCCTGCTCAGCGAATTACCTGTTCACGGAGTGATTGTCACCAGTGTGGGCGACCAGTCAGACTATGACTTTGTTTCGCGTTTCTTTGCACCTGCAATCGGCGTGAATGAAGATCCGGTTACTGGATCGGCCCACTGTTGTCTAGGCCCATTTTGGCGCGATCGGCTCAATCAAACGGAATTTTTGGCCTATCAAGCATCGCCAAGGGGGGGGATCATTAAGGTGCGCTGCGAGGGCGATCGGGTGATTTTGGCAGGGCAGGCCATTACCGTTTTGCGTGGAGAACTACTGACAT
Source organism: Thermocoleostomius sinensis A174 (assembly GCF_026802175.1). Lineage (NCBI taxonomy): Bacteria > Bacillati > Cyanobacteriota > Cyanophyceae > Oculatellales > Oculatellaceae > Thermocoleostomius > Thermocoleostomius sinensis. Next base: position 3,873,725 of record NZ_CP113797.1, on the reverse strand, counting down.
AGGAATTTGGATCAGGCTCTAGAATCTAAGGCTGAATCCAACATCTAAAGCACGGTCGATTGAGGGTCACTTCAGACGATCGACGTGATGGCTGTTGCTCGGTTATGCCAGATGGGAACTATAGAATCAGAATCATTCCTGGCTGCACGGGCAATTGCTAGTTGGTGCTTGCTTGTTCATCAAAGAGTTGGCGAGTTAGTCCTGAGTTGGGGCGCTCTCCAGTAGCACAGACCTCCTCTAATATTCCGAACATTTTTCCGTTCGCTTTCGCTACGTGCTCTTTCTTCTGGATCTCCTTATGAAACTGCGAATTCGCATCCTGCTAATGATTACCTCTTTGCTGGCAGGAACCGTGATGCTAACCACAACAATGATTGTACTAGGGGTACGGCAAGCCATCCTAAAACAAACCGAAGCGAATGGCATTTTGGTGGCGCAATTTTTGGCTCGCATGGCGCGATTTTCCGATCGGGTTCCCCATGACGTGGATGAAGCTATTGGTGAACAAATGGTGGCGCAGGCGGCGATTGTCAGTCGTTTCATTGCTGTGGCCGAAGCAGCCGGGCGCTCGTCGGAAGAAATAAATGCTCACCTGCGAGCTATCGCTGAACAGACGGTGATTGATGAAGTGTGGGTGACAGATGAGCACGGCCATGCCTATCTCCGCACTGATCCAGAGATTGACTTCAAATTTGACCCTGATCCCGTGAAGCAACCCCAAGCTAGTGCCTTCTGGCCCTTACTAAGGGGTGAGACTGTGGTAACGCAAGAGGCGCGTCAGCGTGAGGTGGACAATCGGATCTTTAAGTATGTGGGCGTTAGCGGTGTCGATCAACCTCGCATTGTTCAAGTAGGGGAGGAAGTGAACATATTGGCGCGTTTGCAGCAACAAATAGGCGTTGTTCGCTTGGTGAATGAACTCGTGGATGGCGAAACCATCATAGCGGTTCGCATTGTCGATCGAGATTTAAAGAACTTGGCTCGCAGTGTTACATCTGGGTTTCACGGTACCGCCAGCCTAGATCATCCAACGGATTTGGTCAATCTGCGCACCGCGATCGAGCAGGGCAAAACGTTGAGCTATCGAGACAAGCTGTTGCTTAAGGTCATTGTGCCAATGTTTGATGAACGCGATCGGGTCAGTGGAGCAACGCTGTTGTATCTATCAACCCAGCATTTGCGCGACGCTATCATTAACGGGTTAGAACAAACAGCGCTCATGACAGGGCTGGTCTTTGCCGTTGGATTGCTAGCATCTTTTATATTGGCGCGCAAGGTCACTCAACCCCTGGCTGATTTGACCGCGGCTGCCGCGGCTGTTGAGCGCGATCAATTTGACCCCCGCCACCTTGCCTCGGCCACCACTCGTCAAGATGAACTCGGTTTGTTAGCCCAAATGTTCCAGCGCATGATGCATAAGGTGCACGAACGAGAACAGGGGTTACGGGATGCCAAAGAAGCCCTACATCGCAGCGAAGCCTATTTCCGATCGTTGATTGAATACTCCTCTGATATTGTTTTAATTTTGGATCGGCAAGGCAATGTCGAATACGGTAGCCCCTCGTTTACAACCATTTTGGGCTATTCCTTGTCTGACTTTTGGGAACATTCCTTATTTGATTTTGTTCACCCCAATTCTGTGGCAACGGTGCAAGCCGCGTTGCATCAACAGTTGCAGGAAGGAGTAGGATTGCCGTTTGAGCTTCAGTTTCGGCACCGCAGTGGCACCTGGGTAATCATGGAAGCCATCAGCAACAATCTGCTGCATGATCCGGCCATTGCTGGGATCATTCTCAACCTGCGCGACATTACTGAACGAAAACAGGCTGAAGAATTGAAAACCGCTAAAGAAGCTGCTGAGCAGGCTAATCAAGCCAAAAGCCAATTTTTGGCGAACATGAGTCATGAATTACGTACACCGCTCAATGCCATCATCGGCTATAGCGAAATGTTGCAAGAAGAAGCGATCGATCTAGCCCAAGACAGTTTCATCTCTGACCTCAAAAAGATTCATGGGGCTGGCAAACATTTACTGACACTCATTAATGACATTCTGGATCTATCCAAAATTGAAGCAGGGCGCATGGACTTGTATTTAGAAACGTTTGAGATTTTGCCAGCAATTCAGGAAATTATTGGCACGATCGAACCACTGGCAGCGGCCAATCAAAATACATTGGTGTTGAACTGTGCACCGAATTTGGGAACAATGCACGCTGATTTAACTAAGATCCGGCAAAACCTGCTGAATCTGTTAAGTAATGCCTGCAAATTCACAGAAAATGGAACGATTACACTTACGGTTCAATCGGTTCAAAACGATTCAACTCCAGATAGAGATAACAACAAAAATGAGGTCAAGAAAGATACATCACTGACGCTTTTTCAAGTTTCTGACACGGGTATCGGCATGACGCCAGAACAGGTAGAGCGAATATTTGAAGCGTTTATTCAAGCTGATGCATCAACCACGCGCAAGTATGGAGGTACAGGGCTAGGATTAGCTATTACTCAGCAATATTGTCATCTAATGGGAGGAGAGATTCGCGTCGAAAGTGAACTTGGACAAGGAAGCTGTTTTACCATGCAACTGCCGACGATTGTGCAACCTTCCAAACAGTCATCAAATTTGTCAAAAATTGACTCACAACCGTTTTCCAGACTTGCTTCCCCATGTTCTACTGCAAATACGACCGATTCTAAAACCCCTTCTAAAACTCTTTCAACTATCTTAGTCATTGATGATGATCCAACCGTTCATGCTTTGATGCATCGTTTTCTCGATCGAGAAGGCTTCCACATCGAAAGCGCTTATAGTGCCCAAGAAGGATTACAGCAAGCCAAAAAGCTACAGCCGAGTGTCATTACCCTTGATGTGTTAATGCCAAGTATCGACGGTTGGACTATGCTATCCGCATTGAAAAGTGATCCACAGTTGGCAACGATTCCGGTGATTATGTTGACGATTTTTGATAATCAACCGATTGGATATGCCTTGGGTGCAGCAGACTATTTGATCAAACCGATCGATCGATCACGGTTATTGCAAGTTTTACACCAGCAAGTGTCATACCAATCCATCTCCCGGCGACCCATTGCCGTGCAGCAAGTTGCCCCTACTGGGGTTGAGCTTCAACCCTCTACAAAGCCACCCATCTTGGTTGTAGAAGATGATTTTGTCACTCGCGATATGGTGCGCACTATGCTTGAAGACGAAGGTTGGTCTGTGATTGAAGCTCAAAATGGACGCGATGGCATTCATCAACTCCACCATCATCAACCAGGGTTAATCTTGCTTGATCTGATGTTGCCCGAAATGGATGGATTTAACTTTGTGGCAGAACTTCAAAAACAGGAAGCTTGGCGATCGTTACCCGTTGTGGTGGTGACGGCTAAACACATCACACAACGCGATGAACAATTGCTGCGAGGACGGGTAGACTGCATCCTAGAGAAAGGAGCCTACAGTTGCGAAGAGTTATTCACAACCGTTCGTCGTCTAGTTACCCAATGCACAATTCGGGGAACTCTGTAGACTAACTGCATTCCATCAAAATTGGCAATAAAGCGGGATAGGGTATCGCGGTGACTAGAACATTGAAAAACTATGCTAAATCAGGGGCTAGTACTTGTTGTAGACGATAATGAAATGAACCGCGATCTGTTATCGCGACGGCTACAGCGCCAAGGGTTTACTATTATGATGGCCGCCGACGGTCAACAAGCCCTAGACAAAATTCGATCGCAACCGTTTGATCTAGTTTTGCTCGATGTGATGATGCCGCAGTTGAACGGATATCAGGTATTGGAATATCTCAAAGCTGATGCAACTTTGCGACATATTCCTGTCATCATGATCTCTGCGATTGATGATATGGATAGTGTCATCCGCTGCATTGAATTGGGGGCTGAAGATTACCTGTTTAAACCTTTTAATCAAACATTATTAAAGGCTCGAATTAGCGCTTGTTTAGAAAAGAAACGGTTACGCGATCAAGAACAAGCGTTTCTGAAACAAATTCAAATTGAGCAAGAAAAATCCGAACGCCTCTTGCTGAATGTGTTACCGAAACCGATTGCCGATCGCCTTAAACAAGGACAGCAAACCATTGCCGATAATTTTGCAGAAGTAACAGTTTTGTTTGCCGATATTGTGGGCTTCACCAAGCTATCAGCAGCCCTCACGCCCACCGAGCTAGTGACATTGCTCAACCAAATTTTTTCTGAATTTGATGCCCTAGTGGAACATTATCAGCTTGAAAAAATTAAAACGATCGGAGATTCGTATCTGGTGGTTGGAGGGTTACCCACTCCTAGGGGTGATCATGCCGCTGCCATTGCAGAGTTAGCGCTGGCCATGCAAGCAACCATCACCCAGATTGCTTTGCCCCCCAGTTATCCAGATGCAAACTTGCTGACAATGCGGATTGGAATTCATACAGGCGCAGTTGGGGCAGGCGTCATTGGCACGACAAAGTTTGCCTACGATTTATGGGGAGATACAGTCAACACTGCTAGCCGCATGGAATCTCACGGGCAGCCTGGCAAGATTCAAGTCTCCGCTGCTACTTATGAACTGCTGAAAGCAACCTATGAATTTCAAGCCAGAGGCCCGATCGCGGTGAAAGGGAAAGGTGAGATGCTGACGTATTGGCTGATGGGTAGATCTCCAGCTTAGACAAGCCCAGTGATGTCTCATTAACGGCATCTGTACAACCTTGACAAGTGCACAGAGACTAACAGGGGGCGCCACGATCTGCTGAGTCTTCCCTCACCTATCCTCCTTTCCCTTTCAACCTTCAGCCTTGAGCTTGTTCTATCACTCTCCTTCAACCTGCGCTCGATATTCATCGGCGGTCATCGCATCATCCAATTCATCCGGTTCATCGACCCGCACCTTTAACATCCAAGCTTCACCATAGGGATCGTCTGCTAGTTGTTCAGGTGTATCAAGCAGGGCATCATTGCGCTCTATGACCGTGCCAGAAACAGGAGCTTTCAAATCTTCAACGGCTTTCACTGATTCTACCGTACCAAAAGTTTTCCCTTTTTCTAGAGCATCGCCCACGTCTGGCAGTTCTAGAAACACAATATCGCCTAATTGATCGACCGCAAAAGCCGTAATGCCGATCGTCGCGATTTCGCCATCTAGACGAGCATACTCATGGGAGTCGAGGTATCTCAAATCTTCAGGATAATCGAACGCCATACAATGTCCTTTTTGCTTCTTTAGTTTGCTTCTTTGGATGGAATGACGGAATTAAGATAGGTTGAACCGGGTGATGTCCAAACAGGCTTCTCTGCGGATGAAGCGCGGGCTATCGTACCAAACTACCTCAAAACTAGCAGGTTAACAGTAGTCCAAAGTTAAAAAAATCGAGGTCATTCTAAATTTGTTGCAGTTTAGAGTGAGTTTGAACGAAAGTTTCGCAACGTGAACAAAATGACACAAACAAATGCTCTAGGCTGATGCGTCAGAAAGTCATCCAAGAAAAGTCGATTCGAGAGGGTCCACTGCCTCCGAAGTGGGTGGGAATCTGAGAGAATTGTTCGGTTGACGCTTGCCCATCTGTAAGGAAAGTTGGTTGTCGATCGCATCTGCACCTAATTTTGCGCTTATGTCAATTCACCACACCTACACCTACGGCAACTTTGTTCTGTTGCGGGGACAACCCTTTCCCTTTGGGGCTTCTCCCGTTCCGGGTGGCATCAATTTTTCCATCTACTCGAACTATGCCACCTCCATTACGCTGGTTCTATTCAAGAAAAACACGCCAGAGCCATTTGCTGAAATCCTCATTCCCAGAGAGTTTCGCCTTGGCAACGTTGCCAGCATCGTCGTCATGGGCCTAGATTATGAAGATATTGAGTATGGCTATCGCGTAGACGGGCCATATGCGCCTAGAGCCGGTCATCGGTTTGACAAAAGCAAAATTCTGCTCGATCCCTATGCCAAGAGTATCGGCGGTCGCGGTGTGTGGGGAGAAACTCCCAGAGACAATGACATCTATCCTTATCGTGCGCAGGTGATTGTCAATGATTTTGATTGGGAGGGCGATCGTCCCCTGGAAATTGCTGAAGAAGATTTGATCATCTACGAAATGCACGTACGGGGGTTTACCTGTCATCCTTCCTCAAAGGTTACACCCGCCCACCGGGGCACGTTTGCCGGATTACAAGAGAAAATTCCCTACCTGAAATCCTTGGGAGTGAATTGTGTCGAGTTGATGCCTGTGTTTGAGTTTGATGAACTTGACAATCCGCGCCACAATCCGCTCACGGGCGATCGGTTGTTCAACTATTGGGGCTATAGCACCGTAGGGTTTTATGCTCCCAAAGCTGGCTATGCCGCGACGGGGCGATCGGGTGGACAGGTGCAAGAACTGAAAACATTGGTGAAGGAGCTGCACCGCAACGGCATTGAAGTATTCCTAGATGTAGTCTTCAATCATACGGCTGAAGGGAATGAGTACGGCCCCACCATCTCGTTTCGCGGGTTAGACAACAAAACCTATTACATGCTGACGCCCGAAGGCTTTTACTATAACTTCAGCGGCTGTGGTAATACGCTCAACTGCAATCACCCGGTAGTGCGCAACTTTGTATTAGACTGCTTGCGCTACTGGGCCTCGGAATATCACATCGACGGCTTTCGCTTTGATTTGGCCTCCATTTTGGGACGTGATCCTTGCGGCATTCCGCTGGCTAATCCACCCCTGTTAGAGATTCTGGCATTTGATCCAATTTTGGCTAAGTGCAAGCTCATTGCTGAAGCTTGGGATGCAGGCGGATTGTATCAAGTCGGATCGTTTCCAGATTACGATCGCTGGGGCGAATGGAATGGCAAATTCCGCGATGACATGCGGCGGTTTTTGAAGTCTCAAGGGTGCCTGAAAGATGTGGCGCAACGAATGCAAGGATCGCCAGATATGTACGGTCGAGTCGGGCGACGAGTCAGCAGTTCCATCAATTTCATCACCGCCCATGACGGGTTTACCCTGACCGATTTAGTTAGCTATAACGAGAAGCACAATGAGTCCAATGGTGAAAACAATCAAGACGGAGACAACCACAACGAAAGCTGGAACTGTGGCGCTGAAGGCCCAACCACCGATATTGAGGTCAATACCCTACGACGCCGACAAATTCGTAACGCGATCGCGCTCTTGATGGTGAGTCAAGGCATTCCCATGATTTTAATGGGCGACGAAATGGGACGGACGCAAGCGGGCAACAACAATGCTTACTGTCACGATTCCGAGCTATCCTGGCTTGATTGGAATCTGCTGAAAACCAATGCGGCTCTGTTTCGCTTTGTCAAATCTTGCATCAGCTTTCGTCATGCCCATCCCGCCCTACGCAGCCGAGAATATTTCCGCCATCAAGATTATATGGGCAGCGGCTATCCCGATATTTCCTGGCATGGGGTAGAAGCTTGGCATCCAGACTGGTCAGATGAGACCCACACACTGGCGTTTCTGTTGTGTGGCAAACATGCACAAGCGGGAACGGCTCAAGATGATTTTATCTACGTGGCGATGAATATGCATTGGGAACCACATGGCTTTCAACTGCCGAAATTACCACCATTGATGCAGTGGCACGTATTTGCCAATACTTGGATGCAACCGCCCGATGATGTGTATGAACCAGGAACCGAACCCCCAATCGCCGAACAGAACTGGATCATGGTAGGTGCCCGATCGGTAGTGATTTTGGTGGGGCGATAGAACGACGGATCAAGCAGGGCTACTCACAAGCGGCAGCATAGCTGGTATGGTTAAGCTTGTAGATGAATGACTTTGAAGCTAGGATTCCGCTTCAACACTCGCTATGAACTACGTTGTTGCTGTTTTTCCCGATCGCATTCAAGCCGAAGCCGCCTACTCTGCCCTTGAAAAAGCAGAATTGCCAATGGAGCAAGTCAGCATTCTCGGCAAAGGGTACAAAAGCGCCGACGAGTTTGGGCTGATTGATCCCGGACAGCAGGCACGCAAGCAAGCCAAACTCATGTCGATTTGGTTAATTCCATTCGGGTTCATTGCCGGAGTAGCGTTCAACCTTTCCACCCAATACCAACTCGTTCCTTCGGCAGGTGCTTTTGGCAATCAGATGATTGGCGGGTTGCTAGGAGCCATCGCTGGCGCTATGGGCAGCTTTTTTGTCGGAGGTGGAGTCGGGTTATCCCTGGGAGGTGGCGATGCTCTACCCTACCGCAATCGCCTCAAACAAGGTAAATATCTTGTGGTGGTCAAAGGCGCTCCCAATTTGACCAACAAAGCAACCAGCCTTTTACGCCAAGCCAAACCCGAAAATCTGCAAGGATACGTTGATCCCAATAGCGTATAACTCCTCCCTCCCGTTCTCTCTGTCCTTTTTCCTTCCTCCCTCATCTCTGTATTCTTTTTAGCCTTTCTTTCCCATGCCTCTCCCCCAATCCCTCGAAGAAGCTATCTCTCAAGCCCAAGTATCCACCAAAGCCGCGATCGCCGATGGCCGGGGTCGGCTGCAAGTGGAATTACTATTTCCAGAGCTGAAAGTCATGCCAGTGGCTCAGCAATTTTTACCCGCCTTTGAAGATTTAGGCAATAAACTCCGGGTTTATTTTCCCGATGCCGGAGCGGCGGCATTGGCGCGCCGAGATTGGGGCGAGAAACCCTATGCGATTCGGGGCATTAGCGATATGAATGCAGCAATTCAGCCCGATGAAGAGATGTTGCTGTTTGTGGAGCCGTCTTCGGTAGAGGTGCAAGCGGTTGAACAACTGTGTCAAGAAGCCCTCGATCGATCGGTGGTGTTACTGAACCCACGCATGGAAGATATTGCCATTATTGGCATTGGCTATGCAGGGCGGCAATTGCGCGAGCGATTTTTGAATACTTTCGAATCTTGCTATTACATTCGTCCCTTGGATGGTGCAGCGGTATTTCGAGCCTATCCGTCCCCGTGGCAAGTATGGGTCGAAAAAGGCGATACCTACGAACTCTTGGCAGAAACCCCAAGCAAACCCGTTGGAGAAGCGCTCGATCGACTGCTAGCCGGTGAGAATGCCGAATCATCCAGTTTGGAAGGAACCGCTCCTCGACGGCGAGGACTGTTGGCATCGATGCAACAATTCCTCAGAGCCTTGAGCCAATAGACTTGACTAACATCGAAACAGCGAATGCCCAACGCCGTAGCTTTTGCTACTAACCAAGTGAGCAATTCAGTCATGAAGGGAGATAGAAAGCTATGGTAGAGTGACTAGCTTAATCTAGTGTCGGTCATCGCTTGAGGATGGGTTGAGTGACAAACGGGCGTCGAATTTTTGTCGGTGATGTGCATGGCCACTACGACGGACTGATGCAGTTACTGGAGTCTATGGCGGTAGATGCCAGCGATCAAGTGTATTTTGTGGGCGACTTGATTGATCGTGGCCCCAAAAGTGCGCAAGTGGTTCAGTTTATCCGTGAAAATGCTTACGCTTGCGTGTTGGGGAACCATGAGCAACTTTTGCTGGATGCATTTCCCGATAACAAAGTCTCGGAGCTAGCCCTAAGAGCATGGCTGCAAAGCGGTGGGCACACCACCGTCGCCAGTTTTGATGACCCTGAACACTTATTAGACAGCTTAAGTTGGTTTCGATCGCTGCCAACTCATCTTGACCTTGGAGATATTTGGCTCGTTCATGCTGGGTTACATCCTAAGCTACCGATCCATGCTCAAACTACTCAAGAGTTTTGTTGGATTCGCGAAGAATTTCATTGCAGCAAAAAACCCTACTTCTCTGACAAATTGATCATCACAGGTCATACAATTACCTTCACCTTGCCAGGAGTATTGCCAGGGGAATTGGCATCTGGACAGGGTTGGTTGGATATTGATACCGGAGCGTATCATCCCAAAAGCGGTTGGCTGACTGGGGTTGATTACACCAATCAGCAAGTTTATCAGGTGAATGTGTTTCAGTCCCAGCAACGATCGCTGCCACTTGAAACAGCCGTAGTGCAGGTTGAGCCGTCACAAGTGTCCCCTTCGACTCGGCGACGGCAATTGCTATTTCCTTGAACGGTTGTTGCTTACAATGCATATTGCAGATCATCACGAAAGAAGTTCAAGCAAAGCCTTAGAATTTTGGCAAGGAAAGACCTTAGGAACACAGCATGGATATTACGAATGGATTTGTTGGTACGGTTGGCAACACCCCACTAATTCGGCTCAATAGCTTTAGCGAAGAAACAGGCTGCAACATTTTGGGCAAGGCTGAATTTCTTAACCCCGGCGGCTCTGTAAAAGATCGGGCAGCGTTGTACATTATTAAAGATGCTGAAGAGCGGGGGCTACTTAAACCGGGAGGAACCGTTGTCGAAGGTACAGCAGGAAACACGGGCATTGGACTGGCGCACATCTGCAACGCCAAGGGTTACAAGTGTTTGATTATCATTCCAGAAACCCAGTCACAGGAAAAAATGGACATGCTGCGCACCTTGGGTGCAGAAGTGCGACCTGTTCCGGCTGTTCCCTATCGCGATCCAAATAACTATGTGAAGCTATCAGGTCGAGTAGCTGAGGACATGGAAAATGCGATCTGGGCCAATCAGTTCGACAATTTAGCTAATCGTCGTGCTCACTATGAAACCACCGGACCCGAAATTTGGTCTCAAACTGACGGAAAAATTGATGCGTGGGTGGCCGCTACTGGCACTGGCGGCACCTATGCAGGCGTATCAATGTTCTTAAAAGAAAAAAATCCTAATATTCGCTGTGTTTTAGCCGATCCAATGGGCAGTGCTTTATATAACTACTTTAAAACTGGGGAATTGAAATCAGAGGGAAGCTCAATTACTGAAGGGATTGGCACTAGCCGCATTACCGCCAATTTGGAAGGTGCTCCGGTGGACGATGCGATTCAAGTAGATGATCGCGAGGCCTTGCGCGTTATCTACCAACTGCTGAACAAAGAAGGCTTATTTATGGGCGGGTCAGTGGGTATTAATGTCGGAGCCGCCGTAGCCTTGGCGAAGCAACTTGGTCCCGGACACACCATTGTTACGGTTCTGTGTGATGGTGGTGCTCGATATCAATCGCGGTTGTTTAATCCAGAGTGGTTGGCATCAAAAGGTCTAGCCGTTTCCTAATGGTTAGAATGGGAGGGCTGAGGGAGGGTACTGAGCGATCGCCTTCCTTGACCTTAGATGCTCGCATTCTCCTAGTGGTAAGACGTGAATAACATCATTGACCCCCCTGTCCGTCGCACAGTTTTAGTGTGTCAGCATCAAGCTTGCCGCAAAGCCGGAGCCAGGCAGGTTTTCGCTTTGTTTCAAACCTCACCGTTACCTGATGTAGCGATCGTGCCTGTTCAATGTCTAGGAGAATGTGGCAATGGGCCAATGGTGTTGGTATTGCCAGAAAGAATCTGGTACAACCGAGTCAATCCCGACGAAGTACCCGCTATTATTCAGCGGCATTTGCAACAGGGAACCCCGATCGAGCCAATGCTTTATCCAAAGTTTCATTCTCATTAAGAGCGGCTGCAACGGAAGTTGAACAAGAATCGAGTCTTAACATAGCTAATGACCGATTGGAGGATGTGTAACCTATAGGGCTGAACTAGGGTTTTGATGGGCCGACGAGGAACAGCTATGTCTTTTCATGTTAGGCGATCGAACCCGTTGTCAAACGTTTTGTCGAGACGGACTCCTTTGTCTCTATCCAAGCCTTCAGAAGGCTGGCGCGCAGCGTTAAAGCGGCTGTTGTTTCCAGTAGAAACAGCAGATTATCGGGTTTGGCGACATCAGTTTATGATCGATCGCCTCGGTTTAACCTTCTGGATTGCGATTCCCTGTTTCTTGACCTTGGCAGGCTTTAACCTTTATGCCATTTTTTCCAATCCAGAGCGGTTTGAGCAAGATATTACTCAGCTTTTTCAAGATTCTACCCTGGCAGAACGCTATGGCATTGCGCTGATCACTTCCATTCTGATCACCACTAGCTTGCTGCTGGGTTGCGTGATGTTGCAGCGTACCCGACTACGACAGCATCCGGAAGTCATATTTCTCTGTTTTTCCCTAAGCTTGACGCTAACTGATCAAATAGTCGGAACAGTTTTCCAAATTCCAGTGTTTCCAGATACATTCGTGTTGCTAGCTCAGGCGATTCTCATTCCGGTACACTGGCGATTGCATTTGCTGTCTCAACTGCTGCCCATTGCCTATTCCCTGATCGTTAACCCGATGCTAGGAATTACTCAACTGGGAGAGCGATCGATTTACGACTCGTTTTCGATTAGCAACTTTGCTAACCTATTCTGGGTTTGTTTGATCTGCAATTTGGCAGTGTATTTATATGAACGTTTGAAGCGATCGGAATTTGAGTCACAGCGACAGCTTCAGGTATTTCTGCACTCAGTTTCTCATGATTTGCGCACACCTGTGATGGGAACATCCATGGTATTGAAGGGTCTGTTAAACAGTCCTGACTCTACCATTGCCGTGCATCGCTCTGTATTAAAACGGCTTCTGGAAGGTAGCGATCGGCAGTTAACTCTGATTAATTCGCTTCTAGAAGCCCACACCAGCGAGATGCAAACCGTTTCGCTGAACCGCCAACCCATGCAATTAAGTCTGCTAGTAGAATCCGTGTTGGCTGAGTTAGACCACGCCCTCACTCGTCATGAAGTACAGCTATGTAATCAAGTCTCCTCAGAGTTACCGCTTGTCTACGCAGACACTCATCAGCTTTGGCGCGTATTTAGCAACCTGATTGGCAATGCACTAAAGCACAATCCCAACGGCATTTGTTTAACCTTAGCGGCTGATGTGGTGCCGCTAAGTTGGGGACAGCCCAATGCAGGGCGGCAGCCAGGGTTGGGGCTGACTAAAGACGCTCGCAATTCATCTCAGCCGTTTTTGTGGCTACGTTGCATCATTCAAGACAACGGCGTGGGCATTCCAGTGGAACAACACGATCGATTGTTTGATCTCTATGCTAGAGGGTCGCGGGCCCGATATATGCCCGGATTGGGGCTGGGGCTGTATCTTTGTCGGCAAATTGTTCAAGCACACGGGGGGCAAATTGGCGTCATCAGTGCCCCGCATCAAGGAGCAACCTTCTGGTTTACACTGCCAATCGTCGCTGGTTTTGAAGATACGAGTTTTAAGAATTGATATGCTACAACGTTGTCTGTCTTGGGTTTCTCGCGGTTGCTTGCGCCGTTATTCAGTGCGATCGCGATCTGTCAATTTTTGGTTTGCCAGTTTTCTAATTGCGGCGTTTGCTGGAGTGTTGATTGGAATCAGTCCACCCCGACTCGCAGCCCAACCGTCTACCAGTGCGGTGTTTGAGGAAGTTTGGCAAACGGTGAATGAAAAGTTTTATGACCCCAACTTCAATGGCGTCGATTGGTCAGCCATGCGCAACAAGTATCGATCGCAAGTGGCACAAGCTTCGTCTCCAGAACAAGCGGCTGTTGTGATTAACCAAATGCTGTCTGAATTGAATACATCACATACTCGATTCTATACACCAGAAGAACCTGCCTATTACCAACTTCTGGGTGTATTTTTGCCGCGTTCGACTGAACTACAGAAACAACTGACTGCATTTCTCCCAGATGGAAAAAGTATTTATACCGATATTGGAATTGTGACTGAAGTTTTGAATAATAAAGTATTCATTAAATCACTACTCGATGGAAGTCCAGCGATGACATCAAGGCTACAGATTGGCGATGAAATAATTAGTGTCGATGGACAACCCTTTCACCCGATTCGATCGTTTGCTGATAAAGCCGATCAACCAGTCACAGTAACTATTCGACGCTCAAGCGAGCGCGACCCTGAAAACATTACCGTAACCCCCAAACGCTTTGATGCCACAACCATGTTTCTGGAAGCGCAGGCTGCCAGTACTCAAATTATTGAACAAGATGGCAAAGCGATCGGCTATGTACATATTTGGTCCTATGCAGGCGATCAATACCACGAGCAATTGCAACGTGATTTGCTGTATGGTGATCTTAAAGAGGCGGATGCATTGGTACTTGATTTACGCGAAGGTTGGGGAGGAGCCAGCACTCATTATTTGAACCTATATCATCCGCGTAGCCTCAACCTAACGAGCATTCTTCGGAATGGCGATCGCTATACATCTAAGTCGGCTTGGACAAAACCTGTGGTGATGTTGGTCAATGAAGGCAGTCGCAGCGGTAAAGAAATTCTAGCCTATGGCTTTCAGCAGCTTCAAATTGGTCCCGTAGTAGGCAGTAAAACCGCTGGAGCCGTAGTAGCTGGCAGCCCGTTTTTAATGCAAGACGGCAGTTTGTTGTATGTGGCTGTTACAGATGTCTATCTCGACAATGGTGTTCGTCTAGAAGGAGTGGGCATTACGCCGGATGTTGAGGTTCCAGTAACGTTGGAGTATGCCCAAGGGGCAGATCCACAGAAAGAACAGGCGATCGTGGTGGCGGCCGCTCTAGTGACTCAATAAGGCGGTTGAAATCAAACCAATTCTGCTTGTAATGCTATCCCTGCTGTTTGTACCCGATCGTCTATAGCCAAGGGTTATTGATTCAACACATATCGCTCAATATCATCCAAAACTGCATGAGCCGCCAGTACACCCGGAATGTACCAGTAAATGTTGTTCACTGAATAGACTCGATTATTTTGTACTGCTTTGAGTTGACCCCAGAGGGGGTTGGCAAGCAGTTGTTCAACCTCTTCAGATTCGTTGTAATCAAGGAGAAACATGATGTCACCGTCAGCGTGAGTGGCTAATTCTACACTCACGTTTTGCGAATAAGCATCAAACTGTTGGGCAGGAGGACGCTGCAATCCTAATTCCTCTAAAAGGCTACCACCAAAGGAGCGCTTGCCATAGATGGCGTAGGTGCTACGATCTTGTGTCCAGTAAAAAATAACAGATATTTTGGGTTGCTTAGATAGTTTGCTCAAAGCGTCTTTGATTTGACTGATGCGTTGCTCTAACTCATTCAGAACTTGTTCACCTTCAACTGACTTGTCCATTACAGCGGCAATGTCTCGAAACAGGAGTCGCCAATTTGGAGTTCTAGAGGCGTTTTCATAAACAAATGTGGGCACAATGTGGGATAGCTGACTGTAAATCGGTTCAACGTAACTCTGCTGTCCCAAAATTAAATCGGGTTTGAGAGTCACGATCTGCTCTAGATTGAATTGATCTGAGGCCAGGCTGAAAGTGGTTGAATACCATTCGCTTTTCCTTGGAAATGTGGAAAGAATCCATGGTCAGCATGATAGTTCGGATCAACGCCTGCGGCGATCGGGGTTATTCCTAGAGCCAGAAGCGTATCTAAATCCATTGTTCCTGTCAGCGCCAGAATTCGTTGAGGATGAATCGGGATGGCTGCTTCTCCTAAAACATGTTGAACAATGCGAACCTCCGCAGATGGCTCTACGGTTGAAGCGATATTGCATTGTGAAGAACTAATTTTTGTGGAAAAGCTACATGCTGAAATGAAAGCGATCGTTGCAACTGTAAGTACCAAAAATAGACATCGCTTTATCCAATCTTGGCGACGGTAAAAGGAACGATTAAGCCGTAAATCCATTCTCTTTGTGAAGCAAGCGAAGGAACGTTTCATGTAGCCATTTTCTAAAAATAGAGAAAATTTAAAACGTATAGGAGAGAGAAGCCGTCACGCTCAACGGTGCACCCGGGAAAACAGTATCGCGTCTTTGGGCTGTTTCATAATATTCCACATCAAATAAGTTACGAATGTTGATAGCGGCTCGCCAATTGTTGCGGCGATAGAACAGAGCCGCGTCAGCCCGAACATAACTAGGAAGTTGAAAATTGCTGTTGGGCAATTCTCCTTCTTGCTCATCGACAAAGACTAAACCGAATCCAGTTCCTAATCCTTGAAACTCTCCGCAGAATCGAAGAAAAGGAAAAGGCGTTGCGGATCTCCCAGTTTTCATTAAAGCGATGTTCAAGCTGATAGCTGGCTCGCACTTGTTCTTCAGCGTAATCATCTAACGACGGATAGCCCAAGAAACGATTGATGGGTAGGGGCAAAGAACCGTCGCTGAGTGCTACTAGACTGCGATCGAAGACGGGATCATTGTACAAATAGGAAAAATCAGCCGTTAGGGTTGTATTTTCACTAATATTCCACTGAAGAACCGGAGCCACAAATACTCGTTCTGAGTTGACCTCATCCCGAAAACTGCCCGCATTTTGATACACCGCGTTGAGGCGATAGCGCAGCGACCCGTCATCAGTCAGCGGTCCAGAAAAATCAAGTTCTGGACGGTAAAAGCTGAATTGCCCACCTGTAAATTGAAGGGTGTAAGTCGGATCGCTCAACGGTTGTTCTGTCACCAAATTGACCACACCACCCGGTTGTAGCTGCCCAAATAGAATAGAAGCTGGCCCACGCAGAACTTCAATTCGCTCAACTTCGGAAAGATCGGCAATATAACCAAACTTACCGAAACGGAACCCATTTCTAAAGTTGTAGTTTTGCTGGAATCCTCGAATAATAAATTCTCCTTGTCCAGTTCCAGCGTAGCTGCTAGAGGTGGTTACACCTGAAGCATTGTTTCGCACGGCATCCGATAGACGATTAACGCCTTGATCTTCGATCACCTGTTGAGGGATCACTTGAATTGATGCTGGAATATCTCGTAGGGGCGTATCTGTCCGCGTTGCGGTGGTTGCGCTAGATGGGTTATAGCCTTCATCTTGCTTCCCCGTCACCACTACTTGAATGGCATCGTCTTCTGCAACATTTCCTGCCTCGCCCAGTGTCACCGCCAGCACGAGTCCCTGTGCTTCCGATCGCACCTCAGCGACAGGTGGCGCATCCGTTCCGGTAATGGCAACGCGTACTCTGTCACCCGGCAATTGGGAGACACTTACCAGCGCAATTCCGGCAATTGGGTTCGCTTGTGAGAACGCTTCAGTGATCACCGCATTGGGAATATCTGCCAGTAGGACATTGCCGATCGATCGGGTTTCCGGCACCTCCAACGCTCCATCCACCGTTTCCAGCACCACCTGCAAGCCTGCTGCCGTTGTCTCAACTTGGATTCCAGTGATCTGAATGATAGACGCCTCAATTTGGGCAATCCACTCTGTAACCGTTGTGGCAGTTGGGATGACTTTCTCCCCTCGATCAGGAGAGGGCTGGGGTGGGGTGAGCAAGGATTCTGTCATACCCCCCTCGCTCCCCTCTTGCAGAAGACGGAGGTCTGAAGAAGAGAACTGGTGTGGAGTTGAAGCCTCTCCAGGCAACGCCAAGGCACTTATCAAACTTCCTGACAACACCACCATCCACGCCACCGAACCCGAAACTTGCCGCACGCGCATTCCAACTCCTCACAACAGAATCTAACACTTATTGAAAATTGGTCTTAATAGTCAATGAAAAGGAGTGTAGAGAAGTCGATCGCCGCCTGTCTATCCCAATACGGACAAGATACACAATTAAACGTTCACCAAGGCTAAAAATTTAGGGCAAAGCTGATTTAGCGGTTGCGCCACCCATTCGTTGTCATGCGGCATCCTTGACCGCTGAAGAAATCGTCGCCCAATTGACGATTTACGGCACGAACTGATTGACGGAGAACTCATTGAAATGGAATCAACGGGTTTTCATGAGCAAGTGACTGACTTTATCAATCTGCGACTGAATCTAGCCATTGCTTAGAGAGTTTACCCATTAAACATTTTTTAATAACACCTTCAACAGGGATCGAGGTGAATCTGGCATTTCCATCAGAAACTCCTCCATCACAGCGGGCAATAAATGAATGCTCACGCCTGCCAATCGCTGCGATCGTTCATATTTGGCAGTGTAACTGGGGGAGATGCCACTGCCAGAAACGTAGCTGCGCTGCCCTCCTAGGGTAGGATAGGTGTCTTCATGATGAATGAATCCAGTGAGCAAGACGGAATACTGTACCGCATGATCACAGACGGAGCTTCTGAATATCCAATCTTGGTAAAGGGTGCGATCAAACACATCTAGCCACATTCCTGGCAACAGTTCCATTGAGCGAGTATAACCGCGTCCCAGACAGGCTGGAAAGCTCTCAACGGTTTCAAAATCATCCAGTATAAGATCAGGAGGATAAGAACCAGGAAATTGTTGAAACAGTTCCTCCCAGGCGGTTCCGTCAAGAATCAAAGTCATGGTATGGTGTGGATTCGGCCGCAATCGTAAAATTAATGGGAATCTTTTTCATTAAATTTTACGTGGTTGGCTGGCACAAATGCGATCGAACGATCGAAGCAGGCAAAGGGGTGTGAAATTGCTGTTCGTCTCTCTCGCGATTCGCCTGGTAATCGTTGATCTTGCCTCCCAAAGTGCCCTTTCTCCCAAGCCCTTTTCCCAAACAAGGGAAGCCGGATCAAAGTTCCTCGCTAGTTGGGAGAGGAATCGAGGGTGAGGGTAGAGGGATTCGCAGCCGTTGCCGAGTTAATAGGCGATCGCCTTTGCATACAACGCTTGCATTTCTTTAAACCACTGCTGTCGCGACTCATCCCAGGTATAGAACATATGACCACCGGGAAAGTGTTTTAAGCTGAGGTTGGGGCGAATGTCTGGATCAAGTTTCATCAAGTCGGCTAAATGGTTGGACGCGAAGTAGGGCGTCACTAAATCAAAAAAGCCGTGCGTAATATACACGCGCATGTGCGGATTCAGTGTCATTCCCACACGTAAATCATCAACCGAGCCAATAAATCCCTGCTTGAAATCACCTCTCAAGTCATATTTCCAAGCTTTGAAGGTTTCTAAGTTGAGCAGTTGATAGGTCAAGTCGGTTTCAACGCCTAGTGTATCTCGTAGGTGGCTATTGATGGCCCCAGTAAACAGTCGATCTAGCCCGTCCAGCGTTGGATCAATGCCTTGATAGGTCAACCGATCGGGAAACGGATCGATCGCTGTCACCGAAGCATCATACAATCCCACAATTCGCTGTTGATCGCGCAACAGTTCTCGCGCAAATCGTTCGATGTTAATGCGTCCAGCTTGTTGCTCAACTAAGGTCACAGGCAGCCCAATCAAGCCAGCCAACTGCTGGAATGCGGCTTGTCGTTCTTCCGATGGCATTGTGTCGCCCAGTGCCAGCATAGGAATTAAGGTTTTGCGAGCAAACTGCTCGGCTGCGGTTCTGTGCGCCTGTAGATCGCCCGGTTCTCCGGCCCATTGCGCGCGTCCGTGATAGGCGGCCGAGGCTGCAAACGAGGGCAATAGAGTTGCCCAAGCCGTGAGATTGTAATCATTGCTATCGAGAAAACTAAACTCCAGCGCTGGAGAAATTAGAATCGCTCCCGATAACCCCACTCCAAAATCTTGCTGAAGTTTGCGAGCCAACCTAGCCACCCGAAAGCCCCCGTAGCTTTCCCCGGCAATGAATACTGGAGACAGCCAGCGCTTGCGGCGGGACAGAAACCGCTGAATGAACTCTCCGAGGGCGTTGAGATCACGCTCTACCTCCCAAAATTCAGTTTCTTTGGGTTTGTCTGGCTCCGAAGACGATTTTTCGCTTGATTTCTCAACATTCTCAGCATTGTTTGCAGGAGAGTGCTCTGGCGTGAAGCTGCGGCTGAATCCAGTACCGATCGGATCAATAAAGACAAGATCGGTGAAACTGAGCCAACTTTCAGCATTGTCCACAAGTTTGACGGGCGGTTTTGGTAAGCTGCCATTGGGGCCAAAGGCAATACGTTTCGGGCCCAAGGCTCCCATATGTAGGTAGGCAGACGCTGCCCCTGGACCTCCGTTGAAAACAAAGGTGAGCGGTCGTTGCGCAGGTTCAGTAGACTCTACCAGATAAGACACATGAAACATTTCGGCCACTGGCTTTTCCCGTTGGAACAAGGGTTGCCATTCGGCAGTGGCGGTGTAGCGAACAGTCCGATCGCCGATAGTTAAGCTATGGTCAGTGGTGCTGGATGGACGAACCGGGGCGGATTTAGGAGCATCAGACATGGAAGTTACAGAATCTAACCGTTAAAGCTGGTATAAAAGCTGGTACTAGTGTAATCGGCTTTTACTTCAGCGTGCTGCCAATGTCAGCCTTAGCTTAATTAGGCTAATCTAGTACGCACAAGCATATCAGGCATCTCTGCCCCCGCGCTCCTGTCTGATTCCTTCTCTCCTTGCATTTTCCTAGAGCATTGCCATGCGAATTGCCCAAGATATTACTGAACTCATTGGTCGGACGCCCCTCGTGCAATTGAACCGCATTCCGCAAGCAGAAGGGTGTGTAGGGCGGATTGTGGTGAAGTTGGAGAGTATGAATCCAGCGGCGTCTGTGAAAGATCGCATTGGGGCAAATATGATTCGGGTAGCTGAAGAGGCAGGTCTGATTCAGCCTGGTAGAACGGTGATTGTAGAGCCTACATCAGGGAATACGGGCATTGCCTTGGCCATGGTAGCGGCGGCAAAAGGCTATCATTTGGTGTTGACGATGCCAGAAACGATGAGTTTGGAACGACGCGCCATGCTACGCGCCTATGGAGCCGAGTTGGTGCTTACACCCGGAAACCTAGGTATGAAAGGAGCGATCGTCCGCGCGGTTGAGCTTGCCTCCGGCATTCCCAATGCGTTTATGCCGCAACAGTTTCAGAACCCTGCCAATCCGCAAATTCATCGGGAAACCACCGCCGAGGAAATTTGGCAAGACACAGACGGACAGGTGGATATTTTGATTGCAGGTGTGGGTACGGGAGGGACGATTACAGGAATTGCAGAGGTATTGAAAGCTCGAAAGCCAACCTTTCAGGCGATCGCCGTGGAACCTAAAAATAGCCCTGTTCTCTCAGGAGGACAACCCGGAGCACACAAAATTCAAGGCATCGGCGCGGGCTTTATTCCAGACATTCTTCGCCCAGAGTTGATTGATGAGGTGATTCAGGTAGCCGATGAAGATGCGATTGCCTACGGTCGGCGGTTAGCCCGAGAAGAAGGAGTGTTATCAGGAATTTCGTCCGGAGCCGCCTTATGTGCAGCGATTCAGGTAGCACAACGTCCCGATACTGCGAATAAGCTGATCGTCATGATTCAACCAAGTTTTGGAGAACGCTATCTCAGTACGATTTTGTTTAAACCGGAACAATCTTCTACCGCCAGCGATTCCCATTCAGATGGGCACTGGTTGGAACCAATCGATCGGCTTCCTTCACCGTTATGAAAAGATATATGAAAAGATAAAGATTGTTGATGGCTTCTAAAGCAACAAAACGTTGACTTTCAATGACTTTCAATCAATTTGGGAAGACGCAACGGTTGGCAGAAAATGATTGGTTGTGATTTGTTGGTTGTGCTTTGCAAGCCGTTTTTGTCCTGTTTGTAGTTCGTTACAGCATTCTCTATCTATGGATTGCCTATGAATTTTAATATTCGTAGGCAATTTTTTTAATAGTGAAATTTTGATTTTAGTATTTTTAATCGTTGCAGTTAATTTTTGTACGGCACATAACCTTCTATTTGTCACTGATATCGATCGCTTGTTTAGAAGTTATGAACAATACCATCAACTCACATTGTAGAAACTAATCTAGAAAAACTTCATCCGGAAATGGCCATCCTTCTATGTACAGAGGAATGGTTTTCATTCAGTCTCAAGATTAAATAACCGCAAGTTTCAGGTCATGGCATATTGATAAGCGTGGATGTTCCCTGAGTCTTATGTTTTCCCGCTGTGTGTTCCATCAGTGAAATCTTGCAGAACTAGAACAGTATTTCAATTAGATTTGATTTCTGTATTTCATCTATCAGCATTCATTCACAAACAGCGCTGATGTGAACACGCTATGCCTAGGCTGGCTTGCTTTTAACGAGTTGTAAGGAGCAAGAAATTTGGCAACGAACGCAACATTCGTCAATCAAGTTCTAGAGTTAACCAATCAATTTCGTGCACAGAATGGATTAGCCCCTCTAAAACTGAATAGCGAGTTGAATGCGGCGGCTCAAGCACATTCTCAAGATATGGCGCAAAACGATTACTTCAGCCATACGGGTAAGAATGGCTCCAAACCGTGGGATCGAGCCAAGGTGGTTGGCTATGAAGCTCGCTCGATGGGAGAAAACATTGCGGCAGGTCAAACCACCCCTGAAGCTGTGGTGCAGGGGTGGATCAATAGTCCTGGACACCGTGCCAATCTCCTCAACCCTAACTACACAGAACTGGGAGTTGGCTATTTTTACCTAGAAAATGATACAGGCAGCGTCAATTACAAGCGCTATTGGACACAACTGTTTGGCAGTGGTGACCTCAATCCCAATTCGTCGATCGGGTCGTCATCCCCATCTCCGTCACCATCTACCCCATCTGCTGGGTTGAACTTGGTTGGCGGCAGTAGTAACGATAGCCTGAGTGGTCAAGCTGGCAACGATACGCTGCTGGGGGGTGGCGGTGCTGACGTGTTGTTTGGAGCTGCCGGTAATGACCTGCTTAATGGCGGCACGGGCGATGATATCCTCAACGGTGGGGCCGGTAACGACACGTTGATTGGTGGACGTGGACGCGATTCCTTTAAATTCAATTCCGAGGCGGCATTTCGGACAACCGATTTGGGGATTGACACAATCGTGGATTTTACCCGTGGTACAGACAAAATTGTGCTTGATCAAACTACGTTTGGTGCTATTACCTCAAACCAGATTGCGATCGTTGCTAACGATGCTGGCTTAGCGACTAGCAATGCAGCTATTGTCTACAGCCGTGGTTCCGGAAAGCTCGTCTTTAATCAAAACGGTAGCGCAGCGGGATTTGGCACAGGTGGACAGTTTGCCATTGTCGATAGTGATAACAATGCGGCCACCGCGCCTCCGGCTCTGACACGATCGGATTTCCAGATTGTGGCGTAGCAGAGGGGGAGTGGGGAGTAGGTTAGGTAATGGGTGATGAAATCTAGATTCTACATTGATTCTCCAGTTGCCGATTCCCGATTCCCCATCCCCGATCCCCTGAAACTAGCGAGCATCCAAGCCACCACTTCTCCTTGGTTCGATCGCTCCAGTAATATCCCTTGGCTTTCTTCATTTCAGAAGACACGCGCGATCGTTCGAAGATACTCCTTCCAGGTTGCTTGTACCCAGGTATCGAATGCGGTGCGTCTGAATCATGCTCCTCCTCTCAAAGCTACTCTTGCACTGGAGAGCGGGGAGCAGAGGAGCAAATGAACCGCCCACTCATTTACCCTCCCACTCTTCCACTCACCTATTGCTCGGCTCCTTCAATCGGTGCGAAGCCTTGTCGCTGGATATTCTCGCTGATGTGACGTGGTTCTAGAAATTGCAGTAGGTAATCTGGTCCGCCTGCCTTAGAGCCAACCCCCGACATTTTGAAGCCGCCAAATGGCTGCCGAGCCACGATCGCCCCGGTGGTATGACGGTTGATGTACAGGTTGCCCACCTCGAACTCGTTTTGGGCACGCTGAATGTGCGATGGGGTGCGAGAGTACAGTCCCCCAGTCAGGGCGTAGTTTGTGCCGTTGGCAATCTCCAACGCTTGATCAAATGTGTTGACCTTCATCACCGCCAGCACTGGGCCAAAAATTTCCTCTTGGGCGATTTTGGCCGTGGGAGCCACATCGGTAAAGATCACAGGTCCCACAAAATACCCCGTATCTGGGGCTGGCATTTCTAGTGCGACGGTCGCTTCTTCTTTGCCTTTTTCAATATAGGCTTTGATCCGGTTCTGGGCAGCAGCATCAATGACGGGGCCTACCTGCGTACTGGGGTTTTCAGCGGCTCCAATATTGAGCGATCGGGTGGCTTCGATCAAGCGATTCACAAAGGTATCGTAGATCGGCTCCATGACAATCACCCGCGAACAAGCCGAGCATTTCTGTCCACTATAGCCAAACGCTGAATAGACAACGCCTTGCACCGCCTGATCTAGATCGGCACTTTCGTCTACGATAATGGCATTCTTGCCACCCATTTCTGCCACAACGCGCTTCAGGTGTTTTTGTCCAGGTTGAACATCAGCGGCTTCCCGGTAAATGCGGCAACCCACTTCCTGCGATCCAGTAAACGTGATCAGGTGCACATCCGGATGCTTGACCATATGCGCACCTGCAACAGAACCTTTTCCAGGAACGTACTGAAACACCCCTTTGGGAATGCCTGCTTCCACTAAAATTTCGCTGATCTTGGCCGCAATCACAGAAGACGTTTCAGCAGGTTTTAATAACGTACAGTTACCTGCTACAAGTGAGGCTACAGTCATACCTGTAGGAATAGCAAGAGGAAAGTTCCAGGGTGAAATCACCACTGAAATGCCCCTGGGTTGATAATGATAGCGGTTATTTTCGCCCGCTACATCATAGTTCACTCCTCGATCGAGCCGTTCCATTTCATCAGCATAGAAGCGGCAGAAGTCGATCGCCTCTGATACTTCCGGATCGGCTTGCCCCAAGGGTTTACCTGTTTCCAATACCATCCAAGCGTTGAGTTCATCTCGGCGTTCCTCTATCAACTCGGCGGCTTTGCGCAGAATATTCGCTCGTTCTTTCACAGGCGTTTTCTTCCAAGCCGGAAAGGCAACTTTGGCGGCTTGGATAGCTTGTTCGGCTTGCTCGACGCTAATCAGCCCAATTTTACCCACAACCTCGGATGGATTAGACGGATTCACCGACTCTACAACCTCTGACGGGTTGACATACTCACCATTGATCAACGGCAGATACATCTGACCCAACTGCTGCCGCACAGTTTGAATGGCCGCAAAAGCGCGATCGCGCTTCTCGACGATGGAATAGTCTGTGTCGGGAGCATTGTGAAATCGTCCGTTTTGTACGGATAGTTCGCTGCGACCTGTCCCTACCGTTTCCATTACTGGAGGGGCAAGTAATTCCTCGATCGGTCGTTCTTCTAGATTTTGCCGCAGAAATGAAGTGTTCGCCGTATTCTCTAGTAAACGCCGGATTAAATAGGACATACCGGGAATTAGCTCGCCGTAGGGACAATAGACGCGCACCCGAAACCCTTGATTGACCAGGGCTTTTGCCAGTTTGTCTGCCATGCCATAAAGCACCTGTAACTCAATCCGGCGCGCAGGAATCTTCAATTCTTTGGCAATGGCGATGGCTAGGGCTTGCGATCGAACATTGTGGCTCCCGATCGCGGCATACAAGTATTCGTGATGCTCTAGCAGCATTCGGGTCAGTTTCTCGAAGGCATAGTCCGTAGACGATTTGTGTGAGAACACGGGCACATCCCATTCGTGCTGCGTCGCTTTGATAGTTTCTTGATCCCAATAGGCCCCCTTCACTAGCCGCACCGTGATTGGCTTGCCGCGCCGTTTCGCCCAGTCAATCCAGCTTTGCAAATCTTTCTCTGTATCGCGCAGGTAGGCTTGTAGGGTGACGCCCAAATCGGTGCGATCGCGGAACTCCTCTTCCATCAATAGCTCTTGCAAGATAGAGATCGTCAGATCTTTGTAGACATACTGCTCCATGTCAAAGTGAACAGCGGCTCCTAATTCCTTGGCGCGACGCAGCAGGGTACGAATGCGATCGGTGACACGTGCCTGACTGCCTTTAGCATCCAGCGGATCGAACTGCGAATAGAAAGCCGTTAACTTCATCGTTACTTGCACCCGTGGCAACGGTTCGCCATCGGCTTGGTCAATCTGCGGCACGACTGGCCAGCGCTTGGAGGCTTCCGTGAGTTGTGCCATTAAGTCTAGATAGCGATCGAGGTAAGATTGCGCCTCTACTTCCGTCACCACCGCTTCACCCAGCAGATCGACCGTAAACGTCATTTTTTCTTTGCGCAGTTGCTCGATCGCCTTGATCACTTGCTTAATGTTTTCTCCAGCAATGTACTTCCGCGCCAAGGTCTCAACAGCGGTGGAGACCGTGGTGGCAGCGGCCTGTCCAGGCAACGAATCAGGATTGGCAAATCCTAACAGTCCCTTAAGGGCAGCTGGCAGTTCCACTGACTCATCGCCTAAATATTCCTGCAAGTGACGAGCGATCTCAGCTTTGCTTTGCAGTGAGGGCAAACAGTCAATGAAGCGAAACAACTGTACCCGCAGTCCCGGATTGGCCATGGCCCAGCCCAATAGCTTATCGTCCCAGCGCATTTGATCGCGCATTTGAGCAAAAAACGATCGATTTTCCCGTGATGCCTCTAAAAGCTGACGGGCAATGGTTTGGGTATGAGCTTCATAAGGATTTTGAGAAGCTTGGCTTTGAGACACGTATGTAACCACAGTAATAAACTCCCTCATTCAATGAAGGCAAGGCTCAGCGAAATCAGAAGAGGGGTGCTGCAACCTTGCACGAAACCGCTTGCAATCCCTAGTCTTTGTACGAGTGACCACCAATTTTCAAATCTTACTCTAGTTCCGCAGACAGTCTCTTTCTCTATTGTCAAGGTTTCCAGAGATTAGTGGCAATTCCTGTCCAAAGCAAACAATACCTGTCCAAAGCAAACAATATCAGTATTGGCTTGAGCATTGGTTTGGCGGCTGGGAACTATAAAACTATCCCTGCTCAGTCTGTGCAGCGGTGAATTCAGTCAAGAAAAGTATACTGACATGACCAGAAATATCTTTGTGCAAGCGCTTGGCATTGCAGCGAGTTGCTATTTATTGCTCCGTTTGTCGGGTTGGCTATTAGGGAGCCTGGCAACCATCTTGATCGGCTTATCCAACTGGACACGCTATACCCTACTGCCCATGAGTGAGGAAATTGCGATCGCCGTCGGTCTAATGTTCTTACTTGGGGTGGCTATCTTCAGCAGCCGTTCTGAATAGTGGTGCTCTATCAACCTCGCCGCGCAATATCGCCACCCTGTGAAACGCTAAACGATGCGCCAGCCATTCCAGCAACGGTTTAAAATCAGACAGTTGGGATTCTGGTTATTAACTCGCTTATGTCAACTGCCACTGTTTATCCAAACGTTCCCGATCTTGCCGCTGAGGATTACCTGGTCATTGGACTGGCCACCTGCTTCATTAAACAAGACGGCGAAGTGCATTCGGTGCAAATTGCCGAACCGATTCCTGCTGCTGCGATCGAAGCCCTTGTCAAGGGTATTCCCACATCCTATCAACTGGCGTGTGGCACAACCCTAGGTGCTATATTCGACGGCGAAACGGTGACGCTTCCGGCTGAATTTCCCACAGACACACAACTTTGTGACGATTTTGCCGAGCGCAGTACGGCGGCGGCTCGCACCTACAAAAAAAGCCAAGCTGCCCAGTCCTTAATTCCCGCAGGAACCAGCAAATCCGACTTCAATTTCTCCACCGATCGCAAGCGCGTTCTCAACTCCGATCGAATTGTCAAAGCTGAAGATAACGTTAAACAACACGCCTATACCCACCAAGTACTCTAAACCTTAGCCTTCCTCTTTCATCCTTGATCCCTACATCTTTTCCCTACCTATGTTGAAACTTTATGGTGGCGCTCGTAGCCGCGCCTCGATTGTTCAGTGGTACTTGGAAGAATTATCCGTTCCCTATGAGTACATCTCGCTGAATTTGCAAGCAGGTGAACATCGGCAACCAGAGTTTTTGGCAATTAACCCGATCGGAAAAGTTCCGGCGATCGTCGATGGCGATTTTAAATTGTGGGAATCGGGCGCCATTTTGCTGTACTTGGCAGATAAGTATGATGCCGCTGTCACGACGATCGAACAACGGGCCGAAATTGCCCAATGGATCTTGTTTGCGAATGCTACTTTTGGCCCCGGTGTGTTTATAGAAGCCAACCGTGAACGAGAAATGTCCCGCTATCTGACGTTTCTCGATCAATATCTCGATTCACGATCGTTTTTAATTGGCGATCAATTGAGCGCCGCTGATATCGCAGTCGGTTCCTTCCTAGCCTATATGCCAATTATGCTCAAACTGGGCTTTGAAGACTATGCTGCTGTCGATCGCTATGTGAAACAACTGGTGGCACGCCCTGGGTTTCAGAAGTCGATTGGGGCGAGGTAAAGGGGATTGGGGGTTAGGTGGTTTATCCTTTGGTCTTTCTTCTCATTCTTCATCCTTTCCCAAATGTCGGTGTAGGGCTTCGCGCGTTTTGGCGAGGCTGTTAGCCAACTCGATATCTTCTTGAGAAAGTAAACCAATCACCTGCGGTGGGTCATCACGAGTCATCACGGGCAGTTGGTGCAGTCCTCTGACAGAGAGACGATCGCTCACCTCGGATAGTAGTTCATCCTCATGGGCAAAAATCAGTTCAGTGCTACATAACTCACGAATCGGCTGCTGCATCAGTTCATTTAACTCCTCGTCGGACTTTGTGCGGGACATGAGTCGATGCAGATCGCACAGAGTTAAAATACCGATCAAGTGCTGATTTTCATCAATCACAAGGGCACTATGACAACGATGGGTGAGTAGAGCATGTCCAGCATTCGTCAGGGATTCCTGAGCAGATAATTGTAATGAAATCGGTTGCACCGCTTCCCTCACCTTGATAAGAGGGAATGAAACGGGTTCTGTTGGGTCGATCGCTGGTTTCGGCTCAGGGGTATTGTCGATCACAACTTGCGGATGCAGGTACTCAACCATCCAGATGCTTAGCCCCACTGCCATCATCAGCGGTAGGACAATCCGATAGTCACGAGTCAGTTCAAACAGTAGCAAAATTGCCGTGAGGGGAGCACGCACGCTGCCTGCTAGCACAGCTGCCATTCCCACCATGGCATAGGCAGGAGAGGAAGCCAGATATGCACTGGCGTTAGGAAGAACGATTGCCAACACCTTGCCATAGGCCGAGCCGAGCGATGCTCCTAGAAACAGCGCTGGAGCAAACACCCCACCGACAAAGCCGCTACCAAAACTGATTGCTGTCATCAGCAGCTTGATGACCAGCAGCGCCAGCACCAAATGCAGTGGAAACTGTACATCTTGCAGCATAGATTCCACCGTTTCATATCCCACCCCCAAAATTTGCGGTAGCCATAGGGCCACTAACCCCAGACCGATGCCGCCCAAAATTGGATGCAGCGATCGGGGCAGCCGAGCCAACCAATCTGTGCCTGCCACGTCCCCCTTGAAGCATTGCTGAGAAAAGCGCAGCAGCCGAACATAAATCAACGACACCAAACTGGCGAGTAGTCCTAACCCCACATAAAGTGGCAGTTCCAATAGACTGCGCACTTCATAAACTGGTAGGTCGAAAGCAGGCTGTGCCCCTAGTCCAATTTGGGCAATCCACGCAGCCACAACCGCGGCTAATAGCACCACACTGGCGGCCGAAGCCGCAAAGGTTGATCCCATCACTACTTCTAGGGCAAAGAACACGCCAGCGATCGGCGCATTAAACCCAGCCGCCAGTCCAGCCGCTGCCCCAGCACTCAATAATAACCGCTGGCGCTCTTGGGAAACCTTGAGGGCTTGCCCCAGCAACAAACTAAAGTAAGCACCAATCTCAACGCTTGGCCCCTCAGGCCCTAGCGATGCACCGCTACCGAGGGAGATGGAGGCGGCCGTCATTTTAGTAATGGGGTTCAGTAACACAAGCTCGCGATCGCCCTGCGCCACTTCCAACAGCGTCGTTAATCCTGGCCCAAAATCTCGCATTCGCCAGCGCATTAGCCCTACGAGCAACCCACCTAGTAACGGAATCAGCGCCAACGTCCAGTGTCCCCACGTGGAAAGAAATCCAGATACCTCACCAAACATGAGGTGATGCACCACATGAATGAGGGCGCGAAACAACACAACCCCCGATCCGGCTCCTGTGCCAATTAAAACCGATAACAGGAGCACGAGCGTCGCCGGACTGGGATGCAGATAACTGAAAAACTGAGTGAGTCGAGAGGCAGAAGTATTCGATCGCATTGACTCAGAGCGGGCAACGTCTCTGAGGTTGAACGTCAGGTTCATTCGTGCTGGCAGGACGAGAGGGAAAAAGCTGCTGTTTCTTATTGTGACTGATGATCACAGACTCATTACTATCTGTCATGACTTTTGTGGATAGGCTTGGGTATATCGACAATCATTTAAACTTGTTTACAAAAATCTTGAGAGATCATTAAGACGTTACCCAGTCGAAATGGGTAGAAAACTGGGTGGAGTGCCGCTATCCCTAAACCTAAAATCGGGAGATGATTAAACCATATTCAAACATAGGTTGCATTTAAAACCGCTGGCAGCTTTATAAAGCCAGTACTTATAAAAAACAAGCTCTGGGCGATCGCCCAGAGCTTAAAGTTTTATGGGACTTAATCTATGGGACTCAATCTATGGAACTTAAAATCTATGGGACTCAATCTATGGAACTTAAACAACAACTGTCTTAAAGTACGTAATTCAAGTACGTAAGTACGTAATTCAAGTACGTGATTTTCTACCCGCTTCAACGGTTGTCTGTCCCTCCTTTGGCAATCGAATAGAGTATGCTGAGAATATTGCACCTCTTGCTACATCTAGATCTTGCCCCATCTTTGAGTAGCCCGCGCTTGTGACTATATCCTCAACTTCCAACCCCCATCTTCCAACCCCTAACCCATCCAAAATCACTCCCCTGATCAAAACTCCCGATCGCCTCGAAGCTCGGCTGAAGGAAATTCCGCCGGAACCGGGGGTTTACTTCATGCGGGATGCGGTCGATAACATTCTGTATATCGGTAAATCGAAGAAACTGCGATCGCGGGTGCGATCCTATTTTCGCGACAAGCACGAACACAATCCTCGTATTGCCTTGATGGTGATGCAGGTGGCAGAAATCGAGTTTATTGTCACCGATACCGAAGCCGAAGCCCTAGCACTGGAAGCGAATTTAATTAAGCAGCACCAGCCCCATTTCAATGTGCTGCTGAAAGATGACAAAAAATATCCCTACCTCTGCATCACCTGGTCTGAGGAATATCCCCGCATTTTTATTACGCGCAAGCGGCACTTGGGTAAGAAGGACGATCGCTACTATGGGCCCTATGTTGATGTGTTTGCGCTCAAGAGCACCCTGCGACTAGTGAAACGGATTTTTCCGTTGCGTCAGCGTCCCCAACCCCTGTTTAAAGATCGCCCCTGCCTGAATTTTGATATTGGGCGCTGCTTGGGCGTTTGTCAGAAAATGGTGTCAGCCGACGAATATCGCAAAATGATTGGCAAAATTGCGATGATTTTCCAGGGACGCTCCAAAGAATTAGAAGATATTCTGACGGCACAAATGGAACAAGCTGCTGAAGCGTTGAATTTTGAACAAGCGGCGCGACTGCGCGATCAAATTCGCGGGTTGCAATCCCTTACGGCCGATCAAAAAGTGGCGTTGCCCGATGACACCGTATCACGAGATGCGATTGCTCTGATGGCTGATGAACAGTTTGCCTGTATTCAGCTTTTCCAAATTCGGGCGGGGCGGTTAGTTGGTCGATTAGGCTTCATGGCAGATGCTCAATCGGGTACACCAGGAGCAATTTTGCAGCGGGCGTTGGAAGAGCATTACTCTACGGTAGATTCGGTGGAAATTCCTGCCGAAATTTTGACTCAGCACGAATTGCCCGAACACGAAATGCTGGCAGAGTTTCTGTCGCAGCGCAAGGGGCGAAAAGTTTCGATTGATGTGCCGCAACGACAAACCAAAGCCGATTTGATTGAAATGGTGGAACGTAACGCAGGGTATGAGCTAGCCCGCACTCAGCGCTTTGCCGATCGCAATAACCAGGCCATGCTCGATCTGGCCACCATTCTTGATTTGCCCGATCTGCCGCACCGGATTGAGGGCTACGATATTTCGCACATTCAAGGTTCTGACGCCGTCGCGTCGCAAGTTGTGTTTGTTGATGGGGTTCCTGCCAAGCAGCACTATCGCCACTACAAGATCAAAAATCCTACCGTGCGATCGGGCCATTCGGATGACTTTGCCAGCATGGCCGAAGTAATTCGCCGTCGCTTTCGCAAGTATGCCAAGTCAGGATCAGGGAGCAAAGATCAGGCATTGGACACCTCTGCCAGTCCTCAACACCTCACCCCCAACGCCGCGTCTGATTTTCCCGATCTGGTGATGATTGACGGCGGCAAGGGGCAGCTTTCAGCGGTGGTGGAGGTGCTGCGGGAGATGAACCTGCTGGAAGATGTGAAGGTTGTGAGCTTAGCCAAGCAGCGGGAAGAGATTTTCTTGCCTGGTGAATCATTGCCCTTAACCACTGAAGCTGAACAACCTGGAGTACAGCTATTGCGACGGTTACGCGACGAAGCTCACCGCTTTGCTGTCAGCTTTCACCGGCAGCAGCGCAGCGATCGAATGCGGCGGTCTCGCCTAGACGAAATCCCCGGACTGGGACATCATCGGCAAAAACAACTGCTGGCCCATTTTCGATCGATCGATTATCTCCGAGAAGCCAGCCCTAAACAAATTGCCGAAGTTCCGGGCATTGGACCTAAAATGGCGCAGCAAATTTACGATTACTTTCATCCGCAACAGCAGGCGAACTGAACTTTGAAACGGGACGGGTGAATGTCACTTTGATACCGACCGAATGCAAGCAGGTTACTCTATCTGCTAGTCTGCTAATTATGTCTCTTCCCACGGTTTATCTTGGTCTAATTGGTAGCGCAATCGCCGGTCTTGGAACAGGGCTTGGTGCATTGCCCATTTTATTTATTCGCCGCATCACTCAACAGGTGCAGGGTGTGTTGATGGGCTTTGGTGCAGGAGTGATGTTAGCAGCAACCGCCTTTTCGCTCATTGTGCCAGGGATTGAGGCGGGTGATACAGTATGGGGTAGTGAAATTGCTGCCGCATTAATGGTGACAATCGGTATCATCATGGGTGGCGCTTTTTTATGGTTTAGTAATCAATACTTTCCACACGAGCATTTCTTTAAGGGACGAGAAGGTTCGGATATCGTCAACCTCAAGCGCGTTTGGTTGTTTGTGATTGCCATTGCTTTGCACAATTTTCCTGAGGGTTTAGCCGTTGGCGTGGGGTTTGGTGGCGATGATATTGCAAATGGTATTGCGCTCACCGTGGGAATTGGGTTACAAAATATTCCCGAAGGACTTGTTGTGGCGTTGTCACTGGTATCGGAAGGATATTCTAAGCAACAGGCGATCGGCATTAGCTTTCTGACCGGCTTAGTCGAACCGATCGGAGGCATCATTGGGGCCGCAGCCGTGTCACTTGCCCAACCTGTATTACCAATTGCAATGGGGTTTGCAGCCGGGGCAATGTTGTTTGTAATTAGTGATGAAATTATCCCAGAATCCAACCGCTTGGGCTATGAAAAAGCAGGCACGATCGGCGTAATGAGCGGCTTTATATTGATGATGTTTCTAGATGTAACCTTGGGATAGCGTGACGTTCTTTACTAACAAGCGTCCAGACCTTTTATGCCAAACCGCCCTTCTCCTCCAGCCTCTGCTCCCAAGCTGGGCAATGGGGAGCCAGATCAACTTTCCTCTCTCAACACGGGAGATGGATTGAGGGTGAGGGCTAAAACTGACAGCATGCCAGGGGGGACAGTGTTCTCATAAACACTGTCCGAAGGATTGAACGAAATATCTGTACTAAATATCAATCGATCTTC
Organism: Thermocoleostomius sinensis A174; assembly: GCF_026802175.1. Taxonomy (NCBI): domain Bacteria; kingdom Bacillati; phylum Cyanobacteriota; class Cyanophyceae; order Oculatellales; family Oculatellaceae; genus Thermocoleostomius; species Thermocoleostomius sinensis. Next base: position 3,840,247 of record NZ_CP113797.1, on the reverse strand, counting down.
CCAATTCTCCACTCCCTACTCCCCAATCCCTGGAAACCTCCCCGATCGCTCCAGTTCCAGCAAGAGCCGCTTGCGCCACAAGCCACCGCCATAACCAGTTAACCGTCCATCTTTGCCAATCACGCGATGACAGGGAATCAAAATACTGATGCGATTCATGCCATTCGCTCTGGCCACAGCCCGAACGGCTGTAGGTTGACCAATGCGGTGCGCCAGTTCATCATAGGAAATGGTTTCGCCCTGAGGAATGCGGCATAGTTCTGCCCATACTTTTGTCTGGAATGGAGTTCCATGGGGTACGAGGGGGACTGTGAAGTCCGAAAGGGTACCAGCAAAATAGCGGGTCAACTCGTCGCGCAACTGTTCGATCGCGTCATTCGTGACTGGCAAAATTGGGTAGCCAAACTGCTTCTGCATGGTGGTGTAGTTGTGTTCCAACAGGCGGCGATCGGTATATTCCACTAAGCAAAGGCCATCGCGCACTGCCCCCACCAGCACCGGCCCCAACGGCGTTTCTAGCATCTGGATAGCGATGTAATCTGTCGCATTGCATTGTCCAGGCGGCACACCAAAGGTTTTGTTAAAGGCGTCTCGAAAACCGCTATGCGATTCATAGCCTGTGTTCATCACAGCATCATCGATCGCTGTTCCTGCACGAATTTGAATAAAGGCATCAGCCAACCGACGGCCGCGACACCATTCCGCAAAAGTCATGCCATACTGCTCGCGAAACCACCGCCGGGCCCGTTCCGGGCTAATTCCCAATGCCCGCAGATCGTCGCCAGTGAGTTTAGTATCGGGATTTGCTTCCATTTTCTGCATCAGCGCCACCACCCAATCGGGCTGTGCACCATATACTTCGGTGGGACAACAGCGTTTGCAAGGGCGATATCCAGCAAAAACAGCTTCACGAATGGTAAAAAAGAATTCGTTATTTTCCGGTTTGGAGCGAGCCGGACAGGACGGACGACAGAAAATTCCGGTGGTACGAACGGCCACAAAAAACATGCCATCATAAGTGGCATCTTTGTTGGCTACCGCTTGTTCCATTTCAGTACGAGACGGTAGCAACGGCAGATTCATCTGAGCAGCCATCTGAGCAGCGATCGATTTCATAGGTCTAGTCAGTCGAGGTAATCGGTTGATTCGGGGCGCTTGATGTCGTCATTGTGACAACTTCACCCGGTTTCTGCCACCGAAAAAGCGACAACGGGTTTTAAAGAAGCTCACGCATTGGTGGCGCTTCTGCTCTCCTTGGCTCTGAGTCCCTCTCCTATGGCAAACCAGCAACTTGCCACTCGATTCCCCCGAATCGTATAGAAGACCGAGGATAGAAACTGGTACTTTAGTTCAGGCATTTTCATCTAAACGAGCATGGCAGGAATCGAACCTGCGACACCCAGAACCGGAATCTGGTGCTCTATCCCCTGAGCTACATGCCCTTAGCGATCGTTCTTAATTCTAACCTGAGTTAATCTAGATTAGACAAAACTCTATCCCATGGTAGCACTCAATCTTCTTCCCTGCTTGCTCAGCACGCACATTTCCAGAGCAACCAGATGACTGATTACAGATGGCTAAGTGTGGTGCAAATGATGGCAGTAAACAGTACCTTAGCACTAGATTAACAAGCTGTCCGATCGCCGTAACACCGATAGATCCTCCTCGTCCAATTCTACTGGAGTGCCACTGCGAATTAATTCAGCAAAATCTTCATTGGGAACCATGATGCAGAGGGCATAGAGCCGTCCTGAGCCGGTGTTCTCAATGACATGGGTTCCAGTCGGAGGCACTAAAATACTGTCTCCTGCCCGGATCGGAACCGTTTTACCGTCACAGGTTGCTATCCCTTCGCCCTTCAGCACAAAGAACATTTCCACAGCCAATTGATGACGGTTGGGGGGTGTTTTACCGCCTACATCAAAAATTTCGACACAGTAGGTCAAGGACATGTTGGCAATGACTGGATCAAAAACGATCGCCAAGCGGTTAGTATCTTGTGGGCTGATCCGAAACGCCTGATAATCTTTGGGCGTTTTCACTACAGGAATGACACAGGTTGTTGCCATTGCATTCATAGAGCGGTTCCTCCGATTGGGAGCTAGGGATTGGGAGTTGAGAGTTGGGGGTTAGGACAAGAAAAGAGAAAAGCCGAACAAATTTACTCGGTGCTGATTTGAGCTATTGAATAGCGGTCAATAGGGCTTGAGACTCGGTGATAAATCCAAAGCACTGATTGACGTTATAAAAGGTTGCTTGCAAACAGTAGTCTGGAGAGGTTGTTGCAGTGCAGTCGCGAATCAAAATACAATCGTAGCCGAGAAAATTGGCGTCTTGCAGAGTGGTCATGACACATTGATCGGCGTTGACTCCTGCGAAGAACAAGGTGGTTTTGCCTAAATTGCGTAGAATACTGTCGAGCGGGGTGTCCCAAAATCCGCTCATGCGATATTTATCGACTTGAATATCGGTCGGTTCGATCGTCAACTCATCCACTACGGCGGCGGCCCAACTCCCTTTCGTTAAAACAGGCGCATGGTTCTTGGGTAAGGGATCGCCTAGTCCAATCCCTGCACCGGTGGGATTGTAAACATGGCGCAAAGCTGGGCTGATGTTGAGCAAATCCGGTCGGTTTCCCCAATTGACCCAGACGATCGGCACATCCACGCTGCGCAGTTCTGGTAATAGCTGTTTCAATGGTTTGATGGGATCGCGGGCGGGCATTATATCTACGCCGATATGAGCTAACCAACCGTCGGGATGACAAAAATCATTCTGCATGTCAATCACCACCATAGCTGCTTTAGCCAGGTCTAAACGCAATTGTTTCGTGTCGGTTGGAAGAATAATGGGGCGCGGAATCAACGGTGGTCGAGTTAGATCTGCTGTTTCAGCATCTACCAACCAAGCGTTAGGTGGAATTCCCAGCGATCGCAGCGATTGATTCATACACTAGCCTACTGTTTTGATGTACTGCTGTCCTAATGCAAAAGTCACTTTCAATTCAGTATTAAATACCACGTTTTGAAGAGAGGTTGAGTGAATGAACTAATTGCCTGACCCAAGGTTTCCGTCCTCACCCTAAATTTCTCTGTCAAAGCCAGCGAGGGACGTTGAAATTCACCCCATCGTTTCGACTTCCCATTGCCCCCTATGGAAGTAGGGGTTGGGGAATGAGGGGCGAAAATATATTAGTCAACCAATCAGTCAACCAGGTGGATGAGTATTTCCCAACTTCATAATCCCAACTCCCAATCCCTAATCCCTAATCCCCACAATACACAATCAGATCGATCTCAATGTCTCCCAAACCTGCCAAGCCCGTAATGCCAATCGTTGTGCGGCTAGGCAGTTCATCGGAATGGAAGTAGGAGGCATAAATTTGATTAACGGTCTGAATAAAACGAATGTCGGTGAGGAAAATCCGAGCCATCGTGACGCGATTGAAACTAGTTCCAGCATGATCTAAAACGCGCTTCAGGTTATCCATGACCTGGCGAGTTTGATCTTCAATACTTCCCCGGACGATCGCTCCAGTTTGTGGATCTTGAGCCAATTGCCCGGTGACAAACAGAAAATCTCCGGCGCGTACAGCATGACAATAGGGAGAAACTAAAGGCATGTCAGGTAATGTAATACGTTCAAACACGATTTCTCTCCAACTTGATATGTTCTATTGATGGAAAAGTGATGATAAATCTCAATTGAGTTAACACTTACCATTGATAAACATTGATGATTTCTCTAGGGTGAATGTTTACCACAAATGGCTACTCAGATGACTACCATAAAAAAGCATTCATTCACCTTAAAAATCCTTTATTGTGAAAAGAATCAGTTGATCAATCATCAGATATAACCAGACATAAGGTGTTGTGTGGTATTTACGATACAAAATGCCCTAGTCTTAACCGATCAGGGATATAAGACGCTAGATGTTCAAGTTGAAGCCGATCGAATCACCGCGATTGGTGTCAATTTACCGATCGCTGGAGACACCATCGATGGACAAAATAAGCTGCTCTTGCCAGGGTTTGTCAATGCTCATACGCATTCACCAGAATTTTGGCAACGCGGGCGCATTCCGCCATTACCGCTAGAGCTATGGTTGTTTGAGCTATATAGCCCGAAGTTATTGCAGTCGGAACAGATATACCTAAGTGCGCTGGGCACAGCCGTAGAAACGCTGCTATCAGGTGGAACGACGATCGTGGATCACTTGTTGTTACTTCCTGGTCGCGAACGAGAAACGATTGACGCCGCTGTGCGGGCCTATCAACAGGTGGGAATTCGAGCATTTGTCGCGCCCTTAGTGCATGACCAGTCTCTCCCCACTAGCCTGCCTTCTAATGGCACCGCGCCAGATCCCCAGCGCCAAACCAAAGCTGTGCTAGATCTGCTAGAGGAAGCCATCTTAATGCACCATTGCCCCGATCGCGGCATCAATCTCGTCATATCACCGACAGGGCTTCAGCTTTGCAGTGATGTACTCGTGCAAAAAGGCGTTGAATTGAGCGAACGCTACCAGCTTTGCCGTCATACGCACTTACTGGAAACGAGAGCACAACAGATCTTGGCTCAGGAGAAATATGGCTGTAGCGCGGTAGAACATCTCAAGCGTCTTGAGTTTTTGGGGCCACACACATCTCTGGCACATTGCGTTTGGCTTGATGATGCAGAGATTGATATTCTAGCCGCTACAGGAGCAACAGTGGTTCATAACCCGTTGAGCAATTTGCGCTTAGGTAGTGGCATTGCTCCTATTTTGAAATTTCGTCAAGCGGGGGTGAATGTGTGTTTTGGCTGTGATGGTTCTGCTAGCAACGATGCCCAAGATGTTTTGGAAGCTATCAAAATCGGCACAATCCTCCACAACATCACCGACTCAGACTATCGCCACTGGATTACGCCTCACGAAGCGGTACAGATGGCTAGTATTGGCGGGGCAAAGGGGTTAGGGTTAGAGCAGCAGATGGGGTGCATTGCGATCGGGCAAAAAGCCGATTTTGTGCTATATGACTTAACGAGTCTCTCGCTGCTTCCTCAAACTGATCCCGTTGGGCTGTTGGTTCTGGGGCGGCCAACCCAAGCAGTGGATAGTGTCTGGGTGAATGGTCAACGAATTGTTGCCGATGGCAAGATTCAAACCGTAGATGTGACTATGCTAAAACAAGAACTGTTGAGGTACAGCCAACCCCCTCAGCAATACTCAACCACCAGCGTTGTGGATGTAGAACAGCACTATCGATCGGTCATGGGATTGTCAACGTAACCCTTCACTCATAAGCTGAAATCAGTCATTATGAAAGGATGAATCAAAAAAACTGATTTAACTGCTGATTGTAGAAGTTTGTGGAATCCGCTCGTTGGGAATCTTTCTGATAGAGCAGGAAGTTTGCGTTAAAATCTTCCGTAATTTTACTTAAGTATAGATTCTGCAAATTTTTTCACAAAATCAAGATTTTATCTTGGTTATCTTCACAGTTCGTGGAAAATTGGAGAGTGTTTTCTCACAATTGCTCACGCATTCGTGATTCATGCCTATTGTGTTTTCATCTCAGGTACAGAGGGATAGAAGTTTATGAAAGCCATGATTCTGGCAGCCGGTAAGGGGACTCGCGTTCGTCCCATCACCTACACCATCCCTAAACCCATGATTCCAATTTTGCAGAAGCCTGTTATGGAATTTCTGCTGGAACTGTTGCGGCAGCACGGATTTGACGAAATTATGGTTAACGTCAGCCACTTGGCTAACGAAATTGAGAACTATTTTCGAGATGGACAGCGGTTTGGGGTGAAAATTGCCTACTCGTTTGAAGGAAATATTGTGGATGGCGAATTGGTGGGCAAGGCGCTAGGCTCTGCTGGTGGAATGCGCCGCATTCAGGACTTTTATCCATTCTTTGATGACACGTTTATCGTGCTCTGTGGAGACGCGCTCATTGATCTAGACTTAACCAAGGCTGTAGAGTGGCATCGCAGTAAAGGGGCGATCGCGACGGTGGTGATGAAATCGGTGCCGCGTGATCAAGTGTCTAGCTATGGTGTAGTCGTGACGGATGAAGAAGGACGTATCAAAGCGTTCCAAGAAAAACCCTCCATAGACGAAGCCCTCAGCACCGACATCAATACTGGAATTTATATCTTTGAACCCGAGGTGTTCGATTATATTCCTTCAGGCGTAGAATATGACATCGGTGGACAACTGTTTCCTAAACTCGTAGAAATGGGTGCACCGTTCTACGGAGTCTCAATGGACTTTGAATGGGTCGATATTGGGAAAGTGCCCGACTACTGGCAAGCAATTCGCGATGTATTGCTGGGCAAGGTCAAAAATGTACCCATTCCGGGTAAGGAAGTAGCCCCAGGAATCTATACGGGGCTAAATGTTGTGGTGAACTGGGACAAAGTAGACATTCGTGGGCCGGTTTATATTGGCGCGATGACTCGCATCGAGGATGGTGCCACAATTATTGGCCCATCGATGATTGGGCCAAGCTGCCACATTTGCAGCAACGCCACCGTGGACAACAGTGTCATTTTTGAATATTCGCGGTTAGGCCCAGGCGTGCGCTTGGTTGATAAGCTGGTTTTTGGTCGTTATTGTGTAGACAAAACCGGAGCGGCGATCGATGTGCAAGCGGCAGCGTTAGATTGGCTGATTACGGATGCCCGTAAGACCGATCCCGGTGTGCCTCCAGATGAACATCGGGTGATTGCCGAATTGCTCAGTAACGGTCGGTAAGATAGTGTTTCAAACCTGGTGATATCTCTTGATGACCCCTATCCTCTCCCTGCCTAAGGGGACGGCGACCGTCGGGGGAACAGAAGCCACATATCGGAAACGCTATGAAACGCTATGAAACGTCATCGTTGGTGATGTTGTCAGTTCCTTATCCCTGAGCAATAGGGGAGTGCAGATTTGTGTGGTGTCAGGGCACGGCGATCGGGCCCTGATTTTTCCTATATTTCCACTTTCTGAGCCAACTCGATGGATTGATCGAACCAAACTAGGAGGATTGTCTACTGAGTGCGCTACTTAGCGTTGTGATGCCGGTTGACGGCATGAACTTGTCCTTCTGTAGCCAACTGCTTGCTGCAAATTAAGCGGCTATAGAATCGATAGTCCAATCAAGGGAACAACTAGCAAAATGCCGATCGCGACACTGAACATGACAATCAGAGCATGAGCAATCCGCGCCATGCCAGAGCTTAAATCAAAGCGCACTAAGTCTAAAGCCGCTGTCACCAGCGGCATTCCTGGTACCAAAAACAGCACGGTTGCCAGAAACCCCGCCTGGGTGTTCTCTGGTGTCCAGCCAATGAGCGCGACCCCCTGCATGATGAGATGGCAGACAACCGTAGCAATAGCGGCACAGGGAATTGTGACAGCGATGAGATTGAGGTGGCTTTGCTGAAGGTAACTGCGAACGGTTTGCCCCACACCCGCCCCCCCAGCGGCAGCCAGCCACTCGATTGCGTCACCCTGATTCAGCACCGCAAAGCACCCACACGCAACTGCAACCAAGACGATTCTCAAGGGGTTGGGATAGAGTAGGGGTGCCGCTTCAATTTGATCAAGAATTTGGCAAACGGTGTCTGCCGTCGTGTGAGGCGGGATGGTTTGCGACAACCGTTCTACTGCACTGAGGCGATTCATATCTGCTCCTACATTTTTAACGCGAGCGATTTGCGTATAGTGCTGATTGTTGCAGTGAACAGAAGCCATGATGCCCGTCAGGGTGACAAACGCATCCAACCGATCGGCCCCCAATGCTTTCGCCGATCGGTGCATGGCTTGCTCTACCCGAAAACTGACCGTGCCACTGCGCAACATTAATATCCCAATCCGCATGATGGCTTGCATAACGTCGGCTAGATCAGTTGCCCCCAACGGGCTAGCCAAGGATTCTTCAGCCGTTGATGGTTCACGCTCAGGTTGCGATCGAGGAGACATAACGTCGATCTACTTTTTCTACAAAGATTACCACTGTATGTAATGATGTCGTGCAGCCCTAAACACAACCGTTCGCAATTCTACGGTCATTGATCTCCTATGTTAATCTCCCATTGTGCAAGAAGAGGCGCGATTGATTCTATCGCAAACCTCTTCAGGAAAGACGTGATGTCTTTCAAGCCAAGGGAGAAGAAAGAAAAAGCGCATGATCTAATCAAGTAACTTTTTTAGTTAACACTGTTGTCATAGATGTAGTCTTAAATTGTGAATCAATCAGTGAAGCATCTATGTCTTTTGACTGAGATAGTAATACGCTATTTTGAATTGAGCATCACATCGTAATTGAACACAATTTTTCATTCTTTCATTAGACAGAGGTGAAGTAATTGAACTAGAACTAACATAAACTTCAACACATAAATCATATAAAGCCTTGAAAGGAATTTATACCATGACAGCGAATTCTTCTGGTTCTGGTCAAGCACAAACTAATCAGACTGATCACGATCGGCAAGACCAAACGATTGGTTTTGAAGATCAGGTAGAGCAACGCCAAAAAGCTTCTCAAGATCAGCAGGCAACGGATAACTCTCCACCAAACATGCAGGCAGATGAGTCAAACATGGCCCGTCAGGAAAGCAGTAATGCTTTAACGATGGATACATTACCTCAAGACGTGAAAGAGGTTTTACCCGAAGAAGCGCAGCGCCTTTTCCTAGCGGCTTATAACAGCATCATGGCAAGCAATAATGATGAACAGACTGCCGCACAGGTTGCTTGGCAGACGATCGAACTGAATGAGCATTATCAGCGGGGAGAAGACGGCAAGTGGCGTCGATTGCCAGATAATGCTGGAATGCACACCCCCATCCATGAAACCTCTCCGTAGTGGACTCCGATGAACAATGTGAATCACAATATATTGGCTCGTAACTTATTGGCTCACAAAATGTTCTAGAGACCATCAGCGTTAACAAACGTTCGTTCTGCATTAGAAGGCAATTTGCAGATTGCCTTCTATTTTTGTCAATAGTCCGGACACTTTTGTGCAAAACGCTCTCATCCCCTAACCCCTGCTCTCCAAAAGGACCAAGGGGAGCCGAATTGGAGTTTCTCTGCCATGTTGAGAGAGGGATTGAGGGTGAGGGTCGAAATTTGCGACGTGGCAAGGGTTTTCAACATCTACACAAAAACGGTCCGAAGGGTTGTTCTATGTAGCAACAATACAATTTACTATATCTGAATGTATGTTCATATGTTATAGTAATGGAGATGAACTGAATTTACCAAGGAGTAACACCATGACAACGGTGACTCAAATGAAGTGTGCCTGCGAACCCTGTCTGTGTGTCGTCAATCTCAGTGATGCGATCGAAAAAGACGGTAAGCACTATTGCAGCGAAGCCTGTGCTAATGGTCATCAAAGTGGCGACGGTTGTGGTCACTCAGGTTGTGGATGTTAGGGACTCGATCGAAGGTTGATTGGTGCTGTCAATAAATATTCATCGGTTCAGGCGGTGAATATTTATTGGTGCACTGATGAAGCCTGCCGATTGAGTACGCTAACTGCCGAGCGTGAGATTGGGGGGCATGACCGGGCAAAGTTGATGCTGTCTAATTGGCTGAATTGACCCCGATCGCTCCCTTTTCATGTTTCGGCATTACTGCATTCAAGTCGGAGTTGCCCTTCAGCCATGTCCACGGTTCAATTCTCCAGATTAAGCAAAAGGCAGTCGGAGTCAGTACAATAAGTCCAAGCGCAAGTGCACTGGTACTGAGCGGCAGCTGTGATTAGGGACGGTGTTTTGTCAAGTAATCTTCTTCAGGGACTCAACCTTTACCTCATTGGCATGATGGGGTCGGGAAAATCAACGGTTGGAAAAATTTTAGCTACGCAGTTGGGATATCACTTCTTTGATACAGATGCGGTGATTGAGCAAGCGGCTGAGCAGTCGATCGCTGACATCTTTACCAATTTGGGCGAGCCTACCTTCCGCGAACTAGAATCTCAAGTTTTGGCTGAACTATCTGCCTATACAAAGCTAGTCATTGCTACGGGCGGTGGCATTGTTCTGCAACAAATGAACTGGAGCTATTTACGGCATGGATTAATTGTTTGGCTGGATGTTGGTGTTGATCAGCTTTCTCAACGGTTGAGCCACGATCGCACTCGTCCCTTGCTGGCTGGCGACAATCCTCGGCAGAAACTAACAGACTTGCTACACCAGCGACAGTCCCTCTATGCCCAAGCCGATCTCCACATTCACGTAGAAGACCAGGAGTCGCCTACCCAAGTTGCCGATCGCATCCTGTCGCAAATTCCTTCAGTCCTCAAAGCCACGATCGCATCTTCCGAGCAAGCCTCACAAAGCTGGAAAAACTAAGGCCCATCCCTTGTCGTTAAGACCTGCGTTATACTCAGGCCAGTGGTTGTTCGTCTGCTTTATCCCGGTAAGCATTGCTGGGTCATAGTCACATTTCGTCACGCCTTGTGATCTCACTGTATCCTGCCATAATGTTGTCTGTTCGACGGCGTCCTGACCTCTATTGAAAGCTTGAAATCTTCGTCAGTTACATTTAGCGTCAAAGATTAAAAAACGCTAGATATAGTGAGCAAAATCGGTTAATCTAATCTCAACCCTACGTGTGGTGTGAGAGAGTCTATGTCCTTTGTCGGTTTACATACCCATAGTGACTACAGTTTGCTGGATGGAGCCAGTCAGCTACCAGAACTAGTTGATCGCGTGATTGAGTTAGGAATGCCTGCGATTGCCCTCACAGATCATGGCGTCATGTATGGAGCGATCGAACTACTAAAGGTATGCAAAGCCAAAGGCGTGAAGCCGATCATCGGCAACGAAATGTATGTCATCAACGGCGATATCACCAAGCAAGAACGCCGCCCTCGCTACCATCAAATTGTCTTAGCCAAAACCACCCAAGGCTACAAGAACTTGGTTAAACTCACCACAATCTCGCATTTGCAAGGAATACAAGGGCGGGGTATTTTTTCGCGCCCCTGCATTAATAAAGAGTATTTGGAAAAATACCACGAAGGGTTAATCGTTACGAGTGGTTGTCGAGCCGGAGAAGTACCGCAGGCGATTTTGCAAGGCCGCCCTGATATTGCCCGACAGCGAGCGCAGTGGTACAAAGACTTGTTCGGTGAGGATTATTATTTAGAAATTCAAGATCACGGTTATGTAGAAGACCGGATTATCAATGTGGAACTGGTCAATATTGCTCGCGAACTAGAGATCAAAATCATTGCCACCAATGATTCTCACTTCACCTCTTGCTACGACGTAGAAGCCCACGATGCCTTGCTCTGTATTCAAACGGGCAAGCTAATTGTAGAAGAACAACGGTTGCGCTATAGCGGCACTGAGTTTCTGAAATCGGCAGAGGAAATGCGCTATCTCTTCCGCGATCACCTAACGGATGACGTAATTGAAGAGGCGATCGCCACCACGCTAGAAGTGGCTGAAAAAATCGAACCCTACGAAATTCTTGGCTCTCCGCGCATTCCCGACTATCCAGTGCCTGACGGCTTTACCGTATCTACCTACTTGGAAGAAATGACGCGACAAGGACTGGTTGAGCGCTTCGAGTTGCAATCTTACGATGATGTCGAGCCTGTTTATAAAGAGCGGTTAGATTATGAGTTGCAAATGATGCACCAGATGGGCTTTGATGCCTATTTTCTGGTGGTGTGGGATTACATTAAATTTGCCCGCGATCGAGGGATTCCTGTAGGTCCAGGACGGGGTTCAGCCGCTGGGTCACTGGTGGCCTATGCATTGCGGATTACCAATATTGATCCGGTGCATCACGGTCTGCTGTTCGAGCGCTTCCTCAACCCCGAACGGAAATCAATGCCGGATATTGACACTGACTTTTGCATCGATCGTCGCGATGAAGTGATCCAATACGTTACAGAAAAATACGGAACCGATCGCGTGGCGCAAATCATTACCTATAACCGCATGACCTCGAAAGCGGTGCTGAAAGATGTAGCGCGGGTGCTGGACATTCCCTATGCAGAGTCCGATCGGATGGCGAAGATGATTCCGGTGGTGCGCGGCAAACCCACCAAGCTCAAGGTAATGATCTCAGAGCAAACTCCGGCTCCCGAGTTTAAGGAGAAATATGAAAACGATCCCAAGGTGCGGCATTGGATTGACATGGCTATGCGGATCGAGGGCACCAACAAAAGTGTGGGGATTCACGCGGCAGGGGTGGTGATTTCGGCTGAGCGACTGGATGAAATTGTGCCCCTGCAACGTAACGCGGATGGAGCCGTATTTACGCAATATTACATGGAAGATATTGAAGCTCTGGGTCTATTAAAAATGGACTTCTTGGGGCTAAAGAACCTGACGATGATTCAAAAAACGGTGGAGTTAATCGCCCAAACCCATCAGGTGACGATCGATCTAGATCATTTGCCAATGGATGATTCAAAGGCGTATCAACTGTTAGCCAAGGGAGAACTGGAAGGCATCTTTCAGTTAGAATCTTCAGGAATGCGGCAAATTGTCCGCGATCTCAAACCCTCTGGGTTAGAAGATATCTCGTCAGTGCTAGCTTTGTATCGACCCGGCCCGCTAGATGCTGGACTAATTCCCAAGTTCATCAACCGCAAACACGGGCTTGAAAAGATTGAATATGACCACGATTTGTTAAAGTCAATCCTGAGTGAAACCTACGGAATCATGGTCTATCAAGAGCAAATCATGAAGATTGCTCAAGATATGGGTGGCTATTCCTTAGGACAGGCCGATCTGCTGCGGCGGGCGATGGGTAAGAAAAAGAAAGAGGAGATGGAAAAGCACCAAAGTATTTTTGTCGAAGGTGCAAAAAAGACTGGTGTTCCTCCGAAAGTGGCGGCAAATTTATTTGAGCAAATGGTCAAGTTTGCCGAGTATTGCCTCAGTTACGAAACTGAAATTCTCACTGTTGAATACGGAGCCTTACCGATCGGAAAAATTGTGGAACAGCAGATCAACTGTGCCGTTTACAGTGTGGATGCCAATGGATTTATCTATGCTCAACCGATCGCTCAATGGCACGATCGCGGTAAGCAAGAACTGTTTGAATATTTATTAGAAGATGGTTCCATCATTCAGGCAACCAAAGATCATCGATTTATGACAATAGAGGGAGAAATGCTGCCAATCGATGAAATTTTCAATCGCGGTTTAGACTTAAAGCAAATAGAGGTTCGATCGCCCATCTCTGGTAGTTTTGTTAAACCACTTGCATCCAGTTGTTAACATTGCTCTGGGTTAAGCTCGCCTTTCACCAATTCATTAAGTAAGTCTCTGCAACAATGGGTGTAGCAACGCATGAAGGAGTCGGAGAAAGATATGAAAAGTTCCTTTGTTCTGGCGCTTGATCCGGTAATAAAACTAATGGGTTGGCTAATTGATCCCAAAAATCGACAGGTTGAGATTTATCGATCGCAACGCCCCACTGAAACGCTCGATAATCCCAAATTCTTGTCAGGAGAAGACATTCTACCTGGTTTTGTGTTGAATATGCAGTCTGTTTTTCAATCACTTTAAGTTCATTATTCAAGTTAAAATTTGAGTGCTTTAGAGGTAAAGAATAATGGTAAAAATTGTCGATCGCAAATCACTTGGCATTCAACCTGTTTATGATATTGGGGTTGAATCGATCGACCATAATTTTTTATTAGCCAACGGACTGGTTGCCTCTAATTGTTTCAACAAATCGCACTCCACCGCTTACGGCTATGTCACCTATCAAACTGCCTATTTAAAAGCCCACTATCCGGTGGAATATATGGCGGCCCTGCTCACCGCCAACAAAGGCGATCAAGACAAGGTGCAGCGCTACATTGCCACCTGCTTGAATATGGGCATCACTGTGGAGCCACCGGATATCAATCGCTCGGGGGTGGATTTTACGCCGTTGTCGGGCAGTATTTTGTTTGGGCTATCAGCAGTACGCAATGTGGGCGAGGGAGCCGTGGAGAATATCCTCAAAGCACGGGATGAAGGCGGCCCGTTTAAGTCGCTTGCGGATTTGTGCGATCGCATTGACCCTCGTACCGTCAATCGTCGTGCTCTGGAAGCCTTAATCCAGTGTGGGGCGCTTGATGGCATTGCCCCTAACCGCAATCAATTAATTCATGATCTGGAATTGGTATTGGACTGGGCCCAATCGCGAGCTAAAGACCGGGAAATTGGACAAGGCAATTTGTTCGACATGATGTTTGGTAGCGACACAACCACCACCAATACTGGAACGAGTGGCTTTGAGAGTGCTCCTAAAGCTGCCCCTGTTGCTGATTTACCGCCACCTGAAAAACTCAAACTTGAGAAGGAATTGTTGGGTTTCTATATTTCCGATCATCCTTTAAAGGCAGTGCAACACGCAGCAAAAGTATTAGCTCCCATTAACATCGGGGATCTAGATAATAAACCGGATAACGTAACGTTGAGTGCGATCGTTATGATCAGTAGCATCAAGCCCGTTGTCACTAAAAAAGGCGATCGAATGGCGGTGTTGCAAATTGAAGACCTGACTGGACAAGCTGATGCAGTGGTGTTCCCCAAATCCTTTGAGCGCATTGGTCACTATCTGCAAGTTGATCAACGCCTGATGATTTGGGGCAAAGTCGATCGCCGCGACGATCGGGCACAATTTATCATTGATGATGTGGAACCGATTGATGATGTGCGCATGGTAATGGTAGAGATTGCACCAGACATTGCCAGAGACATCACCAAACAACATCGTCTTCGAACGGTATTACTTGAACAACGTGGTGAAGAAGACACGGGTAAAGTCCCTGTCTTAGCAGTGATCAACGGCGGCAATCGGCGAGAAATTGTCCGGTTTGGTGCTCAGTTTCGTGTGCGCGATCATCAGTCTACGGTAAATGCCTTATTACGGGAAGGGTTTCAAGCCAAAACTTCATTTCTGACGAGAGCCAACTAAAAAAGAGAGCCAACTATAGAATTTTTTCGGTACGTCAATGATCTTGTGAGTCCATTCAAGTGATGCAAAATGATGCAAAGTACCACATTAGTGGCACAGGCGGTTTCCAGTTGCCAGCGACTCACCAGTTTGTCAAATGCAAACCTTGAGTGTATAAATTTCGCTCGATCTGTTGCATGTCCTCTCGAGTTTCTCCAGTTACTATGCCGTAGATTTCAGTGTAGATTTTACCGTATTTCACTTTTTCCAGGGCTGAAAGAATGAGAAAATCTTTGCGATCGAGATGGAATTTGAGGGTAGTCAGAATTTCGTCTAATGTTCCCTCCATTCGGTAACTACTAGAGTATTTGGCGATCGCTTTGTTGAGTTTCAACAATTGATGGCGCTGTAAACACAGGGGGGTTGAGCCGTTGATGCGGAAGTTGGCGTCGATTGCATAGAGTTGTTCATCTTGATCTTCTAATACATCAAAACCAATGACACCAAAATATCCCTGTTGATGGGCATAACGCCCCACCGCTGTAATCATTCCCAGAAACTTGCTTAGATCATTGTTATAGTCAACTAAACCACCTAAATAATTACCCGCTGCATCAACCAGTTGTTGAGTGACACCAATTAATGCAATATCGCCATTCTGATTTACATAAAATTGTACACAGTAATTATTAATTTCATTCTTGACGAACTCTGAGACAATAATTGTTTTTAGTAGATGAATGTCCAAATATTTTTTCAGTTCTTCTAGACAGTAGTTAAGATCGCCAGTATTGCGGATGATATAGGTTCCTTCACCGGAAAGACCATGCGAGGTTTTAATCAAGTAGGGAAAGTGTTGAGGAAGCTGAAGTTGGTTGAGCGTCACCTGATCCAAATGGTAGGTCTGATAGTTTGGACAAGGCACTCCCAATTCGTTTAATGTGGCCTTGCTCAGCAATCGATAATGCGTATTTGGATCAATCGCGTGTTTTTCGGGTCGCAATTGGTCAAATGGGAACAGCGTAATCACTTGATCGATGCGAT
The DNA here is from genome assembly GCF_026802175.1 of Thermocoleostomius sinensis A174. Lineage (NCBI taxonomy): Bacteria > Bacillati > Cyanobacteriota > Cyanophyceae > Oculatellales > Oculatellaceae > Thermocoleostomius > Thermocoleostomius sinensis. The sequence goes on along the minus strand of NZ_CP113797.1, from coordinate 3,824,298 downwards.
CGCTCTGGTTGAGGTCATCTAAATACGTTGAACAATCCATGATCTCCAGATGAGGATAGCAAAAGCCAAAAGAATCTCGCCAATATTGCAACAACAACGCTTGTGGTGAACGAATGACCACACCTGGTAGCGCGTCTCCTAATACCGCCAAATTTTTCCAGGGTTCTTTCTGACAAACTTTGTCAAACGATGTTTTGGTCGCCTCACTACTACCATCTTGGAGAAAATAACGTTGCGTATTGGGATAGGCTGCCCAACTGGCTGTCGCTGGATAATTTAGGATCAGGGCAACGCGCTTATCCGCAATATCTTGAGTAAACAGATCAGACAAGGAATTTCCCTGAAAGAATTGAAAGTCCGGCAGAGAAGTCGTCATTGACTATTGAGATGGAGATGTAATTTATACCATAGCACTCTACCAAATCCTGGTTGACTCACCAATCACCAAATTTCACAAATAGATAGATTATTTTATACCGAAAAAGGAGATGATTTGGAGAGAGATTGAAAAACTAATTGAAGATGAAAGCGATGACAGAATCAAAATAGCTTGAAGAAACCAAAAGCTCGATTCTTGAAATGCTCAATTAGCTGAGGTCAGTATAATCGTGCCGCAACCTGGTCTTCCCCCTGCGTTGCCGGTTGGCTGACCGAAATCATCTGGTTTCTCATGCACAATCATGGCACGTCCTGCCACCGAATATTTTCCTTGAGTGAGGCTCAACCCTGAAACCGTAGCGGTGTAAGTGGCTTTGCCATCGCTATTCACCCTAACATTCCCCAAATCTCCAGCATGAGCATTACTGAAGCCATCGCTGAGCAGATACCCGTGCTTGACTCGATCGGGATTATAGTGTCCCCCTGCGGCATTGCCTGCATCTGCACAACTCCCAAACTCATGAATATGAAATCCATGTTCACCAGGCGGAGCTTCTAAATCGAGAGTAATTTGCAATCCTGCTTCGGTATCTTGCAATTTTGCAATGCCAGAAACAGCACTAGTTTCACTCGTTCCTTGAAACATCACTTGCCCGGTGGCTGCCAATGCAGCGAGTTGAACAGGACCGATCGCCGCCCCCTCCGCAAGGAACATAACAGCGCCACCAATCAAAACGATGAGGCAACCAGCAATTGCCTTCGTTATTCCTGGAAAAATACGGCAGAAAGAAGACCGAAGCAAGGAGATAAGTGGCATGGGGGCAGTATAGAGAAGACTCTCTAATTTTACTGGGTAGCGTTGTCAAACCGATCGATTTCTGTTCAGATGCTCAAGAATTGAGACTGAGAACGAATTCTCTGTGAGGTTAACTATGAGGTTAACTATGAGGTTAACTATGATGCCCTCCCAACCTCTCTCTCCCAAGGGGAGGCGCCACCGGCAGTGGGGTGAACTCTATGCAGCATGACAAAGAATGAGGATGAGAACGAATTCTTTTTAAACTCAGCCATGCTTTTCTTCAGTCGTTTCTATTCCTACTAACGTTGAGCGGTTTGTTCAAACAACTGCAAAACGCTATAGTGAGAGGCTGTAAGGACAGACCGCCTTCGCAATGACACGTGGCAATGGCAAAGTTTATCTAGTTGGGTCAGGGCCTGGTAGCGTGGACTACTTGACCATGCGGGGGTACCAGTTGCTCACTCAGGCGGATGTATTGATATACGATGCGCTGGTCGATGAGGCGCTGTTACAATGGGTTCCTGAATCGTGTTCCAAACTTGATGTAGGCAAACGCGGCGGCAAACCCAGCCCACCTCAAGCTGAAATCAATCGGCTGCTAGTGCTGTACTGCCAGCGGGGACGGCAGGTAGTGCGCTTAAAGAGTGGCGATCCGTTCATCTTTGGACGTTGTGTTGCAGAAATTGAGGCGTTAGTTGCAGCCGAGTGTGACTTTGAAGTAGTGCCAGGAATTTCGTCCGCGTTAGCGGCGCCATTGCTAGCCGGGATTCCTCTCACTGATCCGGTGCTCAGCCGCTGCTTTGCGGTGCTCACTGCCCATGACGCTGCTGCCTTAAATTGGCAAAGTTTGGCTGTTTTGGAAACCCTCGTGATTCTCATGGGAGCGAAGCAATTAGCGGTGATTGTAGACCAACTACAACGCCATGGCCGATCGCCTCAAACTCCAATCGCGGTCATCCGCTGGGCTGGACAACCCCACCAACAGATTTGGACAGGCACGTTAGAAACGATCGTGCAGCAAACTAGCCGTCAAGCCTTATCCCCCTGTGTAATTGTGATTGGAGAAGTGGTAAGACTGCGTCCCTATCTTCAGCCCATACGCTCCCAGACAGCACACGCTCCGCTTGAGTTCTCGCAAACAGTACTCGCTCCACCCAATCGTTCCCAATCCCATGTCGCGGATTTGTCCCTGTCCTCACCTTTGTCTGCTTTCACCTTACCTGCTACGCCTATGTCCTCGAAGCCACTCACTGGCAAAACTATCTTAGTCACCCGTGCCGCCGGGCAATCGAGCCAATTTAGCACGTTATTGCAAGAGCAAGGAGCCAGGGTTATTGAAATGCCGACCCTGGAAATTACCCCACCTTCAAGTTGGCAGTCTCTCGATCGCGCCATTGAGTCGCTCGATCGGTTTGATTGGCTGATTTTGACCTCGACAAACGGCGTCGATTATTTCTTTCAACGCCTCGTTGAGCAGGGAAAAGACGCCCGAGCACTTGCCGGGATCAAAATTGCAGTGGTGGGTAAGAAAACAGCCGCTAGCCTAACACAGCATGGACTGCAACCAGATTTCATTCCGCCTAATTTTGTGGCAGATTCGCTAGTAGACCATTTTCCAGAGCGCGATCGCTTGCCAACACTCAACATTTTGTTTCCCCGGGTAGAATCGGGCGGTCGGGATGTCTTAGTGCGAGAACTGACCAACCAAGGGGCTAATGTGGTGGAGGTGGCGGCTTACGAGTCTGGATGTGCCCAGCAAATGACTGCCGAAACAATCGCTGCATTGCAACAACAGACGATCGATATCATTACCTTTGCTAGTTCTAAAACGGTGCAATGTTTCTATCACCTGCTGCAACAGGAAGCTAGCCAAGGGCGTCCCCTTCTGCCTCTTGCAGAGACGATGTGTGTTGCGTCGATCGGTCCCCAAACCTCGGATGCATGTCGAGAATGGCTGAATCGGGTTGATGTTGAAGCCGGAGAGTACACTCTAGAAGGATTAGTTCAAGCTATTGTAAAGTGGGTAAATCAGGTGGGTGAGTAGGTGGGTGACGGTGCTTAACTTATAGAAATAGAGCGGCAACGAGGGCAACTTGACACAGCATTTTCAGCCGGAGCAAGCGACGAAAAAACCACAACGCATTATCGGATTGACGGGTGGCGTAGGTATGGGTAAAACCACCGTTTCTAGCTATTTGGCAGAAACACACGGCCTGCCTATTCTAGATGCTGATGTGTATGCTCGCTCAGCCGTAGAACCCGGCTCGCAGGTACTGGCTGACATCATTGAGCGCTACGGTTCCAGCATTCTTCAATCGGATGGAACGCTCGATCGCCGTCGGTTGGGTGACATTGTATTCAACTGTTCCGCTGAGCGTTTTTGGCTAGAACAACGAATTCATCCCTATGTGCGCGATCGAATAGAAGCAGACTTACAAAAATTGGCTGCCCAAGCCCAAACAACGGTGGTGCTAGTAGTGCCGTTACTGTTCGAGGCACGTATGACGGATTTAGTCACCGAAATTTGGGTCGTTCGATCGCACGCCAACCAACAACGAAAGCGGTTAATGCAGCGTGATCAGCTAAATCTAGAGCAAATTCAAGCCCGCATTGACAGTCAAATGCCGATCGAGAAAAAAATTGCTCAAGCAGATGTAGTCATCAATAATTTTTCCAGCTTAGATAGCCTATTTCGTGAAATTGACCACGCCTTGTTGAAGCCAGTTCACGCTTGCAGAATGGACTAAGCTGAGGCAGTGGAACGGGGAGATGGGGAGATGGTTCCCTTTGCTTTCATCTTCATCTTAATCTGGCAATTGGTGCCATTGCACGATAATTGAGCCGTTGCCATCGAGAGTTGGAGCAATACTTATATATCCAAGAAACGCCTGACGACTCACTTCATAGACAGGGCCGCCTCCATACTCACCAATAGGCGATAGTTGAAATCCATTGGTTTGCAAGGTCTGCGTTAGCCGATCGACCAAAGCAATCGGTGCTGTGTCATTCACAGAGTATAGATTACGGATTTCTGGGCGAGGTTGATCGCTCACTAGGAAAAATTCTGGATAAGCAAATTGCACTATAGCAGCAGGAGCGTCTGTGCTCAATTGGCTTAAGCTAGCCTCCAGGTCTGCTTGTACGGTCCCTATTTGATCAATCTCTGTTTGGGTGACAGGTTCGGCCGCTAGCACGTAGGAGGTTCCACCCAAATCCGACGAAATGATACTGAGATATCGGGTGCGATCGTCTTTTGTCACGGTATACACTTGTCGCCCTGTTTCTTCTAAGTCGTCCCGAGAACTCACGGTATAGCCCTGTTGCCTCAGTTGCTCTCTCAAGGCTTGACTCACTTGCCGAAAATTACCGCTGACCTGCCGACACCCCTCTGGTGCTTGGTTGCCACAAGCAGTGGACTCCAGCAAATGAGGAAAATTTGTAAAAGGAGCTACGATTTGATTTTGTGGGGGTGGCAGCGACGGCGTTGGAGAGGGAGAAGATAAATCTGGATCTGCCTCTACTTGGGGTTCCTCTACTTGGGATTCAGAACTAACTAAAGGCGTTGGCTCGGCGGTGGGTGCGGGCGCAGGAATTGGCGTAGGAATTGGGGGCGGGACCGGGGTTGGTGTAGGGGTTAGTGTAGGGGTTGGTGCAGGGGTTGGTGTGGGCATCGGCGAGGCATCGGCCACCGTAGGAAATGGGGTTGGCTCTGCTGGCAGCGGCGTGAGACTGATAGCAGCTTCTTCCATCTCAATCGAGTCATCCGCGTCTGATTCAGTGCTGCGATCGGGCAACAGCGGTAGCAACAGCACTAGGGCATGTAGCCCCAGTGAGAGAAACAACGCCGGACGAATAAACCAGCGAATGATGGGAGGAAGCTGTTTGAAGTAAAGCCAAGCCACCGTGCGTTAACCAAGCCCTAGATGAGAACAACATTACTGTCACAAGAATCAAAATCATAATTGAAAATGATTCCTAGTTGAGTCTAAAGCTTTTTGGCCGCAATTGCTATTTTTATCGGGTTTACCAAGTCTGGTAATATGATTAAACTGAGGCACAATAAGGGTTATCGCTATTTCCTTGACATTGATAGTTGCATTGAAATCCACAAAAGCGTTAACTTTTGTTAAAAAATACAAAGATTGCTATCGAGGCTTGCAGCTATTGCGCGATCGATATCAGGACTGGAATATCGATGCTACGATTGCGACAGAAGAAGAAAAGAGGACGTTAATTTAAGGATAAACCGCTTCATGCTAGGAGAAATAGATAAGTCAATATCCGTTGATGGTAGGGATATTCGACTCAAAGTAGGTCTGCTTGCGCCTCAAGCAGGCGGTTCAGTATTGATTCAGTCTGAAAATACAGCCGTTTTGGTTACGGCAACTCGCGCACCTGCTAGAGAAGGGATCGATTTTCTGCCGCTAATTGTGGATTATGAAGAGAGGCTATATGCTGCCGGGCGCATTCCGGGAGGCTTCTTGCGGCGGGAAGGACGCCCTCCTGAGCGGGCTACGCTAACCAGTCGCTTGATCGATCGACCGTTGCGACCGCTGTTTCCCAGTTGGCTACGAGATGATATTCAAGTCGTGGCTACCACGTTGTCGTTGGATGAGCGCGTGCCGCCCGATGTTTTAGCTGTCACGGGAGCCTCTATTGCCGTGATGCTAGCCAAAATCCCCTTTCATGGCCCAATGGCAGCGGTGCGCGTTGGGTTGATTGGCGATGATTTTATCATTAACCCCACCTACGACGAAGTTGAACAGGGTGATCTGGATCTGGTTGTGGCTGGCTCGCCCGATGGTGTCATCATGGTAGAGGCAGGCGCGAATCAATTGCCCGAACAAGATATTATCGAAGCAATCGATTTTGGCTATGAAGTTGTGCGCGATTTGATTCAGGCTCAGCGCGACATGCTCAGCGAGTTGGGCATTACAGTGACTGAAGAAGCGCCGACCCCTCCTGAACCAATCCTAGAGAATTTCATCAGCGAACGGGTGACAGATTCGGTGAAGCAAATTCTGACCCGGTTTGAACTGACCAAGCCGGAACGCGACCAGGCGTTAGATGAGGTTAAAGCAACGCTGGAAGCAACGATCGCTGAATTGCCAGAAGATGACCCCATTCAAGAACTGGTTTCCTCCGATTCCAAGGCGTTGGATAACACCTACAAAAGCATCACCAAAAAACTGATGCGCAAGCAAATTATCGAGGAAGGGGTGCGCGTAGACGGGCGCAAACTGAATGAGGTGCGTCCCATTTCTTGCCGAACTGGAATCTTGCCGCCCCGAGTGCATGGCAGTGCCCTGTTCCAACGTGGACTCACCCAAGTGATGTCAGTCGTGACGCTGGGAACACCCGGTGAAGCCCAAGAGCTAGACGATCTGCATCCAGACGAAGAGAAACGGTACATGCATCACTACAATATGCCACCGTATTCAGTCGGAGAAACAAAACCGATGCGATCGCCTGGTCGGCGCGAAATTGGGCATGGCGCTTTGGCAGAACGGGCGTTGGTTCCTGTCATTCCTCCTAAAGAGAAATTTCCCTATGTGATTCGGGTGGTTTCAGAAGTTCTATCGTCCAATGGTTCAACTTCGATGGGGTCAGTTTGCGGTTCCACGTTGGCGTTGATGGATGCCGGGGTGCCGATCGAAAAACCAGTGAGTGGTGCAGCGATGGGGTTGATTAAAGAAGGAGAGGAAGTGCGAATTCTTACCGACATTCAAGGTATTGAAGACTTTTTGGGCGACATGGACTTCAAGGTGGCCGGTACGGATGGGGGAATCACTGCCTTGCAGATGGACATGAAAATTACCGGACTACCCATGAACATTGTGTCCGATGCCATCAATCAAGCGCGTCCGGCGCGAATGCACATCCTAGAAAAAATGCTGGCGGCAATTGATCAACCCCGCACGGAGTTATCTCCCTTTGCTCCACGTCTACTCACTATCAAGATTGATCCAGACTTAATTGGCTTAGTGATTGGGCCAGGTGGCAAAACCATCAAAGGTATTACTGAACAAACAGGAGCAAAGGTTGATATTGAAGACGACGGAACTGTGACAATTTCAGCCGTAGACGGCAGTAAGGCCAAACAAGCACGCGGCATCATTGAAGGCATGACCCGCAAACTGAATGCAGGCGATGTTTATGTGGGGCGCGTAACGCGGATTATTCCGATCGGGGCGTTTGTCGAGTTCTTGCCTGGCAAAGAAGGAATGATTCACATCTCGCAACTGGCCGACTATCGCGTTGGCAAAGTGGAAGATGAAGTAGCGATCGGCGATGAAGTGATTGTGAAAGTGCGAGAAATTGACAGTCGCGGTCGCATTAACCTCACTCGGCTGGGCATTCATCCTGATGAAGCTGCGGCAGCACGATCGGCGGTGACAACCTAGCATCGAGGACAGGAACTATAGAAATTTACGGCGTGGCTGAATTCACGTCAGAGTTGCCCTCATCCCCCACCTTGCTCCCTTCGGAAGCAGAGAGCCGGAGCGCTTCCCCGCTGGTTGAGAGGCTCGGGTGAGGGAGAGGCAGCCCGGTTCAGATCTCGATTCAGCAGCCATGCCATTTACAATCGGGGCAATTGCCCCATTTTTTATGTCAAGTTGTCAAGTTTCTATGTCAAGGCGGCAGGGTGTTGCCATTGTTTAACAGAGGTGGAGGAATCCTGTGCATCGCTCTCATCCTCAGCCCGGCTTCTAGCTTCCTATTGGGAAGAGGGGGGTTAGGAAGGTGAGGGAAAGATAGTTGCACATCCTCTATCCTGCGTTGGTTGATCTGATCGAAGTTTTGCTGCATGGTAGTGAAGAGGTAATTCCAGCCATAAGCATTGTGCAGGAGAGAATCATGCAAACGCCCGATCGACGAATTATTTCGCTGATTCCCAGTGCAACAGAAATTGTGGCATTTTTGGGACTCACCGAGTTGCTAGTTGGGCGCTCTCATGAGTGTGACTATCCCCCTGTCGTGCAGTCACTGCCAGTTTGCACGGCTCCTAAATTTAACCCTGAAGGAACAAGCCGCGAAATTCACGATCGCGTTACCGATCTCCTGCAATCCGCCCTTAGTGTGTACCAGGTGAAAACCGATGTGCTGGAAACTCTGCAACCGACCCATATTCTGACCCAAGCTCAGTGTGATGTATGCGCTGTTAGCTTGACGGATGTAGAACAAGCCGTTTCGACGCTGACTCATGCCTCTGTACAAATTCTCTCGCTTCAGCCCAATACCCTCATGGCTGTGTGGCAGGATGTAGAACGAGTGGCGTCTCTGTTCGGCGTCAGCGCGTTTGATTCCCTCACGGCTGTCAATCAACGGGTGGAGGCTTGCACAACGTTTACCGATCGTCTGGCTGAGTCCGATCGCCCCACTGTCGCCTGTATTGAATGGATCAATCCCTTGATGGCAGCGGGCAATTGGATCCCTGAATTGGTGCAATTAGCAGGAGGGATTAACCAATTTGGTATGATCGGGCAACATTCGCCTTGGTTGCAGTGGGATGATTTGGTGGCAGCCAATCCAGAGGTGATTGTGATTATGCCCTGTGGGTTTGATCTCGATCGGTCGCACCAGGAAGCCTTGCAGCTTTTACAGCACCCACAATGGTTGAGTTTGCAAGCCGTACAGTCCGAGCGAGTTTATGTCACCGATGGCAATCAGTACTTCAACCGACCAGGTCCGCGCTTGGTGAATTCGCTGGAAATTTTGGCTGAAATCTTGCATCCCAATCGATTTCAATTTGGATATAGCGGTACTGCCTACCGTCAGTTTGCCGCGAACCCTTTCGTGTTAATTTAATGGCTATTTCATTGAATGGCGAACGAAATCTTGATGAGCAGGAAATTGGAAGGGGGCTCAGTCGATCGCCCCCAAAAAATTGCTGCTAACTAAGAATTCATCTCGATTGCCTCTAGTTGCTGCAAGACATCTTCTACTTCCTGCGAAGAACGGCGTTGCTGAAGCGATGACCAACAATGCCCCTGGTTACTTGCTTGTAGGGTACCGGACTGTATCACCATTTGAGCAAACGATTGATTGCGCAATTGCCGCAGGGCATTGATACAGGGTAAACAGTCACAACCAAACAATGCCACTGCCGCATCACTTTCGGCCGCGCTGAAATCCATCATCGGATACTCAGTCGCTGCTTCAGTTGCGCCACTAATTGAGGCAATGAGAGAGCGATCGGTGATTGGAGCAAGGCTAACGGACGCTGGACGAGCAGACAGGTCAGTCGGCACAGCACAGAAGGTCTCCTTAACCACCGAAGCAGGAGTTGCCTGCGCAGGACGAGATAGCCCTAGCAGTAGCATCCCCGCACAGGCAGAAAGGGTCATAATGCTGAATCGAGTGCTAGAGAATGGTTTCGAGTTGATTGATCTCAAAGTTTCAACAGTGGAATACATTGGCATACTCCTTAAGAGACTCAAGCGAGTAAATGCAAGGTGCTGCGAACCTATAATAGATCGACTAAGCTATTTTGCTACGCAACCCGAATAAATTTACTTGTGGGCTTTTCTGTTTTATCAAACTTGAGTCAATAACAAGTGAGGTTATTGTCTGCCGGCTTTAGAGCAAGATTTAGAACAAGCAGTCCAGATTGCCGCAGGACGTTGAGACGTTGGCTCATAATCTAAACAATCGATCGCATCTTCCGTGAGGGCTTTAAACGGATGAACTGTACACTTTAAATGATACTCACCTGTGAAAAAAAGACAGCGGTGGCATGGAATCCGATGTAACTGCTTCAGTCGTTGAATTCCGTCTTGGTAAGCTGTACCTATAGCCCAAAACAGACCGACTAAGAGTAACCAAATTGCAGTCATGCAACATAATTCTGTGATTGCCTGGGTGATTTGAGCTGGCATACTACCATGATGATTGTGCTTAAACAGAAAAATGGCAATTCAGCATTGTTAACACGTAACAACAAAGCCGTTGAGATCCCCCTCTACCTTCGTTACAAGGGGGATCAACCGTCATCTAAACCTACAACAGATTACACTCTTTAAATTCCAAACTCATTTTTCAGTTGTGCCACCCAGGTTTTAATTCGCTCCTCGGTAAGCTCAGACTGGTTATCTTCGTCTAGCGCTAGTCCAACAAATTTGCCGCTTTTAACTGCCCTCGACTCGTTGAAATCGTAGCCGTCGATCGGCCAATGTCCAACTGTCGTTCCTCCTTGCTGTGAGATCTTCTCTTCCAAGATACCCATGGCATCCTGAAAATTGTCTGAATAGCCAATCTGATCGCCGGGACCAAAATACGCGACCTTCTTGCCACTGAAATCGATCGTGTCTAGCTCGTCATAGAAGCCTTCCCAGTCAGCTTGCAATTCTCCTACATTCCAGGTGGGACAACCAATAATCAAACAAGCGTAATCTGCAAAATCACTGGGGTCTGCACCTGAAATATCATGCAATTCCACAATATCATCACCACCAAATTCCTTTTGAATCATCTCGGCAATTGTTTCAGTGTTTCCAGTTTGAGTTCCAAAAAATAAACCTATCGCCGCCATAATGCCTCCCTATTTGCAGAAATTTAATCAAAGTAGCGCATCAAATTTTGTGCTATTTTAATTAGCTTATCCATTCAACTTATACTACGTGTAAAGTTCGTTTAATTCATCTAAAATCAATCTCATAGGTGCTCACGACCTGTCATCTATCTGCTACCTCCAAATCCTGCTGAGAGATTTCAAAGAGTGTAAAGGCTCCAGCCCAAAACGTGATTATGGACGCTTGGGCTACAGACATAGAAATAAACAATCCAGATAATTAGTTGTTAAGCTTAGCAAACCGGCCATTATCTGCCCACCAGTCGTACTTGACCTTCGGATTACGTGGGTTTGCATGAATGGTTCCTCATCATGAACAGTCGTCAGAGTGAATAGCAACGCTTCATAGTTCTCAGCGCTTTGGGTGTTTTAAGTCCTGCCACTGAGTTTTAATCCAGCGAGTGGTCTTCATAGGCGGCCGCACTTATTGCGAATCTTGTGCAATAAGCTCCTGTGTTGAAGTAAAGCATTAATTGCAAGTCTTTGTCATTAACTCAGAGTTAAATTTTGTAAAAATGGCGCGTTTTGTTGGGCGCTAAGCAAAACGTGCCCACATTTCCTTAAACTTAGCTAGATCCCTGATGAAGCGCGCTTTGGCGTTGCTGAATGCAGGATGAATTGCCCGCATCCCCAACCCTGCTCCCCAGGAAGAAGGGAGCCAGACCTGTTGTTCCCTCTGCTTTGGAAGAGGGCTAGGGTGAGGACTGCCTTTTGTTCAGCAGCGCCGCGTGTTTTTAATCAAAACTGGGATAGTGCGATCGGCTCATCTTTTTGAAAGTCAGATCTGGATGTAGGCTTCTCGGTCGTTAAATAATGGCAATGATTAGCATTTGTCTACATCAATTTTGCTTTAACTTCTGAGCGTTGCTGATTGGATGAATCACGTCAGGGCATTTCGCAAAACTCTCTGACAGTCGAGATCAAGATCGCTCAATTCTATTTGAATTCAGCCACGCCAACTTCTTAACTCAGTCTAAGAGGTTATTGACTCTAACAGTAGAAACACTTTGTGCTAAACCTTGTACAGCGGGTTGAAGTTAAACAAGATTGAGAAGTAATTTGAGCAAGTTTACGAATCAATCTATTCTAATCATAGAAATGGTCTTTTTTTTGTAGATTACTCGATCGACCTACTTAAACAAAGTCTATCTACTGGTTGAGCTATATTACCCAAAAATATTTCGCGAGTCAGAAGAAATGATAGTTACAGTTTTTTAATCTATTTCTAACCTAGGTTCATTAATCAGAAGATGACTTAAACATCTGTTGAAAAATCTGGTTAGTAGTCTAAAACTAGGTAACAAGTTATTTCTATTTATGCCACCCAAAGATATCTAGAATCGAGGAGACCTTATGGCTTCAACGGCACCCCTAACGGGTTCTGAATTGATTGATTGTGCAAGGGCAAATAGTCCTAAAGGTATAAAAATTGCTGCTTCTCGCTGTGGCTATGGTGAAGATATTGCCGCCTTTGAAGCAGCCTTACATCAGGCTGGCGAACATCTCGGTATTGAAATTAATCGATTTGAAGATTTGATTCATTCAGCCAGCGATCGTCAAGAAACGGGAATTGATGTTGCTCCTGATTCCCCTAGTGACCTGTAAAAAATTTCTGACTATAGAAAGTTCTAACTATGCGCTACTTTGCCCTTGCAACCGATTATGACGGAACGTTGGCCACCCATGGTCAAGTTGATCCAGAAACCTTAGACGCGCTTAAGCGTTTGCGAGAATCCGGACGCAAACTGCTTCTGGTTACAGGTCGTCATCTCGATGATCTAGAGCAGGTATTTCCCCACATAGATTGGTTTGACTGTGTTGTAGCAGAGAATGGTGCGTTGTTATATTTCCCAGCCACTCGCGAAACACAGTTATTAGGCGATCGGCCGTCGGACGCATTTATTCAAGCTCTTCAAGCCCACAACGTGGAGCCACTCGAAGTCGGGCGAGTTATTGTCTCTACTTGGGAACCCCACGAAACGGTTGTATTGGAAACCATTCGTGATCTGGGCTTGGAATTGCAAGTTATTTTCAACAAAGGGGCGGTCATGGTTTTGCCATCAGGCATCAATAAGGCTACTGGCTTGAAGGCAGCCCTCGATCGCATGGAGCTATCGGTGCACAATGTGGTAGCCGTTGGGGATGCCGAAAATGATCATGCCTTCCTCGATATTTGCGAATGCTCGGTTGCGGTTGCGAATGCGTTGCCTGGGCTGAAGGAACGTGCTGACTGGGTGACGCAAGCAAGCCGAGGTGCAGGCGTGGTGGAATTGATCGATCAGTTAATATCTTCTGATTTGGAAGCGATCGCTCCTTCAATTACCCGACATCAAATTCTGCTGGGAACAAAAGCCGATAACAGCGAGGTGTCTCTTCGTTCCTATGGCTCAAGTTTACTGATTGCAGGAACATCAGGCGGCGGCAAATCAACCTTAGCAACAGGAATCTTGGAACGGTTAGCTGAACAAGACTATCAATTTTGCATCATCGATCCGGAGGGAGACTACGACGATTTTGCTGGTTCAACAGTGTTAGGAAGCGCGCAGCAACCGCCTAATATTTCGGAGGTGCTCGATTTACTCAGCAATCCCGCTCAAAATGTGGTGGTCAATTTGCTGGGGGTGAAGCTGGAAGAGCGCCCCTCCTTCTTTGCTGGCTTCCTGCCAGCCCTGCTGGAAATGCGGGCCCGCACCGGACGACCGCACTGGTTGGTTGTGGATGAAGCTCATCATATGCTGCCAGCTTCTTGGAATCCAGCATCGCTGACACTACCGCAAGCCCTCCAAAATTTGCTGATGATTACTGTACACCCTGATCATGTGGCAGTTCCGGCCCTTGAGTTGGTGAATACAATCATTGCAGTTGGACAAACGCCCAATAAAACGATCGCGGCTTTCTGTGAACCTCTGGGTTCCTGTCCCCCTGACCCGTTGCCCGATCGATTAGAAGCTGGCGAAGTTTTGGCTTGGTTTCGTCAAACAGACGAACCGCCGTTCCGCTTTCACATTGCGCCACCCCGTACCGAACGCCAACGCCATACGCGAAAGTATGCGGAAGGGGAATTGGGTAAGGACAAATCTTTCTACTTCCGAGGCCCCGATGCCAAATTAAACCTCCGGGTTCAAAATCTGGTGATGTTTGTGCAATTGGCAGAAGGTGTGGACGATGAAACCTGGTTGCACCACTTGCGACAGCAGGATTATTCTCGCTGGTTCCGAGATGATGTCAAGGACGAAACACTAGCAGAGGAAGCTGCCGAAGTTGAAACGACGAATGATCTGTCTGCAAGTGAAAGTCGCGATCGAATCAAAGCCGCAATCAATCGACGCTATACTCTGCCTGCTTAACCTTCACTGTCTGAACATAGACAAATAAGACAAGTCGAGAGTGCATATCTATCGGCTACCTCGATAGATACGATCGGCTTGTTCCGGAGACAACCACAAATTGGAAAATGGATCGGAATGGGGCTGTGCTTGCTGTTCGGCGGCTGGAGCACGGTTTCCATTCCGGCTCGCTTCAGCCGTTCGATTGGTCACAATAGATACTTGCTCTTGTCCTTGTTTACGAGTTGGCGATTTAAATTTTGGTTCATCTTCGCTCTCAGGTGCCCATGGCAAGGTGCAAGCCACTGGAGGGAGATGATTACTGTCTACATAGTCTCCAGATAACGCACCTACATCTTCCGAAAGCAGATATTGCGGTGGCACATAGGCATGGGTTTCCGGATCATAAGCCAGCACTTCGCCAGTTTCGATTAAGTAGATCCAAGCGTAAATTTTGAGCGTGCCACGAAATAGTTTTGCCCGCACCACGGGATAGGTTTCCAAATTCTCAATTTGGGTTAAGACGTTCTCCGCCACCATGATTTCTAGCAGTTCTTCTTTTGAATACTCGCCTTGGTAATTGTCTACCACCAGCCTTCGCGTAGCTTCTGCATGTTTGAGCCAATCATACACCAGTGGCATGGTTTGCTCTAGTTCGCCAATTTGTAGCAAGCCTTTCATGGCGCCGCAGTGAGAATGACCGCACACGACGATTTGATCAATACCTAGGGCATGAATTGCATACTCGACTGTGGCTCCTTCGCCTCCATTTGCCGCTCCATAGGGAGGAATGATGTTACCAGCATTGCGAATGACAAACAAATCCCCCAATTCTGTATCGGTCAGCCGATTAGGGTCGATGCGGGAGTCGGCACAGGTAATGAACAAAACCCTGGGTTTCTGACCATGAGAAAGTTGCTCTAGCAAATCATAATGAGTGGAAACATATTGCGATCGAAACTTTTCCAACCCTTTAATCAGTTTTCTCATAATCCCTTCCCCTTGCCAAAACAGTGATGGCCGCTTTTGGTCTAGGCTGCCATCCTTACATTGTCTCCCAAATTACGTCTTCTGCGGCAGGGAACTACAGATTGTTATCTCTAGTGAAATAGATGGTGATTGCCAGAAGGGTTGAAAGTTAGATTAAGCGGCAAAAAAAGGGGGCAGAATGCAGTATTCTGTCCCCATCTAATTAAAAAATGACGTCTGGCGATAGCTTCATTTCCAACGCTTGTCAAATCAAAGTTTTATATCTGGATTCAACACTTCTGGTTATCTGTAAGCGTTCGAGGTTATCTACGGTGGGTGATTGGGAACGTTATACGGCTCAAATTAGTAGACGGGCAATTGATCGCTCATCCGTTAGTGTTAAGGTCAAGTTAGCGAGAGTTATTGATTTAGCGGTGCTTTAAGAGGGTGTTTGAGAAGCCAGGAAGGTCGTAAAAAAGCTCACTCAGTGTAGGCTGCGAATAGCAAATATCTACAGCCCTGAGTGAGTCAGATGAGTAAAGCATATCCCAGTAACCTAACCCGCGCCCAATATGAGGTTTTGAGTGAATTAATTCCAGCAGCAAAGCCAGGTGGTCGTCCTCGCAGCGTTGACCTGTGGGAGGTGCTCAATGCCATGCTCTATGTTCTGGTTGAAGGCTGTCGTTGGCGTTCTTTACCTGGTGATTTCCCAGCCTGGCAGACGGTGTACACGTACTTCCGCAACTGGCGATTGGACGGCACCTGGATTTCCATTCATGACCAGTTGCACCAGTGGGTTCGCATCGATGCGCAACGCTATCCTAGTCCATCAGAAGCGATCATCGATAGCCAAAGCATCAAGAGTGCAGCAGGAGTTCATCAACAAGTTGGCTTTGATGGAGGCAAGCTGATTACAGGACGCAAACGATTTTTAACGGTGGATACGTTAGGACTGGTTTTGCGGGTGTTTGTGAGTGCGGCAAACCTGGGGGAACGCGAAGGGGGCAAACGTGTCCTCAAACGAGTCAAACGGATGAAGAAAAAGGTTTCACGCTTAATCACCATTTGGGTAGACGGCGGGTTCGATGGCGCCCCTTTTCTGATGTGGGTGATGGATGTTTGTCGTTGGATTGTGCAAGTTGTACTGCGACCTGAGCAAACCAAAGGCTTTAGCTTGCTCAAAAAGAGGTGGGTGGTAGAACGAACTTTTGGTTGGCTAATGGGATGCAGACGGTTGGTCAGAGACTATGAATTATTACCAGAGACATCAGAAACCTTGATCTACCTTGCCATGATTCGGATTATGGTGAGGCGGTTGGCATAAATTTGACACCTCAAATCTTTTCAAACACCCTCTTAGGTTCATTGAAGGTAGAGAGCATAGTAATCTGCAAGTTGAGATTGAAAATAGAGGAGTGTGTATGAAACCGCCACTATCTTTTGAAACTCAACGCTTGTCCTTAAGGCAACCAGTTGCTGAAGATGCAGCATTAATCTTCAAGCAGTATGCGCAAGATCCAGAAGTAGCTAAATATACAGGTTGGCAACCTCATCAATCGATTGAAGAAACCCATAAATGGCTCAGCCGATGTGTCTCAGTGTGGGCTGATGCATCTGCATTTCCTTATGTTCTGATTCGTAAGAAAGATGCTCAACTCATTGGCATGGTAGAAATTCGCTTCAATAACTTTAAAGCAGATTTAGGATATGTTCTTGCGAGATCAGAATGGGGTAAAGCATATATGCCAGAAGCCGTCCAAGTATTGACAGATTGGGCATTAGAGCAAGATGAGATTTATCGGGTCTGGGCGGTTTGTGATGTCGAAAATTCCGCATCAGTGCGGGTAATGGAGAAAGTTGGAATGCATAGAGAAGGTATATTAAAGCGGTGGTTCATTCATCCAAATATGTCTAAAGAGCCACGAGACTGCTATTGCTATGCAGTGAGCAAGTAAGAACTCAAAGCAGCAATTGGTAAGCAATCGCCCCTTCCGAAAAGACCATGGAGCGATCGGATGTGACACGTTGTTGAGGCGATGGGCTGTTCCACAACGTTCATTGAGCGATCGGTGATGGTAATAGACGAATTAGCCAGTACGTTTTTTCAAAATAAATAATTTATTAAATCATTTATTTTGCGAAACCTCTCTTACTAAACCAAACTAAGACATGTCATCTGATCAGACTTTTGTTCACAGTTGGATCGTTACCGATGAACCGACTGCACCAGAACCAATCGCAGGTTAACTGCAAGCCAAGATGTACATGGGCTGCTTTACCCTTGTGCAGAGCGATCGTCTCCTTGGTTCTGTGTACCTGACAAATAAAACATTTAATAAATCATTTATTTTCTATAGACACAAGAAAAGGCTAGGTGAATTACCGCCTAGCCTCATCCATGTTTGAACTCAAACTGTTTAACTTGTGATTCGATAGTGCGTATTGATGCTCATAACGATGCCGGGTTCCGGCGTCGGTAGCAGCGGACTCCAGGTAGTTGCTTCTCGAAACCTGGCATCATGCAACTGATGAATGGCTTCTCTAACACCTGCTGGAGAACTCATCAGCACGACTTTGACAGGTTCTCGGTTGGGTGTACATGGCGCATTTAACCCACTTAAGATGGGATTTTCTTCACTCATAGTCACTCCTGAGTTTGTGTAAGTAGGAAACTCAGAAGTCTAGTTACCCTTCTGGTAACTGTGAGTCTAGCTGCCATAAATGATCTACGATCATTCACAGCTTCAGACTGTCCTGCGCTTAAAGGTCACAGTCTGGGGTTAGAGGCTCAGGCATCGCTGGTAACTTTGCCTAGCCTCGCTAGACTTCTGAGGGAGATTCAAACAACATCAGGGCAAACAAATCATTTGCCCATAACAAAGCAGAGTAGCGAGTTCGATCGATTGAGTCAATCCGTGACTATGGGGTGACTATTGCTGTTTTTTGGATTGTTCAAAGAAAATAACTTTAAAATTATTTTTTGTATTCGGTTATACAATTCAAAATTTACCTCGATCGGTTCTGACTATGAGATGACTATGAAGTGGGCATAGTCAAAATTAAATCCTTATGCACAAGGCTTTTAAGCCTATTTCTCCTTCCTTCACACGGATGGGGTCACTGGTTCGAATCCAGTATCGCCCATAGATTCAAGTCAGCTACATCAATCGCGTGAGTTCGGGTATTGACTGCTACGGTTTTGCCTACTTCTGCTTCACCCGTAACGTTAATTAGAGGCAATCGGTTTTCTGGTAGAGAAGTGATAGATAGTGTGTGATTGCTTTCCTTGCCACGATCGGTTTCTTTGTAACCACTGATCATGGGTGGACCCCGCTCCGATTGAAAAGCGTGACCTTTGTACCCAACATCATCTGCGAATCTGGATGAAGGATGGACTAAAATGCCTTGCTTGGTTTTCATAAGGTTCACCACTTTGCGATGACAAGATACAGACTTATCGGCAACTGTGGCGAAGATTATGCAAAAGCTTGAGCAGCAAACGAATCGTTCATTCAACAGGCTAGTTAAAGCCAAATTTAGGATAGGCGACTCTCTACAAACGATCGTCCTGCTAACATGGCCGCATTACTCGTTTCATAAGTACGCCGATCGCACAGCACGTGCAAGTCTGGACTGATTACCCAAGATAAGTAGCGATCGTTGCCGCCATAGCTGACGCCAACAATCCAACCCGGGTAGGCGGATAGTTGCACGATCGTCCCCTCGTTCATCGCTGCTTGGCTCCTTGCGCCCGTTAACGCCATTTTGCCCGAAATTTCACCCAATGAGCATCACCAACGCGGGGGATGTCAATTCGTTGAAGTATCATGAAACCGAGGGCAAGGTAAAAGAATTGCTTAAACAGCTTAGTAGAAGGCAAAAAATTGTGACTGTTGCAGATTTGCGCTTACTCAGCGTTGACGACTATTATCGTATGGTAGAAGCAAGCGTTCTTGCAACCGATGAGGAGTTGAGCTAATTGCAGGGCACAGCGTGTTGGATTACAGACTTATAAGTGCACGCCCCCAACGCGAAACCAGCGGTAGCCATAGCCCTCTAGCTCAATGTCATGACAGCCTTGCTCAACGCCTTCATAAGGTTGATCTTCCAAAACATCTGTTAAGCAATTTGCATCCTCGTCCTTCAGTTGAAGGCTGACGACACAAGACTGACTCGATAGGTTATGGAGAGCAATGACTGTCCCTTTGCGCCACTCACAGCGATGGGCAAACACGGCAGGATTATCAGTTTCAATAATTTCCCACTGCCCCCAGCCAAACTCTGGACATTCTTTACGCATCCGAATGGCGCGTTCCATCCAGTTGAGCAGTGAACCCGGATCGCGACGTTGAGCAATCACATTTAACTGCTGATAACCATAAGGTTCTTCGTTAATTACCGATCGCACCAGTTTGTCTGAATCAGCCGTTGAAAACCCGCCGTTGGGTTGGTCTGACCATTGCATTGGGGTACGAATGGCGTTGCGTTCCTCGATCGATAAATCATCGCCCATGCCAATCTCTTCACCATAGAACAAAACTGGCGTGCCGGGCAGGGTTAACATGAGGCT
This sequence comes from Thermocoleostomius sinensis A174, assembly GCF_026802175.1. Lineage (NCBI taxonomy): Bacteria > Bacillati > Cyanobacteriota > Cyanophyceae > Oculatellales > Oculatellaceae > Thermocoleostomius > Thermocoleostomius sinensis. The sequence goes on along the minus strand of NZ_CP113797.1, from coordinate 3,804,685 downwards.
ATAAGCTAACCGAATTCGCCGGGGATCGTTGTCAACGAGCGGCGGAAACCGCCGACGAATACCGCGATCGTAGATCCAAACTTGTTCTTTATCTTGTCCAAAACGTTGCAGAATTTCGTTCTGTTCTGCGTCTGAAAGCTTGTCTAAGGTTAGTTCATCATGATTGCGAACAAAATATGCCCATTGACCAACATCAGGTGGCACAGGCTGTGCCTTCAAGCCCTCTATTAAGGGTGTTGCTTCTTCCCGAGCCAGGGCCAGCGTTAAGGTTTGATTGCCTAAGAAACTAAATAACAACTGCATTCGATCGCCATCGCCAAAGTAGTCAGCGATCTTATCCATCGGCTCATTCACTTCAGCGAGAACGATGGCATCACCCCGACGCCACGACAGAAAATTGCGAATTTCTTTCAGGAACAGCAGCGGATCTTTGGCCTCGGCCGTATCTTTAATTCCTTCTAGCTCAATCAAAAACGGCACCGCATCTACCCGAAAGCCTGACACACCCAATTGCAGCCAAAATCCCATCACTTTGTAAATTTCCTCGCGCACTTCGGGATTTGCCACATTCAGATCTGCCTGGTGGTCATAGAAGCGGTGAAAATAATAGGCTCCAGCTTCTTCGTTATACGTCCATGTACTTTCTTGATAGCCTGGAAAAATCACGCCTTCTTCAGCATTTTCGGGTTTTTCCTCTGCCCAAACGTAGTAGTCACGATACTTCGAGTTTTTGTCCTTACAAGCCGCTTGAAACCAAGGGTGATCGGTAGATGTGTGGTTGACCACCAAATCCACAATGACGCGCAATCCACGATGCGAGGCTTGGCGAGTAAACTCTACAAAATCACCTAGGGTTCCGAGTCGCGGATCAACGTTGTAATAATCGGTGATGTCGTAGCCGTTATCGCGATTGGGTGTGGGGTAGAACGGCATCAGCCAAATGCAGTTAATCCCCAGACCGGCAATGTAATCGAGGCGATCGATCAGTCCTACAAAGTCACCAACACCGTCTCCGTTTCCGTCCATGTACACTTCTACATCCAGGCAATAGATGACAGCGCCTTTGTACCAGAGGTCTATCATGATCGCGTCTCCGTAACGGCAGTGACATCCTACCGTTACACCCCAGTAGGGTAACTCTATCAACGGGTGTATTTGCAAACAAATAGGAAAAGGCAAACTACAGAGAACTTTATTAGAGAACCTGTAGTTTGCTTTGTTTTTAGTGTTTGGTGATGGGTGGTCGGTAACTGGGAATGGGCGATCGGTCAGGTTGCAGTCCCTCCCTATTCCCTATTCTCTACTCCCTATTCCCCTCGATCGATGTATCTACGCTACCTGCCCAACAGTTGTCGCCGTGACTGTGGCATCAACGACAACAGCAACCAGATTGTTTCCATTCTGGCTGAGAATGAACGTGTCTGAAATTGATCGCGATGTTCTATCACGGAAGTTGCCACGAATGAACTGATACGAGCTAATTCGATCGCGCAGATTGAGAGCATCACCATCAGCAGCACTAAAGTCATTGATGATGGCGAAGGACTGATCACCTGTGGTTGCACCAGGGCGGGCAGATGGAGTTCTAGCTTGCCGCCCGCCTGTATAGTTGGTGAACAGGTTGAAGATATCTGCCCCTGCACCACCATACATTTCTTCGCGCTCAAACAGGTTGCCAGATTGAATGCCATTGTGGGAATTAATGACATCATCATCGGCGCCGCCAGACAGGAAATCAGAACCACCACCACCAACGATGGTGTCTGCCCCAGCACCGCCTAGGAGAACATCATCGCCGGAAGCACCATTGATGAAGTCATCACCCTCTTCACCGTTGATGAAGTCGTTGCCATCGCCACCGAACAGCGAATCGTCACCTAGTCCACCCAAAATGGAATCGTTTCCTGCCCCCCCAAACACCGTATCGTTGTCTGCGCCACCGTCAATGGTGTCATTGCCATCGCCAGTTTCAATGTAGTCATCTCCAGCGCCGCCATTGGCTATGTCGTTGCCACCTCCACCATAAATCTCATCATTGCCACCATTGCCAAAAAATATGTCATCTAGAAGCGTACCTAAAAAGAAATCATCATCTTCTGTACCGTTAAAAATAGCCATTGAATTCTATCTCCTTGTGCTTTAGATACCTTCTTGCGAAGTAAAGGTAAACCACGCTGTTGGCGTAGGTAAGCATCACTAAACTAGCCCTTAGCCCTAGTCACCCTTGCAACCGGATCAGTTGTACGATCAAATAATCGCACGGGTAAATTTCGGTATAAAAAATAACTGGGTAGAGGCTAGTCGTGTTTCATTCGGTTGCAACCGAAATCGTAGCGATTCTTACCTTTCATTGCTTCTACGCGATCGTGAAACCATCCGGATAAAATTGAGCGTTTTGGAACGAGTTAAAATTTCTTTTCCAAACCCTGTTGCGCGTGTTAAAAGTTACTTAAGCTCTTCCCATTAGGGAAAATTTGTGCAACGGTAGGATTACTAAATTTAAAAGCAATAGTGACAAGGCACTTAACAACTGCTTTAAGCCGTCGGACATACTGAAACGCCATCCTGTCATTAGAATCACCCCACTGATCAATGCCGCCGCCAACTCTCGATCGCTTGATTACGTGGGTTATGGAGTGGGTCTATCGCAGATTCATTACTTTTGCGGAGTCTGGCTGGTTTTGACGTTCTTGTAACGCTTTATCAATCAACTTGGCAACGAGCCAAGAGACCAATCGCTCTTCGAAGTTTATAAATCCGTTAATATTCTTGCCCGTCGCAAGATGAAGCGGAGCGGCGTTTCTTGCCTAGCAATGATATTGGACTGGGCTTCCATGCCTGCTTGCAGCAGACACTGCCGATTGCCACGAATCAGGGCTGTCGCATTCGGTTGAATGGTGACCTCAAAGTAATTATCGGTGGGGGCAGACGAACTTGATGCCGTGGATTGAGTCGCGATCGCATCGGGTGAAACGGCGATGACAGTTCCTTGTAGTGTTCCATAGTCTGGATAGGGACAGGCACTAATACGAGAAATCGTTGATTGTCCAACTTGAATATTATTGATATCTTGGGGTGCAACTCTGGCTTTCAACACCAGTTGGTTGTTAGTAGGAGCAATTTCGGCGATCGTCTCGCCAGCATTCACCACTTGATTCGGATTGCGTAAATTTAACCGCAAGATCGTGCCATCGGTAGTGGCCCGAATCGCACTGCGTTGCAGTTGGTCGTCGGTTTGTTTGAGTTGGGTTTCCGCTTGCAGGAGTTGGTTTTGCAGGTCAGCCCGCAGTTGCACCAAGGATTCGCGTTCTTGTGTTAAGTTAGCTACCGTTGCAGTGCGATTGGCTTGTTCTTGAGCAATGCGTTCTTGGGCAATGGCCACAGTTGCATCGGTAGGATTCAATGCCGCCTGGGCCCGTGCCACCTGTGCTTCTGCCGTTTGTACCGCGGCTTGCTTTTCTTCAACTTGCAGTTGTGAAACGGCTCCTGTGTTGGCTAGCTGTTGATAGCGCTGCCATTCGCTGCGGGCAAATTGTAGGGCAGCTTCTGCTTCAGCTAAGTCAGCTAGAGTGGTGGCTTGTTGTTCGCTCAGTGCCCGTTGATCGCGGCGCAGTTCGGCTTGGGCGGCCGCAACAGCTTGTTGTCCCGATCGAGACTCTGCGGCAATTTGCGTATCCAACGATCGAATTTGCGCGTCCATTTGCGCTAGTTGCAACTGATATTGACGTACTGAGGCAACGAGTTGATCTCTCTGAGTTTCCAGTTGCGATCGATCGAGTTGGGCAATTACATCTCCCTGTTGCACGGTTTGATTGGGGGTGACTTCGATCGCCTCGATCGTGCCATCAATCCCTGCCTGCACTAGCCGCACGTCCCCATCTGGACGAACTGTTGCTGCGGCCCTCACCGTGATGTTGTAAGGAATCACCGCTGCAAGGGCGATCGCCACCCCCACACTACCTATTAAGATCAGTCCGCCCAACATAGCCCAGCGGCCGATCGGCGGTAAAAACTCGTCAACGTTGACGGGACGACTCGGTTGAACAGGTTGATCAAAGAATCGTAGCGGTTTCTGTGTCATTGTTTTACGCCTGCTCTCGCGGTTTGCTGTCACTTCCTGCTCTAAACCTCTAGAAAATCTAAATGGTCGCCTACTTGAGCTTGCAGATCCATCTGGGTACCTTCGAGTTTGAGTTTGCCCTCTTCCAGAAACACAATCCAATCGGCTTGTCGAATCACTTTGGGGCGATGGCTAATCAAAATGGTGGTTTTGCCCTGCCGATGCCACAGCAATTTATCAAGCAGGTCTGCTTCGCTGGCTGGATCAAGCCCGCTAGTCGATTCATCCAAGATTAGAATCGGCGGCTGACTGGATAGCGCCCGAGCGATCGCCAGTCGTTGTCGCTGTCCGCCCGACAAATTTGAACCAAACTCGCCCAAAATGGTTTGATATTTTTCGGGCAGTCGGCTAATGAACTCATCGGCTCCGGTGATTTGACAAGCGCTTACAATCTCCTCGAAGCTAAGATGCGGATTGCCCATACGAAAGTTTTCAATGATCGATCGGCTCCAAAAGTGTGCCTCTTGAGGAATCAGTACAATTTGCTGACGGACACACTCGATCGATAAATCATCCAAATTGTACATACCAATGCGAATATTGCCAGACTGAATGGAATATAGTCCGGCAATTACCTTTGCCAAGGTACTTTTACCACAGCCCGATCGTCCAATGATGGCGATCGTTTGTCCGCCGGGTAGGGTCAGCGAGAAATCTTGCAGTAATTCTGTGCGACCAGGATAATGAAAATTCAAATTTGCGCAGGTAATTGTAGCGTCATCGGGAAGCGTGGCCCAGGGTTTGCGATCGTCGTCCTGCGTTTCAGGTGTGGCAGTAATTACCTCTTGCAATCGAGCACTAGCCGTTTGTACCCGAATCCAATCATCGACATAATCTACTAATTCGTCAATCAGCCCGACCACGTTGCTGTTGAGGGTCGTAAACGCCAATAATTGCCCAATCGATAACTCTTGATTAATCACTAACATACTGCCCAAGCCCAGCAAAATTGCGCGACCAATATCTGAAACCAAGCTGCTAAAGGTGCTGTTAATAATACCAATTTGCGTTGTGCGAAACATCAGATTTGCTAGACGACCGAATCGACTTTGTAGTTCTTCCCAAAATTGGGGACCAGCCGTCGTAGTTTTTAGAGTCAATGCACCTTTAAATGTTTCTACCAACACGCCCTGATTCTCTGTCTCCAGTACCATTGCTTGCCGTGTTTTCTGCCGCAAAATCGGCTGGAACCCGATCGTTGAGATCGTCATCACCAGCGCCACAAGCAATGCCACAAGTGCCAGTTTCCAGCTATAAAACAGCATTAATCCCAATGAGACGAATGCAATCAGGATGGAACTTGGCAAACTCACAACCGCTTCCGAGACTAGACGGTTGATTTCTTCAATGTCGCGCAATCGACTAACAACTTCACCGCTGCGACGTGTTTCATAATAGGTTAATGGTAATCGTAAGATTTGCTGACCGAATTCTAAAATGAATCCCAGTTCTAATCGTTGAGCGAAATGTGCAATCAGGTTATCAGCAACCAAAGATAACCCACTCCGAATCAGATACATGACCACAACTGCAATCACCACTCCAAATAGCAATCGCGTATCGCCTTGAATGAGCACATCATCGGTTAGTATCTGAATAAACACCGGAGATGCTAACGAGAGTAACCCAATTAAACTGGCACAGAGCACTGCTTCCAGCAAGATGTGACGGTAGGGCAAAACTCGCGTCCAGAATTGTGCCACACCATCTACTCGATCGCTCGATTGAGCATAGAAGCGACTGGGATCGGGTTCCAATAGCAAAATGACCCAATCCTTCCAACCATCGGTCAACTCATCTTCGCTTAAGTAACGCAGACCGATCGCTGGATCTGCTACCACATAGCGATGGCCACGTTTACCGTACAACACCACCCAGTGCTTACCGCGCCAGTGAATAATTGCAGGCAAGGGAATTCGATCGAGATGATCGAGAATTTTCGGCGAAGCACTGGCCGATCGGGCAAAGAGTCCTAACGACTCGGCCCCTCGTCGCAACCCCAATAGCGTTGTGCCCAGTTGTCCTGTCCCAATTGCCTCTCGAATGCGGCTGAGCAAGAACGTTCGTCCATGATGCTTGGCGATCGAGGCTAAACACGCCGCCCCACAATCTTCCTCACTATGCTGTAGAACCAGCGGATATCTCATTGAAATAACAGTTACAATACGAACAATCGATAGAAGGTAAGTTGCTAGAAATAACGTTACTTAGATAGGATGTCTCAAAAAATTGAATCTTTAGCATCTATCTAATGGTATGTAAGGGTCAGAATTTGTGCCTGTTGCCTCATTAAGGTAAGGAAACTGCAACGAAATGCCATGCTGGCTAAACAATCGCTCAATTTCAGCTAACCGATCGCTAGGTGTGTTTTTGCCCTGTGTCTTTGCAGTTAACAACGCTTCTGCCAAAATCTGGCAGCGATGTAATCCGAACTCCAGTCCGTTTAGGGGTTCCTCAGCCAAGCCGATTCCTGGAGCTAATTGCTTTGTCAGAAATGGAGTTTTGGAACGAAACTGAGATTGAGTAGCTAAATAGATGTGCTGTAATAAGGGAAAAATCAGAGAATAATGTTGACGCTCTATATGTAAAACTCCTGTATCGTATCGATGATATTGATCTAAATGTAAAAGCACCTTAAATGTAAATGGAATAGTGAGGCGGTTTAAACCGTGGGTTAGCCGTCTCATCAACTCGATCGCGCCAGTCGAAGTCACATTAAAACAAATTTCTAGGGTGGGTTGACTATCTTTAATCGGGCCACACTGACTCACCGCAACATAGAAATCACTCTCTAGCAAATTGTGGGGCAGATAAATTGCTACTAAATCACCGATTGTCTTGGAAAATTGCTCCGGCGCAAGCTGTTGACGACGAACATGCAGAACTAAACCGTTCTTCTGAACAATCAATTTTTTATCTTGCGTGCGGGATTGAATACGCCAGTCCGGATCAAAATACCCTCTGCCTGTGTTAGCCTGATCAATCGCTTGAAAGAAATCAAGATTGATTCCGCGAATGGTATCGTTTTTATGAGCATCACCCGATAAATCATTGTTTGATTCGCAACAGGCTAAATGTTCACCACTGTAGTAAAGATCGTACAAATAGTTGCGTAGGTGTGTCGTTAATAAGGTTTGTTTCAAATCCGGTGGAAATTTATTGAACCGAGCGCGAAGTTCCAGAGACAATTCCATTGGGTTGAAGCGATCGTGATCAAATTCTCCATCGAATGAGAGGTGTAAATGGTGAGCAATATCTTGTAACACGTCGTCCACGGATTCCATTTTGTTGTTCTGTAGACCCGGCTCACAGCTTTTTGCTGGCATTGAAGGTTTCTGGTCATCCACTGGTTGAGGAGACTGAATGGTAAGAGGTGGAAGGCTCCAAATCGCTTCATCGGCACTGGTTTCAGGCGAAACGTCCTCGCATCTTGTCAATTCTGCGGCGCTTAACCCAAAGATTGTGGTAATTGTTGCTTCCGGTGAACACAATAAAGCTTTGGCCACCTCCATCATCCCAATTCCCACATTTCCGAAGGGTTCGTAGTATTGAATATGGGCCTGCAGAGATTCAATCAGTGCCAGCCCGGCAAACTGCATCACACGCGACAAGAACTCGGGAAACTCTTGTAAAATCTGGGGAAAATGAGCCAGATAGCTGCGTACAAACAGCCTCATAGAAGGTTGCAGTACATCCAATGGAACTACTGCCAACCGCAATGCCGTTTCGATTGAAATATCGGGGCTAAGGGTTAGACTTTTCAACCAGATTTTTAGATAACTAGCAATGATCGTTCCCACGTCGAAGGCTGGATCGCCCCACGCCCATTTCTCCCAATCAATGAAGCGAATGATTGTTTGATCGTGATACAGAATGGGTAAAGGCATCCTTAATGAAGCTGATTGAGTCGATCGCGCAATGGAGTGTAGTGCCTTTGGTTGAACAGAAGCTGCCCAATTCTGCCATTCAGTATGCAATAAAATATTGTTGAACTTTAAATCTTGATGCGTCAGACAACAAGCGTGATAGGAGGCAGACAACCGATCGATCGCTTGTGCCAGGCTATCATAGCGTTGATACAGTTCATAGAATTTCAGCCCATCACTCGTCGTTTTGCCAAAAATATCCGGGCTAAGATACCGAAGCTCCTGACCAAAATCTGGTAAACTCGCATCGAAATCAGCCTGTTCAGCTAGCGTTTGTTGCAGCGTTGCATCACCAAATGTTGAGTAATGAATAGAAGCAAGCCCGTAGCCCAAAGCAGCAGCGATACTCGTTGGAAACTGCTGGTGATTGGTGTAAAACTGGTCGAGATCAGAATACTCTGTTAAGTAGTTAAAAATGGCGATCGATCGTGCTTGGTCAAATGCTACAAACTCTGACATTAAGTTAAGAATCTGACCAGCGGTAGGAGATTCTTGAAGTGACTCATATAGTAACCATTCGTAGCTTAAATCTCCTTTAGTTTGTCCTCGTTCATCGTGCGGTTCTTGCTTGACCAAAATATGACGATCGGGCGAAACTTCTACCACTAAATTAAAGTTTTTGCAGGCTTTTAATTCAATCTTTTGTAACTGATTAGATTGAAAAGAAAAGGAATGATAGCGAGATAGATAATCAATAACATTATGAGTTCCTAATAGGAACGGGGTGATTTTAGCGGAAGTTGCGCTCGTCATTCTAGCCATACAGATGTCTGTCCTAAAGGATTTACCAAAGAAACAGGAGCCAGAAACATAGCGAATCCGGCTCTCTGCCTAACTAATCTGCCTAACTAAACAGTTGCAACTTTTAGTTCCAATTTAGATATTGGAATACAAAGGTGATCGCACTGTTACCTAGGTTCTGCTACGGTTGCGTCTGCGATTACGACGCACAACCCGGCGTCGAGGACGTCTTGCTGGGCGGCGACGGCGACGAGTGTTAGTATTAGACCGCCTTCTACCTCCAGAAATGAGTGATTCGTCCTCTTCTGTTAAATCTGTTAAAAAGCTTTCACTATCTGAGAAAAGAGCTAAACCTGTAGGGCGAATATCAGCAATTGAATTCGTATCCATTTCAACGATCTCCAACACGTACACATTGCTTAAGATGAAGCAGCATTCACTGACCAATTCATCTTTACTTCTTCAAAATAGAGGTTATTTGAGATGTATTCAACACTGATGAAGACTTTCTCATCAATTTCTTACGCTAAGTTTAACTTCCTGTCTGGAGCCATCATTCATACTCTAGAGTGAAATCTGTTTGTTTAGCAAGTGGACGATCGCAACGAGATTGGTAGTCAGTAATGCTTTAATCAATGCTTTGATATAACACTGAAGATAACTCCATTAATGTGTCAAGATAGCAAATAGCCAGTTCCATTGAAGCAATAGAAGTATACGTTAGTTATAGTTGGTTTTATGTCTACTATCTTTAGACAGATATGAAAATCTTGAATTAAACATGCAAATGTAGAAGGGTTCGAGAGCATTACCAAATAGAAAAAACCCCGGTCAAGCCGGGGCAATGTGTTTGTCTCTCAACTTAAAACCTGCCATGTCTCAAGTGTTAAATTTTTTGAGCAAAATGAATCTATGCAGTGACGCGGAGTTTGTACATTAAACCCCGATACTTGATGACGATCGCACTTTCTTTGGTTGTCACTTCCGTATACTGAGCGTCATAGCGAACACCACGATAAAACAATTTCATCACAGTTGCCTCCTAGCAAGTTGAATGGATGAGGCGCGTTCCTTGGGGATAATCCCTACTTCCGTCTTCCAGCTTCCGAAGAGAATGATCTGGAGATGAACGATTTCTATATCTTTTCTATATCTTTAATTTACGAGGCGATAAAGTTCTGCCCATCCTGCTGACGGATACTCCAACCGGGTGAAAACGATCTAGCTGAGAGTTTTGTAATCGTTGTGTCGATACTAGGCGAAACTCCCAGACTTGATTGAGCTATGCAACTTCCTTCTCAACCATCCATCCCCCAACCAATCGCTCAAGCTATTACCTCAACTAGTACCGCTCGAGCCTCTTATCTGTTCGTGTTCCTAGAAATCTTTTCCGGTGAGGGCGGCATTCAGTCCTATGTTCAGGATATTTTTCGTAGCTATCTTAGCTTGGACAATGTGCCTGCTGCTGCTGTGTTTTTGTTGCGCGATCGACCTTGTAATCACTCGTTTCAGTCCCCTTTGCTGAACTTTCGCTACTTTCATACCAAATTCTCAGCAGTGGGACGGATGCAGTTGATGTTGGCAGTGCTGGGGTATGTGCTGCGACACCGACCGCAACGAGTATTTTGTGGGCACATCAATCTAGCTCCGTTAGTATGGGCAATCTGCCGACCCTTGGGCATTCCCTACACCGTGCTCACCTACGGCAAAGAGGTGTGGGAGCCGCTGCCAAAATTTCAGCAGCTTGCCCTGCAACAGGCCGATCGCATCTGGACAATTAGCCGCTATAGCCGCGATCGAGCTTGCGCATCTAATCAACTCAATCCTGAGAGAATCAAGCTGTTGGCGTGTGCTGTGGATGGCGATCGATTCACTCCCGCTCCCAAATCTTCAGAATTAGTCGAACAATACGGACTAGCCAACTCATTGGTATTAGTCACCGTGGCCCGGTTGTGGTCGGGTGATATCTACAAAGGTGTGGATGTGACGATTCGGGCGTTGCCCACGATCGCCCAAGCCATTCCCACGGTGAAATATCTCGTGATTGGACGGGGTGATGATCAGCCACGACTGGCAAAACTGGCTGAAGAATTGGGCATGGCCGATCGCGTAGTGTTTGCTGGATTTGTGCCCACCGAAGATTTAACAGAACACTATCGCCTAGCCGATGCCTATGTCATGCCATCGCAAGAAGGATTTGGCATTGTTTATCTAGAAGCGATGGCTTGCGGCATTCCTGTCTTGGCTGGAGATGCTGATGGTTCTGCTGATCCGCTTCAGGATGGAACGTTGGGCTGGCAAGTGCCCCACCGTGATCCATCTGCCGTCGCTGCCGCCTGTATTGAAATCCTTCAGGCAAAACAGGCTTTATTGCGGGGTGAAATCCACGATCGTCGCTGCAATGGTGAATGGTTGAGGCAACAGGCGATCGATTTGTTTGGTAAAGCGGCGTTGGCGCAGCAGTTGAAGCTACTGTTACAAAATAAAGATTAAAACGAGTCAGATTAGAGTTCCTTCAATTTGGCTCGACAGAACTGCTTCTTTACGAACATACATAAACCGGAATTCGTTAGGGTAGGAGAAGTTCTCTTCTCTAACTCTTTCCTATGGCTCGCATTAGAGCGCCCGAATTGCCCCAACATTATGCTTGGTTGAATACCGATCGCCCACTTTCGCTCACAGACCTGAAGGGGCGGGTAGTAATTTTAGATTTTTGGACCTATTGCTGCATCAATTGCCTGCACATTTTGCCCGATTTGAAATACCTGGAGCAAAAATACCGCGATTGCTTGACGGTAATTGGAGTTCATTCCGCCAAGTTTGACAACGAAAAAGAAACGGAAAACATTCGGCAAGCAATTTTGCGCTACGACATTGAGCATCCGGTACTAGTGGACAGTGGTTTTCAGGTGTGGCAACAGTACGCAGTGCGAGCTTGGCCAACGCTGATCGTAATTGATCCAGAAGGGTATGTGATTGGGGCGGCGTCGGGGGAAGGCAAGCGCGATCGACTCGATGAGTTGATTGGCAAACTGGTACAGGAGCATCGCCAAAAGGGTACGGTGAATTTTCAAGCATTGTCCTTGAAGTTGGAAAAGCAACAGCACCCACTGACCTCGCGACTGGCGTTTCCAGGCAAAGTGTTAGCGGATGCCGAATCAAATCTGCTGTTTATTGCCGATTCTGGTCATCATCGTCTTGTAGTCACCAGCTTGAGTGGTGACTTGAAACATGGGATTGGCACTGGAGAAGCGGGTCTCCGAGACGGTCGGTTTGATGAGGCTCAGTTTTTTGCACCCCAGGGCATAGCGTTCGATCGCTCTCAGCAAATCCTCTATGTAGCGGATACGGAAAATCATGCCATTCGACAAATCAACCTAAAGCAACAAACCATAGAGACAATCGCCGGAACGGGCAAGCAAAGCCGCGTGATGCGCCCACACAATGGGCAAGCTCTGGAACTAGCGCTTAACTCACCGTGGGATTTGGTTAAAATCGATCACTTTTTGTTTATTGCCATGGCAGGATCGCACCAAATTTGGGCACTGGATCTGAACGATGGCTTGATTGGAACCTATGCTGGTACTGGTGCAGAAGCCTGTGTAGATGGTTCTCTCGATGAAGCGACTTTCGCCCAACCCAGTGGCCTTGCCACAGATGGGGAAGAACTGTTTGTAGCCGATAGCGAGGGTAGTACAATTCGGGCGGTTGGACTAGGAGAAAACGCCCAAGTGCGATCGATCTGTGGCAGTGGCGATTTATTTGGGTTTGGCGATGTCGATGGTCAAGGCGAAGCCGTGCGGTTACAGCACTGTTTGGGAGTTGCCTATGCTGGAAATCATCAACTCTGGATTGCGGATACCTACAACCACAAAATTAAGCGGGTCAATACTGACTCTGGCGATTGTCAAACTATATTGGGTGATGGACTGTCAGGATGGTTAGATGGACGAGGACAGACAACACGATTTGCCGAACCATCGGGATTGAGTCTTGCCGGAGAGTTTCTCTATATTGCCGACACCAATAACCACGCCATTCGTCGAGTGAATTTAGAAACGCTGGCTGTCACAACACTATCGTTTCCCGATCTCTGTGCCCCTGATCTCTGTTTTCCTAACTGAGTTTTCCTGACTGAGTTTTTCCGACTGATAATGTCTTAGATCATGTCTTAAACGTATGACACCAATGAGGACGCACAATGTCCCCACTGGTGTCATCAAGTTAGCTGCTCAAATGTAGTCTTTCGTTTCGGAACTTTCAGGGCTAGCGGTTCCACCGGGAAATAATCCAAAAATGGGGCCAAGAACGGCTCCAAATAGGAAGCCACCTGCATGGGCCCAATAGGCAACACCACCACTTTCCATACCCACATTGGCAGGTGCACCTAAGCTAGCAATTCCGTAGAATGCTTGCTGTACAAACCATAGCCCCAAGAAGAAAATAGCGGGAATCCGAACGACAGTAATAAACAAGAAAATAGGTAGCAACGTTAAGATTCGCACCTGTGGGAATCGCAGAATGTAGGCTCCCATCACGCCTGCGATCGCCCCACTCGCCCCTAATGATGGAATATCAGAATAGCGAGCGAAATACCACTGAGCTAGCCCAGCCAGAACCCCACAAAGTAGATAAAAGATTAAAAACCGGACATGCCCCATTTGGTCTTCCACATTGTTGCCAAAAATCCACAGATACAACATGTTGCCGCCTAGATGCAGCAAGCCCGCATGAAGAAATTGGGAGGTGATCAGGCTCAGTCCTTCACCAGCAAGCGAGTAGTTAGGGTCTCCAACCAAACTAGAGGTTAGCTCGACTGGCACGATCGCCCAAGTGCGGAAGAACTGTTCGAGTGCCGGACCACCCATCAGGCTTGCTTCATAAAGAAAGGCAAGAACATTTAAGATAATCAATCCGTACGTGACATAGGAGCGGCGACGCACTGGATTTTCATCATTTAGGGGAACCACAGGCAATACCTCAGTAATTTGCGCAAAAACTTGTATAACGTAAATCCTAAAGGAAGATTAGCCTGCTTGATGCATTCTGACTTCCAACCAATGACAGAAAGCACACTGCAATGGCAACAAATGACAATCGGAGGACAATTCAACACCGTTAAACTTCATGACGGATAAGCAGCCAACTTGAGCGACTCTCCTCATGGTTGGATTCTTGCTGTAGAAAATCACTGATTAATGCGGTGCATCTGGAGAATCACTCAAATGTCGCGCAATCACGATCGCCTCTTCGGGGGTAAACCGAATCGGTAATCCTGGTTCCCAAGATTCCACATAGGTTTTGAGAAATACCCCCTCACAGGTAAAGCTGTAGGTTTGATGAATTCGCCATTGAGCCACACCCCGATAGCGCGATCGAACCAGCGCCATCACGGCTAGTTCCAGGGATGGATCGATCGGTAATGCTCCATCAACGGGTGAGAAATCCTCCAAACCAGTTAAACCCTTTGCTTCACGTTGTTGCCATTCCTGTAATGCTTGCAATTGCCGCAGCACATCGTCCGATCGATCTGACTCGCTCATGACCCGCACCGTATAGTACAAATGTATTGTACCGCAATAAAAAATGGAGGCGGTTGCCGGTGCCTCCATTTAGAAACAAATTGTTTACAATCGACCAATTAGTGCGATCAATTTAAACCAGACGAGTTAAGCATCTATTCAACAACGACTTTGCCTGCCATACCTGCACCCCGGTGAGGAGCACAGTAGTAAGAGTAGGTTCCAGGAGTATCGAAGGTCGCTTCATAAGATTCACCAGGAGAAAACATCAGTTGCTGATGAGACTTATTAGCCGCAGATCCTTCAAACACAATATTGTGAGGAGGAAGCTTATTGTTAACCCACTTGACAGTATCGCCTGCTTTAATCGTGACTGTTGACGGCTCAAATGCTAACAGTCCGCTGTCTGTACCCATCTTAACGGTGGCAGTTCCAGCCGCCGCGGGCGCAGCGGAAATGAAGAAACTGCTGGCGACGAATGCCATCACGCATAGGGCAAGACTTAAACTCCGGAAAACAAACGTCATCAATTTCATGAAATACCTCAGGAGATTTAAGTTGGATTCCATTCTTAACAAATTCTAGCGGAATGTTTTACCGGAAAGTTGTCATCCTTGGGTGGATTTCACGCTGCCTAGCAAAAAATGGAGTTCCACCCTTGAAGGCAAAACATCACAAATCAGCCCTCAAACAGTCTTTAACTAGCAAGTTGCTGAGCGAGTTAAACCAAAACCCTCGATGCTTAAAAAGCACTGCTATGGGTGATGCAGTGCCCTGCTTCTCTAACTTCAATCTATGTTCCTGGAACACGATCGAGCAACAATTGGATTAGTAGTAGATCTTACCACCGCCCCACTTAGCACCAACGACTTTGGGTTGAGTAAGAATATGACCCGAAATGGCAACCAAGTCCTCTTCGGTTAGGTTGCGCATCTTGGGAAAAATGTCGGTGCTTTGAGTGCTGGGGTGCAGTTCAGCGATCGACTCCATGCCGTCATAGGTTGTTGGATTGTGCAGATAATCAACGAGAGCCTCAATGTTATTGCGAGGTGGGGTTGCCTTCGCTAGCGTTTCTGGATCAAGCCCCACATTTGGATCGGTTTTGGTAATTCCACCCACATGGCATTGACCACAGGCGTAGTTGAATAAGCGCTTTCCTTGGGCCACCTGTTGAAGGCTGAGCACCATCGTATCTCCATCCTCATTGAGTGGCACTGTTCGAGTGGCTTCATCTAGTTCAGCAGCGATCGCTCCCCCTGCGAAGGTTTGAAAAGCAAAGAAAAGGGCGATCGCAACAAGCCAGATGTATTTCTTAAACATGGTTCTCCTTAAAAACGTCCTCAGTGACTCAGTTATCTGACATTCATACATCAGTTCAACACAGCGAGGCTCAATCTCTCGATGTCTAACTACCACAAACCTATAGGCGCAAGACTATAGACCAGGAGAATTCTCCTGTTGAAAACGTTGGGGGCAGACCAGAAGCCACCAATCATAACTGGGACGATGGAATGGGATGAATCGGCATCCCCCAATAGCGGTGCACGGACTGAGCAGGATTGAGCAATTCTCATTCAATATCATGCCACGAATGGGGACGCTCCAAGCGTTTGGTTCGTTTTGCAAGCGCGACTTCGTGAGCAGTGACAGGAAAGCGGTATGATTACCGGTAGTTGGTAAACTGCAAAGCCACTGGGTAATCTTCTTGTTTTAGGCGTTGGATCACCTGCTGCAACTCATCTTTCGATTTTGCCGATACTCGCACCGCGTCCCCTTGAATTGAAGCTTGCACCTTCTTAAATTCATCCCGAATCAACTTCGAGATTTGCTTGCCTAATTCAGAACTGATGCCTTTGCGTAATTTAATTTCTTGACGAACGCGGTTGCCGCTGGCCGATTCCACCTTGCCATAGTCAAAAATTTTGAGAGATAGGTTCCGTTTTGCCGCTTTCGTTTGCAGAATGGTGTGAATCGCTTGCAGGGTAAAATCGCTGTCGGTGTTGACCACGATCGCCTCTTCTCCTAATTCCACCGTGGTTTTAGTGTCTTTCAAATCGTACCGAGCACCAATTTCACGAGTAGTTTGGTCAATTGTATTGACCAGTTCTTGCCGATCGAAATCGCTGACGATGTCAAAGGAATATGTGGAAGCCATAGGCAAATGAATTTAAAACTAAAACTAAAGGGCGTCTAGCCATGAGACAGTCACCAAACATGCGACTACCACTCATCGCTCTAATCTTTCTAGTCTAGGATCTCTGGCTCAGCCATCGGATCATACTCTAGCAACATGGCTAATCGTGAGATTGAGTCATGAACTCGTTCGCAGTAAGGCTAATACAACTAGTGTGCCAATACAGAGCGATCCGGTTGCAAACATCAGCGATCGCAGAATAGGAGCATTGGCAATATAAAACACCGAATACAGCAAGCGAGCCACTATGTAGACCAGCACGGCGGTGGCGGCTATTGGAGCTTCAACTCCTGTAACGTAAGCCATCAGTGCCGCAGCGGTAAACAAAGCAAACGACTCAAATGAATTTTGATGGGCCCAAGTGGCGCGTTGAGCATACCCCGGCAGCTTATCAAACATGGCTCTGGGGGCAGCCATTGCCGCTCGATCATACCCGGCTTGCAAGCGTCCAGCCGCCACCAGTAGAAACGGAAGATAGACTAATATACCCGCGATCGCAATACCATAAATCAAGGTTGATGGAACCGAGAGTTGCTGTAGAAATTCCATGAGTCTTAGGAGATAGGGGGTAGGGAGTTAAACAAGCAGTTTGGTTCTCTTGCGTTCGGGCCGCTACCCTTGCTCAATCAAAATAGAACAAAGTGACGAGCTTGCGCTGTTCCTCAGCATCACTACAGGTTTTCAAAAGCGTGTGGCTATCGTGAAAGGCAAAGCAAATGAGTTGCTGGCAGCGCGAAATAATTTCCTGGTTGCAAACAGCGCTGGCTTCTGCCAAAGACAATGTATCATTCGCAGGGTTTTCTACTAAATGCATCACTTGCTCTAACTGATCTCGCGATTCACGCGGTTGCCGTTCCAAGCTTTGGGGCAAGATTACCGTCAGCAAATTTGGGTCAGCCCGCATCGCACCGCGAATGGCGGCCGAATTCGTTCCGGTTGCGCCAGAGGTCAACAGGTGGTTGCCTGCCAACACCAGGGCATAGCTCATCAACTCAATCAAGTACTGGTGCGTAATCGGGACATGGCGCGAGCCTAGCAGAGCAATTCGCTTCGAGCCGGTTTGTTGGATTGCGGCTAGCTCTTGCAGAAATTCATCAACCCTGGGTAAATCGATCGACTGACTCAAAGATGTAACTGACAAACAACGGAGATATTCTAGCAGGTGTCAGGGATTCACGATCATCCGAATCGATGATTAAATTGATAGGCTGCTTGTCAAATTTTGCCTAGCATTAATCAATTAATCAATTGATGGATCGGTTCGCAGAAACCTAGAGGTGGCATCTAAGGGGGCGTCTAACGGCTTGGTCGTTGGTTCATCCGCTGCTAACTCACGAACTATCAGACGAGTGACTGCCGTTGTTAGAGGATTCCAGCAGTGTAGTAGGCTCTCGACCTCATCGGCTATGGCAGGTAGGGATTGGTGCGATCGACAGTGGAAGAAAATAAACATAATGCTTCCCAAGCGGACCCGATCGCCATCTTGAAGAAGACGAAATTGTCGTACTAATTCGCCATTGACATACGAGCCATTGCGGCTATTGAGATCAATGAGATAAAACCCTTGCTCATGCACATACTTAATAGCAGCATGACACCGGGAAAGGCGATCATCAGGGATGGCGATGGCAACGCGCTGCGGATCGCGTCCGATTACCCAAGTTTGTTGCGCTTGCATCAAGCTCTGTGTGCTTCCCGCTACCAGGTTTGTCACCAGGTAAACTTCTGAACCAAGGGTGACACCTTGAAGGTAGATTAACGGGGTGTTGATGAGAGCGTGACTGCGTGAATACTCCAAGCTCAGTACTTCATCCAGCAAGCCCCGATGATGCTCATAGAGTTTTGAGAAAACCTGATATAACTGTAAACGCTGTAGTAGTTCTTCACCGTCTTGAGTTTCCATAAACTCTGAAGCCGATGGAACCCGGTGATCCATGAATGTCATACTGACCCTATTGACTTACCAAATCGACCAGGAACTGTGCCATTTTTGCCAACTTCAGATTAGTGTTCCCAACGATCGACTCATATCCTCAAGCGGTCCGCAAGAAACTTAGAAGTTCACGGTTGACGGTTTGTGGAACTTCTTGTTGTACCCAATGCCCACAATGTCTTAAAAGCTTGAGCCTGAGCGGAGCCATCACCAAGTTTTCCATTTCTTCAACCAGGGTTTGGCTAAAGAAACAGTCTTCCTCGCCCCACAGGACCAGCGTAGGAGCCGTAATTGGAGCCAGTGACTTCCCCCAACTAGACAACCAAGTTTGGGGAGCCAGCAATTGTCGATAGTGGGTTAAGACGGCTGATAGCACACCGGGTTTTTCTAGAGCCGCTTGGTAAATGGCTGTATCCTCGGTCGTAAAGGCTCCTTTGCGAACTGCTTGTCCTTGAAACAAATTGGTAATGATGCTACGAAGGTTTTGCCGAATCAGCCACTCTGGAATGCCCGGCACCTGAAGTGCTAAAAGATACCAGCTTCGGCGTAGTTGATCGAGATTACCAACCAGTTCTTGCAGAAAACGATGGGGATGTGGAGCATTAAGAACGGCTAGGCGATCGAGCAGATGCGGAAATTGATGAGCCAAGTTCCAGGCGATGGCTCCACCCCAATCATGACCGACCACATGCGCTTTGGCATAGCCCAGATTTTCGATCAAACCACGAATATCGGTTGTTAGCGTATCTAAATCATACCCGCTAGCTGGTTTATCGGAGTCATTACAGCCGCGTAGATCGGGAACCACGACTTTGAAGTGTTTCGCCAAAGCCGGAATTTGATGTCGCCAAGAGTACCAAAATTCTGGAAAGCCATGTAGCAGAACAACCAAATCTCCTTCTCCTTGAACCACACAGTGGAGGCGAATCTGGTTGGTTTCAACGAAGTGGTGTTGCCATTGGGTTGCGATCGCAGTCATGAGGCGAAGAAATAAGAAGAAATATAGTAGTCATTGTTACAAATATATCTTAGGGAGGAAGAAACGGGAGCGGGTTGTGCGAAAGAAAAAACGCGAAGATTTGGTGAACCAATTCATTGCTTACTTCATTGCTTACTTTCGGCACTATTGGCTCGTGTAGATGCCGCGTTGTCGCAGTTGTTGGACAAAAAAATCTTCGAGGGTAGTTCGAGCTAGAGTCATCGTCAACAGTTGGGCATTCATGTCCTCCAAACTAGCAACAAACTCTGGAGAACCTGTCTTGAGATGGCCTTGCCAACTGCTATCGATAAAGTTTAGGTCTGGAATCCACTGTTTCAGGAGTTCTGGGTTGCCCCCCCGAATTCTGACTTGGTAGCGATCGGGCTGTCCAAGGAGGTCGTCGAGTGCTCCAGCACAAAGCAATTCACCCCTGGCTAGAATGGCAACACGATCGCAAATTTTCTCAACATCAGAAAGCACATGGCTATTGAAGAAAATGGTTTTTCCTTGCGATTTCAACGAAAGAATAATTTCTCGAATTTGATAGCGTCCCAGTGGGTCTAAACCTGACATGGGTTCATCAAAAAACACAATCTCTGGATCGTTGATCAGGGCTTGGGCCATGCCAATGCGCTGCAACATGCCTTTAGAGTAGTGGCGCAATTGCTTGTGGCGGGCTGCCGATCGAGCGATTCCGACAAGATCCAACAGGTTTGAAATCCGGGTTTGCTGAAGGTTACGAGGAATTTGGAACAGATCAGCCGCGTACTGCAAAAATTCCCACCCAGTTAGATAGTCATAGAAATAAGGGTTTTCCGGCAAATAGCCCACCCGTTGTTTGGCGCTACGATCGCCCAACGGTTTGCCTAACAGTTGACCGTGCCCAGAGGTGGGGCGAATGATGCCCAGCAAAATTTTCAGCAGCGTTGTTTTGCCTGCCCCGTTCTGTCCGAGTAATCCGAAGGTTTCGCCCTGATGCACTTGCAGCGAACAGTTTTGTAGCGTCACAACTTTCTGATTGAGCCAAAATCCGGTGTGATAGACCTTTCGCAACTGGAAGGTTTGTACCAGTACCGGCCGCTCGGATTGTATAGGTGCGATCGAAGATAGAGAAACCGTATCCATATCCATAAGACAAGGATGAAATGAAAGGTGAAAGAATCAAAAGCTAAAGGACAAAAGGTAAAAAGCGGATAAGTAATTGGGATAAGTAATGGGTGGATGAATGAGTCCGTTGCCTCTAGTCCCTAATCTCCAACCTCTAGCCCCCAATTCCCCACTTTTGATATTGCCCATTTTTGTGTCAGGCTAGAGCAGAGAAATCACAAAACGCTTGAGCTAGTAAACCTCAAAAAACGGTTAGAACTCTATGGATCGATCGAAGTGGGTCGCGGTGGTGACAGGAGCGATCGCCATCATTTTGAGCATTGCCTATTTGTTGATTGTGCAGTTTTTAGATCTTCGGGGCGAGATGCTTCCGGCTCCCCAGGACTTATCCAGGCTTCCAGGAGCAGAGTCTCGATTGTGGCTTGCCCCTACCCTAAAATCCCCAGGTGCGTTTGGGACCAATGTCTAGATGCACCACATCCGGTAGGTTGCTGTAGATGCCGATTCCTCCTGGCCACCATAGCAAAATGGCATTAGCAACTCGTCGTCCGCTTAAACCAATGACTTGAACATCAGCGGCTCGACCAAATAAATGCTGGCTATTTGGCACACCACCAACCGCATCGTTAATGGCAGGCGGGCGATACCAAGAATTGACCAGAAACGGTCTGCCCAGTTCGTTTCTAGCTCGCTGCATTTGCCTGGCTAGCGCAATGATGTTATTGACGATCGTTACTGTATCGGGAATGCGGGTTCCGTCTTTTGTGGCTTCTCCCCAGGTAAAATTGCCGCCGGGAATAATGGGCTGATCGGTATAAAAGGTGCTGACGTTACCGGGTAGGCGGATGGGGGTGCCGGTATAAATGGGGGAGGGAGATGGCGACGGCGACGGACGCGGTGGATAGACCACTCTGCCACGCTGTTCAACTTGGGCGTGGCGATCGTACACGTACCACGTGCTGAGGCGTTCAATGTAGTCTTTTTCGTACTTGATGGCAAATTTGATATGACTATTAAACGTTCCTTGGGCGTCCCGGTAGGCATAGGATTGCAGCTTTAACGTGGTTCCTTGCTGCACTGGAAAAATCTCGTTGGGAGCCAGTTGTGTACTTTGCAGCGGTCGTCGTTTGAATACAGTATTGGTAGTGACTCGTAGTGTGAAAATATTGGGATCTTCGGGAGGATAAACCACCTGCCCGTCAAACTCTACATAGGCGTGGCGATCGTACACATACCAGGTGCTGCGTCCCTGAATAAAATCTTGCGGATTGCGCAGTGCAAAACGAATGTGGCTACTGAAATCACCTCGACTATCGGAATGGGCATAGGACTGAAGATCGAAGCTTTGCCCTCTGGAAACCGAATACTTCTCGCGGTCAGGTAACTGAGATGATTGCAGCGGACGCTGCTTAAATATCGTATTTTGTGTCACTCGTAGAATGGGCATCGACACTTGATCTTCAAGCGGATACACAATCTCTCCATCAAACTCTACCTGGGCATACAGCGTACCCACAAACCAAGTATTCAGCCCACGAATCGATTGATTTTGCAGAGCAAACTTGATATGACCGCGAAAGTCACCACTGGCATCGGCATAGGCGTAGGACTGAATTTCGTAGGTTTGCCCGGCCATCACAGCATAGATTTCCTCTGGAGCAAGTAATGGTGTTGGCTCTGGGCGCAGCTTAAATACTGTATCCCGCGTAATTCTCAAAATCCGTTCCACCATAAGTTCTGCCTTTGCCGCAACATGCTATAGGGTCAGAACGGTTTTAGCAGATTTCGTTCCACTTGGCTTATTTCCATTCTCAGATCGTTAGTTCCAATCTGCATCAACAAAGAACTCGCTGCGATGCAAAATGGTCTCCCCATGTTCAGGAACCCAAACCAACCACTCGTCATCAGAATGCCGACACAACACCAATCCCTGATCGTGACTGTAGGGATTGGGCAACGCAGCAAGTTGCACCCAAACTGGCGGAGTAGAAGACGGTTGAGCAAGAGCCGCAGAAGAAACCGATCGCCAGGAGTCGATCGGCATTGGTTTTAAGTAGCGTTCCATGTCACAAACTTGAATGGTCATTTTCAAAAAATATTCTGTATCTAGAGTTACAAAATATTCTTCATTTTGTGGAAAAACGTTTTATAAATTTACTCACTCCCCAACTACCCAACCCGCAACCTTAATCCGAAGCTTCCTTGTGCTCAGTGCTACAGTTGATAAAGAACCGTCATTTTCTTGCCTATTCTTCGAGGGGCGATCGGTTTTTCAACTGGTTTCTTCATTTCTCAACTCTCTGTTTAAGGATTTTCATGACTGCGATCGCGACTACCATCGATAACCCACTATTACAGGGTCAAGGATTACCGCTGTTTGAACAGATTCAACCAGCCCATGTCGTACCTGCCATGACTCAACTATTGGCAGAGTCAGAAGAGCGCCTGACGCACTTAGAAACACAGGTTGTGTCCACGTGGGATGGATTGGTGAAACCTCTAGAGCAACTAGAAGAGCGGATCTCCTGGAGTTGGGGTGTGGTTAGCCACTTGATGGGCGTAAAAAATAGCCCTGAACTACGGCAAGCCTATGAGACGATGCAGCCCGAGGTAGTGAAGTTTATTAATCGCCTCAGTCAAAGTCAGCCAATTTATGAGGGCTTTAAAGCACTGAAGCAGAGTGATGCTTGGCATGAGCTAGAAGCTAGTCAACAGCGCATCGTGGACTCGGCTATTCGGGAAGCAGAGCTTTCGGGGGTTGGGTTAACCGGAGAAGCTAAAGAGCGATTCAATGCCATTCGTCTAGAGTTAGCAGAATGTTCGACCCGGTTTTCCAATCATCTTCTGGATGCAACAAAAGCTTTCAGTCTAACGCTGACGCAGCCCGAAGAGGTGGAAGGACTGCCCCCTAGTTGGTTAGCCCTAGCGGCGCAAGCTGCTCGATCGACCGGAGCCGAATCTGCCACCGCCGAATCTGGCCCGTGGCGCGTTACGCTGGATATGCCCAGTTATCTGCCGTTTATGCAGCATAGCCGCCGTCGGGACCTACGAGAAACGCTATATCGAGCTTTTATCAGTCGGGCGGCTGCGGGTGAGTTTGACAACACACCCTTGATCGAGCGCATTTTGGAATTGCGACAAGAGCAAGCTCAATTACTGGGATACAACAGCTATGCGGAGGTGAGCCTGGCCGCGAAGATGGCTCCGAGTATCGATGCGGTTGAGCAACTGTTGGAAGAATTGCGGCAAGCCAGCTATGAGGCTGCTACTGACGAGCTGCAACAACTGCAAGCCTATGCTGCTTCTAAAGGTGTAACTGAGCCTCTACAACACTGGGACATTACCTTCTGGGCAGAGCGGCAGCGCGAAGAGAAATTTAGCTTCAATCAAGAAGAATTGCGTCCTTATTTCCCCTTAGAACAGGTACTCCAGGGCTTGTTTGACTTGTCACAGCGGATCTTTGGCGTCACTATTACTCCTGCTGACGGTGAGGCTCCAGTTTGGCATCCGGATGTACGCTACTTTCAAGTTGCCGATGAAACTGGAACGATCGCCCATTTTTACCTTGATCCCTATAGCCGTCCGGCCGAGAAACGGGGGGGAGCATGGATGGATGAGTGCATTGGTCGCGCTAAGGTGGAAACGACTGCTGGGTCCGCAATTCGATTGCCTGTGGCTTATCTGGTGTGCAATCAAACCCCACCCGTAGACGGAAAACCCAGTTTGATGACCTTCAATGAGGTGGAAACCCTGTTCCATGAATTTGGACATGGACTACAGCACATGTTAACCAAGGTGGATTACTCTCGCGCATCGGGTATCCGCAACGTGGAATGGGATGCAGTGGAGCTACCCAGTCAGTTTATGGAAAACTGGTGCTACCATCGATCGACCCTGCTGAGTTTGGGTCGGCACTATGAAACCCGGGAACCCTTACCAGAGCACTACTACCAAAAATTGCTGGCAGCCCGCACCTATATGAGTGGTAGTACCATGTTGCGGCAAATTCACTTTAGCTGGGTCGATTTGGAATTGCATCATCGCTATCAACCAGGCGGATCTGAAACGCCAGAGCAGGTGCGTCGCCGGATTGCCGAAAAAACAACGGTATTACCACCGCTCCCCGAAGATAACTTCTTATGTGCGTTCGGGCATATCTTTGCCGGTGGCTATGCCGCAGGCTATTACAGCTATAAATGGGCAGAGGTGCTGAGTGCCGATGCTTTCTCGGCCTTTGAAGAAGCTGGACTGGAGGATGAGCAGTCAATCGCCCAAGTGGGGCAGCGGTTCCGCGATACAGTCTTAGCGTTGGGTGGTAGCAAACATCCGATGGAGGTGTTTAAGTCCTT
Organism: Thermocoleostomius sinensis A174; assembly: GCF_026802175.1. NCBI lineage: Bacteria > Bacillati > Cyanobacteriota > Cyanophyceae > Oculatellales > Oculatellaceae > Thermocoleostomius > Thermocoleostomius sinensis. Next base: position 3,779,814 of record NZ_CP113797.1, on the reverse strand, counting down.
CCGAGGACGCGAACCAGACACTGTAGCCTTGCTGCGACATAATGGGTTGGCGGCCTGACCCGACTTGTGGGCATTGCTCACCTTCACTGCGATCGTCTACCTAAGAGATTATTTCTACTGTGGCTACGGCATCTGATTCAACCACCTCTGCAATCGTCACCATTTTGGGGGCAGGCGCTTGGGGCACGGCTTTGGCCGGATTGGCACAGGCGCGGGGTCATCAGGTGCGGTTGTGGTCGCGACGCGGGGAACTGAGCTTGGAGGCAGCGTTAGACAAAACTGATCTCGTGCTTTCAGCTATTTCCATGAAAGGCGTACCAGAAACGATCGAGCGCCTGCAATCACTCTCTTTCCCGACGTCGGCAATTCTAGTCAGCGCTACAAAGGGACTAGATCCAGCTACCCGCTGGACGCCAGCCCAAATTTGGCAAGCTGCCTTTCCCGATCATTCAGTTGTGGTGTTGTCAGGGCCGAATTTATCTGACGAAATTCGCCGAGGATTGCCTGCGGCAACAGTTGCCGCCAGTCATCAGTTAGCAGCGGCCCAACGAGTGCAAACCATTTTTTCATCCGATCGCTTTCGGGTCTACACCAATACCGATCCGCTAGGAACCGAATTGGGTGGAACCTTAAAGAATGTCATTGCCATTGCTGCCGGGGTGTGTGATGGGTTGCAACTCGGGACAAATGCCCGATCGGCTCTCATTACTCGTGCCCTAGCCGAACTCATTCGAATTGGTACGCATCTAGGGGGGAACCCAGAAACCTTCTTTGGTTTATCTGGGCTGGGCGATCTGCTGGCTACTTGCACCAGTGCTCTCAGCCGCAATTATCAGGTAGGGTATGCTTTGGCTCAAGGGCAACCGCTATCGCAAATCTTGCAGAAACTACAAGGCACTGCTGAAGGTGTAAATACCACAAATGTATTAATTGATCTGGCAAGCCGTGAAGCAATCCCAGTTCCTGTTTCTCATCAGGTTTACCTATTGTTAAATGGTAAGATCACAGCCCAACAAGCGGTCGAAGCACTCATGGAGCGGGATCTGAAGCCTGAGAATAAAGAGTAGCTTGACCCGGAATGGATTAGTACCGTCAACGGAAAACACGAAGCATTTCTTTTACAGGAACGGCGATCGGATTTGCTCAGCCTTTACTCTTTAAAGGTGAAAGTTGTTTGGGCGTCGCTGATTAGATATAAGATCTCGTCAGGATGTTGCGCGCAACACCCTGACAGCCGGGATCAAGCTCGGTCAACCGTACGTGAATTCAGCGACGCTGTTATGTGTTCTATCGAAAGAACAGGGGATGAACAGCTCAATCAAAACAAATCAGTAACCCGGGGATATCTAGTCAAACTACGATTGAAAGTCTGGCTCAGAAATGCACTAAGGTTTAGAACGGAACCGCCGCTTTTTCCGTCTAGCTAGCGCCTTCCGTTTTGCCTTCTGTAACGGAGTCTCAAAATGACGATTTTTCTTCATATCGGCAAAAATATCCGCCTTGGATACTTGACGCTTGAAGCGACGCAAGGCTGATTCAATTCCTTCGTTTTCACCCAAAATAATTTGAGCCATTCAACAACTCCTTCTATGAGCAACATCACACAAATCATCTAATGACGAAAAATTTCAGCAGAGCAAGGCAGTTCGCTCGATCTGCTGAAAGCTCCTCATTGATGAGTTTTAAGCTTGAGGTTTAGTAACGACGATCGCTTCGCTTCCGATCACCACCGCCCCATCCACCATCGCCCCGGGCTGGGCGTTCTTCCCGAGGTCTAGCTTTGTTAACTTTGAGATCGCGCCCCATCCATTCTGCTCCGTCTAGCGCTTCGATGGCAGCCGTTTCTTCGTCATCAGACGACATTTCCACAAATCCAAAGCCGCGCGGACGCCCTGTTTCGCGATCGGTTGGTAGTTGTACCCGCTTGACGGTTCCGTACTCTGCAAAAATTTCGGTAACGTCTTCTTCACTTGCCTGATAGGGCAAATTTCCGATATAGATTGACATGAACTACCCCAGGTGGACATTGTAGAGAATCAATCGGATAGTTGTTTGTCAATCGAGTGTGAGCACAACTAAGCACCGAATTGGTCATCTCACCGTTCATAATAACTCAGAATTAGTCTGACCGACAGAGGAGGCTGCAAGAGGGATGAGCCGCTCAGAAGATTAATCAGCCGCCAGAGACGCCGGATCTGCTCAGTCCGTCAACCCGACAGTGGGTTGCCTAGGTATCAGACGATCGAGTCAGTGGAAGTCAGATCAGGATAAATTAAAATCTTGAACGTGTCTGGGGTTGGCGAAACGGCCCTTTCAACTGCGTTCGATAGTTCGGACAACGGATAGCGATCGCTCACCAGGGCATCCACATCAATGCGCCTGTTGAAGACAATATCAGCCGCCAGCGATTGCACCCGATAGGACGAACTGTAGCTACCTAACAAATCAATTTCGCGGCGGTAGAGGATGTTGGGATTGATGGGAATCTCAACTTCGTCGGGAAATTCTGCAAAAAATAGAATTTTGCCACCTTTGCGCGTACAGTCTAGCGCTTGAAAAAAAGCCTTTTCGCTGGGAACGGCCAATAAGCTAACATCAACGCCCATACCGCCAGTCATAGCTTGGATTTTGGCAGGCAAATCTGCATCACGTGCATCAAACGCTGCCTCTGCTCCAACACTGAGGGCCTTGTCAATTCGAGAAGGAATCAGATCGGTGGCGATCGCCCGTCCACCAAAATACTTGACCAGCATAATGAACATCAGCCCGATCGGCCCAGCCCCCGTGACTAAAACCGTTTGTCCTGGTTGAATCTGCGCCTTTTTGACAGCTTTTAAGCAACAGTTGGTCGGTTCGACAAAGCTGGCTTGTTCAAAGGTAATGTCCTTCGGAATTTCAATCAGACCCCCATGCCGCACAATATGACCCGGCACTTTCACATAGTCGGCAAAGCCACCGCCGCTGGGTGCAAAGCCTGCTGTGGTAGTGATGTTTTTATAGACATCGCACATGGAAAAATTGTCATTCAGGCAGTAGGCGCAATGCATACAGGGAATGTGATGTAGCACCACCACCCGCTGTCCTACTTGCCAGCCCGTCACATCAGAACCGATTGCAGCAATGACCCCAGCCGTTTCATGTCCAAAGATACGCGGTGGTTCATATAGTGGATAAAGAATCTTTTTGATATCAGATTGGCATAGTCCTACGACTCGGACTTGCACCAGTACTTCATCTGCACCAAGTTCTGGCACTGGCACATCTTCATAACTGAGTTGCTTAACCCCTCTAAAAACCTGCGCTTTCATAGTTTGTGTTTTGTTACAATTCCTGGGTCAACTCTACCATTGTTGAGGAGTGGGAAGTCAGGAGGGGGAAGGGGCTGAGGCAATTTTTCTGATCGTCAGCCTGATCCCCTATCACTTGATAGGGGATCAGCGATTGGATCAATATCATTATCATCTGTGTATTGATGGTTGACGGTCACTAGCCCCAAAAGCTTGCCATTGCCGTTAACCACAACTTACTGCCTGCTGCTTAACCCAAACTCACGTTATTGATAAACCATCCGCCTTCCCCAGAGGAAGCCAGCAAAAACAGGCTGTCTTCAGTGGTTACATTGTCAGCGACTGAACATCCATTTCAATCAGCTTGGCTAAATCTTGCAAGAACGCCGCTGCTTGCGCCCCATAAATGACCCGATGATCGCAGGTCATGTTGACTTGCATTTGAGTCTTAACGCCAAACATGCCATCGGCGGTGGCCACCATCTGCGGATGAGATGCCCCCACAGCTAAAATTGCACCTTGACCCGGTGGCAGAATCGCATCAAAGCGATCGACCCCAAACATTCCTAAGTTCGAGATTGTAAACCCGCCCGTACTATATTCCTCTGGCTGGAGTTGTTTCGAGCGCGATCGATCGACCAAGTCCTTCCAGGTGCGCGACAGGGAGTAGATATCAACCTGATCGGCATTTTGCAACACCGGAGTAATTAAGCCACCATCCGGCATGGCTACCGCAATCGCCACGTTGATCCCAGAGCGGTAGTTAATTCCTTGCTCGGTATAGAAAGCGTTGAGAATTGGGTGCTTTTGCAAGGTCAAGGCCACCGCTTTGGCCAACAGGGCAGTCATTGTCACCCCCTTGGATTTAATTTGCTGATACAGCTTATCTAGGCTATCGGTGGTAATGGTATAGCCCACATGGAACACAGGTACTTGCAAGCTGGCGTTCATGTTACGTACGACCGCTTGTTGCAACGTGTTCAGGGCCACCACTTGACCAGGCTGAACCGGAGGAGCTACCGGAACTGGAGCTTTGGAAGCGTCCGTAACTGCTGGAGCAAGCGTAGGAGTTGCTGGAGTAGACGGAGCCTTGGGAGCGCTGACTTTACCTGCCGCCGCTTCTACATCTTCTGCCACAATTCGACCGTAGGGACCACTGCCCTTCAGCGTAGACAGATCCACTTTCAGGTCTTTGGCAAGCTTTCGGGCCCGGGGAGAAGCGATCGTGCGACCGTTGCTGCGGGCTGGGCTATCAGGTTCAACAACAGCAGTAGCCGCTACGGGTTCAGGCTTGGTCGTTCCTTGAGACGAGCCTTCTTCGCGAGATATTTGAGCCGGGGCAGGAGCGGCAGACGAACCGGACGATCCGACTTTTGCCTGGGCTTCGGCAATTTCGGCTTCGGTCTCTGCAACTAAGGCGATCGTATCTCCGACAGCGGCCGTTTCCCCCGCTGGAACAACGATCGCAGCTAAATAGCCTTCATGGAACGATTCCACATCCATGTCAGCTTTATCAGACTCAACAATTACAACGGTTTCGCCCTTCTCAATTCTGTCTCCCGGTTCTTTTACCCACGAGACAATCTTGCCTTCGGTCATGGTGGAACTGAGGGCAGGCATAAAAATATCATTAATCATGGCTACAAATCTCCCCGAATTTCTTCAACAACGCCATCCCGCAATAGAATTTCTACTTGCAGCTTACGAAATAGGTTATCCCCAGTTTCAATTCGGAAGAAGCCTTCAATTTGTCCATAGTTGACTTCGCGTTCCATTTCCAGAAGTTGAATTTGCTGAAGCTGTTGCAAGATCTGGTTTTTCTTCTCTAACAGCTCGCTTTTCTTTTGATTCACTTGCACACGGATGTTGTTGAGTTGTTGAACAACCATGGGCTCAGCCGGATTCAAGCTTTGCTTTTGAATTTCGGCTTCGGCTTGCTGACCTTGAATTTCTATCTTTTGCACTTGGCTGTCAAATTGATTGATTTGGCTTTGCAATTGCTGTTGCATGTCCTCCTTCCAGCGAGGAGTGACAACCACCTTAATATTAATAACTCGTTTAAGGAGTAAATGAGACTTGGAGACTTCCATGCAGGGCTAGCAATAGGGTTAATGGAGGCAGAGCATCATGTCAACATCACATGTCAACATTACATGAACATCTCGTCGATCATATCGCGATAGCGATCCATCACAACGGCTCTGCGAATTTTTAGCGTTTGAGTCAGCAGCCCGTTTTCCATGGAGAAGGGTTCTGATAGCAGGCGAAACGGCCCAATCCGATCGTCTGGACGATACCCCGGTCGGTTTTGCACTTCCCGCGTCAATTCTTTTCGAATTAGATCTTGCACTACTTTGCTCTCTAAAGTAATGCGTTGCTGCCCAGGGGAAGGAGATTGTTCATGATTCGATGAAGATTCGGTAGGCAGTGCTAGCTGAAGGTTTTGCGAAGCGGCCCATTGTTGTAACGCATCTAGGTTAGGCACAATCAAGGCCCCCAACATTCGCTGGTCTTGCCCTACCAGCATGATCTGGTCAATATAGGGGCTGCGAATACAGGCATCTTCGATCGGCTGTGGTTCAATGTTCTCGCCGTTGGTGAGCACGATCGTATCCTTAGCGCGTCCGGTGATCACTAAATCATTAGCGGTCGTGACCATACCCAAGTCACCGGAATCAAACCAGCCTTCGCGATCGATTGCCTTTGCAGTAGCCGTGGGATTTTGGTAATAGCCCTGCATCACCTGTGGCCCTCGAATTAACACTAGTCCCTTTTGTCCGGGGGGTAAGGGTTGTTTGGTTTCTGGATCGGCAATGCGAATTTCGACACCGGGGATCGGTTCGCCATCGGCTCCGCGCACATTGCGCCAGGGACGACGCACATTGATGATAGGGGAGGTTTCTGTGAGTCCATAGCCGCCCAGAATTTCAATCCCTACAATTTCAAAGAAATCTTCCAAGTGATCGGCGATCGAGCCGCCCCCGCTGACTACAAACTTGATGTGTCCGCCCATGCCTTCTCGCACTTTGTGGTACACCAAACGATCGCCCAATTGATGAATTGGCCATAGGATCACCATTTGGATAGCGGCGACGGCTTTTTCTACAGGAGATGGATTGAGATTGTCCAAATCCAGCGATTGCACAATGCGTCGGGCTTCAATGTAGCGCTGGCTTGTGCCTAAGAAAAACTTGACTAGTTTCTGCTTACTGGGCGGTTGCTCACGAAATTGTTTCTGAATACCTTCGTAGATCGATTCCCACAGGCGCGGTACACCTACCATGTAGTTGGGCTTAAAGTCTTTAATATCTTTCTTGACATGGCGAATGTTGGTGTAGATTTGTGTGCAGCCACAGGAAAAGATGAAATATTCAAAAGCCCGTTCATAGGCGTGCCAAATCGGAAGAATGCTCAGCACCCGTCCGCCTGCTTCGGGTTGTACGACATGCGGCGGACCTAGTACTTGCGAAATCAGGTTGCCGTGGCTCAGCATCACGCCTTTGGGTCGCCCCGATGTGCCAGAGGTATACATCAGTGTCGCCAATTGAGCGCGGGTTTGTTGAACAGGCTGTAGTGTTGATTTTGTACCCAGTTCTAGCAGTTGCGAAAAGTTGAGGATTGTCAGGGTCTCATCGGCGGGTGGTGCTTCATCGGTCATTAATACCACAAATTGGATGGGCAGATTGCTTAGACCGGGCCGTAGTTTTTGCAATAGCGCCCGATTTTCAACGACTAGCCCGATCGAACCGCTGTCTTGCAGAATAAACAACAGTTCGTCTACATCGGCTTGTGCGCCTCGCACCACATCCACCGCACCAGATTGCATAATGCCCTGATCGGCAATCATCCAACGGGGGCTATTGTCGGCCACTAGTCCAACGCGGGGAGGGTATGGATCGGCGGCATGGGACTGCATACCAAGTGCCTGTAACCCGGCGGCAAACTGCTGCATCTGCTGGTATAGCTCGGCATAGGTGAACCGAACTTCTGGCTTGGAATGGGGGTCATGCACAGCTGTAATGGTTGCGAAGCGTTGCGCGGCGATCGCCCATACTTCTGGTAACGACTGTACATGACCATAAATAGCTTCACTTTTGTTAGCCGCCGATCGGGTCATTGACCTACTCCTCAGTTGCACGCTGAACAGTCTCTTTTGCTCTAGTTTGGCATCCAGAGCCACGATTGAAAGCGAAAAAAATTAAACTCAATAATAATGATGTGCTTCCTCATACCATAGGCTTCTGCACACTAAAATAGGCAATTGGTATGACGGAAACTGATCTGTCAATTGACACTCAACAGTTTTAGAGGTTCCGAGGAAATTTTTATGCCGAAAGCAACGTGGAATGGCGCGGTATTGGCTGAAAGCGATCGCTGTGAAGTCGTAGAAGGAAATAATTACTTTCCTCCAGAGGACATTAAGTCTGAGTATTTCAAACCTAGTGATACGCATACTACCTGTCCGTGGAAAGGAGTTGCCAGCTATTACACTGTGGAAGTAAACGGGCAAGTCAACAAAGATGCCGCTTGGTATTATCCGGAAGCCAAGCAAGCGGCTAAGAATATTGAAGGCTATGTTGCTTTTTGGCGCGGTGTGAAGGTTGAAGCCTAGAATCTTGGGTATTTTATGCGGAGACACTGAAACGGCTGAAATTGACAGAATGGTTGTCTAGACCGCCTTTTTGTCCCGCTTGGCTCAACGGTCGAGCGAGGCATAGTTGTCTGTGTCTGTGCCAAGAGCAGATACTAGAAGCAGGGTAGTAGTGTCTAAACGCCTAACAAGTTCTTGGAAGCAAGTGCTTGAAACCGCTTGAAAGGTGAAGCCAAATCGCCGCGAAAACTCTGAACCCTCACGCGCTCGTTTGCTACAATTCTGCTGACTTTGTCTATAAGAGTAATGCAAGTTAATAGTCCTCCCGCTCAGTCTCAACCTACAATTTTGGATATACTCCCTGACCCCAATGTGCCAGATGGGGCCTGCCCGCGACGCACACGGCAGCAACTTGATCTACTGCTTCTGGCGATCGAGGCTCTAGATTTGGGCGGTTCCGAAGCAATTTTGATTGCTGCACGAGACTTGGACTTGAAAAGCATCATCAAAAACCGCGTTACTCTTTGGCGGTTGCGAGCTACTAACCCGTTGCGGCGGAACAGCCAGCGTCGTCCGCTTAGCATTGCCGAAGCCAAAGCCCTGACAATTATCATTTGTCACTTGTCACGACGACTGACCGTGATTGTGCGGCAACTGTTGCTAGCTTACGATCAACTCCTGGAAAAGCAATTGACTCCTGAACATCATTTGCGCCTAGCCCGCTACCTAGAACGGTTTCGTGCCCATTTTCGATCGCGGATGAATCCCAAACGAGCTACCGTCATGGAGTATACGTCAGACGAACGCCTGAATGAGTTAGCTCTGAACTTATTAGGGCAGTTGCTGTTTTGCACAGGAACCGCTGGTGTACAGCGTCTTTGGAGTAGTTTGTTTGATGGAGAGGTAGTATGACGATTCAACGCCAATACAGCCTGCCCAACTGCAAGCTGATTCTCGAAGGACTGACGACAGACAATCCTGTAGACGGTGGAGCCGCACGACCGCTGTTGTCAATGTTGACACGGGTAGAATGTCGATTGACCGGATTAGAAAAGCCCCTAGTGGGCGGACGGGATTTTCTAGAACACTTAGTAGCAGGCGTGAGTGAATATGCTCAAAGTTACCTGAGTCATGTCTCTCACCGGCATCGTCGCGATCGACTGCAAACAGTACAACTGCACCGCATCGATCGAAACTTGCATCGGTTATCGATTCAGCCACAAGCACTCGACGGTACACAAGCAGCCAGTTTTCCGCCGCCTATGGAAGTCGATCTCAACACTGTACAGTTATTTGATCTGGTGGAGGCGATCGATCAGTTTCATGCTGATGCTCAAACATTGCCCGACCTAGAATTTAATCTCACTCCCTTGCCAAAGCGATCGGTTGCTCCTAAAGAACCCGCCGCTCAACGATTGCTCCCTGCTGCTTTGGGGGTATCTGGATTGGCCGTAGCGGCAGCGGCCCTATTCTTCCTGCCCGTCCCCGAAGTGCGCCGCCCCGACCCTACAACCTCCGAAGCCACGCCCGAATCGCCGATTGCCTCTCCCTCTCCTAGCCCAGATGTTACCAGCCCGCCGCCCGCCGCGGTCACAACGCCCACTGCACCCGCGGCCCCACCACCATCGCCGACAACGGACACGAATTCAACCGCTACCACAACGCCCACTGATTTGGATACCTTGGCACAGACTGCCACGAACATTTCTGATCCAGCCGAACTCGATCGCCTGACAGCCGAACTGCAAGACCAGCTTTATACTGCCTGGGCCGAAAAACCTGACCCCACCTTTGCCGAACCGTTAGAGTACCAAGTTGGGGTCGATGAAAACGGGCAAATTATTGGCTACAAATACGCCAACGATCCAGCCCTCACCTACGTCAATGAAATTCCTCTGTCCGATGTGCAACTCGCAGCTCCCGCCTCTAGCGCCACCGGAGAACCCTCGATCGCCCAGTTCCTAGTAGTCTTCCGTCCTGAAGGCGTAGTTGAGATTAGCCCGTGGTATGGAGTGCCACCTGCTCCAGGAGAGAGTAATACAGACGCTGGCAGTGAAGCAGCCGAGCCACAGGGTTAGGCGAAAGGATCAAGGTAAGCAGTAGAGACTAGAAGGGCATAGGTAGAGATAAACGGGTGGACAAGCGCCTCCCAACTCCTTCTCCCTAATTTCCTAAATTTCCTACGATCGCCCATACGCTTGTGGTCCGGCCCACAGACTATGGACAACCTGTCCAAAGGCAACTGGCTGATCGTGGGTCACACTAGCAGTCCGTCCACGCAGATCGACAACATAGAGCGGCCAATGCTCATTGCCCATCATGCCAGCCCGAAAGAGTACCTGATCGGGATGAGATTGGCTCCATCCTAAAACGACAGCATGGCTGTAATGTACCTGTGTGGGGGCGATTGTGTAAGTTTTGTTGAGATGACGATCCCAGACAACGGCAAAATCGGACGCAATATCGCTGCCAAAAACGGATTCAAATTCGCGGGCCAACACCCGATCGCCTGACTGAGACCATGCAACAGGAATCAAAATCGCAATGGTTCCTGCGTAGTCTTGAATCTCGTTAGGTGCAAAGGGATGATTTGCAAACGGAGAAGAAGCCGCGATCGTTTGCAAATCGCGAGTTTTTAAATTCTCTAGGAACAAAACACTGGCAACTTGGCTCCGGGTATATTCAGGCGAAAGTTGTACTTGAATCCGGCTGTAAGCTGCATATTCCCCATCGGGTGAAATTAGTGACTGACTGCGGTAGTAGCACGATCGAGACTGAGACAAAGAATGGCGATCGGACAAAGTAGCCATTACCCAATTCCAGGGCACAGGGTAGGGACTGTTAAGCGGATCAACTTGAACCGATGAAGGAGGCATCATGGCGGTAACAGAAGTGACGATTTGGCTCAGCAGAAGCAACTCTGGAGCAGGATTCTCTGAACCGGGTAGACCATCAAAAAGTCAGCAATAGAAGACAAACGACGCAGGGATCGAACTTGACGATATTGCAGCGAACCAATCCGGCAACATCACCGTCACGAGAATGCAAACGAAGCCGATCGCAGCGGCAATCATTCCAAAACAACCAACTGGTTCAAGTCTAATTTGACACAGGGTTCGACACCGTTAGATACGTAGTGCCCCCTATGCGACCATAGCGATGCCCTAGACCACTATTTGCCAAAAGCAACCTGGACGAGAACAATCAAATGGCTCTGCTATAAGGCTCTGCTACTTTTATGTATAGCAAGCAAATGGAACAACTGCAAAAACGAACTCACGAAAGTTTTCAATTCGCTGAGGATACAAATACAGGGAACCCTTACCGCGTCGATCGAGGTATAACCGGAAAAACGGTTCTCACCTGGCACATTTGTCTGTAAGGTTCAACACCGAGATTGTACACCAGGTTTTAATGATCGATCGGCTGCGTTCCAATTTTGAGTCAAAATTCAGATTTTGGTGCAACTTGAGATAGCATCATCAGGAAGGCAACGATGCACTATGAGGTGAGTATGACCCAATCCTCAACTCCCCCAACTGTTCCTACTCAACGACCTGTAAAGCGCCCATCGCCGGGTCGTGGTCGATCGGTGTTAACGTTCATCTTTCGGCTGCTGTTGTTGGGTGTATCGGGCAGTATCGCTGGTTTACTAGGTATTGCCGTTGCTCAATTCTATCCGGGGCAAATTCAAGAGCCGCCGTTAGTAGAGCGGCTATTGCGGGGTTCTCAGGCGTTTTGGCAAAGCGTCACCAGGCTGCCAGACGTTTGGAATCAGGAATCGGGGCGGCCGATCGCAGCCTCTGATGCGGTCTCCCCGTCTCCCTCATTACCGGCTCCACCGATCACTACCCTGCCGCCGCTGCAATTGCCCGAAGCCGATCGTCAGCAGGTGCAAACCGAACTGGCCCAACTGCAAACTGATCTACAGCAACTCAATAACCGCACGGCCAGCCTAGAAACTCGCGTTGGCACACCGACCACTGACGCCTCTATAGAACAGCGCCTGCAAACAATTCAGCAGCGTCTTGATCCTACTGCCCCGCCTGTTGCAGTCTCCGACGCCGCTCCAGAAGCAGGATTGATCCCGCCTAGCACCAGTACGATCGCCAACGGTGAACTCTTGAAGGTGACGTTGCCTAGTGATGCACTATTCACGCCTGAAAATGCCCTCCGTCCTGAAACTAGCGCGATTTTAGATAGCATTATTGCTGATTTGCAGCGCTATCCCAACGCCACTATCCGCGTGATTGGACATACCGACAGCCAGGGATCGACGCAGGGCGATCGCACTCGTTCCTTCGAGCAAGCCACGGCCGTTACTCAGTATCTCTCTAACCAACTTGGAGAGGGGTATCAGTGGGTGACAGTTGGCTATGGCAGTAGCCTGCCGTTGGTAGAAAATACCAGCGCCATCAATCATCAGCGCAATCGCCGCATTGAAATCATCATTGATCCGAGTTAGGCAATCAGGCTCGGGAGTTGGGAATCGGGAATCGGGAATAGCGTATTCTTCATTTACATACCCGTCTATTCCTTTTTGTTCTTTGGCCTCGTGGCCTTTACGTTTCATCCGTTATCTACGTTTCTGCCAATGCGTCTTGTTTTCTTCGGTACTCCCCAATTTGCGGTGCCTAGTTTGGAACGGTTGCTCGCTCATCCAGAGTTTGAGGTGCTGGCGGTTGTGACACAACCCGATAAGCGACGTGGACGCGGAAATGATTTATCGCCGTCTCCGGTGAAAACGATCGCACTGGCGCATCAGATTCCGGTGTGGCAGCCGCGTCGGGTTAAGAAAGAAGAGGAGGCATTGGAGCAGTTGCGCTCGTCTCAGGCAGATGCCTTTGTGGTGGTGGCCTATGGGCAAATCCTGTCGCAAGAAATCTTGGATATGCCTCGTTTGGGCTGCATTAATGCCCATGGGTCGCTGTTGCCGAAATATCGCGGAGCCGCCCCCATTCAGTGGAGCCTTTACCACGGCGAGACAGAAACGGGTATCACTACCATGCTGATGGATGCGGGCATGGATACCGGAGCGATGCTGCTGAAAGCTACGACGCCGATCGCCCTGCTAGACAATGCCCTAGATGTTGCCAAAACTCTGTCAACACAAGCCGCCGATTTGCTGGTCGAGACGCTGTTGGGGCTAGAGCAAGGCACGATCGACGCGATCCCCCAAGACAACGAACAAGCCACCTATGCCCCGTTGATTCAAAAGTCAGATTACCAACTCGACTGGACGCGATCGGCCCTCGCATTGCATAACCAAATTCGGGGCTTCTACCCTAACTGCGTTACCACCCTACGCAACACACCCTTAAAAATTACCGCCACTGTTCCCCTAGAAGGCGCAAATTTGTCTTCCACAGCGACCTTACAATCAATTCAACAAGCCTGGGACGCAACCGATATAACCGCCGCTGCTCCAGGAACCATCGTAGCGCTGCTAAAAGGACACGGAGCCGTCGTACAAACCGGACAAGGTGCCCTACTGCTGCAAGAAGCCCAACTGGCAGGCAAACGATCGCAACAAGGATGGGATTTCGTCAACGGCACGCGATTGCAGATTGGTGAAACGCTGGGGCACGGATGAAGGATGAAAAGCAAGGCTAGAAGCTAACAGGGAGTAGATAAGTGGGATAAGCTATCCCGATTCTCGATTCCCGATTCTCGATTCCCTACTCTCGATTCCCGATTCCCGATTCCCCAACTCCCTTCTCATAAAATCGGCAACCCTCACACGGCCCAGACGGATTTACCGCACACCGTACTAATTCAGAATTGGCATTATAGAGACAGGTTGCATCGCCAATCACCCAATGCCCATCCACTAGGCTGCGTTCCAATGGACGCTGCGCAGACTGTACATACAGTGCAATCTTTTGCAGATGATATTTGCCAAACTTAAATTGGTATCGATGTCGTCGCTCTAAGACTGCATAGGTTTTGCCCTCAAGATCGAGGTAAGCCCCCGGCTGCGGATTCCAGTCTAAATGGACATTTCCGATCGTTTGGCGCGGGTGGCTCAAAATAACCTCTGTTGGTAGAGACTCTTGCTCCATAGTCTTGTATTGCTGCTTACATTATTAAGGATGGTATCGCACCCGATCGCGCAATGAGGAATCCCCTTGTCATCCTTAAGATTTCATCAAGAAACACAACGTCTTAAAAGCAATCCTAGCGGAATCGGTCAACATTATCAGGATGTGCCACGCTGGAAGACGAATGTAATGATTTGAATCACGTTAAATAGCCTTAATCATAGCCCCATCGTTCATGTCTGAAATTTTTGAGCCAATCTACAGCCCACGTGAGAACGACATTTTTATTTCCTACTCGCCACACGATGATTTTGTGGCTAAACGATTAGAGAAAGCAATTATTAAACTTAGCCGTGATCCGTGGATTGATACGCAGGATTTGCCACCTGGCTTAAAGTCAGATATGCCAGAGTCCTGGACGTATATTGAATCAGGAATCAAAAATGCTGATGTTTTTGTGTTCATTATTAGCCCTAAGTCGATTGACTCAAAGCGCAATCAGGCAGAGCTTGAACTTGCAATTCAATACCAAAAGCGCTTGGTTCCTGTTTTGTATCAACCTGTTGAGCCAGACTTGATCCCTGATGTGTTCCGGGCACGCGATATTACTTGGATTGTAATTGATTCAATCGAACTGGATGATTTAACCGAAAAGTTTGAGGATATTGCTAAAAATATTCTGCATATCCATATTCATCAACGCTTACTCGATCGCGTAATTGAATGGTATGAAGGCGAGCGAAAATCGGATTTTTTGTTGTATGGAGCCGATTTAGAATCAGTAAAGCAATGGTTTGATCAAAATAAAGAACGCAAGCCGTATCTGACCCCATTGCAACGACGATACCTAGATGAAAGTATTCGTGCTTCTGGAAAACATTTAAATCCAGAACAACCAGATATTTTTGTATCCTATTCCCGCAAAGATCGAAAATTTGTAGAAGCACTTTGTGCTCGCCTAAGGGTTGCAGGATTAAATCTTTGGGTGGATTGGGAAAATATTCCCGTTGCGGCCGATTGGCGACAAGAAATTCAAGAAGGGATTGAAAAAGCCCATACGTTTCTGTTGGTTATTAGTCCCGATTCGATCGCCTCACCTTATTGTCAAGATGAGGTGACAAGAGCAGTTAATAATAATAAACGCATTATCGCTGTTGTCTGGAGACGCAACTACGATCGTGAGCGCTTTAATCATGTGCCAGCTTTAGCGACTATCAAACGCTATAACTGGTTGTATTGCGATACGTTTGAAAAAATTGGCACAACGGTTTCCAATCTAATTCGGGCTGTTAATACAGATTTGGATTATGTCAAAGCCCATACGCGGCTATTGCTACAAGCGATCGAGTGGAAAAACCAAGATCGCAAAGAAGAATTGTTGCTGCGGAAAACGGAACTGGTGTCGGCACAACAGTTACTTTTAAAGGGCCGCACGATCGAACAACAATGGCGACAAGAAGGCAAGTTTGAAAAGCTGCCGCCGATTCCTTTACCTACCCCACTTCAGCAAGAATTCATCGATGAAAGTGTGCGGGCCGAAACCGAACTGACCCGCCTGGAACGTAACCGTCAAGCTCGTATTCGGGCCCTATTGGCCGCCATGCTGTTTTTTTTGGGATTGGCAACTCTGGCAGTGGCTGGACAGTTCAAAGCGCTTAACCGAGAAATTGAAGTGCTGGTGTCGTCGCTGGAGGGCGTGCGCGAGTTGGATGCTTTAGTCAATGGACTGCGAGCTGGACAAGAACTGGAACGCTGGGGTTGGGCGATCGAACGGCTAGAGCCAGACTTACGGGTGCGGGTAGTGACAGCCTTGCAACAGCAAACCTATACCCTACGAGAGCGCAATCGCTTGGTGGGGCATCATGCTCAGGTGTACAACGTCACTCATAGTCCCGACGGTCAACTGATTGCCTCTGCCAGTGAAGACGGTACGGTGCGGCTGTGGACGCAGCGCGGCGAATTGATTCAAAGTCTTGACCAAGCACCGATGCCTGGTCAATCAGCGGCAGTGGTGCAAGTTTTGTTCAATCCGGGTATAGAGCAAGATGTTTATACTCTCGCTTCGGCTGGGGATGGTGGCACGATTAATCTTTGGAAGATTCGACATACCGATACGGGTTGGCAAGCGGCATTGGCGCAAACGCTCAATGTTTTTGCTGAACAGGACTCCGCTAAAACCAGTCGCATTTTTAGTCTCAGTTTTAGTCAGGGCGGACAGGTTCTGGCTGCTAGTGCGGGCAGCAATGTAACGATTTGGCGACGAAATGAAACAGGGCAATTTCAGTATCTCTCTAGTCTGCAACATGCACCCGATCGCACAGTGTTGAACGTCAGCTTTAGCCAATTTAGCCAACGGGGACAGAAGCTGGCCTCAGCAGATTCTGAAGGCACTATCAAAGTACTGACTAGCCAAGATTTGTTTGACACCTATCAAGTGACAGAACTGCAACATGGTAGCCGGGTTTTGCAAGTAAGCTTTAGCCCTGATGGGAAAATGTTGGCGTCGGCAGGAGACGCAGATCCCGTTGTGAAGCTGTGGAACCCGGCGCAATCTTCTACGCCGATTCAGCGTCTAGAAGGACATGAAGCAGGAATCTATCGAATCGCCTTTAACCCAGACGGTAGTAAGCTGGCCTCGGCTAGTGAGGATGGGTCGGTGCGGCTATGGTCTCAAACCAATGCAAACTGGGCATCGCAGCCAAGCTCAATCGGGCTGCGGGGGCATCTAGGTTCGGTCTATCGTGTACAGTTTAGTCCTGATGGTCAGACGATCGCCACAGCCGGGGATGATGATACCATTAAGCTCTGGATGTGGGATGGCACGCTGCTAGACAGCTTAGAGGGGCACGAAGATGAAGTGCTCAGCATCGAATTTTCTAACGATGGGCACATGCTCATCTCCTCTAGTAAAGACAAGACGGTCAGGTTGTGGAACGTAGACAGCCCAGTACGAGTGTTGCCCCACACGAATCGAGTGTTTGACGCCAGCTTTACAGCAGATGGTCGAATTTTGGCCTCTAGTGGTCAAGGAACCATCCGCTTGTGGCGTACAGATGATGGCACCCCTCTGTTGACGGAACCAATCAAACAACCAGGCTCGATCGAGAGTCTCAGTTTTGCCCCTCATCACGCAATGGATGGCAATGGACAACTGTTAGCAGCCGCAGACCAGGATGGTTCAATCAAGTTTTGGCAACTTCAGCGAACCACCACAGGCTACGCCGTGCGATCGGCGGGGAGCATCCATCAAGCACATAAAAGCAAGGTGCGTAGCTTAGCCTTTAACCCCGATGGAAGCTTGTTGGCAACCGCCGGAAATGATGGAACGGTGAAACTGTGGCAGCTAACTACCGATGGCAAGACCTATCGTGGCACGATCGCCAAAGCGTTGCTGACGCAAGACCCAACCTATAGCGTCAGTTTTAGTGCTGATGGACAAATGCTGGCAGCGGGTGGTCAAGCTGGCATTGTGCGGGTGTGGAAGATTCAACCAACGGGGGATTCTCTGGCTGTTAATTTAGCCCACTCATTGCAAGAACATACTGGCCCAGTCTATAGCGTCAGCTTTAGTCCCAATGGTCAAGTTTTAGCCTCTGCCAGCCAGGACAATACGGTTAAACTATGGAACCTGAGCGGAATACTGGTGACCGCTAAAACCCTACAAGGGCACCGCGATGAAGTGCTAAAAGTAGACTTTAGCCCCAATGAGCAACTACTTGCTTCCGCAAGCCGCGATGATTCGATCAAACTCTGGACGATCGACGGCAACTTGGTTACGACCCTAAACGGACATCGCCGGGAAGTCTCGAGTGTTAAGTTTAGTCCCCAAGGAGATACGTTGGCGTCTACCAGTCACGATGCCAGGGTATTACTTTGGCAGCTAACCGATAATTTTGATCTGCCGCAGTTTTTGGCAGAAGGCTGTGATCTAGCGAACGATTACCTAACCACAAGTCAACATGACCCTACGGCAATCCAGTCGAATCAACTTAGCAATGCGCTTAGCGAGGTACGGCGCTATTGTCGTCGATTACAGCCAGATCAGACCGAACCAGTGACTACGATGTCCTTACGATCGCCGGAGGGTTAGCCAAGGCAGAGAAGCTAGTGCTGTCTGATGTCTTCACCCTATACCACTAACCCAGCAACCCGATAAAACTAGCTCGATCGACAACTAGAAGGATCATTAACCGGATCACACTCCGGAGCCATTTCATAATGATCCGGTTCAACTTTGACTTCACCTGTAAGGGATTGTTGATGCTGTTGAACGCTGAAGTGGCTGATTCGTTGCAGGAAGGTGATTGCTTTCGGCATTGCCAGCACTGAAATAGCAAGACCAAGTGCCAAAGATAGCTTAACTGCCATAGCTGCACCTCCCAAGAAGGTGTAATTCTTACACTTTGAATTATAGTTCAGTTCTCCTGGTTGCTTCCAGCACCGATCAGGGATTTACATCTTTTGGCTGAAGGAGACTCTCCTCCGGATGCGCTAACGATTTAGCCTCAAACTCTAGTCCTAGTGCCAATCCTCAAGCTATGGGTGAATTGAGCGCTACTAGAGAAAAAACGGACGGTCTGACCCATGTCCAGACGCAGGGGGGAACTTCTGATTCGCTTCATCCTCTCTTCACACTATCGTCCCATCAGCAGTTTGGAGTGACCAGCGATTAGCTTGGCAAAAGCTGGAGAAGGCGATCGATCGTGCGTTGATTTTCTTCAGGACGACCCACGGTGATTCTCAAGCCATTTCCTGTTTTGCGAATCAGGGTTCCCTGAGCTTTCAGTTGCAGAAATAGTCGATCAAGGGCAGCATCTGGAGCACAGTTCCAAGCATCTGCGACCGTTGCAGCGAGTTGAACAAACAGAAAATTGGCATCACTGGGAAACACCTGAAGCCGTGGATGCGCTGCTAAGGTTTGAAACAGAGCCTCTCGTTCTGATTGCAGCAGGGGAACCACCTTTAGCAAAGTCTGGCGATGCGTCAGGGCCCACTGCGCCGCTGCTTGAGTCGTAGCAGGCAAATTGTATGGCAATCGCACCTTTTCCAGGGCTGTGATCAACTCCCCATGCGCGATCGCATACCCTATGCGATGGGCCGCCAAGCGAAAGGCTTTCGAGAAGGTGCGCAAAATGACCCAATTCGATCGAAACTGAAGTTCGCTGAGCACTGTATGCTGGCTAAATTCAAAATAGGCTTCGTCAATCACCACCAAAACATGGTCTGGCAGCGATCGTAACCAGGATAATTCGGCGGCGGTCAATGGATTGCCAGTCGGGGAATTGGGATGCACCATAAACACGACTCGTATCGGTGCTTCAGTTTGGCTGAGGGCGGTCTTTGCCGCTGATAGATCGATTTCAAACGTTGTTGGAGAGCGGCCAACGGTCATCACCGGAATGCCCAAGGTTTGGGCCAAAATTCCATACATGGAAAAAGTTGGGTGCGCCACTAACACCGCTCCAGCCCCCCCCACACATGTCGCAATCAGCAATGACCGAATCAACTCATCTGAGCCATTGCCGATCGAAATGTGATTTGGCGTCACAAAACGAGTGTCTTCCCCAGTTTCCGCCACATACTCTGCAATCGCTTGCTTCAGCGCCCCATGTTCACCATCGGGATAGCGATTCGATTCAATTGCTTGTTGATACGTCCACGCCAATTTCTGTTTCAAATCATCGGGGAGGTCGAAGGGATTTTCGTTCGTGTCCAAGCGATCAATCGGCGTTGCCGCATTGATTCCAGAGGAATCTGAACTCTCAATGCTACCGGGATGAGGAGTATAGGCAACCAACTGAGCTAAATCGGGACGGAGAAAAGGCAGCATGGGGGAAGACTAAAGGATGAGGAACGAAAATAAGGGATGGATGACTTGTCTCTAGGATACGGTGATCTTGCGATCGCGCTGATCGTCGAGATGACAAAAGTGGCAAATGGCTTGCCAAATTTCTGCTTGCGCGTTGCTAAGGCTATGATCGCTGTCGAGTTCAACCAAGCTGACCCAAGGACGTAAGGCGGCATAGGAGCGGCTGGACTGAATGGGAATCACTTCATCCTGCTGTCCATGCAAAATTAAGGTAGGAACCGATCGTTGTAATCCCGATTCATCATATTGAGCTATATCTGTCACAAGCTGATAGCTGATGGGCATCTGGCGTTGCTCGCCGTAGTGATAGGTCAGTAGGGCATTGTTCTTTTGCCATTGTTCAACTTGAGCCGCTCCTAATTTTGGAAGCCAATGGTTGAGAAATTGGAAGGCAGGGGCAAGCAACACTAGACGATCGATTTGAGGATGACGCTCTCCTAACCACGCAGCCGTCAATCCACCAAAGCTAGATCCAATCAACGTTACAGGCGTATCAGTGGGCAGTATGGTTGCAACTTGCTGAAGTTGCCGCGACAGAGTCAGGCTATAGAAGTCGGGCTGATTGAGGTTTGGGATGGTAAGGCATAGACCATGCTGCTGAAACTGATGGTTCAAGAATTGAGCTTTTGTCGAACTAGGGCTAGACGCGAACCCATGCAAATAGATATATGATCGCATCACAATGCTCTTCCTTTTTTTGAAGCATATTCTTTTTCTTTCTGATATTTCATGTCTTCCTCGATCGCAGAACAGGTTATTCTCATTACCGGAGCCTCGGCTGGAATTGGCGCAGCCTTGGCTGAATTGCTGGCTGCTCGGTTTCCAGGCATTCGACTGATTCTAACGGCTCGTAGTCAAGATAAATTAGAAACGCTCGCTACTCGTTGTCGTCAGGCGGGGGCGGAAGTCTTGGTGGTGGTGGCAGATCTGACCCAATCTGAGCAGGTGTCCACCTTAACGCAAACGGCGCTCGATCGGTTCGGGCGTGTTGATGTGCTGGTCAACAATGCCGGCTATGGGCAGATGGGGCCCATCGAGTTAATCTCCGATGCTGCTGTTCAACAACAGTTCAAGGTAAATTTACTCGCACCAATTGCCCTCATTCGGAGCTTGATTCCGGTCATGCGCTCCCAAGGAGGCGGACGAATCATCAATATCAGTTCGATTGCGGGTCGCACCGCCTTTCCCCTAGGTGGGCTATACAGTGCCTCGAAGTTTGCCCTAGAAGGATTGAGCGATGCGCTGCGGATGGAACTTGAGCCATTCAATATCTCCGTCAGCGTCATTGAACCAGGACCCGTACGCACAGACTTTTTTGGTGTTGCTAGAACGTCGGTGGAGCAAGCTGTCTCCGATCCATCTCAGACACCGTACCGCGCTGCCTTTGGTAAGCTTCAAGGGTTGGAACAACAGGTCGATCGCCAAGCTTGGACGCCTGAACAAGTGGCAGAAGTCGTCCTCAAAGCCATATCCGCTCGGCGTCCCAAACCTCGCTATGTAGCGGCAACTGGCGGAAAGTTTGCGGTTTGGATGATGACAAAAGTGTTGCCAACCCGGTTGGTTGATGTCTTTTGGCAACGCTTCTATGGGATTGATCTCATTGCCAAAGACTGGCGCAACTTAAAAAGTCAATAACGTCAATAGCTTTGCCCTTAATTCTTCCTCTCTTATCTTTTTTTCCTCCTTCCTCCTATGTCTTCCTCCACGATCGTTAAACGAGTGGCTCAGCCTATCACCCCAGACACGTTTCGTCCGTATGGTCAGGTGATCTTCGCCAGTGCCGATGGCAAACCTTACGATGCAGACGACGCCCAGCTATGTCTCGATCAGGGCACACCGCGTTTCTATATCATGCGGCTGCATCACCGAGGACGAAAATTTTCTCGTATGACTCGCCATCAACGCTGTACGCAATGTCTAGGTTCACTGGCAGGGCAAGAATGGTTAATTGCAGTGGCTCCACCCGGGCAGTCCAATCAACCCGTGATTGACGACATTGCGGCGTTCCGTGTGCCTGGTAACTGCTTCATTAAGCTCGAACAAGGGACATGGCATGCCGGCCCGTATTTTGAGCAGGAGGCGATCGAATTTTACAATTTAGAGCTAAGCGACACTAATATCACCGACCATGACACCTATGATCTCGGTGCAGGAGAAGGCATTGAAGTAGAGATTGTAGTATGACGTGAGTTTCAGACTGACTATAAGAAATAGCCTCCTCTTATCTCCATTCCCCAGCAACAGCTTCCGATTGCAGTTGCACGAACTCAAGCGCAACAGAAGGTTGCGATCGTCCAACACAGTTCGCTACGATTGTAGACTGGCTATTCACACAAGATTAACTCCGCCAAACGCACAATAGGGAACGACTCATGGCAAAGCGTATTCAACTAGTCCTCAGACAGGACGTTAGCAAACTCGGTCGCACGGGTGACTTAGTAGAGGTGGCTCCAGGATATGCCCGCAATTATTTGCTGCCGCAAGGCTTGGCAGTACATACCACTCCAGGAATTTTGAAGCAGGTTGAACGCCGTCGGGAAGAGGAACGGCAACGACTGCTCGAACTGAAGAAAGAAGCAGAAGCGCAAAAAGCTGCACTGGAGAAGGCAGGCAAGCTGGCCATCTCGAAGCAAGCAGGTGAAAAGGATGCCATTTTTGGTACGGTCACCAATCAAGATGTGGCAGATGTGATTCAGTCGGCAACCGGGCTGGAAATCGATCGCCGTGGTATCACCGTTCCCGACATTCACAAACTAGGAACCTATAAAGTAGACATCAAGTTGCATCCAGACGTTACCGCTACCGTTGATATTCAGGTAGTTCCCCTCAACTAGGGACTGTATCAAGGATCGAGGGGGAAACTCGATCCTGTTGCACGAGGTTGACAAAACGACCCAAGGAAATTCCCCATGACCTGGATTAGAATCGACCTAATCTAGGTTTTTGCATGGGTGATGGCAGGTTCTCCAAACTGGGGCGAATATTTGCATCGGTGGTGTCTACTTATTACAGAGATTGGTGGCGACTGTATACGCTGACGGATGCGATCGAGCAGGAGAAACCAGAGCCGGAACCTGCATCGGTGAGATGAACTATGCCGTTTCAGTTTGAATTGATGGCACAAACGGTGGAGCGAAAAGAGCCGAAGCAGGAGGGAGTCCGGGAGCAGCAGGAGAAAATTGAGCGGTTTTCGGTGTTGGACGGAATTCGCAAGTATGCAGCGGATCATGTACTGTTGAGCAGCCAAGCTGCTGAGAGCCATTGGTTTCAACGAAGAGAATGTCGCTATGCGTAGAACAAGCACTCTTAGCGATCGCCTACGCTGAAGACGTTCAAGAAATTATCCACACACCGCATGGCGTGAAATACATCATTGAAGGCAAAATCGCCACTCCCCAAGAAGTGAACCGTCCACTTGCGTACCGTTTGGATTATCGATAACGGAGCCAGCATTCCTCGTTTTGTTACTGCCTACCCATTATGAGGTCAACCCATGATTCAGAGACTGGACACAGTAATTCAGGAACTCGATGTCGTTACCCTCACCCATAACGTTCAGGAACATGGACTGAAAACGGGCGATCGCGGTGCAGTGGTTCACTGCTACCCAAATGGGCAAACCTTTGAAGTCGAATTCATTCGCTCAGATGGCAAAACCACTGCTCTCTTGACCCTTGACCTCACCGATATTCAAAAAGTTAGATTAGAAACTCCCCCAGAAACTTAATTCATGACCAATCAACCTAAACCCAAACCCACAGTTCAAATGAATTTCAACGCCCCCGTCAATGCCGCCGCTGGCAACGTTGAGGGTGATATGAACATCTACGCTCAGGAACAAGACCTTGCCGAAGCCGCCGCCAAAATTCAGCAACTCCTTGCCCAACTCGCCCAAACCTACCCCAGCCCCACCGAACGCCAGATCGAAGCCGTCAAACGGGAAGCCAACCGCAACCCCCAATTCCGCGATCGTCTCCTGCAAGCCACCAAAGCCGGAGGGGTAGAAGCCATCAAACAAATTTTGGATTACATCTTCAAAAATCCTGTTGCCAGCGTCGTTGCCGAAGCCGTCAAAGCCTTTGTGGAAGCAGGATAACGAGAGGCATCTCTACACCGATCGTGCCAGTAGACTCCTTCAAAGGTTAATCGTATCTGAACAACTGACTTAAGAATCTAAAACATTCTGCCACTAACCCGAAAAACTGAACGGCTGGCACGCTACAATACACAGCACAACTCAGTTTATAGTATTTTTGTACCAATTTCTTTCTATTCGTTTCTCGCCACTCTAATCCTCAACCCTTAAACCTTTTATGGTGCAAGAACTTAACTTTCAGGGATATAACGATCGCCTGCCACCTCAAAATGTGGATGCAGAAGAAGCCATTTTGGGAGGCATTCTGTTAGATCCAGAGGCGATCGGGCGAGTGATGGAGATTTTGCGCCCGGAAGCGTTTTATATTAGTGCGCATCAGGAAATTTATCGAGCGGCTTTAACCCTGCAAACTCAAGGTCGCCCCACCGATCTGATGAGTGTCACCAGTTGGCTGCATGATCATGGCTTGCTGGATAAAGTGGGTGGACAAGGGCGCTTGGCAGACTTGGTCGATCGCACCATTAGCGCTGTCAATATTGACCAGTATGCGCAGTTAGTTACAGAGAAATATCTGCGGCGTCGGCTGATCCATGTGGGTACGGATGTCGCACAACTAGCCTACGATAATACGGCTTCTCTGGAAAAAATTCTGGATCAGGCTGAGCAGAAAATCTTCAACATTACCCAAGTACGAACCGGGCCAGGACTGATGGCCACAGCAGATATTCTGACCCAGACATTTTCGGATATTGAGCAGCGCCATTTGGGACTGGTGACGCCAGGAATTGCCTGCGGCTTTTATGACCTGGATGCAATGACGCAAGGGTTTCAGCGATCGGATTTAATTATTGCCGCTGGCCGCCCCGCAATGGGAAAAACTAGCCTTGTTCTCAATATTGCTCGCAACATTGCGGCCTTTCAAAAACTGCCGATCGCCATTTTCAGCCTAGAAATGTCGAAAGAACAGTTAGTGTATCGCCTGCTAGCCAGTGAATCGCGGATTGAAAGCGGTCGCCTGCGCTCGGGGCGGATTAGCCCGCATGAATGGGAAGCCTTGGGATCGGCGATCGATTTTATGTCGCGCTTGCCGATCTTCATCGACGATACGCCAAATATTTCGGTGATGGAAATGCGATCGAAGGCACGGCGCTTACAAGCAGAGAACGGTGGCGTGTTGGGGTTGGTGTTGATTGATTACTTGCAACTTATGGAAGGCGGCGGCGACAATCGCGTACAAGAACTCTCGAAAATTACACGATCGCTGAAAGGATTAGCCCGTGAATTGAGCGTTCCGGTCATTGCCCTGTCGCAACTGAGCCGAGGAGTGGAATCACGCACCAACAAACGCCCCATGATGTCGGATTTACGCGAAAGTGGTTCGATCGAACAAGACGCCGATTTGATCATGATGTTGTACCGCGAGGACTATTACGACCCCGACACCCCCGATCGCGGCTTAGCCGAAGTAATCATTGCTAAGCACCGTAATGGCCCGGTAGGAACGGTGAAATTATTGTTCGATCCACAATTTACGCAGTTTCGTAATCTAGCCGCTCCAGGACAGTAGATTTACCGGCGTTGCTGATCGGATGGATGAATCTCGTCAGGGCGTTTTGCGAATCGTCTTGACAGTTGGGAGCAAGGTTGGCAAATCATACCTGAATTCAGCAACGCCGATTTACCTAGCAACTCTTGGATTATATAGAGTAGTTGCCTACCCTACAGAGAATTTGAATCAGCGCTTAATAGAGCCGACTTAACACATAGTCTGCTAACTCAATCAAGGCTTGCCGACAGTCAGACGGCGGTAAATCGGTCAGGCTCTGCACGGCTTGTTGCGCATGATGGGAAGCCAATTGCCGCGATCGATTAATTCCCTGGCTATCTTCAACCAACGCAAGGGCTTGCTCGAGATCTCCCGCTTGGGCAAATTCCCGTTCAATCAACGTTTCCAGATATGGCTTTTCTTCTAGTGCATACAGCACCGGGGCGGTGAGATTGCCGCTTTTCAAATCAGACCCGGCTGGTTTCCCGAGTGAGTCGCTCGATCCGGTGAAGTCGAGAATATCATCGACAATTTGAAAGGCTAAGCCGATATGACGCCCATAGTCATACAGCTTGATTGCCATCTCTGGTGAAACACCGCTCAATACCCCCGCCGCTTTGGAGCTATTAGCCATCAGTGAGGCCGTTTTATAGTAGGTTTTCTCTAAATAGGCGTCGATCGACAACTGAGTATCATAGCGATTTAACCCCTGCTGGATCTCGCCCTCGGCATAGTCTTTGATGACTTCCGAGAGCAGCTTCACCACCGTTAAATTGTCCAAATTAGCCAGATACCAAGACGCTTGAGCAAACAGGAAATCCCCTGCTAAAACCGCAACGCGATTGCCAAAGCTGGTATGAACCGTGGGAACGCCGCGCCGCAACTCCGATTCATCAATAATGTCATCATGCACCAAACTAGCTGTGTGGATCATCTCTGTCAGTTCTGCTAACCGACGATGCTTTGGTGTAATATCTTGGTTTGGCATGGTCGCTCGCGAGATTAGCAGGACGATCGCGGGCCTCAGCCGTTTTCCTCCCGCTCCAAATAAATGCTCGGCAGCGGCATAGAGTATGGGGTGACGAGCACCAACTAACTGCTTGAGGTTCTCTGTGAGTAGACGCAAATCTGCTTCAATCGAGGAGAAGAGCGAGGTGGCTGAGGTCATGGATAAGCTGACTCTGGCGTTAAGTTACGAAATTTTACATAATCTTACACTTATTCTAAGCTAACGCTCCGACATCAGGCGCATGTCTTCCTCGGAGTTTTTAAATAGCTGCAACGAGCGATCGGTCAAAAACACCGTTTTCTGCCCTTCAGCAAGAGTTTTATACGAAATTAGTCGGTTCAAAAAATCTTAGTCTGTTTCCGCCTCATCTTAGTTTTTAGTGAACAAGAATTGAATAATTACCGATCGATCAATCCGATCGATCAATCTGTCACCCTGATTTTCTAGCCCGCTTTGGCATACTGTTATCTTTTATACAAAAAACAAAACGTTAGACGGCTTCTATCCCTCAGTAAGGTTTAGAAACGGTGAGAATTGATTTATCCTTCAATCGCAGCAGGGCGCGAATCTAGCGATTTATACTTATCTAATATTGACGACTAAAAAAACCTGCAAAAAGTACGGAAATACCCCCTCGAAGCAGGAATCAATGTGTTAGTCTATAACTAAGGATTTCAAAATTTCATACATTCAGCGCGGGTAGAGCAGTAAGGTCTTGAGGTGCTGATGCGACGGTATGAGAGCGAGACACTTCTCAGTTTGAGAGGCTTATCCGTTCTCTGTTGGCTGAGCAAGCTTTGATTGCGATCGAAGCTTGGGTTGGGTATTGGTGTTCCTGACATCGCCACAACTCTGTAGAGGCTCAGTGTCAGTTGCCTCAGGCTAAGGTGCTGGGAGCTTTGTCGTTCAGGCATCCATTTAGTTTGTCTGTGTTTCTGCCTACGGTTCTGTGCGTGCATTGTTGTGTGAGTTTTGAAACTCCACTGCATTCTGCTACCTAGCCCTCTTATCTTCTGCTTGGATCTGCACTATGGCTTACGACCCCATTCCTTTTATCATTCCTATTCTGGCGACTGGATATGTGCTGGCAGTGTATCTCCTTCTACGATTAGCTCAACGATCGTCAAGAATTTGACTTGATCTACCTTCCTGTTAAAGATTCAGTCAATACTCATAACACAGCAAGTGAAATTGTAGGAATATTCTTTGAATGAATTATTCGATGAATTAGACTATGATTCGCTTGCTGTTTTTGGCCAAGCATCTGTCACCGCACAACCTGGGATAAGTCGGTAATATTAACCTGTTCTACACTGGGAACACAACCTAGCCACTGCACCGATAATTGAGCAAATGTAGTAGCGCATCCACTGACATAAAACTGAGTTGGTAAGGCGGCACGAGTATTGCGTAGTCCCAATAGTTCCAATTCTTGAGCGGCGGCTTGAATCACATGCACCGCCGGATCTAGCAACCGTACCGATCGCGGTAGGATCGATCGAATCACCGGAGCTAGATGGGGGTAGTGGGTACAGCCATAGATCAGAGTATCAATTTGCTGTTCTAGTAAGGGCTGCAAGTACTCCTTGGCGACTCGGTAGGTATAGGGATCATGAATGCGATTATTTTCAACTAGCGGTACAAACTCTGGACAGCCAACCTGCCAAACATTTACCGCCGGATTAATTTCCAAAATGGCCTGGCGAAAGGCGTTGCTTTTGGCGGTGGCCGGGGTGGCAATCACCCCAATGCGCTTGCCCTGCTGTACGGCGGCTCGGGCTCCTGGCAAAATGACGCCCAAGATGGGAATCGGGAACTCCGATCGTACGGTCTCTAGGGCCAGAGCCGATCCGGTGTGACAGGCCATAATCACCATCTTGACGCCCTGTTGTAGCATCCAATTTAAGATTTCGCGGACGAACTGTAGAATTTCTGCCTGTGATCGAATGCCATAGGGAAGGCGGGCCGTATCGCCAAAGTAAAGGATCGATTCGTTGGGCAGTTGACGGTAGACCTCTCTTAGCACGGTGAGTCCACCCACGCCGCTGTCAAAAATTCCAATTCTGGCTCGTTGTCGTTCAGTAGAAGCAACGATGGGAAATTGAACATTGGCATTGTGGCGAGCATGATTCATCCCCCCAGGGACAACTGTAGGCTCAACAACCTGAGACAACGACATGGACTGTGGACTTTCAGGTGAAGAATGGTTAGAGACTGGAATCTGCATCAGCAAAAGCTCGAAACACGTAAGAGCAGTAGGGAACTCGGTTGGCAAAATTATAGGCGCTGCTTTCGTTTGTCCAAAGTACCCAGAGGACAGCTAAACGATCGCCCACTCTGGCTGAAGAATAAACCCTCTGGAGAAGACAGCAGCCGTTGGTCAAACTCATTGACAGTAGAACCATGCGCTGGTGACACATAGAACCGTTGCTGAATCTTACTCTACCTATAGAGCATATTCATGAGCGATGAGTCTAGCACAAACTTTCTCAAGGAAACCATAATCGCGGAATCAGTTAGTGCAAATGATGAGTTTTGCCTTTCCCCTGCCCAAGCATGTCATTTCTTAATCTTGGCAACATGGGACTAGTCTGACTCTTGCAGCGTTTCCATGCCTTCAGGTGCTTCCTGGAAAACCAAGCGTAGCAGTGGTGGAGCCAAGAACGTGGTCAAAATTACCATCACGATAATGGCGGCGTTAAGCGACTCGGATAGAACCCCCGTTGCGGCTCCGACTCCGGCAAACACCAAGCCCACTTCACCTCGTGGAATCATGCCAATGCCGATCGCCAATCGATTCACCTTCTCTTGTCCGAAGACCGCTAACCCAGTGACCACTTTACCGATGATGGCCACCATCACCAAAAAGGTGGCGATAATTAATCCTTCGCGATTGGCCGGATTAAATGGATTTAATACACTGACATCGGTTTGTGCACCCACTACCACAAAGAAGATGGGGACTAACATGTCGGCAATGGGAATCACCTGTTCTTCGATTTCCTTGCGCTTATCTGTTTCTGCCAACACCAGCCCTGCGGCAAAGGCTCCTAAAATGGCTTCCAGTTGAATCGCGGCTCCAATGTAGGCCAGTACAAAGGCAAAAATTAGCGCCGGTAAAATTAACTGACCTCGAGTTTTTAGGCGATCGACCAGTGCCACAAAATAGGGGCTGAGGAATCGTCCAATTAAAATAGAACCCACCAAAAATACCGTAGCGCCCACAATCAGAAAAATCACATTGGCGATGACAATTTCTCCGGTTTTAGCCAAGCTCGATACAACAGCCAAAACAATAATCCCCAGGACATCATCTAATACCGCTGCGCCGATGATAATTTGTCCTTCCCGGGAAGTTAAACGCTGAATTTCGGAGAGTACCTTGGCTGTAATTCCGATACTGGTTGCTGTCAGCGCGGCTCCTGCAAAAATGGCTGGTACGGCTGGTACGCCAAATAGAGCAATTAGCCCCGTTGTGCCTAACGCAAACGGAACAACCACTCCCACGATCGCCACGGCCGCTGCCTGTGGACCTACTCGAATCAGTTCTCCAAGATCAGACTCTAATCCAATTTCAAATAGCAGGATAATGACGCCAATTTCGGAGAGGACTGAAATCACTTCATGAATTGAATCGGCAACATGGGGCGTGACTTCAGGAACTAGTCCTGCTGTTGTTTGCAGAAAACTCAGAATCATTGAATGGGCTTCTCCGCCTTCTGCTGGAAAAACCAGTAAATTCAAGGCAGAAATTCCAACCACTACCCCTCCAATTAGTTCACCTAACACAGGAGGAAGGTTAATGCGAGCACACAGTTCTCCGATTAGCTTGGAGGATAAGTAGATGACTACTAAACTGAGTAATACACCTGCCAGAATAGTTGGCCCAGCTTGAGCTTCGGCCGCAGCCAGCAAAGGAATTGGAAAAGCAATAGGAAAGATAGGCATTGTTGAAATTGTGGAAATCAACGAGGTTGTTCCAGGGGTGAGGTCAACCATGTATCGTGTTTTTAACGAAAGCTATCCTGTCTAATGTACAGGTTTCTTTACACAATGAGGAGTAGTTTAAGCGTTAAACGAGAGAATTTTGGAGCAATTAACTACACAATTGTTAATCTTGAGAATTTTCAATGATCAAACTGCCGAATGATGATTTTGATGATTTCAACGCCTAATTTCAATCATCAAGGAGGCTGATTGACCTATCTGTTGCGTCAATGCAGATAGGGAATAGAATAGAGGCACAACTAAAAAGTTGCAAAGTAAGGTTGCATTATTTTTCGTTTCGTTACATCTCATTGGCTTAATTGTTTTAGCTACGCTCACTCGCCGTATAACAAGGGTAAGCTGTTCCCTGCCAGGATTTCATGATACGCTCGACGGTTATGCATGGTGTCTTCATCCTCCATGCGGCTGCCTTAACAATTGCGATCGCGCTTGCTTTCAGTGGTGCTGACCATCGGTCTCGGTTCAGCTACCGGGCAAGGCTTGTCTTATTTTCGGCCGAGGTTCAAAGTTGGCTAGCTCCGCCGCGTCCCACTCGCTCTTCCCATCCTTCTCGCATGTCTGGTTGCCAATCTGGTTGCCAGCGATAGCGGTGAAGGTTTATTTTGCCATCGGGGCTAAATTCAATGCCTTCTTGTTCCAGGAGCGATCGCTGCAAATATTCTGTGCCATAGCGAAAGGGAGAGGTAGAGATTTCTCCTTTTGCATTAATGACTCGATGCCACGGAATATCGGGCGATTGCGGGTCTACTTTGTAGAGAGCATAGCCAACCAAACGCGCTTGTCTTGGTAGGTTGGCAAGTTCAGCGACTTGTCCATAGGTAGCCACTTTACCACTCGGAATTTGCCGTACTACAGCATAAATCAAGTTGTAGGTGGACATAGGCTGAGATAGGTTGGGAGGTGTGGGGTTGGGAGGTAGGATAGGGAAGCTTGGTATGCTCAAGGTAACTCACTGAAAACCTGCATGGCGAGTGGTTGTATCGTTTAGTTTGTTGGCAGATAGAGCGTTGTGACACAGGCTTTTCCACAATGGCAACGATGGGCGAATCAAGTTGGACACCAATTCGATTCCCTGTGGCATTCTAAATCGTTCAATCGTGTAACTGAAGCGGTTGAGCAAAAAAGAGGCTGGTTGTTGTGCCTCGCGATCGGGCTGTTGCTATGTATTTGGAACTGGCAATTGGTAGTATCGAGTGGTGCAGGATTGGGCGCACTGGTTGGAGTTTATTTGATTTATCAAGGCCAGTGGCATTTGTCAATTAGATGGCGACTTTGGCACCCATCCTTGCGTCCAGTCACAGTTGCGCTTTGCAGTGGAGTCGTTGTCAGTGTGGGCACCTATGTTTCGCTCGCGCTGTGGATCGAAACTCATGGCTCCTGGGTTGCTAAAGGCATGATTTTGCAGGGAATGGCTACAACAGCAGTGTTGGTACTGTTGGGATGGCAAACAATCGATCGTGTGACTCGGTGCGAAACTGGCGATTCTTCGGCGACTCCTCATGCAAGTCATCGGACTGTAGAGCGGCTGCTAAACGAGTTATCAGATGCAGATGCTCTGAAACGTCTCCTGGCTGTACGGCGGTTAACGCAATGGGTTCGGCAACAGTCCGTAGTGGCCACTGACGATCGGGAAGCGGTCATTCACGGAGTATCGGCCCCTTTGTCGGTGGCGGACTTAACCGACTGTTTTCGACTGATGCTGAATCGAGAAACTGATCCAGCAGTATGTCGTGCTTTGCTGGATAGCTTGCATCAGATAAAGCCGCCATTAAATTCGCAGGTATCGTTGCCGCTAGAACGATTGCCCTTTTCGCCAAAGATGCCCTCTACAGCGACCGAGCCTCCCAGCTTAGAGCCTATGAACCAGAACCAAGAGGCTAGTTAGACTGGTGGCAATTGCCAAATACGGATGGTTTTGTCAGAACTACCACTTACTAACAACCTACTATCGGGACTAAGGGCGATCGCATTCACCGTATCTGCATGATCTGTCCAAGTATAGGTGACTTTACCCGTAGCCATGTCCCACAGCTTGATCGTAGTATCACTGCTGCCGCTGATCAGCGTTTTGCCATTCGGTGTAACCGTGACAGCGCTGACTTCTCGAATGTGATCGCTAAAGGTTCGGAACAGTTCTCCTGTCTGCGCATTCCACAACCGCACGGTTTTATCTTTACTTCCCGTGAGGAGCCATTGCCCATCGGGTGTAAACGCGATCGCATTCACCGAATTGGTATGACCAACCAAGGTTCTCAATTGTTCTCCAGTTTGCAAACTCCAGAGCTTGATCTTGTTATCTAATCCACCACTGGCCAAGATGCAGCCATTCCGGCTGATGGCAATGGCTTTAATCATACCCACCCCAGGCAGCGTTTTCAGCAACGCTCCAGTCGTGGCACTCCACAGGCGAATAGTGCGATCTTCCCCGCCACTGACGAGCAATTTGCCATCGGGGCTAATGGCAACAGCATTCACATCGCGAGCATGGCCGTGCAAGGTTCCCAACAAGCTGCCGTTGTGCAAGTTCCACACCTTGAGTGTATAGTCATCACTACCGCTGAGTAGCCGTTTACCATCAGGACTGATAGCAATCGTATTGACTCCCTTAGAGTGTCCTATCAGCGTTGTCCGTTCTTCGCCAGTTTGAAGATTCCAGAGTTTAATGGTGTCATCTAGGCTGCTGCTGACAACTAACTGCTCCTTAGGATGAACCGCTACTGACGTAACCCAAGACCTGTGTCCCACTAGGGTATGCAAACACCGCAGCGATCGACTGAGCGCCCGTCCCGAAGCAGGCGTTCCTGATGTTCCAGGAGGACGGGATATCGGCGGAGGAACAGAGGGGGGTGCAATGGGTGGGTGGGAAGGTGGATTAGAAGTACGCACGGGAGGACAAGACGGAGACCCACTAGGCGGCAACGGTTTTGGAGAAGACGAAATTGGAGGAAGGTTGGGCGATCGGGTGGCGGGCAAAAATGAATCGGCGTTGAGATCGCGCATGACCTCATCGGCCGACTGATACCGTTCTCCCACCCAATCTTTGAGTAAATGATCCAAAATATGCGCCAATTGATCGCTGATCATGTAGCCGGTCTGTTGAAGGTGCTCTCGCCAAGTCCAGCGACCGCTTAACGGATCATAGAAAGTATCGGGTCGAGTTTGCGTCATTAAGTGCAAACAGGTTGCCCCTAAACTATAAAGGTCGCTAGCCGGGAATGCCTTACCGCCGCGAAACTGCTCCATTGGGGCATAACCTTCTGTTCCTACTCGTGTTCCAGCTTCGATCGTCGGTTCATCGGCAAGCTGTTTGGCCACGCCAAAATCAATTAACACTAATCGTCCATCGGGACGACGCAGGACATTATTGGGAGTAATATCCCGGTGAATGACTTGGTGACGATGAATAAACCGCAGAATGGGTAATAGCTCGGATAAAACATTACGAATTTGCCGTTCATTGAAGGACCCCTGTTGTCGCATCTCTTGTAATAAACTGTGCCCTTCAATAAATTGCTGAATCAAGTAAAGAAATCCATCTTGTTCAAAATAAGCTAACAAGGTAGGAATTTGCGCATGTTCACCCAGTTCATGGAGGCGCACTGCTTCTTGATTAAACAAGCGAATTGCGTTTTCTAGCGATTGTTCGCCCTGTACCTGTGGCGAGAACTGTTTGATGACGCAGCGGCTATTTAACCGATCTTCATCTAACGCTAAATAGGTTCTGCCAAAACCACCTTGTCCCAAGGGTTGCACCGTGCGATATCGTCCTCGCAGTAGGTGCATAGGTTTGCCGCACGCTTGGCAATGGGTCACGTGATCTAGGTTGAGGGGAGTTGGGCAACGAGGATTGAGACAGCAAATCATGTTGGGTAGCGCACAAAACAGTGGTGATCTCAGCCGATGGCATGATCAAATTCTTCCCTCTGCAGCGCTTGATTGTAGCTGAGGTTGGGAATTTCTTCACTGAGAGCCGACCTTACAGCAGACTTAGAGCCTCATTCAGACACATCCTGACTAGGGTCTATGGTAGAGTTGGCGGGCGATCGGGTTTGCAGAATCGCTTGTCGGAACCCTAACACCACCAAAATATTGGACAGCGTCAGAAAAAACTCTGCTCCTCCGTGAAGCGCATCCACATTTGCCAGTTCCTTGCCGTAAACAACCTGAGCATAAATCCCTGCCGGGATTGTTACTGCTACAAATACCAGCGTCATGTAAAACCCAATGAGTGCTAAGCGGGGGGTTTGCCGAGTTCGAGTCAGAAACCAGAGAAACCCTAGGTAGGGAAAAAGCGAGAGAGCAAACAGCGTTTCTTTCGTCATGATGTTGGGACACTAGGTCAGGAACACTTATTCTTTCGCTTGGTTTTGATCTTTTGCTTGATTTTGTGGAAGAAACGATCGCCAGATCCACCAGCCCGCCAAGCACAAGGTGATATTACCTACAACCGTCATGGCTGCTTGTAGGGTGACGAGCCATCCAAGAGCCGGCAAATTGTCGAAGAAATGCCAGGTGCAAGCACACATGGCACTGACCAAAGCAGGCATCATCCCCCAGGACAAAGCACGCCACGCGGGTTGGTTGCTGACTTCGCTGTACGTCCAGATTAACCAAATAGCGGCGATCCATTCAATGACGCTGGAAATATGAATGATCCAGGTGGGAATTGAAAGAGCGTGCATAGGTGGGGGAGGGGGGAGGGGGGAGTCGGGGGGCGGAAGTGGAGAATGGGAAAGACAAGTTACCTCATCCTTCATTCCTTATCTCCGGTATTGTAAAGGGTTGAGGGACTGGAGAAGAAATGATGCGGGCAGTTTTATGTGGCTATTATGGCAAAGGCAATGGCGGTGATGAGGCCCTGTTGGCGGCGCTGTTGCAGATGCTTCCTCCTCAGGTGAAGCCGCTGGTGCTATCAGGCAATCCGATCGAAACACAAACGCGCTATGGGGTGGCGGCGTGCGATCGATTTTCGGTAACGGCAGTTTTGCAAGCGTTGCGGCAATCAGAAGCGTTGATCTGGGGTGGCGGTAGTTTGATGCAAGATGTTACCAGTGCCATCAGTCCGCTCTACTATGCCGGGGTGATGGGATTGGCACAACAGATGGGACTGCGCACGATTGCTTGGGCCCAAGGGATTGGTCCATTGACGCGACCGCTCACCCGCTGGCTAACTCGCCAAGTTGTAACGCACTCTACGGCAATTAGCGTTCGAGATGTGGGGTCGGCAAATTTGGTTGCAAGTTGGCATGTACCGTTTATGCTGGCTCCTGATCCAGTATGGGCGCTAGAGTCTGAACCCGTTCCTGGATTGTGGGATTTGCCGGCTCCTAGAGTAGCGGTGGCTCTACGTCCTCATCCCCAGTTAACACCCCAGCGGTTAGATATCTTTACGCAAGCACTGATTGATTTTCAAAAAGCTAGCCAAGCGTATTTGCTGCTGATTCCTTTTCAGCCAGTTCAAGATTTACCGATCGCTCAATCCATTCATGCCCACCTGCCTGAAACCAGCAAAATTTTGACGTTCACCAATCCTCGTCAATTGAAGGGCGTATTTCGTGGAGTGGAAATGACAATCGCCATGCGGTTTCATGGATTGATTATGGCGGCGGCATCTGAGTGTCGCTGTTTTGCAGTTAATTATGATCCCAAGGTCAGTCAATTAATGCAAGATCTCAATCTTGCTGGCTGGGCCCTAGACCAAATGCCTACAAGTTCCAAACAAATTAGTCAAGACTGGTTGGAACTGTATGCCAACGGTGAAGCGCTGTCTAGCGATCGAATTGCCGCGATTGTCGATCGCGCGTTACTGCATCAATCCGTCTTGTGGGATGCTTTGATTGCATCGAAACGTAACTAACTGTAGCGATTTTTGAAATCCGTGTTAGGGTGAAGGGTTATTGGGCGTGAGCAAAGACCACAACGAAAAATTAACTAACTTAAAGATTGTCGCCAAACCTATTTTCTGTGTTACTAAGTTAAGTGTTCAATAAAGAGGAGCTTACCAGCCAAGTGCGTCTACAGGCTGGATCGTTTTGATCCACAACTTTAGATCCCCTGTTTGATCCCCTGATCCCCTATTTGATCCCCAATTTTAGTGGGAAATTTGTCTGGATCAAAAACCCAATCAAACACCCAAAATCAAGAATCCAAAAACAAACCCAAGAACAAAGAGAGTCAGTATTAAAGACTGATTTCACGAGCCAAAGATTCACAGATTGAACTGAATTGGCGGACTGCCAAGTAGCCTGCGGAGACAGCACGGTTAAGTTAGAGCGATCCTTGCAGATTTCCGCCGAATGAAGTTAAATCATCAAGAATGACAACCCGCCGACGTTGAGTGTGCCTTTGAGTTAGAGCTATGAGTGAAGCAAACGTTCCATCCAATCATCTAAGCCGTACAAACAATGGTCGCCTACCAACCAACCAACCGTCAGAACCTGGATCAGAGTCTGGGTCAGAACCTCAGCCGGTACCACCCAACCACCCTCTTACCGAGGATTCGATCGAGCAAGCGGGTTTGTGCGATCGTTTAGCTCAATCTGAAGTAGCTCAATCTGAAGACGATCGGAGCAAAAGCTTAACGGACGGTTTGCAGAAAGATCAAGCAAATGTGGCAGCAGCGGCGACCAACCGCCTTCAGCATGACGATTTAGCGCGCAATCCAAAGTATCGCCATGAGGAACATGCAGAACATCCCAACTTGTCCGAGGAATTGGCAACGGCGGCGGAAACTTGGCTTCAGTCATCCGGTTCAACAGATTTGTCTGACCTTATCAGCTTGATTCAGGAGTTAAACCAGTGCAATAGTATCTTGCTCGATCGAGTAGCGCAGCTTGAGCAGGCCCTTGAACGTAGCCAAAATGCACTGAAGGCAGAAGTCAAACGATCTCAACATCATAGTACGAATTATAGTACAGATTTTGCTGCTGAGTACAATGCTGCCGAATGGGGTAATGAAGCGGCTAATGAAGCGGCTCTAGATTTCACGCTGACGCAAGGACAAGCCATTGATTTATATCAACAGCTTGAGGCTGTTCATCAAACGAGTCAACGGCAACAGATTTTGATTGAAACCCTCACTGGGCAATTAGAATCTAGCCAAGAACGAGTGGCGCAACTAGAGCGAGAAGCTGCGTTGGTGCAGCAGCGCTATAACGACCAAGCCCAACGGTTGATTCAAACTGAAAACAATTGTCGAGATTTGCAAGCGCGATTACATCGGCAGCAGCGCTACACTCTTCAGTTCAAGGCAGCCTTAGAGAAAAGCTTGGATGTAGCCACTCCAGCCTTTGAATCGGTGGCAGAGACGATGGCGGCGGCTGGTGATCGCTCCTTTGTGCCTAAGGTGCAGCATATTCAGCCCTGGGTTTCTTCAAAAGATATTTCTCCGGCTCGCTTCCCGTGGATGAACCTTTCTGCAACCTGTTTGGACAGTGAAACACCTGATGCGGATGCGGAAACGAGTCAAGCCTTTGATCCGAGCAATCTCCCCATTGTTCGATCGCGGCGATCGCGGTTGGCGGCTGTTACATTGCCAGGGTTTCAATCGATCGATAAGGCATCGATCGCCCCATCTGGTCAAAAACTCTCTGGTAAGGACACTGAGGTTCATCCGGCTGGGCATCAGAATGTGGCAAAACTCTCTCAGGAGCCTGCGCGTGAATCGATGGTCCCTGACGAACAACTTTTGCAAAAACTAGACTCGGTTGTGCAACCCTTAGCTGATTTGATTGCTGATGCCATGTTGTCTGACAATCAAGAGGCTGAACAACGAGAAACGCCGCAAGTGTCTCATTGGGATGTTACCCCTGAGCCTTGCCCGCCACGTTCTTCTGTGACACAGGCGCATGATGCGACAGCCGATTGCTCGGAAGAGGGGCGTTCCAGCCGCAGTGCTGATGATTTGTTGAATTCGGTCATGGCTGATGCGGAAGATGCACTTTGGCAAGACTTGGCACGGTTAATTGATGTGTCTACTGAGGAAGTTGTGAAGGCGAGTTTATCAGGAGATTTGTCAGCATTTGAGTCGATCGATTTTCAGGCGCTTCAGGAAACAGCGGCAGACAGACCTTCAGAATCAGACCTGTCGCCTTGGTTTGAACCAGACTCTCAGAATCAGCCGATCAAGGCTTCTGACAAAAAATCGTCCATTACTGATTGGGTCGAAGCCGAGCCAACTCAAGCTGCCGTAGAGTCAAACTTAGTAGAATCAAATTTACCGGAGGTGTCTACCCCTCCAGCCGCTTCTGCGTTCGATAATCCTGGTTGGCCGTCCCCTGTGGTTTATCCATCGCGTTCAGCGAAGAAACGGCGATCGTTAGCGGCTGTGGATCTGCCGTCATTCTTGCAGCAAGCGCCTGGACCCCTACCCACTTAGACGTAATTAATTCATATGGAAATGACCAACGATAGCCTGGAAACGCAAATCACTGAGCTTGAGTTCTAGATGCAAGAGATGCGAGACGTATTTCAACATCGGAATCGGAACTTGACGGTTGACCGTAATACTGCAAATACCAATTCACAAACTGCGGAATGCCAATCTCGATCGGCGTGGTGGGCACATAGCCAACGGCTGCGGTTAAGTCAGCAACATCGGCATAGGTTTCTAGAACATCCCCTGGTTGTAGGGGCAGCAAGCGCTTGTTTGCCTCAATACCGAGTGCCTGTTCTAGAACTTCAATAAAGTGAAGCAGCGTCACAGGTTGATTATTACCAATGTTATAAATGCGGTAGGGAGCATGGCTGCTGCTAGGATCAGGCGGATGGGCAGACCAAGATGAATTCGATCGAGGAATGCAATGAAGTACACGAATGATCCCATCTACAATATCGTCAATATAGGTAAAATCTCGCCGCATTTGTCCCCAGTTGTAGACTTCGATCGGTTGTCTGTCTAGGATTGCTTTGGTGAACTTAAACAGGGCCATATCTGGACGCCCCCAAGGTCCATAAACGGTGAAGAAGCGTAACCCAGTTGTGGGAAGTTGATAGAGATGGCTGTAGGTATGGGCCATTAACTCGTTCGATCGCTTAGTAGCAGCATAGAGGCTGAGAGGGTGATCGACTGAATCGTGAACCGAAAATGGTAGCGATCGATTAGCTCCATAGACCGAACTAGACGACGCAAATACCAGATGTTGTACTGGTGTTTGTCGGCATCCTTCTAAGATGTTTGTGAAGCCAACAATGTTGCTGTCGATGTAAGCGTGGGGATTTTGCAACGAATAGCGAACGCCAGCTTGAGCTGCTAAATGAATGACTCGATCGAAGGAATACTGGGCAAACAGTGCTTCCATGCCGGAGCGATTGGCCAGGTCTAGCTTGTGAAACTGAAAGCGATCATAAGGTTCTAATTGAGCTAATCGACCGTACTTCAAATTGACATCATAATAGTCATTTAAGTTATCTAATCCAACGATCGTTTCACCCGCTTTAAGCAATGTTTGAGCGACGTGAAACCCAATGAAACCAGCTACTCCAGTTATCAAAATTTTGCTCATGTTAATACTCCTTGGCGGGGGTTAGAGAGTGGGAATTAGGGATTGAGGGTGCGTGAGCTTTGCCGAACGAGAGTTAGGAATTCTTGAACAATCCTTGGGGTCAATGTTGAAGGCTTGGAGGATGGGGGGATGATTAATAGATGGATAATGTAAAACACTTAATGTGCCTGATTTTAGACACAGTGCTGATGATCGCGTGTGCTTTAATCCCATCGCTTGCGCAATCAGCACTTTTACCATATCATTGGGTGCAATCACCAAGCCAGTGAGTAAATGATTGAGTTCTACTTGCTGTTGTAAAATTGATTGTTGCCAAACATAGGGAACGTCACTTCTTGAAACCTGAAGCTTTACCGTGTTCGGATGATTGAGCAGAATGCGATCGACCACATCTTGGGAATCCTCATAAGCGCTGAGGCTGAAGTCAATAGCAATGTGCGCTAGAAATGGTAATAGTGGCTGAATATGGGTTGAAAATAATCGATCGGCGGGTAGAAGCAGTAATCGTAGCCCATGTTTGCCCTCTTTGAGTTTGGGTAAGGTTTCTCCTAACGATTGCGTCCAGTTGAGTCCATGCAGTTCAGCCGATGACAATCGATCGCCTATGGCCAAGACACTTAATCCGTTGTTTGATTGTTGTAAGGTGTGATGCTGGGCTGGAGAT
Source organism: Thermocoleostomius sinensis A174 (assembly GCF_026802175.1). Taxonomy (NCBI): domain Bacteria; kingdom Bacillati; phylum Cyanobacteriota; class Cyanophyceae; order Oculatellales; family Oculatellaceae; genus Thermocoleostomius; species Thermocoleostomius sinensis. The sequence continues at coordinate 3,739,200 of NZ_CP113797.1, read as the reverse complement.
AGCCCCAAAGCTGTACTAATTAGGGCATGATTGGAACCACCGTGGCCCACAATTAGAATGGTCTGCCCGCGATGTTGCGGCAGTCGATCTTGCCAAAATCTTTGAGCGCGATCGTAAAGCTCACAAACGGGAAAAAAGGGAGAAGCCGTATCTCGATCGACCATTTGAAATTCATGCGGCCGCTGTTTCCAGCAGTGATACTCGGCCGCAAACTGTTCGCGCACCTGTTGAAATGGCAGCCCTTCCCAAGCGGGTAGATCTACTTCACGTAGGCGATCGTCGAAGCGAATAGTTTCAATGGGTGTCTCGGCTGATCGCTCTTCGAGAATGGCATCCAGGGTTTGCTGCACTCGTTGCAACGGGCTGGCATAAATAGCATCGATCGAAACGCGGCTTAACAATGCCCCAACTACATGCGCTGCTTGTTTTCCAGCATTCGTCAGCACCGACTGATCTGAACAGCCTTGAAAGCGCCCTTGCTCGTTAAAGGTGCTGCGTCCGTGGCGAACGAGGAGGATTTGAGTGATGGGGGTTGGGGAGTGGGGAGTGGCACTGTGCTGGCTGTTGAATGGCTGGTCAGGAAGTCGTTCTGTAGCAGCCTTTCTGTTATTCCATCTAGTATTCCATCTGACGGGTCTATGCCACAGCATGGTCGGTTCCTCCCGATAGTACAGAGTCAATCGCTTGCAATTGGTAGAGGTTGGCATAGGAACCACCTGCTTGCATTAATTCGCAATGAGTGCCGCGTTCCAAAATTGTGCCGTTTTCGATATAGAAAATTTGATCGGCGTGTTCAGTTGCTCGTAAATTATGTGAGATTAAAAACGTTGTACAACCTTGGGTTAATCGATCGAGCGCTTCACTTACCGATCGTTCACTTTCGTTGTCTAATCCAGTTGTCGGTTCATCCAAAATGACAATCGGGGCTTTGCGAATGGCGGCTCGGGCAATAGCAATCCGTTGGCGTTGTCCTCCTGATAGGGTAGCTCCCCGTTCGCCCAAAATGGTGTTATACCCTTGGGGTAATCGCAGAATGAAATCATGGGCATTGGCCAGTTTTGCTGCTGCTTCTACCTCGCGATCGCTAGCTCCCAAACAGCCATAAGCAATATTTTCTCGGACGGTGGTAGCAAACAATACACTATCTTGTAGGACAATGCTGATTTGCCGCCGTAGAGAGTCCAATTTGTATTCGCGCAAATCGTGCCCATCAATCAAAATTCGCCCTTCTTGCGGATCATAAAACCGCAACAGCAAACTTACTAGCGTCGATTTACCACCACCCGATGGCCCCACAAGCGCAACGTGTTGACCCGGCTGCACTTTGAAATTGATGTTGTGTAATGTACTGTGCTCGGTTTCGTAGAAAAAGCTGACTCGTTCAAACCGAATCGCTCCGCGAAAGTCGGGGGCTGTTTTGGCTCCGCGCAGGTCTTGCACATCGGGCACCTGATCCAGTAAATCTACAATTCGTTCACCCGAAGCGGTAGCCTTGGCAATTTGTCCCGTGTATTTGGCCAGTTGCCGCATCGGTTTGAAGGCCACCTTAAGATACGTGGTGAAAACTAACAAATCTCCCGGTGTTACTGCTTGCCGTAACACGAGCAGCGATCCTCGCCACAACACCAAAGCGGTTGAAATTGCCACCAACACCTCTACCGTGCGCTCTAAACCAGCGCTGAGCTTTTGTGCCTGTGCAGCTTCTCGTAAACTCTTCTGGTTGTGCGTCGAGAAATTTTGCTCCAGCATAGTTTGCAGCGATAGAGCTTGCACAACTTTGATTGCTCCCATCGATTCAGCAGCTACGGCTGCCATGGCTCCTTCTCGCTTGCGTTGAACTCGTGCCACTTCTCGAATTTTGCGGCTCATGCGTACTGACGACAGCAGAAAAAGCGGCCCGATCGCGATCGCAATCAGCGCTAATTCCCAGTTGAGAAAAAACATGACACCAATCATGCCTACCACCGTCAGCATGTTGGAAAACAAAGGTAACGCTGCCACCACCGCCACTTCTCGTAGGCGTTCAACATCATAGGTGACACGGGTAATTAAATCGCCACTTTTGGCTTTGCTATGGAACGACAGCGATAGTCGTTGCAGATGACTGTAAAGATTCGCTCGTACATCTGTAACAATGCGCGTGGCCGCGATCGCTAACCCAACAGTACTGAGATAAGCGGTTGCGCCCCGTAGTCCCGCAATCAGAACAAGCGCTACACACAACCCGGTCAGTAACACCATCGGTTGTACATTGGCCAAGATTTCAACAGCTGGTGCTCCCGATTCAAATTGAGGCAAAATGACCTGATCAAAAATAAATTTCAGGGGCCATGGCTCCAACAAGCGCATCACGGTTTCCAGCACCAGAGCAATGAATGAAACGCAGAGTAAGGCTTGCTGTTTGCGGATCTGGGGCGCAAATTTATGAAGAATGCGCCCAATTCCAGGTAACGCGGCTTTGATACTCTTAGGCTTTGCCATGATGGTTGTTTCTCAACGGCTGAAATTAGTGAATGATGGTGATAAATGACAGTGACAATAGGCTACCGTGTATACAAATCTTGATTGTGGCTTAATCACAGATTTGATTTCCTTTTACAAGAGTTCTCACTCGCATAAACCACAAATTTCTGTAAGGGCAGTGTGCGAACTACCCTTACCTGGGGCTGGTCTATCTGTGGTGATGGCTTATCTGGCAATGGCTATAAGAGGGGCGAGGGGATTTAGATACGATTTGCAATCTCCTGAGTCTAGTTAACGAGAGGAGGCAACCAGAGTTTTGGGCGCTGTAACAGTAGTTTGGGGGTGAACAGACACAAGTTGCGGATACTTGTGAGCATAGCGATCGGTAATCAGGTGATTCAACTGTCGCTCTAGGAAAATCAGCAGCGATTCTAACCAAGGGACAGATTGACCAAACGTGAGCTTTTTCATAAGCGGTTTCAGGAACGCTTGATGACGACGATGCCCTAATCGACCGTACCGTTTCTTGAAATATCTATCTTTCTTCAGATCCCACTTGTCACGGAAATGCTGTAAGCTTTGCATTTCCCAAGCATCGCTCCAGCGCAGCATAAAGTAGGATAAATCAGACCAACGGAACACCACATCGGGCACATAGGTGACGACAGAAGCAGGTTCGCAGTAGACAGTTCCACCTGCCTGTGCCACGCTTAAGCAAAAGTCAATGTGTTCGCGAGTACTCAGCAGTGCTTCATCCAACGGCCCGGTTTTTTCAAAGATTGAGGAGCGCACCAACATGCAGTGAAATTCAGCAAATTCGCACGGTTGGCGCTGTAACTGATCCTGAACCTCCGCTACGGAACGATTCACAAAATAGTGTTTTTCATGCACTCGTCGCCGCTTCTTCTCGCCCTTTACCTCCAGCACAATACGAGCCTCGCCGCCTGCTAAGTGAATTTTTTGATGCAGAGGCTGCCCAATGCAAGTCAAAGGACAGATAACATCAGCTTGAGTCTCACTCGCGCATTCCAAGAGAAAATCGAGCCAGTTCGGAGATACATGTACGTCGTTATCGATAAATAGAACATACTCGGTATCAACTTCTTTCAGTCCTAAATTCCTGGCTTTATTTGGTGATAAATAATGCTCGGTGCGAATCAGGTGAAAGTTGCGAAGACGAGATTGCTCCTGCAAATATTCCTTTACATAGGCTGGAGAACCACCGTCAACGTAAACCAATCGAAAAGGTATAGTTGTATTCGCGTAGATGCTCTCCAAGGATTCACGAGCATAGCTAAATCGTTCGCGGGGGGAAACAACAATGGTTACTTGCGGATTTGTCATAGCGTATCCTCCTTGAGTCATTTGTTTAACTACCCGATCGCCACTGAAGCCAAGCGGGGAAGCAAAACTCGTTGATATACAGCGTTCCAATGGGCTTGTTCTACAGTCGGAGAAAGCTGCTCAAGAACTTTGCGTTTAGCAGCTTGACCCAACTGCTGCCGCAGTTCTGGCGATCGAGCTAACCAGTGAATGGCTTCAGCGAGTTCGTCGGATGATCCTGGGTTGACCACTAAAGCATCTTGCCCATCCTCCAAAATTTCACCAATGGCATCCACATTGGTGCCAATAATGGCTTGACCCGCCAACATCGCTTCTAGCAATGTATTAGGACAACCATCGTGTAGCGACGGCACGGTAAAGATATTCATGTGAGGTAAAAAGGCCAGCGCTTGTTGCCGCTCCAACATCCCGGTGATGACAATGCGATCGGCAATGCCGCTGGTTTCTACCTCCTGTTGCCAGTATTCTCGTTCGCGATCGGCAAAGTCTCCAACCAGCAGCAGCGTAAATTCCAATTGTTGTTTGAGCTTGGCACAGGCATCGAACAAAAACTCCAACCCCTTCTTGTCGCGAAACCGTCCTACTGTGCCAATCACCGTCCCACGCAGCTGGTTGACCAAAAAAGGAGTGGGCAATTGCCGAAAATCGATCGGTTGAATGGAATTCCAGAAGGCGGAGGATTTACGACGAATACCAGGTGCTAACAAACTGGCTCGCTGTTGCAGATCGCGGCTAACGAACGTTACCCAAGCCGAGTTTTCTAGCGTCCAGGCAATTTGCCCATGTTGCTTCGGATTGAATACATGCTTGTGGAGATCGCTGCCCCGGATGCTGTTAATAACTGGCACGTTGTGTTCTTGGGCCAGCAGGGTTGTTAAGAATCCCGTTTCGTTGACAAAGAAGGCATGAAACACATCAAACTGATGCTCTTGATGTAGTTTCTTCAGCAAGAAATAAACCTCGCTGAGGTAATCTTGCATAATGGGTTGATGCGATCGATTCGCAGGTTCCAGTCTATGAACAATGACATTATCTTGAATCATGGTGGAACAGGATGAGCGCCGAAATCCCTCATCCTTTCGTTGTTTAGAGTGAAACACAGCGACATGCACTTCATACCCTAAATCAAACAGAATTTGAGCAATGCGGTGAACTGACTCGCCTACACCGCCAACATCCGGTGGAAATTCAAGTGTGGTAATACAAACTTTCGGTGTTTTCATAAATAGATTCCTAGTTAGATTTCTACAGTGAATGACGTTCTATACAATCACGGGCTGTTTGTGAACGATCGCTCGAATCAAATTTGCTGTTTTTTTAACTCCGCCTAGATCAAACTGCATTGAAGTTGGAGATGTTTGCAGGCACTCAATAATGCGATCGGCGAAGGCTTCAGGGTGAAGATCGCTCGGACGAATCAATGTCACCACCCCCAATTGCTCTAGCCGCTGCGATCGAATTGTCTGTTCCTGATCGTCATTGCCTGTAAACGGCAACAGCATCGATCGCACCCCAGTTGTTAATACATTCATCGTGGTGTTGTACCCTGCCATGCTGATCGATAAATCTGCCTGTTGCATGTATGCCAGTAGGTTGGGGGTATAGCGATCGACGGTTAGGTTGTGGCGATGTTGGGCGATCGTCTGCAACTGCTCAAACACTTCATCAGGAGCAAACGGACCCGTAAACAGTTGAATGTGATGTGGAATTTTAGTTTCCAGTACCTTGCTAGCTTCTGCAACGCACTTGAGTAAATCATGACCAAAGCGACCACCGCCAACACTTGTAAGAATTAGAGGTGTTGGCAGATGGGTAGATGCTGCCTGTTTCCCATTTCCTATTTTCTGTTCCCTAATCCCTACTCCTTGCTGCACCACATAACCTGTATAGTGAACGTTACAGTTGAGATCCTGGGTGCGCGAAAAGCTGGCTTCTAGAGGAATAAAGGCGGGATCACCATGAATCAATAGCAGATCAAAGTAACGATTTATCAGCTTGCATACTTTCTCTTCGTGACGCACTTGATCTTGCTTCGTCACCACAATATCCCGCAGACTGCACACAATTTTTGTACCGTGAGCTTTAGCACGATCGAGTAGGGGAAGCAGTTCAGCAGAAAATCGGCGTCTCCCAAATGGAAACAATTCAATCATCAACACATCCGGTTGAATGCGATTGAATGCAGTAAGCAACTGATCTCTACGATATTCTAGGACTTCGTCAATTGTTTGAAATCCCGTTGGAACCTGTAATTCTCTAAATTCAGTATCTGTTTTGATGGCTGGTAGGTTCACAAGTTCAATTTTATCTGGAATCTCGAATCCCTTAACGATTTCGCCACCGTTGATAAAGCAGACTTGAAAATCATTCGTCAATCCACGCACGATCTCTGTGCTGCGAATCAAATGACCAATACCAAGAATATGCTGACAATAGAACATCAACCGTTTCATCGAATCGCTTCCTCCAATGTTTGCGACAAGTCTCCAATGCCTCCCAATCCTTTGGGTAAGCGAGCAGTGTTTGATAATTGCAAAGCTTGCAGTAGCAAATTTTTAACTTGTTCAACGTTGCGATCAAGGGCAAAGCATTGGCGTACTTTTGTGCAACCTGCCTGTCCCAACTGCTTGCGCAATTCTGGCTGTGAAAGCAACTGCTCGATCGCGGCTGCTAACGCGGTCGCATCTTTCTGTGGTACTAAAATTCCCGTGCGTCCAGAATCAACTAGTTCCGCAATTCCAGAGATCCGAGTTGAGATAACCGGAATCTGCATGGCCATTGCTTCTAGCAAGACATTGGGAATACCATCCCGATCGCCGTCTTCAGTGATAATGCAGGGCAGCACGAACAGATCGGCTTGATGATATAGGGTAATCAGTTGATCTTGGGTGAGTTTACCGGCTAGATGCACAATATGAGTGAGGTGATGTTCTTGGATAAATCGCTCGATTTGTGGTTGCAAGGGCCCATAACCGACGATCGTGCAGCGGAACGCATACCCCTGCTGCTTCAACCAGTGACATGCTTCTAGTAAATAAAAAAATCCTTTCTTTTCACAGAAACGTCCAACGCTGAGGAGATGGGGAACAGAAGCAGCTAGAGAATCTGATGCCATATCAGCTAGATTAGCCACACAAACATCTGATTCGTTTAATGCAAACTGCTGTAAATCCAAGCCGTGATACGCCAGATGGATAGAAGTATTGTGGTTTGCGATTTTTGTAAGATACTGCTGGTTAAAGTTTGTGCAAGTGAGAACAAATTCAGCCGTAGCAAACTTGCGATCGAGTGTGGCTGAATCGGATAGATAAATATCCTTAGCATGAGCCGTAATACTGAACGGCACTCCACAAAAATGCTTAGCAATTTCAGCTGTTGCCGCTGGAATATTGGCGAAATGCACATGCAGATAGTCGATGTCAAGCTGCTGCATTTTTAATGCTAAATAGCCACCTTGCCAAAATTCATTCCAGTGTTTTTCTTCTAGGCGATTGCCATGAAAATATAGTGTGCGGATGTAACGTAGCGGATGCTGCCAAAATAGTTGCAGATGAGCCGATAGTAGCGATCGCGCATCTTTCCAAGAGAATGTAGGCAACAAGGTGGGAAGGTATGTAACATCAGCCTTAACCTGAGACACACCTGGATGACATTGACTATCACTAGGAGAACGTAGTGAAAAGAGATGCAGACGTAAACCTTGGCGCTCCAATTCCAGAATTTCATTGAGAATGAATGTTTCTGATAACTTTGGATAGGTTTTCAGTAGATATCCAATCATTACAGTGTGATTAGCAACAGAACGCATGAAAGGTTTCCTAAGAGATTGACTGGAAGATTCTCTGGAAGATTTTGAAATGTCACAATCACCGATCGGCAGTGGCTAAGTGCGGGATTTGATCACTATGAAACGACGAACGGAAAGAGCAAGCGACAGTTTGGTGATCGGACAACAGCCAGGAAAGATAGTTGAGAATACGGGGTAAGGCTTGCATATCTACCTGGAGTGACTGGGTTAGGTCAGGTGCAACAAGCTCATCGAGAACGGTTTGAATTAACCGATGAGCCGTTAAGTGCTGGGGATGGATCACCTTAAATAATCCCAACTTAGCCATGCGTTCAGCCCGAATCCATTGTTCTGCCACTGGAGCCACACGCGGCACGACAATCGCCCGTTTACGCAGAGACAAAATTTCGCTGATAGTGTTGTGTCCAGCCATCGACACCACCAAATCCGCTGCACTCATATAGTTGATCAGATCATCCGTAAATTCTCGAATTTGCACATTGGTATGCTTGGTTGATAAGCGAAGTAGGGCTTGCCGCTGGTTCAATGGCATTTCTGGACCTGAAACAATCAAGCTTTTGAGTTGACCAGGATAGTTCTTCTCTTCAGCTAAGCCCATTAGGTAGGCTTCAATTAGCTCAAACCCATCCCCACCACCACCAGCCGTAACCAATACAAACGCGTCTTGGGGCTGGATACCAAGCTGAGAGCGCAACGTCGATCGAGAAATTCCGCTGGACGATCGACGAATGTAGCCGCAAAATCGCACCTTATCGGCTATAACTTTGGGAAAGGCATATTCTTGACAAACATCAAAAATTTGTCGTGTTCCAATTACCCAAACTTGATCATATAGCCATTCCACTAGCTGGTAATAATTGCATCGTTGCCACTGTTGAATGGTGACATCTGAACAATCAAGAATATCGCGCAATAGTAATACCAGTTTCGTTGCTGGATGGTTCGCCTTCACATAGGCTAATGTATCTTTAAGTTCTCCTTGTAGCCCATCTGGTTTCTTGTCTACCAAAAACAGATCGGGTTTAAAATTGGTAGCGGCTGCCAAGATAATTTCCGATCGCAACTTGATCGTTTCTTGAACTTCGGTCTCTAGAAATTTAACCGTCAGTTCACCAGCTTGATCGCGCCCAACACAGGGAAGCTTAATGTAGTCTACCCCGCTTGGTAAACGTAAGCTGTGCAGCGCTGGTGAGCCAGAAACAACTAGGATTGTAATATCTGGCACTGTTTGAACTAAATACTGACAAATGGCCAGCATTCGGCGAATGTTGCCCAATCCAAAAGCATCATGGGAGTAAACCATCAGTCTCATTGTTATCCTCTCCTGTTGCAAGTAATGAGGTATGCGTCTGGGCTTCGCGGTCGCAAGAACAGGGAGTGCCGTATGGGATCGAGCAAAAAGAACACATTCCTCCTTAGCTTGGAGCTTGTGCCTATCTAACACTTTGTCATCGGTCTGTGAAGGCGACATGAAGCCGGAATGAGATCTTTTTCATGAGTAAAAAATGAAAAAAAATTAAGAGTTTCATGAGAGTTTTCTCATGAAAGAAACTTTGCAGGATTTAGCCTCATCACCTTGTGTTTAATAGAAGTAGCCGATCGATGACAGGCAGTTAACAATAATGATTAGTAGCTTTTCGCGTTTTTGTGCTCTCGTTTCTCGCGCTCCATAGATGCAGTGGCAACTCCGTTCAACAAACCTCCAAAGAGAATTGCCTCCCCCAATTTAGGCAGAAAGTTCGATTGGTGGCATCGATTTCTAGGAGAGACGCGAACTCGTATTTTATTGATGTATGTAGTGTTGATGTTGGTGGTTGCAGCTGCGTCCATCCCAGTTTTTCTATTTCTACTGTTCAATAAGGTGGATGAGCGCGTTCGGCGTGACTTAAACCAAGAAATGCAAACGTTCCGCAGCACGTACAGACAATGGGAGCATGAGCAACGTCGAGATCCGGCTGAGTTGCAGCCGTTCTTAGAACAATATTTGATGCAGCAATTGCCCCAAGATGACAATTTTTTGATTGCTGTAGTCGGCGATCGGGTTTACCGATCAAATCCGATGGTTTTACCGGCGGTTTTGCAGCCTGGTTCCCCCTTATCTCAACGGTGGAGCAACTTGGGACATCCCATTTCAGGTAAATACGCAACAACCGACTCTGAAATCGGGAATATTCTATACATTGCTCAACCGTTGGTTATGCAGGGGCGAATTCAGGGCGCGTTTGTTGTTGCACATACAACAGTCGGAGAAAGGCAAGAAGCACTCGACAGCGTGATAGTGTTTGCCCACGTAGCGGTTGGGGTAGTGTTGATTGCGTCTATTATTGCTTGGTTTGCCATTGCCCAACTGTTGACCCCAGTGCGGCAATTGGTGGACACGGCTCGATCGATTGGCGAATCCGATCTATCGCAACGGTTGCCAACTATAGAGGGTTCGGGTGAAATGGCTGAATTAGCTACCACGTTTAATGCCATGATGAGCCGGTTGCAAGATGCCTTCACCAGCCAACGTAGCTTTATTAATGATGCAGGGCACGAACTTCGCACTCCCATTACTATCATTCAGGGACACTTGGAACTGATGGGAGATGACCCACAAGAACAGCAAGAAACCCTGTCGATAGTGATGGACGAACTCGATCGCATGAGCCGAATTGTCAACGATCTAATTTTATTGGCAAAGGCAGAACGTCCTGATTTTTTGCAGCTTGAAATCCTTGAGGTTTCAGCTTTTGTAAAAGAGATCTTTGTCAAAGCACAAACGTTGAAAAGTTCATCATTTGACAATCGAAATTGGCAGCTTAAATGTTTAGGGCAAGGGCAAATGAGGGGCGATCGTCAGCGCTTGACCGGAGCTATGTTGAACCTGATCCAAAATGCAATTCAATCCACTCGGCCCTCTGATTTAATTGAAATTGGAGCAAGTATCGGAAGACGAGAAGTACAGCTTTGGGTTCGCGATACGGGCGAAGGCATTGCTCCTTTCGATCAAGAACGAATTTTTGAGCGCTTTGCTCGTGCCAGTAACCGTCAACGACGATCGGATGGGGCTGGCTTAGGATTGGCGATTGTTCAAGCCATTACAGAGGCGCATGGTGGTCGTGTTGAGTTGGTGAGTCAGGTCGGGGTTGGCTCCACCTTCACACTAGTTTTACCTTTAGAACCCCCTATTGCGAGGTTGTTTTGATGAATCGAATTCTTATTGTTGAAGACGAACCTCGAATTGCCGCTTTTCTAGAAAAAGGATTTCGGGCAAACGGGTTTATCACAGCCATCGTTCAAGACGGACAAGCCGCGATCCGCTTCGCCATCGAAGATGAGTTTGATCTCATAATTCTAGATCTGGGATTGCCTGGCAAAGATGGATTGCTGGTACTGGAAGAATTGAGAGGGCAAGGCTTTCAAAAGCCTATAATTATCTTAACGGCACGAGATGATGTGAATGACAAAGTGAATGGACTAGAGCACGGTGCAGATGATTATGTCACTAAACCTTTTCACTTTGATGAACTGCTAGCGCGGGTGCGAGTACGGCTACGCACTAATAAAAATTCAATGGCATCTGCGCAATCAGATATGGTTTTGCAACGGCAGAATCTACGTCTCGATCTACGAACTCGACGAGTATATATTGGCGATCGATCGGTTGAATTATCGGCTCGTGAATTTACCCTGGCTGAAACTTTCTTGCGTCATCCCGATCAAGTGATGAGCCGAGAACAGTTATTGAATCATGTTTGGGGCTATGACTATGATCCTGGCTCTAATATTGTAGATGTATATGTTGGGTATTTACGTAAAAAATTAGGAGATGATTTAATCGAAACTGTACGGGGTGTTGGTTATCGAATGCGATCGTAGGAAGTCGAGAGAAACGAAACCATACTTACGAGTCGGATGAGAATTTTCTTATCAAAGTTTCATCTGAAATCTATTCAAAATAGCGCTCGGCGATCTAGAATCTAGATTAGCTATGAATTGCAAGATCTGTATGGTCGTTTCTGTTTTCAAATCTGAGAAATTCAGAATATTTGTTCAGAACATTATTGCTATTTAGATTGCATGAATTAATATACGAATCAATTCATCTAACTCATGAGACGAGCAATCTCGATTTCTTCACTTGGGAATGAAGAAGTGGTTCAATGCTGGGGGCAAGTTAACTTGATAGATCCGTCCTGATCAATTCGACATATTCCGCTCCTAGGCGGAGACACCTTTCTGATGTCATGGCACTTCAATGAACCAAATTTTAATTGCTGAAGATGAACCCCGCATCGCTGCTTTTATTGCAAAGGGTCTGTTAAAAAATGGATACACCGTTGAAGTTGCTAGTACGGGTGCCGAAGCCTTACAAAAGCTGCAAGCCGATCGGTTTGATTTGCTGCTATTAGATTTGGGTCTGCCCGATAAAAATGGATGGGCTGTGCTTGACGAATTACAGCAATCTCATTGCTCGCTGCCTGTAATTATTGTTAGTGCTCAGGTTCTACCCCCTGAGCCATCTATCCAAACCTATCAAACCATCAAAGCCTATCTATCCAAACCCTTCAGATTTAGTGAATTGATTGAGACGGTGCAAACCCATTTAGTTTAAAGCCAATAAAGGACTGCACTTCATTGCACTTATTAATTACCTGTTAATTACCTGCCTAAGATTTAGCCCCTTTAAACGTGAGCGATCGGCGCATCACCGAAGAAGATTGAGACAGATCAAGCACTTGGTTGAAGCGAACCAAAAGGCGCTGGCGCTCAATTTGACCAGATTTAGGCAACGTCAGTGATAATAAATTGTGTTGAAGACTGGCATTCACCGTTTCTGGATGAACCGCCACAGGAAAGGGAATGATGCCTTCGAGGTGCTCGGCACTAAAAAAGCCCTCTACCATATCCAACAATGATTTGGCACGAATCACAGCCGTTTCTGGGGAAATATGCAGTTCCAATGCTTGAAAGGGAATATCCGATAGCCAAACGTCTAGCTTCACTTCAGTTTCGGTGTAGTGCATTCTAATTTCCGAAATCCAGTTTGTGTCATTCGTAGCAACCCACACGGTGGACTGTGGACACTCATTGGCTAAATCGGTTAATACAGTCTGTATCTGTTGATGGAGGGTTTCCAAAACCGATAGAGCTTGCCGATGAAGTAGGGACATAGTGGATAGTTGCAGCAATCGCCATTAGAAATAAAGCCGTGTGCAATGAAAGTCCAAATTCTGTCAAGCTATCTCAAGCTGCTGTCATTCGGTTCTGCTAAATCTGAAAGAAACAGAGACAGCTAGAGCAGAGGACTTCAATTGCTTCATTTCTAATGCTAGAAAAAGAAAATAAAGAAGTCATAAAGACAATCAACAACTTACGATCGGGGCTAGCTCGATCGCGGGTTAGGTGCAACACTGATTTACTGCTGTAACCTTATGAGGTCTGGGTGGGTAAAGCTTTAGCTAAAACATAGTAGATGATAACCGCCGCCACTATGCCATTAATAGGTGCAATGCCAATATTGGCTTGAGACGAAAAATAGGCAATGGCCGAAGCCACAACATAGGATATAATTCCTGCCCAATTGAAGGCAGGCTGGGGTTGATCGAGCGGTGGAAATGCACCCCGACGGTAGAGCCAAAAATCTGCCATGATAATGCCCCCAATTGGAGGAATGAACGTACCCAACAAAATTAGATAGGGAACCAGTGCTTCATAAATGCCTGCCCATGCCAAAATTAGGGCAATCGTCGCGCCTCCCAACACAAACCATGTGCGCTTGTTGGTGCGAAACATGTGTGCTCCTGCCACTGAAAAGGCATACATCGTGTTGTCTTGCGTTGTCCACATATTGAGGAACAGCAGCACTAAGCCCCAAAACAGCAACCCTTGATAGGCCATCACTTGCACAATGTCCGAGCTATCGGCCACATCGCTGACGCCAGAGTAGACCAAGGCACAAAAGGCGCCCGTAAAAATCAGAAAGCCATTAGCCAAAAAGAAGGCAGCCAATGTGCCAATCGTGGCCGTTTTTGCAGAATTGGCAAACCGGCTCCAGTTTGTGGCTTGGGTTCCACCAGAAACAAACGTGCCGACAATAATTGTGAGGGCCGCGCCGATCGTCATCTCACCTTGGGGCGTGATTGCTTGCAGTCCTTGCCAGCCACCCACTTGACCAGCGGCGATCGACAAACTCCAAAGCATTAAAATCAGCATCGCGGGGACGGCAATCCGGCTTAGCCAGTCCATCGCCCGATAGCCAATATAGGCTGTCCAACAGAAAAAATAGGTGAAGAACAAAATCGTCAACCAGTTTAAGGATTCTGGAACCCCCAACAGCTTGTTCAGCAAATCGGCAATTAGGGCAGACCCCCATGCATACCAACCAATTTGTGTGAACCCCAGAATGAAATCAACCCAGCGCGAACCAATGTTGCCAAAGCTAAATCGCGACATTAGAACCGTTGTTAGTCCGGTGTTGGCAGCAATATAGGCCAGACCAGCGGCATAAATTCCCAAAATCAAATTTCCAACTAGAATCAGACCTAACAAGTCTGGGAAGAACCGGAACTGTGGCCCCACCAAGCCGCCCGCAAACAACGTGCCCGAGTAAAGCGTAAACCCCATCAATAGTGGAGCTAATGACCATAGTGACTTACGAGATTCGGCAGGAACTGCACTAAGGGGATAGTCTTCTCCAGATTGGGATCGATCGACATACTGCGATTCGGTGGAAATGCTCATTTGCTATCTGCACCTTTACGAAGTTTTTATATTTAGTAGCAGTCTATTGTCTATGCTGTGTAGCGATGAAACAGTAATTTAGGGCACCAAGTTAAGGACACTTCGGTTCACGGCTACCTTGTCTATAGAACCCTAAATATAGGAACTGCAAGAACAAACAACTCTATATCTGGCGTTCAACTTTAAAAGCTGTGTTATGCTGGGCGGTCAAACCCTTCACAGAGTGCCCCACAACTATGCTTTGGAAATATACTTGGCGCGACAGTATTCCGCTGAGCGTGACATTGTTTCAGCTAGCCCTCAATGTCTGGATAGCGGCAACGTGGTACGATCGCACCTTGCTACAAAACCTGTTATTTCTGCCGCTTTGCGTTTTCTTGTTTTGGTACAACGGTCTCGTAGCCAGCCACAATTTTGTTCATACCCCTTGGTTCAAGGCTGAATGGTTAAATCAGCTCTATCTGGTGATTAATTCGATTAACATTGGGCTGCCCCAAATCTACTATCGCTACGAGCATTTGCTTCATCATCGCTATGTTAACGATCGTCAAGATGCATATGGTCACACGAACGATCCGACCTCTTTGTTTGCCCACGGTCAACAGGGTGAACCGGAACCAGTTTGGTCTTACTGTGCGCTCGGCATCTTTCGAGCCAATTTAGTTGCAGCCTTTAGAGAAATTATTAAGCGAGGCGAAAAACATCAGTTGTGTGTTGAACTGGTAGCGTGCATGCTTGGTTTGCTCGGCTTCCTCTACCTCTCGTGGCAGTATGTTCTAGTTATTTTTATTCCTACTTTTTATCTTGGTTGGTTTTTAGAGCATCTAGAGAATTATTATGAGCACTTTGGCGGCATTCCAGAAAACCGCTATGCCAATTCCACGAGCTATTATGGTGAACTTTATAATTTATTATTTTGTAACGAGGGCTACCACCAAGAACATCACTTGCGTCCGGGTGTGCACTGGACGAAGCGCAAGCAAACTCGTCAAGAATGGGCCGCAGAACTCGATGCCGCTAATCGAGTCATCCTACGGTTTCCTCCCATTCTCGCTATTCTTGATCATCGTCGCATTCAGCGCAAGCATCGATCGGTACTTCCCGTGTCGATGGACCCAGAAGTTGCAATGCCATAGGTTCTGCGTTCCGTTGTAAAACTTTACTATTGCAAAAATTCCGATCGGGCTTGTTGAGTTTGTATCAGAAGTTCTTCTAGTTCTGTCCAATCTCCTCCTTCAATCGATCGAATGGTTTGATCTAATTGGTCTCGATAACAATACAGTGCGTGCAGTAGCGCTTGCTGATTGTAAGTTGCCATCATGACTCCTAATTCTGGATTACCGCCACCCACACGACTTGTATCTCGAAACCCAGAACTAGCTAGCTGCTGCGCCAGTTTTAGCACGATCGGATCATCTTCGTTTAGGCAAGCGGCAATCAAACTTGCACTAATCATGACGGGTAGGTGCGAAATCCAAGCCACTGCCCGATCGTGATCCTCCGGATGACAATGGTAGATGCGGCTGCGGAGTGACTGAACCACGGCGGTAACCTGGTCAATCGCCGCCTGGGGCGTCGAGTCGATCGGTGTTAATACATAGGGCCGGTCTACAAACAAGCCGGACACCGCCGCATTTAAACCACTTTCAGCCGTTCCCGCCATCGGGTGTCCACCCACAAAGTTTGGCCAGCGCGGAGCAATCGTATTCACCACAGACGTTTTGACCGATCCCACATCCGTCAGCACCGTGGTGGGCGCGAGATGAGGAATTAACTGTTCTACAGTCGGTTTGATAGCTCCTAGCGGAGTACAAAGAAAAATGAGGTCGGCCGCCTTCATTAGAGCTAGATCAGGACTAGCCTTGTCCACAATCTGTTGAGCTACGGCTTGAGCACAGGTTTCCGAGCGTCGGCTCACTCCCAAAATGGTATGACCCAGTGCCCGCAAATCGATCGCCAATGAACCGCCAATCAGTCCGAGTCCAATCACCCCAATCTTCATGAATCTTTTGGGCTTGATGCTGCCGTTCGCTGCCATCTATCGGAAGCAATACTATACAGGAAAACGCTCACTCTGGCACCCATCGATCTGAACACTTCCTTGGCATGTCAGACCTGTTCAGACCTTTCGCCTTGAGTGGCTAAGTCTTAATACTGTGTTTGAATCTCTGACCTCCAACTTTTGATCTCGAACTGATCTCCAACTTCACTAAGTCCTATAAGCGTTTGTGTCACAATGAAGTTCATTGAGTCCTTCAGACATTCACTGCTCAGTAATCGAGACAACGCTTGTGATTGAGGTAGAAGTTCATCAACAACTCCGGGCTTTCCTACGAGAGCAGGGCGAACCCTATTGGCACCATCATCTGACAATGGCGCGCCTAGTTGCTCGTGCACTGCGCTTGGGGCGGAGTGCATTGCTGCAAGCAGGTGCTCCTTCGGGCTATCACGGGCGTTATCGCTTGAGTTACTTAATGCCGCTGTTAATTTGGCAGGGATCAGTGATTTTGGTGACAACCGCCGCCGTGCAGCAGCGCCTGTTGATGGTCGAAATCCCCCGTTTGCGCCAGTGGATTCCGGATCATAAAGCTATTCGGACAGGCGATCGCTGGTGTGATGATTTTGAAGGGCTGCTATTGACAACACCCCAAGCTTGGTTGTTCGATCGGCTCACCCAGGCAGGACGGTTTCCTGACCATATTCCAACTATTATCGATGGAGCCGATGATCTAGAAACATGGACTCGGCAGCAGTTAACCCACCAAATTCACTCCCAGGATTGGGACGATTTGATGGCAGCGTATCCTCACTGTGCCGATACCATCCGCGATGCCCGCGTTCAACTGACTCGTTCCATCTTTCAACATCCTGCAAATCCCTACGATTGTTATCTAATTGATCCCGATGAGCGAGAGATCCTAACGCGACTGTATGCAGCGTTGTCTGTTCCATTGTCATTAGAAGATGCGGCTTCCCTGACATCGCTTGATTCTGAGAAAACGGATGCGGCGAACTGTGAGCGCGATCGCCCATCGGTCAATCTAGATGAAGCCGATCTAGATGAACCAGAGCAGGAGTGTGAGGCAACGACCATTGATTCCCATCGTGATCCCCTTGGTAGGGGCGATCGTGGCGGGGTCGATCACCTTGATCCCGTCACCACAGCCGCCAATCAACGGTTGACCCAATTGCCAACTGCGTGGGAAGACTTTAGACAAGCCCTGAAACAGCCTGATCAAATGCTGTGGACAGAAGTTGCGCGGCAGCAAGGACAATTTACGCTGTTGAGTTGCCCAGTAGATGTTGCACCTGCCCTGCGACCGGTTTGGTTACAGCAACCGGTCGTCCTCATTGGGGGATCGTTGGATCTAGATGCAGATGCCAAAATTTATCGCCAGCGGGTGGGGTTAGATACCATTACTTGCCTAAAGTTCACGCTCGATCGCCAGCACGAACTAGTTCACCTTTACCTGCCCGACGGATTACCAATGCCCAATACGCCCCAGTTTCAGCCAGTGCTCATGCAAGAAATTCGGGCCCTACTAGGAGCTACCAATACAGCTAACCAAGGCTTAACTGTGTTGTTGATTGAAGATGTGCCCCTAAAAGCTCAAATTGGCTCGGTTCTGGCGTCTGAGTTTGGGTCGCGCGTGCAGGTAGAAAAAACGTGCCTGGACGATCGCGGCATCTTAGTGACAGGCTGGGAGTTTTGGCGCCAACACCAAGGGGTGCTTCCGGCTCCCCAATTGCTGGTAATTGCGACGTTGCCGTTGCCTTCTCTAGAAAATCCCCTAGTAGCAGGACGAGTTGCTCACTATAAACGCAATCGACAGGACTGGTTTCGTCTATATTTGCTGCCAGAGGCACTCAGCGATTTGCAACGGGCGATCGCTCCTGTCCGAGAATCTCAAGGGGTTGTGGCGCTTCTAGACAATCGCGTCAACCATCGTAGCTATGGGCAACAAGTGTTAGCCGCCCTCAGTCCTTTTGCCCGCATTAACTACGTCGATGCCAGTTTATTCAACTCCTTTGAAGAACTTGGGATTGGAGACTGAGATAAGGACAAAGGCACAGGTCAATGCGGCGTAAACCAGTATGATTGAAACACAGGGGTGCTCGTTGAAAAAGTAGACAAGGAAACCAGGAGGAGCCGAACCATGGGTGATTCAAAGCGACGGAAAGAAGTCTTGGGAGAGAAGTATGGACAGGAACCCAACATTGCTCCGTGGTTACCCATCAAAAAAAGCCAGGCACAAAAGTTTGTAGATTGGAGTACCCGAGGAGCTTGGATTGGGATTGGTCTGCTTGTAACCTACTGGATCGTTATTCGTTTCATCGGCCCAGCTTTTGGTTGGTGGCAGGTTAACTAATATCTACGGATTGTCTTTTGCCACAGAATTTAAATATTTCTATAGAACGTCACACTAATCGATAAGAAATTTAACTATCTACTGGCAGGGAGTTCAACTTAAAGGCTACGCTGGTTTGAAAGGGTGTTTGTACAGTTCAATGCTTCTTAGGATGAGCTTGACTGTTGTGCCTGATACTTTTATCCGAATCAGCAGTCAGTTACCCTGAGCTAGCAACTCTACAGTAACAACCCTCATTGGTCTGCATCGCTTAATTATTAACTTTTAATTCTTTGTTAACGGCTCGTTTTCGTCATTTCAACACCACCACCTGGAGTATATTCCTGCATCACACGTAAAGAATTTAAATACTTAAGAAATTATAAAAAGGTCTAAAATTGTGTGATATGTGTGGTGATAGGAGGTCAAGTTATGTTCCTTAGACTTGCAGAACAACATCGCCAATTCGTCCATGACCTTGTAATGAATCTTCAAGCGCTTGCCATTGTGCTGGAGCAACGAGGCTATTTGGCTTCTTGCTATACCTGTGGTGGGCAGA
The DNA here is from genome assembly GCF_026802175.1 of Thermocoleostomius sinensis A174. Classification (NCBI taxonomy): domain Bacteria; kingdom Bacillati; phylum Cyanobacteriota; class Cyanophyceae; order Oculatellales; family Oculatellaceae; genus Thermocoleostomius; species Thermocoleostomius sinensis. The sequence goes on along the minus strand of NZ_CP113797.1, from coordinate 3,719,951 downwards.
TGAGTAGTGCATCGTTCATGGTCAGTTTGGGCGAAAACCATTTGATTCGTTTTTTGGTTTCAGACTACGGAATTACCTGGACGGAGATGCGAGACGATCGGGAGTTGATGAAGCTAGAAGGAGCAGAAGCCATCAGCCAACTTCAAGAGCTTGCCAATCTCATCAAGTACCAAATTCAACCGTCCGATCGCCTGATGGTGGGCCGTGCTTCCTAACTGGGTGATTGGGTGATTGGGTTAAACTATCCAATCACAATTCAATACGGACGGTCGAAGCAATCGCCCAATTCAACACGATCGCACTTGAGCTAACTGTTCTACTATCGCATCGAGACTGGTTTGTACTTGACTGGGTGCCTGATGGAACGGATTCACCAGGAGACTGAATACAAGGGCTGATTGATGCCCAAGTTCAAGATACCCAGAAAGCGCCATTGCATTGCGCAATTGCCCGGTTTTTCCCCGTAGCTTTTGTTCGACCAGCGTTTGACGAAATCGATTTTGCAGCGTTCCGTTAACTCCTGCAAGTGCGAGTGAATGTCGATAAGTGGATGCATTTGACGATCGCGCCATTATTTGTAGGGTTTGCACAATTGCTTCTGGACTGACTAAATTGTGACGAGACAGTCCTGAGCCGTCTACAAGGGCATAACTGTCTGGGTTGATTCCCCAACCATTGAACGTCATTTCTAACGCAGCAATTCCCGCCTCCAAGGTCGAAGTTGCCTCTTCGTTGCGTTTTCCAAGCGATCGCAGCAACACTTCAGCATATAGGTTATTACTCTCTCGATTGGTTTCTACGAGCAGTTCACTGAGGGGAGGGGACTCAACGGCGGCAATTTCTAGTCCTTGGGGATCAGTAAATTGGGTAGTTACAATCGTTTGTCGCACTTGAATTCCTTGCGTTACCAAAATTTGCACAAACCGCTGCATGAACCGTTGGGCTGGCTGCGGCACCGAGACAGCAACTGGCTCAGACGCAGACCCAACCCGCAACTGCCCGTGCACATACAGTACTGAGCGACTGAGATCGCGCCCCACGGTTAAAAACTCCGTCGCATCTACAGGAACTGTGGTCGATCGATTTTGTACCTGCCACATAATGGACTCAGCCGGATCATCCCATCGCACCGCCAAGGGTTGCCCTAATGCTTGCGGGATCACTGTTAGACCAATGGCATTCTGATTCAAGATCAGGCTATTGACAGGTGCCCCATAGCCAGCTTGGATATCTTCCCATTCCCAAGTAGGGTTGATGGAGTCTCCTTGAAAATAGGAGTCGTCTCCAATCAGCCGATCGACCGTTGTAATCCCTCGCTCGCGTAATTGCTGAGCCAAACTAACCAGATCCTCATCCGTTAAACTGGGATCGCCTCGTCCAACGATGTATAGAGTTTGCTGATTGGCAAAATTTCTATGGTAAATCGAGGTACGAATCCGAAAGTCTGGGCCCAACTGCTCTAAGGCTGCCGCTGTCGTCAGCAGTTTGACATTAGAAGCGGGAACGAAATACTGCTCGGCATTGTGGCTATAAAGTGGCTGTGGATCGCCCAAGGATTGAACCAGAACCCCCCAGCGAGTTCGGCGCAGTTCAGGACGGTTCAGCACAGCATCGATCGAATCTCGCAACTGGCTAGTACAGATTGCGGCGTCTTGAGCGCTGGAAGGAAATGCTCCTAGCCCTAGCCAACTGCACAATACCACGAGCAACCCTGCCTGGTTCAATCGGATGATCACAGTAGACTCAACTTCATCGACGCCAAAAATACGCCCTTACTCTACTGGAATTCCACTGAGAACTCAAGGTGAGCCATCAAGGCAAAGGTGAAGGTTTCGCTAGGTGGTTGACCATTTAGTTTTGCCGACGCCACGAACGCTGATTTGATCTGCAACGCTATCCAAAATTCTGCCCAGTGCAATTCCAGCCGCCTCATCGGAAAAGTGCTGTGCGGCATACTGTTTGGCAGCGTTCCCCAAGCGCTGGCGAAGTTGAGGATCGTTCCAAAGCTGTTCGATCGCCTGCTTGAGGTCGTCTACAGATTGGGGATCAACCAGCAAGCCAGTTTCTCCATGCTGAATATAATCGTCTGCTCCATGGCACCGAGTAGCGATAATGGCTCGTCCCATTCGCATTGCTTCTACCAAGGTGACTTGCCCGGCCGCCGTAGCTGTGGGATTTGGCATAAGTGGAATGACGTTAATCCGAGCTTCTTGGGCTAACCGCAAACAATCGCTGCGGCTGATGCCAAAGGGGGTTTGCACTTGCGCCGGAATCGGGAGTCCTTCTAGAGCACGTTTTCCTGAAGCAACGATCGTAGGTAAGTTGAGCGCTTCTACTGCTTTGAACAATGTTGGAAAATCTCGATGAGCGGAACCAAGGGAGACAATGAAGGGTTGGGTTTCGTTTTCTTCGTACTGGATCGGAATTTCGGGCGCTTGATAGGGAACAAACTCAAATCGATTGTCGGGCAAGTTTAACCACTGGCTATATAAAACTCGTTCGCGCCGAGTGTGAACGATGAAACGATCGATGCGATGAAGACTCAGTTGGGCAGCTAATCGACGTATACCCGGATTGCAAGTGCCCACGTTAAATAACCACGCCACAACTGGAATTCGTCTGCCCATTTTCTGCTGCTGTAGGCCAACAGTAGCAGCTAGCTGTGGAAACACCGTAATTACGCCGCCTTGAGTTGCTTCAATCGCCGCTTTGCCCTGCTGCCAATACATTACCCATTCTTTCCACCCACTGACTGAAGAGTGGCGATTGTGCCAGTTTGCTGAAGGCTGTTGACTTGGAATCAGTTGAAATTGATGCCGCTCGCCCGGAACATAAGGCGTTAACCAATGATTATCATCTCGTTCAAGGAAAGGGGCCGCCACGGTCCAATGCATCGTGTCAATTCTCCTAAGACGTGAATCAGGGTGGACTGATGAGCAAGGCTTGAGAAGCGCTCACTAAAACTTCTGCTGGATTGCTGCCTGGGCCGTTGAACGTGGGCAGTACTGAGTCAGCCGCGATTGATATAAAAGCGATCGCTACAGATGAACCAAACAACGGTGGAAGGAGGGTTCGATGGCGTACCCTCTGAAACCAGAAGGTGAAAGTGATGGGGAACATATTTGTTTGCTAGGAATGGCTTGCTAGGAATGAGTGAAATCAGACTTTAGTTGCGATTTAGACAACTGTGTCATCAAGAGTAATGTATTTTTTAATACAAAAAATATGAATTTGTACCCAGAGTATTATTCCTAGACAGGCTCAATGAACCGGAGAAAAATTAGCTCTATCTAGGGATTTCAATGAAATCTATAGCTTCATTGCTCTTTAAATCACAGAGAAACACGTGGCGAGATTGAGGCAGATTGTAACGAGTTGTCTATTAAATTGACAGTAATCATCTCGTGGTTTTCACTGAATCTTCTCATCTAAAATTGAAACAAAGCTATAAAAAATGCCTAGAAAGTTGACTTTCTAAGCACTGTGAGAAATTTGAGCTAGAGATTTTTGTGAAGCTTTGATGAAGCAGCGGAATCTTTACAAATTCTTCGATTAATTGAGGACCTGCATTGATAGCGGCTAGCGGTCAACTAACTCAACAATGAAATGATCAACTGTAAGATCAACTGTAATAGAACAAACTTTTGAACAAACGTCACTCCGTTGGCAGAACCATCACTGCAAAAACTGGTGAATGCGATCGATGGCGGTTTCCAACACGGCTGGTTCGTGGACCAGAGCAAAGCGAACATATCCCTCGCCAGATTTACCAAATCCGGCTCCAGGCGAAATGGCAACGCCAGTAGCCTCTACTAGCTGGGTGCAGAACCCGATCGAATCTTCTCCCCAAGCTTCTGGCAATTTTGCCCAAATGTACATCGTGGCTGTGGGAATAGGGACTGTCCACCCAATTCGATGCATGGCTTGTACAAACGCATCGCGACGCTGCCGAAAGGTTTCAACTGCCATCGTCACATGGGTTTGAGGTCCAGTCAGAGCCGCCGTTGCTCCATTCAAAATTCCAAGATATTGATTAAAATCGACAGCAGCCTTCACCTGGCGCAAGGCTCGAATCAAATCAGCATTTCCAATAGCATAGCCCACCCGAAATCCGCCCATGTTGTAGGACTTAGACATGGTAAAAAATTCGATCGAAACCGTTTTATCAGGATCAGCCTGTAGCACTGATGGCGGCTTTGCTCCGTCGAATACCAAATCGGCATAGGGGAAATCATGGACCAGCACTAAATTGTGCTGTTGACAAAAGGCAACGGCTTCTTGAAAGAAACGCAATGGAGCAACAGCCGTCGTGGGGTTATGGGGATAGCTCAGTACCATCATCCGTGCTTGTGCTAATACGGGGGCAGGAATATCTGCCAGCACTGGCAAAAACCCATTTTCTGCCAACAACGGCATGGGATAAATTTGTCCACTGGCCAGATACACGCCTCCGGCATGGGAGGGATATCCTGGATCTTGCAGTAAGGCGAAATCACCAGGATTAAGAATAGCTAACGGCAGATGCGCTGTTCCCTCCTGTGAGCCAATCAGTTGCAGTACTTCTGTCTCTGGATCAACGGCAATGCCAAACTTTTGGGTATACCACTGTGCCGCGGCTTGTCGAAACGATCGCGTTCCGTGATACAACAAATATCCATGCGTGCGGGCGTCTGGCAGCGATTGAGCGATCGCCTCTAGGATATGATTTGGAGTTGGCAAATCAGAGGAACCAAGCGACAGATCTAGAATTTCTTTTCCAGTTGCTTTCGCCTTCGCCTTGGCGTGATCCATATCGGCGAATACATTTGATTGCAGCGGAGCCAAACGTTGAGCGAATTGAATCATGAGAAGATGCGGTCGGTTGTAGTATACCCTAAGGTCAGAATATCGCAGTCATCAACCGATTGACAGAAACAGTTGCTGGCTGAAACTGAGTTAAATTGTGGCGATGCCGAGTTTTTGGCTGAAAATTAAGGAAACTTGCAGAATCACGAGTTAGAACCTGAGAAGGAAATCATACTTAGCTCGACTTTAGTCAATCCCTTCATGAGAAATTGCCTTCATAAGAGATAAAGGAGATAGAGCCGAGCTTAGGCAATCGTCTACACAAAGTGATAGGGCGGCAACGCTTCACCTAAACTGAGCTCCCATCGCGGACAAAACGATTGCCACGTTTTTACCCAATCCTGCAACAGTGGCTCGTACTGCCGATCGCTCAAAATATAAATTCGTTCTACTCCATCTTTGGGTTCTGTGCACGTCCACTGAGGGCAACGTTGAGCCATTGCTTCTAGTACTTTTTCCAGTTCCGATCGCTGTTGTCGCTGCCAATCTACCTTAGTTTGATAGTCCTGTTTTTTAAACAGAAAATAGTCTTTCCCTTTCAGATCAGGCGGTACAGCAAACTCTGGGGCTGCTAGCGGCACGAGCTTCAACAAGTATTCTGCCTGTCCTTGCAATTTTGCTAGTTTATCTAAATACTCAGTCCAGTGTGCGCCTAGATGCTCCATTAATCCTTGCCGCGAGACAAAGTAAGTACCAAACCGCAAGGGCAACAACGGCGTTTGCTCAAACATCTCTCGAATTACCTGATCATGACAGAGCACTGCCTGCATCAGGACATCATCGCTGATCTGAATGGTTTCCAATGATAAACCTGGCTCTACTAACGCCGCGATGCCATTCACAGCAACAAGCTGTAACGATCCCGAAATGCCTTCTGGCAAATCGAGCGGATCATCAGAGTTGGGCAAGAATGCATAGGTATACATCAAATGCTAAAGAGAAGTCACGCGTTGAGCCATCCTTAATTTTCTATATTTCTATTCTGCATAGGCAAGGACAAATAAGAAATGCCCAGTTTCCTATCTTTGCAAAATGAGTAAATCAACGACTAGGAAACTGGGCCCGGTGTGAAATGAGGATAGAAAACCCTACCCTCGGCTTGCATTAGCTGCTTCTACGTGGGCCGTGTGAGTCGCTTTACTGTGAGGATAGAAAACCCTACCCTCGGCTTGCATTAGCTGCTTCTACGTGGGCCGTGTGAGTCGCTTTACTGTGATGCTTGCCATTAGTATGCCCATTGCCATTGCGGGGCTGAATCACCCCATAGCCACCATGATTGCGTTCATAGATTACGTTGATTTCGCCAGTTTCAATATTGCGGAACATGTAGAAGTCGTGATCTACCAGTTCTAGCTGCTCCAGCGCTTGCTGAATGGTCATCGGCGGCATAGCAAAGTATTTCATCCGCACTACTTCTGTAGGCAGTTCAGGAGTTCGATCGCTTACCAACGTGGGGGCAACTGGCTCATCGGCTAGGACTTCTGCCGTTTTCACGGGTGCGTGCTGTTTGTCTTGCCGTTTCTCCTTGTATTTGCGCAATTGTCGAGCGATTTTGTTAGAAACCAAATCAATGCTGGCGTAAAGATTTTCGCTGCTTTCCTCTGCACGAACCACAGTTCCATTGGCGTAGATTGTCACCTCTGCGGTTTGCTTGGGGTTTATCCGAGGGTTGCGGGCCACCGACAGATGTACATCAACTTCCGTCGTCAATGTCTGAAAATGGTTAACAGCCTTCTCAATTTTCTGATGTACATACTCGCGGATTGCATCGGTAATTTCAATATTTTTGCCCTGGATAACAAGCTTCATAAAGCTTCCTCCCCTAAGAACATTTTGGGTCATCCCCCTTGTGTGACTGGATCTGGATAGCTGGATCAGTGTCAACTGGGGTGTATACTCCCACCCTAACACCTTGTATTCTGTACGACAGGCTCGTTTAAAATGTTTTGCATCCCTTGATAATTCTTGATTCGAACTCGGCTAGATTACGCTTGATCTCGCATGGGAGATATGGGATAGACTGATTGATTAGGTGTGAAACGCGATTGAGTCTCGATATTGACTTCTCGTTGCGGTTGGCTTTATGAACCTGGACTAGTGCCCTATGGGGTAGCTTGGCAATGGCAGCGATCGTTGGTTTCTGCCCGTCGTCAGCAGCCCACATTGAACGATGTGTTAATGCTGTTGCAACACCCGCCCGTCTACACGTTGGGTCAGGGCGGCCGTTTAGAGCACCTAAAGTTTGATACAGCCAATCCGCCCCATCCTGTACACCGAATTGAGCGGGGCGGCGAAGTGACGTTTCATGCCCCCGGACAATTAGTAGGCTATCCCATTCTCAACTTGCGGTACTATCAGCCAGATCTCCATTGGTATCTGCGACAGCTTGAGGAAGTGTTAATTCAGGTCTTGGCGCTCCACGGGCTAAAGGGTGAACGCATTGCTGGATTGACCGGCATTTGGGTCGAGGGCTGTAAGGTTGCGGCGATCGGCATCAAAGTCAGCCGATGGATTACAATGCACGGCTTTTCTCTCAATGTCTGTCCCGACTTGACGGGGTTTCAGTCAATTGTGCCGTGTGGAATCGCCGACAAACCCGTAGGCAGCTTAGCGCAATTTATTCCCCAAATTAGTCTCGATCGGGTGCAGCAGCAAGTTGCGATCGTTTTTGAGCAAGTGTTTCAAGTCAGGCTTGTCTCTGTTTCTCCTGAGGAGATGCAAAACATCATCAGGGACTAGAGGAAAATAAACATCCTTCCCCATCCTGTGGAAAACTTTTCGGCATCCTGTGGAAAACCGAAACAGCCCTGTGGAAAACTCTAGGATTCCTGTGGAAAACCCCCATAACCTGAATAGCTGCGGCATCTGCAAAAAACTCCGCTGAGTTTATCACATTTAGCGCCCCATTTGTCGTTTTAATTCTTCCAATTCTTCATCCGTTTCCCACTGTCGAAACGTTTGTTCTAGGGGATCGGCAACGCTGGTATAGCCAACCCGATAGCCCTGGTTCCATCCAGTAGTTTGCCATTGCTGTTCAGACTGAGTTTGGTAACTGGCGCGGGCAGCTTGTTGGGCTTCGGTCACTTTCTGCCGTACTTCTTGCCGACGGATCTGAATCTGCCGCTGTAGTTCGATCGTCTGCTCGATACGTTTTTTAACTAGTTCCATTTGTCCCCAAAGCTGATTGCCTTGTCGTAGTAGGGCCGCTTCCCGTTCTTCGGCCGGTTTTACTAGATCAAAACGCTGGGCTTGCTTAGCTTTCTCAATCCGAACATGCCACCGCTGTACTTCTTGCGCCGTTGTCAAAATTTCATCTTGCAGTCGTTTTTCCCGCAAGCGCAAATCTCCAAGCAACTTAATTGCTTCTGCTTCCTGCTCACGCAGTTGTTCTTCTAGGGCTTGTAGTTCTAGGTGGGGATTATTGCGCAAAAACTCCTCCAGACGACTTTCTAGGAAGGCGCTGAAGTCCTCGAATAAACTCATTGGTGTTCCTATTCAACCTGTGCCCTTTCATCCTATCAGGCAGTCAAGAAGGAAGGCTAAAGCAGGAAGGAGGAAAGGAAATCTATTAGGAGTACCCCTAGAGGTTTACCAGTATGGGAATGATTCGATCTAGGGCAAGGCATCAGGTGCGACTAAGAAATAAATCCCAGTAGCTATCTGATCGATCGCTGAGGCATCGTTCGATCGAGAGTTCCTTGGGATGGGTATCATAGTCGATGTATCGCAAAATAAAGCCTGCCGCCACAATTTCTTCTAAAAACGCTCTGGGATTAGCATACCGATTAGCGCCAAATTCCAGCACAATGGCAAGGTTAGGGTTACGCCGCACCGTTTCTTGCATTCCACGCCAAACGTTTTCTTCGGCTCCTTCCACGTCAATTTTGATGAAGTTGACCTGTGGCCAGTCTGCGGTGAGTTGATCGATCGTCACCGTTTCCACGTCCATGACTTCATCCGAGTCTCTAGCGTTGCCATAAATCGAAGCATGGCCTGTTTGCCCATGAGGAACCACTAGCTTCACAACCTCGCCTGCCTTTTCAGAAACAGCTTTGCACAATGCTTTGGCTCGATCGTTGAACCCATTCACTTCCAGAGTTTTACAAATTAGCTTAACCAAGTGAACATTTGGCTCTAGGGCAATCACTCGTCCGGCGGGGCCAACTTGGCTGGCCATCACCACAGAGTAATAACCATGATTAGCTCCTACATCTAAACAATACCAACCGGGTTTCACCGTGCGCATCATCAGCAATGTCACCCAAGGTTCCCAAAACCCGTTCAAGCTTAGATGTGGCACAATGCCCACATCTTTCGTATCGCCGTAGACAAGATAGTTTCCTAAGACCCGGCACAGAATGATGTTATCCCCCAAGTAAGCCGTCTGGCATGAAGCACGACAGGTCGATCGCAACTCTTCCAACGACAACGTGGCGAGAGGGGCATTCGGACGAGGACGAGCAGCGGTTTGCCCTTGGATAGCTTGGTTCAGCTTCTTGATAGCTCGCTCTATCTGAATCAAGCGATCGAGGACTGCATTCAATTGTTGCGTTAGCCCATCAATCCGAGGATCAGCCAATTGTTGTTTAAGGCGATCGAGGGGCTGTGACAGAGTATGACGCCATCCAAATGACGAGCCTCCCTCTAGCGATGGGTTCACCTGTTGCCAAAGCGGTTGCAAATGCACAGAATTAGTCAACGCTGGCACATCCGATCGAGCCGTTAAAATTACAAACACTTCATTGGCAAAGACAGGATTCAGTTGAGTCACTGCCTGCTTCAAAAAAGTGGGATCAATCTGTTGCAACTGGCCTTTGTGAAGAAGCAACCACTCATAGTAATCGGGCGTTAATTCATGAGTCAATTTATAAGGATACAGTTTAGAGGCTTCTTGCTTAAAGTAGCGAGGTGCAACCATGCGTTCGCCAGGTTTTAGGTATCGCTGTAGAAATTCCTTGGCATTTATCCATTGAGGGTCATTCAATTGATTCATGAATTAGTCTGTATATAACGGGAAAAAGGTGGAACCAGAGATAACATCAAAGTATTTAGAATTAAGATATTCAGAATTCACTCGTCTAAGAAGATTTCAGGCTAGGGTTTGATGGAGTTTCCTAGTTTGCTCAAAAATTTGTGCAGTTTAGCATTCGCACGATAGGAAATCGATCGTTCTTTTAACCTTGTTTGACAGTAATCTAACCGTTGTGTAAGAGTTTGACACATTCTAGGATTGGGTGCAGCGTTTAATGCCAACTGATAGGCAGCTACCGCCTCTCGAAATTGCTCGAGCCTTTCATGATATATGCCTTGATGATGGTGAACGCTGGCAATTAGCTCATCAATTGGATGATAGGGCGGTAACTGCTCTTGCGCTTTCTTGGCACGCTCTAGGGCTGCTTGAATCTGGTTCTGTTGAGCCAAACATTCTGCTTGTCCCAAAAGGCTGCGAACCACCTGAATATCACGCGCGCCGGGTGAATTTTCAGTTTTTTCGTATAAGAATTGGGCAATATCCCACTGCTTCAATCTCTTGCACACATGGGCTAATGGCAACAAATGATCTGTATCTTGAGACGATGCACACAGTGACACGATCGATTGACAATACTGCATCATCTCATCCGTTTTGTTTTGCTCTCGCAAAGCTATCATTAACCGCCGTAGAGCTGCCACTTTTAGCCGAGGTTCTATTATTTCACTTTCCACTAGTGGCTTCAGCAAGGACTCGGAGACAGCAACATTTTTCGCCTGGAGTTGAGCACAAGCAGATAAATACTGTCTCCACTCTAAAGGCAACCAGCGATCGTCATAATCACGAGAAAAATCACCCGTTTTGCGCAAGAAAAAAGCAACGCTATCAAGAACAATATCGCGACTGTAAATCGGAATCGAAGTTTTGATCGCCAAGCGTCTGGGCTGAGGCTCATTATTCGGATCAGGTTGCAGCACTAAATCAGGTTGATCGATTAATTCAAATCCTTGGATCAGCGGATTTTCGCCTGTTAACCAATGGTCAATCCAATAGCGATCAGTGAACAGCATATTCGGATCATAGCTGTGGTGATTGCTGAGGTTATATTCAGTGGTGAGAGCCGCAACACCACCTGGTTTCAAAACACGATGAATCTCTCGATAAACTTGATGTAAGTCCGCAAAACTATTGACATGTTCGATCGAGCAACAACTCCAAACCACATCAAAGCTGGTATCGGGAAATTCGATCTGCGTCATGTCCATGTGTTGTACAGTTAAACGATCGCGGCGATAGGAGAATGGACTTTGGTCATACACCTCTTCTACCGACATCGCTGCCGTAGACCAGTTCGAGGAATTGTAGAGATCGGTGGCCACCACCGCACTACAAACATTGGTAAAGGCATAAATTAAACGCTCTTGGCCAACTCCCAGTCCCAGAGCGCAGGTATTGTCATTCAGTAAACCAAGTTGCTGAAGCCCTCGATAGACCTGAATATGTTCCCAAACCTTGCGATCTTGGAAACCATCCACACCTAACAGAGATGAGATCGATCGAAATTCTTGATCTTGCCAATCTGTGATGTCTGCGACTTTACAGAATTTCACTGCGCTTCGTGGCTCCTGTGCAAGGATTGGCACTTGTAACCAAATCTTGCAATAGCTTACACGAATTCTTAAAACTTTTGCCCAATCAACACCGATCGCACATCGCCATTGCGGCGCACGATCGCTTCGTCTCCGGACACAGAAATCAACGTCCAACCACTTGCCCCAAACTTTTCGCCCACCTGAATGCGCTGAGGAGTACCATCAATTTCAAACAACGCTGCCGATCGATCGCCCAATTCCAGTAGCCCAATTAATGTATGGGTTGGAGAGGGGGCAATGTTGGGGATGGATGGCGTCGCAGGAACAGGGGCAGCGGCGATCGAGTCTGTGGGTGGAGAGGCAGACAAGGCTGAACTAGACGGAGCGATCGCCGGAGCCACAGAAGGAACAGGAGCCATCGGTAGAGGAGAAACGGAAATGCTGGGAGTGGGGACAGCGGCAATGGGAGGGGCAACCGCGATCGGGGGTGGAGGTGGCAGCGGCACAAACAACGGGTCAAGCGCAGTGGCAGGACGAGAGTCAGCGGTTGATTGCATTGGTTTGCTGCGATCGATTCTTTCTAGCGATCGACGCACATAATCTAAAAACTCAGCATCGTGCTTAGCCTGGAGAACTTCCGCTGTCGAAGGTGTGTTCGCGACTTGCGTCAATTGTGGTAATTTTGTGCGCACAAAAATCCACAACCCAGCAGCTGATATCAGGGAAATTAACGCCAGGAACATCAACAGCAAGTCAAGGGGGCGAGCAGGGGAAGCAACAACCTCAGGCAGATCTGGAAACAACTCAACCTCCGGATCGATTGAATCATCGGGTTTCAGTTGGCGGGGCGATAATTTGGGCAACAGAGCTAAACTGCTGGAGGGGGAAGTCAAGTTTGCTGCTAGAGGGGATAGTAATGACGTTGCTTTAGACGAGATAGCTTCAGACGTAGACGTAGAGGTCATCGCGTTTGTCATAGTGCTGGGTATAGCAGTCGCATCCGCCGAAGCTGGTTCAGGAGACTGAGTCGCCGCCGAAAATGGGGCGATCGCCGTGCTATGTGGGTTTGCTGGAGCCGAATCTGTTGCTAAAGGGCGAGTCGGAGAACTATCCGGCTCTAACATGCGCTCAATGTCACCAAACACCTCGTCTAGCAGCGCATCCACATTCATCGTTGTCGCCAAGCTCGGAACATCTTGAGACTGAGAATTTGCTGCTTGTTCGGTCGAACCCGTTGCCGAAATTGGCGTTGAAGGGGCACGAGACGAGCGATCGGGGCTAGCCTGACCTAATGTTTGAGGCTTAACGTTCTGAGATCTAATGGTCTGAGACATGATCGGCCCTAGGAACAACGGACAAGATGAGCAGAGTCATACGCTGTCAATAGCACTTAAGCCCGCGTAAAACTCTTGCTAGCGCTGCATATAGTATTACAGCTTTAGTTCTATCAGCAAATTGCCCCTAAACTCTAGCAAGACTCTCATTAGAGAAAAAAATTGTCACCTAAATTAACAACTTAGATAGCTCAAGTAGATCAAAAGAATCAATGGCAACCCAACTGAACCTAAAGTGCTTGCAGAAAAAGCTCGACTAGCTCTTGAGTTGCCACTATCTGATCACCTGGTTGAGGCGATAAATCGAGCGTGCGATAGCCAGCGGCCAATAGCTGTTCTTGAACTTGCCGCAATCGATCGGCTGCGCTTGTTTCTCCCCACTGTTGCAGCATCAACTCTACCGCCGCGATGGTTCCCAACGGGTTCGCAACTCCCCGTCCAGCCAAATCAGACGCCGTGCCATGAACCGCTTCATAGAGTCCAAATCCATCGGCATTCAAGCTAGCAGACCCTAGTAAGCCGATCGACCCCACTAAGGCTCCGCCAATATCGCTGAGAATGTCACCAAACAAATTCCCGGCCAAAATCACATCAAACCGTTGAGGGTTCATGACCAGTTGCATCGCCAAATTATCGACCAGCATTGACTCTACGGTGACGTGAGCAAAGGAGGGGGCAACTTCCTGAACAAGGCGCGTCCACGGCAAACAGGGCAACGCATTTTCTTTGTGGGCAATGGTGAGGTGATGACGGCGATCGGCGGCTTTTTGCAAGGCTACCTTGGCAATGCGACGAATCTCGTTATCGGTATAGCGCATCGTGTGATAGCCATAGGAACCATCGACCTCGATCGATCGCCCGCAGGGGCCAAAGTAAAGTCCGCTGGTCAGTTCTCGCACAATCAAAATATCAACATCTTGCAATCGTTCTGGTTTAAGTGGCGATGCTTGCAATAAGCTCGGCGACGGCCGAATAGGCCGTAGGTTAGCAAAAAAGTCGAACCGCTTGCGCAGTTCCAATAGCCCCCCTTGAGTCACAGCCCCAAACAAAATTCCGTCGGCTCCCTGACATAACTGCGCTGTTACTTCTGAAAAGTAACTGCCTTGTTTGACCAACGCAGGTTGTCCAATCAAACCCCGATCAATCTGCACCGAAAATCCATGTTGCTGAGCGAGGTGTTGCAAAACGGTGAGTGCTGATTCTACGACTTCTGGGCCAATGCCTTCACCGGGCAAGGCAACAACGCGATAGTGACGAGGATGCGGCATTCGGGGTTGGGAATAGGGGGGTAGGCCTGCCATTGACATCGTACTGGTAAGATGGCCTATGTTCCAGCACCGTATGAAGATGCCGCATCGGTCATCACTTCCACGACTGCAATCCTTTGGTCTCACGCACGCTTTTACACGACGCTGACACTGATGAATCTCTACGCTCTCTTAAGCCAAACCGATCGCCAGCGAGTTAGTGATGGAGCCATCGTGCCCATCTTAAGCAACTGTGAGTCTGCCGCTTGGCAACTGGTGCTGCTGTGGTCGCAGTTAGGGGACTTTGACAATCTGGAATATGCCTGGTGGTTGCAGCGAGAGTCTGAACAACTTGACGCTAAGGGAATTGCGGTTCGTGCTGTTGGCATTGGCGATCGGGCGTCGGGTCAGCAATTTTGCGCCTATACTGGGTTTCCGGCAGATTGTCTCTTTGTCGATCCAACAGCGGAACTGCACCAAATGCTCAACCTGTACTCAGGGCTATCGGTTAAACTACCTGGTTTATCCCCGTCTCAGAATGCCCTATTTAACCTGTTGCTAATGTGTGCTGGCGTTGGTAGCCCTGGCACATTAGCGGAAGTGTGGCGCGGCTATCGGGGCGATCGGCAAGCCCCCCAGTTAATCGCGGATGAGGAAACGATCAATGCTTTTCCCCTCCCCCCGCTCAAAGGGTCATTCTTCCGATGGGCGGGCGGCAAAGGGTTTCAGCGTCCGTTTGAACTAGCAACGCTCAGACTGCGGAACATGACCGAAGTACTAAGCCATTGGAAAACCTATGTTCCCAATGCTGCCTATCTAACGCAACGCGGAGCCACGTTTCTGTTTAATGCTCAAGGAGAACTGTTGTATGAACATCGCGATCGTGCCATTCTAGGATTTGCGACGGATATGAGGCATCCCCTGTCGTTTCTGTCAGTTGCGATCGAGACGAAGTAACCATTACAGAGACATCTAGATCAGCACTGTAGAGCAGTCTCGACCTTACCCTTCATTCAGTTGTTTGACCAGATGCGTCAGTTCTGGCAAAATTAGCTTCTCCATTGCCAGCCGCACCGCATTACTTGACCCAGGTAACGAGAAAATCAACGTACCTTGGTGTACCCCTGCCACCGCCCGCGACACCATCGCCCGTGAGCCAATTTCCTGATAGCTCAACCAGCGAAACAATTCCCCAAACCCTGGCAGCGTTTTTTCAAGCAGCCGTTCGATCGCATCGTAGGTGGTGTCCCGTGGGGCGATACCTGTACCGCCGTTCAGTACAATTGTCTGGATCTCTGGTTGTGCCACCCATTCCGCTACCATCGCTCGAATTTGGGCGGGTTCATCTTTCAGCAGCGCATACTGTTCGATCCGATGTCCGTTTTCCCGCAGCAGTTGCCGAATCAACCGTCCACTACGATCGGTTTCGGGAGAACGAGTATCGCTGGCTGTTAGAACTGCACAGCCAACGGAAACAGGGTCAATATCGGGATGGGGAACCTGGAGCATAATCAGAATCGTCTTGAAACTTCAGTTTGAAACTTCAGTGTCATCAAAGCCAGGACGCCCGTTTGCTAAATCAGGGGATGAACCCGGCAGATTGCCAATGTTGCCCCTAAATCCTCCGGCGCTGCCACGCTCACCACAGCCGTCGATCGCGCTGAGCCTCAACGGCTTCCGTCCCCTGAATCCCCCAAAATGGGGGACTATAAGGCTTGGTTTTCTCAGAACTGGAGACCCGAATAGAGGATGGGGGCATCAAAGGTTAACCCAACCCTAAACGGTTAAGTCTTGCTAAAGCCTAGCCCGTTTTCTTCGGCATACCGTTGCATAAAGCGCATGAACCGATCCCAATCCTCAACGCTTTTCATCGTATAGGTGGCTTCGATCGCTTCTGGTTGACCGTTGACAAACTTGGCTTTTACTTCCCGGGATACCAGTTCACCTTCCTCGTCAATCAAGTACATACCGGTAATTTCATCCGTGCGATCGTTGTCTAGCGCTTGAGGATTCTGAAAGTAAAAAATAGCCTGTCCGTTACTGCCATCCTTGGCGCGAGTCAGGCGGACATCTGGAACAACCGGTTCAGTAATTCCTCTCGAAAATTGAATCTCAGCCATACTCATCACATTCCAGTAAACTATCGTTAACTTAAACTTATCTTCCCATTTTTCTAAAGATTAAGTATTGCTGCTAAAAATCTCGGGATCTTTCCATAGGCAGAGGTTATACGTAAATGGGATTTGTTAATCAATGGCTTTGTTTTTTTTATTCTGTGATCTTACGACTGTAGGAGCAGATTAAGATAAGCCAGATTAGATTATTCCTCCGAATTACTAACCTCACACTTGTCATGGGTAAAAATTCACGTTTTTGGTTACTGGTTATCCTCTGCGGCGTATCTGGAAGTGTTCTTGGCGCAACCACCAGCCAAGCCGCGATCAATGAGTGTCTGACAGACGCCACCCCCAGCACTGAATGTCTGACGCAAAATCCAATGGAAAAGAAAGTAGAAGGCATTAGCATGGGGTTAATGGCAGGTGTCAGTGCCGCGATCGGGGCAAGCTGGCGAATTTGGCAGAAGTAGGGAGTTGGGGATGAGGGATTGGAGGTTGGGACTTGGAATCAGAGCAGATGTCCCTTCCCTTCATGTCTCCCTTCTCCCACTGTCCTTTGACGGGTTGAGCAGGGGTGGTCATGAACTGCCCCTCTGTATTTCTAACGCGATGATTGAAGATGATTGAACGTGATGATTGAACAATCGCTCAGACAATTGGTGTAGTCAAAATTCCTTTCGCCTCTAACATAGCTGCCGCTCGTAAAATCCAAGCTTCTTTGTATGGAGCGGCAATAATTTGTACACCCAACGGCAATTGATTGGGGCGTTGAATGGGCACTGACAGAATCGGCAACCCAATGAACGAAAGCGGCTGTGTATACAATCCTAAATTGGGACGTACTAAAATCTCTTCTCCATCCAGTACCATTGTTTGTTGCCCAATGCGCGGAGCTAAACAGGGGGTAGCGGGCGCTAAAATTAAGTCTACTTGTTGAAAAATTTCGCGTACCCGATCGCGATACCAGCGACGAAATCGCTGAGCTTGGGTGTACCACGTCGTAGGAATCATGGCTCCTGCTAAAAATCGATCGCGGGTGGCTGGATCAAAATCTTGCGGGCGAGTTTTGAGGCGATGGAAGTGCAAATTGCTGCCTTCGCTAGCGGTAATTACATAAGCGGCGGCGCGGGCACGATGGGCTTCGGGAATAATGACACGATCGGTTGCGCCTAAGGCGTCAGCCACTTGAGACACAGCTTCAAATACCTCCGGTTCACCGCCAGTCGCAAAATACTCATCGGCAACAGCAATCCGTAAGCCATCAATGCCTTGACCTAACTGCGGAAAACAAGGTTCTGGGGGCAATGTGGTGCAAATCGGATCGCGCACATCTGCGCCTTGCAGCAAATCAAAGGTAAGGGCAATGTCACGCACCGATCGAGCAAAGGGGCCGATATGGTCTAAACTGGCGCAAAATAAAAACGCACCTGCCCGCGACAGCCGCCCGTAGGTCGGTTTCAGTCCTAAAACGCCACAGAAAGCCGCTGGAACGCGAATCGAGCCGTTGGTGTCAGAGCCAAGCGTGAGGGGAACCAATCTTCCGGCTACGGCTGCGGCCGATCCGCCCGACGAACCACCCGCCACCCGATCGAGATCATGCGGGTTATGGGTCGCTCCATAGTGATGATTTTCTGTCACAAATCCATAGGCATATTCATCCATGTTGAGCGCCCCCACCAAAATGGCTCCTGCTTGTTTCAGCTTGGTGATAGCGGTAGCATCGCGATCGGCTGGAGAACGATCACGATTAATCATTGATCCAGCCAGGGTTGGCAGTCCAGAAATATCAAACAGATTTTTAACGGCAAAAGGAACACCCGTCAATGCTCCGGTCTGTCTACCATCGGCAAGGGCTTCATCCACATGAGCCGCTTGTGCAAGGGCTTGTTCATGCAACAGCGTGGTGAAGCAGTTTAGTTTGCCATCCTGGGCAGCAATGCGATCTAGTGTGGACTGGGTGACGGCCGTTGCAGTCATTTCTCCATTCAGAACGGCGGTTGCTGTGCCAACGGCATCGGCCTGCTCAAGGTTGAAGGTCATGGTGAAATAAAGGCTGGGTAGATGGTGTATTTCATCGTAAAGGGCAGGGCGATCGGCGTCTAGAGAGAAGAACGAAGGATGTGATGTCAGGATATAGGAAGTCGATGAGTGAACGAGTGAATGAGTGAATGAGGAGCCAATGGACTTCATGCGATCGATCTTCATGCAATCGGCAGACCATCATCTCGCTGGAAACCGAGGTGGTTTACCTCGTAACGGGTCGTGGGTTGTACAGTACAAGAAGCTCGATCAGTTCAGAACAACTGTGAGCTTAGTGCTTGTTTAAAAATTGCTATGCAGACGATTAAATTTCTTCAACAGCCAACTTCTGAGGCTTGGATTAATCAGGCGATCGCCAATCTTGACACAATTTTGCTCGACCATTCCCACTGTGAACGCAAAGCAGCAGGAGTGGCCCTGAATCTCATATTTCGCTATCCTTCTAGCGCTAAATTGGTGAGAACGCTAACCTCGATCGCCCAAGAAGAATTAGAGCACTTTGAACAGGTGAACCAGTGGCTTGATCGGCGTGGAATTGCGCTGGCTCCTTTGACTCCTCCACCTTACGGAGCCGGACTGAGAGCAGCCATTCGCCCCCAAGAACCCCATCGTCAGTTAGACTCGCTGCTGGTGTCTGGTTTAATTGAGGCTCGCAGCCATGAACGATTGGGGCTATTGGCGGCACATTGCCCTGAGCCAGCGCTAGCCCAGTTTTACCGAGGGCTGATGGCTTCCGAAGCGCGGCACTATGGCATTTATTGGACATTGGCAACAACGTATTTCGATCGCGAAACAGTTACACAACGTCTTCAAGAACTGGCAACTGTAGAAAGCGCCTTACTCTCAACGCTGCACCCAGAACCCCGCATTCATAGCTAGCTAATGGATTTTTTACTAAAGCGCTACGAGAATGGAGAATTTGAAAACGGTTCAGTTAGAGAGCGATCGGTTATTACTAAAGCCGATTTCGCTGGACTATCAGCAGGAGATCTTTGCGGAATTTACCGCCGAAATTACCCGGTATATGTATCCAAAACCGGCTGAAACTCTTCGGGAAACGGCACGCTATATCAAAGAGGCCATGCATCAGCGCGATCGAGGTACAGACCTAACGCTGGTCATTCTCACCAAAGATTATCAAGAGTTTTTGGGACTCTGTGGCGTTCATCGGCTTCATACTTCCACACCTGAACTGGAAGTTTGGACGAAAATAGCCGCGCATGGACATGGTTATGGTCGAGAAGCCATTCATTGTCTTAAACAATGGCTCGATGCTCAACTAGACTACGAGTATTTGGTGTATACCGTCGATCAGCGCAATCAGTCTAGCCGCAAAATTCCAGAAAGCCTCAAAGGAACTCCTGTACAAGCATTTGAGAAACTCAGTATGAGTGGAACTATCCTCAACTTGATGGAGTATCACATTTATAAATTGGAGTGACTCCACGATGCAAACGCGCTATCGTCAGTTTTTAATTCGCGATTGGCAGCCGATCGATCGCCAAGCGGCGGCTCTGTTAATTACATCAGTATTGCAGGAATACCAGTTGAGCTGTGAACCAGAGGGGACCGATCGTGATGTGTGGCAAGTTGAGGCAGCGTATTGGGCAACAGGTGGCGAATTCTGGGTGGTTGAGGAAGGTGGTCAAATTGTCGGAACAGCAGGCTACTATCCCGTATCGCGAGGAGCAAACGCCGTAGAAATCCGCAAGATGTATTTGTTGCCAACCGCTAGAGGGCAAGGATTAGGTCGTTTTTTATTGCAAACCCTTGAAACCGCGATCGCCGCGCGAGGATTTAAGCAAATTTGGATCGAAACGGCAACGGCGCTTAAGGAGGCCATTTACTTGTATGAACGCAGTGGCTATCAACCCGCCACCGGAGTTGAAACCCCTCGTTGTGATCGGGTATACGTGAAACACCTCGTGCATAAACCAGATCTCTACCCGTAGCTAGAAGCACAACACGATCCCACTGGCCGTATCTCAAAGATCCCGCTCAGCAACATCGAATTCGCATTGAGAATCTAGTGATCTTTACCGTAATTTTACAGAAAGCCTTAGAGGGCATTTCTATAATGCCAGTAGAGACGACGCCGTAGAATTACTGAGTTATGAATAAAGAATTGATTTCCCTGAAACCGCTTCAGCGCGGCTATCAGGCCAATCTGACCGTGACTCCAACTGAGCAGTTCACTGCCACCATCCCTTCCTGGATCAGCGCGATGGGCTTGGAGTGGCTACATGAATTTTTATTGAAGATTGAATTGCTATTGAAAGGAAAACTCAGTCGATAGCGTCTGTTTACGAACCGAACTGATGAAAGCAACCCGTCCATCTTGGTTGTGTGCCTTTATCGTTTGCCGCCGCTGAGAGGCAACTTCTATGTCTGAATCAGCGAAGAGATTTGTGCCGAATCTAGTTGCTCGATGCTAGGAAGGACGATCGTTGCTCCTGCCGCTTGTAACCGTTGTGAGTACTCGGCCGCATAAGAGGGTGACTGTTGTGCATGGGGTGGCAAAATTCCCACACCGATCCATCGTTGCTGGGGTTGCAGCGATCGGGCCTGCTCGACGGTTTGTAGGTCGGCTACGGTATCGCCAGCGTAAAGGACTGGAACATGCGCGTCAATTTGATTGCGCGATCGCAACGCAGCCACGGTTGCAAAGAGTCCGGTCGGGTCGGGCTTGCCCGGCGCATCCTCCATTGCTACCAGTACAGGAGCCGTTAACCTGAGCCGTCTTTCTAGGACATAGGTCGCTGAACCACGAGTGGCTCCGCTAAAGAATCCCCAGGCAATGTTGGCGGCTGTCAACTGTTCTAGATAGCTAGGCTGCAACAGCAACGGTTCTTGGCAAATATACCCCGTCCAACTGTCGGGATCGTCTGGATTTGGTCCTCGATAGCGCTGCTGAAAAAAAGCCACAATCGCGTCGTAATCAAGGTCAAGCTGCGATCGATCAGATCCCTGTTGCTCAAAGTAACGGTAAATCAATTCGCGGGAAGCTTCCCAGTCATTGTTCCAGAGTCCTTCTGCTTTAAGTGCATCAATGTCAGCCTGTGAAGGGCGATACGCTCCTTGGGTAAATTGTTCCACGGTATCGGCCAAGGCCCGACGATAGGAATTGCCTACATCTCGAATGACGCCATCAATATCAAAAACGACAATGGCTGTTGCGGTGCTCGGAATTGCCGTCGGAGTTAGTGAGGTCGAGGTCATAGGCAGTAGATGTAAGAGAGACTCCTAATTTCACGCTAGTTAGCCCTTGAAAGGATAGGCTATTATAGAGGATTGTAAAGTTAACGGGAACGGCTGTGCCTGTCCAGGAGGTTGGTTTGGCGAAATTTATTTTAAAGGTGCTTTGGCTAGAAGAAAATGTTGCCCTAGCGGTTGATCAGGTCGTGGGCAAAGGAACAAGCCCTTTAACATCCTATTTTTTCTGGCCCCGCAATGATGCCTGGGAACAGCTAAAGGCGGAATTAGAATCTAAACATTGGATTTCTGAGATCGATCGCGTTGAGTTACTAAACAAAGCGACAGAAGTGATCAATTACTGGCAAGAGGAAGGTAAGCGGCAACCGATGGCGGAAGCGCAAGCAAAGTTTCCAGATGTCACGTTTACAGGTAGCGCCTGAAATCAAATGGGTAAAATCTTTTCAATGCAGTAGCGCGCTGGGGGCTAGTGTTACGCTACCCCCTTCATTATTTTGCATTTTTTGCCTTGAAAGCAGCATTGTTTCATCAGCACGATCGCTTCATCAGAACGTACTACGATCAAGCAGGCAGACGCTAGTCGGGAACTCATGGGTTCAGCGGAGTTTCTTAAAACTTAGTGATTCAGTTTCGATGCGGAATCTCTTTCGTAGTAAGTTGAGCATGGCCCACCCTACCCAGAATTGACTTGAATACTCAGCTTGAATACTCAGGTTGACGGACGAAATTTGTGACGCTTGAATTTGTTAAATATGCCTCATTATTGCTATCCCGGTTGCACCCACCCACCAGACAGTGCCACTCCTCAAAAAGCCCGATCGCTGTGGATTGCCCTCTTGCTAATTGTCGGGTTTGCGATCGTCGAGTTAGGCGTGGGGCTATTTAGCCACAGTTTGGCCTTGGTGGCCGAGTCGGGGCATATGCTGTCCGATGGGTTGTTCCTGGGGCTGGCGTTGGGAGCCGTTTGGATGGCGCAGCTACCAGCTTCTAATCAAGCCACGTTTGGCTATCGTCGAGTAGAAATCTTGGCAGCCTTATTCAATGGCATAGGATTGATGCTGGTGGCGATCTGGATTGCCTGGGAAGCCGTGACAAGACTGCATCACCCAGCCGAGGAAATTTTGAGTGGGCCGATGTTGATGACAGCGGCGATCGGGCTAGTAATGAACACCATTAATGCATTCCTGCTGCATCAGGAAAGCCACTCCGATCTCAACGTGCGAGGGGCATTTTTACACATGGTGGCCGATGCAGTCAGTTCCGTCGCGGTCATTGTCGTAGCGGTGTTGGTATGGGCGTTTGGCTGGCACTGGATGGATAGTACCATCAGTGTTGCCGTTGCGGTACTGATTGCCGCTGGAGCCGTGCCGCTGATTCGCCAAAGCTGCAATATTTTGCTAGAGAAAGCACCAGACCATTTGGATGTGAATCAAATTCACCAACACTTACTAGAGATGGCGGGCGTGGTGCGGGTGGAACAGTTGCGGGTTTGGTCGATCGCCCTCGGTCAAATTGCCCTCTCTGCCCAACTTACCGTCACCCTAGCGCCAGTAGAGGCCCGCGATCGGTTACTGGTGCAATTGCGAACTTCTTTAGAGCAAGAATTTGGCATTCAAGAGGTGTTTCTGCAAATGTCTGCTCCTGTGCTGCCGCCGATGATTAACCTCAACCAGCCGGAGAATTTAAATGCTGTTTTAACGGCCTTCGATGCCAGTTTAGGAGGGGCTGAGCGTTGAAGTAGGAGGCGATGAAAGCTGGGTGAATGAATCGATAAGTGAGAAGGAGGCTAAGATTAAAGTCTTATTGAAAGTCTTCAAGTCTGAGTTTATCTAACGCGAAAGGCTCCAATCATGGCTTGGGCATCTGGACAGAAACTACAAGAGGGTAAGTATCGCATCGAGTCCGTTTTAGGGGTGGGCGGCTTCGGTATCACCTATCTGGCTAGAGATAATCTGGGCAACCTGGTTGTGATCAAAACTCTCAACGACACTGCTCTACAAGATCCGCGCTTCAAGCAATTTCAACAGGATTTTGTCAATGAGGCGGTACGGTTGGCCAAATGTGCTCATCCGCACATTGTTCAGGTTCACCGAGTGTTCGAGGAATCGGGGCTATGGTGCATGGTGATGGACTATATTGCAGGCGAAGATTTGTCCAGCCGCGTTAAACAGCGGGGCATTTTGTCAGAAGCGGAAGCACTGCATTATGTCCGGCAAATTGGAGACGCCTTGTCGTTGGTGCACCAGCAGGGCTTGCTGCACCGGGACGTAAAACCAGAGAATATTATGCTGCGTGCCGGACGCGCCGAAGCGGTGCTCCTAGATTTAGGTATTGCTCGCGAATTTACGCCGAATTCAACCCAAGTGCACACAGCTATTTTGTCCAATGGCTATGCTCCGATCGAACAATATGAAGCCCAGGCTCGACGCGGAGCCTACTCGGATGTTTACGGGCTAGCCGCTACGCTTTACTTTATGCTTACGGGTGAGATTCCCAAAGATGCTCAAATTCGGGCCTATAACCTGCTGCGCTATCACAGCGATCCGCTTGATCCACCCCAACAGTTGAATGCCAGCATCAGCGATCGCACCAATCAGGCAATTTTGCAGGGGATGGCTGTTGAAGCCCACGATCGCCCCCAATCGGTGACCGCGTGGTTAGAAATGTTGCCAACAATTGGCTTTTCTGCTAGCGCTCCTCGCATTTTCATTCAGCCCAATGCTTCTGTAACCCCCCAAGTTCCGCCCTTTACGGCGTCGGCATCGGCTCCTACCCGTCCGGAGGTTGCCCCCCGCTCGAACTTTGCGACTGTTGCTGTCCAAGCTCCACCAGTCGTCACGCCATCTCAACCAGCCACTCTAAATCGATCGCCCATTCCCCGCTTTGTCATAGCAGCAAGTGTGATTACCGCTAGCGTTTTGGTCGGCTCGGCGGCAGCGATTTGGTATGTGCAGCAACAAGCCCGATCGGATTTAGCGAGCGTGGCCCAACTGCGAGATGAGCGGCAGTATGAGGAATGTTTGAATCGGGCGGCGGCTGTGAAACGTGCTCAGCCTACCTATGAGGAGGCGCAAGTTCTGCTCAATCAGTGTGCTGAAGGGATTTTGACCCAAGCGAATCAACTTGCTGCCAATGGTCAATTACCAGAAGCCCTTCAAGCCGTGGCAAAAATTCCCCCGGACACGACCGCTGGACAAACCGCCCAAGATTTAATGCAGCAATGGTCTGATCAGTTGTTACAGCAAGCCACTCGGTTATATCAAAACGACGGCAAACTTACTGAGGCGATCAATCTCGTTCGTGCTATCCCCACTACCACTGCCGCAGGAGCACAAGCCGAAGACACGATCCAGCGCTGGCAAGCAGAATGGAAAACCAATGAGTCAACGTTACAAGCGGCTACAGACGCCCTAGAAGCTAGAGATTGGTATGCTGCCAAAGAGAAGGCTGCCACTCTGACTACACCCTACTGGATAGAGCAAGGAGAAGACATTACGGCTGAGGCCGATGCAGAAATTGCCGCGATGGAAGCCGAACGTCAACGTCAAGAAGCAGCACAAGAAGCAGAGCAACAAGATCCAGATGCTGTGTTTCTTCAAGCCTATGAGCAGTGTTTAGCCACGGGTGGGCAAGACTGTCAGCAATTTGAACAACTCTGTCGCGAGCGAGGCGGTGTGTTTGTTGCAGATGCTACTTATCTTGATTGCCGCCCAGGAGTCGAGTCGAATAAATCGCCTAAGTCGCCGCCGGACACTCAAAGCCCTCCTGATACTCCGGAAGAAGTTGCACCACCTGATAACTCGCGGCGTCCACGTCAGTTGATTATTCCAGGCGATCGATGAATGATTGCGGAAGTGCATTCCGCGATACATTGCCGGCTGTGTAAGAAAGTTAATGTCTTACACCAGTTGCGTTTAGAAGTAATGAGGTGGGGCGAGGGAGTCGGGAATCGGGAATGAATGGCGATCGGTCTGATCGCACCCAATGTTTAACTTTAATCCCCAAAAATTCCCGTTTGAAGTGCAACTTGGTCTCATATCTAATCAAGTGGCTCGCGGTCGCGCTTAACTTTGCACAACAGGTTGGTTGCCTTCTGTTGGCTTGGTGTGACTGTTGGGCAAAGTTTTTTGTGTCCAGGAGTGCTAATGAATCGACGCACACTATTAAAATTTGTCGGCAGGGCAGGCGGAGCGGCAGCGGTTTTGACGACGATGAATGCGATGGGGTTGCTGCATACTCAAGCCACGGCTAATACGCGCCCTAACTTGATCTCGCAGTCGGGGGACGGAACTCGCGTTGTCATTTTGGGGGCTGGTATTGCCGGATTGACTGCCGCGTATGAATTGTCTAAGGCTGGTTATGACTGCACGGTTTTGGAGGCTCGCGATCGGGCGGGTGGCCGCAATTGGACGATACGCGGTGGCGATGTCATCCGCGAAACTGATACTCAGCAAACTTGTCCGTTTGAGGCAGACCCCCACCTCTACTTCAATACGGGCCCCGCACGCTTGCCCCATCATCACACCAATATTCTCGGCTATTGCAAGGAGTTGGGCGTGCCGCTAGAGGTGATTGTCAACGATAATCGCGCTGCCTATTTCCAAGACGATGCAGCCTTTGGCGGACAACCCATGCTAAATCGGCGTATCTTAAACGACAGTCGGGGCTATATAGCGGAATTACTAGCTAAAGCCATCCACAACCATGCTTTAGAGAATGATTTGACTGTAGAAGACAAAGAGCGAATTCTGGAGTTTGTCAGCCGCTTTGGCGATCTCGATGCCGATTATCTTTATAAAGGCTCTGGACGGGCAGGTTACACAACTCCACCCGGAGCCGCGATGGTGTCTGGCAGCAAATATGACCCGATTGATCTGAGTGAACTGCTCAACTCTGACTTTTGGCGCTTCAAGCTCAACTTTGCCGAAGGGTTCAACCAAGCTGCCACTATGCTGCAACCAATTGGCGGCATGGATCAGATCGTTAAAGCCTTTGAGCGACAGGTCGGACACTTGATTCAATTCAACACGGAAGTGACGCAGATTCGCAAACTTGGCAACGGCGTTCGCATTGTCTACACCGATCGCAGCAACGGGGCAGAGTCTGCGGTGGAAGCCGATTTCGTCATTTGCACTCTTCCCCTTTCGGTGTTGGCGGGCATTGATGCCGACTTTTCGACCGACTATAAAGCTGCGATCGATAGGGCATCTAAAGGGTACATCAATGCCGTCAAACACGCTTTTCAAGCCGATCGACGCTTTTGGGAAGAAGACCATCAAATTTACGGCGGCATTTCCTGGACCACTCGTGACATTACCCAAATTTGGTATCCCGCCAACGGGTTTCACGGTGCCAAAGGTGTGATTGTAGGAGCCTACATTTGGGACAACGAAATCGCGGCTCGCGTGGATACCCTACCGCCAGAAGAACGGTTGGTGAAGGCGATCGAGGACGGCTCTACTATTCACCCCAATTACCGTGATGAAGTTGCTCCGGCCCAAGGATGCAGTGTAGCGTGGGGCAAAATTCCCTATAGTCAAGGCGGCTGGATGGAATGGGACGAGGCGACTCGTGCGGATGTCTATCCCATTCTCAATCAACCGGATGGCCCCATATATTTGGCAGGTGAACACCTCAGCTACCTCACAGGATGGCAAGAAGGAGCGGTGTTGTCGGCCCATGAAGCCGTGCGAGGACTTGCCGCTCAGATACAGTCCAGACAAGCAAGTTGAACGGATCAAGTAACTTATCAAGTAATGAACGATGATTAAAATCTGGAAAAATCTGGCGTTCTTTGTCCTACTGGCGATCGGTCTTGCCCTAACGTTGACTGTGTTCGCGCCGTCGTCGCTAGCGCAAGCTCAAACCGTGATTCGTCATGCGATTCCCAATTCCACCTTCCCAATTGCCCTTGCCACCGAGGTTCCAGCCACCATGACAACCGTGTATCTCAGTGGACAAGTGCCGTCGGTAGTTGATGAAAATGCTGACCCCAATTCGATCGCCGCTTTTGGCGATACCAAAACTCAAACAATGACAGTCCTAGAAAAAATCGACGAAATCTTGACCAGTCTGGATCTGACCATGAGCGATGTTGTCAAAATGCAGGTATTTTTGGTAGGCGACCCCTCCCTCGATGGACAGATGGATTTTGCCGGTTTTATGGAAGGCTACACGCAATATTTCGGCACGGACGCTCAGCCCAACTTACCCGCCCGAGCGACAATGCAAGTAGCCAGACTAGTCAATCCGGGCTGGCTAGTAGAAATTGAAGTAACGGCTGTGCGCATGTAGACGCAAAGCGAATGTAGCAGGGGCGATCGGGAGATTGCCCTCGACTAGGCATCGGGCACTGGTTTCAGCGGCAGGGAATCGGGCACGTGCACAAAGTGAGACGTTCCATCAGAATCAGTAGCCGCAGGAGAATGGGGCTGATGCAAACGAATAAGTTGCGCCAAGGTTTTCTTCAACTGAGTACGCGGCACAATCATATCCACAAAACCGTGCGCTAATAAATATTCTGAAGTTTGAAAATCATCGGGCAGCTTTTCGCGCAACGTCTGCTCTACAACTCGGCGCCCTGCAAACCCGATTGTTGCCTTCGGTTCCGCCACAATTATATCTCCCAGCATGGCAAAGCTCGCCGTCACCCCGCCCGTTGTAGGATGCGTCAGCACTGGAACGTAGAGCAATCCCGCTTCTCGATGCATCTCTAGTGCGCCTGAAATTTTAGCCATCTGCATCAGGCTCAGCATTCCTTCCTGCATTCTGGCTCCACCGGAGGCACAAACAATGACTACAGGTCGTTGCTCATGGGTCGATCGCTCAATCAGGCGGGTCAGCTTCTCACCCACCACCGATCCCATACTGCCCCCCATAAAGCGAAAATCCATTACACCCAACCCAACCCGCGATCCTTCAATTAACCCCAACCCGGTTTGCACAGCGTCTGTTAAAGAGGTTTTCTCCTGAGCTTCACGCAACCGATCACCATAGGATTTGCGATCGCGAAATTTCAACGGATCGACCGGACGCAGATCTACATCGATCGGTGTCCAAGTACCAGGATCGATCAGTTGTTGAATGCGCTCCTCGGCGTAAATGCGCAGATGATGACCACATTCTAAACAGACCATCTGATTCGATCGCAAATCTTTGGTATAAGTGAGAACGCTGCATTTTGGGCATTTTGTCCACAAGCCATCGGCAATTTCGCGCTCTTGCCTTTCTTTACTAATGGGTTCTGCTTTTCGACGATTAGCAAACCAGTCAAATAGGGACATAACAGCAACTAAGAAGAACGAAGAAAGGGATTGGGAATTAGGGGTAAAAATTCAAGAAGACCATCCGTTAAGCTTCTAAGCGTCGCGATCGAGCATGGTGTATGAGCTAATGCTAATTAGCTATCGGCTATTAGGCCGATCTTATCAGAGCAACGGCCCCTCTAAGAAAAGGCAGTTCGACAATCATAGCGCAGCTACATCACGATGCTCGAAGCAGCGAAAAGATTGTGGTAGAGGTGAAAAGCTTTGTCGGGCGATTGCTTAATATATGATTTCCAGCAAGCTTTGGGTCAGTACCCTCTTTATCATCGCCTGATCGAGTTAACGGAGCGGGAGTATCGAGTCTATTTGCCCTTCTTTACCACTGCTCACGAGTAGTATATGTTAGCCATTTCTGATTCTAATGCCAATCATTCCAACTGGGCAGAAGTCCGAATTCATTTCTCGTCACCACCAAAGCAGCCAAGGTTTGCTGTGTAGCAGACCTCGGCTGTGAATAAGAACCTGGCATCGAGCTATTTTGGCAGGACGCAGCCGTCCAACTATCTTCGCCGCAGGTGCGTTTCACTCCTCAGTTCGGGATGGATGAGGGTGGGTCCACACCGCCATAGACACCAGGAATGGGCGTTGTGCTCAATCACAACCCAGAAGGCTGCATAGCAAGGCAGATAGCATGACCACAGTAACCTATCGACGTTAAGGTCAAGCCCTCGGTCTGTTAGTATTCCTCGACTTCATACATTACTGCACTTCCATCTAGAACCTATCAACGGGTGTTCTCCCCGTGACCTTACTGGCTTGTGCCATGAGAGCACTCATCTTGAGGTGGGCTTCCCACTTAGATGCTTTCAGCGGTTATCCACTCCGCACTTGGCTACCCTGCGTCTACCGTTGGCACGATAACAGGTACACCAGCGGTGCGTTCCTCCCGGTCCTCTCGTACTAAGGAGGACTCCTCTCAATGCTCTTGCGCCTGCACCGGATATGGACCGAACTGTCTCACGACGTTCTGAACCCAGCTCACGTACCGCTTTAATGGGCGAACAGCCCAACCCTTGGGACGTACTACCGCCCCAGGTTGCGATGAGCCGACATCGAGGTGCCAAACCTCCGCGTCGATGTGAACTCTTGGCGGAGATCAGCCTGTTATCCCTAGAGTAACTTTTATCCGTTGAGCGACGGCCCTTCCACTCAGTGCCGTCGGATCACTAAGGCCGACTTTCGTCCCTGTTCGAGTTGTCACTCTCACAGTCAAGCTCCCTTATGCCTTTGCACTCTCAGGCTGATTTCCAACCAGCCGGAGGGAACCTTTGCGCGCCTCCGTTACCATTTAGGAGGCGACCGCCCCAGTCAAACTGCCCACCTGATACTGTTCCCTTCCCGGATCACGGGTAAGGGTTAGAATTCTAGCTCTGCCAGAGTGGTATCTCACCGTTGGCTCCACACCTCCCACAAGAGATGCTTCTGCGCCTCCCACCTATCCTGCGCAAGCAAAGCCCGAACCCAATACCAGGCTACAGTAAAGCTTCATAGGGTCTTTCTGTCCAGGTGCAGGTAGTCCGTATCTTCACAGACACTCCTATTTCGCCGAGCCTCTCTCCGAGACAGCGCCCAGATCGTTACGCCTTTCGTGCGGGTCGGAACTTACCCGACAAGGAATTTCGCTACCTTAGGACCGTTATAGTTACGGCCGCCGTTCACCGGGGCTTCAGTCGCCAGCTTCAGCTTGCGCCTGACCGACTTCCTTAACCTTCCGGCACTGGGCAGGCGTCAGCCCCCATACTTCGTCTTGCGACTTCGCGGAGACCTGTGTTTTTGGTAAACAGTCGCCTGGGCCTCTTCACTGCGACCACCTCGCGGTGGCACCCCTTCTCCCGAAGTTACGGGGCCATTTTGCCGAGTTCCTTAGAGAGAGTTATCTCGCGCCCCTGAGTATTCTCAACCATCCTACCTGTGTCGGTTTCGGGTACGGGCAATTTGACGTTAACGTGGTTCGAGCTTTTCTTGGAAGCCTGACATCACACACTTCGGGGACGTATCCCCTCGGTCTCACGCCTCAGCTCGGAGCGTTTTCGCCGCTCCTCATCGCCTCGCACGCTTGCACCAGTAACCATCTTCTGGCTGTGCTAGCCTTCTCCGTCCCTCGGCACAACGTCAAATCGGTATCGGAATGTTGACCGATTGTCCATCGACTACGGCTTTCGCCCTCGCCTTAGGTCCCGACTAACCCTCCGCGGACGAGCCTTCCGGAGGAACCCTTAGGATTTCGGGGCATTGGATTCTCACCAATGTTTTCGCTACTCAAGCCGACATTCTCACTTCTGCTTCGTCCACACCTGCTTCCGCTGATGCTTCGCACTACTACAGAACGCTCCCCTACCGATTAACTTACGCTAATCCCACAGCTTCGGTACGTCATTTAGTCCCATTCATTTTCGGCGCAGGAGCGCTTGACCAGTGAGCTATTACGCACTCTTTTAAGGGTGGCTGCTTCTAGGCAAACCTCCTGGTTGTCTGGGCACTCCCACCTCCTTTGCCACTGAATGACGATTTGGGGACCTTAGCTGGTGGTCTGGGCTGTTTCCCTCTTGACGATGAAGCTTATCCCCCACCGTCTCACTGGTTGTGTGTCCACTGGGTATTCAGAGTTTGACTCGATTTGGTACCGCTCTCGCAGCCCGCACCGAATCAGTGCTTTACCCCCCAGCTATAGTCACAACCGCTGCGCCTCAACACATTTCGGGGAGAACCAGCTAGCTCCGGGTTCGATTGGCATTTCACCCCTAACCACAGGTCATCCGCCGATTTTTCAACATCGGTCGGTTCGGACCTCCACTTGGCTTTACCCAAGCTTCATCCTGCCCATGGTTAGATCACCCGGGTTCGGGTCTATAAACAGTGACGCTCGCCCTCTTCAGACTCGCTTTCGCTTTGACTTCGACATATTCGTCTTAATCTGCCACTGCCTATAAGTCGCCGGCTCATTCTTCAACAGGCACACCGTCACCCGTTTAATCGGGCTTCGATTGCTTGTAAGCTGATGGTTTCATGTTCTATTTCACTCCCCTCCCGGGGTTCTTTTCACCGTTCCCTCGCGGTACTGGTTCACTATCGGTCACACAGGAGTATTTAGCCTTACGAGGTGGTCCTCGCAGATTCACCCGGAATTCCACGTGCTCCGGGCTACTCGGGATGCAGCTAGATGCGTTAAGTTTTCGACTACAGGACTTTTACCTCCTCTGGTGCACCTTTCAAGTGCTTCGTCTAACCGCTCGCGCTCTTGTTGCTGTCCCACAACCCCGACAGTTAAAACCATCGGTTTAGGCTGTTCCCGCTTCGCTCGCCGCTACTAAGGGAATCGCGTTTGCTTTCTCTTCCTCGGGCTACTAAGATGTTTCAATTCGCCCGGTTCGCTCGTGTCATCCTATGTATTCAGATGACCGTTTACTAGGGTTGCCCCATTCGGAAACCGCCGGATCACTGCTTGCTTCCAACTCCCCGGCGCATATCGTCGGTAACCACGTCCTTCTTCGCCTCTGTGTGCCTAGGTATCCACCATCAGCCCTTTCTAGCTTGACCATGTCAACATTGGTATCTGTTGTTGCTACCTGACTATTTCTTGCTATGCAGTTTTCTAGGTCCTGGCTGGATAGCATCCAGCAGTCTCTCTTGCGCGCTTCCCTCAAGCCTCAAGACCAGGTGCTGAATGTCTCCTAATAACTACTCAATAACTACTCACCTTGGGCGGTAATCCCAGTGGAGGTTAGCGGACTCGAACCGCTGACATCCTGCTTGCAAAGCAGGCGCTCTACCAACTGAGCTAAACCCCCATGTCGAAGATTGAATCCGGAAGATTCAAAACCAAAGAAAATCAGGCTCTCTTCTGTTTCCCTTCTTCCCTCTTCCCTCTTGCCAAGGTGGGCCATCCTGGACTCGAACCAGGGACCTCACCCTTATCAGGGGTGCGCTCTAACCACCTGAGCTAATAGCCCATGAACCGAACCAGCTAGTTTGAAAGCCTCTGCACCACTGCCTGACCGACCTTGGGATGACCAACTCTTACCTTAATCGCACGTCGCTTTCAGGCGTAGAGTCGGGAGGTCTCCCTATAAAGGAGGTGATCCAGCCACACCTTCCGGTACGGCTACCTTGTTACGACTTCACCCCAGTCATCAGCCCTGCCTTCGGCGTCCTCCTCCGACAGAATCGGTTGGAGTAACGACTTCGGGCGTGGCCAACTCCCATGGTGTGACGGGCGGTGTGTACAAGGCCCGGGAACGTATTCACCGCCGTATGCTGACCGGCGATTACTAGCGATTCCGCCTTCATGCAGGCGAGTTGCAGCCTGCAATCTGAACTGAGCCTCGGTTTACGGGATTAGCTCACTGTCGCCAGTTGGCAACCCTTTGTCCGAAGCATTGTAGTACGTGTGTAGCCCAGGGCGTAAGGGACATGCTGACTTGACGTCATCCCCACCTTCCTCCGGTTTGTCACCGGCAGTCTCCTCAGAGTGCCCAACTGAATGCTGGCAACTAAGAACGAGGGTTGCGCTCGTTGCGGGACTTAACCCAACATCTCACGACACGAGCTGACGACAGCCATGCACCACCTGTGCTCCGGCTCCCGAAGGCACCCCTCGCTTTCACAAGGGTTCCGGACATGTCAAGGCCAGGTAAGGTTCTGCGCGTTGCATCGAATTAAACCACATACTCCACCGCTTGTGCGGGCCCCCGTCAATTCCTTTGAGTTTCACTCTTGCGAGCGTACTCCCCAGGCGGGGTACTTAACGCGTTAGCTACGGCACTGTCCGGGTCGATACGGACAACGCCTAGTACCCATCGTTTACAGCTAGGACTACAGGGGTATCTAATCCCTTTCGCTCCCCTAGCTTTCGTCCCTCAGTGTCAGTGCAGACCCAGCAAGGCGCTTTCGCCACCGGTGTTCTTCCCAATATCTACGCATTTCACCGCTACACTGGGAATTCCCCTTGCCCCTATCGCACTCTAGCTGACCAGTTTCAACTGCCCTTACGGAGTTAAGCTCCGCGCTTTAACAGCTGACTTGACCAACCACCTACGGACGCTTTACGCCCAATAATTCCGGATAACGCTTGCCTCCTCCGTATTACCGCGGCTGCTGGCACGGAGTTAGCCGAGGCTGATTCGATAGGTACCGTCAGTCCTTCTTCCCTATCAAAAGAGGTTTACAATCCACAGACCGTCTTCCCTCACGCGGTCTTGCTCCGTCAGGCTTGCGCCCATTGCGGAAAATTCCCCACTGCTGCCTCCCGTAGGAGTCTGGGCCGTGTCTCAGTCCCAGTGTGGCTGGTCATCCTCTCAGACCAGCTACGGATCGTCGCCTTGGTAGGCTCTTACCCCACCAACTAGCTAATCCGACGCGAGCTCATCCTCAGGCAATAAATCCTTTCACCTCTCGGCATATGCGGTATTAGCGGTCGTTTCCAACCGTTATCCCCCTCCTAAGGGCAGATTCTCACGCGTTACTCACCCGTCCGCCACTAGATTCCGAAGAATCCCGTTCGACTTGCATGTGTTAAGCAGACCGCCAGCGTTCATCCTGAGCCAGGATCAAACTCTCCATGTTGTCTTGAGTTTGTTGGCTTCTTCATCCACTACCGCTGAATTATCTGAACTGGCTATTCACCCAGTCCCTTCAACAGTAGCTCCTTTTCAATCCCTCTTCGAAACTCCCTCCGAAGAGTCATTTACTTTTACAGGCTCTTGATGCTATTCTGGCTTTCAAACTATTTATTTATCTAGGTTCGGCGCGCCTTGAAGGCATTCGCTCCGCTCTCGCTTCGCTTCGCCCCTCTCGACCGCTTTACCAAGATAGCTAACTCTGCTCAGATTTGTCAACGGTTTCCAAAAAATATTTTGAGAATGCCTGAAGTGCTTTCGGGATAAGGGTTTGAGATTCAAGAATGGTTGGTTACGGCAGGTTTGAAAAAATCTGTTCAATTAGATTTTTAGTTTTTGCTTCTAGGCGTAGCCAATCGACCTCACCGCTATCAATTAGGCTTGTATCTATTTCTACGATGAGGTCTTTATCTAGTGCATTGAGAATTGGGCTGTAGTTACGGAAGCAAATTTGGTAGCAGAGTTGCCAGATATCGACTGTGATTCGCCGATCGTCCTTCTCTAGACAGAGTTGATAGCCAGGATAAGGATTGGGTAATTGATCAAGCTGAGCCTGAATTGCTTCTGCATCTTCAGGCTTCGCAGTAGTAAGCTGTTGCTGAAGATTTTTAACCTGAGTTTTAGTTTCTTCTGAAGTGCCCTCTGCCCATACTTGAATATCGTGGTATGTACCTTTCCATGAGGATTGTTCAAGTTGTTTGCCAATGTTGTCAATGATTCGGATAAAGGCGGGCTGCATGAGTAGTTCAGCCTGTTGCCATGCGATCGAATTTGCGAATTTAGGCATACGCTTGAAATGATGAAGACGATTTTTCTTTAAGGCTGAGATGATTCTAGAAGCGGGAAAAAATGTCCGACAGGTCCTTGCCCTTGTCCTAATTGCAGCGAATAGTGTAGGGCAGAGGTGACATAGGACTTAGCCAGCTTAACAGCAGTAAACATGTCGTGACCAAGTGCCAAATTTGCTGTTATTGCTGCTGATAAAGTACAGCCTGTGCCATGTGTATGAATCGTTTCTACCGTTGCAGTTTTGAGAACTTCGAGGCGATTGCCATCAAACCAAACATCCACACCTCGCAACTCACCCGGCATGCCACCTCCCTTGACCAAAACAGCCCTAGCCCCAAGGGTGAAAATTCGTTGGGCAGCAGCTTGCATACTTTCCAAGGTGTCAATTTCTGAAGCACTGAGAATCTGAGCTTCGTAGCGATTGGGCGTCAGAATAGTAGCTAGTGGAATCAGACATTCCCTTAGTGCCAGAATGGCTTCATCAGCAATTAATTGAGAACCAGTTCGAGACACCATCACTGGATCAACAACGAGATTGGGCAGGTGCTCTTCCATAGCCTGTTCTGCCACGGCTGCAATAATTTCTGGATTGAGTAGCATGCCCGTTTTAACTGCCTGCACCCCGATATCTCGTACTACAGCCAAAATCTGGGCGATTACTGCTGCGGCAGGCAACGCATCCACTCGATCGACCCCTTGTGTATTTTGAGCCGTAACGCAAGTGAGAGCACTCGTCCCGTGCACTTTATGAAAAGCAAAGGTACGAAGATCAGCTTGAATTCCTGCGCCACCTCCGCTGTCGGAGCCTGCAATCGTCAGGGCTACAGGAACAGTTAAGTAATTAGAAACCGACATAAATGGTTAATGAAAAGAGCTTTTAGTGAAACAGAGTTTCAACAACGCCAGCAGCATTGATGGATGCCGTACATGATGCCTAGCGTACAATCGCTGTTGTCAAATTACCACAGAAGCAATCTAGCTCATGCCGCCTATCAACCGATATCAATAACCTAGACAGTAACTTAGACAGAAATAGGGGTGGTTTGAGAAGAGTGTGGAGATGGAAAGCGATCGGTGACTATCATATTAACTCCACCCTTAGGAGCGATTGTCACGCCTCGACGAATTGGGATTACAGGACGAGCATCCGCGAGAGCTAACTGATAGCGCGAAAGGATCGTTGCCAGCACTAGCTTCATTTCAAACAGAGCGAAGGCGGCTCCAATGCAGCGACGATTACTACCACCAAAGGGCAGATATTCAAACGGAGAAAATTGCCGTTCTAAAAACCGCTCTGGTTTAAATTGTTTTGAATCTGGATATAAATCTTCTCGATGATGGGTGAGGTAAACGCAAGGAACAAGATAATTTTCAGGTTCAAACGAAAAACCCATGACTTCAACTGGGGTTTTCGTAATGCGAATTTGGGCAATGAACGCAACTGGATAAATGCGCAGCGTTTCAGAGCAGATCGCGTTTAGATAAGGAAGACGAGCGATCGCCATCGGCTCAAACTCATTGCCCAGAGTCTCAAGTTCTGCTAGCAGCTTGGTTTTAATAGTTGGAATTTGATGAATCCAGTAAACAGCCCACGCGATCGCCGTTGCCGTCGTTTCGTGCCCTGCTAGCAACAGTGTAATCAATTCATCACGCAATTCTTCATCAGTCATGGATTGACCCGCTTCATCGCGGGCGGCTAACAGCAAAGACAGAATATCGCTGCGGTTGGGATCGGGATGATTGCGCCGATCTTGAATTTCAGCATAGAGCAGTTGATCAATTTGTTGCTTAAAGCGAATAAACCGTCCACCTGGACTCCAGGCTCCAAAATCGCGCTGTAGCACTGGAAAGAAACTGGTTGCAAAGCCAAATCGGCTAGCCGTTACACGCAGCAATGCTTCTAAGCGCTGTTTAATTGCCTCATATCGCTCTCCCTCATCCAAGCCAAATACGGCTCGTAGAATGACCCTAAGGGAAATTTCTTGTGTATAAGGGCGTAGCGCAAACGGGTTTCCCACTTGCCAATTGCTGATCACACGATCCGTAATTTGACCAATCAGTTGACCATAAGCCCGCATTCGTTCTCCGTGGAACGGTGGCATCAACAGTTGACGTTGACGTTGGTGCCGTTCACCATCTAACAGCAGCAGAGAATTATCGCCTAGCGTTGTTCGTAGAATCCAATTCCCGCGTCCAGAGTCAAACTGACTAGCACCTGCCGTGAACATCTGTTCGATCGCCTGAGGATGACTAAAGAAACTCAACGGCGGCAATTTACTAAATCGAATCGAGAAGCAGTCACCATACTGCTTTGCACCATACTCCAGCAAATCTAGAGGTTGAATGATCCATTGCATTAGATTCAGAAAAGCAGGGGATTGCAACGCGGGGGGCTGTTTCATAAAATTGCAGTTCTCCAGTAGCTCAGCGGCTGTTGACCAAATGGCAGTTACCTAGGATGGCAAGCACATAGGGTATAAACTCGATCGTTACCGAGTTTCAGTTTATGAGTAACCTGCTTGTCATCAGCACAGGGCAGAAATCTTAATGATTGATAAAACCGATCGGCAAGCGGATTGTCTGTACGCACATGTAACCACTTAAAGGTAGGGCAAGCTTCGGCAATGACTCGTTGTACCAGTGCTCGACCCACTCCCTGACGGCGCTCGGCTTGCTTTACATAGAGACGGCGAATGCGACCAATGCTCGGATCATTGATGTAGGGGTCTCGATTGAGTCCACAGAGTCCAATTATGCGATCGTCCTGCGTTGCAACGAAGAAAGCTTCACCGGGTTGATCAAATCGGTTCTTGCCCGATGCCCAATCATCTACTAACCGCTGAACAGATCTAAAACCACTGCGATCGCTTTCTTGAAGCAGAGGCCCAAGATCAAGCACTGGCAGATTGTGTGATTGCTCGATGGACAAGATCATTGAGGCATCCCTGAAGCATTGGCGCGTTACTCACTATTCTAGTCGGTGCTTGTTGAGTCAGTTCTAGACCTCGTCAAGGCAGCATGTGTTGATGCCAAGTATCAGCATCGATTACTACAATTCATTAATACAAAGAAGTCTTTAAAAGATTTTTGCCAGTAGTACCGTCGA
The DNA here is from genome assembly GCF_026802175.1 of Thermocoleostomius sinensis A174. Lineage (NCBI taxonomy): Bacteria > Bacillati > Cyanobacteriota > Cyanophyceae > Oculatellales > Oculatellaceae > Thermocoleostomius > Thermocoleostomius sinensis. The sequence continues at coordinate 3,681,756 of NZ_CP113797.1, read as the reverse complement.
TCACCTGCACAGCCTGGGTCAGTTCGGCTAGCTTTTGAGCCGCTTTGCCAGTAGTGAGCAATTCTTCTGCCACTGTAAATCCTGCTTCTAAATCAGGGCACAGTCCCGATCGCCACAGATAAAATCCACTGTTCCAAATCGCGGCTTTACTCAGTTCAGTTTGACCGCCCTGCAAAACAGCCTGCATTTCTGCAAGCAGTTTAGGTGTAGGCAGTAGTGGCACTTCTTCGGCAGCAAATCCATAATCGCGGGGATGCAACAACAATCGCTCAAAGGTAGATTCTCCATTGACCATCTGATTGATGCCGACAATACAGGTGCGATCGCGGGGCAAATCGCAGCTTCCTTCTAATCCCTTAACGGTGATGAATTGGCGGGTTCCCCGCAACGCGAAGGCCGATCGGGCCATCTCTTCGGTGGGAGGATGCACAAAGCCAGATATCAGCAGCGCCTCGCCAGCGTAGGGACACCAAAACAGTTCAACCGTGGCAAAAGGAGGTCGTTTCCCAATTTGTTCTCGGTAAGGAACAAGGTTATCAGACAAGGGAAAGTGCGTAGGGAGGTACACAAAACCCACGCTTGTTTCTGCAAAAACCGCTTGAGTTTGCTCTAGAGACAGTGTTGTCCAATCAACGCCCAACGCTTGCCAAACTTCAACCAGAGGGATACCTTCCTTGGTAGGCATACGTCGGCCACCATGCAAGACCACTGGGCAACCAGCCGCTGCTAGGATCAGCGTTACCAAAGGACTCACCGGAGTTGTGCGCGATCGACCGTCGTAGGGAATTCCCATCACGATCGGCAAAGTCATAGACGAAATCGTGTTTAGCTTCGGGCCAAGCTGGTCATAAGCATCTAGCATTCCCGCCAGTTCTTCCCCAGTTGGGCGTTTAATTCGATGGGCAATCATGAAGGCACCGATTTGAGCGGGTGTCGCCTCTTGTTGCAACATCAGTCGTGTTGCACTGGCTGCCTCTTCGCGAGTTAGATGTTCGCTGGTGTGGGAACCACTGCCAACTTTACGAAGTAGGTCACGGAAGGCATCACTCATTGGAATTTGAAGGTATGGGTGGATAAAGAGCAACGAGAACGAACCAAACAAACACAACCGGGCGTCGAGTGCCCCTCTCCTGCCCTAATACCCAACGGCCTCGGGCGCTTCGGTATTCAATCGGCTTGCAATCAACTCCAGTACCAGCTTGCGAAAATGTTGGATTGGAGGAATATCAAGTCGATCTTGCGTTGTCACTAGCACAACTTGGCGTTTCAAGACCGGCTCTTCAGTTGGTCGAATGGCTAGTGAACTATCGTTATCAATTTCTAGTAGTGCCGATCGAGGTAAAAGCGCCACAAGTTCTCCTTGACGAACCATGCCTCGAAACCCATCTAGGGTGTTCAACTCCACGGCTGGCTTAAACTCAAGTGAATGCCGCTGAAACTGTTCTTGAACGAGTCGTTGCATTCCATAACCGTCTTTGAATACCACCTGTGGATATCGAGACAATTCTGACCAAGCAACTTGCGTATACTGAGTTAATGGATGCTCCGTCGCCATCAGAACTTCGATGTGTTCCTCAAACAGCACATCTACCACCATTTCTGGGCTAGCAGTGAGAAAGCGATTATTCATGACGATCGCCACGTCTACTAATCCGTCCCGTAAGACCTTCAAGGCCCGATCGCTGCCTAACGCTGTCACGCGTAGCTGCACAGTTGGATGATCTTGACAAAACTGTTGCAACACGGGCGGAAGGTACTGAGCAGAAACTGAATGAATCGCTGCTACACAAAGCTCCGGCTGTTTGCCCTCCAGCAAATCATTTAATTCCGTGATGGCGGTTTGCCACTCCTGACAAATTTTGCGAGCGCGCAGCAAGAACCGCTCACCTGCAACCGTTAACTTAGCCTGTGAAGTTCGATGAAACAACGGCAACCCAAGTTCCGCCTCCAGTCCTTGAATTTGGCGACTGATTGTAGATTGCGTCACTCGACATCGCTGAGTCGCCTGCTGAAAACTTCCGGTTTCAGCCACCGCCAAAAAAGCTTGCAACTGTTCCAGGCGCATAACTGAAGATATCCTTTGGAGTCAGGACAGGACAAGAAAACCGCCATCTTAACGATAGAGTTGCGTATCGCCTAAGGTACGGGAATTAGCAGAACGACTTAGTATATGAGATTACCATTTCCGGAGCAATCGCTATTTGATGTCCCTTGGCTTCAGGGTGCAAGCCAGTGATGGCGATCGAACAGAAATTGCGCAGATTCCATCCATAACAGATTTCATACTTCAACGGTAGCTCTTTAGCCCATCACTTATAAGTCTTTGAATTTGAGAGAATGGGCTTCAATTTAAGGTTCAGAAGGCGCAGGGATAGTTTGTAAATTGACGCGAGGTACGCCTGCTTCAGGCAATCCCCAGTTCAGGATTTGCTGCTCTAAGGTTCCTGATAACTGCCATTGTTGAATCGCTTGATTCACCTGTTGGCGCAGATCCGTATATTGACGACCTCGTGGCATTGCCACCGCCAAGGCTTCAGTCGAAAGCATCTGAGGCAGCAAGTAATAATCTGGATATTCTTGAGCCCAACCTGCCAGAACACTGGCATCTCCGGCAAATGCTGCCACTTGATGGGTATCCAGCATTTCTTTGGCTTGTTCATAGGAGGCGACACCCACCAGTCGAGCCGAGGGCAAATACGATCGCACTACGGCAATCGCACTCGACCCAGTTAATACGGCGATCGGCTGTTGGCGCAAATCAGTCAGCGATCGTAAGGCCACATGACGAGTAATTAAAGTGGTTCCATCGAAGTAATAGGGAGTACTGAAATCTACTAGACGCGATCGAGAAGCGGTTAGCGCCATTGCCGCAATTACCACATCTACCTCATCGTTTAATAGTGCAGAAAGGCGCTCTTGATTGGTCAACGGTTGCAATGCGACGGCATTCGCATTACCCAGTAACCGATCGGCCAGCCAGCGGGCCAAATCAATTTCTAGCCCCTGTAATTCGCCGTCTTGTCCTCTAAACCCCAACGGACGCCAATTGTCTTTTACCCCCACAACCAGATAACCACGCTGTCGAATGTCTTGAAGTTCGGCGGCTTCGCTGCGGAGGATCAACCCATTCAGCATCCCATTCAGCATCAGCAACACCGCCAGTGTCAGCGACAGGTTGACTAAGACATTCGGTTGCTTGCGCAGGAGATGGCGATCGAGCATAAAACACATGAATTAACAGGCTGATTCATCAAGTCGCAAACACGGTGAACGTTGCGATCGCGCTGTTAAAAAATAAAAAGCTTTCATTTGGCTTTGCACCTAGCCATGATTACAACAAGAGGCGAACTGATGTCCGCCCCTTTGTGATCAAGAGGTTAGTGATCATGCATCACAGCCCAACAAAACAGCAGTCTGCAAGAGCTAAGCATCACAGTTTCATGCAAAGACCCGTTCAGAAAATGAATCGAACGAGGCATACAGCCATGGGTTCATTCAATTTGGTCGCTTAACTAAGGCTGGTTGGCCAACTCAACTACTTTGCTGAAGCCTACTGGATCTAGAACAGCCATCTGTGCGAGCATCTTGCGGTTAATTTGGACATTTGCCTTTTTCAAGCCACCCATGAGCTTGCTGTAGCTAATGCCATGCTGTCTAGCGGCCGCATTGATGCGAACAATCCACAATCGACGAAAATCACGCTTGCGCTTACGCCGATCGCGGTAGGCATTTCTCAACGCCTTCATTACCTGTTGATTAGCTGTGCGGAACAACCGAGAGTGAGATCCCCGGAAGCCCTTAGCTAGCTTGAGAATTTTTTTGCGGCGTTTACGAGCAACATTGCCGCGTTTAACACGGGTCATAGAACAGTTTCCTTATTGATTTCGCGATGGATGTAGCAAGGGGATAGAAAAAATTAGAGATAGGGGAGCATAAGTTCCACATTTTCTGCATCCCGCTCGTGAACCAGCGTCAAACCAGTAATGCGACGTTTTCGCGCAGACGATTTGTGCTGCAACATGTGGTTCTTAAAAGCCTTACGGCGCATAAGTTTTCCACTACCGCTCCGAGAAAATCGTTTAGCAGCAGCTTTACGAGACTTGAGCTTAGGCATGGCAATTTTTGTATTTTGGCACAGTCTATAATGCTACTACCTTAACCCCCAGTTCAGCAACCTACATAATTTGGTGAAATCGACTGAAGCGGTGAGAGATGCGGTGTCTAGGGGCAGACAACACGCTACAGTTTAAGATGGCAACTTTGATTGTATGCGATCGCGTTCTCAAAACTTATGACTAATGATTGGTCAATGAGTAGCCACTTCATCATGTTTGGGCTGTTAATGGGGTTTGCTATTGCCCACAGTGGATTGGCTGCTTTGCGTCCTTGGGGAGAAAAACAAATCGGGGCGCGGCTCTATAGAGTTTTATTTGCCTTGGTCAGCTTGCCGTTGGCAGTTGTGCTAATCGTTTATTTTATCAATCACCGTTACGATGGGGTGCAACTTTGGAATTTGCAGGGCATCGGTGGCGTTGCAACAATTGTTTGGATTCTCTCCGCAATTTCCTTCTTGTTTCTGTATCCAGCTACCTTTAACTTGCTAGAAGTTGCCGCCATTCAGAAGCCAGAGGTGCATCTCTACGAAACCGGAATTATTCGCATCACCCGTCATCCTCAGATGGTTGGTCAGATCATTTGGTGTGTTGCTCATACGCTTTGGCTCGGCACAAGTTTTATGGTTGTTACCTCGTTGGGACTCATTCTCCATCACCTGTTTGCAGTGTGGCATGGCGATCGGCGGTTGAGATTGCGCTATGGTGAATCCTTTGAATCCTTGAAATCTCGCACGTCTGTGATCCCATTTTTAGCGATTTGGCAAAAGCGTCAAACCCTGAAGCTAAGCGAGTTTTTGCGTCCTGCCTATCTTGGAGTCGCAGGGTTTGTCTTGATATTTTGGTGGGCACATCCGCTATTAATTCGTGCAACGGGGAGCGTAGGCTGGTAGCATGATCCCAAAGTTTACATTAATTGTTTAGTAGCAACTAGAGGCGACATGTCATTGGCAGTTGATCAAACGACATTTAATCACGAAGTTTTAGGATCATCCGTTCCCGTTCTGGTCAATTTTTGGGCCCCTTGGTGTGGCGTGTGTCGATTAGTTAGTCCAATGTTAAGTGAACTAAAGTCAAAGTGGGGAGAGCGCATTAAGCTCGTCAACATCAATGCTGACGAAAACTTGAAACTCGCTACGCTGTACAAACTCAAGAATTTACCAACGGTAATGTTGTTTGACCAAGGCGATCTTCAATGTCGATTGGAGCATTTTAAGAGTCGAGATGATTTTCAACTAGCTATGAGCGATCTCCAAATGGTATTAGAAGCGATCGTCGCCTATGATAGTTGCTCTGCATCTGTCTAAAGTTTCCTAAGTTTTAAAATAAAAGCTCTACCGGAGCTTCTTTCACATTCAGTATCTGTAAGGTGCCTTGTTGACCATTCCACGTTGCAAGTAATAGCCGATCGATGTCTAGGAACGTGATGGCTGTCACTGGTGCGGGAGCCAGAAGATGTCCAACCTGATGCCACTGACGATCGAAAAACATAAGATTTCCCTCCGCATCGGCTACAACATATCCCCAGGCTATGCTTGCCATCGTTGTCGGTTGAATACCAATGTTCAGTCGCCACAGTCGGTAGGGCTTTAGGTCTATTAAAACCATCAAACCAGCCTGAAGGCGATCGATCGCCACAATTTGAGCATGATTAGCTGTTAACCAGGCTGATCCAAGCCAGATTGGTAAGGGGATGGTTCCAACCACTGTACCACGTCGCGTCATGACGATGATGAGACTGCCAGGAGGGCCCGAATTTGCTGGTTGAGAAGCGTTAGTCAAATTTACGATTACAGCAATGTGGCGAGAATCTAGTACAAGGAGTTGGTAAGAGTCGATCGCTTGCCGATTGTCTATTCTCTGAATTGATTGTTCCACAATAAACGGGATTGGCGGCGACGATGCCAAGAGCATAGCTGTGGGGGTTAATTGCCATATCTGCAATGATTGGTTCGTGGCAGGTAAGCGGGTCAGGGTAGCCAGCCACTGCCCCTGGAGGTCAATCCCTATCTCTTCTTCCTGCTTCGATCGATAAATGAGTTGTGGCGCTAGCTCAGCCTCTGTGACGGGTGCAGTCACCAAATACAGCGATCGGAGCGTGGCTACAAAACAACCTTGTGGCCGAGCCAATAGTGCTCGAATTTCATCCTTGAAGGCAAACGACCAAGAGGATGACAACGCGGTGGAATTGACTGAGCTTGTCTTTGAACTGGCTTCCACGTTGATGTCTGAAGCCAACTGAAGATGAATCTGATGCTGCTGGGCGTGACAAATATAGAAATTCCTAAGTGTGGTAGTGGAGTTGTCTTTCGTAGCATCCTGATAAACAGGCGGTACGATCGCCAATGCCGTTACCCCATCATGAGTAAATGCTTGGGGCGGAGCCTGTAGCGGTAAGACTGGCTGAGGCGAAGTTAATTGCAACAAGCGGCTTGAAGCATCTGTAATGGTTGACGTTTGCACAATTGTTTGTAGCGCAGCTAACATCTCCTGCGCCGTCTGAAACCGACGAGCAGAAAGCTTTTGCAAAGCCGTTGTGATCAGCGGATGCAAAATTGCTGGAATTGTCTCAGGAATTTTTAGCGGTTGATTCAAGTGCGCTGACATCAAATCCGCCGGAGTACCTGAAAACGGACGATAGCCAGCCAGTAATTCAAATAGCAGGACACCAACAGCATACAGGTCGGAGGTCGGAGAATACTGCCCGTAAAACCGCTCTGGAGCCATATAAGCAGGCGAGCCAGTATTGCCCAATGCTTGTCTTACACTTTCTTGACTTAGCCGGGCAACGCCAAAATCAGAAATGCGAGCAGTCCAACCATTTGGTTCAACGTTAAGCAAGATATTTTCCGGCTTAATGTCACAGTGAATAATGTCATGACTGTGAGCATGATCTAAACCCTGCAAAATATCGGCTACTAGCTTCAGGCTCTGCAACATACCTACACGCACATCTTCTGCCATCAGCTTTCGGAGTGTGCCCCCGTGACAATAGTCCATCACCAAATAGCGTCCTGTAGGCGTGTGCTCTAGCGCTTGACAATTGACAATGTTGGGGTGTTGCAGGCTCAACAAGAACCGTAGTTCTCTGAGAAATTTATGCGTTGAAAACCGCTGACGATCGAGTTCTTTAAGCGCAACAATTTGCCCGGTCTGCCGATGGACTGCACAAAATACTCGCCCAAACTGCCCTTGTCCAACCAATCCAAGAAGGCGATAGTTGGAGCGTTTCGATTGAATTCCCAATTGGCTTGACACAGCAACAGGGGCGAAAAGAGAGAATTACAGACAGAATTACAAACGTTGATGTAATTTATGAGGCAATGATTTTATTGAGGGATTATTGAGGTAGTTAATGACAGAGTTGACGCAGAATAGCATCATGATCTGAATTTGGCACCATTGTCTCGACTCGTTCTAGACGCTGAGGTAAACCAAGGATAAAGCGATTGCAGTCTGCGCCTAACGATTCACAGGTGGTTTGGACACAGTGAAGATCGCGACCTGTCAACTGACTAAAGAATGAAGCTAAGACACCTGCTTCCAGGTAGCACGCTGGATAGTCCCATTGGGGTGCGTGTTTAGCGAATGGAGAATTCCAGGAGTTGATCACCAGAAACCCTCGATGTTGATAGGTTTGATCGAGATCTACCTTCCCCCAACCATGGGTAATCCAGCATTGTTGAAGCGCTTGCAGGAATTCGAGCATCGGCATCTCAGCGATCGCCATCTCGTAATACTCAGACAACTGTTCGCAGAAGCGGGTGTAAAAACTTTTCCCCCACCATCGACCACAGTTGAACAATACTAATCGGGCAGCCTGACCTGTTTCTTTGTCAAGCCCCGAATAAATTGCTTGAATGAACGTTTCCGACAAAGCAATTAAGCGATCGCCTTGGCGATTTTCCAGCAGTCCCATTTCCAGGTCGCCGCGCACATAAGCATCAACAGCAAAATAGTTACCTGGAAGGCGATCATTAGTGAGGAGATCGGCAACAGAAGTCATAGTTAGGGGTGAGGGAGTAGAGGTTAGGCGTTGGGCGTTGGGGAGTAGGGGTTAGGTGAAAGGAAAAGGTAAATCAGGAAAGTGGTATTTATGGATTTCCAATTCCCAATCGCTAACCCCCAAACTCTTCTCTACCAGCCGATTGCAAGTTCATTACTTGGCTCGGCTGACAGCAGTGCAGTTTGTGTAGCAGTTAACATCGGACTTAGAAATTTCATTTGTTGCACCCCTAGCATCCTTTGAAGCTGTTGATTGAGTAGTTGATAGAGGGAAGTATCAATTTTCTCAGTATTGTAGATCTTAACGCTTTGGCTTACCCAACTCAAAAACCGCTTCTGAACTAATGTTTCATCATTGAGTAACATGCCCATGCTACAGTAGCGCAACATAAGTAATGCAGTTTTGATACTGCGCTCAATCGTTTCCTGCGGCTCTTGAGGAAACTGTGCTTGAAGCTGATCTACAACCCACTGCATAATTTCAAGTTCTCGATCGCGTAAGGTGCGGTAAAGGTCGATCCGCTCTGGCAGCGAGTCAACATATTGTGCAAGCAATTTCAACTCCTCGGGTTTGAGGTAGCGATTTTCGGCATCATCAAAGATCTCTTGAATCTGTGGGTGCATAGGTTGAAACGCAATTGAGGAACGAAAGATGCAGGTGATTTGACTCGATCTGGATATGAACTAACTGAATGACTAAAACAACTCTGAGAAGTCATCTAGCGTGAACAGCGAAGATGGAGGTGAAACCGTTTCAGGTTGGGAGACTTGAAATTGTCCAACTACGCCGATCGCACCTCCGTCCCAATTCACCATCTCAAAAAATTGCTTGACCTTCAGCGTGAGGCTAAGCGGTTGTTCATCCGTTGTCGTGGTTTGAATCCATGCCTGAATCCTAGGAGAAGTATCATCCCAGTTAAAATTGCAAAAGAACTGTTGGACGTTTTGCCGCATCCAATTGGGAGCAGAATGGAACGGTGATCCGTTCATGCGAGGCAGCATTGTTTCTGTCATCTCAGTACATCTCCAGACCGCAAGCGTTTCTCGATGTCTTTGGCGGTTGCCCCTTCATTTAACCAAAACGCTGCCGCATCAATTCGATCTTGCCCACCCAATAGAAATTTGCAGTAGGTCTCACCCATGGAGTAGCACTGAATTTCAATACAACTCAATCGTTTTTTCACCAGTTCTGTAAAAAAGCCAGCAAACAGCCCTGCATAGAGAAAACATACAGGTTTACCGACATCCCCCAGTGTTCGTGCCACTGCCGAGTCAAAGATATTAATAAACATGAACCCTTGCTTACGATCGCCCATATCTACCTCCCAACGTCCCCACCCTTGAGAGGTGAATGGCCACCACCAAGTTTCTAACAAAAACAGCAAATTGGTTTGGCGAATCGGACGATCGAATTCTTTTTCAAACCATTTTTCAAAGAAAAAAGCATCCTTTTGCCCCCACTCACATCCGATGGTGTACATGGTGGCCGCAGAAGCATCTCCAACTTCCTCTTCTAATCCTTGCACGAGCCCAATAATAAAATCCTCAGTCATCAAGGCATTTTGACTACCATTCCAATCAATAATCGTGCCTTGATTTGAATCAAACTGAAAAAAATCTTGGAAGCCGTAGTGATTATGCTTCTTAGGATTCTTACGTTTAGCAGGGTTTGAATGTTCTGGTATAGTCACCATACAGCAGCGATCTCTATGCTTTATAAATTCTAAGCAACGCGAAAACAAACAACAAATCTAAAAAAGTTCAATTCGACTTTAATTGAAAGCATCATTTACTGATTTAAAACAACTGCAACACAAGGTCTTAAATCTTAAAAACTTGCAACACTTAAACCAAACGACATTGGATGCACCACTATAGCCATTCAGGGTTTGCTTCGTTCTTAATAACTTGCAATTAAACAATCACCTTTGATGCGTAAAATTCAACAATGTGCAGTAATGTGCAACTTATCTACCAATAACCATCTCAGCTTTAATCAGTGAAATGTTGATATTCTCAAGCTTTTGACTATCGCTTGCGTAGCTAGCTTTTAGCTCCAAGTGTTTGACGAGTGAGTTCTAGAATTGGGCAAATCAACTGGGATTGAGGTAAAGAAAAATGTTGCTTAACTAGTGTTTGTAAAACTTGATAGGTCACATCGCAAGTTTGTTGAGCGCCAAACGCTTTCATGATGGTTTGAAACCACAGCAAGAACCGCTCTTTGAAAGTATCGGGGTCATTCATCAACACAGCAACAGCCGTATAGCGTAGAACTCGAAGTGTGTCTTGTTTCCACTTAGCGCCAATATCTGCGTTTTTGTAATTGAACAAGGCTGGATTATCCGATCGTATTTTTTCATAAGCCTGTTGCACCAAGATAGCCTCCAACTCTTGAAGCTTGATATAGGTCTGCGATCGTAAGTGGAACGATTGAACATAATCGACAAGAAATTGCAATTCAGCATCCGTGGCATAGCGACCATCCACCTCAAACTTCAAACGATCAAGTTGGCTTAACATAAGCGTTCAACTGATAGCAAACTTTCGTTCAGTATTCCCCAAACAACAGGATAGTTCTAACATCAATGTTTTAACCAGCCAAAACTTATCTTGTCTTTACGGTTTTTAAGAATTCTTTATTGAAATGGAAGCGAGTATTTACGTTCTGGATGTTGCTTGCTTCATGATTATTTCTATATGGATAAAAGCTCAATCGCTATCAAGTACACAAATCGTACTGGCTTTTTGTACTACCTTTGAGCAGCAGTAGTTCTCATTATTTCTTCTCTAAACATCACTACTGTTTGAGAAGAAGGAGCGAAGGTTAAAACTGGTGGTATTTTCAATCTGTTTCATCATCGATCGCGTAATTAGCTTGCCTTGCTCTACTAGTACTTGTCCTGTGAGTGGATGAAGAAGATGTTGCTCAGCCCGTCGTCCAATTAGGGCTTCAATGTCTTGGATCGAGTTAATGTACATACCAGGCGGCAATTCCACCACCACTCCGTCTCCCAATACGCGGGCTTGACAAGCCAGTCGAGAATTGGGCTTACAAGATGTAATCACTTCTAGCGTCCGTTGTTCTCGACGGTTAACCTGTGAAAGCGCATCCATTCCGGCTTTCACGTAAACATGGCAAGTGGCGCACATACCGCGCCCACCACATTCTTTCAGAACATCTAAGTCTTGGCTAATGAGTACCGATAATAGATTGCCGTTCGTCTCCACAGACGTTTCTTGGGCGATCGGCTCTAGGCGAATTAACTTGGCCATGCATTTGTCTCCAAAGATGAGTTTTATTCCCGAAACAGCAGTTGTTTTTGTTGAGTGTCTAATACCCTTTGACGAACCGTTTTTGGGAAATCCCGAATTACTTTAGTACACCGATCGATAAATGCAGCCACCCAGGTTTGTAGGGTTTCTTGTTGAACAGGAGTCAGCAAGCTAGATCCGGTTAAGTCCGAATTGGGTCGATAAACGAGTTGAGCCGATCGCTCAATGGTAATGGCACCCTGGAGCCATTCCAACTCAGGTTGAGTCGTTTTCCAATAATTTGCCACAACGACAGTCCCCAAATATTGAGCCGTGAATAGACTCAGTGCATTCATTGCACCTATCATCTCTTGCCAGCGGATTTGCGGCCCTACTGCCTCAGAAGTAGTTGTTTGAGAGGAACGAGGTTCAGCGTCTATCTGTTCAGCCGAGGTTGCTGCCGAATGGCTCGTTCTTGCATTTGACGGTTTCCAATAGTTTTCTCCGGATAAAGTATGATTGCCTGCTAATAACCGAAAGGTGGTCAGAGTCGTGCTCATATCTTGCTGTAGCTCTTGCTTTAGTTGTTGCACGATCGGCGCATAGATGTCGGTTAAGCAATTAGTTGTTACAACTAGTAGGCTCGTTCCGGCATCTAGTTTATAGAGGTAAACTTGGTGACTACTGAACTGAAACTCAAATGTCTCAAAATTAGCGGGAGTCGTATCAATAATTTGCTGAACCCCCTGAGTTAGGACTTCTTTCTGCTGGAAATTCAATGCGCGATCGACTCCATAAAAATAGGGGCGCGATCGTTTCCCCATAAGAGCGAGTCCTGCAATTCCTGGTAAATTCAGAAAATTTTGGACGATTTCTCGCTTCATACTGCTCCAAGATCTCTTAAAAATTAGGTAACATTCATCTTTAAAGGGTGCGCATTAGACATTGAGTGACACTTGTCAATGTTTCAACTGAAATCTTTACGTGAAGAGTCGAATTCGCGGCTTGGCTCCCCTCAATCCCCCGTCAACTGCTGTGGAGACCAACTGGCATAGCTGACTAGTTAGCCTACTTTGCTACAAGGATTTAGCGCAGAGGGGAGGCTGTCTTTCTGATTCCCTAGTTTTCCCGTATTGCCTTGTGATATTTCGCACTGCACTATGTTTTGCATCACAATATATGCTGGCCACAATATATGCCAGCATAGAGAAGGGAGTTTAACAACGATCGCTAGAAAATCCAAGAGGAAAGCATCGAGTTTTCTGATCTTCTCTCGACCTAGAATCTACCGATCAATTATGATTCTCCATAGTTCAAGTTGTATGATTTTCTGTCCATATCTCGCCAGCGTTTAAAACGCTTCAAAAATTGACTCAGTCGTCTTTATGGACAATGCCGTTTTGGGCAGTGCTTCTAGGCTAAGGCTTAGAAGTACTGCTCAGTCAATTTTTCGGCAGTGATGCGCTCATCTTGGATAGTTTTATCTATCATGTTGATTCCCAGGCTCTTTCTCCTTTCGATATAGCAGCTATGTCTGATCTTCCTTTCACTCTGGATCAGTTACGCATCCTTAAAGCCATTGCCGCCGAGGGAAGCTTTAAGCGTGCTGCCGATAGCCTCTATGTGTCCCAACCCGCTGTCAGCCTACAAGTGCAGAACCTGGAGCGTCAACTAGACGTTCCGTTGTTTGATCGGGGGGGGCGACGAGCACAACTTACCGAAGCAGGACATCTACTGCTTAGTTATGGCGATCGGATCTTGAGCCTGTGCCAGGAAACCTGTCGAGCCATTGAAGACCTCCAAAACCTACAGGGCGGCACACTCATTGTGGGAGCTAGCCAAACCACCGGAACCTATTTGCTGCCAAGGATGTTGGGCTTGTTTCGGCAGAAGTATCCAGAAGTGGCCGTTCAACTGCATGTCCACTCGACTCGTCGCACCGCCTGGAGTGTCGCGAATGGGCAAATTGATTTAGCCATTATTGGTGGTGAAATTCCTCCGGAGCTACAAGATTCTTTAGAAGTTATTCCCTATGCTGAGGACGAACTTGCATTGATTCTGCCAATGTTCCATCCCTTTACGCGCAACGCGCAAGTGGAACGGGACGATTTGTACAAGTTGCAATTTATTGCGCTCGATTCGCAATCTACGATTCGTAAGGTAATTGACCAAGTGCTAACGCGCTGTGGCATTGAAACCCGGCGACTGAAGATTGAGATGGAGCTTAATACGATTGAAGCCATTAAAAATGCGGTACAGGCTGGCTTGGGAGCCGCCTTCGTCTCGATTTCTGCGATCGAGAAAGAGTTACAAATGGGGGTGCTATATCGCGCGAAGATCGAAGGCGTTGTGGTCAACCGCACGCTTTCTGTCATCATCAACCCCAACCGCTATCGTTCTAAGGCGGCTGATGCCTTTATGAGCGAAGTTTTACCGCAATTTTCCACCTATTCCCCGCCGCTTCATTCTGACACCGATCCTGCTGACAAATCGGTCATTAATTCAGTAGAATCCCGTTCGTTGGAGGCTACTCCCTTCCATCCTGGCGGAAAATAGTCGCAATACTCATGGAACTTTATTGCACCCGTCCCACCTGTCCCCGTCCCCTTAATCGCTTTTCGGATTTAGATGACAGTGCCAAGCTTAAGGCGGTGCCGCAAAAATTTTGTACAGCCTGTGGGATGCCGCAAATTCTAGTGGGGCGGTATATGCCGCTGAGATTGTTGGGGCGAGGAGGATTTGGGGCTGCATTTTTAGCTCGCGATCGCTACACGCCGATGATGCGTCAGTGTGTCGTCAAACAGTTTCAACCGGCCGGAAACCTCACTCCCAGCCAATTAGAAATAGCTCAACGGCTGTTTGAACGGGAAGCCGAAGTGCTTGAAAGCTTGGGAACGCGCCATCCTCAAATTCCTAACCTACTAGCTTTTTTTGAACTCGATGTTCCCAGCCGCACACCTGGTGAAACCGAGCGGTTTTTCTATCTAGTGCAAGAATTCATTGATGGGCTGAATATGGAGGACTTGCTGGAGCAAAAGCGGGTGTTTTCAGAAGCCGAAGTAACGGAGTTGCTAACAGAAATCCTCAAAGTTCTGAAATTTGTGCATGAAAACGGCTCAATTCACCGCGATATTAAACCCTCCAATATCATGCGTCATCGCGATGGTCGTTATTATCTCCTAGATTTTGGAGCCGTTAAGCAAGTAACCACATCTGTTATCGAACCGAAAGCGCGGCGATCGACAGGTATTTATTCCAAAGGATACGCTCCCCCAGAACAGGTAGCTGGCAGTGTGGTCTATCCTGCCACTGATTTATATGCGCTGGCTGTTACTTGCATCACCCTGCTGACAGGTAAACAACCCCCTGATTTGTTTGATCCCCTCAGCAATAGCTTTCAATGGCGTTCCCATATTCAAGTCAGCGATCGCCTAGGCGCTATTCTCGATCGGCTCTTGTTAGCCGCCCCCAATCAACGCTTTCAATCGGCTGAGCAGGTACTAGATGCCCTAACTGCTCCACCCGCTAAAATTCCCCCGCCACCGCCGATTCCGCCTACAGTCCCCTTCCCTCCGCAAACTCCACCCCGATCGGTCAACCCGCCAATTTCGCCCTCCACCCCCCAATCCCCATCCCCTAATTCCCCATCTCCGCTCCCCACACCCCACCCCCCAGCTATCCAACCCCGGTCTCGCTTCAGCTTAGTAGAATTCCTGGGAGGAGCCGCCTTCACCGGATTTGAGGGAGGTTTAGTGGCGCTGGCTCTGCTGAGTCTGTTAGGCACGAGTTTAACGCCAAGTTTTTGGCTAATTTTAGCGGGCATTACAGGGGGCATGATTCTAGCCCAGAATCGCCGTTGGATTGAGCGGGTTGATCTAGTGATCATTGCTGTTGCCACCTTCGCGATCGTCACCTTTGTAGCACCGCTGAATCAAGCCATACCTCCAGCGATCATTACCACTTTGGGCAGTAAAGTGATTGCGATTCTCTTGGTGGGAGCCTTTGTTGGGTTAGCAGCGATCGTGGTTGCTATTGTATTTCGCTTAATATATAACCTTCTCTCTCGGTTGCTGTAGGCGATAATTTGGGAAAGATGATTTGGGAAATAAGCGTCTCAATCTGGCGTCTCAATCGATTGGCATCTCCACACACTCAAAAATGTCTCAGAAAAACGAAACCCCGGTTCTGCTATTATCTCTGCTCATCACGCTTGCGCTGATTGGAGGAGGACTGTGGTGGTTGGGACGACGTTTAAATATCAACCCACTTCCTGACATTACACAGTCGAATGGGACAGAAGCCAGAATTCCGGCTACCCTTCAGGATCGTTTTAGTACGGGCGAACGGCTGCTCACTCAAACGGCTTCCCGCGACAAGGAAGCAGGAGTGACTGCGATCGCTAATCAGAACTATAACGAAGCGGTGCGGGCGTTCGAGGCGTCACTTCGCGAAACACGCAATGATCCAGAGGCGTTGGTGTATCTCAACAATGCCCGCATTGCCGAACAACCAGCGTATACGATCGCGGTATCGGTTCCTTTAGCTACATCGATCGAGCCAGCCCTAGAAATTTTGCGTGGTGTGGCCCAAGCTCAAGAGGAGGTGAATCAACAAGGAGGCATTAATGGTGTGCCTTTACGGGTATTAATTATCAGCGACGACAACAATGTGGAGACCGTGCGACAAGTGGCGGAGTCTTTGGTGCAGAATGAGTCAGTGTTGGGTGTGGTGGGGCACTTTGGCAGCGAAGCTACATTAGCCGGGGCAGAAATTTACAACCAGCAAGGACTCGTGATGATCTCGCCCACCAGCACCTCTGTGCAGCTATCTGGACAAGGCAACTACACCTTTCGCACCGTACCCAGCGATCGCTTCACCGCCACCGCCCTAGCTAGCTATTTACTCGATGAAACGGGCGAACAGGCAGCCGTCGTCTATTACAATGCCGGGAGCGACTACAGCACCTCGCTAAAAAACCAATTTACGACGGCATTGACGACAGGTGGAGGACAGGTGGTTGAGGAAGTAGACGTGTCGGATGCTTCGTTTAATGCCGATCGTAGCTTGACACAGGCAGCCCAACGAGGTGCCCAAGCTCTGGTTTTAACCACCAACACACCCACACTGGATCAAGCCCTCCAGGTGATTCGAGCCAACAACCGTCAACTGCCCTTACTCGGAGGCGACAGTCTCTACAATCCCCGAGTGCTGGAAGTTGGGCAAGCTGATGCAGAAGGCATGGTGGTAGCCGTCCCGTGGATCATCTCGTCTAACCTCCAATCTCCATTTGTGCAATCGTCACAGTCACTCTGGGGAGGCGATGTCAACTGGCGTACAGCTATGGCCTATGATGCAGCGGCTGTATTAATTGAAGGACTGCGGCAAAACCCAACCCGTGAAGGACTGCGGCAAGCCCTGTCTGATCCAAGCTTCGAAGTAGAAGGTGCAACAGGCATGGTACGGTTTTTGTCATCGGGCGATCGCAACCAACCCATGCAACTAACGGTAATCCAACCTGGCACTCGCTCTGGATATGGTTTTGATTTTGTCCCAGTCCGGTGACTCCTCATCAAACTTCGTCAATGAGCGCACGTCATAGAGCAGCAAGATGACTAGACTTACCAAGATTACTAGACTTAACCAAGACTAACAACAAGCAGCCATCAACTCGACTCTTGATTTCGAGAGACCGCTTCGGCAGGCAAACAAAGTAAGTTATCGCCATAGGTACGAATTAATCCTTTCTGGCGCAGCTTACCCATTAACCGAGTCACCGTCACGCGGGTCGATCCAATAGCACTACCAATTTGCGCATGAGTTAAAGCCCAGGGTAAGCAATAGCCTTCTTCACAGGGTTCGCCAAATTCCTCAATCAGCAGCGTCAAAAAGCCCAGCAGCCGATCGATCGTACGACGCTGCCCCAAGGTACTCAGCCACAGTAGCTTGCGCTGATGCTGATAGCGAAATGCATCAAGAACTTCGCGGCGGAAGTGAGGCCAATTGTCAAGATCGTGCCAATAGAGCCAAATCACAGCCGTTTGATCGACATGTGCAAAACTTTGCAAGGTGAAAGGCGATTGCGCCACAATCTCAAACGGTTGTCCAGCCCCTACAAATCCTAAAAAGGCTTCTTCTGAATTGATTCGAGGGACGCGAGACGAACTTGCAGTGGCACTTACTTGAGCTTCTCCAACGAGGCGGACCGCCCCTTTCTGAACCAGATAAAGTAACCCAGCGCGGGCTGGGATCTTTTCATCTTTGTTGAAGGTACGGCAGCGATAATGGTCTTGCGCCCAATCCAAAATCCGTTGCCAGGTTAGAAAAGGTCGAGCAGTTTCGGGTTGTGTAGGCACTGAAAACATACAGGGGAGCTACTAAGAAGTCAGTAGAGATGGGGTGCTCTGAACTGAGGATAATACAGATATACAGGAGTAAAGTTGATTTAACTCCCTAGACCGAAGCAATTCAATTGGCTAGAACCAGCTTATCTTGCTATTTTCTTAACGAATCAGAGAGAACTACGGAGTTACTCATCTTACACGTCAACTTATATATTTTTTCTAACATCTCCTTTACCTTTACAATCTTTTACTTCGTCTCAACTTTAAAAGAAGTTTCGAGAAGCGATCGATCGCCAACTTGGTAAAGCCCTAAATCTGTGGTCGAGATTGCTGAGAAAGCCCAAGGGAGATTCTGGAAGAATGCCTCTGTCTAATATCGTATCTCCTGCCTTTAAGTCAATACTAGTCAATAGGCTACAAAAAATCCTTCATGACTACAAAAAACCAACTTCGTCTAGATCAACCTTAGAATTTGCTGATCAATCGAACGTTTCTTTACAAGCTGAGGAGGGCAATGACATTCCCCTGATTCGGATGCAGCAAACTGACCAGATTTGCTACCGTTCAGCCATTGCATTGAAACTAGCCGCTTCGCCAGAAGCAGCCATATGTATTGCTACCCAGCTAGTTGATGACCTGATTCAAAGCACCCAAGCAGATAGTAGAGACATTCCAGTACCGCTTCTACATGACATTTGGCACAATGCAGTCATTCAATCGACTACATCGGGATGGATTCATTTCCAATTTAGCGATCAGGAACTAGCAGCATGGCTCCAGATGTTAAGTGAGTGGTTACTTCTATGTAAACATCCAGGTATTAGTCAACAACCTGATCAACTAGATGCACTAGAAGCATTAAGCGACGGCAAACAGCCCTTGACCCAGAATTATGAACTTCGCCATTCTACCAGCAGTTTTGAAGTTTTGTATACTCATGCTCGTTGTTGCGGATTGTTGCGATTAGGAGAATCCACTAACCTCCTGCACCTGGATTCAGATCCGGCTCAAACTGCGGTTTGGCGAATAGCTGAGCCAGATTTCATTCCTTGGTATGTCGATCGCCAGTTCCGCTGTCATCACCCTGCGGAGCGCCGCTTGATCTCGCAAATGGTGAATATTCTCGACGAACTATTTGTCACTCCTTCCCCGTCGGCCGCTCGAATTTGGCGAATGGCTCAGTGCCTCAGCCAGGATTTTCAAACTTTCTATGCTCATTGCTCTATTTTTGCCACAGCGAAATCCGATCGTTCTTTAGCACAAGTACGGCTAGGTTTAGTACTGTTGACTCAAGCACTACTGCGTTGGCTGCTCGAAGATTGGCTGTGCCTAAGAGCACCAATCGAACTATGAAATTGCATCAGTTGTAATAGTCAGATGTAATAGTCAAACTAATAGTCAAATGCGATGCTATTGTCATTAAGATTGTTTATAGTTTGAAAAAAGATAATTTGTCACACCAATGTAATCTTTTCTTCAATCTGGTGACAAACTCCAGTAAAGTTTGCTATTGTATTGCATGTGTGAGGAGCGAACCAGTGAGGGCACCGAGACGAAACACGGTCAGTCGTCGGTGCCCTTTCTGATTCTTTGGTTATCTTTTCACGTTTCAGGTAAGACCCGTTTCAGAAAGACTGCTGCCGGTTGGTTGGTAGCTAGTGACCACTCGTCCTGCCCCTTTCAGCAAGCGATAGTAGGCGCAGCTGATTTCATCCTCGGTTTCTGTCAGTCGATCGATGCCGATGCCATTACGGCCTTTATCTCGTCCAGAACTGTGGATATAGCAGTCATCACCTAGATATAGCCCGACATGATTCGTTCGTTCTGGTGTGCCAAAGAAAATCAAGTCACCGGGTTGCAGGTCGGTCATGGCGATCGTCAGGGTGAATGCCTCCTGTTGATAGGAGTCTCTAGGCAGCCAAATGCCTGCCGCGGCAAAGGCTGTCTGCATTAACCCAGAGCAATCATAATTGGGGCCAACAGTTCCCCCCCACAAATAATGATTAGGCTGAGCCATTGCCATGTGCGCGTAGGCAATCACCTGAGGTAGCCGCGCCTGGATCTCGGACTCAGACAATACAATTGGCTGGTAAGGAGCCTCTGCTACGTCAATTAAATCTAAATCTTCAACGGGCAACCACCCTGTATAATCGTCTTCACACAGCCGAACGCGAATACCAGTCCCACGCACTTTTCCTTCATATTCAGGCGGTAGGGGTAATACCGTCAACTGTCGCCCTGTAACCGCTTGCGTGACTAAGCCTGTAAGCGTGGCTGAATCATATAGATTAATGTTGGATTGACACTGATACTCTACCCTTTGATTCGTATCGAGTGCTGCTTGAAGCTCAGACATAGAAACCACGATTGCCAAATCCTACCTTTGCCAATTCAAACCACTACTTTTATCTCCTCTTATAATTCAAACCACCCTTGTTTGTTCCAAAAACAGCATCTTTTTGAGGTTGATCCATGCCATTCTTCCGCCGCGATGAACAACTCGATCGATTGGGCGATCGAATTTTGGAAGCAACATGGGCTGAATTTCCCAAACTGGCACAAACTCAAATTGCTCTAACCTGGATCGTTTACGATACGCCAGTTCCGGTTAACACAGGTGGAGCCTTAACCCCAGAAGAATTTTGGAAGTATTCTGTGCGCGGATTCACCTACCGAGGCGTTGAGCAAATTTATCCTGCCAGTGTGGTCAAACTGTTCTACTTGGTCGCTGTTCATGAATGGTTAGACAAAGGCATGATTCAACCCTCAACTGAACTCGATCGAGCCGTGCGCGATATGATTGTGCATTCTAGCAACGATGCCACCAGTCTAGTTGTGGATATCCTAACCGGAACCACCAGTGGGCCCGAATTATCGGCAGGTCCATTTGAAACCTGGAAATCGCAACGTAATATTGTTAACCGCTATTTCCAATCGCTGGGTTGGTCTGAACTAGAGAGCATCAACGTCAACCAAAAAACTTGGTGTGATGGAGCTTATGGACGCGAGCGAGCCTTCCTAGGAGAGGGATTGACCAATCGCAACAAGCTCACTACCAATGCCGTTGCTCGGTTATTACATAGCATTGTGGGCGGAGTGGCGGTGTCTTCACTTCGATCGCAAGCAATGATGGCATTGATGAAACGTAATCTCGATCCGCATGCGTTAGCCGCTGATCCAGAAAATCAGGTGGTTGGCTTTTTAGGTGGTGGCTTGCCACCTACGGCTCAACTTTGGTCGAAAGCGGGGCATACCAGCCAAGTTCGCCATGACGCTGCCTATATTGAATTGCCCGATCGCCGGCCTTATCTTCTAGTCGTTTTTACCGAAGGAGCAGCCCACAGTGCCAATGAGAAAGTTCTGCCGTTTGTATCTCAACAAATTGCAGCGGCGATCGAGGAGCTAGATTCAACACCCCCGTAAAATTACTGATAACGAATTAGCATGATTTAAGAATTTTTAATAAAATTAGTTTTCGTCTCAATGGCTCTTATAGCAAGCTTTTTGCTCCGATCTGAAGCTACTTTCCTTGCAAATTAAGACAAAAGAATTCCATTAGAAACCAGGCGAATCAAAAACTCAGTTTTACGGATTAAAGTATACAGAGATGAACGCTTCGCTGGAGTTTGATGGCATCCTAGCCAGAAGCTGTACCCAATCCTCGTTGACTGTTTGAAGTTTAGTTGAAGTTTGGTTGAGTCTGATGTTGTTTATGCTTTGATCGCGTTTGGTTCATTGAGCCAGTTGCTTGAAAAGGTTCATTACCTATGACCCTTTCAGTTCTTGTGAGTAGGTTAGTGGCAGTGGTTTTAATGGTTTTTAGCGAGTTTAAAAGCCATATGATACAGCCATTGTCACTTCTTTGGCTGCCTGTTTTCGCTAAGCTCCACCCCATCTTATTTTTTGGGATCTATGACCTCATCTTCTCCCCTAGATGTATCGCTGTATGAACTCGCTATTAGTTCTGAGCCACAGCCACAACCCTTACAAATTAGCCCAACTACATTCAAATCACTGATTAGCACGGTGATTGATCTTCTAATCGAGCAGCAAATTCCTGCTACAGTTTGGCTGAAGTTGCCTAAAGGCGAGATTTGGCAAGCAGAATTGGAACGGTTACATCGATCGGCGGTGGCGCCGTACACAATTTACAACTTACAGACTCATCAAGAGTCTCAACCCAATCAGCTACACAGCGCTTTAAATGGAACTAATGGTAACCGCGATTGTTCAGAAAAATCTGGGTTGCACTCACGGAGAGAATTGAGTGCCGATTGGTTGTATTCAGCCGTTTCTCCTCAGCCTTTGGCCTTGATCCCCGAAAAAGAGCCTGCACCTACGTCTAATTCCACAATTCACACCATCTCACTGGCAGCCGAAAGCCAACTCAAACGAGAATTTTTTCTATTGGTGGCGTCTGCTCACTTCTGCGGTTTGGTGTTGGGACATCGTCCTCGAACAGGACGCCCGCGCTCGGACAGTGCACCGCCAGAGATATCGTTACCGCTGCCCAGTAAGCAAAATCAGTTACTAGAAGAGAACCTAGAACACAAACATCCCCTGTTGGGAGTATGTTCGTTTGAGCCGTCGTTGCTACAACGAGTTTTACAAGGTATCAATCAAGCTATTTGTGTGGGACAGCTTGCCCATTCATCCGCTGCGATCGAGCCTATCTTAGTCAATTGGGACGATCTACTCGCTCAAGGCGTTGCAACAACCTTAAGTCCACTGATATTAGCACATTTATTCACTAAGCAAGTGCAGCGTCAAGAAGAAGTTTGGCGCAATAGCTTGTCACACCGAAAGCACGCCGAACAAGCCGCCATATTACGCCAGCAGAACGAAGACCTCCTGACTGCCCTACGGCTAAAAGATGAATTTGTGCAAACAGTTGGACAAGAACTGCGAACTCCGTTGACCACCATGAAGACTGCACTGTCACTGTTATCTTCTCCGCATATTAAGCCGCCACAGCGGCAGCGGTATATGGACATGATTAGTCAAGAATGCGATCGTCAAAGCTCTTTGATTACTGGTGTTTTAGAGTTGGTTCAACTGGAAAACTCCATCGCGCAAATGCCGATGGAACCTCTGCGGTTAGCTGACATTGTGCCGGGCGTAGTCAGCACCTATCAACCCTTAGCTCAGGAGAAGGGAGTGCGGTTGGGCTACATGATTCCGGAAGAATTACCACCCGTGTCTTGTGTTAATCAATGGTTGCGGCAGATTGTGATCAACTTACTGCACAACAGTATCAAATTTACTCAAAGTGGAGGGCAGGTTTGGGTGCGGGCAAAGCAGCAGGGAGACTCGATCCAAATTGAGTTTCGCGATACAGGGGTAGGGATTGCCCAAGCCGACATCCCCAAAATTTTCGATCGCTTTTATCGCGTGCGAGGCACAGGTGAAGATACCAGCGGAGCCGGACTGGGGTTGTCGATCGTTCAACAACTCTTGCTGCGCAGCGGTGGTTCTGTTTCGGTCAAAAGCAAACTGGGAGAAGGGTCTATTTTTAGTGTAGTGCTGCCTGTTTATGTTCATCCAGCAAATACTCAGGGAGTTAGTCCAGCAAATGGCAAAGTGCGAGAACGCTAGTTGCCAATCAATCAATGCGTCACTAACGCGGGGGCTTTGGCTGAAATCCTCGTGATCTGTGGGGAGGCTTGGAAGTGCGATGCTTCACAATCTCAGCAACAGCATTGGCTTCCCGGACCACGTGCGGTTGAGTTTGTTGGCGCAATTTTGCATCCGCGTCATTGTAGAAGAATGAGAGCAAGGCAAATCGTCGTCCTTGGGTGACAGGGGTGGCTTCGTGCAACAAGGAACAGGAAAATACGATCGCGCTACCGGTCTCAGGACGATAAAGGGCATCACCAAATTCAGGGAACCTTAAACAACCACCTTCATACTCTCCCGCATTGAGATTTATGGTCATGGCGAAGCGACGGTGAGCGGTTCCTATGGACCTATTGTCGCGGTGAGGCTGAAAGAATCCTTGCTGCGTATCTTCGTAGCAGGCCACAACGTAGCGTTCAAACTGCGTGATGCGAAATTGGAAAGATTTCTCGATTTCGGGTTGAATTCGTCGCCAAATTTGCCGATTCACCTGTTCCACTAACGCAGCATCTGTTAGCAGCAAGTCTCGTCGTCGTTTCACCGTTGAATCAACCATTAACACTGTTTTATCTCCTTCCTGTTTCAGGAAACCAGATTCCGTGCCGCCGGCGGCTTCGTAAAGACTAATGAGATGTTGACAGAAGTCAGGAGAAAGGACATTAGGCACAATCAGCACAGGCGCGAGTTGCGAAAATACCTGTGGTGGCGTAACCGACGGCAATTGCTGAAGGATCTCTGAAACCTGTGATACGTGCGATCGGTGCGTCTCTAGCGGGATGATGTTCAAAATATGCAGATTGCGATCGAGGACAAACGTCGTTGGCTCATAAGCAATTTGACCCTCCCGATCGAGTTGACAAACTCCATAGCGAATACTGACTTCTCCCTGCACATCCCAAATAAATTTAAAGTGGCTGGGTTGTCGGACATGCTGTTCTAACGAGCGATCAGACAGATCAACCCCAACACCAAAGAAGGGGATGTCTAACTCAACGAACTGCTCCTGCATTGCTAAAAATGCGTCGAGGACAGCTTTGACCTGGAAGTTTTTAGCACTACCAAAGAAAAATAACACCGCTCGATAACCGCCCATGAGCGTATCAAGATGGGCAGAGTAATTGGCGATTGATGGCAGAATGAACCAAGGAGCCGGATCACCGACTGTTAAAGGCAATGTTGCTTCCATACACTGTTTTGCGCCAACAAAGATGTCACATTAGCCAATAAAAAAGGAACGGAACGCTTGTCCCATTCCCCTCAACTTAGCAGAGTTCGATACGCTCAGGAGTTGAAGCCTAAAGGAGGAAGGATTACGCTGATCTGCCAACTCCTAACTTCTAACACCTAATCCCTAGAGCTTCGTGCCACACTCTGGACAGAACTTATTGTTTGGCTCATTCTCAGCCCCACAACTGGCACACACAATTGGGCCCGCTGAGGCTTCAGCTTCTGGGGGCTTTGGCAAGCCTACCATCTGAGCGTTGCTCTTTCCTGGAGCCACCATCGGATAGCAGTTTTCATCTCGCTTAACCCGCACATCTAACAGCACCGGGCCATCATGGGCCAGCATCTCGGCGATCGCATCGGACAGTTCAGCCCGATCCTCCACCATCATTCCTTTGACGCCAAACGCCTCTGCGAGCTTCACAAAATCTGGCATTCCCGGCTGCATATTTGAAGACGAATAGCGCTCTTCGTAAAACGCCTGCTGCCACTGCCGCACCATGCCTTGCCAACCGTTATTGATGATCACCGTCTTGACATTGATGCCGTATTGCGCCAATGTTCCAAGCTCTTGACAGTTCATCTGAAAGCTAGCATCGCCGCTGATGCAGATCACCTGCTCATCGGGTAACGCCACCTGAGCACCCATTGCGGCTGGCATTCCATAGCCCATTGTTCCCAGTCCAGCACTAGAAATCCAACGACGCGGGCCATTTTTCAGGAACTGCGCCGCCCACATTTGATGTTGTCCCACATCAGTAGTGTAGTAGGCATGGGGAGCTTGCCGTCCTACTTCCACGATCACTTCTTGCGGCGACAAACAATCTGGATAAGTTGATACCATCAGTGGATAATCCCGTTTCCAGCGATCGATGCGCTGACGCCATTCCTGGGTCTGTTCTGGATTTGCACGGAGTCCATCTTCTGTATCGCGGTTGAGCAAATCGATCAACACTTGTCGCACATCGCCCACAATCGGCACATCTGGAGTGCGGTTTTTGCCGACTTCCGCTGGGTCAATGTCAATATGAATTACCTTAGCCCGCGCCGCAAACTCATCTAGCTTACCCGTGACGCGATCGTCAAATCGGGCACCCACCGCAATCAGCAGATCGCATTCAGTGACAGCAAAATTGGCGTAGGCTGTGCCATGCATTCCCAACATTCCCAACGCCAGCGGATGATGCTCATCAAAACTGCCGATGCCCATCAGCGTAGTAGTGACCGGAATCTGGTATCGCTCTGCCAACTCTGCCACTTCCGCATGTGCACCAGAAGCGATCGCTCCTCCTCCCACATAAAGTAAGGGGCGCTTTGCTTGACGAATCAACTTCAGCGCTTGAATCACCTGACGCGGATTGCCCTTCACCGTGGGACGATAGCCCGTTAGCTTCACCGACCCTGGCTCTACGGGGACATAATCAAACGTCTCTAGCCCTACGTCCTTAGGCACATCAATCAACACTGGCCCCGGCCGGCCTGTACTGGCAATATGAAACGCCTCTGCCACAATTCGTGCCATGTCCTGCGGATCGCGCACCACATACGAGTGCTTCACAATCGGTAAGGTAATACCATAGATGTCAGTTTCCTGGAAGGCATCACTGCCGATCGCCGCACGACCGACCTGACCAGTAATGATCACCATCGGGATTGAGTCCATCTGGGCCGTAGCAATCCCTGTCACCAAATTGGTCGCTCCGGGGCCGGAGGTGCCAAAGCAGACACCCACGCGCCCCGTTGCCCGAGCATAGCCATCAGCCGCATGCGCTGCTCCTTGCTCGTGTCGTACTAAGATATGCTTGACGAACCCAGCTGCTTCGGCTCGATACAGTTCGTCATAAATAGGCAAAATTGCACCACCGGGATAACCAAAAATATGTTCAACCCCATGGCGTCGAAGGCTATCGATTAGGGCAAATGCGCCAGTAGCTCGGATGGTAGACACAGGCTGGGCTGGCAGAGGAGAGGGTTTCGCAGCAGCATTTTGAGAAGGCGCAGGCAGGAGTTTACGCATAGATTCTTTGTAATTTGTATCCGCTGATGCACAAATAATTAATTCTTCAGTCTATTCCTGAACGGGGATGATTGTCGAGGCATGATCCGCAAAAATACAGGATTCAGCAATCACACCCCAACAGTTGCAGAGCACTGTATATTAAACAACTTATTATATTGGCACGCAATTCGGGCATTCGTGTCAGCGTTTCATGACGCTTTAAGGCTTGCCACTCATGACATTAGGTATCCGGTGGAAGGGAGCAACACGATCGTCACAGTATTGGCTGTGATGGTGGTATTTGATAGAGCGAAGGGCGATCGCGGCTCGTACCAGCAGTGGAAAGAAGCAGGCATTCTGCCCCAAATCGTATTTGAAATTCTTTCCCTAAGACCCATGTAGACCATGTAGACATAGAGAAGAAGTAGACTGGGAAATTCGTTAGCCTGTTGCCTTTTTTAACTTCCGGGGAATTCTATAGTTGAACTCTCCTAAAATTGGGTGATCTCTGATTGAATGAGTCGAGTTTAGTGATCGATTTTCTGGCATCTTCATGATCGACCTCCCCTCGCTTCGTGTTTAATAAACCCTTGTACTGTCCCGATGTGAATTGGCTAATTTGCATTCGGGGCACTTGCAACTGATTAGAGTTTTTATCATGCAATCCAAAAAAGCCTCCGGTAGTCGCCCCATTGCCACACTTGCTGCCCGTGCCTTAAAAATCGTAGGAATTGTGATCACGCTGTCTGTTTTGCTAGATATCTTGGTACTTTCGATTCCCTATCAGTTTACCGATCGCAACTGGCAAATTGATGTAGTGACGCAAGTGGTCGATCGAGGCATTGTGCCACTGGTCGGCATTGTGCTATTTCTGACTGGCTATTGGATAGACAGCACGGTTGGGCTGTTGTCAGAGCGAAAACATCTTTGGCAAGAGCCGCGCTTCTGGGCGCTGGTGCTGTCCAGTATTTTGGGCGCGTTATTTTTGATTTTGTTTCCGCTTCACCTTAATAACGTTCGGCAAGCTTACCAAGCCTCATCCCAAGAAATTACCCAAGACGCCACCAATACTGAAACACAATTGGGTAATCAAATTGAAACTGAAATTCAATCTCGGCAGCAGCAAATTAATCTATTAGTCACTGCTACAGACGAACAGCTAGATCAGCTTGTGCAACAAGGACGATTATCCCAAGAAGATGCTCAGCGAGTGCGGCAATTTCGAGAAAATCCGAATTCTATTGAACCGTTTTTACAACAAACTCGCGAACAACTAACTGCTCAGGCTCAACAACAACTGGGGATTGGTCGAGAACAGGCCCAACAACGACTTCAATCACAAGCTCTGAAGGCTGGATTGCGCATAGGAATTAGCAGCCTGCTGTTATCAATCGGCTTCATTGTCATTGGTTGGCTAGGGTTGCGAAATTTGCGTAGGGCTGAGCTTTAATAGATTCTTCAAGCTAGTTACTTGCTAATCTTGGTTTGGTTCTGCCTATGTTCTCGATTTATATCCTGACGTATAACGAAGAATTAGATATTGCAGCTTGTATTGAATCAGCTTTGCTGTCAGACGATGTGGTTGTGATTGATTCCTTCAGTACCGATCGCACCATTGAAATTGCCAACGAACTGGCCGAGCGCTATCCTATTCGCGTCGTACAACATCAGTTTGAAAGTCATGGCAAACAGCGCACTTGGATGTTGGAAGCAGTTTCACCCAAGCACAATTGGGTCTATATCCTGGAAGCGGATGAACGCATGACACCTTCCTTGTTTCAAGAGTGTTCACAAGCAATTCAATCGACTGAGTATGTGGGATATTATGCCGCCGAGCGCGTCATGTTCATGGGCACCTGGATTCGCCGCAGTACGCAATATCCTCGCTACCAATTGCGCCTGTTGCGGCACGGCAACGTTTGGTTTACCGACTACGGGCACACCGAACGCGAAGTTTGTCAGGGCAACACCAGCTTTTTGCGCGAAACCTACCCGCACTATACCTGTAGCAAAGGATTGAGCCGCTGGTTAGAAAAGCATAATCGTTATTCTACCGATGAGGCGATCGAGACCCTACGGCAACTAGAATCCGGCCGCGTGAACTGGCGGGAGTTGTTGTTTGGAACCACCGAAGTTGAGCGCCGTCGAGCGCTGAAAGATCTCTCTTTGCGGCTACCTTTACGACCGATCGTGCGATTTTTCTACATGTATTTCATCTTGGGTGGTTGCTTCGATGGACGGGCTGGCTTTGCTTGGTGTACCCTGCAAGCGTTCTACGAATACTTAATTCTGCTGAAGATATGGGAAATTAAACAGGTCTCTAACCCAACTCTGCTTTCTCCATCTATCCAGCCACAGCTTCGGGATGCGAACTAGTAGAACGAGTGGATGCTCCATTGGGGGCTTGAATCACCAATACCGCACACGGCGCATGATGCAGCACATAATTGCTGACACTTCCTAACAGTGCTTCAGTTAAGCCTTTGCGGCCTCGTCGTCCTAACACCAATAAATCGGCTCCCCACTGCTGAGCCATTTGACATAGCCCTTGCCCTGGTTCAGCGGTTTTATAATCAGCTTCTACAGCGACCTGTTGTTGAGTGGCCAGTTCGCGATAGTGTTTGAGTAGGGCTTGAATGTGGTGAATTTGCTGATCAATTCGTACCACTTCCGTTTGATAGGCTTGGCTCATGATCCGGGAAGGGACGCCAAATTCTCCGGCAAACGAGGGCGACAGAATAACCGTATCTGCGGTGACGCAATGAAATAGTAGGAGCTTGGATTGGTTTGCTTTTGCCAATTCTAGCGCTTGATTAAATACCAAGTCGCTTAAGGGAGAATGATCGATCGCCGCCAAGATTTTTTGAAATCCCATAAAACGCCTCCCAGTTAGGTGAACCGCCTTACTTCAACGCTATCGCACTCGCAATGCTTCCTCTCATTTCTGCAACAAGCTTTGATAATTCGCTAGAGTAACGTGAGTTTCAGCAAGGAAAATAGACAAAACCATTGTTGAGTGTTTCGACAGCAGTAGTTGAAGCTAGACGGGGCATGTGTTGATTCACTGGCGTTCTGACCGCTGTTTGCTACTTAAACGGTCATCATTTCGTTTCATGATCCCTCCTCAGCCTGTTATTCAGTCTGTGCTATCTCTACATAGTCTGAACTCCAGTTCTCCTCCAACAGAGCAATTAAATCAGCAACAACTGCACAGGTGCTCCGACTGGAATATGGGTTTGCCCGATCGGCACAACCGCTAGCGCATTAGTTTGAGCCAAATTAATTAAGTTGCCAGAACTAGGCGATCCACTTGCTAGGGAAAACTCATAGGTATTTTCTCCCGGTTCAACCCGTCCCCACAGATAAGACTCACGTTTTCCGTCTGATCGCAAGTCGTGGCGGGTGATGCCTCTCACAAACGTGGGCTTCCAGCCTTCAGACAATCCAGATAATTTGCGCAACGCGGGCTGAACAAATCGCCAAACACTGACCAGAGCAGACACAGGGTTTCCAGGAAGCCCGAAGTAGAGGGTTGGGGGTTGGGGGTTGGAAAAAGTAGCAACAGTGAGGGGTTTACCAGGTTTGACAGCAACCGCTCGCACGTGGATTTCGGCTCCTAAGTCTGCCAAGATGCGATCGACGTAATCATAATCGCCTACAGAAACACCACCCGACGACAGCACCATGTCTGCTTGGGAGATTGCCTGAACAATTGCCTGACGAATTGCAGCGGGATCATCGGGCACAATCCCCAACAAAATGGGGTCTGCCCCAGCGCTCATTACCAGTGAGGCCAAGGCATATTGGTTAGAGTCAACAATCTGACCAGGTTGCAGAGGCCGATCGGGCGAGATCAGTTCGCTACCAGTCGAGAGAATTGCCACTTTGGGCCGACGAAACACCAGTACTTGCACCCATTGCGCCGCTGCCAAGACGGCAATATCCGGAGCCAACAGTCGGGTTCCGGCAGCTAACAACGGTGCTCCAGCCCGATAGAACTCGCCCCGATGTCGCACAAAAGCTTGGGGGGTTGGTGCTGTTAAAACCGTAACGCGATTGCCTTGGCGCTGAGTGTCTTCTTGAATGACGATGGTATCGGCTCCTTGAGGCATCATCGAGCCAGTCAAAATTCGGGCAGCTTGTCCGGGTTGTACGGTTTTTTGAGGGCAATAGCCTGCTGGAATTTCTTCAATGATTTCTAGCGTGACGGGACGATCGGTGCTGCAACTTTGAACATCGGTGTAGCGAACCGCGTAGCCATCCATAGCGGAGTTGTCCCAATGGGGAAAATCGAGCTTGCTGCTGATAGATTGAGCCAAGACGCGCCCAGTGGCAGAAAGCAGATCCAGCAATTCTACATCCTGTTGTGGATCTAGGCAGGGTGTCTGATCAAGAATCAGCGCTTCAACTTGATGGGCAGGCAGCATAGCGAACATCGACAATAGTAGAAGAACATGAAAAAACAACAGCGAAACCTAAACATCAGTGTCGTGATTTTTCAGGTTGCTTGCACAACTGAGAAATCCTATGAAATAATAGGGATTTGTGTCTAATTATCACGCACGAGCGAAAGTGAACTGATAGAGTTATGGCTAGCAAGAAGGGCGTCCGCATTATTATTACGTTAGAATGCACCGAGTGCCGCACGAATCTCGACAAACGATCGCCGGGGGTTTCGCGTTACACCACAACGAAGAACCGCCGCAACACCACCAATCGGCTGGAACTGAGCAAGTTTTGTCCGCATTGCAATAAGCACACAGTCCACAAAGAAATTAAGTAAGGTTGAATAGCGTGATCGTTGATTGACCGATCGCCACACTTCACCCATTACCATTCTTCATTGTTCATCTTGAATTAAACTCCAAACCCATGACTTATTTTCGTCGTCGCGTTTCTCCTATTAAGCCCGGTGAGCCTATCGACTACAAAGATGTCGATCTATTGCGCAAATACATTACTGAACGGGGCAAAATTCTGCCGCGCCGCATCACCGGATTGACCGCCAAACAGCAACGAGATTTAACCCAATCCATCAAACGCGCTCGCTTGCTTGCTTTGTTACCCTTCATCAATCGCGAGGGATAAGGTGCCAGTGTGAATCGGAAATGGGGAACCTTTAAGATAGGTAGTTAGGATTAGCGCTCGGCTGTCAGCCTAGGCAACAGGAGTACACTCGGTGAAATTTTCCATCGAGGTTGTTTAAGTGACCCAACGTTGACTGCTAAGCTGACCGCTGAAGCTGATTGCTAGGGTTTAATTATTGGCTTTAACAATCGGTTTTAGCAAATTTGCTGACATAATTGTCCTGACACAAACCTGTCACACTCTGTTCACCCCGTTCCTCACAATTGCACAACTCCCATGGAGAAGGGAACCCTTATTGAATTTCGACTGCAAGGTGATAATACCTCAGACAAAACTCGTCCTCGCCGGTTAGCGGTTGTCGATCGCCCCGAAGGAAAGAAGCACTGGATTGCGATTGATGAGCGCGGACAGCCGCATACTCTACATCCACGGCAAATTAGCTATGTGATAGCTGGACAGTCGTATAAACCAACGGACATTGCTGGGTTTTGGCAGTCAATTCAACCCTATCTTGATCCCTCCAGTTTAGAAGTTGCGTGGGAACTGTTAGTCGAAGATGGGGAGCCAGTTGATCCAGCAGCAATGGCAATGTTGCTGTTTTCGGAACAATCGCCATTACTCTGTTACGCTGCTTACTATTTGCTGTCCGAAGATAAGTTTTACTTCAAGCAGAAAGGCGATCGCTATGAACCTCGCTCGGCTGCCCAAGTGACGGAATTGAAGCATCAATCCAGCATGGAAGCGCAGCGACTTCTGGAATGGCAAGGGTTCTTAGAGCGTCTGCAAGCCGCCTTGTCAGGAGAAACAGTAGAATGGCAAAGTAGCGATCGTCCTCGTCTTGAGTCCCTAGAGCGTTATGCTGTCTTTGCAGAAGAGGCGAATCATCGAGCGCCCGCCCTCGAGACATTGTCTGCTCTAGGTCGCCCAGAAACCTCACAAGCCGCTTTTCAACTTCTAGTGGATCTGCAATTGTGGAGTCCCCACGAAAACTTGTTTTTGCGGCGCAGTCAGCTTCCTACTCAGTTCCCTAGCAAGGTGCTTGAAATGGCTCAACGCCACCTCAATTGTCCGCCGCCTGATCCGGATACGAACCGGCTCGATCTGACGCATCTTAAGCTATATACGATCGACGACGAAAGCACACGTGAAATTGATGATGGCCTAAGCGTTGAGTTTTTAGCTGACGGCAAACAGCGGTTATGGATTCACATTGCCGATCCGGCCCGCTGGGTCACACCTGGTGATGAGTTAGATTTGGAAGCCCGTCGCCGTTGCACGACTGTGTATCTCCCTACGGGAATGATCCCCATGTTTCCCACTGAATTGGCAACTGGGCCAATGAGCCTCAATCAGGGGCAGGTGTGTACGGCGCTCAGTTTTGGCGTAGTGCTGCACGAAACTGGGGAGGTGGAAGACTATGAAATCCATGCCAGTTTGGTAAAGCCTACCTATCGCCTCACCTATGAAGATGTAGACGAAATGCTAGAGTTGGGGATTCAAGCAGAACCTGAACTGGAAGCGATCGCCACCTGGGCAAAACGACGGCAAGCTTGGCGACAGTCGCAAGGGGCGATCAGCATTCACATGCCAGAGTCATCGATTAAAGTGTGTGATGATGAAATCACGATTCAAGTGCTGGAAGATTCCCTCTCGCGCAATCTCGTTGCCGAAATGATGATTTTGGCAGGCGAAGTGGCGGGACGCTATGGCGAAGCTCACAATTTGGCGCTGCCGTTCCGGGGACAGGCTCAGCCAGAGTTGCCCTCAGAAGGGGAACTGTTGCAGTTACCGCCTGGCCCAGTGCGTGATTGTGCCATTCGACGCTGTATGCCCCGCAGTGAAGTGAGCATCACGCCGTTTCGTCATGCCAGTTTGGGGTTAGATACTTATACTCAAGTTACTTCCCCCATTCGGCGTTACACGGATTTGTTGGCGCATTTTCAAATCAAGGCTCATTTGCGCGGTGAGCCACTGCCTTTCTCAACCGCCACAACCCAAGAACTCATTCAAACCATCAGCAGCACTGCCTATGAAGCCACACTAGTGGAACGGCACACGAACCGCTATTGGGGCTTAGAGTTTCTGCGGCGGCATTCCGAGGATGTGTGGCAAGCGTTGCTGTTACGTTGGCTGCGTGAGCACGAAAACTTGGGGTTGGTGCTACTGGAGGAACTGGGACTGGAGATGGCCATGCGCTTTAACCGCCCGATCGAGGTGGGCGATCGACTGCACATTCGAGTAGCGTATGCTGATCCGCGTCAGGATATTATCCAGTTTACAGAGGTTTCTCCGTCAACGGTGCAGGCAGTTGCGGGTTAGTTCGGATCGCTGATTGAATCCGAGTCCAGTGTAGCTGGTACCCGAACCCCTAGTGTCAGCGTCCGAGCTGCCATAAACACAGCTAGGGCGAGCCACAGCAGATGGTCACTGTGTAGCTGCCAAGCAACGATCGCCACGGGCGCAAACCCCAACAACGACGAATATAGACTGGCTACGCGCAGCACTCGTCCTTGCGTTAGCCCAACAAAGTACCCGTCTAGCATGTACGCCAACGCCCCAAACCCCAACACAGGCAGCAGCCAAAGAACGTAGTCATGTAATCGATCGAGGACAGACTGATGATCGGTGAGCAAGCCAAATAGGCGATCGGGAAACACAATGAACCCGCCGGCAACCGACAGTCCTAGCGCCAAACTAGCTCCGCCCGCCACTTGCATCAGGTACAGCAAGGAGTGCGTTGCCCGTTGCCCATAAAACAAGCCGGCAAAACTTTCGGTGGCAAAGGCAATGCCATCAATGAAGTATGCCGCCAAGGTAACGACTTGCAGCATTACCGTATTAGCCGTGAGCACCGTCGTTCCCAACAGCGAACTGAGATTGGTAAACACCGAAAAAGTTGTCACAAGGGCTAGCGTCCGCACCATGATTTCGCGGTTTAGGGTAAATGCCGCTTTCAACGCCAGCGGATCATACAATTGGGAAGCGATCGTTTTTAGCGGTGGACGGCATGGTTCTTGCACCATCAGCCCCAACCCGACAACCAGCAATAAGTATTGACTAATAGCTGTGGCCCAGCCTGCCCCCGCACTGCCCCAACCCCAGCGCACAATAAATACGTAATCTAAAAGCACATTGCTGCTGCTGCTGATAAACGAGAGCAGCAAAACCTTGTGCCCCTGGGCCCGTCCCAAAAACCACCCAAGCAAAACAAAGCCAATTAAGGTGGCAGGTGCACCCCAAATCAGGGCATTGTAATAGGACTGTCCGGACGCTTTCACCTCTGGTGTGGCACTCAACAGCGTAAACCCGATCGATCGCAACGGCACTTGCAGCAGCATAATCAAACAACCCAAGCCCAAGCCCAGCAGAATATGCCGCAGCGCGACGAGCCAAACCGCATTAGAATCATCCCGTCCTACCGCTTGAGCCGTCATGCCTGTGGTGCTGATACGCAAAAACCCAAACGTCCAGTAGACATAATTAAAAATGACCGTTGCCAGCGCCACGCCGGCCAAATGGTGAATCTCGTCTAGATGTCCCAGAAAGGCGGTATCAATCAAACCAGCGAGGGGAACCATCAAGTTAGAAAGAATATTGACGATCGCCAGTCGCACGAAGTTCGGCAAAAAAGATGGCATCTGTTTCAATCAACCGCCCTAGCATTGACACCCGTTATTATCTATTATCGAGAGCGAACGTCAGGAGCCTTATTGCCAATCATGACCTCGATCAGCGGTACGATTCATGAGTTTCACTGGAGTTGGCAGAAAAAACCCATCACGGCCATCTATGAAGTGCTGGGAGAGGGTCCACCCATTTTGCTGCTGCCTGCTTTTAGCAGTGTATCCACTCGTGAAGAAATGCGCGGGCTGGCTGAGCATCTTTGCTCACACTATCAAGCGATTTTGGTGGACTGGCCAGGATTTGGGCAATCGTCTCGTCCAGCCTTAAATTATCAACCAGCGGTTTATCGATCGTTTCTCAAGGACTTTGTGCGATCGGTGTTTGCAGAACCCGTGGTGGTGATTGCGGCGGGTCATGCGGCTGGATATGTGATGGAATTGGCGCAGCGATCGACGGCTCCTTGGTCTTGGGTGGTATTGGTAGCTCCGACTTGGCGCGGTCCCTTGCCCACGGCAATGGGGGAAAACCGCTGGTTCTACACGCTGCTGCGCTGGCTGATTAAGCTGCCGTTACTGGGACAATTTCTCTATCTGTTGAATACTCTGCCGCCGTTCCTGCGCTTTATGATGCGTCGTCATGTTTTTGCTGAACCCAAACACGTTACCCGTAGCTTAATAGCTCAAAAGTGGCGCACAACTCAAAAATGGGGAGCCAGACACGCCTCAGCCGCTTTTGTCACCGGAGCGCTTGATCCCGTTCGTCAACGCCGCGAGTTTGTGGAGCAGTTTCAGCCGCTGCCGCCCCTGCCTGTGATGTTAGTGATTGGTGAACAAACTCCACCTAAGTCCCTCGCTGAGATGGAGTTTCTAGCCCATTTTACCGGGGTTCAGGTCTACCGAATGCCCGGTTCGCTGGGATTACACGAAGAATATCCCGATCGCTTAGCAGATGGCATCTTACCGTTTTTGCGCAAGTATCTTTCCTGATTAATACCGTAGGGCTAATCCATGGCTTCTTCAAGCGATCGGGTATCTGCTTCAGATTTGGAATCTCTGAAGCTGGCATCTCCGCACTGGCAATATCGTCTGTGGCTGGTGTGCATTTGTGTGGGGATGTTGCTGTTTTTTACCCAAGTGACGGCATTTTTTCCCGTTTTGCCTCTATACCTCACCCATCGCTGGGGACAAACCGCCCCAGTTGGGTTAGTGGTAGGTGCAATGGCGGCCGGGCTATTGTTGTTTCGTCCGTGGATTGGAGTCCTGATCGATCGCTGGGGACGCAAACCCATTCTGTGGCTAGGATTAGTGATGATGTTAGGCATTTTGCCACTGTATGGTTGGTCGCCTAGCCCACAGTGGCTCATGGGAGTACGAGTGCTGCATGGCATCAGTCAAGCGGCGCTGGCGACGGCCTCGCAAACGATGCTAGCGGATCTCGTACCCGTCGATCGGCGCACAGCCATGATGGGGTATTTGGCGATGTCGAACACGATCGGGTTTTCCTTGGGGCCACTACTGGGGGCTTATGTCTACGCCACCAATGGGTTCACGGCGCTGTTGTTTACATTGATGGGTCTGACAATTCTAGGATTAATAATTAGCCTACCGTTACCTTGGTTGTTCCGTTGCTCTCAAAAAGCATCATCTCATTCGTCTCAAAATTCGCTCCGTCAATCCATTCAATTTCTCTGGAAATATATCTTGACATTTCCCATTCGTGACGCTACGTTTATCTTTTTTATTGGTTCATTCCTTCACGGTAGTGTGGTGACGTTTCTACCCTTATTTATCGACAATGCCGCTATTTTCTATAGCCTCAATGCTCTGATTGCAGTGCTAGTTCGGTTTGGGCTAGGGCGCTGGGGAGGGGTCGTATCCCAACGGTGGATCATTAGTATGGCGATTTTGTGTTCGGGTAGTGCGTTGATTGGTTTATCGCGATTGCCACAACAGCTTGTATGGTGGTCGATATTGTATGGGCTAGGATTTGGTGCGTTGTTTCCAGTGTTGTCGGCGATCGTCTCTCTTTCGGCACCCACAAAGGTACGGGGGCGCGTCTACAGCTTTTTCTTAGCTGGGTTTGATGGCGGCATGACGTTGGGTGGGGCAGGAGTACAGCCACTGGCTCAAGGTTTGTCATTAAGTGGACTATTTACGCTGTTGGGTGGCATTGGATGCAGCATTAGTTTGGTAGCATTTCATCAATTTGCTAAACCTGTGGTACCCCAAGAACAATCCGACTAGGGCATTAGGGAGCCACTTTAGGGAAACGGGATCATGGCGCGGTGGCAGAGTGAGGCAAACAAGCTTTAAATTAATTTTGAGATTTGATTCTGCATTTCTGTGAATTTTCTAGCCGCGCGATCGGGAGACAAGCAGCATGGACAAGCTCAAGATTGTAGTCATTGGAGCCGGAATTGGCGGATTGACAGCGGGCATTGCGTTGAAACAAGCCGGATATGAAGTTGAAATTTACGATCGCATCAAGGAAATGCGCCCAGTGGGAGCGGGCATCTCGCTGTGGTCAAATGGCGTGAAAGTTCTGAATTATCTAGGATTAGGGCCACAAATTGCCCAAATTGGCGGACAGATGAACCGCATGGAATATCGCACAAAAACTGGAGAGCGGCTCAATGAAATTGACTTGATGCCGTTAATTTATAAAGTGGGGCAACGTCCTTATCCAGTAGCGCGGCGAGATTTACAGACGATGCTGCTAGAGGCATTTGGCGGTGAGGTCAAACTCGATCATCAATGTGTGGGAGTTGAGGAAACCGCAGATAGCGTCACGGCGTTTTTTGAGAATGGTCATCAAGCAACAGGCGATTTAGTGATTGCCGCAGATGGAATTCGATCGATTCTGCGCACCTATGTATCGGAACAAGAAGTGACGCCAACCTACGCCGGATACATCAACTGGAACGGACTTGTGGCCGCCGATGAAACGCTGGCTCCTAAGGACTGTTGGGTGATTTATGTTGGAGATGGCAAACGCGCTTCTCTCATGCCCGTAGGGGGCGATCGGTTTTATTTCTTTTTAGATGTGCCGCTGCCCAAGGAGACACCCGATCATCCAGAGACCTATCAGGCAGAACTGCGCGAGCATTTTCGCGGCTGGGCCATGCCTGTGCAAGTCCTGATCGATCGCCTCAATCCCTACGAAGTGGCGCGTCCGGTGATTCATGATGTGGGGCCCATCGATCGGTATGTGCGCGGTCGAGTGGCGCTGCTGGGCGATTCGGCCCATGCCACTTGTCCAGATATGGGGCAAGGTGGTTGCCAAGCTATGGAAGATGCCTTGGTGCTGCGGCGCTATTTGATGACCACAAATCTGGGCGTAGAGTATGCGCTGAAGCGCTATGAAACGGAACGGATTGAACGAGCCAATGCCGTTGTACGGAAAGCCCGAAAGCGAGCCGAACAAATTCACGGCAAAGATCCAGAAGTGACACAACAATGGTACGACCAGTTGGCTTCTGAACCACCCAGCGATGTTACCGATGCCATCTCCAATGTGATTTTGGCTGGGCCATTGCGCTGAACATTTGCTGGTACGTTTTTACTGGTACGTTCTTATAGGTAGGATGAGCTAGCACAGCATGACTGATGCAGTTAACTCGTACAGACTAAGAGTTAGCTAGCTTGACTTATAGCTTAGATCGACACAGAATTACCTCCATCTGTTTCAGCATAGACGGCAACCGGAACGCGCTTAAAAGCGGGTGTACCACAGCGCTTGTCGATTCTGGCTTTAAAGATTACATTCACTTCGGGGTAAAACATCAAGGCTGAACCTCGACGCACCGATCCATAAATAATCTCTACATTTTGCAATTTGCCCGCATCGCCTTGCACCGTCACAGGCTGATGTTCTTGCAGTCCTGCTCGCTCTGCATCAAATTGATTCATTAAAATACAGTTTCGATGTGGCATACCGCGATAGCGATCGTGCGCTTTATAAACCACAGTGTTGTGCTGTGAATAGCTGCGTCCAGTAATTAGGGTCAGAATTAAACCGAACGTAGATTCAGGTAAGCCAAAGTCCTGAAATTGAGGAAGAGACAAGTCAGGTAACGGTGTAGTGAACATGATGGCTTTGCCAGATTCCGTTGCAAATCTCGGTTTAGTGAAAATACGACCACCAATTGTGAATTCTTCTTGTGTCTGATCGATCGTCGCAATTTTCTCATATCCAGGAATAATATCGGCAATTAGTTGCCGAACATATTGAGTGTTCTGCAAATTCCGCCATTCAACTGGATCATTACCCAAGACGCGATCGGCAATTTCTGTGAGGAAATCTACTTCAGCGATCAAATCAGCATCTTTCAAATGAGTTTTGCCCTCATCATTGAGGCGGACAAAATTGTTACCCGATTCTACCGTGGTTTTGTGAGGATTTTCAAAGCGATTGAATACAGGAATGATCAGCGTATTCTGTTTAGCCAAGCCGTGAAAATGCCCCAGGTTGGGCTTCGTGGCTAGATAAATAATGGTTTCAATCTTACCGAGGGCACGTTTGGCTTCGACCAAGTTGGGATTCGCTCCATACAAATTACCGCCAATGCAAATCAGCGTATCTACCTTACCCGCATCCGCTGCTTCAATCAAAGCGCGAGTGTCATAACCCGGAACGCGACTGAGTGATCGCCCCAGCAGCTTTTCCATCGCCGTCTGGATCTCTTGCTTCAGTCGCACCGTTACCCCCATCGAGCCATAGCCCTGCACATTGGAATGACCGCGAATCGGCATCGTCCCCGCTCCAATTTTGCCGGCATTTCCAGTCAGGAGGGCTGTATTGGCAATGCTGTAGACATTATCGACACCGTTATCGTGCTGCGTGATACCCATCGCCCAGGCAAACACCACGCCATTGGAGTGACCAATCAGTTGGGCAACGGTGGCAATTTCAGCCTGAGAAACACCGCAAGTATTGACAATCGCCTCCCAAGGGGTCGATCGAGCCTGTTCAACAACAGCTTCCCAGCCTTCTGTGTGGGCTTTCAAATAATCCCACTGCACCAAATTCTGCTCTAGTAGCGCTTTTTGAATACCAACAAACAGGGCGGTGTCACTACCGGGAATTGGTTGTACGTACATCGAGGCAATTTCAGAACCAGTCAACAGCGACTTCACTGGAAAAGCAGGCGACCCAAACTTGACCAGTCCCACTTCCAGTACTGGGTTAATCACAATCACCTTGCCGCCCCGATCGCGCAGTTTGATCAACTCATTCATTAAGCGAGGATGATTCGCGGGCGCATTCGACCCCACCAACACCACACAATCAGCTTGCTTCAAGCTTTCCAGGCTGACCATTGACGTACCAGAGCCAAACATTTGCTTTAGCCCCACCGTTGAAGGCGCATGACACAGATCCGAACAGTCAGCTAAATTATTGGAACCGATCGTCCGCAGCATCAGTTGCAGCAAAAATGCTGCTTCATTAGAAGAACGTCCAGAACTGTAGGAGGCAATGCGCTCAGGCGGTTTCCGAAATGCCGCTTCGGCAATGGCATAAATTTCATGCCAGGAAATGCGTTTGTAATAGGAACTGCCTGCTCGCAGAATCATGGGATAGCTGAGGCGACCTAGACGATCGGCTTCGAGCGAGGTTAAGCTTTGCAGTTCGGTAATTCGTTTCTGGGCAAACACCTGAGCAGGCACGGCTGGCTGAATTTCAGCCGAAATAGATTCCACACTTTTCATGCAGCGTTGCAATGTTTCGCCTGCTTCATTAGTAAAGCCGCCTTTTTGCCCACCCGTTCCCCACGCACAAGAGAGACAGGCGCTTTTATGAGTTAAGGTTTGCCAGAGCTTTGGCCCTTCGGGGGATAGTGTATGCTCAGCCCAGTACTGAATGACAGGTAGCCCTCCGCCCATCTCAGGGTTATGATTCTCGCCACTAGAGGACGCAATCGAGAGAGTAGGCTGTTGGTCTGCGTCCATGCTAGTTTCCTCCTTCCTTTTAGAGACACACCGCTGTGTTTGGCTACCTACCAGTTTGGAGGATTTGTCGAGGGTTTTCAACCGGTCAGTTCAGGTACCGAAGCTTTCCGGGCGTAAGAAATTTACGCTGTATATTAGATTGCTTCTAGCCTTCGCAGTAATGCGGAGGCAAATTTATAGCGACAACTCAATTACTTTTATTGTCTGATGTTTGCAACAGGTTGGGTAAACGAGCGTGTATACCTCGGAAAACCCTCTACAAGACTGTTGTGTATCTTTTGCTGCAAATCTCAAGTTCTGAATTCTCTTCCTGATCGAGTAAGGAGTACTGTCTAGCTTATGCAAAAGTCTCGCGGATTCATCTCCTATGAAAAAGTTCCCGACAGCTATTTGAGGCAACGGCAACTGCGAGGTAGTGCTAATGCATGGTTACTTTGGGCACTAGGTGTCGGAGCCGTGATTTCAGGGGACTTTTATGGTTGGAACTATGGTCTAGCGGTGGGTGGTTTTTGGGGATTGGCGATCGCGACGGCTTTAATGGCCGTCATGTACATCTGCATGGTCTACAGCATCGCAGAACTATCTGTAGCCCTTCCCCATGCAGGTGGCTTTTATTCCTTTACTCGTCACGCTTTCGGCCCATTCTTGGGCTTTTTTTGTGGCATTTGCGTTGCGATCGAATACCTCATTGCTACTGCCGCTGTTGCGGTTACAGTGAGTAGCTACATCAGTCCACTGGCTCCAGCCATTCCCAATTATCTAGTTTGGTTAATCGTCTATGCCATTTTTGTTCTGATTAATATCTGGGGAACCGACTTAACCTTTTATGTAGCGTTGTTCATTACGCTGATCGCAATTCTAGTGCTAGCGATTTTCTCAGTCAGTATCTTATTATCGGGCTTGTTTAACCCAGACCTTTTGCTTAATATTCCTCCCAATCCAGGACAATCAGTTTGGTTGCCGAAAGGCTGGGGAGGGGTATTCGCAGCTATTCCTTATGGTATCTGGTTCTATTTAGCGATCGAGCAACTTCCTCTAGCGGCTGAGGAGACGCAAGATATCAACAGAAGTATGCCGGCCGGGTTAATTACGGGAATCTATACCTTGATTGTGCTCTCTATTTTCACGTTGATTTTGAATACAGGCGTCGGAGGTGGAGCCGTTGCCGTCGGAGAAGCCGCCGCACCCATGATTTTGGGATTGGAGGCATATTTTGGCCCTGGATCGACAGCCACGCTGATCACGACCTTTGCTTTAATTTGTGGCTTGTTTGCCAGCTTCCACACCATTGTTTATGCCTATGGTCGCATTTTGTTTTCCCTGTCGCGGGCAGGTTACTTACCACGCTGGTTGTCGGTCACGGGTAAAACCTATACTCCTTACAGAGCACTCTGCTTAGGAGCCGTCGTGGCATTGATTTGTGCCGTACTCATTAGCGTCTCAGGAGACAGTGGTGTGGGGCCAGTACTCGTGAACATGTCTGTGTTCGGAGCGGTGATCTCCTACCTGCTTGTGATGCTCAGTTACATCAAGCTCAAGCTTAGCCACCCGAACCTACCGAGACCCTACCAAAGTCCGTTAGGAATTTGGGGAGCGGCGATCGGCACCTTTTTAGCCATGTTGGCTTTAATCGCATGTTTCGCTGTTCCGGACTATCGCCCTGGTGTCTGGGGAGTTGCTGTCTTTTTGGCGATTGCCACCCTCTACTTCTTCCTACATGGCAAGAACCACTTGGTTGCCCAAGCTCCTGAAGAACGAGCAGCGCTAATTTCAGAGTCAACCATGCAATAGTTTCATACAACCAATCACAATGACTGCGCCAATCCAATAAAGTTTAGTTGCAAAATTTGCAACTTAGTTTCCATTCACCTCACAGCAATGACAGATTAGAAAGACAGACGGTTGGTTAAAACGTTCTGTTAGAACTTTTCGCTACAACTGTCCGTCATGGGATATCAAGACGCGCCTCGACAAGTGATACTAGGGTTTTGTCATGGGTAATAGGTAAGTTTTTCAGATGATTACCTAGCACCTATTACCGCTTCAAGTATGACTTATGTCAGTGCCAAATATCCTTTTGTTTCTTTTATTTGTATTTCTGTGAGGAGATTTCTGTGAAAGGATTGACCTTGATGGAACGATCGACCTTTGCGATCGAACCAATTCGTCGTGCTATTCCTGTAATGATTAGTTGTTTGAGTCTCGCTATGGTGTCTCCAGCGTTTGCACAAGAAGCACTGATTCGGACGTTGACAGTAACAGGTCAAGGAACAGAAACAGTTGCTACTACATTGTCTCAGGTGACACTAGGGGTAGAAGTGCAAGGTGAGACAGCAGAAGCAGTACAGCAAGAAGTTGCACGTCGATCGAATGCGATTGTGGAACAGTTGCGATCGCGAGAGGGCGTCACTCGGCTGCAAACCGCAGGATTGTCCTTGAATCCTGTTTATGATTACAGCAATAACACCGCTCGGATTACGGGCTATGCTGGCGTTAATACGGTCAGTTTTCGTGTCCCTACGTCCCAAGCAGGTGCACTGCTCGACGACATGGTTCAAGCTGGAGCCACCCGCATTGATGGAATCTCCTTTGTTGCTGACGATGCTGCCTTGGCTCAAGCTCGCCAACAAGCTATTCGTGAAGCCACGGAAGATGCCCAAGCCCAAGCA
Source organism: Thermocoleostomius sinensis A174 (assembly GCF_026802175.1). Classification (NCBI taxonomy): domain Bacteria; kingdom Bacillati; phylum Cyanobacteriota; class Cyanophyceae; order Oculatellales; family Oculatellaceae; genus Thermocoleostomius; species Thermocoleostomius sinensis. Next base: position 3,637,878 of record NZ_CP113797.1, on the reverse strand, counting down.
GACGCTACCTTCGCAGCGTTGGGTCTAACACGAGGTGAAATTGTTGGAATTCAAGTCAATGGAGCCGCCTATTCTCCGCCGATTCTATTCCGGACCGATCGAGCCGTGCAAGCAGCTGAATCGGTTCCTACTCCGGTGATCGGGGGTGAACAAGAAGTGCAGGCAAGTGTGACTCTGCAAATTAGCTATTAACTGACAGTAGGGGTGACGGCCAATGAAACCCGATCGCCCCTACAGTACTTGGAAAAAGCACTGATCATAGGAACGATCATAGGAACGATCGCCCAGCAAGATTAGGCAAATGTAACGCAGTTGAACAGCATTCGGTAAACCACCCGATGCCATAAGGTGATTCTACCTTGTGCAGGGTTTTACCAATTTAGTGGCTGTGCGAAACCCACTTGCAAGACCCGATTGCAATACTAGAATGCCGCACCAAACTATGCCACCTTGAGTAAGGTAGATCAACAAAGCTTGAACCTTAGAAAACTGAAGATTTTTTGTAAGGCAATAGGCGTGCTGCTGTAGCTCCAAACCTCCGATCGCCTCCAGGCGTTTTTCCCTCCTCCTTTGATTACCCTCAACGCTGAACGGTACACTAGAAGCATTCCCTGACGAGGGCAGCACCTCCTATGGTTCAATCCTCCAGCAAAGCTCTAACCTTGCAAGAATACCTGACCATCCCGGCAGGGGATGTGGCTTATGAATTAGTCGATGGACAAGCAATAGCGAAAGTGTCTCCTAAGTTTTTTCATGCGGGCAGTCAGAAAATTTTGCTGAGGCTGTTGGATGATTGGTGTGAGCAGCAGCAGTGTGGGCAGGTTTACCCAGAGTGGGGCATCACCCTCAAGCGCAACGAGGTAGATTGGGTGCCGGTGCCCGATTTAACCTATGTTTCTTACGATCGGCTTCCAGATAGCTGGGCAGAAGATGCCCCCTGCCCTGTGCCACCAGAGCTGGCGATCGAGATTATTTTGCCGGATCAAACCTTTGGAGAAATGACTGAAAAAGCCACTGATTATCTGAGTGCTGGAGTATCAAGGGTTTGGGTGGTTGATCCGAGAGCTAAGAGCATTACTGTATTTTATCCCGATGCGCCGCCGCGCACCTACACAGGTGAAACGGTTTTGACCGATGTGCTGTTACCAGGACTGGAATTAACTGTTCGACAAGCATTCCGATAAAAACGGGCACGACAATTACGGCAATCTACCGAACGTCCTCCTGTCACTACAAACGAACGGCTCTGTATCCGTTGTTCTCTTGCTCCAGTATGTTTGCCTGAAGAAGTGCGCCTGGTACACGGAGAGAAGGCTCACCCAATGCAACTGTTTCCTGAAGATGCAGCGTGTTCTTAAACAAGCTCCTCAAGCTGAATCGATCGCCTCCCTATTGGGACTGGAAGGTAATCTGAGAGCTTTGTACTTTGGAGCATTACCTCACCTGCTCTCAGACAACACAGATCCAGCTTTTCAGTTTTCTGGACGGAATCGTCGCCCACTCAAAGATCGGTTTAACGCCCTGCTGAGCTTTAGCTACGCAATGCTGCTCAAGGCGTTGAGCACAGGCCGAGGAGGGACAATTTTGGTTATGCCTCCTACCCTCCATTGCTGCCATTCATTTGCTGCGTCAGCACCAGCAGCAAGCGCTCTATCACACCTTGAAACTGCACACGATCGCGCTCGGCTTGGGCAATGGAAGCATCCATGCGTTCAACAAGTTGGGCAATTTGCCGATCGGTTTGGTTTTGGCGTTGCTCAATTTGGTGAAAGGTAGCTCCTACATGCTCAGCTTCCTGGTCAAGCTCATCCGCTAGTTGATCGATCTTCTCGCCCAATTCAGACGTGATGCGATCGATCTTCTCGCCCAATTCAGACGTGATGCGATCGATCTTCTCGCCCAATTCAGACGTGATGCGATCGATCTTCTCGCCAAGCTGCTCAACCGTGCCTTCTAGCTGGTCAAGCTGGTGTTGGGTACGGTCTTGTCGCTCGGCAAGGGACGCCAGAATTTGTTCGACGCGATCGAGCCTGGGGTTGTCTGAAGGGGGTGTGGTTGTGGTCATGATTGGGAGTTCTCCCACGGTTTGGGTTGAACCAGCGCCATAACTCGACTTTCAGGTAATTCAATGGTTAATTCAATAGTAAGTAAGGTTCCCAACTCAGCCACAGAGCGATCGCATTATTCTCTGACCCTTCTAACAGATCTCTGCTGCTGCAAGTGATGCCGCAAGTCCAACCAAGTGATTGTCTTAGTTCAACGCTCATCGCTCATGTTTTCACCATACTTTCCTTCAGCGCATACACGACCTGCTGTTGTTGCTCGATTGTCAACTCTGGAAACATTGGTAATGACAGCACTTCTTGCGCCACTTGTTCGGCAATGGGTAATTGTCCGGCTTGATAGCCAAGAGTGGCATAAATGGGTTGAAGATGCAGGGGAATAGGGTAGTAGATGGTTGAGCCAACTCCGTGCTTTTGAAGCTGTTGTTTAACTCGATCGCGTTGATTTTCTGCCCCCTCTGGCGTCAATACACGAACGGTGTATTGATTCCACACACTTTCGCCACCTTCAATTTCCTGTGGCAAGATGATTCCTGGTAAAGGACTTAACCATTGCTGATATTGATGAGCGATCGTTTGACGTTGCTGGTTCCAGGTTTCTAGATAGCGCAGTTTAACTTGCAAAATCCCTGCCTGCAAAGCATCTAAACGACTATTGACACCAATCTCTTCATAAACATAGCGTTGGCGCTGACCATGATCTCGCAGCATTCGCAACCTGTCGGCAAGGGCAACGTCATTGGTTGTAATTGCCCCTCCGTCTCCACAAGCTCCTAAATTTTTAGTGGGATAGAAGCTAAAGCAGCCAAGATGCCCAATGCTGCCTACTGGTTGACCATCCCATTTTGCGCCCGTTGCCTGAGCACAGTCTTCGATCACCCAAAGCCGATGTGCCTGCGCTAAGGTCATCAACGGCGTCATATTGACGGGGTTGCCAAACAAATGCACTGGAATGATTGCTTTAGTACGCTTGGTAAGGGCGGCTTCAACTTGGCTTAAATCCAGATTGAACGTCTGCGGTTCAATATCGACAAACACCGGAACTGCACCCAACGCACAAATCACTTCGGCAGTGGACACAAAGGTAAACGGGGTTGTAATTACTTCATCTCCTGCCCCAATACCAAGCGATCGCAAGGCCAAAAACAGCGCGTCGGTTCCTGAGTTGCACGCAACACAATGATCAGAGCCAATATAGCCCGCAAACTGCTGTTCAAACTGCTTGACGGTATCGCCGCCGATATATTGCCCAGAGGTCAGAATTTCTAGCGAAACTTCACTAATTTCTTCGCTAATTAATTTGTACTGTTCCGTTAGATTAAAGGAAGGGATCACATTCACTCGCTTACACCACACACGTCGTTAATTTAATTGAAGGATTTTGACCGCAACTGAGCCAAAATCTAGACCAGCCTTATCTTCGCCTATCTCAGAAGAATGATAAACCCCCTCAGTAGACTCAGCCGAACAGCACCTTGCCACACTGATCGCCTGTTTGCAGGAATCGGAGCCTTAATCCGAAGGAGTGATAGCCCCAACCCGCTGGTAGAATCTGACTCTTGACCAGCTTCTATTTTGTCTTAAGCTTTTTCATCACGTCTGGAATTGTGAAGGGAAGGGTAGAGGGATTCACAACTGTTTCCTAGTGAATAAGTTGCCGAGCGCAAACTTAGGGCTTTCCTAAACTCTACAATATCTACAGTCCGGTAGAAGCTGTTGGGAAGGATAAACTAGATGCTATTTTGTGGCGCGGGCAGTTGCAGGCATAGGGAAAGATAGGATGACAGCCAATCGAGTCAAGCAGATTATTTTGGTGGGAATGACAATCGCAGTGGTACTGCTGATCGGCGGTTCGCTGTTGGGTAGCTTAGGCGAACCCCAGGTGAACGATCGCCTTCAACTATATCAAACAGATTTATTACTGCAAGCTACAGAACTGCGCGATCCCAACTCTGCCGATGAGGTCGATTTGGGGGTGGCACAACGGGCCCTACTGGGCGATCAACCACTTAATGATGCCCTGGAACAGTACGAAAAAGTACGCCAGTCTGCGGCAGCAAATCTAGATAAGTTTGAGAAACAACTGGCTAGGCTCGCCCCTAATGTGGAACTAGAAACCGAATCGGCTCCACCAGCGGTCAGCAGTTTGGCAGATACCGCCGAAACGAAGCAAGTTCGTAATTCTATTCAACAGCAACAATTGTTGATCAATCAGCTAGATCTGCGCATTGGCATTTTGCAAGCCGAGCAGGGCAACTCAGACGCTGCTTTGAATACGTGGGCGAATGTGAACGATGCCAACCGGACCACAAGTCAGAACTCTCTTAGTAAAACAGCCACGGTACTGACGGGGCTATGGAGTACCCCTCCTCGAATTTTGCCTGATGCTGAGTCACTGCTTCAAAGGAATTTAGAAGGATGGTTTCGCTATCGAGCCTTAAGTCGGCTGTATCAGTTGCAGCAGCGATCAGACAGCTTGAGCACCCTGCAAGCCACTGAACAAGAGATTGCCCAACAAACGATCGTGAAACTAGCCTTGGTTGGTGTGCTGCCCACCCTAGGAGGCATTGCTGGCTTTATTTTGCTAATTGGATTCACCGTGCGGCGCTTGTTGCGGAAGCCAACAGACACCCCTGAAGACTTGTCCTGGCAAGTTCCTTGGACTTGGGAGACCATCCTGCAAGTGCTAATACTTGGGTTTTTCCTGGTGGGACAGGTAGCCTTACCTTTGCTGTTAGGAGGACTCGGCTTCAACTTTTCGGCCTTTGGCAGCCGTGCCCGAGCCGTTTATACCCTTACCTACTATCTATTGATGGCAGGAACGGGGCTGTTGGTGCTATATCTTTCAATTCGACCTTATTTTCCCTTGCCGGAAGACTGGTTTCGGCTGAAGGGAAAACGCAACTGGCTGGTTTGGGGAGTAGGCGGCTATCTAGTCGCTCTGCCGCTGATGCTGGGGGTATCGCTGGTGAACCAACAGATTTGGCAAGGGCAGGGAGGCAGTAATCCGCTGCTGCAAACCGTGTTGGAAGAGGGGGATGGGGTCGCCTTGACGCTGTTTTTTGTCACAGCCGCGATCGCCGCACCCGTTTTTGAAGAACTATTGTTTCGCGGCTTTCTGCTACCCTCACTTACCAAGTATGTGTCGCCGTGGGCAGCAATCGGCTTCAGTGCCCTACTGTTTGCCGTGGCTCACCTTAGTCTGTCGGAAGTCTTGCCCCTCGCCATGCTGGGCGGAGTATTGGGCTATATTTATACCCAATCGCGCAGTTTGCTGGCTCCCATGCTGCTGCATAGCCTGTGGAACAGTGTGACAATGCTGGGATTGCTAATTTTGGGCAGTGGGAATGGCTAGGGATGGGAGTTGGGAATTCGGGGCTGAGAGTTGACAAGAAAGGCTAATGGACAAAAGGTCAACGAACCAAAAGTTGCGTTCACCCATCTACTCATCTCGGTAACTTCTCTAGGGGGGGTGAGGGGGGTTCAACGGCTTCTGAGCTTATCGCCAAAATCGATCGGACTTCTTGGAGCAACTCGTCTTGTTCTTGCCTAAGTCCATCTAAGCGATCGAGAAGCACCGTGAGTCGTGCTTGAATATCAAGTTGATTCCCAAGGGGCGGAACTGGAGCACTGGTAGATCTGGATGGCATTGCAGGTAAAACCCTGGGAGTAAATGGCAGTTTGAGCAGCTTGACGATGACCCAAAATAGCAGTTGCACAAGCCGTAGAGGGGCTTGCAGAATGGCTAACCATACGGCTTCGGTGAGGCGGGCAATTGCTCCCAATAGTCCTGCCAATAAAAACAACATCAGCACCATTAACCCCAACAGCCATAAAGGATGTGTCAGCAGCCAGTTCCACAGTGGATGAACCGCCAGCCACTCTTGTAAGGGAGTGAAAATTGGCTCTAGCAGTCGCTCGACAAAGGGGCGATTATCAAAAACTCGATCGAACATCATGCAGCCTATGAGAAGAAGCGTATAGATCTAAGCTTACTTAGGAAGTTACACGCTGATAATTCTGTGTAGAAAGACTAAACTGAAACTTAAGCCAAAGCACCTCTGGTGAACCATCGAGATAGTCCATAGAAATGATCAATTTACTCAAGAAACTGCGGGGCAGCACCTTAATGGGGATTGGCTACCTGTTGTCTCCCTTATCGTGGTGGAATGATTTATTTTTTAATTTGCCGATCGCCTTGGTCTTTGGTTATGGAGTCAGTTGGCTTAATGCCAGTTGGTTTTTGCCTGGCACAATCGTCGGCTATTGGCTCTCAAACGTTCTGGGTATGGTGATGATGCAGTTTGGTGCCGTTGATATGTTTTGGGCTGAAGATAATCGCAATGTGAAACGAGAATTGCTGATAGGGTTGGGTAGTGCCACTCTGTATACGCTTGTTGTGTCTGCTCTGGTCTATTTTCATGTTCTAGAAATGCCCAATTTTTTGACGGAGTTACAGCCGTAAACGACGAAGCCTGTCCTGATTGAACGGATTGAAGAGATAGCTGGATGTTAGAGTCCAACCACAAACACGGGGCTTGAGTCATAGCGTCTGCTCTGCAAAGCGGAAGCTCTCAGGCTGAGTCGTCTGTCTGGGCAGTAAGATCGAGTGGAAAAGTAGACTTTGCAACGGAACTCCAGGACTTTAAACAATGAATAATGATTTCGGTATCCCGACGCCCAACGAAAATTTTGTCACTCTTAGCGACGATGAAGTCATGTTTGTGCGAGCGGGTCGTGTGTTGATGTCAAACCCAACCTTTAAAGTCAGCGAATTTTTAGATGCGCTGGCCCAGTTAGTCAGCGATCAAGAAGAAGATTGGTCTGAAGAACAAGAAGGTTGGTTTAGCGATCGGGGAACTCGTTGTGAGGTGTTGCGGTTTGGCAATCAAGGCTGGCAGCGTGGGCGGGTGCGCATTCGCTTAGAGTTTTGCCCAGAACCCCCACCAAAACTGTTGCGCGAAAGCCGTTCCCCTAGAGAAGATATCTATCAAGACGAGAGCTACCGATCGGAGCCTCGAGCGGAGCGCGGATCAAAACGCCGTCCACCCCGCGATGACCTCTACCGCCGCAATTCCGAACAGTGGAATGAGGATCAACCCATTTATCCCGAATTAGATCAAGATTAATTATTAAGTTAAGATTTCTAGACTCAGTTTGATCAAACTCCTTGCCATCAGCCATGCCCTTCATGTCCCTGACTTGGACTGCGTTACATGCTCGGCTGCACCGCACCTTGCGGCATCGTCAACTTCTTCCCAAACAGCAGCGATTGCTGGTAGCGGTTTCGGGTGGACAAGATTCCTTGTGTTTGGTGCGGCTATTACTTGATTTACAGCCGAAGTGGCAGTGGCAGTTGGCGATCGTTCATTGCAACCACGGTTGGCGCTTGGATGCGCCAGCTAATGCTGCCTATGTCGAACAATTAGCCCACGACTGGCAACTTCCCTATTATGGCATCACGGCTCCTGAAGCCTTGCCCAGAACAGAAGCGGCGGCTCGCGATTGGCGCTATTGCGAGTTGGCTGAAATTGCAGCCCAGCAGGGGTACAGTCATGTGGTGACAGGGCATACGGCGAGCGATCGAGTTGAAACGCTGTTATACAACCTAGTACGGGGTAGTGGAGCCGATGGTTTACAAGCGCTGACGTGGCGGCGTTTATTAGTTCCTGGTGTTTGGTTAGTGCGGCCACTATTGGACATAACCCGATCGGAAACCGGACAGTTTTGCCGAGAGGCCCACTTACAAATCTGGGAAGATGCCACCAATCAAGATTCGCGTTATGCCCGCAATCGCATTCGACAAGAACTGATTCCTTATTTGCAAACCCACTTTAATCCTCAGGTTGAACCTGCTTTGGCCCAAACCGCTGAACTGCTGCAAGCAGAGGTGGCATATTTGGAAGCGATGACGAATGACTGGTGGCAGCGGGTGAAGGGAGAGGGACACACGCTGAATCGATCGATTTTGAAAACCGCCCCATTGGCCTTGCAGCGACGGGTGCTGCGCAACGTGCTGCGATCGCTTCTGCCCACAGAACCTAGCTTTGAACACATTGAGAAACTGGTGAACTTATTGACAGCCCCTAATCGCAGCCAAACCGATCCGTTTCCAGGTGGTGCAATCGCCCTGGTTGAAGCAGAATGGATTGTTTTTAAGCAACTCACTGCCCAGAAATAGTAGCTAGCGCCGTAAGCGGATGGATTTAGTATTACGATCGTCAGTAGTAGCTAAATCTTCAGTTCCTATGGTTGTTCTCAATCCGCCTCGTGCTAATCATCCACGAGACTGGCAGCCGATCGTCAACGCTCTGGCGGCGATTGTTGGCAAGGATGGCGTGGTACGGCGCAAGGAAGAGTTATTGGTTTACGAATGCGATGGTTTGACAAGTTATCGGCAGCGCCCAGACGTGGTGGTGCTGCCACGAACAACCGAAGAAGTAGCCGCAGTCGTACAGGTGTGCGATCGCTACCAAGTGCCGTTTATCGCACGTGGTGCAGGAACGGGGCTATCCGGAGGGGCATTACCAGTCGAAGGCTGTGTGCTGATTGTTACGGCACGAATGAATCGAATCTTAGAGATTGATTTGCCCAATCAGCGAGTGGTGGTGCAGCCGGGTGTGATTAATAACTGGGTAACGCAAGCCGTCAGCGGAGCTGGGTTTTACTATGCACCTGATCCATCTAGCCAAATTATTTGCTCGATCGGTGGCAATGTCGCCGAGAATTCTGGCGGGGTGCATTGTCTCAAGTACGGTGTCACCACCAACCATGTTGTGGGGCTGAAATTGGTGCTGCCGGATGGGACGATCGTGGATGTGGGCGGCAAAATTCCGGAGCAACCCGGATATGACCTCACGGGAATTTTTGTAGGGTCAGAAGGAACGTTGGGCATTGCCACCGAAGTCACCCTGCGCATCCTCAAAGCTCCGGAAGCGATTCACGTGTTGCTGGCAGATTTCACCAGCGTCGAGGCCGCAGGCCAAGCTGTGTCTGACATCATTCGTTCTGGCATCATTCCGGCCGGCATGGAAATGATGGATAACTTCAGCATCAATGCCGTAGAAGATGTGGTGGCCACGAATTGTTATCCTCGCGATGCCGTGGCAATTCTGCTGATTGAACTAGATGGCTTAGCAGTGGAAGTTTCCGCGAACAGTCAGCAGATTGAGGCGATCTGTCGTCAAAATGGGGCACGCTGCATTCGCACTGCCACCGATCCGATCGAACGGCTCACTCTCTGGAAAGGACGGAAAGCAGCATTTGCCGCAATGGGTAAAATTAGCCCCGATTACTATGTACAAGATGGGGTCATTCCTCGCACCAAGCTTCAGTACGTGTTGCGCGAAATTGAGTCACTCAGTGCAAAGCACGGCTATCGGGTGGCAAATGTGTTTCATGCGGGAGATGGCAATTTGCATCCATTGATTTTGTTTGATAATGCTGTTCCAGGGCAGTTAGAAGCGGTGGAAGCCTTAGGGGGAGATATTCTCAAACTATGCGTGCAGGTCGGTGGCAGTATTTCCGGAGAACATGGAATCGGAGCCGATAAGCGCTGCTACATGCCAGAAATGTTCAGCCAGGTCGATTTGGAGACGATGCTGTTGGTGCGCAGTGCGATCGATCCCAAGCGATTGGCCAATCCTGACAAAATTTTTCCCACGCCCCGCACCTGTGGCGAAGCAGCACGAGCCAAAGCTCATGAACAGTTCCCGCATGTTGATCGATTTTAAAAAATTTTAAGATTTTAAACCGACTTTAAAAGGAAGCGATCGCACTGTTTGGAATAGGAGCTGCTTCTTCCGGCTCTACTTTGCTGTACCTCAGCGACCATCCGTTGCCAACCCTACCAGTGAATGCAAACCGAGCGCAAATCGAGAGTGCGATTGGGGTCAAGCATATTAATGGCAGCTGGTGTTAAGTCTAGGATATGGCGATCGACCCACGGCCCACGATCGTTAATGCGGACGTTTACCGATCGTCCCGTCGTTTGATCGACGACGGTCACCCACGAATCGAAGGGAATCCAGCGATGAGCAGCCGTTAGTGCTTTAGGATTGAAGGCTTCACCGTTGGCAGTGATACCACTGAGGTCATAGTAGGAGGCAATGCCACAAACGGTATAAGTTGTGTTCACCTTGGGCCGAATGGGCAAAGCATCTGCTAAAGCCAATGGAATCAAAGCAGAACGGCTCACTCGACTACTGGAACCTGGAACCAGAGAGACGATCGTCATGATCAAGATCAAGAGCGGATTTCTCATGAATGCACAGTTGATTCAACTCGTCAATGCTTCAATTCGCTGATCTGTGATTGAACAACCTTTGCCTCTATTAAACCATTCCTGTTTAAATTCCCTTTCAAATCTAGATAAAGCTCCATAAAAACTTCATGAGCCACTCTAGCTAACAGAATACTCGGAAGAATTTCCTCAAATATTGCCAATGACACCGTCTTCCGGATTGACCAACCGCAGCAGCTTTTGCTTGATTTGTGCGTCAAACACTTCCCATTTGAGTCGGGTATAGTCGCTGCTTTCATTGAAGCCCGACAAAAAGCCGATCGGGATTTCAAAACCACCGGCCATCGATCGCCCACCTCCAAAGAAGCGCCCGTCGGTGTCTTGTCCCAGAGCTTCTTTGATAAATTCATCGGGATCGAGGGTAATTTTACTCGTGCGAAGCGAGCCAATGACAACCTCTAAATCTTCATCTTCATCATGGACAATCCCGTACACGACTGCGGTATGTACATTTTCCTCGGTCACCAGAAAGTCCGCTGCTTGTGGAATGGCATCCCGATCGTCATAGCGCAGATATCCAACCCCCGCAATTGAGAAGCTGTTTCGCACAACCCGATTGCGCAACGATCGCTCAATCACATCCATCACCCGTTTCGAGCGAGAAGCCTGGAGAACAGAATTGAGCAACTGAGCGTCATAAAACCGACTAAGATACCCAGCGGCGATAAAGTCTTCTTCTTGAGCCTGCATCAGACGATTGGTGTCCGATCGCAGTCCATGCATTAAAGCGGTGGCACACTTTACATGTTCGCTGTTGCTGCTATCAAATTTCAGCAGTCCGGCTTGCAGATATTGGGTGAAGATGGTGGCAGTAGCGCGGGTCTGCGGACGCAAATCAACAAATTCGGCTTGCAGACTGCCCTGACTAGTGTGGTGGTCAATAACGGCAACAATTGGTAATCGCGCCTGCTGCACCAAATGAAGTAGCTGAGTGGTGGTTCCTTGGTTATCAACAAAAACGCAGCCTTGATAGGCAGACAGCCCTCGATCTTTAACCGATTGCACTGCCCATCGCTGGGCTGGCAGTCCCGCTAGCTTCACCAACGCAATATTTTCCTGATGGCTGAGGGTTCCGGCATAAACAATGTCGCTGTGAATATCAAATTGTTGTGCAATGAGTTTATAAGTCCAAGCACTAGATAATGCATCTGGATCAGGGAAATCTTGCAAAATGATCAACTGTCGATCGCCCCGATGCCGTTCTAGCAGTTGACGTAACTCCTCAGCCCGCTGTTTAGCCATTGTCCAAGCTTGAGGCGACATTGGTTGAGGCTCCGACTCCTCAGACTTGGACTCCAGGTCTGAATGCTTCTCAATTGAACCGGATGGGCTTGTTACCCTTGTCTCTAGATTTGGCTCTTTCAACGGATCTGCTACAAGCAGCGAGCTATCTTGAGTTTTACGCGAATTGGTTTTCATGTCGTTCATTTGTCTAGGCGGGGTCAACAGTAAATCTGGAAAATGCATGCCGTCGATCGCCGATCGTTGGCTAACCCCCTCTTCAGTTGGTAGCAGCGTACAGACCTCTGGGTTCTCTTCAAGGGTTTCTCTTTAGCCGTATTCAATTCACAACCTACCTCGATCTTGGCAAAAAAGTAAGATAGACGCACAGACTATGGAAAAGTTTCTCCCTTTAGGCAGACCCCATCTGCGTCCATCCAAGGGTCATCAAACCGTCTCTTGCTATCAATACACCCTATAGCCTGAATGGTGCAGTCACTGCCCCTTATAAATACCAAAGATTTCTTCACTAGGCGCACGCGAATAAAATCCCCCGGATAGATAGCTACACCGGGGGTCAGATTCCAATCACATATTTTTGCCACTCTTGATGCAACCCACTTTTAATGTGTTTCGTGACTTCAAAATAGAGACCGCTGTGGGGTTTGTGTGGAGTTTGACGCAACAGCATACTGGCTTCTTTGGGGGTGCGGTTGCCCTTCTTGACATTACAACGCACACACGCTGTGACAATATTTTCCCAGCTATCGCCACCTCCCCGCGATCGAGGCACAACATGGTCAAGGGTCAGATCGTCTCCGGAATAGCCACAATATTGACAAGAGTGGGCATCTCGATGCAAGATATTCCGGCGAGTCAACGGAATTTCCTTATAGGGAACCCGGACATACTGCCGCAGGCGAATAACCGTAGGCAATGGCATTTCCGCATAGACGACCTTGCCGTTGTGCTCTACCTGTTCGGCTTTGCCTTTAATTAACAGAACAACTGCCCGCCTCCAGCTAGTAATGTTAAGGGGTTCGTATGAGGCGTTTAAGACCAGAACCTTGCCCATCGATGTTGCTGAGAAGATAGGTTTTACAGATAGTAACATAGGTGGCAGCGAGAAAGCCGGCAGAATCTCTGTTCAATAGGAATTTGTCTGGGTTAAGGCTGCACCTGCTTAACTGAGTTCAGTGATTTCACGGAGGCAATTGAAACTGTCACAACCGAGATTGAACCCATTACTTTCTCGATGCTTTCTTCTACTTTATACAATTCTGCTCAATTAGGAAGTCTAACGAGGCTGTTCTGCTAAAGTCCATTCGCGTTGTACCTTTCTCTCTCGGCTTTCATCCTTTATCCTTACCTCAATGTGTGAGTTATTGAGGAGTGAATCGTCATGTTGAGTTGGGACTTGACCCCCGATTTATCCACCATGCAACGCGATCGAGCTTGGGTCGAGATTGATCTACAAGCGCTGGCGCACAATGTGCAGCAACTGCGGCAGCTTCTGGCTCCCTCTACTGAATTGATGGCGGTGGTCAAGGCTGATGCCTATGGGCACGGGGCTGTGATGGTGGCGCAGACGGTCTTACAGCATGGGGCAACTTGGCTAGGCGTGGCCACTATTCCAGAAGGCATTGAACTGCGGAAGGCGGGCATTGAAGCGCCCATTTTGCTATTAGGAGCGACCAACACCCTCGAACAGGTGCGAGCCGTAGCGCGATGGCAACTGCAACCAACCCTTTGCACGCCCAAACAAGCACTGATTTTTGCGGAAACATTAGCGGCTTCTGGCGACCGACGGACATTACCTGTTCATCTCAAGTTAGATACAGGCATGTCCCGTTTAGGGATGCCGTGGCAACAGGCAACCGAATTTGTGCAACTTGTGACGCGGTTGCCGCAACTGCAAATTGCCAGCATCTATTCCCACTTTGCGACGGCCGATAGTCCTGATCCCAGCATCATGCGACAACAGCACGATCGCTTTCAGCAGGCCATTGCCCAACTGCATGTCCTTGGCATGACTCCCCCCCGCTTGCACATCTCTAATTCTGCTGCCACGCTGGTTGATTCCAGGCTACATTACGATCTGGTGCGTGTGGGACTGGCTACCTATGGATTGTATCCTGCGCCTCACTTAAAAGGCACGATCGACCTCAAGCCTGTAATGCAAGTAAAAGCCCGCGTCACGCAAGTGAAAGTGATTCAACCCGGAACTGGCGTCAGCTATGGGTATCAATACATTGCCGATCGAGAAATTTTGGTGGCAGTGGTAGGAATTGGCTATGCCGATGGCATTCCGCGCAATCTTTCGAATCGCATAAACGTCCTGCTCCGCGGGCAACGAGTGCCACAAATTGGGGCAATTACCATGGATCAATTGATGCTAGATGTCAGCCAGATTCCTGATTTACAGCCTGGTGAAATTGTTACTTTGTTGGGACAGGACGGCAACGATGCAATTGCTGCGGACGATTGGGCAGAGATCTTGGGGACGATCTCCTGGGAAATTCTCTGCGGGTTCAAGCATCGATTGCCCCGTGTAGCTGTTGAGCGATCGGCAGCAAGAGATGAGCGTTTAGGGGTTGGGAATTAGAAGGAGCGCAATCGGAGGCTGAACTTAGTTTGTGATTGTCCCAGTTAAAGGAGAACTAGGGCTAGCGTAGGTTTTCACGGGAATTCGTCCTGCCAAAAACGCCATGCGTCCGGCTTCTGTAGCCATGCCCATTGCCCGCGCCATAATGGCTGGGTTTTCCGCCTGAGCGATCGCCGTATTGATCAACAACGCATCTGCCCCTAGCTCCATTGCTTGAGCTGCCTCGCTGGGTGTACCAATGCCTGCATCAACGACCACAGGAACCTGAGCGGTTTCGATGATGATTTGAATATTGGCGGTGTTTTTGATGCCCTGCCCAGAACCAATTGGAGATCCTAACGGCATCACCGTAGCACAGCCCGCTTCTTCCAGCCGCTTGGCCAACAGCGGGTCAGCATTAATGTAGGGCAGAACCGCAAACCCTTCCTGTACCAGTTGCTCTGCTGCCTCCAGCGTGCCGATCGGATCGGGTAAGAGATACTTCGGATCGGGAATCACCTCCAGCTTGACAAAATTGTTGTCTTCCTGTCCCAGCAGTTTAGCCATTTCCCGTCCCAGTCGCGCTACCCGTACAGCCTCCTCTGCCGTCTTGCAGCCTGCCGTGTTGGGCAGCATCCAAATTTTGCCCCAGTCGATCGCCTCCGCCAGTCCTTCATGACCCGGAGCATTGGTCTGCACACGCCGCACTGCTACAGTGACAATCTCACAGCCACTCGCCACAATGCTTTGGCGCATCTGATCAAAATTGCGGTATTTGCCCGTTCCCGTCATCAGGCGCGATCGAAACGTGCGTCCGGCAATCACTAAGGGCTGTGGATCGGTAAGAGTTAACTGAGAATTGGCAGAGGGGTCTAGGGTGGCGATCGAAGCCGAGGAATATTGCAACATGATTGAATCAGAGAAAGAAGGTTGAGTATGGGTGGGAGGGGTTGCCGCAGAAGGGCTAGACTGCACCGTTGCAGCGGGCTGAACAAACCGTTCCCAAGTAAAGGCGTCTAAGAGAGGGCTACATTGCTGATTCCAAACGCGATCGGCAATCAGTTGAGCAGTGACAGGAGCCAATAGAATACCATTGCGGTAGTGTCCGGTAGCAAACGTCAGGTTTTGGCAATGGCTGTCTCCCAAGATGGGCAGTTCATCGGGTGTGGCAGGACGAAACCCCCACCAGCATTCTTGTAACGGTAGGGTTTGCAGCGGCGGATAGAGCCGCAAAGCTTGATTGAGCAGCATTTGGACGCCAACGGCTGTGTTATGGGGAGTAAAGCCCACGTCTTCCACCGTTGCCCCAACCACAATCCGCCCATCGCGGCGCGGCACAATGTAAACCTCTTCGCCATACAACACGCGCTGTAGCGATAAGTGCGATCGCTCTAGGGACAAACTCTGCAACGCTAGCATCTGACCTTTGCGGGGTTGCACCGGAACAGGCAACAATTCCTGCATCCATGCCCCAGTTGCCAGAATGTAGTGTCCTGCTTGAAAATCACCCGCGCTGGTTTTCAGACCTGAAATTTGCCCTTGCTGCTGTTGAATCGCGGTCACAGTCACGCCCTCGCGAATCTCTACTCCAAGTTGCTGAGCCGCTAGCCGCAACACCTGAGCGAGCGAGCGATTGTCTACTTGTCCATCTTCGGGGAACCACCAACCGCCGATTACGTCAGAGCTTAATCCTGGTTGGGCTTGATGAATTGCCTGGCGATCGAGCCAAATCTGACCGGATGAAGGCGAAACAAGAGAGGACTCCGCAGAGCTATCTAGTCGATAAACGGGGGCAATGATGCCACAGGGCCAATAATGGGCTGATGCGCCACTGAGATCTTCTAGTTTGCTGATCCAGTCGGGATAAAGCGACAAACTCTTGAGACACAAATCAGCCATCGCTCCTGGAGGAAGCTGTTCGGCTCTGGGAGCCAACATGCCAGCCGCCGCTTGGGTGGCCGCTTGCTGAGAGTCACGGCTGAGGACTGTCACCCTAGCTCCTTGCAGTTTCAACTCAACGGCAATCGCCAGACCGATCACGCCGCCACCAATAATGAGACTATCGCTTGTTTGATTCCTTGTTTGATGCATGGAAAGACGCTACAACTTACCACAAAGCGGGAAGAGGAGTTTGATCGGAGACTTGGGTAGAAGGAGTCGAAGGCTGGGTAATCTGAGGGGGCTGGCTGACAGGTTGACGGATAGGTTGACTCGGTTGAACGGGCTGCTCTGCGACCGTACTGGGAGCCGATGGTGGGGCTGGAATGGGATAAACAAAGTCACGGGCGGGGGCGGTTCCAGGTTCAGTTGAGCCAGAGCCAAAAATAAATTCATCAATCGCTCGCCCAGCATTTCGTAAAGATTCTGAGAATTCTGAATCAGGATCGACGCGCGGTAATTGAAATCCTCCATCGGGCGATAGCGTGCCATTTGGGAAACGGCTGGATTCGATCGCAGGAAAAATCCGATTAGTTAGTAGAATCAACAGAAATACAAATAGCCCCAAAAATAACAGCCGGGCTAGATTTTTAAAGAACCCTAGAATTGCAAAGAAAACTCCCAGCAAGAAAATTCCAGCAATTACTAGAACAATCAGCAACCACTCCGGCATAATCATCCCTTCCATACCCACCATTTCCATCATCGCTTAGGTTTTCGCGGATGCAAATCGTTTGTGGGCGATCGATGCAAGGAAATTATGAAATGCGGCTATGAGATGCGGCAGTCAGAGAACGCTTACCAAAATCCCTGGATTGGTTCTGGGGCAGACTCAACTTGTCGGGATGCCGCTGTACTAGAAGAGCCAGCCGAGAGTGGGGGCGTGGGAGTGGCAGGTACGATAACAGTGGGGGCTGGAGTGGGAGTGGGAGCCGGAGTGGGAGTAGGCGCAGGCGTAGGCTGAGGACTAGAAAGAATATCGTCAGGCGACGGGGGGGATGGCACTTCAGAGTCGGCAATGGCATCTGAGAAAATTGGCGCTAGCGCCTCTGCTACATCTTGCCACCCTTCCTGGGCAATAGGACGATCGGGCGATGGTATGGGAGAACCTGGAGCAGGTGTAGGAGTGGGAGTGTTGGGAGTATTGGGAGACTGAGCCACATCTACAGCCCCTGTTGTTCCCTGCCCCGCTGCCGTACGAAGCTGATTTGAGAAAAGCAACCCCAGCGCGATCGCCAACAACGCCCAGCTAATGGGACGAAGAATGCCTCGCAACGTTGAACCAATCACAGCCATTAAGGCGCTTGCAATCGCAAAACCCAATAATCCACTCACGGCTCCTCATCCCAACAACTGTTCAAAATTCCAACTGATACACTCTAGGTGTAAATCTATTCTGACATTTGTTGCCGAGAGTTAGTGGATTTATCCGGTAATTTCGCTAGGGATAGAGGCTATCCAACTACAGTTCCTCTAACTATAGAGGGAGAAGCGCGGGAGTGTCTCTATCGATTGACAGAGGTTCTATCTCAGTTTTGCTTCACAACCTAAACTTATGCTCTCAAACTAAAAGCCTAAACACACCATCGCTGGCGACCTTTCGATAGTCAGCGACTTGGGACTGGCATCACCAGAAACCAGTCCGCCTAACCATTCGACAACCACAACAAACCGCGAAGGATTCACCGAAGTTCACCTTTCTTTATGCATTTGGGAATCCCAATTCGCTAGGGTGTGATCTAGGGTCGATCGGGTTGCTAGTATCGCCACCGTTGTTTTGCCATGACTGTTTTGCCATGACTTCAGACCAGTTCACAGAAACTCAAGCCTTAAATCATTCAAAATTTCTTTGGGTCTATGACACAACCCTGCGAGACGGAGCACAGCGCGAAGGGCTATCGCTATCCATTGACGACAAACTGCGCATTGCTCGCGAGTTAGATCGCTTGGGCGTTCCCTTCATTGAAGGTGGTTGGCCGGGCGCAAATCCTAAAGATGTGCAGTTCTTCTGGCAATTGCAGGAAGAACCCCTGATGAATGCAGAAGTTGTGGCGTTTTGCTCCACGCGGCGACCGGGTAAAACCGCTGAGGCTGATCCGATGCTACAAGCGATTTTGACGGCCGGAACTCGTTGGATCACCTTATTTGGTAAATCCTGGGATCTACATGTCACCGAAGGATTGCAAACCAGCCTGGAAGAAAACTTAGCGATGATTCGCGACACGATCGCCTTTTTCCGTCACCACCAGCGCCGGGTGATTTATGACGCCGAGCATTGGTTTGATGGCTACAAATGTAATCCAGATTACGCACTGTCCACGTTGCAAGCCGCAATCGACGGAGGGGCGGAATGGTTGGTTCTGTGCGATACCAACGGCGGCACCTTGCCCCATGAAGTGAGTACGATCGTGCGGGATGTGGTGCAATTTGTGGAACACAGAGCCGAAATTCGGAAGCAGAACCCAGTTGCTGGCAACCCCCAACCCCCAACCCCTAACCCCCAAATCGGCATTCACACCCACGACGATTCAGGGACGGCCGTTGCCAATGCACTAGCAGCGGTGATGGAAGGCGCTAGGATGGTGCAGGGCACAATCAACGGCTATGGCGAACGCTGCGGCAATGCTAATCTCTGTACGCTGATTCCTAACCTTCAGCTAAAACTGGGCTACCACTGCCTGGATGCCGATCGCCTGACAAAATTAACCGATACCAGTCGCCTGATCAGCGAAGTCGTGAATCTGGCCCCCAACGATCATGCTCCGTTTGTGGGACAGTCGGCGTTTGCACATAAAGGCGGCATTCACGTCAGCGCGGTAGAGCGTAATCCATTAACCTACGAACACATTCGTCCGGGGCAGGTGGGCAATTGTCGTCGGATTGTGATTTCCGATCAGGCAGGGCTGAGCAACATTTTGGCCAAAGCCCGCAGTTTCGGCATTGAGTTGAACAAGCAAGACCCCACCTGTCGCCAAATTTTGCACCATCTCAAAATGCTGGAAAACGAAGGCTATCAGTTTGAAGCGGCAGAAGCCAGTTTTGAATTGCTGATGCGGCAAGCGCTGGGGCAACGACAGGCGTTATTTGAAATCAAAGAGTTTCACATTTACTGTGATGTGATTCGCGGCTCGTGCGATCTAATTCGGGGCGTGGACGAATGGCGGGGGCGATCGCTGGCCACGATCAAGATTGGCGTCAATGGTCAAGACATCCTGGAAGCTGCCGAAGGCAACGGCCCGGTTGCTGCCCTGGATGCCGCTTTACGCAAGGCTTTGATAAACTTCTACCCGGAAATTGCCGCATTTTATCTTACAGACTATAAAGTGCGAATCTTGGATGGAGCCGCCGGAACTTCGGCAAAAACGCGAGTGTTGGTGGAATCTAGCAACGGACATCAACGCTGGACAACGGTTGGTGTTTCTGGAAACATCATCGACGCCTCCTATCAAGCAGTCGTGGAAGGGCTGGAGTATGGCTTGCTGTTGCAAAACCAGGCAAAGGCAGCGCTAACCTCTTGATTGATTGATTGACGCTCTAGCGTCTACAGACGGAAGTAGTAATCTCGAATTTTATAAGCGATCAACTTCCGCCGCTCTTGCAAGAAGTCGGTGTAGTCTTCGACCGTCGATAGAGAGAATCAATCAAATCTCGAACGTTGGTGGCATTCCAGACAAACGGGCGTTGAATTTCAGGAATCGCAATCTTGCTCGATCGAACCCAAGCCAGTAGCGTTTGGATCGGGTGCTGGTTCACAGAATATTTCTGAATAGTCATGACAAGAGGTGGATGTAGGGAGCAGCCTACCTAGCAGTGTTCCCTATCCACTTCTTAAGCCTACAATCGCTGCATCCAGATAACGATTCTCAACATAGAACAACCCAAGTACTACATCACCTGAGTTGATAAACCCTAATTTAACGAGGTGGGCGGCGGCGTTGGAGAAATTCGGGAATATCTAAATTGGGTTTCGATCGCGGCTCAGACGCAGGTGAGACTGGCGGTTGAGAAGTCGGCGGTGGCGGGGGGACGGTGGGGGTTCGCTTCAATGGCGAGACCCGTGTCGTGGTGGTTTGGGCCACGGGTGGCTCTGGCTGAGAAGAGAACCCAGTGGCGATCACCGTAATTCGAATTTCTCCTTGGAGGCGATCGTCCAACACCGCCCCAAAGATGATATTGGCGTTGGGATCAACCGCTTCGTAAATAATTTCAGCCGCCGAATTGACTTCGTGCAGTGTCAAGTCATAGCCGCCAGTGATATTAAAGACAACACCTTTGGCTCCATCAATCGAGGATTCCAACAGCGGTGAAGAGATTGCAGACATCGCAGCCTCTCTGGCTCTGGACTTGCCCGAACCAATCCCAATCCCCATCAGCGCCGACCCAGCATCTGCCATCACGGCCCGCACATCGGCAAAGTCCACATTGACCAAACCGGGGATCGTAATAATGTCCGAAATGCCTTGAACTCCTTGGCGCAGAATGTCGTCAGCCACTCGGAACGCTTCTTGTACAGGGGTTTGTTCCGAAATCACCGATAGCAGCTTGTCGTTAGGAATAATAATTAGGGTATCGACTCGGCTTTGCAGAGCGGCAATGCCCTCATCAGCCTGACTTGTCCGACGCTTACCTTCAAACGTAAACGGACGAGTCACCACGCCAACAGTCAACGCGCCGACCTCTTTAGCAACTTCTGCTACAATCGGAGCCGCCCCGGTACCCGTACCACCACCCATGCCGGCTGTGATGAAAACCAAATCGCACTGATCCAACGATGCCGCAATCTCATCGCGCGATTCTTCCGCTGCCTTTTGTCCGATCGCAGGATTACCACCCGCCCCCAAACCCCGGGTTAACTTTTGCCCAATCTGTAGGCGGTTTAGGGCTGAAGCGTGGGTAAGCGCTTGAGCATCGGTGTTGATCGACCAAAACTCTACCCCGGTTAGATCGCTGGCAATCATCCGATTCACGGCATTACAGCCACCGCCACCCACTCCAATGACTTTAATTTTTGCTACATTGCTTGGCACAATCTCATCACTCCTGGTGTCCTCTGCCACGGCCCCTTTCAGATCGCGAGGCTGACCCAAGTGTATGCCAGAATTTGTGAAAGGATTTGTGCTGTTCATTGTCGAAAAAAGATCCTGATCTCCATCCGGAGAGTTTGTGTGGGTAGATACTAATCTACTATTAAGTGTCATCGGAGTTTAGAAACTACTGATACAAAGACTTTTTAAGGCTGGTTAAGGCTGGGCGACTCTAGTCAACTATAGGCTAAGTTGATTGAAAAACCAATCGATCGGGCAAATCTCTAATCGATTGCAACATCCACTAAGATAAGTGCTTGAAACGGGGAGACAACAATTAATTTTTATAAAAAATAAGAAGACCGATTTCAAGTACCTATGTCAAGCAGGATGGCAATTTTATAAATTGAAATCCTAAATGATTTGTTTTTACTTCAAATTACATAATTTTTTCTACTTCTCTTGATAGATTTAATAGGTTTCTTGAGCAATTGGAAGAATTCAGTCATGTTTTTCAACGGTCAGTCGGTCAATTTTCAGAGTTTTTCATCTCAATTAATGGCATATCTGGATTACGCAGATCGATATAATCAACTTGCTCTGGATTAACTTGTTCGGGGAGACGTCGCATTTGGTCTAAGCGCCGCAGTTGATGTTCCAGTCGAGAACTGTAGGCACCCAAATAGATCGCACCAAATTCTGTATACAAAATTAAATTGTTGGGATCGCGCCAATCAATTTCGGCAATTTTGACGGGACTTTGGCTTACCTGTTGATAGAGATCTGGCCACTGCGATCGATACTCCTCACGCATTCCAATGACCTTCAAGTCTGGTAACCTCTGGGATGAATTCAAGGCAAGGTAAATTTCGTGTGGAATCCACGCCCCTTCTTCGTCTAGCAGGGCCAATTTAGGAGTTTGTCCTCCTTTGGCGGTTGAGGCTGTATCCCCAGAATGGGTTAAATAGGCAATAGCCACCGGATATCGTTCCTGAATTTGAATTGTGAGGCTAGGCGGAAACAACCGACGAGTCACGATCGCCTCTGCAATCGGAGCTTCAGTTTCTAGCTGATGCACAATCGCTTGGGGCTGAATGCTGAGCAGCGACTGAGGGTAACGAATGGGCAAAACCGCTCGAATGGTTTCTGAGGAAAGAAACTGATTGCCTTCAATTTTAATTTGCTGTGGCGATCGGATCATCCAATCGGAGCGAGACAATGACCAGAGTAAGCCTCCGGCTAGCGCGCTAACCATCAGAACTTGCCACGTTGTTTGCAACATGCGCCAACGCCGCTGCCGCTGCAACTGCCGTCGCCGACTGGAAAGTTCTGCTTGAGAAGGAGATGAAATATCTGCCATTGCGCCAAAACAGGACTAGAAAACAAACGAAGTCTGTTTAACCGGGATACAAGCTCAGCGAAGCACTGGGCTGAAGCATCATTCTATCTATCGATTGACCTGATCTATTAGGTACACCTTGAACCTAAATCTCAAACGCCGCCAGAGGCAACAGCTAAACCAAGTAGTAAATAGGATTCGATCGGCCGATTCGCACTTTCGCAGATTGCCTCAAAGCAAGTTGACTATAAAGCCCTAATCCTAACCACAGAGAATGCTTAAAAGCAATGTGTAAAACCTCCTTTTATTTGAAACGATCTATTAAGTTAATTCGTTCGATCAACGCCAACTTCAGCCGGAAAATCGTATAAGTTTGAAGTAATGGATTGCCAATCTTTAAATAAAGTTTATTGAAACTTTACTGTTTTGTAGATTGATCATCATCATAGACCGCTCAATCGATTGGCTTCCTACTTGATCCCGTCACATCGCTCCACCATTAGATTGGCTATTTTCTGCAAAATTTGCTTCTAACGTCGTAGTTTGGCTCTAAAACTGGCTGATTGCTTATCTACTCTACACAGTCTTTAACGATCTGGACTATGATGGCTAGGGGATTTGTATCTACCAAATGGTAGACCTCTCCACTTCAACCTACTTTCAAGTTGTAAGTAAGCCCATTACGACCTGACAAAGCGCGATGAATCAGAACTGTAACTCAATCTCCGTGCGGCGATCTTTGGCACGGGCAGCGTTAATCTCTGGTGGATTAGGCTGGTTCGGCAGCCTCAGCTTGCTCAGCGCTAATATCAGCCTTGCTCAAACGGTTTCACCCTCTTTAGTTCCCAATGCTGAAGAGTTGCTTGGACCGGATCTACAGTCTTCATCGCCTTCGCAGGTTCCTGGTGTCACAGATTCGAGCGAGCCGATTGAACCAACCATCATTGAGCCAGCTACTATTACACCGATCGAACCGGAAGCTAGCCTCCATTCCCCTGAAACAGATACTTTTCCGCCTGCATCAGCGCCTAGTTCGTTTGATGCCCCCCCAGCTAGTAGTATTGATGTCCTCGTCGCTCCCAACCTTGCTGAAGAAGCCGCCGAAGCATTTGACTCAGGAACTCCGGCGATTGACCATGGAACCTATGGCAATGGCGCTTACATTGACCCCACTCCCTACAGTCTTGGGGCTACTCAGAAACCTGATATTGTCGTGTCTGAACGCTCTACGGGTTGTCAGACGGTGCTAGCCCCTGGACAAAGTGTACCGTCTACCCTCTGTCCTGTTGCTCCAACCACGGCTGGTGATAGTTGGATAACAGGGGGAGGTTCCTATAACACTTCTGCTCCGACAGTTTATAACCTTGAGCCTAAAACAGCATCTGCTCGGGACTTCTACAACCTCACAGTTCGTCCTCCTGCCCGCCTCAGTAATAACAACGTCAGTTTGCTCTTCCCCCTCTCGATTCCCGCTGCTATTACCTCTGCCTTTGGTTGGCGTGTACATCCAGTGATGAATCAAATGCGCTTTCACTCCGGAACCGATCTGGGTGCACCGCAAGGCACTCCAGTTTTGGCAGCGTTTAGCGGTAAGGTGGAAATTGCAGATTTTGTGGGCGGCTATGGTTTAACGGTGGTGCTGCAACATAACAAAGGAACGGAACAAACACTCTATGCTCATCTCTCGGAGTTGTTTGTCAAACCTGGTGAAGAGGTAAAACAAGGAGAAGTGATTGGTCGAGTTGGCAGCACGGGGCTATCAACCGGACCGCATTTGCACTTCGAGTTTCGCAAACAAACTCCAGAAGGCTGGGTGGTGATGGATGCGGGTTCCGTATTAGAGCAAGCACTGTCTCAACTGGTGCATTCGTTGCAAGTTGCTCAGGTTGATCCAAAGCTGGCCGTTCCGGCAATCTTTCAATATTCTGGCAAGTCATTGTTGGCGATCGACACCACTAAAGCAGAACCACAATCACCAACGGCGAACCATCGCCCAACACCACCCCTTGCCGAACAAGTGAATTGAGTTCTATCGGCAGGGGAAGCTAGCGAAAACGATAGGTTTAGGACGGTCCGTTGATTACAAATGCATTCTGCGGTTATGACCCTAGCCCTCATTTTTAATGGCTTTTCGTAGAAGCAGGGAAGGATGAGGAGCAAATCGGCAACAGTGGAATGCACGTTTTGTTGGGATAGATTACAGATCGTATGAAGAGTCCGTTGGATGTCATCCCAATCAAGGGGCAGATCAAGTAATTTTCAGGAGATGTAACTTTTTGCTTCCCAGTGGGAACTCTGAAAAGGACAAGGCACACAGCATAATTCTTCGAAGCAAAAATTTTGCTTCGTAAACGCAAAAAGATAGAACCTTGGGTTTGCACGGGCGACAAAGCAACAGGATACCGGGAGGTTGAACGATCGCTTCTATGGTTTGAATGAACCGAATGTCAAGCGCCTTAAGCTGTGATGCACCACCAACCTCGGTTGTGATGCCCCAGCTTGGAGGCGTCATTTTAGCTGACTTTGGACTTTAGAATATTGCTGAATCGAACGATCAATGTCAGAAATTATCGTATTACCTGGGTCGGGAGACCCGCCTGGTAGTGGTTTATATCCAGACTATGGATTGCGAGTAATTAGTGAACAACCTGTGGTGCTACGCCGCCCACCCACAACGCCCGCAGGAACGATCGCCGCAATTGGCAGCCCAGTTGATGACTACATCGCCGCAATTGATCCGAACAATACAACCATCTTTACCTTGGCTGGGGGTGATGGCAATGATACGTTAATTGGCGCTGCTGGGCCAGACGTCATTTCTGGTGACGGGGGCAACGATGTGGGGCAAGGCGGCAGTGGTGATGACATCTTGGACGGTGGAACTGGGAATGACGTGCTGCAAGGAGAAGATGGCAATGATTTTCTTCAGGGGGGCGATGGCAATGATACGCTTCAAGGTGGAAACGGCACCGACTTGCTAGTGGGTGGTTCAAGAGATGACTATTTGGATGGCGGTCCGGGCAATGACGTGTTGATTGGTGGACCAGGGCGAGATGTTTTAGTTGGCGGGGAGGGTGACGATCGCCTGCAAGGTGGCCCAGGCAAGGATTTACTAACAGGTGGACTTGGCAAGGATAGTTTTCGGTTTGAGAAAGGTTCAACAGGCAGCAAGAAGCGAAAACGAGTGGATGTGATTACGGACTTCAATCCACAAGAAGACACAATTGAATTAGATCGTCGATTGCTAAAAGGACAAGTCAATTTAGGTGAACTCAAGGATGAACACTTCAAGTCGGTACGAAAGATAAGGAATGATATCGATGCAAAAATTATCTATGAACGTCGATCGGGTTTGCTTTACTTCAATCCTGAGAAAGGCCCAACGATTATTCTGATGCAGCTAGACAAGAATCTGAAAATTACGGCTGCAAACTTTGAAGTGTTCTATTAGATTGGCTCCTTACCAATGTTAGGTTACCTAGATCAAGCCATTGCCGATTTTGATCACGCGCTTTGGACAGGGCAAGGGGTCGTTAGCGCTTGCCAAACCTTGGGCAATATTTTGCAAGCACTGGGACGATTTGATGAATCTGTAGATTGGCATGCCCGTGCGACACAAACAAGCGGCAATCGAGCGGAATTATTTTCAGGACTGGGTACACTGTATGCCCAACAACAGCGTTGGGATGAAGCGATCGCCGCCTATCGTCAAACGCTGAAACTACAGCCAACTCACGCAGAAACCTGTTGGAATCTGGCAAATATCTATGCCTTGCTAAATCAACCTGTTGAAGCGTTAGAGTACCGTCATCGAGCACTCAAGCAATCTCCTCGTTGGGCTACCTGCCAAAGCCATTTCAGTTTGGGTAATGATTTGATGGCAAACCATCAAATCGAAGCCGCCATAGCCGCTTACCATCGGGCCCTCAACTTAGAGGCTAGCTTTGCGCCTGCGCACTACAATCTAGCGGTAATCTTTAGCAATCAGAAAAACTACGAGGCGGCGATCGCATCCTATCACCGTGTGCTGGAACTAGAGCCTGATCGGATTGAAGCCTATTTAGGACTAGGGCAAGCTTTGGAGCAGCAAAACCAGTGGCAAGAGGCGCTGACTTGGTATCGGCAAGCAATTGAACTAGCTCCTGAATCGGTGGCAGCCCATTATGCCTTGGGGCAATTGCTGTTATGTCAGGAACTGTGGAACGAGAGCTTGGTGATTTATCGTCGCCTGATTGAATTGCAGCCAGCGGACTTTAAAGCGTATTTCCATCTGGGATTTGCCTTGCTGAACCAACGGCAGTATGCGCAGGCGACCGCCGCATTTCGCCATGCCATCGATCGTGCTCCTACTCAACCTGAACCCTATTACTATCTAACCCGTGCGTTGTTCGAGCAACAGCAATGGATGGAGGTCATTTCAACGGCGCTACACGTGATTCGGCAACAACCCAATTGCTCAGATATCTACAGGCTGCTGGGTCATGCCATTCAACAGCAATCGCGGCAGCCGAGAGGGCTACACAAATTGATCGCTCACTATCGTCAGAGTCCTTTAAGTTCTGAGCACGGGCTGACTTTCTATCTGCATGTTGGGGATCGCTTATTGAAACAACGGCAGTTTAATGGAGCCATCTTGTTTTACCGTTTAGCAGTATGGCATCAGCCAGAAAACGAAATCGCCGCCACCAATCTAAAACGCGCCTTTGCTAAACGCAAGCAACTAGAGAAGACGATCGCCACTCGTCGGCAGCAATTGACAGAAAATCCGCATCAGATCAAACTGTACAGCCAGCTTAGTAATCTGTTGACCGAGTGTGGAGACTTGGATGAGGCAATCGCGCTCAGCGACCGAGCTAATTTGTTGCAACGATGGCGGCACGTTTCCGAAAAGCATTACGAATTTACATGGGACTGGTTCAGCCACCGCATTCCCATTTGGCAAGAACACTTGGGTCATCTTGCCCATCAACACGGATTACAAGCGTTGGAACTAGGGTGTTGGGAAGGACGGTCTACTTGTTGGTTGCTCGATCATATTTTAACTAGTCACGATAGCCGAATAGTTTGTTTAGATTGGACGTTTCAAGCACGCTTTGATCTCAACATCGATCGATCGGATGAGCGCACCAAAGTGACCAAACGATCAGGAAATCCCCTCACCCACCTAGCAACGCTACCTCCTGCCACCTATGACCTAATTCATGTGGGTAGCGATGATTTAGCGACTTTACAACAGCGCCTTGCTCTTTGTTGGCAAGCGTTGAAGCCCAACGGAATTTTGCTCGTAGATGAGTACTGTCAAGGCTATCTAATCGATGATTCAGGCAATCCAGAGAATGTAAGGGATGGGATTGATCAACACAATCAACATTTCAAAGCAACAATCGATCGGGTTCTCATTCTAATTGCTACCGAAGCTAAAATTCTCTATCAAAATCGTCAAATACTGATTCAAAAAAGTTTGCACTCTGTTCCATAGAGCATTTCCCTTCTATTCAAACTAATGATTATGCTGAAACACCTCAAGCTGTATCTCAGCAGAACACCTAATCAATCGAATGATCCGAATCAGCTAGCTGTAGCCGAATCTGATCATGATGGGCAACTACAAGATGAAGCGATGGCTACGTCTGTTGCTTCCCGAACTACGGCAAAAACTCAGCTTCAGTTGGGGCATGACTGTTTTCAACATCGTCAATTCAATGCAGCAATTGACCACTATCGAGCGGCAGTAGCGGCTGATCCAACTTGGATTGACCCATATTCCTATCTGGCAGATGCTTTGAATCAGGCAGGTAACTCAGCAGAAGCAGCGATCTATTACCGTCAAGCAATTGAACTCACGCATCAACAAGCGAATTCTTCTAATTGTTTTTCTACATTGAATAGCGATAAATTAAGTAATTCAAGTAGAGAACAAATATCCGAATTAAAAAAATCAGTCAGTGCTTCCAGTCCATCACATAGAGAGCAGTTGGTAGAAGATCATTGGATTCAAGCTAAATATGCGTATGAGCAACGACAGTGGCACGAAACGATCGCTTGTTGTCAGGCGGTATTGAATCTTCAAGCCACGGCTCCAGCTTATAATCTATTGGGCAACGCCCTTCAGCAGTTGTATCGACTATCGGAGGCGCGGTCTGCATACATGGCGGCAATCGAGCTAGCTCCTAGTTCTGCTGACGGGTACGCTAACTTAGGCAGTTTGTATGCTCAGCAACAACAGTGGCAAACAGCGGCAGACCACTATCAACAGGCGATCGAGTTGAATCCTAACTTTGCTGGAGCCTATCGCAATCTCGCCAAGGTTTGGGCAGCTTTGAATCAGGCAACTAAAGCAACAGAATGTTGGCATCGAGCGTTACTGCTAGAACCAGAAAAGATTCCGGCGGAAGAACATCTCAACTTTGGCAATTGGCTGCTTCAGCGAAACCGTATTGCAGAAGCGATCGTCTGTTATCACCAAGCCATGCAACTATCTCCAATGTTGGTCAAGGCGTTTAGCAATTCAGTTTCGTTTGATCTCCCTTATGTCACTGGCGAAACTGATGGTGGTTCCTTAACCGTAACAACTGATTTCGCTCCTGTTGTAACAGCTGCGTTCTTGGAAGACGTAGAAGCGTATTTACACCAAGAGCAATGGGATCAAGCGATCGCAGTCAGCACTGAGGCTTTGAAGCAACTTGAACCTGAAATAGCTCAAACGTATCGCTGCCTTGCCAATGCTTTTTACGCCAAGGAGGATTTGGATACTGCCATTCGCTACTATCAACGGGTTGTGGAATTAGAGTCAGAGTCGGCCGCTGATCATATCAATTTGGGCAGCTTGTACGCTCAGCAACAACAGTGGCAAGTGGCCCTGTCTTGCTATGAGCAGGCGATTGCTCTCGACCCAAACCTAGCCAGTGCTCACTGGAACTTGGGGCGCGTGTGGGAGCGCTTGGAACAGCCTGAACCAGCAGCAGATGCCTTTTTTCGGGCAATTACGCTGGAA
The DNA here is from genome assembly GCF_026802175.1 of Thermocoleostomius sinensis A174. Lineage (NCBI taxonomy): Bacteria > Bacillati > Cyanobacteriota > Cyanophyceae > Oculatellales > Oculatellaceae > Thermocoleostomius > Thermocoleostomius sinensis. The sequence goes on along the minus strand of NZ_CP113797.1, from coordinate 3,608,413 downwards.
CCAAGTTGGGCAAGTTTGGAAGAACATCTAGTGCTGTGTCAGACGCTGCGATCGCAGGGCAAGGAAACGGCAATTGCTTGCTATCAACAGGTCCTACAGCGAGATGATACTTGTGCGGTGGCTCAGGTTGCGTTGGCAGACCTATTGGCTCAACGAGGACAGTGGCAGCAGGCAATCACTCATTATCGCCGTGCGATTCAATCTGAACCCAATAATGTTAGCTATCTAGTAGGACTAGGACAAGCCTTAGCAGAACTGCAACAGGGACGGCTGGCTATTGCGGTTTATCGTCAAGTTGTTGCCCTTGATCCGCAGCCAAGCTACTACCTCACTTTGGCGCTCTGGTTAGAGCAGCAAGGACGTTGGCAGGAGGCGATCGCTTGCTACCAAACTCTGTCTAACTTACAACCAGATGATTGGCAAATTCATCACAAGCTCGGAGATTTATGGAATCAACAGCAGGATTGGCAACAAGCAACATTCGCGTTTCAACGAGCAATTGCTCTCAATCCTAACTGTTCTTGGTCTCATCACAATTTAGGAGATGCGTTATTTCGCTTACAACAGTGGCAATCGGCCGCGGCCGCCTACCGACAGGCGATCGTCCTCAATCCTGACTTTCATGGGTCACACTATAACTTAGCAGAAGCGCTGACTTCTCTACAGGACTGGGATGAGGCGATCACAGCTTATCGTCGAGCAGCGCAACTTCAACCCACAATTGCTGAGCTTCCACAAAAGTTGGGCAACGCCCTCTGGCAACGCGCTAAGGCAGATACGGCTATGGCGTTTGAGTATTTCCAACAGGCTATTCAGCAGCAGCCAGAGGATTTATCGAACTATCACAAGGTCATCGAAATTCAGCCTAATTGCGCCGATCTCTATGTGCAACTTGCCGATGCATTGGTGCGAAATGGTCGGCTAGAGGGTGCGATCGTGTTTTATCAGATGGCACAACAGTTAACACCCAACGATGCAGAAATTATTCAAAAATTAGATTCAGCGCTATCTCAATCCACGATCGATTTACACGGTTTTGAGGACAAAGCGATACAATCTCAAGCTGAATTTGTGGATTTTTATGCAAATTCCCCTGCTCGAACTTTGACAATCGAGCAACTAGTTGTGGGAGAGGAGACCCCATCCAATCAAGGTTCTGGTAGATTGGGAAACCCCGAGCAACTCTATTCTGTAGATGTGGTGATTTGTGTTCACAATGCCTTGGAGGATGTGAAACGATGTCTGGCGTCCGTTTTGCGGCATAACACCGTCAACCATCAAGTGATTATCGTGGATGATGGCTCTAGTCTAGAGACGGAGCAGTTTCTAGCAACTTGGGTGAAGCAACATCCGCGATCGCAACTCTTTCGCAATCCGACCGCCTTGGGATACACAAAGGCAGCCAATATTGGCTTATCTGCAAGTCAAGGTGACTATGTCGTGTTACTCAACAGTGACACGATCGTGACTCCCGGTTGGATTAACAAGTTACTTGATTGTGCAAACTCTGATGAAGCAATCGGAATTGTTGGGCCGTTATCGAATTGTGCCAGTTGGCAATCAGTTCCAGAGCTTCAAGATAGTAATGGTGCTTGGAAGAATAATACATTGCCATTGGGTTATTCCCTAGACGAATGGAGTCAATTGATTGAGGTACTCTCTGACCGATCGTTTCCGCAGGTTAGTTTTATCAACGGCTTTTGCTATTTGATTAAACGTAAGGTAATTGCAGCGATCGGACTGTTGGATGACCTGCATTTTCCCGAGGGCTATGGAGAGGAAAACGATTTCTCATTGCGGGCCCAAGCAGCAGGATTTAAGTTAGCAATTGCAGATCAAGCTTATGTCTATCATGCCAAGTCTAAAAGCTTTGGAGTAGAACGGCGACGAATTTTGTGTCAACAGGGTGCGATCGCACTTAAGCAAAAGTATGAGCATGTCAATATCAGCGCTCTAACCAAAGCAATGCAACACAATCGAAGCTTGAACTCTCTTCGCCTAAAGCTTTCAAAGTACTATTAAGTAGCAGCTATATGGTATCTTTGTTCACAAATCAGGTCGTTGAATCTGCAAATTATTTCTTTAAGCAAGGAAACGTCTTACAGCAAGCCAATCGCTTAGAGGAAGCTGTCCTTGCTTATCAGCGTGCGATCGAACTAGCTCCCGATGCAGCTAGGTTTCATCACAACCTTGGTAATACTTTGGTAAAGCAACATCGCTTAGAGGAAGCCGTCGCTTGCTACAAACTAGCCATTCAATTGAAGCCTAGTTTTCCAACCGCATATTATCGCTTGGGCGAAGCACTGGAACTGCAACATTGCTACCAAGAAGCTATTGCAGCTTATCAACAGGCATTGCAACTCAATCCAAGAACTTATCAATATTCATATCGCTTAGGAGAAATATTTAGAAAACAAGGAAATTGGCAAGAAGCAATCAATGCCTATGCCCAAACAATCGAGCTAAACCCTAGTTTTGCCAATGCTTACTATCGCATTGAAGAATTACAATCGCGATGTAATATTTTGTCTTATCCTACTTTGAAGAGAGATCAAAGTAATTCTTATCCGACAGTTACTGAGTTTTCTACTCATCCTAGGGGCGATCGGTCTAATCTCAAAAAACATCAAATTAGCATTCTTTTTCTTCTTCCAGTTAAAGGTGGCAGTGGTGGTGCGCATTCTATTATGCAAGAGTGTTTAGAACTACATCGCACTGGTCTTCATGCAAGAATTGCAGTTGATCAGGTGAATTACTCCAGATTTTTGCAGCATTACCCAGACATTGCAGATGCAGCGGAAATTGTCATTAGCTATCAAACGCTTTCAGAGCTACAGCAGCTTGCAGATCAATTTCTAGTTGTTTGTGCCACAATTTATAGCAGCGTGAAGCTCCTAGAACAATTAATTATCAGAAATCCTACCCTTGTTCCTGCTTACTATATTCAAGATTATGAACCACTTTTCTTCGATCAAAGCACGGTTGAATGGCAAGAAGCATGGCGCTCCTATGGACGTATAGCTGATGCAATTTTGTTTGCTAAAACTCACTGGCTTTGCCAGGTAGTGAATCAAAATCACGATGTCAATGTTCACAAAGTAGAACCAAGTTTAGATCATCATGTTTACTATCCAAACCCTACACCAGTGAGTCAATCGCAACGTATTCTTCATATTGCAGCGATGGTACGGTTTTCAACACCAAGGCGTGCGCCTCACCGTACATTACGCATTATTCAGACGCTGGCCCAAATGGTTTCAACGCAAGTAAAATTTACTCTGTTTGGAGCGACACCAGATGAAATTGAAGCGCATGGAATGCCAGTTCCCAACACTGCAACAGTGCTAGGGATATTGAATCGTCCCCAAGTTGCCGCAGTGCTACAACAGGCAGATATTTTTCTAGACCTATCGGATTATCAAGCATTTGGACGGACGGCCCTGGAAGCCATGGCTTGTGGTTGTGTTCCAGTAGTTCCACAGCGAGGCGGAACGAATGAATTTGCGATCGATCGTGAAAACGCATTCGTGATTGATACAACTTCCGATGAGCAGTGTCTTGCTTGTCTACTGGAACTAGTGCAAACCGATCGCCAAGAATTACAGCGCTTGCGATTAAATGGCATTGAGACCGCAGCAAACTATTCCAAACAACGAGCAGCCTTGAGTATTCTTGCGTTATTTCATGCGGTGCTCACAAATAGCGAACCAAGCCCAGTGGGGGCTACTTATGTGGAAAGCACTCAAACGGCTCTACCTTTATCAACTATCTCTGTACCCAGCAACACTGAGATAACTTGTCCCTTAAACAATGCCGCTAATACTGCTCAATTAGAAGAGAAATTAGCAGAGATAAAGCTCCGGCTGATGTTACGGCGTAAATGGGCCTATCTTCGTTACTTGCATCAGCGTCAAGCCTTTTTGTTAACCAAAGATGTTGAAACATTTCTCAGCATCGGCTGTGGACTAGGATTAGCAGAGTTAGCCTTGGCACTAGAGTTTCCAGACGTGCAATTTCATTTAACTGATTTTGACACTACTCGCTTAACTATGGCTGAGCGAATCGTCAAGCAATGGTCACTGTCGAATGTCACCGTTGGTCGCTATGATGTTTTGGCTACTCCAAAAAACCGCTACGATTTGGTTGCCTCCATAGAAGTTTTAGAACATATTCAAAATGATATTCTTGCGATCGACCACATGTGTCTGGCTTCCCAAAAATATGTATTTGCGCTAGTTCCGTTTGCTCCACTTCACATCAAAGCAGATCCTAAACTTCAGGACTATGTTTGGAGGAAATTTGAGCATTATCGCTATGGTTACAGTGCAGACGACTTGAATTGTATCTTTACCGATCTAGGACAAGAAGTAATGATCATTCGAGGATGTTACTGGCGCGATGCCGGCTTTGAATTCAGACAGAATAACGAAAAGCTATCAGATGATGAAATTCGATTGCAATTTCCATCATTGGTACAACAAGCAGAAAAAGATATACGCGCTAGCATTCCAGATACCTTGGAGCAGGCAGCAGGTATTTGGACATTAGTAAAGATATAACGCTATAAACAACAGATTATTGCGAGAAACGAATATTAGAAGCATGCAACCAATCGCTTGATAATCTTAGTAGCAAGAAGATGAATAAGCGCTATCTGTTCATTTGTGGTTGTCCACGTTCTGGAACAACGGCAATTACGGCATTATTGAATACCCATCCAACGATCGCCATTGGCATGGAACGATATAAGTATCGAATTCATAGGAACATCAAAACCATCGATGCAAGCTTATTTGAAGCAGAAAACTTTTTCAACTTTTGTCCGCAAGAAACTAACATTTTGCCTTCGCAAGGTAACTGGACACGGCTCTATCAGCAGATGGAGACTAAGTTTATGACTCAAAGCGATCTATTAGTGGGTGACAAGAATCCGTTCTACTTTAATGTTTACGAGCAAATGGAAGCCGCTATGAAAAAAACTAAGTGGATTTTTATGTTGCGTAATATTGAACAAGTCGCTGCGTCTTATAATGTTCGGGCTGCTAATCCACAGGATTCATGGTTGCAGAACAATAATTATGTAAAAGCTGTGGAACATTGGAACAGCGCCTTAGCAAAGACATGGAAATTTTTTAGCAAAAACCCGATGAAGCTGTTTGTCTGCGAGTATGAGCTATTTTTTGCGGGTAATGAGGCGTACTTTCAAGATCTCCTAAAGTTTCTGGAAGTAGAGTGTGAGAGCAATACGCTCCGAGATTATCGTGCCATAACGAAAGACTGGCAGCATCGCCAACGAAAATTAACTTCCCTGGACGATCGCCAACGAACCTATATTCATGATCATGCGAAATTGCAGACCAGCAATCGATTGGTCAGTGCGTCTCGTCAGGTGCATTGTCATCCACAAACCCTGATTAGCAGGTAGTTGCCTTGATTGACTGACCCCACTTGATTCCCGTCACCCGACATCCCTCTACCAGAGTCGGAGAGGAATATCGAAACCCCCTTAATCGCTTCGACTCTCCTTCCCCCAGATTGGGAGAAAGAGACGTTGTCAGACAATTAGCCTGACTTACTGCGAGCTACTTCCATCACTCTCATCATAGTAGCCTGCCACTGGCGAGCCAGTCGGAGTTTCAACTTCTGGAATGGTGGTTCCCAAAGACTCGGCATCTGAAGCACTAGCAGGCGTTTCGATTTCGCTAGTTTCTGATTCATCGCTGGCAGAGGGAGGTGAATCTGCCCAACCCTTCCAAATCGCATCCCGTTGATCAACCCAGGCTTCAATCGCCGCTTGGGCCTCGGAATAGAGCGCACGACCAGGGGCAATTTGAGAGGCTAAATCGATTGCCATCGTCAACCGTTCGCTAGCTGCCAATGCATAGGCTCGATCGAGAATCGGACGATCGGCAGCAATTTCGGCGGCCTGAAGTTTGGCTTTCCACTCCTCAATCTCTGCTTGAGCGCTAGCATACAGGGCCCGATTGGGTTGAATGCGATGGGCAACTTCAATCGCGTCACTCCACTTTCCTTGCTTGGCGAGTTTTTGAGCTTGGTTCCAGATTGGCTGATCCTCAATTGTTTGAATTTGCGCTGTCCACGTTGCAATCAGCTCTTGGGCCCGATGCCATGCCGCTCGATCGTCGGGAATTTGTCGAACTTGGGCAATCGCTGTACGCAGTCCTGCAATTTTACCAGACGCCGCCCACCGTTGCCCAAGTGCCAAGTAGGGTAAATCTTCTAGCCCTTGAATATCGCGTTGCCATTGCGCTATCAGAGCTTGTGACTGCCTATAACGTGGGCGATCTTCTTGAATTTGACTAGCTTGAGATACTGCCAATTCCAATGCGGCTCGATCGCCAGCATTCGCAATCACAGTTGCAAATCCCAATTGAGTCAAATCCTGTAAATGAGCTTGCCAGGTTTGTTGTACTGCTTGGGCCTCGTCATAGAATGGGCTATTGGGTTGAATTTGCCGCACCGCTGATACAGCCTCTAGCAAAGCCCACATTTCCTTGAGGTTCAGTAGAGTGGCGTCAGGTTGCAGCTTAGCTGCTACCAGTTGGTTAGCTTGACTGAGGCGAATCAGATCGAGTCCAGCAGCAGGCAACGTCGGCGATAAGGGAATTTTAAAGGCCAGCGCCAAGGCAGTCTCTCGATCGCCAGCTTGCCATTGCTCTAGCGCTGCTGAAATCAGCATTTGGCTCCAGTCTTGCAGCAATGCCTGAGCTTCCGCAGAGGCATAGGTATTAGCTGGCACTTGGCGCAACAGACCGATCGCCTCTGAAATTTTCTCTAACTGTCGATCTTTTGCTAACTTTTGAGCCTGGATTAGGTTTTGCCTAGCTTGTTTCTCACGCACAATCTGCTTGAAGAGCATGTCTGCTCGCTCTAACCGCCAATATTCCCGATCGAAATATCCAAGTTCTCCCACCTGTTGAGACGCCAATTTCCAGTTTTGGGACCGAATCGCCTCTTGTGCCACGGCTACCACAGACTCGCCTTTCTGCCATTCCTGTCGCCAAGCAGACACAAGTTCTTGGGCTTCCAGATAGACTGGACTAGAGGCTGGAATGTATCCCACAGCATCAATGGCTTCCTTTAATTTGCCTTGAGCCGTTTGACTTTGAGCAATCACCAGAATTAATCGCGACCATTCAGTAATAGCTGCCTGCGCATCCTTGTAGAGGGGGGCCTGGGGCGACCAATTTTCCAGTAACGCAATTCCAGCCGCCAAATCTGCCAACTTGCCCGATCGCGCCACTTCTTGAGCACAGTATAAACGTTGGGTTGACATGGATTCAGTGGTAACTTTGCGGCAATCGGCCGAAGGAGGCGGACTCGTTAACCAGACAAACGCCAACCCAGTAATGCCACCAAATGATCCCAAAATTGCCAACCAAATTACAAGCCATTGCAGCGATTTTTTGCGCTGATTGAGCCATGTAATTGATCGCTCGATCGACGGTAACAGCGATTGGTAAGTCGTAGCAGCAGACTTAGAAAGGGTTTGCGTCGTGGTACTAACGGTTTGCTGGGCCGATGCTAGCCGATTCGACAAGCAACTCACTGACTTATCGGTGGCTGAAGTAGTCTGAGGCGGCTCACAAGGATTGGTGGCTGGAGCAGTTTCGACAAAGACCTGAGTCTCTAATGCAGCCTCAGTTGCCTGTCCCACGTTTGATGCAGACAAGGGCTGAGATGGTGGCGGCGGCGGGCTTGGTAGATTTGCAACCAACGGCGGGTGCAATCCGGGAGTTTCGGTCGGAGCTAGCGGGGCAGTGGAATTCGACGAGTCCAATGCATTAGTGCGATCAAGTTGGACGCTATCTTCTGAATGAGTGGGCTGAGGAAATGTCGGTAATTTTAAAGGCGTGATCGGCAGCGATCCAGTCTGCGATCGCAGTTTAGCGGCAGACAATCCGAATTGATTTCTGTCCACTTGATTTTTGTCAACGTCAGGCTGATTAAGCTGATTTTGTCCCATAGCCCACTTAATTCACTCTTATCGTTTGCTGAACTCTACATTTAGCAGAGAAGTATGGCACAGACTCTACCATTAGCGTCCAACTGTTACGTGCATTAACGCAAGATAAGCTTACTGATAAATTTCGATCGTGAATCAAAAATCTGAGTTAAATCTCATGAGCAAGTGGCACAAACAGCTAGCTTGAAGTTGAGGCTGACGAATTGGATCGAATCAGAGGATCGAATCAGAGCCAGAAAGTGAGCTAGAAACTAGAAATCAAGTGTGAGAGTTGCTCAGGCGCTCCAATGCTGCCTCTGTGCCGAATTCTAATGGATGCGACCGATGCGACCGATGCGACCGATGTCTGATAGCAAAAAGCTCCACCTGACACCAGATGAAGCTTTCATTAACGGGTTGAATTGTGGTTGTTCAAATCTACAGCTTGTCCGCAGCCCCTTGGGGTTGACGGTAGCCAAAAAAGTCGATCGAGTAGTTTGTAATCTTCACACCCGTTTGCTCTTCTACCATCCGAATAATGTCTTCGGGCAGTTCAATATGAACATCCATGATTTGATTGGTGTCTAAACAATTTACATGACTGTGGGGATCGCTGATATTACCATACAGGCGACCATCCGATCGTTCGACACATTCAATCACACCTTGAGCCGACAAAGCCTCTAAGTTTTGGTAAACCGAGGTGTGGCCAATCTCCTTGCCTTGTTGATTGAGGCGATCGTAAATTTCTCGTGCCGACAAATGCTCTTTTTCCTGCCAAAGCAATTCCAAAATGAATCGTCGCTGCTTACTTAAACGCATCCCCAGCGTTTGGCAATATTCTAAAGCATCCTCCAATGATTGGATGGGTTTGCGTCCTATACCCCTCGTTTGCATTTCTGCCACCTTCAACCCGTCGAATAACTGTAATATAAACTACTTTTCATATCCTCTATGTTATCGATTTCGCAACTGCATTTTGCATACAGAGCACCGATTCATAGCCAATTAGGAATGACATGATCCTTACTAATCAATACCAATCTAAAGATTTGCGTCGATCGGCTTACCAGACATTGCCTGCTAAAGCAAACTCACTACCACTTTAACTTAGAAACTGGAAACCTGTCTACTAGTTGGGTGTTGACTAAAAGATAAAACTGTACGTGGTAAGCTGCGGCATAATTGAATCGCCACCAATACACCATCCTAAGCAGTCTCTGTTGACTGCTCCAGCGAGGTACTCTGCTATGCCTTCAACTTTGAATAACGGCTTGCTTTGTAACAAGTGTTGTTGGGTCAACAGGTTGTAGTTCTCCGTGGTTCAAAGTCCAGCAGCGATCGGCAATTGAGACTAGTTCACCTGGTTCATGCGACACAACTAGTAAACTCCACTCGGCTTTCAGCTTGGCCAAAACATGAATCAACTGCCGTCGCATTGACCAATCCAGGCCGGCTGTCGGTTCGTCTAGCAATAGCAGGTAGGGTTGGCGAATCAGTTGCACGGCTAATGCCAAGCGTCGCTGTTGCCCGCCACTGAGGGCACGAGGAGAGGTATGAAGAGATAAATGAGATAAGCCCACTGCTTCTAGCGCTTGATCAATGCGATCTTTACTTAACTCTGGGTGTCCCAATCGCAATTCCTCTAAAAGAGTACTGCCACAAAAATGTCGCTCTGGAAATTGAAACACCAACCCTGCCAACTGCTGAAGATGATCGGGAGTTAGCTCTTGTTCTCGCCACAGAATCGTTCCGCTCGTTTTCTTCGCCAGCCCTGCCAGAATTTCTAATAGCGTGCTTTTGCCAGAGCCACTTGGACCTATCACGACTCCCATTTGTTGAGATCCCAGTTCCAAGTTGATCGACTTGAGAATCGCGCTTGGTGTGGCTGCCGGATGATAAACCAGATCTTTAAGATAGAGCATTCAAGCGATTACATGAAAGGGCAAGCGATTGTAAGTTTTAGATTTGCAAGCTAGCGCCACAGCGAATCATTCACCTGTTGCACGCAAATTCTAAAATCACTCATCGTTCATTCTAGTCTTTTCTGACTAGTCTGTTCTGAAATCGAGTTGTATTGGTTAGAACCCAAACTGTTTGCCTACATTAACTCTTTTATCTCAGTTTGGAAGTGATACCCATTCAAAGAAGTTGGCTGACCAGCATCAATTTACAACCTCTCTGGATATAAATCGCTTTTTTTACAATTCGTGAAAAATTGCACGCGCAACTCGTCGCGCTAGGATATTGCTTCGAGTGACTGGAAGCCAATGATAAAGTAAAGACAACCGACTTCCACCGTCACAAGCGTTAAACGGAATCACTTCACCTTAAGAGAGTGGAGATTCGTTATAATGCCTGTCGGAATAGACAGGAGCTTGGAAGTAGCCATCAGGGCGGCTAGGTTGATTTGATATACAGCCTGTCTATAGTGTTAGACCTGTTGATTCTGTAGCGAAATACACAAGCGCTTGTTGATACTACAAATAATCTGCATTAACGAATGGTGAACGCGGGAGTTGAAATTTAATACCTGCTTCTCCATCTGCCCGCAAGCCTAATTCAACAAGCCTAATTCAAGTCGTTAGACCTTCACTGTTTTGGTTGAAGTTTTGGCTGAGTTAACACCGCCAAGGTATGATGCATAGGCGGCGCAGCACTACCCTCTACTTAAGGAGAAAACCATGCCAGAAGTTACAGTTCCTGCTCATCAGATGGGCGACTTCTTTGTGGACTATGAAGAAAAAGTTTTTCCTGATGTGAAAGCTGATCCGGGCGAAAAAGCACTAGTCACCTTCCACACCGTTGCGTTTGAAGGTTCGATCGGTCTGGTCAACATGCTGCAAGCTCTGCGGCTTCAGCGTAAAGGCTTTGAAACCTCTGTTTTGCTGTATGGCCCCGGTGTAACGCTGGGTGTGCAGCGCGGCTTTCCAAAGATTGGAGACGAAGCCTTCCCCGGTCATCAAAACTTCAATAATCAACTCAGCAAATTCATGTCTGAGGGCGGTAAAGTCTATGCGTGCCGATTTGCGCTGCAAGCTTTGTATGGTCATGGCGAACCCTCGTTGATTCCAGGCATTCGTCCAATTAATCCCTTGGATGTTCTAGATCTAATCCTAATGCATCGCAAAGATGGAGCCTTTATTCTCGATACGTGGACTCTTTAACGACTACTGAGTTGTGAGTCGATCGGAATTTTGCTAAGGGCGGTAATGGGGGATAGGGAATAGGGAGTCGGGAATGGGAAAGAGATACAGTTTGTTCTCTGTGATTTATTACTCACCACCCACCACCTACTCATCTACTCACCTATCACTCATTACCTGCCATCTGTTCAGCTTTTTGCAGCGGAGAAATACCCGATGGAAAATGCACGAATTGTTCGCGCCGCCGCCGCCCAAATTAGTCCGGTGCTGTTTAGCCGAGATGGTACTACCGAGAAGGTATTACAAACGATCGCCGATGCGGCCCAGCAAGGGGTACAGCTACTTGTTTTTCCAGAAACCTTGATTCCCTACTATCCCTATTTTTCCTTTGTGCAACCCCCAGTTTTGATGGGCAAGGAGCACATACGGTTGTATGAGGAAGCGGTAGAGGTCCCTAGTCCGGTTACAAATGCCATCAGCCGCGCTGCCCGCTCCCATAACATGGTGATAGTGTTGGGAGTGAATGAGCGCGATCGGGGTTCTCTATATAACACCCAGTTGATTTTTGATGCTGACGGAACGCTGTTGCTGAAGCGGCGCAAAATCACGCCCACTTATCATGAGCGTATGGTCTGGGGACAAGGGGACGGAGCCGGACTTACGGTTTTAGAGACGGTTGTTGGCAAGGTGGGAGCATTAGCCTGTTGGGAACATTACAATCCTTTGGCACGGTTTGCCTTAATGGCACAGCATGAACAAATACACTGTGCCCAGTTCCCTGGCTCTATGGTGGGGTCAATCTTCACCGAGCAGATGGAAGTGACCATTCGCCATCATGCGTTGGAGTCTGGCTGCTTTGTGGTGAACTCAACGGGTTGGCTATCGCCAGAACAAGTGCAGCAAATTACGCCCGATGAAAAGTTGCAGCGGGTGCTAAGTGGAGGTTGCTATACGGCGATCGTCAGCCCGGAAGGAACATTGCTGGGAACCCCCATCACCGACGGAGAAGGCTTGGTCGTTGCCGATCTGGATTTCTCTTTGATTATAAAGCGGAAACGCATGATGGATTGTGTGGGGCATTATTCACGACCAGATTTACTGCAACTAAAGCTGAATGCGCAAGCATGGTCTGTGATGCAGCATTCGTTGCCTATTGCTTCCGATCGATTGTCTAGCACCACATTGAGTACAAATACAGATGATGCACTGGAAACGCCCTCTCCCTATCTAACAATCGAACAATAGAATTAAGTAGAGACATTAATTAGAGGCATCGTTGGAACTATTACTTGAATGGTTGAATGAATAATCCATAGAAGCTGTTGCCAGATATTCAATAGCTTTAAACGTCCTCACAGGCTGATCTGATGCCCAAACCATCAAAGTTGAAACCTAGACAAGTTGAGACCTAGACCTGTACTCACCTCGGCATAAGCTTCTCTGACTGTTCCACACTCACTTCCTCAGAATCGATGAATAAGCAACAATTGATTACCGAACTTCAGTCCTGTGGATTAAGACTGGTTGAAGAGGTTGGCGCGGCTGGACGACGAGGAGGCGCGGGCCCATCGGATCACAAGGCAGTGACGATCGATGGAACGACTGTCATGGTTCCTATTTATACAGGAGCGGCTAGTCAGTCCCCCTACACAGTACAGGCACCCCATGGGGCTACAGCGGGAGTTTTATATCACCAAGAGCAGGCGCTGACAGCGATCGAATTTCCACATCAGCCGCAGTTCTACAGCCTTACCACTGCCGATGGCATTCCCTATTGGAAGATTGCTCTGTTGCACAGTCGGGATGTGCTGGCCACAACGGTACTGCAAACCTGTAGGCGCTACCGAGATGCTGCCACGGCGTGCCAATTTTGTGCAATCGAGCAATCTTTAGCGGCCGATCGCACCATTGCCCGCAAAACTCCAGCGCAGTTGGCCGAAGTGGCCGAAGCTGCCGTACGGCTAGATGGAGTTACGCACATGATTATGACGACGGGCACCCCCAATACCAGCGATCGAGGGGCCGCCTATTTGACTGAATGTGCCAAAGCCATCAAGCAGCGCGTCAATCTGCCGATTCAAGCGCAGTGTGAACCACCTGATGATTTTGCCTGGTTCAATCGGATGCAGCAAGCTGGAGTCGATAGTTTGGGAATGCACTTGGAAGCCGTCACTCCTGAAGTGCGACAACGCATCATGCCTGGCAAAGCCGAAGTGCCGATCGCATATTACTTTCAGGCATTCGCCGCCGCCGTCAAGGTATTTGGTTGGGGACAAGTTAGCACCTATCTTTTAGCGGGGTTAGGGGATGATTTAAACACATTAGTTGCAACCTGCGATCGATTGGTGCAACTGGGAGTTTACCCATTTGTGGTGCCGTTTGTTCCTATTGGTGGGACACCCTTAGCAAACCATGCGCCTCCTAGTAGCGAGTTTATGTTTGATCTGTATCACCAAGTCGGTACTGTCTTGCGGCGATCGGGCATGACATCGCAAGCCATTAAAGCCGGATGTGCTAAGTGTGGCGCTTGTTCTGCGCTTTCCACCTTTGAGCAGTAATTTTTCAACGAGACTATGAGCGATCGTTATTGCTTTAAACTGGCGCAAACTGCGGCCGATGTCGAGGCCTACTTTCAACTGCGACACCGAATTTTTTGTGAAGAACAAGCCTTGTTTTCTGGCAGTGATGTGGATGATATAGACGCCACAGCTTACCCGATTGTTGCCACACTTCCACAAACCAATGAAATTGTGGGTGTCGTGCGAATTTACGAATTGCAACCAGGGCTTTGGTACGGCGGCAGATTGGGAACCCATCCCGACCACCGACGCGGTTGGCAAATTGGCAAAGGTCTGATTTATAAAGCTGTCACCACTGCCAACACCTGGGGCTGTCAACAATTTTTGGCGACTGTGCAACTGCAAAACGTCCGGTTTTTTCAACGGCTGCACTGGCAATCGCTGCAAGAAACTACCGTCTGCGATCGACCACATCACCTGATGCAAGCTGATTTGGACTACTATCCACCGGGCATCGAACCCCGACCGCCCTTACCGCTGGTATCTCAAGAAGCATCGTAAGAAGGATGAAGAATAAAGAATGCAGGATAAATTGCTGGAGTGAATAGCATACGTGTTGACGGAACTGGCTGACATACTGAGACGATCGCTAGGAATTTTGCACAAGCAAGATATCCAGATGGTGGCTCAATGCCTAAACTCCCCCATCGCCCTATCGCCCCAAGGCCCCACCGTCTCACCCCCCCCGCTTGGTGACGACTGTGCTACCATTCCCGACAACGACGGCTACCTCCTACTAGCCGCAGAGGGCATGATGCCGTTTCTCGTCGAATCAGAACCATGGTTTGCCGGATGGTGTGCTGTCATGGTCAATGTCAGCGATATTTACGCCATGGGTGGCCGCCCAATCGCCGTAGTTGATACAATTTGGAGCCAATCAACTGACTTGAGCCGATCGCTGTTGGATGGAATGCAAGCAGCAGCCCGCGCCTACAATGTACCAATTGTTGGAGGACATACCAACGGTCACAGCCCTTACAATGCTCTATCGGTGGCAATTTTAGGTCGGGCCAAGCAATTGCTAACCAGCTTCAACGCCAAACCGGGGGATAGTTTGATGGCAGTGATCGATCGACGAGGGACGCTACACCCTCGATATTCCTTTTGGAATGCGGCAATCGATGCGCCTCCAGAACGACTGCGAGGGGATCTAGAGATTTTGCCCCAATTAGCGGAAACGGGGTTATGTAGCGCTGGTAAAGACATCAGTATGGGAGGGCTTCTTGGCACTGCGTTGATGCTACTAGAAACGTCTGGATGCGGTGCCGTGATCGATTTGGATGTCATCGACTGCCCGAGTCAATGTTCACTGGAAACTTGGCTGCTTTGCTTTCCCAGCTATGGTTTTTTGCTAAGTGTTCGTTCTGAGCAAGTCGAAGCGGTTCGATCGCGGTTTCATCGCCGGGATCTGTGGTGTGAGGTGATTGGTCAAGTCAACGTCAGCCAGCAGCTATGGGTACAGCAGGGAACCGAGCAAGTTTTGTTTTGGAACTTGGCCAATCGAGCGCTGACTGGTTTTACGACGATCGACTGAGTGACTGTCTGCTCGTCACGCTATGGGCAACGGTGATTCCGCTTCACGAATTGACAAACGGCTCTATCCCATATTTATGGGGGGGGAGGGGAATGAATGCCAGTCAAAATCTGATTGACACCCAGGTAGAAAGTGAAACAGTTCATTTCAGACTTTCAGAATTTTTCACCGATTTTGTTAGCAGTCATGGCGACAAACGCAGATATCGCAGGGATTTCAGCGATTGTATCTCGAAGGAAGGGGCAAAACCCTCCAGTTTCGATCGCCACAAACATGCCCTTTTTTTGAGCCTGGGATTGGAGGATCTCAATAAGCGCTATATAGTATTTCAAGATAAAACAAGATAAAAACTAAATTTTATAGATCTAGCTAATGAAGCTGCCCCTGGTTCAACGCTGGTTTTCGGCCCCTAAAGTACCTCTTCGCTTCATGTTAGCCGTCCCATTCATGCTACAGACAGTGGGAACGGTAGCGTTAGTCTGCTATTTCTGCCATCGCACAACGCAAGCAACGATTGAAGGGTTGGCCAATGAGCTAACCCAAGAAGTAGGCGATCGCATTCGCTTAGCGCTTGAAGGTTACCTCAAAGCCCCTGAACAAATTAATCAACTCAACGCGGCAGCGATTCAAGACGGGTCGCTCGATTGGACAAACCTCAGCCAACTAGAGCAGCACTTTGTCAAGCAATTGCAAATTTTGCCAGATGCTAGCGCGATTACCATCGCTACCGAGCAACGAAAATTTTTGTCGATCGGCAAATTCAACACCACCGGATTGGTGATTCGTCGATTTGATGAAACAACGAACAACCGACTTAACTATTATTCGGCAAGCACCGACGGGCGTATCGAACAACTGCAAGAAAGCCAAAGCGAATTTGATCCCCACAACCATCCGCCTGGCAAGTCCTGGTATGCCGCCGTCAAAGCCAGTCAGCACCCTACTTGGCGGCTGCTAGTTTCATCGGCGCAGGGGCGAAATCAGCCAATTTTGAAGGTAGCGCATTTTCTGCCCGTATACGATCGCAGCAATCAATTTCAGGGAGTTGTCAGTTCGGCCTTTTACCTAACTCAAATGGGCGACTTCCTTGGACAACTAGAGATTGGTCAAACGGGACAAGCCTTTATTGTGGATCAAGCTGGGTTTTTGGTGGCCACCTCAACTGGAGAAGTGCCATTTCTACGCCAGATCAATTGGGGGGATGCGCAACAGCTTGATCCAGAGCGCCACCGTCTGCGAGCAATTGATAGTCAAGATCCGGTGACTCGAACTGCGGCCCGATGGCTTTTAGAACCACCAGCAGGTCAGCACAGAGAGCGTTGGCGTGGAGTTGAACCAACAAGTTCCTCTATCCCATCTTCTTCGCTAGAGTTGCCCCAAGCATCGCATTTTACATTCGATCGACAGCGCTATTTCTTGCACGTTACGCCATTACGCCATGATAACCAATTGAACTGGACTATTGTGACGGTCGTGCCAGAAGCGGACTTTACAGGAACCATTGCACAAAATACTGAGAACGCCGTGTTCATCAGTGCTATGACCTTGCTGCTGTCGATGGCTCTCAGTGCCTATCTGGCCCAATGGATCACTCGACCCATCACTCGGCTGAATGCGGCCGCTAAGCGAATTGCTCAAGGAGATTTTGACAGCACAATCAACAGTCATCGGCCAGATGAGCTAGGAGAACTGTCGCGATCGTTCGATGAGATGGTATTGCAACTAAAAAGTGCATTTGCCGGTTTGCGCGTTCTCAACCAAGCGTTAGTAGACAGTGAACATCGGATTAAACAAATTCTGGAAACGCTGCCGATTGGAGTCTCAATGCACCGATCGGATGGATCGATCGTGTACCTCAACACAACTGGCAGACAGTTGTTGGATGTTCCGGATGAGTTTCCCGACACGTCAATTGAAGCCATGCCGCAGACCTATCATCTCTATTACAGCGGCAGCGATCGATTCTATTCAGCCGACCAATTGCCGCCCATTCGTGCTTTGCGGGGTGAACAAGTCACGGTTGACGATATCGAAATTCGTCGCAATCAACACATTATTCCGTTGCAAGTGCATTCGATGCCGCTGCTGGACTCTTATGGGAATGTCATCGCTTCGATCAACACCTTTCAAGACATTACCGATCGCAAGATGGCTGAAAAAATGCTGTCGGACTATAACCGCGATTTAGAAGCCCAGGTTGCCGAGCGTACCCGCGCCTTGCAGGAGAGTGAAGCACGCAACCGAGCCGTGCTTTCGGCCATTCCCGACCTGATCACAATCATCAGTGGTGATGGAATTTATCTAGATGCCATTCGCTACAACTCGTTTTTGAGTTTGGTTCCGGATACCGTTAACCCCATTGGGAAACACATGAGTGAGCTATTGCCCCCTGAGATGGTGGAACAGAAACTCCAAGCCATTCACGCGGCTCTCTCTACGCAAACGGTGCAAACCTACGAACAAGAAGTTTGGATTGGCGATCGCCAGCAATATGAAGAAGCACGAGTGGTGCCGTATGGCAAAAACTCGGTTATGTTCATCATTCGCGACGTTACGGCCCGTCGCCTGGCCGAAAAAGCACTGCGCGCCAGTGAGGAACGCCTACGAGAAATTGCCCAGACGGTCAGTCAAATTTTCTTTGCGCGATCGGCCACAACCGGACAGTTTCTTTATATCAGCCCAGCGTATGAGCGCATTTGGAATCGCAGTTGCGAGAGTTTGTACCAAGATCCAGATTCTTGGTTAGAGGCAGTACATCCCGACGATCGCCCTTATGTAGAAGCCTCGGTCAAACAGCAATTTCAAGGACACTCAGTGAAGCGACAATATCGTATGATTCGGCCGGATGGCTCGATTCGCTGGATTTCCAATGAAGTTACTCTGATTCGGGATGCCAGTGGGCAGCCTTTACGATTTGTGGGATTTGCCGAAGATATCACCGATCGCAAACGAACCGAAGACGCCTTGCGCCAAAGTGAGGCCCAATATCGGGCGATGGTGGAAGATCAAACTGAACTGGTCTGTCGATTTTTGCCCGACGGCACACTCACATTCGTCAACAGCACCTATTGTCAGTATTTCGGCAAGCAGCCAGAAGAACTGATTGGGCAAACGTTTCTGCCTTTAATTCCTGAGGCAGATCAGATTATTGTTCAAACCAACTTTGCCAGCTTGTCGATCGAGAATCCTTTTGTCACCTATGAACATCGAGTCATCTTACCAAGCGGAGAGGTACGCTGGCAGCAATGGACAGATCGGGCGATTTTTAATGAACACAAGCAATTGGTGGAATATCATGCGGTTGGTCGTGACATCACCGAACGCAAACACGCCGAGGCTGAACTGAGAGCACAGCAGCAATTTTTACGGAATATTATCGACGTTGTCCCTAGCTGCATTTTCGTCAAAGACCGCGACGGGCGCTATCTGGTAGTCAACCGGGCCGGGGCAGAGATGTATGGCAGATCAATCGACGAGATTTTAGGAAAACGCGATCGAGACTTTAATCCTGACACAGCACAAGTGGCACAATTTTTAGCCAGCAATCGCGAGGTCATGGCAACTCGGCAACCCAAAGTGATTCAGGCTGAAGCCCTGACTAATCAACACGGCGAAACTCGCTGGTATAAAACGGTGATCAATCCGTTCATAGATGCAGAAGGACAGGTGCAAGGGGTGATCGGTTCCTCGACCGACATTACCGACTTTAAACGGGTGGAAGAAGAAATGCGATCGTCCAAAGAAGTAGCAGAGACCGCCAGCCGCACCAAGAGTGCCTTTCTAGCAAACATGAGCCACGAATTGCGCACTCCCCTCAATGCTATTTTGGGCTTTACTCAATTGATTACCCGCGATCGCAACCTCACTCCCCTGCAACAGGAGCAACTCACCATCATCAATCGCAATGGCGAGTACCTACTGCAACTAATCAACGATGTGCTGTCTATTTCCAAGATTGAAGCAGGACGCACCACCCTAGAAGAACACAGCTTCGATCTATATGCCCTGCTTGATACCCTAGAAGGCATGTTTCGGTTGCGGGCCGATGCCAAAGGACTGTACTTTAGCTGCCAGCGATCGATCGATGTGCCACAATTCATCTACGCTGATGAACGCAAGCTGCGGCAAATTATCACTAACCTCCTCGATAATGCCCTCAAATTTACCGATCGGGGCAGCGTTACCCTCAGCGTTCGGCTTCACCCCCCAACTCCCAACTCCCAACTCCCAACTCCCCTCATTCATCTCCTCTTCGACGTGACCGATACAGGCGTTGGCATTGCTGCGACCGAACTGTCCACTGTGTTTGATGCCTTTGTGCAATCGGAATCAGGACGCAAATCGCTGTATGGAACAGGCCTAGGGTTGACCATCAGCCGTCGCTTTGTGCAGCTAATGGGCGGCGAGATCCAAGTGACCAGTGAAGTAGGGCGAGGCACTTCATTTCAGTTCAATATTGTGGTGCGCCCAGTGGCCGCGGACACCGTTCAAGTTGGACATACCTCGCGGCGGATCGTTCGATTAGCCAATCCCCAAACGCGCTACCGAATCTTGGTTGCGGATGATACGGACACGAATCGCCAACTGCTGGTGCGGTGGTTGTCACTAGTGGGATTCGAGGTACGAGAAGCGAGTAATGGACAAGAGGCGATCGAACAATGGCAACAATTCGCACCTCACTTAATCTGGATGGATATGCGAATGCCAGTGATGGATGGGTTTGAAGCAGTACGCCAAATTCGTCGCCAAGAGCAAGCATTAGGAATTTGGGAACCAGAGGAATTAGAACACCGAATCGAGCAAGCGGAGGCTGGGTTGCCTCAATATTCGCTCGATCGACCCGTATTACCAACCATTATTATTGCGGTTACAGCCGCGGTATTTGAGGAAGAACAACCCCGAATTTTGGCAGTCGGCTGTGATGATATTGTTGTCAAACCTTGCTCAGAGGCCATTATTTTTGAGAAGATGGCTCAATATTTACACGTAGAGTATTTGTATGACGATAAAGCAGCAATAAACCAGCAAAACGGTTACGGCGGTCAAGGTTACAGCAGTCAACTTGTCACCCTGGCCAAATCCACCGATCCGTTATTGCTTTCTGCCCTTCAGTCAATGCCTACAGACTGGTTAATGCAATTGAACTATGCGGCGCGGCGTGCCAACGAGCGAGAGATTTTACAGCTTTTAGAAGCCATTCCCGGATCTCAGAGCCATCTCAAGGAAGCGATCGTCGAACTGATGCAGAGCTTTCAACTAGACCATCTCATTCAACTGACTCAGCCTCCACGCAGTTCTAAAGCTTATGAATGCTAGTGCTACATCAGATCCCGCTAAAGATTCACCCGGTGACATTCTCATCATTGATGACACTCCTGATAATTTGCGCTTCTTGTCGGATCTATTGACTAGAGCCGGATACTCTGTGCGTAAAGTGATTACAGGCGAATTGGGAATAGAGGCGGCTCGTTTAGAACCACCAGACCTGATTTTACTTGACATCATGATGCCAGGAACCAATGGTTATAAAGTTTGCGAACGCCTAAAAATGAGCGATCGTACTCAGCACATTCCCATTGTTTTTCTAAGTGCATTAGATGAAGAACTGGATAAAGTGCAAGCCTTTCAAATTGGCGGCATTGATTACATCACCAAACCCTTTCAGGTGGTTGAAGTTTTGGCACGGATTGAAACTCATCTTAAGCTTAGTCGATTGCAACACGAATTGCAACACCGAAATCGGCAGTTGCAACACGAAATTGAATACCGCACGGCGGCTGAATCTGCTTTGCAAATTCTGAATCAAGGACTAGAAGCAAGAATTCAGGAGCGTACCGCTGAGCTTCAACAGCAAAATAAACAGTTACTCGATTTTCAATTAGAGTTACAGAAGGCACTGACTCAAGAACAACGCCTCAGCGAACTTAAATCGCAATTAATCACAACGATCGCTCAGGATTTTCGGACTCCTATCACAATGATTCAAACAGCGATTGGATTATTAAAACCCGAGCGCTTATCAGCTAGTAGCGATCGGCGCTATGTGGAGATGATTGCAGACAGTGCTCAACAACTGCACAAATTGCTGCGGGACACTCTTTTACTGTCCGATGTAGACGCGAATACCCTTGCGTTTAACCCCACCTGCCTCGATCTAAATCACCTCTGCCAAATCTTTATTCAGCACTACCCTTTGCCTGCTGTTCCTGCTTATCATATTTCCTTTGTGATGTGGGGCAAAGCCAATGGTGAAGTGTTCATAGACAAAGCTTTATTCGAGCAAATGCTGACGCATTTAGTTTCTAATGCTGTGCGTTATTCTCCTCAAGGAGGCACGATTTTATTTGAACTTGTTCATGCTCCAACGAATGTCTTAATACGGATACGCGATGAAGGCATTGGCATTCCTGCCGAGGATCTCGATCGCATTTTCGATCGATTTTATCGAGCCAGTAATGCCGATGCATTACCCGTTTCGCCGGGGAATGGACTAGGATTAGCAATCGTCAAACAAGTTGTTGAGTTGCATGGCGGTACGATTGCGGTCAGCAGTGAAGTGGGTAAGGGCAGTACGTTTACGGTGCAGATTCCCTACCAAGCGTGAGTTTGCCAAAGAGGTTAGCGCATCGAATATAGCGAACCGAATAGATAGAAATATTAGCTTTGCAAGCTTGGCAACATTGAATCTTGCCTTCCGAACCGCCCTCATCCCCCTATCTTCCAACCCCTACCGCACCAACACCGTCATGTACTTGCCTGTGGCAAACGGAGCCGGAACGATCGGCGTAAACTGCACCCGGTCGGTGGCAATCCGCTTGACATAAAACTCATTCATCAAATGTGTCACCTGCTCACGATTACCGATAATCCAAACCTGTGCTCGCTCAGTCTCCTGAACGGGCAATTCACTATTCCATTCTCCAGTCATGGTGGTATTCCTCTTCGTTTCCTTGCTGATGTTTTCTATTGGGTTAAGAACGGCCCAAGGCATGGGGGTCACCCAACCATGCATCAGCAAGGTGTGCCGATCGCAGACACCTGGTCTACAATCAACACAGCCTAGCCTCCTGCTTGCGACAGGAAGTTAGGTTAGCTGGTTAGGGTTGCGGCCAAACTTCCCTAATCAGCGCCAGTACCTTGAGCCGTTCAGCCGTTCCTCTCGTCCTGCGAAAGAACCAGCATCGCCATAGCATAAACCAACTCGATCGGTCTGCACAAGCGTATCGAGCCATTTTTTGTCAGAAAGTTTTGATGAGGGCAAGGAGGGGGCGATCGAGTTTCACGCATCCAGGGGACTGCAAACACCCCTGCCACCTCGATTCAACACGTGGGTATAAATCATCGTGGTCTTCACATCTTTGTGCCCCAGCAACTCTTGTACCGTGCGGATGTCGTAGCCATCTTCCAGCAAGTGGGTGGCAAAACTATGGCGAAAGGTATGGCACCCAACTCGCTTCGCAATGCCCGCTACACGAACCGCTTGCTTTAGCGTTTTCTGTACCCCACTTTCATGCAGATATGGAAGAGACTGTACCTGCGAATCCAGCCAACATAACTTTGCTCGGTTCGATAGGAATAATGTTTCAGACGAATCGTATCGCAAACTTGGTCAAGCAGCTTTCTGGGTCGGGATGCCATCGCGAGGCGGGTAGATGACAGTAGCACTTGTGTGCTAAATGCTACATCTCTTGCCTGCCTACTGACCATGAAGATTTGCTGAAGCGATCGGCATATCCCCTTCAATGGGCGTATTATGCAGAACAAGATCCAGATAAACACCTCTATCAGGGTAATTATCACCATCCCATTCGGCATAACCCCAGAATTTGAGTAAATAGCCTGATAAAGTTCTGTATAACATTCCGATTTGGGCAGTTATGCGGATAGTATTCGGTATAACTACCCCCAGAGGAGGTGATATGCAACTTTGATTCTGGTTAACTACCTTGCTACAGGGTGTTAGGCGGAATTTAGGCAGGGGAGTCAGCATAAACAGTAGTTAGACAGCTAAAATTAATCCTCCTGCTTATGTCTATTTCCTTCTCTAAATAGCTGTTGGGTTAAGATTGAGAAAATCCGTAGTACCGTCATGACCGAGTTACCCAAACGTTCTAAATCGCAAAAGATTGGGGTGAGTGCTGCTGATCTCCTCAGTTCTGTTTTTGTCGAGTTTTGCAACGTTATTCCTGTCCCTCAAGAGAGAGACTTCGGGATCGACTTCATCTGTGAAATCATGCGGGGAGAACACCCAACTGGAAAATTGTTTAATATTCAATGTAAAGGGAAAGAAGAAGCCAAAGTAGAAGGTGATTCAATCACAATTCCCATCAAAGTCACGACTCTCAATTACTGGCTCCTTCAACCAAATCCAACATTCCTAATTGTTGTTGATGGCAAAAACGGTTTATTTTACTGGTCTTTTCCTCAAGACTTTCTCGGTTCACTCAATAAAAGTTGGCAAGAGCAGAACACAGTATCAATTCCAGTTCCTGTTCAGAATTGCTTCGAGCAAGATATAAATGATTTGCCCACTCAATTAGTCTCGATAGTTAATTCACATGCATCAGCTACTCCTCGGAATGGCGATTATCTCGGAACGTTAACACTTGGAGATGCCATAGATAGGGCTACTGACTACGGATTATACGTTCTGAGAACACCCTTTCATCGTCCTTTTCAGTATATGGGAATGTCTATTGCAGATGCGGCAAGCACCGTTGGTGGTCAACCCAATCAAGTTGGCAATATCATCGTTGAGTCTGATCAAGCCCATATGCTGTTAGAGGCAGAAGGAAATTTTGTGAATTATGTAGATATTGAACTAAAAAAGACTGCACCTTGGAGTCAGAGCCGCCCGTTTGATTCTGCGGCAATTTTAGGAGTACTTAGTATTAACCCAGCCGAGTTGGAACTAGCCCATAAGCAGACACACTTTCACACCTACTATGACCATAAGAGAAGATTAAAGATTGGTGTATCTCGCCAGTATGAGGGGGCACCGCTATCTGTAGGGTTTAGCAGCAAGTATTACAGGGCTTGAAGGCAGTAATAAAGGCAATTCTGTTTTGTCGTATTGTAGTCCAAGTAGTTCAGATTGTTTACTCCAGGTCGGCAGGTGGCGCTGTCTAACAATCCGTCTGGAGCGGACTGTTGTAAGATCTTGGTGGTGTTGCAAAGGTTACTTGCAGCCGCTCAGCCGGAACGTTAGCCCGCTTTCGCAACCAGGTTTTTGAGTCGAGTCGAGGCTGAAGCTTGAGTGGTTTGAGCGATGTTGGTGGGAGTGCGATCGCCCCCAAATTTCAGCATCCGGTGTATCAAAATCAACGTCCAAAGTGATACGTCCCACCGCATTAACAAGGTCAGTCAGAGGTTAAGTTGATCAACGTTATGGGTGAGCGTTGAGCGTCCCGAAAGGTGTTGGGGGGCGATCGCCGAAGAGTCTTGGCTTTCCGAACCGCAGTCTCAACACTGTCGGTAGGTGTGCGATCGCTCCATCCGAAAGGCTGAGTTCATCTCAATTTTCCGCAAACATTAAAAGTCCCGAAACATTTTTCGACGAGAGTGAAAGGTTGAGTACAAGGATAGCGATGGCCAAGAGTGAGAGGTTTCGAGAGATTTGGGTGGGGGCGATCGCCGAACCACACTGGCTAACAATCCCGCTGCACACCGACCGAACGACAGTAGTCGAGGAAAGCGAGAGGTTATCTGCGGCGGGTGATTGGGAACGACTATGAAGCCGTGGGGAGTGTCAAGCGGGTTTGGGTATTTGTACGTGAGATAATTCGGTAATTTAGCCGAACGATATCAATCATCCAAGCCACTGGATGAGGGAGGGTTAGCTTTTATGGAAGCCTTCTAAAAATGCGACGGATTGAGTTCTAAACGACTATCCGAGGTGTCAATGCAGGTAGCTTTCTATTGCTAAAATGGCAACCTGAGCATTGTCTCAATTATCTCTACAAAGTTGCTTGTCTTATTCGTTAGATCAACAGTGTTTCGTGTTAGTTCCCAGCTTCAAGATCAAGCAAGACAAACTTATCTGACCGCATTTCAAGTCAACTCACTGATTCATTTCATCTCATCATGGAGCTTGTCTCATTCATTAGATCAACAGTGTTTCGTGTTAGCTCCCAGGTTCAAGATCAAGCCACTCAAGGCTCAGCTAGATGATATCGAGGCACTGAATGAAGTAGTGCTATCCTGCCAGGGCTGTTTGTGCCTCAACATCGCCCAGCACCGCACTAACAGTTTACGTGCCACTGCAATAATGGCAATTTTCTTGCGCGTTTTCTGTCCCCCACAAATTCGTTGATAAACACTCTCTGCCCACGGGTTGTAACGTAACATCACCCATGCCACCTCAACTAATGCACTGCGGAGAATGCGAGAACCTCGACCGGTAATTCTGCCCAGTCGATTGGTTTGTCCTGATTGCCTTTGGTCTGGAACCAGTCCTGCATCGGCAGATACCTGACGGGCATTTTTGAAGCGGTGGGGATTATCTAATGCTGCAACAATCACCTCAGCGGTTCTACGTCCTACCCCTGGAATAGTTTGCAGCAGTTGAACCTGTTCATCTTGCTGAGCCACTTTTTCAAGCTGCTCATCTACTTGTTGCAATTGTTGCCAGAGGGACTCCAGGCTCTGTAACTCCAGATCAAGTTCACCTCGCCAGAATTCCTCTAGTTGACACTCTGCCAGAGGTTTACGGTATTGGCTCAAGGTTTCAATGCCTGCGGCAGTCCAGGCTTGATGTCCACTGGGAATGCTGATGCCCTGATGGTCAAATAAAGCGCGAATATGGTTCTGAATGCGATTGATGCGATTGACTAGAGTCTTACGGTACTTTACGCCTAAGCGATGCTGACGACGTTCTGCTACCGGAATGTGAACGACTGATATTTGCTCAAGGGCGGTCAGTTTCGCCAGTTTGAGGGCATCATCTTTATCGGTTTTGCGTTTGACGTTTTTCCATTGCCACGCTTCGGGATTGGGATTGGCAACTAAAACCTGATACCCCAAGCTTCGGCAATAGTCATGTACCCAGCCTGTAATTGAACTGGTCTCGATTACCATTTGGTCAGGCTTGGTTTGATTCAGAAGCTGCTCGAATGCCCACCGTTGGGTGGCGATCGTCTCGAACTCACTCCGGTTAGTGGTGGTATCGAATAGGCAGGCAACGGAATTGTATTTACCCACGTCAATTGCCAGAATCTTCATGCTATCCTCCGGGTGTGGGAAGGTGGTTTAGTGGTTTCTTCTACTTTCCCACGACTTACATAGATTCTTTGGGCTGCTTCAGATCTCAGTTGAGACAATACTTTGAGAATACTGGTGCGGCGTTGAAAGTTTGGAGCAGATCCGTTTTTTCGATACCTCAAAATAAAGTTCCTTGTACTACTTCTGGTTGCGAGTTTTTTGGTTTAGGCGGCCAAAAAACACCAAGTACAACCCATGTATTGTACGGAAATACTGTACCCATAAAGAAACGAGTATCTTTGCTCTCGTTACATAGCTCGTCTAGGAACTTGCGGCGAACGCTCAAAGCTGCTTGCTCTTCATCGCCCAAACGAGCCACTTCATTCAGCCAAAGCACTCCTAGCTCCCAGTCCTCAATCATGGCATTGTGAGGTCTGTGGCTGTCAGCACATTCAAAAACATAGGTGAACTTGTATGGTATTTTCCGAAGAGGCTTTTGAACAGGCCCAAAAAGGGTCAATTGGTCAAATAAAGCTTGCCATTCTGGTTTCCATTCAGGGTCAGAGGGTTCAATCTTTAAATCAATTACTCTTGTAGGCTGCACAATGCCGAGTGATACATGCTCAGACTCATGTAGTTCTCGTAGCTGCTTTACCGTGTAAATTGGAATTTGATCAATAATTTGACGACGCTCTCGCCATCCATTTTTCGTGGAGAGCGGTTCTCCTAAAACGCGAAGCGTATCTAAAATCGGTTTCCTGCTTTCTTTCCTCCGATCATTACCGGCTCCATGCGGGAATAGATCAACTTCTATCCACTGATATTTACGAAATTGTTGATTTCTAGGTCGGTAACGGTAGTCTACTGGATAAAGTCGTACCCATTCACCCTGCTCAGTCACACCAGCCGTACAAACAAGTTCTTGATAGCCCCTAGATGGATGTGGGTAGGTCATTACAGTTATAAGAACCTTGGTTCTGATTGCTTGGTTACTCATGTTGAATATCCCAAGTGTTTAATTGGCATATCAATTAAAGTTGCTAAATGTTGAGCTAAAACATTGCGATGACAGCAATTTGGATTAGCTTCCATACAAACTAAGACGCTGGGTTCCGATTGCAAAAAGCCAATTACATTAGCTAGATCCTTTTCATGGGAAGAAAGGTTCAAACGGTAATTCTCAAACAACGTTATATATTGATTCTCGGAACCTATGCATTCACGTTCTGAACCCGGTATTCCTAAGCCAGGAAAGTGTTGATAGTCTATATTAAGGGAACTACATAAACGAGATAGAGTACTCTTATGGAAACCATACCGACGCGAGATAGGATTGTATCGCACATCAATTAACCGAGATATACCAGACTCCATAAGGAGATTCAGAAACTCATCAACAGTTTTCCCTTCATAGCCAGCAGTATAAATATATTTCTTTGCGACTGGACGTTGTTCTTTTCTTCTACCGGAAAGTTCACTATTGATTGTGAACCAAGAGTATTTATCATAAACTAAATTTATTAACTTCTGTCCAGACAACTTTCCGTAGGTTGCAATAATTTGACAAATATCTTTACTAACATCACTAGGCAACTTTAAATCGAGACCTTTTCCTAAAGGGGTAAGTTTCCAACGATTGTCAGTCCCTTTTTCTAAAAAACCATTGCGAATGAGTGAATCAGTTTCCTGATTGAGAGTAAAAGAGTAGGGACCGTATCGATATGGAATAAATTGATAAAATGTCTTGCCTCCATGAGATGGAGTTTCACAAGACAACAAAAAAGCCCACTTCATCATTTGCACGCTAGAGGCTGTACCTCCAACTTGCTGAAGTATCATCAGTAGAGCTTTTTGCCTGTTTAGCACCTTATCAATCTCGATTCAGTCCACTTGTACTATATTGTCTCATAAAACGGCTTGGAAGTCAGATTGATATTAGGATTGGCTGTTCATTCTAGCTCACAAGCTTTTCAGCGTTGAAACTGGCATTTAAAGTTTTGATAAGCTCCTAACCCCTCTGAGTTTGTGCCGAAAGCAGCCCAACACTGCGCTGCAACGGACGGAGCAGAGATCTTGACTGGGACTCAAAAGTTGTCTGCCGCTGGTGAGCTTTGTCGTTAGACCGCTAGTCTTTGGGCGAAGCATTGTTAGGAAATATCGGTAAAGTGTTCAGCCTTGCGATAAATTACTGACTAGGCAATCACAGTGAAAATGCTCTAATTTAAGATGGAGCTTGTATAAGCAAAGAAATACATCGGAGCTTTCGGTTGAGTATGCCGAACTAGTAGAACAAGAGGATAAGTATTTCAGCTTAATTGGAGCTAAAACATGGGTAAAGAGGTCATTGCTGCATCTATAGCATTAATAGGAGTTATCGTTTCAGTGCTGATCTCGTTTTTTACAAGCCGGAGGCAAGCTAACATCGAGGTAGAAAAGCTTCGCGCAGAAATTCATCAAGATTTTAGCTTGAGGCTATTTGAGAAGAGGCTTGAACACTATCCAGATTTATACCAATACTTGAGCGAATTTAAGAAAGTAATTCAGTACGAGGAGGTTACTCAAGAACGAATAGTAGGCTTCTTAAAAAAATTGCAGGAATGGGATAGCAGGCACTCTATTTTGTTTGGATCAGACACTGGGAAGTTGCTATACCATTTTCGTGAAGAAGTTTTCAATTTAATGAGGAGATCGAATCAGGATATTCAAGTGTATTTTAACGATTCAGAAACTAGACATTTGTTCATTCAAAAGATGGCGCAGTTGGAACTATCGTTGAAATCAGAACTTGGAATTTATACTTATAACAGCCCTACCGATGTAAGAGAAGCAAAGCGATTCCGGTCGTATCAGGAAGTCACAGAGTTTTCTAGACAGCGGACACAGTTGAAGAATTCAAAATCGCGGTCTAACATAGCCTCTGAGGAGGATGGGGTCAAGTAAGTTTTTGAGTCTTTTTCAGTTGGCTTCTCGGCTTTTGAAACTTAGACAAACGATTGTAGGTTGGCTCTGAAAATGTGCATAATAGTATGCTTCAGAATCAACCATTCGTTCCTATTTTTGTTGCATTTTCTATCTCTTTAATCTTTCCTACTTTATCTCCAATAAAAACTGAATTTCCTTCTCAAATTGCCCCCAGCAACTTTACAATTGGCGAACCCTTACGCTGTAATGCTGCAACATACTTCGCCTCATCATATGGCTCTCGATTCTTCCAACAACCAAACAGAATCCGTATCCACTTGAACGCTAACGACCGCATCGCTGCTGGATGAGAATTGCCCTTGGCTCGCTGCATTCGATAATAGGCTTGTGCCCAAGCACAATGATGTCGGCTTTGATTGACCCACTCTACAAACGTCTGTCGCAAGAAGATCGGACAACTCCATCGCCAATGCACCCAATTCTTCTTGCCACTACTCTCTCTAACAGGGGCAATGCCAAAGTAACACATCATCTGCTGGGCACTGTCAAAACGCGATCGCTCTTCCCCAAAGGCTGCAAGTAATCGGGGAGCCAGATGTTCTCCAGCACCAGGAAGGGCTGCAAACCAACCTGCATCGGGAAGTGCCGTGAAACAACGATCGATCTTGAGCGTCAGTTCCGTTAAGCGTAGGAGTAACGGCTTTAACTGACCGATCAAGGTTTGCACGAGCCATTGCATCGGTTCGACAATGCCTGGGTCTTCGGTTAAGGAAATGCCAGAGGCGGCAATTTGTGCAATCCGACGAGTGATGGCACTACGACGAATCACTTGATGAGAGCGGAAAAACTGAGTTAATTCCTCTGGGGGCGCCGCTTGAGCGTCCTTGAGCGTGGGGTAACGTTCAACAAAAGCGCAAAATACCTGAGTATCCTTGTCCTCAAACCAATCCAACACTTGAGGATAGTAATTCTTCAGCGCAGCAATCCTGCGATTGCTCAGACGGACCTTCTCACCGACCAACATCCGTCTGGATTCAACCCACTGCCTTAATGCTCGCATCTGAGCACTTTCCGGCTGCCAGGCTGGAAGTTTGTCCTGGTGCTTTTGCAGCAGTTCGACCAGGATGCGGGCATCAATTGGGTCTGACTTGGCACGAGACGGCTGAAAGGCTTTGCGGTAGTTGGAAACGGTGCGTGGGTTGATCGGATAAAGCACCAAGTTTTCGTACTGGCAGAGCGCATAAATCAGTGGACCGCGCTTCTGCTCTAAGCACACTGCCAACAAAGCATTGCCGTATCGCTTTCGTAATCCCTTGACCCAAGCAGCAATGGCATCCGGTTGTGCGCCAATGACAGACTCTTCTATTTCACCTGTGGTGCAATCGTAAAGATAAATGTCGTGTTTGCGGTCAGACCAATCAATCCCGATGTAGGCAGCGTACACGTTCTGATTCATGATGTTATTCTCGAACTACAGTTGGTGATGCAACTGGGACTGCTTCTGCTCAGGCGAAAAGATTATGGCAGGTGTAGTCGCACCGTCCTCTGAGGATTCGTTATCGAGAGAAGCACAGGGTGGGGCGAGTCGATATGTTAGTAGACATCAAGTGTCACGCGATGCATGGTCGTCTCCCACCCTGTCTCCCAGTCCTGAGGCTGAGCTTACACCCTCTGCTTCAGTCCTGTCCCCCCATAATTCAAATGCAGCGGACGGTCGAGAGCTACTAGTGTTGAGTTCGAGCGTGCCTGCCGCCGCTGATTTGAGCCGTTAGCTAGCTCCACATATGACTGTGCATTCGTCCTAAAGGTTGTCAGTGAGTACGAAAATTAGCAGGAGGCGATCGCTGGGGGTTGGTGGTTGATATACGCGAGAGGTTAAGCGAAGTTACAAGCTCCAAAACATTTTTTGTTCCTGATGAAATTTTAGTAGGATGGCAATGGGGTTCGCGGGTGGAAGTTCCAAGTTAAGGGTGAAACTAGAACTATATCAGCGGACAGGCATCAATCATGAACTGGAGGCAATCATGCCAGAACAACCTTTGGTTATTGACTGTGCTGAATGGATAAAGTTGATGCCAAGCCCACCGGTGCTTACCAGTTTTCAATCGAGTTGGAACAACATCCAGCTTATTCATTATCGCCAACCCTTAGCCTGTCTGTCTGAAATATCCAACTCTCAACACCTGATCATAATTCCATTAAAGAATAAGGCAGTTAATTACGACATTGTCCTGGAGGGACGATCTCAAGTAGTTTCGTTTCAAGAAAAAGATTATCGCGGTGGTTGTATTGCGATCTTTCCCGCTACTTTGCCTTATGGATTTCATTCTCATTCTCATTATCAAGTAATGGAATGGATGCAGTGCTATTTAGAGCCTGTATTTCTGGCTCAGATCGCGCATGAATCGGTGAACCCCGATCGTGTCGAATTGTTGCCGATAATGAAAAAAGCTGACCCACTCATTCACCACATTGGTTTAGCACTCAAGGCAGGTTTAGAAGCAGACAGAGTAGGTAGTCGTTTCTATGCTGATTCAATGGCAACGGCGCTATCGGCTCATCTGCTGCGTCACTACTCTACCTGTAGCCATCATTTTCAAGACTATGAAGATGGGTTGTCGAAACAAAAGCTCAGGCAAGCTATTGAGTATATTCAGGCGCATTTAAGTGAAGACATATCTCTAAGTGACATTGCAAATGAACTTGGCATGAGCCAGTACTACTTCTGTCATCTATTTAAGCGATCGACTGGAGTATCACCTCATCAGTATCTCATTCACCAACGAGTAGAACAGGCAAAGCGTTTACTCAAGCAAACAGAGCGAACTGTTACTGCGATCGCCTTGGATTGCGGCTTTGCCAATCAGAGTCATTTTGCCAAGTATTTTCGCCAATACACTGGGATGAACCCGAACCAGTTTCGCAAGTTGTAGCAAGATTTTATTCTAACTTCGCAAGAAAATGGGCGATTTCACTGAAGCTGTTGGTTAAAGTGATTGCAACTTGAGCAATACTATCTACTTTCTTGCTCAGGGTTAGCAACATGAATTTATGCTGAGTCTTAGTTATTTCAAAGGGTGTGCGATCGGCTTAGCAGCAGCGGCTCCAATTGGGGGAATTAGCATTTTGTGCATCCGGCGCACCTTTGCAGAAGGTTGGTGGTGTGGTGTGGTTTCTGGGTTGGGAGTTGCTACAGCAGACGGCTTCTATAGTCTGATTGCAGGGATGGGAGCGGCTTCGATCGCGCCATTTCTAGAGCAGTATCAAAACGGGCTGCGAATTCTGGCAGGCATTTTGCTTTGTGCGATCGCCTGCAAAATTGCCCTAACATTGCCAACATCTCAACCAACCTCAGTTCAGGGTAAGCAATTGCTCAATCGCTACGGTTCAATGTTGGCGTTGACGCTTGCCGATCCTGTTCCTATCTTTTTGGCAATCGTGATTTTATCGGGTATTAAGTCTACTCATCACTCGCTTCACGCTGTGATATTAAGCTTAGGCGTTTTTAGCGGTTCGGTAGTATGGTGGTTGCTGCTCTCTAGCACTTGCACACTATTACACATCTGGCTAAAAAGAGTCCGTTGCGGAACATCTCAACCCATCATTCATCCTACTGTAGTGAAATGGCTCAATCGTAGTACAGGCGCAGCCTTGTTTGGCTATGGCCTATTTGTGTTAGGCGGGTAGATTAGGTTATGGGATAGGTCAAGAACCTCTATAGGGCAGCCATCTCTTGAGAAGTGCCGAAGCTTAACCAGTTTTTCCAAGTCATAGCAAGATTTTGTTCTAACTTGGCAAGAAAATGTGCGACTTCATCGAAGGGTTTAGTTACCCTCGGTGATTAGAAAAAATATGTTCGTAACCATTCAGCAGTCAGTCATGGTTAGTCAAAAAACGATCGAAATTGTCAAAGCAACGGCACCGATTTTAAAAGAAAGAGGGGAAGAGATTACGCGGCGAATGTATGAAATTGCCTTTACCGAGCGACCTGACTACAGACGGGGTTTTGAAAATACATGGATGCAGCATTTCGATGGCGGTGGGCAGGCACACAAATTAGCAGCGGCTGTTTATGCCTATGCCACTCACATCGATCGCTTGGAGAAATTAACAGCGACAGTCGATCACATTGCCCATCGTCATGTTGCAACTCGCATTTTGCCAGAGCAGTATCCCCTGATTGGTGAAAAGTTGTTGCAGGCGATGAAGGATGTTTTGCAAGATGCTGCAACCGATGAGGTGATTGCCGCATGGGCTGAAGCGTATGAGGCTTTAGCCAGCTTGTTTATTCAGAAAGAAAAGGCAATCTATCAACAAGAAGATCAAGTCCTGACGGAACGATTGGCAATTGCTAACAATCCTGGTTAGTACCTGGCTCCGTATCCACTATCTTTCTTTAGCAAGGAAGAACCTATGGCAACTATTTCTTTACGTTCAATTAATTTTTCTGACCGTTTTATACGTCATGCTAATTTTCTGGGGGAACTCACTCCTATTGTCAGCGAGTTGGATAAGAACGATGCTACGTTTGAGATCGTTCAAGGGTTAGCGGATGATAGACTCATTTCATTTAGATCAGTATAACTTCCCTAACTATTACTTAAGACATCAAAATTTCCGGCTCAAGTTGCAGGAAGGCAATCCTCCTCTTAGTGGAACACAAGATCGACTATTTGCAGAGGATGCAACTTTCTTTTGGCGACCAGGCAACTCAGATGTTGCCGCATCGTCTTTTGCATGTTTCAACTTTCCCAACCGATTTATACGCCATAGAGAATTTCATCTGTTCATTGAACCGCTGGGCGATGCCGTTTCGTTCCAAGACTCCACATTTAAGATAGAATCAGGTTTCATTCCGCCACCAGCACCGCCGGTAGTGAATTAATGGACTGTAGGAAGAGTAATTAGGAAAAGTAACAATGAGGGTAGCTACACTAGAGTAAAACTAATTGCCTCTGAAACCAATTTCCCAATAGCTACCCTATGCAAATCACTCTCAATCTCGACGAATCCCTTCTCAACGAAGCCTTTCAACTCACCAATCTCACCACTCAAGAAGAACTGATTAAACTCGCTCTGCAAGAATTTGTGCGATCGCGCCGCAAGAAAAACCTTCTCGACCTCGCGGGGCAAATTCAGTTCACTCCAGATTTCGACCATAAAGCTCTGCGCGAAACTCGTCATGTTGCTGATTGATACATCCGTTTGGATCAGCCTCTTCCGCGATCGCAGTGGTCAAGTTCGCCAGCAACTCAAAACCCTGATTGCCAATCGAGAAGTTTTACTCACTCGATTTACTCAACTTGAACTGCTTCAAGGCAGCTTGAATGAGCAAGAATGAGATCTCCTTTCCACTTACCTCGAAACACAGGATTACGTTGAGCTTACAAATCAGTTTTGGCAATCAGCAGCCCGTATCTACTTTGATCTACGCCGTCAAGGACTTACTGTTCGCAGCCCAATCGATTGCTGTATTGCTCAAGCAGCACTGGAAAACAATTTGCTTCTGATTCACAATGATCGTGACTTTGAAGTCATTGCCCAAGTGCGTCCCCTTCAAAACTTTCGTTTTCAGCCTTGAACCCTCTTCGTACTTGAGGATTATCGGTAGGGTAAGCCAGACCTTGCACTCGTTCTTTAGCGTGATCGGTCAGCCCGAAACCGCCCAGAAGGTTGTCAGTTGAGGCCGTGGTTTGCGGGTTAGCTGTGATTGCGAAAGCACCCAGAACATGGTTAGTGAGGGCGATAGCGAGGGGCGATCGGTGATCCCAAAACCGGACAGGAGATTGTGAGTGAGGCGTAGTTGAAGGGCGACCCTTGCGGTATCTGCGAAGCAGCACGGTGCGTCGCTGAGCTAACAACGCTGTTGCAACGGATTGGTGAGTTCTGGCTGTAGGGGAGCAAAGTTGATCCGCCACCACTGCACTTCACCGTTAGCTGGCTTCAAGTTATCTGTAGGACGGTATCTGAAACCACTGGTTGAGCATAAAGTTTTCAAGCGACCCCCGTCTCAAGGGCATTAGTTCGTGTATACTTCTTGTCCAGAGTCAACGTTGGGAAAGCAAATGGGCAAGGTAATTGCATTTGGGTGGTACGGTGGAAAATTTAATCACCTAAACTGGTTGCTTCCTTTATTGCCCCAAGCGACCCACTATTGTGAGCCGTTTGCAGGCTCCGCTGCTGTACTACTCAACCGGGAACCCTCTCCAGTTGAAACCTACAATGACGGCGATCGCCAGGTTACAAGCCCTACCTGAAAGCGAACAGGATGCGATCGCTGCAATGATTTTGGAAGAAATTGAGGACGATCGGCATTGGGATGAATCATTCTCTCAGTCACCAGATATTCTTGCAAAACTGGCTGCTTCTGCAATGGCTGAATATCATGCAGGTCAAACCCAAGAACTTGACCCAGAGACACTGTGAAGTCGCGCACTACTACCGAGTTTCGTAAACTATTCGCTAATTGGTAGTGCCCCAAGGGTAATGATGGGTTTGTTAAGATAATCAAGAAGCCACCGTTGACGACTCATGCCGACCTACCCTGAATGCCAAGCCACTCGTACGGTCAAAAACGGCCACATCCACACGGGTAAGCAACGCTATCTCTGCCGCCAATGCGGCTACCAGTTCGTCGAGCCTCCGGCAGATAAACGCATTGACCAGTCCACGCGAGAACTCATTGACCGGCTGTTGTTAGAGCGGATCTCGATGGCAGGTATCGCGCGAGCCGTGCAGGTGTCTGAGCAATGGCTTCAGGATTACGTCAATGACAAAGCGGCCCAAACTGCGACTCGGGCCGAGGTAGCGCCCAAAAAAAGGGGCCGTTAACCGTGCAGTGCGATGAACGCTGGTCGTTTGTCGATAACAAAGGCAACCCGCAATGGGTGTGGCTCGCGTTAGATGCCAATACCCGAGAAATGATTGGGGCGCCTGTCGGTAGAAGACTATGTGGGAACCTTAGCTTTGAACCTGTATGGGTTTTACACTGGCGTTGAGCGTTGCTTTGAAGAAATCGCTCGCCAGTTAGATGAAACTGTTCCATCGGGTACAGATTGGCATCGTCTACTGCGGCAAATGTCAGCCGAACTTCCTGATTTACGTCCGCCCGTTACTCAAACAGCAACCCGTCAAACGATCGATGAATTCCGTGCCTTTCGCCGTTGGCGATTGAAGAGGTAGCGCAGGCTGAAAAAAAACCGTCAAACGATCGATGAATTCCGTGCCTTTCGCCGTGTAGTCAGAAACGTTTACACATTTGACTTGCAGCCACATCGGGTAGTAGCCTTGGCTGAAGCATTAGCGGCGTGTTTTGCAGTTTTCAAGCGGGATATTGAAGCCTTCTGCAATTTTCTCAAATCTGTCTCCTTGGAATGATCAAACCTAATTTCATCTCTCTGTCGCTGAACATTCACGACTTAATATCCAGCGTCCATCCTCTAGCTGATAAGCTCCTTGCGGTTCTATAATCTCATCACCAAGCTGCCAAGAGCGATCGCTGGGTTCGTCAGGAATCGATCGAACAGGGGCAGTGGGATAGGACGAGGGGGGAGTATTGCCAGGGCGACGGGGTAACCCCCCAGGACCAGTGATGATGAACGTACCAATTTCTGCTTGGCTGCGGACAACACAACTGTTTGCGACTAAAGCATCAGTATCGATCGCGGTATCAGGTAAGCCAGTTAAGCTATTTTGAATCGCAGTTGTATCAGGTGTGGTGATGATTCCAGCCGCCAACTCTCCATCCGCATTCACATCGACCCGATCGTTGCCATCAAAGGGAGGTTTAGAGCCAAGCGCACCAGATTGGCTAAAGAAAGCATCGAGGGTGATGTTGCCGCCCCGCGCATCTTGCGATCGGGCCAGAATATCACTATCGTCAAAAGCGATGATACCAGAGCCGCGTAGGGTAATGTTGCCACCGTTTCCCAAACTATTCGTGGTAATGTCACTATCGCCACGCAGAATCACTAGCCCTGATGGAGTATCGGCATTAACGGTGATATCTCCACCGGACGATCGAGTGGCAGTTGTTGTAATATCACCATTGATTAACTGTAATCGCTCTGATGCATTCAAGCGAATGTTACCAGCCATTCCCCGTCCTTGACTTTGCGCGGAAACAACAGCGCCGTCTTGCAGCATTAGATTTGTGCTATTGACGGTAATTCTACCGCCATCACCTGTAGAGTCCGATCGTGTATTAGCAAATAGCCCACTGTTTGCACCTTGGTTAAATACTACCTCTTCACCAAATTCTCGTAATCGTTCACGATAGTTTGCATCAGTACCCGACAGCAACACCCGATTGGCATTCACGGTAATAGCTCCAGCCTGTCCTGCTTGGCTGGTTGTGGTGATTACCTGTCCACCCCCGATCGCTTCAAAAGTATTGGCATTAATCTCAATATTGCCCCCCCGAGAACGATTCTGCGTGCGGGCATTGACAATGGCCCCACCCGAGACACGAAAGCGATCGGTATGGATGCGAATGGTGCCGCCCCGTCCAATCGGGCTATTACTTTCAGCAGACGTAAATAATCCACCAGAGAATCCATCTCTGCTAATGCCATCAACAATCACCGCATTCCGCGCACTCAAGATCAAGTTTCCGGCCCGACCCCGTGCTAGCGTGGCCGCACTGACGCGCCCACCGTTGGTCACAGACAACGTTCCCGTATTGATGCGAATATCCTGCCCATTACCTCTGGCGTTGCCCTGCACCGTACTAAACGCGCCACTGTAGGTAAAGCCGCCATTGGGAAAGCGAGTACTGCGCCCATCAAATACGACCGAATCTGTTGCATTAATCGTGATATTGCCTGCATCCCCTCGACCAAACGTGGTAGCTAGGAATTGCGCTCCATTGGTCGCAGCCACCGATCGCGCCGACACAGTAATGTTGCCACTGCTGCCAATCCCCGTTGGTTCTACAGTGCTGTAAACGCCGCTGAGTGAAGTTCCCTGTCTGCCACCTAAGACAATTCGATCGCTAGCATTAATGACCACGTTACCGGCAGCCCCCCGCCCAGAGGTGCTAGTGATGATGGTAGCTCCATTCAACACCCGCAGCGATCCAGTGCGAATGGTAATATCCCCGCCTCGACCAATACCCGTTTCGCCTAACGAGGTGAGCAATCCAGAACGACCTGACAGCCTAATCGTATCGCGGATGCGCAGGCGGATTGATCCAGCGTTACCCTGCCCAAACGACGCCGTTGCTAGTTGAGACCCGCTGGTAACTGACAACGAACCAGCCCGGATCATAATATCGCCTGCATTGCCCACACCGCCCTGCGAAATGCCGCTTTGAGCGCTGCCCCCTCCTGAAAAAGAGACAGAATCACGGGCTATGATCTCAATATTGCCCCCATTGCCGCGTCCCGATGAATTGACGCTCAAACCAAACCGATTGGTGGCTGAAAAAGAACCCGTGCGGATGATAATATTTCCAGCTTGCCCCACGGCTGTAGACAGAGGACCTCCGCCAATTAGACTGGTGTCTAAGGAAACTGAATCTCGCGCCGTAATTACTACATTGCCGCCGTTTCCTTGCCCTAAAGAACCCGCAAAAATTCCCGCTCCTTCAGTCAAACTCAGGGTTCCAGTATTGATCCTGACATCGCCCGCATTCCCAATCCCGGACCGACTCACGGTTGTAGAAACCCCTGCAAATTCTCCCTGAAATACTACGCGATCGCCCGCATTGATGATGACATTACCTGCATTGCCCGTTCCTTGGGTACTAGCAATGATTCGACTCTCATCGTTGAACAAAACAGTATTGGCATTGATCACCACTGCCCCCCCATCGCCCACACCATTAGGGAGTACTCCGTGGATGATTAGGCTGGTTTGATCAGTAGTGCTGCTTAATGCCACCGTATCGCGGGCATTGAGCGTGATGGTTCCTGCTGCTCCTTGTCCATCAGTGTCGGTTCGCAGTTGGGCCCCGTTGCGCAGAAAGATGGAATCCGCGTCGATCGTAATATTGCCGCCATTGCCGTTGCCTGTGGATTCAACCCGGCTGACGGCAAACGAAATTCGACCGTCGGCACTGACGCCATCCAACGTCACCGTATCTTGGGCCGTGATACGAATGTTGCCCGCATTGCCACGCCCACTCGTGTTGACATTGAGTTGTGCCCCATCGCGAATCGAAACCGTCTCGGCGTTGATGACAATATTGCCGCCATTGCCTGTGGCTCCTTCCACAACATTGCTGAAGAGGGCAGCGCCGCTGCCTGTTAGCGACACCGATCGAGCGTTAAGTGTGATAGTTGCAGCATTGCCTTGCCCAAAGGTAGATGCATCGATTTGCGAACCGTTGCTGAGGGAAATTGAGTTAGCCTCAATCGTGACATCTCCTTCGCCGCCGATCGCCCCAGTGCCCAGCCCTGTGAAAATCAGTCCGCCTGTCAACGAGACCGCCTCTCGGACCCGGATCATAACATCACCCGAATTGCCTCGTCCGCCTGTGAAGGCAGAAATAATTGACCCGCTTCCCGCTTCCAAGCTTTCTGTATTAATAATGACATCGCCTGCATTACTAGGGGTCGCCGCATCCACCGATCCAGCTTGGATATTGTACAAACCCGCCTGAAAGCCACTTGACCCCACCCCCAACAGCGTTACCTGATTGGCATTGACGACAATATCGCCCGCATCACCACTGCCTTCGGTTCCTGCCACCAAGCGACCGCCATTCAACGCACTAAAGCGATCGGCATTGACGACAATGTTGCCGCCACCCAGACCCCGCACTCCTACGCGGGAATCATTGTCCAGCAGCACATTCGATCGGGACACATTATCAGGAAAGCTGAGGCGAAACGCCTGATTAGTTGTATCTAGGGCGATCGTTCCGGCTGCCGCCAATCCCCCTAGTTCAATGTGGCCCCCGTAGGCATTTAGGTTTCCCCCTTTGCCCATGTCAATATCGCCACCTACCAACAGCAGGCTTTCTCCATCGGGAACGCGCAGTCCCAAGGCTGGTTGTCCATCAGGTCGAGTTCCGGCAGCAGCAATCGAATCATTCGTAATGCTAGCGGGTGGCGAAAGTTGATTAAAAAATAGGGCAGACGGATCAACCGTCAGCAACGAGGGCACTTCTGGATTGGTGGCGCTGAAGAATCCTTGTTCGCCAAACTGAATGCCATTAGCAGTCGTGGCAACAAACGAGCCGCCTACATCCAGGCTGGAATTTGGGCCAAACAGAATGCCGTTGGGGTTAATCAAAAATAAGTTGACACTAGAGTTAACGAACGCTCCACCCTCAATTCCTCGAACTCCTAACGTCCCGTTGATTTCCGATCGCGTTCCGCCTGTCACCCGCGAGAAAATATTGTCGATACCCAATTGATGAATGAAATAGGCTCCCCGTCCAGCATCAATGTTGAACTCCTGGAAGCTGTGGAAGAGATTGCGTCCTCGTGTTGCACCGCCTTCAATCAAGTCGATCGTGCCATTCAATTCCCGCACTCGCGATCGTTCCTCACCCAACGTGTCATCTGGAACTGGTTGTGCTACGGCTGCCCCCATGTCAATTCCACTAAACAGCCCAATTCCACTGAACAGTAAGCTACCAGCCAAAAGCCACTGCCATTTCATTCCTGCGTTACCCATGTACTCGTTACTCGTTACTGTTACTCGTTGCGGCAAATAGTGCCTGGACTACCTTACCGCGATCGAACGTTGCACGCGCTGAGTTTAGGAATTTTTCAAAGATTGAGCCAAGGACGCAAATACAGCAACGGATGCCGCCAACATTGCAAAGGCTGGCACAAATGCTGCATTGGGTTGACCCATTGTTGCATCGGCTCAGGCAAATGCTAGAAATGCTATCGCAATTACAGCAAATTGATCAGCCAATGTAGCAAACGCTGTCGCAATTACAGCAAATGAAGCTGCCGATCGAGTAATTGAAGCCGCTGATCAAGCAAATGGAGTCGCTGATCAAGTAATTGAAGCAACCGATCTTGCAAAAGCGTGAACCATTGCAGCAAACGCAGCCGCCCATGCAATAACGGTGACAGCCACAGATGAACGCAACCCAGCCATAGCTCTACATCATTGAACGATCGCCTAGTTTTTTGGGCGTGTTGCTGAATTCAGGCAGGATTTGCCACCCTTGACCCGACTGTCAGGGCCGTTCGCGAAACGCCCCTACGAGATTCATCCATCCGATCGGCAACGCCTTTTTTGCCATTTACGCTTGTGTAATTCGATCGTTTGTTTTATGCTGGCGAGTACTGGTTTTTTCCAGCCCGGAGATGACCAGTGACCC
The DNA here is from genome assembly GCF_026802175.1 of Thermocoleostomius sinensis A174. Taxonomy (NCBI): domain Bacteria; kingdom Bacillati; phylum Cyanobacteriota; class Cyanophyceae; order Oculatellales; family Oculatellaceae; genus Thermocoleostomius; species Thermocoleostomius sinensis. Next base: position 3,566,781 of record NZ_CP113797.1, on the reverse strand, counting down.
ATCGGTTCAAGGTGAGGTATAGCGCTGATCAGGGAAGTTGCGAGCGACCCCGACCAGCTAACCTAACTTCCTGACACCAGCAGGAAGCAGGCTTTGATGAGTGTATCATCTGGCCTTGCTGATGCTGCAATTAAGTTTGAGAGCCGTCTCTCACACCTTGGGCTTTTTCTAGAGATGCGATCGAGCTTTGGGGAATGGGTAATCGGTAATCGGTGATGGGTGAGTCGTGTGAGGGTTCAAACCGCCTTGCCACTCTACCCATTGACTCTACCTTTCTGGAGGGGGTGCGGGAGATACAGCCGTCCTCCACTGGGAGCGTGGGGGAACCCCCAATTCTTGAAGTCTCAGCACGATCGCGCTTGCAGCACAATCCGCAAAAAAGGAATACCAACATGACTGGAGAATGGAACGAGCAATTGCCCATTGTTGACGACGATCGGGTACAAATTTGGATTATCGGTTCTCGCGAGCAAGTGACACACCAGATGAATGAGTTTTACGTGCGCAAAATGACCAACGATCGGGTGAAATTCACCCCCATCATTCCGGCTCCGTTTGCGGCAGGCAAATACATGACCGTCCTGGTGAGGTAGGCGATCGGCGTTGGGGAGGGGAAGTGGGAGTAGTGGGAAAAGAGGGAGAAGGTGGAAAGGGCTGAGAGGCTGATTGGAAAGGCAAATTACGCTAGGTGCATTTTTAACACTGCTTTGGGAGCACGGCGCACTTTACACAAAATAGTTTCGTGCCCAAGCCGAGAACATGCTTCATAGCGGTGACAACCGGAAAAGCCGTAATATTCGCCGTCCACTTCCAGTACATCGATCGGTTCTTGTAACCCAATTTCGTCGATCGACGCCATCAGCGCTTTTACCTTTTCCTGATCGTTTTGGCGAAACAACGGACGCCGGATATTTTTAATAGGAATCTCCTGAATTCGCATGAGTCTCTTCTTTTTCTCTTTTTCCTACTGCAAGTCATACTTTCTATATCATACTCATTATGAGTACGTCTTGCAAGCAATGAATTAAAAAGCCCGACAAATTGCCGGGCTAGCTCTTGGTGTGAGGAGTGTGAAGTGAAAGTTAATTTAAAGATAGCGAATTTGTATGAAATTGGTGGAACATTTGTGTGTCGTTTTCGTCAAGAATTTGTTCCAGGATTCAAAGATAATTGAGTGGATCGATCGGTTCGCCGCTGGCTCGCACTTCAAAATGCAGATGTGGTCCTGTGGAAAGCCCCGTAGAGCCGATCGCCGCAATTAGTTGTCCTCGTTGCACGGTTTGTCCTTCCGAGACGTACAGTTCACTGGCGTGTCCGTACAGGGTGGTGATGCCACTCCCATGATCGACAATCACCGCCTGCCCATAGCCGCCATACCAGCCCGCAAATAGCACCACACCTCCTTTCGCAGCCCAAATCGGGCTACCATAATCGGCTCCAAAATCCAAGCCAGCATGAAAGCGCGAATAGCCCAATACCGGATGCACCCGATAGCCAAAGCCGCTGGTAATTATGCCACCCGACGGATACCCCATTGCCCCGGTGCTATAGGGAGCGGTTTTGTTTTGTCGTGCCTGTTCTGCCAAACGTTGTTGAATCAGAGCCGCTAGATTTTCAGAATCTTTTGCCAACTGTTCTTCCGCCGCTTCCAGGGCGCGACGATCGGCTTGCAAGCGTTTAATCAAGTCCTGTTGGGTTTTGGCTTGGGCTTGATAGTCTGCCTTTTGGGTTTGCAGTTCTTGTGTAATCAAGGCGATTTGGTTTTTCTGCGATTCCACACCGCGCCGTTGTTTTTCCAGATCGTCCGCATCCTGCCGCAACTCTGCCAGAATTTTGCGATCGGCTTGATACATTAAGCGCAACTGATAGCGACGATCGAGAAATTCATTTAGGTTTTCGCTCTGCAACAACACCGCCCATCCCTGATTGCCCTTCTGCCGCTGCCAGTAGCGCAAGCGGGCCACCGTTGAGAACTGTTTGTCTTGATAAGTGGCTTCGGCAACCGCTAGCTTTTTTTGCAAATCCTTCAGCCGACCGTTCGCCTCTTCAAGCTTCTGCTCGTTTTCAGCAATTTGGGCTGCCGTCGCCTGAATACGAGTTTGCAAACCGCCTAGCTGCTCTTGCGCCGATTGCTCTTGAGTCTGCAAACGTTCCTGCTCTTGCTGCACTCCTGATCGCGTTTGATCGATCGTCTTCTGCTGTTGCTGCAAGTCTTCGATCGACTCGGTAGCTTCTGCGAGATATATATCTACTAGAGACGAATTGGAGTAGCCCGGCGCGGCTCGACTGGGGACGGCCAATCCGGTTGTCCAGAAACTAATTAACAACAAGCTGAACCATACCCCGCACCATCCAATCGTTTTTCGGAAGGTTAAACGCAATCTGCTCCTGCATTGGCAGGAACGAAGCGATCGACAGGTAGCATGTTTCACAATCATTTCACATCTATTTCCCAACCAACAGCCACTCATCTCGAAAGACTGAGCGCCATTATGCCAAATCCCAGCAGAATTAAACCTGAAATTCTGTTGAGCCACAATAAGCGATGGAGGTTGAAGCGCGATCGAAGCAAATTCACACCACTGCTGAGCAAGAGCCACCAGGCCGCCGATCCTACAAACACACCCATCACCAAACTCAGCGCAGTCAGATAATCACCGTCGCTACTGGCCAACCCTAATCCGGCAAACACTGCTGCAAAAGACACGATTGTGGCGGGATTGGTCAGTGTTAAAAATAATGTAGAAAGATAGGCATCGGCATATCCTCGACGCGGGGAGGTAGTTGCTTGGCGATCGGGCTTGATGGCATCGGCCGTGGGTTTGCTCAAGCAAGTCCTGATGCCCAAGTAGCACAAAAACAACCCACCGACAATCCGGAGCCAAACCGCTTGCACTAGCACATTCGACACCACCGTCAGCCCAAAGCCCGCGACTATCCCATATACGGCATCCGCAGACGCCGCTCCCAAGCCAGACAATAGCCCGATCGCGCCACCATCGGTCAGCGTGCGCCGAATGCAAAGAACCCCGATCGGCCCAACGGGTAGGGCGATGAAAAATCCGATCAGGAGTCCGCGTAGGAAAAAAGTGCTGTTCATGAGCGTTGGGAATCGGGAGTTTGGATGGGTAATGCAGTGGTTTCTTTTACGGTGGAAAGGGCGATCGTGGTACGGGTTTTTAAGAGGCCGGGTAAGCGTTTCAATTCTTCGCTGATTAAATGCTCTAGATCTTGGGTAGTGCGACAGCGGACTTTCAGCAGGTAGTCGTCGTCGCCGGTGACGTGGTGACATTCTTGAATTTCGGGAAGGCGCTGAAGGATTTCAAGAAATTGGTCCCGATGACGCGGATGTTCCAAGGTGACGGCAATGAATGCCAACAGATCACAGCCGATCGCGCTGGGATTGACGATTGCGGCATAGCCAGTAATCACCTGTTTCTCTTCCAGTCGCCGTACTCGATCGGCTGTGGCAGGGGCTGAAAGCCCCAATACGGTTGCAAGTTCTGCCCAAGTGATGCGCCCTTGTGTCATCAAATGTTGAATTGCCTTATAATCAACAGAATCTAAATCCATAAAGTTATTTTTATTAGGTCAAAACTATATATATCTTTCTAAAAATAAGAAATCAAGATATTTCATTGCGAAAACAACCCAACTGAGGCAAAGGCTGGGTAAACGGGATAAGCTCCTCTATAGACGAGGGAGATGATATGAAGAGACAAGATATTGGCTTTGAATGGCGGCGGTTATGGCGCTGGTTACTGGGACTGGGGTTAATAGGCTGGTTATGGCTAGGTGGCGGCCATCTGTCCCCGTCCTCGGCCAGTATTTTGCACACGGCTGATACTGCCGATGCGATCGTGGTACAATCTCGCCGCACACTGTGGGATGCCAAACACCATAGTTGGCAGGTAATTGCCTTTAAACGAGTGCAACCCGGCACGGCTGAAACGATTCAGTTGCGGTTAGTGGCCTTTCCCAATCGCGGCAAAATTGCCCATCCCCAACCGCTGCGACTCAGCGATATTCAAGAACACACTTGGTTGCTGGATGATCGATCGGAGGAAATTTCGGCGATGTCCACCACGCTAGATACGGTTGGTCAATATGATCTGGCGGCAGTTTTGGAGCAATTACCCACTCAACGCCTGCGCTTGGAAATACCAATCGTCAATCACGATCCAATTGGGCTACGCATTGCACCAGGTTTGATTCAAGAATGGCAGACCGTTGCCCACACCGAAGCCGGTCAACTGATTGATACCTGCGAGCTATTTCCCCTGGAAGCGCGGCACAATCCTGCTTTTCCTGCCTGGACTCGTTGTCAGATAGAGCCTATAGAACAAAAACGATCGTCCCTTTAGGTAGGAACGATCGCTTGTTGATATTCTGAATGTTGCCTTTAGCCTTCAGCCATTAGCCTTGCGTGGTTAACAGTTCTGCTGGCAAGCGCTTGAACTCTAAACGCTCGGTTTCACCTACATCCACAAAGATAGTATCGCCGTCGTGGAACTCGCCGCGCAGAATGGCTTTGGCGATTTGCGTTTCCAGTTCGCGCTGAATGGCCCGCTTCAGTGGTCGTGCTCCATAAACCGGGTCGTAGCCTACTTCGGCGAGGAAATCGAGCGCGGCTTCCGACAGGCGTAATCCCATCTTGCGATCGGCCAGGCGTTCTTGCAATCGTTGGACTTGCAGGCGGACAATGTTGCGCAGTTCGGATTTCCGCAAGCTGTGGAAGATGATGAACTCATCGACACGGTTGAGGAACTCCGGACGGAAGTTCGATCGCATCGCCTCAATTACCCGATTGCGCATTTCTTCATAGCGCGCATCATCACCGGCCACATCCAGAATGTATTGCGACCCGATGTTGCTGGTCATGATAATAACCGTGTTCTTGAAATCGACGGTGCGACCTTGAGCATCGGTGACACGCCCATCATCCAAAATTTGCAGGAAGACGTTGAACACATCCGGGTGTGCCTTTTCAATCTCGTCGAACAGAATCACGGCATAGGGACGACGACGAATCGCTTCGGTTAGCTGTCCACCTTCTTCATAGCCCACGTAGCCCGGAGGCGCACCAATTAAGCGAGAAACAGCGTGTTTCTCCATGTACTCGGACATGTCAATCCGCACCATTGCTTCTTCGGTGTCGAACAAATAGGCAGCCAAGGCTTTGGCCAGTTCAGTTTTACCCACACCAGTGGGCCCTAGGAAAATGAAGCTGGCGATCGGGCGATTGGGATCAGCCAAGCCCGCCCGCGATCGTTGAATCGCATCGGCCACGGCAGTGACGGCTTCGTCTTGCCCAATCACGCGCTTGTGCAGTTCGTCTTCCAGGTGCAACAGCTTCTGCATTTCCGATTCCACCAGCTTGCTGACCGGAATACCTGTCCACTTAGAGATAATCTCGGCAATGTCGGACTCGGTGACTTCTTCCCGCAACAGAGAGTTGCCGCTGGTTTGCGTCTGTGCCAGTTTGGTTTCTGCTTCTTGCAGTTGCCGTTGCAAGTCGGTCAATTTGCCGTACTTCAACTCGGCAGCACGGTTCAGGTCATAGTCGCGCTCGGCTTGCTGAATCTCAATATTGACGCGATCGATCTCCTGCTTCAGGGTTTGAATATCGGTGATCACGTCTTTTTCGGCTTGCCATTGGGCATTCAGCGCCGATTGTTCTTCTTTGAGATCGGCTAGTTCTTTCTCCAGCCGCTCCAAACGTTCGCGGGACGCGACATTGCTCTCTTTCTCCAGCGACAATCGCTCCATTTCCAATTGCAGAATTTTGCGATCGACCTCATCCAGTTCATCCGGCTTAGAGGTCATTTCCATCTTCAGCTTGGCTGCCGCTTCGTCTACCAGGTCAATAGCTTTGTCTGGCAGGAAGCGATCGGAAATGTAGCGGTTGGACAATGTGGCAGCGGCTACTAGGGCCGTATCGGCAATTTTGACACCATGGTGGTTTTCATAGCGTTCCTTTAAGCCGCGCAGAATCGAGATGGTGTCTTCTACGCTGGGTTGATCGACATACACCTGCTGGAAGCGTCGCTCTAGGGCCGCATCTTTCTCGATGTATTTGCGGTATTCATCCAGCGTGGTAGCCCCAATACAGCGCAACTCGCCTCGCGCCAGCATCGGTTTCAGGAGGTTGCCGGCGTCCATCGCACCTTGCGTTGCACCCGCGCCCACAACGGTATGAATTTCGTCAATGAACAGAATAATCTGACCCGCCGACTCGGTGACTTCCTTCAGCACCGCTTTCAGACGTTCTTCAAACTCACCGCGATATTTTGCACCCGCAATCAGCGCACCCATATCTAGGGCAATGAGTTTACGATCGCGCAATGATTCGGGCACGTCTTTGTTGACAATGCGCTGAGCCAGCCCCTCGGCAATGGCCGTTTTACCCACACCCGGTTCCCCAATCAGCACCGGGTTGTTTTTGGTGCGACGCGACAGAATTTGAATGGTGCGGCGAATTTCATCATCGCGACCAATCACCGGGTCAAGCTTGCCCTGCCGCGCGGCTTCTGTGAGATCTCGCCCATATTTTTCCAACGACGCATACTTGCCTTCTGGATTTTGATCCGTCACTTTTTGATTCCCTCGAATCTGTTCCACAGCCGTCTTTAACTTTTTCTCATCCAGCTTAAATTCTTGAAATAGCGCTCGACCGAAACGATCGTCTTTGGGATAGCCCAATAGTAAGTGTTCAACTGAAATATAATCGTCGCCCAGTTCTTTCCGGGAAGCATCGGCACGATCGAGCAATGTATCGAGCGATCGGCCCATGTACACTGAGCTACCCACACCTGTCACTTTCGGCTGACGACCAATAAAATCATCGGTGTAATCACGCACGCGCTGCACGTTCACACCAAGTTTATTTAGGATACTGGTTGCTAATCCTTCTGGCTGCTCTAACATCGCCAGCATGAGATGTTCGGGTTCAATTTGTTGATGCTGAGCCTGCCTGGCAATATCCGTGGTGCGAACGATCGCTTCCCACGCTTTCTCGGTAAATTGGTTGGGATTAGATGGTTGCATAGGCGTTTTAGGGGGTTAAGGGTCAGGGATTGAGGGTTATAGGGAGTAGATTTTTAGCCTTTAGCTTTCTCTTCATCCTTTCTTAATGCTCCTATTGTAGGGATTGCTGGGCAATCGCAAAGATCGGTGTTTACACCCTGAGAAATCAGTATTACCGTCCTAGAGCAAAAACAAAACTATCGGAACAGTTGGGCACTATCCCGATAGTTTCTTGGTTAAAGTGAGTTGAGTTGACTTATCGTACCGTCTTGAGGCTGTCCACCTGGCGGGTAAACTGATCGGTGAAGATGCTCATGATAGTGCGATCGCGCGTAATGATGTTGGCTGTCACAGACATGCCTGCTTGCAGGGGAATGTCGCGACCGTTCGCCCGGATGGTTTGGCCCGACATTTCAATCTTGACTGGAAATCGGTAGAACTGATGCACCTGATCGGGCGGGAGCGCATCAGAACCAATATTGACGATCGTGCCTTCAATATCGCCAAACTCGCTGAACGGAAATGTATCAATCCGAATGTCAACTGGCATTCCTTCTTCGATGAAGCCAATATCTTTGTTGGTGACAAATACCTCTGCCAGCAGTCCATCTGCTGGTACCACCTTCAGGATGGGTTCACTGGTGTTGGCGACAAATCCTGGCCCCTTAGCCTGTAAATCAAACACAATGCCATCTACGGGTGCTCGTAACTCTTGATATCTCAACGTTTGTTCGGTTTGGCTGAGTTTGCTGGTAATTTCAGCAATCTGAGTTTCGTTATCTAAAATTCTTTGATTTAATTGACTGTCGATCGCCGCCACTTGCTGTTGGTTCTCGGCAATTCTATTGAGTAAATCATTGCGGGTAGTCGATCGCGTATTGTCTAACTTTTGACTAGCTTGGTTAATGGCATACACCAACCGTTGCTCTTCTTGCTGCAATCGCTCTACTTCCGAGCGAGACTCTAATACCTGCTGTTCTTGTCGTGTCACCTGCAATCGCTGAATGCCACCTTCTTCCAGCAATGGTTTTAGGTCTCCCAATACTTGCTCGTTAATGGCTAAGGTTTGTCTCGCTGTAGCTAGCTGCGTAATTACCTGGTTCAATTGCTCTTGCAACTGAGATACTTCTAGCTCGGCTGCCGCTTCCCGCGTTCGCGATTCATTCAAACCCGTTTCAATGCGATCGGCTTGTTCGGCTGTCAGTCCAGCGACATTGGCTGTTCCATTCAGTTGAGCCTGAAAGAGGCGAATTTCGGAAATTAACGCCGCTCGGTTGGCGGTAAGGGAAACAATTTCAGGGGGTAAATCTAACTGTTGCACCTCAGCCGCCGTTGGAGCGCTAGAACCGCTCAACTGCGATCGATAAAACTGATTTTGACGCTGCAAGGACGTGCGAATTTTCTCTAACGATTCTCGTTCTGCCTCAGCGGTGGTGGGGTCAAATCGAATTAGCAAGTCGCCTTTTTTAACGCGCTGTCCTTCTTGCACCAAAATTTCTTGCACTACGCCGTTGACCGGTGCCTGAATCGGTTGTACTTGAGCGAGTGGCTGTAACTGCCCGGTGGCTGGAACAGCTTCTTCAATCCGAGCCACCGATGCCCAAATAATGCCAGCACTGGCAAATCCGACAATTCCCCAAAGAATCGCGCGCGACCAAATGCTGGGCTGTTGCAGAATCACAGGTTGATCAAAGGCTTCGGTGCGAACCAGCGCATTGGAACTGCCTTCAATCAGTTCTCCTTCTTGGACTTCTTCTAATTCGTCTCGCGAAGCTAACACAATAGATTGTCGGGGATCGATGCCACTTCGCTTGGCTGGGTGATTACGATCGCCATTTCGTCGGTTCATCACAGAAGACTCCTTAGACTGGTTTGGGGTCAATGGAATTGGGAAGTTAAAGATCTGGGTTTGGAGATCTAGGTTTCGCTGGCTTGCTGCTGCTGGTAGAGGCAGTAGTAACGCCCACGCAGCGCCATTAATTCATCGTGAACCCCGATTTCAACAGGCGAACCTTTGTCCATCAACAGAATCACATCCGCATTACGAATGGTGCTGAGTCGGTGTGTGATAAAGAACACCGTGCGATCGCGGAAGGCTTCTGCCAAGTTCAGGCAGACGCGCCGTTCAGAATCATAGTCCAAGGCACTGGTAGCCTCGTCTAAAATCAACAAATTCGGATTCTGCAACACGGTGCGAGCGATAGCAATTCGCTGCCGTTGCCCACCGGACAGTGACGCACCCCGTTCACCCACTCGTGTGTTATATCCGTTGGGCAGTTTCATGATGAACTCGTGGGCCACAGCAATCTCAGCCGCGCGAATGATTTCTTCGGGTGAGGCATCCGGGCAAGTGATGGCAATGTTTTCCTGCACAGTTCCCTCAAACAAGAGGGGTTCTTGCGGCACAATCCCCACCTGTCGGCGCAACGAGTAAAGCTCTACCTTGCTGATGTCATAGCCGTCAATTAAGATGCGACCCATTTCTAGATCGTACAAACGCGGCAGGAGTTTCATCAACGTACTCTTACCAGAACCACTCTGTCCCACAATGCCGACAAACGAGCCAGCAGGAAACTCTAGGTTGACATTCGATAATTGCCAGGGTCCACTGGTGCCAAACCGGAAGGAAACATCGTCAAACTTAACGGCTCCTTGAATGGCCGGCATGGGAATATTTTGACGATCGATCTCATCGGCTTCCGGCGCGGCATCCACAATATCACTTAAGCGTTCGATCGACAGTCCCACTTCCTGGAAGTTCTGCCAAAGTTGGGCCAACCGCAGCAACGGACTGGTAACATACCCAGCAATAATCCGAAATGCGATCAACTGTCCCAACGTTAGCTGATTATCGAGAACTAAGTAAGCCCCGACCCAAATCACCAGTAAGCCAGATAATTGGTTTAGAAAATTACTAGCCGAGCCAGCGGTTGTGGAGGTCAACACCGTCTTAAAACCAGCGCTAACATAGCGGGCATAGCGTTGTTGCCACTGCCAGCGGGCCCGGAGTTCCATGTTTTGGGCTTTTACAGTCTGAATCCCTGAAACCACTTCAACCAGGTAAGATTGCGTTTCAGCGTTGCGCTCGGCTTTGACTCGCAGTTGGCGACGAATTAATGGCGAAGCCACTACCGCCAGCAGAATAAATAAGGGAATGGTCAGCAGTGATACCAGCGTCAGCACCCAGCTATAGAGCAGCATGACGATGATATAGATTACAGAGAAAACAGCATCCAGGACTACCGTTAGCGCGGTGCCGGTCAAGAATTGGCGAATGTTCTCTAATTCGTTAATCCGAGTTGCTAACTCACCCACCGGGCGACGTTCGTAGTAGCGCAAGGGCAACCGGAACAGGTGATCGATAATCTCGGAACCCAACGCCATGTCGATGCGGTTGGTGGTATCGACAAACAGATACGTTCGTAGACTGCTGAGAATGGCTTCAAAGATGGCAATCACCAGCAAAAACACGCCCAACACATGCAGCGTACTAACGCTCTGCTGTACAATCACCTTGTCGATGATCACCTGTATCATCAGTGGATTAGCCAGGGCGAACAGTTGCACAAAGAATGACGCCACGAACACTTCAATCAAAACTTTGCGATAGCGCTGGAGTGATGGCAAAAACCACTGAAGCCCAAACCGCTTTTGCGGAGTTTGTCGGGTGGGCTGCACCAGCAGCACATCGCCTCGCTCTCCCCAGGTTTCGATGAAGTCAGCAGGTTTGCGGCGAATAATGCCCAGTTCCGGCACCGCGATCACCAGTTCCCGCTCATTGATGCTGAAGAGAATCGCCAGGCTATCTTGCCATTCCACCAAGGCCGGGGCTTCCAATCGCCCGATCGCACTCGCTGGAACCGTGACCAATTGCGCATTCAAACCAATCATCTCCGATACCGCACCGCACAGTTCCAGGGAAATTTTGCCCGATCGCTGCATCTGGTTCAGCAACACCCGCTTGATGATGTCGCGGCGGAACGGCACATTCAGGTGTTGGCACAGCATTTGAAAACAGGCCATGGCTGCTTCTGGTTGGCCTTTACCCCGCACAAATGGGTATTTTTGCAGGTTTTTTTGGTTGCCACTGGCTCGCAATGACGGTTCCAGTTCCGGCGGGCGATCGGGCGCATAGGGAATGTCGAGTTCATCGGGTTCCAGCGCTGGAGATTCCGTCAACGACATGGCGGGTTCCGCCGCCGCCGCCATCTGTTCTGTTACCGTCAGGGGAAATCCGACGACGCGGGCAGGTCGATCGCTGGTGACTTCTAAATACGCACCCATTTCAGCCGACTTACCGCTGACATTCAACCGACTGTTAACGGGAAAATGAGTAATCTCGCCGCCACTAACTAGCCAAATGCGATCTTTTTCGAGTTGGTTGAGTGGGGTTCTACCGGGCGGTAAATTACAGACCACCGCAGACGAAGCGGCCCGAACCGCCAGTTCCTTTAAGTCGGCATCGCCGATTGCCTGTCGATGCAGTTCTGCCCCCAACAGATCAAACACCTCAATCAACGGACACTGTTGCCGCAATGCTAGAGCAACCTGGGGTTCCCGTTCTAACAACGCCAAAAAATCTGCCGCTTCAATGGTGAGACAAATCGATTCAGTCGAGGCAATCACCGTTTCGCAGGGAACGCCGCGCAGCAGCCCAATCCAGCCAATCACTACACCCGGCCGCAAAAGTTCTAGCGTGATTGGTTTCTGAGTGCGAGGGTCATAACCTAGCAGACGGGTTTGACCTTCATAGAGAATTGAAATCTGGGCGGGAAGCTTGTCTCGCACCAGGACAGCTTGCCCCATACGATAGCGCAATAGCTGAAGTCGTTCCGTTAGATACGAAATAGCACTCGGCGAGAGTTGATCAAACGGGGGGATTGTCGCTAAAAATTCTTGAACCGAGGTTTTTGTATAGGTCATGGGGCAGTGGCAGCAGTGGATTCAGTGAGTTTAAAGGGAGCAAACTTATCAAACTGATCTTTTAACCAGTTGTTGAAGCATTCATCTAACAAGCGGCGACGCATGGATTCATCCAATTGGGCTGGAATAAATTTTTCCAGTCGAACTAGCACCAGCCACTCACCTACCCGAGTGGGTGGACACAGTTGTCCGGGTTGGCTGAGGGACAGCAACTGTGCCAGCGTTGGGTGAGGCACGCTTAATTCTACGGGGCCAATCAGCCCGTCGGTTTGAGCTTCTGGTCCTTGGGAGTACGATCGAGCCAATTCTGCAAACGACTGCTCTCCTTCCAAAATGCGGAAATAGAGTTCTTGGGCAATGCCAACATCACGGGTGCGAATCAGCGAATAAATCACCTTGTCTAATTGATCTTTTCGGCTCAAAAAGTAAGATTCCAGCTTTGGTCCCCAAGTTTCTTGCTTAAATTTTTCGATGCGCAATTCTCGCGTTGCCAACGATTGAAGTTGCGCTTCTGTCATGCCATGTCGCTCTAACCAAGCTTGACGAGCGCCCGCCTCAGCAATTTGGTTTTGCGCATAGAACTGCTGAGTAGACTCTGCCGCCTCGTCTGGAGTGCATTCGATCGAGGCAATCGCTTGATCGATCAAAATTTCTTGAATGAAGCGGGGCATCATCTGATAGCCCGCCATGAGGGGCAACAGTTCTTCGGCTGTGATAGCGCGATCGCCAATTTGTAGAACTACAGTCATCTAACTCTATTAAGCTCAACATTCTAAGGATTTTCGTGTCTCGCCACCTGACTTAAACTGCCCCAATTTAATTGGCACAGTTTCCCAATTTATTAAAGAAATGTTACAAAGAAATTAATTCCCCTTATCATATTTTTGCTCTATTTTCAATGAACTTTTCATAGATTTAACGCTGTTTAAACATCTATCTTTTAACCTATCTATGCCTTATCTTGTCGCCAAAACGAAGGAATCCATCTACTTTTTTATAAAAATTACGAACTTCTTCAGATGCAAAGAGCGCCCAGATCGGGGTTTAATCTAGAGCCAATCCTCCTTATCCTTGACTAGCGCACAAACAGGCTTGCCCCCGAGGTAGAGACTGGGTTGTCTGTCCTACGCTAGATAACTTCGAGGTTAATCAGGTTGCTGTGGAAACGCTCGTCGCTAGGTTTGATGCCTGGGTCAACAATAAGAAGGAACCGTGAAGATCTAGGGTAAAGGAAACAATTTTCTCGTAGGTGTTGTATGGCTAACACTGCCACTGCTTCGTTGCTCTGCTAAGCTGAAGTTGCCCTTTTGGAAAAAAAGCTATGCACAGACTGTTGTCAGGCAAGCTGAGCATTGAAAGGCTAACCGTTCACATAGATGGGCTTCCCGCATCCCTTCAGGGAACTACACTGGCACAACTTTCAGATTTACATTTTGATGGGTTGCGTTTGTCAGAGGCTCTACTCGCTGAGGCGATCGCTGCCAGCAATCAAGCTCAGCCTGACCTGGTCATGCTGACTGGGGATTATGTCACCGACGATCCTTCTCCCATTCACGGACTAGCTCAGTGGTTACAAAAGTTACAAAGTCGAGTTGGGACGTTTGCTGTCTTGGGGAACCATGACATTTACTCACCCCGGGCAAAGACAGAAATTACAACCGCCCTGATGGAAAGTGGAATTTCCGTATTGTGGAATCAAATTGCTTACCCTTTGGGCCCAGAGTTACCGATCGTCGGCTTGGCTGATTATTGGTCAAAAGAGTTCAATCCTGCCCCTGTAATGGATAATCTTGATCCGGCTATTCCTCGGATTGTATTGTCTCACAATCCCGATAGTGCTGTTCGGTTACAGCCTTGGCGTGTAGATCTACAGCTTTCAGGACACTCGCATGGAGGGCAAATCGTCATTCCTGGATTGGGCCCCTTTCCAACCTGGTATCAAACTATCCGTCGGTATACTCCTAAGGGTCTGCGCCGTTGGGTTCCCTACATGCGGGAAGATTGTCACAAGGTCATGCGCCATTGGGAGTGGGCGCAAGGCTTTCATCGAGTGGGAAGTAATCAACTGTATGTAAACCGGGGTCTGGGAACGTACTATCCGGGGCGGCTGTTTTGTCCGCCTGAGGTGACTATTATCACCTTAACTTAGCCCTTCATCATTAGCTCAGCCAACCGTCAGCCTATGATGGATACCGTCTCTCTTGTCTCTTTTATTCCCTCACCTAAGGCAGGTAGAAAGAACTGACGCATCACGCAAAACCCGAATCGAAAGGCGCAATCCGAAAACCGAGTTGAAGGGTTGCCCTCGTCTCAGATTCTCGGATTGTCCTCAACTGTCTGAATCGGTGGTTGCGTTCAAGTCACACCCTTTCAATTTGCACGTCTCGGCGTGGTCGTCCACCCGGCGGATTATAGCGAGTGTAGGGTCCACTCGCATTATTTTCCTTGAGGTAATTGGCAACGACGCTAACACCCGTCGGTCGAACGGTTGTGAGTTTGTTGAGCACCTGATCGACAACGGTTCGATTGGTTTTGTTGGTGGCAACTACCATCAAAATCTCGTCAACCTGGGTGGTCAGGAAGCTGGCGTCGGTCAGACCATAGAGGTGAGGGGTGTCGTAAATGACCAAATCGTACTCGTTCTCAAATTTCTCCATCAATTGTTTCATGCGATCGGAGCCTAGCAGTCTGGCAGAACCCGGAATGGAAGGGCCAGCAGTTAACACATAGAGCGTATCAGCCAGAGACGATTGTTGAATAAAGCCCTCTAGCTTGTGATCAGCAGACAGAAGACCGCTCAAGCCGCGCGTATTCGGTAGATCTAATCGATGGTGAACTTGAGGTAGCCGCAGGTTCGTGTCAACGAGCAGCACCTTTTGCCCAGCCCCGGCTGCTGTTTGAGCCAGGTAAAGCGCGATCGTGGTTTTGCCATCACCAGGTTCGGCCGAGCAGATCATCAGCGATCGGACGGGCGGTTCGGCCAACCGAATATTGGAATAGAGATCCGTGAATGCCTCTCGGAACGAAGCCGTTCCTAACCGACTATCATCAATATCTTCGGCGCTAAAGGCAGATGGAAAATCAAAGGACTGCTTTGCCCCTCTTGAGAAGGGAATCACTCCAGCCAGCGGTAACGGAATTGACTCGTAAATGTCATCCACTGTGTAGAACACGTTGCGATAGCGTTCTAACAGCAGCGCCAGCAACGCCCCTAAAATCAGACCCAGGGCGGCTCCTGCAATCACAATTCGTGAAGCTTTAGAGGGTTCAGGAATTGGATCGCCTTGAGAATCGCGGGGAATCAAGGGTTCAGAAATCAATTCCCAAGGAACTTCAGTTTGAGCCGCATCTACTCGGAGCGTTTCCAACTGAGTTCGCAGCCGATCAAGAGTTTCTACCGAAATCTCTAGTTCTCGTGTCAGGTCGCTGTAACGGCGAGCCACTTCTGGAAATCGCTGGAACTGCTGCTGATACTGTCGTCTTGCCTGCTCAATTTCCCGCTTCCGTACCTCAAGAACCTGAATTTGGTTGCGGGCAGTGATCAGTTGCCCAATCAAGTCAAGGCGAACAGAGTTTTGAAACGCTTGGACTTGCGGATTACCTGTGTTGCCAGGACCAACAACCGCTTCGGCCCGAGACGCAAGCAGCGCTTCGATATTTGCTCGACGGGCCTCCAGCGATCGCAGCACCGGACTGTTGCTTCCAAACCGGGCTGATTCAACGGCAATTTGCCCTTGCAATTCCACCAACTGAGTTTGCAACGCCTGATAATTAGGATCTTCGCTTAACGCAGAAGCTGCCACCGCTTGTTCTGGATTCAGCCTTACTTGCTGCTGTAAGTTTGAATACAACTGCTGTTGCTCTTGAAGCTCGCGATCGGTAGCCAATGCCAAGGTCGTGATGTCATTCAACTGCGTCGAAAGTTGATCGCCCTGAAGATCGGGATCGATCAAGTCATTCTGCTGTTGCAGTTGTTGAATTTCATCCTGGATTTGGCTCACTCGTTGCTCCAGCGCTGGTAGCTGATCTTCTAGGAATTTGATGCCTTCGCCCGTGCGCGTTTTCCGATCCTCTAGACTGTACTGCAAATAGCGATCGGCGGTGACTCGCAAGACCTTTTGAACCAGACCCGGATCTTCACCAGCGTAGGTAACTTGAATGATGCGAGTCGGATCGGTAGACCCCTCTACGGCTAATCGTTGAACCTCTAACCCCCGTTGTAAATCCTCGAAGCTGAAGTTGGGATATTGAGTCTGGACTTCTTGAACAATGTCATTTAACATGCCTGGACTCAGCAAAATCTGGATTTGCGTCGTGTAGTCCAGCGAAAAGGCATCTCGTCCGGGCAAATCATCCCGTCCACGGCTGACCAGGAATGGATCGACGGCCCGCGCCACATTGGTAACGGGTTCTGCCAAGATGCGAAAATCCCCTTCATATACGGGCGCTTCCTGCATTGCTAGGTAGCTTGCACCAACGGCTACCAGAGTTGCAACACCAGCAATGAGAAGGGCCTGGCGTTGAACCGTTCTGCCAAGGGAGCGTAGATTTAATCCGCGATTAGACTGATTGTCAACCTCATCAGAATCTACAACTGACGGTTGAATTAGTGACCGATTCCGTACACTAGATGTCAAAGCTTGGGATGTTTGCTCTGTCTCCATGTTGACCTCTACGTATCTTAAGTTATTCACCCCTAACAAATGAGCCGTTGGTATGCTGGATTAAACCACCGATAAACTGCTTGCTGGTTGGAGGGTTTTGACAAAATTGGACACAAAACTGGACGTTGTAGCTACACCACTGATTGTTTGTTAAAACACTAAGTCTAGATAATTAGCCGAGAGATGCAAAGACGCAATCCCTACCTTGTCGGCTCAGGGTGAGTCTTAGTCAAATAAATCGGTAAAGATATCGAAAACCCCTAAAATGCTATCGATCGTACCTGTGATAGGACTCACACTATCGGCAAACGAAACAATGCCCGATCGCCCAACAATGACGGTATCACCCGGTTGCAACGCAGGATTATTTTCTTCATTAATCCCAGCGGCTAAATCGAGTTGAATGCGACGCCGCACCGCCGTGCCGTTGGGGTTCAGTCGAATTAAATCCACGCGATTGGTGCGAGCACGTTGGCGATCGAATCCTCCGGCCGCTTGAATCGCTTGATTCAGTGAAATGTTAGGAGGAACTTCGATGGGACCCGGTGAAATCACCTCTCCAACCACATTAATGGTGATCGTCTCTGGTGCAAAATTAGCAGAACCCAGCAAAATTGCTTCATCCGAGCTTAAGGCAACGGCGGTTGGAATAACCAACGTATCACCATCCCGTAGCGTGATATCTTCATTTAAGTTACCACTGCGCAATAATTCCCAGAGGTTCACATCAATAAGAGACTCTGATCCTGTGCGCGACGGTCGGCGAATTTGCACATTTCTGAGGTCGGCAAGTTGGGTAATACCGCCAGCCGCTTGAATGGCATCTACCACACTGGGCCATTGATCCACGGCAACACCACCGGCCGTAGCCGTCAGCAGGGGTTCGGCTGTTCCTCCAGTTGGGCTAATGGCGTAAGGTCCTGGGCGTTTTACTTCTCCAACCACACTGACTTTGAGCGATCGAGCCGTAGCCAAATTCACCGAGATTAGGGGTTCCAGAATCAGACCTCTGCCACCATACTCTCGTTCTAGTAGCGCTCCTGCCTCTTCCAGTGTCAGCCCTTGCATCCGAATGCGCCCGATCCACGGAAACGTTACTGTACCATCGACAAGAACCGTATATGTGCCGTTTTCACCACTGAATTCGGGCACATCAAAAATATCTACCACAATGCGATCGCCCGGACCCAACAAATATGTGTCTTCTTCCCGCACTGGAGAGTCAAACACTGAACCTGGTAGTGGTGCCAGGGGTTCTATGGGAACCGAACGTGGTGGAATCGGCACAATCTCAGGCACCTGAATCGCTCCTTCTCCTGGTGGCTCTGTGAGGGTATTAGGTCGAGGTGTCGATTCTACGGGAATATCGATCGGCGTTTCAGTTGGACTAATTGGAATCAATGGATCAGACGCGGGAACTTGCGCCAAACTTGCAGGCGCATAAGCCATGGTTGCCAAGGTTGAAAGCACCAACCCCGCTGTTGACGAAACCGATCGAATAGGTAATTGAGCAATCCCACCCCGTTTAGAGGAAGCAACGCTCTGTTGCACTCTATACAACCGAGCAGGTCGAACTTTCACTATAGTTCTTATCATCTCTAATGAAGCACTCTGGGCTAACTAACTTCAAAGCTCGATTCGATTGACGATCTTGACTGAACAAAGTTCATGGGTAGAGAAGGGTAGATGGGAGATTGTATAAATAAACCGATACATCGTTCCCTAACTATGTTCTAGTTCTTTTCTGAACCAGAACAATCCGGACACCCTGTGATAGCACTCATTGGTAGATCCCAAATATTACCTGTACAGTAACTGTGGAATTATCGTTCCACGCTATCACAAGAATTTGCCATAAGGGATAGAAATTGCCGCTCTCTCACTGCTTTTAATCAACTCAAAGCAATTTCTTTTTCAAATCTTTGTATAACTTATTAGAGTACTGCCCAAGCTTTCACAATCTTTCTCAGGGATCGTGACTAGTGTGGTTAAAGAGGGCAACCTGTCTAAATTGAACAATGTTCTTGTCTCCAGGAAAATCACAATTTCTCAACGACATCCCTATGACTGACGTTATTAAGTTAGGTGCACCTCGTCTGACAATCATAATTCTCAACTACCGAACGCCTGATCTTACCGTTGATTGTTTGCGATCGCTTGTGGATGAAGTGGCAGCTTTACCCAATACCCAGGTAGTAGTAGTGGATAATGCCTCTAATGATGGCTCAGTCGAACGAATTCAACGGGCAATTGCGACTGAAAACTGGGGTGATTGGGTATCTTTTATGCCCCTTGATCACAATGGCGGCTATGCCGCTGGTAACAATGCTGCGATTCGGCCGGCTTTGGCGACTGATCCTCCTCCGGACTATATTCTGCTGCTCAATCCCGATACGGTGGTCTATCCAGGTGCCGTTAAAACCCTAGTCGCATTCATGGATGCGCATCCAGAGGTGGGCATTGCCGGTAGCCGGCTTGAAGACCCAGATGGCACCCCACAGCGATCGGCGTTTCGGTTTCCCAATCTTTTAGCTGAGTTGGACGGTGGCTTGCGGCTTGGCATTGTGACTAAGCTGTTATCCCGTTGGATTGTAGCCCCTCCGGTGTCTGACGTGCCTTGTCAAACCGATTGGGTGGCGGGGGCCAGTATGATTATTCGCCGCCAAGTGTTTGATGATGTGGGTTTAATGGATGAAAAATACTTTCTCTATTACGAGGAAGTTGATTTTTGTCTGGCTGCCAACCGGGCGGGATGGCCGTGCTGGTATGTTCCCGAGAGCCGAGTCATTCATTATGTCGGGCAAAGTTCCGGTGTAACCGATACTAAAATTAAACCTAAACGTCGTCCCACCTATTGGTTTGATTCGCGGCGACGGTTTTTTGTTAAAAACTATGGCTGGTGGTATGCACTACTGACCGAAATTGTTTGGACATTTAGCTTTAGCCTGTGGCGATTGCGGCGAGCCATTCAACGCAAGCCCGATGAAGATCCACCCAATTTCTTGATCGATTTCCTGCGCAATAGCGTACTTGTAAAGGGGGTAGAAATTTGAGTCCTCTCAACACTCGTGACAATGGACAGGTTGCCATCGCACCTGACACTAGCAACTCGGAATCCTCTGCGAATTCTAATAGTTCTACCGCAACGCAGCCAGGTTCGCTGGGTCTATGGCAACAAATTAAGGAAGACTGGGAAGCCCACGGTCGCGATTGGACAAAGCCAGGATTTCGGGCCGTTGCGATTCAACGATTTGGCGTATGGCGGATGACCCTTGAACCCAAGCTTCTACGCGCTCCGTTCAGCGTGTTTTATCGCATGTTGTATCGCAAGGTTCGCAATACCTACGGCATCGATCTGCCCTATACGGTGCAACTGGGGCGGCGCGTAGTGATTGAACATCAGGGAGCGATTATTATTCATGGGCATTGCATCATTGGCGATGATTGCATCATTCGGCAAGGGGTGACGTTGGGAAATCGTTATCTCGATCGCCCCTTAGACGCCCCCAAGTTGGGAAACCGAGTCAATGTTGGGGCCGGAGCTAAAATTTTAGGGGATGTGACCATTGGTGATGATGCTGCGATCGGGGCCAATGCAGTCGTCGTCAAAGATATCCCGGCCGGCTATACGGCGGTTGGCATTCCAGCCAAGCTGCTTGAACCTAAACCCAAGCAGTCGTAGGACGCATCTAGGTCATCTCATGTAGGTCATCTCGTGATCAAGGGAATCATCAGGTCAAGGACACTGAGTTGCAGAGACGGAAATTTTGTGTCTCTATAGTCAATAGTCAATACTGCCTGTCAACGGCTATCGTCAATTGACGAGCCAATGCTGCCAGTTAGACATACTGTCAGTGATGGCAACCGACTCATTCTCCTTGCCTATGTCCCCGACCCCAACCTCTCCAAAAATTTTGTTGATCGATGGGCATTCCCTTGCCTTTCGGGCCTATTTCGCGTATGCCAAAGGTCGAGAAGGGGGACTGCGAACCAAGACTGGCATTCCTACTAGTGTTTCCTACGGCTTTCTCAAAGCCCTTTTGGATACGTTGGAAGCAGAACGCCCTGAACATGTCATGATTGCCTTCGATTTAGGTGGTCCTACTTATCGCCACGAAGCCGACGAAACCTACAAAGCCGGCAGACCGGAAACCCCCGAGGATTTTATTCCCGATTTGAAGAACCTTCAGGAATTGCTGGCAGCGCTCCAGCTTCCCATTGTCACCGCTCCAGGCTATGAAGCGGATGATGTGATTGGCACAATTGCGCGTCGGGCCAGTGCTGAAGGCTTTCGAGTCAAAATTCTGTCGGGCGATCGAGACTTATTCCAGCTAGTTGATCCGCAGCAGCACATTACCGTACTCTACCTCAGTACAACCTTCGGTAAAGGCACTCCCCCTCCTAAGGAATTTGGGTTAGAGCAAGTCAAACAAAAGATGGGCATCCTGCCCTCGCAGGTGGTTGACTATAAAGCACTATGTGGCGATCCGTCTGATAATATTCCCGGTGTCAAGGGCATTGGCGATAAAACGGCCGTGCAACTCCTCAATACCTACGGGTCGTTGGAGCATGTGTATGCTTCATTGGATCAAATTAAAGGTGCGGTCAGAAAAAGATTGGAGGAGGGCAAAGAATCCGCCCTACATTCGCAGTACATGGCCCAAATTCATTTGGATGTGCCAGTGATTTTGAGCTTAGACGACTTCAAACTAAAGGGCTTTGATGTAGAAGCCCTAGCCCCACTGTTAGAGAAACTAGAATTTCGGCAATTTGCTAGCCGCATTAACCACATTCAGCAACTTTTGGGTGGAAAACTCATGGAGGAAGAGTCTTCCTCAGACGATTCGACTCGGACTGATTCCAACCAAGCAGTTGAGTTTGATGTTGACGACGACCTAGACTTCTTTACGGCTGAAGAAACCGAAGCTAGCCAACGAGCCACCACCGCTACCATTTTGCCGCAGATTGTTGACTCTCCTGAAAAGCTAACCGCTCTGGTCAACACCCTTGTCACGCACAAAGATACTTCTAATCCGGTTGCTTGGGATACCGAAACGACCGCACTAGAACCCCGAGACGCAGAATTGGTAGGAATTGGTTGCTGTTGGGGAACGGGGCGATCGGACATGGCTTATATTCCAATCAACCATCGCGAAGGCACCAACCTCGACAAAGGGTTGGTGCTCGATGCCCTACGTCCAATTTTGGAAAGCGCCGACTATCCCAAAGTGCTACAAAATGCCAAATTCGATCGCCTCGTGCTTCGTTGTCAAGGGATTACCCTGCGTGGCGTAGTGTTTGATACGATGCTGGCTAGCTATGTATTAAATCCAGAAAATAGCCATAATTTGGGAGATTTGGGCCTAAAGTATCTGAATCTGCTGTCTCAAAGCTATGAGAATTTAGTCCCCAAAGGCAAAACAATCGCCGATCTAGATGTGCAGTCTGTGGCCAACTACTGTGGCATGGATGCCTATGTCGCCTTCCAACTCGTCCCCAAGTTGCGATCGGAGCTACAGGCAATTCCGCATCTCTACGAACTGCTCTTAGACATTGAGCAACCGCTAGAGCCTGTTCTGGCCGAAATGGAATACACAGGCATTCGCGTCGATCGCACCTATCTTCAACAGTTTTCCAAGCGCCTAGAGCAAGACCTCCACACAATCGAACAACAGGCCTACGAAGCAGCCGGCGATAAATTTAGCCTTGGTTCTCCCAAGCAACTTGCAGAATTGCTGTTTGAAAAACTAGGACTCGATCGCAAGTTGTCGCGCAAAACCAAAACTGGATATTCTACCGACGCAGCCACATTAGAAAAACTGCAAAATCGCCTTGAGGCAGAAATTGAAACGCTAAAACAGAGCAATCAATCAGACGCTTTGACAGAAAAACAGCGGCAATACACAGTCGTGAGTAGTGTGATTGAACATCGCACGTTGTCTAAACTCAAGTCTACCTACGTAGATGCGTTGCCCAACTTGATTCGATCGGACACGCAACGAGTTCATACAGACTTTAACCAGGCAATTACGACCACCGGGCGACTGTCTTCCTCCAATCCCAATTTGCAAAATATTCCGATTCGCACAGCATTTAGTCGGCAGATTCGGGCTGCATTTATTCCCGAACCAAATTGGCTCATCGTGGCGGCAGACTATTCACAAATTGAACTGCGGATTCTAGCCCACCTGAGCCAAGAACCCGTGCTACTAGAAACCTACAAAAACAATCAGGATATTCACGCACTAACGGCTCGCTTGTTGTTCCAAAAAGACGAAATCACACCCGAGGAACGGCGTCTGGCAAAAGTGATTAACTTCGGTGTCATCTATGGCATGGGTGCCCAGCGATTTGCCCGTGAATCGGGTTCGTCTACCTCTGAAGCCAAAGTCTTTATTGAACGCTTTAACCAAGAATATTCCAATGTCTTTGCCTATTTGCAACAAATGCAACGAGAAGCGATCGGCAATGGTTATGTCACAACAATCAAAGGTCGGCGGCGCTATTTCAACTTTGCCAGCAACAACCTGAAGTCATTGCGGGGCAAGAACCCCAACGATATTGATCTAAGCAAAATTAAATTCCGCGATCAGTACGATGCGCAGCTACTGCGCGCTGCTGCCAACGCTCCCATTCAAGGCTCCAGCGCCGATATCATTAAAATTGCCATGGTAAAACTGCACGAACTGCTGAAATCCTATCGCGCTCACCTATTGCTGCAAGTACACGATGAACTCGTCTTTGAAGTCCATCCGGAAGATTGGCAGCAGTTGCAACCTCACATTAAAGACACGATGGAATCGGCAGTGGACTTGAGTGTGCCGCTCAAGGTTGAAGTACGCGCTGGGGAAAACTGGATGGAAGCAAAGTAGAAACGAAAGCAGAAGTGTGGCAGTGCGACTGCCAAAACCGTTGAATGGAGAAGCAGTGAATCAATTCATATAGTGGGTCGATGGGAAACTTAACTTTGACCTAATCAGAGATTAGTGAGGCAAACAAAAATAGGGCAGGAAATTCCTGCCCCATAAACTTTATAAAATTGTTGATCTAATTAACGGATATACTCCTTCAAAACACTGTTACGATTCGGATGACGCAATTTGCGTAAAGCCTTGGCCTCTATTTGGCGAATGCGCTCGCGGGTGACGTTGAAGATCTGTCCAATCTCCTCTAGAGTCTTCATTCGGCCATCATCCAGTCCATAGCGTAACCGCAGCACATCCCGCTCGCGAGGACTGAGTGTTCCCAGGACACTCTCTAAATCTTCCCGTAGTAGATTTTTTGAAACTTGATCTTCTGGAGTTTCACCGTCAGATTCTATAAAATCTCCCAAGCGAGAGTCTTCCTCTTTCCCGATCGGCGTTTCCAGTGAGATCGGTAATTGAGCGGACTTAGCAATAAACCGCAGCTTCTCGATTGTCATCTCCATGCGAGTTGCAATCTCTTCTTCAGTCGGCTTACGCCCCATTTCCTGAGACAGCAATTTGGTTGTTTTCTTAATTCGAGAGATAGTTTCATAAAGGTGAACCGGAAGCCGAATTGTCCGAGATTGATCGGCAATGGCCCGAGTAATAGCTTGACGAATCCACCACGTAGCATAGGTTGAAAACTTGTAGCCTTTCTCGTGGTCAAACTTTTCAGCGGCTCGAATCAACCCCAAGCTGCCCTCTTGGATGAGATCTTGAAAGGACAATCCTCGATTCATGTACTTTTTAGCGATTGAGACAACCAACCGCAGGTTAGATTGCACCATCTTTTCCTTAGCCCGTCGTCCCTCATGCAGGCGCCTGCGGAACTTAGGGAGAGGTTGATTCACCTCATTCGCCCAAAGCTCTAGTTCCTTTTCAAGGTCCTGTGGGCTACGCTCCAAGCGTTCGCACAACCGATCTCGAACCCGTTCCAACTCCAACAAATCCGCAATTTTGCGAGCTAGTTCAATTTCTTCGTCGGCACGCAACAGTCGGATTCTACCAATTTCTTGGAGATAGAGTCGAATCGAATCTTCGGTGTAATGCTTTTTCTTTGCTTGGGTTCGACGGCGAGAAGAACCTTTTCCCTCTTTACCGTCCTCTTCGTCAGGCTGTGCATCAAAAATATCGTCTCGATCATCTCCTTCATCTATTAAGAGTCCCTCAAAATCACTCTCAGACGGGTCAATGGTTTCGAGTACGTCGTTAGCCTGGGTCATGCCGCGCTCCTCATGCTCCTTGTGTCAAACGATCAGGTTAACAGTATTAATTTAGGGAATATCACGACCTCAATAGCGTTCCAATAACTTGATTCAATCACTGAATTGCCAATGGACGCCAATCCGTCAAAAACCTCAGTTCCCTGCAATCAACCTTAAGAGGCACGATCGCTTCTCGCCAGAAAGACTGGGAAAAGCACCAGTGCGGAACTTCACTGCCTCTGAATTTTGTTGAGACCTCTCCGATTGTAACTTTTCTCACAAAAATTGCTATCACTTTTTCCAGTTTTATGTCCCGAATAAACGGCACATGAGTACAGGATAAGCTCAAAGTAGAGTAGTTGCACGGATTCGACAAAAATATAGGCTTCACAACAAGTCAGGCAGCAAGTTCAATTGATTTTTAACGTAGCTAGATTGCAGGTCAAGCAAGTTCAGCCATTCTAATGAACTCAGCATAACCGAACATTACCTAAATCGGGGACTGATTGACCCACGAATTTCTGATATTTTTGGCATTGATTAAGATGACAAATAAGGCAGATTCAAATATTCCTTAAACGTTAACAAATGTCTAAGAAGCAAAAGTTCCCGCATTTAGTTGGGTCCAAATGGACAGCACAGCAACCAACCTGGGGATGGCGGCATTTTCAGGTAATGAATCGTAAAAATCAAGGACAGTGGGTATTTGCTGAACTGGTGGCCGCTTGTGATCCGTCGGTTCGATTTTGGATTAATGCTCAACAATTGAAAAAACGATCGCTCTGGCAAGCTGGATGGCAACCACTCCATGAAATGCAAACATCTTCATCTGTTTCATCTGTTCCTATTTCTGGGGCAGTAACAGAATCGATCACCGAATCAACGTCTTGTTGAGATGTGAACTTTTCTTCCAGTTCCGTGAGCGGCGAAGTATAATTTGGTCGAGCGCGTTGGTTCGGGCAACCAGTGGGAGTTTAGGCATGTCCTACCGCGAGAGTCCTAACGAGAGTCCTAAAAGCATTGATTCTCTCATTCGAGAAGGATATGCGACAGACATCAGCAGCTATCTAGGGCGCGGCTGGGATCTGTTGCAGCAAAAGCTAGGGAGTTTCATTGGCTTTACTGCGATTTTTGTGTTCGTTATTCCGATCGCCCTCGCCATCATTGCCGCTATTCTGGACCCCGCCTCGGTTGATCCGTCTACTAATCGTCCTTCAACTGGCATTGCGCCTCTGCTGAATGCTGCGAGCTTTATTGTTTCTCCAGCGTTAGAAGCTGGGTTTTATTTAGTTGCCCTTAAGCTTGCCAAACAGCGATTGACAAGCTTTAGCGACTTCTTTCGGGGCTTTCACTACTTTCTTCCCCTGCTGCTAGCTAGACTCGTCACTTCGATTTTAATTGTTCTCGGCTTTCTGCTGCTGATTATTCCAGGGATCTATTTGGCGGTTGCTTATGGGCTTGTCTTTCCGCTGATCCTTGAGCGCAAAATGGACTTTTGGCAAGCTATGGAGACTAGTCGCCGCGTGATTACGAAGCGCTGGTTTTCATTCTTTGGGCTAGGATTATTGCTGTTTTTGATTAATCTGGTTGGACTATTGCCCTTCGGATTGGGATTGCTAATTACCATTCCCCTCAGCTACTGCACTTACATTGCAGCGTATGAAAGCGTTTTCGGACTACAACTCTCTAGCGACGAGTGATCACCGGAAGTAACTGGCAGGAAGAATGGAAATTGGGTCCTGAAACTATACATTCCTTGTGTAGGGCGTATATGCGTAATACGCTAAATCACCTATTAGAAAAATCTTTACCTTCTGGGCAATTTGACAATTCTTCGCCTACTCTCTAAAGAAGAGGCTGAACTGTTGCAAAGTGATACAACTTTCGTATGGCTGCCATTCAGCTAGCTGTTCCCAGGAAGTGCGATTGTATGCAGATTGCTCCGAAGTCGATAGAATCACCTGAGTTTGACGTATCCCCGTCATTGTCAAAAGCTGAGCTAGAGAGTTTTGCGTTAGATGTAGAAGGCATGAAATGTGCAGGTTGTGTCAAGACAGTTGAGAAGCAACTGACTCAGCAGCCTGGCGTCGTGTCAGCAACGGTCAATTTGGTGACAGAGGTAGCCTTGGTGACGTGTGAGGCAGGAACGGTGCGTCCGGACGCACTCGCCGAGGCTCTTACAGAATCTGGCTTTCCCACTCGACCCCGCTCAGTGGATAGTCGCCGTTCAGCAGGGCCATCACTCAATCCAGCAGAGCAACAGCGGCAAGAAACTCAGCAACAGATTCGTCAAGCCACGATCGCCGTAGCCTTATTGTTCTTCTCTACCCTTGGGCATCTCGATCAGTTTGGATGGCTAACCATTCCAGGATTGGGCAACATTTGGCTGCACTGGGGGCTAGCTACCTCGGCCTTGTTAGGGCCAGGGCGATCGATCCTGACAGACGGCTGGCGAGGACTGCGCCACAACGCTCCTACTATGAACACCTTGGTAGGATTGGGAGCATTAATTGCCTATACCACCAGCGTCATTGCGCTGCTATTTCCTCAGTTAGGGTGGGAATGTTTTTTTGATGAACCCGTCATGTTGGTCGGGTTTATTCTACTGGGACGAGCCTTAGAGCAGCAGGCCAGAAGTAAAGCTGCTGCCGCCTTTCAATCGTTGATTGCTCTCCAGCCCACAACCGCCAAGATTGTTAGAACTCATCAAACAAACAGCGGTCAACAGCCCGCCAACGAGAATGCCATGCTCCACTCTAGCTCGATCGAAATCCCAGCCGATCAAGTCAAAGTTGGCGAATGGCTTCAGGTTTTACCAGGGGAAAAAGTGCCGGTAGATGGTGAACTGGTGGTTGGGCAGACAACAGTGGATGAGTCAATGTTGACTGGGGAATCTATGCCAGTGCTCAAGCAGCCTGGAGACTCACTGACGGCTGGCAGCTTGAATTTATCAAGTGCGATTGTTCTAAGAGCAACCCGCACGGGTACAGATACAACCTTGGCACAAATTATTGCACTGGTCGAAGCAGCCCAAACTCGGAAAGCTCCGATCCAGAAACTAGCAGATGTCGTGGCTGGGTATTTTACCTACGGCGTCATCGCGATCGCCATTCTGACATTTCTGTTTTGGTATTTCGTCGGGTTTCCGCTTTGGTCTGATCAACTTCTTGCCCATCATCCTTGGTCGGTGGGTAGTGCTCATGCCATGCCCATGCCATCCTCTGTACCAATACTTTCCCCAACACCCCTCCTACTCAGTCTCAAACTGGCGATCGCAGTGTTGGTTATTGCTTGCCCCTGTGCCTTAGGATTAGCCACCCCAACCGCGATTTTAGTCAGTTCGGGAATTGGGGCTGAGCAAGGGTTGCTAATTCGGGGTGGTGATGTATTAGAGAAGGTGCATCAACTCCAGACAATCATATTCGATAAAACTGGAACTCTGACAGTGGGCAACCCGACGGTTACAGACTGCATTGTTCTTACCGATACCCTCACTGGTGCTGAACTTTTGCAAATCGCCGCCAGTGTAGAGAGCGGAACGCAGCATCCAGTGGCAAAGGCAATCCAAGCCCAGGCGAAACAACAGCAGCTTCCGGTTCTGCTGGCTCACCAGTTTCATACAGAAGCAGGAATGGGCGTTTCTGCATTAGTGGGTGAACAAGCAGTTGTGTTAGGAACTCCGGCATGGCTGACTCAGCATCACATTGATGTTGATACTGCCGATGCTCAGGCGCAGCAGTTAGCCGCTGATGGTAAAACAGTGGTTTATGTTGCTGTCGCGGGAAAGTTAGTAGGGCTGATTGCGGTTCAAGACACAGTGCGTCCCGATGCTCAATCGACGATTGACCACCTGCGAAAAATGGGGTTGCGGGTGATGATGATGACTGGAGATCACGCTGCTGCCGCCAACGCTATTGCCAGTTCGTTGGGCTTACCAACACAAGACGTTCTAGCAAACGTCCGTCCCTCCCAGAAAGGGGCAATGATTGCTGAACTACAACAGCAAGGGCAACAAGTGGCAATGGTCGGCGATGGCATTAATGATGCTCCAGCGTTAGCCCAAGCAACGGTTGGCATTGCCCTGCATTCAGCTACCGATGTGGCCATTGAAACTGCTGGGATTGTGTTGATGCGCGATCGTCTCCATGATGTTGTTGAGGCAATTCACCTCAGTCAAGCCACCTTCAATAAAATTCGTCAAAATTTGTTTTGGGCGTTTGCTTATAACCTGCTAGGAATTCCGATCGCCGCTGGATTCCTGCTGCCAACCTTGGGGATTGTTCTCAGCCCCGCAACGGCGGGTGCCTTTATGGCGTTTAGTTCGGTCAGTGTTGTGACCAATTCGCTGCTGCTGCGTCGGACATTCAAACCGTCGAAACCATAAAAAACAAAAAAACAAATGTCAATCGCCGCTATCGGCTGAAAGTGGAAGCCGTCCCATCCGGTTTTATACTGTTTCCATAGGTTCATCTAGTTTTCCATGGCTGATTTGGTTCCCGCAATTGAGTTTTTTGAAGGCATTCCCGAAGAACTGAGTGATGTCAGCTTAAGGCGCAATCGATCAACTGGCGTTCGCACGGTTCTCCTAACCTTCAAAACCCTAAAGTCGATCGAACGCTTCAGAAGTTACACGACTCGGTTTGCCAATGCGCTGCGTTTAACCGATGAAGAAGGCAGAATCAACATCGAACCCTCCTCTGTGCAGTTTTTTCGCTTTGGTGGCCCTGAAGGAGACGATTTGCAACGAGTTGAATGCAAATTTGAGATTGATCGCGAAGACCATTGGGAACGATTTATGCGATTTATGCACCGCTATGCCGAAGCAAACGGCATGGTGTACGGAGAAACAGGCAACCCGCAGGAAGAAAACTCATGAAGATTGCAGTCACTGGTGCAACAGGATTCGTCGGCAAACGGTTAGTTGAACGGCTTCAAGCGGAGGGGCACAACGTTTTAGCACTGAGCCGCAAGCCCGATCACGCTCAACAGGTTTTTCCTGCGACCGCTTTCCCAAAAATTGAAATCGTTGGCTATTCCCCTTTGGAGTCCGGTGTTTGGCAACAGTCCCTAGCTGGCTGCGACGGAGTTGTTAACTTGGCGGGTGCACCGATCGCCGAAAGCCGTTGGACACCAGAGCGCAAGCAAGAGATTCTAGAAAGCCGCACGATCGGAACACAAAAAATCGTTGAGGCAATTGCCAACGTCAATCCAAAACCTACTGTTCTCGTCAATTCTTCCGCGATCGGATACTATGGCACTAGCGAAACTCAAACCTTTGATGAGACCAGTTCCCCCGGCAACGATTTCTTAGCACAAGTTTGTCAAGCTTGGGAAACCGAAGCAACAAAAGTTAAAGAAAGCGGTGCTCGTTTGGTAATCTTGCGGACGGGTATTGTCCTAGGCATGGGAGGTGCACTTGCCAAACTGCTAGTTCCCTTTCGGATGTTTGCAGGAGGGCCATTAGGAAGCGGTCGGCAATGGTTCTCCTGGATTCATCGTGATGACCTCGTTAACTTGATTCTTGAGTCGTTGACACAACCTGATAGGGAAGGGGTTTTTAATGCAACTGCCCCCAATCCGGTTCGGATGGCAGAGCTTTGTCAAACGCTAGGACAACTGATGAACCGACCATCATGGTTGCCTGTTCCCAATTTTGCATTGGAGATCCTGTTGGGTGATGCAGCTCAAGTTGTCTTGGAGGGACAACAGGTTTTACCGAAACGAACTCAGGCTTCTGGATTTGAATATCAGTATCCAACGGTTAAACAAGCTCTAGCAGAAATTCTTAATCGTGCCTAGACAGGAATCGAAGCAAACAACATGCAAGGAAATACTGAGTGAAACGATTTGGAATTTGCTTAGACAACTTTGGCTTAGACAACGTCTTTGGAGTTGCGCAACCGAATCAGTTGACGGCGCATTCGCGGCGAAGCATCTGTTTCAGGGACTTCTGACGTTTCAACTTGAGCATCTACCGATTCAAGATACTCATCTGCACCATAGGAGAAAGCATCAAGCAACATCTCTAAAAGCTGTTCACGATCGTGCAAGACGCGCTTTTCTTCAATCAGCCTAAATTTGAGGCGAATTTCACAATCATAAACAGCAAATCCAGAATCAACTGCTTGATAGTCTTCTAAGGATGTTGATTTCATACAAGTACCAGCCCCTACTGTGCTAGAAAGGTCAAGAGCGAACTAAGAATACACGGTTAACTATCTGCATTTGCTGCATTTTTGCAATCAATCACCTTTAACTAGTTGAACAAACTAGCTGGATTTTATTTGAGTTTCGACGAATGAGAATTTCTTTTGGTATGGGTGATCTTCCATCACAGCACGCATATTAGTTTGATACTGGCTAACCTAGAATTCCCATAAAATAAATTAGATCCACTATCTAGCCGCAAAGAATTCACGCCTACCAAATTTCTCAATATCCTATAAATAACATCATTTCTCTATTCGTAAAGAAGCTCTTTTATAAATTCTCTGTGAGAAGTTCGAGAGACCTTCATAGGGGCTTTAAACACCAATGCTTTGCCTGTTTTAAGCGGTATTCAGTCATATGAATTACCCGATCGATCTAGATAATTACGGAGATAGCCTTTAGATACTGAGAGGTAGAAAGTCTTGATATTAAGGCTCTACTTGCGGTCATTAAAACTACAAATTTGCTAGTCAATTCTACAGACAGACAGGTACAAATTGAGACAATGAAATTAAGTTTTATTTGATGACTACCGTTCAAAGCAACCTGCCTTAAACTGTATTTTGCTCCGTATTGTAATGGCACCTTGCACTACAAACGATAAACCGTGATTCTACGAGTGGTCGATCACGTATCATCCTTTTGCTGAGGTGGTTTTAATACCACTGTGAGAACGCTTGTACGAAGGTTGACAGTGACAAAAGGTGAATACCGGTTGTGCGGTCAGCAAGTTCCCGATCGTAGGGCGTATTATAGCCCCAATCTGCCAAAAACAGTTGAACGCGATCGAGGTCTGAGGCGGCTTGAATCGCTTGTAAAGTCTTTAACCGATCTTCTACAAACCAAATCTCTGTTGTTGGAGCGTCACCCTGCTGTAAAGCAGACAGCAAATCTCGAAGCGTTTGTGATTTTGGCTGTTTGACTTCTTTACCAAAAATGCAATTTTCTGGCAAATCAATTTGTTGTTGCTGAAGTAACTGGCGAACGAATCGCCCTTCCTTTGTTGTAATAATTACAACATCAATTGAATCCGCAAGCATTTGTTGGATTCGCGCAATTATACCTGGGTAAAATTGATGTTGTGACAACCAGTGGTCTACATCTCGCGAGATCCATTCGTCTCGCACTCGATCGACTGTGGCAGCAATCTCGATCGGGGTTAGGTTCGCCTCCTGAGCCTTGTAGGAAGCCAGTGTACCCCAGTGCGCCAAAATCTCCGCTTCAGGAAGACCGTCTAGGATTGTTTGAATCAGTACTGGCATTTCCCAGCCCGATTCCACAACGGGGCGCAAGCGATAAAATTTGGCATCTAAGCCCTGGGGAGGAACTGTCTCAGCAGGTTTCCAGAGTTGGCAGTAGGCTTGCCACGCTGTTTGAAAATACTCGATGAGTCCATCACAAACGACACCATCAAAATCGAGGGCCAAGATCGCTGGCTGGTTTTTAAGCATGGTTGATGCGTCCTAGCACCTGATAGAGCAATAAGATCGAAAGCTGACAAAACGCGATCGCCCAAACACCAATCATTAAATCATCACAAGCGTATTTTGCAACCTTTTTTAACTTATCAAATTTATTCAATCGTTCTTCAAAGGAGGCAACCTTTCTTTCAAGAGATTTTTATTAATAGAAATCTTTACAAAAGGGAAAAGACACTCTTGGGAAAGAGAGAGTGTCAAAAACAAGGCGAGCACTAGGCGAGCAACAATCAGTTCTCAGAGTTGAGTTCAGGTAAAGCCCTAGCTGGCATTCCCATGGCTGTCACCTCGTAAAACAAATCTTCGTATCGGCTGAGTGCTTGTTCAAATGAATACTGAGAGACCGCATACTGCCGCCCTTGGTGGGCCATCATTTCTACCTTAACAGGGTTGTTGTATAGATCTAGAATGGCTTCTGCCAACAGTTGCGGGTCTTCAGGTTCTACCACAACTCCGCCTCTGCTTTGGCGAATCGCCCGAGCGGCTGTTCCGGTGCTAGGAACCGATGCAACAATTGGTCGCCCACTAGCTAGAAGCACTTGAATTTTGGACGGCATGTTGAAGGCAACCACATTACGTTTTTGCATAACCAAACTAATATCTGCGGCTGCAAGCATTTCAGGAAGTTGTTCTCTTGGCTGGAATGGCAACAACAAGACATTATCGAGTTTATATTCAGCACACAGTTGCCACAAGGTATCTAAAGCCTTTGCTTCGCCAACAACCACAAAAATAATATTTGGTATGTGCTGCAACTGAGTGGCTGCATGAATCACGGTTTGCAACCCTTGAGTCAAGGCAATATTACCGGAGTACATCACCACAAACTTATTCTCTAGATGGTGAACTCGCCGAAATGCATTGGCTTCTTTGGGTAGAGGGCGGATGAATTTTGTATCAACCCAGTTTGGGATACACCGAATTTTGTGGATAGGGACGTTTTTGTTGCCCAAATTTTCGGTGAACCCATCGGCAATTACGCTAATTGTATGGGCTGTGTGATAGGCGTATCGCTCCAGTTGTTTAAACATACGAATTGCCACATGACTTTTGAGCAATCCAACATGGACAGCGGCATCTGGTAAGATATCTTGCAAATTTAGTACAACTGGACACGAGTAGAGCCAACCCAAGAACGATGCTGGCAAACAGACTGGCAAGGGCGGAACCGTAAGCAGAATTACGTCTGGTCGCCAACCTTTCAACGCTTGAAAAATGCTGGTGGTGACAAAACTTCCATCTAGTAGCATCCGGTCTATCAGTCCTGGCTTGGGACGAACCCATATACAACTTCGCTGAACAATGACTCCATTCCGTTCCTCAGTACAGTAAAATTTGCCTTGATACTCAGGGTAAATTTGGCGCTCAGGATAATTTGGCATTCCTGTAATAACTCGCACCTCATGGCCGCGTGCAACCAGCCCCTCTGCTAATTCGGTCATGAGGGGAGCAATCCCGATCGGTTCTGGATGATAGTTATAGGAATAAATCAGAATACGCATAAGTTCACCGATGAGTGAGGGGAGAGGTGGACAGTTGCCGAAAGGAAAAAGAACGTAGAAAAACGCATGTAAAAATTGACCACCTACCGTAGAAGAGGTAGTCGAAGCTAGCCTGGGAAGACAATCTAGCAGTAGATTAAATTGGGCTAGATCAACAGTTAGTTGAGTAATAATTAGATTGATTTGGTAGGCAAACCAGCGATTGCATCGAAATCAGAAGGCTTACCTAAACGGCTTCAATTTGCATTTCCTATAGATGCAGATGGGCTATCGATGACATGGATGCCATTTTTCAACAGCTTCAACTCATTCTATAGTGCTAGTTTTTGGCTTCAAGAAGCTACCGTAAAAATACGTTTTTCAGTCACTTACATTCTTTTGAAACAACGTATTCAACTCCTGAAAAATACGGCTAGTTACAGCTATCCATGCAAAGTTGTCATCCATCGATTTACTTGTTTTGCTCTGCGATCGGAGCGGCGGGATTCGAACCCACGACCCCCACTACCCCAAAGTGGTGCGCTACCAAGCTGCGCTACGCCCCGTGTTTTAGTTCAATGCTTTACAAGCATAGCACATTGCTCTAGGTTTGATTTCAACCTGTAGAAGTGGCAATACTGTGAAGATCAAAAGACTTTAAGGATTTGAGCCGCCTGCACCAAGCCAGGAACTGCTGCTTCTGACCATGTTCCTTCTCCGCGCCGCCCAGTTAATAGAATGAAGTGGAGGCTATAGGCATGAGGATAGCCTTGGGCTTCTAGCCAAAGTAAGGGGCTTTCAACTTCACAACAGATTCGCTCTGCATCCATCAGTTCTTGGGCCATTTGCTGCATGGTTGTAGCTAGTTGAACCACAAGGCGGCAGAAATCATCTAGTTCGGCAGTGGTCACTTCGATCGCCCATTCTTCCCCCCCTAATAGACCACAGAAATGCTCTGCATGTGGGTTCCATCCCAATCGCCAACCATGACCGCTTTTCACTTGACGAGACATACATTCACCGACAGCAACAGCTAGGGGAGCAACAGATCAGCATCGCCTGGTTGAGGCGTTCTAGGGGATGCAGGAGTGCTAGGTGACGACTGCGGCGGCGCTGGAATTGGAGAAGATTCGGTTGGAGCGGTTCGCTGGTCAGACGAATCACCAGAGGGACGATAAGAGGCTCGGAAAATGTCTACGATCGCTTGAATTAAGGCATCTCGCTCAGCACGGCTAAGATTTTTCATGGCTGCCATATCTCCCTCCATAGGGTTCACCGTCAGTGAATCGCTGCTGGGGTAGGTGGATGCCGCAATAAATTCGTTTGCGCCTAAATAATCTGCCATGGTTAGCTTCCAATCCAGCCGATAGAGAGGAGCACGACCTTGGACATAAATGTGGTAGCGAATGAAGCGCCCAACCAACGTGTTATCTTCAGCAACTTCTCCGGTTCTACGGTCGATATATTGGTTTTCTAGGGGCAGATCAAGCTGTTGATAAACCTGCTGCCATACTGTCAAGGGATCAAAGCGCTGTGCCTGAGCTGCTTGAGGTACAAATGGCAAAAACAGAGATGTCACCGAGTGCAATCCTAGGGGAATTTGCCGAGATGGGTGGGGGGTGGGCATGAGGGTGGACAGCAAGATAAGTCCTAGGCTAGCAAACCCGATCGCCATTCGCTGGCTCCTCGTTTGCTGAAGGTTGAACATCAGTTTAGACACCATTTGCAACCGTTACCCCACTTTCGCTTCCCCCCAATACATCCTATTGATGCAGCCTATTCACCAATGATTTCGGGTTGAGTCAGTTCATCGGACATTTCGATAATGGCCCGAATCACAGGCTTCATCTTTGGATCATCAAGGTTATCAAATTCTTCATAGCGGCGACGTTGGGCCCGATTAGCCACCTGTACTGTGATGCGGTATCGATTGGAAGCAGCGCTGATCAGATCTTCTGCACGACGCATGAGTTGGGTGGTATCTAGAGTGGAACGTTTCAACATAGAGTACGCTCAGTAAATTACGATCGGTTTCGATCAATGCTAACGAGGATTTTTACCCTATGTCCTAGCATGACATAGGAGCAGCTTTCATTCTAACGATAGATCCCCCACTTTCAGCGAAGTGGATTAGGATTAACCATCTACGATTTCAGCGTCGCGATCGATTGAAGTATCAGCGATGAAGATTGATCGGATGGGGGTGTTGTTCCGCAGGGGGTTCTTGCTATAGTTTTATATGTTCCTATGGCTAGAGCCGCGTTAGCAGGGTGCAATGACCGTAGCCCGGAGTTACTAAAAATTACTCGCAATTGAGAATTAAAAGCGTGGGCTTAGTAATATCCAAATCAAGCGCTCCGCTTCAATTTTGTGTTTTTTACAAGCTAGGTGAGGACGCTGGAGATTAGCTTGAACGGCCTAGGCA
Source organism: Thermocoleostomius sinensis A174 (assembly GCF_026802175.1). Classification (NCBI taxonomy): domain Bacteria; kingdom Bacillati; phylum Cyanobacteriota; class Cyanophyceae; order Oculatellales; family Oculatellaceae; genus Thermocoleostomius; species Thermocoleostomius sinensis. Next base: position 3,530,404 of record NZ_CP113797.1, on the reverse strand, counting down.
AAACTTAGTCTTAGGGCTAGCTCTACGAACTTAACTTTAACAAGATTTTACAATTGAAGTCATTTATATTAACGGTGAATGAGCATGTTTAAGATGATTGGAACAAAACGAGTGGCAGTTCGACGAAATTCTCAGTATGACGTAGTTGTCCGAAATTTAGAGGAAAAAGGGTTGTTATCTACTCCTCTGGTCTACCCATCTTCTGTTCCAGAAGATCTAAACAGCCGATCGCTCTTTCCTCATGAACCCAGCAGAGAACCAACCATTTACCACACCGTTAGTTGTCAGAAATCTTAGCTTTCCTAGAACCAACCAGTTACCGCTGCAATCTCCTAAGTATTGGGTTAAGGAGAAAGATCGTTACCTTAGGCAATTACTGATTGAAGACATTCAGGAACTTACTCAACGAGAACTGATTGTTTATTTTACCAATGAAGGGATGATCGATTTTCGAGACGCTGATGATATCTCGGAAATTTTAGACGATTGCCGCACCCGCGATGTGGATTTACTGTTGCAAACCCCCGGCGGCATTATTGATGCTTGTGAAAAGGTAATTAGCGTACTTCGACTCAGAATCAATACCTATCGAGTGTTGATTCCAAGCTGGGCTAAGAGTGCAGGTACAATCATTGCGTTGGCAGCCAGCGAAATCGTTATGGGGGTCAATTCTGAATTAGGGCCGATTGATCCTCAATTCAATGGGATTCCAGCCGAATATATTCGAGATGACCCGGCCCAGCAGTACCCCATTCGCCAAATTGCTGAAAGCGCGATTGCGCGAACTCGAAAACTGGCAAACCAAGTGTTGAGTAAGGGAATGCTGCAAGGCGAGCCGCTGAATAAAATTAGCAGCTTGGTTGATCAGATTTCTTCAGCCCAAAGCTATTCCTCTCATGGAGCCGTTATCAATGCCGAAGAAGTAAAGAGCCTAGGGCTAACCGTCACCTTCTTGGATGCCAAAGATGAACTGTGGAAAAAGATTTGGTTGCTCTACTGTATGTATGACTATGACTGCCAACGCAATCAATATGCCAAGTTATTTGAAGGAGCACGAGTCAGCATTGCTCGACCTATACCACCTGATGTCGAAACAGAGTAAACGATTGATTCAGTGCTTTGGTTAAATCTGTCCCTATTTAGGAAGGTTTAGGTGCAAAGACTGACAGTGCGGCTGGAATACATTCCACCTCGATCGGGGTTGTGCCGACGATTTCGCCATCTACCACCACTTTTTGTGGAGGAGTTGTGGTGACTTTGAGACGAGGCGTTCGCACATGCACCACGTTTTGTTGCTCAATGTTGGTTCGCGTGATTGCTCCGCCCAACATGCGAAACATGGTGGTGATGCCCTGTAAACGATTTTCAGCCGACGCGATCGTGACATCTAACAGCCCATCATCAAATACCACTTCGCCAGCTCCTTGAGCCAAGATTGAGGTGGGAGGGGCGGCATTGGCGATCGTAATCGCATGGGCTTGAAACGTGTAAACATCCCCCTCGGTTTCAATCTCAGTTTCAAATAATTCTTGGCCTTCCAGTGCTTGCCACCCGGCCATAAAGTAGGCAAGCGCACCCCACTGATTTTTTAATTCTCGACTGGCCATTTCTACGGTCACGGCCTCGTAGCCCACCCCCGTTAGCAGAATCATAGGATAGCCATTGCAACGCGCTGCATCTACTAGACGGGTATGACCTCCCAAAATGACCTGACAAGCATTACGAATTGGCAAAAATCTGGAAATTCCAAGGGATACGGCAAAGGCGTTGGCTGTACCGCGTGGAATAATCCCCAGGGGAACACCCGTGCCAATTAAAGCATCGGCAACGGCAGAGACGGTTCCATCTCCACCCGAAGCAATCACCAAATCGGCTTCTGCGGCGATCGCCGCCCGCACTAATTCCCCTGGATCATCGTCTGGTTCAGTGACATGCACATGCAAATGTAAGTGGGGTTCTAGCAACTGACGAATCAGGTCTAAATCCTGCTCGGCATTCCCTTGTCCAGACACCGGATTGTAGATGAGGTGGGCAATCAGCGTCTTAGCAAATCGAGCGACGATAGCTTCCGCGGTAGCCAGATTGGTCGCCAACGGCACATTATGCACATTGCAAATGCGCAACAATGCTTGAATGTCTGGTTCGTGCGGTTGTGCATACAGCGGATCAACTAGAAAGATGACGGCAAGTACCCCGCCTGTTGCCACTTCTGCCGCAATTTGAGCATCCCCTCCTAAGGGTCCAGACAACAGGCGTTCAATGGGCAGTCCTGTTGCTACTTCAATTCGTTGCCCGGTGGTTCCTGTTGCAATTAATCGATAGCGTCCCAATAGGGGAGTGTACTGGCGGGCAAACTCAACAATGTCATCTTTTTTCGAGTCGTGGGCAATCAGTGCGATCGTGTTGGTCATGGAAGAACGCCGCATAGGAAGTGAATAACTTCTATCCTTCGAAGAATCAGGATAGCTGTTCTAGGGATTTACTCAGTTTATCGGATAGAACAACTATTTTTCTGGCGGCTGGTGAGTTTTTAGGCGATCGACTTTACTGAGAGATGTGTTGCCCACAGACAATATCCGTAATGAATATTTCAATAGACGTTAAGCTTAACGTATCAATGAAGGATAATTTGTAAAGTTGTGTAGAGAAGCACCCTGAATCAATGACTCTTTTTAGACACTTAAGTGAATGATGCCGGATTTTATTGAGGGGCTAGCTAAGCAAATTAGGACAGGGAATAGATTAAGTTCAAAACAAAGGTGGGAACTAATACGCTCCAGATTTTTTCAAAATTACTTGAATAGTTTTAAGAATAATTTGAAGATCAAGCCATAGTGACCAATTTTCAATGTAGCGAATATCCAACCGTAGCACATCTTCAAAGTTGTCAATATCCGATCGGCCTGAAACTTGCCAAAGACCAGTAATTCCTGGTAGGACCTTGTGGCAAAGTAAGTATGTTTTACACATTATGTGTTTGATTCGAGAGATAACTTAATCGATGTAATGCTATATGTAACCCACACGAAATTAAAATCCAACAAACGGGTTTCAGAAAGATTGGCTAGTATAAAATAGGTAACAAAAAATATGGGAATCACTGCTTGCTTACATTTAGAGCGGATAAGATAGGAAACCGCTTGAAACACACTAAGCAAAATTGCAGTAATTAGAATTAAGACTCCGAATGCGCCCAGTTGTACCCAGGCGTCAAGAAAACCAAAGTGAGCATTAGGAGGATACCAAAATCCTTTATACCAATCTAATGCAGGATTGTTCGCACCACGCCACTCTTGCCAAAAGCCGTGTAAACCATAACCAGTCCACATTCGATGAGTTACTGCATCCCAAACAGGTGGCCAAATATTTGTCCGTCCTGTAAAAGACAAATCTTTGCCAAGAAACCTCTGTAGAATAAACCCTAGATTAGTAATAGTAAATGAAAAAGCAATACATGCAACCAATATACAGAAAATTATGTTTAATACCGCAACTTTATCTCTCAGTTTCTTAGTAAATTGAACGGCGAGAATTAGCAAGAACAGTATAAACAAATGAACGATTGCCCCTCCGGATTTAGCTTGAATAAGAAGAAGGGTAAACACTATTGAGATTAGACAAGAAAAAAGGCGTGCTTTAGGAACATAGATAGCGGTCAAAACCCACAATATAATGCTTATAGCCATCAAAGCCCCTAGCTCATTTTTTGAGAAGAGGATACCAGCTAGACCTCCACCAGCTGTTGTACCATCATTGGTTTTACGACGAATGATAAAGCTTAAGATTGCTATTGGCACAGCACTCCAACGAACAAACGTTGAAATTTGCCAAAAGTCGGAATACTTGCAAATAGCAAGAAAAGAAAGGTTCGCTATTAGTAAAATAAGCCCTGCTTTAAAGGTGATTAAAGGAGTTTCTGACCAAAAAGACGAAGCAACTCCTAAGAAACTCAAGCCCCAAAAAAAAGGATTTCGAATGATACTGCATCTTAAATATGGAATTAGTTCTCGTATCAAAAAAGCGGATAATTTCTTACGTGAGACAAGCAATATATAAGCATAAATAAGAACTTGAAAACTAGATAAAATGGCATTAGGAGGAGGCACCCAAAAATAGTTTGGTCTCCAATGAATGAATGGAGTTAAATTAATAGGTGTGAGACAAAAAAAAATGAATACAATAAAGCAAAATTCAAGTTGTTCTAAGTTTTTTTTACTCTTATTTGTCCAAGCTAAAACAAGCATTGAAAATAAAACAACAAAGATGCCACTACTGATTACAATAACAGGATTGCTCACCAACCCTACTACTAAGTCTCTCATATTTCTAGTAACGTAAATCGATCGCAGACTTTAAAGCAATTGGAAATAGGTGTAAACACAGCCGAGGCATGAAATTCAAACCTTCGTCGGTAAACTAAGCTTGTACTAACTGCACTCTTTAAATCACGATTATAATTGCTTACTTGTTAAAATTTATGTTGCTTATGCTAATAATCTGTAAAGTTTTTGGTAAGCACGAGTTAGAAAGCTAGGTCTGGTAAAACATTCCTTTTCTACAAGTAAATCTGCCTGTATATCCCGATCAACTATGCCCGGATGTCGTAGGGGAAAAGACATTGCTTCAAGCTTCCGAGTTTTTGCCCCACTAGAATTCTGGAGCGTGTGAGTTGAATCTGCACCAATTCCAATGTTTGAAATTAGATTGACATTGGGACGAATACTTAAAGATTTGTTAAGCCAACAGGCAAATTGCCATTGATAGTCCCAAATATGATTTTGCCCTGACCGGTAAACACTCTGAAACCGCTGACTCCAGCAATCAGCAACCTTCTGATTTTGTAGGTACTGTTCTAGCCATGCCGATTCACGGAGCTTAGACCATTGTCCTATTTCAAAATCAAAATGTTGCCAAGCTCGACGCCAAGTTGCCCATCCCCAACAACTAACATAGTGAGAAAAGTAATAGCTGAAGGGTGTAGTACTGGGGACAAATCGGCTACCACAAATCGACATAATTTTAGATTCATGCCTATATTTCTCTAGTAACTCTTCACAAAAATAAAAGAAAGTTGGATCAGGTAAGCAGTCGTCCTCAAGGATAATGGCGTCTTCAAACTGTTCAAAAACCCAATCTAATCCTGTAGCTGGACGCACACCGCAGCCAAGGTTGATTTCAGAGTAATGTTTTATCACCTCACAATTCCAATCAACCTGATCAATAACAGCTCGGGTTCTGGCACACGCTTCTGCTTCTCCTTCCCGATCCAAACGAGGTCCATCAGCAATGACGACTAGCTTTTTAGGACAAACGATTCGAATAGCATTCAAAACTTGCTGAGTAGTATGAGGTCGCTTGAAAATAATTAATACAACAGGAACTTGTAAAGGAGTCAGTTTAGTCATACAAAATTAGTTCTTACCAAGAAAAAATTCTTAAAAATTTTATCGTATAAATTTTTGAAAACAGGCATTTTTTCAAGTTATGAATTAATACCTCAACTCAAATTTAAATAATTAATAGTAACTAACTCATGTAGCTTTAAGTGAGAAGTTAACTCAGAATCTTGCAATCTAACAAATCTAAGATGTTACTATCCTTGTTACAATCAAACTTCCTCGCGAAATGGGCATCAGTCTTAGTTAAGCTCAAGTAGTCGGTAGTAACTAAAAGCTGAGGATGTCCCTGAGATTGATTTCCCCACTTAATAAATCGTTTATTGTCGTTGAGCAGGTTAAATTTTTTGCTATTTACTAGGATGGTTTGAACAAAAGATTCTTCAGGCAAGCATGTCTTTCTATAGTATTCAACTAAACTTCCATTTTCTTTAAAGGTTTCATAAATAAACTGAACGCATTTTTTTGAAAGTGTTTTGAAGTCCGATCCTACATAACAAATCAGATCAGAGTCAAATGGGCTTGGGTTAGCTCGAACACCTACCGCGATACCATAGGTCGTTTGAATCTTTAAAAAAGTTTGCCCATGGTTCACTATTATCTTTACAGGTTTAGATAGTGTTCTTAGCCAGTCTGTTGAGACATCAAACAACCATCTGTATTGATAAAAGTAGCGACTTATCCCTTCTTGGTGTTGCCATAAGCTACTATTTTCAGTAGATAAAGCGTCGAAATATTCGATGAAACCATCGTACGAAGTAGTGAATAAATATTCTTCAATTTCAGACAAAGGTTGGATTGGATAATCTTGTCCTGAAAGATTACAAAGCCAATCAAAATCTATATGGTGATGGAACAACCAATTAACCGCATCTAGATAACACTGCACTAAAGAAAATCGACCGCGCCTAGGTTGAATTTTAGTATTAATTACAACAACATCATCATATTTCTGAATAGGTGCAGAATCCAGTTCAAAAACACTAGCATCATGGTAGACTAACACGAAGCAATTCGGACTTGCCTGCTTAAGCGTTCTTACCAGTCGATATATTTGTTGAGCATTCCAGTATGTTTGAATTAAATAGACTACTTTCATACAGATCGCAGGAACCCTCGATTAACCTGTTTTGAGGAGAGATTAGAGCTCAAATAAGCCGAAAAACAATGTTGTACTAGAGCCATTCCATCAACCTCAAATTTATGAGGTCAACAGAATCCTCCAATGCACTCTTGAGCTTCAACGTTCTGCCTTGGCAAGCACATTGAGTCTGTAAAAACGTGTGATGCACCAAGTTGTGGGTCAGATTTTTCAGTCCCAGAGTCGCCTTAACTCGGACTAAACCTACTGAACAGACTAATTTGACTCGACTCTGAGGGCGTACTTTGGGTCTGTCTCGATAATGCCGATATGTTTTTTGTAACCGAAGTAGCTCTGATTTCCCTCCTTCGTCCAGCAAGCATCGGTGTTTTTTGCGTTGGAAGCTACAACTGGCTTGAGCACAGAAATTTACTACTTCTCAAGAGAACTTCCTTTAACGCCGCGTTTAGAAATTACTCGAGCAGGAACACCAACAGCAACAGAATAGGCAGGTATATCCTTAGTAACTACCGCACCAGCGCCGATCACACTACCCTTACCGATCGTAACTCCATCCAAAACCTTAACACCTGTTCCAAGCCAGCAATCGTCCTCAATCGTAATTCCTTTGTTGGTAAATCCTTGTTCCCGAATTAAAATCGTTGGATCATCAAACACATGGTTATTGCCATAAATCCCACAACCAGAGGATATTAAGCAATAGCTGCCTATTCTTACAGGTCCAGGACCGGCTATACAGGTTGATGGTCCGATATAGGTTAGTTTTCCAATTTCAATATAACCATTCTCATGAACTGTAATTGTAACGTTGCGATCCAGATAAGCACGTTCCTTCAAGCAAATTCTACTGTTTTTGTGCCAACCGTTCAAGTAAACTCCTCTATGGATGAGCGCTTGTTTCTCCAACTCAATAGATCCGGCAGACTTAATCTCTACTCCAGCTTCAATAAAAGCTAATAGTTCCATTTTTGCGAATAGAGGTTGATAAATTAGATTGCGCAACAAAGCGCCAAACAATCCAGGAACCCAACCAACACTCCTAAGAACAGTAGATTCTATAAAGTAGGATAGAATCGAGCTTGGTTCGTAATGAATTCGAAATTTAGTTCTCCGAATAATATGGTTCTCAATAGCAGGTAGATTGAGTGTGAGAAAATCCTTACGATATTTACTAAATTTCTCTCTCAAATCATCTGACTCTATCAGAGACATTAGCAATACTCCGCATGATAATAGTTTCTACTAGGAGAATATTTAAGAAGATAGTCAAATCCCTTACAAAATTAGCCTTGAACAAATTTGCACTGTACCATTTTGCCGCATAATTCCGACTATTTTTGTAGTCTTAGTCAGTTTTTATATAAACAACTCCATGTTAGTTTTCGTCTAGTTTTCGAGATACATCATATGGGTTATCTGTTTAAACTTCAGTGTAGACGAAAAAGTTTGAAAGGCTCCCTGTGTTTGAATACAGTCAAAAATAAATCCTTAAAATCAAGTTGACTTAAATATAGCAGTAAATTATTTGTTTTTTGTCTATGATGTTTTAGTTGTTTACTTTTACTTTAATTTTAGAAGAACTTCTCATGAAATGCTTGACAAGCGTATCAAATATCACCCAAATTGATAATTTTATTTTGTTAAATATAAATATTTTCGAAGAACTCCAAACCCTTTGCTGTAGAAATAAGCAGCGGACCCATTGTGCCTTGTTGATGTACAAGGGATTTTGAATTAGTTGTATCTTTGCCATTTTCTTTGCATCTTGCAAAGTGGACATACCACCAGGAGAAGAAGTCATTAATGGCTCGGGGATTGAAAGAAATTCCCCTTCAATTGCTAGAGTTGCCAAGAAAATGTGATCCCAATCTAAGATGTTTGGCTGCTTTTCCATCACTTCTTTAAGAGGCTGAGATTTGATAACACCATAGATCAAATCACCGATAGCAGCCTGCTCGGTGTAAATTGAAGACAAGTATCGATAGTAGCGTTGTGAAGGTTTCAGACCTACAGTAGTACAGCCACGATCAACTTTAAGCACATGTTGAAGATTTGGATCAACCATTTGTGAATAGGAGTTCACTAGTAATAGTTCTGAAGATTGATCTGCCTGCTGAAATATGTTCATGCAAGCCTCAATGTAGTTATCAGCACGGGTATCATCATCAGCAGCCCAGGTAAAATAGTCTCCAGTAGAAACATCAAAAACAAACTTAAAATTATAAAACACTCCAATATTTCTTTCTTGCTTGAAATAGCGTATTCGAGAATCTCTTTCCATATATTCTCTAACGACTTGTTCTGTATCCGGAGTTGGTGAGCAGTTATCAGAAACAATAATCTCGATGTTTGGATAAGTCTGACGAACAAGACTAGCCAGGGTTTTTTCTAAGGTTTTCGGACGGTTATACGTAGGAACTCCAATGCTAACAAGTGGCAGAAACTGAATCGTCATAAAATTAAAAGCTTTTGATGCTAGAGTCACAACATTCTGGCATTGACGAAAGTAGGATGTGGAAAGGATTTAGCTGTAGATGTTATCACCCTGGTGAGAGGTACTAATAAAACTTTCGACGATCGCCCTCCAAGCCAGTTTACGATTCAAATCTCGATCTAACGGTAAAGGACGAGCATTCTCTTTGCGCCCCCATCCAGAGTACCACGTGTCACGATCGCTCAATCCCCAAGTTACTACTGTTGTGACAGCAGGTTCATCTAGGACAACCGATAGGAAATTATAGTATGCCTCTGCTACCAAACGATCGCGCAATCCAACATCGTCGGGCAGGTTATGGTCATTCACATCTAACTCAGTAATCATAATTTCTAGCCCCAAGCTTGACACATCTGATAGGAATTTCCTTAGTTTTTCTGGATTCATCTGGTGCATCTCATGTCCCAAAAGATGACCTTGAATGCCCAAAGCATGCACTGGGGTTCCTTGGCTCCTCAAAGTTTCGAGCAACTGAAGAACAGCTGCTTTCTTTGCTTCTCCTTCCGGAGCATCCCACCAGAGCCCATTGTCGTTATAGACAAGGATTGCTTCAGGATCAGCCTCGTGAGCAGTCCAGAAGGCAAGATCAATGTACTCTGGGCCGATGAAACTTAACCATGGGGACGTTCTCAGCCTGTCCTGCCGTGAAGATTCGTGATCAACTGCTTCATTCACAACATCCCAGGAATGCATCCGCCCTGCATAGCGTTTGACTACTGTTTGAACATGCTCAATCAGCATATCCTCTGCATTATCAGCTCCTAAAGTTTGCTCAACCCATTGTGGAAAATAATGGTGCCAAAGCAGAGTATGTCCTCGCAGTTGTAAATTATTGCTTTGAGCAAATTCTGCCATCCAGTCTGCTTTAGAGAAGTTAAATTGCCCAGGTTCACGGCGTACAACTTCCCACTTCAAATCATTTTCAGGAACAAGAACGCGACATTCTTGTGAAAAGATTGTTGCAAATTCAGAATCAGAGGATAATGTATTGTGTTTTGCAGCCGCGCCGTATAGAATACCCTGCTCTTTAGCGTAACTTCCTAGGGAACACGTAGGCTCTGAAATTGAACACAAGTCGGTTAGTTCAGAAGATGACTGTTCATATTCAGATAATTCAGTAAAGTTTTTAGCTGAGGAGTTTTCAGTACCAGAATACCCAGCAAAAGTTGATAAGAGCGAGGCAATACCTAACCCCAAAGTTTGCCGTCTAGTCATGTTAAGACATCGGTTACTGCTGTTCATACTGTCTAATCAAGAGAGGCACTTAATGTTTCAAGTCGAACTACATCAGAGTGAGACAGGGCGCTGCATTAACGCTCTCAGACGCTCAGAGAGTATATCTTTGAAGATCCGGTAAAAGAAAAGAGGATTACCAATCACATATCGCACCCAAAGTCGGCGTGGCTCTGTCAGCAAACGCGCTAGCCATTCTAGCCCAGAATCAGTAATCCACTTAGGAGCACGCGGCAGAGTACCTGTATAGAAATCGAGGCAAGCACCAAGCGGCAGAAATACACGGGTATCAATTTTGTGCATATTGTCAAGAATCCAGCGTTCTTGAATCGGCATTCCAAAACCAACATAAAGAATATCAGGCTTAAACTGGTTGATCTCGGCAACAATTGCTTCATTTTCATGACCTTCCTTCTCAAAGTAACCGTGATGTCCTCCTATTTTAAGGTTAGGTGCAACGATACTAAGTTTAGCAATTGCTCGATCAACAACGCCGGGTTTCCCTGCTAGCAGGTACAATGATAGACTCTCCTTCTCACAAGCTTTAGCCAGCTTGTCAAGATAGTCTGCACAGGTAGTTCGATGTTTCGATTCCAACTTGTATCCACTCAATCTACTTGCCAATAAAACACCAAACCCATCACAGAAAACCAAGTCAGATGTATTAATAAAATCTTGGAACCAAGGTTGTGTGTAGGCAAAGTTCATTGCTCGTATGTTTACATTACCAACTACTGTTTTCTTGCGTTGCTTTGCCACATCAGTAATGTAATCGAGTAGTTCGCAACAAGTAATTTGATGAAAACGTGTGTGAAGAAGTTTGATTTCCGGATATTTTTGTATAGTTGACCCCATAATTCAATGAAACCTCGCATTATTTAGTGTAGAAGTTATTTGTAGAGAACTAGATAGGTCGCTCAGCGCGATACGTAGATCGAGCTAAGGAGCGAAGCTAAGGAGCGATAGGGTAATAAGTAACTGTAGAGACCGTAATCAATGGCTTACTAGAGTAAGAAAATGCTCAGTCAATTTTTCAAGCTTTCAATCCCATCAATTCAAAGCTTAAGTTCAACAGTTTGTGCGTGAAGAGATACTATGGAAAAAGAGCCTCGCACAAACATAGAAGCCTTTGAAAAAACTACAACAAGTCGGCTGACAAAACTTGCTTATTTTGTAGCTCAATTTACTTGAGTTAAGCTATTTTCTCTCCAACTCAAAGACTATACTAAATACTATCCCTGATGATTTTAATAGAACTCATGATTATTTATGTCCTGGTAAGCTAACCAGAACTTCATTTCTAATTCGATGCCAAAAACTTCCTCTATATCTAAGATTGTGTTGCCAAATATATTGCCGAGATGATTCTGTAAGATTCAATTCAGATAAATTCCTTCTTTGCTTTAGAGAAAAACACATTTTAGTTCCATCAATAATGCCCAAAACGGTTTGTTTAGGCAAGAAGTTAAAGATACCTTTTGTACAATAACCTAAAGCAATAATAGCAACTCTAGGTATCTGTTGATAATACTTGTAGTCAATATATATTGCATTCCTAACTAGGTAATAAAAACGGTTGTTTTCCCAACTAATTCTGGCTTCTGGAGAAACCTTATGAAGCACTGAAATGTGCGGTTCATAAATTAATCGATACCCAAGATTAATCACACGATATGAAAAGTCGGTTTCTTCCCAATAGAAAAACAGAGCATCATCATATCCTTCAACCGTTTCAAAAATGTTACGACGAATTGCATGTCCACACCCAACAAAACAAGTTGCAAAAAACCGTGACTCGCAATTTTCCTTCAATTTTTTGGGAAACGCCCATGATAACTCGTCATCCTGACCCGTATAAAAATTCTTGATGCGAAAACTGATAACACCAATCTCAGGTTCACTGTCAAAAATTTCAACAACTCTCTCGAGCGCGTCGTTTGATTCAAAGACCGCATCGTTGTCAATGCTAACAGCATAGGGAGCCTTACCCATATAAGTACCGATATTTCGCCCCCCAGGAACACCTACATTTTGGTCAAGTTCAGTGATGTGAATATTGGAATAGGGTTTAATAAACGCTTTGAGGTACTGAAGCTCTTCTCGTTTACTGCCTTGATCAACAATCCAGATCTTTGGATTAACTCCCTGTTGTTCAAGAATGCTTTTGATTGTTTCAATTGTCATTTGAGAACGGTTCCAAGATAATAGAACCACATCAATTTCTGGTAGAGAATTCATTAATTAACCTCCATATTGCGTGAATACAACAGGAATTCACAAGCGGTCAAAAGCGCTTGGTTTAAATCGCGCAATCAGTCGAGCAATCATATAAGGAAGATCACCCTGAATGCTTAAATAAGCAATCTGGCGTAACCGATAAATCAATCGCCAAAAGGTGTAATCAGAACGTTGAACCACATTGGAAAATGGTATTAACGACAACAACTCTGCACGAGATTTACTAGACGTTCCAAATGTTTTGCTACTCTGATGACATCTATATGTTCCAAGTGGTGCTCTTAGAAAAGCGAAATTAGCACCTTTTTCCATAAACTTGACTAGCAAATCGCGATCCATTGAGTAATGGAGTTCTTCATTGAGCTTACCTACCTCAAAGAACAACTTACTTCGCCAAAATACCGCACTTTGCGCAACAATGTGAACAGTTTCATAGAGAAAAGCTTGAGAATTAAAAGGAACGGTTCTAACTTCAGTTAGCGTTTGTCCGACTTCATCTATCACTTTCACATTTCCATACACTACATCAACATTCGGCTTTTGCACCATCAGCGTTGCCACTGAACACAGCGCATTCTTCTCATAGGTATCATCACTATTAAGCCATGCCAATATAGTTCCATGACTCTTGAGAAATCCTTTATTAACAGCGTTAGATTGTCCTTGATCAGGTTCACTAGTCCAGTAGGTTATCCAAGGTTCATACTTCCGGATCACTTCGATACTGTTGTCTATACTACCTCCGTCAATAATAATGTATTCCAGGTTTGGATAACCTTGTAGCAGGAGAGAGCGAATGGTTTCTTCGATAAATTCTCCTTGATTGTAGGAAGGAGTAACAATGCTAATTAAAGGCCAAGGCTTACCGTTTAGCATTCGATCGGGTAAAGCATCACTTTCTTCAGTCCATGGCCAACCTTCCTTTCCAGGAGGAGGAGGAGGTAATTCGCTTAATTTAGGACATCTCATAACATTTATAAATTTAGCAACTAAAAAGAGAGAAAAGTATTAGAAATGAACAGGTAGTTACAAAGACTAAGTACCAAATACCTCATCTCAAGATACAAACATAGCGTTTGGGAATCAACTAAATTCAACATCTATAGTTTAAGGTATTTCTAGTTTTAATAAACTGCGACATACTAAATTTTCATATTTAATGCAAAAGTTTTTTTGCATTAACAGAATCATTAAATCTGTTCAATCACAGTTAACAATCACAGTTAAGTGGAACAGTGAAATAAACAGCACACTCACTATGACTAAACCATCACGACATTCACATTTTCTATTTGTGGTTATCTGTTTAAAAGCACAAATGGATTAGGGCACAATGCTCTCAGTTGGCAAAAGAAGAAGCATCTTGCTTGCGGAAACACTAAAAACGCAGCGAAGGAAGCCATAACCTGAGCAATAACGGTAGCAATTGCTGCACCTATACCTCCATAGATTGGGATAAGCAACAAATTCAAGCAAATGTTAAGCACCGCTCCTGATGCCGTTGCAACAAATGAGAATATCATAAGTCCTTCCGTCGTTGTCCAAACACCTGCAACGAGTCCCATAGAAACAAATACCCCTGTCCAAATATGAATGGAAAGAATAGAAGCAGAATCACTAAAATCCTCACCAAACAGTAGAATGATTACATAACTAGAGCCAAGGGTTACAATAATGGCTATGCAGTAAGATAAAAAAACAATAACTTTCAATAATTTCTCAATGCGTTTGTAATATAAACGCATATTAAATTGTCTTGCTTCAATAATTGATGGTGTAGCTGATTGCACTAGAGCTGCAGGAATAAAAAACCACATTTCAGATACCTTCGCTGCTGCTGAATATAGTCCTACCACTTCATCTCCTGACATCTGTGCAAGCATCAATTGATCTGTGCGCATGTATATAGAAATGACCATTGCACACAGTATGAGTGTCCAGCTATCCTTCAATAATTTCTTAGCCCATCGACAACTAAAAAACCACATTTTCATGAAGTTGCTTTGAGCACGATACGCAATGACCAAACCTACAGCGTTTAGTGCCACTTCTGCAGATACAGCAATGGCAAAGGCTAAAACAGGTGCACTTAAAACAATCAATATCACTTTACAAGCATTAATTATAAAAAATGCTGCACTTTTGGCAATAACCGTCTGTTTTGATTGAACTTGAGATACAAACCAAAATTCAATAACATCAAAGGGTTGGAAAATAAGACTTAATGAAATTGCACCAACTATCCAGTGTGCCATAGCATCATCTGGGCGTAGCAATATATTTAGTCCTACGATGAGGGGCACTGTTACCATCCCTGCTATTATTCTTAGCCAAAATGCAGTACCTAAAATTGCATCTTTTTCTTCTGAATTATTTACTAGATCTCGAACCAAAATTTGTTGGAGCCCCAAGCCAGTAAAGGTTTGAAATAAACTGACGAAGGCAAACCCATAGTTGTAAAGTCCATACTGCGAAGGAGCAAGATAGCGAGCAACCCAAGCACCAACCAGTAAGCTTAGAAACAATCGCAATAGTCGATCGACTAACAACCATGTTGCATTGCCTGCTGCTTTACGTAAACTAGGACTAAGTTTCTGTACTAACACAGATACCCTACTAATCACTAAGATTCTCCCTTCAGCATAGAGATGACGTACCTCCAAAGACATAAAAAAGTCTAGTTTGGCAATTTAAGCAGAAATTTTGTTGCATAAAAACATTATTTTCGTTGTCAGTATCTCAGTACTTGCATCATAAATACCAGCGCTCAACACAGAATTAAATATCAGTGATCAAATCAATTTAAGAAAACAAGCCATCTGTAAATCAAGTTCAGTTTTGCGATACTTTGTTTAACAAAGATCTAGGTTGTATTGGCAATTTTCAAAAATAGCTCGATCATTTTGCTCTGCTTAAACAAGACAAATATGTCTTTTTAGAAGAGAAGTTCTTGGCAAAGAATAAAGGAATTCCTTAAAGAAGGATTCAGTAAATTGAGCTATTCTTAGGTTATTTTTAGCCAAAACATCAGAAATTAGATAATTCAATTTCACTCTTTACAGAAGGTTTGCTACTACTTAATAAACAAATTAAAAATTATTTGATCTATTAAATGTAATTCCTCGAGCTTGCCTTTGGGTAAATTCGCTCACCGATGGATTACTTGATGGATGAATTATTCCACTGACTTGGCACCATAGTTCTTTAGACGCAGTGCTTACCGTGTAAGCGCAATCACCTTTTTTACACACATGATACCACTTCGTTTTCTGACATCGATTGCACCAAAATGCTTCCAACCATTCTCCCTGTAATGGCACAGCCGTTCGATCGGCAATAAGCAGCAACGCATCTCTACGATTCATTCCCCGCTGTTGGAGTTGCCCGGCTCGATCGGTAAACAACGGGTATTTTTGACTGACACTATCCAAATAACAGTGATGAATTGGACAATAAATTGCTCGCCGTTTCGATCGTTTTCGATTTCGGTCACACCTCTTCTGCAATGTTGCCTCCTGGAATAGTACAATTTATCCACGATAAGGCTTTGAGGGAGGGACTGAGATTGAACAACCGTCGAAGCCCAACTCCTTAAAGAAAATCCGAAAATTTAACTCTAAATATTCAATTTAGCAACCAGCTTTTACGTTAAGCAAAAACTAGAGAGGTAAACTAAAACAGAATTAAGGATCGTCTTGTTTGGGTCTATTTTATAGAACTATTTAATGAATGTAAAGAAGATAGTCTAATTGAGTTAGATTCTTTCATGGTACACCTAGCGATGAATAAAAAATTAGCCCGAAGGATACCGTTAATACCATTGCTTAAATTTAAAAACTCTGAAAAAGACTGTTTGCACCATTGATCAAGTTTAAAAACGCGCCTAAAGGTCCAAACAAGCGACCTGCAAAATCAATCACTGAAACATCCGATCGCTTCGGCACAATAATAACGTCTCCTTCTTGAATTTGATAATTATCAGTTAAGTTGCGCAAATCGATCGTCTCTTGTTCAACTCTACCTTCTTCATTTAGGCGAATATAGGCAACACGACTCAGTCTGGCATCCTCGGTTGGGCCTCCTGCAATCGCTACCGCACTGGAAAGCGTACTCTCAGGCGGTACTTGAATTTCACCCGGATTTTTCACTTCACCAACAACTCGAACGCGAATCGTTTCAGGAGCAAAACTAGAACGAGCGAGTAATCGGCGATCGATCTGAGCATCCGCAGACAAGCGCGGCACATAAATCGAGTCTCCCTCTAGCAAAATCACATCTGATTCTGCATTACTCGAAGAAATTGCCTCCCACAAGTTCACCGTGATTGTCCGTGAGCCACTATTAGCGGTTTGTCGATTGATTGTTACCTGTTGAATATCTGCGTCTTGAGTAATTCCACCAGCTGCATTTAGCGCCTTACTGAGAGTCGGAACCCCTCCCTCTGTCGCGGATGCTTGCAACTCAGTTGGACCAGGACGACGCACTTCTCCTGCTACGGTAACTACCACCGGACGCGTTGTGGACAATTCTACTGTCACCACAGGGTTCACCAACAATGTTTGCAGGCGAGTTGTTAATGCTTGCTCTAACTGTTCTATTGTCAAACCAGCGGCATTCAACGAACCAATCAGAGGTAAAGCGATTGTGCCGTCTGGCAGAATCACTTTTTGCCCAGTGTATTCTTCATAGTCGTAGACCCTAATCTGTACCTGATCGCCCGGACCTAGAACATAACTTGGATTGGTGAAACTGGAATAAGTTTCAGAATTCGAAGATGATGGCGTTGGCTGAATTTGGCTCCAGGTTGGAGATTGGATCAAGAACGTTCCAAGAACGATGCTTGAAAGTAAATACTTGATGCTCATCAATTTATAGAGAATGTGATGAATAGATAGGCAAATATATTTTTGATTGCTCAACGATTGGTTCTGCACCGTATTAGCGTCGAGCTTCTACTGCTTCTTCGATCGCATTGGTATTTCCACCATTCAAGCTAGCAGCATCAAATTCTTTAACGTAATAGAAATAACTATCGGGTTCAGTTTTTGCATCTACCCCGTTGATAACCATACCTAAAACTCGTTGTCCGGATTGCACCAAGAACTCTCTAGCCGACTCTGCATTAGTTGAGTCAATCACACCTGGACGCACAACCAGTAACATTCCATCAGACATTTTGCCTAGCACAGCCGCATCGGCCGTACCTGACAGCGGCGGCGTATCAAAAATCACAAAATCATACTGTTCCGCAAAATCTGATACTAAAACTGCCATCCGTCTTGAATCTAGCAAAGCTACAGGATTTGGCGGTATTACTCCTGCCGACAGTACATCCAGATTCGGAACAACTTCTCGTACAGCTTTGCGAATATCAATTTGATCTACGATGATATTACTCAGTCCGATTGAATTCGTCAAATTCCAGACATGATGTTGCACAGGACGACGCATATCTGCGTCCACCAGTAACACTCGCCGCCCTACCTGAGCAATCGCTGTAGCTAAATTGGCAGCAACTTCTGATTTTCCTTCTTTAGGAATTGAACTCGTCACCACAATCGTCTTGAGCGGCTTGTCTGAATTGAGAAACTTCAGATTCGCTTGCAGCATCCGATAGGCTTCACTGATGGGTGATCTGGGAATATCGCGCGTAATCACGCTTGGAATCGATAAATCGGTCTGCCCCTGATACAGTTGAGCTTTATCAGTTGATCTTAATGCCGGAATAATTCCCAGAACTGTATAACCAAATAGCTCCTTGGCTTCTTTGACTGTCTTCACAGATCGATCGACCAAGTCAATAGCGAACGCAGCGGCGATCGCCAATAGCAAGCCTGCCATTCCCCCTGCTGCTAAGATCAACGCTTTTCGAGGGCCAACTGGATCTTCGGGAATAATGGCTGGGGAAACAATTCGAGCATTACCAATATTCTGATTTTCTGCAACTTGAATTTCCTGTAATCGTGTCAACAGGGCCTCATAGGTGGTCTGGGCTGCTTGCAACTTTCGTTCCAATTCGCGCTGTGTCTGCTCTAGGCGAGGGAGAGAACTGGCTCTACTTCTATAAACAGCTTGAGCACCCTGCAACGCATTTAACCGACCCGCAATGCCTAATCTTTCTGCCTCAGTTTGCACCAAGTCCGTGATTAGTTCTCGTTTGACATCACCCAACTGCAAATCACCGAATGAGACTGACTGGCGGCTGCCAAGCACCTGAGTTACGCGCTCTTGGAGTAACGCTTCTAAGGCATCAATGCGCCGCTGCAAATTGTCAATCGCTGGATGTCCTTCTCGATAGCGAGTTTGTTCCACAGCAAGCTGGCGCTGTACCTCTTGATACTGCACCAGCACATCTTGCACACCCGTTGACTGACTGAGAGCAGAGAGCGCAACCGCCTGCTGAGGAACCAGCCCAACTCGGCTTTGCAACTGCTGTACACGAGCCGTTGAATCTGCCAGTTGAGCCTGAGCTTGGGCAATTTGATCCTCTAACTTGGAAATCGTTTCAACAGCCGATCGGGCTTCCTCCTCTAAAACAATGACATTGTTTACTTCCTTGAACTGGCGCAGGTTTAAATCCGCCTGTAAAACAGCCGCTTCTGTTTTCGGCAACTGCGACACAATAAACTCACGGGCAGAGGCTGCCTCCGCCCGATTGGACTGCACATTTTCTTTTAGGTATACCTCCATAATGCGGTTGACGACTAACGCTGCCTCTTCCGGATCATTTGATTCGTAGGCAATTGTCAGAACGTCTGTGCCTGGAATTCCTTTCACTTGCAATTGTTCAGCTAAATCCTGAGGCTTGATTGGTTCCCCTTCTTCATCGGTCAAATTTAGCGCTTGAATCGTTGCTTCTAGGACTGATAACGACTTGACAATTTCTGCTTGTGTATCTAATGGGTTATTTTGATATCCAAGTGCTTCTAGCCGTCCCAAATCTTCACCCAGCCCAGTCAGCGCTGAGGTTCGATTAGTCTTAAACAGTAATTTTCCTTCCGCTCGATAAGCTGGTTCTTGTGAAAAACCGTACAGTACAGCTAAACTGACGACTGCTCCAAAAATTCCCAGCGCTGGTAAGCAGCGCCGCTTTATAACCAGCCAATACTTTTGCAGATCGATTTCTTCAGAAAAATCCCTAGACTCCATATGTGATATACCGTCTACTGAGTCCATAAAAATACCTAAAATACCTGCAAGCTAGGCACAAAATATCTCACTCTAAGTAGATGCACACACATATCCGGACGTTGTTGTTAAATTTAACATGGCAAATTGCTATACTTTATAAAAAGCATGTAAAGTTTATAACGCTGCTTGTAAAGTTCAGTACTTACTTACTTTTCCCACTTTTGGAATTGTGATGTAGCTGTCATCTCATGGTGGTCGATCGTTATGAAACCATCGAAGTACGTCCACTGCTCGCTTGCATCCTCTAACAGATGGCAAGGTTGCTCGATCGCTGAAATCTAAAATCCAAGCTAGGTTTTCTCAGTACTTTGCAACGACCGACTAGGATCAAAGGGCAGATGAACGTATCTATGCGTTGACAGGTATCCCTCATGACCAATCGCCTTGTCCATTCTCAAAGTCTTTATCTTCGCAAACACGCTGAAAATCCGATCGACTGGTGGCCGTGGTGTGACGAAGCCCTAGACAAAGCCAAGCAAGAAAATAAACCTATTTTTCTCTCTATCGGTTACTCTAGCTGCCACTGGTGCACGGTAATGGAAGGGGAAGCCTTCTCGGATTTGGCAGTGGCGAACTATATGAACGCAAATTATGTGCCAATTAAAGTCGATCGCGAAGAACGCCCTGATATTGACAGTATTTATATGCAAGCCTTGCAATTAATGACAGGGCAGGGCGGTTGGCCACTCAACATCTTTCTCACCCCCGCCGATCGCGTTCCGTTTTATGGCGGTACGTATTTCCCCCTAGAGCCGAAATATGGTCGCCCAAGTTTTCTACAAGTGCTGCAAGCCATTCGCCGCTTTTACGATACAGAAATAGAGAAGTTGCAATCCGTCAAAGATGAAATTTTGCAACGCTTGCAACAACCGACGCTTCCCAAAATAGGAGGAGAGTTGAATCATCACCTGTTGCGGTTAGGCTTGGAGTACAGTACTGGAATCTTAGCAACCCAAGGCCCAGGCACACGGTTTCCGATGATTCCCTATGCTGGGACGGCTCTAAGAGCCAAGCGCTTTGGTTTTACAGAGGCTCGCTTTGATGCAGCGATGGTTTGCAAACAACGAGGCATTGATCTAGCCTTAGGCGGGATTTATGACCATGTGGGTGGGGGGTTCCATCGTTACACCGTTGACCCAACTTGGACAGTTCCTCATTTTGAAAAAATGCTCTACGACAACGGGCAAATTGTGGAATATCTCGCCGATTTAATCGCAGCGGGCGACCCTGATCCTGCATTTGAACGGGCGATCGTCGGAACGGTGCAATGGTTAGTACGCGAGATGACGGCAGCAGGTGGCTATTTTTATGCGGCTCAAGATGCCGATAGCTTTGTGACGCCTGAAGATGTGGAACCTGAAGAAGGTGCGTTTTATGTGTGGAGTTATGCTGAGCTAGAAACCCATTTAACCGATGCTGAACTGGCTGAACTGACCGAACAGTTCATGATCTCACCAACTGGCAACTTCGAAGGCAAAATTGTGTTACAGCGCCGCTATCCTGGAGCACTCTCCAATACCCTAGAGGCTGCACTTGCAAAGCTGTTTAGGGTTCGCTATGGGGCGTCACCGGAAATCTGCACCGAGTTTCCGCCTGCTCGCACCAATCAAGAGGCAAGACAACAGTCGTGGACGGGACGAATTCCTCCTGTAACAGATACTAAGATGATTGTGGCGTGGAACAGTTTGATGATTTCTGGGTTGACACGGGCTGCGGTAGTGCTTAACCGATCGGACTACCTTAAATTAGCCGTGCAAGCAACTGAGTTCATCTTAAATCAGCAATGGGTGAAGGGACGCTTTCATCGCATTAATTATGATGGTCAACCGAACGTCATTGCTCAGGCCGAAGATTATGCCTTATTTATCAAAGCACTGTTAGATGTCCAACAAGCTACACAAGTTTTGGAAGAGGCGAGCACTCCGTCGTTAAATTGGTTGGATTGGGCAGTGCGGGTGCAGCAGGAGTTTGACGAGTTTCTTTGGAGTATCGAATTGGGTGGCTATTACAATACCGATGCCAGAGCCGACCTGATTGTGCGCGAACGCAGTGCTGATGACAATGCCACCCCTTCAGCCAATGGAGTGGCGATCGCGAATTTGGTGCGCCTATTCTTGCTCACCGAAGAGTTATCTTATTTCGATCGAGCAGAACAAGCGTTGCAATCATTTACCCACACGATGAACGAATTACCTCAAACCTGCCCCAGCTTATTTGCTGCACTCGATTGGTTTCAACACCCAACGTTACTGCGAACGAGGGCTGAACAATTAGCATCCCT
Organism: Thermocoleostomius sinensis A174; assembly: GCF_026802175.1. Taxonomy (NCBI): domain Bacteria; kingdom Bacillati; phylum Cyanobacteriota; class Cyanophyceae; order Oculatellales; family Oculatellaceae; genus Thermocoleostomius; species Thermocoleostomius sinensis. The sequence goes on along the minus strand of NZ_CP113797.1, from coordinate 3,508,469 downwards.
CAGTCGCTACTATTGGCCAACAATGATGCATCGTTTGGAAACAGCCCTTCCTCTCGATACGTTTGGCTTCGTGTGTCAAGGATTAAGCTGCCAAGAACCTGCTCGATCGATCGAACAGTTACAGAACCAGCTTCAGCAAAGTCTGGTACGTTTCTGAGGTAAACGCAAATAGCTGTCTCTAAATACCAAAACCATCAATGAAGAATATTGGATGAGAATTCGATGGCGTAAATCTTAGAATCGGGTTCGCACCTGCACACCAACTGTGCGGCGATCGCCAAAATTACCACGAACAACACCCGCTGGAACAAAGGCCACGGTGATGTATTCTGTATCAAATAAGTTATTGGCAAACAGATAAATCCCCGTATTTTCAAATTCGTAGCCAATGCGAGCATTCACCAAGGCAAAGGGAGCTTGTTCGATTGTATTGGCATCATCGAAGAAGTATAATCCGACTCCTTGCAATTCAACTCTGCCAAAGAACCCACCGGGGCTGCGATATTGTGCGGCCAGGTTGTAGGTGTACTCCGGCGCATAAGTGAGTTGATTGCCATTGAAGTCTTCTCCGGTCAAGGGATTGGTATAGTCAGTGTATTCAGCATCCGCGTAACCAAAGCCCGCAATCAGTTCTAGTCCATCTGCTGGAATGGCTCGCAGTTCGGCTTCCAGGCCCACGACTCTAACATCGGCATTGGTGATATCGGTGAAGAAGCCCTGTTCATTGGGCAGCAGCACTTGATAGTCATTGATTTCATTGATGAAGCCTGCCAAGGTAAGGAAGAGACGATCGTTCAGCCAGGAGGATTTCAATCCAATCTCATAGTTCCAGGACTCTTCCTGCCGCACATTGTTGAGGGTAGGATCAGCAATGCTATAATTCAACGTCGCAGGTCGATAGCCGCGCGTGATGCTGCCATAGACAGCGGCATTGGGTATAAACCGATAGTTAATAGCAAACCGAGGCAGCAGAGTATCTCCATTAGTTGAATCCTCCACTTCACCGCTAGTAGTCACGGTCCCATCAAACGTTTCCGTTCGTTCACTCCGTTCTAGTTCATCACGAGAATATTCATAACGTAATCCGAGCGTGAGAGTTAAGGGGTCGATCGGTCTAAAGTCAACTTGACTGAATGCGGCTAGGGTGGTTTGCTCATACTCAGCAAAGGTTTCACCAAATCGAATATCGGGGATACCAAACAGTGCCGCACCCTCTGGAGTGTACTCAACTTGCTGTTGATCGATGGTAAATGTGCGATTTTGAAAGTAGGCTCCGACTAACCATCTCAACCGCTCTGCGGCTTCTGGAGAGTGGAAACGGAATTCCTGACTCCAAATATTGGAAATCACTTGTGAATTAAAGCTGTACAAATCTGCGGCAGTATAATCTCCGTCAGAGCGATAGCCGACATCACTGAAATTGTGGGCAGTGATTGAGGTAAATCGAAAATCGGAACCATCATACGCAACCCTGAGCGATTGAGCACTAACCGATAGATCCAGTTCACCAATCTCGTTCTCTTCTACTTCAAAGGGATTGTCCTGGTTCACATCCACATAAGTTACTCCACCATCTTGAGAGGCCGCCCCCAGAACATTCAACGATATATTCCAATCCTCTGCGGGTGTCCAGACTAAGTTGATTCGTCCAGCGATATCTGCCTGATCGTTAGCAGATTCATCTAGTAAGATATTTTCGGCAAAACCATCGCGGGCACTATAAGCCCCCGATACGCGAAGCCCCAACGTCTCAGGAATTAGCGTATCGCTAATGGAAGCCTGAATGCGGCGTTGATTGTAGGTGCCATACTCGGCTGCAAGCTGCGCTTCTAGAGACTCGCTGGGAGGACGACTAATGATGTTAACAACCCCTGCAACGCTGTTGCGGCCATAGAGGAGGTTTTGAGGCCCTCTGAGAATTTCTACTCGTTCAAGATCGAACAGTTCACCAGGAAAAAGCTGGTGAAAATATTCGATCGGCACATCATCGAGGTAGAATCCAACGCTGTCTCGCGTTAAGAAATTGCTGTTGCTAATGCCTCGAATACTATAGAAGTTGAAGGCACGATCGCCCACAGTTGTGAAAAAATTAGGCGTATTGGCTGCCACGTCACGAATCGAATTGATTTGTGCATCTTCAATCTGTTGCTCTGGTAGTACTGTCAAGCTAATTGGCACATTCAACGAATCTTCTGGCGTCTTCTCGGCTGTCACCAAGACGCGAATCGTCTCCTCAATGATTGATTCAGTTGGGACCGATTCAGGAGTCACACTAACTACCAATGCTTGCGCTTCCGATCGCACTGCTACCATTGGAGCCGCTTCGGTTCCGGTGATTGCAAGCCGGACACGATTTCCTGGTAAATTCTCGACGCTGATTCGAGCGATTCCCTCTGTTGGATTAACTTGCTCAAACTCGTTTGTTAACAACGCATTGGGAATCTCAACAATCAGGGCATTGCCCAGGGTAAAAGTTGTAGTAGAAGGAAGTGGTTCAATTGCATCCAAGATAATATCAACACCTACACCAAAAAGGTTGACTCGAACGTTCGTGATAACAGTCACCGATTGAGCTTCCAGTGATTCACCGATCGTTGTGTAGGGTTGATCAATTTCGCTTAGTTGAGTTGGCTGAACAGTTGGCGAGTCAGCGTATTCTGATTCAAGCTGCAAATTAGGCGAGACAGATGTACCTATTTCTAGAGTTGCTTCATCGAGCGTATCTTTATCTATATCAAAACTGAACACATCTAGAGGTAAGAAAGAATCTTCAATACTAAACCGACGCTCTCTTGTCTGCTCTCCAACAATCTCCGCTTCGCTAAATCTCTGAGTCTCAAATGCATAAGCAGGGGCAATCAGCAGCAAACACACCGTGCCTACTGGGCCAACACAAACTGAATATTTCATTTTAAGCGCACTCCTACACCCCACAAAACCTACACTCACACCGGACTGCGTCGAACGCTAGAACTATGAGGCATAGCAATTATTTACGTGATGAGAAATTGTGTCAAATGACGGACTGTCAAACATTATTTTGCTCGATATGAAACTCACAATGAGGTTTACTGAAGGGGTGCGTCGCGCAACTGCTGAACTTGTTACAGCAACTCCACGGCAAGTCATAACCCTAGGTTCTCTGCTCAAATAGCGCTGTTAGCACCACGTTCGAGAAAAGAAACCCTTCTGGATCGCTGAGACGAATTCGATCGATTTCAGGTAGTTCCCCAGATGGGTTTTCGCTCTGCCTTGTGAACTCGATCGGCTGTCCAGTTTGGTCTAGCAACTCCACCCAGCCTTGCTGAAGATACAGTTGCAAACAATCTAGAACTTGCTGAATGGTGTCTTTGCCAAACCGTACCACTAGCGGATCAATTGCCAATCCATCCGCAAGGCGCAAGCCCAGCATCAATGTATCCAGCAGTTGTTCGTCAAGAGAAACTACTGGACAATCGATCGCCCCTTGGCGCTGTTGTAAGGCTTGAACCCACTCGTAATACTCTCGTCGTTTACGCGGACGGGTGAAGCGTTGCCCGTTAACATAACTTGCCGCTGCCATGCCAAAGCCGTAGTAGGATCGATTCTCCCAATAGACACGATTGTGACGGCACTGATAACCTGGTTTGGCATAGTTCGAGATTTCGTAATGCTCATAGCCTACACAAGTAAGGGTCGCTTGGGCAATGCGATACATTTGCGCGGTCAGTTCATCCGTAGGTAACGGAGCCGTACCTGCTTTATACCAGCGATCGAAGGCAGTTCCCGGTTCCACCGTTAAGTCATAAACTGAAACATGGGTGGGGGCGAATGCAATGGCACGTTGCAGCGAATCCTGCCAGTTCTCTAAGGTCAAGTGCGGTAATCCAGAAATCAGATCGATGCTGAAGTTTGTTATCCCCACTTGATGAATCCACTCCACCGCCGTTTCAATATCATCGAGCGTGTGGGTACGGCCACAAGCGGCTAACAGTTCTGATTGAAACGCTTGCACACCCAAGCTAACGCGATTGACCCCCGCTGCTTTATAACCTTGCAGTCGCGATCGATCAAATGTGCCAGGATCGATTTCAATCGAAATTTCTGCCTGTCGTGTAATTCCAATATGTTGATCAAGGGTGGACAAAATTTTTTCGAGTTGCTCAACCGTCAACAGCGAAGGCGTGCCGCCGCCAAAGAACACCGTTTCCAGGGGTTCATCTGCTTGTACCATTGCAATCTCTCGGCACAGCATCTCGACATATTCAGCAATCGTACCAAATTCTTGCTCCGCTTGAGCTTGCCGACGAGACAGGGGCGGGCGATCGCCTACCACCGAAATCGGAAAGTCACAATAATAGCAACGCCGCCGACAAAAGGGAATATGGACATAAGCAGCCGTTGGGACTTGCCATGGCTCTAAACGGTCAAAACTCAGCAGTTGCATTGGGTGTGACATTGACTGATCGAGCATTTGCCCCACCCCATTAACCCTCTCTTTATCCATGATCCATCACTCATCACCAGTCCGATCCACTGCTCGTTAAGAAATTCTTGCTTAAGGAATTGTGTAGAAAAACCACTACAAAATCCTTCTTGTAGTAGGGCGATATAATGAGGCTGAGCAAGCCCAACTGTTAAGGTCTTTCCGATCGGTTTCCAGCCTCCGCCAGGTCCACCAGGAATCACTAGTTTGCTAGGAACTATTCAATCGTATCGATTCAACTTAACATTCGGTCTTGCTTTTGACCAGAACTGCACCCTTATCCAATCTGGATTGGAATCATGCTTGATGCCATCATTATTTTGTCATTCATCATAACAGGGGCAGGAATCGGCTTTTATGGCGTTGAACTGTTACCCAGTGATGTTTTAAATCAGGTGACAAGCCTGGAAGGGCTAAGCTTCGTGACAGCGGGATTTGGTGCATTAATTGGGTTGGCTGTGGGGTTGGTCGCTCAAACAGCCTATCGTCGAGTAGAGCGCCAAGTTCGAGAAATGCCAGTCGATATTCTATTGAGCCGATCGGTTGGTTTGGTATTGGGTTTGCTGGTGGCAAATCTGATGCTTGCCCCCATTTTTCTGCTTCCCATTCCACGCGAATTTGCCTTTATCAAGCCGCTAGCTGCCATTTTAGGCAGCGTCATGTTTGCCTTTTCCGGAATTAACCTGGCAGACATCCACGGACGCACCCTGCTGCGCTTAATCAACCCCAATAGCGTTGAGAGTATGCTGGTGGCCGAGGGAACCTTAAAACCAGCCACCACAAAAATTCTCGACACCAGTTGCATTATTGACGGTCGCATTGAGGACTTGCTGAGTACAGGATTTTTGGAAGGGCAAATTCTGATTCCGCAATTTGTCCTACAAGAACTGCAAACTGTGGCCGATGCCTCAAACGACCAAAAGCGGGCCAAGGGACGGCGCGGTCTAGATATCTTAAACCGGATGCAAAGCACATTCCCAGAGCGGATTATTATTCATCCGGCAGACTACGACGATGTCGCGACTGTTGATGCCAAGCTAATTCGCCTTGCTCAAGAAATTAATGCGACCTTGTTAACCAACGACTATAACTTGAACAAAGTGGCGAGTTTGCAGCGCGTGAATGTTCTCAACATCAACGATTTAGCCCAGTCTATGCGACCTGCATATTTGCCAGGTGACCTCATCGATCTCAAGATTCTTAAGCAAGGTAAGGAACCAGCTCAAGGGGTGGGGTATCTCGAAGACGGAACGATGGTAGTGGTCGAGGAAGGCGGCAGCTACATTGGCGACGAAGTCTCTGTTATTGTTACTGGAGCGTTACAAACCTCGGCTGGACGCATGATTTTTGCTCGTCCAGAAGCATCGGTGATGGCATAGCAGCAGAGAGATAAGGGGAGAACTGCTAGCTGTGCGATCGAACCGTGTGAAGCTCTGTCATGGCTGTGCTCAACCCGCTTCGACACTTTACCGAGTCCGTCAGGATGCATCGGCAAAATGGGTGTTTGTTTGCAAACACTGTTGGCCAACGGTGTATCAAAATAACCCGTACTATGTCTACGGCGGGACTTGGAAGGCTGATAAACAGCGGTAATTTTCTGTCAATTCTGGAGCTAGACCTCTTTTGCCTGTATACGAAAGTAGCCCGATCGCCTGTGAGGACTTTTCCAAATGTGGCAGAAAATAGTTTGTCAACTTGTCTGAAAACTGTCTTGATTAAGCAAGGAGGTGGCTGGCAATATTTGGATGGAACCTGCATGTCTCTCCAAGACACGCTCTTTCACTCTCTTGTTCTAGTTGTTATGCTCTGAATTTCTAACATGACGCCCCCTACGATTCTGAACCATCGATATCGAGTTGTTCGGGTCTTAGCCAGCGGTGGTTTTGGTGACACCTTTCTGGCTGAGGATAGCTTCTTGCCATCGAAGCGCCTTTGTGTCATCAAACAACTCAAACTACTGAGCAATAATTCGCAGGTTTATGAGATTGTTCAGGCAAGATTTCAACGCGAAGCAGCAATTTTAGAAGAACTAGGACGAGCAAGCAGCCAAATTCCAGAATTGTATGCTTATTTTGAGGAGTCCGGTCGATTTTATCTGGTTCAAGAGTGGATTGAAGGACAAACCCTTGCTTCCAAGGTGCGTCGTGAAGGGGTAGTGAGTGAGTTTGCCGTTAAACAACTGTTAGAGAAAACGTTACCCGTACTGGGGCATATTCACAATCGCGGCATCATTCATCGAGATATCAAGCCGGATAATGTGATTTTGCGCCACAGCGACGGCTTGCCTGTTCTCATCGATTTTGGTGCCGTGAAAGAGTCGGTGGGAACCATGGTAAATTCCCAAGGTCAAACCGTTAGCTCGATCGTGATTGGCACTCCCGGCTACATGCCGCCCGAGCAAGGCGTTGGTCGCCCTCTGTTCTCGAGTGATCTCTACAGCTTAGGGCTGACTTGCATTTACTTATTAACCGGAAAACAGCCGCAAGAGTTGCCCACTAATCACCACACGGGTGAGTTTGCAGCGTGGCGGACCTATGCTCCTACTGTTAGCGACCAGTTAACCGAAATTCTAGACCGATCGATTCGATATCATCCCCGCGATCGGTTTGTGACTGCCCAAGATATGTTGGCAGCCCTACAAGCAACAATGGCTCCCGCGACCGTAATGGCTCCAGTTGTTGTCGTATCCCCAACGGGTGCAACTGTGACTCCAGTTCCTCCTGTGGCTTCTATTCCGCCTACCCATCCCCATTTGTCCGTGCCTCCCGTAGCTCCATCTCCATCATTGCCATCAACCCCGCCTACTTCTCTGGTCTCTCCTTCAGTCCCACCTACCCAAGTCCGCCCCGCTTCAGACCGTCCTTCAGAGCGATCTGCCCGAGCGTTGGTTGCAGCAGGAATGACAGCGACGCTGGTTGCTATTTCCACAGGGGGGTTGTATTACTACTTGCAACAAATACGGCCTCAGCAACAAGTGCAGGCGAAGCTGGAAGAACTAGAGATGTTTCAGTCCCAGGGAGATTATCAGTCCTGTCTCAGTGCAGCCCGATCGCTACAAAGTACTGTCCAAAGCGGTTTTTCGGAAGATTTGCGTGCTCAGGTGACATCGATTGCAAATACGTGTGCGTCGGCGCAAGACCGAGCAACGCTGCAAGCCGCTGTCAATATTGCTTCTCAAGCCAACCCAAACTGGCAGCAGGCAATCGACAAAGCCCGAGAAATTCCTGAGACTTCTGTGATTTACCCAGATGCCGAGAAATTTATTCACGGCTGGCAGAAAAACGTGCTGCAAAATTATTTACAGAATGAGGTTCCTCAACGGTATCCTAGGCTTTCAGAAACCTTGCCTTCATTTAAGTTGGCTGTAGAAGAGGTGACATCTGAACAAGTAACCGTCAGCTATGACAGTGCTTCTAACCCTCGTCGGGCGGAACCAGAATCAATTCGGCGAACTACCGCTCTATTGATGGAATTATTGAGAGGAAATGGGGAAGAGGTAGCTCCTGTCTACACAGATTTCACTCAATTGGTCATTTATCCTCGGCAAGGGGATCAACAAGGAATCCTGCGCTCGGATTACTGGCAAACCTATCTCACCGAGAAAGGAGCAGGACGGTCGTTAGCTGAATTGCAAGACCGGCTAAAGGCCCAGATTCAAGTCGCCAACCGATGATGCAATCGAGTGTTGTAGAGTCAGAAACAGATCTAAAAACCCATAGCGGAGAATTCGATGTTGCCGATGCCAAAACCAAATAAAAATTGCAAACTTCACGGCTTTCTCTTAAAGAATGCAACACTTCAATCTTGGCTGACAGTCAGTGTTCTTTTAATTCAAGGGCTTTCAAGTCCCAGGGTTATCGCTCAAGACTTTGGCGGCGAATTCAATGAAATCGATCGAGCACCCGCCGAAGTCGCGCCCCAACCAGAAATTATTCCCCCAGAACCGCCAGCGATTCAACCGGCTGAAACGTTTGATTTCCCTCCAGAACCAGCCCCCATTGAGCCAGCGTTTGTTGAGCCAGCGCCCGTTGATCCGGGGCCTGTTGCACCAGTTCAGCCCCCTGTTCAAGCTGCCCCTGCACCAGAGCCTCCTCCGCGACCTGTTGCTGGCCCGCCCAGTCAGCCAGTTCTTACCAAAATCAGCATTGGAGACGTGGTGCCGGGAGTGTTGGGACGAGCCGATTATCTGGATGAACAAAATCGCCGCGTCGAAGTATATCAGTTCACCGGTCGTGCTAACGAATCGATCGTCATCACCTTGACGAACAGTAATGATCCGCGTCCCAATGGCTTAAGCCTCAACCCCTATATGCGAGTGCTCAATCTGTCTGCGCCTGAAGACCAACAGTATCTTGGTGGGACAATCACCCCTGGGGAGGCTCGCATTCCTACTGAGAATCCCCTCATTCCAGTAGACAATCAGCTTTTCCTGCGGCTACCAGAAACGGGCGAGTATGGCATTGTGGTTTATACAGACCCTGGCATGGAAGGACGCTATGGACTTCAAGTCAGCCGCGATCGAACGCGCTACTTTGTTGATACCGCAGGTGTCCTTTCGGACGAAAATGCGACCCTTGACATCGATAATAGCCCCTTCAGTACGGCTCAGTTTTCTGGTAATCGTGGACAAACAGTTCATATTAATCTCACTAGCCCTGACTTTGACCCCTATATCTTCTTGGTCAATGCAGAGGGAGAGGTAATTGCCGAAGACGACAACAGCGGCGGTAATTTAAACGCTCGCATTTCGATAGAACTCCCTGAGGATGGTCAATATTATGTGATTGTGAACTCACGCAACGCTACTGGACGGGGGCGCTACCGGTTAACGATTTACTAAAACGATCTACTAAAACGATCTACTAATAATTACCCCTCATCATCCGATCGTTGACAGTAAGGACAATAATACAATCGTCGTCCACTTAGGACTTCCTTAACGATCGCTGTTCCACAGACGTAGCACGGTTTGCCCCAACGATTAAATACCCAGTGACGATAGGCTTTGCGGGGGTGTCCCTGTTCCTTCAAGTATTGAGCTAGCTGCAAATCCGTGGTGATACCACGATGATTATAGGACTGATGGGGTAGGGCGATCGCGGCGGCAGCAAGTTGAGCAATCTGTTCAGAGGAACAATCGAGTGGGCGGTGGATGGGTGGCACTTTAGCAACGAACAACACTTCGCTGCGCAAATAGTTTCCTAGTCCGCAGAGAAATCGTTGATCGAGCAAAAGCCCACTTAAGCGGCGTCGCGAAAACGGTTTAAGGGTAAAACGTTGAATCACTTGGTCTACCGTGGTTGCATCATCTAGCACGTCTAATCCAAGTTGGCTTAGAAACGGATAGGTAGCCACTTCAGCCTCAGTGAGCACAGCAATCTCTGAGGCGCTATAGAGTAGGGCCGATTTTTTAGTATTGTGAATGGCTAGCCGCAACTGGCGATTGGTTTTCGGATAGGAGTGGGCTTTGCGGATGATCCATTTACCATACAGTTGATTATGACTATAGATGCTGAGTTGATTATCGAAGCGAATTAAAAGTGCCTTTCCTTTAGATTTTACAGAAACGATCGTTTGACCTTGTAAAACAGATTCATAGACTTTAAGGTGATCAAACGCAAAGAAGATATCAGTGACAATTTCGTGACCGATCGCGTCAGTAATGTCGTCTGCGGCTCGTTTAATTTCAGGTCCTTCTGGCATTGCCTCAGCGTAGAGATAGGTAAAAGGCAGTCATCTGATCCTAACAGCGAAGGGCGAGATGATCCCGCCCCATCAAGGCTTAATTGATAAATAGCCTCAATCATACTAACCTCAAGTACACTTAAGCTGCTGCCGTTTGAGGCTGCTGCTGCAATTGCTGAGCTAGTTCTTGCAAACGGCGAATCCGATCCTCCGTGGGCGGGTGCGTCAAGAACAGCGATCGCAGTCCGTCGGCTGAAAGAGGATTGATGATTAATAGAGGCGAAAATGCAGGATTACCGTGGATTGGAACTTTCTGCCCCATGGATTGCAGCTTCTCTAGCGCCCTAACCAGAGCCAATGGATTACCCGTAATTTCAGCGGAACCCTGGTCAGCAGCATATTCTCGTGTCCGAGAAATGGCAAGCTGAATTAAGGTTGCAGAAATCGGAGCTAAGATAATTAGAAACAATAGCCCCAGCGGATTATTACCCCGACGGTTGCCTGGCCCAACTGGCCCATATAGCGCCCCAAAGGTGAGAATCCGACCCAGAAAAGTAATCGCACCCGCCAAAGTTCCAGCTACAGCCTGAATCAAAGTATCGCGATTTTTGACATGGGTTAATTCATGGGCAATCACGCCTTCCAATTCGTCAGGCGAAAGCAGTTCTAAAATTCCCTCTGTCACTGCGATCGTCGCATGATTGGGATCGCGCCCTGTTGCAAAAGCATTCGGAGATTTACTTGGTGCAATAAACAGTTTCGGCATGGGAATTCCAGCCCGATCGCTTAACTTTGCCACCATATCATAGAGATCAGGAGCTTGTTCACGAGTGAGGGGCTGCGCCTGAAACGAAGCAAGTGCGGCTCGATCGGAATAATACCAGGAGCCGATCGACGTGAAGGCGGCAAAAATTAATCCAAGGATTAATCCCTGTTCATTACCGACCAAATAATAGCCGGCCAAAACAATTACACCACTCAGTAAGCCCAAGAGTGCAACCGTTTTAAGTTGATTAATTCCCAACATAATGATTTAAGGCATGAATGCAAGTGTAAGTTGTTATTCAACTTATCAGAGTTGTATCGGTGACACACTCTATCTACTGGTTGAATCTGCTTCTATGTCACCTGATACAGGGTTAATCAAAATCAGTGGGCCAATCTGGATGACGATGATGTTCAAATAAGCGTGCGATTTGCGAAGGCACAACCCGCGTCAAGGAAAGCTCTGGAATCTCGGACTCCTTAAAAAAGGCTGATTTTCCAGTTTCATAGCTTTCGGTGGGGGTGCCACCCCATAGATCACAGAGGAAAAATACTTTATAGGTGTGATGAATAAACGGTGGATGACCATGGCGGGGATGGCTGCGATCGTACAATGCCGCTAATTTTAAGGCTTTAACTTCATAGCCCGTTTCTTCCCAGACTTCCCGCTCCACAGCCACGCTAGGTGATTCACCTACATCTACCCAACCACCCGGTAACGTCCAACGCCCTCCATCTAACCGTTCCTGCACCAACAGAATTTGGTCTGCTTGAAACACGGCAGCACGTACATCCACTTTGGGCGTAGCGTATCCCGTTTCTTGCGCAAACAAATCTAAAAAATAACCAGGGTCTGCGTCAGTATGGGCAGACAAAATCTCAGCCGCTAATGCTTGAATTTGTTGATAGCGATCGATATCAAAAGGATTTTCGCTATAGGTTAAACCGTTTTGGGCAATCGCTTGCAGCTTTTGGGCCCATTCCAACCACCGTTCACTCATGAATGTTCAAACTTCTTCAGAAAGACGTTAATTGAGCATTACCTAGTTGTTCGTAAAATACTTGCTCTACCTCGCCACGACGATACATGAACGTCCCCATTTTGCCACGCCCCACAAACCGAGAAGAGATACCTGCCATATTTAAGCGAATTTGCCCTTCCTGAGGTGAGCAACCCAATAACTTGGCAGCATATTTCAGCGGCATCCATTGCTTGGCGAAACGAGCTAATAGTACCTCATCGGATTCATTTAAGATTTCGGTTAGCAACCGCTCTAGTAGTAACCAGCAGGCCAAGGCATCGGCTTCTGCTCGATGGGAGGTATCGACGTTGAATCGAAAATGTTTGACGAGTTTTGGTAAACGGCGCGAGGGCAGATCGGGCAGCATTAGCCGCGACAACTGCACTGTACAGAGTTGTTGCGATTCCGGTCGGTTAAAAACAGTCCCTAGGCGATCGTACTCTGCTTGCAGAAAGGGGTAGTCAAACTCTAAGTTGTGGGCCGTGAGCACGCCAGCATTCAACAGCGGCCAGTAGGAGGGAAAGATTTCAGCCGCCGCTGGCACATACTCCACCATTTTTTGCGTAATCCCTGTGAATTGAATGATATTGCTAGGAATGCGCATTTGTGGATTAACCAAATCGGTTTGTTGTTGCAAAATACCATCAACCAGCGTCGCGCGAAGAACCGAAAGCTCTATCACGCGATCGTGGCTGGGATATCGACCCGTTGTTTCCACATCTACAACCGTGAAGGGTTGCTGACTTAACTGGCGGTAGTGAGTTAGAAGTTGAGTAGACAACATGAAACTGAAAGGTGAGGGATTCGGAATCAAATTCTATCTTGTTTTATCCGTTATCCCGATTTCAGTTTGCACTAGGAAGAAACAGGAGCTTTGCGCTTAATTGGCTTGGATTTAGAGGGATAAGAACGGGACGAACGAGGTTCATCGACGGGCACTTCTTCGTAATTTGGTTCCAACCGCATCCAAGTAGGACGTGTTTGGTCATAGGCCATTTGCAGAGCCGCTGCCGCAATCATGTGAGGCTCGATCTCTTCGCTGAGTTGGGCTACAATCGGCAAAAAGGAGGCAATGCGCTCACTAGAAAGCGTTTCCCGCAAACGATCTTGCAATTTCTGTAGATGGCGCGCCTCAATTTCAGCCCGGGTTGGAATTGTACCAATTTCCAAACGTTGGCGAATGTGTCGCTCAATATCGCGCAATTTACGCTTGTCTAATGGATGAATGATCGAGATTGCGGTTCCTTCTTTGCCGGCTCGTCCAGTCCGTCCAATGCGGTGCACATAGCTTTCAGCGCTATCAGGCAGATCGTAGTTAATCACATGGGTCAAATCTTCCACATGCAAGCCACGAGCCGCAATATCGGTGGCAACCACCCAGCGCACTTGTCGTTGCCGGAATCTTAACAACAACCGCTCTCGTTGCGACTGACTGAGATCGCCATGATATTCGTCAACGCTGTGTCCCGCCGCCTGAAGTTGACGCGTTAGTTCTGCCGCTGCCTTGCGAGTGCGCACAAAGATCAATGCCGATTCCGGATCTTCCATTTCCAAAATGGGTTGAAGTGCGCGAGCCTTCGTCCACCCACGCGGCACAATATAGGCAACTTGGTTGATCCGGGCTGGCGCCGCTTTGGGTTGCTCAACTGTAACCGTGACGGGCGATCGCAAAAACTTAGCGGCCAGTTCCCGAATAGAGGGGTCCATGGTGGCCGAGAAGAACGCAGTTTGCCGTTCTGCTGGGGCTTGGCTAAGAATTTTTTCTACGTCTTGAATAAAGCCCATGTTTAGCATTTCGTCGGCTTCATCCAACACAATCCAGTTCAACTGATCGAGGCGTAAATCACCGCGATTGAGTAAATCTAGAACTCGTCCTGGTGTGCCCACTACAATTTGAGAGCCACGCTGCAACCGCCGAATTTGAATATCGATCGACTGCCCCCCATAAATTGGCAGTACATGCAGCCGTTTATCGTGATTAAAAGCCCGAATGGATTGATAAACCTGAATAGCTAATTCACGAGTCGGAGTCAGAATTAAAGCTTGAACCGCACCATTATTTAAGTTGATGCGCTCTAAAATTGGCAGCGAGAAAGCGGCTGTTTTGCCAGTTCCCGTTTGAGCTTGTCCAACGACATCTCGTCCGGACAACAAATGTGGAATCGCCTGTGTCTGAATCGCGGTTGGAACAGTAAACCCAACTTTTTCTAGGTGGCGAACTCTGGCTTCAGATAGACCAAGGCTATGAAATGAAAGAGTCATTGAGGCTCCTTAATGAGTGTGGACAGAAACGCGATTCAGCGCTCCTTGAACATGAGAGGTTAAGGCTGGAGGTGTGAAGTCTACAACGTGACCATACAGGTCATATACATCGGCATCATCGATCGCAACTGGAACCATTGCACCCAAACGGGCTTCTCCGTGGACGTATACCAAACCATCAACATCAGGGGCAAATCGAGCAGAACGACCGATCAATTCTCCAGTTTCTGGATTTTCCTGCTCAATCAGCACATCGACGACCTTACCAATTTCGGCTTGATTCTTCCGCAACGAGATCGGCTGTTGCGCCTGCATCAAGGTGTCGCGCCGATCGTCTATGAGTTCCTGCGGCACTGAATTGGGCAAATTGTAAGCAGGGGTTCCTTCTTCGGGAGAAAAGGTGAAGACACCTACGTGATCAAAAGCATGGCGTTGAACAAACCGATGTAAATGTTCAAAGTGTGCCTCTGTTTCTCCAGGAAAACCCACAATGAACGTTGTGCGTAAGACTGCATTGGGCAATGCCGCTTTGATCCGCTCAATGATGTTGTCATTGACCTGACCTTGCCAAGGACGATTCATAGCCCGCAAAATCTCAGGATGTGAGTGTTGCAGTGGCAGATCTAGATAAGGCAAGACATTAGGAGTTTCGCGAATAGCAGCAATGACGTTGGGCGTCAATCCGGTTGGATAGGCATAATGCATCCGAATCCAAGGAACTTCGACTTCACCCAACGCCCGCAATAGCTCGGCTAGTTTCGGTTCTCCATAAAGATCCAGGCCGTAATTGGTAGTAATTTGTGAAATCAAAACAATCTCTTGTACGCCCTCGGCCGCTAGTTGTTTAGCTTCGGACACAATCGACTCAATCGAGCGCGATCGTTGATTCCCACGCAATTTGGGAATAATACAGAAAGCACAGCGATAGTCACACCCCTCCGCCACGCGCAGATAGGCAACACCCTCGGTTGTGGTACGGTAGCGTGGAACGGTTTCATCAGCGATGTAAGTTGGTTCTTGCGAAATGGCTTGGACTCGTTCTCCAGCCTCGACTCGTTGTACGACCTCAACAATCTTGTGATAGTCTCCTGTTCCAACCAAGGCCACTGCTTCGGGCAAAGCGTCCAGCAATTCTTGCTGAAAATGCTGCGCCATACAGCCCGTAATCACAATCTTCTTGTTAGCTTCTGCTAGCTCAACCAGAGTGCGAACCGACTCTTCGCGTGCCGCCTGAATAAAACTACAGGTATTAACAATAACGTAATCGGCTAGTTCCTCATCCGAGTCCACTTGATAGCCCGCCTGCACTAGCAGTCCTAGCATATGTTCAGTGTCAACTCGATTCTTTTCGCAGCCTAAATGAGAGATGGCAATCGTTGGCTTGTTGCCCATGCAAATATCCGCTCTACAAATGAGACAAAATGGTAGTCAATTGGCGAAACCGTGGCGATCGCTGTTATCAACGGACTAGACCTTTGCCTCATCATCCGCTTCGACAATGTGCCCGACAACGTCTTCCGACGCTTCTCGACATATGTCCGAATCCTGACAGTTGCCCGACGTATGCCCGACGCATGCCCAGCGGATACCGTCAATCGCAATCGCGTTCCTACGAGATGCTAACTATCTTAACACAACCCACCCAAATTCTTGTAACATTCCTACACATCTTTGCAAAATTAGAGGGGAACAGGGGGGTTTTGTTCACTTGTTTCGACAAGAATGGGCGATTCCTAGCTTGGGATCAGCAAAAACCGTGCTGTTATAGAAATGACTCAAAGACTCAAACTGGCAAAAAGTAGTCCGCGGGTCTGTAAGAAAGGGGGTTGTTTTCTAGTCTAAGCTAGAAAGCGAGACCGTCTAACTGGAATCTGCCTTAGATCGATCGGAAACCGACAAGCTGTTAAGGTACATTTAGTAGGGTAGGAAAATTCTGTTTTTGCATGAAATTTCCTGCACTTGTGTACTCGGTTGTATGAAACCGTTTATTTGTGAGTCCGTTTTGACCTAGCTAAACACGTGGACTTAAACCAAATCTTTAAAACTACTAATCCTATTGTTGGAGTCGTTCATTTATTGCCGCTGCCAACCTCTCCGCGCTGGGGAGGAAGTTTGAAGTCAGTGATCGATCGGGCTGAACAAGAAGCAACCGCACTGGCTTCGGGCGGCGTTGATGGCATTATTGTGGAAAATTTCTTTGACGCTCCGTTTCCGAAAGACTGTGTTGATCCAGCGGTGGTCAGCGCCATTAGTCTCGTCGTGCAACGATTACAGCATTTGGTGACGTTACCTATTGGGATCAATGTATTACGCAATGATGCCCACAGCGCGATGGCGATCGCTACCTGTGTCCAAGCTCAGTTTATTCGTGTCAATGTGCTGACCGGTGTCATGGCCACAGATCAGGGATTGATTGAAGGACAAGCACATCAACTGCTACGATATCGCCGCGAGTTGGGCAGTGATGTCAAAATCCTGGCAGATGTATTGGTTAAACATGCCCGTCCACTCGGTTCGCCGAATCTGACCACCGCTGTACAAGAAACGATCGAGCGGGGCTTGGCAGATGGCATCATTTTGTCAGGATGGGCCACTGGTAGCCCACCTAATCTTGAAGATCTAGAGCTTGCCCGTGCTGCCGCTAATGGTACTCCTGTTTTTATTGGCAGCGGGGCTAATTGGGAGAATATTCCTCACTTAATTCAGGCAGCAGATGGGGTAATTGTTTCAAGTTCTCTGAAACGTCGCGGGCAAATTGAGCAGCCGATCGATCCCATTCGCGTGAGTCAGTTTGTGGAAGCTATGCGGCGCAGTCTACCTGTGAAAGAATCATCGCCTATGCGAACGTCGCATCCAGTGCCTTCACAAACGGGTTAATTGGCATGAAGAGTTCTGTCTTGGGCAATCAAAGTTGGTAGCTGCCCGGTTCGGTTGGCTAAACTGAAGGAATTAATCAAAATTGTTGAATTTGAAATCAACCATTTTGGGCACTTTGAGACAGAATAGAAACGTCAGAACTTTTAAGTTCAATTGAAGTTTAATTATGGGTGGGGTTTATGAGAAGCCGTCGCCGTCAAGCGCCTTGGATGCATCGTCGGTCTCGTTATTTGATTGCAGGCGTTGCAGGTCTGGGAGCGCTAAATACTGCCTATCTCACTGCAACAAAGCTGTTTGGCGGAGAAACCACTTGCCCTACAGATGGTTGCAAGCAGGTGCTCTCTAGCTCTTATGCGGAAGTGTTTGGTGTGCCGCTGGCTCTGTTTGGGCTGTTGGCCTATTTGAGTATGGCTGCGTTTGCGCTCGCACCGTTGTTTGTAAATCCAGATAGAAACAAGCAACTGCGTACGAATTTGGAAAATTGGACTTGGATGCTGCTGTTTGCTGGCTCTACGGCCATGCTAGTGTTCAGCGCCTATCTCATGTACATTATGTTTTCCCAGTTTGTAGCCAACTACGGACCAGGAGGCATTTGTTACTATTGCTTAGCATCGGCAATTTTTGCCTTAGCATTATTTGTGCTTACTCTCCTGGGACGCGCGTGGGAGGATCGGGGACAGCTTTTCTTCACCGGCATCATTGTGGCGATGGTAACGATCGTTGGCACATTAGGCGTTTATTCTGGTGGAAATGGTGGACAGCTTGCCTCGGCGGATGTAGCAGGCGCGACAGGGCCACAAATTACGACCGTATCGGGGGCTTCTGAAATTGCACTTGCGCAGCATCTTACCAATATTGGTGCCAAAATGTATGGAGCTTACTGGTGTCCACACTGTCACGACCAGAAGCAGTTGTTCGGGCAAGAGGCGGCAGCCTTGATTACCTATATTGAGTGTGCCCCAGACGGACAAAATTCTCAAGCTTCAACCTGTCAAGCTGTTGCCCCTGATATTAAAGCGGCAACGGGGCGAGAATTTGGATTTCCGACTTGGGAAGTGAATGGTCGATATCTAGTGGGAACTCAATCACTTCAGGCTTTAGCAGATGCATCTGGATACCAAGGCCCGCGAGAGTTTAGTAACTGAGAAGATTTTGGAAAGACCGATTTAAGAAACTGAAACGACATCGGGAGGGGTCCCTCCCTTTTTTGTGTATATCCGTCTTGAGTATTTGTCCGTTGGGGTATGTCTGTTTGGTTCACATGCTAGCTCAAAACGAAGAACCGGGCTGTTGCAGAAAGGTTATTTCGGCTGGCGTCGAAGGGCGTCCCAGTATGCGATTGCGGTGAGGAAAGCGACCGAAGCGTTCAATTATCGCTTGATGGCGTTGGGCATAGTCCAGACAATCTGCCAAGTCGGGGGTGTCAGCAACTAATGCCTCGAACAACTGAACACTCTGGTGTTGATCGTCCAAGTTCTCGCTGTGCTCTAGAGGGAGATAGATAAAAATGCGCTGGATTGGCTCCAACGCCCGATCGACATGCTGAGCAATACTCTGCTTTGCAATGATGAGAGCCTGAGTATCCGTCGCAAACGCCCGAGGCATATTCCGAAACATATTGCGAGGAACCTGATCCAACAGCAAAATCAAGGCTAGATTTCCTTGGGGCGTGTCTCGCCAGCCTTCTAATTCTCCATTCGCCGCTTGTTCATAAAGAGAATGAAACCGATCGCGGATTTCTCGATCGAATTCAGGATGTTTGCCAAACCAAAGTCTGCGTCGTTGCGAGTAGTGCGCATCTGGCGTGTTCGGAATGCCAAACCAAAACTGCAAGACGGACTCGATCGACGACGGTAAATGAGCCATCACAATCAGTTGATTCTACTCTAATCAGCTTGAGGTTGTGTGACTGGAACTGTAGTAGGCATATTTCCAGGCTGCTGCTCTAACGCTTCTCGCTGCCTTGTCCGAAAATTTTCGGCTTCGCTATTAATATTGGTTTGCTGTTCTCGCGAAAATTCGTAGGGATTGCGAATCGCTCCCTGCTGGGCCCGATGGATCAAGTCAAACATATCTAGCCCCGTGTCTCCAAAGGCATTCGGATCTTGGTCACTGCTGCCCGTTCGTTGAAGTGCATCGCTATTGGCAGATTGCGCGATTGCTGGCATTGTCGAAAGCAACAGGGTTCCTGTTAGCGCAGATAGAAGGATAGAAACCGATCGCAACATACATTGAGGGCGAGTAGCCGATTGATAAATTTGCTTGATCATAGCTTGCATAGAATAGGGCTTAACTACCATTTGATCTTCACTTAATTTTTTCACTCGGTGACATGGATGCTTAGTTCAGTTTATTTGACTAAAGCAATTTCGCCTAAAGACGACTGACCAAATCAATTTGCTCCTGTTTGCTCCTGAAATACATCGATTTTAACGTTAGGTAGAGATATTAAGCCTCAAGCTTACTCTATAACAACTTAGACACAGCCTAAACTCGTACCAGTTTCAGTTGTGAACGCGATGGATGAGACTCCCTCTAACCTTCCCTGACTTAAGAAAAGTGCCGCAGGCAGGTGAGGGATAATTTGGTGCGAATACGATTTAGTAGATCAATAATTACCTATTTCACAATTACCTATTTCACGCGGCGTGTAATTGTTTGAACAAGGTGGATGAATCCTGCATCACCCTCATCCCCACCCCTATTTCCGCGCATAGGAGAAGAGGGAACCGAACCTGCTTCTAGCTCCCTCCTCGTGCAGATTAGGAAACAGAGCGGAGAACAAGATATTTGCACATTGCGTTATTTCCGTAACAGCACCATTGTCAGGCGGGACGTTTCACCTTTTAGGCTATTCCTTTGCCAAATTTTTAAGCGATCGATCGACGCAACAAGGGGCGAATGCTGAAAAAGACAATCGCACTGAAACCGAATAGAACCAGCAGGGCCGTCGCCATCGTGATATCTGCAAACGGGGTCTGCATGACCACATCGCCCAGGGACCAGTGAGCATGGGTATAAATATGGCGGATTGGCTCGATCGCATAGCTCAAAGGATTAAGGCTAGCAACAACTTGCAACCAAGTTGGCATAAAGGACAAGGGCGCAAGTGCTGTACTCGCAAACAGCAAAGGCAGGTTCGTGACAAAGATGACCGCAATCAGTTCAATGTGCCCTGGTAAGGCAAACGCTAGCCCCAGACTTAGAGCCGTGACACCTAGCACCAACAGCAACACGATCGCCGTCACCAGCGCCAAACCAGCAGCGCCCGGCAGTCCGGCTCCCAAAACAGAACTCATCGCAACAATTGCGGCTGTTTGCACCAAACTCATAGTGGCAATAAACAGAGCAGACGCAAGCACAATGGAAAGTCGAGACGTGAGCGGAGCTACTAGCAAGCGATTTAGAAACCCAAACTCGCGATCGAACATTACTGGCAAGCCAGCATTGAGTGCTCCGCCAAATGCTGTGAAGACAATGACGCCAGCCGCTAAAAACTGTCCGTAGTTTTGACTGCTGCCAAACAAGCCCTGGGGCACATTCTGGAACAAAGCTCCAAAAAGCACTAACCACATCACAGGTTGAATAATTCCCGCAATCAGCGTGGAGGGGCGCCGCTGAAGCTGAATAAATAGCCGCCGCGTAAGGGCAAACGTTTCTTGGGTAAATTCGCTGAAGCGTGATGAAGTCGTCATCGCTCCAGTAGATGATCCAGACGATCGGGTCGATTCGTCCAGATTCGCTTGGGGCGGTGTAACAGTTTGACTCATCTTCAATGTCCTCGTTGAGGGCGCTACTCCAAGTTTGAATAACGCACAATGAATGTAGGTTTATCTTTAGCCTACTGTGTTCAAAAAAGCATTGCAAACCTGAAAAGGCAGAAATTTCCCCACTGTCTAGATTACGTGCTAGATTGCGTGGGCTATAGATTCAGAGCAGGGAAGGGAAGTCTGCTGAAAACCACCAAATTACTCAACCCCCTACCCCATGTTTAGGCTGGAAGAGTTGTTCTAACTAGCTGACTGAACCATTCCCCTCATTCCTCACTCCCTCCTTCCAGGGGCGAAGGGACTGCAACCCCAAACCCTAGATCGAACACTCCTTGTCCACGCTGGGAGAGGGATTAGGGTGAGGGCAGTGCGAGGATTGTCAGTCTAGCAGGTAGGTAGTTCAGTCTAGCTGCCGTTTTTGTTGGACGGTCAATTCCTCATTCAATGTTGGTAATTCACAGGCATCTCCTGTTTTGACCAGTGGCTTTCCACAAATTTTGCAAAAGCGAGCATCGGTATCATGAATTGACAATCCGCAATTGATGCAAAGAATTTCTTGATTGATCTGTTTAGATGTTTTCAAAAGTTGCTTAATTAATTCTCCAATTTGCCAAGGAATGAGTGCAATTCCAGTCAAAATCATCAATACGGTTAGCAGCCGACCCACTTGTGTAGTTGGGGTCAAATCGCCGAAACCGACCGTTGTCATTGTCGCGATCGAAAAATATATAGCATCCAAGAATGTATTGAAACGTCCAGAATTACTAGGGTGTTCGGCTTGATAAATTAATCCAGAAAAGATGAAAATAATCGTAAATAAAGTGAACAGAATTCGCACTAAAATCGCGCTATCTTCGCGAGTGACATATCCAAAAATTGTTTTGCCTTCCACATAGCGCAACAGTCGCAGAATGCGGAACCAGCGAAAAATCCTTAAAAAACCAACATCAATATGAAGTGGGACAATCAAAAAGGGCAGAATAGCGAATAAATCAATTAATGAATAAAGGCTGAAAAGGTGGCGAATTTTGTTTTCAGCGCACCAAAACCTCAAAAGATATTCGATCGTGAAAATAGCTAAAATTGCTTGATTGCCTGTATCTAAGTAAATTTTGATGGTCTCAGGAATGGAATAGGTTTCAGCAATAAAAATAGCAGACGATAGCAATACTAAACCTGCGATCGACAAATTTATCAATCGGCCGATTGGCGTTTCAATATCCTCTAAATAAAACTGAATTTTTTGCTTTATTGCATAGAAAAAATACGCCTGCACATGAAGAAAAACATTCCACAATGAACTCATAAATAGCTAGATTTTTTAAACATAGCAGCATTAAGCTCGATCGCCAATTTGAGTATATTCCGCTTCACCAAAAATCGCAGAGGCATGGGCGTAGTACTTAAATTCCATCAAATTATGGAACGGATCTTCTAGAAAGAAAGTGCGATGTTCTAACGGTAAACCCGTGAAGCGATACTTTGGAGATTGATAAAATTTCAATCCTCGTTGTTGCGCTCGACTTAGCAGATCCTCCCAGTCTGATTCACTGGTAAAGATCAGTCCAAAATGACGCGGATAGATGCCTTTTTGTGGTGTCAATGTCTCGTGCGTTAGATGGGCCACTAACTGATGCCCATACAAATTCAAAATGACCGAATTAGCATTTTCTCGACCTACACTGCACCCTAAACCATCGGCATAAAAAGCTTTGGCTGCGGCAATGTCGGTCACGGGAAAGGCAAGGTGAAATAGCACGTGGTTCATAGCAACTGATGAAAACCTGGTTAAGACAGGCTTATAAATAAGAACTGTAGTTATAGAATAACGAACTCGCCTGATTGTGTTAGCAAGGCAACCAAACCAGTTGTAGGCAGCTAGACGGGCATCAGAAATGGCACCGCAACTTTGTCAAAATTTGACAAACTTAGTTTACAACATGCGTGTAAAGCAAGATTGACACACTGTTTCATTTACTTTACCATGCGACTATGGTGATGGAGAGCCGTTCTATCGATGCAAAGTTCCCCTAACCATGCACAATCGCTTACGAATTCTTAGAGCCGATCGCCATTGGTCGCAGGCAGAACTGGCAAAACGTCTCGGAGTCAGTCGGCAAACCATTAACGCCCTGGAAGTGGGACGATATGATCCCAGTTTGCCGCTAGCGATCAAAATTGCTCATTTGTTTGATTGCTCGATCGAAACCGTTTTTCTTCCAGACCCCCTTGAAACTCCAGAGGATCATGCAATGTTTAGGCGATTTACGGAAAAAGCTATTCAGTCAATCACGCTTGCCCAAGAAGAATCTCGCCGCTTAGGGCATAACTTTGTAGGAACCGAGTTTATTTTGCTGGGGCTGATGGCCGAAAACACAGGACTTGCCGCCAAAGTACTGAAAGCAGCTGGTGTCAAACTAGAAGATGCTCGTCGAGAAGTCGAGAAAATCATTGGACGGGGCAACGAGGAAGACAGAGTTGAAATTCCGTTTACGCCAAAAGCCAAAATGGTTTTGAACTACGCTAAACAAGAAGCTCGGCAGCTGCGGCTAGGCTACATTGGCACTGAACACTTACTGCTTGGTACGCTGCGGGTTCCTGATGGAGTGGCGGTGAGAGTTTTAGAGGCTCTAGGCGTCAACGTATCGAATTTGAGGCAGCAGGTACTCAATGAACTATCCCCGATCGCATCCGGTTCCGCTACGATGACCTCTTCAACGCCCGCTCCAATCCTCTCAGACGAATCAATGACGGATTCTCCAGCCGATTTTACCTCTGGTGAAATCAATACCCGCTTTTGTGCCCGCTTGTTTGCCTGGGTAGAGCCGCGTCAGTTAGGATATGTGCTCAGTTCCAGCGTTGGCTACCGTTTGACCAATGGTGAAGTGGTGGCCCCGCGCTGTTCGTTTATTCTCAAGGAACGCCTGAAGCGAGCACCACGGACTTACCCAGAGTTGATGCCAGATTTGATTATGGAAATTAAGTCGGCGTTCGATCGAATTGCCCCTGTGCGGGAAAAAGTGCTGTCGTTTGTGAACCAAGGTATCCGCATTGGCTTGTTGATTGATCCAGACCAGCGCACTGTGACTGTGTATCGATCGAATGCCGCAGAATCTGTGCTAGAGGACGGCCAATTGTTGACCATCCCCGAATTACTACCAGGTTGGGAACTGCCTATATCAGAGTTGTGGGGGACGGCTGCCTAATTGGAATTTCGATAATAAATTCTGCCCCTTGCCCCGGAGCCGACACACAGCGAAGTTGCCCACCATGTTTATCGGTGATGATTTGATAGCTAATGGAGAGTCCTAATCCAGTGCCTTTGCCCACAGGTTTTGTGGTAAAAAATGGATCAAACAAGTGGCTCCGCACCGCTTCTGACATTCCCATGCCGTTGTCAGAAATGCGAATGGCAACGCGCTCATTGTTCAATGCCTCGGTGCAAATGCGGATAATAGCTGGCTGCTGGGCAATGCTTTGAGGCGATCGCTGCAAATTCCATTCCTCTAGTGAATCGATGGCATTGCTGATCAAATTCATGAATACTTGATTTAGCTGTCCGGCATAACACTCAACCAGCGGCAAGTCTCCATAGGTTTTAATGAGTTCAATTCCTGCAACATCTGGTTTACCACGCAGTCGATGTTGCAAAATTAACAGCGTGCTATCAATACCCTCGTGAATATTGACTAATTTCATTTCAGCTTGGTCAAGACGAGAGAAATTGCGCAACGACAACACAATTTGTCGAATCCGATCGGCTCCTATTTTCATCGACGCAATAATTTTAGGCAAATCTTCGCTAATGAAATCTAGATCGATTGCTTCAGCTTTTTCCCGAATGGTTGTATCTATCTCACTGTAATGCTGCTGATGCAGTTGGGTCAGGCTTAGTAAATCTTCTGTATAACTGGCAATGTAGTTGAGATTGCCATAAATAAAATTCACAGGATTATTGATTTCATGGGCTACACCTGCCACCAACTGCCCCAAGCTCGACATTTTCTCGGTTTGAATCAGTTGCGCTTGGGCTTGCTGTAGCTCCCGCAGTGTTTGAGCTAGCTGGTTCGCTTGAGATTGCGTTTGAGCTAGCAAATCGGCTTGCGCAAGGGCTACACTTAGCTGTTCTGCCACTTGACTGACAAATTGAATTTCGCTGGGTTTCCACTCCCTGACGTGGGCACATTGGTGAATACATAATAATCCCCAAAGGAACTCTCCTTTCAGCAACGGAGCAACGATCAAGGCTTTTACTTGAAACCGATTGAGAATGCTGATATGACAATTTTGTAGATTTGCATGATGAATATCATTAATAACCAGTAAACGACCTTGTTGATAGAGAGACTGATAAAGTTCACCGAAGCAATGATCGTGAATTCTGATTTCCAATGCTGAGGAAAACTTAGATGATACTTTTTCGGCGACAAACTTACCATCTGTACAGTCTGAATCTAAATCAAACTGATACACTCCCACGCGATCGACCTGTAAGATTCGTCTTACTCTCCGAGTGACCGTTGCAAAAATTGTACTTAGATCAAGAGATTTACGCATTTCAGTGACAACTTCAAACAGAATTTTTTGCTGTTCGGTTGCTTGCTGCAATTCTATTGTGCGCTCTTGCACTTGGGTTTCTAAAGTCAAATTGAGCGATTGAATGCGCTGATATAATTCATTTTGTTCGATCGCTGACGCAAACTGATGTCCTAAATTCTTTACAAGTTGAATATCTCCATCACTCCAGGGGTGTACCTGTCCACTCTTAGATTCTCGCCAAACATCAAACGATAACCGTGGATAGCGTTGACGTTCATCGGGATCGAACTGTCCAGCCCACAAGGTTTCTGTTTCAATTTCATTGCGAAAAAGACTCAAATAGCCTACCCATTGTTGGCGTATCCACAGTGGCACAATGAGGAGCGATCGAATGGGGGTCGTTTGAAAAAAGGATTGCAGATTACGCAGACTAGGCGTTTCATACAGATCGGTAATGGCCCAAGGTTGAAAATCACCAACGGTTTGAAAGTGATTTGTCCAACCGCTATATTGCTCGATGTATGGCCACTTGGCTCGATCAGGAAGGGTAGGTTGTGCACCACTGATATACAAATTGGGTGAGGAACCTGCCAGTATTCCCTCAGCGTTATACTGCCCTTTGAAAAAACCACCCTGCACAAACAATCTCCCACCAGAGCCTTGTAAGGCTGCCACGGTTTCATCCAACGCTTTTTGTAATTCGATCGTCGGCAATGAATGCAGAAGGGTAGTAATGCGGTTGATTGTGGCTTCACGGTCAGCCTTCTCTCGTACCTGTTGCAGCAACATTGATTGAGTAATTGCCACTGAAAGTTGATCGACAACTAGTTGAATACCTTGCAACAGGGCTTCAGAGATAACTTTTGAGTCGGCATGGTGGGACACTAATAATCCCCAAAGTTGTTCGTGGTAAAACACAGGCACAACCATCGAAGACTTCACTCCCATCGCTGTGAGATATTCCGCATGGCATGGATCAAGCGAACGATATTGAAGAGAAGATTCTCCTACGTTCAGGTTATTAGCGGAACTTTGCCCAATTTGACCAGATTCCACATCCACCACCGATCGCACCCTTGCTTGTATAAATAATTCTCGTGCATGGAGGGGAATATCATCAGCCGGAAAATTTAGCCCTAAAAGGGACGGCAATCGGGTTCGATCGACTGACTCTGCCACCACTTGACCATTGTGATTGGGGTAGAACTTATAGATCAAAATGCGATCGGTTTGCAAAAATGCCCGAACTTCAACAACCGTGGCATCCAAAATTTCTTGTAATTCCAGAGATTGCCGAATTCGATCGGTAACGTGACGCAGTAAATTTTCTTGCTCTACCTGAAGTTGGCAATTGGGCAAAGGCGAGATGGTCATAGTGCAGCTACTTGATTGCGTATCTGCTAGGTTTCCCATTCTTGATGTATCGCTAAACTTTGCAATCAAAGTTGAACTAACGCAACAAAGCTTATTTATAAACATTCAGCGAGATACCCTGATCGAGGGGTATCTTGAGACCAAGACAAGCACAACTCAAGTCCTATGGTTAAGATCTGTGACTACCTTCATGTCGATTGAAATTCTCGATGTCCTCATGCCCTGGCTGATTGCAGTGGGTTTAAATTCCGTATTGCTGGCGATCGCCTGGTTTGTACCCAAAAAATTACTGACGCCTGCGGGTCTACTTCATGCCTGGGCCTTAGGCATCATGATTTGGGGCACGTTGGGGTGGCGAGGGTATACGGTCATGATGTTTTACTTCTTGGTGGGGTCAGCGGTGACGCGCATTGGCATGGCCGAAAAAGAGGCAGCAGGGATTGCCGAAAAACGATCGGGAGCCAGAGGACCAGAAAATGTCTGGGGATCTGCTCTCACAGCAATGCTCTGTGCTTTGGGTGCTTACTTTGCTTCTACGATCGCTTCTGCTTGGACACCCGAACTAGTGATTCTGTTGCTGCTGGGTTATGTGGCCAGTCTCAGCACTAAGTTGTCAGATACTTGCGCCAGTGAAGTAGGCAAAGCCTATGGAAAACGCACCTTTTTGATTACGACCCTGCAACCAGTAGCCCGAGGTACAGAAGGTGCAGTCAGTTTAGAAGGCACGCTTGCCGGTATTGTGGCGTCTGCGGCAATTGCTTCTGTGGGTTGGGCGGTAGGTTTGATTGGCTATCTCAGTATCGTAATTTGTATCGTTGCCGCCTTTATTGCAACTAACTTAGAGAGTGTAATTGGAGCAACCCTGCAAGCAAAATATGATTGGTTAACGAATGAATTGGTCAATGTTGTCAATACCTTTTTAGGGGCGATCGCAGCGATTGTGATTGCAATTCTGCTACAAGTCATAGCAGCCCAACTACTAGGCATCTTCTAATCCCGCCCAAAATCCCGCCAAAAAACGATTGCTGGAGATCAGTCGCCGCCCACTTAGATCTACTCATTTACTTTATACCTTGGGGTACTTTACGCCTTGGAGCGTTCGATGGTCTGCTTTTGTAATGGGTCAGGATGAATAGCAAAGGTGAGTACTGTCTCATCCACGCCCTTCAGTTTCAGTGGACTGCATTTTGTAATGGCGTCCTTTTCCAGTTCCAGGTAATCAGCAACGGCCGCAGAAACCAGAATCGTGCTGGGTTCAGCCGCTTCCTGAATGCGGGCCGCAATGTTGACACTAGGTCCGATCGCCGTATAGTCGGCCCGTTCCTCTCCACCAAACAATCCAACCACAGCCGTTCCTTGGTGAATGCCACACCGAAACTGCACCCGTTGAGTAATGCCCTGAGCCTGCCAGCGATCGTTTAACTGGGCGAGTGTACGATACATTTGCCGAGCCGCTGCAATGGCGCGTTTCACTTGTTCGTTAGGACTCATTTCTTCGGGTGCCCCAAAAATTGCCAGGATCGCATCGCCCATAAATTTATCGACCGTGCCGCCATGTTCAAAGATGGCATGGGTCATGTCTGTTAGGTACTCATTGAGCAGTTCTGATACTTTGCGGGATCGCAACGTGTTGGAAAGCTGGGTAAACCCAATAATGTCGCTAAACAGAATCGTGATCATGCGAGGTTCGGGGCGCAAATCCAATGACAATTCTCCTCGGCTGGCCTTGTCTACCAACACCGGGGGCAAAAATCGTCGCAGCACCGATTTAGTTAAATAGGTGTTTAAATCTGCCACCTTGCGTTCGTTTTCCTTCAGCGCCAGCAAATTTCGCACTTCGGCCAACAGCTCGCGATCGTTAAACGGTTTGGACAAGTAGGCATCTGCACCTGTCTCGGCTCCCTCAATGCGAGTATCTTCGTCAGCTTTGGCGGTTAATAGTACGATCGGTGTTCCTCTAAGAACTTCGTGTTGCCGAATCATTTGAATCATTTCCAACCCGGATACCAATGGCATCATTAAATCAGTGACAATTAGATGTGGAGCCAAGGTTTGAGCCAGTTGAAACCCTTCCGCACCATGTCGAGCGGTATATACTTCGTGCCCCGATCGCTGCAACACACTTGAAACATAGTGGCGCATATCAGCATTGTCTTCAACTACCAGAATTTTGCTCGTTGATTGATGACTGGATTTGCTGAGCGCTGAAGTCGCAGTTGCAGTAGATGGGCTTGTTACCTCAGCCACTTGTTGAATTGGCTCAACAGACCCTAGCGATGGGTGTGTTGTCAGTTCCTGGAGGTCTGTTTCAATATCGGCTAATTCAATCGGGGCACGATTGGGTTCAATCCCAAGCCCCTGCTCGCTGACTTGATCGACGGGCAGATGCTCTTTGCCTATTCGCAGTTCGATTGTAAACCGAGTGCCACAACCGTAGGTAGACTCTACGCAGACATTACCACCATGCAACTCGACCAGTTCCTTGACCAGCGCCAAGCCTAATCCGCTGCCCTCATGACTACGACTCGCCGAACCATCTGCCTGCCGAAAGCGTTCAAACAAGTAAGGCAGTTGATCGGCCCGAATCCCGATACCCGTGTCTTGTACTTCAATCAAACAGCGATCGGGAAATGGGGTCAGCGTCACGCAAATGCTACCCCCTGCGGCCGTGAATTTAATGGAATTGGACAACAAGTTATACAAAACTTTGTCAAATTTCTCGACATCTAAGTAAACTAACGGACACTCTTGCAATGCCGTCGTTAACTGAATTTGTTTCTTCTCGCAATAGGGCTGAAACGAATCGACAATGTCAGATACCAATTCTAAGAGATGACAAGGGCGAAACTGGGGCTGCATCCGCCCCGCATCAAGTCGCTGTAAATCGAGCAGTTGATTGACCAATCTCAGTAAACGTCGGGAATTGCGCAGCGCAATGACTGATTGTTCATAAGAAAGCCCTTGCTGCTGAGCAACAGCAGACTCTAACGGGCCCATCGTCAGCGTTAAGGGGGTGCGAAATTCGTGAGAGATGTTTTGAAAGAATTCAGTTTTTTGGCGATCGAGTTCCAGCAGTTGTTCAGCCTGTTGTCGAGTAGTTTGATAAAGACGAGATTGTTGCACAGCAATAGCAGCTTGGGCGGCCACCGCTTGGGCCAATTCAATTTCAGCTTGTTGCCAGTGACGGGGCGTGTGGGTTTGTCGCAGCGAAATGCTGCCAATAATTTTGCCATCGTAGAGCAGAGGCACAACCAACAGCGATCGAGCGGGTGAGCGTAGGGGCAAGTCTGGCAGGGTCATCTCTGAATGCTGACTTAAATCAGCAATCATAACTGGGGCTTGGGTTTGCAGCACTTGTTGAAGAACGGGATTACCCGCAATCGGAGCAAACGACTGGGGCAGATGATTGGTTGCCATTGTCTGCGGGTTAGACGGCTGGGGCATTGCAGAGAGCCAATCCACAGACGCGGCTGATGTCACCGATGCTACGGAATCACTGCTCTCGGTGAGCTTGTCGATCGCCGGAGTAACATCGTGTAGCCCAACACAATGAACAAACTCGTCGTCTGCGGTCCACAACGAGAGGGCACAACCGTCTGCTTGTAAGGCTTGCCCTAATTGCTGCGTGATGGCGGCAAAAATTTCTTGCGGGTCTAGACTAGAACGAATAGCAGCGGTAATGGTATTAACCAGCGCTTCCCGCTTGGCCAACGCTCGTACTTGTTCGTAGGCACGAGCTTGTGATAACGCCAAGGCGGCTTGATCGGCCACCATTACCACGAGTTGCACTTCGTCATCATGCCAACGGCGAGGTCGGTGACACTGATGCAGCGCCAAAACAGCCATAAGTTCCTGCTGTAATAGCGGCACAATTAAACTAGAGGAAATGTGTGTGTGCTCGTAAGCGCGGCGACGGCGTCCAGTCGGATCAGCATCGATGTGGGCATCGGTTTGCACGTCATGGATCACCAGCACATCCTGGGTTTCCCAAACCGTTTGCATCAGTTGATGAAGTTCGCCATCTGGTTGAGAGTCCACGGGTGCGCAGGCTGCGCTGTCGATCGCCGGGTCTAGCTTCAATAGCGGAGAGGATGTTGTGGATCGGGCTGTGTACACAAACCATTCATCAACCAACTGTCCATCTTGAAACGGACGGAGAATACAGCGATCGACTTCAAACATGTGCCCAACGGTTTCGACGATCGTCTGCAAAATTTGCCGATAATTGGGGGCACTGCGAATGGTATTCGTGACAGCATTGAGCAGCGATTCTTGCCGTAAAGTGCGGCGTAGCTCTTGTGTACGAGTTTTTAAAACATTGTGGGTGTCAACGGCCTGCCGTACTACAGCTTTCAGTTCATTATCGTCCCAAGGCTTGGTGACATACTTAAACACTTTGCCAGCGTTGATGGCATCGACCAAATCTTCTACATCGGTATAGCCCGTTAAAATAATGCGAATGGTATCGGGGTATTGCGTGGCTGTAAGGCTGAGAAACTCTGTCCCACTCATGTAGGGCATCCGCTGATCGGAAATGATGGCGGCCACCTCACCTTGATTTTTTAAAATTTCTAGGGCAACGGGCCCACTCTCGGCTCGCAACACTTTAAACTCTCGGTGGAAGGTGCGATAGAGCAAATCGAGATTATCTGGTTCATCGTCTACAACTAAAATCTTTGGTTTTTCGTCATCTGATGGCTTCATGCACCGTTCTCCTTGGGGGCAGGCAAATGACAAGACAAGTGTGTCTCAGGCAAGCCATCCCTGGGAGGGTTAGGATAATGGCTGAGGGGAAATAGAAGGATTGAATTCGCTCGGACGAGGTGACAGGCATGTCATGCAATCTATCCATTGTTTGAGCAAAGACACAACTACGCTTGAAATAACGGTTTGAACAGTTGATTGTGATGCAACCCGAGGGACAACCCAAGCATTGGTCATGAGTAGCAGCAACGCCCAGTGATTCATGACCTGGGATAAAACTGTGCAACCGACCAGAAACTAACTAAAAACAGCGAACAGAAATAGCTAGTAGGGATGACCATTGCGCCCCAGTAACCGCGCTTTATTAAGAGCCAAGTTGTCAACGATCGGTTTGATTTCTTTCACCCCCCTAGTGAAACTTCAGGAAAGCGGTTGTGCAAGCTGCATTTTTCCCTCATCCTCCACCCCCTACTCCTAAGTTTTGGAAAAGGGGAGCCAAATAGGTTTGAAGTCTCTCCCAAACCTGAGAGATTTAGGGTAAGAGCAGTTTGGTGATCGCGAAGCAGGTGCGTTGAAACTGCACTAGCAAGCAAGATTGCAGCACCGGAATCAAATGCCCTCCTTGGGCAAAGAGGTGGAGGGATAAAGCCACGCCAATGATTTCACCTAGGGTTACTGGATGATTTAGCTCTAAAACAGCATCTTTAAAGAACAGCCGCGGATTTCCCCATGTAGACTATGCTGTTCATGAGGTTCTCTGACGTTAGAGTACCCATGTTCAAGCAACGAGTAACCCGTCCCCACCTGAGAAGTGTCAGTATTAAAATAGGGTTATGTTTTCCCACGATCGCCAGATCATCACCTTTATCAAAGCCTTGTCACTTTTCCCCTTACCCCAGAGGTGGGAGCCGTTGCCTCCTCTCAAGTTACCCTTTTTTGTCCGAACTGTTCGCCATACCGACCTATTCCATTTGGCAGAACTGTTGGCGCAAAGTTTTCACCGTCAAGAGGGTGTGCTGGGATGGTTATATCCAGTGCTGCGAGTGGGTATTTATGAAGACTTGCGGACTCGCTTGCAAGCACCCAAGCGATACTACACTTGCTTGGTCGCAGTGTTGCCTATTGGAGCTAGTTTGAATGGAACGTATTCGACTAGCGCTGATCTGACCGAGACGCACCAGATTGTGAAAGAGGCAAGCGATCGTATTATTGGCACAGTCGAAATTTCGCTGCGACGCCCATCGTTGAATCCATTTTGTCGTAATCGCTATCTGTATCTTTCTAATTTGGCGGTGCAAGAAGAGTATCGGCGTCAAGGAGTGGCTCAACAACTTTTGCAGACCTCAGAACGGGTCGCATCAGACTGGGGCTTTCACGATTTATATTTGCATGTGTTGGAAAATAACCATCGAGCGCGACGGCTGTATTGGAAGGCGGGCTATCGACTGAAGTCAATCGACGCGAACCCGTTGGGCTGGGTGCTGGGGCGTCCCCGACAACTTTTATTGCACAAGCCCTTGGCTCAGAACCAACTACCCTAGCAATATGAACCATCCAATCAAAACTCGCCTACCACGATGTGCGACGCTCTGGCCCTCACCTCCCCAACCCTCTGCTCTTCACTCAGAGACCCATCGTGTTAGTAACAACTCCTATCGACAGCGAAACTAAGCAACCTGCCGCGTTGGTACTAGTTTAGCTGTTGTTCTAGTTTAGTTGTTTCTGTTGTCCGATCGAGGCAGAACATATCAACCAGAACTGGTTTGGATTCTTGCGCTTTGAGAGATTTTTTGGGGATTGACAACGATCGTCGCTGTCTCATTCTGCTTTGATCCCTGGTGTTTTAGCTTATGTTTAGATAGCGATCGCCCCGAATTAAGGAAACATTAAAAAAACGAAGAAATCTCGAAGTTTCTGTCACACTTAAAAGTGTTCAAATGGGGTCAGCCGATATAAAGACCCTAATTATAAATCCCTGTGAATACCTAACTGTAGAGCGCTGGGGCCACCAATTTGGTTCTGGCGCTTTACATTGCTTCAGAAAGCAGTGTGCCGTGCTTAGCGCAACAAGTTTGAAAACACAGACTCAAGATGAATGCACTGGAAGCCGATGTTCTGATTGTGGGTGGAGGAACGGGAGGAACGACGGCAGCCATTCAAGCGGCGCGTCGGGGAGCAACCACAATATTAGTCAGTGAATTTTCCTGGTTGGGAGGAATGTTAACAGCGGCGGGCGTAGCGGCTCCCGATGGCAATGAACTAGCTGCCTTTCAAACGGGACTGTGGGGAGCGTTTTTACAAGCATTACAGCAGCGACAGCCTCATGGACTAGATCATGCATGGGTGAGCTTCTTCACCTACGAGCCTCAGATTGGCGCGGCTATTTTTGCCGATTGGGTACAGGCATTACCTAATTTACATTGGATTTCAGGACAAGTTCCCCTAGAGGTCTTGACATCGGGCAATCGCATTGTCGGTGTTCGGTTTGCCGATTATGTCGTGCGCTCGAAACTAACGATCGATGCGACAGAACTGGGGGATGTGCTGGCACTGGCTGATGTGCCCTATCGTTGGGGATGGGAGTGGCAATCGCAATGGCAAGAACCCAGTGCCCCTTCAGGACCTAACAACTTAACGCAACAGTATTCTGTGCAAGCTCCAACGTGGGTGTTTGTGCTACAAGATTTTGGCAGTACGGATAAGGCTCCAGCTATAGTTCTTGATCCCGCTATGCCGCCAGAGTTGCAATCATTCGGACTGCAATCGTTTACTCAGACCTGGGACGGCTACGGAACCGAGCAGTTCCTCAATTACGGTCGGTTGCCGAGCGATCGATTCATGATCAACTGGCCGCAGCACGGCAATGACTATGGAGTGAAGCTCGATCGGTTAGTCGAATCAACAGCCGCCCGCGCAGACTTTTTGCAAGAGGCCCACTGGCACAGCCAGCGCTATGCTCAGTTTTTGCAAGCTCAACTGGGGCGACGCTATGGGTTGGCGGAAACCACCTTCCCCAGATTGGCAACCGGAATTGGAGGGGGAGCCTTTGCGCTGCACCCCTACTACCGAGAAAGCCGACGAGTGCAAGGATTGGTGACAGTATGTGAACAGAATATTTTGCCTTTGCCTAACGGCCACGTTGCTGAATTACCCATCGACGCTTCAGGACGAGCCGAGCCGATCGCCCTCGGTAATTATGCTAACGATCATCACTATCCGGGCTATGAGTTTTCCTTGACCGCAAAATCCGTTCGTTGGGGAGGGCGTTGGACAGGCACACCGTTTACCCTGCCCTACCGTTGCCTGATTCCAGCCACTATAGATGGCTTGTTGGTTGGCGAAAAGAATATTTCGGTGTCTCATATTGCCAACGGTGCAACGCGCTTGCAGCCTGTTGTGTTAGGGATCGGGCAAGCGGCTGGTATGGCAGCCGCCCTATGTGTCGAACGACGATGCCAACCGCGATCGTTACCCGTGGAAGACCTCCAAATGGCCCTGCTTCATGATCCAGTTGCTCCGGCCGCGATCGTACCCTTGTTTAACTTACCGCCCCATCATCCAGACTGGTTGCAGTGGCAGCAGTATTATCTTACCCATCCCGATCGCTATCCAGCCGATGGTCTGTGTCCAGCAGCCGTTCCTGCCCCTACCTTGCCCCTCAGTGCTTCTGTCCAAACTTTCATCGGAGTGTTCCGACAACAAGCATTCCAGTCCTATACAATTCTGCTCTCGGAGCCAATCGAGTGGTCAGGGCATACCTTTTGCTTAGTCACCCTATGGCATGACATCAATCAGCAGCTACAGCACTACCGCACCGGAGACCACCTCCAACTTCAGGGTAGACTGAATCGATCGGGTAACTGGATTGTGGTGGAAAAAGTGAGCTTGAAACAAAGCCAGCAACGTAGTAGCGGAATGGATAGATTTTAATTCCTCATCTCCCCTGTTCCCTATTTCCCTCCCCTCATCCTACCGCTCGGTGAGCACTTGATTAATTCGGGTAAGCAACTCTGGAACAGGCAGCGACGCAGGCAAAATGTCGGTGGCGATCGTACTCCAACGCTGTTGAAACTGTTGCATGTCTTCACGGCTAGCAGGATCAGCATCCGAACGGCAGTTCCAAACCAAAATTGGCGGTTTCGGATTGAGACGTTCGATCGTCTCAATGATGTCGAGAAACAGAGGATGCAAGTTACTGGAAGAATGGACGCAAAGCAGTAGCAAATCAACACTGTGATGTTCTAACTGTTGGACGACCTGTTGCCAAGAATGCCCTACGGAACTGCGAAATCCAGCCATTTGCATATAGTGCACCAACGCCTGGGTTGAATTCAAAGACCTAGGTGGATTGGGACTGTAGTGGGCCTGCGGGTACAAATCGGAAGGGGCGGCGCTGGCCCACGCATCTTCTAAGGCTGAGACATCAGCAATTAAAATGTGCGGTGTCCAATGAATTCCAGCCGCCATCTGAATCACTTGCCACAAGGCTGAACTGGTAGGTTGTTGAATCGGTTGGGGTTGGGTAGGCGGATCGGATCGTTCAGCAGAGACTAAGCAGGGGAATACCGATAACCCTGGAGTAACGTTAGCTGCATGGGTAATTTCGACGGTTAAGGTGACGATCGGCAAGGCTGCCAGTTCGGGATAGTTAACCAGTTGTCGCATATACAACAGCGGTTCAGCGAACGTACCTCCAATCACTATCACATTAGGATTCCAAACCTGGGCAAGCAGATCGGCCTGATCTAGATCTTCTACTTCCAGAACCCGACATTGATAGGGATGTAGCAAACTGGTTAGATCTTGCAAGTCTGAAAGCGAATCATCAGACGCCGCCGGGGTGATCTCTACCGTAGATACCTCTGAAGACGGCAGGGTATTGCCATTGAGATACAACACGGTCAAACTGGGGGAGTTAGCAGACGGCTCAGCCGTAAACTGTTCCACTAGACGATTTGTGCATCGCTGCAATGCCTCGGCGCGGATGGGTAAGCTTAAAAACGCATTGGCTCCGTTTTGAGAGGCTTGCTCACGATCGGCTCGTGTTGCGGTAATAACGACCGGAATATGGCGAGTTTCTTCATCCGCTTTCAGCAGCGTCAGCACATCCCAACCCGACAGCAGCGGCAACAATGGATTGAGAAACACAATTGCAGGCTGTAAACGACGAATTTTCTCCAAAGCTTCCGTTCCCGATCGGGCAATGGCCACCCGATAGCCCAACTCTAAAATTTGATGGGAGGTTGATTCAATGAGCGATGGATCAGCTTCGACAACCAGCATTAAGCGATTTTGAGAAGTGATGAGATTTGGAGAAGGCGTGTGGCGCTTGGCGTCTTCCTTCTGTTCTGCCGTAGCTTGAGGGGGGCTAGGCGGCAGCAACAGCGTAAATTCACTGCCTTGACCTTCGATTGAAGTAAAGGTGATATCGCCACCGTGCAAGCGAGCCAACCGTTGCGTCAAAACTAGCCCCAAGCCAGTTCCCTCAAACTGGCGTGTCATGGGGCTTTCAAGTTGCTGAAACTTCTGAAAAATTAAATGCTGTTTATCGACTGGAATGCCAATACCTGTATCCCAAACAGTGAAGGCAATCCAACCTTCCCATTTCTCAATACGCAGCCCAATTTCTCCCTCTGGAGCCGTAAATTTCAGGGCATTTGACAACAGATGGCACAGCATTTGTCGCAAGCGCAGTTCATCGGCTACTAATGTTTCCAGTTGATCGCAAATTTCCAAATGGAACCGACTGACAGTATCAGTAGGATTGGCTGGATCGGTGCTGTTTCCGGCGGAATGAAGTTGCCGAGCTTGTTGATAAGCACTGCGACAAATGGTTTCAATGCGCACAGGTTCCAGCGTCAACTCCATCTGTCCGGTTTCAATGCGTGTCAAATCCAAAATGTCATTGACGATCGAAATCAGGTGACGGCCGCTTTGGTGAATGAGGCGGGCATAGCGAGACTGGCGCTCATTCAGTTTCCCCAAGGCCTGGTCTTTTAACAAACTTGATAGCCCCAACACAGCCGTTAAGGGGGTCTTAAGTTCATGGCTAATACACGACAAAAATTCATCCTTGAGGCGATTCAGTTGTACCAAATCGGCATTCTTGGCAGCCAGTTCCCTAGCAATTTGATGTTGTTCAGTAATGTCATGCGCCAAAATTAGCCACAAAAATTCAGTCTGCGCCAGCGATCGCCACTCCGGATCAGGATTAAAGCCTAAAGTTGCCAGCTTAAATTGGGTCAGGTTATTGGTGCTGTCAGTCTGAGTGCCCCTCGCTTGAGGATCGAGTGAATGCTCCGTTGTGCGGGCTGAGGTCAACCCCATCGGCACTTTCAAGAATTTCCAGATACGCTCTTGACCATTTTTAAGCGGACACACACAGACACAGCCGTTTGGTTCGCTGCTCAGCCGACAAACCCCAACATGACGAGAAGCGGCAGTCCCTCTCGGCTTTTGCCAACTACTCGGCTGTAACATGTCCAAATCCGACGCAACGGCAGCATCCTGAAGATGGGTAAGGGGATGAGCCATTGAATCGGTAGGCGCATCAGACTGTTCCCAGTGGGTAGACTCTAACACAACCGCCACCTCTCGCCCTAGGTGGGTGGGATCTTGTAAACTACTCACCTGTTGCCGCCAGACCAAATTTTGGGTAATGATTCGCCCATTACTCGTTTGCAGCATGAGGGGAACTGGAATGCGCTCTAGTAGATCGATTAATGGATCGATCGCTGGCATTGTTGAACCACAAGGGTGAAGGGCTTCAGGAGGATCGATCGCCGATGGGGATACGGTCATCTCCCTCGCAATCGGAGTGGGGGAGGTTGGGCTTAACTTTGAAGAAAACCCAGGTGATAATGTAGGACTCGTCAAACGTTGTAAAAGCCGCAGCCGATCGACCATTCCAACATACTGTCCAATGGCATCAATCAACACCCAAGGCTGATCGATGGCAGCAAAGTAGGGTTGAAGTTGCTCGAGTTGCCAGTCCATCGGCAACACCACGACGGGATCTAAGTAGTCTAAAACAAGGGCAAGTGTACTGCTAGGATCAAGCACACAGCGAAATAATTCCACTTCAGACTGCACACCCGTTAACCTGCTGTCCCTAGTAAGCTGTTCAGCGCGTTCAACTCTTCGAGTTCGACTGTTTTGAAGCCCAGTGTCTTGAAGATGGAGGGTCTTTGATGGCCGATCGGACAAACAAAAATGCAGCCAATGTTGCAGCGTGAAGACTCCTAGAGGGTGCTGTTGGGTATTAACAACCACAAGCTGATGGTGCCCAGCCTGAAACAACTGCCACACGTCAATCAGAGATGTCGTCTCAACACAAGCTGAGACAGAAAGAACAAATTCCCGCAGTGAGACCGTGTTCATGGTGTGTGGTTGCTCGTACAGGAGCCAATATTGCATCCAAAATTAATGCGAAATCACCCTACGTTGCCGTTGGGATGGCGACCATCGACGATAACCCGATCGATGCTCAACCCTGACCCAATGAGTAGAAGAATTTTTTTAAACTCAATGCTCTAGCGCCCAGCCCAAACTCCCAAGAACAGTGCAATATAAGTACAGTGCCGATACACTGCCATTCAACAGCATCACTCAATAGAATCAGCCGCTCTCGATTCATCTCCTTTCAATCGCGTAGATCCTCATTGTAGAGAGCTACTTTAATTATGGCTATCTCCGCTAGAGAACCGTAACTTTTCAACTACAATAGTTGTTAAGTATTCTAAAATAGCAAAGATTTGTAACTGGGTTGTGCGGTGCAACCTTGTGTCTCCATGTTGTCTAGTTTGCTGTTCATTTCTAAGTCAAGACTTTGCGCTCTCCTCTGTCAATTTGCATTTTCTATACGTCCGATGACTTGGTTCAATCCCTTCCTCAGTTCTTGAGTGTGGCGTCTGGGCACCAAGACGATGGGCGCTATCATATCACGTCTTTTCGATCGGCACAGGAGTTTTATCGCTTCATTGGACGGGACACACGTCATATTGACTGTCTGATTCTACAAGACTCTGCTGAGCTAATCCAGTTGTTGGCTGATCTGCAACATCAGGCTTTGTTATTTCCAGTGGTGGTGGTAGCAGAGACGGGTTCATCTCATGCTGAACTCTTGGCTAAGCTGCAAGCCACATATCATTCCGCGCTGGTCTATCTTTCCAAGACTCAACTGCATCAACTAGGCTGGGCGATCAATCATGCCATTGGTCAATTCATTCAGCTTTCCTCCACCCAACAACCCGTCGCTGCCTTCCCGGCTGCCGATTCGGTAGAGCGATCGATTACTCAACAATCTCTTTCTTTAAAGGCTCAACAAATACGCCTAGCTGAAAAACTAAAAGAACGGCTCGGATACCTTGGCGTGTACTACAAAAGAAACCCGCAAAACTTTCTTCGCCATATGGCTCAGCCTCAACGAGAAGAACTGTTGCAGCAATTGAGACAGGAGTATCGCGAAATTATCCTGACATACTTCTCTGATGAACCAGATCTAAACCAAAAAATTGATAACTTTGTTAATGTTGCGTTTTTTGCCGATGTTCCAGTTTCACAGATTGTCGAAATTCACATGGATTTGATGGACGAATTTGCTAAGCAACTCAAGCTAGAAGGGCGTAGCGAAGAAATCCTTCTTGATTATCGTCTAACCCTTATTGATACTATTGCCCACCTGTGTGAAATGTATCGACGTTCAATTCCTCGAGAATCATAAGAGGGAAACCTTCTAAGCAATAACTCGCCGGTTCAATCCAACTACGTCTTACCAGCAAAGAAATTACACATCTAAGTATTACAAAAAAGTGTGGTGATTCGGCGATCTCGATAAAACAGTATTATGATGCCCCAAGACGCTGCTTATTCTTTATCCTCAACCTAAGGTGTCTACGCCAAACCCATGAGTCCATTAAAAAAAACTTACATTCTCAAGCTCTATGTCGCTGGCAATACACCCAACTCAGTGCGGGCACTTAAGACGCTGAATAATATCTTGGAGAAAGAGTTTCAAGGCGTATACGCGCTAAAGGTTATTGATGTTTTAAAAAACCCGCAATTGGCAGAGGAAGACAAGATTTTAGCAACCCCCACGTTAGCTAAAATTCTACCGCCGCCAGTCCGCAAAATCATTGGGGATCTCTCCGATCGCGAAAGAGTCTTAATTGGTCTAGATCTTCTTTATGATGAGTTACAGGAGGAAGAATTAGAAGAACTTCAAGACCAATAAAATTTTGCGATTTGCTCGGTTCTGATGACTGAATCCCATTAGTGTTGGCTATGTTAACCAGAGCCAGTGCCCTGGTTATTTAAGAAGAATCTGATTGGCATAATCATCTGCTAAACTAGCCTTTTGTAAATTATCCAATCTTCTGGTTCCGGTGAATGGGCAATCGCAGTCGTTCCGTTGACGGATGAACCCGCTTGGTTGAGCAGATGATGGCTTGGCTGTGCAATTGGCGAGAAATGCCCCAGCAACGCTAATTCATCCTATTGAAAACTCTACTAGATGACAGACCCTACTTAGTCTATGAAGCAACTTTGTTCAAGCCTTTCTCAGCATTTCGAGCAACCATCCCTCTTTAATTGTTACAGCCTTATAGCAACCTTTGCATCCACAATTTGTATTCTATCGCACACTTCTATCTAAACACTTCTCCAGAAAAGGCTACGACAAATGACCCAAGCAAACCAGGATGGACAGCAACGAAGTCTTACGGTAGTAGGTGTCCAAAAAATCCGCACTTTGATCGAAGGATTTGACGACATCAGTCATGGTGGATTACCCGTCGGCAGAACCACCCTGGTGAGTGGGACATCGGGCACAGGGAAAACCCTCATTGCGGTTCAATTTTTATATAACGGTATCACTCAGTTTGATGAAGCCGGGATCTTCGTCACCTTTGAAGAATCCCCCGCTGATATTATCAAGAATGCCTATAGCTTTGGTTGGGACCTTCAGAAACTCGTTGATGAAGGCAAGCTGTTCATTTTAGATGCGTCTCCTGATCCCGAAGGACAGGATGTCATCGGCAATTTTGATCTGTCGGCCTTGATTGAACGCATTCAGTACGCCATTCGCAAATATAAAGCCAAGCGCGTGTCGATCGACTCGGTGACGGCGGTGTTTCAGCAGTATGATGCGGTGTCGGTGGTGCGGCGAGAAATTTTTCGGCTAGTGGCTCGCTTAAAGCAAGTTGGGGCAACTACGATTATGACCACCGAGCGGGTTGAAGAATATGGGCCAGTGGCTCGGTTTGGCGTTGAAGAGTTTGTCTCGGATAATGTCGTGATTGTTCGCAATGTTCTAGAAGGGGAGCGCCGCCGCCGCACAATCGAAATTTTGAAATTGCGCGGCACCACTCACATGAAGGGCGAATACCCCTTTACTATCACCAATCAGGGTGTGAATATTTTTCCGTTGGGAGCCATGCGCCTCACCCAGCGATCGTCGAATGTGCGGGTGTCGTCTGGGGTCAAAACTTTGGACGAAATGTGTGGCGGTGGCTTCTTCAAAGATTCAATTATCTTGGCGACCGGAGCAACGGGAACCGGCAAAACCTTGTTGGTGAGCAAGTTTCTGCAAGACGGCTGTATCATCAATGAACGAGCCCTGCTGTTTGCCTATGAAGAATCGCGGGCGCAGCTATCGCGCAATGCCTACTCATGGGGCATTGATTTTGAAGATATGGAGCAAAAGGGCCTACTCAAAATCATTTGTGCTTATCCCGAATCGGCAGGACTTGAAGATCACTTACAGATTATCAAGTCTGAGATCTCTGAGTTTAAGCCATCTCGGATTGCGATCGACTCGTTGTCTGCCCTCGCCAGAGGGGTCAGTAACAATGCCTTCCGGCAGTTTGTCATTGGCGTGACGGGCTTTGCTAAGCAGGAAGAAATTACCGGATTCTTCACCAACACTACCGATCAGTTCATGGGGTCGCACTCCATCACCGACTCTCACATTTCCACTATCACCGACACTATCATTTTGCTGCAATACGTGGAAATTCGCGGTGAAATGGCCCGGGCTATCAACGTCTTCAAAATGCGCGGCTCTTGGCATGACAAGGGCATTCGTGAGTATGTCATTAGCGATCAAGGACCTGAAATCAGAGACTCGTTCCGCAACTTCGAGCGGATTATCAGTGGTTCACCCTCTCGTGTCTCGGTAGATGAAAAGAACGAACTGTCGCGGATTGTGCGCGGTTTCCAAGATAAAACCCTAGATGACAAATCCTAAGACAAATTGTAAAGGGACGGAGATGCGCCACTAGCTTGATTGCTGCGCAGCAAGAAATGTTAACTGCTGATAGAGCATAGTCATTTGCGGCAGTTCCAAGCCCGCTTGCTGAGCCATACGCAGCGGATTACCTACAATGGCCTCTACTTCTAGCGGTTGCCCTGCATCGTAATCGATCTTCATGCTCGTTCGATAGGGTTTCATCTTAGCCGTGTAGTCCAACATGGTGTCAATAAAGTCTGAGGAGATCGATCGATCGCTGCCAGATAAAAACCGTGCACAGGCCGTACAGCCTGCTTGAACTTCCTGCATCAGCGATTTTGCCAAACTGCGGGTTTGCGGATGAGCCATCATAGCATCGGTTGTGGCATTCAGCACCACCGACAAGCCATTAAAGGGAATATTCCACATCAATTTTTTCCAGCGCGCAATCAATAGATCCTCCGCCAGTTCGATCGCAATTCCTGCTTGCTCAAAATCGCTGGCAATTTGTTTTAGGCGATCGGTAATACCACAGGGCGCATAGTCAGCCGCATAATCTGCTAGGGTA
Source organism: Thermocoleostomius sinensis A174 (assembly GCF_026802175.1). Taxonomy (NCBI): domain Bacteria; kingdom Bacillati; phylum Cyanobacteriota; class Cyanophyceae; order Oculatellales; family Oculatellaceae; genus Thermocoleostomius; species Thermocoleostomius sinensis. Next base: position 3,465,211 of record NZ_CP113797.1, on the reverse strand, counting down.
ATTTGCCCATAGTCCAAGTGACGAATGTGACCCGGTCCTACTTTATTGGAACAGAGAAAACACAACCCACCCATAACGCGATCGCTTCCGACAAGCTCTGCCACCTGAGTTTCAATGCCCCAGCCGTTTTGCAGCACTAGCACCACACCGGTTGGTTTGACGATCGGCGGCAACAGTTCTGGCAACAGGTGATTCTGAGTGGTTTTTAGTGCCACAACGACCACATCGCAGGTAGGCATCTCCTGCACAGTCCGGTATGCCTTCACTTGCGGTAACGTGAAATCACCGTCGATCGACTCCACCACTAATCCATGCTGTTGTACCTGCTCATAGTCACTGCGCAACAGAAAATGCACCTCACAGCCAGCCTGCTGCAAGCGTGCGCCATAGAAGCCGCCGAGTGCGCCCGTACCGAGAATGGCGTAGGTGCGGGGAGTCGGAAGTCGGAAGTCGGAAGTCGGGAGGGGAGCAGACATGGTTTAGCTGAATGGAAAACTAACAGATTACGCTATCAATAATGATGAGTCAGAATTGCATGTCGGGGTCGGGTTTCAGCAAGTCGTTCATCTCAACTCCGTGAAGTTCTAAGTGTCATTTCGCCAATGAGTGAACAAAATGATGGGAGAAAAAGTACAAAACAAAAACAACTGGATCTTGTCCCTGCCCCAACTAACAAATTGCGAAGCGATCGCAAACGCCAGATGAAACAGCCACAAGATCCAGTCTAGGGAGTGGAGAAACTAAGCTCTAGGGCCAGTTGTCAGGTCTTAGGGAGCAATACACCAAGCATTGAAGCAAACCACTAGCTTGAGACTCTACCTTACTCCCGATTTCCTATTCTCGATTCCCTACTCTCTATTACCGTCTACCTCGATACGGCACTTTGTTGAGGTAATCGATCTCAGAGGAACGGATGCTTTGCGCATAATTGCCTTTGGGAGCGATCGACGCAGCAATCTCGCGGAACTTGCGGGGATCGCCTTCGGGAAGCTGACGTTCCTGGAATTTGCGCGAGTAGAACTTCTCCACCACAAATCGCCAATCGGTCTTGACCGTACCCACTTTCTCTTGAAAATCTTCACCGTAGCGCGGCGTCACCAAGTTAAACGGACGACCTTCCATGCGCTTGCGTTGATAGGGAACCGTGAAGTCGCCAAAGGCATTGGTGTATTCTTCACTGTCCAATAGGGCATCGATGAAGCCATAGTAGCCCAGCGTCGCCACTTTAATCGACCAGGCAATCTTCTCATCTTGGTTATAGGGGGCGCGACCCAAAAGACGCTTCAAGCAGATTTCCACGAGACGATAATTATCATTCACTTCTACAACTTGGCTATAGAAGCGCTCAGACTTGGCCAAACCGCGAATGAAATCGCGCACGGTCACAGCCCGGTTTTTCAACTGCGACTCTAGCGCTGCCTGGCGGTTAAATTTCAGTGTTTGGTGTTCACTAAACACCTGCCGGTAGCAAGCCCAGATGACTTCTTCCATCTCGGGATTGGAAGCGGCGTCTTCAAGGCGATAAATGTAAGGCGTATCTTCGTCTTCATCCGCTTTACCAAAGCTGGCAACCCTTTGATTTTGAGTTGATAGTTTGTAGTCAAGCAACGGCAGTGCCATGCAAATTTCTCCCTTGTTATTGGTTGAATTGGCAGATTAATAGTTGCAAAAATCCTTTAAGGTTTATTATCTCAAGGATTGGGACGGGTAATTACATTTACTTATCCAACTTCATGGCTCGGTTTAACCACCAGCGTTTGATGAGAAAGCGGCGATCGTCAGCATGAAACTGCATACCAGTGTCAGCAACACCAACACGCCTGCCACTCGTCCCCAATGGGTGGTTTTAAGGAAGGTTTGTAGGTGGAACGGCTGATCGAAATTCAGGTTAAACCGACCTTCAGGCACATAGGGCTTAGCGACAGGCAACTTGTCGCGATAGTCGGCTCCATAGCGCGGCGTAAAGCTAAAGGGGCGATCATTCATGCGTTTGCGCTGGTAAGGAACAATGTTGTCTCCAAACATTTGTCCATATTCAGCACTATCAATCAGCGCATCGACAAACGCGCTCCAGCCTTTAGTAGCAATTTGAACCGACCACGCAATCTCCTCATCCTGGTTATAGGGCGATCGACCCAGCAAGCGCTTTAGAGATAGCTCCACAAGACGATAGTTGTTGTTGGGTTCCACCACCAAGCGATAAAATCGCTCTGACTTGGCTAAACCGCGAATAAAATCGCGCACCGAAATACTGCGGTTTTTTAGCTGAGTTTCTAGCGCAACCTGGCGATTAAATTGCAACATTTCTTGCTCATTAAACACCTGGCGATAGGCAGCTTGAATTAACTCGTCCATATCTGCTGCGGAGGTTGCATCTTCTAGGCGATAGACATAGGGCGTATCATCATTGAAATCAGCAATCCCGAAGCTTGGCACCCGCTGATTTTGCGTGGTGGGTTTGTATTCCAGTAAGGGCAACGTCATACTAAACCTCCCTTTGGGTTAGGTAATTTGGTCGCTTCAGTGAGGCAACGATCGCCAACCGTTCAGCGACTTAGCGCACGGGAAAGCTGGCGACTGGATTGATGGAAACTGGAATTCCCGTTTTGCCGGTTTGGGTCATATCGGGAATTTGAATGTTGGCAGTCTGGACTGGCTGATATTCCACGGGTTTAATCTGGATCGATCGGGCCATATCCAGGAAGTTGCTGACTTTCCCTGGCTTATAGCGCTGTTCTTCCAGCCGATCGCGCCAATAGTTACCATAGCGTGGCGTCACTAGGTTAAAGGGGCGATCTTTAAAGCGACGACGTTGATAGGGCACAGTGAAGTCGCCAAAGTTGATGCTGTATTCTTCACTGTCCAGTAGTTGATCGACAAAGCCATCAAATCCTTCCGTCGCGATTTTGATCGACCAAGCAATGCGCTCGTCTTCGTTGTAGGAAGAACGGCCCAACAGCCGCTTTAGGGTCAAATCGACAATCCGATAGTTGGAGTTGGTTTCAATCACCAGCTTGCGATAGGTGTCGGTTTTGGCCAATCCCCGAATGAAATCGCGCACGGTAATCGATCGGTTCTTCAGTTGCGACTCTAAGTCTGGTTGACGGCTGCTCTTAAGAATCACATGCTCACTGAATACCTGCCGATAGGCTGCCCAGATCAACGCTTCGAGATCGTTGTTATCAGTGCAGTCTTCTAGGCGATAAATATAGGGAGTATCTTCGTTGGGAACTTCATACCCCGCTACCCGATGGTTTTGGGAGGATGGACGGTAGGTGAGTAGAGGAATAGACATAATTGGTATCCGAAATGGAGATTAAAGGCAATCGGGCTGGTTGAACTGTTCGATCGCAGGTGCAGGTGTGTAGGTCTGCCTTGGACGAGGCTAATATGGAAAGCTACCCAAACTAGAATCGAAATTATTTCCTGGGATCGGATGGCAAATAGCGATAGGGCAGTGCCACAGCTACAGGCTTGACGGTTGGTTTGACCGTGCTGGCGTCGCGGGTCATGTCAGGAATTTTGATGCTGCTTGAGGTCGATCGCGCCACATCTCGTTGCGAGTTTAGCTGCGGAATCAACATGCTTTGCGCCATGTTGAGAAAGGCGCTGGGAATCGCCTGGCGAATCACTTTCTTATCGAGATCGCCTGCCTGATATTGTCGCACCTGATAGTACGATCGGCTTGATAAGCCCAGTTCCATTTGACGGTTGCGCCAGTAGTCACTGTAGCGCGGGTTCACCAAGTTAAAGGGACGGCCTTCCATGCGGCGGCGCTGATAGGGCACGATATCGTCGCTGAAGTTGCGAGTGTACTCGTCACTATCTACCACTGAGTCAATGAATCCGTGCAGCCCCTTGGTGGCAATGACGATTGATTGGGCAATTTGCTCATCTTTTCCATAAGTTGCGCGTCCCAAAAACCGCTTGTACACCAGATCTACGACTCGGTAATTAGAGTTCAGTTCAGCAATTTGCTCCCAAAACACCTCGGTTTTACCCAGTCCGCGCACAAATTCCCGGACAGAGATGGCCCGATTACGCAACTGGGATTCCAAATGCGGCTGACGATAGCTCTGTAGGATTAAGTGTTCGCTAAAGATTTGGCGATAGGCTGCCCAAATAATCGCAGTGACATCCGTCTCATCGATCGCGTCTGTCAACCGATAAATCTGGGGATCATCTTCATCGAGCACATCATAGCCAGCGACTCGTTGATTCTGAGTTTTGGGCTTAACTTCAAGAATGGGAATCGACATCAGTAGGTACCTATCTAGATGGATGAGTAGAGATCGGAGCGGTTAAGGTAACAGGGGTAGATTGTCTAGATCCCGATCGCGAGAAAGAACGTCCGCGAGTTGCACCATCGCCCTGCGAACCCTGGCGTGCACCGCCAAGTCTGATTCAGTTTCAGCCAACTGCTGAAGGGCATCAACAATTTGAGTCCGCAGGGTGGGCTGAACGGCGGCCAAACCCAGCGCTTGTAACCCAACGACAGCCGCATATCGCAGTGACCAATCGGTATCCTGAGTCACAGTCAACAAAATATCCGCTGCTGAGCGTTGGGCCGCCACTTGCTGGGAGAGGGGTAACAGCGACCATCGCAGTGCCCCTAACCCTTTCGTTGCTGCACGCCGCACACTAGGTGCAAAATCGTGAGCCGCCGCTGCCTGTAAGACTGCCAGTGCCTCTGGATCAGCAATTGTCACCAAGGCGCGAATTGACCATGCCCTGGCTCCATAGTTGTAATCATCGAGGGAATCCAACAACGGTCGAACGGCTGGAGATCCCATCTCTATAAGCCCCTGTACAGCAGCAGCAGCAGCAGCAGGATTATTGAACCCCAACGCCCGAATTAACGTTGGAATGCTTAATTCCGATCGAGCCGCCGCCAACGACTGAACCGCTTGAATCAGTCGTTCCGGCGAGTCTGCTTGCTCAACCGCATCAATGAGAGAGGAGACAGAGAGGTCGGTCACAGGCATCATCAAAACAGCAAAAGGGGGAAAGTGGGTTGGCTCAGGGTCATTACCATTCGAGATCACAGGAGACGGTCCATAAGATCCATTAGCCGCACAGCATCGGCGGACAGGTCGGACCGAGACGGATCGACTTGCCGTTCGAGCAAGCCCTTGAGGGAAAACAACTTGAAGCTGTTTTCAGCCGCCGCAGTGGCAATGGCATCAGCAGCGGGCAAATAGCCTACGGCTCCCAAATCTGACAGCGCCACCCGTCGAAGATTGATATCATCGGCAGACAGCGCTTGTATTAATCGATCGCCGTACTGTGGCTCATTGGTCAATTGATACATGGCTCGAGAGGCAGCATATTGTACCCGTTCGACTGGGTGCTCTAGAAATGGCCGAATCAGGGCGATCGCCTCTGCCTGCCAATCTGTACCAGCCGCTAGCATCCCCAAGGCTTCCATCACTGCTTCATAGGGTTGAGCAAGATGAGGACGCCCCGGAACTGATTGGGCAGCAGCGAGTCCTCCGTGCAGCAAGGGCAACAGGGCAGGAATGCAACTTGCATCAGCTAACATTCCCAAGGACTGGGCAGCGGCTTCACGAACGTAGAAGTCCTCACACATCAGACACTGAGTCAATCCTGGGACTGCCCGTCGATCGCCCAATTTACCTAATGCTCGAGCCGCATTGCGCCGCAGTGGATACCCACCCAACTCAGTGCGATCGGATTCATCCTCGAGTGCCGCAACCAGAGCAGCCACAGCCGCTGAGTCTTTCACCCGAAACTTGCCTAACCACCAGGCGGCATAATATCGCAAACTCAAATCAGAATGAGTTAAATTGGCCACTGCTTGTTCAACGGTTAGGGCAGCAGCGGCTTCATCCGATGGCGATCGGTCCTGGGGTTCAAATGACTCCATTGAGAGAATAAACAGGTATCCAAAGCAACAAAAGTAACCTTTGACAACGCACCGACAAAGCACAGTCTAAACACAGTGCTTCAGCCGTAGATTCGCACAAGGCACCCTCAACGGCTGAATTGAGCAGATATTGTTAGTCTTCGCTGCTGAGCGGTTCAATGTTGACAATCTTGCCACCCATGCGCAGAATCCGCTGCATTTCTTCATTCATGCGGTTGTAGGGTACAGTGATGAAAACACTGCCGCTCCGCCGAATGTCATAGTTGTTGCGATCGGTCTCCTGATTTTGGCGCAGTCCAACCACCTCATAGCGAAACATCCGGCTACCGGAAGGAGAATTGGCCGCACCGCCGACAGTTGTTTGTCCAAACATTAGATATTGCCTCCTAAATCAACGGGTGAATCACTTAGACAGGAGCAGCGGGAATGGGTGATTGGTAATCGAGACTGATTGCCAGATAGCCCATCAAGCCCATCACCTATTACCCATTACCTAGTGCCCACTTCAGCTAGGCTGGCGACACACTGACAATTCGACCGCCCTGTCGCTGAATCTGTTGCATCTTGTAAGACAACTGGTTGTAGGGAACCAAATAGGCGACACTGCTGCGCCGCACGTTAGGGTAGCCTGCTGCCTTGATGCCTGCGACTTCAATACGGTACACCCGATCGCTTTCGCCTGCGACTGATCCACCCAACGCTTTCGTCGGAGCCACATCGTTGCTAGCGCTGAAGTGAGCCCAACTACCGGAACTGCCAGAAGGGCTGAGAATTGACGAGGAACGGTTTTGAGCTAAGTTCCGTGCCAACCGCGAACTGTTTCCCTCGGTTTGAGACCGATCGCTGTTCGCATAGCCGCGATAAAGCCGGAACATATTAGTGAAACCGATCGTTCTGGCCCCCGTGTGATATTGAAAGTCCCGATAGTAAGGTACGACGTTTTCGCCAAAGGCAGACTGGTATTCCTGAGAGTCAATATAGGAATCGATATCAGCGTCAAAGCCTTGAGTTTCATAGATATCCAAATGACGAATCACTTCCGACTCATCATAGGGGGCACGCCCCAATAAATGCTTGTGGTTCAATTCAATGACGCGAGTTTGGAAATTGTTGTACAGGAACTTCTTCTTGTACAACTCAGATTTAGCGACGCATCGAACAAATTCCCGCACTGAAATCTTGCCGTTGCGCAATAACGATTCAGCGTTGGTCAACCGTTCGGAGGCCATCAAATAATCATTCCCCAACAATTGACGATAGACCGCACGAATAACGGCTTCAACGTCTGCTTCGGTATAGTTTGGACGTAGCTCAACTCGTGCGGCATCGCTAAAGGCGGATGTTCCTAAGCGAGAGGCGGCGGCTGTGATAGGCACGTGAATTCTCCCAACTAACAACGAGTAGTCAACCAGATTGTAAGTAGATAGGAGTTAGACATCCGCTATCAGCAGTTAGCCCCCAAGTGATCTTAGAGTTCGTGATCCTAGATCCTGGATTTACTCACGCTCAGAGCCACGACGGAAAGCTTTGTTTCGATCGCGACAATCAACGCAATCATATCTAGAATCTAAAATCTAAAACCCAAAATATCTCGTTAGCCAAAAGCCGATAGCCGACAGCTAACAAATGGGCTTAGGCTGCCGTAATACTCACGACTTTGCCGCCCATACGATTAATTTTTTGTAACGTTGTAGACATTTGCTCATAGGGCACGAGGTATTCGGTGTTGCTTAACCGTACTTGTGGGGAGCCAGGCGTTCCTCGCTGCACCACACAAATTCGGTAAAGCTTGTCCCGATCGCCTCCAACGGCGCCTACCAAGCTAGCACTCATGGCAGACGAACCAATTCCACCACCACTCGCTGGAAACTGAATTGGCATCGGCAGATTGCGCGCCACTTCCTGCGTTAAGCGGGCCCGGTTTTTGCCAAACTGCGATCGATCGCTATTGGCATAGCCCCGGTAGAGCCGGAATATGCGATTGAAGCCAACAGTTTTTTGTCCACGCTGACTTTCAAAGCCGCGATAATAGGGCACAACCCAGTCTCCAAAGCTCTCTCGATATTCTGGAGAGTCTAGATACGAGTCAATGTCGGCATCGTAGCCTTGAGTGTTGTAAAGATCGACGTGAAAGCTAATTTCAGTTTCGTCGTAGGGCGCTCGTCCCAATAGATGCTTGTAATTTAGCTCAATAAAACGAACTTGGGGATTGGAGTAGAAAAACTTCTCTCGATACAGTTCGGAGTGAGCAATGGCACGAACAAAATCTCGAACGGTAATCTCCTGCTGACGGAGCAGGGACTCGGCACTTACTAAGCGCTCAGACGCCATCAGGTGATCATTGCCTAGCACCTGCCGATAGGCAGCCCGAATCACAACCTGAAGTTCTTCTTCGGTAAAATTTGTGCGAAGTTCGATCGGCTCGCAGTCAGAGAAAGCCTCAATTCCTAACCGGCTTGCCGTAGTTAGACTAGCCATAGCATTTCCCCCATCGACTACTAAAAATATTTTGAAGTGGTCAGCAGTCAGCAATCAGTGTCAAGCGCTGAACCTCAGACAGAGAGCAATTTTGCTATCCACCGATCGCCAAGGGCACTTGGATAAAACATGCCCGGAAAAGTAAACCATTGCCAGAACCTCCAGCAACCGCATACCTTTCCGGGCTGCACGATCAATTAGCTAAGCGCGTTGATCGCGTAGTCGATATAGGTATTGGCTTCGTTAGCAGCCTGACCAGACAAACCGTGGTTTGCTTTGATGTGCTTCAGAGCTTCCACGTACCAGCTTGGAGACAGATCAAACGTCCGATTGATCTCATCCAAACCAGCAATCAAGTACTCATCCATCGGGCCAGTTCCGCCGGCAACCAAGCAGTAAGTTACCATGCGGAGGTAGTAGCCGATGTCACGAGCACACTTGGACTTACCGCGAGAATCTGCTGCATACTGAGCACCCTGCATTTGAGTGGTGTAGGGGAACTTTTGATATACAGCATTTGCCGCACCATCAATCAACTGCTGAGCCTTGTTGGTCAATGCGCGAGCAGCTTCCATGCTGGCAACGGCACGCTCAAACCGACCATTAACAGCCTGCAACTCGGTGTTGCTGAGAAAACGACCTTGGGTATCAGCAGCAGCGATCGCTTCAGTAATGGGGGTCTTCATAGTTGAGTTATCTCCCTAAATTTTGTCGTTCAAAAGTTTGCGTTGAAAAGGAATCTTCGTTTGCCCTTTGTCACTTGCTATAGGTCATTGAACCCAACGGCTACAGAATAATAACCTGCGGCTCAATCACCAACTACTAAAGAACAAAAGACGTGGAAAACAAATTAACCAACCGCAGAAGCAGCCCGATCGAAGTAGCTAGCCACTTCAGACATCAACTGGCTGCAATCGCCTTGGGTAATACCATTGGGATCATTGGCAATCGAAATCGCTGCTTCCTTCATCTTTTGAACGCCAGCCGCCACAGAGCCGCCGGGAACACCAAGAGCCTGGTAGGTTTCGCGCAGACCATTCAAGCAACGATCGTCAAGAACGCTGGGGTCGCCTGCCAAAGTAGCGTAGGTGACATAGCGCAAGATGATTTCCATGTCGCGCAAGCAAGCAGCCATACGGCGGTTGGTGTAAGCATTTCCACCCGGAGAGATTAGCTGAGGCTGCTCCTCAAACAAAGAACGAGCGGCATTAGCAACAATTGTGGAAGCGTTGCTGGTGATGCGGTTAACCGTATCCAAACGCTTGCTGCCATCCTTCACCATGTTGCTGAGGGCATCCAGTTGAGCATTGCTCAGAAATTCACCCTTGGCATCGGCTTGAGAAACAACTTTAGCGAATGCGTCTAGCATGGACTCAATCTCCTAATTGTTTTGGTTAAGTTCGGTTTCGGTTCAAACCTTGAGACTTTAACGATCCAAATTCAAGCTGCTCAGAAATACTTCGGTGCAACCTGAAGGAGCAACCAACAAACATCCGCATCCTGGCTCAAGACGCTCTCTCTGATGCGTGCCCCTGAGGCGGAGTACTGACATCTAGAGAAATCTGAGAAAATTTCACATTTGTATGAGAGAACAAAAAGTCTTGATATACCAGTCGTTTGGATAACTTTTGTCTGTTGTTTTTACCCTCCAGGTACTCTTATACAACGTGGTCGGAGCATTATTTGTTACGAGTTGTTTAGTTGTATCAACGACTATAGAAGATTCAACGAAACCTTTAGAAATCAATGGGTTGAGCGCAAAAAGCATACACAGCTTGTTATATTTCTTTGAATTTCTTGTTGATGATTTTTCCATTTGTAAATTTTAGATTTTTTTAAGAATTGCTCAGGATGCCTACTAATTTTGACCTAAGCGTTTTGCCAAGTAGCTGTGGCTCTACAAGAAATGTAACAAAATATAAATTAATTCGCGCTTGTATATTTTAAGTTTTGTAACAGAAACTCAGATCGGATGACGTGGTGGCCAGATTCAGTCTTGCTTATGCCCGATGTCGCTCGTTACGTCGATCGCTCATTTTGGTGAACAAAGAGTTTCATTTCATGATTCCTGTCAGAGGCATCGGCCCAAAGATAACCTTGTGATGACTCGCATTCGCCCCGTTTTGGCATAGCAACAAGCTGACGAACAAAGGATGGTCACCCACACCCCTACCTTTATTGAGAATTATTGCGATAACCAATTAGGAAATTTTGTGGCACAGCTACGTCCTAATAAATTACATAAATACTATGTTTGGGGACTATTTTTGGGGAGGTGAAGGCTCAGTGCATTACTCGCCTGAAAACAGAAATCTAGGATAGAACTGACGATCGACACACTTTAGAGCAGCGGCAGCCCAGCGTTTAATTTAGTCTTGGAGCCGAACCAACTCTACTCAGTTGGGCTGTGATCGGTACCTGGACTGGTACGTTCAACTGCGTCAAACTGAATTTGACCGTAGTCACTTGAAGGGCAATTGTAGAAACCTGCCCATATTTACTACTTGATAGGCATGAGTGCACTCAAATAGCAACCACTCAAATAGTAAACATAGGCAGGCTTAGTTCATCGCGTAAAGTCTATCGCGTAAACGCAAGCGTCAACGAATTAGGTTCCGATGATGCCACCGTCGTCTTTTGTGATCACCACCGTGGCCGATCGAGGATAGATCTCTGGGTTTTGATCGGGCCAACGTGAGTTAACATTGCCCGCTGCAAATTCCTCTTCAGATGTAGTTGCACCTGGATGTTGCACATTGATAAACATCGTGCGCTGATCCGGTGTCCACGTCACGCCTGTAATTTCTTGACCGATCGGCCCTGTCAAGAAGCGGCGAATCTCGCCCGTATTTGGGTCGGCTGCCAACATCTGGTTATTGCCAAACTGAGCAAACTCACCCTGATTCATCACCGACTCACCAATATCGGTCTGAATCCACAAGCGACCATCCGCATCAAACCCCAATCCATCGGGACAAGCAAAAATGTTGTCTTCGTTAAGTGCACGACCGGACAGCTTGCGGCTATCGTCCTTTGGGCCAGCTAACACAAACAAATCCCATCGGAAGGATGGCGCAGCCAAATCGGCTCCCTCGTCCCAGCGAATGATGTGCCCCCAATTGTTCTCCGGCCGAGGATTGGCAGCATCAACTTCCTCTGGAGTGCGCCGGGTATTATTGGTCAACGTAAAGTACACCATGCCATTACGCGGATCAACGGCTCCCCATTCTGGGCGATCCATCGGCGTCGCTCCTACAAAGTCAGCGGCTGTGCGAGTATTCACCAGAATATCAGCCTGATTGCGGAATCCGTTTTCAGGCGTTAACCCATTTTCGCCAAACTTCAGCGCCAGCCATTCTCCGGTTCCGTCTTCGTGATAGCGAGCGACATACAACGTGCCGTCATCCAGTAGCGCGCCGCTAGCGGTTGCCTGGAAGTAGGGTTGCGCCGAGACATATTTGTAAATGTATTCTGATCGCGCATCATCGCCGGAATAGCAGACGATCGGCTGTCCTTCAACAGGAGGTTGAAAGATTACATTTTCATGGGCAAATCGTCCCAAGGCGGTGCGCTTTTGGGGCGTACTGGTAGGATCAAACGGATCAATTTCAACCACCCACCCAAAATTATTTGGCTCATTGCGATAGTCTTCTGTAGCACTGCCAGCCAGTGCAGAGGCGGTAAAGCGAGCATATTCATCTGCACCACTATCTGCCAATTCCCAGCCATAGCGGGACGTGCCATCTGTCGAGGTGCCATACCGCTCTAGCTCACGAGGCACTACTTCATCACTGTTGAGGAAATATCTTGCCCAGTTTTCCTCGCAGGTGAGATAGGTATTCCAGGGCGTCACCCCGTGGGCGCAGTTGTTGATCGTACCGCGAGTTCTCGTTCCATCTGGACTGTACTTTGTTTTAACCAACTCAGATCCTCGCACTGGGCCTTGAATTTCCATCGGAGTCAAGGCAGTAATGCGACGGTTGCGCTCATCGGGCACAACGCTCCAACTGCCATCATTCTGGCGCGCAATCCGAACAACGCTGACCCCATGCGCGTTCATTTCCTTTAGCACCTGATCGGCTTCACGAGTGCCATCGGCTTTCCTGGGAAAATCATCAGGACTGAGGGGCTGCCCCACCGCCGCCGCATGGGTATAGCGTGGCTCGATGTACTCATGGTTGACCACTAGCAGCCCATCGGTTGAACTACCTTCATAAGGTGAAGCACCTTCGATCGGGAAGAAATGCATTCCGTCATGGTGATGACCAATCTGCATGCCCTGTTCTTCCCCCGTATTGTTGAGGCTGTAGCGGGGAAAATCACCAGTGATGGGTTCACCATAGGGAATCAGAACACGCGCCGTGTAGCCTTCTGGGACAGTGATCACATCTGCCTCACTGACTGGAATGGCACGAAAGCCTAGCAGCGGGCTACTAGCCTGAGCAGGACGAGCTTTTAGCCCATCTAGCACAGGCCCAGCAAACATTGATGTCACAGCAGCGGCCAGCGTTCCACGTAGAACTTGACGTCGTTGCAAGCGGGTACTGAGGATCGATGAGAAGGGACGATTATTAGAACGATTGCAGATTGGTTCACCATCATTGTCAAACGATCGTGCCGAAGAGGTATGCTCCCAATTGCCTTCTCCTCGAACAAGGCGAGAATATTTCTGACGTAGGCTCCGTTTACTATTCACGTTAAGTTCTCCTCTGAGATTATTTACCCGGATCAAGCAAGGATAAGAATGCATGGAATTATCCCGGCAAAATATTTGCAGCGCAAAGTGATCACAATGTGACTATTTCAATCGGGTTTTTCGCAACGAAAACAGATCAAGCCAGAGGTGTGAAAGTGTTGCTATTAAAGCTCTTCAGGGCAAAGTTTATTTTTCCTTGCCACAGAGTTTGTCATCTAAAGCACCAATTTTATACTTCATTGGTACCAATTTTTTTACAATTTTTTAATTGATGAAGACAGGCACCAGTAACTTAGTGATGGGCTTTGGCATGAACTACTTGATGAAAGCGAAGCATTATTTTACCCAGCGATCGCTCCTCCCTGTTCCTGCCCCTAAGCTGTCAACACACAGCAAGCATATCTAGATTATTCACAGGTGCAGTCAGCAACGCCTGCATAAATACAGGGTGAATCAGCGCTAGAGTGAGAACACTAGAATGAGCTATAGAATGTTGTCCAGTAAATCATATCCACAGTAATATCCACGGTTGACCAGCCACAGTTGATCGTTTGCTATGGAAGCCTAACGCCCACTGGTATCACCGATGCAAAGCCAATCCCCTGCAAAGTCCGAGACTCAATTCTACACCTGGAACCATCTGCACTGTGCCTATGAAGTGCAGTCCAACGACTGTGCCGATGCCAACAAACCTCCCTTGTTGTTAATTCAGCCGATCGGAGTGGGGCTTTCGCGCCGATTTTGGGATCGGTTTTGCCGTGCTTGGTTGCAATCCAGACAACCAAATCAAATTTACAATCCTGATCTGGCAGGTTGTGGCGAGAGTGACATGCCGCAACGTCCCTACAGCCCAGAGGACTGGGCTGATCAACTCCTGGTCTTGCTGCAAACGGTGATTCAACGACCCGTCATTCTAATTGTGCAGGGTGCATCCTTTCCGATCGCTATCTCATTGTGGCAAAAGGCACCTGTGTTCATCCAAGGCTTGATCTTGGCTGGACCGCCAGCCTGGAAGATTATGAGTGAACCAACCGCAGACTGGCAGGATCAGGTGAGTTGGAGCCTGTTTGCTTCTCCCTTAGGAAAAGCGTTTTATCGCTATGCCCGTCGCCAGCAGTTCATTCGCTCTTTCTCGGTGCGTCAACTTTTTGCCGATCCCGACGCGGTAGATGCAGAATGGCTGAGTGCCTTGGAGGCTGGCTCGCGCCATCTTGACAGCCGTTATGCGGTGTTTTCCTTTTTAGCTGGCTTTTGGCGACGAGATTGGCAAACGGCGATCGAGTCCCTCACGACTCCGACCTTAGTGTTGATTGGCAATACCGCTTCCAACATCAGTCGATCGGCTAAAACAGAACCCCCCGATCAACGCATGGCAGACTATCTGAAGCACCTGCCGCAAGCGGAGGGGAAATTTGTTCCTGGACGTAACGTATTGCCCTACGAATCAACCGCCGCTTTTGTTGAGGCGATTGTGCCGTTTATACAGCAGCATTCTTAATGTACCCAGCCAAATTACTCAGTTAATTGATTGAGTCTGCTCTAGTCGGCTCTTAAGTCAATCGGGGTCATTCGATCGGGGAAGGTTGACGTTGCCTCCTCTCGTGCTACACTGATACTACATTTTAAGGAGACTCAGATGAATCACTGGGACCTGTAAAGCCGGATCATGGTGATCCGGCTACTGCCAAGATTTCACACCATTTTGTACCACCGCCAAATTACGATCATGGCTCTGTAGAAGCCCGCTGGCAAAGAGTGTGGCAGCAGAATCAAGTCTATGACGTAGATGTAGCCACGGCTCAAAACCCTTTCTACAACTTAATGATGTTTCCCTATCCTTCGGCTGAAGGACTGCATGTTGGTAACGTCTATGCGTTCACTGGAGCCGACATCTACGGACGTTTCATGTCCATGCAGGGGCACTCTGTATTTGAACCAATGGGGTTTGATGCTTTCGGGATTCACAGCGAAAATTTTGCCATTAAACAAGGAATTCATCCCAACCAATTAACAATACGCAATGTAGAACGGTTTCGTGAAACACAGTTAAAACGCATCGGAAACCGTTTTTGCTGGAGTTATGAAGTACAAACGACTGATCCTGCTTACTACAAGTGGACACAGTGGATTTTCTTGCAGTTGTTTAAAGCTGGATTGGCGATTCGCAAAACAGCACCAGTGAACTGGTGTCCGTCCTGCAAAACTGTCCTTGCCGATGAGCAGGTTATTCAGGGGGAATGTGAACGCTGCAACACCGTAGTGATACAACGCGAGTTGCAGCAATGGTTTTTCAAAATCACTGATTATGCCCAACGGTTATTAGAAAACCTCGATCGATTAGATTGGTCAGAGAGGGTAAAAGTAGCCCAGCGCAACTGGATCGGTCGCTCTGAAACGGAGGATGGGGTACATTACCATTTACGGGACTGGTTAATCTCACGGCAACGCTATTGGGGTCCACCAATTCCGATCGTTTACTGTAACGCCTGTGGCATCGTGCCCGTTCCTGACGATCAGTTACCAGTGCTCTTACCAGCAACAGACAATTGGTTGCCCCAGGGAACCGGAAATTCTCCATTGGCAGATATTTCAGAATTTGTGCATACTACATGTCCTCAGTGTGGTAATTCGGCACGGCGAGAAACGGATGTATTTGATAACTTCTTGGATTCTGCTTGGTATTTTCTTCGTTATCCGTCAAGCAATCGACACGATGTTCCGTTCGATTCACAAATTACAGCAAAATGGCTGCCTGTCGCTATGTACATTGGTGGTGCTGAGCATTCTGTACTTCATCTTTTGTACAGTCGGTTTATCACTATGGTATTGCATGATTTGGGTTACATTTCTTTTGAAGAGCCGTTTCAGCGTTTCTATGCCCATGGCTTGCTCACCAAAGATGGAATCAAAATGAGCAAATCTAAGGGGAATGTAGTAAATCCCGATCGCTATATCGAAGATTATGGGGCAGATACCTTGCGTACCTACTTGATGTTTTTGGGCCCCTTTGATCAGGGCGGCGTCTTTTCCGATCGTGGCATTGTTGGGGTGCGACGATTTTTGCAGCGAGTTTGGCAACTTGTCATAACTCATAAAAATAGCCTTTCTCGTTCACCCAATGAAGTATCCCAACGGCAACTGCACCCAATCATCGATCGAGTTTCCCAAGCGATTGCAGCACTCAAATACAATACGGCAATTGCAGCGTTGATGGAGTATCTCAATGTGCTTCAGAATCAACCCCTTCTTTCCGAGGTAGAAGTGAAAGCGTATTTGCTGATGTTGGCTCCGTTTGCGCCCCATATCACTGAAGAATTATGGCATCAGTTAGGAGAAACAGAGTCAATTCATCGACAAAGGTTTCCGCAGGCTGATTCAACATTCTTGACCACAGAGCAAGTGACGATCGCGGTACAAATCAATGGACGTACTCGCACCACCATTACGCTTGCGCCCGACGCCTCTGAAGCAGAAGCGATTGAGATTGCAAATCAAACAAAATCCATTCAACGGTTTCTCAAGAATCAGGAGATTCGCCGTGTCGTCTATGTTCCTAATCGAATTCTCAACTTGATTACTTAACTATGTTCGTTGAGCGGTTGTTCATCTAGCTAGTGATCTGGTTCCCATTAGAGTAAACCATTAGCCTAGCAACCGTTGATCGTGCATCAGCAACCGCCCTCATCCCTAACCTCTGCTCCTATCAACCAGAAAAGGGGAACCAGAGCAGAAGTCTCTCTCCCATTTTGGGAGAGAGCTTGAGGGTGAGGGTAATTGAATGGCGATGACTAGATCAGATTCCTATTTACAGCTTGCGCTGATAGGTTACCGTCATAAATTGATGCCATTGTCCATTCTCATCTAACCTATGCGATGTCATGACCCGATGATTGTCATCCTTCAACTCAATCACATCTTTGTACGTTGCCAGCTTTTCATCACCGCTCATAGACGGTCCCTTGTTGTTGAGCGTTAGCACGTTTTCGGCAGCATTCAATTCACCATCATAGATCCATAAGTGAGTCATCATTGAACCAATCCAGGTTCCCACATATCGCTGCTTCTGCAGGTCATAGCCGATCGTCATCAGTGTAGTGGCACTACCACAACCCGGAATTTCGCCCTGTCCTTCCGCCAAAATCCAAACTTCACCCAGCGATCGCACAATCTCTGTTCCGGTTGATCGCTCCGGCGGTTGATTGGGGTCCATCAGTGCCTCAGACTCGTATGTCCATTCGCCCACTAATTTTTGTAGCCAACGATGTTCCGATTGAGGTTCAGGATTGAGCATAGCTTCCTGTGGCACTTGGTTCATTTCCATGATTTACCTCCAAGTTCTATTACAAGCATTAAATGGTTGAAATGACCGGATAGTTGTAGCTCTCTTTCATGGCTAACCCATACCCATTTCTCAGCAAAAATTGTACTCAAACGACTTGATCACAATTGATCATCCACGGAACACTAAATTGATCAATCACCATGCCAAATCGATACGCCCAAAAAGTCTGTTGAAAAGGCATTTGCACAGTGCCGTTTTCTGCCAAAGTGTGAAAGATACGCTCTGATTCTGCTGGATCGTTCAAGCTCAGACATACGGA
Source organism: Thermocoleostomius sinensis A174 (assembly GCF_026802175.1). Taxonomy (NCBI): domain Bacteria; kingdom Bacillati; phylum Cyanobacteriota; class Cyanophyceae; order Oculatellales; family Oculatellaceae; genus Thermocoleostomius; species Thermocoleostomius sinensis. Next base: position 3,447,549 of record NZ_CP113797.1, on the reverse strand, counting down.
GAAGCTTTTGGGGGTTTCATCACAGCCGGGTGGGCCATCAGATCCCATCAATTCCTGATTGCCAACCGTGAGTCCGATATGCATAATCTTATCGCGCCATTCCATCGGCATCTGATCAAGCATAGATGATTCAGGGGACTCTGCATAGGTCATCCTTGCTGTAATTTTGCCATTCAAGCACTGCTCATAAAACTTGAATGCCTCTTCGCACTGACCACTGAACATTAGATAAGGGGTTAACTGCATAGCAAACTCCTTCACATGAAGATGTGAATAAACAAAAAACGAATTCAGAACTCGATGAGTTAAGCGAGATAGATAGAGAACCGATGGTTATGGAAATCTAATCTTGAATAAACTTCGTACAAAGATGCACTTGTTTTGAGTAGTTCAATTGTACTGTTTTACTAGCAAATTAGCAAGCTTTGTGTTGAGAAAATCTACAAAGTGGAGTTATTAGTGGTTAAAGATGTTGAATCGCGATCGGTGATATTTTCCAGTTATCTTGGCGACCATCAACATATCCGATTGGTGCATTGATCAAATCATCAAGCAGTACATCATCCAAACAACTAATGTGAATTGCATAGAACCTGCCTGACTCCGAATCTTCACCCCAGCCAAATGAGCGTACTCCGCAATGCTTGCAGAATAGATGATGAATAGTTTTAGTATTGAACTGATACTCAGTCAAATCTGCATAGCCAGACAATAATCGAAAGGCATCTTCCTGAACCGTAGTCAGCCAAGCCCGTGTCTTAGTGCAAATCGAACAGTTACATTTAAGTGTACCTTGACTCAAATCGAGGTCTACTTCGTAGCGCACTGCACCACAATGACAGCTTCCTCTATAGGTCTTTTTCATTGATTTTCTCCTGTCATGACATTCACCAGATACGCGACTAGTCGATCGAAACATTCAGACCAGCCTGATTGGTGCAAATTCCGCAATTCCATCGACTCGAAAGCAACTTGATGGAACGTCATCAAAGTGCTCTGGCTCAGTCCAAACCTTGAACATCAGTTTGCGTGGAGCATTAACCACGCGAATGATTGTTAATTCACGTTCCGACGGCATAGGAGATATGGAATAAAAGCCTCGTACAACCAATATCCTTCTATATTCAGAATACAGATTTAATGATCTTATTCTCGATCGAGCACAAATATTTCTAGATATTCACATCATTGTCTGAAGGCATTCTTCCAAACGGTTTAATGTTCCGTATAGGCCTATTTCTAAACCTGATCGCAAATGCCCATCTCGTTGTTCTTTAGACACATGTTGAACGTGGATACAAAGTGTTGTTTTGCCGTCATGTTCGGTCAGTGTCAGCGTGTTCAACCGATCGCTGTTAGGAATCAGTTCATATCGTTCGGTGGCAACCAAACGTTCAGGTGGTACAATCTCGCGGTATTCTCCATTTAGCGCAAAATCGGTACCTGTGTTGAGATCGTGCAAGACATAGCGCCACGTTCCGCCAACGTACAAATTGATGTCGCAAATAATTAACTCCAGTTGACGGCATCCTCTAAACCAGCGCTTTACGTGTTCTGGCTGAGTCCATGCTGCAAAAACTAGTGAACGCGGAGCATTAAAGACACGAGTGATCACAATATCGCAATCGCCTCGCGTATTAACGGAGAGCTTGTGTTTTAACATGTTATTTCTCCTAGAAGTAGGACAATCGCCACTCACGGTTCGCGATCGGTTTGATGTTCTCCTGCTTGCAATTCCTGAAGATATTCATCTAAGCAATCAAAACTCTGTTCCCAAAACTGGCGATAGAGATCAATCCAGTCTGCGGCATCTTTCAGCGGTTCCGCTTCCAATCGACAAGGACGCCACTGTGCTGCCCGACTGCGCGTAATTAGGCCGGCCCGCTCTAGCACCTTGAGATGTTTGGACACAGCAGGCAAACTCATCTTAAACGGTTGAGCAAGTTCCGACACCGAGGCTTCGCCTTTGGCGAGGTAGGCTAAAATTGCTCGTCGGGTGGGATCGGCCAGGGCAGCAAACGTGACGCTCAGCGAATCAGTGGACATCTATGGAGGAACTTCTATTTAACTGCGCAGTTAATTAACTATTAGGTTAAATGTACTAGTTGAGAATGTCAAGAGGAGATCGGAAATTAGAGATTAGGGGTTGGAGATTGGGGATCGAGACATGGCTACGGTGTCGATCGAGCGCCAAGAGCAATGGACAGCAAGATAGCGGCCGCCAAGGAGGTCACCGTGCGGATATGGTTCCAGCGTGTCCAGTTTGTTAGATAGGTGCTCCATAGATTTGCGCCTTCAGGGCTGTCGGGTTTGACTGTGGCGAGGGCATCATTCAGCGGTACATTGAAGACGATCGTGACTCCAACTGCGCCAATTAGATACAGCAAGCTGCCAAGCAGCAGATAGATCATTCCGGGTTGTTGCCACTTATGCAGTAATGAACCCACCAGGAATAAACAAGCTATTCCTGTGCCAAACAAAGCACCCATGAACAGCGGGTTGATGGCAGTGAGGTTAATCCATTGCATCGCGGCGATGCCTTCCCTAGGTTGAAGTTGAGCTAGAGCACTCATCACAAACGTCGAGAAAGCGAAGAAAACGCCTGCTATCACCCCACAGCCGATCGCGGCTAAGAAATGAATGACCATCGTTCGTTACCGGATTGCAAGTTGAGCAATTTGGGCCCGCACAGAGGCGATCGACTGTTCCAACGCTGCACCTCCCAATTCGTCATTTTCAACGGAAATAACGGTGATATCTGTGACGCCAATGAATCTAAAAATAGTTCTCAAATATGGATCTTGATAGTTCAACCTCTCGTAACGTTCTCCTAGTCCATAACCTGACGAACCGCGTGCCGTAATGATAACCATTCGCTTTCCTAAAACCAGGGGTTTATAGGGATTTTCAAGATTCTCTGGCATAAACTCAAAGGTGCGACCAATTCGCACAATTTGATCAATATAGGCTTTGAGCATACTCGGAATGCTGAAATTATACATAGGAACACCAAGCACATAAACATCGGCAGCTAAAAATTCGTCTACCAACTGATCACTGACACGAATTGCATCCCACAGTTCTGGAGTGCGCTGTTCAGGAGGTGTATACGCCGCTGCAATCCAGGCTTCATTGATATGAGGTACAGGATGATGACCAAGATCGCAATAGGTGATGATATCTCTAGGATGAACTTTTTTCCACATTTCAACGAATTCTTGAGTGAAGCTTCGCGATCGCGATCGTTTATCACGTGGGCTAGCATCAATGTGCAGTAAATGAGCCATAGCGTTCACCGGTATTATATTAATGACCATTTAAGCCTAAATAATCGAACGGGCTTCAGCTATCTAATTCTTGTGGTATTGTCAAAATCTTGCGATGAATTACCACAGACCAGCAAGGTTGCCACCTTAAGCGTTGGGGGGCTGGTTTATTCTATGCAGACAAGACGGTAACAAATATGACTTGATTCTGTAATCAGCTTCTGCTAGGGTGGGTGACTATGGTTATTCATCTGTTAGAGGAAGAGTAACCTGGCTACCTAGAGACCCCCTTCTCTAGCGCTAGCTAGGTGTCTGCCGGGCAAGCTGAACACCTGAGCTAGCTAACCTCAGACTATGTCCACTAGTCTAAAGGCTAGGGTGCATTATAGCGCCCCTGCTTTCAGCTTGTGCGGCCTGGTGCTGTCTGAGTCTGCTGAGAGCGAGTCTCTAGGGTTTCTTACCCTAGACCTAAAGGAGTTTAAGCATGACTGATGAGTTCATGAGTGTGTCCACAGGGGACAATCGCCCCGTGGCGTCGTCTCGGCGATCGGTGAAAATGCTGCTGATTGGACCACCCGAAGAGGTGGAGCACACGATCGCCCATCTGCATCACTGTGGGTTTTGCCGAGTGGAGCACTGGTCGCGGGCCTTGCCCTATGCCCAGATTCAGCAAGCCACGGTGAGAGCGCCGGGTGAAATTATGCGAATTTATAAACGCTACGTTTCCTAATCCAACAATATTAGCTAGGATGGGCGTTTTGCCCGTCCTAAGTTGGATATCTCTAGGGCAAGTTGATCAAACAAAACCGTCGGTTGTACCCCCAGGAAGACTCCATGCAACCAGCTAATTTTGTTGAATTGTTGCGCCACCAATCGCAGCACCAACCCAATCGCACGGCCTTCATTTTTCTCAAAGATGGAGAGGCAGAAGCGGGTCGAGTGACCTATCACCAATTGAATCAGCAGGCACAGGCGATTGCTGCATACCTACAAACCCAGGTAAAACCTGGCGATCGGGCGCTGCTGGTCTATCCCTACGAAGCGGGATTGGATTTCATTGCAGCGTTTTTGGGTTGCCTGTATGCAGGGGTGGTGGCGGTTCCCTGTCATCCGCCCCGCAATCGATTCGGTTGGAGTGATCTGCAAGCACGGTTGGTAGATTCGCAAGCGGCGATCGGGCTAACGACAAGGGGTCTAGCGGCAAAACTGACGGCGCAACTGAGTTCCTCGGCAACGACAACCCCACTGAATTGGTGCACTACGGAAGCAATTTTGTTAACCCAAGCTGATCGCTGGGTCAAACCCTCGATCGAAGGCGAGACGCTGGCATTTCTGCAATATACGTCAGGTTCCACGGGTGCCCCAAAGGGAGTCCTGATTCCCCACACTAGCATTCTGCACAATCAGCAAATGTTGCAGCAGGCGTTTGGGCATACATCCGACTCGATTGGTGTAGGATGGTTACCACTGTTTCACGACATGGGTTTGATCGGCAATGCGTTGCAGGCAATTTACTTGGGTACGTCTTGTGTGCTGATGTCGCCGATCGCCTTTATTCAGAAGCCCGTGCGTTGGTTACAAGCAATTTCCCGCTATCAGGCTACAACCAGCGGTGCACCCAACTTTGCCTATGATTTGCTGTGCCGTCAGGTGACACAGGCTCAACAACAAACCTTGGATCTAAGCTGCTGGAACTTGGCGTTTTCAGGAGCCGAACCTGTGCGTCTAGAGACGATCGAGCGGTTTGTGCACAAGTTTGCACCGTGCGGGTTCCAGCGTTCAGCTTTTTACCCGTGCTATGGCATGGCCGAGGCGACACTATTTGTCACAGGCGGAGATAAGGGCAAACCGCTGGCCGTGGCTCATGTTCAAGAGACGGCATTGGAAGAAAATCGGGTCGTGCTGGCTCAACCCAACGATCGTGGAGTTCGGACAATGGTGGGATGTGGTCGGGCGTGGCTGGATCACCAGATTGTAATCGCCGATCCCCAGTCGTGTACGGTCTGTCCGCCTCAAACCGTAGGCGAAATTTGGGTGACTGGCAGTGGCTTGGGCCGGGGCTATTGGCAACAACCCGAAGCTACCAATTGCACCTTTCACGCTTATTTAACCGACACCGGGGACGGGCCGTTTTTGCGCACAGGCGATCTAGGATTTTGGCAAGACGGACACTTGTTTATCACAGGGCGGCTCAAGGATGTGCTGGTGTTTTGGGGCTTTAATCATTACCCTGAAGCAATCGAACGCACGGTAACAGCCTGTCATCCAGGTTTTCACGAACACGGGGCAGCGGCGTTTGCAATTTCTGTCAACGGGGATGATCGGTTAGTGGTTGTGCAAGAAATAGAACGCCAGTACCGCGATCGATTACCAATCGGTGATGTGGTGGAATCAATTCGATGGGCATTGTTTCAGGAACATTTTTTAGATGTATATGCGATTGCATTATTAAAGCCCGGTAGCTTACCGAAAACACCTAGCGGCAAAATTCAACGACATCTGTGCCGGAAAAAGTTTCTGAATCAAGAATTGGAAGTGCTAGATGAATGGCAATCGGACGATAATCGCCCCAGCGATATACACTCGTTGATTCACTACTACTTGAACCCGCTAACACATTTGTATCGATATCTGGCGCTATCAAAAGGCCGGTTCAGACGCATTTTGCGCTCATTTGTGCGATCCTAGCAATGGCTATCAGTTGAAACGTTATAGACGAATGGTGACTCACTCTACTCATCGGAACCACTGGCGGTTGCCATTGATTAGCATCAGCCTGCTTGCGGCTTTCTTACCGATGCACCCAGTTCAAGCGGCAGAACGAATTTATTTCAACTATGGACCCTTGGGCTTTTCGATCGCGGTGGAAGATCTAGAACGTTTTGCCCAAACAGGTGAAGCAGACGGCTCGCTTGATTTTATTCTCAGGCGGTTAAGCACTGCTCAACAGAATCAGGTTCGTGCAGCATTGCAGACTAGCTATCCGCTTGATCCCGTTACGGTGGCTCAATTCAGCTATACCTCAGCGGGTGAACAGTTGTTGCAAGAGGCCGGAGAACTGGTGAGAACACCTGCCCGTCAAAACGGCTTCTATGGCATTCGATCGGCTTCGATTTTGGCCGCCGCCAATCCAGTGGGATTATCTATCCTCCATTGGATGCGGCTATTTCCAACCGATATTCAGATCAATTTGGGCAACGTTTTGCAGTTTCAACAATACATCGCCTCGCTACTGCAACAAACCGAGCAATCAGTAGCGCTGTTGCAACAACAAAGCGATATCCTCGCGGCGTCTGAAGTATCGATCGATTATGCGGCTCGTCCAGATTTACGACAACCAGGCAACTTCTCTGTTTCAATGCAAACGCTCACTTTCTATGATGCCAGCCGCAATCGATCGTTGACGACAGATGTGTATTTCCCGAAACTGCCCGATCGAGTTCGCATTCCTACCATTCTGGTGTCCAATGGGTTAGGAGCACGGCGCGATCGATTTATGGAATTGGCCCAACATCTTGCTTCCTATGGGTTTGCGGTGATTATTCCCGATCATCCTGGCAGCGATCGACAACGCCTACAGGATTTTTATCGAGGGCTATATCGCGAGAATTTTGCGGCCGAGGAGTTTATCGATCGACCGTTGGATATTTCCTTTTTGCTCGATCAGTTAGAACATCTCAATCGAACCGAGTGGCAGCAGCAGCTTAATCTCCATCAGGTGGGGATATTTGGATATTCGTTTGGTGGTACAACAGCCCTCAGTTTGGCAGGAGCGACCTTTGATTTTGAACAGCTTCAGCACGATTGCAACACTGAAATTGCGATTACAAATATCTCACTACTGTACCAATGTCGCGCTTTAGAATTACCACGATCGACGCCAATCTTAAAAGACGATCGGATTAGCGCAGCGTATTTATTCTTACCATTTGGTCGTAGTTTATTTGGAGAAACACAAATCCGTCAGGTGACAATTCCAGTCTTGTGGGAAGCAACGAATGAAGATTTTCTCACGCCATTAGTTATTGAACAACTCCCAACCTTTTGCTGGTTGTCGGCTCCTAATCAATATCTGGTGGTGGCGCAAGGATTACCTCACGCTCGGGTAACGCTCGATCTAATCAACAGCCTGACCAATCAAGAGCGAGACTGGCAACAGTTGAGAACCATTATTCAAAACTATCAGAATGCCTTCAGCGTGGCCTTTTTCAAGGCACACGTTGCCGAAGAAGAACCCTATTTTTTGTATCTCAAAGCTTCCTATGCCAAAGCTTTGACTATTCCCCCCCATACACTCAGTTTTGCTCAATCCTCCCAAGCAACAGCATCGATTTGCAAACCAGACTAGATTGATCGCTAAGATTGCTTCAATGAAGTCTCGATCGAGATTTGAGTATTGCAAATTACCTGATCTCCAGTTTTATTTAATTCGCCATTCTAAGGCACTGCCAATTTTGGAGCTTTTGAACCACATCTGGTGACGGTTGGCGCAGGCTCGCCGTTGAACGCGGAAAAAATTGTCCTGTTACCGCATACTTAAGCAAACCTAGATATTCTCTCAGTTCCAACCGATCTTGAATTTGGGGAGATGAGAAAATAGGCATGGGGCTGGCATGGGGAATGACATGAAACCGAAAACTACGAAATAACAAAAACGATCGCAACAGATGGGGCGGATCGGTGACAAGGATAACCGATCGAATTCCTTGCGGACGCAGAATGGCATGAGTGAAGACGGCGTTCTCTTCGGTTGATTGGGAACATTCTTCCCCAAATAAGCTCTCTGAAGGAATTCCATCCGCTTCTAGTGCTTGAATCATTGATTGAGCATCAGACATACCGCTGGCAAAAATGCGCGGAGCACGATCGGACTGCCAGAGGGTTTTCACCGCAGCCACGCGCGAATCACGAAACGCTTCGCCTCGCCCCAACACCACGATCGCTTCAGCCGGTTCACCCGAATCGGGCGGCACGAAAGCCGTTAGTCCCCATAGCCCAAGATCTACCTTGGTAAAGGTGAGCAGAATTGCAGCACCCGCCAAGCCCACCAGCGGCAGTTGCCAAAACCGTCCCCAGCGGCGGGGCATCAAGAGCCACACAACCCAGAGCAGTGCCAAGAGAATCAGGAGTTTCATCGCCTTAAACTTGCTTGCTTATCACCACCCAACACTCTAAATAATCTCAACAAAGTATGCTAGCGTTTTGGCAAGTGGTGCACTGAGGGCGATCGCAGGTTGGCGCGTTCTGGGTGAGAGGGGTGAGGAGAAAATGAAATTCAGTGAATTACTTCAACAGTTGGGCATCGATCATCATCACAGCTTGGGGGTAAAACCAGGGTGCAATCCCGAAATTACGGGAATTGCTCAGGTTCAACAAGCCCGATCGGGAAGTCTGGCCTACATTGATGGGGGCAAATTTGCCTCGACCATCGAGACCACCGGAGCCAGTGCCCTGATTTTGCCTTTGGATGAAACGCTGCAAGCTAAAGCCACCGAACGACAAATCGCTTGGATGAGCACTCCCGATCCAAAGTTGTTGTTTGCCAAAGCCGTACCGTTGTTCTATCAGCCCTACCGTCCGGCGATCGGCATTCATCCCACAGCTATCATTGACCCATCTGTCCGCCTCGGTCAAAACGTCAGCATCGGAGCCTATACGGTGATTCAAGCGGATGTCACCATCGGAGACGGGGTTTGTATACATCCGCAAGTGGTGATTTATCCACAGGTACAAATTGGCGATCGAACCATTCTTCATGCCAACTGCACCATTCATGAACGTACTCAGATTGGAGCCGACTGTGTGATCCACAGCGGAGCCGTGATTGGTGCGGAAGGATTTGGCTTCGTGCCATCCGCAGACGGCTGGGTGAAGATGGAGCAGTCGGGCGTCACGGTTCTAGAAGACCGGGTAGAAGTGGGCTGTAATACTACAATCGATCGCCCAGCAGTGGGGGAAACCCGGATTGGCCATAATTCCAAGCTAGATAATTTGGTGCATGTGGGGCATAACGGACAAACGGGGGAAAACTGCATTATGGCAGCCCAAGTGGGGTTAGCGGGTGGGGTACAGGTTGGTAACTGGGTCATTTTGGGAGGACAAGTGGGTGTGGCTAACCAAACCCGAATTGGCGATCGGGTGCAAGCAGGAGCCAAAGCTGGGTTACACGGTACGATCGAACCAGGCAGCGTGATGATGGGGAACCCGGCGAGTCCATACAAAACCTTCCTCAAAGCCTCGGCAGTGTATAATCGCCTGCCAGAGATGCACCAATCCCTGCGTCAACTTCAGCAGCAGATGAGCGTATTGCAAGAGCAAATCCAGGCGATCGAAGCCGTAATGGTTGTGGAGGGCTTAGAACAGGAAAATGAGGGAACCCACGGAACAGGTATTCAGTGATAATAGTCCGGACACTTTTGTGCCAAACCACCCTCATCCCCTAACCTCTGCTCCCCAAAAAGACCAAAGGGAAGCCGGATTGACGTGCCTCTCCCCCGTCGAGGGAGGGATTGAGGGAGAAGGACGAAATTTGCGGCGTGGCAAGGATTCCCAGCCTTTCCACAAAAACTGTCCGAAGTGTTGAAGTGAGGAGTTTTTGCCGTGAGATGTTTAGGGTGTGAGATCAACAACAAAACTGAACCCATGTTTAACAAAGCCTAGAGATTCATAGAAAGCATGGGCACTGGAACGTTTGAGGTTACTTGATAAAGTTAGTTTGTAACAGTTAGCCTGTCGGCATTGTTCCATCGCAACTTGCATCATCGCTTTACCAATTCCCTGACCCTGGTGTGACAACGCAACGGCCACAGCTTCGATAATGCCAGATGGACGCCCTAGGTGTAATAAATTATCCATAATTAGTAAGGCAAAGGTGCCTACAACTGCACCATTGAACTCAGCAACATAGAGATGGTAATTCGGGTAGGTTTGAATACGTGCGAATTGCTCTTCTGCCTGGGGCATTGAAAGGGTTGCGTTGTCATCGAGAGCGGGTTGCCGATACAAAGCAAGAATGTCTGCTAGATCGGACACCGTTGCTTGACGAATGGTAATCATTTTCTTCATCTCCAGAAACCCATGCCGCACTTCAAACTGTGTACGTGAAGGTAGCCTACTTCATATGTCATTCTCTAGATGTGTGATCTTCTAGAATTTGTGTTGGCGCTGGGGTTGATCTAGAAAATAGAGAATGAAGTTTGGGCAAAGTAACTGTCCATTTTACAAACAATCTAGGATGGACAGCTAAGATAACAAGACGAGTGCATGACTGAGTCGATTAAGGACACAAGGGTATGGATAGAAAAGGCTGCATACTTTGGTTAACTGGGCTATGTGCATCTGGTAAAACGACGATCGCCAAAGGGCTGGAGCAAGAACTGAAGACGCGGCACTGTTTGGTAGAAGTACTAGATGGAGACGCCATTCGCACTAGCTTATCCAAGGGGCTGAGCTATAACCGCGACGATCGAATCACGAACATGCGCCGTATTGCCTTTGTCGCCAATCTGCTAAGTCGTAACGGTGTGATTGCAATCGTTGCGGCAATTGCCCCCTATCGCGAAGCCCGAGACGCCATTCGCCAGCAGAGCAGCACTGATTTTATTGAGGTCTACTTAGATGCACCGCTGGAAGTTTGCGAAGCCAGAGATTTAAAAGGGCTATATGCCATGGCCAGAGCCGGAGAGTTGCTAGCATTTACAGGAATCGATGATCCCTATGAAGCGCCGCTTCACCCCGATCTAGTTTGTCATACCGCCGAGGAAACACCAACGCAAAGCATTTGCAAGCTGCTAGCAGAACTGGAACAGCGGCAACTGATTCCACCCCAGCCCCAGGTGGAGTTTTTTATCTAGAGCTAGCTTCTATCTGTCGGGCCACGGTCAAGGCGGAATAGCTTACGCCTGCTGTGCCTTCACCAGGATGAGTTGAGTCACCCACCAACCACAAGTTCTGAATGGGGGTACGGTTAGCAAACCCAAACGGGCCAAAGGTGATTAACCGTTGTCCAATGCCACCCACAATCCCCCGATCGCGAGCCGTATAACGGGCAAATGTGCGCGGAGTGGCCGCCTCCACATGCACGATCGTCTCTGGCGTCAGGGTGAAATAGCACGATAACCGTTCGATCGCCTCCTGTGTGTAACGCTGCTTCAGCCCCGCATACAGGGGTGATTTTTCCCACTCTCTGTCCCCGGTTTCCTGTTCCCCACTCCACCAAATTGCCGGATCAGTAAAGGTCGAAGCAATCAGCGTGGCATGTCCATCAGGAGCACGCCCATCCCCCGGACGGCTGACCGAGACAAACAGCGAGTTGTTTTCAGCGATCGGACCATCGTAGTCGAACAAAAATTGCAGATGCGGCGGACAGTTGGGCGGTATCGCCGCTTGCGTCACTCCCAGATAAATGACGAACGCACCTGAAGATGGCGGTAATTTGTCAACGCGACGCCGATAACCGGAGGGAACATCCTCTCCTAGTAACCGTACGAGGTCTTGCACCGTGACATTCGCGACGATATGATCAGCAGATTCTGTCCACACCTGTCCGGTTTTTTGGTGACAAACCTCCACCGCAATGACACGTCCAGCTTTCGTGTGAATCCGTTGAACCGTGTGACGCATCAACACCTCACCACCGCCTCGTTCAATCGCCTCTACTAGTTGATTGCTCAACACCTGCATACTGCCGTGCAAATGATGCAACCCTCTGGGTTCTTGCGATACGCCCAGCGCCGTTGCGGCATACAATAGAGCCGTTTCGTCTGCCCCCACCTGTGAGTAGAGTTTTAGCTGCAAATCCAGGAACGTTTTGAGCCGCCGATCGTCCTGTAAGCCGTACCAACGCAAGACTTGACCTACCGTAGAGAAAGTGTGCGGCACGGTGAGCACCGTATCGGGACGAACCGCCTGCATCAACTGCCACAGATCCCACAGGTTGCGCGGCGGCAATACCGGATCGCGGGACTGAAACGCCCAACTGTAGTGAAACAACGCTGCCATCAGTTGCCAAAATGGTTCGCTGCCAGGAAACTGCCGTTGACGTTCGGCTTGCCAGCGTTGCGGATCACGCCAGACGTTGATCGGTTCGGTTTCACCTGGAAGAAACACAGCACAGGCAGGATCGCAGGGCGTTGCGGTAGGGAGGTCAATTCCTAATTCGGAGAAGATACGATAGTGAATACCCCCTGGCTCTAACCCGGCCACCTGAGTTGCTCCCACATCGAACGTAAATCCTTTACGCTTAAAAGTAGACGCACAACCGCCGGGAACGATCGCCTGATCGAACACCCGCACCTGGTATCCTCGATGCGCTAACAGTGCTCCAGTAGTCAACCCCCCTATGCCTGCTCCCACAACAATCACGGTAGAGTTCTTAGACCCTATCTGAGGGAACGGAGGAGCTTGGGAAGCAGACTCGGCGCATGAAGCGCATGAATTGTTAGGCGCCCTGTGACGTTTTGTAGAACTCATTTCTATATTTACATTTCTTAATAGCTAGATTCTATCGTATTGGCGTAGTGGCGAGGGGGATCGCTTTATTTCCGGTTCCAGATCGTTGAGACTAATAAAATAATCGAGCCGTCGTAGAACATTGAGCCATTGCATGGATTTTTGAGATCGACCTATGAAGCCATCTAAGTTTCTCAGTCTTTTGTCATCGGGGATTGCAATCATCATGCTGCTGTCGGTGGGTACATCCCGATCGGTCAATGCACAAGAACCCACAGTTCTGGAGTTTGATGCTCCTATCTCTGGAACATTGGGCGAAGGCGATAGTCAGTTGTCTGCCGATGGTAGCTTTTTTGATGTTTACACGTTTGAAGGCAGGGCTGGAGAGCGGGTTTTAATTCGCATGACCAGCACCCAACTCGATTCCTACCTAGTACTGCTCGATCCCAACGGCAACAGTTTGGTGCAGGATGATGACAGCGCTGGTAATTTAGATGCCCAAATTGTGTATACGCTGCCCGTTGATGGCCGCTATACTGTCTATGCCAATGCCTACTCCACTGGACAAGCAGGAAGCTATCAAATTGAGCTACAGGCGGCGGACGCTTCAACACCCACGGTGGCTACTTCGACGGCTTTACCGCGTTATTTTTGCGATGAAAGCGGCACCACACCGATCACAAAAGCACGCCGAAAAGACGGCGTAGTGGGTCCACTCATTGAATGGACACAAGATTTGGCCTTGCCCAATTTGTCGGCGGCTGAGCGTTGTCGCCGAGTAGCCAGTAATCTAGATACGGTGCATGGGCGATTAGGGCGCAATTTTGCCATTACGGCAGGGCGCTTGCAGAATTTACCCGTCGTGTGCGCGGGTACCGCTCCGGGGGTGTGTGATCCCGATGGACTGATTTTGACGGCCAGTAGCCGCGACAATGCCCGCCAGTTAGCCATCCGCTTAGGGACAGCAATCAATGCGCTGCGCAGCGCTCCCCCTGACCCATCTCAAGCGACTTCAACTAATTCTGCCCAGTCACGGATTGATGATCCCACGCCACTGGCTGTGGCGCCACAGTTCAATTTCTTTGATATTTTGTCCTACAGCAATTGCTTAGAAGATGTGATTCAACTGTACCAAGACCCACAGCGATTGAAGCGCAGTGGTCGTCGCAGTGATTGTCTGTCGGAGGTTTTTGCCCGTTATCCCAACGGAATTTCTCGATCGCAAGCCCTGGAAATCATCACCGCTGCCGATCGCTATGCCACCTCTAGCCGGCGGGATACATTGCTATATCCACCACGCGGCCAACGGGTGCGGGTGCGAGAACTGTTCGGCTTTACCTATGCCATTGATCAGCCGCGTTAACCCAGTTGCTTGTGCTGCCTAGTGAAAAGAGGAGAAACGATATCATAGGCAATGGGATACTTAGCGCCCACGCCCTTACTCTCTTGCCTTTATGAGCACTGCATCGCACCTCTCCTCGTCTCCCTCGATCGCTCCCGTTGTGCCCTCAGCCCCAGAACTTTTGGCCCCGGCTGGTTCCTGGGATTGTGCCAAAGCAGCCGTGGAAAACGGAGCCGATGCCATTTATTTCGGGTTAGAGCGGTTTAATGCGCGGATGCGGGCACAGAACTTCACCGAGGCAGAGTTGCCACGTCTGATCGAGTTTCTGCATCGTCGGGGTGTCAAGGGCTATGTGACGTTGAATACGCTGGTGTTTTCGGGTGAACTGGCTGAAGCCGAGCAATACCTGCGCACAATCATTACGGCTGGTGTGGATGCGGTCATTGTGCAAGACGTGGGCATCTGTCGGCTGATTCGGCATTTGTCGCCCGATTTTCCCATTCATGCCTCCACGCAGATGACAATCACCAGTGCAGCAGGAGTCGAATTTGCCCAATCGCTGGGCTGTCAACTAGTGGTGTTGGCGCGGGAATGTTCCCTCAAAGAAATCAATAAAATTCAACAACAGCTTGCCGATCGCCAGCTTTCGCTTCCACTGGAAGTGTTTGTGCACGGGGCGTTGTGCGTCGCCTATTCCGGGCAGTGCCTCACCAGCGAATCCTTGGGTGGCCGATCGGCCAACCGAGGCGAATGTGCCCAAGCTTGCCGAATGCCCTACGAGTTAATAGCCGATGGAAACGTTGTAGATCTGGGCGATCGGCGCTATCTGCTTAGCCCCCAAGACCTAGCCGGATTGGACGTTCTGCCCGATCTCGTCAAAGCAGGAGTTCACTGTCTCAAAATTGAAGGTCGCTTAAAATCTCCTGAATACGTCGCCAACGTCACCCGCGTCTATCGCCAAGCCATCGATCAAATCGTCAACACCCTTCCACTTTCCCCTCCCCTCTCTCCACCCCCTACTCCCCACTCCCCACTCCCCAGCCCTAATCGCTACAACCTAGAAATGGCTTTCTCTCGCGGTCTCTATACCGGCTGGTTTCGCGGCATTAATAACCAGGAATTAGTGCACGCCCGGTTTGGCAAAAAACGGGGGGTTTATCTGGGAGAGGTGAAGCGAATTGAGCGCCAGCAGATTGTGGTACGACTTCAGGCTCCGGTAAAAGCGGGCGATGGAGTCGTATTTGACAGCGGTCATCCCGAAGCTAAGGAGGAAGGGGGACGAGTGTATGCGGTGCACCAGAATGGCTCTGACGCTGTACTGTCTTTTGGTAAACGCGACCTCAATCTTCAACGGGTTCGAGTGGGCGACAAACTCTGGAAAACCAGCGACCCAGAACTCGATCGGCAACTGCGGCAAACCTTTGCTGGCGATACTCCTCAGTTTCAACGCCCCATTACCGTCGAAATTCATGGAGCCGTGGGACAGCCCCTTGTCGCCATTGCCCGTGATTCACTGGGACATATTGTGCAAATGGAATCTACGATGCCCCTAGTGGAAGCCCATCGTCAACCTCTGACCACCGAGCGCCTGCATGACCAATTTGCGCGTTTAGGCAACACCCCCTTCACACTAGAACACCTCACCAATACCTTAGACGGTGCCGTTATGTTACCTGTCAGCGAACTGAACCGACTGCGCCGCGATATCGTGCAGCAACTTGAACACCAGCGTACCCAACCCAAACGCTGGCAACTGCGATCGAACGTATCCTTCCAAGACCTGCTTCCCCAGCGCCCTTCCCTCCCCTCCCCTTCCCTCACCCCTACCCTCATCGTCCTCGTTCGCAACCTTGACCAACTTCACGCCGCACTCCACGCTGGGATTCAAACCCTTTACTGCGAATTTGAAGATCCTCGCAACTATCGCCAAGCCGTCGCTCTCGTTAAGCAGGTTCGATCGCAGACAAAGTCCCACTCTTTACTTCCCAACCCCCAACCTCCAACCGTCTACATTGCTCCACCCCGCATCACTAAACCCAATGAAACCTGGATTTTGCAACAGGTGCGATCGGCTCAAGCAGACGGATACTTAATTCGCAATTATGATCACTTGGAATTTTTCAAAGGCGATCGTTGCATTGGCGACTTTTCGCTGAATGTGGCGAATCCCATTACCGCCAATCATTTTCAGCAATATTCCTTAGAGCGCTTAACCGTCTCCTATGACTTGAACATTCATCAACTCGAAGATCTGTTAAACCTTTGTCCGACACACTGGTTTGAGATCACAATTCACCAACACATGCCGATGTTTCACATGGAACATTGCGTCTTCTGTGCGTTCTTATCTGAGGGAACTGACTATACCAACTGTGGTCGTCCCTGCGAGAAGCATCGTGTCACCCTGAAAGACCGTGTAGGAACGGAACATATTTTGCAAGCGGATGTCGGTTGTCGCAATACAGTATTTAACGGCATTGCGCAAACTGGGGCCGAGTCAGTCCAACGGTTAATTGACTTGGGCGTACAACAATTTCGGATTGAATTTGTCAATGAAACTGCAACTCAAGTATGCCAAACGATCGATCGCTATCAACGGCTTTTGCGCGGCGAAATTACTGGATCGCAACTGTGGCGTGAACTGAAGTTGCACAATCAGTTAGGAGTCACGCGGGGACCTCTGAGCCGCTGAAGCAATGGCGTAGATAGGTAGCAGAAGCATCAGTTATTAACGATCGAACTTCCGGCGAATGGACAGCATCGTTCCAGTCAGATGGGGGGACACTAACAGCTTGTTTGATTGCGTGCCGTAACCGCCTCCGCTGTTGATGTGCCCATTTGCATTGGAGTATTTCACCACCGCTTCTTCCCCGTACGGCTATAGGATGCTATAAGTGATAGAGATGGCGATGGAGCTCGCCGAAACCGCCCAGCGTTAAGGAATTTTGTTAGCTATTTCTATTACGTTGAAGAGGCTGATGGCTCCTACTGTTCCGACTTGCAGCGGAAGGGTGGGTCATTGTTGCCTTCATTAAGCTTTCTGCTGCCAGTCACATTGCTTCATAGCTTCATAGAGGAACTGACGTTATTGGCAAGGATGACATGTTAGAAAGCATCATTTGGATTTTACTGATGGGATTTTTTGTTGGGCAAATTGCTCGACGGTTCAAGGCTCCAGCATTGGTGGGGATGGTGCTGGTCGGCATTCTCTTGGGGCCCCAAGTCGGTAATATTCTTAGTCCTGCCATCTTGGAAGCAGCGGGTTCGTTCCGAACGATCGCCGTCATGGTGATTCTGATGAAGGCTGGGTTAGGGCTAGATCGCGAGAAATTGGCTCAACAGGGTAGTGTGGCCCTACGGTTAGGGTTTTTACCAGCAGCGTTTGAGGCGATCGCCGTAGCCTTGGCAGCGATGTGGCTTTTGCAGTTTGATTTCGCGACGGGTTTGTTACTGGGATGCATTGTGGGAGCAGAGTCTCCGGCCGTGATTGTACCTGGCATGTTGCGGCTAAAAAGCTTAGGATGGGGCGTGCAAAAAGGGATTCCCGATGCCATCTTGACAGGTAGTGCTCTATCGGATGTATTGTTGCTGCTGGTATTTAGTCTGCTGTTGGCAATTCTCTCTCAGACGGCTGCCACTGGAATCACCCTTCCCGGTGGAGTGACGCTGAGTCCGTTGCAGTTGTTGCCGTTTCAGGTCGTCCTGCAAATTGTTTTGGGAGTGCTGTTAGGATGGCTGACGGCTCGAATGTTGGTTTCCCTGCTGGGCAAACAAAACTGGACTCAAAATGCTGTGCAAGATACCTTAGTAGCAGCCGGGTTTGCGCTGCTGTTGGTGGTCCTAGCCGAAGACATACCGATCTTTTCTGGCTATTTAGCGGTGATGGCCACCGGGTTTTTCTTGATTGAGTTAGACACCCCACTGGCGCGACGGTTGCGCGGTGGCTTTGACAGTGTGTGGGTCATCGCCGAAATCATTTTGTTTGTGCTGCTGGGCGCTAGTATTCAACTGAATGTTTTGGGCAACACAGCATGGATTGGATTGTTAGTATTGGCCATTGGAACCCTGTTGGGACGATCGTTAGGTTGGTATCTCTCGACATTGGGTAGTAATTGGACATGGAAAGAGCGGTTGTTTTTGCTGCCAGGAAATTCTGCCAAGGCCACTGTCCAAGCAGCAATTGGTGCCATTCCGCTAGCACAGGGCATTGCTGGGGGTGAAACAATCTTGGCATTGGCGGCTCTGTCGATTTTGGTGACGGCCCCGTTAGGGGCGTGGGCCATTCCAACCTTTGCCCCTAGGCTGCTGCAAAAGGGTGAGGTTGATCCTACCAAAGTGGCGATCGCTCGTCGCATTACTCTATTGGCTGCTATCGATACCTCTTCCTTATCCACACAGGTATTGTCTAAAGCCGCTGACTTAGCTCGACGGGCAGATGGTGAAGTGATTGTGTTGCATGTCATTCGAGTTCATGATCCTCGAGGAGTTGAGAAATTGCGGGAACAAACGCAACAGCTTCTGGCAGATATTCGGCATCGATTTATCACTACTGCTGGTTCAGTTCCTGAAGAAATTATTCGCACGGCTCAAGACTATAACGTTACCGAAATTGTGATGGGAAAACGCGGCCATCGGTCTTTAGCTGAGGTGTTGGTGGGGTCAGTGTCTCAAGCCGTATTAGAAACAAGTCCGTTTCCAGTTTTGATTGTAGAAGATAAGCAAACGCTTGCAAGCGTCCGCTAATCTTGGTGGAAGAAATTTGGTAGAAGAAATACCGATCTATTAACCCGGCAACCATCTATTAACCCGGCAACCGTTGTCACGACATCTGCCCTCTCACCCTCGATCCCCCGCCCTTTGGGTGAGGAACTTCCGATCCGCCCCCCTGCGCCTTTTCTAGAAGCAGAGGCTGGGGGATGAGGGGGGTTCGGAATGCAAGATCAAATATGGCCGGGTTCATAGCAGAATTGATCCATTGAGAGATAGACTGTACCATCTGCTCTTTAACGACGTCGGGAATTCATGAAACTGTGGCATTTGATCCAGCTAGAAACTCTTTGGCAGAAACTTCAGCACCCTGACCTAATTGCCACCTTGATTCGAGGAGCGAGTGCGGCTCTTCTCATTCAAACGGCCGGGGCAGGCATCAACTATGGAATGCAAATTGGATTGGCTCGTTGGATGGGGGCCGCTGAGTATGGAACCTACGATTATGTGATGACGTTGAGTACCATTCTGGCATTGCTGGCAGGACTGGGATTATCGGGAGCGGTGTTGCGCTTTGTGCCAGAATACACCGTCAAGCAAGACTGGTCTCGGCTGCGTGGTTTACTGTTAACCAGTTGGTGGCAAACAGCCATCGCTGGCTTAATCACGGCGGCGATCGCCATAGTGATTATTGGAGTCGTCGGTCGATCGACAAGCTTAAACAGTTTACGATCGTCGCTATTACTTGGTGTTTGGTTAATTCCCCTGTTGGCACTATTAAAACTACAGCTAGAAATGTCTAGAAGCATTCGTCAAATAGTACTTGCCTACTTTCCCTCCTTGGTGATGTTTCCACTGCTGCTGACAGGAACTGCATTTGGCTGGGTCTATACTCAACAATCACTCACCAGTATTACAGCAATCGTTATTTCTGGATTCATACTAGTGTTCATTCTAATCGGTCAGCAGTGGTTTTTTCAACGTGCTTTATTACCATCGATCCGAAGTAGCCCTCCAAGTTTTGGATTGAAGCAATGGCTGTTAGTATCTTTACCACTTTTGTTTATTGATGGTTCCTTTATTGTGTTAAACCAAACAGATACCTTAATGATTGGAGCATTGCTAGGAACAAAGGCAGTCGGAATTTACGGGGCGGCGTTTAAAACTGCAACGTGGGTCAGTTTTATTTTGGCGTCTATCAATGCAATCGCAGCCCCAATGTTTAGTACACTCTATGCTCAAGGCGATCGTCACACGCTTCAGCAGTTGGTTTCTATCATTGCTCGATGGATGTTTTATCCAGCATTCATTGTCACAATCAGTCTATTCGTTTTTTCAGATCCACTACTATCGCTGTTTGGCTCAGAATTTGTTGTTGCGAAATGGTCTCTACTGGCTTTGTCGCTGGGGCAATTAGTCAACGTAGGTGCCGGTTCGGTCGGATATTTACTGATGATGACAGGACATCAAAATCAATGCGCTTTTGTATTTGCCTGTAGTGCGCTGATTAATGTTAGCCTCAACCTGATCGGGATTCCCATACTGGGCACCTTTGGCGCAGCCGTGGCCACTGCCCTATCGATGATCCTGTGGAACGTGTGGCTCAATCGATTAGTGGTGAAATACCTCGGCATCAACCCCTCGATCGTCGCGGCCCTGCGTCCCAATCTGACACCTTAATCTACATTATATAGCCGCAGGAGAGATTGAGGTGAAGGCAGTACGAGGTGTGTCAGTCAATCAGCCCGTGCCATCTTTCTTTATATCGATTTGTCCACGGCTTCTCGCACTTCTTGTATTTCTATCTTGCTCCTAGGCAATTTTTTGCTATGATGATAAAGCTCTAACCTCTGGAGAGGTGGCTGAGTGGTCGAAAGCGGCAGATTGCTAATCTGTTGTACGGTTCGAAAGTCCGTACCGAGGGTTCGAATCCCTCCCTCTCCGTTTAATATGTCTATCCTTGGAGTTGTCCCATCTCCCTCAGTTTGCTCTGATTGGCTGAGGTTAATTGAGGGAGCGGTTTGTGCTTTGACTCGCCCCAACGGCAAGCACCTCTCCTCAAATGTTTCCTGAAATTCGAAATCTTATCAGGATTGTGTAGAAGCGAAGTTCTTTGAAGCTGGCAGGCTTTTAACGTATGAAGCTGGTTTATGCTATTGCGTCTAAACCTCGATTTTGCTTTGTTGTTTTGCTAGCTGCTCTCTATGGTGGATTACTCGTCTATCTCGAAGGGCTTCAATTTCCGCTGACTTGGGACGAACCTCATTTCTGGGAAGTAAGCTTACAATTCAGCCACCGCCTGCTTCCTACAATCGATCAATTGCAGAATTATGGCGCTCTCAATACTCCGCTGCCGTTTGTGATATTTGGTATGCTGGAATACCTTTTTCAAGGTGGCGTTGTCGTGGGACGGTTGCTCAATGTTGGGTTGTCGCTGACCATCGTGTGGCTAATTGGCACTTCCCATCCCATCCAGAAAACCACGTCGTTACTGGCAGCCATTGGCTTACTGATATTTCCCTATTATTTGTTGCTGAGTGGCTATCTGTACACCGATATCATGGCAGCCTTTTTTGTGTTTTTCGGCTGTTGGTTCTATCAACGCCAGCAACATGGGTGGAGCGCCGTTATGTTTGCGTTGGCCATTGCTACACGGCAATACATGCTGGCTTTTCCAGTGGCGATCGCCACCCACGAATTTCTGCTGACGGTCAAGCAAACTGGCCTCAGGCCCAAATTTAGGTGGGTAGCTCCGTTGCTGGCTAGTGCCACAATCGGCGGTTGGATTCTGTTGTTTAATGGCTTAACGCCCGCCAGTGCTATCTCCAACACAGCTATCCCCGTTCCAACCGTACAGAAACAGCTATGGCTGGTGGACTTAAGCGCCAGTTTATATTCTCTTGCTTGTTTAGGGATTTACTTTGTGATTCCAGAGTGGATTCTCTTCGATCGCCAATGGAAGCCGCATCGATTCTTACGGGAAAAAAATTACGTGCTGGCGTTTGTCTTGCTATTGCTGTTGATCATTTTCCCGCCGTTTCAAGCCCACGGACTGCTGATCAAGGTGGTCAACATCATGCCCGCTTTTATCCTTAAATTGCCCATGCTGTACATTCCAGGGTTGCTAGCCGTCATTCGCTTCTCACGATTTAACCTGGGGTTCTGGCTGGTTCTCATCAACGCTGGACTCATGATCAAAGCCTATCCCTGGGACAAGTACTTGCTGCCGCTGCTGGTGGTGCTGTGGTATTTCAGGAGCGTAAACCCCGCTCATCTGGGTGCAGAGAATTCAACTAACGCTCCGGCTGAAGCGGAATAAGGGCAGGTGTGACCAGCTAGAAGCTAGACGCGAGAAACCTGCCCGATGAGTTCAGCGACTCGTAGCAGTCGATCGATCGAGTTGCTCCCGTTCATCTGGAGACAACGACCAACCCAGCGCTCCTGCATTTTGCCGCACTTGGTCGCCATTCTTAGCACCCGGAATCGGGATGACATTGCCCTGAGCAATCAGCCAGTTCAACGCCACCTGAGCCGGGGTTTTACCGTGGGTTTCACCAATCTCTGTCAATAAGCGAATGGTGGGAGCCAGCTTCTCCAAACTGCTTTGGCTAAACTGAGGATTTAGTCGGCGGGCCCCTATAGGAGGAGTGTAGTTGTCGGCTGTATACTTTCCAGTGAGCAAGCCTTGGGACAGAGGGCTGTAGGCCAAAATTGTGATGCCAAGTTCGCGAGCAGTATCTAAAACGCCATTGCTTTCAATTTGCCGAGTTAGTAGTGAGTAAGGCACCTGATTCACCGCCAGTGCAATTCCCCGATCGGCTAGGATACGATGGGCTTGTCGCATTTGCTCAGCCGAGTAATTGCTGACCCCAAGGGTTAAGGTGCGTCCTTGCTTCACTTCATCGGCCAGCGCGTTCAATAGCGTTGTTTGCCCCATCAAAAAATCAAACGGCTGGTGTACCTGATATAGTGCCACTGTTGGCAATTGCAACCGCTTCAAGCTAGCAGTGAGAGCATCAGCCACCGCCTGAGCATTAAAGCGCCACGGCAGCGGAAAATACTTCGTGGCAATGTGCACCGAGGAACGAGAGCGATCGGTTTGCTGCATAAATTCGCCCAGCAGTCGTTCTGATTCGCCAAAACCATAAATTTCTGCCGTGTCAAACAGACTAATGCCAACGTCTAGGGCCGTTTTAAATGCATCGTATAGCGTAGCCTTGTCGTAATCTTTGCCATAGCTCCAGAACAGCTTATCGCCCCAGGCCCACGCACCAATTCCCAACGGCGCAATGGTAGGGCCATTAGAACCAAGGGTAATGGCATTCATAGTTACATAACTTAATATCTACCCTCCTAGTCTATCGAAGGAAACGCTAGGTTGCGATCGAGCAGGTCCCATCCAAATGGCTGATTTTCTAGCGCTATTTGCTATTTAAGGATCAGTTGGTCGCAACGTTAGCGGCTGTGGGGCATAGCCCCTAACTAACCAATCGATCGGCTTGCCAAATCCATCCTTCTTTGCACCAATTGATTCGATGTTGCTGTTGAAACAAGTTTAATAAACGTGTCACCGTAACCCGCGTTGTGCCAATGACATCGGCAATATCTTGGTGCGTTAAGCGCAGTTCTACCAAGTATCCTTGGGTCACCTTGCGACCAAACTGTTGAGCTAGCCAACTTAATAATTCCGCCAGACGTAATTCCACTCGTCTGTAATGAATGATCCTTAGCAACTCTTGCGTTTGCTGTAAATGGGCTACCAGTGCTTGTTGACAAAATGGATAATCGTCTGGTAGGGGGGCAGCTTCTACCGGAGTCAGGCATTCAATTTGATAAGGATGCAGATTGCACAATGGTTGCCCAACCACATCACCAGCATGCCAAAATCCAAGGGTGACAATAGCCCCGTCTTCATTCCAAGTTAATGTCCGCACCCAGCCCGCATGAATTTGCCACAAACCAACCCGATCGGAAGGTATGAGTTCCCGACGACTGAACTTGAACTGTCGTACAGTAGACGAATGTGCGATCGCAAGATTAGAAGCCATGAGTTTTACCTGATCTAGAGAATAAAGTTCGTGAAGACGGCATGCTTCATCGAACCCTTAACAGTGAGGAACACCAGATCCAGGTCGGCTATATCAACGAGCGGCTGCGCGACCGCCCTGAACGAATCTTTAATAAGCTTTAGCTATCGTAACAGTAAAACCGCAGAACCGAGAACGAATGCCGTTATTATTACCTTTTTCTATAATTACGTAATATATCGATAGAACAGTTGAAGCATGACTCATTCAGCGGCGTCACGGTTAGAGTCATTCTATAGATTGCTGGACATGGCTGAATCCGAGATCTGACGTTGATCCCCTCCTCACCCTAACCTAGCGATCTGGCTCTCTGCTTCCGGAGGGAGAAGGATTGGGGATGAAGGCAAATCCGATTTGAATTCAGCCACGCCAATTTCTGCTTTAAACCAAGCATTGAGGGAAGTATGGAACCAATCAAGCGCGTCGCCATCATTGGAGGAACGCATGGTAATGAGCTTACAGGTGCTTATCTAATCAAGAAGTTCGAGCAATTTCCGGCACTAGTGAGGCGATCGACGTTTGAAACCATTACCCTATTTGGCAATCCTCGAGCATTTGAGATGGGTCGGAGATATCTCGACAAAGACCTAAATCGCTGCTTCTTGACCAAAGATTTGTTGAATCCCACCCTTTCCACCTACGAAGACCAGCGTGCCAAAACCATCCACCACCTGCTTGGACCCAAGGGACACCCAGCGGTTGATCTCATTTTGGATTTGCACAGCACTACAGCGAATATGGGGATCACCCTGATTTTAAGTAGCCACCATCCCTTCAACTTGCAACTTGCAGCTTATCTCAGTCAGTTAGATCCACAAATCAGGGTTTTTAGTTGGGGACAATCCAGTCAAGACAGCAGTTTACTGCGATCGTTATGCGAACAAGGGTTGGCCATTGAAGTCGGTCCCGTGGCACAGGGTGTTCTTCACGCCGAATTTTTTCAGCGAACCGAAGCGCTGGTGCACCAAATTTTGGATTATTTGGAGAGGACGAATCAAGGAAACCCACCGTCGATCGCCCGCAATCTGACGCTGTATCAATTCATTGGGTCGATCGATTATCCCAGAGACGAAAAGGGAGATATTCAAGCCATGATTCATCCTAAACTGCAAGGCAAGGATTATGAACCTCTCCGTCCGGGTGATCCTCTATTTCTTACCTTTGACAATCAAACAATCGCCTACAAAGGGGAACTGACAGTCTATCCCGTATTCATCAACGAAGCGGCTTATTACGAAAAGGGCATTGCTGTCTACCTTGCCAAGCTACAGCCCCTTTATATTTAACTGTCGCCATCGGAGGACTTTAACCAACGCCGGACATTACCGCCTATTCGATCGATCGCAATCAAGGACAACAGGTCAAACGCTAGCGCACAAGCCACATTACCGCCTGTGATAGGGAATAAGCTTGGGGATACTGCTGAACCTTCTGGGTGTTCTGCGTCTTGATGAGGAGATTGTTTCAACGCTTGATTGGTGCTTGAACTAGATGCTACATCCTGTACTGGGCTAATCGATCGATCGGGCTGCTTGTGTCGTCCAGTTGACTCTTCTTGAGACTCGTTGATTGTTTTCTCTTCAATTTCTTTGTCGATAGGTTTAGGCATAAAGTCTTCGATCGTTTTGTGCGTTCTCGAGACCTCAGAGGTTGTAGATTCAGCTGTATGTTCTGTTAGGTAGTTAGGATGCCACAGATCGCGGTGACGATAGAGAGAGCCACCTCCGATACCATATTGAGTTAACAGTCGGAATCTCGCGGTTGTACTGATCGGGAGACTATTCTTTTCAAGTAAATCTGCGATTGCATGATGAATTCTTTCTCTAGCTCCAGCAGCCTGTTGTTGGTTCCAACTAGGTAATTCTTTGATAGCAGTCGTTGTTGTTTTCGTCACTTTTGGTGCTTTGTGCTTTCCATGTTCTTGCCCATAGGGATAATAATGACTGTTCTCAATACACCTGGCCCACTCTAGAGCGCGCTGTTCAATCTCGTGTTGATGTCGGCACCAGTCTTGATATCCTGGTAGCGATCGAGCAACGTTCACAATTTCGGTTACTAACGCTTGTCCAGATAAGGGGTTGCTTCCTGTTAGGATATGGTTAAAAATATAAGCCCTCATGGTGATACGCCCCAGCAACCGATTGGTTTGACCAAAACCTGTCCAACCTAATTCGATTTCTGCATTTAAATCGTTAATGAATTTGTCTGCTTTTCCAGAAATTTGATAGGATTGCCGCCGAATCTGTTTGAGTAGGCGTTTAATGGTCTGTGAATCGATCGTGTTATGGGCTTGCGCCCATTGCCATTGCTGCACAAATTGCTGCTGACTACTCCAGATTGGTTGAAAGTCTTCATTGAGTAAATAAGACCCCATTTGTAGCGGTAATCGATGGGCATTAAACAGACTTGGTTGGTGTTGACTGCTGTAAGGCTTGGGATTGGGAAAGAGTTCCAGATGTCCAGGTTGTAGGGCAAATCCAGCATTTTCTAACAGTGCAGCGATTACTCCCGCTAGTTCCCAAGAGCTTTGGGCCAAATCAAAGGGAAAATAAAGATGCACACCACCACTGTAGGAACTGCTACAGGCTACGTATTTCACCAACCCAATCGCTTCTAAGGTTGCCACAACGCGCCCGATCGCCAGTGGGTCGGATTGGGGGTGATAAGGACTGCCCACGTCAATATCCAGCAGACAATAGCGCGTATAGGAGCCAAACCGCACACCATACAAATACCCACCCTGCTGAATCAAGCGATCGGACAAAGGATGCCGTCGCTCGGTTTGCCAAGCAGGTGTACAACCCGGTTCAGGATGGTTGGCATAAATGTAGTCAAATCGGTGTGGAAAAAGTGCCAAAAATTCGTTGTCCCATTCACAAATTCCAGCAAAGACAGATGATGACGGCGATCGAACTTGAGTTGTTGACATGCCAAAACCTCCCCGTTCTAGACACAGAATGGAGTTGAAGTTCGATCTGTGATAACACACCCTTTGTGACTGCACCGTTGCTGTCAACAGGGTGAACTACGTCGCCCGATCAGATTGTCAACAGTGTTGAAAAGGCTTGCTATGAGCAGCACACAAAAAACAATGGTCTGCAAATTCTAGAGCAAAAGTAGGTTGATCTTGCTTGCTCTTTGAAAACCGGTCATTGCATCCTAGAAAAATTCTTTGTGCAATGGTTTAGAGATTCTAGAGGGTTTGTCAACATTGTCAACACGGTCAATTCACTGAGCACGTTAATATCTCAATACCTGCACGTTGTCAGAGATTTTGTCGGCGCTACGGCTCAATGGTTTAGAGATTCTAGAGG
Source organism: Thermocoleostomius sinensis A174 (assembly GCF_026802175.1). Classification (NCBI taxonomy): domain Bacteria; kingdom Bacillati; phylum Cyanobacteriota; class Cyanophyceae; order Oculatellales; family Oculatellaceae; genus Thermocoleostomius; species Thermocoleostomius sinensis. The sequence continues at coordinate 3,420,383 of NZ_CP113797.1, read as the reverse complement.
GTTTGTCAACATTGTCAACACGATCAGTTCACTCAACGGGCAGTCAAGGCAATGAATGTTGGGACGAGAACTGCTTGATGAGGCGATCGGAGCACATTCGCTAAAAACTTCTCAATCCCCCACAGTACCAGATTTAGTAAGTGAATACATCAGATATTCTACGGTTGCAAATTACAGCTTAAGATTTTTTTAATATTCTTGTCCGCTATTTTACTAGTGCTGTAGGTTTCCTGCGATCTCGGTTTCTTTGAGTCTTGACTCCTTTTTTTCTTCTTTGTTTATGATCCATCACATTTCAATTCCGGCTGAAGATCCTCGCCATGTGGCCACTGTGTTAGCTGAACTTTGGAACGGTTGTGTGATTCCCTTTCAACCTAATTCCGGTGGCTATGCGTTAGGAAGCTATGTTGCCTTTGCTCGCGATCGTCAGGGAACTGCGATTGAGGTTTATCCGCTAGGAACAGAACTGATTCCTGGCAGAGGAACTGATCAAGCAGATTCCCGTCATAATCAAGCTCAATCTCGATTTACAGCAACTCATGCGGCGGTTTCAGTTCCTGCGAGCCGCGAACAAGTCGAAATCATTGCTCGGCGTGAAGGTTGGCGGGTTTTACATTGCACACGAGGTCTACGCAGCAGCAATGAGTATTTTGAAGTTCTCGAATTTTGGATCGAAAATCGGCTCATGATCGAGCTACTGACTCCTGAAATGTCTCAACAGTACACCAATTTCTTAAACCCAGCTAAGTTGGAAGGGTTTGGCTTAGTTAAATAAGCGATCGAGACTCTCTCCATGCTACATCGGTTTGGCTCGTCCCCAATCTTCTCGGCCAAATTCGCGGTTTTGCGCTAAAGATGGAGAATACGAAGGATAGTGTTCCCCTGTTCTTCACTCGTATCGTTTCTTTAACGTCTAGCCTCTCCCATGTCTGCCTCTTCCATTCGTCCTGCTTTAATTACCAAAGTGTTGTCCGATTCGATCGCGGCTGAAATTGGCTTTGAAGCAGGCGATCGGCTAGTGTCTATTAATGGGCAGCGTCCACGCGATTTAATTGATTATCAATTTCTCTGTGCCGATGAAGTGTTGCAGTTGGAAGTCTTAGATGCCCATGGTAAGACACATCATGTGGAGATCGAGAAAGACTATGACGAGGATTTAGGGTTAGAGTTTGAGTCTGCTCTGTTTGACGGGCTAATTCAATGCAACAACCGTTGTCCGTTCTGCTTTATCGATCAGCAGCCACCTGGCAAGCGAGATAGCTTATACCTTAAAGATGATGATTATCGCCTCAGTTTTCTCTACGGCAGCTACTTAACCTTAACCAACTTGACACAGCGCGAGTGGGATCGCATTGCTCAAATGCGCTTGTCGCCGCTATATGTGTCAGTTCATGCCACTGAACCTAATGTACGCCATCGCTTGTTGAAGAATCCACGTGCTGGAGAAATTCTCGATCGCCTGCACTGGTTTCAGGAACATCGCCTGCAAATTCACGCCCAAGTAGTGGTGTGTCCGGGCATGAATGATGGAATCCACCTGGAGCGTACCTTACTCGATCTTGCCCAGTTTCACCAAGACGAAATCCCGGCTGTAATATCAGCAGCGGTGGTTCCAGTGGGGCTAACGCGCTTCCGTCCAGCCGAGGATGAACTGATTCCCGTCACGCCGGAAAAAGCGCGGGAGGTGATTGCTCAGGTTCAAGTCCTTCAGGAAAAGTTTCGTCGGCAGTTTGGCACAATGTTTGCTTGGCTAGCTGACGAGTGGTTTTTGATTGGCAATCAACCGTTACCGCCTGAATCGCACTATGAAGACTATCCGCAACTTGGGAATGGCGTCGGTTCAATTCGACAATTTTTGAAAGAATTTCGATCGGCCGCTAGCTCTTTACCCACGCATGTTTCTCCTCCTCGCAAACTGGTGTGGGTCGTGGGTAATGCAGTTGAACAAGCCTTTCAGCCCGTGGTGCAACGGTTAAATCAAGTCAAAGGGCTGGATGTGTCGATGGCGGCTTTGCGCAGCGACTATTGGGGGCAACAAATCACCGTTACAGGATTATTGACCGGACAGGATTTGCTGCAAGGATTGCGCGAGCGCGACTTGGGTGATGGGTTGTTACTGCCAACGCTGATGCTGAAACATGGCGAGGATACCTTCTTGGATGATATGACCGTGGATGAGCTAGCCTGCCAACTTGACACTAAAATTTGGCGAATTCAGTCGATTGATGCATTGCTGCAAACGTGCATCTTGTAAGGTGGATTGATTTTGCCTCTCCTAACTCCCGAAAACGATTGCGATCGATCGTTGAGTAATTGTTCGTTGGGTAATTGTTGAAAAAATCAACGCTTCATTTTGATTGGGTTGGGTTGGGTCGATCGCTGCATTGCATTTCCTACAGTCACATTTAATTGTCCACCAATCAACAACACCAGCGAACTCATATAAAGCCAAAGCAGCAGCACAATCACAGCTCCCACGGCTCCATACACTTGGTTGTAATTGCCAAAATGCTGTACATAGAGCCGAAACAAGTTAGACAGAATGGCCCAGAAAATTGCTGCTAGGACGGCTCCTGGCATAATTGGTTGTCCCTTGTTCCAACGGCTTGGGCCAAAGCGATAGATAAAGGCAAATAGCGTAGACATGATGCCCAGAACCAAGGGCAACGTCAGCAGTTGCCAAAGCCGCAAGAGTTCTCGTTCAAACGTACCACTGTTTTGAGCAATGTTGCGAACAACGATATCACTGACAAACACTAACCCTACCGCGGCAATCAGCAAAAGCACAGCACCGATCGTCAATCCTAGTGCTACCAATCTAGCTTGCCAAAAGGGGCGTACTTTCCCAGTCGGTGTTTGGTGAATCTGGTCCAGTGCCACCATTGCCGCACCCAGTGCTCCTGACGAAGCCCATAGCGCCAGGGCAAAACTAAGGGAAAATAAGCCTCTATTTTGTCCAGTGCTGATGGCTTCAGCAAAATTTTGCACCAATCCAAACACTTCTTCCGGGGCAACTTCGCTCAGTTGTGCTGCCAAGCTTTGAAACGTGGTGTTTAGCGGGGCGAACAAGCCAATCGCGGTTAAAACCGTTAAAATAGCCGGAAACAAAGACAACATGGCATTGTAAGCCATTTCTGCCGCCAGCCCCGGAAGACGCTGCCGGGTTGCATCGACGATCGTTTTGCGAATAGTCTTGACATTAAGATGTTGGAAGAACCGAAAGAAGCGACTGGAAAACATGCAAGTAGATGAGGGCTGATGGCTCGATAGTCATAGTTATTTCTCCCATTATTTTCCTTATTCTTACGACTGAGTTGTGTCGAATTAAGCGTTGCCGAAATAATTTTGCGATGCTAGAGCACGCTGGATGAAGGCTTTGGGGAAGAGCGTCCCTTAAGTAGCCACCCCTTCAATTAAACGCCACTGTCGGTTTTCGGTCATAACTTGATTGACCAAGTTGAAGACTTGGCGGCAGTGATTGTTAGCTTGTAGTGGCAATTCTTCATTCTTGACCACAAAACTCATCGTGACTTCCGTGTCGCGGGTTATTGCCTGTTCAATTAACACCTCTACCGTGACTAACTGGGCGTAAGAAACATGACCCGGAATCTCGCGAGCCATCCAGTAATCTTCGGATGTATAAATGACATCCAAACTACAGGACTGCAAACTGTCGATCAATAATTCTTGGAACCGATCGATCGGCACTACAACTTTAAATAAACTAGTGTAACGAGCCATAGGCATTCTCATTCACGAGTGATGGATGGAACCGTTTAGATTGAACCCAACTCAAACCGATAGCAACCGTCAAACCTACCAGAAAACACGAGGAACAAAGAGCAAGCAAGTTTCTTTATTACTGCTACGCGATCGAGTATCAGGACAGTTTAAGAACTCCTCCAAGAAGCCGTTCAAGAATCCAATGCAGACACCGAAATAGCGTACCAGTTTTGTAGTTCTTGCTACAACGGTGAATGGGATTCCTCCGCGGCTGGATCGCGAGCTTCAAACAACAGCGGCAAAGGGTGCTATCGTCTATAGAGCTTATCTTTGTAGATTGTCTCCGCGTAAAGACTTAGCTTTGAGTGAAGCATATGTCCGGTCAATTTGCCGTATCAGATCCATCTGGAATACCCGGTCGGTTTGTCGTTTTTGAAGGGGTAGAAGGGTGTGGCAAAACCACTCAACTTGCCCGGCTTCAGGATTGGCTTCAAACCAACGGCTTCATTGAAGCAGGGCAGAAGCAGGGAATTCTCTCTTCACTGGTCGTGACCCGTGAACCAGGCGGAACGATATTGGGGCAGGAAATTCGGCGGTTGTTGCTGCATCATGCCGTTGACGATGAACCAATGCAATTTCGCACTGAGTTGTTGCTTTATGCAGCCGATCGAGCGCAACACGTTGAAGGGTTTTTGAAACCTCATTTAAATCAAGGAGCACTCATCCTTTGCGATCGCTATACCGACTCGACCATTGCCTATCAAGGTTATGGTCGAGGACTCGATCGAGCAGTGATTGACCAATTGAATCACCTTGCAACCCAGGGTTTGACCAGTGACCTGACTCTGTGGCTGGATGTAGATGTGGAAATTGGGCTGGCACGAGCACAACGACGGGGAAGGAGCGATCGGATGGAACAGGCACAACTCGCATTTCATCGTCGCGTTCAACAAGGTTTTGTAGAGCTAGCCCAGCAGTACCCCGATCGCATTGTGCGCATTGATGCTAGTTGCGATGAGCAAAGCGTCGCTCAACAAATTCAGGCTGTTTTGCAACAGCGACTAATCGAGTGGTATGGCAGTACTTCTGTTGGTGCGCTGCCTCCTAATGCCTAGCCCAGCGCCAGTTATAGCGATTCCACTCATACACGCCTTGAATTTCATACTCCATGCCGTTGTCAAATCGAATGATGCAGTTTGTTTGGCGACTATATCCAGTGCCAGGGGAGCCGCTTCCATCAGACACTTCTACGACTTGAACAATGGTGCAGGGAAACCATTCTCGCTGGCATGGGCCGTTCTCTTGCACCCATTCCCATAGACCGTTGGAAATTTCAATGCGATCGCCCACTTTCAGCAGCATTGTGGTTTCATCAGCATAGGCGGCAATATCTTCAGGTTGGATCTGCTCTAGCCACACCAGCCCATATTGCTGTCGAACAAATTCAAGCACACTTGAGGAGCGCTCATAGAGCCAATCGTTGAGCAGTTGTGCCTTCCAAGATCGATTTTGGCGCTTCTGCTCCTGAATAAATTGCAGTAGAACTTGACGTTGGTCTGGAGTGAGGGCATCTAGCGGATTGACACGATTGTTGCCAGATGTATTCAGCGCACGGGTTACATTCGCCGACTCGAATGCCGTAGAGGCGGTTGCTGTGGTTGAGCGGTTGGAACTCGAGTCTCCTGATGCCGAAGAATCACTTGCCAAGGGGCCGGCGGTCAACCGACTAATGAGTATCCGAAAAATAATTTCTCGTTGCTGAGTATCCAACGATCGTCCCGCTGCATCACAGGCAGCAAAGGCGGCTTGTAGCAATGCTTCTACTTCTGCTGGCGTCATAAGCAAATTCGGACGTTGGGGCTACCGTGCTCTCGTGGCTGCCTTGTCTTGTTCGGAAGCAGCCTTGGTCAGCTATTAGGGCAATTTTATATTTTCTTAATACTTTTTCTCCAAGATAATTTCTAGCGTCAGAATAGCCGCTATGCTAATTTTTATGAAGTCTTGAGTCTATTATTGCCAAAAACTATGAATTTGGAAATTCCGGAGTCCGTCAAGGTTTGGAGTCAGTTTGCCCATCCGGTCCTGATGTGGGTGCTGTTAGGAGCAACTCTGTATGCCCTTTACCTGGGAATACAAATTCGTCGGACGCGAACTGCCGAGGGCGATGTCAAAAAAGAATTGATCAAGGGACGGTATAACGTTAAACATCACCAGGTTGGCTCGTTGCTTTTGGCACTCATGGTGTTGGGAAGCATTGGCGCGATGGCTGTCACCTATATCAATAGCGGTAAGCTATTTGTCAATCCGCATTTGCTAGTTGGGTTAGGAATGACTGGGTTAATTGCCACTTCCGCGTCTCTGACGCCCTTTCTGCAGAAAGGGCACGATTGGGCTAGATATACCCACATTGGGCTGAATCTAGTTTTGGTTGTTTTGTTTGGTTGGCAAGCAGTAACCGGAATGCAAATTGTGCAACGAATTATTGAGCGCATGGCTGGATAACGAATAAAGACTCACCATTTAGTTTGGAATCGATGTCGTAGGAGTAGCCTCATAGGGCTGCTCCTTTATTAGTTTTGTCTGTATTACGTGATGGAAAATACTTTTACGGTTGCAGGGCAGGGAGAGGAATCAACGCTGATTAACTGATTAACTGACAAACCACGATTCCCCTCACCCTGTAGGGAATCAACGTGAAATTCAACTTAACATGCTCTGTTTAGCTTGAGATCAATCATTAAGTTTGATAAGGTAAGACGCGGTTTTATACGCCGAATCATAGGAAATGCATGCGACAACTTGTTGAACCGTTGAACTACTAAATTGAATAGATTGAAAATGCCACAATGAAGGTTACAATTTTTGCCTCTAATTCTCAAACAACTTGGCGTTTTTATACTAAATTGATTGCCATCCTTGTTTTGCTAACAATGGTGATGACGATTCCCTATCTTCGGAGCCAGCGCGTATTTCTAGGCGGGGATATTAATGATGGATTTTATCAACTAACGCTACGAGTCATAGAATCATTTCGGCAATCACCGATCGCAGCACTGCAATTAATTTATCAATCGTTCAATCAAAACTACAATAAGTTGTTCAGTTTGCCATTGATTCCGTTCTTTCTGTTGTTTGGTAATTCATACTTAGTGTATGTAATTGCTTTAGCGATCGTTTATTTGCTGACATTTGCGTTAGTTATGGGGGCCATTGCTACCCAACTCATTCCAATCCATTCCAAGGCTGTATTCACATCAGCTGCCTTGATCACGGTGTTGTTGACGCCGAACTGGGTAACGATTTTTCAAGGCTATCCCGACATTAGCGGTACGCTAGTTATATCAATGGCTATATGGGTTGCACTCCGAGGCGTTGGGACACAGTTTGAGTCGCTATTAGTTCAGCGGTGGCAAGTCCCAGTTTTAGGAGGATTGCTGGCTACGGCAATATTGTTGCGTCGGCATTTTGCCTATGCGGTGGTGGCGCTGTTGGTGGCGCTGTTGGTGCACACGGCGATTGGGTTTGGGCTGGCGGTACGTCAATCTCCTCAGCAAGCATGGCATCACCTGTGGCAGTTTGGGCTACGGCTGGTGTTAGTGCTGGCTACGTCGGTGAGTATCGTTGTGCTGTTGGCAACCGAGTTTGCCCAGCGGGTTGTCACCTCGGATTATGTAGCGCTGTATGAATCTTGGAGCCGATCGTTTGCAGAAGCGTTGACGTTTTATGTGAGGCTATATGGCTGGGGCGTTTGGTTATTGGTAGGGTTAGGACTTTTGGCTGGACTGTTAACGCGAATTCTGGCTGTTCCCATCGTGCTGTTTATCCTAACCTTTGGGGGGGTGTCGCTGACTGTTTGGCTTGTGAAATTGCGCTATACCGAAACCTATTATGCCATTCATTTTGTTCCGTTGATTGTGCTAGGAATAACGGCGCTACTTTGGAGCATTATTTTAACGATTTACAATCGAAAAAGAATCATTTTACTAACTTGTATCAGTCTGTATTTACTCAGTAATATTCTGATGGGGCTGACTCCGATTGGGAAAGCTCAATTTAGGTTGCGATCGGCCTTTGCCGCTAGCTACTCACCTATTGTGCGCACAAACTATGGCGCTGTTATTCAAGTGGTTGACTTTCTGCGTCAAATCGCCCCTAATCAAGAGCCAATTTTTGTGGTGTATTCAGGTCATTTGCCAGCGTATTTAGTATCAGCCGCCGAAAGAACCGTATATGGTACTCAAGGCAAACTATTAAATTTGAGAAGCGCCGCATTGACCGATTCAAACGGATTTTATCCAATTCAAGAGTTATTGGAAGCAGAATTTGTAGTTGTCACTGATCCGTTTTTAGCGTGGCATGAAGGTAAACAGGACGCTATTCAAACCGCATTCGCTGCATTTACGGAGCCGTGGGAAATTGCCGAAGATTTTCAGTTGTTGCCGCAGGCTTTTGATCTGCAAACGGGGGCAATCACTCGCATTTATCAGCGTCTTCATCCAACATCGATCGATCGGGCCATTCGTACTTTGCACACGATGCAATCTCGTGTTAATAAGCCTTTAGGGGCGCAATTGGACTGGGTGGTGCTCACTCCGCGATCGGGAACGAGGGTTCAGCACCAGGGTCAGCGTCAGTATACCGTGAAACTGCCGGCCCTTACCTCCTCCTCAGCCGAGCAAACAACGCTAGTGTATGTGGGAGATCTGCCGGATCAAGCCCTGGTGCGTGGGCGAGTTGTGATGCCCCAATCCTATCAGGATGCGGTTGTAAGCGTTACGCCGCTTGATGAACAAGGGCGTCCGACCCAACCTGCCCGATCGATTGATTTTATTCAAACGGCTCCATTGACGATTGAGTTTAATGGCATCGGTGCAGCGTATTTACAGCTAGGGGTGCAACGCCTAACCGAGGGGCAGGACGATCGCTGTACTCTCAAAATCAAATCGCTAACGGTTACGGAATCAAAGCCTGAAGCTGAGTTGAGGTGATCAAAACAAATTGAAAGCCATCGTTTGATAGATGTCGTTAACTCTGACTGATCGCTACAGTGAGCAAGCGGTATGATATTTGAGTGTTGGCAGGCGATCACGTTTAGCTGTGAAACTGATTGATTGGTTGATTCTGCTTGGAATTGTGGTGATACTGCTAGCACTATGGCAGTTTCGCGAAATTCTGTTGCTCATCTTTTTGGCGATCGTGCTGGCGTTGGCACTCAATAGTTTAGTGCGGCAAATCATGCACTGGTTTAAGCTACCCCGGTCTGGAGCGGTTATACTAGCGTTTCTGACGGTCCTCGTTGTCATTGGTTTGTTTATTGGTTTAGTGGTGCCACCGTTTGTGGAGCAGTTTGGACAACTGATTATTTTGATTCCTCGAGGCTTTGATAATTTGGTGCTTTGGACAAATGAATGGATTGAGCAGCCTCCCCATTGGTTTCCAGACCTTGATCCGTCCTTATTACCTCGCTTTCCTGATCTTTTGGAACAGGGCTTATCACTGGCTCGTAAAATCTTTGGTAACTTCTTCGATTTCTTCTCTGGGTCGTTAACAATTGCCCTCCAGTTTGGGTTAGTTTTAGCATTAACCCTGATGATTCTGGCTGATCCGCTTGCCTATCGCCAGTTGTTGCTGCGGTTGTTTCCGTTTTTTTACCGATCGCGAGCAGATGAAATCCTACAAGAATGCGAAACCACATTACTGAGTTGGATGCGCGGCGTATCCATTAGCTCATTCTTTGTTGCGGCCCTAAGTGGAATTGGCTTGACAATCTTAGGCGTTCCCTTTGTGTTTGCCCATGCGTTACTAGCAGGAGTCTTTAATTTAATTCCAAACGTTGGCCCCACATTGAGCGTTATTTTTCCTGTTTCGGTAGCTCTATTAGATTCGGTGTGGAAAGCGATCGCAGTTGTTATTTTGTATGTTGTGATTCAAACGCTAGAAAGCTATTGGATTAGCCCCCTCATCATGAAACAACAAGTGTCGCTGCTGCCAGCCGCTACATTGGTTGCTCAAATTTTTTTCGCCACCTTTTTAGGACCTTTAGGACTCATCTTGGCTCTGCCATTAGCCGTTGTGGCTAAGACTTGGATTGAAGAACTGCTGTTGAAAGATGTGCTCGATCGACTGCAAACAACTTTCATCGATTCACCCTCAGAGTCATCGGTTGAACTACATCATGATCCGACCAATGTTTAGATTCGTTATCCTGCACGCTTTGTCCTTGCTCCTTGCTCTTAAAATCTTGTCTCAAACTCCAACACCGCTTGGCTATTGCCTTCGGTATCAGTAGAGCCACGCAGCGTAAATTCATCCGTCAGGCGATATCGCAGTCCAAACCGAGTAGGGGCTTCCACGGTTAAAATTTGCAAGACAGAAACCGACAGATCGTTGGTAATATCGAAGCCTAGTTCGGCGGCGAGGGCTAGGGTTGAAGTGCGATTGTTATCTGAAAGAACATTGGTGGGAAATAGGCGAAAATCCGTGAGTCCAGTGGCATTGCTGATCAGGTTTTGTAAGTTGGTCAAGAGGGTAGAACCAGCCAAGTTAGCGATTGCTAGTGCTCCGCTTTCTTGTCCCAAGGTATTGATGAAATTACCACCCAACAGCGCCACGATTTCAGACTCGCTGCGGCGAGGGCTGCTGCTTAGCTCCAAGTTATTGTAAATTTGGCTGGCTGGGCCAACGACACTAGCTTCCACGCGAATTGTTTGCAACGCACCATACTCAAAGCTAGGAGTTTCAGCAATTTCTGAGGTGGTAAAGGGGGAGGTGCTGGCGATCGGCGCACGGGTTACTTCAGGAACCGAGGCCACCAAATACACATTCAAGATAGGATCAAGTCCGCGATTAGGAGTAAATACGGCTGTGTTCTCATAGTCGCGATCGAGATTAAAGATTGTTGTAAACAGATTCACCTGACCGCTGCGCAGCCGGACAGTGCCTTCGGGTTGCAGATCATCTTGAGTGCCATTAATCAACAACTCACCTCCCACTAAGAAGTTCAACAACGGTTGTTGTACCACGCGCAGGCGATCGCCCAGGACCAACTGCAAATCTTCAAACTCAAGCGGACTGAAGCCTCCTGGCGTTGGAGCGTCAGGCTGAGTTACAAGCGCCGCTTCTGCTGTTGCTTGATTGTCGCCTCCCGGGATAAACAGCCGTCCGTCTCGAAGCCTGATGTTGCCTGTAATTACCGGAGCCAAGGCAGTGCGTTGTAGAATAACTTGACCATCTACGCGACCGTCATAGAGATCGTCTAATTCTAGTCCTAAATTATTCAAGCTGATAGTTAATGGCATTTCTTCATTGGGATCATTAAGATTAAGGGGTTGTAGAATCGGAAAGGTTCCTTGAGCGGTAATTTGCCCATTGCTAAATTGTCCTTCTAGGGTTTGAACCTGGATGCGATCGCCATTGAACAAAATATCACCAGTAATGTTCGTAATATTTTCAGGTAACGCACTAGCTGAAAAGATTGCGTTTTCAAACCTAGCATTACCTGTCGTGGTTAGCCCTGCAAAGGCCAACCCCTGACTAGTTGGATCTAGTGTGCCGCGGGCTTGTAGTTGCACCAGCCCTTCGCCGCCGCGCCAAGCTACTTGATCGGTGAATAAACTGATCAATGCTAAGCCGTTGTTGCGAATATTCAGATCCAAACTAAATGTATCGCTTTGTGGCGCAACGGTCATGAACGGAAACTGGTAGGGAATGCTGGCGGTAAACTGAAAGTCATCCGCTTCATCACCCACCACCCGGCTCTCTACTTCCAGCCGCGCATTGCTATAACCAAACAACGATCGCACGGGAGGAGCCGTGACTTGATTCAAGGTGACGTCTACCAGCAAAATCTCACCAATGACTTGTGGGTTAGCAACGCTGCCCGTCACAAACGCATTAGCATTGAGGATACCGCCCTGCACATCCAGCGGTAATCTAGCTAATTCCTGGATTGCCTCTACCGGAACATTTTCAGCGATTAACTGTCCCGATTGCTGATCGCCACCCACCTGTCCAGTGAATCGCAAGAACGAATCGTCAGACTGAAGTAACAGCGGTCGCAGGGTGAGAATCCCATTTTCAAAACCACCCTGTGCCACCACTTGATTCACCTGATAGTCTCCCCAAACCCAATCTTGCCCGGCTAACTCAAAGCTGACATCCGGTCCAGCTTGAGCCGAATACTCGATATTAATATCGCCTCTAAATTCGCCCTGAAGTGTAGCCAGATTTGGCAAAATCTCTGCCTCTGCGCGGGCTGCAACTTGTTGATTGTGCAGTGCCACAATCTCGGAATAGCGCCGCAGTTGGTTGAGTACGGTGGCATTAGGCATTCCGATGGGAAGGGGCTGGACATCGGCCGCCGCATCGTAAACAGGACGCTCTACGCCGCGACCCAAATCAGCGAGTTCAAACCATTGCAGCGCTGCAAAAATGTCTTCCACCCGCCCTGGTGCAGCGGTGATTTTTCCCTGAAACTGAGTAATTGCTTGGGGGTTATAGATTCCGGCTAATTGGTAACGACTGCCGCCTCGCCGCAGTTCGCCCTCATCAAGAACAGCCACCCCATCAAAATAACGGAAGCGGGCCGTCAAGGTATCGGCTGTGATGTAATCAATCGATGGGTTGGCAATCGCGACCTCTCCTGTAACAATCGGTCGCGACAGATCGGCAATGTTCACATCAAACCGCCCATTGGCAATACCCCCCACGGCTCCTAAACCCAAATCCGCCGCCGGGGTCAAGTTTAAGATTTCCAGCGGAAAATTTTGCAGCGTTGCCAACAGTCGATCGCCCTCCGTGCGACCTTCAGCAATGGTTTCGTTTTGCTGCACAAAGAAAGACACAGGTCGATTGCGATCGTCTAACACGACGGCAATGCGGTCTTGTGTCCCTGCTACATCTAGATTGAGTCCTTGGGCCGTGCGATAAGTGACCGTACCAGCCAAACGCGGCTCAAATGCCAATTGATTGACTGCTAGATTGTTTAGCCCTAAACTGCCAGCTACGTTCAGCGCATCCAGCGTTCCCGTAATTTGCCCATCCAAATCGGCGGTGCCCGCTAGCTGAACCGTGGGCGGAATCTCGACGGGCAGATCTGTCAAAGCATAGTCTTGCAGCCGCACATTTACATTCAAATCGGCAATGCCTGGCGCATCGGCAAACTGTATACCGACAAAACCGCTGGCATCAAACCCAGGGGCGGTGGCTTGCACAATTTGCAGTCGATCGCCCAGCCAACGCACCGAAGCTGTCAGCGGCTCGGTGATCACCGCTAACCCTTCTGAAAACGCCACATCGCCTTCTGCCCGAATGGCTTCGGGACTAAGATCGTCTAACCGGCCCGATAGCCGAAAATCACCGCTCAACAGTCCACGCAACTCTGGGCTGAACTGGCTGAGCGCAATCCCTGTTCCCTGGACATCCGCTTGCCATTGCCCTTGCTGAATAATCCCCTCGCCGCGAACCAACCCACCCGCCACCAACAGCAACGTGTCTTGAAAGCGAATCGTGTCGCCGCCGATCGCAATTTGCCCCCGCCCTGGATAGGTCGCTTGGGGAGCTTGCCACTGAACAACGGTTTGAATTGCATTTGGAGCATCCAGCGAGCCGAAAACTTGCGCTGTCGCGTCAACATTGCCAAGCACTAAGTTAGGTTGAGCGGCTCCGTAGGCACTGGCCAATGCATCCCCCGGTAAATTTTCGGCCACCAGATCAAAAACCAGCCCGCCCGCTTCGCCGAACCGCACCTCGCCTGTGCCTGTAATGATGCCACCCGCTTGAGGCAGTGCTTCCAGCCGGTTGATGGTAAATGCATCAGGCGTGATTGTGAATCGCGTTGAAGTTGCATCAAACGCGACTCGATCGACCTGTACCCTGCTGGTATTTTCAGCCGTTCCGGTGAGGATAGGTTCCTCAATTTCGCCCGTAACTTGCAACTCGCCTCGAAATTCGCCAGTTAGCTCGATCGGAATACTATTTTCCTCAACTTCAAAGGTATTGAGCAGATTGGCAACTGTGACATTGGGAGCACGCACCGTTAGATCATAGCCTTCCAATAAATGGAGACTACCGCTGACAATGGCAGGAATATCACCGTAGCGACCGCGTAAATTTTGAAAAATAATCTGTTGATCGCGAAAATTCAGGACGCCATTCGTTTGGGTGAAGGGTTGCGGCAGGGCTTCCAGTTGTCCGGTGGCATCTTGAAACCGCACCATGCCATTGAGAAATAGCTGCGACAGAAAGGGATCGGGGTCGTCCTCAGACGCTGAAGCTTCGTCGGAGCCATCTTGTGTAGAGACCGGAAATTGCACATTTAAATCTGTATCAATTCGTCCGGCTTGCGGAGTAATGGGTAGGGGAATGAGCAGCCCAATATCCTCCGCCTGAATGTCATTGCTGTCAATATCCAAAGACACCTGATTGTTACGCAGATCAACCGTGCCTGCAATTTGTAGATCGCCGCCTGTCTGGGGATTGCCCGTAATATCCAGCCCAATCAATTGGTTATCTTCACGGAAAGTCACGGCTCCATTCACCTGATTCACAACCAAAATTGGCGTAATCGGCGTATCGGAAGCGGTGGTGCGTTCCTCTGCGTCGGTTTCCTCAGAATCTGGAGCAATCTCGATGCTGGAGGGAATTTCTAAGGTATCTGCGTCGTTGGCTGGTTCAACATAGGGTGCTAAACTCAGCCGCCCATCGCGTAGCTGCAACGTGTCTAACTCAATTTTGACGATCGGTTCGGATGGATCATCTTGCTCTTGGATGGTAGTGCTGACCCACAGTCCGTCCTCATCTTGCTCAATGTAAACATCGGGGCGATCGAGGGTGACATCCAGACTTAGGGTTCGATCCCAAAGAATTTCCAGCAAGTTGAAATTCACCTCAACCCGCGATACTGTCAAGCGATCGGGATCGGTCGCAGTTGGAGGAACCGACGATTCGCCAAACGTCATGCTGGTGAGCGAAACCCCCTCCAAATTACCCACTTCCACTGGGCGATCGAACAGGTCACTTAAATTGCGAGCAACCAGCGGTGCCAATTCATTGCGCACAAATTGCCAGGCCCACCACCCTCCTGCTGCTGCCCCTACTAATACCACACTACCCACGGCTGCACCAGCTCGAAGCAACGTTTGTCGTCGAGATTGCGAACGGTGCTCGGGGTCAGGTCCCGAGTTTCGAGGATTCGTCATGCTTCCCCACCACCTCACCAATGAACGGCTCTAGTTTCCAGCAGGTTAAGCCAGGCTGAAAGGCTGCGCGTTCGAAAACTCACCCCTACCAGAATACACCCCATTAGTTTCAATGAAGTGTTCTGGTCAACTGCTTTTTGAGCGGGGTTCGAGATCTCGATCCTGATTGACTGACCCAAGGTTTCCGCCCTCACCCTAAATTTCTTTCCCAGAGCAGGATTCGCTATCTGTGGTCAAGGTTGTCCTGACTCACCAACGAGGGCTAGTTCCAACACAAAGCGCGTGTAATTCTGTTCGCTTTCTGCCCAAATTCTGCCTCCTAGATATTCCACCATTCGTTTGACCAATGCTAACCCCAGTCCAGTGCCTCCTGTCTGTCGCGCGTCAATACCGGGCACGCGGTAGAATTTGTCGAACACCCGATCGAGATCTGCCCGTGGAATCTCGATTCCTGTGTTAGTGATGCTGATGCGGAACTGTGGCAGAGTCGGCGTAACAAACGCTAGTTTGGCGGTAGGGCGAGACGGGTCAGTCAAATTGGCAGACAGACTGGTAGAGAAATGACCAGGCATCCCATTCTCGTGATTCCATTGGTTCGGTAACTGGGCCCGGCAGCCCCGCTTGTCTTGGTGTTGGCCGGGGAAACGTTCTGCTTCAACTTGCGCGGCGATCGTAATTGTTTCTCCAGCTGGAGTGTATTTGTAAGCATTATTCAACAATTCAGTTAGAATTCGTTCCAAGATGGTTAAATCGGTGACTAACGTTGGTAAATCATCCGGTAAATTGAACTGGAGATGTTGTTGCTGCAATTGCATTCTTCGCTCAAACCCTTCGGCTACGTGCGGAATCCAGTTCTTGGGATTGACTGACGTGTAGACAAGCGGTTCTGTTCCTGCCTCCATGCGGGTTAAATCGAGTAAATTATCAATCAAGTTAACTTCTCGTTTACATTCGTCTTCCAAGATATGGAAATAGTGATGTGCTTGCTTCAAATCTTGTAGTCCATCCGATCGCTTGAATAATATTTCCAATGTTTGGAGTGTCATGCGAATACTAACAATCGGTGTACGCAATTCATGGGAAATGGTGTTTAAGAAATCATCCTTGAGGTGATTTAACTGCGCTAGTTCTTCCACTTTTTGTTCCGAACGTTTGTAAAGCTGAGCCTGCCGAATGGCAATCGCACACTGGTTAGCAACCTGTTGTACGAGCCGAATTTCTCGATCGCTGAAGCTGGAAGCCGAAACTCGAAAGAGCCACAAATCTCCGAGTACGCCTTGATCATCTACAATTGGGCACGCCAAGATGGCTGATAAATGGGGATAATCATGCAACGATTGGGAAATAGCTGGCGATCGCACAGCCAGTTGACAAAACACCACAGGTTGCCCCCGAAACAACTGGTCATAAATGTTAAACAACTCCTCAACCTGTAGCTGATGATTATACTCACTAGATCGAGGAATATTGGGGCTGCTGTATTGATGTTGAATACTAACGTTAGTAGCAATGCATCGGTTAGAATGAATGCCGGGCAGGTTGGGTGTTGTTGAATTTGATCCATAGAGGGTTGTATTGCAATAGTGAACCTCCAGGGCTTCGCCCAGTTCTCGTACGACCGACTGCAAAATTTGATTTTCATCTAGCGAATCTCGGACTTTGTCTGTAATGCGTTTTAGCGTTGCTTCCAGTGTCAGCGCTTGCTGTAGTTCTAGAGTGCGAGCATGAACCTGTCGTTCTAAGTTGATGTTGAGATGATGCACTTGCTGAAGCAATTCAGATTGATGGATCGCGACAGCTAGTTGATTCTCTAGACGTTGCAGCAATTCAATTTCTCTAGATTGCCAATGTCGTATATCTTGGCATTGATGCACAATCACCCATCCCCATAAGGTAGAAGTCAGATCTTGTTTTGAACGGCCATGGCTCGGCAAAATATCTCGACTGAGGAAGACTGGAATCGCCAATCTAGCTTTGACGCTAAAGCGTTGTAACAGATTGATGTAATTGGGATTCAGCCCTGATTGCTGAATGTCATCAATTGCTTGAATGACAGGATGGCGATACGGGTCTAGCCAAGCGAAATCATCGTCATTCGCTGCCATAAAGTCCGATCGGCGTGACCATTCCAACAGCGATGGAAAATCGGGATGGCACGCTTCAGCCACCACTCGCCCATGTCCCTCTGTAGAGTCGAGACGGTAAATTAAGACCCGATCGGCTCCCAAAAATGTGCGAATTTCTGACACCGTGGTTTGCAAAATGTCGCGCAGGTTTAGCGATTGACGAATGTGTAGGGCAATTTGATCAACTAAGCGATCCTTGTCATAGCGATGTTGTAATTCAATGGCAGCGTGCTGTTGCAGCGTGATATCGCTAATGGAAAAAACCAGATGGGTAATCTGATCATCCGGTTGGTTATGCCAAAGGGGAGCCGCATTAATCGATAAGAAACAGCGCGTGCCATCTGCCCATTCCCAGCAGCGTTGCAGATCAAACACCGCCTTGCCAGCCGCCATCACCTGCGCAACGGGTAGCGGTTCCTCGGACAGACGATTGCCTGCAAAATCTGTCACTTGCCACTGAGGGGGGCTATAAGCTTGCCCCGGTACACCAGATTTCAGCAACCGCAGAATGTCCTCGCCCCGCCGATTAGCGAACACGATTGCGCCCTCCGTCGTGGTCATGATGATCGCAGCCGCACTGTTATTCAAAATCGTATTCAATAAATCGCGATCGGTGCGCAACTGTTCTTCGATCGATTGGCGCTGTTTTACCTCCGTCCAAGCGCGGGCTTGAATTTGTTTGTAATTTTGAATTTGCTGAGTCAAATCGCTGACATCTTGAATGGACATTAACGCATCAAACCCAATACCACTGGCGGCTGGAATTGCTGTGACGATGGTATGCTGCACGCGCAACTGTCCGTTGGCACATTGACAAGGCATTAGATGAGGATGTAATTGTGCCGAGAAAATAATGGTGAAGCCACCATCAAAGGTTTCTTGGAACCGGCGCGTGTATTTGGGTTGGCTAAGATGAGGAAAATAGTGATCGAGCTTGCGACCTACAATTTGCGCTCTGGAGATGTGCGTCCAGTTTTCTAAACAAGCATTCCAAAACAACACTGTACCGTCTCGTCGAACTACACAGGCTCCTACTGGGATGTGATCTAGGAGATTCAATTGTTTTTGCAGAGCAATCACGGTCTGTCCTCTCGGAACAAATAGCTCATCCATAGGTGTTCACGCTAGATCTAATGCCAGTAACAGAGTGTTGAGCGATTGAACGGTCAACACCAGAATCAAGTTGCCTACCATTTGTAGGGGGGCGCAATTTAAGCACGTTTGAGCCAGCAGCACAGAAGTTTCGTCGTCTAGTTCGGCATTGAGTAAATCTCGAACGGTTGCTTCTAGATAAAATGGCAGGGTATAGCGTAGGGACTGGTGCAGAACTCGATTAATTTCACCAAGCACGCCATTGAGAATAATATTGCTGACTTCGGTCAGGGTGCCACGCTTCACAGCGTCTAAATCTGGCAGATCGGTTTCTTCGCCCATTAAAACAGCCACCAACTGTGCTGCATTGTCGATCGAAAAGATTAATAAGGCACTTCCGCCCAAAAGTCCGCTGAAAGATAAACGCATGGCTGAAACCACAATTTTGCCAATTCGATAATCTAATTCTTGATGGGTTTCTGCCAGCGAAAGCACTTGCACCGCTGGCACTTGCAATCCGATCGGAGTTCCCAGGATGTCATTTAAAACGCTAGCGGACTGACTCACACCAAGATTGACCAGTGCTTGTAATCCATCCAACTGGCTGCTGGTGATACTCATGTAAGACGATTGTTTAGACGTTGAAGTTTAAGTCGAAGTTGAATGAAGGCATCGGCAAACTCCACTCGAAGTCAGAAAAGTTACTGAATTTAGAGATGAAGCGACACCGGACTATCCGTTTATACGCTTAGAGTTCCACATTTGGACAAACAACTAACGCCGCATACAAATTGAAATCATCCCTAATGCTTGTATAGCAATTGCCTTGAGGAATTGCTATCAGATATTGAAAATCTACAGATACGGATAGAATTCTTTGAACTTTAATCCGTAAATCTACGATCGCTGGTTTGCTTGTCCGACGATGACATTGGAGAAATTGCGAATAAAGTCTCTAGGGCAATCGATTGTGCTAGCGGCATTTGACCATAGCTGAACACATAGGGAATGTTAGCTGGCAACAATGACACCAATGATTCCAAGACATAGGGACTACCATACATGACTAGTGCTTGCAGGCTATCACGTTGCACCAGCGTTTGCACCCAACTGTAGGCAAGCTGAATCAGTTCCGATGTTCCTCGAAAGGGTGTGCCGCGCACAAACAGTTGCAGTAAGGTAGGTTGCGTCAGTTGCTCCACCGGCAACATAGAGGGATGGAAAGAAGGAGTGTGGCAATCGACCAGTTGTAATTCATATCCGCAATGCTTCGGATAGGTGATGGCTGGAACCTGTTTAGCTAGAAAAGCGCTATTGAGGGCATCATCTACCAGAATCAGATTTCGACTCGGTCGGCTCGCCTCTGACATGCTAGCCTGCAAGGGATGGATTCGATCGAGTGGCTGATGTACCTGCAACGACTCTCGGACAATCGCCGTCGCCGTGGCGATCGCTTCGGCTTTAGGGGTCAATGATTCAATCAGCGGGTGAATGGCAGATGCTGCATTTTCTATAATCGGCGGCGAGCAGACAGCTTGTTTCGATCGCCAAATGCGTGCTAGGGAAGCATGAATTCGGGACAGAGGAATGCGCCCAGAGGTCACGGCCTGACAGATAGCTGCGATTGCAGCAGCAGGATCGACTGGCATCAGCACAATATCTGCTCCGGCTTCGACGGCTAGGATTGGAGCTTCGGTAGTGCCATAGCGGTTGGCGATCGCGCCCATCATCAACGCATCGGTGACAATCAACCCCTCAAAGCCGAGCATTTGCCGCAATTCTTCCGTCAAAATTGCAGAAGAGAACGTTGCCGGATAAGTATCATCTAGGGCAGGTAATTGCACATGAGCGGTAATGATGGCGTCTACCCCTGCTGCGATGGCTGCCTGAAACGGCACCCATTCTAGTTTGGCTAAGCGGGATCGGGAATGCGGCAAGATAGGCATTTCTAAATGCGAATCGATCGCTGTGTCACCGTGCCCCGGAAAGTGCTTAGCGGTGGTCAAGACCGGATAGGGCTGTGCTCCCCGAATAAATGCGGTAGTTAGCTGACTAACGGTGGCGGCTGTCTCGCCAAACGCCCGTACGTTAATTACCGGATTCGCCGGATTATTATTGACATCTACCACCGGGGCCAGTACCCAGTTAATCCCAATCGCCAGAGCTTCCTGGGCGATCGCGGCTCCCATGCGTTCAGCGTATTGACTAGCCCGATCGAAATTGACCGGAGCGATTGCATTCAGTGCCAATGGTGGCGGAAACCACGTTGCTCCAGCAAACCGTTGTCCCACGCCTTCTTCAATATCAGCCGCAATCAATAGCGGCACTGTGGCCCATGCTTGAAGCTGCTGGGTACGCCACTTCACCTCGACGGTGCTGCCTCCTAACAATATCACCCCACCCACCCCCAACTCCTGCACCCAGCGTTGCAAAACCTCGGCAGGCGGCTCCCAAATGGGATACTCAATCTGCTGATCAAACAAATGCCCAGAGGCGCGAACAACGACCATCTGAGCAACTTGTTGAGCTAGGGGAAGGGTTGACCAGTCAGGAAGCAAGGCCGTGTTTAGAGGTTGGGGAATAGGAATTGGGAAGGAGCGGTAATTGGTAATTGGGAATGGGTGTGAGTCACGAATCGATCGTTTTCTATTATTCGATGATTGTTCGCTCGTCGATTACCTATTACCTTTACCCGCACAAGTTCTATTTTCTCGCTTAAGACGGAAGCACTATTCTACCTCATCTTCGTCGGGTTTGCGTTCTTGGCTCAGTTGATTAATTAGCGACAAAACGCGGGTTCCCCGTTCGATCGATCGATCTTCCAGGAAGATGATTTCTGGGGTACGGCGGAGACGAATGCGCTGCCCCAATTCACTGCGGACATAACCCGTGGCCGACTTCAAGCCTGCCATCGTTTCAGCCCTAGTGGCGTCATCGCCATAGATGCTAACAAAGATTTTGGCATGTTGCAGATCGCCCGAAACGTCTACATCCGTAACACTGACCATGCCTAAGCCTACACGCTCATCTTTAATTCCAGAAAACAGGAGTTGGCTGACCTCCCGTTTGATCAGTTCCGCAACACGGGCAACTCGCCGATCGGTAGCCATAAAACTCCTCCAACTCAATGCAACTCATCCAAGCCACTACCTGTCACAATCAGGTGACGCAACTTGCTTCATCATTCTATTCTGTCCTATTGGCAATTGGTTGGTGACTCTCTTTAGAAATACCTCAGAAGTCCGTCAATTGCCAAATTCACCCCTTATCAACCTTCCGACTTCCGACTCCATTCCCGACGATTCCCTCTTCCCGACTTCCGACTCACACGGCATCAAGAGCCAACATCGCTCGCAAGGTAAAGGCAATGAATGCAAAGCCAGCGATCAGAAATCCGATCGCAGCCACAGCCGTAACCGGGCGTTTAAACAGTGGCAACAGTGGGCTGAAGGCAACCAACAAGGTTCCCAGAATGAAGCTAATGAGATACCGGGGATAACGAGAAACGTTTTCAAAAAACTCTTGCATAAGTCTCCAGAAATGTTTGTGGTAATAAAAATTTTCTTGTGGTTAAAGGTGATTGCTAGTCGTATCCTGTTCCATTTTACGAGAAAGCCAAAGCCTTCCCTGTATCGCCAAGGAAGACGATCCACAGATTTTGTCAGTATCCGGTTAGGTCCTATACGTTGGTTTTCTGTTTGGGTTTCGATCGCAGCAGTTTTTGCGGTTCCTTCGACATGCGTTTCACTAGTCGGGGCAAGCGAGGATCATGGAACAGCGTGTAGAAGCAGGGAATGATAAACAGTGTCAGTAGCGTCGCCAACGACAGTCCAGAAAAAACCACAACACCCAGCGGCTGAAGAAATTCTGAGCCTTCGCCCAGTCCAAGCGCCAACGGAAACATGCCCAGGACGGTCGTAATGGTGGTCATGAGAATGGGTTGCAGGCGTTCGGGTGCGGCGCGCAAGATTGCTGTAGCGTGATCAACTTGGTGTTGCGATCGAATTTGGTTGGCTAGCTCTACCATGATGATGGCATTGTTCACCACAATTCCCACCAGCAGCACTGCCCCCACAATCACCGTTGCCCCAATCGCCGTTTGGGTAATAAATAGACCCAAAATGCCACCCGCAAGGGCAAAGGGGACCGTCACCATGATTACCAACGGATCGATCAGTGAATTATATTGCACCGCCATGACGACAAACACTAGAAAAGCTGCTAACCCGCCTAGCGTCCCCAAGGAAGACTGAATTTGGCGATTACTTTCGGCACTGGAACTGGGCAGTAAACTAACGCCTTCTGGAAAATCAATGCTATTGACAATACGGTTCATTTCTTCCAAGGCGGCCCCTAGGCTGGCTCCATCTGATAAATTGCCCGCAATCAGATAGACCTGTCGCTGATTAATGCGTTGAATTTCACCTGGTGCTTGCCCAAGTTCGATTGTCGCCACATCTCCCAAACGCACAAGCTGATTATTGCGGGTGAACAAAGGCAACTGGCGCAGTTGCCCTGGTTGTTTGATCGTATTTTGCCGTAGTTGCACTCGTACATCCACCAATCGATCGCCGCGCTGTAGCTGGGTGGGAACGTCGCCTTCGATCGCCGTTTGAATCGTATCGCCAATCTGTTGAGCCGTTAGCCCCAAGGCAGCGGTTCGTTCCCAATCGGGGCGAATTTGCACTTCCGGTTGGGGTTGATCGGCATCAGGACGATAGCGCGCCAACGTGGCCTGCTCATCGAGGGCAGCCAACACCTGGGCACCTGCCTGCCTCAGAGTCCGTTCATCCGGTCCTTGCAACGCGACATCTACTTCTGCGCCGCGAATTGGAGAGTTGTTGAGAATTAGGCCCCGCACAGATTCGGGTGTCAACCGGAGGCGAGTATTAACAAGGTTCAAGCGATTAAACTCGCCGTTCATGCGATCGGTAAATGCTTGGACATCCGTGCCAGACTTCAGCGTAATCGTGCTGGAACCCCGCAGGGCATTTTCACTGGTGTTGTTGCCAAACAGAAACCCTCCCGCCGTTGAAAACACATAGTCTACTTCGGGTTGCTCCAGCAGCAGTTGATCGATCGCCTGCATCACCTTGCGATTGTCTTGCAGTGGTGTTCCGGGGGGAAATTGGGCAAACAGCCGCGCCTGCCCTGTGTTAATGCTGGGTAGAATTTCCTGGGGAATATTTCCAACCATCAAGAAACTACCACCGCCAAACACGACTAACACTAAGGCAATAACCCAAATCCGACGCCGCAACACCCAACGTAACAGCCGTTGATAGTGCCGGGTGAGACCTTGTAACCGTAGCCGAAATTGCCGCAGCGGCCAAAAGTTGCCAATGCCACTTGACCAGCGCACCGCTAACAGTCGGGAGGTAAACATGGGCACCACTGTTAGGGCAACCACCAAGGAAGCCGCAACCGCAAAACTGATGGTGAGAATGAGTTCATTAAACAACAGCGAGACGAATCCACCAATCAATAAAAACGGGAGAACGGCAACGAGATTAGTAGTAGTAGAAGCCAGCAGCGCCGATTCTAGTTGTTGACTACTTTGTTCTGCAACTCCAATGATGGCTTGAGAAGATGACTGATTAAAGTGTGCGCGATCGGGATGATGATCGTGATTAGCAGGTGTAGGATGATGCCCGTTACCATTACTACTGGTTTGACTGTTATTTTGACTGTTATTTTGACCGTTATTTCGGCTATTATTCTGGTCGTTGTTCTGATGAAGATGGCGGAGTCGTACTTCATTGACGCCCATGACGATTGACTCCAGCATGACGATCGAATTGTCTACGACAATTCCGACCCCCAAGGCCAACCCGCCCAAGCTAAATACATTCAGCGAGAGTCCAAACAATCCCATTAAGAGAATGGCCAGCAGCGTAGCCAGAGGAATGGCCACTACCACAATCAGCGTTTGCCGCAACGAACCCAAAAATAACAGCACCGAAATGGCTGCTAGCCCCGCACCAATTAACCCAGCCGTCGCCACATTTCGAATGGAATTTTGAATAAATCGTGACTCATCTAATGTCGTAATAAACGACACGTCTTCTGGAATTAATCCAGAGGACTGTAGAGTTGCCAGCCGCTGTTTGACACCTTCGACGACAGTGACGGTATTGGCATCGGGCTGCTTCTGAATGCTGACTTTGACGGCAGGTTGACCATTCAGCGACACAAACACGCGTTCGTCTTCTGTGCCATCCACCACTTCAGCAAAATCTCGCAAGTAGACTCGGCGCGGCGCGGTAGACTGCAACGATCGCGCAGCAGCACTGCTGTCTGAATTCGACGCCTGACTTGAAGCGGGACTGTTGACTTCAAACGACAAATTGCGAATTTCTTCGGCATCTTGAAACCGACCCACTGTGCGAGTTAGGGCTTCGCTGCTGCCACCACTGATTCGCCCACCCGATACATCCTGATTGCGATCGGTTAACTCATTCAAGACGTCAGTTAAGCCCACTCCAAGCGCCTGCAAGCGATTCAAGTCTAGGTTGACTTGCACTTCTTCCCGTACCCCACCCGACACATCCACATTGGCCACACCGGGTACAACCGTCAATTCTCGTGCCAACTCTTCATCGGCAAAGACTCGTAGATCGACTCCCTGTAACTGCGATGAGGTCAGGGCAAATTCGTACACAGGTAACTGTGACGGATCAACTTTAAACAAGCGGGGTTCTTGTACCGTATCCGGCAGCGTGCCGCGAGCACGGTTGAAGGTTGCCGTCGTGTCATTCAGTGCTTGGTCAATATTGCCGCCGGGTCGAAAATACAGATCGATGCTGACTTGTCCTTCGCGAGTTTGCGAGTACACTTGCTCGACGCCATCGGTGGCAGCCAGTGCTTCTTCTAGGGGACGAGTAATTTCATCGACGGCCACTTCCGGAGAAATCCCCGGAGCAGCCAAGCGTACACCAATGCGGGGATAGGTAATTGAGGGTAGCAAATCAACTGGCAGCCTTACTAAGAAAAAGACGCCTAAGACGATCGCAGTCAGCGTCAACATCAGTGTGCCAATATGCCGACGAATGGCGACGGAACTCACACTCATTCCGGATTGGGTCATGGTTTTAACGTCCCTCTAGCAGTGGTCATCCAAACATCGTGCACAGGTGAAATGGCTAACAGTCTGAATTGCTGAAAGTTAGACATGACAAAGGTGAGATTCACCAAGGTGGAGCGCTAAGATAACACGTCACATCGCTATACCTTGGCTATGGCAGTGTCATTGCGGTGCTGTTTCAGATAGAATACTCAGCCGCACCGATTGTCCATCCTCAAGTGGGGCACTACTCCGCACCACATAAGTCTCTCCAGGTTGCAGCCCAGCGCGAACTTCAACCTGACCGTTGGCGCGATCGCCAATCTGCACCGAACGAGCTAAAACCGTTGCCGCCCCGTCTTGAGTTTCCACCACAAATAGAGTCGATGCCTTCTCTTCTTCAGCCGTGGTCAACGCCGATTCTGGCACAATAATAGGCTGCGCTTGCATTGATTGAAAAGTAACTCTGGCAAGCAAGCCACTACCTACTTGTCCTGTCGGATTGGGCATCGTAATTTCGACTGGAACCAGCCGCGCTGTTGGATCAGCCGCCGGAGAAATGCGGGACACTCGCCCTTCAAAGGTTTGGTTGGGAAATGCATCCAGACGAACCTGCACAGCTTGCCCAGTTTGGATTGTCGCCAATTCCAGTTCGGAAACCTGTACTATTACCTTGATAGCACTGAAATCTCCCAGCGAGAGCACTTCATCACCTGGTTGCACCAAATTTCCCGGTTCTGTCACTCGCTCTAAAACTACGCCATCGATCGGAGCCGTGAGTGAACTGAACTGACGCCGCTCTAACTCCTCGGCTACCACGGCTCGCTGTGCTTCTACCCGTCCCCGAGCCGCTACGACCGCCTGCTGGCGAGTTCGTACCTGCTCCTGTGCTGAACGAACCGCTTGTTCGGCAGTTATGGCAACTGTTCGCCCTCGTTCAGCTTCTTGTTGAGAGATCACACCTTCTGCTGCTAGTCCCTGAAGCCGATCGGCCTCAATTTGAGCTTGCTGCAATTCTGCTTGCGCCTGGGCAACGCGAGACTCAGCATCGCTGACTTCCGCTTCCGCTTGGACGACCTCCGATCGAAGAGCAGCCAGTTCCGCTTCAGACTGGTTCAGTGCAGCAGTCAAGAGGCGATTGTCTAACTGAGCGAGGGGTTGTCCCTGAGAAACTGGATCGCCCACATCTGCATTCAGGTTTAACAACCGCCCTTCGACTTGGGAGCGTAAAGAGACTCGGCGCACTGGCCCGGTTGTGCCAGTGTATTCAATTGGGTCGGACAGAGTTCCCGTCTCGGCGATCGCTGTTTCCACAGCCGCTGCACCCCGTTCACCTTGAGCAGAAGCGTCTGACTGAGCTTGGGCTTCTTGACTGGGCAGCAGGTTACACCCTGTAGTAGTCAAGAGGAGTCCCACTGCAACAGAGATAGCGGTTAATTTAAGCACGTTTCTATGAGAGTGAAAGGAGCAAACGGAACAAACAAAACACGTCTAATGCCAATTCCATACAATCAGCTTGGCGCTACGAACGCTACAACCCTTTGTTCTTTGCTGTAGGTATCGTAGAGGCAGGTGAATGAAACAATCATGAGAATTTGATGAGAATTATTTAGTTTTGTTAATCCTCTCTCTTAAGAGATACCAATTATTTTGCAGCAAAGTAATCATCCTCTGGAAGGAGTTCAAGGCACTCATTCATTTTGTCTTAAAACTAGCATGCCTCCGTACGGCTGTCAGACTGCTTCACGAAGGGACTAAGTAAAGCGGCTAGGGTCTGCAATCTCAGGTAGGAACGAAGTGGGCAATATTGTCACTGGTATATGACTTCCAGTCGGCTATCAATCAGTCAGCTATCAATTGCCTCTGGGTTTTCATTGGCAGAGCAGGAGCAGTCGTGATCGGTCTAAACTGACAAACCAGGGCATTGGCCGGTCTTTTAGTTGCTCCCACTTTTCTTTGAACACTTCTGCTTGCAGGGAATAATCATCGGTATCGATCGGCGACTCTCCCAGTTTCAGATAGATGGTCATTCGGTGAGGGGTTTCGCTCGTCCAAACCACCCAGGCAGGGAATGTATTGGTCTGATCAGGGAGATGTTGAGAAGCATCCAAAAAGGTAATTTGATGAGCGCGAATGCCAATGTGAGTGTGTGAAGGGGAGATGAAATCCGCGGTTTGCAGTGTGCAGTTCCAATCCAGAGCGTGAAGAGTATGGCGATCGATCGGCTGAATGCGAGAGTAGTTCTTGCAGCCTGTTAGTTGCGCAACAGCGAGCGTACTAGGACGATCGAAAATTGATTGTTTATCTCCTGCCGCTGCCACTTTTCCCTGATCGAGTACCAGTAATTTTTGGCAAACGCGATAGGCTTCTTCCAAGTTGTGGCTGACGAAAAGCGTCAGTCCCTGATAGCTAGAGAGGGTTTTGATCAGTTGCTTTTCCAGTTCATTCCGGAGATGGGTATCCAGGGCGGAAAAGGGTTCATCCAATAACAGCACATCGGGTTGGGTGGCTAATGCTCTAGCCAGAGCAACTCGCTGTTGTTGCCCTCCGGAGAGTTGATGCGGATAGCGATCGCCAAATCCCAATAACTGTACCCGCTCCAGTTGCTCGATGACTTGTCGGTGGGTGGCATGTTTCGACAAACCTCTTAACCCATAGGCAATATTTTGAGCAACAGTTAGATGAGGAAACAGGGCATAGTGTTGAAACAAAAAACCGACTTTGCGATCGCGACTGGGCAAGTTAATTCCTTTGTGAGAATCGTACAAGATGCGATCGTTCAACACGATCGTTCCCTGAGTCGGAGTTTCAATTCCGGCAATACAACGCAACGTCATGCTTTTGCCGGAACCAGAACTGCCCAACAATCCCAAGGTTTCTCCTTCA
This sequence comes from Thermocoleostomius sinensis A174, assembly GCF_026802175.1. Lineage (NCBI taxonomy): Bacteria > Bacillati > Cyanobacteriota > Cyanophyceae > Oculatellales > Oculatellaceae > Thermocoleostomius > Thermocoleostomius sinensis. Next base: position 3,392,295 of record NZ_CP113797.1, on the reverse strand, counting down.
ACGGTAAAGCTGACTTCTAGGTCATACTGGGGAAGCTGTTTGTGAATATCGACGATAAGCATTTAACGCAAAAAGAAAAAGAAATATTTATTTTTTGAGATGATGATTGCACCGATACTTTTTATATTTCTTGTAATTTCTGCTGATTTGGTTTTTAAAAATTTAAGACCAGCTTCGGGAGAATTGTTGTGGCACTTGTTTCTGCGGCGCTTAATAGTTTCAGTCAATAATGAGTTTCTCGTGCTTCTTTGAGCATCCCTTTGGACAGTTGTGTGAAAACGTTGAACTCCCTGGACATGCCAACAGTTTTAGCCCTCATTGTAGCCCTCACCCTCAATCCTTCTCCCATGTTGAGAGATTGGCTCCAGGTTGCTCACCCAAAACCTAGTAGGCTTTAATAATCCGCACAGCAAATTCAAATGCCCTCTCCCACCTATCCTGTATCCCTTTTGCCTTTTGCCTTCTTTCCTTTAACTTTTCTATTCTTCCTTTTGCTTTTTGCCGTTCCAACAGCCTGACCCACCACAGCAGCACAAAAGCGATCGTGGTCATAATCAGCACCATGACATTGGCGAGTCCGTAGCGCTGCATTTGTACAGCATCGTAGATGGCTAACGGAAGGGTTTGAGTGCGTCCAGGGATGCTGCCTGCCACCATCAGTGTCGCGCCAAACTCTCCCAGTCCGCGAGCCACCCCTAGTCCGAATCCTGCTAGGATGCCTCGATATGCGATGGGAATCGTAATTCGCTGTAACACTTCCCACTCAGTTGATCCCAATGTACGTGCAGCCGCTTCCAGTTCTGGGTTAACGTTGGCGATCGCGGCTCTAGTCGATTCCACCATCAGAGGTAACGCTACCACAGCCGAGGCGATCGCGCCTGCTTGCCAAGTAAATAGCAAATCAATACCTAACCATTCCTTGATCGGACTACCCCGACCTAGCACCAAGAGTAAAAAATAGCCCACCACACTGGGAGGTAAAACTAGCGGCAAGTTGAGCAGAGTGGAAACAAAAACCTGTCCCAGAAATTGTGTTCTTGCTAGAAAAATTCCGAGACTCAAACCAAAGACGAGAATCAAAATGCTGGCAACAATTGTGACCTGCAATGACAAAAGCGCTGGTTCCCAAATCATTTGCTTGTTTCCCTTTTATCCTTTTCCTATTGGCATTTGCCCTATGACACCGGCTCCTCTCCCGGCAGGACAAAACCATACTTCCGCATGAGGGGTCTTCCTTTCTCACCATTAATAAAAGCAGCAAACTGTTTTGCTTCCTCTGGATGGAGGGCGCTTTGGGGAACTGCTAGCATTTGTTCTAAAGGATTGTGGAGTTCCTCAGGGACCAGCACCCATTTTCCAGGCTTCTCCACACTGATCGAGAGTGCCGCGATCGCCACATCCACATTGCCAGTTTGGGCATACTGCTGAGTTTGCTTAATGTTTTCACCCAGAATTAGTTTTGGTTGAATGTCTTCCCAAATGCCTGCCGATTGCAACGCCTCCCGTGCTGCCACGCCATAGGGGGCATGATCGGGATTGGCGATCGCCACCCGTTTGATTTCGGGTTTCATCAAGTCGTTAATGTCCTGAATTTCGTGAGTGCCCTCTTCCGGTTGCCACAAGGTAAGTCGTCCCACACCATATAGTTCCTTGGTGTCTGAATGCACCAACCCCTTTTCGTCTAAATCCTCAACGAATTTCTTATTAGCTGCCGCAAACAAATCCACTGGCGCACCGCGTTCGATTTGCTGCGCGAGTTGCCCTGTAGAACCCAAGTTAAACGTCACCCGATGCCCCGTTTCCTGCTCCCACAGTTTGCCGATCTCTGGAAACACGTAATTCAGATCAGCCGCCGCAGAAACTGTTAAGGTGATTGGCTCAGCCGTGGAAGTCCCAGACGATGAAGACGATCGCTCTACTGTAGCCACGCTGCATGTGGTCAACAGCCCCACCAAAACCAGCCCCCAAAACCACCTTCGCTTTTTGATCATCTCCTGACAACTCCTTGGCAAACTCAACGCTTTAGGCAAGTATTATTAACACTATGCCAATATGCTTACTCAATATTCTGTAGCTTGAACATCAAAATTTTTTAGCTGAGTTAGCAAATGATTAGAAATTGGCTTGTTCATAACAAGGAAGGTTCTCAAATAATGGAAGTTAGTGCACGGAATGCTCTGAAGGGTAACGTTAAAGCGCTAGTGATTGGGGCTGTGAATGCAGAAGTGACGGTTGAAGTGGCTCCGGGGATTGAAATTGTGGCAGTGATCACTAAATCTTCAGCCGAGAGACTAGGACTGGCAGAGGGCAAAGAGGTCTATGCTGTTGTGAAAGCGTCAGATGTCATGATTGCAACGGATTGATTCCATGTGGATAGAGTTGCGATCGAGAGCCTGTCACGTTTACCGCTCTCACCTAAATTCCTTACCCAGGCGCGAAGAACTCGATCCGGCTCTCCTTCCTTCTAGGGAGAAGGGTTGGGGATGAGGGCAATTCATCTCTGCGTTCAGCAAGGTCAGCAGTAAAAATAACCAGGATTATTAATGGCTAAATCTCGTGCAGCCCTCCGATTTGTTGTGTTATTAGGAATTGTCAGCCTTTGTGCCGATGCTACCTATGAGGGAGCACGCAGCATCACAGGGGCCTATCTGGCAGTTTTGGGAGCCAGTGGGACAGTGGTTGGCTTAACGGCGGGGTTAGGAGAGCTAATTGGCTATGGCTTACGGCTAATTACGGGCTATTTGAGCGATCGCACTCGCCAATATTGGCGCATCACGACCTTAGGCTATGTGATTAATACTGCGGTTGTTCCGCTAATGGCCCTAGCAGGACGTTGGGAGATACTGGCAGGGCTGATGATTGCTGAACGCACAGGCAAAGCCATTCGGACTCCACCCAGAGATGTGCTGCTGTCCCATGCTGCTATCCGGGTCGGCAAAGGGTTTGGCTTTGGACTTCATGAGGCGATGGATCAGATTGGGGCTGTTTCGGGGCCGTTGATAGTGACCGTTGTTTTAGCCGTTTGGGGAAGTTATCAAGCGAGTTTTGCAGTTCTTGTGATTCCAGCCCTTCTGGGACTGATAGTGTTGCTTGTGGGTCAAAAAATTTATCCGAACCCGCGTGAGTTTGAACCCCTGACTCAAGATCTGCATGGAGAAGGACTGCCGCGCCGTTTCTGGCTTTACCTGTTTGCTGTGTCCTTGATTGCCGCTGGGTTTGTAGACTTTCCCTTGATTGCTTTTCACCTACAACAGTCCGGACTGAGTCAGCCAACTCAGATTCCGCTGCTGTATGCACTGGCAATGGGGGTGGATGCGATCGCCGCTCTGATCTTTGGTTACTGGTTTGACCGAATTGGAATTGCCACGTTGATTTTGGCAGTTGTGCTGTCTCTGGGGTTTGCCCCGGTGATTTTTTGGGGTGGGACTGGTGCCGCGCTAGTGGGCATGATTTTGTGGGGCATTGGTATGGGAGCACAGGAATCCATTTTGAAGGCAGTGGTTGCGGCTATGGTGCCACCAGAGCGGCGTGGATCGGCCTATGGGATTTTCAATACTGGCTATGGCCTGTCCTGGTTTTTGGGTAGTGCGTTGATGGGGATATTGTACGATCGCTCCCTAGTCATGTTGGTGAGTTTCTCAATAGTGATCCAACTCGCTGCCATTCCCGTCTTGTGGAGCATTCGAGCCAATATCAGATCAGTCTAGCGTTTCAATCATCAAAACTTGGCGCAAAAGCGCTTGGTCTTGTGAAGCGGGTCGAAATCGTCCCCGTTCTACATCTCGCACCCAGCTTTGACTTTTCCCTATCCGAAGGGCCAGTGCCCGTTGGCTAAGCTGAAGCTTCTGTCGCGCTGCAAGAATTTGTTGCCCAGAAAGGGTGGAATGCGAAGCAAACGGTACTTGCTGATGAGATTGTCGATGATGTTTCGTTTTCGGTTTCTTAGAGATGGGTTTCTGCCAATCATTGGGTAGTTGAAAATGGAGCAGACGCGCATTGATGACTCGATTCCATTTGCCTCTGGGAGCCGCATCCGTTAACCGACAGTCACTGCTGCCATCCTTGGTCCAAAACTCCAATGCCGCTTCCGCATCGTCCGGCAGTTCCGCAAGTTTAGCCCACAGCGGTTGAATCTCAGTTGGATAAGTAACGGGATCAAAGACTGGCTTAATGCCATACTCATTGAGTACTTCCAAATCACTTTCAAAGGTACGGAGTAGTCGCTTTCGCCCTTCTACCTGGGAAGACACTTGAGTTAATTTGGGTTCACCATAGGCAATTCGCATCAGAGTAGGAATAGTTAGGCGTTGTTCGTGTCCCATCTTAGTCTTAAATAATAGCCACAATAAGATTCTGGCTGCTCCTTCGTGTTGTTGCCAAATACTCATTACTGTTGTCAAGAGCGATTTTGGTAAGGTTCCATATTGATAAAAGGCTGTATGAGTTTTATAACCAGTTCGATTCAAAAAATAACTCGCCCAGATTCCTGCCTTCAGTCTAAATGTGAGACCAGTCAGGTGCTTATATCCCCGCTGATCCGGTTGAAAGTGATGTTGAATATTGAGCAAATGCCATAAATGCGTGGCATCTGAAGAAAATCCTTTTACTTTTCCCTGCTGATTCCAGTCTAGACTCACTGTGAGGTTGCAGGGCTGTTGTACTAGGGTTTTGATCAAAGCAAGCTTGGCTGTTTTGCTCAAATCTTTTCGTTTGTCCAACCCTAAATATTCTTCGATTTGGCGATCGTTAATCACAAATTCTTGCTCCCACGGTCTCTCTAATGAGGAAGCGTAGGCCGCATAAATTAGATGTAGACAAGCAGCGCGAATATCAAAGGTATCGATCGTGGCCAAGGCATCGGTAGCTCTTAACAGAGGAGGATGAGGAGAATCAAGCGCATCCGTTACATGAAAGGTAACTAAACCACGTCCTTGATTAACTTGACGCTGGTAATACAACTGCCCCTTTGCATCGACTTGCCAGGGAAGCGATCGGCGTTGCGCCAAAATGTTACAGAGTTCCCACACAACAATAGCAGAGGCAAAAACGTTAGTTTTTCCATTGGCAAATAGATCGGGGCTTGTAGCGATTTGTTCGTTGACTTTGCATCTGCCTTTCTTTGCTTGGAATGGGATCGGAGAATCAACTGGACAAACCAGAGCACACTGTGGTTGAGAATAGTAACCGTCGCAATTATTACAGAGAGTTGGATTAATCCAAAACTCACGATCATCCATCACAGCGATCGCCCCTGTTGGGCACAGCGGAAGACATGTATCACATTGAATACAGCGATTAGTGATGGCGTATGGCATAGCTTGCTCAACCTTGAGTTGATCCTAGTAACATCTACTCTTTGCTAGCTTTTGCGGACAATCGTTCTTGTTTTAAGGAGTCAATTTTATAAACTTAGAGCTACCAATCTAGCTTTAGAAACATGCTGATAACCTTAACTAGTCACAGTCTTAACGAAGACCCAGATCCTTTTTTGTTCGGATTGAGCGAAACAATATTTTCTTAATTTTCTTAACCAAAGCGTTATTGAGTATGAATTTTCTTAATAAAAAACCAGCCTTCAATAAATCAAAGGCTGGAAAGGCGACACATCAGGGAAATTGTCCAAGCTATTACCGGAACTACACAACGTTCAAGAATTTTTTCGCGCAACAATGTGAAAAAGATGCCAGTATTTTTCTGTGCCCAAAGCTGTCTTGCCGGGGTGTTCTTCTTCTTTCAACCATTCCACCACAAAGGGCACAAGTAAATCTGTAACTTGATCACAACGATGATGATTGAGATGCGGGAATGATGCCCACGAATCGCGATCGCCAATCAAATGTCCACAAAAACGACCTCCTGGACGAATTGCCATTACGATTGCCTGCCAAAGGCTTGGGAAATCTTCAGGTGGGCAAAATTGTAAGCAAAAGCTGGCATTTACTAGATCAACGTTTTGAGGAAAGGTTAGTTGTTCAAAGCGTTCTATGCGAGTTTCTAATTGCTCGTGGTAAATACCAGAACGGTTGCGGAGGCGGGCGATCGCCTGCGCTTCTGCATCGATTCCCAAGACGCGCCATCCTCGTCTAAGTAATTCGATCGTATCACGTCCGTCTCCACAACCAAGATCTATGGCAAAGCGGGGAGAGGTAGGTTCCTGTTCCATCTCAAATTCGGCCAATGCTACCAGTAGTGTTTCACGAGGGGGACGTCCGGCAACTGCATTATAATAATCCGTCCATCTGTGACCAACAATAGGATGTGTCATATTGATCCTGATTGACTAACAAAACGCGCACTGCCCTCACCCTAAATCCCTCAGTTGTTTCGACTTCCCTTCACCCTATCTGAGAGAAGGAGGTAGAGGATGAAGGGACAAAGATATCAGCATATCAATCTTCTTCAAAGCTTAATTCAAAGCTAGTGGGATATGAGTGTAGCAATTTTTAGGACAAATGCGGGAACATGCTTGACATCCAATGCAGTTTTCTTGATGAACAATTGTCATGACTTTTCGCTCAATTTCATCTTCATCTTCATCTTCCACAAACTCTCCTTCATCATTCATGGCTTGCAGATGTAATACGTTGCGTCCACAAACCTTAAAACACCGACCGCACCCCAGACATTTAGCATGATTGATTGCCTGTACAAATTGAGGAGTCCAGGTTTTTTGTCCAAAGGTTGAGCCTGTTAAAACGGCCATATGGGTTCTCCTTTTAGCTATCGAGAATGCGAATATAAATTGCCTGAATTAAGTCTTGACTGAGGGCAAATCGATCGCATCCTACCTTGATAATAAAGCGCGGGAACCGTTGCTCTAGACTAATAGATACACCAGGGAAAATTCCCATTGCGCTTAATTTCTGCGTGATGCGATCGTTGACATTGTTCAACCGAGAAACAACCCCTCGCTCTCCAAGCTTAAGTAACTTTAACGAAGAACCAGAAATAGAAAACTCTCGATTGAACATCTCTTTCTCCTAATATCGTAGTGGTAGCATTTGCATTAGCCTTAAACTAAGTAAGCTTCTTGATGGGTTCGAATCGTACAGTCCGATCGGGGATACGATACACAAAGCAGGATAAAACCTTTTGCAACTTGCTCGTTATCTAAGAATACTTGCTCTGATTGATCAATTTCTCCTTCGACGAGCTTACCAACACAACTGGAACATGAGCCAGAATGGCAAGAAAAAGGTAGATCCAATCCGCTATTTTCGGCCGCCTCCAGAACGGTAACATTATCATTGACAGGAATAGTAATATCAATATTACGTTTTTTGTTCATTAAACGAACTTGATAGGTTGTCATTTTCATCACCTTGACTAGACGAAATAGAGAGTAGGTAGGCGAAGATTTTGAGCTTGATTAACTGCATGGAACGCCTGTGGGAGTGCAATCTCCAGTCCGAAACGATTGTCCACATCCACAGGTATCTGTTGCATTGGGATTGGTAAACTTGAAGCCGCTTTGTGTTAGTCCTTCAACGTAATCAACTACAACCCCATCTAACAAAGGAGCGCTGTCAGGATCAACATACACACTCACTCTACCCTGCTGTACCTGTAAGTCTCCTGGTTTCGGAACATAGACGAGATTAAGTGCATACTGATAGCCACTACATCCGCCATCTTCTACAGAAATTCGTATTCCTTGAGCCAGATTTTCACTTTTGCCAGTAGCTTGAAGGAAAGTACGCAAACGCAATTCTGCAACTTCGGTCAGGATAATTGTCATATCATCTCCCGGATAATTTGATGAGTTGTTTGTAGTTCATTATTTCCGACTTGAACACTGCGATCGCAACAGACAAAGTCGAGGACAGAGAAACATTTGGTACTGCTTTTGGCAGTAGATTGGTAACGTGAAAAGAGCGATAACAATCAAAGCCTGAAGAAACCAGAAAATAGAAACTAGGAATGCTAGCAGAAAAAACAGCCCACACAGAGCAAGAATAATCTTCTCAATTTCACCCTTAACCCAATTTGTCAGTTGAACCGAGACAAGCGTCAATCCCAACATCAACAGAGAAACCATCATGTTTTTTTAGTTACTTAGTAAACGTCAGAGCATTTGCTCTAGGATTCTTCTGTTTTGGAGCAGATCGCTCGCTCTCTTGACTAACTCTGCCGCATACTGGACAATTGGGATCGTGATAAGGACGCCGTTTTGCAAATTCAAGTTGGTTGAGATCCATCGTTAACAGTTGGGACAGCAGAGGTTGACCAATCCCTGTAAGGAGTTTGATCGCTTCTAGAGCGGTCAGACAGGCTAATGTGCCAGATACGGCTCCAATCACGCCAAATCCGCGTCGGTTCCATTCTGGTTTCTCAGGAAAGATGCAGGACAAGCAGGGGGTCTGTCCAGGAACAATTGTTGTTAGATATGCCTCCATATTGTTCATTGCTGCTTCTACCATCGGCTTTTTCCAACGAACACAGGCAGCGTTGAGTCGATCACGTTCGGCGAAGTTGTGGGCACAATCAAGTGCGATATCAACGGATTGAACAAGACGATCGACATTCTCAGAAGTAACATATTCGCAAATAGCTTCAATTTCAACATCTGGATTGATTGCTCGAAGTGTCTCCATTGCTTGAAACACTCGTGGCTTTCCTACCCAATTATGGGTCATCAAAATCTGACGATTCATGTCGTCTAACCGCAATTCACCGCCTCGTACTAGAATCAATTTGCCAATACCAGCCACTGCTAAATAGAGCGCCGCCGTACCTCCTAAACCACCGACCCCTGTCACTAAGACCCTAGCTGCCTTCAGTCGTTGCTGTGACTCTTCTCCAAAGCCAGGAAGCATGATTTGGCGACGATAGCGTTCCAATTCCGTAGGAGTCAGATTGAACATAGCTATTCTCTAGTGAATAAGTTAGTTGACAGATAGGTTGAACAAAGATGGGAATGAGAAAAATCTCAAATCGATCGTCAATCAGACCCAATGTCTGAAAGCAAAACAAGGTTTTGTGGTTTGTCGTTAAAAACCTTGAATAACTTCTGTTCCAAGGAATTAGACGTTAAGAATAGGGTATATGCTTGCTGAAGTGCCGATCGATAGTAATCGAGTTTCTCAATTTCACTAAATTGATCATCATTCAACTGTTTGATCAAAGCCGAGAATTTCTGCAAAATGTGCAAGCGATTGACATTGACAATGTTGGGATCGTAGGGCAAATCAAAAAAATCAAAAAATTGTTCTGCATCGGTTAGTTGATTGAATTCTGATAGTGTTCTGCTCATGATCACAACTCCAGTTTTTTCAGTTGTTGTTTCAGTTCACTAAGTTGTTGATAGATGCTATAGGTTTCAGTGGCTAATGGTATGAGATTTTCAAAGTCAGTAGGTAATCCTTCAGTAAGATCGTGCAAGTCCATTTTGAGTTGACCTGCTTTACTATTGAGACGTTTAATCTGAATCTTCAGTTCATCTTGAGTAAAGGATGATTCCATTGGTTGTAACCTACAGAGTTGCATAGGACAGTAGAAAGTAGGTGAATAACTGGGTGCTGTTTAACTCAGCTATTCACTAGCTAGAGTTTACAAACGTCGCTATAGCGTGTTGCCATTTCTATCCCCATATTGGCTAATTTGTCCCCTTCCGCGATGAGTTTCTCGAAGGAATCAAATCCAAACCGTTGGGCATCTCGTAACGTGCGAACCACCAAAAGTAATCGACCGGAAAAGATCAAAGCCCAACCAAATCCTTCATGACTCAGATCAACGACAACTTGGGACAATTGTCCAGTTTGTTGCTCGATACGAGCAGCGATCGCTCGATAAAACACTAAGATCCGGCCTTTTGTTGTTGGATCGACGTCTCCATCAACAGAAATTTCCCGTTTCTGAGCGCGGCTGACAACAAAAGGTTTGAGCAGTAATTCATCTGACCAATGGCGATAAGTGCCATAGGGATCATTCACTCGAATTTGTTGTACTAATGCTTTAGCAAAATCAGACTCTAACAGTTCGGTGACAATTGTAGAGGTGGTAATTTCAGTTGCACTCATAAGATAATCTTCTCTGGATAAAGTACAGAATTTGCAGTGATTTCTAGTTTGGTAAGGTTGCCAAATCGGTTCGCAATGCTTTTCGTAGCCAAGGGGGTGGATTACTGTTCAAAAGTTTTACAAATTTGTTCAATACTTCATCAATTTTCTCCTCCTCGAATCGAGCTTTAATCGGTGTGATATTCCTCTGAATCAATCGAGCGGCTGCACTACCTCCGATCGCTGAAACATAGACAATGGTGCAATCAGATAGCGCATTTAGTTTAGGGACTAACTTGTCTTCGTTGCCGTCTTCTTGAAGATTGCCAAAAAATTCCAATGTTTCTAAAAACTCGTATCCGTTTGGCGTAACCTCATAAACTACAATTTTCTTAGCCCAACCGAAATGAGCGTCAATATGAACAAGATCATTGGTGGTGAAAGCAATTTTCATCGTAAGCCTCCTTGTTGTCATTGAGAAGGAAGTAAAGGGAAGAGGTAATGGCGTAACGCTGTAGAGAACAAAAAAGAGTATTGATTACTAGCGATCGCTAATACTTTATTACCTAGCTAACTATTTCGCTCTATCTGCACGGAGCATCTTCTCCTGTTCTTCCAAGAACAGATTGCCAATATCAAATAACAGTTGCATTGTTCCGCGATAACCAATTGTGCATCGTTGTCCATTGCCGAGCCGATCGAAGATTGGAAAACCTAGTCGATACAGAGGAATATTGAGACGCTGGGCGATCGCTGCTCCATTGGAATTGGTAATAATCAAGTCGGAGCCAACGGCTAATTGTTCAAAATCGCCTAGATCACCAATCACCACTGTTTCAATTGGTATTTGCTCCAATAAGGGAGATCTCGTTGTTGTAACAGCCACCTGAATTTCGGCTCCCATTACCTTCAACCATCCCGCAATGGTGTATAGCAAATCGGGTTCGAGAGCCAAAGCAATTCGCTTCCGACCAAAGTAAAAATGAGTGTCAAGCATCGCATCCTGAAGCTGACGACGTTGATGGCGATAGCGTTCAGGTATGTCTACTCCACTTAAATCAGCGAGGGCTTGCAGAAATTGATCGACAGCCGTTAATCCGGTTAATTGAGGAAAGACTTCATAAGGGATTCCAAATCGTCGTTCTAAAATATCAGCAGCTTCTCGCATACTTTCGCCGATCGCAAAAGTGTAGACAGATCGCCCAATCTCCTGCAACTCTGTGACAGTTGTGCCTCCAGTAGTGACAGCACTGTAAGAATCTTCTAGGTGACCGTCTAAAGAATCTGATAAATCTGGAATAATGATTGGTGTCAATCCGAAGTTAGCAATGATTTCTTTCAATTCCTGGACATCCCCAGGAGATAATAGTGAACCTGCTAAAACCGTAATTTGATCTGGTTTAGCATCATCTAGTTGTGGTAATTCTTTAACTAGTCCTTCAACGGCGGCAGCAAAACCATCCTGAAGTGCTCCCTTAAAATCAGCTGTAGAAACCAAAACAATCGGTAGATGATGAAGTTGAGGATGCTTCTTGCGAAAGTTGCGTAGTATCCCTTCCATGTCATCTCCACGAGTTTCAGTGAGTCCGGTGGTACAAAGCCCAATGATTTCCGGCTGAAATTTCTCCACAATGGTAAGAATCGCCTGCTCTACATTTTCTTCTCCTCCCAAGATCGTGCTAACCTCTGTCATAGCAGTTGTAGAGAGCGGAATTGCTTCCCGGAAATGTCGCACAAGCATGACTTTGGCAAAGGCTGTACATCCTTGCGAACCGTGAAACAATGGCATCATGCCCTTGAGTCCCAAAAAAGCCAGTGCAGCACCCAGAGGCTGGCTTTGTTTGAGAGGATTAACAGCAATTACCTTTTTAGAGGTGACAACTTGAGCAATCGAATTATTACAAGGCATTTTCCTATCTTCATTTTTCCCTATCTGCTGCATTTCCCAAGGCGCCATCTGCCGCACCTGCTGCCAAATAGGACTATAAAGGGACTCTTCTAGCTCTTTGGCTATTTCTACCATACCTGCGTACCCTGCATAGGAGTGATGGCGTTCTTGGTTAATGTCAAGGAATGGAATTCGAGCTTTCAAGGCTGTGTACTGATTTCTTCCTCCTGCAATTAACATATCTGCTTGGGTTTGAGCAATGACTTGCAGTAGTTCTTGGGCGTTGCCTTTTTCCAACATTAATCCATCTTGACCAAGCAATTCCCTAATTCTGGCTTTGTCTTCTTCAGTGCTTTTTTTGGTGCTAGTTGCAACAACTTGCATTCCTAAATCTTTTGCTGCTGAAATAATTGACCAACTTTTTACACCTCCGGTATATAGAACAACTCGTTTTCCTTGTAATCGATCGCGATAGGGCACTAGCACATCATTAAGTTGGTTCACTTCCTCAGTAATCAGGCGTTCAACACGCTGTTGGAGAGCAGCGTCACCTAACTTTAAGGCAACATTCCGCAAGCAGCGATTCATATCTTCAACACCGTAGAATGACTCTTCAATGTAAGGAATACCATAGCGTTCTTCCATCTTGCGAGCCATATTGATCAGTGCCTTGGAACAAATCATGACATTGAGCTTAGCCCGATGTGCACAGGCAACCTCGTGATAACGAGCATCTCCTGTAATTTTAGATAGAACTCGAATTCCCACCTTTTCAAACAGGGGCAATACGTTCCATAATTCGCCAGCAATATTGTATTCTCCAATCAGATTAATGTCATAAGGAGTGGTATATTCTGGCTCTGCTGTACCAATTACATACTCTAGTAGAGCTTCACCCCCAACTCGATTCCCCAGATTTTTGCTGCCAATGAAGCCAGGAGAATTGACAGGAATGACAGGAGTGCCAGTTTGTTCGGCTGCTTTTTGGCAAACAGCGTCCAAATCATCTCCAATTAATGCGGTGACGCAAGTAGAGTAGACAAAAATAGCGGCTGGTTGATATTGCTGATGTACTTCCAAAATAGATTTATGCAGTTGCTTTTCGCCACCAAAGATCACATCATTCTCAGTTAAATCTGTGGTGAAGCCCATTTTGTAAAGCATCGAACCAGAAGAAAGGCTGCCTCGGCTGCCCCAGGAATTTCCTGCACAGGCAATTGGTCCGTGCACAATATGAGCCACATCAGTAATTGGAACAAGTGCAATCATGGCTCCGTCAAAGGCACAACCTCCTTGGGCAGCACCAGGCTGAGCTTGTTGAGTACAAGTCTTATTTTTCTTGTCACCGTGTTTATGTTGATTATGTTCACAACCGGGTTCAGCCAGTAGTTCTTTAACTTTGCCTTGGGTCATTTTCATGGCTCAAGTCCTAGTGGGTAAGGGATTAGGAAATCGGGAAGAGGGAGTGGGAAGTTGAGAGTTGGAAGTCGGAAAGGGGAAGGATACGATCGCAAATTGCCGATCGGCAATTACTGATTACCTAACAAATGTATTTGTTAACATTCTCTGCACATACATCGGTGAGGTATGTGAGAGATCGAAGTCTCAAGCTGATTAATTCCTCGTAAAGGGGGTTGAGTTTACAAAGTGCAGGAATATGATAGGTCTTTCCAAAGACTCGAATGTCTCTCTCAAATGCACATTGACAAGGAATAAGTTGGCAGAAATAATGAGCAGTCTTGGGATGATGGATTTCGATACTGTTAATCCATCGTCGTAATGGAGCAAATAAGTCAAACTTTGATTGCCCAGTAAATGATAATGGAGGTAGATGATTGTAGATTCTGATGAACATAGAAAGCACCTTAGGGGTGAAGGAAGAAAGTAGAGATGTTGAGCAGGCAACATCTCTACGCGGAGCCTTATCGAATCAAATCGTAGGAGATATCAGTTTTGGCAGGAACGATGGTTTTACGATCAAGATCATCTAGAATGGTGTTCACTGTCCAGTTGAGTAAGTTCAACGCTCCGGTATAACCCAGGGTTGGGTATCGGTGCAGATGATGGCGATCGAAAAGAGGATAACCAATCCGAGCTAGGGGAGTGCCGGTATCTCGCCAAAGGTATTTACCATAGGAATTGCCGATTAGCAAATCAACGGGTTCTGTGAACATGAGCGATCGAAGATGCCACAAGTCCTTGCCTGACCAAAGCTTGGCGTTAGTTCCGTACTGGCTAGAATCGAGCAAAGTTTGCAGTTCTGCTTCGAAGACTTCGTTGCTATTGGTGACAACGATGTGAGTTGGCTCTGCACCAAGCTCTAGTAAGAAGCTCACTAATCCATAGACTAGGTCAGGATCGCCGTAAAGAGCCACGCTCTTGCCATGAATCCAAGCTTGAGAATCAGTCATGGCATCAATGGCGCGTCCTCGCTCAATTTCTAGTTCTCTGGGAATGGGTTTACCACTAATTTCAGATAGCTTTTGCAAAAAGGCGTCCGTTCCTCGAATGCCAACGGGACGCAATACGAGTGTTGGTTGTTGCCACTCCTTTTCAATGTACTCGCGTGTTTTGGTGGTGGAATAAGCTTGCAGAGCGATCGTTCCTTCTGCATTGATAGAATCAGCACCTTCTTCTAGCGTTGTCTTACCCTGATACATAACAAATTCACCTTCATTAGGAGAATCAAATGTATCGGAGTTATCCGCTAAGATCGTGGCATCAATACCAAACAAATTCAAGATTCGCCTTAATTCACGGTTGTTAACCGTATAAGTGTCAAATCCTGGAATGAAATTCCACTTGCCGTTTTTTGATTCTGATTGTTTGTTTTCAGTAAGATTCGCTAAAATTCCTTTAAGCATATTGTCATAGCCCGTGATGTGGGAACCAACGAAGCTAGGTGTATGCGCATAGGGAACTGGAAAGTCTACTGGAATTGATCCCCTTTCTTTGGATGTTTTGATGAAGGCTTGCAAGTCATCCCCAATCACTTCTGCCATGCAAGTGGTACACATAGCAATCATTTTGGGCTTGTACAGCGTGTAGGCATTCTCTAGTCCATCCACCATATTTTGCAACCCTCCAAATACGGCTGCATCTTCTGTCATAGAGGATGAAACAGCAGAAAAAGGTTCTTTGAAGTGGCGAGTTAGATGAGTACGAAAGTATGCTACACATCCTTGGGAACCATGAACAAAGGGTAAGGTTCCTTCAAATCCAGATGCTGCAAAAATTGCTCCAAGTGGCTGACACGCCTTAGCCGGGTTAACTGTGAGTGCTTCACGGGCAAAATTCTTCTCGCGATAATCCCAACTTTTCGTCCACTCTGCTACTCGCGTAATT
The DNA here is from genome assembly GCF_026802175.1 of Thermocoleostomius sinensis A174. NCBI lineage: Bacteria > Bacillati > Cyanobacteriota > Cyanophyceae > Oculatellales > Oculatellaceae > Thermocoleostomius > Thermocoleostomius sinensis. The sequence continues at coordinate 3,377,064 of NZ_CP113797.1, read as the reverse complement.
TCGTCAGCACTATGGCAGTCTTCAAATTCCTTCTTGCCTTGAAAAAGCTCCTGATATTCTGGCTGATGGAATAGTTCAACGTGGTCTTTAATTTGGTCAACATTTTGAGCCATATGATTATCTCCTGTGGGGATAGGCGGGGGATAGAGGGTCGGAAGTAGAAGATGGAGTGGATAAGTAGATAGCGACCCATCAATCCAATGATCTATCTACTCTTCAGCTTGCTTCCAAGGAGCTTTCACCAACCCCCAAGTGGGGCTATTGAGAGCCAAATCCATGTCGCGGGCAAAGATAGCAAATCCGTCATAGCCGTGATATGGACCGGAATAATCCCAGGAATGCATCTGGCGGAAGGGAAGAGCCATTTTTTGAAAGACGTACTTCTCTTTGATACCTGCGGCAATGAGGTCTGGTTTCAGCTTATGAGCGAATTGTTCAAACTCGTAGCCTGTCACGTCGTCATAGATGAGGGTAGCGTCATCTATGTATTCGGTAGTGCGTTTGTAGTCATCGTTATGACCGAATTCGTAGCCCGTTCCAATCACTTGCATTCCCAAATCTTTGAAGGCTGGAATGACGTGACGAGGACGCAGACCACCCACCATCAGCATGACCGTTTTGCCCTCTAAACGAGGACGATACTTAGCGATTACAGCTTCACTTTGGGCTTGGTATTTAGCAATTACACGCTCTGCGCCTTCTTTGATTTTGTCGTCAAATCGATTGGCAATGGCTCGCAAGGATTCAGCAATGTGAGTCGGACCGAAGAAGTTAAACTCCAACCAGGGAATGCCGTAGGTCTCTTCCATGTGACGGCAAATATAGTTCATGGAGCGGTAGCAGTGAATCAAATTGAGCTTCACCTGCGTTGTTAGCAACACTTCGTTCCAGGTGCCATCCCCAGAAAACTGGGTAACGACGCGCAACCCCATTTCTTCTAACAAGATTCGGGATGACCAAGCATCACCGCCGATATTGTAATCACCAATGACTGCAACATCATAGGGAGATGGTTCAAAATTCAATGTACCTTCTTTGGCTTTCTTGTCGGCGATCGGTAAAGCCCAGTCGCGAACAGTATCATTAGCAATATGGTGTCCAAGGGATTGGGAAACACCTCGAAATCCTTCACAGCGGACAGGAATGACAGGCTTTTGAATTTCTTTAGCAGACTTTTTGGCAACGGCTTCAATGTCATCTCCAATTAATCCGACAGGGCATTCTGATTCGATCGTAACCCCCTTGGCAAGTGGAAACAATTCATTCATCTCGGTCAGCAGCTTTGCCAGTTTTTTGTCTCCGCCAAAAACGATGTCTCGCTCTTGGAAATCAGACGTGAACTGCATCGTACCAAACGTATCTATTCCAGTTGTACCAATGTAGTAATTTCGTCGTCCAGACCAAGAATAGTACCCACAACCAACGGGGCCATGGCTAAGATGAATCATGTCCTTAACGGGACCCCAAACTACTCCTTTGGCTCCGGCATAAGCGCAACCGCGAGTAGTCATAACCCCAGGCAAAGATTTGATGTTAGACTTGACCCCGCAGTCCGATTTACCTTCTTCGTGCACATTTAAGTGCTTCGCGCGCTTTTTCCCAGCCTTGTCTGGATAGGCTTCTAGGACTTCATTGATGATCTGCTTTTTCTCAATTTTAGGTGCTTGTGTCTCTTCGGTATAGGTCATGGTTTTCCTCTCAAGCTGTAGGATAAAAAGGTAAGGGAAATTGTGGAACGTAAACGGGAGAGATGAAAGGGAGTAAAAAACCATTCAACGTTCTAATTAGGTCATGATTTTTGTCTCCCTTCTATTCCACTGGTGTTACACAGCAAGAGCAGCTTTCTTTTGATCTTCAGCGATCGCTTTTAAGTAATCTTCTTCACCGCCCAGGATGCCGAACTCAATCAACAGATCTTCTAACTCGTCCATTGAAATTGGAGTAGGAATGGTGAGCTTGTCATTGTGAAGAATTTTGTTGGCTAATGTACGATACTCATCCGCTTGAGGATGATCTGGACGGTACTCAATTACAGTCATTCGACGAAGTTCTGCGTGTTGCACCACATTATCACGCGGCACAAAATGAATCATCTGAGTATTCAACTTCTCTGCTAGCGCTTCAATCAGTTCAATTTCTCGATCGGTTTTACGGCTATTGCAAATTAAGCCACCTAATCGAACACCACCCGAATGAGCATATTTAAGAATGCCTCGCGCGATGTTGTTTGCTGCATACATTGCCATCATTTCACCGGAGACAACAATGTAAATTTCTTGTGCCTTACCTTCACGAATTGGCATGGCAAATCCACCACAAACCACATCACCTAGAACGTCGTAGGACACAAAATCTAGATCTTCATAGGCTCCGTTTTCCTCAAGGAAATTGATGGCGGTGATGATACCGCGACCTGCACAGCCAACACCGGGTTCAGGTCCACCAGATTCTACACACTTCACGTTTTTGTAGCCCGTCAGCAGCACTTCTTCAATCTCCAAATCTTCAACTGCCCCTCGCTCAGCAGCCAAGTGAAGAATCGTAGTTTGTGCTTTGCTGTGTAGCATCAGGCGAGTGGAGTCGGCTTTAGGATCACATCCAACAATCATGATGCGTTGTCCCAATTCTGCTAAGCCCGCGATCGTGTTTTGTGAAGTCGTAGACTTGCCAATACCACCCTTGCCGTAGAATGCAATCTGTCTAATATTGTCCGTCATGGGAGATTCTCCTTATAAGTGAGTCGGAATATTGATTCAAGTTGTTTTTTACGAGGTAGCAACCAGTCACTCAGATATTTCAATCCTGACTGGGGAAATTGAACAACCTAGAAACAGGAGGCGATCGTTCAACAATCAGTGTAGTAGAGTTCATCATGAAAGCTGATTGAATTAGAACAGTGAGTGAGCTAAACGTGAAAGCGGGAGGTGATGCAATGGAGATTAGCAAAGGAACATTAAGTGGTTGAATAAGTAATAACTAAGCGGTAATAACTGAGGTAAGTAAGCTCACTGAACTAGCCAGTTAATATCTATTGATTGATGCTGCCTTATATCGCTTCGACCGCTTCGACAACCAGAGTGGGTAAAACCTGCTCCTGCAAACGAGCCTCAATTGCACTTTTGAGGGTTGCTGTACTGGATGAACAGGAACCGCATGCACCTTTCAGCAAGACTTTTACTGTGTTACCATCTACATCGTAAAGTTCAACATCGCCTCCGTCTGCTAGTAGAAGCGGGCGAACTTCTTCTAGTACACGCTGAATCAATGTAATTTTCTGTACCGTTGTGAGCGGCTTTACCGTTCGATCGCGATCTAGAGCTTTTTCTTGAGCCATTGCAATTTCTGTTGCCAATCGCTTAGACGTTGCCGTTGTCTCCTGCTGCACCGCTGTCAGAATATCCTCAATCGCAGCTAAACAAGCGCTACAGCCTCCACCAGCTTTCACATAGCTAGTCACTTGTTCAGCAGTCGTTAAATTATTTTCGATCGCAACTCGACGAATTTTATTCTCGCTAACGCTGAAGCAGGTACAAATTAATGTGCCTTCATCTTCTTCATGCTGTTCAACTTTAATTCCACGATAATTATAGATGGCAGCTTCCAGTGCTTCTTGTCCCATAACAGAACAATGCATTTTTGCTTCTGGCAATCCTCCCAAATAATCGGCAATTTCTTGATTTGTAATTTTCAAGGCTTCATCTAGTGTTAAATCTTTAATCAATTCAGTGAGAGCAGATGAGGAGGCGATCGCACTGGTACATCCAAAGGTTTGAAAGCGAGCATCTAGAATTTTATCCGAAGTAATATCAATCTTCAGATGCAGACGTAATGCATCTCCACAAGCAATGCTACCAACCTCGCCGAATACTACGGCAATTCCAGGTTCGTTCGTATCAACGATTGTCCCTTGGTTTTTGGGATTGTAAAAGAGATCTAGTACTTTATCGGTGTAGTCCCACATAGCTTTTTAGGAGGAGTGAGTGAATAAGAGGGTGCAATCTAATGACTGTTGATTAACATTGCTAATCACTTGCTACCAACAATGATTGCTTCTTCACGGTCTTGAAGCCAATCCGCTTGATCTGTGTTGAAGGGAGAAAGGGCCCGTAAGCGTTCTACAATTGCTGGCATGAGTTCAAGAACTCGATCGATTTCCCTAAGGGTGGTATATCGAGAAAGGCTAAACCGGATGGAACCGTGCAAGATGGTATAAGGTAAGCCCATAGCTCGCAACACATGGGAGGGTTCTAAAGAACCGGAGGTGCAGGCAGACCCAGAGGATGCACAGATGCCATACTGATTAAGAGAAAACAAGATGGCTTCTCCCTCAATGTATTTGAAGCCGATATTAGTGGTATTGGGCAAGCGCTTGGTGCGATCTCCATTCACTTGGCAGTCAGGAATGGTAGACAGTAATCCTTGTTCGAGACGATCGCGAAGTTGTGTTTGTTGAGTGATCTTGCCGAAGTGCTGTTGGGCTAACTCAGCGGCTGCTCCCAAGCCAATGATGCCAGCAACATTTTCTGTCCCTGCCCGTCGCCCTCGCTCTTGATGTCCACCCAGAAGAAACGGACGGAAGCAAAAACCGCGCCGAACATACAATGCACCAATGCCCTTAGGAGCATGAAGTTTATGTCCAGACAACGTTAACAAATCAATCTGGCTAGATTGAAGATTTAGCGGCAGTTTGCCCACTGCTTGTACTGCATCCACATGGTAGATTGCATCGTAGGCTTTTGCCAATGCACCGATTTTCTCAACCGGGAGAATGACCCCTGTTTCATTATTGGCATACATTGTAGAAACAAGGGCTGTATTTCCAGTGAGGGCAGCTTCTAGCTCCAACAAATCGATTTGACCTTGTGAGTCAACAGATAAGTAGGTGACAGTATAGCCTTGCTTTTCTAACTGTTTGCACACGTTTAGTACACAGGCATGTTCAACTTGAGTAGTGATGATGTGTTTACGGTTAGGTTGAGCAGCAATCGCCGCACGAATAGCCGTGTTGTTTCCTTCAGTACCACAACTAGTAAAGATCAGTTCTGTTTCTTCAGCCCCTATCAGGGTTGCAATTTGTAATCGAGCGTTCCTAATCGCTTTACTAACCTGTCCACCGAACGTATGCATTGAGGAAGGATTACCATAATACTCTTGCAGGTAAGGCAGCATTGCCTCTAACACGATAGGATCGATTTTTGTGGTGGCATTGTTGTCGAGGTAAATAGTCACGCTTTTGTTCCTACTGCTTGATGTTTAGTTTGAAGTAATCTAGACAGCGTTTGAGCATAGCGATCAAACCAATTGCTCCAATAGTTAGAATTTTTAGTTCTATGCAATCGAGCAATTAAAGCGGTATAGGTGGCGAACCATTGTTGCCAATACTCCTCAGAATTGATTGGTACCAGGCGAGAAAGTGTGATACCAGAAATACAACCCATATTTGTGGGGCAAACTGACCAGCACTGAGCAACCGTATAGTAACCAACACAATGATTACAAATTAATGGATCAATATTGTACAGTTGATTAAGCTTTTGAACAGCACCAGTTGGACAAGCAGATAGACAACGATCGCACTGAATACATTGATTTGTGATGGAGTAAGCCATGACTTACCTCCTGAATAAACTTACTATTGTTGTATGTATTGGTTGTAGAATGCTCTCGCTACTGTTTCAATTACATCGTAGGCTTCTACTACCTGTAATCCGGCTTCCCTCAGTTCAGCTTTAGGGCATTCTCCTACCTTAGATACGAGAATAGCTTTACAGTCTGCAATTGCTTGAATCACATACTCTAGTGTGGCATCCTCGCCATAACCACCTTGACAGTATTGATCAATCTTGCGATGTCCTACAAATTTTGCTTCGTTCGCATCCACCTCAAAGATTTGGAATTCTTTAGCGTGACCAAAATGTTGGTTCACCATTCCCCCTCCTTTAGTTGCTACGGCCACTAAAACTTTGGGACTGTTTTCTACCTGTTGACTAGGCTTGCTCTGAGCTTTCGCTAACTGAATTGCTGCTTTGGTTTTCTCAATAGTTGCATGAATTTCCTGCCGTAATTCACGATCGTATTGTGGAATCATTTCCATGAACTTGTCTTTTGTAAATTCCTGGCTACGATCTTCGCCTAAAAGCCCCACTGCATCAGCACGGCACTGTCGGCAATGGCGCATCATCTTCATATAACCAGAGCAGTTGTCTTGAATTGATTTAAGCTCTTTGGGAGTAGGACCACGCTGTCCAGTTAAACCGAAATAGGTGCCGTGCTCTGGCGCTGAAATTAGGGGCATGATGTTGTGTAGAAATGCGCCCTTTTCACGAATCATTCGATTAACTTCTACTAAATGTTCGTCGTTGATGCCAGGGATCATCACTGAATTAACTTTGCAAAGAATATCGGACTCCTTCAATGCTTGCAATCCTTCCATTTGCCGCTCATGTAAAATTCTGGCAGCTTCTAGTCCTTTATATCGTTTTCGTCTATAGTGCACCCAAGGATAGATTTTTGTCCCAATTTCTGGATCAATCATGTTGATTGTAATAGTGACATGATCAATATTGAGTTGTTTAATCCGATCGACATAATCTGGCAGCATCAGCCCGTTTGTAGACAGGCAAAGTTTAATATCTGGTGCTTGCTCAGCAATTCGCTCGAAGGTTTCAAACGTTTTCTCTGGATTTGCCAATGGATCACCCGGACCAGCAATACCCAATACTGTCATTTGTGGAATTTTTCCAGCAATGACCAATACTTTATGTGCCGCTTCTTCAGGTGTGAGCAACTCACTTACTACACCTGGACGGCTTTCGTTGGCACAGTCAAATTTGCGGTTACAGTAGTTACACTGAATGTTGCAAGCGGGAGCCACAGCAACGTGCATCCGAGCATAGTGGTGATGAGCTTCTTCGCTATAGCAGGGGTGTTTTTCAATCCGCGCCCGTATGTTCGCATCAAGATTGTCTACTGCTTGACTAGAACTACATCCACAGCTGCTTTTACTCGTGTTGGCTCGATGCTCTGATATATGTTCAGTCGCTGAAGCTAGGAGAGTAGTGGGTGATGTCATCGAATTTTAAGGAATTAGGTGAACAATCCGCCACTGTGGAAACGCTACTGCATTACTCCACTTACCTAAACTCCGAGATGAGAATAATTAGACGTTCTCAGTTGGAAGATTGAATGGCTGGCGTTAATAGGGTTATATCAGCCGTTTGCTGAGGAACTACTCTACGATGGCTGCTCAGAATTATTGAATTATTAGGAAGGTACTCAACCGCTGTATTCCCCTTATCATCTGCATTAAAGTATTTTTTTGGGTAGGGGACTGAGTATTTCTAGAAGCAGGTATGAGTATTTATGGGGTGAGAGGCTTGTTTTTTGCACTCAGCCAGTTCTCAGAACCAGCAAGGTCTTGCAGACATTTTTAAATTAGTTTAGTGTGAGCTTGATTGAGTACTCAAACCATCTTCAATGGTTGAATCAAGCAGTTAGTTAATTGCTCTAGTATTGTTTCTGTATCTAAATTAGCATTCTTATCAACTTTTTTGAAACTTTGGATACTTTTAGCTAAATTTAATAGTTAATCAAATTAATTAGTTGGTAGTATAAATGACAGAAACGTTGTGCAATCCCAAAACTCAAGATGCTCAATTGAGACACACAATCTAGTTCGATCATGACTCGTATGGAAATGATCAAGTACAACATTGAGTGCAAATCGCAGCGATACTAGAGGCACTTTCAAATTTCTTGAAATACCTGCGCTAGGCAGATTTAGCTTGAGTGTAAGATTGCAAGTCCCCTTTACTGTAAATACTAATCCCTGGGTTCTAAAATTCTAGTTCCCCTATCCCTAAATAATTTGTAAAAAGCCATGGCAACAGTATTGTAAGCGCTGAGTGCAAAGCTAATACTCTAATAAATTCAATTGCTATTCCTAAGCTTGCAGCTAAACAGCATCTGCTATACAGAAGACACAACGTGTTCTTCATCCGAAATAGCAATGCTACAGTTTTGCGATCGTCTTCTCACCCAATCAATTTTATTGCTTCAACAAAGATTGACAGCGATTCCACTGTTTGAAGATTTTCAAATGATTTTTGAGCGCGATCCAGCCACCCGAAACTGGTTAGAAGCTGTATGCTGCTATCCGGGATTACATGCCATCCTCTGCTATCGTTTTGCTCATTGGCTGCATCTTCATAATGTTTTCTTTTTTCCGCGCTTAATATCTCATCTAGCACGATTATTTACTGGAATTGAGATTCATCCAGCCGCCGTTTTAGGTAAAGGAATCGTGATTGATCACGGTATAGGGGTTGTGATTGGTGAGACGGCGATCGTTGGAGATTATACCCTTATTTATCAAGGAGTCACGCTGGGTGGTACAGGCAAAGAAAGTGGCAAACGCCATCCAACCGTTGGCAACCATGTCATAATTGGTGCCGGCGCAAAGGTGCTTGGCAATATTCACATCGGCAGCTACGCCCGGATTGGAGCCGGATCAATCGTGCTGCGAGATGTTCCTGCCTATTGTACAGCCGTTGGTGTCCCCGGACGTAACCTTTGTCAAACCAATCCGCAGGATTCTACCAAATCACAAACCCATTGTTTAGAGCACAATCAATTGCCCGATCCAGATGCAACTGCCTTACATAGGATAGTGCATCGAATTGAACAGCTTGAACAACAAGTACAAGCCTTAAAACAACAATCTCTAGAATTCTCCAGGAACCCCATCAATGCAACCGTCTCTTAATCTTAACCTTCCCGTAGAACATATCATCGCCATTCCCCGATGCGATCGCTGGCGAATTTACTATCGTTTGCAAGAACTTATGATTTCTTGTTCTTGTCCGATTGATGGTTCTTTGCGAGTAGAAATCAATGATAGCACTGAGTTAATTTTAGTTCGCAGTATTGTTCAACAGTTCACGGCTTCTCGTCAGGAATTAGTGAGTTGGTTAGAACGATGTTGGTCTACACCGTTGATATAAGTCGCGATGTGATGAGATGTAAACATTCATACAAACAATACACCTTAACTGGAGATATAGAATGACACAGCTACAAGTCGCAGTTCAAGAATTTGGTCATGTTGGAGATAATCCTGTTGGTTTAACGCAAGAAGTAACACTACCCATTTGTGAAGGGTTAAATTTGGTATTTGCTAGTTTTCAAGCACTGTATTTGCAATACCAAAAACATCACTTTGTGGTAAAGGGGGCAGAATTTTATTCATTGCACGAATTTTTTCAAGCCGCTCACGAGGCTGTTAAGGAGCATGGGCATGATTTGGCAGAGCGACTGAACGGGCTAGGAGGTGTTCCTGTGGCTAGCTTCAGCAAGCTGTCGGAACTGTGTTGCTTCACCCCAGAACCAGATGGAATCTTCGCGACGCGGCTGATGGTAGAGCACGACTTACAGGCTGAGCAGGCTGTTGTTGATCTAATTCGACGACAGGCAGTCCAGGCGGAAAGTATTGGCGATCGAGCAACTCGCTATCTCTACGAGCAAATTTTACTAAAAACTGAGGATCGAGCTTTTCATCTTGATCATTTTTTGGCAGAGGACAGTTTGGTTCAAGGTTTGTAAAAAAGCTTAGAAACGAAACAAAACGATTGTTATAGCCTTGGGTTCAAATCAAGTTTTGTTTTCATTATCTCTCTCCTATCATTTTCCTGTGCAGTTCGTCTACTGAGAGGTCTATCGCTATGCTAATGGTTTTTTGGATGCTTTGTCTGTTCTCTGCTTATTATTTTGCTCATGTCTATCTTCTCAATCGTATGTTCAAACAAACCAATTATCCAACGAAGTATTCTCACTCAGTCCACTCAGATGATCTATGAGCTGTTACTTGAGATTCTTTGAATTTTACTTCTTCAAAAGGAGATACGATGAGTAATTCTATTGCCGCCCGACTCATCCAAATTAACGACACAACCCTTCGAGACGGTGAACAAGCCGCAGGGGTTGCCTTTACCATTGAAGAGAAGGTTGCCATTGCACAATTTCTAGATGCGATCGGAGTACAGGAATTAGAAGTTGGCATTCCAGCGATGGGGCAACAGGAAATAGAAGCGATTCGGGCGATCGGTGAGTTGGGTTTAGCGGCTGAACTAATTGGCTGGAATCGAGCCAATATTGCCGATATTAAAGCTTCGGTGGCTTGCGGACTCAAGCGCGTTCATGTCTCTGTTCCCGTTTCCGATATTCAGATTGCAGCAAAATTTCATGGGCAGTGGCGCGTGATGCTGGGACGGTTACGGGATGTGATTCATGTTGCGCTCGATCACGGCTTATCTGTTGCTGTTGGGGGTGAGGATTCTTCTAGGGCAGATTCTTTGTTTCTACTGGATGTGGCTTACTATGCCCAGAGTTTGGGAGCTTTTCGCTTCCGTTTCTGCGATACGGTTGGCATTCTCGATCCCTTGACAACTTTTCACCAAGTAAGGCAGTTAGTGCAAACGCTGTCTATTCCAGTTGAAATGCACACTCACAATGATTTAGGGTTGGCAACAGCCAATGCATTAGCTGGAATTCAAGCAGGCGCATTATCGGTAAATACAACTGTGAATGGACTTGGTGAACGGGCTGGTAATGCAGCTTTGGAAGAAGTGGTAATGGCAGTGAAGCAAATTTATGGTATGTCTTTGGGAATTGATACAAAACGCTTACTTGAGTTATCTAGGTTAGTCGCCAAGGCCGCTAATTATCCAGTTCCTCCTTGGAAAGCGATCGTCGGCGAGAATACATTTGCTCACGAATCTGGAATTCATGCAGATGCAGTTCTGAAGAATCCTATGACCTATCAACCCTTCGATCCAGCAGAAGTGGGTTGGACGCATCATTTTGTTGTGGGAAAACATTCGGGACGACATTTGGTTCAGAAGGTTTTACAGCAGAATGGCATCACTCTCAATGCAGATGAAACGCAAACGATACTACAAGCGATTCGCGATCGATCGATGCAAGTCAAACGCGGTCTGACCACTGATGAATTATTGAGTTTAGTGACGCCTGTCAAGGATACGGCCCATGCAACCCGATGAATTAGAGCTAAATTTACCTCCCTACTTTGAAATTGGTCAAAAAGTACAAACACGAAAACTGATTCGCAACGACGGCACATTTCCAGGACAAGATATTGGCGCAACGCTTGTAAAAAAAGGTGAGATTGGTTACGTAGTCAGCATTGGGACATTTTTGCAATCCTCCTATATCTATGCAGTGCATTTTCTGGAAACAGGTTTTGTTGTGGGTTGTCGGCGGAAGGAATTAGAACGGGTTGAGACACAGACTGATACCCTTCAAATTGACATAGAAACTTGATACAAACAGATAACGGTTGAGTTGAGATTAGCTATGAAAGTAATGCTGCGTCGTGCTTCGTCAGGAACCTTATTGGTATACGTTGCTAAAAAAGATTTGGAAGAAGAAGTTATCTCAGAGTCTGAAACAAGTGACGGACGAGTTTTCAGTTTAGCTAACGGCTGGAAACTCATGGCTCCTGGTTTGTCAGAACCCCTTCAGCTACCGCAAACGATTGAAATGAAACGGCTTACATAACGCAACATGGGCGATCGTAGTGAATGACCCAGTACTAAATCTGTTATTTCTATCTCACCATTCAGAAATCGCAGAACCTGAATGTGTTTTTATTAGAGAATAACAAGATGGTTTCTTCACTATGAATCCTACCGAATTGACGCCGATGCAAGCGTTACGACGGAGCTTATGGATGGTGATACGCGCAGCACCACAGGAACTCCGAAATTTGGCACTTCTGAATTTGGTGACAGGTACTGGGCCATCCCTGGCTCTGTTATTGAGCAAAGTTGTGATTGATGAAACCACCCGATTATTAGGAACTCGTTCAACAGAAGAGGCGATCGCACTTTTACTATCTCAACCAATTCTGCTATGGAGCGTGATTGCTGTTGTATTACTCAATTTATTTGTTGATTCAGTCGATTCTATTGGAACTAGTTTGTTTGCTGCATTGCGCGAGCGTGTTCAAGGACATGTTCAAGGTCAGGTTCTTCACAAAGTTGCTTATTTTGATGACATTGCTCTATTTGAGACCCCAGAATTATTAAATCTACTGGAATTGACCGAAAAGGGCATTCAACGACTGCAACGTCTTTCTTTCATTGTGGCAGCCACTTTAGTCGGCGTATTCTTGTTTATTCCTTCTGTGGCGGTTTCAGCCTCGATCGCTTGGTGGGTTCCTCTCGTGCTGATGGCAGCCGCAATCCCATCAATTTATGTAGAAATCAAATCTTCAAGAAGCTGGATTACCCCACCTCATGTCTGAACTCACTCAAGGGCTAGAAACGCCGCTGGGTAAGCACCTAAAGCATGGCATTGACCTGTCCGGAGGGCAGTGGCAACGAGTAGCAATTGCCCGGGCGTTGATTCGGCTGTCACAAGCAGAATTACTGGTCTTTGATGAACCAACCGCTGCCCTCGATCCCAAAAATGAACACGAAATCTATCAAATTTTTCGATCGATTGCCAAAGGACGAATGTCAGTTGTAGTCAGCCATCGCCTCGCTTTAGCCAAAATGTCTGATCGAATTATTGTGCTAGAGCACGGCAAGATTGTAGAAGCAGGAAATCACGAAGAACTGATGGATAAGGCAGGAGCCTATTACACTATGTTTAACCGACAGATGAGTAGTTATCTCTAGCTACTACCTCTACGTAGCTGGTGGAATATCCATCAAAATCACTAAGTCAGTTTCTCAGTCAATCAGGTGCCCTGATAGCTTTTTGAAGCTCTGAAAACACGTTTTCGTTCTGGAACCATCAATCTTCGCACCAATGTTCACAGCCAATTAAATCTGAAATCTGGTCTCTTAACAAAAAATCATGTTGTTCAAGTTCACATTCAATGGCATCCCATGTGCTCGTCGGAAAGTAGCGACACAAAACGTAAATGGGTTGCTTTCGATCAACTTTGCCTTGACGTACTAGTTCACAAGCTTCGTCTCGAATTGCATCTATCGAGTAACGAACGGATTGCAGCATGGCTTCATCACCTGACTCAAAGCACTTGACAGCGAAGGAATAGAGGTAGCAACACTTTAGATTGTTAGATTGTCAACCAAGCAATCGTTGCTGCTTCTATTTTCAGCATAGAGCAAAAAGCTGAGGAACGTGTGAAGCTGTTGTTCATCAATTGCAACCCGAGATAACCTGATTGAAATCTCACAAATTCCTCAAATTGTTTTCTTAATTTCAAAGTAGCAACCTTTACTTGATTGCATTCATTAGTTGCTGAATTTTTACATCATTTTTGATAGGAGTGTAAACATGTTTCACAAAATTTTAGTGGCGATCGATGCATCTGAACGAAGCCAAGCTGTGTTTGACAAGGCGCTTGATTTGGCGAAGGCAACAGCCGCAAACTTGATGATTCTGCATGTGTTGTCTGGTGAAGAAGAGGGTAGCCCTACTCTTTCTTTAATTGGATTGGAGTATTATCCAATGCTGGCTAGTGAAATGACAGAATTACACCGAAAGCAATGGACAGACTATGAAAATCGTTGCCTAGAACTGCTACGGTCCTACGCAAAGCAAGCCAATGCTGCTGGTGTGACGGCTGAGTTCACTCAAAATCCTGGTAGCCCTGGTCGCACAATTTGCCAGATTGCTCGTGCTTGGCAAGCCGATTTGATCGTGATGGGGCGTCGGGGACACTCTGGCGTCAATGAATTACTGCTAGGCAGCGTTAGCAACTATGTACTGCATCATGCCCCCTGCTCTGTTCTGACAGTGCAAGGATTGATTCCAGCGGACTTGACCGCCACAGCCGAACGATCAGCACCTGTTGAATCAGAAACTGTAGAGTTTTAATGCAATGATGGTTGAGGTGGCTATAGATTCTCTCAAACAGTGACGGCTATTTAGCGACTCATCTCCCAGTTGAACTTGCAATTACAGCCTCTAAATAGCCCAATTAAATGTTTCTATCGCACATAGGGGCGATCGGCTGGTGCTTGTGCCACAGCAGTATGCGGTTGCCGTGCTCCCAGAGAGGAACCAATCAACGTCGCTACTAGTCCTAACAGTGAGCCTAAAGCAAAAGCCCAGCCTGCTCGTGCTGCATTGTCTGCCAATTGACGTGTTTGCTCAGGCGTCAATCCTTGGGCTTGGTTCGGTACAGCGATTCCTCCAGTTTGTGCTTGGTTAATAATTTCACCTGCATTAGAAGCAACCACTCCAAATGCCCCAGCTACTCCAGTTGTGAGCAACCAAGCACTTACAGCCAATGTGGTTGCCCATAGAATGGCACCATTCAACAAGGCCGTCGATCGATTCATCGGGCCACAAACACGAGCCGCTACCCAGCCACCTAAAAACAACGAAATGAATAGACTGATAATTGACCAAATCCCGACAGCCGTGCCAGTTCCGGCAGCATCTGCTTGAGGAGTGCCCGAATTGGCCAATCCTGTTAAACCAATAGCAGCCCCCAGTCCGCTTAATACAAGCTGAGTACTGATAGCCACAACTAGTCCCGCTAGAATCGGACCCCACCGCACTCGATCGTGATAGTCAACCATAACAGGTACGTTACTGACAATGCGCTCTTGGGGATTATTGGTGTACGCCATAATCGCGTGTTTCCTCTGAATAATTTAGACAAAAATCAATTGGACAAAACTTGTTTGAACACAAAGCTGAACAAGATAGCCACCAGCACAAACGGTGTCTGCAAAACTCACTCTCAACCATACCGAGGGAGAACAGTACATAGCTTCCGCCCGACGTAGGGATGCCTTGTTAAATTGCTGTGTGTTGATAACAACGTAAAGTTATGATGTCAAACTAATCCTGCCGCTTCTATTGCTGACTAAAAATGTTGAAATCCTTTGTCAAGACTGAGGATTTCGTCAGGGTATTGACCCAAGCAATCCTGCAAAACGACGATCGGTTCTTCCACGATTTCACCAATTACAACTGCTTCTTTAAATTGCTGAACGAATGTTTCTGCTAACGGCATGGGTAAACAGAGCACCAGTTCAAAATCTTCGCCACCATACAAGGCCCAATCGATCGCTTGGGTCTCTGTAATCCAGTCGGTGATGCCAGGCGGCAAGGGAATTTGACGGCGCTGTAATTGGGCACCGACCTGACTCGATTGGCAAATTTGTAACACTGCATCAGCTAAGCCGTCGCTGGTATCCATACCAGCGATACGAAACGCAGGATAAAGACACGCCAAAGTTTTGATGACATCTAGCCGGGGATAGGGGCGCTGGTGGGCTTGAATCAGGCGCGATCGCTCCAGTGGTTCCAAAGACTGCCCTTGCTCTGGGTGCAGCAGCAGTTCCAGTCCGGCTCTGGATGCGCCGTGAACGCCAGTTGCTAGAATGACATCACCCGGTTTCGCTTGGTCGCGGGTGATGGTTCGATTGGTAGGAACTTGCCCCAATGCAGTGATTGATACGGTTGTCACCGAGGAGCGACAAACATCGCCACCAACGATCGCTGCCTTAAACGGTTGCAAGCAGGCTACGATACCTTGATAAAGCTGCTCTACCCAAGCAACTGATAACTCGCCGGGTAGCCCTAGTCCCACCGTGATGCCCAGCGGCATTGCTCCCATCGCGGCTAGATCGGATAGATTAGCCGTGGTTGCTCGCCAGCCAACATCTGCTGCCGAGGTGGTGCGATCGCTAAAATGAACCCGATCGACGAGCAAATCTGTTGTAACCACCAGAAAGTGATCCTCCGCTACCCGCAACAACGCTGCGTCATCCCCCACCAACTCCGGCGGACAAAAGGCATATAGTCGTTTGAGTAACGCTTGTTCCCCTAGTTCTCGAACTTGTGGTTCACTGCTCATGGTTGCATGAATAAAACTGGTAAGGGCGCACGAATGCGCCCCTGCTTTACGGATGAAATGAACGTCAACGATTGTAATGGTTAAGTCGATCGCGGTTCGACTAAATTCTCCTGTCCATCTACAACTTTTGCCGAAAGGATTTTGTCACCCACCTCAATTTTGTCAAGCACGTCTTTGTTTTCAGTGACATACCCAAACACGGCATAGCGTCCGTCTAAGAGATTTAAACCGGCTGGGGTCAGTTCTGGTTCAAATAGGAAAAAGAAAAACTGTGACGACGCACCATTGACATCATCTCCAGGACGCGCCATCCCCAGCGTGCCAAAGGCCGAAAAAGGCAAAACTGGCTGTTCTAGAAAGCGTCCAGCATCCTCGAGGGTAATACCATAGGTCGGCTTGTCGTCTCCTTCTACCATAATTTCTAGGGGAATAGCACGATATTTCCCCGTGTCTGGGTCAACAAAACCGTCATCTTTGCCGGGTGGATCGCCCACTTGCGCCACATAATAATCTTCCACTCGTGTAAATTCCAGCCCGTCATAGAAGCCGCGCTGCACCAAATCTACAAAGTTGCCCGCTGTCACCGGGGCATTATATCCATCGACCACCACGGTTAAGGGCCCTTTAGAGGTATTTATTTCGATCGTGGCTCGTCCTTTCAGTTGGGGTAGATGGCTATATTCGGACGGCACCTCAAAGGGGAACTTGTCTACCATTAAGCTTTCCAGTTCTCCCACGATGTCGAGCAGTTGCGATCGTCCTTGCCAGACCGCTTCCTTATCATTGGCATCTACGGCTGGTCGCAACGCTTCAATCCCTGACTGTAACTGAGCAATCAATGCCTCAGCTTCGGGTTTGCGAGCCTCTGGAACACTGGACAACAAGTCTGAACGCTTGATGGTCAGTACCCGATTTGCCGCGTTGAGGCTGTTATTAATAGCACCAATTCTCCGACGGCTACGAAGAATGTCCGACATATCCTCCAGTTCCCGCTGAATCTGGCGCACAGGTTTATTGTCGATTGGGAGAGAGTAGCGCAATAGGGCCTTGCCATCGGTAATGGCATTGCCAGGAGGAAGGGCGATCGCTGGATGAATCCAACCAATTGCGCTCCACCCTGTGAAGCAGAGCAAGAGCAATCCCGTCAGCACGATTGATCGAAAAAGACGGAGCTTCAGCCATTCAACCCTCACCGCAGGCAGACCCCAAGGCGTTGATTGGCTTCTGTGCAATGCGCTGATACAGTTCGCGAGAAGACTAGTCATGAAGGTACACGCAGATCTCAGCAATAATCATCTCTGGATTTCTCAAACCGCTTCGTCCAGCATCAGCCAGTTCATTCGTGCAGTTCATTCGTGGAGAAACCCCATTCATCATCTTCCCACAACAAACGCACCTTCCTCATCTTCCCCTCCTCTCTCCAACTCCCAACCCCTAACCCCAATCCCCAACAAAATACTGGACGATCGTGATACCGCACCCGATGTAGCGGTAAAATGGATTGCCGATTGTTCTCCCAATAACAGCAAAATTCATGATTTCCAGTAATGATTTTCGACCCGGTGTCAGCATTGAGCTTGATGGATCGGTATGGCGCGTGGTGGAGTTTCTACACGTTAAACCTGGCAAAGGATCTGCGTTTGTACGAACCAAGCTCAAAAATGTCCAAACTGGCAATGTGGTAGAGCGCACATTCCGCGCTGGAGAAACGGTGCCGCAAGCCGTGTTAGAGAAAAGCACGATGCAGCATACTTACAAAGACGCTGATGAGTATGTGTTCATGGACATGGAAACCTATGAAGAAGGCCGTCTGAGCGCCGATCAAATTGGGGATCAAGTCAAATACCTGAAAGAAGGGATGGAAGTGAGTGTGGTTCGGTGGAATAACCAGGTCATGGGCGTTGAATTACCGAATTCTGTAGTTTTAGAGGTGACACAAACCGATCCAGGTGTGAAGGGCGATACGGCCACTGGGGGAACCAAACCTGCGATCGTAGAGACCGGGGCCCAGGTAATGGTGCCGTTGTTTATTTCCGTCGGTGAGCGTATTAAAATCGACACGCGGACGGATAGTTACTTAGGACGAGAATAAATCCGATCAGGTTTACTTCTATCTGGTATCTGGTCAAATTAATGGTCAAATCAATGGTCAAGATTGAAGGTTTCAGGTACTAATGAGCAAGGATTGACGGCATTCCTCAAGCCTTAGCTATAAAAATTCTTTGTAAGCGTTTCAGTTGTACAACTAGGTCTATCAATTGTGGAATTAGACTTTCATGCCCTCCGTGAGTTGCTTGCAGCGATTAATCAAACCGATGTTGCAGAATTTACCTTAAAAAGCGGTGATTTTGAGTTAATTGTGCGCAAAGGCGCATCATCTAATGTTGGTAGTGCTCAATCCATGCCACTTGGAACTGAGGGAATGCCAATCTCAACCTTGCCAGCCCCAATGCCAGCCCCCAGTCCTGTGAACTCATCTGCGCCGCCAGCCGTGGCTTCTCTGGCTAACGATCGCCTTGTGGATATCATTTCGCCCATGGTGGGA
Source organism: Thermocoleostomius sinensis A174 (assembly GCF_026802175.1). NCBI lineage: Bacteria > Bacillati > Cyanobacteriota > Cyanophyceae > Oculatellales > Oculatellaceae > Thermocoleostomius > Thermocoleostomius sinensis. The sequence continues at coordinate 3,358,657 of NZ_CP113797.1, read as the reverse complement.
ACTTTCTACCGGGCCCCATCCCCGGATGAACCGTCCTATGTCAATGTGGGCGATCGCATTCGACCGGGTCAGGTGGTTTGTATTGTAGAAGCCATGAAGCTCATGAATGAAGTTGAAGCAGAGGTCTCAGGGGAAGTGGTAGAAATTTTGGTTGACAATGCCCAACCAGTGGAGTTTGGACAGGTGTTGATGCGAGTGAATCCAGCTTAGAGCAAATGAGCACGAGGATTGAAGCTTTCCATCTGCCGCAATTTTTCGTACAGTTCTCGCTCTGGCGGCGTCAGGTCTCTGGGAGACACAATTTGTACCTCAACAATTTGGTCGCCTCGTTCCCCTTCAATTGGATAGCCTTTCCCCCCCAGCCGCAACCGCTGCCCCGATCGCACCCCTGGGGGAATCATCATCTTAACTTGCCCATCCAATGTAGGCACTTCGATCGGTCCTCCTAATACTGCTTCGGTGGGGGTTATGGGAATTTGGCAGTACAAATCGGCTCCCTCAATTCTGAAAAAGTCATGGGGAGAGACGGTGATTGTGAGATAGAGATCGCCCCCATTTACCCCTTGTCCCTTCAAGCGAATTTTTTGTCCCGTCAGCATTCCAGCGGGCATTTGCACCTCTAGCGATCGCCCATCTTCAAGCCGGATGCGCTCTCGCCCTCCTGTATAGGCCCGTTCTAAGGGAACTGTGAGTTCGGCTTCGGCATGACGAGGGTTCACCGGACGAGAACTCGATCGCGGTGCAGCATTGGCACGAGGAACCGTATATGATTTTTTGGTTGTGCCCGGTCGGTAAGGATCGCGATCGGCAGTTCCGTTTCCTTTCTCGGTACGCCGATTCAACAGTTGATCCACAAACGAGTTGAAGTCACGATATTGACCATAGTCCATATCGTCCCGGCTGCCGTTGCGCCCGCCCCAATTTTTGACCCGTGATGCCACCTCTTGGAACCCACTCTTATTCCAAAAGCGACTGTATTGGTCATATTGAGCGCGTTTTTCAGCATCCGCCAGCACTTCATAGGCCTCGCCCAAGTCTTTGAATTTTTCCTCAGCTTCGCGATCGCCCGGATTCAAGTCAGGATGATATTTTCGTGCCAACCTGCGGTACGACTGCTTAATCTCTTCAATCGTGGCGTCTCTAGTAACTCCTAAGATAGTGTAATAGTTACGAAAGTTCTGCATGGAAGAAGTCAGTGAGTAGGAGTTGGGGGTAGGAAGTTGGGAGTTGGGGGGATAGGGGATTAGAAAGTAGGATCTTAGCCTTTATCCTTGAGCGTATCTCCGCCCGCTACAGCCATTCATCATCATCGCCCCAATCTTCATCGGGAGCATTACTATAGCCGTTATCGTAGGAACGCCGATCGAGATTGCGGCTGCGATCGCCACTTCGACGATTGTTGGGTTGATCGTACCCACCCTGATCATAGAGATCGCGATCGTAGGAATTTGAACTGCGCCGAGGGGACGAATTGCGGCTATTGCGATCGCGCGTGGAATTGTAGGTATCTCGATCGCTGTAGTCATTGTAATCGTCATACTCGTCAGCGGGGCGACGAGGTTCCGGATTTGGACGAGGCTGTGGCCGGGGCGGAACAGGATCGCGATCGAAATCTGATGGGCTGCGACGATCGGAATCGCGATCGGGGCGACGGTCGGCTCGCGAATAGGAGTCTCGGTAAGGCTCGCGGCTCGAATAAGGATCACGATCATAATCACTGCGATCGTAATCAGTGCGATCGTAATAGTCGCGTCGTGGCGGCACATCGCGTCGTTCGTAGGAAGCCCCCCAACTATCTCTAGAGTACTCGCGATTGTACAGATCGCGGGCATAGGGGTCACGCGCATAAGGGTCACGGCTGTAAGGACGATCGTCATAGTACTCGTCGTCGTCGCCAAACAAGTCATCGCCCAAATTCGACAATGTGCGGCGAATCGAACCAAAGAAATCTTTCTCGTCTTCGTCCTCTTTGGTGACTTGATAGACTTCTTGCTGCAACTCGTACAGGGCATCCCGTAGATCGGCCTGAGCCATATCAATCCCGCGATCGTCTTGTTGCTTAAGGCAATCGCGCAATTCTTGAATCAGGTTTTCAATCTTGCGGCGATAGGGGCTAGCAAACTGCATACCAAAGTCCAGCGCCACTTCCCGCAGTTGTCGTTCGGCCTCAAAGGTGAGGGCCTCGGCTTTGGTGCGTTTTTCAATCCGATCGCGTTTTTGCCGATCTTCATCGGCATACAGTTCGGCTTCTTGAATCATGCGCTGTACCTCGGCTTCACTCAAAGTCGATGCGCCCTGAATCGTGATGCCTTGTTCACGTCCGGTGGTTTTGTCCAGTGCTGTCACCTGCAAAATGCCGTTGGCATCTACATCAAAGGACACTTGGATCTGGGGAATGCCACGCGGAGCCGGGGGAATGCCCATCAGTTTGAAGCGACCCAGCGATTTGTTATCTGCCGCCATTTCCCGCTCACCCTGCACCACGTGAATTTCTACCATCGTTTGATTATTCTCTGAGGTAGAAAACGTGTCCGATCGCCGCACCGGAATCGTAGTATTGCGCGGAATCAGTTTCTTCATCACCCCGCCGATCGTCTCTAGCCCTACTGACAGGGGAGCCACATCCAGCAGCAAAATGTCTTTCACTTCTTGGGTAAGAATGCCCGCTTGAATGGCAGCCCCCACCGCCACCACCTCATCGGGGTTCACATTCTCGTTGGGTTCGCGATCGACCAAAGACCGCACCAGTTGCTTCACCATTGGCATTCGGCTGGCACCGCCCACCAACACCACTTCGTCAATCTCGTTGGCTGTCAAGCCTGCATCTTGGAGGGCTTCCCGCACAGGACCGCGCAAGCGACTGACCAAATCCGTACATAGCCCTTCAAACTGCGATCGGCTCAAGCGCGTTTCTAGATGTAGCGGCCCATCCTCAGTGGCTGCAATAAACGGCAGGTTAATCTCGGCGACATTCATTCCCGAAAGTTCAATCTTGGCTTTTTCGGCCGCCTCCATGAGTCGTTGTAGCGCTTGGCGATCGCGCCGCAAGTCTACACCCTCTCGTTCCAAAAATTGCTCCGCCAGCCAATCGACAATGCGCTTATCAAAATCATTCCCGCCCAGTTGGGTATCACCACTGGTAGCGCGCACCTCAAACACGCCGTCACCCACATCCAACACCGACACGTCAAACGTACCACCGCCTAGGTCAAACACCAAGATCGTTTGTTGATCCCGACGATCGAGTCCATAGGCCAGCGAAGCCGCCGTCGGCTCATTCAGAATTCGCAGCACTTCCAGCCCAGCAATGCGCCCGGCATCGCGGGTGGCTTGGCGCTGTGAATCATTAAAATAGGCAGGAACGGTGATCACCGCTCCAGTGACGGGTTCACCCAAATAGCGAGTCGCTTCTTCCGCCAGTTTGCGCAACACCATCGACGAAATTTCCTCAGGGGCAAAATCTCGCTCTAAGCGTGGGCACTTAATCTTAATGGCTCCAAATTCGTCTTTGCGGATAGTATAGGGAACGCGCCTCGCCTCTGGACTGACTTCGTTGTAGCGCCGACCAATGTATCGTTTAACACCAAAAAATGTATTTTGCGGATTGAGAACGGCTTGTCGTCGTGCCATTTGCCCAACCAGTCGTTCGCCCTCCTTAGAAAACGCCACGACAGACGGAGTAGTCCGCATCCCTTCGGAGTTCGCGATCACCACAGGTTTGCCGCCTTCCATCACCGCGACGACTGAATTGGTTGTCCCCAAGTCAATGCCGACTACTTTTCCCATGCGCTGCGATACTCCTCGCCTCTTAACCCAGTAAGCACGATCGTTGAATTCATTCTATCTTGCAACAAAGTTGCTACAAATGATGAAGAGGGTGGGGAAATCCGTCAAGTAGGGAAATCTTGTCAAGGGAGAGACAAATGGCAGCGAATTCGATGGGAGCAGTTCATCCACAGATTAAACTCACCAACACCGTCGATGATGAGCTAGTGCGCCGAGAACTACTTGCGCCAAAGCTGCTACGATAACTGGAAACTCAAGCTCTTGTCGATACGGGGGCTGTGATGTTGACAATTCCTCAGTCAGTTGCTGAAGCATTAGGAATTCGGACTTTAGGACAACCAATAGCTCACTATGCCAATGGTCGAGAAGAAAGAGTGGGTGTGGTGGCGGGGGCAATTATGATCGAGTGTTTAGGGAGACAAACGATCGACGAGGCGCTGGTGGGTGGGAGATGAAGTGTTAATTGGGCAAGTGATTCTAGAAAAGCTAGATTTGCTTGTAGATTGCAAGAATCAACAACTGATTCCCAATCCAGCCAATCCTGATTATCCAGTCGCAATCATCAAATAGGTATGGCTGAATTCAAGCATGATTTGCTGACCTTGATTCCGGCTGTCATGGCGCTTCGCGAAACGTCCTAACAGTGATTCATCCATCCGATCAGCAACGCTATCTAAATGGATGCGAACATCTCATCCCCATTCTTGGTCATGCGGCATCGCATTCCCCCCACTGCCGGCGGCCCCTCCCCTTGCCAAGGGAAGGTTGGGAGGGGTCAGCATTCTGTACAACCGGATGGAGATTGGTATCAACCGCTATTTAATGAACTGGTGTCGCAATGAGCCTGCGTCGCTGTGTGTTTCACTCTATTGCACAATTCGCCCATCTTCTAGCTGTAACACCCGATCGGCCAAGGGAATAAAGCGTTGGTCGTGAGTTGCCATCAGCACCGTGCAGCCATGATTGCGTGTGAGTTGTCGGAACAGGCTCACAACCGTATAGCCGTTTTGGGAATCCAACGCCGACGTGGGTTCATCTGCAAAGATTAAGCGTGGTTTACCCGCCAAGGCCCGAGCGATCGCCACTCGCTGTTTTTCACCCCCCGATAAGCGGCGCGGCAATTGATCAAATTTGTCACTGAGATTCACCTGGTTCAACAACTCTCGTGCTTGTTGACGAGCGATCGAGCCGTGGATGCCTTTCATCGTTAGCGCCAGTTGCACATTTTCAAAAACCGTCAGCGCTGAAATCAAATTAAATTCTTGAAAGACAAACCCCACCTGTTGCAGCCGCAAGGAAGAGCGTTGACATTCCGGTAAGGCGGTGATCGATCGTCCCAACAAGATGACCGTGCCAGCGGTGGGCGTCAAAATGCCTGCCAAGATAGACAGCAACGTTGTTTTGCCTACACCCGATGGCCCCAGCAACACCTGAAGCGAACCGCAAGGAATCTCTAAATCGATGCCTTGCAAAATCCAAAAGCGCTCTTCACCGGCCTGAAACTGCATGGTGATCCCACTAGCCACGATCGCTGCACCGGAGGCCACACCAGTCAACATCGGTACAAGTGTATCAGGAGTTGTCCTAGACCCAGCCGAGGGGGCAGTTTTAATTGCGCTCTTACCCAAACTCGGAGGTTGCCACAGCGGAAGCCAGTGGAGCCAGGATTGTTTCATACTCAGAATTTGCCTGAAGCTCTAATTTCAGCGTACGCTACCTTCGTTTGAATCGGTTAAGAAGTTTAGGAAGTTGAGAAATATTGTTACCTCACTTTGTTACTTTGCTCATCAAATCATCTCTCGTACTCGCGATCGAAACTCACCCTGATACAATGCTCCTGTACAGGTAGTGGTAACGTCTGTAACAGTTATATGACAACGGAAGCAAATTCAGGCTTAGATAGCACCACAGGAGCAGAGGCCGTCGATGAAGCGATCGCCCGTGGTATTGACCTAGACGGATCGCCCATTCCATCTGCAAAACTTGAACTTTACAACAAAGTCATGGCCTTAGAAGCTGGTCGGCAACGCAGTGGCGTCAGCAACACCATGCGCTCTCGTATTGTCCGCATTGGAGCGAAGCATATTCCCCAAGCAGAACTCAACCAGATGTTAGTAGATGCCGACTTTGCCCCTCTCAAAGACAAAGAGATTGCGTTTTATTACAGTAGCAAGTGAAACGTGTGAGTGAACACTAAAAATGATTGTAAACAGGTATTCTAGGGACATCCACCCACAGGGATTGAACTTCAAATGCCTGATTTATTTGAATTTTCTCGAACTCACTGTGTAGCAATTTGCGCGGTCTTGGTTCCCGCCAATTTGCTAGCTACCTTGCAAACCCTATTGTTGATTTGGTTCCGCCGATCGCCCAAACAAATTTATGCCATGTCACTGGCAGCTAGCTTGTATGCGCTATTGCTGATTCTACACGTGCTGACCTGGTTAGCGATCGGGGTGGTGATGCTACCAACCTATATTCTGACTGGTTTGGGTAGCCTTTGCCTGCTGATTAACTTGGTGGCCGTTGCCCTTGCCAGTCACTGGTCTAGCCAAGACACTCGCACCTGGATGAACACGCATGGATAGTGTGGCAATTGATTGGTTTGATGTGGTTGGCAGTACACTGGCGATCGGACTGCTGGTCGGGAGCTTTGCCTTGATTGTCGTTTTGCTATTGAATCAGCGCCGTCGATTGTAGCGCTTGCCCCTACCGTGACGCCACCTGGATGAAATCTCCGTTCATACCGTGTCTCTACGATAGGCTTGGAACTCTTGCTCAAGTGAAGGCGTCTGGATCTCAGTTTCAGCTAATGTCTGAAGTTCTGCAATTTTGGCTTGAAGCGATTGAATGCGTTCTTCTAGCCGCGATCGAATCCCAACCGAACCCGATGCTACACAATCTCGACAGGCTTCCCCCAGCGCAACGCCTTGTTTGTTGTAAATGACCGCTAGCAACAGTTGATTGTTTTGGTTACGCACAGGATAAGACTGACAACCGCAAATGGAACAAAAAACAGGTGCATTGCCAACATAAATGCTTTGTTCCCAAACAATCTTCATGGCTGACCTCGCTGCTACTTGCTGCACTGTAGCTTGACTCTTCTAGAATATCGAGTTCTTTTGTAACATTTTGCAAAATATCAACATTGGTTACTATCATCCGCCAAGCAGGTGCAACAAAATAAAAGCCCCACAACTGAGTTGCAGGGCAGGGACAGTTAAACGCTTAATTCCAGTTTGTGGAAGGGAATTCCGATCGCCCTCTATCTTTGTGACGATTTCTTCAGTGTCCATATTGAGGAAAGGTCAAAAGCTGACGGTTAAAGGCTAGAGAGCAATATTTTCATGTCAGTGTTCCCTGACCTATGAGTTGATGGATGGCTCCCGTCAGAGCGTTTCGCGAAACGCCCCACCCCTTGAAAGCAAAATTAGTCAGGCATGTCTGACTTCAGCAAGGCCCAATTTTCTTTTATGGCAATTATGGCAATCTTCTATAGCAGGATGAGGGATGATTCAGATAAGTTTAGACTTCAAAGCGGTGTTGGGTTTTAACAATCTGAGATGATCCAAACCGATCCACCGCTGCCATTCTGTTGCCATAGTCCTCGTTTTGAATTCTTGACGATGCTTCCCCTAACCGACGACACCCTTTGGGCAATTTTGAGAGACGAAATCGATGATGCCACAGTGAATCAGCTTGTGTGGCATTGCTTAGGGTATCGCCATGATGCAACCACCGATCGCTGGGACAATACCCTCGTGGCAGAAGAATGGCGCATTGATTATCCTACCCCGCCCAATTTTATTGATAGCCGTCCTGCTACGGTGAAGCTAACGCGATCGATTCCCAAAGAACATAAGCAACTACTCAAACAAGAACTCGGCTTTGCCGGCTACACCGTTGATGAACTCGTGCCCCGCAAAACTCGCCGCGCCACGATCGTCAACTGGCTCCTGAGCTATCGTCAATCCCGCTTTCCCAACCCCTAACTCCAACTCCCAACTCCCTAATCAAACACTTCCCGCAACCGCCGAAGCAACACCTGCAACCGTTCCAATTCCGTCGGCTCTAATTGTTCAAACCGCTGCTTTAAATGTGCCACATGAATTGGAAACACCTCTCGAAACACCGCTTCACCTTCAGGCGTTAGCACAACCGTAAAGCTGCGTCGGTTGCCCTCTGGCACTTCCCGCCGCACGAGTTGTTTCGCTTCAAGGCGATCGACGATGCCCGTGAGCGTGCCTTTTGTCACCAATGTTTTTTCGGCGAGTTCTCCCATACTCATACCGGGAGTATTACCCAACGTGGCAATTACATCAAACTGCGGTGGCGTCAGACCCAACTGCCGAATGTGCCGTTCCGCATAAGAATCGAATGCTTGATAAGCTCGAACCAATTCGCGCATGGCGGGCATGAAAGCTTCGGCAGCAGCGATCATGGTTGCGCGATCGTCGGAAATGATAGGTTCGGCGAGATGTTCCACCTGACTGCGTATCAAATCTCTACCCTCAATCAAATAGTGATACTGAATTCTACTGCTTCTCCAAATTTTCGATCCCTGAAATTGCTGATTCATCAAGAATCGCTCCACGCGCTTTCAGGTTAAATTTTTCGCTTGCATCTAATCCAGCATTGTGACCAAACCGTGCACCCCGAACCAATACAACGCTGAGATCGACTCCCTGGACATTGGCTTCGTTGAGATTGGCCTCACGAAAATCGGCTCCACTGAGATCCGCATGACTCAGATTGGCACCATGCAGCCTGGCTCGGCTGAGGTTGGCCCAACTTAAATTGGCCGTGCTCAAATTAGCCCTACTCAGTTTAGCCCAACTTAAATTGGCTGCACTCAAACTAGCTTGATTAAGTGTAGACTCTCGCAGGTCTGTGTCTGTTAAATCACAACTGCTTAAATCGGCGCTGTTGAGGTTGGCTCCGCGCAAGACTGCCTGGCGTAGGTCGGCATCACTGAGATCGGCCCCAGACAAATCTGCATAACTGAGATTGGCTCCGCGCAAGATTGCTTCTCGGAGGTTGGCTCCGCGCAGGTTAGCATAACTGAGATTGGCATCTCGGAAGTCTACCCGGCTGAGGTTGGCTTTGCTGAGGTTGGCTTCGCGCAAATCGGCGTCCGTCAGATCGACGCGGCCAAAAATTGCCCAAAGAATAAAAGCCATATTCGGGTTGGCCCATAACACCAGCGCTCCTCGGTTGGAACTATTTGAGATCAAAATTGACCAGATCAGTGTCGCCCAAATCAAGATGATGCCAACCAGGATGGCGTTTCTGAGGTTCTTGCTGCGATCGTCATCTTGACGCAGGCTCGATTCGCGCAAATTGATCCACACCAGAATTGTCCAGAGCAGATTGGCCCAAATCAAGATAATGCCGATCACTCCTGCTTGGCTGAGCATCGTCCATAGCAAGATCGCCCAGACAAAATTTGCCCACAGCAACAAACTACCAATAAAATCGACTCGGGTGAGATCGGCTCCTCGCAGATTAATGCCCCGCAGATTTTTCTTGCCTCGCCACAATCCTAGACGAGTACGAATTCCCGAAAATAGGCGCAGTCCTCCGCTGGAGGGAGCACGACCATAGAAAGAAGAATCTGAAGATGGCGGCTTACGTAGAGTCATTCAGTATACTACTTTTGCTTGGGTCTCTATGTTACTACCACCAACTTAAAGGAGATTTATCCGGAGCGATATGAACTCTATGTGAAATTGTCAAGGGTTCAGTGTATTAAGCTTAAGCGTTGATTGCTTCGACCGTCAGTTCCGATCGCCATGTTGCTAGAGGTTTGTCCCAGGCTTCTTCCCACTTCTGTGCCAAAAATGGTTTTGCCTGGACACCCATGCGATAGCCCCGATCCATCACTTGCATCAGGGTATTGAGATTACCGGAGGTTCGAATCGTGCTGAGCAGCGCTCCTGCCATCAGCATCACCGCCAAGGGCGATCGGTTTTGTGCCAGTTGAAATGCTTGTAGCCCAATTTCACCCATGACATCAACGCCAAACCCCGTCACCGTGTGCCAAATATCGTGAGTTTGCCGCATCCGCAGCGCAATGTAGGTAAAGTCATCTTGAATCACCACCTTGCGATAGAACTCCGGGTCAAAGTTTGCTTCGGTCAAGTGCGAACTGTACACATACCCCAAGGAATCGGTGGGCAAGGCTAGCAATTTCTGTAGGTTGGGTGTAGGAGCAATGTAGCGTTCTGCAATTATCTGTGCTACTTCCGGAATCGATTTGAGATATTCCATGGCTGCTGCTTGGGCTTCGGTTTGTCCCATTGCTTCGGCAATATCAAACACTGATTCGGTATCACCTGGATTCTTCACAAACGCCATGAAGCCCTGTAGCCCGGTCAGGAGTTCTTTTCGCATGGTGGCATTTTGTTCAATCATGAATTGATCGTTGCTCCTTTCGTAGGTAGTGCACCGTGTTGATTGTAAAAACAGAGAGGACGATCGATGGCAAAGTTTGAGAAAGTGTTATGCTCAGAGACTCACTGAGGTCACTCGCTTGTTATGGCTTTACTGGTTAAATCGTTCAGCCTGACTGGGATGTAGCCCGGAGCGAATCACACCAGTTACTCACACCCCACTCACTCAGCGTAGTAATACCTGTCGCACTTGAGGTGCAATGATGTTCCAGTCAAACCGAGTGCAGCTATAGTCGCGACAGGCTTGGCGAGAGGGTAAGGCAATAGCTCCATTTAACAGGTCAATGATGCGTTGAGCGATCGCATCTGCGTGATGGGTTTCGGTAATCAGTTCGGGAGAGAAGGGACGTAATATTTCAGGCATTCCGCCAATGGGAGTGCAGAGAGCAGGCGTGCCACAGGCTAAAGACTCCACTAAAATTAACCCAAATCCTTCTAAGCTTTGGCTGGGAACAACGGTGAGATCGGCAGCTTGATAAGCAATGGGCAACTGTTCGTCTGGCAAAAATCCTAGGAATTTAACATGCTGCTGCAAGTCTAGCGCTTGAGCTTGTCGCTCTAAAGTATCTCGCTGTAGTCCCTTACCAGCAATCGCCAGCCAAACCTCTGGGAATTGACGTTTAACCTGTGTCATAGCATCCAGGAGTTTGTCTACTCCCATCCGTTGTACTAATCGACGCGGGGTGAAGAGAATCGGGCGATCGGTGGGCCAACCTAGCTGAGTACGAGCTTGATCACGCGATAGGTTTGGTTGAAAGTGAGTGGTGTTAACGCCACCGGGAATGATATGAATCTTATCCCAAGGAATGCGATAGTGTTTGTGTAGGATGTTGCCGAAGGCTTTGCTGAGAACGATGAAGCGATCGCAGCGTTGATAAACTCGGTTCTCGATCTGTTGTTTGAAAAATATGCTAAATTTCTTTTCGCCTTCTTGCTGACTTTCCAATGCCCAGGGTCCATGAAAGGTAAAAGTAATGGGAATATCCTTGGGTAAGTGAGGTAACGCAGCTAGACCGTAAAGGGCGAAGTGAATGTTGATGGCATCAGGTATAGTAAAGCCCCTCTCCTGAAACTGAAAATAACAGCTCCACAGTCGCTGCAAAAGCACTTGTTCAGCAGAAGCCAGCTTGGTTAACAAAGGGGATGAGTGAGCCTCAGACGCTGGCAGGTCAGTGGCGCATAATTCAACAAGGTCGCCACTTCCTACCAAATAATGAATCAGTTCATATATGTAACGTTCTGCTCCGCCAGAAGCTATCGGGAACCATCGATTTCCAACACATACAATGGATGCCGTTTGACTATCTGTTTTGCTCATCATTAAAGGTTATACTAGGGTCCTTGCTGAAAGCATCCTTATTTAAGGGTTCTCTAACGCGGTTTAGTGTCTTAAGAGGATAACGTTTTTTGACACAAGCAGGATTGCCTGCAATCAACAAGCGACAGTTTGGCTCCGACGGAAAGTCTCGTGTGACAACGCTACCTGCGCCAATGACTGAGTAATCAGGAATATAACACTGTACCAATGTTGATCTGGCACCAACGTAAACGTTCTCTCCAACTGTGATTTCGAGCGGTGACAGCATTGGTTTAGCTTGTTCATAGCTAAGGCTATGACTCCAAATATGCGTATCTCTTCCCGCCAAAATAGAGTTGTTGCCAATTTCAACTTTTCCGTGCGAATCTACGTAGTGATGATTCATAATGTTTACACCTTCACCGATTTCCAAATACCCTGGCCATTTCGGGTGATCACATCGACCAGAAAAGTGATTAAAATTTTTGATGAAGGTATAGGAACCGATTTTCAAGTAACGAAAAGTTGTAAGAATGTTGAAGTGACCTATAGTGACGTTGCTTCCAATTATTACATGTTGTCCATTAATATAACTTAGTCCGATGTGAACATTGCTTCCAATTTGCCATCCCAACAAACGTCTATACAAGAATGGCTTAAATTTCGCAGGTAACAACGCGATGAGTAATGGAAAAACTGTAAACATAACTCGTCCTACTACAACAATATAAATTGAAGAAGAGAGTATTACCGTAGCTTTATGTCTTAGTAAGCCAATGTTTGTTTAGAAAATCTTTCGCTAGACTTAATTTTGTGGATTTCATGTGTTGTCTGAAGTATACTCTTCAGAGGAAAATTTACACCTTCATGAACAAGCTCGTGCATTTCTGTAAGAATCTACACCTTGGCTAATTCTAAAACTAAATTTGATTTCAGAAAATCTACTTCGATAATATCTCAAAATAATCTAAGTATTGCCGGGCAATTTTCTCTTGCGAAAATTTTTGAGCGCGCTCTTGAAGAATCTTAGCATCTATTGAATGTTCAATAGTTTTGAGAATAGCACTCGCTAAAGCATCAGAATCGCCAACTGGAACTAATTTGCCATACCTACCCTGATCCAAAATTTCAGCAGGTCCGCTTTCACAATCAGTTGAAACAACGGGTGTGCCAACAGCCATAGCTTCCACTAGCACATTACCAAAGCCTTCATATTTCGAGGACATTACAAACAAAGAAGCATGAGCCATATATGCGTAGGGATTGTGTACATATCCTGGAAAATCAACATCGTCTCCTAGATTAAGTTCATTAATTAGAGTATCTAACTCAAATTTGTAAGGAGACCATTCCCCAATAATAATTAGTCGACAATTTTGTTTCTGTCTTACTTTAGCAAAAGCCTTAATCAAGGTAACAAAATCCTTTTGATGAAATAATCTTCCTGCGCCTAAAATGACAGGTGGTTCACTAGGCGCAAACCACAAGTGTTCCAAAGATTCGTTAGCTTTGAGCAATAAATCAGGTGTAACTACTGGATTATAAATTACTTGAATCTTCTCTGTAGGTATGTTGATAAGTTGTGCAAGATCCTTGGCAACGCCTTGAGACACTGCAATAATGCCATCAGCCTTGCAGTAGGAATGTTTCAGTAAAAAAGGCCTTATAGTAGCTCGAATGCCTGAAAGTTTACTAAAATATTGAGAAACATTAATATGCACTCCGTGAACTAATTTAGTGGGACTATTAGAAATTGATTTCGCGAGATTTGCCACGCCAACGTAATCATTATTTGCTAACAAAATATCTGGTCTTACTTCTTTAAGATATTGACTGAGTTTAATGACCTTCTCCAGAAAGATAGGTTTCGTAATAGATACATCTAGTAGTCGTATGTTACGAATTTGTGACGGATAACCCTGGGTTGCCTGCTTTTGATACTTGCTAATCTCGGGAGTAACAAGGTCAACACAAAAGCCAAATTCGACAAAGGCTTTTGCGAGGTTTAACACAACTCGATCGAGTCCATTTCCGTGCATCGGGGGTTGAAAAATAGCTATGTGCAATCGATTCATACAAGTCTGCCTCCTAATCTATCAACCTCAGATGGCTGAGAAATCAAACCCATAACCAAGGCATTGTTCTTTGTAAAGTTTTTCGTATTCGAAGCTTCCAAATTTCATCAGTTGAGTAGCCCTTATTATCAGCACCGCGAATCCCTTCAACTTCAGGGGTCATATAAAAACGATAAACAAACTTAATGGTTTGTCTTAGAAATTTTTGGTCAAGCCAACTTCTTAAAAGTTCTTCAGCAGCAATACCTTGAGGAATGCCGGGTACGTTGGTCTTAAGACGATGATAGACATCTCGAAAACAGGTTTCATACGCTGCTGGTGTCCATGCCATAAAATAGGTGTCAACCCAACGTTTTGGATAGTTACGACAATTACAGTAAACATCAAATTGATTTGGTTGACTGTAAAATATGTGTTGCAGGTTGCTGATTATATAACGGCCAGTGACCTTCCAAATCACTGTTCTATTAGTTTGATTGTGGATGAACTTGGAATTCTCCATTGCATAGTCAAGTAGCTTAAATTCACCATAGCCACGATCGTAGTGAGGAGGATAATCTAAGCCATCAAATACAATAAATTCGACTTGCTCAGTCAAACCCTGCTCTTCAACTAAACTCTTCAATTCAGTAATATCTGAATTCGAGTTTTCAGCAAATACAATACCATCACAACCTTTGTTAACGATCGAAAGATAAAATTCAAGTGCTTTCTTATAGTCCTGCATGCGCGTAGAAGGATCTATTCTCTTTAAATTTGGAACACCTGATTTCGGAGTAATTGTTGCTGTCATTAACAAAATGTTACGAGTGCCCTTTAACATTATTTAATCTAACTCCTTAATGTTCAATTTCTGTTCTATCAATCATGGGCAGTTACTTGTCGATTGTTAAAACAGCATTGGTAGAGTGACGTTTTTTTGAACAGTGCTTTGATAAACTAAGTTTTTCAAATAAATCAACATAGTTTTTAGCCTGCTTATTCCAGGCGTACTGCTCAGCTAATCTTCGAGCATGTTTCCCCATAACAGAACGAATATCAGAATTATTAGCGAGATGCTCAACTGCATTTGTCAAATCATCAACATTTTCTGGATTGCTTAGAACTATTCCGCATTCTGACGTTATCAGTTCAGATCCACCCGTTGTTGCTGCTGTAATAACAGGTAAACCAGAGGCGAGTGCCTCTAATAATACTAACGAACACGCTTCGTAGCGAGACGGAAAGACAAAAAAATCCACTCCTTGCATAATCTTTGCAATGTCACTCCTGTATCCCAAGAAATGGGTTCGTTTGTCCACTTTTAAGTCAGCAGCTATTTGAGGATATGGGCTACCTACCGTATCGCCTGCAACAGCAAGATGCAAACCTGGAACACGTGCCAATGCAAACAGTGTCATGTCTAAGTTTTTGCGCGGTGTTCGGATGTCACCTGCAAATAAAGCGATAGGAACGTCTCTTGGCAATCCCAGGGATTCTCGATCAATTGCACCTGGTTGAAATTCCGCTAAATCGACGCCGTTGAGAATAACCTGAATTGAACTAGCAGACAAACCTAATTCTATTAGTTCTCGCTTGACTTGTTCAGATACTGCAACCAACAACCTGGCTTGATAAAAAGCTTTAACCTCCCACTGAGCGCTGATATTTGTGTAGAGCCATTGGTAAAGTCCATAAAAATCTTTTCGATAACGAATAGTATGAAAACCTGACTTCAACCAAGCACTGTGTACAAAGTGAATTGCATTAATATCTGCGGTTGCAAAAGTAATTGCTCCATTTACTTTTATGATATCAATTGAAGAATGATGTTGATGCAGCCATCGAGTACTTTTCCAAGCAAAAAATAAATCTCTGAGTATTGCTGTTGGTAATTGATCAGTCAAAATTGGCACCCATTCAATTAAGGGATGCTTTTGTAGTTCCGGGGCAATACTGCTGGCAAGAAGTGTTACCGTGTGACTACGAGTAATGGCTTCTCGAACGATTTCGTAATTAACTCGACCTTGACCATTGCCTTTGTTTACAGTCTGAGTTGCAATGCAGAGCTTCATAAAAATTTCCTTAAATTAATCTAAATGATCTACAAATGCTTTTGATAATATGCATAATACTTACTAGCAGCCATTCCAATGCCCAAGAAACCCCAAAATATTAGTGCAAAAACATCTGAAAAAATATTATTTAACCAAACCTGTCCTAGCATTCCTAACACAATGGCGCGAGTAGCACTGACAAAAGAATCGCGACCTCCATCTCCACTCTGCAGTACTCGAAATACAATTAGAACAATTCCTGCCATGTAGGGGATTAAGCCAAACCATCCAAGCGAAAATAAGAGGGGAATGATGCCACTATCTCCCCCTCCTAGAGAACTGGCAGGACCTGTACTTCCAAGCCCCCTCCCAATAAATTCGGATAGAGCAAGTCCAAGAATTGTGCTGTACCCCTCTGAGCGGGCCTCAAAACTTCTATCTGATTGAGGATCTGACAAGCTTTCCAGACGTTCATTAATACCTGCTGAGAATGGTTCCATGTTAACTAATGGGGCAACTAGCATCACCATAATGAGCAGTGTTAAGACAAATCGCATTTGTAAACGAAGTTTCAAGAATGGAAAATATGCAACAGTTCCGGCTGCCCAGCCTAACCATCCCGATCGCGCCATAGATAGCAAAAACGATAAGTATCCCACACCAGATGCTGGCCAACGTAAGGAACCTGAACTACCAAATAGCAGAATTAATCCTGCCATCATCACAGAGGCAAAACTTTGAGGGGAGCTTTGTGTGCTGAAAACTCGGACTTTAAACGGTAAAGGGTGTCCAAAGGAGGTTGCAGACAAGTTTTCGAGATAGAAACGATCCCAATCTGGAACAACAAAAAACTGAAATATGCCATAGATACCCATAATTAAGACTCCCCAGACAAAGACACGTTCAGTAACTTGCCGATAGATAGGGTAAAGACGCCAGTTGGAAAACAAATAAAATCCAAAAGTGATTGGCCCTAACCACTCAAAGATACTGACTAGATATGCTAAATGGATCTTTCTATAGGCAACTCCAATGACATATGCGTATATTACACTGATTGCACTGAGAATGAACGGTAGTCCGCCTTGTCGATGAGCTTTGGGAAGCTGTTGTACCAATGTAATAAAGCATATAGATGAGACCAACATAGAGATTAAGCCCCATCTACCTGGCGTAATGTATCCGCTTTGATAATCAATGATGCGGCGGATCAATGCTCCTAAGAAACAGTAGCACCAGGTATATCCAACATAAAGAGATGGTGTTCTAAAGTAAAGAAACAAACCAAGCACAATTGAGCCAAATGGCAACAGAGGAACTAGTAACTTTCCGCCTTTTGCAAGCAAGCAAAGAGCAACGAAAAGGCTCCATGCCCCGATCAACTGCCAAGCTTGCTTCGTTTGGTTTTGCGCTTGGAGCGATTTTGAGGTGACAGAATTAGAAGATGGAGAAAATTGCTGATGCACAATAGATCTTTACAAAAATAAATAGATTACTAATGAAACCATTAGTCATGTTTGTTGCGTCACATGTAACCAGGTTAGAATTCCTTGTTTTCTTCCTCGCATTGAAACAATCCATTTTCGCCAGGCCAATGAACCTTCACTGAACAAAAACCGAAAATATTGAATAACTCCAAAAGCTCTTCTGGTTCCTACTAATACACTCCAAACTAAAAACACGACTCTTTGAATGGGAGAAAGATAATCTAGAAGAGCCAGAGTTTCGTTGTGAATTTCATTGAAGAAGGCAGTTTCATTGAAGTTATGTCGTTGATCTTCATCAAATCGCATGGCTGGATAATGGTCAACTAATACAGTTGGATCATAGATCAACTTCCAGCCCTTCTGTTTTAGGGACAAACAAAAGGCTACTTCAAAATGAACTTGCGCCCCTGAGCCTAATAAACGAGAATCGAACCGAAGATTGCCAACAGCAATACGGCGAAAACTCATATTAACCCCTTTAAGAAAATCTACCTCTCGTGCCTGCCCTTTGCCAATGTGATGATTACCAATCATTCGCCCATACCATTGGAGTTTTCCAACCATAACTTGGGTTTGTTCGAAAGTCGATCCAGATTGGTAGATTAAGTCACGTCCACCTACTCCGCCAACTTGCTCATTTTCAAGAAAATGCGTTTCAATTTTTTCAAGCCAGTCGATGTGAGGAACTGCATCATCATCAGTAAATCCTAAAATATCCCCCGATGCAGCTTTCAATCCAGCATTCATTGCAGCTATTACTCCAGGTACATCAACGGAAATTGTTTTTAGCAACATCAAGGTTGCATATTGATTCAGTAACCTCCATGTTTCAACATCATCGTAACGTGCAACGACAATAATTTCCTCAGGAGGACGAGTTTGTCGTTTGATTGCTTCTAGGCATCGAGTTAAGTCGGCTGGGCGACGATAGGTTGGGATGATAACAGATATGCTCATACGGTATATCAAGGAACAGTTCTAGCCTAACTCTTTAAGCTTTTTGCAGATGCTGTTATGTCCTACATTCAATCCGACTTTGCTTTATTTCATCCTGCTTGACCAGAACTTAATTTAGTTAGGGCATGAATAAATAATTTCTGCTAATTCTGAGAAAGTTTTTTGCTTTGAAAATGAATCTACAATTGTTCTTCTAGCTTCGACTCGATAGGAATACCTCTCGGTGTAACATCTTAAAATTCCCTGCGCCAGAATCTGAGGCTGAGCAACTGGCACTTTGACTCCGTTTATTCCATCGAATATGAGAGATTCAAAAGCAGGAATTTCAGTGGCAACTACAGCAGCACCACAACTCATTGCTTCTAGCATCGCAATAGCTAAACCCTCCCATGCAGAGGGAAGCACAAACACACTACACTGTTGATACTTGTCTCTTAAGAAAACTTTGTCTTTTATGAAGCCTAGAAAATGAACACGATTAGAAACCTTCAAATAATTTGTCAATTTCTTAAGAGTTTCAAAATCAGGACCAGCACCAGCAATTTCTAAACTCCAGTCAGAATCAAGATAGACTAGAGCATTAATTAAATCTGAGAGTCGCTTTTGTCTATTATAAAGTTTGGCGACAGTGAAAATTATTTTGTTTGTTTTTTGCTCTCCTGCATCAGAAGGGTAGAAAAAATTAGTATCAACTCCGTTTGGCAGAAGAACTGCTTTTCCACCTAAAGTTTCAACTTTCTCAACTTCTTCTTTTGTTTGACAAGTTAGTTTATAAGCCTTTTGTAGAGTCCTTCGCTTGATAAAATTAAATGACAGCCTATCAGTACCACCTTGATCTGAACCAATAATGGGAAGATTGATCTTATTAACCAAAATATCAAATCGATTTGTCCAGTATTCCTGAACATAAAGCAAAGAGACTTGATCGATCGCCAAGCAATTTTTTAAGTTATCAATAAGTGCTAAAGTATTAGTTGATTCAGCTAGATAAGTAATTAGCTTAAATCGTCTCGCTTTGATAAATAATCTCCATGTTTTTTCATACAAAGAAGATAGTTTTACAAAACGAATTTTAAACCCTTCTTGAGTCTCAAAAATACCAGATTGATTCATGGAGGGAATATATAAATAAGCCTCAATGCTCTGTTCTCTTAAACCTACTATGTAATCCCACGACCAATCATTTCTATATTCAGTTAGGTAACTCTCAAGATTAAATCCCATGCTTGGAAAATGGTGCTCAAAGGAATAACAGCTAAGCAAAATCGCAATTCTTTTCATTTTCTCTAAATCCTTAATGACTAAGTTAACGTATGAAAACAGTGTTTTTTATTTTTTTAGTACTCCTTTGATCAGCTAACCTATCTAGCATCTCCTGGTACAAGAAAAGCCTTTGATTAGCAACGTTTATCCAACTATAGTTTTGAGCAGTTACATAAGCATTACGACGAGTTTTTTCTAGATAAGTTCGATCTGTTATTAGTTTTTCTAAGGCATGTTCAATTGCTATCGTGTTACCAATTGGAACAACTACCGCATCATAACCGTTATGAACGACCTCTAAAGGCCCTGCTGCTGCGCTAACAATGGGAGCTAAACCACAAGCCATTGATTCAACCAGTACCTTCCCAAAACCTTCATTCAATGGAGCGAATAGTTTGATTTGGTGACCTTGAAGTAAGTGAGGTAATGATTCCAAAGTGTACTGAGGAACAACCTTAATTCGAGGATGTAAATGTAGCTCGAAATCTTTGTAAATAACCGCTTCTGGGCAACCAGTACCTAAAAAACTGACTTCTACATAAGAAAACCGATTTAAGATAGCCTTTAGGGCAGGTATAGTATATTGAATTCCTTTACGTTGAATGTAACTACCTATTTGGGCAATTCGAATTGACTTGCTTTCACTTTTGAAAAGTGTGGCTTCAGGTAAATTAATGAAAGTGTCTGGAATTCCATTTGGGACAACATGAATTTTTTCTGGTTCTACCCTTAAGCAATCAGTTGCATATTTTGCATCTTGGCGGTTTAGTAAGAATACAAGATCTGCGTTACGCAAAGCAGTCGCTTCTTCCCACAGGCGCCAGCTCCCTCTGTATAAGAAGTACTTTGGGCTTAATTTTAGATTTCCTTTTTTGGCTTCATCTAAATTAAAAGAATGTAATGTATTTTCTAATCCGTGACTACGAGTTACCAACAAAGGATGGATTCTTCTAAAAGAATTTAATACTTTTGACCATAACCATCCTTCACCGCAGGGAGAATCAATCACATCAACCTTTCCTCGATAGCAAAGATTAAAGACATGAAGCGACGCCAATTCTGGAAAAGTAACCATCTTTATGGCATCAGGTAATGTTTTCGGTAATTTGTTGTAAGTAAAAAAAGACACTTCATGCCCTAATCGAGCATATTCTTGTCCTAGTCGAAGGGTTGTGCCTGCTGCTCCTGAGTTTGGATCAAGATTACAAGAGATGGTAAGTAAGATTTTCATAGACTTGTTGATGTTGAAGGTATAAATACATCAGAGTTTGTAGAAGCACTATCTGTTCTATTGTGCTCTTGATGCAAGTTAGATTGTCCAGTTTCAATGAGAGCTTGATAAATTTCTACTAGGCGATCGTTCAGCTTATTAATGTTGAATTGTTCTTCTACCCGTGAACGTCCTGATTGTCCCATTTTTACCCAGCGTTCTGGCTGTTGCAGCAAATCCTCTAGTTTGTTTGCCAAGGCTTCTATGTTTCGCTCAGGGACTAAAAAACCAGAAACGTCATCTTCAACTAGTTCGGGAATGCCACTGTGGTAAGTACTAATAACAGGTAAACCCATTGCCATTGCTTCCATGAGAGCTACCGGAATCCCTTCCTGATTACCATCTGATGCTGTTACACTTGGTGCTAATAAAATATGAGAGTGATTTAAGATGTCTATCACTTCCTGTTGATTTTTCCATCCTATTAATTTGATCTGCGCTTCTACACCTAATCCTTGAATAATTTGAGCTAATCGTTCTCGTAGCTCACCACTACCAACAATTAAGTATTCAATATTAGAATAACGTTTCAGGATTTTTGCTACAGCTCGTATTCCATATTCAATGCCTTTTTTTTCGGTTAGGCGAGCAATGCTGATTAATCGAATTGGCTGTTCAGGGGCAGGAATACGGGGAATGAAGGTGAATTTTTGGCAATCGATTCCCATGTGGTGAATGAAGGTTCTACCAGATGGACAGCCAAGTTGAGCTAATCGATTTCTCCAATGCTGACTAATGGGAAGAAAACAATCTCCGACTTTGAACAAGTCATCATAAAGATTCTCTCCAAGCAGATCTAGATTTTGACTGATATCAACACCGTGAAAAGCGGTGACTAATTTACCTTGTATTGCTCCGACTTCTCGGAGCATCATTCCCTTAATGCCTAGAAGTCCAAAGTGACATTGAATAACATCGTAAGTATTCCGGTTTCCTAAAAACGGAATAACAGAGTAGAACAACCGTAAAGATGCAGCAGACTTTCCATACTTAAATACGTTAATGGAGCGTAATACCAAGTCCGGATCTTCGAGAAAACATGGAACAAATAATCTCAGAGCTTTAAGAACTCGTTGCAGCTTATCGTGAGGTTGGAGGGGTTGGTAATAGGTACGCTCGAGAAGTCGATACTGTTCGATAGTTGGGTGTATTTTCCTCGAATCATCCTGTACCTCAGCATAAATATCGACCTCATGTCCACGATCAATCAATCCAGTAATCTGATTTAACACAAACGTTTGAGACAGAACTGGAAATCCTTCAACAATGAATGCAATCTTCATACTCTTTATTCCTAATTGCATAGTAAGCTTTAAATAATTTGCTTTAAGGAGCAATCCTGAACTATTAGCTTAGAAATTCTATGAGATTAAGTTTTGAAGAATGTGTTTGCTCCATCGACCCACTCTGAAAATAGGTTCGGGCAGATAGTGTTTCCATAAAGGCTGCATGTAATCGGGAGGTCGAATGCGATCGCTAGGACGCTGATAAATTCCTTCCTCAGCATCCCGTAAGACTTGATAAAACAACTTGATGTAAAGCTCAGCCATGTCTGTTGTTCTATATGAGCCTTGATCAACAGTCCTGTAGGCATGAATAGATAATTCTCGCCGAAGACTTATGTTCCGGTATAAGTTTGCTAACCGTTCAGCGAAAATATGGATATCTCCAACACTCACACGGTAACCGTTAATTCCATCTTTCACAATTTCAGGAATACCACTGTCAATATCAGTAACAACAGGAATGCAGCCCTGTCCCATTGCTTCCAGTAGCGCATTGGGCATACCCTCGAACGCTGAAGTCATAACAAACACATCATGTTGCTTCAAGAGGTCAGGCATTTCGTCATGGGGAATAATCCCCACGAATTGCACTACACCTTGGTCAACCAAAGTTTGAGAAGCGTTGACAAGCTCTTGTTGATCTGGCCCGCCCCCTGCAATTGTGAGTTGTGTAGGAATCTGTAACGCTTGCAGGCGTTGCATAATCTTAGGTAGGTCTAAGATACGTTTCTGGGATTGTCGAAATACACCTGCATACAGAATTTTGAGCGGTTTATCAGCTTGATAAGTGCGCTCAGTTGGGCGGTGAGGAATAGGAACTCCAATCGGAATCGTAACAACTCGTTCTGCTAAATCAGGATTGCGCTCGATCGTTCCTTTAGCAACGGTTTTACTGACTGCTACAATACTGTTCCAGTATTTGCCCAAACGGCCAACATGCTCATAATGTTGAGGATCGTCGCTGTGGACAACTCCTACTATGCCAACTCGTTTTGATAATAAAGGTGCAATACAGGAATGATTGATATCGTGGTTAGGAATATAAATGCATGGAGCGTTCTCTTCCAAGTACTGAACCATTCTATGCCAACGAGTTTTGTATAAATCATGTTCGCCAACGGGCAGTTTTTGTATCTTTATATCCAAAGGAGGTTTCATAGGCTTGGAATCAGAAATATGGGGTTCAGTTAGAAGAACATGTGCTGAAATACCCTGCCTCTGAAGCTCTCGCACTAAATTAGCTGAGAAGACATTTACTCCATTTAAACTCCAGATTGGCGAAGCAACGATGACACTAAACTCCATATCTTTATCCTCAAACCTAACTTCTACTTAAAATTATCGAATCAAGGGTAGAGCATTGATTTTCTAATAAAAATAACTACTCTAATAAACTCTTCTCTAATTGATTTAATAGTTGAGCTGATCTGTTCTCTTCAAATTTTCTGGCAAATAACATGCTCGTCTCCATGAGCGCGTCTGCATCAGAAGTGTCTAGAATTTTTGGTAGTGTAATACCTTTGCTTTTCCAATTAATGTAATGACAGCCATACTCACTAGACTCAAAAAATGTATCGAGTGACGTAGTCGCTTCAAAGTCATGGCTTACTGCGAAATTTGAGTTTTTAATGATCGAATGAAAGAAGATCTCGTCGGGAGACCGAGTGTATTTGTGAAAGGCTATATAGTCACTGTTTATATTCAAAAACTCAAAAATATATCTTACGCAGTGTCGCTTAAAGCCCACCACTGAGAACTATGATAAAGAGGAATTTTTTGATAGGGTGTCCTGGGAATAACTTTGAGGAATTTTTCAATTTTTGGGAGAAGACGCTTATGAGATGTCATCCTCGGATTAAAAAAGCGATTGTCGTATAAATGAAAGTACTTTATATAGCCCGCATGGAGATCATTACTTATCCAGTCAAGCTTTCGGTCAATACGCAAAAACTCTATATTCGAGCTAAATACCTCTTTGATCTCAGAGTTTTTCTTGAGTGGAAAATCTGAGCCACTGAGTAGACAGTACCGGGTGAAGTGCATGCCAGTAGCTACCGCAGTTCGTAAAAGGTTTAAAGTTGCTGCCACGATGCTATATCCACACCAGTGAACTTTTACTCTATCCACATTCTCTAGAAATATAGTTTTACTGGTCTTAGACACTAAGACTTTAAACGGAGAAACATCTACTTTCGAATCCACATGTATAAAGAAATATGCCTCATCACAATCGAGAGTTTTGATTAGCCTTGCTAGATGAAAGGGTTGATGATGCGCCAAGATCAAATATGCTATTTTCATATTTCTACTCCGAAGTTTGTTTAAGAGTAATTAATTCAGCCCTACTTAATTCAGATCTGTTCATAAAAAGTAGTTAAAGGCAAAGGGGGTGTTGCCATATTTTTTCAAAACCAAACCATACTCCTCTTTAATACTTGGAAAAATCTTCTCAATTTGGTATATCTATGGGCAGGTACTATTAATTTTATAAAGATCAGGAAATTTATGTAAAGAAACGATCGAGAAAATAAAATTGTAGGATTACTCTTGAAGGCTTGCCCTGAGAAGTAAATTGCTTTTCGATAGCGACTTTCTGCAGCCATTGCCCAGATAGCATTGAGATTGGAAATCGTGTATCTATTATCTAATATAGGTCGAAGAGAACGAGGGACGATCATCCGAAATTTTTGAACAATCTTTCCTATTTCATCTACCATGATTACAATATCTTTAGACATATTTGTTGAATGCTTTCGGTAAAGAACTAAACTTTCTAAGATGGCTGCTACAGGATAATGAAGAGCAATTCTAATCCACATATCCCAATCAGCTGCGGAACTTAAATTGCAATCAAAGACACCAACCTTTTCAAAGCATTCTCGACGGACAATAGGCGTACTTCCGCATAAGATAAAATTATAGCTGAGCAATTCTTCCAACGAGATGTGCTCTTTTTCAGGAACTTTAAATTCTCGCAAATATTGATCATGTTCATCAATTATTTTGACCTTTGTACTTAACAAGCCAACGTTTAAATTATTGTCTAGATATTTTACTTGTTTTTCTAATTTTGTTTTTTCCCATAGATCGTCTGCATCCAGAAAAGCGATATAATCACCCTTCGCATGGGTAATACCTGTATTTCTTGCTCCCGATAATCCTTTGTTTTCTTGGGAAATCAGTTTTACGCGTTCGTCTTCAATCTTACTTGCCCATTCGAGTATATTATCTTTGCTTCCATCGTTGATAATCAAGACTTCAAAATCAACAAATGTTTGTTGCAACGCACTGTTCAAAGTTGCTTCGCAATATTGCATTGCATTGTAAGCTGGAATAACAATTGATACTTTTGGCATACAACCTCATAGTTTTTCTTACAGTGGCTTTTGACAGATTTATGCGATTAGTATTGGTGTTGGATCTGATGATATTTCCAGAATCTACCTTTTCTTCCCAACAACTCCTGATAAGTTCCCTGCTCTACAATCTGCCCTTGATCCATCACTATTACTTTGTCCGCATTTGCAATTGTTGAGAGCCTATGAGCAATAGCAATCACTGTGCGACCTATCGATAGTTTTTCCAATGAAGCTTGAATCATATGCTCGGAAACAGAGTCCAATGCACTAGTTGCTTCATCTAAAATTAGAATTTCTGGATTTCTAAGTAGTGCCCGTGCAATCGCAATTCGCTGCCGCTGACCACCTGACAGTAGGACACCACGATCGCCCAGCACAGTGTCTAACCCTCGTGGCAGAGCCTGAATGAATTCAAGTGCGTTTGCCAGCCTTGCTGCTTCTAAGATTGCATCT
The DNA here is from genome assembly GCF_026802175.1 of Thermocoleostomius sinensis A174. NCBI lineage: Bacteria > Bacillati > Cyanobacteriota > Cyanophyceae > Oculatellales > Oculatellaceae > Thermocoleostomius > Thermocoleostomius sinensis. The sequence goes on along the minus strand of NZ_CP113797.1, from coordinate 3,332,936 downwards.
TCGTCTACATTGTTTAAGCCATAGGCAATGTTGTCACGAATAGATGCGTTGAAGATAAACGTATCCTGACTTACTACTGCCATACGACGGCGTACGGAGTCGAGATCAAACTCCCGTAGATTTATGCTATCAAACCGAATTTCTCCTTGGGTCGGGTCATAAAAGCGAGGAATCAAGTCTGCCAACGTTGATTTTCCTGCACCTGATGCACCTACTAAAGCAATCGTTTGTCCTTTATCAATTGACAACGTAATGTTTTTTAGCACCAGTGCACCTTGACCATAGCTAAAGTCTACTGAAACAAACTCAATCCCCCGTTGTAAGCCCGTAAATTTGCGATGTCCGTTTTGTAAGTAGGGTTTGTTGTCTCGATTCAAGAGTTCTTCAATAGTGTGAATAGCACCTTGAAACCCATTGATTGCCGTAAGACAAGCAAGCACTTCTTGAATTGCAGGCACTAGCCGAATCAGAACAAATAGAAAAGTGAGTAGTGATGCAACCTGAATACCATTGTTTCTGCCAAAGCTCGACACCCCAACCACAATCATTCCCACCAGAATAGTACCAGCGAGAGCTTCCCCCAAGGGTCGTACAATAATTGTCACTCGAGCCGCATCGATTTCGGTTCTGGCAATCTCATCACTAGTTGCATAGAATCGTCTCCGCTCAAAGCCTTGGGTAGCGAATGCTTGAATTGTACGAATTCCATTAATAAATTCTGTTGCCAGTGCACTAAAGCTGCCTCTAGCCTTCGATATCGGGAAGCTGGACTGTCGTACTCGTCTATTGAGATTCGACAACCCCACAGCCGTTAAGCTGAACAAAAGGATTGCTACAAGTGACAACTGCCAAGATATATATAGCAAGACGGCTGCATAAATCAGTATCACCAGTCCTCTCGTAATCAGATGACTGAATGATTTCATTGCTTCATTTAACTGTCCAACCTCAGAAGTTAGCGTATTAACTAACGCACCTACTCGTGTTTGTGAAAAAAAGCTGATCTGAACTGCCTGTAGCTGCTCAAAAATCTGCTTGTACAGCCGGTTAACTAGTCGAATTCGCGCAACCGTCATGTAGAAACCTGCGAGGTAATTGAACACCGCACGAAGCCAAGTTGACAGCAAAATCAGGACTGAGATACGGTACAGTTGATGCAAACTTGACTCATTAATCCCTAGGATCCAAATATCAATCCATTCAATGCCAGAACGAACTGGTTGCGGATTGACACTAACTAAATTTTGAAGAAACGCTAGCAAAAAACCAATGCCAAACCCTTCAAACACAGCTGCTAGCATAGGAAATAGAAGCGCTAACAAAACAATTCTAGGAAAATGTTGAATTTCTCGCAAAAAGAGGCGATTATCCCTCCAGAAACTAGTTGACTTGATCAGGTGGCGAAAGACGATCGGTAGCTTCAAGCTAATAGCCTCCTCAAAGCAATGATTTTGGAAAGTTGACTCGCCGATACTTTAGGTTCCCGATCCACTGTTGCTAGAAGCACTGTAAGTGCCTCTACTACTTTTATTCAAACGTTATTTGCAAAGATATGCTAGAGCAATCCCTGGGGGTTCACTGATTAGTTGAGACTGATGCTGACAAAGCTGAATTGCTTCCTGTAATTTCCAAGGCCGTCGGCCCACCAACTGCATTTTTCCTTGAATCACGTTGATGAGTTGAAGCAACCCATTCAAGCACAGTTTACTAGACCAGTATCGTATTAAGTTTGAGTAGTATTGTGAACCTTGGCTATTTTCTTCTCTATCTTCTCGAAAGAGAATTAAGCGAAATAACTGGCCTCGTGCCCCTACTCGCCACTGAGTATCAAAAACAGATTTGGAAGAACTCGATCGCAGCAACAGAAAAATTACAAGAATAATAGGACTGAAAATCAATAACAATAGTACCGCTATCATACTGTCTAGTCCTTGCCTGAGCAATACTACAATTTCAGACTGATGGGATCGACGCGAACAACCAGGTAACCTCAGAAAAACTGGTTTTCCAGCCTTCTCACAAGCATTGGCCCAATATTCCACAGCGGTAACACCTAACTGTGGATCTAAACACACCACATCCACCAGCGAATGCTTCAAACAATTTTCTAACCATTGCTCATTTTGCAGCGCCGGAATTTGAGAGATTTGGTCAGCTTCCGCCACCTTCACCCACAGCTTTCCCTGTCGCCACTTCAACACACAACAGCGTAAGGATTGATCGGTTGGTTCTTGCTCAGATGACGATAAGGTATCTTCTAAGATCCAAATTTTAGAGGTCGTCAGTACAACTTTAGAGGTAGCCATAGGGAACATTGCTGCAAGGGAACACGACAAGAACGTACAAAAATTGTTAATCGTTACGCTGCGGATATATCTTGGTCTCCAGCCCGATGATTTCGATTCGCATTCTGACTATCGCTAAACGGTGTACGCTTGCCGCCATTTGCTACAATTCCGAGTACATTTAACGAACTGAGCATCGCCGCCGCTTGTTTGAGTTCTTCCTGAGTAACCCGATCGAGTCGCCCTACCATCACAATGCCATGACAAACTGATGCTGCTTGCATTGCATCCACCATGCCCAAAACAGGAGGTGTATCAATCAGAATCAAATCGTATCGATTTTGCAAGAATCGCAGCATGGTTTTGAATCGCTGCGAGTTGAGTAGTCGTACCGGATCGATCGGCTCTGGACCAGCCGGCAATAGATCAAAGCTTGCGTCAGATAGAGTTACTGATTGTGGTAAAAATGGACCTCTAGCCGTTTCCAGCAACGTTGACAGCCCATACTGATTCGATACATTCAGGCGTTCATGCAAGACTGGCTGACGTAAATCTGCATCAATTACCAACACCCGTTCACTGCTGCGGGCTGCACTTAGCGCTAGTCCAATAATTAACGTTGATTTTCCTTCATCTGGTAATGCAGAGGTGACAACCAGCGATCGAGATCTTTCAGATTCATGCAGCAACTGAATATTTTTGTAAATCAGATCGAGGGATTCTCGAAATGGTTGCCACTGCATGGCCTGCTCAGTCACCGAAGAGGACGATTGGGCAGGCATCAGCGGCAGTTGAATTGGAAAGCGGTTGGGTTTTGGCAGAAATTCTGGTAAGCTGCCAAGTAATGGTAACGCCGCTTGTTTCTTCAAATCTTCCGATGTGTGCACAACTCGATCGGCTGCTTCACGTAAGAAGGCAGCTACTCCTCCCAAGAAGATTCCAACAACCGCTCCTAAAAGAATGTTTTGCCTGGGATTTGGAGCAATCTTTTCACCTTCCTGGGGGGGTTCCACCACTTGCCAGTTAAACCCGCCACCTGCCAATTCAGCACTCAGCTTCTCTCGATCTTCCAGAAGTTGTTGGAGAATTTTTTGGGTAGTTTCCGCTTCCGGTTGCAGACGATCGTTTTGGGCTAGCAATCGCGGAAATTGATTTAGCTCTGCCCGCAGTTGTTGTTCTGTGGTTGATAAACTACGTAGTTGGGCCTCTAATCCTTCGATCGTGGTTTGCGCATCCACGAGCTGGTTCGCTAACTGCAAATCAATTTGGCTCAGTCTTCCCTGAGACAACAAAGCGCGACTGGGTAGCTGCGAAGCATCACTACCTAATATCCGCTGAATTTCCTGTTGCAATAGCCCCAGTTGTTCTTGACGTTGGTCTAACAATACCTGCACTTCCGGAGCACTATCCGTATAGATGGCCCGTTGCTTACTTAACTCAACTTCTGTAGCCTGTAACTCACCCAACAGCGTTTGAAACAAAGATGATTGACTTAAACGTGACACAATCAATGCCTCTTGAGGTCGGAGTGACAGTTGCCGCTGTAGTTCCATCGAGCGATTGTTGACATCTGCATATTGGGCTTGCAAAGATTCTTGCTGCCGCTTTACTTGACCCAGTGCTTCTGAGATCCTTTCCGCCTCCCGTGCGGGATCAATTAAATTTTCTCCTTGACGAAACTGCTCCAGTTCTCCTTGAGAACTATTCAAGCTTCTGCGAACGGTGGCAAGCTGTTCATCAATGAATGCTAATCCCTGTGTTAGTCGTGCTTCTTGCTGCTCCAAGTTGTAGTTTTGATAGGCTGTCTTTAAAGACTCCAAAATCTGCTGAGTTTTTATAGGGTCATTATCTGTATAAACTACTTCAAAAATGCGAGTATTTGTCTCATCTTCTACCAGTTGCGACAGTTGAAGTGACCCTCGAACATGTCCGATCGATAAATCTGGATATTTGGCCGCCAAATCATCAATAACTGCTTCAAAAAAACGACTACTTCGCATCAAATTTAATTGTGTTGCATAATCCTGCTCGCTTGTTTGGCTTTGACCTTCTACTTCTGTTAATTTTTCGCGAGCTTGGTAATTTGGCTCTACGAGTAATTGCATAGAACTTTCATAGGTTGGTTCTGTGCGTACTGTAACGAACCCAGCTGCAATCACTACAGTACTGAACGTAGCCAGAAACCAAAAGCGACGCCGCCAGGCGATCGCCAGTAGTTGACCATAGCCAAATTCCGCTTCATTGGTTGAATGAAAATGATGATCAGCTACCACTCTTTATTCACCCCATCTACAACTAAAAACTAACCACTATACGGCGCAATGTTCAGATTGATTAAAAACATTTTTAGACGATATGCTTTAACATCACGCCATTTATTTAATTGAATGAAGCTGCTCTCATTCAGTCAATCGTCTTATACTAAGTCATACAATTATTGAGTGTTAATTCAGGATTAATATGTATCTCTATAAATACTTGACTTTACGCTATGCAGGTAATGGCAACCAGGTAGATTGTGGTAGACAGTTGACCTGGTTTTTGTGAACTGCTTCTACAATACGATCGACCTTACTGAAAAACACCTTTTCAGTGAAATGATTCATAGCATGTTCACGAATGGCAGCATAATTCCAGTCAGTTTGATGAGCTTTTAGTAAAGCAGATTGAACCGCATCAGGAGTTTGGCGATTGAAGAACAATCCTGTTAGTTCTGGTACTTGAGTATCCAAAACGCCACCAACTCCAAAGCAAATAACGGGTGTGCCACTAAAATTCGCTTCGATCGGCACTAGCCCATAATCTTCTAGGGCAGCAACAATAACGGATTGTGCCTTGGACATTAAGTGCGATCGTTCTCTATCACTCACGTGTCCTAAAAAGCGAATATTCGGTAACGCTCTAGCTTCTAATCGTTTGCGCTCAGGCCCATCTCCTGCAATCAGTAAGGGCCATCCCAACCAATTAAATGCCTCCACAATGATGTCAATGCGTTTATAGCTAATCATCCGAGAGGAAACCAAGTAAAAGTCTTCCTTCTTGTTCGAGAAAATAAACTTACTATCGTCGATCGGGTAATTGATTGTGATCGCTTGTTTACCATAAATTCTTTTAATTCGACGAGCTACAGTAGTCGAATTTGCTACATACAAATCTGGTTCTTCGGCATAGGTCAAGTCTAATTGCTTCATGTGTTCAAACACAGGCCCAATCACAGGATAAAGAGATTGATATTCGCGGAAGCCTCGTAGATAAGTTTGTGTGTCCCACAGGAAGCGAGTTACGTTATGACAGAAACAAATATGCCGTGCATCCGGTCGTTTGCGCACCCCCTTAGCAAAGCTTGAGGAACTACTAATAATTAGGTCATAGTCTTGTAAATCCAGAGATCGAAAAGCTGGATAATAAAACGGTGCCAGCAACCGAAAATATCTCGTCGCTCCAGGAATGTTTTGCAGTCCACTCGTTTGCACAACCCGATCGCTCAGTTCAATCGTTCGATCAGGGGCATACAATGAGGTAAAAATATCGGCTTCGGGGAAATGCTTGCAGAGCATCTCAAAGACACGTTCTGCACCTCCGCGCTGGGTCAAATAGTCATGAACGAGGGCAAGTTTCATATGGTCTATTGGCTTCTGGGTGATAGCTACTACGTAAGCACTGATTTTGATGCCCCTGCCCCAATATCTATCGACGATGCCCCTGCTTGTAAAAATGCTTTACTGGCAGAGCGTAACGTTTCATCAAATTCAACTATCTCTGCCCAGTTCTATTATTGAGCGTGCAATTTGCTGAAAGCTATTACACGAACGATTCATTAACCAACTTTAATACTGACGCTTAGTGATTATAAACTCAAAAAACATCTAGTTTAGAAACCAATTTGAGAGCTTATTTTACCAAGTACTATAGCGTATTTCATTGATATTTTTAGAAGAAAAAATAGAGTTTAGAATTGATTTTGTCAATCTTTGAAACTCATATTTAATTACAGTAACTTGCCGCTTGCTGCTATTCTCGTTTATTAGGATGACAGAGCGTAACGCTAAATACGAGAATGGATAGAGCTTTTTACTTGAATAAGTCACTAGGTTGCCTATCCAAGTAGAGGGCTTCTGAATTTGTGTGCAACATCTGCTCGATCGTTGCTGCTCAAACGTGGTTAATTGAACACTCAAATTAACCACGTAGATAGTCACGATAACTATCCAACGATCGAAATATTCAAGAAGTAATTGCTGAATAGAAGTAACCGACAAAACCATACCTACCAACTCTAAGCCTTGAGGAGGAAATCATGTCAGGGAACTTCTCAAATAGCGGGCAATCGTTCAACCACACGTAGCTGCTTAGCAGCAATACTCACTTCCCTCTACAGATAAACACGAACTATTCCGGATGATAAAACCGGAAGATCCTGAAAATCCATGAACTTTCTGTGTGCACATCTCTATGCTGTGCAGGACGATCGACTGACAAGCCTCACACCGCCCTCACCTTAACCCCTCGTTCAACAGCGACGGTTTTACAGTTTGTAACCCGATATCAACGAGAGGGACAGCTAGGTTTTAGACTTTTAAGCATTGGTGAGAGTCTCGCTGCTTCAATTCTTAGTAAAGCTTAGTAAACGCTATGTTTCCAACTCAACGCCCTCGTCGTCTTCGTAACCATCCCCAGCTGCGACGGATGGTACAGGAACATGTTCTAACGACAAATGATCTGATCTATCCCTTGTTTGCGGTTCCTGGTGAAGGAATTGCTAATGAAGTGAAATCGATGCCAGGGGTTTATCAACTATCTGTAGACAAGATTGTTGAAGAAGCGAAGGAAGTTTACGATTTGGGCATTCCAGCCATCATCTTGTTTGGCATTCCGGCTGATAAAGATATGGATGCAACTGGCGCTTGGCACGATCATGGCATTGTTCAAGTGGCCACCACTGCTGTTAAGGAAGCTGTGCCCGATCTAATTGTGATTGTGGATACCTGTTTGTGCGAATACACTTCGCATGGTCACTGTGGCTATCTAGAAGTGGGAGATTTAACCGGGCGTGTATTGAATGATCCAACCTTGGAACTTCTGAAGAAAACAGCCGTTTCTCAAGCAAAAGCTGGGGCGGATATTATTGCGCCCTCTGGAATGATGGATGGTTTTGTCCAAGCCATTCGATCGGGATTGGATGAGGGCGGTTTCCAAGATATTCCGATTTTGTCCTATGCAGCGAAATATGCATCCGCTTACTATGGGCCGTTCCGAGATGCCGCTGAATCAGCCCCACAGTTTGGCGATCGTCGTACCTATCAAATGGACCCTGCTAATGGTCAAGAAGCTCTCAAAGAGATTGCTCTAGATATTGCCGAAGGCGCAGACATGCTGATGGTGAAACCAGCCTTGGCTTACATGGATATCATCTGGCGCGTCAAGCAAGCAACCAATTTACCCGTTGCCGCCTATAACGTTTCTGGCGAATATTCCATGATCAAAGCGGCTGCCCTGAATGGTTGGGTCGATGAACAGCGAGTAGTGATGGAAACCCTGATTGGCTTCAAACGATCGGGTGCAGACCTGATTCTGTCTTACCATGCCAAAGACGCGGCCCGCTGGTTGCAATCTAGTTAACGAATCCCGATCGACGCTGGCTCAGATGAAATGAACTTGCCTTGATTAAGCGAAAGGATCAGGCGAAACGGGCATGTTACCGAAGACTGCCTGTACCCTATACCCTGAGCAATTCCTGCATTAAGGAGTAATGGTTCGGTCGAGATAGATGAGTGGTAATCAGACGGCTGCGCTCTTGAAACACAAACTCATCGCTATATTGTTCACCATTGGCAGCGGCTTGCTGAATCAACTGCACGAGCCTAGGACGATGCATCGCTAGATCGTGGAGCGTTTTGCCAAGTTGCTGCCAATCCTGCTTAGGAACCAAGCACCCTCCACCCTTGCCGCGCAGTAAATCTTCGGGATAGGCACTGTGATAACCGATAATCGGTGTACCGCAGATCAAGGACTCAATTAAGCAACGGGGCGACTCTGGTGTGATGTGGGTAAACAGCATGACATGCGCCTCCCGAATTTTTTGCAAGAGAGCCTGGCGATCGCGTTCAAACCCCGCTAAATGCACAACGTTTTGTAGTCCTAATTCGGCTATGAGTTGTTCCATCGCAGGACGAAGCGGGCCCTCTCCATACCAGGTTGCCTCAAGCGGTGCTCCCAACTGCTGGGCGTGGGCAATGGCTCGAATCCAATCCAGCGGGGCTTTCATATCTACCATCCGACCGGCGTAACAGATGCGCAGCGGAGCATTGGTTTGGCACTGCTCTAGTTTCGCCTTGAGTTGTGCAGGAGTAATGCCATCCTCAGATTTGGTGTGCACATCATGAATCAGATGGCTATTCTTACAAAAAGGACTGTAGGCTTGGTAGCAATCGTTTCCATGCCACAATCCCAAGCTACAGTTGCGAATGATCCACTGGTGATACTGCTGCATCAGGGAAGACAGCACCCTGGCTTTTAGGCGTTTGGGTAAACTTTTATCCTGATTAATTTGCAGAATGACTCGATAGTCCACTACGTCGGTGTGAATCGCATAGGGACGGTTTTGTTTTTTCGCTTCTAACGCGGCGATCGCAGCCCAATCTCCCCACAAACTACTGATGGCAAACTGTAAATACTCGCTGCGGTGGATAAGCTTGGCAAGTAGGGTTCTGGTTGATCGGTAGTGTGCAAAGAAATCTCGTAGAGAATAGGCCCAGGGAAGCAGCACAAACTCGAACCGCTGCGGATTGTCCAGCATTGCCGTGTTTTTCCAAACAATGGTGCGATCGTGCTCTGCTATTGACTTGGGCATGACCGGGGCGGCGACGATAACGTTGCCAAAATTATCAGCCCAGCGTTCCAACCCATTGCAGGCCTGGGCTTCAAACAAAAGCTGCCCATTATGCATTTGGAATGGAACCGGTAGAACTAGCAACATGCCTTGTTGTTGAATCTTGTGTACCACCATATAGTGTTGTTCACCTGGCTAAAACAATTGCGATGTCTTGAGCACAGCGCCAAATAGGATTTACAAGGTCATGAACGCTGCAAATGTCAGTCAACCGATCGCAATGTCACAGTTAATAACCGGAGTCAACCCAAGTCGAAATCTTAACCTTACCCTGTTTTTAGGTTTTCGTTAAGCGTAGGCATTGGGCTTAACAGGTTTGCTGACAGCGACGATAAGTCTCATAAACTCAGCTATTTCAACAGCACTGTGTAAGATTGTTACGGTCGTTTCAGATAATTGCACTCCCTCCAAGTGCCCATCTACAGCAGCACGGTTGAGCCATTCGAGAGCAGGCATGGCTGAATTGAGATCTGACTCTGGACGCCCCTTCTCCCTAGCCCTCTCTCAACCGAGCGAGGAAGCGATCCGGTTCTCTGCTCCTTCGGGGAGAAGAGTTAAGGATGAGGGCAACGTCTATCAGCAGTTGCAACCAGAGTTGCCTCAGATTTGACTCTCGATCGAGCAGAATCGATCGAAGCATTCGGTTCATCATGGCGGGAGATTTCCTCAGTTACGTACGTCTTGGCAGCAAATTGAACCTTGGACTGTCTTTCGGACTCTCGCGCTCTCAGCTACTAGGCAAGCCAGTACTCAATACGACCCACTTTCTCCTGATTTTGTTGCGGTCTATTAAGTTTTGTAGACCCTGCCAAGCTTATCAGGTTTTCCAAAACCCATTCCAGCGTTGTTTTCGGCGATCGGCGTTATTGTTTACTCAGCCACTACTTTATTCACAGTTCTTAAAGTTGCGCCGGATGCGATCGGAATGCTTCATCAAAACTTTGCAGCCCGATTGCGTTTTGTTTACAACGCTACGTACTCCTACCGAGGTGGGAAACCTGAAGCTAGCTAACTTCCATCCTCTCTCTGTACCAAGCATGGTTTGTCCTAGCTCATCATCCCGCTACTATGGGTTTGTTCCAAAGGTTTCAGTGATTGTGCCTATTTATAATGGCGAAACAGATGTTCCCGAATTAATAGCTTGCCTCGGCTGCCAAACCTATCCCACGGCTCAGGTTGAATACATAGTTGTTGATAACGGTAGCCACGATCGTACCCGGCAACTCCTAGAAACGGCAGTAAGCTCAACGTCCCTGCCCCTACGCTTAGTCAACGAAACATCGATTCAAAGTTCCTATGCAGCCCGTAATGCTGGCATTTGTACCGCCAGTGGAGACGTATATGCGTTTACAGATGCTGATTGCCGCCCAGACCCGGATTGGCTGTTGCACCTGGTGCAGCCCTTTGTCGAAGCTGAGGTGGGACTGGTGGCTGGAGAGATCATAGCGTTGCCCGGAACTACCTTTTTAGAGCGCTATGCCGATCGTCACGAAACCTTGTCGCAAAAACATACCCTGACTCATTCGTTTCGCCCCTACGGACAAACCGCTAATCTGGCAGTTCGGCGAACGGTTTTTGAGCAAACAGGACTGTTTCGACCCTATCTCACTACTGGGGGGGATGCGGATTTGTGCTGGCGCGTTCTTCAATCGGGGCAGTGGCGCATTCAGTTTGCGGAACAGTCTGTTGTGCGTCATCGTCATCGCTCTACGCTAGGAGCCTTATATAGCCAGTGGCGGCGGTATGGCTGTTCCAATCGCTATTTGTCCGAGTTGCATGGAGTGAGCTTAATGCGAGAAATGTCTGTGCCAGATTATCTATACCGTTGTGGTCGGTGGCTATTCAAAGAGATCCCGGCTGCCTGCTTGAGTGCAACAGGCTTGCCTTCTAGAGCTACCTCGATCGAGTCTGTATTCGATCGTTTGATCGACACCCCACTTGATCTGTTGTGCCGCCATGCTCGCGCTCAAGGTCAACGGCAATCTAAGCTGCCAGAGGTAGCCCGACAAGTTGCTTATTTGCCAACTGTACCCAGTTCAGATGCCTCCTCTGGTTGATAAGGATGGCGCTACGCCTGCCTACTTAAGCTAGTCACTAAAGCTAACCACAGGATTCAGCCCTGCTTGGCGGTCATCGGTCAACCAATTAAGCTGGTACATAGCGGGCTTATGTCCGCTAGACCCGATCGTAAAGACAATTCCCAAATCGCTATTTTTGCTACAGCAGATAGGGCCATCCGGCTCAACACTTAAAGCTTATCTTCTTCAAATTTCGGTGCAGACCGCTTTTGCCGTTGGTTGGGATTCGGGTTAAAAAAACGTGTAAATAAATACGAAGGGGTGCATTGATATGAGGTCAAAAATATAGGGAAATATTATAAGCATCTTTTGATTTGACTCGGTTTGCTTTATCCCTCACCTTGGTCAACCGCAGAGTTGAACCACTAGCATGAATGAGGGAAGCGATATCGGATCACGGCACGCTGGCATCACCGTTTCTTGCGCAACTGTTCTTTGGCACAACTGCTTTGTTTCGTGTTCGCTGCTTTCATCTTCTCAACACAATGTCCATCAACTTTTCTCGATCGCCCCAGACTCATGTTCCTGCTTGCTCTTCTGAGGCTAGCTATGTAAGCAATGCAGCAACGGGCGCGGCTGCGTTGAGCCTACCTCAACAGACTGTAAACATCGCTCGATCGCGGTCAGATGGGCGACCCCGATGGTCTTGGAAATCGGCGATCGGTGGGCTATTTGTATTGCTAGGTTGCAGTATGGCAACCCCGGGTTTTGCTGCCGAACGGTTGGTGGTGCGGGTGGGCCCAATTCGCCAATCCATATCAGTCAATACCTTGGAATCTTTTGCCGAAACTGGCGAAGTGCCTGAAGATTTGAAGCTCTACTCGCCTCTGTTATCCCAACCCTCAGTTCGCAAGATTCTATTAAGTCGGCTACAAATTGATCCCAATCTGGGTGACAAATTGGTCGAGGATTTGCTGCATTCCTCGGCAGGCGAGCGGTTTCTCAATACCCTTCAAGCGGCTATCCCAGATGCCGATGCCGAACAGATTAAAACCGCCCTTAGTCAAGCTGCACAGCAACCCGATGGTATTAGTTTCTTGGGCTTTTTGAAGGCATTTCCAGGGCAAACCGTGACGGTGGATGTGATTTCGGCGATCGCGCTAGCGTCTCAGTTAAACCTACCCTCCTGGCAAAGCCAAACCCTGAGTGCGGTGCTTGATCGTGAACTGACCGTCGAAGGCAAACCACCCAAAACCACCTTTGATCCCAGTAACCCTGGCCCCTACTGGGTGTGGAAGCAGACCATGACGCTGCAAGATTACAAGCGGGAGCGCTCGATTCCCGTGGATTTGTATTGGACTCGCCGGCGCACAGAAGGGCCATTGGTGGTGATCTCCCACGGATTTGGGGCCGATCGTCGGTTTTTGGGCTATTTGGCCTATCACTTGGCGTCCTATGGGCTAACGGTGGTGGCAGTTGAACATCCAGGGAGTAATGTCGCCTGGCTGACGGGCGAATTGCAGCAGTCTGGCATCAAGACGGGCAGTGTGCTACCAGCCAGTGAGTTCATTGATCGCCCCAAAGATGTCAGTTTTTTGCTCGATCGCCTTGAGCGCTTAAACCGTTTTTCAAGAACACTGAACGGCAAATTCAACACCGAGAAAGTAGTTGTCATTGGACATTCGTTGGGAGGATACACAGCCCTATCGTTGGCTGGAACGCAACTTAGTTTGGAGCATTTGCGGAAATTTTGTAATGATCCAAACCCAGTCATGTTTTCGCCCGCCGATCTAATTCAGTGCAACGCCGCTGATTTACCAGATACTCCGACCGATTTGGGCGACTCGCGAGTGGCGCGGGTGGTGTTGCTCAATCCGGTGATTGGACATTTGTTTGATGAGAAAAGCTTGTCACAGGTCAAAATTCCAACCTTGATGTTGGCGTCTACCGATGACACCATTACCCCGGCGGTAAGCCAGCAGTTTCTCCCCTTTACTCAACTGCGCACCTCCAAATATTTGTTGACGGCGATCGGAGCTACCCATTTAAGCGTGGGTGATCCAGCCAATTTGAACCGAGCCTTGTCTCAAAGCATCTTTGTGCGAGAACGCCAAGAAGATACCGAATCGCTGCGTCAACTGCTGCAAGGGGTAACGTTGGCCTTTGTGCAACAACTTTCGCCGCAAGCCGCAGACTATAGTCCGTTTCTTTCTCCAACCTATGCTCAGTCGTTTTCGACCGACTCCTTGAAGCTGCGGTTGAATTCAGAGTTGCCTCCCAATTTTGCCAATTGGTTGAAAATGGCGGCGCTACCCATGGAGCAGCTTGTTGCCAGTTCCCTGTCTCGCAACCGGGTTGCCTTGGCTCCGATTGGCATCTGTCGCTCCGAGTCCAGTTGTCTGTTTGGCAGCTTGCCCCTAGTGATGTTTATTTTGTCGGGTAGTAGCCCCTACCGCAGCTATCAATTCTTCAAACAGGCATCTCGGCGGCGATCGCGAAATCATAAAAAATCCTAAATCTAAAATTTAGCTGTCTGCTAAGGCCGCCCTGCTACCAGACAGTTATTCATCTGTGCGGTGTTGCGGTATAGTGACAACACCCTCCGTTACATTTAAGACAGAACCTTTAACCAATTCTTCTACTCAACGATTTAGCGGGTAGGTTTTGACTGTGAACTTAACAGAATTGATGACTGATCAACCCTATGCGGTTTGGCTAGTGCTTGGTTTTTTATTTTTAGTTCTAGGAACATTAGTAGGCGAACCTATTGTGGCCTCGCTTGGCATTGCTGCGTTGATTACGGCCATGGCTGCCCTCACCGTTACTTCTGTCACCACACAGATTGTGATTTGGGGGGTGCTGTCGATCGCCCTAGCGGTAGTATTGCGGGGCATGGTTCCCAAACAAGCCAAAGATCTGGCTCCGAGTACCCACGCTGTTGTTTCAGAAACCATTCCCAAAGGTGGTACGGGTTTGGTTTCCTATGACGGTGCACTTTGGAAAGCGCGTTGCCAAATTTCGGACGCTACCCTCTTGCCAGGGGAAGCGGTTCAGGTGGTCTCGCGACAAGGGCTAACGTTAATCGTAATGCCAACAACATTTCCCGACTCGGAACTTCATACCTATTCCGACTCTGATCGATAAGGTCATGTGGGCAATTCCCTTACAGATAATATTGAGAGACAATCGAGAATAAAGACACTCGATCGCCTTGAGGCAGTTAGGGTATCTGGATCAGTGAAATCATCTCAACAAGATCATCTCAACAGTGAGAGGTGAATCAGTCCTAGGCAAGCATTCACTCGTTCCAACGATTGAAAATGCTAGCCTAGCAACTAGCTATCCTCTGTAATGTTGGGTGCATCGGCATACTTCAGTATCGCTATCGCTTGGAAGGCGCATTGTTAGGGTGAATCAGAGGAAAGATACTTCGATCGCAACGTTGAGGAGTGTGATTCACAGGTTAATGACGATCCATCCCGCTTCAAATCGACTAAAATTGAGCCGCATGGCAGGAGAAAGCAATACATGGGTAGCGCATTTGCTTGGGTGATTGTGTTTATCTTACTGGTAGTCGCGGCCACGGTGGGTTCCACAAAGCTGATTACCGAAGGAAACGAAGCACTGGTAGAACGACTGGGACGATACCATCGCAAACTAACACCAGGGTTAAATTATTTAATCATTCCTTTTGTCGATCGCGTGGTTGTCCAAGCGTCGGTGAAAGAGCAAATTTTGGACATTAACCCTAGAGAAGATATCAGCGAAGCCACCACCGTCGATAACGTTCGTGTCACGGTAGATGCAGTAGTATTTTGGCGAATTTTTGAACTGGAAAAGGCCTGGTATGCGATTGAAGATGTGGAAGAAGGCATTAAAAACCTTGTGATTACCACTCTGCGATCGGAAGTGGGACAGATGACGCTGCAAGAAACGAACTCTGGTCGCGATCGAATTATTCGGGCCCTTTTAGAAGCGCTGGATGAAGCGACTGAACCGTGGGGGGTTAAGATCACTCGCGTAGAAATCCAAGATATTAAGCCGCCCGACAGTGTTATTCAAGCCCTGGAGCGGGAACGGGCGGCCGAGAGTGAAAAACGGGCAGCGATTGCGGAAGCCGAAGGCCGCAGGCAAGCTGCCGTGCAAGAGGCGGAAGGTCGCAAACAAGCCACCATCCGCGAAGCCGAAGCCATTTCCGAGTCGGTCAAACGCATTGCTGAGGTGTTGCCGCCCGGTGCCAACCCGCAAGATATTCTCAAATACCTAGTGGCTCAACGCTATGTTGAAGCTAACTATCGGCTCGGCGAAAGTGATAACTCTAAGATTGTGTTTATGAATCCGAGAGACCTCACCGAGAGCCTCTCGGAATTGATTGAGCCAGATCTTCGCCCCCGCCGTATCAATCCAGGTCCGTCCAGCGGGAACTCTAGTTCACGGGAATCAAGCTAAGCGATCGCATTAAGCGATTGAGCGCATTAGCTGTCTTGTGTCCCTTTCTATTCCTATGCTTGACGCCAAATGGCATCAGCAACCTGACACACATCACGCATTTCTGCAACATCATGCACGCGCACCAGATCAGCCCCAGCGGCGATCGCCGCACAGCAGGTTGCTGCCGTTCCCCAGACTCGCTGTTGCGGATCAGGTTGCTGGAGGATATGCCCAATAAAGCTTTTGCGAGAAGTGCCTACTAATAATGGACAGCCCATCGATCGTAAGGTAGATAACTGCCGCAAAATCTCTAGATTTTGGGCATAGGTTTTGGCAAACCCAATCCCTGGGTCAAGGATGATGCGATCAGAGGCAATACCGGCGGCGAGGGCCGCCTCCACTCGGTTAGCTAGAAAGTCATAGATCTCGCCCAGCAAATCTGTATAGGTAGTGAGTTGCTGCATGGTTTTGGGGGTTCCTCGCATGTGCATCAAGACGATGGGAACCCCCAGTTCTGCTACGGTAGACAGCATGGACTGATCATACGTAGCGCCAGAGATATCGTTGATCAGATCGGCGCCCGCCGCCACCGCTGCCCGTGCCACCGCCGCCCGGGTGGTATCTACAGAAATGGGAACTGAAGCCAGATCGACCGATCGATCCGCCGCCGATCGCACCGCTTCAATGACTGGAATGACCCGCACCAGTTCCTCTTCCAAGGAAATGTCTTCCGCTTGGGGACGAGTTGATTGCCCACCGATATCAAGCAGATGGGCTCCAGCCTGCACCACCGTTTGGGCCCGATCGAGGGCGGCCGCCAGTGAATTAAATTGTCCCCCATCGCTGAAACTGTCAGGGGTGACATTCAGAACCGCCATCAAATAGGTTTGTTGTCCCCAGTTGAACACTTTCTCGCGAAGCACAAGGGGTTTCAACCCCTGTAAGTTACTCAATATCATGATGGTCTTGATGGTCTGCAAAGATAAAACTGACCCGTGTATTAACTTAAATTTGAGAGTTCTGCTTCTCCGATTCAAAATCGGTATAGTTGAATTGAAACTATTATCCTGCTGCTTTACTAAAAAAACTGAAGATCGATTAGAAAATCAGCATTAAGCCCATTCACTGCACATTCCCCATGCCGCTTTGGGTACTCTAAAGAGAACGGCTACTGGGTCAGCATTAGAGCAGTCAGTTTTGATCAAAGTAATTGATCAATCCCTCAAAGATGTTGATGAACGATCGATCGGCGGCAGCGCCACCTCGCGAATTGTGTAGCTCAGGCAAAGAGTTCTTAACAGGTGATCGCGGTGACAAACTTTAGGCTTAAACCTCGGAAAATAATCATAACGGGATTGAGGGAAGTTCCCAATGCTTGTTTGTCCTCATTGTCAGTTTGAAAATCCAGATGCGAACAACTTTTGCCAAAATTGTGGGGAGTCTTTGACCGACAAACCCTGTCCTCACTGTGGGGACCTAACCCCCCTTGATACCACCCAATGTCCTCACTGCGGTTATATGACTGGAACTTTATGGCAAGCTATTCTCGCATTTCCCTTCCCCGATCGATTATCGAACGGTCATGATTCGGCGGCGATCGAAGCGCCTCAGATTGTCGAATCCGCAGATGCGATTGAGCAACCCGGCATCCTCGTGTTAACCAACGGTAAGTACCTCGACGCTCAACAGCGCTATCAACTTCTAGATCTTTCTCCCCTGCCCAATAGACTTGCAGAAGTAGAGACCAAAGTCTTAGATTGCCAACCGCTACAACCGTCGCTGCTGGAAGTGTTATATCAACATCAAGGCAGTGATTTAGCGTCGAATTCTCTACAAACCACAACAATTCCAACCATTGCTCAATCCTACATCGCGCTGCAAGAGCAATATCCATCACTGCCCTTACCCAAAGTTCACGATGCGTGGGAGCAGAATGGCCTCAGCATTGTGCTGTTGGAAGATCGCGCCAACCTGCCGTTGCTCACGGACGCCTGCCAAAATGATGAAGTACTACCGCTGCAAATACTGCACTGGTTGCATGAGATTGTGGAACACTGGGCAGCCCTAGCCCCTCATCACTATGGTCAAAGTTTATTAGAGCCAGACAACTTGCGAGTGGACTCCGAAGACTATGTGCTATGTCTTCAGCGGCTGTATGCCGATCGACCTGATCAGCCCCCCTCTCTCAAGGACTTGGGGCTGCTGTGGCAAACTCTGTTTGAACAATCGCAGCGTACCCAAAATGGCAATATCTTTTTACTTTGTCGAGATCTTCAGTCTGGAGCGATTGCCTCGATCGACGAACTCCGATCGCGCATTGAATCGATTGCCACGACCCTACAACCAACAGCAATGATCCCAGCCCCAGCCTCTGATTTATCCCTCAGCGTTGATAACCAGTCCTTGCCCTTGTTAGTTGATGTTGATGAAGACGATATTGCTAGTGAGAATGATGACCAGCCCACGATCGTCCTACCGATGCGGCTAATAAATCTGGAAGATGCAGGGCGTACTATCACCGGGCGACAGCGAGACCACAACGAGGACTGTTTCTACATTCGCACAGCCAGCCAGCGCACCGAAACAAAGCAACTGGACGATAGTCAAGACCGCACTGTTCAGGCTAAGGGGCTATACATCCTATGCGATGGTATGGGCGGTCACGATGGTGGTGAAGTAGCCAGCGCTCTAGCGGTCGAAACCTTGCGTACTTATTTTGACGCCCACTGGCACGATACCCTACCCAATGAAGCCAGCATTCGAGAAGCGATTCGCCTTACCAACCAAGCAATTTATGATCAAAACCAGCAAGGATTGCGATCGGGCAGTGGGCGCATGGGGACAACGCTGGTGCTGTTGTTGCTGCAAGATACCGAAGTGGCGATCGCCCATGTGGGAGACAGTCGCCTTTACCGCTATAGCCGACGGCAAGGGTTAGAGCAACTTACCACCGATCATGAAGTTGGGCAACGGGAAATCCAACGCGGCGTTGAACCCGCGATCGCCTATGCCCGCCCTGATGCCTATCAACTAACACAAGCGCTTGGCCCGCGCGACGAAAACTTCATTCATCCCGATGTAAAATTCCTGGAAGCTAATGAAGACATGTTGCTCATCCTAGCTTCCGATGGATTGACCGATAATGACTTTTTAGAACTGCACGGGCAAGAGCCTCTTCAATCCATGTTGAGCGGTCAAATCGACCTTGACCAAGGCGTTAATCAATTGGTGGAGGATGCCAATCAATTTAGTGGTCACGACAACATTACAGTCGTGGCTGTGCGAATTCAAGTCCGCCCAAACTATGCCTCTTTTAAGCCTCGATCGACCTTCAAGCAGTCGATTGAAGTGCAAAAACTGGTCGATTGACTGGTGAACTCGTTAAAGAATTCATAGCGAATTCATTCTTGGTTGCAATCGGCAACCGTAGAAACTAAAGCTAGAACAGAGAAACCGACAAAAAGCAAAGTGGAAGATGCAGAACCAGTAGGCTCCTTTAGCAGAAGATACAGGTCACTAAAGTGCTGTGCGATGAACTGGGCTAGCCATCTTCTTCCCAGGTTTCAACGGCTAAAAGATCACAGATAGGGTCTTGCATCGAGAAGTCAAAATCCTCTAGCTCTTTTTTCCAATAAGACCAATCATCACCGTAAAGTAGTGCAATTTTCCAAAGCCGATCGGATGGGTTCAAGACTTTTGATTGCACCAGTGAACGAACTTGACGCTGAAGTTTTTCCATCGGATGGGCAATCCGCTGGCTCATAAGAGTCTCAGTCATAGCTAAGTATTCAGGTTTTACAAATCTCGTCAAACAGTTACTGATCGATTCTGACTCCACAGAACTGCTTCATGCAGCTTCTCAGGGTTCTGAAAGCCAGATGCATCCATCTAGATGATTATGCTAGCACACGGTTTGAATCGCAAGGCAGCACATTTTACAAAATTGGGGAACCATAACAGATGCTAATCTTCACCTCGTTTTTTCCCATAGTTAACATTATAGGCTAATTTCTTGATTGTGAGGGGTGCCGATCGGTTAATTCAGTAACCTTGCAGTAGACAAACCGTATCGAGCACTCACGACTGAAGCTGGGCTGGAATCGATCGCTTGAGAAACTTATTGCTGTAAGTGCGGTTTAGAGCTAAAATTGGATCTTTGGGTATATATATTCTAGAGAGGAAGCTAGATGTCGCGATATCGAGGTCCACGCCTTCGGGTTGTGCGGCGTCTTGGTGTTGAACTGCCTGGACTGTCGCGTAAAACCCCTCGGAAGGCGTATCCGCCCGGTCAACATGGCCAAGCGCGCAAAAAGCGCTCGGAGTATGCAATTCGTTTGGACGAAAAGCAGAAGCTCCGATTTAATTATGGTGTTTCGGAAAGACAATTGGTTCGCTATGTGCGCAAAGCTCGGCGTGCGGCTGGTTCAACCGGACAAGCGCTGTTAGAACTTTTGGAAATGCGGCTAGACAATATTGTGTTTCGCTTAGGCATGGCTCCCACCATTCCGGGCGCTCGTCAGTTGGTAAGTCACGGTCATGTCACAGTGAATGGCAAGGTTGTTAATATTCCTAGCTATCAATGTCGTCCTGGGGAAGTGATTGGTGTGCGAGACAGCGATCGCTCGCGTCAGTTGGTAGAAGCGAATTTGCAGTTTCCCGGTCTGGCTCATTTGCCTAGCCATCTGGAATTTGACAAGAACAAGTTGGAAGGAAAAGTCAACGGCATTGTTGAACGCGAGTGGGTCGCCCTACAGGTCAACGAACTGCTCGTGGTTGAGTATTATTCTCGAAAAGTTTAATTTACTTGGTTGCATCGTAAGCGGCGACGATGAGCCATCTAGTCTTTCGCAATGCTCTCTGAATCCGTCAGTTCAGAGAGCCTCTTTTTTATAAGAAGAACGAGAGATGAAGGATAAAGCTCAGATTTCGGGGGTGTTCTAACGAGTACCGCAGCTAAGGGATTGGTGCGGCTTTTTTTCAGTGGTTGGAGGCAGAGTTTCGCGGGAAGGCGGTGGCGTTGGGACTACAGGTTGTTCAGACAAACGATCGCGCTTTCGAGTTTTATCAACGCATGGGGTTTGATCTGTCGCCCGATCATCACTTATGGAAGCCCTTGTAAGTTGACTCGACAGTTGCCCCAAAACTCAACATTAGCCGCCAATTTGAGACATGGTGCGGCTGTAGGCTTGTCCGATCGTGCCAGACTCTCGCTGTTTGTAGTTAATAGCCGGTTTTAGCTCTAATAGGCTTTGGACTTGCGATCGCAATTCGGCGAGAGGGACGCCCGATCGCAGGGCTGTTTTCAGATCCAGTTGCCCAATTTCATTCAGTAAGCAGGGGCGCAACCAGCCGTCTGCCGAGAGACGCATGCGGTTGCAGCGATCGCAAAAGCATTCTGACATCTGGCTAATAAACCCCAGCGTGCCTTTCGCTCCCGGAATTTGAAACACATCGGCCGGGCCGTTCCCCTGCACTTGTCCCTCCGTTAGCCCCCATCGATCGCGAATTTGCTGCCGCAGGGTTTCCGAATCAATCCAGCCTTTATGGTTGAATAAATCAGCGTTGCCAATGGGCATAAACTCAATGAAGCGAACATGCCAATGGCGATCGAGACTGAGGGCAGCCAAGTCTAATACCTCCTGATCATTGACACCGGGAATTACGACCACATTCAGCTTCAACGGATTAAACCCAACCTGATAGGCCGCCTGAATGCCGTCCCAAACTCGTTGCCACTGCGATCGACCCCGATGACCAACGATGCGATCGAATGTCGCCGGATCAAGAGAATCAAGGCTGATATTAATACGCCGCAGTCCAGCCTTGTAAAGGTCCTGTGCCATATCTGCTAACAAGAAGCCATTTGTGGTCATCGACAAGTCCTGCGTTTGTGGCAGCGCCGCTATTTGTTTTACCAAATTCACCACGCCCGGACGCAACAACGGTTCGCCGCCCGTCAAACGAAAGCGCGTAAATCCACAGGGAATCAACACATCTCGCAGCAAGGTCAACAGTTCATCATTCGACAACACCTCTTGCCGCTGAAGGTATGTCAATTCTTCGCCTTCAGGCATACAGTACTGACACCGAAAGTTGCAGCGATCGATCAAGCTGATGCGCAGATAGTCAACAATTGGATTCACGGTAGGCACTGAGACAGAATTGTGAACGGTGAATTGAAATCACTTGCGGGAAACTGAACAGTCACTTAACACTGATCCTAACGAATGCACGCGACCACTTAATCGGGCAGGGCTAAGCGAAATCGATAGCTTCTATTATTTCAGCCTAGCTCTCAAACGGAATATCAGACGCTACACTCGATAGAAGACTTCGTTGATCGTTCGGGCTGTTTACTCCACCATAGTACCCCTGTAAAAACCTGACTCCTTGACAATTAATTCTCAACCTCGATCGGGCTATACTTTACCAGTGTTTGCTTGTGCAGCGGCGATCGCCGCCCTGCGACATTTGCATCATGACTCTTGCTCTTGCGTTTCGGTTGATTTGATTGAACCCGCCGAGACAGTGGATGTGACGATCGAACAAGTCGCTTGCCTTGGTCCCAACTCCGCATTAGCCATTACTCGTAGCGATCCCGGCGATAACCTAGATTTGACCCGCAATACACCCGTCTGGGCCCTAGTCGAGCAAATCACGCCCCCAACCCCCAATCCCCAACCCCCAATTCTGCTGAAAGGTGGTGAAGGGATTGGCAAGCAAGTGCATCAAGATCAGCAACCTGCCATCTATGCCTATGCCCGGCGATTGCTGGAGCAAAATTTGCAGCGCTGGCGGCGATCGATGGAACAGATTCAAGTGACGATTATTCTGCCAGAGGGCAAGCGCTTGGCCGAACGCACCTCGAACGCCGCGTTTGGAGTAGTAGAAGGCTTATCGCTGTTGGGAACCTCTGGTATTGCCCAACCCCTGAGCGCCCCCGGACAGCTAGCACTCTATCAACAGGAATTGCGGCAGCGGCAAGATTGGTATGACGGGCTAGTGTTTTGCATTGGCGAGAATGGGCTAGATTTAGCCAAGCAACTAGGGATCGAGTCCGATCGCCTGATTAAAACGGCGAATTGGTTGGGGTCGATGTTGGTGGAAGCAGGGCTGCAAGGGGTGCGATCGATCGTGCTGTTTGGGTATCACGGTAAACTGATCAAACTAGCGGGCGGCATTTTTCATACCCATCATCATGTGGCAGATGCCCGACAGGAAATTTTGGCAGCCCACTGTGCGAACTTGGGCTTACCCACCACCGAGGTACAAGCAGTATTTCAAAGCGCCACCGCAGAAGCTGCTCTGCAACATTTGCGCCAATTAGATGTCACTGGCGGTAGTGATTGGGTAGAACTGATATATGGCTCGATCGCTCAGGAGATTGATCGGCGGGCTAAGGCTTACATTCAAACCCACAGTGAGCGCTCGGTACAGGTCGGGTGTGTTCTGTTCGATCGACAACGTCAACGAATTACGCAAAGCAAAACAGCCGCAGCCATATTCCCTCAGATTTGCCAATATAGTTACAATATTCAGAACTTTTAAATTTCTTATGTTTGTTTAATTTGCTCGTACCTAGACCGTTGTATTCAAGCTATGTTTGTTCGTTTATTAGCCTTCATTAGCCTCTAAGGTAGGATCTCAGCGGTGATTCAAACTGAACAACCTCCACAGCCCTCTTCTCTGGATCAACTCAGCCGCCAAATGATTGTCATTCTCGATTTTGGCTCGCAATATTCCGAGTTGATTGCCCGTCGCATTCGGGAAACGCAAGTCTATTCTGAGGTACTTTCCTATCGAACCACGGCTGAACAACTCCGACAACTACACCCCAAGGGCATTATCCTATCGGGTGGGCCGAGTTCGGTCTATGACAAAGGGGCACCCCACTGTGACCCTGGAATTTGGGAATTGGGTATTCCTATTTTGGGTGTTTGTTATGGAATGCAACTGATGGTACAGCAGTTAGGCGGCGGTGTGGAACGCGCCGAGCGGGGAGAGTATGGCAAGGCATCGTTGTATATTGACGACCCCACGGATTTGCTCACCAATGTGGACGATGGCGCTACGATGTGGATGAGTCATGGCGACTCGGTAGCGCATCTGCCCGAGGGGTTTGAGTTATTGGCCCATACTGAAAATACTCCATGCGCGGCGATCGCCGATCATGGTAAGAAACTGTATGGGGTGCAATTCCATCCAGAAGTGGTGCATTCGATCGGCGGGCAAGCGCTCATTCGCAATTTTGTTTATCACATTTGCAACTGTCAGCCCACTTGGACTACCGATGCCTTTGTGGAAGAAACCATTCGCGAAATTCGCGCTAAGGTTGGCGACAAACGGGTGCTGCTGGCGTTGTCAGGCGGCGTGGATTCTTCAACGCTGGCGTTTCTGCTACATCGCGCCATTGGCGATCAGTTGACCTGTATGTTTATCGATCAGGGCTTTATGCGCAAAGGCGAACCGGAGCGGCTGCTGAAGCTATTCCGTGAACAGTTCCATATTCCGGTGGAGTATGTGAATGCTCGCGATCGCTTCCTAGCTACTATTGCCGGAGTCACCGACCCGGAAGAGAAACGCAAGCGCATTGGCTATGAATTCATCCGTGTGTTTGAAGAAGAATCTAAACGGTTAGGGCCCTTTGATTATTTGGCGCAGGGCACGCTATACCCCGATGTGATCGAATCTGCCGATACCAACGTTGATCCCCAAACTGGCGAGCGGGTGGCGGTGAAGATCAAGAGCCATCATAACGTCGGCGGGTTGCCCAAAGACCTGCGCTTTAAGCTGGTCGAACCGTTGCGCAAATTATTCAAAGATGAAGTGCGAAAAGTTGGTCGATCGATCGGCTTGCCAGAAGAAATTGTCCGTCGCCATCCGTTTCCGGGTCCTGGCTTGGCGATTCGCATCCTGGGCGAAGTCACCGCCGAACGTCTAGAGATTCTGCGCGATGCTGATTTGATTGTGCGCCAGGAAATTAACCGCAACGACGTCTATCATGACCTATGGCAAGCATTTGCCGTGCTATTGCCAATTCGTAGTGTGGGGGTGATGGGCGATCAACGCACCTATGCCTATCCGATCGTGCTGCGGCTTGTTACCAGTGAAGATGGCATGACCGCAGACTGGGCCAGGGTTCCTTATGATTTGTTGGAAACTATCTCCAATCGCATTGTCAATGAGGTGGCTGGCGTCAATCGTGTGGTCTACGATATTACGTCCAAACCACCGGGGACGATCGAATGGGAATAATCAGTAGAAGTAATACAGCCACTAGCCGCGGCGTTAGGCTAGTGGGGTATTAGCAATGGCTCAGACAACGCTTGTGAGACGTAGCCCTGGTCAGTAAAACTTTACCAAACAACGGGGTGTCGTTTTACGATCGCCCCCATCAACAGACCAAGTAACGCGATCGTGCGGCGCAAACGCCACTGCCACGCCATGTCGAGGCATCTCCGCATCAAATTCTCCTGTTTCCAGCATTTGCCCGTATTCAACGGTAATGCCGTCCCATTCTGATTGCAACAAATGAAACTGCATGGTCAGGCTACGTTTCTACACCATCAGGATAGCGGGTATGAGAATAGAGATGGAGCTTTTGCCGTGCAATACGCCACCTCCCAATAGCTCGCCAAAGATTTTCTATTGAGGGCTTGAGGTCAGACGGTATTGATAGCATTCAACTGAGCGCGTAGATATCCCGCAGCAGTGGTTCGTACATAGTTCATGTGCTCCTGCTTGAAAGCGCTTGATTATTACACGGCAAAGTGATAGCCTCAGAAGTCAAGGCTATCTTTTTCTTCTATCAAAGGTAGCTGTCATCTAAACAGCAAACTACCTAGAAGCTGAATTCTAGGAGCGCTGATTAGGGAAGTTCGCAGCGACCCTAACCAGCTAACCTTAAACCGGGGCATAGCCGGTCTAAGGCTAGAAGAGATTATCTCATCTAGCTGACAGATCCTGCTGCAATGGTGAATCGAATTTAGCTTCTAGTTTCCTTACCGAAACTAGGAGTTTTCACTATGGCTGACTTCATTGATATTCCATCAGAAGATACACGATCGATCAGAACTAAGCGCCGCGCCGTCAAAATTCTGATGATTGGACAACCGGAGGATGTGGAGCACACAATCGCCCATCTGTACCACTGCGGGTTTTGCCGGGTGGAAAACTGGTCACGGGCCTTGCCCTATGCCCAGATTCAACAAGCCACGGTGCGAGAACCCGGAGAGATTATGCGGATTTACAAGCGCTATGTCGATCGGTAGGAGGGGTTAGGGAGTCGGGAGTCGGGAATGGGGAATGACTAGTCGGGAATCGGGAATCGGCAACGAGTCTCTATTTCGCTGTGGTGGCTATCATTGCACCATTCCCCTATCCAACTGCTGCAAACGCGAATGACGATCGCTAGCCAAAAACGAGCCAGCTAAACACTTGCTGAACGGTTAGCGCTAAGGGAGTGCTGCTCAAAACTGGGAGTTCGGTCATGACACTAAGCCGTAGCCCAAAGCTAGGTCGAAGGCAGTCATTCGCTAAAATCGGAAAAACGAATGTCTAATGTGTATTTCCTAATGTGTATTTCAGTCTTCAATGGGTCGCCTGGGATTCGAACCCAGGACCAATCGGTTAAAAGCCGAGTGCTCTACCACTGAGCTAGCGACCCGCGTCGTTTTTTCGACCGTATATAACGGTAACACAGGATGGGGGCAATATGGCAACTTCTTCAGGGCAGTTTTTTGAATCGCTTAATTGCGATGATTATTACTGTACTGAATCCGCGCCCCTGCCCAGTGTAGCTTTTCCCGGAGGGTTTGGTAATAGGAATAGTTTTCCTTCAAGATAATAAACTCGGCGGCCCGATCGGCCATGCGGATGTCTACGCGCTGCCCTGGCCAGATGGCTGTAGCTAATACTCCGTCCATCCACAGTTTGGTGTGTAGGTCGCGATCGGCCAGTGGCCAAATGCTGACCACCGATCCAGGGGGTAAGACAATCGGGCGGCTAGAGAGGCTGAGGGGACAGATGGGCGTCACAATCATGGCGTCCATGCCTGGATGCAAAATTGGCCCACTGGCAGCTACGGTATAGCAGGTAGAACCTGTCGGTGTTGCAATGATCAGCCCATCGCCCTGGTATTGATCGACCACTTCCCCATCGATTTCCATCTCCAAGATGGAAGTGATCATGCGATCGGCAGAGGCCGGTTTGACACACATTTCGTTGAGCGCTAAGTAGCGATCGCTGACAGGCTCTAGATTGGTGCGGTTGCCTTCAAAGGTCATGGCTTGTAGCATCATCCGCCGCTGTACTGCAAACCGATCTTGCAACAAGCGATCCCAAACTTGTTCTGGGTCTTGCATTAATGTGTCAGCTGGCTCTGTGAGAAACCCCAAATGCCCACCCACGTTGATTGCCAAAATCCGAATACCGTCGGATGCTAAATGCCGAGCCGCTGCCAAGGCGGTACCATCTCCGCCCAATACCACCGCCAGATCGATCGGTTGCTGAGCCGACGCTAAAAACACGGGATAGGGGTTATCTTTCGGTCCGCTAGGGCCCAGCATGACCCGACAATTGCGCTGTTCTAGCTGAGCAGCACATTTCTCTGCCCACTGCTTGCTGTAAGCATCATGAGCCTTGTGGACAACAATAACTTGGTTTAGCTCCACGTCTAAATCAAGGATAACGGATGAAGGATAAAGGATAAAAACCAAGATGAAGCTTGCACAACATCTGTGTGGCTTCATCGTTTCATTCTACAAAGGTGCTGTGATCGACGGATGAAATTCATCCTTTATCCGGCTCAATCCTCCCTTACCACTTCAGCAAGTTGAATTGTTCCATATCGATCGTGTTGCGGTTGCGGTAAATGGCTAGCACGATCGCCAACCCCACTGCCGCTTCAGCAGCGGCAATTGAGATGACAAACACGGCAAACACCTGCCCTCGGATGCGCTCTGGATCAAGATAGTTGGAGAATGCCATCAGGTTTAGGTTCACCGAGTTCAGCATCAACTCGATCGACATCAACACTCGAATCGCGTTGCGGCTAGTGACCAAGCCAAAAATGCCTGTGCAAAACAAAGCGGCCGCCAAAATCAGGAAGTATTGAAGCTGCATAATTCAATCAACCACAAAGTATTCTAATTTTCCTTACTGCTGGAGACACCGCTGGAAACAAGCTCGCGGGGGCGTTCCGGCAAGGTCAAAGCCGTTGAACCTCGACCATTCTGTTCGGCCAGTTCGTCTGGCAGAAAATCGCGACGCGCCAGCACGATCGCCCCAATCATCGCCATCAATAGCAGAACCGAGGCCAGTTCAAACGGCAACAGAAAATCACTGAAGAAGTGCTTACCGATGACAACCATGGCGTCATCACCCGTCGGAATTGCCGCTGACAATGCCCATGGAGTTGAAAGCACCATCGCGCCTAGCAAGACAAACAACCCCAGACATACAGCCGCGGTTGCTGCTTTGCCAATCCAGGCGTTCTTCACCGGAAGAAAATCTTCCCGCTTGTTCACCAGCATAATTCCAAACAAAATCAGAACATTGACAGCGCCCACATAGATGAGCACCTGCGCTGCTGCGACAAACCCGGCATTCAGCAAAATGTAAATGCCAGCCATGCTGGTGAAAACAAGCCCCAGCAGAAACGCTGAATAGACAATATTGGACAGCAAAACAACACCTAGGGCTGAGCCGATCATCATCACGGCTAGCACGATCAACGATACGAGTTGAACTCCGTCGGCTAAATTCACGGCAATACGATCTCCCTACTCTTATAGTTATTTGGCGTCTGCGCGCTCTTGTTCTTGCAGAAGTTCTTCCGGCAGTCTACCCGCCCGACGAGTGCCCTCTGGCAAGGCATGGGGGTCAAGCACCCCTTTAGGCAAGTAAGCCAACTCACGCAGCGGCGTCACCATTGGGTCAGAATGCATGACGCTGTAGGGCAGACGACCCAACGCCACGTTATCGTAGTTCAGTTCGTGGCGATCGTAGGTTGACAACTCATACTCTTCAGTCATGGATAGACAATTGGTGGGACAAAACTCGACACAATTGCCACAAAAAATGCAAACTCCGAAGTCAATGCTGTAGTGATTCAGCTTCTTCTTCTTCGTTTCTTTATTGAATTCCCAATCCACAACCGGCAAGTTAATGGGGCAAACGCGGACACAAACTTCGCAGGCGATGCACTTATCAAACTCAAAGTGAATGCGGCCGCGAAAGCGTTCCGACGGAATTAATTTCTCGTAGGGATACTGCACTGTAATCGGGCGGCGCTGCATGTGATCGAAGGTAACAGACAATCCTTGACCAATATATTTGGCAGCTTGAACCGCCTCTTTAGTGTAATCACCGACTTGTTTGAGGAACTTCAGCATAGTGTTCTCGTGAGAAGTCAAGTTCAGCAAGCGAGGGGAACAGGAAAGGTAAGAAATAAAACTCTTCAGCGTTTAACTTTTCAATACACTATCCACCAAAGGCAACGGGGAAGGCCAGCTTCAATCCAGCCGTAAGCAGCAGATTCACTAGGGAAACTGGGAGTAGGAACTTCCACCCCAAGTTTAGCAACTGGTCAATGCGAACCCGTGGCACTGTCCAGCGCAACAGAATCGCCAGGAAAATCATTAGGTAGGCTTTGAACAGGGTCATGACGATACCCAAGCTACCTGTGATGACCTGTAGCCAGGGAGTGGCTTCGCTAACGCCCAAGGCATTAGCAACCCAGCCAACTGGAATTGGCGACTCCCAACCGCCCAGATAAAGCACCGCAATTAGCAAACAGGAGAGCACCAAGTTGGCGTAGGAACCCGCATAGAACAGCATGAAACGGACAGCGCTGTACTCAGTTTGATAGCCAGCTACCAGTTCTTCTTCAGCTTCGGGCAGGTCAAAGGGCATGCGCTCACATTCAGCTAAGGCTGCGATCCAAAAGATCAAAAACCCAACTGGCTGTCGCCAAACGTTCCAGCCCAAGATGCCATAGCCTGACTGTTGACCCACAATGTCGATCGTGCTCAGCGAGTTGGACATCATGACAACTGCCAACACCGACAGCGCCAGTGGAATCTCGTAGCTAATCGATTGCGCCGCCGCCCGCAGCCCGCCTAACAGAGAGTACTTATTATTAGAGGCATAGCCTGCCATCAGCAAGCCGATCGGAGCCACACTGGACAGGGCAATCCACAGAAACACGCCGACATTAATATCGGTAATAACGAGGTTTTGCCCAAACGGAACAATGAGATAAGACAAAAAGACCGGGACGAAAACGAGAATGGGAGCCAGGATAAACAACCAGGGATCGGTTTTAGCTGGCAACACATTTTCTTTGAACAACAGTTTGATCACATCAGCCGCTGGAACCAGCATCCCAAAGGGGCCCATAAACTCTGGGCCAATGCGCTGCTGAGCCGCTGCCGAAATTTTTCGTTCAAGCCATGTTGAAACTAATGCTAAGACTGTGACAGCCGCCACGATGACGACCATGGGCAGGGGTATCCAAACGGCTTTGGCAGCCCCATGAGGCAAACCCAACCCTTCGAGTAGCTGGATGAAACTTCCTTGTAAATCAATTCCTGGACTCATGTTTCCCGCAATAGGCGATCAACTGTGTGAAGATTCTTAGCAGAACCTCCTGCCTTAGTATACCGTTGCCAGGTTTGTTACACGGTGTTGCGACATAGAAGAAGTTCTGGGAATTTGCATAAGCAGTTCTTAATTATGCCACTGCAACGAGAGGAGAGGGGCGATCGCCTAGTTGGTCTGTCTAATAGTGCATTCGGCACACACGCTACACTGAAGGAGGCAAAGCTTAAGTCTAGACAAACTAGCAAGCAGTCAGTCTACCTTACCTATCGGTCTACAGAGAGGTCTGTGCCGTTCCAGTGAACTAGTTTCAGGTAGTTGTGGAGGGTGTGATGCGGCGGGCCTGTTTAATTGTAAATCCGACATCGGGTACTGTCGGAGATGACCCCGTGAACGTGGAGCAGTTGCCGTCGATCGTCTCGGCTCTGCAATCGGGGGGGATTACCACAGACGTGGTTTTAACGGAATCCGGCACTTCTCCAAAAACCTTGGCGCAACGAGCATTGACCCAAGCCTATGATTTGGTAATTGCGGCAGGTGGTGATGGAACCGTGAGCGAAGTGGCCAAAGGCTTGTTACACACCTCCATGCCACTAGGAATTTTACCGATCGGTACGTACAACAACATTGCTCATAGCTTGAACCTTCCCCTCGAGATCATGGATGCCTGCCAAGTCGTGATTCATGGGCAAATTGTGAGCATTGATGTAGGCGTTGCTAATAACCAGCACTATTTTTTTGAGGCGGCAGGGGTTGGGCTGGATGCAGTACTATTTCCGTTGGGTGAAGAAATTAAGGGGGGACGGTGGCAACGGCTCTGGCAAGTGGTTACGTTGACGTTGAACTATCAGCCTAAGCGCATCCGGATGCGATTTGATCGATCGATCGCTGAGGCTCGCTATGTTGCTGATTTGACGACCCACCCCACAAAACGCAGGTTGTGGCAACGCCTTGCTGCAAAACGATACGAGTTGCAGCGCTTAGCGTTATTAGTTGTCATAGCCAATGGGCCATACTATGGCAGTGGATTTACCGTTGCGCCAGATGCTGCACTGAATGATGGATTACTCACCATTAGCGTATTTCGTAACTTCAGCAAATGGGAATTGTTGCGTCATTTCTGGTCAATTAATTTAGGACAACACCACTATAACCCCAAAATTGAAACCTATCGGGTGGCAGAAGTGCGCCTGTCTGCACGGGCAAAACTGCCAGTTCATGTGGATGGACAACCGATCGGCGAATTGCCTGTCACAATGAAAGCGGTCAAGCAAGCACTGCGCGTCATTGTTCCAACCCACCCATCTACGATTGCATCGCTGACCCTAAATTGAAATTGAAAACGTATCAGATCAGGTAAGGGCGATTTGCGAATCGCCCTTACAAGTGGCTTACGCTTTATCGACGATGTCTTTTGCTGTATCTTTGACATCTTCTACAGCATGCATGGCTGCTGCTTCTGCTTGCTTGGCTTGACCTTCGCTCTTGGTTTTCGTGTCGCCAGTTAGATTACCAACGGCTTCTTGGACTTTACCTTCGATGTTTTTGGCAACAGCATTAGCTCGATCTTCAATACTCATATGTTGTCTCCTTTACAAGATTGATGAGCGCGAGAAGGTTTAAATCATTTCGGCTCCATCTTCAGTATGAAGTTGACTTGAGGAATTCACATCTTCCATCAGTATGGTGCTAGATCTCCATCTTGGGACAGAGCCAGTTCGATCGGACTTTGGGTGGGCTTTACAAGCTGACGTAGTGCTTATAGACCCGCATGACTTCACCCACCGATCGCGCCAAGGCCTCGGTGGTTTCGGGTGGTTGCAATGGACGCGACCAGTTGCCCGCATCGGTGAACCCCTTCACTTGCAAGCTGGCAATCACGATCGTCACGGGTTCTGGTTTACCAATCAAAATCAGCTTGACGGACTCGCGATGACGGGCTGATGGCAACACAAAACTAGACTCGTCGGAGTCAAACGACATAAATTGTGGCATGAGATTTTAGACCTCTAGGATATGCAGAGGAAAACCTAGAGACAGCCCCCTTTTGCAAGGAAGCAAGTTGAGACAGACTAGGACTACAATGAGCCTAGCCTCTCGCCTGCTATGCACAGGTTAAGAGGTTAGCTGGTTAGGGATTGGTGGTGCTCTCCCTTTCCAGCGCTTATTCTGCCTCCAGGAATCCGGGCTATCCACCTCTTAAAGCAAGATAGCCTTAACGCTCCACAGTATCAGAGTCCGATCGGTTAATCAAGTCACATTTGTCACAGAAATCATGACGTTTCGCTGGCATCGATCCGACCTTGGAGACAAAACTGTATCACTTCACACAGTCTTAATGCTTCGTGTAGTCCAGCAAACTTAACGAAAGCGGAATACGGATGGTAGGGTGCTAGACGCAAGCTATGACAGTGGCGTGGCGGCAACGCAGAGGTATCAATTCAATATCCGTATGTTCCCCAGAGAGTTTAGCTGGTTTATCTTTTAGCGGTTCGTCACTGCGGTCTCTCTGCGATCGGTGTCGATTGTCCCAATTAGCTTGTCTAGCTTGTCTATAGTGTCCTCTACCTAATAACACGGTTAATCATTCAGAGCTTATGTCGGCATTGCAACCTTCTCAACCAGACAGTCCTTCACTGTCTAATCAGACTGGATTTCTGACGAAAATTGGCGGTTTTGCCGGAAGCGGCTCGGAGATTTCTGCCTATGATGCCACCACTCAGCGATTGTTTGTGATTTCGGGCGGTACAGATCTAGAAATTCTGGATTTGAGCAATCCAACCAACCCCACCCTCGTGGATACGCTGGATATCTCTGAATACGGAGCCGGAGCCAATAGCGTGGCCATTCACAATGGCATTGTAGCCGTAGCGGTAGAAGCCGAGCCTGTCACCGAGGCTGGCAAGGTGGTATTCTTCCGCACCGATGGCACGTTCTTGAATGCAGTGGAAGTCGGGGCTTTGCCCGATATGTTGACCTTTACGCCCGATGGTAGCAAGGTTCTCGTTGCCAATGAAGGCGAACCCAGCGAGGACTATACTGTTGACCCGGAAGGCTCGGTTAGCATTATTAATCTGTTTAACGGGGTGGAAAACGCCACCGTCAGCACGGCAGACTTTCGTGCATTTAACGATCGCCAAACGGAACTGCAAGCCAATGGCGTGCGCATTTTGGGACCCAATGCCACCGTGGCGCAAGATGTGGAACCCGAATACATTGCGATTTCAGCAGATGGCAGCACCGCCTATGTGACGCTGCAAGAAAACAATGCCGTTGCTGTTGTGGATATTGCTACCAGCACCGTCACGGCTATTCAACCCTTGGGCTACAAAGACTACACTCAGGGCAATAATCGCTTGGATGCCAGCGATGCTGATGGGGAAATTAACATCCGCAATCAGCCAGTGTTTGGCATGTATCAGCCGGATGCGATCGCCACATTCACCGCAGGCGGGCAAACTTACTACATCACTGCCAATGAGGGCGATGCGCGGATTCGTCCAACGGGAGATGAGGAAGTGCCCGGTCAGGCAGAAGGCGATCTCTTCAACGAAGAAGTGCGTTTCAGCGATCTTCCCCTCGACCCGACGGCTTTTCCCAATGCGGCTGAACTGCAAGCCGATGAAAATTTGGGACGGCTGATTGTCACTAGCACCATGGGCGATACCGATGGCGATGGTGATTTCGATCAAGTATTCACCTATGGTGGGCGATCGTTCTCGATTCGTGATGCGGCGGGCAACTTGGTCTACGACAGCGGCGATGACTTTGAGCAAATTACGGCGGCTACGCTTCCCGATAACTTCAACTCGGATAACGATGAGAATACCTTCGATACCCGCAGCGACAACAAAGGTCCAGAACCGGAAGGCGTGGTCACGGCGCGAATTAACGATCGCACCTATGCCTTTGTCGGGCTGGAGCGTGTCGGCGGCATTATGGTGTACGAGGTGACAAATCCCGATCGACCGGTGTTTGTGCAATACATCAACACCCGTGACTTTAGCGGCGATGCTGAAGAGATTCAGGGCGATTCCGGACCCGAAGGCTTGACCTTTATCTCGGCGGAAGATAGCCCCAACGGAACGCCGCTGCTGGTGGTCAATTATGAAGTCAGCAATACTACCGCCATTTTTGAGGTGAATCCCCCCGTGCGCATCAGTGATATTCAAGGTGCGGCCCACGTCTCGCCGCTGGTGGGTCAAGACGTGACAGACGTACCCGGCGTTGTCACTGCTGTAGATAGCAACGGCTTCTATTTGCAAGACCCCAACCCTGACGACAACGACGCCACTTCTGAGGGGATCTTCGTGTTTACAGGGAATTCCCCGACGGTACAAGTGGGCGATGCGGTGCAAGTCAGCGGCACGGTCAGCGAGTTTCAGCCGGGCGGCGAGTCTACCCGCAATCTGTCGATTACGCAGATCAGCGGTGATATCAGCGTAGAAGTGCTGTCCAGCGGCAATCCCCTGCCCACTGCCACGATTATTGGCGCAGAAGGACGCACTCCACCCACCGAAATCATCAACAATGATGCGACGGCCCCCACTCCCGAAGGGCTGAACAATAGCCCCTTTGACCCCGACGAAGACGGCATTGATTTCTACGAAAGTTTGGAAGGAATGCGCGTTACGGTTCGGGATGCTGTGGCCGTTAGCCCCACGAATCAGTTTGGCGAAATTTTCACCTTGGCTGATAATGGCGAAAACGCTACCGGCGTTAGCGATCGCGGCACGATTAACATTAGCCCCAACGACTTCAACCCAGAGCGAGTTCAAGTACAGTTTGATGATGATCTGTTGCCTGGGTTTGAGCAAACTGTGAACGTGGGTGCTCGACTGGGGGATGTCACAGGCGTTGTCGGCTATAGTTTTGGTAACTACGAAGTCAACGTTACCGAACCTTTCACTCCCAGCGATTCCACCCTTCAGCCGGAAGTTTCCGCCCTGCGAGGCACAGATACGCAACTGACGATCGCTAGCTACAATGTTCTCAATTTAGATCCCAAAATTGAAGATCCGGCCCTGACTGAAGGCGGTGAAAACGATGTAGATGACGATATTGGCAGTGGGCAGTTTGACGCGATCGCCGCTCACATTGTTAATAACCTCAACTCGCCGGATATTGTGGCCTTGCAAGAGATCCAGGATAACGACGGAGCCGAAATCAGCGCTGTCACCTCGGCTAGCGAAACCCTGGAACAGTTAATTGATCGCATCGAAGCCATCAGCGGCATTCGCTATGCCTACATCGACAATCCGTTCATTGGCAACGGCACCAGCGGTGGTCAACCCGGCGGCAACATTCGCAATGCTTTCCTGTACAATCCCGATCGCGTTAGCTTCGTGGAAGGCTCGTTGCGCACCGTCACCGATCCAGCCGATCAGCAAACCAATGAGAATAATCCCTTCTTCGGGAGTCGGTTGCCCCTCGCGGCTACCTTCACCTTTAATGGTGAAGACGTAACGGTGGTCAACAATCACTTCTCGTCTAAAGGCGGCAGTGCTCCGTTGTTTGGGCAACTTCAACCCGCTGACCAATTGCAGGAAAATCCAGCGGTGAACAGCGATGTAGATGTGCGTCGGGCCCAAGCGCGATCAGTCAGAAGCTTTGTCGATGGCATCACCGCCGAGAATCCCGATGCAAATGTGGTTGTAGCCGGAGATTTGAACGAATTCGAGTTCATCTCGCCGCTAACTATCCTAGAGCGTAGTCTGACCAACCTCACCAACACGCTGCCCGAAAATGAGCGCTATAGTTACATTTTCCAGGGCAATTCCCAGTCGCTCGATCATATTTTGGTGAGTAATAACCTGGCCGATCGCAGCGAATTTGATGCGGTGCACGTCAATGCAGAATTCTCCAATCAAGCTAGCGATCATGATCCGTTACTGGTGCGGATCACGCTGAATGGAGATAGCGATGATGCGTTGCTCAACAATCTCACCACCAGAACTGCAACCACTCAATCGTCACAGGTGGCAACAATCGATCGCGGTGCTGGAACTGCTATGGCTGAGCCTGTCACTGGTGTTACGAATGCGGCTACGTTTAGTGCGGGAATCAATTTATTGCAACCCAGTGATACGCCGCTAACATCGGGATTGACCTCACCGATTGCCGCTGGCGCCGCTAACGGAAGCTAGCTTAAACATCAATAAACTTCAGCACTTACCGGGGGAATTTCTCCCGGTTTTTCATTGGCAGAACCCGCTCAGGTCATGCTCAACTCGAAAGCAATCAACCTGTAACTTCTAAGTTAGTAAGGAAACCCACCACTTTACGCCTGATGAACTATTAATTTAATTGGTATGTCGCATTACTCCTGAAGTGAGCACTGACCTGTTAATAGTAAAATTACAACCATTCAATTCTTTTTAAAATCAGCGTTGTATTTATATCGGTTTGATTAGAACTATCGAATTTAGCTAAAGCAGACAGGAGAGGGACTATGAAGTGGCAAATGGGGCGTCGCAGTCGCAATGTTCGAGATTTGCGGGGGCGGGGCGGTGGTGGCCGTGCGGTCGCGGTAGGTGGTGGCATTGGTACGATCGTGCTGGCACTGCTGGTGATGCTGCTGGGCGGCGACCCATCGATCGTCCTGGATCAAGTTAGTTCTGGTCCCAATTCCTATCCAACGCAAACCGAAATCTCTCCCCAACATCAGGAAATGGCTGAAATGACCTCGGTTGTGCTGGCAGATACCGAGGATACGTGGAATACTATCTTCCGACAGCAGCTTGGAGAAAATTATCAAGAGCCAACGCTGACCTTGTTTTCCGGAGCGGTGCAGTCGGCCTGCGGCTATGCTCAGGCCGCGATGGGCCCGTTCTATTGTCCCCGCGATCAGTCAATTTATATTGATTTGAGTTTCTTTGAAGATCTAAAACGTCGGCATGGTGCTCCTGGAGAGTTTGCCCGTGCTTATGTAGTGGCCCATGAGGTGGGGCATCACGTGCAAAATCAACTGGGCATTTCTAGACAGGTGCAAGCTATGCAGCAGCGGGTCAGACAAGAGCAAGCCAATCAGCTTTCGGTGCGGTTAGAGTTACAGGCCGATTGTTTAGCGGGCGTTTGGGCTTATCACGGCGATCGATCGGGGCAAAATATCTCGCTAGAACCTGGTGATATCGAACAAGCGCTCAATGCGGCCAGCGCCATTGGTGACGATCGGTTGCAGCGAGAGGCTCGAGGATACGTAGTGCCAGAATCATTTACCCACGGCACCTCAGCACAACGGGTGCGGTGGTTTAAGCGCGGCATTCAAACTGGCGACATCAATCAGTGCGATACGTTTAACACCACTAGCCTCTAGCTAAGTCGGGGAGTATAAGTTACCCCAAAGAAGTTGACCCGGCCCGACCCTTTCTGCACTGCAAGCTCCATGCCCTCATACATAAGGGCGGTGTGAAAACCGCCCCTAATGAGAATTAACACGATCAATTCGTCACGCCCGATCGCATCAGGATGTCATTAGCGATCGACCGATCCCATAATGATATCAATGCTGCCCAAAATTGCCACAATATCTGCTACCTTTACCCCTCGAAGCACATGCGGCAGAATTTGTAGGTTGTTGAAATCTGCTGCTCGAATTTTGAATCGCCATGGGAAGACATTATCATCCCCAATGATATAAATTCCCAGTTCGCCTTTGCCGCTTTCAATGCGTACATAGTTTTCGCCCTTAGGAATCTTAAATGTCGGCGCTACTTTCTTGCCAATGAATTGATAGTCAGGGCTTTTTACCCACTCAGATTTAGGGCCTTCAGCAATCCGCTTGGCTTCCAAATTCTCGTAGGAACCACCCGGCAGCCCTTTTAATGCCTGACGAATAATTTTGACTGATTCGCGCATTTCCCGAATTCGCACCAGATAACGCGCAAAGCAATCCCCTGCGGTTTCCCACTGCACTTCCCAATCAAAATCGTCGTAGCACTCATAGTGATCGACCTTGCGCAGATCCCACTTCACCCCAGAGCCACGCAGCATCGGTCCTGACAAGCCCCAGTTCAACGCTTCATCGCGAGTGATTGTCCCTACCCCTTCAATACGGCGACGAAAGATAGGATTGTTGGTGATCAACTTTTCATACTCATCGACTTTGGGCAAGAAGTAATCGCAAAAATCTTCGCACTTATCAACCCAACCGTAGGGTAAGTCAACAGCCACGCCGCCAACTCGCCAGTAGTTATTATTGACCATGCGATAGCCCGTTGCCGCTTCCCAGAGATCATAGATGAGTTCACGCTCTCGGAAGATGTAGAAGAAGGGCGTTTGTGCGCCCACGTCTGCCAAGAAGGGGCCAAGCCACAGCAAATGATTAGCAATGCGGTTAAGTTCAAGCATAATGACGCGGATGTAGCTAGCCCGCTTGGGTACGACTACATCTGCCAGTTTTTCAACCGCATTTACCACCACCGCTTCATTGAACATACCAGCCGCGTAGTCCCATCGACTGGTGTAGGGCACGTACATAATGGGGGTGCGGTTTTCGGCAATTTTTTCCATGCCCCGGTGCAAATAGCCAATGACTGGCTCGCAGTCCACGACATCTTCCCCGTCCAACGTGACAATGAGGCGCAACACCCCATGCATCGAGGGATGGTGAGGGCCCATGTTAATCACCATTGGCTCGGTTTTGGTTTCGATCATTGTCATAGGTTTGTTGTCTCCCCTTGCGATCGCATCGGCTAGTTGTGATAGCACTGGCTTGAGTGGAACCAGTCAACAGTCAATAGTCTTCTTACTTGAGTCTTCTCATCCAACGCCTGAGCAGAGTGGTTTGCCCACCAGCTTAGAAAACCGGTAAGGGCTAAGCCGTCTGAGCGTCTATTCACCTTTCTTAATTATAAGGATCGATCGCGAGAAAAATAGGAACAACGTGACCTACCTGGATTGTTCTTCGGAATAGCACCCATAAGGAAAGCGAGTTGAACCAGCACTGACCCGAAAACAGAATAGGAAAAGGGGGATTGGAGAGGTAGCGGCAACGAGGGCGATCGTTTTAGCAACATTTGTAGAAGTTAAGCAATAATGGATCTCGATGTGAGCCTTTGCAGGGCCAGTTCACCAACGGTGCGCTGATCACGATTGGGACTTATTTTTGAGACTGTAGAAGCAATATGTTAGATACGTTAGAAATGAAGCGCGAGCTTGACGTGTTGTCTGACCGCCTGGGTAAAACCCAGGACTATCTTTGACCTGCCTGCCCTCACTGCCAAGATTGAAGATCTAGAACAACTAGCGGCTCAACCAGAATTTTGGAACGATCAAGCGAGTGCTCAGCGTATCTTGCAAGAATTGAACGATCTGAAATCTCATATGCAGCAGCTAGAGCGCTGGCAGACCAGTATTGGCGACACAAAAGCCATCCTGGAGTTGCTGGAGTTAGAAATGGATGAAGCACTTCTCCAGGAGGCTCAATCTAACATTACCCACCTGAGTCGTGAACTTGATCAATGGGAATTACAGCAGCTATTGTCTGGACCATATGATGCCGAAAATGCTGTTTTGACAATTAACGCTGGGGCGGGTGGAACCGATGCTCAAGATTGGGCCGAGATGCTGCTGAGAATGTATCAGCGCTGGAGTGAGTCGCACGGCTACAAGGTTAGGCTGACTGAACTTTCGGAAGGCGACGAAGCGGGCATCAAGTCAGCTACGCTGGAAATAGAAGGGCGTTATGCCTATGGGTATCTCAAGTCTGAGAAGGGTACCCATCGTCTGGTGCGTATTTCTCCATTCAATGCTAATGGTAAACGTCAGACAAGCTTTGCGGGTGTGGAAGTGATGCCTGTTCTAGACCAGTCGATCGACTTAGACATTCCTGAAAAAGATTTAGAGGTGACTACATCGCGATCGGGCGGCAAAGGTGGGCAGAATGTCAACAAAGTTGAAACAGCGGTGCAGGTGAAGCACATTCCAACAGGGATTGCGGTGCGTTGTACAGAAGAACGATCGCAACTGCAAAACAAAGAAAAGGCCATGGCCCGGCTTAAGGCCAAGCTGTTAGTAATTGCTCAAGAACAACGCGCTAAGGAAATCGCCGATATTCGAGGTGATATGGTAGAAGCTGCTTGGGGGAATCAAATTCGCAACTATGTGTTCCATCCCTACCAACTGGTCAAAGACTTGCGCACAGGTCAAGAAACAACGGCGATCGAGGATGTGATGAATGGCGCGATTGATCCGTTTATTGAAAGCTGCTTGCGTCAAGAAAATCAGTTAGTTGAGGCTGGACAAGTGTAGAACTCCAAGAGCGAGTAGGACGGTTGGATGTGGAATTAGGGTGTCTGGCGTTGGTTGCCCATTTATCTGGTGGCTCTTCCTAAAGGTAGAAATCCGCGACGAACTAGAAACATATCTTCCGAAATCCCGGATGGGGGCATAGAAAACTCAGGATCAACCCTATACACTCAGCGTTAGAGTCAATTGGCGCTGTTCATTCAAGCGTCTGAGCGCTGATCAAGGTATCAGTGTGTGATTGGGGTGTGTAGACTTTAAAAATATGAAACAATTTGCTGTAATAGGTTTAGCGATCGTGGCTGCAATGATAGGGGTGAGTGCGGAACGCACCATAGCCCAAACCGCTGCACCCGCGATCGAGCTTGAGTCACCCAATGCGGATGTTCCCCATTTAGGAGTAGATGGTGTATTTACTCTCGATACTTCGGTGCCCTCATCGCTTCACGATCCTCGCAATCCGGCCCGAGTTGAATTTTATCAAATGGAGCAGTTTTCTTTTTACCGCGATTTGCAAGGTGAAGAACCGATCGCTGAGAACTGCCAATATACTTATCGTGGGGCGGCTCCTGACCCGTTCTATTATCCTCAGTTTCAAACTTCGATCTGGGATTTGTTTGAGTTAACATCCACTGATCCAGCCTGTAGCGGATTTCAATATGTGATTTTGCGTTCCCCACATGGTGAACCTATCCACATGCACATGCGTTATGGTGGCGAAGGTACTGACTTTGAAAGCTTGCTGAATATGAGTACGGGTGAGGCAGATACAACGCGGCTCGATCCGTGGTGGAGTCTTTATTGTGCCGAAGGAGTTACTGCCTGTGATGTGTAATGCGTGTCATGCGCGATGACAAGAAAGATGAAAATAACATACATGATGCAGTCTCTGAGACAGATTTTTCTCGTTCCGTTGTTTGTGCTAACGATGGTTGCAACGGTCATTGCACACGAAGTTGGACTCAGCGCCAATATTCGTGCTCAAACGTTAAGCGGAGAAACAACCTACACGGCTGATGATTTGCCGACTGGTGCACAGATTACCTCGATCGAAATCATTGGAATGTACAGCACTGGAGAGCCGATGTCAGGAGCACAGGTCAATATTTTTGCACCTGGTAATCCATCCACACCTTGGCAAACCGGAACGCTGGATGCACAAGGTCGATATACGTTCACGCCAGATCTGACTCAGCGGGGGCGATGGACTGTTCGCGTTGAGCAAACGGGGCACAGCGGTTTTATGAATCTTGTCATTTGATGTCATTTGAGGTTTTTACGTTTGTACTGGAAGAGGAGTTAGAGGGAGGGCGGTTCCAGGTTTTGTTAGTCAATCAGGGACGCAGGGAATAGGGACGCTCTA
Source organism: Thermocoleostomius sinensis A174 (assembly GCF_026802175.1). Classification (NCBI taxonomy): domain Bacteria; kingdom Bacillati; phylum Cyanobacteriota; class Cyanophyceae; order Oculatellales; family Oculatellaceae; genus Thermocoleostomius; species Thermocoleostomius sinensis. Next base: position 3,291,104 of record NZ_CP113797.1, on the reverse strand, counting down.
ATCCATGCTTCTCCATTAACTCGATGTCACTCATCAGTTGACGAGGATTACCGTCTGCCACAATTTGTCCCTCATCCATCAGCACAACTCGATCGCAAACTTCCAACACAAATTCTAGATCATGTGAGGCAATCAACAGGGTTTCTTGAGACTGTTGAAGGAATTGAATCAAGCGACGACGAGCGCGCAGATCAAGGTTGGCGGTCGGTTCGTCGTAGATGATAATTTGCGGACGCATGGCTAATATGCCTGCGATCGCCACCATCCGTTTTTGCCCTCCCGACAAATGATGCGGCGGGCGGGTGGCTAATTCTTGTACGCCTGTAATGGCAAGGGCTTCAGTCACCCGTTGGTGGACTTCGTCATCCAATAGACCCATATTCTGGGGTGCAAAGGCAACATCATCCCAAACCGATGCAGAGAACAGTTGATCGTCAGGATTTTGAAAAACTAACCCAATTTCTGGATAGAACGTTCCAGGACGAACTCGTTGATTTAGCAGGCGAATTTCACCGGAACTGGGCGTGAGTACACCGCAGATTAGCAGAAATAGCGTGGTTTTACCACAGCCATTATAGCCAATGAGACCGACTCGATCGCCTTGACAAATATTGAGTGTAATGTGACGAAGAACATCGGGGTTATCTGGATAGGAGAAGCACAAATCTGTGATTGCAATCGTAGGGTCTATTGATGGAGAATCAGTAAATTGCTGAGATGATCGAATTTGCATTACAGAATGACCTCTGTGACCACGAAACTGATTGCAACCACAAGTGATAGCACTAATCCTACTACACTCCACGGATGGGCAAATCTGGCTTTAGCGACAGATTGAGCGGGAGGAATGAAGTTTTGCTGTTGGGGTGACTGATTCCCGTATCCTCGCAATCGCATGGCTTTGTAAATTCGTTCGGCTTGTTCATAACTGCGCACTAGCAAGGTTCCTGTCGAACTGGCGAAGCGATTCAGGTCTTGCCAATGGGGAAACAACCAGCGCTGCTTTCGTTGGCTTTGAAATCCCCGCAATCGCATCGATCGCCGCATTTGGGTCAAGCGTTCGGCAATTTCAAACAAATAACGATAGGAGAGCAACAGCATATCCGCCAGAATAGTCGGTAGCCCCAGCGATCGCATAGTTTTCACAATTGTCAGGAATGGCGTTGTGCCAAACAAAATTAAGCTCACGGTAATAATAGACAGAAACCGGCTGGCAATTAAAATGACCGCCATTACCCCTTCCTGTCGCAGAGTTAAAAGGCCCCAATTCCAGATCACTGTTTGCCCTGACATAAACGGCAATAGCGCCACTACGCCTAACAAAAATAGTCCAGGATAACGAATGCGAGTAGACCAAAATGTTAGGGGTAGTCTGGAGAGGGCATAGAGCAGACCCGTGACCGCTAACATAAAGGGAATTAGCTGCAATGTTTCTACAAAGGCGAACGCAAACATGATTGCCATTAGCCCAATCAGTTTACATCGAGGCTCCCATTGATGCAGCCATGACTTGAGATGAGCATACTCATCTAACTCTAGTCTCATATTTCACCCTTCAGCAACTCTGGCTTGACGCGCCGCAAGAACAACACCAGCATTGCTGTAAAGATGCCTTCGAGAATCATTAAGGGAATGTGTGCGATCGCCAGTCCATACACGGCCGTTTGCTCAGTGGCCGCATCAAATCCAGCCGGAATTGTTGTGATGATCAAAATCAGAAAAATTAGTGTGGCTAGTCCCAATCCAAATGCACCAGCTAGAAACGCAAAACATGCGATCGCCCAATTCGGTTTCAACGCTTGTTCAAATCGCGGGTATACCCGAAACAGGTGATAGGCCAGCAGGGCTGGAATCCCCATCATGGCGGCATTGACACCCAAAGTTGTCAGTCCACCATGGCCAAACATTACCGCTTGAAAGAATAGACCAATCAAAATTGCTGGAAAAGCATAGTAGCCCAGTACCACACCCAGCAAACCATTCAACACCAAATGTACACTCGCAGGTGGAATCGGAACATGGATCGACGAAGCTACAAAAAAAGCGGCAGTCAATAAGGCTGCTTTGGGAATGCCAGCGGTCGGTTCGGGTCGGCGGTTAATTTGCCGCAACGAGTACCAAGTGGCTAACCCAGTCAAGGCATAACCACCGATCGCCACAGGAGCCGGAACTAGACCATCAGGGATGTGCATAGGTTATCTCTTGCCACGCGAGAAGAACAGCGCCGTTCCCACACAGCCCCAAATCACGGCTCCAATCATCAGGCTCTTTTGCAACGGCGAGTACCCACTCGTTCCAGCAATAGCCGTAGGTGATGAGTTGTCAGTGGACGGAGTATCGTTAGTCTCTGCTGTAGACACAGCATCAGCTTCTGGCTGAACGGAGCCAGTCTCCACAGGAATGACTAAGATGTCGCCGTGCCCAGCCTGCCGCACTTGCACTTCCCAATTACCCGGTGCAGAGGGACTAAAAAGAAACCGTCCTTGGGCATCAGTAGTGCTGGTTAACCATGGGGTTGCTGGATCATCGGGCGAAAATACGACCACTTGTGCGTTGTCCATGGGTTCGCCAGTATCATAAGCGGCCTGAATCTCATAGGCTTGAGTCGATTGATAATCAAGCACTACACCATGCGCAGAGGTTCTAGTCTGCCAACCCATTACACACAGCAGACTGAGGAATGGTAAAACTGTTTTCCGAATGATGAGTTTCATGATGTAAGCGTAGTTTCCTGACAGTGTCCTTCTCCCACATGTCCCAATGACGGCAGAATCTCTACCAATTTCGTGTAATCCTCGGGGGATAATTGCTTCTCTAGCGTAGCGAGATCAGCGTCCAGTTGACCATTTTCAGCGATCGCCGCCAAGGGATCGAACCCTAGTGCGCCCGTATTCAGTGCATCCTCTGCGGGTGTATCGGCATCGCCGAACAGATGATCGAAGTGAAAGGTGGCTTCCAAGTCGGCCGTCTGTCCAGCTTGTACAATGCCCTTGCGCTCGTCTCCAACAAAATCACCGCAGGTAAAGCTCAATTCCTCATCAAAGCGGAGGGTAAAGTCAACGGATTGTCCATCTTTGCTAGCCGTGCCTTGCAACATTAATGGATACCCCGCTGCTGGCCCATCGGGGGCTTTCACCATTTGCCAGGACAATGCATTATAACGTCCGACGGGTGCTTCGACTTCACCAACTAAAATGGGTTCTGCATCCTCGCCGCCTTCAGCTAGGTCGATCGTTTTGATTCCTTCCAATCGAACTTCGGTTTGCGCTTTGGCATCAATGGACTGATCAGCTTCTGGGTCAAAGGGAGGATCAGTTTGATAGGCTGTAATTTGATCTAAGTTGACATAGACATGATCAAAATCAATCTGCCATCCGTCTTTAGAAACAAATCCTTGTCGGATAAAATCCTCTCCGTTGGCTCGAATCTGTAATGTGCCAGTTTCGTCAGACGTCGGTGCAGTTGCTTGCTGCGTGGGCGATGCCGGTTCGTTTGTTGGGGCTTCTGCTTGAGGAGAGGTTCCTCCAGCACAACTTTGTACCCCAATTGCGCTCATTACCACGAATGTTGTCAAGAAAATCAATCGTTTATTCATAAACCTAATCTTGTTTTTATCGATACATCAATCGCCAACACACTCTGCAAGGTTCAGAAACGAAAGTTTACCGCGATCGTTTCAACGTATTCGCAAAATTCTCGGTTTTTAATCGATCGATTTTTAGACCTCAAAGATCACAGTAAATCGTTGTTTCGGCAAAAGTTCAATCCCATAGAGGGGGATATAAACGCGATGATTTTCCTGAGTTGTCACGAGTTCAACGTGTTTTGCGATCGTTGCCCTGATAGCGACTACAGCTAACCAAGCTGACTTGAAGTCCACACCAAAACTATCCAGCAATTGTCAATAGTTTGCAATATTTATTTACATTATGTTATATTTGTTTACAAGACAAGAAACACAAGAAACAAGGGAGTAAAGCTGATGACTTATCGTGGTGCAGTCGTAGAAGAAGGTAATCGATTGAATAACTATGCGATCGAACCTAAAGTGTACGTCGATGACACACAGCGATTCGGCTTCACTGAATACGCGGAAATGCTAAACGGACGGTTGGCTATGATCGGCTTTGTTGCAGCGCTGCTTCTGGAAGCTTTGACAGGTCATGGTGTAATTGGATGGTTAAGCAATCTGTAACTGCTCGAGTCGAATTAGTTAACGAGCAAGTAGCATTAAGCGATAATTCTTTGGAGAACAGTTATGAGAACTGATTTTGAATTTCCTAACAAAGATTTAATTGGACCTGTTGTCTTCAGACCTGATTTCAATCGTTTTGAAGCGATCGATGTCAATCAAGCATGGTCGTTGTTTTTCACAGCCGGACAAGAGGACAAAAACCTAGGCTTTAACTCAGAAGCAGGACGATTTTTCACTAACCTGCTAATTGCCGTAGGAGTGGCTGGAACAATCGGCGCTAGCGTGTTCACTAGCATTCAATAAGACAATCTCTGAATTATCACCTCGGCTTGTCTTTAATTGTTCTTGAAGTCCCGGCTATAATGGCTGGGGCTTCAGTCTTGGTATATAGCTGTGGGAACAGCCCGCGCAGATTTTTTTCAACGACACAGCTTCAACTTGAACCCTGGAATGAGATAGGACTCGCTGTTTGATGCGAATTCTGGCACAACGTCAACAGCGAACCGCAGCTTTACAACAATATGATCGCTGTTGATGATTGCTGTTGCACCATTCTTGAACACGAATTAGCAACCCAATCAGAGCTAGATACGATCGCACTATGGAAAGCGGTTCGTTCTGGTACATTGCCTGTTTTACCTGATCGTTTATCAACTAATTCACTAAAAACCGATACTAGTTTGGTGTAATCTTGCCCTAGGCTGAAAACTTCAGCAGTAATAATCCCTAAAGCTCACATTAGAAAACAGTTCTAAGAAAACAGTCCTATTCTTCTTACTCCTGTTCTTAAGAAAATGGTTTTCTGCAATTAGCATAACGTTCCAACCAACAGGTGAAGAAGATTTTCTGTCCTCCTTTTCTCAGCCTCGCTAGAAGCTGGGTGGTTAGTCTTTTCAATGTGGAGTTGTACAATTAGGAAATCGGTTGCAGGGGTAACTGCATTGTCTGAGGAACAGCGGCTTCAAACCAGCGCCTCCTCTGGCGATCGAGTATTTTTCACCTATTTTGCTGCTGGCAAAGGCATTCACAATACAGCAAGGTTCGGAGACTCTCGACTAGCATGGCAATTCTACACGGTAGCTGGATTTCTTCATCTGATCAAGCTTTGGCTGAGTCCACCCCCGATTCCTATACTGACGATCGCGACGGTGGCTATTTCTTGATTTGGGGAGAAATTTGGCGTAGAGTTGAGCCGATTGCTGCCGAGTCAAATGCAGTTGCGGCTCCTGCGATCCATCCGTTTGTTATGACGGTTGATGAACTACTAGAGCTGTTGCGATCGAAGCACCAGTCTCAGCAGCTTCAGTGGTCTGTGGCGGATGTGCCGATTGACGCTCCCATTGCCGCAGATAGCCGAGGTCACAACCGCCGAGCTAAATCTTCTCACTCTACCAAGACGGCTATTTCCCTACCGCCAGATCGGTGGCAGACCGTATCGTTGATGCTGCCAACCTATCAACTGCCGACCCCCTCCACCCAAACCATTGCCTTGTTGCCCCAACATTCGGCCGCTCAAGGACAGCTAGATCTAGAAACGTCAATTTTAGAATCGTCGATCGCAGCTTCTGAATCCGACCATCCCCATCATTCTTTGTCCCTATCGCTCTGTCCTTGGCAAATTCAAGGGCTTCGCCTCACGGTAACTGAAGCTTTGCAGGTTTTGCAATCGCTGCCGTTAAGTTCGGTGCAAGGTGAGGAATTTTCCTGGCTGGGGTCTGACTTGCGCTTCTGGTCGCATGTGGCTCGATGGCAACTAGATTTATTGGCGCGCGCTAAATTTTTGCCCACTTTAGAGCAACATGCAGCAATGCAGGTACGTTGGCATGTGTTGATTGATAGCTCGGTGGATCAAGATCGGCTAGAACACTTTACGCGGCAAATGCCCAGTGTTTGTCGAGCTTATGTTCTGTCTGGAGCAACTCAGTTTGAAGCAAAGAATGAAATAGAAACAGCGGCAAACGGGGTACATCCCTCCACCCATCCGGCTACTGCGGTGTTGTCGCCCGCTCCACCCATTCTTCTCAGTTTTTTGAATCAGGCGATCGATGCTCAAGTTCGTGCAGTTGCTAGCAGTCAAGCGATGCCCTCCTCTGCGTCTTTTCCTAAAGACATAGCGTTACGAGAATGGCTGCAAGCCTTGGGGGACAAGCCGACGATCGACAGCGAACCTGCCAAGTTAGAGCGGTTGGTAACGTCCTTGACCAGTTGGACGGCACCGCTGCAACATCAGTTAAATCAACGCTTGAATGCTTTTCGCACCTGTTTTTATCTCCATCCTCCTACCGCAGGACAACAGGACTGGACGCTAGAGTATTTTTTGCAAGCGGCTAATGATCCAGACTTCTTGGTTAGTGCCCGCACCGTATGGAATAACCCGGTGGAGCGGCTAGACTACATGGGACGGACGATTGATCAACCCCAAGAAACGCTGTTGGCTGGTTTAGGGTTGGCATCGCGATTGTATCCCGTTTTAGAACCCAGTTTGCAAGTTTCACAGCCACACGCCTGTCAACTACATCCGCTGCAAGTATATGAATTCATTAAAACCACCGCTTGGCGACTGCAAGACAGTGGCTTTGGCGTAATTTTGCCGCCTAGTTTGTCCAATCAGGAGGGCTGGGCCAACCGCTTAGGACTGCGTGTACAGGCAGAAACGCCCAAAGCGGGAAAAAATCAGCGGTTAGGACTGCAAAGTTTGCTGAATTTTAAGTGGGAACTAACGATCGGCGGTCAGCGGTTATCCAAGGCGGAGTTCGATCGACTGGTGGCACTCAATACGCCACTGGTGGAAATCAATGGTGAGTGGGTAGAGTTGCGTCCTCAAGATGTCAGGGCAGCCCAGGCCTTCTTCGAGAGCCGCAAAGAACAAATGTCGCTGTCGTTGGAAGATGCGCTGCGTATTAGCACAGGCGACGCCCAGATGATTGAAAAGCTCCCTGTTGTTGGCTTTGAAGCCTCTGGCCCTCTAGAAGAACTTATCAATGCGCTCACCAACGGCAATCAGTCGATCGAATCGATTCCGATTCCCAAAGGTTTCCAGGGAACATTGCGCCCCTATCAAGTGCGTGGAGCTTCATGGCTTGCCTTTTTAGAAAGATGGGGGCTGGGAGCTTGCCTAGCGGATGATATGGGCTTGGGTAAAACTGTGCAGTTTATCGCCTTGATGCTGCATTTGCAAGAACAAGGGGGACTAGAAAAACCAACGTTGCTGGTCTGTCCGACGTCGGTGTTGGGCAACTGGGAACGAGAGGTTAAACGATTTGCTCCTAGTCTGAAAACGCTGGTGCATCACGGCGACAAACGATCGCAGGGCAAAGCTTTTGTCAAAGCCATCAAAGACAAACATTTGGTGATCACTAGCTATGCGCTGGTGCAGCGAGACGTGAAAGATCTGCAAACGGTAACTTGGCAAGGGGTAGTGCTGGACGAGGCGCAAAATGTGAAAAATCCCGATGCCAAGCAATCGCAAGCGATACGTCAGTTAGATTGCCAGTTTCGCATTGCTCTGACCGGCACGCCAGTAGAAAACCGCTTAGCGGAACTGTGGTCAATTATGGATTTTCTCAATCCCGGCTACTTGGGGCCGCGCAACTTCTTTCAGCGTCGCTTTGCCGTGCCGATCGAACGCTATGGCGATACGGCATCCCTGCAAACCCTGCGATCGTTGGTGCAACCTTTCATTCTGCGCCGTCTCAAAACCGATCGATCGATTATTCAAGATTTGCCAGAAAAGCAAGAAATGACGGTGTTCTGTGGCTTAACTCAAGACCAAGCTGCCCTTTACCAGACCTTAGTGGAGCGATCGCTCGTGGAGATTGAATCGGCCGACGGTATCCAGCGCAAAGGCATGATTTTGGCCCTATTAACTAAGCTGAAGCAGGTGTGTAATCATCCAGTGCTATTTAAGGAGGAAAGCAGAGAGCAGAAGGAAGAGAAGGCAAAGGGCAAAAGGCAAAAGGATAAAGAGGACGATCTCGATTCAACTTTGAGCCTTGAGCCTTTAGCCTTTAGACTGGCTTCTGGCAAGCTGCAACGCCTAGAGGAAATGTTAGAAGAGGTGCTGGCAGAGGGCGATCGATCGCTGATTTTCACGCAGTTTGCCGAGTGGGGTAAGCTGTTGCAAGCATACTTGGCACAACGGTTTGAGCGGGATGTGCTATTTCTCTATGGCGGCTCATCGAAGAAGCAACGAGAAGAGATGGTCGATCGCTTCCAGAATGATCCGCAGGGGCCGCGCCTGTTCATCCTGTCGTTAAAGGCGGGCGGCGTCGGGCTAAACCTAACTCGGGCCAATCATGTCTTTCACTTCGATCGCTGGTGGAACCCGGCTGTGGAAAATCAAGCCACCGATCGGGTGTTCCGGATTGGGCAGACGCGCAATGTCCAGGTACACAAGTTTGTCTGTACAGGGACACTGGAAGAACGCATTCATGAACTGATCGAAAGTAAAAAGGCGCTTTCAGAACAGGTGGTAGGCACAGGTGAAAACTGGTTGTCCGAACTGGATACTGATGCTTTGCGCAATTTGTTATTACTCGATCGAGCGGCTGTCATAGATGAGGAGGATGAATGATGATGGTATCTGCTGTGCTAGGACAACCCGTACAATTCAGCTCGATCGCTTGTGAGACACCCCTAGAAGCAACCTACGAACAGGCAGAGATCGAAACCCTACCCAATGCCGCCGCGCCGCCGCTCGCTCCATAGGCGTTTACTCCAATAAATCCGGCTCCAGCTTCACGATTTTATCGTAGAGAGACTGAAAGCTAAACCAGCCCATGTAGGGTGATCCCACTTGGCTAAAGGTCAGCTTGGCTACCTCTGGATTGATGGGCACGGGTGTACCTGCCGCCTCGGCTGTCAGTTGAGCTTGGCATGATCGATCCATGGCAATGAACCACCACGCCGCTTCATCGACTGACTGTCCTACCGTCAGCAAGCCATGGTTGCGCAAAATCACTGCCTTTTTCTGTCCCAGAGCTTCTCCGATTCGCCGTCCTTCCTCGCTTGACAGCACCACTCCAGTGTAGTCATCAAACACAGCATGATCGTTGTAGAAAGAGCAAGCATCTTGAGTCAGTGGATCTAAACAGCGTCCTAGCGTAGACCAAGCTTTGCCATATAGAGAATGAGCATGGGCCGCTGCCACCACATCTGGTCGGGCTAGGTGAATTTGTGAGTGAATAGCAAAGGCTGCCGCATTCACAGGGCGATCGCCCTGCACCACTTCGCCCTTGTGATTGACCAAAATCAGGTCAGATACGCGAATATGCCCAAAGTATTTGCCGAAGGGATTGACCCAAAAATGATCGAGCCGTTCAGGATCGCGGGCGGTAATGTGTCCAGCGACGCCTTCGTCAAAGCCGTAATGCGCAAATAACCGCAACGCCGCTGCAAGCCTCTGCTTACGATGTAATCTTTCTTCCTCCAGGCACTCGAATACAGGCGGTTGAGGCAAGGCTGGTTGCAGGAGGGGAATGCTGTGATTCATAGCGTTCTTAATTCATTCTTAGTGGATGCTTCGTTTGGTTTCTCGACCAATTCATTAGATGCACTCTTTGAATAGTCTGACGCAAGAAACCTATGGCTTCTAGGCTGTGCAACACTTCGTCAAGACCAAGCGGCTCGACACTTAAGAAACTATAGTGGTTCAATAGGGATAAGCAGGATCTATTGGCTAAGTAGAATTAAATTTGAACTGTAAAAGTAATAACAACTGCTAATTTATAATGCTTTTTATGTTAGAAAATACTATCTAAAATTGTCAGTGAATTAAAAATCCTCTTTTCACGCATTTAGATTTAACTAATAGCTTTGTTAAATAAACCTGAAGTATAAGTAATTCGGGTTTAAATTGGCTATTTTCATTACGAATCCCGTACAGCCTGCCCGCCGATCGAGGGTTACAGGGCAATAGTTTTCTCGTAGTATCAGAGAAGAACTTGCCGAAAAGCAGTTTTTCGCCTTTACAGGAATTGTTGCCTTTGCTAAAGGCGAGGTTCAATGCCGTTTCTTAAGTTGAGAGGAATTATTGCATGGCAACCTATAAGGTGACTTTGATCAACGAAGCAGAAGGACTCAATACCACGATCGAGGTGCCCGATGATGAGTACATCCTTGATGCGGCTGAAGAAGCAGGGCTTGATCTTCCCTACTCTTGCCGGGCTGGGGCTTGCTCTACTTGCGCGGGTAAAATTACGGCGGGTACAGTTGATCAGTCTGACCAGTCCTTCCTAGACGATGATCAGATTGAGGCTGGTTATGTTCTGACTTGTGTTGCTTACCCCACCTCGGATTGCACCATCATGACCCACCAAGAAGAAGAGCTTTACTAAGCATCTTCCCACTAGAGCAAAGACCAATCAATTATTGGGATTTCTAGTTCAACTCAAGCTTCACATTAGCTTTGGGCAGGGGCGCGATCGCGTTTCTGCCCTGTTCTCTTGAATGGCAACCGTGATAGAACCAGATACCAGGTAATAGAACGACAGGCGTTGCTGAACGCAGAGATGAATTGCCCTCGTCCCCAATTCTTCTCCCGAGGGCGAGGACGGCAAGCAGCTCCAGCACGAGAATCATACTTTCGTTCAGCAACGCCAAACGATAGATGGATGCAGCTTTTGTGGAAGATCATCACCAGTCTAAGCGTAACCCTTGCTTTATCATATGGTTTTGTAAATCGGGTATGAGTTGATTAGGAATAATTTCTACAGGCATCAGATCAAGATCGGTTTCAGTTGCTAACCAGCCAGCCGTTGCTCCTGCTGCCGAGCCAATGATCCATTCACCGTAATGGATTCGTGTAGACGCATTGACAATATGACTGACTGCGATACCCTTGCCGCCAATGAGCAAGTTGTTCACGCCCTGCGGAATCAAACTTTCTAGAGGAATATAGGTGGGCTTAATTAAGTTGTCTTCGTTCGTTGGGGCACCACTCGCTTCATAAGACGGACGTTGATCGCGGTAACGACAGCCATGAATATCTACCCGATAGTGGGTAATTCCCACGACCGTAGAGCTAAAGTCTCGACCGCCGCTCATGTCAGCCCGGATGTCCGCTTCGAGCATCATGAAGGCATCTTGCCCATAGGCCGATCGTCCCAGAATTCGTCGTCCTTCCCGAATGTAAGGAGCCATGCTTAATCCTGAGATTGTCCCCATGGGGGCATCTTCTCCCGCTAAATACGTTAAAGGTAGCCCTGGCTGGCTCTGATTTTTAATCAACCATTCAGCAAAAAGCTGAGCATGTTCTTCGGCATGTTTCAAGGCTCTGAATGAAACACCGCCCATCCAATTGGCGTGCTGCCCGGTGATGACCAGTTCATCTTCGGTAAGCAGCAACGGTGGGTCCATCCACACCCAATCATTGCCGCGATTCCAGTTCACCATCGTGATATCGCCGGGTGCCGCCGCTTCCACTTTGGGGTTGCCAAGGGTGGTGCTCACAATACGGCGATAGTCAAACAGCCCGCCGCCATCGAACATAGTGAATTTCCCCAGATGATAATCCTGTTCGTGTTCGCGGCGAGTATAAGCTGGTTGAATTTGTGACAGTTCGGCAAGGCTCGCTCCTCCATCGTCTACAATGCCCAGTGTGAAGGGAAACGTAAAAGCCTGAGTGCACTGGGGATTATCTTTTCGGGGGGCGTGATGTTCGCCAGTGGTGGCTTTGGACTCGGAACCAAGGCGATAGGGAATTCTGGCCCAACCTACCAGTTCGCCAGTGTCAGTGGCATCAATGACAATCATGCGTTTACCTTCAGGCGGCTGAAGACGAATTGGCACTTTGGTGAAGGTTTCGTTGGCGTCCCAAGAGTACCACTGCGGCCATTCGATCGACGGTTTACCCAACGGCACATAACCAGGATTGCGCGGAATACGCTGCACCCCGTAGATGGCAGTAATTTCCTGTCCCGTTTCGTCAAATTCTGCTCCTTTGAAGGCGGTTGACGTGGCCCAGCGGCTTTGAGGAGCCGATTCAACGGCTTTTTCTAGAAGCTGTTGCACCGCGCCTACCCCTGCTTTGGGTGGAAAGCAGAGATTGCCCACCCAACAACTATTGAGATTGCTCACAGGTTGAGGCGATGACAAGCCCGTCCAACTGGGTAGTTCTACAAGCTGTTGCTGAATTAATCGCTTAAATTCTAGCCAACTGGGGGCGTAGTTATCCCTGGTTTGCATGGCTACTGATTCATCGATCGCCGAGACGCCTTGGCTACTGACCTGTCCACCCAGCCATGGGCTTAACTCAATTAAACAGGTCGTTGCTCCAGATTGCATAGCTTGGGACGCAGCGGCAACTCCTCCTAAGGTTCCTCCCACCACCACGACTTCACATTCCCATACCTCTTTAGGCAGCGGTAATGGGGTCAGTTGAGGGCGACCATTGGCTTGGGTGACAAGAGTGTTACCAGATGGAGGATTCCAAATTTCGGTACTTGCGGCGGCACTGGGTGGTTCAAATGAATGGGATGAAACACCTCCACCCCAGGAGAAATATTGCAAAGTTCCCAGCAAGATGCTGGCACTACCTGGAATTAGAAAGCTGACGATAGCTAATTGAGTGATTTGACGAGGGGATAGCGGCTGATTTACCACGGTCAGGAAACTCGCTCAAGACAACTGTAATTAAGAGGAACACGATCGTTTCTATATTTAGCGCCACAAAGCTGTACGCTACGGTGAAGATGCTACAAATAGCGTGCTAACAGCTTAGCCTAAATTTTGGCAGACAAACTTTAGATTTATTTAGGTTTCACATTTGAGTGAATAAACCGAGTTTCACGCTCAGTCTTAAAGTCTTTTGTCAATTACCTGAATGAAGCTACTGAGAGAATTCGCAGCGTGCTCACTATTCATTTCGGAGCTTCATGCGGTTTTTCAGAATGATTTTTAGATGCAGGAAGAGATACCACTACCTAAATTGATAGGGCGGCGGAAGAACACTCCAATGCCGTATGTGCGATTGCCGTTCTACTGCGAACTCATCTATCTTCACAATTCTGCTGCATAGCTGCGAACTGAAGGACGGCTGACAGGTTGCGGAAATAACGATTGAAATACCGCATCTCGATCGCCCAAGGAGCCGTAGAAGAAGAAAGAAACTCCCGCATATTGTCGATCGCGAGTCATGCGCACTTGTTCTGCAATTTGATGGGTTTCCACAGTCAGGACCCGCAATCCGGTCAGAATGCCAATCCCGACGGGAATGCGTCGTCGAATGGCTAACAATTCTGGGTGGTCTAATTCACTCACAAACAGCGCCATTTCCGTCCGATAAATCTGGATGATCAGTTCATCAATGAACCGGAGCCGCACCCACGGATACCAGTCCTGAAGATAGTTTTGATAGGAAAATTCTTTGGGGTTAGGCGACAGCGACACTAAACAATCGGGACGCCGCGTTTTGATAGTCGAGAAAATTTTCACCATCATGTTGGTGACGTTGTTAGCTCGCCACCGCATCCACTCTGGATCGGTTGGATTATCGGGGGGGCGTCGGTCACCGTGCTCTTGCTGATAAAGCCTAACGGTATAGTCATCGTAGCCCAATTCCACTGGAGTACCAAAATGATCGTCGAACTGCACTCCATCTACGTCGTAGTTGTCGATCACTTCAACGACCAGACCCGTCAGCATATCTTGAACTTCCGGATGAGCCGGGTTCAGCCACACAAAGCGATGCTGTCCTCGATCGCCGTGCACAAACACTTGAGTGCCATCCCGACGGCTCATAATCCACTCGGGGTGCCGCCGGGCCAATTCCGAGTCTTCTAGGGTCATCAGACCAAATTCAAACCAAGGAATCACCGACAATCCTTGCTTATGTCCTAGTTCTACCGCTTCCGCCAACATATCGCGATCGTCAAATTCAGGAATGGGATCGACGGCTTCTCCAATCCAGGCCTCTGCGACTTTGCTGGGGTAGAGCGTATAGCCACCATTCCAAACAGTGGGGTAAATCGTGTTGAAATTTAGCCCAACTAAGCGATCGATGGCTTGCTCTAACTGCTCTCTAGAAAACAATACATCACTGTCTACGTTGGTGAGCCAAACGCCGCGTAGTTCAGATGTGGGTAAGGGAGAGGACAGTTGCGCCATTGCCATCAAGGGAAGATGTACCATGAAGGCAACCACGAGTCCTACTCCGATTAGCCCAATCGATCGCAACTTGTGTTTCCCGCTTCTAAAAATGTTTTGCCGACTCCTCTTCAGGTTCACCACACTAAAACGCATATCCCTGCTATCCCAATACTTGCTACTCACAACTGATCACAGTGATGTGATCACAGCCATGCAGTTTACTTCCATCGGGATAGAATAAGGCCTTAAAGAGCAGGACGCAAGAATTCGATCGGGTTCGATCGGGTTCAATCAATTACTCCTGAGAGGGGGTACGAGGTTCGATCGTCACCCATACCAGCAAGGCTTGACTTGGCACGGGCTGGTTTTGGGTTGTGGCGGGGCTAAAGTTCCAGTGTTGTACCAAACACTCGACCAATCGATCATAGTCTGAGTTTTGGCTGGACGCTTGAAGAACGGTTTGCACCACTTGACCTTCTACATTGGTTGCGACTTGCACCCCTACTCGGGTGCCGATCGTTTGCAGAACGGCCGGAGTCACGGCATTTAAGCAGGCAGCATCCCCAAGGGTGGCAACATCTTGTTGAAACACATCTCCGACTGGGGCAGCCAGTTGCTCAGGCATATCGTCGGTGGACTCGGTAGACAGGCGTTCAGTTTCTAAACTGGCCACAAGCCGAACGGGAGTGCGGGCTGCATCTACTTCAACTTGGGTTAACCCAGATGGATCAACGGAGTTCGCAGGAGTGGGCAATGTTGCCGAAACGTCGGGTGGTGGGCGATCGATGGGGATAGTTGAGAATTCAGAGGCTTCCGGTTGAAGCGGCGGCGCGGGCGCAACCGCAGGAGGAGTGGGCGGTGCAGCGGGGACTGATTCCGGTACAGGAACAGGGGCTGGCGCTGGCACCAGAGGTGGAGCAGTCGAGGGCGCGATCGCGTTAGAGGTTGGCGCTAAGGCAGGTTCCTGTGGCACGATGGCTGTCTGCTGATCTGGCGGCATTGGCCCCACAATTTTGGCAGGTGACATCGCCACATCAGGACTGGGCGCGATCGGGTCTGGTGGCATCGGGTTGGAGTTGGATGAATCGGTTGGAGCATAAGTTGGATCAATCGAGGCTAGCTCCACCAACTCGATCGGCATCGGTGCGACTTCGTCAGTAGGGTTGGTCAAATGGGACAAGAATGGCACAGTTGCGACTGCCAGCACCGAATGAACCACCGCTGAGCCACTTAACAGCGCCAACCACAGCCAGCGAGGCCGGGATGGAGGACGCCGAATCGCGATCGAGTCCAAGGACGTTGAGTTATGGGGCTGTTGGGTCATGCTGCTCTTTACCTGAGTTCCCCAGCCCGATCATAACCAACCCCCAATCAGAATTGAGCGAACTGGTTTGATTGCACTTGAGCGGATTGTCCTCCTGTCTTTGCCGTTCCTAAGCTTTGCTTGACTCATTACTGGATTCGTTCGATTTTGTCGATTTACGGCTGGTACTGGTTTTAGAGGTTTTAGCCGTCTTTGCAGCAGTTTTTGTTGTTTTCTTACTGGTGGCTTTTTTCGCGGTAGATTTCTTGGCCGTCTTGGTTTCGGCGGTTGTTGCTTCAGCTGTACTTGGTTCAGCGGCAGTCTTGCTAGTTGTCGATTTAGAACGTCCTGTCTTTTTCTTCGTGCTAGCTTTCTCGGCTAGGGCTTGTAGGGCTACATCCATCGGGATTGCCTCGATCGTTTGTCCTTCGGGCAAAGAGGCATTGATTTTACCGTGTTTGATATAGGGTCCATAGGGGCCGTTGTAGATATTCACGGGTTCGCCGTCCTCGGGATGGGGTCCCAGTTCGCGTAAGGGTTTCGCCGCTGCTTTGCTGCGCCCACGTCCAGTTTTGGGTTCTGCCAACAGTTCTAAGGCTCGCTCCAGCGTAATTGTGAGGACATTGTCTTCTTTTTTGAGAGAGCGATAATCCTTGCCGTCCTTACCTTGATCGTGCACGATGTAGGGTCCAAACCGCCCCAGATTTGCCTGAATTTTGGCTCCAGTTTCGGGATGAACGCCCAGCGTACGCGGCAATGCCAGCAAATTCACCGCCATATCTAGGGTGACATCCTGTAGAGTTGTGCCCTTAGGCAGTGAAGCCCGCTTGGGCTTGGGATTATCGTCGGTTTTATCGCCCAACTGCACATAAGGTCCGTAAGGTCCAATCAGAGCATAGATTGGTTCGCCCGTATCTGGATGGAATCCAAGTTTGTCGGGCCCTTCGGTTTTCTGCCGCAGCAATACATCAACTTGTTGCGGATCGAGATCTGCGGGTGGCATATCTAGGGGAATATTGGCCCGCACCGGCCCTGCCTCGTCCTCTACCTCTAGATAGGCTCCATAAGGCCCAATTCGTACCTTTACATCTAGTCCATCTAACGGGACCGATCGGGCCTCGTTTGGATCAATCTGGCTTTCCTGCCGTTTAACTTGAGTTTCCAGCCCAGTCTCTCCCAAATAAAACTGGCGTAGGTAGGGCAACCATCGGGCTTCACCCGTGGAAATTTCGTCTAGGGTTTGCTCCATTCGAGCGGTGAATTGCGGATCGACCAAATCAGGAAAATATTTTTCTAGCAGGGCTGTAACTGCGAAGGCCGTGAAGGTAGGCACTAGGCTATTGTTCACCATCTGGGCATAGCCCCGATCGATGATTGTGCCAATGATGGTGGCGTAGGTGCTGGGACGACCAATGCCCTCGCTTTCCAGCGTTTTCACCAGTGAGGCTTCGGTATAACGGGCGGGCGGTTGGGTTTCATGCCCGATTGCCTCCAGTTCTTTGCACTCTGGATGATCTCCGGCACGCAGACGGGGCAGAATCACCTCCTGATCTTCGATCGCTGCATTCGGATCGTCCGATCCTTCCACATAGGCACGAAAAAAGCCTGGAAAGTCGATGCGTTTGCCCGTCGCGCGAAATCCTGCATCGCCTGCTTCAATTTGCACCGTGATGTGGGTTTGGCGGGCTTCGGCCATCTGGGTGGCGACAGTACGCTTCCAAATGAGGTCATAGAGCTTCAGTTCCCGTCCCGATAATCCGGTTTCTTGGGGGGTACGGAACGTGCTACCCGCTGGACGAATCGCTTCATGGGCTTCTTGGGCGCCTTTGCTTTTAGTTGCATACTGACGCGGCTGAGGACTGAGATAGTCCTTGCCGTACATTTGCTCTACGCAGGATCGGGCAGCACTGATTGCCTGTTGTGACAGGTTAGTAGAGTCGGTTCGCATGTAGGTAATGTAGCCTTGCTCGTACAGGTTTTGTGCTGTCCGCATGGTTTCTCGAGCTGACAGTCGCAGTTTGCGGTTGGCTTCCTGTTGCAGAGTGGAGGTGGTGAACGGAGCCGACGGCTTGCGCGTGGTAGGGCGTTCCTCAATGTTGGTGACAGTCCATACTTCATTCTGTAGCCGTTCTTGCAGCGATCGAGCTTCTTCTTCGCCCAACAACAGCACATTCCGTCCGGCGGCAATCTGTCCAGTGGTTTCGTCAAAATCGGCCCCGGTGGCAATGCGAGCGCCCCGCAGCGTCACCAGCTTGGCTTCAAACGGTGTTTTGTCTTTCTCTAAGCTGGCTTTGAGATCCCAGTAGGTGCCTTTGCGGAAGGCGCGCCGTTCCCGTTCGCGGTTTACCAGCAGCCGCACCGCCACTGACTGTACCCGCCCAGCCGATAGCCCCGTAGCAATCTTTTTCCACAGTAGCGGCGACAGCGTATACCCCACCAAACGATCGAGAATCCGTCGAGTTTCTTGAGCGCGAACCAGTTGTTCGTCCACCGTGCGGCAATGGTTGAGGGCCTCTTGGATCGCCTCCTCGGTAATTTCGTGAAACACCATGCGCTTGATTGGCACTTTGGGCTTTAGCACCTGGAGCAAGTGCCAACTGATACTTTCTCCTTCACGGTCTTCGTCCGTTGCCAGCACTAATTCATCGGCGTCGCTGAGGGCTTCTTTGAGTGCCTTCACGACCTTCTTCTTGTCCTGTGGAATTACGTAAAGCGGTTCAAAATCTGCTTCCACGTTTACCCCAATCTTGGCCCAATCTTGTCCCTTCACCGAGGCAGGAATTTCGCTGGCAGACTGTGGCAAATCACGCACGTGTCCCATTGATGCTTCAACTCGATAGCCTCTAGGGAGATAGTTTCGGATGGTTTTGGCTTTGGTTGGGGATTCAACAATGACAAGAGTTGACATGGGATCAATCGCTCTTCGACAAAAATCTGGCGGTCAACTGGCTAAGTCTCGAGAGAGCTTGCCTCATTCAGTCTTCTAACCTATCTGTTCTTCTAACCTAGCAGTTTGGAACCGTGGAGTTGAAGAACTTTGCTGAAGATCGCTCCTAGAAACCGACTTTGCCAAACAGAACACTGAACTAACGACTGGGCTAAATTTCCGAGATAAAATTTTCACGTCACAGGAGGTTGCTGCGGCTAAGGATGGGTGAATGAAAGGCTGTGTGCTGCACAAGTGCCTCTAACTAGCGGATGTAAGCAGACCCAGATCCATACTTTATAGTTCATATCAGTAAAACTAGAGTTGACGTTGTGATTTCTGATCACGCTTCGACCAGGATTAAGCAGTTTCACAGGGTATGATCCAGTATGAAGAATCTTTTCAGATAAGGACTGAGAGATGAGGATGAAGGATGCGATCGAGCCTCGCTAAAGTTAATGAGTAGCCATTTCTATCATCTACAACCATCCTCCTGCTCTCTTGTTCTTTGCTGATATTACTCAACTTGCCAGAATTCTATGGACTTTGCCAACCTTGTCGCCCAGTTGAATACTGGAACCATCTTGCCAGAGGGAATTGTGCTTGCAACCCTACTGGTAGTGCTGGTGGGTGATCTCATCACGGGACGCGCATCCTCGGCTCGGTGGTCGCCCTACCTGGCGATCGCTGGTCTGCTTGCGGCGGTGGTTGCCCTCTACTTTTGCTGGGACACCTCAAACCCAATCTCCTTTTTAGGAGCGTTTAATGGCGATGCGCTGAGCATTGTTTTCCGGGGAGTGATTGCCCTCTCAGCCGCTGTCACCCTCCTTATGTCGATTCGCTATGTTGAACAGTCAGGAACGGCCCTTGCCGAGTTTATTGTGATCCTACTCACAGCCACGTTGGGAGGTATGTTCCTGTCTGGTGCTGACGAGCTTATTATGGTCTTTGTTTCGCTGGAAACTCTCAGTATCTCGTCTTATTTGCTGACAGGCTACATGAAGCGTGATCCGCGTTCCAACGAAGCAGCCTTGAAGTACTTGCTCATTGGGGCAGCTAGTTCGGCAATCTTTCTTTATGGTGTGTCGTTGCTGTACGGTCTATCGGGCGGCGAAACCCGACTTAGCACCATCACAACGAATATCGTTGCCAATAACGGCGAACAATCTTTGGGCATTGTAATTGCGCTGGTGTTTGTGATTGCTGGAATTGCTTTTAAGATCGCGGCAGTTCCATTTCACCAGTGGACGCCCGACGTGTACGAAGGCTCACCAACCCCAGTTGTTGCCTTTTTGTCTGTTGGCTCCAAAGCCGCTGGCTTCGCGTTGGCGATTCGCTTGCTGGTTAGTGCCTTCCCGATGGTATCTGACCAATGGCGATTTGTGCTTACGGCGTTGGCAATTCTTAGTATGATATTGGGCAATGTGGTAGCGCTGGCTCAAACCAGCATGAAACGCATGTTAGCCTACTCATCGATCGCCCAAGCCGGATTTGTCATGATTGGCTTAATTGTCGGCACAGAGGCAGGCTATGCCAGCATGGTATTCTATTTGCTGGTGTATTTGTTCATGAACCTGGGCGGTTTTGCCTGCGTAATCTTGTTTACTCTCCGCACTGGAACGGATGAAATTACCGAGTACAGCGGTTTGTATCAAAAAGATCCACTGCTGACCCTCTGTTTAAGCCTTTGCCTGCTTTCATTGGGTGGCATCCCGCCATTAGCGGGCTTTTTCGGCAAGATTTATCTATTTTGGGCTGGCTGGAAAGCGGGAGCCTATACCTTGGTGCTGCTAGGACTGATTACGAGCGTCATTTCCATTTACTACTACATTCGCGTGGTGAAGATGATGGTGGTGAAGGAACCGGAGGAAATGTCCGATGCAGTGAAAAACTATCCGCCGATTCAATGGAATTTACCAGGAATGCGACCATTGCAGGTGGGGTTGATTGTCTGTCTGGTGGCAACCTCGCTAGCTGGAATTTTGTCCAATCCACTGTTTACCTTGGCTAATAATTCCGTTGCTCGCACTACTTGGCTACAACCTGCAACGATGGCTATTCCTGAAAAGGTGGCGATCGCTGAAAGCCAACGGATTGCAACTGAACCAGAATTATCTCGCTAAATAGTTTATTGCCCAGGAACCGATTCTTGAACATCTTCTTGAACAGCTAAAGGGGGACAGTTGATCTGTGCCTCTTTTTATTACCTCTTATTACCTCACTAAGGACACGGCCAGAGCACTTTGCACTTTGTTGGAAAAAGCGGAAGAAAACTGGTGCCCTGTTAGATGAACTGCGTCAGTTGAAACATCTTTGATACGAGTATGGTACGCTAGCGGCGATATCGCTCGGTTAGAGAAGGAGAGGGCTATGGCAAAACTCAATGTAGGACTGTTGTTCGGCGGTCGCTCTGGAGAACACGAGGTATCGATTAGTTCAGCCAGAGCCATTGCCCGCGCCCTCGTCACGGCTCCTAATACCGAGAACTATGCTCTGCGGCCTTTCTACATTCAAAAAGACGGATGCTGGCAAACCGGAGCGATCGCCCAGCAAGTGTTAGAAACTGGAATACCATTGCCAGTGGATGAGTCGATGGGTGCAACTCGATTGTCTCTTTGGCAGTTTCCATCGGACGTGGCAGACGTTGACGTATGGTTTCCCATTTTGCACGGTCCCAATGGTGAAGACGGTACAATTCAAGGCTTGCTGAAGCTAATGCAGGTTCCTTGTGTGGGGTCAGGTGTGTTGGCATCAGCGTTGGGCATGGACAAAATTGCCATGAAATCTGCCTTTGCCCAAGCAGGACTCTCACAGGTCGACTATGTGACGGTCACTCGCACTGAAGTTTGGTCAAACCCGTGTGTGTTTCCTAAGCTTTGCGATCGTATCGAGGCGGTGTTGGGGTATCCTTGTTTTGTCAAACCTGCTAACCTCGGCTCATCGGTCGGTATCGCTAAAGTTCGGACTCGAGCACAGCTAGAAGCGGCTCTAGATAGCGCTGCCAGCTACGATCGCCGTATTATTGTAGAAGCAGGAGTGACGGCCCGTGAAGTAGAATGTGCCGTGTTGGGAAACGACCAACCCAAAGCCTCGGTAATTGGTGAAATTACTTACAGCAGCGACTTCTACGATTATGAAACTAAATATACTGAGGGTAAATCCAGGCACCTAATTCCGGCACCACTGTCGTCGGAGGTAGTGGCTCAGATTCAAGATATGGCGATTCGGGCCTTCAAAGCGGTGGATGCAGCCGGGATTGCCAGAGTCGATTTCTTTTATGTGGAATCAACAGGCAAGGTGCTAATTAACGAAATCAATACAATGCCTGGCTTTACAGCAACTAGTATGTATCCAATGCTGTGGGCGGCAAGCGGCATACCCTTTGCGGACTTGATCGATCGTTTGATTCAACTTGGGCTAGAACGATCGCAAGAATGAGCTACATCTGGTTCATATTATCTCTTTCTTCGGTCTTCAGCTTTTCTCTGCATCGACTCCCATCTCCTTCTTCCTCCCTCATTCTTTCCCATGCTTCTCTTTTCTTATCCTCTAGTCATGGGAATAATTACCCCTTAGAATTGTTTATATGAGGCTATGGAATTAGGGAACGCCTAAGCGGGGTGGAATATGGCTCAACGTCCGCCTGTCGATCGTCATGTTTGGCAGCAAAATATCGAAAGAATTCGGCAGAGTATTCCGCCCGCTCAGCCGATTGCTCCTAAGGCTGCTCACAAGTCGGACTCCGTGAAGCCAGTTCTTCAACATGAACCCCCATCCCTGTCAACCTCCGCATCGCTACTCAACCGTTCAGTCAGTCGTCCAATCAAGTGCCTAACTCCGTTTGTTCTTGGTGTGCCTCGGATGCGCTGCCGTTCGATTAAGCTGACCGCCAAGGTAACGCAAATAACTCGCCACCCATTTGCTGCGGTTGGTGCAGCGTGGCTTCTATCTATTTGCGTTGGCAGCGTTGCCGCCATTAGTATTTTCAAAATCAACCCTAACCTTCCCACTGCTACCTCATCCGGTGAGCCTCAGCGACATGTGTCAGAGCAAGTCCTGACAGAAGGTTTGCCACGGGTGACTGATTCTGCTTCGCCGCAAGGGGGCATGATTGAAGCCGGATCGGATCTACCTGTAATCGCAACCTATGGCGCAACTAAAGAGACATTGCCCCTATTCTCCTTGGGCATTGTAGCGCTTGGATGTGCGGCGGGCTGTTTGCTGCTGTCGCGCCATTTCCATACTTCATTATCCAGACAGCCTCCCCAGTTTCCGTCTCAATCGCGAGTGCCCCGAATTGGCGCTAACCCTTCCCGCCAAAGCTCTCGACGTCGAACTAAGAAGTTACTAGCGCAGGAGAAGAACAGCGTAGTAGCTACACAACGCCACGCTAAGCCTGCTTCACCATCAGTTGCCGTCGTGCCTGCCTATGAAGATCACCCCCTAGATTGGAATGAATCCAGCATCGCCGATGATCTGGACATTCGCCACCAGCGTCCGCTATCTCGGTGGCTATAGTCTGTGCTGTGACGGTCTTTCAACCTTTCCTACGCCTCGTCGTGTGCCTCGTCACTGTAGCCTGGGGAAGAGTTATACAGCGCGTCGAGTTGCTCACGAGCATCTTCTACAGTCATCGATCGCATCACCAAAAATGGTTCATTGACTACATTTCCTTGCTCGTCCAGTAGCTCTGGGTGAGGAACCGAACGCAGGCGAGAGGAAGGAGAGCCACTACTAGAACCGCGAGATTGATTACCACGATAAGACTGCGCTTCCATTCCCAATGTCATCAGATTGCGGATCAAATTACTGACGGCAAGGAAAGCCAAAATTGTAAAAGCAAGGATGTAAATCAGATGCAACATAAGTTTTTTCTCCAAGCCGAGACCGATGGACAGATCTGATATGCATGCCTAACCGCCAAACAGGAATTTACTAGAACTGCCTTGAGATGAAATGACAGTGTCCTCCCATTCGTCTATTCTCGACAAAGACCTGCTCTACCAGTATTGTATGCAACAATTTCTTAATCTATTACTCTAGTTTCTCAGATTCTTTAGAAAAGTAAATCAATCTAGGAGGCGAAATTCTTGTTTACCCGCTTCATGCACTAGTTGCTTCTCTAGTTGCTTCTAACGACTCTTAGGGGTTCTGCGATCGAAACCGCATACTGACCTGCCAACACTCTGTAACCAAGCGATGCCAAGGCATTAGTACGGCTGTGTCTAAGCCGACTTGGCCGTCTGTAACCTTGAGCATCATCCGGGCAGTTTCCACCTCCTGCTGAGCCTGTCGGACTCGTTGCAGCAAATCGGCTTGGGCTTCAGTACTAAGAAAGTTAAGGGTGTTACCTTCTAGTAGCGATCGTGATCGCTCAAACCAATATAAAAAATCATCTAGTAAAGGTTCTAAGAGGGACTTCAATAATTCGGGTTCTGGCAAATTTGAGTTTGAGCTAGACATCTGTCAAGAAATTGAGCCGCTTCATCCACTGCCCTTAGCTTAACGCAATTTACGTTTTGTAACAATTTTAAATTTTGCGTATGACTCGATCGCCTAAAACATGAGGGATTAAGTGGTTTTGACTAATTGTGAGCAAAAAGCTAAATAGATGCTCAGTAGCATTTGCTCGCTTTCAACCTAGTCTTTGTCTTTCAGAGCAAGCGAAGGAGGCTCAATCCGCTTTGTCTTCTTTCTCCTTGGGGAAAATGGAGGGATACAATACAGGTTCTCTTAAGGTTACAGATCCGAGATATTCCGAGTAAATTATGTTTTCTTTATCTATCTAAGTGATTGAGATTTGAAATCTAGAATTATCCTGAGGAAGATGGTTGAGGAAATGTCATGATCAAAATGCGTGGGTGGCTGATGGGGTTGACCGTTTCAATCGCTCTCACTGGCACTTTGGCTGGCTGTCGAACTAATACTGCCTTGAACTCGACAGAGACAGCATCCCCTGGACAACAGGTTGCCCAGGACCGTCTATCAACGTCGATTATTGAGAATACAGGTGTGCGAGAAAACATAGATGGCGCGCTCAATTCTCAACCGCTACAACTGCCCTCAATGGCTGCTACAACTAATTCACCGCCGCCACTGCCTCACTTGATTCCGTCCACGCCTTCAAGCGCTCAGTTACCCCAGTCAGAAATTGGTCGGGTTGATCCTTTTACGACAGTGATCGTGCCGCCGACTGTTTCTGTTCAAACCACTTCGGTTCCAGCTACGAGTCCTCCTGCCTTGGTTGCTCCTACTTCAACTGCCGCCCCGCCGATCGTGGCACCCGTGACCGCTGCTCCAATGCCCTTACCTGTTTTACAATCAGCCCCGGTTGACATCAATCCGTTTCCTCCGGTATTGCCTGCTTTACCTCCTCGCCGTCTCTCAGAAGCGATCGAGATTAGTGGGGTGGTGGAAGTGGGCGGCAAAACCAACGTCATTGTTCAAGTTCCCGATGAACAGACAAGCCGTTATGTTCAGGTGGGAGAGTACGTGAGCGATGGCAATGTTTGGGTCAAGCGTGTTGAAATGGGTGTAGAGCCAGTGGTGATTTTAGAGGAAAACGGCGAGGAGGTGACTCGCTATGTGGGAAGCGCTAGTCCTTCTCTGGGGCTATTGTAAACTTCCGGTTCTATATATATCTATATATTCTTACTTTATCCAGAGCTATTTTGCGCAGAGTGAATAATGAAGCCAACTTCCGATCGGGCTACCCCCAATCAACCCCCTAGTAAATCTGATTGCCAATCTAACGCCTTGTCCTCCAAGTTCTCTTACGAACCGTCTGTATCTAGACCTTCGTCAGAAGGCTGCGAACTCGATTACCAAGGCACATATCTTTGTCCTGTGTGTCGGCATGGGCAGATTTCAGCACTGACTTTAATGGACGCCTTTGCTTGCAATTTTTGTCGGCACATCTTCACAGCGAATCTTCCGGCTCAAACCATTCAGGTGGTGGACAGTTCGCAACCGATGTCATGGCGCTGGAATGGGCGTACCTGGAAGTCTACCTACCAGGATGACCCCAACTTGACCTTGGTAATTTGGTTCATTGGGGCCATTTTGATTGTATTGCCAAGCTCGATCGTTTGGCTCATGGCCTATCTCTTCCCTCCCTTACCGGGCAGCACTTGGGCTTGGTTTCCCAACGTTTGGCTTGGATGTACGATCGGCGTTCATTTACTGATGGTGTCGTGGCTCCTCGCCGAGCATTACCAGCTACCGCTCTATATTTCTAGCCGCATTCGCATTCGTACCTGGCTGGGCAGGAGGTAAGGCGAAAGGACGAATGATAAGGACAAAGAATGAAGAACGAGCAATTTCTAATCCCCAAATTGCACAGCGGCGAGGGCGATCGCTCTTGGAAAGATTCGGTGTTCTTGTGATTGAATGCGTTGGTGCAGCGTTTCCAGGGTGTCGTCTGGCAGAACAGGAACAGCCGCCTGCATTAGAATGGGGCCACTATCGACTTCGAGTTCAACAATGTGAACGGTGCAGCCAGTAATTTTGACGCCCGCCGCCAGGGTTCGCTCGATCGCATTTGCACCAGGAAAACTAGGCAACAGGCTGGGATGAATATTTAGAATGCGGCGGGGAAAGGCTTCGATTAATACGTTAGTAACAACCCGCATCCAGCCAGCCATGATAATCCAATCCACCTGGTGATCGCGCATAACGTCCACGATCGCAGCATCTAAGACTTCACGACTTGAAAACTCTCGGTGATTCAACAGCACTTTGGGAATGCCCAATCGATCGGCGCGCTCGGCAGCCTTAGCAGTGGGGTTGTTGTATACCATCACTTGCAACTGGGCCAGGAGGTCATGATTGGCAATAGCTTGGGCAATTGCTTCAAAGTTGCTGCCACTGCCAGATGCCATAATGCCAAGTTTGAGCGGTGCGGCAAGTTGTGCCATCGGCAATGATACATCTGGCGAGATCAAAGTTGCAGTCGGGTTAGAAGGGAACATGAATGGCAAAGAGTCTGGCAGTCGAACGTGGAACTGGGTTAGGTTTTGTTGGGTTTCGTCAAGAGGAAGGTGGAAAATGAATCCATCAAATCCTCAGAGGGGCTACCCTATGAGGAATGGTACATTACTAGTTTTCTATCATCACATTTATTTGTCTCTCAGACATATTTGTCTCTACTTCGCTGCTTATGCCAAGCAAATTGGTTGACAAGTCTCGGCAAGAAACCGTAGAAGCCTGGGTGTTATTAACTCCGGCGTTACTGTTACTAGGAATTTTCGTTTTATACCCGATCGCCTACTTGTTCTACCTCAGTTTTACAACGGGTAGCTTTACACGGGCTGGTACGGTTTGGATCGGGGGACGCAATTATCTGCGGCTGGCGCTTGATCCAGATTTTTGGCAAGTGTTGGGCAATACAATCTACTTTACGATCGCGACGGTTATTCCTAGTTTGGTCATTCCGCTGGGGTTAGCGGTGTTGTTAAATCGATCGATGGCACTGCGGGGCTGGCTGAGAACAGCGTACTTTATTCCGTCTATCACCTCATTAGTGGCTGTGGGGCTGGGCTTTCGCTGGCTATTTCAAACTGATGGGCCGGTCAATGGTTTGTTAAGTATGGCAGGACTCGATCCTATTCCTTGGCTCAGCAGCACCACTTGGGCCATGCCTGTCTTAATTTTGCTCAGTATTTGGAAACAACTTGGCTTCAACATGGTGGTGTTTCTGACCGGGCTGCAAACCATTCCCATCAGTCGCTACGAAGCTGCTGAACTGGATGGAGCCGGAGATTGGCAAAGTTTTTGGCATATCACCTTACCCGGGCTACGACCGACATTAATTTTTGTAACAATTACTACTGTCATTTTTACCCTACGCAGCTTTGAACAGCCGTATGTGATGACAGGGGGTGGGCCGTTAAATTCTACGAATTTGCTGGTGTTTTACGTCTATAACCAAGCCTTTGCCCAGTTCGATTTTGGCTATGCTGCCACTATTACCACTGTGTTGCTAGCCATTACCCTAGTGTTGATTTACATTCAGTTGCAAATCTCTGAGACTGACCCGTTGTAATTTCGAGGCAAATCGTTTCAACTAATGTAGACGATCGCTTGTCTACCGTCTAAAGTCAGAAAAGTTGGGATTTTCAATCTGAAATGCAAAACGAAAAATTTCAGGTGGGTGATTTAGAACGCTGTTTGCAGCGAGGCGATCGCCAAACAGACTCGCTGATTACGTTGGGGTTATGGATGGCGGCGATCGTTCTGTTTGTGGTCAATTTAGGTGAACTGCCGCTGCGAGATTGGGACGAAGGACTCGTGGCACAGGTAGCACGAGAAATTTGGCAATCTCCAATCAATTCACTCACTTGGCTACATCCCACTCTTTGGGGCGAACCCTACTTCAACAAGCCCTCATTAGTCCATAGCTTGATGGCGCTGATGTACTCAATGGGAGGGGTCAGCGAATGGACGGCTCGCTTACCGGGCGCACTGCTGACGGCAGCTTCTGTACCGTTAATGTATGGTGTGGCCCGCGAGGTGTTTTATCCACGCCCTCCGGCTGTATTTGCCGCCCTGGTGTATCTTACGTGGTTGCCAATCGCGCGGCATGGACGGTTGGCTATGCTAGACGGAGCCGTTTTGTGTTTTTTTCTGCTACTCATTAACTGGTTGCTACGGACACGACGGGACTATCGCTATGCTCTGGGCGTTGGCATTGGGTTAGCGCTGATTTGCCTAACGAAGGGTGTCATGGTTGGCATCTTGTTGGGGGCGATCGTATTTCTGTTTGCGGTTTGGGATACGCCGCGCCTGCTGCGATCGCCGCATTTGTGGTTGGGCATCGTTTTGGGCAGCGTGCCGGTGCTGCTGTGGTATGTCGCTCAGTGGCAAGAATACGGGCAAGCCTTTCTAAACACAAATTTGGTGGATCAATCGCTGCAACGCATTTGGCAAGATGTGGAAGCAAACGGTGGGCCGCCTTGGTATTATCTCTTGGAAATTCTAAAATACAGCGCTCCTTGGCTCTTGTTTTTGCCACTTGGGTTTAAGCTTGCCTGGGTCAATCGCAACTTAAGTTGGGCGAAACTGGCGCTTGTTTGGAGTGTGGCTTATCTAGTGGTAGTTTCCGCGATGGCCACCAAACTACCGTGGTACATTTTGCCAATTTATCCAGCCCTAGCCCTAATTGCCGGAGCCGCCCTCGCAGACCTTTGGCAGAAGGGACGCTATACTGGGGTCATTCAACCCAAGCAAACCGAGTATTCATCAATTTGGTTTGGATGGTTTGCGCTCCTGGCGTTGGGTGGTTGGGCCGGGGTCATATATTTTGGTTGGGTTAGTTCTCCCCTGGAGCCAGATCTGGAATTGATTATGGCCATTGTGGCCATGACGATGACCGTAGCAGCCGTTTTAGTAACACGGCAAAATCCGCAATTTTTGACGGTGTTAATTTGGGGCATGTATGTGGCGCTGTTATTGTTGATGGGATCAAATCATTGGGTGTGGGAACTGGCAGAAGCCTATCCAGTTAAGCCCGTAGCAGCGATCGTGCAGCAACACACACCCACTCAACAAAAAGTATTTACGTCCTATCCTCACAATCGTCCGTCTCTCAATTTCTATAGCAATCGCCAGGTAATTCCGGCTTCAACCAACCAATTGAAAGAACGGTGGAACAAACAAGAACAGCCGTTTTTCCTCGTAGACGATGCAGTATTGAATACGATCGATCTGCCTGCGACGCAAGTTTTAGGAACGGCTGAAGGATGGTCGCTGATCACTAAATTGCCAGAAGGGTGAGGAATCACAGAAGCAGCAAACCATGAACACATTTTTGTATCAGCCGCCATGGGGATTGCGCAATGGATTGGTGATGACGCTATATGCTGCTTTGCGCACAAGTCAGCGTTGGCAAGTCTTAACGCTTGAGCCTGAACCTCAGTACAACGAAAAGGTTTTGCGAGGAGCCGATCGCGTTCCCTTGTTTGCCAAAATCGCCATTCCCGATCATCCCAAAGGCACAATCGTTGGCACCTATGGGATCACTGGCAATCTAGATAATCAATGGTTTTTAAGCATTTTGGGACGCAAGGCCGTTGCTCAGGGTTATGCGGTGGTGCTGTTTGATTGGCGGGCACATGGCAAAACAGCGGAACTATCGCCTACTCTAACCTCGGACGGGCTGTACGAGGGCAAAGATTTTGTGCATCTGGCGGCGGAAGCCAAGGCGATTGGCTGTCCGGCTCCGTTTTGGTTTACGGGTTATTCCTTGGGTGGACAGTTAGCGCTGTGGGCCATGAAGGCGGCACAAACCCTGCCCGCATGGGGATCAGAACTGGCCATCGATCCGACGGAGATTGGCGGTGGCGCCGTCATTTGTCCTAGCTTGGATTCGAACCGATCGCTGCCATATCTGGAGAAAGATCAGATTGGAAAATACGTGGAGCAAGCAATTACCAAACAGTTGAAAATTTTGGCGTGGCAGAGTTATCAGTATCATCCCGAAGCATTCGATCGGACGGCGATTGAACGGGTGCACAGTATTCGATCGTTTGATCATGAATTAGTAATTGGGCGCTTGGGATTTGCCTCTGTAGAGGAATACTATGATGCCAGCAGTGCGCTGCCCCTCTTGCCACACCTGTCCAAGCCCACGCTCATTCTCTATGCAGCGGATGATCCATTATTTGAGCCGTCGATCGTGTCGGATTTAGAAGCCATTGCAGCCCAGAATCAATCAATCAACTTAGTGCTAACGCAACATGGCGGACATGTGGGCTATCTCAGCAGTACGGCTTGTCAACGCCAAGTGGCGGATTGCGATCCGTGGTGGGCCTGGAATCGCATTTTAGAGTGGATCACGGCCCAATCCAGGTGATAGCGTGCAAGAAAGCGGCTGAGGAACTGTTGAGGAGTGCTATGACACTAGATTTTGCCTTAGATGCAACGATCGTTAAACAACTGCAACGGCTAGCGTTTCTACAATATTTTCTAGAAGTGGCTGCCGTCATGGTTAGCGCTTTTTCGGGCATGTTGGCGGCACGCCAAAAGCGAATGGATTTTGTGGGTACTTATACGGTGGCATTTGTTGCGGCCTTTGGTGGGGGCACATTACGCGATTTGCTCCTCAATCGTCGGCCGTTGTTTTGGGTGCAGTATCAGCAATATCCCATTATCGTGTTTGGGCTATCTCTTCTGTTTGTATACATTCCGTGGATTTCTAATCCTACGCATCCCCTGATTAAACGCCTTTTGACGAAACGCTTGTTTGATTTTGTGGATGCGCTGGGGTTGGCGCTGTTCAGTCTATCAGGCGTTTCCTATGCTCTGGGTGATCAAATGCCCTATTTTGTCGCATCGATGCTGGGCGTAATTACCGGAGTATTTGGCGGCGTGTTGCGAGATGTGTTGTTAGCAGAAATTCCGATGATTTTTCGCACAAAGACGGCATTGTATGCCACGTGTTCGTTTGTCGGTTGTTGGGTGTTTCTGATTAGCCTGCTGTTTAACGTCAGCCCAGCCGTTGCCTTCTATGTCGCTTTTACAACAATCGTATTGCTGCGAATGCTGTCGTTACACTATGGCATGACGCTACCAACCCCCCAGTATCTTAAACAGCCCGCTTTGCCATCTGCTTCGGCGGCCAAGATCAATCGATGACTTGATAAGAGACTGGACGAGAAATTCAACGAAACAGAGGAAGCAGACCTATAATTCCTCTAGATTGCTTGTACGGGCAATCAAACGATCGCTCTACATCTACGACATTGGTTGATATCCTTCCTCTGTGATCTATGCAACGTCCTGCCTCCATCACCCGCTTACTAGTTAGCCTATCTAGCCTTGTGATTATCATTGCTGGGCTGAAAGCAGCGGCTGGGCTATTAGGACCAATTCTGCTGTCATTGTTTATTGTGCTGGTGACGGCTCCGTTGGTGGAGTGGTTGCGGCGGCGGCGTGTGCCTAACTGGTTATCCTATGTATTGGTAGTGTTGGGTGTGGTGGCGATCGGGCTGTTGCTGATTGGGTTTCTGGGTATTTCCGTTGTGCAGCTAACTGATGCTTTGCCTACCTATCGATCGCGTTTAGAGGTTCAGCTTGCGGCATTGGTAGACTGGTTAAGCGATCGAGGATTGGAAGCTTCAGATATCATCGAGCTAGATTTAATTGATCCAGGCCGCATTATTCAACTAATTATTTCGTTTATTCGAGGATTACTGAATACCCTGTCGAATGCAGGTCTTACTCTTTTCATTTTTATTTATATGCTGGTAGGATCAGCAAGTTTCTCGAGAAAGCTCAATCGTAGCCTGGGACAGTCTAGTCCTATGCTGAATCGCATTCAAGGATTTAGTCGTAGCATTAGCGTTTATTTATTCATTAAAACAGGATTAGGAGCATTGACAGCGATTGGACAAACGTTGCTATTGTGGGCTATTGGCGTTGATTTTGCGATTCTTTGGGGTGTCCTCTCATTTTTGTTCAACTATATTCCCAATGTTGGCTACATTATTGCTCTAATTCCTCCGATGATTATGGCGCTTCTAGAATTTGGGATTGGTAAAGCGCTGATCGTGTTTGTGGGCTATGCTCTGATCAACAATTTCTTTGATATGGTCATTGCGCCACGTTATTTGGGGAAAGGATTAGATCTCTCCACCCTGGTGACATTTCTGGCGGTGATCTTCTGGACATGGGTGCTTGGACCGATCGGCGCTTTTTTGGCCTTACCGCTAACGGTGATGCTAAAGAAGTTATTGCTAGAACCCTTCACCGATACTCGTCTCCTTGCCACCCTCATTGGTGCCGAGGATCAGGAAGATACTATCAACTATCGCGTGCAGCCAGACACCAAGCGCAAGCGATAGCTAGATTCTAGACAATCTCTAGGTTGAATCTATGAATTTGGATTCACACCCTCATCTGGAAACACCCATTTCGGGGGAGCCGACATTTTTTTACGAACGGCTTCTTCTGCGATTGCTAACATGTCATCGAGCGAGGTTTCTTGAATAAATTGAGACGCTTGCGCTTGGTATTCCTTGTTGGGACATTGATCACCCAACACGCAGCCGTTGACGCAGGCAGTTTTGCAATCAATTTGGGTCGAGTCCATCGTTCGTTCTCCTCTCTGATCCTCTCTCTAGACTACCAACTCTGCCAAGCCTTGGTAGTAGGTTCCGGTTGAAGTCATTTGAAATCGACAGGGAAGTATCTCCAAACCCCGATCGATCGCCGATCGCAGCAATTGCCCGTATACCGGATCGGCGCTGTCCCCCGGAGCAAACTGCGTACAGTCACCCCGGTTAATGAAATACAACATCACGGCTCTGTGATGGGGGAGTAGGTCAGTCAATTCTTGCAGGTGCTTTTGTCCACGTGTAGTGACAGTGTCGGGAAAAAGAGCGATCGGGCCTTGCGCCCAGGTTGTGTTCTTCACTTCTACATAAATGCGTGGTGTATCAGAATTGCTTTCGGTTAACAAAAAATCAATCCGGCTTTTGTTGTCTTTGCCATAGACCACTTCAGCCATCACCTGCGTATAAGGTTCGAGTGACGGGAACAAGTGCGCCTCCAAGGCCGCCTTAATTACCCGATTGGGCAGAGCCGTATTCACACCCACCCAAGTTAGCTCCGACCCACTCTGTACCTCGATCGCTTCCCATGTGTAGGGCAATTTGCGGGTTTTGCTGTTGCTTCGAGACACCCACACCCGATTGCCGGGAAGGCACACGCCAGTCATTGGGCCTGTGTTAGGACAGTGTGCTGTGATTACCTCGCCCGAATCTAGCGATATGTCGGCAAAGAAGCGCTTGTAGCGTTTGATGAGCACGCCCGATTGTAGGACTGGATAAGGATAGCACCAATTAGTGGGGGCAGTTTGCGGTTTGTAGAGCCGTGATGATTTGGACATTCGCCTTTGGAAACGGAAATTGATCGAGTTCGTCCACTGTCACCCACCGCACCTCGGCACATTCGATCGGCTGCGGTTCACCCTGAACATGGCGACAGTGATGAACGTTTAATGTTACATGAAAGTGAGAATAGGTGTGATCAATGGTGATCAATCGATCGCCCACCTCTACTTCAATACCCAGTTCTTCCTGAATTTCGCGGCGAATACAGGCTTCGACCGTTTCGTTCGGTTCAATTTTGCCGCCCGGAAACTCCCACAGCCCGCCTAGCAACCCATCAGGGCGACGGCGATCGATCAAAATTTGCCCTTGCTGATTCCAAATCACAGCAACTCCAATTTGTTTATGGGGCAGCGGTGCACGACGTTCGGACACGGGTAGATCGTTTTGCATGTTTAAATCAAACGCACGACAGGCAGTTCTCCAAGGGCACAGCAAACACGCCGGATTGCTGGGGGTGCAGAGGGTGGCTCCCAAATCCATCAGCGCTTGGTTAAAATCGCGTGGATGTTGGCGATCGAGCAATTCTGATGACGCTTGCCACAGGTGCTTCATCGCCTTACTTGGGGGAACCGGCAATGCCATTACCCTAGACAACACCCGTTTTACATTACCATCCAAAATGGGTACGGGTTGGTTATAAGCCGCACTTAAAATTCCGCCAGCGGTGGTGCGGCCAATGCCCGGTAGCTTCAGCACAGCTTCCAGCGTATCGGGAAACTGCCCGCCGTGGGTTTGCACAATCAGTTGGGCGGCTTGGTGCAAATGACGGGCGCGAGCGTAATAGCCTAGGCCTTGCCATGCCTTCAACACCTGCTGCTGATCAGCGGCTGCCAAAGCCTCGATCGTGGGAAACTGCCTCAACCAGCGATCGTAGTAGGGAATTACCGTTTTTACCTGAGTCTGCTGGAGCATGATTTCCGAAATCCAGATAGCATAGGGATCGCGGGTGTGTCGCCAAGGCAGATCGCGACCGGATATGGTATACCAGTCCAGCAGAGAACAGCGGAGAAAGTCTAGGCTAGAAGGAGTGAGAACGGGGGGCAGGCAGGAAGGCGGTGGCATAATCGAGCGAGGAGACAGGATTCATCATCAAGACCCTCTCCCACCATAAACCAAATCCCTCCAGTTCTCCGACGTGAGAGAAATCGAGGGATCGATTGATCGTGAATTTAAGCGTAGGTTCAGTTGGAGTAACTCTAAGAAAATCTTTTAGGAAGCACGTGCGGCGATTGTGACAAATACCTAGCCTTCATCCGAAGCACCGAGATCCGCCGATTGAAGCGATCGTTCAAAGTTAAGCCGTTGCTCAGCATTGCGAAGAAAGTAACCGCTCATCATAGCAGACGCTAACAGTCGTCCCAAATGCTCACGGCTAGTTGTCACCGTCACGTCAAAATGCTCAGCCGGCAAACCGCCTAGCAATCCAATAATATTCCGTTCCATGACCTGCAATACTTCCGCCGAATCTGGCTTTGACAGCCGAGCGATCGTCTCTGGATTCATTGACTGAACGTACTGCCACAACACGTTATTCGAGCTACCACCATCAAAATAATCTGAAATGCGCTTAGGGGTCTCGTTCATATCAGCCACTCAGGTAACGGTTGACTTGTATGAACATACTGTAACAATTGTCTGAACCCGATCGAAGTGGGTGGAACCGAACTTGTTTAGGCGGATGGACGTACTGGTTTCAGTTCGTTTGGGTAAACCGTTCTATTTCGCTTTCTCATACAGCATCAAGTTGTGTAAATTTTTGAACAAGTTGCGAGGGGATTGCGCGTTTCAGTTCTCTTCAGGTGATAACCTGACCTGAGCCAAGTTGTTCAATTGAGACAAGACTGGATGGGATAGTACAGTCAAACTCGATGTAAACCTTGAAGTTGTGTTTGATGATGGAGTGCGGGGCCGTGTAATTATGTGTAAACCAGGTTTCATTTCTGCGCTTTCCCTGGTTCTTACAAGTCGATCGAGGCGGCGAACCAAATTTCATCTAACGTTCGCCTTCACTGTGTATGCAATGCCAATCATCAAGAATTTTAGTCACTTAATTCCTCCCTGATTCCTAGCCTGGAATGGGTTAATCATTATTTGATTCATCCCGTGTGGTGCATCTGATTTACCTAATTAATCCTGAGCCAATTCATCATGCCATCCTGTTATCAAGTTATTATTGCACCGGCTCTGGCTTCGCATGTCATAGTTCTACTCGCGCTGATTTGGCTGATTGCTGCTCCTGATTGCCTGACTATGTTTTCCCTCCGACAGAGAGAACAAGGGGTGAGTCGTTCAAGCGCTATCTATACGGTTTAATCATGAGGAGAACCCATGAGTACACCAGCAAAAACAATTTGTCTTGCTTGTGCCGCTGATGACTTCTATGCAATGCCTCTCGGAGTCACGGTGTACTCGGCTCTTGCCAATCTTAGCCACGATTGCTATCTCAAGTTGTTTGTGTTGGATGACGGTATCCGCAACGCTAACAAACGCAAACTAGCGGCTTCGCTGGATGCCGACCGAGTTACTATTGAATGGATACAGCCGCCCATAAAGCAAATTAAGCAAATTTGCGATCGCTCGGCCAGTCCTTATCCCAAGTCTGCTTATCTCCGGTTACTGCTTCCCGATATCGTTCCTGATGAAGTAGAAAAGGTGATTTATCTCGACACAGATATCGTAGTAACTGGGAATCTAGAAACCCTTTGGAACCTTGAAATCGACAATCAGGCGTTGCTCGCGGTACAAGATCCTGTTCATCGCTTTGTTAATCAAGCCCATCACCTTAAATCCTTTGATTTAAACACCTGGGGAATCACATCTGAGCACAGATATCTCAATTCAGGAGTGCTCGTGATGAATCTGAATAAGTGGCGATCGGAGAAACTGGCCGATCGCATCATGAATTTTATGAGCCAACATTCAGAATTGCTTTTTCCCGATCAAGATGGGCTCTCAATCATCTTGGCGAATGATTGGGGAGAACTAGAGCCACGTTGGAATCAAGTTCATGTAGTTCACAGCTTTTCATCCTGGCGTGAAAGCCCCTATCACCAGGAGATGTTTGAGAATGTTCTCCATCATCCCTATGTCATCCATTTCACCAGCCGTCCTAAACCTTGGATGCCCGGTTGTACCCATCCGCACAGAGGGGTGTTCTTGCACTATCTGCAAATGACTGCCTGGGCTGGTTGGACAAATACAAAATGGAATTACACAGAACAACTTTTTCGACGTAGTGTCCGCCGTTTTATCCGCCTGGCAAAACAATTCTATCGACGAATGGTTCCTACTTGGACATCAACTCCGTCTGTTCAGGTTGCTGCATCCGATCGCAACTCTCCCAAACGATAACTTGGTTTTTGAGACTGATGAGTTAACTCAAATCAATACCTAAAACGCGATCAAGAAAGCGGCTGCGCCACACCGCCCGCAAAATGAAGCACCACTCCAGGGCCACTAGTCCAATAAACAAGTAGCTGACCTTGCTGAGAGGATACAGTTCAAAAAACTGGCGCAGGGGTGGAATGGCTAATATCAGTAAATACCCACCAAATAAAAGCAGTGCAACGATCGAATAGCGCCAATCGCCGCTGAGAGGTTCGCCGCCCACCCAAGCTGTAGTGGGGGGTTTGAGGAATGGAATCAGCAAGAGTTCACCCATTACCAAAATCGTGACTAGGGCGCTGCGGGGAATGGCATGATTTACCTGTGCCACGCCCGATATTGGGGGCAAATCAAGCACGGCGACCACTAAGTAGAACAGATAGATTACAAGCGAAACCAAGGTGAGGGTGAGCGTTGCTGGCACAACAAAATGCAGCATCGATCGCACCATACTGCGCCGAGGCAGCAACCCCGGTTTAGCCCAGACGGGAATGAACATAGTGGGAAACCCAACACCGATTAAAGACACGATCGCACTTTGCTTATTTTGTAGCGGAAAGCTGTTGGTGACGATTGCCGTGGCAAAAATCAGTAATGTGATGCAGAAGGTGCGGATCAAAAATAGCTTCAGCACATCTTGAATGCCGTTGCGAATTCGTTGTCCTTCCAAAAAGGTATGAGGTAAGGCTCTAAACGAATCATTCAGCAGCACAATATCGGCCACGCTACGGGTAGCCTTGCTGCCGCTTTCCATGGCGATCGCCAAGTTCGCCTGCTTCAACGACAAAATATCATTGACGCCATCACCAATCATTGCCACATAGCGACCCGCCTGCCGCAACGCTGAAATGAGCGACGCCTTTTGTTCGGGACTGACGCGACCAAAGATAGTACACGATTGAGCTACTTCAGCAAATTTTGCTGCGTCCATTTCTGCCAGTTCCGGACCAGACACGAGTTGAATGTGCTTCAGTCCAGCTTGCTTGGCCAAGGCGGCAACCGTCTGTGGGTGATCACCAGAAATAATTTTGATCTCGATCGCTGCATTAGTGAAGCCTTGCAGGGTTTCGTAGGCTTCTGGGCGTAATTGATCGGCAAAACATAGCACTGCTAGGGGCGTTAGAAAAGACGGTAATTGCGGATTATCGGGATCAAGGACTGCACCAGCTACATCGGGACGGTAGGCAAACAATACCACCCGTAATCCTTGTTCAGCCTTGGCGTGCAGATACGACTTCACTTCTGCCTCTATTATCATGGTGGGGGCTAAAACCTCAGGGGCACCTAGCACATAAACGCCCGATCGCTCTGCTTCGTCAAAGGCGATCGCGCTCCATTTGCGGGATGACGAAAATGGAATTTCTGCTTTAAGCTGTCGCACAATGCCCGGAATAACATTGGCAATCGCCGTAATGGTGCGATTACCAGCGGTAGTGGTGGCGGCATAATCCCCCAATAGTTGGCAAATGGTGTCCTTGCTGTGGACGATCGGGTAAATTTCCTCCAGCGTTAACTGATTGGTGGTCAGCGTTCCCGTTTTATCTAAACACAGCGTGTCCACATTGCTCAGCGATTCCACCGCATTAGACTGTTGAATTAACACATCCTGCCCCAGCATGCGCACCGCTCCCAATCCATAGGCCAGCGTAATCGCAATTAACAATCCGGCCGGCACTAGCCCAGCAATCACTGCCGCTCGTTGCGCAATATCATTGACCGAGTAATCTTTGCTGACGAAACTGATAGCCACCAATAGCCACAGAAAACAGGCAATCAACATGAAGACCCGAATCACCACATTAATTTCCACTTGCAGGGGAGTTAACACGCGCCGAAACATCCGCGCCCCTACCATCAATTTATAGGCTACGGTTTCTGTACCAACCTTTTGAGCTTCATAGCAAGCCGTACCGCTGACACAAAAACTACCCGAATAGACAGCAGCGCCTGCTTGCTTAGGAATCAGATCCGATTCGCCGGTCAGTAGTGATTCATCGACTTCAATGCGTCCATTGCCAACGATTTCACCATCCACCACGATTTGATCGCCAGGTCGCACCATCAACGTATCACCGATCACAATTTGGGATGGATCTAATTCCTGTTCACAGCCATTCCGAATCACTGTGGCTTGAGGACGACTCAGCAACGCAATGCGATCGAGTTGTCGTTTCGCCCAAATCTCTTGGTAGATATTCACGAGGACGCCACCAAAAATTACGATAACGACCAAAATGGCGTCGCCTGCGCGATTGAGCAGAAACATCACCAGACTAATGGTGAAAAAGATTCCGTTGATAAAGGTAAATAAATTTTCTTCAAGGATGTGCCAGTAAGAGCGACTGGTTTGAAGTGTGACATTGTTGCCCTGGCCTGCGGCTCGACGAGTAGCCGCCTCTTGTTCTGTGAGTCCTTGCATAACCTGGCGTCAATTGGTATCCAATGGCTTGCCGATATACGAGTGAATCTGTCATCTCTCCAGTTTCTCCCACTTCCGCAGAGAAGTCCTTAAATTCTCATTGAAGCCATGCCGACTTAAAGAGATTCTGGGAAATTGCGGCTGCTCTTCTAAGCTAGGAGATAATACGGGGTAAGCCAGTGATGTAGAGTAGACCTTCGTAACCGCCATGCCGTCCCAAGTCGTTGAAATCCTCTCAGCGGAAGAATTACGCCGCACAGTGACTCGGTTAGCTTCACAAATTATTGAGCGGGCGGGCGACTTATCTCGGCTAGCGCTATTGGGTATTTATACAAGAGGCGTGCCGCTGGCTGCTCTGCTGGCTAAACAAATTGAAACCTTGGAACGAGCGCGAGTGCCGGTTGGGTCGCTCGATATTACCTTCTATCGTGATGATCTCGATCGCATTAATCTGCGTACTCCCGAAAAAACTGATATTCCCTTCGATCTCTCTGGCAAAACGATCGTGTTGGTCGATGATGTCATTTTCAAAGGACGCACCATTCGCGCCGCCCTCAATGCCGTCAATGAATACGGTAGACCCGAAGCAATTTGGTTGGCGGTATTGGTCGATCGAGGACATCGCGAGGTTCCCATTCATCCAGACTTTACCGGTAAGGAATTACCCACTGCCAAAGAGGAACAGGTGAAGGTGTACTTGCAAAATGTGGATGGACGCGACGGTGTGGAACTGCTGAAGCGGAACGGCTAAGGACAATTGCTTCGGTTAGATTTATTAAATTTGCTAAATTTGCCAACCAATTTAAAAAACAGTAAAATAAGATACAGAAAGAAAAGGTTAGTTCGTTTATCGCTTTCGTGGCGTCTGCTCAAGCCTTCACTGGAAGGTTAAGTTAGCTAGAGATGAAGGCAAAAGTTTGTTTCGAGAAACGAACCTTTCTACTGCAACTCAGTCTCTTATTTTCACATACGATGCATTCAGGAGCCACATAGCATGAGACTCTCCTATCGCGGTGCACATTATCAACATCAACCTACTCCTGTAGATCTGATCGACAGCGGCGTTTCAGCACAGTATCGCGGTCAACACTATACCGTTGCCTATCCACGTCATATTCCTGTTCCTCAACCTACAGCAAATCTAAAATATCGGGGTGCGACCTATCAGACCACAAAAGCAGGTCGAGTTTATCCGGTTTCTGCTACCGTTCATCCAGAAATGGCTGCTACCGATCGAGCCGTTGCCATTCCACTACCTTTGAAAACTCAGCTTCGCCAACGTCAAACGAACGAAGTAGCTAGAGTTCATTTAGAAACGATTCGCCAGCGCTTACATCACCGCATCGAAGTTGCCAAAGCGAAGGGCGATAGCACGCTACTGCATGAGCTTGAGAAAGAACTACATTTGTTTGCTTAAATAGTGTTCCTTTGCGTTCTAATTGCTTTAGTTCTATTGCTTTAGTTCTATTGCTTTAATAGTTCTCCGTTAATGGCATGGGTGGCCTGCTCATCAAGGCTACCTATTTTTTGTTGTGGCTAATATTGGGTAGATTGCTGCTTGAACTAGGAGTCAAGGAAAAGGAAGGAGCCAAGGAATAAGTTACTGCCTCGTCCATGCAATCGAATCGGGGAGGACTGGGAATCCTTGAAACAGGAACGCTCGATCGAGGTAGCGCTCTCTGCGGTTGAACCGCCTAGTCTAGTTTCTGACGCTTATTCGATTTCTCAGCTTTTATTGTTTCCTCCCTATCGGTTCTCTATGGTGTCTCCGGGCAAGTTTAGCCAGTTCAATCTTCCTAGCGCTATCCAGCAACGCATTCTTGTTCACTTTCAGGCAGGTTGGGAAGAGCGTTTGAATGTTGATCAGATGTTTGTACTGATTAGCGGTGTGTTACCCCTTGAAGCGTGTCTTTATTATCAGGTTCTACCGCTGTTTCTAGATGGCAATCGCTTGCACTTGGGAATGGTGACACTCAACGACACAACAGCATTAGAGTATGTTCGTCGTATTGTTTCTTACCTCAACTATTCGCTAGTTCCCCATGCGATTTCCTATGATGCTTTGCAAGTTGCATTGACAGCTTACCTCAACTACACAGGCGATCGATCGTCACCCACGCCTTCTATTCATCAGTCTGCCGACGCGACACCTTTAGAAAGAGACAGCGATCGGTCCCACCGTCATCCTGCCCCGTCCCACCGGAAGCCGTTGCAGCCAGATACCTGCCCAACTCTTGTTTTAGATAGCTCTGAAAATAGTTCCACTTCTCCCATGCCAGGTTTGCCACCGTTGATTGCGTCCATACCATCGTTGTTGATTCAGGCGCGGCATCTCACCGATCCGGTAGAGGTCCTGATGACGCTGCCACCCCCCATGATGCTGCAAGAACTGCTGGCTAGACTGCTGATAGCTGGCATTGGACGACTATATTTTGAGTGTCATCTTCAATACGGGCGAGTGCTGTGGAGTCAGGACGGAATTTTGCAATCTGTGCTGGAATCGCTACCGTTACCCGTCTTTCATCAACTTTTGCAAGAATTAAAAGCGTTCGCCCAAGCGTCTCTTGCTCCCCCACCGCAACAGATAGAAATTGAGCGGATATACGATCGCAGCCGGGTCTTGTTGCGGTTTCGGTTTATGGCAGGTCAATATGGCGAAGAGGCAACGCTACAAGTATTGCGAGGAGCAGCCTTGCGATTTCACCAAAAAC
This sequence comes from Thermocoleostomius sinensis A174, assembly GCF_026802175.1. Lineage (NCBI taxonomy): Bacteria > Bacillati > Cyanobacteriota > Cyanophyceae > Oculatellales > Oculatellaceae > Thermocoleostomius > Thermocoleostomius sinensis. The sequence goes on along the minus strand of NZ_CP113797.1, from coordinate 3,249,189 downwards.
AGCAGCTTGCGAGCCTAAAGCGTGATGCGCTTAGTATTGCTAAACAACTGCAAACCAAACTCAACGAAATTCGCGATCGAGCCTATACTGAACCAGGGTTGGCGGCGGCTCGGTTTGAAGCGTTACCCAGCTTAAATCAACTGCTACAAACTATTGAGGACCAATTGAATGAGTTAGAGCAAGAAGCATGAATAGATTGGAATCAACAAAGATGACGATGAAGAGAAGAAGAAACAATAAGTCGTTGCCCTAGCTGTGATCGAATCTGGCGATTCCGTCCTTCCAGGGCTGCATTATCCATCGCCCGTCTTTTGCCCAGATTCCCAAACTGGCGCTGATGGCGTGTCTAAAGTTCTCTCGGAGGTAGGCAGCCGCACTCGGTTTAATTGTCCCAAGGCCCATTCAGCGGTTTCCCGAACTTCGGTATCTGGATCGCTAGTAGCGTACTGCAACGCTTGACTCACCTGTGCCATCCACTCGAAGTTGCGAGAGACATCGCGAATGGCATTTTTGCGAACTTCCGAACTATCATCTTGCAGCGATATCATCAAGGCTCGCTGCATGGGTTTGAGAGTGCGAGTACCAATTTCTGAAACTGCTGCTAGGATCAAAGCCCGCTGTTTTGAGTCAGCATCGATCAGTAAATCGACAAGGGGTTGAATGGCTCGTGAATCGCCGCACTGTCCTAATTCCCAGATTGCCGATCGCCGTTTTTGGGGATCGGTACTGCCCAAATCCTGGATTAGTGCTTCTACACTATCAACTTTGGTTAGGCGAGTAGTGGATGAAAGCACAATTGAATCGGATTGGGGGTGCGGTGGTACTGGATCAGAAATGGGGGAGGTTGGTTGCTGTACTGACTGACGGGGATGTAGGCTGTAGAAGATACCAGCCACGACAGTGACGGGAACAAGGGCGATCGCCCCCCACCAAATCCATTCCATTCGGGCAGACGTTTGGGACACAGGAGGTTCAGCCACTTGATCCGTCGTCTCTGCTTTTGCGATCGCATTTGGAGCGATGCTGAAACAGGTCAGCCAAATGATAAACAGCAGTTTAAGACGATAGGACATGGTGAAAAACATGAAAGATCCCAAGATAGAGACAGGAGATGAGTGAACCTACAATGCACCTGCTGTATCTCTTTCATGCCCAAAAACCGATCGAAAACTAACACTAGACGAATTTTAATGTCGTACAGCTAGCTATACCAATTTTTGCTGGTCGCTTGTGAAAAATTCAGACGAAGGGACTTCAACCTCAACCTGAAATGAAAGCCCCTCGCCTGCTCTGGCAAAGGGGTTGAGGTGAGGGTCTTCGAGCTTTGTTACCTAAAACAGGCAGATTGCTATGACTAATCTAGTAGTTTGAGCAACTAGCCTAGCGTGCAGGAGATCCATTCAGAAAACGATGGGCAAACTTAAACACATCGCCTAGATCGGTATTGCCACGCCGATCGCCAGCCAAAAAGCTGCTGAGTAGGGGATTACCACCTATCGAACCAGGCTTATTGGCGCCCATATTTAATAGTCCTAAAACCGATGGAATCAGGGTTGGCAAGATTCCCTGAAGAATATTAGGACTGACACCTGTTCTCTGAGAAACGCCTTGAGCAATTTGCTGCTGAAGTTGAGGGGGGAAGATAGCTTGAAAGGCTGTGGCATTAGTGTTAGTGCCGGCACGGGCCAGCAGGTCTTCTAATTGGCGATTGCCTAATTTGTCTTGTTGTTGGGCCAAAGCCGGACGCATTGCATTTCCCAATGCAGACAACAGCGATTGTGTTTTAGATGCATCAAATCCCTGAGCCGTGGTCACTCGATCAATCGAGTTAGTGATCGTCTCCAGTTGAGAGACTGTTGCCTGTTGTGACGGATTATTGATTGCACTCAACAGATCAAAGAACAATCCCATAGGGATAGACTCCTCATGCCATGATTAGTAGTGTTTTAGAAATTGAAGCATTTGCGCAAGATCTGCGTTGTTGCCGAATCATCCGCAAATGCCTCGGTTTCACTGTTTAGCTTTGTGCCAGGGAAAACACAACTTGCCTATCAGACCGGTAAGAAAGATGGCGATCGATCGCGATACCTCATTGCTTGATTGCATCTGAACTATTTCAGGAACTCCCTTTTCAGTTTGCTTGGTGCAAAACCGGATTCTGTCTTGCTTGCAAACCATTGACCTAAACAGGATTGAGTTCAGCATAGTGAACAAAGATAAGGAATTGATAAGAACCAAGCCAGAAAACGTGGAGAGGCAGTATAGCTCTGGCTATTCACTGATTCGGCAACCAACCCAATTCCCCTGGTCAGTGAAAAAGAACGGTTCAAATCCCTCTCGATCGCACGTCACCAATACCGAGGTTTCGGGACCCGGGATGGTTAATTGTTTGACAGTTCCTCCCACAGGACTGGGCACATCGGTCAAACTTGGTTCACCTGAATTGGGGTCTTCGGAGTTTGCGGCATTTCCTTCGACAATCGTTCCTGGTTCCAGAGGTTGGTCGCCAACTTGAATTGAGCAATCCCCAGGAGAATTGCGGTTCACCGACACTCGTACGGTGACCTCCCCAAACTGATTGAAATAGGTAGTTACTTCAGAATTAGTGTCACGGATGGCAACGGAATCCATCCAGACAACTCCATCTTGGCGATCGAACACCCGCATTTTCAGTTGTCCATTTGCCGAGTAAACCCGCGCTGTATGGCGACGCTCGCCTTCACATAAAGCCAGCGTTTCTTCGGGGGCAGGTAATTGGGTCAGTTCTAGCAAGCTGGAGCCATCCACAACGTAGCTGCGATTCATCACAGCCGTTGAGGTTAGGAGAGGCACCGTCACACGGGCATTGTCGATTGTGATTGGGCCATTAAGCATAATTCGCTCACCCAGCGCCACTGGAGTCAGGGCCTGAGCAACTCCATCAATATCAAGAAGCACGGTTAAATACGTGACTATAGCAGTTCCACCAGGAACAACTCCAAAAATCACAGCCGCGTCTTCTTTGCCGTCATTGTTGATATCACCAAAGGTTAGCCAATTGCGTTCATTCGCCAACATGACAATCATTGCTCCATCTGATTGTTCATATCGTCCATTTTCTAGAGTGACAGTGGTATAGGCTGGGTTTTCAGTAAAAGAGGTTGGTACGATATAGTCGGCGTTTTGAAGAGTCTGCCAGCGATCGCACCAGACTTGCTTTTCTGGGGTAAACACTTCACGAGTTAAGCAGTTATACCAAGTGGTTTGAGCCACAGCGGGTGTTCCAAATCCTTCTACAATGCCACTTAATGAAATAGCTGCAACACTCAACATCTTGAGCCCAATAGTCTTTAAAGAAATCGATCGCTTCGTTCGCTTCATTGTGTTCCTCACACCCAAGTTAAATAACCGACAATTAGCTACCAGTAGTGAATTGACAACGAAATTACTCAAAATAGAATCCCTACCCAGAATAGGTAGGGACGTTAGTTCAACAATGTACTGCGTTATCCGTGATCTTTACAAGAACCATAGCGCAGAACTAAACAAGTGCACCGGTAACAGCATTGCTGAGCATCTAATCCCTTCATATCAGAGACGTGTATGCAGCCACTGAATTAGACAACTCAGCAATACTGAAATCTGACCTATCTACTGAGCGAATGGGTTGGAAGACATCGTTTCACTGTTCACAGGGCAAGATAACCCTGCGTCTACCTCCTCCACCTTGCGGACTTTGCGGACTAGGGTAATCTCTTCTTCGCGACGAATAACAGTGCGGATTGGGGCCAAACACACTACATCACGACCAGGATTGCGACCAAAGCTATCAAAGCTGAGATTATTGATATCGGCAGGAATCATGTAGTTACTCATGGGTTTCTCCAAAAAAATTAGAATTTAGCATGATTTGAGGAAAGGGTTATGGTTGTCTTCCCCTTCACAGGTTCAACAATAGGAGAGAAAAATAAGAAACTAATAAGGCTAGAGAATAAACTACCTTGTGTAGTGCATCCCAAAAACTGGACAAGTAGGAGAGAGTAAACTGAGTCGAAGCCAGGGAGCAAGATAATAGCAGCAAAACAACGCAAATACACTGCCCAATTCAACGCAAAAGTGGTGCTCGAAGTGTTGCGGGGAGAAAAGAGTCCAGCCGATGCTTGTCGGGCTTGCAAAATCCACAACTCGGTGTTGACAATATGGAAGCGAGAATTTCTCGAATGAGCATATCAAGCGTTGAAAGTGGAGAGCAAACCAGCCAAAAAGAAGGACGCATTGCTGAGTTGGAGCGGATGGCCGGACAATTAACCATGTAGTTAGAAATTGCCAAAAAGGCATCACACCTGTTGAACGGGGATAAAAACGGGAATTGGTAAAGCAACTGAGCCAGGAGTACCCTATGACGATGATATGCCGAGTTTTTACCATCCATGTAGCAGTTTTTACTACGCTGACTTTTTAGGTGTCCAGGTTTAGAGATGCACTACACCTTGCTCAGTCCGGTAGGAGTAGTGTTTTAGCCTTGGCACATCGCGCACTTGATCGAGTAGTTTTCGGGGACGAGAAGGTTACATGATCTTAGCCTTAGCATGAACGTAACAGAAACAATAAATTTATAGTATGCAAATCTACTGAGAATAAAGTAGAAGATATAAGGAACTTTGCTGCATAACTTGCTCCAGCAGCGCTATTATGCAGATCATCTACTGTTGATTTACCCAAATCGGGTGATTGTACAGGGCACAATCTGTCTAACTGCTCGTATCAGGTAATTATACAGAGTGACTCTGTCTAATAAATCGTTATGCCGCTTAGTCCTTGGTTAGGACGTAACCGAAAGTTAACTTGTTAGTGTTCAAGTTGAAGTCAATACATGAACTTACAAAACCTGAAGTGGACGAAGAATATCAAACCAATGGGTCAGGAGTCTTGGGCTTACCAAGTTTTTAAGCCTGGAAGCCTCTTTAAGTTGGCTTGGAAAGATGACGAAGGTAATGCCAGCAAACCACAGCGAGGAGATCTAATATTACTTCGGCAAGGTGGCTATGTTACGCACCTTGTAGAAGTACTTGATTACAAGCCAGAACGTGAAAAGTGGCAAGGTGATTTCAATATCTATCGAATCGTTGAAGTGCTTTGGGTAATTGATTGGAATAATCTCCCTAATTCTGCAAAAGCGGATGAAGTATTTGGTTACCCAGTTAGGCTTCAGGGTGGCGACGTGATGTTTCTGGAAACAATGCCCACTTTTCAGCAACACTGGCAAAATCAGGGCGGTTTGCCCGCATTTCAAGAGCGTGTTCGGGCTATGCTCACTCTACCTGAGAGCAGCGATAATAGATAGGGTAAGTATGAAGTGCTGAGTGGAGTAGCGATGACTGAGTTGCTTGAACGAGCAATCGCCAGGTTACAAGCCTTACCTGAAAGCGAACAGGATGCGATCGCTGCAATGATTTTGGAAGAGATAGAGGACGATCGGCGTTGGGATGAATCATTCTCTCGCTCACCGAATATTCTTGCAAAACTGGCTGCTTCTGCAATAGCTGAATATCATGCAGGTCAAACCCAAGAACTTGACCCAGAGACACTGTGAAATCGCGCACTACTACCGAGTTTCGTAAACTATTCGCTAATTTACCTAGACAGGTTCAAGAGCAAGCCCGTGCAGCGTATCGTCAGTTTAAGGAAGACTCAAGCTATCCAAGTCTACGCTTCAAGAAGGTTCATCCGGTGTTGCCGATCTACTCTGCCCGTATTAGCAAAAGTTATCGAGCGGTTGGGCAATTAGATGGAGATACAGTGATTTGGTTTTGGGTAGGTTCTCACGCAGAATACGACAGATTGTTGGAGCAGTTGTAGCAGCACGGCATAACAACCCCAATGCACCCGACCGCCGAAAGTCTGTCTGTAAGTGTTCGAGGTTGTCTGCGGCGGGTGATTGGGAACGTTAGACATAAAGGAGACACATTGAATGCGTCTGGAAGGCAAAGTTGCTCTGGTTACTGGCGCTGCGCGCGGAATTGGCGAAGCTATCGCTAGGGCTTTCGCTGCCGAAGGTGCATTTGTGTACGTCTCGGACATCGACCAAGGCAATGGGTATGCTGTTGCCCAGTCTCTTGGTCATTCCGCTTCATTTGTCCCGCTCGACGTTCGCAGCGAAATAGAATGGCGCGAAACGACTGAAGCTATTATCCAAAAGCACGGGAAGCTTGACATCCTAGTCAACAATGCTGGCATCACGGGTTTTGAAGGAGATGATGTGCCTCATGACCCTGAGAACGCCTCGCTTGAAGCTTGGCGCTCAGTTCATGAGACAAACCTTGATGGAGTGTTTCTTGGTTGCAAGTACGCCATCCGCGCGATGCGCGGGTCTGGCACCGGGTCAATAATTAACATCTCCTCACGTTCAGGTATCGTAGGCATACCGACGGCAGCTGCTTATGCATCAAGTAAGGCTGCTGTTCGCAATCACACTAAGAGTGTTGCACTGTATTGCGCTCAGCAAGGCATGAAAGTGCGTTGTAATTCCATTCACCCAGCGGCAATACTCACCCCCATGTGGGAACCAATGCTTGGCAGTGGCCCGGATCGAGAGTCGAACATGGCAATGTTCGTGCAGGATACGCCACTGAGACGGTTCGGAATGCCCGAGGAAGTAGCTGCGGTAGCTGTCATGCTCGCCGCTGATGAGTCCAGCTACATTACTGGAGCGGAAATCAATATTGACGGCGGTATTCTTGCAGGGTCCGCGGCCGCGCCCTCACAGTAGATTGGTCTTCAACTCATTCTAACCAGCCCGTTGCACACCGGCCGAGGAGGGCGATCGGTGGAGGGAGAAGGGCGATCGGCGGCGGGTGAACGGGAACGTTAGCTGACTCCGCATTGAGTCCTTGCACTCGTTCTTGGAGGTTATCGACAAATCCAAAAACACCCAGAAGATCGTCGGTTAAGCGGTAGTTTGAGTGTATTGTGGTAAGGCCAAGAGTCAGTTTTCCTAAACACAAACTGGGGGCGGCGATGTCTGAAAAGCAAGCGTTGGTGATTGACTGTGTGGACTTGCCAAAGCGGATGTCCGATCCACCCATTCTAACCAGCTTCCAGGCGGGTTGGAGGGATATTCAGCTTGCCCACTACCGCAATTCATGGCTCAACTTACCAGAAATCTCCAGCCCCCGACACATTGTCATCATTCCAATTGGGCATCGAACCTATGACGTGGAGCTTGGGGCAGAGGGTCGTTCGGAGACAGTATCTTATCGAGAACCAGACTTCTCAGTTGGCTGTATTCAGATTATTCCTGCTAATCTGCCCCACAGCCTGCGTTCTATCTCACTGGTTCAAACAATGGAATGTATCCATTTTTACCTGGAGCCAACGTTTCTGGCTCAGGTTGCCTATGAATCGGTGAATCCTGATCGTGTTGAACTTTTACTGGCACCTAAGGAAGCAGATTTATTGATCCATCAGATTGGTCTAGCACTGAATGCTAGTCTGGAAGAGGATGGGGTTGGCAGTCGGTTTTATGCCGACACAATGGCAACCGCGCTGGCGGCACATCTGTTGCGTCATTACGCTACACGCAATCATCAATTTCGAGACTATGAAGATGGGTTGTCTCAGCAACAGTTAAAACAAGTCGTTGAGTATATCCAGACGCACCTAGGAGAAAACTTGTCTCTGACCGATATTGCCAATCAGCTTGGTATGAGCCAGTACTACTTCTGTCATCTATTTAAGCGATCGACTGGAGTATCACCTCATCAGTATCTCATTCACCAACGAGTAGAACAGGCAAAGCGTTTACTCAAGCAAACAGAGCGAACTGTTACTGCGATCGCCTTGGATTGCGGCTTTGCCAATCAGAGTCATTTTGCCAAGTATTTTCGCCAATACACTGGGATGAACCCGAACCAGTTTCGCAAGTTGTAGCAAGATTTTATTCTAACTTGGCAAGAAAATGTGCGACTTCATCGAAGGGTTTAGTTACCCTCGGTGATTAGAAAAAATATGTTCGTAACCATTCAGCAGTCAGTCATGGTTAGTCAAAAAACGATCGAAATTGTCAAAGCAACGGCACCGATTTTAAAAGAAAGAGGGGAAGAGATTACGCGGCGAATGTATGAAATTGCCTTTACCGAGCGACCTGACTACAGACGGGGTTTTGAAAATACATGGATGCAGCATTTCGATGGCGGTGGGCAGGCACACAAATTAGCAGCGGCTGTTTATGCCTATGCCACTCACATCGATCGCTTGGAGAAATTAACAGCGACAGTCGATCACATTGCCCATCGTCATGTTGCAACTCGCATTTTGCCAGAGCAGTATCCCCTGATTGGTGAAAAGTTGTTGCAGGCGATGAAGGATGTTTTGCAAGATGCTGCAACCGATGAGGTGATTGCCGCATGGGCTGAAGCGTATGAGGCTTTAGCCAGCTTGTTTATTCAGAAAGAAAAGGCAGTCTATCAACAAGAAGATCAAGTCCTGACGGAACGATTGGCAATTGCTAACAATCTTGGAACGAGATAGGTGGGAAAGCAACTATGAGTATATTCATCCAAGGAGCAAGGGTTACCTCAAATGGAGAAGGTAAGCGGCTAAACGTACTCGGCGATCACCAGCGGGTGATCTTGGCGAGTGAGGATACAGATGGCAGGTATGCCCTGATTGAGAACTGTAATCTACCGGGTGTGGGAATTCCGCTCCACCTGCACCACAACGAAGACGAAACATTCTATGTGCTGGAGGGGCAGGTTGAGTTTCAGATTGGGAGTGAAACCATTCAGGCGATCGCGGGTACAACAATTTACTTACCGCGTGACACGCCACACGCTTTTACTATTGTTGGTGAAGCCCCAGCCAAGATGCTGATTATGCTGACGCCTGCTGGTTTGGAGAAGTATTTTGAGGAACTCAGCCAGTTGTCATCAGACAAACCACCGAGTATGGAAACAGTGATGGATATCTCAGTGCAATATGGCATTGAACTTTTTCCCTATCCCGAAAGTTCGGCAATTTAACAGCAGAGGGTTATGTTCCAGTTTTTTCCTGGCTAGTTTCTCCAGTTAGTGATCAGAGGAAACTGACTCCAGACACGTTATCGGTTATCCTCGCTGCCCAGTTCCACATCGCCGTCATTAACTTTTAGGTGATTGCGATGAGCATAGCATACGGTCGAGTGCAGTGATTTGTTATGCATTTCTCAAACAGGGGAACTAAGAGGCATCTCTATGCACAACTTCAATGAAGAAACCCTCATCAGGGGATGGTGGCTGAAAAAAGCTAGTTACATGCTGAAAAACATCTTCTGTATCAAACTGTGCACGCTCTGGGTTGGTTTGTCTACGCTTTCTAATTCCTTCTAAGCAAGTTTTGTCATCAACATCAAGGTATATCAATTTATGAGGTATGTTTTCGAATAAAAATATCTCTTTGAACCATACTCTTTGATTTATTGTGTTTGCCGGAAAGTCCATTACGACCGAAAGTCCAGCCTTAAGTATATTTCTCACATGAATCTTTAGTAAAGGTTTTAGTCGCCTTGAATATTTTATGTAATCATCAAAATTCTGTATTTCTTCAGGATAAATAGTTGATAGCCATTCATCCTCTGACAACAAGATAGCATTAAGTTCTTCAGACATCTTACGGGAAAGCGTGGATTTACCAGATCCCATTTTTCCGCAGAAAAATATCAAAATTCCTTTGTGGTTCATCCCCTATTCCTCTGCATAGCGACCAAGCTCATCGGACGCAAACAACCTTTGCTCCTCAATCAACTAGCTTACGGCATTCCGCTGCATTTGAATTATGGGGGGACGGAACTTGGTTTTTCTAGATGTTGTCGTACTTCGATTTTTAAGCTCTACGAGTCAATCGTTGCCAGGCAGAATCGATCGCCTGTTTCATTCGCTGCCCGGTGCGACTGAGACTTTGCTGAAAGTCCTCCCATTTATCCTGTAGAAAGTCAGCAGCCTCTTTCAGAGCATTCTGGTCATATTGTCCTGTTGCGGCCAATTCATCTCGAACTTCTTTGATTTTCACTCGCACAACCTCAGGTTGATCGTGAGGGTAAACCAGGGATTTGAGGCGATCGCCCATTTGCTTTACCAGATTCTTAACCTGCTGCGATTTCTCACTCAAGAACCCCTTCAACCCTTCAGATTCACTCGTGAGTCGATTTTTAGCATCCTCTTTAATGACGACGACCTCTGCATCAATTACTTCCACATCCTCTGGAAACAAAACTGCCCGTCCACCAAAGGGTGCTGCAATCTCTCCACCCAAAATATACGCCGCAATATCCCCTGTCTCCCAATCAAATAGAAAATCCTCTATCCAGCCCAAGGGATCAGAAATTGACGGAGTGCGCACTTGCATACCACACAAGCGACGTAGCGTTGTTGCTGGCTCCGTTGCCAAATCCGAATAGGTTAGAACAGCATCTGGGCCAACGATCGAGACCTGTTCCAGAGGAGTATAGCCAGCACTGCTAGCAAAGTAAACCACTCGTCCCTGATGGTCTACCCAAACTTCCTCAACACCACCAAAACGAGTTGCAGTGCTACTATCCATCGCCGTTAACCCGATCATTTGACTCCGACGAATGACGTTGAACATAACTCAATCCTCCAAAAAGGAACTAAATTTTTTCAGTGATGAGTAGGTTTAAGTGAGTAACAGAGCAAAAAGTCCGCACAAAGCAATACCATCAAATACACCCGCTCCACCAATACTCAAAACCCCGGCTGACATCTTTTCAATTTCAGGTAGATGCAATAAATCAGCACCGATTAAAGTTCCTAAAACGCCACCTGCAAAGGCCACGGGGGCTGCACCAGTTCCAACGATTAACAACGCCATCAGGGCGGCTGTCAACGGCGCAACCAGCGCATTCATTTGGATACCGATGCCTGGAACAATTTGAGCCGAGAAGTAGCTTGTAAAGGTAACAACGGCAGTGACAGCTAAAATAGCGAAAGGATCAGAACGTGTGAATTCATAAAGAGCTAATAGAGTTGGGATTAAACCACCGCCTACATTAAGCGCCACGATCGTCTTTTGTTCAATTTTGCGTAAGGGAATGCCCCAAAATCGAGCCATCCAGAGGTCAGCAAAGTCTGGAATCATCGGCACACGCGAAACTCGTTCATATAACGGAATATTGATCGTGCTGCCTAAAATTACAGCGGCAAATAAGAGGAATGCGGTACTAGGAGAAAAACCCAGTTTGGCGACTGCAACTTCCACTACATCCAGGGCGATCGCAAACCAGATGAATGGAAACAGCAGCAGGAAGATTACAAAGAGAAGCAGCGTGACTGGCAAGTAAATCATAAATTATTGAGAGCATTCATATCAAACTCAAAAAGGATAGTGTTCAACAACTGAAGCACGTCTTGATTTGGAGTCTTGGCTATCTAGAAATTTTCCATTGTTAGCCTGCTTCACAGCGTCAAACTGTTGAAACATCCAGACTCGCAAAAATAATAATCCGCCCAATACAACGAGGAAGACGCAGGCTCCGAGTAGGTTGTCCAAAGGAACTTCCAGGACTCCCTCTAAAATAATTTCTCGCAATGCTGACACTAAGGACACTTCAACGGCTGCTCCGATCGAAATTCGTTGCTCTTGCAGGTAGATCACTAATAAACGGAAAATTTCGACCAGGATCAGGATAAATAATATGTCCGAGGTAATGGCTTGAAAATTGATTGGCTCTAGCAGCGAAAGAAACATTTCACCCAACCGAATCAACATTACACAAAATAAGCCAATACATAAGGAGACAACGACCAAATCCTGAACAAATTCTAGATTCCTGACAATGGTTTCTCGGTGAAACCAAGATTGCCAGCATTGACTGAATGGAGAGGAATTCAAACCATGAGTAATTCCCAAATACGTATGCTTTCTCTCGTTATCTTTTGCGTTCATACGCTTACCCTAGCGAATGTCTTCCGATTAAGAATGGAACTCTCATTAAATACAAAAAAATACACACCTTATCCATTCAGCGCGCAAAAGATTGCCACATCCAGATTAGTACACTTAAACCGATACTCAGTAAAATAGACGTTGCTAAAGGAAAATAAAAGGTAAAGTGTTCATTCTGGATCAGGATATCTCCTGGCAAACGACCAATCGGAAAATGCTTCAATGTTCCACTGCTCAACCAGAGCAAGCCTCCTAACAACAAAATTCCTGCCCCGACAGCTACTAGTGTTTTGCCAATTTCTGCAATCATGAAGCTACACCTCCTCTCGGTGAGGAAATTTAAGATAACCTATCAGTACTTGAGGGAGTAATTGAGTTAACAGTAAAGTCAAGCAACTCGCGCCCATACCCATCATCAGAATGGTTAATTCACTGCTACCAAACAACACGGAATGCGAATCAACTAATGTGACCCCTAGTGTTGCAACAGAAGCGATCGCACCTATTAATAGAGCCATCTGAACACTTCTAGGAGAGAACATATAGCGGTTTGTTTGAGCCAGGAGATAGGCAATGAGAGGAATCCAGACGCTAGATACATAGGCGGCATAAAAGTTAAGGATTAAATTCACAATTTCTCCGCCTCTGAGGGCAATTACGAAAACAAAAAGAGTGTTGAGAATCGTAATCCAAATTCGAGTAAATGACGAATTGGGAAAAATTTCTAAATCTAAAATTGTCTTAGTTTGAATACGGAGCACATTACTCCCGATACCTAATGCCGGAACAACAAGAGAGAGAATGAATAAAATGCTCTGCCAGTGTTTTGTGCCTCCACCGACCCAAGACAAAATATAGGGAAGGATTTCTTTACCAGACAAAGTTCCTGGAATGATGTCCTGATGCTGACCCGCCAAAACCACAGCAGTTGGTAAAAATGCCAGTCCAAATAACGCGATCGCAGCTAATACACAGCCCCAATAGGCAACACGAACCGTTTTTGCTTGAACAATGAACTGCTGACATTTCATGTCAACCATTACCATCAGAATCGTAGCAACTGAGATACCTAGCTCGTGGCACCACTCCACCTGATGTTGTAAATCGGGCAAAAATTGTAGCGGAACGAACTCTAGTTCTGAGAGGCTATGGAGTTGCCAAAGGGCATAGAGTAATGTGCCAATATTGAACAATAGCAAGCCTCGAAAAACCTGACTAGCCCGTTCGACAGGAGTCAGGGAGAGCAAGCCTAGGGTAATTGCCAACCCGATCATGGTCAGTTTGCTTGAAAAACCGGCAATACTTAAAACGGCAGCAGCGGCAATCATTTGAACGGCAGCAATTCCGACTAAAGATACCCAGGACATTAGAGCAATCCCAACCTTAACTAGCGATCCGTATCGATTACCTAGTAGTGTCCAAATTTGGTCAATTGTTTGCCAATAAAATTTAACCAAAAGAAGGAGTGCCAAAAAACCAATGCTCAGGGAAACAGCATAGAGGCTGCCCGCTGCACCGACTGCAACAGACTGCTCAGCCGTTCCCAAAATAAATCCCAGACCGTAGTGGGAACAAATTAACAATGTTGCCAATGACCAAACATCAAGTGAGCGATGGTGAGATGGGCAGTTAGTCTCATTATTCTCGATATGGGTAAGCTCCAAACGCATGATTTGATGAGAAGTCGTTAGGAATCAGAAGGATGGGAGTTAGACTTAGTCTGAGTGAGAACAGCCTATGAGAGATGCAATTGAGCAAACTATGAGGCACGGATGAGTTCAGGGGTCAAACGCTTAAAGACCAGTCGTTCATTTTCAACCCCAACATAAATCGTGTCTCCTTCATGGAATTCTCCGCGTAAGATTGCCTTGGCGATCGGCGTTTCCAGTTCTCGTTGAATGGCTCGTTTCAGCGGACGCGCTCCGTAGACGGGATCGTAGCCAACCTGAGCCAACCAATCGAGCGCCTCATCAGAGAGTTTCAGCGCCAGTTTGCGTTCAACCAGGCGTTGTTCCAGTCGCTGAACTTGTAGTTTCACAATCTCGCGCAACTGCTCCGGTCGCAAGCTGTGGAAAATAATGATCTCATCAATCCGGTTGAGAAATTCTGGGCGGAAACTGGTTCGCATCGCTTCCATAACGCGATCGCGCATTTGTTCATATTTACTATCATCACCCGCTACATCCAAGATGTATTGGGAGCCGATATTGCTAGTCATGATAATGACCGCATTTTTGAAATCGACTGTCCGTCCTTGGGCATCGGTCAGACGGCCATCATCCAGAATTTGCAGCATCACATTGAACACATCCGGATGCGCCTTTTCGATTTCATCAAAGAGAATCACAGCGTAGGGACGACGGCGAATGGCTTCCGTTAGCTGTCCACCTTCGTCGTACCCCACATAGCCCGGAGGTGCACCAATCAACCGAGAAACCGTATGTTTTTCCATATACTCGGACATATCGATGCGCACCATCGCTTCTTCGGTATCAAACAAATAGGCCGCCAGCACTTTGGCCAGTTCTGTTTTACCCACTCCAGTCGGGCCTAAGAAGATAAAGCTGGCAGTCGGACGATTGGGATCGGCAAGTCCGGCGCGAGAGCGTTGAATGGCATCCGCAACAGCGGTGACCGCTTCATCTTGACCAATGACGCGCTGGTGTAATTCTTCTTCTAAGTGCAGGAGTTTTTGCATCTCAGATTCCACCAATTTGCTAACTGGAATCCCTGTCCACTTAGAAATAATCTCGGCAATATCGGCTTCAGTGACTTCTTCTCGCAGCATCGATTTGCCACCAGTTTGGGTTTCGCTAAGACGAGCTTCCGCAGTTTCTACCTGTCGCTGTAAATCGGTGAGTTTACCATATTTCAACTCTGCGGCTCGATTGAGATCGTACTCTCGTTCTGCTTGTTGAATTTCAATGTTGACCCGATCGATCTCTTCTTTGAGTTTTTGAATCTGATCGATGATTTCTTTTTCTGCCTGCCATTGGGCATTCAGTGCCGACTGTTGTTCCTTTAGGTCTGACAGTTCTTTCTCGATGCGCTCGAGGCGTTCTTTGGAGGCACTATCGGTTTCTTTTTGCAGGGATAGACGCTCCATTTCAAGCTGCAAAATCTTGCGATCGATTTCGTCCAGTTCCTCTGGTTTTGAGGTGATTTCCATCTTCAGCTTGGCAGCTGCTTCATCAACCAGATCAATCGCTTTATCGGGCAGAAAGCGATCGCTAATATAGCGAGTAGACAGCACCGCAGCGGCAACCAGAGCACTGTCCGAGATTTTTACGCCGTGGTGCACTTCATAGCGCTCTTTCAGTCCTCGCAGAATAGAAATCGTATCTTCAATGCTAGGCTGATCAACATAGACCTGCTGGAAGCGACGCTCTAAAGCCGCATCCTTTTCAATGTATTTGCGATATTCATCTAGCGTCGTAGCACCAATGCAGCGCAGTTCACCCCGTGCCAGCATTGGTTTGAGCAGATTCCCCGCATCCATCGCCCCCTGCGTGGCACCCGCCCCGACAACGGTGTGAATTTCGTCAATAAAGAGAATAATATTTCCCTGGGCTTCCTGGACTTCCTTCAGCACCGCTTTCAGTCGTTCTTCAAACTCGCCCCGATACTTGGCTCCTGCAATGAGAGCACCCATATCCAGAGCGATTAACGTGCGATCGCGCAACGATTCCGGTACATCGCCACTGACAACTCGCTGGGCGAGTCCTTCCACAATGGCCGTTTTACCTACCCCCGGTTCGCCAATCAGGACGGGATTATTCTTGGTGCGGCGAGACAGGATTTGAATCGTGCGGCGAATTTCATCATCCCGCCCAATCACCGGATCGAGTTTCCCTTCTCGTGCCAATTTGGTTAAATCCCGTCCGTATTTTTCCAGGGATTCGTATTTGCCCTCCGGATTTTGATCGGTCACTTTTTGGCTCCCTCGAATTTGTTCAATCGTGATACGCAGTTTCTTTTCATCTAATCCAAATTCTTGCAATAAGCTTTTACCAAACCGA
Organism: Thermocoleostomius sinensis A174; assembly: GCF_026802175.1. NCBI lineage: Bacteria > Bacillati > Cyanobacteriota > Cyanophyceae > Oculatellales > Oculatellaceae > Thermocoleostomius > Thermocoleostomius sinensis. Next base: position 3,233,254 of record NZ_CP113797.1, on the reverse strand, counting down.
TCGTCTTTGGCAAACGCCAGCACTAAATGTTCAATCGAAATGTATTCATCACCAAAGTCTTTGCGGTATTGTTCCGCTCGATCCAGTAATGTGTCCAGGCTGCGTCCCAAGTAAACAGAAGAACCGCTACTGCCACCCGATACTTTGGGCTGGCGGTTAATGAAGTCATGAGTGCGATCGCGCAGCTTTTGTACATTGACTCCTGCTTTATTAAAAATAGAACTAGCCAGTCCTTCCTGTTCCAAAAGACTGCGCATCAAATGTTCACTTTCAATTTGCTGATGTTGAAATTGTTTAGCAACTTCTGGAGTGCGGACGATCGCTTCCCAGGCTTTTTCAGTAAATTGGTTGGGGTTAGTTGGTTGCATATTTGAATCCTCCAGGAATTGACAGGATGAGTCTAAGAGCCTTCTTGACTTTTTGCAGCAGCCTCACTCGATTGTTGTAGCCCTTGCAAATATTGCCGTCCCTCCAAGGTGATTTTGCCGCGAATAAAGTGAATCGGTTCAGGCAAAATCGCAAATGCGGCGTAGGCTCCTGGGGTGAATTCCCCTGCGATAAATCCTTTTTCATTCAGATAATCTAGGTGGAATACCAGGTCATATTCATCTCCAAACAGATGAGCAATCTCTTTTTCTTCAAACCCGGCTTCTTCCTTTTCAGCCGCTATTTCTAATACTTGTTGAAGAATGTTGCGACTTAGTTGCATGGCTCAATTCCTCAATTGCAGTCAGTATTCTGCTGTTTAAGAACCAGCCCACTCATTCCTGGCTTTTAGCTCTGTTTGATAAGCCCGCAATTGCGCCTTGAGTTGAGCGATTTCGGCTGCCATGTCTAGCACCATCGCAGCCCCCATTAGATTAAGCCCCAGATCGCGGCGCAGGCGCTGAATCTGCACGACACGGATGAGATCTTGACGACGTAGCATCGTGCCCGTCGGTTCAACCAGACCTAACGTCACAAACCGTTCAAGCAGCGACACTGAGGTCTGGGTAAAGTAGGCTGCTTGCTCAAAGCTATAGAGGCGATCGCCCCCGTTAGACCAAACTACTCGTGACAACCCCATGCTAGTGGTCATAGGTGCACCTCCGCGATCGCCCGTCGAGGATTAAAACTGCTGATCTGTTGCAACTTTTCATAGCATTCTCTTTCCTGCACACTCAGTTCTTTGGGGGTGACAATTTTTAGCCGCACCAACAAATCCGTCCGGTTACCTTTCGGATCACGCCAGCCTTTGCCGCGCAATCTCAAGATTTGCCCGGAATCTACCCCTGGTGGAATTGTCATCGTTACTTTGCCATCGGGCGTTGGAACTTCAATCTGTGCGCCGAGCACCCCTTCTTCCGGGCGAATCGGAATTTCACAGAGCAAATGATTACCCTCAAATCTGTAGAAAGGATGAGGAAGTAACTCAATCGTAAGGTACAAATCTCCCCGCTGCTGACTGAAGGGACTGATCTGCCCTTTACCTTTCACCCGGATGCGACTCCCCGACTTTGCGCCAGATGGAATGCGAACGGTGACCGTTTCATCTCCGATTTGTAACCGTTTTTGAGTACCGTGGAATGCCTCGGAAAAGGTGAGGGCAATCGCCGCTTCGGTATCCTGAGCAGGCATTTCCACAAAGCGACTGAAGGGATCTTCCCCAAATTCCACAGACTCTCGAAATCCCTCTGGCCCCGTTGTGGTTCGGTAAGTATACACCCGCCGTCCAGTACCACCACCGCGCCCGAAGCGTCCCAGCAGTTCATTAATGAAATCATCGAAACTCCCATACTGCCCGAAGTCCATACCCTCGAAGCCAACTCCACCAGGAGGCGCTGTCCCCGCAGCAGCTTGCTTCCAGTACTGGCCAAACTGGTCATATTTCTGGCGTTTGTCTGGATCAGAGAGCACCTCATGGGCTTCATTGATTTCCTTAAAACGCACTTCTGCCTCTTGATCCCCTGGATTCAAATCCGGGTGATACTTACGCGCCAGTTTGCGGTAAGCTCTTTTGATTTCTTCTGGCGTTGCGGTTTTACTGACTCCCAAAATATTGTAATAGTCTTTGAAATCGGTTGCAGCCATGGACACCTCTACCAAATGAACATGAGTGGTGTATCAGGCAGTTCAGTGAACAAATCACCTCCAATGCCCGTTCCTAACCCGCTTTGCGCTTAGAAAAGATGCCTTTGTCGTCGCGATCGAATAATTGCTTGATGCGCTCCCAAGCTTTCGTTAGGGCATTGATTTTCTCTTGAGATTCGCTCAAACTTTGGTTGTAGGTTTCCACAAAGGTTTGCTGCGCTTCTTCTGACAAATCCGCTTTGATCTCTGGTGAAATTTGCTCGCTTCCATCCAGTTCGCCTTCAGGTTGGCGTGGAATCTGCATATCTGTGGTAGCAACTTCTTCACCCCCAGCACTTTGCAGAAGTAAGAAGATTTCGCCTGATTTTTCTTCAGGAACTTCTACCACCAGTAAAAATTCACCAGCCTGCACTCGTGTTTGGTAAATGGCAGCTTTATCCTGGGGCATTCCTAATGACATTAGTGCCGATCCCAGTCCTGCTCCTAATGCTCCATACAGGGCACCACTGGTAGCACCCAGTAGGGCTGCCGCCAAGGGACCGGCTGCTACCACGGCCCCTAAAAAGGGAATAAACAGCACACCTACTCCAGTGAGCAGGCTTAAAACCGAGCCAAAGAGAGAACCATAGAGAGCACCACTGGCCAAACCATCCAAAATGACCTCTTTTTTGGTCAAAAATCCTGTGATGCGGGCTTCCGATTGAAAGTTGCGACCAACAATAGAAATGCGCTCTCTAGGAACACCGCGATCGAGCAGGCGTTGTACGGCATTCTGTAATTTTTTCTCATCTTTGAAGGCGGCGGAAACGCACTTCTCGGGAGGTTTAGCGAATGCTGAAGTCATGATTGTTACTCCTGGTAGTCTTGGAAGTTGAAAGAAGGAACCCCAGAGATACGGAGAGCACTGAGTTTTTTGATGTCTCTATGTCTCTCTTTTATGCCTCTATAGGTTGTTAATGATTTACAAAGTCGGCATCGATGACATCTTCATCACTACCTTTGCTGCTTGTAGAACTGCCACCGTTTGTAGTGCTACCACCTGCCTGGGCATAGACAGCACTACCCATTTGCATGAGTGCTTGCTGAATCTCGTTGGTGAGAGACTTCATGCGATCGAAATTATCTTGTTCGATCGCGGTTCGTAAGTCCTGAATCATCCCTTCCAGACGAGTTTTATCTGAGGTAGGAACCTTGTCACCCAAGTCTTTGAGTTGCTTCTCGGCTTGATAGGCAACGGAATCGGCATTGTTTTTAGTGTCAATCTGTTCGCGGCGGCGGCGATCGGCTTCGGCGTTGCGTTCCGCTTCTTTCACCATCTTCTCGACTTCTGACTTATCAAGCGTAGACGCGCCCGTGATCGTAATTGATTGCTCTTTGCCGCTGGCTTTGTCTTTAGCAGAGACCGAGAGAATGCCGTTCGCATCAATGTCAAAGGTGACTTCAATTTGGGGTACACCGCGCGGTGCCGGAGGAATGCCATCAAGTCGGAAGGTTCCCAGGCTTTTGTTGTCGGCTGCCATTTCCCGCTCGCCTTGCAGCACATGAATTTCCACATTGGTTTGTCCATCAGCCGCGGTGGAAAAGACTTCCGATTTTTTCACTGGAATCGTTGTGTTACGGGGAATGATTTTGGTCATCACGCCGCCCAGGGTTTCTACCCCTAAAGACAACGGTGTGACATCCAATAGCAACACGTCTTTGACATCACCTGCCAATACACCCGCTTGAATGGCAGCCCCCACAGCAACAACTTCATCCGGGTTCACACCCTGACAGGGTTCTTTTCCAGTCATTTGCCGGACTAGTTGCTGTACCGCCGGAATGCGCGTTGAACCACCAACGAGTACAACTTCATCAATGTCAGAAGCGGTCAACTTCGCATCACGAAGCGCTTGATCCACAGGTTTACGGCAGCGATCGAGCAGATCACTACACAGTTGCTCAAACTGCGATCGTGTCAGCGTCATGTCCAGGTGTTTTGGCCCATCTTGGGTAGCGGTGATGAAGGGTAAATTAATTTGAGTTTGAGTCGCACCTGACAGTTCAATCTTGGCTTTTTCTGCGGCCTCCGTCAGCCGTTGCAAGGCTTGCTTGTCTTTGCGTAAATCAACACCTTCATTGTGCTGAAATTCAGTGGCCAGCCAATCTACGATCTTTTTATCAAAATCATCCCCTCCCAAGTGGGTGTCACCACTGGTGGCTTTGACTTCAAACACACCATCTCCCACTTCCAGAATGGAGACATCAAACGTTCCACCACCCAGGTCAAATACCAAGATAGTTTCATTACTTTTCTTATCTAATCCATAGGCCAGTGCCGCCGCTGTCGGTTCGTTGATGATGCGGAGTACTTCAATGCCAGCAATTTTACCTGCGTCTTTAGTGGCTTGTCGTTGCGAGTCATTGAAGTACGCTGGAACGGTAATGACTGCTTGCGTAACGGGTTCACCCAGATACTTGCTAGCATCATTCGCCAGTTTACGCAGGACTTCAGCGGAGATTTCCTCTGGAGCAAACTGCTTTTTCTGAATCGGGCAGTCGAGTTTAACGTTCCCGTTGCTGTCTCTCAAGACTTTGTAGGAAACTTGTTTGGCTTCCTCGGTGACTTCATCGTATTTGCGTCCAATGAATCGTTTGACCGAGTAGAAAGTATTATCGGGATTCATCACCCCCTGCCGACGGGCAATTTGTCCCACGAGCTTGTCGCCCGTTTTGGTGAACGCTACAACCGATGGCGTGGTTCGGCTACCTTCAGCGTTAGCAATTACAACGGGCTGTCCGGCTTCCATGACTGCCACGCAGGAGTTTGTTGTTCCTAAATCAATTCCAACGACTTTTGCCATCGTTTGCTTCCTCCACGATTCCAAATGTCCCAAACTGTTTACGGTGCTATCAACTTACAGGGCTACCAGTGAGAGATTGAAGCACTTGATCTCATATCTGTTGCAATTCAAGTCGCTACTACGAACTGAACGAATTTCGCAAGATAGCTAATCTTTAATGGGGTATAGTTGCAGATTTAACTGCGATCTCTCTTTACCAGGAATTCTCTAGGAAACAGACTGCATAACAGACTAGAGTCATAACGTGTGGTGTGATTAGAAATGACCATTTAGCGCTGATGCCTAAAGAAGTATCCTGAGAAAAGAGTATAGAACTGAGTTCAGATTAAAGGGGATCGGGTTTCCAGACGAGAGAAGTTCCTGTTTCCGATCCCCCCTTGTTAGAGTCAATGACTGAATCACTCAGAATTGATCGTTCTAGACTAGCCCAGGTTCACTTTTACAACCTTGTTCTTTTCTTCTTCCGCCTTAGGTAAGTTGAGTTTCAGAATGCCATCTTTGTATTCAGCCTGGACATTGGTGTTTTGTACCCGGGCAGGCAACGGAATCACGCGCTGGAACTTGCCGTAACGAAATTCCGTGCGAGTCATCCCCTTTTCTTCCGTTTTTGTTTCTGATTTCCGTTCACCCATGATCGAAACAGAGTCTGCTGATACTTGTACATCCAGATCCTTAGCATCTATACCTGGGACTTCTAGCTTGAGATGAATCGCGTCGGGGGTTTCTTCCATTTCGGCCGGAGGGACAAAGGCAAAACCATCTCCAGCTTCACGAACAGTTGGCATTATCTCGTCAAACAAGCGATTCATTTGCCGTTGCAGCGTATCAATTTCGCGAAATGGTTCCCAACGAACGAGTGCCATAGGAATTTACCTCCTGTAATGTCGATACTTGTAAGGTTGTTTGTGCGGTCGAATGAACTGTCTAACCTGAATGATTTGATCGCCTTCCAGTCATCATCCAATACTGGAGACAGGTTAGTTGAATCTGTAGTGCAGGCTTTAATTTGTGACGACTCAAGTCGTTACTACGAACGTTATATCTGAGCAGGAAACAGAGAAATCAGTTTCTCCAAATTTCTGCACTAAAGATTCAAGATTAAAGGTAGGGAAAAAATCTAAGGACTTTCTGAGGAATGGTCGGAGTTGTTCGATCGCTGATTAAGTTAGTTGTAAGGATGAGTGATTTTTTTAGGGAAATCGAGATAGAGGCGGGTAGGGTGGCAGTGAAACGATGAAACTGTTGATTATCGATGATGATCGCGAAACAACCGCTGCTCTGAGCACTGCACTCACCGCCCAGCAGTTGACCGTAGACACTGCACCGAATGCTCAAACGGCACTGGCGCTGCTAGAAACGGTTCCCTACGATTTAATCGTGCTGGATGTGATGCTACCCGATGTAGATGGCATTTCTCTTTGTCGTACCCTGCGGCAACAGCATCAAACTATGCCCATTCTGCTATTGACCGCCAGGGATGCGGTGGGCGATCGCGTGGCTGGCTTAGAAGCTGGCGCCGATGACTATCTTACCAAGCCCTACGATGCGGCAGAATTGCTGGCACGGATTCGGGCATTGCTGCGGCGGGGCAAAACGCCGATGACGGAAACCCTAACCTGGGGAGCGTTACAGGTAGACCCTCAAGCGTGCAAAGTCACCTATCAGGGCAATCCGATTAAGCTCACCCCCAAAGAGTACAAGTTGCTGGAACTCTTCTTGCGCTATCCCCAACGCATTTTTGACCGCAAGGCTTTGCTCGATCATGTCTGGTCCATTGACGAATGCCCAGGGGAAGAAGCGGTCACCACTCAAATTCGGGGACTGCGCCGCAAGCTGAAAGCTGCCGGACTGCCCAACGACCCGATCGAAACGCTGTATGGATTGGGCTATCGCTTGCGAGCTTGGCAACCGGATACGCCACTGGAACCCTTTAATGCTGAAGAGCAGGTGAGACAACAGGAGGCGACCGCCGCCATTGAGCAGATGTGGCAGGAGTTCCAAGGACGACTCCAGGAGCAGTTAAGCCTGTTAGAATCAGCGATTCACAACCTAGAAACTAAAACCCTGACTCCAGCGCAACAGCAGCAGGCACAGTCCATTGCCCATCGATTGATCGGCTCCCTCAGTGCCTATGGGCAACCAAAGGCCGCGACACTGGCACGACACATCGAGCAACGGCTGGCTACACCCCAACCCGCGATCGCCCCTGAACTAGTCGCCCTGTTACAGCAACTTCGACAAGCTACGACTCAATCTCCTTTTACCGATTCTGCTCCAGCCTCGGCAGCATCCCATCCGCCCTTGACCCACCGGGTTTTGGCGATCGCTTCTGATTCAACCCTGATTCAACCCCTCCAAACCGAAGCACCCAGTTGGGGATGTCATCTGGATGCAACTATCGACTTCACTAGTGCCTGGCAGCAGCTTTTGACCCAAACAGCCGATGCCATCATTCTCGATCTGGACCTCGCGGATACCCAAACACCAGGAATGGACCTCCTGGCTCAGATTAAACGCCTGGGTTCCACGCCAGTACTGATTTTGACTCAGCAAGATACGTTGAGTGAACGCATTGCCATTGCCCGCCTGGGAGCCGATGCCTACTTACAAAAACCGGCATCTCCCAGCGAGATCTTCAGGGTACTCAATCGCTTGTTGCATCGTTTTGATCCCATCACTGCCAAGCTGCTGATTGTAGACGACGATCCTGACTTGCTGACGCAATTGCAAACTCAACTCCAGCCCTGGGGCTTTCAAGTCACTGGGCTGAGCGATCTCAGCCAATTCTGGTCTGTGCTGCGAACCACTCGCCCCGACTTGCTGCTGTTGGATGTGTCTATGCCCGAATATAGCGGTATTGACTTGTGCCGGGTAGTTCGGTGCGATGCCCATTGGTACGCGCTGCCCATCCTGTTTCTGTCTGCCCATGCCGAGGCAGATATCTTGCAGCAAGCCCTGTCGGTCGGAGCCGATGATTACGTCCTCAAGCCGATCGCCGAAGCCGATTTAATTCAGCGAATCTTACAGCGTCTGGGACGGATTAGCACTGTGGGGAATAACCCTCCACAGATGGGTTAAAGAAACAGTCATTGAGGCAAGTCAATTATTTGCCTGTCTGTGCCGAATTCTGATACTCGCGCTCTAAACGCATTTGTTCTTGATGATGGGCGATCGCCTCCTGATGAGCTTGATCTCCTGCATTCCCCGCTTTCCGAGAATCCAACTCACTGAAGGCATCTAGGCGACCATACAAAATCACCACATCTCTAGGATGAATCACCGTCGAACCTTGGGGTGCTCCGATATAAGACCCATCAGAACGCTGAATTCCCAGCACCAGAACTCCCTCCTGATATAGATTCGTTTCCTGCAATGGTTTGTCCGCCAGCCAATCGTCGGGGTCAATTTGTAGTTCCATTACCCCATAGTCTTCCGAAAGGCGCAGCAAACTGGCATAGTCCCGCACATCTAAATGAGTCCAGCGACGGAGTGCCCATTCCACGCAATACGAAAGCAAACGGCTGATCCAACGGTTCGTTGCCAGCACCCACAGTATCGCAATTCCCAGCAGGAGCATTATCAACCGGGGCAGCCACTCTCGCGGCCCCGCCACATTAATAAACGTCAACACCAGCGAGGAAATCACCGTAATCAGCCCAGCATTGCCCAGCAGCATCAGCCACATCAAAATGCGTCGTCGCACCGGGTGAGCAACCACCAACTCGGATTCACTCGTGGTGAAACCTGAACCTGTAATGGCGGAATGGGCCTGAAATTTAGCCGCCTCACGGGATAGCCCGGTCAAAATCAGCGCCTCAGCCGCAATTCGAGTGATCAGCAGAGACAGGGTAATAGTCAGTAGAACAGATATTAGCGCGGCCAAGCAAAACACCTCCTCGTTGGGTGGGCGTTATTCATCAATGCTATTCATTCAATGTTCAGATTTAAGCTGACAAAGAAGCGAGATTAGCAGAGAGGAAGAATCCTTGTTTTCGCCCCTCTTTCTCCCATCATCAGCATAGATTACGATTAGCGTGAACACTCTTTTACGATTAGCGTGAACACTCTTTCATGGTCAGGAGTAGCGCAGCGTCAGAACTGAACCTTGGAGTGACACCCTCGCTCGCAGTGGGCACTTCAGTGTTCAAGCGTAAAAGAAAAACCTGTTCATTTTAGGAGCAGAATTTTGTCTCAGGGGCGGTTTCATCTTCAGAAACGATTGGTCAATGCGGAATTGCTGGTTGCCATTCTGCTGTTGGGCAGTACTGGCGTTGTGGCACTCTTCAATGCCCGCCAGTGGCAAATGACTCAGGAACAAGTCCAGCATACCTACAATGTATTGCTCACCCTAGAGCGGACAAAAACCAACGTGAATGGCACGGCGAAAGCACGGCGAGGCTATTGGCTGACTCAGGGCATCGAGGCTGACTCCCGCATCTTTCTGCAAGACTATCAAACCAGCGTCCAACAGACTCAGCAATCCCTGGCGCAACTTCAGCAGTTGTCCGCAGATAACCCTACCCAGCAAACTCGTCTGCAAGAAATCAACGCCCTCTGGCAGCAATATCATGTGCTCCATCAATCCCAGGTTGAGCCATCCCCAACGGGGAATCAATCTGAAGCGCGAATCTCTGCTGTGATTCAAACGCCCGATCGCCTCCAGCGACAAATCTTTGCCCGGCTCAACCAGATGGCCGCCACCGAGGAACAACTGCTGGAACAGCGCACCGCCGCCACTGCCCGACTTACACGCACATCTAATTCTATTCTGGCGATCGCCTATGGTCTGAGTCTGGTGTCCCTGGGAACCATCTATGCCCTGTTGCGACGAGAAGCTAGAAAACGACAGCAGGCTGAGTCCAACCTCCGCCAGAGCGAACACAAATTTCAGTCTGTGTTTGATGAGCTATACGAATTTGCCGGACTGTTGACACCAGATGGAACCTTGATCGAAGTCAACCAAGCCCCCCTTGCCTTTGCTCAGATCAGTCGGAGGGAGGTGTTAGGTAAACCCTTTTGGGAATTCCCCCTCTGGCAGCAGCGTCCTGAATTAACTGAAATTGCTAAAACGGCGGTCGGTCAAGCCGCAGCAGGGCACTTCTTCCGCACCGAAGTCACCTTCAAGAGCACTACTGACCAACCTCATACGTTTGATATATCGGTAAAACCCATTTATCGGTCTCAATCGAAGCAGGTGATGTGGTTAATTGCTGAAGGCCGAGATATTACGACTCAGGTGCAACTACGAGACGCGCTGCAACAGGAACGCAATCGATCGCTGCAACTCATCAACGGCAGTGTCGATGCCATTGCTGCGTTTGACGAAAACGGTATTTGTACCGTATGGAATCCAGCCATGGAAACCCTGACGGGCATTCCCCGCGATCGCGCCATTGGGCAGTGTGGGATGAATCTCTTCCGCACTCTCCTACCAGACGCGACCCTTCCGCATCTTCATCTGGGGACAACGGATACGGTGACGGCGTTCGATTTTTCCCATTCCCATCCCCAAACTGGGCAAATCCGATTGATTGAAGCCCGCTACTCACCTTTACACAACGGCAGCACGACCGTAACCGGGGGATTAATCGTCCTGCGGGATGTTACCCGGCAGCGGGAACTGGAACGGCTTAAGCAAGAATTTATCTCCATCATCAGCCATGAAATTCGCACCCCTCTATCTTCGATTCGCGGCGCTTTGGGATTGGTTGCCGAGGGCATTTTAGATGACGATCCCCAAACCGCTAAAGAAATGGTGAGCATTGCCAATAACAACATCGAGCGGTTGGTGAGACTAGTCAACGACATCCTGGCATTAAACCGTCTGGAATCAGGGCAGGTGGACTTGAAATTTCAGTGGTGTCCAGTAACTTCCCTGGTGCAGCAAGCCTTTTCCAGCGTTGAAGCCCTCGCCACTGCCCATCAGATTCGCCTGGAGGCAACTGTACCTGATAATCTTTGGGTCTGGGTTGATCCCGATTGGCTGGTACAGGTTCTGGTCAACCTAGTCAACAACGCCATCAAATTCTCTCCCTCGCAAACCGCGATTATCGTCACCGCAGAAACCCTTGCCTCTGAAGCTATGATCCGGTTTTCGGTCACTGATCAGGGACGCGGCATCCCAGCAGATAAGTTGCAAACCATCTTTGGACGCTTTCAGCAGGTTGATGCATCTGACTCCCGCCAAAAGGGCGGAACTGGACTAGGACTGGCAATTTGTCGCCGGATTGTGCAACAACATGGCGGTCATATCTGGGCAGAGAGTGAGTTGGGCAAAGGCAGTACGTTTTATTTCACGTTGCCCTGTCCGGAACAGAAGCAAGAAGAGGACATAGAAAATCAGGAAAGCTTTGTAAGTTAGAACGCTGAGTGATTTACCTATAAACGTGACTTCGACGACGTTATCGATGCAGTACTATTCAGCTTCAACTTAGCTTCAACCAACCAAATAATTGCTCTACAGTCAACACCAAATCAACTCCAGGCAGACAGGGAAGCCAGGCATCATCTGTCAATTCATTGGGTAAGCAATCTGGACGATAAACCAACACCACACGCTCATCGGGGTCAATCAGCCAACCCATCTGCCCTCCGTGGCGCAGGCTATGCAAAATATTGCGAGTCACCCTCATCTGACCCTGCTCCGGAGATAAAATCTCAATCATCCAGGCAGGTGCAAAATTGATTCCTGTACTGATAACGTCTCCATTAGAGTCTACGGGGATCTGATGTGTTGCCAAAACTACTAAATCTGGAACAATGGATCGCCCACCAAAAGTACAGCGTAGTTCAGGAAATGCTTCATAGGGAGAGTTGAGGGCATTAATGGCACCTCCCAAGCGGGACTGTAATCGACTATGTTTACCACCCGGCATTGGCTTTTGAATCGCTGTTCCTTGGCTAAATTCCCATGCAGGTGAATCTTCTATATAAGGCAGCTTCAAGAACTGCTCTAGGGTCAGAGGTTGAGGAATGACGATAGTCATAGCAGAGGATAGCACTCACCTTCCAGTAAGATAGATTGTAGCGCTTGTAATTCTGGAGTTGCTCGTGCTGTGCCACAGTGGATATGACTGAAACCAATCCTGAGCATCTAACTGGAAGCCTTTCGATCGCTGTATTGCCTCAAGAGAAGGAACAATTTCTTTGTCAGCTATCATCCTGTTTCAGTGATCACAATCCAGAAGGTATTCCAGTGCTATGGTCAAACGCCTGAACATACGATCGCAATCGCGCTGGAACAATTAGCCGAAACCTGCCGCCAGCGGGCTGAAGAACAGCAGAATCTTGATTGGGAGAACGTGGAACGTTCTGAAACAGGAGTGCCAATTGAGCAGCGATACCATGTGATGGTGCATTACGAAGACACCATTACAGCAGAATCAAAGTTTGAGGCAATGCACAATACCCTTTTGGGTAACACTGTGGTTGAAAATGCCAAAATCACCGTCATTAAGATTGCAGATGATTTGCCAGTAGCTCCGCTAATGCGCCCCTGGTTCTAACCCATCCTTACAACCCTTACACTCCTTCAGGTGCAAGCTCAGGAACCACAATAAATTAGGCAGCCTGGCGTGAAATACGCTCTGTTTTGTTGGGAATGCCGTATTTTCAAAAGATTTCACTACCTGCCAAGATAAAAACTTGGAGTGATGCCCTTTTCGTTACTCGTGTTTGATTGCTTGGGAGTACGACAGGGCTTCAGTTGTTCGTTGCAATTGCGTTCATGTTGAACGTCTGGGTGAAGCACTTCAACTCAGGCGTGTTAGAACTCAACATGACGTTATGACGTTGTAGGCAACAATCTGTACAACCCGTTGAAGGCGATCGCTCTAGTTTCAACCCCTTCGTACTCATGGGCAACACTCCACTTATCCTTAAAGGAGATTTCAGTATGCTATGCCCAATTCCAATTCCAATCGCTACATCTTACTGATTGATGATGAACCCGATCTCTGTCGGATCGTTAAAGTCACCCTGGAACGCCTCAAGGGCTGGAGCATTTTGACGGCTTATACCGGACAGGACGGCTTCACCCTTGCCCAAACCCAACCGCTCGATGCTATCTTGCTTGACTTGAGCCTACCCGATGGCAGTGGGCTAGAATGGCTGCAAACCCTGAAAACTAATCCAGCGACGCGGCCGATTCCAGTGATTCTCTTCCCCGCCACCGACCCCACCGACCTGACTGATCCAACCTCCATACAGGAGTTGGAAATAGATTACTCCGATATTGCTGGGATCATCCTCAAACCCTTCAACATTCTACATCTCGCCGATCAAATCGGCACCCAACTTCACTGGTAGACCAGGTTCGTAGTTCGTAGTAACGACTGGATGGAAGTTAAAAAAATAATCGGGTAACTGTCTTGTAGGGTAAGCATCTTGCCCGCCCAGTGAGAGGACGGGCATCATGACCGGATTAAATTCCTAGCTTCCATCAGTCGTTCCACACCATTACCAAATCCCAACAAAAAAATGCAGTACATCTCCTGAACAGTCAAGGCAATCTGACCTACCTCAGCGTTTCCTTAGAATTTTGTTCTCAAATGGGAAGCAAAACCTGCACTGATTAATTTCTATCTTCCAGGGTGCCTGTCCCATCTCTCTGAGCCTTAGCCTGTTTAGGGGGAGGTTGGCTTGTAGATATCTCTTCCCTGTCAAGAGGAGATAAATGGTTTAAGTAGGACCAAAATAGAAAGCCAAAATTGATACACTTAAACGATTGAGCCAGTAGTACAGCCTATCAGTATCAAAACTGAGGGTTAGTTGGTACAAGACCTCTCGGTGTAGGAGTGCAGTGGTGTTCTCAAATCTCGGATCGATGCGGCAACAGACCATGATTGACTCGTCGGCAACAACCATTCCAACCGCGCGACGTATCCTATTTGTGGATGATGAGTTTGATGTGCGGCGCGTTGTGCAAACCTGTCTGGAAAAAATTGCCCACTGGACAGTGATTGTGGCAGAGTCTGGGGAAGACGGGCTGCACAAAGCTAGGACAGAAAATCCCGATGCGATCGTTCTAGATGTAATGATGCCAGGAATGGATGGCTATCAGTTTCTCAATGCTCTATTGGTTCAACCAGAGACGCGATCGATTCCCGTCGTCCTACTCACGGCGAAGGCCGATTCTTTAGAAGTTAAGCAATACGAAGCCCTAGGAATCAAAGGCTTAATTGGTAAACCCTTTAACCCTTTAACCCTGCATCGAGAAATTGCAGCTTGCTTGAATTGGGTTGTTTAATACCATTAGCTGTGTATTAATCAATACTAATGAATCTATCTTCTACGGTGTTGTATCCAGTGGAGATGTTTGGACATTTGTTGCCTCAATCGCAAATAACGACAGCTTGAACAAGATCTCAATCTTTATTGTGTTTCTGTTAAGCTTGAAGATTTGTTTCAGATTCTGGTAGCAATTCTAGCAATCGTTGACGATGCAGTGTTTACTACTGATTGACAAAGATGTGTTGTGAAAAGTTAGACACATCTCTGCTGCTGAGAGAGTTACTCTATGAAAACGATCGCAATCTATCACAACAAAGGTGGGGTTGGTAAAACCACTACTGCCGTTAACCTTGCGGCTGCCTTTAGAAATAAGGGCAAAAAAGAAATAAGGGCAAAAAGGTATTACTGATCGACATTGATGCTCAGGCAAATTCTACCTTTGCTACGGGGCTGATCAAATTCCAGTTTGATGAAGATGACAATCTCAAAGACAAAAATGTTTTGCAACTTATCAGTTCTGGAGAGTTTGACTTTATTCCCGACATTGTTCGCCAATCCAATGGATTCAACAACCCGGAAATTGATGTCATTCCATCTCACATTACACTGATCGACGAACAGCAACGCTTAACTCGCTTTGCGGCCAGTCGCCTGCGCCTCAATGCAAAACTTCAACAGGTGGAGGATGACTACGATATCACCATCATCGATGCGCCACCCTCCAGGGATCTTTACGCAGAGATTGCTTTAATTGCGGCGGACTATCTCATTGGACTATCTCATTATTCCTTCAGATTTGAAGCCCTTTGCTAATCAAGGTTTAAGTAATGTAAAAAATTTCGTTGTTGAAGTCAATGAAACCCGCTCAAGTATTGGCAAGCACCCCCTGGAAGTCTTGGGAGTTCTTCCGTCTAAAGTGTTGACAAACAATCGATATTTAACACATGTCTTCCCGAGACAGCGTGAAGCAGTTGTTCAACGATATGGGCTATCTGTGCTCAATACCGTTATCTACGAGCGCATTGCCCTATCAAATTGTGTGAACAAAACTCTGACTATGGGCAGTTTGGAAATTCCAGATCCAAAATCAATCTTTGAATTTGATAGTAATTCTGACTCTGTTAAGGAGTTCAGAAATCTCTCCAATGAAGTGATGGAAAAAATTGGGGTATAACGCATGAGCGAATACTATTTAGTTGATGTAAGGAGTATTACTTCTAAGCTGCCTCGTTCAGAGTTTAAGGTGGATGAGCTAGAAACCTTAGCACAGAATATTCTAGAAGCCAATGGCTTACTCTCTCCCCTACTCCTTAAACAAACCGGAGTCGATTCCTATGAGGTGTTGGCAGGCGATCGCGAATATTATGCTGCTGTCAGAGCCAAAGAAATTAACCCGCGGGCAGCCGAAATGGTCAATGCTTTTATCATCCCTGAAGATCTAGAAGATGCTGCTATTAAGCAGTTTGCCGCTTTACATCAAACACAAACTCCTACCACGCTCAAGCCGTATACTGATGCTAGTTCGCCGACTGAGGCATCAACAACGATAGAGCAACGTATGACTAATCTAGAATCTCGTCTTGATGCAGGACTACAGGAGATAAAGCAGTCCCACCAACGTGATGTCCAGCGTTTGGAGCAACAAATTACATCGCTTCAGCAACAAATTCCGCAGAAAGTTGAGCCGCTGGAAATTTTTAATGCTGCTACCGCTGCGGAACTGTTACAAAAAATGGCGATAGCAGGTATTCGCGGTAAAACGGCTGAAAAGCTGATTAAAAACATTGAGAAAGCTCGCAAGCAATCTCCCTTTACTTCCTTTAGCGATATTGTCAGTCGTGTTGATGGTTTAGCAGATAAGCGAATGTTAACGATCCTAGATGCTTGGGGAGGGATGTATTAAGCCCCTTGGGGATGTTTCTTCCGTACAGAAGATAATTGACAGCGTAGTTAATGTGAAAACTGTAATGCTAAGACTGCATCGGATAGTTGTGGCAATTCTGTGAAACTCAGTCGAGTACTACTTCAGAATTTCTACATTTTTTCAATCTAATTTAATCAGCAGTCACATTAATCAGATTGCAACGTTTGAAGCACTCGTTGCATCCGTTCCCCGTTGTCATCGCTTTGGTCAAAGAGCCGCAGGCTGATGTTCGGTCATTGCGACCCTTGAATAAGCGATCGCCCTAATGACAGAGCTTACGCTCCCGTCTTATTTTTCAAATCGGAAAGGTCAAACGAGTTACACGAACGTTCGCTGATTCAAAATTTGCTCAAACTCACTTTGATCGATCGCGCTTCATTCTATCAAAACCAGGAGAGCAGACTATGCGAATTGCACAAATTGCTCCGTTGTGGGAGCGAGTTCCCCCTCCAGCCTACGGCGGTACAGAATTAGTTGTGAGTTTATTAACGGATGAACTGGTTCGACGCGGACATGAAGTCACGCTATTTGCAACGGCTGATTCCGTCACCCTCGCTAAGCTGGAACCTGGGGCAATTCAGCCCTTACGCTTGATGGAAGCAACGCCACAAGAAGCCCAGGTTTATGACGCCTTACAACTGAGCAAAGCTTACGAACATGCCAGTGACTTTGACATTATTCATTCCCACGTTGATTTTCAAGCCTTCCCTTATGCCAACTTGGTGAAAACACCAACCTTGCATACCACTCATGGCATTATTCCATCCTGGGTTGAGCCAATTTATATCAAGAACAAACACCAGAATTTTGTCAGTATTTCCAATTCGCAACGTCGGAATGATCTGGGCTTAAATTATATGGCTACGGTCTATAACGGCATTGATCCAAACAGCTATACATTCCATCCTCAGCCCGACGATCCGCCCTATCTGGCCTTTTTGGGACGAATGTCTCCGGAAAAAGGCCCCCATCTGGCGATCGAAATTGCGAAGCGTACGGGCTGGCATTTGAAAATGGCAGGAAAGGTTGATCGTGTCGATCGAGAGTTTTTTGAACAGCAAGTGGCACCCCTGATTGACGGTAAACAAATTGAGTTTCTGGGTGAAGCGAACCATGCTCAGAAAAGCGACATTATGGGAGGAGCCGTCGCAACCCTGTTCCCCATTACCTGGCGGGAACCCTTCGGGTTAGTGATGACCGAATCAATGGCGTGTGGCACTCCCGTTATTGCAATGGCAATGGGTTCGGCTCCTGAAGTGATTGTTCATGGCAAAACTGGCTTTCTTTGTCAAACCGTTGATGAGTGTGTAGCGGCGATCGATCGAGTGGCTGAAATTGACCGTCGAGTCTGCCGTCAGCATGTCGAGCAGCACTTCAGTGTTCAGTCAATGGTCGATGGCTATGAAGCGGTTTATCGGGATGTGCTGGCAGCGAGTTATCAGCGCAATGGTTGGCAAAAAACTCCTATGATTGCAGCCTGAGGTGATTGACAGACAGCCAACGGAGGTGACGAGTATGATGCATCCCTCTCAGCAAGCGATCGCCCTGTTGATCATTGAGCCAAATCGGGAGGAGCATTCAAACTCTGGACTTATGCAGAATGCGATCGCACCGGACGATACACAACGCATTCACCAACAAATCACTCAACTTGCGTCAGCCTTGGCAAGAGCAGGATGGCACGTTGATCAGTTTGTTGGAAGAATTGGTAATGCTGATGGTAAAAAGTTAGCGAATCATTGGATGACTGTTCAGCAGTCCCCAAATCATTGCAAAATTTATTTCAATACACCAGATGTGGCTCAATTTGTTCAGCAATTTCGTAAATTTTCTCTTCAAGAAGGAAAAAACTATCCGCTGATTCACACCTGGAATGGCTTAGCAGGTCAAGTAGGATTGCAACTGAAACAGTCAGAAAACATTCAGTGGATTCATTCTCACTGGCAATGTGACAATTTGTGGAGTCAGGATGGGCTTGAAATTGTCCAGCAAACCAGTGGTTATCCTTCAGCTTATGTGGCTTGGGAAATCTGGCGACATGCGGATGAAATCGTTGTACTCACTGCAAATGATGAATTGACTTCTCACGATTTCAAAGCTTTGCTAAAAAAAGTTTGTCAGCTATCCAACATAGAAGCGAAGCACACGTTAGGATATTCTGCCTCTGATGCAGTTATTTTATGGGTTGCCCCATCTATCCGATCTACAACTCAAGCAATTCAGCAAGTTGAACGCTGGCTTGAAGTCGCAATCCAACTGAATCAGCTTTCTACAACTCAACTCCATCGTTTCCGAAGACATCAGTGGGTTTTCATACCCGGTACTCTGAATTTGGCAGATGATTCCGCTGCAATACGTTCAGTTATTCAACAAAAGATTGCACAGTTAGATTTGTGTGATATTCACTGGTCAGTACCTTGTGCATCTGAAGATCTGAAACTTTACTATCGTGCCGCGAATGTCTGTGTGCTTGTCAACTGGAATGAACCCTTTGCAGATAAAGCACTGGAGGCGATCGCGCAGGGTTGCCCCATCGTTGCCTCCCAATGGAGTAGTGCGAGATTTGCCATCATTCCCGAAGAAACCGGACTACGAGTTCCCACGAACACTTCAACAGCTTGGGTGGGGGCGATCGCTCAGGTCTTGCAGGACGAGTCATGGGTGCAACGCTTACAACAGTATGCCTCTGGTCACTGGCATCCAACTCCAGGTTGGGCGATCGCAGCGGCTCAATTAAGTGAAGTTTACCGACGATTATTGGCACAAACTGTCAGCCAGATTCCCCTTTGGCAAAGTCAAAAGCCCCATTCAATTCTGCTACCACAACCCGCAGCCGTTACCAATTTCACCGATTTCAAACAAAAGCATGAAATGCCATATCATCCGCTGAATCGGCGGGTTGCACTGCCGCCGCTGGTCTCTGAATCTGTGTCTTGAAACTAGCAATTACATCCTCAGAAATTCCTTAGATTTCCTGATTAACCTTGACGATAAGCTTTCCCAGCTTGCGGTACAAGCACTGCGGCTTGGATTGACGCTGTAGAGGGTTGTAAGATTCACTGCTTTCTTCTCATATTCTTTACTCAAGGAGTCGCTCAATGCATCAGAAAATTTTGGTTGCAATTAATCATTCTACCGGTAGTGAGCAAGTATTTGAGGTGGCCCTGGAGCTAGCCAAGGCTACGAGTGCAAAGCTGATGCTGTTGCATGTCTTATCTTCTGATGAAACTGGTGGATTTGATCTCCTTTCAATGGGAATTCCCTATGCTTCCCTAGCGGTTAGTGAGCTTGCAAAAACCCACCGTAAACAATGGGAAGCTTACGAGAAGAAGAGTCTGGAACTTTTGCGCTCCTATGCAGAGAAGGCAGCCGCAGCGGATGTTCCAACTGAATTTACACAAAACTTTGGTGATTCGGGTCGAGTTATTTGTAAGATTGCTGAAACGTGGGAAGCTGATTTAATTGTGATAGGTCGTCGCGGCTTGACTGGTTTGGAAGAATGGTTGTCAGATAGCGTGAGCAACTATGTCGTCCACCATGCGCCCTGCTCGGTGCTCATTGTTCAGGGTAAGGTTCCACAGGGTACAACAACTGGTCGTACCAAGGAAGCAGCAGCTCAACAGCAGTAGTTAACCGATTCCGCAGCGTTTGTAGTGACGACTTTAGTCGTAACAAGCCAAAGCCCGTACTACGAGCAGTGTGAAATTCAGGAATCACTGTATAAATCCAGCCCCTTTCCTCTCCCCTCTTCCAACCCTATGAGCCAGCATCGCCCCATTTGGTCACTGACTGCTGCTGAAGTCCTCAAGGTTCTGGATACTCACCAGCAGGGGCTTTCAGAAGCCGAAGTGGTATTGCGGCTACAGCGAGATGGCTACAATGAGCTTCCCGAACCGCCTCGCCGTCCAATTATTTTGCGTTTTCTTGACCAACTGACTCACTTCATGGCGCTGCTGTTGTGGGTGGCTGGCATTCTGGCTTTTATCTCGCACACTCCGGAACTGGGTTGGGCAATTTGGGCGGTAATCTGGATTAATGCCGTCTTCAGTTTCTGGCAGGAGTTTCAAGCAGAACGAGCACTAGCCGAGCTGAAAAAGGTGTTGCCCCTTCAGGCAAAAGTTTACCGGGATGGACGATTGGTAACCTTACCCGTGCGAGAGCTGGTGGTGGGAGATGTGGTGCAGTTGGAGGAGGGCGATCGCATTTCGACAGATGCTCGGTTAGTCGAGGCAGAATCGCTCTATGTGGATGTTTCAATTTTGACCGGTGAGTCTTTGCTCATTGCCCGTCATGCCGATCCGGTCGAGATGTCTGCCAATCAACACCCAACCAGCCGATTGCGCCCGACCGAGGCGGGAAATTTAGTCTTTGCCGGGTCTACAGTGGTCTCCGGTCGCGGGTTAGGGGTGGTTTATGCCACGGGTAGTCGCACGGAATTCGGGCATGTTGCTCAGCTCACAACGCGTGTCGTGCGCGAACCCAGTACCTTAGAGTTGCAAATTTCCCGGATTGTGCGCGTGATTACCGTGCTGGCGATCGGCATGGGTATTTCTGTGTTTTTGCTCAGCTACTGGCTGATCGGCATGGAAGCGCGGGAAAGTTTTATCTTTAGCATCGGCATCATTGTGGCAAACGTCCCGGAAGGATTGCTGCCCACGGTCACTCTGGCGCTGGCAGTGGGAGTCCGGCGGATGGCGCGACAAAATGCGCTGGTGCGACGGTTGTCGTCAGTAGAAACTTTGAGCGCCACGACAGTCATTTGCACCGATAAAACGGGTACGCTGACCAAAAATGAAATGACCGTTCGCCGCTTGTGGATGGCAGGAAGAGACATTGCAGTGAAGGGTGTTGGTTATGTTCCTGATGGTACGGTGCAACTGCCCACGGATGCCTTTCCAGCACTAAACTCCTATGTCCGCTACCTGATGGCAGGCTCAGCCCTCTGTTCTAATGCCCATTTGCTGCATCCACCCGGTTCCAGCCAATGGCAGGAAATTGGCGATCCCACCGAAGCGGCTCTGTTGGTGGCTGCGATCAAAAGTGGATTGAATCTGGAGGAATTGCACCAGCGATCGCCCCGGCTGCGAGAGCTTCCCTTCGACTCGCGACGACGGATGATGACGGTGGTGGTCGATTGGCAACTATTTGAACTCTGGCAGTCGCAAACTCCCTATCTCAGCTTCACCAAGGGGGCACCCCTGGAGGTGCTGCGGCGCTGTCAAAATTACCTGGATGAGCAGGGAGTGGTTGCACTGACTGAGGCAAAACGGGCAGAAATTGCTGAGGCAAACGATCGCCTAGCGCGCGAGGGATTTCGGGTGATTGGAGTGGCGGTTCGTTCAGGAGAAACAGAACTGTTGACAGCGGCTGCCTCCGATCTGGAACAGAATCTTACCTTTTTGGGACTAGCTGCCATGATCGATCCGCCCCGTCCAAAGGTGAAAGCCGCGATCGCCCGTTGTTTAGACGCGCGGATTACCGTCACCATGGTGACAGGAGACTATGGACTGACTGCTGAAGCGATCGCACGGCAAATTGGCCTCGTAGATGGCAAAGCGACCGTCATTACCGGTGAAACCATGGGGCACCTGTCGGATGCCGAATTGCGACAACTTCTGCACCAACCCCAAAATTTAATTTTTGCCCGTGCCCTACCAGAACAGAAATTACGGTTAGTACAAGCCTATAAAGATTCAGGTCATGTGGTGGCTGTAACAGGAGATGGAGTTAATGATGCACCCGCCCTCAGAGCAGCCAATATCGGAATTGCTATGGGTTTGAATGGCACCGATGTGGCCCGGGAAGCAGCTGATATCGTTTTATTGGATGACAACTTTGCCACCATTGTGACGGCGATCGAACAGGGACGCGCCATCTATCAGAATATTCGCAAATTTATGACCTATATTCTGGCATCCAATATTCCAGAGATTGTGCCATTTCTGGCGATGGTGTTTTTGCGAATTCCCCCAGCGCTGATCGTTTTGCAAATTCTGGCGATTGATCTGGGTACTGATCTGGTTCCAGCCCTGGCTTTGGGAGCCGAAGCACCAGAAACCGGAATCATGCAGCAGCCCCCTCGCCCCAAACACAAACCCCTGCTCGATCGCAGCCTGCTGGTACGAGCTTATTTATTTCTGGGTGTGATAGAAGCGATCGCAGGAATGGCCGCCTTTTTTATCGTCTGGTGGAGTCACGGATATACCCTCGCTGATATCCAGCAAATATCATTCTCGTTGATTAGCCACACGGCTGATCCCAACGTGACGAGAATTTATCATCAAGCCACTACGGCAACCCTAGCTGCGATCGTGGCCTGTCAAATTGGCAATGTGTTTGCCTGTCGATCTGAACGTGTTTCTAGCTTACGACTCGGCTGGTTCAGCAATCCCTGGATTTGGATAGGAATTGCACTCGAAATCCTGTTTGTCTTATTGTTGGTCTATGTCTACCCGTTGAATCAGATCTTTATGCTGGCTCCCCTGGCAGGCTGGCAGTGGGCCTCGCTGATTCTCTGTCCGATTGTTTTGCTGGCAGCCGAGGAATGGCGCAAACAGATTGCAAACAGAATTGCAAACAACCAGGAGAAGTCCAGGCTAACTTAAGTGTTCATTAAGCACCAGGCTTGAAATAGTCCAGCAGGCGATCGCCCGAATCAGCCCGGATCAGAGCGACCACCACTTCAGGTAAGGCAGTCACTCCTGGATAAATAAAGTAGCGAGGCTCCCAGAGGGGATGGAATTTTTCTTTAAATTCATGCAACCCTCGAAAGTTATAAAATCGAGTTAGGTGTTCGTAGAGATAGCGCAGCGCCTTTTCCAACTTAGGAGAGTAGGGGTCTTCTCCTACACCCGCCAGAGCAGATAAGCCCAAATTAAAACGGTCATATCCTTGTTTTTTAAAGTGCTGAAATAGGGAAATAAAGAGAAACTCCATGGTGCCGTGTTCTACAGTTTCCCGTCGTCGCATTAAATCAATCGTGATTTCATTCAGTTGGTACTCTGGAATGACATTGGCAAAGGCACTAATTTGTCCGCTCGGCGTTCGCACGACTGCAACTTCACATTCCCGAATATAGGTTTCATCAAACCATCCCAATGAGAAGTGTTTTTCTGAACCCTGTCGCATTTTTAGCCATTCATCGCTCACCGATCGCAACTCGTTGAGTCGTTCATCGGTCAACGGCGGAGAATAGAAGTCAACGTGATGCCCTAATTTGGTCAAGTGATTCACTGCATTCCGCAGATTTCGTCCGGCTTTGCCTTGTAGCGTAAACCTTTGCAAATCTACAATTGCTTCTTCACCAATTTTGACAGACTTGAATCCTAAGCGGTGATACTGCTCCAGATAATCAGGATGGGTTTGATAGAAAGCGGGATGCCAATCATTGCGATGACAAAATCGCACAAATTCTGCGATCGCTGGCATCACATCTGTCTCTGGACCAATGGGATCGCCCAAAGCAACTGCCCCTCGCCCTTTCGGAACATAAGCAATTATGCTTTCTCCTGAAGGACTAAAGTAGTAAGACTTGTCGCTTAAGAGCGTTAAGTGAGCCAGGGATGAGCGTCCATAGCGTTGCACAATTGCTCTTGCTCGTTGGCGTTCTTCATCCGTAGCGGGTGCTCCCCTTAATATGACTGGTCGCCATAACATCCACAACGCATAGAACAGCGTACTCGCTCCCACCACATAGATGGATGTCGCAAAAAAGCGCCCGAATCGTGTTGTTGGTTCCAATCCAGCTTGATCCAGCGTAAAGAACATCGCCAAGGTTTGTACGATCGCTTGCCATAGATTGAAGCGCGTACTAAATTCCCGATCGAGTAGAAAAAATCCAGCCGTACCGTAGGCTAAGGTAAACAACAATGCGCCCATTAAGATACGTACACCTTGGGCGATCGACGGACGATCAGATTGGGCTGTGAATTGATGCCGCATCTGCAACAGCAAGACAAGTAGCCCTAGCGATAGCAATCCCTCCTCATAGTCCAATCCTTTGACAAGATGAGAGGACAAAGAAACACCCAATAAAAAAACTGCCAGCCACCAGGCTAAACGCTTCCGTCGCAGCAGATTCGTCGCTAAACTTAGCAGAAAAAAACCACTGAGTGCCGAAAATAGATTCCCGCCTGCACTCACCTCAAAGGGAAAAATTGCTCTTAGCCACTCCATTCGTTCAGACACACCCGGAGTGACAGCAGATAACACATTCGTTACCCCCACAGCAGCAATCCAAACGGCAATGATCCATAGTCCGATCGCGCGTTGAGGTAAGTCGGGCTTTGGGACAGCGTTGATCGCACGGGATGCAGCGTTCTCCGACATAGGCTTTTGTTGGACTAACAACTTCTAGAGATTAAATTAATAATCTAAGCAAACCATGAAGATCATATTGAAATGTTCTTCAAGATCTTCATCGGCTTTTTGATACCGTAAAAGCCAGAACAGTCTTATTTTCCCATTTGCATTAAATTAGTTCACCCTATCCAAGCCCTACTCGATGACTGCGACAACTCCCCAACCCAACATCCTGCCATCTTTAGGAGCGAAAATCCCTTCCCTGAGCGATCGCCTCACCAGCCTGCTGAATCGCTTGCAGCCCGCACCAGAAGTCCTTGTCTTTTTTTCTGCATTGATGATTGGTGGAGGTGCTGGACTAGCCATTGTGTTGTTCCGCAGCCTGATCTCTCTGTTTCATGCTCTCGCTTTTGTGGAAGTCCTTGGCTATCTGTCACAATGGGGAGCTTGGACGCTCGCCAGTATCCCCCCATTGGGTGGATTGCTAATTGGTATCTTGCGTTGGTGGTTTCCAACCTTATTAGGGCAAGACCTGACAGCATTACTGAGCAATACCAGGGTTCAACCGTTTTCTCCGTTGCGCTCCCTCGTTAAAATGCTGGCTGCTGCTATATCTTTGGGCACAGGAGCGTCCCTAGGGCCAGAAGGGCCCAGTGTAGAAATTGGCTCCAGTGTGGGTGTGTTACTGGGACAAACCTTTCAAGTCTCGCGAGAACGCTATCGTTTACTACTGGGGGCGGGTGCTGCGGCTGGATTTGCTGCCGGATTTAATGCGCCGATCGCTGGTGTTTTCTTTGCGATCGAGGTGATCTTAGGAACCCGATTTGCTACCCCAGCAGCCAGCTTAATTCTGCTGTCAGCAGTCATTTCTTCCTTAATCGCTCAAAGCTTGCTGGGAGCGCATCCCGCTTTTGATTTGCCAACTTATCAATTCATGAACTCCTGGGAATGTTTGAACTATTTTGGCTTGGGAATACTGGCAAGTTTTGTTTCAATCATCTATAGGCGATCAATTCGATTTGCCCAAGTATGTTTTCAAGGTGAATTGATGGACTCGATAGGGATAGGTAAATTACCATCTCTCATACAACCACTGATAGGTGGAATAATTGTTGGACTTCTGGCACTCAAGCTGCCGCAAATTCTTGGTATCGGCTATGGTGTACTGGAGGTCATTCTTCAAGGAGAGCAGTTTTCCCTACAATTCCTCTGTGTCTTGCTAGTCGCCAAGTTAGTTGTCACAGCGATTTGTCTAGGTAGTGGTTTGGTTGGAGGAATCTTTGCGCCTGCCATGTTTCTGAGAGCCTGCCTAGGAGGCGCGTACGGCAATTTCCTGCTAACGATCTGGCCCAATGCCGAAATCGCACCCCCTCCAGCCTATGCCTTAGTAGGGATGGCTGCTGTCTTAGCCGGAAGTGTGAAAGCACCACTGACTGCAATTCTGTTGCTGTTTGAGATGACACGCAACTACTTAATTATCTTGCCACTGATGGCAGCTGTAGGGATCAGCGTTTGGGTCGTTGACTTGATGCAGTCTGACCCCTCGAATCGAGAATTGAATTTGCCCCAGATGGGGGTGAATCTGCAAAACCAGGACGAGATGGAGCTTCTACGAAATATAGCTGTTTCTGCCCTTATGAGTCGAGACTATTTTGCTTTACCGGCATCGATGCCATTAATTCACGCAGGACAAACGATGCTGCAAAACAAATGCCACACGGCTTTAGTCGTCAATAATACAGGACAATTAGTTGGAGTAGTTACCCTTGCCGATATTCGGCGAAAAATCACCCAAATTGTTACTGAACAATCTCAATCCCTTGATGAGATATCTCGATCAACCAATCAGGATTCTTTTCAGCAAACGCTCGAAGAAATCTGCACCACAGAAGTTCTCTATACCTACGAGGATGAATCTGTTGCCACAGCACTAGAGCGCATGGGGACTAGAGGACTATATCTCTTACCAGTGGTTGATAAGGATAACCCCCGGACTGTGGTGGGAATTATCCAACGCAATCAAGTGGAACTAGCAAGTAACTTAGTGATGACACAAGCTGCACTGGCAATGATTTCTCCGCAGGAACCCACAACCGTCAAAGCGTCGAACTAAATTTGCACAACCTGCAAACTTCTCATTTTTTCCACAGTTTTTCCTGCTAAAAGTTGCAATGCTAGCGACAGCGGTCTTGAAGTCATAGAACGCCAGCCCCATAAAAAATTTTGGTTTCAATCTAAAAGATAAATCTGTTGCTGTTGCAAGACGGTGATGCATAGGAGGAACCGAACCACAACATTTCATCTTTCACAATTGTCCTGATGCCGTCAAAGATAGAATTCCTGACTATTGGGCGCAAAAACAACCTTGAATCCGACCGTTTCCTTAGAAACTGAAATTCCAGAAAATGACCCGTGTTTCCGTCTAGCAAGCGACGGGATTTTGGAGAATGAACCATTTTGGGAAATTTGGACTCGTTGACCTTGGAAGACATTTTTGGGTTAATTCCGCTATGCAGCAATCAATGCAGCAAAACTGATTTTCCTCAGATTTTCCTCAGATTTCCAGCTTAGGCTTAAGCAGTCTAGTCTGGATGAATTGCGATGGTGCTAACTGAAACGCGACAAGTCAAAGACTTTATGACGACTGACCCGGTGACTGTAAAACCGACAGATTCTGTGGGAACGGTTTTGCAACGTCTTGAGGAAAACCACATTAGTGGGCTTCCTGTAGTCGATGAAACAGGCAAGGTGGTTGGTGTTGTTTCAGAAGCAGATTTGCTATTTAGAGAGCGTCCGATTCGGTTACCGTTGTATCTCTCATTCCTGGGCGGAATTATCTATCTCGAACCGCTTGATCATTTTATCCAGCAGTTGAAGAAGAGTTTGGGAGTTCTAGTCCAGGATGTGATGACACCTAACCCAGTCACGATCGCTCCAGAGGCTCCTATCTCTCAGGCGGCTGATTTGATGCTGGAAAAGCGAGTGAATCGCTTACCTGTTGTAGATGCGGCAGGTGTATTGGTTGGAATCATTACCCGAGACGATCTGTTGCATGTATTGAAATCAGCTTGATTGCGCTAACTTTCCCACAAAAGTTTGCAGGGAGATACAGAACTATGATTAGAAAAATCTCAGGCTCCTTACAAATTTGATTATCGATCGATTACATTATTATCTTCATCTCCTATGAAGGATCAAAAAGATCAATAGGGTACATCCCACTTTTGCATTTGTATTACAAATATCCCGCTGGCAGGCAAGATGCCTGAGCTACGGAAACCGATCAATTTACGCAAATAGAATACTCCCGGAGCAATGTAGCTGAGGGTTACTGTCAATATAGTTACAACGATTAAAGTCACTACTTCGCCTGTGCAAGCACCGTTCCTCGTTCTGGATAAGAGAGCATCATCAAAATTTATGCGCTATCGTCGATTTAGCTACCGTTACACGGGTTTTTTTTCCGGCATCGCTGCTCCTTCCCAGTCTAATCTCTGGGAGGGACAACCTCAGTCCAGCTTTGCTTATCCCCAATGGCAACCCGCTGCTGATCTCTATGAAACTTCCACCGCATTGATTGTGAAAGTTGAAGTCGCAGGCATGTCAGAAGAAGATTTTGAGATTTCCCTCTACGAAAATGCCCTGGTCATTCAGGGAGTGCGACCCTGGGAAAGCTTTGAAGGGGAGGGGCTGTACCACGCTGTTAACATCCACTATGGTGCCTTTCGTCTGGAAGTACCCCTTCAACAACCGATTGAGCGCGATCGTGTTCAGGCGCGTTATGACCGAGGTTTCCTGTATGTCATCCTACCTAAAGTGGAGGTGTGATGATGACCCACACGCCCATCAGTGTTGACCAGAATTCCGAAACAGACGTTCAAAATATTCCAGAAATTCCCGATGCTCTGCCAGTTTTGCCTTTAATCAACACGGTTGTGGTTCCGATGGCCATGGTTCCCATTATGGTTGGGCAAGAGCGATCGGTCAAGCTTGTAGACGAAGTCATGCGCACCAATCGGCTCGTGGCGCTCGTGGCCCAACGTCATCCAGAAGCACGTCCGGCAGGTCCGGATGATATCTACCGCCTGGGGACAGCCGCTATTATTCACCGACTGTTGCGTTTACCAGATGGCACGCTACAACTCGTCATTCAGGGACTCGAGCGCATTCGGATCTTGGACTTTCTACAGACCGAACCCTTTCTGGTCGCACGGGTAGAACGATCTCCAGAGCAGGTGACGGCGGGCACAGAACTGGAAGCCTTACGCCGCACGCTAGGGGAATTGTTTGGTAAACTCGTGCCTCTGACTGAAGACATTCCCAATGAATTGGCTGCCGCAGGGGAGAACATCAGCGATCCTCGCCTATTTGCTTACTTAGTTACGGCGATGACTCCAATGGAAACCTCCGTGCGGCAAGAAATTCTGGAACTGGATGCGGTGGACAATAAACTCCAACGACTGATTGAGATTGTCCAACAAGAGTTAGCTGTGCGGGAATTGCAGCAGCAAATTGCCTCAGATGCCCAGGAAAAAATTTCTAAAACTCAGCGAGAATACATTCTTCGAGAACAATTAAAATCCATTCAGCGCGAACTGGGTGAAGAAGACGCAGAACAAGCAGAAATTCAAGAATTACGAAATCAACTGGAAGTAGCCCAACTCCCGGAAGAAGCCCGCAAAGAGGCATTCCGCGAATTGTCTCGCCTAGAACGGTTGCCGGCCATCTCACCCGAATATGGCATGATTCGCACCTATCTGGACTGGATGGTCAGTCTTCCCTGGAATGCTACGACTGGGGAGGCGATCAACTTGGGATATGCCCGTCAGGTGTTGGACGAAGATCATTACGATCTGGAAAAGATTAAAGACCGGATTCTGGAATATCTCGCCGTTAAAAAACTGAAGAGCGAACGCGCCACTGTCCTGGAAGAGCAATCCTCTGCTCAAGAAAGTTCTACAGAAGAGATTCCTGCCTCCCAGAAGCCTCCAGAACTCGTGCTAGAAGAGATTCGCCGCGAACCGATTTTGTGTTTTGTGGGGCCACCTGGCGTTGGTAAAACTTCGCTGGGACAGTCGATCGCCCGTGCGATGGGACGCAAGTTTGTTCGGATTAGCTTGGGTGGAGTGAGCGATGAGGCAGAGATTCGTGGTCATCGTCGTACTTACATCGGTGCCTTACCGGGACGCTTAATTCAAGCCCTGCGGCGGGCAGAAACGGCTGATCCGGTCTTTATGCTGGATGAAGTGGATAAACTAGGCAGAAGTTTTCAGGGCGATCCGGCAGCAGCCCTCCTGGAAGTCCTTGATCCAGCGCAAAATCATACCTTTGTGGACACCTATCTGGGCGTACCTTTTGATTTATCGAGGGTCTTGTTTATCTGCACTGCCAACACGGTTGAAACGATTCCTTCTCCTTTACTGGATCGGATGGAGACTTTGAGCCTCTCTGGCTATACCGAACTGGAGAAGTTACATATTGCCCGTCGCTATCTGCTGCCTAAACAATTACGGGCTAATGGACTGAAGCCAGAGGAACTGACGATTACTGATGCGGCACTCCAGCGGATTATTCGGGAATATACCCGTGAAGCAGGGGTGCGCAGTTTAGAACGAGAAATTGGTACGGTGGTGCGTAAAGTGGCCCGGCAAATTGCGGAAGGGAAAGTGGCTGCTACCGCCGTTGAAGCCGAACAAATTCCTGATTACCTGCGTCGCCCTCGATTTCTCGATGAAGTGGTGGAACGGATCGATCGCCCTGGCATTGCCACAGGTTTAGCCTGGACTCCTGCTGGCGGCGATGTCTTATTTGTGGAAGCCACGATGATGTCTGGACGCGCCGAACAGTTAGTGTTAACCGGAATGCTGGGAGACGTGATGCGAGAGTCTGCCCAAGCAGCCCTGTCCTATGTGCGTTCCAATGCAGAAAAATTGGGCATCGATCCTAAAGCGTTTGTGGGTAAAGTGGTGCATGTGCATGTTCCAGCAGGGGCTACCCCCAAAGATGGTCCTTCCGCTGGGGTGACGATGATGACGGCGATCGCCTCTGTTGCCTCTGGTCGCTTGGTTCGCAATGATGTGGCTATGACTGGGGAAATCACGCTGCGGGGCAAAGTTCTGCCCGTAGGTGGGATTCGGGAAAAAGTGTTAGCGGCCTATCGAGCAGGCATTAAGACGGTGATTCTACCCCAGCGGAATGAACCAGATCTAGAGGACGTACCTGAAGAGGTTCGTCATCAACTCCAATTTGTACCAGTGAGTGCGGCGGAGGAAGTTCTAGAAACCGCTCTGACACCGGCCAGTTCTTGACGCTGAATTCTCCCTTCCCATGACCTCTTTTATTCTGCGGGCCTTCCTTACCCTCTTTGTTGTTCTAGATCCAATTGGGTTAGTGCCCATTTTTATCACCCTAGCAGGCGGGTATCCTGCCAAAGTGCAAAAGCGCATTATTCGCCAGGCTATTTTGGTTGCATGGGGAATTTTGTTTGTTTTTGCCGTGTTTGGCAATCAGGTGTTGCGCTATCTGGGAATCAGCGTTGAAGCCTTTCAGGTCGCCGCTGGAATTTTGTTACTGAAAATCGCAGTTGATATGGTGTTCGCCCAGCAGCAGCGAGAAACGAAAGCAGAAGAATCAGAAGCTCAAACCCGGGCAGACATCAGTGTGTTTCCACTGGGGACTCCGTTAATGGCTGGACCTGGTGCGTTAGCCAGTATTCTGGTCTTGCAGCAAGAGGCAGCGATCTATTCCTTCGGTACGGCGATCGTTTTGGCTGTCATCCTGTTTGTGCTGTCGCTGCTCTATGCCTCCTTGTCGATCGCCCAACCCCTGACTCGATGGCTTGGACGAACGGGAATTAATGTAATTTCCAGAGTATTGGGAATACTGCTCGCGGCACTGGCAGTAGAGTATGTGATCGATGGAATTTTGGCTCTCATCAAAAAAACATTGCTTTAAATACACAAACAAGAGCAGTCACGGAGAGGGACGCAAAAGCGCGATAACGACCCAACTCATCAGCCCGATGCCAAACAGGAGTAAGCCTTGACTAACAGTCCCGATCAGAGGGAGAGACAAGGGATCATGCCCTGCTAGGTGTTGTAGAATTGCGCCAGCAATTAGCGAACCCATCGACAGGATGGCTAAACTCAAACGGTTCATCCCTTGTTGCTGAGTGTGTAGAAACGCTTGCTCCAGTCGCCAACCCAGGTTAATTCCCAATTCTGAGCGCTCCAGGCGATCGAGTAAAATTTCAAATCGTTGAGGAAATTGGGTGGTTAAACGAGACAAGTAGAGACTCGACTGCACAGTATCCTGCCATAGCTCAGTTCCAAATAAGCGTAGACGAATTGCCTGTTCCACAATCGGACGCGCGACTTCTACAAAGGGGAATAGGGGATCGAGTTGGCGGGCAATTCCTTCCACATTGGCGATCGTTTTCACGAATAATCCAATTGTTCCTGGCATTTGAATATTGTTTTCTCGCGGTATCCGCAGCGCTTCATTGAGTAGCTCAGCCAGGTTAATGTCTGTCAAAGGACGAGTATAAAATCTCCTAAGCAATCGGTCAAAAGCAGACTCGATCGCCCGCAAATCCAGATCTAAGCGTGTAAACCCTAACTCCCGAATGGCTTGGGTGACGATTTTGGGGCGCTCGTACACAATGCCAATGAGTAAATCGGTGAGGATGCTCTGCGTGCGGGGGTCAATCAAAGCAACCATACCACAATCGAGTAAGGCTAACCGATCTTGAGTCTCATCACCGATATATAAAAAATTACCAGGATGGGGATCGGCATGAAAAAACCGATCCAGATAGATTTGTTGCATCACCACCTGAACCGCCAAGGTTGCCAGTTGCTTTTTGCGGGATTCGGGAAGATCGACCTGATTGAGCTTGATACCTTCAATCCATTCCAACGTCAGAATCTGATCCGTTGTCCAATCCCAATACACATTGGGAACCACAACCTGTCCAGGTTTCCAGAAACGGCTATTCTTGAGATTTTGACGCAGTTGTTCTGTATTACGAGCTTCTCGATAAAAATCAAGTTCGCCCAACAGACTGTATCGAAATTCTTCAACTAAGCCAGGTAAATCGTAAGCCTGCCCTATCTTATCTCGACTAAACCAATTCGCGAGCGAGTCTAGAACCTCCAGATCCCGCTCGACAATTTCTCGAATGCCAGGACGTTGAATTTTAATGGCAACGGTTTGATGATTTTTCAGAACCGCCCGATGCACCTGTGCCAAAGAACCAGCGGCGATCGCAACGGGTTCGATCGTGAGAAATTCAGATTGAAATGAATCTCCAAAAGCATTTTGTAAAATTGGCTCTATCTCGCTCCAGGGTAAAGCTGGAACATTATTTTGCAAAGTTTCTAAGACTGCAATGTACTCTGGACTGAGTAAGTCTGGGCGAGTACTAAGCAACTGTCCCAGCTTGACAAAGGTCGGACCTAGCTCAATTAGAATTTGTCGCAGAACCTGCGGCAAAGGTAAAGCAGGTTGCTCATCAGGTCGTGCATCTTTGGTAATGCGGCTGCGAAAATAATTCCAGCCGTTGCGTAAAACAACTTCAATAATTTCGGCTTGACGTTGGCTAGCAGCGGCTGATTTAGCACCAAGTAAAAACATGAAAGAGGCATTATTAATTATTAATTGCAATCGGCTGACTGAGGTACAAAAACTTCTAAGGAGGGGATTAATTCAACAATACATCCCCTCCTCAATGAAATCTGATTAGTTGTAACCTAATCAGCGTCAGTTGTGGTCTTAGTAGTCAAAGTCACCGCCACCTGCTCCGGCACCTGCTGGAGTCTTTTCTTTAGGCTCTGGTTTATCCACAACAATGCATTCAGTGGTTAGGACCATTCCCGCTACCGACGCGGCGTTTTGCAGGGCGCTGCGAGCGACTTTCGCAGGGTCAACGATGCCCGCCTCAAACATGTTCACAAACGTATCTTTGGCAGCATCATAACCTTCGTCAAAGGGTAGCCCTCGCACGTGTTCAGCAATCACCGCACCATTCATGCCAGCGTTATCTGCGATTCGACGTAGCGGTGCATAGAGGGCGCGAGCCACAATCATCGCTCCGGTTAATTGTTCATCCTGAAGATTGCTCTTTGCCCATTCTTCGAGTTGAGGCGCAAGGTGAGCAAAGGTGGTGCCACCTCCAGGCACAATCCCTTCTTCCACAGCAGCTTTAGTTGAGTTGATGGCATCTTCCAGTCGGAGTTTGCGGTCTTTCAACTCGGTTTCCGTTGCGGCTCCCACTTTAATAACAGCCACACCACCCGCAAGCTTCGCCAGTCGTTCTTGTAGTTTTTCTTTGTCATAGGACGAGTCGGTTTCCTCCATCTGGCGACGAATTTGCTCGCAGCGAGCTTTAACCGCCTTTTCGTTACCATCAGCCACAATCGTGGTGTCATCTTTGGTGATGGTGACACGACGTGCCTGACCCAGCATTTCCAACTTGGCATTTTCTAGCTTCAAGCCTTTGTCTTCGCTGATCACCTGACCGTTGGTGAGAATGGCAATATCTTCTAGCATGGCTTTACGGCGATCGCCAAATCCTGGTGCTTTGACGGCACAGACTCGCAATACACCCCGCATGCTGTTGACCACCAGAGTTGCCAGGGCCTCTTTTTCAATATCTTCAGCGATGATGAGGAGCGGTTTGGCTGCCCGTGCCATTTGCTCCAGAATCGGCACCAGATCCTGTACCAAGGTGATCTTACGGTCGGTAATCAGGATATAGGGTTCTTCCAGAATTGCTTCCATGCGTTCTGTGTCTGTGACAAAGTAGGGGGAAATGTAGCCCTTGTCAAAGCGCATCCCTTCTGTGACTTCCAGTTCTGTTTGCATGGACTTCCCTTCCTCTAGGGAAATCACCCCTTCTTTGCCGACTTTTTCCATCGCTTCGGCAATCATCTGACCGACTTCGGCATCATTGCCCGCAGAAATCGTCGCAACCTGGGCGATCGATTTTGAGTCATCAATCTGACGGGCGTGTTCTTGAATTCGATCTACGATGAAGTGGGTGGCTTTGTCAATGCCTCGCTTCAGTGTTAGCGGATTTGCGCCAGCCGCGACGTTACGTAAGCCTTCTTTAACCATGGCATGGGCTAGGACGGTGGCGGTGGTGGTTCCGTCTCCCGCAATATCGTTCGTTTTCGACGCGGCTTGTCGCAGGAGAGAAACACCTGTGTTTTCTACGTGATCCTCTAACTCAATTTCTTTGGCAATCGTCACACCATCATTGATAATCTGCGGTGCGCCGTACTTCTTCTCCAGCACCACATTGCGTCCCTTAGGGCCAAGGGTAACGGCAATTGCTTCTGCCAGAGCATCAATACCCTTTTCAAGGCTACGACGGGCTACATCGTCATACAGAATCGTCTTTGCCATAGGATCAATTATCCTCCTGTCACGATGAACGTAAAGATGATTGACAAAACGCACACTGAGCAGAAGTTTCTATGCCACAACGGCAAGCACATCTTTTTCTGACAGCAAGACGTAATCTTCGCTGCCTAACTTAACGTCTGTGCCAGCATATTTGGAATAAAGAACCTTGTCTCCTACGCTGACCTCCATTGGGATGCGATTTCCTGACTCATCTCGTCTACCCGGCCCAACCTGCACCACTTCACCAACCTGAGGCTTTTCTTTGGCGGTGTCGGGTAGCAAAATTCCTCCAGCGGTTTTCTCCTCTGCCTGGGCAACTTTGATGAATAGGCGATCGCCCAGGGGTCTTACGGTAGAAACGTTTAAGCTAACCGTTGCCATATTGCATCTATCCTCCGAATTAACAATCAGCGTCTAAAGTCAGTGTCTGAAATTCATCACCTGAAGATATCCAGGCTGGCATCAGACTTACACCCCATAAACTGACAACCAAATCTGAGGACTTTCTGAGGAATGATCCACAGGTTTAGCTAGGTAACTGTTCCGCTCACGGTACTCATTTTTTCTACAGATTTGTTTGCTCTACTCTAATCAGTAAATATGCAGGAATTAATCTCCGATGGGTTCTTCACAGAAGTAGGGTTTTCCGTCCAAGATACTCTGAACCTTTGAGGGTTTTCCGAACCGGATAATTGCGAAAGGAAGTTGTGCTTATGCCAGTGGAAACTGAAACTCAACGATCGCAAAAGCAACCTAAACCCAGAGATGTGGGTGGAAGCTTATTGCTGTTTCTGGTCACTCTGTTTTTACTGAACTTGCTGATTTTCCCTAACTTGAGTCCGCGACTACCGGAAGTGCCTTACAGCGAGTTTATTGAGCAGGTCGAAGCCGGACAGGTGGAACGGGCGATTGTCAGCCCCAATCGGATTGAGTATCAATTGAGGTCTAGTCCCGGTGAGGCAGAACAGCCGCGTATCTTTGTCACAACGCCAGTGGCAATCGATCTAGACTTACCTAAGATTTTGCGGGAACATGGTGTGGAATTTGCGGCTCCGCCTCCTAGCAATACCGGCTGGATTGGTACTCTCTTGAGTTGGGTTTTACCGCCGCTGATCTTCTTCGGCATCTGGGCATGGTTGTTTAATCGCGCTCAAGGAGGGCCGGCCGCACTGACGGTGGGTAAGAGTAAAGCCCGAATTTACTCAGAAGGGGATACGGGAGTCACCTTTGCAGATGTGGCAGGGATCGATGAGGCGAAGGCAGAGCTACAGGAAATTGTTGATTTCCTTAAGCATGCCGATCGCTATGCTCGTCTGGGGGCCAAAATTCCCAAGGGCGTGTTATTGGTGGGCCCACCGGGAACTGGTAAAACTCTGCTGGCAAAAGCGATCGCTGGAGAAGCGGGCGTTCCTTTCTTCAGCATTTCCGGCTCGGAGTTCATTGAACTGTTTGTCGGAGTGGGGGCGGCACGGGTGCGTGACTTATTTGAACAGGCTAAGCAGCAGGCTCCCTGTATTGTGTTTATTGACGAACTCGATGCCCTCGGTAAATCGCGAGCGGCGGGCGGCCCTTTTGTAGGTGGCAATGATGAACGGGAACAAACCCTCAATCAATTACTGACTGAAATGGATGGATTTGATGCCAATACGGGGGTCATTATCCTGGCGGCGACGAATCGTCCGGAGGTACTAGACCCAGCCCTACGTCGTCCCGGTCGTTTCGATCGCCAGATTGCGATCGATCGCCCCGATAAGTTGGGACGCGAAGCCATTCTGGAGGTTCATGCCAGACGAGTAAAACTCTCTGCTGATGTGGATTTAGACAAAATTGCTGCCCGCACGCCCGGCTTTGTCGGAGCCGACCTAGCGAACCTGGTGAACGAAGCAGCCCTGCTCGCCGCTCGCCAGAACCGGGATGCCGTGACTATGGCCGATTTTAATGAAGCGATTGAACGAGTGGTGGCTGGCTTAGAAAAGCGATCGCGGGTCTTAAATGAGCTAGAGAAAAAGACGGTTGCCTACCATGAAGTGGGTCATGCCCTGGTGGGAGCGTTGATGCCAGGTGCCGGAAAAGTTGAGAAAATCTCAATCGTGCCGCGGGGTGTGGGAGCCTTGGGCTATACTCTGCAATTGCCTGAAGAAGATCGGTTTTTAATGGTCGAGAGTGAATTGCGAGGACGAATTGCCACTCTGTTGGGGGGGCGATCGGCAGAAGAACTCATCTTTGGTGAAGTTTCCACTGGTGCAAGTGATGATATTCAGAAAGCAACCGATCTGGCAGAACGTGCCGTGACCCTCTATGGCATGAGCGATACCTTGGGGCCAGTGGCGTTTGAAAAAATTCAGCAACAATTTTTGGAAGGTTATCCGAACCCACGCCGTTCCGTCAGTCCCAAAGTGGCAGAGGAAATCGATCGTGAAGTGAAAGAGATTGTTGATGGCGCTCACCATATTGCCTTATCGGTCTTGCAAACGAACCGGAGTCTCCTTGAAGAAACGGCTCAGACGTTACTGCAAACCGAAATTTTAGAGGGCGAAGCGTTGCGATCCCACTTAGAACAGGTTCAACCGCCTGCTGAACTGCAACATTGGCTCCGCACAGGACAACTTCCTGAAGGGCAGGATCTGTTGCAAAATACACTTAAGTTAGTGGATCTGAAACCAGTCGATCTAGCCACTACGCATTAATCCTGCAATAGCAGGGATTTGTTCTCTAAGACCCCACAATTCAGAGCGTTGACTATCATAAAATTCGCCATACCAAGGGACAGAAGTTCACTTACGGTTGTGATGTTAACTCGACGAAGGTGTTCGATATTCAAATCTTTTAGGGCGTTGCTGAATTTGGGCATGATTTGCCAACCTTCATCCCAACTTTCAGGATGTTTTGCGAAACGTCCCTACGAGTTCATCTATCCGATCGGCAACGCCTAAATTGAAACTCTAGGCAACCACGGCGATCGGAGCTTCCACATCAATCTGTAGCGGGTCAAGATAAACACCCAAGATAGGTCGTCCTTGAATCAGCCAAGCAAAGGGGCTATCCGGGGGAACCTGCAATTCCATTCCTGCCAAATGTAAGGTCAATTGTCCTTGTGCCCTGAACGTCATCAACGTAGAATTGAAGCTACTAAAGACTGATCCACCCAATGGCAACATTAAACCAGGTGTGTGCCACTGGCACTGAAGTGTACAAACGACTTCGGCATTTTGACGAACGCAAACAGAAGGAGAATTCCCCAAATTCCAATCAAATTGAGCTAGCTCTTTGGGTAGCCCCCATATTTCTCGTCCTCCGGCAACCGACTCAGGATGATCGACATAGATATGAGAAATCCAAGCTCCTACTCCGCCTGCATAATGAACGATCGCATTTACAACAATCAATTCACTATAGATCAGCGTAGACCCCTCCGTGTAGGCTGCGGCATAGACAATTCCTAAGGTTTTGCCAGGTAAAACCGGAACAATATCTAGCCGAGATGGCACTAACGAACTGACCCGCTCAATGTCTAGTAAGTGAATGGTTTGAAATCCAAATCCTGTTAACCGCCACGGTGGCGAAGGATACCTCATAGTTTTTCTACCTGACGCTGTCGAAGGGTGCAAGTCGAAGGCTGCAAAGTTGTCTGCAATCGGTACATTGTATTCTGTATTATACAAAGCGCCCAGAGACTATCTGTGTCTGATGGGCGCTGTGATCTCGCAATTTATCTGGATCTCAAATCATCTCGCAATTGTTTGAACGGGTAGCACTATTACTACGAATTAGATGTGCCAGTAATGATTGTATCGTTTTCCTCAAGCGCTCGTTCGGTTGCCTGTTGGAAAGTCTCTTTGGCACGATCCAATCGATTCCCGATTCGATCGGGAATGTCATCTGACGTAACAACGGAATCATCGCTGCGTCCGTATTCAGTGCGACTGTATCCAGTGATGGCATTCGATCGCTCATCATTTGAACTAGGTTGCAGAGTGTCACGCACATTATCAACCGTATTCTGAAGCTGTTTACGTGAACGTTCAATCAAATTACCCCGATCGCTTTCAGTGGCAGGACGATCGGCTAGATCCGAATTCATGCCGGCGTTATCCATATAAGATTCAAGGCTACGTTGATCTTGATACCAGTTTGGATAATGAGGAGCATCTTCCTTGCGCTGATTAATATTATTGGCATCAGCTTTAGTAGCAGCCGAGGTTGTATCAACTGCCGCTTGCGCAACCAGCCCATGGCTTAAAGATAAGCCAACAATCAAAACCAAACTGAACAAACACGCCGTCATCCATTGTAGCAACTTGAGTAAAGGATTGTTCCAACGATGCATGTCTAATCTCCTATTACGTACCAGGTTTAAGCACAACTTTGACACAGTTGTCTTTTTTGTTTGTGAAAATGTCATACCCATAGGAGGCATCTTCTAGGGGTAAACGGTGGGTAATGATTGCAGATGCATCAATTTCACCACTTTGAATTCGATTTAATAGAGGACGAAGATATTTATGGACATGAGTTTGACCCATTTTTAGCGTCAATCCTTTATTAAAGGCTGCACCCATGGGAACTTTGTCCAAGAATCCACCATATACGCCTGCAAGGGAAACCGTGCCGCCTTTACGACACGCAACGATCGCCTGTCGCAATACATTAGGACGATCGGTCTCCAAGCGAACCGCTTGCTTAACTTTGTCGTAGAAGCCCTCCAATCCCATACCGTGAGCTTCCAGTCCGACTGCATCAATACAAGCATCAGGACCACGCCCACCCGTCATTTCTTTGAGAGCTTCACCCGGATCAAGTTCTTCAAAGTTTAAAGTTTCGGCTTTGCCATATTCTCGCGCCATTTGGAGTCGCTCAGGTACCC
Source organism: Thermocoleostomius sinensis A174 (assembly GCF_026802175.1). Classification (NCBI taxonomy): domain Bacteria; kingdom Bacillati; phylum Cyanobacteriota; class Cyanophyceae; order Oculatellales; family Oculatellaceae; genus Thermocoleostomius; species Thermocoleostomius sinensis. Next base: position 3,193,614 of record NZ_CP113797.1, on the reverse strand, counting down.
GATCGATGGCAATGACTCGTTCCGCCCCCAGTAAATAAGCGCTCTTGATAGCAAATAGCCCGACCGGGCCACATCCCCAGACCGCTACCGTATCGCCAGGTTGAATCTGACAATTCTCGGCAGCCATGTATCCTGTAGGCAGAATATCGCTGAGAAATAATACCTGATCATCTAATAACCCATCTGGAATTTTGATCGGGCCCACATCTGCGAATGGAACTCGCACGTATTCTGCTTGCCCACCAGCATATCCACCAAACAAATGTGAATAACCAAATAATGCCGCAGGGGAGTGACCATACAGCTTTTCGATCATCCAAGCATTGGTATCTGGGTTAGAGTTATCGCACAGCGACCAAAGGTCTCGTTGACAAAAGAAGCAGTGACCACAAGAGATAGGAAATGGAACCACGACCCGATCGCCCTTGCGCAATGTTTTAACTTCTGTGCCAACTTCAACGACCTCTCCCATAAATTCATGCCCAATAATATCTCCGGGCTGCATAGTGGGAATGAAGCCGTCATAAATATGGACATCTGATCCACAAATCGCGGTGGAGGAGACTTTGATAATGGCGTCTCGTGGATTTAAGATTGTGGGATCGGGCACTGTTTCTACCCGCATATCCTTCGCGCCATGCCAACAAACGGCTTTCATGCTTAATTCTCTCCTCTGCGACCAGACGGTTGTCCCTCAGTGGTAGCGATTTCACCAGCTTCCATCAGCATCTTGAAATGGCGCAATTCATCACCAATTTGTTGATTGGCATCTTTTCCAAATAATTTGGCTAGGTTAGCAGTGACTTGCCCGCCCGGTGGATTGTATTCAATGACAACTTTCACTTCAGTGCCGCGCCCCGGAGGTGCTGTCTTAAAGCGTACAAAACCAGAATTCTCGACAGACGCTCCTTCAACCGATGCCCAAGCAATCAATTGATTTTCTTGCTCATTGATAATATCTGCGTCCCACTCGATCGAATTGCCTACTGGCGCATCCACAACCCAGTGCGATCGCGTTTGATCAATCACTTGTACTGATTGGAGATGTTTCATGAACATTGGCAAATTTTCAAAGTTACGCCAGAAGCGATACAGTTCTTCTGGTGATCGATTGAAAATCGTAACGGACTTTTCAACTCGAATGCTATTGTCCAAACCTACGGCTTCCGTCACAGTCTCTTTAATCCCTTTTTGGGATGTTGCACCATGATAAGCCAAGCCACCCCCCGCAATGGCCATCAGTGCCCCTCGCAGCGATCGTTGCTGTAACCCCATTAGTACAAGTGCGCCTCCTGTCAGTAGAGACCCCCAGCGTTCAACCTCACTCATCTGCTCAGAACTGTGCTGCTCAAAGTCCAGATTTGGGTGACTAGATTCTGGTGGCTGATTTGGGAGTACATTGCGTTGGTTGCCGCGCTCGTCCGGCGTCAGTTCCATGCTTGTTATTCTCCTTGCCCCGTAATACGTTTAAGCACAGCAATTTTGCCTAGCTGCAACATAGGTTAAGTTGAATGCATTCGCTAAAATCGCTGTGCTGGCTGATAAACTTGCTGATAAACCAGTGAGCTTATCAATCTGTGAATCAATTTGTTTCAATAGCCACAAAGTGACTACCGCAAATTAGTAGGGTCGGAACGAGTCGTGGTTGTGGACGTGGTTTGAGGGTCACGATAGGTAGTCACCCGATCGTCTGATTTACGAGCTAATCCTGCCAAGCCTAGTAACCCCAGTAAACCGAGAAGACCCCAGTCAAATCCGTCATCCTGATCTTGAACAGCTGTTGTTCCAGTTGTCCCGTCAGTGACACCAGGAGACGTTTCAACTTGAGCCGACGCAGGTATTTCAAAGGCAATCGTACTTAAACCTGCAACCAAGGCACCCGTTAATATTGTCTTAACTAACGCAGAAAATTTCATAAGTCACCCTCCTAAGATGTAATGTTTGAAGATTCAAAAAATGTTTTAAGTGCTCTCCGTTATTAGCGCTCTCCTTGCTGATCAATTTGCCTTAACTTAGGTCTATTTTCTATCTAGCTTTAGAGTCATTCATGCTGAGAAATATGAGAAATATCTGCAAAAAGTGTATTTTTCGACACGCTGATTTGTGTCGTTTGTAGAATTTGAAAATAAAGTTTAGCGCCTATGATGTAGAAGAAATTTCCGATGTCATCCGACAGACGAGATATCAATAAACTTTTTATGTAAATTGAGAATGAAAGCAATCTATTAAAACGGAATTCAAGAGTTTCTGATTGTAATTAGTGTAATGCTCTATAGGTAGACGATCGCCTTACTAATTGCTCGCTAGAAATCATCCAACTGAAATTAAAATTATACTGAGATTAAGCTTTGGTTTACTAAAGTCCTTTTAAAGCCGTCTAGGAGTAATACAGGCTCAGCTACTAGCTAAGGATGAAGGTATTATGTTCCTTGCTACAACAAGTCTCTGGCTATTTATTTCTAAGCTCTCTGTCGAAAGTCTAGTCATTTGTAAAAAAACATTGTGTCTTTGAAAACACAGCCCCTTCATGGACGGTGAAGAGTGTTTGAAAATCATTTTTTAGTTTAGAGATAGCGGCAAATTAAACCTAAAGACTTTCTGGGATTACTTTAGTCTATGCCTATAGGAAGTTTAAATTTAAAGTGTAGATGAATACGGTAAGACCAGGATAAGTTAAGTCTAGAAATGTAAGTATTGCTACGCATGGTGGTATCTGAGTCAACTGTTCTAGTGGTTTCTCTGGGAACTGTCTATCAACTTTGTTCCTTCTGCTCACAGAATAATAGGTTTTACATCCTGCATAGTAGAAGTCAGTCTCTTCGTTGAACAAGTCATTGAACACGTGACCAAAAAAGCCACTTTTTTCAGCTAAACGTCGTTAGACGCAATCAACCCCATGAGTGACATGAATCCACTAAGCCACCGTATCGAAAAAATTCACGGGCGTTTGTCGGAATTGTATCGTCATGCGATCGCTTCTCCCTCCCCTTCTCCAGAGCTGTTGCCAACCGCTTTAATTGAACTTGGAATTGTTTCTGAAGCTTTGCAGTTAGTTATGAATGAGCTAGCTCGACAGAACGAAAAGCTAGCCTCCATGCAGTCCAATATTGATAGCGAACATCAACGATATCAGGAGCTTTCTGAGTTGTTGTTAGATGGATATATTGTGACGGATGCAGCGTTCATCATTGAAGAGTTGAATAGTGCTGCTGCTGCTTTGTTTAATACTCAGCCTCAACTTCTGATTGGCAAGCCATTGCCATCGCTGATATTCAACGAGGATCGGGCAGCGTTTCAAACGAAACTCTCTCAAATTCAACAGCGCCATCGAGTTGACCTGACGGTTCGTTTTCAGCGTTATCATGCCGATTTTTTCAGTGCATCGGTTAGTGTCAGCACGACTCAGTCTTTCGATAATAAAACTGGGTTTAGGTGGATACTGCGAGATGTTACTGAACGCAAGCGGGCAGAATCAGCCCTAGATTGTGCAGACTATGATCCCTGCCAAGATCGCCCGATTCAATTTTACAGTAAAGGTGATATCATTCCTCTTGATCCTAGTAAATTATGGCTAGTATCACGGGGAGTTGTGAAATTATCTACAATGTCCGATCGGGGGGAAGAAATGCTGATGGGACTGGTGCGAGACTCTATGGTTTTCGGTTCTAGTTTAACAGCGCTACAAACCTACGAAGCGATTGCTCTGTCGAAGGTGCAGCTTGTTTCCATCTCGCTCACAGAAGTTTCCCAGTCGCCGCGCCTTGCGCAAGTGTTATTGCCCCTAATTACACAACGTCTCCGACAAACTGAAAGTTTTCTGTCTATCTATGGACAGCTTCGAGTAGAAGATCGACTTCATCATCTACTTGATTTATTGAAGCGAGAAATTGGACAACCTGTCGAAAATGGAATTCGTTTATGTGTACGCCTGACTCATCAGGATTTTGCCAGCGCTTGTTGCACAACCAGAGTAACGATTACTCGACTACTAGGAAAATTGCAACAAGAAGGAAATATTATGTTTGATTCGCACAATCATTTAATTTTGAAACACTAAATTATCGAAGTGCTGGATTAAGACAATTATCTGTAATAGAACCGATCGCAACGTAAGAGGGATAGCAACACTTATCTCCTTTTTGGGGTGTGTATATCACATTTATACCCTTATCCGAATTTTACTTTCCATGTTTGCAACGGGGCTTTGAAGTTTTGCTCCTCTCCCTCAAACTTAAGGACAGGGAGTGAAAAATGAGGGCGAATGCAGTCGTTTGCAAACGTGGGAGGCTCCTTTCTAGAAATGCCTAGCTAAATCGCATCTACAATGGCTGCACTAGCTTATAACCCTGTTCCATACAATTCTGCAAATCGTCTAAATAACCACATTGTTTCATGACTTGATACCCGATTTGGTTGCATCAGCCGAGTTAAGTTACGCTGTGCTAACTTGCGTAAATATGGAAAATCCTCAAAGACAGTGAGTGAGGAAGCAATATGTAACAGCATCTTCAAGATAGGTTTTGGCCATCTCAAATTGCTATAGATATCGATGAACAATTTGTGCTCCTCTGGTGTTAATGGAACGATGTTAAAAATGACAATGATGCGCTTATCTCCATAAGCAGGTATGTTTAACTCGATCGTATAGGGCGTGTGCAAAATTAATTCAACCTCAACTAGAGATTGCCGCCAAATTCTCAAAGTATTGATAGGAGAATCCAAAATAGTTTGAAAGCGCATGGTTCCTCCGATCGTGGTTGATTGAGTTTCACTCACTTTTACCACTTTCAAATTACTAAGACTGAAGTTATGTACATCCTCCAAATGCTTAAGATTCAACAAGTGATAAATTTGGCAGAGGTACGGAAACGGAAACACATATTCCTGAGTAATCATGTGCTGATTGCGCAGTTCAGCCATTCGCAATTGAGTTGTATCAAGATATAGTTGACGTTGCCGATCGTTGAAGTTCGTCTGATATTCACTCAGCTTCAGAATACTATAATCGCAACTTGCACTGGAGTCAGAACTGTTTGGTTTGAAGCACAACCAGCTAAGAAAAAGTAACAAACTCAGCAGGACTTGTGACAGTTCAACAACTGTGAAATAACCATCAGTTAACGCAAGGACGGTTCTGCTAAAAATACCCACTCCCCAAGATGAAAGTCCTAAAAGCCATATCCCTTTTTTGAAGTCGATCGTTTTTGAGTGAAAATGGCTGATGTCAGATGATGGAACGACCGTTGCCGAGGGAACAGACGGTTGACTTGTTTCTAGGTTTGTGGAAGATTGGACGGGAGCAACGGCTTCTTGCATGGTGGGTTATTCCAAAATAAAACTACCAGCGGTGAACTGAATGATAAATGAGCAGGTGTAGCGGGTTAGTTAGCAACAGCAAAACCGTGGAAGAGCTTGCACCGCTTGTGTTTTAGGTTATTGTTTTAACTTTGTATTGTTTTTTGATCCTAGCGATCCGATCCATCATTGCGGTCTGCCTTCAGCAATAGTTTTAAGAATTCTAAAGAAATAGAAGCATTGTGATCGTAACGTGCTTAACACCACAACAAAAAAGCCTCTGGCAATGACCAAAGGCTGAAACATCTGTTTCGAGTTGATTCAAATCTGGGGTTAGGTGAGTTTATTCAGGCAAAAGAACTAAGCATGACTACCTTTGTTCACCCTTTGTTTACTCGTGAGGCCCACTATGCGCGGCCCCACTCGCAACGATCGCACTTAACTACTGTACATAGGGGCGATCAGTGCGTGCAACGGTCGTTGTATGCAGCGATCGTGCACCGACCGAGGCACCAACCATTGCTGCAATCAATCCCAACAGCGCGCCAAATGCAAAGGCCCAACCTGCTTTTGCTGCATTGGCCGCAGCGTCCTGAACCTGCTGCGCGGTCAAGTTCGGATCAGTAGGTACAGCAGTGCCTCCCTGCTGCACTTGGTTAATGATGTCTCCTGCATTCGAGGCGACGGCGCCAAACGCACCCGCTACACCCGTCGCCAATAACCATGAACTTAACGCAAGTGTCGTTGCCCATAGAATCGCGCCATTTAGCAACGCAGTGCTTCGATTCATTGGCCCACACGCACGAGCAGTAATCCAGCCACCTAGAAATAAGGCAATCAGCAAACTAATGATGGCCCAAATTCCAACAGCCGTTCCCACCGTTGGTGCATCTGCCCCCGGCGTATCTGATGCGGCAACACCCGTCAAACCGATCGCGGCCCCAATTCCGCTTAGAACTAACTGAGTACTGATTGCCACGAACAGTCCTGCCAAAATTGGGCCCCAGCGTACTCGGTCGTGGTAATCAACCGTTGCTACAGGGACAGAAGGTACAACGACTCGCTCGACAGGGTCATTGCTATACGCCATCTTGGTTTCCTCCAAACATTCGTAAACTTACACCAAATGCGCGATTATGCCCGATCGCGAACGGTATCTGCCACATCATCAGCCGCCTGTTGAGCATTCCGCTGAATCTGCTTAGCTGTCATCTGTGCGTTTCTCCCTGCCTTATCTGCACCAGCCTGTAACCGCTCTGCATTCTCACGGGTGCCTTCGGCAAAATCGTCCTTAAAGTTCTCTACGGCTTCGCCAACGTTATCTAATACATTGCGAGTGCGCGCACCCAAAGATGGCCCTTCTTGAACTTCCTCAATCAACTCACCTGGGGTTTGAACCTGTTTAACATTTTCACGGGCGCGTTGAGAAAGTTCTTTAGCCTTAGCGCGGGTTGCGCTAGAATCGCGAGCGGTCTCATCTTGGTAAGAACTCAAGTCTGGGCGAGATTTATTGTCAGCCCGATCGGTGTACTCGCGCAATCCGTTAGGCTGTCCTACCCGCTCATTATAGGAACCAGATCCCGAAACTCTAGGAGAATCAGGGCTGCAAGCGGTAGTGACTAGAACCAAACAAGCAGCAACAACTACAATAAAAATTCGCTCTAACCGGAACTGTTTAAAAACAGAAACAATGTTATTTAGTCCACTAAGAACCTTATGAGTCATGTTGTTCATGGTACAACTCCAATACACTTAGTTATTTCAGAAATAAGTGACCTTGAAAACGCTCCTGCCACCACAAAAATCAAATGCTTCACGATCACTTATTCATGGGATTCTCTACCAATCTATCCAAGTCTCTAATAGATAGATTGTACTCCTATTCACTCGCAAGGCAGGAAAAAAGAGCAAATAGTCACCTCATAAAGTTAACGAGACAGAACAAATTCTTCGTCTAGCCAAAGTCGCATTAGCAACCAAAATCAGTCGTGGAATATCTATCTTTAGACCGATTGCAAAAGAAACAGATCGTTGCATGTACTTTTTGATTTCAGCGTTCTTGCTTATGCTGTTTGCTATAGAAACGTGCCACGTTTGCTAGATTGACTTTCATCCCCCAACTTCTTCTCGCATAGAGAGCTTTAAACGTGACAGGTTCCCTTTGCCCTGAACTAACGCGCAGGTGAGGTTTTAACTAAATATCCCCCTCCAGTATTGGATGGGGGATATTCCATACTTCTGCCTATTGGCATCCGCATCGGCAACAGATAGAGAAATCCTAGTGTCAAAGCTATAGATTCAGAGAATGTTCTAGCGCCAAGTCCGTTCCCCATTTTCATCCATTCTGGCCTGTCGGATGACATCGGAAATTTCTTCTGCATCTTTGACGTGGTGTAGAGCCTTTTGCTCACCATCGGGTTCATCGACTACAAAGTAGGTTGGTACAACGATGTGATCACCCGTAATATCAGGAGCATCCACAGCTACTTGCTTTGCTTTCTCCTCCAAAGATTTTGATTCGTCAATGCGATCGCCAGGATTAATTGTAAGGTTATTTCCCCGAGCTTCTAGCTCTTCCTTTTGCTCTTGCTTTTGCTGAGGATCTACTTCCTCAGGAGCCATGGGCTGCTTGATTTCTTGATTAGATTGATGCATGGAGTCCTTATTCATAGAGCCATTGACCATCCTTTCTCTAAATTTAATGAATTCAATCCTTTGGGTTTAATTTACTGTAGAAGATCCACTTGGTTATCACCTCTGCCACATGAGGGAATTCATCTTCTTTTGTGTTTGTTAAGGCTTAATTAAGCTTAGTTAAGTACTTTAACAAGATAAATGACATAGCGCTTTGGTGTTAAACCTGATTGAAGTGCAACCTCTAAGCTCTATCTAAAGGCTGAGAGTAGCGACTAGCATTTTTCTCAAGCTTCTTTACATTTTATTGAATTCAATAATACCTTTTACCAAGGTTTTGATAGCTGTAGTAGCAAAACCCTGTTAGATGAGTTCGACCGTTAGATCGATGAATAGTGCAGAGTTGTAATGCAACACTAACGTTACATGCATGTTCAATTGCATTGATGAAGGAGAACAAAACATGGTAACGACTCTAGACGACACAAAGCGTATGGCGATCGCTGAAAAGCTAGCGAGCATGCGTGTTATTCAAGAGTTATTGATCAGCAACGAACGCCGATTCTTGTCTGAAATGTCGGATGAAAAAATTAAAGAGCGTTTTCAGAACATGCTAGAAGATGATCAAAAGAATCTAGGTGTTTTGGATACTGTCATTGTTCAATATGGTGTCCGATCGGAACCTAAGGAAACCGTTACTGAAATGACCAAGAAAGTGGAAGAACTGATGTCTGGTTCTAAGCTTTCTATTTATGAGAAGGTTGCTCAGCACGAATTACTCAAGCATCAACAAACTATGTCTGGATTGTTGGTGCATAAGGCAGCCCAAAAAGTAGGCGCAGATGTGGAAGCTGCCATCACCCCGCTGAACACAGTTAACTTCGAGAACCGTGCTCATCAAGAGCAACTAAAAGGCATTCTCGAAATTTTAGGAGTTCTGGAACTAACGGGGCAAGAAGCAGATCAAGGCCTGTGGGCACGGGTACAGGACGCTGTTGCCGCTTTATCAGGTGTAGCTGGTAGCGTTGTCACTCAGTCCTCTGATAAATCCGATATGAACATCCAGGACGTGATTCGCATGGATCATCAAAAGGTGAACACGCTGTTCATGGAATTGAATCAAAGCAATGATCCTCAGAAGATCCAGGAATACTTTGGTCAAATCTACAAAGATTTGACAGTTCATGCCGAAGCTGAAGAGCAAGTTGTTTATCCTGCGGTTCGTCCTTTCTACGGTGAGGGTGATACTCAAGAACTATACGATGAGCAGGCTGAAATGAAGGTGCTACTCGATCAGATCAGAGCCATGAACCCTGCTTCTCCTGACTTCAAAACCAATGTCAATCGATTGAAGGACATGGTAATGGATCACGTGCGCCAAGAAGAAAGTACGATGTTTGCCGCTATTCGCAACAATTGCTCTAGTGAACAGAGTGAAAAAATGGCAACTGACTTCAAAGCGGCTAAAGATCGCTTACAGCAACAGCTAGCTTCATCTCTCAAGTAAGATAAGCTACTGTAACGATTAAGGTTGGTTTATCGCTAATTCCTCCTACTGTTTTCGGTAGGAGGAACTCTTTAAACTTCTATGCGAGTACTGCCAAAACGGGTTGCTCTGCTCTATCTTGAACATTATCTCTTGATTTAACTTGCGCACTAGATGCACGGTAAAGTTTTTGACTGTGAACGAATTGGTAGTAGCGATCTACAACGATCGAAACTTAAAAAGTGATTTCTATTAAACCGATCCAAGCCATAGAACTAAACCTGAGGAGATTTTGCAATGACTCAAACCCCTAACATTCCTCCCCTGATTGAAAGTGATGAGAAAGAATACCGCGACAGTGGCGTACCCAGTACTGTTGCCATTGCTGGTCATCCTTTGCATCCCTTGTTAGTGACGTTTCCGATCGCCTTTCTGACGGCCGTTCTAGCAACAGATTTAGCCTACTGGTTTACAGATGATGAATTCTGGGCCAGGGCATCGGTGTGGCTAATTGGAGCAGGAATTGTCACCGGATTGATTGCAGCACTGACGGGCATGTTAGACTTTTTGAAGATCGATCGCGTTCGGCAGCATAATGCTGGCTGGTTTCATATGGTCGGTAATGTGGCAGCGCTGGTTCTGTCGTTGGTTAATTTAGGATTGCGCTGGGGAAATACTACAGGAGCAATCCTGCCAATAGGACTACTCCTTTCATTGGTTGTTGCCACATTGCTTGGTTTAACCGGATGGTATGGGGCTGAACTAATTTATCGGCACAAGGTTGCGGTAATCGGGTATGGCCCGAAAGAGCGACCCTAAGCAACCCAATTCAAAAGCATCGCTCTAACTATCGATTTTGTTTTAGCATCCTGTGCAGACAGTACGCTGCTAGACACGTTGAAGTGCTGGCAAGCGAAAACTGGCTCGCAGGATATTTCTATGCAGGTTCAACCTTAATTCTGGAGGAAGGCATTGTTTGAGTTTGCGACTACCTGCCATCCATCAAGCTTCACAGCTTTAGCATGTCCTTACGCCACCATCTACTGTTAATTATCAATTTTTATTAAAATGTAACTTTCGATACAGCTTTTGCGGAAGAATTGAAGATGTAGCTATGCTGCGTCGAGAAGTGTTGCCATTCGCTGCACATAACCCGCTTCTATACCTGCCAATCGTTGCCTTCGATCGCCATGGATGTGGAGAGAGCGTAGGCACTGTCAACTGACTTAAAGGCAGATTCTAACCGACGTCATGCCTGTTTGTGGATTCGGTTGATGAGATTGGCACATGCACGCTTCACCTCGCAAAGTTGGAATCGTTACAGACGCCGGAGACGCTTCAGAAAAATTTAGGAGATGATTTTTATGACCGATACATTGCTGTCTGACGCCAATCGTCGCCTAGAGAAGGCGTTACAGTATGTCAGTATTCACGAAGATGCCGCTGAGCGGTTGAAGCATCCGAAAGCCAGCCTCACAGTTTCAATTCCAGTTCGAATGGACAACGGCTCATTGCGCGTGTTTCAGGGCTATCGAGTTCGCTACGATGATAGTCGTGGCCCTACGAAGGGCGGTGTGCGGTTTCACCCCAGTGTGACGCTAGATGAAGTGCAATCGCTCGCTTTTTGGATGACGTTTAAGTGCGCAGCGCTCAACATTCCCTTCGGTGGAGCGAAAGGGGGTATCACTGTTAATCCTAAAGAGTTATCTAAGTTTGAACTAGAGCGACTCAGCCGGGGCTATGTTGATGCAATCGCCGATTTCATTGGACCCAATATTGATATTCCGGCTCCGGATGTCTACACCAACTCTATGATCATGGGTTGGATGATGGATCAATATAACATTATTCATCGGCAAATCACGCCAGGTGTTGTCACGGGAAAACCAATTCCGATGGGTGGTAGTTTGGGACGCGAAACAGCCACCGCGATGGGCGCTTTTTTCACCATTCAAACCATTTTGCCCAAACTCGATCGATCCCCTCAAAATACAACGGTGGCGGTGCAGGGGTTCGGTAACGCTGGCGCAGTCATTGCCGAGCTTTTATTTCGTGCAGGATATAAAGTGGTTGCAGTTAGCGATTCCCAGGGCGCGGTTTATGCCCAACAAGGGTTAGATATTCCCAGTATTCGCAAAATTAAGGAATCGATTCGCGGAGTGCAAGCGGTATATTGCGAAGGCAGTGTGTGCAGTTTAGTGGATCATGAAGTACTGACCAATGCAGAATTGCTAGAACTCGATGTGGATATTTTGATTCCTGCCGCCCTGGAAAATCAGATTACTGAAACCAATGCGGGTAATATTCGCGCCCGTTATATTTTTGAAGTGGCCAATGGCCCTATCACATCAGGAGCCGACGCGATCTTAGAAGCGCAGGGAATTCAAGTCTTTCCTGATATTTTGGTGAATGCGGGTGGTGTGACGGTCAGTTACTTTGAGTGGGTGCAGAACCGCAGTGGATTCTACTGGAGCCTTGAAGAAGTCAACCATCGCCTTCAAGAGAAAATGACCGAAGAAACCGAGCGGATTTGGTCGATCGCTCAAGAATTGAACTGTTCTATGCGCACTGCTGCCTATGTCCATGCATTGAAACGCTTGTCCGGAGCGATCGAAGCCAAGGGCACACGGGATGACTATCTAGCTTAAACTCTCAATCCCTACTCTCCTAATCTGACTCCGACCAGATCTGGACGCAGTTCTCTCGCTTGGCGCAAATAGGAATGATGAATTTTTACAAAGGGGTCAGGCACATTGATGTGAATTAGACAGCGGATACAGCGTTCTAGGCTACCCGGCACATACATTTGTTGTACGTCTAGCAAGGGCACATTTTGCCAATGGGGGCGATGGCGGGCAATGGCGGCTGGAAACACCGCATCGAGATCGCGCGTAACCGAAAAGGTGACGCTGACAATATCGTCGGGGTCGATCGCATTGTGGCGCTCTAAATCATCGAGTAGTTCTATAACTGCGTCTCGGATGGCATCGATCGTATTTTCTGACACAGTAATTGCCCCACGAATTGCCCGCACTTTCCAGCCCACGTTCATATCCTCCGTTTTTAAAGAGATTGGTTAATCGTGATTCATTATTGATCAAGAGAATTGAGAAAAAGGCTAAAGGCTAAAGGCTAAATATGACTAGATTATTTACCTTTTACCTTTACCTTTTACCTTTACCTTTTATCTTTCCATCACGGTCGATACAACCATAGCGGTAATCCACTAGTAGTCAGTTCAAATTCTAACCAGTCTGCCCCAGTTGCCAACCAACTTAGTTCAGATTCCAGTCCTGCAAGTTGGTTACGACCCGGCAGTACGCGACTGATTAGGCTTTTACGATCGCCCAAGGTAGACGATTCAGTTTTTTCAGGATCAAGTCCTACTAGTTCACAGGTCCATCGCCGAGCGTCTTCTTCAGTACCCAATCGATCGACCACCCCCAACTCCAACGCTTGTTGTCCAGTGAAGATGCGCCCATCGGCAAAGTTTCGCACCGCTTCAACTGGTAGGTTGCGGGCGTCTGCTACCGTTTGCACAAACTGTTGGTAGCTGACATCAATCAGTTCTTGCAAAATGTGCTGTTCGGGTTCTGTGAGTTGGCGATCGAACGCCAGAATATCTTTGTAGGGGCCAGATTTGATTACCTTAAAGGAAACCCCAATTTTATCGAGCAAACGTTCCAGATTATTGCCGCGTAGAATGACGCCAATGCTGCCAGTGATGGTGCCCGGGTTCGCGACAATATGATGCGCTCCCATGCCAATGTAAACCCCTCCTGATGCAGCAATGTTGCCAAAACTGGCTACAATTTTGATCTTCTCACCCAACCGCTTCAGTGCGCTGTAAATTTCCTGAGAATCACCGACGGTTCCTCCAGGGCTGTCAATGCGCAGCAGCAACGCCGGATATTTTTTTTCCTCTACTGTTTCCAGCGCTTCTAGAACCTGTTTACGGGTTGATCCACCGATCGCCCCTGAGACTTCAATTCGAGCAATTTGTTTGCGAAACCGACGCTTAAAAAGCCAAACCATTTGCAATCAACCAGCCATGATAGTAAATAAAAGTCAAGTAAACCATCAAGCTCTATAGAGTCGTTTACTTAACACTGGGCTGATTTCTAGTGTGCCCTATCTCTGCCCAGATGGGCTAATTCAGTGAATTCTCATCCCCACTTTCTACTCTCTACTCTCTACTTCCGATTCCCGACTCCCCACTCCCTCATCCTTCTACAAAAATGGCTTAGCATTTGGGTGGCGTTAATTTTGAATCAAATCAATCACTATGATGCAGGACACTTCTACCCATCTAGCAACAAAACAAGCTGAAGTTAAGCCGCCTAATGTGCAGGACATTCGGTTGATTGTGGTTGATTTGGATGGTACGACCGTTGGTGAAACGAATCAAATTCGTCCGGCCGTCAAAGCCGCGATTCAAGCGGCTAGAGACAAGGGCGTAGAAGTCGCAATCGCCACTGGGCGAATGTATCAATCAGCGCTGCGGTTCTATAACGATTTGCAGCTAACCTCACCGTTGATGACCTATCAAGGGGCATTAATTAAAGATCCGGCATCAGGGCAAGTGCATCAACACTTAACTGTACCACGCTCCTATGTGGCGCAACTGTTAGAATTTCTCGGCACACCCGAGTTGCAGTCTTTGGTGTCGGTGCATTTATATATTGACGATCGGCTATATGTGCGCGAAATTAATGCTGAAACGATCGCCTATGCTGAACGCAGCGAAGTAGAGCCAGTTGCTGTAGGAGATTTACGGCAAGTACTGGACACTGAACCTACTAAGCTATTGGCGTTGAGTCAGGAGATCGATTTAATTGATCGATTATTTGGTTCGTTACAAAAGCGCTATACTCCGGCTGAACTGTACTTAACAAAATCGGTAGCGACGTTCTTGGAAGCTACTCATCCTCTGGTCAATAAGGGGAATGCGGTACAGTACTTAGCGGAAGAGATCCTGGGATTGCGGCCAGAAAACGTGATGACGATCGGCGATAACTTCAATGACTTGGAAATGCTGCAATATGCAGGGCTGGGGGTGGCCATGGGCGGTGCCCCTGCGGGTGTCAAGGCCGTTGCTGACTGGGTGGCGCCCGATGTGGAAGCGGATGGTGTAGCGGCGGCGATCGCAGAATTTGTACTAATCGGAACTGAGTTCTAGCGTTGAAAATTCAACTACAAAATTCAACTACAAGTGACTGTTGTGCGTAAAAATCCTACAGAGATCCAAAGTACCTGCCGTTACGCTAAAGAGGTGATAAAAATGCTAGAGAGCTTGGTTTCGCTCCGGTTCAAGCTCTCTTTTTCGTCTACTATGAATCTCCAGGCTAATGTTCTGCGTTGGCTAGCTGTGTGAATCGCCACATCCAGTTTTTAACTCCACGCATGAGACGCCGGATGCTGCGGCGAAGTAATTGCTCAAGATAGTTCCATTTCGTAGTTGTGGTTCCCGCCCAGGCTGTCATACTCAAATAGTGTAAAAATGCCCCTTTCTGGGGATGCGTGCAGTTTGATATCCATGGTTTGGGACGCCCCGTGAAATGAATAATTGCCGGGTGCTTGACGGCTTCATCAAACCAGTCTTGAGAGTAAGGACTTTCGTGCCATGCCGAGAACAGATGAAGCACATGCACCTGATTCCAGAGCGGATGCAATTCCTTCCATTCTCCTGCCAAAATCAGATTAATTCCGTCTTGATCAGGATAGGGTAATTCTGGATGATGCGCTAAAAAGTCGATGACTTGATTAGCAATTCTATCAGTCCGCCACCGCTGCAAATTAATCACCAATACACCAGAGTTGAGGTATTTGTGCTCAGCAGAAATTCCCATGGCAGTTAGATCCAGATGCTTTAGATGTTGCGCCTGATGCAGAAAGCGATGTACCGCGTCTTGGACAGCAAGCAGAGCATAATTTTCAACCTCAATCTCCCAAAGTTCTTTTAAATCTCCTTTGACAATGACATCCGTATCTAGGTAAATGACTTTCTCTACTTGTCTGGGTAAGATTTCAGGCAACAGCAACCGCAAGTAGGCAGAGATGGGATAAGAGTTTTTAGATTGATAGTAGATTTGCTCTATTTGGCTTGATGAAGGGCGTAGCCAGTGAATCTCAACTCGCGCTTGATCAAGGGATTCCATCAGCTTAAGTTTGTTAACTCGATGAATTCCACCATCTAGCACATACAGAACAACGCGATAGTGTTTGCTAAGGTTGGACACAGCGGAACAGATTGTGACACCAAGCGGCATGGCATAGAAATCGTCTGCTGCACACGCCAAGTATATTACGTTTGATGCTATGTCGATCATGCTTTCTCCTTTCTCCTTGCCATTCCGATACTTAGCTAGTTCCTGCACACTCAGTTAAATTGCGTCAACGCAGTACAGGGACACAGGGAACTCATTTTTCTTAGCCCGATCGTTCAACTCACCACCATTGCAAAACTGGGAATTCAAACCCCAATCCGGTTCAAACGGTCAGTCGATTGGTAAGTCAATGCCTCAAGCTGCTCAGGCGGGGGCAAGCAGACTTGACAGTTGCATTCGGGTTCTAAACCTTCTCAACTAGAACGCTACACACTATCACCCATCCGTCCACTCCATCAGGCTAGGTGAATGAGACAACTTCACCAACAAAACTTGGACAGGTGAAGATGCTGAGGCTGCTGTTATGGGGGAGTTAAACCACCCGGAATTTTGACGGCAGGCACTCTCTGTAGGATCAACTTCATTTTCGCGATAAGCTTTCCCTTCAACAGCACTCGGCAAGTGAAGGCTAAGAGAGTTGATTGTATGTAAGTGCGTAAGAACATAGCAAATCTGCTGGAGCTACACTGGTTAACAGTGCGTTTTCATGCGCGCCTCTAAGCTGTGAGTGCAGCTAATTCTCTTTAACCCTAACATTAGGACTGACTTGGGCGACAGCAACGCTCAGTACGTTTGTTAAAGCTTTACGCAATCACGGAATCAACTTCAACTAACCTTTATGTAAACTTACTGAAAATTTGACTCAAATAGCTGTATCAATATCAATTGCGGCTCATCCAACTGTCTAATTACGGATCAGTTGGAAATTGAGACTCGGAGAGGAGTCGCCAAGTGGCCGCTTCTTTGTCAGGGCAAGCGTCGGAGCCATCCACAATGCCATAGGGATGCATAGCACAAACCAACATGACTCCGTTGTAGGAATGCCCATGATAATGGCGACAGCCAACACAGATAGGATGTTGATTCAACAGTGGCTCTACCGTATGGGTCATGGGTTCCACAGCCTGATCGATCGTCGATTCAAGTCCAGTTAGAGCCAGCACCATTGGCTCAATCCACTCGACAATCTGATCGTCCATCTGAGCCAGTCTGGGACTAATGGCGCGATCGAGTTCTTCGGCAAACTCATCAGTCAACTCTAGCCAAGCGTCGAACGCCGCGCTCACATCCTTACTAACATCTTGAAAAAACTGCTCTATGCCGTCTGTAACAGACTCGAATGCTTTTATCCAGTCTTCCATATGTCTCGTTACTCGTTTCGCTTCAGTTGTTGTAGTTCGTCTTGTAGTTGAGAGATTTGACGGCGCAAGTTTTCTACCGCTTGGGCATCTGGATCAGGCGTCGGTTCATCGTCTTCTAAAATTTCGATTTGTCGAGGTTCTGCGGGCTGCTCTCCAGGGGAAGCCGGGGGCGTTTGCTGAGCGCGAATCACCATTTCATCGACCATGCGCTTAGCTTCTTCGGCTGTAATTTCGCCTTTTGCAACCAGCTCATCTGCCAGTTTTTGCGCCTGAACCCGCAACTCTGATAGGGTGCTTCCTGCCTTTTCAGCCGCATAGGAAGCGGCACCTACGCCTAGATAGAATGCCTTTTGTACTAAATCTCCAAACCCTGCCATTTCAACGCCAACTCCTTTGCGTCAGAGGCTATAGCTTCTAGGATAGGAGCAAACGGGGAGAAGTGCCCACAGATCTAAGAATTAAGCAAAGTGGACCCAGAAGCAATACTGTAACACCTGTGGTGACGCGCTACAAGTTCCTTAGTTTCCATTGCACGGGTGACTAACTTGTCCTTAAATCACTTGCTCTTCAGATAATCCGTACACCTTTATTTTCTAGCTCCTTAAAAAAGTGACCCGGAGTTCACGCCTGCTACAAGCATCCCGTATTGCTGCTACCTTCCGGTCCTGACAAGGTTTGGGCGTTGTAACCGCATGAGTCCGAGTCTTTCCCAGAATAACACGATTTAGTCCTAACCATCAGAATGATCCATAGTCCGAATACTTTTATCCTGAACCGCCCTCATTCTCCAGCCCCTGCTCCCAAACAGGGTGACGGGGAGCCAGATCAAGTCCCTCTCTCAACAGGGAAGAGGGATTGAGGGTGAGGGCTGAAACGGACGGCATGGTAAGGGGGGCAGCCTTTTCACACCAACTGGCCGAAGGACTGATTATGTAAAGTTGCAAATTTACCGAGGATCATCACATGCTGTCAGCGATCGTTTAGTACTATTTTTGTACTAAAATCAAACCAAGTTGCCGGTCCTCGAATTGATACCAATTTCAATGGTGAATGCGGTAGATGAAAACCCTCCTAACCTCTCCCTAGCAGGATGAGGTGTCGCAGACGGCAGGGGAATTAGGCCTGAATATCATTGAAATCGAAATGAGCTACTCAATTGCCCTAACAACGTTGAAACAGGCTGATCCGATTTTGGCCACTCTGATCGATCGGGTCGGTGATTGCACCCTATTGCAACAACAGCAAACCGGAGATTTACTGTATTCCCTTGCCGAGTCTATTATTTATCAACAGCTTTCTGGCAAAGCTGCCGCTACTATTCACCGTCGGTTTCTTCAGCTTTACAGAGACAAACCTGGACTGAGGGCGATCGATATTCTTAACACGCCGGATGAAGTCTTGCGTCAGGCGGGGCTGTCGCGGGCCAAAGCGCTCTACATCAAAGATCTGGCCCAAAAAATTCTGGCTGGTTTGCCAACGTTGGCAGAATTAGAGGGGCTGAACGATGAAGCAATTATTACTACATTGACGCAGGTAAAGGGAATCGGGCGATGGACAGCTCAAATGCTGCTAATTTTTCGGTTACATCGCTTAGATGTGCTTCCGGTGGATGATTTAGGTGTGCGAGTAGGCATTCGTAATCTATATAGTCTAGATCAGTTACCCAACAAGAAACTAGTAGAAGCCTTTGGGCAAAAATGGCAGCCCTATCGCTCGATCGCGTCTTGGTACCTATGGCGCAGTCTAGATTAGAAACCTGTTGGCTGATT
This sequence comes from Thermocoleostomius sinensis A174, assembly GCF_026802175.1. Classification (NCBI taxonomy): domain Bacteria; kingdom Bacillati; phylum Cyanobacteriota; class Cyanophyceae; order Oculatellales; family Oculatellaceae; genus Thermocoleostomius; species Thermocoleostomius sinensis. The sequence goes on along the minus strand of NZ_CP113797.1, from coordinate 3,174,902 downwards.
TAGCTACAAGCAATCACGGGATTACCTGAAATGATTGGCGAACCTCCCTACAAATATTCTCGCTTAGATAAGATTAAAGTTTGTCAAATAATTCAACGAAGGTTGTCAATTTGTTGCGCCGAACTAGTAGATTGATTGAAAACTTACCGTCATCTTCAATCGGTTGATCAAGTGATTGACTACTCAGGACTACGGTCTGTTTAAAAGTCCAAATCATCTGACCTTTTTCTGACCTTTTTCTGACCTTTTTCTGACTTCCAGTCTTTACATTCCTATTGTCAATCTGGTTGTCATGGTAGAAAGTCTAGATATTCATCAATGCGTCTCCTGAATACCGCTTTATTATTTATACGTTTGGTTTATTTGTTTGGTTCCTCGCTTAACTGATTGATTCAACCATTTATTTCCTAATTTAATCAAAATCAGGGGGGTATACCCATGGCAGAATTTGAATTGGGTTTGTTTCCGTCTGGTCGTACTCGTAGCTTCAACAATTTTGTTGGCAACGTCGATCCTGAAGATACCTTTCGCTTTTTCCTCACTGGCTCAAACAATTATATTAACGCTGCGTTGACTGGAATGTCTCAAGATGCCGATCTATATCTGTATCGAGACGTCAACAACAACGGTATCATTGATTTCCGCGATCAACTCGTCTCTCAATCGAGCGCAGGGGGCAATGCCGATGACGCCATCAATGTGCGTGTCAGTTTACCCGGTTCTTATATTGCTCAGGTGCGCCGGTTTGGCAGCAGCAATACGAACTATCGCCTCAGTTTGTCTAACTTCAACCCCAGTAACTTGCTTCCCGTTGAAGCTGATGCTGGAGTTTTGCGAGCAGCCCCCTATGTGCGCAATGATTCCGTTGGCACTAATGATACAGCAGATGTCACTCGTTTCACGATGGGCAGCGTCGGCAACTACAATGCGTCACTCACTAATATCACCGCTGGAACTGATGTGGACATGCGGCTGATTCGAGATGTAGACGGCGATCGGGTGTTAACTGGACGCGATGTAGTAATTGCTTCTTCAACACGCGGTAGCAATCTTGATGAGGCCATTAATGTGCGCAATCTGGCGGCAGGCACCTATTTCCTACAAACCTACCTGTTCAGCGGCAACAATGCGAACTATACGCTGCGAATGTCCAATGGTGGCTTTCGTCCGGGAAATCTGTTGACGAACGATGTGAATGCTGGCACGTTGAGCAGTACTCCATTCACTCAAACAAACTTTGTCAGCACGAATGATTCGGAGAATTTGTACCGCTTTACTATGGGCAGTGCGGGCAACTTTAACGCCTCTTTGACTGGTATTTCGGGCGGAGATGTGGATATGCGCTTGATCCGCGACAGCAACAACAATGGCATTGTCGATGTTGGGGATGAAGTGGTGCGATCGCAGGCAGGGAGTACAAATGACGAAGCAATTAATGTGCGCAATCTGGCGGCAGGCACCTATTTCCTACAAACCTACCTGTTTAGCGGCAACAATGTGAACTATACGCTGAAAATGTCGAATACAGGTTCGTCTGGTTTCTCACCTAGCAATCTTCTACCCACCGAAACCAACGTGGGCGTCCTTACTGGAACAACCACTCATTTTGACTCTGTAAGTACCAACGATGCAGCCGACACTTTCCGCTTTGGCGTTTCATCGTCTCGAACTGTCAACCTTTCGCTAACGGGGCTGCAAGCTGATGCCGACCTGCGGCTCATTCGAGATATCAACAATAATGGCGTTGTCGATAGTGGTGAGGTCATTAGTACTTCACTAGCGGGTGGTACGTCGTCTGAGCAAATCTCAGCGTTCTTGTCACCGGGCAACAACTACTTTGCGCAGGTTTATCTCTTCCCCAGCACTGGCAGCACACCTTACACATTGTCTATCTCATAACCCTTAACAAGAATGGGGGCGGAAACGCCCCCGTTTACGTGCATCCTTCTCTGGTGAGTCTGGATCATGAATACAGTCTTACAGGTGAATCATCAATCGATCGCCTCAGACGAGGTACTACCACTGCTCATCCGCTATCATCTGTTGCTGGATTTAGTGCGTGAATTGGTTCTTGATCAAGCGATCGAATCAGTGCTCATATCCAATGATGAGCTTGCAGCCATCAAAATTGAGAAACAAGCAACCGAGAATTTAACCTCTAAATATGACACTGAATTACAAATTGAGTTGCCACAGGAAGACCAGCAAGTAATTCGACGGCTAAAGATTGAGAAATTTAAGCAACTCAAATGGGGAGATCAAATTGATCTGTATTTCTTACAGCGGCAACACCAACTCACAAAAGTAATTTATTCATTGATTCGCACGCATGATCGAGATCTCCTCAATGAATTGTATTTCCGCATCAACTCTAACGAACAGTCCTTCGCAGAACTAGCTCGACTCTACTCTCAAGGAACCGAAGCGCAAACGGAAGGGTTAATTGGGCCTATAGAGATAGGAAGCTATCATCCTGCGTTTGCACAACTTCTTGCCCATAGTCCCTTGGGACAGCTTCAACCTCCGATGCAACTGGGCGAATGGTGGATCATTTTACGAGTCGAACAACGAATAGCAGCGCAACTGGATGAACCAATGCGGCAACGATTGCTAAATGACTTATTTGAGAAATGGCTCGATAACCGCCTCAGCATTCTCTGTCCACAGGGGACTTTGCATTGGCAATCCTGAGTTTTCTCACTATCATCTCATTGTTATTGCAGTTATTGCAGATGATGTAGAGGAATGATATGTGGGTCTTCTGTTGTGGGATGTATCGCTCTGCTTCTACCTTACAGTTTCAAATTACTTCACGGCTTGTCAAAGACAATCAATTGGGTCAGCAAATTGGCTGGATTGATGCCCTGCGGTTTAATGCAGTGCGCGATCGATATATTCATGAGCCTGAGTTAAAAGTGATCAAAGTTCATACCTGTACCGAACCAATCGCAGCAGAGTTTTGGCAAGGGAATGCAATCGGAATTTATACATTTCGTGACATTCGAGATGTTTTTGTTTCTAGCATGAGACAACGTAACAAATCCTTTGACTCTGTTTGGGAGGAAGGATTCATTGAGCAATGTTTGGAAAACCACAAGCGCTGGACTGAATTACCCAATGTTTTGATTTCTCGCTATGAAACTATCATGTCTGATCTTCCCCATGAAGTCGATCGAATCGCTAAGCATCTCGGCATCAACTTGAAGCCAAATGAGTGTCAAGCAATTGCCGCAGATTACTCCATCGAGATTCAACAGGTGCGAATTCAACAGTTTACCAACACCTTACTGCAAACGCCCCTAGCACCCAACGATCATCGCGAAATTGTCGATTATCATGACGAAGAAACGTTACTGCACATGAATCACATTAATTCGGCACAAGTAGGACGTTGGCGACATGATTTGTCTAGCCAGGAAGCAATCCTCATTGGCGATCGGGTGAAAGACTGGTGTGCACACAATACCTACCCTGCGTCGGAGTTTTTGCATTCTACTCCAAGCTAACCCTAGACATCCTTGACTTGCGCACTTGCCCTTTCAACCTCCCACACTTGGGGAACTTCAATCCAGTTACTTCCAAACCTGGAGAGCCAAGGGGCGAAAGGGCTGAACGGACTCAGTTCTGATACAAATGACAGGAAATTTGTCAGGTGCGGGTGCTAAAGATAAGAAGATAACATCATGCAATTGATGAATTAATTCTGCGCAATTCAAGCAAAAGCCTAACGATTGGTAGAGCACACGATCGCTGTTATATGTCAAGATAATCAGCAAACTGAATTACGCGCAAATTTAACACTGGCAATAGCCACAAATTGCAGCTTCTACGTGAACGCCGCTAGTCTTTAAGGAGAAAATCATGACGGATACAAGTGTAACTAAAGTTGACTCTCAATCCTCACCCATAGGCGAAATGGGGCAAAAATATTTAGCGTCTGGCAAACGGGTATCGATGCGGCTTTGGGAGAAAGAACACCCCGGAGACTCTAAACCGGAATCACGGCGAGATTATGAAACCGTTGGATATGTAATTGATGGGTTTGCTGAACTGTACATTGAGGGACAAATGATTTTACTTGAGCCGGGCAGTTCTTGGGTTGTTCCGGCTGGCGCAAATCACACCTACAAAATCTTAGAACCCTTTACTGCGATCGAAGCAACCAGTCCCCCCGCAGAGATGCACGGCCGTGACGAAAACTAGCACTATGATGGTATGAACTGTACTGATTGGCACAGGTGCGTGTAATGGCTAGTTAATCCTTTGATAGACGCAATAAAAATATAAACCGAATACGCTACTAGCTAGCACTCTGAATTTACGAGAGAACTGAAGCTCCATCAAACGGACATTAGACCTTTTGGCGTTTTAACGATGGCTTATAGTTCTCTCGTTTACTTTTGTTACTGAATGAGTTACTAATCTAATGACCTAGAAGATTCAGGGGCATTCTGATTTGCATCAGGATTCGCATCAAAGTCAGAATCATCCTCAGTGTTCCCTTCAACAAACCTATCGTCCTCTTCAGCCATGCGATTAAGATCATCTAGGCTTACCTTAACTTCGTCTAGACCTTGTTCCTCTGAGTGAATAGTTGCATCAAGCTCGTTTAAAGCCTCAATAGTAGATTTTGGTTGGTTGGTTTTAGCTGAATTAGGACCTGAATCGGAGGGCTGCGCTGATTTCGATCGCTCCATTGTTTTCATCCTCTTTTTTAAATTCAAAACTTAAAGCGCAAAGCTTAAAACGACGCAAGGTCGCTTGTTCAAAATACGCAAGGCCATACTTCTGACTGAAAGTCTAGCGCTTTAGCAGAATAAAGCAAAAAAAAATAAAGTTTTCTGAAATCATCTTAAATAATGCTGCACGATACGGAGATACAACAAAATGTAGGGAATCCTGTGAATATGACCTCTATCTAAAGGCATAGATGTGTTCAATTTTCAACTTGTTGTTCCCTGGTTGCTTACTTCCACTCTTGCCTCGGCCAGTGTTCCGTCCCCTGCGCCTACCATTCCTGACATCACACTTGAGAAAACGCCTACTCCGATCGTGCGTGTCCACTACAATTACTATCCTATTTCCGGTACAACGGCTATGGATTTGCGGGCTGAAATGTTGCGATACGGCCCCCACGGCGAATTAGCCGAACGCCCATACGACGGCTATACACACTGGCATGTGCGCTGGTCTTATAACTACGCCACTACAAACGAGGGCTGTACGGTGACTGGGGTTGAAAGCAGCGTGGATGTCACATTTACGTTACCGTGGTGGAATGTTCCAGCAGAGGCGTCTGGTTCCGTGGTTGCTGCTTGGAATCAGTATGTAGGAGCACTGCAACTTCATGAAAACGGACATATGGCGCACGGCGTTGCGGCTGCTACCGAAATTACCCGTACATTAAATCAGTTTCCGGCTTATCCTTCCTGTACTGCATTGAGAGAAGCTATCAGTAGAACCACGCGACAAATTGTGCAGCACTATAATCAGCGAGACATTGATTATGATCTAAGCACACAGCATGGACTCACGCAGGGTGCTATGTTTCCACCCCATCAGCATAGCGCTTCTCAGGAGACGCTTCCTTCCTACTAGATTTCGATCGTCTACAGTGAAACTCCTCCACTCTGCGGGTTACAACCAGTTGGGTTATAAACAGGTCAAGGGAGGAGTTGCCGTTATGCTCTTATTATGGATGGATGAGCAACGTATACATAAATGAAACTATTGCTCAACTTCACTATCAAATCAAATCCTTACCATAGTGCACGCACTGCTCCAGTTCCCGCCGCGCCACCAGCACCGCCGCCCACTGCATCATCAGTGGTGGTACCGCTTTGAGGAGTACCAAAGTCATTAGAATCATCGGTGGTGCCAGGTGTGGAAGGCAAGGGCTGACCCGAAGGCTCTCGTTCAAACGCGCCGCCACCTGTTGCATCGGGGTTTGCAGGGTTGACAGGATTGGTTTGCTCAACACCACCAGCACCGCCGCCTGTGCTTTCGTCCATCATGGTGCCGTCCTGGTTCATTTGGTCGGTGGTGCCAGGTGTGGAAGGCAAGGGCTGACCCGAAGGCTCTTGTTCAAACGCGCCACCACCCGTTGCATCGGGGTTTGCTGGGTTGACAGGATTTCTAGTGGTGCCACTTTGGGCAACAAGGCTCTCCATTGCCATCACTGGTAAGCCCATCAGTGCACTTGCACCAGCCAGTCCAGCAATCACTGCTAACTTCTTGAAAAGATTTTCGCTTTTGGTTAGACGCATTCTAATCTCCTTCATACCTGGTAGGTTGTAAATTTTTCGAGTTAATCGCTACTTGTAAGGAGCAACACTACTCAACTTATCGCCATCCCCCCTTCCTATTTGTCTGTCAGAAGGTACGTTTCATCCAGGCCCAAAGGTGGAGATAAAACTTGCTTAAAGATGCAAACTTCTATACCAACGATAGAAGCAGGGATGATAGGTGGCTTCGCTAGTGCTCAAAATCCCTGGCTTGAACACCCTTTGATCGCCTTCTGAGGATGTAGACAATGAGAATTATTATCTTTTTAGTTTTTTGAGCAAGAGAATCGTTATCATTATTGAAGTTTAGTAGATCGGCCCAGTTGTGGCTGTCTCTTGACAGGAACCGTTGGAGCAATCCCGGTTCGATCGCAGGTTTCTAATGTTTCGACATCATCTGCTAAGTAGTTGCGTTCTTACTGACAAGATCATGTCTCAGTTAAGCAATCTATCTTCCCGTCCCCCTAAGCTTTCTCGTAAATTGGTGCTGTTGAGTGCAATCGCTACCTTTGCGACCGGTCTAGGTAGCTGTGCACCATCTACACCCACAGCAACCGATTCTGCGGGCACAGATACCACGAATCCGGTAGCTTCTGCTGACACGTCCGATGCCGAAACGTTGACCATTGTCACGACGACCATTCCTGTCACAAACTTTACAGAAGCTGTGGCAGGTGATCGGGCTGAAGTAACCTATTTGTTGCCTCCTAACGTTGGCCCTCACGATTTTCAAGCTAAACCCGATGATGTGCGCGCGATCGCAGCGGCGGATGTGTTGGTGCAAAACGGATTAGAACTAGAAACGTTTCTCGACAGCTTGATCGAAAATGCCAACAATCCAAATTTGCAGGTTATCGACACCAGCGAAGGCATTGTACCCATTGCAAACGAAGAGCCATACGGACATAGCCACGCACATGATGAAGCTCATGCCCACGGCGATCACGCCCACGATCATGATCACGCTCACGATCAGGAAGATCTGTCTACTGCAACCACAGGCACGTCCCATGCCCATGCTCATGGTGAGTTCGATCCGCATATTTGGCTTGATCCCCAAAAGGCCATTCAACAAGTGGAGAACATCCGCGACGGTCTAATTGCTGTTGATCCAGAGGGTGAAGCCATCTACACCGAAAATGCAGCCGCTTACATTCAGGAGTTGGAAACGCTCGATGCGGAAATTGCTGAAATGCTGCAACCCTATAGGGGGCAGAAGTTTGTCACCTATCACGACTTTGCTTTTTACTTTGCCCAACGCTATGCCTTAGAGGCAGAGTATTTAGTTGGTTTGCCTGAAGAGAATCCCTCGCCCGATGATGTAAAACGGGTATTAGAAACCGCAGGCAGCGCTAATCTGAAGGTTCTACTGACGGAACCTCAAGCCAGCAACAGCAAGTTTTCGGCCCTGGCAAGTGATTTGGATGTGCAGGTCAGCAGTTTTGATCCGATGGAAACAGGTGGGTCGGACAGTCTATCCGCAGACTATTACCTAAGAATCATGCGGGAAAACGTTGAAAACCTCAGGTCTGCTTTTGAACAATCCCAAGCCTCTACCCTGAGATGGACGGTCGCTCAGTTTCCCCGTTCGATCGCTCTGCTCGATTGCCTTACCGCATAGTAGGCTAAGCATGGCAGGCGGGGCAGCGCATTGATGGAAACTGTGTTGGCGGTTGAACGACTAAGTGTTTATCGAGGCACGCATCAAGTTGTTCACGATGTATCGTTTGCGTTAGAGGCAGGCACTGATACGGCTTTAATTGGCCCAAACGGGGCAGGAAAAAGCACCTTGGTGCAGGCGTTGTTGGGTATTATTCCCTGGCAGTCTGGTGATGTCTCACTTTTGGGGCGATCGATTCGCGCTGGAAAAATTCCGGTGTCTGTTCGTCCTCAGATTGCCTATTTGCCGCAGAGCTTTTTGTTCGATCGTGGCATTCCTATGACGGTTGCAGAATTTGTAGCGTTGGGATGGGGGCGTCCTGGAATCAGCTTGCCGTGGCGAAGCCGAATCGCTCGGCAGCGGGCGGTGGTGCAGGCCCTAACGCGAGTGAATGCCTGTCATCTCATTCACCAGTCGATCGGCAGATTATCTGGTGGTGAAACCAAGCGGGTGCTGCTGGCCTATTGCTTGGTACAACCACGTCGTTTGCTCATCCTAGACGAAGCCCCAGCAGGACTCGACTATCAAGCCGAAGCGGAATTCTATCACTTGTTGAATCAACTAAAGTTGAACCATGGCTGGACGATTTTGCAAATTTCTCATGATTTAGAGATGGTCAGTCGATTCTGCGACCAGGTAATTTGTTTGAATCGATCGATTGTTTGCCAAGGTACACCGGACGTTACCCTCTCTATCGAAAATCTGATAGCCGCGTATGGACCTCAGTTTGCTCGATACCGCCATCAACACTAGATAGGATGATCCCAACTCATTTGTATATATAACCCGCTTTGCCATGCTAGACACCCTCGATCGCATCACTGAATTAATGTCCTTTCCCTTCATGCAGCGAGCGCTACTAGGAGGAATTTTGACAGGAATATTGGGGGGACTTTTAGGCAGTTTTGCAATTTTACGCCAGCTTTCTTTCTTCAGTCACACTGTTGGTCACGCAGCGTTACTGGGCATTGTTCTTGCAGTGTTGTTTAACCTTAATCCAACACTGGCGCTGTTACCATTCACAGTATTGTTTGGACTTGGTGTAATTTATCTCATCTCTCAAACCAATTTATGGAGTGACGCTGTTCTCAATATTGTCTTTTCAGTGTCTCTGGCAGGTGCCATACTTGCTCTAAGTTTTGTTGAAGGCTATCGTGGCAACTTGATGAATTTACTATTCGGTGATATCTTGGCTATCCAATCGATCGATCTGTGGTTGACTACGATGGTTTGCCTCGTAAGCGCCGTGTCTTTGCTGCTAACCCATCGGGCCCAAGTATTATTGACACTGCATGAAGGCATGGCCAAAGCACAAGGGGTAGCGGTTCAACAGCATCAGGCTTGGTTCATTGTGTTGCTTTCGCTAGCGGTAGCGGTAGCCATCAAAGCTGTTGGGGTCTTGTTGGTCAATGCATTTTTGGTCATTCCTGCTGCAACTGCGAAGTTAATCAGCCATCAGTTTGCGTGGTATGTGTTGCTGGCAATTGGGATAGGAGCATTGAGCGCAATCTTAGGAATTGTCATGTCTGCGGCCTGGAATTTGGCGTCTGGCCCCAGCATTGTCGTTGCTCAGTTTGGACTGTTTGCGATCGCCATTCTGGTTTCTCGGTTAAGGCAAACTTCCTGATGCCAAGCCTAAACACCCCTGACGGTGAACTAATTATTGCGGTAAAGTGTTGTCTTGTGCGCTGGACTTAAAAGACTTCATCTTCGCGTCCAACCCACCACTCTCCCAAATTCATCAAGTCTTGGTGAATGTCAGACAAAGCTTGTTCATACTCAGGGGCAGAAAGCTCGTTCTTTTGCTCTTGTAGCTTTTTGAGACGCAGTTGAATCAGTAACCACGGTTTAAAGATATTGTTAGTGGTTTCCAGATACTTCGCTAATTCTTCGCTATTCATGACGGGAATTCAGCAACAACAACCCTAGCTAGTCCATTGCTCAATGCTTCTCTATTATCCTAAGTTGCGTGGATATCACAATAGATATCACAATGGAAATCAATACTATGGAAATCAATCTTGCCGATGTGGTGATGGAAGTAACCGCTGCCTTCGAGCAATACGAAGTGGCTTTGGTGCAAAATCAAGTTCCGGTTCTCGATCGACTGTTTTGGCACAGTCCGCACACCATTCGCTATGGCGTTACCGAGAATTTATATGGCTATGAAGCCATTGCTGCCTTTCGAACCGCCCGATCGGCCATTGGACTCGATCGCACGTTGAAAAATACAATCATCACCACCTACGGGCGCGATTTTGCTACGGCCAATACTGAGTTTCAACGCGGCAGACAACACGGTAGACAAAGCCAAACTTGGATGCGTACCCCCGATGGCTGGCGGGTAGTGAGTGCCCACGTGTCGCTGTTGCCTGCTCCCCCCACTTGTCACGGAGGGGGATGAATGTAGCATGATAGATTTATCTGGCATTGCAGCGATCGATCAACATGCCCACAATCTAGTGCGCTCGGATGTGGCAGCCGCTACGCCCTATGTCTGTGCCTTCACCGAGGGATATGATCCTGAAGTGGTTCATCATCATGCTCGATCGACGCTGTTCTATCGCCGCAGCCTACGCGACATCGCCCAATTACTGGATTGTCACCCCACAGAAGCCGCCATTTTAGACCGCCGATCGCAGCTAGGGCTAGAAGCCTTAACTCGGTGCTGCTTTGAGGCGGCCAATTTGCAAGCTGTGTATCTCGATGACGGGTTTTTGCCCGACACCATTCTGCCTTGGGAGTGGCATCAGCAATTTACGTCGATTCAGCGATTGTTGCGCATTGAATGGCTGGCCGAGCAACTAATGAACCAAGTCGATCGGTTTGAGATCTTTTTGGAATGGTTTCGCAGTGAACTAAATCCGCCACCGAAAGGTGTTGTAGGCTTGAAGAGCATCGCCGCCTACCGCAGCGGGTTGGATATTCAGTCCATTCCCCTTGATCTAGCCGCCGATCGCTTCTATGCCCTAAAAGAACAGTATCCAGAGCAAATTCGCCTCAGCGACAAAGCCTTGATTGATTTTTTGCTCCACGAAGCGCTGGCGATCGCGGCACAATACCACCTGCCGGTGCAGTTTCACTCAGGATTTGGTGATCCAGATCTAGATTTGCGGCTGGCGAATCCTCTGCATTTGCGACCCCTACTAGAAAATCCACACTATCGTCAAGTGCCGATCGTCTTGCTTCATGCCTCCTATCCCTACACTCAGGAAGCAGGCTATTTGGCCTCTGTATACCCTCACGTGTATGTTGATACAGGACTTGCCGTTCCGTTTCTCAGTGTTATAGGAATGAAGCGTTGTCTGGAGATGCTGTTAGAACTTAGCCCTACCAGTAAAATTGTGTATTCTTCGGATGCTCACCTCATTCCAGAGTTGTACTATCTAGGGGCCAAATGGGGACGAGCCGGACTGAGCCAAGTTTTGGAAGATGCCATTCAATCGGGCGATCTGAGCGCCCAAGAAGCTGAAGAGGCAGCCATCGATATTCTCTGGCGTAACGCACAACGCCTCTATCAACCTTTTCTATAGCCTTACCATAAAATTTTTTTGCTTAGGGGGTGACACCCCCCACCCCTCAGATGGCATAATGTGCTAAGTAGATGCACCCTGATGGTTGGGAGAGTTGTTCAACGACTCTCCTTTATTTTTGTTTAAATCATCAGCGCTCCCCAAAGTACGCTCAACCGCTCGCTCTACCTAGGGATCACAAGCGGGTGCTCGCTAAGAGTGGAGGCTAGGCATCTATTTAAACTTTTTGTAAACAAATTCCTTTAGGGGGTGACACCCCCCACCCCTCAGATGGCATAATGTGCTAAGTAGATGCACCCTGATGGTTGGGAGAGTTGCCAAAAGGCTCTCCCTTTTGTACTTTCTGGGAAAGTTAGGGATTGGGCGAGAGGGAGTCGATAGACTGAAAGGAGGTTCTTGTCTACCTTTTCTTCCAAATCAATGGTGCTACCTGACTCGATCGATCGCTTTCATGTCTCCAATCCACTCACAGAGCTAGCCTATGAGCCTGCCTTTGAACGCTTAGGAGATGATTATTACGATAGTGTGACTGCCGCAGAATTTCCGCGTCATACGCTGCGGTTTCGCAATGACGATCTGCTGTTACGGTTTGGACTTCGGCCGGATACAGTGTCTGATGCTGATTTCATCGACGCTTTTGGCTACTTTCGGGGACGACAGCCGTTTTTAGCAATGCGCTATCACGGCTATCAGTTTGGCGAATATAACTCTCGCTTGGGCGATGGGCGCGGGTTTCTCTATGGACAGGTACGCGACGTACAAGGAGAATTGTATGATTTGGGCACGAAAGGCTCAGGAACCACGCCCTACTCTAGAGGAGCCGACGGACGGCTGACGCTGAAGGGAGGAGTGCGCGAGGTATTGGCGGCAGAAATGCTACACCGTTTAGGGGTGAGAACGTCTCGTTGTCTGAGTTTAATTGAAACGGGGGAAGCCCTATGGCGGGGAGATGAACCTTCGCCCACTCGATCGTCGGTGATGGTGCGCGTAGCCCGATCGCACATTCGCTTTGGCACGTTTGAGCGGCTGCACTATTTGGGACGGCAAGATTTAACCCAAACGTTGTTGAATCATGTGATTCAGTTTTACTACCCCCATTTAATCGATCAACCCGATGCTTATCTGCGCTTCTATGCTGAATTGGTACAACGAGTAGCAGAACTAGCCGCACAGTGGATGTCGGTAGGGTTTTGCCATGCCGTGCTGAACACCGACAATATGTCGATCGCCGCCGAAAGCTTTGACTATGGCCCCTATGCGTTCATTCAGCAGTATGATCCACAGTTCACGGCTGCTTATTTTGACTACTATGGGCGCTACTGCTATGGCAATCAACCCACTGCCTGTCTATGGAATTTGCAGATGTTGCAAGTGCCGCTGAAGGGATTGATCGAAGCATTCGAAATGGAAACGGTGCTCGCCCAGTTTGATGTTCATTATGAAAGAACTTACTGCGAGCGAATGGTGCGCAAGCTGGGATTTGAGGTGAGTTTAGAAGGAATATCGATCGAAGTAGGACAGGAATTATTGCGCCGCACCCTGAAACTGTTGTGGGAAAGCAAAGTGGGATATCACGATTTCTTCTTGGCCTTGCGTCAACAGTTTGCCCCAAACTGGCGAGAGGATGCAACTCATATTTTTGCGCAAGCGGAAATAGACGCACCGCAAGCCCAAGCCGAAACAGTGTCAGTGTTGTTTCAGCAATGGCGGCAGTTCTACCATCAAGTGCTTAACCATCTGCCGATCGACGAGATGGACGCAGTGGCTCAACGCCTACGGCAACATAATCCTATGACGGTGATCATTCGCCCCGAAATTGAAGCAGTTTGGGAGCCGATCGCTCAAGACGACGATTGGCAGCCGTTTTATGCCCTGCTCGATCGAACTCGGCAGTCTGTTGAATTGCCAGTTGACGAGAGGTTAGCCGGCAAATAGGATGAGGCGCCACCAGATTTCCTCAGCAGATTCAACCTTGCGAATTGAACGGCAGACATAGTATTTGATTGTTGACCGAGCAAAACTCGCATACCTATTTCCCGCCATACACTCCACGTTGATGAATGGGTTGATGAATGGGGAGTTATGGGATAGGTGCCCACCCCAAGATCTCAGCAATTTGATGAGGCAAGGTCAATGCATCAAACGGTTTGGCTAAAACGCCTGTCACTCCAACGGCAATAAAGCTGGCGCGATCGTGGCGGGATGTTTTGGCTGTTAGCAAAATCACTGGAATGTTGCACGTCGTTGCATCAGATTGTAGGAGGCGAAAGACTTCAACTCCATCTAGGTCTGGCATGGAAACATCAAGTAGAATCGCATCAATTTCTTCCGCTTTGGCGTAGGCAATGCCTTCTTCTCCCGATTCTGCCAAAACCACGTTCCAGCCTGCTAGTTCTTCTAAACAGACTTGAACAACGACCCGAATTCGCTCTTCATCATCAATCACTAAAATTCGCCTCGTCATGGGGTTTCCTCAGACTGGACAGTGCTTCCAGGGGGATGACGGCGCGATCGAATCCGTTCCAGTCGGCTAATGATGCGTGTCACCAATTCTGGGCCGACAACGGGTTTGGCAATAAAATCATCGGCTCCAGCCGCGAATACCTGACGAATGGACTCGGCATTGGTGTGAGCCGTCACAACCAAAATAGGGAGATCGCCCCAACGCGGATCATGACGCACCACTTGGCAGAGATCAATGCCGCTGAACGTTGGCATTTCTAAATCTACGACAACCAGATCAGGCTGAGTTGCAACTAACTGCTCCCAAAACTGCTTTGGATCTCTGAGAGTAGTGACGTGCAGTCCCCACGGTTGCAGCAGTGATTTCAACGCCACTAAGACGGCCGGATCATCATCCACAATCAACACCTTAGATTCGCCATTCTGCACCTGGGGCAATGCTTGAGAAATGACTTGGAGAACCTCCTCAGCAGAGATGGGTTTCGATAAAAATGCTTTGCTACCCAACCGAGAAACATTAACACGATCGCCTAAACTATCCCGTTCAGAGAGCACCACAACGGGGAGATCAGGGTAGAGATGCGTAAACTCTGCTAGAAACAATAGGCTTTCGCTGAGCAAATCGGTGATGCTTAAATCTAGCAGAACCCCATCTATTTGAGTATGGGCGATCGCTGTCCACACCGCTTCAAGTTCCGTCATCGGATGTAACTGTAGCTGCCAGTTCGCTGCCGTTGCTTGCAGCGAGGCTGTCAATACCAAATCTTGACTTAACACCAGCACCACCTGAGTATGCGCAGGTGAGGAAGCAGAGTCTAGAACGGAGGGATTGGAAGTTACAGAGGCATTCAAATCGGCATCGGTTGCTGCATACGCCGCCACACCTTGGGATGAATTTGCCGTAAATGCTGCATTCTCGGTGGAAAGAGGCGAAATCTCTGAAGGAAGGGTAAACTGGACAATGGTTTTTTGCAGGGCTGCGACTATTTGTGAAAAAGCGGACACAGAGATGTGATGGCAACTAGTTGCTTGGGTCAGCAATTGTTCTGCCTCGCGGGCCAACTCAGACCCTTCGGGATGACCAAAAATACCCAGCGATCCAGCTAGCTTATGAGCTTCCTGCCTGGCTGTTGCTTGCAGCGTGTCTGTCAACTCGCCAGAGCGGAGGGCGGCTTCTGCCTGCTGCAATACTGCAACTTGGGACACAAACGAGTCCTTGAACTTGTCCATCACTCGTTGCACCAAAGCTGGTTTGTTAGTGTCCACACTTGGCGCGGCAGAAGATGTATTGGGAGGAGGTTTGAGGCGATATCCCAATCCATATACAGTTTCAATTAAGTCGATCGCCATGCCACCCGCTTTCAACTTTTGCCGTAGATCTTTAATGTGAGTCGTAACGGCACTTTCGGCAGGAGAGTCTTCTAAGGACCAAAGGCGATCGATAATCGCGCTGCGGCTGAATACCCGTTGGGGATGGCGCAAGAATAATTCTAGAATGCCGAATTCTTTAGGAGTCAGCGCAATGGGTACACTGTCATAGGTGACTGTGTTGGCATCGGGGTCAAGGCAAAGCTGTTCCCAGGTGAGCACGGTTGCAAGCGAGGTATTACAACGGCGCAGCAGGGCCCGCACTCGCGCCCGCAGTTCTTCCATATCAAACGGTTTGACCACATAATCATCAGCCCCAGCATTCAGCCCCACAATCTTATCGGTTTGGGAATCTTTAACGGTCAGCAAGAGAATGGGCATCTGTAGCCCTTGCGATCGCAAACGTCGGCAAACGCTAATGCCATCCAGGTGCGGAACCAGATCGTCTAGCACAACCAAGTCATAATCGTAGGTTTGGGCCAGCATTAACCCCATATGCCCATCGGTAGCAATATTGACGGTATGGCGATCGGCCATCAGAGCAGACACTAGCATGGCTGCCATTGACTCATCATCTTCCACCAGCAAAATCTTCATGGTGGTTGTCCCTAATTGTGTTGCAACCAGTTCGGCTCACCAGAAAACATCTTCTTGCGTTCAATCATCTCGCTTGGCGGCACATCCGCTGTGCTGAGAGCCGATATCTTATTATTTATTATCTGCATTGAACAGAAGAAGACAATGATTCCGATGGTGGACTTTTGAGAGTTGGGTTGGCGGCGGATCGGTGTGCATTAGAGCTAGCTAACTCGATAAATTTATCTAGATACCGCAAGGAATCTCATGAAAGATCCGAAAAACCGCTATAGTATGAACTCTAAATCCTATGTCGCGTTGCCTGTTCGTTTTGATAGGAATGGAGATTTCCTGTGCAATATTCTCACCCGCCTAATTCCCCACTTTCAACATTAGAAAAAAATTGGCTAGGGACATTGACCCTAGAAGTGGTGGGCTTACGTAACCAAACTGGGCTGATCAACATAGCCGTCTTTAGAGGAGCAGACGGATTTCCAGGAGATCCAGGTAAAGCTGTGCGCTCGGGCAGTTTTGCCATTACCACTTTACCGTTGATGATTCAGTTCTCAGAGTTGCCAATTGGTTCCTATGCCATTTCGGCTCACCACGACGAGAACATGGATGCCACCCTCAACTGTAACGCCTTAGGAATTCCCAAAGAGGGAATTGGCTTTTCGGGCAATCCCAAAATCTGGAGAGGTGCCCCCTCGTTTCAGCGCAGCCTCTTTGAATTTACCCCCTCTAATACGTTCGTTTCCATCACCATGAAATACCTCTTGCCGTAGCTTCTGAGAGGACATCTAAGTTATGTTGGGTAGTTTGCTGAAGCTGCTGCACTAGTTCAGCGACGGTTCCGGCTCGATCGGTGCTGTAGGCGTCTAGGTAGTCATGCAGCCGCACCAATTGTCCCACACGTAGAAAGGCTTGGCGATGAGCTTTAGGACGGGGTTTATCGATATTAAACACTTCCCGCTCAAACCGTACCAGCGTGTCTAAAAATCGCTCAGGGGTTGGCTTCTCGGCGACATACCCGTCATAAATGGCATCAAAATTCAGCACCCGAGTCATGGCTTTTGACATCGCATCGAGGGTTAGCGTATCTGGTGGTATTAGTGGTGTTGCAGCACGTGTTGCAGTCGGTGAATGCTGATCGACCTGCTGTTGCTGCTCTCGAAAAGATAAACTGTAGTGCCGATCGAGCATGTGGCGAATTCGATAGACCCGCTCTCGATTGGGTTCTCCTGGGGACGACGTTAGGTTCAAGTTCTGTTCACAACGCTGTAAGACCTGCGTTTTAAGGGCTGTAATGCGTTGGTTCCAATCAGCCGCTTCAGCGGAGACCACACCATATTCCTGTTCAAATTGGTCTAATACCCGGGCTGCTACCTGTCTCAGTCTTTGATAATAATCGCCTTGGGCAGGGAGCGCCAGTGCCTGCTCTAGCTGGCTCAGCGTTTTTTCAATCACAGGTTTCATCCGTCCGGTATAGCGATACTTGAGACTGATTGGCGCTAGGTGGAGATCGGGAACGGGGTCTCCTCGTTTGCGGCAGCGGGCCATGGCCTGTAACCCAATTTGCACTGCCCCCGGACGAAAGGGCATCACGGTATCGTTTTGAAACGAGCAGCCACCTTCTGGAAAAATCACCAGTTTGTTATCAGGGTTGCTCAATAGCGTCAACGTTTGCGCTACACTATCGCGATCGGCCAACCCCCGCTGCACCGAGTATGCCCCAAGGCGTTGATATAGCCAACCATGACGCCCCAAAAACTGTTCATAGGCCGTCATGTAATGAAACGATTCTTCTAAATATGCGGAGAACAAAAATAAGACGATCGAATCATCAAAACTGGGATGATTGCACAACAAAATGCAGGGTTTTTGCTTGAGGCTAGTCAGTTGCACCGATGGATCAGCACTGATGATTACATCTAACTGATAAACTAGCCGAGCTAACCAAGGAGCAATTTTTTGCAACCACCACACTAAAGTGGGATCGAGTTGAGGTGGGTAAAACTGTCGCGGTCGCGGCATGGAAGCTTCCCAAATGTCTAATCTTTAAGTAAGTAGCAAATCGATCAAAGTAACAGGTCTGCTCGATTGTACTCGACTCCTTTCAACAATCGATATGGTGGAAAGTGATGCTAGCAGCGATCGTTCCTAACACGTAACCATCACAATTTCCTTCCTCAGTTAGAAGCCTAATGGAATGTGCTGCTTTGATAATTTAGGCGGATGACTCCAGAACTATGCGACCAATACTTAGAATTTGTATTCTTCTACCAATTCTCCATTAGGTTGCCCAGTATACTGATCCCTCCCAACCTCTCCTTGCGAAAGGGAGGAGCCGCAGGCGGTAGGAGGCATTCTATATGGCGTGATCAAGAATGGGTATCCCTTGGTGCTGTTTAACTACAATTTGAGTTCTGGTTCAGCATCCTAAAAGTAATCTCAAAAGCGATCTAACAGAAAATACAAGATGACTCAAATCGAGGCGATCGTGGCGCAGGTTGATGATCTGCAAGAGGGCGAAATGCGGCAGGTTCGCGTGGGTGATATCGATGTGCTGCTGGTAAGACTGAACGGACAATTCTATGCCGTTGGGGCTTACTGTACACATTACCAAGCACCCCTAGCAGAAGGAGTGCTGAGTGGAAAGCAGGTGATTTGTCCCTGGCATCATGCGTATTTTGATGTCACAACTGGAGACCAACAAGAGCCACCTGGTTTGGATTCTTTGTGTCGTTATGCCGTCACAGTTGAAGAAAATCACGTAAAAGTTAGCGTTGGTGCTGATACCCCAGAGACACCATCGCTGACTGGTGCTCGATCGCCCACGATGGCCACCTATAATCCCGACATCGATTCGCGCACGTTCGTCATTTTGGGGGCTGGGGCTGCTGGGGCCCATGCTGCCGAAACCCTGAGAGTAGCAGGCTATCAGGGGCGCATCCTCATGGCAACGCAGGACGATCGGTTGCCGTATGACCGCACGTGGCTCAGCAAAGATTATCTTATTGGTCAGGTTTCTTCGGATCAGTTGCCACTGCGATCGGCTGATTTTTACCACGCTCACGCCATCGAAATTTGGTTAAATCAACCAGCCGTCCGAGTAGATGCGAACGGCAAGTCTATTACTTTTGCCAGCGGTGAGACGATAACCTATGATGCGCTGCTGTTGGCAACGGGTGGTAAACCACGTCAACTAAATGTTCCCGGACAAGAGTTGCAGAATGTATTGACGCTTCGCAGTGCGGCGGATATGGAGCAAATCTTGGCGGCCGTGCAGCAGGCATCGCGCGCTGTGGTAATTGGATCAAGCTTTATTGGCATGGAAGCAGCGGCTGGGTTGGCACAACATCACATTCCTGTGACAGTAGTCTCACCCGATAGATTGCCCTTTGAGAAGATTTTGGGTGCGGAGATTGGAGAAATTTTTCAGCAGGTGCATGAAGAGAATGGTGTGACGTTTTGCTTCAGGCAGAAAGTGGTTCGGCTAGAAGGGGACGATCGCGATACCGTAGCAGCAGTGATATTAGAGAATGGCGATCGATTGCAAGCAGATTTAGTGATTGTGGGAATTGGGGTACAGCCAGCAACTGAGTTTGTAGAGGGGGTGGACTTACATCCTACCGACGGTAGCGTTCTTGTCGATGACTACTTAAAAGCGGCAGATGGTCTATATGCAGCGGGCGATATTGCTTGTTACCCAGATTGGCGCACCCATGAACCAACCCGTGTGGAACACTGGCGAGTCGCGGCTCAACAGGGTCGAATTGCTGCTTATAACATGGCAGGACAGGCGGTGACATTTAGGACGGTTCCTATCTTTTGGACAATGCAGTTTCAGTTTCCGCTGCGCTATGTCGGTCATGCAGACCAATGGGATGAACTCATTATCAATGGCGATTTACAGCAGAGGCAGTTTATTGCCTTCTATATTAAAGATCAGCAAGTTCTAGCCGCGGCCAGCAGCCAACGCGACACAGAAACAGCCGCCATTGTGGAACTGATGCGATTAAATCAAATGCCTGACCCGGATGCCCTGCGTGACCCGGCGCTCGATTTAGTCAAATTGCTGCATCCATAGACAAAGTGATTGTTGGGTGGTAAACCCACTACTAAGTAAGATTGAACCTGATGGAGCAAAAGTCAATTTCTCTGGAACAGCAGACTGAGATCGGGAAGCCCCGTTTCGATCGTCAGTCTCCGTGGATTTTTGTGCCAACGTTGCATTTTGCTGAGGGTGTGCCCTACGTTATTGTCAACAGCCTGTCTATTGTGATGTATAAGAAATTGGGCGTTGACAATGCTCAAATTGCCTTCTGGACAAGCCTGTTGTATTTGCCTTGGGTGATTAAAATGCTGTGGGGGCCGCTAGTTGATGTCTATTCAACCAAGCGAAACTGGATACTTTATACCCAATTGGCGTTGGCAATTGCGCTCGCTAGCTTGGCTGTTTGTTTGCATTGGACTCATTTCTTTTTTCCATCGCTGGTTGTTTTGGCGATCGTGGCGTTGCTCTCTGCTACGCATGATACGGCGGTTGATGGGTTTTATCTACTGAGTTTAGACAAAGAAGCTCAAGCGTTTTTTGTGGGAATCCGCTCGACCTTTTATCGAATTGCCATGCTTTTCGGCTCCGGGCTATTGGTGTTTCTGGCAGGACAACTAGAAAAAACGCTGGATGTTTCTCTTAGTTGGACGATCGCCATTGCTATTTCTGCGGGGCTATTTATGGTGCTTTGGGGGTTTCACTCCTGGTTTTTACCGGTTCCTTTGAATGATTCTCTTAGAACAAATTCGCCGTCTCTTTTGCATTTCTATCGAAGTGCTGTCAACACCTACTTCAATCAATCTAAAATTTGGGTAATTTTGGCATTCATTTTTTTGTATCGCATTGGAGAAGCAATGCTGGTCAAGCTAGCTCCACCGTTTCTGCTAGATTCTGTTGAAGCTGGTGGTCTAGGGTTATCTACAGCGCAGGTTGGGTTGGTTTATGGCACGATGGGAGCATTGGCATTAACCTTGGGCGGTGTGCTGGGCGGGTGGCTAGTTTCTCGATATGGAGCACAACGCAGCATGATACCGATGGCCCTGGCGTTGAATCTTCCCCATTTGTTTTATATTTATCTTGCCTACGTTCACCCTCCTGTAATTTGGATTTATCCACTGGTGGCGATCGAGCAGTTTGGCTATGGTTTAGGTACGGCCGCCTATAGCGTTTATTTCATGTACCTTGCCAAGGATGCCTACAAAACCTCACACTTTGCCATCTCAACGGGGTTTATGGCTTTGGGCATGATGCTACCTGGATTGATCAGCGGCTACATTCAACAAGCCTTAGGCTATCCATTATTTTTTGTTTTTGTATTTCTTTTGACAGTGCCAGGAATGTTCACGCTATGGTTCATTCCTTGGGACGAACAGCACAAAGATATGATTGTTACCGAATAAGAGTTTACATGCGTGATTAACCTCTATCTTGAGGGCGATCGTTGCTGAAATTGGCGAATTTTGTCGAGAATTCCATCAAGAGAGGGAGATTTTCGATAAAACAACCGTCCATAATAAGCACTATTCAAATTACTATAGAGTCTCTTATGGTTCTGCAAACTCAAACACTCTGTTTACAAAGATGGAGAGGTGAATGATATGAACGGTGATTGCGTGAAGATGATCACACCTCCCTCCACTAATCTGTTAAACAATCAAATAAGTAATCAAAGAACTGAGCGTTTGGTAGAAACGCCTCCCCGATCTCAGTGCCAAGTTTGTGTCATCGTACCTGCACAAAATGAAGCTGAATTGTTAGAACATACCTTGACCGCATTAGCACATCAAGTTGATTTGCGAGGGCATCCGTTTGACCCAACTCGTTATGAAATTATTCTGCTTGCCAATAACTGCAACGATGACTCGGCTGCTATTGCTCGTCGGTTCGCGCAGCAATATCCTGACTTAGTGTTGCATGTGGTTGAGCGCACGTTGCCTGCCTCTAAAGCCAATATCGGTTGGGTGCGGAAGTTATTAATGGACGAAGCGTGCGATCGCTTGATGTCTGTAGGGCATTCTCAGGGTGTGATTGCATCCACCGATGGGGATACGCAAGTTGCCCCTGATTGGATTGCCGCCACCCTGTATGAAATTGCTTCTGGAGCGGATGCAGTGGGTGGAAGGATTATTACTAATCGCGCCGATCGAGCGGCTTTGTCTCCCTATGCTAGGGCGTGTCATTTGCGAGAAGTTGGCTACTATTTCTTGGTGTCTGAATTGGAAAGCTTTCTTGACCCTGATCCATTTGATCGCTGGCCTCGACATTTTCAACATTTTGGTGCTAGCTTAGCTGTAACGGCCAAGATGTATCAACGAGCAGGCGGATTGCCACCTGTGAGGTCGTCTGAGGATGTAGCACTTTACCAAGCGTTAAAGCGAATCAATGCACGCTTTTGTCATAGTCTTCGGGTGCGGGTAACGACTTCGGCTCGACAAACTGGACGCGCTCAAAAAGGGTTAGCTGATCAGTTAAGCGCTTGGACCGCGATGGGGCAACACCAACAGCCCTTTCTGGTAGAGCCAGCCGCTGCAATCGTAGCTCGTTTCCAAGCCCGGTCTGAATTGAGGCAACTGTGGCAACAATATCTGAAGGGATATTCCCCTATGCTCCAAGCTCTAGCATTGCCGGCCGATCGGTTAGGACTCGATCGAGATTGGCTGATGTCTACTATGATGCGAGCAACGTCTCTGGGTGCGCTGTTTGAACAAATTGAACAGCAACAGAAAACAGAAGGAATTTGGCAGCGGCAATGGAAGCTAGTTAAAATTGAGCAGGCAATTTGGGAGTTGCGACTATTGCTGGAACCCTTACGGCAACAGCGAAATCACTCTAAGCACCCATCACCAGGTCAGTTGCTGCCTTATTTACACCAGAGTCTATCGCTTCCGTCAGTCAATCAGCCGCTACCTTTAACACCCTGATTTTGGCTGGCAACCTCGCACTGCCCTCGCCCTACACCCCTCTCCCGGAGTAGGAGAGGGACATTGGAACCCACGCTCATTTTGATTCCCCTTGCTCTGCGTGTGAGAAGAAAGATCAATAAATAAATTCCCCATTGCATTAGTGAAAATGGTTAGATGCAATGGGGAATTCGTACTCAATGGCTGAATATAGCTATACTCGCTATATTCAATTCTGTGATAAATGGATTATCAGAATTGATTCGCTAAGCTTGATGCTCTTTCACTGGATCTGCAATGTAACGGAACGTTGGTTCAGAGTTCCAAGGACCACGCTCATCTTTACCATTAGAAGACAAGTTGTAGTAAATATCAACGGTCTCATCAGGCTGGATATTTCCAAAAAATGGATCGTCGAGTTTGCCCAGCGAATTTAGCGCTTCCATGAACATTTTAGTGTGAGAAATCTCACGAGTGAGAAGGTGGACTAGTGCCTTTTTAGTACCTTGATCAGGACACAATTTGATCAACTCTTCATAGGTTTGACGTGCACCAGCCTCGGCTGCAATATTCGCCCTTAGATCACGAACAACATCACCACCTTCATTTAAATAGTTAGCTGTCCAAGCATTACCTTGGCTGTCTAGAAAGTGTGGTCCTACACCACGTACAGCAAATAGTGTACTTTTGAAAGCCTCGGTTTGATCCACATTTTTAGTGTGGGCTTCAATCATCTTTCCCACCATTTCTAAATGTCCAAATTCCTCAATCGCAATGTCTTGAAGCATATCTCGGATGCCAGCATTCTCGACGTGAAATGATTGCACCCAATATTGTAAAGCAGCAGATAGTTCACCCGTTGCCCCACCAAATTGCTCTAGCAAAAGTTGAGCAAAACGTGGGTTTGCTTCATCAACATTTACGATATGAATCGGCTCTTTTTTATGGAAAAACATTGAAAATCTCCTCTCTACTATATCGCTGCGGCTATCGATTCTGCGCTCTAGTTCTCAATCTTTGAGCGCAAGAAACGGCTTAAGTGATGAATCGATCGTAGCCTTCCTGACAAGGCTATACCTACCTCAAAAGAACGAACTAATTTAAAGTATTAATGTATAGCTGTTGCCTAAAAACAAAAACTAGTTCTTGTCTAACTAAACTCGCTCAAATAAATCAAGTCGATACTTTTCTGCTCGATCGCCCTTCAGGTGTTTCAATTGTGATGGGGTTAAAGATAGAAAAGAATCATGCACCTGATCGCCACTCAAAGGATTGTCATAGTAGTCCTCGTAAGGCGTCCAATGAACTAGCAACAAATGTCCACCAGGTTCAAGGTGTTGTATTATTAGCTGCTGTGCTTGCTGCAAATCTTCCCAACACCAGTAGTACCCCACCTCCGAAAGGATTGTCAGATCAAACAGCTCATCCGGATAGGTGTGTGGAACTGACATCAGTTGAAAACGAACTTGGGGAAGCGAACGACACCGATGAATTGCTTGAGCTTGAGCTAACTCCGATACATCAACAGACAATAGAGAGTCGCACCGTTCAGCCAGTTTTTGCGTCAATATGCCGATCGAGCCACCAATCTCAAAGCCCGATCGATAGCGGGGTTTGGGTAGTGCTGCTAATGTTGCTGCATATTTCTTGGCTTCATACACGCTTGTTTCAAAGTTCCAAGGGTCAGGATTTTGGCTGTAGAGTTCATTAAAGTATTCTAGGGAAAGGGATTGATGGCGGGATGAATTCATCGAGTTTCCTCCAAATATAGTTCCCAAGGACGGGCAAAGTTTTTCAGCATATCGGACGTCAGTTGAAAGCCATCTGGATCATCGTCAATCAGATTCGTTGTTTGGGAACGATAAGCCGCGATCGCCTTCAGCTTTGTTGCAAGAACAGCTTCAATATCAAGTCGCCACGCTGTGATTCGCTTATACTCGAAAAAATCTCCTCTTTGTTCTATATCCCAATCCCAAATTGGATACTCAATAATTCGGACTAAATGGTTCAAAGCACTTAAAGTTGCTGTCATAAGTTGCCAAGTGGCACGGTGATCAGGGTGAGGATCGAATCGCCACGGCAAGAAGACGATCGCTGGGTTTACCGTTTGCAAATATGCTTGACATCGAGCAATCACAGGTTCAGCGTCAGGAGATTTGGGTGTGGGAACCGAACCATCGGGCAACCGCAAGAAGGTCGTTTCTGTAGGATTTACGTTCAACGTGTTCAGAGCTTCTAGCGTTTCTGATTCTCGCAAAGCTCGTAGCTGGGCGGGCGGGTATTTCAGCGATCGGGGATGCGAAAGTGTGCCATCGCTCATGACCAAGACCCGTACAGAACAGCCCAATGCTCGTAGAAGAGCGATCGCCCCGCCACAGCCCAAGGTTTCGTCATCGGGGTGGGGAGCTACAACTAAAACGCTAGTCTCAGGCTCAGGTGCAATTAAATCTACTGTCTGTAACGGTAATCGAGTAGGATGAGAAAATAGATACAATAGCGATGAAGTTGTAACAGAATCCATGAAAGCTAATGTAATATTTAAGGTGTGATATTTAAGAAAATACTGTGGTTTTACTGTGATACATCAAGCAGCTAAAGCGAAGCTCTTACGGTGAACGTTGAAACCACAGTACATCAGCAGGTTTAGGTTGGGATAGAGCATATTGACCAACAGCCGCCAGTGATGCATCAAAGACAGGTTGACGCAAATACAGCGACAAATCTCGAATGATGCGCTCCATAGGATGTGGCGGTAGCAAGCCGCGAGTTCCTACCGATCGCTGACAAAGTTGAATTACATCCATACAAATTTGTTCAATGGCGGTTCGCACCATATTGGCATAGGCAACCAACTGACTTGCCTGATCCGCCGAATCACTAGGTTGATGCGGATCGCCTGCAAACAAAGTGTGATAGCCTTGCACAAGATCGGCAGCTCCGCGCAACCAAAGATTGCCGCTTTCGATCGCGATCGCCATTCGCCCTAACCGCTCCTGTTGATAAGCATCACTAGTGCGGTTCAATGCTTGTAGATACTGCCGGGTTGCATTAAATAACGCTTCGGCTCCTCCTAGTTGCACGGCTGCAAAGCGGATTACGCCTGCGGTTAACCACGGTTGCCGGAAATAGTCACCCGGCTGCCCGATCAAAGCACTGGACTTCAGTTCTACGCCGCTAAAATCTACCTTGAAGCTCGCTGTCGCTCGCATTCCCGAAGGCTGCCACCACGTTGGATCACTCACGGTTACCACGTCTTCCATCGGTACAATGCACATCTGCCAACTGCCATCTGGCAATGCTCCGTTCACAAACGGTCGATCGACAAAACCACAACCGGAACAGAATGTTTTCGAGCCTGCTAGGCGATAGCGTCCGTTGGAAAGAGGATAGACCTTGACACCATCTTCTGCCTCAGCATTCCAAACACCAAAGATTCTGTGCCGATCGCGGGCATCAGCGGCATAGGTATTTATTTGTTCTGGGGTTCCAAAGGTTTGGATAATCTGTAGCGCGTTCACATGCCCTTCATAGATGCGTCCAACGGCTAAATTTCCGCGTCCGATGTGTTTCAGCAGCAGCAGCAGTTCCCACGTTACATTTGCCTGAATTCCCAAACCAAGTCCACCAAGTTCAGGTTGTAGGGGAGCGGCTAGTAAACCTGCCTTGGCAATCAATTCAAATTCCTGGACAGGAAAAGCGCCGTTATAGTCAATGGCAGCCGCATTAGTGGCGCAAAAGTCAGCAATTTCTGAAGCTCGATCGAGCACTTCAGGGATGGATAAAGGGGAGGGCTGATTTGGTAGGCGAGGTGATGAACTAATAGTAGTTGATGTCACTTTTCGTCATGTTTGTCAAATGATTATGAAAATCATGCACCAAATTGAGAATTAACGCTTCTGCCTTTTGACACGCTTTGCAGCAATTAAACGTCGATGCTCCTTGTCTTGGCGTTACCTACCTTGAAGAGAAGAGGACGACAAGGGGAATGGCCGCCCCTTGACTCTTTGATAGAGAGCATGTTGCAGTGAGACCCCTCTACGATCGCAATTCACATTGACCAGAAATATACGGGTTCCTAAAAATAAAAGAAAAACTTATGGTTTGAATTTGATATTGCTTTTCAAATTCAAATCAACAAGTGCAAAATTTTGTGCAATTTAGATATAGACTTAAGCAAATAGAGATTCTAACCTTGATAGATTGGAATCTATGGAGGGTAGTGCAGAACAGCTATCACCTTCCAGCCCCGCTTAGAGGGTAAAGCGTTTTACCTTCACGTTCTCCAACTCTTTAAAGGTTCACTTATCAAAATAGTCACTTCTCGTTAGAGGAGCCGAAGGAGGTATTTGTGGATTTCTTGTCCAATTTCTTAATGGACTTCTTGGCACAGTTGCAGTCCCCCACTCTCGGCTTTCTGATTGGTGGTATGGTCATTGCCGCCCTTGGTAGCCGACTGGAAATTCCAGATGCAATCTATAAGTTTATCGTCTTCATGCTACTCATCAAAGTCGGACTGAGCGGCGGTATCGCGATCCGCAGTGCTAACCTGGCGGAGATGCTGTTGCCTGCGCTGTTTGCCTCGGTGATGGGAATTCTGATTGTATTCATTGGGCGCTTCACGTTGGCCAAGTTGCCCAAGGTCAGAACCGTGGATGCCATCGCAACTGCGGGCTTATTTGGTGCTGTCAGTGGCTCTACCCTTGCTGCTGCCTTGACACTACTTGAAGCGCAAGGCATTGAATATGAGGCTTGGGCTGCTGCACTCTATCCCTTCATGGACATCCCAGCGCTTGTGACTGCGATCGTCGTAGCCAGTATCTACACCAAAAGGAAAGAGTATCGCCGCCGCCGTACCGCAGAGGAGTCTTTCAGCGCTACGGACGAGTCTTTCAGCACCGCAGGTGCGGCTTTCAGCACTGCAGGTGCGGCTTTCAGCACTGCAGGTGAGTATTCCAGCGCCAGCGAGTATGCCGGTACCACAAGTACGTCTTTCAGCACTGCAGGTGAGTATTCCAGCACTAGCGAGTATCCTAATAAGCAGCGCATTACCGCAAGCGGCTATCCCAGTGCACAGCGTTCTACCGCAGGTAATCGCGTCAAAATATGGCCTATTGTGAAGGAAAGCCTTGAAGGACCTGCTCTATCGGCACTGTTGCTCGGACTTGCTCTCGGTCTGCTAACGAAGCCAGAAAGCGTCTATGAAAGCTTCTACGATCCCCTCTTCCGCGGACTACTTTCGATTCTGATGCTGGTAATGGGTATGGAGGCCTGGTCAAGGCTTGGCGAGTTACGCAAGGTGGCCCAATGGTATGCTGTATATGCCGTAGTGGCACCGTTACTGCATGGGTTCATTGCCTTCGGTCTCGGGATGATTGCCCACTATACTACAGGATTTAGCCTTGGTGGCGTCGTGATTCTGGCTGTGATTGCCTGCTCCAGTTCCGACATTTCAGGTCCGCCCACATTACGCGCTGGTATCCCGTCGGCCAATCCCTCTGCCTACATAGGCGCGTCTACAGCCATCGGTACACCAGTTGCGATTGGCTTAGGAATCCCCCTTTATATTGGTCTCGCTCAGGCACTGATGGGGAGCTAGCCCCAGACGAATCGCGGTCTGCCGGTGCTGTCTTGTCCCGGCGACCTACACAGAGGTTACACTGAGATCTGTGCTGTCTTTTAATGTTATCTTTAATATAGTAGCTGTACGGCCCACAGGTTTGGGCCAATTTACCTTTATTATCGGCTGAAGCCAAAACAATGATTGCTGAATTGTATCCGTCGTCCGGTTTCGATGGTATTAAGATCTAAATGCTCTCAGCTTTCTCGCCTAGCGGTTTTGGGCATTGGTCGATCGCGGAAGGGCAGATTTACTGAGGGGCGATCGGTTGGTGAGTAATGAAATTGTAGCGGCAGCCCTGGGGCAAAATGTGCAGCTTGATCCCGAATACAGCAACGGGTTCATCTTTTAATACATGATCGACATTGTTGTAGGTCTTTTCCGATTCATCGACGATCGTCACGGCTCCTTCACCAATCACTTCAAACTCGTTGCCACTAACAATCACAGCAGTGTTTTCATCGATGCCTAGCCCTAGAACGCTGGGTTCGAGCAAGATCGCCGAAAGCAACCGTCCCAATCGTCCTCGCTGTGCAAAGTGCTGATCGACAACAACTCGCGACAAAAATCCCATGCCCGGGCCCATTTCAACGGCATCTAACCGAGGATTGGTGTCAGATTCACCTTCGACGATCATCTGCTCTGGCATTACAGCCGCTCCAGCACTAGTGCCTGCAATTACCGCCCCATCAGCATAACGTTTGTGCAGCACATCTTCCAAAATCGTGCCTTTGATCGATCGAATAATCCGAGCTTGATCGCCACCTGTGAAGAAAATTCCCGTAGCTTGTGCCACTTGTTTCACCGCATTGGGATGATTGGCATCGTCAGCATGGCGGGTGTCTATTACTCCAACTTCCTCAACTCCTAAGCGCTTAAAAATCTCGATATATTCTTCGCCCACCTCATCTGGCAAACTAGATGCCGCTGTCAAAATGATAATTCGGGCCTTCGTTCCACCCGATCGCCGCACAAATTCTCTCAAAATCTGGCAGTCTCCCACTGTATCCTCGGCTCCACCAATGATCACTAACTGTCCCTGTGGCTGATTGAGTGGCATAAGCTATCTATTTTTACTTCGAGTGATGACAGGTTTCAGTTAAGTGATTTTAAGGGATTTTTGTTGCCAGCACTATCAACGAGGATTCCAAATAGCATGTTTCTATTTCATCCATTTCAATTGCGGTTGGTGTTTTAGCCATGCCGTTTGTGAAATTGGTACGGCCCCATCATGGCTCCCCAGAGAACTTTTCCGGTCTTAGGCTCAACGCCTCGATCGTAGCTAATGAACGTATTAGCACTGACTTCAAATCCCAAGATTACTTGCCGCATCTCACCTTGGTATAAAAAGCAGCATGTGCTGTTGGGTGCGGGGTCTGCTTTGAATCTGGTTAGTTGTGGAGTGATGAGCAGTTTACAGCCTGGTAGCAGGTCTAAGTCTGCTTGGCTTAGTGAGGTAAGACGATCGGGATGTGCACCTGAGCCTTTGAAGCGATCGGGCTGCTTAAAGGCATAATATTGCGCTTGCAAGTGTTCTGAATCGGCAAGCGAACTCAGCACTACAACTCGCTGCCGGTAAGCGTTTTCGGGGTACAAGTAATTTGCTTGCTCTGCAAACAAAGATGGGTTTCCCTCGATCGAAAACGGCAAAAGACGATGCCACAATCGTAAGTGCACAAACCAAGCGGGCTGTTCTAGCGCTTGTGCTTGGTTGTCAAACTCACCTACTAACCACTTGGTCAAAGTTATCAAGGATGCAGATGAAGCCATAATCGAGCAATTAAGGTGGAAGGGGAGGGCTACGATAACTGGATTCGTATAGACCTTACCACACAATAGGAATAAAAATAGGAGTAAATCATAAATGCACAAACCCTTCCCAATTAGAAGAAGAGCAGGGTAACAATAAAGAGAAGAGAGCATATCACGTTCGCAAGTCTAACCCTTATCCCCCAATCCCTTCTCTCAAACAAGGAGAAGCGGGTCAAAGTCCCTCGTCCTTGAAGAGAGGGAGCAAGAGTGAGAGCGACGTGACAGGCTCCTAGATAGTTCGTGCCGCTACCGGGAAGCGTCAACTTTGGTCAATGGTCAATTTTAATTGGTAAGATCATCGACTGCATTGCTAGCGTTCTCTTGGATATTCCGAACACTTTCCTGTGCTCCGATCGAATATTCTTTGCCAAACTGACTAAAAGCTTCCTTAGAATCTCGAATTGTGTTTTGTACCCGCTCACCAAACGGAACGTCTCCTTCTACTTCATCTAGCCATTCTCCGGTGGTTTTAGGGCGCTCGGTATTTTGCTCTACTTGCTGGATGCGCTCGCGCATTCTTTCACCAAGCGATTGATCGGACTGGTTTAATCCCATATTAGTGGTTAGAAAGAGAAAGCCCACTAGAACGATCGACAGAACTTGATTGACCTGAGTTCTCTTAATGCTAGAAAACATCTCAGAGATAGCAGCAAAAACTGTATTTTTCATGACCTGCTCCACGCAATAAAAACGAATGGTTACGAGAATAAGAGTAGCGATTGAACTGTGCAGAATTCCTCTAGCCAAAGTCATATTATCAAGAAGTAACTTTGACTTGTTGAGAAAATAGCTTTAGCATTTCTCGATTAAACACTGGAATATCGCTGGGTTGACGACTTGTTACCCAATTTTCATCACTTACGACTTCGCGATCGACCCAATTACCACCAGCATTGAGAATATCGTCTTGGATAGTATGATATCCAGTTAACGTACGCCCGCGAACTAGGTCTGCTGATATTAATAGCCACGGAGCATGACAAATGGCAGCGATTGGTTTTCCTGCCTTTTGAAATTGCTGTAAAAATGATTTTACTGAGGGTTCGACCCGTAGAGTATCAGTATTTAACGCACCACCTGGTAGTAACAACGCCTGATAAGAGTCGGGCTGCACGTCATCAATTGCTCGGTCAACCCTGACTGTAATACTTTTGTCGTGGTGCCGAAACGCTTGAATGTCATCCAGCTTGAGCGAAAGGATTTCAACAGCTGCACCTGCTTCCTTCAATGCATTTACAGGCTCAGTCAATTCCGACTCCTCAAAGCCATCTGTGGCAATGACGGCAACGCGCAAATTTGAAAGATCTATCATCGTTTCTCCTGTTTTTTGTAACTCAACAACAGGTAATTTTGTAGTGGCTACAACTTAGCAATGATGAAAGGCGATCGCCCTCTGACTATAGGAGTTGTCTAGCAGTTTAAGTCAATAACTTTTGACTGATATCAATAATGTGATAAAGAATACGGTTTTAAAAACTACAATAGACAATCAACAACTGAGAGATTCAATGATTCTATCTAACGCTATGTTTTGTATTAGTCATGGTCATGTTAAGGTGTTGTCTAGTATTCATACATTTAAACAACAAGGTGCCATGAAACCAAATCTAATCATCTTTTGGGTAACACTTTCGTTCGTTATGGTTGGTTTAATCATGCTTCTATTGCAGCCTACGATCGATTTTCACTAAATTCCTGATTCTTCAAATCAGCAGAGTTACACCGAATTTAGCAAAATATGCAAAATGGAGACGTTGGTCGAAACGCCTCCATAATATATGTCTTAAATTCAGGTGCTAGCCATGGCGATATCGATGCAGAATAGACTTAGGCAAATTATCCATTAATCACACTACCCCCATTGGGATGGAGAATTTGTCCAGTCATATAACTTGAATCATCTGAAGCTAAAAATACATAACTAGGAGCCACTTCTTCTGGCTGTCCAGCTCGTTGCATTGGAACCTGTGCCCCAAAACTTTCTACTTTTTCAGCAGGAAAGGTAGAAGGGATTAATGGTGTCCAAATGGGACCGGGGGCAACGCCATTGACGCGAATTCCTTTATCAACAAGCCCTTGGGATAGCGAGCGAGTGAAGGCTACAATTGCGCCCTTGGTTGCAGAATAGTCCAACAGTTGCGGACTGCCCTTATAGGCTGTCACTGACGTTGTATTGATAATAGTGCTACCCTCTTTAAGGTGCGGTAAAGCTGCTTTTGTCATAAAAAACATTCCGAAGATATTGGTGCGGAAAGTGCGCTCTAATTGCTCCGCACTGATATCTTCAATGCTTTCTTGGGGGTGTTGCTCTGCTGCATTATTGATGAGAATGTCTAAATGTCCAAATGTATTAATTGTTTCTTCTACGGCTTGTTTACAGAACTGTTCGTCGCCGATGTCTCCAGCAATGGTTAAACACTTTCGTCCTTCTAACTCTACCAACTTCTTGGTTTCCATTGCATCGGTTTCCTCATTGAGGAGATAAACAATCGCAACATCTGCCCCTTCACGGGCATACAGAATGGCGACCGATCGCCCAATGCCGCTGTCTCCTCCAGTTATTAGAGCAACTTTATCTTGTAACTTGTCACTGCCTTTATACTTGATCTTACGAGTGTTCGGCTTAGGAGCCATTTCTTTTTCAATGCCCGGACGTTGATTTTGCTGCTGGGCTGGTTGTAGTTGATCCGATTGAGATTGAGCCTGGGTCATAAATTTGGTGCTATTTGTTACTAGATGATGAAATCTATGATCGTTTCTACCTTTATTTCAAAGCTAGGAACGATCATCGATCTCAGCATTTCATTGTTTTCAGCCTAGCAAGACCCTGTTTGAAGATGACCTACCTACGGTGAGAACCACTATTACGTAACAGTGTGTGGATTCATGCAACGATGAAATTGAGTGTCATAGCACCTGGACAGTAGGCTGAGGTTGTTGGATTCGTCTATACCTTAAGGTGGAAGCGGTTCCATCCAAACTTCGTCTAGAATCTTAGATAGAGAATCCATTGCCTATCACCCAATCCCGTACATCTCTTATGGTGAAAATCGGCTATCATGCTTCCCACGAGCAGTTCAAGCCAAGTGAACTTCTTAGGTACGTGAAAATGGCAGAGCAAGCTGGTTTTACATTAGCCCTTTCATCTGACCATTTTCATCCTTGGAATGAGCGACAGGGACAAAGTGGGTTTGCTTGGTCTTGGCTAGGAGCAGCGATGTGTACTACACCAAGTTTGTCCTATCGGGTGGTCTGTGCACCAGGACAGCGATATCATCCAGCTATCATTGCTCAAGCGGCCGCTACACTAGCTGAAATGTTTCCCGATCGCTTTTGGATTACTGTAGGCAGCGGGCAAGCGCTCAATGAATCGATTACAGGGGAAAAATGGCCCTGTAAAGCCGATCGCAACACCCGGTTGAAAGAGTGTGTAGATATTATGCGAGGGTTGTGGGCAGGCGAAACAGTAAATCATCGAGGTTTAGTTTGTGTAGAGGAAGCAACACTATATAGCCGCCCGGATGTTGCTCCACTTATTATTGGAGCCGCTATTACTGCTGAAACGGCTGAATGGCTGGGAGGGTGGGCTGATGGATTGATTACAACTTCTCGTCCTCCTGAGCAACTAAAGAAAGTGGTAGATGCCTTTCGCCGAGGCGGTGGAGAAGGTAAACCAATGATTTTGAAGGTACAGCTTTCTTACGACCGAGATGAGGCAGCGGCTCGCTCTGGGGCATTTGATCAGTGGAGTACTAATATTTTCCAGAGTGTTTTATTGTCTGATCTCAAACTTCCGGCTCAATTTGAGGCAGCGGCTCAGTACGTTAACCCCGATGAAATGGAGCAACAAGTTCGTATTTCTTCGCATCTACAGCAACACATTGAGTGGCTTCAGCAAGATATTGAATTGGGATTTGATGAACTGATGCTCCATAATGTGAATCGCAATCAAGAGCAGTTCATTGAAGATTTTGGGGCGAAGGTGCTTCCTGCCTTAACTTAAAACTAATCGCGATTGAAAGATGGTTAGATATGACTCGGTCTGCTTGTTTGATTTTTAATCCAGTTGCGGGTCAAGGTGATCCACAGCAACAGTTAGATGTAATTCGCTCCATCTTGGAATCTGAACTTGAATTGGATGTCTGTTTGACTAGCGAAGAGATTACACCTGAGCAATTAGCGAAAGCGGCAATCGATCGAGGGGTTGAGATGGTGATTGCATCAGGTGGCGATGGAACCATTTCCCAAGCGGCAGGTGCACTCATCGGAACGAAGACACCATTGGGAATTATTTCTACGGGAACAGCCAATGCTTTTGCAAATGCCCTCAATTTGCCTACTAATTTAGAAGAAGCGTGTCGAGCTATTCTCAATGGCGAAACTCGCACGCTCGATGTTGCCTATTGCAACCAGAAGCCTATGCTGTTGCTAGCAGGGATAGGCTTTGAAGCAGAAACGGTCGAATTGGCCGATCGCGAGGCGAAAAATAACCTTGGTATTTTTGCTTATGTAGTGTCTGGGTTGAAGCAGTTACGCAACCTCAAGCACTTTGATGCCACGATCGAAACGGATGACAAGGAAATTAAGGTCTCGGCAGCAGCAATTACCGTCGCAAACGTGGCTCCTCCTACGTCTGTGTTGGCTCAAGGTCCCGCTGGCATCATTGCAGATGATGGATTACTTAATGTCACCATCATTTCCCCCCGAAATTTGGTTGGTGCCATTGCAGCCGCCTATAATTTGTTGCACACAGCCCTTCAAGGCAATCCAGCCGAACGGGATGATATTGGCTATTTGCGATCGAAGCGAGTGGTTATTGCTACCGATCCACCACAAAAGATTGTATTAGATGGAGAAATAATTGGTAAAACGCCGATCGAGGTGGAGTGTGTCCCTCAAGGCTTAATCATTTTTGCGCCTACGACGCGCGAACAACCACCAGACGAAAAATTGGAGAATCTACCGAATTTGGAAGTGAAGGTGAAGGATAAAGACGCACCTTAGAGATTTTGCCACTACTTAGCTTATAGCTCCAAAACCTCTATCTAAAGAAGGATATATTTTTGTCTGTAGTGCGGCAAATATAGAGTAAATTATCTTGAAAGCCACCGTTCAATTTTACAAATTTGGTTGTTGTTGATGAGGTATTGTAATAGTAGTGTCTCCCCACACCTATCGCATCTTGGTGGTAGATGATTTTGTCGATAATCTCATCTTACTTCAAACCATTTTAGAAGCAGAGGGATATGAAGTGGAAACGGCTAATGGTGGCGCTGTTGCACTCGAAAAAATTCAAGTTATTCCTCCGGATTTGATCTTGCTCGATGTCATGATGCCTGATATAGATGGGTATGAAGTAACAAGACAAATTCGACAAAATCCAAACATTTCTTTTATTCCAATTCTGCTAGTTACAGCCCATGCTACTGTGGATGCTATTCACGGTTTAGATATTGGGGCAAATGATTTTATTCGGAAGCCGTTTGATTTTGATGAGCTACTAGCTAGAATTAGAGCCTTTCTACGGGTTACGTATGATCTTAAGGACGACTAAATCGGAACTGTAAAGTAATCCACTCAAATCAACTAAGCAAAGCAGCTAAATTGATAGAGGGGCGCAACTAGAGCATTCCCCTCTTTAAGATTGACTTATTGACTGCTTGTTAAGTCAGCTGTAATTAGCTAAAGGATGAATTCTTTTCTTTGTCTCGTTCTGCGGCAAATTCGCGGAGGCGCTCAGCCACATTGTAAGCGCCAGCGCTTGGAGATTGAATGGAAGCAATACCTTCAATAGGGCCTTCAATGGCTCTCCAAGCTTCTAGTCCACCCTTCAACTCTGCTACTTTGTCAAATCCGGCTTCACGCAACAAGTTTGCTGCTGAAGCGGTATCCTCATCGGTGGCACCATAGACATAAATATCCCGCTTGTGAGCCAAGCTAGAGTTAGCCCATTGAGGGAGTTGCTCAATCGGCATTGTGATCGCACCTAAGATGCGACATTCATTAAAAGCATTGTGATCACGCACATCTAGAATTGTCAGTCCTGGTTCTCCCCACTGCAATCGGGCTTTTAACTCAGTTGGCGTCGCTTGGCTATGAAACCCTGGTGGCGTCGGTGTGAGATTCGGCATATTATCTTTGGCCCGCGTTACGGCGTCTTCAAAATCTGCCATTTGTTTAATCTTCCTAATTGCAACACTTAAAACTGTACTGAGGTGGCGATCGAACAGCCTCTTTCCTAGGAACGAGACTGTCCTAATAAATTGGTAGAGATGCTTCCATCCTTAAATCGTTTGAATTTTAGCTTTATTGACGCTTCAAAGTTGGAGTTTATGCCTTTCAAGAGCTAATAGATATAAGAAAAATGTTTTTATGATCACATGATAACTTTCCACTTTTAGGGAGATGTTTGGAGTAAGAGAGGTACGTCAAGCTTAGAGCAGCTAGTTAAAACAATGGAGAAGAATCATGGTTGCAACCAACAATCAAACTAAAGCGATCAGCGATTTAGAATATGATCTGGTGGCTGTATTAAAGAACAAAGCTGAAGCTGTTCAACTATATGAGACGTACATTCAAGATGCTCAGAAGGCTGACAGTCAGCCATGTGTTGAACTTTTGCGGCAGATTCAGCAAACTGAAATGAATCAAGTTCAAGAGATTCGTCGTCATCTACAAGAGGTGATGCAAAAGGGAAAAATGTAGTGTTATCAGACTACTTCTAAGGCAAAATTGATCAAGAAAACATTTGTTTCTCTCAACAAGCTTTACCATTAATCCCTTTCCCAGATTGGGGAAGGGTCTTTAAAAATCTCACTTTTTTTCGCAAAGTTGAGATGCATTTAATCGCTATTACGGCGTTGTTGTATTGCTAAGTTGAATAGAATCATAGCTGATTGTAACTCTAGATCAAAGATTGAAAATAAGTGTTGAAGCTACCAGTACTAAAGTAGGCTAACACCTGCAACATTTTTACCTTTTTCGCCATATTATTGCTCCTTCTGTTTAAGTTAGTATTAAATCCATGAATCACGATCCAGATTTGGGAGAACAGTTGCTTGACAAGGCAGCAGAGCTAGCACTTACTAGCCAACTTGATGAAGTAGAAGAAATTGAGGTTGATATCCGCACAAATCCATTGCAACTTGTTCAAGGGCAGGTTGATTCAGTCAAAATTCAAGGACAAGGACTGGTCATTCAACAGGAGTTGCGGGCTGAGTCAGTAGATATTCAGACAGATGCAGTATTTATTAACCCACTGAAGGCGGTGACAGGGGATATTGAACTAAACAAAACCGCTTGTGCTCGAACTCAAGTGATCTTAACAGAAGCCGACTTGAACCGTGCATTACAATCTGACTATCTCCGGAATAAGCTCAACCAATTAGAAGTGGAAGTGGATGGCGAAATCGTACCGATCGATATTCAACACGTTAGTCTTCAACTATTGAGCGACAATCGAATTGACCTTAACGCAATTATCAGCACCGATCATGCCGAGGGAAGTGAATTTCATGCCATGATCAAACCAATTCTGAAAGACAATGGACAGCGCATAGAAATTGAGATTCTCTCGGCAGAAGGGCAGGGACTGTCTCTTACTTTGTTAACAGTGTTATTTCAGAACCTGATTGAGCTACTAGATCTACGTAATTTTGAACTTGGCGGGATATCCCTAAAACTGAAGGAGTTGGAGACCGATGAAGGAAGATTGTTGATCCGAGCAGATACAACGATCGCGAAACTTCCTCCAATGTAAGACGCAAGTATGCCTCGGAATGAGAGACTGATTCATTTTTAATCTTTTCTGGGTGTTGCTGAGCAGAATATATGATTCTTGTGCTGGAGCTGCTTGCAGCCCTCAGCCCAGCCCTCTCCCAAAGGAGAGGGGACAACAAAATTTGGCTCCCTGCTCCATAAGAAGAAGGGTTGTGGATGCGGGTAATTCATCCTGCGTTCAGCAACGCCCTTTCCTGAATTCCTTACCATAGACTGATGCTGATAAATAAACGAGCTATTGATAATGGCGGTAATTAATACCAGCGAAGGAATAGCCACATGAGATTGAAAGACGGCGTTCGTCTTTTAAAGGACACTGTCACTGAATGGACACAAGATCAAGTCCCTCTATATGCGGCCGCGCTTGCTTATTACACCGTATTTTCATTAGCTCCATTGTTGTTAATTGCCATTGCTATTGCGGGGGCTATATTTGGTGAAGAAGCCGCGCAAGGTCAAATTGTCGGGCAGATCCAAGGTCTAGTAGGACGTGACGGGGCAGAGGCAATTCAAACCATGTTGCAAAATGCTCAACGCCCTGGTTCAGGCGGGACGATCGCTTCAATTGTGGGAGTCGTAACGCTTTTGTTCGGCGCATCAGGCGTATTTGGTCAACTGCAACAAGCCTTGAATGCCATTTGGAATGTTAAACCAAAGCCAGAACGCGGCTGGAAAAACTTTATTCAGTCTCGATTTCTATCATTTGCTATGGTGCTTGTAATTGGATTTCTGCTATTAGTTTCTCTGATCCTTTCCGCTATCCTCGCCGCAATCAGTAATGTTTTTGGCAGCATGATGCCAGAGTTTATAGCGGTTGGTCAAGGATTGAATTTCTTTATCTCTTTTGCAGTAATCACGCTGCTCTTTGCATCAATTTATAAGTTTTTGCCAGATGTACAAGTCCCTTGGAAAAACTTGTGGATCGGAGCCGCTGCAACGGCACTTCTATTTAATATTGGTCGATATCTCATTGGTCTCTATTTAGGTAATAGTGGGATTGGTTCTACCTATGGTGCAGCAGGTTCCTTCGTGGTACTTTTAGTGTGGGTATTTTATTCGGCTCAAATTATTTTGTTTGGTGCAGAATTTACCCAGGTTTATTCTCGCTATCGAGGTACTCCGATTCGCCCATCTGAGCACGCTGTTCCGGTTTCAAAAGAATGAGTCGTTATTGATTATGATTGATGTCGTGCTCATCCGTCAATGAAGTAACTCGATCGATTCGTGTTAATCGATTGATCGTACCGCTTGAGCAAAGACTTCATTGGCTAAGCCAAGCGATCGCTTCTCGAATCCAATCTTCTGCATTGGAGTTTTTAGCCAGTGCAGTTTTTTGTCCAACAGCTTGCAACGCTTGCGTAATTTCATTGCCAGTATATCCCAGCGCTAGTAAAGTCATTTCTACATCTTCTCGAACATTGGCCGTTGGTCCCGCATCAGGCAAAGTTGCCAGGCCCGATTGGTTGCGCCATTCAGCTAATTTGGTTTTGAGTTCTAAAGCCAAACGCTCGGCAGTTTTTGCGCCCACCCCAGGTGCTTGGGTTAAGACTCGCGTGTTGCTAGAAACGATTGCCTGCACGAGGTCGGGTAAACTTAATCCATCCAGTAAGGCCATCGCAACTTGGGGTCCAATACCACTGACACTAATGAGTTGGCGGAATAAGTCTCGTTCAGCGGTTGAACCAAACCCAAACAGGATCATCTGATCTTCGCGAATTTGTAGATGTGTAAATACTTGTACAGCTTCGTCGATCGCCAACAAATGCTGCATTAAGCGAGACGTAATCTGCAAATCGTATCCAACCTGATTCACTTCTAAGGTGAGGATGACGCGACTACTGCTTACTTTTTGAATCCCAGCAACGGTTCCCTTAAGGTAACTAATCATTCGATCGCCGATTTCACTGCTAGCTTATCTAAGCTAAGTTGATCCTTCTCAGGCTAACATTCTTTATTAAATAATCGGAAGGAGGTGTTTGCATTCTATTTGTACGGATTTGCCCCCTTAACGATTTTCACTGGTTCCGGGGCAAGCGCCTACTAACGATCGCGTCAAGGGAGCGGTATTCAACGCATTCAGCAGCGTCAGAGGTAGGGGGGATTCACTAATTGACTGCGCATAAGATGCTCTGAGATAGTCGCGATATTCGGGCTGTGCAGCAACGTGAACCTTGGAGAATGCGAGGCTGAGGGCTTGCAAATAGCGGTGAGCCAGAGCAGGATTGGGGTTAGTGGGTTCACCAGGAAACAATTGGTTTTGACTAGTATTTTGGTAATTATAAACATGGGTTCCTTTTTCAATCACCGCTAGGTATTTATCTGTCCCGGTGAGCCACGTAAACGGACACACTTGCTCGAGCAGCACAGGCGAAATTACATCCCGACTACCACCAATTAACATGACCGGAACTTGAACCGATCGCAGTCCTTCTTGTCCAAAGACGTTATGGCTGACTGAATTCACGGCGACGATTGCCCGCACCCGATTGTCTTGTAGCGGTTGAGCCTCGAGTGTGGTTCGCAGTGCTTCACACTGAAGCGGCATCGACAAGTTCGCAATATTCAGATCAATGAAGCTGGATTGGCATTCGCGCCGCAGCAAGTCGAAATTTAGTTGAGCACCAGCCAAAGCTAGAGCCGTATAGCCGCCTAATGAGTGTCCAATCACGCCCACTTTCTGCAAATTGAGGCGATTGTGCAGCGGTGCACCTGGTTGATTGAGTTGCTCTAGCTCATCTAGCAAATAGCTCACATCCAATGGACGATTAACAAACTCGTTAGGTTCAGCAATTTCTTGGGTTAGTCCCCGCAGCAGGTTTTGAAAGTGTTGTCGATCGCTGCCGGGATGATCTAACACAGCCACTGCAAAACCATGCGAGGCTAAATGTTGTGCCAGTTCCGAAAAATCTTGGCGATCGGCTGCAATGCCATGGGAAATCACTAGCACTGGTGCCGCTTCGGAAAGATTTGGCGTATAGAGATCAACTGCAATGGAGCGATTGCGCAGACGATCGTGTAGCTGTAAGGTTTCCTGTTGCCAGTCGATGGTGCCAAACTCCTGTAAATTTAACCCTCGGGCAAAATCAACCGAAACGTCTGTTGCTATATCCGCAGCCGCCTGTTCACTCATCACGGCTCTGATGCGATCGGTTTGATGCAGCAATTGTGTAAATTCATTGGCAACTTGAATAGCGCGGACGGACTGAATTCGTACTGTGGGTGTGGGAAAGTGTTTGATGATGTTTAAGGGTGTTAAGCCTTCAGGGTCATTGGCAGCCAAAATTAACGCCGATCGCAGGGCATAAAATCCATTTTGGCGCGCATCAGTTTGAATCAGTTCGCCCAACTGTTGCAGCGAGGTTTCTCCAAACGATGAATAGAGAATCTGTGAGATGGCCACCGCATCTAAGTCCAGTTGCTGGCGCAACAGATCGCGCAACTGCTCTAGGTTTTCATCATCCACGAATCGGGCATAAAAGGCTAACCCATTACTCATCCTGCCTGTTTCTGCATAGGTTTCCAGGTCTTTTACAGAAAGCGAAAGCTCTAGCGGCCCGTAGGAGACAGATACCCGTTCGGCTGCGGGGCTAGGAATGGCGGTGGTAAGGGCTGCCAGGCAACCTAACGCTACTTGCCACGAGCGATGAAAAATTTTGCGTTTGAACCAGGAACGCGAACGGAAACACGGTTCAGCCGCTATTGGGTTTGCCGTATCGGTAGGAGGATCTGAAGCGGAAGAAGTTGTCATGATTAGATTCAAGTTGTCTAGCTCTGTTGCGGGTTGTATCGTGGTTCTGCTGCTCTTCATGCTGATTCATACCGATCGAAAACAAGCAGCTAAGTTTTCTCTGAGGAATGAATAGCGGCAATGATAGCGCAGCTATGAAAAAAAAGACGAACGGCAGGCAACCTTAAACCAAATGGTGGTAAACGACGGTGCTTCAATACAGAAGTGCAAGACGGAAGCACAAGAATATATGTTGCAGCGGACGATAACGAAAGAATAATCTCGCTGTTGAGCAGCAGAGCGGCGACTTGAAAGACGCCCCGACTGAGTTGGTCGATCGCTAAGATATTAAAAATAATGTGATGACCAACGTGGCACTAACCCTCACTTCTCACTTTTTAGTGCCTTAAACTCAACCAATACACCATAAATTGCCCAAATTGCCATAGCTCGCAGATAGTGACAGGCGCGGAAGGTGTGAGTAGCCGTGATTGCTTCTGGCGTGCGGAATTGCAATCCGTGCTCATAAATCTGTCGCACAACGGCTTCTGTAATCTCAAAGGCTTCCTGCTGCATGCCCATTTGCACCATAAAGGCTGCTAGCCCAAAGTTAATGCCTGTCCATACTTCCAAGGGATGGGTGTCCTTTGGATTAACCGGAGAACCGTCTGGACGCACACCGTTGGCTGCACCAATAGGGGAGAAGGGAAGGGGGGTGGGGGTTAGACAATTGTCCCTCTGATCTTGAATCCACTGGTTGAAGTTGATAAAGCACGAGTCGTAAATCGACTGTAGAGCAGACCGGACACAGTCGATCGGCACAATATCGGGTAAGTTCAGTAATCGCGCATAGAACTGACCGCAAAGCTGATCGGTCATGACTATATCAGACCCACTGCCGCTGTCGAGGCGATAGTACTGACCGTTCCACAATTTTTCCTGATACTCTGATCGGGCTTGCTCTAGCCAGTTTTGCCATTGAGGAATGAGGGATTGGGGGGTGGGGATTGGCTTTTTGTTCACCCCTCCGCTGTTAGTTGTCATCCTTTCCAAGGTTTGACCAATGGCGATCGCGGCTTCTAGTGCAGCTATCCACAATCCACCACAGTAAGCGCTGACCCCTTGCAAGCGCCAATCGTCGAAGGTTTGATCGGGTGCGCCTGAATTTTCAGGGATGCCATCGTTATCGAAATCAAAGGTTTTGAGATATTCAAGTGCCGCGACGATCGCCTCCCAGCACTCCTCTAGGAATGGCATATCACGGCTGCCCGTGAGAACAAAATCCCGGTAGACCTGCAAGACGAAATCAGAACCTAGATCTTTCCACAAATTGCAGTCTTGATAGCTGGTGTAGTTCGTCTTCTCCCAAACGTGTTCGTTAGGTGCGCCCAAATCATGCGGAGTGGCGTTTTTGGCTTTGCGCAAGGCTTCTGGGCTAGGCTGTCCGATCGTGTAGTAGTAGCCAATGGTGCGGAGGCGATCGTCCTCTTTCGGAATCGCCCTGGCAAAGGCACGAAGAATGGACTTGTCTAAGTTGGGGAACAACATCAGTAGCGCAAATGACCCATACAACCGCACGTCTAGGCTTTCATACCAGCGGTAATCTAAACATTCCAGCACAGCAAATTGTCCGATCGGGTCATGCTCAGTGGCGGCACTCCACAGGGTTCCGCCGCTGGTCAAATCATATAGCTCATTGAATAGCGCCATTTTGAACCAGTCGGGTAAATCCGATCGATCCAAAATCGGCTGTTGCCATTGTTGAATCGACTGCTGCCACTGTTTATAGGATTTCAGAGCAGTCTGGGCGATCGCCCAAGCGTTCTGACCGCTGCGTCCAAAGAAGTCTGTGTAGCGACGGTAGTAGACAACACCTTCTGCAAACTCAGTAATGGGCAAATCCCACACCACCACAAACGGAATTTGTTTGGTCTCACCCGGAGCCAACGTAAACCGCACCGCAACTGCCGCTCCAATCTGCTCTCCTCTTGCCGCTGGCGATTCATCAGCAACATTGGGCAGCGATCCATCCTGGGCAAAACTGCTCCACAAATCCCTCCCATCCCCGATCGGATTCCAACGCGCTTGATAAAACACTTCTGCATCAAAACAAGTGGCAATCGCCCAAGTGCCGTCCCCTTCTTCCAACGTTTGCCGATCGCTCT
This sequence comes from Thermocoleostomius sinensis A174, assembly GCF_026802175.1. NCBI lineage: Bacteria > Bacillati > Cyanobacteriota > Cyanophyceae > Oculatellales > Oculatellaceae > Thermocoleostomius > Thermocoleostomius sinensis. The sequence goes on along the minus strand of NZ_CP113797.1, from coordinate 3,130,961 downwards.
GTCCCATGATGCATCCAGCACAGTCACCTGACGTTAACCACTGGTTAAAATTTCCCTGGCTTTTGCCAATTTGGGGTTGATAGGCATAAACAGGACTGCCATCATCGCGAACTGTAACCTCTGGCGTCTTCAACGTATTCGTGAACCAACCCGCCATGTTTTGCCAAGAAAGCATGATGCTAAGCGTAATGGGTCGATTGCCCGGATTATGAGCCGACCACTCAAACACTGCCACAGGATAGCTAGATTCTTGATAGTTTTCAGCCCAAATTGGGGAAAACTGCTCACATTCTAGATACGCTTGAAACACATTTCGATAAACGAACCAACTGCGCGGATACAGTGCATAATACTTCCCCGAATCTGGTTCTGCTTCCCTGTTTCCTACTCTCCGTTCCCTCTTCCCCTGCACCGGATACCACTGCCAAGCTGCCAACGTGTCATGATTCGGCGCTTCCGTGCAAAGGGCATAGGCTTGAGGGGGGGCATCCTCTACCTGCTCAAATACACTAAATTGGCACGCTGGAAAAACCTGAAACACATGCTCACCGCCATCGACATGCCAGAGGTTAAAATCACCGCGGGACGATCGTCCGATGCATCCTGCACCCAACCCACCCAAAGGCATTCCATGCCATGGTCCATCATCAATGTTGCTGGCGTAGCGAACTGTGTAAGGATTGTCCCACCCTAGACCAATGGAGCGGCTCCAGCTACAGGACGAAATAGTGGGTAAGAAGGGCAAATGAGTCATTTTTTGATTCTATAGCTGACAGTGCCCCATTAAAGAAAAATTAAATCTACGGTTCTTCGCCCGGAATAGGTGTTTTTTGGCTTGGAGTTTGATAAGATTACTGAATAATTCAAACGAACTCTGTTATTTTGCTGTTATTTCGCTAAATTTCGATCGCTTTGCTTGAAGTCAGTGTAAAGCAAGAGTGAACCGCTTTGCTTGTATTGAGCATAACGTTGAAGTAGCCATCGTTTTCGTAGTTATCGTAACTAGGAGCCATGTCCAAGCAGCCCTTACGCCAGAATTCTCAGTGGTTACAGGCAGAAGTGACTCAATCGTTGTCTACTCCAGCCGAGCCAACTTTCTACTACTTCGCCTATGGCTCTTGCATGTGCCCGGTTGATTTGAAGCGATCGCTTGGAGAACACACCCATTCCTATGTCATCGGTCCAGCCACGCTTAAGCACTACCGCCTCGGCTTTTTTCGTCGGTCCCACCGCCGCAATTGTGGTGTACTTGATATCGTCCCTGAACCTGGTGCGATTGTCCAAGGGGTTCTCTACCAATTGCCGCTACGATTAAGTGGCTATCTGGATGAGCGGGAAGAAGGCTACTGTCACGAAATGATCGAGGTTGACTGTCAAGGGCAATCCTATACGAATGTGCGTACTTATACCGTAATTGAAAAATTGACAGAAGAACACGCCCCCAATGACTGGTACTTTAATGTGGTGTTGCGGGGAGCCATTACCTGTGGTTTACCAGAACAGTATTGCTGGCAGCTTTTTCATCACATGCACCAGCTTCAACAAGCTGCTCATCATCACATTCGTCAAAATCAAGTTGCTTAGACTAATCGCCTAGGTTCACCATAAATGTTCTAAAGTGACAAGCTTAGTATGCTTTACCTACGTTATGCGCTTAATTAAGAGTGCTAAGCATAAAATGAGCGATCGATCCTGGACGGTTTTGTATAGATACTTTCACTGACGATGGCTGTTGAAACATTCACAAAAAATCCCTTTTAGGTCTTGCTTCATCTAAGAACTTGCTTGCTCATTGCGGCGATAAGACCCTTGCAAATTACGTACTCATTGGTCTATGTATTCTAGAATTAGCACGACACTAAAACTCACGGCTTCAACGATACTTTTTCAATTGATTCAAAATTGATTCAATACTCTAAGCTAATCGATGGGTTTCATCACTATTCTTTGTTCTAACTAATAGAAAATTGATACCTTATAAAACCTGGTGTTTCAGTGATCCTACGGTTATCCTTTTAACGGATCTAGCTATCTTTAGCCTTGAAAACTCTGAAGTTCGCCCATCTTTAACGGCAGTATGTTGATCTGTTAAAAAGTCGGGGCACTCTGTGTATAGCGAATAACCATTCCATTGGTTCTTTGGCTTAACCGCTAATTTAGGGAATGCAGAAAGGGGTTGAAATGAGACGCCCTGATAAGAGAGTATTTTCTCGTTTTGAACACATGCCAAACTCTGAGCAAGAGCAACAGCGATTACAAACATTAGAAGAACTAGGTTTATTAGGAACAGAAAGTGTGCCAATTTTTGAGGAAGCAACTCAAACGGCGACTCACTTTATAGAAATGCCAATTTGTGTACTGGGTTTGCTTGATTCCGATCGGCTTTGGTTTAAATCTGCCGTTGGGCTTTCGCGAATTGGATTGATGAACGATTTAGCGTCGTCTCGTCAGTTGCCACGCCATGAATCTTTTTGTACCCAAGTTGTCGAAAGTCAACACGTTCAGGTCATTACAGACGCCGCTGCCAATCCAGCCTTTGCAACAGGTTTGCTAGTTCAGCGTTATGGCATTCGTGCCTATCTGGGGGTACCTTTGGTGGCGTCGAATGGTTATTGCCTTGGCACTTTAGCGATGATGAGCTTAACACCCCGTAGTTTTACAGACAAAGAGATTGAAATTCTACAGTTAATCGCTCGGTGGAGTATTAGCGAGTTTGAACGCAATCACCTGGCTAAAACCTCCGCGTGGATACAATCATCACCAAATCCTACAACCGCAGTCAATGCTTCGGCTATGTCGGCATCTGCCATCTCATCGGTTAAGTCACAGCTAATGTCTCAAATGGCACAAGAGCTTTGTACTCCATTAACTTCCATTCTGGGAATGGCAAGAGTTCTCAGCCAGGGCATTTATGGCGCACTCACCCATAAACAAAGAGAGTACATTGACATTATTCACAACAGCGGACAATACCTATCTTCGTTGGTGAACGAGGTCTTGGAACTAGGAACGTTAGACGATCGAACGCTCTATCTCACCCTGACCCCAATTGATGTTGAAATGCTGTGCCAGCAGGCGCTCAGTACTCTCAAACAAGCGGCACAACGTCACCATCAACAAATTCAGCTAACAGTGGAACCTGGCCCACGCATTTGTTTACTAGACAAAGACAAAGTACGACAAATGCTCTATCACCTCATTTTCAGCGTTATGCAATCGTCCAATCCAGAAAGCATTATTCGCATTCATATTTCTCGCCGACAAAATTTCCTTAACCTGGCTGTTTGGACATCCCATCCTTGGTTAGGTGATGGCATGTCGCAAGCTGACGTAATAGCTAGCCGATCGCTGCATCACTTTGCTATACAAACTCACAGAAAATGGCGACAAAACGAGTGGGAAGCTGAAGCACGTATATCGCCATCTAATGATTTCGAAGAAACAGTCGGCTCGATCGAAAATCACCACTCGCGGCAAAGCTTGGGGTTACTGCTCAGTTGTCAATTAGCAGAACTACACGGCGGCTCGATCAGCGTTCAAGGTTCAAACGAAGAGGGATATCGCTATGTCATTAAACTGCCACAACTGAGAGACGAAGCAGAAACTGCTTAAAATTAAGCCTTTGTTAAGTTTGGCAATTAATCAGGAATTGAAAACTAGCAAGAAGTATTAAAGGATAGTGACCCCCACCGAATAGTGATTGTCACTGCATACTTACAGCATACCTTCAGTCCAATAATGATATCGCTCTCATACGTTATTTCTCAAAAGCTAGTTATAGGTTACTTAGGTTAAGTTAAGTTATTGAGTTAAATAAGGTAAGTCGATGGGTCAAATGCCTGAAACGCTTTGTAGCACAACCATCTTGCCTGCTAATAGTTTATAGGGTTTTCAGTCCGCCATTCTAAATGAGCGATTTTAAGTTTGGTAATGGGTGATAAGCAGTTAGCCAGTCTTTTCACTGGCCCATCACCTATTACCATCACCACTGCTTCATTCGGACCTCTAGCGCTCATTTCTGCTCATATTGTTGGCGATGTCGATCGGCCAATTTTAGATAGTCTGGATCAGTCTTTGCCAATTGCCACATGTCATAGAAGATTTTGGCAGATTCAGCTTTAACGGAATCTTCATCACGAGGTAAAACGGTTTTAGCTCCTTCGCCTTTGGCGTCTTTGGCATATTTCCGTCCAGATTTATGGTTCGCATAACGCCGCGAGCGAGTGTAGCCCATTTGCAAAAATTTGCGAGCCATGTCCATGCCCACAAAATCCGACTGAGCCTTGTAGTCCAGAAACATTTGATAAATCGTAGCAGCAGATTGACGGGCAAGGTCTGGGGTTTTGAATCGCCAATGGGGCAGAATCTCGCTTTTGTAAGGTTCAACCAGTAGCACTCCCTGTTCGCCCCGACCAATCCGGTAGAGTTCTGGATGCTGCCGAAAGTCGATCGTTTTAAAGTCTAACGAATAGTCAAATGTTCCCATAACCTTGTCTGGCGCTGGTCGGGCTAACTGGCCGTGCCCAAACCAAGCAGCACAACGATTGTAATGACAATCATCATAAACCAGTGAATCGATCCAATCCTCGCGGCTTGCTGATGAACAGTTTGCTATACAGAAACATCTCTAGACGCCTGTGGATCGGGTAAGAGTTGATCAATGCGAACCCATCGCGGCATTCGATTACCATCAAACAACACCAGACAATATCCGGGAAGGTCGATCGCATTCCAGACCCACGGATGCTGTACTCGTCCTGAACGTCCGGCTAAAGACACCACTTGTTCGCATGGCTTGAATCGATTCATGTCGCCTACTATTCTGCTACCGCCTCCTTGAACTGTTTGCCTGCTGAAAAGGCAGGAACAGTGGTTTCTGGAATCTGAATGGCTTTGCCCGTTTGGGGATTACGCCCTTCCCGAGCAGCACGCTGGCGCGGTTCAAATGTGCCAAACCCAACCAGCGTCACCTTTTCACCCTTGGCCACAGCTTCCATGATGGTATCGACAGTAGCCGTGAGAATCACATCTGCATCTTTCTTAGAAATTTGCGCTTTGCTCGCGATCGCGTCTACCAATTCACCTTTATTCATGATGATTATCCTCGCATGACGATACATTCACGGCATTCTAGAGCATCTGTTTCGGTTTGGCTAGTACAAGTGCACAAATTGTAGTGTCGGGGGGTCTACCAATGCTTGGTCGTGCAGCATCGCATTCATCCCACTGCCTGCGGCTCCCCCCTCGGTGTGGGGAAGTTGGAAAGGTCGGCATACTGTTCCCGATGAATCTCTCGATCGTTACGCAAGTCATCAAACAATTTTTGCGACTAGACTCGGAATCCCATTTGTTGCAGTCCTTGACGCAGCCGAGCCGCTTCAGGTGAATTTTGCCTTTCATGAAGTTCAATGGCACGCAGAAAAGCTTGCTTGCCCTCCAAGATATTGCCAAGTTTCAACAATACAACGCCCAAATTTTGGTGCGCTTCGGCGTAGTTAGGATTGAGCGCGATCGCCTTTTGGTATTGTGCTGCCGATTCCATCAATTGCCCAGAGGCTTTTAACACCATGCCCATGTTGTAATAGCCAACGGCAAAGTTGGGATCAATGTTCAAGCAAGCTTCATAGGCGGCTTTGGCTCCAGCTAAATCACCTTTGGCTTGCAGCAGACTCCCTAGGTTATTGTAAGCTCCAAGTTTCAAACAATCGAGAATTGGCACTTGAATAGCTGATCGATAGTGCTGTTCAGCGGTAGGAGGTTGCTGGAGGCGGTTGTAGGCAATGGCAAGGTGGTAGTGTAATTCGTAGAGAATAGGGGCAAAGGAGGATTGTGGATTGACGACGGGAGTTGGTGATTGGGCGATCGAGCGTAACCCGCGCCGCAGAATATCAACCCCTTGTGTAAAGTCGCCAATTTGGATATAAAGTGCTCCTAACTTGCTGCACACATAGGGATCATCCGGATGCGCCAGCCAGTATTCCTCCATGGCGGTTCTTGCTTGGTCTAGCTTTTGCCGAGCAGCGATCGTGCTGGGTTCATAGCCATAGTGCCGGATGGCAATCTGCGGTAAACTCAGCACTTGCCACTGGGGTTCTTGTTGCAGCAGTTGCATCACACTGTCATCCACCAAGGCATGATAGGGACGAGAAAACTGCACATCGGGGTGATTGCGAAACAGCCGCGACACCAGTGAATAGGGAGATTGAACCGCGCCCACTTCCGCACGTAATAGGTTAATCACCAGTGCATTCGGTTGCTGCATGGCTTGCTGCATGGCAGGAACAATTTCGGGTACTAACCGTTCATCAGCATCTAATACCAGAATCCAGTCCCCTGTGGCATACTTCAGCGATGCATTGCGAGCCGCTGAGAAATCGTTGCACCAGGCAAAGTGTGGCACCTGTGCTCCAAAGGATTGGGCGATCGTCACGGTTTCATCAGTGGAGCCAGTATCCAGCACAATGAGTTCGTCCACCACGTCCTTTACACTGGTGAGGCATGCTGGTAGGTTGGCAGCCTCGTTGCGGACAATCATGCACAAACTCAATTTCATAGATACTGAAAAAAGGCGTTCAACTTTCCTAGCTTACTATGATCGTTTGGCGTGAATCGGTCTGCCCCTGATTTCTTAGGAGTGAGAGTGATGATAGTACAACCTGAATGGCTACGATGGAGTCGCATTGCCCTAACCACAATTGTTCTAGGGATGGCCCTTACGGGTTGCAATAACGTGGTGACAACCGAGTATGAAGCTACGGCTACGGTGATTTATACCTGGCAAGTGGAATATTCGCCTAACCCTGATAAACCGATTCGCAACCGTCGCGAGAAGTTTGCTACTACGTCGTTGGTCAACCGCAACGGACAACGCCCGATCGATGCAGCCAGTGGCCCGGATAATAAAGGCTTGTATTGGCCTGCTATTCCACCCCGTCCCACGATCGATGAGATTGAAGAAAGAACTCGATCGTCGGATGAGGTAGTGGGATCGCCGCAATTGAACAAAGATGTGAAGTATTCGATTACCTATGAAAATCAAGGCAGAACCGTGACCTTGCCGACTAATTATTCGGTCTATCGCCAAGTGGTGAAGGCCTATCCCGATCGCCAACCACTGGAATTGACAGTGGCAGGCAATGAAACGTTTGTGACGAAGGCCGATCCACGGTAGGGAATCGGGCATTCCATTACTGTAGCCCTTACTCTAAATTCCTCTTCCTAGGCTGGGAGCAGCAGATGAGGGCAGATACGGCAATCTCAATATCAAAGCGGGATGCACTCATGGAAAATTGAGAAGAGATAAGTAAGTGATTAAGACATGTCTCGCAGTTGCCACACCCGCGGAATGCAAATGGGACGCTGGAGATGAAATTGGCGCACTAATTGCCACACTTGAATCAACCACTGTCGGGCTTCGTTGGTAGAATGTCCACGATAGCGACATACGAATCCATTGGGGAGTCGGGTTGCACCTGTTTCTGGTAAGAGGGACTGGGTGAGTGGGGGGCGCGTTTGCCACAGGTCGCGCACTTGCTCAACTAGGGCTGGGGGAACCGACCGCCCCGCAAAGACAAGACTGGCAATCACCGAAGCGCCTGCTAAGCCGTGGGGACTGTTCATCATCGCGCTGCCGCCATCAATCCCTTGCGGATCGACCCACAACAACCGATCGCCTTGCCAAATTTCTGTGTGCGATCGCCAGTGTCCGGTGGTAAATTGTTCGCCTCTGGCGGTTCGTCCTAATCGAACAAGATCCCAACCAAGCCAAACCGCTTCGCTGCCCAAGTTCACCCGCAGTGTCTGCTGATACAACGCGCCATTAAAAAGAATGGTCTCTTGCGGCAACCATTCCAAATACGCCCCGGCTGCTAGGGTCAAGATTGTGGATTGATGCGCTGTTTTGCCGTTACTGTCATAGATTTTGGCAGCGGCGGCTGTTGTAACAAGCGCTTGAGCATGGGAATGCAGATGGGTTTGCACCGAGAGTCGATCGCCGCCAACGATACCGCCAGCGGTGTGCAACATGACGCTATGGCACAGATCGCCTTCTGGGTAGAAAGGACGCTGAATTTTTAGGGGGGCTTGGTTGTAGCTACGGCTGAGCAGCGTTTTTTGATCGGGGCGATCGAAAGTCAACTGTAACTGACCATGCCAAGCGGAGCTAGAAGGAGAAACAGAAGGAAGAGACAAGGCTGGCAGGTTAAAGCAAGGCTAAAGGGATGCCATGATGTATATACCATTAATTGGTCTCACTTAGTCTCACTGAATTGATCTCACTCAAACAACAACCGAGCAATGCCTTGAATTTGCGCCAATGGATCGAGGTTGCTTGTTATATCAGTCGATAGGTGTGGCACTCGCACGATCGTTTGTAAAAACGGTGCAGCAGCTAATTCCTGTCCGGGTTGATAGCGATTGTGAACCAAGTAACGCTGATAAATGCCGCGTTCCCTCAGCGATTGACACAGCCGTTTGGTTTCTGCCGTGATGGCGGTCTGCGCTTGCACGATGCCAATAAACTCTGTATATTGAGCATCCTGTAAGGTTTTTTGCGCCTGTATCACTTGTTGCCGCAATGTTCGCAGGTTGTTCATAAACGCTGTGCGGCTGACAACGCTTTGATATTTGATCCAAAGCTTAAAGATCCAAGCCAACCAGTCTGCCAAAGCATTGGGCATTTCTAAAAAGCGCAGTAGATGACCCGTCGGAGCCGTATCTAAAATAATCAGATCTTGTTTGCCCTGTTCCAGTAATTCAATCACGGTCAGCAGTGATAAAATTTCGTCTACTCCAGGTAATGCTTGTGATACCATCTTTTGCCATGCCTCTGGCCCATAGGCAAGTTGTAATTCGGTGTCGTTAGTTTGTCCGCTCATCATTGCAGCCAATTCCCACAGATAGTCTTTGCGAAATCGATCGAGCAGTTGATGTCCATTCACTTCCTGAGCGCTTAAATTAGCGGTTAAGTTCATGGCATCATGCCCTAATTGACAACCCAAGGCATCTCCCAATGAGTGAGCCGGATCAATCGAAATCACCCGAATTTGACAGTTTGAATGACGGATAGACATAGCCCACCCGATCGCGGCTGAAATGGTAGTTTTGCCAACGCCTCCCTTTCCTCCCACAATCACCAAGCGACGACCGTCGGCAATTAAGTCGCTCAAACTGGGTGGAATTCGCGCCGGAAACTCAACAGGTTTGATTTGATGCAATTGAGGAGTTTTCACAGTAGTCGAAATATCATCGTCTAGCTTTTCAATCTGTGTAACCAGTCGATCGATTGGATCGGCGCCAATTGGTTCCTGCATTTGCCAGGGAATTGTGTACACTGGAGTTTTTTTAGCAATCTCAAAAAAGCGGTCAATCCAATTTTTGTGAAAGCTGTTGGTTTGAGAAGTAATTTGGTTGATCCACAATCCACCGCAGGGAATGCAAAGGTCATTGAGCGCTGTTAAAAACCGGCACGTTTCCCAGTAACTCATCGGTTCAGCGATCGTCACGATATAGCAACTCGTGCGCTGTGGATCTTGTAACAGTTGCCGTCCAGCGTTCAATTCAGCTGATAGTCGCTGCAAAAAATAATCGGCTTCGTCGTCAGTAACTTGTCCAGTGAACGATCGGCTAACGGTTCGGTGTTTTTCCTGAAACAGCGACAAAGCTGCCAGAAAATTATCGAGAAAATCCATCATCCTAAATAGGTTCAGGGTGTGTCCACTAGGAGCCATATCGACGACGATGCGATCGGCCTGCTGGTCGCGCAACAATCGCTGAATTTCTAGCAAGCTCATTAACTCATCCAACCCAGGAAAACCAAACTCCCAAACGGGGGCGAGGTCAGAACCAGCCATAAAACTGCCGCGTTCCACTAACTGTTGCAAAACCTCCCCATAGGACGATCGAAACGTCTGAAGCAAGACCGCCGCGTCTAGGATTTGCACGGCTAAGTTTGGCAGCTTTGTATCACTGCTAGCGATATGACTAATGGAACGCTGTAAGACATCACTGAGGGAATGGGCTGGATCGGTCGAAAGCAAAAGAACGCGATCGTGCGGAAAGGTTTGGGCCCAATACCGCGCCCAAGCACAGGCAAGGGTGGTTTTGCCAACGCCGCCTTTACCGCTGAACATTGAAAGCTTGGGGGGCTGGAAGGAAGGGGTGAGAAACATGGGTGGTGTGGGAAATGATTTTACTGGTAGCATGCCCACCTTTCTCGATCGGAAGTAGCACGATTGCCATTTAATATCTGATTGACTGACAAAAGCTCGATCACCCTTGCCCTAACCCTCTTCCAGAGCCGGAGAGGAACGTTGACCCCACTCACAATCATTTCGGCTCCTCTTCGCCCCCTCTGAGAGCAGGGGGTAGGGGATGAGGGGGAACGAGTTGTCAATTAAGTAGCCTGTAATTTACAGGGGCAGATTCCAGTCTTGCGGATTAAACTCAGTGAGTGAATTCAGAACTTGGTCAGCGGCTTGAAATAAGCGTTTGTCCATGATTGGATCAGGTACCGCTACCACCGCCATTCCCGCCTGTTTGGCTGCAAATAGCCCCGCCAGTGAATCCTCGAACACGAGACAATGCGCTGGCACCGCACCTAAACGCTCGGCAGCCAGTAGAAAGATGTCAGGGGCAGGTTTGCCGTTTGCGATCGCCGGATCATCGCCTAAAACGATGAGATCAAAAAGTTGTAACCAGTCTTGATAGTGCAGCGTTTTATATTGAAACGGACGGCGGGAAGAACTGCTGGCGATCGCTTGAGGGAGTTGGGCTTGATGGAAATGCCGAGTCAGTTCCATCGCCCCAGGCATCGGACAAGCAGCGGGGTAGAGATCATAGATAATCGCGTCTTTTTGAGCCAAATATTCTTCAACCGTAAGCGGTAACGACAGCACATCAATGATCACTTGAGCAGAGTCCTGTGCTCTGCGCCCCATCACTTTTGTCCGAACTGTGGCATCAAAGGTTTTACCATAGCGAGCGGCGATCGTTTGGTTGACTTGGGCGTGAATTGGCTCAGTATTTAACAGCAACCCGTCAAAATCGTAAATGATGTGAGTGATTAGTCTCAAATTAGACATCCTCATTGCTCTATAGGAAGAAACCTTCGATCAAAACCTTGAGCCTTATTCTTCGGCGTGGCTAATTCAAGCCGGAGTTGCCCTCATTCCCAACTCTTCTCCTGGAGGGAGAAGAGAGTCGGCTCGCTCATTCTCTCGCTGGTTAGGAGTGGGCTAAGGTGAGGGGGCGGTCAGAGTCAGATCCCGATTCAGCCATGCCTATTCTTCATCCGTTTCGTGTTCCGCTTTGATCTATGATTAAATTTGTAACGATCGTAATTATGGCAGTTTAACATCAAGCTATGGACATCTTGACTCTTGGTTGGGTTTCGTTGCTGACAGTATTTACCTTCTCGATCGCTTTAGTGATTTGGGGACGGAACGGGTTCTAGACAAATCGCTAAACGCTGAGTTCAAGCCTTATTGGCCTCTTTCTAGCATTGGCAGACAGCATGAGCATTGACATATGAGCGTTGATACATGAGCGTTGACAATATTTTCCTAACTGTTCTTGCAACGCTGGCTCTGGGGCTACTCATTGCCGTCTCAGGGGGTGTTGCCTATCTCACAACGATAGAATGGCGCGATCGACGACGGCGAGACAACGAAACCCGAGAAACCCGTCGGCGCTAGTAAAATCTACTATTTTTGCACCTCCACCTTTGTGCAGTAAGCTGAAGTTGCTTGCTGCTTTTTTAACGCATCCTTCTAACCTGCCTGCTTGTCCGCACTGGTTCTTGTTATTCTTGTTAGGCTTGGTTAACAACGCTAAGTCGAGCTAATGCTTCATCCAACGCTTCATCAAACTTAATGACTGTTGATTAGTTCATGATTGCAACTGAAATGGGCATTGTAAAAGCAGAGTATCGCTCAACCTGTTGCCATGATCATTTCAGTACCTGAATTAACAGAATTTGACAAAATTCGTCAGCAGTTTGACTATGGTCCCTATCCCAGAATTCCGATCGATCGCTCTCCTAGTACTGATCATCAAACCCTGTATTTTCACAACCTGGTGACGCCCTACTATCTCAAATATCGCCGCGTTATTGATACGCAAGGCAAAGTTATTTTAGATGCCGGTTGTGGCAGTGGCTACAATGCCTTGGTGCTTGCAACAGCTAATCCGGGTGCAAAAATTGTTGGTATTGATATCTCTGAAGAATCTATAAAACTAGCACAACAACGACTGCACCATCACGGGTTTCATGATGCAGAATTTCATGTGTTACCCATCGAAAATATTGCCGAGTTGGGAATGAAATTTGACTATATTAACTGCGATGAAATGCTGTACTTGTTACCAAATCCGGCTGAAGGGTTGCAATGGATGAAGGCAGTTTTGAAACCTAAAGGGCTGATTCGTGCCAATCTCCACAATGTCTATCAACGGGAAAGCTATTATCGGGCCCAAGCGCTGTTCAAACTAATGGGATTAATGAATGAAAGTCCGAAAGAACTAGAGGAAGAAATTGTAACTGATACAATGAATGCATTGAAAGATGAAGTTCGCTTGAAGAAACAAACCTGGAAAAGCAAAGAAGAGTTACCAGGTTCTCCTGAGAAGTTCAAAGAATTTCTTGCGATGAATCTCTTGTTTGTGGGCGACAAGGGCTTCACGATTCCTGAAACCTTCGCTATGTTGCGTGCTGCCGATCTAGCGTTTGTCAACCTGGTGAACTGGCGGCAGTGGGATATCGTGGAGTTATTCAAAGATGCTGATAATCTGCCTGCATTTTGGTGCATGAGTTTGGCAGAAGCGTCTGCTGAAGAAAAGCTGCACGCCTTTGAATTACTACATCCGGTGCATCGGCTGATTGATTTTTGGTGTGCCCATCCCGAAGCGGACGGAACTCCAGTGGACGAATGGGATGATTCTGATTGGCAACAAGCGATCGTGCATCTCCACCCACAACTTTGCACAGACACGCTGAAAGCTGAGCTAATTCGCTGCATTAAGACGGGAGAGGCGTTTGAAATCAGCCGAGAAGTCAAATTACCCACGCTGGCACCCGTGTTTCTAGAGCCAAGCCAAGCCGCTTGCCTATTGCCATTGTGGGATGGGCCGCAACCGATTCAAACACTGGCAGAACGCTATCAGAAAGTTCGATCGATCGATCCTGAGACCTTGCAACCCCTACCTGCTACAGCCGCTTTTGTTGCCGTAAAGGGACTTTTAAATCGCATGGATGCTTTTCTGTATGTGCTGCTGGAAACCAGTTCTGCTGGGGCGATCGGCTAGCGTTCCGGTTAGATGCAAAACCTCCCTGCCTTTCCTTACCCAGGGGAGGTGCCGCAGGCGGTAGGGTGATGGGGGTGAGTGCTTAAAGGCATGACCCCGGCGTCTTTAAGTATAAAAAAATACTAAAAAATAAAAAATCTCCGTAAAAACAGGAAAGAATTTTCCGGATGAATGATATGAACCTAAATTGAGGTGGGTACGTTATCCGTAGGAGTTAGAAATCTACCAAATACCCGCAACTCAAGGAGCTTATCCCATGAAATCCAATTTTAAAGTGAAGTTTCTTCAGCACATGATTGACCGTAAAAAGGCTGAGAAAGGATTCACCCTAATTGAATTATTGGTTGTCATTATTATTATCGGTATTTTGGCTGCGATCGCCCTTCCTTCCTTCCTAAACCAAGCCGCCAAAGCCAAGCAGTCTGAAGCCAAGAGCTATGTGGGTGCAGTCAACCGGGCACAGCAAGCCTACCGAATTGAGAATTCCACATTTGCAAAAGACTTTAAGGCACTGGAAGTTGGGCTAAACGAAACGACTACAAACTTCAAGTACACTGGCATGGGCAACAATGATGCAGAGAAGGGGGTAGTCACAGCAGAACCGTTAGATACCAAATCTCTCAAAGCCTACTCTGGTGGAGTATTTCTTCAAACTGATGGACAGACTCGTGCCATCACCTGTGAAGCAAAAGATGTTGGAACAGCAGCAGCGGCTCCTAAATCTGCTACTGAGTGTGCAGACACAGCTAAGTGGAAAATCCTGTAGCAAGGGTTTGGTGTAGCACAGATTCTCAAGCAGATTAAATTAATTATCAGGTGTTGCTGATTGGATGTATGAATCTTGTAAGGGCGTTTCACAAAACGCCCTTACGATCAGGATCTAATACCCATTCTCTATTCGGTTGCACAGCATGCTGACCCCTCCCAACCTCCCTTTGCTAAGGAGAGGAGCCGCAGGCAGTGGGGCGAATGCGATGCCGCCTGACAAAGCGTGGGTATAAGATTGGTCAATCATATATGAATTCAGCAACGCCGATTATCAGTTAGGTAGGAAGCTTTCTAGTTTCTCATCTGCTTTTTGCTTCTTCTTCACTTCCCAGCAAACTTCAAAGCGCTATAGAGTCTTCTTTGTGTAAAAGTTCTTCAAGTATCCTCAATGCTACCGGGTGCATCAACTACCTGGTAGCTTGTGCCGTTTATCTCTCTTCCTATTTACCCCATATGTGACTCTTTGGGGTCAAACTCCCTATTCTCCACTCCCTATTCCCTCTGCCCTATCCCATGCGTGTAATCGCTTGCCCAACTCGCGGTCGCCCGAACCGTTCCCAAGCACTACCGCCGCGCAAAAACAGTTCGATCCAGCGTAAAACTGTGCCATCGGGCATTGTCCAACCAGAACTTCCCGGGGCATACGCTAAGGTTCCTTCGGGGACACGGAAACTGCCATCTGAATAAATGGCATCACTGACCACATCGCCCACCCGAATCACAATCTTGCTTTCTGGCTCAAACGCATTAGCATGAGCAGGAATCGTAGTTTTGATGTTGCCGTAGCCATCTACCCACGCCACCCGATCGCCCGGAATCTCGGGAATGGTATCTGGATCGATTGTTTCCCCTAACAAAGAAAAATTATCCTGAGCAATGGCCGCCGCCGCCGGAGGAAACACATCTCGCGATCGAAACTGAGAGCCACCCCGCGACACGTTTACCGTTCGCAGCACCTTGGCATGATGTTTGATAAACGATAGCGTATACCCCGCATTAACGCCCACTACCTTCACCCCATTCGGCAACAGCGCATAGGTTAATCCTTCGCCTTCATTATCTCGTCGCGCGTGGGGATCATCCTGTCGAGGTGCACAGTTATGGTAGATCAGGCGATCGGGCCCCGCATTCAATCCCAGTTGGGCAATCCAAAATCCAGTGGCCAGGGTACTAAACGGCGGTACGGACAATTCGTGAATCTGTGCTTGGGGCAGGGCCAACAATAGCCGCTGTTTCACTTCTGCAAAAGCTGGATCGCCGATGCCGTAGTCTGCAATTAGGAAGATGAACATGGGAGTGGGGAGCAGGGAATAGGGAATAGGGAATGGGGCGTTGCTGATCGGAGGTATGAATTTCGTAGGGGCGTTTCGCGAATTGCCCTGACAGTTGGGAGCAAGGTTGGCAAATCATACCTGAATTCAGCAACGCCGGGAATAGGTGGCGTTTTTGCAACTCCTACTTGGATTCAGAAACGCTAAACCGTAGCTTAATCTTAAAAGAGGGAGCCTAGAAAAACGAAGTAAGCTGCATTACATCACCCACAAAACCCTCATGACTAATCCATCTTTGCCTCAGCCGCTGCATACTCAAAATCCGCTGGATCGCTTCTCTAACCGGGCCCAGGATTATGCTAAATATCGACCCAGCTATCCGTCGGAGGCGATCGATCTGATTGTGCAGGGGTTGGGGGAACCGTCTAGGTTGGTAGTGGCAGATGTGGGAGCAGGCACAGGGATTTCTGCTCGACTGATGGCTGATCGGGGGGCAACGGTGTGGGCGATCGAACCAAATGCGGCGATGCGAGCGGCGGCGGCTCCTCATGCGCTAGTCGTATTTCGCGATGGTACAGCCGAACAAACTGGATTGCCGAATCAATCGGTTGATCTGGTGCTGTGTTGCCAATCGTTTCATTGGTTCAACAAACCCGTTGCCCTGGCAGAATTTCATCGGATTCTCAAACCACATGGCCGAGTAGCGCTGATGTGGAACGATCGCAATCTTGATGATCCCTTTACTCAGCAATACTCAACTATTGTTGGCAAAGTAGCCGATCGACAAATCTTTGACCAAGCCGATCGCAAATCGGGTGCGGCCCTAGAGCAGAGCCGCTGGTTTACCAACTTCCGTGCCCACACTCCCTTGCATACGCATCGGTTGACTTGGGAGGAACTAATTGGATTGGTGCGTAGTTCGTCCTACGTGCCCAAATCTGGCGAACTCTATGAGCAACTGCGAATTGCATTGCAGGAATTGTATCAACGTTGGGCAGACGCCGATCGGGTGCAACTGTCCTATCGCGTTAATCTCTACTTGGCCGATCGCCACCCCATCCTGTAATAAGGCTAGCGACAAACGGACCACTCGTCAGGGCAATTTGCGAATCGCCCTGACCCCATCTGCCACGTTCTCAATTTAAATTGGTATAATTCCAACCCTCGATCGCTCAACACTCTGAATGCACCATTTGATTTCAACGGTTAGCGAACCTGCCACAGGTATAACTCAACGAATGGCTACGCGAACGCTATTAGGAATTGTTTTGGCAAGTGGATTTGTATTATCTCAACCTGACTTAGCCCCATCTCAGCCTAGTCCAGTCGCTTCTCCTAATACGACGACTCAAACGGCAGAAGACCTCAATCTTGACCCCGCTTTACTTGAAGAAAGCCCCGTATTGCAACGCTGGTTGAACGAAGTGCCCGATGTGCGATCGGATATTCGCCATGATCCCAGTTTTCGCACCCGCTTACGGCTTGGCTATGTTCATTTTCCCGATGCCGATGCCGCTTCTGGGTTGTTGGTTGGCGTCGAAGATGTGTTTGTGGGCCGCACGGGCATCACCCTCAGTGCCGATTATCAAACAGCCTTTGCAGCCGTTCAGGAATCCTATGGAGCCGATGTTCGCTACTACCTGTTGCCTCTGGGCGGCTATGTCAACATTGCACCTGTACTGGGCTATCGATCGATTCAGTGGGCGGACGATCGTACTGATGGGGTCAACATCGGGATTCGCGTACTGCTGGTTCCATCCCGCACCGGAGCCGCCGATTTAGCTTTTACCCAAACTTGGGTTGCTCCGGGTACAAAAGAAACGATGAGTTTG
The DNA here is from genome assembly GCF_026802175.1 of Thermocoleostomius sinensis A174. Lineage (NCBI taxonomy): Bacteria > Bacillati > Cyanobacteriota > Cyanophyceae > Oculatellales > Oculatellaceae > Thermocoleostomius > Thermocoleostomius sinensis. Next base: position 3,113,788 of record NZ_CP113797.1, on the reverse strand, counting down.
TCTACTCTGTCGGCAGCCTATGCCGTAACTCGCCACGTGCGGTTATCAACAGAAGTACAGGTGCAGCACCAATCGAGTGAAACTAATGGACGCCTTGGAATTGGTGTCGAGTGGATGTTCTAAACTGTGCAGGATCTCTCAGAAATCTCTAAGAAGGTGGCTGCTTCAGATAAGCCTCATAGCCCAACTCGTCTAACCGCGCCTGCTTATCTAACACCATTTGATGAAGGCTTTGGCGATAGCGCTGCACTTGCTCCAATAGCGTTCCATCATGGCTAGCCAGCATTTGTACCGCTAACAGCCCTGCATTTTTGGCATTACCGATCGCCACGGTCGCCACCGGAATTCCAGCAGGCATTTGCACAATCGAGTAGAGCGAGTCTACTCCTTGTAAATGCCGACTGACAACGGGCACACCAATGACGGGGAGCGGAGTCAGGGCAGCCACCATGCCGGGTAGATGGGCGGCTCCTCCGGCTCCCGCAATGATTACTTTTAAGCCGCGTTGATGGGCCTGCTGGGCATAGGTCACCATGCGTTCTGGTGTGCGATGGGCAGACACAATCGCCACTTCATAGGGAACACCAAACTCGCGGCAGATATGAATAGCCGCTTGCATTGTGGGCAAATCCGAGTCGCTGCCCATGATAATACCGATGAGGGGAGAAGACATGCAGAGGCAACCCTAACGAAATAACTGCAACAGCAAAAAAGTTGTAGTAGGAAGAAATTCAAAGAAATAATGAGCCATCGTTCAATTTAGCGCTGCTTTTATCAAGATACCGTTAAGAAGGTCAGTTCTCCCCTAAGTCGATCGGGTTTGTGATCAAGTTGAGTGCAAAGCTGTATTAGGATATTGTTCAGCATTACTTAACATGACCGTTAGGTAATGTTGCTTAATCGCAAAATTAATTAACCGATCGGTTTGCTCAATTTTGCTTAGTCGAGTTGGCTTCTACTAGGCTGGCTTCACCAAAAGCATCTGGGCAGACGGATTGTCATCATCCATTCCATGCTGTTACGGCTCTGACCTATCACATTAGCAAAGAGGGGACTATTTTGAGTCACTATACCGATAATATTGCTCCACACGGTGGGCAACTGATTAATCGTATTTGCACTCCTGAACAACGGGCTGAATTTCTGGACAAGGCGGAGTATCTACCCCGGATCTCTCTAGACGAGCGCACCTTTTCCGATCTGATCATGATCGCCATTGGTGGATTTAGTCCCCTCACTGGGTTCATGGAACAGTCCGATTACGATCGCGTTGTGGACGACATGCATTTGGCTAACGGTCTGCCCTGGTCAATTCCAATTACGCTCTCGGTCTCAGAAGAAATAGCGGAACCCCTAAAAGAGGGCAGTTTAGTTCGGTTAGATGACGCGACGGGCCGGTTTGTCGGGGTACTGCAACTAACGCAGAAATATCATTATGACAAGATGCATGAAGCGTTGCACGTCTATCGCACCAATGAAGAAAAGCATCCCGGTGTGTATGTGGTTTACAACCAGGGTCCGGTGAATCTTGCTGGTCCGGTTTGGTTGTTGCAGCGCGATCCTGATCCTCGCTTTCCGACTTATCAAATCGATCCGGCCGAATCTCGATCGCTATTTCGTGACAAAGATTGGAAAACGGTGGTCGGTTTCCAAACCCGCAATCCCATTCACCGAGCGCATGAATACATTCAAAAATGTGCTTTGGAGACGGTAGATGGGCTGTTTTTACATCCGTTGGTTGGAGCAACAAAGTCTGACGATATTCCGGCAGATGTGCGAATGCGCTGCTACGAAATCATGTTAGAGCACTACTTCCCTCACGATCGCGTCATTCTTGCCATCAATCCGGCTGCCATGCGCTATGCGGGCCCGCGGGAAGCCATTTTCCATGCCTTGGTGCGTAAAAACTATGGCTGTACCCATTTCATTGTAGGACGCGATCATGCGGGCGTGGGCGATTATTATGGTACCTATGACGCTCAACATATTTTTGACGAGTTTGATCCGGCTGCGTTGGGCATTACTCCGATGAAGTTTGAACATGCCTTCTACTGCACCCGCACTCAGTCGATGGCAACCACCAAAACTAGCCCAAGTTTGCCTGAAGAACGGATTCACTTATCGGGCACAAAAGTCCGCGAACTGCTGCGTCGTGGGGAACTGCCGCCGCCTGAATTTTCTCGCCCAGAGGTGGCCGCAGAACTAGTGCGGGCAATGCAGGCACAGTAGAACTTAGAGAATCAGCACCCGCGCGAGCGAATTCATTGCAATCAAATTCATACCGATCGCAGAGAACAGCATAAACACTGTATTGTGTCGCATATTATGTCGCCAGGAGCATGGTCATTCATGTTCCTTTTTTGTTTTTTAGTATTGAGTTTTTATGTTGAGCCTCAATCCGTGCTGACTATTCGCTGGGAAATTTGTTACATAAACCTAAATAATTCACAGATTTTGGAAGCAGATCTAGTATTGCGCTGAAATTGAGCTACTCTGGTAGGGTCAAATTGACGAATTTATGTTGTTTTTGGCGGGGTTCTGCATTCAGTATGAGAAATTTTTTGTTGGCTAAACTCGGTCTCCCATTTATGATTCCGGCCACACTGTTGGCAGTAGGCGTGCCTCATTTATCAGCGAACGCCCAAACCCCTCCGCTGTATAATCCGATCGAGCTAACGGGTAGCGAAGTGTCTGATTCCCTGACTGACCAGGACATCCCTACAGGTTTTGGCGGATTCTACCGAGATTATGTTGTCACTTTCGAAGCAGGCGATCAAGTCGTAATGGATCTAACGTCTGAAGAATTTGACACAATCATTACCTTGATTGCCCCCGATGGCTCTACGGTTGGTGAAAACGACGATGGCCCTGATGGCACAACCAATTCATTGCTGTTCGCTCGCATTACACAGGGTGGGCAATACATCATTCGGGTCAGCCCCTATGCCGGTCAAGGCTTAGGCGCCTTTACGCTACGAGTGAGCCGTTTGCAGCCGATTGACGACTAGGGAGCGCTTCAGAAAGTAGGGGCAGGTTTTGAGATGACACAGATTGAGGCAGCTAATAGAGTCTAATCTTGGCAATCCTGCCCTTGCCGCGATCGGGTTTGACTCGCCTGGGTTTCAATCCTGAATTAAAAGTGTTTCCGATTGAAACTGTTGTCTGTCATCCAAATACCAAGAGTGTGTCTCTTGACTCTTCCCTTGATGTACCGAGACGATGAGGTAAGAATAGTGCGGCCATGCCAAGCGCCGATCGCACTCGGAAGGAATCGCAACATGATCGGGATGAGAATGATACACTCCAATCACTCTGAATTGGCGATCACGGGCATAGCGCTGGGCTTGTAGCAAATCGCGCGGATCAATCCAGTAGCGCTCGGTTTTGGCGCGCTTCAATCCCGCAAGTGCTTCGGGTATAACCGTAGCTAGCTCATTAGCCACGGTCAAACTCCAAGCATTGACGACCGGAAACACCTCAACCAGAGTTCGCCGTTCCGGAGCGGATTGGCGATCGACATAGCCCATAAGTAATCCGCAGCACTCTTCAGGGTAGGTGCGTTCAGCGTGGGCAATCATGTCTTGCAACTGGCTGGCTGTAAGCTGAAGAATGGCAACCCTCCCTGGATTTGCTAGCTTTTCTCTTCATAGTCTTCGTAAGCTGCCACGATGCGTTGCACCAACGGATTTCGCACCACATCGGCTTTCGACAATTCGCAAAAGGCAATGCCCTCTACTTTCTGCAAAATTCTGCGGGCCACAGCTAATCCAGATTGCTGATAGGTTGGCAAATCGGTTTGCGTAATATCGCCTGTCACTACCATGCGCGATCGAAACCCCAAGCGGGTCAACACCATCTTCATCTGCGCTGGCGTAGTATTCTGGGCCTCGTCCAAAATAATAAACGAGTTGTTGAGAGTGCGACCGCGCATATAAGCCAATGGAGCCACTTCAATAATGCCACGCTCCATCAAGTTGGCAATTTTTTCAGGATCGACCATTTCATACAGCGCATCGTACAACGGTCGCAGATAGGGATTCACTTTCTGCTGCAAATCCCCCGGCAAAAAGCCAAGTCGTTCTCCAGCTTCTACCGCCGGACGGGTCAAAATCAGGCGCTCGTATTGGTTGTCTAACAGCGCTTGCACGGCGACCATAGCCGCCAAAAAGGTTTTCCCCGTTCCAGCCGGGCCGGTGCAAAACGTCAAATCCTTCGATCGCAGCGCTTCAATATATTGCCGCTGTCGAAAGGTTTTGGCTCGAATTTCCTCACCACGCCGAGTTTTAACAATGACATCCCGCTGAAGCGCTTGTAGATCTGCTTGGCGATCGGTATTGAGGGCGTGTCGTGCTGTCAGAATGTCAACCCCAGTGATATTTTTGCCTTGGCTCCAATAGGGTTCCAGTGACCGCACTAATTGCTCAGCCAGGTGTACCTGCTTTTCTTCGCCAGAAATCAGTACTGCCTGTCCCCGTAAACATAGTTTGGCTCCGGTTTGCTGAGCCAGTTGCTTCAGATTTTCCTCTTGATTTCCAGCTAGGGCCATGGCACTAGCCGGATTGGGCAGATCGATCGTTAAAGAAATGGCCATCTAGTGACGCGAACGGGATGGACGGCGAGGAGCAGAGCGAGAAAGATGGGGTTTATCATCACCAGCAGAATCTCGACCCGCTGTTTGACTGCCAAAAATCTCTAAATGAGCTACATGCCCCGAGGCCTGAGCGATCGCCTGTAGCACCGTGCGAATCGACTGAATATTGCGTCCCCCTCGACCAAACACTCGACCCTTATCTTCTCCTTCAATCGCCACGCGAATCAAAACCCGCGACGTGCGCGGTGAGATCTCACTATCTACCTTGAGGGAATCAGGAGACTCTAGAAAAGGAACGACTAAAAACTTAACTAACCCGTTATAGTCTGGTTGCGATGACAAGGGCGAGAAGGACATATTCAACAACTGCGATCGAACAATTAGACAGTGAGGTCAATGTAGCCCATGAATAAAGGTGAATTAAGAGGCGCGAAGCTGCTCAAAGACTTTCTGCTTTTCTAAAATTTGACGAACAGTTTTAGTTGGCTGAGCACCTTGTTTGAGTCGTCGAATAATACCGTCTACGTCTAACTTCACTTCATCCGTTCTCGGGTTGTAGAAGCCCAGTTCCTCTAAGGGGCGACCATCCCGGCGAGACGTGCTAGTGGTGGCAACGATGCGATAACTTGCCTCAAACTTTTTTCCAAATCGCTTTAAGCGCAGCTTAATCATGCCTGACTGTTATGCTCCTGTGTAAGACTCTACAATTGACTCCAAAATCAACATTATATCACGCTGTATTGGTAACACATCGCTTTAAAGCATCCAATTAATCGACACTTTCATTGACTGGGAAGCGATCGATGAGTTGAATAGCTCGATTAGCATTCTGCTTCAATTCATTACCAATATGCGGTACATGGGGGATTTGAGACAGAAAATCAACCGTGCGTCGTAGGATACGGACGACGTCTCCTTCATCCAAAGTGGTGTTGCCGCAGAGATCGCTCCACTCCACTCCTAACGCCCACTGTTCCACCAATCCCACTAAATCCGCTTCCAGCCAAACTGGCAGCGCAACCTGATAGCGACGCTGAAGTTTGAACAGTTCCCGACGAATGCGTCGTAATCCTGCTAATGCAGCCTCTACCTCCGGAGAGCTTTCATAGCGAGTCCACGTATCTGGGCGCGATACTTCTGTCACCAGAGCGGCACAAGCCGCTGCCAAATGATGAGGATCGAGGGCATCCAGTTCACCCGATGCAATGGCTAATCCTAGCCATAGTTCGTTGTCACCGCGAATGGCCGCCGCAATTTCACCGGAAGTCGTGGTAAGCCAGCGTTCTCTGGGCATGTTTGGAGCAACCGATTCATCTACTTCATCTACTAGATCGTCTGCTAGATTGATAGTCCTCTCGATCGATGATTCTTTCGGTGACGAATGGTTGAGCTTGTCATCTTCCCAAGAATTGTCTGAGTCAGTGTAGCCATCGAGCGGCTGTTGACCGTTACAATCCTGCCAATCATGTTGCTCACGTTCCAACTCCTCAAAATCATCTATCCGCTCTAGGCAGCCAAAGTATTCTAGAATTTCCATCAAATTCAAAAACTCTTGCCAGTAGCGCTGGGAGTATCGCTCTAACTTACTTTGACGGGATGCGATATCTTCTTCAAGTTTGATCAAGCGCTGAGCGCGCTTCACAATTTGCCCCGGATCGCCAAATTCGTGCAGTGGATGGGCTTGCAGTTGTGCTTCTACAGCGGCCATGCGTCCCTGCTGATCTTGCACTTCGGGCGGAACTGTTGTGTCAGGTGGAATATCGGGAATTTGCTGAGCGATCGGCAATGTCAACTCATCCCCTTTGCGCACGGCTCCTGCCCTGGGCGAAAGTTCCATGGGTGGAACTAGATGATCCACTTCGGCAATTCGGGGAAATTCAGGGTGCATTCCCACCACATCCCCGACCGCCACCACATGCCAGCGATTAGTTTGACTTAAGCAAATAAAGTAGGGAAACTGACCAGAGCCAGGAATTTTCACCACTAGAACGGCAGGTAAGGGAGTGGTGACGGGTACATGCTTTCCTTTCAGGCTTAATACAGTTCCGGCAACGGCAAACGATAGCGAGGCTGCCAAATGGTTGGCTGCGGTTTCCCGAGCTTGTTGCATCAACGTTCGTAACAGTCGCCGTTCTTCCTTGAGGCGATCGTGCAATTTCTCATAGCTAGTCAACAGGTCTGGAGAGACATCCGGCATTTGTGCCCGTTGTCGTTCCAGTTCGGCTGTGAGGGCCTCAATTCCCTGCTGTTGGGGTTTCAAGTACAGCGTTGATAGATAATTGCCGAAACTGCGCTCCACTAGATCCTGAGCCTGTTGCAGTGTGTGCGTTTGCAGCAGATTTAACACCATGCCATAGCTGGGTGTGAATTGGCTCACCAGCGGATCAGCTCCAGAGGTAGCTAAGTAGGCGGCATCGGTGGCTCCTTCAAAGGGAGTTTGAATCGTGACAACATGACCTAGATCGTCCATACCGCGTCGTCCTGCCCGTCCTGCCATTTGTAAAAATTCTGAGGCGTTTAGTAACCGATGGCCGCGATCGGTGCGTTTAGACAAACTAGAAATCACTGTGGTGCGGGCGGGCATATTAATGCCAGCGGCCAAGGTTTCGGTGGCAAATACGATTTTGATGAGTCCTTCTTGAAACAACTCCTCAATGAGTCCTTTCCAAGCCGGCAACACTCCAGCGTGGTGGGCAGCAATTCCTCGATATAGCGGTTCGATGTGCCCCGTGCGAGCCGCTTCTGGACTACGCTGCAAAAACGCATCAATGCGATATTTGAGGGCGGCGGCTTCTGCGCGATTCACCAGCGATAAATGCTCTAGTTCAGCGACAGCTTTGTCACAGCCTTTACGACTGAAGATGAAATAAATCGCAGGCAGCATATCTCGCTGCTGAAGCTGACTAACCACATACAGCAAACTAGGCGCATCTTGCCGTCCTCGTTGGCGTCCTCCCTTAGGCTTTAAGCGAGAATTGATGGCTTTGCGCTTGTTGTCAAGTAGGGGAAACAGACCCTTAGGATTGCAGAAGTGGTAGACCAACGGAACGGGACGAAAGTTGGAATAGACCAATTGCGTTGGGCCATGCACTTGTCTAATCCAATCAGTCAGTTGATCACTATTGGCGATCGTGGCAGACAAAGCCACCAACTGAATCAGGGGTGGAGCATAGATGATCGATTCTTCCCACACCGTACCACGCTGACGATCGTTCATGTAATGGCATTCGTCCAACACCACTGCTTCTACATCTACCAACGAGGTGCCCACTTGCCCAATCGGTGTGCCGTAGAGCATGTTGCGAAAAATTTCTGTGGTCATCACCAAGATAGGCGCATCTCGGTTAATGGAAGCATCTCCGGTCAATAGCCCCACCCGATCGGCTCCAAAACGTTCTCGGAAGTCACGCAATTTTTGGTTTGACAACGCCTTCAAAGGCGTCGTATAGAAAACCCGTTTGCCGCGTGCCAAAGCCCGATAGATTGCATACTCGCCAATGAGTGTTTTTCCCGAACCTGTTGGCGCGCACACCACTACCGACTGTCCCGCATCCAACGCAGCAATTGCCTGCTTTTGGAAATCGTCCAATTCAAACGGAAACACGTTTGTCAAGTCGAGTTGAGTTGCACCAGAAGAAAGGTTCACAGATTCAAGCCATTAGCACATTAAAAGAAGGATAGTACAAGAGGACGCAACCCCCACATTCTCAATCATAAGTCTTTTGCATCAATTGAGGCTGGGGACGAGCATGGGCTAGTTGCGATCGAGCACTCTCACAATCGGTTTGAATCTGAGCTTTGAGGTCTTCTAGCGAAGAGAATTTTTGCTCAGGACGCAAGAAACTCTCTAAGCTCACGCTCAAGGTTTCGCCATACAAGTCGCCCGACCAGTCTAGCAGGTGCACCTCAATGGTTTGACTGGTGCCATTCACCGTCGGACGCCGACCAATGTTCATAACGCCTGGCAAGGGAGTTGGATTTGGCTGCGAGCGACGATACACCCAAACGCTGTAAACCCCTTGGCGTGGCACAAACTTTTCAGGCGGCAGCTTTAAGTTTGCTGTGGGAAAGCCGATCGTTCGTCCGAGTTGTTGCCCTGGATTCACCTGTCCAATCAGCCGATAGGACCGTCCCAATAATTGATTGGCATAGGACAAATTTCCTTGCTCTAAGGCCTGACGAATGGCAGAACTGCTGATGCGTTCTCCATTATGAACAAACAAAGGCGCAATTTGCACTTCAATTCCATGTTGAGCCGCGATCGTCTGCAAATCTAATGTCGTGCCCGATCGCTGTTTTCCAAAGCAAAAATCTTGTCCTACACTAATTTGCTTGGCTTGCAGCCGTCGAACTAAGATTTCTTCGACAAATTCTTGAGGTGTCAGATTGGCAAGAGTTTGGTTAAATGGCAACAACACCAACTGCTGCACTCCTAACTCTTGAAGATATTGCGCTTTTTCATCGCGTGGAGTCAGCAAAGCCCGTTGCTTTCCTGTAAAAAACTCTTGAGGATGCGGACAAAAGGTTAAAACCGTGGCGTATGTATGTCCTAAAATCGGACGAATTACTTGCTGGTGCCCTTGATGAATGCCATCGAAGTTTCCAAGAGCAACAAAAGCTGGGGTTTTAATTGTGTCAAGAGAAGAAGTAATCCACACGCTTTACATTCTGACACATAACAGCGGTTTTGCCACTCCTACATTGCCCATTCCAATGGCAGACACCGGGCACTTGCCCACCTTACGGCAAACGTTGCCCCTGTCTATGAAACTGCGATGGGAACTGCCAATAAATCAATTTCTAGACCTTCCCAGGCTACTACACTGTTAGGAAATTGCCGAGTCACCTCTTCCTTAATGTGATCCATAAAGTCATCATCGTGCAGCGGATCATGGTGAAAAATTACCAGCTTGCTCACATTAGCGGCTTTAGCGACCTTCACAGCTTCTTGCCAAGTAGAATGCCCCCAGCCAATCTTACTCGATCGCTCTGAATAGTATTCCTCGTCTGTGTAAGTGGCATCATAAATCATGACATCGGCATTACGCGCGAGCCACAGCACATTCTCGTCTAGGCGATCGAGAAAATGTTCAGTATCGGTGATGTAAGCCACGGCATAGTCTTGCCAGTTAATGCGATACCCAACTGATTCGCCAGGATGATTGAGTAAGGCATTTTCGACAAGCACATCGCCGATTTGCACAGGTTCACCAATATCTAAATCTTGGAAGGCTAGCTCTGCACCCATAATTTGCAGTGGCACCGGAAAGTTAGGATGCAGCATTTGGTCGTTAAGGCGTTGTTCGATGGTAGAACCGTTGGGAGCGATCGCGCCATAAATAGTAAAGCGATTGCCGCGAATGAAGGCAGGCACAAAAAATGGGAACCCCTGAATGTGATCCCAGTGAGAATGGGTAAAGAAGAGATGCGCTTCTACAGGCATCTCACGCAACAGAGTTTGCCCCAACACCCGCAGCCCTGTACCCCCATCAAAGATCAGACGTTGTTTCCCAACTTGCATTTCAACGCAAGCCGTATTTCCTCCGTAGCGAACCGTGCTTTGTCCTGGACAGGCAATACTTCCCCTGACTCCCCAAAAGCGGATCGTAAATTGGTCGTTGCTGATAGACATGAACATTAATTGCCAGATTTCGCCTAGCGTAGTAGCTGCGTTCTAGTTGCCGGTACCTTTAAAAACTGAACATCGCGGATACTACTTCTTAATATAGTGAACCTAAAGGTAGGAGGAAGGTTTACAACCGCCAACTCAGCAAATTTAGGTCGATTTTTGATGAGATTTTTAAATTGAGCCATGTACTTCAACTTCAGCAACTGGTTTGCCTCTGCGATGGTTTGCCTTGTTTTGCCCTTCACCAACGCTAGAAGCAGAGGTCATGCAAGATGGGCTTCCTTGTCTTCTCTAACGGTTGAAAACAGAAACGGAATGAGGAGGAGTCCGCACCATGCAGCAATGGTTCCAAACATTGCATCCAGAGAGGTGCACATCGCGTAATCCAGTTTTCCCCAACTCTTGATTGGTCTATCGCCGGATGAGCTAATGCAAACTAGCTCGCGGCAAGTCTTTTAGGGTGGGAACAGGATTCGATCGGCTTACAGAACATCCTGCTGCTGTTTTTGAGCTTCTTGCATTTCCAGGCGGGCTAGAGTTGTGGCTGCATCAGCCAATTGCAGCGCCAGATTGGCTCGACTCACCGGATCGGTTGCTTTCCATAGATCTTGTTCAAGCGCGTGAACTCGGTAGCGAAATGCTTTGATGGAACAGGAGGAAATCACCTTTACCAACATGTCTATAGCCTCTTCTCTCTAGCAGCCTGAATGTGTAGCAGAATTTGTTCCGGTTCTAAATAAATAAATGTGAGGAGGATGATTTCGTCGTGAGTATTTATAACTACATCATAAGCGGCTTCTTGCGGTTCAACTCGTTCATGGTGAACAACAACGGTGTAATCTCCTAAAGGTAAATCGTCGAAGCCAGCATCTGCGTAAATTAAATCCACCGTTTCTTCTGCCAGGGTTTTGATGCCTTGCCGAAGTTGAGCTATAAAAGGAATTCCTTCGATCGAGGTCAGAGCTACGTTATCCTGGTCTCGAACCAGGACAAAAATATCAGACATAGGTTCACTCTTAAAACAGGGTCACCCTAGAACAGGGTTGAAATCGGGCAAAGCCCCCACGGTCTATTAATGCATAGAGTGAATGCCCATTTATGTCTAGTTCAACTCTAGTTCAACTTGGAGGGATGGCTCATAGATTGGGGGAATTGATGAACCAACGCTGGCAAAACTGGACACGGCGCTCGATCGTCTAAGTTTTCGGGTTTGCTCCAGCTAAATGGGGCTTTGTGGGCCGCTGACATCCACAGCAAGCGCTTGGCCCGAGTCATGGCTACATAAAGCAAGCGAAATTCTTCCGCAATTTTCAGTGACTCGGCCCGCTGCCACGCTGACAGCAGATCAGGCAACGGATACATGCCATGAATGCTCGCTCGAATCTGTGCTCTTGCAACTTCTGATAGGGTAAAGTCGCCCAAAAACTGGGCTTGTGGCAGTACCCGTAGACGACCAGGAATTACCTGCTCGTGCAGGAAGGGGATAAACACAAAATCCCAGTCCAGACCCTTAGCTTTGTGCATGGTGATGAGGGTAAGTTGGCGAGGGCGTAGAAGTCGAGATTCGGGTTCCTCCATCTCCACTGCTTCAAACCGTTCAGATCGCACAATTTCGCCGAGCGCATCGAGGACAGTTGCCATTGAGGAATCACCAAACGTTTGGTGGATAATTCGTTCTGCCAGTTTGTCTGCTGTTGCCAGTTCCGATTGTTCGTATTGCAGCGTCATCGCCAGAAATGGAATCAGTTGATAGTGTGGCAACTCCAATCGTGCTTTGAGCAAGCTCACGCAATAGCGTCTGGCTCGTCGAACTGGATCAGGTTGAGGTGGATCAAGCGGACCGGGGTAGAGAAATTGTTCAGGAAAACTCACGAGCGCATTCAAATCTTGTGTAGGAATCAATTGCCGATCGACTAAGACTTGAAGAGCAGCTTTGAGATAGTCCGGCGAGTGAGGACGATCGAGAAATTGCAGCATCGTCAAAATCTCAGCGGGCACGTGAGAATGACGATCGCGTTGACCTACATCATAGAGTTCGATGCCAGACTGCTTCAGGTTAATGTCTAGATGATAGAAGTCAGGATTTTGCAACAAGTCGGCTATAAATCGCCCCTGTCGATTTTCCCGCACCAATACCGCTGCTCGGCGATCGGGATAGTGGGTCAACAACTCGGCCACACGCAAGCCAATCAAGTTCACCGTCTGATAGATATCTGGCGGAAAGCGAATTTCTAGTCCAGTTCCTTCGGGGTCTGGATTAGCATCTTCTTGCGGATCATCGGGTGCAACAGGGTGAATATACTGGGGACGAAAAGGAAGAATTGGGGATTGGGGATTGGGGATTGGGGGTTGGAGGTTGGCGTAACGATCGTTAACCCAGGTAAGCACAAAGTTGGCAGCATCGATGATGGCTTGAGTGCTGCGCCCAGCCTGATCCATTTCGGCTAGGCGATGGGTAAGGGCACAGCGCTCACAGAACTCATAGAAAAACGCTGGATCGGCCGGAGTAAAGGTAGAGTTAATCGCTTGATTGGGATCGCCAACCCGCACTAAGTTAGGGAGACGATCGGCTTGGTTGGGAGCAGTTGCCAAAATTTCCAACAGGCGAGTTTGCAAGGGTGAAGAATCTTGAGCTTCATCTTCAAACACGGCATAAATTTGAGATTGCCACAGTTGGCGGGCACTGGAGTTTTCTAATACTCTTAACGCTGCCAGAATCATGTCGTCATAATCCAGAAAGCCGCGCTGTCGCAGTAGAGTTTGGTAGCGTTCATACAGCCCTGCGGCGATCGTCAACACATCGTAATCTGCCTCGTCGAGGATCGCGTGACGAGTCACATTTTTTCCAAGCTCGTACAACTGCTGGGGCAGCAAACCAGAGCTTTTGGCTTCGTGGATCACCGTATAGGCTAAATCAGGCAAGACTTCTGTCCGTAACACCGATTGCCGCCGCAAGCGCTCTGTTTCTTCACCATCAAACTGTCGCCCTTCTAATAGGCGTTGATAGGACTGAGGATGAGCCGCAACCCATTGTTCTACGCAGGTGCGAATTAAGCGACTGCTCTGATTGGGCGATACTAAGGTCAGGCGGTTCAAATCTAGCCCTGATAAATCAGGATGGCGGGTAGCAATGTTTAACGCCAAACCATGCAGCGTATAGACCATGAATCCCTGGGATGCAATCGATAGCGATCGCAGATGCTCGCGAATTTTGCTCTTCAAATTAGCCACAGCCGATCGGGTAAAGGTCACTAGGAGAAGCTGGGAATTAGGGGTAAATTCTTCTTGTCCAAGTCCAATTTCCTGTTCTTTATTCTCGGTTTTCTGCCCGATTTCTATTCCCGAATCTTGACTCCCTAAAGATCGAGTCGCTAATAGAATCGCCACGGCGATCGCCATTCCAGTTGATTTGCCTGAACCCGGCACCGCTGAGATGGCCAATGGTCCTGCTTGCCAATCAGCCATGCGCTGCTGACCAGGACGTAGCCTCGATCGCATTTGCTGAAGGATTTGAGCGCGTTGTGCGGCTGTAACTTGAATCAGGTTGATTGACATGAGTGTGTCTCATTTAGTCTCAGCATCTAGCTGGAGCGATTGACCAGATAATTGAACCAACTAGGCAACTACAAGATGATTCTGACCACGTGAGTTGGGGCAACATTAGAACTAAATTTAGCGTCGAACAAACCATGGCAGCGGTAACGTGGACATAATCCCCCATGATTCGATGACAAGACTTGCTCTACATCGGTATTTTGCTCGAAATTTTGTGTCAAGATCTCCATGGTTTGTCTGTCTGACTCAATTGCCAACTTAAACAACCCTACGGTTAGAGTGTTGTTGGCTTGTTCTGATTCTGTAGCCCCACCTTGAAACGTCCTGCTTTCTATTATTTTCTTCTGTTCATGATCCTCTTAGGAGGGTTGTTGCTGCGTTTTTGGCAACTCGACTCAAAACCGTTGTGGTTAGATGAGGTGCTGACGGCTTTGTTCAGCCTGGGGCAAAGTCAACAGGATGTGCCGTTGAATGTTTTCTTTCCACTCACAGCCCTCGATCGCATTTTCTCTATTCAGCCGGGAATTAGTTGTGCCCAAATTACGCAAACGGTGGCGACCGAATCGGTGCATCCGCCCCTGTTTTTTTGCTTACTGTATGGCTGGATGAACTGGCTGCAACCAGACAATTGGGTCTGGGGGCTGCGGTCCCTGCCTGCTTTGTTTGGAGTAGGAGCGATCGCTGCCCTATATTGGCTGAATCGGGTAGCTTTTTCACCGCGTGCTGGACTCATCGGTGCTGCGCTGATGGCTGTGTCCCCTTTTGCGGTCTATCTTTCTCAGGAAGCCCGTCACTATACTCTACCCATGCTGCTGATAACGCTGGCGCTGGTGGGGCTAGTGAAGATGCAACAAGATTTAGTCACTGACCGCTTGCGGGCTTGGGTATGGCTGGGTTGGTGCGGGGTCAACAGCATCGGGCTTTATACACACTACTTTTGTGCGATCGCTTTTATTGCCCAAGTTCTGGCGTTGTTGGTCTGGATGCTGTGGCAACGATCGCGACTAGGTTGGCAGTCTTGGTGGGCAATCGGACTGGCCATTGGCGGAGTCTGGCTAAGCTATCTTCCCTGGTTGCCTACCCTCATTAACCACTTCAGTCGTCCCGAAACGGATTGGTTGATTCCCTACAAGCCCGATTGGCAGGATCGAATTGCACCACTGTACCAAACGCTGGTGAATTGGGTGCTAATGGTGGTTGTTCTGCCAGTAGAAGATCAGCCCGATCGCGTGGTGCTGGGTTGGGGAATCGTCGGCTTAGTTTTTGCTAGCTGGTTGGGTTGGCAACTTTACCGAGGTTGGCGTATACGATGGCAGCAGGTTCCGTTTCGATCGCCGATGCTACTGCTCTCCGGGTTTACGCTAGGCGTTGTTCTACAGTTCTTCGCAATTGTCTATTTATTAGATAAGGATTTGACAGTTGTGCCCCGCTACAACTTTGTTTATTATCCGGGCGTGTGTGCCCTGTTAGGGGCTTGTTTGACAGGAAGGGGAGAACAGAGAACGAGAAACAGAAAACAGGGGATGAAGAATTCCTGGGCGGGTGATGGGCTGCTTCCTCCGGTGATCATTGTTTTGGTAGCGAGTTTGCTCAGCAGTTTTTTAGTGGTCAACGGTGTTGTGTTTCAAAAGTCCTATCATCCCGATCGCGTTGCTAGAACTATGGCGTTTGAACCGGATCGATCGCTGGTCGCTGTCACAGCTTATGAATCGTTGCAGGAGGTAGCGTTGGGCTTAAGTTTTGCGCTGGAGTTGCAAAAGTTGTATTCAACCACCACGATTGACTCACAGGTACGGTTTGGTTTTCTCGATCGCTCGGATGGATATGGCGCTGTGTGGCGAGCTTTTCCAGACCTTGAACAACCTTTGCCGCTGCCGCTGAATCTTTGGGTGGTGGCGTCACCCGGAATGCGAACAAAAGATTATCCAGAACGGCTTAGAATTAACGATCGGGCCACACCACGACGCAAGGCCTTGTGTCGTGTTGACCCGGATCGATTTGAACGCATCGGCTTTCCCTATCAGCTTTTCCGTTGCGAATCTAGAAGAGCGAGTTAAAACCAGAATTAAAACCAAAACCACGGCAAAGCAGCTAATGCGCAGGGATATTCATGCAATGACATGAAATCTTGCACCTTCGCTCACGGTTTGCAAACTAAGTGATCAGTCTAGATCGTTAGGCTGCGGCAATAACTGTTGGGGCGATTGGAGGATCTGATCGTACCTTGTTGAGGGGAAGTGAGCGATCGAAATAATCGGAGCCGCTAGGGTTAATAAAGCAATGAGGGTTCCAATGAAGCTCGCTAATTTTTGAGACGTGTGATCGGTCGGGTCGCTCGATTGACTACCAGATTCCATAACAAATGAGTTTAAAAATGATTTCACCTTAGACTGCTAACTTAGCCCATGTTTGAGAGAAACGCCTCTCTCCGGTTATACAATTCTAGAAATTTTTCACAGTTCCCATCATCCGAATAAATTCCAGTGGCAGACCATCAGCATCAGCAACAAACGCTACTTCATACACTCGATCGCCAATAATCTGCTGTGTAGGTTCCAGCAAAATCGTGAGTGGCTGAGTCTTTCCCGTTTCTGACGCTTGAGCAAATTGGATTTTCAGGCTAGCTAACCAGTCCGATAGGTCGTCGATCATATCGGTGAGGTCAAAGGACAAATGATAATACCCCGTGTAGTGCTCATCACCAAATGCATCGGCGGCTGGACGAGGTTGAGGAACCTGGAGCAGTTCAATACGGCCTCCTAGCCCCTTCATCCAACAAGCTAGCGTCATCCCTGCTGTGAAGCGCTCACACATTTCAAACCCAAGTTGCTCATAGAACGCGATCGCCCGATGGATGTCAGCGGTGCGAATGGAGGCATGGTGCATAGAGGGATTGGGGGTTAGAGGTTGGGGATTAGGACTGAAGGTTCAGCGTTAATTTCTACTCAAATAGGCGAAAGTAGGGATAACGAACTGGAGCACCCGGTTCTTTTTCTAAGTCAAAATTGATGACTTCCCAGCAGGGTTCCTCTGCTGGATCGGGGCTAAACTCGACCGGTAGTCCATACAAGCGCGGACGTGGAGATTCGGGCTGCCCACGCCAAGGACTGCTGCGTTCCAGATAGGTGCTGATTAAATCCTTGTAGCGTTTGGCAATAATCACCCGGGTGGCTCGATATCCTTGGGTGTACAGGCGATCGAGAGCTTCGTGAATTTCAAATCGAATCCCATCCGGGTGAGTATGTTGGCGATACCACTCATTGTTCCACCGCCGCCAATGCCGCCCAGACTGGAGATGAATTAGTTCTCCTGTCTTAGGATTTGCCTCAAATGCCCCATGGCGTTGACACAGGTAGGTATCTGTCAGGGTCAGCGCCGGGATCATCTGGCGACAATGGGGACACTGAATCTCTGGACCAAAGATTGGATACTGTAAAGCTGGGTTCATCTTGCAACTGCTATCCGTACAGGCAACTTGTGCCAAATCCGGTGGCTCTATTATAACTGGGGAAACTTGCTCCTCAGGGGAATTCTACAGGTATTGTTTGTTTACACGGAAGATCTTATGAGCAATTCTCAAGATTTGTCGGCAGTTTCGTCTTGGCAAGCCCCGTCTTGTCAGCCTCCAGATCTCTCGTTAGCCGCCTTTGTCGCACCCACAGCCGACGTGATGGGACGGGTAGAAATCAAGGCAGGAGCGAGCGTTTGGTATGGGGCAGTCATACGGGCAGATGTGGAACGCATTAGCATTGGTCGATCGACTAATGTTCAAGATGGAGCCATTCTGCATGGTGATCCGGGAATGCCAACGATTTTGGAGGATTACGTCACGATCGGACATCGCGCCGTGATTCACGGTGCTCAGATTGGAGAAGGTAGCTTAGTTGGCATCGGAGCCATCGTCCTCAACGGGGTGCGCGTCGGCAGCGGTTGCATTGTGGGGGCTGGTTCGGTTGTCACTAAAGATGTTCCCGATCGAACGCTGGTAATGGGCATTCCTGCCAAAACAGTTCGTCTAGTCTCCGAGGCAGAAGCTAGCGAATTGATTGAACATGCTAAACGCTATGAACAACTCGCCCGAGCGCACGCCACCAACGAATAAATCTTGAGGATTAGGAAGGCTAATGTTTAGGGAAAAGAGAGCGTCTAAGCCTTCATCCTTTATCCTTCCTGTTTATCCTTCTTGCTTAGTTGCTTTGCGTTGCTAATTGCTTTTCAGGTAGCGGCGTGTGCTTAGCCACAATCTGACGGAACTGTTCCCCTTCGATTGTTTCTTGTTCCAGCAACAGATCAACGAGTTTGTCGATTAGTTCTCGATGCTCACGGATAATACGGCGGGCTTCGGAATAGCAGTGCATGGCGATCGTTCGCACTTGTTGATCGACTTTGGTGGCAATTTCCTCTGAGTATTCGTTACGAGACATGAGATCTCGACCCAGGAAAACCTCGCTATTGCCACTTTCCAAAGCATAGGGGCCCAGATCTGACATGCCATAGCGCGTCACCATTTCTCGTGCCAAGTTGGCGACTACCTGAATGTCATTGCTAGCACCAACGGTAACCTCAGAATCGCCAAAAATTTCCTCTTCGGCGGCTCGCCCCCCCAACGCGATCGTGATTCGATCCAACAGCCAGGCTCGCGTATAGAGTCCGCTGTCAATCATCTCTTCGTTAAAGGTCTGTTGAGCAAAACCGCCAATACCGCCCGATCGTGGAATGATCGTGACTTTATTCAGGGGATCAGAGTTCTTCAACAAGGTCATAAGTAGAGCATGACCCACCTCGTGATAGGCAATCAGACGCTTCTTTTTGCTGTCCATTAGAGGAGCCAGCGTCATACCCGTTGTCACTCGATCAATCGCATCGTCCACTTCTAGGATGGTGATGGAGTCTTTACGGCGGCGGGCTGTCAAAATTGCAGCCTCGTTCAACATGTTAGCTAACTCGGCTCCAGAGAAACCCGGCGTCCGTCGAGCGATCGCTTCTAGAGACACGTTGGGATCAAGGCGCTTATTGCGAGCATGGACTTCTAGAATGCCCAATCTGCCCTTATAGCTGGGCAAATCAACTGTAACTTGGCGATCGAAGCGACCTGGACGCAACAGGGCTTGGTCTAATACATCGGGACGGTTGGTAGCAGCAATGATGATGACGCCCGTGTTGCCCTCGAACCCGTCCATCTCGGTCAGCAACTGGTTGAGGGTTTGTTCACGCTCGTCATTGCCACCGCCGATTCCTGTGCCACGCTGCCGACCCACGGCGTCAATTTCATCAATAAACACAATGCAGGGGGCGTTCTCCTTCGCCTTCTTGAATAAATCGCGGACACGAGAAGCTCCCACTCCCACAAACATCTCCACAAACTCAGAGCCAGAAATGCTGAAGAAGGGCACTCCTGCTTCCCCGGCGATCGCCTTGGCGAGCAATGTTTTGCCCGTTCCCGGTGGTCCAACTAGGAGAACACCCTTAGGAATTTTGGCTCCCACGGCGGTAAAGCGCTCTGGTTTTTTCAAGAAGGTGACCACTTCTTGCAGTTCTTCTTTGGCTTCTTCAATGCCAGCGACATCGTCAAATAGAACGCCAGTTTTGGCCTCCATTTGGAAGCGGGCCTTAGACTTACCAAAGTTCATCGCTTGACCGGACGCATTGCTGGTGCGACGCAAAAACATCAAGAGAATCATAATGGCAATAAATGCCAACATGCCGTGAAAAATCAAGCCAGCAATGGCACTGCTATCAGCGGACGGTTGAACATCGTAATCGACATTATTGCGACGAGCGGCTTCAAATAGCTCTGGGTTTTCGTCTGCAAACAGGACTACCTCACGCGCCGCGTTTTCAGGCTGCCCTTTCAGATGGACTTCCGCCAGACCCCGTACTGGGTCAATTTCAATTCGGCTAACCCGTCCAGCTTCTATGTCTTGTAATAATTCGCTGTAACTCGTCTGGTTCTGTGCTTCGTTATTATTCTGCTGAGCCAAACTGGGAGGGCTGGCGATCGCAGCTTGTAACATCAGCCACAGCGCTGTTACTGTTCCAGTTACCAGAGAGCCTCTTAGTCTATTGTGCGACTTCTGACCTCTCTCAGAGGATTTGCCTCTCAAAGCCAGAGAGCGAGTTGGCGCGTTGTTTTCAACCTGCTTCATACGTCGTTGCCCTTTGCCGTCCGCTATAGCCAGTCTTTGATTCACTTAGATGTCTGGATACAGACACAGTAGTTAAACTCTTGCCTAACCTACTGTCGGTATCCAACCCTTAGCTTAGCCATCGAGATCAACATCAAAATCGAACTGATCTGATAGCCACCTATAAAACTAGTGTAACCTTACCTATCGTAACTACGGTTGTTAAGCAGTAGGGGAATCGCTGAGGTTACGCCACAAATTTATGAAGAAATCATATTTCTCAATGGGCAATCTCAACCCGCTACACTTAGTTTGACTGAAAGAGTTTGACTGAAATCATCTGTTCTTTGTGCCGTCGATGGAATGATTCGTGAGGGTGATTTCATAGCTAGGGTGAGGGAAAGGTTGCCTGTAGAAACGCTTCTGCCTGCGATCGATCGTGAATTTCTCCATCCAGTGTGGCGTTCAGCAGGGCCTCTAGCATTGGTTTATACTGCTTACCGGGTTTATAGCCCATCGCTTTCAAGTCATTGCCGTCGATCGGAGGTTTAACGGTTGTCAAGTGAGTTAAATAGTGCCAAATTTGCCGACGGGTATGACGAGGCATCAGGACGGCCAGCAACGTTAGGGTGGGTAGATTGTATGGATGGAGGTGTTGATAAATTTGGCTAGGACGGAAGCAAGCAGGCAGATTCGCCATGAGGTTGGCTTGAATCTGATCCAAGGAGCGCAATCGCTCGATGCTATCAGCAGGTAGTTGCAAATTTTCGGCTACTTTGACGCGATCGGGCGTTGCTAATTGCGCTAGCAATACTTCCAGCAATACTAACCACTGTTCTAGGGTGTGATTGGTATCAAATCTTCGTAGCCAGCGATCGACCAGCCGCAATTGCCACCATAGGCGATCATCCAGGTGCAGATTGGAATGAATGCAGCACATGGCTCCTAAGTCAGACAGTAAGCGCACCGCTGATTTCCAATAGGGAGCCTCTAGAATGTACTTCAGTTCCTGCTTCAGACGAGTTTGTAGGGCTGGTGTCTTTTCCATCTCCAGTTGAATGCGATGGTATACCCCACTAGCGATGGCATGGTGAATATAACCTTCGGTTTGAGGATCAATGGCAAACCCAAGCCGCACAGCAAAGCGCACCGCCCGAAAAATTCGAGTTGGATCTTCAATAAAGCTATTGGCGTGCAGCACCCGAATCTGTTTAGCTTTCAGATCTAATAGCCCGCCGAAGAAATCTAGCATTTCTCCGACTCGTGGGGGTGTCAGCCGAATCGCTAGCGCATTAATTGTGAAATCGCGCCGATACAAATCTTGACGAATGGAACTGGCTTCTACTTCGGGATTGGCTGCTGGATAGGGATAGAATTCTGTACGAGCCGTGGCAATGTCTACCCACAATGAATCAAACTCTGGGTGATTGTGCCAAGTGAGAGCCGCCGTTTGAAACCGCCCATGTACCTGCAATCGAGCATCAGGATACGTCTGCTGTAACGATCGGGCCAGTTCCACCCCAGCCGCCTGATCTGCCGTCTGATGAAAGCCATCCACCACTAAATCAATATCCGGCAGAGAAGATTGGGCTTGTTTACTGTTGTTTGTGCCAGACAGCAGTAAATCGCGCACGGCCCCTCCCACCAAGTAAAGCTGCCAACCTCGGACTTCAGCTTGTTTGGCGATCGCCATCAACAAGTTCCACAAGGCAGGTGACAAACGATCGTGCAGTAATTCTCGAACAACTCTAGGCAGTAGGCAAAAATCACGAAAAGATGGGACATCAGGCATCGAACCATTCAGCTCTGCTGGTTGCCTTCTGCCTATTCTCTGTTGTTCCACTGCCCGCTCTTGATGTAATTGCCGCAACACATCTGTGCGAGTGACAATCCCAATTAATTGCTCGTCTTCGAGGACGGGCAACCGACCGATATCATAGGTCACCATCAAGGACTCGATCTCAGGCAACGTGGTGTCGGGTGTGATGGTCTTGAGGTTAGTCGTCATGTAGCCTTTGACGCGGGCATGATCAAATCCGTGATGTAAGGCAATATCCAGATCTCGGCGCGAGATAATACCCACTAAGTGACCATTAGCATCTACTACCGACAAACCAGAGTGGCCATAGCGCAAAAGAATGCGTTGGGCTTCTCGAATCGTTGTGTCTGGCAGGATCGTGCGCACGGGGGAGGACATTAACTCTCTGGCAATGGGCGGTCGAGGAATTTGCGATCGCAACTGCGCCAATAGATCTGCCATCACGGCGTCTGGATCAGCACTGCGCAAGGTCAGAGATGCTGCCCGAGGATGCCCACCGCCACCCAATGGTTGAAATAGTTCACCAAGGTTGATCCACGTTGTCGATCTAGAGCCAGCACTGCCACGCGATCGACCAATGATGACTAACCGCTGCTCTTCGTCTCCCACGCTGTCGTAGGCTCCTAGCAGCAACACATCAGCTTCGGTTAAGCTGATCAACCGCGATGCCAAACTAGATAAACCGGGAATATATTCCTCAATCGGCAATAGCACCCACGCCAAGGTGTAGCCTTCTACCGTTTCAGTCGTTAAATTCTCCAGAGCTACACTTAGCAAATCTTGCATTTGGGCCGATAACCCCGGCTCTACATATTCCCCCAAAACCCGCAAATTTGCTCCTTGTTCCATTAACCAGGTCAAAGCAGCCGCATCTCGCACGGTGGCATGGTCATAGGTTAACGATCCTGTATCCACGTGAATTCCCAACGCCATCACCGTGGCTTCCGCTGGCGTTAAGCTAGGAGTCCCAGCGTCACAATCATCCAATTCTCGTAAGGCTTCTACCACTAGAGTTGTTACAGCCCCAACGGGTTCAATGTGCCGATGGGTGCCCTCAATATCCCCTTGGGCATGAATGTGATGATCGTAGACTGTCACCTCAACGTTCGGTAGATCTAGCCATTCAGCCGCCTTGCCGATGCGATCGCGCCACTGAGTATCTACCACAATCAGGTGACGAATTGCTTCTGGGTTGACCGATCGCCGTTCAATCAAAGCATATTCATCCCGGTGCAATGCCAAAAAATTACGTACCGTAGGGTGACAGCCCCCTGTCAACACAATCCTGGCACTCGGATACAACTGTGTTAATCCCACGGCCGCTCCAAGCGTGTCAAAATCTGCTGTTGTGTGGCAGAGAATCAGATCCATGATGAAAGGCTAAAGTCTAAAGAAATATTTTTATCCTTCATCCTTTATCCCTTATCCTGCTCCAATTGGGTGTCAATTTCTGATAGCTTACTACTGAGAGGCGATCGAACAGCAGACTCAAAATTCTGTTGTCATCACTCGCGCTGTATTGGGAGGATAAAAATGTCGATTTTGTTCCAAATTGCTTTAGCAGCTTTGGTTATTCTATCGTTTGTAATGGTGGTCGCGGTTCCAGTTGCTTATGCTAGCCCTCAAAATTGGGATCAAAACAAGCGTTTACTCTTTTTAGGATCAGGGCTTTGGGTACTGCTAGTGCTGTTGGTTGGCGGACTCAACTACTTTGTGGTTTAGGCTAAAGGTAGAGCCTGAGGCGTTTTGTCTGAGGCTAGACCTTTAGCGAAAATTCTATTCGAGAATATGGCCATTTTTGAGGGCACATTCACTCATACTGAACCTCTGCGATTTGCGATTGTCATTGGTCGATTTAATGACCTTGTAACCGGCAAATTGTTAGAGGGTTGTCAAGACTGCTTAAAGCGTCACGGAATCGATCCAGACCCACACGGAACACAAGTCGATTATGCTTGGGTTCCTGGTAGTTTTGAGGTTCCGTTGGTGGCTCGTCAACTGGCGCTCACACACCGTTATGATGCCATCATTTGCCTAGGAGCAGTCATTCGAGGCTCTACGCCACACTTTGACTATGTTGCCGCAGAGGTGTCTAAAGGAATTGCCGCCGCAAGTTTCCAAACGGGCGTTCCTGTGGTTTTTGGCATTCTAACAACCGATACCATGCAACAAGCGTTAGAGCGAGCTGGGATAAAAAGCAATAAGGGCTGGGACTATGCCATGAATGCGATCGAAATGGCTAACCTGATGCGTCAAGTTAGAACGCTAAATCCTGATTTGCAAAATAATAGTCTGGCTAGTGCCAATTCGCAGAGCTTGCCTGGTTCCCTTAAAAGCGCAGTTCCAAGCGACTCTTCGGATTGAACCATACTGCTCGTTTTTAGTTGAATGTGCTAGTTGAATGTGTGCCGATCATGGCATTCTCGTGAATGTCTCTTAACTTAACTCATAACGCTCTATAATGGTGGATCGTGTCCATCCACTCCCAAACTGCTATGTCTCGCAAATGTGATTTAACGGGTAAAACCGCCAACAATGCCTACGCCATCTCCCACTCTCACCGTCGTACCAAGAAGCTTCAGGAAGCCAACTTGCAAGAAAAGCGAATTTGGTGGCCCCAAGGTAAGCGTTGGGTACGGTTGCGGCTTTCTACTAAAGCTATCAAAACGCTGGAGCGCAAGGGTCTGGCAGCCATGGCAAAAGAAGCGGGTATCGACCTCAGCAAGTACTAGACACCGTTTTGATCAACCTTACAATACGCTCAAGTGGTTCGATCGAACCTTCTGTGGGGTAGGCTATGCCCGCCTCACTGAAGGGTATAGCAATCGCCAGCTCAGATTGGCGTTTATCTAGAGAGTGCGACTCATCCCTGCTCTTAACACTCTCTCAACACTAAAGCCGAACTGGTTCAACTTCACTATTACTGCTTGTGTAAAAAAATATAAGCGCTACGTAATTTCCTCAGCTCATTTTTTCTCAAACGATCACTCAACGTCGCTAATCTGCGGTGATTTCAGGTGATCGTTTTTTTACTTTAAACGGGCAGTATAAGTTGCATCAGATAGGCACTGTTTCATTTATATCCTGTAGTTCCTCAGCCTAATTTGAGATTGCCCATCGCACATTAGTATCTCTTTTGTTTGATCAATACCGTCGGCAACACAGGTTCATTCAGCCTGTGCCCATTGTTTTGTCGTCTTTGTTCGTTCTTCTCGATATTCTGTTTAATCAGGAAGGCAGCTATGTCAACCCCGAAGATTACCCGAGCCATCTACCTCTTTTTTAGGCAAATGTGCGACATGGCTCATACCGCAACCAAGGGAATCATTCGCTGGCTTCTGCGCGGTTTAATTATCTTAGGCAGCAACCCGTTTGCGTCGAAAGCTGGTTTCGTTTTGCCAACCACGGTTTTACTACTGCTAGTGGTGACATTAACGGTGGGAGCCATCAGCTACCGCACGTATACCCGATCGCAGCAAGCCACCATTGAGCGACAGCAGCGGGTAATTTACAACGCTGCTACGCCTGCGATTGAGCGGGCCAAGTCTAAGCTTGAGTTTTTGTTTAACTCTAACCGCGATCGGCGATTTGCAGGAGTTCCCAATGAAAATACCCTTTTGGGCATGATGCTCAATGATGGAACTAATGGTGTGCCACACTATCCGTTTGATAATGACGCGGTTGATCCCTATACCTTTGTCGATGAAGATCCAGAAAAAAGTGAAGTTCGGATTGACATCAATGGAGACGGCAAAAAAGACAATGCCTGGAAATATGAAACCGATCGCGATGGAGATGGGGTCAACGATAGCCGCATTGTCTATTCCATCATTTTTGATAAACCGGATGAAGGGAATGCCGCTGATACAGAATTGTCGTTGCGTGACTCTACTGATGCAACGATACAAAGACGTGCTCGTCGGCTTCTGGTGCGTAATGCACCGCTGAGCAGCAATACTCAAACAAATCCTGCTTGCGTCCGCAATGTTGGAGGTACTGGAAATGCTCCTGAGATTGAGGGTACTGGCTGGTTTGAAGATCCAGTTGATACGACGCTGGTGCGGAAGAACTTTCAGGTCGATGCCTATGTGTTGCCGATCGACGGCCCAGAAGGTAACGCTATACCCGGTAGTAGCATTGCCACGTTAGAGTTTCAGCAAGATCGACAAGCCAATCAAGGATTTCGCTGGGCTGCCTGGTTTCGTAATGATCTAGAGATTTATCCAGGGCCAGATTTTTTCTGGAATGGAGCCATGCATACCGAAGGCAACTACTTTGTTGCTGATAGGTTCAAGTCGTATTTGGTTAGCTCTCAGTTCTCGTGTCTTTATAAAAAAGATGCGTCTCAAATGACGACACCGGATATTAAAGATAGCAGCGATCGTACCATTCCTGACTTTCAAGGACAATTTGTGGCAGGCACCATTCGCGATAACAGGTTCTCTAGCGGGTCTACGTTCGATATCTTCAAGACAGAAAATGCGCCCCCCGATCCGCGCAATCAATCCCTAAGCCCTACGACTGATTCTGTTAGCGATCATGCCAGTGGGCCAGTCGCTTTTGCCCTTGATCCGCTGAAATTGCACACCGAAGATGTTTCGGTGGGGCGAATTGTCACTGATCCTCGCAATAATCGTCGCAATGGCTGGGAAACAAGCAATCTTGGTAAACGAATGCTGAACCTAAAGTTGTCGCCGCCGTATTTAGACGACACCTTCCGCGCTGACGATCGCTATGGCCCTAAACCCCGGTTTGACTACACCCGCGAACTGATTCCACATAAGATCGGTGAAACAATCACAGGCAGCCGCAAACTCACTGATCTACGAGAAGGGTTGGATGGTTACTGGGAACGTCAAGCCCGCAAAGATGGCGTTCGGATTATTGTAGGACAACGGTTGGAATTGGGCGATCCAGCAGGCTGGGGTGGCCCTGCTAGCACTGATGCGATCGATCGAGAGAACGTAGCTAAACTGGAAAACGAACCTCTGCGTCCGTGGACCGGAGGATGCACAGGTACTCGCTGTAATGAAGCTCGACAGCGCAAATCACTCTGGGATAACCTTGCTGCGGTGCAAGCTACGGCTGTTTATCATAGCGCTCAAAACCGCAACTTCCCGGCAGCCTGTATAGCTACCACGGTTCACCCTGGCACAATGGGAACGTTGGAAAAAAGCGCCACGTTTGAAAACCTAGCGTTTGGCATCAAAGACGGTTTCGCAGCCCCTTATAACCAAGATGGAAGGGTGATTAGTGACTTCTTTCGAGGGCAAGGTACAAATGGCTGGCAATATTCCATGCCAGGTAATTTTAGTGAGCGGGAGTTTTACCAGAATGCTACGTTGAAAAAAGCTTTGGGAAACCTAGCATACTTTACTGGCGATCCGTTGGGAGGTGCTCCATCTTTCAAGGCAGAACAGGGTAGTTTATCTCGAGGGGGTGTGCCGCATCCTTTCCCTGCTATGTCCATGTGGGGTGATTTTTCTATGCTGCGTAGCATTCTAGATGGTCGAGCCGTCAGTGGTAGTTCTTCTGATGAAGTGGATGAAGATTCGGAAACAGCTAGCGTAAACAGACCAGATGGCATCACTTCTGTTGGTTTGTACGCAAATTCTGGTACACTTAGCCCGGCTGATCGAACCACCCTCCATACAGCTGCTTGCATGTTAGGCATGTTGGCCTACAATCTCGACTACCTCAACAAGTTTGACTACAATGCTCCTGCTCTTACCGATGTTCTTGGTAAAGCTCTTCCCTCTAATGCTGCACTTCCTAGTAATCCTCCTCTTACGGACGATTATTTTGAAGGGCTGCGGGGGCATATTCGTGCTATCGATGCTTTGATTTACGATACTCGATCGAGCAATATTGAAAACGGTAACTCTGGTGAACCTTCTGCGGCTAGGGTGACAGTACCAGCTAAATATCGCCGAGGTGGTGCTGAGGAAATTCCAGAACCTGTCCGACAACTGATACAGGATGAAATGAAATCAATGACTTGGATTGATGATACGCCTTCTCAAGGTTCCAGCAATCCAGAAACTTATCTTCGACTCTTGGAATTTTGGCGTGATTCACTTCTAGCGAGCAGTTCATCTAGTGGTAGCAGTTTGGACACCTCTAACAGTCCAGCAGCTAGATTGACTAGAGAAATTAATTTAGCACGGCTGATTATCACTAAAGAGCAAGTAGAGCGCGATCGAAAGTGGGGGTTTGTGGGTAGCTATACTTTCGTAGGTAATTTGGGAACCGTGAATGTACCTAGCTATGGCAATAAGTTCTCAGATGCCTGCTATGGCTGGTACGAGACGTTGGCAAATGCAACTCCAGATGGCAAACAGTCTGCCTACAGAGCTACAGCGTTGAAGGAACCTTTAATGCGGCTATGTTCCGATCGACCTCGTTACCCTATCCTGTTTTCTCTATTTCCACTATTTGATCATGGAGATGTAGGAAATAGCAATCCCCCTGCTCGAACCTTGCTACCAGGTGAAGCAGAAGAAAATGTTCGATCGATGGTGCGCGATCACAGGGACAATAACGATCGCAGCTACAACTATCTTAACTCTGCTAATGCCAACATTACCTACAGAGCGTTAAGCGCTACAGAAATTTCTAACATTGCAGCGAAACCTTTGATACTTCCTGGTTCAAGTATGGGGTTTGAAAGAAATTGGACATTACCAATGGTCAGTGTTGGTGAGGGTATTACTCCAACGCGACGAACGGATAATGAAAAAATTTATAATCTTATCAAAGTCTGTGCAGCTAATGGGAATGGAGACAAAGTTGCCTGCTCCAGAAACGTTAGCCCAAATGACACCACTCCAGTTGCAGGGCTACTTTATCGAGTTCCCTTCAAAGATTCTGCTTTCTACAATGGGCGAGAAATGATGAGTGTTCGCGCTCTCGATCTTGATCTTGATCTGATGCGAACTAGCCCTGTAGGGTCTGACTATTGGCTGCCTGAAAGTGGCATTATTTACGCCTATCGGGAAGACGCCGTTTCAGAAGCGCACATTGTTCGTCCGAATCGTAACACCTGGGAAGCCTGTAGCGCGGGTGATGCTTTGCTATCCGAGCCAAGCTGTCAAATGCAAACTGGCGCCCAACCAGCCTTGTTTTCCTTCGATCCGCCGCTTAGCCCACGCGGCATTACCCCCAAGCCCGTCGATTACTTTCCCGATCCCGATCGGCGTCCGCATGGTTTCCGCTTACGTAATGGTGCAGCCCTGTGGCGTGGAACGTCGATGAATCATGCAGCGAATTCAAAGGGACGTGGACTTTCCTTCATTACGGATAACCCTGCTTACATTCAAGGACACTTCAATCTGCATCGAGGAGCGAATGTCAGCAGTTTTGCGCGTACTGATGGACTAGAAGAGTTCAAAGAAAAACTCAATACCGCCAACTTTGAAGAACAAGGCAATAGCGGTGGAGTAACACTACACAAATTCTACGATCGCAAAACACTAGAAACCGACTTTGCCGATCGAACGAAAGATCAGTGGCGTCCTGCCGAAATCCTAGCCGATGCGGTCACGTTGCTATCTCCCGATTTCTGCGATGGCAGCATTGAAGATGCTTTGATTAGTGCGGGTGCGGCTTCTTTAAGCAACCAACTCAGGCAGGCTGACTTACAGAATCGCTATGGCTGTCCGGCAGAAGGCGCAAACGATAAGTCCACGTCCTACATGAACATGAACCGCCCAACCCGATTAGTTCCTGGAAGAAACGGCGTCAGATGGATTCGATCGAACTTAGTCGATTCCTATTGGCGAGCAATGCTTGGCAACCCCCTGCCTTTCTTTAGAGGTACTTCTCCGATTGTCTTCTCTACAAATGGCGTACCCTTAGTCATTACAGAGAATAAACAGGTTCGTCCTTATGATGGCAGCACTGATGACTATATGAATATCAACAACTCATCCGATCGAACGCTGGTGCGCACACCCTCTGGCATTCAAATGAACATGATCATGATTAGCGGTATCGTGCCATCTCGTGTTGGGCAGTCCTATGGAGGTTTGCATAACTTCCCGCGCTTTATCGAAAATTGGGAAGGTCGAGAGTTTTTCCTGTCGGGAGCGATGGTTCAACTCAACTTCAGCACCTACGCCACAGCCCCCTACGACCAGGAGCAAATTGAAGCGTCTCAACCTGCTCCAACGGCGGGTTCCAATGCCGCCAATGAATGGATTGCCTACTACCGAGCACCCAACCGGCGGTGGGGATTTGATGTAGCGCTGAAGTATGCACAGCCAGGGCCAGTTGCTAAACGATTCCGCTCTCCGGATGCCACCCGCAGCGAATTCTATAGTGAACCGCCTGCTAACGATCCCTACATTCAACTATTGAGACAGTGCGCTCAGACCGCCACAAGCTGCACTGGTCGCTAAACCGCAGACGCATCAGGGGGCATTTCGCGATGCCCCTATTGATTCATGAATTATCCCCATACCGCTTTAAACAATCTTCGCGACAAACGAACCACTTGTAAGGGTGATTCGCGAATCGCCCTTACCCAATCTGCCACGTTCTCAATCTTAAATTGGTATCACGTTGCTATCTATTGCCACAGAAGGCGACTGCAAATCGTTTGTTTCTTTTCAAACAACCTCTTAATTCCGACTGCATCTGTTGAAAAGAGCCATGATCATGTTTGAACCGTCACGTAAAACCCGCAATTTGCCACAGCGCCTTCTTTTGTCCCGAATGTCGAATACCTTTCCTCCTGGCTCAGGTGAACAAGGACTAACGCTACTAGAATGCTTGATGGCCGTTGCTGTGATGGGATTAACGATCGGACTGGTGCTGCCTCCGCTGTTTATTGCTACCGCCACCCGTGTACAGACACGCCGCGCCGAACAAGCCCTGCAACTAGCTCAAGGGGAAGTCGATCGGATTCGTAATTTAGTGGCACTCCAGCAACACACACCAGGAAACTTGCCTGCTGTAATTAACCCGCCCGGTGGTCGGCTTCAGGACGCGGGTGCTCCTAACAGAGCCTCATCCCAAATTCGGACGAGCCTTACCAGTGGGTGTTCTCGCCATAACGGAACACCAGTGTCCGCCACAACGGCGTTGATGGTGGATATTGACGCTGACTGCAAAGCAGATTTCATGATGCAAGTGTTTCGTACCACTGGTTCGACGAGTCAAGCCGAGCAAATTGGACAACAACGCCCATCGTCCTTTGAGTTAGGAGTGCGAGTGTACTCCCTATTGGCAGGTCGTAGTAGTGCTACCAGCGCCCTAGTTAATCCAGGTGGAACCCTCACGGGGTTGCTGACCGATGCGGCATCATTGGGGTTAACCAACGGACAAGGAAATCAGCTAAAGCGCCCGTTGGCTGTTCTCTATACCAACATTAGCTGGGGCGATCAAGATGCAACTCTGTGCGGCTATCAAAGAACCCAACGAAGCCAGATTGAAAGCTGTCAGGATTCGTTCTAAACCTACGTCAGGGTGAAAAAGTAATGAAAAACACTTATTTATCTAAGCTTGAGCAATCTGGTAATTGGTTATCTCGTATCTCCGGTTCATTCACATTTAGAGTCCTATTTCAGTTCTTCCGCAAACCTCGTCGTCAATCAACTCAGGGATTTACATTACTGGAAGTGCTGGTTGTAACCGCGATCGGAGGCAGCATCATTGCCGGGTTGATGTTCATTGTGGTGCAGTTAATGGATACCGATCAACGGGAATCGTCCCGATCGGAAACCCAACGAGAAATGCAAATGGCCTTGGACTATATTAGTAGCGAACTACGTGAAGCCGTTTATGTTTACACAGGCGAACAGCTTAGAACCCTGACCAATGGAGGGCATTTACCTGCCTCCCTTACCACCAACAGCGTACCCGTCATTGCCTTTTGGAAACATCAACCCTTTCCAGAGATTGTGCGACGTTATTGTCAAGCGAACATGAATGCAACAGGGACTTCAACTGCCATAACCGGAATTAATTGCGAAACTGCCTCTTCCTATGCGCTTGTAGTTTACTCATTGAGCATAGCGAACGATAATAACATTTGGTCTGGGGAAGCCCGCATCGTTCGCTATGCCCTCACTGAGTTTAAGAGCAGCAGCGGCAATTCCACTCCTGAAGTCAGCAAAGGCTATGTCAATCCAGCAGCGTTTAGTAACTTTAATGTTTGGCCGTTTGATAAAGATATAACCGATGCCACCCGCAGAAATTTACAAGACGACACTTTAGCTACCACCTACCGATACCGAAATGGCAGGGAGACAGGTCGCCCAGATGCTAGAGGCGCAACCGCTCCACTCGTGGATTTTGTCGGGCATCAAAGCACCTCTCAAACAGCAAGCTGTCCAGACAATTTTGTTCTCTCTCCGTCTAACACCGCGATTGAAGCAGCACCTCGTACCTTAAAGAATGCCCGTACTTTCTATGCCTGCGTGCGTCCTAGAGTTACCGAAGCAGGCATTCCAGGGTTAAGTTTAGGTGACAATCAAGAAGTAATTTTGTTTCTTCAGGGCAGCGTATCTGGACGCCCAGGGTATGACCGCACGATCGGTGCTCGTAGTGCTGATAAATTACCCGCTTTAGAAACCCGAATTCTGACAAGAGGCATTCTCAATCGAAGCCTGTAGTTGCATCTTTATAGTTATTGATTAATCAATTTCATAGTATGACTTGAAGCTAAAAAAAGTAAAAATTCTCATAAAAATGTTCCAAAAACAATTCCAAAAACAATCCTCACCTATTACTAATGCTGGGTTTACGATGGTTGAACTCATTACTGTGATTGTTATTGTGGGTGTACTAGCAGCGATGGCTGCCCCTGGATGGTTTGCCTTTGCCAACAGTCGGCGAGCTAACATAGCCAGAGATCAAATTCTGCAAATCCTGCGGCAAACCCAAGCCGAAGCCACTCGATCGCGCCAAGTCTGGATTGTGAAATTTGACACCACCGCCAACCCACCTCAAATTACTACTCGCCGTATCGGAAATGACAATACAGACAATACAGAAAACTCACCTGAAACCACGATTGTTTTGGGAGAAGGTAATGATATTCGCCCAGGCGTGCTAGGAATGCAAGCCATTCAGAATAACGCTATTGATCCAAATCGTCACTGCAATAATACAAATTGTATTGCCTTTGATGCTGATGGTAGTGTAGCCAATTTGATGAACAATCCAGATCCCGACGATCGACCCATTAAAATTACCGTTTTTGCGACTAATGCTCCAACCACTACTAAACGCTGTGTCTTGGTGCAATCGTTATTAGGAGCTATGCGGCCCGCCAACAACGATCGCTGTAACTGACCAAAGAGTTATCTCAATCAACTCAAGTCTGTCTTAACCACAAAGAGACAATCGCGATCGCTAATCGTTCCATCAGGTAGGACGGTCTGACATAGCTTCATTTGCTGTAACTGTTGGTCTGTTAAACCGATCGCCTTGTGCAAATTAGCATGGTGTAAATTAGCAGCGTGAAAAGTCGCTCCATGCAAAAAAGCTCCATGCAAAAAAGCTCCATGCAAATTTGCCCCCTGAAGATTCGCGTCTTGCAAATTGACATCAGGCAAAAAAGCTCCATGCAAATTTGCCCCCTGAAGATTCGCGTCTTGCAAATTGACATCTTGCAATCCAGCCTGCTGTAAATTGGCACGTTGCAACTCAGCCTGTTGCAAATTGGCACGGTAGAGATTAGCCTGTTGTAAGTTGGCTTCAGGCAGAAATGCCTGCTGCAATTGAGCCGCTTGTAGCGCTGCCTCTCGTAAGTTAGCTCGGTATAGGTTCGCTTGCCGCAGATTCGCCGCTTGTAGATTTGCTTGTTGAAGATTAGCTCGATAAAGATTCGCGGCTTGTAAGCTAACCTTGTAAAGATCTGCGCTTTGGAGATGGGCATTGTGTAAGCGCAGTTTACAGAGATTCGTGAGTCCTAAGTTAATGCGCGCCTGATTAGACGAAGCACAACACTGCCAGAAAGCTAAGAAAACGGAAGATACCGGTAGCTGCCATCGTTGCCACAGCATTGAATTCACTCGCAGTGGATAAACTTGACCAATAATTGCTAAAGCACATTGAATATCTGTTGCGAGTATCTGCATTTCTGATGGCAGGGTAGGCAGCATGACCTCCCTGGACAGGGGCGATCGGGACTGAACAAATGCTGCCAGGGTACGCGTTACAGTGATGTGTTCTTTTTGCCTCACCTTGGCAATTCTGCCCAGCGCATGAACACCTTCCAACCGATTCTCTAGTTTGCAGTCGTGCAATTGTTCAATCGCCTGTGCATATTCGTTGCTTAACTGTTCGGCACGTCTAACTTGAATCGACCAAATTACCAATAGGACAAGGCTAACAGCAGTTGTAATCTCCAGAATTGGAATAGTGAGTTCAGCTAGAATATGCCCCCACTGATCGCGGTTGGCTAGAACCAACACCCAGAGGATGGCTAGCCAACTGAAAAGTTTAGTTATGCTCCAAACAGTCAAGCCAGTTGTCAAACAACCAACCAGGGCTAGACCAAAAGTACGGCGACGACCCCAGCGACCATGGCGCGAACCAAACCACGATCGAGAGTTTTTTAATTTCAGAGAAAGGGGCATTTGCATCGTGCTGATATCTCCACGATCCACAGGTGAAATATTGGGGCGTACAAAAATAGAGAAACCGACACTCTACATAGAAAGGGCACAGTCGGACAACTGCTGCTACTCCACATATAGCGTCCTTTCTTGCAATGCCTTCTAAGTGTAGTGAATTTCCCCCGATTTATATCTCTTCCTGTGTAACGAAAAGTATCGTTTTATGTTCACAGATTTAGACTCAGCGGAAGTTCCTGCTGCATCCGCGTTTCACTAATACCTCAGCCACGCAGTACAATTACTTGTCCTACAAATTACCTCAAGCGGCTCGGCTTCACCTTCCTTCACCATCAATCCATCAAGCTGTTGGTTGATTCGCTTCAATCACTTCAGCAGAAGCAATCGTCCCTTCTGGCTGCATCAGCGTATTCACACTAGATAAATTCAAAGGATCAAGCTGCTCGAGGTCTGGCTCTGTAGCTTGCAAATGTTGCTCTAGAATGGATAGATTGCGCAAATTCGCTTTGTATAGCGCATCAAACAAATCCCCCAGTAGAGGAACCGTGCCAACTGTGCTCTCTATAGCAACGTTAAAAATCATCGATCGCAGCGCCTTGGCTGGAAGCTGAAACCGGGCTGCCAACACAATCAAATAAACAGAGAATATGGTGCTCACCAAATCCCCGGCTCCGGGAATCAATCCGATAATGGGATCTAATCCAAACCGGATACCAAGTACGGGGACTCGAAAGGCCGTATCCATTAACCGAGTGAACCTGCGAATGCGATTAAGCGTTGCCAAACGTTCTACTGTATTCATGCTTTTATCATGGCATTGACGGATAAATCTTTTTTCTATCCCGAGGAAGAACTGAACTTCGTCCATGTGATTTTCAACGCATTTTTAGCATTGTCTTTGATACTGTGCATTCCTATTGCAAGTTGCCTAGTTTCACGCAACTGCCTCTAATTCAAACGATCTGAAGCCACAGAGTTCTGTCCTCAGAGAGACGCAAATTTCGGTTCAGACGGGGATTTTAAACTACAGGGGTATGTATATCGTAGATGCGCGAGTAAATTTCCTCGTCTAGCACAGTTGGGTTATGACGCCTTGCTGCTAGCAGAAGCTGGTTTATAGTCAGGAGAGAATATGGTGGAAATCACGACAATCTTTAAAGGGCTATCTATATCGATGTTTCAGATAGCTCAAGCTCCTGTAATTCAGGAGCCAATTCCCAGAACTGCACCGCCAGAGGCAGCCTCCATACTGATCTCGGGACCTCAATTCTTCATTGCACTGCTGTCAGGTCTACTGTTAGCATTTGCATTTCAGCTTGTGTTCACTAATTTGTCTGTTGCGGCTGGCATTTCTATCTTGGGTCGTAGTTCCAATTCGTCTTCTCAAGATAATGATGGTGGTGGCATTTCTGTTCGTAAGATCAGCTTTGCAGTGGGTATTTGGACGCTGATTACTGTGACACTGGCTTTGTTTGCGGCTTGCTTTTTAGCCGTGCAACTCAGTTTGGTGACAAGTGGAAATCTGGGGGCTATCATTGGGCTAGTCATATGGGCAGCCTATTTCTCACTGCTTGTTTGGTTTAGTTCAACCACGGTTAGTTCTTTAATTGGCTCGGTGGTAAATGCTGCCACTTCTGGGTTTCAGTCTATTTTAGGTACGGCGACTGCGGTGATTGGTAGTCAAGCTGCTAAGCGACAAGCGGTATCGACAGCCGAAGCCGTGGCCTCTGCGGTACGGAATGAGTTGGGAGCAGGGATTGATCCAGCTAGTATTCGCCGATCGATCGAAGATTACTTTCAGCGATTACAACTGCCTGGTTTCGATTTTCATCGCATCCGTCAAGATCTGGTAGATTTGCTCAATGATCCCGACATTCAAACATTAGCTGAGGACGATCGTTTACGCCATATCGATCGCCAAACGTTCCTAGATTTGATTAGCAAACGGACGGATTTCTCGCGTGAGGAAGTCAATCGTTTAGCCGATTTATTGGAAGGGGCATGGCGACAAGCATTGGGGCAGCGCCGCAGGCCTGACAGCACAGCAGAATTGGTAGATTATCTACGCTCAACCCAATCTGGACAGTTAAAGGTTGAGGAACTGAACGCCAAGATCGATCGCTTACTGGCAGAACGCGAGCAAGGTAGAGCAACTCAAACTGATACTGGTCGTGGAATGGCTGCGTTGCCATCGAGCGGACAAGGCATCATGCAACAAACGCTTCAGTTTGGCATGAATACGCTGATTGGTTTACTGGTGGGTCGCACAGATTTGTCCGATTTGGATCTTCAGAAGATTCTGAATCGCCTGCAAGCAGCCCCGGAACGGCTCAGTGAGCAGCGAGACAAGTTGCTCGATCAAGTGCAGGGAGCAACTGAGTCACAATACAGTCCCATTCGGACAGACGTCGAGCACTACTTGATGAATGCTTACTCTTGGCAGATGACACCAGAGCGAGTTGCCAAGGAGTTCCGAGATGTTTTATATGATCCGGATGCTGACCCAGCAGCCGTGGCGGATCAACTATCACAACTCGATCGCAACTACTTTGTGGAGCGGTTATCTTCACGAGGTGTCTTCACCCAAGACAAGATTCAGCAACTAGCGGATACTCTAAACGCTGTTCGGCTAGAGGTGATTGCAGCTGCCCGGTTGGCTAAAGAGCGAGAAATTGCATTGGATCTGCGACAACGGGTGGGAACCTACCTAACGCTGACTCCTAGAGACCAATTGCATGGGGATGAAGATGGCATCCTACCCGCCTTTAAAGCGCTGTTGCAAGACGAAGAAGCTGAATATGAAACGCTGCGGTTACGCTTGTCCTCTTATGATCGAGACACATTACGGCAAATATTGTGGCAACGGGCAGACCTCACCCCCGAGGAAACTGAAACTATTCTTAATTACCTCGAGGCAACCCGCGATCGCGTTCTATGGGAGTCTCAATCCTTTGATGAACAAGCGAAGCAGCAGTTGAGCCTGGCGCAGCAAAAGTTAGAAGATTATCTACGAAACACAGGCAAGGCAGAACTAAATCCCGAAGGTATCAAGCGCGATCTGCAATTATTGATTTCAGATCCTCAACTTGGGTTATCGTCTTTGCGCAATCGAGCCGCTCATGTCGATCGCGATACGCTTGTGCAGTTGCTTCGTCAGCGCGAAGACATTAGCGAAGCAGAAGCTTACCAAATTGTGGATCAAATTGAAACCAATTGGAGATCACTGTTAAGCTCGCCTCGTGTGCTGACAGAACAGGTTAAAGCGCAATACGATCAAACCTTGAATTCTATTGCTGATTATCTGCGACGTACCAATCTGGAGGAATTGAATCCAGAGGGAATTCAACGCGATCTAACTACGTTGCTTGAAGATCCTAAAGAAGGAACGTTAGCATTGCGTCGCCGCCTGTCGCAAATCGATCGCCAAACCTTGGTGCGACTGTTGGGACAGCGAGAAGGCATGAGTGAAGCTCAAGTCAATCATACGATTGATCAATTGCAAGAGGGCATTAACCGCATTATCAAATCTCCGAGACGGTTAGCGCTGCGGGCCCAACAGCAGGTAATGGACTTTGAAGCCAGTATTGAGGACTACTTGCGTAACACTGACAAAGAGGAACTCAATCCCGAAGGCATTAAGCGCGACTTTTCATTGCTGTTGCAGTCACCGCAATTAGGGCTACAAAGCCTCAGCGATCGCCTCTCGCGGTTTGATCGATCAACATTGGTGGCGCTGTTGGCACAACGTCCTGATATGACACCTGAAGAAGCAAATCGCGTAGTGATGCAAATTGAATCAGTTCGCGATCAGGTATTGGATCAAATGCGACAAATTCAATACCGAATTCAAAGTGTCATCGATCGCATCTTTGCCAGAATTCGGGATTACCTCAATTCCCTAAACCGTCCTGAACTGAATTATGAAGGCATTCGTCAGGATATTCGCACCTTATTTGACGATCCGCAAGCTGGGTTTGAAGCCCTACGGCAGCGGCTCAGTGAGTTCGATCGAGGAACATTGGTGGCGCTGCTGAGTTCGCGCAAAGACATTTCTGAAGCCGATGCAAACCGTTTGATTGACCAAGTGGAATCTGCCCGAAACAGCGTTTTGCAGCGAGCCGAACGAATTCAAACTGAAGCTCAACAACGGCTAGAGGAAGTTAAATACCAGGCTCAGCGTCAAGTTGAAGAAACTCGCAAAGCGGCTGCTACGGCGGCTTGGTGGTTATTTTTGACAGCTTTGGTGTCGGCGGCGGCCGCAGCAGGAGCGGGAGCACTGGCTGCCATTTAATCCTCGATAAATAGAAAACTGGCTATTACTGAGCCATTCTTTACCATTGCAGAGAGTCGAACGAAGGGTCGCGGATGTAAAACATTCCTTCCCTTCGTTTTTTATGGTGGAAGGCATCCATTTCTGTCGCGAGACCGTATTTAGGCTGTATTGAGTTACAAAACTGAATCATGGCTTCAAACGACAACACGTTCAGTAGAGCGCGAAAGCTTGGCGTGCTCGAAGAGATGGAAGTGATTCGTGACTCAGTGGGTCGAAGAGATCGCGGAGATTTCATAACTTTTAGCGTGCCTGATCGCACACAAGTGCAAACGGTGGTACAGGGACTTCGTCGCAACGTAGATTTGATTCTATTTGACGGCGATCGCAATCGCATTGCCGCTTCTAGGAATTCAGGCTCGCAATCCGAATTCATTGACACCGTTTTAGCAAGAGGGAATTATTTTGTGAAAGTAATAGCAAAAGCAGGACAAACCAACTATCGGTTAACGCTATCGGCCGGGCCAAACCCAGCGACAGCAAAATTTGTTGGATTAACAGACAACAACCGCTTGGCATTTTTCAACGATACAAATTTATCTAGAGTTCGACAGGTTCGCCTTAGGGGGCTACAACCAGGAGAAAGATTAGTTGGGATTGATTTTCGTCCTAACACTGGACAGTTGTTTGGTGTTGGCAGCAGTAACCGCCTTTACGTGATTAATCCCACTACAGGCCGGGTAACGCAGGTGGGTGCTCCGTTTGCTGTACCGCTCAATGGAACCAGCTTTGGCATAGACTTTAACCCGACAGTTGATCGAATTCGAGTAGTCAGCGATGCAGGACAAAACTTGCGGCTAAATCCTGATACCGGAGCGGTGGTTGATGCTGATACCTTAACAGGTGGCATTCAAATTGATCGAAATCTCAATGGTGACACCGATTCGATCGTTGCGACGGCCTACTCCAACAACGTCAGCGGTGCAACCACAACGGTGCAGTATGGCATCAATGCTGATACCGATCAGTTGTTTATTCAAAACCCACCCAATGATGGCACTCAGGTTGTAGTCGGCTCCTTAGGCGTTGATTTCAGTGCCGATGCAGGACTAGATATTGTGACGCGAAATGGCGTCGATCGTGCCTTTGCCACATCGGGTTCTTCGCTGTATTCCATCGACCTTACCACCGGGGCCGCCACCTTGATTGGCGATGTGCGCAACAGACGCAACCCTGTTAATCTAGTAGGATTTGCGGCCAGAAGTCCGGTTTTGAAGCCCAATCCTGCCACTGCCAAATTTGTGGGATTAACTACCGATAGTGATTTGGTCTTCTTTAATTCCAATGCGTTGAATAACGTCACCAAAGTAGACATCACCGGATTAAGAGCTGGAGAAACGCTGGTTGGGATTGATTTTCGTCCCAACACTGGACAGTTGTTTGGTGTTGGCAGCAGTAACCGCCTCTATCGCATTGATGCGGCAACAGGTCGGGCTACCCAAGTAGGCGATCGATTTGCCGTAAACTTGAATGGCATGAACTTTGGCATAGACTTTAACCCGACAGTTGATCGAATTCGAGTAGTCAGCGATGCAGGACAAAACTTGCGGCTAAATCCTGATACCGGAGCGGTGGTTGATGCTGATACCTTAACAGGTGGCATTCAAATTGATCGAAATCTCAATGGTGACACCGATTCGATCGTTGCGACGGCCTACTCCAACAACGTCAGCGGTGCAACCACAACGGTGCAGTATGGCATCAATGCTGATACCGATCAGTTGTTTATTCAAAACCCACCCAATGATGGCACACAAACGTTGGTTGGCTCGTTGGGTATCGATGTCGATGCCAAGGCCGGATTTGATATTGTTACCAGCAACGGCATGAATATGGGATTTGTTACGTCCGGTTCCTCCCTGTATTCAATCGACCTCAACAGCGGAGCCGCTAGCCTGATCGGCAATGTACAAGATATTACTCAACCGATCGCCTTGGCTGGTTTAGCCGCCCGATAGTAGATCTCTCTGACAGGGCAGGTTTAGCCAAACTCAAATAGCTCTAACAACCTGCCCCAGTTTTCTCTTAGAGTAGAGAATGTGTAGAGGTTATTTTTCCGCTGTAACGATAACCAGAGTCAAGAGAAGTGCCTTCTTTTTCAGTATTGCCCAATGCACTTGCTCCATTTTGTGAGTTAGTTTGATTAAGCCTATTTCTGTACCTTGCATCATGCCCCTTGAGCCACCTGGTAGCCCTGACCCCTCCTTGTCAAGTCAAACAGATGCAGAACTTTATCTAGCATTGAGGGTCGGCAATACAGCCGCCCTCGGTATTCTTTACGATCGCCATGCTGGATTGGTGTTTGGGCTGGCTATGAAAATCCTTGGCGTGGCGCAAGAAGCTGAAGACCTCACTCAAGATATTTTTTTGACGCTGGCTAGAGGTTGTTCCTATGATCCAAATCGAGGGAGTTTAAGAACATTTCTAGCGATTTTGACGCGATCGCGAGCAATCGATCGACTTCGATCGCGCCGTACCGCCCAAACCGCCCAGGGACGTTGGCAACCCAGCCGAGAGCAGGAAATTACAGCGAATGTTCCCCTAGAGCAAGTCACCCAAACTGAGCAATCTCAGGAGGTACAAGCCGCACTGGCGCAATTGTCAGACAATCAACAGCAAATTCTTAGAATGGCTTATTACGATGGTCTTAGTCAGTCTGAAATTGCGAAGCAACTGGATATTCCCCTGGGCACTGTCAAAGCCAGAGCACGAAGGGGGTTGTTAAAATTACGCGAATCTCTTATCAATTATCGTCAATAAGAAATATACTCCTATGGCTCCGATGCCTTCCGAACAGTTACAGCTATTAATTGCAGGGTATGTCCTGGGTGACTTGGACTCAGATGAAGCCGCAGAATTTGAACAATTGCTGGCAGAGAATCCAGCGATCGCCGCCGAAGTGGCACACATGCAGAAGGCATTAGAACAATCCTATGCGCCTGTAGAAGTGACGCCACCCGACTATTTGCGATCGAAAATCTTAAATACCCTGGAAGCTGAATATCAGGCTCAACCGCAGCAAACAACACCTGAACCATTCATCGATCAATCAACCAACCAATCAACCAACCAATCAACCAATCAATCAACCAATTCGTGGGTTTCCGTTCCCTCTAAATCTCATACAACTCGTCGATCGGAAGTTTGGAATCGAGTCTGGAATCCTGCGATGGCAATTGCCGCCGCTGTTCTCATTGCCATCTTGGGCATTAATAATTACCGTCTGTGGCGAGCGCTGCAAGCAACACAAACAGACATTCAATCGGCAGATACCCGTACCTATACCTTGCAAAGCACCACCCCTACGAATCCAGCTTCTGCTACAATCGTAGTCAACCCAGCGACCTTAGAAGCGCTGTTAACTGTGCAGAATCTACCGCCACCGCCGCCCGGCCAAATTTACGTGTTATGGACAGTGGTAGCCCCGAATGCCCCCGTCACTGTGGATGATAAAAGTGCCATTCTTACTGCCGTGCTTAATCCAGATGCTCAGGGTAATGTTTCTCAAACCATTACAGTTCCAGCCGTGCACCGTTCTGAAGATCTCGTGCAGGCCGTTGCCATTACCCTAGAAGATGCTGCTGCGCCTCAAGTTCATGCCGGATCGCCAATCTTAATTACACACACATTTCGATCGTGACGGATGGCACCGAGTGATACCGGAAGGACAAGCGGAGTGGCTCAACTATATGACCCTGAGATATGCTAAATATGCCTGCTACGACTGAAACTGTTGGGCATAGAACTGAGCATAGCGGCCGTTTTGAGCCAGCAACTCGTCATGGGTTCCGGCTTCCACAACTTGCCCTTGCTCAATCACCAAAATTCGATCGGCTCGACGCACAGTAGCCAATCGGTGAGCAATGATGAACACGGTTCGGTCTTGCATCAATCGTTCTAATGCTTCTTGTACCAACGCTTCTGATTCAGAATCGAGAGCCGAGGTTGCTTCGTCTAAAATCAGAATTCGAGGATTCAACAACACGGCACGAGCAATAGCAATCCGCTGGCGCTGTCCGCCCGATAAATTAACGCCGCGTTCCCCCACCCAAGCGTGATAACCGTCAGGAAACTGACTTATAAACTGATGAGCATTGGCAACTTTGGCTGCTTCTTGCACCGAGGTCAAATCAAAGTATTTTTGACCAAAGGCAATATTTTCTGCGATTGTTCCTGAGAACAACACTGTTTCTTGAGGCACAATGCCAATCTGCCGCCGTAAACTTGGCAACGTCACCGATCGAATATCAATACCATCGATCAAAATCTGCCCAGCTTGCGGATCATAAAAGCGTGGCAGTAGATTGACTAACGTGGTTTTTCCGGCTCCCGACGGCCCCACTAAAGCGATCGCTTCTCCGGGCATGGCCAGCAAATGAAGATGATGCAGTACCCAAGTGGGGGAGTGGGGAGTAGGGAGTGAGGAGTGGGGGTTAGAGGTAGGGGAGTGTTCGTAGTGAAAACTGACATCGCGATATTCAACTTTGCCAGTGACGGGGGGAAGTGGTTGGGCGTCTGAAGCTTCAGTGACGATCGGCTGAATATCGAGTAATTCAAAAATGCGATCGACTGAGGCTTGCCCCTGCTTAAATTCGTT
Source organism: Thermocoleostomius sinensis A174 (assembly GCF_026802175.1). Classification (NCBI taxonomy): domain Bacteria; kingdom Bacillati; phylum Cyanobacteriota; class Cyanophyceae; order Oculatellales; family Oculatellaceae; genus Thermocoleostomius; species Thermocoleostomius sinensis. Next base: position 3,070,558 of record NZ_CP113797.1, on the reverse strand, counting down.
GTAGTCTTCGGTGATGTGGTTAATCGGATCGATCAGCATCGCTACAGCGACAACGTAGCTACCAAAGGCGGCTCCAGTTAAGTTGCCTAGCGAAATCTGCCATCCCCCCAACAGCAACAGCAGCAACACGGCTAAGACTTCCATGAATCCCACCACGGGAAACTGAATTGCTCGCAACTTGGCGGCGGCAAACTTGGCTTGACGATTACGTTCCGCCGATCGACTAAAGCGCTCAATCTCATAGGATTCGGCGGCAAAGGCTTGCACCAAGCGAATGCCGCTGAATACTTCGGTAATCAATGATGACAAATCGGAAACCAAATTTTGGCTACGGCGCGAGAACACCAGCATCCGCTCGCCAAACCAACTGATCAATAGTCCCATCAACGGCACCACAATCAAACTGGCGGCGGTCAACTGCCAGTTAAGATACACCATGTAGCCAAATACCAGCACCAGTTGCAGCACGCACGGCGTAAAATCGTGAAATACCTTGTTCACCACTTCGCCCACCCGATCGATATCTTCTGTGAGGCGATAGGACAGATCGCCCGTTTGCACCCGTTCAAAGTAGCTGAGGCTGAGAGATTGCAAATGAGCATAGACCCGCTTGCGTAAATCTAATGCCACGGATAGGGCTGCTTTTGCCATGAGGGAATCCTGCCCGTATTGCGCCAGCTTTTGAATCAAAAAAACGCCGGCCACAATTCCCGCTCGCTTGGCCAACTCTGGAATATTGCCCTCTACCAAAAATTGCAACAAATCGCCTGCAATCCACGCCAATAAAGGCCAACAGATAGAAAAAATGAGGGTACAGACCAGTGCTTGCGCGATCGTGCGCCAATGGGGACGCAAGTAAGGCCACAATAAGCGATAGCTAACGCGATTCATCAAAGTTATGCGGGGTAGTGTAGAACCGATCGATTTGACTTCTGAGTTTCCACTCTCTCACTTAAGTGGCTCTCCATCAAACCACAATGGACACTTACAACAGTTCTCATTCACATAAACCTCTTTCCAGAGACGGCGAGGGACATTGAAACCTCCTCCGTCGTTTCGCCTCTCCTTTGCCCATCCGGGAGCAGGGGGTGGGGAATGAGAGGGGCAAGATGGTTGGTCAACCAATCGATTGCGCCAAGAATCAAGTGACCTAACTTATGAATATGGTACAGGACCTCGCGATCGTGCTGAAACTTAACATAAACTTCAACGCCTAAGGAACGGAAATCTCGCAGGATTGCTGAGGCAATCCATTTCATCTATTTTTATAACGGAAGGGTCGAAAAATGCAATCGTTGAATTCAGTACCGTTGAATCATCAATTCTTGATCAAAGAATGCCTTATTGGGTGCATTGTTCTTTTTAAATCGCAATACTTATTTGTTGTTAAAATTCAGGGAATATATCATTGTAGGCTGTTAATACATTGTTTTTGAAATATTTCCCAGAATTGCTAAGCCTTGTTTATTCCTAATAATTGATTCAAGCTTAATCAAAAATAATTGCGTTCTTTGCGGATGTTTAATCCATTGATAGAAAAGAATAGATAGAAGGTCAATCGCTTGCTGCAATCTAGTGCTTCTCTAAATAAACTAAATTGTTGCGATCGAACCACTTAGCTTTGCTATGTCCGATGGTGCTGCTCTCGCTAATAGTTTAGCGTGTTCCTACAAGTTTGTTTCTACAAGTTATTACCTTCAGGTTCTGCAAAAAATTTTGTTCATTTTTTGCTTCGTCTTGCACTCCTATTCACGCATTATCGAGGTTCATTCATGCTGCCATCGGACAACACGATCGCCCAAACATCTGTGTCAGATTCACTATCAAGCTTGGCTAGTTTGCAACACTCAATTGTAGGGCTGGATGCAGGACTTGCTCAATTTTTAACAGGCATCAGCAACCGCACATCCCAGCTACCTAATCAAACTAATGGACTAAATTTAACTGGTAATCGCCAAAATAATGTTTTACGAGGACGCGATGGCAACGATCGGATTCGAGGACGCAGCGGCAACGATCGACTATTTGGATTTGCCGGAGATGACCGACTCTATGGCGATCGGGGTGACGATCAACTCATGGGTGGCGTTGGCAATGATCAACTCGTGGGCGGTCGCGGAAACAACAAGCTGCATGGACAAGCTGGCAATGATACGCTGCTGGGTAGTCGTGGCAACGATCGGCTGTTGGGCGGTCTGGGAGACGATTTTTTGGTAGGAAATGGTGGTCGCGATAGCCTCACAGGCGGCAGCGGTCGCGATCAATTTGTGTTGGCGTCCCAGTGGAGCAGTTCTTCCCTGGCAACAGCCACAGTCATTACAGATTTTACCGATGGTCAAGATGTACTGCGCTTGTCGGGACTCACGTTTGAACAACTCCGCATTAGCCGAGGAACCGGAGACCAAGCTGGAAATGTTGTGATTCAAGATCGAACAACGGGAAAGTTTTTGGCGATTCTCAACAATCTTCGCTTAGACACTCCCAACTTAACGATCGATCGATCGGATGTGATGATTCCCCCCACCCCCAGTCCCAATCCTGTGCCTAGTCCTACCCCCACTCCCACCGCAACTGTTTTCTCGTTTAGTCGCAACGCTTACCAAGTTAATGAAGCAGATGGAACGGTCACGATTACCGTGACTCGCAGCAATGGTACGGGCAGTGCTTCAGTCAGTTATAGCACCAGCGATCAGACCGCTATCGCTGGACATGATTACGCTGCTACAAACGGTACACTCATATTTGCCAATGGTGAAACGAGCAAGAGCTTTACTCTATCGGTGCTGCAAGATCGCAAATTTGAAAGCCCTGAAACCGTGCGATTGATCCTCAGTCATCCTACCAATGGCGCGGTTCTGGGGACTCAGGCACAATCACAACTGACGATCGTAGATGATGATGCCACAGAAACCACCCTGAGCAGCAAAGCCTTAAATCGGGCTACATCTGGCAATACCACTATTTACACTGGGTACAATCAAGTGACCGTCGGTAACGATACAGGCAACCAAGATCCGTGGGTGGCCAGTTTCACCAATGGCGTCTTAAACTGGTATCGCGATGACTATGAAACCACTGCCGATGATGGACGCGGCACTCATGTGTTGTGGGAAAGCAGCACCAATACGCTTTATGCTGCCTTCACTGCTACTGGCACTCAAGGCACACCCGATCAAGACTATCGCCGGTTTGCAACCTACGGTTGGCTACGCAGCTACTCAGACTATAGCCCTGGTGGAGGTGGGGGGGGCAAGGTAGCAATTCTGGCACGACTCGATCCCGCGAATGGCAATGTCATCGCCGCTTCGTTTCTAACGGCGCTCAACGGTACGAAAACCAATTCTGTTTCGGTGAAGGGGCTGTCTCTCAGCGGCAACAATTTGGTGGTACAAGCTGATTCTGCCTTTGCTCCGCGTAAAGCCGATCGCACTGCGATGAGTCCGATTGCTGGGGCTGTGAGAACCTCGCCCAATTACACGGTCGTGTTTGCCTCCGATTTGAGGTCAGTGCTAAGCGCCACTTCTACTAACTATGCTTAGTCTGTCGATCGGTAACAACTTGTTTAAGAAATGTGTCAAAAATGCGTAACAATGGGGGCGAACTATTCAGGGACAAACCACAAGGAGGGATTACAGATGTTGAAAGCGGCAGACATTATGAATACCCAGGTTGTCACAATTCGCGGCTCTGCTACTGTGGCTGAAGCGGTGCAACGCATGAAAGAAACAGGTTCGCATACGCTGATTGTCGATCGTCGTCATGACCAAGACGCCTATGGAATTGTCACTGAAACCGATGTTGTTTACAAAGTGACAGCCTATGGTAAAGACCCTAAGCGAGTGCGGGTTTGCGATATCATGACCAAGCCCTGCATTGTGGTAAATCCTGATTTGGGTGTAGAGTATGTGGCGCGATTATTTGCCAATACGGGTATTCATCAAGCTCCTGTGATTCAAGGATCGCTGATGGGCGTTGTTTCCATTCAAGACATTCTTGCAAAGGGTGATTTTGTGGAACAGCCGAAAGAACTGGTATTGGAGGAACGAATTCAGCAGGCGATCGAACGGGCCCGGGCTGTTTGTGCCAACAAAGGAGCCGCGTCTAAGGAATGTGCAATCGCGTGGGAAGAAGTCGAAGAGTTGCAGGCAGAAGCGGCTCATCAAAAAGCGGAATTACTTTATGGTACAAAGACCGCTTTCGAGGCGTACTGTGAAGAAAATCCCGATGCACTCGAAGCTCGCATTTATGACAATTAGATTCGTGAGAATGGGGGAATCGGCAATGGCGATCGATGGTTCACCCAGCTTTTGCTTTTGCTAGTTCCCCCTTCTTCGAGCCTGAATGCCCAACTCCAATCTTCTGTCTTTGCAACAATAGATTCAGCAGATGATATTGTTAAGGACTGAATTTTGGATAACGTAAAGCGAGATCGGAAAGGCCAATCGGGTGTGTCCAACCGCCAAGTGCTCTTGTCCGATCGACAGACTGACCGGATTGAGGACAAGCATCCTTTGATCCGTTTATTTCATTATGGGCACAGCTACCGATCGCAAATTTGGCTAGCGGCGCTGTGTTCCATTCTCAATAAGTTTTTTGACCTTGCGCCTCCTGTGCTAATTGGGGTGGCTGTAGATGTGGTCGTGCAGCAGCAAGATTCGCTGTTGGCGCGATTTGGTATTGAAGATGTGCAACAGCAATTTATTGTGCTGGCCGTTCTCACCTTCATTGTTTGGAGTTGCGAATCAGCGTTTCAATATGCCTATGCAAGGCTATGGCGCAATTTAGCCCAATCCATCCAGCATGATTTGCGGCTCGATGCCTATGCGCATCTGCAAAATCTGGAACTGGAATATTTTGAAGCCCGCAGTACGGGTGGGCTGATGGCAATTCTGAACGATGACATTAATCAACTAGAGCGTTTTTTGGATTTCGGAGCCAATGAAATCCTACAGGTTTTGACCACTGTGCTTTTAATTGGAACCGGGTTTTTCGTGATTGCTCCCAGGGTGGCTTGGATGGCCATGTTGCCAATTCCCTTGATCTTGTGGGGATCGTTTGCTTTTCAAAAACTGTTAGCTCCTCGCTATGCCGATGTGCGCGAAAAGGTGAGTTTACTCAACAGTCGCCTATCGAACAACTTGGGGGGTATTGTTACGATCAAAAGCTTCGTCACCGAAGCGTATGAAATCGATCGCCTGCGCACCGAAAGCGATGCCTATCGTTACAGCAACCAACGCGCGATTGTCCTCAGTGCAGCCTTTGTACCCCTGATTCGCATCATCATTTTGGTTGGGTTTACTGCCCTGTTGGTGTATGGAGGCTTAGAGACGGTGGCAGGCAGACTTGCCGTTGGAACCTACAGCACCTTAGTTTTCATGATTCAACGACTATTGTGGCCTTTAACCCGCTTAGGCGAAACCCTTGATCAATATCAGCGGGCAATGGCTTCCACCCATCGTGTCATGAACCTGCTCGACACACCGATCGCCATTCACTCCGGCACCATTCCGCTAGTAGAAAATCCCACTCCTTTCTCTCCATTCCCTTCTCTCCATTCCCTCCTTCCCCCTAACCCTTACGCCATTCGCGGTGAACTGAACCTCGATCGCGTTACATTCGCCTATCGGGAAGGATTGCCCGTGGTCGAGAATTTGTCATTGCATATTCCCGCTGGCAAAACGATCGCCATTGTTGGCTCCACTGGGTCTGGTAAAAGTACCTTGGTGAAACTACTGTTGCGGCTTTACGACATTCAATCTGGCAGCATCACATTGGATGGCATCGATATTCGCCAATTGCAACTGGCTGATTTGCGACGGGCGATCGGTTGGGTGAGCCAGGATGTGTTCTTATTTCATGGGACAGCCCTGGAAAATATTCTGTATGGGCATCCCACGGCTACGCTAACAAATGCCATTACTGCGGCCAAGATCGCCGAAGCGCATGAGTTCATTGAGCAATTGCCCCAAGGGTATGACACGATTGTTGGAGAACGAGGGCAAAAACTATCGGGGGGACAACGGCAACGGTTGGCTATTGCTCGTGCCATTTTGAAGAATCCACCGATTTTGATTTTGGACGAAGCCACCTCAGCCGTCGATAACGAAACCGAAGCCGCCATTCAACGATCGTTGGAAAAAATTACACAAAATCGCACCACAATCGCCATTGCCCATCGTCTGTCCACTATTCGTAACGCCGATCGCATTTATGTGATGGAACACGGCAAACTCGTAGAACAGGGTTGCCACGAAGACCTACTAACCCAACAAGGCATTTATGCGAACCTCTGGCGCGTGCAGAGTGGCGAGCGGCTGGCTACATAGCCGTACTTTACGTTTCAAAAGCCGTAGGCTGGTTTATGTTAACCAGCCTTTACTGAATCAAATGCTTATTCCTAAAGCTGGTGACAGGACTCGAACCTGCGACCGGCTGATTACAAATCAGCAGCTCTACCAACTGAGCTACACCAGCGCTCCGGGTCAGTTAATTATTATAACCTCTTCTAGACAAACTTAGACGAAACGAGGGCAACAAAACTAAGGGGAATGCCAGGAAAGAGTGATGTGGGCTGGGTGCACAATACATTTGTCTAGGTATTTGCCTGCCTTGCCTCCGAGGCGATGCAGCCATGCTTTTTCAGGAGGAATAGTTGTCGCATTCGCAAGGATCACGCGCCGCAGACTATGAGGTTGTTACGGCAGATTGCTCAATTGACTAACAAATCGTGAACCCTAATCCTCCAACCCCTTCTCCTAAATAGAGCGACGGGGAGTCGGATCAGCGTCCTTTGCTCTTGAGAGAGAGGATGTAGGGAGAGGGGAATCGAAGGTGTCAGCCAATCAGGACAGATTGCCCTGGCTTTGAACGCAAACACAATTAAAGTTAAAAGTTAATAGATGTGTCATGGCTCGCTACAATGAAAGACTGGAATTTCGCGGATGAGATTGCGAATACTCCCAACCCTTAACCCCTATTCCCCAAGTTCCTCTTTCCATGTTGGATTTCGAGCAACCGTTTCCCCTAGTTGAGCCTGCATTCTTGATCACGATCGTTAGTGAGACAATTCTTAAAGAGAGTTTGATCATGCTGCTGACGCAATTAAAAGTGAGAAGTTACACCGTCAGCGAGGTACAAGGTGCAGGACGCCAAAGCCGCCGCTCCGCCGATCCGGAAGCAAGCCAAACAACGATGATCGAGACAAATCTGGAAATTAAAGCGATCGTTTCCCAAGAGATTTCTAATGTAATTTTGTATGCATTGAAGGAACAACAGCGGAATTTTGCAGTGTTTGTCTATCGACAGCCCATTGAAGCGTTAATTGAAGACTAAGAGGAGGATTAGAACAAAGGCAGGCTGAATTGCGAAAGGATAGTGAACGGCCTGGATTGCTTGCTATTTCGCGAATAATCAATCAGATACCTCCTGTTTAGACCTCACCTCACCCTAAAATTAAAAACTTAACGGTGATGATTACACTTCTGGTAATTGCACTACTACCGCTGTTCCAGGTAAATTTTGCGCCGCCACTGGAGCCGATGGCAACTGAAAACCACTAGATTGGGCCGGGCTAAAAATTTTGATGGTTCCGTGCATCTGCTGAATCAATTCCCGGGCGATCGCTAAGCCTAGCCCAGTACCCGGAATATCGGTTTGTGATTGAACACCGCGATAATGCCGTTCAAATAAATGCTCTAAATCCTGGGGTGGAATACCAGGGCCAGTGTCAGCAATGACGATGGTTTGTTGAGATGGTGTTTCTTGCAACGGCTGCTTGTGCTCAGCTTCTTTAGGTGGAATGCTTGCATAAACGCCAACATAAATTAGCCCACCCGATGGTGTATACTTCAGCGCATTATCGATAAGATTGGTCAATACCTCACGCAAGAAGTTGAGGTCTATGAGAATAAACGGTAAGTTTGATGGGATCTCGGTTTGGAGAATTAGTTGCCGATCCTGAGCAATGGCGCTGGCAGATTCAAGTAAGGGAGTCAACACTTCAGTAACTGAGTGTGGGGCAAGCTGCATCGATCGCCCAACTAGTACGTTGGAACCCGGTAGCAAGGCAGGAGAGGTTGATTTAGATACAGTTGTGCCAAATAAACGGGCATCCAATGCATCAAACTCGCGAGCGACAACGCGAGGCAATGCATTAGCCGTTACCGGTTGAGTTGAAGAGTTGGTTTCAGACTCTAGTTCAGCACTGATCTCAGCGTCTAAATTTTCAGCATCTAGCTCAGTGTCCAATTGATCGTTTTCCTGTGCCGTTGGAGCTAGTAATCGCCGTAGTCCCTGCTCGTCTAAATCGATGACGACATCAAACTGCTGCAATAGCTCTTGTAATCGATCGCTTTCTCGCACAATTCCTTCGGCAATCGAGCGATTGCTATCGGTAGGTTGCAGTCGTTTAATCAATAGCTTGCCAAAGGTACGTAGCGCCGTCAGCGGATTACGGAACTGATGTACCAAATTATCAAACAAATCGTGTTTTTGCTCTTGCAATAACTCTTGTTGATGTCGATCTTGAGCAAACCACTGCGAGCGTTGATCCAACACACAGGCAATTGCAATGGTTTCAGCAATTTTCTCAATTTGGGCTTGCTCCGAGTCATTCCAAGCCCGATCGGCCCGAGCCGTTACCAATAAACCCATTACCACATCTTGATGCATCAATGGCAAAACCATTTGCTGTTGCCGCAGCAAGGCCATTTCGGCAGCTTGTAGAGGAGGCAACGGTGAATCGGACTCTGAGGGAATGGGCCACGATATGGGCGTAATGGCTGATGAAGAGGAATCTGCCAGCAACAACCGAGAACTGGCAGGGGCACGCCCTTGAGACAGCAAACTAAAAATGCGATCGTCTCCCCAATCCGTTACCGCATCGGGATAAGCCACGATGGGAATTAACTTAGCATCGGTGGCGTCGGTCAGTTCGTCGGTCAGATAAATAATGCTCAAAGCGGCCCCTAACCCTTGCGTCAGCAGGGTGACCTGCGATCGGCAAAGTGTAATAAATTCTGAGCTAGCAGGCATCAGCATCAATCCGACCTAACGCATCAAACAACTTAAATTTATTAACCAATCACATCGAATAACGTAATTTCAATCTTTCTACATCATGTTTGGGTCGGTTCAGAACTGACATGAACTTAGATTTAATTAGCTACTACTGCTAAAAAATGAATCATTCACTGCGGTGCTTCATCAAGTGAATGTTTGAGAAGATTTACTCGACTAAACGTGATAACTCCAAGTCTGTTATGGTGAAAAATGAAAGCGAGTTTATCGTTTTCTTAAGCTTATCCCAGTTTTCTAGATTCTGCGAAGCCTAATAAATGCCTAAAGTCATGCAACGATCGAAGAATACCTTAAGATTTTGTATCAATTGTTTAAAGGAAGTTGAAATTCCCAATTTAGGCCGATATACTTTGCAGGGTCTTGGTATTTTGTAACTACAGTTACAATCATTAGATAGGTCAGTTCGAGAAGAGAGGAGGTACATAGATTGGCAAGGAGACGTAAGCGTAAAAGCCGTCGTCGCTTAGAAGGGCGCAGAATTTTGGAGATGGTGCCTCAATATAGCATTGAAAGCGGCGAAGATAAGCCTGTTACAGCGGCCCGGAAGTTCATCCACGCTGAAGGCATTGTGCCACCAGCCTTACTGTTGGTCAAGCGCAACGAGCACACAACAGATCGGTATTTTTGGGCTGAAAAGGGACTCTTCGGCGCTCAATATGTTGAAGAGAACCATTTTCTGTTCCCTAGCCTGCGCGTCATGGAAGAGGAATCTGACGGGATTGCGGTAGGTGCTAAGCGGTAATCACATTAGGGGTGGAGATTTAGAAGTCAGTCGTTTGAGCATTAAAGATATCATCTCTACAAGTCTTTAAGCGTTGTTAGTCTTCAGGTGTTGTAGAGGTTGATCGCAGCGTATTCGCTCAAAATTAGACTTGCTTCGGTGATTAGCCACTACCCTGATGATTTGCAACATCCGATTGCTCAAAATTGCGATTGGGATTAGAGCGGGGTCAACGTTGATCTCGCTCTAGGCTTGTAATCATGTGTGTGAGGGCAACTCTTCAGTTGCCAATACTAGTGCGACTACTAGTACCAACAACTAGTAGTAACAACAGTGCTCCTATGATGTAGCTACCATAGCAAAATTCCGGATTCCTGAAGCATAGAATCCGGAAGGTTGTGCAAAGACAAAATGTGCAGCGGTTAAACCAATAAGTTAGGCTACTATCTCGACTCCCCTGGCTTGGCTAACCTGTGGCACTAGTAGTTCACCCTAAGGTGACTTTAACAACGCGATTTTTTTCGGCATCGACCTTGGGCAAGGTCAAAGATAGAACACCATTGGTGTAATTCGCTTCAACTTTATCGTTTTGAACTCGCGTAGGAAGCGGAATCACGCGCTGAAACTTGCCATAGCGAAACTCAGATCGCATTACCCCATTCTGTTCCGATCGAGCTTCGGCTTTGCGCTCTCCACTAATTGATACCGCTTCGGCCATGACCTGAACATCTAACTCTTTGGCGTCCATACCAGGCAGTTCGACCCTGAGGTGAATCGCCTCTTGAGTCTCAGAAAGTTCTGCGGCGGGTACAAACGCCAGACCATTGTTGCCATTTGAGCGATTGCTTGCAGTTGGTGCCAAGGTATCAAACAACTGATTCATTTCTCGTTGAAGATTCTCAATTTCCCGAATTGGTGCCCAATGAATCATCGCCATAAAACAGTCTCCCAATTTATAGTCATTAAATAAATCAGTACAGAGTGCGTCTGCGCGTTTCTCTCAGCTTCTCAGGAGGTCAGAAGTTCCAAGCTTCCTGCTCTCCTTTGTTTTCACTGTATCGAGTTCCCAAGGCTGAACAGGTTCGGTTGTTTGCATAACCCACCATCGCAATTCCCGCACTGCGATCGACCGCTCGCTTCTTAACTCCTCTATATTAAAAAATGTATCGATGTATTTATTCGTTATTTCTTTGTTATGGTGTTTCTTCGTAGTCCTAAACCTTGGCAACTACCGGAGCAAGTAGTCACTTCAGAGGCGGCCTTTCTTAGTCGTCGTCGGTTGCTCAAAGGCTTGATTGGTGCAGGCGTTGCAGGTGTAGCGCTGCCATTGACAGGTTGTCAGCAACAAGTCATAACCGATGGTGTACCTACCCAAGGAACGAAAGGTTTGGCGGCTGCTCGGAATCCTAACTTTACTGAGGTAGATCGATCGCTCACAAATGAGCAACTAGCTGCCACTTACAACAACTTTTATGAATTCGGTAATTCCAAGCACATTTGGCAAAACGCTCAGGCGCTGCCCACCGAACCGTGGAAAGTCGAAGTGACTGGGTTGGTGAACAATCCCCGCACTTATGATCTCGATGATTTGCTGAATACCTTTCCCTTAGAGGAGCGCATTTATCGCTTTCGCTGCGTTGAAGCGTGGGCAATGGTTGTTCCTTGGATCGGGTTTCCTATGAACGCCATTCTTAAAGAAGTCGAGCCAACCTCCCAAGCAAAATTTGTGCGCTTTACATCTTACTATGACCCCAAAGTCACTAAAGGCCCTACCTTCCCACCGTCGCAGTTTTTACCCTTTCCTTACACGGAAGGATTACGGATTGAGGAAATGGCGAACGACCTGGCCTTTTTTGCGGTGGGCATTTATGGGCATACCCTACCCAAACAACACGGTGCTCCCATCCGGGCGGTGCTGCCGTGGAAGTATGGCTTTAAGGGCGCTAAATCGATCGTCAAAATTGAATTTGTTGAAACTCAACCTGCGACTTTCTGGAACACCATCAGCCCAAATGAGTACAAATTTGAAGCTAACGTTGAACCAGACATTCCCCATCCCCGCTGGTCGCAACGCAAGGAACGGTTGGTAGGACCAGGAGCCTCGATTTATGATTGGGAGGAAGTCCCCACAATCATCTACAACGGCTATGGTGAGTATGTCGCAGGTTTATATAGCTAAACGTTGTAGAAAAACTTTTGTACAGTCATGTTTGACAATTTTTTCGCCGACCAGCGTACTAATCGTCTTCTCATTCACCCGATTAGCGCCACTAGCAATTACCAGCAGAGGGCGATCGCTCTCGGTTTTGCGAAATACCGATGACACTCCTGTGCTTAGTTAACGTTGTGGTTTTTCGATCGGAAACTGATGCTGCCGTACTTCATTGCCAAAGCTCTGCACAGCTTCGGTGACGATTTCTCGCAAGTTGGCATAGGACTTAGCAAACGGTGGCTGCCAGTTGGATAGCCCCAGCAAATCTGCGGTCACTAGCACTTGACCGTTGCAGTGTGGACCTGCACCGATACCGATCGTCGGAATCGTCAACTTTTGGCTAATACGCTGGGCTAAGTCGGCTGGAATGTGTTCCAAGATAATCGAGAAAGCACCTGCTTGTTCGAGGGCGATTGCCTCCTGCAAAATTCGATCGCCTGCTTCTGGGGTTTTTCCCTGTTGCCGAAAGCCACCGAATTGATGCACCGACTGCGGAGTAAGTCCGACATGAGCCATGACCGGAATGCCTGCCTGGACTAATCGTGCAGTAGACTCGACGATCGCCTCATACCCGCCCTCCATTTTTACCGCCTGAGCCCCGGTTTCTTTAAAAACCCGGCCCGCCGATCGCAGTGCTTGTTCTGGACTTTCTTGATAGCTCAAAAACGGTAGGTCTACCACCAGCAGGGCCTGCTTAACGCCGCGCCGCACCGCTTTAGCATGATGAATGGTTTCATCTAGAGTGAGAGGAATGGTGGTGTCATAGCCTAGCGCTACCATCGCCATCGAGTCACCCACCAACACCACATCGATCGCCGCCTGATCGAGCAGTTGTGCGAACAGATAATCCCAAGCAGTAAGGGCCACGATCGGGCGTCCTTCTTTCTTGAAGCGAATCAGTTGTTGGGTTGTAATTGCCATGGATTTCACCTGCCAGCAAGAATGTAGCGAATGTTTCAGCCCATAACGATGGATTTGATCAATTTCTTAACTTCCATTGGCTCAAAGCTGGGTGCAAGATGGGAGTAGGGGTTGACCACCAAGTTGAATAACCACCCCTTACCATATCAGTAGCTCTTTCATTCGCAAAGCGATCGATTCAGCCTTGTTGCTGCGTTCAGGAAATTTTCATGATACACGATCAATCGAACCCACTAGAGCCAAACCAATCACCGTCAGAGGCACAACCAGATTCTCAGCTTCAGCCAATTGATTCTCCTATTGATTCTTCTGCTGACAAGTCTTCTGCTGATAAGCTAGATTCCTCAATGGACTCAGAAATAGACTTAGAATCAGAAGAAACTATCGAATCAGAAGAAACTGAAGAAACTATCGCTGCCACAATCAGTTCGGAGCCAACAGAGGGAGGAGAAACCATTGCAGCTAATGTGCCGCCCTCAGAACCGATATCAATCACGCCTGTCGTTCCCAAAGAATCGATTGGATCATCGACTTCCTCCTCTACGGCTTCGACAACGACTTCCTCCTCCGCACCCGCTTCAGCCCCAGAGTCTGCTTCGACAGCAAGCAAAACGCAAGCATTATTCCGCTTAGTGGGACAACTGTGGGGAATTTTTGTGGCATTTTTGCCTATTGTAGGACGATTTCTCCGAACGGTGTGGAAAGGAGTGCTGACGGTGCTTCAGTGGCTCTATAGCGTGTGGAAAGCGATTTTGCCCAGACTACGATCGCGGCTGCCTGCGGGTTGGAACAAACTGCCTGATTGGGTATTGACAACGGTAGCAGTAGCTCTGTTGGTGTTTGTGTTATGGCTAACTGCGCAACTGTGGCCCGGTAAACCTCCGACCTTGGCGGGCGATCGCACCCCCCCGACGTTGAAGGCTCCTGCGCCCGTTCAACCCGTTGCCCCCACCGCCAATGATCCAGCTTTAATTGCTCGCCTACAAGAACAGGTAGCCGAGATTACTGATAGCTATGCCGATGGGTTAATTCAATCTGTGCAGGCTAGCTTTCGAGACGATCGGTTAATTGTGCAACTGAGCGACGCTTGGTATACCCTCGATCTTGCCAGCCAAAACCGCCTAGCTACTGAACTGCTGGCTCGATCGCGCAAACTAGAGTTTGACAAACTGGAAATCGTTGATTCTGAAGGAGAACTGCTGGCACGGAGTCCGGTAGTGGGAACGAAGATGGTGGTATATGAAAGGCTAAGCAATCAAGGGTAAGGGGTAAAAGAACCCTTAAAGAAACCCTTATTTTCCTGCATCCAACGATAAGGTGGCTGTAATGGGAATTTCTTCGACTCTGGGCAGTTTTTCCAGGACTAAATCAGCTTGATTATTTCCTCCTGCCAGTTGTCGCAATAGTTTCGGACGCGGATCGTGAAGCAGGTAAATAATGCGATCGCCTGGCTGCCACTCTTCGGTTGCTGGCATAACTTGGAGGCGATCCTCTCGTTCCATCAAAATTGGCACTAATTCTCCGGCGCGAATCAACGCTTTCAAATGGGCCTGTTGAAACAGTAGCCCAGACTCACGTAGAGTTGTTTCGCCTAATTTAATTGCCTTGTCCTCTAAATAGCGATTCCAGGTTTTTAAGGACATCTGAGCCGTAAAGGCTTGCTGAATCTTAAGCGCATTGGTCTGGGTAGATGCTTGGGCCTCACTGGGAAAGACAGCCAGCACTCTAGGTGGTTGAAATTCTTCAGTCGCTCGTTGTGCCAACACCAGGTTCACCTCGCCGTTATTGGTCATCGCTAGAAAAGTTCCAGCTGACGCCAGCCCTGCTTCCTCTAACGCTTTCACATCTAGAGCACTACTAGTAAGCACTTTAAAGTTCTGCTGCAAGGCTTCTTCACAGGCTTCCTGATCGGTATCAATCAATACAACGGATTCACCCCGATCGCGAAACACGCGGGCAATTAACAAACTGAGGGGGCTACAGCCCACAATCACTGCTCCGGTTGCTTGCGTTGAGGTAATCCCCAATAGGCGGGCTACCCAACGAGCCGATAATCCTTGTAAAAACACAGTAGACAGAATCGTCAGAAACACGAGTGCTTTAATAGAATCGCCCCCATTGATGCCGCGTTCAGTCAGCAAAATGGCAAACAGAGAAGCTACTGAGGCCGAGACAATGCCTCTAGGAGCCACCCAACACATAAATAGCTTCTGCCGCCAGTTGAGATTGCTATTCCAAGTACAAAGCCAGATATTGATGGGGCGAACCACAAACATCAGCGTCATAACCGTGAACAAGGCTCCCCAGCCCAACGCCACAATACTGGCGATCGACAAATCAGCCGACAGCAAGATGAACAGTACAGAGACAGCCAGGATCGTTAACTGACCTTTAAACCGGCGCAACGCTCGGACTTCTGGCAGCGAGAAGGTTCCTAATACAATTCCAGTAACGACGGTGGCCATCAGTCCCGCTTCACTGCGGATCATCTGTGCCAAGCTATACAGTCCCCAAATGCTAGCTAATACTACTAAATTCTTCAGATCATCCGAGAGCAGTTTCGCTCGCTGAAGCGTAAAACCTAACAGCCATCCCCCGGCGGCTCCAATTCCACCGCCAATTCCGAGCCGCAAAAATAATCCACCGATGACATCTAATGGATCAGCGGCTCCGTTGAGAATAATGTTGAGCACCACCACGGCTAGAATGGCACCGACTGGGTCAATCAGCACGCCTTCTCCTTCCAGCAACGCCGCCACCTGGCGATCGACCTTCACCTGCTTCAGCAACGGACTAATGACTGTAGGACCCGTCACAACGACTAGCGCGGCGTAGAGAAAGGCGATCGTCCAAGGAAACTCGCTGAGCCAATGGGCTGCCATACCACCGCCCAATAGCGTAATCAACGACCCAAACGTTACCAAATTGCGCAAACTGCCCGACACCTTACCCAAATCGCGCAATTCGAGGTTCAGTCCACCTTCAAACAAGATCAGCGCTACCGAGAGAGCCACAATCACCTCTAGCCCAGTACCCAGCAAGTGGGGATGAAGCATATCTAGCCCATCCGACCCTAATAGAATTCCAAACAGCAATAGAAATACAATGCTGGGAACTTTTAAGTAATCGGCTAAAACTTGGGCACTGATACCTGCGATCACAGCAATGACCATTTGCAGGGTAATCGTAAGTGCTGCGTCCATAAGCGTTGTGCAGGCTAACCTGCTACCTCTCGACAAATGACCGTATCACTAATGACTGATTCAGCCACCCGGTCAGCGATCCTTGAACTTGCCAGTTAAAGTTTAAGTCAGTCATAGAGAAATAGCAGGTGACGATACAGCAATCAGTTCTTCACTAGGGAAGCGTCATTGGTAGCGTACTTTAAGCTGAGCCACGATCGGGAAGTTGGATGCGGTTCAATCAGACGGTGCAATGAGTGCTTCTCTAATTCAACTCATACTTCTCTTTATCTAAGATATTGCCTATCTAAATTCTGCGTTAATCTAATGCGAACTTCAACGATTTGCCATTTGATTCAGATCTGGTCTGCTCAGCATAGCATTTTACCCACCAATTGAATCCAAATCAGCAGGTTCATCGTTTCAACAAAAGATAGTAAAGTTGACCTGGGCCGTTAATCAGCCCCGCCCGATCGCCCGCTTGCTCTCCTGATCCCATAAAAATATCCACTCGACCTGGGCCACGAATGGCTCCACCGGTATCTTGATCCAATACATAGCGGCTGACCAAGCGTGGAGTCAGGGTGCCGTTGGGTTCAGAATAGGGAATTTGAGTTTGAATCAGCGCCAAGGCTCCGGGTGGCATGAGGGACTTATCGGTGGCGATCGATCGCTCTGGTGTCACTGGAACTCCCAAGCTGCCTATAGCAGGTGATCCCGTTGTTTCCCGAAAAAAGATAAAGCGATTGTTGCGCAGAATATAGTGATCCACCTCAGCCGGATGTTGCCGAAAATAATCAATGACCGCAGGCAGGCTCAATTCAGCTTCAGCAATTTTGCCATCGTTTACCAACTCTCGACCCACGCTGACATAAGGGTAATCGGTGCGCCCGGCATAACCGACCGACATAATGGTGCCATCAGTGAGTTGTAGTTGGGCCGAGCCTTGCACTTGTACCAAATAAGCTTCTAGTCGATCGCGCAACCACACCAGTTCTAATCCTTGCAGTAGTCTGAGGGCTGGTTGTCCATGGGAACCCTCGAGTTGGCGACGAGTAGGATGGGGTTGAGTCCAACGATTGAGATCGGGCGGCAGGGCATACAGTGGATAGCGAAATTCAGCGGTGGGTGTGCGGCTAGCAGCATAAATGGGTTCAAAGTAGCCAGTAAATTGCACCGTCCCTTGACCATCAACGCCGATCGAGCGGTACAGATCAAACGCCTGGCGTACCGAAGCTTGCAATTCGGCGGCTGAAGTGCTATCCGCTAAAAGCTGTTGAAATCGTGCTAAGGTGCGGTAAACCCGATCGCGAGTAAAGGCTGGGATAGCATCATAGTTGGCATAGTCTGCTGCCGCTTCAGAGGTTTGCAAGTAGTTCAGCGAATAGGCAATTGCAGTTTGTAAAGCGGCTCGATCGCCTGTTTCTCCAACAGCTTCTCCCCACAGTTGATCATCGAATCCTAAGAGATCTACAAAGTCATCATCTCCTGCTTCGCTGGCCATATTTACTTGCTCTAGAGGAATCAGCGTCTCCTCGGCTCTGGAGGTAGCCAGACTCAAAGCCAGGGCAAGGGTAACGGTAACAGCAAGACAAACGTAGATGAAGCGTTTCATAGACAAAATCAACCGAGGCGATCGAACTGGAGGGGATAGGGGGGAATGGAGAACAGGGATGAAATAATCCGTGGACAACCCCTACCCTCTTAATAATCTCGCTCGACGCTGCCAAAGAAAACAGGTTCCACACGCAATGCCAATACTCGCGACGGACGAACCACCATGTATTCACCTTGAAGGTTTTTAATCGGAACGCTGATAAAGTCATGAGAAGCCGCTTTGGGCATAAGTTCGCCACTGTACCATTTCTGAAATTCCTGAATAGTGGGAAATCGCACTTCTTCTCGGTGCCCGCCCTCCATCAGAATATGGACTGCGAATTCGCTGGGTGTTCTAGGCATAGGAGCATGATCCTAAACGAAGCTACGACCTCAAATATGCCCAAAAGCCCGCTCAAAACGAACCGAATTAGAACAAATTAAATCGTTGCAACTGTGCTTCCATCACGGTCGGCAGAGTTTTCTGTAAATCCGTTTTATTGCGAAACACAAGACGACTATGGCTGGGTAAATCAAATGGAAATTGCCCTGCTACGTCCGATCGCTCCATATGCGCCAGCAAAATCTGCTCCGATCGCTTCGCTTCTAGCGCGTAGCCCACTTCTACGCAAACATTGGGACTGGGAATCAGTTGCGGTGGATTGTTGTCAATGTGCAGAATGGGCGTACCATCAGCCACAAATAATAGACACTTACGAATTTTCCGCATCAAGCTGCTGTTAAGGCGTATCGGGCCCTCTGTTAACCGATTTGATTCTTCCAGCGTTAACGGCAGGCGCGATCGTTTATTGAGTTTATCTAGAAATGTTTGAATAGCTTCTCGTAATAGATCACTCGACTGTGCATATTCAGTCTGATAGCACAGAAAAATAATTGGCTCTAAATGAGCCATGACATCTTGTTTTGTAAAATAAATTTCGTGACTAATTAAGTCAATATTTGAAATGGCATAACCGCCACTTCCTTCAATATAAAACTCGACGGTTTCACCTTCCAAATAGCGCTGAAACCAAGCCGACTGTTTGACTTCTTCGCTGTCTTCCAAAAAATCTGCTCGCAATGCCGACTTCAGCAAACTATTCTTACTGAGGCGCAAATCATGAGGACGTTTTTCTAACTCGCGAATAGGTTCATAATCTTGAAGATACCAAGCTTTCAGCGCAATAATTGCCATATTTTATTCTGCCCCGTTTGGCTTTAAAGCGGTAACAGCATCCAGATACCTGCACGTTTGAGTAATTTCCTCTCCTTAATGATTCTATCTAGAGTTGTCTGGATTGACCCATTGATTTTGTATCAACGTTATCCTTGACATTGCTCTCTAAAACTACCCAGAGGAACTATCAACGTTTCGATCGGATGCTGTTACAGTTGGACGAGACAGATTCAGATAAAACAGCGCTCTTACCTCTTATGTTGACGATGTGGACTTGGCTGTTAAATCTGCCATCGAAGCTTGGTTGCTTCTGTTATTAATATACTGCTCTTAGCTTGCAAATTCTGTGAACGATACCAAAGTTTACTTTTGTCAATTCTTGATGCCTTGTTGATGAATGCTTGCTGCTCCCAAACCTAATCTGAAGCGTTTCAGATGAATTTTAGACTAGTCTATTCATGCTTTGGCTCTACCGCATCTCCCCTTTTTTTCAACTGCGTAACCCCGTGCTTAATAGTTCTACTGATTTGTCTTAAACGAGGGAAGCGAGCGGAACGCCACTTCGCGGCGCGATTGCCACGAACGGTCTCTACCGCCCCAATTCTTGCGATCGACGATAGGCTGCTCGCACTGCCTCGATGATTGCCGATCGAAACCCTGCTTGTTCCAAGTGGGCAATCCCTGCGATCGTAGTTCCTCCTGGACTAGTTACCCGATCTTTCAGAACTGCCGGATGCAACGATTGGGTTTGCAATAATTCAGCCGTACCGCGCACTGTTTGAATCGCGAGTTGAGTGGCAATAGCTCGTGGCAACCCCGCTGCTACCCCACCATCAATCAACGCCTCAATCATCACCGCTACATAGCCAGGTCCTGATCCTGAAAGCCCAGTGACAGCATCCATCATCGACTCTGGTACTTCTACTACCTCTCCTACCGCCGCAAAAATCTGTTGCGCTATTTGCACATGGTTAGGATTGGCTTGATGTCCGGGTGTAATCGCCGTCATGCCTGCTCCGATCGTAGCGGGAGTGTTGGGCATCGTGCGGATCACTGGTTGTCCTGGAAAGGCCGCTTCTAGTTTTTGAATTGACACGCCTGCCAGAATAGAGATGACTAATTGCTCCGAAGCGGCAGCTGGTGGCATAAGTGCATCCACAACGGATTGAAACACCTGGGGCTTAATTGCCAACAACAGCACGTCTACCTCAGCCACCACCGCCTGATTATCACCCGTAGCGTGAATGCCATATTGTTGCGCCAAAAAGTCTCGACGTGATGGTAATGGTTCGCTTACCCAAACGTCTTGTGCTTGATGGGTTCCCCGTGAAATAAGGCGGGACAACAACGCTTCAGCCATTACCCCGCCGCCAATAATCCCAAGTTTTGCTGTCAATGAACTCTAGCTCTCCTGAAGGAATATGGAGCACACCATTGAAGAACTGCTTCTCATTAGGCCATTCTAGCTTGATCGGCTGTCCAGGCAGGAGTGGGGGTGGCGCGCGGACGCATTTGCGGTTGAGGTGTTACCATGTCTGGGGTCAATTGCGTACTGACCTGAACACAGTTGGGGGTGAACAAGAAAATGCTTTCGCCAATCCGCTCTTGATGACCATCGATCGCGTAGGTGCCACCAGCGATAAAATCCACCGCCCGTTGCGCTTGATCGGGGTCCATAATTGTTAAATTCAACACCACCGATTTCCGTTCGCGCAGTGCCCGAATGGCTTGCGGCATTTCTTCAAAGCTACGAGGCTCCATCACCACAACTTCAGACATTCCATTCACTGCACCGGGCATTCCAATTACATTGCTCACAGTCCCAACTCCAGATGTTTCGTTCGAAAGGGTCATACGCTCACGTAGCCGCCGCCGCCGCGGTTCTTCTTCAGGAATCGTCGTTGCTGGCTGAGGATGTTCTTCTTGGTAGAGATTGCGGTACTCTTCCCCGTCTACTTCAGCATATTCATACTCATAATCTACGGGATCATTCAGCCCAACAAAATCTCTTAGTTTAGAAAAGATATTGCTCACTGTTCACGCTCCATCACAACTAGGGTTAACTTGAAAAGCACCTAAGGCTAGCCCAGAAATCGATTCTTTGACCAGTATCCTCATGTACAGATGAAACTTTGTGAAACGCTTCCTGGAAAATAACTCTGCGTCACATTTAAGTGTTACCGAGATAACCAATTCCAGGGCAAATTCTGTAGCGAAACCCAAGCCAGAGGCTTCAACATCAAAACAATGCTCGCTCTTATCAGCACCCTGTTACCTTGACCTACTTGATTTGAGTCACTTGATTGAGTCAACAGTATACCCCAAATTTCTCTAGCAGAACCGATCGAAACTAACTAATTTAAAGAGTCTCAGAAACAAAATACGAAAACAAAACATGGACAGCGATTAACACACATAGCACACGAGAAACCTGCCCATTGTTATCACAATGCTGCCAAAAAATCGAGGTGCAAGGAAATGAAAACTCCACTCACCCAGCCTTGGTTAAAAAACTAAATAAATGAAAGCTTGAATGTCAATCTAACTGGCATCAGTCGATCGGTCGGCATTGTTCAATATAGAACATGCGGCTGCTCGATTGAACAATCAAACCTAAATTAAACCTTAAAGTTGCTTCCCGATCTTAGCCTTGTTACATGAATCGGGCTTTTAAACTTATCACAACAGTATACAAATCGTGCAGATGAGATAACTGCTCTTTCCACCGAATCACCACTGAATAGCCCCCTAAACTACGCTACTGATAGCGGTCTGACCGCCTTGTTTTAACACCTGTAGAGTATAGCGCATAAATGCTCGATGTCAACCTATTTAGGAAAACCGCAATTTTGCTTCTACAAGTTGGCTAGGTCGGCTGCACTTGCAACTATCGTCATGCGGAAAACATTCTAAGTTTTGCTTGCAGCATCGCTTATTTTCTCGCATTTCGGAAGAAATGACTCAGCAAAGATGGTGAATTATTTTTGTTGCAATTTAAGTTTAATTAAATTTCCCTTAACCATTTGAAGCGCTAGCTTATTCAGGGATAGATAAACCAAGCTAGCTATCGTATCTGTTCTGTTTTACCGTTGACCTGTTGCCTACCTATTGTTCATTTGACGGCCGTTCACCAAATAGCGTTCGTCCTAATCGCACCATGGTTGATCCTGCCTCGATCGCCAACAAGTAATCGTCAGACATGCCCATTGAAAGCTGCTGCATCTGAAGATTAGGCCAGTTCTGCTGACGAATCTGCTCAGCAAGTTGTTGAGTTTGTTGAAACACAGACAGAGTTTGGGCTGGCTCCAATCCATAGGGAGGAATTGCCATGAGTCCAACGATATTGAGATGAGTACATTGATTTAAGTCTGGCAAGTCTGTTAACAAATCGGTTGGATTCCATCCATACTTATTGGGATCAGGCAAGAGCTTTACTTGTAAGCAAATATTTGGCTTCCTACAACAGGTTTTGGCCAATTGATTCAAACGGTTTGCAAGTTTTAAGTTATCCACTGAATGTATCCATTCAAACAACTCCAACGCTTTTGCTGCTTTATTACTTTGTAAATGACCAATCAAGTGCCAGGTAACATCAGCTAAGTCACGCAGTTGTGCTTGTTTGGTGCTAGCTTCTTGGATACGACTCTCACCAAAGTCGCGGATACCAAGCTCATAGGCAATCCGCATTAGTTCCACAGGGACTTGTTTAGTGACCGCGATCAGCTTCACTGAAGCGGGTAATGTCTGTCGAATTTCGCGCAAGCGATCGGCCAATTGTTCAGCTTTGAGGAAGTGCGTCATTGGAACGTTTGCTTATGAGTCACCTGAAGCTGAGTATATTCCTGATGCTGTCCACTGCGACGAAGATCTCTCAAACGGCTTTCTACCAAAATACGTGCATCTGCTCGGCCAATTGGCTCAAACCGAATACCGTTTGCTTCAGTGGTGACAACAAAAAACAGCCGCTGAGCATATAGAGTAGCAAATAACTCTCGATGTTCTTCAATCAAACAAACTCGAAATAGCAGACCAAATGTCGGATGGTTTAAGTAGGTTTCAGGGTTCATTTGGACTTTGGCTGCATTAGGAAAAATGGGATCTAACATTGGGCCAAGTGGCGCGGACAATTGCAACGAAGCTGACAACTAACTTGAATGAACTAGTCAAGGGACGTGAATGAACATTCCCTGACACTACCTTAAGTGACTCAAACTTCAAATCAGGTTTAGTACTGAAAGAAACCTTGTGAGGAAGTTGGACGCAGTTAGGCTATTGCAAAGCTTTTGGGATGTCCAACCTAGCGGGGAATGAGTCAATCAAATTGAGTCGTGATTTCCCATAAAGGTAGCTTTATGCTACAAAATTTTAGCGCTTTTAAGCGCATACTCTCTGTTCGAGGTTACAGGTTTAAAGTTTTAACTGCCAACCAGCCAGCGAGCGCTCCAAAAAACACCGATCCCCACGATCGCAAACCAATCGCGTAAGCGCAACCGAGATTGGTGCCATTGTACCCGGTGCTGATTAGGACTCGTAAAACCACGTACTTGCATGGCGCTGGCAATCTGCTCGGCTCGAACTAGCAGGTTGTCGATCAATCGTTCTGCAATCATTGTCCATACTTGCATGGAGCCACGAAACCCTAGCTTTTTCCAATTAATCGCCCGAGTCCGAACGGATCGCACCAGATTTTGCACTTCTTCTAAGACTAGAGGAATAAAGCGCAAGGACAACGTCAGAGTTAAGACAATCTCGGTGACTGGAATGTTAAATCGTCGCAAGGGTTGCATCAAATTATCGATACCAGCGGTGATTTCCTCAGGAGCAGTGGTCATTAAAAACAGGTTAGTGCTGTAGATCAAAACAAACGTCAGGGTTGACAGTCGAATCGCCAATTCTAGCGATCGGCGCGTAATCCGAATGGCACCTTTGTGAAATAGAACATAGCGATATCCAGTTGGCTGTGGTAGCTGCACTGGCTCTTCAATTTCAGAGAGTGAATTGGGGGAGGGTTGCTCAGATGGCGTCGATTCGCTGAGGGGAGGGGTGGCATTGGCAGGCAGGGAAGTTGATTGAACCACCAGTTCGTTGTTGGGAAGGCGCGGTTGCTTAGACACCGTAATCCCGTCGGGCGCAAACATTGTCACTATAAACAACAGTAAGCTAAACAATAGAATTAAGCCCAGTTGCCGTTGCCAAACGCGAAAGGGCAACAGAGACAATAGTGTCAACAGAAAAAGCCAACCCACTAGCGATAGTCGCCATTCTGGACTCGCAGCGATGGGGGTCAGGAGAAAGCTCAGCAACCATCCTAACTTGACCCGTGCATCTAAAGTATGCAACCAGCTAATAGGTTGTTCTAAATACAGCCCGATCGGTAGCGATCGTAGTAAGTCCATAGATCCTCAGATCCTCAAACCTTAGTGGCACGGTTTGGGTTGTTTCGCTCGAGATCGCGCAACTTTTTCCCTCGCCACAGCAATCGAATTGGTGTTCCCTTAAAGCCTAAATGCTGACGAAACTGACGCTCAATGTACCGGCGATAACTATCATTGAAAAGGTCCGGATTGTTGACAAACAAGGTAATGGTTGGTGGCCGACTTGTGACTTGAGTACCATAGTAAATTTTGCCTTGCCGTCCCTGTCGGGTAGTGGGTGGAGTGTGCCAACTGACCGCTTCCTCTAGGACCTCATTAATTACTGACGTGCTGACACGTCGCTTGTGTTGCTCTGCGGCTGTATTCACTAGATCGATAATTTTATCAACTCGCAGACCAGTTAAAGCGCTGACAAAAATGGTTTCTGCCCATTCTGTAAAATGTAGTCGTCCTTGCAAGTGTTTTTCGTATTCATAAATGGTATACGAATCTTTCTCGATCGCGTCCCACTTATTGACGACAATCACACAAGCCCGCCCGTCTTCGAGAATGCGTCCGGCCAATTTTTGATCTTGCTCTGTTACACCGTCAATCGCATCGATCACCATTAGCACTACATCGGCTCGGCGAATCGATTTAAAGGCTCGATTGATGCCAAAGAACTCCGGTCCATATTCAACATTTTTCTTTTTACGAATGCCAGCGGTATCAATCAAGCGATAGCGCTGCCCTTGTCGCTCCACCACTGTATCGATCGCATCACGTGTTGTCCCCGAAATTGGACTGACAATTGCTCGTTGCTCCCCCACAAATGCATTCAGCAGACTGGACTTGCCCACATTAGGGCGACCCACGATCGCCACCTTGATTTCTTCAACCTCTTCAACATCCTCGCTGGGTGGTAAATACTCTACCAGTTGATCTAACAATTCGCCCGTGCCGCTGCCGTGGATGCTGGAAATCGGAAAAGGTTCACCGAACCCTAAACTCCAAAACTCAGCGGCTTGAATGGCTCCTCGTTCTGGTGATTCACACTTATTCACTGCTAGCAGCACTGGAACGGGCTGTTGTCGCAACCAGGTAGCAATAGCTTCATCAGCTCCAGTCAGTCCGGCTTGCCCGTCTACTACAAAAATTGCCACGCTCGCTTCCGATAAGGCCAGCATGGCCTGTTCTCGAATCAGCGGTAAAAACTCCGTATCGTCATCAAAGACCAACCCACCCGTATCGACTACTAAAAAATCTCGATCGCGCCAATAGGCCGGGCGATACGTTCGATCGCGGGTTACACCTGGCTCGTCATGCACAATGGCATCTCTGACTTCGGCTAACCGATTCACGAGGGTAGATTTGCCAACGTTGGGGCGACCAATAATTGCAACAACAGGTAAAGACATGAGTCGATGGAGCAGAGATGAGCAAAAAACGAGCCAACCAGTAGAATTTTACGTCTGCTAATCCTACAGTCCCCTATTGTCGCTTAAAAAACTGGAACTGGGGCCGAAACCCAAAATCGCGGATCACCAAATTGAGCTTAGCGGATTTCTCGGATGGCAGTTTGAGCGTCGCGTCTTAATCCTGCCGCGATGCGAAATAGCTCTTGTCCGGTATGCAAGTAATAATCGTCGTAGCTGGTGACAAACCGTTCCAGTTCGTCTAGTCCATCACCTACTTGGTTGAGGCAGTAATACAAGTGGGCCGCGACACCTGCCACGTTAGAAGGATTGGGCAAGGAACGAAACGATCGCTGTGCTTGTTGCAAGTAGTCACGACAATCGTCTAAATATAGTTGAAAATCGCCTAGTAATTCATCATCAAAGGGATCAGCAGCCAGATCGTCGATTTGATCGGCAAGGGGATTCAAAATGCGCAACAGTAACCGATTCACGGGTTGATATACCTGGCTTAACCATCGCTGAAGTTGTTCGTCACTATCCCGTCCGGTTTTACGTTGTTGATATTGTGCCTGGGCGGCGGCTGTTCGCTGTTGGCGATTGTTAACTTCAACGGGATCGTAGCGTCGGTAGAACCCACTCGGATCATGGAGTTGCCGATCGTAAGATTGCCGCTGTTGGGGATCTCCTAAAATTTCGTAGGCAGCATTGATGGCGGCAATGCGATCGTGATTGGCGGTCTCACGATTGCTATCGGGATGAAATTGCTTGGCAAGCCGTCGATAGGCGCGTTTAATATCAGCGTGGCTTGCAGTGGGGGAAACGTCTAGGGTTTCGTAGTGGGTGAAATGCTCCATACGCCCATTGTATAAGCGCAGAGTCAAGACAGGGAGGGGGATGGCGGATATCTACTAGACAGTACTAGACGGGGGCAAGTAATTCTGGATCTTGAAAGAGCGGAGTGCTGAGATAACGTTCTCCAAAGCTAGGTTGAATCATCACTAGCAATTTACCCGCGTTTTCAGGACGACGCGCTACTTGCACAGCCGCTGCTAGGGCCGCGCCGCTGGAAATTCCAGATAATAATCCTTCTTCGCGAGCGAGCCGTCGCCCATACTCGATCGCTTCGTCGTCACTGACCGCAATCACTTCGTCAATAAGATTGACCTGTAGCACCGGCGGAATGAAGCCAGCCCCAATTCCTTGAATTTTGTGAGGGCCTGGCTTTCCGCCTGACAAAACGGGGCTATTGGCTGGTTCAACCGCGATTGCTTTAAAGGTTGATTTACGCTGCTTCAAAACTTCCGATACTCCGGTGATCGTTCCACCTGTGCCAACACCTGCCACAATGAAATCAACATGTCCATCGGTGTCTTCCCAGATTTCGATCGCTGTGGTTTCTCGGTGAATTTGCGGATTAGCTGGATTTTGAAATTGCTGCAACATGTAAGCATCAGGTGTAGAGTTTAAGATTTCCTGCGCCCGTTGAATACAACCTCCCATCCCTTCAATGCCTGGAGTGAGTTCTAACTCGGCTCCATAAGCTCTCAGCATGGCTCGTCGTTCTGAACTCATCGTTTCTGGCATTGTTAAGATCAATCGATATCCCTTAGCCGCTGCGGCCATCGCCAACGCAATTCCTGTGTTACCGGAGGTGGGTTCAACCAGGACGGTTTTTCCGGGCGTAATCAAGCCATCCCGTTCAGCCGCTTCAATCATGTTGATGCCAATGCGGTCTTTAACGGATGCTGATGGGTTCATTCCCTCAAGCTTCACAACAATCTGGGCAACGCAACTTTCAGCCCGTGGAATTCGATTTAACTGTACAAGCGGTGTACGACCAATTAGTTTTGTGATGTCACTAGCAATGCGCATAGATTTGAAATAAAAAGGCTGACATGAAGATAAGATGCGGCACAAGTAGCAGTAGAGCGAGAAGATTAGCCAAACGAAAGGGAGCTTAGAGGCATTAAATGTAGTACATGATATCTAGTTGACGTTTGGCATCACGGCTCTCAGTGAGGTCTTGCAGCGTATATTTCTGTAAAACTGCATCCGCTGCTTGACCCGCTTCTTGCCAAATTTCACGAATCACCATGCCTTCGATCGATTTTGCCTCTCGATCGGGTTCAGGGGATTTAGAATCAAGCCCTTCAATGCAGTTAATGACATCTAGTAGAGAGATTTTCCAAGGCTCTCGCGACAGTAAATATCCCCCGCGAGCACCCCGTTGACTGCGCACCAGTCCAGCACGCCGTAATGTTGCCAGGAGTTGTTCTAAGTAGCGATCGGGAATACTCTGTTCCGCTGCGATTTGACGGATTTGTAGGGGTTCGCCGTCACTGTAGTGGGAAGCTAGCTCTAGCAGTGCTAGCAACGCATACTCACTTTTACAGGAAAGTTCCACGGGCAAGAAGGTTAGAGGGATTGCTCTTCCAGTATACCCCGGTTCTCCAGTGGGGTTTGTTGGTTTTCCATAGAGAAAGCGCCCAAGTTCGCAAACTTGAGCGCAAACATCTATATCAAAAATATGTTGAGGAACAATCTAACCCTCCTAGAAGGAGAAGGTCGTGCGGATAGCGCCTGCGAAGGTATCGCTGAGGTCAGGGTCGCCACCGGGGTTGGTCAACCAGATGACACCCGGCGTCACCGAGATGTTCTCGTTGATGCGGAAGCGGTAGAAGCCCTCCACGGCAAAGGGAATGCGGTCAGCCCCGCGGCTGTCCACCAACCCAGCGTTGAAGGTGCCATCGCCAAAGCCCCGGGCATACAGCGGCGCTCCGGCAATCACACCCAGCAAGTTGCCTTCACCGCCCAAGTCGGCAATGCCCAGCGTTGCCTGATAGCTCCACACATCATAGTCGCCGCGCTCAATCACCCGAATTGGTGCATAGGCAACCCCACCACCGACTTGCAAAAAGCCCAGCTTGAAGTTCACCTGAGCTCCATAGATGTTGGCGACCTGCGGACGGTCTTCATCCAAGAAGAAGCTGTCGTTAGCATAGCTGTTGGAGTACATCACGGCTGCATCGACAAAGTCGCTGAGGAAGGTCAACTGCACAATGGCGCCATAGTCTCCGTTGAACAGTCCGGCTCCGTTTGAGGAGTCACCTGCTTCACCCGATGCGTAGCCAAAGTCCAAGCTCAAGTTGTCGTTGAACTGGATGATTGCGCCTGCACCGAAGCCACCGGGAATCAAGCTGTACTGAGCGGGAGCACCAAAGCTGGTCAGTGAGCCTTGTCCACTGCTGTCAAACGGGCTGATGGTGCTAGCGACGAAGTCCGAGTCGCCGATGCTGTTGGCACCCAGGATGATTTGGATGTTGTCACCCAGTGGGAAGGTGTAGAGCAAGTCATCGAGCACCAAGTTGTTGCTGGGGGTGCTGGTACCACCGAACGACCAGCCCAAGCCGCCCGCAGTCAACGAGTCGAAGTTTTGGAAGTCGCGAGCTTGCAGACGAGCGCGCAGCAGGTCTTCTCCGGTGAAGCTGGTGTCGAAGTTGAGGCGAACCCGGTAGCC
This sequence comes from Thermocoleostomius sinensis A174, assembly GCF_026802175.1. Taxonomy (NCBI): domain Bacteria; kingdom Bacillati; phylum Cyanobacteriota; class Cyanophyceae; order Oculatellales; family Oculatellaceae; genus Thermocoleostomius; species Thermocoleostomius sinensis. The sequence goes on along the minus strand of NZ_CP113797.1, from coordinate 3,041,382 downwards.
GCCGATGGGTTGGCTAGCGCTGAAGGAGTCGTCTTCATCAAACGGCACTGCCACAGCGAAGATGGTTTCACCGCGTAGTTTGGTGGTGGTGGAGAACTGGTTTTCTTCGAGTTCTGCCACGCGAGCTTCCAGGTTATCGACGCGTCCGCGCAGGGTAGCGAGTTCAGCGGCGAATTCTTCTTGCAGGCGTTGTAGGGTAGCGAGGTCTTCGCGGGTGGCGAGGTCAGCGGTGCTTGCGGCAATCAACTCGCTGATGCGGTCTAAGCATGCATTAAGTCCAGCCGCAAATTCATAACGAGTAAGTGCACTTTGCCCGCGATAGGTGCCATCAGGATAGCCGACAATACAGCCATAGCGCTCTACCAGTGATTGCAAAGCTTGGTAGGCCCAGTCCGTCGGTTGGACATCTGAAAATTGGGTAATGGATGTAACCTGATCGATCGAGCTTTGGTTACCACTGTACTGCAATACTTCATCGATCGAGGTGACATCGGAAGGCACGCTAGAAGCGGCCGGAGCTTCCTCAACAGTTGCCTGTGCCAGGTCAGTAACAGGCTGAATCTCCAGATTTGCTGTGTCAACCTCAGCAGGAACTTGAGATTCAGTTGCTAGTTCCATTGAAGCCGCTGGAGCGGCACTAACTTCGAGGGGAACTAACTCAGTTGCCGAAAGTGCTTCGCTTGTACCCAGGTCGATCGTGGTGGTCTCGTTCAACAACGCTTCTACGTCCGTTGTTGGAGCATCAGCCGCCAAGGCGGACGCCGACATTAGCACAGCCGCGCCCAGCAGCGTTGGCGTTACCAGCAATGAATTCCACAAAACGTTGGATGCCATATATCTTGTCCTCACACCTAAAACTAAAGGACTCTAATGTAGAAATACCACATGTTCGGATAGTTCGCTCTTAAATTAACACAGATTACAACGGCTTAATTGCATCAGCAGTATACACTTCATCAAAAATTGCCATAAGTAAAAATCATAGTTAAGCAAGACAATAGTACAGAGCTACGATCGCAGCTCTGTACCAATCATTTGCGCTAAATTCGACCCGATCTAAAGACAGAGACTCACTGAATAAAAACAACCCTAGAAGGAGAAGGTCGTGCGGATAGCGCCTGCGAAGGTATCGCTGAGGTCAGGGTCGCCACCGGGGTTGGTCAACCAGATGACACCCGGCGTCACCGAGATGTTCTCGTTGATGCGGAAGCGGTAGAAGCCCTCCACGGCAAAGGGAATGCGGTCAGCCCCGCGGCTGTCCACCAACCCAGCGTTGAAGGTGCCATCGCCAAAGCCCCGGGCATACAGCGGCGCTCCGGCAATCACACCCAGCAAGTTGCCTTCACCGCCCAAGTCGGCAATGCCCAGCGTTGCCTGATAGCTCCACACATCATAGTCGCCGCGCTCAATCACCCGAATTGGTGCATAGGCAACCCCACCACCGACTTGCAAAAAGCCCAGCTTGAAGTTCACCTGAGCTCCATAGATGTTGGCGACCTGCGGACGGTCTTCATCCAAGAAGAAGCTGTCGTTAGCATAGCTGTTGGAGTACATCACGGCTGCATCGACAAAGTCGCTGAGGAAGGTCAACTGCACAATGGCGCCATAGTCTCCGTTGAACAGTCCGGCTCCGTTTGAGGAGTCACCTGCTTCACCCGATGCGTAGCCAAAGTCCAAGCTCAAGTTGTCGTTGAACTGGATGATTGCGCCTGCACCGAAGCCACCGGGAATCAAGCTGTACTGAGCGGGAGCACCAAAGCTGGTCAGTGAGCCTTGTCCACTGCTGTCAAACGGGCTGATGGTGCTAGCGACGAAGTCCGAGTCGCCGATGCTGTTGGCACCCAGGATGATTTGGATGTTGTCACCCAGTGGGAAGGTGTAGAGCAAGTCATCGAGCACCAAGTTGTTGCTGGGGGTGCTGGTACCACCGAACGACCAGCCCAAGCCGCCCGCAGTCAACGAGTCGAAGTTTTGGAAGTCGCGAGCTTGCAGACGAGCGCGCAGCAGGTCTTCTCCGGTGAAGCTGGTGTCGAAGTTGAGGCGAACCCGGTAGCCGCCGATGGGTTGGCTAGCGCTGAAGGAGTCGTCTTCATCAAACGGCACTGCCACAGCGAAGATGGTTTCACCGCGTAGTTTGGTGGTGGTGGAGAACTGGTTTTCTTCGAGTTCTGCCACGCGAGCTTCCAGGTTATCGACGCGTCCGCGCAGGGTAGCGAGTTCAGCGGCGAATTCTTCTTGCAGGCGTTGTAGGGTAGCGAGGTCTTCGCGGGTGGCGAGGTCAGCGGTGCTTGCGGCAATCAACTCGCTGATGCGGTCTAAGCATGCATTAAGTCCAGCCGCAAACTCGTAGCGGGTCATGGCACTTTGCCCGCGATAGGTGCCATCAGGATAACCAGCAATACAGCCATAGCGCTCTACCAGTGATTGCAAAGCTTGGTAGGCCCAGTCCGTCGGTTGGACATCTGAGAGTTGGGTAATTGAAGTGACCTGAGACTGCGAATTCTGGTCGTTGCTGTATTGTAAAATCTCGTCGATCGAAGCAGTGCTAGTTACAGAATTGACTGAAGAGCCTGGAGTGGCCTGCGCAACTTGAGTCACTGGTTCAGCATCAGCTACGGGATTTGCCTCAATCACCTCAGCACTGACACTTAAATCAGGCATACTCGGCTCAGAACCGATTGCCACTTTGGCAGGAACTTGAGATTCAGTTGCTAGTTCCATTGAAGCCGCTGGAGCGGCACTAACTTCGAGGGGAACTAACTCAGTTGCCGAAAGTGCTTCGCTTGTACCCAGGTCGATCGTGGTGGTCTCGTTCAACAACGCTTCTACGTCCGTTGTTGGAGCATCAGCCGCCAAGGCGGACGCCGACATTAGCACAGCCGCGCCCAGCAGCGTTGGCGTTACCAGCAATGAATTCCACAAAACGTTGGATGCCATATATCTTGTCCTCACACCTTAACGTACATCTAAATCAGTGAAATTCAGATTTACAGCTACGATTGTAAGCCCGACAAAATTGATCGATCAAGGTGGATTCACGTAAACCTAAAAAATAGCCAATTTATTGGTTTTGGATTAGGAGTGGGTACACTGAATGGGTTCTCAAATCAGCTTGTCCTTTGGGAGGGCTTCCGATTTGTGCAGTAGGAGAGGGTATGGCTCGATCGACTTCTTTCAGTTCCGCGCCCGTTTCTCCTGATCCAATCGAAGGACAATTGCAGCAAATTGTTCAATTGGGTCAGGCGGGTAAAATTGCAGAAGCCGAGCGACGGTGTCAGCGGTTGGTGCAGCAGTTTCCTAAAACGGCAAGCGGATGGGATCTGTTTGGACTCATTGCACTTCAGCAGGGAGAATTTCAAGCGGCTTTGTATCGGTTGCAGCGGGCGATCGAATTGAAGGCCGATCGAGCAGAGTTTCACGATCATCTGGGGGTAGCTTACTGTGGCTTGGGTGAGTTGGAATTTGGTGTTGCAGCCTATCAACAGGCTCTGACCCTGAACCCCCAAGCGGCACACACTCGCTACAATCTGGGACTAGCGTGGCAGAAGCTAGGGCAGTGGCAAGAAGCCTTGCAGACTTATCAACACCTGATTGCTCAGCACCCCACCCATGCATTGGCTCACTTTCAACTGGGAAATTTGTGGCAGCAACAGCAGCAGTTCTCTCAGTCTATTCGTTATTATCAGCAGGCGGTGCAGCATCAACCTCAGTACACCGAAGCGTGGTACAACTTGGGAGTCGCATTGCAACAAATAGGCGAGTGGAGGCAGGCGTTTCAGTCCTATCAGCAAGCGCTATCTTTAAAGCCATCCTATGCCGAGGCGTTGAACGGGTTAGGCACGCTATTAGAAAAACAAGGCAATGCGATCGCCGCTCTTAACCATTATCAACAAGCACTGGCTCTCCAACCAAACTATGTACACGCTTTGATGAATTTAGGCAATCTTCAGGTGCGACTAGAGCAGTTACCTGCTGCTGAAATTACCTATCGTCGGGTGTTGCAACTGGATGCAGACAATATTCAAGCGCTAGATGCACTGCTGAAAATTCAATTACAGCAGTGTCAGTGGTCAGACTGGATGAAAACAACGGCTGACTTGAAGGCACGAATACACGATCGCCTCCGGCAAGGATTGCCCTGTAACATCTCGCCACTGAACAGCCTATTTCTACCGTTCTCTGCTGCCGAGCAACAAGCGATTGCTCGTAGTCATGCAGAGAAAATTTCGGCACGAATGCAGAATGTGTGGCGGCAGAAAGGGGAAATAGGAAATTGGGAATGGGGAGTAGGGAATAGTGGGAATAGGAAGATTCGGTTGGGGTATGTGTCGGGTGACTTCCGCTATCATGCAGTTGGACATTTGATTTTGCAACTATTTGAGTTACACGATCGCCAGAGATTTGAGGTGTTTGCCTACTCGTTGGGCCCCAATGACGGTAGTGCAGAACGACAAAAATTAGAATCAGATTGTGATTATTTCTGCGACATTAGCTGCCTTAGCCCTAGCCAAGCCGCACAGCAGATATACGATAATCAGATTGATATTTTGATTGATTTGGCAGGGTATACTGACTATGCTTGCTCAGAACTTTTTGCCTTACGTCCGGCTCCAATCCAAGTCAACTATTTGGGCTATCCTGGCACATTGGGAGCAGATTGCATCGACTACTTGATCACCGATGCAATTACGACTCCAAAAGAAGATATTGAAACAATCACTGAATCCTGTATTTATCTGCCTAATTGTTATCAGCTAAATAGTTATCTAACTAATAACTTTGATAATCATCAATCAATGGCTGAAACAGATTTACCACCTGACTTATTACCTTTCTCGTTTGTCTTCTGCTGTTTCAACAAAAGTCAGAAAATCGAGCCGCAGATATTTGCAGCCTGGATGCGAATTTTAGCGCAGGTTCCCCAGAGTGGGCTGTGGTTGTTGAGCGATCGTCCTGAAACTGAAGCCAACCTAAAACGCGAAGCAGCGACTCAGGGCATTGATCCCGATCGATTAGTCTTCGCTCCACGGGTTAAAAAAGCAGCGCATCTGGCTCGCCATTCCCAGGCGCATTTGTTTCTAGACACGTTGCACTACAATGCCCACGTAACGGCTAGCGATGCGTTGTGGTCGGGTGTGCCGCTAATTACAGTCATGGGTAAGACTTTTGCCTCACGGGTGGCAGCGAGTTTGCTGACAGCAGTTGGATTGCCAGAACTGATTACCTCTAGCCTTGACGACTACGAGCGCCTTGCGATCTATTGGGCTACCCATCCGCACGAATACCAGCAACTTCGTGCAAAATTGGCGACTCATCGATCGCGGTTTCCTTTGTTTGATACGGCACGGACAGTACGAAATCTAGAGACGGGCTACCAGCAAATTTGGCAGCGATTTCAGTCGGGTCAAGCTCCAGCCACCCTTTGGGTTGAGGAGATACTGTCTTCGGAAGCCGAAGCATTTAAGGATCGGCAATCTCAATGGTCTCCGATAGTGAAGCCAGAAACCCAAAACACAGACAATCTTATTAATCCGGCAACTGTTGTCACGACATCTGCCCTTACCCTCAATCCCTCGCCCTCTGGGAGCGGGACTTCCGATCTGGCCTCCCTTCTCCCAGAAAAGGAGAAGGGGTTGGGAGATGAGGGTGGTTCGGAAGGCAAGATCAAATATGGCCGGGTTAATAAACTAGTGATTGCCCCTTCTCCTCACGTATCGCTTCCGTTCCCAGAGACGATCGCCTGTCGAGTAGATGATGGATTTTGTCAGTGGCTCAGCCGGGTAGATGGCTCATTGATTCTTAGTACCTATCAAGCGGGAAAAGTGATTTTGATTGGCTGGAACGGGCAGCAGGTGACAATCTTGCCGCGAGACTTTCCTAAACCCATGGGAATTGCTGTAGCGGGCGATCGGTTGGCGCTGGCCACCCAACAGGAGGTGTTACTCTTTGCCAATGCATCGGTTTTGGCAGCCGCCTATGTGCCCAATCAACCTGGACGGTATGATGCACTCTATCTACCACGAGTTACATATCGAACTGGAGATTTACATATTCATGATTTAGCTTACGGAGATGAAGGGCTGTGGTTTGTTAACACGCGCTTTAGCTGCTTGGCTCAGATTGATCCAGAATTTACCTTCATCCCTCGGTGGCAGCCGTCTTTCATTTCGCAACTAGTTCCCGAAGATCGCTGTCATTTGAATGGGTTAGCGATCGCGGATGGTCGCCCTAAATATGTGACAGCATTGGGGCACAGTGATACTTGTCGGGGATGGCAAGACAACAAGGCTATGGGCGGAGTAGTTATAGACGTGGCCACTGGGGAGGTGTGGCGATCGGGGTTGTCTATGCCGCATTCACCGCGTTGGTATCAAGGCAAGCTGTGGTTGCTGAATTCAGGAGCCGGAGAAGTTTGGCAGGTTGATCCAGAAACAGGACACCACCAAGTCGTGTGTGTCTTACCAGGCTTTGCGCGTGGGCTGTGTTTAGTAGATAACTATGCTTTGATTGGACTATCGCAAGTTCGCGAGACTTCTATGTTCGGCGATTTGCCGATTCAAACTCGATTTGATCGTCTGCGGTGCGGTGTGGTGATTGTGGATCTGCGAACAGGACTTCCAATTGGGCAATTAGAATTCATCGGCGGTTGCCGCGAACTGTACGACATTGCTTACCTAGCCAACCAACGACGCCCCACGTTACTGAATGCCAACCCAAGCTCTGGACAGCAGGCAATTACGACACCCGACTTTGCCTACTGGTTGCGATCGGTTGCTCAAGAAACATAAAAGGCGGTGTGCACACCGCCTTCCAACAATCAACGATTGGGGTAACACTTATCCTGCTGTCGCGGGCTTTTGCGAAGAAACTTGCCGGGTTCGAGTGTTAGTCTCCTTTGCCGGTTCAACCACTGCAAGTTCAATGTGGTTCAGCAGCGTGGTGACAAAGGCAAACAACAAGAAGGGCAGCGACAATACCAGAATGAGACCAACCGTTGCCAAGGCATAGATTGGCCGGCTGGCTCCCATCAACGCCAAGGCAGAAGCAAGGCTAATGAAAATTACAACTAGCCAGACAATTACCTGGCCGTAGATGTCTCCAAACGTTAGGGTACAGATCATTCGATAGTTTTTCTTGTCCATAGAGCATTACCCCAGCGATATGCTTATTAAAGCTTTAAATTAAGGCTCAGTGAGATAGAAGGGGACGTTACCTAACTCTTTTTAAAGAGTTGAAATATTCCTTTACGTTACATCAAGCAATTGCCTGCAAAGTTATTAAGAAATACTGAAGAAAATCTTTTCCTTTATTACTTTATCTAGTATCTAGGTTTCCCGTGTCCGATCGCTATTTATTATTTCACAAGCCCTACGATGTGCTCTCGCAATTCACTGACGAGAGGTCGGCAACAGTGCGCAAAACCCTCAAAGATTTCATTCCTGTGTCGAAAGTATATCCGGTAGGGCGGCTCGATCGCGATAGTGAAGGACTGATGCTGTTGACCAACAACGGCCGTTTGCAACACATTCTCACCGATCCGCGCTTTCATCATCCTCGTACCTATTGGGTGCAGGTAGAGCGGATTCCTGAAGAGGCAGCGTTAGAACAATTGCGACGGGGCGTGATGATTCAAGGCGATCGCACTCGTCCAGCCCAGGTGCGGTTACTTGCTCAAGAACCCGAGTTACCGCCCCGCGACCCACCCATTCGCTATCGCAAGTCGGTTCCTACTGCCTGGCTAGAAATGACCCTCACTGAAGGTCGCAATCGGCAAGTGCGACGCATGACCGCTGCCGTAGGGTTTCCAACCTTGCGTCTAGTGCGAGTGGCAATCGGCTCGTTGCGGTTAGAGGGGTTAGCGCCTGGACAATGGCGCGATTTGACTCTATTGGAACATCAGGCATTAAGACGGTTTTGGCGTGGCTAAATTTCAAAGGGAGTTGCCCTTGTAGTTGGTAATATCAGGGTTGACAATGTTGGGTCGCGGCGATCGGGGGTCGGGGCTGTGCAGAGGATTATTCATCGGTATTTGCGGCTCCTACGGGTTGCTGAAGTGCGTGATCGAGACAAGCGATTGGGTCGCTCTGCATCATGCTTCCCAAGCCAACACCAACAGCGCATTGACAATAGCGGCGGCAACAGCCGATCCGCCCTTACGTCCTTCCACTCGAATTTGTGGCACGGGTGTTGCTGCTAAGGCAGCCTTTGACTCTAAAACCGAGATGAACCCGACAGGCGCCCCGATGGCTAAGGTTGGCTGCACCGATGTAGTTTGCCATCGATTGCAGAGGGTCAGCAATGCTGTAGGAGCATTGCCAATGACAAAAATTGCCTGGGGATATTGCTGCCAACAGGCGAGCATTCCGGTTTCTGTGCGGGTTTTTCCAGGTAGAGCGTTGGGTGCTTGCTCAACGGCTGCAATCACAGGATTGTTGAAGGTTTTCCCTACCAGGGTTTTGATGCCCTGCTGCACCATGCTGACATCGGTGACAATCGGCACTTGCTGACGCAATGCCGCAACGGCTCTTTCGATTGCATCAGAGCTAAAACGGATGAGATCTTTGAATTCAAAATCTGCGGTACTGTGAATGACTCGGCGCACGATCGCATACTCTGCGGGTGAAAACGGATGTGCTCCAATTTCACGATCGATAACGGCAAAGCTCTGCTCTAGAATCGGATGATTGATCGAATCCATGTAGGAATAGAGGGTGACGATTAGTCTTTTGATGCGTTTGAATGTCGATTGGATAAAAAGACAGTCAAGTCTTCTTTTGTTGGTAAAGACGGTTGTGCTCCGGCCTTCGTGACCGAGAGAGCAGCTACGGCCGCCGCTTGGGTTGCAGCCTGCTTTAATGACATTCCCGCTGCCAAGCCAGCCGCCAATCCTCCATTAAAAGCATCGCCAGCCGCCACCGTATCAACCGCATTTACAGGAAAAACCGGAATTTCAAACGTTTCTTCCCGACTTAGGCATAGTGCTCCCCGCTTGCCTAATTTTGTAATCACCGTCTCAACCCCCCGCTGATGCAGAACGGCAGCGGCTTTCTCAGCAGCGGCTAAATCGGTGACTGGAAAGTTTACCAACTGACTAGTCTCTACTTGATTGGGTGTGATTAGGTCAACATAGCCATAGAGTTCATCGGGTAGATCCGCTCGTGCTGGAGCCGGATCAAGCAGCACCGTCACACCAGCCGCTTTGGCTGCTTTGGCCGCTGCCGTAACCGCTGCGAGTGGCACTTCCAGTTGCAGCATTAGTACCTTGGCTTGAGACAGTACTGGCAACAGTCGATTGATATCTACCTCATCAATCTGACCGTTGGCCCCTGGAACAATAATAATAGTATTTTCGCTGCTGTCGTCTACGCTAATGACCGCCACTCCCGAATGAGTTGTTTGATCTATTAAAACCCGATTGCAGCCCACTCCACTTGCCTGTAACCCTTGCAACAGCGTTTGACCAAAGGCATCATGTCCCACTCGTCCTATCATTTCGGTAGCGATCCCCAGCCGAGCAACCGCCACGGCTTGATTTGCCCCTTTGCCGCCTGGAACTGTTTCGAACGAATGTCCCATCAGGGTTTCACCCGGAGCCGGAAGCCGAGGCGCTCGCACCACTAAATCCATATTGATACTGCCAAACACAACGACACTCATGGAGATGCTCCTTGGCATATGCTAGTTAGTTTTGATTACCTTCAGCGCTGCTATGCATGACTTGGATACGGCTAGTCAGGTATCTCAGCGATGGGACGAATGCTCTTGCCTAGTATAGGATTGCCACAATTGAGAGAATTCTTAATTTTTAAGAAGTAACGAATTCATTGACAGTGTAATTCGTTCCAAACATTCAAAAAATATTGCGATCGCAACCAATTCATCAATTTTCTTAGAGAATATGAGTCCATCGTTCAAGTCATAGTTCTCAAGTAGTAGCATGATGGACCTTAAACGAACGATGATTTGATTCAGTAGGTTGGAGAATGCATTAGTTCCCCATCGGCGCGATGATGTTGCCAGGCTGGGGGGATGAGCAATGCTGGCTGGTTCGTTTACCAATTTTGTCAGCACCTCGATCGCCAGACTATTCTTAGAATAATTCACAGCATTTTAACCAAAAGCGATGACAACCCAATCTCTAGATCTGCAACCACTAAAGATCATTCTCGATACCGACCCTGGTGGCGATGATTCGTTTGCGTTTCTTTGGCTACAAAGCCTAGCGAAACAAGGACTCGCTGATATTGTGGCTGTAACGGCTGCTGATGGCAACGTTCATGCCCAACATACCTTCGTAGGCGCATCTAAGCTGCTGCAACTGGGTGGCTTTCCAGATGTGGAAGTAGGACGCGGTGTGATTGGTGGTTCAAATGGGGAGGTGGAAGACGCTGGAGCAATTCATGGAGCCGACGGGATGGGCAATTTGTCGCACACCTTGCCCAACTCTCGCCAAACCTATGAGACGGCTCGTTATTCGGATGACCTGTTGATTGAAAAACTGAAGCAAGCTCCTGGTGATATCACGCTTGTGGCGATCGGGCCGCTCACTAATTTAGCAGCCGCGGAACGAAAATCACCAGGTGTACTGCAACTGGCCAAGGAGATCGTGATTATGGGCGGTGCATTTGAAGCGCCAGGAAACGTCACGCCAGAAGCCGAATTCAATATTGCTTTTGATGCTGATGCGGCTGATATTGTTTTCAATCACTGCGATCGACTCGTGGTAATTCCTTTAGATGTAACGCACCAACTTATCTTTACCAATGAAATGGCTAAGCGCGTCAGTGCTGTAAATTCGGATCACCCAATTGCCCAATTTGTGGTGTCGTTGTGTCAGTTTATGGTCAGCACGGCACTGGCGTTTCGAGAAACCCGTGGACAAGCTGGTTTTTTGGTGCATGATGCGGCTACGTTAGCTTACTTATTTCATCCGGAAACCTTACTGTTTCGACGAGGACGAGTTCAGGTGGAAACGAAAGGAAAATGGACTCGTGGCAAAACTGTGCTCGATCGGCGTCATAGTGCTAAGGTGCAGCCCAATGCTTGGATTGCGATGGAAGTAGACAGTGTCAATTTACTAGCCATCCTAATCGAGGATCTGAAATATTTGATTCGATCGACTAATCCTTAAGCAATTGCCCAGACACTTTTGTGCCAAACCATCCTCATCCCCCTACCCCTTCGCCCCAAAAGGGTGGAGGGGAATCAGATTAAAGTCCCTCTCCCAACGTAGGAGCGGGATGTAGGGTGAGAGCGGAAACCTTTTGGAAGTCAATCAGGTTTGACTACGATCGATTGATAATCAACATTTGCTTTTTGGCATCATTTTCTTTGTTATGTCATCGTATCAAGCATAGGTCAATATCTATCCTTGTCTACTCTCTATCGAGTGATATTACTAATTCACAATCCTAGAATCATCTTTACTTTTGACCAACTGAAAATCTATCTAAAGGAAATTAATCTTTTTCCGAAAACAACGGTAGGGTAAGGAAAGCTGCTCATTTGGTAAGCTTTACTACTCATCATGGTTATGATAGCCCGTGTATTTTTTCTACCTTATGGAGTAGCCGTTGTGTCAGTGCTTGTTGCAACTACGCTAATGTTGGCACTGAACCCGTGGCTGGATATGACTCAAACACCATTTCTGTTGTTTTTTGGGGCTGTTGTTTTTAGTGCGTGGTATGGTGGATGGAAAACTGGTTTGTTAGCAACACTACTGGCTGGCTGGCTGAGTAACTACCTGTTTCAATTTCCATTGAATCAACTGTCTTTCACACTGCCTAGTTTACTGTGCACGGGTCTATTTGTTGGGCAAGGAGTCTTAATCAGTTGGTTAAGTCAAGCTTGGCGATCGCAATCATTACAAGCTGCCAACATACCGGCTACGGATATTCTAGAGAGCACCTCTGACATCTTTTTTGCGGTGAACTCGCAATGGCAGTTTACCTATGTCAATCGGCGATTTGAAGAGATGATGGGGCGCTCTCGCCACGATCTACTGGGTAAAGTAATTTGGCAGGAATTTCCAGAAGCAGTGGGTTCTGTGTTTTACGAAACCTATCACCATGTTATGAAGGAACAAACGGCAGCCACTGTAGAAGGACCTGCTTCCGATGGTTCCGGTCGTTGGTTTGTTGATTATGTCTACCCTATTCCAAAAGGCTTGGTAGTTTATTCGCAAGATATTAGCGATCGCAAGCAAATAGAAGTTTCTCAGCATTTCTTGGCAGAAGCCAGTGCTCTCCTCTCCTCGTCGCTAGATTATGAACTTACCTTGTCTAAATTAGTAGAACTAGCAGTTCCCACCTTGGCAGATTGGTGTAGTGTCGATGAGTTCTGCTCAGATGGAACCATAAAAACCTTGTCTATTGTTAACTATTTATCTATTAACGATACACATATTGATAACGCTACAGCATCATGTTCCCTAGAACACTCATCATGGTTTGCATCATGGCTACAAACAACCTTCATTCGCCCATCTAGCCGAAAACTGCAACAAGGTCAGTCTATTGTCTATGAAACACTCACAGAGAAATTACTTCTAGAAGTAGTTCCTAATCATCAAAATCAAGCTCTGCCGTTTGTTCCAAAATCGCTTATTATTGTTCCGTTACAATGTCGTGGATGTGTATTTGGTGTCTTATCGTTCGCCATCATTACTTCAGATCGTACCTATCAACCAAGAGATTTATTGCTGGCAGAAGATCTAGCTCGGCGTGCCGCAACTGCAATTGACAACGCTCGGTTATATCAGGAAGCGAATCGCGCGAATCGTCTCAAAGACGAATTTCTCGCCATTCTCTCCCATGAATTGAGAACTCCGCTAAACCCAATTTTGGGCTGGTCGAAGCTATTGCAACGCCAACCCTACGACAGTGCTATCACCAAACGAGCCTTAGAAACGATCGAGCGAAATGCCAGGCTACAGGCCCAACTCGTAGACGATTTACTGGATGTATCGCGCATCCTTCAAGGTAAGTTGAGTCTTAGTACTGCTTCTGTCGATTTGGCAGAGGTGATTGAGTCCGCTTTGGATACCGTTCGTCTTTCTGCGGAGGCAAAAGCCATTCGCTTAAAATTTGAGCAAGTAGAACCTGATATCCAGCAACAATCGCTTGTGTCTCAGTCTTCTTTGCAGTTGCCCATTTGTGTCACAGGTGATGCGGCTCGCTTGCAGCAGGTAATGTGGAATCTGCTGTCAAATGCAGTGAAGTTTACACCTCACAGTGGCGAAATTTTGGTGGAGTTATCGATTGTCGATCGTCCTTCCAGTCAGTTCAATTCTGAATTGTATGCTCAAGTTAAAGTAAGAGATACAGGAAAAGGAATTCATTCAGACTTTCTTCCCTATGTGTTTGACTATTTTCGCCAGGCTGATGCTGCCACCACTCGGAAATTTGGAGGACTTGGGTTAGGATTGGCGATCGTTCGCCACATTGTTGAACTACACGGTGGTCAGGTATATGCGGATAGTCCTGGAGAAAATCAAGGAGCCACTTTCATGGTTCAATTACCGTTGCAACCTCTGGATGAAGAGTGCTTAGAGAGTGATGCTGCTGAACCAACTGTATCTGCTGCCCAAATCCCCTCAATCTTGCAAAATGTTCGAATTTTGATTGTGGATGACGAAACCGATATGCAAGATTTCCTACGGTTTCTGTTACAAAATCATGGAGCAATTGTCTCAGTCGCTTCGTCTGCACCCCAAGCTCTACGTTGCTTGTCTAACTTCAACCCTTCGCTATTAATTTGTGATATTGGCTTACCCGAAGTGGACGGCTACACCTTGATACAAGCCATTCGTGCTTTGTCAGCCGAAAATGGTGGACAAGTGCCTGCCATAGCATTAACAGCCTATGCCACAGATGGCGATCGCCAAAAAGCTTTATCGGTTGGTTTTCAGCGCCATCTAGCGAAACCCGTAGCAGACGATCAAGTCCTTCAGGCAATTATTGAGTTATTAGAAGAAGATACCTAGAAGATGTTGGAATCACTTTCTTGATTCCTATTAAATGAGTCCAAAATGAACAAAAATCTAATTAGAGAAATTTAAGTATGTAGGCATTTAATAACAACATGGATTGTAGGTTTTTGTCTAATAGAAGCCATCATTTGCAATACATTAGTGTTGCAATGCAATCATTTTAGAAGAGGAATCTGTTACGTTTGTAAGCTGCTGCATTTGTCCTCATCCTCGCTTGCTTTTCTCGCGGTTAAGAGCAGAGGAAGAAAGGCTTCGACGTTCCTCTTCCACAGTTGAGAGAGAAATTTTAGGGCAAGGGCGCAAAGGTGACAGGCACATTTTAGAAGTGTCTATAAAATCTTTTTTAAACCGCCTACTTTGTTAATAGAATTTTTTATAAGGACAGGTAACTTTCCTGTGAAGCAGCTTATTTGTTGTATAAACTCTATGTATCAGGAATTATATTAAAAATTGAGAAGGCTGCAAATAAAGACTTAAAACTAGTCCATGAGACTGACTCTATTCCATTAGTAGTGACGTTAGTTTGTAAAAGCTCAATCCACAAAGTTTGATGACAGAGCGCTCAATCACTTATAGCTGATTGAATAATGCTGTTCCTTGCATAAGTACCTTACATAAGTATCGGGCGTAGTATCTATCTGTTTCTCTTGTCTGGCTTGAATAGCTTGCAATTTTTTTCAAGATATGCTCAAAACAGTGGCAGTTGCTCCGAACACGATCGCAACGAATCGGTTGATGAAGCTCTGGACGGTTCGTTACTTACCCGATCTCTCAATATTGACGCAGCCAGGAAAACGATTTCCCTCGGCGGATTTGGTGGCAACCGCATCTCCTCAGGGACGTCTCAAAACAATTGAGAAGGTTTCTCGGTTTCTACAAATTAGCTGTGAGATGGCTGGGCTTGAGACTAACAGTCTTTATGCATACATCCCCAACATTGTGCATTTGTCTGAAACTCGGCGCATTGCTTGCTCTGTCAAACAGGTTTACGATCGCACTCTTGAAATTTATGCTCAACAGGAATCGCCTGGACACTTTCTGAAGTTTATTGACTCATCCCCCGATCTCTTCGGCAAGATAGCCATGCCGTTCTTAATGCTTCCGGCAATTCCTTGCCTAGTAGCAGAATTGGAACCGCTACTCTTGCGCCTACAAGCCGAACACTTGACGGTACAAGATTCGCGAGCGATCGGTTTTCTCACTACGCAATTTCACTTCAGTACCCGCGAATTGCTGAAACAACTAACACCCTACGAGCAAGTTTTACTGAGTCCCTATCTCAGATTCATTGAAGAGCAAGTTTGTATTCCGTGGCAGCGAATGTGTGCAGCCGCTTCCAGTCATTTCTCCAGTTCGCCAATAGTGGCATTAGTGGAATATTTAGTGCCGCGTTGCCATGAAATTGCCCATGCTACCTATCAGCAATCGGTGAGCCACTATGCTAAAGCTCACAGTCGGCGAGGTGAGTTTAGCCGATCAGACATTGCCGCTTCTACAATTCGTGACTTGACAATGATTCAGGGCTATCTACTACTTTCACTACTAGAACAAAACATCGCGGCAATTGAGCAAGAATTACTACCGCTGTGTGTGATGGTGTTTCCCAGTGTAGGGGTAGCTTGGGGCTTGGTTGAACAGACATTACATTGGCTCATCGAGGAGATCCTGCGGCGGCTTGATCAAAATCAGCAAGCCCTCATTCTGCCTTATACGCAGTCAATGCAATCACTGTTTGCTGATGCTTGTACCTTAGTTTCATCCTTAGAACAGCCACCGAGCTTTGAAAGACTAGAAGCTGGAAGTACGACTGAAACAAGATAATCTAGCGCCTGTCGCTAGCGATCGACCTCTGCCTTCATTCGTTCTAGCGTCATGTGCATTTGATCAAACATCTGTTGAGGAGTAATACCGAACTGCCCCAATTGTGTTTTCAGTTGCTCGACAGTCATCTTGGCAGCAAAATCTTCCGACAGTTCAAACCGCTTCATAAAAACGCGATAGCGATCCATCACCTCTTCCATGCGTTCGATGAAAATTTTCTTGCCTTCTCGATCGAACTTGCCATAGTCAGAACCTAGCCGCATGAGCGACTGATAATCCTCAAATAGCTGCTTCGCTTCCTGCTGAACAATTTCCGAGTCAAAGAATCCCATTGCGATTAGTCTAATGCTAAGTGCCTATGAATCTTCAATTGCTGTCAGGTATGGCCGCATCACTCAGCCAGAATTTCTTCTAACCGAAGAACCGTTACCAACCCAACGGACGCTGTGCTGCATCCCCTTTAGATTAATTTTATTTTAGTTCAGAGCATCAATGGACTGAAGATCGGATTTCTCTACTGTTCTAGGTAGAGGATGTGACAAGCAGAAGCAAAAACTGTTCAATGTGAAAAACGTGAAAAAGGTGGAGGACATGTATAAAAATCAAAGGATTGATACATGCCCATCCACACAAGATGCAACCTGATCAGACTGCCGTATCTAGTGAGTTTGTTCCTCTATTCTGAAGAAGAACATCTATGTTTCACAGTACCCACACGGGTACTTTTAGAAGGCGTCGGCACAATGATGTACCCCGTTATGCAAGACTCCTCCGGTGTACCTCCTCCCAATACCCAATTCCGCTCTTGCCCCCAGTACCACCAATGGGCAGCAACATAAGCACATATAAGACTATCGAGCCGATCTTCTAGGGCTTTCAGCGCTGTGCCAGTTGTGGGAACTTCAGATAATGCAGCGATCGTCTCCGCGCAAAACAGCAGCGCTGGTTCTAGCGTTGGAAAGATTGTGAGAATATAGTCCCGCAGCTTCATAAGTTCAAGCTGCCGTTCTGCTAACCGTCCTTTTTTATATTTCAGAATGCGCTCTAGTTGAAACAACTGAATGGTTGCAGGGTGAGGAAACACTTCAATTTGAAACCGAATGGGCTGGCGCGGTTGGATAGCTGGCGCGTGGATAAACCCTCTAGCTTCCAAGCTTAATCCAAATTCAACAGTTCGCTGCGCGAAAGGGCGACTCAAGTTGGCTGGGTAGCAACCTGCATGATATCGACCAAAGTATTTGTGAGCTAATCGATCGGGAACTCGCATTCCTGTAGCGTTTGGAATCAGAGTTGGAGCATCCACAGCAATACCCGCTGGTTCCTCGAAACCAGTGTGATCATCAATCCAAGACAAAATTGCCGAGACTGCTTCTAGGCGATGTAGCTCTACCAATCGCAGCACATTATCCTGCCAATTTAGACAGCACAAGCCGCTTGGCTGCGATTGCCATCCTAAATCGATTCCCAGAAATTTCATCAAGAAGCAAACAGGCTATAGCCGCGCCATACGCCTACTAGGACCCCTTGTACTTCTACATTCGTAGCCAGTGCTTCGATCGGAGTATAGTTGCGGTTTGCTGGCTTCAGCGTGACTTGGTTGCCTTTCCGGTGATAGTACTTGAGGGTTGTTCCATCCCCATTGACGCGAGCCGCCACAATAGTCCCGTTCTTTAGGGCTTTGGGATCGGGAACAGGGCGCATAATCACTACGTCCCCATCATCAATTAGAGCATCGATCATACTATCTCCCCGTACTCGTAGGGCGTAATCGCCAGGGCGCAATAGCGAGCTGGAAAAATCAAGTTGTTCAACCGAATCAGTAAACGATTCGACCACCGAACCAGCGGCGATCGCACCCAAGATCGGAATCCCCATGGGCTTCAAGATCCGAATGGTGCGGGCCTTGCCTTCTGTCCAATCAATGTAACCTTTGTTTCGTAAGTGCTCTAGACGGCTTTGAATTGGAGCAGGCGATTTTAAACCCATTGCCCGCATCATTTGGCGGATTGAAGGAGAGTGTTGGTTCTCGCGAATGTATTCCACGAGCCAATCATAAAGTTGTTGTTGGACTTCAGTTAAGGCTTCCATAGCTCATCGGTAAGGCAAATTCGTAGATGGGTAAAATGAGAAAAATCAAACCTAAAAATTGGTCATAAATAGAACAAAAGACAGTGCAAACTAGCACTGATCGAAAGCAAGTAACCAATTGCGCAGGTTAAATTTGGCCCACAGAACATTTGTACCATCAAATCATTAACTTGTCTAGTCTTTCTGTAAGGTGGTTTAGGACTTGATCCACTGGCTTCAATTTTTATTCTCTATCCACTGGCTTCAATTTTTATTCTCTCAGGTTTAATTGCCGCGATCGATTTTTCTGCGCCGATTCACCATTGCTCGCTAGTTCTATTGGCGGTTTCTACATTGACTGATCAAAAACCTGCCAAGAGACCTCCTCCTACGGCATCATGGGAAATGTGTTTGTGTTTCCAGGCTGATGAATTGAACGAGGCATTGAGAAGCCGTTTTAGTCGCAGGTCTGTTGGTGAGGTCTTATGGAGAGCGGCAAACACACTCTTAGCTGCCATTGATGCGAGGGCTTACTGATGTCTCTTACCGGAGTTTCCCAGTAAACAGAATCCTGAGCAGAGTTTGCTGAACAGAGTTGAGGGCTGTAATTCTGAGGTAATGTCATGCTACCTGATGCAAGAACGCCGCTCGATCGAGCAAACCCCATTGCAATTTCTTCAAAATTTCAAACTGTTAAAGACCGCTTGCGGGGTCTAGACTTAGAGCAGTATTATCGATTGCGCTTAAAGAAGCGAAGCCATTTCGAATTGCGACTAAGGGGTCTAAAATCCAATACCGATGTTGAGTTACTTCGTGACTGGAATCGCAATGGACAGCCAGAACTTGGTGAAGTCGTTGCCAGTTCTAGAGCGCCCGATCGTCAAAAAGAAACAATCAATATTCAGGGATTAGAGCCAGGGACCTACTTTATTCGCGTGTTTGCTAGAGCTAATCAACGCACTCGCTATCGCCTGAAGCTAGCAGCGCGTCCCACATCTACAACAAGTTTTACCTATCAAGTGGTTCAGCAAACAAACGCTCTACGTCGAGAGCGGGGGCTTCATCCGCTGGCGCTGAATACTCAGCTTTCTCGATCGGCTCAAACCTATACTAAGGCTATGGCCACGCAAGATTTTTTTAGCCACACGGGGGCAGACGGCTCTACTTGGCAACAGCGAATTCTAGCCACTGGCTATGATTTTTCCAGTGCCGCCGAAAATTTAGCGATCGGGTATGCCACTCCTGATCGTGTCATTCAAGGCTGGATGAATAGCCCTGGTCATCGAGATAATATGCTGTCGGTGCAAGTCCAAGAAATCGGCGTGGGGTATTTTTATCTAGATCCCGATCCAGGTCGGATTACATCCTATCACTATTGGGCTGAGTCATTTGGCACACCAGCCCTAACAATCCAGCCTAGCCGTGGAACTAACAGTCGCGATCGTAGTCGCCAGCAGCAGTCGTTTTTTAGAAAGCTAGATCGCTAAGGAGCGAATTACAAACTTTCTAAGTACTCTAACAAATCAGCCATATCTTCTGCTGTCGGCTGAAATTGGGGCATGGGAGGAGTTTTGCCGCTTGTGACTTGATGAATCAATCCAATTCTTGATTTGCGAGATGCCACGTGGTGCAGGCTAGGCCCCACCCGTCCATCCGCATTGAGACCATGACAAACAGAACAGTTTTGCTGAAAAATTACCTGCCCTCGGCTCGCATCACCACCCAATGACAAGACGCTTTGAACATAGGGATCAGAGTGCCGAATCTGATAAATGCCGACAAATACCAGAAAACTCACCAGTAACACTGCCAGTGCCACAACAATGGCCCTTCTGTTGGCATTCTCCTTTGGCAGTGAAGTATCCATAGAATCGGTGATGTGAGAGGTGATAACGCGTTTGTCCAAAAGTTCCTTAGTCAAAGCCCAAACCGTGGAATGACGTTTCGCTTAACAATATACTTCAGGAATTTAACTTACTTCACGTTGTCCATAAGCAAAATTTAAGCTTTTCAATTCAATTCATGGTTTCTACAATCAGTTACCGAGGAAAGGTACAACAGAAGCAGTTGCCTGGAAGTGAGACCAATTGAGCACTCAAGCTACTAGCGTTTAGCTTTAATTGCTAAATAACGATCGCTCGTAGGGTTCCTACTAATTATGATAGAACGCTACAAAGTGTAACGAAAAGGGTAAGGTCTGTGAATTTGATACAATCCAAACAGCGATAAGGAGGTTGTGTTGTGGTAGAACCCTTACTTTCAGGAATTGTGCTTGGTTTGATTCCGGTGACGCTGGCAGGCTTGTTCGTCGCTGCCTACATGCAGTTCAAGCGGGGCAACCAGCTTAATTCATAATCCTGAAGCTCTCGCTATCAGGTTCTGCTTCATGGGTTAAATCACAGCCGGAAGTAGAGTTGATGACAAGTTGAGGGCTGAACAAGTCAAATCACTGAATGGGCAAGCAGACAGCTTAGGGATGGCAATCGTTGATCTTGCAATATTGCTGTTCTGAGGGTCTGTTTTGCCCGTTTCTGGTTTATTCCAAGAATGAAATTGTGCGGTGTTGTGAAGAGGGGCAGAGCTTAGCAAACGCAGTAGAATGTCAATGCGGTGTTGCCATAGCTTTTTTGACGGCAGCATTCTAAAGACTCAATTAATTTGGGCAATGGACGATCGGGGCTATGTTCAACCGCGAGTTCGCCCCTTGGAGCGAGTAGGTGGCAACGGGCGATCGTTTCAAGTACCGGTTGATACAACTCGCTGGCGTAGGGCGGGTCAAAGTAAATGCGATCGAAGGGGTGATTCAGTTGGGTGGCTAGATCGGGTAGGCGCTGCATCACGTCTCCCCGAATGACTTGAAACAATTGATGGGGTTGGGCGACGCGCTGCCAATTTTGCTGGATAATGTGACAGGCTCGTCCCGATTGCTCAATGCCAATCACCAATGCCGCATCACGACACAAAGCTTCGGCTCCCATTGCTCCGGTTCCCGTGCATAAATCGAGCCAACGACATTCGGCAATGCTCCCCTGCCAAATATTGAACAGCGCTTCCCGAACTCGCGCTGCTGTTGGACGAGTTTCCTGACCGGGTAAAGTTTTCAGTTGGCGATTACCATAAATCCGTAGGCTCATGTTGCCGTTGCACCGACAAGTTGGTGTTGTTTCACGCTCGCCACAAAATTCGCCAAAATTTGCAGTCCGGCGGTTGAGGATTTTTCGGGATGGAACTGCACAGCCATGAGGTTATGGCGGGCGATCGCCGCTGTCACTGTTTGGCTACCGTGTGTAATCACGGCCGATCGAACTGCTGGATCAGTTGGGTCTGCGTAGTAGGAATGGACAAAGTAGACCCACGGATCAAGGGGAAGCTGCTGCCACAAAGGGAGCGTAGGCTGCGTTAACTGTAGTTGATTCCAACCCATATGGGGAATGGTGATGCGAGGTTCAGGGCGAAATCGCCGCACCATACCAGCAATCACGCCTAAACCCGGTTCAACTCCCTCTTCGCTGCCGTCTAAGAGGATTTGTAACCCCAAACAAATTCCTAGGAAGGGTTTACCACTGGCAATGATGTCTTGTAGCGGATGAATTAAGTCACGCGATCGCAGATGCTGAATGGCTGGATCAAAAGCTCCCACACCCGGCAAGACCACCGCATCGGCTTGGGCTAATTCCTGCATTGAATCCGTTACGATTGGCGTAGCCCCAGCTTTCTGCAACCCCTTGCAGGCAGAATGCAAATTGCCCATGTCGTAATCTACTACGGCGATCGTGGTCATGCTCTTAAGTCCCTATTCTGAGTTCTGGTTAAATCTGGGTTGAATCTAGATCAACTACTCTACTGTTCGACAAACAGTAGATTTGAACCCTAGCGTAGCAAATCCGCGAACTACAAGGTTATTCAACTATCGTTACCGAAGAATTTGTGACATGTAACTGCGCCAAAGCTGTGCCGCAATCCCACTGCCGCCATCGGTAGGGGTATTGTCATCATTGCCTAACCAAATGCCTGTCACGATCGTTTGACGAGGAACGTAGCCCACAAACCAGGAATCCACATTGTCATTTGTGGTGCCCGTTTTGCCGACTTCCCCTAGCCCCATCGCGGCGGCGCTACCCGTTCCACCTTGCACCACGCCCCTTAACAACGACGTCATAGTGTCTGCCACCCCTGGATCAAGAACTGGAACGTCCGCTTCACCGTTTTGTCCAAATTCGTAGATGATGCGGCAGGTATTGCGATCGTTAATGTCGGCGCAATCGCTGCTATCTAAAATTCGCGCAATGGTGTGCGGTCGGTTGCGAACACCTTGGTTAGCCAAAACGCTGTAGGCTCCTGTCAGTTCTAACACCGTGACTTCGCTTTGTCCTAGCACTAAACCAGGAACCGGATTGAGTTCAGACTGAATGCCCATCCGTTGCGCCATGCGAACTACCCGCTCTAGCCCAACTTCCTGAGCGATTCGCAGCGCTACAACATTCTCTGACAAGGCTAACCCATCGTACATGTTTAGCGCTCCAGATCCAGAGCGACAACCTTCAAAAAATTGCCCTGCCCATTCTAATGGAGCACAGGAAAACGCAGTCCCCGGAGAAATTCCCTGTTCTAAGGCGGCTGCGAATGCAAAAACCTTAAATGCTGATCCCGGCTGTCGTAGGGCTTGCGTGGCTCGATTAAACTGACTTTCTTGGAAATTGACCCCCCCCACTAGGGCTAATACTTCACCCGTACTGGAGTCTAGCGACACAATCGCGCCTTGCGACACTCCTACGGCCGTTCCTGTGGATGTCACATTCGCTTCAAGCGAAGCCTCTGCGGCAGCCTGCATCGCTAGATCTACTGTGCTTTCAACGATAAAATTGCCTTCTTGTGCTAGTTGGTCACCCAATAACATTTCTAGCTCTGCAAACACATGGTTGTAGAAGTAGGGGGCACGGATACTTTCTAGTTCTTCAATCGCAGTTGGATTAATCTCAATTCGCGATCGCCTAGCCCGTTGGGCTTCTTCGGCACTAACCATGCCCTGAGCTACCATGCGGTTAATGACTCGATCGCGCAACTCTACCGCTGTGTCGTAGTCTCGGACTGGATTAAAGTTATTGGGGGCTGGCAGAATTCCCACCAGCGTTGCCGCCTCAGCGAGAGTAAGATCCCTAGCAGACTTGCCAAAGTAAAACTGAGAGGCATCTTCAAATCCATAGTTGCCACTACCCAAATAGACCCGATTGAGATAGGTCAGCATCAAGTCGTCTTTGCTGTAAAAGGTTTCCAGCTTGAGCGCGACGACAGCTTCTCGCAATTTGCGATCGGCCGAATCTTCCGTGCCGACATACTCTCGAAAGATACTGCGAGCGAGTTGCTGAGTGACAGTGCTGCCTCCTTCACGAATTTCACCACCGCGAAGATTCGTCAATGAAGCACGCAAAATGCCAAGGGGATCAACTCCCAAATGCCAGTAATAGCGAGAATCTTCTGATGCAATCACTGCTTTGGGGAGATAGGGTGAAAAATCTCTTAGGTTACGCAATTCCACATGTGCCCGAGTTTCGATCGGCCGCAGCGGCGTTTCCTCATCTCGTGCCAACACAATGACAGGGCCCTGCACGGAAGTGGGTAACGGAGTCACACTGAATCGCGTCCACTCCATCCCTACCCAAGCCACGGTAAGAGCCGTCAGCCCTGTAAAGCCATATAGCCCATATCGAGCGGCTTTGACGTACCAAGAGGGCGGGTCGTTGTATTCAAGTCGCACTGCCGCTGCTAATTCCGGTGGGCCAAGGGTTAGGACATCTCCGTGGCGTAATTCCAATTTTGTGATGCGACGCTTGCCCCGATAAATCCCATTAGTTGAGTTCTCATCTCGCAAAATAAAGGGGGCCCGACCTTGCCGCTTGTCTCGAGTCAGCGACAGGTGAACCTGACTTACGACCGGATTACGGACAACAATATCGCACGATCGCGAGCTACGCCCTAACTTATAATATTCCCCTAATAACGGATAAATTTCTGCTTTTGGAGCGTCAGCATCCTGTACCCAAATCTCCGGTACTCTAGCATTTGGCTTAAGTAGCAATTGAGAAAAATTCACTCGGGCCCGCACAGTTTGGACGGCTCGGGTAATGGCTCCCAATAGTGTCTTCGATCCGGTTGATTTGGAAACCGAATCAGGTGGGGAAGGTGGAGTCGGAGCAGGACCCGCTGTCGAATGAGGTGAACCCGGCAAATGAGTCGATTGCACAGGCTCTGGCGACTGCTTTGGATCAGGAGATGGGTTAGGAGGTTGGGGTGAGGACATGCACAACTAACGCAGGAATCACTCGATGGAAAAGCTACAACTCAGGCACATGAAATTCCTGAATTAACTTTCAACTTGACTTTCAACTTAGCTATGCACCATTCTACAGACTGTATCTACGATTGCCCTGAAATTTTATGATGCGGCTAGCTCGGCTACGACAGGATTGATCAACCGCTGAATCGTTTCCTGCATTGCATGAATAGCCCGGTGTTGGGCATTTCTGGCTTCTTGAAATTGCGTCATGACACTGGCAATCGCCTCCACTTCGACGTTTAAGGCTTGGAGATGATCTTGAAAAGGCTGCAAGCTGTCTTGGTAGACGGTGATCCGCCCACGTAGATCCGCGACTCCAGCCACTTGCGATCGCACTTGTTGTTCCAACTGTTGCAATTCATTCTGCTGAATCTCTAGTTGCCGATCGTCTTGTTGCAATGTAGATTGTAGGGATTGAATGGAGTGTGTCAGCTGCTGAATCTCTTGGTTTAAACGTTGTAATTCTTCTGACAATTGTTGCCGTAACTGTTCGATTTGAGATAGCACGGGCGCTAGATCAATTGAGGGAGGCATGTCTGCCGAATGGCCGTGTCGTCTCAACAAAACTGTTTGGTGATGTTTCAAAATGGTCTGTCGCTCCAGTAGATTCCGACGTTGCCCCACCAAGGTTTCATTGAGCATTTGGTATCGATCCTGTTCGTCAGCTAGCTCAGTTTCTAGACGCAATCGATCGTACTCGCTGGACTGCTGAATCTGATGGCGCAGACTTTCAATATCTTGTCGCTGTAAGCTCAACTCTTCTTCTTGACTACTGACAAACCGAGATAGTTTCTCTAATTCCTGTTCTAAGTCTATGACGATCGATTGTAGGTTCTCCAGAGGCATTGCTTCTAATTCCGCTAGCACTGTCTTGTCGGAAGAACCCAATAGTTGCGTCAGTTGCTGACAGAGAGCTTCTTGGGTTTGCAAACGCAGCATGACAGTTTGGCGTTGCTCTTGCTTCAAGTTCAGCCTCTCTTGCTGAGTTTGCAGATTAGCGCGAGTTTGAGTTAGGGCGGTAACAGCTTGATGCCAGGCTTGCCAACGATCCTGCACGGTTTGAGCTTGGCGCTCAGCCTCAGCTTGAAGTTGCTCGGCGGCGTGGCGATGTTGTTCTAGTTGTTGCCAGTGTTGCTCTAACGATTGCTGTTGTTGTGCTATCAGATCAAACGAAGTATGAAGCTGTTCGTGGATGGGCTGGGTTGGCGCGATCGCTCCAGAAATTTGATCGAGCAGTGCTTGAAGCTGGCGGGCTTGGTCATCATTTAGAATTGAAGCCTGTTGAAGCTGGGTTTGGCGTTCTTCTAGTCGCATTTCTGCTCCGCGAATTTGGGCCCAAGCTCCTTCCAATTCTTGGCTTTTGCGTTCATAGTCTGCCCTTAAACGATCGAGTTCTGCCTGAGCCGTAGTCACTTCCTGCCGTTGCTGTTCTAATTGCTCAAATTCTGCTGCCAATTGCTCCAGGTGCTCCTGTCGAGTCTCCATTTCCAGTTCCCGGCGATTAAGCTCCTGACTTTGATAGGTCAACGACTCTTTCCACTGTTCAATTTCTTCTTCTTGATTTTTGGCTTTTTCTTGCAAGCGCGAAAAGTTTTGCAGAATCGTGACAAGCTGCCGCCCAGCTTCTGTATGACGTTGCACCTGCTTGCCAGTCGATAAATCAACAAATATGAGTACCCCAGCCCCATAGGTAATCTCATCTGGAGCCGCAATGATTTCTTCACCGGGTATGGCACTCCAGTTTAGCTCCGATCGCTGACAGGCTAGCAGTCTCAACTCTGCTTTGCTGCTTCCAATGACTCTTGTCTTGCGTATGACTTCCGCTAGATACAGCACGCTGACGAACCTCTTCTGTGTCTATAAACCAATGTATTTGTAGGTTGTCTAACCCAATTGTCTTTTCTGAATTTTGCCTATAGTTGATATCGTCTAGTCTGTGTATTTGCCCGTTCTTACGTAGGGTTGTTATACCAATGCTTTGTCATGCTGCATAGAATTTACCCCACTGCCGGCGGCTTCTCCCCTTAACAAAGGGAAGTTGAGAGGGATTGGTATACTGTGAAACCTAATAGAGGATTGGCATTACGTGAATTGATCTAGGGTTGGGGCTATATGCAGAGTTCCCTAAAATTCGCTGAATTCAACAAATGGTGTGCGCTAACATTCAGGCAATCCCTCTCTACTAATCGGCTTACTCACAGACACTCACAGTCAAATAGATCGGAACCCCAAGTGCTGTAATCAACTAATACAATCGACGGACACAACCAACGAAAAGAGAGAAGTTATTTGCGATCGCCCTAACCTCAATAAATTGTTGGCACAAGCCTGGCAAGATAAGCTAGAACTTTGACAGATGGTTAGTTTGATCGTCTGTAACAATTGGCAACGATCCCCATTAAAAGACAAACTATACCGATCGAGTGTGCTTTATTCAGTAAGAGGTAGGGACTCAATCAGGGTAAGTCTTTCCTAACCTTTGTCAGTAAGTGGGGTCAGTCGAAGCAGTTATGAGTACAGTTCTAGTTGTGGAAGATAGTATTTCTCAGCGCGAGATGATCACTGACTTGTTGCGCGGCAGTGGTTTAGAGGTGACGGTTGCTAGCGATGGGGTCGAGGCGTTAGAGAAAGTTCAGGGTCAGCGCCCCGATTTGGTGGTGTTAGATATTGTGATGCCTCGTATGAATGGATATGAGGTGTGTCGGCGGTTAAAAGCTAATCCCAATACTCAAGATGTGCCAGTGGTGATGTGTTCTTCAAAAGGAGAAGAATTCGATCGCTATTGGGGCATGAAACAGGGGGCTGATGCTTACATCGCCAAGCCGTTTCAGCCAACAGAACTGGTTGGAACGGTCAAACAGCTATTGCGCGGCTGAGGGGTGGTTGGGTGCATTCAGTGAAGTGAAGACCAAGTATTCTTGAGTTTGGTATGAACCTATCGGACGATTTCAGCCCATTGCCGAAATAAATGGAAGGTTTGTTTTTAAAGCTTGCTGAGGAAAATTTAGGATGTTACATGAAATGGAACGCTGTGATAGGGGTAGGTTAAGGGTGAAGAGGGGTTCATAATCCTGTAGTTAGGGCAGGGAATGATGCATGATTGGAAACTTAGACTTTTTAACTCCTAAAGGTCACGATCAAGCTTCAGAGTTTCAAGAGCTAGAAAGCCCGGAAGGTGAGTTGCATCTGAGGTTTTTTGCAACCTCCCGGGATGAGTTTGCTCTACCTGCGACTGGAATCAAAGAAGTCATTTCCTTACCGCCTGATCGCATTACTCCTATTCCTAATGTTTCTCCTTTGTTACTAGGAACCTTAAACGTTCGAGGACGGGTGATTTGGGTGGCTGACTTAGGACAGTTTTTGGGAGAACTATCTCCGCTTAGTACCGATCGTTCAGAAATATCGGTGATTGCGATCGAAGATCAGGATGCCATGCTAGGACTTGCGGTTGATCGTATCGTAGGAATGGATTGGCTCAACGTTGACGAAGTACAGATGCCAACCAACGCTCCTGATGGCATGGTTCCTTTCCTGCGAGGAGAATGGGTGTTAGATACGGAGGAGCTAAAATTTCTTCGCCTGTTGGATCAAATAGCCATTTTGCGATCGGCGCGATGGGCAGCATAACTAACAACTCGCCCAGAGACTTAGAACAGAAAGTTGGCGATACCAAATACATTGGAGTAGTACGGGCAGGAGAAGGCAAATGGGATCTACAGGATATGCACAAGATTATCAAAACGCCCAACGCGCTTACATTCAGGGCAATTATGAAGATGCGGCTGTCATCATCGATCGGCTAGCCGAGAATTATCCTAACGATCCAAGCGTTTGTTTACTAAGAGGGCATGTTTACTGCGGGCTACAGCAGTATGATATTGCTCACGACCAATATCAGGCGGTTATTGCCCTCACAAACGATACAGAGTATGTCAACTATGCCAACGATGGCTTGGCTTATGTTGAGCAGTTTGTAATGCCACCTGGTGCCACAACATCTGCCTCGTCTGATATAGCAAACGATGATGCGACCAGTGCTTTGATGGATGAGCCTCTCCCTGACGCTTTCACCGATGACGAATTTGCCAATCCAGCATTTGCTGATACCGTCTTTTCTGATACGGCTCATGCAGACATTAATGCTGATGTCACCTCGATCGACCCCTACACCGATCCGTTCATGTCGCCCCATGTGACTAACGAAGTGAATGGAGCAGACAATTCCCTTAATATTGCTGAATTTACTCTAGAAGAAGAAAGCTCTGCCTCCGCTCTTCCCGATCTGGAGGAGACGGCAGTCCACGCTCCAACTGATTTCGCTTCAGACAATCCCTTTTCGTTTACAGACGAGCCTTATTCTTTTGATCCAACAATTGCGGATTCAGTGACAACGGATATTCATCCATTTGGCAACCAAGCTGAGTTCGATCGAGTAGAGTTGAGTGACGATCGCTCATTTATCAATGCATTGGATGATCTCGAGATTCCACCGTTAGAAGATTTCCATTCTCCACCGCACTCAACGGCATCAAACTCTCTGCGGTTTGACCTGCGTTCTTCTGACGATGAAACACTGTTTATGGGAGAAGACTTTGCCACGCCAGAAACCGAAGCGCACTGTGTCAATCCAGTCCAGGCTCATTCCTATTCGTCGCCTGATGTAGACGATGCAGACGTTCAAACCTTCGCTGATCACAGGTTTACAGAACCTCGTGAGGATGAAGCCCTGAGAGGCGAAACCATTGATTTCAGTGAGTTTGAAGACGCTGATTTTTCCAATCATGTCTCTTCCAACCCAGCAACCCAACCCAGCAGCGTTGACTTCTTAGATGAATTTGATGAGTTTGACGATTTGGGCAGCCTACCGGATTTTGATGTATCAGACCATTCGGTCGATTTTACAACGCCTTCAATTGGCAGTGTCGATCAGTCCTCGTCTACAGCAACCTTCGACTTTGATGACAGTAGTGACACTCCCCTGCTGCCAGAAGACGATGTGTTTTCGATGGCTGGAGCGACTAATTTGCCAAACTTCGCCCCAGCAGATGGAACACTAGAACCAGAGGTGACCGTGGAACAGGGTTGGCTAGCTCCTTTGGAAAATGCGCCACTGTCTCGTAAGAAGTGGATCATTGCGGGAGTGACAGGAGTAATCTCGGCGGTGACAGTGGCTTCCGTAAACTTTGCATTTGCTAGCAGCGTTCCGAGAGAAAACCGAGCAACGGTGCTGCCTCATATGACAATTGCCGGATTGGCTATGAGTGCTACAGCCGGACTAGCCAGTTTTGGAGTCTCAGCGGCACTAGGTGGATTGCTAATACAGCAGACCCGACGAACAGCCGCCAATTTGCAAACTCAATTTACTGCCATTTCTCAGGGCAATCTTAATGCCAAAGCTACTGTGTACTCAGAGGATGAGTTGGGGCAATTAGCCGCCAGTTTTAATCAGATGGCACGAGTGATTCTGACCACGACGGCTGAAGCACAACGTAAGGCTGAAGAACAGGAACAAGCTAAAGAAGATTTACAGCGCCAAGTGATTCGCCTGTTGGATGATGTTGAAGGGGCAGCACGGGGAGATCTCACCGTGCAGGCAGAGGTTACAGCAGATGTGCTGGGTGCGGTGGCAGATTCGTTTAACCTAACCATTCAAAATTTACGGGAAATTGTGCAACAGGTGAAAACGGCGGCGCGACAGGTAACGAAAAGCTCTACCGAAAACGAAATTTTTGCCCGATCGCTTTCGGCTGATGCCTTACGTCAAGCAGAAGAATTGGCTGTAACGCTTAACTCTGTCCAGGTAATGACTGACTCCATTCAGCGGGTGGCAGAAAGCGCTCGTGAAGCAGAAGATGTGGCGCGCTCGGCATCGGCAACGGCTTTGAAGGGTGGGGAAGCAGTGGAACGGACAGTCTCAGGAATTTTGGAGATTCGCGAAACTGTAGCTGAAACAACCCGCAAGGTGAAACGGTTGGCAGAATCTTCTCAAGAAATCTCTAAGATTGTTGCACTTATTTCTCAAATTGCGTCTAGAACTAACCTGTTGGCATTAAATGCCAGCATTGAAGCCGCGAGAGCAGGCGATGCCGGGCGCGGGTTTGCCATTGTGGCGGATGAAGTTCGTCAGCTTGCCGATCGCGCTGCCAAGGCTTCCAAGGAAATAGAGCAGATTGTCTTACAAATTCAAAGCGAAACGAGTTCTGTGATGACTGCGATGGAGGAAGGAACGCAGCAGGTCATTGAGGGGACACGCTTAGCAGAGCAGGCTAAACGCTCGCTAGAGGATATCATTCAAGTATCGAATCGTATTGATGCCTTGGTACGATCGATTACTGCCGATACGGTTGAACAAACCGAAACTTCGCGGGCTGTAGCGCAAGTCATGCAATCAGTAGAATTGACGGCACAAGAAACGTCACAAGAAGCACAGCGTGTATCTGCCTCTCTGCAAAATCTCGTAGGCGTTGCTCGTGACCTTTCTACCTCTGTAGAACGGTTCCGTGTTGAAAAGAATTAAAAAAATTAGCTGAAATCACTGTTTTGATGGGTTTGACCGATCGTTTCTTGTGGGTTTGGTGCATCAATCAGGGGCGTTACCGTTGATGTCACTTTTTTGTCATCTGGTTGTCATCTTGACTGAGTAGGATGGTGGAGAATACTAAGCTTGATGGAGATTTCGGCTGATGTGGGTACATTTTCAGTAGTCCCTGACTATACAGGTTCCAGTCATACCCGTTTCAGCTATCCGCTCACTTACGCTATCTCGTTCGGCGATCGAAGCAAATTAGAGGAATACTGCCATGCTGTCGGAACAACAACAGCGCATTATGGGCTACTTCATTGAGGAAGCTAAAGACCACCTCAACACTATTGAGCAAGGGCTGGTTAGCTTGCAAGCAACCATCACAGACTCGGACATGGTGCATGAAGTTTTCCGAGCAGCACACTCTGTCAAAGGAGGAGCCGCCATGTTGGGACTCGACAGCATTCAGCATACGGCTCATCGTTTAGAAGATTACTTTAAAGTTCTAAAAGAATGTCCTCAAATTCAAGTTGATCAAAAACTAGAAACGTTGTTTCTTCAAGTTTACGATACACTGCATGAACTAGTGACCCAACTGCAAGAGCCATTTGGACTCTCTCCTGATAAAGCGCAGGAAGCAATGACCCAGGTGGAGCCAGTATTTGCAGAACTCAGTCAACATTTGAGCTTCTTGGTGAATCAAGCTGGAGGAACTCCACCAGATGATGTCGATTTAGCTGTGCCAGTCGCTGCGGAGCCTGCTCAATCGGTTAATCAATTAGTTGCTGCTAAGGAAGAGAATGCCCTTCGCTTCGTGTTTCAAACTGAAGTATCGGCTCGATTGCGAGAGATGCTGCAACTCTTCAAACGACCAGATACTGTTGACAATCGCAATCAACTGCAAAATCTTTGTCGTGTTTTGGGG
The DNA here is from genome assembly GCF_026802175.1 of Thermocoleostomius sinensis A174. Classification (NCBI taxonomy): domain Bacteria; kingdom Bacillati; phylum Cyanobacteriota; class Cyanophyceae; order Oculatellales; family Oculatellaceae; genus Thermocoleostomius; species Thermocoleostomius sinensis. The sequence goes on along the minus strand of NZ_CP113797.1, from coordinate 3,009,722 downwards.
CAATATGGAGACCAGTTCCAGTTACTAAATTGGAGTACTTTGCTGGAAGTCGCTCAACGGGCCATTGGCAACCCGGACAATAACTACCGCACCCTAGCCCCGCTTCTGATTAAAGACCTCAAACGCTCGCAAGAAATGATTTTATCGGGTCGTGTTGCTGAAGTGGCAGCTTGCGATGAATTGCTTGACTTGTTGCCTCTACAGTTCTCGCTGGAAGAGTCCAAAGAAGAGTCCGTTGACGATGAAATTGCCATTGAAGCGGATTTAGCTGACCTATTGAGTACGGTGAGTAGCGAAACTGATTCGATCGATGATTCAACCGCATGGGGCGATCTGGAGTTAGAGCTTCCTGAATTAGATAACTCTGAGCTAGACGAGCTTGACCTAGACATTCCGGTTACCCCAAATTCTGATGCTCTAGATGATTGGCTGTTTGAGGAGAACCTGTTTGAAGGCATCCATCCTGTGGAACCGCAAAACGATCAACAAAACGATCAACTAGCTTGTTCAACGCAAGCGCAGAAGCATCTGTTGTCTGACGATGCAGCTATCGCTGAAAGTGATTCAGAATCACTTACTACTGAAATTGGTGAACGATCGGGACCAGAAGTAGGAACAGCAGAATTAGATTCACTGGCCGATTTATTTGAAACCGATATTCCAAACTTGGACTCTACTTGGTCGGACGAAGAAGTGCCTCAATTTTTTGTAGAGGCATCACCAGAATTATCGGCTGTAGAAATTCGTGAGTTCCAGGATCTGCTCAATCAAGATCAGACGGATTCAGCTTCAGCAGCGGAGTTAACTCTGGATGAAGAAGAGGAGGAAGATTTATCTGGCTTGTTGAATGCAGTGGCACTTCAGACTAACCATCATTCTACAACTCCTCTATCTACTCCCACGAGTTCGGATCTGGCTAGTTCACAGTTGCAACTTGCTTTAGAAGAAATAGCGAATGATTTGCCGTCTGCGTTAGAATTGCCTGACTCAACCTCAGACGACATAGCGGTGTTCTTTGTCCAGCCCGATACCGAAATTGGCAGCGACCCTAGTGAGGACAGGGACTGCGCTGAAGCATCCTCGACTCAAGACCTTGATGATGGGTTTTCTGATCTAAATAGTTCATCTTTAACACTGGATGAATCGTTGGATGAAACACTAGACGAGGTTGATGCGACGGATTCAGTGACAGAGTTGTTAAAACCCATCGATGATTCAACCAGTCTGCTGAGCTTTGAGTTCGGCGCAATAGAGAGTTGGGAAGACGATCGCTCAGAAGACACTAACAACTCAGAATTAGAAAACTTATTTGAACTAGCACAAGAATCTAAATCTTCTGATTTCCTCTGCGTAGAAAGTTTGAAAGATCAGGGTGAGAGAGCGATCGCATCTCTAGAGGACCATTTAAACCTAGAAGCTGAAGCTTTACCGCAAGAGAACGGAAACTCATTACTTGATTTAGATTTAAGCATGTTTTCGTTGAATCTCGGTGCAACAGCGAATGAAAACGAACTTGATGTGGATGAAATTCTAGATGAATTTTCAAATTCAATATCAAGTGCAGATAATTCAAAAGTTAACGATGAATTCTTGCCTAATTTGGTTGATTACTCAGATCAATTATCTCTGATCGAAAATAATTCTAATTTAGAGAATCATCTTAGTTCAGAAGCGCATGACTCTCTCGTAGAAATTCTGTTTGAGAATTGTGATAATCATGAGAATCAACCTTTGAATTCAAGTAATACAGTTGAAGAAACTACTGAATTCTCTCAATTGTTCTGCGGAAATGAATTGAATACAAGCAATTTGAATTCGAAGCTGGAACTTAATTTGAATCTTAGTTCTAACTCTGATCTGACTCTAATCGCTGCGATCGATACTATCAATAGTGAAGAAGTAGAAACCATTAATCATCAAACAACTGAGCAAACAACAGGTGAACTTGATTCGAGCGACTTACTCAGTTTCAATGGTATAGAACTAGCTGAGGCTGAATTGTTTGAAGATGCTGCCATAGATGGAGAAAATCCATTACTCGCTCATTCAAGCTTAGAGTATCTCGAATTTGATAGGGCAGATCTACAGGATTCTAATGTCAATTCTATTGAGACTGCAACAGAAGAAATTTATAGTAGTTTTGCTGACTCTGACAAACAAAAATCTGAGCAAGCAAATATTTCTACAAGCAAACAAGACTTTGAAACGATTTCAACTAACTCAGAAGTTGACTCTTTAGCAGAAGAAGAGACAAGTGTAGCCTCAATCGTGCCGATTGCATTGGATGCATCGGAGGATTTTTCAGAGTTGGAGTGTATACTGGAAGCCAAGTCATTTGCCGAGATCGGTTCCTCATCGTCAAGTTCCACTGTTGAGGAAGATGTATTTTCAGAACTGGAAGCGATGCTGGAGAACGAACCAGAACCAGCACAAAATTCTGCCTTGACCGCAGATGATTTCGCTGATTTAGAGGCTTTGCTTGAAGGCGAAACCAGCCCATCTGCTAGGTTAAACTCTTCATTTTCTCTAATAGCCACAACAGGCTCAGCTACCTCAATAACAGACGATCGCGAGTTTGGGGATCTGGAAGCACTCTTGCAAGAAACCGATCAGAAATTAAGTGTTGGGTCTTTGCCAACTCGCAATCCTAGTCATCCGACGGCTCACCGACTGCCTCGTCGCCGTGTCACGGGCGATCAAACGATGCGGGTTTCTGTCAAACATTTGGACAATTTGAATAACCTCGTTGGTGAAATGGTTGTCAACCGGAACAGTTTGGAGCAAGCCCAAGAACGATTACGCCAATTTCTCGACAACCTACTTTATCAGGTACAACAATTAAACGATGTTGGACAACGAATGCGTGATTTATACGAGCGATCATTACTGGAAAGCTCATTGTTGTCTAGTCGTCAAAATTATTCACTCTCTCAACATTATGGTGCTCCAGCAACTTCACCCAATCACGTGACGGGGATCAGCTTTGATGCTCTGGAAATGGATCGCTTTACAGGGTTTCATACCCTTTCACAGGAAATGATTGAGTTGATTGTACGAGTGCGAGAGTCTGCGTCTGATATTGATTTTGTAGTCGAAGAAAGTGATCAAATCACCCGGAACTTTCGCCAAATCACAACTCAACTTCAGGAAGGGTTAACGCGCTCTCGCATGGTGCCGTTTGCGCAAACAGCCGATCGTCTACCGCGAGGAGTCCGTGACAATGCGATTAAATATGGTAAGCAAGCTGAATTAACGATTGAAGGACGCGATACGCTGATTGACAAAATGATTGTGGAGCAGTTATACGACCCAATGACGCACCTTGTTAATAATGCGATCGCTCACGGCATTGAAACTCCTGCTGAACGCATCGCCGCTGGAAAATCTGCGGTAGGGCAGATTACCATCCGTGCATTTCATCAAGGTAATCAAACAGTCATTTCAGTCAGTGATGATGGAGCAGGCATTAATATAGATGCCGTCAAAGCCAAAGCAGTTGCCAAAGGACTCATCTCCTCGGTAGAAGCTCAGCAATTGTCGCGGCTTGAAATCTATGATCTGCTGTTTCACCACGGATTCAGTACGGCTGATAATGTGGATGACCTGCGAGGACGCGGGGTGGGCTTAGATGTTGTTCGCAATAACCTGAGTGAAATTCGAGGAAGCATCAGCATTGATTCTGCTATTGGTAAAGGAACCACATTCACGATTCGTCTACCCCTAACCCTCAGTATCTCTAAGGCGCTTTGCTGTATTAGTAATCGTGCTCGGATTGCCTTTGCAATGGATGGCGTCGAAGATATGCTGGATGTGCCAAAGGATGGTGTTCACATCGACGAGCAAGGGCGGTCTTGCATCCAGTGGCGCGACTCGTTGTTGCCGTTTCAACCCCTTTCCGATTTGCTGAAGTACAACCGTGTTTTGGGACGGGGTAGCGTTTATGGTGGAAATCAGGAAGATGATATCCTATCAATCGTTGTTCTTCGTAGCTCTAGCAACTACTTAGCGCTGCAAGTAGATCAGGTATTGGGCGAACAGGAAATTGTCATCAAGCAGCTAGAAGGGCCTGTTCCCAAGCCAATCGGAGTGGCAGGGGCGACAGTACTAGGAGACGGCCGAATCATGCCAATCGCGGATGTGTTGGAACTAATTGATCTATCCCAAGGTCGGATTCGTCGGGAAGCTAGCCCTGTGCTATGGGAAACAAATGGCGATTTGGGAGCACCAGACGCCGCTACTGCGAAGACCGATCCAACTGTCCTGATTGTGGATGATTCCATTACTGTGCGCGAACTATTGTCAATGACCTTCAATAAAGTCGGCTATCGCGTCGAACAGGCGCGTGATGGGCAGGAAGCTTGGGAAAAACTGCGATCGGGGTTGCCCTGTGACCTGGTCTTCTGCGATATTGAAATGCCAAGAATGGATGGATTAGAGCTATTGTCGCGCTTACAGAAAGATCCAAATCTTTGTGATATTCCAATTGCCATGTTGACTTCTAGAGGAGCCGATCGGCATCGTCAAATGGCAGTTCAACTTGGAGCGAAGGGATACTTTACCAAGCCTTACTTGGAAGAGGTTCTGTTGGATGCAGCGCAACGAATGCTGAAGGGAGAGATTTTAGTTAGTGGTTAATTAGTGGTACGAACAATTGAATCTCGCTATTTTGGTGTTAAAGTGGGCGATGCCGCTAAATCAGATCGAAATGCTAGGCTCCACATCGCATGAAGCAAGCACACACCTGGATTCCTCAAGTTACTCAGGATGGCTCCTTTACGTTCTTTTCAGAGGAGTTTGGTGAAACCTTTCATAGCCAACAGGGAGCCAGAGCCGAGGCATTCACAAAGTTTGTCCACGCGACGCAACTAGTTCAAAAAGCCAAGCACGATCGTTTGCGTCTTCTTGATATTTGCTATGGGCTGGGATACAACACTGCGGCTGCTCTAGAAACCATTTGGCAAATTAATCCAGCTTGTCAGATAGAAATGTACGGTTTAGAGTTAGACGCAACGGTGCCTAGGGCTGCGATTGAGCCACGACTCATTGAGCGATGGTCGCTACAAGTACAAGCTGTGTTGACTGCAATAGCGATCAATCATCAGTATCAACAATCAGGATTAACTGCTCAACTGATAATTGGCGATGCACGACAGACCATTCAAATGTTATGTCAATCAAGATTCCAAGCCGATGCGATTTTTTTTGATCCGTTCTCTCCCCGTCGTTGTCCGCAGCTATGGACGGTTGAATTCTTTCAGCAGGTATCCCAATGTTTGGCAGCGGATGGTCGATTAGCAACCTATTCTCGTTCCGCTTCGGTGCGATCGGCGATGCTAGCAGCAGGATTCTCTATCGGCACCATCCCCGTGAAAGAATCTCACTTACCTCACGAATGGTCTCAAGGCACAGTTGCTACCTTTGATGCCAGTTCCCTACAGCCGCTTTCACAATTGGAGCAAGAGCATTTACAGACTCGCGCGGCTATTCCCTACCGCGACCCCAGCTTGTCAGACTCAGCAGAAGTGATCTCGGCGCGGCATCAACAAGAGCAACAACAATCGCAGCGAGAATCAACATCGAGTTGGAGACGCCGGTGGGGCATTGTCTAAGCATAGGGAGTGCAAGCGTAAGGGATTCTATTGTTGAATGCCTTTTTGACGCAGAACTTCGGCCGCTCGTCGCACATTTTCTTCACCGCCGCGAATTCGTAAGTTGTATTTATAGGAGGGTTCAACAGTGGTTACAGATTGAGTTTGAGGAGCATTAACGCCTGATGCAACACCAATCAGCGTAAAGCCAAACGCACCGATCGCACTACCTGCCAGTGCCATTGCTATAGGATTGACATGAAAACTAACGCTGCCTCCTGGAAGGCTACTGGTAATCGCTCCAATCAACAATCCGGACAATCCACCGAACAGGGTTCCTATGATTGCTCCACCTTTAGCACTTTCGACCGCTTTCGTTTCTTGAACAGGTTGATTGGGTTCTGGCGTTTCAGCTTGTAAAATAATTTGTTCATCTGAAAATCCAGCTTCTTGTAGTGCAGCTTTCGCGGCATCGATGTCATTTTTGGTAAAAAATTCGCCAATCGATTCACTTGAACTGGCGATCGCATCTGGATTAGCCATTGTTGTGTTTTGGTAGATTATCTTTGCTTAAAGTAGCCGAAAATGAACCATCATCCGTCTAGCAAAGGATATATCCTTAGGCGATCGCCACTTTCTAAGAAAGGAATCGGCATAGAACGGGTAGTCTGTGGCAACACCATATCAATCTCTAGCTAGGAAAGGAGTTAGAGTCATTTTAACGAACGCATTCTACCAAGTTGCTCTAATTGTTTGTGCAATAGAGTGCACGTATCCTGGGCACACTGACACGAGAGTTAGAGAAACCTGAATGCGGCGTATTGTTTCAGTTAGCTTGATTTTCATAGGACTAGGGCTTTGCTTTCGCTTTGCTCATCTCGAGCGTCACGTGTATTGGTATGACGAAACCTTCACCTCGTTACGCTCGGCCGGATACACCGAAGCAGAGATTGTTGAGCAGTTCAGCCAATCTTCGATTGTGACAATTGCCGCCCTACAGACGTTTCAACAACCCCACCCACGGCGTCAATTATCAGACACCTGGCATAGTCTAGCCGTGGAAGACACCCAACATCCACCGCTCTACTACAGCTTGTCTTACGGCTGGATGCGCTGGGTTGGGCATTCAGTCTTTGCCATGCGGTTGCTGCCTGCCATTTTTAGCGCGCTGACTTTTCCCAGTGTTTATTGGCTGTGCTGGGAGTTGTTTGTAGGCAGGACTAGAAAGGAGACAAATCAATTGCAGGTTACCTGGATGGCAGTTGCCTTGGTTGCCGTTTCTCCATTTCATCTTCTCTATGCTCAAGAAGCCCGCCAATATAGTTTATGGACGATGACAACTGTGTTAGCAACAGCGAGCTTGTTGCGAGCAATCCGGGTAAACTCAACAGTTAGCTGGAGCATCTATGCGGTGACATTAACAGCTAGCTTTTATACGTTTTTATTTACTGGGTTAATGGCGATCGCCCACGGTTTGTATCTGTTCAGCTTGGCAACATTTCGCCTGAGTCACACGGTTGTTGCTTATCTGGTGGCAACCCTGCTGGCAGTGGTAGCGTTTTTGCCCTGGCTTTGGACAGTTGCTACTCAGGTGGCACAAATTCGTACCGTTACAGGATGGACGGAAACTACGCGCTCTTGGACTAGCCTAGCCAGCAGTTGGGCCAGTATGCTGGGGCGGTTGTTCTATGATCGCAGTGATACAGTGGTCGATCGCTTGATCCAATCCGGCATCATTGTTTTGATTGGCGTCGCCTTCTACCACTTGATTCGACAGACACCCAAACCCATCTGGTTGCTGGTTGTCATGATAACCGGAGTCCCAATATTGGCATTGATTATTCCCGATTTGCTGTTGGGTGGTGCTCGATCAACAGCCCCGCGCTATTTGATTCCAGCCTTATTGGGCATCGAACTGGCAATGGCTCACTTCCTAGCTTCAATCCTTTGCAACAGGCGGTGGCGCTGGATTACCGTTGCCATTCTTGCCGGGGGACTGGTGTCCTGTTTAACCATTCATCAAGCATCAACTTGGTGGATTAAACCGCACAATTCAGATAATGTTGCAATTGCTCAGTTGGTGAATCAAGCAGTTTCTCCGCTGCTAATCAGTGATGCAGAGACAGCCGATTTGCTCTCACTCAGTTATGTGCTTCCAGCCAATACGCCACTGTTCATTCGCCCTCGTTGTTACACGTGCAACCAACCTACTACTAAAGAAATTAATCCTTTCATCTTAAATATTCCTGAAAAGTACACTGATATTTTTTTGTTTCATCCACGACCTACAAAAGAGTGGCGACACTCGATCGAACACCTGTCCGCTTACACCATTCAACCATTACCATCAGGTGGCTCGAATCCATCGTTATGGCAACTTAAATTCAAAGCAGAACTTAAACGCCCCTTGCTTCAAAAGCGTAACAATACGAAAGATGATTAAGACTATCGCGTACTGCGAAATGTTTTGTTTCGGGCTTCAATGACCTGCAATGATTTTTAGATCTTATCCTTTTTGGCTTAAACTCAGAGCCTGTCGCACTTTGCTTTCAGATTAAGAAATTCTGGAATTAACTTTCTAGAAAGATTGAGAAATTCTATCAAAAGAAACCGAAGAAAAACGAAAATTTTAAACCTACGGCGGACGCTTGAAAGCCGCCAAATAAAAGCTTTACGGCCGTCCAACTCTAGAAAATCGGAGGTTGCCAGCAAGCTATATTAGCCTCTAGCGTAACGTGTTTAATATGAACCGATTATCGAGTTATGTCTTAGTACTAGACCAAGATTCTAGGAACTTACAGTCGTTGGGTTCGTTGCTGACTCAATTGCAATGTCCTGTGGTAATTGCTCGATCGTTTGATCAAGCCTTAGAAGAAGCTAGCCAAACGCCCCCCTATCTCATCATTTTGTCAGGAGGGCAACAGAACTGGACGAAGGCATTAGTGCAAAAGCTACGAAATGTTTCAAACTCTTCCGATTGCGTAACAATTGTTGCTTTGACTGATTTTCAAGTTTCTAACTGGTTAAGTCAAGAAGAAAATCCGGATTTAGACGGCTTCTTGGTGAATCCACTCAACAGCGATATATTAGTTTCTTTGGTGCAATCGGCATGGGTGCGCCAAACCTACTGTTCTCCACAATCAACTCGATAAAACTTTTTCAGGTAGAAACTTAACAATAAGCAGCTAAGGAAACCCAGCATTTTATAAAAGGATTAAGAGCTTTAGGCAATGTTCTCAATCCATTCATTTCTATCTGCTGCTATTGATCGATGGCTGTTACTTTCTCTTCATATTTAGACAGTGCCCAAACTGCATGAATAATGCCAGGAACCCAACCCAACAGCGTTAACAAAACGTTGATCAATAGGGTTGTGCTCAGTCCGTAAGTTAGGAAAACACCAACCGGAGGAAGCAAAATAGCCAAAACAAATCGAAGTATCTTCATATACTTACCTGCCTATACACTACTGATATTTACTCATTGACGCGACATCAGATGCTTTGAAACGAACCGTCCGCTACTTGTGTCGAGAAGCTCGATCGATTTTGAGAAATATTAAAGTAGCCTGACTGTTGTTCGTGTGTTAGCTTCCGATCGTTTTAAGTGGGCTTCTAACTGAATAACATAAAACTCTTAACAAGACTAGATAGATTCAAACCTGGATTTGCATAAGTTAGTCATACGATCGCCTATGCTCACAGTGTCGATCGCTAGGTTCGCTTACAGGTTAGATAGCAACCAGTTAAGCAACCGTATCAAATTGTCGGCAAGAGCACATATTTAGTGTTCTCAAGGCTACAGAAAATACGTCAAGGAATTGTTTCGTGGATCTGTTATACCCTCAATCAAATCTCTGATAAAGTAATCAGTATTCACGCTTAATCTTTAAGACAAAACGAATCATTCAAAGCGTACAAACGTAACAGACGCAGGCTGATAACTGATTCTTCTAGAAGCGGTTTAGCTGGTTTGACGGTTTACTCATGTTCACTTGGTAAATACTTTGTATATTTTTAGAACGAAGGAACACCCGTATGCTTGGAATCCTATTAACGACCTTAGCAACAGCGTTAGGGCTGCTCATCGTTGATCTGGTTGTACCAGGGGTAGATATCTCCAACTTTCCAGCAGCGCTGATAGCGGCGGTGGCGATCGGGTTAGTGAATGGCTTTATCAAACCGATTTTGTCGCTTTTGTCACTACCGATCACATTTTTAACGCTTGGTTTATTTGCTCTTGTCATTAATGGCATCTGCTTTTGGTTAGCGTCTATCTTGGTTCCAGGATTTTCGGTGCAGGGATTGCTTGGCATTCTGCTTGGGCCGATCGTGCTATCGCTGGCAAGCACCTTCCTCAATAAGTACTTTGCCGGCAAAGGGCTAGGGACTACTCCAGCTACAGATGGAGCAACCACTGTGCAAACAGAAGGGAAATAGCTCTAAAAGTAGCCGTTTAGTATTAAAATCAGGCAATTAGAACTGCTAGCTACTAAAAGCTTGATTGATAGCAAGTTTGTCGATGCAATCGTTGATTTGCTTAATCGCAGTACGGGCTAGCTGTAAATTCATAACGGCTTTAAGGGATTAGAATATGGGACTTTTCTTTGATGTGCTCAGCGCTATCAACAATCCCAATCAGCAGGGTAGCGTGGATCAGTTGAGTTCAATCGTCAATACAATCAACCAGACTACTAGTGGGGTGGATAGTGCCACCACTCAAACAGCCTTATCAGCTTTGACTGGGGGGCTGCGTTCGATGCTGAAACAGCAACCTAAGACTGGGCCAGGCGGGCTTGAAAGTATGCTGAGTCAGTTCACCGGAAGCGGCAGTTCTGGATTAGGAATGCTGTCGTCTGTGCTGTCGCCGCAAATGCAACAGCAGCTTGCTCAAACGGTAGCTCAAAAAACGGGCCTAAGCGCCAACATGGTGCAGTCTATGTTACCAGGACTGATAACGGCTGCACTAGGTTTTCTGAAAATGGGTTCTGGAAAACCGGGCAGCACAGCATCAAATACTGTCCTAAGTTCCTTTTTAGACGGTAATCGGGACGGCGACGTGGATCTGGGCGATGCCTTTAAGTTTGCTACCCGCTTTCTCAATCCACCAGCACGGCTTTAGTGCTAGGCTGGCTTGGATAAGCAATGAGCAAGGGTAACAGGCATTTGTCCGGGGCGATCGATGCAACCGATGAGTTTGTCTGAAACAATTTTAGTGTTGGGAGATGACATCAACACCGATGACATCATTCCAGCCCAGCGCGGAACAAATTCTGATCCAGAGCATCTTAGGCACTATGCATTTGAGCATCTAATTGGAGAAGGCCAGCTTCTAAACTATAGCGTGATTGAAGCTGGCACTAATTTTGGCTGTGGATCTAGCCGCGAGTTTGCACCGTTGGCCATTAAATCGGCGGGTATTCGCACGGTGCGGGCGCGATCGTTCGCGGAAATTTTCTATCGAAATAGCATCAATATCGGGCTAGCGCTGGAGCAACTTGGTGATCATCAACCGCATCCTGTCATCGAGGCTATTGTGGCAGCGGGTGGTTTATTTGCCTTTAATCAACAGCGTCGCAGAGGGCAGCAAGTAGTACCTCCTAGCCAAACGAAACCACGCCCCATGACCATGGCTGAAAAAATGCTGGCTCGAGCATCAGGCAATGCCTATGTGCAGCCGGGCGAGGTAGTGTTTGTTAAAGTTGATTTGGCCATGTCCCATGATGCCATTGCAGCGACGGTGGGCGAGTTGTTTTATCAAGAGTTTGGGATAGATGCGCGAGTGTGGCAGCCCGATCGAGTAGTGTTTGTGGCGGATCACTTTATTCAAATTAACGATATTCGCTCTGACTCACGTGCTACACAGATGCATCAGCAAATGGTGCAATTTGCCCAGAAACAGGGGTGTCAATTGTTTGATGTGGTTTCGCCGGGAGATGCAGCAGGCATTTGTCATGTGCTGTTGCCAGAGCAGGGCTTGGTTCGACCGGGAATGGTGATTGCGGGAACCGATTCGCATAGTTGCACCTATGGCGCGTTTGGCAGCTTTGCCACTGGCGTAGGCACCACAGACATGGCCAATCTATTGGCAATGGGCGATCTGTGGCTGCGCGTGCCGGCTACTTTGTTATTTGAGCTATCGGGAACTTTGTCGCCCCACCTCAGCGCTAAAGATATCATGCTGTTTATCTTGGGACAGATTGGCTGTGACGGGGCTGCTGGCAAAGTTATGGAGTTTTGCGGCAGCATTATCGATCAACTACCGATCGACGAGCGCATGACCCTAGCAAATATGGCGATCGAATGTGGTGCGGTTTGTGGGCTATTGCCTGTAGATGACTCGACTCGTCAATACTTGCGTCGTCACATGGATAATGCAACGGAACTAGAACCTGTTACTAGCGATCCAGGGGCCGACTATGAGCGGGTGTATTGTTTTGATTTGAGCCAGTTGCAACCCCAAGTGGCTCGTCCACCCAAGCCCGATCAGGTAGGCAGTGTGAGTGACATTGGCGATGTGGCAATCACTCGTGCCTTCATTGGTTCCTGCACCGGTGGCAAACTGTTTGATTTAGCCCAAGCAGCCGCTGTCTTGAAGGGACAGCATGTTGCGCCCGGCGTTAGTTTATTTGTTGTGCCAGCCTCTCAAGCGATTCGGCAACAGGCAGAAGCCCTTGGCTATCTGAATATTTTGGAACAGGCAGGTGCACACATCCTGAAAACAGGTTGTGGAGCCTGTATCAACGCGGGCATGGGCATTTTGGGTGCAAACGAAGTCGGTATCTATGCTACTAATCGCAACTTTAAAGGGCGCAGTGGCCACCCTACTGGACAAAACTATCTCGCCTCGCCTCGTACCGTTGCCATCTCAGCCATTCATGGCAAAATCAGCGATCGGTTGCCAGACGCCACAGAAAGTCTAATCTAGACTTATGCTGGGCTGAGTACTCACAGCAAAGCCACTCAACTCCTGTCCTTCTCCATCCTTCATTCTTTTGCGTATGTCTGGCTTAACGATCAAAGATTTAGAAAAGCTACAAAAACAACTCCCCGACTATCCAATGGAATTGGTAGATGGAGAAATTATTGTGATGAGTCCATCCGGGTTGGAATCTGACGAAGTGGCAGCCGAAATCGTACGTCAACTGGGGAATTGGGTCAGACCCCGCAAACTAGGGCGAGTTGCTGCTTCGAGTGCAGGTTACGTGCTACCCAATGCTGAGGAGGATGTGCGTGCGCCGGATGCGTCTTTTATTCGGGCAGAGCGGCTGAGACGCACCACCAGCAAGTATGCTCAGCTTGTTCCCGATCTCATGTTTGAAGTCAAATCTGAGAATGATACATTGCCCAGACTACGCCAAAAGATTCAGGAGTTTTTGCAATTGGGCACTCAAGTGGGAGTGCTAGTCGATCCTAGGACGCAAACATTAGAAGTTTACCGCCCTGGAGTTGAGGGCGTGGAAAAGGCGGAGATTCTGGGAAATGGTGATCGTTTGACTGTGCCAGAACTATTGCCGGGTTGGGAGATGATTGTTGAGGAAATTTGGGCCCCGGTTTTTGATGAGGACTAATCCTGAACCGAACCATAATAGTCGCGATACCACTCGACAAATCGCGCCATGCCTACGTCGATCGGCGTTTCAGGACGAAAGCCCACCTCTTGCATCAGATTATCCACGTCGGCGTAGGTGATAGGTACATCTCCCGGTTGCATGGGCAGCATATGTTTCTGTGCCTGTTTACCTAACAGGGATTCAATCACTTCAATAAACTGCATTAACTCAACAGGCTGGTTATTGCCGATGTTGTAGAGCTTATAGCAAGCATTAGAAGGGGATTTAGAGGTAGATTCGTCTGGCTGTGGCGGTTTGTGCATAACGCGCACCACGCCCTCAATCACATCATCAACGTAGGTGAAATCGCGCTTCATTTTGCCAAAGTTATAAACCTCGATCGGCTTGCCTTCGTCGATCGCCTTGACGAATTTGAAATAGGCCATATCCGGGCGCCCCCATGCTCCATAGACTGTAAAGAACCGCAATCCCGTTATGGGGATCTGATATAGATGGCTGTAGGTATGCGCCATCAGTTCATTGGACTTCTTGGTAGCAGCATAGAGCGAAATGGGATGATCTACATTGTCGCGGGTAGAAAATGGCACTTTTGGATTGATGCCATACACTGAGCTAGAGGAGGCAAACACTAAATGATTGATTGCGCTGTGGCGGCAGCCTTCCAGGATATTGACGAATCCGGTGATGTTGCTATCTATGTAGGCCAGCGGATTGATCAGGGAATACCGCACACCTGCTTGCGCTGCTAAATTTACCACGTAGTCAAACTGGTGCTCTTGAAACAATTGGGCTACACCGTGCCGATCGCTTAAATCGAGAAGCTGGAATGTAAATTGCGGATGAGTTAGTTGCGCTAAACGAGCCTTTTTTAAGTTGACATCGTAATAATCACTCAAATTATCTACACCAATTACCGCTAGCCCGTCAGACAATAGGCGTTTGGCTAAGTGATATCCAATAAACCCAGCAACTCCAGTGACTAATACCTGCATGAAGGCTCTTTAAACCTCACATAAATGAATGGAATGTTGTTCAATTTACACGGAATTCTGCCTCAAGAGTTCCCAGAATTTTTAAGTCTAGAACAGCGCTCATGAGAATCAGCAGGCGGAAACCTCAGTACTTCAGAGAACCTTGCGTTGATGCATCCCTTCTGCAAAAAACCTGAATCATTAAGTTTACGTACTTAGAAATAGTAGGTAATTTCTTTACCTGCTATTTACGTAGAAAACAATGCGCAGTATCTAGTGCATAAAACCTAGATAAATAAACTCCATCCCTTTATCTATCTATCATTCTTTAATTCCGAAGATATTCGGTGTCATTAATTACTTGCTTTAGCCAAGATGGGACGTAGTTAATTTTTTACCTGCTCTAGTCATTCATCCTAAGGAATTAAGCCTGAAAATCTTGCCATGAAGACCTCAATTCTAACAACCCTCTTTGCTACATCTACAGTCTTAGCCAGTGTGTTAGCGTTAGCTGCACCCGTTAAAGCCTTCTCCTGGAATAACTCTTGGACACAACCAACCATCAGGAGCAAAACCGAAATTGGCTTTGATGATGCTCCGTTTCAGAAGTTTGTTCAAGCTGAGCGCATCCAGCTACCTGGTGCGGGACAGTTTTTACTTGACCCTAGCAAGTTGTTTCTGAAATACGAGCACGAAGTTAAAGTGCATTTCATCAACGAGGGAGCGGGTTACCGTAACCAGCTTGCGTTTGAAGCCACTGGAGCCACGAATGCGTCTGGTTTAGTTTTTAGTGATATTTCCTCCACAGAGGCGATCGGCAATTGGGGCGGAGATGCCTTGAAGTTAGGCGATACTGTCAGTTTAGGTAAGATGGCGGCTGGTACGCAGCTTGACTTCTGGCTTAGAGCGGATGGCTACAATGGCGGCACAAATATCTTTGGAACCAAAACAGCATCGAACCTGGATAGGCTTCAGCATGTAGTGGCATATGCCTATCGGAACTATCTGATTCTGGGGTTTGAAGATTTATATGGCGACTTGTGGGCACAGGGAATCGATCCGCTAACCGGGATCGCCAACGAAAATTCCGATCGCGACTTCAACGATGTAGTTGTGGTTGTTGATATTGGAGAAGCCAACGTCAGAGAACTGACCGGAGTGCCGGAACCCACGATGGTGATGGCATTAGCTGCTACTGGATTGATGGGGGCATTGGGGCTGCGTCGTCGTCTACGTGTGCCAGAAGCCTAAGAAAGTAAAACAATCCATCACTGGTTCATCTCGTCAGGGTGCCGTATTGCCGTACCCTGATTTTTGGTGTTGTTCTCTTGCCCTCTACCAGACGCGCCAATCTTCCCAGTCGAGATTGAACACTGTCGTGTCAGGAAAAGCGATCGGATTCTCGTTTGCTTGCAATTGAGCCTGAAGTTGTTCCAGCAACGGTTCGGGTTGCGGCAGATCATCCACCAGTTCGTAGGGCATGATGCCTTCAGTTAAGGCAAAGGCGGCGGTTGTGCCAGCGGCGGCTCCCACCGACCACTCAAACGAATGCACCCGATAGGCCGCCGCCGCAATCACACTGGTAGCGATGCTCTTACCTGCGACTAGCAGATTATCCACCCGTTGCGGAATCATGGCGCGTAGGGGAATTTGAGCAGGATAAGCTTGCCCATGCGATCGGCGTACTCCTTCCCGTTCGGTGTTGCCGGGGGTTTCTGGGGGTGACAGGGTCATGCAGGGGTGAAAGTCGATCGCATACTGGGAAATCCCAACAGCATCAGGATAAATTGTCGATCGAGTGCGGCGCGTGATTTGCTCGGGCTGAAGTCCCTGACGAATGACAGTGGCGGCTTCCAAACCAGATAGGGCAACCCATAGCTGACGGTACATCTCCGGCGGCAAGGTTTGTCGATAGAAAGGATCGAGGTAATCAACGCGGGAAATATCTAGCTCTGCAATCATAAATCCATCTGTATGGCCATAGGACGGACGACCGATAATGCGACGAGCTTCGCGGATGTAGGGATATTTCGATAATCCATGCTCTGTGCCCATTGGTGCATCGAATCCGCTGAGAAAACGGTGATTAGGAGCTGGCTGTTTGACCCCGTCACCCAACTGAGAATCTGTGGTTCCAGCCACCAGCCAGTAGTAGTAGCCCCAGGCATTTTCTTCGCCCCGACGCAGCGTTTCAGTGCGCAAGCCACCCATCCAGCCACCGGGATCTAGTTGTCCAGTTTGTTCAAGCTGGTCACGAGTGTAAATTAAATTATCTTGCGACGTGCCCGGACGGTAATCATTGCCCCACGTCCAGTTTTGCATGGAGATATCACCGGGTTTGGGTTGCGATACGCCGAACGGACTAGCATGCGCTCGCGGTTTTGGACTCCAGATGCGGCGATAGGTGAAGACATAATCAAAATAATTGCCATCCTCGCGGGGGCGTTCGTAGCTATAGTAGGGAGCATATTGTGGATAAAAATCCGGCATCTCTTGCGGCTGTGGCTCCTTGGTCTGCTCCATCGCAAACGTGTAGGTGAAACCTTGTGTACAATATGGGTCGCCTGTTGCGGTGGGAGACGAGGGGTTAAGGTAGGAACGTGGATCGAGTCCTAGTCGATAGGGAACATCTGCCAGTGCGATCACTTCACCCGTTTCAGTCGCATCGACGACGATCCAGGGGGATTGAGAGATGGGGGTTGGGGAGGCTTTGGCTTCGTCAGAATTCACCGGGGGAACGAAGCGAATTACGGTTTTGTTGAAACGATCGGAGTCTTCGTAGCGGTAAGCGTCTTCGATCGTGGCAGACAGGGGTTCGGTGTTGAGGGGCGGTGCATTTGGGGCGGGTTCGTGCTGAATAGCGATCGCACTTTCTATGATCTTGCCGTCGGTGCTCAGTTGGAGATCTTTTATGACCGTAGAAGGAAACCACTTCAGTTCTCCTCGGCCTCGTTTACGGGCGGACTGAAGCTGTTCCCAAAGGATTTCATGGGCATCATTTGGCAGAAAACACGATTCACTCACCCAACAATCGCCCGGATTAATTTCATTGTACTTGTCTTCAATCCGTTCCCGTAGTTCCAGATAGCCGCGAGAGTAGAACCGTAGCGCGCGTTGCCGTTGCGCTTCATCCAGTGCTGAGGTTCCTTGAGAAGAAATTTGTCCTCCTACCCAATCAGTCAGTTCCGTCATGCAAACAGTACGTCCTGCCAACAAGGCTTCATAAGCTGTGGCCGCCCCTGCCAACCCACCACCAATAATTAGAATTTCACAGTCTGTAGTTTCGTCGGGTGTGATAGAAGCTGCTGACGTATTAGAGCGTGTTTGAGCAACCGCAACCGAGGTGGGAATCAGTTCAAGTCCGGTAAGGACGGTTGTTAGAAGTAGGGCAACCAAAGATTGAGTACGTTGAGCCATGATTAAGGGAACGGGTTTATCGATAACAACGTGCTGAGTGGTGAGTGCCAAGCACAAAAAGCGTTCCTCTAGACCAGAAAAGGGGGGTACAAGTTCCCCACTTGGATGATAGAGGAGCCAAATCAAACGCCAATCTCAGTGATTCTATTCGAGTGCACGCCAGTCTTTGACTTGAAACTGTTGGTTATGATAGCGAAACACCAGTTGTAGATCGCGCAGTTGTCGCCTATTCAGCCGCAATCCCAACATATCAACGGTTCCTGTGATGTCAGGATTGGTCGAATGACCTGCTACAGTTGCCCTTGCATGGAGATTGCCACCTAACGGAATGGGCACATTTAGCAACTGCCCCAACAGCGGAATTGGAACTCCTTCGATCGCCATTTCTCCCATGGATCGATCACCGATTTGCCCAGAAAAGTAAACGGAGGTATCAAATTGCTGGAGCGACTGGTGATCTGATATGTATCTCAATCCTTGTAGGTGCAAGGGTGCAACTGACACTTGTTGACCGTCAAATTGACCATCTGCGATCGTAATCTGCTCAATGCCGTAGGGACCCCACTGCCAATTCTGTCCTTGTAGCCCAAAATTCATTTGTATCCCGGCCGCAGCTTGCTGAACCCTGATTTGCGTGGCGAACGTGCCTTGCAGTTGAGCGCGTGCCAATGGGTGTGGTATGTCCCCTTCCTGCGTAGGAACAATCGGCAAACCAGACTGTTGCCCAGTTGCTAGTAGCCACTGCTGGATAAGATTGGGAGTTGAGGAGGAAGGGCGATCGGTTTGAGCGGCTTGATTGAAAACTGCTTGCCACTGCGCAGGCGGAACCAACGTCACCAAGTCTTGTAGATGTCCTGAATCTGTTGTTAATTCCCCTGACCAATGCAATGGATTGCTGTGAGATACCTGTCCAGCAAGGTAATAAAGGCTGTTACCAAGGCGCAGTTGTCCATCCGTCAACACCAGCGATCGATTGTCATAGCGTAGCTTGCCAACCAAGCGATTGTGAGCATGAACGGGATGACTCGACGTCACGATTCCCCATGCCGGGTGATCGATGGTAACGTCTCCGAGCACGGTTGGAGCCGATCCCAAAGTCACATCGAATCGTCCAGAGAGTAACCCACTGAATTCCGGCAGGTTTAGCATTCGGTCAAGATCGTGTAGCCATTCCAACGGCAACTGTTGCACCGTTGCTAGCCAGCGATTGGAGTTTGAGTCAGTGGCTGATCGAGGCACCACTTGAGCCATTGCCTGATCGTGCTTGACGGTGAAGGTTTGCAAATGGTAGCGATCGTCTAGCACCAGCGCAAGTTGATCGCGGCTGCCTTGCAGATTCATTCCCAAGCCGCGATCAGATTTCAGGTAGACCGGGCCGCTCAACGAAGGCTCAAATGCTAATTGATTCACCCCAAGGTGATGCAGATGCAGGTTGCCGTTGAAATTGGGCGCGGTCAAGGTTCCGGTGACTCGTCCCTGCAAATCAACCAATCCCGCAATCGTGACCGGCCAATCAGCGGGCAAGGGCAAGGTGGCTAATTCTTGATCTTGAAGCTGAACGTTGAGGTCTAAGCCAGTAATCTGCGCAGGCTGCCAGTTCCAATCATTGAACTGGGTGGTGATCGTGCCGCTGACTTGCAATCCAGCCATTTCTGCTTGCTGAATTTCTAGCCGATCGCCATGCCACTGAAACGCTGCTGTTAGAGGATAATTCAGCCACTCAATATCCTGAGATAGTCCCTCCGAAAGCTTGACTTGCCCAGTCGCTTGCAGGGCATCGGGAGTCAGGGCAACCAATGGCCCTGCCACGTTCAAGCTACCTATGATTGCACCGGGCACAGGAGATTGATCGATCGCCAGCCCCGAACTGTTGATGTGGGCTTGCCAACGACCATCAGCTAGGGTAGCCTCAGCCTTGACGCTGCCACCAGAGGTTTCCAGGTGGGCCGTGATGTCACCCTGAGCCGATTGCACGGGTCGATCGATCGCGCCGGTCAAGTAGATGGTGCTTTGCAGAGTTCCGGACAGATTGGGCAGGTTGGGCAGTTGATGTAGCGGCAGTTTAACGCCCTGTGCCTGCAATTGCCAGCGATCGTTGACCAACTCACCTGCCAGATCAAGCCAGCCGTCGCCCACGTGAATCCGAGTATCTTGCAGCCGCAGCCGATCGTTCTCCAGTTTCACTATCCCTTGGGCTGGGTAGGATGCCTCGGTGAATTGCCACTGAAGCTGTACATCGGGCACTTCATTGATGACAGACACCGTTGCCTTGGCTTGAAATTGCCCCAACTGAATCTCTGCTGGGTTGACGCCATACAGTCGCGCGATCGAGTCACTTGGCACATCCCGAACCGCTACCTTCAGCATGACATCATCGGGTTCGCCTTCTTCCTCTTCCCCCAAAATCACCAGACCCTGCGTAGAAACCACCCCTCCTACTTCTGGAGAAATATTGGCACTGTGAATTTCTAAGCGATCGGCTCCGGTATCATATGTAAACGTGCCCAGCGCCGAGGCAATGGCCACCCGATCGATTTGAACGGGTTGTACATCCCGAACTGTGCCTGCAAAGATAGCTCCATCGATTGGTCCGGTTGCCGTTAGATCCAGCGATTGCAGCGCCCCGTTGATGGGAAATGGGGTGGGCAAATCAAAGGTGCTCAGAAACGCAGGAACTGCCACCGAGGCTACTCTGCCCTTTAAGTTCAGCCCATTCTCGAGATGAACCGTGCCCTCGATCGCTTCAAAGGGAATTTGACCATAGGCTGTCTGACCGTTACTCACCCAGATTTCTTGTCCTCGAAACCGAAAGCGCCCGTTAGTTTGTGTAAATAAATTCGGTTCGCCTTCGACTTGCACCGCTAGTTCCTTGAGAGTGGCTTTGCCGTTCAGATCGATCGGGAGATTGGGAGCAACTTGTAGCGTGAGTTGGCTGGTAAATAGACCGCGATCGAGCCGAGCTGTGGGAGGCAATATGGGATTGAGGGCAGTAACATCTAAATCTGCTGTTCGTAGTTTCAGGGTTGCTGTGTGAGCAGTGGGTTGAATATGTCCAGTTAACCGAAATTTACCGCCCGCTGCTGGTTGACCCGACAGGCGCAGTTGCAGTTCCAGATCAGGCGTTTCAGTTAGGGTGCAGTCGAGATAAACCTGTTGAAGTTTGACATGGCTAGAGGCAACGGGAATCCCTTGAGCTTCTGGATTATGGACAAGCGACCGCAGTGATTTTGCTTGACCTGCTAACTCGATCGAGGCGTCGTGCAGGCGAATACGCTTGACTTCTACAAGTTCTTCATCATCCAATTCCAAATCCAGGTTGAGCCACGTACCAGCCTCATCTTGATCAATAAACGCGGTGGGGCGAATTAGCGTAATTGTCAATTCAACTTTTTGCTTCCAAATAGCATTCAGTGGATTAAACTGCACCTCGATCGCCTCAACCGTCAAGGTATCGCGATCGGTGGCGGTAGCTGGAATCATGGATGGTCCTAGCCGTAGCCCCGTCAGCGAAACTCGTTCTACGGCTCCCAGTTGTACTGGGCGATCGATCGTATCGTGCAAGAGCTTGGCAATTTGGGGAACTAGCTGAGCTTGGGTGTAAGCAAGGCTCCAGTTCATGCCAGTAATACTACCCAACAGCACCAAGCCGCTAAAGATGCTGTAAAAGAAATTTTTACGGGAAAAAACAGAGCGCCAACGTTTGGCATTGAGCGGTTCCTGACAATTTTTTTGCTTCTTTTCCCGCTTCTTGAGTACTCGCATCTACCATCCTTCAGCCTGCTTGGTGATTCTAATAAAGCTGGAATCGTCTTCACCAAATCTTGACGTTTCTTAATTCTGAAGTGCATGGTCGAACTCTCGTAGCGTAACCTAAGGATGACTGAGCCAGACAACCTCGCCTACGGTATGATCAGGGGCATCCGATCGCTCAGAGGCATCCACGATGAAGTTTGTTGGCATCCTCCAAAACCTTCGACAACGCCTTCGATCGTCGCTCAATGTTGTGTTGCTAGCAGGCATGATGGTGGGAAGTTCGATCGCTCCGGCAACAGCAGCCGAAGAACTTGTAGTGACATATGGAGCCTTTCAAGCCTCATTTACCCTACGTGACTTGGAAAGGCTGGCTAACACAGGAGATGTGTCCAATTCGATCGGGTTTTACTTGGAATTGGCGGGTGTTGCTCCAGAGGATTTACGGGCTGCTCTAACCACAGAAGTTAAGGTGAGTCACCACTTGTTGGACAATCTGCTCAACACCGAAGGGGGCGAGTATGTCCTCAGCGAAATAACTCAGGTGGTACATACTCCCTCGCGGCAGGCAAATATTCAAGCGCTGCGATCGGCGTTTATTATGGCAGCTAAAGAGGATCAACAGGTTTCACTGTTGGAATTGCTGCAACACTATCCCACGCGGCAGGTGTTTGTGAATGGTGGCAATTTGATTCAGTTAGCGCGTGATTTGAATGCTGAGCCGAGCGTGGAGTTGGGAGGCGGGAATCGGGAGTAGGGAATCGGTGGGGTTATTCGAGGTGGATGGTGTCGCGTAGTCCAAACCAGTTGTGTCGCTTTATGCCCCAGGGTAGGACTATGAAGAGTGAGAGAAATACGACGGCTAGCAAAATGGCGATCGGCCAGCCGATGGTAAAGGCGGCTCCCATGTGAGTTAATAGCAAGGTGTTGGGAATTAGTCCAAACAAGTTGGCTAGGGCAAAAATGGGGAAGGATAAGCCGGAAATGCCGGCTCCGTAGCTCACTAGGTCGTAGGGCATGACGGGCAGTAAGTGGGTGACGAATACAATCCAGCCTAGGTAGATTTCGCCACGGTGTTTGGAAAAATGAATGCTTTTGCCCATCAAGACTTTCACGGCCGATCGCCCTAAGGTGCGACCAATCCAGTAGGCGGCAATGCTGCCTAAACATAACCCCACGACGCCATAAATTCCAGCCGTGACGGGACCCCATACCATTCCGGCTGCCATTGTCATGGGCGTGCTGGGGATGGGTCCAATCACGATCGCCACAACCAGAAAAGCGATATAGGCAAAAATGCCCCAATTGCCAAGAGCTTGAATAGAAACTACAAAGGCATCAACTGAGGATAAATTCAATCCCGATTGGGTACTAAACCACCAGCCAGCCAGCGCACACAGCAGTAAAAAGGCAAGGGCGATCGCATTGGGGAGGGTGAATAGGGTGTTCAGACGGGCAGGCGATTTGCGGAATTTTCTCATGAAATGATTGCTTGGCGACGTATCAACAGTGAAACGAATCAATAGAAATAGCGATAGACAGGACGGTGAGGCCCGTTGCTCGGCTTCGTTGCCTGTCTGCTATGACGCTTCCGGCGTTATCGCTGCCATCACTAACCCCTAGAAGCATAAACCATAAATCAAGTTCCCAGCATGTTTAGGACCGATCGACTGTTTTGCTTTGGCTAAGAAAACTCTTCCTCAAGACAGATCTCAAAGTAAAGATTTTTTAACTAAGGTCTCAAATGTTGTTCTTCCCTTAAATCACCATGCGTAAATGGATTGCACTGGCTTTGCTCAGTTGCGTTGTGGTTTTAACTGTTAGTTTGGGGAATCCTGGTCACCAGTGGGCGGTTTCGGCTCAAGGTTCCAGTCAGCCTGACTACAGCCAGCAAATGATGCATTCTCACGAAGGCGATCGGCCGGTGGCTTCTCCAGCTTTAGCTTTTGCTCCAACGGTTCCCGTCACTTCAGAGGAGGTAACCTATGGTATGGTTGACGGTCGCCCGGTGATGGGCTATTTAGCGCGTCCTACTGATGCTGCTGAACCGTTGCCCGGTTTGATTGTGATTCATGAGTGGTGGGGGCTAAACGACAACATTCGCATGATGACCGATCGCTTAGCTGGGGAAGGCTATACGGCGCTGGCGGTCGATCTATATGGAGGACAGGTTGCCGAAGCACCAGAACAGGCACGGCAGCTAACTCAAGCGGCCCTGCAAACGCCGCAGACGCTCCAGGAGAATCTGCGTCAAGCGTATCAATATCTTGAAACCGAACAGCAGGCTCCCAAAATTGCTAGTATTGGTTGGTGTTTTGGCGGTAGTTGGTCACTTAATACTGCCCTACAGCTTCCCGATCAACTCGCTGCTGCTGTAATTTACTATGGTGGGCAGTTGGTCACTGATCCGGAGCAACTTCAAAGTCTGCAAATGCCGATTTTAGGGGTATTTGGTGAGTTAGACGATAACCCTTCGCCTGAGACTGTATACGAGTTCAAAGCTGCCCTAGATTCGCTGGGTAAATCGGCTGAAATTTACATCTATGAGGGAGCCGATCATGCCTTTGCGAACCCATCTGGAACTCGTTATAACCCCGAAGTCGCAGAAGATGCTTGGCAACGCACGATCGCGTTTCTCGATCGTCACTTAAAGGGCACTAGCGCTGGTCTCTAAGGCTGAAAAAACGATCGTCGTCTACTTCTCTAGCCGCACAGCATACCACTGCAAAAACCCTTCTGGTCCTACATCTAACTCGCAGGATGTTTCCATGAGGTAAGTTGCCTGGTCATTGAGATCCGAAAACCGCTGCAAATCTGGCGGCAAATCAGCTTGGCGATCGATCAGAATCGACTTCAACTTGTCAAACAATTCAGTCGATGTGAGGAACTGCTCAGGCTGGTTTGGTTCCAGTACCACATAGGCATCCTCATTTTGATACATGATAGGGTCTGGCATAGCAATTGGTGAGTAGGAACTGGGGGCTGGGGTTTAGCAAAACAACCCTAGCCTCCACAATCCTACCCCCTATCGTTCTCCCTTATTCCCTACTCCTGACTCCCTATTTTTGATTCTCTAATCTTCCGCAAACACATAGCGATAGAGTTCACTGGGATCAGGTTCTGGGCTTTCCTGTCCAAACTGCACAGCTTCGTTGACAATCTCCTGAATTTTTCGATCGATCGTTTTCAGTTCGTCTTCATCAGACAGTTGCTTTTCCAATAGATAAGTAGCAAGGCGCTTAACCGGATCGCGGGCCAGCCACATTTCTTTTTCAGTTTTCGATCGCAGTTCATCTGGGTCGGCCAACGAATGCCCTCGGAAGCGATAGGTGAGACATTCAATTAGGGTCGGGCCTTCCCCAGCCCGGGCCCGGGCCACGGCCTCTTGAGCAACGGTACGCACGGCTAAGACATCCATGCCGTCTACTTCCACACCCGGCATGCCAAACACGCTGGCTTTTTTAAAGATTTCCGGTTGAGAGGTGGCACGTTCATGGGCCATACCGATCGCCCACTTATTGTTTTCCACCACAAAAAGAATTGGCAGCTTCCACAAGGCGGCCATGTTGAGGCATTCAAAGAACTGACCATTGTTAGTTGTCCCATCCCCAAAGAAGGCAGCTGTCACCTGATTGGCCGAATGATCACCCAGGGCTTCGCGGCGATATTTGGTTTGAAACGCGGCGCCCAATGCCACCGGAATCCCCTCTCCAATGAACGCATATCCGCCTAATAAGCGGTGTTCAGCAGAAAATAAGTGCATTGAACCACCACGCCCCTTGCTGCATCCGGTGGCTTTGCCAAACAACTCGGCCATGACATTGCGAGCCGGTACCCCTGCACTCAAGGCATGGACATGATCGCGATAGGTACTACAAACATAATCGTCTCCAGGGCGCATGGCTTTAATCACCCCGGTGGACACCGCCTCTTGCCCGTTATAAAGGTGCACAAAGCCAAACATTTTGCCTCGGTAGTACATTTCGGCACACTTATCTTCAAAGGTACGCCCCAAGACCATGTCTTCGTAGAGCAACAGTCCTTCGTCCCGTGTGATTGGATTGATAGAGGGCAAGGTGGGAATAGTCCGTTCTTGAATCATGGAAATGTACTATCCTTCCTGGAAGACAACGATCGTTTAATATAAATCTTTCTTTTACAGCGTACCCTGCTTCGTTGCTGAACCAATAGTCAATTCAAGGAATTCTTACCTTATATAAAGCCCTGTAAAAAGTAAAGCCCAGTTAAGCCAAGCAACGCCAGAATGAATGTGAAGTCTGCACCGAACATCAGCATAACGATATTCCTCACCTCGATTCAAGCGATCGGGCTAGGGTTTTACAAATTCTTGTGCTAGTATTTCGTAATTTCCTTAAATTTTTTGGAATTCGAGCTGGGGTTTTGAAGCATCAGATTGGGTGATTGAGGACGGATAGATCGAGGAACAGTGGGATTGTTGAGATTGTTCGCGTAAAGGTTGCTTACGTTTGTTGCACTCCTTTAAAGTCCAAAGTATAACCATAGGGGTGAATTTGATTGAACTCCCAGCTTAAAAGCAAAGCCCAAGAACGCGCGGGTTGCCGAAGTCCTTACGGTCAGCGGTTGACGTTGTGAAACGTTCAGATGATTGAAGGCGTTTTTGGCTATGCTTGGGAGTTAAATTCTAGCTAATCGGCTACGATCGCTCTTTGCTACGATGGAATTCCGTCCGATCAAGCAGGGACTGACTCTACCGAACCGAATAGTATCGATTGTTGCGGGGGAAGGGAATTGTGCGAATTCCGCTGGATTACTACCGAATTTTAGGCTTACCAAGTCAGGCAACGGCTGAGCAGTTGCAGCAGGCTCATCGTGATCGCACCTTGCAACTTCCTAGACGCGAGTTTTCCGAAGTGGCGATTGAGACACGGCGACAATTGATTGATCAAGCCTACTCGGTGCTTTCGGAACCCAGTCAGCGCCAAGAGTATGATGCTAATTTTTTGTCCAAATCTTATGAATTAGCAGAAATTGGGCGATCGCCTGAGATTACTAGCGACTCAGAGGCATTCGACGATTCGCACAGTTTGGGTTCCTCTGACTATGACGATTCCTATGCATTCATTGATATTGCTCCGGAGCAACTAGTAGGGGCGCTGCTGATTTTATTAGACTTGGGAGAATATGAGTTAGTTCTCAAGTACAGTGCTCCCTACTTGAATGGCAACAATTTTGCTCTTAAACAAGGGCAGTTTGGTGAGCCAGAGATTGTAGCAGCCGATATTGTGCTGACTCATGCGCTAGCCTGCCTAGAGTTGGGACGCGAACAGTGGCAGCAAGGGCAGTATGAAAGTGCGGCCGAATCGTTGCAAGCGGGTCAAGAGGTGTTACTGCGCGCCGGACTGTTTCCCGGCTTGCGTGGTGAAATGCAGTCAGATCTCTACAAGCTGCGTCCTTACCGAATTTTGGAGCTTGTGGCGTTGCCCGAATACCAGGAAGCGGCTCGACAACAAGGA
This sequence comes from Thermocoleostomius sinensis A174, assembly GCF_026802175.1. Taxonomy (NCBI): domain Bacteria; kingdom Bacillati; phylum Cyanobacteriota; class Cyanophyceae; order Oculatellales; family Oculatellaceae; genus Thermocoleostomius; species Thermocoleostomius sinensis. Next base: position 2,982,928 of record NZ_CP113797.1, on the reverse strand, counting down.
CTGAGTTTGCTTCAAGATATGTTGAACGATCGCCAAGGCATTGATGGCAATGGGGATGATCAGTCGGGGTTGGCTATTGATGATTTCTTACGGTTTATTCAACAGTTGCGTAGCTATTTGACAGCCGCGGAACAACAAACATTGTTTGAGTCCGAAGCTCGCCGTCCCTCGGCGGTGGCTGTTTATCTATCGGTCTATGCTTTGTTGGCGCGGGGGTTTGCCGATCGACAACCAGCGCTGATTCGCCGGGCGAAGACCATGCTGCTGCGGTTGAGTACTCGACAAGATGTGCACTTGGAACAGTCCATCTGTTCGTTGCTGTTGGGACAAACGGAAGAAGCCACACGGGCGCTGGATCTCAGCCAAGAGTTTGACTCAATCGCGTTCATCCGGGAACATTCTCAAGGCTCTCCGGATCTCCTGCCAGGATTGTGCCTCTACAGCGAACGTTGGCTGCAAAACGAGGTGTTTCCTCATTTTCGCGATTTAGTTCGCAAACAGGCTTCGCTAAAGGAATATTTTGCGGATGAGGATGTGCAGTCGTACTTGGAGGAATTGCCCAGCGACCCCGAACCGGTCAGCCCTTGGAGCAGTCGCCGCAACCTTGCCTATGGTTCATCCGCCTATGACAGAGTACCGTCTGTGCAGCCATTGGGGCAACGAACTGGAAGCCTGCTCTCGTCTCCGCCTACAAACCGCTATGGTACTGAGGTGAACCCGGTCGATCGCCCTCATCTGAACGGATCGGGACTCACGTCTGCCGAGAGCATGGTGCCGTTCTCGGAGCCATCTCTTGCTGAGGGAGCGGTTCCACCGCCCCCTCCCCTCCACCGCCCACGGCGAGGTCATGCCTCTGGAGGGGCGCCCGTAACCCGACGAGTAGGCGGTCAATTACGATTGGATCGTCTATTCTTACTAGGTGCTATTGGCATCGGGTTGCTTTTTCTGGGATATCTGCTGACGCGGTTATTGACTCGATCTGCGCCTTCGATCGAAGGAACCGTTGAGGAGGTGCAACCCTTAGCCCCCGTCCTAGCCACTGTGATGGAGCCGCAGGGACAAGCGTCAACGGTGGGTGCAGCACTCAACGAAACGAGTGCTGCTTCAGTGATTGAGGCTTGGTTGTCAGCCAAGGCAGAGGCGTTAGGAGAAACCTACACAACCGATCGGTTGGCGGATGTTTTAACGGAGCCGGCCTTGTCTGAATGGCAAACCCGAGCCGAACAACTCGAAGCCAGCAATTCCTATTGGCAATATGAACACTCACCCGTTGAAGTCTCCTCAGTTGAACCAATCCTTGGCGAAACCGCAACGACTCAATCTGATGGCTCTGATGTTGATGATACTGCGACAGGTTCCGGGGCATCAGCCGCAAATTCAAGCAACACCGAGAGTGCTGTTAATACGGCGATCGTACAAGCAACAGTTACCGAACGAGGCGACTTCTACAATAATGGTCAATTGGATGAGAGTTCCTCCTACGAGTCAACTCTAGAGATTGAATACACTCTGATTCGTGAGGGCGATCAGTGGCGAATTCAAGATTGGCAAGTCCTGGAGTAGCCGGTGGGAGTACCTTGTTGGATGGGCTGCCCTGCCTGATCTGGGGCGAAGAACTACCGCGCCATCAACTGCTCCACAAAGTTAGTGTACACCTCGCCCTCCAGAAATTCAGGGGCTTCTAAGATGCGCTGGTGAAAGCCGATCGTGGTTGGAAGCCCAGTAATGGCGCATTCGCGCAAGGCGCGACGCATTCGTTTAATGGCTGTGGGGCGATCGTGTCCCCAGACAATCAGTTTGCCGATCAAAGAATCGTAATAGGGCGGAATTTCATAATCGGTATAGACATGGGAATCCATGCGTACTCCTGGTCCGCCCGGCGGCAAATAACCACTGATACGGCCAGGATGGGGACTAAAGTTGTAATCTGGGTCTTCTGCATTGATGCGGCATTCGATGGCATGACCGCGTAGTTGAATTTGCTCTTGGGTGAAGGATAGGCGATCACCTTGAGCAATGCGAATTTGCTCGGCAATTAAATCCAACCCAGTAATCATTTCAGTGACGGGATGCTCCACCTGAATGCGCGTGTTCATCTCCATAAAGTAAAATTGCCCCGATCGATCGAGCAGAAATTCCACCGTTCCGGCTCCCACGTAATTGATCGATTGGGCGACCCGCACAGCCGCATTTCCCATTTTTTCGCGTAGATCGGTCGAGAGTGCCGGACTAGGGGCCTCCTCTAATAGCTTTTGGTGACGGCGCTGAATCGAGCAATCTCGCTCGCCTAAATGCACCACATTGCCATAATTATCAGCCAAGATTTGAAACTCAATATGACGTGGGCGCTCAATAAATTTTTCTAGATAGACCCCTGCATTGCCAAACGCGGCTTCTGCCTCCCCTTGTGCTGCCAGAAATGACTTCACTAACTCCTCTTCGCCCCGAACCAGGCGCATGCCACGTCCACCCCCCCCGGCTGTAGCCTTGATCATGACTGGGTAGCCAATTTCCTTGGCCACTACCAGCGCCTCTCGTTCACTGGTGAGTAGTCCGTCACTGCCGGGCACGGTCGGAACCCCAATCCGCTGCATCGTTTCGCGGGCTGTTGACTTATCACCCATGATCCGGATGGCTTCGGGCGTGGGGCCAATGAAGGCAATCTGGTGATCTGCACAAATTTCAGCAAACCGAGCGTTTTCTGCCAGGAACCCATATCCTGGGTGAATAGCAGTGGCATTACGAGTTAACGCGGCAGCAATGATGTTGGGAATGTTGAGGTAGCTCTTGCTGCTGGGAGGCTCACCAATGCAAACGGCCTCGTCGGCAAGTTGCACATGCAGCGCATGGCGATCGACTGTAGAATGCACTGCAACGGTAGCAATTCCCATTTCTTCACAGCTACGTAGAATCCGAAGGGCAATTTCTCCTCGGTTAGCAATCAGAATTTTGTCAAAACGCATTTTGGGAATCGGGGAGCTAGAGATTGCGAGGTGGAGGTTGGAGGATGGAATTTAGGTTGGGAGTTAGAAATCGGGCAGTGGGACAGACAGATCTTATCTGAAACCTAACCCCTAATCCCCAAAAATCAATCCCCAGAACTTGACTCCTAACCCCCAATTAAACACCAGTGTTTTGAATTCTACGTCGAAACCGAATCAGTCTCACAAATCTTTCCAAAGGATAGGTGGCGCTATTTCCGTATACAGAACCGATATAAAGGTCGCATCGAATACAATAAATTTAGCTTGAACTTACGTAGATTTAACAGGATCGATACGGCGTTTACGTAACGCGAGTGTTTCAACGACTGTTAATGAAAAACGATAAGTGTCATTGTGCCCAGTCCTTTATCGAACTTTGTGTAAACTCTATAAATAATCGAACGGACCGAGAACTATATGAACGGGAATTGCGTCGAGATGCAGAAATTGCGCGTAGTAATGCGAATGCAACCAGTGTGCTGCTAATTGGTCTATTTGTTGTGGCTCTTGGAGCATTAGGTGCAATTTTCTATACAACGATGCAGCAAAATCAAGTACCCGCTCCAGCCAATCAACCCCCGGAGATCAATGTTGAGTTGCCAGAGCGAGAAGCGCCACAGGTTCAACCACCTCAAATCAACATTCAACCGCCGGACGTGACTATCCCCGATGTCAATATCAATGTTTCGCCGCCGAGCGATTCCGTAGAGGGTAACGATGCAGAATCCGCACCTACCCAACCTGAACCCTCGCCGCCGTGATGGATCTGGGCGATCGTTCAGTTGGATGTCATTGTAAAAGGATGAAAGCTGAAGTGAAACCGTAATTAAGCGCGGAATCGACCAATTGAATTTGTCCTGCGTATTTTCTTGATTGCCATAGTGCACCACTTGGGCAAGAGTAAGCGATTGCTTTCGCCTTTTTGCTTGCCTTCGTTGGGTTATTTTCTTGATGAAGCAGCGTGATGTTGCAACGCTGCGAACCCGTTAATGACGAGCTTTTCAAGCTCAATCCAAACGAAGATCAGTGAACTAAAGCCAACACAAATTAGCAGTTCCGTGCTGCTTAAGTAGTGCGTGTTGAAAAAGTTCCGTAGAGGTTCAACGTAAACCAGCAAAATCTGTAGGAGACTCGTCACTCCGACAGCCGCCAGCACAAACGGATTAGAGAAGGGATTAACTTGCAGCATCAGCTGGTTGCTGGAGCGGATGGCAAAGGCGTGTCCCATTTGAGCTAAACAGAGCGTAGTGAATACCATCGTCTGCCACCGATCGCGATCTAAACCATTGCCCTGTACCTGTTCGGTATAGCCATAGGCCCACATCATCAGCGCAATGGTCACCACTGCCAAAATAACGCCAATGCGAATCATGTAGGTGCCTAGTCCACGGGCAAAGATGCTCTCTTGCGGATTTTTAGGTGGCTGCTTCATAAGCGACGGTCGGCCCGGTTCAACGGCCAGCGCCAGGGCCGGCAAGCCATCGGTAACAAGATTCATCCAGAGGATTTGCAGCGGAGACAGTGGCACCCCACCCAGTCCCAGTAATGGGGCCGCCGCGATCGTCAACACTTCCCCGATATTTGATCCCAGGATGTACTTAATGAAGCGGCGGATGTTGGTGTACACGACCCGCCCTTCTTCCACCGCTGACACGATTGTGGCAAAATTATCATCCAGCAACACCATGTCACTGGCTTCTTTACTAACATCTGTGCCCGTAATGCCCATAGCGACACCAATATCTGATTGCTTTAAAGCCGGGGCATCGTTGACGCCATCTCCCGTCATTGCTACCACATGACCGCGCTGTTGCAGGGCCCGGACAATTCGCAGTTTGTGTTCTGGTGACACACGGGCATAGACGCTGACATCCTCAACGGCTGCCTCGAGTTCTCGATCGACTAGCTCTTCGAGTTGTTGCCCAGTCAGCACCATATCACCCGGTTTAACAATCCCCAGATTTTCAGCGATTGCCTGTGCTGTTAGTTGGTGATCGCCCGTAATCATGATTGGACGAATGCCAGCCGATCGGCACTTAGCCACAGCTTCCCGTACCTCTGGGCGCGGTGCATCCAACATGCCCACTAATCCTAGCCAGGTTAATCCATTCTCAGATTCATCTTCAGAGCGTTCCAGTGGCAATTCATTCAACGATTTGCTAGCAAATCCCAGTACCCGCAATCCGCGACTAGCTAACTGGTTATTTTGTTTCAAAATGTGCGATCGTTGGGCGTCCGTTAGCGGTTTGACGTGGCTACCCATCTGAATCTGCGTGCATCGCTCCAGGGTTAATTCCGGTGAGCCTTTCGTAAACATAATGTACGGGGCAGATCCGTTGCTTGAATGCTTTACCATGACGCTCATGCGCTTGCGTTCCGATGAAAACGGAAACTCTGCTACCCGAGGAAACTGTTGCTCCTGCTCAGCTTTGCGGATGCCAGCTTTGCCTGCCACTGCCAACAATGCTCCTTCAGTCGGGTCGCCCAGAATCGCCCACTGGCCCTGTTCTTTTTGCAGCACTGCATCATTACACAACACGCAAGCCAGCAACAGCTTCTGTAAATCAGCTTCTTGGTTCGCGATAATTTTCTGTCCTCGACATTCAAACTCTCCGACTGGTGCATAGCCCTCTCCAGTTACTCGTAACGCATGTTTCGCAGTGCCGATCGCCTGCACCACCATTTTGTTCTGGGTCAGCGTGCCAGTTTTATCAGAACAAATTGTCGTTACCGATCCCAGCGTTTCTACCGCCTGAAGTTTGCGAATCAGAGCATTGCGCCGTACCATGCGCTGAGTTCCCAACGCCAACGTGACAGTAATAACGGCCGGTAATCCTTCGGGGACCACCGCTACCGCCATACTGAGCGACACTTCCACCAGTTCGGTGAACAGACTACGATCGTATAGCGTTCCCCCAATCACCACGATCGCCACTAAAATCAGCGATCCCGTCACTAACACATTGCCCAACTGAGTCATACGCTTTTGCAAGGGGGTTGGCTCAGCTTCGACTTCCTGAAGCGCCGTCGCAATTTTGCCCAACTCCGTCTGCATTCCCGTTTCCGTCACCAGCACTGTGGCTCGTCCCTGCACCACTTCTGTGCCAGAAAACACGAAATTGAGCCGATCGCCCAGCGGCGCATTATCGGGTAACTGTACCTCGACTTCTTTGTTGACGGCATGAGATTCTCCGGTCAGCGCCGCTTCCCGCACTTGCAAATTGGCTGCTTCCAAAATACGACCATCGGCTGGAATTTTGACACCTGCTTCCAACAGCATCAAATCTCCTGGAACCAACTCTTTAGAGTCGATGTCCAGAGTCTTACCGCTGCGAATGACCCGCACCTTCGACGATGCCAAATTCTTTAATGCCGCCAGAGCTTTCTCGGCTCCGCTCTCTTGAACGTAGCCCAAAATGCCGTTTAGCAGCACAATAACCAGAATCGCTGTGGCATCTTTGGGAAAGATAAATTGATCCAGTGCTAGCGCCTCGCGTATATCCAAAATCGCTGAGATTACAGCTACAGCAATCAGCATGATCAGCATGATGTTTTTGAACTGATCCATAAAGATGTCGAGGGGCGATCGGCCCTTGGTTTCAATTAATTCATTGGGGCCATATCTTTCTAACCGTTCTGCTACTTGCTGGGAACTTAGCCCTGTAGCGCGATCGCTTTGCAGAAATTCTGTCACTTGTGCCGCCGATACCGTATGCCACGGCGAGTGTTGAACCGAAACAGTGGGGAAAGCGTTAGACAACGAATGAGACGCCATAGAGTAGCTCAATGCGGGTAATAAACAATACAGCAAACAGTACAGCAAAATTTTATAGTGCCTTAGATGCATAATCTAGCACTAATTGTTAGTGTTGTTGCAAGTAATGCCAAACTAGGAGATAACGCTAGTCAGCTTGTGTTTCTTGTGGTTGTCTCTTGTTTCAGTTTCCTTACCGAACCCAATGGTCAATAGCCTGTTTACTCCACAACACCTGATTGGTCGCAAAACTGAGCTTCGGCAAATTAGTGAAATTCTGATTGAAGATAATGATTTTCTACTAGTGGGCGCACCGGGAATTGGGCGGCGAACGTTGATTCGGGCGGCGGCTCAGCAGGTTGGGGCAAAGGTGATTGAGATCGATTGTCTCCGCACCACTAGTGCCAATCGATTCTTGCGGCTGTTGGCAGATAGCATTCTGGATGTGTTTTCTAGTGCCACAGAATTAGCATTAATCGAGCAATGGACGCAGTCTTATCCATTAGTGTTAGAGCAATCCCAGCGACCTCGCCTCATCTGGCATTTACCCTCGGGGAAGGAATGGAGCTTATTTCAATCCTTGCTAGCGTTGCCTCAAATGATGGCGGAGTGGATGGACTGTCGCGTGGTCACAGTTTTTCTGAATTTTCCCCATATTCGATCGTGGGATCGCACTGGAAAATGGGAAGAGTATTTACAACAAGAAATTCGGCGACAGAGTCGAGTCAGCTATGCTCTTGTTGCCACCGTCATTGAACCGTGGGCGCAGTGCAGCGATCTGCCGATTATTTCTCTCGCCCCCCTCGATGATGCAACCATGCAGGCTTGGATTGTGCCGGAAATGGCCGGCGAGGGGCTGCGGTTTGATGCAGAAACTCAAGCACTCCAGCTATTTCTCAGCATTGTTCAGGGACATACGGGCGATGCGGTAAATCTCGCTCGGCGGATCTGGCTCGATCGCCAAGCCTTTATGAATGCGCCAATCGACTGGGACAGGTTACCGAAAGTGCCATCAACACCAGCGATCGACGGGTTAATTGAAGCGCATCACGTTCATCGCAGCACCCTTGCCCTTGTGGAGGATTTGTCCAATACCTTCGAATCACTGATCCTACTATTACCCGCCAGCCAAGTTCGCGTTTTGGAAAGCCTTGCGCTTGATCCAACCGATAAACCTCAAGCGCGGGAATATATCCAAAAGCACCAGCTTTCTAGAGGTGGCGGACTCCAGGGAGCCTTGGCTAGTCTAGCGCAAAAGGGATTGCTGTACGGGCCAGAGCAGGGTTATCGAGTAGCTTCACCGTTTCTGGCGTTTTGGCTGAAACAACGCTTGAGTTAAGAATAGGCAGTTGCCTAAGAACGACGTATCCAACCGTTGATGGTAAAGCGGCTATCGGCAAACTGCTGAGACGGACAATCCACAGGCAATACTTCATGCAAATAGCGGCTCAAAAAGAAGACAATGCTGTTGTTGAGCGGCTGCACAATTTTGCTGGTATCTGCCCGGACATAGAAATTGTTTTCTACCTTGCTGTCATAAATTACCAGTTCCCCACCAGAGAAAGCTTTCGGTTCCCGATAGAAGTAGTAGACATAGGTTAATTCACGGGTGGCCGTTTCCTGGCTGCCATTGTCGTTGTGAATTTTGTAGAAATTCCCATGATTGTGAGCCGTTAATTGCGCTTCGATTTGACTAATTTGAAAAGGTTTCAACCCAAGCTTGGATACTAGTTCAGGAAAAACTTGCTGAACACGCTGGCTAATCAAATTTGCAAATTCTGGAAATACATACAATACCAGCGATTCTCGATAATTTGCAGCTTTGGTAGATGTTTGGGTCGAAACAAATTCAGCTTTGTGTTGAATGGTGTAGTTCAATAAGCGCTGATGTTCTTCCGGCGTAAGAAAGTTTTCAAATTGAATGTATTGGGAAACTAGTGGATCAGCAGATAACACCCCGATCGGGTTTTTCTGAGCAACGGCGGCTGACTTTGGAGGAGATTGAATCACGATCGGCGGTTCTGTCACGATGCCAACCAGTCGATCGGACGGAAAGGCTAACACGGCTTGCCCTTGCTTAATGGGAATTTGAAACAACCGCTGAGATCGTTGCGGCGTTTCCATCAAGACGGCGAATAGCTGTTGCAATAAGGGATTATGAGGAGCAATCGACAAGGTATAGCTTTGTCCACCCGACAACAGCAACGTTAATTCAACTTCCGTTGGTTCAGCAGGGCGATCGGGTGTTGAGCGATCGGGTTGCATAGTATCCTTGGTTCGTTCGATGACTAGATTTTGCGTCAGCCACTCTTCGTCCTTCATTCTGTCCTACCTCATTCATCCATTAATGTAAAAAATGGCGCATACCTGTAAACATCATCACTAACCCGAGTTCATTCGCTGCCGCGATCGAATCAGCATCACGGACGCTGCCACCGGGTTGCACAATAGCGGCAATGCCTGCGGCAGCGGCGGTACGCACCGAGTCATCAAACGGGAAAAATCCATCACTCGCCAAAACGCCTCCCTGGGCTTTCGCGCCAGCCTGCTCCAGGGCAATTTGCACCGAGCCGACTCGGTTCATTTGACCAGCCCCCACACCCAAGGTCGTGCGATCGGCTGTCACTACAATGGCATTGGACTTGACATGTTTGCACACCTTCCAAGCAAACAGCAGTTCGGCCAGTTGTGCGTCTGTGGGCTGGCGATCGGTGACAACTTGCCACTGGCTCGGATCAACGGACTGATCATCCGCCGCTTGTACCAGAAATCCACCTGCAATCGGTTTCACTAATTGTGTTGGGCCAGTCACTAAGTCTGGCAGCACCAAAACCCGCACCTTCGATTTTGCACGAAGCAGTTGTTGTGCGTCTGGATCACAACCGGGAGCCACCACGCATTCCAAAAACGTCTTGGTTAGTTCGCTGGCCGTATCCGCATCGATCGATTGATTGAACGCCACAATACCGCCAAAGGCCGACACCGAATCGGCAGCAAACGCTTTTTGGTAAGCTTCGGCGATTGTGTTGCCCATCGCCACCCCACACGGATTGTTGTGTTTAATAATTACCGCACTGGGATCGTCACTGGCAAATTCGGCCACAAGGCTGCGAGCCGCCTCCAGATCCACCAAATTGTTATAGCTCAGTTCTTTACCTTGCAGCTTTTCTGCTGCTGTCCAACCAGTGGGTGCAGATCCCGTTTGATACCAAGCTGCTGGTTGATGTGGGTTTTCGCCATAGCGTAGGGGTTGCAGCAGCGTACCGAAAAGCGAGAAGGATGAAGCGGTTGTGGATTTCTGTTGCTCCAGATACTCGCAAATCACCCGATCGTAAGCGGCAGTGTGTTGAAACGCTCGCAGTGCACAAGCTTGACGAAATTCTACTGAGGCATCTCCGTGTTCTTGCAGTTCATCGAGATACTCGCTGTATTGGCTGGGATCGCACAACACTGTGAGATGGGCAAAGTTTTTGGCAGCGGCTCGCAGCATGGCCGGGCCGCCAATGTCAATTTGCTCGATTGCCTCGGTTAGGGTGACATCTGGCTTAGCGACGGTTTGCTCAAATGGGTATAGGTTCACCACCACTAAGGCGATCGGTCGAATGTGGTTAGCCTCCAAATCAGCCAGGTCTTCGGGCAGAGTTTGCCGTGCCAAAATGCCACCATGAATGCGGGGGTGCAGCGTTTTGACTCGTCCTCCCAAAATTTCTGGTGATTCTGTATAGTCAGAAACTTTCATCACGGGAATTCCGACGGATTGCAAGGTTTTGGCCGTTCCGCCACTGCTCAGTAGCTCAAACTCGAACTCCTCAACCAGACGACGTGCCAATTCTACAATCCCTGTTTTATCTGACGTACTCAGCAGTGCCAACCGTGCCATAGTCTTAAAATCCGTTGCATGTCTTCCTCAGAATAGTCGAATTGCGACCCGAGCAAAATTCTGAGTCAAGAATTCTAGGTTTAGAATGAAACGAAATAGATTCTATTGCTCACAATTTTCTACCCATCTCTACCTATAAAACAGACTGTGTCTCTGCAAACGATCGCGATTCCTCCCCAACGGGGACAAGCCCAAGGGTTACTGGTGATGCTGCATGGCTGGGGCGCCAATGCCCAGGATGTATCCGCTCTGGCGTCTTTTTTGAACTTACCCAATTACCAGTTTGTGTTTCCAGATGCGCCGTTCCCCTACTTGTATTCCCCGATCGGTCGAGTTTGGTACAACTTTCCGGAAAACTACACATTTCTCAGCAATCCTGAGTTTTACGATCAACCCGAGTTGACCCAAAGCCGTCAACAGCTAATTGAATGGTTGCGATCGCTAGAATCCACAACCGGAATTCCCCTATCCCGCACCGTGTTGGCAGGGTTTTCTCAGGGTGGGGCCATGACTCTGGATGTCGGACTCAAGTTACCGCTGGCGGCATTGATGGTGCTGAGTGGCTATATTCATGCACCAGCACGGTTAGCAATTGGCGAAGGTTCTGCCTCTGTACCTCCGGTGTTGATGGTACATGGGCGGCAGGATCAGGTTGTGCCTTTAGCGGCGGCTCATCAAGCTCGCGATCAGTTACTCGCCTTGGGTGTAGCTGTGCAGTACCGGGAACTTGACATGGGACATGAAATTCAGCCACATGTTTTGAGATTGATGCAAAGTTTTATAGAAGAAACGGTGATTTCTCCCGATTCCCCCTCAAAACCGCTATAGGATAGGGAAAGAGGCGGCATCTGTAGCATTGCGGAAATTTTGAACGGGTTCAATCAAGGTTCGATCAATTTCGATCAAGGCAAGATGCGCAAACAGGAGGGGCGGAGATGAAAACGTTGCACTTTTCTGGGCAAGACGTTGCCAAGGTTACTGAAGCAGAGATTGCTGACTTGGCTAAGCGGTTGGAACAAGACGAATACACCAATCCTTTTGAAGGCTTGGAAGACTGGCACTTTCTGCGGGCGATCGCGTTCCAACGACCTGAATTAGTTGAACCCTATCTCTATTTGCTGGATCTGGAAGCCTATGATGAGGCTTAGCCGAGTTTGACGATCTGTTTTGAGCTTGCGCAGTTTACAGTTCAGTCAGCTTATCGTTCGACTTCACTGTAATTAACTCCTAATCACCCATCTCAATTACCCATCTCAAATTATCTCAAACGCCCATAGATTCGTTTTTGATGCTTGGGTGAATGGGGGCATATGATACTACCTGAAAGACTGAGAGACGTTGCCGACTAAGACACTCCAAACGATCGTCAAGCTATTAACTCATGGTGCTAGGAAAACGCATTCTGATTGGGGTGGGCGGGGGGATTGCCGCTTACAAAGTTTGTGAGGTGGTTTCAACCCTGGCTAAAGCAGGGGCCGAGGTGCGGGTGATGCTCACCGATCGATCGCAGCAGTTTGTCACTCCCCTCACCTTTGCGAGTTTGTCTCGCCATCCGGCTTATACAGATCAAGAATTTTGGCAACCCACTTACTCTCGTCCGCTGCACATTGAGTTGGGAGAATGGGCTGAGGTATTGCTCATTGCTCCCCTGACAGCCAATACCCTGGCCAAACTAGCGCACGGATTGGCAGATAACTTGCTGACCAACACGGTTCTGGCTTCCACCTGCCCTGTGTTGCTGGCTCCTGCTATGAATACCGACATGTGGCAGCAAGCAGCGGTGCAACGCAACTGGCAGCAACTTTGTTCAGACGATCGCGTTCACACGGTTGGACCCGGAGCCGGAATTTTGGCGTGCGATCGAGTTGGGGCTGGACGCATGGCCGAACCGACTGAGATAGTGGCGCAGCTTCGATCGCTGTTGTACACCCAAGGACGGCGAGATCTTGCTGGTAAGCATATTTTGATTAGTGCAGGTGGCACACGCGAGCATTTTGATCCGGTACGGTTTATTGGCAACCCATCGAGTGGAAAAATGGGTATTGCCTTAGCGCAAGCAGCGCAACATCGGGGGGCAACGGTAACACTGGTTCATGCTCCAATAGACAGTCAATTGCTGTCGATGATTCCGCAGGTGCAACAGGTGGCAGTGATTAGTGCGGCTGAAATGCATCAGGCTATGTTGACGCATGTTTCCCAAGCCGACTGGATCATCATGGCAGCGGCCGTAGCGGATGTGCGTCCGGCTCATATCAGTTCAGAAAAGCTACCGAAGCGATCGTTACCCCAGTCTTTGCCCCTAGAGTTTGCTCCGGACATTGCTGCTGCCTTAAGTCAGATAAAACAACCTCACCAGCGTTTGATTGGGTTTGCGGCCCAAACCGGGGAGATTGTCCCCCCAGCCCTAGAAAAACTACAGCGAAAACATCTCGATGCGATTGTGGCGAATCCAATTGATCAGCCAAACAGCGGGTTTGGTAGCGAGCAAAATCAAGCTATTCTTCTCGATCGCCATGGGCAGCAAACAATTGTGCCACCGTGCTGCAAGTTAGAACTTGCCCATTGCATTTATGACTTCATTAATGCCCTTGGTTAGGCAAATTTGTAGCAGCTATCGATCGAAACCTCAATGAACAGGGATTGAATGGATTTCCCGCATCTGCCAGCCAACAATATGCGGCCAAAGCAAATGCGGGAATGAGTGTTCATAACAACAATTGTCACAGCATGGACTAACACTCTACATCACCGGCATGGATGGTTTTGCAACCTACCAGCAGGGATTGTAGTAGTGATAGCGAACCGGACGGTAGTAGTGATAGGAGTAGTAACGAGGCCGATAGCTACGATAGCAGTGACGACCACAGCCATAGTAGCCATAGGCAGAGGCAGAATCCGCCGTGCCAACGACACCACCCACCACCGCAGCGGCACCTACCAAGCCTACGATCGTGGCTTTCTTTAGTCCTTGCAGGTTAACGGCTTTGTCATCAGAAGCTTCGTAATCTTCAACCAAGTGCAGATAAGCGAGAGTCTCCATAGAGCTTTTTCCTCATAATTTAAGTATCGTGAGTAGCCATGCTAGCGACACCTTCAACCTGAAGCGTCCAGCCAAAGTTCCATACCCATCTAACAAAAACAAACTTGCTAATTGTATAAAGCAAGCGGATTAAGAAGAGTGGATATATAGTTTAAGAAACCTTGGTTAACATGGTTTAAAGAAATCTCAAAAAGAGAATTTCTTTACTATTAGAAGTTAGCACAATTCCCGAAACAAGTGAATAGTTCGATCTGGTTTATTTAGCTTTTAAATGTTTTTTGAACGGTTAATTTATCGCTAGTAAGCCGCATATATAGAGTTAATAGTTTATTTTATTTGGAATAAACTCTATATGTAGAGCCTCGGTGCTGAAAGTCTAATTCTTTTTAAATTAATAAAATTTTCCTATTTATTTATTATTTATATTCTGAGTTTTTGCATACGAAAAGACGATCGAATTTGATCAAATTCGATCGAAAAAATAAACAGTAGTGTTTATTAAGAAAACACCAAATCGAAACGTTCAAGAAACGCCTTTGATGTATTGCAAAATACTATGTAAATTACGCCATTCTCTTAGGGGATATAAGCAGGAGTTGTTTTAGGAAATTACTGATGTACCCAACAGTTTTTTGGTGATGTCTCCCACTTTTCTCAACTCATCGATGCGTTGTTCGCAAAAATGGGATATCTGTTGATCAGTTCTTTAACTGGTACACAGGTACAAGAAGCCCCAATCAGAATAAACTTTCAAGAAATTAAATTTCCTTTGTAAATGCCCCCAATTTTTGACCCCAATCTGATCTCAGTGGGTAACGTGATTCGGCAAAAAACCAGCAAATTTGCCGACACTCATTGCTTAATAGGAAGCCTACTTCTCAAAGTTCATCCTGTCAAGTTGCCTGAATTGAATCTTGTCGTCCCAGACAAGTTCGGTCTAGGCACAAGGCCCTCAAATCTAATATCGTGTTTTCTGGTCGCGCTCCTATGCTAACGGACAGAAACCAACCCAGTCGAGAGCAATGGATTTCGCCTCTCAAACAATTGCGCTTGCAAGTGGGGTTAACCCAAGCGGAACTCGCTAAACAAATTCCAGACAAAACCGGATCTGGAACGGTTTCACGGCGTGCAATCAGTGCGTGGGAACGCGGCGAATATCAACCAGAATTAACCATTCCACAGGTAAAAGCGTTATGTCGTGCTCTGAAGGTTACCCTTGAGGAATTGCCGGACGACTGTAGCCCACAAAAGGTAAAGTAATATCTACGAACACGCCAAGCAACAGGCTCTTACTCGATCTATTTACAAGCAACAGGCTCTTACTCGATCTATTTATCTGACTCAATCTATTTATTTGAATATCCATACAAAATGCGACAAGGCAATCGCAACGATTCATAGCCGCTAGGCAACGATCGGCGTTCACCAAAAGGTAGAGGATGCTGGAGACATTCTTTTCTAAAGTGGAACATATAGGAAAAAGTCGCTCCTCATCCAAGGAGCGTTCCTATTTAAGGTTGTAAGGTTAAGGTTCACTAACATCATGACCGTCCAAGATCCATCCTCTCAAGATCAATCGTCCCAGTCTCAATCTAATCAACAAAATATGGATGCAATGAACGAGGCTATTGCCAATGCCGTCAAGCTGACCTCTGAAGCCGGAGAAGCGATCGGCAATGTCCTGCATGACCTGGTAGAACGGAGTACCGAAACCGTAGGGCAAATTGTTACACCCATTGCTGAGAACTCCTTTGTGCAATATGCAACCCGTGTACCAGGTCTTCGCTGGCTGATGGCAGCCATTGGTCAAGTAGATGTCGCAAAAGTTGAACGCGAGGTTGCCGATTTAAAACAAAAGTATCCGCTGGAAACGCCGGAAGAACTGGCCAATCGCGTGATCAACGACATCACCTTAAAGGCGGCTGGTATTGGGTTCTTGACGAATGCGGCCCCACCGCTGGCTCTATCTTTGTTTGCGGTTGATCTCACAGCGATCGCTGCTCTACAAGCTGAACTGACTTACCACATTGCCGCCATCTATGGGTTCTCTTTAAATGATCCCACGCGACGAGGTGAATTACTAGCCGTCTGGGGACTATCAACCAGTGGAGCAGGCGTGTTAAAAACCGGGCTGAATTTTATCGAAGTTCTGCCAGTTGTAGGCACGGTGGTTGGGCCAACGAGTAATGCAGCATTGATGTTTTCACTGGGACATATTGCCCGTTTGTTCTACGACACCAAGGTGAGAAACATGGCGAAAGAACAAGCCACCCAACGCGCTGAGGAATTTTCGATCGATTCAACCAGCACTGACTCAAACTCATTGAACTAACTAGAAATTCATAAACCATTCAGAGTTTGTTTACCCTTTAGAGGGTGTTTGAGAAGCCAGGAAGGTCGTAAAAAAGCTCACTCAGTGTAGGCTGCGAATAGCAAATATCTACAGCCCTGAGTGAGTCAGATGAGTAAAGCATATCCCAGTAACCTAACCCGCGCCCAATATGAGGTTTTGAGTGAATTAATTCCAGCAGCAAAGCCAGGTGGTCGTCCTCGCAGCGTTGACCTGTGGGAGGTGCTCAATGCCATGCTCTATGTTCTGGTTGAAGGCTGTCGTTGGCGTTCTTTACCTGGTGATTTCCCAGCCTGGCAGACGGTGTACACGTACTTCCGCAACTGGCGATTGGACGGCACCTGGATTTCCATTCATGACCAGTTGCACCAGTGGGTTCGCATCGATGCGCAACGCTATCCTAGTCCATCAGAAGCGATCATCGATAGCCAAAGCATCAAGAGTGCAGCAGGAGTTCATCAACAAGTTGGCTTTGATGGAGGCAAGCTGATTACAGGACGCAAACGATTTTTAACGGTGGATACGTTAGGACTGGTTTTGCGGGTGTTTGTGAGTGCGGCAAACCTGGGGGAACGCGAAGGGGGCAAACGTGTCCTCAAACGAGTCAAACGGATGAAGAAAAAGGTTTCACGCTTAATCACCATTTGGGTAGACGGCGGGTTCGATGGCGCACCTTTTCTGATGTGGGTGATGGATGTTTGTCGTTGGATTGTGCAAGTTGTACTGCGACCTGAGCAAACCAAAGGCTTTAGCTTGCTCAAAAAGAGGTGGGTGGTAGAACGAACTTTTGGTTGGCTAATGGGATGCAGACGGTTGGTCAGAGACTATGAATTATTACCAGAGACATCAGAAACCTTGATCTACCTTGCCATGATTCGGATTATGGTGAGGCGGTTGGCATAAATTTGACACCTCAAATCTTTTCAAACACCCTCTTAGAGCCGACTGAGCCGAAGGAGTTTGAGGTACCAATCTAGCGAGCCAATGTTGAGTGCTCTGGTATACATTCTAAAGACCTCAATTTAACCTTAGAATCTCTTAATGGGATTCCTCCAGTGTAGGTTTTAAAAGGCGGCTCTATATCCTCTGATGGATGTGAGTTCACTGAAAACGGCTCATAGTGAAGGCAGATCAAACGAGGGAGGCTTCCTCTAGCGTTGGTTGAAGCGGTTGGTGCAGTTAGAGGAGCGAGTGTAGGCTAATGGCAAACGCCTGATTATTCATTTTGAGTCGTCAGGGGATGGTACCTTTTTGATTTTTGTCTAGAGCAGAGCCATTGCGCAACAGTATTGCGCGAGAGTTACTGGTATGGAGCCGATATTAAGTAGGCTGCTGGATTCGAGGCTGTCCAATCACTAGCAAATCTGGAATACATCTAAAGAATTACTTATGAAAGGACTTAAAGGAAAAACAGCTCTCATTACAGGAGCAAGCTCTGGCATTGGTCAGTCTATTGCGGTTCGGTTGGCTCAAGAGGGGTGTAATGTTGTCATTAATTACCGGAGTGATCCCAAAGGGGCACAAACAACGGAAGAAGTGGCGATGCAGCAAGCCTGCGGTCAGGTTGAAGATTGTGGAGTACAGTCTTTACTTGTGCAGGGTGATGTCTCTAAGGAAGAAGATATCGTGCGCATGGTCAATGCCACGATCGAGAAATTTGGCAGTTTAGATATCCTCATCAATAATGCGGGAATCCAAACCGAGAAGCCGTCGCACGAGGTAACAGCGGATGAATTCGATCGTGTCATCAATGTGAACCTGCGCGGAGCCTACCTGTGTGCCCGGGAAGCCATCAAGCACTTCTTGTCACAAAATCGCCCCGGCACTATCATCAATATCTCTAGCGTTCACGAAATTATTCCCCGTCCTATGTATGTGAGCTATTCCATTAGCAAGGGGGGAATGGAGAACATGACTAAAACATTGGCGTTGGAATATGCCGATCGCCACATCCGAGTGAATGCGATCGCACCGGGGGCCACAGTTACGCCGATTAACAATGAATGGACGGATGATCCCGAAAAGCGAGCCGTTGTCGAAAGTCATATTCCTATGGGCCGGGCTGGTACTTCCGAAGAAATGGCGGCGGCGGTAGCGTTTTTGGCCTCAGATGAAGCCGCATATATTACCGGTCAAACTCTGTTTATCGATGGCGGACTGACGCTGTATGCCGATTTTCGGGAAGCCTGGTCTGCGTAGAAAACCCAACCGAGGCTTTTTAGGTAGTCTAGGTGATGGAATACATGTCGAAGCGAGGACGCGGTTCAAAGCAGCAACCCCGAACCCCGTGGCTAAAGTGGCTGGGGGCGGGTTTAATTATGCTGCTGCTGGTTCCGTTGGGGCTACTGTACCTACGAGGTGCTTTTCGGCAGTCCGTTACCTATTCGCTCGCCAATGTACCGAGCCTTGAGGACGATCGCTTTGTGCGCATGGTCATGGGATTATCTAGCAGTTTGCCAACCAACGGTGAACTGATTGGCTTTTGGATAGGCGCCGATGCCATTTATGCCGCTCGTTTGGAGGCGATTCGTCAAGCCCAACGATCGATTCAATTTGAGACCTACTACATGACCCCTGGTCAACGGGCTGATGAATTTGCGGCTGCTTTAATTGAGCAAGCAACCAACGGTGTGACGGTGCAACTATTGGTAGACAATCATGGAACTGGCTCCATTCCCGATGATTATTGGCAACGATTGACTAATGCAGGCGCAGAGGTACGATTTTTCCGTGAGTTTGACTGGCGAGCACCGCTAGACTACAACTCTCGAACACACCGCAAACTGTTGGTGATTGATGGTCAACAAGTGCTAATTGGCGGGGCAGGAGTTTCGGACGATTGGGATGGCGATCCAGATATTGGCGATGTTGCTCCTTGGTTAGAGTTTGAAGTGGGCTATACCGGCCCAATTGCTAGCCTAATGGAGGGATTCTTCCTGCAAAATTGGGCTTACGATGGCGGTCGTGTGGATCTAGCCCAGGCCATGCCCATCCAATCTGATGCCGATGTGCCCCTGTATATCACCTACAATGCGGCTAGCTTGGACGAGTCTGCAATTCGGATGCTGTTTCAGCTTAGTTTTATGGCTGCTGCCGATCGCATCTGGATTGGTAGCCCCTATTTCGTTCCTGATACGCCCACTCGTGACACTCTCATTGATGCGAAAGAGCGCGGGGTGGATGTGCGAGTGCTAACTATGGGCGAAAGCAACGATAAGCCAATCGTTCGGTTTGCCTCGCGGGAATTGTATGGGCCACTGCTAGCAGCGGGAGTGGAAATCTGCGAGTATCAACCAAGTATGATGCATGCCAAATTAGCCCTCATCGATAGCGGTTGGGCCAGCACAGGCAGCGCCAACTTTGATCCGCGCAGCTATTTTCACAATGACGAGTTGAATGTGTCCACTACCTACCCTCCGCTGATTCAACATCTCGATCGTTTTTTTGTATCTGCCTTAGAAGACAGCCATTGTTTAACTTATTCTGAATGGCAATCGCGTTCCTGGACTGAAATCGTGCAAGGACGATTCGGACTCTTGTTCAAAGATTTACTTTAACGAATCTATCTTCGGTTTTCTCATCAGTTGTTTACTATCACTATCACTATGACAAGCACTGCCATCAAAAACGTGTTAAATTCCCGCGCTCGTCTAGGAGAATGTCCACTCTGGGATGCCGATCGGCAGTTGTTGTATTGGGTTGATATTCTCAATCATCGGGTTCATGAATTTAATCCATCGACCGGCAACGATCGCTTCTTTGAGGTAGGGGATGTAGTAGGTCCAATCGCGCTAGCAGGCGAGCATCGCTTAATTATGGCCCAACGCGATCACATTGCCTTTTTGGATACACAATCGGGGCAGGTCCTTCCCATTCTGGTTGTAGAGGCTGACAAACCTAACAATCGCTTCAATGATGGCAAGTGCGATCGGCAAGGACGCTTCTGGTTTAATTCGATGAGCGAAGATGAAGAACAGGCGGCTTTGTATCGGTATGATCCCGATGGTTCGCTGCACCTGATGGAAACAGGTTTGACGATCGGCAACGGCTTGGATTGGAGCCTTGATAATACCACCTTTTATCACACCGACTCTAAACCGCATTTGATCTATGCCTATGACTTTGACGCCAACTCTGGTTCCATTGACAATCGCCGAGTATTGATAGACCTTAGCCACGAAACGTTTGAACCGGATGGCTTGGTGGTAGATAGCGAGGGCTGTATTTGGTCAGCCATGTGGAATGGCTGGTGTGTCATTCGGTTCGATCCCGATGGTAACGAGATGATGCGCGTAGACGTTCCAGTTCAACGGCCCACCTGCTGCACCTTTGGTGGAGAAGAGTTGACGAATCTTTATGTCACTACTGCGTCTGTCGGACTGAGCCAACAAGACATCCAAAAGAGCGTCGAGGCTGGTGATTTATTCTGTCTAAAAACTGATGTATCAGGGAGACCCGCCCCTGCTTTCGCTGGATAAATTTGATAAATTTAATGTCCTCTTAATGTTTCCACCTGCTCTTGTTCCTGCCCTTACTCATGCAAGTCTGCTTCCCAAATCCCGATATAGATGCGATCGCGATTGTTTCGTTCAATCACCCCGCTTAAATCTCCCACGGTAAACGAATAGCGATTCGTCTGTCGTGACCAAACTTGATCCAGCCCTTGCTCTACATCGGCGGGAAGCGCGCTGTTGAGCATTCCACTAGCAGTTTCCCGAATGGTTGCGGGATCAACCGATTGGGCAAAAGCCGCTTCGGTTTGCCGCACTCGATCGCTGTCTTTGTCATAGATAAATCCCAGCGTCACTTGCTCTGGTACGACTTCATAAAGTGCTGTGTGGGTGTTGGGCCAATAGCCGTTGGCATTGGTTTGTGAAGGAGCGCCTAATAGAGCCACTACTTGTTGTTCAGATGTTCCAGTAGGCAGCCCGACGATCGGTCGATTGTTTAATAATGGCGTTGGCAATTCAGGCGTAGGCTCTGGTTGTGGGCTTTCTGTTTCCGTACGAGGGGTTTCTTCGGGAAAAGTAGGCGTGGCAAAACTTTCAGGTGAGGATAATTCAGACTCGCCGTCAATCGGGGCGATCGGCAGGTTGGAAGTAGGGGCTGTGTCTTGCTCCAGAACCGGGGTTGTGGCGATAGACGGTGCAGTATTTGAATTCGCATCTACCTGCCGTGAGTGAAACCAAAACGCTCCGCCTGCTCCGGCCAGCACTCCAGCGACTGCCATTGCCGCTAACACACGCCCGGTGACTTTGCCCGATCGAGCAGAATGGTTAGACGGTGCGGTTGCCGTTGGGGGGATTGCAGCTGTTACCTGAGTGGCATCGGGCAGAAAGCTTGTGTGGGAGATTGCTTGAGTCGCAACCGTCGGTGTCATTATCTCAGGAGCGATCGATGAATTGATGCCCGGTTCCACAGGCGATGCCTCCTCCGACGACGGCAACCAAGTCAGCCATTCCGCCACCGTTTGGGGGCGCTCCCACGCTTCCACAGCCAAACCTCGCATCACCGCATGGTTGACAGCCTGACTTACAGTAGGATTGAGATCACGGGGTTCGGGGAGCGGCTGATGGTGACGGATTGGTGCTGCCACCGGAACTTCCGCCGTCAACAGGGAGTAGAGAGTGGCTGCCAGTCCATACACATCCGTCGCGGGAGTGCGTTTAGCTTCAGCAATGTACTGTTCGATCGGGGCATATCCTTCAGACGCCAGCCCTGTATGGGTTTGAACCAACCCAGGGGTAAATTCACGGGCTGTGCCAAAATCAATCAATACTACCTTGTGAGTGCCTTCACACCGAAGAATATTCTGCGGTTTAATATCTCGATGCAATAACCCACTTTGATGCACTGCCTGCAATGCTGATCCAATTTGGCGAATGTAGTGAATTGCGATCGGTTCTGGCAGTGGGTTATGGGGAAACACAACCTGTCTCAGCGTCGGTCCCGGCACATAATCCATCACCAGATACGGTCTCTCATCTTCAATAAAAAAATCATTGACGCGCACAATATTGGGATGAACGCATAAAGCCAAGCGGCGACCTTCATGCTGAAACTGTTGCCTAATCTTATCAAACTGAGGATGCCGTTGAATCGCCGGATTCAAGGTTTTGATTACCACAGGTTGCCCAAGAAAATGGTGGATTGCCTTGAAGGTGATGCCAAAACCGCCTTCTCCTAACTGTTGCTCCAAGGTATATTTGCCGCCTTGCAACGTCTTACCCACAAGTGTGTCCATGGCTTTCATTTCAACTCAATAATCTGTTCAGTCACAGTGGGATGGTGAAAACCCGCAAGAACAGAAGCGTTGCCCGTTATATCAAGAATGCGCTGATCAGTGAGGAGTTTTTGAGCACCGATCGCAAACCTCCAAATTTTGCAGCTTGTGCATCTAAAGTGTATCAATTCTCAATTCGACAAACCCGGTAGACAAATCCGAATTAGCCAGATCTGAGAGTGTCCTTAAAACCGCGTGGCAGGAAAACAGAGTGGCTATCTTGAACATATCCATTCGTCGTTTCACACACATGGTCACTGAAACCTTTCGCCGTCAGTTGCGCCAAGAGTCTGAAAAGTGGTGGACTGAAGGACTAATCAATGCTGAATTATACGAAAAGCTAGCCGATCGCTATCAGTTCACGGCGCTTGAACAGGATGCCAGCCATCGCTTCGTCGCCATCCTAATTGGGTTAGGAGCCGTTCTGCTGGGCTTAGGAGGCATTACCTTTGTTGCTGCCAACTGGCAAGATTGGCCACGGTCGTTCAAAATCTTTTTGCTACTAACATTATTTATCAGCGTTAATGCTAGCGGATTTTATCTGTGGCGACGCCCAACGAATCGGCGGTTTCAAAAACTGGGGCATGGTTTGCTGCTGCTAGGCGCATTGCTCCTCGGCGCAAACCTGTCACTGATGTCGCAAATGTTTCACCAAAGCGGCAATTTTTATCCGTTGCTTTGGGTATGGGGGCTAGGGGTCGTGGCGATGGCCTACAGCTTACGCCTCACCTCTTTAGGTGTATTTGCTGCAATTTTGATTGGTTGGGGCTATGGCTTGGGTTGGCTAGATTGGTCGATCGGGCGAGAAGGCTTCGGGTGGCAATTCTTCGTGCAGCACATGCCTCTTCTTGCTAGTGTGTTATTCATCCCCTTAGCAGATTGCTGTCAATCGCGAGTCATCTTTGCTCTGGGAGCGAGTTTGGTTACTGGCTCACTCGTCTTCAACCTCAGACCCCTTGCGGGTTGGGGCTATGGTCAACTCGTGTCTCCTGGCTGGCTCGTTGCCATTGCCTTTGTGCTGCCTCCAGCCCTACTATGGGTTTACAGTCGCCGCCTATGGCAAGTTCGCACACACCCGATCGATCGGCTTCCTCTTCATCCCGCATCTCACATCTCACATTCCTCTTTTGCCTTGCAACCGATTGCCCGCCGCTTAGCCATTTGGTTTCTCAGCATTGTGTTTTATGTGTTTGCCTTTCATTGGTTGTGGGCTATTTCTCCAGCCATCGGGTCTTCTACCGCTGAATTCGCCTATGTGCGGAATTGGCAATCATTGGTTGATGTCACGATTCTTGGTCTTATCACAATCAGAGGTTGGTGGCAACTCCTGACCCAACAGCGATTCACTCAGCCAGGCAGCCAGCTTGCTAACACCGAACTCATCGTCAGTATGCTGATGCTCATGGCTGGTACCTTCATCTGGCATACAGAAGTCGCTGCGATTCCTGAAATTGCCACCTTTGTCTTCAACAGCCTACTGTTTGGGCTAGCGATCGTCCTTATCCGTGATGGGTTAGCCCTTGGCACTCGTTCTACCTTTTGGAGCGGCATGATGCTACTGGTCTTAAGCATCATCACCCGCATGTTGGAATACAACACCGGACTGTTGCTGAAATCGATCGTTTTTGCCCTATGTGGATTTGGCGTGATTGTTGCCGGGCTGTGGTTTGAACGCAACTTGGCAACAGCTGGCAACAGAAAACCGGGTCAAAGTCGCCCAACTCGATAGCAAATCGGCTGCCATACAAAGGACGCTCCTGATTGTTTTGTCTATGGACATATCAAAGCACTATCGGAAATGCCAATGAGTGAAGAGTGAACGCACTAGCCCCACTCCCACCGTCTAACCCCTAATTCCCCACGCTCAACCCCTATGAACCAACAACCGATCGAACCCCTCCAACCCGACCTGCAACTCCTGCCCGAAACAGAAGCACTGCCGAAGCAAACCAAACGCTTACCTGGATGGCGATTGTGGGTTCCGCTGCTATTTCAAGCCATGTTGATTGTGGCTGTGCCAGCCCGTGATGCCTACACCTATATTGCCGGCACACCTGTAACACTGCAAACCGCTCCAGTTGATCCCTACGATCTCCTGCGCGGTTATTATCAAACCCTAAGCTACGATATTTCCAATCCAGACCTGCTGCGATCGTTACCCGGTGGGGACTATCTCACCCAAGCATCCGGACAATACACCAAATTCTATGTGGTATTAGAAGCTCCAACCCCAGAGATAACTACACCGCCTACACCTTGGAAACCTGTGCGCGTCAGTGCCGATCGCCCCACCGATTTAGCCGATCATCAAGTGGCATTACAGGGACACTTCAATGGCTGGCAAGTATTGTACGGGCTGGAAACCTACTACATGCCCGAAGATCGGCGGGAGCAAATCAACACCGATATTAGCCAAGTACAAGGACAAGCTCAACGAGCGTTTGTTGTGGATATCAAAGTCGATGCTAGCGGTAACGCTGTTCCAATTAGTCTCTGGGTACGCGATCGCAACTACCGCTTTTAATCCCAATTTAAATTGGGAACTGCAACGGACGAGACCCCTCCCAACCTCCTCTTACTAAGGAGCGGTACCGCAGGCGGTGGGTGAGGATCTGGTGTGAATGCTATTTAAGTCAGTAAAACTCAGTGAAGGTAAGGCGTTAAGTATAAACAAAATTAGGGCCGATTGGAACCGGCCCTTACAAACGTGATCTGGAGATTGCGAGATTAGAACCGTTGAGCTTCCGGTGGTGCACCACCCACACCAGGCTGTCTTAAGAAGAGATTACCTGCTGCATCATTCTGATAGACGCAATCAATTCGAGGTTCGCTTGCTTGATTTTCAATGCTGCCTGTATAAGCAAACGTATTCATGCGGTCGCGGCACTGATTGGCCTCTTGAGAATTGACCAAGTTGCGGCTTTGTAGAATTGACCAGTTACTGCTACGAATTACACAACCTGGCTGCATTCTGGGCTGGGAGACATAAACATTAAAGGGGTTCAGCGTTAGAAACGCTCGCAAATCAACCGCCATCGCGCTGGCTCCGTACTGTACACACAGTTCAGGGTCAGGGGCACTGCGATCGATATCATAGCGAGTGGCCACGCTGCCTAAATCAGACGA
Source organism: Thermocoleostomius sinensis A174 (assembly GCF_026802175.1). Taxonomy (NCBI): domain Bacteria; kingdom Bacillati; phylum Cyanobacteriota; class Cyanophyceae; order Oculatellales; family Oculatellaceae; genus Thermocoleostomius; species Thermocoleostomius sinensis. The sequence goes on along the minus strand of NZ_CP113797.1, from coordinate 2,957,511 downwards.
CGTGGTGGTTGAGCCAAAAAACATACCCAGCCCGATCCCGACCACTAAAGCAGCCACAAGTACTGCCATCGTCGCGGTGTTGAACACCGAAGCAAGTCCGCCCGATCGGTCAGGGCGTTCAGAGCGTTCAGAAAAGCTGGAGTAATCGTCTGATGGACGGGATTGAGGTCTAGGTGGTGCTTTTGGTCTGCGTCTCATGGACATCTACACCTTGCAATACTACGAAATAGGTTAACTGACTGCCCCGATCCTAGCGAATCGGACTATCTCTAGTGTAGGCGATGGCTTGAAAAAACGGTGGAACTAGATGAGGGACTAAAACTCACTTCTCAAAGCTGCTTTTGCTTACTGGGTTTGGTAATCGATCGCCACAAAACAGTCGCCAAGGTAATCACCGTCAGCGGAATCACAAAAAACAGCATTACATTGCTGAACATGGGCAAAAGGTCATGATCCATCGCATTTAGAATCAGGTAAATGGTGTAGGCAATGTAGTATCCGACAAATAAAATGCCTTCTGCGCGGTTGATCAAATTGCCAGTGACAAAGATAGGAACACAGGCAAATGCCACTGCAATCATGACTGGGATATCAAAGTGCAAGGCGGCACTAGAAACAGTAACCCCTGTAGGAGAAACGGCTGCTGATAATCCCAAGACCGATAAAATATTGAAAATATTGCTGCCTACCACATTTCCCACTGCAATATCTCGCTCACCCTTGATGCTAGCAACAACCGAAGTAGCAAGCTCTGGCAGTGACGTTCCTGCTGCTACGATCGTTAACCCAATAATCAACTGGCTTACCCCGATCGCTTGTGCAATGGCGATTGAACTTTGCACTAGCCAGCGCGAACCTAGAACTAGCAGAAATAGCCCACCCACAATCAATCCTAAATAGATAATCCATTGTTGTAGACTGCCGGACCCGCGATTGCCATACTCGCGGTTGTACTCATCTTGCACTTCGCGATTATTTTCCTTACGGCTTTGGTAAATCAGAAAAGCGGTATAAACCAGAACGCCTATAAACAAAACGATGCCGTCCGATCGGTTGATGCGACCATCGAGTCCAAACAACAATGTTAGGACAGATACCCCAATCATGATCGGCACATCGAGACGGATCAGTTGTTGAGCCACCACCAATGGAGCCACCAGCGCCGACAGTCCTAAAATTAACAGCACATTGAAAATATTGCTACCGACCACGTTTCCTAGCGCAATATCTGCCTGTCCTGTTAGGCTCGATTGAATACTGACTGCCATTTCTGGCGAACTTGTCCCGAATGCTACGATCGTCAGCCCAATCACTAATGGCGAAATTCCCACCATCGCGGCCAGCTTGGATGAACCTCGGACTAGCGCCTCTGCGCCAATAACCAATAGCACTAATCCAGCAAGCAATAAACCAAGCACTGCGATGCTCATAGCCGTTCAACGTCTCCGCTCACAATCAATTTATTAGGATCAATTTGTCGCAATCAATACAGTCTAACGCTTTGTAAAACGCTGCTGGAATAGAGTCTAATGTTCATCATCGCGCTTGGGATCGCTTCAAGTCAAAGAATTTGTTCTGAAGATCCCCGATTCACGGCTGGTTCCCTACTCTGCTCGATCGCCTAGATCCCCAAATCGATTGCAATATTGCTGTAACAGTGCCTGAACTCTTCCACCCGTTAGCGTTCTTGTTCTAGCTGTTGCTGAATCGCTGCAAAGGAGACAATATAGTTGCCCATCTAGTTGCCCATCAAGGCGATAAATTTGCAGTTCTTCTCCGGAACAATCAACGTGTTGCGTCCTTCCACCAAATACCACAGCAAATCGCCCGCTACAAAAACATTCTGGTCATCGGCAAAGAGCCAATCCAGGTTTTGCTGAATCACCACAATCTAGCGAAACTGCTGGTCTTATCTGCCATTGGCCTGCCGTTGCTTTTGGGATAGACACCCGCATCGATTGAAGCAAGTTGAGAGACCATGACTCAGGAATACGCAACTCGATGTAATCACCCTGGCACAATGCTTTAGACTGATATAGCAAACCTCCAGACTAGATAAAGGGAACGGAATCATGCGCCTGTCTCAAATGCTGTTTGCCACCTTACGGGAAGATCCGGCAGAGGCAGAAATTCCTAGCCATAAACTCTTGGTAAGGGCTGGTTATATTCGACGCATCGGTAGCGGTATCTATGCCTATTTGCCGTTGATGTGGCGGGTGTTGCAAAAAGTTTCTCGGATTGTGCGCGAAGAAATGAACGCAACTGGCGCAGAGGAGTGTTTGTTGACACAGTTGCAACCCTCAGAGTTGTGGAAAGAATCGGGACGCTGGGACACTTATACCCAAGCTGAGGGCATTATGTTTGCGTTGCAAGATCGGCAAGGGCGCGAATTGGGATTAGGCCCAACCCACGAAGAGGTGATTACTTTAATTGCTCGCGATATGATTCGTTCCTATCGTCAGTTGCCGCTGAACCTATACCAAATTCAAACGAAGTTTCGCGATGAAATTCGTCCTCGGTTTGGCTTAATGCGAGGACGAGAGTTCATCATGAAAGATGCCTATTCTTTTGATGCCGACGAAGCCGGAATGAAGGTGTCTTATCAGAAAATGCACGATGCCTACCACCGGATTATGCAGCGCACAGGGTTAGCGTTTCGTGCCGTAGATGCCGATTCTGGAGCGATCGGTGGTTCTGGTTCTCAGGAATTTATGGTGCTCGCAGAGGCAGGCGAAGATGAGGTGCTGTATACCGATGATGGTAAGTACGCCGCCAATGTAGAAAAAGCAATTTCATTACCAGCCGATGCCGAACCATCGCCGTTCAAGCGGTATGAAAAGTTGGATACGCCTAATACACCGACGATCGAAACGTTAGCTGCTTTTCTCAAATGTTCGCCGACGCAAATTCTTAAAAATGTGCTGTATCAAGTCACCTATGACAACGGTATGAACGTGTTGGTGATTGTCAGCATTCGAGGTGATCAAGAAGTAAACGAAGTCAAATTACAAAATGAGTTAGTCAAGTTGGGCAGCCAATACGGTGGCAAAGCAGTCATTGGGTTGACCGTCCCCGATGAAGTGGCACAAAAGGAGTGGGCAGCAAAACCATTGCCCTTGGGCTATATTGCTCCTGATCTCAGCGATGACTATATTAAATCGACGAAAAATTTGGCGGCAAAATTTCTCCGCTTGGTGGATAAAACAGCGATCGACCTGAAACATTTTGTCACAGGCTCCAACGAATCGGGCTACCACGTGGTAGGAGCCAACTGGGGTAAGCAATTTGAATTACCTAAAGTCGTGTTGGATGTGCGCAAAGCTAGGCCGGGCGATCGGGCGGTTCACGACTCCAATCAAATTCTGCAAAGTGCCAGGGGGATTGAAATCGGGCACATTTTTCAACTAGGCACGAAATACTCTACGGCAATGGGAGCCACCTACACCACCGAGCAAGGAGAAGAAGCCCCGTTGGTGATGGGCTGTTATGGCATTGGTGTATCGCGCTTAGCGCAAGCCGCAGTCGAGCAATCCTACGACAAAGACGGCATCATCTGGCCCGTCGCCATTGCTCCGTTTCACGCCATCGTCGTCATTCCCAACGTCACCGACACTGAACAAGTGCAGGTCGCAGAACAGCTTTACACCGACCTGAATGCCGCCGGAGTTGAAACCCTGCTAGACGATCGCGATGAACGAGCCGGAGTCAAATTCAAAGATGCTGATTTGATTGGCATTCCCTACCGCATTGTTACCGGACGATCGCTGAAGCAGGGCAAAGTGGAAGTTGTCACCCGTCGTGATCATGCCTCACAAGAAATGGCGATCGACGAGGTCGTCTCTACTCTGAGACGGTGGGTAGGTAATCCTTAACAATCCTTCGGTTAACAATCCTTCGGACAGTTTTCGTCAACACTGCCCCCCATTCCCACTTTCTGCTTACCTCCGACCGATCGACATATCGTTTTCCTCATTCTGAAAGCTTCTCATTCCTAAAGTATCGATCGCGTTCATTTGAAACGAGAGCGTTGCTGAACGCCGATACGAATTGTCCGCATCCCCAACCCTGCTCCCTAGGGAGCAGGGAGCCAGACTTGTGTTCCCTCTCCCAGAGGAGAGAGCTAGGGTGAGGGCTGCAAGAAGCTTCAGCACGAGAATCATACTTCTGTTCACGCAACGCCAAACGAGGTGTCTTGATACTGTCCTCTTGATACTGCCCTCATTGATGTCCTCGTCTGGGATGATCTATACTAAATCCTCCAAGCGCGCGCAATCACGCGCAAGAAATAGGTTGTTTCTATGGAGGGTGTGTGATCGAATGATGGCGGCAGAAACTCAGGTCAATCAACTGCAAACGCTGGCGGTAGACATTGGCGGTAGCGGGGTCAAGGTCATGGTGTTAGATCAACAGGGCAATCCCCTCTCTGAGCGCGATCGGCTCGATACCCCAACGCCTGCAACGCCGGAAGCCATTCTGTTGACGCTGGATCAGTTGATTGCTGATAAAACGTTCGATCGCATATCTGTTGGGTTTCCAGGAGTGGTGCGGTTTGGAGTGGTTGAAACGGCGGCCAATTTAGACCCCAGCTGGATTGGCTTTAACTTAGCAGCAGCATTGGCGGAGCGATTTGGTAAGCCCGTCCGAGCGGCTAATGATGCGGATATTCAAGGATTGGGCGTCGTCAACGGACACGGTGTTGAACTGGTGGTGACGTTAGGTACAGGCTTCGGTTCAGCCCTGTTTGTCAACGGCCGACTGGTTCCTAATTTGGAATTGGCCCACCATGCGTTCCGCAAGAATGAAACCTATGAACAACAGTTGGGTCGGGCCACACTCGATCGCATTGGTAAAAAGCGCTGGAGTCGCCGTCTGTTGAAAGCAATCGATTCGCTGTCGCAGTTGTTCAACTACGATCGTCTGTATTTGGGCGGCGGCAACGCCAAAAAGTTAGAGGTGGAATTGCCGTCCAATGTGCAAATTGTGCCGAATGTAGCAGGGCTTTTGGGTGGAATTTCACTGTGGCGAGATTAAACTCGAATGTAGCATTGAAGCGTATCGTCCTACACTTCAGCGGTTCTCAATTGATTGAGCCGCCACAATGTAATCTAGTAAGCCTTCGCAGGCATCTAGCAACAAATCAATTACATAATTGAACCCATCTGCCCCGCCATAGTAGGGATCAGGCACTTCTCGATCGCGATGCTGACGGCAAAAGTCGCACATCAGCCGCACTTTATCACCATAACGTCCGCTGCGATCAAGAGCTAGAATATCGCGATAGTTTTCTTTGTCCATAGCTAGAATCAAATCGAACTGTTCAAAGTCCGATTGCTCAATCTGCCGGGCCCAACCCACCAAAGCAATGCCCCGCCGTGCTGCCGCTGTTGTCATTCGTCGATCGGGTGGGCTACCAAGGTGATAGCTAGAGGTTCCGGCAGAATCGCAGACAATCTCCGCTTGCAGCCCCCGCTGTTGAATCAGGTGATTCATGATGTTTTCAGCCGAAGGCGATCGGCAAATATTGCCTAGACAAACAAACAGCAGCTTGTAAGGATTGGATGACATAGACTTGAATGATAGAAACCTGATAAACCTGTGCGAATCGATCGAATAGTGAGCAATCACCTAGCGTTGAGATCAGTCAGCCAGTTGAGAATTTCGGCGTTGACAATTTCTGGGCGCTCATCATGGGGACAATGACCTGTATTGGGAATAGAGACAAACTTAGCCCGATCGGGCGCTTCTGTTGCCAACGCTTGATAGAGTCTAGAGCCGCTGATCGGAGTCCAGGGATCGGCTTCACCCCAAAGCACCAGCAGCGGTTGCGATACATTGGGCAACAGATCTTCTGGCTTGGGTCCAGGCGGTGCGGTCAAAATAGAGGCAAATACTTGCTGTGCCCCTACATCGCACGACGGCTCATAGATCAGATCAATCAACTCATCCGTCACAGCAGTGTGATCGTGATAGACCTGCTGAAGGGTGCGGCGCAATCTCGGTTTCTGGCGAATTAAGTTAAACAAAACTGGCCCAATCAGCGGTGAACTCACTAGTTTAGTGAAGCCACCCATCACTAGCCGCAGCGGTAGGTTTAGTTCTTCAGGGCGATGGTTTAACCCACCTGCTGCATTTAATAGCACCCCACCTGCGCTCATGGTTGGATGATGAGCCAGCATCATTAAGCTAAGCAACGCGCCGATCGAATTGCCGATAAAAATCGCGGGCTGTTGAATCTGATTTGTCCAAAAGTCTTGCAGTAGGTCTTCCCACAACTCTAGCGAATAGGACAGGACAGGCTTATCGGACTTGCCGAACCCCAGCAAATCGATCGCAAACACCCGATGTCCGGCCTCGGCTAGAACGGGAATGTTGCGCCGCCAGTGGCGAATGGACGCCCCAAAGCCATGAATCAACACAAGGGGCTGCCCTGTGCCAATAGCGGTATAACAAATGTTATGCCCGTGCCAATTCCAAGTATGAAATTCTAAGGGGGAAGATAATTGAGGAAGCTGAGTCGTCACGATTCGATGGTGCGGTTTCTCTAAATGTAAACTAAATGTAAAGTTAACAGATCTTAACTCTCTTCCATCTTAAAGGAATCGATCGGCTTTCTAGTGTTTCAGTGACTTCATCCTTGACTTCATCCTTGTTGTGCATGACCACAATGGGCACAAAACTTATCGGTGAGTGCAACCGCATGACCGCACTGGGTACAAAACTGTTTAGTTGAAGTGTGAGTTGAAGCGGCGGTGTTTGATACTGACGATGGTTCTCCCATGCGCATTTCCATGTTGCCCATCCGCATCTGCATCGGATTCATTTGCATTTCCATATCTCCCATTTTCATTGGTTGCATTGGTTGCATTGGCTGCATTGGCTGCATTGGCTGCATCTCTGGAGCAACGGGTGATGTGTCTTGCTGTTGCATGGGAATAACTTCAGCCGTTTCTAGAGTGGGGGGGGATGTTAAGTGCTGAATTCCGTTTGCTTGAAGCTGAATGAACCACTGCCCTTGGCTCGACTGAATCTGAAGAATTGCTCCTCCGGTTGCCGATCGAACCAGCGTTGGAGTAGCCGTCCACTCGCCCGTTGTGAAGCTATTTGACTGAGATTGCTGCTGCCCCGGAGACTGATTGCTGAAGGTAATGAAGGTTTGCGTGCCACGATTTTCTACATAAACCGTTTGTGTTCCAACCCTAGCGCTATAGATCATGATTTGATTCCTCGCTTGCAGGAGTTACCAGGCTTCGATTCCTTAAACTCCGGCTTAAAATTGCTAGTCTAGAGGAACTTGAAGCAATGCTGCAAGCTGTTTTTATCTTGGTATGGGTCGTGTTACTCAACAATGTTGATAGAAAAACTTGAAAAATTAAAAGCCCTATTGGCCGAAGCTGACAGAGCACTGGTGGCGTACTCTGGTGGTGTTGATAGTGCGCTGGTTGCGAAGGTTGCTTATGATGTGTTGGGCGATCGAGCCTTGGCCGTCACCGCAGAGTCTCCATCGCTGCTTCCCGAAGATTTGGAAGAAGCCCGGATGCAGGCAGCGTTTATCGGCATTGCCCACGAAGTGGTGCAAACGCATGAGATTGAAAACCCCAACTATGCAGCGAATCCGGTCAACCGTTGCTATTTCTGCAAAAGCGAACTCCACGATACCTTGAAACCCCTTGCTATAGAACGCGGCTATCCCTATGTAGTTGATGGCGTCAATGCTGACGATTTGCGTGACTATCGCCCCGGCATTCAAGCTGCCAAAGAACGCGGGGCCCGATCGCCCCTGGCCGAAATTGGTATCACCAAAGCCGAGGTGCGAGAATTGTCAAAATGGCTTGAGTTGCCGTGGTGGAACAAGCCTGCACAGCCCTGCCTCAGTTCGCGGTTTCCCTATGGCGAAGCAATCACGATTGCCAAGTTGCAGCGAGTTGGACGCGCCGAACGCTATTTGCGGCAGTTGGGGCTTACAACTCTGCGTGTTCGATCGGCTGGCGATGTTGCGCGAATTGAATTACCACCAGAACAAATCCAGGAATTTGTGCAAACCACAGATTTGCCTGCGTTAGTCGCGGCGTTTCAGTCCTATGGGTTTGTTTATGTAACGCTAGATTTAGAAGGATTCCGCAGCGGCAAATTAAATCAAGTCTTGCACTTGGTTGAATCTTGATCGGTCTCATGCCAGTTCATCTATTGTCCTAACATCAGACGGATGCCAGGATTGGCGGTTGGGTCTACGCTGAAAACACACTCATCTTCTTTGCATTCATGAAATCCGATCGCCAGTTCTCCCTATTAGTTAAACGCAAACTTTCGGTTGGACAAGTTCTGCCCCTACTGCTGCTGATCTTTGTACCCATCTCGATCGCCGCCAGTTTGTTGCATTGGGGTCAATCGATCGTGTTTTTCACTTCCGTTCTGGCCATTGTGCCGCTCTCTATATTGTTAGGAACTGCAACAGAGAAGGTAGCTCTTGTGACGGGGCCCGCCATCGGCGGAATTGTTAATGCGGTTTTTGCTAATGCAACAGCACTCATTATTGCGTTGGTGGCGCTGAATGCAGGGTTAGTTGAAATCGTGAAAGCCAGCATCACGGGCAGTATTCTCAGTAGTCTATTACTGCTGTTGGGGCTGGGAATGCTAACAGGAGGGTTGCGCTATAAGGAACAAGAATTTCAACCGATTTTAATCCGCGTGAATGGAGCCACCATTACATTAGCGGTGATTGCGATCGCCCTGCCCACCTTAGTTATTTCTACCTCTAGAGTAGTAGACAGAACCGCTATCCACAATCTTTCTATTGCTACAGCCACGGTGCTAATTGTGGTCTACGGCTTAACACTGCTATTCTCCCTAAAAACTCACAGCTATCTTTATGACATGGGCCTGCTGGACACTGACGAAGACCAACCCGCCAAAGCAGAGCAAACATCCAAGGTTCGATCGAGTTTAATAATGTGGCTGGTGGTCTTGCTTAGCTCCGCGATCGCCGTTGCCATTGAATCGGAATTATTTGTTGGGGTAGTAGAACCTGAAACCAAACGCCTGGGGCTAACTTCCTTATTTACAGGCGTGATTTTGGTGCCACTGATCAGCGATGTAGCAGGCTATGTCACCATTGTCCGACTAGCCCTCAAAGACAAAATGGACTTGGTTGTGTCGGTAGTAACGGGCGATAGTTTGCTGGTGGCGTTGTTTGTGGCCCCAGTGCTGTTATTCGTAGGACACATCATTGGTCAACCGATCGACCTGAATTTCAATCCGTTTGAAGTGGCAGCGATGGCGATCGCTGTTTTAGTCACCAATTTAGTTAGTTTTGGTGGACGCAGCAATTGGCTTGATGGAACGTTGCTACTAGCGACCTATATTTTACTGGGCGTAGCATTCTACTACCATCCCGCATAAACTTTTCTCTACTTGTGCACAAGGTTCTTTAAACGTTACTGAAGAAATAAGTCACTTTTTCCTTAGATAGATCTAGACTGTGGGCGGTGCAACTAAAATGGCTCATAGAAAAACGTTGCCGGTTCAACAGCCTGTTAGCAAGGAGGTTGGTGGTTTTGCCACAACATCGGCGCTAGATCGTTTTGGCAGACGATCGGCTATTAGGATTCAGCAACGTTCTGTGAGATGAAGATCAACCTAGCGGTGCTTAGCTAAGTCTGAACAAATTTAATGGTTCAACTAGCTAGGTACTGCTCTAAAGATACTGAAGTAGCGCTGCTGTGGTTTGCGGTCCCACAACGCCATCTACATGCAGACCATGGGCAGCTTGGAATGATTTAACAGCATGGGCTGTCATCGGGCCAAACACACCATCTACGTAAACATGGCACCCTGCATTCTTCAGAGCGATCTGAATTTCTTTCACTGACAAGTGAATTTTTGGAGAATAGTAGCTACCGCAGGAATCGTAGTAGCAAGGATCATACGAGTAGTACTTGTCACACCCGTAGTCATAGCAAGGATCATACGAGTAGTAGTGGCTGCTACCGCAGGAATCGTAGTAGCAAGGATCATACGAGTAGTACTTGTCACACCCGTAGTCATAGCAAGGATCATACGAGTAGTACTTGTCACACCCGTAGTCATAGCAAGGATCATACGAGTAGTAGTTATAGCCACAGTCATAGCTATAGCAACCGCCATAGCCATAAGCTGAAGCACTGTCTGCGATACCAAAAGCACCCACCGCCGCGGCCGCAATTCCCAATGCACCGATCGCCGCCTTGCCAGCAAACTTGTTTGTATCTAACGTCAATTCCCGAACTTGAGAATTTTCGTTTTCTTCAGCGAGATGGAGAAACGCGAGTGTTTCCATGGATTCATTGCCCTCCAAAATCGGGTTAGATTAGCTTATCTCAATGGGCGTAATCTCATATTATTGATGACTACAGCCTCAAGTTTTCACAATTCCCTAGGAGTGAACCATGCCAAGCAACGCTTGGCACGGCAGTAAATTCAAGGGTGTGATAACTTCCTTAGAATCCCATCAAATTCAAATGAAGAGATTCAAAGTGGATTTTCCTCTCTACATTAATAATTAGCATAATTAAATTTTCAAGAAAATAGTATTTATGTACTATATACAGTCGTTTTCCTAATAGATAAAGTGTTCCTGTTTAACCAGTACGCTACAGGTAGAAAGAAATTTGAATTATTGGTCACTAAAACTCTACGTATAGCGGAAGACATTTGTTCTAAAGAAATTCAACTAAAACTTAAAAGCTTTAAGGAAGTAACAAATTGTTAGAGATTTTTGTGAATTGTTAGGGTTATAACTATATGGAATCGGACAAACACTTAAGCATTTTGCTAGGGATTCGATCGCCGCGAAGACATAAGTACCGTACTTAAAAAGAAAACGATCGTTCCTTGCTAGAACTATGGTTAATGGCTAATCCGATTGACCATTTCCGATTAACAATAAAGAACCCTCGTAAGCACGTTAGTAACGTTAACAAGAGCAGGGACCGTGTCACGTTTGCAAGTCTCGCCCTCATTCCCCAACCCCTATTGCCTGAGGATATCTCGGCTGGCTGCGTGAAACGGCTCATTATCAATGCCAATATTGAAGTAACTGAATACACGGCGGGTTGTTATGGTGTTGAGTTGTTGGCAAGAGCGATGTTTCGAGCAGTTACCAGCCATAACTTTTGTAAATCCTGCTGTGCATATTTGGCGGGCCAAGCTCGATTGTTCCACCCAGCAGCTAGAGCAGTTTGCGTTGCTGTTGTCGCCCGATGAGCAGACAAGAGCCAATCGATTTCGCTTCCCTCGCGATCGCCAACGATTTGTAGCAGGGCGGGGAATTTTGCGATTAATTCTATCGTGTTACTTGCCCCTTGCGGCCGATCAGCTAGAGTTTTCCTATAGTGCACGCGGCAAACCCAGTTTAAGTTCCCTTCAAGCTGCAACGCCCCTCAGCTTTAACGTGTCGCACTCTCACCAGATAGCGCTCTATGCCATTACATGCAATCGCTTAGTTGGAATTGATGTCGAATACAATCGTCCGCTCCAAGAGATGGAGCAGTTAGCTCAACGGTTTTTTCTGCCAAACGAAGTAGCATTGTTAAATCAATGCCCCATAGAACGCCGACAAGCCCTATTTTTTCAACTATGGACATGCAAAGAAGCCTACTTGAAAGCGACAGGTGAAGGACTCACCGGACTCAAGCGTGTTGAAATTACCAACTTATCCGATTCGATTGTTGCCTTTGCACACAATGGACATCCCACCCCTAATTGGAGCATGATGCAGTTCAGCCCGGTAGTAGACTATACCGCTGCAATAGCGATCGAAGGGCACCCAATCCCCTGCATGTACTATTCCTTGATCCAGTAATGACCGCAGCAGTGCCTCCATGAAGCTCGACCTCCGCCTCCCCATCCCTACCCCTCCTGCAACCGATCGAGGCGTTGATTCAGTTCCCGAATCCGGCGGGACAGCAACCGAATCACATTCACCGCCACGCCAGGGGTTTCTTCGATCGCCTCGTACAATTGCTGTTGGGTCAGCATTAAGCATTGACACGGTGCCAGGGTGATAACAGAAGCAGAACGAGGTTCGGCGTCTAGAACTGCCATTTCACCGAAGCAAGTTCCTTGAGCCAGTTGTGCCAGTTCTCGAGTGCCACTCAAGACCCGCACCCGTCCCGAAACGAGAATATAAAGCGATCGACCTTCTTCGCCTTGAGTAAAGATTGTGTGTTTCGCTGGAAAATGCAATTCTTCCATAATGGCAGCCAGTCGCACGAGAAAATCATCACGCAGTTCTTGAAAAATAGGTACGTTCCGAACAAACAGCAGGCGATCGACGGTGAGCATGGGACAAGGTGATTAGAACACTTGCAACTAAAAAAGACTGAACTATTGATGAACGGGGTTTCTCAATTCTGCCATCATCTGCCGGACTTGCAGCGCCACAAGGCGATCGGGATCGGTTTTGAACAGCGGCAACACGGATCGTAGCCGGGTTGGGAACACCACTTGCAAATAAGCTAATGCGGCTTCCCGAACAAAGCCACTAGCAGCGCACAACCCAAACAAAATTTGTTCAGATGTCAATGTCCAACCTGTCTGACGGGCCAAATGAAAACAACATGCTAGCGTCCAATCTGATAAAAAATGGCGTAATTCTAGCAAATGATGTAGTCGTTGACTGGGCTTCAGCGATCGATAGTTGATTAGAGGGGCAAGGTGTTGCAGCTTCTCATGATCAGATAACCGATCGAAAATAGTAAGAATGATTGTCTTACTGGATAGATCGATAGTATTGTCTAAAATCTCTAGCCCTCGCGCCATACTGTCTCGCGTTTTGGATTGAAGGTTAAACGCCGCCGCCTGAATTTGGTTGGCATCATACAGAAAGCGCATAAGCAAGAAAATTTGCTCAACCGCATCGGTTTCTGCATCACGCAAGGCTCGCCAAAGCAATTCGGCTTCTACCATTGCAAATTGTTGAAGTTGCAGAGGTTGCAAATCAACTAACCCTGCATAGACGTGCGCCAACCACTGAATTTGCTGAAGAATTAAATGCTCAATGCCACGCCGTCCTAGTTGCGTCAAGACTGCCTCAACGCCAGCTTCGTGTGGAATGCGCAGCAACACCCGTAGCACCGTTCGCTGCGTTGTGCCGTTAGTGGACGTCAGCCGATCGATTAAGTAATCGATCGCCTTGGGAGTGGCTATCTGCCCAACCGTGTTCCAGGCATAGATACGAACCCCAGAGGGTGTGTGAGGATGTTCGGCAAACGCTACTAGGCGTGGAAGTACCTCATCTCCCAATCGAACCAGCGATCGTTGGGCAGCTTCCCGGGTAGATGGGTAGGACAACCCTCGCAACAGGGCAGGATAATATTCTTCCAAGTGCGTAGCAGCGATCGCTTCCAGCATGGCACAGCGCACAGGCAAGGACGGATCTTGCAGCATTGGTTTAATGTACAGCCGTAGAGACTGTAGATAGACCGCATCTCCCAGAGCTTGGCAGCCCATGATCCGGTTCTGTTCTTGCTTGCTGGTCAACATGCGTCGTAACACCGTTGTGGCTTCAGCTTTCTGAACCGAATTACCGTGCCGTAGCATCAGAGCCGCCGCTGTACTCCGCACCACGGGTTCCACATCGGCACGAAGGTAGGGCTTCAGTTGTGCCACCTCTGATTGTGCCACGTCTGCCTGATCGCTCAACCACCTATAGCGCAGCGCCAGCGCTAGTACCTCGGGTGATATAGGCTGTGGTGTTGGCTGAGTGACCAACGCTTGTACATGGCTCAAATAAACAGGGTTGGGAAAGTGAAGCATGGCTACCAAACTCTGCCGTTGCAATGCTGGTGAGAAGCTGGACAGTAGGGGCGCCAAAACAGCATTTGCTTGAGTTGGGTCAACATCGGTGAGCAACTTAATACAAGACGAGCGCTCTTCATCCGTAGTTGCTCGTTGCAATGCTTCTATCAAATTGCGTTTGAGGGTAGGCAAATCAACGTTGAAACGACTGAGTTGCCCCCGATCGCTGCTAGACACGAGCACCACCAGATATTTGGCTCTTAAATGTATCACCGTCAATAGCCACAGCAGCGAAAACAGAACCGTATAGGCTAGGAACACAAAGCCTGCTGCCTTGCTTAGAGTTTGTGCGATTGGATGGGATAGCTGCAAAAATCCCAGGGTGAGCACCAACCCTACACCGATCGCCCCGGTTGACACAGGTTCAGCAATGCCACGCACGACAGATTGTATTCGGTTGCGGTTGGCTTCGGGGATGGGTTGAAACAAAAGTGGCCCGGTGCTGGCCACTAGGGTATAGCGCAGCAGTTCATCAACAAATTTCAGCAGAATCACACCGACCAGCAAACTGATGACGCCGCCGAAAGTCAACAAACCGAGTCCAAGCAGGAGAACCGGGGACACCGCGATTCCTGTAAATATCCCTAACCGTTCAATTAAGCGCCCAGAAATGAACCACTGCATAACTAGTTCAAAGCTACCCAAAATTGCGCTGAATAAGGCTAGGAAGTCGGCGATCGTTTCCAAACTCATGCTCTGTTGCAGTTGACCAAGGTATTGAAAATCCAGCAGAAGCGCCAGCACTTGCACCAGCACAAAAAATGCAAAGACGAACATCACATACTGTCGTTGCGGTTTGCGCAATCGGTGGCGGGTGAAGCGCTGTTCCCGATTGGAAGAGCGATAGCGGGAATCTGGAAAAAATGGGCGATAGGCTTTTGTGAGATAGAGCAACACCCCCGCGCCCAGAAACAGCATCAACGAAGCTAGCAAAATAACATTAGATAAACCCACTAATCCGCGTAAGAGCGGCAGCGATAACCCGCTCAGCACATCCGCGACTAAAATCCCGCTACTAATTAAGGGATAAGTGCGCTTAATTTCGCGAATGGTGAATAACTGATTGGCGGCGATCGATGTATTCAATTCACTGATGACATAAATCGCCTCTAGCCAAAGCCGCATTAGAAAAACGGTGTAGCTTCCCATCAGGGCTGGATGCAACCCCAAGCGAAACAGCAACAAGGGCAGCGCCATCAACCCTGCGGTGCAAACTAGAACGCGGTGCAGGGGTAACACCTTTTGCAGCCAAGCGTACCCAATGCCCAATCCGGTGCCAATTGCCGCACTGGCAATATAAACCCAAGGAAGCCACTCAGCCCCATACTCATTCAGAAAAAGAGCGGCAATACTCACTTCCAGCCACAGAATGCCAACAGAACTGAGTGTGTAAAAAGCAAACATGAGAAAGGTGCGTTTGCCTTCTTCGGGGCGTAAGTTGAACCATCGCAGTCCCTGAACGACCCAGGGTGGAATCAGGCGCTCGTTGACCTGGGTTTGGGTTAATGAATGAGCAGATGACTCCTGAATTAATCTCATAGCAAACGAGGGTCTGTCGTGCGGTTGACTGCCTACCCTCTAAACATGCCCTGAGCATTGTAAAAGCCATCGATCGCTACTATTTTGTTACTCGCCTAAATTTTGCATCAAAATATACAAAACTTTTACGGGCAACGGGTTGAGTACCTCACACAATGCTTGCCATAGTGGCTTTGCCCCTTGTATTTGTTGGGTTGCTAACCGTTATGAAACAACTACAAATTCAACTACAAATTCTGGCATTGCATTGCCTGCCGCTGATACCGCGCTTGCGCCGAAGCTATCATTTGAAACACTTGCATCGGTGTCTAGAGAAGAGCTAGTTGTAGAGGCGATCGTAAGACGACTGAGAGATACACATTAAAAAAAAGAAGGTGGGCATTGCCCACCCTACCTGCTGTTCTACTTGGTTCTAGAAAAAGCTCTAGAGTCGTTCTAGAATCATTCCTACCGCTTCGGAGCCAATAACATCATCATGTTTCGCCCTTCTTGCTTAGGTGCTTGTTGCACTTCGGCAAATTCCTGCAAATCGGTGGCCATTTGCAAGAGTAGGCTTTCTGCCAAGTCGCGATGCTGAATTTCTCGCCCTCGGAAGGTAATGGTTGCCTTCACTTTATCTCCGGCATTGAGAAACTTCTTGGCTTGATTCACACGAACTTGGTAGTCATGATCTTCAATCTTGTAGCGCATTTTTACTTCTTTCACATCAGAAGTATGCTGCTTTTTGCGAGCCTCCCGCGCTTTCTTCTCCTGCTCAAACTTGAACTTACCATAGTCCATGATGCGACAAACTGGCGGATCTGCTTTGTCACTCACCAGAACTAAATCCAACTCTTTTTCCTCGGCAAGCCTAAGAGCATCGCGAGGGGTCATAATGCCAAGCTGACCGCCATCCGTGTCAATCACCCTGATTTTTGGAAATCGAATGCGTTCGTTAATGGTTGGTAAGTCGCGATTCTGTTTAGTTACAGGAGGCATGGGCAATTAGTGTTCGATAATTCCTTGTTTGATGTGGATTAAGAGAAGTTTACAGTTAGCGATAAACGCAAGACGACCTTAAAGATACTAAACATGTTAAGCCCCACCAGCAAAAGTGGAACTATAGATTTGTTACACCTAATTATTCTATCCATGCCAGTTGGGTAAATGTCTACTGTCAATTGGCGGATGCAGGCGCAAGGAGAGCGAAGCTATGGGAGCCTGGAACCCATTCACAACATGGCTGGATTTATTATTTCAATCTCAATGTCCCTTGTGTCAGCGTTCTAGCTTATCCCTGCTTTGCCAAGATTGCCAAAAAAAATTAAAGGCTTGCCAATGCCACGATCGCCAAGAACGGCAGGGAGAGTTACCAGTCTTTGCTTGGGGATTCTATGGTGGGGCGCTACGACAATCGCTTCGAGCCTTGAAATACGATAATCAATCCAAGTTAGCACGTCCATTAGGGCAATGGTTGGGGCAAGCATGGCTAGCGTCCCCTCATGCGACTGGGCGTTCCCTCACTGTGGTTCCCATTCCCATGCACGCTACCAAACAAAAGCAGCGGGGGTTTAATCAGGCGGAGTTGATTGCTCGATCGTTTTGTCAATATACTGGCTTGCCACTTCAGTCCCATGGTCTAATTCGGCTGCGTCAAACCGAGGCTCAGTTTGGTTTATCATCCGCCGAACGAGAGCAAAACTTAATCAATGCCTTCGCCCTTAACCCCCGTTGGCGCGATCGTCGCCCTCCTACTGTTCTGCTGATTGATGATATTTACACGACCGGGGCCACAGCTAGAGCTGCTGCCGCTGCCTTGCGACAACACCAAGTGATTGTAGATGGACTGGTTGCCGTAGCAAAATCTCAGAAAGCTTAAGTGGAAACATCGATCACAAAATTCCGAATCATTATCAGTTTGAAATGCGTTGCAACCATCTCCAGATCAAGTGCTAATGAGAAGGACGCACAATTGGGCAAGTGGGGGGTAGTTCGGTAGAGCCAAAAACAGGGGTGGGATCAAGTCCAGAAATTTGCTGAAATTGCTCTGGTGTAATAGTGCTGACGATCGGTTGAATGTCCCATTGTTTCAACTTATTGTGGGCTGCGGTCAGAAACGCCACGCCCCGTACTAACGGCACCGACAGCCAGTGATCGATGAGGGTTTCAACTAAGGCCAACTCAATGAGAGGGCATGGATAACAACCAAATAGCTCTTCTAAATAGCGATCGAATTGATGCACCTCCTCACCATCAAGGTGATAGCTGCTGACGATATGCTTCACACGTTGACGATCTAGCTGCTGCCGAATTTCCATGAAAACCTCATATTACCCATTCATTACATTAATTAACTTTG
Organism: Thermocoleostomius sinensis A174; assembly: GCF_026802175.1. Taxonomy (NCBI): domain Bacteria; kingdom Bacillati; phylum Cyanobacteriota; class Cyanophyceae; order Oculatellales; family Oculatellaceae; genus Thermocoleostomius; species Thermocoleostomius sinensis. The sequence continues at coordinate 2,939,801 of NZ_CP113797.1, read as the reverse complement.
TTATCAACAATGCATTAACCTGTTCAGTATTTAGTCTAGTTTTGGTCTAGCTGATTGAGCTTTGTAAAGTTAGATGTCTTGAGTCTGCTTCTGAAAATTGCCAGCGTAAGCTACCGTTTTAGAGGGAGACTTGCATAAAGGACAAGCGTTTCGACTACGAAAAACTATGACTGGAGAAGAATTGCACCAGCTATTGTTAACAAAGTGGGGACGCTCCTACGACGTTCAACTGCGACAAGTTCAAGGCAAGGTATTTGTGCAAGTGATGTGGAAGTACCTGGAGCAAGCCTCATTTCCCCTATCCGAGGCAGAATATTTAGCCCATTTGGAGACGATTGCAACCTACATCAATGCTTGGGGAGGAACTGCCCAGGTACAGGCTTTTATTGAGCAAACGCGCGATCGACCTCGATTGGGGAAAGCGGTCAGCATTCCGATCGACTTAGGAGAACGAGCATCCGAGTGGCTGTTGGAATTTTGAACCTATAGCATTACCACAGAGCCGGAACCGGACGTTCTGGAGTTGTCGGGGCGCTTCTGGGAATAGGCGGCACAGGAACAGGGGGGGGAGCAAAGCGAGGAATGGGAGCAGGAGGAATCGGCTCTTCTAGGTAAAGCGGTGTCGTAGCCAATGATCCGGTAAAAGGGCTGGGCAAATCTGCCACTCGAATTAGATCGGTGCTGTTGATTTGCTGTTCCAAGACCTCGCGGTAAAGGTGATTAATTCGGCGACCATCTCTGGCAATATCTCGTTCAACAACACCAAAAAATGGGGCTAGCATCCGCGGAAACCGCTGGTTTTGGTAAAAGTTGCGATCGCGGGTGAAGTAAACATCTTCAAACTGATCTAACACAGTTGGCAATTCAACCAGATCTCCATCGGACTGTGTCACACGAACAGTGGATTGAGCCATTCCTTTGACAGAAAAAGACCCAACAAATAATAGTGTCAAGGCAGCAATCCTCACTCTTCTTACGTTTGGTTTTGGTACGTCTCCACGTACAATTCTCATTGCTGTTCTCCTGAATCCTCACGAACCTGATTTGAAGAAACGAAAGCCATAGAATTTACTCTTTCATCCCTAGAGTTCCCCTTTAACCATTTCTATTTAGTCTCTAGTTCATCATAAAGTCTACGATCCAGCTTGACACAAAAAACATTAATCTCGCAACAGATAATTTTCTTTTTGTAAGGATCAGACTGGGGCGTAAGTAGACGAAAAGCGAGCGTCAAGGTCTGCTTTAGCTAGTAGTTATTTAGAGGTGAGCAGAACAAGTTTCAGTTAATAAGAATGGGGTGAACGGTTAACTAAATTGTTCAACAGAGCCAAAATTGCTGTTAATAAGTCAGACGCAGGTTGGTTGTCTGTTAGACTGATTAGCCTCAACGTACCTTCAGCTTGTTTGTCTATGCCTAATCAACCGTTTCGACGTTTATCTGTGTTTGAAGCAACAACCTTCGTAGTGCAAGCCGATCGTGCTGCTCTACGCCAATATCTTCTGGATTTATTTTGTGACGTGGCCTATCAGGAAGGAGAGTTTACTTTATCTTCCGGACAACATAGTGCGTACTACATCAATGGCAAGCAGGTGACGCTGCACCCCCAGGGTGGTGTGGCCGTTGGACGGATCTTGGTTTCGCAATTACCGGTCGAAACGATCGCTGTGGCGGGGCTGACCTTGGGGGCTGACCCAATGGTAACGGCAACTAGTGTCACAGCCGCGTATGAAGGTCGATCGATTACGCCATTGATTGTGCGCAAAGAAGCCAAAGGTCATGGCACGCAGGCCTATATTGAAGGGCCAGTACTTGCACCTAACAGTGAGGTAGTCGTACTAGAAGATGTGGTGACAACGGGGCAATCGGCTCTCAAGGCGGTCGATCGATTGCGACAAGCGGGTTATCAAGTGAATCGCATTCTAGCGTTGGTCGATCGACATCAAGGTGGAGCAGAACTTTACGCCAACCAAGGCATCGAGTTTGAAGCCGTGTTTTCCATTAGTGAGATTCAGGCACGATTGGCAGAGTTGTACTGAGGAGTGCTGGCAGATTGACCGACCAAAGGTTTCTGCCCTCACCCTACATTCCTTGCCTAGAGTGGAAGCGGAAGTTTGCAAACCATTCAATCGTTTCAGCTTTCCTTCGCCCTCTGTGAGAGCAGGAGTTGGGGGATGAGGGGGAACGATTTAATTTATTAGCCCGGCAACTGTTGTTACGACATCGGCCCTCACCCTCAATCCTTCTCCCAAAGGGTGAGGAACTTCCGATCCGGCTCTCCTGCTCCCAGAAAAGGAGAAGGGGCTGGGGGATGAGGGGGGCGGAAGGCAAGATCAAATCAAGATCTCAAATCAAGATCAAATATTGCTGGGTCAATAACAGTGCCTAGCAGGTGAACAGACTAATGAATCACTAAATTAAATTACTAAATCGTCAGTACACCCAGCCGTCCCCAATCGTTCTGACCAGAGAAGCATGTAATAATTGCACAGATAGAGCAGGTAAATCGGTGTGTTTAAGAACTACGTATGCAGCCATCCCTAGAACCAACTAACACGCTTCAAACACGTTCCGACCAACCGATCGACAATTGGTTTGAGTATCCAGTGCGGGTGCATCCTCACCATACCGACTGTGCTGGAATTGTTTGGCACGGGGCTTATATTGCCTGGATGGAAGAAGCTCGAATCGAATGTTTGCGCTTGTTTGGCGTGGACTATGCTGATTTGGTGGCGTTGGGATGCGAGTTACCTGTTGTTGAACTAAATATTCGCTATCACCGATCGCTGCGATTTGGTATGACTGCGATTGTGAAAACCCGCATGATTGGCATAGATGGCGTGCGCATTAAATGGGAGTATCAGATCCAGTCGCCGGATGGACAAGACCTGTTTGTGACGGCCCATGTCACGTTAGTAGCGCTCGATCGAGAGAAAGGAAAAATTATGCGTCAATTGCCTGCAACGGTGAAAGATATACTAGCAAAGCTGACAACCTTGACTTGAGCACCCCGTAGCGATCACCATTACCGATCACTAAGGTTAAGGATACTCATGAGATAGAAACGGCACAGCTATCAGTTCTCCCTCGGTTTCGTCAACTTGTACCTTTAAACCGGGTTGAACCGCTTTGGTGCGAATGTAGGCGAGTCCGATCGCATGATCATTGGCTTGGGTACAACTGGTCAGGATGCCAATTTTCTCGCCATTGGTTAAAACGGGGGTTTCCGGGGCGACGGGTTGGCTGAGCTTAACGCCCCAAAGCTGTTGCTTGACGCCCTTGTAGGTATGCAAACGGGCGATCGTTTCTTGCCCAATGTAGCAGCCCTTGCTCAGCGAGATGGTGTACCACAGCCCAGCTTCCAGGGGATTGTAATCATCGGTGAGTTCTTGTCCGGGTGCGGGTCGCCCTTGCTCAAGGCGCAATCGTTGCCAGACCTGTTCACCCATCGGCACGGCTGCTGCTTCGGTTAGACATTGCCACAGTGCCGCTGATTGATCGGCCGCCACAAACAGCGTGTAACCCGAAATGGCTAGCCCACATCCTACGGCGACTCGCGTTTCGATGCCACCCAAATTGGTGACAAGGTGGTAGTTAGAAGGTTGCCCAACGATTGCCCCCGCTCCTAACGTTTGCAACAGAGCATCGCTGCCAACTCCGATGAGGCTAAAGGCAACGGTGGTATCTGTGAGATCGCGCAATTCGACCTGATCGGCAAAGAAAATAAAGCGATCCATCCACTGGATCAGTGGTTGGTTGTAGCCGGGAGAGGTAAGTAGCCACACTGAATCCGCTAGCACATAAGCGCTGACTAAATCGATTGTGCGGGCGGTAGAGGTGACGAACACTGTGTCACACCCCTGCCCTGGTTGTAAGGGTTGAAAATTGTTCGTCGTTTGATTATGGAGAAAGCGAATGCGATCGTCTCCTGCAACTTGAATCCGTCCCCAGTGCGAGCGATCGTGCAGGACAACACCCGTTTGCAGGGCGTTGAGTGCTTCTACATCATTGCCAAAACTGTTGGGGACTTCTATCTCTGCCACGGTTGTGAAAGTAGCTCCAGCCGTTGCTTGTACATCTCGTAAAGCTTGATTCATAGTGGTGTGTCTCTGTACATTGCCCGATCCTCATCTTATCGAGTTGCGATCGTTTCCTTGTGGCTTGAGCAAATTTAACCCTTGGCTGCGATGGAGCAAGTTGAACTGAATTTCGTCGTCAAGGTTGTTGCGGATTGTAGACAGACTGGTTTGGTTCATGAAGATACAGCATTGGGTAAGCGCGCTCGTGGTGATGACAGCAATGGCAATAGGCGGCGGATTAGCTGTAAAGATGCAATCGACAGAAGTGGCGCAATTGTCTCAAGAATTGCAAGCCACTGAGCCAGATCAATTGAGTGATGCTACAGATACAGCCCATCTGCGTGATTTTCCACACCGTTCGATCGTCCTGAGAGATGAAGTGGTCTCCGGTAGCGAGTTTGATCAGTTTCGGCAAAAACTACGCCAAGCGGTTCAGTCCCGTGACGCAGATTTTGCAGCCGCGCTGATTCCTGCTTCTGGAGTAAGCTTGGGGTTTGGCGCACCGCTGACGATCGAGGAACTAGATTTACACAACCCTAATGCCTTGCTGTGGTCAATTCTGGAAAAAGCCCTGTTTCCAGGCTGTGATCCACTTACCGCTCAAGAAGCCTATTCCAATGGTGATGCTGAGTTTGAGGGGTGGGTTTGCCATAACCTCAACCAGTTGTTTGTTGAACAGTATCCGGCTCCTGCGACGGCACAAGGCGTTGATTATGAACTGAGCCAAGTGATTGTGGTTGGTGAGAATGTAAATGTACGGGCGCAACCCAGCACCAACAGCGATGTGATTGGCATCCTTTCCAATGAACTGGTGGAATTTGATCGCATGGCTTGGGAAGAACTGCCACCTGAAGATCAATCGCTCGATTTGCTCAGCGGCTGGACTCCGGTGATTTTGCCCAACAATCGATCGGGCTATGTGTCGAATCGCTATGCCTACTCACCACTGGGCTATCGCGTTCTATTTGGGAAAGTGAATGGTCAATGGCAAATTTTGCACATTCCAGGCGGAGATTAATTAATTTCTTCGCTCTATTGCCTGACGTGCGGCTCTAGTCGGGTGGAGCAATAGCTGGTAAGTTGCTATCAAAAGCCGTTTCCGCCGGATTGTCTAAAACCAACTTGCGGACTTTCAAATCTTGGTAGAACTCTTCTTGAGCTAATTCGACTTTGGATTGGGCAGAGAGAAACAGCAACGCCCAAAACACCCCCACCCGATCGTGAACGGTGGGTTCAGGAGGAGAGGGAGGTTTGACCGATTTCGTGGGTGCTTGAGTTTGCGCGGTTGCCCAAATGGACAGCAATTCTTCAAAGTTGAGCCAATTCGTATCTGAATTACCTGTACCGCTATCATTATCTTGCCAATAATCTGTGAGAAACTGCTCTAAGATGGCCGCAATTTCCGACAGGTTTTCTTGGTGAGCCAGTTGTGCAATGGCCCGAATGGCTTGCGATCGAGATTGTGGTTTGGGCCGACGAGCAGACACCCGTCGTGGCCGGGGATCGGCGATGGCTGCGGCCATTAAATTCAACTGATTAATCAGTTCTTGCAGCGTCACTCGTCGGTTTTGGGCCGGAGGCGAAACAGCCCGTCGGCGAAGGGTGCGCTCTAAGTTAGGCGGCAATGGCGTGTTCCAGGCAGACTCGTCTAGGTATTCTACGGCTTCATCGTCAGGGGCATCGCGATCGGCTTCTTGGCGGGCCAAACTGTCTGCTTTGAGCAACAACAACATTGAAGCATACAAAAACGCTTGTCCCGATTCAGACAAGTCCGATTCATATTGGGCCCGTCCAACTTGCCCAGTGGAACCACCGCTACCCGGTTGCAGCTTGCTGAGAAACCGATCGATGACTTCAATCACCTTGACATCCCACGGATCAATTTCCCCTCGCTCTGCCAAATCAATCAGCAGGGCGATCGCATTCTGTGCTAGGGAAATCGCCATGAGTATCTGGTTAACAAAGGACGATCCGATACTAGCTCACTTCCACCATGGAAGGACAGCAATCTTCACCAATTCAGCGCTGGTTTTTGACCATAGCTTGTAGCCGCTCCAAGGGATATTCTGCTACAAAATTCTCCCAAGCTTTTGCTTGCCCAGCCGCGTTGTAGACATACATGACGCCACCAATTGTACGACTAGATGTGATCAAATCAAGTGCCCTTGCCAGATTGAGACACTGGCTAACCTCAGATGGAGTGAGCATTTTATGTTTCAGTATCCAAGTTTTAGAGAGCAATCAGGAATGGCGCAATTCGTGACCCTGTCCGTAGCGACAATTGCCTTAGCCTTAGCCGCTTCAGCAACATTAGCTATCAATCGATCGCTGTCAATCGATATCAATCATAGATGCACGCCCAAATTCCACCTCTCCCTCAAAACCAGCAGAGCGAGAACTGGAATGAATCTTCTTCTAAGGTAATCTAGATTTCCGTTCGTTACATAAAGAGGATGGGGTTAACTGTGCGAACAGAGACATTTCTTAACAAAATTAAGGGAATGGGTCCGGTGGGGGCGAGGACCGTTTAGGTGCGCTTAAGCTGGCTCTGTCTGGCTTTACGGCCAATCGGCACACACATGGGCGTCTGAGTAACAGGATCTTGCAGAATACGGCTATCAATACCAAAAACAGCACGCACCATTGCTTCGGTCATGACTTGGCTGGGATGACCTTGAGCGTAAACACTACCCGCTTTTACCGCAATCAAATGATCGGCATAGCGACAGGCTTGATTGAGGTCATGCAGCACCATGACGATCGTTCGGTTTTCGTGCTGATTCAGGTCATAGAGCAGATCGAGGATTTCGAGTTGGTGGGACAAATCTAGGAAGGTAGTGGGTTCATCTAATAACAAAATAGGTGTGTTTTGGGCCAGGGTCATGGCAATCCATGCCCGCTGTCGTTGTCCACCGGAAAGGGTATCGAGGGGGCGATCGGCTAGCTCCAAGAGTGATGTAATCGTTAATGCCTGTTCTAGGAGGCGATCATCTTCGGTAGACCACTGTTGCAGCCAGCTTTGATGGGGATAACGACCTTGAGCAACCAGTTCTCGCACGGTCAAGCCTTCTGGTGCGGTGGGGCTTTGGGGCAAAATGCCCAACTGTTGAGCCACTTCTTTAGTGGATAGCTTGAAGATAGACGCGCTGTGCAAATACACGGTGCCAGCGATCGGTTTCAGCAGTCGCGCTAATCCTTTCAGCAACGTTGATTTGCCACACCCATTGGGACCGACCAAGGTGGTGATCTGACCGGCTGGAATCGCCAAATCCAGGTGCTCGACAATCAATGTGCCATCGTATGCCAGGGACAAATGACGAGTCGTGAGCGCATATTCGCGGTCAATTTGATGATCAATATCGTTGCTAGTAGGTTCCATCCTTTTTTCTTCAGGCTGTTTGATTCCGATAGAGCAAATAGAGAAAATAGGGGGCCCCAATTGCAGCGGTGATAACGCCACAGGGAAGTTCGATCGGTGCAAACAACGATCGACCCACGAAATCGGACAATAGCACCATGACGCCTCCTGTCACCGCCGTCACCGGAATTAATCCCTCATGGGAGGCCCCGACCAACTGCCGTGACAAGTGGGGAGCCATTAAGCCTACAAAGCCGATCGTGCCCGCCGTCGCCACCGAGGACCCAGCCAGCGCTACACTAGTGATTAACAACAACCCGCGTTGCCACTCCACCCGACTGCCCAACCCACGGGCAACCTCATCTCCTAACGCCAGGGTGTTTAAGTCGCGGGCCAGCAAAACCGTCAGCGGCAAAAATACTAGAAGCCAGGGGATTAGAGCTTGAATATGCTCCCACGTGCGCCCATACACGCTGCCAGTCAACCATACTAATGCCTGACTGACATCGTAGATGTTGCCAAAGGTAATCATCAAACTGGTAAATGCGCCAGCAATGGCACTGACTCCAATTCCTACCAAAATCAAACGGATCGGAGTTGCTCCCTGATTCCACGCCAACACATAAATCAACAGCGCCGCAATCAGTGCTCCAGCAAAGGCAGCCATGGGCAACAGTACCAAAGGCAGCGAGGGCAATACGACAATCATGGCGACAGCAACTAGGCTAGCTCCCGCATTGACGCCTACAATTTCTGGCGCGGCGAGGGGATTACGCGAAAGCCCTTGCAGGATAGCTCCAGACACTGCCAAGCCCGTTCCTACTAAAAAAGCGACGATTGCCCGTGGCAACCGCAGCACGTAGATAATGAAGGCATGATCTGCATTGCCTGTATCGAATCGCAGTAATGTTTTGATCACATCGATCGGAGCCACGGGATATTCGCCGTACCCAACACTCACAATAAAAATTACAACGGCAATGACCAGCAGACCCAATAGAAAAAACGGCACACGGCGATCGAGCCGCATTGAAAACGGAACCTGCTGTGAACGAAGAATCAACCACTGCCTTGTCATGAGTGCGATAATTGAATTGATTAGTTAATTAATCACTGAATGTCGAGAGAGAAAATCCAAGGTTGGGGGTTAAGAGCGGAACAGATTGAATGTGTCCTTCATCCTTTCACCTTGCGTCTAGCCAAATAAATGAAAAACGGTGCGCCAATTAAAGCCGTCATAATGCCAACGGGTAACTCTTGCGGTCTCACAACAATTCGTGCACCCACATCTGCTAACAATAACAAAATGGCTCCACCGATCGCCGCATAGGGCAGTAACCAGCGATAATCAACGCCAACAAAGAAGCGGGACACATGTGGAATGATCAAGCCAATGAAGCCGATCGGTCCGGCCAAGGCCACCGAACTGCCCGCCAGCAAAATCACTACAACTGTTGCCAACGCTTCCACCCAGACCGTGCGAATACCCAAGCCTTTGGCCACTTCTTCGCCCAAGGTCAAAGCGGTAATTTGTCGGCTTAGCCCCAGGGCGATCGCCAATCCCAGCAAAATATAGGGCAGCACCATCAGCAAAGTATCAATATCACGCCCGGCGACGGAACCCGCCAACCAGAAGCGAATTTCATCCAGTGTGCGTTGGCTGAGGATCAAAATTCCCGTCGTGATTGAAGACAGTAGATAGGACAGAGCGGCCCCAGCCAAAATCAGTTTCAGGGGTGTTAACCCGCCACGCCCGACTGAGCCGAGCCAATACACCACCACAGCGGCGATCGTGCCACCCAAAAATGCAGCCCAAACATAGGTATTGGTAGAAGCACTGCCCCACCAAAACGTCACCGCTACCACTGCCAGCGCGGCTCCAGTATTGATGCCAATAATATCGGGAGCCGCCAATGGGTTACGGGTTAGCCCTTGAGTAATGGCTCCGGCCACGGCTAATGCGCCTCCTACCGTCATCGCAATCAGCGATCGAGGTAAGCGCACAGTGGTAATGATTAGATGGTCAGTGGAACCATCAAATGCAACTAATGCTTGCCAAATGGTGGGCAAGGATAAATCGGCGGCTCCAAGTGTAATGCTGAGAACTAAGCAGATCAACAGCAGACATAGCCCTATCACCAGACCGCTCAATCGGAGAGCGTGCGATCGCCGAAATGTGGTCTTAGCTTGATGCAGAAACAAAGTCATAGGCTGAAATTATGGCCGCTGGGTAGCGATTCCCAGGGTTGCTCCTTCAACCGTACGCAATTGATCCATAACTGCGATCACCTGGCCATGTTCAACTTTGGTATCGGCATTGATAATCACCAGCGCGCTGGATTCATTCTCCATCAGTACTTTAACTTGATTCGCTAATTGAGAAACTTCAATAGGTTGTCGATTCAACGATACTTGTCCTTCATCGTCGATCGTCACCGTAATACGGGTCTGCTGCTGAGATTGGGCCGTTTGCGCTTTGGGCAAATTAACAGGTAAACCTTCCGATCGAGTCAAGAACAGGGTGGCCATAATGAAAAATGTGAGAATTGCAAAAATCACATCAATCATCGGCACAATATTAATTTGGGCGGGCACATCGGGTTCATTATCGATGATTCGCATAATTTAGTCTCCCACCGCAATGGGCAGCGTATCAGGATGTCCTTCATAGCGGCACAGGTGCAACAACTCCAACTGCCCGCCATACTCTTGAATTTGAGCTAGCTGCCGTCGATAAAAGCCGCGAAAGATGTTGGCAAAAATCAGGGTAAAGATGGCCACCGTCAGTCCTGCTGCGGTTGAAATCAAGGCTTCACTGATGCCACCCGTGACAGCGATCGCGCTTTCGCTGCCCACATCGCCCAGTTGCAGCGACCCGAAGGAACGAATCAACCCCAAAATTGTACCCAGCAATCCCAGCAACGGAGCAGCGCTGATGATGATGTCGAACACAGTGTTGAAGCGGCGCAGGGTGGGCAATTCTGCCTGAGTGGCGCTCTCTAAGGCTAATCGAAATGCATTGGGCGATACCCGATCCATTTCTACGGCTTCTAAGAAAATACGGGCGATCGGTAAATCTGCCCCCTGTTTCAACTTGGCAAGTGCCATTTCAGGAGAGTTTTGATACGCCGCTAGGGCATCGCGCACTAGGCGCTTTTGGCGACGATTCACCCGATACCAGAAGAGTAACCGCTCCAAAATCAGCGCGATCGCCAAAATTGAAAACCCCAGCAGCGGAATCATGACCACTCCGCCTGCTACCAGCAAATCAAATATGAACATACAGATAAACCGATCGAAAAACTGTAAACCGTGTAACTGTTGCGAATCCTTCTCAAGTGAGCGTAAAGCTATCCGAACCTACTGTCAATATTTGCCAGGTAAATTCGATTATTAAGTTTTGTCAAGAAATCTGGCCGGTAAGGATTTGCTGCAAGTTGCGATCGCAACGGCTCTGAAAATTGCCTTGTTTAAACACTTTTACAGCCGTGATAGACTCAGGGCTTGTGGAACATTGCCAACAGACTAATCGATAGACCACCAACGAAGCCTTCCAAATTCAAGTTAAAATCTTTCTCAAGAATTAAGCCCATTCTCTTTATCTCATGACTTTTTCTCAAACGGCGGCACAACAGCGAGCGCAAGAAGCCAAAGCGCTGAAGCGATTCCTCACTTATAGTTTGGTTGGTTCGCTGGGGCTGCATGGTGTTGCCCTATTGTTGAAAGTCAACCGTCCTGAAATGGTGGAGCGAACCACTCCGGAAGAGATTCTGATTGTTGTTAGTGAACCGAGCGACTCTCCCGCAGAGGAAATGGTAGAAACCACCGAGTTAGCTGAATTACCTGAAGAAAGTGCTGCTCCTGCTGCCGCGCCCCCTCCTGATACAACCACCCTGCTCGAGGAACCCATTGCCCCCCCCGAGCCAATTGAACCCGTTGCCGAAACCCCTGTCGAAGAACCGGAAACTTTGCTGGATTCGGTAGTGCCCGATCCGCGCCCGGAGCCTGAACCGGAATCCCAACCTGACCCACCCGCTGCCTTTACTCGTCCTGAACCTGAAAGCGCACCCGATACCGAACCGCGCCGATCGATGCAAGACATTTTGCAAGAACTGCGACGAAATCGCCAGCGAACCAGCGAGGCAGCCACCAATCGCGATCGACCCGTTGGAACCGAATCAACACCCGCCCCGCGTCCGGGCAACGGCACTGATGCGGATGCGACGGCAACAGGCCCTAATCCCCCTGGTGGTGACAATGATGCGGGAGCAGGCGGCGGGTCGGCGAGTTGCCGCAGTTGTCCCAAAATTGACTATCCTGAAAGCGCCTTGGCCGAAGGAGCAGAAGGGCGGGTGCGGGTAGTGGCTGAAACTGATGAGCAAGGGCGGGTGATTGGTGTGACGCTGATTGAGTCTAGCGGTAATTCAGACTTGGATCAGGCAGTATTGGAGCAAGTTCGCCAACAATACGAGTTTGATGGGGCGGGTGCTGGCACTGCTATTCCTATCGAAGTAGACATGACGATCGAAGGCTCGTCTTATAACCGGGAAGTGCGGCGGCGGGGCGAGCGCACCGAGGTGGAATTGCCTGCTGCACCCACTGAAACCGCTGAAGAAGCACCAGAAGTGCCACAGACGGCTACGGAACCCACTACCACGCCAGACTCGCCAGACTCGACGCCAATTCCCGCAGACTCCTCTACACCTACACCCCTCTCCTCCCCTGATGCTGTAGAACCTGGGCCGATTGACCAAAGAAGCGACCCACTTGATGCACTGACATCTCCCACTGAACCCGTCCCTCCAGAACCCGAACCAACCACAATACCGGAATCCTTTGATGCGCCTGAAGAACGGCCTGCTGATTTGCCCCTTGATCTACCTGCGGAACCAGTAGAACCATTGGACCCTGAGCCACAACCCTTTGAAGAACCTGTCTTTAGCACACCAGATCCCTCTTCCTTGGATTTTGCCGAACCGGAACCCTTAGCACCAGAGCCTCTAGCACCAGAGCCGATCGCCCCCCTAAATTAGTGACACTGCCGGTCATTGTGCCTGGCGTTGGCAAAACACAGCAGAGCTGTAGCCCTGCTGCCAACTTTTCAATTGCAAACTTGCATAATTGCGCAACTATGTTAAATTAAAAGAATGGAATCTAAAACTGCGATCGAAGCGCTACTAGCCCTGGCTCAAGAAACCCGCCTTGCCGCCTATCGTTTGCTGGTACGATCGGGACCCTCTGGTTTACCTGCCGGAGAAATTGCGGCGCTCCTAGCTGCGAATCCTTCAACCTTATCTCGCCATTTAGCTCAGCTTGAGCGAGCGAATTTGGTGCGTTCTTGGCGAGTACAGCGGCAGATCTTCTATTCCATCAATTGGGCAGGAACTGGGGCATTGCTAGCGTTTTTAACAGAAGATTGCTGCAAAGCCGATCCTTCCGTCTGGTGCGATCGAACATCTGAGGATTGCACCCAATGATCATTCGGGATCTTTGCCAATTGATTCATGCCTATTATTTCTAAACGAGGTTAAACGCGATGCCCCTTGAACACAGACCCAGAATTCTGTTTTTGTATGGCTCCCTGCGCGAGCGTTCCTATAGTCGTTTGTTAGCTGAAGAAGCTGCCCGCATTATTGAGGAATTTGGAGCCGAGGTGAAGTTCTTTGACCCACGTGAATTGCCCGTTTACGGTAGTGTCCCAGATGCCCACCCCAAAGTACAGGAATTGCGCGAATTAAGCCTTTGGTCGGAAGGACAAGTGTGGTCAAGCCCGGAAATGCACGGTCAAATTACAGGCATCTTGAAAAACCAAATTGATTGGATTCCCCTCAGTTTAGGAGCCGTTCGGCCCACACAGGGCAGAACGTTAGCCGTCATGCAAGTTAGTGGCGGATCACAATCGTTTAATGCAGTTAATACCATGCGATTACTTGGACGATGGATGCGGATGTTCACCATTCCTAACCAATCCTCAGTTGCCAAAGCTTACCAAGAATTCAACGAAGATGGAACAATGAAAGACTCGCCCTATCGCGATCGTGTGATTGATGTAATGGAAGAACTTTACAAATTTACATTGCTGCTACGAGAACACACCGATTATCTTACTGATCGCTACAGTGAACGAAAACAGAAAGGAATCGAAGAATCACTTCAGAAAATCAGCGAAACGATTAATGGAGTCCAACTACAAAAGATATAGACCTTTGGAAATAAAAGTCCGTGAAACGTACCTCTTCCCGACTCCCCACTTCCTACTCCCCACCCGTAATCCGCTGCGGCTGTCCCCAAATCACGCGCTCGTGTTTATAGATTGCAATGCCTGGCTTTGCCCCCTTGGGCTTAAACACCTGCTTCGGTTCCGTGTAAATCACTGGCACTTGTTCGCTTTGACGAGCACGACTATAGTAAGCTGCCAAATCCGCCGTAAATTGCAGATCGGTTTCATCGGGGATGGCTCCTGCATCAAGCCGCAGCAACACATGGCTACCGGGAATTTCCTGCGTATGAAACCAGAGATCATAGTCACCCGCCACGCGAAACGTGAGTTGATCATTCTGGCGATTGTTGCGACCAATTAACACATCGAAGCCACTTGGAGTTTGATAGCGCAAGAAATTAGTTGTTTGGGAAGATGCTGCATGGCGATAGCGCTGATCGGGATCGTTGATGTAACCTTGATGAATTAATTCATCGCGAATTTCCATCAGCGAAGTCAAATCATCCGGCTGCTTATATTCGTTCAATTGCTCGATCGCCACCTCTACCTGTTCTAGATAATCAATTTCAGTTTGCACTTCAGCTAGCAAGGGTTCCAAGGCAGCCCGCGATCGCTTCAATTTTTGGTGGCGTTTGTAGAGGGCTTGGGCGTTTTGCACGGCATTTTTCTCTGGATTTAAAGCGATGATGACAGGCTCATTGGTGGTGAAATCTGGTAGCACCATTTGTGTCATCCCGGGTTGCCATGCTCGCAGGTAAGCCATTAACAAATCGGCTTGTTCCCGATAGCGATCGGCATCCTCCGATTGAGTCAAGCGCGTTCGAAAATCTTGGGCTTTGCTGTGCAACTTCTTCAGCAAACTGCTCAGTTTTTGGCTGAGTTGGTGGCGCAGTTGCCCAAATTCCTGTTGATTCAGTTGATCAGTGTAGTAGCGATGCAGCAGCACTTGTACGCTTTTCTCGGGGTTGGTAGCTCCCCAGCCCATCACCGTATAGCCGCCCTCTGCTAGCCAGCCGGGTTGAAACTGCTTCTGCTCAAGCGCCTGTAGCCACTGTTGCCACCGATCGAACAGGCGTTGCCAATCAGATTCTTGCAAAGTCTCAGTGGATTGCTCTGGGGTTAACTCGGCTGCCTGAAGCATCGATCGCAGCAACGCCGAACTCAAGCCCCGATAGTTCTTCAGCAAATTGCGTAACAATGGCCCGGGAACCAAGCTTACCCGTTCCTGCCAGCGCTGTTTCGGTTCCTCCAGACTGGGTATGGGGTCGGTCAAAGCGGGTGGCACTTCGTAAAGTTGTGAGGTTTGAATCGTGCGAACACTCGATTGCTGACTGTTGACTTGATGCGCGGCTGTCACAATTAGGTTGGACGAATTGGTGAGGATCACATTACTGTATTTGCCCATAATCTCGACATACAAATGCCAGAGAATAGGATCACCAGGACGTTGGGCAAACTGCAAATCGGCTACGCGCTCCCAGGGGGCAATTGTTTCGATCGCTACTAAGGCCAACCCGCTCATCTGATGCCGCAACTGCTGACTGAAGGTAAAGGTGTCGGGCGTTCGGGGTGGAGCCTCTCCTATACATAGCCGAGCAGCATTAGGATGCCAAGACAATGTTAACCAACCGCGCTGCTTCAAGGTGCGCAAAGCCAAGGCAACCGTATACCGATCGCATCGATAGACCTGCTCTAGGCGGGCGGGCAGCCAATCTGCTTGTAGTTCTGCGCAGGTGGCAGTGAAAGTGGTGAAGTCTACAGGTTGCACGGCAGAAGAGGTGGAATTAGGGGTTGAGGGGTAAAGAGGAGTTAGGGATTGGGAGGCGGAAGCTAGGTTGGCTATCCCTTTTTAGCTAACCTAATCAGCAGCAGTTTGACATTAATTATCTAAACTCAAAGTTTTAGTTTTTCTTCATATTTCTACTTTATCCCACTCCTTGTTCCACTTCTGGCTTGTTCTCACTGCCTATCTCAACGGCAGGTCTTACCGTGTTTCTTTCTTCATCCACTCTTTTTTTATCTTGTTGGTCAAAATTTTTGCCGATACCATTGGAAATAAGCTGTTAGTATCCTCTGGCTGGGTGATTTAAATTACATGATGGACATTAAGCTGGTGAATATCGGCTTTGGCAACATCGTTTCTGCCAACCGAGTCATTGCCATCGTTAGCCCGGAATCCGCACCGATTAAGCGAATTATTAGCGATGCTCGCGATCGCGGTCAGCTAATCGATGCCACCTATGGGCGCAGAACAAGAGCGGTCATTATTACAGATTCAGGACATGTTGTGCTGTCAGCAATTCAGCCTGAAACGGTAGCAAATCGCTTTGTGATTCATAAAGGAGACCACGGAGATAGTTAGTGCTTGGGGTTTAAAAAGGTTTTGAGGGTGAATTGAACTGAAACAGGACGATTCACACCTTAGACCTTAAGTTCAAGTCCTGGAAATGCAAAACTCACTGTCCTAAGCGGTTTGATGGCAACTCAACAAGGTATACTGAATCACAATTTCTTATCGTGTCGGCGATCGAGATACAGATCAATCAGGTTTCCTAGTCAATCATCGAGTCGCGTGTCTAATTGATGAGTATCTAAAAACGTATCTAGTTGAGTACCCCAATCTATTGAATTTCGAGATCCAACCATGGCAATAGGTAAACTGATTGTATTAACTGGACCAAGCGGCGTGGGCAAAGGAACACTGCTGCGATCGCTGTTACAACGGCATCCAGAACTCTATTTTTCCGTATCTGTGACGACGCGCCCGCCTCGACCGAGTGAAACTAACGGACAACACTACTATTTCGTTAGTCGTGCGGAATTTGACCGGATGGTACTCAATAACGAGTTACTAGAATGGGCAGAGTTTGCCGGAAATTGCTATGGGACACCTCGCCGTCCTGTAGAGGAAAATATTCGCCAAGGGCGCTGGGTGGTACTGGAAATTGAACTGGAAGGCGCAAGACAAATTCGCCAAAACTTTCCAGAAGCCTTTCAAATTTTCATTTTGCCACCTTCTCTGCTGGAACTGGAATATCGCCTGCGCAGTCGCGGACATGATTCTGAAGAGTCGATCGCCCGTCGTTTAGAACGCGCGAAATCTGAAATTCCGGCGGCCCATGAGTTTGATATTCAAGTGGTCAATGATGATATTGAAAAAGCACTCGAACGCATCGAAGAAGCCCTATTTACACCCGTGGGTGTTTAGCCGCAAGCTTGCAGCCATAGATGAAGAATGAAAAATAAGCCAGAAGGGTTTTTCTGAAGTTCACTTCTAGGCACAGTTAATACAATTGACACAAGCTTCTGGACAGACGCGGAGTTTGGTCTCGTTTAGGGGACACTTTTTATCGTTATGCTTTAGACTTTACCCTAACTTCCTATCTCCAACCTCTTGCCCGTGTATCGCCAACGCCTCACCCCTTATCTGTTCCTACTGCCAGCCCTGCTAATTTTGGGGCTAACTGTTTTTTATCCGGCGCTGCAAGCGTTTTATCTGAGCTTCACTCGCTACGAGTACGATATTACACAACCGCCGTTGTGGATTGGGTTAGAAAATTTTCGACGACTGTTGAGCGATCGGGTGTTCTGGAAAACCCTAACCAATACACTAATTTATTTGATTGGTGTAGTTCCAATTCTAGTGATAGCACCGCTGGGCCTTGCTATTTTGGTGAATCAAACCTTGCCAGGTATTCGCTGGTTCCGTGCCGCCTATTACACACCCGTGGTGATTTCCATGGTGGTGGCAGGGATTGCCTGGCGCTGGTTGTATGCCGAAACCGGATTGTTCAACCAACTGCTGCGGGCCTTGCGCCTAACCCAAGATGGCATTCCTTGGCTGACTAGCCCCAATTTTGCTTTGTTCAGCGTTATGGCTGTCACCATTTGGAAAGGATTAGGATACTACATGGTGATTTATCTAGCGGGGTTACAATCGATTCCCGCCGATTTGTATGAGGCAGGGGCGATCGATGGTTCTGATGGTTGGCGCAAACATTGGGATATTACGGTTCCTTTGATGCGCCCCTACTTGTTTCTGGTAGCTGTAATTTCTGCTATTTCAGCCACCAAAGTCTTCGAGGAAGTCTATATCATGACTCAGGGGGGGCCGCGCAATAGCTCCAAGACGCTGGTCTATTACATCTATGAAAGCGCTTTTCAAGATCTCGAAATCAGCTATGCCTGTACGATCGGGCTAGTGATGTTCTTACTGATTCTGACCCTGTCGCTGCTGCGGCTCTCGTTAAACCGTCAGCCTGCCGATCTGAGGTTCTAGTCAAGCTATTCACGCTGCTAAAGAATTCGATATAATGGAAAATGCTACTTAATGAGGGTTCCAAATTTTTTCATGGCAAAAAAGAGCATGATTGAGCGTGAGAAGAAGCGCGAAAAGCTAGTAGAAAAATACGCTCAGAAACGACAGGATCTACTAGAGCAGTTTGCTGCGGCTGAAACTCAGCAAGAAAAAATTGAAATTCACCGCAAAATTCAGCAGTTGCCCCGCAATAGCGCTCCGACTCGATTGCGCAATCGCTGCTGGAAGACTGGTCGCCCCAGAGGCTATTACCGCGACTTTGGGTTATCTCGTCACGTTCTTCGGGAAATGGCGCACGAGGGGTTGTTGCCCGGTGTAGTGAAATCCAGTTGGTAAGCTGAGTTAGTCGTAGGACTATTGGCTTGGGTCATCTTCAGGTTGTGCTGTAGCTAGGATAGCTAGATGACCAGACTAGAGGACTCAGTTTTACGGTTATCTATTTTACAGTTATTGTCACTTTGAAATATGCTCGACGACGATCGCTCCGGTGCTGGTGGCGATCGTTCTGGTTTTTTTGGCTACTATTTTTAGAGATTGTTTTAATCTTCTGAGTGGCGATTGTTGTGGTTCCTTCCTCTCTTTTCATTTCTTCGTTTTCATCCATCTTGTCACCAGTTCATCCCTACCCCTACGGCTACACGTTTTACAGTCCTGGTGGACATTTCACCTATCGAGTCCTTGGGCCCTGTTGTCGCCTGTTCGATCGCGAAGAATTACCTTGGCCGTGCTGTCGCCTGGAATGGCGCGGTAAGGAACCGAGTTGGCGGCGCATTGGCAAACGCTTTATTCCTGACATGGCCACTAAAAACAGCCCCTCTTATAGTGTTGAAGTGATTGGGCAAGAATACTCAGGACGGCAGTTTGTCGTGACGTTGTACCATGTAAAGCTATCGCCAACGGAGCGGGAGTGGTGGTATGAAGCAATACGACGAAAGGATGAGCAATAGAGGAACAATAGACACGATGAGATGCGCGAAATTACACGAAATTACAAATTAAGCGAGATCGAAGCAATGGCTAAAAACTATAGGCTGAGCCTAGGGGATATTGTGCGGTTAAAACACCCTTACCGCTCCCAAGATTGGGCAGCGCGAAAATCGAGTAGTTGGCGAGGATTTGAGTTCGGCATTGTGGCAGAGTTTGGGGATGACGAAAAAGTTAGCCTCTTTCTGTATGATGCAGACGGTCAACTTTTTCTTGTGCCTGCCCTGTCACCACAGGCTTTGGTGATTCCAACCTATGTAGAATTTGATGTAACCGAGCTAGTGCGCTATGAAATTGTCACCGAGTCGGGCTATAGCAGTCTTGAATAGCGCTTCAGAACTTCAAGCGATGGCGATGATTGTTAACCGATTCTACTAGCCCGATCGCAATGAAGTTGGTTAACAGTGCGGCTCGACCATAACTCAGCCAAGGCAATGGAATGCCAGTGACTGGTGCCAGTCCAATAGTCATGCCAATGTTGATCAAAACCTGAAATACAATCATCGATAATACCCCGATCGCCAGCAGCGATCCAAAATTATCTTTAGCATTTTGAGCAATCAGCACTAGCCGCAAACAAATCAGCCAAAAAATCAACAAAACGAGCGCGCAGCCAACAAAGCCCAATTCTTCCCCGATCGCTGAAAAAATAAAATCGGTGTGTTGTTCTGGAATAAAGCTTAACTGCGTTTGGGTGCCCTGATTTAGCCCACGCCCGAACAACTGCCCGGCTCCAATGGCAATGCGAGATTGAATCAAGTGATAGCCACCGCCTAACGGATCTTGATCGGGGTTGAGAAACAATGCCAGGCGATCGCGTTGGTACGGTTGCAGCAACTGTTCCCAAACAAATTTTCCAAGTCCCCCGGCAATCAAATTCACAACCGCCACGCCAAATGCTCCAGTCCAAGCCCACGGCAAGGTGCGCCAAGCAATCATGACCATCAGCACCACCCATACCAACCAGCCGGGTAGAAATAGCCCAAACAAAAAGGCAGAAGCGATCGGTGACATTAAAAGGATCAGCCAACCCGGGTTTGCATTGCCCCAGTACAACATGCCTAACGTAATTGCACCGAAGACCAGCGATGTTCCTAAGTCTGGTTGCAGCATGATTAATCCCCAAGGCAGAGCGGTAATCAGCAAAATTTTGAGCACCATGGCGATTGTTGAGGCACCTCGTTCTTGCATCACTGCTGCCAAGGTGACAATGACACCTACTTTGGCAAATTCAGACGGTTGAACATAGAACTCACCCACAGCTACCCAACTCTGGGCCCCGTTGGCCGTTGTTCCCAAGAAAATAACAATTAGTAGCCCCACATTGGTCAGGGCATAGATAATCCAGCGCCACTGAATCAAATTTTCGTACCGCCATCGGGCAATCATCAAGGTCAAACCCATACCAACGCCGCCCGTAATCCAATGTTGCCACCAGGTACCAGTATCGTGGTGCAACTCTACGCTGCGAATGGCGACGCCACCAAAAACGGTGAGTCCGACAACAAGGGCAAACAAGAGCCAATCAAACTCCTGCCACGGTTGCAACAATGCTTTCCAATTGAGGCGACTAAAGGATCGTTGGAGCATAAGGAACGGGGGTGGGGGTTAGAGGTTCGTGAGCCTTTTCGAGCGAGAGTTTGGGAATTAGGACAGGGCTGCAACGGAGACCCTAGCGGCAATCTGTTGAGCGATCGCCATTAATGCTTGTGCTGATATAGACGCTGGAGAGTCAATAACAATGGGAATTCCTCGGTCGCCACCTTCTCGAACGGGCATTTCCAGAGGAACACAGCCCAAGAGGGGCAGTCCAAGTTCTTGAGAGGTTTTTTCACCGCCCCCAGAGCCAAAAATATCGTACTGGCGATCGGGCAGATCGGGTGGTACAAAGTAGCTCATATTTTCAACAATACCCAAAACTGGAACTTGCAGTTGTTGAAACATGCGCAACCCGCGTCGAGCATCTTGTAACGCAACCGATTGCGGGGTTGTGACAATAACCGCACCTGCCATCGGGACTGCCTGTGCCAGGGTCAACTGGGCATCACCAGTTCCAGGTGGCATGTCTACGATTAAGTAATCTAGGTCGCCCCACTGAACTTGGTAAAGAAATTGACGGATAATGCCATTCAACATAGGGCCGCGCCAAATCACGGGTTGATCAAAGTCGATCAAAAAGCCCATCGAAACTAGCTTCACACCGTAATTAAAGGCAGGTTCTAGGATTTCACCATTGGCCGTTTGCTGTACCGTTACCTTGGCATTGCCCAAACCTAGCATCATTGGCGTGTTGGGGCCATAGATATCAGCATCAATCACCCCTACCTTTGCCCCTAACTGAGCCAGCGCCACCGCCACATTCACCGCCACGGTGCTTTTACCGACTCCACCTTTACCACTGGAAACTGCCAAGATATTTTTAACACCAGCAATGCCAGCGCGATCGGGCAAGGCTTTCTGTTGCGGAGTTTCAGCCGTAACATCTACAACAACGGTATCTACACCTGGTAAAGTTTTGACGGCCCGTTCACAATCTTCCACGATAAATTGGCGCAAAGGGCAGGCAGGAGTGGTTAAAACCAACGTGAAGCTAACCTTACCGTGATCCACCTGAACATTCCGAATCATATTCAAGTCAACTAAGCTTTTGCGAAGTTCAGGATCTTGCACCGGCCGCAGCACCTCTAGTACGGTACTTGTATCAAGCATTGTAGGCATTGTGTTCTCCACCCTCGTCATCCTCAGATCGTCTAGACACTCCTAGGCACTAAGATCATCTAAGCATAAGTTCCTAGCTTACGGCCTATTGTAGAGCAGACCCGACTGAGCCGAAGGGCAAAGCGTTGGATGAAGACGCTCGATCAAAGGGTTAAAAGCCTACTTTTCTGCTTTTTCCCACTGCTATCCCAACTCCTACCCTCGAACTCCTAATCCCCAACCCATGCCAAGGGACAAGAAAACCAACAGCAAGTCTAAATTGGGTTTAGAGGTACCTGGTGACGGGGACTCTGTTTGTTGGAGATCGCGCTCGGCTGCTTGTGCCAACTCACTGGCAACCCGGGCTGCATAAGGACGAATGACCGACCACACCAACGGCGACAGCCACCCCCGTAAGGTAGCCGAATAAGACACTCGCGTGCCGCACAACGTGGATTCCATCCGATAGGTGACTCGTTCTTCCAGTCCTGGCAAGGCATAAATTCGCACGCTTAACAGTTCGTTGGGCTGGACTCGTTCGACAAAAATCCGGATGGAGATTGGGAAAAGCCGACTGACTGCTTGATAAATTAAACCGGGTTTAGGAATTAATCCGTAGGGAACATTGGTACGAACCAACAGCGGATGCCAAGAAACATCTGCTAAATCAACCACTTTTCGCCAAAGATCATCCACCGAAGCGGAACTGAGAACATGATAAGTTCCAGCTAGCGGCGGCAAGCCATTGAAGGGTCTATGAATCAATTTGCACCAGAAGCTTGACATTTTAGGTCATCTCCCGCATCTAAACGTTACCAAAATCCGCTTGGCAGACGACATGGTGTTATTCATCTCAGTATTAACCCCAGGATGGCTGCCCTATCGATGGATTTCTTTAGCTTATCTATTGTAATCTAGACGATCGGTTCAATTGGTCAAGCAGGTATCTCTAGTTCCGTACTTTGAGTAGAACTTAGTAGAACTTAGTAGAACTCAAATATCGAATATCAATGAATTGCAGGAAGGCTGTTAGGGTTTGCTTCTTCTTCTTTCAACCCATTCGCAGTGATCACGTTGTCCTGATGATGAAAGCCGTAG
The DNA here is from genome assembly GCF_026802175.1 of Thermocoleostomius sinensis A174. Classification (NCBI taxonomy): domain Bacteria; kingdom Bacillati; phylum Cyanobacteriota; class Cyanophyceae; order Oculatellales; family Oculatellaceae; genus Thermocoleostomius; species Thermocoleostomius sinensis. Next base: position 2,917,049 of record NZ_CP113797.1, on the reverse strand, counting down.
TCTTAAGATTTGCAGTAGTCTTAAGATTTGCAACAATCTAACGAAGCTTATTTGTGAAGCTTCGTTACATTCATTTATCGATTCATCTGAGGGGACAAATTCGGTATAGCCTAGATTGAGGTTAAACAATAACGATCGATTCCGGAGATTCTAGGCGTTTGACTGAGTTTGGGTAAGCCCTGCTAAGTTGGAAGTAGATGGAATTGATTGACTGTTTGCCTTTGAGTTTCACGTTCGTCTCTATATGGTTGTTTCAACTCTCACGAGTTGTTTGTCGATAATTAGCCGCATCTTTTGAAGTTATGGTGAAATCCTTTCCTGATAAAAAAAACTCGCCTACTCGATCGTTGCCTCCGGCTGATTCGCGAGAGCGGGTTAGCGAGTTTTTAAGAACGTTACAGGATCACATTTGTCAAGGGCTAGAAGCCCTCGACGGCGAAGGAACCTTTCAGGAAGATAGCTGGGTGCGCGATGAGGGGGGCGGTGGTCGTTCTCGCGTGATGAAGGGTGGCGGCGTATTTGAGCAAGGCGGCGTCAACTTTTCTGAGATTTGGGGAAAAGACTTACCACCTTCAATTTTGGTGCAGCGCCCAGAAGCGGCTGGACATGGATTTTATGCAACTGGCACATCGATGGTGTTGCATCCACGTAATCCCTACATTCCAACCGTTCACCTCAACTATCGCTACTTTGAGGCGGGTCCTGTGTGGTGGTTTGGTGGAGGCATTGACCTCACTCCCTACTATCCTTTCCTGGAAGATGTGGTGCATTTTCATCAAACGCTCAAAGCTGCCTGCGATCGACATCATCCTGAGTACTACCCAAACTTTAAGCAGTGGTGTGATGAGTACTTTTACTTGAAGCACCGCAAGGAAACGCGAGGTGTGGGCGGGATCTTCTTTGACTACCAAGATGGATTTGGCAAGCTTTATCGAGGCCCTGATCCAGATGGCCCTGCCGCTACTCACAGCAACACCGTCGGGGAGCTAGAAGCTCGCAGTTGGGAAGAAATATTTGCCTTCATTCAAGATTGTGGCAATGCGTTTTTGCCTGCCTATGTTCCCATCGCCGAACGTCGTCGCCACACCGAGTGGGGCGATCGAGAGCGTCAGTTTCAATTGTATCGCCGGGGTCGTTATGTAGAATTTAACCTGGTGTACGATCGAGGTACAATCTTTGGGCTGCAAACCAATGGCCGAATTGAATCCATTCTGATGTCACTGCCGCCAATGGTGCGCTGGGAATATAACTATCAACCAGAAGCAGGCTCTCGCGAGGCGCAATTGTATGAAACGTTTCTTAAGCCCCAAGATTGGTTGAACTGGAAGACCGAGGATTGAGGTCAGATAAGAGTAAGCGGTAAGTAAATATCTGCCTGGAACGAATCAGAGAAAAATTAGTTAAAACGTCAAACCATTGGGTGGGCATGGCTCACCCATTCTCTTTAAAACTTTAAAAAGAGAAGCAGGTAGATGAAACACATAGCAAAACAATAGGGCACTGCCGCGACAATGCCCTCCTCTGCGTCTTTGATTGAAATGAACACTGGACTTTAGAATTGCGTCAAGATATAGAGCAAGGCAAACAACACAATCCAGATGATATCGACAAAGTGCCAATAGATTTCTGCCATTTCAATCCCTGTGTGTTTGTGAGACGAATAATGCCCTGGACGGCGCGATCGCCACAGCACCCCCAGAATGAGCAGCAGTCCCACAAATACGTGCAGCCCGTGGAAGCCCGTCATCACATAGAAGCAGTTGGCAAAAATATTGGTTTTTAAGCCATAGCCCAGCGTGGCATATTCATACGCCTGACCTGCTAGGAAGATGGCTCCCATAATGGCGGTGATAATATACCACTTGCGCATTCCCGCTACATTATCTTTCTTAATAGCGACATCGCCATAGTGAATCACAAAGCTACTAGAAACCAGAATAATCGTGTTGATAGTCGGTAACAGTAGCTCGACTTCGGTGCCTTCAGGCGGCCAGCTTGTCGCCGCACCGCGCAGCAACAAATAGGTGGCAAACAATCCCCCAAACATTAGGGATTCTGAAATCAAGAAGGTGACTAATCCCCACACTCGTAGATCAGGATGCTCCTCGTGATGCTCGATCGGAGCCGCCGGAGCGTGAGAATTCAGTTCCGCTTTCGTGGGATCAATGGTGGAACCTTGCATAAGCTTAAAGCGCTCGTCGAAATGAAACAGTAAATGAGTTATGCACAAATCATAGGGAATGAGGTGATCGGTAATCGGTAATTGAAATAGCGGTTTGCGAGTACGCCGTTTCCGATACCCATTACCGACCACCATCTGGGTTTATCGAGTTGCAGACGGTTCTGGCGGAATAGCTTCACCATAGCCATTGCCGTTGGCACTGTGGCCATTCATGCCATAGTCATAGGGACCATGAGTGACAACAGGCAATACTTCCCAGTTCTCGATAATGGGCGGAGAATCAGTTGTCCACTCTAGGGTCAATGCATTCCAAGGATTGCCGCCCGCTTTTTTACCGTATCTCCAACTCCAAATGGCGTTGATGATAAATGGGACTGTGGAGAACGCCAGAATGAATGCACCGATCGTGCAGATGACATTAATGTGAGCAAACTGCGGATCATACATTGCAACCCGACGCGGCATTCCTTTCAGACCCAATTCGTGCATAGGCAGGAAAGTTAGATTTGCACCAATCAGCGTCAATGCAAAGTGAATGCGTCCTAACGTTTCATTCATCATCCGTCCGGTCATTTTGGGAAACCAGTGATAGATACCGGCATAGATACCAAACACCGAGCCACCAAAAAGAACGTAGTGGAAGTGTGCCACCACATAATAGGTGTCGTGTACGTGAATGTCTACCGGGGCTGTTCCCAGAGTCACACCGCTTAAACCACCTAACACGAACATAATCAGCAGACCGATTGCAAACAGCATGGCACTGGTATAGCGAATCTTACCGCCCCACAGGGTAGCCACCCAACTGAAAATTTTCACCCCTGTGGGAACAGCCACAATCAACGTGGAGATGGTGAAAAATAAGCGCATCCAGGGTGGTGTACCACTGGTAAACATGTGGTGCACCCAGACGAACAATCCCACTAAGCAAATCGCCAAACTGGAGTAGGCGATCGCCTTGTAACCAAAGATGGGCTTACGGGCGTGAACGGGAATCACTTCCGACATAATGCCGAATATCGGCAGAATCATCAGATACACGGCTGGGTGGGAATAGAACCAGAACAAGTGCTGATACATCACCACCTGTCCACCGGCTTCGGGTTTAAAGAAAGCCGTGCCAAAGTTGATGTCGAACAGTAACAGCCCTAGTCCTACTGCCAGGACAGGGGTAGAAACCAGCGCCAGAATCGACGTGGCAAAAATTGCCCAGCAAAACAGTGGCAGTTGATCCCATTTTTGGCTGGGAACGCGCATTTTGACCAGAGTGACGACAAAGTTCACTGAACCCAAAATGGAGGACGTTCCAGCTAGTACCAGCGACAGAATCCACATGGATTGGGCAGTGTTAGCAGTGATTTCGCTCAGCGGTGGATAAGAAGTCCAGCCTGCTTGCGCCCCCCCGAAAAAGAAGCTGCCCATCAACAGCAACCCAGCGGGAGGCACCATCCAAAAAGCCAGAGCATTCAGTTTCGGAAACGCCATATCTCGCGCACCAATCATCAGCGGTACTAAGTAGTTACCAAAGCCGCCAATCGATGCCGGAACAATCCACATGAAGATCATGATGGTTCCGTGGTTGGTGAGAAAGGCATTGTAGAGATTGGGATCAAGGAAGTCTGGATCGGGCGTGGCTAACTCCGTGCGCATGGCAACAGCCATCAGCCCTCCAATTAAGTAAAAAATGAAGGTCGTCACCAAGTATTGAATTCCGATCACCTTGTGGTCAATATTGAAGGTGAAATAGTCATACCACTTCCACGCTTTATGTGTGGTGTGGTGTTCGGTATAGACTTGGCTACCGACGGGTACTTCTGCTTGGGTCATAGCGGTTGCAGGAATCGTCGTTATGTAGAATGAGTCAAATGTGAATGAATCAAGCGTAGATGGGGCAAATTGGTTGGAGCTTTTCAATCAAGCTCCCAGGTGTCAGAGATTTAAGAGTCGTGCGCGACATGGAGATGAGTCAGAGCATCGGTAGGAATTCCCATGGCTTGAGACACAGGTGCAAGAAACTCGATGGCACTCATGTCAGCTGGATTCGTAGCGACTGTTGAATCAACGGGTTGCTCCGCCACTACGCGATTTTCATCAAGCCACTGATCAAACTCTTCTTGAGGATGCACAACAACCTGCGATCGCATGCCACCGTGATAAGCTCCACACAGTTCCGTGCAGACGACTGGATAGGTTCCAGGTTTAGTAGCGACAAATCGCAATTCGGTTTTAAGACCAGGAATCGCATCTTGCTTCAAGCGGAACTGGGGAACCCAAAACGAGTGAATCACATCTTGAGCGGATAGATTCAACTGCACGTCTCGACCAACGGGTACATGTAGCTCTCCAGTGGTAATGTTGTCTCCCGGATAGTTGAATAGCCAGGCGTACTGCATTCCAGTGACATTAACGACCAAATCTGCTGGTTTGATTTGATCTTGATCAGGGCTACCGAAACCATAGTAAGGACGAACCTCATCGGAAGATGTGCCTTCGGACTCTGCCATCAGTGGCATTACATCGCCAGCGATCGGCTCCCCTTCTGGCATTTGTGCCACCAGCGTTGAGGGGGAACCGTGAGCCATGACGGCATGATCCCCTGGGTTTAATCCACCCATTTCTTGGAAAACCGCCACGCTGTAAACGCCAAGTCCAATCACAATAATGGCTGGGATCGCTGTCCAAAATGCCTCTAGGGGCAGGTTTCCTTCGATCGGTTCTCCGTCCGTTTCGTCTCCTTCGCGTTTGCGGAACATGATCATAAACGCCACCAGCGCGCCTTCAACAACCAAAAATAGCGCAGTAGCGATGATCATCATGGTGTTGAACAGGTTGTCAACCAGGGGAGCTTGCTCTGAGGCTTGCTCCGGCAGGAGACCATGATTTTGACCAACCCAAATGCTAATTAGGGTAATGACAACACCTGCGACAAGGGTTAGCAAGGAAATAGGAATTTGCTTCATATCTCTAGGTTAAGCGACCTATCATAGGATTGGGTACGGAAGATGATTCGGTTCAACGGTGCCAGCAGAAATCGAATCAGCCCCACAACCCGAGTCAAACGTGCTTGATACTTTGGACTTTGATGCTTTGGACTTCGTTTTTTGATCGAGTGTTATTTGATTCAACTAGCAACTCAAGATACGATCGAACGCCATCACTATCAGGTTAAGCCGTTGAAATTGGGAACGGACTGCTTCTTAACATAGTTATAAGGATCATTTTCAGACAGATGCAGTGACCGCAAAGCTCGTTTTCATCTGGCTTTTAGGGCATTTTTAAAGAGCTTTTGCTAGCAATTTTTATTTCTTTAGCATTGGAAGTAAAAATTGTGCTGAAGCGTGATCAGCGATACGATTACAGCTGATTCGAAGAAACGCTTGATCGCAATATTACAGATTTATGTTAAGAATTGCTACTTAAATTTATTTACAGAAAAGCGCATTCCTGACATGCAGAAACACGCTTTGCAGATTGTTCAATGTTTAATTAGAGTCAACATCCGCAACTCCACTCTATTGCCAAAGGCGTTATGACTTTGCCACAGTCATTTGATCAACCTTGTCTTGAATTGATTGCATCAGCGACTCAAAGGGTTGTACAAACTTGTCAATTCCTTCTTGCATGACCTCATCCATAACTTCATCGAGATCAATAGCAATATCTGGGTCGTTCAAGCTTTCAATCAACTGATAGGCTTCTGAGATGTTCGACTCAATGCGATCGGCCATAATTTCACAGTGATCTTCACAGGCATCGATCGTATTTGGAGGCAACGTGTTTACTGTATTGCGCCCCACCAATTCATTGACGTACATCACATCGTTATAGTCGGGATTCTTAGTGCTAGTACTAGCCCACAGTAGCCGCTGCACATTTGCACCCTGCTTAGCTAACCGTTGCCAACGCTCGCTCGCAGTGATCTTCTTGAAAGTTTGGTAAGCAATTTTGGCATTAGCAATGGCGACTTTACCCAAAACTTGCCGCAAACGCGCTTCATTATTAAGGGTATCGGTACCCACCTGCCTCAGCCGCTCTTGAATACGATCGTCCACATTCGTGTCAATGCGGCTCAAGAAGAAACTAGCCACAGAGGCCAATTTGTGGATGGACTGATTCTGGTCTACCCGCCGCTCCAATCCTCGCATATAAGCTTCAGCGGTCTTTTCATAGCTTTCTACCGAGAATAGCAATGTAATGTTGACGTTGATGCCATCAGCAATTACCTGTTCAACCGCAGGAAAACCTTCCGGTGTACCTGGAATTTTAATCATGACATTCGGTCGATCGATTGCTTGATAAAAGCGGCGAGCTTCATCGATCGTGCCTTGCGTATCTCGTGCCAAGTTTGGCGACACTTCAATACTAACGTAGCCATCTAGCCCATCCGTTGCTTCATAAACGGGTTGAAAAATATCACAGGCTTTGCGAATATCATCGAAAACTAGCGACTCGTAAATTTCCACTGGCGATCGTCCAGCTTTAATGCCTGCTTCTATATCTGCATCATAGAGATCGCTGCTAGATATCGCCTTCTGAAAAATGGCCGGATTTGACGTAAGACCCGTGATTTTACCAGCCTCGACCATTTGCTTTAATTTGCCAGACTGAATTAGCTGACGATTCAAGTTATCCATCCAGATACTTTGACCAGACTCCCGAATTTTGAGAAGTGGATCAGTTGCCATTGATTTTGTCCCTCTCATTTCAACTATTTCGGATCAACTATCAAACGTTGTAAACTTCTTTGCTGCCTGTTCGGTAGTGCTTTTGCCTACCAACGTTGAGGTGCTATCTGAACACTACTGAATACCACTGATCTGCAATTTATTTAGTGGATTCGGTATAACCCTGAAGATTCTCAGGCTCAAATTGCCGCAGAATAGGAGTGGCTGCTTGTACTATCGATTCGTCACCTTTTACCACGATCAAATATTTGCCACTGTTTATGCGATTGCGGTAGACCAAAGCATCACCACTGCCCACCGTCCAACCCACGGCACCTCCAACAAATAGCGCCCCCAATATAGCGGAGACTGCCCCCAACAGCCCACCCAGGAGGTGGTTTCCCAGTGGTCCCAGCCAGCCGATAATTTCAATGCCCGTTAGCAAATTAAACAAATAACCCGCCGCAAATCCAAACGGGATCAACCAATAAGCTAACTGCCCCGATCGTTTACCAGCTTGGCTATTTGGGTCAATCAAGCCAAATTCATCAGCGCTCTGATATCCTGCTCCAACAATGCTGATTTGTTGATTTGGTAGACCTTTCTCTTCTAACGCAGAGTATGCTGCTTCTGCTCGAATCCGATCGGCTAGAACAGCCACCAGGTAATTCATATCTCTATCGTATCTACAAATTGTGTTTACAAACGCTTATTTTGGATTGTTTAGATAGCTTATACCACCCTACAAATTGCGTCCCCTCTCTCGCCTCTATCAGAAGATCACCTTATGCCGATCGTACCGTCACTCTCTAGTTAGAACCTCAAGGGCGGCTCGTCATTAATTGATGAGCAATATTAATGCTTGGAAAGCAAGTTAGACCTATCTAGTTTGATCACCTATGCCGTTAATTAATTGTAAGGAAAGGTACAGATGACAGAAGATAGCTATCGTTATATCGCACTAATCTTTGGTATTAAATTGATCGATCGCAACAACCGTAAAATACACGATTTGCAGTTTCTTCAGTAGGTGTAATCTAAGCAAGTACTTTTGAGGTCCTGCGATCGGTGCTCAGTTAATTTAAATATTCTGGTCAAATTGCTCCCCAACTAAAACAAATTCGTCTTTCCTCTATGACGATACTGAAAACCTTGATCCCTCCTACGACAGACGTAACCATCTGTGAAAATAGATAAGGTTTTCTTAATGTTAGTTACTCCTGTCATTACTCGACTGCTGTCTATTCCAGAGGATTCGTCATCATGTTTCAGCCCCCGCATCAAGTCCTTTCCGCCTTTCCCAAACGCCACAAACACAAAATACTGTGTAGTTATAACAACACTACACCTCATATTCAAATCATTAAAATTACAAACGTTCGCGATTTCTATTTTGAGAAAGTAGTATTCCCTAATCAGCGTATTCTCTTTGATGCGTTGCCGGAAGCCCAACTTGAAGTATTCACAAGTGAACTGATGCAAGCGATTGTGACCGATCGCATCCTGTGCCAAGAATTAGCCGTACAACAGCCTGAAACTGGCAATAGATTGATCATTTCTGAAGCTAATTGCCTAGACAACACCTCTAGCTTCATGGGATTATCTAAGATCTCCATAAAGGAAGATGCTCTGTTCTAACTCGACTGGTAGTCTAAAACTCGATTACGACATAATTTAAGAGGGTTCACCTATGACATCTTTAGTAGCAGAAGTAGCTTCGCAAGCTCCTCATTTCCCTATATCAGCTACACTAGTCCTTATTGTTGGTTTTATTGCAGCTACAACGATCGGTTCAATTGCCTGGTATAATTCCAAGCGCCCTCCGGGTTGGGAAGATAAAGAGCGCCCTGATATTGTTCCGGAAGTAGATTCTGAAAATCCGAAGGTGTAATTGATATTCTATTAATACGAGTTCCTTTTAGATAGAAATCAGAGCATAGCTAGACTATGCTCTATTTTTTTGCTGACAATTCCTTGAATTAAAACTCGTCGTCTCCTGCAAAGCTTGCCATTCCCGCTTCATTGTCTCGCTTGGAACCTAACAATCGCAGTTGATCTACACGAATTATGGGGCTAGTACGTTCGGCTCCAGTGCTGCGATCTTGCCAGCGATCGAACTTCAGTGCCCCTGTAATGCCGATCAAGCTGCCTTTCTTGACATAGTTGGCCGCTACTTCTGCTGTTTTCCCCCACATCTCTAGAGTAAACCAGTCTGGCTCATCGCTGTTGCGGCGGGCGCGATCGACCGCTAAGGTTAGTTTGCAAACCACACTTCCAGATTCAAAGTAGCGTACTTCTGGATCTCGACCAGCCCGCCCAACTAATGTAACGACATTAAGACTCATAGCTTCTCCAAAAAGGCTTGACCCAATGCGACTAGTACAAAAGTATTATTCTTTTACCTTTCATTTTAGATAATTTAGGCAAAAATGGCACTCAACTACAAATAATTGAACAACTAGCCAAACGGTTTTGCTAAAGTCTGACGGCTACTTCTAAAAGATGCGATCGCTAACTCGACGGTAAATCGTTAGAAGCTAAACAGTTAGAAGGTAAAGAGTAAACTAAAGTGATAAATTAGTTTAACAAAATGACTAGACGGTAAGTTGAAAACATAATAAAATCCACTTTGTGAATTTTGCTGTTGTAAACATTCAACCAAGACCACTCGTTTTGGGAGCTTAGGAAATTAGTGGGTTTCTTCAATCGCTTCTCATTCTCACGCGACATGGGTATCGACCTCGGTACCGCCAACACGCTTGTCTATGTGTCTGGTAAGGGCATTGTCCTGCAAGAGCCGTCTGTAGTAGCCATCGATCAAGAGGATAAAGTTCCCTTGGCCGTTGGTGAAGATGCAAAGAAGATGCTGGGACGAACGCCGGGCAATGTGGTGGCGTTGCGCCCCCTTCGTGATGGAGTTATTGCCGACTTCGATACCGCCGAGTTAATGTTGAAGCACTTTATTCGTCGGGTACATGAAGGACGCACGGGTTTAATCGCCCCTAGAATTGTCATTGGTATCCCCAGTGGGGTGACAGGTGTAGAACGACGAGCAGTGATGGAGGCTGCGTCCCAAGCGGGTGCTCGTGATGTGTACTTGATTGATGAACCTGTGGCAGCGGCAATCGGGGCAGGCCTACCTGTGGCAGAACCAACGGGCAATATGATTATTGACATTGGTGGTGGCACGACCGAAGTCGCTGTTCTAAGTTTGCAAGGCACTGTGCTGAGCGAGTCAGTTCGGGTCGCTGGCGATGAGTTAAGTGAAGCTATCCTTAACTACATGAAGAAGGTACACAACCTAGTGATTGGGGAGCGAACCGCTGAAGAAATCAAGATCACGATCGGCTCTGCCTATCCACTCGATGACGATGATGACATTTTGATGGATGTGCGCGGGTTGCACTTGCTCTCTGGTCTACCTCGGACAGTGACAGTGAAGGGAGCCGAGATTCGAGAAGCAATGTCAGAACCGCTATCGGTTATTATTGAAGCGGTCAAGCGCACTCTGGAGCGTACTCCTCCAGAATTGGCGGCTGATATTATCGATCGGGGCATCATGTTAGCAGGAGGTGGTGCGTTGCTACGAGGATTAGATACTCTAATCAGCCACGAAACTGGAATCGTGGTACATGTAGCGGCTGATCCGCTAAGCTGTGTGGTGTTGGGTACAGGGCGAGTTCTAGAGAACTTTAAGCAGTTAGAGCGGGTGTTCAGCGGTCGTTCTCGCAATTTCTAGCGCGTCCTTTCATCAGCAGTGAGTTTATCTGTAAGGTTATTTTTCGATCGGGAGCATTGCTCCATTGTTTGCTGGAAAGCCACCTAGAGTTAATTGTTGACCTGAATGTACGCACTGCATCGCTGGTGGGATCGATACGGGATTCGGATTGGGTTAATTGGCTTAGCCCTTGGCGCAGCTTGGGCAATTCGCCAAACCCAAGGGGCGGCTGTGTTGGAGCTATATCAGTCCTTGGCTCGACCCTTTATGGGTGAACCGGCGGCTGAGGTGGAAACCGTGCGAGTGCAGCAGTTGGAACAACGGCTAGTGGAATTAGAGAGCCAGAATCGTCAGCTTCAAGAACTGTTGGGCTACCGGACAGAAAATCCTGGTGCTGGTATCGTCGCTCCGGTGATTGGACGCAGTGCCGACCACTGGTGGCAGCAGGTGATTTTGGGGCGGGGCAGCCGTGACGGGATTGAGGTTGGTTTCATTGTTTCTGGCAACGGTGGCATCATTGGGCGGGTAACCCAGGTGACACCTAATACAAGCCGAGTCCTCTTAATTAGCGATCCTACCAGTCAAGTTGGGGTAACCATTAGCCGATCGCGCTTCATGGGCTATATTCGTGGGCAAGCCGCTAATCGAGTCATCATGGAGTTTTTTGATAAAGTTCCTGATGTGCGCCCTGGCGATGTTGTATCTACCTCTTCCTACAGCCAATTGTTTCCGCCAGGTTTGCCCGTTGGCGTGGTAGAGTCGATCAACCTAAACAAAAGTCCTGCCCCTGAAGCGGTGGTGGCGTTGTCGGCTCCCATCAGCCATTTGGAGTGGGTCGTGGTCTCTCCTAACCCCAAGCTTGATATTTCTAGGGAGGCGTCTGAACTGTTTCAGACAGATCCAGGGAATGAGTTAAATCGATTAGGAGAACAGAAACAACGTGCTGGAGAGTCGTTTTTGCCTGAGTAGTTTTCACCGAGTCAGCAACGTCTCTACTCAACGGGTGATTCATCTGGGTTGAGGAGTGAGAAGGATTGAATAATTCAGAACGGTCACAATCGCATCCTCTGGCGCTGCGGGCTTTAAATTGGGCAGTGACAGTCGGTTCAGTTTTGCTTTGCTTACTGCTCTTGCCCACTCGATTGCCTGGTATGGAGCTTTTGGCGGTCGGCCCCAATTGGTTGTTGATTTGGGTCGTGGCTTGGAGTGTCAAGCGTATGGCATTTCAAGGGGCACTGGCTGGACTGGTTCTAGGTTTCATCCAAGACGGCATGACATCTCCGACACCAACCCATGCGCTGAGTTTAGCAATCGTCGGGATTCTCACTGCCCGTATTCAGAAGCAGCGGTACATCCGCGAAGATTTTATTTCGATCGCGCTGATTGTATTTGGTATGGCGGTTGTTGCTGAAACCATCATTGCCATTCAATTTAGTTGGCAAACTTTTGGATCAGATGCGGCCCAAGTGAACCGCAATTTAGGCGAAATTTGGGTCTATCATCAGCAAATTGCTCTCAGTTCTGCAATTCTCAGCAGTCTTTGGGCCCCAGCTATCTACTACCCTCTCAATCGCTGGTGGGAGCAAATTGGTGATTTAGAGAAGCCGCAGCCACCCAGCAAAATTATTAAAGCTGGGCAAACGCTCAAGCGCCCTATAACTCGCTAGCAAGTCTCACTAGCCATTACCTACATTATCTCTACACTATCTAAATATCTTGCCTCTAAGCAGCAACATGCTTGGGAAGACAATTATGGCGATCGGTTTTTAGCAAGGAGGTGACGGCCGTGGCTAAATCGGTATGAATTTGGCAAGGAGCAAAGCGCTGTAGATAGGCTTGGCTACGAATGCCACAGGTAAGGGCGATCGTGGAAATTCCCACTGCCTGACCTGCCAAAATATCGGCTTCGGTATCGCCAATCATCCAAGCGTGGGTAGAACCTGCGCGATCGGGTGTATAAGGCTCTGGATGAGGTTCAATGGAAGTTGCAGTCATAGCGGCTGCCAGTAATTGAGTCTTGTGTTCTGCTTGGTTGAGATAGGCAGCCTGCTCGTCCGTTGCTCCATGAATTTGACTGAAAAGATGGGCGATGCCATACTGACGCAACAATTGTCGCACTTGCTGTTGACAGCGCAGTGTTACTAACACTAATTGCACCCCTTCTACATAAAGCTGCGTCAATGCCTGTTTTACACCGGGTTGAAGCTGGTCTTGCTGCAACAACTCAGGGTGGTTCACCATTTGTTTGACCTGCTGCAAAAACAGATCAATTTGCTGGCCTTGCAACCCCGATCGCATTGCAATCTCAGGGTCGGGGGTGCGCTCCTGTTTCATTTGCCAAAATTGGTGTTTTGTCAGCACATGGAGCGGAAGCGACTGTTCTTGTGAAGCGTAGACTGCTTGAACGTGGGCCAACCCCTGTTGATAGGTGCTGTAGTACCGATCGGATACATCGACGATTGGGCCATCAAAATCGCAAAAGATTGTTTTACCCATAAGTGAAGCGTTCGCTGAATCAGAGATCAACAGGGAGCGCTTCCAATGAGAAGCGGTGCAGTGTGTCATAGCTAACGATAAGCAGAACCGGCAAACGAAATGTTTCTTAACATTAGCAGGCATTTTTATAAGTCGTCAACAATAAAATATTAAGTTGAATTTGAAAAACTTATAGGTGCGGTGTACTTTACCCAGTCATTACATGGCATCTCGCTCCAGCCAGATTGTGACTGGGCCTTGATTCTCGATCGAAACTTCCATCATGGCACCAAACTGACCTGTTTTGACTGTGAGTCCGCTTTGGCGCAGTTTTTCTACGAATCTCTCGTAATACTTCTGGGCAATATCAGGAGCGGCCGCTCGATCAAATGAAGGTCGCCGCCCTTTACGACAATCGCCATAGAGTGTGAACTGACTGATCACAAGTAGCTCGCCCTGGATCTCTTGCACGGATCGATCGAACCGATCGCCCTCTTCACCCGGAAATAGCCGCAGTTCCAGACATTTTTTTGCCATCCATTCCAGTTCAGCATCGGTATCCGTCTCGGCAATGCCCACTAGCAGATTTAGACCGCGCCCAATTTTGCCAATTATCTGCCCATTCACTACTACTTGCGATGAGGACACTCGTTGAAGAACTACTCGCATTAGTGCTTTATATCCTTAGTGAGTGTGATTCTTTCGGCGTTAATTCCCATACATTCTCTCGATGCGCCTTCGTTTTAAGAACGATCGAGCCTACACCGAACGCGCCAATGCAATGATCGGCCAGCCAGTACTCATTTTCAAACACAACGCCGCCCGGAGCCGTAGTGGTTTTGGCGATCGTTTGGCAAGCAAAACAGGTTGGTTCTATCAGACAAATCTTAGTTTAGTACTCAGCTTTTGTCAGCTTGTGCTCGGCTAAACAAGATGAGACAAGACTGTTTATATTACTTAATGTTAGGCTCATACCCGGCAGTTCACAATTATGGAGATACCACCTATGCAATCTTCGATCGCAAATCCTACGGAAGTCCTTCAACAACTACACTGGCGCTATGCCACCAAGAAATTTGATTCGACTCGCAAAATTCCTGACGATGTTTGGCAAACCCTAGAGCAAAGTTTGGTGCTAGCTCCGTCGTCATTTGGACTTCAACCCTGGAAGTTTTTTGTTGTGACAAATCCGAACCTGCGTCAGCAGCTTGTGGAGCCAGCTTGGGGGCAAACGCAAGTCGTTGATGCATCCCACTTGGTTGTATTTACGATCAAAAAAGATGTGAATACAGCCGATGTCGATCGCTATATTGCCCGCATGGCCGAAGTACAACAAACGTCGATCGATGCTCTAGAAGGGCTTTCTAACATGATCAAGGGGTTTCTGTCCGAACCACCCTTTCCACTAGATGTGAACGAATGGTCGAAGCGCCAAGCCTACATTGCATTAGGACAGTTTATGACCTGTGCGGCTATGCTGGGAATTGATACCTGCCCGATGGAAGGATTCATTCCGGCAAAATATGATGAAATTTTAGGATTTGCTGAGCAGGGCTATACGTCAGTGGTGCTGTGTCCGGCTGGCTACCGCGCCGAGGACGATCGGGCAGCGGCAAGACCAAAGGTGCGGTACGAAACGCAAGACGTGCTTCAATATATCTAGCAAGCTGATACTGGTTGAACGTAGGCTGTTAGGTTTAGAGCGGTGAGTCAATCAAGCCATACTGTTGAATATAGGGCAGGTATCTTCTGTAATTACAGATAAGACACCCGCCCCACGGCTTTTACCTCAGCGCTATCAATTTATGGTCACTGAAATATCTTCACTGAGGTTGCAACCCATAGATTGCCATGATCAGGGGCGGAATGACGACCACCAACAGCATATTTAACGGTAATCCGATGCGCACAAAATCGAGAAAGCGATAGCCACCAGGCCCGTATACCATCGTGTTAGTTTGATAGCCGATCGGCGTAATAAAACTGCTAGATGCCGCCAGCACAACGGCAAACATGAAGGCAAACGGATTCAGACTCAGCTTTTCCGCCACCTGGGCCGCCACTGGCAGCAGTAGCACCACAGTGGCATTGTTAGAAAGAATTTCTGTGAGCAGCGACGTAATCAGATAGAAAAACACGAGAAGCCAGTAGCCAGATAGCCCACCACCCGCTGCAATCAAGCTGTCGGCTAGCCATTCGGTTGCACCTGATTTGTCCATCGCCAAACCTAGCGGAATCAAACAAGCCAGCAAGAAAATAATGTCCCACCGCACAGCGGTATACAGTTCACCGGGTTTTAAGCACCCTGTCACCACCATCAGAAAAACACCAACCAGCGAAGTCACAAGAATAGGAAGCCAATCCAGTGCGGCAACCACAATCACTCCTAAGAGAATTGCAAGGGCAATCCAAGCTTTGTCACGGCGCAGAATTTCGAGATCAAGCTGCTCGATGACTAACACATCACGGCTGGTTTGCAAACCAAGAAAACTTTCTCTGGGGCCTTGCACCAGCAGCACATCCCCAAACCGCAGGGGAACCTTTCCCAATCGTTCACGAATCAGTTCTTCTCCTCGACGAATAGCCAACACCGTTGCGTTGTAGCGCTGTCGGAAGCGGCTGTCTTTCAGGGTAGAGCCAATCAAACTGGAGTTGGACAATACCAAGACTTCTGCTACTGTTTCTTCCCCAGAGCTAAGGCTTGCTTCTAGATCTTTGAATAGAATTTCTGGCAGGATATCAATTTCTTTTTCATTCTTGATTTTGAGCAGATCTTCGCGATTCGCTCGCACTAACAACACATCCCCTGCCGAAAGCACTTTGTTGGCTAGCGGTTGTGGAAAGTGAATGTCGTTCTGAATGAGTTCTAGTACGTCAATGTCAAATTTACGCTGAAGCTGGCTAGAACGGAGCGTTTTACCGATCAAGCTCGATCCGGGTGTAATCACCACCTCGCTAACGTAGTCCTTCAAATCATAAGACTGATCCATGTTGTCGCTGTTGGGGGGTCTTCGATCGGGCAACAGACGCGGGGATGCCAGGGCCAAATACCCAGTTCCTACCAGAAAAGTAATTAATCCGATCGCTGTAAACTCAAACAAACTAAATTCCCCATAGCCAAGCTGATTGGAAATGCCACTGGCTAAGACGTTGGTAGAAGTACCGATAGTGGTGACAACACCGCCCAAAATGGCAGCATAGGACAGCGGAATCATCAGCTTGGAAGTCGAAATGCTTTGTTTGCGACACCAATCTTCGACGATCGGCATAAACACGGCCACAACGGCTGTGTTGTTGATGAACGCACTAATAGGCCCCACGATCGCGCCTAGGGAAAGAATTTGCTGGGTTGAATTTTTGCCTCCCCACTGCATCAACAAATTGCTGATTATCTGAATTACTCCTGTGCGGGCAATTCCAGCACTGAGAATAAACATTGCCATGACAGTGATCGTGGCAGAGTTACTGAACCCGGAGATGCCTTCTTCTGGAGTGACTAATCCCAAAAGCATCAACAGCAGCATAATGCCAATGGCAGTGATATCAACAGGCAACCATTCGCCAACAAAGCAAACCAAGGCCAAAACGACAACGCCTAGAGTAAGAGCAATAGTCATGATTGAAAGCAGGATCTCTCAAAGATCTCTCAAATGAGTGTGAAGGCTTCGTTAAAACAACTCAACAGTAGATGCAACGCCTTGGCAAGAACCACGTGACAGCACTAGGAACTTGATGAAAAGGCCTGCACAACGTTGGATTAGATCTTAGGGTAAAGCGGATTTAGCTCAAGATGGACGGGATTGAGAGTGAAGTCATGGTTATGGCCTCGGTAGAAACACTGATTTTTGTTCAAGTTATAGTATGCTCAAATCCGAAATTCTACTTGTGATCTGAGGCGGTGTTCATCAAGTCTTTGTAATTTAGGATGTACGGACTGCTCCCGATCGATTTTGAAGTTAGTTAGCCTCTGTCTAGCTGTCCTATAGCGAATTTCAGGCACCATGTTGCCTTGCTCAAAACAGTTAATTGCGCAACAGAATCTATCAAATTTCAATGAACTAAGAGGTAGGAATTGTGAAATTTCCTGATCCAACCGAATGTTACAGAAGATTGAGTGTGAACGTCACAGTAGATGAAACGTTGTTGCAGAAGCAAACCTTAACCGTGGATTGCCAAGATGTCTTGATTGAAGAAAGCTCTGGATCAACTCTGAATCAACGGCAATAAAGTTACGAAGCCGTTTTGCTTCTCTGTTCGCGATCGCTCTTAATCTAGTTTCACTCAAGCAATTTCGCACATCTTCTGGTACTTTCGACGCCAGCCATTTTACAGAACCGTCCAGCAGACAAATTCTATGGCATACCAACTTCCTTCCTTTTTGCGTCAGTTCATCAAAGCGACAAACTTCTGGCAAGAAAACAAGTTAATGTTGCAGGAAATTAAAAAATTTCCGCGCTTAATTGTACTAGTAATTATTTTTTCCTTTTTAACAGCCGCTTTTGAAGGATTTGGTATCAGTTTCTTGCTCACGTTTCTGCAAAACCTTGTAGAACCGAACTCAGAACCGTTACAAACTGGCATTGAATGGATCGATGTTTGGCTTTTAGGCATCAATGCAGCACCCCTCGATCGGCTTTATCGCATTTCAGGTCTCATTTTGCTGTCTACCCTGCTGCGCGTTATCTTTGGCTATCTCAGCACCATCTATGCAGAATTTGGGCGCATTAAATTAATCAACAACCTATACAAACAGGTGTTCGAGCAGTTGCAAGCCCTCAGCTTACGCTTCTATGGACAGACCAAAGCTGGGGAACTCTTAAACACCTTGACCTCGGAAGTGGGTCAACTGCAAGAAGCCGTATCGACCTTCGCGAATATTTTTGTGAAGTCGATGGTGATTATTGCCTATGGTGTACTTGCTTTTGGCATTTCCTGGCAACTCACGTTGTTAGCTACCGCCCTGTTTGGGCTGACTGCCGTCGGGCTTTCCACACTGAACAGGTGGGTGCGTGAATCCAGTTTTCCCGAAGCCAGAGCGAGAGGAAATTTAACAGCCACGGCGGCGGAATTCATCAACGGCATCCGTACCGTTCATGCCTTTGCTACTCAAGAGTTCGAGCGAAAGCGCTTCTACAAAGCCAGTGACAAGGTCGCAACCACCTCTGAAATTGCAACCGTGCGCTATGCGGTGGTTCGACCGATCGCTGAGGCGGCCGCCAGCATTGTGTTGATCGGTATTTTAGTCATCGGGATCAGTGTATTTGTCAGCAACGGTACTTTGACGATCGCGTCCCTGCTAACCTTCATCTTCGTCATTATTCGAGCCGCACCCGCCATTCAAGAAGTCAGCGGACGATTCGCAGGACTAAGCAGATTACAAGGCTCAATTCAAAACATTGAAGCGTTCTTAAGCACCGACAACAAACCCTATTTGCGCAATGGTAAAGCTCAGTTTCAAGGGCTACGGAAAGGAATTGAATTTGTTGGAGTGGATTTTGGCTACGACTCGGATAGTCTAGTGTTGCGAGATGTTTCACTCACCATTCCCAGAGGAAAAACCGTTGCGTTAGTCGGGGCATCCGGTGCCGGTAAATCCACATTAGCCGATCTCATTATTCGCTTCTATGACCCCACTCGCGGTCGCATTTTGTTTGACGGTGTTGATTTACGAGAATTTGATATCACGTCTGTTCGCCACCGCATGGCAACCGTGAGTCAAGACACATTCATTTTTAATGCCACCGTTCATAATAATATTGCCTACGGTCTTAACAACATCAGCGAAGCACAGGTGCTAGAAGCGGCTCGATTGGCCAATGCATTAGAGTTCATTCAGAAGCTTCCTGAAGGCTTAGAGACTGTCCTAGGCGATCGGGGGGTACGGCTATCCGGTGGACAACGACAGCGCATTGCCATTGCTCGGGCCCTGTTGAGAAATCCCGAAATTTTGATCCTCGATGAAGCCACTAGTGCGCTGGATTCCGTCTCCGAGCGATTGATTCAAAAATCCCTGGAGGAGTTATCGGTTGGACGTACCGTGATTGCCATTGCACACCGTCTCTCCACCATCATGCGAGCCGATCAAATTGTGGTGATGGAGCAAGGACGAATTGTGGAACAGGGAACCTATCAAGAACTTCTTTCCCTACGTGGCAAGCTGTGGAAATATCATCAAATGCAGCATGAAGCAAGCTAATAAGAAGCGATAATTCGGTTAATCTACATCCAGCATTCTGCTTGAAACTACTCGGCTAGAACACAGTTGGCTAATGAGAACTAGCCCAACCTTGAGCGCAGTGATTTTGTAGTTTCAACCCATCAATTCACCATGAGAATTTTTGTAGAGCATGGCGGCTATGAGGTAAAAAACATAGGCGATTTAGCAATGCTACAAGTTCTAGTTGCAAGGCTAAATCGTCTCTTTCCAGGTGCACAGATCTATACCTTTACAACAGTTCCGGATATGCTAAATGAGCATATTTCCGTTGCACAATCCTTAGCACCCATCGGTCGTAATATACGCTTTTCTCCACTTGTTCATCATGTGTACCGATCGCTATCTAACCCATGGATGGCTGAAAAGTGGCTGGCTCTAGAAAATCAACTTTGGAGCCACTTTCCCTCATTATCGCGCTCCTACCTTAAGTTCAAACTGCGTAGAAATCCAGCTAGGCTGAACGAGGTCGATGCGTTTCTAGAGGCGATTGCGAATGCGGACTTGGTGGTGGCATCGGGAGGAGGATACATTACAGATGAGTTTAAGGATCATACCAACTTTGCTCTAAAAACTCTCAAGCTTGCTACCAAGCTAGGCAAACCCACTGCCATGTTCGGACAAGGCTTTGGCCCCCTTAAAGATCACCAATTAGTGGCGACGGCTCGATCGACGCTCTCGTCTGTAAACTTGTTTAGCTTGAGAGAAAAACGAGTAGGAATGCCATTTCTCCAATCTTTTCAGGTTCCCCAAGAGAAAGTGATTGTCACAGGTGATGATGCCATCGAATTAGCCTATTCAGCCCATCAGCCGGAACTGGGAGAAGGGCTTGGAATTAATCTTAGAATGGCGGCCTATTCAGGAATCAATACCCATTTGCTTCATGTAATTAAATCAACCTTGCACACGTTTGCAAAACAAGAGCAAGTGCCGCTGATTCCAATTCCGATCGCCCACGGTTTCTATCAAGGGTTTATGGAAACAGATAGTGCGTCAATTCGGCAACTGCTGATGGGTTATGATGACACGTCCGATGGTGGCGAACAGCTTGACACTCCATCTAAAGTGATTGCCCAAGTAGGGCGGTGTCGCGTGGTTGTAACTGGAAGCTATCATGCGGGTGTATTTGCCCTCTCACAAGGCATACCCGTTGTGTGTCTCGCCAAGTCACAATACTACATCGATAAGTTTTTGGGCTTGGCTGATCAGTTTGGTGTAGGCTGTGAGGTTCTACTTTTGAATGATAAAAATATCAGTGAAAAACTGCTTACTAGCATGGAAAAAGCATGGCAATTATCTGCACAGATCAGGCCTCAATTGTTAGGCGCTGCACAACAACAAATTGAATTAGGTCATTTAGCCTATAAACGCCTTTATGAAATCATAAAAACGTAAAATAACAGACGATCGAGGAACTTTTATCTGTGTAAAGTGTCTATTGATATGTAACTTGTTCCCAAGAAAAAAGTGCTGGAGATTGACAAAGTGTGACCTGTTCTCGTGTTCATTAAGAGTGCTAGAGAAATTTGCAAAGCTGTATCTAAACTAGTCCAAAGACAACTAGTCCAAAAATAGCTTAAGCAAGCAAAAAGTCAGCGCATCTAATTAATAGAACTCAAGTTTGGAGAGAACCATGAGTCAACATTTATCAGTCATTATTTGCACTCATAATCCTCGCCGGGATTATCTTGAGAAAGTTTTGAGTTCGCTCCGTGTTCAAACATTACCAAAAGACTGCTGGGAGTTGCTGCTGATTGACAATGCAAGCAACAAACCACTGGATTCAGAAATTGACTTAAGCTGGCATCCTCATTCCCGTCAAGTTCGAGAAGACGAACTCGGTCTCACTCCTGCAAGGTTGCGTGGGATTGCTGAAGCAAGCGCGGAAACACTGGTTTTTGTTGATGATGATAATGTTTTAGATCCAAGCTATCTTGAAGTGGCTCTACAAATCAGCAAAGACTATCCTTTTATTGGAGCTTGGGGAGGACAAATTCTACCTGAATTTGAGGTTCCTCCGCCTGAATGGACTAAGCCATACTGGGGGTATCTGGCCCTTCGCGAAGTGGAACGAGATCAGTGGTCAAATCTATTGAACCAATTAGACACAACACCTTACGGGGCCGGAGTTTGTATTCGCAAGGTTGTAGCAGAGCGTTATGCTGAGAATGCTAAACATCATCCGGTGCGGTCAAAATTAGGTCGGAGAGGAGCATCGTCAGGTAGAGGAGACATCCCGCTTGCTTGTGAAGACATTGATATGGCCTATACCGCATGTGATCTTGGCTTGTGTACAGGGTTGTTTGCAGCGCTCAAACTCACGCACCTCATACCTAAAAACCGACTAACCAAAGAGTATCTCTCGCGTTTGGTCAAAGGTGCTACGTACTCTAGGATTATTCTTGAATCGCTTCGCGATCGATTGCCAACGCCCCTCGATCGATCGTTGAAAGCCAAAATATCAGAGTTCTACCGTTTACACAAAATGCATCCCCATCAGCGCCAGTTGCACAAAGCAATTCGGCAAGCAACAGTCATGGCAACTCAGAAAGTTTTAAGCGCACAGAGAGAAAGTTTTGAGTTCTGATCAGGTGACGACTGGGAGCATCAAAGGGAAGCACCAAAGGGTGAGTCCTACTTGAAAGACCGTTCAGAGTGGATTTAAGGGAAGTCAGATATGGATTCCTCGGCTACTCCCAGTCATCTTTTGTGCGTTCCTCAGGGTCAAGTTTCATTTCTACAACTGAATAGACAGCTAATCAGTAGATCGATATCGATCTACCTATGAATCTCGCTTGACTATCCTGATACCTATTGACTCAGTCAGTAAAGTGTAGCAGGGTATCACATCTGCAACTTACTAACCCATTTAGGGGTTTTAGCATGGACAGTTTGCCACTCGTCAGCATCCTCATTGACAACTACAACTACGATCGATTTCTAACACAAGCGATTGAGAGTGCGTTGAATCAAACCTATCCTCACGTTGAGGTGATTGTAGTGGATGATGGTTCGACAGACAATTCACGGGATGTCATTTTGAGCTACGGCGATCGAATTATTCCGGTTCTGAAAGAAAACGGCGGGCAAGCCTCTGCCTTTAATGCTGCGTTTGAATGCAGCCACGGAGAGATACTGTTCTTCCTCGACGCAGATGATGTTTTTCTACCCAATAAAGTTGAACAGATGGTTGGGTTATTCAATCAGATCCGATCGTACAATCCGGATGTTCTAATTTTTCATTCACTAGAAATTATTGGCAACACCGGGAAGCGTTTGGACGTTGATCCAGCCGTTGATCCATTGCGTGGCTCCTGCGAGTGGAAGGATTTAGATGCAACTAAGGAGCGAAAAGCCGTACTGGATGGAGCATTGCTGCAAATCAGCACTGCGGCTGAAGTGTTGAAGCACGCCAATAAGTATCGCTACATTCCTTATTTAGCCTCTCCAACCAGCGGTTTCGCGCTCACCCGTTCTCTTGCTGCCCAAATCTTTCCTTTGCCTTGCCAAGGAATTAAAACTTGTGCTGATGACTTTTTAGTCAAAGCGGCGTCTTTGCTAGGAGATATTTATTCGTCAAACGAAGTCTTCGCACAGTATCGGGTGCATGGCAATAATAACTGGTGGTATCAGCATAAAAAACCGGTCAAACGTGAATTTCTGCATTCTGTTGATGATTTTTTGAATACTAAGTTGCAGCAACAGGGTAAACAACCGATCTTCTCCTACTTTAATTCCACCCATGCGCGAGTTTACTATCGTGGCAATTGCAAAAATCTTCGTAGCTACAGCGCGGAATTAATGAAATTAGCAACCCGTGCAATTACTTGGCATGTTGATTTAAGAACGGTCAAGTTGTTTATCAAAGCTCTGTGCTTAGTAGCCTATTCTCAATTCAAAAGTTTGGACAATACGTTCAAACAAACTTGAGCATTTGCTGTTGAAACTGGAGTCGTTAGCGTCGTGATTAAGCACTTACTTCTTGCAACTACCAACAAGTAAACATTATGAAAATCGCCTACGTCACTACCTACAATGCTCAAGATGTTCACCAATGGTCAGGAACAGGGTACTACATTGCACGCTCTCTGAGTGAGCAATCTATTTTGCTGGATTACATTGGGCCGCTTCAAGATCGATGGAGCCACAAAGTTGTACGAAAGATAAAGCGCCACTATCATGAACTATCAGGTAAGCGGTATTTACGAGATCCAGAACCTATCATTCTGAAGGATTATGCTCAAGAAGTTTCTCAGAAGTTAGCAAAAGTTCGATCGGATATTGTCTTTAGCGTTACTAGTAATCCGATCGCCTATCTTGAATCTCAAAAACCGATTGTTTTTTATGCAGATGCCACCTTTGCTGGTTTAAATCGCTCCTATCCACACTATAGCCAGCTTTGCCAAGAAACTGTTCGCGATTGGCATCGCATGGAACAATTAGCCTTACAAAAAAGTAACCTTGCGATTTTTGCATCAGATTGGGCGGCTCAAACAGCCATTGAGCACTATAATGCTGATCCAGACAAGGTGAAGGTTGTTCCGTTTGGGGCAAATCTGGAAAATAGCTTATCGTTGAGCGAAGTTCAGGAAATTATTAAGGCTCGATCGAATCACGTCTGTAAGCTAATTTTTTTGGGCGTTGATTGGGCCCGAAAAGGAGGAGATATTGCCTTAAAGGTTGCAGAATTACTCAATGCATCAGGGCTTAAAACAGAGCTAACAATTGTGGGCTGTGAGCCGGACTCGGGTGATTCCTATCCTGATTTTGTTCGTCCACTTGGCTTCATTAGTAAAGCCACTCAGGGTGGTAAAGAAAAAATTGCGCACCTACTAGCAGACTCTCATTTTTTAATTCTTCCGACAAGGGCCGAATGTTATGGACTTGTGTTTTGTGAAGCAAATGCGATGGGAGTGCCTTGTGTTGCGACAGCCGTTGGCGGAGTGCCTACCATCATCAAAAACGATATTAATGGTCGATTGTTTGCTCCAGCCGCAGATATTTCCGAATACTGTCAATATATTACTGCTGTATTTACTGACTACGATCGCTATCAAGCATTAGCACTATCTGCATTTAATGAGTATCGCACTCGTTTGAATTGGTCTGTCGCTGGTAAAACAATCAAGAGATTGCTGATGGATTTGTGAGCAATTGCTTTCATCCTAAATGAGATAGAAGAGACACAAATATGTCATTTGAGCCACGAGTTAGCATTATTATTAATAACTATAACTACGATCGCTTCATTGCCGAGGCAATTGATAGTGCCTTGAATCAAACCTATACAGCTATTGAGGTAATTGTAGTCGATGATTGTTCGACAGATAATTCGCGGCAAATTATTAGCGCCTATGGCGATCGCATCATTCCCATATTCCACGAAGTCAATGGCAAACAAGGAGCCGCGTTTAATAGTGGGTTTATCAAAAGCCAAGGCGAAATCATTATTTTTTTAGACTCTGATGATTACTTATATCCTCAAGCAGTCGAACGCATTGTGGCGGCTTGGAAACCTGGAATTTCCAAAGTACATTATCGCCTCAATGTAGTCGATACCAAGGGTGAACCCCGCGGGTTTTCCTATCCGCCCATCACTCAATCATTGGCACATGGCGAGGTTTGGAAAACAGTTCTAGAGCAAGGTGGCTATAACGGTGTTGCTACAAGCGGGAATGCTCTCAGTCGGGAAGCGCTGTCAAAGGTTATGCCGATTGCCGCAGAGTACGCCACTACCTCAGATGATTACTTATCTGTTTTGATTCCCTTATTTGGTGAAGTGGTCGCAGTAGAAGAACCGTTGGGAGTGTATCGTTTGCATGACAGCAACCAATGGGCTATGACCAGTATTGCCAGCAGTCGATTTCATCGCTTTATTCGCCACGACTTGCAGCGGTGTGAGCTAATTCAGGAATGGGGAACGAAGTTAGGCTACCAAGTGCCAGACAATTTGTATATGCGATCGTTTGGTCGCGTCTGGTCACGGCTGTCTTCTCTCCGGCTTGATCCCATCAATCATCCAGTTCAGACGGATCATCCGCTGCGGCTGATGTATTTAGGTATTAAGGCATTGTGGCAATATTCCGACTACAACTGGCAAAAGCGGTTACTGTACAGCCTCTGGTTCGTTGGAGTTGGAATTCTACCACGCTCTCTTGCTGAAATTGGCATCACCTGGCTGTTTGTGCCACAGAAACGACCGAAGTTGTGGAGCAGATTGGGCAGGAAGCGCATGGCAACATCTACGTAAGCAACTATGGAGCGGAACCAACATGGAACGATCGACTTTACGCGTCTTATTTGTCAGCCATACCTATGTGGTAGGCGTCAATCAGGGAAAGCTGAACGCGATTGCTAATACTGGAAAAGTAGAAGTCGGTCTGTTGGTTCCCAGCAATTGGAAATCGTTAGAGTGGAATCGCCAGTTTGAAGTTGAAAATCCGTACCCCAATATCAAACTCTACCAAGCCCCAGTTTTGTTTTCAGGGCGAGGGGGAGCGCATGTGTATGCACCTTGGAAAATTTGGCAGGTTGTTCAAGACTTTCAGCCAGATTTGATTCAGGTAGAAGAAGAAGTTTTTTCACTTTGTGCCCTTGAATTTTCCATTTGGAGTCGGTTAGCACGAAAACCCCTAGCGTTGTTTGGTTGGGAAAATCTCGATCGCCAATTGTCTCGACCGCGTCGTTGGATTCGTCAATTTGTCATGAATACTGTTCAGTTGATGCTTCCTGGTAATCAAGATGGAGCGCAGTTGTTGCGCCAATGGGGTTACACTGGCGAACTAGAAGTGATTCCTCAGTTGGGTGTTGATCCCAAAATATTCAGTTCTTCAAAACCGGAAGACCGTTCGTCAAATTCCGCGTCAAACTCCACGTCAAATAGGTTGCAGATTGGCTTTCTTGGTCGCTTTGTTCCAGAAAAAGGGATTGATACTATCTTTGCAGCAGTTCGGTTGTTGACGCAATCAGGGATAGACTGTCATGTGACACTGTGTGGATCGGGGTCATCGGAAGCAGACCTTAAACAAGAAGCCGTTCGGCAGCAAGTGGATGATCGAGTGAGTTGGCAGAAGGCCGTTTCCCACGACAAAGTGCCTGCTATCTTGCGACAGTTTGATGTATTAGTTTTGCCATCTCGAACGATCGCTACCTGGAAAGAACAATTTGGTCACGTGCTGATTGAAGCCATGGCTATGGGTGTTCCAGTGGTTGGTTCAAATTCAGGTGAAATTCCAAATGTGATTGGGCGATCGGATGTGGTATTTCCAGAGGGCAACGCAGAGGCACTTGCAGCAATCTTAGAGCGGATGAGCCGTGACCCTCATTGGCGCAAGCAACTTGAGCACTATGGCATTAAAAGAGTGCATCAACTTTATACGCATGAGCGCATTGCCGAACGATTGCTCGAACGGTGGCAGGAGGTGCTAAATTCTGAACGGCAACGCAAATATTTTCCCACTAATACAAATTACTGATCCCCATAGAAATACACCAGTAGGAACAATTAAACCTACTAAATAGAGCACACAAGAAATAAAGAGATGAATTTTTGATTCCACAGGTACAAAATACTCAAGTTTAGTGCATCATTCCAGCAAATAAATGGATTGCAAATTCGCAGCGCAACAGGGTGAATGTTTGGGGACACTTATCATTAACCTTGACTAAATTACAGTGACTTCCTATGTCAAATACGTTTCGTTTAGGCATTGTATTCACCCATCCGACACAGCATCATGCACCTTTGTGGCGTAAGCTGAATCAACAGCCTGGTATATCAGTGACAGCCCTCTATCTTTGTAATGAGAATCAGACAAGCGGCGATCGTCATCTAGGTAGTTCGCAACCTTGGGATGTGGATCTCACTAGCGGGTATGAGTACGAATATCTCAAAACTATAACAGGACAGGTGGCATCAAAAATCAGCAAAAATCTATTTCACCCAGGGTTATTTGCTCGCCTCAAACCTACAAATTTTGATGCGGTGTTTTTGCCCAGTTTCTATACGCTTTCCTATCGACTGACCGTGTTGTTGTGTAAGTTACGTGGTATTCCAATTATTATGCAAAATGATGCCACAATTATTAGTGATGACCACTATAGTCGAGCGCGCCAGATTGCACTGGCAACGCTCTATCCGCTGATGTACAGCTTGGCGGATCATTGGATTTCTAGCGGCGATCACAATGCGATTTACCTACGACACTATGGTGTTTCAGATGCCAAAATGGTGCGAGGCTGCTATCCTGTCGATCGCGAGCGCTATGAACAAACGATTGCGCAGGGACAGGACGAGATTCAACGTATTCGTCGAGAATTAAGCTGGAACAACGACACAATTCTTTATTGTTTTGTTGGTAAGTATATTGCTCGGAAAAATCCGTTTGAGTTCATTGAAGCAATCACGAAAGCTCATCGAGTTGATTCACGAGTACGAGGGATCATGATTGGCGGCGGCGAGTTGCAAGCGGCGATCGATCAACGGTTGGCAGAACTCAATGGCGAGGTGTTGAACATTGGATTTGTCAATCAAAGCCAATTGCCACTCTACTATGCCGCTATGGATGCTTTTATTTCGACTTCTCAGTTTGATCCGCATCCACTGGTGGTTTCAGAAGCAATGGCTGTGGGATGTCCTCCCATTCTCAGCGATCGCTGCGGCAATTGGGGCTACAGCGACACGGTGCAACATCGTTATAACGGACTGGTTTATCCATACGGGCAGGTGGATGCACTGGTGCAGGCAATTTTGTCACTGACCGATGCTGAAACTCGCCGTCTTTATAGTGAACGATCGCAAGAAGTGTTTGCTGGACAAGATTTGAACACCGAGTTGAATGCCTTCTTACAGGTGATCAACCGCATTCGTCATGCAAAGAACAGGGTTGCAGAACCAAACCCAGATTTTGCGAATGTCTAAATTACAATCGTGATCTATCTTTTACCGCTACGAGCCGCTTATCAATCATGCGTGTTGCCATTATCCGTCGAACCCGAACCGAATCATTCAGCATGGATGTCTATGCCGATGGCATTGTCAGTGGATTGAAGGCGGCTCGTCCCAATTGGGAAATTGTGGAACTAGCCCCTCAACGCTTTACTGGCACCATTAAATTTGTTAATCAGGTACAACGATACTACGAGCGCTATTGGCACTTTCCTCGGGTACTTATGCAGCAGCCAGTGGATGTGTTTCACATCATTGACCACAGCGACGGACATCTTGCCTATTGGCTGCAAAAACAGAGGCAACCGACGATCGTTACCTGTCATGACATTATCAACCTGACCCAACCAGAAACGTATAAGGGACGAGCACAGTATCCCTGGCTCAGTATGTCCATTTGGAAATACGCGATTTGGGGAATGCACAAAGCCAGTCATGTTGTTTCGGTTTCGTCCTATACAGCTGATGAGGTCGTGCAATGGTTAGGTCTCGATCGATCGCGAATTACGGTGATTCCCAATGCAGTAGACGAGAAATTTCGGGTGCTGCCAACCGACGAGATCAGGGCATTCCGCCAGCAGCAGGGTATAGCAGCGGACACTTTCTGCCTATTGAATGTGGGATCGAATCACATTCGCAAAAATGTTTCTACGATTTTAGAGGTTGTGGCGCTGCTCAAAAGTCGAGGACTGCCTATTCACTTTTGGAAGGCAGGCACCGACTTTAATACCGAACAACAGCAGTTTATTCAAGCTCATCAACTTCAAGACTGTGTTTCGTATGTGGGGGAACCGGACGATCGCGCTTTGGTGCAGTTATATAATGCAGCCGATGTGCTGGTGGCTCCGTCTCTTTCGGAGGGGTTTGGTTTGACCGTGCTAGAAGCGATGGCTTGCGGCACTCCGGTAATTGCATCGAATGTTACCTCATTGCCCGAAGTCGTCGGCGAGGCCGGATATCTAGTCCACCCTACCGATGTGGAGTCGATCGCTAAGGCGGTTTACCAACTACAAACCGATTTGTCCTGTTGTAATTGTCTCAAGGAGAAAGGAATAGAAAGAGCAAAGCAATTTACTTGGAGGAAAACAGGAGAACGAATTGCCGAAGTCTACGAAACGCTTCTAGAACAAGGCCATTAGATTAGAACCCAATTGGACAGCTTGTTAGTTTGCATCTGAAGTAGGAGGCTCGAATCTGTTGAGTTATCAAGCATATGACATTGCACGTCTGCACATGCGAGACCTCGTTTTCTTGACGAGATACCTCAAAGAAAGGATGCGTCAACCAACTTCTTCTAAATCCTTGGTAATCTGCAATTCTTATCCAAAGAGTGGCACTCATTTACTCTATCAGATTCTTTATTCTATGCCAGGGCTTGTCAAATGGAATGATATCGTTTCCGTTCAAGCTCTGTGTGGAATTATGAACACCCCTGCTCATATTCGCTGGAAGATTGGTTCTGCTCCTAATCATGCCATTGTTCGATCGCACTTAATGCATTGCAATGTAATTCTTAACATTCTCAAAGAGTTCGATTCCAAGATCCTATTTATTTATCGGGATTTGCGCGATGTTGCTGTATCCCACGCACGCTGGGTGATGAAGGAAGAACGAATTTTCCTACACAAGGTTTATAAACAGCAAAAGGATTTTGATGATCATCTCATGAGTTCTATTTTGGGTGTTCCTGTGGGTTCACCTTTTGGTTCCAATGTCTCTCAACCGGATATTGGTCAGGACTTTGCTCGCTGGAAGGGGTGGATTTATGAGCCAACAGCGCTAGCCGTCAAATTTGAGGATTTGGTTGGTGAGCGGGGAGAAAGCAGCGAGGAAATTCGCCTGCAAACGATTGAAAAAATTGCGAATTTTTTGGAGTTGAACTTAACGCCACAGCAAATTGACAAGCGGTTCTCGTCACACATGATGAATCCAGCAGAATCTCATACCTTTG
Organism: Thermocoleostomius sinensis A174; assembly: GCF_026802175.1. Taxonomy (NCBI): domain Bacteria; kingdom Bacillati; phylum Cyanobacteriota; class Cyanophyceae; order Oculatellales; family Oculatellaceae; genus Thermocoleostomius; species Thermocoleostomius sinensis. The sequence goes on along the minus strand of NZ_CP113797.1, from coordinate 2,886,898 downwards.
TCAAAGGAGGACAGGGACGCAGAGGCGGTTGGAGAGCGAAGTTTAATCCGCAACACAAAGAAGCCTTTAAGCGCGTTGCTGGGGATGTACTAATTGAACTTGGTTATGAACAAGATATGAACTGGTGACGTTATCCAACTCCGATTTTCAGCCGATCGCGTTCCACTATTTGTTCTTTTTGTTCTTTCAAATCCTCTCTCACCTGAGTACACTAGCGATGAAAATTTTGATCTCTGCTTATTCTTGTGAACCGGGTCGAGGTTCTGAGCCTGGAGTCGGTTGGAACGTCGCCCGCGAGGTAGCCAAATACCATGACGTTTGGGTTTTGACCCGACCCGACGAAAGCAGGCGGGCGATCGAAGCCGAACTAGCGCAAAACCCTGTCCCCAATCTTCACTTTGTTTACTTCACCTTACCTTTCTGGCAAGACAGTATGCGCTTGGGGCAGTCAGGCGCAATGCAAATTCACTACTATCTGTGGCAAATTCAAGCCTATTTTGTGGCGCAACGGCTACACCGGGAAATTGGCTTTGACTTAATTCACCACGTCACCTTTGTGAAGTATTCAACTCCCTGCTTCTTATCATTGTTGCCTGTGCCGTTGGTTTGGGGCCCGGTTGGTGGTGGAGAAACAGCCCCCAAAACCTTCTGGAAGGATTTTAGCCTACGTGCCAAGGTCTATGAAACGGCGCGTGCACTTACCCGTGGCATCGGAGAACTTGATCCGTTTACGCGACTGACAGTTAAACGCAGTACCGTCATTCGGGCCACAACCGAAGACACTGCGCAACGGCTTTATCGAATGGGAGCTAACGAGGTAGAAATTTTCACCGAATCTGGGCTACCAGCTGAAGAAGTGGCTCGTTTGTCGCAATGTCAGCAGCCGGAGGCTGCTCCAATACGATTTATTAGCATGGGACGATTGTTGCATTGGAAAGGATTCCACTTGGGAATTCGCGCCTTTGCAGGTGCAAAATTGCCTGATGCTGAATATTGGATTTGTGGAGAAGGCCCAGAGCGCGATCGGCTTCAGGCACTAGCCCAGGAGCTAGGCATTGCGCATCAGGTAACGTTTTGGGGCAGGCTACCCCGCGAACAAACCCTGGAAAAGCTATCCCAATCTCATGTGTTGGTGCATCCCAGTCTACACGATTCGGGCGGTTGGGTCTGTTTAGAAGCAATGGCCGCTGGACGCCCTGTGATTTGCCTGAACTTAGGTGGTCCGGGGGTGCAAGTCACCAAAGAAACTGGCTTTAAGGTTGCGGCCCAGTCTCCGGAACAAGCCGTCACCGATATGGCCGCCGCAATGGTGCAGTTAGCAACTGATTCGGATTTGCGATCGAATATGGGGCAAGCAGGAAAAATGCTGGTTCAAGCACAGCATAGTTGGCAGGCTAGGGGCAAGGAATTGTCTCAGCTTTATGCCAGCTTGGTGCAATCCTAAAACCGCCCGATCAGGTTCAAGAGAGTTTGCAGCATTCACGATACCGTCTCAAACATAGCTCATTAAAAGGCTATGCGCTCAATCAGTTCAAAAATACCGTGTGTACCTTCTATCATGAATAACTTCTATGAATCACAAACTCCTTCTAGTCACCTTTCCAATTGATTTCGGCAGTACAACCCTTGAAACCCGATTGATTCAAGTATTTGATAAACAAATTGATCTAAAAGTATATCGCTTCCTCATTCGGCGCGATCAACATTCAAAAAGTCAGGATCTTTTACGAAGACGGATTCTGAAGTCCTACGAACTGTGGAGAGAAGTACGAAAAGCTCAATCAGAAGGTCGAAAAATTCTGTTTCAGGGGATCAGTCCTGCCCTCTTTGCCTATCCGGTCGTCAAACCAAATAGTAGTTTTATTGTCACCGATTGGACACGAAAGCTTTATGAACCTATTTGGAATTTTCTGCCTTCTCCACCATGGCTAACCTGGATACACAAAAAAGTTTTAAATAAACAGAAAAGCATCATCGGGTTAACAGACGCTGTGGTAGAGGAAATTGCGAAAGACTATAGCGTTCCAAAAAATAAACTTCGAAAGGGAAGATTACCATTTTCTTTTGATTTGGATATTTTTGAACCCAGCCCCGATCGCCAAGATCAACAGATACGAATTCTCTTTGTCGGTGGAGACATGTACCGGAAGGGAGGAGATGTGCTGCTGCAATGGTTTCTAGAGCAAAATAATCCTAATTTACACTTAACATTGGTGACTAAAACGCTAGCGGTCGATCATCCAAAAGTTGACATTAAGACCGATATTAATTTTGGACAATCTGCCCATCGCCAACTATTCAAAAGTCATGATATTTTCGTGTTACCTACAAAGTGTGATGCCTATCCGATCGTCCTAGGTGAAGCAGCTTGTGCGGGGCTAGCAATTCTAACGACAAAGAATGCACTTGGTGCGCCGGAGGTAATCCGAAATGGAGTGAATGGTTATATCTCTAATTCACAAACTGAGCTTTTACAGCAATTAAGTGAGTTGGTTCAAAACAAACCGCTAATTGAATCCATGAAACGCAACAGTCGGCAATTCATGGAACAAGAATTTTCCTCTCAATTAGTCACTGACGAGTTTATTCAATACATTTTCTAATTCACCGTTCTATTCATATCATTCAAGCCTAAAAGCAAAAAAGGCAGAGACCGATGCATGTTCTTGCAGTTCACAATGAATACAAAATTCGCGGCGGCGAAGACGAATGTTATGAAGCAGAAGTAGCGCTGCTTCGTGAAAGGGGACACAAGGTTGAAGTCTATGAAGAGACCAACGATCGCCTGGCTCACTTCGGCAGAGTTCAACTGGCAGCTAAAACCGTTTGGTCACAGGACGCCTACCAAGCTGTTCGGCGGACATTAGCCGCCGCATCCTTTGATGTCATGCATGTACAGAATTTCTTTCCGCTGATTTCTCCATCAATCTACTATGCCGCTAAGGCGGAAGGCGTGCCGATCGTACAAACGCTGCATAATTATCGACTGCTGTGCCCCAATGCCTTGTTTTTTCGGGGAGGGCAGGTGTGTGAAGATTGTTTGGGAAAAGTTATTCCATATCCAGGTGTGCAGCACGGTTGCTATCGAGAGAACAAGGTGGCATCGGCTGGTGTAGCCACATTGCTGACCGTACATCGGTTCATGCGAACCTGGACGAAAACGGTTGATCTTTATGTAGCGTTGACGGAGTTTGCTCGACAGAAATTTATTGAAGGGGGATTGCCGGCTGAAAAAATTGTCGTTAAGCCTCACTTTATTCACCCTGATCCAGGTTTAGGACAGGGCAGCGGCGGCTATGCGCTGTATGTAGGTCGGCTTTCGGTCGAAAAGGGCCTAGACACATTACTGGACGCATGGACCCTGTTGGGCGATCGAATACCGCTCAAGATTGTCGGAGATGGACCGCTGTCCGATCGCGTGATTGAAGCAACACAGCGCTTACCAAAGGTGGAATGGTTGGGACGTAAACCTCTGGCAGAGGTTTATAGGTTGATGGGCGAGGCAACTTGTCTGATCTTTCCCTCTAAATGGTATGAAACCTTTGGGCGGGTTGCCGTCGAAGCCTTTGCCAAAGGAACCCCCGTTATTGCCGCTAATATTGGAGCGATCGCAGAGTTAGTGGATAACGGGCGCACTGGGTTACATTTTTGCCCTGGTGATCCGGATGATCTCAGCAAGCAGGTGAAATGGTTGTTAGAGAATCCAGCAACCTTGGCCCACATGCGCCAAGCAGCGCGAGCCGAGTTTGAGGCAAAATACACAGTCGAGAGAAACTACCAGGAACTAATTAACATTTACACGATCGCTCATAAGCGACAAACAATATCGCCAGGTAGACCAATTTGAGAGAAACTTCTGAGATTAGTCAACAGAACAATCAATAATGGTAGAAACACAAGCTAGCAAACGGGAAAGGGGACAAATTGCAAACTCGATTTTGCTATTAATTGCGTTTGCGACAGCGTTCTTCCCTCGCATTCTTGAGTCTATGGGGGTTCCCTCCATTATTAATTTTTTGCACTTTGGTGTCGTTCCCATTGCATCTGGCATTGTTCTCCTACAAACCCGTGTTCGAGATAAAAAACAAATTGCTAGTGTCCAGGCACTAATTGCCAGTTTGGTGTTTTTCTTCGCCATCATGTTGGCTAGCGCTCTCTTAAATAATGCAGGATTCATCAATGTTGCGATGAATTTTCTCTTGCTAGCAGAAGCGTATGTGTTCCTGGCCGCGATTGTGAGTATTGCGCCTTCTCCTAAAAGTTTAGATCGATTCAAAAACTGGATTTTGGGATTCATCGCTCTTCATGTAGGACTGGCATTCGCCCAAGACTATCTCATTGGAATAGGACAATTGTCACGCGGTGACTTAACCGATGAAGACGGTGTTCAAGGCGTTTTCTTTCTCTCTAATGGTGGGCACGTGGTAGGTTCGTTTGTGTCCATGGCATTTGGTTTGTATTACTTTGTCAGCGCTAAATCCGTGCCAATATGGATTCGCGTAGCTGTGTTTGCTGCTACGTTTTGGCAAATGCTTCTAGCTGATGCGAAACAGGTATTGATGGTTTTCTTAGGAGCATGGGTTCTTTTGATCTTGTCACGAGTTAAAGATCCCTTAAAAACCCTGCAATATGTCATTCTAGCTGCGCTCGTTTTCTATGCGATTTTCTGGTTTATCTTTAATGTCGATCATCCGATCGCCAGCGCATTTGCAGGGTGGATTCGACCAGAAATCTATACACCCGAAGGAGATGCTACCGTTCTCAAATTAGGTCCCTTCCGAATTCTTCCTACCTTCTACACCTCATCGCTTAACTGGTTTTTGGGTTTGGGCCCAGGGCATACCATTGGGCGGTTGGGTGGCTGGATGATTAGGGACTATGGTTATTTGCTGAATCCGCTAGGCGCAACGTCCCGTCCCTATGGAGATGCGATTTGGAGTACATGGCGAGGACATTACCTAGATTCTAGTTTTTTCTCTCCTCTATGGGGATTTGCTGGAATTTGGGGCGATCTCGGTCTGCTAGGAATTGTGGGCTATTTAGGCATTCTCTACGTTGCTTGGCAGCGATTCTGTTTAGATGATCTATCTCGGTTTATCATCTTAACCATTGTCGTGAACGGTTTCATTTTCACGCAGCTAGAGGAACCTGCATACATGCTATCGATGACAACGTTAATTGGGTTACGCTGGCACGAGCTACACAATCAACAACGATCGCAGTATTACCAACAGATTTTAGATTTCAATTTTCGATCGTTGGCTCAATTTCAAGAGCAGCCAAGCGATCGAGAACAAGTCTAGCCGTAGCCAACTGTTCTAAGCCAAATCAAAATTACTGGGTGAAACAATTGTCCTTGGCAAAATGCTACTCATGAATCGACGGACATATTAGCCTGGCAATCGTTGATCTTGCATCTGAATCTTGCTTTCCAAACCAAACTCATCCTCCACCCCCCGCTCTCGTCAATCGCAGAAGGGGAACCGGATCGGCAGTCCCTCGCCCTGTGGAAGAGGGTTTAGGGTGAGGGTGGGAGATTCCAACCGTTGTCTGGTGAATAGGTAGAGGAAATCTAGAACCTGTGCAAGAGGACTTACCTTTTAGGGGCATTCTAAACCCAGGATTCTGCGGATGATGCAGGAATGGAACTGGCATGGGCTTGCAGCAAGAGCCGTCGAGCTACGAACGACAATTAGTTGCCCTGGGACGCGCTCTTCAGGCATTGCGAGAAGAGGATCAAGCAGATGGATTAATTGCCATCACGCTCAAGTATCTTCAAGCCGAGTTTGCCTATGGTTTAGTGTGGCTGGGGCTATACGATCGCGTTGGACATCGTATTTTTGGCAAAGGCGGTGTGACTCCAACGGGTGATGTCTCGTTCCTGAAGCAGCGCATTTCTCTTAATCCAGGGGATCTGCTCGAACAAGTGGTGATTCAACAGCGACCGATCGGCGTTCCAGATTTGCGCGAAGAACCCAGAGCCGGAGACTGGTGTAAGGCTGCTCAAAAGTTCCATATTCAAGGCACAATCATTTTTCCGATTCGCCACAAGGATCGTTGCTTCGGTGTGGTAATGCTGGGATCAGCCCTATGGGGTACATCACCGCATTCTGAAGAGAAAGTGCGACTATCACTGGTTCTGGGCGGCTTGGCCGAAGCCTTTTACCAACTAGAAATAGAACAGCAGCGCCAGCAAACCAAACGTCCTGCTGAACCGCTGTTAAATTTGTTGACCAAACTGCGATCGTTGCCCACTCTCAAGAAACGACTCGAATCTATCATTGAAGAAACCCATCGCTTCATCCAACCCAATCGCACGAATGTTTACTGGTATGAACCGCAACACCGTTACTTCTGGCGACGGTTGGGCGATCGCGATAAAAGCCAAACTGGGACAAGCCGCACTGTGCCAGAGGTGGGCATTCCTGTGCAGGAAATCAGCGGGTTATACCAAGCACTGATGGCGGATCAGTTAGTATCGATCGGTGAGGCTCATAGTTCCCTGAAAACTGAGATGACTGGGCGCTTGATGCAGCAAATTCAAGCCCGATCGCTGATTGCGGCTCCTATTTTGTTTCAAGGAGAACTACACGGTTTTTTAACGGTTGAAGGATTAGAACCCCGGATTTGGACGGAGGAAGAGAAACATTACCTGCGCGGCGCAGCCCAACTGATTGCCCTCACCACACCGCTGGAGGAAATGGAAGAAACGATTCAGCAAGTTAAGCTGGATCAGTCCCTCACCTCTGAAATTTCCCGCGCGCTCTACAGCGAAGATGATTGGCAAGCCGCCATGAACCGCTGTGCAGATCAGCTTTTTCGCCGGTTGCAAATCAGCCGGTTTTTGGTACTGCTCTACAACAAAAGTCAAAGTACCTTCGAGATTTGCTATCAACGTCAGGGAGCGAACCGTCGCCCACTCTCTTCTCCCTTCGCTCCCCTCAATTCTGTGGATTGGCAAATGTTAGAACAGAGTACTGAGGCGATTGGTATTGAAAATCTGGAAGAAGATCTGAAGCTGATGACATGGCGATCGGACTTTCTCCATGCCAATGTTCGATCGCTGATGGTATGCAGTACGGCGATCGGCAAATCGCCGGAAGGCATCATTATCGCGGCGCAGGACACCCCCCGCAGTTGGAATCGGGTAGAACGTGAACTGCTACAGGTCGTGAGTCAACAACTGGGACTGCTCCTACATCAACTGCATCTACAACGCCAAACTGATCATCTGCACAAAACCTGTCAGGCGATTCAGTGGGGACTAGCGAGGATGCAGCAAATGCACCAGCTTGATAGCTTGGAACGAGCCGCCATGCAGCAGATCGCGCAACTGTTGCAAGCCCCCCTAGCCGCACTCATTACCTGGCAACCGGGTCGTGCCATGGCTAAAATCACGGCTCCAATCATCAGCAACTCATCGTTCAGTATCCTCACGGATATCCCTATTTCGATTTATACTGACTTACTGGTACAGTGGGCTTTACAGTCTGATGGATTGCTGACTGTGCCAATCGAAGAAATCCCCCCCGAAACACGGCAATGGTTGAATAGCCCGGAAATTGGTCAAGTGTTGGTGATGGCGTTGCGTACAGATCCTGAGCATGAAGTCATTGCCATTATATTGATTGGCGATCGCCGCGATCGTGTCTGGACAGAGCATCAACTGACCGCGTTTGGGACCTTAACAAGCCAATTAGCTTGGTGTCGGCGCTATTTGCTACTAACGGAAAAGTTGTTAGCTCGGCGAGAGGATCTGGAACAACTGAATTGGTATAAACAGCGACGAATGGAGGAACTCTATCGGGTTATGGGGATGGGCGTTCGGCGCTTGAATGAATTGAGCCAGCAAAAGGACGGGCTGGTCAGTATGCAGTTCCAGCAGATTTTGCGTCACTTTGGTAGCCTGCTGACAACCCTTACCCCGGTTCTCAAGCATGAGCCGTGGGCGTTTCAGAGTGAGTACGAAACTATGCCGTTGGCCAGTTTGCTAAAACGATCGCTAGAACGAGTCGATACCTTAATCAAACAACGACATCTGTGGTCACAGGTGCACAGTGACGCCAATCTCAGTGTTGGCGGAGATATTCCTAAAATTGAATTGGTGCTGCATGAGCTATTGATGTCCGCGTGTCATCGATCGCCCTCTGGCGGGCGGCTCGACATTTGGTGTCGGCAGGTAGACGCTCGTTGGCTAGAGCTTTCAGTGACAGATGGCGGCGCAATCGAGCAACGCTTGGTAGATGAATTACAGTTGGGACGCTCCAGCGATTGGCTCATGCCTTCCACGCTTGATCAACCACCTGGGCTGCATTTCGTCATCTGTCAGCGGCTCATGCAAACCTTAGGTGGCGAATTTGATCTGTACAAGCTGGAAGACGGACGAGTTCTGAGCCGATTAATGATTCCGATTGCTGCTGGACTGTTACCCGCTGGTAGCCATGACAAGAGTGCGAGCGATCGGTCTCTCTAATGAGATGAGATGGAGCTTTGGCACTTCGATCGGGTAACTTTGATTTAATTTGATTTAAATAAGTATTCACATTTAGATCACCCTATCGCTTGCGGCACCTTCCCTTACTAAGGGGAGGTTGGGAGGGGTCTCGTCATAGCCCTCACTGTTTAAGTACACAGTAAACCGATTTGAGTGAGGTGGCCCCGATTGTATCGTTCATCTAGAAACTCAATTTTTCTTGGCCTGCTGAAAGTACTTTTTATACACCTCATGGGCAACCGGAATTGCCGTCACGCCACCATAACCGCCATTTTCAACGATAACCGCGATCGCAATTTGAGGATCACTCACTGGGCCATAGCCCACATACAAGGCATGGGGCTGTTGTCCAATCACTTCCGAGGTTCCAGTTTTACCCGCGGTCAAGGGAATCGAGCCATCGTTCAACCGCTGTGCGGTTCCTTGCTGCACGGCCGCCACTAAGCCCGATCGAATCGCTTGAATCGTGGCATCCGATAGTCCCGTAGGCTGTTTTTGGGTTGCGGACGTGTTGGTTTGGCTGGCAAGTAAGTGGGGCTGCACCCGATTCCCTCCATTCGCGATCGCTGCTACCATTACCGCCAATTCCAACGGAGAAGCCTGCACCAAGCCCTGTCCAATTGCCGTACTCACGGTGTCGCCGCCATACCAGGGTTCACCATACAGGCTTTCTTTCTGATCAGGCGTCGGAATCATCCCTGAATTTTCGCCCTCTAGCCCCAAGCGAGTTGAACCAATCCCTAGCCGTTTACCCCACTCAGAAATCGTTTCTGGTCCGACCATTAGCCCCGCTTGGTAGAAGAAAGTATTGCTGCTGTAGGCCAAAGCTTCGCGAAAGCCAATCGCACCATAGCCCTGCCTACTATGTTCCCAGAACTGATGATTGCCCAGCGTAATAAAGGCAGAGGTTGACAAAATCGAATCAGGGCCGAGCTTGCCAGACTCGATCGCAGCAGCCGAGGTAACGATCTTGAAGGTACTGCCGGGTGGATAGGTCTGCAAGGCGCGATTGAGAAATGGTTGATCTCCTTGCTGTAGCCGCTGCCAGTCGGTTTCGGAGACGCGACGAGTGAACATATTAGGATTAAACGACGGCGAACTGGCTAGGGTTAAAATGGCTCCGGTGTGGACATTTAACGCAACCACCGCTCCACGTCTGCCATTCAGTGCTTTCTCAGCCGCCTGCTGCATCTCTAAATCAAGGGTCAGTTGTACCGTAGAGCCACTAATTGGGGGTTCAACCCCCAGCAAGCGTACTTCTTGACCTCTGGCATCTACCTCAATCAAACGTTTGCCCCAGTTGCCTTCTAGCTCTGCATTGACCAACCGTTCAATGCCCATTTGCCCGACAATCATGCCAAAGGGATAATCAGGATTGGCTGCCAGATCGGCCGCTGTTGCTTCTCCGATATAACCGATCGCATGGGCCGCTAGGTGATTGTACGGATAGAAGCGGGTTGAACCTGCTAACACTTCCACGCCTGGAAAGTGAACCGCTTGCTCGGCCAAAGCTACAAAGGCATCAGGTGTGATGGTTTGGGCAACAGGCACGGGTAAGGGCGAGTGATAGCCAGTTTGCTCTAGGCGAGCGAGAATCTCTTCAGCAGGAATGCCCAAAATGCGGCTTAATCGAGCCGCCGTCCCCTTCCACTGCTGCGGCGATTGTTGACGCGGCCACAGATAAACCCCACGGGCCAGCTGATTGGAAGCTAGCAATGCTCCGTCCCGATCAATGATGTTGCCTCGATCGGCTGGTAACGGAACCGGACGAATCCGATTTAATTCTGCTTGTTGCTGGTGCTGCTGTCCGTCAATTAATTGGAGTTGGATCAAGCGAAACAAACAGACTCCCATCAAGCTCGTAATTCCTAGCATGATAAACAGCGATCGCCACAGCAGAATGTCGCGATTGGCGGGAGTTTTAACGAGCGAGGTCTGAATTAAGCGTTGCCTAGAAGAAAGTCCACTCGCCATTCGGGTGTCTACTCGCGTCGGGTTACGTGAAGAACAAAAGGCGGAAAAAATCAAAGATTGGGGAAAAGGTACGGAGAAGATGCGTCGATATAGGCGATCGGATAACCCGATTATTCAATACGCAAGGCTTGCGGTTGTAGACGCAGATATTTTTAAGAGTGAGCATATCAACGGTGAACAGTCGCATCTTGCTATTTACAGCCCAAACCGGCCCTCAAGAAGTTTAGAGTTGCTGGTATCTATCGCAGCCATTCCCATGCCGCGAGTGCATTCCAGGTTTGTGTAGCCCTGACTCAACGTTCCTCGCTCTGAAAGAGAGAAACGTTAAGCTAGCTCTGCTCCCGCATCAAGCGCAGGAGTTGGAGATGAGGGTAAATTTGCAAAACTGGAATACATCCCAAGCCACTGCCCCTAAACTGATCATACGAATCTATTTTTGGCTGTCCGTTTAACGGACGACAATTTCAAAATTCCCATTCAGGACAAATTTCATAAGTTTGTTTCAAATCTTTATTAATCAATTTTTAAAAAGCGTTATTGCCTATCGGAATTTGCCAGCGTCTGAGGGTTTAGAAGTTATAGTGTTTAGCGGTACTTCGTCATAAAAGCTACTTAACGCACTTGCAATGATGCTGCTGAACTTTAAAGTCATCGAGCCAAGCGGAATTCTCAACGTTACACAGGCGAGTGAGCTTCGCACTCAAGTAGACGAGCTAGTCTCTACTGGCGTCAAGGAAATTTTGATCGATTTGAAGGATGTTTCGTTTATGGACAGTTCTGGCTTGGCTGGTCTTGTCATTGCGCTCAAGGCGATTCAGTCAGTTGGTGGTCAACTTTGTATCTGTTCTCTCAATGATCAAGTCAGACTGTTGTTTGAATTGACGAATATGATGCAAGTGTTTGACATCTTTGCCGATCGCGAGACGTTTGAACAATCCTTAAATCCAGTGTGATGCCAGTTGGGAGGTCGCCAGCTTCATTTAACTGAAGTTGACTTTCAACAGAGACAGATCGTCATCAAACGTTTCTACCCCACTCGATTGCTGTACCTGCTCTAAGATGGAGTCTAGGTTAGCGCTGGCATTTAGCTGAACAAGCAACTCAACAAACGCATCTAGATTCCATTTAGACGGAGTAGCGAGTTGCCCAGCTTCGTAGATGCCATCGCTAAAGATGTAAAGCGTACTGTTAGGTGGAATCGTTTGGCGATCGCTGTTGTAGGACACTTCAGGCAAGATTCCAATGGGAACACTGGGGGTGGCTAACCGATGCACCGCTGGCGATCCGGTCTCGGTTGGTGCAATTAAGATGGCAGGTGGATGGCCGGCGCTGGCATAGGTTAATTGCCGTTTGGCTTGGTTATATACGCCATACCAAATGGTGAAATACTTCTGGTTCTGAAGGTTCATCTGGAAGGCCTCATTCAGCCCATGCAGTACGTCATGCGGCTGATAGAAATTAACGGCTGGCAATACGTGCGATCGCAATAAATTCAGCACCAAGCTGGAGGGCAACGCCGATCCCAATCCATGCCCAGATACATCTAAGAGGTAGATGGCCAAATAATCGGGATCAAGCCAGAAATAGTCAAAGCAATCGCCGCCTAATTGCCGACAAGGAATAAAGCGCGCGTCAATATTGACAGTACCCAGCAGCGGTGGTGGCAATAGCGATCGAACGTAGGTAGCCGCTTCCGCCAATTCTGCTTCGAGCAGTTGTTTCTGAGTCTGCAAATCTTGACTGAGTTGGTGTAGGCGCAGGGCAGCCCGTACCCTGGCCTGCAATTCACTGATTTCGACAGGCTTTGACAAAAAATCATCTGCCCCAGTGTTTAAGCCAGTGACCCGATCGGATACTTCACCCCGAGATGTTAGTAAAATAAAATACGTTGTAGCTAAGGCAGGATTAGCTCGTACCCGGCGACATACTTCTAACCCATCTAACACCGGCATAATCCAATCACAGATAATCAGGGCTGGTTGAATTTGTGTTGCTAAATCAATACCTTGCTGCCCGTCGCTCGCTAGAATGACATCATATCCTTGCTTTTGTAGAATTTTTTGAATTACTAATCGAATTCCAGGGTCATCATCAATTACTAAAATTTTGGCTGTTAACGCACTTTCCATTGATGGCTCGTGATTGGCTTAACCCGTGTTTTATATCTATTTTTTAAAATTGCCCTGCTCGATCGAGCGATAGCTCTATCAGTTGGTGCTAGTTTGTAGCGCTCGGGCTTGAAAGACAACAGTCGATTTAAAAGCTCAGTTGTCTTAAGGAGAAGATGAGGGTAGGGGTGTATTTGTTATGTGACCGTATGCGTGATTGTAGCTTCGTTCATGCGAACCCTGAGAACCGCTACCTAACAACCTAACTGATTTTAGGTCTTGCTGAATAACTGGTTTCCATATCTGAAAAAAACAGCCATCCCAATCAGTTACTCTACTAACGTTACCTCCCGTGCGGATGAACTCAACAACGCCTGTATACCAGGAAAGCATTCAGTTTAACACCGATCTCAACTCCGTCGCTGATGTTTTGGATTGGTTTAAGCAATTTGACCAGGTTCCGTTGCCCCATACTGTTTGGCTTGAATGTCAAATTGCCCTAGCAGAAGGGTTTACCAATGCGGTTCGTCATGCCCATGCCAGCAAAGCCCCCGAAACCCCGATCGAGGTCGAGATTTTCATAACCGATCAGTCCATTGAATTAAAAATCTGGGATTCTGGCTCTGGGTTTAATATTGCTGAATCTTTGCGAAATCCTCACATGGATCAAACCGCCGAACATGGACGCGGCATCAAAATCATTGGTAAAATCGCTGATCAAGTCAGCTACACTCGCATTAACCAGCGCAATTGTCTAATAATTACCAAGCACTACACATCCGGCAAATAAGCTGAATTGGATGGCTGCCAAATCAACGTATGAAGCAAGCCGATCGGTTCATAGGTCTAGTGAGCAATGCCCAGATGGTTGCGATTGATCTAACACACGCATCTGATCGACAGCGAGTTGAATCTGCGCTAGCGAAAAATCTAGCTTGGCCGTAAGTTCTTGCATCATGGCAATTTTCAGAGAGATGGTGTCTAGCGATCGATCGGTTGGTGAGAAGTTGAGTACTGGCATTGATTGCTGCACATAGGCTTCTAACCGCTCAGCCACAAATTGCATGGCTCTTGCTCCAACGTTGGCACTAGCTCCGCGAATGTGATGGACACTCTGATAAATTTGCGGGGTGTTTTGTCGGTAAACAGCCTGTTTCAAAATCTCTAACTGACGGCGGCTGTCTTGCAGAAAAATTTGCAACAGTTCTAATTCAAACTCTGGTTTGTCATCCGACAACCGATGCAGGTGTTCTAAATCTAAGAGAACAGGCAAGCGTTGGAGTACAGATGTCGGGGGATGTCCCAAAATCCGCCGCATAGGTTGAGCCGCTCGCTGGTTCATTGCTAGCCTCTGTTGCCAGTGAGTCAACAAGGCTGCCAAGATTTCTTTGTGCACAGGTTTTATTAAAAAATCATCCATGCCTGCGGCAATCGCCCGTTCTCGATCTTGATGTAGATCGCTAGCTGTCATTGCTACCACGATTATTTGGACAGAGCGACTCAACTGCCGTTCCCAATTACGAATGGCGGCTGTGGCCTCAAACCCGTTCAAGATGGGCATCTGGCAGTCCATTAGGATCAAGTCATAGTGAGATTGAGTTGCGGCGGCGATCGCCGCTTTGCCATCGGTGACTACATCAGCCTCATAGCCTAAAAATTGCAGTTGCCGGATCGCAAGCTTTTGGTTGGTGAGATTGTCTTCCGCCAACAAAATTTTCAGCGGAGCAGGGTCTTTTACGGTGAGTTCATCGGTGAGTTCATCTAAGTGCTGCATTGGTGCTGCATAAGCTGCATCAGTTGATTGTTGCGATTTTCGATTTGAGTACATGCGTCAAACTAGAGCTTTATTAGGCTAAGACCGCAACAGTGCCCCACTCTCTAGAGTTCCCCGTTTTTTCCAGGAAACAACAACGTTTTCTAAAGGGCTGCTTGAACTGAGGCAAGGTTTGGGTAGTTGGTTGACTGACAACACTCGAATCGCCCTCACTCCAATCCCTCTTTCCGAGCCGGAGAGGGGCTTTCGCGCTGGGGTTTCGCTTTAATGTCCCTTCGCCCCTTGTGAGAGAAGGAATTGAGGAATGAGGGGGAAAAGATTGGTCGGTTAACCAAGTTTAGGTAGTTGACTCAACACCTGCGTTAGGGATGGAATCTCTCCGGATTGAGTTACACCAACGCCCGTAACAGCGCTTGCAACTTGAGCCGCACTTCCGCAAATTCTCGTTCTGGATCAGAACCGGAAACAATTCCGGCTCCTGCGTAAAGTCTAGCTCGATTGCCATCCAGCAACGCCGATCGAATGCCTACGACAAACTCAGCATTGTTTTGAGCATCCACCCAACCAATGGGAGCAGCATAGAGCGATCGTTCAAACTGTTCATACTGTTGAATTTGTTCGCAGGCAATTTCTCTGGGCAAACCCGCCACAGCCGGAGTGGGATGCAGAGCAGCTAAAATTTCTAGCGGATGCAGTCCCACGGGTAGCACCGTTTGAATTGGTGTGTGTAGATGTTGAATATTGGACAATTGCAATAGGTCAGGAACATGGGTAAACCGCAGCTTTAAACCAAATTGGGCCAAGGTTTGATGAATAAAATCGACCACAACTTGATGTTCGCGTCGTTCTTTGTCATTGTTGAGTAACCGCTGGGCCAATTCTGTGTCTTCGGCAAGGGTTCGCCCACGTGGAGCTGAACCAGCCAGGGCATCGGTGATCAACGTTCGATCGCAAACACTAAGCAAGCGCTCGGGACTGGCTCCAACAAAACTTTGCCCATGACCGTTGCCAACCGAGAACACATAGCAATCAGGATGAAGTTGCCGCAGATTGTGTAAGGAATGCCCCCATTGAAAGGGCAACGGCGAAACAACATCAATGGCATGAGCTAAAACTAACTTATTTAACTGTTGCTGTTGAATGGATTTCAACGCTGCAACGACTGTGGATTGAAAATCGTGAGTGTCAACAATTTCCCAGTTTAGTAGGGTGGGTAGTTGAGTTGAAAAATGAAAAAAACTGTAGCTGATCTGTTGAATTGATTGAAAATCACGCCAAATCTTTTCAGTTAATAATTCAATATTCGTGTCAGCCTCAATAACTTGATGTAAAAGAATAGCACTTCGATCACTGCCTTGCACAATTTGCCATTGGGGTAGAAAAACGATCGCACTTGGAAAATAGGAGTTAGAGGCAGTAGATTGATCAAAAAAGGTAAAACTGCTAAAGAAACAAGGCTGTGCCCACGGCAAATTAGACGCATCACTAATAACGAAATGTTTTAAGCAGCGTTGAATGAATTCCTGTGCAGTTTCAAATCGTCGCGTTCCTTCTATTTGGATTGATCGAGCTTCACCAATCGCCGCAATTGCCCGCTCTTGATCACGATTTTCAAAATAAAAATGTCGCTGCTGAGGTTTGCCAAATTGCCACAAAACTGCTAGCGGATCGATCGATTCAATCGTACTGGAAATACTCGCTATTTTCTCATGCTGTTCAGCAATTGATTGCTGTTTACAGAAGTCAAGAAATTGATATAACTTGTTACAATCCTGTAGGGAATCAAGTGGTGTGAAAGGAGACTGACATAGCATTGAGTGCCAAAAAGTCCTTTAAAAAACTAATTTTGATGTTTAATTTCTAGCCTAGCAATATGTCTACAAGTAACACATTTAGCGGTGTCTCTCGATTTAAATTCGATTGAGTTTGCAGCTTTGATATGGATGAACAAGGAAGGCACGAGCGAAAAGTTAATAAATAGGCGAAGCTTAACGGGTTAGTTTTGTGAAGGAATCGATACCGCGCCTGGAGCAATCTCCAACGCGCCAGATGGATAGAGGGAGCCGCCCGCCTCATCATAGATGGAATTGTGCCCGGCTAGAATCACCAGTCGATAACGATCGTCAGATGGAACATCTGACACGATCGCTTGATAAGTTTGATGTCCAAGTACTGTGGTGTAAAGGATTCCTGTATCTGTTTGAGTTACACGCACTAGACCTCGATCGAGTTCCAAGCGATTTGTTTTGCGGTTGTAAACATTCATGTATAGTTGCTCAACTAATCGCACAACTCGCACGCTATAGTCTGTAGTCTGGAATGCCAGCATGGTTTCGATGGGGCGCTGTCCTCTTGGAACCGCATAGGGATTGACAAACTCAATTACTGTGCCGTTTTCACCGTCAACTCGACAATAGCCTGTTGCATGGGGGGTTGTCTGCCAGTGAATCACAACGGTGCCGTTGGGCTGCTGTGGGTGGGGTTGAAACTGCCCGCTAGTTCCCGGTAGGTCCTCTGCTACTCGCTGCTGACATTGTTGCAAAGCGATCTCTGCCGGATTGGCTATCGCTGACAGTGGTAGGCTGAAGAGAATGGCAATGAATCCTCCCACGGGTAGGGCTGTAATCGAGGTTGACAAGATCTCATGTGACATCGGCATCTGTTTCTGGCGCTCACGAACTATGGACATTTTGGACATTCTTAGAGAAGACTATCGCCGTTTTCCTAAAAACCAAACCTACAGCATTTACGCAGACGATGTGTACTTTAAAGATCCATTGAATGAATTTCGCGGCTGCGATCGATATAAGCGGATGATCCAATTGATCGATACGTTGTTTGTCAAGCCGCAATTGGATCTTCATAACCTCCAGCAAAATGGCAATGAAATTCGATCGGACTGGACTTTAAACATGACCTCACCGCTGCCCTGGAAGCCGCGCCTGCATATTCCCGGATGGAGTGAGTTAACGCTCAATGAGCAAGGCTTAATCGTCTCTCATATTGACTACTGGCACTGTTCCCGGTTAGACGTGTTGAAGCAAAATTTCAAGTTGGGGCGTGGGGAGTCGGGAATGGAGAATGGGGAGTGAGGAAATCATGGATATGGGCTATTTTCGTCCGGCGATTGAGGCAATGACGGGCTATATTCCAGGAGAGCAACCGAAGCCCGGCACGAATATTATTAAATTGAATACGAATGAGAATCCTTATCCACCGTCTCCAAAGGCGTTGGAGGTGTTGCGATCGTTGGATAGTGAATGGCTGCGGCGTTACCCTGATCCGTTTGCTAAAGAGTTTTGTCAAGCGGTGAGCGAGGTGTTGGGGGTGCCAGCCGATTGGGTGTTGGTAGGCAATGGCAGTGATGATGTGCTGAATGTGCTGGTGCGGGCTTGTGCAGAGGGAGCCGATCGTTCAGTCGTCTATCCCATGCCTACCTACGTGTTATATCGCACGTTGGCCGCCATGCAGCCAGCTGATGTAGTGGAAGTGCCTTATGGCGAAGAGTTTCAGCTACCGATTGAGGCATTAGTTGCTGCCAAGGGAGCGATCACGTTTATTGCCACACCCAACAGTCCCTCTGGGCATTGTGTGCCACTAGAGGATTTGCGTACGTTGGCGCAACAGGTTGCGGGCATTGTAGCGATCGATGAAGCTTATGTCGATTTTGCTGAGTCGTCGGCGTTGCCGTTGCTGCAAGAGTTTGAGAATGTGATTTTGCTGCGGACGCTCTCTAAAGGCTACTCGCTAGCAGGGCTGCGCATGGGCTTTGCCCTTGCCAATCCCAAGCTGTTAACCGGACTTTTCAAGGTCAAAGACAGCTATAACATTGATGCCATTGCGACCGCCATCGGTACAGCCGCCATGCGCGACCAGTCTTACAAAAATGCTTGTGCCGAGAAAGTCAAACGATCGCGCACCCAACTCAGCACCGATCTGAAAAATTTAGGCTTCACCGTCTTGCCCTCCCATGGCAATTTCGTTCTAGCCACTCCACCAGACGGCAGGGCTGAGTTTCTGCAACAAGCCCTGAAACAACGGGGCATTCTCCTTCGTTACTTCAAACAGCCTGGTCTTGACGACAAACTGCGTATCACCGTTGGCACCGACGCACAAAACCAGATTTTGATTGAGGCAATTGTCAGCCTGCTTAACTCCTAACTCTCAACTCTCAACCCCAAACTCCCCTCTTTGCAAAAAACAGATACAGTAGGTAAAAGAATATAAAGATTTCTCAGAAAGGGCTTCACCATTCATGCGTGTAATTTTGATGACGGGCAAGGGAGGCGTTGGTAAAACCTCTGTTGCAGCGGCGACGGGGCTGCGCTGTGCCGAATTAGGTTATAAAACTCTAGTTTTGAGTACCGATCCGGCTCATTCGCTTGCCGATAGTTTTGATATGGAACTGGAGCATAACCCTCGATCGGTGCGGCCCAATCTGTGGGGAGCCGAACTAGACGCCCTGATGGAGTTGGAAAGCAACTGGGGAGCCGTCAAACGCTACATTACACAAGTGTTGCAAGCACGAGGCTTGGAAGGTGTAGAAGCTGAAGAATTGGCGATTCTGCCCGGCATGGATGAGATTTTTAGCTTAGTGCGGATGAAGCGCCACTATGACGAAGGCGAGTTTGATGTGCTCATTATCGACTCGGCCCCTACAGGAACAGCACTGCGTTTGTTAAGCTTGCCAGAAGTGGCAGGCTGGTATATGCGTCGCTTCTACAAACCTCTGCAAGCAGTATCAGCCGCCCTGCGCCCTCTTGTAGAGCCATTGTTTCGCCCGATCGCCGGATTCTCGCTGCCCAATCAAGAAGTAATGGATGCGCCCTACGAGTTCTATCAGCAAATTGAAGCGTTAGAAAAAGTTCTAACCGACAATAGCCAAACCTCGGTGCGTTTAGTGACCAATCCTGAAAAAATGGTGATTAAAGAATCGCTGCGGGCCCATGCTTACCTCAGCCTTTACAATGTGGCAACCGATATGGTGGTGGCCAACCGCATTATTCCCGATCAGGTGACTGATCCATTCTTCCAAAAGTGGAAAGACAATCAGCAGCAGTATCGCCAGGAAATTCACGAAAACTTTAGCCCGTTGCCAATCAAAGAAGTGCCGCTTTATTCAGAAGAGATGTGTGGGCTGGCCGCGCTCGATCGCCTCAAAGAAACGCTGTATGCCGATGAAGATCCAGCGCAAGTGTTCTATAAAGAAACCACATTGCGAGTGGTGCAAGAGCAAAACCAGTACAGTTTAGAGGTATATTTGCCTGGAATTCCCAAAAACCAAGTGGAACTCAGCAAAACAGGCGATGAATTGAATATTCGTATTGGCAACCATCGCCGTAATTTGGTTCTGCCTCAAGCCTTAGCAGCATTGCAGCCCGCCGGAGCCAAGATGGAGGAAGATTACCTAAAAATCCGTTTTGCTGCAACTTAGACACTTCATCACAGCTTGACAGTGATAAATTCTATCCATTACTCCATTGCCATACAAAGGTTGAATGATACAATCTGGGATCAGATTAATGGTTGGGGATCACGGCCTTAACATCATGGATAGATTTGCATGAAACCAGCAGAGACTGTGCCCGCAGAAGTTGTGCAGCAAGTTGCTGAGTACTTCGGTGTGTTGAGTGAACCGATGCGATTGCGCCTACTCAATCTGTTGCGAGATGGCGAAAAATGCGTCCAAGATTTAGTCGATGCGACGCAAACCAGTCAAGCTAATGTGTCAAAGCACCTAAAGGTGATGCTACAAGCGGGCATCTTAACTCGCCGCAGCGAAGGCACCTCGGCTTACTATAGTGTCTCGGATGAGCTAATCTTCGAGCTATGCAATCTAGTGTGCGATCGACTAGCAAGTCGCATTGAGCAACAGGCCAAGTATTTTCGTGCCTTTAGTTTGGCCAGCCGAGATTCGGAGTTAGGGATTAGCGTTCGGGATTAAAAGCTAAAGATGAAAGCAGCGGCTAATAGCTGAAGTTTTCTTCAAAGCTATCACGAGTCATGGGCTGATCTACAACCAACCCTTCTCCACCCAGCACTTCCAGCGGTTTCCCTTCCACCGAGATCCAAACAGGTGCATTGGGGTTAAGCGTAGTGGCTGTGTAGATTACCTGGGCTAACCGACCCGTCATCGACGTGCTCCCACCCCCAGTGGTGAACTCCTCTGATAAATTGACATGAACACCATCCTCTTTCACCTGTACTTCTCGTAGGATTGTGCCTTGAGGAACAGTGGAGGTTAGCGCTGGATCATCAGAACCCTTGAGCATTTCTTCAAAAGCGGCTTTTAGCACAGCGTTGGGTTGATCAGCCGCC
This sequence comes from Thermocoleostomius sinensis A174, assembly GCF_026802175.1. Classification (NCBI taxonomy): domain Bacteria; kingdom Bacillati; phylum Cyanobacteriota; class Cyanophyceae; order Oculatellales; family Oculatellaceae; genus Thermocoleostomius; species Thermocoleostomius sinensis. The sequence goes on along the minus strand of NZ_CP113797.1, from coordinate 2,866,230 downwards.
ACTGTCACAGGGCTAGCGGTTGGTTCAATACCATCGGCATCGGTTTTCAGCCAGTAAACCTGAACGGTCTGCTGGGCAGGGGTTTGCGTGAGGGGGCTAGGAGATGCTTGAGACGTGTCTGGGACTTTGGCAGCCGGAAGCGGGGCTGTGGGTTTGGAATTGACGGAGTGCCACGTCCACCAAGCTGTGCCACCACCTGCTAGCAGTGCCAAGATTGCAGCGCCCGCTAAAATACCCAATGGAAGCGCTCGGGAAGGACGTGAAGGGGATGGTTGCTTAGATGGCATCGAATCATGGTCTTGCATCGGTTCCTCCAACGGGGGCTTGGGCGTGAATGTAACGATCGAAATTTTCAATTGATTTATCCTACTGAACTTTTCAGTAGGTTGAGTCAGGTTGAGCCAGAATGGTTCATCACCCATCTCTCTCTACCAGTTCAACTCGGTTCCGGGTTCAATGCGAACAAAGCTAACCAGAGTTAAGCGATCGGCTTCTATCTCTAAGTTTAGAACTCGCGCCGTGATTCCGCTCTCTTCCAGATTTGTTAGATCGAAGCGTTGGCTCACGTTACCAATTAAGAAAGCTAACAATTGCGGCGCAACGATTTGTTCATTCACCTTAATGGTTGGCTCAAGCAGTTGAAGCTGGTGTCCTGCTATCATCTCTAGCCCAGTCTCCGCTACCACGCGAGTTTGTTCACCCGTTTGTGGATCTTGCAGGGTGGCTTGCAGCCGCAGACGATCGTTGGGCAGAAAGTCTAGTTGTGGATCAATCAGTTCCGACGCTGCCGAAGTACCAGAGAGCGATACATTTAACCGTCGTAGTTGCTCAGCGACCAGTTCAGACTGCAATGCTTGATTTAGATCGGCTTCAGTTAGGACAAATTTAACTGCCGCTTGTAGGGGCTGCTCTAGTTCTGGTTGTCCCTGCCGCAACTGATCCAGATCAAGCGCGATCGCGTCTGTTTCCACTTCTAACTCCGCCACTCTCACTCCAGCTACTGGAAACAGCCCCCGACCAGCTATCCGCACCCGATCGACCCGTCCTCGCAATGCCTGATAGCTAGGCGTATTATCAATGCGAACACTCAGTTCTTCGGCTGAATCCAGTTGATTGCGAATCGCCGTTTCTGCCACGCGATCGAGCACAAATCCAGCAGGAGAGATAATGCCCAGTAGCGCTGACAGCAAAATCGTCAAAAATTCCATAGAGGTGAGGGAGGAGACTAAAAAAGAAAGAATTAAAGATAAAGAGGTTAAACCTAGGAGCATTGAGTTGAATTGAGCCTTTGGCGTTGAAAAAACTCAAATCGCTATGCCACCTTCGTTTGTAACTGGAACGCTAGGCTAATAGATAGCACTCAATGTTTTAAGCCTTTCAAAATGCTGCAATTTCAACCCTATGGGTTTGGACAACAGGTTTGCAATACCTCCTTGGGAGTCATGGCTTACTATACGCCTGTGGCGGCCCCATGGCGGCTAGTTGCTGGGGACGGACAACATTTACCGCCGATCGTGTTTCTGCATAGTTTGGGGGGTGGCTCGTCTGCCTATGAATGGTCTAAAGTCTATCCAGCGTTTGCCAGTTCTTATCGAGTTGTAGCACCCGATTTAATTGGTTGGGGGCAATCTACTCACCCAGCCCGTGACTATTTCATCGATGATTACTTCACCATGCTGCGGGAGTTTTTAGAGACTTTAGCTGCTCCAGCAGTAGTGGCGGCCTCATCGTTGACGGCTGGAATCATGGTTCGTCTAGCGATTCAACGCCCTGATTTAATCGCAGGGTTGTTTCTCGTTTGTCCATCGGGCTATGGGGAGCCTGGAGCCGATTACAGTCGTGGCATTGCAGCCCAACTAGCTGGAACTCCTGGGATCGATCGCCTGCTCTACACCTTGGGAGCCGCCAATGAATTCGCGGTGCGTAACTTTTTAGAGAATTTTTTGTTTGCCGATCGAGCGCGCCTCACCCAAGAAATGGTGTCTGCCTATCTCGCCTCGGCGCAACAATTCAACGCAGAATATGCGGCACTGGCATCATTAAAGGGCAATCTTTGCTTTGATTTAGGGCAATTTATGCCACAGTTGCAAGTTCCCACATTCATCACTTGGGGCGATCGATCGCGATTCGGCAGTCCCTCGCTAGGACGGCGGTTGGTCAGCTTAAATTCAGACGTTGTCAAAGCTTTTTGGGCGATTCCCAATGTAGGTGTTTTACCACACTTGGAAGCTCCAGCTACGACGATCGGGCTGCTGCAAGCGGCTTTGACTCAACTACACTTTTAGCTGCATTCGTTTTACAGGCAAAATTTAAGCTCACCCCCCCTTTTCTTCTAGCGCTGTTTGCAGTCAATTCTGAGAATGAGGAGCGACTCCTGGGTTTGATATAAAACTTCAACCAAGGCTGACACTTGTTGTGACATCAGCAGAAGGGCAAAAATGCTTACCTACGTACTTTCAGTCAATTCCTTGATCAACGATCGGCGAATAGAAGCAGGTCGATTCCTGTTAAACAGGCAATCTACCTTAAAGTTCGATCGCTCTTTTTTGTTACTAAAAAGTATTTTTAGTTAAGAAAAACTAAGGATATTTTAGTTTTGTTAATATTTGCATGGTGATGCGTTGAATTATCTTCCGAACAACATACTTTGTTTCGTTTTGTATCAGTATTAAACGGTGCAAGTGTATTAGTTTTTGGCTGAGTGAATTCAAGTTTCTAGTCTCACAATCCCTGAGATTCTGCTGATTTTGGTTGTTTTAGAAGTGTCAACCATCAACAGGCAGTTAAATTTTGCCAAAAAAGAAATCTGCTTTGCACAACTTAATGAACAAAAATTACATTAAGTCACTAATTATTGGAAAAAAGAAGGGGGGCTTCTATATTTATGAGAAGCAAGGTTTAACTTGCTACATACATCTCAAATCATTAATCGTTTTGTAACGAAAGCAATCATTATGACCACTACCTTTCAACGTCGCGAAAGCGCCAATGCATGGGAGCGGTTCTGCAACTGGATCACCAGCACTGACAATCGTCTTTATATCGGTTGGTTTGGCGTGCTAATGATCCCCTGCTTGCTAACTGCCACCATCTGCTACATCATTGCCTTTGTCGCCGCTCCTCCGGTAGACATCGACGGCATCCGCGAACCCGTGGCAGGGTCGTTGATCTACGGCAACAACATCATCTCTGGTGCAGTGGTGCCGTCATCGAACGCCATCGGTCTTCACCTCTATCCGATCTGGGAAGCAGCCTCTCTCGACGAGTGGCTCTACAACGGCGGACCGTACCAGTTGGTAGTGTTCCACTTCTTGATTGGTATTTTTGCTTACATGGGTCGTCAGTGGGAACTGAGCTACCGCCTAGGTATGCGTCCCTGGATCTGTGTGGCTTACTCTGCACCGCTGGCAGCCGCTACTTCCGTGTTCTTGATCTATCCGATCGGGCAAGGCAGCTTTTCGGATGGAATGCCATTGGGCATCAGCGGCACGTTCAACTTCATGTTCGTGTTCCAGGCTGAGCACAACATTCTGATGCACCCGTTCCACATGCTGGGGGTTGCTGGGGTGTTCGGCGGCAGCTTGTTCAGCGCCATGCACGGGTCGTTGGTGACCTCCTCGCTGGTGCGTGAGACGACCGAGAACGAGAGCCAGAACTATGGCTACAAGTTTGGGCAGGAAGAAGAGACCTACAACATCGTGGCAGCGCACGGGTACTTTGGTCGGTTGATTTTCCAGTATGCCAGCTTCAACAACTCGCGGAGCTTGCACTTCTTCTTGGGTGCGTGGCCCGTTGTTTGTATCTGGTTCACGGCGTTGGGCATCAGCACGATGGCGTTCAACCTGAACGGGTTCAACTTCAACCAGTCGGTGTTGGATAGCCAAGGACGTGTTGTCAATACTTGGGCGGACATTCTCAACCGTGCGAACTTGGGGATGGAAGTGATGCACGAGCGCAATGCGCACAACTTCCCGCTGGACTTGGCGGCGGGTGAAGCAACTCCGGTCGCTTTGACGGCTCCCCAAATTAATGGTTAATTGACCAATTGGCGGTGTTAAAGCCGCATCTCTAGTTGAATAAATTAAAGCGATCTCCATCTGGGGATCGCTTTTTTGTTGCTTCCGTTCTATGCTTAACCTGTTATTGCTGCTTCTGCGGTGCTTTTCTTGGGGATCAAGAACAACGACTCATGAATCGTCGAAAACCAACGAGCTATACTATCTGGATTGCAGGCACAGGGCGAGAACCGATCGTCCTTTCACTACGCCCCTTCGCCATCATTTTGGGTGTAGGCTTGCCAGCTATTTTAGTTAGCGCCCTTCTGGTATCGTTTGTGCGGGAAAATTTGCGTCTTTCCCAACGGAATTCGCAATTGACTGAGGAAGCGGCTGGCATTCTCCAACAGTTAGAGGCCCTGGAATCTTCTATTTCTAACTTGCAAGAGCGTGCGAACCAGTCTGAGACCCCCAATTCTGAAGTAATGCCAAATGAACTCACGAAGGAACTCACTAAAGGTGCACGCATCGATGCTGTAGTGGATGAAGCATTCGATGGAGAGTTAGACACGATCGATTCAGACCAACTCGATGATAATAATGCACCTGACGAAGATGCTTTTAACGATGATTGGAATGATTGGCGTGGAGAACGCCAAGGCCCACCCGATGACAACTTGAGCCAGCAGTCTGCGCATGGTCAAATCGCCCCTATTCAAGGCGGGGTAGGTGGGTCGATCGCTGCTGAAGAGCTATTGGAACTTGCTAAAGCTAAACTGCCAGAATTGGTAGAAGAATTACAGGGAGAAGTCGAACCAGCCCTCCAAGCCATGTTTGTGCGAGAGGAAGCCAAACCTAGGGGCGTACCTTTGCAGGCAAGCGATACGGAAATTACCTCGCTGTTTGGTCTACGACCTAATCCCTTTGGCTGGGGTTATGAATTTCATAGAGGAATTGACTTTGTGGCGGCTTATGGATCTCCGGTTTATGCCACTGCCTCAGGTAGGGTATCTAAGGCCGAATGGGAATCGGGGTTTGGCAACTACATAATTGTAGATCATGGCTATGGCTATGAAACCCTTTATGCTCACTTATCGGAAATCAAGGTAAATACAGGTGCGCGGATCGATCGGCATCAAGTACTTGGGTATTTGGGAAATACAGGGCGCTCTAGTGGCCCGCATCTGCACTACAGTGTTTTCCGAAACGGACAGGTAGTAGACCCCAAGAAATACTTGGATTAGACTACTCGTTGGATTTATCTTGAACTGAGTTTATTTAAGAACTCACTCAACCATTTTCTTTGGATTCTCTCTGGATTCTCTCTAAGGAATAGAAGCAGATGTTTAAGCGCAAACCAGTCTACTCGTTGACCTATCTGAGTGCGACTAGCGAGTTTCGGGGCGATATGAATGTAGAAGGCAACTTACGAGTTGATGGCATTGTTCATGGCAATGTGGATGTACGCGGGGATGTGGAAATTTCTCAGAGTGGCTTAATTGAAGGATTGGAACTGCGGGCTAATAACATCATTGTGCATGGAGTGATTAAGGCACGAGTCATTGCTGAAGGGCGATTGACCCTCAGTCGCACAGCCCGCTTAGAAGGCGATGTTACTGCCAAATCGTTGGATATTGAAGCTGGTGCATTTTATGTGGGACACATCGCTACAACCGACGTGAAGGCGCTGCCAGTTTCTCCGACAACCTATCCAGAATTAATGGGGCGAGATGAGCAAGCGTCTACGGTTTCTAGCGAAGTGTAGCAGGAAGAATGGTAGAAGAAAGGGCAGGGCAGAAGGAAAACGGTAATTGGTAATCGATCGCTGGTAATGGGTAATGAGTGATGAGTGATGGGTAACTGTAACGATCACATTTGATTCCCTCCTTCTGCCGTTTAGTGACTACACGGAGACAGTGGCTCGACGTAGAACATAGCGATCGGTTGCTTCACCATATGAGGCAGCAAATTTTTGAGGGGCAAAACCAGAGGGAATATTATCTCTGGCAGTCTCAAAATCAGCTTGCAGATGGGGCGAACTGAGATCAAAATCGATCGTTTTAATTTCCAGACCCGTGCAATCGATCGTCACTAGACGAAAGCTACGGCAATCTAGTGGATCGGCGGTTTGCACGTGTAACCAGGGTAAATCTGGAGATTCATAAATGCTATGGGTGTGATTGTGCCCACAAAAGTAATACCCCGATTTGGGCGACTCTAGTCCGGCTTGAAGTAGGGCAAAGACCCGTGTCACGGCATCGCTGTTGAAAATACTCATGACCTCACGATGGCTGCGACGGGTGGTATTAGTCAAGGGATAGTGTCCTAACAGCACGAGATGCTGAAGAGAGTCTGTTTCGTTAAACGTAAGAATCTGTTGCTCTAACCAATCCAATTGAGCAGGTGAAAGAAAGCCACCCGGAGCAGGATCATGTTTGCTGCGAGCAGTATCTAGCAACACAAACCGGACATTGCTTGCATCAAAGCTGGTATACAAGTCTGTGACTGATTGGGACCGCCGTCCGCCTAGAAAGAAAGGCGCTAAAAGAGCTTTGTCTACACTACAGCAATCATGATTTCCAGTGACTCGAATGAGCGGTAATTGCGTTGCTTTGACGATCGCTTCTAATCCCCTCATTTCTGATAGCGTTCCCCAATGGGTGGTATCTCCTACCGCAAACACAAAATCTGGATGTTGATCCAACACTTGCTGAAAAAAGTGAGTAAAGATCCGATCGCGAGCAGCTGCCTGCTCAGGAGTCAGATAATCGGAATAATGCAAGTCTCCAAGAATCACAAAGCGCATAGAATTCCTTCGTAGATGCAATAGATGTAGATGCAATAGATGTCAGTATTCAGTTGTAAGTATTTCAGTATTCAGTTGTTTTCGATAGCCACATGTATTCGAGATGCAGGTGTCTCAACATTCAAACCTCTAGGTCAATTAAGGTCTAGAGATAGCGTTTCAGATAGGTGGCTTCCAGCCCCTCGGCTGTCGTCGTTCCCCTTCATCAGGGGGACTGTAGGGGGGCATCAAGAGATGTCACTAGGTTTGAAATACTACCAGGTCTAGAAATAGCAAATTTCAGGGGATACAAGTCCGTGTGAGGACATCAATAGCACAGAGCCAATAAAACACTGAAGTAGATAAACTGTACTGGACTATCATACAGACCTCCAAATGCCCTTGCTCATCCCCTGTCAGCAGCAGGCACCCTGCTGCTGACAGGGGATGAGCAAGCAGCGGCGGCAAAACAATAGATTGAGCAAGGACGCCAACGCGCCGATCGCCTCGCAGACCCATTGAGAACACAGGGAATTAATCCCGATCGAGCCTTGTAGCCGGAGCATGACGCATTTTCAGCTACAATCGAAATTCCGAAGGATAGGCAACCGCTAATGGGTAACACATTTGGGCATCTGTTTCGCATTACCACATTTGGTGAATCGCATGGGGGGGGCGTTGGCGTCATTATTGATGGCTGTCCGCCACGATTAGAAATTTCGATCGACGAGATTCAATTTGAACTTGATCGTCGCCGTCCAGGACAAAGCAAAATCACGACGCCACGCAAAGAAGCTGATCAGTGCGAGGTCCTTTCTGGGCTGTTTGAAGGCAAAACCTTGGGAACACCGATCGCCATTTTGGTACGCAACAAAGACACTCGCCCGCAAGATTATAGCGAGATGGCACACACCTATCGCCCGTCTCATGCCGATGCTACTTATGACGCTAAATATGGGATTCGTAATTGGCAGGGTGGGGGGCGATCGTCGGCTCGAGAAACGATCGGACGAGTAGCAGCAGGCGCGATCGCCAAGAAAATCCTCAAGCAGGCAGGTGTCGAAATTATTGGCTATGTCAAGCGCATTAAAGATCTCGAAGGCGCAGTCAATCCAGACACGGTCACGTTAGAACAAGTGGAAAGTAATATCGTCCGCTGCCCCGATGCCGACTGTGCCGAGCGCATGATTGATTTAATTGAGCAGATTGGCCGCCAAGGCGATTCGATCGGGGGGGTCGTGGAATGTGTGGCGCGGGGTGTACCTGCTGGGCTGGGAATGCCCGTGTTTGACAAACTGGAAGCCGATTTAGCTAAGGGTGTGATGTCACTACCAGCCAGTAAAGGTTTTGAAATTGGCTCGGGATTTGCCGGAACGCTGCTGACGGGTAGCGAACACAACGACGAGTTCTACACCGACGAACAGGGACAGATTCGCACAGTCACCAATCGTTCGGGCGGTGTGCAGGGCGGCATTTCCAACAGCGAGAATATCCTTATTCGCGTGGCTTTCAAGCCGACTGCAACCATTCGTAAAGAACAGCGCACCGTGACAACAGATGGCACAGAGACCGTTTTAGCGGCCAAGGGACGCCACGACCCCTGTGTGTTGCCGCGCGCGGTACCAATGGTGGAAGCGATGATGGCGATCGTGCTGTGCGATCATCTGTTGCGGCAGCGGGGGCAGTGTGGCAAGTAATGATTGAGCAGTAGAGGATAACTCAGTCATTTTCCAGCCATTTTCCACTATCGCAGCCAGCGAAACAGTGGCACTAAGACATATCGGCTTAGCCCCAAACACCCCGCTAATAAACTTCCCAGTAAGCTAAACACAATCAAACAGCCCCACCAACTTGCCTCATCAGCCGCCATACCAGGGGTTGGCGGATAGAGAAATTGCCAGAACGATACCATGAACCCTAGATTAGCGGCGGCCAGATTGACCAATGCACCCGTAGTAGCAATTCCAGCGACAGCAGCGTACAGTAAGCGCGGAGTAGGTAATCCTAACCCTAGCACTAGGAGCACCGGGGCCAATTCGGCAAAAACAATTAGCCCCACCAACACCCCATCTAGGGCCGCCAGTCGTAACCCCAGCAGTCCGCTGATGTAGCCGATCGCCCCCATTAATCCAGCTTGAACCGGGCGCCGGCGTTGGTCAAACCCGCCGGCAATGGTTAGCCCCAGCGCTGTTCCTAGTCCAGCGGCTCCAAACACCATCAACTCGCAACCCAACTGCATAGGAACTAACGCCTCTAAGCTGAAGGGGCGGCTAACCTGCCATAACCAGACCGAAAACTGTAGCGTGGGCGATCGATAGGCTAGATCGAAGCCAACGATGGTACCAATGCCGCCACCGACGCCAGCGAGCAACATACTCCAAGTTGTATCTGCAAGAGAATGCGATAGTGAAAGATTGCCGCTTGAATTCGATGGCGGTTGAATCCCGCCTTTGGCTTGCGCTAGTCGGGCTAGGTTTTGAACTGGACGGCGAAGGGAGTTCCCTTTGGTTGACCGTCCTCCCGATTGCCGGGTTGATTGCAGAATAGAAGGAGGAGGGGTAATTTGCCAAAGACGAGCTTGAATGACCTCGGCAGTGGCCGGCCGTTGCCGCACGTCAAACTGCACCATATCATCGAGTAAATCTGCCAAGGCGGGATTGACTGCTGCACACCGTCGCCACCGCAGTTCGCCTGTGGTCGGATCTTCAAGATCGGATGGATAGCGGCCCGTAAGCAAATGAATCAATGTGCGACCCAAGGCATAAAAATCGGAAGCGGGCAACACGGCTCCGCCGGCGACTTGTTCGGGAGGACTATATCCTGGAGACACCAGTCGGGTGGAACTGCGTTGGGCGACAGACTGCTGCGGATCGACCTTGGCTCCACCAAAATCAATTACGACTAGTTGCCCAGACTCACGCCGTAGCATGAAGTTTGCCGGTTTCAAATCGCGATGGATAATTTGCTGTTGATGCAGTTGCCGCAGAATGTCGATCGCCTGATGAAACCAGTTGATGACAGTTGCTTCCGGGCATCCTTTAGGATACTGGCTCAAGCATTCCTGTAAAGTTTGACCATCAATCTTTTCCATCACCAAGCAGGGCAACGATCGATCAGTGGGATGACGCACTGACAACGTAAACAGGCTGTCGTTGTCTACTTGTGGAATGCCGGGATGGCGCAGTTGGGACAGCACTCGCGCCTCTTGTTCAAATAACTCAACGGCTTTGGCACTGGTTTCCCCTAGAACCTTCAACACCCGCTCGTGTTGTTGCTGCATATCATAAACCACGTAGGTGACAGCAAACCCACCAGAACCTAAGCGCTGAAGCGGCAAATAGCGGTTATTGAGAATGACCGAGGAGCCGCAGCACTGGCAAAATTTGTTGCCCCAGCTTTGAGGATAGGGGGCTCTACAATCGGGGTTGACACAGTGAAGTGCCGAATAGACGGTCGATGGAGGTGCGATCGCCAGCTGAGACACAAGCTAAGAATGGGTAGAGGTGGACAGACCAAAAAACCAAACTTTCCAGATCTTAAGTTCTGTCACTCAATCTGTCGATTCATTGCGAGAAAAAACTGGCCCATATGACATTTGGTCGATGAGCGAACGTCGCTCTCTTTATGGAATTCCTAGAGCAAATCGCTCATATTGGAGTCAATGACTTGACCTCGAAAGTCATCTTGTCTCATGGCTGAATCCCAGTTTTCCCATTCCCCAGTGATCCCCAGTCTGGTAGACTTTTGACTGAGTATCTGACTTAACACATCTGACTTAACACAGCAGTCGGGAGGGTTTATCCGGTGGAATCAACACTCGGTTTAGAAATTATTGAAGTCGTTGAGCAAGCAGCGATCGCATCGGCTCGCTTGATGGGCAAAGGTGACAAGAACGAAGCAGACCGGGTGGCCGTGGAAGCCATGCGGGAACGGATGAATAAGATTTACATGCGCGGTCGCATTGTGATTGGTGAGGGCGAACGCGACGAAGCTCCTATGCTCTACATTGGTGAGGAAGTGGGCATTTGTACCCGCCCTGATGCCAAAAATTACTGTAACCCGGATGAGCTAATTGAAATTGACATCGCTGTTGACCCCTGCGAAGGTACCAACCTCTGCGCCTATGGGCAACCGGGGTCGATGGCAGTATTGGCCATTTCGGAAAAAGGCGGTTTGTTCAACGCGCCAGACTTCTACATGCGCAAGCTGGCAGCCCCCCCAGCCGCCAAGGGTAAGGTCGATATTCGCAAGAGCGCCACGGAAAACCTGAAGATTTTGGCTGAGTGCCTAGATCGCTCGATCGATGAACTGGTGGTAGTAGTGATGAAGCGCGATCGCCACGATGACCTGATCAAAGAAATCCGAGAGGCCGGAGCCAGAGTGCGCTTGATTACCGACGGTGACGTATCAGCCGCGATTTCCTGTGCCTTTGCTGGAACTAACACCCATGCACTGATGGGTATCGGCGCAGCACCCGAAGGTGTGATTTCAGCCGCCGCCCTGCGCTGTTTGGGTGGTCACTTTCAGGGACAACTGGTTGCTGATCCAGCCGTGGTGATGACGAAAGAATGGGCTAATAAAACCAAGGAAGAAAACATCGCTCGCTTGAAAGAGATGAACATCACCGATCCTGACAAGGTGTATGAAACAGAAGAACTTGCATCTGGACAAACAGTGCTATTTGCTGCGTGCGGCATTACATCAGGAACCCTGATGGAAGGTGTGCGCTTCTTCAAAGGCGGTGCACGAACTCAGAGCTTGGTCATCTCCAACCAGTCCAATACGGCTCGATTTGTCGATACCATTCACATGTTCAGCGATCACCCCAACTACATTCAGTTGCGCTAAGGACAACGGCTCTTCAGCGTTATCGAAGGGCTATCAGTCACTACTTTCGTAGGTTGTCATCGATCGCTGACAGTTTAAACCACGCTACAATCCATCCTGACAGAGCAGCCTTGTGCAAAGCAAAGCCAGATTCAAGCATCTGAGGTGGCAAGAGATTAGCAAACCCTGTATTCTGTCACTTTAGGTTTGATGCAGTAGAGGCATTTTGGTGAATGCCTCTATTTTTGTTTCTACGCTATCTTAAAGATCCACTGTGATTTACAAAAATTTACGGCCAAATCCCGTTGAGACAACAATACCGCCTGCGCTGAAGGTTGCAATCAGTTGATAAACTTTTCAATGATCGATCAAGAAGTAGAGCCGTTACTTACTGATTGATTGAAACGGTGCAAATAATTGTGACATCTTGGTGATTTTTAGCTCAATAAATGGTTCAACGCTAGCAGTTGTCTAGCAACTTAATGTGACATTTGTGCTGGTAAAAAATGCTTTGGGAGGAAGGATGAACATCATTGTCGTGGGTTTGAGCCACAAGACCGCTCCAGTTGACGTGCGAGAAAAACTTAGCATTCCTACACCTCAAATGGAAGCCGCGATCGCTCATCTTCGCAGCTATCCACATATTGAAGAAGCAACCATTTTAAGCACGTGCAATCGGTTAGAAGTGTATGTGGTGGTCAGCGAAACAGAACAGGGGGTTCGTGAAGTCACTCAGTTTTTGGCAGAACATGGAAAGGTGCCCGTTCAACAATTGCGCCCCTATTTATTCATCCTGCTCCATCAGGATGCTGTGATGCACCTCATGCGGGTGGCATCCGGCTTAGATAGCTTGGTGCTGGGTGAGGGGCAGATTTTGGCACAGGTGAAGCATACTCACAAGGTTGGACAGCAATACAACGGCATTGGACGGATTCTCAATCGCTTATTTAACCAGGCAATTACAGCGGGCAAGCGGGTGCGCACTGAAACGAGCATTGGGACGGGGGCCGTTTCGATTAGCTCTGCGGCGGTAGAACTAGCTCAACTCAAGGTCGAAAATTTGGCAACGTGTCGCATTGCATTGCTGGGAGCCGGCAAAATGGCACGGTTGGTGGTGCAACATCTGTTGTCCAAAGGAGCCACGCACATCTGTATTATTAATCGATCGCTGAATAGTGCCCGGGAACTGGCACAGCAATTCAAAGAAGTAAACCTGCAATTACACTTAATGGCTGACCTGACGCAGGTGATTCTGGAGTCAGATCTGGTCTTCACGGCTACGGCTGCCACGGAACCGCTGCTCGATCGGGCTAAATTAGAAGCAATCTTAGCCCCTGGACAATCGTTGAAACTGTTTGATATTTCGGTACCGCGGAATGTCCATGCGGATGTCAATGAGTTGCCCAATGTGCATGTGTTCAACGTGGATGATTTGAAAGCGGTGGTGGCACAAAATCAGGAAAGCCGTCGCCAAATGGCCCTGGAAGCCGAAGGCATTTTGGACGAAGAAGTAGAAGCGTTTGATCTGTGGTGGCGATCGTTGGAAACAGTGTCTACCATTAGTTGCCTCCGCGATAAAGTGGAAGCTATTCGTGAGCAGGAATTGGAAAAAGCATTGTCTCGGTTAGGGACAGAGTTTGGTGAAAAGCACAAAGATGTGATCGAAGCGTTGACTCGCGGTATCGTGAACAAAATTCTTCACGATCCAATGGTGCAGTTGCGAGCGCAGCAGGACATTGAAGCTCGACGCCATGCCATGCAAACGTTGCGCTTATTGTTTAATCTTGAAGCGGCCGAACGAACGGTTTAGTTGGCTAGGATAGGGGTAATGGTTGAATCGGGGGGTTCCCCGCACCCCCTTCAGACATCGGTACAACTGCGGGTAAAGGGACTAGAGCCTGTTTTCGCCTTTCCCTATAAGGTGGTGATATCTATGCCAGACGATCGCGTGCAATGGTTGCAGCAACACACACCGCTGGGGGTGCTTTCAGAACCGGTGTTAAGGGCGATCGTTGAGCAGATTCAAATTGAACAGATTCCCGCAAATCGGCGATTGGTACTGGAAGACATGCTGCCGCCAGCTCTCTACCTGCTTAGATCGGGACGGTTGGAGGTTTATCACACTAGTTCTGATAGCCTTGCCAAGGGAGCGAGCAGCCTATTGCCAGGATCGGTGTTGCATTTGAAGGAACTCCTGCTAGACCAACCGGCCGAGCAAACGGCTATTACGCTCAGCGATTGTGAACTGTGGAGCTTGCCCCGTCAGGCTTTCTTGAAGTTAGTGGAGCAGTTTCCCGAAATTAATCGCACTTTCTCGCGGCAATTAGCGGCTGAACTCGATCAAGTCGCGGCTCAACTCGCCTTTGAGCAAGAACGGCAGATGGCTTTGCGACCGTACCTTGTCCCTAAGGTCAAGCAGGGGGTTGTGGGAACCAGTCGCTATGCTGTACGACTGCGGCAGGCGATTAAAAAAGCATCCCAAGATCGACAGCCCGTGCTAATTTTTGGTGAACCAGGGCTGGGAAAAGATAATATTGCGGCGCTGATTCACTTTGGTTCTAGTGATCGTCAGCAACCCTTAATTAAGATTAACTGCGATACGCTGCAACCGAACGGGGCTGAACTATTTGGGCGATCGGGCGGCAAACCGGGATTGTTGGAGTGGGTTGGACGCGGGACGCTGATGCTCAACAATGCTCAGGATTTGCCAATCGAGGTACGAAAAAAGCTACTGCATTTATTAGATACCGGGGAGTATGTGCCCGCTAAGCGAGAAGGGGCTGCCGAGCCACAGCCCCGTCGATCGGAGGCTCGCATCATCATGACCGCTGAGCGCACCATGCCCGAAAGCCAAAAACGGGTGGGGCACCTAATTAAAGTGCCACCGTTGCGGGTCACAAAAGCCGACATAGCCGCCCAAGTCAAGTATTACATCAGCTTATATTGTCGATCGAAGGGACTACCGCAGCCGCACGTCGCTCCCGAAGCCATTCGCCGATTGCAAAGCTATGACTTTCCAGGCAATTTATCTGAATTGGAAAGTATGGTAGAGCGGGCGATCGTCCAGTCCAATGGCGCATCTGTCCTGACCGAAGAGGTGTTTTGGTCTACCAGTCCTAAGGCCAAGCGCTATCGCCTGAATCTGCTGAATGCCTATCCCAAACTGCGACAATTTTTGCGTAGCCCTTGGTGGCCCGATCGAATCAACTATGGGTTCACGCTGACTGCCTTTGCAGCAATTGTCACCATTTTATTTGTTGGGCCGCAAACCCGCGATGCCAATGTGGGGTTGAATTTATTTTGGGCCTGGTGGTGGCCCGTCGTGCTGATTGCCTTTCCGTTTGTGGGACGGGTTTGGTGTGCAGTTTGTCCGTTTATGATCTACGGAGAACTGGTGCAAACCTTATCGCTGAAGGTATTTCCCCGACAACTGCAATCCTGGCCGCGCCAACGTGCCGAAAAATGGGGGGGCTGGTTTTTGTTTACGCTGTTTGCCCTGATTTTTCTGTGGGAAGAACTGTGGGATTTGCCCAATACGGCTTATTTGTCTAGCTGGCTATTGTTACTAATTACAGCGGGTGCGATCGTCTGCTCCCTAATTTTTGAGCGACGGTTTTGGTGTCGCTATCTGTGTCCGATCGGTGGCATGAATGGGCTGTATGCCAAACTGTCGATGATTGAACTACGGGCCCAGCAAGGTATCTGTGCGGCCACCTGCACCACCTATCAATGTTATAAAGGCGGGCCACAAAAAGGCGAAGGCATGGCAACCGGAGGTTGTCCCATCTATTCCCATCCAGCACAACTGCAAGATAATCGTGATTGCGTTTTGTGCATGACCTGCCTGAAAGCTTGCCCCCATCGATCGGTAGAACTGAACTTGCGACCTCCCGGCATTGAACTGTGGACAACCCACAACCCCACTCATCATGAAGTGGCGCTTCTCTTTTTACTATTTGGCGGTGTATTTTTGCATCGCTTGCCGGAAATTGGCGATCGACTGCCCTGGACGATTGATCTGGACAATTTCGTAACTCATGCGGCAGTCTCGATCGCAGCATTGGCAATTCCGGGAGTGATAGCGCTCGGTATCTACGGTGTCATTCGTCTGATCAATCGCGCTTTAAAACCTCGATCGTTCATTGAACTGGCCTACGGCTATTTGCCCCTGGTGTTGGGTAGTACCCTAGCGCACTATTTACGCCTGGGTTTGACTGAAGCCGGACGCATCCTCCCTGTCACGCTGGCCACCTTCGGATTCAGCGGCATCTCGGCTCCAGTGATCGTTGCTGATCCGGCTGTCATTTCCTTTCTACAGGGAACCACGCTAATTGTCGCCACCTTACTAAGTGTTGTGTTAACTCAAAACATTGCTCGTCAGTCAATTTTTCACCTGCTGCCTCAACACCTAGGGACGATCGGGTTTACCATACTGCTGTGGCAGATTATTGTGTGACAGTCAGGTTGCGAGCTAGGTTAGGGTTCTTGGTTTTTGAGAATGGCTAATAGGTAAGTAAACAAAGTCGAAACAAAGTCGCTCATGGCGTTGCTGTTCCCTACTTCCTACCCCCTATTCCCCCTTCCCCTCCCGCTAATGCAACAACACCTATGAATTGAGTCGCTGTCGTGCCATCTCTAGTAACAAGCGTTGCTCTGCCCGCACAATAGCCTCGCGGGTAGCCGCTACCTCGTTCAAATCAACCGAGATCGCAGTCACGCCCCAACGCACCAATAAATTAATAATTTCTGGATATTGTGTCGGAGCTTGCCCACAGACCGAACAGGGAATGCCTGCTTGTTTTGCCGTTTGAATGATCTGATGCATAGCTCGTAAAACGGCAGGGTGCCGCTGATTGAAAGCCGAAGCAAGCTGAGGTTGGTTGCGATCGACTCCTAACAACAGTTGAGTTAAATCGTTGCTGCCGATTGCCACTCCCTCAACGCCAGCGGCAATGTAATCTGGCAACAGTAACAGCACCGAGGGCACTTCTGCCATGATCCATAACTGGAAATGGGGATTTTGCCTCAGTCCAGCTTGCTCAACCCGCTGACGACAAAATGTAAATTCCTCTACTGTGCGGACAAATGGCAGAATTAGGTGCAGGTTAGTGTAACCTTGCTGTTGCACCTGCCGAAGCGCGGCTAATTCAATATCAAACAAGCCGGGTTCAGTTTGATAGCGCAAACTGCCTCGTAGTCCTAAGGCTGGATTTGATTCTGGCGGCCGATCGGGGTCTATGAGATGGCTAAATTCATCCGGGCGCAAATCTGCCGATCGATAAAACACCGGGCGGGGGGCAAAGGCTTGGGCAAAGGCTTGAAGCGGTTGAGCCAAACTTTGAATTAGATCAGCTTGCTGGTTTGGCTCTAGCCAACTCGTAGGATGATGCTGTTGTAGCACATCCAACAACATCAGTTCCGATCGCAACAGCCCCACCCCATCTACTGGCAAATTGGCGGCTCTGGCGATCGACGCAGGTTGACTCAGTGACACAAACAATTGTGTAGACGCAATAGACGAATCAAGGAGTATCGATGCCGTATCCGCCGTTAGTACCTGGTTGAGGCGAAAGTGCTCGGTGAATTGGGACGGTTGATGGAACCGCAGATGGAGCATAGCTGGATCAGTCACGGTTGGATCAGTCACGACGGAATCGGACTGCACCACTTCCGCGATCGGTAAGATTTCTCCGCGATCGCCATCCATGTGCAGCCAGTCTCCAGTCCGAATCTGCTGAGTCGCATTCAAGACTCCCGTAATCGCCGGCAATCCCAGTTCTCGAGCTAACACGGCCGCATGACTGGTCATCCCTCCCTGTTCCGTAATGATTCCTGCTGCCTGTTTCAGCAAGGGTAACCAATCGGGCGTAATGTGCGAAGCAACCAGAATTGATCCTGGTGGAATGGGTTGGGGTAGGCTAGCCTGTTGACTCACCCAAGCTGGCGCAACCACTTGACCCGGAGCCGCCGCCAATCCGGTGGCTATTGGCAAAACAACTGGCTGGACTGGTTGATCTACAGGGGAAACACGCGGTACCTTTTCAACCTCTAATCTTGTTTCTCCTAACTTCGTTTCTCCCAACTGAGGTGAACGATCAAGTGTCTCCCAACGTCCTTGATTTAGATGAGGTGTCACCTGAGTTAAGTAAAGTTGCGGTGAGGGTCCGGCTGGCCCAAGCATCCATTCCATTCGCAAATGCGTTCCCAAATCGGTTGCTAGGCGCTGGGACAACAGCAGCAATTGTTGCAGATGATCCGGAGATAGAACTGGCTGCGTTTGCTGAGAGGACTCGATCGGTTCAATCCAGTAGCAACTAGACTCGCTGCGGGACGCTGCCGACAGATCAAGGGGCATGGCATCATCGGCATGGATGCGGTAAGCGTAGATTTTATGAGCCACTTGATAGGACTGCTCACCTGTTTGCAGATCAAGGTGATAGCAGTCGGGTGCTACTTCGCCGTTGACCAATGCCCGTCCGAGTCCCCAAACAGCCCGAATATTGAGATCAGAAGGATGGATTTGCGCATCACCGGACGCAATAGCCGAGTGAATCGGTTGAATTAGGACAGCCAAATGCACGTGCTGAAGCTGAATACGTAATCGCTGCCAGTACAACAAGCTTCTAGCGCGAAACAACTCAGCCCACACTTGCTTTAAACTCTCAGCGATCGAGGTTTTGTTAACCCAACATACTTTGGCTTCTAGCAGGCTGGACGTTTTAAGACTCACGGTTGGATCAAACCCCGACGGCAAAGCGATCGAAGGGCGCAAAATGACCGCAGATGTTGACCACGGTTGAATCAGCGCCAGTAATTGATCAGCCCACTGGTCTGGAAAACTTGCCGCTTGCAGCGCTTGACGGATCTGTTGTGCCACTGCCTGAAGCTGTCGGGGATTGTCCACATCAACATAGAGCGAAGAATGGGGCAAGTCGGCAAACATCGGCTCCGACCACTCAGTCTGCTCTAAAAACAATTGCAGCAATATGGGTGACACCACTACGCCTGGCAGCACCGGATATCCCTTTTGTTGCAACAGCCCCAGATAGAAAGCTTTATCTCCTACCCAGAGGCGATCGGATGTGTGAAGCTGATCAAGGTGATAAAAATGATCCTCGGACATAGGACGCAACTGGGCAGCGGAGCACTAAAGGCAGAACAGACCTCTGACTTCAGAGTGTCTGAATCTCCCTAAAATAGCAAGTCAACTCAGCAGGATTTTGTCAGCCAGCTATATCTCAGTTAACACGTACAACCCTGCACATCAATACAAGAGAGTATGTTGCAAGAGAGTATGTTGAGGCGTTGCTGAACAGAGGCATGACTCTTGTGCTGGAGCTTCTTACAGTCCTCACCCTAGCCCTCTCCCAAAGCAGAGGAAACAACAAGTCTGACTCCCTTCTCCCTGGGAAGAAGGGTTGGGGATGCGGACAATTCATCTCGGCGTTCAGCAACGCCTATGTTGATTCTTACTCCGTTAAGCTTCCAACTCAACCCGCCATTCCGAGCGATCGGCTGACTCGGCAGTATCTAGAATGGGAACTAGCTTCACGTTGTATTCGGCTTCAAAGCTGTCTTGCTTCAGTCCGAGGCTCCACCGTTCCAGCGCACAATCGTCTTGAGGATTGGCTGGCTGGAGGTGTAAATATAACTTGCGCTCATTGTCCACATACTCACACCGAATTGATTCAACGGCACCAATTTGTCGTCGATCGAGCGCTACCGCCAACCGCAACAGTGGACTCAATTGCTCTACAACACGTCGATGCTTTTTGCTGCTGATGTTGCGATAAGATTCGTGCTTCTTTTTAGGACCGGTTTTACGGTGATAGCGGGCCAAATTGGCGATCGTTTCGACCTCGATTTCGGTGTAACCCAACAGTTCACCGTTGCGAATCAGGTAGTAGGAATGTTTGTGATGCGCAGAGTGGCTAATGAAATGACCAGCATTGTGTAGGATGGCCGCTGCCCACAGCAATTCGCGCTCTTCCGGGCCCCACTGGTGCAACTTACCTTGAGTTTGGTCAAACAGACTCAGCGCAAAGGCAGCAACTCGTTCAGCATGAGTGAGGTTCACCTGATATTTCTGGGCAATGCGAATCACGCTCCGCTGCCGCACAGACCCCTGATAGCGTAAGCGGTCTTCAATGAGTCCGTGGGTAATCATCCAATCCACTACGACGCCTTCGCGCAAGGCCCGCTCGCAAATCACAATACTTTCGCAGCCAAGCAAGGACATTGCTTCTTGCAAAATCACCGCCCCGGCCACAATGATTTCAGAGCGGCGATCGGACATACCCGGAATGGCAGCCCGTTCCGCGTAGTTGAGCTTACGCAAACGGTTTACAATCTCGCGCAGATCTCTTAGGCTAAATTCGTAGCCATTTAACGGGGCAGGCACCATGCCCAATTTCTCGCGGGCATGAATCATAGCCAAGGTTTCGATCGTGCCCGATGTTCCAACTAAGCGCGGCGTTTCATCCGGCTGCAAATGCGCCAGCACATCCTCTGCCGATCGCTCTAGCATTCCTCTCACATAGGCTTGCAGATAGTGAAACTCGCTGCTGCTGATTGGGTCGGTGTTGACATATTCCCTAGATAGTCGCACAGCTCCCACCTTGGTGCTGCTAAGCGTGCGCGGTTCATGCCCATCTCCTAAGATCAATTCCGTGGAACCACCGCCAATATCTACAATGACATGGGGTTGTTGATTGAACTCCATGCCCGACAACACGCCCAAGTAGATGCGTCGAGCTTCTTCCTGCCCCGAAATTAAATCAATAATCAGCCCGGTTTCTCGTTCCACCTGATGCAGAAAGGCATGACCATTTGGGGCTTCTCGAACGGCACTGGTGGCCACCGCTATGATGTCTTCGGCTCCATGGCTTTTGGCAATTTCCTGACAGCGCTTGAGGGCTGCAATGGCCCGATCGATGGCTTCTGTGGTAAGGCGCCCGGTGCGACGATCGCGATCGCCCAACCGAACCGTCGCTTTTTCGCGATCGACAATCGAAAAGGCAGGAATGCTGGGTTGAATTTTGACAACGGCCATGTGGATGGAATTCGTACCGACGTCGATTGCCGCAAGGGTGCGCTCGCGATTGTCATTCACAATGGGAGAAAGAAACGGCTCGTTTCCGGAATAAATTACATTGACCATCCAGGAATTCCAGGTAGCAACATCGGTGTCACTGGCTACAGGCAAGTCTATTAAGCACGACAAACCTATTGACTTCTTTTCAGTCTGTTGTAGTTCCCGTCCGGTGAGTGCGTGGGCTACCCATTTCAGCTACCTATCTCAGCCGCCGGAAATCATACAATCTGCCTAAATCTTATCGTGCTGAATTGATAGTTTAGATACCAATTCGAGGAGATTGCCTCTTAAATTATGAGCAAATGATAGATGCAAATCAATAGATGCAAATCATATAGTTACGGATGTTACTGAGGTAACAGCGGCAACAACAACGTAACAAAGTAGTAAACCAGTGGAGCCGTAAACACATAGCTATCTGCCCGATCGAGAATGCCGCCATGCCCCGGAATTAATTGCCCAGAGTCTTTAACGCCTGCGTCACGCTTCATCATGGACTCGGTCAGATCGCCCAACAAACTAGCGATGCCAATTAGCAACCCTAAAGCCATGCCGCTGAGCGGCCACCCAGCCCAACCCAAATACCACGCTCCGATCGTGGCTACCGTCACACTGCCCAAAACACCAAACACCGCTCCTTCGACAGTTTTTTTGGGACTAATATCGGTTAAACGAGTGCGTCCAAACAGCTTGCCGAACACATACGCGCCAATATCGGCGGCCCAAATGCAGCCAAACGCCAAAAGCGTTGTGATCAGTCCCGTGGATAACGAGTGTAAAGTGGGTATCTCGGTTGGGAAATAGCCGCCCAAGGGTAAATTGCTCACCTCTGCACTGCCGATCGCCCGCAATCGTACCCAATAGCTAGGCAGATAGCCACCGTAGAACAAGCCCAAAATTGAAGCGGAAATGTCGGCGATCGTGGCTAATTTAGGCTGAAACAGCAAATAGAAGCAGATGAAGGTTCCAGCTACGGGCATGACGGCATCGGTGAGGGCCGGAGACAAAGTGGCAGTGATCAGCAAAATTTGGCTGACCACCAGGGTGGTTTTGGCCGCTGGCGCAATGCCCTTCGCTCGCACCAACGAGAAATACTCCTGTTGTCCCAAATAAACAATGACACCAAAACAAAGGGTGAAATACCAGCCGCCCAGAAACGTCATCCCTAAAGCAAGGACGATCGCAACAATAGCACTGAAGACACGAGACAATGGCATAACGCTTGACCTGGCTCAGGATTCGCCTAAATTACACGGCTTCACAAATCGCGACTGGTTTAAATTCTGATTAAGAATAACTCTGGCATACATTAACAGAATTTTGCCTTGCTGCTGCACAGAAAGCAAAAACCTGTCCTGAGTTAAGTGCCTCTAAATGGCAACTTGTTATCTCTAATTGTCATTATGTTGAGCCGGTCTCGGTCTAGCAACTTTCTGGTTGGCTGTCGCTTTTCTACAATCCCATCCCCCGTTCAATGCGCTGATAGGCTCGATTGATATCTTGCCAAAGCTGGCGATTATGGCGATCGGTTTTGCTCGCTTTCTGTAAATAAGGACGGGCTTCTTCATATTTGCGGCGATCGATCAAATACAGGGCACGACCATGATAAGCCTTGGCCAACATGCGGCACACGTCAGGTTGCTGGGGAAAGCGAGCGGCTAAGTCTTCTGCATAATAGATTGCTTGTTGCCACTGCTGATGGCGCAATAGCCGATGAATTTGGCTTAATACTCGTTGTTTAAGACGTTCTTGGTCAGGGGAAAGCTTAGCAGCCGCTGAACTGGTGGCTCGATCGGCTGACTTTTTAACATGCACCTTAACGCGGGTTGAGCGAGGCGAGGCTTGCTCCTGTTCTTGGTCAGATCGATCGTGGGTGGAATGGGTCCCTGCTTGCTCTAGAGCAGTGATCAACATTTCATAGGCTTGCTGAATGCGCAAAAACTGCTCCGCTGCCCAACGATCGCCCGGATTTAGATCCGGATGATACTGCTTTGCCAATCGTCGATAGGCTTCTTTGACCTGCTGCACGGTGGCATTGGTAGGTAATTCCAACTGCTGATAGTATTGAGCCAAATTGGAGGGACGTGCCATCACCTGTTCTCCATCGATCGCGGATAGGGTTGCCTCAAGCCAGGAAGTTAGTCAGAGGCAAGGAAGTTAGTCAGAGGCAAGGGGGGCAGTTGGAACCAGTTCTCGTAATCCTTTAACGAATCGCCCAATTCCTGCCACAGCAGTTTCCTGTTGTAGCGCACCATAGGCAATGCGCAGATAACACCCCACGATGCCAAACGCCGTGCCGGGAATAACCGCCACCTGATAGTCTTGTATCAACCGTTTTACTAGTTGCAAGGGGGGCATGTTTGAGTGAACTTGCAGCAAAACATAAAATGCACCCTCGGCTGGTGGAACCGTGCAAATGTCTTGAATGGTTGCCAATTGCTGAAGGCAATGTCGCCGCACCTGCTCGATCGATTCTAGCTTTTGCCGACAGTAGCCCACACCCGCTTGCAAAGCTCCCAAGGCGGCATACTGCGATATTACCGGGGCACAAATGGCGATCGTGTCTTGAATTTTCATGATGGCTTCCAACAAGTGAGTAGGAATCACCATGTACCCAATCCGCCAACTGGCAAATCCATAAGCTTTGGAGAGGCTAAATAAGGAAATGGTGTACTCGCTGCTGTTGGCGATCGCCCCGGGAGAGAAGGCAGAGGCCCCATCATAGGTAAAGTATTCGTAAGCGGCATCGTGAATGTGGTAAAGCCCCTGCTCACGACAGAGATAATTTACTGCTTGTAGGTCCGCTGCTGGATAAACAACGCCAGTGGGATTGTTGGGCGAAACCGTGACGATTGCCTTGGTGCGTGGCGTAATCGCTTGTTGGATGATATCTAGACGCAGTTGATACTGATCGTCTGTGGGCACCAACACAGGCTGACAGTTGGCCATGCGGATCGCCATTTCGTGGTTGAAATAATACGGCGTTGGTAAGATAATCTCATCCCCTGGATCGGCAATGGCCAGCACCGCATTGACAAAGCCCATATTGCTGCCCGCTGTCACCATGATCTGGTTTGTGCCGTCAATGGCAATACCATTCTCGGTTTTGAGCTTAGTGGCAATCAACTCGATTAGGGCGGGGATTCCCTGTACTGCTTGATATTTGTGATGATTAGGGTCAGACAAGAACTGAGTGATTTGTTCGATCGCTTGCGGTGGCGGCCCGTAGTACACCACCCCTTGCCCCAAGGAAATTGTTCCAGGGACTTGACGAATCAGGTCTCCCACAATCGGAATGATGGGAGATTGCACTCGTTGCATTCGATCAGATTCAAGCGGCACGATGTCTGCCTAGCGTCCTACTAACTTCACCAACCCAATTCCACCAAAATAAAGCCCCAACGTTGCCCCTGCCAATAGGCCTTGGGTAACCGGATCTGTTGATGGCGTTAGCACTGCCCCCAGCACGGCCGCGCCCAGAATCACATAACGCCAACCCTTCACCATACGCTGAGAGGAGACAATGCCCAGCACACCCAGCAGCAATTGTACGATCGGTATCTGAAAGGCGAGTCCGGTGCTAAACAGCAACAGCAGCACAAACTCAAAATAGCGATCGATCGACCACAGTTGCTCTACCACCTCAGATCCATAGTTGATGAAGAAATTCAGCGCCGCTGGAATGAGAGCATAGTAGGCAAACGCTAGCCCTGCCACAAACAATACACTTGAACCCAGCACCACTGGCCCCAGTAACCGTCGTTCCCGCCGCGTTAGCCCCGGCAGCACAAACTGAATGATTTGGTACAAAATAAACGGACTTGATACTAGCAAGCCACTGTAGCCCGCCACCTTCAGCGACACAAAAAAGTATTCACCCGGGGATAACTGCAAGAATTTGACTCCCTGAGCTGGAATTTCCAACAGCCGCACAATGTCATTGACAAAGAAGAAGCAGAGAATAATGCCGACAATTGCTGCAATCAGCGATAGAAAAATCCGCAGCCGCAGTTCTTCCAAATGGTCAAACAGCGACATCTCAACATCATCCGGGGCTTCATCCAAGTCCAACGTGTCGTTTCCATCGGCATTGGGGGCGATCGTCTGTCCGTTAGTGCGGGCAGAAGCTGTCTCAATATCAGAAGGAGCCGTCATACGTCCAAAGGAGGTTCATGAATTTGGTGGCTTGTGCCAATACTAGCCTAGCGCTATTACGCCCGAAGGGGATTTCTAAGAAAAAATCTGGAACTTAAATCTGGAACTTACTGGCGATTCACACTGCGCAAAAGCCAGAGGGTTGCTACCAGTCCAATAAAATGGGCCAGCGTTGTATTGGCATTGGCCTGCACCACAAATAAGTCCAAGGGAGTAATGAACCGCAAAGGATTTCCAGAGAAAATCGCAAACCCTTGCTCAAACGATTTCAGTACTAATGATCCAGCGATCGCCTGCCCTCCCAAAATGGCTAGCAACATGCCGACCAAGTTAATGACTAGCCCAATCCGCAACGTTTGCACCGCATCCCCTCTCCGGGGGCGCACCTGAGCATTAGGGGTCCGTAATTGCCGTGCCAGCCGCGTATAGCGGAAAGCCCAGTATGCCGCTACAAACAGCCCTAACAATGCCAATACGGCAAACAATAGCCCTGCCCCTGTTCCTGGATTGGCCGCCGCTGGAGAAGTTGGATTCAACGGATTGCGAGCCGTTGTTCCCAAATTCGAGCCAGCAAACAACAGCACCACGGCTGAAACGATGCCCAGAACTAGCTGTACCCAAAAGCTAGCCCAGCCCGTAATTCGCAGTGCCCCAGCCACTCGTCGCACCGCAGGAGGAAGAGACACAGAATCCGATCGGTTTACCATAGCTGCAGGGGAAAAGGTAGGAAGGGAAAGAGACAGGAAGAGTCTATCTGTGGGTACGATAGCAAAAAAGCGCTGCCGATGGCGCGATGTAAATCAGGGAACAGAGACAAGATGCGCCCTAACCCCTAGTCCTTAACCCCCACCTTATCCCAGCCGCCAGTCCGCTCAAAAGTGCTAATCCTACCAGCCCAGCCAACGGATTTTGGTCAATTCCGGTGATCCATTCAGGGACGGTCTGCGTATACGTGGCAAGTGCACCAACGTGGACAATGTAATAGCCCCACACAAGCCCAGCATGAAGTCCGATCGGCAAGCCCAAGCGCCCTTGGGTCAATCGTTTAGCCCATGCGAGCGCCAAGCCTAGCAGCACGAGTCCTGGAAACTGGGGAAAGGTACGAATAATTTCTGGTATGGGCTTGAGGAAATGGAGTAGCGCAAACAGCAGACTGTTGATCCACAGTGCCCCTTTAGGACCATAATCTCGCTCAAGCTCATCAAGAATCCAGCCGCGAAACACCAGTTCTTCGGCAAAGCCAGTTCCCAAACCAGTCAGCAATCCTTCTAAAACCACCCGTTCCAGCCCGATCGAAATTGGTTGCCAGGCTATCCAATCGAGCCACCCCTGAACCAGAAATAACCCGAACAGACTGCCTAGCCCTAGACCCAATCCTGCTGATAGCTCACGCCCGTTTTGCAGCGTCCAAACCAGCCCATAGGTTTGGAAAATGCGAGGGTCTTTGTGAACGCGCCGTCCCCATTGCCGAATCCCAAGTAAAAATCCCACGAATAGCAAAGACATTGTGGCGATCGTCACCGTATTCGCATCGGCAATCCACCACATCAGCAAAGCGGCCATCGGCAACCACGCTAGCACCAGCATCAGCAGAAATGCTAACAAACGCAGGGGGGCAGCCCAACGAGCCAAACGGAATACTTTAAGGTTCAATCCAGTGCAATTGTAAACAGGGCGGGTGATAACACTAGGTGATAACACTAAAAGTAACGGAAGGCGGCTATTCTTCTGGTTCGATCGTACTGGTCAAGCCTTGCAGCTTTAACCCTTCACAATAGAACTCAGCATGTTCTTGTGCGCAAGTGATGACTAGAGCAATTCCGTTAGTGTGCGCTTCCATCATAATGCTCACAGCCTGGGGAATCGTTAGACTAGCGACTGTTTTCACCAAAGACTGCACCACATGTTCCATGGTGTTGAAATCGTCATTGTGGAGCAATACCTTGTAACGAGGAGCATGTTTCCGAGCAGCAGAAGTTGAACGTTGTTCAATCGTCTCGACAGCCACGATTTCTCTCTCCGTAAATACTTCTATTAAATAATGTTCAGGAATCTCAATATTACTTATAGCACCCAAGCCCGGATTCGACAGCAACCAACCTGTTCCTATTAACGTATCACTGATTTTGCCAGGCCAGGCGATCGAGCGAACTGGAAACAAACCCGGTCTTATGCAGGTCAGCTTAAACAAACCCAGCCGTGGTAAAGACACCTTATTCGATCACCACACGCAAATCAAGAAAGCTGAATCAATTATTCCTATCGCTACATATAGCGTATCCTTTTAAAAACAGACCACATATTTGGAAGAGACCATGAAAGCAAATCCAGTTGGCTCTGAATTACGAGTCAATTCCTCGTTTGTGGTTGGCGATCAAGATAATCCGGCGATCGCCATCAGCCCACTTGGCACGTTTGTTATTGCTTGGGAAAGCGAGGAACAGGACGGTGACGGCGAAGGGATTTATGCGCGGCTCTATCGTCCGGGTGGTCGTCCCGTTAGCCCAGAGTTTCAAGTCAATTCCACCACAGAAGGCGATCAAACGAGTCCCTCGGTGGCAATGGATGGCAGCGGTAATTTTGTGGTCGCTTGGGCCAGCAACCACAGACGCAATGGTGATATTTTTGCCCAACGTTACAACGCCAATGGTCGCCGGATTCGATCGGAATTTCGAGTCAATTCAGCCGATGGAGACCACAGCGATCCCGTGGTTGCTCGGAATGCCAGTGGTCAGTTTGTCGTAGCCTGGACTGGGCGCAATGTGGATATCGATGATGCTGACGATAGCGGCACTGGAATTTATGCCCAACGCTATGACACAGACGGCGCCCCATTGAACAGTTTGTTGCGCATCAACACCACCACCACGAACAACCAAGAGAATCCCTCGGTCGCAATTCAACCAGATGGCAGCTTTATGGTGGTTTGGGAAAGTCAAAACCAAGACGGCAGCGGCAAAGGGGTATTTGGTCAACGCTATAACAGCCGTGGTAGACAAGTAGGGCTTGAGTTTCAGGTCAACACGTATATCACTGGCGATCAATTTAACCCGGTGGTAGCTGTCGATGGGGCAGGACGCTTTGTTGTTGCTTGGGAAAGTGTGCGTGAAGATGGTAGTGGCAGCGGCATTTATGCTCGGCTATATGATGACAACGGCAATCCCAGAGGGCTACCGTTCCGGGTGAATGTCACCACACGGGGCAATCAGTCTGCGCCCTCCATCGGCATGGATGCAGAAGGAAATTTTACGATCGCCTGGACGAGTGACAGCCGCAATGAAGATGGATCAGGATCGGGCGTTTATGCGCAGCAGTTTGATCAGAATGGGGCGCGGATCGATCGTGTCTTTCGGATTAACACCACAACCGAGGACGATCAGTCTAATCCGGCGCTGGCGGTACAATCTAACGGCAATTTTGTGGCGGCTTGGCAAAGCCAAACTCCCCGTCGCAACCTCAGCTTGGGCGATGGAGATGGCCTAGGAGTGTTTGCCCAGCGCTATCGTGGCAGCAATGTTAGCAGCGTACCTACCAATCGCATTGAAGGAGACAGAAATAACAATGTTTTGCGCGGTACTAGTCAAGCCGATCGCATCCTTGGCTTTGGCGGTGACGATCGGCTATTGGGGCGCGGTGGTAATGATACGCTGATTGGAGGGCAAGGCGACGATATCTTGAAAGGACAACGGGGGAACGATATTCTCCGGGGTGGAGCCGGACAAGATCTACTGCGGGGTGGGGCTGGGGCTGATATTTTGTTTGGTAATGGTGGTCGTGATACGTTGATTGGAGGAGCCGGACCCGATATTTTTGTGATTGGAGAGCGAGCCGGACTGGAAACCATTCGAGACTTCACTGATGGCATCGATCGCATTGCCCTATTAGATGGCTTACGATTTAGAGATCTAACCATTCAACAGCAGCGCAGTACCACCGTCATCAGTGTGGTCAATAATCCGATCGCCCTTTTAGAAAATGTACCTCGTACTTTGATCGACGCCAGCGATTTTACAGCAATCTAAGTGCTCAATTCATTTGGGGGTTCATAGGGAGGTTGGTGATGCAGATAAAAACCGTCTGGCAACAGGGCAGCGCTGATCCAGACAATGCTACTCATTTTGCTACCATCAGCCAGTGGTGGACAGATCTAGATGGGCAGGAAATTACATGGCGACAACGACTGATTCCGGCATCTGGAAATGTCAGTGATCTTAATTGGGAACCACAGCGGTTTGATGAAGTGTTTGTGATTCGATCGCCCCAAGTGCGCGGCATTACCCTGTACTGGCAAAAACCAACGGCAACCGAAGAACGTAATACTACGGTGCATAAGTTGGAGCTTGATCATCTCAAACAGCAGCTTTATATTTACCCGCAGTCGCAACTAGGGCTAGTGATTCAGGTGGGCCGGCCCCAAGTCGTCTATCAACAAGTCAAGCTGGAAAACCCGCAATGGATGCTGACCATTGCAGGCGATCGCCGCGTTTTGGTTGTGCGCGATGAAGCGCAAAAGCTAGAAATTGAGATGCCGCTGAGTTCCGAGCAATTGACTGCACTCAAGCACCAGTTAGAATCAGGCTGAAGGTTGTCTTGGATAGTGCGTTCAGAACATTAGAAACCCAGATAATAGCGAAACAATCATACGAACTGAGGAGTAGGTGTTGAGTACGGAAATGGACATCTTGATTGTCGAAGATGAAGCGGAAATTGCCGAATTAATTCAGCTATACCTAGAAAAAGAAGGCTTCTCTTGTCGGATTTGTCGCGACGGCCCAACAGCGCTTCAGGTATTTCAAGAGCAACAGCCTGATTTGATCATTTTGGATCTAATGCTTCCCGGCTTGGATGGGCTGGAGGTCTGTGCCCGCATTCGACAAAAACCTGGTGCCAAAGATCCTTATATCTTGATGCTGACCGCCAAGGGTGAGGAACTCGATCGCATCATTGGCTTGTCTACCGGAGCCGATGATTATATGGTGAAGCCCTTCAGCCCTCGGGAACTTGTGGCGCGAGTGCGGGCCTTGCTGCGACGGACGATGCGGCAAGGTGGGCAAAGCCGTGTTTATCAAACTCCTCATTTCTCGGTCGATCTCGATCAACGGGTGGCCAATCGCTACTCCGAAACCGGAATCACCGAACCGTTGGAACTCACGACTCTGGAATTTGATCTTTTGACTACCTTCATGAGTTCTCCAGGACGGGTCTGGAACCGCACTCAGTTGATTGAGCGCTTGTGGGGCAGCGATTTCTACGGAGATGAACGGGTAGTTGATACCCATGTAGCGCGGTTACGCAAAAAAATTGAACCCGATCCTGCCAATCCTAGCTTTGTCAGAACTGTAATTGGAGTGGGATATAAGTTTGAGGATGTAAGCGAAAACAAATGACAAGATATAAAGATCAAACTTGAGTCCATTGAGTTCGTTCTCGCGTGCTTCTCGCTACAGTTCAACAGCGTCTTCTTCCAGCCGTTCTCGCCGTTCAGTTTCAGATAAGGGTGGAACGATTCCCAATAATTCAGCAATCTCTAATTGCTCTTTTAACTCTGTAAATTCTCGAAAAAATTGCTCTTGAATTTCTTGATTAAGTTCTACTTTGCTCGGATTTTTATCACTATAGCTTCCTAGAATTGGTTCAAATACTAAATTTTTTGCCAAAACTTGCAGCAAAATGGGAACCAACAACAAAATCAGTAGCCAACGCAGTGCAATGCGGTTTTGTTGTCGTTGCCAGCGCAATTCCTGAATCACTTGTTGTTCATAATTGGGATCGAATTCCAATTTCAGATGCACAAATCGATTCTGCCAAAAGCCCGATCGCGGTTGAGAACAATGACATGGCAAGTGAGACTAGGGAGTGATTGGTAGAAGGGTGCTTTTGGGTAAAACGGCTTCTGTGTTGGTTTCATCTGCCATCGTAGCAGTAGCCAGTTGTGCAAGTTCGCTATTAGATTCTCGATATTTTCCAATAATCGATTCAATGAACTTCAACTTTGTCAGGGTCTCGGCTTCTAACGGCGTTACAGGCGGCGAAAGATTTGCATCCGTTGCGTCATCCGTCTTCTTACCCGAATGGAGCGGTTGCTGCTCTAAGAAAAATCCGCCGAGTTGAAACTGTGCCAAATTGATCTGCACCTTCAGCATGGCTCAACTGCGATGCCATTCGGTGACACCACCCGGTTTATCGACCAAAATGACACCTTGCTCTTTCAAGTGATTGCGAATGCGATCGGCCTCAGCAAAGTTCTTAGCTTTTTTGGCATCCGAGCGTTGTTGAATCATAGACTCAATCTCGGCGTCGCTCAGTTCTAAGGACGACGCTTCTGCTTCGAGTCTTGCCTCCAATCCCAGTACTTGTGCCAGAACTACCAGCGTTTGCCAAAGAGCACGCAGTTCTTGGGCATCGAACATTGTTTTGCCTTCGTGTGTCAGGCGGTTGCCTTCTTTTTGCAAATCTTTGGCCAGTTCAAACAATACGGCAAGTCCTGCGGGTGTGTTCAAATCATCATCCATTCCAGTCTGGAAGCGCTGCACGGCATCACCGTCAGTAGGAATCCGCATATATTCGGGGTTGCCAAAGGAGGCATCATCTGTATCTGTCCAGCCGAGTTGCTGACCATACTTATAGCCAAACAACAAGCCTTCCTTCAGTGTCTCCCAACTATTCTGGGCAGCAGCGATCGATTCGTTGGTAAAGTCGATCGGCTTGCGGTAGTGAGCTTGCAGAATAAACAACCGCAGTGCCATTGGGTCGGGTGCATTTTCACTATCCAGCAAGGCCCGAATGGTAGTGAAGTTACCCAAAGACTTTGACATCTTCTCGCCACCCACATTGACCATACCGTTGTGCAGCCAATAATTGGCTAAGGGCTTGCCAGTGACAGCCTCCGACTGAGCGATTTCGTTTTCGTGATGGGGAAACACCAAATCATTGCCCCCCGCATGAATATCGATCGTGTCACCCAGTCGATCGCGCACCATTGCCGAGCATTCAATGTGCCAACCGGGCCGTCCCGCCCCCCACGCCGATTCCCATGCTGGCTCTCCGGGTTTGGCTCCTTTCCAGAGGGCAAAATCAAACGGATATTTCTTGCGCGTCCCTTCTGGGTCTTCCGCATCTACCCGACCGCTAGCCCCCGCCTGCATGTCATCCAATTTGCGCCCAGACAGTTTACCGTATTCAGGAAAGCTGCGCACGGCATAATACACATCCCCCTGAGACGCATAGGCGTAGCCTTTTTGCTCTAGCTCATGAATTAGCCGCTTGATGCCGTCGATTGTATGCGTAGCGCGAGGATATTCGTCGGCCTCCATCACATTCAGACGAGCCATATCCTCAAAATAAGCCTGAATGAAGCGTTCGGATATTGCTTCCATGGTTGTGCCTTCGCGTTTGGCCCGATTGAGAATTTTGTCATCAATGTCGGTGAAATTCTGCACATAGCGTACTGCATAACCGCGCCACCGCAAGTATCGCCGCGCCACATCCCAAATAATGCAAGCCCGTGCATGACCCAAATGGCAATAGTCATACACTGTCACACCGCAATAATACATCCGCACCGTACCTGGTTCCAGTGGTTCAAACGGCTCTTTGCGTCGCGTCAGAGTGTTGTATAGCGTTAGGGACATGGTGGAAAGAAGCTAGAATTTAAGGGCGAAAGGTTAAATCAGCAAGATAGACGGGATGGAATCAGAAAACAGAGATAGAAAACAAATTTTATCCTTTATTCCTTATCCCGGATTCTTTTAAGGCCGATCGGCAATAATAGAAATCAATATCAAGCACAACAGCAACTATTCCAATCTTTGCTGTTGTTCTATTGCCTCTCCTTAATATACTCTGACGTTCTTGACTACTGCGCTATGTCATCAGCCGTTATTTCAAATGCCACCTCTGCAATGGATGTGGAAAAGCATGGCCTTCCGGTCACGATTATTACAGGCTTCTTGGGAAGTGGCAAAACAACGCTGCTCAATCATATCCTGACGAATCAAGAAGGATTGAAAACCGCTGTTCTGGTTAATGAATTTGGTGAAATTGGCATCGACAATGAACTGCTCATTACCCTAGAAGGCAGCGATGACAACATGGTAGAACTCAGCAACGGCTGCATCTGCTGTACCATCAACAACGATCTAGTTGAAGCGGTGTATCGGGTGTTAGAGCGTCGCGATCAAATCGATTACTTAGTTGTAGAAACCACTGGACTTGCTGATCCCTTGCCGATCGCGCTCACCTTTTTGGGAACTGAATTGCGCGATCTGACTCGCCTCGATTCCATCATTACCTTGGTCGATGCAGAGAACTACAGCTTAGATCTATTCAATAGCCAAGCGGCTTATAACCAAATTCTCTACGGCGATATCATTCTGCTCAACAAAACCGATTTAGTTGATGAAGCACAACTTGAGCAGTTAGAGACCAAAATTCGCGATGTGAAAGAAGGGGCGAGAATTTTGCGCACCACCCAATCACAAGTGCCGTTGCCTCTCGTTCTTAGTGTAGGACTGTTTGAGTCAGACAAGTATTTTGACCCAACCGAAACAGTCCATAAACACGATCATGGGCACGATCATGACCACTCTGATTGCGATCACGATCATGGGCATTGTGTCCATGATCATGAGCATCACCACGATCACTCCGATCAGGCGCACCATGATCACGCCCATCACCATCATTCCGATCATCTGGCGATCGATGGCTTTACTTCAATTTCGTTCCAGAGCGATCGACCTTTTGCTATCCGCAAGTTTCAGTACTTCTTGGATAACCAGTTACCAGCCACCGTGTTTCGAGCCAAAGGCATTCTCTGGTTTGACGAAAGCCCCAAGCGTCATATCTTCCATCTCAGTGGCAAACGCTTTTCTTTAGATGATTCTGAGTGGAAAGGGCAGCCGCAAAACCAACTGGTCTTGATTGGGCAAAATCTTGACCACAACACGCTGAGAGAACAACTGCAACACTGCGTTTGTATGCCATCAGCCAATCGCGCCAAAGGGTTTGGCAAATAGCGCCCGTAAGGACGAATTCTTCTCTCACACGGGGCGAAGGGACTTCAACCCCAAACCCTGGATCGAAAGCCCCTCGCCTGCGCTGAGCGAGGTTAAGGTGAAGGCGGTGCGAGGTGTATCAGCCAATCAGCAGTATGGCTGTTCAGCTAAGAGGAAATCTCCAGGGACGATCGCCCAATCGCCCCAGTAGCGTCCTGTTGGGCTGAGGCAAGTCAGCGTCCGATTGAGGTGGTCAGTTGCTCGCGTAGCACTTGTAGCACCCCCTCATGAATGGAACCATTACTGACCACCACGCCCTGATTAGCTTCCAGCGTTGACCCCAGCGAAAACTTCAGAGGTGCGCCGTGCATGTCGGTCACTTTACCGCCTGCTTCTTCCACGATTAATACCCCGGCCGCATGATCCCAGATCTTTTCGCGATAGTTCGGTGATTTGGGCGACGGCAACCGCAAATACAGCGCGGCTTCTCCTTGAGCGACGGCTCCATATTTGGCTTGGCTGTCCATGCGAATGGAAGATGCTTGGATGCCCACAGCTTTGGCCACAGCGTCCTGGAGATCATGGTTGCCGTGACCCGATTCCACACTTTCTACAAACCGTAGGCGATCGGCTTGTTCAGCAGTGGACACATGAATGGGTTTGGGTTCTCCACCTTGCAACGGCATCATGGCGGCTCCTTGTCCACGCACGGCTACAAACAACACCCCGTGGTCTTGTGTTGGTTGAGAAAGATCAATGGGCAAAGCAGGACACGCCAAAACGCCCACCTTTACGTCGCTATTCTCAATCAAAGCGATCGCCACTGCATATTGGTCTTGCCGCAAAAAGCCTTTTGTCCCATCGATGGGATCAAGCGTCCAATAGCGAGATCCTATGCCCCCGTTGCCGCGATCGATCCAGGACACAACCGCCTCTGGGGTTGCGTCTGGAATCTCAGATTGCACATAGTGAGTGACTTGTTGAAGACAAGTTGCCATGTCCGGTTGGCGCAATACGGCCGCGTCTTCCTCGCCGACAATTGGATCGTTAGGAAAAGCGGCGGCGATCGTGTGGCAAATTACGGCTTGTGAGCCAAAATCTGCCACTGTGACAGGACTCCGATCGTTTTTTTCGATCGCCTGTGGAACAATCTCTTGATGCACTCGCTGACATAATCGTGCAGCAGCCAACGCGGCTTGAATTGCAACCTGCTTCTCAGATTCGTAAGACATTCGGGGTTTACTTAGAAAGGTTTACATAGAAAAAACGCTGCTCACATCCTAGTCTGTTCAAAAACTTTATGACGAGAAATCTTGTGGCTAGCTCTGTGAAGAGTTTGTAAATCAGTTCGGGGTAAAATCCAAAGCAATACGCTTGCTAAATCTCTATGGCTCACATTTCTCCATCAGACCCATTGGTTCCAATTCTTCGTCGCACACCGCTCTATCCACTGCATGGGGCGCTTGGAGCTAAGCTGGTTCCGTTTTCTGGGTGGGAGATGCCCGTGCAATATAGCGGCATTGGTAAAGAACACCAAGCCGTGCGCCAACAGGCAGGCATGTTCGACATTTCCCATATGGGTAAATTTGTCCTGAGTGGCAACACATTGATCGAGCAACTGCAACGATTGGTTCCGTCCGATTTAAGCCAACTGCAACCAGGAGATGCGCAATATACGGTGTTGCTGAATCACCAGGGGGGGATTGTCGATGATTTAATTTTGTATTACCAAGGCATCAATGCGGCAGGCGAACCCCAGATAACGACGATCGTCAACGCCGCCACTACGGAGAAAGATCGCAACTGGTTCCTAACCCACCTAGACGCGGGGCAGTTGACGTTGACAGATTTATCAGTCGATCGAGTGCTGTTGGCGGTGCAAGGGCCGGCAGCAGTGGCAGCGCTGCAAACCTGTGTGCAAGAGGATCTATCGAAGGTGAAGCGCTTTGGGCATATCCAAGGAACGGTGCTGGAGCAACCCGGTTTTCTGGCTCGGACTGGCTACACGGGTGAAGATGGATTTGAGGTCATGGTCGATGTAGAAACGGGGATTGCGCTGTGGCGATCGCTATTGCTGGCAGGTGTGGTTCCCTGCGGATTGGGTGCTCGCGATACCTTGCGCTTGGAGGCGGCAATGGCGCTGTATGGTCAGGATATTGACGAAACCACGACTCCGTTAGAAGCGGGGATGGGTTGGTTGGTGCATCTCGATCGTAAAGGCGAGTTTATTGGGCGATCAGTGCTAGAACAACAGAAACAAGCAGGGGTGACGCGGCGGTTGGTGGGCTTGCAGCTTGCAGGACGCAATATTGCCCGTCATCATTACCCAGTGCGACACTGTGGCGAGCTTGTAGGCACGATCACCAGCGGCACCTTGTCTCCAACGTTAGGCTATCCGATCGCCCTGGCTTATGTACCGGCTGCCTTGTCGAAGCTGAATCAGTTAGTCGATGTAGAAATTCGCGGTAAGGTCTATCCAGCCACCGTCGTCAAACGCCCGTTTTATAAGCGAGTTGAAAGGATTTTTGAGAAGCAAACCAGTTTAAACGACGAGGCATCGCTCGGATGAGCGCAACCATGACTTCAAGCATCACCACACGCCTTCCATATTCATTGCTTGTGCTACTTACTCGCGCAAGGGTCACTCACCTAGGCCATAACCATGCCGCCATCCACATTGATAATTTGTCCCGTGATATAAGCAGCGGCCGGATCGGACGCCAAAAATCGAATTAATCCGGCAACTTCTTCTGGCTGTCCATAGCGTCCTAGAGGAATCAGTTTCAAAATCTCGTCAGCTTTAATGTCAGCCGTCATATCGGTGGTAATAAACCCAGGAGCAACGGCATTGACGGTGATACCACGGCTAGCTAGCTCTTTGGCCATGGTTTTAGTGAAGCCAATCACCCCAGCTTTGGCCGCGCTGTAGTTGGCTTGTCCAGCATTACCCATCTCGCCGACTACAGAGGTAACGTTAATAATTCGCCCCGATCGCTGCTTTAGCATGACTTTACTGGCGGCTTTGGTACAAAGAAACACCCCTGTTAAATTCAGATCAATCACTGCTTGCCAATCTTCGAGCTTCATCCGCAGCAGTAAGGTATCCCGTGCAATTCCGGCATTGTTGACCAAGACATCAAGGCGTCCCCATTTTTCCATAACCGCGTTGAATAGAGCATCGACTTGATCAGACTGGGCTACATCCGCTTGTAGGGCGATCGCGTCGCCACCCATTGCCATAATCTCTTGGACAACAGCATCGGCGGCGGTATTGGAACTGGCATAGTTCACCACAACCTTGGCTCCTTCTGCGGCTAGGGCTAAGGCCGTTGCTCGCCCAATGCCCCGTGAGGCTCCGGTGACAAGGGCAATTTGATCTTGCAAGCGCAACGAAGCAACTGGAGATGCTGTCATGAACAATCCCTCGAAACTGCACAGTTTTTAATGTTAAGACATTTGCGTGTCTCTCTACTGTCTAGAAAGTTTTTCACTAGGATTAGAGACGAACGCTGGTTTGGCGATCGAGTGATGCCAACTCCGACTGGGCTGTCAGGCGTAGCCAGGTTCGTTCTAGCGATCGTTCTAACGAGGTTGGCAACGGTTAATTCTGTTCTAATAATCTGTCACGTCCATTAGACCTACTGAAAAATTAAAATGGCAACCAAAAAGAAATTTGGCAGTTTTCGGGAGCTAATTGCTAGCTCTAGTAAGCCGGTGTTAGTTGATTTTTATGCTCCGTGGTGTGGGCCATGCCAAATGATGGCCAAAATTTTGGAAGAAGTGAATGCGCGGATGAGCCAGTCGGTGCAAATTGTTAAGATCAACACCGAAAATTACCCGGATTTGGCGTCTCAATATCGAATTCAATCGCTGCCAACGCTGGTGTTGTTTAAACAGGGGCAACCGATCGATCGCATTGAGGGAGTTGTGCCAGCCCAAAAGCTCATTGAGCGCTTGCAAATTTTAGCCTCTTAAGCGGCTCATTCCATGCCATCAGAAAAGCCCGATTCAAACCGGCAATAAATCCAAAAGGCAATTGCGGCGATGATCGTCGTCACAATTGCCTGCGGGTCGATCTTGCTATGTATAGGTTTAGTAGCGATCGTTAAATTACCCTGACGTTTTGCTCATATTCCAGTATTGGTTATTGTTTGCTTTTCCATCTGCTAGAAGCTGACCCTGCTTATGAGCACCGCATACAACAAAATGACACTCCGGTTTCCACTTTGGGCATACTTAACTCAACCGATTTTTGGCGCAGCGTTTAAATCCTTTCGTCCAAGACGGTTTTGGTATCTTTATAGTCTAGAACGGTTAGAAATAGCGTGGGTCAATAGCCCGGAGCCAAACCCGGAGGAGGTCAATAGTTTACTAGAATTTTTAGATGCTTGTTGGGCAGATGCAGATTGGCGAACCGATCCGCGTTTGAACAGAGAATTTGTGCACTATTTAGAGCGTTGTTGGTTAAAACAAATGAGCCGATCGAAAGGCATGTCGAATGCTTCAGATCCGCAGTCGGATGAAGAAACATTTTTCTAAACGGGTTGTCTAACAGTGATCTAACAACTGGTTCGTTCAGCCCTGTTAACGTCGCCAAGCAAACCAATTTTCCCAAAGTTCTTGCTGCCATCGGGGTTGACGTTGGGCTTGCCATTGGTCAAGCAAGGCGTCCAACCAGTCCGAAAACTCGATCGAACTGGCGATGGATCGATCGATGGCATGGAGGGGAAGGTGGTGCTTCATCGCCAGTGCTAAGGGACTCATCCAGTCGGTGGCATTAGCAGCTAGAATGTGTGCACCAAGAATTTCGCCGTTGGTTCGCAAAATCAGCTTACTTACCCCCGTGTCTGGTTGCCTGGAGAAATACCCGGTGCCTGGAAGTGGCGATCGTAACACCACAAGCTCCTCGCCGTTAGCTTGGCAATGGCGATGCGCCTGCGGTTCGGTTAAACCCACCCGCACTAGAGAAGGGCTAGTGCGTAAACGCCAGGGAATAGAGCGATAATCTACTGTGGTTTGGTGTCCAAACAAGATGTTTTTCAAGGCGATTGTTGCCTCATAATCTGCGAGATGCGGCAGGGAATAGCCCCCCAAGGCATCGCCACAGGCATAGACACGGGGATGAGTGGTTTGCAACGTTTGATTCACAGAAACACCGCTGGGCTGCCAGTCAACCCCGATCGCCTCCAGGTGCAAAGAACTGAAATCGAGTCGTTGGGACTGCGCGAGCAGCAAGGCATCGGCTTCAAGGGCACGATCGCCTACCTGTAGCCAAATTTGGTTTCCCAATTGTTGAGATTGAGTAATAGAAGCGTGCGTGATAATAGCAACACCTTCTGCCTCTAGCTGTGCTTGCAACCAAGCCACCACTTCTGGATCTTCAGCAGCCAATAGCCGTGGCTGATGTATTAGAAGCGTGACTTGGCAATCCAACCGATTGAACAGTTGTGCGAGTTCAATTCCGCGCAGATCATCACCCACTATCAGCAAGCTCGATGGTCGGGTGGGACAGGGTTGCTGCCATAGTGTCTCCAGTGTTCGGCAGTGAGCAGCATTCAATGATCCAAACGAAGGTGAAAGCTGGGAAGCTGCTGAAGCTAGCAAATAATTGGGCGATCGAAGCAATTGCCCATTCACTAGAAATGTTGGAGCCGCGTTTGAAGTGTGTTGCGGTTGATTGATAGTGGATGCAGAGGAAGTAGTGCGTTTGGAACGGGTCGCTGGCACAAAGTAGCCTTCGCCGATGATGACATCCACGCCTGCGGCCGCTAGCTGCCCCCGTCCTTCATCGATCGCTTCAGTAATCTCAATCGATCGAATTCGATCCATCTCATTTAACAAAGCCGCCCAGGTTTGATCGGTCGCGCTATGGGCATCAGCGAAACCACCGGACTGGTTCCCGACTTGGTATTCCAAATACCTCAATAGGTCAACTGCTGCTTGGTGCTGTGCGCTTGCTTCAACGGCAGGCAGGCGATCGGGTTCAACCAGAGCCACCCGTGCTCCCCATCGACTGGCTTTAACGGCGGCATGACGAGCGGTGAGGCTGCCACCCAGGATGACAAGGTTGTAGTCAAAGGACATAAGAACTCACGATATCGGCCAAGCCATGCAGCAGTCGTTGATTGTCTGGATGTGTACGAACCGCAACGCGGAAATATTGATCGCCTAATTCCGGGAAACTATGGCAGTCTCGAATCAGAATTTGGTGCTGTTGCAGCAGTTGTTGTTGCAGGGAAACCACCGAATAGCTAGATCGCACTAGCAGAAAATTACCTGTGCTGGGTAACGGGTGCAGCCCGGGTAACGCAGCCAATCCTTGAAAAAGCTGCGATCGAGCTTCCTCTAACCACTCCCAGGTTTGCTGCTGAAAGGGGCGATCGGATAATACCGCGATGGCGGCCGCTTCTGCCAGCACATTCACTGCCCACGGATCACGCCACTGCTGCCACTGCCGTAACCGATCGGGATGAGCCACTGCAAACCCCAAGCGTAACCCTGGCAAGCTATAGAATTTGGTGAGCGATCGCAGGATCACCACATTGGGATAGTCCTGAATTATGCCCAGCAATGATTGCTGTTGCTGAGGCCAC
Organism: Thermocoleostomius sinensis A174; assembly: GCF_026802175.1. NCBI lineage: Bacteria > Bacillati > Cyanobacteriota > Cyanophyceae > Oculatellales > Oculatellaceae > Thermocoleostomius > Thermocoleostomius sinensis. The sequence continues at coordinate 2,825,785 of NZ_CP113797.1, read as the reverse complement.
AAAAAATCCATGAACGCTTCGTCAATCACCACTAGCTTAAAGTGGTCAAGCAGTTGCCCGATCGTTTCTACTGAGAATAGGCAACCGCTGGGGTTATGGGGATTGTTGAGCAGCAGCCCGGCAGCAGGGACAGGACGGTGGAAAAACGGGGAGAGGGACAGATCAGGGGAAGCTAACGACAGCGGACAGTTAACGATCGTTGCTCCAAATGCGTTGAGGGCACGTTGATAATCGCCGAATGCAGGCGTGAGCAGGTAAGTAGCTGACAGGTCCGCCAAATCTCGTCCAGCCCAAGTCAGCAGTTCTGCACAGCCATTACCCGGCAAAATCCAATCAGCGTCTAGTCCCAGGTCAGCAAAATTGTGCTCCGCCGCAATTGCCTGTCGCAGTGTTTGGTAACTAGGATCGGGATAATGGGGCAGAGCCTTGAGAGCGGAGTGGATCGCGGCGATCGCAGACTTGGGTGGGCCCAAAGGGTTAATGCTAGCAGAAAAGTCCAAAATGGCAAAAGGGGAACACCCTGCAAGCGAGGCTGCCCAGGTCAAGTTCCCCCCATGGGCTGGACTTCCAGATAAATCGTGCACCGAACCGTCCTATCGTCAGTCCTACCAATATGCTTGAAGACTGGCTGCCATTACTTGGGAGCAACCATCTCTTTAAAAAGTTTACCGGCAGAAAAAGCAGGAACTTTAGTTGCCGGAATTTCCATTGCTTCTCCAGTTTTGGGATTGCGACCTTCGCGAGCCTTGCGCTCTCGTGGCTCAAATGACCCAAAGCCAACCAATGTTACTTTGTCACCCTGGGAAACGGCTTCCATGATGGAATCGATCGCAGCCGTTAACACGGCATCGGCTTGCTTCTTGGTGACGTTTGCCTTCTCTGCAACTTTATCCACCAATTCACCTTTGTTCATGGGTATCTCCTTCAAACATGATTTCAGCGAACTAACAATGAAATGACAATAGAGTCGAGGCGTGAACTGTGAGGGAAGCCCAGCGAAAATCGCTGAAACTCCCATGCTCTCAAGTTTTCAATGATTTATTCTAAGGGGTCTCTTTCCAATATGGATCGTTGAAACCTTTAATTTATGTGGATTTCAGCGCTTTTTGAGAAAAGTTTATATAGTTCGGTAACAATCGCAGCAAGATAACACGCTTAAAACGTCAAATTCAGTTGATATCTTGTCCTTAGCTGAAGGATGAAGTCGAGAGGGTAACGCAAACGCTCCGCCCAACCTGGAGTGATGGCACGAAGCTGGTTCGTATGCAGTTAGAGTTGTCTCTACCACTTTAGATTGATGGTTTCCTGGTTCTTTGGTTTGTCGCCATTAGCCTTGTGACTCTTCCCCAAATATCGTTCCGTCTGGTAACGTCACCTCGAACCAAATCGTTCCGCGTTGGTTTAGATCGATCGCCATGGCCCCACGTAGGTTGGCTTTGGTGAGGTTGGCGTGCATGAGGTTCGTTGCAATCAACTTAGCGCGGCGCAGATGAGCACCCTTAAGGCTAGCAGCAGTGAAGTTAGCGTGATTAAGGGTGGCGTCGTTGAGAAATGCCCCGGTCAAGTCAGCATGGTTGAGGTTGGCTTTGGTAAGGTTGCTGTGGTTCAAATTGGCTTCTCGCAGATCGGCATAACGCAAATCGACGTGGGTGAAGTGAGTGGCTCGCAGGTTAGCGTGAATTAAGTTGGCCACTCGCAAATGGGTGTTCTGCAGATCAGCCATTGCCAGATTTGCGCCTGCTAAATTTGCTCCATTCATCTTCGCTCCGTTCAAATCGACGTGAGCTAAGTCCAACCCATAGAAATCAATGCCATTTAGATAAGCGCGAGTTAACTTGGCTCCCTGTAGCTGTGCCCCAGTTAAACAAGCCCCACTCAAGCGGGCACCCGTTAAATCTGTTTCGCGTAAGTTGGCTCCTTGCAAATTGGCCGATCGCAAGTTCACCCCTCGTAAATTGACACCCGCTAGATTGACGCCTTGGAGATTGGCTCCCCTCAAATTGACGCCGTTGAGGGTAGCGCCGCTTAACTTTACTCCCTCAAGATTCGCCTTGACCAGCCACGCTCCCGTTAGATTGGCTTTGGTCAAATCGGCATGGGTTAAGTTGGCACCACTTAGGGTAGCAAAACTCAGATCGGCCATGTGCAAAAACGTGTGAGACAAACTGGCTTGCACTAAAATCGCTCGATTCAATTGCGCTGCCCCTAACCCCGCTCCGGTAAAATCGGCCGCTGTCAGGTTTACTTTGTGTAGGCGGGCCCCTGTAAGATTTAGCCCTCTAAAATTTCGTTCGCCCAGTTCATAGTGTTTTAATAGATACTCGATATCCATGCGCTGTAAGTATGCCTCACCAACAATCGCCAGCCTTCTTCAGTAGCGTTCCCGGATTTCTGGAGGCGATCCGAACGGCTTCTGACTGTAGACATAAAACGTTACGATCGCTAAAGATGCCTGTTTCCAATTATCGAAACATTTTTTTACAATTAAAGAGCCTCCTCTAGTAGGGGAATATTGAACTCACGGAAACTCACGGAAACTCACGGAATTTAAAGAATGGCAACCATGGACGATCGCAAGAAACGAATTATGGAACACTTGGCTCGCAGCACAGGTGACTTTATCAAACCCTCTAGCTCATCGGCAGCGAAACAGGAGCGCAAGCAACAGATCCTTGATCATGTTCGCCGGACCACTGGCTAGAACCCGTATTTGATCGGGCACCCATTGAATACCCAGCCCCTTGTTTTGCCCTCCGGCGAACAGGGGGTCATTTTTTGCTGAGTGTCCTGACCTTTTCCCGGAAAGCCTGTAAGGCGTGGATATGAAAAATGCTAAATGCTAAAGCAGGATGAAAGAGAAATCAAACCAAGATTGCAATTGACTAGAATCACAAAGACGAGCCATTCATGCTTCAAGAAAGCTCTTAGAATTGAAATGCTCTGAGTTTCTGTGTTGCATTCACACCTGGTGGCATCAAAAATCTGGCATCACCACATCAAGGAGGGAAGATAAAGCAGTGAATGTGTTTGAGTTATTTGCCAGAGGCGGACCAGCAATGTGGCCGTTGCTCCTCCTCTCATTTTTATCCCTAAGTACTATTATTGAGCGGGTGTGGTTCTGGTCAAAAATTCTCACCCGTGAACGGGAAGTCGCAGGCCGGGTGTTGGAAGCGGCTCGTCGAGATTGGGGGGCTGCCGCAGAAATTGCTCGGAAATCGAATGATCAGCCGATCGGACGGTTTCTTTATTCAGCACTCGGGTTAGAGTATCCTGATCCAGAAGTATTCCAATTAGCGCTGCAAGCTTCTGCTGATGAGGAATTGGCTGCCATGCGGCGGGGAGATAAGCTCTTGGAAGCCATCATTGCTATTTCGCCCCTGTTAGGATTGTTGGGAACCGTACTGGGGTTAATTAGTTCCCTTAGCTCCATTCGACTCGGCGATCTGGGAACTGATGCCACTACTGGAGTAACGCTAGGAATTTCAGAAGCGTTGATCAGTACAGCCTTTGGCTTGATCGTGGCTATTACAACCCTGGCTTTCTATCGCCTATTTAATGGATTGATTTCCGGTCAAGTCAAAATCTTTCGCCAGTCGGGAAATGATTTGGAATTAATCTACCGCAAATCTTGGATGCCGCGCCCCGATCGCCCTGCTATTCAAGACCCCCCCAATCGAACTGTCCTTGAGGGGAACGGGTAATTACTGAAGCTATGAAGTGGAATTACGAAAATCCTGAAGAAGAAGTCCGAATTGAGCTAGTTCCGCTCATCGATGTCATCTTCTGTATCCTGACATTTTTTATCTTGGCGGCTGTCACCCTCACCCGGCAAACCGCCATCAATGTCGATCTTCCTCGCGCTAACACTGGAGCAACTCAACTGCGAGAACTGTTGATTGTTAGTGTTGATCCGATCGGTCAGACTTACATCGAAAAGCAACCTGTCTCACGCCAGCAACTTTACGATGCTTTATTGAATTTTCGTCAAACCAGTGCCGATGGGCTAATTGTGCTGTATGCTTCACGGGCTGCCAGTTACAACGATGTGGTTCAGGTACTAGATTTGCTGCGATCGGTGGGGGGAAGCCGAGTCGCGTTGGCAACGTTGCCCGCCAGTGCTGATGGACAGCCATTTCAATTACCCGAGTTAACGCCAGGAAGCGAGGCAACTCCCTCCTTACCCGAATTTGACCCAGTCAATCCCAGCCCTCTGGAGCTACCTGATCTCACGACTCCGACTATACCATCGCCGAATTCCGATTCAGGTACGAGTGACTCGACCAATTAAGCGACCCTGAACAAACAATCTCTTAGACTGTTTGAACAGGCTCAATGATGGCTCAAACTACCCTCATCCTACTCAAGTCCTTCTTTTGGGTTAGCCCACATAGCACAGAATCTATGCCATTAGGAGGACTTATTTTTTATGTGAGCTTTTCTTATGCAGAAAATGCAGAAATCTCATGCAGCCTATGCATAGCTGAAGCAAAATTGTGCTAAAAACACTGGACTTTAGGGGGGTAGATTAGGGCAGACTAGTCTTATATGTCTTGTTTTATGAAAAGCAGGTTTACGATGAGCAATACCTCCCGATCGGAAAAAACAACCGCATCCTCTGTTGAACGAACCACCGTTGGAGCTACTGATCCCACCTTCAACTTTGATCAGTGGGCAGGTGCCGTTAAGCAGCAAATGTTAGCTGCCTTAAAACGACGAGAAAGAATGCGGAGTGCTTGGGATTAAGGCGGGAGAAGCAACACACTTTCTGGGGTAGGTCTTGCCTACCCTATCAAAGTGTTACAGCGATAACAACAATCAATAACAACAATCGTAATAGGGCAGCAAAATAAATAGGGTTTCAATCAATGCGCTAGCAATTCATGAATGTACGCCTGGGGTTTCCTTCGCCTGTCGAGCGATCGCCTGTTTGTCTAGACGACACAACCGTACAGTCTCTATTATCGTAGCGCCCATTTTTTGGTAAAACTTTATGCCGCGATCGTTACGTGTTGCAACTGTCCAGTCCATTCGTTCGCAGCCACTTTGCTGAGCGATGTAACAAAGCTGCTGCATGAGTGTTTGCCCAATTCCTTGCCCACGAAATTCGGGTCTTAAATAGAGATCGTCCAACCAGATTCCTGGCTTGGATAGAAATGAGGAATAGGTGAAATAATAGGTAGCAAATCCAGCAATCGTATCCTCAATTTCAACTAACAAAACAATCTCTGATCTTTTAGCTCCAAATAGATCAGCGTGCAGGTGCTCGGCGGTGGCTGTTACCAAGTCAGGACAGCCATCATATTCGGCTTTTTGGTGAATTAGCTTCAGAATTACTGGTACATCATCGACTGCTGCACAACGAATGACAATGCGTTTATCGGTATATTTATTAAAACTGGTACCGAATTTAGTCAAAAAATTATCTTGATTACAATCATGATTAACTGTCATGTCTGCCTCCTCTGTTAGTTATTATTGGTCAATTGACAAAGAACTGGGTAATTCATAAATCGTTCTTACAATCCTTATTCACCCTAAAATCAATGCAATCGTTAAACAACGGATGGTTTAGATGGGTTGTATCGATCTCATCGATAGATCGATAGAAACAGGATTTGTATGAATGAAGAGGAAGAATGGGATGGTGTATGAGCGAAATTAACCTCAAAATCTCTCAGCTTCGAGCTTTTGTCGCTGTGGCAACTTGCCAAAACTTTAGTGCGGCTGCGCTAGACCTAGGGGTTTCTCAATCTACTGTCAGTCATGCCATTGCTACGTTGGAGGAAGAACTGGGGGTGCTGTTACTGATGCGAGGACGGCACGGAGCGACGTTAACGCCGATCGGACAAGAGATTCTTTCGGATGCGCGGCAGATCTTAGGGTTATTGGAATCAATTGCAACGAAAGCCAATCTCGATCGAGGGCTACAAAGTGGACAGGTGCGGGTGGCCGCTGTACGCAGCATTGCCACTCATATTTTGCCCAAAGTCATTGCTCAGTTTTGCCGCAAGTTTCCTATGGTTCAGGTGGTGCTGGTGGAATACGATCGTTACTTGGAAGTGGAACAAGCGCTGCGCGATGGACAAGCCGATATTGGCTTCACAGTGTTGCCCACAGCCCCGGAATTTGATACCTGGATCTTGTTTTACGATGAGTTTGTGGTGCTTTTGCCGCCTACCACTGACAAAGACGATCGACCGCTAACCTGGGAACAACTCGCTCAATTACCCATGATCATCAATCAGCGTAGTGTTCATCACAATCGGGTAGTAGATGAGCATCTAGCTCAGTTTGGTCAAACGCGACAGATTGCCTACAGGGTTCGGGAAGACTCCACCATTTCCAGCATGATTCAGCAAGGACTAGGAGCCGCTATCATAGCCCGTCTTGTGGCAGAGCCGATTCCTGACGAAATTCAGGTAAAACACTTACCCGTTCCCTTAGAGCGGGTGATTGGAGTCGCCATTTTAGCCAACAGCCTATTACCCAGTGCTACCTTCGCGTTTCTCGATGTTGCGAAAGCAGTCTGGTGTCCAGTGGCTACACCACCCGCTTCAAAGCTTCTTTAAACGCCCTAGCGGTTTTAAACTGAATCTCTGGATTATCAACCAACGCATAATCAATCACCTCAGACAGGGCTGGAGGAATGGCAACATGGCGCTGATTGATCGGCACAGGTTGGTTTTGCAGAACGGCCAGATAGGGATCTTTTCCTGTAAAGTCACGGGGATAGTTACCGGTCAGCATGTAATAGAGACAGGCAGCACAGGCCCAAACATCGACTTCAGGGCTGGCGTACCTAAAATTAACCGCCTGTTGTCGCGGCATAAACCGTGTCATGTCTACCGTACTGCCACTAGTGGATAGCCCCCCCAGCCCAGCTTGATCAAATGCCTTAGCCAACCCATACTCGGCAATTTTGGCGATGCGTGCTCCGGGAGCATAGGTCAGTAACAAGTTTGCTGGTTTGAGTGCCCGATGGACTAAAGGCAGCGTTTTGGCGCCATTGTGGTTCGTATTAGGAACCTCAATATTGTGAGCATATTCCAGCCCCTCTAGGACTTGCAGGATGATTGGCATGGCTTCATCGATTGACAAGCGCCCGCCACGTTGCTGCATCAGATCGGCAACACTGCCACCATCGCAATATTCCAGCGCGAAGAAAAACTTGCCATCCACATAGCCAGACTCTAGCAGTTTTACGATGTTTTGGTGCTGTAAAACCTTCGTGTTTTCCACTTCTTGCAAGAACAAATCGATGACTGTCGATCGTACGACGGTTTTAGGAGTCAGGATCTTCAGCGCCACTCGTTCTTCCAGTTGGTGGCTTAGCGCTAAGTACACCACCCCTGTAGTTCCGGCTCCAATTTGCCTGAGAATGGTGTAACCCTCGACTAAGGGCAAGGGAGTGTCCTGAGCCTCAATGGCATCGGATGCATTGATCTGCTCCATCGCAGATGCATGTACGGCATAATGGTTTGCCGAGAGCGATTCAGCCGCAAGACGATCGGACAGTGCTTGCGGAATCGAGACATTTGGCGACTTAGCGACTGGATTACCCAGCACGGTTTGATCCATTTGGTCTAGGGGTGGTGCGATCGAGGTGGGCATATTCGCTTCATCAATCGCGCCGTCCACTCGAACTCGAAAGACTGTCTTGCCCAGTTTAATTTCATCACCAGTGCTCAGATCATGCTCTGGAAAATTCATTTGTGCCACTTCTTCGGGCGTTTGATTGGGCAATCGCCGGCCAATCATTTGACCGTTAACATAGGTTCCGTGCAGGCTACCTAAATCGCGAATACGGATGGCAGGAGGATTAATGTCTAGCAGGCAGTGATAGCGCGAAATTGTTTTATGATATTCGTCATTGGGCAGTTGTAGGTTACAGTCTTTCGCTCGACCAATGACGCAGGTAGTGCGATCGCCAAATTCATACTCTTGTCCTTTAAGGCTGCCCTCGGTGACAGCCAGCACCACTTTTATGGTTTGCCCTGGTTCCACAACAGCCGTGGCGAAGGCCGTGTCATAGTCGGTAGCGAAGGCCGTGCGGTCTACTTTGTCTGGTTCCTCCGATCGAGCAGGAGCCAGCGAGTTTGCTGTCACCGCCATCTGAGCCAACTGTTGTCGCACTCCATCCGGTTGCAGCCAGCCAAACCCAGCACAGCTTAGCTGATACATCAACGCTCCAAAGTCCGCCTCTGTCCAAGCGGGCAATCCTTGACGGGTGAGAGCATCCGTAATTTCTTGCTGACTAGCTTCGCGGGTCTGGGGCAAGCTGCCGACGGTGGGGGTGTGCAAGGTAAGAAAAGTTTGTAAATAGGGGCGGGCTTTCTCATCCCACTTTGCGGGTGGTTGATTGGTCAAATCCCAGTCCAAAAGCCACAGTTTGCAGCTTCGATCCATTCCACCCGAGAGCGCATAACGAGCGTCGGGGCTAAAGACTGCCGATCGGATAGCTCCAGTGTGACCTTCGAGGGTTTGTAAACATTGCCCGGTAGAAATATCCCAAATCTTCAGGGTTTTGTCGTGGCTACTTGATAAGGCAAAGTGCCCATCGGGACTAAACACCACCGATCGCACCGCTCCGGTATGACCTTCGAGTGTACGCACACATTGTCCCGACGACACTTCCCATAGTTTCAACGTAGCATCATCGCTGGCTGACAATGCATAATGCCCATCCGGGCTGAATACGACCGAGCGCACCGCGTCATGATGCCCTTCGTAGTTGCACACAAATGTGCCATGCGCCACATCCCACAGCTTTAAGGTGTAATCGGCACTCCCTGATAGCGCATAGCTACCATCAGGGCTAAAGGCGACGGCATTGATGCTGTCCCGATGCCCATCCCAGGTGCGCAAACAGCGTCCGCTGGTGACATCCCACAGTTTCAATGTACAGTCGGCACTCCCTGATAGCGCATAGCTACCATCAGGGCTAAAGGCCACCGCATAGACAGCATCGGTATGTTCGCGTAAGGTGCGCAAACAACTGCCAGTCATCACCTGCCACAGCTTCAGGGTGGTATCGCTGCTGCCGGACAAAGCATAGTTGCCATCGGGGCTGAGGGTAATGGCATTGACCCGATCGCGATGGTCTTCAAAACTGCGCAGTGCTCGCCCCGTGGAAACTTCCCACAGCTTAATAGTGCCGTCACCGCTAGCAGACAGGGCATAGGAACTATCGGGACTGAACACCACTCCATAGACTGCATCAGCATGGCGATCGAAACTGGACAGTTCCCAGCCATTTGTCAGATCGCGGCGCGGTAAGTAGCGATAGAGACTGAGCCAAGCATCCAGCGCATCGGAACTGCGATTATAGCCAGGCTGCGATCGAGCTTTGCGCAGGTGTTGTGCCGCACTGATCATATCGCCTTGCTCACGGGCCATTTGAGCCTGTGCCAATTCTTGCCCATAGGACTGATTGCTGGATACCACCATCTCCTGGGTTTTTGACTGCGATAAGCGCAATGGAGCCTGGTATGGTAACGTGTTGCAGTTGACTGCCCATAACCTCACCTGTTCAGAATCTGCCGCTAGGGCATAGGCCCCATCTACACTAAGGACAACCGAGCGGATTGGCTGTGTATAGCCTGTCATCGTGCGTAAACAGCGACCTGTGGACACTTCCCAGAGTTTAACCGTCGTATCGTCACTGCCAGAGAGGATGTAGCGGCCGTCTCGCTCAAACACGGCCGTTCTCACCCACAGTTGGTGTCCATCGAAGGTGCGAATAATTCGATCGCTCGACACTTCCAACATCTGCATAGGGCTACCAAACAAAATGCAGTAGCGATCGAAGTTATAGAGCGTCGAGGTGGCATAGGCGGTATGCCCTTCAAAGGTGCGAACACAGCGACCCGAAGCAATTTCCCAAAGTTTCAGGGTTTTGTCATCGCTGGCAGACAAGGCATAGCGTCCATCGGGGCTAAAGGAAACCGAAGACACACGACTGCGATGACCTCGGAATGTACGCAGGCATTTCCCGGTCGTCAATTCCCAGAGTTTTAGAGTTTTGTCATCACTACCCGATAAAAAGTAATAGCCATCGGGGCTAAAGGCGATCGACTGTACCGCCCCCCAATGTCCTTTAAACGTGCGGACATAGCTCGTAGTGACGATTTCACATAGCTTGATAGTTTTATCCCAGCTAGCTGAAAGAATGTAGTTGCCGTTAGGACTAAAGGCCACCGAAGATACTCCAGCTTTGTGGCCCCGGAAGGTGCAAATACAGCGGCCGGAGGCGACATCCCACAGTCGCACGGTTTTGTCGTCGCTGCCCGTAATGGCATAGCGGTTATCGGGACTCAACGCCACAGAGGTGACATCCCGGTGGGCGTACTGCTGCAACTGCTCCGAGTCTGGTAGATGGCGGGCTGCTAGTCGCGATCGCTCCCGGGCGGCCGCAAACGTCGCATCTACCCGTTCCGATCGGACACCAGCCGTGCGGAGAGTTTCCAAGATAGACAATGCTGTTTGGTAATCGCCTTGCTCAAGGTAAATCAAGCTTGACAAGTAATCAACATTCCAATCGGCTGGCTGAGTTCGACTGGCTTGCAGTTGCGTCAAGAGCGCCGTGTCATCTTTCAGTTGCCCCGATCGCCACAGCACCAGCCCACGGTTATACAGTGCTTCTTGATGCTGCGGTTGAGTTGCAAGAGCTTGTTCCCAAAGCTGCACTGCTTCCTCATGATGGCCCAAATCCCACAAGGCCACCGCTCGATTATTTAGCCCATCTGCCCCATGCGATTCATCCGGCAGTTGCCGACCATAGCTTTCGCCTGTCACCTGTTGATAGACCTGCTGAAGCGACTGGGCCACATCCAACATCGTGTGAGGCCGCTCATCCGCATTTTCGCGAAAACACTGCTGCAATAGCGCCACCACAGGAGCGGGCATTCGCGGCAAATGCCACTCGTGGTTGGATTGAAGATAGCGATCGAGGGTTTGTGCGGCCACCACCCCCGATGTCCAGGTGCGCTTTCCAGCAAACATTTCCAGGACTGTCAAGCCCCAACTCCATAGATCCGAGCGCCGGCTCAACACCGTTTGACTGGCTTGTTCGGGTGAGCAATAGGCGGCCGTCACCACGCCCCGATTTTCCGTCAGCAGGGTATTGGCACCCCCCAAGTTTTGTCTGACGCTGAGGCTACTGGCGATTGCGTTAGCATTGACCAAGCCAAAGTCTGTGATCTTAGCCACACCCGTAGAGCCAATCAATACATTTTCGGGTTTGACATCTTGATGAATCACCCCGCGATCGTGGGCATAGTGCAACCCCCAAGCCAACTGAATAGCAATGTCCAGAAGGCGATGCAGCGATCGAGTGGTGCCATCAGCATACAACTGCCGACTTTGAATCCAATCATGCAAACTGCCCCCGGCGACATACTCAGAAAACACTAGAGGACTATTATTCACCCGTCGCACATAGTAGCAACTAACAATGTGGGGGTGCGTCCCTAATTGAACCCAGGCGTCGATATCTTGCTCAAACTGATCAACCCCTAACGCTTCTACAATTGCTGGTTTTGGGCTTTTAACAACCAGATCGATATCCCAGCCCAAATGTCGGATCTTGTACGCTTCGCCAAATTCACCTTGACTCAGAATGCTGATTACTTTGTACAAGTCTAAGATGACATCGCCAGCCTGCCATTGCCCGCCAATCCGATTTAGCATAGCTAGGAACTTTCCTACCGTTGCATCTAGGTATACTCGTTGCTCTCTACTCTAACACTTGTACAAAGAATACAGAGAAATCCCGGAAAGTACCGAAACTGCGTTGATCAAGGCTTTGGGAAGATAAGGATGAGGAGTGAGACAATTACCGACTCCCAACTTCCGACTTCCCATTCCCTAATTTTCCACAATCACGGGTGTTCCCATATCTACCATCTCGTACAACTGTCGAATGTGTTCATTAAACATGCGCACGCAGCCGTGGGAAGCCGCTTGCCCCACAGACTCGCGGTTAGGTGTGCCGTGAAATCCAATGTAATTTCGCCCGTCTGTCCAGAAGCCGATCCAGCGATCGCCCAAGGGGTTATCTGGCCCTGGCGGAATTTCTTCTCCGGTGAAGGGGCTGATCCAACCAGGATCTTGCAGCATCGAAATCACTTGATAGCTTCCGGGCGGCGTCTCCCAACCGGGTTTTCCAACGGCCACAGGATAACTTGCCTTCACCTCGTCTCCTTCATAAACAAACACGCGCCGCTCACCTAAATTCAGCACCAAGCGCATGGTTTGGGCTTCGGGCAAAATCGGCTGAATGTCAGGCAACTCTGGAATAGAGAAGCCGGGATGGAGGCGTAGGCTTAATTGAGACGATCGTGCCCCTTGAGAGGGAGCTACCGGAGTTGCGTCTGGTTCTTCAGCGATCCCCGCCAGAGTATCCGTTGCTTGAGTATCTGTTGCTTGAGCCACTCTAGGGACAGAATGGATCGAGAGCCAAAGCGCGATCGCGCCCCAAAAATATAGCAATAACTGGGTTTGCCCCCGTCGGCTAGCAAGACTATGGGGGACAACACCCTGAATTGCTGAACATAACCATTCGCGAACGTTCACTACTTTTACCTCAACACCACAACTGGAGCGCATTTGATAGATTTTTGATAGATTTTGGTAGGAGTGTGTCCACTCTACTGACTCATATCTTGAATCTGCATCTTTAGTCTGCCCTATGGTAAAGACGGTTCCAGCATGGCTGTCAAGTTCTCAGTCTTTAATAGCAGGTCAACAAAGCAATGGAAGAATTAACTCAACGAACTGTGCAGCAAGCTACCGTAGAAATGTAGATCTATCTATAGAGTGTGGTCAAGTAACACCTAGTTAGCCTAATCAGCTAGACCAAGAATTTGGGGTAAAGTTTCCAATCGTCATACTCATTTGACGGTTTGGCAATGCACTGGGGCGATCGTGGAATGACTGAATCTCCTGATCTCTCAGATGGTTATCGTTTATTTCCGTCCACCCAAGATTTAAAATCTAGAGGCTGAAATTGGCTGGCTACAAAGTTTTGCTGCCTGAAGAGGTATAAGAAATGTTGGAATCCTATCGGAATCATGTTGCAGAGCGATCGTCCCTACACATTCCGCCTTTGCCACTCTCTGCTGAGCAAACGTCAGCTCTATGTGAGCTTTTGAAAGATCCTCCAGTAGGCGAGGAAGAAGCCCTTCTGTCCCTGCTGCGCGATCGGATTCCTCCAGGGGTCGATCAGGCGGCGTATGTGAAAGCCGGATTTTTGACAGCCCTTGCCAAGGGTGAAGCCACCAGTCCCCTAGTGTCACCTAAGCAAGCTGTAGAGCTATTGGGCACGATGATGGGTGGTTACAACGTCCAATCTCTAGTAGATTTGCTGCAATCTGACGATGCAGACTTGGCGACAGCCGCTGTAGCTGCCCTTAGCAAAACGCTGTTGGTGTATGATGCCTTTCACGATGTCCTGGAGCTAGCCGAGAGCGGCAATGTCTATGCTAAACAAGTCGTCGATGCATGGGCTAATGCCGAGTGGTTTACCTGTCGCCCCCAACTGCCTGAATCGATTACTGTCACCGTATTCAAAGTTCCTGGTGAAACCAACACCGACGATCTTTCCCCGGCTCCTCACGCTACCACCCGCCCCGACATTCCCCTACATGCGACTGTAATGCTAGAAAGCCGCATGCCAGGTGCGCTAGAAACGATCGCTCAACTGAAACAGAAGGGCTATCCAGTGGCCTATGTGGGGGATGTTGTAGGGACTGGTTCCTCGCGTAAATCGGCCACGAACTCAGTGCAATGGCACATCGGCGAGGATATTCCGTTTGTGCCCAATAAGCGCACAGGTGGCTATGTACTGGGTGGCAAAATTGCCCCAATTTTCTTCAACACTGTAGAAGATTCAGGCGGGCTGCCGATCGAATGCGATGTGACAAAGATGGAAACAGGGGATGTGATCACGATCTATCCCTATAAGGGCGAAATCACCAACGACGCGGGAGAGGTAATTTCCACCTTCACCCTCAAACCCGATACCATTCTGGATGAAGTGCGCGCAGGTGGTCGCATTCCTCTCTTAATTGGTCGAACGCTGACCGACAAAACTCGCGCCGCCTTGGGATTGGAACCAAGCACCGTCTTCACTCGTCCCCAGATGCCCCCCGATTCTGGAAAGGGCTTCACCCTCGCGCAAAAGATGGTAGGAAAAGCCTGTGGATTGCCGGGCGTGCGTCCGGGCACCTACTGCGAACCAATGATGACAACGGTGGGTTCTCAAGACACCACTGGCCCTATGACTCGCGACGAGTTGAAAGAATTGGCCTGCTTGGGCTTTGGGGCAGATCTAGTCATGCAAAGCTTCTGCCACACAGCAGCCTATCCTAAACCCGTGGATGTCAAAACCCATCATGAATTGCCCGATTTTATTACCTCTCGTGGTGGAGTTTCTCTGCGACCGGGGGATGGCATTATTCACTCTTGGCTGAATCGGATGCTGCTGCCAGATACGGTGGGCACGGGGGGCGATTCCCATACGCGCTTTCCGTTGGGGATTTCTTTTCCGGCGGGATCGGGACTAGTGGCGTTTGCAGCAGCCTTGGGCGTGATGCCGTTAGATATGCCGGAATCAGTACTAGTACGGTTTAAGGGGACGCTGCAACCCGGTGTAACGCTGCGCGATATTGTCAATGCCATTCCCTATGTCGCGATTCAGCAAGGTAAACTCACTGTTGCTAAAGAAAATAAACAAAATATCTATTCGGGAAAAATTATTGAGATGGAAGGCTTACCTGATCTGAAACTAGAGCAAGCCTTTGAACTCACTGATGCAACCGCAGAGCGATCGGCTGCGGGTTGTACTATCAAACTTAGCCCTGAAACCGTGGCGGAATATCTGCGATCGAACGTGGCGTTGCTGAAAAACATGGTGGCACGGGGCTATGGTGATGCTCGAACCATTTTGCGGCGAGTGTCCAAGATGGAGCAATGGCTCGCGAATCCGGTGTTGATGGAAGCCGATGTCGATGCTGACTATGCTGATGTAATTGAAGTCGATCTCAATCAAATCACAGAACCCTTGGTAGCGGCCCCCAATGATCCCGATAACATAAAGCTGATGTCGGAATGTGCAGGCGATCCTATCCATGAAGTCTTCATTGGCTCCTGCATGACTAACATTGGTCACTATCGCGCAGCGGCCAAAGTCTTGGAAGGAGCGGGCCCTGTGAAAGGACGCCTATGGATTTGTCCCCCTACGCGCATGGATGAAAAGCAACTACGCGAAGAAGGCTATTACGGCATTTTTGCTGCCGCTGGGGCCAGAACCGAAATGCCCGGCTGTTCCCTCTGCATGGGCAATCAGGCGCGAGTGGCCGATGGTGTAACGGTGTTTTCGACCTCGACGCGCAACTTTAATAACCGCATGGGCAAAGGTGCACAAGTGTATTTAGGTTCGGCAGAACTGGCGGCTGTGTGTGCCCTTCTGGGACGCATTCCTACGATCGAGGAGTATATGGAGATCATAACCAATAAACTCGATCCGTTTGCCGCCGATCTGTATCGATACCTCAACTTCGATCAAATTCCTGGCTTTGAAGAGGAAGGTCGTGTCATTCCTCTCGAAGCAATGCCCCGAATTGAGGACGTGCTTGGAATGCCAGCCATAGCAAACCGTTAACCGAAGGGCGAGTGGAATGCAACGTCCACTGTTTTACTTTTGTTTTACTTTATTTATTTAAGTCTAACTAGAGCCGCCAAGCTTCAGCCTGGGCGGTTTTTTAATTGATAACTATCCGACCGATCGCTTAAATGGGTCTCAAATGACGCTCTAACCATTGCTGATAAATTGATTGCAGTTCCGGATCTTCAAAGCTAAGTCGAATGTTTGTTTGTTCATATCCTGGTCTGCTGAGCACATCAGTGAGCAATTGATGTGCCACTTGCACAGAAATGGCAGGGGTTGACGGTAGCGAGTTCAACTCCTCATCGGATTGATGAATGAGAGCGGCAATTTCTGCCTCTGTAAATTCAGTTTTACCAATATCGATCGAAGCAAGTTGTCTGTGGTCTGAGCCGACTTGTTCAACAATTAGTCTTTCGCGACGAATTGGAATTTCAACAATTTGCGTTTCAATTTCTTTGCGAAGGACAATTTCCCCCACTTTGCGCTTACGCAAGTTTACACGCAGCCGCTCTTCTAATAGCTGAATTTGTTTGTGAGAAAGAGGCTCTATAGACGTGGAAGCAGAATTAACCGGAGCGATCGGGTCTGGATGACGGTCGTGCATGGGTCGTTTTAACACTGGTTACTTGAGTTTGCGTGAGTAAAGCTTGCACTAGAAGCCATGCAGACAGAGATTTAGATCTATCTACATGGCTTTTGTCTCGAACTATCCCACTATCAAATCAGATTCAAGGTCGATTCATAGAACTAGCCCTTTACCAGCCAAGTTGCACCAATCAAGCCAAGAAAGCTGATCTAGAGGCATCCGCAACAGGGAACGATTAGCTAAGCTCTATCGACGAGGATCTAAGGGGTTGTTAGTATCTCGCACAACCGGATTGCCCTCACTGTCGATATCGAGGCGCTCTTTACGGAGTTGCTCATCGGCTTCCACAGTTTCGCGATCGACTTCTTTACGTATACTCACTTCTTCCCGCACAAACGTTTCCTTGCGGATATCCGGCGTTTCTTCGTAGACCTCTACACGCGCAACTTCACCTTCATTAAAGGCGTCCGCCCCTAGATTTGTAGTCGCTCTGGCATCCGTTGGTGCATTACGCTCAATGACAACCCGTTCCCGCTCAACGGGTACAGATACATGGGCGTTTTCAGTTTCAACACGCTTGCCAACGCGAACTTCACCTGTGCGATGCCGAGTCTTGTCT
Organism: Thermocoleostomius sinensis A174; assembly: GCF_026802175.1. Classification (NCBI taxonomy): domain Bacteria; kingdom Bacillati; phylum Cyanobacteriota; class Cyanophyceae; order Oculatellales; family Oculatellaceae; genus Thermocoleostomius; species Thermocoleostomius sinensis. Next base: position 2,808,913 of record NZ_CP113797.1, on the reverse strand, counting down.
GCCACCAAGCGCTCTTCATACAGCCGCAATTGCTGATGATTTTGCTCGTTCATGGTGTACAAATCTGGATCGTAGTCATAGCGGTAGCTGTCACGATCGTAGGTTGGAGTGGTACCTAGGGGACGATCGTCTACTCGATCGGTTGTGTTTCCAGTCAAAGGTGCAGACATTCCCATTGGTGCACCAGTATCCACTGGAACGTCTCCTGGTGGCATCACTGCACCAGAAGTCATCCCTGATGCCATCGTTGTGCCTGCTGAAGGACGATAAACGCCCCGTACACGCTCCTCTTGGTCGTAATCGATGACATCATCCTCATTGAACTCAGGCAAATTTTCTACCTGCTCGCGGGTTAAGGTATCAGCATAAACCCGACGGTTGTTGTAATCCATACGCGCCCGACCAATGGGAAGTAACACTTTCTTCCCAAAGATCCAAACGCCTGTTCCAATTACTAGATAACGGAATTTACCATCTTCATCTACTAACAAATTATCAACCGAACCAACCTTTTCGTCTCCTGAATAAAGGTCGTACCCTAGAATGTCATGATCACCAAACAGATCGCGATAGTCAGGATAGAAATCTCTGATCTTGTAGAGTGCCATTTTGTATCCTCTAAAACTTCAAATCAGTTGTTAGTTTTCATAGTAAAGAATTGATTTGCCTCGCTCATCGCTCAATTGACTCATCCACCAAATCTGAAGAGAGATATCTTTATTGCGTTACTTGGTTAACTACATAACACTTTGTTCCCTTCAACCCTAAACTACTCCAGTTGTTAAGAAATTTCTCGTTGTTTCAGGGTGACTCGTCTTATAGTGTCATTTTTTGGCGCTCGTAAATTAATCAATTTTTTCTACAAACATGAAGGTAAAAGTGGGAATTTTACAAGAATTGAGCTAAAAATCAGAAATTAATCCAGTCAGATAGCTTAAATGATTGCCCACACGCCATATCGCTGTTTTTCTTCAACTTTCGCTTTCTAGTTATAATGTTTATCTTTTTCTATGCCGATAGTTAGAATACGAATGAGCAAAAACTTATTGCTTTGTATAGGTGCAAAAAAAACTATTTTAAGGGGTGTTTTTAGCTTGAAATAAACCTAGAATTGTGACAACGATAAAGTAAACAATTTCTCCAAAATCAAAACAAGAAAGCCACTGTACAAATAGACAGTGACTTGCGATCGATGCAATGAATTAAATGAGAAGACTGGTATCAACTCAATGAATGGTACTCAATAAATTTGCTAATGAATTAACATTAAATTCACGAAATTTATCGGCGTTGATTGAGGAATTGCCCAGCTAAACGTAGTGCGTCTCCGACATCCACTTGACCATCTCCATCTGAATCTAAAAATGAATCTAGTACAGAATTAGAACTTGAACGAGATGTTGTTGTTGTTGTAGCAGAGGCACTAGAATTACTTGCTCCAGTTTTCAACAAATTTAATACGAGTGGTACTAAGATCGGCAGCAAGATTTGAATTGTTTGCGGTGGGATACCTGTTCGTTGCGAAATCGCCTGAACGACTTGATTTTGCCCATTCATACCAAATAGGGCTTGAACGGCTGCCATACTAGGGGTCGTTCCAGCAAACTGATTCACGATCGCCTCGGCTCTTGCTCGCCCTTGTGTTTGGCGTTGTTGCTGTAACGCCGAACGCACAAATCCCCCTAAGACCGACATAGCGGCTTGTGTAGTGTTTGGATCAATCCCCTGCTGGTTAGATGTCTGCTGCATCGTTCCCAAAATGCTGCTGAGTTGATCGGGGCTGGCTTGCTGATTTGGGTTGTTAAGTGCGCCCAAAATTTGATCAAAGAGTGCCATAGCTTCAGATTCCGCGAGTTTTGGTTTTATTTCACCTGAGAGGGGCAGATGCTGTCATCTATCTAGAGAAGGCAGTGAGGAAGGAGGAAGAAAGGTTAAGAGAGAATAAGTGGATGCGCAGAATGAACCTGACCCGACTCCTGACTCCCCTTCCCTGTTCCCCATTCCCCACTCACTCCCCATATTACGTTCTTTAAAGTTTTTCAAGGCTAGGTAAAAGCCTTGCTGTACACTGGATTTCGACATTAAAGAACGTCAAAAGCCGGTCAACTCTTGAGGTTAAGCCGATCGCGCAAATCTCATGGGGCGGCCCTTAATATCACGTCGTTTGGAGCCGTTATATCAATGTCTCATTCAGTCAAGATCTACGACACTTGCATTGGATGCACTCAGTGTGTTCGTGCTTGTCCAACAGACGTTTTAGAGATGGTTCCTTGGGATGGCTGTAAAGCCGGGCAGATTGCTTCCTCGCCGCGCACAGAAGATTGCGTAGGCTGCAAGCGGTGCGAAACGGCTTGTCCGACAGACTTCCTCAGCATTCGGGTGTATTTAGGCGCAGAAACAACCCGCAGTATGGGTCTAGCCTACTAAGACCGATTTCGGTGCGGTTTTTTAATGGTGTTTCAAGCCTGGTGACATCTCTTGGCATCCCCTACAATCTTCCTGAATCAGGGGGACGGCGACAGCCGGGGGAATAGAGACCACATATCTGGAACGCCATCCGGTTTTTTCTGCATTTTTGAATACATCTAGGTTTGGAGAGGGGGCAACGGTGCTCCCTTTTTTTAAGGGCTAATAAGAAAGTGCCAGGTTGCAGAGGAGAGCCTTTAGAGTTTAGCCTTTAGACATTTCATTATGTCGATCGACTTTTGGGCAAAGACCAGCGGTACGTGGATCAATGCCATCACAGTATTACTAGGAACAGCACTGGGATTAGCGCTGAGTGGTCGGTTGCCAGCGCAAATGCAGCAAATTATTACTCAAGGATTGGGGTTGATAACGCTATTTATCGGTTTGACGATGGCCAATAGCCTTACACAAGCGCAGGCGGGGCAAATCGATGGAGTCATCGTGGGGTTATTGGCGATCGTAGTCGGCGGGCTACTGGGCGAATGGTGGCGATTGGAAGAAGGGCTGACCAAAATTGGCAATTGGTTGAAGCGACGATTCAAGGGGAAGGGCAGTTTCACAGAAGGCTTTGTGGCAGCTAGTCTGTTGTTTTGCATTGGCCCCTTAACGTTGATTGGCAGCCTCAATAACGGTCTTACAGGCGACAATACTTTGCTGACGCTGAAAGCGGCTATGGATGGGCTGGCAGCGATCGCTCTCACCAGTAGCTATGGGATTGGCGTCGGTTTCTCAATTCTCGTCATCTTGGTATATCAAGGAGGCTTGTCGTTGCTGGCAGGTAGTTTAGCGCAAACCTTGCCCGATCCGGCGACGGCTCCTCCAGTCTTGCTGTTGACGGGGGTAGGCGGGCTAATGATTCTGGGATTAGGGCTTGGTTTGCTGCAAATTGCTCAAATTCGCGTTGCTTCTTTTTTGCCAGCCCTGTTGCTGTCTCCGGTGCTGTGGTGGCTAGCCGATCGTTTGACGTGATCACCGAATCTAAATTTCTGAATTCACTGCATAGAGCTTTGAAAAACTTAATATTCTGCAACAATTAATCAATTGGACTCGTTTGAGCTGCTAAAGATTTGCCTCTACTGCCCAACTCTTCTGATCGCAACCCATTCATCAACGATGCCACCAGTCAATCAACTCTCTTTTTTTCAACCTGATCCTCAGCAACCTACCTCTGTTGCTGAGTTTGCCCCCTATGGTTGGCAAGGCTCGATCGTCCAATTTCTCCAACTTTTGCCTACAGATTGGTTGGACAAGATCAGCAGCGCCTACCAACGGCTTTACCGGCAGCGCCCCACCGCAACCCAGCGGCAAGCGTGGCTAGATAGTGCTGAGATTTTACAGTCCCAACTCACTCAATTTGTTGAGACTCGATCGGCCGCGGCCAATTGGACGTTGATCTTTGAGTATGAATTGCCGCGCGAAGGGGGACGCCGACCTGATTTAATTCTCCTCGCGGTTGATCAGATTTTGGTGATTGAGTTTAAGCAAAAACGATCGCCTTCCACAGCGGATCTAGACCAAGTGGCGGCCTATGCCCGTGATTTGGCTGAATATCACAGTGCATCTGCCCATCACCACATCAGCGCAATTCTAATTCCAACCCAGTGCACTGCAAGCAGCCGATGGCAAGACGAGGTATTGATTCTTAATCCCAATGACATTGCCAATTACCTCAGCCAACTGGCCGCAAACACAGCATCGATCGCGCCCATCAATCCTGATGCGTGGCTCAGTGCAGAGTATCAGCCCCTACCGACGATTGTGCAGGCAGCCCGCCATATTTTTCAGCATGAGCCGTTGCCTGACATCAAACGGGCCCGCAGCGCTGGTATTCCTGATCTCATTGCCTATCTGAATCGATTAGTTGAAACAGCGGCACAGCACCACGAACGACATCTAGTATTGATCACGGGGGTGCCGGGGGCAGGCAAAACGTTGGTGGGGCTTCAGTTTGTTTACCAAGCGCATCTGCAATCAGGCGATCGGCAAGCTGTATTTCTATCGGGGAATGCGCCCTTGGTAGCGGTGTTGCAATATGCCCTTAAAAGTCGAGTATTCGTGCAAGCAGCTCGAAATTTTTACATCGACCATGAAGTGCGTCAGCGGAAAGCTCCTCGTGAACATTTGATTGTGTTTGATGAAGCGCAACGAGCCTGGGATGCGGAACGAATGGCGGAGAAGTATGGTATCCAGAGTGCTGCTGCCGGGACAGTCTTAAGCATTGCGGAACGATCGCCCAATTGGGGAGTAGTGGTTGGGCTAATTGGCGAAGGACAACAGATCCATGTGGGCGAAGAAGATGGCATTGAACAGTGGAATCAGGGGTTAATGCAAGTTCAATCAGAGTGGCATGTGCATTGTCCACCTGAACCAGCCCATCACTTTACAGCCGTGTCACCTGATCGCCTCCACGCCGAGCCGATGTTTAATCTAACAACGTCACTGCGCAGCCATCTCGCTAGCGATGTGCAAACGTGGGTAGCTCATCTACTGTCGGGAAACTTTGAGGCAGCAACGCAATTGATGCCATCGCTCATTTCTAGCGGATTTGATGCCTACCTGACTCGCGATCTGGAGGCGGCTAAAACCTACTGTCGCGATCGCTATGTCACACAGTCCAATAAACGCTATGGACTGCTGGCTTCGTCTCGCGCCCACAACCTTAGCCAATACGGCATCGCCAACGACTACAAAGCAACGCAGCGGGTGAAAGTTGGCCCTTGGTATATCGACCCGCCTGATTCGCCGCTTTCCTGTTGCGCCTTCGCAGATGTTGTGACCGAATTTGGTTGTCAGGGATTGGAACTCGATTTGCCAATCATAGGCTGGGGGAATGATTTGCGTTGGCAAGAGTCCACCTGGGTAACAACTTCCCGGCAGCGACAGGTGCGCGACCCCTTGCGGCTACGACTCAACAGCTATCGGGTGCTACTCACTCGTGGTCGTGATGGCTTTATTGTCTTCATCCCACCTGATGCCAATATGAATCAAACCTACGAGGTGGTGCGATCGGCCGGACTGCGACTATTAGGATGACGGTGTTTCAGAGGCAAGGTCAGCCGGACTACCTCTCCTACCCTCGTCAAGGTCAGGTCGGCACTAGCTCACCTGGGCGCAACCTCGACCACTTGCCCACTTCTTCTTCAAAGCTCAAACATCCCACTACATCCCACTCCATTTCAATAAAGTCATCCCTCTGACGAATATTGACATTGATGGTGGGTTCAACTGCTTCAAAAGTGGGAGAGTCCGTAAGATGGGGCTGTTGATGCTGATGTTCTACGGCGTGATAGGTAGTACAGCGATCGACATAATGGCAGTTCACACAAATGCACATTTTGACTTTCCTCCGCAGACTCCGCAGCTACACTAGACATCAGAAAACGAATTCGGAGATAACCCTCCAAGGAAACTGAAAAGGTCTAGATGTTACGCCGCCTTTTCTGCTACTCTAGCTCAACTTTAGGCAATTCACCATCATAAATTCACCATCACACCTGCACCCTGCGACAAGGGCATTTGTAGAAATTTATGCACTATGGAGTAGATTCAATTCCTGGAGCAACCAAAACCCGGCAAACGACTCGGCATTTGGGTCTGATTGCACCGCCACGAAATGCACCCAATTTGCTTTTTCCTTGGCTTGTTCAAAATTTTGGGCTTCGATTTGCAAGGGTGCGGACGCCACATTAGCTAAAATCCAGGCATCGTTAGCTCCGGTTTCCAACACTAACTTGGCTGGCGGCTCAGGGTTCAGCTTCAAAAACGCCAATTCCAATCCCGACATCCAAGCCGCTAGAGGCATGGCCCGCGACGAGAAAATAATCAGCCCCGGAATGGCTGTATCGGGTGGCACCTCTGCCAATTCTAGAGGAAATGCTTCACCAAACGAAATATCCCATTCTGGCATTTCTGCAAGTGCAGAGGCAGGTAAGGTAACTAACATCCATTTTTCGCCGCGCAGCGCATCGGGTAGCGGTTGTGGTGGAGAAGCAGGTAAGTTCACCGACGGGTTACTGCTGGCTTGGTAGTTGGGCAGAGTGGGATAAACGTCCCGCAGTCGTTGTTGAATCCAACGGTTCAGCGCTAACGTACGGCGACTCGGATAGACCGAAATGCCTGCGTCTTCACAGGCTTTGGTGATCATATTGTTCATTTGGCGGCGAAAGAACCGAATGCGATCGGGTGGCTTGGGCGCTTGGGCGATCGCCTGCTCCAAAGCTTGCCGCAGTCGTACAGAGTTGACCTCGGTACTGGCACAAAACTCTGAGTAGCGAAACAAAGAGTCAGGATTGGTACGAATATCCGTCGGACTTTCGCACACCAGTAGTTCCCAGAGCTTTTTTTGATTTTCATCCAGCACTGGGCGCGAGTAGAAATCCAACTCCCAAACTATAGCCATAGCTTGTCATGCTAATTGAGACGGTTGCCTTTGATCATAAAGGATGGGGGGATAGGGCAGTGGAGAGTAAGGAATAATGGGAAGGGATATCAGGAAAGAAAGGATAAATGATGTAGTGCAACTCTCCGTTTAGCCTGTAGCCTGTATACTTTAGCCTTCCTTCCCCCAATCTTCACCCTACCCCATGAGTTTCAACATTCTGCTGCTGCAAATTGTTTTCTTCTCTTGCTTATTCTCGCTGTTGCGATCGCCCCGGCTGCCTCGGGGTTGGCTGATCGTTTCCAGCGTGATTTTGATCATTCTGGTTGTAGCGTATGTCGTAGTTCCCGATCGAGCGGGTTGGATCAGTGGCGGGTTTTGGGCGCTGTTTGTGGCGACGCCGTTAATAGGATTTGCCAGGGTAAACCGCTTGTTTTATCAAGAACGCTATCGTCAAGCTCGGAAACTGGCCTCCCGGTTGCGGTGGCTGCATCCGGCTGATGGCTGGCTAGAGTATCCAGATGTGCTGTTGGGGCTGGAACTGGCGCAGCAAGATCAATTGGAAGCCGCTAAACAGGTGTTTCAACGCCATAGCAGGGTCACCAATTCTACAGGGCGAATTGCAACGGCGTTTCTCTATCGGATGGGGGCACAGTGGGACGAACTGCTGACCTGGATTCGTTGTAACTGGTCAGAGGAGAAAATTTTTCGCGACTCGACGATCGCTCTTCATTACCTGCGGGCGCTGGGGGAAACCGGAGAGGTGAATGAATTGGTACGATCGCTGGCTCTTTTTGAACAGCAGTTTGAGAAAAGCAGCGACGCGATTACTCTCAATGTGGCTCGGCTATTAGTTCTGGCTTTTTGCGGGCAATCCCAACTAGTGCAGCAGTTGCTAACTGGGCCTTTAAAAATTTATTCCCCAGAGATGCGGCAGTTTTGGCTGGCTACAGCCGATTGGGCCGCAGGGTATGAGCGATCGTCCCGCGAGGCCTTGCTGACTTTACAACAGCACTGCGATCCATCTATGTACAACGCCATCACCTGGCGACTGTCGCATTCCCTGATCCCATTGCAGCAACTCACAGCCGAATCGCGAGACACCTTGACTCAGCTTACCCAAACTATTCGACAGGAAGCGCGCTATGGCGGCCGAGCCAATGGCACAAGCAGCAAACCGTATGTTACTTATGGGTTGATTGGGTTGAATAGCTTGATCTTTGCATTAGAAATGTGGTGGGGCGGTAGCGAAAACCTGGCCACCTTATATCGGATGGGGGCATTGGTTCCCGAAAATTTGCCAAGCGACTGGTGGCGGCTGATCAGTGCGCTGTTTCTGCACTATGGTGCAGTGCATTTGCTGGCAAACATGATAGCGCTGTTGGCAATCGGTGGGTTCGTGGAGGCAACCCTAGGCCATTTCAAGTTTTTGCTGGTCTATTTCTTTAGTGGCATCGGTTCTATGTTAGCGATCGCTGCCTTGGCCATGCTGACGCAGGTTTCCGATCTGCTTGCCGTCGGGGCCTCTGGAGCCATTATGGGTCTACTAGGCGTCATGGCTGCCATCCTGTTAAAAGGCTGGCGGCAGGAAAAAGCTAGAATTGCAGCAAGGCGGCTGCGGCTAGTTTTGCTAATTGTAGTGCTGCAAGTCGTTTTTGATGTGTTTACGCCCCAAGTCAGCCTGGTGGGTCACGCTTCTGGTTTGATATTAGGGTTTTTCGCAGGTAGCTGTTTATTTCAGGTCAGTCCTGGCGATCGGGTAGTCGAGTCGGGAACACCGCTGCATTAGTTACGGCTTGGCACGTGTTACCGTCTATTGAATCGATCCGGAATATTGGAAAAACAGTCGGAAGTCAATACACGTGGGAGTGAATTTGCAAAGCATAGCGTGAAATTTCTCCTCATAATCAATATTGAAACGATCGTTGTGTTGGCTTGTGTGTACCCAATTTGCAGGTTGTATTGACTGAAAAGGGCTGAGGTGGCCGTATGAATGGTGTGATCGTAGACGGACGCTATGAGGTCATTAAAATCTTAGGCGGAGGGGCGTTTGGGCAAACGTTTTTGTCAAAGGATACTAAGCGTCCGGGGCATCCCTATTGTGTCATCAAGCAACTGCGCTACTCTCACAGCAACCCGCAAGCTTTGCAACATGCTCGCCGCTTGTTCAAAAAAGAAGCAGAAATTCTCGAAAAATTGGGACATCATGACCAGATTCCGACATTGCTGGCTGATATCGAAGAAGGGCAAGAATTTTTTCTAGTGGAACAATTTATTCCGGGGCATCCGCTCACGCAGGAAATGATTCCGGGTGTGCCCTGGTCTGAAGATCAGGTGGTGCGGTTTCTCAAAGAAGCCTTGGAAATTTTGGTGTTCGTGCATGGACAAGGCGTCATTCACCGCGACATTAAGCCTGCCAACCTGATGCGTCGCCAACCTGACGATAAGCTGGTGCTAATAGACTTTGGAGCCGTCAAAGAACTGGGAACGCAAATTGCGCTGGGGCAACATACCCCCACGATCGCCATTGGCACGCCTGGATATATGGCAATCGAGCAGTTCAACGGGCAACCCCAGTTCAACAGCGATATTTATGCGCTGGGAATGATTGCCATTCAAGCCCTGTTAGGTTTGGCCGCCGATGAAATCTCGTTGCTTAAAGATTCCAGTAGCCATCCACCCGGTGAAGTCAGATGGCGCCATCGACGATCGGTCAGTCCAGCGTTAGCCACTGTCATCGATAACATGGTACGGCTGGATTACCGACAGCGATATGCCACAGCTGCCTTGGTTCTTGCCGATCTGACTCATTTAGATGAACTTGTCCCGAATAGACTAGCCACAACGGTGTTACCAGAAATTCAGGCGATGCCCCCAGCGGTTCCAACCATTTTGGCTACCGCATCGCCTGCAACCAGGACTGAGCAGGCAACGTCTACATCGAGTGAAGTCAATGCTGTTGCCTCGAATGCGAGCGCTAACTCTGGAACAGCGGGGACGGTTCCAGCTAGGTCGTCTGTGCCGTCTGGACTGAAACGGTTTCTAGCCGCAACGGCGATTGCCCTAGTGACCCTCGGCAGTTTTGCAGGCATTGGCTATAGTCAAAAAAATCGAGTCGCAACTTATTTTCACGATCAAGGACGACAAAAAGCCAGGTTTGGTGACATCAAAGCCGCTCTGGATCGCTATAACCTTGCAATTCGGATTAATCCAGCCTATGCAGATGCCTATGCGCGTCGGTGTGGAATGCATCTGCGCTTGGAAGATAACGATCGCGCCGAAGCCGACTGCCAACGGGCACTTGATCTTGATCCAGATAATGCGATCGCTCACCTCAATTGGGGTAACTTTTACACCGAGCAACGCAACCGGGAAGAAGCCAATACTTATTACACCCAAGCGGTAGTTTTAAGTTCGCGAGAAATTCAACTGAATCCCACGAATGCGGATGCCTATTACCATCGTGGAGCCGCTCGATTTCGCTTGGCCGATCGGCGTGGCGCCATTGAAGATGTCACCAAGGCGATCGAACTTGATCCAGAGTACGTCGAAGCCTACATTGCCCGCTGTCAAGCACAGGGACAGATGAGCGAACACCAAAAAGCGGTGGAAGACTGCACCAAAGCCACCGAACTGAATCCCAATAACTACACGGCGTTTGTTAGCTTGTGCAACAATCTCAGCAATTTAGGACAATACGACGCAGCGATCGACGCCTGTACTCGGGCATTGCAACTGAATCCCAATGATTCCTATGGCTACAACAACCGAGGGCTGGTGTGGGAACGGCTCGGCAATTACGAGTCAGCCCTGAATGACTATCAACAGGCAATTCAACGCGATCCTAATGATGCGGTCGCATATCACAATTTGGGTAATGTGCTGACAACTCAGGGCAATCATCAAGGAGCGATCGAGGCTTACACCAAAGCCACAGAAATCGATCCTAGTTTTGCTGCTGCTTTTTACGGACGCGGTATCCGGCAAGCCGTTTTGGGAAACATTGACGCCGCAATCGCTGATTTGCAGCAGTCTGCCGACCTGTTTTCCCAGCAGGGACGAGCCGATCGGGTAGAGGATGCACTGTATCAAATCCGCCGCATTCAGGAAGCAGCACAAGCCACTCAATCTTCAAGCTCATCGGCGGAAACCGGAATCGCTATAACTCCAGAAGGAACCCCAGAGGCAGGTACCCTTGGCCCGATCGAGCGCCCAACCGAGGCTGGTTCTGGCATTAGCGATAGCACCACAACAGCACCTGTAGCCCAAGATCCGCCTGCCCCTGTTTTTCAAATACCATCGCCGGGCAGTTTTGGCCAGGCTCCTCCCATCCCTGAGGTCGCTCCAGCCCCCACCGATTCCTTTGTACAAGAAGCACCTACCTACGACTACAACTTTGAAGCGCCGCCCACGGATTCCTTTGTGCAAGATCCACCTGCCCCCTATGCGGCCCCAGCCCCCTTTGCAGAAGATCTGCCTTCCATTGACACCGCTCCAGGTTCATTTTCATCAGAGCCGCCCTCCATCGTTCCTGAAGCTGCTCCTTCTGACTCCTTCTAACTAGGAGAGTGATGGACAGAATTCGACATTATTCATTAGGCAGCACCGTAATTCTCTTAAAAAGAGACTTGTAGAATCGCTATGATTGTCAATGCTACGATCGGTAGCGCTAATTGCTGTTGCTTTAAAAAGCTGCCTAGGCGTATTGATCAGTTATTGATTCAGTTAATTTCCTTAATTCCCTCTACTTTCGGTTAATCCTGCTATGAATAATCCGTTGCAGCCCGATCGCATTATCATCTTCGATACCACGCTTCGTGATGGTGAACAATCACCTGGTGCTACGCTCAACGTTGAAGAAAAGCTATCGATTGCCCGACAACTGGCGCGGTTGGGTGTAGATGTCATTGAGGCAGGATTTCCCTTTGCCAGTCCGGGGGACTTTGAAGCTGTGCAGAAAATTGCCCAGCAGGTAGGAGTAGAGCATGGCCCCACCATTTGTGGTCTGGCCCGAGCAACTCGTCAAGATATTGAAACGGCGGCTAAAGCGTTGGCCCCTGCTGCCAAACCCCGCATTCACACCTTTATTGCCACCTCCGACATTCACTTGGAATATAAGCTGAAAAAAACGCGCCAAGAGGTGTTGGACATTGCACCAGAAATGGTGGCTTATGCCAAATCGTTTGTCGAGGATGTCGAGTTTTCGCCGGAAGATGCTGGACGATCAGACCCCGAATTTTTGTATCAAGTGCTGGAACGGGCGATCGCCGCTGGAGCCACCACCATCAATATTCCCGATACCGTGGGCTACACGACGCCTTCAGAGTTCGGTGCACTGATTCGCGGCATCAAAGACAATGTGCCCAATATCGATCAAGCCATCATTTCGGTGCATGGACACAACGATTTGGGGCTAGCGGTGGCCAACTTCCTGGAAGCGGTCAAGAATGGGGCGCGGCAGTTGGAATGTACCATCAATGGCATTGGCGAACGGGCGGGCAACGCAGCACTAGAAGAACTGGTGATGGCATTGCATGTGCGCCGGCAGTATTTCAATCCCTTTTTGGGGCGTCCTCCAGAATCGGAAGCGCCGTTGACCAACATTGACACGCGCCAACTCTACAAAACCTCGCGATTGGTTTCTAACCTCACCGGAATGCTGGTACAGCCCAATAAAGCGATCGTGGGGGCCAACGCCTTTGCCCATGAATCGGGGATTCACCAGGATGGCGTGCTGAAGCACAAGCTTACCTACGAAATTATGGATGCGCAGTCGATCGGACTCAACGATAATCAGATTGTGCTGGGCAAGCATTCAGGCCGCAATGCCTTCCGCACACGTCTGAAAGAACTGGGCTTTGAACTGAGCGATCAAGAGCTAAACCGGGCCTTTCTGCGCTTTAAGGAACTGGCCGATAAGAAGAAAGAAATCACTGATTGGGATCTGGAAGCGATCGCCAACGATGAAGTGCAGCAAGTACCAGAACTATTTCGGCTAGAGCACGTACAAGTCTCGTGTGGCGATCATGCCCGCGCTACGGCTACCGTCACTTTACACACTCCCACCGGTGAAGAATTGACGGATGCAGCGATCGGTACAGGGCCTGTCGATGCGGTTTACAAAGCCATCAATCGTGTGGTTGATATTCCCAACCAACTAATTGAATTCTCGGTGCAATCCGTTACAGCTGGCATTGACGCGATCGGTGAAGTCACGATTCGCTTGAAGCATGACGATCGGATCTTTTCTGGTCACGGTGCTCACACTGACATTATTGTCGCTTCGGCCCAAGCTTACATGAACGCCTTAAACCGTCTCTATGGGGCACTGCAAGCGGGTAAATCGTTACACCCTCAACATGATGAGATGACGCAGTTAGTCTGATAGGTGGTAAAAGGTAGTAGGTAGTGGGTAATAGGTGATAGGGAAGCGGAGGATGCATGAAGGAGCAGGTTGGCATAGAAGGTATGGAGCGTCCGTTTTCACGTCCTGCTCAGAACTCTTTTCGGCTCCTAGCTTCCTCGCTGCGTCCGGTTTGGACCTATTTGCTGTTGAGCGCGATCGCCTTGGTGATGCTGCTGCCGTTGATTTGGTTAACCAGCACAGCGTTCAAATCACCCACAGAGAATATCTTTCAATTCCCGCCGCAGTTTATTCCCCAGCAGCCAACGGTACAGAATTTTGTCAAAGTTTGGCAAACGAATCCGTTTGGGCGCTATTTGTTTAACAGCAGTGTGGTAGCAGTGCTAACGGTGGGGCTGAATCTGCTTCTCTGTTCACTGGCGGCGTATCCGTTGGCGCGGCTGCAATTTCGGGGACGCGAGCTAATCTTTTCGCTGATTGTTTCCACCATTCTGATTCCGTTTCAGATTGTCATGATTCCGCTGTATATCCTCACCGTGCAGTTGGGATTGCGAAACACCTATTTAGGGTTAATTTTTCCGGCGATTGCGTCTGCGTTTGGCATTTTTCTACTGCGCCAAGCATTTCAAGGAGTTCCCAAAGAACTAGAGGAGGCAGCCCGCATGGATGGTTGCTCGGAATTGGGCATTTGGTGGTTTGTGATGCTGCCCTCTATTCGCCCAGCCTTGGTGACACTTGCAATTTTCGTGTTTATTGGTTCTTGGAGTGATTTTCTCTGGCCACTGCTTGTGTTGGATCAGCCAGACTATTACACCCTGCCGCTTGGAGTTGCCAAATTAGCCGGGGCTTTCTCCTTGGATTGGCGATTGATTGCCGCCGGATCGGTGATTTCGATCGCGCCAATTTTGCTATTTTTTGGACTGATGCAACGTTACATCGTGCCAACCGAAACAGGCAGTGGAGTTAAAGGTTAGTGTCACGTGACATAAGCAAAATAACAGCATCCCCACCAAATGGTACCGATCCGCAACCCCTATCTCAATGCCTTAATTGAAATTGAACGGCGGTTGTTGTTCTGTCAGAGTGCTCATGCTTGCTATACAGCGGTCATCGAGCGAGTTGGAGTGGCTTCTGGTGCGGCTCATGCCTGTTTGGTTGAGTTAAATTTTGCTGTCACTGATGCATCGGCGGCGGTATTCGTTCCAAGCCTACAAACAAACGCTCAACCATCTATCCAATCTGTACAGTTGGTGGCCACTTGGTCAGACACAAAAGTATCAGACACAGATATAACGGTTGCGGCGATCGATGGAGCAATGCTGCTAGCAGAACCAGAGTTGTCCCATTGGTTTATGCGGTTACAGCAAGGAGATGTGATTCAGCAGACCCATATCGAGGGTTCAGCAACCGAGCAGCAAGTATTGGACTCTTATGGTATCGGTGCGGTTCTGATAGTGCCGTTGATGGTACATCAGCAGGTGCAAGGGGCGATCGTCTTGATTCATCGTCATCCCCATAGGTGGGAAACCAGCGAACTGGACATATGGCAAGGTGTAGCCCTGATTTTGGCAGCCAAGTTAGAGCAATTGCAGAGTACATCATCGATGAATGGTTCTGTCCAGGCTCTATTGCCTCCCTTCGAACTGGAATCAGCCCTCTCGTCCCCGGCGCAACGCTGGGAAAAGCGGCTGAAGTTGGAAGCGTTGCTGCGACAAATCACCGATCGGGTACGCGCTAGTCTAGACGAAGCCCAAATCCTACAAGCAACTGCACAAGAACTAGCGATCGGTCTAAACACCTATAGCTGCCAAGTGGGGCAACTGGATTGGACGCAGGGCACGTCAACCATTGCCTATGAGTTTACTCCAGCGGGTAAGATGCCGACTGTACAAGGACTGGTCTTGGAGATGTCCGAACATCTCGACCTTTACTCCGAGCTTTTGCGAGGGCACTGTCTTCAATTCTGTTGGATTGTGTTACCTGTTCATCTCCGTTCGCTTAACCAACCCGTGGCAGTGCTGTGTTGCCCCATCATGCACAACGGCACAGCAATTGGCGAAATCTGGCTGTATAACCAAGCAGATACCTATTTTGACCCAGAAGTAATATGGTTAATTGAACAAGTTGCACACCAGTGTGCGATCGCCATTCCGCAAGCTCGTCTCTATCAAGCAGCCCAAGCCCAAGTTCGCAAATTAGAACAACTCAACGCTCTCAAAGATGAATTTTTGAATACCGTCTCCCATGAACTGCGATCGCCAATGGCAAACATTGAAATGGCGATTCAAATGCTCGAACTGTTGCTGTTTCCAGAGCAAGAAACTGACGTTAAGGGTGATTCAGTTTGCCATCAGCCAGCCATACCAGACTGCTGTTCTTCAGATCTTCACCACTCAGATCGTTGCCCATCGTCTGTTTGTGATTCTACCTACCATTCAACGGATCGCTTGCCAGCCCGTTATTTTGTCCATGCATTGCCACATCCTGCCTCGTTTCAGCAATCTATTCGCTACTTTCGTATGTTACAAGATGAGTGTATTCGGGAAACCAAGCTCATCAATGATTTATTAGATCTGTCTCGGTTAGAAGCTGGCACAGAGCCGATCGTTCTAACCCCGATTAACTTACAAGTCTGGATTCCCCATGTGCTTGAACCGTTTCTAGAACGGGCCCGCTGCCAAGCTCAACGGCTACAAGTCGAGATTTCAGACACTGTACCGTTAGTATCCACTGATCTGCGTAGCTTAGAGCGAATTCTCACGGAACTGGTGCACAACGCCTGTAAATATACTCCAGCCGGAGAAAATATTAGAGTTATGGTAGATTACGTTTCTGGTCAAGCCAATGCTCACTCACGAGCCGATCGACCCAACGCTACTGACTTTCTCCTGCTACGCACCGCTTCTCCGCTAGTAACAACTTCACAATTGAAGCTCCAGGTTTGCAACTCCGGAATTGAAATTCCTGCGGCTGACCTTCCACGAATTTTTGATAAATTTTATCGAATTCCCAGTCCCGATCTCTGGCAGTATGGAGGCACAGGACTGGGATTAGCCCTAGTAAAGCGATTGGCTGAGCATCTAGGCGCTAAGATCTGGGTAAACAGCAGCAATAATCAAGTCACCTTTACCCTGACGTTGCCGCTTGAGCCATCGATACCATCCGTTGAGCAAACTCGATCGCTGGACTGGTAGAAGCTCTAAGGGCAGGGTTTGCCAGCCTGTGGGCGTATGGCAACCAAGAGTTTAACGATCGTTCTGCCTAGAAGCATTTTCTAGAATAAGAATCATGAAATTTTTGCTGATTGGATTGATTCGACTGTATCGCGTGGGCATCTCGCCTCTATTTCCGCCTACCTGTCGGTTTCAACCGACTTGTTCGCAGTACGCTATAGAAGCCATCGATCGCTTTGGCCCAATTCAGGGAGGGTGGCTCAGCGTGCGCCGCCTGTTGCGCTGCCATCCATTTCATCCCGGCGGATATGATCCGGTGCCGGTGCCGCTTGAAAATGACCGCTCAAAGGATTAACTTAATAGTCACTATTAAGTTTTGTGGATTTACGACCTATAGGCGTTTGTAGACCGTTTGTAGAACAGTTGGGGAAAAAGGGTGAATAAACTGGACTCAACACAGTCAGAGCAATTGCAAGCCATCGGGGCTTACCTTGGTGAAATTCGCCAAGGCCAAGCGCGTACCTTGGAGGAAATTGCGGCAAGAACCTACATTCCGCTACGGTTGCTGCGAGCGATCGAGGCGGGGCAATCGCAAATATTACCAGAGCCAGTGTTTGTGCAAGGGTTCATTCGTCGCTATGCCGATGCTTTGGGGCTAGACGGTTGGGAGATTGCCCAGCAATTTCCCGTCAACAATGCAGCAACTCATCTCGATGCGAAACCTGATTACATTGATGAATCCCTCGCTCACTCCACCTCCGAACCGATTGTTGTAGATGCCCCACTGCCTAAACGATTTTCAATGCGGCGCTCTCGCCGATCGGGCTTGCCGATTTGGGGGCTTGGGCTAGGACTAGCATTGTTAGCAGGAGGACTGTATTGGTTACTCAGCCGCTCTGACGCGCAACCGACTGTCGTTGCCGATCCATCGCCTGCCCCAGCCGACGCAGAACCGCCTGCAACCGCGACCGCACCTACTCCCACTACCGCAACGGTAACACCCCCTTCGCCGTCTCCCTCACCTAACCAGCCAGCTAGCGCTTCGTCTCCCGTGGCGTCTCCTTCGCCCACGCTACAGCCCAGTCCGGCTCAATCGCCAGCCGCTCCTGTCACCGTAGACGTAAATCTAACGGGTGATTCTTGGATTCAAGTAATCGTCGATGGGCAGGTCGCTCTAGAGGAAACATTACCAAGAGGCACTCGACGTCGTTGGAACGGTCGGGAAGCTGTAACGATTGTGGCGGGCAATGCTGGAGCCGTTCAAGTCGCCTTTAACAACGCTAGAGCTGAACGGATGGGAGAACTCGGAGCCGTTGAAGAACGCACATTTACCGCTAGCGCCGCTACGAATTCACCCACTAGCAATTCCACGACCAATTCTCCTTAATCAGATAATTAGAAGATTAATCAACGCAACGCTTTCGACGTTCCGATTTCGTTCTATGGCTAAACATACCCAAGCACATTTGTCTCGCACGATCGAAAAAAACAAACCACCCGCGTTAAAAGAGCGAACCAAAATGCAGATGGAATATTACATGGGCGCTAAGCTGATCGAAGTTGGCGTCGATCCTAAATCCGCCATCTATCGCTGGTCAATGGAGACACGTGGTAACAATGAGGTGTGGACGTATAGCGCTTACTGGGGAGATTCTAGGGAGAAAGTGCTGGCAGATGAAGGACAATCGCAAGGATAAGGGCTACCTCGAGTAAGATTTTCTCGAGAAAGACTTTAATGATGCCCGATTTGCCCATGTAGCCGAGTGAGAGACTCAACCAAGTTCATAAGGCGAGCGTCGATTGATTGCTTTTTGGCAAACAAGGTTCGCAGTTTTTGATATCGGGCGATCGCCAAACTAACGTAGGGAACTTGCTGGGAAGGGCAGGGACGCGACCACAGCTTACCATCTGGATCGAGGCCACAGAGGCGATACTGCGTACGGCACATGTCCTCACTCATAGAGGTAGGCTGGGTAGCACAGATCTGTTCAACTAGCTTCATCAAGTGATCAATTTCGGCATAGCGCAACACCGATACGCTGGCTGCTTGAGCAGGCTGTGCATCAGCAGGGTAGGATTCTAGCCAACCATCTACAATTGGACCATCGTCATAAATAGCTCGAATTTGCTGAGCAATCTGTTCAAGTTCAGCCTGCCACCCTTGGACAAGCGTCTCCACCTGCTTCAACAGCCCGATCGCCAAGTTTGGATTGGCAGCATACCGAGGTTCCCCCATTTCGAGACCCGCCCGCTGTGATGGATCTGGGGTGGGGTGGCCTTTGCCTGGCTTACCCGGTGACATCATCGTGCCAGGTTGTCCCGTCAGAGACGCCCCACCCGAAGCCATAGCATCTGTTGGCGCTATCCGTTGCGCTTGATGACGCTGACTAGCTGATTGGTCCTGAGACTGCTTCTTTGACGGCTTTGGAGACATTCCAGAGGTTCCAGGAGTCGTTGACAGCGCCCCGCCCAATGGGTTAGGTAAGGGAAACGGTTCAATCGATGAGGATTTCATCTTGGCTGGCTGAGTGGAAGACATCGCGCTCCTTAAACCTAAACGAGAAAGACCAACATGACTAGTGGCGTAATCACTGTAATCAATCGGGCATATATTCGCGGCGCTGATGTAAGCACCAAGCTGATCTAACGTGGCTGCAATCCGCTTTAAGCTAAGTTTCATAGCGCAGTTTCCCCAAGCTAGTGTCGAAGTGCTGAGCTACTACTCTGACAAAGTCCCGAATCTAATCTCCTCGATCGTCCTGAATCAATACCAGACAGAAACAGGATTGCTGGTGGATTAGATCATCCCCCAACACAGTGGCTCCAATGCCCATTGCTTAAAAAACCGTTGCCACAGCCTCAACACACTACCTGTAGTTGAATAATCCGAATACAACGATCATTCTAACGATTTTTTTCTGGTCAGATATATGTTTTTTATTTTCCTAAGTAGACGCCTATGAGTCAGCCTCCGATTTTGGTGACAGGCCCAGCCCGGTCGGGCAAAAGTGAATGGGCAGAGATGTTGGCCGTGCAGTCAGGTCAGCCTGTGATTTATGTCGCCACAGCCCACCTTGACCCGAATGACCCAGATTGGCAGGCCCGAATCGCTGAACATCAGCGCCGTCGTCCAGCTTCTTGGCAAACGATCGAAGCCCCTATCGAGCTAGCGGCTACTATTCGTAGGAGTCCAGCAAGTGCTTGCTTACTAATTGATTCACTAGGAACCTGGCTGGCAAACTTTCTTGACCAAGATGACACCGCTTGGGAACACACGGCTGAAGATTTATTGCAGTGTTTAGCGACAACCGATCGGTTGGTGATTCTGGTCAGCGAAGAAGCAGGTTGGGGCGTTGTACCGGCTTATCCAAGCGGGCGTCAGTTTCGCGATCGATTGGGGAAATTAACTCGACATATTGGAGGATTGGCTGATCCGGTTTACCTCGTCACAGGCGGATATGCCTTAAATCTCAGTCAATTAGGAGTCCCCTTGGTCAAGTGTTTCTCAAACAATGCTTCAACTCGTGATCAATTCTCTATAGAACTTTAATGATTGTTACGGATTTTAAGCTGGAGAAGGGGCCCTATCCTCGTTAGGATAGAGAAAGATCCTAGCTTTATCACACTTTACAGAGCCGTTCTTTGGATAGAGTGATCAGAAATAGTGACTTGTGTACATTTGAGTCAGCAATTTAGCAATCTTCTATTTTTGTAAAAGTTTTGGTGTTTTGGTTTAACAGTTTTGGTTCTTGTTTGTTATAACAGCAGCGTGCAAAGGAATTATGGCGTCTTCTGATCAGGTCAAACGGTATCTCGCTTACTGGTTCCAGCTTGGCAAGCCTCTTGTGCTGAATGATGGGCAAGAAACCCTGCTGCCTCAACCTGTGCTTCAGAACAACCACTATAGCCCTGAATTTGAAGCCTGCTGGAACCGGGTGCTTGAGTTTGATGGTCATCGTTGCTATCTAGAAGGCACGTCACAAAGTATCCATGAGTTGCTATCCTCGCAGTGGGAGATCGAATCGTGCGCTCGCTGTGCGATGCCTGTGCCAATGGTGAGCCTAGGGGCACAAACCCTAGATTGCCCTTGCAATGATTTAAACACCTGGCCCAATAACGAATTACCGCAGCCTCGATCGCCAATTGACAGCCAAGCTCAACTGAATCAGATTCGCGATCGGCTGCTGAAACGGGCAACATCGCCTGTGCCGTCTCCGGCAACCCCTCGAAAAGCTGAATAAAACGTCACAAGGTAGATCCGAGTAGCGATACTCTTCATCGAGCCTGAAACAGATGCCCGTTGCGTAGCTGCATCACCGGATCGCGAGTGGCTCGAACAAGCTGCTCATCGTGGGTAGTGAGGACAATTGTGATACCGATCGCATTCAGCTTTTTGAGGATTTTGAGCACCTGAAGCGAATTATCTGGATCAAGATTGCCCGTTGGTTCATCGGCTAGCAGTAGCGGAGGAGTGCTAACGATCGCTCGGGCAATGCTGACGCGCTGTTGTTCACCCCCAGATAATTCCTCTGGAAAGCAATCGGCTTTGGTGTGCAATCCCACGAGTTTTAGGGTTGGCAACAAGCGCCGATGGATTTCCTTGCGGGTAAAACCCTGGGCCCACAACACAAACGCCACGTTTTCAAAGACCGTGCGCCGGGGAATGAGCTTATAGTCTTGAAAAACAACGCCAATCTGACGCCGGAGCTTTGACAGCCGATCGCCACGCAGTCCCGCTAGGTTGGCATCATTGATCATCACCTCGCCCTGTGTTGGACGTTCTTCACCATACATCAGCTTTAATAGCGTTGACTTGCCCGACCCCGATGCACCTGTAATAAATAAAAAGTCTCCCCGACGAATTTGGAGGTTAATCGCCTCCAGGGCTT
Source organism: Thermocoleostomius sinensis A174 (assembly GCF_026802175.1). Classification (NCBI taxonomy): domain Bacteria; kingdom Bacillati; phylum Cyanobacteriota; class Cyanophyceae; order Oculatellales; family Oculatellaceae; genus Thermocoleostomius; species Thermocoleostomius sinensis. Next base: position 2,787,643 of record NZ_CP113797.1, on the reverse strand, counting down.
GACAACCATTGCGATAAACCTTGCTAACCTGGTTAAAGCTAACAATCACCTGGCTCATACCGACAGAGTCAGCGTTAGTAAACTTGGTTTCTCCGGGTTCCGAGCGAGGAAAGGGCACACCTGTGGACGCAGCCGTAGGGGTGCTGCCTAATGCCGATCGTGATTGCGTTGAAGCTGAAGGCATATGCGACGTTAAAACGTGAAGTCACCTGAGCAGATTGAATTAGTTTTAAGGGAGACAAAACATTCAAGGCGTTCCCTGAAAAGTCCCCTAGGATTAGATGGTTGGATTAGGTTTTGGATTAGATTGTTGAATGTTGGACGCTGGTTAATCCAACGGTCTACTCATCATAACGGCAACTCCCGAAACATCTTCCGGATTGCAGACAGATTGTAACGATTGCAGTTAAGAAACCTGTCCTTTGCGCAAAAGTTTAGCGAGGATTATGACTAAAAGCATCGCCTTGATGCCGAGGTCGTTACGACAGGGATATCAAGAAGGGGCATCGCGTGGTTGGCTGCATAGGTGCTGATGGTGTGGTTGATAAAAATGATAAATCGCAAAACATTAACGAGTGAAAACCTCAATCGCAAAACATGTCGATTGCACAAACAACTGTTGTCCTTGGTGATCGGCTGCTTCGCAATTGCCCCATTAGCTGCGTGTCAATCCTTAGGCAGCACTCCGCCAGTCACACCGGATGATCCGCTGGTAGAAGAGCCAGAAGGACTCAAAGTTGGGGCCATCCTGCCATATACAGGCGAATTGGCTAGCGTTGGACAACCTATGATTGAAACCTTGCCGCTGCTTATTGACCAAGTGAATGCTTGTGGGGGTGTCAACGATCACAGCGTGAGTTTAGTTGTAGAGGATGATCAGTCACGGTCAGAGGTAGCTGCATCGGCTATGACAAAGCTCATTTCGGTTGAGAAAGTTAACGTTGTCGCGATCGGCTTTGTCGATAGTGACGCCCGCCAAGCGCTGGATATTGCAGTGCAAAACAAAATTCCGATCGTATCGCCTGCTACCACCAGCCCAGTTTTCTCTGAACGAGCCGCAAACGGAGAATTTGAAGGATATTGGGCCCGCACGGTTCCCTCGGATATGTATCAAGCTCGTGCTCTTGCTAAGCTAGCTATCAAACGCCGCTATCGCAGGGTGTCGATCGTCGTGGCCAACACAGATGACGGGATCAGTTTTGAACAAGCTTTTATTGAAGCCTTTGAAGCCTTAGGTGGAACTGTCCTCAACAAAGATTACCCCACTCGCTATCCTCCCGAAGCCAGCAGTTTAACCTTTGAAGCTTTTGAAGCCTTTTCACCCTATGCTGGAGAACCCGACGCAGTTGTAGCCGCCTTAGATGATCAAGGGGGAGCGCTATTGCTGACAGCGGCTTACGAAGCTGGACTATCTCAAGGAACACCCGTTTTAATTGCGGGCAACATCCAACCCCAGTCACTACTCGAAGAAATCAACAAATTCTACGATGGCAAAGAGGTTCTGAAAGGAGCCTTTGGAGCCGTTCCCCGGGCATCGGGTCCTGCCTTGGATAACTTTATAGAGTTGTGGAAAGAGCGTTTAGGGGAAACACCGGGAGCCTATGTAGCCCATACGTGGGATGCAGTGGCCCTACTAATGCTAGCGGCTCAGGCGGCTAGCTCCAATGACGGAGCTTTAATCAAGGAGCAACTGGCGATGGTCGCCAATCCACCTGGAGTTGAAGTCACCAACATCTGTACAGGTCTCAAGCTATTGAAATCAGGACAAGACATTGACTATCAAGGGGCTGGCAGCAACTTGAATTTAGACGAACACGGCGACGTGGTTGGCAACTACGACGTTTGGACAGTCAACGACGAAGGAGAAATCAAAGTGCTAGAGCAAATCACCCTCGATTGAATACCGAATCAACCATCGAATCAACCACCGAAGAGCAGCTCTCCATTCTCCATTCCCTACTCCCCACTCTCAACTGCTGGCTCTTCAGGAGTCACCTCTGTCGTTGGAACCGGGGACGGACTGGGGGCAGCAGCCAGTTGTTTCACCTGATCTTTAAATTGAGCCGGAGCCAGCGATTCAGCCGAAGCAAAGAGGGGGGCTGCTTCCTCGGTTTTGCCTTGGGCTTGCAGAACGAGGGCTTTTCCTAAAATTGGGCGAAAATCTTCAGGATTGATTTGAGCAGCCTGGTCATACGTGGCGATCGCGTCCTCATACCGTTGTTGTTTGAAGTATACTTCTCCTAACAACACCCGAACTGAAGTTGGATCAATCGTGCCAGGCTGAGCTTGGTTAACCGCATCGGCTGTGTTTAACGTCTCTTCCAATAGCCCGATCGCCGCCTGCGGGCGTTCCTGCTGAATCAACAGATCTGACAACCCTTTGAGCGCATTGATATCGCCTGGACGAGTTTCTAACACCGTGCGATAGGCTTGGGCCGCACCTTCTAAATCTCCTGTGCGCTGCTTGGTTTGTGCCAACAACACCTGATAGTCGGCTTGGTCTGGGTTTTGTTCTGCCAATTTTTCCAGAACGGGCACGATCGCTTCAATATTTCCCTGTTGAACCCGTACTTCAATCAAACCTCGCAGTGCCGCTTGGTTGTCTGGTTCGCGCTGAAGCACTAACTCATAGCCCTTAGCCTCGGTTTCTAATCGCTCTTGTGGGGAACTAGGACTAGCCGCAACCTGGGGAGTATTTTGAAACGCTCCTAACAAGGGGGCAATGGACAGTCCGGCAAACGCTAGCGCCACTAATGCCATCACGGTTGTAATAATCCAGCGATTTTGCTTTTTAAGCACACTTTGTTTCCAAACTCTACAGCCATCTTAGCGATCTCTGCCAAGTGTCCTAAACTAAGCCAAAATCAACTCTTTGCAGAGAATTTACAGCAGAAATCCCTGATCTCGGCGATCGCAATTGTATAAACAAAATGGATAAATCAAACAGGGTCGTTCTCATAACTTCGTTGAAAGTTGGGAACTCTGAAATTGGAAACTTAGACAGAAAACTGTGAAGTTAAGACGTATTGTTCCCAGCTTAAGGCTAGAATTTTAGTCCTGTTGGAATACATCGTCCAAATTGTCTCAGTTCACTGCCTAAAGACCTAACCTATATGCAGAGTACTTTCAAGCTGAATGCTAACCTAGTGTTTAATTCCACACTAGAATTTAGTGTTCAGGTTATGTGCTGCTGTTCTAGCTAACGGTGAACGGCGAGTTCCCGCTATCAAGGAGGTTCTATGAGTTCTGCCCAGAACAAGTCTCATCAGTCATCTAAGTTGGCTTCGTCCTCAAAGCCATCGGCTGATGATCCAGCCAAAGTCGTCCCGCAACCTCCGTCTTCCGCAGAAAACGCAATGGATCAGCCTCTCGATTCACCTTTAATTGCAGTTCCTCCCGCTCCTCCCACTCCGTCAGAGACCATGTCATCTACAGATCCCTCATCTTCATCTACAGAGTCCTCATCTACAGAGTCCGCTTCCACTGCTTCCACCGAGTCTACAACGCCCCCTCAAGCTGCTGAATCTTCTCCATCTGGCGCTGTTTCAACTGCATCAGCAGGCACTTCGTCGGAAATCCCGGCGTCGGAAGGCGAATCAGCCAAACAATCTGTTCTACGACAGCAACCGATTCCGCCAGCCAGCGAACCCATGCAATATCGGGCGATCGGCTTAATTCGCGGAAAGTATGTCCCGTCTGGAGAACAGTTTACACGCGGTGAAATTATCACAGATGATGGCGTTGAGATCGGAGCCGTTTTGCTGGGACGGGTGATGAGCTTGGTGAAAAAGCATCTAGACTTGGAGCAGTCTCACCTCTGGGTCGTCTATCCTCGCACCCGAGAGAAGGGCGATGGCAATTTGCATGTGCAAATTGTGGGCGTTTGGGAACCCGAAAATCTCAATCGGGAAATGGCTGACTCAGCATTAAGCCTGTCCGAAGATGAATCTGAGGAGGATGATCTCGATCTATCGGACGATCTAGTGGACGAAGCGATGGTTGAGGATGAAACAGACGAGACATTAGAGACATTAGATGACGCAGAAGATGACGCAGATGACGAGCGATTCGGCGACAACACCGAAGAGCCAGCTATCGATGCCATTAACGAGGAAACAGGGCTGGTAGAGGCAGAGGCAACCGAATCAGAATTAGAGGCTGTGGATGAGTCATCTGAAGCCGCAACAACAGACACAGCGCTCGGTACAACGACCGAGGAAAAGGCCGCAGAATCTGATGTACAGGTAGAGACTGAGACAGAATTGGCTCCGAGCGATACCGCTGCTATAACACCGTCGGAAACAGGGTCAGAATCTAACCGCGTCGCCACCGAGAGCACTCCAGCCCAGGCGACTGCTGATGATCTCGACGATCGGTATTTCTCAGTGCGGGGTGAGGTAATTTATCAATCAATCGAAGATAAGCGCTTGCTAGTGAAAATTCGGCGAGCGCCTCGTCCGGGTACAACCGAGAATAAAGCGTTTAAGGTCATGCTGGTGGGGGCACTAGAAGGCAAGGCTGTCGGCTATTTTTGGGATTTGCATGTTCAGCGAGAAGGTAACATGCTGGTGGTTCAAGAAGGCACCATGATCGGGGCAGTGCCGCCCCAAAAACGCAGCAAGCGACCTCCGTTCAATCAGCGTCGGGGCGGCGGTGGCAGAAGACCGCAGGGCGGCCCCCCTCGGAAGCGCTGGCAGAATCGCGATGGTCAACAGCGTCCAACTCGCAGTGGTGGTAGCGATCGTCCGACTCCTCCGCAAAATCGAGAAAATCGCCCGCCCAGCCCTCGTCCCATTAAGCGCCGCAACTTAGATAATCCTGAGAGTTAACGGCAATTGCTTCAGTTGAGCACAGCCCCTGCCCTCTGTACGGGCAGGTTTTGTTTTGAGAAGTATCGGTAGCAATCATCGGGCGGCTAAAAATTTCAAAACTTTTCATTCCAATGAAATACGAGTTCCCCACTGTTCCTGAGCCAGAAACGATCGTTCCATTGAAATCGGAGCTACCGCTTCAGTGAGTGTAAATTTGCCCGACGTAATCCATTGTTTTAGCTCTAGCGCCACCTGTCGAGATAAATAAATACTAGCAAGCGGCGCTACACGCACTGATTTTCCTTCAATAGTAATTCGACCGGATTTAAGTTGAGCATAGCTCACCAATCCAAAGGTAGGACGTACTCGTCGCGGAATTGAAAAATCCATAATTGGAGCGGCCAACTCGTGATCTTGTACCGCACAGCGGGCTACTACCTCTTCATGCAACACAGGTAAGGGAATTCCCACCCCCAGCATCAATGACGGGCCATAGCTTTTGAAAAAACAACCGCGCACCCAGCGCGCCTGCATTTGTTTGGCATCTCCGATTAACGCTAGCGTTGCAGCCGGGCCGATCGGGGTGCGATTGGGCAATCGTTTTTGTAGCGGAAAATGTTGTGTCCCTTCCCAGGCGACATAGCCCACACCGCCGCCCAGAAAAATGCGTGTGCCAATGCCAATTAACTCTAAATCAGGATCGTTAAGCAACGGGGAAATCGCCCCTGGATTGGAATACACGGCGTTGCCTAGATGGGGTTGTAGCGGCCCCAAGTAGGTATGGAGCAGTCGATCGCCTCCGTTCACCCCTACAATAAAATTCTGATATAGATTTCTAGGGTTAAATAAGTAAAATTGATTAATAGTGTTGCGGGTGATGGTGGTTTCGAAGGAAGCTCGCGAGTAGCAATCACTCACCTGTCCGATCGCCCGCAAATGTACCGTTTTGCCAGCCACTAGATCAGCAATCACATGTCCACCTCCCCGGTCGCGCAACTCGCCACCATCACCGCCATCGGCCATGCCCCCAAAATCGGACATTTGCGTTGCACCGAGGTAGAGATCTACGGCTCCAAAGCCGGAGTAGGCTGGTACGCCATCTAACCAGCATTGGCGAATGTTGATGGGGGGATCGGTGTGACCCAGATTGAGGATAGCGCCCGACGATTCCATCGGCTCAAATGTGCCCGTTGTCACAACATCGACTTCCTTCGCCGCTTGCCCCACTCCGATTGTCTGTACCCGCGCTTTCAATTCTTCGACCGTCCAAACAACGGCTTGGCGACGGCGAATCTTTTCATTGATTTCGGCAATGGTACGCATAAGGAAAGGTGTGGGTAAGCCTAGTAGACATCTGACTCGACATGCTTAACTCTACACTGAACAAGCATAGAGGGTAGGTCGCTGGGTTGCTTCATGCACAGCAATCGATGGAGTTCGAGAGTTCAATCAAGTTACCATCGGGATCGCGGATGTAGATCGATCGCATCGCTCCTAATGTCCCCGTGCGTGGCACGATTCCTTCCTCGATCGCGACACCCTGCGTTTGCAGATGGATGATCACGTGTTCCAATGGCGTGCTGGTCATGAAACACACATCAGCAGAACCGGGCGTTGGCGCAGCAGCTTTCGGTTCAAATTCTTGTCCAGCCTGATGTAGATTTATCTTTTGTTGTCCAACTTGTAGGGCTTTGCGGTTATCCCCAAAGGTCACGATCGTCATTCCTAAAACGGTCGTGTAAAAATCACACGTTGCTTCCAGATCGCGTACCGTTAAAACTAAATGATCCAATCGATCGAGGTTCATTTGATGTTCGTTCTTATCAAGGTTGATTACTGGTCATGATACATCCCGATTCTAAACAGTTTTTAGGTTTGAACCGATCGCAATCCATTCAGCGGTTTGTGGTGACAGCAGAGCAAATGAGCCACATTGAGGGGCGCGTGTTTGCTGCGGGAATGCCTGTGGCGGCGTTGATGGAAAAAGTGGCGGGGTTGATTACCGCCTGGGTGCGATCGCGGTTTTCGGTATCCCAATTTCCTCGCGTGGGGGTGTTAGTGGGACCGGGGCACAATGGCGGCGATGCGCTGGTGGTGGCGCGGGAGTTACATGTCAGCGGCTATGAGGTGAAGCTATATCAACCGTTCAGCCAATTGAAAGATCTTACGGCTAGCCATGCTCAATACATCGCCAGTTTGGGCATTTCCGTACAGGATCAGATTGAGGCTCTGGCCTCGTGCGATCTAGTGATTGATGGGTTGTTTGGCTTTGGCCTCACCCGATCGCTAGAGGGAGCGATCGCGGCAGCGGTGGATCAAGTCAATCAATGGTCGCAGCCTGTGGTCAGTATTGATTTACCATCTGGTTTGCACACAGATACGGGGGCTGTGTTAGGAACAGCGATTCAGGCAACGCATACCTTGTGTTTAGGGCTGTGGAAACGCGCTTTTTTGCAAGAACAAGCCCTAGCCTATATGGGTGAGTCTCACTTGATCGATTTTGGGCTGCCGCTAGCTGATATTACAGCGGTGTTAGGCGAAACGCCCAAGCTGCAACGAATTACTCCAGCGATGGCGATCGAATCACTGCCTTTGTCCCGCCCAGCAACGACGCATAAGTACAAACAGGGACATTTGCTGTTAGTGTGCGGATCGCGGCAATACATGGGAGCGGCAGTGTTGGCAGGATTATCGGCTAGGGCAAGTGGCGTGGGGATGTTGTCGATCGCCGTACCGGAATCAATGCGGTTACTGCTGATTGCCCAGTTGCCGGATGCGCTGGTGATGGGTTGCTCTGAAGATGATACGGGTGCAATGGCTCAGTTGCCAGAGGACTTGGAGATGGAAAAATACAACGCGATCGCCTGCGGCTGTGGGGTAACGCCTGCGGCGAGTCCGGTGGTGCAGCAAGTCCTGGCTCGCGATCGTCCGGTCGTACTAGATGCCGATGGGCTGAATATTTTGGCCAACTTGGCAACTTTACCTACGCTCAAGGCTCGGACTGCCCCCACAATCCTGACGCCACACTGGGGCGAATTCAAGCGCCTATTTCCCGAGTTGGCAGAAGCCAGCGACGATCGGATTACCGCAGCCCAGCAAGCCGCCCAACAAAGCGGAGCGGTGGTACTCCTGAAAGGGGCCAGAACCACGATCGCCAGCCCCAACGGCACGGCTTGGCTCAATCCTGAAAGTACCCCTGCTTTGGCGCGAGGGGGTACAGGAGACGTGTTAACTGGGCTGATGGGCGGACTGTTAGCACAGGGGGTGTTACGGGGAACGGCAATTGAACAGGTAGTATTCAGTGCGGCCTGGTGGCACGCCCAAGCCGGGATCATGGCGGCAACAGAGCGATCGGAGTTAGGAGTCGATGCCTCGACACTGATTCACTACCTCATCCCAGCTTTACAGCCCTATTGCTAAACGTGCATAGCGGGATTAGCTTCCGGAATGACCTGTGCGATTGCTGCTGATTCGCTCACAGTAGACGGCGGAACTTTAAGAATTTGCACAGCGCAGGCTTTCAGTTCTGGTTGCAGTGATGAGGGGCAAGCCTCTGGATGAGTCAAGGCATTGGCTTCGGCGTTGTCGGCCCACAGAGCACCCCAGTGCATTGGTACGAACACTGTTCCAGGGGCAATGTTTTTAGTGACGCTGGCCGGAACGCGAATGCTGCCTCGTCGCGATCGCACCTCTGCCCAATCACCATCAGCAATGCCCAGCTTTTCGGCGTCGCGGGGGTGAATCTCCAAGAACGGGTTTGGGTACATTTTGGCGGTTTTTTCAATGCGTCCCGTGCGAGTTTGGGTATGCCAGTGTCCATACAGCCGTCCAATCGTCAGCACAAACGGATAGTTGGGGTCGGGAGGTTCGGCCAATCCTTTAGAAGGATACGCTACAAAGTGAGCTCGCCCGTCCGGCGTATGAAAGCGCCAGTCGGTGTACAACCGTTTACCCGTTGTATAAGCTTTCGCATCTGGGTTTTCGGCATCCGCCTGGGTATAGGGCCACTGCATCGGGCCGTGCCGCAACCGATCGTGACTCATGCCTGACATATCGCAAGGACGATCGCGGGTTAGCCGCACAAATTCTGCATGAACTTCTGCTGAGCTGGCGAAGTTAAATTGCTCCACAAATCCCAGCCTGCGTCCCACTTCAGCAAAAATAGCCCAATCGGCCCTGGCGTCCCACAGCGGATCGCGGAACTTTGAACACAGCGTCACCACTCGTTCAGAATTGGTCATGGTGCCAGTTTTTTCTCCCCATTGAGCCGCTGGTAATAGCAGGTGGGCATACTCGGTCGTTTCCGTGGGATAGTAGGCATCTTGATACACTGTAAACGGTGACTGGCGCAGCGCCGCCTTGGTGCGTTGCAAATCGGGCATACTCACAGCCGGATTGGTAGCGGCGATCCACAGCAGTTCTACCTCACCCTGCTCTAGTCCAGTAATCATACGCCACACATCACGTCCTGGCTGCGGTGAAATTTGTCCCCTTGGCACTCCCCAAGCTTGTTCGACTTCGGCTCGATGCTGCGGATTTTTCACCGATCGATAGCCTGGCAATAGATGAGATAATCCTCCCGCTTCTCGTCCACCCATCGCGTTGGGCTGACCTGTGAGAGAAAAGGGTCCGGCTCCTGGTTTACCCACCATCCCTGTCATCAAGTGTAGGTTAATTAGCGTTGAGACTTTCGCCGTTCCCTCTGAGGATTGGTTCATGCCCATCGACCACAGCGATAGCACGCGCTTCGCCTCGCCCCAGTAACGGGCGGCTGTTTCCAGATCACCTACGCCAATACCACAGTGCTGCGCCACTCGATCGGGGGAATAGTGCGGCAACAAGCTAGTGTACTTGGAAAATCCGTTTGTGCATTCGTCAATAAACGCTGTATCAAAGTAGCCCCAACGCAACAGCAGATGAGCAATGCCGTTGAACAAATCAATATCTGTACCGGGGCGAATTGCCAGATGCAAATCGGCGGCTTCGGCGGTGGCAGTGCGGCGCGGATCAACCACGATCATCTTGACGTGCGGGTTGCGCTTGTGATGTTTGCGCAGTCGGTTAAAGGCGATCGGGTGGCATTCAGCGGCGTTTGTACCAACCAAGACAGCGCAATCAGTCAATTCTAGATCGTCATAGCAACAGGGTGGACCATCAGAGCCAAAGCTTTGCAGATAGCCTGCCACGGCTGACGACATACACAGGCGGGAATTGGCATCAAAATTGTTAGTTCCCAAACAGCCCTTCATCAGTTTTTGGGCCACATAGTAATCTTCAGTTTGAAACTGTCCCGACCCATACATGCAAATGGCATCAGGGCCACGGTGGCGACGGATGGTTTGAATCCGATCGACAATTCGGTTGAGGGCGTCATCCCACGAAATCCGGCGAAATGGCTGATTCAGGCTGTCGCGCCACATTGGATATTTGAGGCGATCTTTGTCTAACGACTCGCTGACCGTCGCTCCTTTGACACAGACCATGCCTTGGCTCGATGGATGGGTTCGATCGCCCCGCACCTGCCAAATGGGATTACCTTGACTATCTCGGTGCGTTGCTTTACCACCCGGACGCGCTGGTGGCGACACTTCTAAACCGCAACCAACACCACAGTAAGGGCAAAGAGTTTTTGTGCATTCTGTCATAGCTGCCTCAAAACACTAGAACGCCACACGTTCAGCGCCACACATCAGATTCAGTAGATTAGCGAACCGAGTGGGGAAGAAAAATGGGTCACGTGGCTGTCCCTGTTGCCAACGAAGACCCACTAAATCCATCCACTCACAGTTGACAAACTTGCTCGATTTAATCTTCGCTGTGTGCAAACCGGCGATAGAGGAAATCTAAAACATGATTGCGTAGATCGTAATAGTTGGGGTCTTCTAAAATTCGAGCACGATTTCGAGGGCGTGGAAAAGGAATATCCAACACTTCACCAATTTGGGCCGCCGGGCCATTCGTCATCATTACCAGTCGATCGGCTAAAAATAGAGCTTCGTCGATATCATGAGTAATCATTAACACAGTAACTTGGTGATCTCGCCAAATGGTCAATAACTCTTCCTGCAACTCTTCTTTGGTAATCGCGTCAAGTGCTCCAAACGGTTCATCGAGAATTAACACCTGTGGGCGAATAGCTAGGGCACGGGCGATCGCCACCCGTTGCTTCATACCACCCGACAATTGCCCGGGGCGCTTATCGGCGGCTTCGGTCAACCCCACCATGTTTAAGTGCTCATGCACAATTGAGCGTCGTTGCCCCGCCGACATGTTAGGATTCACCGCTTTGACCGCCAAATCGACATTCTCGTAGGCCGTTTTCCAGGGCAACAGCGAGTAGTTTTGAAATACCATCATGCGATCGGGTCCGGGTTTAGCGATTGGTTGATCTTGTAGATAAACTGCGCCTGTGGTGGGTTGGCTAAATCCCGCCACCATGTTTAACAAAGTGGTTTTGCCGCAGCCAGAGTGACCAATCAAGCAAACAAACTCGCCCTCGTTGACCGTGAGATCAACCCCTTGCAACACTGGATATGGGCCATTAGGAGTGGGATAGATCTTGGAAACATTCTCAATCCGCAGAAATGGAGAACAAGTAGCAACGGGAGTCAGATGGAGATCGTTTAGGGTATGCATAGTGGTACGGAGGAGGAATAAGAATGAAGTCAGGCAGCAACAGAAGTAGGTACGTCGATGTTAATTTCTTCAATGCGGAAGTCGCGACAGATCGAGAACTTATTGAGATACCCGATCGGATCATCGGGATCGAATACCACTTTGTCGAATAACTGAAAGGGTTCGCGATCGAGTTCTAGATCGGGAAGTCCTAATTCGCGCACGGCGGCTCCATACAAATCAACCCGACGTACCCGTTCCAAAATTTCTACCCAGTTTTTGGGGAAGGGAGTCATATCCCAGCGTGCGAGTTGGGTTAAAATCCACAGCCCTTCAGCCCGACCGGGACAGTTGGCTCGATCGACATGAAACTGATTGAAGCGCGGCAACCATTCCGGTTCCGCTCCTGTACCCCGATCGTAGGGATCGAGAAAACCCATGCGCGTATAGGTGGGATCTGTTCCTACGTATTGCGGCTGACACAACCAGCCCAGAATCTCTTCGCGGTTGCGCATATCATCACAGTAGTCACACGCTTCCAGCAGAGCTTTCACGAGGGCCTTGTGGGTTTCGGGATGCGCATTGACCCAGTCTTCTCGCACCCCCAACACTTTTTCTGGGTGTCCAGCCCAAATGTCAAGATCAGTTGCCATGACGACGCCCAAGCCTTCGTAAACAGCCCGCGAATTCCAGGGTTCTCCAACACAGTAGCCATCAATATTACCCGCCTTCAAGTTCGAGACCATTTGAGCCGGAGGAATCACCGTCAGGTTGACATCGTGATCGGGGTCAATGCCACCCGAAGCCAGCCAATAGCGCAGCAGCAAGTTGTGCATTGAGGCCGGATGCACCATGCCCAGCGTATGCGTTCGATCGGGAGTGTCAGCTAACAGGGCTTTGAAATCAGCAACGGTGCGCACGCCTCGGTTGAACAAGTGGCGGCTAAAGGTGATGGCATTGCCGTTGCGATCGAGTACTAGCGCCGTAATTACCGGCAAAGGAGCCTTTGAACCCACGCCCAAGGTCATTGCCAGTGGCATTCCTGCCACCATCTGTGCTGCATCCAATCGTCCCGATGCCACGCCTTCTGAAATGGCCTTCCAACTCGGTTCCCGCGACAACGTGACTTGTTCTAGTCCGTGCTTGGCAAAGAAGCCCTTCTCTTTAGCCACTACTAGCGGAGCGCAGTCAGTGAGGGGAATGAAGCCGATATCTAGATTCACCTTGCTTAAGCCGTTGCCAGCGATCGCCACTTTTTGCTGAGACTGCCGCCGCTTGGCCCGCTTTTGCTGATTGAGAAAATAAATCATCTCGCTACGCAGTGAATAATAACGGGGATGATTCACCACTTCCAACCGCTGGCGAGGCCGCGGAATCGGCACTTCCAAGATTTGACCGATATGAGCTTCGGGTCCATTTGTCAGCATCACCACCCGATCGGACAGCAGCAGCGCTTCATCCACATCGTGCGTCACCATGATGCAGGTGACATGGCTTTCCTGACAAATTTTCATCAACTGCTCTTGCAAATTGCCGCGTGTCAAGGCGTCGAGTGCGCCAAATGGTTCATCCAGTAGCAGCAGTTTGGGACGAATGGCCAAGGCGCGAGCAATCGCCACCCGCTGCTTCATGCCCCCTGACAATTCATGGGGAAACTTATCGCGAGCGTGGCGTAACCCTACCAGATCAATGTGCTGTTCAATAATGCCGCGCCGTTCGCCGTTGGGCAAATGCTTTAGAGCCGAATCTACTGCCAGGGCAATGTTTTGGTAAACTGTTTTCCAAGGCAACAGCGAGTAGTTTTGGAACACCACCATGCGATCGGGCCCCGGTTGCGTCACTTGCCGTCCTTCTAGCAGTACCCCGCCCGTTGTTGTGCGATCGAGACCGGCAACAATATTGAGTAGTGTCGATTTGCCGCAGCCGGAATGCCCAATTAACGACACAAACTCACCTTGGTGAATCTTTAAATCAATATTCTTTAGGGCCACATAGTAATCGCCATTGGGTAGCGAAAATACCTTATCAACGTGGTCAATTTCAACGAAAGTAGACATGGGAGTGGAAAATAATGAAGGATGAAGGGTAAGGGATAGTGAGAAGATGAAAATGCTTATCTTCCAGCTTCTCCAGGAACAACCAGCCTACCGATGAAGGCCATGAGTTTATCAAGCAGCAAACCCACAATTCCCACGTACACAAGTGCCAAAATAATCTCGCTAATTAGCGAACTGTTCCATGCATCCCAAATAAAGAAGCCAATACCAACACCACCAATTAACATTTCTGCTGCAACGATCGCCAACCAAGATAGCCCCACGCCGATGCGTAATCCGGTAAACACATAGGGAACGGTAGCGGGAATTAAGATATTGGTGAAGTACTGCCAACGAGAAAGTTGCAACACTCTGGACACATTTTTGTAATCCTGTGGAACTTGCTGCACCCCAACAGCCGTATTGATGATGATGGGCCAAATAGCAGTAATAAAAATCACAAAAATCGCCGAGGGTTCATTGTCACGAAATGCAGCTAGCGAGATCGGCAGCCAAGCCAGAGGAGGCACCGTTCGCAGCACTTGAAACAATGGATCGATTGCATCGTAAATTAAACCGCTGGTTCCAATCAGAACCCCAAGCGCAATGCCAACTACGGCTGCCAAGGTAAATCCAATCGCTACCCGCCTTAAGCTAGCCATGATTTGCCAGAATAAACCAACATTCGTTCCGCCATTGTTGAAGAATGGATCAACAATCAGTTCCCAAGTATCTTGCAGAACTTGTGTTGGCGCTGGAATGGGAGCCGTAGGAGACATACATAGCAACTGCCAAACAACTAGAAAGATGAATAGCGCAATGATGGGTGCAACAATTTTTCGAGTTTGCTTTCGAGACAACAATTGCGATGCAAAGTTAGTTTGAGTCGATCGAGTGGATCGTTGACGGGTGACAGTCATAAGTCAAAGTGAGGGATGGATGAGAATAAAATGGAGTTGAATTGAAGCAATCAGGGATGGGGGACAAATTAGACGACGGCCGAGTAATTAAACTGGAACTTCCTCATTTAATCCTCAGCCTGGCTTGGTCGGTTACACTTTCTTGATATCGAGGCTATTTAGATACGCTTCAGGGTTTTCAGGATCAAAGGTTTTGCCATCAAAAAAGGTCTCTACGCCGCGAGAGGTGCTGCTAGGGATGTCGGAAGCAGGTACGTTAATAGCTTGGGCCGCTTCCCGCCAAATGTCTTCGCGGTTTACTTGCTCCACTAGGGCAGTTGTATCGGTATCAGGTGGCAAATAGCCCCAACGAATTTCTTCTGTCAGGAACCAGAGATCATGGCTCTTGAAGGGATATGAGGCATTGTCTGCCCAGAATTTCATCAACAGCGGGCTGCTTTCAACGGTCTTCCCTGTACCATAGTCAATGTCGCCCTTGGCTCGTCCCAAAATATCTTGAGCATCAATCTTCAGCCACTCTCGTTTGGAGATAATGTCGCACATTTCAGCTTTGTTTTCCGCTTGATCGCACCATTGTTGTGCTTCTAAAACCGCCATTGTCAGCGCCTTTGCGGCTTTAGGATGTTGATCGACCCAATCAGCACGCAAAGCAAAGGCTTTCTCAGGATGATCTTTCCACAACTCGCCCGTCACCAACGCCGTGTAGCCCAGGTTTTGGCTTACCAATTGTGCGTTCCAGGGTTCTCCGACACAAAACGCTTCCATCGTGTTCACCTTCATATTGGCCACCATCTGTGGCGGTGGAACAACGATCGTAGAAATATCGCTGTCTGGGTTGATGCCGCCGGCTGCTAGCCAGTATCGCATCCAGAGATCGTGTGTTCCACCAGGAAAAGTCACGGCTGCTTTGAGATCTCTACCTTGCGATTTGGCTTGAGCAAACGCCTGCTTCAAGGGACTGCTGTCCGTGCCTACCTTCAGATCGGCATAGGTATTGGCGACTGAAATCCCTTGTCCATTGGTATTGAGCCGCGCCAAAATATACATTGGCAACGGTTGTTGAGTAATCTTACCAGTCGTCATCAAATAAGGCATTGGCGTCAAGATATGCGCGCCGTCAATGCCGTTCCCTTGCGACCCAAGCTCCAAATTGTCACGGGTAGCTGCCCAAGAAGCTTGCTTGACAACTTCTACATCGGGCATTCCGTACTTCGCGAAGAGTCCCTTCTCCTTGGCAATAATCAGCGGAGCCGAATCTGTTAGCGCAATAAACCCAAGCTTAGCTGTAGTCACTTCGGGGGTATCGATCGCTGCAACCGGACTAGCAGCAGGGGATGCATTTGATTCAGAACTGGTATTTTGTCCAGAACTGCAACCATGCACCAAAAGAGTAGCTGCTGTGGTAGCTCCAGCCGTAATTAAGAAGTTGCGACGAGTAATTTTGGACATAAAGAGTTAACTGTTTCCTTCTCTATCTAGAGGACTAAAAGTGAACAAAACTGTGTAACAAAACGCAAATCAATACAATGTGGTGGAGCGATTAGAATTGCGATGAAATCTGGCAATCTAAAATTGACCATACAATCTCATTCAGAGGTGAATCGATCGACTCCATTCCAACGTGATTGCATGAACCATATTTCCTGGTTAAACAGTCATCAGACCCAGCTTCCGGGAACAATCCAGTAAGAATTTAAGCCATAGTGTCCTCCAGTTTTGGACGCGCTCCAAACTGCTCAATCATTAAATTACGTAGTACAGGTTTCAAGTCATCGCAGGGAATGCCTTTCTGGACACAGGAACCAAGGTGCGCATCTTTGCCGACCTTGCCGCCCATATACAGATCCACGCCCTCAACTGCTTTGCCGTCTTTCCTCGCTTTCGTGCCCATCAACCCAATATCAGCGACCTGCGGCTGTCCACAGGAATTTGGGCAACCTGTCCAATGCACCCGAATTGGTTGCGTGAGTTCCAATTCAGTTTCTAGTTCCCGAATCATTGCCAATGCTCGATTCTTGGTTTCGATCAGGGCAAAGTTGCAAAACTGAGCGCCAGTACAGGAAACCAGCGATCGTACCAGTGGTGTCGGCTCAACAGAGAACTTCTCTAGCAGCGGCTCCTGCAACAGGGCTTCTAAGCGCGAATCGGGAACATTTGGGATAATTAGATTTTGCTCTACGGTCAGGCGAATTTCACCATTGCCGTATACCTCCGCCAAACGGGCAATTTCAAACATATCCGGGGCGAACAACCGACCCACGGGCACATGTAAGCCGACATAGTTGAATCCCAGTTGCTTTTGTCGATATACCCCGATGTGATCGCGTTTTTCCCAGTCAATCTCATCTCTTTCAGCCGCCGGATGCAGCGGTTGACCCATCTTTTCTTCCACCGCCGATCGAAACTTTTCCAGTCCCCATTCATCGATCAGCCACATTAACCGAGCTTTCTGTCGATTCGCCCGCAATCCATGATCGCGGTAAACTTCCAAGATCGCACGGCAGAGTGCAACCACAGACTCAGGGGCAACCCATGCATTTAAAGGAATTGCAGCGGCACAGCGCTTGGCCGAGAAGAAACCACCCACAAGGACATTAAATCCAAGCTGGGGACTAGGGGAGGTTGGGGATTGAGGGTTGGAAACTGTTTCGTTGGGTTCTGGTTTGAAGGCTGGCACAAAGGCAATGTCATTGATTTCGGCATGAACCGAATTGTCTCGCCCACCCTCGATCGCAATGTTGAATTTGCGAGGTAGGTTGGTGAACTCAGGATTACCTTCGCCGCCATTAGTGATCATGTCTTGCACTTGCTGCACCAGATCCCGCACATCGATCAACTCGTCGGCATCTAATCCAGCCACTGGTGACGCGGTAATGTTGCGCACATTGTCCATGCCAGACTGAACGCTGGTCATATCAGCTTCCCGCAAGCGGCGGAAAATATCAGCAAAGTCTTCAATCCGAATACCCCGAAGTTGAAGGTTCTGCCGGGTGGTGATGTCAGCATTGCCATCCTCTCCATACCGTTGAACAATGTCTGCGAGTACACGCATTTTATGGCTGGTGAGAATTCCGCTTGGCATCCGCATCCGCAACATAAACTTGCCAGGTGTGACTGGACGGAAGAACAGCCCTACCCATTTCAATCGATGATCGCGATCGGTTTCATCCATCGCCTCCCATCCGATTTGGGCAAATTGATCAAGCTCATCCTTGACCATCAGACCGTCCTTTTCAGCTTTGAATTTCTCGAACTTATTTTGGCTGGCTTGATTAGTGAGAACACTAGTCACGGATCTATCCTCTATTTGCGTTAGATGGCTGAGTGTGTAACATTCTGAAACTTGAAACTATTGATTTCTTCCAGACTTTGAAAACGTTCGTTGCAGCCAACTTAATGGCTTAAGGTAAGGAAAATACAAGCTTAATTTCGTAGCCTCAGTTACAAAAGTTCATCTCAAATGTCTTTTTCGCATTACGCCATGCAATTTCTGCATAAATCTATCCAAGGGCTGATGCTAAGCCTTGAGCACTTAAATCAAAGGCTATTACGTTACAAAAAGCACAAGTGTTTTTAACAAAATAAGGTGTAATTCTATGACTTTAGATAGACATTGAATGAATCTGAAGAAATGAGCAATATATTCTTGAGTCATCTTTTTCGGTCAAATTTTCGATTAAATCTAGTCAAACATTGAGAAACTATCAAACTTGTGTCACGTAAATACCTACCGTAGATATCTGATCTTGATATCACGGCTTAACTTATGAAAAACAACAATTGCATTAGCTACAACATCAACATTTCTTATTTAGTTAGATCCTTCTCATTCAATAAATCAAAAATAGACTAGCGTTGAAATTTTGATGATTTTGTAGCAATTTTTTCTCTTTTAAAAAATCATTGAATTGCATGGAAAGCAAATTAATAAGCTGTTCATAATTTGATCATTACTAGGGTTGAACGTGTCATAGTCATAGGTCACTAAACAGACATTAGTTTGAACCCGATCAAGGGTTAACCTTTCTTTCAATTCCTCACCCTATAGATTGATTCAAGGTAGAAATCAATTAACTAAATCAATTGCTTGATTTCATCCTAAACAAGTAGACAAAGCTCTTTCGTAACTTTGAACACAAATCAAAAGGCTACATGTATCAATTGCGTTATGATGATGCGATTTTTACATGGTGTGAGCGCGAATGGTACTAAACAAAGTCAAACTTAGTAGCATTCTGCATCAAACTCACAGTAGACTCGGCATAACTCCAAGTCTGTTCTGCGATCATGACTAAGAATCGATCGACCAACACACAATCCAGTTCAGTTCGCCCGCATGTCGCTGAGTCGTCTCTCTCTGAGGCTCAATTCAAGGTAGCAGTAACCGTTGACACCTTAAAGATGGGCGACTTTCAAGCTCGTTGGGAAGCCAGCAAACTGCTTGCTAAAAGCGGTGCGGTCGCGATCGAGCCATTGTTGGTCATTCTTGAAGAAGAAGATTCCGATTGGGAACTGCTGTGGTTTGTAGCGCGGATCTTAGGCAACATCGCGCATCCTGCTGCCGTTTCCGCGTTGGTGAATTTGTTAGCCACAGCAACCCATGAAGATGTGGCAGGGATGGCCGCCACTGCATTAGCCCATCACGGCACAACCGCTATCGCTCCTCTCACCACCCTATTGCAACAAGAAGCTACCCGGCTTTTCGCAGTTAAGGCATTAGCTCAAATTCGTCACCCTGAGGCTATTTCTCCTTTGCTGACGTTGGTATCCGATCCCGATCCTGCTATCCGTGCTGCCGCGATCGAAGCCCTTAGCCATTTCCACACACCCGCTGTTTCAACTGTGCTGCTGCCAGCCCTTGCGGACCTGACAACCAGTGTGCGCAAAGCGGCCGTGATTGGACTGGGCATTCAAGCGGCTCATATGGATACCCCTGAGTTAGGGCAACTCACACAACACTTGCAGGAACGATTGCGAGATTTTAATCTTGACGTATGTTGTCAAGCAGCGATCGCCCTTGGTCGGATTGGTACCAATCAGGCAGCCGATGCGCTGTTCGAGGTGTTGCAATCGCCTCATACACCTGTAGCGTTACAACTAGAAGCGGTGCGCGCTTTATCCCGGATCGACACCCCACACGCCCTAGAATCATTGCATTTTCTAATCAAACACTCTGTATCCGCTTCAGCCCAGCTTGCTACCCTCCTCACATCTGACGTTCAGCAAGAAATTCTCGCCGTGTTAGGGCGCACGGAATCACCAAAAACGCAAGAGCAAGCAACTCAAATTCTGCTGGATTTACTGCATCGCTCTGGTCAGGTTCTCACCCTTAAGCATAAGCAAACCATTGCCCTCAGCTTAGGACAACTAGGGCAACCCATAGCGATTGATGCCCTAATCCATCTTCTCGCCGATTCAAGTGCCAGTGTGCGTTTTCACGCGATTGCTGCTTTAAAGCAACTTGATTGGCAACAATCATATCAACGATTACACGAATACGCCGATCGCTTTGATCTGGATGAATCTTTCAAGCAAGGGTTGACCATTGCAATACAGGAATGGATGAACTAGACAAATATCTTAGACAAATATCTTAGACAAACATCCTTGCTTATCCCCTCAGCGGAGCAACTTTATCCAAGTCCACATTAATTTTTGTGTTGTATTTTGTCTCACTGGTTGATTTTGGTTGGAGTTCAATCGGTTGAGTCAATGATCCTGTTAAGTTATGGCTGTTTTTTGGGTTTACTAGATACTGCAAATGAGATCGTTCCTCGCGTTTGTAAAGCCAATACTGCCGCGAACAATTGTAGGAACGGACGATGGCAGCTAACGATAGTAACGATAGTAGATAACAATAGTAGACAACGATGGCAATGGTACAGTCCGGCTGGATGCAGCAACAGTCTTTGCCCAACCTTGGTTCCGGCGAACGTCAGCAGGTGCAACAGGGTATTCCCTCCGCCATTGCGAAACTGCTGAATCAAGGATTGCAACCAATGGAAATGACTGTGAAGTGCGGTCGTAAAGACGATCGACTTGGGGTTGTTGTAGAAGCAGTGACGGTTCCTGATCAATCCTTACTGAGCACTTGGATGCGGCAACAGTTTAGCCAACTGCATTTAGAGGAAATTTGTAAGGTTGAGGTCTACGGACGGCAGATCGGACAAACGCGCCCAGCTTGGCGAGAAACAATCGACATTAACCAAATTCGAGTACTGCGGTTTCAGCTTGGTTCGACGGTAACGGCCCTGTTCCACTTAGAATGCGTTCGAGAAGTTTTAAGTATTTCAGCAAAGGAGATTTTGTCGATTCCACAGATGCCTCGCTGTGTTTTAGGAGTGTATTACCACCGAGGAAGAATTTTGTGGCTAGTAGATTTGGGACTACAATTAGGCATAACTCAATCTTCAGTACTCGATCGATCGAGAGCAATGGGTCAATCTGATGTTCCTTCATCGCCATCTCCGAGCCTCAACGTCATTGTGATTGAAGCAGACCAACAGACGATCGGATTTGTAGTATCCACAGTTCTAGACATTGAGTCCTATTCATGGCAGAAGTTTCAAGCTGCCGCCACATTTCTATCTTCATCGATTCCGTTACCGTTTGTTCAAAGTTATTTACAAGATTCCCAAATTCCTCTTCTAAGTGCGATTGCAATTATCCACGATCGGCATCTACATCTGTATCAGGTTTGATAGTTAAGCAAATTAAAAAGTTGCTTCAGGACTGGTTCTAATCACTAGATTTTGTTTTGTTACTTCTGTTTCTTTAACAGAGTGAATCTTATGAATCCATACTATCCATCTGCGCAGCCCGATGAAGATCTCTTTAGTGAGTTTGATGGGGTCGCGTTTGTATCTGCTGAGATCGGCCCTTCTTGTCTTCAGACAACGAATAGCTCAAGTAGCTTCCAATCCTCAGATGTAGTGGGTGAGGAGGTAGAGTTAATTCAGGGTCGTCATCATCAAACCCCCGATCACCAGTCTTGGAAGCGGGCAAGGGTGATTGACACGGTGCGACAAGCTGAGCTTGGAAACAGTCCAGACGCACAGAAATTTGCCACCGCTATGCTTGGTCTAAGAACCGAGTTGGAAAAGGCTGGCTTGCTGAATCAACCCGGATTGCAAACGAGGTTACAGCAAATCGGGCAGTTATTCCAAACGACGCACGACGGCATCGAAGATTTGATTGAGATGGGAGTGCAGCAGCAGTTACAAACGATGCGGCAACAAGGCAGGGCGGTTGGGCAAGCACTTCGACAAGCGGGGGATGTAGAGTCGTTATATCAAGTGGCTGTGACTTGGCTTCAGCATGGTCTTAGGAGCGATCGGGTGTTGCTATTGCAGTGGGTCAATCACTCTCAGCTTAAGATATTGGCTGACACAGCGCAGGAATCACGATCGTTGCAAGGAACCTTTGTAGTTGCGGAGGATCTTGAATTTGCACTATGCGTTGATCCGGATTATCAAGCTAGTCCCGTAATAATCAATCATCAAAATTTTGATTCATCAAGGCAACGTTCCTGGTGTGAGCAGTTGTTGGAGCGGTTACAAATGACTACGGGCTTGGCATTGCCGATTTGGGTAAATGGACAAGCTTGGGGCGGGCTGGTTGCGTTTCAAGTAGACGATCGTCATTGGCAAGAAGCTGACACTGATCTGCTTTGGCATATGGGCACAGAATTAGCGTTACGACTGCAACAGCTTCAGGCCGACGCGCAATTGACCAAAGTCGCCGAACGAGAACGCACAGTTGTGCGAGCGATTGCGAACCTTGGACAACGGCTTGATTGGCATACCCAGGAGATTCGCTCCCTGATGAATTCAATGCGAACTATAGCTGTCGATGCTCAACAACTCACAACAGCAATACAAACTACCACAGCGATCGTTCAGCAAGGTCATACAACTGCTAATAAAATGACAAACAGAATGTTGAATATTCGCAATACTATTTCCGACAGTAACAAAAAGATTAAACGCCTGTACGAACTGTCGCAGAAATTTTCCGAAGCTGCGAACCTAATTCGTCCTTTTACCGCACAAACTCAATTGTTGGCCTTGAATGCAGCGATTGAAGTGACTCGTGCGGGTGAAGCAGAACGTGGGTTTGCTGTAGTGGCTGATGAGATCCAGACACTAGCTCGACGATCGGCAGAATCAACAACAGAAATTGAAACGCTTGTTCAAAACATTCAGACACAAATCCATGCAGTAATAATAGCAACGAACGCTAGTATTGATCAGATTATGCATGGAACGAATGTAGTCAACGAAATGTACCACTCGGTAAATGAAATTGCGAATGCTATTGCAAAAGTAAATCATTTGGTACAATCTATTACACATAGTCTACAAGGAATAGTTGAGATCTCAACAGAGCCGGTCGCTGAATGCTCCGTTTCTCAAACTGCATCTGTTTCCACATTGTTTCAAACCTTACTTGCAACAATAGAAGCATTGCAAACCAGCCTTAACCAGTTCACCGTGGAATAACTGAAATTCCTATGAAAAAATGGTGGCAAAAATGGTGGCAGTTTACAGAAGCAGCCATTGCGATCGCAATAGCCCCTTCCTCGCGAAGTTCTGCCACAATGGAATCAGCTAATACCGCCTTCCAGAAGGCTGACGATTCAGATCAGCCAATCACCGACGGAGTGATTGCAGTTCGATCCGGTCAGCTAGCGCAACTCGATCACTTAGCTTGTGAACTATTGGAGAATCAAACTCGACAAATTAATCACCACTATCATTCGTACTCTGTTCTACAAACATTAGTACATCACTTGCAAAATCATCAACAGACACTCAACGAGTTATTGGATGCAATCGAGTGGTTATTGCTGCAACCTATAGAAGATAATTCTAAAACTCAAATATCTTCAGCAAGGGGACAAAATATAAACCTGAATACTCACACATTTGAGACTGAATCAGAGATTGACTGTCGCAACCTGAAAACCTCTATTCAGATTGCCATAGATGAAGCAATGGAATTGACCAGCATTACAGAGACTTTGCAATATATACACCGCCAGCAGTGCTATTCCTTGACTTCACAGCAGCAACTTTTAGGGATAGCTAGAAATCGGTTGACAGTAATTCAGAGTCCGTTTCTAGAGAGCTTGAAGCTGTTACTATGTGAAAGTCAGAAAACGATCTATGCGGTGCCAATAGATGCGATCGAACAAATTGTATTTGCTCCAAATCAGGTGGAAATAGCAGATCAATTTATCTGGCAGTGGCAACACAGGCAAGAGGTCATTCCCATCGTGGTACAAACTTTGTCTAGCTTGCTAGCTGATTCAGACCCAGCTAGGGCACTACCTTCATCAGGGTCTCACATTGCAATTTTGCAAACCGATACTGGCTGGATTGGGCTACAAGTTGATCAGGTTTTGGGTGAACAGGAACTAGTCGTTCATTCGCTAGGAGATGCGATCGTCCCTCCACCCTATGTGTATGGCTGTTGCCTCACGGCTCAAAACCACCTAGCTTTAGTGATCGATGTCAGAGCATTACTGAAGTCTGCCCTAGCGCGAACTAAAAATCCGAGAACATCCCGTTGCTCCTGAGCAATTCCGGTTCATTCCTCCACCAATTTAAATTTCCATGTTATGCTGGCAGTACGGTGCAAGAGCACCTGCAACCCAATAGCTTCCGAGTCTTAGATTCTGAGGTGCTTTAGGTTGAAACTCTACAGATAACTGCCGTTTAGGATTTAAGGAGGTGATGCCCATGCAAGATAGTAGTAAATTCATGGGTCGTCGGTTTGGAGTATGCTGGCTGTGCGCCGGGGCTGTTCTCTAATAGCCGAGTTAACTCGTCGGAGTATAGCTCCTGAATCGTTGCTGGGGTAATAGAGTTCCTCCCGGCAGTCAAGTTCCAAATTGAAGACCCCCTAGGCCGCCCTTACTTTCCTGTATGATGGAGTTCCAGATTACAGCCCAGTGAGGGCGGATAGTTTTATGGATAGTTTTAAATGTGAATAATTTTAAAAGTGATGCCGTAGGAACAGTAGGTTCTTAGTTGGAAACGGATGCTCCAATGCGTTATGCCAAAACGTGAGACAAAAACTGTTGCGCTTGTCGGTAGATACCTGGTTGTTCAGACTCGCGGGGGCCAGCAATATTTAAAATCAACGTCTTTAGTTTCAACCTGTTTCGGACATCCTGCTGCCATTGTTTGCAAGAATCGACAGCAGCAGCGGTAAGGACGAGTACCAAACACGGCCGCAAAAACACAAGGCTGGCTGTGCGGTAGGTAAACCACGTACCCGGAGACGATCGCAACGCCTGCTCACTCGTTGCATCAGAACTCATTGAACCAAAAGGTGATTCAGAGATCAAAATTAGAGTGGCGTGGCTATCGCGAACATTCCAGGTTGTGCGCTGTTGGGGGTTTGCCGATGGCGTTGCTACTAGCTGAGGATAAATTGCCAGCACTCCCGGCGGCTGAGGATAGTCTTCCGCCCAACCTCCCTGGGGACACCAACCCAAATAGGGAATTCCCAATGTGACTGCGACATCAAGCGCAGCCCGATCGACCCCTGTTTGCCCGCCCGTACGAATCACGATGGTAGCCATTTCGCTTGATCGGCTTATTCCACCTCGATCGTAGCTAAGCTGGCTCCGGTGTAGTAATGCGCCAAGATCTGGGCATAGTTATAACCTTGATCAGCAAACACCTTAGCGCCCCATTGACTCATACCAATTCCGTGCCCGTTGCCGCGACCAATCAGTTGAAAACTACTGGGGGCAGCAGGTAAATCGCCAGCAGCGGCAACTCGGCTGCGCAGCGGCTGTAATGTGAATAAGGTGCTGCGCACTCCTAAAGCTCGACGGACTTCTGTGCCGCGTAGGGTGGTACTGCCAGTGCTACCCTCCAGCCGCAAGGAGGCAATGCGACCGCGATTGTCAAAACTGGGAATTACTGCTGAAATCGTGCCCGGATAATTCAATTTCTGACTCAGTTCTTGAGCGCTAAACGATTGTGTCCACTGACATTCTGTAATGTTGGCATCGGGGCTGGGCACAGCACGCAGATAGGGCAACGGACTTGACCAGACATCTTCCACATTTTCGGTATAGCCGCCTGCACAGGCATGAAACACTGCATTGATGATGCGGCCATTATGAATTAACACTTGATCGCGAGTAGACTCGACGGCAGCACGAGTACTAGCGGTTTCCTCCTCCACCCCACCATAGACCTGCCAGCGAG
This sequence comes from Thermocoleostomius sinensis A174, assembly GCF_026802175.1. Lineage (NCBI taxonomy): Bacteria > Bacillati > Cyanobacteriota > Cyanophyceae > Oculatellales > Oculatellaceae > Thermocoleostomius > Thermocoleostomius sinensis. The sequence goes on along the minus strand of NZ_CP113797.1, from coordinate 2,762,033 downwards.
TGGTACTGCCTACGTCAAAAATGGCAGTGGCGCTGTTTTGTCGCTGATACAATACATACGATCGAGCAGCAACAGCTTGAGCTTTCAGTGCTTCCAACGACCAATGCGTCGGCATTTCAGCTCCAACAACGCTGTAGAGGTACTGCTCTAGATCCACATAGTTAACAGCAGTGAGATTATTCCCCGTTATGATCAGGCAAGTAGAGCCGCGGTACCATTTTTCGCCAATGAAAACAAATCCCCCTTCGCTGGGTTGCAAGCAAAACTGCGGAGAGCGTAAATGGTTGATCGCAATTTGACCTTGTTTGGCTTCGGCCACAACGGCATTCATGGCGGGAATCGCTTCCGTTGCTTGCCCAGACGCATCTAGTAGCGCGGCATCAGTGGAACTGCCAATTTTCACTTGGCTAACATCTTGTTCGATCGCCACTCGCAGCAGCAATCGCGCTTGTGCCGGAACCGCTGCCACCAGCCATAGACCCAACACCATCCACCAAGTTTTTTGGGCGTAATGACGAAAGGTTTGAGCTATCTGCATGAGCCAGAACGTGCGATCGGCACGCTCCGCAGAGCAGGATTGAGTCATATTGGTAAGCTCCTCGCACCGAAAAAGCAAAAACGATCGGTCAAAAACAAACTCAAAAGTAATCCCTAGCCATCCTTGAACACTAGTATTAGAAACAGGTAAAGCCCTTTTCTGTCTGCTCACATCTAGCTTGTCTAGATTGTCCTAAACCTGGATCTACTTAAAATTAGTCGATCGTACTTAACTTCTCTGCTTAATAGTAGGGCCATTTCATCAAGATTTGGATAAGAACGGAGAGATTATTTTGTAATCAGAACAAAACCGCTGATTTCCTCCTCAGTTTTACGGAGAGCAAGATAAAAGCTTTAGGCAATCACCAAGGCTGCTTCAGTCATTCCACGGATTAATTTCTCGGTCAGGACTGATTTCTGTGATCCATGCGGATCGAGTGATTAATTAGCCAATAGCAAATCGTAATTTACTTATGTCACTATAGGTGGGTGGTAAACCCTTACTGACGGATTGGATGAAGCTTTGCAAATTACGTTTCTAGGGACGAGTTCCGGAGTGCCCACTCGATCGCGTAATGTCTCCAGTATTGCCCTACGTCTACCTCAGCGCGCCGAAGTATGGTTGTTTGACTGTGGTGAAGGCACTCAGCATCAGGTGTTGCGCAGCGAGCTAAAAGTTAGTCAAATTACTCGGATCTTCATCACCCATATGCATGGAGATCATATTTATGGGCTGATGGGGCTACTGGCAAGCTGCGGGTTGGCAGGAAATCCTAGCCGAATTGATATTTACGGCCCTCCTAAGTTAGATGACTATTTAAAGGCTTGTGGGCGCTATTCCCAAACGCATTTTTCATATCCGGTGAAAGTACATACAGTCAGGCCGGGGTTGGTGTTCGAGGATGAAGAATTTACTGTTAGCTGTGCTCCGTTGACGCATCGCGTGCCTGCCTTTGGCTACCGAGTCGCTGAAAAAGATAAGGCGGGCCGGTTTGATGTCGATCGAGCAATGGCAATGGGCATTCCGCCTGGCCCGCTTTATGGCAAACTCAAGCGGGGCGAGGTGATTACATTATCCGATGGACGCATTGTCAATGGAGCCGATCTATGTGGCGAAACGCAGATAGGACGCAAGTTTGTGTACTGTACTGACACGATTTACTGTGATGCAGCGGTGGAGTTAGCTCAGGATGCTGATGTGTTGGTGCATGAAGCTACTTTTTCGCATCAAGATGCCGAATTAGCCTATCAACGCCTACACTCTACGTCTACAATGGCGGCTCAGGTGGCGCTGGGAGCGCAAGCCAAGCAATTGATCATGACACATTTCAGCCCCCGTTATGCTCCTGGCAATTCGATCGGCTTGGATGATTTACTTGCAGAAGCCAAAGCCATCTTTCCCAATACTCTGATGGCGCACGATTTCTTTACCTACGAGATTCCCCGTCGTCAGGTGGAAGCATTGGCGGTTACTCGTTGATAGCCTTCTATCATCCAGACAAAAATCTGGACAAAAATCTGGGCGAAGCAATTGTTGAGTAGCGCAGTATAATTTTTGGGTTGAATCTTCAGCATCCCATGCAGCAACACTCGTCCTATTGGGCAACTCGACATTGGGTGACTCACTATTGTGCACCCCGATTCCCGCAAATCTTTACTCCTAATATCTCTTTGTGTCTAGCGTGAACGTGGCTGCTCCCACCCAACTGTTGTGGGTTTTGATTGGCATCGTCCTGACGATCGGCGGGACTTTGTTAGAAGCTTTTATTGCCAGTCCTCCTTGGAGTTGGAGTCAGTCTGGTATTTATGCCTATTCGCTGGGTGTCACGTGGCAAGTTGGAGCCGTGCTATTGGTGGGGTGTTTGGGCGGCAAAAGTGCAGCCGCTGTCTCCCAAATTGCCTATGTGCTGCTGGGGCTGACGTGGTTTGATGTGTTTGCCCAAGGCGGCGGGTTGGGATATCTATTGCAACCCAGCTTTGGCTATTTGTTGGGCTTTATTCCGGGTGCCTGGATCTGCGGTTGGTTGGCGTTTCGCTTGCCAGTACGTTTGGAGTTTCTAGCTCTCAGTTGTGTGTTTGGCTTACTGACGATTCATCTAACAGGAGTAGGGTATCTTCTGATGGCTCACCTATTTCAGTGGGCTTCGCTGAGTGCAGTTCCGTTTTGGCAAGCGTTTCTCACTTATTCGATCCACCCCCTGCCGGGGCAACTGGCGATCGTCTGTGCTGTCACGGTCATGTCCTATATTTTGCGACACTTAATGTTTTATTAATCCCAACTCTCCGAACAATGGTTTACTAGGAATAGCCCTAGCGCTAGAAGTCACTGATTTTCTACTCGGCAGCCAACTCGATCGCCACCACCGTCATGAGGATAAAAAACCGTCTGTTTTGGATTGCTGCCGTCATTGGCTTGGTGTTAGACCAGGTCAGCAAATTTTGGGTTACTCGCACCTTTGAACTCACGCAAACCGTGCCGCTGTGGGAAGGTGTGTTTCATCTCACCTATGTCACCAACAAAGGAGCCGCCTTCAGTTTATTCAGTGAGCAAGGTGAGTGGCTACGCTGGTTGTCGTTGATTGTGAGTCTAGGGCTAGCTGCTTTGGCGATATTTGGCCCTCGGTTGCCGCGCTGGGAGCAAGCGGGCTATGGCTGTATTTTGGCTGGTGCTTTGGGAAACGGCATCGATCGCTTTCTCAATGGCGAAGTGGTGGATTTTTTCGATTTTCGCTTGATTAATTTCCCCGTGTTCAATATTGCCGATGTGTTTATCAACCTGGGCATTCTTTGCTTGCTGATGGCGGCCTTTCGTCCGACATCCTCCAACGGCAACCCTAAACGCTCCCATCGAGATCAGGATCGCTAGGATCAATCATTAGGATCATCACTCTATGTCATAATCTTTTGTAACAGAGTTTCTCATATTTGCAGTTTTGCAGCGAATCTCTAGCGACTCTCGATTGAAATAAACGGGCACTAGTAATGAGTACAGAAGCTCTTGATCCCAAAACCCTCGATCGCTATGAATGTGGGGCTTGCGGGTATGTTTATGAACCCACCAAGGGGGATAGCACCAGCAACACGCCCGCAGGGACTGCCTTTGAAGCGCTTGCTGAAAGTTGGCGTTGCCCCGTCTGTGGAGCACGCAAACCTCGATTCAGCAACATTGGTCCAGTAGGTAATCCATCTGGCTTTAAGGAAAACTTGAAGTACGGGCTTGGGGTAAATTCACTCACCCCCGGTCAGAAAAATGTGTTGATCTTTGGGGCCCTGGCACTGGGCTTTTTATTCTTCATTAGTCTGTACGGCTTGCGGTAAATCAATTCCTTGCCACCCATCCTTGCCGATCGCACCTCTTTTTTAAGGGACGATTGTATTGACCCATCCGGTTCACCTCCATAGGCAGTGCGTCACGTGGATGTGAATCACACCCTATGAAGTGACTCGCTTGAGGCAATACTGGCGATCGCTAAATCCAGTCTTGTCATCCCAAACCAGTTAGGAGTTGTAGTCTGTAGTCCGATGAACTCAATTCTAAAACCCTTAAAGCAAATTGCTATTGTAGTTGTCGCAGTCCTGCTATGTGCCAGTTGCGCACGCGGGTTTCTGCCATCTGTCGAATTTAATCCTTGGCAAGTCATTGAATTGCCGACCCAGGAAACACTATCAGATATTGCATTTACAGATGACCCGAATCACGGGTGGTTGGTAGGTAAAAACGCCACACTTCTAGAAACCACTGATGGCGGGCAGAGTTGGCAACAACGCAGTCTAGATTTGGGCGACTCATTGATCTATAGCTTTAATTCAGTCAGTTTTGCGGGCGATGAAGGCTGGATCACTGGACAGCCCAATATTCTGCTGCACACTTTAGATGGTGGCCAAACTTGGCTGCGCGTTCCACTTAGCGAAAAATTACCGGGTTCGCCCTATGCAATTACCGCCTTGGGGCCAAAGGCGGCAGAGCTAGCAACGGACATTGGCGCAATTTATCGCACCAAAGATGGGGGGCGCACTTGGCAGGCAATGGTGCAGGAAGCCGTCGGGGTTATTCGGAATGTGTCGCGATCGAACGACGGCAAGTATGTAGCCGTATCAGCCCGCGGCAGCTTCTATTCCACGTGGGAGCCGGGTCAGGAAGCTTGGGAACCTCATAATCGCAATAGTTCTCGCCGTCTACAAAATATGGGCTTTGGTAAGGATGGTCGGGTTTGGCTGTTGGCGCGTGGAGGCGTTGTCCAATTTAGTCAGGAGGATAGTTTAGACGAATGGGACGAGCCAATTTCCCCAGAATATGCCACCAGTTGGGGGTTACTGGATTTGGCCTATCGCACTCCTGAAGAGATTTGGGTTGCTGGCGGCAGTGGCAATCTGCTGGTGAGTGTAGACGGCGGGCAAACTTGGCAAAAAGATAGAGCGGTCGAAAATGTTCCGTCTAATTTCTACAAAGTGATGTTTATATCACCAGACCGAGGCTTTATTTTAGGTCAAAATGGAACGCTGTTGAAATATCAACCGTCTACGGAGGCGGCCTAATCCTTCATCGATTTTGAGTGAAACCATTTGCGAGCAGGTAGACGATACCAACTGATTGAACTCTGGTTGTGGCGATCGAGGTTGCAGATAGGCGTTTGGAATAACTTTGTTATCGGTCAGAAGCAGTTAGAAAGTATCCAAGAAATCACGGCGGTTTACAGAGGTCAACTAGATTGATTTCCAGTTAAAACTGATAGCTGAATGGAGGATTGAACGACTCGACTGATGAATAAAGCGATGAGCAAAGAGAATTCAATTGGCAATTCTTGCTTGTGACTCTTTGCGTACTCTCGTATCATATAAATTGGGTTCCAATTTACCATCTTTGGGAGGAGATTGAATGGCTGGTACTACAGGTGAACGTCCCTTTTCCGATATCGTAACGAGTGTTCGTTATTGGGTCATTCACAGCATTACAATTCCAGCATTATTTATTGCTGGCTGGCTTTTTGTTAGCACTGGTTTGGCCTACGACGTGTTCGGCACACCTAGACCCAACGAATACTTCACGGAAACTCGACAAGAGTTGCCCATTGTGAACGATCGGTTTGAGTCGAAGCAACAAATCAATGAGTTTTTACAAGACAAGTAGTAACAAACACAGATTGACACACTATGACGAGTAACACGCCAAATCAACCCGTTTCCTATCCTATTTTTACGGTTAGATGGCTAGCCGTTCACACCCTTGCTGTCCCAACCGTATTCTTCTTAGGGGCAATTGCGGCAATGCAGTTTATTCAGCGCTAGGAGGTCATTGTGGCGTTACAACGGAGTCCTAATCCTAATAAGCAACCAGTTGAGTTAAATCGTACTTCGCTCTACCTCGGGTTGCTATTAGTTTTCGTACTTGGCATTTTGTTCTCTAGCTATTTCTTCAATTAATTCTTTAAGCAAGTTGGGAGGTTCATGATTATGTTGCAATCTGGCAGAATTCCCCTCTGGGTTGTAGCAACCATTGCCGGAACGGGCGTGCTGGTTGTGGTTGGCCTGTTCTTCTATGGGGCTTATGCAGGCTTAGGGTCTTCAATTTAAACTTGCCCTGGTTCGATCATTGCTTGAAGCTTCCTAGCTCACTAGTTTAGTCAGTAGAGGTGTTGTCGTTGCACCTCTATTTGGCTTTAAAGCCTCAAGTGGCGGCCTAAAAAAACTGCCCAAGTTTTTACCTTGGACAGTGTTGCATGTTCAATCACACATTCATTCAAACGTTGTAGCCAGAGCGTCGTCAGGCAGAGTTTGGAGTGAACAAAGGAACCCTTACCCTAGATTGCCGATCGCATGGAAAACACCAGAATTAAACACCTGGAACAAGAGATAGGCAAACGCTGCCCCACCGATGCCACCAATTAAGAAGCTACCGGCAAATTCGCTCCAACCTTCGGAAGTTTCCAGGCTGCTAGGTGGGTTGGGATTGGTAACAGTACTGATGGGTTTGTTGGGCTGAGAACTGCCGTAGATGGAGAGACAGATTGTCAAAATTACAACGAGACCAGCCGCACCAATTAACCCAGCCAGATCGCTCACATCCGAATTACGTAAGGGACCCGCATAGGTAAATGGCCCATACAGCAAGTATCCATGGGCCATGCCAATTTCCAGTCCCCGACGCTGAGGGGACAACCCAGCCCGGTAGGCGGGCAAGTTGTTAATCAACGCCTTTGTGAACGGGGATGAGTTAATAGGGGTAGCCAAATTACCGATTTGGGGATCGTCAGCGGGTTTAACTACTTCCGTTGTCATCGTGGATTTATCTCCAAAATCGCTTGTTTATGTTATCTAAGTCTAGTTTTATTGCTGTTTGGATATTAAATCCAAACCCAGCAGAACGAGTTAGCAAGCGCGCCTAGGGCAGAGATACCTGCTAACTTTTAAGACAAAAAGTTAGGACTACAGACCAGCGGCGTCTTCGCGCTCAATGTAAAGGAACAAAAACGCCATCGCCACAGCCGGAAACACCAATCCAGTGACGGGAACTAGCACTGAGGGCAAAAACGAAGCTGAATAAGCTGCAAAAAGCATCGGCTCTCCTCATAAATACAACAAATCTTAGAGCCAACTTTACTGTGAATTGGGTCTCAATTTCTGACTGCTAAGAAATTTTAACAACCATTGCGCGTCAATCGAGCCATTGCGATCGAATCCCCCGCTCTAAGAAACCTAAACGCAATTTGGAATAGCCGGTCTTGGCATTGTTGTCAATGGTATTGATTGGAAAATTGTTTGATTCCACTCGTTACCCATCAGCCTTATGCACAAACTTATTGGCATGACAACGGCTCTCTTGATTTTGCCGATCGCGGCTCCGGTAGGGGCAGAGGTGGTGCACTCCGATCGTCAAATTAGCGATCGATACGTTATCACCGACGAATTCGGCAGAACTTGCGGTTATCAATCGGTGATTGACACCTACGTCGAAACATTGACGGGTGACATTTATACCGTGCAAGAAGCAGTGAATCTTGGCTGCACCGACGATGCTCCTGTCCTGATTGATCCCAATGGTCTGGTTGATCCTTACGATTCTGGTTATGGGGAACCTATTCCGGTTGAGCCAATCTACGATGACCCGCTGCCAGTTGACCCATACGGCGTGCCAGTTCCCTATGATCCTAGCTATGGGGAACCCATTCCTACCCCAGAGTTTTGGTAGAGCCAGCTATTACCCCGGCCATCCTTGATCTTGGATCTTGCCTTCCGACCCCCCTCATCCCCCAGCCCCCTTTCCTTCTCCCAGAAAAGGAGAGCTGGATCGGAAGTCCCTTCTTTCAGGGGTTAACTGTCTTGATTCAACCACACGTCGATTTCATCCAATGGAACCGACAGATCCGGTGGTACAACGCCACAAACGACGATCGCCTTGTTGCTTTCGCGCTGGGTCGCCATTTCAATGGCAATTGCCTCAACTTGAATTTCAACACACCCATAGGGGACTAAAAGCTTCGTTTCAGTGACGAGATGACCAAACCCATCGGGTGCGAAGTCTAGAAGCCAGTGGGGACCATCCAAGAGCGTGCGTTGTTGCCGATCGACAAACCACAGCTTCACTAGTAGCCGAGGCAATCCATAGGGGAGCACCACACGGACAGAGGTTTGTTCACCAGCAATTAACTCGTCTGTGGCAATCTCTAATTCGGGAACGGGAACAGGTTCCTGAATTGGCAGAACGGGCATTGTTGCCGCCGAGTCCATTGAGACGCCATTCATAGCTGAGGAATTATCCGTGAGTTCGTCCTCGACTACAATTTCTTGAGCGGTTAACTCGGACTCGCGATCGACGACTGGCGGTATCGCCGCAGTTTCAACGCCAGCTTGTCTAGATTCAAACACTGGGTCTATAGTCCGCAACCATTCGACTAACTCGCGATCGGACGCTAAGGACTGAAGTCGATTCCAAAACCGGGACTGTAGATTCAACGATCGAAACGCTACGTCCTCTGGAGAATCAGTAACCGATGGCGATGGTGGTGGTTCGGTACGCTCTAGCTGCTCCCAATCCGGAAGCGGAGCATCATTATCGAATGCTTGCGGTACAACGGACGGAGTGGTAGCAGCCATCGCTCCTGGATCAAGGAAAGCCGGAACCGTCATTTCTGGATTGAGAGATGAGTGCCCAGCATATTCTGCGATCGGGCGATCGGCAAGAGATGAGCCATTGCCAGCCGCCGGATCACTGAAGGCAGGATGGACATCAGCAGAACTGGCTGGGGTTGATGCGATTGGGAAAGAAGGTAAATCGAGGGGCTTGCGAACCCCATCTTGATCGGCAGAAGCATCGGCAGAAGCAGTAGCGGGATACAGTTGCGGTGGCAGCGGTTGCTGAGGAGAGGGGTGGAACTGAACTGCTTGAACGATGGTATCCGTCGGCGCAGAAGGTAAAGGAGTTGAGTCCAGGGGCGCAAGCGCTTCTGCCTCGGAAGACAGACCAGGCGGCGGCAAAAGCTCGATATCAGAGAAATCGTTGGCAATGGCGTCTAACAACTCGTGGAGATCGGTAGTGACGCTGAAGGACTGGCTGATGGCGGCCGGGCCAGTATGCAGAATCACTTCTCCTAGGACAAGATAAGTTTGAAAGTCATCGGGGAGAGTAATTTGGCAAGTAAACGGAAAGGGCAAAGGGCGATCGGTGAGAGGTTGTTGCTGTTCAGCCAGAATATTAGATGTGCGAGGGTCATAGAGACGGACTTGCAGCGCTGTTAGCGAAACGGGCTGCTCAGTGGGTTGCCCATTGCTGGCTTCTACCTGCCCCATCAGCATCAGAGACTGTCCGCGTTGGATAATAAATGTATCTTGTCCCAAACGCAACCGTGCCGGTACCTCGGCAGCGGATGAAATCGTCCGCTCGGCTAGGGGGAGCAGATCAGAAGCCGTGGCGGCTGGAGCGGTGTCTGGAGTGGTGTCTGGGGGGGTGTCAGTGGATAGGATGGGAGGCTCGTCTGTGGCGGCTGGTTGAGATGCTTCCTCTGTCTTTGCGGGCTTTGCGGAAGAAATCTCTGGACCGAGAACGGAATGCAATGGCGATTCATGGCGAGCGATAAAGCCATCACCTGAATTAGCAGTGAGGGGAGCCTTCTCCGACTCCTGAGAGGGCACAGTAGTCAGAGGTTGCGGGGGGGCCTCACGAACTAAATTGTGTGCCTCTAACCAATCTGGTTCCCAATCCTCGTCTGCCTCTAGCGGCAACACTTGCAACTGAACGCTGTGCTGCCATCCTTCTCCTAACATATCTGCCATCAAATCGCTGGTGCAGCGCAGTTCCCAAACTCCAGGCAGCAGCCGAGTAAACGGCAGAATCGCCACTAATCCATTGTTGTTGGTTTGACTAACCCGCTTCTGCGTACGGCGAATGGGCGGAATTTCAGCGGTGGCATCGTGAATGATCCGAATTTCCACAGGGGTATTGCTGCGCTCGGAATGGGCCACAATGCGGTATCGTCCTTCCAGAATCTCTACCTTAGAAGATCCCAGCGGCAACCAAGAGCGATCGCCTTCTTTTTGAATCAGAAATTCCCAAAACGCCATCTCAAACCTCAGGGAAACCAGGATGAAGGAACAGCGGGGTGTACATTGTACTCCAAGTGCACCTAACTACCTTGTTAGCTCAGGATCAGGGTATCAGCTTTTCACGAATTTCGATTCATGATTTTAGACCGAACAGCTTTATCCCCGAAGTTTTTCTTATGTAGATGCCGTCGATTATCCCCAGATTTTAATCACCCGTCCCTGAATTTCATGTCCCAACCACGGGGTGTTGGCCGATCGAGATTTCAGGGTCGTTGGCGTCAGAGTCCAGACGAGGTTGGGGTCAAATAAAATCAGGTCTGTGGGTTGGTTGAGTTGCAATTGGGGGGTGGGCTGATGTAAACATTTGGCAGGATTGGTGCTGAGGGATTGCCATAGCGCCACGGCCGACCAGCGGTTCGATGCCACAAAGGTTTGCCACAGCAGCGGCAAGGCCAGTTCCAGCCCAATCGCACCGGGTGGAGCTTCGGCAAAGGCTACGGTCTTTTCTTCATAGGTGAGAGGGGTGTGATCAATGGCAATGGCGTCAATCGTGCCATCCTGCAAGCCTTGAATCAGGGCCGCTTGATCGCTGGGATTACCCAAGGGCGGGTCGAGGCATAGGCTGGGGTCATAGGCATGCACCGAGGTCACGTTCAACAGTAAATGCATCCAGGTGGTACTGGCAGTGACGGGCAACCCTTCTGCTTTAGCAGCCCGCAGTCGTTCAACCCCCCGTGCCGTCGAGATTCGCATGAGATGCACTGGTGTTCCCACCTCGGCCACACACTCCAATACAGCAGCAAGCGGCACCGTTTCAGCTATCACTGGACTGCCCGGTAACCCTAACCGCACCGCCTCTAGCCCATCCCGCACGACCCCTCCTCCAGCTAGACTGCGATCGCAGCAGTAGAGGGCGATCGGTTTTTGTAGCACTTGTCCATAGTCCAAAAGTCTTCGCAGCAGCGAGGTATTGGCAATCGGTTTACCATCTGTAAACCCAATCACGCCCGCTTCAGCCAGTTCCATCAATTCCACCATTTGTTCGCCTTGCGTTCCCAGTGTCAATGCTCCCCAGTAATTGAGCTTGGGTAAGGCAGCGTGGTACTGAGTCGATTGGTCATTAGGCAATTGAGCCATAGGCACATATCGGGAGGATTGCGATTGCATCCACTCCACACTCGCGCGATTGTCAAGTGGGGGATGTGTATCCGGCAACAGCGTTAGGCGAGTAAAGCCTCCTGCGAGGGCCGCTTGCCGCAACGAATCTAAGGTTTCGCGGGCTTCAAAGCCAGGCTCTCCAGAGTGACTATACAAATCCATCAGCCCTGGTCCTAAAACCAGTCCTGCACAATGCTGCACCTGAACATCGGCTGGAATATCAACCAGTTTCTCCTCGATCGCGGCTATTTTGCCATCTACTACCAGCACATCAACCCTGCGATCGGTGCTGGTGTTTGGATCAATCAGCCGAACCTGTTGAAGCAGTTCCTTCGACATACTGGCTTCCACGGATTACAATGCGCCTGCGGCCGTTCGATCGAGCACGCTTCCCAAGTGGCTGGTGATATTGAGAGCATGGATTAAGGGATTGCCGGTGATGCCTTGCGGATAATCAATTACGGTGACAGAGCCATTGCCCTGTTTGAACGTCCAAAAGTGCTGAGGTCCCAACCCGACAAGGTGGCATAATAGCGCTTTGTTGACTGCATCGTGGGCTACTACCAACGTGGTGAAGGGACGATCGCCGCCGCTGGGGGGGGTGGAATTCAACATAGCGTTCCAAGCCGCGATCGCCCGTTGCCAAACCTGCTGTAAGTTCTCGCCTTCAGGCATCTGCACTGTCTCAGGAGCCGTTTTCCATTGCGCCAGAGTACCCGGAAAAGCTTGCTCAATCTCTGCTTCTAGCTTGCCTTCCCACAGTCCATGGCTAATTTCACGCAACTTGCCATCGAGTTCTAGGGAAAGGTTGGGATGGTGTTGCAAAATCACTTCGGCGGTTTCCTTGGGCCGGAGCATCGGGCTACTAATTGCCCGATCGATGGGCACATTCGCTAGAAATGCAGCAGCTTGTTGAGCTTGCACCCGTCCTTGATCGTTAAGCGGTATATCCATTTGACCTTGAAAGCGTTGCTGGCGATTCCAGTCCGTTTCGCCATGCCGAACTAGCAAAAATCGAGGCGTATGGTTATTTCTAGGTTTAGGGAGTGGTTCCCCTAAATGTGCCGTCAAGTTGACTGATTCTAGTTGCACAGAGTCGCCCAACTGCCCAGCAAAATTGAGGACACTAATACCACAATTAGATTGATGAATGGACTGATAGGATTTTGGCCCTAACCCGATCGCCGTATTGATTAAGCAACGATTGATGCCACTGTGAGCGACCAGCAAAATGGTTTCTCCAGAATGACGAGACAGCACCTCTTGCCAACAACGTCGTGCTTGGTCATATAGGGTCGGTACGGGATAAAACGGTTCCATGCCCTGATCGGTGACAATCTCCATGCATAGTTCATGGGGGCGCTCGCGCCACGCCGCATAGCCCTCGGCATACTTTTCTTCAACCTCTTGAAACGTCAAGCCTTCCCACAACGGCAAACTAATTTCTTTAAGGTTGTCGGTTAGGTATAAAGCTGGTGCAGCGGAGCCATTCTGGTCAAGCAGGGTCGATCGAATAAGCTCTGCGGTTTCGCGGGCCCGTTGCAGCGGACTGCTGTAGATGGCGGCAAAGTGTAATTCTTTGAGCGTGGCTCCAACTTGACGAGCACCTGCTCGCCCCTTTTCCGTTAGCCGGGATGCATCGCAGTGTCCCTGAACTCGACGTTCAGCATTGTAGGTACTTTCACCATGACGCACAAGAACGACACGAGTAGCCAGGACGTTACCCTCCTTACAGTCAACTGTTTGGTTAAGCTTTGGTTAAGCTAAAGTCAATCAAATCGATGAGAACTGGCAGACTCAACCTGCCAAAAACCATCCGCATTCTACCCTGTGGTGGGGACGGCTCGAACTTTATTCGCCTAGTAACATCGGTGGACTCGTATCTAGAACTACTCTCATCCCTAACCCCTGCTTCCATCCGCTGGAGCAGGAGAGCCAAATCGAGAGTTTCTCGCCTATTTTAGGAGAGAGATTTAGGCAGAAGTGTTCAATGATTTCATATTTTAGTGAACACCCGCCTCTGGCAGCGGATTATTACAGCAGCTTTTCTAGTCCATACACCAGCGACTTCAGCGGAAGCACTTTACGAATGGTCAACAGCACGCCGGGCATATAGCAAGCGCGATCGCTCGTATCGTGGCGCAACGTATAGAGTTCTCCAGGTGCACCAAAGATCACTTCCTGGTGGGCAATCAGTCCTGGTAAGCGAATACTGTGAATCCGAATTCCCTCCGAAGTGCAAGTGCCGCGTGCTCCGGGCATTTTCTCGGTTTCGTTGACGCGGGCCGGGTTATAGGATTTACCCAACTCAGCCAGCAATTGAGCCGTTTGAATAGCTGTACCACTGGGCGCATCGGCTTTTTGATTGTGGTGCAGTTCCAAAATCTCTACATGATCAAAATACTGCGAGGCGCGCACGGCTGCCTGTTGCAACAACACCATGCCGATCGAAAAATTGGGAATAATTGCAGCACCCGTACTCGCTTTGTCGGCAAACTCCGCTAAGTCTTGAATTTCTTCAGCGCTGAGTCCTGTGGTTCCCACGACCGGACGCACTCCATAGGCGATCGCCGTGCGCACATTGTCATACACCGAATCCGGGTGCGTAAAATCTACCATGACGGGGGTTCCGCGCTCCTGCGTCGAGAGCACCAACGCCGCTTGAAGATCATTGACGATCGGCACTTCCAATTCGCCGCAACCTGCCAGTTCGCCAATGTCTTGACCCTGTAAGTCGGGGCTGCGATCGACGGCAGCCACGAGAGACATGTCATCCGCTGCGGCCACTGCCTTAACCACCTCCCGACCCATCTTGCCGCCTGCCCCATTGACGACGACTGGAATTGCAGCCTGACTTGCCATACTATCCTGTGTTGATTGCGACAAAGGCATTGTAGATCAGGTTGAGATCAGGTTAGCCGATCGGTGAGGTAGGGGCGATTGACGCGGACGCGACGAAATTCACGACCAAAGGGCAGCAGCGCCATTTCCAGTAATTTAAAGTGCTGTTTAGCAAAGGGCAACCCAATGATAGTGATGGCTAAAATCACGCCGTGAATTAGGTGAGACAGCGCAATCTCCCAGCCAAACAGCACAATCCAAATTAGGTTAAACACCAGCCTCAATGTGCTGTCAGCCTCCTTTAGTTCAACGACCTCCCGTCCAAAGGGGGTCAGCGTTGCAATGCCCAGCTTGATGGCTTGCAGCCCGAAGGGAATGCCAACGATCGTCAAGCACAAAGTCAAGCCCCCGATAATGTATCCGAAGCCGCTCACCAATCCTCCAAAAATCAGCCAGATGAGATTTCCTAAAACACTCATTGCCGTTCTCCTGAATCTGTCTCCAATTTGTCTTAATTAATTGCTTGATTAATTGATCGTAGCGAATGCTCACTCGAGACTGATGTCAGTGCTTGGTTCAGGTCTTCAATTCATGACCAGCTAAGATCAGCGACGAACTGGTAATTGGCGTATAACGGCGTATAACATTACCTCCTACCTCCGATCGCAAATTTCCAAAGATAGCTAGTCGGCAGCATTCGCTTTCCCTGAATGTGTCAAAATGAAAAACAGTCTTAATGTCGCGTTATTAGAATTTAGGTAATCCTGTGAGTCCTACCATTGCCAGTTCCTCTGCTAAATTTTCGACTCGTCGCGCCGTGTTTCCCTTCACTGCGATTGTTGGACAGGAGGAGATGAAGCTGGCGTTATTGCTAAATGTGATCGATCCCAAAATTGGCGGCGTCATGATCATGGGCGATCGCGGCACGGGCAAATCCACCACTATTCGAGCCTTGGCTGATGTGTTGCCGGACATCGAAGTCGTCTCTGGCGATCCCTTCAACAGCCATCCTAGTGATCCAGGCTTGATGAGCGACTGGGTGAAGCAGCAGATTGAAGCGGGCGACGCAATCACCACGATAAAGAAAAAAGTGCCCATGATCGATCTGCCCTTGGGCGCGACTGAAGATCGCGTCTGTGGCACGATCGATATTGAAAAAGCGCTGTCGGAAGGTGTCAAGGCCTTCGAGCCAGGACTCCTCGCTCAAGCCAATCGGGGCATTCTCTATGTGGATGAAGTGAATTTATTAGATGATCATCTGGTGGATGTCCTGCTCGATTCGGCCGCTTCTGGTTGGAACACGGTAGAGCGAGAAGGCATCTCCATTCGTCATCCAGCCCGATTTGTGTTGGTGGGGTCGGGCAACCCCGAAGAAGGTGAACTGCGACCGCAATTGCTCGATCGCTTTGGCTTACATGCCGAAATCCGCACCGTCAAAGATCCAACCCTGCGCGTCGAAATTGTGGAACAGCGATCGGAATTTGACCAAGATCCAGACGCCTTTCTAGAAAAATATCAAGCGCAACAAGCAGCCCTTCAGCAAAAGCTAATCAGTGCACAAGAACGCCTCAAGTTGGTCTCGATTGACCATGAATTGAAGGTGAACATTTCACAGGTTTGTGCTGAACTGGATGTAGACGGTCTGCGCGGCGATATTGTCACGAATCGCACTGCCAAAGCCCTGGCTGCATTGGAAGGCCGCACCGAAGTCACGGTTGATGACATTCGCCGGGTAATTGTCATGGCCTTGCGCCACCGCTTACGGAAAGACCCGTTGGAGTCGATCGATTCTGGTTACAAAGTGCAAAAGGTGTTCAATCAGGTGTTTGGGCTTGCCGATCCAGAAACCGAAGCTAGCCAAAACGGTACGGGTAAACCTGCTGGAGTGCGATAGTCATGTCTGTAGTAAAGGCGATGCGCAAAGTGGGGTCGATGCGCGGATCGCCCCTACTATGCCACATTGGCCCGTGCGCCACATTGAGCCGCATAAGCAATGGCCAAGCCATCAGCACTGTCATCCGGTGAGGGGGGGTGCGCCAGCCCAAAAATGTGCATCACGGCTTGCTTAATTTCCCCTTTATTAGCTCCATACTGCGCCACGGCCGCCTTTACCTGCGATTGATGCAGGAACACAAGTTCAGTCAAGCCCCAATCGCCTAGGGCCAATTCAATCACACCCAGGGCCCGTAGCACCTTGCTGGCGTTAGTATTTTCACGCCCAAAAAACGGCATCTCGATCGCCGCTAGATCTGGCTGGATCAAATCGCACAACTCTTGAATGTCCGAGCGAATCTGACTCAAGCGCTCGTACATCGGTTGTTTGGCAGGCGTGGTAATCACACCATAGTCTAAAGCTTGCTTGCCGCGAATCACACCGAAGCCAATTGTGGCGATCGCTGGATCGATGCCAAGAATTACGCAGTCAGCTAAATCATACAAAACTGTCATAGGTTACGTTCCAGCCATAGCCGTGGTCTTACAATTCTAGCCCCTAGCCCTGTTCCCCCAGCACCCAAGCCATGGGTAGATAACCTGATGCTCATCAACTTATAACTTGTGATGCTCATCAACTTAGCACATAGAGCAATCGTACTACCAACCAACTTAACCTGCCTTCTGTGTTCCTCATAAATCTCTCTCTGTGGCAATGTTTTTGTTGATATATTTCTTCACAATAGGAGTCGGTGTTGTTGGGTTGCGAAACAGGTGAACGGCGACGAATTTATTGATCAAATTCAAGATGTGCAACAAAGGGTGGCCGAGTTTGAGCAAAATGCCAAGCAGTTGCCGCCCCAACAGAAAAGTCGATTAACCGAATCACTGGAACGGTTGACAGCAGCTCTACGAGATTTGCAAATGGCCGAAGAAGCCATTCGGTTGTTGCTTTCGGCTGTTCAGCAATCGCGGGATTCAATCATCATCACCACCGCCCAATTGAATCCACCAGGTCCTGAGATCGTCTATGTGAATCCGGCCTTCAGCGAAATGACAGGCTATCGCAGCGAAGATGTATTGGGGAAAACACCGCGAATTTTGCAAGGGCCAGAAACCGATCGCACGGTATTAGACAAGTTGCGGACTCATCTTGCTCAAGGCAAGCCCTTTCATGGCGAAGCAATTAACTATCGCAAAGACCGAACTCCATTTTATGTTGAGTGGAACATTACGCCGATTCGGAATGGCAATCAGACTATCACTCACTTTGTAGCCATTCAGCGAGATATTGATGATCGCAAACGATCTGAAACCGAACGAGAACAGCTATTGCAGCAAGAACAACAGGCACGAGCCGAGGCAGAACTAGCCAACCGCAGCAAAGATGAATTTTTGGCGACGCTTTCCCACGAGTTGAGAACCCCCCTCACCCCGATTCTAGGCTGGACGAAGGTGCTGCAAACCAAGCAACTATCAGCAGACAAATATCAAGAAGCGTTGGATGCGATCGAACAAAGTGCTAAACGCCAGGCTCAACTTGTCGATGATTTGCTCGATCTGTCACGTATTGTCCAGGGGAAACTGACGCTGAATTTAACCTTTGTTTCGTTGATCACTCCGATCGCCGCGGCCTTGGAAACCGTCGGATTATCTGCCGATGCAAAATCGATTCGCCTTGAGACCAATCTTGATCCAACAGTTGGCCAGATTATGGGCGATGTAGGGCGATTGCAACAAGTGATCTGGAATTTGCTGTCCAATGCAATCAAGTTCACTCCAGAGGGCGGTCAAATTTACGTTGGCTTAGAGCGAGTCGATCGCTATGCTCAAATCACCATCCGCGATACGGGACAGGGCATTGATCCTGACCTGTTGCCATTTATTTTTGAGCGCTTTCGCCAAGGCGATGGATCAATCACCCGCCAGTATGGAGGATTAGGCCTAGGGCTGTCGATCGCTCGACAACTGGTAGAAGCGCATGGCGGCACCATCACCGCCGCAAGCCAAGGAAATAATCAGGGTGCAACCTTTACAGTGCGGCTGCCGTTGGTGTCTCATTCTCCCTCGTTCAAACTCTCGATCGCTCCGACCATGCAGCGGTTTGATTTGTCGGGGATTCGGGTACTGGTTGTAGAAGATGAGCCTGCTACTCTAAAATTCATTGCCTTTGTCTTGGAACAAGAAGGTGCAACCGTAACCGCCGTCACCTCTGCCCAAGCTGCCCTTGATGCCTTGGAATTTAATACTGTCGAAACATCTCCTTTTGATGTTTTAGTGTGTGATATTGGCATGCAGGATATGGACGGCTATACCTTGCTGCGGCAAATTCGATCGTCCTCTGCTCCCTACCAATCAATTTATGCGATCGCTCTCACGGCCTACGCTACTGAGGCGAATCGGCAACAGTCCCTTGTCGCTGGATTTCAACAGCATCTAGCTAAACCCATTGAACCAGCTATGTTGGCGGCGGCGATCGCCACGGAAGTCAGACAATGCGGTTAAATCCAGCTAAGAGACGAGGGCGAAACGACCTGAAAACTGGACGCCACATCGAAGCAGCAATCAAAATAAAAAGTTCAATGGAGTAAAGCACTCAGTGGTAAGATGGCGCAAGACCAAATTTGTTTGCAGTCACACAGTTCAACAGAGTGAGTTCATGGTAGCGTTTAACCCCCTTCGCGTTTTGCCTTCGACGAGTTTGCTTTTGCTGACAACTGTGTCAACCATGGCACTCGTGGGCATTGGGCACCCAGTTGTGCAAGCCCAAACCCCTGATGTTTCAGACGAAGTTCCAGCCCTGCCCGAAGAGGAAGGTTCTGCACCAACGCCAGCCACTACAACTGACGATTTACGTCCGCTGGCCCAAGGTAGCATCCTCAGCATCCAGGGCGGTCAGCGGCTCATGGACGAAGCGGGAGCCGCCGTGTCTGCCCAAAACTACGAGTTGGCGGTTTCAAAGCTACAAGAAGCTCGTCAAGTGTTTAATCAACTTTCCAATTTCTACCAAGAGCTAGCCGCTAGCTTTTCCGGTATTGACAATCGCATTGCCGAAGAACAGCGTGCCCAGGCCGTAGAAACGGCTCAGATGCGCGATCAAGCTACCTATCAGTTGGCGTTGGTGCATCGGGCCCAAAATAAGCCAGAACTAGCTGTTCCCCTGCTTATCCAAATCATTCGTAGTCAAAATCCAACCCGCGATCTGGGACGCCAGGCCTATCAGCAGTTATTTGAACTAGGATTCGTTGATTCCCCCTATCCTCGCGGTTCTAATGAGCCTACCTCCGCGTTGCCAGTGCCTCAATAGTAAAATTAAAGGTAAATTCACATCCCAGGAGGTTGAATGGTGAGTCCCGATCAAGTTGCGGAAATGATCAAAGTTGGACTGCCAGATGCTCAAGTTCAGGTTCAAGATCTGACTGGAACGCGCGATCATTACCAAGTAGTGGTTGTTTCTTCGCAGTTTGAGGGTAAACGCCTGATTCAACAGCATCAGCTAGTTTATCGAACTTTACAGCAAGCTATGTCGTCTGAAGCTATTCATGCATTGACGATGAAAACCTATACTCCGCAAGAGTGGGCAATGTCTGGACAAATCTAGCACCTATATACCTACATCTTGCCTAAGATGGAAGCAATCGAAACGTGATACACACTGATACACACTTGATTGAACTTTTATTTCTTTAAACGATATGTCTCCAGAAACTCAGCAACGAATTGATGAGCTAGTCCAAAACAATAAGATCATGGTTTTCATGAAGGGCACTAAGTTGATGCCTCAGTGCGGGTTCTCGAACAATGTAGTACAAATTTTGAATATGCTGGCCGTTCCCTTTGAAACCTTTGATGTCTTAAGCGATGAGGCCATTCGGCAGGGCATTAAAGAGTACTCTAGCTGGCCGACGATTCCGCAAGTTTACATCAATGGTGAGTTTGTCGGCGGGTCAGACATCATGATTGAACTGTATCAAAAGGGTGAGTTGCAGCAGATGGTGGAAGTTGCGCTTGCCTCATAATGATCCAAGTCTGGTTACGCGATCAAACAGCAAACTAAATCAAACTAAATTAAATTAGATACCCCCCTAGCCAGGCAATTTGCTAGAGGGGTATTTGCTTGCTATCGGTAGTCTGGTTCTGATTCAGGCATCGCGAAATTGGATGGATCATAGAGATAACGAGTCACTTCTTCTTCTAAACGATGAATCATAAATGGCTCGATCGCGTTAGAATGCCGCAAAGCTGCAACATAACCTTCCATGTAATGTCGCATTTCCTCAAAGCGATACCCCCGATTCCATAACTCAACTAAGGCATCTGTTAGCCTCTGGTAGTAGCGAATTGTTTGGGCATCTTGAAGCATAGTAGCTATTCCAATCTTTGACTGTAAAGAATAACGAGTCTACAAATGATTACAAACAACTCAGTGGGTTTAGGAAGCACTTATTTAAGGTGTCTTGTCATTATAAAGGCTTGTGGACTTGGGTTTATCTATCTGTAAGACTATTGTAGCGTTGCAGTAGAACTGCCTTTGCGCTGATCCCTGTCGGGATCTAGTGTTTTTGAGGTAGTCTAAAGGTCTAAATCCTCAATTTCTATGGCCGACCCCCGAACCATATCACGTAGCCGTGGTTACAAAACCCTGACAAAGGCTCTGTTAGCCTGAAGAATAAAGTCAAAGCAAAACTTAGCGCCGTGGCCTCTGTTTGCATTCAAATCGTTGAGGGAAACCCCCACTTGCGATCGTTACTCGGTTGGCACTTGCAACAGGCTGGTTATTGGGTTCATCAATCTGCTGACCTCCAACAGGCAAGGGATATGTTCGTTAGCCGCCAACCGCATTTAATCATTCTCGATTCAGAATTGCCCGACGGGGATGGACTAGAATTCTGTCGTTGGCTTCAGCAACAGCAGGCCTTGATTTTAATGCTATCGGCTCGTAATACCGAGGCTGACATTGTGGCGGGGTTGCGGGCAGGGGCGGATGACTATCTCACCAAACCCTTTGGTATGCAAGAGTTTTTGGCTCGAGTTGAAGCTCTAATTCGCCGAAATCGTACCATAACCGCCCCCGCTTCGTTAGATTATGGCGATCTAAAAATTGATTTAATTCAGCGTCGAGTTCGCCTCAAAAATGAGTTAATTGATTTAACCCCACAGGAATTTAGCTTACTTTATGTGCTGGCGCAAGCTGGAGGGGCCCCCCTCAGCCGGGCAGAATTATTGCGCAAGGCCTGGCCGGATGAAATTGACAACCACCGTACAGTTGATACGCATGTGCTATCCTTGCGCAAAAAAATTGAGATCGATCCGCGCCAACCTAATTTAATTCAAACGGTTCGCAACGTTGGCTACCGCTTTAACGTAGAAATTGTGAAAGCTCACTCCGGCTTGGATGGTGGCACCAAGGCCCGATCAAAAAGCCGTAACCGTAGTTCCGTTCATTCTCTGTCTCAAGCAGCGGAAAATTAGCCCCATACAACATGCAGCCCCTGGGCAAGACATGATACCCTAGTAGGGTTGTCTAACTTCACACATCCGGGGTTTCGGGTGTTTCTGACGGCGTTATTGCGCTGTTGTTAGAAATACGCCTGGATGGAGGATTAACCCGAAAGGAGAAAAACCGATATGCCAGTTGTTACGTTGGCTCAGCTATTGGAGTCTGGAGTCCATTTCGGGCATCAAACCCGTCGCTGGAATCCGAAGATGGCTCCGTACATCTATACGGCTCGCAATGGGGTTCATATCATCGACTTGGTGCAAACCGCTCAGTTGATGGAGGAAGCCTACAATTATTTACGTACCGCATCTGAACAAGGTAAGCGTGTCTTGTTTGTGGGCACAAAGCGGCAAGCGGCGGGCATCATTGCTCAGGAAGCGTCTCGCTGTGGTTCTTTCTATGTCAATCAGCGCTGGTTGGGCGGAATGCTCACAAACTGGGCCACCATCAAAACCCGGGTTGAGCGCATGAAGGACTTGGAGCGTCGCCAAGAAACAGGCGCACTAGATCTGTTGCCCAAAAAAGAAGCAGCGGTGTTGCGGCGGGAACTAGAGAAGCTACAAAAATACCTAGGTGGTATTCGAGGAATGCGCAAACTGCCTGATGTTGTCGTGATTGTCGATCAGCGTCGGGAGTACAACGCCGTTCAAGAATGTCAAAAGCTCAGTGTTCCGATCGTCTCTTTGTTAGATACGAACTGCGATCCGGATACAGCTGATATTCCGATTCCTGCCAATGACGATGCCATTCGATCGATTAAACTCATTGTGGGTCGCCTGGCAGATGCTATCTACGAAGGGCGTCACGGTCAACTAGAACCAGAAGAGGAAGAATATATCGACTACGAAGGAGCCGAAGAAGAGTTTGACTACGACGACAGCGAGTTTGTAGACGACGAAGAAGAAACGGAAGAATAGGTCGAGCAAGGCGACGGCGGGCAAGGACGGGAATTCAAAGGATGAAAAAGGTGAAAGATAGGTAAAAAATAAAAGCCTAAGCCTGTGCTTTTGCCGTCATCCTTTAGTTTTTAGCCTTTTCCTTGCTCCCCTCCCCTTTTAGGATTGAGTAAGGACACGGTTGAGCACTCAACACTGACTTAGAAAGGGACTAAGGCACAATGGCGGATATACCAGCAAAACTAGTTAAGGAACTGCGTGATAAAACCAATGCAGGCTTCGGAGACTGCAAAAAAGCGCTAGAAGCTACAGATGGCAATATTGAAAAGGCGATCGAATGGCTCCGCCAAAAAGGAATTACCTCAGCGGAGAAGAAAGCCGGCAAGATTACAGCTGAAGGATTGGTCGAGCAATACATCCACACGGGCGGCCGCATTGGGGTTCTGGTCGAGGTTAACTGTCAAACAGACTTTGTGGCCCGCAATGAAGCCTTCAAGGCTCTAGCCAAAGATGTGGCCATGCAGATTGCGGCTTGTCCTAATGTGGAATATGTCAAAGTTGAGGACATTCCAGCGGATGTGGTAGCGAAAGAGAAAGAGATTGAAATGGGCCGAGATGATATGGCCAACAAACCACAAAATATCCGCGAGAAAATTGTAGAAGGGCGAATTGAGAAACGGCTGAAGGAATTGTCTCTTCTCGATCAGCCTTACATTAAAGACCAAAGCATTACCGTTGCCGATCTGGTTAAACAAAATATCGCTAGTTTGGGAGAAAACATTCAGATTCGTCGGTTCGTTCGCTTTGTGATGGGCGAGGGCATTGAGAAGGAAGAGACAGATTTTGCCGCTGAGGTGGCTGCCCAAACGGGTGCGGCTGCTCCAAAACCAGAGGAACCTTCTACAACCGTGACCGAAACTGTAGAGGTCGAGAAGGTGGACGCACCTCCAGCCGCAAGTGAGCCTACGGCTGCCACTGCTGCTGAGCCAGCGACCGTCTCTGAAGTGGAAGATGCTGAACCCGTCGCGGCGGCTGAAACGATCGAGGCTCCTAAGACCAAAACCGAAAGCAAGCCCAAGTCGGATAAGAAGAAAAAGAAGAAATAGAAGAAATAGACAGTTTGTGGAGGCGTATCCTATGCGCCTATACCGAGTCTAGATAGAAGGGGGTAATAGGTGAATGGGAAGCCGTTTTCTCAACGCCTATTACCCATTTTCGTTAGTTGGACATAAACAAACGTTATTCTGGAAACAACAGAGATTGGAACACACGATGAGAACAGTTGAGCGCATTGATCAAGAACTGGCTCGCCTCAATCAGTCTGTAACGGCGATCGCTCAAGAGTTCTATGACACCTATCAGCAATATCTCACGGCGCTGGGACAAGCTGTGCAGCAGCAGCTTGTGGTGGCTAGCTATCATCTTTGTACTCATGCCTATCCAGAGCGATTTCTGAAGCTTTCCCTCAGCCAACGGCAACAGTTACAACAGGCATTACGGCAGCTAGCCAAAGCGGCCCAACCCCAACTTCTACAGTTGCTTCATGCTGCCTATACTCCAGCAACTTCGCGATCCTCATCGATTGCTTCCACGGCCGCGTCGCTCCTGGACACCACCGATCTGGCCATTCTTCAGGAAATTGACGAGGAGGTAGCAAGAGAAATTGAGCGGGCACACCAGCAATCGGCCCCGCCCATCAATCCCGATGAATCTGAGGCAACGACGATCGACACCTCAACGGAGGCAACCCTGTCATCATCTGATTCACTGCCTGACTGGTTAAAGGCGATCGAAGCGCTCAGATCTGCCCCAACGGAGGCAACTAGCGACTCTCATTTTGATCCGGATGCTGATCAGGCTCCCCCCCTTGAGTGCAATTTAGAGACCCAATCTGATTCCCTCGTCCCCCCCCCCAACGCCGCTGAGTCTTCAAAGACAGAGGATACGATCGAACCTTCCGCCTCTCCCGATCAAAAACCAATCTTGCCGGCGCATCCCAAAGACCTATTGCAGTGGCAAGAACACCTAGAAGCGGGCATTATTGACCTGTTGCAAACCCTGTCGCACGGTGCCAATCGCCTTTTACAACAATCTGAAGTACTGTCGGGGCATTTGCCAGAACCCGTATTAGAAGTTGCATCCAAAGCCGATATCGCTGCTGAAACCACGGTTAGCCCACCTAATCTTCTGCACCTACTAATTGAAACTGATGGCGAGGAAGAGAAAGAACCAACAATGACACAATTGATGGCCATCCGCTTACGGCTATCTGAAATTGAATTTAGTGATTCTGCCACCACGATTTGGCGCGCTAAAATTCGCGACCTCTCGAACCAACTGCATAAACTAGGACGCGATTATCACAAAAAACAGAAAGAACGATCGATCGCCGAAGCTGAAGCCGCTTGGCGATCGAGTTGGTTTGAGGATTAGTTTCATATTCAAATCTGGGATGTAACGCTCAAGTTAAGCCACCTTCACGACAGGTGACTTTCAAGAACTGCTTCAACCCCAGAGTAAAGGTAAGTTAGGGAATATAGAAACGGGAAGGGCACATAAGTGACAAATGCGACCAAAAAAGACGGGTTCATCACCCGCCTTATTAATTGAGTATTAATTTGGGTAAATTGCTCGGTCATGGACGGATGAAGGGTAAGTTGTGTACTTTATCATCCATCTTTTCGAGTTTTAACCACCTGAGATAGTTCTAGCCGAATATCCACTGCCATCAATCCTCTAAACAGAGATTACTCAACCCCTTCAATGCGATCTTCTACTTCTTGATACAGTTGCTGCAACAATTCAATATTGCTTTCGCTGGTTTGCCAATAACCGCGTCCATAAACTTCCAGCAGCGTTCCCACCACTTTACGGAAGGAGTTTGGGTTCAGGTTCATCAATCGATTCCGCATCGCTTCATCTTGAATGAAGGTTGTATTCGCGTCCTCGTAGATCCAGTTGTCTACGGCTCCGGCGGTAGCCGACCAGCCCATCGTATTTACCAGTCGCTTCGACAGTTCCCGCACACCTTCATACCCATGGGACAACATACCCTCATACCATTTAGGATTCAGCAATTTGGTGCGGGCATCTAGGCGAACAGTTTCCGACAGGGTGCGGACTTGAGCGTTGGCGGTGGTTGTATCGGCAATGTAGGCCGTGGGCGTTTTGCCGTCTCCCCGTAGAGTAGATACTAGCTTGGTGGGATCGGAGTCGAAGTAGTGTGACACATCAGTGAGGGAAATCTCGGATGAATCCAGGTTCTGGAACGTCACATCCACGGTCTTTAGCGTTGATTCAAACAAGTCTCGCGCCTGCTCCATCATGCCGGGATTATCGGAGTTGAACGCAAAGGACTTCCGCGCTAAGTACATATCCTGAAGCTCGGACTCGCTTTCCCAGGTGCTATTTTCCACTGCCAAGTTGACGTTGGAGGAATAGGAACCAGAGGCATTGGAGAAAACGCGAGTCGCCGCCTGTCGCAGATTCACACCCATGTCTTCTGCTTGCTTGATCGCATGTTTGCGAACAAAGTTGAGTTCGATCGGCTCATTGGCCTCCGCTGCCATTTTGATTGCCCGATCGAGCAAGTTCATTTGGTTAATGAACAGATCGCGGAACACACCGGAGCAGTTGACCACGACATCAATGCGAGGACGCCCCAGTTCTTCCAGCGACATTAACTCCAGTTTGTTCACCCGACCCAAAGCATCGGGGACCGGGCGCACACCCACGAGCCACATCACCTGAGCCAGCGATTCACCATAGGTTTTGATGTTATCTGTACCCCAAAGGACAAAGGCGATCGTTTCTGGATATTGCCCATTGTTCTCAGCTTTTTGCCGGGCCAAGAGGCGATCGACCACAATTTGTGCCGACTGTACTGCGGCAGTGGTGGGAATCGATTGCGGATCGAGGGCATGAATATTCTTGCCTGTCGGCAACACATCGGGGTTACGCACCGGATCGCCACCCGGGCCCGGCAGAATGTACTCGCCTTCCAAGGCTTTTAGCAGCGCTCCTAGTTCGTTGTCGGCTGTCACCTGCTTTAGGCAGAACTCCAGATACTCAAACAAGGGTTTGATTGCGTCTGGATCAACTTTGGGGTAACCTGCCTCGTGCAGGGCTTCAATCCAGGGTTCCTTGCGTCCGATGTTGAAGAAGTTGAGCTTCGTTACTTTTGAAACGCGACCGTCGGCATCAGTTTGTTCCTTCACCATTGCTGCCACCGCCGCCCGGCTGGCTTGGTTGATCTCGTAGAGCAACTGCACATCGTCCAGCAGTCCCCGATCGCTGTTTTTGTAAATCTGATCGATATCTCGGCCCAGGCTGTTGGCGATAATGCGCGGTAGGCTCATGATTTCCTCTTCGGGACGATCGAGTCCGGCGATGTTGACCAACGTGGCGATCGCTTCTTCAGCGGTGGGAGCCTTGCCAATCACATGCAAACCACAGGGCAACAGGCGCGATTCGATCTCCATCAGCTTGATATAGACCTTGCCCACCAGCGTATCTCGGTACTCTGGCTCTAATGCCGCGGCATCCTGTTCTGGTAGTTCAATATCTTTATCCAGATTCACCAGGCGGCACTTGTCCACAATGGCGTTGAGAATGGGTACGCCGCGTCCCGTGTCCTTCAAAGTTTGGTAGGAGGCGATCAACTCGCTCAGTTCCTTCAAGCCCTTGTACAATCCGGCATTTTCTGCCGGCGGCGTCAGGTAGCTGATCGTTTCTGCATAGCTGCGGCGTTTGGCGATCGTCGCCTCCGAGGGATTGTTGGCCGCATAGTAGTAGAGGTTAGGAATGTGCCCGATCAGCGAGTCGGGGTAGCACTCACCGGACATGCCCATTTGCTTGCCTGGCATGAATTCCAGCGATCCATGCGTACCAAAGTGCAGCACTGCGTCCGCTTGCCAGATATGTTCCAGGTAGGTGTAGTAGGCAGCGAAACCGTGGTGGGGACTGGCCGATCGCGAGAACAGTAGCCGCATCGGATCGCCTTCATAGCCGAAGGTGGGCTGGACGCCAATAAAGACATTACCAAAGTGCTTACCAAACACCAACAAGCTTTCGCCATCGGTGTTCAGGTGACCCGGAGCTGGGCCCCAGTTCTCTTCCAGGCGTTTGTAGTAGGGCGTTAACCGCTCATATTCTGGAACCGACATCCGGTAAGCGATATTGAGTTCGGGGCTACTATACTGCGCCTGCGCATCGTGAATCACCGCTTGCATCAACGCTTCTGCCGACTCCGGCAGGTCTTCTACGTCATAGCCATTCTGCTTTAGAGCTTTCAGCGCCTCGTAAATGGAGCCGAACACATCTAGATAAGCCGCCGTGCCCACGTTACCCTTATCCGGCGGGAAGCTGAACACTGTGATCGCCACTTTTTTGTGGAGCTTAGGCTTGCGGCGCAGGTTGGCCCACTTCATTGCCCGCTGAGCGATCGCCTCAATCCGGTCTTGCAGAGCAATGGCTTTCCCCGTTGTACCATCGCGTCCCGACAGGATAATCGGTTCGATCGCTCCATCCAGTTCAGGAATGGCAATTTGCAGCGCCACTTGAATCGGGTGCAGACCCAGATCACTGTCTTGCCATTCTTCGGTAGTTTGAAACACCAGCGGCAGCGCCACCATATAGGGACGATTCAGTCGTTTCAGCGCCTCGATCGCCTTGGGATGATCTTGTCGAGCCGGGCCGCCCACTAGCGCAAATCCAGTCAGGGATACCACCACATCAACGATCGCCTGCTCTTTAACGATCGGATCGTAGAAGTAGGCATCGACGGGTTTAGAAAAGTCTAGTCCGCCAGCAAATACAGGAATCACCTTGGCTCCTAGACACTCCAACTCTTGGACCATCGCCACGTAGTGGGCATCATCCCCTGTGACTAAGTGCGTTCGTTGCAGCACCAGCCCCACACAGGGAGCCAGCGGATCTTTCAAATCATTGGGAACGTCTTGGCGAGAAGCATACCAGTTGAGGTATTCCTTCAAGTCCTCGAACATGTGTGGCGCAAGCGGATGCCAAATGCCCATATCGGGATAGGTGACAGGATCGCGATATTGCAGCGGTGCATCGCGCAGACTTCCCGCTGGATCGCAGTACTTGTCTGCTAGCATCAGCAGGAAGTTTTCCAGATTCTCGGACGAACCGCCCAGCCAATACTGAAAGCTCAGCATGAAATTGCGGGCATCTTGCGCCTTTTCCATCGGCAGATACTTCAGTACCTTCGGCAGCGTATTCAGCAGCTTCAGCATGGCATCCTGGAAGCCACTCCCTGACTTTTCCTTGCGCTTTTTCATAAACTGGGCGATGGCGCTCTTGGATTGCCCCAACTGCGACATGGAAAAGCTGCCCATTTTGTTAAGGCGCATCACCTGCGGCATCGACGGGAACACCACTGCTACATCGAGCCGATCGCGGTGCGGCTCTACAGCGGCTACGACTTTCTCGGCTAGTTCCTCAATAAAGATAAGAGAGGCAATGAAGATATTAGCTTGGGCGACATCCTGTTGAAACGCTTCATAGTTTTCGGGACTACGAAGCTCCTCTAGTAGATAGCCGCTGATTTCGATGGCCAGGTTAGGGTTGTTCTGGTTAATGGAACGAACGGCCGCCGAGAGCGAACTCTGGTATTGCGGCTCTAGCACGACATAGACCACCTTGATCAGCGATCGTCCCTGTAGATCGGTGGGCGCGATGTGCCTGATGGCGGGCTTGACGTGAGTGAACATGCGGTTAGGCTCCTTTCAAAAGGCTGTCGGCTACTTAGCACGAGTTCATCCTTCTATCAGCGCAAGTTAAGGATACCTGGCAGGTAGGGGTCAGCACGCAGATAGACCGAACCCAGCCGCCCAAGCACAGCGCTGACGCGGATGCCCCGAAATAATGTTACATGAGTGTTTTACCAGAAAACCCTTACCAACTGGGCAATCGACCGGTTATCTGACACAATTTGATAAAAACAACGAGATATTTTTTTACATTTCTTGACGAACATAAAAGTGTATGCTCAGTTTTTCTAAAAAAATCTAATCAATTTGATTGGAAAAATCTATGAATTGCACCTAGGTTTCACAGCTTTTTCTAAAAAAGCAATCGAATTGTTATTTGCTACTTATTTGCTAGCGCATGAGTTCTGTATGGGCGATCGCCGTCTCTTTCAGGCGCAAATATTCTTCTCTTAATTGCCGATATTGCTCATCAAACTGCAATACATCACTAGTGATGCGATCGGCATCGTATGACGCTATTTGTAGACCGATTAATGTTTCTCGAATGAAGCAAATATAGATATTTTCCAATTCTTCTGCTTTTCTCAATAAGTTTTCGATCTGATCTAGCGCACGTTCATAGAGACTCACTTGATTAGAGTAAAGATCTGATGTTGAGACTAGATCGGCTAATTCATTGACTTTTTTATACTCTCGATTTAACCGCGAGATTTCTGCATCAATTTGCAGATGTTCCCGAATCACTGGTGCAATTCCGTCTGCAAGTTCCATCGGTTTGTCTAGCTGTTGAGCCGCTGCGGGAGTCGCCATTTCCACATCTCGCCAATAATGCCAGGAGTAGATATATTCAACCTCTCCGCTTTCGGTAAGACGAGGAAACACCACCTCAACTCGTTGGTAGCCAGAATCTTTCACCCGCATCGGGATACCATAGCCCCCCAAAGGTAGGTCTGGGTAGCGGTACTCGGCCCCTTTCACATAGACTAAAGCGTGGTTGCTGATCCACTCTCGCTTTTGGCGACGCAGAAACCACCACATCGCCCCAACCCCCGCAAGAACTGCCATCACGAGTAACCCTAGCATGTTCGCTGCTCCCAACGTTTGCCTTCAGTGTCTCTAGCCTTGGTGAGGTCCTTCAGTGGAATTTGGTTCCATTCCGGCCCCTTCATCGTTCAGCTTTTCTATCTATCGCGGCTT
The DNA here is from genome assembly GCF_026802175.1 of Thermocoleostomius sinensis A174. Taxonomy (NCBI): domain Bacteria; kingdom Bacillati; phylum Cyanobacteriota; class Cyanophyceae; order Oculatellales; family Oculatellaceae; genus Thermocoleostomius; species Thermocoleostomius sinensis. The sequence goes on along the minus strand of NZ_CP113797.1, from coordinate 2,731,701 downwards.
CTGACTATGAATCCCATTGATATTCTCCTGCTTTCCAACGGTCCGGGTGAAATTACCACTTGGGTGCGCCCCGTCGTGAGAGCCATCCGTCAGCAAATGGGAAACGATCGCCGTTGTGTCCGCATCTCCCTCATCCTGTCTCCCTGTCCCAATGCTAGCGGGCGCGAGGTGGAAATTGCCCAATCCTATCCAGAGATCGATCGCATTCAAGCGGCTCGGCATTTTTTCCCATTTCTGTTGTGGGGCAAAACGGCAGATAGCTGGGACTGGCGCGATCGAGGGGTAGTGGTGTTTCTGGGCGGCGATCAAATTTATCCAGTGATCATCGGCAAGCGGCTCGGCTATCGCATTGTGGTTTATGGCGAATGGGAGACCCGTTGGCATCGTTGGGTCGATCGGTTTGGCGTCATGAAACCAGAGTTAATCGATCGCGTTCCCCAGCAGTACGCCCATAAGCTAAGCGTGGTGGGCGATTTGATGGCAGATGTGGAGATTGGGGGTTGGGAAGATGGGGGTTGGGGAGCTAAGGAAGATAGAGGAGATGGGGAAGAAAACACCCCGGTACCCCTTCATCCCTTATCCCTCATCCCTCATCCTTCCGACTCCCTCATCGCTCTCCTCCCTGGTTCCAAACCAGCCAAACTAGCTCAAGGTGTTCCATTTGGGCTGGCGATTCTGCAACAGATTTATCACAGGCGCCCCAATACGCGCTTTGTGATTCCCGTAGCTCCTACCCTGGATTTAGCTACCCTGGCCAAATTTGCCGACGCTACCCAAAATCCGATCGCCTCAAAATTTGGCAATGTCACAGCTACGATCGATCGGGAAGGAGATCGCGTTTATCTAAAAACCACAGACGGATTGCGGGTTGATTTATGGTTAAAGTTTCCTGCGTATGATCTATTGTCCCGTTGTGCTCTGTGCCTGACTACGGTAGGTGCAAACACAGCAGAGTTAGGAGCCTTGGCTGTGCCGATGATTGTCCTGATTCCGACTCAACAACTAGACGCGATGCGGGCTTGGGACGGTATTCCAGGATTGTTGGCTAACTTGCCAGGAGTGGGGAGTGGGTTCGCCAAATTGATTAATTGGTGGTTTTTGCGGAAACCTCGCTTGTTGGCTTGGCCAAACATTTGGGCAGGAGAGGCGATCGTTCCAGAACTGATTGGAGAACTTCAGCCACAACTAGTGGCAGCGCTAGCGCTAGAGTGGTTGTCTCATCCAGACGAACTTGCAGAAATACGGAAACGGCTGCGGCAAACCCGAGGGCAAGCAGGAGCCGCTCAACGGTTGGCTCAATTGGTACAAAGCCAGGCTTACCGGTAAACTCTAGGGTATTCCCTTTCGCTTTCAGTTCTATCACTCTCTTCTGTGAAACGGTTACCCTGGCTTTCTCTGGCAATTCTGTTTGCAGCCTATACCAGCTTCAGTTGGTTTTTGATTCAATCAACTGCCACTTGGCTGGCTTGGTCGTTGGTCTTAGCCTTCACGTTGTTGCAAGCCTTACTGCTCACCACCCTGTTTGATGGACTGAAAGCCTTGATCAAAGCTTGGTTGAAGTCCGATATTGGCTACTTCACGCTGATTATTGTGGCGTCCTTGGGCGTGACGATCGTGTTGGTATGGTTCCGGATCTTTGGTTACTTTTTTGTCCTGATTGCCGCTGAAATTCTGGCGCGCCTTGATCTACAAAATGCTGGATTTACTCGAGTGCAGGCGTTGCTAATTTTGAGCACATTTTCGTTACTGGGGTTGGCAACGGGCTGGGCAGCCACCATCCACCCGAACCTAAATCTATAACTTAATTTTGTTCTCGAAACTTGTTCTCGAAACCCAATCAGTGAAAGGCGATCGACCCAACGTCAGCCACTTGCTAAGGAGCAATTCCAATAAAAAAGCAGCCAATCGGGGCGGCTGCTTCTTCCCATACATGAGGTGCATGAGGAGCTGTCTACCTTAGAGTAGGATGAAACGTCTCCTGGCACTGACAGGGTTACAGATTTTGATACGACGATGAGGAAAGATGAGAATTGCGGGGCATGAATCGGGAACTCAGAGAATGACTCAATAGTCAAGTAAGCTAGCGCGTTAGAACTTTGCAATATTCCCTCTAATTGCGGTGCATAGATTAACCCTTGGATGAAACTCAGTCGTCTACAGGACGTTTCCATCCTGAGCGATATAGGGAATATTAAGTTCCACAGCAAGCCATTTCATAGCATCTAAAGAGGACGATTATGTCTAGTTTCCGTTCCTGGCAGTCTGGCACTGCCTTGTTTACTGCGCTGACGTTAATGGCAGGGGCAGCGGCTCCCTTGATAGTAGTTCAGGCTCCAGCGCAGGCACAAAGCACCTTTTCAGATATCTCTTCAGATTATTGGGCAAGAGAATTCATTCAAGAGTTAGCCAATCGCGGTGTCATTAGCGGATTTCCCGATGGATCGTTTCGTCCTAATGATTCAGTGACGCGGGCCCAGTTTGCAGCCATGGTACGCCAAGCCTTTCGCCGGTCTGCCGTTCGAGGCTCGACACGGTTTGTCGATGTTCCGGCTAATTATTGGGCGGCTGATGCCATTCGAGAAGCTTACACAATGGGCTTTTTATCAGGATATCCTAATAATGTATTCCGTCCCGATGAGAACATCCCTCGGGCACAGGTATTAGTATCGCTAGCCAACGGATTGGGGTATTCGACGGCTGGTTCCGTGAATGGTACTTTGCAAGCCTATGCCGATGCTAGCGCAATTCCCGACTGGGCCCGCCCCAGCGTCGCGGCGGCTACCGATCGCCAAATTGTCGTGAACTATCCAGATGTTCGCTTTTTGAACCCCAATCGATCGGCCACCCGTGCTGAAGTTGCAGCCTTTATCTATCAAGCCTTGGTTAGTTCTGGCAATGTGGCGGCCATTAATTCGCCTTATATTGTTGGCAATCAAGCCTCTACACCGACACCGCCAACCAACATGGCGGAGCTTCCCGCAGGAACTGTAATTACGGTTCGCTATGATGAGGCAGAGAGAATCTTTATTTCAACAGAAGAACCAGAACCTGTACCAGTGACACTAACGGTGGCACGTAACATCCGGGGTCAAGGCGATCGCTTGCTAATTCCTGCTGGTAGCCAAATTGTAGGCGAGTTACGCACCGTAGATGGTGGGACGGGTGCTCGCTTCTATGCCAAAGAGTTGGTGCTCACCGACAGAACTCGAATGCCGATGAGCGCGACATCGGGAACTGTCACCACCACTCGCAGAATTACTCGAGGCGCTAACGTCGGTGAAATTTTGGCAGGGGCGGCTCTTGGAGCAGGGGCGGCCGCTGGCGTAGCCGCAGTAACAGGCGATCGCGCCATTGCCACCGAAGAAGTGCTAGGGGGAGCAGCCCTTGGAGGGTTGGCAGGACTATTTCTGGGACGCGATCGAATCACCCTAATTTCGATTAATCCGGCGGTGGATCTAGATTTGACGCTCGATTCACCACTGGTGATGCGCTAATACCCATTGTCCAACGTTCTAGCGAAAATCCTGTTGAATCCGGTAAGCAGTGCCGTCCTACGTGGCTCAAGCTCATCCTTCTAACCTGACCGTTCCCTGTCGTAGAATTTCCCATCCTGTCGATGTCCATTTAGCAACGGTAGAAGGTAGGCGAGAACTTGGCTGGGTTTCCAACATCAGGGTGCGCTCCAATTCTGCTAACTCGTCAGATCGTAGAGTCAGTACCTCTGGAAATTCAGCGTTGATATCCGTTAGGGTTTCTAGGGGTGGCTGACCCGATCGATTCACGCTTGTCGTTGCCAACGGTCGAGTTTGAGCCAAGATATGTCGAGCGATCGCATGGTTGGGAACTCGGATGCCGATAGTCGTCGGATCAGTAGGATTCATCTCAGGCGGCAGTCGATCGCTAGCGGGCAATACCAAGGTGAGTGCTCCCGGCCAATAAGTAGCCGCCACCTGTTGCCAAAGATTGAACTCTGCATCACTGCCTTGCACGTAGGGCCATAAATCATCCGCCGTCGCCGCCATGAGAATCAACGGCTTAGTGTGGCTCCGCTGCTTAGCCTCAAAAATCAACGCCGATCGATCGGGCCGCACTGCCAAAGCGGGAACTGTATCTGTAGGAAAGCTAACAAGCCGATCACCCGATCGAGCCGCCGAAACCAGTTCAGAAAAGGAAACCCCCGGCATACTTAATTACCCATTACCCATTACCCATTACCCATTACCTATTACCATGACAGAGTAACGCACCGCTTGAAACCGTCTCAAATAGCCATTTGCCATTTAAACCCGATAAGCCAACGCAAATCGATCGACCCCTGCCAGATCGGGATAGATGTGCACATCGCGATAACACCCTTGGGACTGCAACAGATTGACCACATTCTCTGCCTGCCCCACCATCATCTCAATGAGCCATACCCCCCCAGACACTAAATAATTTGGGGCTTCAGCAACAAGGTAACGGATACAATCTAATCCATCGGCTCCACCGTCTAGGGCTAAGGCAGGCTCATGATCTGCAACTTCGGGCTGAAGCTTGGCCACCATATCACTGGGAATATAAGGCGGATTGGATACCATCCCGCGCAAGTGACCCTGAAGTTGGGTCAACGGTTCAAACCAATGGCCCTGATAGAACCGAATGCGATCGCTGAATCCTGACTGCTGAGCATTAAACCTGGCAATCGCGAGGGCGTCTGGGCTGTAATCCACAGCATGAATCATGGCTTCAGCAAATGCATCCGCCAACCCCAAGGCAATCGCTCCACTGCCTGTTCCCAAATCCGCCCAGTGTCCGTACCCCAGTTCTGAGTGGGTTTGCACCGCGTCGATCGCCAAATCAATGATCGATTCTGTTTCCGGTCGAGGAATTAAAACCGCGGGCGAAACCTTTAACATAAACCGTCGCCACGGTGTTGCACCCACTAAATATTGCACAGGGGTCCGAGCGTTTAATCGCTGATGCCAACGCTGATCTAGCTCGTAGAGAGAGTACTTTAAGTCAATCACCGTTGGATCACCTGGAGACAGTAAGCGCAACCTCAGCCGATCTAGACCAGTTAGGTGTTGCAAGAGCCAATCAACTTCCACGGGTGGTATGTTTGCTGCGATCGCCTGCTGGTGTGCAGTTTGTCGCCAGTGCCAAAGATCTCCTTGAGAAGTGCGGTGCATAGAGTTCCGTGAGCCGGACACAGCCGAAATTACAAACCATTCTCACAAAACCATAGCAATAAGGGGCACGATCGACCATGCCCCTCAACTCAACGCTTGGATCTATTCGCTGACAGCCTCCCTACTGCTGTGGGGCTGGTTCCGGGGCTTGCTGTGGGGCTGGTTGTTGCCCACCCTGTTGTTGTAGCGATCGAATATATTCAATGCTTTCTTGAGGGGGCACCAAGTAAATCTGGTTCAATTCCTGATTATCACTCGTGCGCAAGTTCTCAATCAGTCGATCGAGCGGCACTACTTCAATCCGAACCGATTCTGCTAATTCCGGTTGACTTTCACGCAGTCCAGCCAAGGCTGCTTGCAGTTCGTCTTCGCTGAAGTACATAGGAATAACTTCCTCTTCCCCTCGACGCACAGTCAACAGGGCTTCTTCTTCCCCCTCACCCGATTTGGCAATAAACAGCGGCACACCTTGAAAATTCTCAGCGGATTGACCACTCTCTTCTAAGATAGCAACTGCCGCTTCCACCTCTTGCCGTTGAGGAATAAACGCAACTCGCAGCGGGTTTTCTTCGTTTTGTCCATCCAGGGCAATTTCATACACCCGTGCCAGCGAAATTGGCACAATTCGTACACCTTCTACAGCCTGTGGGTCGGTATTGGACATGTTGCGCAAAAAGTTTTCAGCATTGGTATGGCTAATAAATACGGTGGCAACAGGCGGTGCGTTCTCTTCTTCTGAAAAAGTTGCAACAACCAGTGAACCTTCACCATCCACTAGGGTGAAAACTGGAACTGTTTCCAACCGGGCTTTCACTTCTTCATCGGATAAAGCTAGTACTCTGCTGCCTCCAACAAAGAGAGAACCAAACAGAACACTTCCAATGAGAGCAAGGGTTGCACTCCAGCGAATCAATGATTTCATAAAAACTCCTACGAAACTAAATCATCCGCACTTAACGCCATTTGCAATGAGTCATCTGCTCAGACGGAAAAACTACTGAACCCAATTACTCAATCCAACCATCAACAAACACTTCATTCGATCGCAGACCATTTTCGTGGGATAGATCTCCACCGTTGAACAGTCGAATATTGGCCCACTCACCTTAACTTAAACTGCAACTTAGATCGCTCGCCTAAAGGCTATCACTTTCAACTCAAGTTGTGGGTTTATGAGGACAAGCTGAGAAGCAGAAGGGTTCGCGGTAATTGACTGAAACTACTGATTGAACCCACTTAAACAGCCAGTGGAATAAATCGCTGCGACTAGCAGACTAGATTTACATAAATTAATGCGTTAGGCAACCGTTTAGATTTGTTCGATGAAACACATCTAGCTGCGCATCGACAAAACTACCAAATTGGTCGTAGGTAATCTTGACTGGCTCGATCGAGCGATAGTTCCTTATACCCAAGGTACATTTGCGATCGGACATTTCCCATCAATCAGCAAAAACTAGCCATCCGAGCCGCGAAACTTCAAAGTTTTTTATCAGAAGGGGCAACATCCGCAGTTGAACGATACAGAGCAGCGTCAAAATAATTGAATTGTTGCTATGCTGAATTGCCAATCTACGATTTGGCTCAAGCCAGTCAACACAGACACCAGATCACAGTTCTGTGAAAGGTCATTTTGTCACGTCTTCACAGCGATCTGTTATTTCAGTTGATGTAACCTTAACAACCCTGTTGCTTCTCCACAACAGTTGGCGCGATTATAGGCCTAATCTTTGTTTTAATTTCAACTTCAGTAACACGCTTATTTTTTTGAGTTAGGTTGCCGTATGAACTGCTTTAAACACCTATTCGATTTCGATCGATTCCGCCAAACTTCTCAGCCCCAAGCTTCTCAGTCAATCCCTCAACCGACGAGCAAAATCCGACGATTGCAACTAACCGGAGGAGCGATCGCCCTATTGATGCTGACAACGGCTTGTGGCGGTACACAGACCACGACTGAATCTCCTGCCAATTCTGATGCAACTTCGACGACAACAGCTAGCAGCGATGGAGCCGCGGCTGGAGCGCTGAAATTGGGTACGTTGCTTCCCATTACGGGCGATCTAGCTCAGTACGGCACCACGATGCAAGACAGCGTTAGTCTACTAGTTGAAAGCGTCAATGCGTGTGATGGGGTGCTGGGTAGCGAAGTTACCTTAATCTCCGAAGACGATCAAACCGATCCGGCGGCTGGGGCCTCTGGCATGACCAAGCTCGCAGAAGTAGATCAGGTGGCAGGCGTTGTTGGAGCCGCAGGTAGTGCAGTTTCTAGCGCAGCAGTTGATATTGCCGTTCGTAATGAGGTGGTGCAAATTTCTCCGTCTAGCACCAGTCCTGAGTTTACCGCTCGGGCAGAAAAGGGAGAGTTCAATGGCTATTGGTTCCGAACGGCTCCTCCCGACAGTTTCCAAGGCGATGCGTTGGCCCAACTCGCGCGCGATCAAGGGTTACAGAACGTGGCCGTGTTTGCCATCAACAATGATTACGGGAACGGATTAGTGCAGGCCTTTACGGACGCATTTAAGGCCCAGGGAGGAACCGTGGTGAATGAGTCGAACCCCACCCTGTATGCAGAAAATGCTACAACGTTTGACTCGGAGCTAAGTGCAGCCTTTAGCGGCAATCCTGACGGGGTTTTGCTGGTAGCGTATCCTGAAACTGGCAGTCTCATTCTCAAATCCGCTTTCGAGCAAGGATTACTAGACGGAGAAACCAAAATCCTGCTGACCGACGGGATGAAAACTAATGAACTGGCTGAGCTTGTGGGACGCGATGCGGACGGTAACTACATTGTGTCTGGAGTGTTAGGAACGGCTCCAAGTGCCACTGGTCCAGGACTGGAGGCGTTTAAGTCCGCCTACAATGCTAAATTCAACCGCGAGCCGAATGTGTATGATCCGAACTCTTGGGATGCAGCAGCCGTAATGGTTTTAGCCGCAGAAGCGGCCAAAGCAAATACAGGATCTGCGTTGAAGGATCAAATTCGCGAGGTGGCCAATGCCCCTGGCGAAGAAGTCACGGATGTGTGCCAAGCCTTGGCGTTGGTGCGGGAAGGCCGAGACATCAACTATCAAGGAGCTAGCGGCAACGTTGACTTTAACGATCAAGGCGATGTAGTTGGAGCCTACGATATCTGGACGATTAACGACAATGGGCAGCTAGAGGTGCAAGAAACGATCGAAGTTGGCGGCGAGTCATAGATGATCGATCCAGCCTATTCTTAAAAGAAGGGCGTTGGTGAAGCGCCCTTTTTAGTTATTTTCAAACCGAATTGCCTGTCTAAATGCTTGCCATGCCTCGTTTTGTGTAGAGTAACGTTCGGAAGTGATTCTAGCCTGGGCACAGGTTTGATGTTGCCGCCAATATCTCACATAGAACTGAGAACTCGTATTTCGCCAGATTTCATAATTCCATTGATTGCTCGTTGAGCCGTCTGCTACACGCCTGTCTCCCTCAGAATTCGCTGGACAATCAGTAGTTGTCGGAGTTTGAGCCGACCGATCAATCCTGGTTGGATTGACAGAGGATGGTGTCGTTGAGGCGTTAGCCAAGGGTGTCGATTGGCGACGATCGGCTCTGATAGCCGTCAACCCTCTTGCCCAATTGACTGAAGAACTTGTCGCTGAAGAATCTGAAAATTCAACTAATGCTTGTAATGCTTGAGTTGCATCGGCAGTGATTCCCGCTAGCACTCGTCCGCCTTGACATCCCGAAAATTCTGCAACACCTCGCTGAAAGTTGAACATATCTTGACGCACTACAAATAGCCACAAGCGCTCATTGGATGTCACTTCAGAACTACCCATCATTGCCCCAGCGAGGCTAATCGCTTCTGTCCAATTACTGTTGCAGTACGATCGATGCAAACCAGAACGCCAAGCCGTCACCTGTTGAGCTTCTACCGGGTTCGCTTGGGCTGGTTCTATTGGCGCCATGGGTGATAGTGACAATGCTGACAAGGCCAACAGCAACGAGGTGAGACCGTTTGCCGCCTGTTTCAAACGTCGTTCCATAGAGTGTTTGTGCCTAAACTACCGTTAAGGTTCCCGGTTTTAGCGCATCAATCACAATTTGGATAAAACAACGCAGCCGGACTAGCCCGCAAAGTTGAGGAAAATCGATTAAATTATCTAAAGTCGGGATGACAGGATTTGAACCTGCGACATCCTGCTCCCAAAGCAGGCGCGCTACCAAGCTGCGCTACATCCCGTTGCCTTAGCTATTATAGCTTGCTTTTTTTCGATCGCTCTAGAAGGGAGTTTAAGTTGGACGCATTATTGATTGCAGGAACAGACAGTGGTGTTGGCAAAACCGTACTCACCAGTGCATTGGCTGCCTATTGGCAACGGTATCATCCGTCGCGCTTGGCTCTTTTTAAGCCTGTACAGTGTGGAAGCGGATACGCTCAAGATCAGTATCCCGACGGCGATCGCCAACTTTACAGCCAATTGTTTAATCTGGATCAAACTCCTGATGACATCAACCCGCTGCACTTTGCTGCTTCGCTTGCCCCTCCTATCGCTGCCGAGCGAGAGGGCCGTCGCATTGAACTTGAGTACCTTTGGCGGGCCTTCGAGCAACTGACTCAACAGCGATCGTTTGTGTTGGTGGAAGGATGGGGTGGATTGGGATCTCCGATTACCGCAGAAACAACCCTAGCTGATTTAGCCTGGGATTGGCGGATTCCGGTTGTACTCGTTGTTCCCGTCCTACCTGGGGCTATTCCCCAAACCGTTGCTAATGTCGCGTTGGCCCGTCATGCACGCATTCACCTAAAAGGAATTGTGTTGAACTGTGTGCAGCCCTGCCATGCTAACGATCGAGATGATTGGGCTGCTGTTGAATTGCTTCAAGCTTTGACGAATAAACCCGTTTTGGGTTGTCTGCCCTACTTAGCAGACCCAACCGACGTCAACAAATTGGTTCAAATCGCATCCAATTTAGAAATTGAGCGAATTCTCTCATAAGCATGAATTCATGCAACATAGCCCCTCTTGCAAATACAACATCGTGCCACTCTATGAAGTGTCCCAAATCAGATTTATCTCTCAGATAAGGGCCGTAAATTAAGGATGTGTGAGGAGGAACGAAACAAAGCAAGCCCCTGGAGTCGAAACACGGACAGACGCCCAGGGGTTTTGTTTTTCATAGATTTTTTGCATCGTTTCCCTGCTCTCACGCATGAGAGCAGGACTGGGGATGAAGGCGATACAGAATTGATCTATGCTTTTTCAGAAAGTGGCACATCAAGTGGTACACCGCGTTTTTAGTTCTAATTCCCAATCCCTAATCCCCAGTTCCTACCGCATCCACGATCGCAGCACCCATCCGATCATCATTCCAAGTCCGCCAAACCGCACAGCTTGCCAAAAGACTTCTTTGAGTCCAGTCCAGGAAAACAACTGGCTTTCCAATGCTACTTCCAATGTCTCAAGCTGCTGACGAATTTGCTTCAAGTCTTGTTTCAGTTGGTGTTGTATCCGTGCAGAGGTAGTGTGCTGAAGCTGCTGTTCGATCTGATCTTTGCGATCACGGAGGATTTGCTGACACTGGCGATCGGTCTGGATTTGGGCATGACGGGTTTTGAGGAGTTGAAAGGCTTGTTCAAGCTCATGTATGCTCTCATGTATGGTCTGATCGATCTTGTCAATTTCGCCAATTTCGATGTTGGGGGTAGACTCAAGAGGTGTTGCGGACAGCGACGCAGAATCACCTGCCGATCGATCGGGTTGGGCCGGCGGAAAAGATGGCAGTTTCATAGGGTTAAGTTAACGTAGAGTAGAAATGAAGCACCGAGCGCTCAGAAGAGATCGGATTCCCTAGCAAGCATTCCCTGATTGACTGTTGAATTGCCAAGTTGCATCGTTTTTGAAAAGTTTGCTTTAAATTTTCAGCTATGTCCCCAACCTCTGATTTCGCAACGCCTCTCACCCGTTCCAATAGCCAGAAACCGATTGCAGAACTATCAACAGCCGAGCTAGCTCAAGCCCTCGCTGAACGGTTAGCCATTGCACCAGGGGATTGGCATCGGCTCAAGGCAAATCGTAATGCCCGTGCGGCAGAACAGGCAGCAATTGCCTTGGTATATCTGCTGAATCAGCACCCTGAAGAAGCCCTCGCCCGTCTACAGCAGGCCAGTGGCTGGCTCGATCGATCGATTTCGGCTCCACCGTGTCCAACCCATGGTCACTAAGAGGCTAACGAATCCATAGCTGATGCCATCCAACGTATCAATGCTCGCGACCATGACCGTATTGCCGCAAGTAAGGGTGTATTCTGAATTGCGTGGTCAAGAGAAGCTGTAGGGCTATAGACTTGGCCAACAGTAGGGTTTGGCAGTGCTTGCTCGCCCGGATTTGTCACTAGCTTTGGCGTCACTCACCCAGCTAACCCTGTAAAGTTTTCATAAACTTACTTAGAACCTTGCCGATTTCCTTGGTCAGCGTCCATAATCGGAAACTGTTAGCCGTTAGATTCTTAATCTCTCTTTGGGGAGTTTCATCGGTACGGAGAATGCTTCAAACTAAAAGATTGAGCGATCGCTACACGATTTTTCCTACCTTGCTCAGCACCTCAGCCAACATTCAAGCCGCTTGGGGTACCTTTTTGGCGGCTGCCTGTTTGGTGAGCCTAGCTACACCAGGATTTGCTCAAGAAGGGCCACTAAATCCAACTATAGATGTTGGTGTTGTACAGCGGTTTGGCGCAAATGCTAGTGATTCTCTAGTCCTAAAACCCGAAGCGGGCGATCAGATAACATTGCAGTTCAAGCAAGGCGAACAAGAGCGAACCCTGACCACTAGCACCGAAGTGAAGGTGAATGTGGTAATGCAGCCATTGCCAGAACCAAAAGTGACAGAGCGATTGGTTTTAAGTACTCATCGCAGTTTCGAAAGTGCGGAAGATAGCGCCAATCAATGGCGACAACAGGGCATTGAAGTGGAAATTGCTCAACCTCGGCAATGGCAGGTTTGGGCTAAGCGAGAAACCTATGGCACTCCATTGTTGCGCCGCTTGTTGATGCAGAACTTGCAGTCGAATGGATCGCGGACTGCTTTCATCGATACCCACGTGCAGCAGCAAGAACCGCAAGCTTCATTTACTGTCAATGGTGCGCAACTGCAATCGGATGAGGTCTCGATTGACACAGTCAATGATCGGTTGGAGGTGATCTCAAACCGTGATGATCATGGGCGGCGGCTATATGGTGGTACATTTAGCTTTCAGCCGAATGCTTATGGCACCTATACGTTGGTGAATCATGTCCCACTGGAAACCTATTTGCGGGGCGTGGTGCCGCACGAAATTGGCATTGGTGCACCTCAAACGACGATCGAAGCGCAAGCTATCCTTGCCCGCACCTATGCATTGCGAAATCTGCGCCGGTTTGCCATCGATAACTATCAGCTTTGCGCCGATACTCAATGCCAAGTCTACTGGGGGTTGAATGGAGCCGTTCCTGACACCGATCGGGCAATTGCAGCCACTCGCGGGCAGGTGCTTACATACCAAAACGAGTTGGTGGATGCCCTGTATTCTTCGACAGCGGGCGGTATTACGGCCCCTTTTAGCGATGTCTGGAATGGTAGCGATCGCCCCTATCTTAGGGCTGTTGTTGATTCGGTGCAAAACGTTTGGGATATTACCAACCAGCCGTTGACTGAAGAACTGAATTTTCGTGCGTTTATTAACCGCAAATCTGGTTTTAATGAAGAGGGCTGGGATATGTTCCGCTGGCGGATCGAAAGCCCCCTGACTGAAATTGCCGGAGATTTGAAGGCCTATTTGCAGAGTAAAAAGCATCCGTTAGCTAACTTTACGCAGGTGAAACAGATGGAAGTGCTGGAACGATCGCCAGCCGGACGGGTGCAGCGCATTGCAATTACCACCGATCGAGGACAAGTAATTTTAGAGAAAGACGAAATCTTGCGGGCGCTCTATGCTCCCAACAGCACCCTCTTTTACCTAGAACCCATCTATCAGCAACCTTCCGCTCCTCAAGCCAAAAAGCCAGCCGTTGAACCCGCACAAGCGACCAGTTCTCCTAGTGCGACACCGTTACCAACCACAAGTCCAGCAGGTAGCTCCACAACAGCAACCCCATCGCCCCAACCAACAGCCCAACCATCTGTGGCTCCTGTTCTAAAGGGTTATGCCTTTGTAGGTGGTGGGTTAGGGCATGGTGTGGGCATGAGCCAAACTGGAGCCTATAATTTAGGAGATTTGGGTTGGTCAAGCGAGCAGATCCTCAGCTTTTACTATCCTGGGTCCGAGCTGCAACTGTTGACTAATGCCATCACCTATTGGCGTGATCCTCTCCAGGATGAGGAACCTGTTGCGATCGAACCCAACAGGCTAGAATCAACCGTTAAGTCATTAAGCACCACAAAATCTAGAGTGAACGAATCCATCGTCGATCGCCTTCAACCTCACAAGAGAATCTGGTGAACCCATTGCTGCACTTGTTTGCCATCACCATCACTTGCACAAGCCGAGTGATAGAACCGATTGCGATTGAGAGTAAGATAGCCGTGAAAGTTAAATACATAAATACAAATACATAAATACAATCGATCGGGCACGAGAGCATTGTGATCGATTGTTAGGGTTGGCGATCGATTAATATCAGCAACTGCTACCAGTCCTTCTATTATCTATCGTGGTTGGATAGAGGCAGGTAGACCTTGGTGGGTAAAAGCCAGCACCTTGACTTCTAATGGGTGAACCGAGATTATTGAAACTGATTCTCATTACCTTGACCTCTTGTTTCTCATGAGTCTCGACCTGACTGCCCGCGAAGAAGACGAACTCTGGCTGGAAGCAGAGCAGCAGTGCCCCCCTGTCACCTCGATCGATCGCCTGGAGACCATTCACATGATGCCATCTCGGTTAGGCAGAGGCTACATTCGGGTGATGGAGTTATGCCCTGGTTTGGAACTGGCAATTTTTCATGAAACCTATGCCGAAGACTACATCTGTCGGGGAGTTGAGCATTCGCATCTGGTGCAGTTCATGATGCATCTGTCTGGGGTGGTGGATAGCGGTGATTTTCTGTATCAAGATGCAACTCAAAGCTATGTCGGGGGGAGTGGATTACAACCATCTGTGACCAGCACTCATCGAGCGAACCAGCCGGAAGTAGGCGTGAACATTCACTTGCAGCCGCACCTATTGCATCAATTTTTTGCGACTCCGACTGGGGAACTTCCTTCTGAACTGCAACCTTTAATACAGGGGGAAGACTGGCAGCGAGTCTTTTCACCCAAGGTGACAAGGACAATGCGATCGGTGGTGCAGCAAATCATCGATTGTCCGTATTTGGGAATCACCAAGCGGTTGTATTTGCAGGGTAAGGTGTTTGAACTGATGGCACTTCAACTGGAAGGGATGCTGAGCCATGAAGCAGCTACACCGTCTGATTCTCTCAAGGCAGATACGATCGCCCGCATTCACTACGCTGCCGAGATTTTGCGATCGCGCTTAGAATCTCCTCTCTTGCAAACCGAACTGGCGCAGTTTGTCGGCGTGAGCGATCGCACCCTCAGACGCGGCTTTCAAGCGGTCTTTGGCACAACTGTGCTGGGCTACTTGACAGAACAGCGATTGATTCAAGCAGAACAGCTTCTGCGACAGGGCTTCACCGTTGCGGAGGTAGTTTATCGCTGCGGTTATAGCAACCAGGGACATTTTGCGGCTGCGTTCAAACGCAAGTTTGGCATTACGCCTAAGCAGTGTGCCATGGGTCAGAAATCGGCATATCCATAGGATTTGATAGGATCATAGCGTGCTTTTACGGCTCGATTGGGGCGATCGCGGAGGTTGGCAACGATGACACAAACAGCGAGTACCTTCTCCAAGTTCATGACCATGGAAGAATATTTGACCTATGACGATGGCACTGACACCCGCTATGAGCTGGTGGATGGAGAATTAGTGGAAATGCCAGTAGAGAGTCAGATCAATCTCAGCATTGTCAAATATTTGCTGTTTGAATTCGCTAAACATCTACCGATTGCGTTGTTGGCGACAATGACCGAGGTAGAAGTCTCTGGCAAACGAGCCAAGAGCCGAGTGCCTGACCTGATGATTCATTCCGAGGAATCCCACGCTGCATTATCTGGAGGCAAACGCGCGATCCTGTTGCGAGATATGCCACCTCCGGCACTGGTGGTTGAGGTGGTCTCTCCTGGGCAAGAGAACCGAGACCGTGACTATCGCTTCAAGCACACAGAATACGCCGCCCGCGGCATTGCGGAATATTGGATTATTGACCCAGAGATGCAGCAGGTGACGGTGTGTCTGTGGGTGAATGGGCAGTATGAAGATACGGTTTATCAGGGCGATACGCCGATTCAGTCTACAGTCGTTCCTGATTTTGCCCTCAGTGTGGCTCAGATTTTGGCATTCGGACAAAATTAAAAAAAGCTCAAAAACTTAGCGATTTCAGCCACCGATACGACTCGATATAATCAAAAAGCATTTGGCAGAGGCGCACGTTATGGTTCAAGAGATTGCCTCATCTTCCCAGCCTGCCCTCCCCCCTGACTGGGAAGTTCCTACCCCTCCTTCCGACTTAATTTTTGACGATGGAGAACCTTTGGAAAGTAATCGTCATCGGATTGCGATGAATGTGCTGATTCGCTCAGCGCAGCAAGCCCTATCCTCTCGCCTCGACAGTTTTGTAGGCGGCAATATGTTCGTCTACTACAGCCGCCAGCAGGCAATGAACCGCGATTTTAGAGGACCTGATTTTTTTGCAGTTCTAGGGGTCGAACCGGATCGAGAACGAAAGGCTTGGGTGATTTGGGAAGAATCGGGTCGCTATCCGGATGTGATTATCGAACTGCTGTCTCCCAGCACGGCAGCGATCGATCGCGGGGCAAAGAAAGACCTCTATGAGCAAACGTTTCGCACCCCCGATTATTTTGTCTTTGATCCGTTTGATCCGACCTCTTTGGCAGGGTGGCGCTTGGATCTAGCGCAGGGCTATCAACCCCTGACTCCCAACGATCAGGGCTGGTTGTGGTGCGAGACGCTGGGGCTATGGCTAGGCACTTGGGAGGGCGCGATCGATCGGGAGCCAAGCAACGGCAGTTGTACCTGGCTGAGATTTTATACGCCCCAAGGAGAGTTGGTGTTACTGCCTGAAGAAGCGGCACAACAGCAAGCAGAACAAGCACAACAGCAAGCAGAACAAGCACAACAGCAGGCAGAACAGGAGCGGCAACGAGCAGAGCGGCTAGCTGCAAAACTGCGAGAATTGGGGGTTGATCCCTCGGTTTGAGTTGAACAGAAGCAGAGGAGTCATCTTCGCTTATCAAAAAAGATGGCTTAAATTGTCCAGTTTCGGATCAAAGTCCGGATTTGAGTAGACGCAGATCGCTCAATTTCCTTACACTGCCTTTCATTGCAGTTAAGAATAATTGGCAATAGTCTAATTGCTTGTGTGTGAGGAACTGAAATGTGTCTGTGGTGGTTTGCCAATTCGGTGCGATCGGCATTGGTGGTTGTGGTTCTGGCAGGAGGTTTTGGGCATGGGTTGGTATTGCCTGGATGGGCACAGGAGGTAGGGGAGATAGGGAATAGGGAATGGGGAATGGGGAATGGAGCGGAACAACAATCTGACTCGACTCCCGACTCCCGACTCTTAACTCCCGATTCCCTCTCTAATCTTGACCAACCTGCCGCTACGGTTGAAGAATGGCTCGCTCAAATCCAAGCTTCTTTGACACAAATTACTAGAGTCCGGATTGAAACGACTGACGCTGGATTGCAGGTGATTTTGGAAACGGCAGATGGTGCGCTGAACGTGCCGGAGACCAGAGCGATCGGTAATGCCTTGATTGCAGATATTCCCAATGCCACGATTGCCGAGGAGTTCTCTCAGGCAAACCCGATCGAAGGGATCGCGTTGGTGAATGTGACGCAGTTACCGGGCGATCGCGTGCGGGTTGCCATTACTGGAACCGATGCGCCGCCTAGTGCTGAGGTGACATCAGAAGTGCAAGGGTTGGTTTTGACGGTGATGCTGGGGGATGCTAGCGCAGTTGCAGAGGAAGATGCGATTCAAGTGGTGGTGACGGGAGAACAGGACGAAGGTCACAACCCACGCAGGGCCAGCACGGCCACCCGAACGGATACACCCCTACGCGATATTCCTCAGTCGATTACAGTAGTGCCGCGACAGGTGTTGGACGATCGCAATGTGAGAAGTGTGAATCAGGCAGTAGAAACTGTTGCTGGTGTAATTGATAATGGCGATGATGGTGGATATGCAGGAGATAGAATTATCAGAGGATTTAGTCAGGGATTTGGAGCGGCTCCTGCGAACCTGAGAAACGGCTATCGAGATGTCAACTACTATTCTGTTACACCAATTGGAACGATTGAGCAAATAGAAGTACTAAGAGGGCCTGCCTCAGTTCTGTTTGGTGCTTTGGAACCGGGTGGAGTCATCAACGTGATCACCCGTCAGCCTTTAAGCGAACCCTTTTACGAGATTGCCTTTGAAGCAGGAAGTTATGGTTTCTATCAACCTAATATCGATCTATCAGGCCCCTTAACGGTTGACGACACGCTATTATATCGCTTCATTGCTAGCTATCAAAACGCAGATAGCTTTCAAGATTTTGTCAACTCAGAAAGAATCACAGTTGCACCTTCAGTTACTCTAAACTTGGGTGACCGAACAAGCTTAAATTTTTACTACGAATATGCCGATCTTTTCCTAGATTCCATTCAGACCTACTCCTTTGCTCTTAGCAATGGTAGTTTAAGAGGGTGTTTGAAAAGATTTGAGGTGTCAAATTTATGCCAACCGCCTCACCATAATCCGAATCATGGCAAGGTAGATCAAGGTTTCTGATGTCTCTGGTAATAATTCATAGTCTCTGACCAACCGTCTGCATCCCATTAGCCAACCAAAAGTTCGTTCTACCACCCACCTCTTTTTGAGCAAGCTAAAGCCTTTGGTTTGCTCAGGTCGCAGTACAACTTGCACAATCCAACGACAAACATCCATCACCCACATCAGAAAAGGGGCGCCATCGAACCCGCCGTCTACCCAAATGGTGATTAAGCGTGAAACCTTTTTCTTCATCCGTTTGACTCGTTTGAGGACACGTTTGCCCCCTTCGCGTTCCCCCAGGTTTGCCGCACTCACAAACACCCGCAAAACCAGTCCTAACGTATCCACCGTTAAAAATCGTTTGCGTCCTGTAATCAGCTTGCCTCCATCAAAGCCAACTTGTTGATGAACTCCTGCTGCACTCTTGATGCTTTGGCTATCGATGATCGCTTCTGATGGACTAGGATAGCGTTGCGCATCGATGCGAACCCACTGGTGCAACTGGTCATGAATGGAAATCCAGGTGCCGTCCAATCGCCAGTTGCGGAAGTACGTGTACACCGTCTGCCAGGCTGGGAAATCACCAGGTAAAGAACGCCAACGACAGCCTTCAACCAGAACATAGAGCATGGCATTGAGCACCTCCCACAGGTCAACGCTGCGAGGACGACCACCTGGCTTTGCTGCTGGAATTAATTCACTCAAAACCTCATATTGGGCGCGGGTTAGGTTACTGGGATATGCTTTACTCATCTGACTCACTCAGGGCTGTAGATATTTGCTATTCGCAGCCTACACTGAGTGAGCTTTTTTACGACCTTCCTGGCTTCTCAAACACCCTCTAACACCACGAGACTTTTATGCTGGCTATCCTGAGTACAACATTTTAGATATAGCCACTCAGAGATTTGGTTATACGCTAGAGCATGAGTTTAACGACAATTGGCAGATTCGCAATGGATTATCTGTAGCCTTGACCGATACCTTTCGAGTGAGGAATCTAGCTTTTATTGGTATTGTGGACGATCGCTTTATACAATTCGATCTTTATGAGGGTAAACAAGCAATAGACAATTACTTTGGACAGATTGACTTGGTTGGAAGGTTCAATATGGGTTCAGTTTCGCACCAAGTTTTAGCAGGTTTCGATTTCAATCGATTTGTAGATAACCTTAGTATTGACTTTACGGCTGATGTACCAGATTTGGATTTGCTCAATCCAGAATACGATATTCCAGAGCTAGTTACTGCTCCACTCATACAGTCTCAAAATACAGTTCAGTCCTATGGAGTTTATCTTCAAGATCAAATTAGGTTGAGTGATCAATTCATCGTATTGCTTGGCGGTCGATATGATTGGATATCGAGTAGAAACGAAACATTAGGAGATGGAATCAATACTCCATTTCAAAATGATGGTGCTTTCAGCCCCCGAGTTGGCGTAGTATATCAACCAAGTGATACAGTCTCTCTGTATGCCAGCTATAGCCGTTCATTTTTACAAACTAGTGGATTTGACGCGGAGGGGAACCAATTTTCTCCAACAAGGGGAACACAGTATGAAATCGGACTTCGATCGGAATTTCTAGAAGACAGGCTTGCAGCAAATTTAGCAGCTTATCACCTAACAAAAACGAACATTACAACTCCTGACTTGAGTAATCCTAATTTTTCCGTTCAGACTGGAGAAGCACGGAGTCAAGGCATTGAATTAGACGTGACAGGTGAAATTTTGCCAGGTTGGAATGTCATCTTATCTTATGCATATACAGATGCAAAAGTTACAGAAGACAACTCTACGCCGGTTGGCAATCGTCTACCGGGTGTCCCAGAAAACCAAGCCAGCCTTTGGACAACTTACACCATTCAAGGAGGCGATTTACAAGGGTTAGGATTTGGACTAGGACTGTTCTACGTTGGTGAGCGACAGACTGATTTGGCAAACTCATTTCAACTAGATGACTATTTACGCACTGATGCAGCCCTTTACTACCGGAGAGGACGATTGAATGCGGCAATCAACATTCGTAACTTATTCAATATCGACTATGCTGTTGCTGGATTTGACACGAGTGTTTATAGAGCCGCACCATTTACAGTTATTGCTTCAGTAAGTTGGGAGTTTTAATCGACAGCTTCTTTTGATTAAGACTCAAAGATGCAGGTCAAATATGGTTTTGCAATAATCCACAATGAAGAAAAAGGTGCTCCGTAAAGCCACTCGATGGTTACTCTTCTTAACAACAGTTGTTATTTTCTCTACAACGAGTTGCACGAGTAAGTTGCTGTGGTTCCAACCGAGCGAAGTGACTTCTCCCCCTGGACAGACAAATCCGTCAAACATTGCTTCAAACTCGGCAGCGACAAAAGTCGTTAGCCATGCTTTAGGGCAAGCAGAAATTCCCCGCCATCCCCAGCGGATTGTGGTGCTCGATGATAGGTTCCTACTCGATCCCTTGTTGGCGTTGGATATCAAGCCCGTGGGGGCAGCTATTTGTGCTTACTGCATTCCATCGGAGACGTTGAACCAGTTTGTTGCCGATGTGTCACCCGTAGGGCATTGGGAGCAACCGTCTTTAGAAAAAATCCTCAGCCTCAAACCAGATTTAATTGTGGGGCATGTCTGGCAGGAGCAATACTATGCACTGCTAGCGGCGATCGCACCTACAGTGATGATAGATACGGATAGTGAAGTCGATTTTAAGAAGAATTTGAAGTATTTAGCTGAGATTCTAGATAGAAGCGAGCAAGCTAAGGAAATCTTGGCTGAGTACAATGAGCGAATTCAAAAGTTTCGGCAGCAGCTAGGAGAAAAGTTAAAAACTAAAACAGTGTCTGTTGTCCATCTTTACGACTTGACAGTTCATGTTTATGGATCAGATATTTCTGTTCATTCTCAAGTTATGAATGATGCAGGCATAGAGTTTATTCCTGCTTATAAAAATCTAAAAGGCTACTTACAACTAAGTCTTGAAGATTTGCCCAACTGGGATGCCGATATTCTATTTGTAGACATACTTCAAAAAGAAGACTCTGAGAAGCTCAAATCATTGTCATTCTTGAAACAACCGATTTGGTCAACCTTAAAAGCCGTGCAAAATGATCGAGTTTATGCAGTGAGTTGGTCGAGTACTGTTGTTGGCCCGATTACGGCTAATCAATTGATTGATGATCTTTACAAGTACTTTATCAATACATCCTAAACTTCTCTCCGAACACATCCTGTTTGTTTACCAATCCTACGTTCTGAAGTGCGATCGGAACATCAGCCCGCAAATAGCACACGTTTACTTGAACAACTTCATACATTGTATTCAGTGCGATCGCTCCTCTTGTGGGCTGTGTATAGCCCTTCGGACATGGCTTTGCTAAAACGCAGCGTAGCGCATCACCTGAAACGCTTTTTCGCAATCCCTCATCAGCCGGAGGAACCCTATGAATCCTATACCGATGAAAACTAGAACACGACCAATTGGCAGCGCGATCGCACTCTCATTTTTTTCCTGCGATCGCGCAAGCTTCCAAAACCTAGCACTACTGTTCTATCTTGAGTTTGGCAAACTCTACATTGCAACCGTTCAACCTCAATTTTATTGAGCATAGCCTTCTCTTGATATGAACCGTCTTTCTATCCTGCAACTGCTGTCCTACGCGACCACCTACCGCTCTCAAATTTGGGGGGCGATCGCCAACTCCATCCTCAATACAGTCTTTGACCTTGCGCCTCCCTATCTTATCGGCGTTGCCATTGATGTGGTTGTCAATGAAGAGAACTCCCTCATCGCTCAGTTCGGCATCACCAGCGTTACTGGACAACTGGCAGTGTTATCGCTGCTGACGTTACTAATCTGGAGCCTAGAATCCCTGACCGAGTATCTCTATAGCCGTCTGTGGCAAAACCTGGCGCAAACGTTGCAGCACGAACTGCGAATCGATGCCTATAGTCATTTGCAAGAGTTGGAACTGAACTACTTTGAGGATCGCAGTACCGGAATGTTGCTGTCGGTGTTGAATGACGACATCAACCAACTGGAGCGATTTCTCAACTTTGGTGCTCACAATATTCTTCACTTTCTCACAACAGTTCTATTTGTTGGTACGACATTTATTGCCCTGGCTCCCGGTGTGTCTTGGTGGGCGATGGTACCGATTCCCTTTGTCATCTGGGGGTCAATGGTTTTTCAGTCTAAACTAGAACCACGCTACGCAGATGTGCGGGAGAAAAGTGGATTAATTAGTAGTCGATTAGCCAATAACTTGTCGGGGATTGCCACCATCAAAAGCTTTACCGCAGAGGCTTATGAACGCGATCGGGTCACACTGGAAAGTGAAGCCTATCGTCGCAGTAATGGCAGGGCGATCGCCCTCAGTGCCGCTTTTGTCCCCCTGATTCGGATTTTGATTCTGGTGGGGTTCACCACCACACTATTTTTGGGTGGTGTCGCGGTTGCTAATGGCAATTTATCGGCAGGAACCTATGGGTTTCTGGTGTTCATCATTCAGCGATTACTGTGGCCCTTCACTGATTTAAGTGAGCTAATGGATGAATATCAGCGGGCAATGGCATCGGTACGGCGGGTGATGGGCTTGCTGGATATCCCGATTTCCATTCCGCATGGCGATCGATCTCTGTCAGTTGAAATTGTTCAAGGCGAGGTAAAGTTTGAGGATATCACCTTTGCCTACAACGGTCGCAAACCTGTTCTCAAAGATTTATCTTTACAGGTTCCTGCTGGAGCGACGATCGGCATTGTTGGTGTGACGGGTTCTGGTAAAAGTACGCTGGTGAAACTGTTGCTGCGCTTCTATGAAGTACAAACTGGATGCATTTTGATTGACGGTATTGATATCCGAGACGTGAATTTATTTGACCTACGAAGATGTATTGGCTGGGTGAGTCAGGATGTATTTTTGTTTCACGGAACGGTGGCTGAGAATATTCGCTATGGTAGTTTTGATGCCACGAATGAGCAGGTTATTCACGCAGCGAAGTTAGCAGAAGCCCATACGTTTATTGAGCAGTTGCCGCAAGGCTATGACACAATTGTGGGAGAACGGGGACAGAAGCTTTCGGGAGGACAGCGACAGCGGTTGGCGATTGCCCGTGCCATTCTCAAAGACCCGCCAGTTCTGATTCTGGATGAAGCCACATCAGCCGTAGACAATGAGACTGAGGCAGCGATTCAGCGCTCCTTGACCAAGATTACTCAGAATCGAACCACGATTGCAATCGCCCATCGGCTTTCTACGATTCGTCATGCCGATTGCATCTATGTGATGGATCAGGGGCAGATTGTGGAGCAGGGCACACACGAAGAATTACTCACCCAGACTGGAGTCTACGCAGGTCTTTGGCGTGTACAATCAGGTGATTATAAGTGACCTTCTGTTGAGACATAGTAATGAATTGATTTCGATCGACGTTACTAATCCTGCGGATCACCGAACGCTGGATTATGAATGAAGGTCTCGTCGGTCAAGCTGTGAAGGAAGGCGAGCAGATCTTGTTTTTCCTGTTCCGTTAGTTCAAACCCTGAGATGAAATGACTTTTCAGTGGATTTTCACTGCCTATTCCTGCGTAACGACCGGACTCAATCGTTCTACCTCCTGCTTTGTAATGATCGATCGCTTCTTCCAATGTAGCAATACTGCCATCGTGCATGTAGGGAGCCGTTAGCGCAATGTTTCGCAGTGTCGGTGCTTTGAACCGCCCCATATCTGTTGGTTCATGGGTAATCTCATATATCCCTGTGTTGTTTGGGGGATAAGCTCCTTTTCCATCAATGTTATACAATCCAGTATTGTGAAAGGCAATCTCTTGAAATGCTAAACGCTCGTGCATGATGGAATCGCTGAAGTTGAGTCCGCCATGACAGTGAAAGCATTCCAAGCGTTCACTATGAAATAACGCTTCCCCACGTTTAGCTGATTCTGAAATGGCGTTAGCTTCGCCTCCATAACGGTAACGATCATAAGGTGAATTGAATGAAATTAGGGTGCGTTCAAATGCCGCGATCGCTTTCATCAAATGGTTCAAGTTGATGTTCGCATCACCTTCTCCAAAAGCAGAGGCAAACAGCGATCGATACTGCGGATCATTTCGCAACATCGTCAAAATCTCATTCTCTTTGCCTACCATTCCCAGTTCTACCGGATGTTCCCCGAACAAAGGCACCAAGGCTTGCTGCTCCAGTTGGGTCATCAAGGGATTGGCCCAGGTCAGCACCGGATTGTAGGCAATATTTGTCAGACTCATGGAGTTACGGGGATGTTGTTCTCCGGTGGCTCCAATGCCTACTGGCTTGCCATCAGTAAATGCCAAAGACTGTAAATGACAAGACCCACAGGAATGGTCTCCCGTGATCGACAGCCGCTGTTCATAGAACAAGTGTCTGCCTAGCTCCACTTTGGCCTGACTCATAGGATTGTCCGCAGGCACGATCGGCTTGGGTGCCCAATCTGGAAGATTCCACTGGTAGCCAGACGAAACAAGCTCTGACGAGACAGACTCTACGGCTAGGACGCGCTTGAAGCCGATCGCCAGCAAACAAGACAGCACGCAAACAAAGATAAGAACGGGCAAACGGCGCATCATTCCATTCTAAAGAAGCTCTGATCTTGAGCAAGGGTGCCATTAAAGGCTAACCCGATCGCCTCCATAATGCCAGCACAATCACTGTCTGTGGGTTCCGACATACAGCCAGGGGCCGTATCGGGTTGATTGCGGCTTAGATCAGTGTTGGCAACCAGTGCCGCTAAATCTGCTACAACCACATTCTGAGCCGGATTAAATCCCGTGAAGGTCATAGTAGACCGATTGGGATAACTACAACTTGACGGGCTTTGGCTGCCCTCAGCTATTTCACAGCCCGTGCTGCCTAGGTGAATGGCAAACCCAGTATTGGATTCTTCTCCATGTCCGTGCGGCTGATTGTTTTCGTGTTTGAGAGACTGGCTCGGCAGCATTCCAGTTTGATGCTGATGGCTTAAATCGATACGAGCGAACTTGTAGCCGAACTGCCAATTCCACCACAGCGACGTGAGATTTAGAGGGGAGGGAGCCAGCGTTGCATCGGCATGATTCAGTTCAAATGGCACACCAAGGGTAAATTGCAGTCCGCTGTAGTTGCCTGCGGGAACCGTGCCAATGATGCGATCGTTCATCTCTACAGTCCCATTGGTGCAGGCTCCCGATTTGTCCTCGAAGTCGAGCAGTGCCACCGTTTCATACTGCCACTTGCCATCTTGCTGCAACGTGAGTGGAACGGGGTTTCCGTTGGCGTCAATCAACGCCACATCCGAGATATATAAGCGAAAATCAGTCGGTGTCATCAGACTGGCAGTTGTTCCCAGACTGTAGCTTTCCCCACAGCGAAACGGTTGCTCCCCCACCATGCCCCTAAATCGTATGGTGACCTCTTGAGTCTCAGCCGCCCTTGCCGATCGCCCTACTCCAAAATAGCTGTCAGCTAGGACAATCCCAGCCAGTGTCATTAATGCAAGTGATTGGAACTTCTTCATGCTCCCCATGATGCTGTCGTTTTATCAGTCAATCTATCAAAGAGACACAAAATTCTGACAGTTGGTATCTGTATCTGTCAAAAGACAGCTCGTCAAACTTGCGATGATTCACAGTAGAGACTACAGAGTACAGAGACGGATTGCAATCAAACTTAATACCAACAAGTCTTCAATTATTGACAATTTCTCTTAAGAAGCGTTTACTAATCACAGCAGAAACTTTGAATAAAGAATTTCTGATTTCCTTGTATCTTCTCTCTCCAATGCCTCACAACCAATGACTCACAAAGCCAGTGCCCTAAAGTTCGTCATCCTTTTGGGACTTGTCAGTTTATGTGCAGATGCTACCTACGAAGGAGGGCGCAGTGTTGCGGGAGCATACCTTGGAGCGCTTGGAGCAAGCGGAGCGATCGTAGGACTGGTAGCAGGGTCAGGTGAATTGATTGGAGGCAGCCATTGCGGCTATGGTTCCCCCTAATAAGCGCGGTTCGGCCTTTGGCCTGTTTTACTTATGCTACGGCTTTGCTTGGTTTGTTGGCAGTGCGTTGATGGGAATTATATACGATCGCTCAATTCCGACTCTGATTGTGATTTCTATCGGTTTGCAATTGCTAGCAATCCCGATTTTGTGGCAAGTCAAGCGGCAAATGGCGAGGAGTTAGTGTCTTTCAGGTGACTTAGCTGAATGAATGCAACTATTTTACAGACTAAACATTTTACAGACTAAACATGCTGTAGCCGTAGATAGAGTATAGTGCTTGACCAATTTGTAGATGAGTCTAATAATAAACATGGAGCAATGAAAAGTAATCTTGTATAAACAATTTTTACTTATTAAAGAAAATTTATGTTGATCAGAGGAATTGGTGAAAGTACAAACCGGGTGAAAAAAATGGAAACTTTTGAACAAAGCTTTTAACTAATTTCAATAAAAAATTAGATTGTTGTAACTAAATAATTTGACTGATTAATGAACGCTAAAAGTGAATGATAGTAAAACGATTAAATAAACGTGAGCAAATTGATTGTAAAAGGATAATGCATAAAGAAGACCTTTCCTGTTTAAACGGACCGCTTTGTGGGAGTCGTCGGTCAAGAGTTGGGAGTGGGGAAAGGCGATCGAGTTGCGCCAGCGCTGTTGTAATAATCTAGTCCTACTGTAAGGGCGATTGCTTCCATTCCAGAGTGGCTTGTCTCCTCAACTAGCTCTGGTTCGCTGCTCAAGCGGCAATCCCTAGTGATTTTCGCCTTGATGCACCCCTTTTCGCAGGGAAACGCTGCCTGCTTCCCTACTTGTAGGATAATATCTATGCTATGTGGTTCAACGAGGTTGACCGCCGATTTATAGATTTCATTGTCGTATGTCAACCCCTGGTCAAGCCGTCCTTGTGATTGCGAATTCTCGTGGTGCTGGTAGCCATGATAGCTTGCAATGGCTGCCAATGGTTGCCTCTTCCTACAGAGTTTTAATCGAGCAAGACGGCGCGAACGTTCCGTTTCTGTGTCGATCGCAGCCCGTTGCTGTCATTCTGCTGAGCGCGTGCGTTCCTGATGGCAACAATCTTGAGATGCTGAAGCAATTAAAGCACCAACTGGGAGATGATTGTCCACCGATCGTCGTGGTTGGTCGAAATGACGCTGAAATCGCCAGACAAGCCTTCAAAAACGGAGCCGCCGACTATTTGATTCACGATCGAATCACGCCGGAGCACGTGCACAACGCCCTACAGTGTGCAATTGAAACCGCTCAGTCTCAGCAAGCCTTGCAGTGCAGCCAAGAGCAGTTTCAAACATCGGTCGAAAATATGTTGGATTGCTTTGGCATCTTTTCATCCATACGTAATGAATTGGGACAAATTGTAGATTTTCGCATCGATTATCTAAATGCAGCCGCCTGTGAAAACAACCAAATGCCCAAAGCCAGACAAATTGGACAAAGATTATGTGAATTGCTGCCTGGTCATCGCGAAACAGGGTTGTTTGATCGATATTGCCATGTGGTTGAAACCGGAGAACCGCTGATTAAAGAATCGTTAGTATACGAAGATACCTATGGTGGACAGCGACTCGCCCGGGCGTTCGATATTCGTGCAGCGAAACTCAACGATGGCTTTGTGGCCTCTTGGCGAAATATTACTGATCGCAAGCAGATGGAAATCAAGTTAACCGAAACGATCGCGGCTCTACAAGTTAGTCAACAACGCTATCGAGAGCTAGCTGAAGCCATGCCGCAAATGGTGTGGACAGCCGATGCAACCGGGGGTGTCAACTACTGGAATCAGCGCTGGTATGAGTACACGGGTTTGGGTGCAGCCGAGTCGATGGGGGTAGAGGCTGTGAAGACGGTGCATCCGACGGAGCGCGATCGCACGATGGCGCTCTGGCAACGATCAATTGCAACCGGAGAACCATTTGAAATTGAGTATCGGATTCGTCGTTGGGACGGCGTCTACCATTGGTTTATCTGTCGAGCGATTCCAACTCGAGATCCTCAAGGCCAAATCACCAGTTGGATTGGCACAATCACCAACATTCATGATCAAAAACAAATTCAAGAAAAACTGCATCAGAGTGAACAACGGTTGGCGCTGGCGTTAAGTGCCGCGGAAGCGGGAATGTGGCAGTGGTTCAAGTCCGATAATCGGACTATCTGGTCAGACGAAAACTTCCGCTTGTTGGGGTATGAACCAGGACGTGTTGTGTCAACGTATGACGCTTGGCTCAATGCTGTGCATCCGGACGATCGAGACCGAGCTCAACAAGCAGTCAACCAAGCCCTTGATAACCGTACCCCCCTTTATCTAGAGTATCGAGTCTGTTTACCCGATGGCTCTGAGCGCTGGCTAGCCGACATTGGCCATCTGACCTATGATGAAGACAATCAACCCAACGGAATGATTGGTATTCAAATCAATATCACCCAACGCAAACAAGCTGAGAAAGCCCAGCGTGTGTCGGAAGAACGATATCGTCTTCTGTTTGAGTCGATGAATGAGGGGTTTTGCGTAGCTGAGGTGATCTTTGACGACGACCATCGCCCGATCGATTACCGATTGTTGGAAATCAATTCGGTGTTTGAAAACCAAACAGGTTTGAAACAGGCACAGGGGAAAACAGCCCGCGAATTGCTGCCAAACCTAGAATCCTACTGGTTTGAACTGTATGGCAATGTGGTTTTAACGGGTGAGCCTGTCCGGTTTGAAAATTATGCCTGTTCTATGAATCGATGGTTTGACGTTTCTGCCTTTCGCATTGGCTCGCCAGGAAGCCGGAAGGTAGCGATTCTATTCAAAGATATTAGCGATCGCAAACAGGCCGAAATGGCTCTACGTCAAAGTGAAGATCGTCTCCGTATGGCACTCGAATCTGCTCAAATCGGCACATGGGACTAGAACCTTCTGACCAATGAACTGACCTGGGATGCCGGTTGCAAAGCGATGTTTAGTTTACCTGCCGGTGTCGAGCCGAGCATTGAAGCCTTTTTTGAAGCGCTACATCCCGATGATTGGGACCGGCTTGAACAGGCGATCCAATACTCCTGTAGTCCCGATAGCGGTGGCAACTATGATATGGAATATCGTGTCATTGGAATTGAAGATAAGGTTGAACGGTGGATCGCCGCAAAAGGACAAGCCTACTTTGATGCATCTGGCACGCCACAACGCTTCATTGGCACGGTTCTAGATATTACTGAAAAGAAACAAGTCGAAGCTCAGCGAGAACAATTACTTCAGCAAGCGCAAGCCGCCCGTGAAGCCGCCGAACGCGCTAACCGTATTAAAGATGAATTTCTGGCTGTGCTTTCCCATGAGTTGCGATCGCCGTTGAATCCAATTCTGGGTTGGACAAAGTTATTGCAAACTCGCAAACTGGATGAAACCAAAATGGCGCTTGCAATTGCCACGATTGAACGCAATGCCAAATTACAAACGCAATTGATCGATGACTTGCTGGATGTGGCTAAAATTTTGCGGGGAAAACTCAGTCTGACAACCACTGCTGTGCAATTATCTGCCATCGTTGAAGCCGCGATTGATACAGTTCAAACCGCTGCCGTTGCCAAATCGATTACCCTCTCTGCGTTCTTGCCTGATATTGGTCAGGTGGTGGGGGATGCGGCCCGCCTTCAGCAAATCGTCTGGAATTTACTCTCCAATGCCATCAAGTTCACTCCAGAAGGAGGACGAGTAGAAATTCGCTTAGAACAGGTCAGGGCAAATTGCGCTTGGGCGATGAGGAATGCTTCGGAATCCGCTTCCATGACTCCTTGTTCTTTACCAATGACTGATCACGCGCGGCTCACTATTACCGACACAGGTAAAGGCATCAGTCCCGCGTTTCTTCCTCATATTTTTGAATCATTCCGACAAGAAGATGCTTCGACGACGCGCAAGTATGGCGGGCTAGGGTTGGGACTGGCGATCGTGCGGCAATTGGTGGAAGCGCACGGTGGCGCAATTACCGCTGATAGTCCCGGTGAAGGGCTGGGCGCAACGTTTACCGTTTGGCTACCGTTGCTGAATGCTGAACCCCAACTTCAGCGGCTAGACAACTTACCCCAACCCGATTTAGATCTGACAGGAATTCGCATCCTGGCAGTTGATGATAGTTCGGATGCCCGGGAGCTATTAACAGGATTGTTCACTCAGTATGGGGCAGACGTGCTGTCTGTTGCTTCAGCCGCCGACGTGTTGGCAAATTTAGACTCTTTTCAACCTGATGTCTTGATCAGTGATATTGGAATGCCCGATGTAGATGGTTATGCGCTTATTCAACAGATTCGGACCTTGCCTGCTGAGAAAGGTGGACAGCTACCTGCGATCGCCTTGACGGCTTATGCTCGTGAAGAAGACCAGCAGCAGGCACTCCATAGTGGCTATCAGCGTCATATCACAAAACCATTGCAACCAGAACTACTCATTGAAGCCGTGATTGAACTAGTGCGGCGTTAACCTGACCTCAATGTTTCCACGGCTCTATCGTTTACCAGAGAAGACAGTTCGGCAACGATCGCCTTGCCAATTTCGATCGACGCGGTGGCTGCTGGTGAGGGAGCATTGCAAACGTGCATAGCATGAGCAGTACGAATAAGCAAAAAATCCTCTACAAAGTGTCCATCTGGCTTCACCGCTTGTGCTCGCACGCCAGCGGGAGACGGAATCAGATCATTGGCTTGCACATCGGGAATTAATCGTTGCAGGCTGCGAACAAATGCAGCTTTACTGAACGAGCGAATCAATTCTTGAATGGCGGTGGTTGGATAGGCAGCCACCATTTTCCAAAAGCCAGAATAGGTTAGCACTTCTGTCATATCCCGTAAATCAATATCGGTTTTGCGGTAGCCTTCGCGCTTTAAACTTAAAACCGCATTTGGGCCGGCGTGAATTGTGCCATCAATCATACGAGTGAAGTGAACACCCAATACAGGCATGGTCGGATCGGGTAGAGGATAAATGAGATGACGAACCAAATACCGTTTTTCTGGTTTGAGTTCATAGTACTCGCCGCGAATGGGAATGATTTTGGCTGTTGGATCTGCTTGCCCCATTCGAGCGATTCGATCGCTATGTAGCCCAGCACAATTGATTAAAAATTGGGTTGAAAATGTTCCCTGATTCGTTTCTATAGTGTATCCATTTGATGCTTGAACTAAATTCTGAACAGTAGTATTTAAGCAGAGATTGCCACCCTGTCGTTGAATGATATCAACATAGGTTTGACACACTTGTTTATAATTGACAATACCAGCCGAATGAACCCGTAGCCCGGCAATGCAATTGACATACGGTTCAATGTCTCGAATGGCGTCTCCGCTGAGGCGATCGAGTTTCACACCATTTTGCAATCCTCGTTCATATAAGCGATCGAGTTGTGGTAACTCTGCTGGGTCTGTGGCAACAATCACCTTACCGCACAACTCGTAGTCAATCCCATATTGCTGACAGAATGCCACCATCGATCGATTGCCGTTGCGACACAATCTTGCTTTCAAGCTTCCCGGTTGGTAATACAGCCCAGAGTGAATCACGCCGCTGTTGCGCCCTGTTTGGTGGTGGGCCCAGCCGCTTTCTTTCTCTAGAACGAGAATCCGAGCATCTGGATACCGTTGCCCTACTGCCATTGCAGTAGATAGACCAACAATGCCACCGCCAATAATTGCAAACGTATACTGAGTCATCGCTTTGAGAGGTTGAAAGTTGAGAATTAGAGATTGGCAAAAAGGCCAAGCCCCGAGATTAATTAGCCATCACCAATTAGCCATTACCCGCGATCGATGAGGCTTAATCGACGTTGGTTCCTGACGACACAGTTGTTGATAATGATGCAGCACATCTTGGGCAACCCGATCCCAGGTAAATTGCTCTAACACTTGCCGGCGTCCGGCTTTTGCTATGGAAGTTCGCAGTTCTGCATCTGCTAAAAGCCGCAATATGGCGGTTGCCAGTGCCGATGCATTGTTGCGCTCAACCAACAGCCCGGTTTTGCCAGAGGTAATGATCTCCACAATGCCACCGCTGCGGGTTGAGACGACTGGAAGTACCGCCGCCATTGCTTCTACAATCGGAATGCCAAATGGCTCGTTCCATACCGACGGGTAAACGAAAACATCCGCATCCTGATACAACTCCATCAAGTTGGAGTGGCTAATAGCGCCTGTAAACACCACCCGATTGGCAATCGATGGCGCTAGGGATTGCTGTAGTTGGGCAAAATATTGCTTGGAATACAGCGGAATCAGAGCGCGATCGATTGAGTCCTGGCTCAAACCAACGGTGAATTCAACAGGACTCGCTCCAATTGACCCTACCAGCGTCAGGCGTGCGTTTGGGTAAACGGTGACAATCTTTTCAAAGGCTTGCAGTAGGATGTGAGTACCTTTTTCCGGCGAAATGCGACCGACAAATAGCAGATTCTGAGTGGATGACTCAGTCGCGCGATCACGACGATTAAATCTCTGTGGATCAACCCCATTCCACACGGTATGGCACCGTGAAGCCAGGGGTGGAAACTGTTGACGAATGTTGTGGGTAATAAACTCGCTGCACCCAATAACAAGATCTGCCTGCTGAATTCGAGGTTTAATCTGGGTGGGATGAAGTTGCGTCAGCCATTCGCAATGCATATGTAACACAATTTTGATGTGAGGATTCAATTGGCGAATGATTGGCACAAATTGCGACATGTTATGAACATGCACCACATCGCACTGCTGTTGGCGTAAATCGTAGGCAATGTGCAGAATATAAGGCAAGTAATAGATGGATGAACTAAACGATCGCCACTGCCAACCCATTGTCTTAGAAACTTTATCGAACAACCGATAAAGCGCTCCTTGCCAATCATTGCGAATGCGACGATACAGGATGCGGTCATTTTTCTCAGTTCGAGGTTGGAATGGGATTTGTTTAGAATAGATCACCACATCACAATCATGGGTTCGAACTAAGCGATGAACCACTTCATGCGTCCAAATAACAATCGATGAGGACAACACAGGGGGTGTTACCTCGTTCCAGGGTTGGCTGACAAATGCAATTTTCATGACATCATAAATTTGGTGCAGTGATTGGCGTTGCCGAACAGAAGTATGATTCTCGTGCTGGAGCTACTTGCAGTCCTCACCCTAGCCCTTTCCCAAAGCAGAGGAAACAACAGGTCTAGCTCCCTTCTCCCTAGAAGGGTTGGGGATGAGGGCAATTCATCTCGGCGTTCAGCAACGCCCAGTGATTAATCATTTGAAACTAGCGATCGACGTTTTGGTTGCCACGACTGCCACCTACGGCCGGCTTGTTGCCTCAGCACAATTTGCACTTCCGATAGCAACGATCGCCAGTTGCCACGTAGCCAGCGCAGCGCTGCAAAATAACAGCCTAGTTTGCCGGGTATCGTAATGGGCGATTCCGCAGCCGCCAGACAAAACTCTGAAAAAATCTTCCAGGTTGGTACGCATAATTTACTAGCATTGTCGGGGTTCCACCACACGTTGTAGGCGTGGTAATCATGTCCTCCCTTCTGGCGGTTGCGATATCGCTGCGAAGATTGCTGAGGATGCTCCCTTGAAAAGAACAGTACTTCTGGAACTTGATAGAACGTTCCAAGCAAAGCTAATCTTGCCAACAACACTCCATCTGCGTGACTATAGGCTTGCAAACCAGGTGTTTGCTTGAGAGCGCTGACACGAATGAGACCAAAGATCGGATGACACTTGCCGAGTTCGCAAACAATATCGCGAAATCGAACTGAAGGGCAAGGAGAATCCAAGTGTAACTGTCCGTCTCCTATCAGAGGAGATAACCAAGATTGCCAAGGTCGGGCGTGTTTGTTGGGATTACCAATTAATTTACCATCAGGATACTGAGTTTGAATCTCACCTTGCTCGTTGATGATCAAGGTTTGAGGATAACATACAACTACATCAGGATGCTGATCTAAGACTTCTACACAGCGAGCTAAAAATGTTGGAGCACACAGATCATCATGGGCTGCTAGTTTGTAATATTCACCTCTAGCAAGCTCATAGACGCGGTTTTGATTCCAACAAGCTCCGCGATTGCGATCGTTTTGATAGAAGCGAATCCGAGAGTCGCGGGCTGCATAATCCTGACAGATTTCTACTGTGCGATCGGTCGAAGCATTATCTGAAATGATTAATTCAAAGTCAGTAAACGTTTGCTCCAGAATAGAATCTAGAGTTTCTTGCAGATAAGTCTCACCGTTATACACAGCCAGTCCAATACTGATGCGAGGAGAGTGATTTGTCATATTTTCTTTCATGTGCAATTAGTCAGATTACGATCGATTGAATTCGTTCTAGAGTTCAAAAATTAGAACTGTAATAGTTATGAAGTTTCAGGAATCTCGTTACGGAAAGGGGGTGCTAAAGATGTGCGCAGCGTTCCACCTCCCCCTACATTATCAGGTGCATTGTTGATTACGATCGAGAGCGATTGAAATAGTTTCATTAAGTCTTCATAGAATGGTAGATTTGTTTGCGTGTCTGCCAAAAAATCGTATCCATATGCTTGCTTGAACTCTTCCTCTGCTCCTTTCTCGATAGCAATTCCATAACAATTCCAACCTGTTACATCCACGTGATATCCACCATAGTCTTGCAGTGCATGAAATAATTTTCTACCCGCTGGTGTTTGTAAATTCAAGCTGGCTTCACTGATTTGAGGTGGAATTGCCAATAACGCTCCCATCACAAGATCCGGATCGGTTCCTTCATAAATCTCCGCTGCCTGTCCATCTGCTCGCGTAGCAGGCCAACGATAGCCAGGGGTCGGACTTGTAGGGTCATAGTGAAGATATTTCTCCCACAGTTCCAACTTCAGCGCATGACGAATTGGAGCATCACCCAAGAGTTCTCCTTTGCGAATTGCGCCGCCGATCGCTGACAACCCAGAGCCATAATGACTTCCTTCAATACCCTGACTATAAATATCCACATTATCTTTCAAGCGATAACCATAAACCGGGCCACCCCGAACACAACGCGCCATTGGAGCTAATTGAATCAGTGTGCGCCCATCCGGTTGTAAAAGGGCCGCTGCATTGTTAGGAGTATATAGTCGGGTGGACGTGTTAATTGCATCTGGCACAATTAAATCATCTGGAATAGGAATAGATAAATGTTCATAGGTTGTGGTGCCTAAACAGCGTTGATGCCAGCTACCGGGATTATAAAGTGCCCGCAAAGGGCTGCCCTCAGGGATGACAAACAGCAGATCAAAATCGGGGCGCATTCGCTCAGCAGGTGGCAAGTTGGCAGGCTTATATTGAGCGTGACTGCCGATCGGCATATTCCAAATCGAATCTTGAGAAAACGGCCAAAGCCAAGGATCGCGAGTTGTAGGGGGGGCGAGATTGGTGCTTGTTGCGATCGCCGGATGGGGAAGGGGAGCTACGCTAGGTAAATCGCTGCTAGGTAAATCAGTACATTGTGCTAGTGTTGGAACTAAAGCCAGTAACCCCGCAAACAGGGCTAGGAATAGATATCGCTTGAATTTAAAGTTGATGACTAGCATGATGAAGGTGATACCATAATCTAAATCAATGTATCCATCAACAAAATAAGACGTTGTGGATAGTAGTCAAGTAATATTGGGATAGTTGTGTGCGATCGAGATAGTGATCGAAATAGTGGCGAGATTGTTGACAAATCTGTTCACGTGCCACTTCGTTCTCAAGGTAATAGGCACATAGATCCAGTAAATCTGAAAAATCTTCGCGACAGTACACAATGTGCTGCCGATCGACAAGTGGACTCGGCAGACGGGTTCGATGTGGATAGCTAATCACGCAGGCGCCAACTGCGAAATAATCAACTAAGCGGAAGCAAAACGATCCATTCCCTGGTAAATCAAGACAGACCTTTGATCGGCTGATTTCTTGCAACGATCGGAGGTAGCGCACTTTCTTCAGCCCGCCTTCATAGCGAAATTGGTGTTGTTGAGACAAAATCTCTACGGCTTGGGTGCGAATGGCTGTTCCTAGATGCCTTCCAAATCGTCCATACACATCGTAAGTGAATGTTTTTCGATCGCGCTGATGACGTAGATACGGTAAATGGCGATATAGGTTTTTATCTGCTGGAACAAAACCTCCAGGAACAACATGAGCAAGTTGATAACCCTCACAAAGATACTGCATTTTGAAATAAAGTCTAACCTGTTGTGCACAATCTAAATTTACTGTTGAAGAATCACTGTAATCGATCGCAACAGACTGTAGCTCGCTGTCTTTCCTAACTTGAAAAATCACGATACCCTGATAAGGCTGTGGAATATTACTGAATTGAACTGGAAGATATTGCTGAAAGTTTTTTACCAAAGAGCCAACCCACTTTTGAGCCAATGCCCATTGATAGACCGTTGGCCAGTAAATCTGCATCGTTGTCGAAACAGGCAAATTTGGCGGAGAACTAGCTGATTTCATTGAGGATTGTGTTAACTTCCACAGGGCTTGATTTACCTGTTTTTGTAAGTCGGTGTAAAGCGTTTTCATAATCTAGCTTCTCCATCCAAAAACATAATGGATGACCCAAATAGTGAAAAACGGCACACAGATTGCTTGCGTTAGTAGAACCGTAATCCCCACCCAGGTAATTCCGCCTGAAACGGCAAAGTAAATACAAACAGCAAAGAAAACAGTGAATATAACATTCCAGCGCAAATCAATCACAATCTGATCTAATGTTTGTAACAGTTGAGAATTTGCTCGTGATAAAGCGATGGGAATAGCAGAAAAACAAATCAAAATTAAAATGGGAATAGCAGAAGTCCATTGTGGCCCAAAAACAATTGGCACATAGAGGGGGGCAAGACTGGTTTGTAAGAGTACGATTGGGACAACAATTGTCAGAATGGTTTTGAAGCTACCAAAATATCGCTGCTTCAGTTGATTCAGATCTGTGCGTACCTGACAGAAATGAGGATACCAAGCCAGTGTTAAAGACCCAATTACACTAAGGCTAATTCCGAGTCCAGCATTAAAGGCAAAAAAGTAAAGCCCCAAAACTTCCAACCCTAGAAAATGAGCTACTAGCAGATAGTCGATGTTGAAGCGAATTCGATTCAGTAACTCTACTCCTAGCATCTGGCTACCGAACCGAAGAATGTCTTGCCACTGATTCAAATTAAAGTCCTGCCGAGGCCGCCAATCATGATTGCGATAGGTGATGAAAATCCACACTGGATAACTACAAACAATTGCCCAAACGACCGCCCAAACGCCCCAACCTAGTGCAGCTAACACTACCATTATTAAGTTACTAACGATCGTCTGTGCTGCCGATCCCCAGGCTCTAACATGCAACCGATTTTCCCGTTCCACGAGCGACGATTGCACCAAAAACACAGGCAAGATTAAATAGCTCAACGCCAGGACGCAAATGGGTAGAAATAATTCAGAACTACCATAAAACTGGGCGATCGGATAAGCTAAGGCACACTGAATCAAGGCGATCGCTCCGCACAACAGCCAGTTCAGCCAATAAGACGTATTGGTGATAATAGCCAGTTCGGAATCAGATGCTTGCACCACCTTAGCTCCAATTCCTCCTCGTAAACAAAGCACATTGCCAAACTCAAACGTTGTATAAATTGCCGAAACCATCCCATAGTCTTCCGGCGTAAAAACTCGCGCTAAGGTAACAGTGGTAGCTAGGCGAAAGACTCGTTGCACCAGTTCTGCACCGCCCAACCAACCAACATTTCT
The DNA here is from genome assembly GCF_026802175.1 of Thermocoleostomius sinensis A174. NCBI lineage: Bacteria > Bacillati > Cyanobacteriota > Cyanophyceae > Oculatellales > Oculatellaceae > Thermocoleostomius > Thermocoleostomius sinensis. The sequence continues at coordinate 2,693,942 of NZ_CP113797.1, read as the reverse complement.
GGCAAATTGATTCGAGGAAAGCCGCTTCAGTGTTTGAGTGAGTGTCATGAGCTAATACGAATAACATCGCCGAATCTAGATAAGGATGCAAACCTGAGCAAGCACATTACAATGATTCTTGTTGAGAATGCCAGCGAACGTTTATCCTTTGTACCTGAGTGATCCACCCTTGCAGCCTATTCACCGTGCGCAAAAACAATGTATAGCGATCGCCTCCAACTACTTGTATCAAACCAATCGCCACACCTAAACGCAGATACTCGACGGAATAACGCAAACGAGGACAGTATTGTTTGGCTTGTTGTCGATACCGGATTGCTGCACTGATATCTTTGGTTTGACCTTGCAGTGCCTTCCACGCCAAATATAAGTAGGCGTAGCCGTAGCTGCGGGACTTCCATGATTGGTAGTTAAGTGGAATGTCTGCAAAAGTTTTTTCAATAATTTGATGCAACGATCGTTCTACTAGTTGGCAATTCTTAGATTTGCTTGTTGGTAAGACTCGATATCGTGCTAGAGGTTCTTTAATTAACCCAATTGGGTAATGAAACGCAAGACGAATCCACAATTCCCAATCTTCCGCTGAGCGAATATTGGGATCAAACAATCCTGCCACAGAAAAACACGATCGCCGCACCATCACTGAACAACAAGCAATGGCATTGCGAATCAGCAATTCTTCCCAAATTTGTCCCTCGGCTGACGAAATTAGCGGTTTACCAATCGGTTGACTCTGCGCGTCAATCAGCGATACCCAACTATGTACCCAGCCAATCTTCGGATGAGTATCTAAATAATAGACTTGTTGTTCTAATTTAGAGTGATTCCAGGTATCATCGGCATCTAGAAACGCTACATACTCTCCTTGGGCTTGCAGAATGCCTGTATTGCGAGCCACTGAAACTCCTTGGTTCGGTTGCATTATGACCCGTACCCGGGGATCAACGATTTGCTTGGCCCACGCTACCGTCTGATCGGTGCTACCGTCATCGACAATCAGCACTTCAAAATCAGTGAATGTTTGCTGTAATATACTCTCGATCGTTTCAGGAAGATACGCGATCGAGTTATAGGTAGGAACGATAACAGAAACCTTAGGCATACACTAAACCTCCATCATTAGAGGAAATTCTGTTTCATGATTGGTAGATTGATTGACAACGCCAAGGATTTTAGCAGGATTGCCTGCCACTACTGCACCAGACGGCACATCCTTCACTACCACGGCTCCTGCACCAATCACCGCATGATCTCCGATGGTAATCGCTCCTAATATCACCACATTGGCTCCAATATCGACATGATTACCAATTTTGGGAGCGTTAGTGAATGAGCCGTCCGATCGCTGCTTGTTGCCAATTGTCGTAGAGTGCCGCAGCGTGCAGTAATCGCCAATCACCGTATCCCGATGCACTACCAAGGCTACGCCATGCCGCAGTTTTAAGTATTGACCCACTTGCACAGAACTAGGTAACTCAATTCCTAGTAGCCAACCTACGAGCACTTGGTATAGCACGCCATATACGCTTGCCAAACCTGCTAAATAGCGCGGCGATCGAGTTGCTAATTGAGCCAGTCGAAACAGTGCTAAGACCAGACTTGACTTGATACTAGCCGATCGATTAACGGACCAATCTTGAAAGATATAGCGAATCATTTTCTTCATGACTGCCATTCCTGTTCTGGGGTATTAAGAATAGTGGTTGCCAAGTGATATAAAGATTTGGGGCTACAGATGGGGAAGGTGGAAGTGCTCCCTTCTCATCTTTTTTGATTCGTCACGTTAGTTTGATAAATTGATAGCAGTTAGGCACATGAACGGCTGCAACGATGGTTATTCTTTTCAGAGTTATTACGTTTCTGGTACAGATACAGGCTGGGATGTGGGCTGTTCCCAGTCCCAACTAGCCGCAACCCAGAGTGTCCACCAATAGAAAAACAGCAAAGTGTGACTCCAGATATTTTCAGTTATCATGCCTACACACATTGCCACAAACATCGCAAAAAGTGTCCAGCAAAAATTGCGCTGAGGTCCGGGTTGCAACCGTTGTCGTAGGCGCAACAAGCGCATGGCTTGCATCCCCAATAAGCCTATAAACGCGCTAAATCCAACAACGCCTCCCTCTACTAACGATCGAATGTAATCATTGTGAGGAAGCAAGTTATTACCTGAAGTGTGAATACTTAATCCCAGTCCATAGCCAAAAATTGGATACTGCTTCCAGGCATTCAGCAATGTATACCATTGAGAAATTCGCCAATTGAAACTGTTGTAATCTGAGTTAGACAATAAAATTGCGCGAGAAATGTCGATGTCTGGATTTAGTAGCGGGGTATTGGCGATCGAACCGAGTCGTTGTCTACCAAATTCGCTGCTGGCAAACAAGGCAATCACCAGCGTGAATAAAATTGCGCCACCAATCAAGTTCAGCCCGTTTAGCCGGGGAGCCATTAACACCAGCATGAACACACCTAGCATCACCACGCCGAATAGCGCTTTAGCTGCAACAAGGCAAACGATCAATGTCCCTAGCAGCGGCAACCACAGCCAGCGTTGTTTAGAGTGTTCCATTTTCCATAGCGTCAAGGCGATAAACAAGAGGAGATACGTGGTAAAGCTATTGGCATGACCGATCGTGCCGCGAATTCGCACGCCTTCATCGGGTAGGGCCGCACCTGGATCTAATCCCATCACCGGAGATAGTTCATTCGGCAGCACTGAAGGAGCCACCATTTGCAGCACCGCCACCGCAATCGGGATAATTAACGATAGAAACAGCGCAGAGATAATGGTTTGAGGCGCAACGCGACCGCGCAGTTGCAGAATCAGCAGATACACCATGACCCAAGAAAACAGCCGCACCCACTCGCGAATGCTGTCTGACATCAGCGAGGCAGAGTGTCCCAATGCGCCCATTGCCAGCAGCACCAGCCACAAGCCTTGTATCAGCCACCAACCTGCAAAAAACCACCAAAATCGATCGGTACGCACAGATCGATCGGTTGCCAAAGCCATAAGTACATAAACGATGATGAGCAAATTTAAGCCAACGGCAAAAACAGACGGCAACTGTAGCCCCACAAAACTGTCGATCGCGCTGCGTAAAATTAGCAATCCTAAGACTGTTTGCTCAAATCGCAGAAAAAACAGCAGAAAGACCAGAGCAGCAACGAGTAAGATGCCTAAATACAAGGGTTTGGCCCCAGCGAGTAATCCAACGACGGCTCCTAGTCCGATTGCCCCGGTGACAATAGCAATCGGTAAATATATGGAACGATTTTGTTGATGAATAAACACAATTAGTAGCCCTTACACAAAGTTTGTTAAACCCAGCGCTAGAACAAGAATAGGAATGGATTAAGTAATGGAATAATTCGTCCTAACGAATCAAGAAGGCTACTGGAATTAGATTTGGAAACTACAATGACATCGCCATCCAGTAACGGGCTAGACGCATCGCCAAAATCATAGGTTTGGCGCTCTAATCGACCATCTACCATGCGCAATAGTTCAATCGATCGTGTGTTGGCATCATCGGTAGGGCCACCTGCCGCCGCGACTGCTTCGCTGACCCCCGATCGCGGATCGACTTGAATTTGTCCGGGATTTAGCACCTCTCCCGCAACCTGTACCGTAATTTGAGCCGGAGCGATGGTCGAGGCTAGCAATTGCCGTTGATAACTGTGCGCAACTTGAATCGTCGGCACGATGATTTCATCTCCATCTTGCAAACGTGGATCAGCGGACAGATCCCCTGTCTGAATTGCCTGCCATAAATCCACTGGAATTTCTGTTCGAGCAACAGCAGGAGGGTTGGAACTACCAGAATCATCATGATGATGAACAGTACGACGAATGAGAATGTTCTGCACATCTGCATTGGGGGTGATACCGCCGGCTAACGTCAGCGCCTCGCTCAACGTCATGGCACTGCTGGTTGGGATGGGACTCGTTGCCTGAGTAGAAGCAGTCGCAGCGGACATGACGCGCGGTCCAGGATGACGCACTTCCCCGGTAATGCTAACTCGGATAGGGCTGAAGGCAACAACTGACAACCCCACCTGCGGATAGCGGACATAGGGCAGAAGAGCATCGGTAATTTTGGCCACGGCTTGCGGCGGCGTTAATCCAGATACCTGAATTAAACCGGCCATAGGTAACTGAATTCCACCGTTTGAAGTAACAAGTTGTTCTCCAGAGAGTTCGGGAAATCCCACAACGGTGACTTGTAATCGATCGCCAGCCTTGAGGGGGGTTGAGGACGGATCGCTCCATGAGACGTCGCTCAACGCGGAGTTCACAGACATTGCTGGAACTGTTTGCTCAGGGATCGGCTCGGCTCTCTGCTCAGTGGGCGAGATCGATTGTGCCACGGTCGCTGTTCCAACTCCAAAGACAGAAAGGATAGCGATCGCAATTGATGGTGAGAAAACTGATAGTCTCATAGGTAATTCCTGATGATAAAAAATCGAAGAGTAGAGGATAGTAGATGGGCGCTGTAATAACAGAAATTTTGTATCGATTCAGGAAAGCGTAAAGATAGAGAAACCGATCAGTTATTGACAGACGGTTGCCTCAGAGAGTGGAGTGAGTCGATCGCTGGCTGAAGTTGCTCAATCAAAGAGCTATCAGGTGGGCGCGTCATATCAGTGGTACGGTTGAGAACAACTCCCAAGATCGAGGTGCCGCTACCTTTTAACTCGGTAATGGCGCGCATCATCGCAGTTTTAGCAGTATGGTCTGGCCGAGCGACAAACAACAAGCCATCGGTTAGATGACTCAACGTGACGGCGTCCACACACAGGCTGATTGGAGATGTATCAATGATTACTAAATCGTAGCGAGCAGCCGCATCACTGATCAGCGTTTTCATAGTGGGTGCTTCCACAATTACCGACGGGCGAGCCAACCAAGCGCCATGAGGCAACAGCGACAAATTGCCAAATTCCGTTGTCTGCACTGCTTCTGACAACGTTTTGCGCCCTTCAATGACATCGGTTAGCCCGGGTCGAGCAGGCACATTAAACAGTCCGTGTTGAATGGGTTGCCGTAAGTCAGCATCAATTAACAGGGTGCGACGAGCAAACATAGCAGCCACCGCCGCCAACCGAGCGGCTAAATCCGATTTGCCCTCTCCTGCCATCGCACTGCTCACCAAAATTACGTTCAGTTGATTATCTTTGCGAAATTCCAGCGTCTTCAACAACAAGCGATAGGGTTCAACAAGGTTGGCGTCGTTGAGGAAATGCTCTAGTTCATAGGGAGAGGTGGCGATCGGCTCTAGCTTGGGCAAGTCGCTTAACACCGGAAGTTGAATGGCGGCTTCCACTTCGGGTGCACTGCGCACCACATCATCCATTGCTTCTAGCAGCGCTACAACCCCAGCCGACAGCAGTGTTCCTGCCACAATTGCCAACACAAATACCACAGGTGGATTCGGCACAGCCGGAGAATCCGGAATTTCTGCTAAATCTAGCGCTTGTACATTGCTGACCAATTGAGCTTCGGCAATCCGGGCTTCCTCCAATTTGCTTTGCAAAAGTTTGAGCGTGGCTTCAGCTTCTTCTCGTTGCCGCACCAACGCCGATAACTGCTGTTGTTTAATCGGTAGTTCTGAAATCCGTGATTGTAGACCTTGCCGTTCAGTTTTTACAACCCTCAGCCGATCTTCCAATGCCGTGCGCTCAACTTCGCCCACAATGTACTGTGAAATTAAATCTTTACTAACATCGTCTGCGGCTTCTGCACTAGCTGGAACGGATTCGCCGCTGGGTACCAGCCGCGCCAGTTGTTGAGCATAATAGGCTCGCATTTCGTCTCGTTGTTCTATGGCGGCCAGCAAATCGGGATGGCGTTCGCCCAAGCGCGATCGATGTTCAATCACCTTCGCTTCCAACTCGGACAATTGCGTTCTGAGGTTGCGCAGCCCTTCATCTTGTCCAACTCGCACAGCGGTATAAGCACTCCGCAAAGCCGTCAACCCTGTCACTTGTTGTAACAAGGCATCTCGCGTTTGCGCTTGCCGTAAGTCTGCCATGACGGTTCGTTCTTCATTCTCAATTTCGGCTAAGCTTTCTACCAATCGGCTAGTTTGCGCTTCAAACGAGACAACCCCGCTGGACTGACGGTACTGACTTTCGATCGCTTCTGCTTGTTCTAAGCGAGCTTGTTGTTGAGGAACGCGATCTTCCAAAAATTTGCGCACCGACGACGCTTCCCGTCGGATTGACTCAACGTTTTCCTGAATCATGGCATCTGCGATCGCATTTAAAAGATCCGCTGCCACCTGAGGATCGGAATGACGATAACTTAATTCCAGAATATTGGTAGCCGGCACAATTTTGATTTGCAAGTCCTGGCTTAGCTGTTCAGGAGTGACAACTGGTTGATCGAGGGGGCTTGTCCCCTCTGGAAACACTTGGTCTATAGCTCGACGTAATACCCGCTGCGACTTCACCAACTCCGCCTGTGTGGCGATCGGATTAGAACCTTGCGAGCCTTCAGGAATTTCTGATAACGCGCGACCCAACTCAGAGACGCTAGTGCGCCGTTCATCTAGCATCAGTCGCCCAGATGCTTCGTAAACAGGAGAAGCTGTATATAAATATACGCAAGCTGTACCTACCACAGAGGCAAAGGTCGCCAAAGCTGCCCAGGAATGACGTTTTAAGATCAATGGTAGAGATGAAATTTTACTCATCTTTGTCTCTCTCGTGTGATTATCAATGTGAGCGATTGATTGCAATCATTCGTGAAAAAAGAGGATGGCAACGGCAAAACAACAGTAGAACGATTCAAGTGATTAGGTGATATCAAGAGACTAGTGTCATCAGTTTGGCTATGGCTCATGTCCAATTGAATCAGTCGTTACTCCGGAAAAGGCAGGAATCATTTCGCCAACCGGAATATGACGAGGCAAGCTAGCAAGGGACTTATATACATCTAAATTGGCCGCGGTAATTTGTTCCCAGGTGTAATTCAAACGAACGTATTGTCTAGCTCGTTCCGCCATGAGTTTCATTTCCTGCGGATGCTGAATGGCCCAATTAAGAGACGCTGCACAGGAATCAACCTGGCCTACCTGAAATAACAATCCCCGATCGTCTTTTAGTAACTGACGATGTGGCAGAATATCACTGGCAAGAACTGGAATGCCTTCGACCATTGCCTCTAACATGGCAAGCGGCAACCCTTCTAGCTTAGATGGCAACACAAACAAGCCGGCCCCTCGGACAATTTCTGCCAGTTGGCTGCCCCGCAGTTCTCCTGTAAATAGCACGTTCGGATCGTTACCGGCACTGTGAATTAATTTGGCTTTGAAGGCAGGTGTATCGCTATTACCTCCCACAAAAACTAACTTCCAATCTTCTAACCGCAGGCTTTGGAAGGCTTTGAGCAGTAAATTCGGACACTTTTCGGGAACCAATCGCCCTAAAAACAGAATGTAGCGCCTTGGCTGCAACTGTAGCGACGAGCCGAACGCAAACGTTGGATCAGAGGCGGCATACCTAGCAGGAGCCGTAGGAATGTAGAGCGTCTGCCGATCGTAAGTTTTCTGAAAATACGATCGCAGTTCTTCAGATACCACAATCAACTCATCGGCAAAGTTGACGGCAGCCTGTTCCCCCCAGCGAATTAACCGACTCGATAATTTTCCCCATTTGTCCCGCTTCCAGTCTAATCCGTGGCACGTTACCACAATTTTGGCAGAGCAAGAAATGCGAGATAACCAAGTGAACAAAGCGGGGCCAAGGGCATGGAAATGAATGATGTCATAACCAGCCCCCAGCGAAAACAATGCGCCCAGCACCGAACTTGACATGGCATCCAGTCCTTTTTTACCGGGGCAGGGCAAGGAGATCACGCGGATACCCTCAAAATCGTAATAGTCAAATGGAGAGAGGGAAATACAAGACGATCGAGCAAATAAATCAACGGAATGACCTTGGGCAATCATTCGAGGATAAATCTCAGCACAGTAATGCTCAATGCCTCCTTGAGTTGGAGGTAAACCTTTCGCACCAATGACAGCAATTTTCATGGCGATGCTCCTTCGCACGGGGGCAATTATCTAGAGGAAGCAAACGAAGCTTTTAGGGTTGCCAACGCGACAGCATGTCGTCGTACAGATGGCTGATGACAGTCCGAGCGCTATAGGGCTGAGCGGCTCGAAGGCAAGATTGAACAGAATAGATATCAGGATTTAGCAAAACTTGTTGAATGGCAGCAGCAATGGTTTGAGGAGCGCGATCGTCGCAAACAATACCGCTTTCGGCGGTCAGAAGATGGGGAGTTTCGCCACAGGGGGTTGTCACCACAGGAGTACCACATGCTAGGGCTTCGAGCGCTACTAACGGTAAGCCTTCATGGATGCTAGTGAGTACCAATACACTAGATAGGCGATGTAAATTAGCCAAGTCTGCTTGTGAAAGTGCTCCCAGTAAAGTCACTCGAGGCGTTAGCTGTAGTCGAGCAATTTCTGCTTGCATCACAGTAGTCAGTTCGCCATCTCCTGCTACTAAAAGATGAACATGCGGATGCTCTAAGGCCGCAATCGATTGCAGTAGCAAAATCGGATCTTTTTGGGGATGCAGCCGACCCGCAAACAAAATAAAGTGGGTTTCTGGATGCAAATTGAATTGTTTTGTCAATTGAATTCGCTTGGCTTCCCGCTCTGGTGCAGATAACGGATAGAAAATATCACCATCTACTGTGTTTTTAATGAGGGCTACTTTGTTGGCGATCGCTGGATATTGTTGTTGATAGAAGCTCGCTGACTGAGAATTACAGGAGAGAATTTGGTTAAACTGATGGACAAGTAATCGCTCTAGTGCAAAATAAGCGGCTGGAAGATGCTGCCACAGAATGGACGTACTATCTGATTGCTTCTGAGCCACTGCCATCTGTTGATGAATATCGTTATGGATAAATAGCGTTTTGTCTCCTGTCCAGCCAAATGCAGCCAAAGACGGCTCCAGTCGATGAAAATGCAGAAAGTCTGAGACAAAGCGGTGTTTTAGCAGCGCCAACGTATATTTAACAGTTGTCGGAATTCGTTGACGAATGTTGTCATTGGATATATAAATTAACGGCATGAACTGAATTGGGCGTCCTGCTAGTTCCGCGTCTTGCCACTGTCCGGTAGGGTCAACGGACGTGTGTGCTGTTCCCACCAGGCGCACTGTCCAATCACTAGGGGCATATTTAATAAACGATCGAATCACGGTTTGAATCCCGCCGATCGTTGAATGCCAGGGATTAAATTGATAAAAAATTGTCAGCACGGGTTGACGCATGACACACAACCAAAGATTCAACTAGTTCTACAAACACCGACCATTGATCTTGGTCAAGCAATCAATTTTGATAATTGAACGTCACTAGCCAGCAAAAGGTTCAACAATCAGTACGAAAATCGATCGGCAATGGTTGCACCAAGTTAACGATAAGTTGCACTGAGCAAACGATTGACTAGACTATTAAAGGTAACTTAGAGAAACCCAATAACTAGGCTAAGTATGCCTGTTCAGGCATAGCCAATACTTGTATTGGGATGCATTGACCCATAAAAGCTGATAACGTTAATAGGCACTATTCAATTGAAGAAATATTCAGTTCGTCAGCTATTCAGTTGAAGAGATATTTGATTGGAGCGTTATTCAATTCAAACGATCGTCTACTCAGCAAACATCGAATCAGGGGACTACGGCATCTCCCTGGATAGGTCACGGTTTAGGATTGAACGTGAAAACAAGTTCCACCAAAGAATTCTTCGCCTCTGCTATCGAAGAAGTTCTTCTAAATACCTAAACTCACCCAAACCATATCAGGATAGCTATCTTAGGTATACCTGAATTGTTTAAACCTTATTCGGTTTTTATGGAAGTAAACATAGGATTTAATATAACTTCATTTGCTTCCTAAAATTACGGTGGATGCCGCTATCCAAGTAGTTTACCCTAGCTTCACAAGGTATTTCCCTTTTATAAAGTTTAGGTGAAGTTGGCTCAAGTCTGTCATTGTTCTCTATGGATTTGCTGTAAATATGTGTTTCATCGGAGTTCCACCTCGGCACATTCTTAAAGATCTCGTTCACTTGAGTCGCGATACAGAGAGGCTGTCTAGTTGAGTTTCTAGTTGAGTTTTAAGTTTTGTCCCTGTAAAGGCTAAAGAGCTTAGGGTTTATTCAAGTTTGTCGTCTAGTTTATTTTTTGCGTTTGGTTTGAAAATCAACCTCAATGGTTTTCGTCTATTGTAATCAGCGTTGTAGGAATCAGCGTTGCCCATTTTTCAGTAGACCAATTAATAGACAAAATCGGCATTGGAAATGAGTGGGTATCTCCTAGGTTTAAAGCTTGTGAAGCTATGGGATCAGTGCCTTTTCAATGTTCGCTCTAAAAACAAGTTGCTTGAACGTTTTAACGTCAGTACATTACTCACTCACCTCTGCTGTACGATTGAGTTTGAAGCACAACGTTGAAACTACGAAAGTGACTTACCGCGTTAGGAAGCGATCGTGACGATCGTCTGACCTGAATCAATCTTGTTGATGGTAGAAGTATAAAATTGCTTGGATTCATTGAACTCAAGTTTTGCGTTTTTTGAGTAATATTGCTTGTTTTAACCACAATTCTGACTGGATAACCTTGCCTGACTGGATAACCTTAATCCAGCTTCTCGTTCAATTGTGTGGTGTGAGTAAACGTATCATTGATCATTTTTGATCTCGTGGATATAGGCTAGTTCTTCTGTGTCAAAAGTAATTCATGTAAATGCGATCTCTCTAGTCAAGGATTTAGAGCAAAATTAACTCAGTCCGCTCGTGACAGTTCAATCGCATCCATTCAATCGCATCCATGCTTAATACCAAACTCTAACGTCAAGATCTTCAAACGTCGTATTGAAATCCTAACGTGGAGTTGTAACCATTGGACAACGGAGTTTTGTTATGAAAGTCGCAATTCTAGCAGGTGGATTAGGTTCACGACTGGCAGAAGAAACGGAATTAAAGCCCAAGCCGATGGTAGAAATTGAAGGGCGTCCCATCCTGTGGCATATTATGATGCATTATGCCCACTATGGCTTTAATGATTTTGCGATCGCGCTTGGCTACAAAGGAGAAGTGATCAAGAAATATATGGTGGAATACTGTTCGCTCAACAGTAATCTCACTGTGCAACTGAGAAATGGCGAAGTGAGAACCCATGACGGCTATGCTCTGGATTGGATAGTTGATTTAATTGATACCGGAGCCAACACCAATACGGGCGGCCGCATCAAGCGATTGGCTCCCTATATTGGCAATCAAACCTTTATGTTGACCTGGGGAGATGGGGTCTCCGATGTGAATCTCTATGATTTGCTAGCATTCCATCGATCGCATGGCAAACTGGCCACCTTAACGGCTGTGCGCCCCCCTGCTCGTTTCGGTCATTTGAATTTAGAGTCCGATCAAATCGTTGAATTCTCGGAAAAGCCCCAAACGCGAGAAGGTTGGATCAATGGGGCGTTCTTTGTTCTAGAACCGGAAATCTTTAACTACATTGCCGGAGACGAGACCCAGTGGGAAAAAGAACCACTGGAACAACTAGCTAAGGACGGGCAGTTGATGGCCTATCGCCATACGTCTTTCTGGCAATGTATGGACACGCTGCGTGATAAGCGCCTGCTGGAATCGCTCTGGCAAAGTGGTAATGCGCCTTGGAAAACATGGGAGGAACACGATGCGAGTATTATTAACCGGCCACAAGGGCTATATCGGAACCGTAATGGTGCCCATGCTGTTGGCGCAGGGGCATGAGGTTGTTGGGCTAGACAGTGATCTGTATGCAAGCAGCACGTTTGGCAGCGGTATTTGTCCCATTCCTGACCTGAAAAAAGATGTACGGGACGTGGAAATTGCGGATTTAGATGGATTTGATGCGGTGCTTCATCTGGCTGGGCTGTCCAATGACCCACTAGGTGATCTCAATCCTGAACTCACCTATGAGATCAACCATCTAGCCTCAGTACGTCTAGCAAAACTCGCCAAAGCAGCGGGCATTTCTCGGTTTATCTTTTCGTCTTCGTGTAGCAATTATGGGGCGGGTGGTGATGATTGGTTGACGGAAGAGTCAGCGTTTAATCCGGTAACGCCCTACGGTCTGTCGAAGGTGCTCACCGAGCAAGATGTCAGTAAGTTGGCAGATGATGACTTCAGCCCCACGTTTCTGCGGAGTGCTACCGCCTATGGCGTGTCGCCTCGGTTAAGGTTTGATTTGGTGCTAAATAACCTGGTGGCCTGGGCCTACACTACGGGGTTAATTTACCTCAAAAGTGATGGCACTCCTTGGCGTCCGATCGTTCACATTGCTGATATCTGCCGAGCGTTCATCGCTGTTCTTCATGCACCGCGTGAAGTAATTCACAATCAAGCCTTTAACGTCGGTCGTAATGACGATAATTATCGGATTCGTGAACTTGCCGAAATTGTTCAAGCGATCGTTCCCAACTGCCGGATTGAGTACGCAAAAGGTGCCGGGCCTGATAAGCGCTGCTATCGCGTCAATTGCAGCAAAATTCAGGAAGTTTTGCCCGAATTTAAACCCGAATGGAATGCCCGTCGTGGGGTTGAAGAACTTTACACCGCCTACCAACAAGTGGGAGTAATTCTGGAGGACTTTGAAGGCACTCGATACAAACGTATTGCGCACCTGCAAAACCTACTAGATACAGAACGCCTAGATTCAACCTTGCGTTGGCGCGTGAAGTCTTTGGCAGTTTCGGCTGTTGGTTGAGGAAGCAGGGGTTGGGGGTTAGGAGTCCGGAATTACCTTTAACTTTTAACCTTTAACCTCATCCTTCGTTCTTCTCTCTTTTCTTCGCCTTGTTTTCTTCGTCCTTTATTTCCTGATTGTCCACAATGAATGATTTCGAAAATGGTTCCAAACCAACTTGTCATTCCTGCGGAAGTTCTGAGCTTGAACTAGTGTTGTCGTTTGGTCAAACACCGTTAGCGGATGCATTGCTAACCCACGAGCAACTGGAGTCTAACGAGATCTTTGCGCCGCTTGATTTGGCGTTCTGCCCAGATTGTGGGCTAGTGCAAATTACTGAGGTTGTGCCACCAGAAATCTTGTTCTGTCGCAACTACCCCTATTTCTCGTCGGTGTCTCCGTCGCTGTTGAAGCACTTTAGCGACAGTGCCCAAGCAATTATGCAATCGCGATCGTTAAACAGCCATAGTTTGGTGATTGAAGCGGCTAGCAATGATGGCTATATGCTGAAGAACTTTGTCGAGCAGGGAATTCCCGTCCTCGGCATTGATCCGGCCCAAGGCCCCGCAGAAGCCGCCCAATCAGCGGGCATTCCCACCTTGTGCACTTTCTTTGGACAAGATCTAGCGGCACAACTGCGATCGGAAGGCAAGCAAGCCGATGTGTTTCTCGCTAATAATGTTTTGGCTCACGTTCCTGATCTAAATGGGTTTGTGGAAGGTATTCACATCTTGCTGAAGAAGGCGGGGGTCGCGATCATTGAAGCTCCCTATGTGGTGGATCTCGTTGATCACTGTGAGTTTGATACGATCTATCACCAGCATCTTTGCTATTTCTCTGTCACCGCCTTAGACAAGTTATTCCGTCGCCATTCGTTGTTCTTAAATCACATTGAGCGCATTGCTATTCATGGCGGCTCGCTACGCTTGTTTGTTGAACCTCATGAAGCGGTTGGAGATTCAGTAAAAACGCTACTTCAGCAAGAACGCGATCGGGGTGTTGATCGGGTTGAATTCTATCACCAGTTTGCCGATCGGGTGTCGAGCATCAAACAGACATTGCGTAAGCAGCTATCTGGCTTGAAGCAGGAAGGTAAGCGCATTGCTGCCTATGGAGCCGCTGCCAAAGCCACGACAATGTTGTCCTATGTAGGGATCGATCAAACCTTGGTGGATTATGTAGTAGATCTGAATCGATTCAAGCACGGGCGTTATATGGGTGGCAATCATCTGCCAATTTTTCCTCCTTCAAAGCTGCTCGAAGATAAGCCGGATTATGTATTGATTTTGGCTTGGAACTTTGCCGATGAGATTATGCAGCAACAGCGTCAATATCATCAGCAAGGTGGTAAATTCATTGTTCCAATTCCTGTTCCTACTGTAGTCTAAGCAATTATTTCACGAGTTGCTTAGCTCCATGAAACTTTTCTACTTGGTTGTGAATCGATTTATTTGCGATCGACCATTGTTGTCGAGTTTTAATTACTGTCAAACTCGATCATGAGGAAACTCTGATGATTCTTGAACTAAAACAGTCCTATTGTTTAGCTCGTTCCCAATTGAACGAGATTAGCCAGCTTTGGCGTCCAAGGCGTCACGGCTGTCTTCCGGTTGCAAACAGTATGGAAAACAACATGGTCAAAGTCTTGGCACGGCTGCAATCTTGGTTGCAGAACCTACTGGCAATTCGACGCGGTTCTATTGCTAGAGCAGGTTCTCGTAGCGTACCGACTCCACCGTGATCTGTTGATGGACTCTTTAAACCCAAGGAGAAAGTAAATTGAATACAGTCTACGTCGATGCAGTGGTCAGCGATCGAGTGAGGCGTGAGCGACTCTACCAAGGTCAGGTGTTTGTGTTTACACCTCGTCCCAGCACAATTGCCCTTTGCGAATTTGCCCGTGAGATGATTGAGGCTGCCTTTAGGGGACTTGATCCCAAAATGGCTCAGTATCATTTGCCGGTTGAACAGTATGTCGCGATCGTGGCTCCACTGAAACCTCAGTTCATTCACCACCCCAAAACCAAGCACCTGATCCGCGAGATTCTTGAGGAATTTGCCTGTGATTTACACATGACCTATCTGGATGTACCACGCCTGCGTATGACTACCTCAGATGGGTATTTAACCAGCGGTGTCGGCTATGCATTTCATCCCCATCGCGATACGTGGTACTCAGCCCCGATGTGCCAACTCAACTGGTGGCTGCCAATCTATGAGTTTGAATCTGAAAGTTCATTAGCGTTTCATCCTCGTTACTGGAATCGATCGGTGAAAAATGAATCAAGCAGCTTCAGCTACTATGAATGGAATAGCAACGGTCGTAAGCACGCAGCACAGCACATTAGAAAAGACACTCGGAAACAACCCCATGCCACTGAAGTGATTGAGTTGGAACCTCAGGTGAGAGTCGTTTGTGAAGCAGGAGGAGTCATTCTATTTTCTGGCGCACAGCTTCACTCCACCGTTCCAAATACCTCTGGTTTGACTCGCTACAGCATTGACTTTAGAACTGTAGATATTGAAGATGTGATTCATCGGCGAGGTGCACCCAATCTCGATTCTGCACCACAAGGAACGTCTTTAAGAGATTTCATGCGAGGAACTGATTTTTCCCGCATCTCGGCTGATATATTA
Source organism: Thermocoleostomius sinensis A174 (assembly GCF_026802175.1). Classification (NCBI taxonomy): domain Bacteria; kingdom Bacillati; phylum Cyanobacteriota; class Cyanophyceae; order Oculatellales; family Oculatellaceae; genus Thermocoleostomius; species Thermocoleostomius sinensis. The sequence goes on along the minus strand of NZ_CP113797.1, from coordinate 2,678,549 downwards.
GCACTATACGAGGATAACCCAGGAACAGAAGAAGGATTACTGTTTCAACCAGAACTTGACCAACCGGAATTCATGTCGTCTGACCTCTTCGTACCTGCCTCTTCTTCCGCTGCCTAGCTCAAGTTTGTCGGATGGCTCCAACTGAGAAGATTCCTGTGAATGCCTTGATTCGAGAGACCAGGATAGATTACCTCTGAGGAGTCGTGCGATCGAATTCGCAAGGGGTGCATTCTACGGCTAAAAGCCCCTTGCGTTTCCTAATCTTTCATAAAGTTCGTCATTAAACGGACAGCCATAGCTTCCACAATTTTCTGGAGTTTATTATGTTAGTGCAACCATCTTTTGAACCTGCTCATGCTGTGACTCGAACTACAAAGGTACATAAAACTTGTCCAAACTGTGGACATGGTGAATTATCAGTTTTTTACGAGGTTCGGAATGTACCTGTACATAGCTGCTTGATGCCTAATACCCAATTGGAAGCTTTAGATTTTCCCCGCGGTGATGTTGTCTTAGGGCATTGTGAACACTGTGGCTTCATTACTAACATCGCTTTTGATGCCAAGTGGTCGGCCTATGCGCCCAATTATGAGGATCAGCAAAGTTTTTCACCAACATTCAATCAATTTGCGATCGATCTTGCTAATCGCCTCATCGAGAAATACGATCTCTACGAGAAAGACATCGTGGAGATTGGCTGTAGTAAAGGTGATTTTCTGCTGCTGCTGTGCGAGTTAGGCAATAATCGAGGTGTCGGGATTGATCCGAGTGTGGTTCCAGGACGGGTGAAGAGTGCTGCTGCCAATCGCGTCACGTTCATTCAAGATTATTATGGCGATCATCATGCCAAGTATGTAGGTGACTTTATTTGCTGTCGCCATACGCTAGAGCATATTCAACCGACTGCTGAATTTTTAAGCACTGTGCGGCGATCGATTGGCGATCGGCTAAATACGGTGGTTTTCTTTGAAATTCCTGATACCCTTCGCGTGTTGCATGATCTGGCGTTTGAAGATATTTACTATGAACATTGCTCTTATTTCACCCCCGGATCGCTGGCGCGGTTATTCCGTTCCTGTGGGTTTGAAATTCTCGATCTTTATTTAGCCTATGGTCAACAATATTTGATGATCGAAGCTCGGCCAGTGACACATTCTTCCGATCGAATTTTGCCGCTAGAAGAAGCCCTAGAACAAACCGCCGCCGATGTGCAGTATTTTGCAGCGGCGATCGAAACCAAGCTATTCCACTGGAAACAACACCTGGTAACCTTACAAGATCAAGGAAAGCGCGTTGTTATCTGGGGATCAGGATCTAAATGTGTGGCATTTTTGACAACGTTGGGCATGGCTGACCAAGTTCAATATGTGGTCGATATTAATCCCCATCGTCATGGCAAATTTATTCCAGGTGTCGGTAAAGAAATTAAATCACCGGAATTCCTCAAAGTCTACCAACCCGATCAAATTATTGTCATGAATGCAATTTATTGTGCTGAGATTCAGAAGATGCTGAATGGTATGGGTGTTGGTGCCGAAATTGTTGCATTGTGATACGCCATTGTGCTGGAGAAAGCGGATGTTAAATCATAATTTTTGGCAAGGTAAGCAAGTCTTTATCACGGGTCATACTGGCTTCAAAGGCAGTTGGCTATCGCTGTGGCTACAGATGCTAGGGGCAGAGGTGACAGGGTTTGCCCTAGAACCACCAACCAATCCCAGTTTGTTTGAACTGGCGCGAGTAGCACAGGGAATGACCTCGATCGTGGGCGATATTTTGGATATGGCGCATTTACAGCAAGCGTTGAGGGCGGCTCAACCAGAAATTGTCATTCATATGGCGGCTCAACCGTTGGTGCGGCGTTCCTACGAAAACCCGATCGAAACTTATTCTGTTAATGTACTGGGTACAGCCCATCTGCTGGAAGCGGTGCGCCAGGTGACAAGCGTGCGGGCAGTGGTCGATATCACCACAGACAAATGCTATGAAAACCGCGAATGGCCATGGGGCTATCGTGAAGACGATGCGTTGGGAGGTTATGATCCCTACAGCAGCAGTAAAGCTTGTGCCGAGATGGTGGTAGCCGCCTACCGCAATTCCTTTTTTAATCCCAAACGCTATGAAGAACATGGGGTCGCGTTGGCAACGACCCGCGCTGGTAATGTCATTGGCGGTGGCGATTGGGCGGCCGATCGCCTTGTGCCCGATATTCTCAAAGCATTGATGCGCGATGAGCCAGTGCAAATTCGTCATCCCCAAGCAACCCGCCCGTGGCAGCATGTACTGGAACCGCTGAATGGCTATCTCATGGTGGCAGAGCGATTATACAACGAAGGAATTGCCTATGCTGAAGCCTGGAACTTTGGACCCAACGACAACGGCGTGGAAACGGTTGGCTGGATTGCTGATCGGCTGTATCAATTGTGGGGGAATGGAGCTAGATGGCAACGCGATGCGTGCACCACGCACGTCCATGAGAACACCTTCCTGAAACTGGACTGTTCCAAGGCCCAAACACGGCTTGGTTGGCGTCCTCAGCTTGATTTACACACCACATTACAGTGGATTGTGATTTGGACGAAAGCCTACCAAGCTGGTGCGAATATGCGAGCGATCACCGAGGGACAAATTCGGCAGTTTATGGCGATTGATGCAACTCGTGCCGCGGCGCTAGGGGAAACAACAGCCGTGCCACAGCTCGTTCTCCATTAACCATAAAACCAACCTCAGTCAGGGCAGTTTGCGGGCTGTCCTGGCCCATCCATTTGCCCCAACAGTTAAGCGTTATTCCGACGATTAGTTGGTTGGGAAGCGGAAAGTAAGATAACCCGTTGTAATAACCGTACTGTAATCAATGCGGTTACAGCCAACAATCCGATCGCCAACCCCAAGTTCACAACACTGAAACTGCGATGTGCACTACTTGACCAGACAAACTCTAGCAGTAAGGTAGGGAGAGCAATGCCGCCAAGACCTAGCCCGCTGTAAATTGTAAAGGTGCGTGCTGAGACGATAGCGATTAAACCCAAGAGAATACCTAATGGTATAAAAATTAAACTGTAATAAGAAATTTTATATGCCCAAAGTTCAGCAGGACTTAAGCGAACACTCCACTCGCTAAAAGGTAACAGATAGCGAAAGAAAATCACTTCAGGGCTGAGATCAATTGAATAAGCTTTCTGCACTCGATCGATGTAGCAAACTAATCGAGAATAGCGATAGGTCATTACAACACGATGAGGAACTTGATCGAGAAAAAAATTAGGAACAAGTAGTTCCGGATATTTAGCATTCTCGCCTGTAATAGGAGTTCGCAGCCGAATCGCCAAATCGTGACCTTGCTGCCCTAGGGTCAAATTACGCAACAGCGTTCCGTTCGAGATCGAAATGATTCGAGCCGGCCCAGTTTGGGAGGCGTGATGAGTGGCTACGATAGCCAACAGCGTCAATTGTGATGACTGTTGAATCGATCGAATGAGAGTGGCGAATGCTCCCGGTGGGGGAAAGCTGACAGCATTGGCACTCCAAAATAGATCCGGAAATTTCCCAGTTTGATCAGTATAGATCCCGGGTGCTTTTAACTGATAGGACACGAGGGGAGAAGTAAATAAGGCATGGTTTGAGAGCAGCGCCGCCACCTCTGTTTCTGAAAGTGCGGCATCATAGAGTGAGATAGCTGCCAGTTGCCCTTGCCAAGGTCGATCGCCTGTGGTTTCATTTCCCAGTACCAGTGGAAACGAATCATCCCAGTTGTTCAGATGCGTTTGCGATTGCAGCATCATGGCGAGACCTGCTGTCAACAGCACATATCCCAGAAATGCCACAGACAAAATTTTCAACGCTAGCTTGGTGCGGAGGCAACCTAGCAGATTTGGAACTCGATCGACTGCTTTTTCCGCCGTAAACCACAAAGTAGCACCTGTGCTGCCCCCTAAACTATTAGCAATAAGGTCGGTCACAGTGGGAGTGCGTTTGGGCAAAAAGAACTGTAACAGTTCCACCAACATGGACAGGCTGGTGCTGAGAATGGCTGCAATGATGAAGGCGACCCAACGCGAACGTCCTTGCTGCCGAATCAGTCCAGTGATGCCGTATCCAAACGGTACGAACAATCCAATATTGCCAATTTGGTCAATTAAATTGCCAGAGCGATTAAAGTAGGCGAATGCCTCAATCGGTGCAAGTTGGGGTGGGGAAAAATTGAATGGAAACAGAGTCGCCACTAAAATCAACCCAATTCCCCCGATTGTCAAGCCGACGGACGATCGTTTCAGAAAATTGCCTGATTGGGGTGGCAAGGCGGAGTTAGATCTGTCAGCAGTCGAAAATTTTCTCATAAACTGACTTACATAAACTGCCCAACTTACGATCAGCGAAGCAACTGGAACTTACCAGAACTTAATAGACAACATTGATTCATCATAGCAAGTCTATTTTCTGTCCTGCTTGTTGTCCAGTGATAAACCATCCAAAATTCATCATGAGTGCGAAAACAAAATCATTCTATTTTTCATTACCATTTCAATTAATTATTCTATTTATTACAGTTTTAATACTCGGTGTGTACTTTCGAGTGACGCATTTAGATCAAAAAGTATACTGGCATGATGAGGTGTTTACCTCCGTGCGGGCATCTGGATACACTGCAGAAGCAATTATTCCTCAAGTGTTTTCGGGTGATCCTATTACCTCAGAGACATTGTTACAATATCAACAACTCAGTGATACACACGGTTGGAGCGAGACTTGGCAAGCCCTAACTAGCAATCCTGAACATCCACCGCTGTATTACTTGGCTGTGCGGCTGTGGATGGAATGGTTTGGCAGTGGAGTAGCCGCTGTGCGCAGCTTATCGGTGGTTTTGAGCTTGCTCACCCTGCCCGCTCTCTACTGGTTCAGCCAAGAGTTGTTTGATCGTTCCTATCAGTCTCCTCAGGGTTCGAGACAGGCATTGTGGGTAAGCACCCTTGTCATACTGCTCTGGGCAGTCTCTCCGTTTCATGTGCTCTATGCTCAAGAAGCGCGGCAGTCAAGCTTGTGGACGTTGGTAACTATTCTGTCCTCGGCAGCCCTACTGCGATCGTTGCGCTTGCAAACCCGTACCAGTTGGCTGATCTATGCGATAACCGTCGCGTTAAATCTCTACACGTTCTTGCTATCGGTGTTCGTGTTCGCCTGTCATGGGCTGGTGGTGTTGGCAACGCGGCCGTTCTCGTGGCGATCAATTCGACGATTTGCAGCGGCGCTGGTTGCTGGGGGACTTGCTTTTCTGCCCTGGCTGAGGATCATGATACGCAACTGGGACGTTTTACAGTCTAAAACTGCGTGGACAACCCAATCTCCGCCGCTGTCAGTACTCGCTAAACTGTGGGGATTGCATTTCAGCAGTACGTTTATCGATCTAGGACTGCCCCTCGATCACCCCTACACCTACCTTGTACCGCCGCTGGTATTGGCGCTGATAGCCCTATCTTTGGGGAGGCTGTGTCGTCAAACCCCTCGTCGCGTTTGGTTGATGGTTGTCTTATTAGTCGTGCTACCTGCGTTGTCCCTGATCCTTCCAGATATCCTTGTGGGTGGACAGCGATCGTTAAACACCCGCTATTTTGTGCCCAGTTTAATTGGCGTGTTGCTGGCGGTGGCATATCTGTTGGCTGGCTGGATACAGCATCCATCCGTAAGGCGTCAGCGGTGGGGATACGGACTTTTGACCCTGCTGCTGACGGTGGGGATTATCTCCTGTGCAGCAAGCTGGCAAGCAACCGCTTGGTGGAGCAAAGGCGTCAGTTACTACAATCCCACTGTGGCGGACTTTCTTAGCCAGTTTGACCAGCCTGTGATTGTCAGCAGTCTGGCTCCTGATACCCTTGGCAATGTAATTTCCCTCAGCCGTGAGGTCGCTCGCCGCGATCGCTTGATTTGGTTTCAGTTGGTAATTGATCCGGCTGTCCCCCTCCGTTGGCAACCAGGCGATCGGTTTTTGTATTACCCCACCGAGTCCTTGAAGCAATCTCTTCAAGCAACGGGAACGCTGCAACTGGTTCCGGTTGAACCACCGACCGTTCCGTTAGTTAAACTGGTTGCTGCCCAGCCCTAAATATCTCTAAATACTCAGACGTTCAACAAATCAACCAAGTTGAGCATAGAGTGCTGTCATCCCACCTCTGATCGCTGATGGTGTCTACCTGTGGACTCTCTATGGATCTCTATCCATCTAGACTTGTGTTTGGATTCTGCGGTTGCCTATCCTACGATAGTTTTTGAAATCATTCAAAATAACAACAGAACAAAGGATTGAATGCCAATGAGCGATCGCTCTCATCCACCGTCTAGGGACACTCAAATGTATTCTGGATCAGTGTATATCCGAGGTGAAAAATATCCGTTGCCGCAACAGGTCATTGACAACATTGAAACGGTGCTGGGGTTTCAAGCGAAACAAGAGCAATGTGAGCCTTGGCATGAGCAACTCTTAACCAAAATTGCTGCCGTTTTTGGTACGTCTTATTTTTTGTATGCTCAACTGTTATTCTTTACTGTCTGGATCATCTGGAGTCAAACGACCGGCGATCTAACCTTGCCGTTCAATCTCCCTAAATATAGGGTTCAAGATCAATTTCTGGATACAGCGGCTCTATTAATCGCCACAGGTGTGCTGGTGCGCCAATCGCGCCAAGAAAAACTGGCTGAACAACGATCGCATTTGATGCTGCAAATTAATCTTCTCACTGAGCAAAAAACCGCCAAAATTATTGGACTGTTGGAAGAACTGCGGGTGGATCTGCCGAATTTGCACGATCGCCATGATTGGGAAGCGGAGATGATGAAGCAAGCCACTGATCCGCAAGTGGTGCTCAACATTCTCCAAGAAAATCTTAACCCATCTCCTGATGCGGAGGAACTTCCAACCCTGGATGTATAATTAATCGAAACCTCCTGGAGCGCTCGGTTTTGGCGGATTTAGCTCGTGCCCTCATGATCTGGACGAGTTGATTCAAACGCTGCAACAGTGAACCACGCGCAGCTATCTCCACATCTATCAAGGGTCACACCGACAAGCAGGGTGATCGATCGGGAAGCTTCTTCGCTGTTGTCCGCTATTGACAACGAAGACGATCGCCGGCATCTGCCTCGCATCAGGAATAAATATTATAAAAATCTATCATCTTCACGCAACTTACACTTTCTTCATCTAGCGTAGAAATAGCAGTAGAGAGATTTACTGCATACCGGAACGGGCTGTTATTCTCTAGAATTTGATACAGGACAAAGTATCTGCCATGATATAGGTAATAACCATCACAAGTTTGGTGTGTCTGTACTGGGTTGCGTCGCTATTTTGTCAACCGGTAGAAATTTGTCGAGTACCGCTGTCGATAAGGGCAACAGGGGCACATCCTCGATCGAAACAAAAATTAAGTGAAGGTCGAAATAGCCCCAATCGTTGGGCAGTGATTGGACAACGATAAGATTGTATCCTTGGTTCCTGAAAGTCAATAGTTGCCTGCTAGTAACACCATCTAGGGATTGAAGTTTGCCTCAGAAAAGCCAGATAACAACCATGCTGCTAAGTGATTGTTGTCAATGGAGTTGTTGTCAAGTGAGGTTTCATGTGGGTGCGTTGCCTTCAGCAGCCAGCGGGGTGGATTGGTTAAGGCGAGTGGATAGAGCAGAACTGCTTATCGGTTTATCGGTCAGATTGAGTCTCAGATCGAGTCAATGTGTGGGGCGATCGCCTTTTGTCACGCTTTAGCAACAAGTTGTAGTGAGTTTGTACAGCGTTTCTAAACTTTCCTATGGATAACATCAATATCGCAGATTTTGAACTTTATCTAAACTGGGCTGTCAGCATCCTCAAAACTCAAGATCCACAAGTGATTCAGTCCTTCAAGGAAGAAGCCAACCTGCGCCTCGATCGCAACAGTTTGAACAATATTCTAGTCGCTGCGCTCCATCATCTTGCCGATAGCGACTTAGATGCATTTCGCTGGGCTTTACACAACTACGATTCGGAATTCTATACAGAGTTACGGCGGCGAACGGTGGTTGCGGCGGCTCGGCAACTCATTCGGCAAGGTTGTATTCCCGGACAAGACTTCAGCAGCTTACCGGTGGGTGGCTTGCTCGTGACTCCTCGTGCTAAGGAAATTCTCTGGAAGCATACGTCTCCGTTTAGTGAGTACCTGCTGCGAGAGATTCTGCACACGCTACAACCTGCTTAGGGCAACTAAGATCTCGAAGAATGATCTCGAAGAATTCGTTGACTGTAGGCGGTTGCCTCATTCGCTAACTGATAAACCCTATCTAAAGGATTTGGGACAAGAACTTCTTGGTACGCTCCTCTTGGGGGGTGTTGAAGAATGCTTCCGGGGTGCCTTCTTCCACTAACACGCCGTCGGCCATCAGCACTACCCGATCGGCTACCTCGCGGGCAAACCCTACTTCGTGGGTAACACATACCATCGTCATGCCGGATTTGGCCAGCGATCGCATCACATCTAATACCTCCCGCACCATTTCTGGGTCAAGTGCCGAGGTTGGTTCATCAAACAGCATGATTTTGGGTTGCATCGCCAATGCCCGGGCAATGGCTACTCGTTGCTGTTGCCCGCCAGATAGTTGACCCGGAAACTTGTGCGCTTGTTCCAGAATGCCAACTCGTTCCAGCAGTTGCATCGCCACTTCTTCGGCGCGGGCTTTAGTCCAACGGCGGACCCAGATGGGAGCCAGGGTAATATTGCTTAATACTGACAGGTGGGGAAACAGATTGAACTGCTGAAACACCATCCCCACCTCCCGCCGAATGGTTTCAATATTCTTCAAATCGTGCGATAGGTGAATGCCGTCGATGATGATACGCCCTTTTTGATAGGCTTCTAGGGCATTAAAGGTGCGAATGAACGTGGATTTACCAGACCCTGAAGGGCCCATAATGACCACAACCTCGCCCTTTTTTACCGTCAGGCTTACACCCCGCAGCACATGGAAGTTGTTGTCATACCACTTTTCTACGTTCTCAGCAATAATCATGTCTTCCGCGCCAGTTTGAGCCGCAGCCAGAATGTCAGCATCCGTTTGAGATTGGGTCATTCGCTTATCTCCCTGTCAGTCCACAAATCAGTCCACAAATCAGTCCACAAATTAGTCCGCAAAATCCAGTCACAAACCCTATTGGGTTGATTGTAGGTAAACCCCGATCGAGGCGTTGTATCAAGCTAGCCAAGTCTCAAATACAGCCAGTGCTAAGTTGGAGGGCTAGAGTTAAACGCACAACCTGATGGAAAAATCATAGCTTCTTAGCTCTGTTAGTGACCCGTGTTTAGTGATTCTTCAAGCCTACGACTACCTAGCGACATGCCGTAGCACAGCACCCAGTAGATTGCACCAATGAAAATGTAGGCTTCCCAATAGCGCCCAATGAACTGCGGGTTAGCCAAAATAGCGCGAGTAATGCCCAGCAAGTCAATAATGCCCACGATCGCTAATAGCGTGGTATCTTGCAGCAAGCTAATGAATTGGCCCACGATCGCCGGAATCGAAATTTTTAGCGCTTGCGGCAGCACAATCAGCCCCGTAGTCAACATTGGGTTCAATCCCAGGGCATTGGCCGCTTCAGTTTGACCGCGCGGAATAGCTTGCAGTCCACCCCGCACATTTTCAGCCAAGTATGCTGCGCTGAATATTGTTAGCCCGATAATAGCCCGCAAGATGTTATCCGGCCGCACTCCTTGGGGCAAAAACAGCGGGATCATATTCTGTCCAATAAACAGAATGGCAATCAGGGGAATGCCGCGAATGATCTCAATGTAAAGTACCGAAAGCCAGCGGATCACAGGCAAACTACTCTGTCGTCCCAAGGCCAGCAGCACCCCCAACGGAAAACAAAGCACAATGCTGACCACCGCCATAAAAATGGTCAGCAGCAGCCCGCCCCATAAACTGGTTGAAACGGCGGGCAAGCCAAAGCCACCCGCCATCAGCCACAGCACCACAAAGAAAGAGAGAAACCAGACCAGTGGAATCCATTTGCCCAAGGTCGGTGTGGTGCGAGAAACTCGGCGTCCCACCCAAGCCCCGATCAGCAAGAGGGCAATGACACCCAGCATCAGCAGCCGGTAGAAGATGGGAGTGGGCATCAGCAGCGCCAGCAGGGATGCAATGGCGATCGCCGCCAGCACCGGACGAGTAAATAAGGTTGCAGCATTGCGTGCCAGAATGCCCCAACTAAGTCCAGCCAAGCTAGCAATGAGCGCCAATACAACCCAGAGACGCCAGTATTGCGCCGCTGGAAACCGCCCCACAAAGAACAGTGGCCAGTTAGCCGGAATGACTTGCCACTGTGCCACCGTCGTTGCCCAACCTAGAAAACTGGTTAGGGTATTAAACAACAACAGCAGGATGACGATCGTTAGTAGGCTGTTAAACCAATCGCTGAACAGGTTTTTTCGTAACCAGGCAACCGGCCCAATCTGAGCTACAGGCGGAGGAGAGGCAGAAGAAGGAGGATGAGTAGTGGTCATGGGAGTAGGGCGCAGGAACATTAAAGCAGGACATTAGAGACAGATACACCACTGCAAGATACAAACCGCATGGGGGGCAGGAAAAACGGCTTAGCGTTCTTTGAGTTGAACCGCGCGATTCAGGGTATTCATCACGACGGAAATGATGAGATTAATCACCAAGTACGTTGCCGCAATTAACAGCATCACTTCCACAGCCCGCCCTGATTGGTTTAGCGCCGTAGCCGCCGACGAAAAGATGTCCGGATAGCCGATCGCCAACGCCAAGCTAGAGTTTTTGGCCAAGTTCATGTATTGGCTATTGAGGGAGGGAATAATCACCCGTAGCGCTTGCGGAAACACCACGAGCCGCATTAGTAAGCCTTGCTGCAACCCTAGGGCTTTGGCTGCCTCCCACTGACCTCTAGAAACGGCTTGAATCCCAGCCCGTACAATTTCAGCAATGAAGGCTCCGGTGTAGAACACCAGTCCTGCCAGAACGGCTGAGTACTCCAACGACAACCGCAATCCGCCCGTGATTGCGTTGGACTCATTTAATTGAGGAAATTGCCATCCCAGCCCTATGACAAACAGCAGCAGCGCCGCTATCCCCAAAACGACGAGGGCAATCAACTGGGGCTTGCCGGAGACGCCCTGTTCTTCCATAAGCTGAATGCGCCAGCGCCACAGCAACAGCGCCACGATCGCTGCCAGGATCAGGAGTCCAAAGGAAATCCACGAAATTGGCGTATTGGCAGGCCAGGGAATCACAATTCCCTGTCGAGTGAAGAAGACAGCACCGAGGAGTTGGTTTGGGGGCTGATTGGCTCCTGGTTGGGCCGATCGCGACAAGCTGTAGAACACCCCGAAGTACCACATGAACAGTTGCAGCAGCAGCGGAATGTTGCGCACCAACTCTACATAAACTTGGCTAATTTTACGTACCAGCCAGTTGTCCGAAAAGCTGGCAATGCCGGCAATGACGCCAACAATCGTCGTGAGTACAAACCCAACGAGGATCAAGCGTAGGGTGTTAACCAACCCCACCACAAATGCCCAATAGTAGCGATCGTTGGGCGAGTAGGGAATGATGCTCTCTCCAATGTTAAAACTAGCGGTGTTAAACAGGAAGGAAAAATTAAACTGTCGCCCCTGTTGCTGTAGGCTTTGGTTCATATTGCCGATCAGTAGGGATAAGATGGCAACGATAATGACCAAAACTATGACTTGCAGGGCAATGCGCCAAAACCGTTCGTCTCGCCACAAGGGAACTTTTTCACGATCGCTAGCGTGGGTCATCTCTGGTTGTATGGATGAAGGATGAAAGAGGAAGGATGCAGCCCTTCGGAAATAGTGAGGATGAGAACGAACATTAAGCCTCCTGCTAGGGCAGGTTTTGGCAGGGCCTGATTAGCAATGAGCAGCCGTTACAGGTGAAGATGCTCTAGCGCGACCTGCCCTTCGGGGCTTAGCGGAACGGAGGTGAGTACATTAGCCCGCCCTCCGTCCAGAGTTGGTTTTGTCCACGCTCTAAATTGAGTTCCGAGCCTTCACCGACATTGCGTTCATAGATTTCACCGTAGTTGCCCACCGCTTCGATGACTTTAACCATGAAATCGTTCGGCAACCCTAGCTGCGTGCCCAAATCACCCTCTACCCCCAGAAAACGCCGAATCTCTGGGTTTTCACTTTGAAGCTGCTGCTGCACATTAGCCTGGGTGATGCCAAACTCTTCTGCCTGGATTAAGCCAAACGTCACCCATTTGACAGCATCGTACCACTGAGAATCGCCGTTGGTGGTGACAGGGCCCAGTGGCTCCTTCGACATGACAACATCCAGCAGCACATGCTCATCTGGATTGGGCAACGTCGTACGACGAGCCGCCAATTGCGATCGGTCTGAGGTAACGCCTTCGCATCGGCCTTCCGCATACGCAGCATAGGTGGCGTCGGAATCTTGAAACTTGACTTCATTGTAGGTGACACCCAGTTCACGCATTCGGTCCGCCAAGTTTAATTCGGTCGTGGTTCCGGTTTCTACACAAATGGATTTGCCTTCGAAACCTTCAAGATCTGTAATTCCAGAATCTGTCCGTACCATAATGCCCTGACCATCAAAAAAGGTAGTCGGAGCAAACTCTAATCCATTACCACCAGCGGCATCGCGGCTACTTGTCCAGGTGGTGTTGCGAGATAACATATCAACTTCGCCACCCGATAATGCTGTAAAGCGCTCGGTAGAGTCCAAGTTGCGATATTCTACTTTTTCTGCATCGCCAAGGACAGCAGCAGCAACCGCTTTGCATACATCGACATCTAACCCAGAGTAGTTCCCACTAGAGTCTACAAAACTGAAACCTGGAATACTGCCTTCAACGCCACAGACAAGCGTGCCTCGAGATTTGACAGTATCCAAGCGGCTAGCGCCACCTGTCGTTGCTGTGGTTGTCGTTTCAGACCCCGAACCCGCTGTATTAGATGCTGTTGGCGAGTTACAGGCGGATATGGTGACTACTGAAAGTGCCACTGCCAGCAACAAAGAACCCCTCTTTTGCATAGCTATTGTCTTTACTCCTTGCACTGAGAAAACAAACCTTGAGAACAACCATTCATTGGGGTTGAAAAACGTACAGAGTTCACTGTACATCTCCACGGAAGCAGTTACTCAGCGGCGCTCATCCAAGTGAATCATTCTCGAGACAGGATCGAATGCCGAATCTAGAAACGAGGTCTGAAGCCTCGTGCTTTTTCTGCGACACCGCTTTTCACCTTTTCAACCTTCTCTTGGTTTATGTTTTCTTTTTGTATCACAGCTTACAACTCTTTCTCATCCAAACGAGCCAAAAGTTAAGTGTTTGAAGCGTAGCGATCGCCAGATGATGGAGGAACGAGCTAGATACCAAATTCCAGTAGGATTCAATGGTGTAGGAAGATAGGCACACCGCTAACAGGCTTGATCTTGAGCTAAATCTCGAATCAACGGCAATCGCGACCGAATATAGTCAGTCAAAATGTCTGCTTCAACATTATTGAGCGATCGTTCGGAACGTACTCGACGCAGAAGCCACTGTGCCAAGCTTGGATCATCCATCGTCAGGGGAATACTGGCCCGTGTCATCTCCACCAGAGACCAAAATTGCCGCAACATTATCGGACTCATGGTACCCTCCGCTTAAGACTTTCTTCACTTTTACCACTTTACCCAATTACACTGTTACCAGAAGTGATCGCAAACAAGATGACACAAGAGTTACAAATTCCGTAACAAAGCGATCGATAAGTTGATGGGGGTTCAGGGAAAAAGTTCCATTGATATTGCCAATCAAACTCGATAGCCAGCCGAATAACTAGGCAGGATCAGGCGACCTGTGATGCGATCTGTAATCAAGCAAATTGTCGATCGCGCCCATGGGCACTCTCCAGATCAAGGATTGGACCTTTGGGCACTAACCGGGTTGGGTTCACTTTAGGGTGGCTTTTGTAATAGTGCAATTTAATGTGTTCTAAGTTACACGTCTCCTGGATACCCGGATACTGGTAAATATCGCGCAAGTAGCCCCAGAGATTGGGATAGTCTACAATGCGGCGCAAGTTGCATTTGAAGTGAAGATAATATACTGGATCAAACCGTAGTAGGGTTGTAAACATGCAAACGTCCGCTTCAGTGAGGCGATCGCCACAAAGATAGCGTTGATTTTGCAGAACCGTTTCCCAGCGATCAAGCGCGTCGAACAATTCGGTAACGGCTTCTTCGTAGGCATCTTGGGTGGTGGCAAACCCCGCCCGATACACACCGTTATTAATAGGTTGATAAATAGCATCGATCGTGTCATCGATTTGCGATTGCAACACTGACGGATAGAGATCGAGATGGGTAGTAGCAATGTCTGTGAATTCGGTATCGAACATGCGGATGATTTCACGAGATTCATTATTGACAATCGAATTCGTTTGTCGATCCCACAATATTGGTACAGTGACGCGCCCAGTATAGTCGGGTTCAGCTTTCACATACAGTTCCCACAGATAGTTGGCATGATTGACTGAATCGGGAATCGCTCCGGGGGCATCCGAAAACTCCCAACTGTTTTGATCGATAACCGGATCAACAATCGAAATAGAAATAGCATCTGTTAACCCTTTTAATTGCCGCAAAATCAGCGTGCGATGGGCCCAAGGACACGCTAGCGATACATAAAGGTGATATCGATCGGCTTCTGCTTGGAATCCGCTTGATCCATCTGCCGTAATCCAATTGCGAAAGGTAGTAGACGGTCGCACAAACCGCCCTTTGTCATCTTCCTGCTCGCGTTCAGGAATCCATTTACCGTGATCTAAAATTCCAAGTCCCATGAGTGCTGGTCTCCTACTTGTCTTCTACTTGAAGGGTCTTACCTGGGGGTACTTTCAATTGCTGTATTGCCTATAACCACCGTCAATCGAAAATTCATTTATTTTCAGGAATAGGCAAATTTCACGCTGAAGCTGTACTCGTTACGCCATTTCTTCCTCCTTGCCACATGGTCTCCACTTCGTTAATGAGTTCCTCTCAATCCAACGTTACTTCCTTAGAATGCTGCATCCGAACGGCGTTGGAGTTGGGCGAGCTTTCGCCAGGACTAGAATTACAAATCAAACAGTGGGAGACTCAGCGCCATCTTTCTGACTACGATCGCACATTGTTAACGATTTTGCGGGAGGCAATCGAAGAAGGATGTATCCGACGAATTGGCCCCTAGCCATTGAGGAACACCGAGGCAGAGCCTAAAACTGTTTAGTTGCTGAACTTCCAGATATAGCTGGAAAGCAGATTGGTAGTAATGTGTGCCAGAATGGGCACCAATAGATTTCCGGTTGTCATAGCACTGATTCCTAGCACTAGTCCGATGACCGTCGCCCACACTACATAAGACCAATGTTGCGATCCACTAAAATGCAGCACTCCAAAACAAACACTTGAAATTCCCAGTCCAAACCAAGTTAGCCCAATGGCAGGCAGCATCACCCCTCGAAACAACAGTTCTTCGCTCATACCGGGCAACAGCCCCAACCAAATCAAATCCGGTAATGCCAGTGGTTTAATGACGAGTTGCAGATAAAAATCCGCGCTCTTGCGATAGGCCGGCCATACTTGGTAAATGGCAGAACTGGCGAGACTAATGGCCACACCCAGCCCCAGCCCTAAAAGTAGCGTTGGGAACGACCACAATAAGGGCAGCAGAGTAATAGAGGGATCAAACAATAGCCATAACCGCGCCGCAATGAGCAAAACCACTGCGGTGGCACCCATGGCAATCAAAATTTGGGTACGGGTCAGCGGTTCAATGTTGGGGTTGGGTGGAGTCTGTTCAGGCACGGTGGGAAAGAAAGACGTAGTTTCTCCGATTTTAACGATATCGCCTGCGATCGGTCTCTTCACAAGTTTCTCAGATTGTTCTTTCATAATCAAATGAGTGGGGAGTAGCGCTACAGAAACCCATTCAGCAGGAGAAAAGCGATGTTTCAAAGAATTCTTGTTGCGGTGGATGATTCGCCAATTAGTGAACAGGCATTTAACGAAGCGCTAGATCTAGCTAAACAGAGCAAGGCTGCCTTGTTGCTGCTGCATGTGCTTTCGTCAAATGGACAAGCAGGGCCGGTGGTTCCAACCTTGATTCCTTATTACTATCCGATCGTTACCGATGCAGTCATAGAGCAATACCGAGAACAGTGGGAAGCTGCTGAACGACGGGGGCTAGAGCGTTTACGATCGTTAGCCACTCAAGCAACCAGCTTGGGCATACCAACCGAATTTACTCAAAATATTGGCAACCCAGGGCCGTTGATTTGTCAGGTTGCACAAGATTGGCAGGCAGACTTAATTGTGTTGGGTCGTCGCGGCCACTCTGGACTGAACGAGTGGCTGATGGGCAGTGTCAGCAACTATGTCATGCACCATGCCGCCTGTCCTGTGCTAGCGGTTCAAGGCGCAACCCCTTCATCTAGACATGCGATGAGTGATGAGGCAATCACTACTCGTTAAACTGGCGCGCCGCTGGGTAGGCAAGTCAGTCTACCCTTACCTCCTCATCTTTTACAGTTTTTATCCTTCGTGCTTGCTATGTGGGTGTTCGTGCCGATAGGATAGCATCGAGTCGATCAGCATAGCCTGTGAGTTCGACATAGCCCTGACCGTGCAGCGATCGTCCCTGTTGCAATCCCTCAAAGGCAACGGCACCTTCCCAGTAGGTGGCGGTGGCGGTATTCAATTCCTGATTGCCCATCATAGATTGACCTTGCAGGACTAGGTCTACTTTAGGAATGCGAATGGTCCATGCAGCCGGATAGGTAGCTTGGCTCTTGGCGCTTTTCCAGGTATCTAAGACATCAATTTGCCAGTCTTGTGGAGTTAATGGGATCAAATCTCCATTAGCGGCGATGAATGTTCCGGCTGAGGTCGGTTCGATCGTACCATCTTCATGACGCAATAGGTACAGCATCAGTGCTGAGCCATTGTCAAATTGCATAGAGAACCAATCCCACCCCACTGTCCCTGGACTCAGGGAACTGGTGGAATATTCGTGGTCTTTCCAGGTCAGCCCTGTGACTTGAAACGACCGATCGTTGATCGTAATCGTGCCAGTTGTGGGTTGTTGCACCAACGAATAATAGTAGGAAGCATTGCCGGGTTCCAGTCCCTTGATGCTCAAGCCTCGATCGCCGTGTAAGACAGGCGGCAAGGTTTGTTCAACGATTAGATCTAAGGCTACATCTGAGGTTTGAGCCTGTAGCTGCACTTGTCCAGGTGCGATTTCGGTGGCAGACCAATCTTCTAACCAAACATGATAGGGAATGGCCGTGGCTCCGGCTAAGTCAATCCCACTGCGGCTAAACCGATCGAATGGGTAAAACTGCTGTTGGGCGATATCGCTGATGGTAAAATGCGCGGAATAGATTTGATTGTTGCGCCAGTGCGACGTAGAAGTGGATTGGGCAGCGTTTGGGAATAACGCTTGGCGAAAGAAGGTTAACTGAAAGCCGAACGGCCGTCCTTCTGATGTTTCAAGATTGCCCGTATAGTACCACCATTCGGTTTGATAGCTTGGGTGGGGACCAAAATCTTCGGGAAAGTGCCAGGTTTGAGGGGCGGTTGCTTTCAGAAAGCCAGTCGTATCAGGTGGAGCCGTATCCAACCAGGTCAGTTGGGTGGTGCTGGACGCTGCTGATGGAATGGACAACAGCAACAGGCAGATCCCCAATGTGACGATCGTCCCCAGTTGTCTCAGTCGGGTGAAGCCTTGTTTGAGCCAAAGACTCGATCGATCAGTGGATTTAGTATTCATCTTGCGTTCAGTTCGATGGTTCGTTATTCTTGTCGCACCGCCGTGGAAATATTCATGCGTCCTAGTCGCAAGGCGGGATAAAGCCCAGCCAGCAGGGCCGCAATGATGGACACCAACAACGCCTGCCAAAAGTAACGCCCTTCCAATGCCATTTGCAGCGTCCAACCAAACGATCGCACGTTGATGACATAGATCAAAATCCATGCCAAGGCAAAGCCCAGCGGCAGGGCAAACACACCGGCCATCGTGCCCATGAGTCCGGTTTCCAACAGCGTCATGCCAGACAATTGACGAGGCGTCATGCCTGTGGCCCGCAGAATGCCTAGTTCGCGGGTCCGCTCTAATTGCAGGCTCATGAGGGTGCTGAGTACACCAATAAAAGCGACCACCACGGCTAGAAGTCGTAGAGCATTGGTAATGGCAAAGGTGCGATCGAATATAATCAGCGAGTCTTCGCGCAGACTGCGGTTGGATGACACTGAAAGGCTTTGAATAGATTGAAAATCTCGGTTGATGGCGTCCACGGTTGCGTCTACCGAAACCCCCGGCTCAACAAACAACCCCAGGGAGGCCACACTGTCATCTTGCCACAGCGGTTCATATACATCATTGTCTAGAATGACTGTGCCTTGGTCAGAGGAATAATCGTAAAACACGGCCAAAACTGGAAACGACCGATCGCCCTTTGGAGTTTCGAGGGTAATAGTTGGGGGAATGTCTGGCAAATTTTCCCGCAAAATCAGCGCTTCTGAGATAATCACGCCGTTGCCTGCATCCAGCGCTTGCCACGGATCAGGGCGCAAATCTGGGCGAATCCAAGCGTAGGGGCGTTTGCCTTGCGACACATCCCCATCAGCAGAAATCAGTTTGGCTTGGCGATCGAACTCCACCACGCGCACATCCGCATCCGTGTAGGTGACGGCTTGACGGATGCCGGGATAGGTTTTCAGAGCAGAGACAATCGCCGGGTCGAGTTTGCCCAAAACGCGGTTGGCCGTAACAGTGGGAGGTGAGACATAGATATCTGCTTGCAGCGTTTGATCAAGCCACTGCACCACCGTTCCCCGGAACGACCCCACCATAATTGATACGCCGACAATTACCGAGACCGAGACCATCAAAGCTGCTACAGCAACCGAGGTGCGACTGAGCGATCGCAAAATATCTCTGGGAGCTAAGCGCCCCAAGACCCCTAACGTTCGACTCCCGATGGGGGCAAAGCCCTGCATTGCCAAACTAATCAGCGACGGCGTCAGTAGGGCGGCTCCCAATAGTACGGCAAACAAACCAGCAAAGGCTGCTACTAGTCCAGCCGAAGCCCACTGTAACAGTAACACTCCGGCGATCGTGAACCCCAGCCAAAGCAGTGCCAGTTTCGGCAACCATTGCTGGATTTTGCTTTCCAACGTCGATCGCTGCAAGGTCATGGTTGGAGGAGTATTCATCGCTTCCAGTGCCGGCAACGCCGATGCCACCAGTGCCGAAACTATACCAACTACCAAGCCTTTGACAATTGTGCTGTTCGCCAGCGTTACCTGCTGCACCGATACGACAAAGTAAAAATCGTTGATTGTTTGTGTGATCAATCCAACAATACTGCGGCCCAACCCGATGCCCAACCCCACGCCCAATACTGAGCCGACGGCGCTAAAAATGGCGGACTCTCCCAAAATCAGTGCGAACAATTGCCCCTGCGTCACGCCCAAACAGCGCAGCACACCGAACAGCGGACGACGTTGAATGACGCTAAAGGTAATGGTGTTGTAGATCAAAAACATACCCACCACGAGCGCCAGCAAACTTAAAGCTGTCAGGTTAAGTTCAAAAGCAGCCGTCATTTGCTGCACCGAATTTTTTTGAGCTTCGGCGGTTTCCAGTTTCAAGTCTGGTGGCAACAGGGCAGCGATCGTCTGGAGATCTTGCGGCTGGCTGACAATCAAATCGATGTGGTTGAGCTTACCAATCTGTCCCAACAATTCTTGGGCAGTCGCGATATCGGCGAACAGAAAGTTGCTGAGGGCGCGACGGTTCAAGGAATCGCTGGTTGCTACTGTGCCAACCAATTGGGCTGGATGGTGCTGCCCAGAGATATCGAGATGCAGCGTATCACCTAAATGAACCTGGTGTTGTGTAGCGGTTTCTTGCGATAAAACAACCGCACTGGGATTGGTGAGAAATTGCACAAACCCCGTCCCGCGACTTTCGACATTGCCAAAGTAATTGCGAAACGGTGCTTCGGCAAATAAGTCTAGTCCTACTAATCGCACTGGTTGATCGCCCAGTTCCTCTACCTTGATATAGCCTTCTACAACTGGAGCCATAGCTACCGAATGGAGTGATCGCTTCAGTGTGGTATAGACCGCTTCATCCACCCCAGTTGGAGCAATCGCTTCAATCCGATGCGTAGCCCGACCCGTGATCGCATCGGTAGACAGTGCAAATGCTCGTTGAGCCGAGCCATTCGCTAGGTCGATCGACACCATCATTGCCACACCCAAAGCAATACCCACAATACAAAGGACGTATTGCAACGGTTGTTGTCGAATTCGTTGCCATGCCAGTCGCCACAGGGGGCGATTAGAGGTGAGGGTCACGCCAACACCTCCTCCGCCGCATCTGGATGCACTCGCACAGGCGTTAACTGTCCATCCTGCACTCGTAATACCCGATCGGCATAGCGGGCAATCTCCGGGTTGTGCGTCGCCATAATCAACGTTTTGTTGGCGTTGCGGGTTAAATCTAGTAACAATTGCAGCACCGTCTGTCCGGTTTCTTCGTCCAAGTTTCCGGTTGGTTCATCAGCCAAGACCAGTTGCGGATTGTGAGCCAAGGCACGGGCGATCGCCACGCGCTGCTGTTGCCCTCCAGAAAGCTTATCAGGATAGGTTTGTTGGCGATCGATCAGTCCTACTTTTTCAAGTAGCATCACTCCAGACTGTTGTGCAATCGGTGCTGCCACACCTGCTAACTCCTGCGGCAACGTAATATTTTCAAGGACAGTCAACGTCGGAATTAAATTAAAAAACTGAAAAACAAAGCCGATGTAATCTCGCCGCAACAACGTGCGCGATCGTTCATCCAACGTTGTGATGGCTAAGTCGTTGATGCGAATCGTCCCAGCCGACGGTTGATCAATACCGCTGATGAGATTGAGTAGCGTACTCTTACCGCTACCGCTGTGCCCGAGCAACACGACAAACTCACCCGCAGCGATCGTCAGATTGACTCCGTCGAGAACGACCCGTTGGGCTTCTCCTTCTTGATAGACCTTGGTGAGATGCTCAATCTGTATCATTGCCCCAGACGGTGGCTGCGATGCGGCTGAATCGATCGCGATTGACGGCTTGACGGCGGTTCCTTTGGAAAACGGAAAGAGAGACCACCCCTGTTTTTTTGTCATGCTTCGTTTGAATTGCTTCGCTGAGGTTATTCTAAGCTATTTGTAATAAAACTTAAACTTATTCGGTGAGTTCTCCTCATTCTTTTTTCAGCCTTTTTTCAGCGCTGAACGTCGATTTTTTCGCGCCACGAATTGGAGCAATTCGCCAAATGCCACAACGGTATGCAAAGGTATGCAAAAAAAAGAGCGATCGAACGTTCTCGTCTCCGTTCGGTTCTGCAACTTGGGAAACCCATCAGAATCAACTGAACGGTCAGAAGAACTAGTTCGATCGCCAACTAAGCCCGAAGGCTAGATAGAGTCAGGAAAGATATTAACGCCGCCTCGGAAATGGAATCCCAATGGTTTGATGAAAATCTTGTTGAACCTTATGGGTGAGACGACGAGAAACTTGTCGAACGATTTGGTTTAACAGTCGATCGCCTGTGGATTGCACTAAGGATTTGGGCAAAGCTTGAATAAAGCGCGGAAACTGAATCAATACTTTTAAATCCAATTCCCATTCCACCCGGGTAATCAAAGGAGAGAAATCTGAGTTCGTAGGATCAGTCTCGATCAGCTGTAGAGCGGCTTGAAAATCCACATCATAGCCAACGGGTTGATAGCCTGGGACAGAAATCGTTTCAATTCGATAAATGCCGTGGTCTTGTGGTAACAAATTTAATCCAATTCGCGGCTCTACCTCATAGCCAAAGGAGCCAAACCGTCCGATCGTCAGCGCATAGCCAGTGTCACCGATCGCTTCTACCTTCATGGGCCGAGCACAACGTGGAAACCAAGCTCGATGCCCATCTAAATAATCTGCTACGGTCTTGGTATCGGCATACATTTCCATACAGCTTGAAAAGCTGCCGTGAAAACAGTTGGCATCGGTTGTGGGGGCTAGCTGTTCTTCCATCAAAGATGTGCCATCAATTAAATCAGAAGTGGCTCCCAAAACAGTAGGAGTCTGTTCGATGGTACAGTGTTCAGCCGAATTTGCCTGCATAACACAATTTCCTACAATTCGTTTGTGCTGTCTAGTTGAAGTCTGCTGCGATTAAGGAGTTTGCCTGAAGAAGCAACGATTAAATGGCTGAAATGGGTTTGTCATCTGGAATAGAACAAGGGAGACTAGCATTGGAGTCAGGTGAGGATGAGGAGGAAGAAAGTTTATATTTCGACTCATTTTGTTACCAAACTTCAAGATCAGTCTAGCAGTCCTTCCAAAAGTAAGTCAGCTTGTTTAATCTATTCAGCATATCTTTACATTTTGTGGAGTCGCCATGAGCGATCTACGGATCTGAGGCGTTGATCAGACGACTCTATTGTGCGGACAACAACCATTGATGGACGCAGAGGCTGCCCTCGATCGCGCTCTATATGCACGCTGAACGCAGTGAAGATCCGTGAAATACCCTTTGGAGCAGATTGCATCCAGATTATAGATTGTTGTAAACGTTGCTGAAGCAGTAGCTGAGACGTGAACATAAGTTGGAAGTTGGTTGGTCAAGCAAGGTAAACAGGACAAAAGCTGGGCACTTGGACAACTGCCCTTCTGTAGAATAGTTCTCTTGACTGACTACACCAGTGACAGACCTCACTCTATAGTTTGAATTTTTAGGTTTGTTGATCCTTTAAGCTAGATGATCCAGGCGATGAGGTTAAACAATCAGGGGGAATCATGAAAACGTTAGTGGTTGGTGCAACGGGTGAAACCGGACGACGGATTGTGCAAGAACTGGTACAGCGGCAAATTCCAGTGCGGGCAATGGTGAGAGACTTAGATAAAGGCAAGCAATTGTTGCCAGATAACGTTGAATTGGTGACAGGGGACGTGTTGAATCCTCAAAGTCTTCGAGAGGCGATCGGTGACAGTACGGTGATTCTCTCGGCAACGGGGGCGGCTCCTAGTTTTGATCCAACCGGCCCTTACAAGGTGGATTACTTAGGCACAAAAAACTTAGTTGATGTAGCGAAAGAAAAGGGCATTCAGCAACTAGTGATGGTGTCGTCCCTGTGCGTCTCTAAACTTTTCCATCCGCTAAATTTGTTCTGGCTGATTCTGGTGTGGAAAAAACGAGCCGAGGAGTACCTGCAAAAAAGTGGAGTCCCCTACACGATCGTTCGTCCAGGCGGTCTCAAAAACGAAGACAACACCGATGCGATCGTCATGCAAGGTGCAGATACGTTGTTTGATGGCAGCATTCCCCGCACAAAGGTGGCTCAAGTTTGTGTCGAAGCGTTGGTTCAACCACAAGCCAAAAACAAAATTGTGGAAATTGTGGCTAAACCCGACGCCCCAACTCAATCTTTAGATGCTTTGTTTGCAGCCGTTTGAAGCAGCCAACACCACTCTCTCAAAAATTTTGCTGCACATACTGCAAAATTCCGGCAGCGATCGCCTCAGCCATCTGCGTTCGGAAGCTTGGATCAGCTAAACGCTGGGCATCTTCTGCCCCTGTAACAAATCCCACTTCAACCAGCACCGCTGGCATGGTTGTGTTGCGTAACACATAGAAGCGCGCAAATCGTACTCGCCGATCGCGAGAATTGGTGAGCCGTACCACTGTATTGTGAATCACTTGTGCTAAGCGCTGACCGGCGTCTGAATAGTAATAAGTCTCAACTCCATTCACATCTGGGCGATCGAGACTGATGGCATTCGCATGAATGCTGATAAACAGATTGGCGTTGGCGCGATTGGCTGTCTGTACCCGTGGCTCTAGATCAATCTCACGATCGTCTCGTCGAGTTAAAATCACACGAACACCTTGCTGTTCCAGAATTTGAGCCACTTGTAGACTAATATCCAACACCACATCGGTTTCTCGCAGACCACCGATACCAACGGCTCCCGGATCGCGGCCGCCATGTCCTGCATCGATGGCAATGGTAACGCGGCTGTCTGATACATCAGGCAAGGGAACAGGAGCGAGAATGGATGGAGCGTCAGGAGCAGGAATCGGTCGATCGGGAACGGGTAACGGAGCAGTTGTAACGGTTTCAGCAGTTGTCAAGGATTGTGAGGATTGTCCTTGCGTTAATACCCTTCCCCGACTGGGGTTCAATGCCACACCGCCATAGTCGCTTGGATTGGCTCGCCAGTTGGGGCTATCTGCATCTAGATCCAAAATCAAACGGACGACTGGTTCGTCCCCGTCTATATCTTGAATCAGTTGCAGCCGGGTAACGCCGTGTCGATCGAGGGCGATGTCTCGCTGCGCTATGGCAGGAGCCAGCACCGTGTTCTCAAACTCTACAGTAAAGCGGCGGGGACGGCGATCGTTATCTTGATCGATATTGTCTGGTTCACCCGTAACCCGCACGAAAAAGCCATCGGGTGTAATGCGCACGTCTTCAATGCGAGCTTGAGCCTCCAGAGGATCGGAGGTTTGCGCAATCGTTGTAGCTGCTGCCGTCACAGGGGCTGGTGCAGGCAGTTCTACCGTCCACCGCGTTGAAGTGGTACTACGCACCCGAACCCGCTGTGGATCTAGCGTATAGCCAGGTTCTAGCTCAATCACAATTCGAGTCGTGGTTGCATCTAGTTGTCCCACGCGCACTTCCCGAATGACGCCATCTAACACGTCTTCAACGGGCGATCGAGCCAAGGTAGTATCGGGCAAATCGATCACAAGGCGGGTGGGGTTGGCAAGCAGTTGTACCCTGGGTTGAACCGCTTCATCGGTTGTGAAAGTTAACCGATTATTGTCTGCATCAAATCGCCAAACCTCTAGTTGCGCAGCTTCAGCGGGAACAGCGAAGCAAATTGTTCCCATGACACTCAAAAGACTGGGTAATAGCCAGTGTTTCACAGTTGCTAGTCTCTCCCTAAATTGGCAGGTGTGGCATAGAATTCGTCGCAGATTGAGCATTGACTTACAGTCATTTCACAGTCATTTCGCTTACAGTTATTCCGCCGATTTCTATCCACTGTCCTTTCATCAGCAATGGCAGAGTGAGTCGATCATTACGGTTGGTGAATCGTGCCAAGCCCAAAAAGTTCCGCTTGGTTATGTTGAATGGGGGGTTGCCGGAAACCGTGTTGAATGCTGCGCATTAAGTATAGGTTGTCAACGAACGTCTATTGCGGAAACGTTATCACCGTCCTGAACCATTGGACAGACGGCAATAGAGTCCATTCAAACAGACACATCATCTAACTCCGATCTGCAATCCTACCAGAAATGTTGTATTTTTTTCACACCCAAACGTATATATACTTGAAAATGAGTTTTTGCTCAAAAAAACAAAAACCTCCCGGCAATTTGCCAGGAGGTGGGAATCAGGGTGCATCTACCACTTTATACTTCCAGTTTTCCAGTCGTATTCAGGATGAATTTCAAAAAGAGCAAGTGTCTAATGCGACGTAATTGCATGCGGACACTCCGCGATCGTTCTGATCCGGTTTCGCTACGGGAGAATTCGTCTCCACCCAGGGGTATACACTCTAACAACTTTTGAGAGACACTGGATTGAAAGTCTGTCAACCCTGGAGGAACGGGATGGCTCCTGCCTCTAAATTATTAGTTAAGTTGAGCCAAAAGCTCTTTCCTGTGCCCAGCGATCGACAGCAGTTTATCGAGGCGTTGACCCAACCTCAGCCGTTTTCTCCTTGTATTTTATGGTGTCGATCGAAACCAAGTGACACGCCGTTTTCAACCGAGCCACCAATTGCCTGGCAACCAGACTTTATCGATCGGCTGCAAATAGGCGAGAAGCCAGGTCAACATCCCCTACACCAGCAAGGCTATTTTTACTGCTTAGATTTTTCCTCGGTCTTTGCCATTTCTACTCTGTTATCCCTTGACGTTCCGGTACAATCGGTCATCGATGTTTGTGCCTCACCCGGCGGTAAAAGTATATTTGCGTGGGTGTTGTTGCAGCCATCTTATCTAATCAGCAATGAGGTGATCGGTAAACGACTAGGGGCGCTAATTTCTAATTTCAAACGTTGTCATGTACAACCAGCGACTGTGCTCAATCTCGACTCTAGTTTACTAGCTGAGCAATTGCCGCGATCGACGGATGTGGTTTTGGTCGATGCGCCCTGCACTGGGCAATCGTTGCTGGCTAAAGGGTTGAACAATCCTGGCTGCTTTCATCCCGTCACTATCAACAAAAACGCTAACCGCCAAAAGCGAATTTTAGCCAACTCGGCCCAACTGGTGGCTCCTCAAGGGTATCTTGCCTATATGACCTGTGCTTATTCAATCGAAGAAAATGAACAGGTCAGCGAATGGCTTGTGCAGCAATTTCCACAGTTTGCCCCGATCGACGTGCCCCACCTTCAGCCCTATCAGTCTCGCTATAGCCACTTGCCTTGCTATCGCATGTTTCCGCAGGAGCGGTTGGGAGCCGGAGCATTTACCATTTTGTTCAAAAATACCCATTTGCGTGAACCGCAGGAGACTGTCATCCAACCCTTAGCTTCCCTTGTCAAGAACTTGCGCCCGATCGCGACTTTTTAAGGGTGACTCTGAGGATTTATGGACAGCCCCCGCTACAGGATTAAACATTCTCTTAGGGTCATAACCAGCACCATTACGACGGTTTCTCGAGTTGCTAGCCAGTCGATATGCCGCTTGACGGGGTTGGATTATCCTCACGTGCCATTCGCTGCCATAAGATCATGGAAGTTAGCAGATCAATTTTTCCTCGTGATTCAACTTCGGTATGACATTACCAGCATCATTCGTGGCTATGCAGAAGGCTATTTTTTAATGGCAGATGATGCCGGTGACAATTTAAGCTGGTATTCCAGCAAAGAGCGGGCACTCATTCCCCTGGACGATCGATTTCGCTATCCCAAATCGCTACAACGAGTTTTGAACCAAAATCGGTTTACGGTGGCTATCAATCGCAACTTTGAAGCCGTTGTAGACGGTTGTGCCGATCGCGACTTAACCTGGATTTCAGCAGAACTCAAAGAGATTTATTGGGAGTTACATCTGATGGGCTGGGCCCACAGCTTTGAAACTTGGCAAGGTGAGGAATTGGCGGGTGGAATTCTAGGAATTGCCATCGGCGGTGCATTCATCGGAGAGTCGATGTTCTACCAAATACCTGAAGGCTCTAAGGTGGCGATGGTGAAATTGGTGGAATGGTTACGATCGCGCGGATTTCTATTGTTCGACGCACAAATGACAAATCCGCATCTAGAGCGATTTGGCGCTTATATTGTGTCGAACCGTGAGTATAAACGGCTGCTTAAACAGGCAGTACAGCAGCACTGCTCGTTTGTAAGTGACAATTTGGTAAGCGAAACTTCTAGTGAGTCTTAACTCAGTCATGATGCGGAAACAATGCAGCCACGATGCGGATGCAATTAACCATTACCAAGCGACAAACTGAAGGAAGTCTTAGCAGAAGAAGTATCGTGCAGCCAATCAGGTTAGTGACATGTTCCCTGTCGTAATTTACGAAACCGCCGTCCAGTTGTTCAACTTCTACCATGAAGGCGTCATTCACCAAGCCATGAGTCATCACACCAAGTTGTATCGCTTGGTGAAAGCCTTTGATTTGCAACATCGATCGCAGGCCTATAGTATTGGCTGTCAGCTAGCTTATCAAGGCAGCGAAACGGTGATCACAGTCTCCCAACATCACTACAAAGTTTGGGTAGATGTTCGCTCGCACCGAACGCTGGGAAAGTTGAATGCACTGGGGAAAGCGCCGACGGGCGGCTCGAATGAAGGAGATGGTGTCCCATGTCCGGCCTGCTAGCGCTGTGTGAGGCTTCAAGTGAGTCTTTTCAACTAGACGCCATATGGTTACACAGCCAAGAAGCGCTGAATGATATCGTTGCTGAGTTCACTCGTAGGACCAGAGGCCACAATGCCGCCTTTTTGCATCGCATAGTAGCGATCGGCTTGACGCACAAAGTGAAGATGTTGCTCGACGAGTAGTACCGAAATGCCCGTCTTGGCGATAATTTGTCGCACAGCTGCTTCAATGTCGAGAATAATCGAGGGTTGGATTCCTTCGGTGGGTTCATCCAACACCAGCAATTGAGGATTGCCCATAATAGCGCGGGCGATGGCTAGCTGCTGCTGTTGTCCGCCGCTGAGGTCGCCGCCCATCCGAGACAGCATGGTTTTAAGGACGGGAAACAAGTCAAAAATTTCCTCTGGAATTTCTTGGTTGCTGCGGGGTTTGTCGGCGCGGGCCTCGTACCCCAACAGTAGGTTTTCTTTCACCGTTAGTCTCGGAATAATTTCGCGTCCTTGCGGCACATAGCCAATTCCTAGTCTGGCTCGTCGATCGGGTGTCAGTCCAACAATAGGGCGATCGTCAAACACAATTGTGCCGCTGCGTGGCTTTAGCAAGCCCATAATCGTTTTCAACAAGGTGGTTTTACCAACCCCATTTCGGCCGATGAGGCACACCATTTGTCCACGCGGCACACTTAAATCAACATTTCGCAGAATATGGCTTTCGCCATAATAAACGTTTAAGCCGGAAACGTTCAGCATGATGGGTGAATCAGTCTGGCTGAGTTCCGGAGCGACAGCAGATTGGGTCATGGCGGGGTGGGGATTGGGGATTGGGGGGTAGGGAGTAAGGAGTAGGGGTAGATCTGCCGTAAGTTCTACCAATCGGGGGGGATACCATCCCGGAATAGAGCGACAGATCTCGTAGGGGCGGTTCGCAAACCACCATTACTGGATAGCAGTGACGCCTTCAATTGCGGTTTGTAAGGTTTGATGATCCGAATGAGCGTCAGTGTCGTGCAGGGGCTGCCCCAGATAAACTTCAATCACCTGTGGATCGCTTTGCACTTCGTCGATCGTGCCTTCGCAGAGAACGGAGCCTTGGTGCAAGACAGTAACTTGGCGAGCAATTTGCCGCACAAATTCCATATCGTGCTCAATTACAATAATGGAGTGGCTTTCAGCCAGGGAAAGCAGCAATTCTCCAGTGCGCTCGGTCTCTTCGTCGGTCAGTCCGGCTACAGGTTCGTCTACCAACAGCAAATCGGGAGATTGCGCCACCAACATACCAATTTCCAACCACTGTTTTTCGCCATGCGACAGCAGATTAGCCTTCATATCGGCTTTGTGAATCAATCCGATCGTCTCTAGCAAGCCAGCAATGGTACGTCGTTCAGCCGAGGGAGGACGCTTAAACAGCGTGGGAAACACTCCTTTATGAGGGTTGCAGGCAATTTCTAGGTTTTCGCGGGGGCTGAGGTTAAGGTAGACCCGTGGGGTCTGAAACTTTCGCCCTATGCCCATCTGAGCAATTTGATGTTCCGAATACGATCGCAGATTGCGTCCCTTAAAGCGCACCTGCCCTTCGGTAGGCTTGGTTTTACCAGTGATGATATCTAGAAAGGTGGTTTTGCCGGCTCCGTTGGGGCCAATAATCACCCGCAACTCACCTGTATCCATGCTGAAGTTGAGATTGTTGAGGGCCTTGAAGCCATCAAAACTGACGGTGAGATTTTCAATCTCCAAGATTTTGTCGCTCATACTCTACCTCTGGGTCTTCTTCTAGGCTGGGATAGGTTAGGGTTTGTTTGCGTCTGCCCGTTAGCGAGCGGAAGAGTTGCACGCCATCCGTGCGCAGCCAGCCGACGATGCCGTTGGGCAACAGCAGCACCACCAGCAAGAACAAGCCACCCTGGAAAAATAGCCAAAAATCAGGAAATCGGGTACTGAGCAAGCTGCGAGCCAAGTTGACTAACACAGCCCCCAAAATAGCCCCCACCAACGAAGCACGACCGCCCACTGCTACCCAGATCACCATTTCGATCGAAAAGGCAATGTTCATCGAGTTGGGCGAGATTATCCCCGTTTGCAGCGTGAACATGGCTCCGGCCAGTCCAGCCAGGGCGGCTGAAATGGCAAACACCAGCACTTTATAGCCCGTGGGATTATAGCCCGTGAAGCGTACCCGGCTTTCGTCATCCCGAATCGCCACTAGCAAGCGACCAAAGCGACCGCTGGTGAGCCATCGGCACAAGGCATAGGACAATGCCAAAAATAGAATCGTCAGAATATAGAAAGTGCGCTGTGCCCCTGCACTGCTGACGGGAACACCAAATAAGGTTTTGAAATCTGTCAGTCCATTCGTACCATTGAAGAGTTTTTGCTGACCGTTGAAGAAATTGAAAAAGATGATGGTAGTGGCCTGCGTCAAGATTGAGAAGTAAACGCCGCGGATTCGGTTACGGAAAATTAAATAGCCCAACAAACCACCCACGATCGCCGGAATGAGCAGGACAGCCAAGGCTGCAAACGGAAACGAAAAAAACGGTTGCCAAAACCAGGGCAACTCTGTACCGCCATACAGCGACATAAATTCGGGTAGCTGAGTACTGGAACCTGGCGGAAACTGAAGCTTGAGGTGCATTGCTAAGGCATAGCCGCCCAAAGTAAAGAACACTCCATGCCCCAAGCTCAGCAGTCCCGTAAAGCCCCAGATTAAATCAATTCCCAAGGCCACGATTGCCAGCGCCAAAAACCGTCCCAGCAGGTTTAGGTAGAACCCCCGCAGCACTAGTGGTGCAATAAACATCAACACTACCGCCACTGCCAACACGATCGCCGCTTCCAGCAACAGCGATCGGCGTTTCGCCCAATCAATTCCGCGTCTTTCGACCGATACGTCTGCCGTCATTTCTAGTTACTCAAATCACATCAACAGAGTTCTATCCCTCCGATTCCTATGCATCCACCGTTCGCCCTTTCTGCGGGAACAAACCAGCGGGACGGAACTGCAAGAAGAGGACAATCAAGAAGAAGACCATGACCTTAGCCATGCTGGTGGTAGCAAAGAAGGTGAAGAAGTCAGCTAAGGGTTGGATCGATGAGAACGCAAACGCTAGGATGCCTGCACCAATCACGTAATCGATTAAACCAATCACCAGTGCCCCAATGATTGTGCCCACCAGTTTGCCAACGCCACCCACCACCACGACCATGAAGGTGTTAACAATGTAATTTTGTCCCGTGTTGGGCCCTACCGACCCCAGCAGGCTAACTGCGCACCCGGCAATCCCCGCCAAGCCAGACCCCAGCGCAAAGGTGAGGGCATCTACTTTTTGCGTAGGAATACCCAAACATGCGCTCATGCTGCGGTTTTGCGTCACTGATCGAATGCGCAGTCCCCACGGGGTTTTGTTGAGAAAGAAGTAAATACCGGCCACGCACAAGACTGTCAGCAACATGATAAACATGCGAGTGTAGGGCAGTTGATAGTTACCGATCGGCAGCCCTCCTTGCAGCCAACGAGGAGCCGTCACATCGACGTTTTGCGCGCCAAACCAGGGTTGGGTGACGGTCAGACCGTAAGCGTTGCTGAGTAGTGAGCCAATGCCAAACGCGATCGCCACCGACAGCGGCAACAGCACCAAAATAAACCAGCGACGCCGCCCTTCAAAGTCGGCTCGCCGCCGCAACAGCGCCAGCCCGCCAAAGAACAGCCCACAGAACACCACCAGTCCGGCAATCATCACCCAGTTCACGCTGCGAACAAACTGTTGCAGAATTAGACTAACGCCCCAGGTTGCCAGCAGCGTTTCCAGTGGTCGTCCGTAGAGGTGGCGAATCACGCCCCGTTCTAGAATTAGCCCTACCAAAGCAGCAACGATGAAGGCCATGATTAGGGCAGCAAAGATATAAAACTGGGAAAACGGCTCGCCCAGCGGCCGGAAAACATTTTGTACAACAAATGTGGTGTAGGCTCCCAGCATCATCAATTCGCCATGCGCCATGTTGATGACGCCCATTAGTCCAAACACGATCGCCAGCCCCAACGCTGCCAGCAGCAAAATTGAGCCAATACTTAATCCATTAAAGATTCCATCTAAGATGCTAGGTAGCAAAATCTCCTCCCGCTGAGTTTGCGCAATAGATTCGGAAAAGGCATGGCGTTGATTCCATGCCTATACAACTTGCTCTCAGATTTGAGTTATGCCTTGAACTTGCCGGGGTTTGCCTCGTCGGTCTTCGTCCAGTCACAGGTAAAGCCCTGCGTTTCGGCTACAAATTGGTTCCAAGGCACTGGGTCAACCGGACCATCGGTAGCGTAGACAATCTCAAACAAACCATCATCGCGCACTTCCCCGATTCGTACTGTCTTCGACAAGTGATGATTTGTGTTCATCGTCACGGTTCCACCGGGAGCCTCGAAGGTTTGACCATAGGCCGCTTGACGCACCGCCTCAAGGTCCGTAGGCGTGCCTTCGCTGCCCGCTTGCTCCACGGCTTGTTTCCAGATGTTGACCGAGATATAGCCCGCTTCCATCGGATCGTTGGTGACTCGTTCGTTGCCGTACTTCGCCCTGAACGCATCCACAAACTTCGTGTTAGCAGGCGAATCGACGGTCATGAAGTAGTTCCACGCGGCATATTGCCCCTCCAGGAAGTCAGTGCCGATCGCCTTCACTTCTTCTTCGGCAATACTGACCGACATCACCGGATAGCGATCGGGACCTAACCCTGCGCCCTTCAACTGCTTGAAGAAAGCCACGTTGCTGTCGCCGTTGAGAGTGTTGTAAATCACACCGCCGTTGGGTAACGCCGATCGAATCTTGGCAATAATCGGCGCAACTTCCGTGTTGCCCAAGGGCAGATAATCTTCACCTACTGTCGTACCATTCTTCGCTTCTAGTTGCGCTTTGATAATGGTGTTAGCGGTACGCGGGAAGACATAATCTGAACCCACCAGATAGAAATCGGTTCCCTTATTTTCCAGCAACCAGTCTACTGAGGGTTCGATCTGTTGGTTGGGGGCCGCCCCGGTGTAAAAAATATTTTTGGAGCATTCCTGCCCTTCATACTGCACCGGATAGAAGAGCATGTGGTTCTTCTCTTCAAATACGGGTAGTACTGCTTTACGGCTGGCAGAGGTCCAACAACCAAAGACCACTACTACTTGGTCTTCTTCGATCAATTTGCGTGCTTTTTCCGCAAACGTGGGCCAATCGGATGCGCCGTCTTCCACAATCGGCTGAATTTGTTTGCCTAGCACACCACCTGCATTGTTAATTTCTTCGATCGCCAGCAGGGTTGAATCAACAACGCTCTTTTCGCTGATAGCCATCGTGCCGCTGAGTGAGTGCAGCACTCCTACCTTGATTGCATCTCCGCTAGCAGCTGGAGAAGCCGCCACTTGTGTTCCTGCATCGGTAGCGGCTGGAGACTCACTTGTGCTAGTGGTTTCACCGTTGGCGCAAGCTTTCAAGAGAACACTGGTTCCTAATGCAGCGGAACCATACATCAAAAATCTACGGCGACCAAATTGCCTTGCCATGAACGTTACAACTCCTCTCTGAGGGCTGAATAGTTGACTACAGTAAGTAATTAAGCTACTCAGCGATAGTATGGCTGCGATCGACAAGGAATTGTATTCTAAACTACAGAACCCAAGCCTTATAAAAATAAAACCCGCTTTGGAGGGATGGTTAAAACTGACTAAGTTGCTATATTGCTAGCCCGATCCTGTTTTTCCAGGTGAAGCGTAATTAAATCAATAACTACTTCTAACCCTTGCTTAGTTTTAAGATTTGTGAATACAAATGGCTTTTCCCCTCGCATTTTGCGAGCGTCGCGCTCCATTACCTCTAAATTGGCTCCAACCAGCGGAGCAAGATCAATTTTGTTAATTACCAGCAGGTCAGATCGAGTGATCCCCGGCCCACCTTTGCGCGGAATTTTGTCACCAGCCGCTACATCAATCACATAAATGGTTAGATCGACCAGTTCTGGACTGAAGGTAGACGCCAGATTATCGCCGCCGCTTTCAACGAAAACTAAATCAAGTTGGTTGAAGCTGCGCTCTAGTTGTTCGATCGCCACTAAATTAATCGAAGCATCCTCCCGAATCGCTGTATGAGGACAGCCACCCGTTTCCACGCCAATAATCCGATCGCGCTCTAGGGCCTGACTGCGCACCAAAAACTGGGCATCTTCTTGGGTATAGATGTCATTGGTAACAACGGCAATATTGAAGTGATCTCGCATGGCTTTGCACAAAGCATCCACCAAGGCCGTTTTTCCAGAGCCAACGGGGCCAGCAATTCCAACTCGCAGCGTGTGCATCTGCCCTCCAAATCGTTTTGATCATGATAAAACGAGGTCACCGCGTCGCGATCGATGGTTTTATAAAAAATTTATACGTACAAATACAAAGAAGGGAGACGATCGATCGTCCCCCTACTCCATTGAAACCCAGAATTTTGAAACTCGAAATTGAGACTAGTCAACCTGAACCGCATTAACATCCACTGGCGTTTTTGTTGCTGGTTGAGCATCTGCCACCACTTCAGGAGTGCCGCCGCTTTTATTCTTTTTAACCCGATCGATCAACAATTGTGATACTTCCGATACCAACAGCGTCATCAACAAAACATCATCAATTTGTCCAATGACAGGAATAAAATCTGGAGCAATGTCGATCGGGCTGAGCAAATACAGTAGCGAGCCACCAATTAGCCACCAACGGTATTTGGGATTACGAAGCGTATTGCGATACCAGTCATAGACAGCTTGAATAGGATTCATTATGGGTCTCCTCTCAACTACCCCTTAATTCTGACAAGTTGCCTGCGGTTGTTGAAGTGTCTTAAGGGTAAGAAAGCCGATCTGTTTCAGGAGAGAGAACCGATGGAGAGGGTTGAGAATAGGGAGTAGAGAATAGGGGTTGAGTTTAGCCTTCATCTCTCATCCTTCATCCTTATCTGGGCAGACACATAGGTACTGCCCTTACATTTTTTCCTTCCTCATCGTTCCTTGTTCCTCCCTTCCTTTCCTTGCTAGTAAAGCCGTACCATAGGCGGCTTCGGTTTGCGCAGATGGAAGGACTGGGACGTGTAAGTGGCGCGATCGAATCATTGTCCATGCAGCATTTTTGGCTCCGCCGCCAGCCGTGTAGACCTGAGTCAGAGCCGTGGCTCCTAGTTGTTGCAAGCGTTGGTATCCTTCTGCTTCGATGCGGGCTATGCTTTCTAATAAACCATGCAGAAATTCGACAGGATTATTTGGACGGGGTTCTAGGCGAGGTGACAAGGCGGGATCATTGATCGGGAAGCGTTCGCCGGGTTTGGGTAAAGGGTAATAGTTGAAGGGACTGGGGCGATCGGGCTGAATCTGTTGGCTCAGAGATTGTAGCTCTTCGGCTGTAAAAAACTGTTGCAACACGGCTCCTCCGGTGTTTGATGCACCACCCACTAGCCATAAATTCCCCAATCGATGGCTGTAAATGCCGTAGTGACTATCATCAACGCGGGCTTCGCTCAATAATTTGAGGACTAACGTTGAGCCTAACGATGTCACCGCTTCACCGGGTGACGCTGCACCACTGGCAAGAAAAGCGGCAATGCTGTCGGTTGTTCCCGCACAGACCATACAGTCAGTCGGCAAACCAAACCGCTCGGATAGGTCTACCTGCACAGGAGCGATCGGCGTTCCCGGTGCCACAACGATTGGTAGTTGAAACGGAATTGACGCACGCTGCAACCAGCCAGGATAGCGCAACTCCCCCACGTCATAGCCCAACTTCAGCGCATTGTGATAGTCGCTAATTCCCAACTTGCCATGCAGCAGGAAAGAGAGCCAGTCAGCTTGGTGAAGAAAGTGGGGAGCGGGGTAAGTGGACAAGTTCCTAGACCGAGAATCCTCCTCCTGTTCCCTCCTCCCTGTTCCCTGTTCCCTCTCTTCCGCCAACCACAGCAGTTTTGCCAAGCTAGATGTGGCGCTGACAACCGTGTGATTGGGTGGGGCAATCGCTTTCACCTGATCTAACGCAGTGGCTCCTCGCGCATCGTTGTAGAGCAGAGGTGGGGCAATTGGCTGCCCTTGACAATCACAAATGAGCACGGTGGAAGAAGTCCCATTGATGGCGATCGACTGAAGTTGTGAACGTAGTTCTGCTGGCAATTGCGCAATTAGCTGAAATAAGGTGGTTCGCCAACTCTCTGCTAAATCGGCTGCGGCAATCGAGGCGGCAAACTTGATACTAGTTTGGGCTTGGATTTGCCGATCGGCGTCAATGACGATCGCCCGTGCGCCAGAGGTTCCAAAGTCAATACCGAGATAAGCGGGTTTCATGTGCCTAGTTTGAGGCGTTGTTGGCTATTAGGGCTATTAGTCTAAGATTACTTGACTGAGTTGCAACAGCGCAGGCAGTGTCTTTTGCTGAAGCAGACATCGATCGCTGTGGGAACAAGTGAAACCTGCTGGATTCTAATTATTTTCTGTGATTGCGTGATGCGAAACTTGCTTGAATTTTCTTGCCAATTTGTTCTACCACCTGCTGATTGCCGATCGAGTTAAGGTGAATGGAATCTCGGTAAAAGGAATTGGGATTGGCGGCGGCATTGAACATGGGCAGAAAATCGATGAAGGGAATTTGCTGTTGTTGGGTGAAATGGGTGAGGCGCTGCCGGGCCGTTTTCTCGTAATCACGAGGGCCAGAACCTCCTACTTCTCGCAGCAGTGGCGTTATCCCCAACAGGAATTGTGCATTAGACTGAGCCGCGATTGTTTGTATAGCCTCAATCGCTGCCAAATTGGCTCCCACTCGATCGCCCCCTTCTCGTTGAACAGCTTCCAGTTCTGGAATGGGTTGGGGTTTGGTGAGGTAGCGGTGGATCACTTCAATCAGCGCCAGCGGCGGTTTGCGGTTAGGGTAGTTGCGATCGCGCCCCACTTGTACCGAGGTTGGCGTTGTAGCAAACAGATCGTCAGTGTTGATGAGCAACACAATCACTTGCGCCTCGAAACCGCCGAAGTGCTGTAGATATGCCAGTTCGTTGCGCGGCCCCCATGAGTTAGCAGAGGCATTTAAGATTTCGACGTGTTGATAGCCGGTCGGTTGAGTGTAGAGATACTGTTGTAATAGGGCGGACAGGGTCTGGTTTTGATCCGTCCACCAGCCGCCATTGACGATCGAATCCCCAATTAACAGCACTCGCAACGTTTGTGGAGGACGAGTGGCAGTAATCGCGGCTCCTCGCATGGAATACTGATTAATTTCAATCCGATTTCCGAAGCGGCGCGTGCGTTGATTGGGAGCCAACAGATACCCCATGTGGGCATCAGGTAGGTACAACAACGGCTGACCAAAGCCAAACCCCGATCGCAAGCCTACCTCAACGATGCTCAATAACCCAACAATGCCAACCAAAATTAGAAATGCAACTTTCACAGCGTTCTCCGATGGGTTGAACTCAAGCTAAACCATCGGTGGCATGGCTGAATCGAGATCTGACTCTAGGCTGCCTCACCCTCACCCTTGCTCCGTTGGGAGAGGGAACGAGTGTTCCGACGCTCTTCTCTCTCCGGAAGCAGGGGTGAAGATAAGGGCAAATCGGCAAATCCAACTTAAATTCAGCAACGCCCCATCGGTTAATAGTACCCAGTCTCTTTGCAGCCACTTACAGTAGCTGCCTACAAAAGAAAGGGCGATCCATCGATCGCCCTCACAACATGTATCTCACAACATGTAATCGTGTTCATCCCCATTCGTTGGCATGCGGCATCGCATTCACCCCACCGCTGGTGGCTCCTCCTCCTTGCCAAAAAGGGAGGGTGGGAAGGGTTGGCATCCGGTGCAACTGAATAGAGAATGGGTATTAGAGAACGGGCATTACCACAGAGCCCGCACGGGGGCTGGGCTAGCGGCAGGACTGGGAGCCGGAGCCGGGGTCGTTTGGGCAGGCGCTGGAGTAGTAGTTTGCTGGGTGGTTTCAGTCCGTTGAATTGTGGTTTGTTCAGTGGTCGTTGTGCCCTCTAGCCTGGTGCTTTCTACGGTGGCAGACTCCTCTAGGGTGGTCGTTTCGCCCTCCACCGATTCCTCTGTCACTGATCCATCGATCGTTGTTTCTGCTTCAGTAGAACCTTCGATCGAGTCTAGCTGAACGGTGCAGTTGTTTAGCACCGTTTCACCATCCACCTCGACAAACGCTTCGTTTTCCTTGGTATAAAGCGTAGTGGAGCCATCTGAGTAGCGTGCCCCAGAAGCCGCTGGAATCTGTTCCAAGGTCAGCGTTTCGTTACCCAAGTAAACAACGGCTCCTTCTGGAACAAACTCTGCCTTAAAAGTGCCCCCTTCGTCACATTGATAGACATACGTCGTTCTAGATACTTGCGCCTCGGCAGAGAGGGGAATTGTTGCTAGTGCAACTGGAAGCAATAACACACCAATATTGACGGTTTTCATAGATAAATATCCTTATGTGCTTTGCACACCTGTAGATTAAGCAATCTGTGATTCAGTAGACAAAACTCAATCACCGAGTTGCAACAGTGAATGATTAATACACGACTTTAGTTTGTTAAAGAGCTATTGGTTTAATGAGCAAGTTGCCTAGACTACAATGTCTAAAAAAAGTTCCCGTGAACAACGGCCATTTCAACGAATTGTTCAACAAATTGAGAAAAAAACGTTAAAGTGTGCGGCTTGACGCTGGACTTGCAGGGAGGCTGGCTAAAATAATGGAGGAAGATAGGTACAAGTTATTGCCCTTGTCTTGCCAGGTTATCAACTGTGTACGTGGCTCTGTGCAAGCCTGAACGACCCCAGCTTTGTAGGGAGAAGACGCATACTATGACAGACATGAATCGGGGAATTATGAAATTTAAGGGAGCAGACAGCACCTTTGCTGTGACGCTTTCGGCGCTGCTCATTCTAGGCTCGATCGCCTTTCTAGTTGTATGGGCGTTGCAATCGGCCTATGCCTTTAACTAACCTTCCCCATTTAGAATTGCTTAAATTTGCTAATTTTGGTTGGTAACATTGATGAATGCGGGCAGTCTCGGTACTGCCCTTTTTGCTGAGTATGCTTCATTACCAGGAGAAGGGGCAATCGATCGCCCTAATAGAATTGCCCTAATAGAATCGTCAAAGCACAATAGGTTTCTTAGGGCTAGCGCTTGCCAGCATATACTACATATGTGTTACAATGAGTAGTCAGACATCCTTCAACGTTTCGTAAGCAATGCAACTGTAGCAATGCAACTGTATTTAATAACCGAAAGCCAACCATTAACCTGCATCGAGCTTGGTGCAGCCTAGATAGAGGGGCACTGCCTACTCTACAAAACGCATTGTCGATCGAAACTACTGTACAGGTTCAATCTGTTTTCTGGAAACCTTGTAACACAATCTGTAGTATAGCTTTATCGTTGCTACACGGGTTCAGTTTTATTCTATTGTCCTTATATTTTTGTTCTAAGGACCATCATTTCGATTTCTCCTTTAGAGTAATTCCAATCTGATTATGTTTATTCATATCTGTTCTTATTGAGGATTACCGACTTCTTCTAAAAAATCCTGTCATTGTCCATGGTTTCATCGCATCCATCCTTCTAGGATTGTGATTTCAATTCCGCGAACCTTTGCTGTCAATTGTTTATGCTGATGTTTCTTGTTGCGGGCTGACTGTTCACTAACATCACCCCTAAGTCTGTCTGATTTTTATTAGTGAGGCGCATCACCTATGGCAAATTTCTTAGATCTTGTGCGCTACTTCCGATCGTATTGGTCGCTCGCAATCTTCAGTATTGCGATGAGCAGCCTGTTTGAAATTATTGATCTGGTTGTGCCTTACACAATTGGTCAACTGCTAAATGTTCTGTCGAATCAGGCGATCGATGCGCCGCTGCAATTGTTTACCAATCAAATTGCTACACTGGCCCAACAGCCGCCCAGCCAATCCTTGTCTGTTGCGGTACTGCTCGGGATTATTTTTGTCGTAACAGTGGTGCGTGCGCCGCTGCAACCCTGGCTAAGCCACTGGTTTCACTGGGATATTGCCCTACGATCGCGCCGAGATCACACTGGGCGCACAATCGCCAAAATTCTCACTTTGCCATTGGAGTTCTACGACGAAAACAACGCTGGACGGATTGCCGGACGAGTCGCTAGAGGATTATCCAATCATACTTGGACATATCCCGAAATTTCGGGTCAAATGATTCCGAAGATTCTGCGAGTAGTGGGCATTTTTGTTCTAATTTTAGTGATTGATTGGCGAATCGCAATCCTTTTTCTGTTATCATTCGTAGTCATTCTTTGGTTCACTTGGAAGACGCTAAAACAGTTAATTACGAAAGAAGAGGTTCTCGATCGCTATGAAGAGAACACCGAAAGCCGGACATCTGAGATCATTACTAACATCAAAACGGTGAAGGCATTTGCCACCGAAGCCAAAGAACTGCAACGACAGCAAGAGCGGCTGCAACGACAGTTCAAGATTGTCAGCTTGCGGATTCACAAAGGGTACACAATTCTGTTTACCTGGCAGCGATTCGTGATTCAAACTTCGGTATTTGTGGTATTGGCGCTGACGCTATGGGCCACGCTGCAAGGACAGATTTCGCTGGGACATTTCATCACCACGTTAACGGTTTCAAGCATGGCTTATGCAGAACTTGAACCGATTAGCGGCTTAGCCGAAGTGTTTGCCCGTCGCTATGCGTCCATGCAGCGATTGCATCAGTTCATGAAGCTTCCCGTTGGCGACGATTCCGCTAATTTGGCTGACCCACCCGAAGCCGTGCGTCATTATCGGTTCACAGGAAAGGTACATTTCGATCGCATCTACTTTGGCTATGATGCCGATCGCCCGGTGTTGCAAGACATCAACTTGCTGATCGAACCGTACCAAACGGTGGCCTTGGTGGGCCGATCGGGTTCAGGAAAGTCAACCATGGTGAAGCTGCTGTTTCGGTACTTTGATCCTCAACAGGGTCGGATTCTGATTGACGGGCAAGATACGCGCAGTTTGGACATCACTGGCTATCGACGACGACTGGCGATCGTTCACCAAGAAGTAGATGTCTTCAACGGCACATTGTTAGATAACCTCAAATACGGCAATCCCTTGGTTACGTTTGAGGAAATCGAGAAAGCGTGTCAAATTGCCAGAGTCGATGAGTTCATTCACCTTCTACCCAATGGATACTACACGGTTGTGGGTGAGCGGGGTGTGCGCTTATCAGGTGGACAGCGGCAGCGATTGGGCATTGCACGAGCGTTGCTCATGAATCCGGATGTGCTGGTGTTTGATGAAGCTACCTCCAGCCTAGACTACGAATCCGAGCGATCGATTCAGTTGGCCATGCGCAGCATTCTCGGCACTCGTACCACGATCATCATTGCTCACCGACTCAGTACTGTGCGGGAAGCCGACAAAATTGTGGTACTTGATCAGGGTCGAATCCTTGAAGTGGGAAGCCACGAGCAACTGCTGACGCGAGGGGGCATTTACCACCGCTTGCATACGCTGCAAGAAACAGGTGAATTGCTGGCATAGTCTCTGTTTGTGGGGGCGATCGTTCGATCGCCTCTGCAACAATCTGTATCTTTCAAAGGTTAATTTACCTTACTTAAAATATAGATTTATGCTCTGCAAACTTGCCCAAGCTGATGATACAATTATCCGCTTTTTATTTTATACTTCTAGTTACACTTTAATCATTCCATCGGTATACTCATCGGTAATTAATGGTACAGCGCTAAGCTCTACCCAAGGTAGTGAGACTCATCAATCGCCATAGACAAGTTACACAGACTCCTATTCTCGCAACACGTAACCAACACTGCGTACAGTATGAAGCCGTGAGTTCGATCGCTCGTTTTCCCCGAAAAATTTCACGAGTTTTACGATTCAGGGTCAAATCTTCAAACTGCAATAGATCCACGTTGGGTTCCTGTGTGCGTCGCAAATGGGCCCGCACCCGTACCAGCAATTCCTCAAGACTGAACGGCTTCACCATATAGTCATCTGCTCCCGCATCCAATCCTTCAATGCGATCAGTTACTTCATCTTTAGCAGTCAAAAAAATGACAGGAGCTTTGTAAACATACTGCCTTGTTCAGGTTCAGATCAAACGGTGATTTCGCCACCCAGACTTTCCACTAACATTTTGGCAATCGCTAGCCCTAATCCTGTTCCTCCAGTGGCACGACGTCGATCTGATTGTTGCGATCGAATCACTGATTGAAGGGGTCTATCGTTCAGAATGAATCTGAGAAATGGCTTGACTAAGCTTAAAAACTTAAGAATTTCGACACTTTAATAGAGTGTTTTATTATTGCGTTGATTGATGCGTTGATCTGACTACCCGCTCGATCGCAGACCAACTCCCAGTTTCTTACCCTGGCTGCGTCACCTCGATCATTGGGCTGTTTCCAGCCAATCAAAGATTTGGTCTAGTTGCTCTAAGCTCACAAGTCCATACTGCCACAACACCATTGGCAATAAGTTTGGTAACGATTCTTGATGATGCCGCAATGCCACCTGAATCGAGTCGGCTGGAATGCGCAACTCTTCTTGTAAAAACCGAATTAAACGAGCTTTTCGAGACGCAGTTTTCATGAAAGGATGTCCTTAAGGGGTAGAGTCTACGTTGTATTCATACGGCGATAGTTCCTTGGTGGTTCAATCGTCCTTCTATTTAGACAAACCAACATCAGCCTCACCTCATACTTTCGTGTCACCCGATCGGATGATTTGCCATGACCAAACAATCGCTGGGCTTAACTGATGAACAGTACACATATTTACTCTCATCTTCCTTGCGGGAACCCGAGGTGTTACAAAAACTGCGACAAGAAACCGCCGAGCATCCTATGAGTCAAATGCAAATTTCACCTGAACAGGGTCAGTTCATGGCGCTGTTGGTGCGACTCATGGCAGCCAAAAAAACCCTAGAAATAGGCGTATTTACGGGCTATAGTTCGCTGTGCGTTGCCTTAGCTTTACCTGCAGATGGTCAGATGATTGCCTGCGATGTCAGCGACGAATACACGAAAATTGCTCAACGCTATTGGCAATTGGCCGGAGTGACAGACAAAATTAAACTATACTTAGCTCCAGCCCTTGACACACTCGATCGACTGTTAGCTGAAGGACAGGCCAACAGCTTCGACTTTGCGTTCATTGATGCCGACAAAAGTAGCTATGATGCCTATTACGAACGGACGCTGCAATTGGTGCGCGTCGGAGGACTGATTGCAATTGATAATGTGCTGTGGTCTGGAAAAGTTGCTGACCCAACGGTGCAGGATAGCCGCACGAATGCTATTCGGAACCTCAATCAAAAAATTCGCGACGACGATCGGGTGATTCCTAGTTTGGTGCCGATCGCCGATGGATTGATGTTGGCGCTGCGGCAGAAATAGGAAAGAGAAGGGCGGGCACCTATATTTATTTGTTTACAGGACACGCTAGACCCTCGGCCAAGCCCTTGCGATCCATGCATGACTCTATACATGCACTTGCTGCAAAATAATTCGCAATCGATCGTAGTCATCTTTTAGCAGAACGCTGAGCGATCGGCCAGCCTCGACCAGCCAGCGACGATCGGCTTGTCGCAGTTGATACACTTCTCGTAGGGTGGCGGCTACCAATGCATCCACAGGTGCACTGCTGAGTTGCAACAAGGTTCGCAAAAAATCGAGTCGATCGCTAAACTGCACTACTTCGTCCGAGGCACAGCGAAATACCGCTTGGTGCACCTGGGGTGGACGAGGCGGCAAGTGTTGATATAGGCTGTCACTACCAACGGGTGTCGTACTCCTGGTGGCTTTGTTAGTAGCTCCATTCGTTCCATTCGATCGATGCTGCGCTCCATTCTGAGTCGGAGCGGAAAGCTGAAATCCGACGATCGCGGCTCGAAACTCGGTTTTCAGCATGGCAAAAATCTGCGGTTGCTGTTCCCGCAGTTCTTGTAACGATAGACCTAAAGCTCTAGCTCGATGCACCGAATCAATCGGACTC
This sequence comes from Thermocoleostomius sinensis A174, assembly GCF_026802175.1. NCBI lineage: Bacteria > Bacillati > Cyanobacteriota > Cyanophyceae > Oculatellales > Oculatellaceae > Thermocoleostomius > Thermocoleostomius sinensis. The sequence continues at coordinate 2,634,611 of NZ_CP113797.1, read as the reverse complement.
GTGGTGGCATGATAGACCACCGCGTAGATTTGATTCCCTGATTCCTCATCGATCGCCTTTACCCAACTGCCAAACGGCGGCATCACGGCAAAGCTCAAGTCTTCTGGCTCTAGACATTGAGCTAAAAATTCGGTGGTCGAGGTTTCAATCACCTCGGCAATATGACCCGGTCGGCGATCGGCAGTAGCAAATTGAGGCAGAGATAAGCGCATGAGATGGAATTGGAGAATCAGGGGGTGGAAATTGAAGGTTGAGAGTTGGGGATTGGGGACTAAGGATTAGGATGGCTGCGAATTTAGTGGCCGCCTTCATTGCGACACCTAGCTCAAATCAAAATATCGCTCTTTTCTTAACCCCTGACCCCTGATTTCTAACCGCTCAAATTACTTCTTACCACGACCTGCCGTTGCGTCAACAGCTTCGAGTTCAGATAGTTTAAAACTAACCAACTTATCCCAATTTCCGCCTTCAAATAATACCGCGACTTGGTCGGCACTAATTCGTTGAACTAGCCCTTGATAACCGTAATAAATATCATTGATGTTGATGACACGGACTGCTGAGCCTGGAAGAATCATGATGGTTGGAATGAATAATTAAGTGTCTTTACTTAGCTTAGGCTATCTTAGCGACAGTAGAATATCTCAGCGACAGAGGCAAGTTTTATAGAACCCATTTGAGGATCTTTTAAGAGAAAGCAAGCCGCCTGGACAGGAGGCTGACGAAACACAGAGTGAGCTATGTCGGAGCTAGGTTCTACATACTTTCCCAACCAGAGTTTAGCCGCCTCAGTCTATCGCTACAACTCAATTAAGCCAGGGGGTGGTGTAATCTCGATGCGCTTTTGCACCAAGTCCACCACGGGAACGATCGCTTTTACAAAGGGAATTAATACGGTAGCCGAGGTGTTTGCGACATGCAGCTTGACTTCCAGCAGATCATTTCCTGCTGCAATCACATCTGTCACCGTTCCAATCGAAGTTTGGGTGGCTTGATCAAAAACTGTCAGGTTGAGCAAATCTAGCACGTGATACTCATCCTCATCTAGTTTGGGTCGATCGGCTTCTGGCACTAGCAGGCGGCAATCGCGCAGTTGTTCGGCTTGGTTGCGATCGGTAATACCGGCAAAGGACACGACATAGAGTCCCTTATTAGGTAGATAACGCCCACTGAGTAGATCGATCGGTTCTGGGTCGGCTTTACCAGGACGCAGCAACCAGCGAGTTCCAGATTGCTCAAATCGTTCTGGAAAATCGGTATTGGGATAAATGCGTACTTCTCCCTTTACCCCTTGAACTCCCACAATTTTGCCAATTTCTAACCACTCAGACATAAGCAGATCAAGGATGAGGCAAGCTACGGTTAGTTATACGATCGCCGAGGGGTAGCCAGCAGCTTGGCGGCAACCACTCCACCTAGAAAACCAAACAAATGCCCCTCCCAGGAAATGCCAATGCGGACGGGCAGAATTCCCCACAGCAAACCACCATACATCACAAGCACAATCAGCGAAAACAACAGCGATAGAAGTTTGCGCTCGAAGTAGCCGCGAGCAATGAGATAGCCCAAGTAACCAAAAATGACCCCGCTCGCACCAATATGACAGCCGGGTGCACCCAATAGCCACGTTCCCATACCACCGACAAACATGGCAATCGCCGTTACCCAAAAGAAGTCGATTGTGCGGCGCAGCATCACTAGCCAACCCAGCGTCACAAACGGAATGGTATTGGCAATGAGATGTCCAAAGCCGCCGTGTAGAAATGGCGCAAACAAAATGCCGCGCAGTCCAGAAAGTTGGCGGGGAAAAATGCCAAATTGATTCAGCCCGTTACAGAACCCCCGCGTGCCGCCCAGCGGAATGTCGATGAGTTCTAGCACCCACATAACACCCACAAACGTGCCCAGGATTAACACTTGCGCTTGAATTTCCTGGGCAATGCCCTTCATTTCATCCTGGCTACTCATGGATCTACCTCTGGTAGGAAAAAGGCTAGAAGATAGATGCTAAAGCTTTAAAGGTAAAAGCTGAAGTTTTGGTTGAGCTAGTAGCCTTCAGTCTTTAGCCCCTTTATTAGCCTTTTCCATTCTAATCAGCCAGTATTCCGCATTCCAGCCGCAATGCCGTTAATGGTGAGCAGGGCCCCACGCAACAGTTCACCCCGGCTATAGCGCGATCGAATAGCTCCAGCACTGGCACTGGCTTTATGTTGGCGTAATCGTTTCACTAAGGAAACTTGCAGAAAGCCCAGCGGCACAATTGTACTGTTGCGCAGTTGCACCGAGCGCTGTAAGTCAGGATCGCCATCTAGTAACCGCTCGTGTCCAGTAATGCGCAAGACTAATTCGCGAGTGAGGTAGTATTCATTGACAATTTGCTGAAAGACTCGCTCGAACCGATCACGATCGTCCGGATGAGTCAACTCTTCTACATAGTGGTGAGCGATGTTCAAGTCTACTTTCGAGAGAGTCATTTCGCACTTCGAGATCACCATCTTGAAGAACGGCCACTTATAGTAGAAACAACGCAATAGCTTCAGGTTTTCTTCGGGTTCTTCATCCAAAAAGCTCTTTAGCGCTGTGCCGACACCATACCAGGATGGCAGTAGTACGCGAATTTGCGTCCAGCTAAACACCCAAGGAATGGCTCGGAGACTGGAGAGATCTTTCTTGCCGCCGCTACGTCGAGCCGGACGAGAACTAATTTGCAGTTGGCTGATTTCTTCGATCGGCGTCACATTCAGGAAAAAGTCGAGGAAATCCGGCTGCTCGTAGATTAAATTGCGATAGTGCGATCGCGATCGAGCGGCCAATTCTTCCATGATTTCGCGCCACGGTTGAATATCATCAAACCCGCTGCGTAACAGGCTGGCCTGTAACACGGCCGTGGCGATCGTTTCCAGGTTATAGAGTGCGAGTTCTGGCAAATTGTACTTAGATGCCAACACTTCTCCCTGCTCGGTGATTTTAATGCGCCCGTCAATGCTGCGTCCAGGTTGAGCCAAGATGGCATCATAGGCAGGGCCACCGCCCCGACCGACCGACCCACCGCGCCCGTGAAAGATGCGAATGGCAATGCCCGTTTTTTCGGAAATGGCTTGCAGCGACTGTTGAGCTTTGTGAATTTCCCAATTGCTGCTGAGGAAGCCCGAATCCTTGTTGCTATCAGAATAGCCCAGCATGACTTCCTGAAGCGGCGGCGCAAAGTTCCCAGTGTTCTGGGCCGCAAACCCGCCCCTGAGCAATGTGTGGTAAAGGGGCAAATCAAACAGCGACTGCATTACAGACGGCGCTCGCTGCAAATCTTCTACGGTTTCAAACAGCGGCACTACTTGAATCGTGCTAATACCCGTAGCAGGGTCATAGAGTCCTGCTTCTTTGGCGAGCAGCAGCACTTCTAGCAGATCGCTGACATGGTGGCTCATGCTAATGATATAGGTTTGGCAAATTTCCACACCAAACTCTTGCTGAAGCTTACGCACCATGCGAAAGGTTTGAATCGTCTCGTTGGCTTTATCTGAGAAAAAGAGTTCAGTGGGAATCAGCGGCCGCCGCGTTTGCAGTTCTGTCGCCAGCCACAGCACCTTTTGTTCTTCGGAGAGATCGTTGTACGGCGTCGGCAAGATTTGCAAATAGTCGCTGATCTCAGTCAAAGTATCCGAGTGACGCGAACTCTCTTGACGAATATCAAGATGGGCTAGGTTAAAACCATAAATTTCTGCTTGACAGATCAGGTTATCCAAATCGCGGCAACTGAGTCCGGTTTCTTCCAAGTTGCGGCGAATCAAGTTCAATTCTGCCAAAAACTCATCACCTGAGCGGTAAATGGCCGCTGGGTTAGTATCAATCAGATCAATTTGCGAATAATCACCGTTGTAGAGCTGTAGGCTGCGATCGTGGGTGTTCTCTAGGCGCTTTTGAATATAGGCTAATTTCAGGCGATAGGGTTCTTGACGATAGCGAATTGCCAGCTTTTCATATACATCTGGCAGTTGGGCCTGATCGTGTTCCAGTGATTCCAGCAATTCTGGTAACACATCACTCCAGTGCAGCGATAGACTCAGCAAATTTGTCAGATTTTTAATGGATTGAATGTATTTACCTAAAACCAGATTGCGCTGATAGCAAGCCGTTTTCCAGGTGACTTCAGGAGTCACAGAGGGGTTACCGTCACGATCGGAACCCACCCAAGAGCCAAACTTACAGAAATTGTGTTTGGGTGGGTGCAGCCGTGGAAACGTAGTGCTGAGGGCGCGGCAAAAGCGATGATACAGTTGGGGAATTGTATCAAATAGTACTTCTTGAAAATAGTGCAGCGTGAAATCTACTTCATCTAACACCGTGGGCTTAAATTGGTGCAGTTCATCGGTACGCCACCACAAGCGAATTTCCTCGGTGAGTTGGGCCCGCAGTTCCTCAGCCTCCCAGGATGACAACTGTCCTTCATCGATGCGATCGAGTTGACGCAGAATTTTGGCAATGCGGCGCTGTTTATCGCGAATAGTATGGCGCACAATTTCGGTGGGATGGGCCGTGAACACCAAGCGCACATCTAGCTGATCAATCAGCGTTTGAATGGCTCGCGGCGGCACATTCAAGCGATGCAGCTTAGGAAACAGCGATTGAAACGTTCCAGCTTCTCGGCGCGGAGACGGAGCCAAGCTCTTTTCTAGAAAATTGGCATGAAGCGTACTGCCCTTTGCTTCTGGATCAGATGCATCGGGTAGATGATCTTCATCCAGGAAATTAGTGGGGGTAGGCTGATCGTAGGCAGCGCGATATTGCTGCTGTTGCCCCCGCTGTTCGTAATGCTGTTCAACGATGTTGATTAATTGAAAGTAAAGTGCAAAGGCTCGAGCCGCCCGAATTGCCTCATTGAGATCGAGGTTTTCCACCATCTTGACGGCTTCAATTTCCTTGATTTCAGAGAGTTCCCCTTCCGGAGAATAGAGCGATCGCAACTGTCTCAGCAGATTGACTAATGGCAGTCCACATTCCTGCTGAAGCACTTCTTCCCATAGATCCTCTACAATCTTGAGACGATAGCGCAAAAACAGATCCGGGGCCGAGTCTGGGGTAAACTCCTGATTGATTTTCTCCTCGGTGGTGGTTCCAGAACGAAAAGCATCATCCGAAAATTGAAGAGTTGAACTCATAGTCTTGATCGCAGGATGGTTTGGGTAAATTTTATGGGTTTTGTAAGAGCAAATCTATAGAATTGGGACGAATCGAAGCAATTGCGCCAACAACGAGACAACGAGGCTAAACAAACTTCAGTTGGATCTAACCTTAGCGGTTTGGAGTTCAGCAAAAGCAAGTCTTAACTAAACAACCTGACAGCGGAATCTTTGTAAACTCGAACATGAATGATGAAGCGCGGTGCACGGTTTTGTAAGGATTTCAGGTTTTCAGTCATGGTTTTGTATGGATTGCTACATTTTTTCAATGCTGACGTGAAGAGTCATTAAGCGCCGACTGGTGTTGAATCAGAACCGCGCAAACCTTAGACACCCGCAAGTCATTGCTAATAAATTGTTTCAAATTCGCATCATCAATACTGTACCGTGTTGCCTACAACCTCAGACCACTTATGTCTACTGCTGAACAGGTGTCTACTGCTAATGGACAGACATTTGCTTATTCATACTCCGATCCGTGGCTAGAGTCTGTACCGGATGTATCAATCTGGGAGGGAGTCAATCGATCGATCGATCGGATTTATCAAGACCTTGGCAGTCGTCAGCAGTTACAGCAATTGTTGAACGATTGTGAAACCGAAACGGTGGCTTACTTGGTGGTGCGACGCTTAGAAGAACTGGGCGATTCGATTCAAGCCGTGAGTGACTGCTTAGCAACGTTAGAGCGTCTTAACATTAATCTGATTGCCTTAGATGAAACCATCGGAGCCGGGGATCACTCAATCCAGCGATCGGACTTGTTCTACTTGCTAGCAAACATTCAAACGAGTCAACAGCGTCGTCGCCTGCGCCAAGGTCATGCCCGCAATCGCATCAAAGCACTGCCTCCACCCGGTAAAGCGCCCTATGGCTACAAACGTGGTAAAGAGCGGTATACGATCGATCGCACCACCGCCCCTATCGTCAAAGAGTTTGTCGAACATTTTTTGCTCTATGGCTCATTACGGGGAAGTGTGCGGTTTTTACAGAAAAAGTACAACAAGAAAATCTCGGCATCTACGGGTAAACGATGGCTCACTAGCCCAGTGTATCGAGGGGATTTGGTGTACCAAACCGGCGATGTGGTGCAAAATACCCATGCGGCGATCATTTCGCGCGACGAAGCTGCCCAAGTCGATCGATTGTTGCGACGAAATCGACGGATGCCTCCCCGCACGGCCAGCGCCCCTCGTTCGCTATCGGGATTAGTCAAATGTGGCGCGTGCCAATCGTCTATGAAAGTCAGTCGTGTTGCTGCCCGACGGAGTAGCCAACCGGGCAAAGAGTATCTCTACCTAACGCCGACGGCCTGTTTACGTCAGCCCAAGTGTCGATCGATTCCCTATGATCAGGTGTTGAAGCGCACGATCCAATGCATTTGTCAAGACCTGCCGCCTGCCGTATCCGCGGCAGCGCTACCGGATATCGATCGAATCAAACAAGGTTTAACAGCCCAACTCAGCGCCAAGCAAGCAATTCTAGACCAACTCCCGGATTTGGTGACAACTGGAATTCTCGATCCTGATACTGCCGAGTTGCGATCGTACAAACTTCGTACCGAAATGGCCGCTCTGCAAACTCAACTGGCGCAACTGCCGCCTGTGAACTTGAAAACGATCGCTCAGGTCGTTTCCATTCCCCAATTCTGGTTAGATCTATCAGAAACCGAGCGGCGCTTCTATTTTCGTGAATTCATTCGTGAAATTGCGATCGTGCGTCACGACAGTGAGTGGGACGTACAGTTGGGGTTTATCTTTTGAAGGGGCGATCGCTCTCTCAACTCCAAGCTTCCCCCTCAGAGGCACAACATTCACACTCTAAACGCGATTATTAGAATCATCCAAAACCTCAGACCTCTCCCTCTACACCCTAGTCTCCAACCCCCAATTCCCAAACTCACCGAGTCGATCGATACCACAACAACGTACTGATCACTTCTCCCGGATTGCCAGTGGGCAGCAAGCGTGACCATGAACCAGCTTCCGCAATGCTAGAGGCATGTAGTCGCAAAATCATGCCGCTTCCCAGTCTGGGTTGTTGGATGCCGACATCCAAACCATGCTGCATACGTCTTGTCCTCTGGCACGATCGCTCCATCCCCTGGAACGATGCCCGCTTCCTCAACTATTGCACAGAACGGCTCCTTCTCCAGCGCATTGGGGGGCAGTATCGGTTTGTGCATAATGTTGTTGCAGGAGCGGTTGGTGGAGTTGGGCAATGGGTAATCGGGAATGGGAGATGGGCTTCGCCGTGAGCGTTAGCCGAACGGGAGATGAGTGGATAAGGGACTGGGGAGATGAAAACCCTCTAATTGCGTAGAATCAAAAAGCGATCGATTCTATATCCCAGATGATAACGGTTCGTTTATGGTGACGCTTTCTTCCTCCTTACAAGCGCTTTGGTCTACCCCGTTGCACATTGGCAACCTCAGGATCAACAGTCGGGTGCTGCAATCGCCGCTTTCTGGTGTAACAGATTTGGTATTTCGTCGCTTAGTGCGCCGCTATGCCCCCGATTCGATGATGTACACCGAAATGGTTCATGCCGGAGAATTGCACTATCGATCGCCACGCCCGTCAATTATGGAAATTGATCCAAACGAGCGGCCGATTAGCATTCAGTTATTTGATTGTCGTCCCGACTTTTTAGCCGAAGCAGCCCAGAAAGCCGAAGCCGAAGGAGCCGATACAATCGACCTTAACATGGGCTGTCCGGTGAACAAAATTACGCGCAAAGGTGGGGGGTCTTCCCTGCTGCGGCAACCCGAATTAGCTGAAGAAATTGTGCGATCGGTTGTGGCAGCCGTTCAGATTCCAGTCACCGTGAAAACTCGCATTGGCTGGTCAGATGAGGAAATTAACGCTATAGAATTTGCCCAACGCATGGAAGCGGCTGGGGCACAAATGCTGACGTTGCACGGTCGCACACGGGCACAAGGCTATACTGGGGCAGCCCGCTGGGAGTGGATTGCTCGCGTTAAGGCGGCGTTGTCAATTCCAGTGATTGCCAATGGTGATATTGTGTCGGTGGAGTCGGCCATCCGCTGTTTAGAACTGACCCGTGCTGATGGGGTAATGTGTTCACGCGGCACGTTGGGCTACCCGTTTTTGGTCGGTGAAATCGATCGATTTCTAAAAACAGGAGAGTCCCCCTCACCAGCGACACCAATTCAACGGCTTCAGTGTGCCCGCGAACATTTAATCATGCTGTGGGACTATAAAGGCGCTCGCGGTATTCGCCAAGCCCGCAAGCACATGACCTGGTATGTCAAGGACTTTGATGGAGCCGCTGAGTTGCGCACTCACCTGACAGCGATCGAGACTGTCGAACAAGGGACAGCCCTCCTAGATGTAGCGATCGATCGGTTGATGGCTAAATTTCATCCAACACATCTTTGCCCAGGCGAGCATACTGTACCCGCAACACCAATCCAAGGGTAATCTGCTTCAGAAGCCAGTACAGGACGGTGAGAATCACAAAGGTGGTAACGATGACAGCTAAAGGCCATTTGCTGGTTAAATCATCCAGTGTTGTAATCAGCACATTATCCGGATCAGTCACCAAATCCCAGCTATTAAACCGCCGAAAGCGCCCCATGTAAATGCCGATGGCACAGAGGACATGGGTCAATAACTCAGCAGGTAGAATAAACTGTTTGGCTCCCTGTTGCTTCAAGTAGTAGCCTTGATTAATTAGTGCAACCACATAGGCTTCAAAGCCAAGCAGAATGGCAAAGGCATGAATCGGTAAAAAGACTAATGCAATCAACCAGGTTGACACATAGGGAGTACCGCGAATTAGGTGAATGATATCGGTGAGGACATAGGGTGCATTGGGCAAAAATGCTGCATAAACCAAAAAACCAAGCCACCACAGCAACGATCGCGATTCCGTTTTTTGTCGATAGAGCCAAAAGCTGAGCGCCAGGGGAATGAAGGCAAGAAACAAATTCCATAAAATCCAACCGCTGTAGACATTGGAAAAAGCTGCTCGGATACTTGATAGAATTGCTCGCATAAGTTGCCCTACCGTTCACTATCCTTTAATCAACACCAATTCACCGACTTAAAAAATCTGGCTTAACCAGCAGATGCACCGTTTCTAGATTAACGTGAGGTTAATGATTGTTCTCCAAATCGTTTCACGTCCGTAAGATTTGGTTAAGATTTGGTAAAAATTTATAATCCACCTCTGCCCAATGTCTCACCTGTCGCAATCGACCTCTCAACCCAGTTTTCCCGCCCTATTGCCAACCATGCTGCGGCGGGTACATCACATTGCGCTAAATGTGCGAGATATGCAGGCGTCTCGACATTTCTATGGCAGCATTTTGGGTTTGCGAGAACTGCAAGGCGATGAAGTACCAGAAACGCTGAAAACTTTATTTGAAGCAGGTGAAGCCGCCAACTTTGTCACTCCTGATGGCACTGTGATTGATCTCTTCTGGAAACCCAACTTAACACCTCCCGATCCAAACCCTACCCGTGAATTTACCCGTGCAGGTCATCTTGCCTTTGATATTGCTCCAGACTTGTTTGATCATGCTGTCGAGGTTTTGAACCATCATCAAGTGACAATTGATCATGGTCCAGTGACTCGCCCCACCGGGCGCGGCATTTACTTTTATGACCCCGATGGATTTCTTGTTGAAATTCGCTGTGACCCCGCATAAAAGGTCTATGTTGTCACCGATAGCCAGAATCGCTAGGGCGATTTGCCAGTGGCAGCGCCGCCGAAAGGGGGATTGGGATGTAGCGAAGTTCTGGATAGATCGTTTGACCAAGCGGTGCTGAAATTGATTCTGCTGAAATTGGCTGCTTTACCATTTGTCCGTTCTCTCAAGATAGGTTGGCAATCATCACATCAATATAGTGGGATAACTGCTGTCGTTCTTCGCTAGATAAACCTTGTAAGGTTCGATCGCACAGGTTCAATGCTAGGGGTGGCAAAATCTCTTCCAGGCTGCGTCCTGCTTCGGTGAGCCAAATTCGCCAAATTCGTCGATCGCGTTGGTCTCTTTCTCGCCGGACTAATCCCCGTTCTTCCATGCGATCGATCACCCCGGTGAGGGTACCGCCCACTTGACATAGCCGATCGCCAATATCAGAAGTTGCTAAACCGTCTTGTTCCCATAAGCAGCACAGCACCACCCAGTGAAACGGTGTGAGTCCGTGGGGTTCTAGGGTGTCTTGAAACTGACGAGTCAACAGTTGGGATAAGAGCTTGATGCGGTAGCCAATGCTTTGAGGAGCTTTAGCCTGCCAGTGTGAACTGTGATGATTAAAAGACTCGTGGTTGGACAACGTAGAACTCATTGGAATAATTAAAGATTAATTTATATAGGACACACTGTGCGACTGCGCAGACTCGACATGGCACTTTAGAAAAGCCGCACATAGCGTTTATGTGAGAGTAGCTATTGTAAAAACGCTTGTAAGTGGAATGGTAAGCATCGTTATGGTTCGCGTGCTAATAATTAATTCTAATAGGCTTTCCCATTGCCACGAGGCGATCGGTACCACTATAGCGAACTTGCTGAGGCGCGAAGCAAAGCATCCTCAACCCGCAAAGGCGAGGCAATACTGAAGGCGATACAGAGAGGCGGTGCTGAGGGCAAAATTCTCTATCTTCGCAGAGGATTCGTCACAAACTTGAATCAGGCGATTCAGAACGATCGACAAAATACCCTCTAAAATAAGTTGGATTTAGACCCTGACATTGGCTTTGACCCTATGCCTCGTCGCACCGATATTCACAAAATTTTACTAATTGGTTCTGGCCCGATCGTCATTGGGCAAGCCTGTGAGTTTGACTATTCTGGCACTCAAGCGTGTAAAGCCCTGCGCGAAGAGGGATATGAAGTGGTGTTGGTGAACTCCAACCCTGCCACGATCATGACCGATCCAGAAACCGCCGATCGCACCTACATTGAACCTCTGACGCCAGAACTAGTTGAAAAAATTATTGAGTCCGAGCGCCCCAATGCGCTGTTACCAACGATGGGTGGTCAAACGGCGCTAAACTTGGCGGTGACGCTGGCAAAGACTGGTGTCCTTGAGCGGTATGGGGTCGAGCTAATTGGTGCCAAACTGCCAGCGATCGAAATGGCGGAAGATCGCAAGCTGTTTAAAGAGGCAATGGAACGGATTGGTGTGGGCGTCTGTCCCTCGGGCTTGGCAACCAGTATGGCCGAAGCTAAAGCAATCGCTCAGCAAATTGGCTCCTATCCTCTAATCATCCGTCCCGCGTTTACCTTGGGGGGAACTGGCGGCGGTATTGCCTATAACCAAGAAGAATTTGAAGAAATTTCACAGTCTGGGTTAGATGCTAGCCCCGTGTCACAAATTTTGATTGAAAAATCATTGCTGGGCTGGAAGGAATATGAGCTAGAGGTGATGCGCGATCTGGCGGATAACGTGGTCATTATTTGCTCGATCGAAAACCTTGACCCAATGGGGGTGCACACGGGCGACTCAATCACAGTCGCGCCAGCACAAACCCTGACCGACAAAGAATATCAACGCCTGCGCGATGCTTCGATCAAAATTATTCGCGAAATCGGCGTAGAAACGGGCGGTTCTAATATTCAGTTTGCGGTCAACCCCGAAACAGGCGAAGTAATTGTGATCGAGATGAACCCGCGTGTCTCGCGCAGTTCGGCGCTGGCCTCAAAAGCTACAGGCTTCCCGATTGCTAAGATGGCGGCCAAGCTGGCGGTGGGCTATACATTGGACGAAATTCCTAACGACATTACCAAGAAAACTCCGGCGAGTTTTGAACCGACGATCGATTATGTTGTCACCAAAATTCCGCGCTTTGCCTTCGAGAAATTCCCCGGTTCCCAGCCCGTGCTCACTACGCAGATGAAATCGGTGGGCGAAGCCATGGCCATCGGCCGCACCTTCCAAGAATCGTTTCAAAAAGCGCTGCGATCGCTGGAAACAGGTCGTGCTGGCTGGGGCTGCGATCGCGCCGAGAAAGTGCCGAGCTTAGAACAACTGCGGGCCGGACTGCGCACTCCTAACCCAGAGCGGATTTTCACAGTGCGCCATGCGATGCAGATGGGTATGACCAATGACGAAATCTATGAACTGACGGCGATCGATCCCTGGTTTTTAGACAAATTGCGGGAACTGCTGGAAACCGAAAAGTTTTTGAAGAAAACACCGCTAAAAAACCTGACGCGGGAGCAGCTATACGCCATTAAACAGCAAGGCTTCAGCGATCGCCAAATTGCCTATGCGACCAAAACCACCGAAGATGCGGTGCGAGCCTATCGCAAATCTCTCGGGATTATCCCTGTATATAAAACCGTCGATACCTGTGCTGCTGAGTTTGAAGCCTTGACGCCCTATTACTATTCCACGTATGAGTCGGAATACAGTTCCATTGAAGAAGGACAGGAAACAGCGGCGGTTGAATCCGAGGTGTTATCGTCCAATCGCCGCAAGGTCATGATCTTGGGCGGTGGCCCCAACCGCATTGGGCAAGGTATTGAGTTTGACTATTGCTGTTGTCATGCGTCGTTTGCGCTGCGGCAAGATGGGTTCGAAACGATTATGGTTAACTCCAACCCCGAAACGGTCTCTACCGACTATGACACCAGCGATCGGCTCTACTTTGAACCGCTGACGAAAGAAGATGTGTTGAACATCGTAGAAACCGAGCATCCCGAAGGCGTAATTATTCAATTTGGTGGACAAACGCCGCTAAAGTTGGCAGTGCCGCTGCAAGAGTTTCTCAGCCAGAATCCCGATGTGCCAACTAAAATTTGGGGTACGTCGCCCGATTCGATCGACACGGCTGAAGACCGAGAGCGATTTGAAAAAATTCTGCGCGAACTCGACATCCGCCAACCGCCCAATGGAATTGCCCGCAGCTACGATGAAGCGTTGCAGGTATCTAAACGCATCGACTATCCCGTGGTGGTGCGCCCCAGTTATGTGTTGGGGGGACGCGCAATGGAAATCGTCTATTCCGACGCCGATCTAGAGCGCTACATGACCTATGCGGTGCAGGTGGAACCCGATCACCCAATTTTGATTGACAAGTACCTAGAAAATGCGATCGAGGTAGACGTAGACGCGATTGCTGACCAGACGGGTACAGTAGTAATTGGTGGCATCATGGAACATATTGAGCAAGCGGGAATTCACTCTGGTGATTCGGCCTGTTCAATTCCCACTATCTCCTTATCTGAGGTGGCGCTGGAAACGATTCGATCGTGGACAGTCAAACTGGCCAAAGCGCTGAATGTGGTCGGCTTGATGAACATCCAGTATGCTGTACAAGGCGACCAAGTATATATTCTGGAAGCCAATCCCCGCGCTTCGCGTACTGTGCCGTTTGTCTCCAAGGCGATCGGCGTGCCTCTGGCCAAAATGGCCGTGCGTGTCATGGCGGGTGAAACCCTGAAATCGCTCGGCTTTGCCCAAGAGATCATCCCTAGCCACATTGCTGTTAAGGAGGCTGTGCTGCCTTTCTCCAAATTCCCCGGCAGCGACATCATTCTGGGTCCAGAAATGCGATCGACGGGCGAAGTCATGGGCATCGACACCGATTTTGGGAAAGCCTTTGCCAAAGCTGAACTGGGCGCTTCTCAGTTGCTACCCTCCAAAGGAACTGTGTTTGTCTCAATTAACGATCGCGATAAGGCGGCTGTCATTCCGGTTGTCAAAGATCTGATGGAGTTAGGCTTCAAAGTCGTTGCTACCGCTGGTACGCGCAAGCTTCTGCAAGAACATGGGCTAGCCGATGTGGAACTGGTGCTGAAAATGCACGAAGGTCGCCCCAATGTGGTGGATTCAATCAAGAATGAGCAAATTCAGTTAATTATCAATACCCCGATCGGGGCCGCTGCCCAAATCGACGATCGCTATATTCGTCGCAATGCCCTAGCCTACAAGGTGCCGATCGTTACGACGATTGCTGCTGCCAAAGCTACTGCGGCTGCGATTCGATCGCTTCAGTCTCAACCGCTCGATGTAAAAGCAATTCAGGACTATGTGGGGAGGTGAATTTTAGGGAGAATGGGGAATAGTGACATCTAAAGTCATCACCCATCACCATTTCCCCCTTCCCCACTAATACGATTTTTTCTTGAATCACCCATTCAGGCGAACCAAATAGACGAGGCTGGAAGCGGGGCTAGCTCGATACATTAAGTACAAGATAAGTGACGTTCATGGAATTGACCTAGCAGGGGGGCTGCTGGGTCTTTTTTTATGGGTTTTTAGGGAACTTCTACTAGTTTGACTGCATCAACACGCTTTTCGTACGGTTCCTACAACCACTTTGCGAAGTTTTCATGTTGCGTAGACTGAACTACATTAAGCCCAAACCCAGAGAATGTTAGATTGAACTAGACAAAGCTTAAATAGATGTCCGATCGGCGACCGCGATTCATCCGCCATGATTTTATCTGTATTGATCTGGATACTGCTGGCACTTGCAGCGTTACTGGCTATTCCCATTACCGTCTTTTGGCTCGAATGCGTTGCAGCCTTTTTCCCTACACATACCGTCACTAAATCGGCTTATTCCTCCCCAATTAAGACAGCAATCTTAATTCCAGCCCACAATGAAGCGAGTGGCATTCAACGAGTTTTAGAAGACCTGGCTCCCCAGCTATCCGATTGCCATCAACTGGTGGTTATTGCTGACAACTGCACCGACGAAACAGCCAACATGGCTCGATCACTCGGCGTCACAGTGATTGAACGACAAGATGCGACCCGTCGCGGCAAGGGATATGCCTTGGACTTTGGAGTCCGATTTTTGGCGAATCAACCCAATGGTGAGGTTCCTGAGGTGGTGGTAGTAGTTGATGCTGACTGTATTCTGCAACCAGGAACCTTGCCGCGAATTGTTGAGCAAGCGGCCAAAACGGGTCGTCCTGTTCAAGCTATTTACCTGATGGAACAGCCTATTCAGCCAAAACCAAGAGATGCCGTCTCGGCATTGGCATTCTTGGTGAAAAATTGGGTGCGTCCTCGAGGGTTAGCTCGGCTTCAGATTCCCTGTAGTTTGACGGGAACGGGTATGGCTTTTCCCTGGACTGTCATTCAATCGGCAAAGCTGGCTAGTGGCAATATTGTCGAAGACATGCAGCTTGGCGTTGATTTGGCGATCGCTGGCTATCCTCCAATGTTTTGCGATCACACCCGTGTGACTGGACTACTGCCCCAACAAGACCAGGCGGCTAAAAAGCAACGCACCCGCTGGGAACATGGGCATCTGCAAACAATTCTGACGCAAGTCCCTAAACTGCTGCAAGCCGCCCTCAGCCAACGGCGCTTCGATTTGTTTGCTATTGCGTTTGATCTGTCCATACCCCCTCTGTCACTATTAGTGTTGCTTTGGATGGTGATGACAGGGCTTTCTCTCTTAATAGGGCTTGTAGGGCTATCTTGGTTGCCGGGGCTACTAATGGCGATCGAAGGTGGATTAATTATCACAGCTATCCTGATGGCATGGCTTGGGTTTGGACGGACAGAATTACCAGCACAGGCGCTCTTAGCTGCCCCACTCTACCTGCTATGGAAAATTCCACTATATTTTGCTTTTCTCGTTCGTCCGCAAACAGAATGGATTCGTACTGCTCGCGATCCAGTTAAGTCTTCAAGTTCACAGAACTAGCTCTTACACAGCAAAGGATAATTCGGTTTAAGCCAATCTCAGGTGAATAAAACCTGAAACCGGATAGAGTTGCAGCATACAACTGTATCTCTAGAAATGGGGCGGCAAAAGTGAAGGTATTGTTGCTTTTGCTCTGTAAATTCGCGTAATTTTCTGTTGTCAGCCAATGCTGATTTTTGTCACAACTAAACCTTTATCCCCTCTATAACGAGGGGAAAATAATCATAAAGAGAAGGTGAAGGGAAAACTCAACTATTACGATTCAATTGCTCAATTCGCTACGATATTTGAGACCTACTGAGACCCTCACAATACTAACAATCAACGAACTAGTAGATTCTAGATAATTTTATGGGTTTCCTGTTCACTCAATTTCGCTCAATTTAGTCTTATGAAACAGTAGAGTTGCGATTGCAATCACAATGAATACCTCATTAATTGGTTATTCATTGAATGGGTTAAGCGTTCCCAAGAAGTTAAGTAGTTGGCTCGGCTGGCTGGTAAACCTTTACAAATGGGTACCGAAGGAGTTTAAGTTTCAAGTGTTGTTGGTAATAGATGAGAGTTGCTGATGCAAGTAATTCCAACTGAAATTCCTGAGGTTTTAATGATTGAACCACGGGTTTTTGGCGATGATCGTGGCTTTTTCTTGGAAAGCTTCAATGAAAAAACGTTCATTGACAAAACAGGTCTAGAAGTTCGATTTGTTCAGGATAATCATTCCCGCTCAGTCAAGAATGTATTACGTGGGTTGCACTATCAAATCCAACAAGCTCAAGGCAAACTTGTCCGTGTTATTGCAGGTTCTATCTTTGATGTGGCAGTGGATATTCGCAAAAACTCGCCGACCTTTGGTCAGTGGGTCAGTTGTGAACTGTCGGCTGCAAACAAGCTCGAACTCTGGGTTCCAGCAGGTTTTGCCCACGGCTTTCTAGCCTTGGAAGAAGGAACGGAAGTGCTGTACAAAACAACGGACTATTATGCTCCTGCCTATGAGCGCACGATTCTCTGGAATGATCCAGACTTGGCAATCGACTGGCCCTTGAGTGCTGAACCGATTGTTTCTACCAAAGACCAAGTTGGAACGCCTTTCAAAGCTGCTGAGGTATACCTATGAAAACGGTGCTACTAATTGGGAGTGGTGGGCAGGTCGGGCAAGAACTGCAATCAACGCTGTCCTCGATCGCTCAAGTGATTCCAATTCCTCGTGAATCGTTGGATTTGACGCAGCTTGATCGGGTACGCGAAACAATTCAAAAAACATGCCCTCATCTCATCATTAATGCAGCGGCTTATACAGCCGTCGATCGGGCTGAATCAGAACCAGAGCTAGCGACAGTAATCAATAGCGATGCCCCAACGGTCATGGCCGAAGAAGCGGCCCAAATGGGCGCAGCCCTAATTCACATCTCCACAGACTATGTGTTTGATGGCAGTAAGAATACACCCTATACCGAAACCGATCGTCCAAACCCGATTGGCGCTTATGGAAAGTCTAAGCTATTGGGTGAGCAGGGAATTCAACAAGTTCATGCAACCGTTCCGGAGTTTCGGTATGTGATTCTGCGTACCGCCTGGGTCTATGGCGCGCTAGGAAAAAGCAATTTTGTTAAGACCATGCTGCGCTTAGGGAGCGATCGAGAGGAGGTGCGCGTTGTGTCCGATCAGGTGGGAACCCCGACGTGGGCGGCTGATATCGCCAAAGCAATTACCGTCCTGTCATCCCATTGGCTATCAATTGAGGCGGAAGATCCTACAACCGATCGAGTGACCAGCGGCATCTACCATTTCACAAACAGTGGCGTCACCAGTTGGTATGACTTTGCGGTTGCCATTTTTGAGGAAGCAGCGGCGATCGGCTTTCCGCTCAAACTTCAGCGAGTTGTGCCGATTACAACGGCTGAGTATCCCACTCCGACTCAACGCCCTGCCTATTCTGCTTTGGCTTGGCAAAAGATTGCCGCTATCTTAAACTCTCCTCCTCCTCATTGGCGGCAGGGTTTACGACAAATGCTGACTCAACTTTACACACAAACCTATGAAAGCAATTATTCTCTCCGGCGGTAAAGGAACCCGTCTGCGTCCATTAACGCATACTGGAGCTAAACAATTGGTGCCAGTCGCCAATAAACCTATTCTCTGGTACGGCATTGAAGCGATCGTAGAAGCGGGAATTACAGAGATCGGGATTATCATCAGCCCAGAAACAGGCGAAGAAGTTAAAGCCAAAACGGGAGACGGCAGCCGCTTTGGAGCCAGCATCACCTACATTCGACAAGACCAGCCCGCCGGACTGGCTCATGCTGTTAAAGTAGCTCAACCATTCCTAGGACAATCTCCCTTTGTCATGTATTTGGGAGACAATTTAGTGCAAAGCGAGTTGACCTTGTTTCTAGAGCATTTCCACAGCAATAACCTTGATGCGCTGACGCTGCTCTGCCCTGTTGAAAATCCCAGTGCTTTTGGGGTGGCTGAAGTAGACGAAAAAGGACGATTGCTGCGGTTGGTGGAAAAGCCTAAGGTGCCGCCGTCTAACCTAGCCCTAGTGGGAGTGTATATCTTCTCTAACGCTATCCACAATGCGATCGCTGCGATTCAACCTTCTGCTCGAGGAGAATTGGAAATTACCGATGCCATCCAAACACTAATTGACCAACAAAAAGCGGTTGAAGCCCGACAAATTCGCGGCTGGTGGCTAGATACGGGTAAAAAGGACGATTTATTAGAGGCTAATCGGGTCATTCTGGATAACTGTTGCCTGCATCCAGCGCTCAATGGTGAGATTGATGCCAACAGTAAAATCATTGGGCGTGTACAAGTAGGTACCGGAACCAAAGTTATTAACTCGACGATTCGAGGCCCTGTGGTCATTGGTGACAATTGCCACATTGAAAACTGCTTTGTCGGGCCTTATACCAGCATTGCTGACGATGTGACGATGATTGAAACTGATCTAGAGCACAGCGTATTGCTGCAAGGCGCAAAAGTTGAAGGCATTCATCATCGTGTTGTAGATAGCTTGATCGGTCAACGGGCACAGCTAAAAGAAGCGCCTAAGCGACCAAAAGCGCTACGGTTCATGATTGGCGATGATTGCCAAATTGAATTGGCTTAAGCCTTTCAAGTGACTTTCAACCGAAGTAGCATGCTGACGAACTGCACTGACCAATTTTTATTGTTTTGACAAACCCTATGGTATTCCCTGAGCACGAGCAAGTTAAGCACAGCCCAAGTCAGTCGGAGGAGCTATCTAGAGCGCCCCGCACAGTTTTGATTACTGGAGGGGCAGGCTTCATCGGTTCCAACTTTGTCCATCACTGGTGTCAGCACTATCCAGGCGATCGCGTTGTTGTCTTGGATGCGCTCACCTACGCTGGCAACCGCAATACCTTAGCGACCCTAGAAGGCAGCGCTAATCTGCGGTTCGTTCAGGGCGATATTTGTGATCGTTCCCTGATCGATCGGTTGCTGCAAGAAGAGCAGATTGACACCATTGCCCATTTTGCCGCCGAGTCCCATGTTGATCGATCGATTTTGGGCCCGGGTGAGTTTGTGCGTACCAATGTGGTAGGGACGTTTACACTACTAGAAGCATTTCGACACTATTGGCAGGCAAGCGATCAGCCGGCTCACTACCGCTTTCACCATGTCTCGACTGATGAGGTGTATGGCAGCTTAGAACCAACTGACCCAGCCTTCTCAGAAACGACGCCCTATGCCCCCAACAGTCCCTATTCCGCCTCTAAAGCGGGTAGCGATCATTTGGTGCGGGCTTATCACCACACCTATGGGTTACCAACGCTGATCACCAATTGTTCCAATAATTATGGGCCATATCACTTCCCCGAAAAGTTGATTCCCCTCATGTGTATCAACATTTTGTTAGGCAAACCGTTGCCGGTTTACGGAGATGGACAGAATGTGCGTGACTGGCTTTATGTGGGCGATCATTGTCGTGCGCTTGATGTGGTGATTCATCGCGGTACGCCGGGCGAAACCTACAACATTGGTGGCAACAACGAGGTGAAGAATATCGACCTGGTGCGACAACTTTGCACCCTCATGGACGAATTGGCCCCCGATTTGCCAGTCCGCCCTGCAGAGAGCCTGATCACCTTTGTCAAGGATCGCCCCGGACACGATCGACGCTATGCGATCGACGCTACTAAAATTCGCACGGAACTGGGCTGGACTCCTTCTGTCACAGTGGAAGAGGGATTGCGCCGCACAGTACAGTGGTATCTGACGCACGAAGAGTGGTGGAAACCGCTGCTGTCACAGGAATACCAGGACTATTACCGTAAAGTCTACGCTTAACGAATACGTCACTGTCGCTCAAGTTGCTACATGGAGGAAGGCAATGGCTTTCAATATCCTCAATTTGTTCAGTGGCAGAACTCGAAGCAAGTTTCTGGGGTTGGCGGCTCTGTTTGGGGCGGCGTTATGCTTCATTGTGCTCTCGTCTAGACCGTCTGACTCTCAAAATTCTGCTCAACTTGGGGCAACCATCGACTGCTTTGAAGGTACTTCAGCCAGGGCGGCAACGGTCAGTTCCCTATCGCTGGATGATTTAGCATTGGGCACCAACCTATCGGGTATTGCCGACTGGTCAACACAACTGCCCTTTTTGGATGCATTTAAATCGGGTAGACCGTGGATTACTCAATGCGATTCTGATGAACCAGGCTGTAGTGGTGGGTGGGCCACTGACGAAGCGGCACAGTTAGATCTCGATGAGTTTGGCTGGGTGAAGTCATTACCTGCGCCCAATGATCCACCAGAATATACGCGGGTCGGAACGCTGCTGTTTCGCGAAATTGACGGCCGCTATCCAGGTGGACAATATGTTGTGCTCTATCAAGGCGAGGGGACAATCGAGTATCGTTATGATGCTGAAAAAGACGAGTCGCTTTCAGCACCCGGTCGCGATGTTATCAACGTGACTCCTTCTGGACGAGGCATCTGGCTACAAATTACAGCCACCGATCCCAACAGAACTGGAAACTATATTCGCGACATTCACGTTGTGCCGATCGATTACGAGCAGACTTTTCAAACGGATATCTTTAACCCAGTTTTTCTAGACAAAATCAGAAAGTTTAAAGTCATCCGCTTCATGGACTGGATGGCTACTAATAATTCTGAGCAGGGTGAGTGGGCCGATCGCCCCAAGGTCAATGATGCTTTCTACAGCCGTGGCAAAGGGGTTCCTCTGGAAATCATGCTGGCGTTGGCTAATCGTTTGGGAGCGCATCCCTGGTTTACAATGCCCCACCAGTCCACTGATGAGTACATTACTAATTTTGCGACCCAAGTCAAAACCTGCCTTGATCCCCGATTGCGGGCCTACGTTGAGTTTTCTAATGAAGTTTGGAATTGGCAATTCCAGCAAGCTCACTATGCTTTGCAACAGGGAAAATCTCGTTGGGGAGAGGATAAGGGCGATGCCCATATGCAGTGGTATGGAATGCGATCGGCTCAAATGTCGGATATTTGGAAGCAGGTATTTGGCGATCAACGCGATCGCGTTGCCACCATTTTATCGACTCAAACAGCGTGGAAAGGTCTAGAAACCAGTGCCTTAGACTGCTCTTTGTGGGCTGCCGAGGGCAATCGACCTTGCTACCAGCATGGTTTTGATGCCTATGCCATCACGGGCTACTTTAGTGGGCGCTTATCGGATGATGCGAACAAAACGACGATCGCATCCTGGATGAACGAAGCAGATGGCGGCTTCAGCAAAGCATTTACTCAATTGAAGCAGGGCAGTGTTTTGGACGACAATAATACGGACGATACCCTTCTAGGGCTCTCTGATCTGTTTCAATACCACCAGCAGGTGGCCCAAGATAAAGGATTGCGGTTGGTTGCCTATGAAGGAGGACAACATCTGGTGCAAGCGGGAGACGAGAAAATCACCGAGTTTTTCGTGAATCTCAATCGTCAGCCAGAAATGTACGATATCTACACCCAACTGCTCAACCGCTGGAAAGATGCGGGTGGTACGTTGTTCATGCACTTCTCGGATATCGCCAGACCTGGACGTTGGGGAAGCTGGGGTGCCCTGGAATATTTGGAGCAACCCGGTTCGCCTAAATACGATGCGCTGATTGATTTCATTGATCAAAACTCTTAAACACTTAAACAATCTACGTCTAGATTCCAATTCTCAAGGAGGAGAACCTTGAAGCAAGTGGGTGTCGTTGCGATCGGACGCAATGAAGGAGAACGACTACGGCAATGTTTAACCTCTGCCATCGCGCAACAAGTGGCTCAAGTTGTTTATGTTGATTCCGGCTCTACCGATGGCAGCGTTGAACTCGCCCGATCCCTGGGTGTAGACGTAGTTGAGCTTGACTTGTCGATTCCATTTACCGCTGCCCGCGCTCGCAATGCAGGTTTCGATCGACTCGTACAACTCCAACCCGCTCTAGAATTTGTTCAATTTGTCGATGGCGATTGTGAGCTTGTAGCTGGTTGGCTCGATCGTGCCTGTACCGAATTGATTGCTCATCCAGAGGTGGCAGTTGTTTGTGGGCGACGGCGAGAACGTTATCCCGAAAAATCTGTATATAACCGACTTTGCGATCTGGAATGGGATACTCCCATCGGAGAGACTAAAGCCTGTGGTGGTGATGCCATGATGCGAGTGGTAGCAATTCAGCAAGCGGGTGGATTTAACCCCACATTAATTGCCGGAGAGGAACCAGAACTGTGCGTGCGGTTACGGCAGTTGGGCTGGAAGATTTTTCGCCTAGATGCTGAGATGACCTTGCATGATGCCCAAATGTTTCGCTTCGAGCAATGGTGGAAGCGGTTTCTGCGGGCTGGACATGCTTATGCAGAAGGTGCTTTCCTACACGGAAACAGCCCAGAACGACACTGGGTAAAAGAGAGTCGCAGTATCTGGCTATGGGGACTCGTCCTCCCCGTGAGTGCTCTCAGCTTAGCAATCCCCACTCATGGTTGGAGCTTAGGCTTGCTGGCGGCTTATCCTCTCAGCACTTATCGCGTCTACCGCTATGGTAAACAGCGTGGTTTAGACGATCGTGATGCGATCTTATATGCTGTTTCCTGTGTGGGCGGGAAATTTCCCAATGTGGTAGGACAACTGAAGTTTCATTGGAATCGCTGGCGAGGACAAACCAATCAACTGATCGAGTACAAATAGCCCTCGTCTTTACCTAGATCTTTACCTCATTCTTAGTTCAACCGCTCTGTGTTGCCGGCTCTCACCCACCCTTCTGCACCATTACCTAGGCGAACCCGTTGCCATTCGCCGTCCGAGCTAGTCTCAAGCACGGTTAATTCTCGATTAAATTCAATGCCTCCCACTTGAACGGCATCGCGACTGGGTTGATCCCGCAAGATCAACCCGATCGGCTGAATTACCCGCGCTGTATAACCCTCCTCAGCGACAGGAGAAGGACTGACCGGAGCAGCTTCCTCTGGCAAAGGCGGTTCTTCAGGGGGTGGGGCTTCTGTAGCGGTGGTCACAGGGCTGACCACAGGGGAGGGATCATTAGCGAATACTGGTCTTGGGGGTGGGGTGGCTAACCGTCCGATGAGGTAGCGGGTGAGGCTGACTCCGGTTCCAAACAAAATTCCGATCGCCAACAGTACGCCAAGAATTAACTTACTGAATCCAGACCAAGTCATTGACACAGATTTATACACGTCTCAGGGATTCCTTATTGTAAGGACTATTGTAGAGATTGGTGCTGAATTCGACTACTTAATCCTGCTTGTCTGGAAGCCAAACGCACCCGACCTGTAGCGGCCCAGTTTTGCAGCAGTTGGATCTGATCTTGCGCCGTTCGCGCTAGCGGGATAATTTGACTCGCCGCTTCCAAAATATCGTCGGTGGTAAAGTCACGATTCTGGCTAAAGCCAATGTGCATCGCTTCAATCAAAATTTGTTCAATTTCTGCTCCCGAAAAATCAGGAGTTTCGTAAGCCAATCGATCGAGGTCATAGCTTTGCAAATTATGTGCTCGCAGCCGTGATAAATGTACTGCAAAAATCGATCGCCGTTCCTCCTGACTGGGTAGCCCCACAAAAAAGATTTCATCAAATCGACCTCGCCGCAGCATTTCTGGAGGAAGTGCCTGAATATTATTGGCGGTTGCCACCACAAACACTGGTGAGGTTTTCTCGGCGAGCCAGGTAATAAATGTACCAAAAACGCGGCTAGTAGTGCCGGAATCACCCTTTCCGTCAATGCCAGCGAAGGCTTTATCAATTTCGTCAATCCATAAAACACAGGGGGCTAACGCTTCAGCTAGTTGGATCATCTGCCGAGTGCGCGATTCCGACTCTCCAACCAATCCTGCAAATAATCGACCCACATCAAGTCGCAGTAACGGTAAGTGCCAATGATGCGCGATCGCCTTTGCCGTTAGAGATTTCCCCGTTCCCTGAATTCCCACCAGCAGCAAGCCCCGTGGATAGGGCAAGCCATACTGCCGCGCTCGTTCCGAGAAAGCTCCGCCCCGTCGCAACAACCAATCTTTGAGGTTATCTAATCCGCCAATATCGGAAATGCGTTCGGTTGCCGGATAGAAGTCCAAAATCTGAGTTTGTCGAATGCTCTGCCGTTTCTCTTCCAAAATTAGATCGACATCATCTGCTTCTATGTTGCCGTGTGTAGCAATGGCTTTTGCCAACACTCGGCGAATGCGCTCCATTGATAATCCCTGGCAAGAACGCACGAGTTCATCTAACACTCTGGGTTCTAACGAAGACTGCCGGGTTGCCGACAGCAGTCGCTCTAGTTCAGCCCGGATTTCATCCCGATGAGGTAACGGAAATTCTAGAACAGTAAGGACCTCACTGAGATCTTCTGGAATCGCAACTTGCGGGGCGAGAATCACAAGATTTTTAGGTTGAGACTTCAACAACCGTGCCAAATTGCGCAGCTTACGTGCGACCGATACATCATCCAAGAACCGATGAAAATCCCGTAGTACCAACACAGCCGCGACAGAGGCTGGCAGTTTTTCAACAAACTCCAATGCTTGCAGGGGGTTGCGCCGCCCAAACCCGGCATCGTTCAGATTGCCCTGATAGCCATCGACAAAGTCCCAAATATAGAAACTTCGATCGCCCAGTTGTCTAGCAGACTGAGCAATGGCAGCTTCCACTCGTTCTTCCTCACGAGTTGGAATGTAGATCAGCGGATAACGCGCCCGCAGTAGAAGTTCAAAATCGTCGTTAAAGGCCATGAGCGTGCATACGAGAGGACAGAGCAACAGGAGCAACGACGCAAAATTTCTCCAACTCCTGCAACCATTATCTCCAGTTTCTATTACCTATCATCGATTAATTCGCAACGTCAAATCTTACCCTTAAGACTTACTCATCATTAATTCTGTTCGTTCGGCAAATAATTTTTCAGGGTTTCTAGCGAAGCCCAGCGGCGATCGACCGAGGTAGGTTCAGCCGCAGAGTTGGACGGAATGCCAGGACACGATGGATCACAAAGTTGTCGTTGCGGCAGGGCCAAACAAAACTGCTCATAAAGCCATTCGTCGGGTTTAAAGTGACCTTGGGGAGGCAGCGATTCTACCAAATCATCAAACGCGACTTCCCGCTCTAAATCGTCTTCTTCAGTAAACTCAGGTTCCTCTTGAAGCCAGATCAGTTCAGATGTATCAACCGCCACACGACAGTTATATTGCTGTAGACAGCGATCGCAAGTAAGGGTCATGATTGCCTCGGCTTGGGCCATAATCTCTAAATAATTGCCACAATGCCGCACCGTCATTCTTCCTTGGACTGGCGTTAACGTGTCCAAACCGGGTAAATAGTCACGAAGCTGAAGGATCTCAGTCTGCTGCGGTGCTCTAGCCAATTGAGGAATATAGATCGCCTCCATCCCTGCTTTCCTCCATTGTTTAAACTGGACGCACCACCAAGCGGCGATCGGGCTCTTTGCCACGACTAAATGTTTCTAGATCGTCAAATCCTTTCAGATAAGTGTGCACTTGACGCCGTTCTGCTGCTGATAGTGCTACCATCTCGTATTCCTCACCTGTGTCACGCACATGTTGTACCGCCTGTTCGGCCAACGCTTGTAATTCTGCTTGACGCCGCACCCGGTAGCCTGACAACTCGATGGTGTATGCTGTTTGTGATTCCTCGGGCCGTCCCAAGTTCAGCGTCGTGTTAGCAAGGTATTGAATGGCATCCAGGGCCATGCCCCCCTCACCTGTCAAGGCATTAATTTGAGCCGATGAGAGGGCTGTATCATCAATTGTGAGCCAACAGCTTCCCTCGGTGAGGAGCTTGTCAGCATCCACATGAACTTGAGAATTCAAACCAGCTAGCGCTAACAAGGTTTCCAGCCATTGGCGTCCGTGTTGAATTTGTTCATCATCCATCACTCACCTAACCCTTCTTCTTAGAGCGTCCAGAATCTTTCTTCGGCTCTTTCTTGGGAGCGGTTGTTGCTGTTTCCTTCTTAGCGGCAGACGTAGAAGGCTTTTTCGCCTCTGCTTTCGCTGCGTCGGTCTCTTTTTTGCGAGTTGGTTCAAAGGGTAACGCCGATCGATCGTCGCCTTTCTTTTCCTCTGCGTCCACGATTTTCTGCAAATGCTCTGGCAACGGTTCTCTAGAGAGAATGTAAGTTTGCAGCGTCTGGAAAATGTTGGCGATCGACATGTACATCAACACACCCGCCGGCAAGGGGAAGAATAAGAACATCCCAGAAAAAATGATGGGTGTGTAGCGATTCACCGCCGCCTGTTGAGGATTAGCTCCGGCTGAGCCTTGCCCAGATAGTAACTGATTAATATAAAGGCTGACCCCGAAAAACAGCACCATTGCCAAAATGTCCCAGTTGATGTTGCCATTCTGGTCGAACGCTCCTACCCGTCCCAAGGCTTTGATGAACAAGAAGCCCTTGTTTGCTGCCAAGCCTGGAACCGTTCCTTGCAAGGTGACTTCGCCAGGAGCCAAAGCTTCAAGGTTGCCATTTTCGTCAAACTGTACTAACTCTTCACCCTTAACAATCTTCCACGAAGGAATAATTTCTGTTTCAGGGTATTGCTCTAGCAATTCATTGAGCGGTGTACCGTTCGTAGACTGGAACTGAATGTCAGTTTTTTCACCCACCACCAGACGATTTCCGCCGGGAATGACTGCCGCAATCGGCACATGCACTCCATCGGACACATAAATATTTTGAGGGTTACTAACAAACGCTTGTGGCTGAATTTGCGTAATTTGTTCCCGTGGAAGAATCTGAACATTCACTGTGTAATTCACATCTGAGAACGGCGATCCTCGGAGAGTTGCAAATAGCGCAAATAGAATTGGCATCTGCACAAGAACCGGCAAGCACCCAGCTAAGGGATTGCCTAACTCCTTGTAGATTTTGCTGATTTCCTCTTGCTGCTTTGCTGGATCATCTTTGTACCGCTCCTGCACCTCCTTCATTCGCTTCTGCATCACAGGTTGAGCGACTTTCATCTGCCGCATGTTGCGAATGGACTTTGCACTCAGAGGATAGAGAGCAAAGCGGATAACCAATGTCAGAGCCACGATAGCCAGACCATAGCTAGGCACAATCCCGTAGAAAAAGTCCAGGATTGGCAACATTACATTATTAGAAAGAAATCCGACGCCAAAATCCATGCGATGTGTCTACCTACGACTCTGAAAATTTATCTAAATTCGATTCTAAAGGTTGCCGATCGCAAACTGCATCCATCTGGCTCTTTCCAGAACCTAAGCAGGCGGGCAAAATAGCCGCCGCAAACACTGGATGGGTTTATAACGGATGGCGGCGATCGCTTCCAGTCTAGCTATCTTGTCGTCCCAGTGGCCCACTTACCTTCTGAGCCTTTGCTGAAAGTTTTTGATTAATGTATTCATAGACTTCGCGGAATTTAGGGACGGCTCTAAGCTCCAATCGACTGCCATCTCTGAGGGTGAGCACCATATCGCCCCAAGTTCCTAATCCGCGAGGAACTGTCACCACCTTCACAATTTCCGAGTAAATGATGTCACTGCGATCGCGTCCCATCCACCCTCCTGTCACTGAAATTCGCCGATCGGTAATGCGATAGCGCAGCCAAAGGGCCCGAACCACTGCACCAATGGTTAAAGGCAATCCAACGATTGTTAGTCCTACTAATAAATTAATAATGAGATCCCCAATATGAGGGCCGCCATCATAGTAGACTTCTTCCCGAATGGCCATTGAATACCTCAGTGTTTATCAATAACTCCTCTAATTCTCGCAGAAATTCTTCATAATCGCACTCGCTTGCATTCGGCTTTGCAATGATCACTAGCTGCCAACCAGGAATTAGCCCAGGTAGCAATCGGCGTAAGGCAGCCCGAAGTTGTCGCTTAATGCGATTACGCACAACGGCGCGTTTGCTGACCTTTTGGCTAACCGAAATGCCGATTCGAGTCGGCGGCTCGAATTCATCTGATTGCGATAAATCTGATGCTGCGTCGGGGTTTTGAATGATTGGTGGCAGCGCCCTCAAAATCAAATGGGGCGTTGTTCGCTTCATTCCCAACTGATAAACCGTATTGAAATCTTGTCGATGTCGCAGGCGATGAACGTTGGGTAAAGTCACAATCCACTAAATCAGAGATGTTCTGACACTGGTTCCAATAGTTAAACAGCTAACCGTGCCCGCCCCTTACGACGGCGAGCCTTGATAACCCGTTGTCCTGTCTTAGTTCGCATCCGTGCTCGAAACCCTGATGTTCTTTTGCGCTTGCGACAGGTTCCCTCTAAAGTCCGCTTCGTCATAGGTGTTTACTCCAACTCCGGGTTTATTTGTGCTCTAAAAATCCAGCTTTTAAGCATTTCGCTTCAAAAAGCCACAGTCTATCATGATATCATTCTCCGATCGAGACGCCTAGAGTTGGAGTCAAACCGATTGCCTAATCATTAGGGCCAATCGACAAAATCCAAGTCCCACCGATTGCCTAATCATTAGGGCCAATCGACAAAATCCAAGTCCCAAGGTATTGCCGAACTGGAATATCTCCAGCAGCAACCACCAGTGCATTGAAGTAATGGGTTCCTACCCGATTTGGGTTTCGCACATTCGAGAGCACAATTTCGATGCGAGTATTAGCTGGTACAGGTTCCGTAGGATAAATGCTAATCACTCGATTTTCAGCATCCCAAATCACTTCATCGAGATCCACAGGATCTCCATTCACCTGTAAGCGCACAGCATTGGGGTCAAAGCGACCACGATAGGTTTCAGGATAGTCTACAAAAAATTCTGAAACCGCCACCGTCATCTTGTCACGGGGAATTCGTAGACGATAGCGATCGCGTGCTCCGGGTCGCCCAAAAAAATCCATCCGATAGCCCAACTGATTTTCGCGTTCAACCCCACTAAAAATGGTTAATCCGGGTGTGCCTTGGGCCTGAGATGGCAGCGGAGAGATGGCAACCCCATATCCCGCGATTGCGGCAATAGACAACAGAGAAGACATTAAACGCATTCGGTGTGCCATAACAAAGTGTCCCTGGAGAGCAAAAGCAACGATTTTTTACTAATTTTTACAGTTAATGACTGTACCAAATTACGGTTGCAAATCTGTCCGCAATTTTGAAGGGCAATGTTCGAACCAAGTGCTCGATCGAGCCATTTGGTAAAGATGGTCAGTAGGTCGAGCGAGTTTCACGATGAACAGTGGAGTTGTCAAAACACCTAGCCATCTCAAACGACGACGATACCCGCTTAAAAGTGCCAGCAATGCACACTAGGTCCTGAAGAGTTTGATCTCACAGATCCTGACTCCAGTCTACTGAATTCAGCTTCTCTATCTAACTTCTTGAAAGCCAGTTGTACCAAATTTGTAGAAGTGGCTTAAAATTACTGCTCAAAAAATGAGTTTGGTTGTATAACAATGGTGACTCCATATTTGGAGTTTTCTTCAGTTTTTGAGGTGGTTAATACGCTATCAGTGGAAAAAGAGCAAACAACGTTGTTCAAGCAATGCACCCAAGTTTGTGACAGCCGTTGATGAATCACCAAAGCAATCGTTCAAGCTACCGAAAGCCACGGAATTGGGATGTCAGCCGATCGTTTCATTAGTGAGTATAGTCAGTCAGATATTTTAAGGAGTTTTCCAAGCATGATCCTTGTCCCTTCTTTGTATCAATCGAAGTGTCAGCCCTCATTCCGATTGGGGTGTGGGTTTGATTATGTCCTGATGTTAGGCGCGTTTATGGTTGTCTGTGCTGCTAGTTTCACGATGTCCGATGGGGTACAGGCTCAAACGGGGCCCTATCCACCCCAACGAGAAGTGGGATACGGTGGCGAGCCAACAATCAACCTTCAGCGTCGTCTCTCCGAATTGGGGTATTACAACGGCGAAATTTCTGGATACTATGGGCCGCAAACCCACGACGCTGTTATTCGATTTCAGCAAGATATGGGACTAGAGCCAGATGGCATTGTGGGTCCGGCAACGGCTCGAGCGCTAGCCGAATGGGGCGGATCTCCTCGATCGATCGATGAACCAAGTGGTGGTGAGCCTATCACCAATCGATCGGTTGCGCAAAACACCATTCAACTTAATGATGAAGGCGAACAGGTTGCAGAACTACAGCAACGGTTGGCTGAATTGGGATACTATAACGGCGATTTCTCTGGAGTTTTTGACTATGCGACAGAAGCAGCCGTCATGCAGTTTCAGCGCAACAATGGGCTAGAAGCAGATGGCATTGTGGGCCCAAGCACTGAAGACACGTTGCGCCGCCCCAGTGAAGAAATACAGCAGCCGATCGCTCCCTCGGAAGCGACTCGTGAACCGACCGATCCTCAAGCTAGCCATTCAACTTTTTCAAGCGGCGAGACGGTGGCGCAGGGCAATCTGCTGCGCATAGGTGACAGTGGACAAGCTGTGAGTGAACTGCAAACTCGCTTGCAAGCCCTTGGATATTATCAAGGTGCAGTAACGGGAACCTATGATGCGACAACTACTGCGGCTGTCATTGCGTTTCAACAGGCACAAGGATTAACGATCGATGGCATTGCCGGGCCACAAGTCAATTCAGCCCTCTACAATCCCAACCTCTACAATCCCAACAATGTTGTGGCAATGACCCCAACCTCGACGGACCCAATTACGACGCCGTTACCTGATCC
The DNA here is from genome assembly GCF_026802175.1 of Thermocoleostomius sinensis A174. Lineage (NCBI taxonomy): Bacteria > Bacillati > Cyanobacteriota > Cyanophyceae > Oculatellales > Oculatellaceae > Thermocoleostomius > Thermocoleostomius sinensis. The sequence continues at coordinate 2,603,662 of NZ_CP113797.1, read as the reverse complement.
GAATGCCACCATTCCAGGCACTACTGTTCCCAATGTTGTGGCTATGCCTACTTCAGTTGTGCCTACTGTTCCCACCATGCCGATTCCCACCAATCCGCAGCCAGGACTCCAACCGCCGCAACCCCAACTAGAGACCCAACAGGCGCAATTAGTCCTCAATCAAAATCTAGATGAAGGGCGATATAGTGTCGCTGAATTGCAGCGCCGTTTGCGAGATGAAGGATTGTACTCTGGAGAGATTAGTGGCATGATGACTGCCGAGACTCAAGCGGCAATCGTGGCGGCCCAGCGCAAACATGGGTTAAGTCCAAGCGATCTGCTAGACACTGCCTCCAACTAACTGACCCTTGAATGTTAGCTAGACGATCGGGCTTTCTGGATTTCAAGCCCTCGCAGCTAGCATTTTTTGTGATTAAAAAAAGTTCTGTGCTGTCTAAGTACGGCATTCCCTCCACTAAAGTTTTAGCACTCGCTAAATTAGAGTGCTAAATTCATACATTGGAGAGATCTACATGGAAACCTATGTCGAAAATAGTTGTATTCGATGAAGCGTCGCGTAAGGCTCTGGAACGTGGCGTCAATGCCTTAGCCGATGCTGTACGGATTACTTTGGGCCCAAAGGGACGAAACGTTGTCCTAGAGTCAAAATTTGGTGCACCTCAAATTGTCAACGATGGCATCACAATCGCCAAGGAAATTGAACTCGAAGATCCTCTAGAAAATACAGGAGCAAAGCTGATTCAGGAAGTTGCTTCCAAGACAAAAGATCTGGCCGGCGATGGAACTACTACAGCAACGGTGTTGGCGCAGGCGATGATTCGCGAAGGACTGAAGAACGTGGCGGCAGGCAGTAATCCAGTCTCGTTACGACGCGGGATTGAGAAAGCGATCGCCACAATTCTCGATGAAATTGCAGCCATTGCGAAACCCATTGAGGGCAATGCCATTGAACAAGTGGCTACTGTTGCAGCCGGTAGCGACCCCGAAGTGGGGGCGTTGATCGCCGAAGCGATGAATAAGGTGGGGCGCGATGGAGTGATTACGGTAGAGGAATCGAAATCACTGACCACCGAAATGGAATTGGTTGAGGGAATGCAGTTCGATCGGGGTTATATCTCTCCCTACTTTGTTACCGACGCCGAGCGCATGATCAGCGAACTGGAAGATCCATTTATTCTGCTTACCAGTGAAAAGATTGGTAGCATTCAAGATCTGGTTCCAGTCCTGGAGAAAATTGCTCGGGAAGGGCGAGCGCTGCTAATTATTGCCGAAGATGTGGAAGGGGAAGCCCTAGCAACGCTAGTGGTGAACCGTTTGCGAGGTGTGTTAAGTGCTGTAGCGGTGAAAGCGCCATCCTTTGGAGAGCGACGTAAAGCGGTGCTGCAAGATATTGCGGTGTTGGTAGGTGCGCAGGTGATTTCTCCAGAAATTGGACTCAGCTTCGACACCTTAACGACGGATATGCTGGGCACGGCGCGCAAAGTCACTATCACCAAAGATACAACCACGATCGTGGCGGAAGCCCCAGATAAAGCAGCGCTGGAAAAGCGGATTGCCCAAATTCGTCGCGAGTTGGCTGAAACCGATTCTGAGTATGATGCCGAGAAACTGCAAGAGCGTTTGGCTCGTCTGGTTGGTGGTGTGGCGGTGATTAAGGTAGGAGCGGCTACCGAAACAGAACTTAAAGACCGCAAGCTGCGCCTAGAAGATGCATTGAATGCAACGAAGGCAGCCGTTGAAGAAGGCATCGTTCCTGGTGGTGGAGCAACGCTGATTCATCTAGCAGACAAGCTGCAATCGCTGAAAGAACAGTTGAATTCGGAAGAACGGATTGGCGCCGATATTGTGATGAAGGCTCTGGAAGCTCCGTTGAAGCAAATTGCTGATAATGCTGGGGCTGAGGGATCGGTGATTGTTCAGAGAGTAAAAGACTTGGATTTCAATTATGGCTACAATGCCTTGACTGGTGAGTACGAAGACCTGATTGCCTCTGGCATCATTGATCCGGCGAAAGTGGTGCGATCGGCTCTGCAAGATGCGGGATCGATCGCGGGTATGGTGGTAACAACTGAAGTCTTGGTAGTAGAAAAACCTGAGCCAAAACCTGCGGCTGGTGCACCCGATATGGGCGGCATGGGTGGCATGGGCGGCATGGGTGGTATGGGTGGTATGGGTGGTATGGGCATGATGTAAGCCGCTAAGTCCTCTTTTCCGCCAGCGGTAAGGGTCACGAATGGCCCTTACCAAGTCTTTATGTGTGAAAAAATCTCTGCTGCATAAGACAACAGAGGGAATCTGCACACTCATCTTTCCTCCAAGCATGACGCATGACTCCTGCTAGAGAGTGGCTACAGTGAGCGGTATCTAGCAGTTTTCCAGACAGCCTAATGGTCAGACCATTCCCCAACCCCCAATCTAGTTCTGCAAACCATCTACCTCCGCTGGAAAGTGGCGATCGCCTGACTCGCCCAGAATTTGAGCGGCGATATCACGCCATGCTACAGCTAAAAAAATCGTCCTGCTCCTGCTCCGGGTTTTACAATCCTTACCGAGACTTTTCTAGCTAGAGAATATTTTTAGTTAAAGAATATAGGCGATTGGGCGATTGTCACTCTGACAGACAAGATGCCTGCGCTACGGATTATCTGATTTAACTCTTAGCTTCCCTGAACGGCTGAGGAGAAAGTCAATCCGTTTTCTCTAGTGCCCACAATTGAGGAATTCGATACCCGCTAATTCCCACACTCAATAAGCCAATCGAGGTGAGGATATACAACAAAGCGATACCTGCCCCTGCGCCTGTGCCGACGATCGGGCCAAAGAGATCCGCAACCTGACTGTTGGACTGCATCATTGGTTCAAAGACGCGATCGGCTAAAAGTTCGGCAATCAGGGTGGCGATCGCAGAACACCCTTGCAAAATCAGAGTACTGGCAGCAAACACTCGTCCCTGAATTTCTGGTGTCACGTTGGCGAACCAGAGGGCATCTTCCGAACTGCTGAGGAGGGGAAAGTTGAGTGAGGAGCAAGTCTGAGCCGTCACCCACACTGCCGGAATCCGTCCCAAGCCAAACATCGTTTTGCTGATTCCGGCTCCGATCATGCCATTCAGTAATCCCCGGATGCGCCGCTTGGTTCCCCCCCAAACGCTGACAACTACTGCCCCCGTCACCCCGCCCATTCCCGCCGCAACTGAAGCACTGGCAAGAACAGCCGCACTGCCATCTGTACGCGCCAGAATCATCGGAACATAAATGGCCTCACCCAGATCATGCATCATCCAAAAGGCACTGGTGAACAGCAACAACATCCGCAGGTTCGCCTGCTTAAAAACATATTGAAAGCTAAAGAGAATATCCTGACAAATGGTTTTAAGACAAATGCGATCGTCTTTCTGCATTGTTTTTTGTATTGGTTGAGGAATTTGAACTGCAATTAAAGTTGCAAATGCTGCAAAAAAGGTAAGAATATCAATCAGCAAAACACCGCCCAATCCAATCACGGGATACAAACTTCCTGCTAAAGCTGGAGCGAAAATAGCAGGGCCATAGTTGAGAGCCGATCCCATACTGCTGACCCGTGTATATTGTTGGGGTGGGACTAATAGCGTCAGGGATGTAGTGTAGGCAAGCTGTTGCATTTGACCAAAACTGCTGTTGATGGCTCCAATCAGGTAAAGATGCCAAATTTGCAAGGCGTGAATGAAATACAGAATTAGAATAAACACGCTGGAAAGAACGGCGATCGCATCTGCCAGGATCATTAAATGTTTGCGATTGAGGCAATCGACAATCACGCCCGAAAAGAGGATGACGAACACACGCGGCAATTGGGAAAAGAATCCTACCAATGCTAATGCCGTTGCCGATCCGGTAATTTCCCATGCCCACAAAGTTAGGGCGAAGCTGGTCATATAACTGCCCACTGTGGATACCAGTTGCCCTAACCAAATAACGATGAAAGTATGCATAGAAAAAAGATTAATGATGCTGAAATACAGGAAAAGTTCATAGAATTAATAGAGACAATCTTGGTTTACAAATTTTCTGAGTTGAGCCGGGAGGAAATTGCAGCCATGTTGAGATTGGATGATTTGAAGCAAACCAGGGTTTATCAAGATGCTCTAGAAGAAGGTCGCCAAGAAGGCAAGCTGGAGGTAGTACCGCTGTTGTTGAAGATGGGGTTGACGGTGGAACAAATTGCTGAACAGCTACAGTTGGATCTGGCAGCAGTGCAGCAAGTGGCTGAAGGCTCTGAAGCAGTAACGGAAGAGGGCTGAACCCTCCTAATTCACCAAATGTTTGAACAAGTCATCAATGACTGCATCCGCTGCAAGGGGATTTCCACCCCTCCAGGTCGGATAGTTCACCGGATATACCCGATCTTGCTGAACGGCTCTTAATTGATTCCACAATGGGTTTTGCTTCAACTCTGCCAGTTTACGTGCAGATTCATTGCCGTCTGTTGCAACAAACAGCACATCCCCGTCAATATCCATTAATCGTTCTTCTGAGAGCAGCGTAATTCCTCCTTCAACAGGGACAGCCTGGGCAGGAGGACGGCGTAATCCAACATCCTCTAAAATGCTGCCATTAAACGAATTCTTTAAGTCAATGTCGATCGTACCGCAGCAAATATGTACAAAGGAAATTTCCAGGTCTTGAACCCAATCGCCCAAATCCGCTTTTAGAGACTCAATCCGTTGGTGATAATTTGCCCAAACCTGTTCTGCTGCTTCTGTCTTACCCAAGACTTCAGCCACAAAATCAAAATGATCTCGCCAAGATGGATACCCTTCCCAATCATCCACTACGGTGGGTGCAATTTGCGAAAGTTGAGTGTAGATCGCTTCAGTGGAATATTTGATGCCAATGATTAGATCCGGTTTTAATGCCAGCACTTTTTCCAGATTAGGCTGTTCCTCTTGACCCAGAACCTCGATCGATTCTAGATGCTCTGCCAGATAAGGAGGCGGATCGTCAAAGTAGACGATAGAGGCGATCGGCTTCACGCCCAGTGCCAGCGCATCACCTAGAGTAGGAACGCTCAAGGCAATTACTCGTTGAGGCTGATTGGGAACACAGGTTTCTCCCAAAGCATGCTGGACGATATGACAATTAGTAGGCTCAGAAGAGGGAGCAGTTTGAACCGATCGACTACTACAAGCTGATACAATTCCGCAAGCCAGCATAACCAGAAAGACGAATCGAGCCTGACGAAGAATATTCATTGGGATGGTATAGTGCTGAATCAAATCAAAACTGTACAGAGATGTTTGCTAATACCGTAAAAGGAGCTTGCGGAGTAATAAAAAATCCTTGGGTGTTGTAATACTCAACATCAAAAAGGTTTTTGATATTCACCGCAGCTTGCCAATTATTGCGTCGGTAGAATAGGCGGGCATCAGTACGGAAATAGGAATTTAGTTGCACATCTGTATTCGGTAATTGGGCTTCGCGTTCATCGACATATACTAAACCCAACCCAAACCCTAACCCTTGCAAATCACCCCCTTGAATTTCGTAAGTTGTCCATAAACTAGCCGTGTTTCTAGGAATTCCCGCCAAACGATCGCCTTCTGGGATATCGTTATCTTCGCTGACAAAAGCATCCGTATAAGCGTAGGTGGCAATCACATTCCAACCTGGCAGGATTTCACCCGTCACGTCTAGTTCAATGCCTCGACTGGTTTGCGCTCCGGTTTGAATACTAAAATTCGGATCTTGCGGGTCAGGAGTGGCAACATTGCGACGGGCGAGATGGTAAAGGGCGAGGTTAGCGGCCAGGCGATCGCCGAAAAACTCCTGTCTGACTCCAATTTCAAATTGTTCTCCGCGTTCGGGTTCAAAGGCTTCTCCAGTGCGAGTTCTACCGCCAAAAATTGTGGGAGTAAAAGCATTCGCCCAATTAAAATAAAGCGATGTATCTTCACCGGGTTGATAGACCAGTCCCAAGCGAGGTGAGAATGCGGTTTCTGAGCCTTCACTAAAGGTGGAGTTGTTGAGGGTGTCTCGGTAAAAGGTGTTATTGAAATCCAGTCGTCCGCCCGCCAGCACAATCAAATTGGGGGTTAGATAAACTAAATCCTGCAAGTAAATTCCGACATTGCGGGTGCCATATTCCTCAAAAAAACTGGGGGAATATTCTCCGGGTTCATCCCCATATTCTGAATCAACAATATCGATCGACCCTAACGAGGCACTGAAGAAATCGTAAGCAAACTTATAGCGAGCATATTCAACCCCAAACAATAAATTGTGGTTGATAGAACCTGTATTAAATTCACCAATGACTTCTGTTTGGACAGAAAAATTTTCCTGTAACTCGTCTGTTCTCTGAGCCTCTCGCTGTAATGTTCGCCCATCCGCATCCACAAAGGGTGGAGAAAAATTGGTAAGGACAGCCGCTTCTGTGTTTCCTTGAACCACTAATCCCCCAAATCCCTGTCGAATTCTCCACTGATCGTTGAATTCATGCTCAAAGTTATAGCCAAAGTAGTATGAATCAAACTGCGCCCGGTTCAGGTCAGGTTCAAACAAAAACCGATCGCGCGGCAAGCTTAAAAACACCTCTCCGGGAGGAAAGCCGCGATCGAATACATAATCATAGTTTTGATATTCAAATTCTGTAATGAGGGTGGTGCGTGGCCCAATATTCCAGGTCAGCACCGGAGCCACAAAGACACTCTGACTTTCGTTGAAGTCGCGGAAACTATCGGCATTGGTATAGGCGAAATTGAGCCGATACAATAGGAAGTCATCTTGGGTGAGAGGCCCGGTCAGATCAACCGTAGAGCGGTAAAATCCATAATTGCCGATCGTGCCATCAACTTCATAGCGCGGTTCCGCCAGGGGGCGTTCTGTAACCGTATTCACGGCTCCACTCAGGTTAAACCCTCCCCCATACAACACAGAAGCCGGCCCTCTGAGGAACTCCACGCGCTCCACATTGGCAGGATCACGGGGGCTGATGAACGTGAAGTCCCGAAAGCCATTGCGAAAACTTTCTCCCGTATTAAACCCCCGAATGTAATAGTCATTCGATGGCAAACCACCATACCCCGAATAGGGTTCCACACCAGGAACATTATCCGCCAGTTCAGTTAACCGGACAATTTGCCGATCTTCAATCACTTGACGCGGAATTACCTGAAGCGTCAGGGGAACATCCCGTAGGGGAGCCTCAATGCGGGTTCCGGTGCTTGCCGTTGAGGGATTGTAGCCCTCATCCTGCTCTCCGGTGGCAATAATCTGAATGGCTTCCTCTGCGGTGCTGGCGGTTGTCGTTCCTGGTGTGATACTCAATACAATTGTTTGCGAACTTGCATTCACCTGAGCCAATGGGGGAGCCTCTGTTCCGGTAATGGCAACCCGAACCCCATCTCCACGAGGACTCACTGTTATTAAAGCGATCGCCTCTGTGGGATTTGCAGCCTGAAAGGAATCTCCCTCAGGAAGAGCCAGCACCACATTGGGAATATCCGCAATCAGCGCATTCCCGACGATCGAAGTTGTCACCGCAGCCAACTCCCCAGTGGTTTCCAGCACGATTTCTAAACTATCCCCGATCGGATTCAGTTGAATGCCCGTAATCTGAACGGTGGACTGAGCCAGCCATTCCTCAACCGTAGAGGCATCCGGTTCTCGTTCCTGGAGCCGGGGGATTGCCCCACTCGGTAGTTTCTCTGGTGCAACAGTTTGTTGCAACTCAGATGCAGTAGAACGGGTTGAACTGCCATCGCCTGAACTGGTTTCCCCTGCCCAAACCGGAACAGCGATCGGCACAACTAATCCCGCAATCCACAAGCCCATTAGCAGTTTTGTTGTCTTTCCCATACTTCCTCACACGTCCCCTTTCAAGCCACCTCATCCTGCAAAAGCAGGCGGCTCATAAATAAGAATTACTCTCATTTGATGAGAATAGGGGATCAGGGCGATCGGATTTTGCCCGAAACGGATTTTTATTTGCCTGAAAGGGATCACGCCCGCTTCAAACTCATCCGATAGGCTTTGGGGCTGATGTTGAACTGACGCTTAAAGGCATCACAAAAGCGGCTCTGGCTGGTGTAGCCCACCTTCTGTGCTACCCCCGCCACGCTCAGAGTGGAATCTGCCAGGAGTTGCTTTGCCTGGTTCATGCGGTGCATCTGCAAATAGCCGAATACGGTCGTTCCAAAGACCTGACGAAACCCTTGTTTGAGCTTGTAATCGTTTAGCCCTACCTGTCGCGCTAAATCTATTAGCGAGGGAGGATGCGCCAGATTTTGCATCAAGACTTCTCTTGCATGGTGTAATCGTTCAATGTCATCTGGACGCAGTGGACGAGCCATTCCCTTCGTTGAACGAGTTTGATCTTCCGCCCACTGATAAATCTGTAACGCCAGCAGTTCTAGAACTTTGCTTTCCAGATAAAGCCGTTTCATCGCTCCCTGATAGGGACAAGCTAAAATGTGTTGCAATGCAGTTTGCATGGCAGGTGTAATCCGCCCGATTGCCTGGTGAAACCGATCGTCTTCCTTCCCTTCCAGTAAACGCTGAAGCGGTAAGGGCAAAGGGCTGTTGTCTGCGTCAAAGGTGATGAATAAACTCGGATCAACTTCTAGCCGAATCAGATGCAGGCGTTGATGGGCAAAAAACTGTTCTGTTTCTTGAATATCAGGGAGAAAAAATAGATAGTTATACCCTGCCTGTTCCAGATACTCTTCAGGAATGCCAGGAACATCGGGCGTTAATACTCGATGACAGCCATCTAAATAAAACTTAGACACCAGAACCCGGTAATCGGAGTGATCGCTATGTTGATTCACATCGACATAATAGTATTCATCAATCATCTCCAGGCAGAGTTCCGGGCGGAAAGAAATCGTCCAACAATGCTCCTTGGAAACTGGATTTTCGCGGTTTTCAATGCGATCGAATCCATTCCAGTGTTCTAGTACCGTACCTTGACTTAAATTGTGTTTTCGTAGTTCAGAAAACTCCTGTTCAGCTAAAACGTTGATGCCTTGCATGATTTCATATGTCGAATGCAGTGAGGGTATTCATGGAGGTGCCATCGCAGTAACGTTATTTATCCTATACGACTTAATGAGATTAAATATCATTAAAATTTATCTGGCATTGGTGCAATGACTGGGTTTGGCGCAGATGATTCAGAGTAAGCTGAACCACACTCACCTACAAATTTCATGGGTAGAGCAGTAGAAAAGGGATATGAGCTATTGAGCCTTGCTTTCTAGGCGCTTGGTGCGTCGCTGCTCTAACCAGACTGAAAGCACGACCCATCCAATTACCAAAACTAAGGCTACGATCGCAAACTGAGCAACCCAGGCAATTAACTGCTCTAGGGGAACCAAACGCCCGACGAAATAGGCCAAGCTGACCATCGCCGTAGCCCACACGGTTGCACCTGCGGTGTTGCAAGCTAAGAAGTAGAGGTAGGGCATTTTGGCAGTACCAGCTAACGGCCCCGCAAAAATTCGCAGCAGTGCCACAAACCGCCCTAGAAACACTGCCTTGGCCGCATTCTCCGCAAACCGATCGCGCACGGTGATCAGTTGTTCTTCCTGAATGCGAAACAGTCGCCCTAAGCGTGTTAAAACCGTCCAACCGCCGTAATACCCAATCCAATAGCCAAAATTGTCACCCAGCACTGCACCACCGATCGCACTCAGCAGGACAACCCAGTAGCTCAGTTCTCCGCTGCCTGCTAGAAAACCACCAACAAGGGTAATGGTTTCACCTGGAATGGGAACTCCCGCGTTCTCCAGCATGATTCCCAGGAAAACCGTCCAATAGCCGTATTCGTGAGCAATCTCCTGAATTGTTTCGATCGACACCAGTTCAAGGGACATGGAATACAGCCTTTACAAAGTTTTACGACTCCTCTCATCATCTTGACTCACATTTGGCAATACTGTCAATCGCGCTTGCTGAGAGCTTTTTAGGAGTATTAAATCCTAACGAAAAACAGGGGCAGCCTCAAAGCTACCCCTACCGTTCTCATGTTTGAGCTACTAGCCTCCAAATGAGGGAATTGAAATGGGACCACCGCCAATGCGTGGAAACGAGGGCAGATCAAGCTGTGACACCCGGCGATTGCGCACCGCCAACCGATAACTAACGCTCTGCAATTCGGCATGAAGCTGACGGTTTTCGCGCTGAATTTGGGCAATTTTTTCCTTGAGAGGAGCCAATCGCTGATCAAATTTTTCCTTGTATACCCGCGGCAGTTCTTCAACAACTTGCTCTAACATGCGCGATCGATCGGTCAATTCGTGTACCGATTGCCGCAATTGGTAAATCTCACCATCTTTAGTGGATAGCTGCTCTTGATAAAACGCTACTTGGCTTTCCACTCCACGCAGTTGCTCACGCAGGGCTTGGTTTTCCGCCTGCTGACGTTCCGAACGCTCAGGCGTGGGCACAAGCTTGCTGTTGCTCTTAACTAGCCGAAATAGCTCCTGGGACAACTGCTGCACCAATTGATCTCGCAGGCTTAGCTCTTCTCGAAGGTGAGTGACTTCGGCTTGCAGTTCCATCAGCGTCATGGGTGGTGTTTGAATGGGTGCTTGGGTTGGCATCTGAGTTGGCATCTGGGTTGGCATCTGAGTCACGATACTGCTCCAATCGAAAGATTTTGTTCCCACCGGCGTGGAGGAGACGATCGGCGAATGTCTCGCCAAATGGCAGTAGCTGCCAGCGTGCCATCCGCTACAGCCACAGACACTTGATTCAGCCCCTCTTTCAAATCTCCGACAGCGAAGATGCGAGGATGTGAGGTGCGGCACATTGAGTCTGTCACTAAATTGCCACCCTTCCACTCCAGGTCGAGTCCTTTTAAATACTCGCTATGATAGCGCGACCCCATCGCAACTAAACCAGTTTCTAATTTTACGGTGGAACCATCGACTAGCTCCACGCCAGTCATCTGGTGGTTTTCACCTAGAAATTGCTGAATGGGGGTTTCAACGAGTGGAAACCCATGGTCCTGTAGCTTTTGCCGCATCTCGCTTCCCACCTCGACCTGGCCATTGGTAAACACGGTGATGTAGGGCGTAAACCAATTGAGAACAAAGGCTGTGTTAATCGATGCTTCTGAGCCGACAAATAGCCCACACAGCTTGTCATTCATGTCATAGCCATCGCAAATCATGCAAACGTGCAGGTTATACCCAGCGTAGTCGTAGACGTTCTGCATGTTGTCTAAACGGGGCAGATAGTCAATCAGTCCGCTGGCAGCAATCACATATTTCGATCGAAACACAGGGTAGATGCTGTCGGTTTTGCCAATTTTGACCCTGACAGCAAAACTCTTTCCGGCTTCAGTGGTTTCTTCAGTGACGGCTTCAACATAGCCGCGCAAATAATCGGCTCCTAGAGAAAGCGCATGCTCTTGCCCCCGTTGCAATAGTTCTCGCCCTGGTGTGTCGGCTGGCAAACCTAAATAATTGCGCAATTCTTGCATCCAGAACGATCGCCCTCTGCCTTTCTCGACCACTAGGCAAGAGAGATTGTAGCGTTGAAGGTAGATAGCGGCTGATAGCCCACCTGCACCGCCGCCAACGATGATCACGTCATAGAGATGGTTTAGCCGCTCGTTTAAGTTTTTTCTAGAAAGCTTCATGTGTTAAAGATCTTTATCCACCGCTTTGCATATCCACTTCTATTATCGATCGCTTCAATCAATACCTAAATGGCCAAGATTTAGCTCAAAATGCAATGAATCGTAATAGGAGAAAACCAAGAATTTACTGGACAAATTCCATTTTTTCGGGCTTCAATTGGCAATCAATCGGGTTTATGTAGCTGATGCTACAAAAAACTCTGGCAAAGTTAAGTTTAGTGTTTTAAAGTCAGAGTTTTATCACAGGGCTAGATCGCGTTAATATGATGTTCAACAATATGCGTTCGGCAAAGTATTAAGCATTGTCATGAAGCATGAGCGGTGATTTTGCCGATAAACTGACTAGAATAACCATTCAGGGTTTTTGAGCAAGGTTTTTTAGGCACTGGCTAGGAAGAAGGGCATGGTAGTGGCACAAGATAAGCCGTCGCTGGCAAATGTATTCCGTCAACTTAGTGGTAGTGCCTTTCCACCAGTTGTGGAAACCTACGAACGCGGCAAAACGATTTTCTTTCCTGGTGATCCGGCTGAGCGCGTCTACTTTTTGCTGCGAGGGGCTGTTAAACTGTCGCGGGTGTATGAAGCGGGCGAAGAAATTACGGTAGCGTTGTTGCGCGAGAACAGCGTGTTTGGTGTGTTGTCGCTCATCACTGGGCAAAAGGCCGATCGCTTTTATCATGCTGTTGCCTTTACGCCCGTGGAGTTACTATCTGTGCCAATTGAGCAAGTTGAAAAGGCGCTGAAGGAAAATCCAGATTTATCCATGATTATGCTACAAGGGCTTTCTTCTCGAATTTTGCAAACCGAGATGATGATTGAAACCCTGGCACACCGCGATATGGGATCGCGCTTAGTCAGCTTCTTGCTAATTCTCTGCCGCGATTTTGGGATTCCTAGCCCGGATGGAATCACGATCGACCTGAAATTATCCCATCAAGCCATTGCTGAGGCGATCGGCTCTACTCGCGTAACGGTGACGCGGCTGTTGGGCGACTTGAAGCAAGACAAGATGATCTCAATTCACAAAAAGCGAATTACCGTTCATAACCCAGTGACCTTAAGCCAACAGTTTACTTAAGATAAAGTTACTTAGGATAAACTACAACGATTCGGGTTCCTGCCCAGACACCACAGGAGCCGATGATTTCAGGTTCAGTTCGGGATGTTCACCTTCCACCTGTTGACAGTTCCATTCGTTGCGGAACAGCAAAACAGGGCGACCCCAGCTATCTTTCACGGTAACTGTGTTAAACAACCGTCCCACTCTCTCCAGCGCTTCCCAGCCACCGCCAACCCAGCGAGCTACGCTGAACGGCAGTGGATCAACCCGGGTTTCGACGCCATATTCACTCAGCAGTCGAAACTGCACCACCTCAAACTGCAACTGTCCCACAGCAGCCAGAATGGGATCGCGCTTGGCTTCGTCAACCGAATACATAATTTGTACCGCTCCTTCCTCTCGTAGTTCGCTGACACCTTTGCGAAATTGCTTAAACTTAGAGGGGTTGGGATTCTTCAAATAGGCAAATAGCTCTGGCGAGAACATGGGAATGCCCTCAAATTCCAGTTTTTTGCCGCTGTAGATAGTATCGCCGATCGCAAACACTCCCGGATTGTTAAGTCCAATGACATCCCCAGCATACGCTTCTACCAAGGATTCGCGCTCTTGTCCAAACAACCGTTGCGGGTGTGACAGACGAACGGTTTTACCCGATCGAGCGTGATTCACCACCATGTCTTTTTCAAACTTACCCGAACAGATGCGAATAAAGGCAATACGATCGCGGTGCTTCGGATCCATGTTGGCTTGTAGCTTAAACACAAACCCGGAAAATTCTGGATCGGTTGGCTGCACTTCCCCTAGGGTGCTGCGGCGGGGGCTAGGCTTCAGCGCATAATCCAAGAAAGATTCAAGAAATAATTTAACGCCAAAGTTGGTCATGGCGCTACCAAAGAACACAGGCGTTAATTGGCCTTGATGAATTTTCTCTAGATCAAACTCGGCTCCAACTGCGTCTAGAACTTCTAGATCTTCTTTGAGTTTGTAGTACAAATCCTGTTCTAACAACTCCTCAATCCGGGGATCGCCCAATTCCACGATCGTGTCAGTGGCGGCGCGACTACCATGGGCTGTGCGTTCAAATAGATGAATTTGGCGCTGTCGCCGATCGAACACTCCCTTGAACCGATCACCCATCCCGATGGGCCAATTGACGGCGTAGGTTTGTAGCCCCAACTCCTGTTCAATTTCATCCAACAACTCAAACGGATCGCGTCCTGGTCGATCGAGCTTGTTGAAAAACGTGAAAATCGGGATCGATCGCATTCGGCAAACTTCAAACAGTTTACGAGTTTGCGGCTCTAAGCCTTTAGCGGCATCTTCAAGCATGACGGCATTATCGGCTGCCGCCAGAGTACGATAGGTGTCTTCACTAAAGTCCTGGTGTCCAGGTGTGTCTAGAAGATTAATCCAGCAATTATCATACTCAAATTGCAGCACAGTGGACGTAATGGAAATGCCCCGCTGTTGTTCCATTGCCATCCAGTCAGAGGTAGCATGCCGTTGTGCTCGACGGGCTTTGACGGCCCCTGCTTCGTGAATTGCCCCCCCGTACAGCAACAGTTTTTCCGTGAGGGTTGTTTTTCCAGCGTCTGGATGAGAAATGATGGCAAAGTTGCGCCGCTTCTCTACTTCTGTTGCTAAATCAGTCTGGATTTCTGTCACCATGCCTTTGTTGTAGATCAAGTTTAATTGTAAAAAGCTGAGGGTTTCATACGGTGCGCTCGTCTTGTGGTGGTTTTCACCCAATCATTGGCCCCTGTCTGGTTACAGCAGGGGTCATTGTCTGCCAAGCCGATCGACACAGCAATTTCTATCATGGCAAAAATCGATCGAGCGCTGCTTTTAGTTCTTCGATCTCTTCTTCAATCTTGCCTTCACGGGCTGCCCGCGCTACACACTCTGTCAGATGTTCATCTAGGATCATACGAGATACGCGATCGAGGGCCCCACGCACGGCAGCTAACTGAATCAAGACATCCGGGCACGCACGACTTTCCTGGACCATCATTTTGATGCCACGAATATGCCCTTCAATCCGCGAAAGCCGATTAACAATGCGCCGCAGAGATTCTTCGCTGTGAACATGGGGATGAGCATGTACCAATTCATTGGGCTGATTTGGCTCGCGATCGGCGGAATGAGGCGGACCTGTCTGATCCGTCTGAGCCTGCCCATAGGCGTTGAGGTGAGAATGAGAGAAATCGGAAGCTGCCATTGAGGAATTAAGAAGGTGGGGCGAATGGGCTGAACCCAATAGCATTGATTCTAGCCCACTCTGCTCTAACCCCGTTACTGCGTAACGATGCGAGATGAATTGCCAAACAGTGGTTTTGGAGCAGGATTGTCAGAATTCGGCTCAGGTAGGATTGGCGTGGGGGGGTCGGTGATCAGCGGAGGTGACTCTACCTCTGGAGGCAAGGTATAAGGATCTGGATTGACTTCCGGTAAAGGAGCCAGTTCCAAGGACGGTTTAGATTCTGTTTTAAGGGGAGGTGAAGCGTTTAGATTGTCAGCCGATTGAGGAGCCGGCAGCGAGGGTGGTTCTTCCACCGCTGGTTCAGAATCGGGCACGCTGTCGAACGAGGGTGAGGGCATGAAGGTGGGATCACGGTAGTCAGTGGGGGGGGCGGCTCGATAGAGCGGCTGCTCGAGCGTTGGCTCTGGCACTGTATAAACCGGTCGTCTTTGAATGGGCCAACTGCCTTCGGCGGGAAAGGATTGCTGGCGCTGCAAAAAGCCAAGACGCGGGGTCTTGCCAGGATTCTGCATAGCTGGCGCAAACCGCAAGGCGAAGCCAGTGCCTACTCCGACTAGTCCACTGGTGACGGCAATCACCATCAGCAGGATTGGAAACTTACTTTTAGGTTGGCTTGACAGCGATCGAGGACGCCCAGTGTTGTCCTCCGTCTTCGTGGCAATCACCTGAGTTGCCGTATTAGAACGAGGTGTTGGATGAAAGATGATGGGTTCGTAGGTGTGGCTGCGCGTCGAGGAGTTCAGCGCTGTATCCCCGTCGTTGAACTGCGCGGTTTCGGTTGCTACAGGTTGGTGAACAACTGCCCTCGCATTAGTAACAGCACCAGATTCCACGATAGGAGCCACAGTCATTGAAGTGGATGATGAAGTGGATGACGACGGCAAGGTAGCTGTCAGTTCGACCGATCGCTCGCTTCCAGTATTGGGCATTACTGCGAGATCAGTGGGGGGAGTTGGCGCCTTCAACCAGTTGTCGAGGGTCGGTGGCGAGGACGACAAAGGGACGACAACAAACGGTAGCCCATTTTCTTCAAAATAGTCTAGAACTTGGAGCGGAGGACGGGCTTGTTTAGCAATTGACCGCACGCCGGCCATAAACTGTTGCTTCAGGGGGGCGAAGGTTTCTTGTTGCTGCAAAGCTGGGTTGAACGTTTGCAGAATGACTGCTTGCTCGAGGTAGATGTGAGTTGCTTTACAAGTTATCTCCTGCTCGGTTTGGTTCAAAACTTCCTGAACCACATACTTGTTGCCTTGCAGGGTCGTTCCCACCGTCAATTCCATACATTGACCCGATCGCTAGAGTAACTTCCAACCTATCGTAGCGTTCTCCGGGATATTTACACGCAGTTGCCAAAATTTACTGTGCAAGCTAAATCATTTCTTCAGGTCGCACCAGCCGATCGAAGTCTTCTCCGCTTAAGAAACCCAGTTCCACACACGCTTCCCGCAGGGTTTTATGTTCGGCATAGGCTTTTTTAGCTACTTGGGCAGCATTGTCATAGCCGATGTGAGGATTGAGCGCCGTTACTAACATCAGAGAGTTGGTTAAAAAGGACTGAATTTGCTGAAGATTGGGCTGAATTCCGACCACCAAATAATCCGTGAACGTGGCGCAAGCATCAGCTAAGAGCCGAATTGAGTTCAGCAAATTGAAAATCATCAGCGGTTTGAATACGTTCAACTCAAAGTTGCCTTGAGTGGCGGCAATGCCGATCGCCGTATCGTTGCCCAACACCTGTACACATACCATCGTCATTGCTTCACACTGGGTGGGATTGACCTTGCCGGGCATAATCGACGAGCCGGGTTCATTAGCAGGCAACAGCAGTTCTCCTAAGCCGCAGCGTGGGCCTGACCCCATCCAACGCAGATCGTTGGCAATTTTCATTAATGACCCTGCTAATGTTTTCAAGGCTCCACTGGTCATGGCAATTGCATCGTGGGCGGCTAATGCAGCGAATTTGTTAGGAGCGGTGACAAATGGTAATCCAGTCAGATCCGCAATTTCCTGGGCCACTCGCTCGGCAAACTCCGGGTGGGTATTCAGTCCCGTGCCCACCGCTGTGCCCCCGATCGCCAATTCGTACAAATCGGGCAATGTCGCTTGAATGCGGTCAATGTCTTTCTCTAGCTGCGAAACGTAGGCAGAAAATTCTTGCCCCAACGTTAGCGGTACGGCATCCATCAAATGAGTGCGGCCAATTTTGATGATGGAGGCAAAGGCATGTTGCTTAGCAGCCAGTGCCTGTTTCAACGCCTCTACTCTGGGCAATAGCTGGTGATGAATTTCCTCGATCGCCGCAATGTGCATCGCTGTGGGAAAGGTATCGTTGGAGGATTGCGACATGTTGACGTGATCATTAGGGTGCACCGGATCTTTGCTGCCCAGCACCCCGCCTGCTAATTCGATTGCTCGATTGGCAATTACCTCATTGGCATTCATGTTGGTTTGAGTACCGCTGCCTGTTTGCCAAATGCGCAGGGGAAAGTGATCGTCTAATTTGCCGTCAATTACCTCATTGGCCGCCTGCACAATCAGATCACTTATTTCAACTGGTAATTTTCCTAACTGCTGATTGACAATTGCCGCCGCTTTTTTGAGGATGCCAATGGCTCGAATCATTTCTCTGGGCATGAGATCGCTCCCAATTGCGAAGTAACGCAGCGATCGTTGGGTTTGCGCTCCCCAGTAGCGATCGGCTGGAACATCGATGGCTCCCATGCTGTCAGTTTCGGTGCGCATGGTGGCTCCCAGGGTTGCCCCCAAATCCGCCGTACCAGAATCAAAGTCAGAATCGAGGGGAGATTGCATCCGTCACGCTCCTTGAGCACTTGCTGAAAACGGTAGAGAGCAGAAATTCATTTAAATTATCAGATTTCTATCAAATTCCGAGGCGTGGTTCTGCTACGGAATTAGAAGTACGGCAATGAGTCCCACAATCCCGCCGCTGACATGTCCCAACAGACCCAACGGAACGATCCATTGCCAATAACCGCCTTGCGTGGTGGTGTTGAGCAAGAACCGCTGCACGATCGCTTGGGCAATGCCGCCAACCCCACCAGCGATCAAGACACAAAGCACCAAAATTTGCCAGTCTAGTAGCCCTAAATTGCGGAGAAAACCCGCTAGCCCGATGACAATTAACCCAAACAAAAGCACACCCAGCACAATTGTCCCAACCAGCGTTGCCACAAAATGAGCTTGTAGCGATCGTCGTAGCCTAGGTGTCTGTTCTTGCAGAGTCAACCAGCAAACAAAGCTTTGACACAAGCCATAAAGCCCACCGGGCATAATGAAGCTGAACATGAACACGGCAAACTGTACTGGAGTCATGAATATGAAAAATTGCACTGACCCGCTAGTAACTACTCCGTCGTCTTGCGGATTGTTGTAGAACCAACTTGTCCAATTAGGAACAGTCAGCCGAAACAAAGGCAGTGCCATCCAGATCACCAGCAGCAGAATGCCAGCGATCGCCCCAGCTACCAAGCCCACGATCATCCATTGCCGCCAAAACATTGAAGTTGGTAATTGCAACCGTCCACTCCGTCCACCCCCAGACCGTTGAGTTAGCCTTCTATAGTTTCTGTCTATAGTTTCTGTCTATAGTTTCTGTAGAAGCGCAGCCATTAAAACTAGCTCTCAACGGCGCAGTACAGCCAATCCAGCCAAGCATATAACCGTAGACTAGTCCCAAGGCGATTGTTAACGCCGACTCCCGACTCCCGACCCCCAACTCCCTATCATCGTCCATCCGTCAGTTCACGAAACCAAGTGTCCCGCGATAGTTCCTTAAACGTTGGATCACCTTTGGCTTCGCGGCTATAGCGAGGATTTAATTCGATCGCTTTTTCCAAATTTTCCAGAGCTAAATCGGCTTCGCCCTGGATTGCATAGCAGGTGGCTTTGTTGTAGTAGGCGCTGGCATAATCCGGTTTGATTTTGATAGCACGGTTGAAGCTGGCGATCGCCTCTTTGTCGCGTCCGGACTGAATCAACGCATAGCCGCGACTATCCCAGGCTTTATGAGAATCTGGATTGAGATCAGTGGCTTTCTCTAAGGATTCGACCGCTTCTGAATAGCGGTTCAGTTCAATCAGTGACAGACCCCGGTTCAGCCAAGCTACGGCATTGCCTGGTTCAGCTTGTGCGGCCCGATCGAAAGCTGTAAATGCCTCTTCCGAACGTTGCAGCGACCCTAGCATCACCCCTTTATTGACCCATGCCTCGGGGTAATCGGGTTTCAATTCCAGTGCTTTGTCGAGAGCCGTTAGGGCCTCTTCATAGCGTTTCAACCGCCCTAACGTAATGCCGCGATTCAGCCAAGCTTTGGCGTCATCTGGTTGATAGTCTACGGCGCGATCGAAGGCTGCTAACGCTGCATCGTATTGTCGGAGTTCCTTCAGCACAAGCCCTTGATGATACCAAACCGTACCGTTTAACGGTTGCAGTTTCAGGGCCCGATCGTAGGTTGACACTGCTTCGTCATAGCGTTTCAGTTCCTCTAACGCCAGCCCTCGGCTAATCCACACTTGAACCTGATCGGGGGACGCAGCCAACGCTTTGTCAAACTGGGCGATCGCCGCGTCGTATTGCCCTTGAGCAAATAGCATATCCCCCTGTCGTATGTAATCATCCGGCGTCATGAACAACTCCGGCTGACTGGACTTCAGGATCTCCATTTGCTGCATCAGGGTTTCTAAACGCTGCTGCACATCCCTGACAAACGTATCGGCAATGTATTGAGGCGAGACTTCTGATAGGTGCTTGAGGATTTCGTCCTTCTGCCCTTGGGCTTCGGTTTGCAACGCGGCAAGCTGAGCAGCGACGTCGGATTGCAGTTGCCGCAGGTTTTCGACGATCGCCGTTTTTTCACCTTCAACTTCTGCTTGCAAATCAGTTAGTTGTGCAGTAAATCGTGCCTCTAGCTTCTCGAGGTTTTGGCGAATCTTGTCGCGCTGAGCTTGGATATCTGACTTGAGCGTCGAGAATTGATGAACTAACTCGCTTTCCGATCGCTCCAGGTTCTTCAGCAGTTGATCGCGCCGTTCTCTGGCTGCCACTTGCAGTTCCACCCGCTGCGATTCCACTTCATCTTCTAATTGCTGAAGGATTTGCCGCAAGTCTTCTTGTTTGGTTTGCACATTCATCTGCAACTCCGATCGTTGGTTCGCAAAATCTGCCTCAATTTGATCCAACGCTTGTCGCAGTTCCTCTTGCTTGGCCTTGGCATCAACTTGGAAGTTCGATTTTTGCAGAGCACACTCGCTCTCTAACTGTTCCAGTAGGCGAATTAGTTGCGCTTTTTTCGCTTGAGCGGCGGCTTGTAACTCGGCTTGCTGTCTGGCGAATTCTCCGTCTAGGCGATTTAAGTTTTGCTGAATAGCTTCCCGCTGCCGTTGGGTATCCGATTGTAGTTGCGACAGCCGCATGGAAAACTCGCTCTCTAGCTGCTCTAAATGGCGGCGCACCTGCTCGCGTTGCGTTTGCGTCGTGGTTTGCAACTCGTCGCGCTTAGCGGCAAACTCTGTTCCCAGCAGTTCCAAATCGCGCCGTATTGCATCCTTTTGGGCTTGTACGTCCGATCGCAACTCCGATCGTCCTGTGGCAAACTCAGCCGATAGTTGATCGAGGCTCTGACGTACACTGTCCTGTTGGGTATGCACATCTAGTTGCAACTGCGCCAACTGCGCCGTCAGTTCCACCCGTAGCCGCTCTAGCCCTTCAAATACCTCCTCGCGCTTACGATTGGCCTCGGTGCGGAATTGGGTCAACTGTGTATCAAATTCTGCTTCGAGGCGTCTAAACTGTTCCCCAATTGTCTGTTGATGCTGCTGAAGCTCGGTTTGGGCAGCTTGCTGCAATTCAGCAAGATAGGGAGATAGTTCTGCTTCAAGTTGCTGGAGCCGATCGAAGGTTTGCTCTTTCTGCTGTTGTGTGCTGGTTTGTAGTTCCGTGAGGCGATCGTAAAACACCGCTTCTGAATCCGCTAAGGTTTGCAGCGTTTCAGCTTGGCGCGTTTCTGTCAGCAGACGCAGTTCCGAAAGTTTGGCAGTAAACTCTGATTCCAACGTATCTAGCCGTTGCTTAGCTGCCGTCAGTTGCGTTTCTAGTTCTATCGCCGTGTCTTGTTTGCGCTTGGCAATGTCTGTCACCAGTTGCGCCAAATTCTCGCGGTTTGCCTCGATGTCTTGCTGAAACCGATCGGCATCATCTCCCAGTTCAGCCGCGTAATCTTCATACTCCTGAAGCAGCTTTTTCACTTCTGCTTTGGCATGAACAATTTCACCTTCTAGGTTGCCAAGTTCCTTCAAGTGAGCCTGTACAATTGCCGTCACTTCTCGAATCACCGATCGCCGCAGCAAATAGAGTCCTACAATCGCCGTCAGCAGCAACAAGCCCAGCACGCCCAGCATGATGTTAAACAAGGTGGTGGTTCGGTTTAATTCCCGCAGCCGGGCCAATTCTTCTTGTTCTGCTGGAGACAAAGCACCGCTGGGTGATCCCGTTTGCGCAATCAGCGTTTGCGCCCCGGTTTGCTCAGTTCCCGGATTTGGCTCAATCGCGAACGTTGGGGGGGCTTCAATGCTGGCTATCCCCAACAACACAGACAGCAAAAGACTGCTTTGGAACCACGAGAAGACTTCCAGCTTGTTGCGCTTCATCAGGATCTCCCCAATTTACTGATGGAATTTAGACGAATCGTTCTAACCCGTAGGCTGAGGCTACAGGCATAAGACTACCAGATAGACCGCGATCGCCTATCTTATCAAGGGTAAACAAAATTCCAGCGCTTGAGGAAGTGAAGCCAGGTTTTACACTGAAGTTGACAGGTACACATTGGTAGATAACGAAAGCTTCCTTCTAGCTAGAATTGCAACACAAGCGACACAGTCACTTAGATAGAAATCAAACGATCGGAATTCCGCTGAATTCCAAAGATTTTTGCAACGATAGAATGCAAATGATTTAAGCTAGCTGAGGAAACCCCGTATTTGTTGTTGGTAAAGGACTGTGCCCAAGCGAACTTCTTTCCTTTTCCTTTTAATAGCGACTAGCCTGTGGAGCCTGACTCAACCGGTCAATGCTCAAGCGTTGGTTCCCTACCTCCCCCAGTTAGACGCTGAGCAGTTGGAACAACAGGGATTGAGCCTAGCCCAAGAAGCGGCACAGTTAGCTCAGTTCCAGCAATATGGATTGGCGCTCACAAGAGCACAGCTTGCCTCTCAGTTACTGCCTGATAATGCTGACGTGTGGGCCTTGTTGGGGAGTTTGCAGCTACAGCTAGGCGAAACCGATCCTGCTATTGAAGCCTTGTTAAAAGCTCGATCGCTCGATCGCAGCAATTCAGCGGTGTTGTTTGCACTGGGGACGGCTTATTTTCAAAAGGGAAACTATGACTCGGCCGTGCAGTATATTCAGGCAGGCTTGCGGCTGAAGCCCGATAACGTGGGTGCTTTGTTTGATTTAGGGAACGCCTTCTATAAGCTAGAACAATACGACAAGGCCATTGCTGAATATCAAAAGGCTATGGACCTCGATCCGCAATTTTGGCCGGCTGTTAACAACATTGGCTTGGTGTTATACGAACAAGGAGATGTGGCTGGCGCGCTCGAACGCTGGCAGGAAGCGCTAGCAATCGACAATACACAAGCAGAGCCACAGATGGCGATCGCGGTTGTTCTCTACAGTCAAGGTCAGACCGAAGAAGGGTTGGCACAAGGAGAGGCGGCACTGCGAACGGACGCCCGCTATGGCGATTTGCAATTCCTCGAAGATAACCTCTGGGGTGAGCAATTGCTGTCTGAAGCGGAAACGTTTCTCTCGCAGCCACGTATTCGAGAGACTCTGGCTCGGTTAAATCAATCCCCTCTTTCTCCCCCTCCCCCCTCTAGCCAAGATGCGGCTCCAACGGCTCCAGTCGAACAACCGACTCCGCAGTAAGAGTTCGGCGTTGAGGAGTGAGGAAGCGAGGAGAGACTCAGTTACCCCCCTACCCATAACCTACGACTTCCCTTATCCTTTATCCTTTCTTCCAGCGGTGCGCTAGCGTAGAAAGTAGCTTATATTTTCTTCAACTGGACTGAGGCCGTGGTGTTTGCTAAAAAGTCGATTCTTGTCTTGATGGCTATTGGCTTCCTGTTGCCCGCTTGTGCGAACAGCCCCTGGGCCAGTAACTTGGAACGATCGCTGGCTGGTGATCCTAGCCTGGAAAATGGATCTGTGTTTGGGACGCCTGGCTCGACCGCTGCGGCAGAGAATGATGCCGTGACAGCGCTGCCAGCAGATTTTCCAGCCGAGATTCCGCGCTATACCAATGCTGAATTGTTGTCAGTTACCCAGGCGGAGGTGGCAGATTTGTCCAGCGGTGCGACCGGGGTGACTCGCACGCGGTGGGCAACACCAGATCCGGCTGAGGAGATTGCACAATTTTACCGCGATGCTTTTAATCGAGATGGTTGGCAACTCGATCGCTCCTCTGAAGAACCAAACAACACGACAACGCCTGCTCCGACGGCCTCTCCGAATGCGTCTACGACCGTTGCGGGGTCTAGTGCAACCTCTATCTCCGCTCCGATCGTGGCAGAACGCGATGGACTGCGGGTAACGGTGGCGATCGACCCAGACGTAAATTCAACCGAAACTACTGCTGAAAATACGACTGAGTTTACGATCGACTATCAATTCATCAATAACCAAACAACGGCACAGGTTTCACCGGCTGAGTCTGGTGAGGGAACGTCCGTACCTAATGAACAAACTCAACGGGGCGAGAATAACCGCTCTGCCAGTGGCTCACCTTCCAGCACACTCACGGCTCCGGAGTTCACCGATCTGAATCAAGCTCCCACTGAACTGCAACCCTACATTGCTGATCTGGCAAAATTAGGAGCGCTGCGCGTGCAGGCAACGGGCAGTACCACCGAGTTTTCTCCCAATACCACCATCACTCGACGCGAATATGCCCGTTGGTTAGTGACGGCAAACAATTTGATTTACGCCAATCAACCCGCTCGGCGCATTCGGTTGGGAGTAAGCAGCGATCAACCCGCCTTTCAAGATGTGCCTGTGTCCGATCCAGATTTTGGCGAAATTCAAGGGTTGGCAAATGCTGGATTGATCCCAAGTTCGCTGTCGGGGGATGCAACAGCAGTGACATTTCGACCCGATGCACCCCTAACGCGGGAGGAACTGATGCTGTGGAAAGTGCCTGTCGATCTTCGCAAGGCCCTGCCAAACGCTACGATTGAAGCCGTTCAACAAACTTGGGGTTTTCAAGACACTGCACAAATTGACCCGAGGGCACTGCGAGCCATCCTAGCGGATTTTCAAAATAGCGATTTGTCCAACATCCGCCGCGCCTTTGGCTATACTACTCTATTTCAACCAGATAAACCTGTGACACGTGCCGAAGCTGCTGCTGTACTTTGGTTTTTTGGATCTCAAGGAGACGGACTTTCGGCTCGGGATGTGTTGCAACCGGGACAACAAGGTGGCTAATGGCTACCCCTTACCTGATAGCGGCCTTATTTCTCAACCCCCATTTTTACCCGATCGCCCAAACTATTCATCTGGTTTCTTACTCGATGCAATAATCAAGGGCATCAACTCGTTTTAATGAGGGTAACACTAACCTACCGCCCTAGAGCTTGAAGCCGATGACACACATGAAATACTGGCCAATAGCGCCGATGAACAATGATAACCATTTGTTTGTTGTTGCAATAAATTTGCAATAAGCTGCTAACTTCGATATGCTGTTCATGGAGTGCAAACCGTAACCGTGCTGTGCAACGTTATGCACACCGATCGGTTTGTCAAATCAACCATTCCACTCCAACGTAGTGATAGACGATGATGCCAGATTGTCCTTGTTGCTCTGGAAACTTGCTTCGACATATCCGCCCCAGTGGAGTGTACTGGTACTGCTTGAAGTGCCGACATGAAATGCCCAACTTGGACGACCGTAGCGATTCACTTGGTCAACGCCGACAACAATCTGTTGTAACTTAGTCTCTTCAGCTAATTTCAATGTTCTAGTTCCAAGTCCAATCTTTCTTGTATCTATCATGATGAGCCACTTAACACTGGAATGTTCTCCATCCGGTACTGCGTCTTTGCAAGTGTTCAAACGACGCGACTGTTTGCCTTCCCATGAAAAAATGTTATGGCAGATTGAATCTGGCGCAGTTCGCACGCTGACATTGACAGAAGATGGCTCCATTGTTCCATTGGGATTTTGGGGGGCGCAAGATGTAGTCGGGCCATTAATTTCTAGAATTCAACCCTATCAAATTGAGTGCTTGACCGATGTGAAAGCAATCGCAATTGTCCCCGAGCAATGTCAATCGTTGACCCATGTATTGCTGTCCCATATTCAACAGATGGAAGAACTGCTGCGAATCCGCAATGGGCAAGTGCAGCAACGTCTTTTTCAGTTGCTGGAATGGCTGGCTAGACGATTTGGACGCGAAAGCGATCGAGGACGACAGATCGAGATTCGCCTGACTCACCAAGATTTGGCGGATGTGATTGGAACTACAAGAGTAACTATTACTCGATTGATGGGTCTATTTGAACGGGAAGGAATCATTGATTGTTCTGGTCAGGGTCTGGTTTTACTCCGAGGTTCAAGTTGTCGCTGCTGCTCAACCAACGATGTGTAGAAATTGTGGAGTAACGCTTTGTCCGTGATGGTAAAAGGTTACTCCACAGTTTAACTAATCAACCTTTCCTAATCATATGCATGACTGGACGAACTACTAGATAGGCTAGAGGTTACGGTTGCGATCGACTGCCTCTTCAAACCGATTGTCCAAACGATTAATCACTTGATCACGAGCACTATCAAATCGATCGTCTAGACGGTTCACTACTTGATCGCGTGCACTATCAAATCGATTGTCCAAACGATTAATCACTTGATCTCTTGCGTCTTCAAACGATTGACCCAAAGCCAAGGCCGAAGAGGTGGCCGTAGCAGATACTGTGATCAGAGATAAAACGATAAAGAATAAACGTTTCATTCTTGTAGCTCCTTCATGGATAGCGAAAATTGCGTAAACTCAATTAGGTTGTGATGCGTTACTGCTGAACGCTTGAGTTGTTAATTTCTACAGTATTGATCAGTCGAGAAAAACTAGGGAAGAAATCGAAAATCCTTTAATTTTTGCAGCGATTTATGCTTGCAAAAAATTGTTTACAAAGAAAGGCTGAAGCCGGATTAAGAAACGACAAAGCTGGCTTAAATGTCCTGGAAATCCCCTATCTCTTATGAAGAGTACCCTTGAGGGTGCTGTCATTACTGTGGCGCTGCCCCTTGAATAGCAGTAGAACGTTAGGTGCTAGAAGTATGCCCACTCACCATATTTTATTTATTCATGGTGTGAATGTTCGCAAACATGATTACGCCCAAACGTTGATCGATCGCATTCACCAAGCCTTGAACCAAACAAGTGAACCCATTCCTCAAGTCAGGTTCATTCCGCTGTATTGGTCTAATATTGTTGAAGGTTTTTTAGCAGAACTGCGCCAAGACGTAGAAGCCTCGCCGCAATGGTCACACTTTTGGTTTAAGCACTTTCGTCAGGATAAGCTGTTACGGTTTTCAGGGGATGCGGCCCTGTATATCAGTCGTCATGTTGGCTCACTAGCGGTGGAACAATTAGCCCAACAAGCGTTAGAAGAGTTGCAATCCTATCAACTAGGGGATTATTTACATCTTGTCACCCATAGTTGGGGCACAGTAATTCTGTTCGATATGTTGTTTTCAAAGCGCTGGGCAGTTGAAGAAGCGCTACCGGGGCATAGTGCCGTTCAAGAGTTTCGTGATTTGTTTTTTGGCATTGGCGACCATCCCAATCAAGGAATGCGGTTGGCTAGCATTCATACGATGGGATCTCCGATTCCCATTTTCAATCTCATTCACACTGTGAAACCGGAAAGTCCGCTCGATATCACTACAGGACTCAAAACATTATTAGAAAATACTTACGGACCTGATCAAAAACTAACCTGGTGTAATTTTGCCCATCCTGGTGATCCGATCGCCTGGCCACTGGAAAAAACCGTGTCTCGCTTGATGCAAACCCCAATACTTGAAATTACAGATGAACTCGTTGATGGATCTGGCTTGCTAGAGTTCTTTGCTAAGCAAGTGCGGCATTCATTCTGGGCGCTAATTAATGGTGGTAATGCTCACAGCAGCTATTGGCGTAGCAAGAAAGTAGCCGATCGGATTCAACATACCATTCGATCGACCGCCATTCAATCAATTATTTCACCACAACCGATCAATCCACCACCTGTTTCAATCACTATCAACACTGCGGCAACACCAGCATGATGTATATTCATGCTCTCAAGTGTGACGAGTTAACATCACCGTTGTCATAAACTTTTGCAAAATATTTCTCCAAGATTGATCTGGCTAATACTAAACAACGCACTTACAGTCATACGTTGTCAATTCAGGCTTAAACCCATTTTTTAATAATGAAGTTGATAGGAATTTCTCTGCTATGGGGCATTCTTTCAACAGACAGTGTGACTTCAAAAGTCATCCTGATTACATCCACCCTTAGACGTAACCTGTAAACGAACTTGCTTCCTCAGCCCCTAACGGTTATCATGCGTGTCTCCACTGCTGTTTTTTATACGCTCGCGGCTTTAATTGCCAAAGACTTGACCAGTCAAACTCTTGCAACTGCCAGTGCGATCGAATCGACGGTTTCCCCATTAGCCGAAGCAACTGCTGCCGAAGATATCGTTGCAGAAACAACATTAGTTGAGCCGATCGCACCCGTCGAGTCGATTCCCGTTGAACCTACCTGGGTCAGTCATGTTGCCCCTGTTCAAGCTGAAACCGCTGTGGCGCTGGCTCCCATGCCACAGGTGATCATTCCTGAAGCGCTAACGCCTCCAACAGACGCCAGTTCTGCTACAGCTACGCCAAATTCTACTCCGATCGCGCCCAATGTTTCCCCGTCTCCTACGCCCACAACCACGGCTGCTGCACCCCAAACCACCGAGCAGAATAACAAGCACAATACGGAGCAGACGTCAGCAACATCTCCATTGTTTGAACAAATAGTGAACGAAGCAGAACTACTCAGGAAATTTCAGCAGCCCAATGCTGGTCAAACGTTTAGACCTAGTAGTCCCATTGATCCCTTAACCAATGCTGAAATCAAACGGTTTCAACAAGCGGCCGCAGATAATCAAACCGCAGATAATCAAGCGAAAGATCCGACAACCTCCACAACGGCTACTGGTGATGATGCCGAAAAGCCTAATGCAGAGCTAGTTTCTCCCACTCTGGTCGAGGATGCAGAAGCCGCATTTGGTAACAACAATCAGCCTGTGACTTCACCACAGAATGCTGCCCAATGTACAGCGACACAGTCCACTACTCCTACCCCTAATACAGCTTGTGAAACGGCTGACACCGTGACTAACCAAATGCTCAACGCACCGGACACAGTCGTCGTTGATAACAGCGGATTTAGCTATAGCATGCAGCCTATTCAACCCAACGGCAATGCTCGCAATTATTACAACTTATCCACTCGTCCTTCTGCAATGTTAGGGAACGGCAATGTGAGTTTGTTGTTTCCCCTTTCAATTCCAGCCGCTATCACCTCGGCCTTCGGTTGGCGGGTTCATCCTGTACTGGGCACAGTTCGATTTCACTCTGGAACTGATATTGGCGCCCCTCAAGGCACACCAGTGTTAGCCGCTTTTGATGGAGAGGTGGAAATTGCTGATTTTCTGGGCGGATATGGTTTAACGGTGGTATTGAATCACAATAATGCCACCGAAAAGACCTTGTATGCGCATCTCTCTGAACTTTTTGTGCAACCTGGCACGACTGTCAAGCAAGGAGAGGTGATTGGACGAGTAGGCAGTACGGGGCTATCCACTGGGCCTCACTTGCACTTTGAGTTTCGCAAACTGACCCAGGAAGGCTGGATCGTCGTAGACGCTGGCCCGACCCTAGAGTATGCCTTGGCTCGGCTGCTACAATCTCCGCAAACGGCACACGCTGGCACTAAGCCAACTCTGCTGCCAGTCTTTCAATATTCAGGCAAGTTTCTCAACGAGATTCAGATAACTGCACAAACGCCGATCGCACCGAGCGATCAAACTCCGGCAAATCATCCGGCAAATCAAAGTCATCCAGCAAATTCAATATCTTCAGTTAATCCAATTAGTTAGGTAAATCAACTACCAATCGTGCCCCGCCCAAATTGATGCTGCCATCGGTTAGGCTTAACCTCTAGGGTGAATCACACTGAGAGGAAATGGCATGACATGGATATTGAGTCTAGATGCAACGTCAGAAGCTGTAGATTGGATCAGCACCTTACTGTCCACGATCGAGTATGACGGAGAGATTACCGTCACGCCCTACCAGAGTGAGAATCAACCCGATCGCCCAATTGCTGTTTTGCAGGAGACGCTAGAAGTCTCAAAAGATGTCTCAGATAGCCAACCAACCTGGGCTTTCACAATCTATTTAAATCTATCTGAGCACGCTAGCCAAGCCGATATCGATCGCATTGAAAATTTGCTGCTGCCGCTATACCGCACCGGACTGGCAACCGATTTACGCTGGGCAGACACTGATCATCACCATAGTCCCGATCGGTTGCTCCATCATTTCATCGATCGCATTGGGCAACGCTTTGTGATCTTGGCTCCAAGCAGTACCTATCAACCAGATTCCAGTGACATCCCCCTGATTCTAAAAAACAGCCGATCGTTTGGTAGCGGACTTCACCCCACCACAAGAGTGAGTTTGCGGTTATTAGAGCGGTACGTTATTCCGGACATGTACGGGCTAGATCTTGGCTCTGGTACAGGCATTTTAAGTGTGGCAATGGCTAAACTGGGGGCGCGAGTATTAGCTCTCGACAACGATCGCTTGGCTGTGCAGGCAACCCAAGCCGCCGTTTCGCTGAATCACGTTGACCAAACCGTAGCTGTCATGGAAGGCAGTTTAGGGCAGGGCAGTGAGTTGGGGCATTGGATGGGCGGAGAGACGGGTCTGGTGTCTACGGTTGAGCCTGCCGGAGCATTCGATCTGATCATCGCCAACATTCTGCCGTGGATTCACATTAAATTAGCCTCTGACTTTCAACACGCCTTACAACCAACCAGTTCCCACCGACTGTTGCTGACTGCCGGATACACCACTGAATATGAACCAGAAGTTGTAGAGGCTCTGGCTGATGTAGGATTTCAGCCGATCGATCGGGATCAGCAAGACGAATGGGTAGGGCTAGCATTTCGACTCATGGGTGGTGGGGAATAGGGAGTAGGGAGTAGGAAATAGATTATGTACTACCCTCGACTTCCGACTTCCGACTCCCGATTACTCTACCCCCCAACCCCGCAAATTTAATGAGATAATGAGCTTGCTGTTGCCAAGTTGTGCGTTTGCTGTGTCGCTTTCCAAAGACGAAATCAAGCTACTGCTAGAGCGCCTTATTTTTCATGACGATCGCCCGCAGGATTGGGTGCAAGACGTATGGGGCATGAGTCCAACGCTAGGCGAAACGGCTGCTAAGTTGCTGGAGGTCTATGAAGCGTTGGTGGAATATTGTTCAGAGGAGCAACTAGAAAATCTGCTGCAATCAACGTATCAAGATTCTTGGGAATCTTAGACCTTTAGATGAATTCGCGAGGGATTAGTGCATCGTGGCAAAATGTTAGGTAGCCTTAAGAAGCCAATCAATCGTTTCGTTTGTTGTAAGTTCTTGAGATGACGGCAACCATCCCCACCCTCGCAAGTCAATACGACCCTTCACTGACCGAAGCTAAATGGCAACGCTACTGGGAAGCCCATCAGGTATTCAAGGCCGATCCCGATCGCGGTGGCGAACCCTATTGCGTCGTGATTCCACCGCCCAACGTCACGGGTAGCTTGCACATGGGGCACGCTTTCGAGCATTCGCTGATAGATGCCTTTGTCCGCTACCACCGGATGAAAGGACTCAACACGCTGTGGTTACCAGGTACCGATCACGCTAGCATTGCCGTTAGTACTATCTTAGATCGAGAACTTCAGTCTCAGGGGAAGAAGCGTCAGGATGTGGGGCGCGAGGCCTACTTATCTCGCGCTTGGCAGTGGAAGGAAGAATCAGGCGGAACGATTGTTGGACAGTTGCGGCGGCTGGGGTTATCGGTGGACTGGACTCGTGAACGGTTCACGATGGATGAAGGCTTGTCTAAGGCGGTAATCCATTCCTTCATTCAGCTTTACAACGAAGGCTTAATCTATCGGGGCAACTACCTGGTCAACTGGTGTCCGGCTAGTCAGTCGGCAGTGTCAGACTTGGAGGTGGAAACCAAAGAAGTAGATGGGAGCTTGTGGCATTTTCGTTATCCGCTGACTGATGGTTCTGGGTTTGTGGAGGTGGCAACAACGCGCCCGGAGACGATGCTGGGTGATACGGCTGTGGCGGTGAACCCCAAGGACGATCGCTATCAACATTTGATCGGCAAAACGGTGACTCTGCCAATCGTCGATCGCACTATTCCTATCATTGCTGACGAATATGTAGATGCAAGCTTTGGTACGGGTTGCGTTAAGGTGACCCCGGCTCACGACCCCAATGATTTTGAGATGGGCAAGCGCCACGATCTGCCGTTCATCACCATCATGAACAAAGACGGCACAATGAACGAACAGGCAGGGCCATTCCAGGGGCAAGATCGGTTTGAGGCACGGCGCAATGTGGTCAAGCGTCTGGAAGAGGAAGGACTTGTCGCCAAAATTGAACCCTACAAACATTCGGTTCCCTACAGCGATCGGGGCAAAGTTCCGGTAGAGCCGCTGCTGTCTACCCAGTGGTTTGTTAAAATTCGTCCGCTGGCCGATCGGGCCCTGGATTTTCTCGACAACAGAGCGGAGCCGTTGTTTGTGCCGGAACGCTGGACGAAGGTGTACCGCGATTGGCTGGTGAATCTGCGCGATTGGTGCATTTCTCGCCAGCTTTGGTGGGGGCATCAAATTCCAGCTTGGTATGCCATCAGTGAAACAAATGGTGAGGTCACTGATAATACCCCATTTATTGTGGCTGCCAATGAAACCGAAGCCTGGGCAAAAGCTCGATCGCAATTTGGGGAAACCGTGCAGCTTCAGCAAGACCCGGATGTATTGGACACTTGGTACTCGTCGGGGCTGTGGCCGTTCTCGACGATGGGCTGGCCCGAACAAACCCGC
Organism: Thermocoleostomius sinensis A174; assembly: GCF_026802175.1. Classification (NCBI taxonomy): domain Bacteria; kingdom Bacillati; phylum Cyanobacteriota; class Cyanophyceae; order Oculatellales; family Oculatellaceae; genus Thermocoleostomius; species Thermocoleostomius sinensis. The sequence continues at coordinate 2,571,487 of NZ_CP113797.1, read as the reverse complement.
GATCTGGAGTTTTACTACCCCACGACCATGCTAGTGACGGGGTTTGACATTATCTTTTTCTGGGTGGCGCGCATGACAATGATGGCGGGCCACTTCACTGGACAGATGCCGTTCAAATCGGTATATATTCACGGTCTGGTGCGGGATGAAAACAATAAGAAAATGTCGAAATCGGCCAATAACGGCATTGATCCGCTGCTGCTCATCAACAAATATGGCACAGATGCGCTGCGCTATACGCTGGTGAAAGAAGTGGTGGGGGCGGGGCAAGATATTCGCCTAGAGTACAACCGTAAAACCGAGGAGTCTGCCTCGGTGGAAGCGTCGCGCAACTTCACCAATAAGCTGTGGAATGCCTCTCGCTTCGTGATGATGAACCTGGATGGGCAAACTCCAGAACAGCTAGGAAGTCCCGAACGTGATGCGTTGGAACTGGCCGATCGCTGGATCTTGTCGCGCTATCATCAAGTGGTCAAACAAACTCGTGACAATATCGATCATTACGGGTTGGGCGAAGCGGCGAAGGGGCTGTATGAGTTTATCTGGGGTGATTTTTGCGACTGGTACATTGAACTGGCAAAATCGCGCCTGCAATCGTCTGGTTCTCCTTCACGGCGAGTGGCACAGCAAACGCTGGCTTTTGTGTTAGAGGGAACGCTGCGGTTACTGCACCCGTTCATGCCGCACATCACCGAAGAAGTATGGCACACGCTGACTCAGAAAGATGAAGCAAGTCCGGAGTGCTTGGCTATACAATCCTATCCTGAAGCCGATGAGAGCCTGATCGATCCCTCTCTAGAGCAAGACTTCGAGTTGTTGATTGGCACTATTCGCACCATTCGCAATTTGCGAGCCGAAGCGGATATTAAAACTGGAGCTAAAATCAAGGCCTCGTTGCAAACCGAGAACGATCGTGAGCGTCAGATTCTTACGGCTGGACAATCGTATATTCAAGACCTGGCCAAAGTTGAACATTTGACTATCAGCGTGCCTGAAACCCCGCCCGCCTCTATGACTGTCACTGGTCCTGTCCCTGAATCGGTGGTCATGACTCCTGCAACAATGGAGTCCCTGGAGGCGTACCCAGTGTCTGCAACGGCCTCTATGCAATCCAGCACTTACACCAAAGCTGGGATAACGCTGGCCCTGCTGTTCGGGATCTTGGTCATCGCCAAAATTCTGCTTGCGATCGTTGGTACCGTTAATCACCTGCTGTTGATCCCGTCCCTATTTAAACTGATTGGCGTTGGCTATACGCTCTGGTTTGTCCGCCGTCACCTGTTGTTTGCCACCGATCGTCAACAGTTGAGCCAAACCCTGGGGCAATTACAGCACCAAATCCGGCAACGTCAAGCGCTAGCCGCTTCATCTTCAACCTCTTTGTTGCCGCCTACTACTCGGACAGCGACAGAGGCGATCGGGTTTGCTCCCTCTGATACTCCCAATCCATCCAATCAGCGTGAACAACAAATCGTAGGTGTGGTTGGTACGGTACAAGTGGCAATTCCGCTAGCGGGAGTTGTCGATGTGGAGGCACTTCGATCTAAACTACAGAGAGATTTAGCTAAAGTAGAAGCAGAGGTTCAAGCGCTTTCTCAACGACTCAGCAACTCCAAGTTTGTCGATAAAGCGCCAGCCGATGTAGTTCAGGGTGCAAGGGATGCCTTGGCGGAAGCCGAAACACAATCAGAAATTTTGAGAGCGAAGTTAGCCACACTATAGGCTGTCTTACTTGGTGCGGAGGGACAACCCTCACACCAAGGAGAGCTTAACCGCTATACTTTCTCTCAAAGATTTATTAATCTCTTGCAATGTTGCACCTCGCTCAGGTTAGGCACAAAAATCCTGAGGGCAAAGTACTGATTCAGTTACTTGCCCAACAAAAGTCTGAGTATACCTGGGCTGTTTTGGAAGACGAAGACAGCCAACTTTGGATTGAATCGGATGACTACAACGAGGGTGTGTTGCTCTTAGTCGATCTATCGCCCACGAAACAGGTACAAGATATTCATAGTGCCACTCAGTGGATTTTGGAAATTGTTGATCAATACTTAACCCTGGGAATTACTCCTGCTATTTTGCAAGAAGAGGTGCAGCGAGCAGAACAATGGCGACAGTCATTGACCCTACAAAGCCAAGAACTGGGACGGCGTGCCCTTGAGGTAGAAGCTCGACGGGATCAAATTCAGGAATTGGAAGAAAACCTCAAGCAGGAAAAGCAGGCACTAGATATCATCACCGCGCAACTGAAAGCGGATGCTCAAACCAAGGCAGAACTGGCTGCTAACCCTACGATCGTTAATGGGTCCGAAACGTCACCCGAAGAATAGGCAACGAGCAGGTTACACTGTTGAAACCCCTATAGTGTTCATGTCGCATCAAACCCTCTGTGTTTTTCAGCATTGTCATTCCTACTTATAATCGCCAACCCATTCTAGAGAAATGCTTGCAGGCGTTAGAAGCTCAGCAGTTTCGTGCCAATGAGGGCATTACAGGCTACGAAGTAGTGGTAGTAGACGATGGCTCAACTGACGAAACGGTCGATTGGCTAAACTCACATCACGCTGAATTCCCCCATGTACGCCTATTTCAGCAAGATCATCAAGGTCCGGCAGCGGCTCGTAATCTGGGTGTAGCGCAAGCCCGGGGGGATACGATCGTGTTCATCGATAGCGATCTCGTGGTCACACCCAGTTTTTTGCAAGCCCACGCCCACGCTCTCCAACAAGGACAAGCACAACTAGGGCACGATCGTATCTTCACCTATGGCAGTGTCATCAACACCTGCAACTTTGCCGACCCCACCTCAGAACCGTTCAAGCTGACCGACTTTTCGGCTGCCTATTTTGCCACGGGCAATGTGGCGATCGCTCGGCATTGGCTAGAACAAGCCGGATTGTTCGATACACGCTTTCAACTTTACGGCTGGGAAGATCTGGAATTGGGGGTTCGCCTCAAACAACTAGGGCTGAAGCTGATTAGATGCCCAGAGGCAGTGGGCTATCACTGGCATCCTCCCTTTAACTTGGCGCAAATTCCTCGATTGATTGACAAAGAAATTCAGCGGGGGCGCATGGGCGTATTGTTCTATCAAAAACATCCTACTTGGGAAGTGCGGATGATGATCCAAATGACCTGGCTGCATCGGTTGCTGTGGGGTGTGCTTTCGGCCGGCGGCCGGCTGAACGAACGCACGATGGCTCCATTGCTGCAATGGTTGATCGATCGCGGCAAACCACAACTCGCCCTAGAAATTGCCCGGATTTTTCTCAACTGGTACAACGTGCAAGGGGTCTATGCGGCCCAAGCAGACCTACGGCGATCGAATTAACGCGGCAAAAGCTATCAGAGCAGCGCCCATCACTGCACCTTGAACCTATCAACCTAGCTCACCTAGAAATCGACTCCTCGCTTGAGATGAATGCCTTTCTCGGCATAGTGTTTATGGCAATAGACTTCAGAGTGGGTGCTGGCTAAATCAAAATAAGCAGGCGGATGCTTGCAGCGTCCCGTAATCAGAATCTCTGTATCCCGGGGTTTGCGCAAGAGGGCTTGAATGATTGGTTCCTGTGGCAAAAGCTCTAGATCGACCGTAGGGTTGAGTTCATCGAGCATGATAGTTTTGTACATGCCAGAGGCGATCGCCGCCCGGGCAATCTCCCATCCTCGTTCTGCCTCCACATAATCTAATTCTTGCTGTTGCCCCCGCCAGACAATCGCATCTCGACCACAGCGCTGGTGATCAACCAAATTGGGGTAGCTTTGTCGTAATGCTGCAATGGCTGCATCTTCGGTGTAACCCGAACCACCCTTAAGCCACTGTAGAATTAACACCCGATGGGATTTATCCTGGCTAATGCCCTTACCGATCGCTTGCAGGGTTTTACCTAAGGCGCTGGTTGATTTACCTTTGCCATCTCCGGTATAGATTTCAATTCCCTCTAATCCATGAGCCACGGCGTGGGGGTGGTGCTGTGGCTTCATCTCAGAATGCAAATCTGCAATTTCTAGGAGCGACTGTGGTGCGCCCCGTCCAGTGGCAATAATTTCTAGTTCATCGGGCTTGTGTTTCAGCGTTTGCACTACTTCATCGACAGGTAGTAAACCTAAATCTAACACTGGATTCAATTCATCTAGCACCACCACCGAGTACAACCCAGAGGCGATTGCTCCCTTAGCCACATCCCAACCCCGCTGGGCTTCAATGCGGTCAAAGCGAGTGATTTCATCAGGTCCAAAAAACTCGGCACGCCCGGTGCGAACCTGATCGATTAAGTGCGGAAAACCCCGCCGCAATGCTTCGATCGCTGCGTCTTCATCATAAGTGCGACCTGGACCCTTCAAAAAACGTAACAATAACACCCGCGTTTGGCAGCCAGTATGAATGCCCAAACCGATCGATCGCAACACCACCCCCAACGCCGCTTGTGACTTTCCTTTTCCGGCTCCATCATAGACATGAATTTGACCAATCAATCGCTCTGCGCGGGCTTGAGCAGTCCGAATCCCAACACCAGTTCTTGTCATCGATCTAAGATTGTGAGTGAACGAGTTATGAGTAAACAACCAGTTACCAAAGGAAGGCTATCCGTCTCGATTGTCAGGTTTACCTAGCTGAGAGCTAAAGTATAAAACGACTTTTACGGTTTAGATTCTATACGTTACCCTTTATATCGTGTCTTACCCCTATCGATAGCATGATTCATACAGATTATCTCCATTATTCCTCTAGCCTTAGGGTTTAGCAGCGATCGTTTAGCGGCGATCGTTGAATGTTGTTTGACAGAACCATTGATTGCAGCCAGCGTCTTGAGTGAGTTTGATTAGATAGGAAAAATCCGAATGGTTTCCAATGTCTTGCCCCTGCGGACTGTTCTCTACCAAAGCGTGTTTTTGTTGATTGCCATTGCGATCGAAGCCACGGTACTCTATCGCTTGCTCGATCCTCCGCCTACACCGAAGCAGAGCATTCAGTATGCTACTTCCATTAACCTCCTCTGTACTGTTGTGGGTTGGCTATTCTTCTTCGTTTTCTATGGAATTGCAACAGCCTTGCCGTCTGCCTGGACGACTCGGTTTGAAACGAACCTGGTGCAGTTTATTTTCTTTGATCGGTGGACGAGCGAAACAGCCACAACCCTAATTCTGTTAAGTCTGATCATGTTTTTTGCCAGCTTTGCTATTAAACAAAGCGGTCTCATTGGGCTGAGATGGCTGCTAGAAGCAGGGTCTAAAAAAGAAGACAAAAAAACTGCGGAAGAACTTGCCGAAACTCCTATCAAAACCAATCCTTCACCTCGAAGGGTAATTCAAGATATGCGCTATGTCGAACCACCAGAAAAAGTTCCTTCCGAACGATTGTCCAGACGCGCACAGGCAAGGGCTGTCTTGTCGGCTAATGCTTGGAGCTTCAGTGCTATTTCGGCTCTCTTGATTCTGCGCTTTGCATTCCAATCTACTCTGAACTTGCTGTGAAAGGTTTCTTCAATTTTCTCAAAAAACTTTTTTTCATCGACCTGCTGGCTACCTGGCTATCTAGCCTTTCTAAACGTGGCAACGAGCAAATTAAGAGTATTCAATCGATTCGCTGGTTCTCATGGCAGGTCGCTTTATCCCTTAGTTTGCTGGGCTGGCTGGTGCAGTTCTTGATTCGATCGCCCATGCTGCGCCAATTCGTGACACTATATGCTTGGTTTTTTCTAATCATTGGTGTAGATTGGTTCTTCCTAGACGACAAAGATGACAAGAAAAAACCACAAGTTCCAGGTTTAAAGCTAAAAATCAACATTGGTCCTTGGATTACCGGTGCCTTGATCTGTCTGGCGCTGCTTAGCAATCGTTTATTCATCCGCGATATTCCAACGGCTTTAGTCAGTTGGCCGATTATTTCGGTGGGTGTGGCCTGGTTGCCGCGCATCCTCAATCCTGGGCTAGAACCACTACTGCGAGTTCCCAAAGACGCTGAAGTTCGGCAAGATCTGGTGATTTTAACGCTCTTGGGGTTTCTGTTTAGCTGTTGGTTTCAGTTTCATTTCTTGCTGCAAAACCTGCTGGCGCGCTATCCAACAGTGCGAGGCGATGACTTCAGCAACAGTGCCTTCGTTGTCCGCGTTGGTCCCGATCTCGATTTTGATGATTCGCCCGACTCTCGTGGCATCGACTTACTAGACACTACCGAAGAACTGATTCGACAGGATCTCAACGGTCGATCGTGGATTGATGTACAGCGACGGTTACGCGATATTCCAGCCGATATTGCACGGTTTGAAGCTGAAGCGATCGAGACCGTCTATGAAGATGCTCCCCGAGCACAAGAAAGTTTGTTTTGGCGACTGAATGCCTCCTTCAGAGACGCCATACCCGGAGAGGTGCCCCCCGATGATGTGCTGGAATTGCAAGCTGTGTGGAGTGGCCCTAGCTCTCGTCCTGAAGGCTATATTTTGAATAAAGTTTGCTATATCCAGCGATCGCCCCTCGCCGTTGCTCCTAACGCCCCCGTTGGCTCCGGCTCTGCTTACGTGATGAACTGTAACCCCGTCACCTCTCCCTTCAGGCGGCGTGACCCTCAACGCAACCCCGATGACATTATTGAGTAGTAAAGAAAGTAAGTAGAGAAAGCAGAAAAACAAAGGATGAAAGCAGGAAGGAGAGAAGGGGAAAGATAAAAGGAACGGAGGAATGATCAACTCTACACTCTCGACTCCCTATCCCTCAACCACCATGAACCTCAATCGCACCCGTGTCATTGCTGCCAATGTATTTCGCGAGGTGATTCGCGATCGCGCGTTATATCTACTGGTTTTCTTTGCGACAGTGATGGTAGTGGCAGTCGCGTTGCTGCCGGAAGTGGCGGCCAGTGCAGAAGAGCAAATGATTTTAGATGTGGGTCTGGCGGCGATCGGGGTGCTGGGCTTGGCGGTTGCTGCCTTTGTCGGCACTGGGTTAGTTAACCGAGAAATTGAAAAGCGAACCGTCTATGCGATGATTGCAAAACCTGTTAGCCGCAGTGAATTCATTGTAGGCAAACATTGGGGCCTCACCGCCGTATTGGCTGTGTTAGTACTGGCGATGACAGCCATTTATATAGGCATTTTGACAGCAAAGCAAATTCCAGTTTCGATCGCCAGTGTCCTCTTATCTGCCCTGTTTCAAATCCTGGAACTAGCATTAGTTGCGGCAGTTGCTCTGTTGTTTGGTGTGTTGACCAGTTCACTGTTGGCAACCATGCTAACAATCGCTATCTATTGCGTCGGGCACCTCAGTCGCGACTTATTATCGATCGGTGCTTTGACTGATAACGCTGAATTGCACCAAATCACAGAAGTTCTGTTTCTGCTCTTGCCTGATTTATCACGGTTAAATCTCAAAAACCAGGCAGTTTATGGCATGGAGATGTTGCCACCTCCTGCCGAACTTTTGAGTCATGCTGGCTACGGGCTGCTCTACACCCTCTTGTTGCTGACCTTGACGGTTGGAATTTTCTCGCGTCGGCAGTTTTAGGATAGCTTTTATTCGTCACTCCCCATAATTTGAGGCACTTTGAAAAAATCGCCCGCCATTGTGGTTTCGCGCTCTGGGGCGCTTGCTAAAATCGACTCGCGATCGGCATAGGGGTGCAGTGCGTCAGCCCGAGTGACATTGCTAACATCAATAGCGCGGGCTGTCGGCGGCACGTCGGTGGTGTCTAATTCGCTCAGTTGTTCAAAATATTCCAGAATGCTGCTGAGTTGAGTAGTAAACATCTCCTCTTCGTCAGGAGTGAGTTCCAATCGGGCCAAATGCGCCACTTTTCGAACTTGTTCGCGATCGATCATAGTGAAGTTGAAAAAACTAGAACGATATACAATAACGCAGAAGCGGACGTGAAGCAACGTGAAACCGAGGAGACAAGTGTGAGAGCCATCTTAGAAATAAACATCCAGGTTTGCACGCCCAGTTGTTTTGAGCCAGTTTTGAGCCTCGATGTAGTTGTTGGGAGCAAGACGAATGGCCCGTTGCCAATAGTCTGCGGCTTTGTCAAATAGCCGATCGGCCTCTTCGCTATTACCAGCCTCTTGAGCTTGTTCAGCTAAATAGTGATAGATTACTGCCACATTATTCAACGCTTGCGGCATTTTGGGGTTCAACTCCAGCGCTTGGTGATAGTGTTCCAGTGCCCGTTCGTGCTCACCATTGCTAGCGTGAATTAATCCCATATTATACAAAATGAAGCTGCGATCGTAGGAGTCTTCCTCAAGCTTCAGCGCTTCTTCATAGTTAGCCAAGGCTTCGGCGTATTCTCCATCGGACTGCGCCGACATGCCATCTCGATAATAGGCAAAGGCTTCTTTCGCCGTTTGGTTGGCTGGCAGCACCTTCAAAATAATGTCTGCCATCACTGTAAAAGTTTTATCAATAAAATTATCGTTGCGCTGTGACCGGGGCATAGCGGTGTCTCCTGGTTAATCAAAATCGCGATCGGGTTAATTAAATTTGTAATTCAACTCTAAATTATCTCAGAATTACAGGCGAGAACGTGATTCTTCCTCACTTTAACGTTGATTCTAGAATCCTGATCATGACCAGCGCCCGGCGCAAATTTCTATACTGGGGAAAGAACGCTGTTATATCGCTGTTATATCGCCACAGTCACGCTGGAGAAACCGATGGCTCCTAACTCTGCTATTTTGAAAGCCGTTGAAGCGCTTGATTACCGCGTCACGATTGGGGATGTTGCCTCACAAGCGGGTTTAGATATTAAGATTGCTGAACGAGATTTGCTAGCCTTGGCCTCTGAGGCAGGCGGGCATCTTCAGGTTGCTGAATCGGGGGAAATTGCTTACCGCTTTCCCAAAAATTTTCGCACGATTCTTCGTAATAAGTACTGGCAATTGCGGTTCAAAGAAGCCTGGAGCAAAGTTTGGGGCATTTTGTTTTATCTCATTCGGATTTCCTTTGGCATTTTGCTGATTGCTTCCATTATCCTGATTTCGATCGCCATTATTGCAATCATGATTGCTCTTAGTGCTAGCGACAGCGATAGCGGAGGGGGATCAGGTAGTAGAGGGCATTCGGGAGGCGGAGGCGGCTATATGCCGTGGCTTTGGTTTGGCCCCGATTGGTACTGGTTCTTTACTCCAAATTCGCGGCGACGCAGATCATACACCACCCGTCGTGCGCCAGGGCAATCAGCCGAAACAAACCTAAATTTTCTAGAAGGCATCTACTCTTTCTTGTTTGGTGACGGCAACCCCAATGCCAATTTGGAAGAGCGCCGCTGGCAGACAATCGCGACAGTCATTCGTAACAATGGTGGCGTCGCGGTGGCAGAACAAATTATGCCTTACTTGGATACAGTTAAGCAGGGCACCTTTCAGGATCAAGACGACGCTATGCTGCCAGTCTTATCTCACTTTAATGGACGCCCTGAAGTTAGCCCAACCGGACAGATCATCTATCATTTTCCAGAATTGCAAGTTACGGCTGCTCAGCGAAAACCACAACCTGTTGCTGCCTATTTGCGCGAGTTACCGTGGCGCTTTAGCCAAGCCAGTAGTGGTCAAGTGATTGGCGCGATCGGGCTGGGGGGGGGTAATTTAATTGGTGCGTTGGTGCTGGCTCGGCTATTGGGCGATGGGGCGATCGCGGCTGAATTGGGTGGTTTAGTCGCGTTTGTTTCAGGAATCTACTGGATTCTGCTCGCCTATGGCATTGCGTTTTTAGCGATTCCTCTAGTTCGCTATTTTTGGATTCAGTGGCGGAATCGGGCGATCGAAGCTCGTAATCAGCAGCGGCAGGAGCGAGCCGTCGTTTTGAGTCAGGCGGGTGATGAGGTGAAACAAAAAATTGCCTTTGCGCGACAGTTTGTAGCAACTACCGTAATTGATGAAGCGAATTTAGCGTATACAACTGAGCGAGATTTAACAGAACAGGAATTGCAGCAAGCGGATGCAATTGATGAGGAGTGGCAACGTCGTTTGAGAGAAGCTGATTCGTAGGCAAATGAAGATTGCGAAGCAATGTTTTAGATAAAGTATTGTCGTCTAATGAAAAATTTGTGAATTTTCTTTGGTTCTATATTTAGCTAACTGTGAAGCCATTGACGAATAGCTTTGTGTCTGCGATAGATATTTATTCTTGCATCAACTCGTACATTGAATCATCTATCCAGATCGCCACTATTCACATCAAGGTTGGTCATCATTTACTGATGCGACAGATACCATCAAGCGATAAACCCGATGGCTACTATCCCAATTGCGACTGTGGCGGTATTATACTGCTAATTCGTAATTGCAGCTTTCACATAGTGGAATAAGATCCGTTTCAAACAGTTGAATGGTTGTTTCATGACCAATGCGACCAAAATCTGGTTCTGGTCCCATCTCCATTTCTACTAGATAAGTCCAGCACCCAGCTTCGCGGTGATGATGTTTGATCGTGCCAATTCCACCGATGAAATAAACTCGTTGTTCTCGGCAGAAGCGAGGAATTGATAGGGAATTTGCTGTCATTCGTTAAACGTCCTTGCCGCATAGGGTACTCTTATTTGTTGTAGCGATCGTGAGACGCTTTGATCTCTATCAAGAGATTTACTTTTGCAAAAACACAATCGGTCAAGAGAAACAGAACCAGTTGAATCAACCATGTTCATAGCGATTCTTGATAGTGTTACATTTGATGACCTGTAATCATTGGCAAAATTCCAGGAATGAATCGACGAGTGTGTCTAACAGACGAACAACAAGCGATCGTTCATCATGATGAAGGAGCGGCTCGTGTATTTGCTGTGGCTGGATCGGGTAAAACTACAGCTATGGTGCATCGCATTCATCGCTTAGTTCAAAATGGCGTTTTTGCTCCAGAGCGAATTCTCGCCGCTTCGTTTAGTCGAGGCACGGTCAACGATTTGCAATCAGCGTTACATCAATGGGATGAATGCCGCTCTGTTAAACCCCAAACTTTGCACAGCCTGAGCTACCAAGTGATTCGTCAAGCTCAAGCACGCGGATACCTACCAATTGTGCAACAACCGATCGCTCCAACCCAAGTTGATCAACAACTATATCGCCAAGTCCTGCGCGAGGCCCGAGCGCAAAATGTTTACTTCAAACAGGAACTGGATGATCTCGATCAAGAAGATTTTTTGTCCTATGTAAGCGGTTGCAAAGGCAAGTTGCATTATGCTGATTTGACCCCGATCAGGTTCCCGATCGATGCACCTCATCGCTACATTGCTCAAGCGGCTGAACCACCTGTTGAGCCGTCCCTTGCTTGGTATCTTGACCTCTATCGCCTGTTTGAAGAAATTCGTCATCAGCACGGCTGGCTGAGTTTTGATGATATGTTGATGACGGGTTGGGAATTGTTAGTACGGTATCCAGATTTATTACATTTTTTTCAACAACGCTTTGACTGTGTGATTGTCGATGAATTTCAGGATGTCAATCGTGCTCAGTTCGCAATCTTGGATTTATTGATTCGCCCTCATGGTAACTATATGGTGGTGGGTGATGATGATCAAACAATTTACGAATGGCGCGGGGCTGAAGTTCGATTTATTCTTAAAGAGTTCGATCGCTATCGTCCTGTGACATACACCATTACGGATAACTTTCGCTGTCAAGCTTCGCAGATTGCCCTTGCCAATGCTGTAATTTGCCACAACCGCAATCGCTACAATAAAGCTCTTAGCCTGACTCAGGGCTTTGATGGTCGCACGCAAATTCACCAAGCGATCGGACCAGAACAACTGGGTCAAAACATTGCTAAACAGGTTAATGGGTTTCTGGCAGCAGGAGTACAACCCAGCGATATTGCTGTGTTGGTGCGGGTCTATGCCCAAACTCCGTACATTGAACAGCATTTGATTCAGTCTACAATTCCCTATTGGGGCAGTGAACTGGTTCCGTTTTATCGTCGTCCAGAAACACTGAATTTCTTAGCATTTGCACATCTAGCGCAATTTGAAGCCCAACAAGCTTTGGAACAAACCGCTACAAAGCTAGATGTAATGGCTTGGGAGGAGGCGTGGAACCGTGTCAAACTGACTCCTCCTTTGCGATATCTCAGCAAAGAACTCAAGGAACAAATTCGTAATTGGGTGCTGTATCGCCACCTGCCACTCAGTCAGGTTTTACTGCTAATTCAAGCAGAGGTAGCCCAGAGTCGCACGATTCATAAACTTACCACGCTGAGTCAATGGCTGGTGTCCGCTTCGCAAGCAGCCTTGGCTCAAACGGTACTGAAAGCGCTGGATACAAGCCTCGGCTACTGCGACTATTTGCGCCATCATAGTGGTTTTAAGGAAACTGGACAGGGTAAAGCGGCTGGCATCGACGCCTTGATTAATTATGCCGGGGGCAAAGGTACGTTGTCAGAGTTCTTGCAACATTTGGTACAGCTTGAGCAACAGTCCGAGCACCATACCCATAATCCTAGTCAGTGCATTCGGTTGACCACGATTCACCAATCGAAGGGGCTGGAATGGCCGATCGTGATTGTGCCGCACTGCAACCAGGGCATTATTCCGTTTGGTGAAAAACTGACCCACGAAGAACTGGAAGAAGAACGACGGTTACTTTATGTGGCCTTGACTCGATCGCAGCGTGAACTGCATCTGCATTTCCTCCAGGAACAGCCTGTATCTCAGTTTCTTCAGGAAGCCAACGCCACTGATATTCTAGAAAAAATTAACCGCCTACAAACCTGTCTCAGTCATGATCCGACGAATTGGCAGGCTCGCGAAGCGGTAGACATTCTGCAAACGATGCTGACCTTGGGGTTGGAACGCTATTTCGATCGATGGTGGAACGTAGATTGGCAGCGCAAACAAACGATCGCAAATACCTTACAATCCTTTTTTGCGGCTGCGCATCATCATCAATTACTGACTTTAATGAAATTGGAGCCGGCCCATATTGCCATCTGGCAGAAGATTGCACCCTTACAACTCGATGAACAGAACCAGCAATGCGATTTCCCAGGACTGGAACATTGGAAACAATCATATCAACCCAAACCTTGACCCCTGTCTTGATAAATGCGGCATCAGATTTTGGGCAGCAAAGCGTTGGTTGACAGGATTAGTCAGAAAAATTTTGACTAAGAGACTTTGAACGATCTATTGAAGCATTTGTGAATTTTTGCGATCGAAGCAAAAGCATGATTTATTTTGAGGTTCTGAGATAAATTAACCGAATCGAGATCCAGCCAACCAGTGGTTGCGACAAATGCTGATCACCGTCTGCAAAACAATCTAATTCCAAGTGATCGATAATCGTAATAGAGACCTAAGTCTTACCATTCCCTATTCCCTGTTTCCTTACCACCCCCTATTTCCATCCAATGAAACTGATTCTACCGATCGACGTTATTGATCTTCTCAAACCGCGCTTGCCTGCCGATGTAGAAGCTGTTTGGGCTGATGCAGACGGCAACCTCAAAGGTGGGGACGCATCCGATGCGGAAATTTATTTTAATGGCTTTTATTTAAAGCAATCTGTTCTGCATCGCGTGCTAGAAGCGGCTCCCAATTTGCGCTGGCAACATACTCCTAGTGCTGGTGTAGATCACATTTTGAAATCAACCAAGTTTTTAGAGCGCCAGATTATCCTTACCAATAGTGCTGGCGTCTATGCCATTCCGATCGCCGAATTTGTGATGATGCTGATTCTTAATCGAGCTAAGCAATTTCCGGCCCTGCGCACGCGCCAAGCCCAACGTCATTGGCATCAGGAGATTGGATTCACGTTTCAAGAACTTGTAGATGCCACGTTACTTATTATCGGGGCAGGTAGCATTGGTCAAGCCATTGCCGATCGGGCGAGTGCTTTTGGAATGCGTGTTTGGGGGTCTCGTAGCCGCCCAGATCCTCTTCCTGCATTTGAACGAGTAGTTGGTCGTGATGAATGGCGATCGGTCTTACCCGAAGCCGACTATGTGGTTGTAGCTACTCCTTTAACGACAGATACCATTGGCATGATCGATGAAGCAGCGTTTCGATCGATGCGCTCAACGGCTTATTTCATCAATATTGCCCGTGGAGCTGTGGTAAATGAACCGGCCCTTTTGACCGCACTGAAAGAAGGATGGATTGCTGGAGCCGGATTGGATACGTTTAGTACTGAACCATTACCCGCAGAAAGTTCCTTTTGGTCGTTGCCAAATGTTGTGATTTCGCCTCACTGCTCCGGGTTTTCACCACAAAACGATCGGCGGTTGGTGGAGTTATTTTTGGATAACCTGACGCGATATCGACAAGGTCAACCGTTGAAGAATGTAGTAGATCGGCAGGTTGGGTATTAAAGGTTGGAGGTTAGGGAGTGGGGATGGGGATTGGGAACAGGAGGAGGTCCAATTTTGTGGATGCGATCGCACACCCGTTTCAGTAATGCAAATTCATGACTAATTGCCAATAGGCCGATGTGATGGGTGCGTATATAGTCGAGAACAGCATGCCAAATTAGCGCTTGAGTGTTGGCATCTAACATAGCGGTCATCTCGTCAGCAATTAGATACTGAGTGGTAGGATTCAGTACCCGCGCCACGGCAATCCGTTGCAATTCGCCGCCGATTAACTCATGAGGATAGCGATCGAGCCACGTTGGAGACACGCCCAACTCCTCTAGTAAGGTCGAGTTGGGGGGCTGTCCTTCCTGGAGAATTTGCCGCACTCGCCAGCGCGGATTAACGGCTAGTTCTGGATTTTGAAAGATTAATTGCACGGGGGAATATCCCTGTAAGGGCAGGGGTTGGTGGTTCCTACGGCATAGAGGGGAAACTGAGTCGGTAAAGGCATATTCAAAGGGTGGTTGAAGAGCACGAGCACGAGACCTACCTCATAAAGCTACTCACGTTCAAACTGATCCCCAACATCAGTGAGATGATAGGTAAAGATCAGAAAAACGAGGTAGGTTCACTGATGTTGCACCGTATCACTTCAGGAAAACCATGAACAATGCAGGGGGGAGGGATAAGCATCCGCGATCGTTGTAATATCGTTGTAATCTTTAGGTTTATTTAATTAGCAGACCCCAAGCAGAGAATACAACGACAGAGACAATGACGCCGATCGCCACATTCGCGATCTTTCAACCGAGGTGGGCAATCTAAGTAAAGAACGCCCTGTATCAACTAATACATTAGTTCATCTACCCTTCCTCTCATCTGTTGCAGTGCGGATGTTGGTTTCCTCAACAGCGTTCTCAGTTCCCTCACCTTCGGATATAGCTAGATTAAATTTCCATGATTAGGCACTACATCAGATCGCATTGTCAGCCGACTCAAACAGTGCATGGGCTGTTAGTTAGTCTAGAGAAACAGGATCAGCGGGTTTTGCTCTTGAGTGGTTTTACACTGCTTGGATTGGTGGGGGTTATTGATTTTTTAACTGGGTATGAGTATTCATTCTCGGTTTTTTATGTGTTACCTATTGCCTTAATCGCTTGGGCATCTAATCAAAGATTAGGTTTTTTAGCTTCTTTGATTGGTGCGGTTATTTGGTTGATTGCTGAATTAATGTCAGGCCGTTCTTATGCCCATCATTCTTCTCCTATCTGGAATACATTGATTCGGTCTAGTTTGTTCTTTACGGTTGTGATTCTATTGACAAAAATAAAAATGTTAATGCAGCGTGAAAGAGAACTAGCTCGCACAGATTATCTAACCTCTGCGGTCAATTCGCGATACTTTAAAGAAATAGCACAATTAGAGATGTACCGGATTCAGCGATATCAGCGTCCGTTCACGATTGTTTACTTCGATTTGGATAATTTCAAGGAAGTGAATGATCAGTTTGGACATTTTGTAGGTGATCAAGTTCTTCAAACTGTTGTCAGTACTATCAAAAAACGAATCCGAAAAACAGATACGATCGCAAGAATGGGGGGCGACGAATTTGTGTTGTTGTTTCCTGAAACGAATGATAAAGCTGCAAAATCACTAACGACTGATCTACAGGGTTATCTTTTAACAGAAATTCAGCGAAACCATTGGTCTATCACATTCAGCATGGGTGTATTGACATGTCAGGCTGCTCCCAATTCAATTGATGAGTTAGTAACAATGGCTGATAATTTGATGTACTCTGCGAAGTCTGATGGTAAAAGTACAATCAAATACGCAACTTACTGGGGTAATCGAGATCACAGAGAATGGCAAACTTGCGTTCCATAATGAACTCTGTAAGTTTGTTTCAAGTATTCGATCGCCCTTGTCATGGGACGGATCAGACGGTTTAATAGACAATCACAGACTGTTTGAATTGCTAGATCGATTGACCAGTTACCAATACTGAATAGCAAGCCGCGATCGGACACGAAGACACCTGGTCTTACAGGTAGTCCTTGGTTGTTTGTGACAAAAAATACAAAAACCTGTTCTGAATACCCTTTAATCTGTCAACACGGTCAAGCAGACTAGTTCTGTCATCTACCAGCTACCTAGCATGTTCATGAGCAATCACTATTCCGTCATCATCGTAGGAGGTGGGCAAGCAGGTTTGTCCATGAGCTATTGCCTAAAAGAACGAGGCATTGACCATCTCATCTTTGAAAAGCACCAAATTGCCCATTCATGGCGCACGTATCGATGGGACTCGTTTTGTCTAGTCACTCCGAATTGGCAATGCCAGCTTCCAAACTATCCCTATTCTGGCGACGATCCCAATGGGTTTATGAAGCGGGATGAAATTGTTCGGTATATTGAGTCCTATGCCGCCTCTTTTGCTCCACCAATTAAAGAAGGCGTGGAGGTACTAGGGGTCAGTAAGGACAAAACGCAAGAGCTTTTTCACGTTGCTACGTCGATCGGGCAGTACACAGCCGAGCAAGTGGTGATTGCAACAGGTGGCTATCATCGTCCTAAGATTCCATCGATTGCAGAACGGCTGCCTGAGGAGGTTGTTCAGCTACACTCTTCGCAGTATAAAAACCCGCAGTCCTTACCCGATCGGGCAGTATTGGTCGTTGGCACGGGACAGTCAGGTTGTCAGATTGCTGAGGATTTGCATCTGGCAGGCAAGCAAGTTCACCTTTGTGTAGGTGGGGCCCCGCGATCGCCCAGACGCTATCGAGGCAAGGATGTGGTTGATTGGCTTGATCAGATGGGATACTACGATCTGTCGATCGATGAACATCCTCAAAAGGAGAAAGTGCGGACAAAAGCTAATCATTATGTCACAGGACGAGACGGCGGCCGCGAAATTGATTTGCGGGAATTTGCCTTGCAGGGAATGCAACTGCATGGGCGGCTGAAAACCATTCATCGAGGAAGATTGGAGTTTTGGGACGATTTGCAACAGAATCTCGATCAAGCCGATGCCGTGGCTGAAAGCATTAAGAACACAATTGATCGGTTTATCGAAACGCATCAGATTGATGCCCCCACCGAGCCGCCCTATCAGCCTGTCTGGCAGCCAGAATCCCCCGCTTTGAGCCTCGCTTTGGACGAGGCCAATATTGGCGCTGTCGTTTGGTGTACGGGCTATCACGCCGATTTTAGCTGGGTTGACGTTCCAGTATTTGATGGCAAAGGCTATCCAGGGCACGATCGCGGTGTCACCTCGGTACGCGGACTGTACTTTTTGGGGCTACCGTGGCTCTACACGTGGGGATCGGGGCGGTTTTCAGGGATTGCCCGAGATGCAACCTATCTAGCAGATTACATTACTACTCGCCAGAAAACGGCACATGCTAACGATTGGAGCATTGTCAATGAGTTTTTGCTGGGATCATAGGATTCCGCTAGCTCAATGGAGCCGCTTTTACCCTTTATCCTGACTCCTCACTTCTAAATGTGAAGGGAACGATCGGTCTTATCCCATCTTTGTAAAACTAAGACTAAACTAGCGAGCAATGTGCAGCAAATCACTGAAGGCACGCTAGGCTGAATAATGACAGCAATGGTTTATTGCATTGCCTATCGCTCGGAATTAATTCCAGCAAAAAATACTGTCCATTATCTAAATAGAACTATGGGACGCCAACTTCGCTTCTTTCATACGCAGGTTGCAGAGGCTCGCATTCTTGAAATGGCTCAAACGTTGGGACTGACTGTATTCCCTACCGGAATTCCTTCCCAATTGGCGCTTGGGTATGCTCAACCACCTCGTGTGCGCATCTTTGCCCAAGAATTCATTCAATTTTCGCGTCCTCGTCCTGAAACGCATAGCGGACAGCTTTACTTCCATCCGTATAAAACTGACATTTCTAAGAAATCACCGCAAATTTGTGATGCCTATGAAACCTTAGTTAAAACTATCAAGAAACAAAGCTATTACTCTCGCGAAAAGGATTTATGGATCTTTAAAGATCTACAAGAGGAATTTGAAGCGATTTTTTATAAAACTCGCTCTAGTGAACCGTCAAAGCGTGTATCGCAATTTCGCCGTTCTAGTTTACCTGGAGTCATTGGCAAAGAAAATTTTGCCGCCAAGTAAGCCGCTAAATAAGCTGCCAGATAAGATTACGAATCAGGGTATACGCTTCACCCTTCTGCATTGTCTTCTGAGCTAACTGCTCTCCTGCTAATTAGAACTCGATCTGAATTCATCAGAAAACTAATCCTCAATCTTGCGCTTGAACAAAAATCGCATCACTAGTTTTTCTAGTTCGATCCAGGTAAACAGCAACACGCTAAACCCTAGACACACAGCTAGTTCCATAGGAGTTAAGTAGTGGGTGCCAAAGAAGTTACGCAGCGGTTCTACATAAACGAGCAGAAGTTGCAGCATGGTGGTTAACCCAACTGCAACTAATAGAAATGGGTTGGAAAGTGGATTGAGTTCTATCGTCATGCGGCTATTCGATCGAATTGCCATGGCATGCCCCATTTGCGACAAACACAGTGTTGTAAACACCATGGTTTTCCAGCGTTGATCTTCAACTCCATAGGTTGTTAAGGTATAGTTGTATCCCCACACCATTAGCGCAATGGTAATGATCGACAATACCACGCCAATCCGAAGAATGTAGGCTCCTAGTCCTCGGGCAAAAATGCTTTCGCTTGGATCATGCGGCGGACGCTTCATCACATTGGGTTCTGCGGGTTCCACGGCGAGCGCTAATGCCGGCAAACCATCGGTGACTAAATTCATCCACAGAATTTGCAAAGGTGTTAGGGGAACCCCTCCTGATGCTACTAGCAAGGGTGAAGCAGCGATCGTCAGTACTTCCCCAATGTTTGATCCCAGGATGTACTTGATGAAGCGGCGAATGTTAGTATACACGACCCGGCCTTCTTCCACGGCCGCCACGATCGTGGCAAAATTATCATCCAACAACACCATGTCACTGGCTTCTTTGCTGACATCTGTGCCTGTGATACCCATGGCGATGCCAATGTCGGCTTGTTTCAAAGCAGGTGCATCGTTGACGCCATCCCCAGTCATTGCCACGATATTGCGACGGCGCTGTAAGGCTTGCACAATGCGTAACTTATGTTCAGGAGCCACCCGTGCATAGACACATACCCGATCAACATGGGCTTCCAATTCCGTAGGACTTGCTTTTTCCAAATCTCGTCCAGTTAAAATTTCGTCGCCGGTTTTTGCAATCCCCAATGCTTCGGCAATGGCACAGGCTGTCAGTTGATGATCGCCCGTAATCATGATGGGATGAATACCCGCCGTACGACAGCGAGCGACTGCCTCTTGCACCTCCGATCGCGGCGCATCCAGCATATCCACCAGACCCAACCACACTAAATCTTGTTCTGCTTCGTCTTCACCCATCTCAGAGGGCAATGTCTCTAGCGGCTTATAGGCCATGCCCAACACGCGCAACCCGCAACTTGCCAACTGATTGTTATGGGATAAGATCCGATCGCGTTGTGCTGATTGCAATGGCTCTATTCGATCGCCCCTTTGCATGTACTGACAGTGCTCTAGGATAAGTTCGGGAGAACCTTTGCAGAAAAGGATGAGGGATGAAGGAGATGAAGAATGAGGAATGATTAACTGAGGAATTATAGTTGTCCTGCTGCTTTCCGCTTTCATTCTTTCTACCACCACACTCATGCGTTTGCGTTCGGAGGTAAACGGAATTTCGGCTACACGTGGTAATTGGAACGCACACTGATCGCGTTGCAGTCCGGCTTTGCCCGCCACGGTCAACAGTGCCCCTTCAGTGGGATCTCCCAAAATCATCCAATCACCTTTTTCTTTTTGTAAGGCAGCATCGTTGCACAAGGCGCAGGCTAGTAATAGCAAATGTAGATCGGGATGATCCTGAACTGTAATGGGGCGATCGGTTGACTTGGAGGAGGTTTCAACCGAGTAAAATTCTCCCTCTGGCGCGTAGCCATCCCCACTGACTCGAAAGGAGCCTGTGATCGGATGCACCGCTTGCACCACCATTTTGTTTTGGGTCAGGGTTCCAGTTTTGTCGGAGCAAATATGGGTAACAGACCCCAGGGTTTCTACGGCGGGCAATTTGCGAATTAGGGCATGACGGCGCACCATTCGCTGAGTTCCCAACGCTAACGTCACGGTGATCACGGCTGGAAGTCCTTCGGGTACAACAGCCACCGCCATGCTCAGAGACACCTCCAACAAGTCTCTGAAATTTTGCCAGCCTGACAGGATTAACCCACCTGCCACCACGATCGCCACCAAAATCAGCGATCCAGTGACAAGAGCTTGGCTCAGTTGGTCCATGCGCTGCTGAAGCGGAGTTGGTTCGGTTTCTACCGTTTGCAGCATCGTGGCAATTTTGCCCAGTTCGGTCTGCATTCCCGTATTGGTCACTAACACCGTACCGCGCCCCTGCACCACTTCTGTTCCTTGAAATACCAGGTTTACTCGATCGCCAATGGCAGTATCTTCTGGCAAGCATATCTGCGGCTGCTTTGTTACTGCCTGAGATTCCCCGGTTAGTGCCGCTTCTCGTACCTGTAAATTAAATGCCTCTAGCAAGCGCCCGTCGGCTGCTACCTGTCCTCCCGTTTCTAGCAACATCAGATCACCCGGAACCAACGCTTCAGCCGCAATTTCGCTAGTTTTGCCATCGCGAATGACTCGTACTCTGGGGGATGACAAGCTTTTGAGGGCCGCCAGAGCTTTTTCGGCACGGCTTTCTTGCACATAGCCCAAAATGCCATTGAGAATGACGATCGCCAAAATTGCCACCGTATCTTTAAAGGGAATGTCGCCGGGTATCGTCTTGGCTCGGAAATCTAGCAGATCTAGCACGCCAGAGATAATGGCCACAGCTATCAGCATGATCAGCATGATGTTTTTAAACTGATCAATCAAAATCGCCCAAGAACTTCGCCCTCCCATGTCTTGGAGTTCATTCGGGCCATACTGGGCTTGCCGTCTGGCAATTTGTTCGGGCATTAATCCCGTTTGTCGATCGCTTTTGAGTACCTCAACTGCCCGATCGGTGTCAACCGTGTACCACAGGATCTGCTCAGGTGGAACATCGTTCATTATGCACTAGCTCCCAGAAAGGGTATAGGAGACAATCGTAGTGGTTGCAAGCAATCCTGTGTTGGCTTTGCAACAGATGGTAAGGTTCGGGGACACTCACCCTTGCGTCTCGGTTCTAGTGCTCTCTACTTGCGTAGGTCTGGAACCTCACCAAACAATAAGTTTCGGGCTGTTAATGTGCAAATCACAGGACACTGTCGAATTTTCGGTCGAGATTTGATGGTAATGGGTGTGTCTTGATGCTACGCCGTTCTCGGATATTTTGTGATCTACTGGAACTAATTAACGACGTTTCCCGATGCTCGCTTACGCCAAAGTTTGATTAACTCATCGGCTCCGCCACTGACCAAAACCTGACCATTGGGGCTGAAGGCAAGGGCATTAATTCCCCAAAAACTTTTTAGTGTGCTAAGCCGATCGCCTGATTCCAAATTCCACAGCTTGATTGTGCTGTCCTCACTACCGCTGGCAAACAAGGGTTGCGTGGGATGAAGGGCCAAACAAGTAACAGGGCGTTTGTGCGCGGCAATCACTTTGCGCTGTTCACCAAATTCCAGATCCCAAAGTTTTACGGTTTTGTCCCAACTGCTGCTCACTAAGGTACGGTTGTTTTGGCTAAGTGCGATCGAACTGATGCGATCGACATGTCCAGTTAATGTTTTAATAAGTTCCTGTGTTTGTACATCCCACAGGCAAATTTTTTTATCATAGCTACTGCTGATTAGGATTCGTCGTTTTGGCACAAAAATCAGAGCACTGATCTGATCAGAATGAACGGTCAAATTAGTAATCAGACGTTCGTGGTATAAATCCCAAATTTGAATCAACCCGTCGCGGCTGCCACAGGCTAATACATAACCTTTTGGATGAAATGAAATGGCAGAAATGCCCCAACCGTGGCTAGGAAGGGTGTAAATTAGCTTGCGTGTGGTTAAATCCCACCATTTGATCGTGCCGTCATCACTGCCGCTGGCCAGGGTTTCGCCATCGGGACTAAAGGCAAGGGTGCTAATGCCTTCGCCATGACCATCCCCCGACCACAGCGATCGTCCAGCAAACAGATGCAGCCGTTCGCCTGTTTCCAAGCTCCAAAACCGAATTGCGTTATCGCTGCTGCCACTTGCCAAAATTCGCCCACCCGGACTGATGGCAAGGGCTGTCACTTCCCCTTCATGGTCTGCCAGCGTTTGTACACATTGCCAGGTTTCTGTCATCGCCGAACGGGAACGGGAACGGATACGGGCAGAGGGCGACGATCGATCGATCGATTCAATAGCAGCAGGCAGGTTGGATTCCAGTCCTAAATCTTGCAGTACTTCGGTAGCATTGCGATAGCGTTGGCTGGTTGCTTTTTCCAGCAGTTTGTCCAAAACCCGCCGCAAGCGTCCACTAATGGGTTTTGGTAAATATTGTTGCCACACCCACCGATCTTCACTAACTGAGTACAAATCGAAGGGGTGCAGCCCTGTCAGTAAGTGAATGCAGGTGATACCCAAGCTGTAGAGATCGCTGGCAAAATCGGCTCGCCCCATTGCCTGTTCTGGAGCCGCATATCCAGCGCTGCCGATGACCGTTCCAGTGCGGGCCAACACGGCTTCGGTAGCATATTTTGAAGCTCCAAAGTCAACCAAGACAAAATGATGACCCTGACGCGGACGAATGATATTTTCTGGTTTAATGTCGCGATGAATCACCTGATAGCTATGCACAAAGCGGATTACAGGCAGCAGATCGGCTAGCAAGTCACGAATGGCCATTTCATTAAACGGCCCTTCCTGCTGTAAAACCGCATCCAAGTTGTCGCCATCGATGTATTCCTGTACTAAGTATTGCGCTTCTGTTTCTTCAAAATGTGCCAGTAATTTCGGAATTTGGGCATGCTCTCCTAAAGCTGCTAGCCGTTCAGCCTCTTGGCGAAACCGATCGATCCTCTCAGCCTTGGCAACCGACCCACGCGGTAACAGTTGTTTAATTACACACCGCGAAGGTGATGGACTTAAATCTTGAGTAGAGTCCTGCACTTCGTCGATCGCCAAAAATGTGCGCCCAAACCCTCCTTGTCCCAGAAGCTTAACCGCACGATAGCGATTGCCCAACCGCAACATTGCTCCACAAGCTTGACAGAAATTGGCGTTGTCAGGATTTTCAGGCTGAGAACAGGTTGGATTGAGGCAATAACTCATGAGGTACGTGCGATTGGAGACTCTTTCCCAATCCTAGCGACTGATTCCCCAACCCCCAATCCCTAACCCCCGATCGCCATTGAAGGTCGATGCTGGCTCCAGGGTTGCACCGCTTCTAGTTGAGCCGCTAGAGCAATGATCGTCGCTTCATCGGCTGGCCGTCCCACTAGCTGAACCCCCATCGGCAATCCGTCAGGAGTAAACCCAGTAGGAATAGCAACAGCAGGTAACCCGGTTGCGTTGGCTAGGGGACACGGCGCAATCCACTGAATGACTTTCTCTAACGTTGCTGCTGGACTCAGATCAGCCCACTCACCGACACGAATGGCAGGATGCAAATAGACCGGCAACAACACTGCATCATAGCGATCGAGGAAGGCTACCAGTCGCCGCGATAGCACTTGCATTGCCCACAGAGCTTTTTGATAATCTCCACTGCTGTCTGCTTGGTCATAGAGCCAGCGATTGAACGGTTGTAGGGCTTCTGGTGGTAACCCTAGAGCTTTTACACTGGTACGCCAGATCAGCGTGAACGGTTCCACCAATCCGGTACAGTCTGGACCCTCTGGCTCTAGGTGATGGCCCAAATTCTCTAGTTGCTGGGCAGTGGCAAGTACGGCTTGCTGGCAGATGGAATTAGCTTCGCCCACGGGCGGCATTCCGGTGGCAAAGGCAATGCGGTGCGATCGAAGGCTCTGTTGTTGGGCGTGTAGGGCCACTGTGGCAAATGGAATCTCTGGATCGGGCAACCAGTAGGGATCACCGGTGACATAGCCTGACATCACATCCAGTAAGGCGGCTGCATCTGCCACCGTTCGGCCCAGGCTACCATTGACACTGGCTCCCCCCAACGCATCTCCGATCGGCGCATAGGAAACCCGCCCCCGCGCTGGTTTCAGTCCCACCACACCACAGCAGAAAGCGGGCCCTCGAATGGAGCCACCCCCGTCTGAGGCATGGGCCACCGAAGATAGCCCCGCCGCCACGGCTGCCGCCGCCCCACCACTAGACCCACCGGGCGTATAATCTAGATGCCAGGGATTACGAGCCGGAGGAAATCCTTGAGGTTCGGTGTAGGGCAGAGTGGCCAGTTCGGGAACCGCCGTTTTACCCAAAATTACAAATCCAGCCTGCTTGATTCGCGTGACCACGGCATCATCGTAAGCGGCAATATTGTTACGCAAAACTGGGCTACCTAAGGTAGAAGGCAGTCCGGCAACGGAGTTGAGATCTTTGATGGAGAGTGGCACGCCCCAAAATGGCGGTAATTCTGCCGCTGTGCCCGCTAACTGCTCGGTTTTGGCACGGGCGTCTGCTAGGGCTGGGTCAACCGCGACTGTGAAATAACAACCCAATTGGGGATTGAGTTGTTCAATGCGCGATAAGTAAAGCTGCGTTAGTTCTAGCGGAGAGATTTCTTTGCGCCGAATTAATTCAGCCTGTTCTAGGGCAGATGTAAAGGCCAAATCTGTTGGGTTCATGCTACTCTCCCGGACGATCGCTGCAATCAATGCCCTTTATCCTAACGACAAATGGCGATCGGATCTTAACGGCGGTTTCTGATCGGAACAGGTTGATTGTGATCCCCATTCCTTGTCATGCGGCATCGGATTCACTCCACTGCCAGCGGCTCCTCCCCCTTGGCAAGAGGAGGTTGGGAGGGGTTGGCATGCGGTGCAACTGGATAGAGCATGGGTATGAACTAGTTAGCTATTGTGGCGATCGGAATCCATTGGGTAGCTCTTGAGGATGGGGCTGGCGCGGCATCGGTTGCCCCTGCGGTGTGGGTGGGCGTTGCGCGACGGCAGATTGGACGGCAGCATGCGCTGTGGGCTGGGCTGGCTTGGCTCGTTCCGGGAAGGCACATTCCACTGTGATCGATAGGTTGCAGTCTACTGTTCCCGTGGCAATATAAGGAACGCCGCCTTCCCCACTGAGGTTGACGCCAAATTCCAGCGTTACTTTTTCAACATTGGCCAAGGCTGCATCGCGGAAAGCGTTCAGCGTATATTTTGTGTACGCTCTAATTGTGCTTTCGATCGCTTGAAAGTTTTGAGCGACCTGTGCCGCTGGTTTATCCATCCAGCCTTTTTGTCCACCGCGAGTTTGTTCTTCGCCTTCCACCATGACCGATGAAACTTCGACGTCGTCATTTGCTTCAATGTAAATGATGGTATCTTCATCAATTTGCACAGGTTGAAGTTTCTTGCTCATACCCTTCGTTTTACAACTTTCACATATTGGCTATCCGAGGATACGTCAGCGCTTTCTGGTTCGGCACGGGTCTGTGACCCCTCACCGAATATGGTTTTTTGTGAAGCTCTCATTCCTAGAGATGGGGTGATGGTTGTCTTTCAGACGGTAAGTTTGTTATTTAGCCGCATCTTAACCGCATCGCCATCCTAATCATTATCCTAATCATTCATGGTGTGGCTAGAAAACACGTAGATTCGCTGTGTTTCTAGAGATTCACACAGTTGGGACGGTTTGACCGTATCGGCTTGGGCGGGTTGATCGAGGTGAAAAATTTGGCGATCGAGTTGCACTTGCAAATTCGTGAAGGGATCGCTGCCACTTGAAACCAGAAACTCTAGTTGCTGCACCGCCGACCAATCAGACAGGGTATCCAAGATCTCACCGATCGCCTGTAGATAGGGATGATTGCATTGATTGTACCAATTGAGCGGAGCCACATCCGGTTGGTCGAATCCTAAGTGAAACACCAGTGATGATTCTCCAAATAGTGCCAACGCTAGTAATCGAGCTTCTTCTTGCAGCAGTAAGTCATGGCGTTTGGCCAGATGTCGGATTTTTTCTAGCCGCTCATACCGTTCAGACAAAGGCGGGTGATCGTTCCATTGAATGGCGACGGTGACAAGATAGGTACGCAGCAGCAAGTGTCCCAGTTTTTCGGCTTTGGCAGCCAGATAATTGACGTTATAAGAGGTGGCCTCAATCAGCAACGGTACGCGATCGACCATTTCTAGCCCATACCCCTTTAGTCCGGCAATCTTACGCGGATTATTGGTAATGAGGCAGAATTTTTCTACGCCTACATCTTTCAGAATCTGGGCCCCCATGCCATAGTTGCGTTGATCGGCCGGAAAGCCCAAGCGTTCGTTTGCTTCTACCGTATCTAGCCCCATATCTTGCAGCGAATAGGCCTTAAGCTTGTTCACTAGCCCGATACCCCGCCCTTCTTGTCGCAGATACACCACCACCCCTTCTCCCGCATTTTCAATCATTTTCAAGGCGGCTTGAAGCTGCATTCGACAATCACATCGCAGTGAGCCTAGAGCATCCCCAGTCAAGCATTCGGAGTGCACCCGCACCATCACAGTTTTGTGCTTAAAAGTAGCCGGATCGCCCTTGACGATCGCCAAATGTTCAGAATTATCCAATAGGTTGCGGTAGGCATAAACCTGAAAGTGACCAAACTGGGTTGGTAAGGCTGCCACTGCCTCGCGGCGAATAAACCGCTCATGCTGAAGCCGATAGCTAATTAAGTCAGCAATGCTAATGATTTTAAGCTGATGATGTTTGGCATAGGTAATCAATTCTGGCAATCTCGCCATCGAGCCATCCGGATTTTGAATCTCGCAGATGACCGCTGCTGGGTATAATCCGGCTAACCGCGCCAAGTCAACGCCAGCTTCGGTGTGTCCGGCCCGTTTCAAAACGCCGCCGTCTTTGGCCCGCAGCGGAAAGATGTGGCCAGGACGCCGCAGATCGCTGGGTTTGGTGTTGGGATTAAGGGTTAACTGAATGGTCCTAGCTCGATCTTCGGCCGAGATTCCTGTCGTTACACCGAGATGATAGGCTCCATCAATACTGACGGTGAAGGCCGTTTGTTCATTGCTGTCTTCATAGCTGCGCGTACTGACCATCAGCGGCAAATCTAGTTGATCTAAGCGATCGCCCGTCATCGCCAAGCAAATTAATCCCCGCGCTTCTACTGCCATGAAATTGATCATATCGGGGGTGGCGAATTGGGCTGCGCAGATGACATCGCCTTCATTTTCGCGATTTTCATCATCGACGACGACAATCGCCTTGCCAGCTTTTAAATCATCTAAAGCCGCTGCGATCGAATCGAACTTAAAGGTCAAGTTTTGGGCTGAGGGCCCATCCTCGTGTTGAAGCGGTTCCACGGACATTTTCCCTAACGAAATGTGAACTTTTTTAAAGCTCCTTGCCTTGATTCTATCTCGTTTAGGTTGGTTACATTGGTAACTGGTCAACTCGTTTTGGAGTGGCAACACAGGCTACCTTTGCCACCAAAATCTTAGTATTACAATGCAGCTTTGATAAAGACCACTTTAGTCAATGCAACTTTATGGACGCAACAAACTAAGTTCCCTTATTGTATTTCTACGAGCTTGGAGTGATAAGGCATCATGGGTGATTCAGACCGCGTGCCAGTTGGAATTGTAGGGGCGTCAGGCTATGGAGGCGTGCAGCTTGTTCGCCTCTTGCAAGACCACCCCAAGCTTGATCTTGCCTATATGGGCGGTGATAGCAGTGCCGGAAAGCCATTTTCCGATCTTTATCCGCATTTGGCCAATCGCACGGATTTAATGATTGAAGCGATCGATCTCAATGTCATTGGCGATCGCTGTCAGGCAGTGTTTTTGTCGCTTCCGAATGGGCTGGCTTGCGATATGGCTCCGAGTCTGCTAGAGAAAGGCTGCAAAGTACTCGATCTCTCAGCTGACTACCGATTCAGCAACCTAGAAACCTACGAAGCTTGGTATGGCAAGCGGCGCACTGATCAGGCGATCGCGGAAACGGCCGTGTATGGGTTGCCGGAACTGTACCGCGATCGGATTGCGACGGCTCAGTTAGTCGGCTGTCCGGGGTGTCATTGCACCGCTAGCTTATTAGCCCTGTCGCCCCTGCTGAAACAAGGCTTAATTATTCCGGAATCAGCGGTGATTGACTCCAAAACTGGAACTTCTGGCGGCGGACGCAAGGCGGCGGTTAATATGCTACTGGCCGAAGCGGATCAATCGGTTGGGGCCTACAACGTGGCTCGCCATCGCCACACACCTGAAATTGAACAAATTTGCAGCGATTTAGCTGGTCACGAAGTCTTGGTGCAGTTCACGCCCCACCTGATCCCAATGGTGCGCGGCATTTTGTCTACGGTTTATGCCACACTGCGCGATCCGGGCTTGGTGCGGGATGATTTACTCACTATCTATCAAGCCTTTTATCGATCGTCTCCTTGGGTGAAGATTCTACCGAGCGGCATTTATCCTCAAACCAAATGGGCTACCGGAACCAACCTTTGTTATATCGGTATTGAAGTTGATCCGCGCACCGATCGGGTGATTGTTATGTCGGCGATCGACAATTTGATGAAAGGGCAAGCCAGCCAAGCGATTCAGTGCCTCAATATTATGATGGGCTGGGACGAAACGTTGGGATTACCACAGTTGGGATTTTATCCATAGGAGGTAATGGGTCATCGGTCATTGGTTCTCTTTCTGCCGATTAGCCAATACCCATCACCTTTTACCCATTCCTCCCTTAAGTAAAAATCGACAGTACTCCTTGCGGCTTCACTGTATAAAGCGTACGGCGCTGCAATCCTTCTCGCTCTAAAATGACATTTGCAGCCAACAATCCGCTGCTGATGGCGCGTTCCATCAACCCACAGGGAAAGGGCATTTTCACCCAGTCTCCGGCGAACAACAGGTTGGCAACTGGAGTATTTGTCTCTGGGCGATCGGCATAGCTACCTGGTGGATAACCCGAAAAGTTTTTCTGATTTACCAGTTCTCGATGTAGGACAGTGGCTCCTCGCAGTTCGGGGACAACTTCGTATAATTCCTGTTCAAAGGTTTGTAGCAAGGATGCTTGGGTGGGGAACTCTTTTTCCTTGTAGCAATAGGCATGGAGTTCTACCACGCTGCCGCCGGTTCGTTCGGCCCAAGCGATGTAATCATCCTGAATGCGGTGATAGAGGGTGATGCTGTCGGTGAGACGGTAGCCAGACAAGGAGGTAAAATTGCTGTTTTGCCAAGGAAAGTCGCGATCGAACCAGAAGCGAGCAACAGCAAACGGATCGGCAACGGTAAGATTGGCGACCTGCTGCTGCACGTCGGGCTGTACGTCTCCGGTGGCGCGGCTAAAGATTTGCTGTAAGCCGGGAACATCAGTGGCAAAGACATAGTAATCGGCTTGGAGAGTTTCGCGAACTGTAGTCTCAGGTACCGCCGCGACTAGTTGCAGGCGATCGGCTTGGTGTTGAGCTATACGGAACCGTGCTAAATCTCGTTTGGCTGGACCGCGCTGCACTCGTCCATCGGCATCAAACACGGCTCCATGACACGGACAATGAAACGAGCCGTCTGCTTGAGGTTGCACTGTACAGCCTTGATGCGTACAGGTCAGCGACAGGGCTTCTTGGCGATCTTCGCGCACGGCATAGACTTCGTCTCCGGCTCCGTAATAGCGCACTGGGTGGTTCTCTTGATTAAGGACGGGACTGACGGTTGTCCAAAAGGGAACGGCTGGTTGAGTGCCTCGATCGTAGGTTAGGGATGCAATTTGTCCGTCCTGCCAGCGCAGATCGCGAATGGTCGTATCTGTGAGAATTCGCCCGCCGTTGTTGAGGATGGATTGGGCGATCGGCGCAACTAAGCTGGTACCCATATCTTGGCGCGTACCGCGGAATGCTAGTCCTTCTGGGTTGCCAAAAAAGTAGAAGTGGAAAAACTGCATCAGTTCGGCCGCACTCAGTACGTCGGGTGCATTCAGGCTGGATTTGGCAAAGGGCAAGAAGTACAAATCGTATAGCCCTTTGGGAAAATCGTGCTGCACCCAGTCTGCGACCGAGATTTGATCGAGCCGATCATAGCTTCTACGGGGATGGAAGCCTGTAATTTCGCGAAAGACTTGCCAGTGTCCTTGATTGATGAGGTTCAATCCCCATTTCAACCGGTTGCCCGACGAAACGGCTAAATCAACGATATTCCAGGGGAAAGCAGAATGACTAGGTCGAAATACTTCTGGACGATAGCGATCGCCGCGATACACGACTGAGTAAAAATCTAGCGATAAAAAATTAGCCTGAATATCTAGTTCATCCACCAATCCCCATAGGTTGTAGTACTGCGGGAAGAAGCCGTGAAAGCCGTGCTCCATGCGAAACGACTCATCTCCAACCTGAATTGGCCAACTGGCAATTTTGCCGCCTAGCTGCGGCGATCGTTCTAGCAGCGTCACTTGAAACCCACGCTGGCTTAGCTCGTAGGCGGTGGCCAACCCAGCCAACCCCCCTCCCACAACGGCTACTTGGCGCGATTGGCTCAACGCTCTGGGTAAGGATAAGACATCTTGATTAAAAACGGCGGGCTGGGGCTTGGCCAGCCGAGAGTAGCTTAAAAATCCAACGCCTGCGCCAATTCCCATTAACTTCAGGGCTGCGCGGCGGGAAATATGCGGAAGAGAACTCAGTAACAAAGTCATGTATTCGTCGGTTGCGGTTCCATCCTGACGGTATGCCGAAAATCCTACGAGACCGAAAATATTTTGTAATTTTTTAGGAATGGGGCGATCGGCTGCGATTATACCGTCCTTGTCATCTTCTACACTCCCTGATTGAACAGGTCAGGGTGTTCAGACAAGAGGTTAGACCCAAAACCTTTCAGGATGTTTCCTAATCTCAATGCAGCTTTCTAGGCTAGCTCTGCTATGCCCTGCCACGTATGATGGATTGAATGACGGTTGAGTCAAGTTGTGACATGGTTGCTGCATGGAGAAGCTGACCTTGATGAAATATTGGCGTGAAACGTTGGCGGTTGCCCGGCGCATTCTAATCGAGTTGGGACGCCGTCGCCGCAGCCTGATCTTTTGGGGCATTTTTCCGGTGCTGATATTGCTGCTGAATGGGCTGATTCTGGCCGAGCGAGCTAATTTAGACACGGCAACTGCGTTTGAGCAAGCAACTCCGGCAACATTAGTGGGTGCTGCGTTATTCTTCAGTTGTTTGGGTGGTAGCGTGTCCACTGTCGTTTCTGAACGGGAACAGCATACTCTCAAGCGGTTATTTATTTCACCGTTAAGTGGGGTGTCGTACTTTTTGGGGATTTTTTTGGCGCACAGTGCAATTGGGTTGGGGCAAACGCTGCTGGTGGGCACGATCGCTGTTGGGCAAGGAGCCGAGTTCTCTGGTTGGTGGCTGAGTGGACTGATTATTTTGCTCAGCATTCTGGCCTATGTGGGGGTTGGCTTCATTTTAGGAACGCAATTTGCGCGGCGCACTGAAGATGTGAATGCACTGGTGGCGGCGTTTGGCGTACCGTTGCTGATTCTGGGAGGGGCGTTTTTGCCAGCGTCACTGTTTCCTGATAATTTGCTGCAACTGGCACAATTCAACCCCATTTATCACATGAATGAGGCTTTATTGGGAGTGGCAGCAAATGGGGAAGCCTTGGCAGATGTTGCCGAGCATTTTTGGTTTTTAGTGGGGTTTGCGGGGTTCATGGTGGCTGGTGGCTGGTGGTCTTACTATCGGATGCTGCAAGTGGAAAGGAGATTGTAAATTAGGAGACTGGCGCAGAGTGCTGAAGATTAATGGACTGCAAAAATCCTATGGGTCGCGATCGGTGCTGCAAGGGCTGAGTTTGCAGATTCCGCCCGGTGAAATCTATGGGCTATTGGGGCCGAACGGAGCGGGAAAAACCACAACGATCAACATTTTGTGCAATCTCCTGAAAGCTGATGGTGGCACGATCGAAATTAACGGTTGGCCGGTTTCGGAAGCAACGAAACGCTGGATTGGGGTGGCTCCGCAAGAAAATCTCATCTACCGCAGCCTCACCTGTGCTGAAAATCTGGATTTTTTTGCTCGTATTTACGGACTCTCGAAGATCGATCGGCAGGAACGGGTGCAGCGGTGTTTGAGCGATGTGGGATTGTCCGATCGGGCCCACAGCCCAGCAGAAACGCTCAGCGGGGGAATGCAGCGACGATTGAGTATGGCCATTGCCCTGATTCATCAACCCAAACTTGTGGTGTTGGATGAACCTACTACTGGATTAGATATTGAAGCCCGTTACGAAATTTGGGACTTGATTCGTCAACTCCAACACCAGGGCATGACGGTGCTGTTAACTACGCATTTACTCGACGAGGCAGAGCGGCTGTGTAAACGGATTGGCATTTTGAAACAAGGACAGATTGCGGCTGAAGGAACGTTGGCAGACCTGCGACAGCAAATTGCAGCGGCCGAAATTCTGACGATGCAAACGCCAGCGCCTCAACAGGCGATCGATCGGGCCCGGTCTCTTGGTCTTCCGCATCGCTACTACGGTAGTGATTTAGCGTTTTGGCTTCCAGAGGTGCTGGAGTTTAAAGATATCATTGCCTACTTTGACGGTATTCCGCTAGATTCCATTGCGCGGCAACCTGTGCGTCTAGAACATATCTATGTGGAGGTAACGCAGGGCGATCGGTTTAGATAACATTGTACCCAATAATTTTATCTTTATAACATCCTTAACAAAGCCATTATTCAATTACTTTTGTCGTTGCTGATAAGTTAGTAAATTATTCGTTTGATGATATCAATAACGTTGCAATCTCCAGTTGTTAATGTCACCATAGTGACCTGTATCTTAACGCATATCTTAATCGAAATTTCATTACTTTTGTTTGGGAGTGGATTTTTCAACTTCCTTCAATTTCAAAATATCCGATGAGCCATATTTTATGTACACAATTGCTTTCATACATTTTTTAAAGTTGCTTCCGTTTATATTTGACAAAACATCATCTTAGCGATTGCATCTTACCACTAATCTCTCAGCGTTTGACCCTGGCTTTTCGAAGGCAAGTTACAGCCGCCATTCGATTGTTCAGTACATGTGCAATCTAGTAAGTGAAAGTGTGAGATTTCCCTGAAATGGTGATTTTACTGCGTCCAGCGGTAGTTTTTTTAGATCAAGCCCATTTCTGGTTGATTCTATTTCTGGCTGATTTGTAGGGGCGGTTTTTGGGCCGTCCTTAAACTAAATTCCTTGAACTCGATTCAGCGAGCGGTTTTTTGATTCCAGAGATAGACGAAGGCTTTTTCATTTGTTTGTTAACATAAATTCATAAAACGATAAAAATCATAAAGATAAGCCTCGCTATCAGGCGATCGGTCACTGGATGAAATCTGGTGCTTTGTTGGCTTTTGTCTGTAAATGGCTGAATAGTGGACGGGACAAAGCGGCTTGAGAAGGTTTGCATGTATGGCTGGAGTTTGGTTGCCAAAGGAGCACATTTTGGTTGAAACAAGTTTGGTTGAGACACAGATTCTCTCGCCTGTGGAAAGTCTGCCGATAGACTTTGCTGCCCGTTTTGGAAGAGCAGTTGGTCAACCGGTACAGGGGTTTGGGTTGGTAGTGGCTATGCTGATCCTTGGTGTATGGGCGGTAAGTTTAGGGTTGCTTCTGTCGTTGCCGATCGCTGAGATGTCTCTGTGGTTTAAGGTGTTGGCGGTGTTCTGGCAAACATTTTTGTGGACGGGGCTTTTCATCACGGCCCATGATGCTATGCATGGTTCGGTCTATCCTGAACAGCCTATGATTAATCATGCGATCGGTAGGGTGGCTGTGCTCTGTTATGGGCTATTCTCCTATCAAAGTCTTCTCAGAAAGCATTGGCTGCATCATCGTCATCCAGCCAGCCCTCGTGATCCAGACTTTCATGATGGAGAGCATGACAACCCGTTGCGTTGGTATGTTCATTTCATGATTCAGTATTGGAGTTGGCGTCGATTACTGGGGCTGGTGGTTCTGTTTCAGATCGCTTGTTATCTTCTGCATACTTCCTATAGCAGTGTGATGTTATTTTGGGCTATTCCTTCTGTTCTCAGTTCCATTCAATTATTTTTCTTTGGTACTTTCCTACCACATCGGCGACCAGCGGGTGGTTATTCTAACTCTCATCACGCTCAAACTACTGCGTGGCCTATCCTTTGGTCGTTTCTTACTTGCTATCACTTTGGCTACCATCAGGAGCACCATGAGTATCCTCATGTTCCTTGGTGGTTGTTGCCATCTGTTCATCGGGCAAAATGCTTCAACACACAGAAAAACCACCAAGGAAATGATGGGCAGCATTGTTAGGCAATGAAGCAGGCAATGAAGTGATCTTGGGAGTGCGAATGGGTTGTCTTAGTCTAGACTTATTTGTATTTTTTGAGTCTATATAGGAGAGTTTGAGTCTCAATTGACTCGGACCTGGTTCATGCTGGCTTAATAGCTTAACGGCGAATCGATGATTGCCGATGTGTGCAACATGGTCTAACTAAACCTCCCTTGATGCCATCTAGCCAATACTGTGAAAGCTTAATTTGGCTAGCCAACGAGTGCTTTGGAGCGCCCCTGCGTTTTTCAATGACAATTGACCCGTTGCGGTACACGCAAATAACCAGATTTTTGAAATCTTTGCTCTGGGCGAATTTCAAGCAGAGCTTAGTCAAATTAGGACTAGATTTGGACTAAATTTTTCGCTTCAACTTAAGTCAATATTTAAGTAAAAGGACTTAGTAAGGAGCAATCGATCGCCCTTCTCCTAGGTTGCCTGCAATCAAATCCTCTAGCACATTCCCTACCTTTTCAGGATAATCCACCTCTCCAAGCTGCCCTCACGATCCAACTTTTTGCTTCTAGCCTGCCAAACTTCAGAGGAATTGGCTTGAAGCCTCAAATTTGGAAAATTCAGACATCGAGTGCACAACTCTCAGCTAGTTTCCCTTAATCAAATGAGACTCATTAAATTAATTTAAGTCTATAAATAAGCAAATTGAGACTTTTATGAGACAAAGGTAAGACTCATAATTTTATTAATAGACTCATAAAAACATTTAAGACTTAAATAAGACCAGATGAAAGACGAATAAGACTCATTTTGTTTCTAAAAGATTGCTTTGGATATTGTTTCTCTGAAGACACACTAGGAATTTCCATAAAAAATGGGGGTAGCCGCTGCCCATCAGCCAACCCCAACTCCACAACTTTCTCGCAACTCCACAACTTTCTTGATCGACGCTTCCTTTACTCCTCCTTCCCTTTCAACAACTGCTCAAACGCCGCCTGTTCCTTCATATTTCCCACCACCAATAATCGATCGCCCCCCTCCAGCATTGTTTCAGCATCCGGATAGCGATACAGTCGATTGAGGCGCTTAATCACCATGACCGTTGCCCCCGTCAGACCTCGAACATTCGCTTGTGCCAATGTTCTGCCAACCAACAGCGAATCGTCGGGCAGCGTATACCACTGTCCACCTAACCCACCTATCGCTGCCTGTAAATCAGCCGCCACCGCATCCTCAGACTGTTCTGGAATAATTTCCCGATAGCGACCTGCCCGATAATCATTCACAATTTGTTGCGCTCGATGAGCCGGTGTACCCAATTGCAGCAGCATATGTGCCCCCATCTCTAGCGACGCCTCAAACTCTGGTTGCACCACCTCCTTTGCCCCCAGTTGATACAGCGTATCAATCTCCTGATTCATATGGGCCCGTACCGTCACA
This sequence comes from Thermocoleostomius sinensis A174, assembly GCF_026802175.1. Taxonomy (NCBI): domain Bacteria; kingdom Bacillati; phylum Cyanobacteriota; class Cyanophyceae; order Oculatellales; family Oculatellaceae; genus Thermocoleostomius; species Thermocoleostomius sinensis. Next base: position 2,535,358 of record NZ_CP113797.1, on the reverse strand, counting down.
TCCAGCGACGGAGCCAAACTCATCGCTCGTTTCAGCGTTAACCGCGTCGCTAATGGATCGGGCAATGCGATCGCCATCGCTTTAGCACCAGGTAAATGCGCCTTTTCCAGCACCAACTCACTTGATGCATCCCCATACAGATACGAAATTTGTTTTTGGCGCAAACTAGGCAGCGTTGCTTCATCGTTATCAATCACTAGCACCTTGTGCCCCTGCGATTGCAAAATTCGTACCAGCGTTCGACCTACACGCCCATAGCCGGCCACCACAATGTGATTGGCGATGCCCTCCTCCACCTCCATGTAACGTGGCACTTGGCTAGCCCGCATCATCCCCCCAATTCCAGGCAACTGTTCTGCTAGCGCAAAGAAATGCGGTGTTAGCTTGAACCAAAACGGAGTAGCCAGCAGCGTAATTGCCGTAGTGCCTACCGTTAGTCCATACCATTCTTGCGAAAACACGCCCAGCCCTCGCGCTACCCCTGCCAGCACAAACGAGAACTCTCCAATTTGATTAATGCCATTTCCCACCGTCAGCGCCGTCTTCAGCGAATAGCCAAACAACCGCACAATCATCGTCACAATCAACGCCTTTCCCACCATGACGATCGCCACCAACAGCAGCAAGAGCCAGCCATTTGCCCACAAAAACACTGGATCAATCAACAGCCCGATCGACGCAAAAAACACTGTCGCAAACACATCCCGCATCGGCAATACCCGATCGAGCGCATGATCCGCTGACTCCACACTCGACACCATCAACCCTGCCACAAACGCGCCCATTTCAATCCCCAAGCCAATCCTGGCCGTCACCAATGCGATTCCCAAACACAGCACCAACACTCCCAGCAAAAAAAGCTCCGGCGATCCTGTTCGTGCCAGATGCCGCATGATTAAAGGAATCACCCAAATCCCCACCGGAATAGCCACCACCCCAAACAGCACCGTTGTCAGCACTGCCCGAAACAACGCAGTACCAATTACCTCAGGCGGCTGTGTCAGGGCCGGCAACACCGCCAGCATCAACCCCAAGGCCAAATCCTGCACAATCAAAATTGCCAGCATAATCTGACCGTGCGCCGTGTGCACCTCATTACGTTCCGTCAAACTCTTCAGCACCACCGCCGTCGAAGACAGTGAAAGCACAGCCCCCAAAAACACGGCTTGTGACAGCGTCTTTTCCGGAACAACTAAATAAACCAAGCCACCCCCAATCAAAACCGTCAAAACGATTTGCAGCAACCCACCGCCCAGCGCGATCGTGCGTACCTTCAGTAAATCCTTAATCGAAAACTCCACCCCCAACGCAAATAGCAACAGCGCCACCCCTACTTCCGCCAACGACCTCACATCGCTTTCAGCATGAATCCAGCCCAACACTGGGCCCACCAGCATCCCTCCCAACAAATAACCCAGCAGCACTGGTTGCCTTAACCGATTCATCAAGTATCCCAAAACCGTTGCAGCCGTTAATACCACAACCATTTCGAGCACCAGCACCAATTCAGCTTCCATTAACCTGCATCCCTCTGCGACAAGTCATTGGCTTCATCTCTGTTGTATGCCAAAACTCAACCAAAACGCCCCTTCGCCCCACTAGAATAAGCATTGCTCCGCAATAAGTAGGATCACGATTACTCATTAACGCGATGTGCAACTTGGAATCATGCAACCAATGCATCCAGTTGCAGCGTAGATAAGTCAAGTTGACGGTTGAGCCAATCCCCCAGGGTGTGAACGCAACCATTGGCGGTGATGCGACGACGAAAATGTCACAGATCCTATAGTCTGGACACTTTTGCGCCCAACCACCCTCATCCCCAACCCCTCCCCAAAAGCGCGAAGGGGAACCGGATTGAGGGTGAGGACCGAAATAATCAGTTATATCTAAATTCAGCTATATCTAAATTCAGCAACGCCGAAAAATGTACTGATACAGCAGTCCTAGAGCGAGGCATCCTGCCAAATATGAGCTAAAGCCAAATATGAGCTAAATTCTTCTCGCTAAGAATGGCTACGACAGCGCCCCTCCGATTGACAACGCCGCTGATTGCGCTCAGCCACGATCGTCGCTAAATCCGGTCGTCCAGTTAACCGCAAGCGCCAGCCTGCCCAAAGACCATACAGCCAATCAGCCAACGCGCCCACAAGCGGTAACTTGGTGACAGCATAAATCCAGCCCATACCCAGCGCCTCGTAGACTTGCCGAAATACTTCCACATCCCGAATGACCGTACCATCTGGCAACACTGCATGAATGCGACCCATCGCCGTTTCAAAGTCTACACCACCGTTCTCATCTGGGTTGTAATTGTCATCGGCAATATCCACTAAAGCGACCAATCCCCGCCCTGCATCCCGCTTCCGCAGAAAGTTGACCTCGCGCAAACACAGCGGGCAGTCTCCGTCATAGAGCAGCTTAATCTTCCAAGATGGGTTCGTTTCAGATGGAGTCATCTCCGGAGGCAACGTTGGCTGAGCGGGAAATGAAGACATAACGCAACAGGATGAAGAGCAGATTGCAAGGGTTACTGAAGCATCTTTTATTGATTGTAACGAAAAATTAAGGGTGTGATTGAATTCGGGCGTGATTTGCCAACTTTGACCCCAACTGTTAGAGCGTTTCACGAAAGACCCTGACGCGATCCATCCGATCAGCAACACCAAATTACGTCTCAGCGGAAAAGGTAAGCCCGTTATGAAGCTTGATAGGTTAGATATGTTCCCAGGTTGCCTTCCGCTACTATAGCTGTGGATTTAACCATTCAAACGAAGAGGTGATAGGGATGTCCGATCGAGTCTTGGTGACAGGTGCAACCGGAGGAGTAGGTCAACTAACAGTTGCTAAGCTATTAGAAACAGGGCGAGCGGTGCGGGTGCTAACGCGAAATCCACAGAAAGCGCAACAGATGTTCAACAGTCAAGTAGAAGTGGCGATCGGCGACATTCGCAAACCTGAGACACTGCCCAGCGCCATGCCAGGCATTACCCACCTAATCTGCTGCACCGGAACCACAGCCTTTCCCTCGGCTAAATGGGATTTTGCGATCGAGGCTGACAATCCTTTACAACAAGCTCTTGAATGGGGTCGCATATATGTCGATGCCGATTACCGTCGTCGAGTTGCCAGAAACAGCCCAGAACAAGTAGATGCGGAAGGGGTTCGCCATCTAGTTGCTGCTGCCCCCCGTGACCTAAAACGGTTCGTCTTTGTCTCGTCCTGTGGTGTAGAGCGCAAAGATCAACCACCCTATAATCTACTCAATGCCTTTGGAGTGCTAGATGCCAAACAACAGGGCGAAACGGCGATTGTGCAGTCGGGGTTGCCCTACACGATCGTGCGGCCAGGACGGTTGATTGACGGGCCATTCACATCCTATGACCTCAACACCCTGCTGAAAGCCACAACGGGCGGCAAAACAGGTGTAGTGCTTGGAACTGGTGACAGGCTGAACGGACAAACCAGTCGAATTGATGTTGCAACGGCTTGTGTCGAATGTTTGAACCATCCCATCACCGCAAACAAAACCTTTGAAATTATCAATCAAGGCACTAGACCAGACACAATCGATTGGGCAGACGTGTTTGCACCGTTGCAATCGTTGCAATAATTAATCTTCAGAGTTTTTCAAGCTCTCTGGGGTCCTGTCGCATGGGGTGTTTAGGATTCCAAATCCCTAGCCCTAGAAGCCGAGCTTTTTCTTGGGCATATCTCAGCCGCTGCTCATATTTGAGGTTGGGCGCTCGCGATCGCGCCAATACCAACCCTTCCTCCACCAGTACCTCATTCAGCAGGGTACGATGATGCCAAAGATAGGCCAGACGCAAAGATTGTCCATTGGAAGTGACGCGATCGGTCTCAACATCAAATTCCAGCAACACGCGGTTGTCTGGCTTAATTAAAGTCTCTAACCGCTGCCGGGCCACCCGACTCCATGGCTGTTGCTGTAACCAATCGGGAGCATCAATTCCCAAAAGCCGCACAGTTTTCTGTAACGGATCACCTCCAGTAGAATCCAACACTTCGATCGTTTGACCGCTAACAACCCGCGTCACCTGTACCCAGTCTCCGGTTGGCATAATAGTCCGTTGACAACCCACAATGCACAAACAGCAACCCACTAACCCACAAAGCGCAAACAATCTGAAAAAATTAAGTTTCATAACGGTAAAAACAGGAAAAACTAAACACTAAAATTCCCGGTTTTATCCGTTAGTCTTCATCTCTTCAATCCTTGTTTTCATCCTCTATTCGTTACTCCTCGTCCAGTGGCAAACCGCGCCTGACCTTGCCTTTGCCAAAATATTGACCAAATTGCAGTTCATAAACTTCATCTTCATCCTGAGTCTCCACAACTAGATCAGAACAAGCATAGCTAACACATAACAATGCATAGCCCTGTTCTCGCAACTTAGGAGATAAGCCCACTGCTTCTGGTTGACGTAACTCACCCGCAATCACGCGCACTGCGCAAGTAGTACAGGCTCCATTGCGACACGCAAATGGCAGATCAACCCCTTGGCTTTCGGCCGACATTAAGATGTAGCGATCATCTGGCACTCGAACAGTGTAGTGGGTATTGTGCTGGCGATCGTGAATTTGAACAGTGTAAACCTGGGGCATGGATCTGGTCACGGGTTAAATGGTTAGAAAAGCCACGAATAGCAAAATGACAATTGTTACAGATTGAACTCCTTAACGCCTATGATAGTAGGAGGTGGAGCCTTGCACAAAAACACTTTACAAGGACTTCCGAAGTGATGCAAATTCTGCTAGAGTAATAATTCTGTGACTAGTGGTAGACATTGGCTCAAAGCTTAGGGAGAGATGGCCGAGTGGTTGAAGGCGCAGCACTGGAAATGCTGTTTACTCGTAAGGGTAACGAGGGTTCGAATCCCTCTCTCTCCGTTCTTAAACCCAGATAAATCAAGGTCCAGCCAGGGAAGCTCTGTTCTAGAGCTTTGATGATGTGTCAGTCAAGTTGCCAGGAAACATCTCACGGTGCAGAAATTGAAGGGTAAGGGATATGCGGAAAACTAACGTACCCGATGGGGTACGCATGGCTATGCGCCCTTACAGCAGATTTCTTCCAAGACTGGGATGCCCTTTTATTGCAGATTCCTAACCCTTCAGTCCTCAAACGGTTTCCCGTGCTGCAAGGTGAGCCTTGATTTCTGGACGCGATCGCCATACGGGGCGTAGTTCTTTGCGGGCAGACAGTTCTAGCTGATCGCCACTATGAGGGGAATGGGGTTGAGTCGCATTGCCGTAACTGGTCAAAACCATTGCTCGTACCGGATCAGCAAATTCGATCGCCGCAATGTGGCTGTCTCCATGAACGGCTCGAAAGCGATCGTCTGCATCGGGAGCAAAACTCAGCACCTGGAAAATTCCTAGATAACCAGGTCCACCATTCGCAGGGAAATCAACCTCACCCATCCGCAGCCGAAAAACGTCGCCCCAGGAAACATTGAATGAGTCATACTGAGCTTCAACCTCGGCTGCCACTGTTTCTAGTACCGCGATTGCCTGAGCGGGATTAGCTAAACCATCGGGAGTGGTGAAGGGTGCCGTTTCATCCCAGGGAATGGCAAATAGGTTGGAGAAGTCCATTGCTTCAGCCCAGGCAGCAAACAGTATGGCTCCCCGACTATCAGCATTAGTTTGACAATCCCATGTTGCTAAAACCTCAGCAGCACGCTGGGCGAATTCTTCACCTTGCTACTCTGCGAAATGCCAGAGCTTTGCCATTGTGCTCTGCGACGACTGGGCCATGAACCGATCGTCTTACTGGTAAAGTCTCTGAGCGCAGAGTGCCATCCGCCTGCCGCACTTTGAGCATTTGTTCAGTCTGCTAATGCTCGCACTGATTCATCAAACTGATAGCCGCCTGCCGTTAAGGTGAGTTCATAAGCATCCCAGCCGTCGTGGGTATTAATGGTGTGTGTCCATCCGAAATATCTGGTTCGGATTCCAGATAATCTTCACCTCAGTATTCGGCAGCACGTCCTCGTGACTGTCCGTATAACCTTAAGATGAGGTTCCCATGACTTTTCGCTTGTGCTCATCCAAATGCATGAAAAAGTTGTTTATTATTGTTGGCAAAAATATGGGGAACTCTATAGGTATCCCAGAGGATTTCAGTTGTCGTTGTGCTGATGCTGGGTTTGAAGATTCCACTCATCAGCACAATAAGCAAGCTTAGGAAAATCGAAATCAGGCGCAAGCGAACTTTCTTTGATCGATTTGATCGATCGAGCGATCGTCCTATGAATATTAAATGTTGCATATTTTTCAGACTCAGTGACAACTGAAAGCTCACGCTCAATGGCATTCACTTACCGTCATTCGCTCACATTATTCTCAGTCGGGTGATTGTTACGATTGCACCAGCATGGAAAGGTAAATATCAAGAAATTGGACTCTAATTTTCTAGTAGGCTTGTTGAGAAGAGTGCTATTTAGCCTAACCGTTAATTATTAACCGATATTGTGAGACAGTTTGTCAACCTGCTGATGCTGCCAGCATTACCCGCCGCTCCGTTCGCCTATTAGTCATGCAAAATTATGCAAATCCGTTGGCATCAATATCAGACTGTTCTGATGCAGTACTTGAAACCTCAGTGGTTGCGGGTTCTTGTGCTACTGGTGATCTTGCTAGGAGGGACAGGGCTACAGTTGCTCAATCCTCGGCTATTGGCAAGGTTCATTGATACAGCGATCGCAGGTGGATCAATCACAACCTTACTTCAATTTTGGGTACTTTTTCTCGGCATTGCCGTTGCGATTCAACTCCTCTCTATTGCGGAAAGCTATCTGGCTGCGGACATTGGGCTACGAGCAACCAATCAGTTGCGATCGCACCTTGCCCTCCACTGCCTGCGGCTGGACACGTCCTTTCATCACCAGCAGCCACCAGGCGTATTGATCGAACGAATTGACGGGGATGCTGATCGGCTCAATGTTTTTCCAGGTTGGGAGTATTCTCGATCGGGGGCGATCATCAATGATCTGATTTGCATCCCCTGATCTTCCTCAAGGGTTTCTACTAATTGACTGGCAGGCGCGACGATCGGATGGTCTGTCCAGATGGTATCGTCCCAAGGTTGAGGAATCTCAGCGATAAGCCAAGGCTCATAAGTTCCAGCAGACCCGATCGGGTCTTCGCCATTGGTTTTGGAAATCACGGAGCAAAAACGACAATCGCGTTCCAGCGTATTAGCTGTCATAAATACCTCTCGTTTTGGATAGTCAGACCAGTGAAAGCTGTTTGCGCCATATTTCTCATTCTCATAACAATTCGAGAAAAGTCTGTGCGTATTGATTCACTGCTTTTAGCCATCAGAATTGTCTACCAAATATTGAAATAGGTCATCAAGAATTAGGTTAGCAACAATTGGTCCTCCAGCACCTCCCCATCTTTCAGGTGACACTTCATAAACCTGACCAGTTTGCACCGCATTAAGTTGCTGCCAAATGGGGTTACTAAGAATCGTTTCAACTTTAGAACTGGGATATTTAACAATAAACAGAATATCCGCATCGTGTTCTGGTAATACCTCTAAACTAAAGTTCTTCTCTTGAAGCAGCCCTTCTTGGCTCGGGGGTCGCTGCAAACCAATATCCGAAAAAATTTGACTAATATGATGAGTTGCATCCGGCGTTGAGAGGGGTTCACCATAGACGTGAATTACGGACACTTGAACTTCATTGAGTTGATCCCCTATTGCTTGCCTGAGCTGCTCAACTCTCGTTTGATACTGAGTTAAAACTTGATTAGCTTGATCGCTTTTTCCAAGAACTTCCGCAATGTAGCGAAACCTATCTTTGAAAGAATCAAACTGATTATGATCAATCACTACGGTCGGTGCAATGGACGAGAGTGGGCTGTAAATTTGATGATGCAAATGATGGGTAGCAAAAATTAAGTCGGGATGAAGTGCAGCCATTTTTTCTAGGTTTGGTTGCTCCATACTTCCAAGGATTTCAATTCCTTCAGATTGTTCAGATGTTAATCCTCGAAATACAATTCCTTCCTCAGATGCATAGGTGGTTGCAGCGATCGGTTTAATACCCAGAGCAATAACAGGATCAAGAATGATAGTGTCATGGAGAACGACAATTCGCTGCGGCTCAGTAGGAATTCTGGTTTCGCCAAGGGCATGGCTCACTAACTGAGTTGAACTTGATGCAGGCATCTCTCTGGTTGATGAATCTGAAGAGAGATTTTCGCCACAAGCGATCGTCAGCAGACTGATGAGTCCTGTGATCAACAACCATTGTCCCAACCGATTTTTTTTAACCGTCATACTCCCTAGCTCAAAAATTAATGGATAAGGTTCCGATCACTGTCAAGGGCAAACCCGGATCGATCGCAACGCGAGAATTGCTTGCCTCAAAATATCGAACATCAAACAAATTTTTGATATTGAGAGCCACCTGAAAACTGGGTCTACGGTAATACAATGCAGCATCAGTTCTGACAAAGCCAGGCAATCGAAAAGTATTACCAAAATCGCCTTGACGACTATCAGAAAAGAAGGCTCCAATCCCAAATCCTAGTCCCTGTAAATCTCCCTCCTGAATTTCATAGGTTGTCCATAAACTCGCACTATGTTCAGGAACACCCCTCAGTTGATTTCCTTCTAGCGGACTCGTATCTCTGCTAATGATCGCATCCGTGTAGGCATAGGAAGCAATTACATTCCAACCATCGAGGATTTCTCCAGCGATGTCCAATTCAACACCACGACTTCTTTGTTCTCCGGTTTGAATTGAAAAGTTTGGATTGTCTGGATCATCAACGGCTACATTAGATTTTGTAATTTGGTATGCAGCGAGCGTTGCTGATAACCTGCCATCCAAGAATTCGCTTCTGACACCAATTTCATATTGAGTTCCCCGTTCTGGATCAAGTCGGGAGTCATCAACGGTTCTGGAAAAAAGATTGGGGGTAAAGGAACGGGTATAGCTCGCGTAAAGGGAAACCGTTTCGATGGGTTGATAAACAATTCCAACTCTGGGGCTGAACGCATCATCATATAAGCTCGTTGTTTCTGCGGCTAGGAGGTTGATCGATTCATAATCAATGAAATCAAAGCGTCCTCCAATCAGCAACTTGAGGTTGTCTGTGAAGCTGATTAAATCTTGTAGATAGATGCCGATGTTGTTTGTAGTATCAAGAAAATCATCGGCAAAATCTGATTCAGCAACCGTTAGTCTAGGTCTAGGACCTTCTACGTAGTCTGGATCGAAGATGTTGATGGGTGCAGTCTGCTGAAAGAAATCGGGAATGCGGGAGGTAATCCGAGAAAGCTCTACTCCAAATAGAACGTCGTGTGAAATTCCCCACGTTGTAAAACTGCCTGTCAAATCGGTCTGCAAGGCGTAGGACTCTTCAAGTCTACCGAGTTGCTGTCTAAAAAACCGATCGCTTCCCTCTCCTGTTGCTTCATCCAGACTATAGGTTTCAGTGTTTAATGAGTCTGTATTTCGGGAAGTGAATTGAAAAGCACTCCGAATCGACCAATCCTCGTTGAAGTCATGCTCAAACCGCAGTCCGGCTCGCCACTGCTCAACATTGTCCTCATCAAAGGGTTCTCCCAATCGTCGGTTAATCGGAATATCGGCTACTCCCGTGCCAATGGCAACCAACCCTCGATCGCGGGGTCGAGTATCATTTAAGAACTCTGCATTGAGCAAGATTCGGGTGTTGTCACTAATATCCCAAGCCAATACCGGCGCAACGAAGTACCGTTCACTATCGGTAAAGTCTCTAAAGCTACCTGAACTGAGATAAGAAGCACTCAAACGATAGCGTAGACTGCGATCGTCATTTAAAGGACCAGAGAAATCGAGTGAGGGACGATAAAATTCGTAGTTACCAACCTGAAATTGAACCGAATAAAAGGGATCTGCCAGAGGTTCCAGTGTGATGACGTTGATGATTCCACCCGGTTCAAGTTGTCCAAATAAAACCGATGAGGGACCTTTGAGCACTTCAACCCGCTCAATATTGGTGGTGTCTAACAGTTCAAAAGGCACACCTCTTCTAAAACTATCTCTCAGGACGGTGCCTTCAAATCCCCGGATATTAAAGATTTCGGCAATCCCTCCCGCCGAATTTGACAGGTTCACTCCACTGACATTTCGCACAATTTCATCAATATCTTGCGCCTGCTGATCTTCAATCACCTGCCGAGGCACAACTTGGATCGATTGTGGAATATCGCGTAGGGGAATGTCCGTCCGGGTTGCAGTAGTTGCCCTCGACGGATTGTATCCCTCATCCTGTTCTCCGGTCACGATCACCTGAATCGCATCATCCTCTGTTCCAATAATCTCTGTTCCCGGAGTCACACTCAACACCAAGCCTTGTGTTTCCGTTCTTAACTCTGCGACAGGCGGCGCATCACTGCCCGTAATCGCGACTCGAATTCCATCTGCCCTGGGTGTCACCGAAACCAGCGCAATCCCCTCGGCTGGACTTGCCGCCTGAAACTCCTCACCCTCTGGCAGTGCCAACACCGCATTGGGAATATCAGCAATCAGCGCATTGCCCACCACTGAAGTGACCGGAGCCGCCAGTTGCCCCTCTGCGGTTTCCAGAATTACTTCGACTCCGGTATCAGTGGGGTTGACCTGCACTCCTGTAACCTGCACGATCGCCTGAGCGATTTGCTGCATCCACTCGTCTACCGTTGTTGCAGGGTGGTCGAGGTCACTGAGTTGAGGAATGGGGGCGTTGGGCAGTTGTTCTGGAGCATGGGTCATTGAGGAGTGAGCATTCGTCGCTTGGACTTGGGGTTCTTCCAAAGACCCAGGACTGAAGACCCAGGACGTTCCAACCTCTTGCGCTTGCTCCGTCGATACTGCATTTTCTGCTCCCAAAGACAAAGGACGAGGAACCAAGGACATCCCCGCTTCTTCCTCCTGATCTGCCCGCACCGCAGTTTCTGCCCCAGCAGGAAGAGCCAACATCAGCAACGGCAACACCCCACTGATCAACCAACTGAGCGATCGCCTATTGTTCATACGTTCCTCACATAACACTTATCAGCTGCAACGGTTGTCACCATCTTTCCCTGTGGCATATCAGTCACTCACGACACTCAGATGGTAAATATTCTCAATAAACACTACGACAAAGAGGGTAGCTATCGATAGCATTTTTGTCTTCGATGCGGATTTTTTTGTCTTCGAGATGGATTTTTTTGAAGGATTTAAATAATTCTGCGGTTCATCTGCCGTTGCCATCCCTTGGGGCTAGTACCAAACTGGCGACGAAATGCAGCAGTAAAGCTACTCCGGCTTTGATACCCCACTGCACTTGCCACTTCCTCCACCGATCGATCGGTTTCCCTTAACAATTGCCGCGCCAACTCTAAGCGTTGCTCTCGTAGATAGCCAAAGGGCGTTGTCTGAAAGACCTGCCGAAACCCTTGCTTGAGCTTATAGTCATTCACCCCCACCCGCCGCGCCAGTTCTACGATCGACGGTGGATGGGTTAAGTTCTCGGTCAAAATGGCTCTGGCATGGTGAATGCGTTCCACATCATCCGATCGCAGTACGAGCATGGGAGCATCAGCTTGGTCTTGTTCTAGCCACTGGGCAAATTGCAGCGAGAGTAGCTCTAAGGCTTGACTTTCCAGATAGAGCGATCGGGTAACGCCTTGATATGGGCAGTGCAACAATTGCTGCAACACCTGCTGCATTTCAGGAGTATTTTGCCCCAACGAATGGTGAAAAAAGGGTCGCGTTTCATCTTCTAAAAACTGCTGCAATTCAGGTGCAAAAGACGCACGGTATTGAGTGCCAAGTGACCTCAAGCGGCTGGGCGACAACCAAATCATCACAAAATGTAATTGTTCATAACCACAGTAGGTTTCAACTTCTTCCGTATCGGGTAAGCAATACAGATAATTTTGCCCCGCTTGCTCGACATATTCATCGCCAATGCCGCGTGTCTGTACACGTGAACAACCTGCCAAATAGAACTTAGCCGTTAGCGGAAACTGGTCGTCATGATGGCGTTGCAACGACCAATCAGATTGATAACTTTCATCCCTAATTTCAATCCACAATGAGTTGCTTAAACAGAACGATCGTCGCTGTCCGTTTCCCAACCAAGAAGGGCAGGATTCGATTTGTTCAATCTCATCCCCATGCCAGACAGCTTTACTACGATGTCTACTTTCCTGCCATCCTTGCTCCAACTCATAGGACGTAGGCAATACTGTCATACCCCCATACCCCAAGCCAATCAATGGCGTTTGTCGTCAAGCCTAAGCTTATTAAGAATCCTTGTCAAGAATAGATCGCTTATCGTTTGTGTCGTTCAGCTTGGAGTTGCCTAGCCATCACTGAAGCAACCGTGTCAATCAAGAATTGGTTCAAGGGTAGGGATTCTAACAAGCAAGTATTCAAATTTAATGAAAGTTTTCCTATTAAGAGAAAGTAAATGTTCATGGGTTCTCCAAGCGTTTTATCATGCGCTTCTATTGCTAATTCAGGGTTTTAACCGTTCTATCTAGGTAGAGGAATACCCATAAGCTAGCAAACTACTTGCAAAAATTTACTTTAGGGCTACCATCCAAAACGTGGCTAGTTGATAACTCTATTCACCCGCTTGCAGTTGGGAGCAAATTTGGCTCATCGGCGTATGTTCCAGGTTAAGCTTTCTCGCTTAGGATGGGTGGATATTTCCCAACATCAAAGTGAGATCCGTTTTTAGAGTGAATTTGTTGCATTTTGGTTTGCCCCAAGCTCGACGGTCGTGTTGAGATGTGAAAAATCTTCATAAGCGTCTGATGGAGTTAGGATAAGCAGTCGTTTTATAACTGCTTCGTTTTTAGGTTTCTATAGATGAATATTTGGTGAGTGAGTCAGGGGAGGACTTTTGTCCATCCCTTCTAATTGGTTATCTTACGCAGTGCAGAGCATGAGCTTTTGGTTTTCGCTTCTTGTTTGTTCGAGGAATCCCTGTTACGGAACATCTTATTGTTCGTGTTAATACTTTTTTGAGTCATTTTTTATCATTTTGAGTCATTAGAGAGTAGTAAGAGAGAATTCCAATAATGATTCGTTGTAATGATGATTTCTTGGTGCTTGCCAAGGAATGTTTCACATTGGTGGATCTTTTAAGTTATCGATCGCTGCACCAACCAGAACAAGTCGCGTTCGTATTCCTGCAAGATGGAGAAACTGAGGCAGCACGCTGGACTTATCGTGAGTTGGATTGCCGAAGTCGAGCGATCGCAGCTCAACTCCAGGCGCAAGGCTTAACAGGGGAACGGGCACTGCTCCTCTACCCGCCTAGCTTAGATTACTTAGCCGCCTTTTTTGGCTGTCTCTATGCTGGAGTGGTGGCTGTACCGGCTTATCCCCCCCGGAATCATCGCAATACGCCTCGAATCCTGGCTGTCGTCAATGATGCAAAACCGGCGATCGCCCTAACAACCACAACAATTCAAGCCAGGGTTCAAGCCTTGACCTCAACAGTGGATTTGAAGCAAGAGATCCAACAAGCAGTAGCAGAAGCGTTTCAGCAGATGGTTGCCACAGGAGGAATACCAATGGTGGCTAGTAATCTTCCACTCCCTCCCCCCCCCACAAAAAAACAGTACGCAACGCCCTTCTCACGATGCGTTTGAGGAATCCGAAGGGGTGGATTTTGATGAGGATGCTCTGCTGGGAACGTTGTTGAATGATGCCACGATCGCCGCTTAACTTCGTTCTCTAACTGATTCCTCTTAATTATTCCTGTTAAACGCACTTCCTATGGCAGCAAAACCGAAAGAACCGGAAAACGAAGCAGGCAAGCAGGCGCGACAGCAATATCTGGAGTAGGCAAGACGAGTCATCGGTGAAGCTATCTCGACTACACCATGCTCTATCAACGCTTTGCTCAGAATAATTGGGCGGCCATTAAGCTGGATGATACCGTCGCACTGGCAGCACTGAAAGTAGGGTACTCACCGAAAGAAGTGGTGGGTATCCTGCATCAAAGTCCCTATTTATAGCATCAGGTGCATGTTAACAAAGTACCGTTGCCCCCGATGAGCCAGTATGTGCGATCGACGGTGATGAAGGCGGTGCAGCGATTGGAGAAGGTTCTCAGGGAGCGCAGAAGACTCAGGGGCGATCAGTCCAGCGGAGTCCTGGGATGGAATTAGAGTGAGGCAAAGTAAAATAAAAAGAACTGAAGCTTCCAGGAGTAAAGGAAAATACAGGACGGGTAGCTCGATACTGTCGATGAAAATGACTAGGTTGTGGGTAACAGTGGCGATCGGAAATGTATCCGCAAGGCTTGCCCAACTTTCGAGTCGTCATTGCATTTTTGATTGACACTCAAGGATAACTTTGGACACCTCGTCGCACAGCGCATAAATGCATCCAGTGTTGCGGGTAATGTGGAGCACGGGGAAGGGGATGACGAGGCATTTGCTCGTGAACTAAAGGAGGGATTGCAATCGGTAGATTACAGCAGCTTCCCATCGACAGTTAAGGTACTTCAGTTTTTACACAGACGATGTTCTAACCTTGAGTGATATTTATCCTCAATCTGTAGCCGCTTCAATCAGCAAACTATCGCGATCGCTGCTGTTTCTTTTGGTTAGAAAGTAGGGTTTCTAGATAAGATTCGATACCTCGTTGATGAGCAATCGGATCATTAATATGATGAAGCCAATCAAGAATAAAAAGAACAAGTTTTGCATTAACTCGAACCCAGTGAATACATTAACTCGAACCCAGTGAATATCTTCGCTTAAGGTACCGGAGAGGCGATATTTGTTGAGGGTGACTCCAGAGAGTCCTGACAACCTTGAGATCTCTCGTTTCTTAACAAAACGAACTTGCTCGTGGTGTTGCAGCGAAATTTTATCAGATGGGTTCATAAATTCTCCAATCTGTTTCAGTTGCTCAGTTTCTGTCAGTTTGATTTTACTAATAGAAAAAATGACATTGCTTTGCACTTGCGTATTCAAAGTGAATTTTTGATTAAGTACATTGTTTTAATCCTGGAGACCTCAGAGAAGTTAGAGATTTGTAGATGCAGGGCATTCTGAGAAGAGTTACACCTGACGTTTGTCTTTTTTGAGAGTGACCAAAGTGTCAGGTTAACCTACGTATTTCTACGTCTATTGCTGTTGATCCGTCGATATGGTGATTCGTCGCTGATGACGTGCCATAAACGCGGGAAATTTTGCTGCGCGTTTTTTGGGGTGAATACAAATGACGGCTGTTGAGGTTGGAAGTATTGTCCGAGTTCGCTCTCGGCAATATTTGGTCGAAGACGTTTTAGAGACGCACACACCTCAAGAAGATACACGAGTGCGTCTTGCTTGTTTAGATGATGATGCACTAGGCGAGACGTTAGAGATACTTTGGGAACGGGAAGTTGATGCTCGCTACATTGGAACAGCCTCGTGGGAATCCGTTGCTGCAAGAGGCTTTGATAATCCCAAACTATTTTCGGCTTACTTGCATACCCTACGCTGGAGTTGCGTTACCTCTACAGACCCAAAACTGTTTCAGGCTCCCTACCGGGCAGGAATTGAGGTAAAAGCCTATCAGCTTGAACCGTTGCGGAAGGCATTGCTGATGCCTAGAGTTGGGCTATTCATTGCCGATGATGTGGGTTTGGGCAAGACGATCGAGGCAGGGCTAATTCTGCGCGAGATGCTGATGCGCCAAAAGGTGCGGCGGGTGGTCATCTCTTGTCCTCCTTCTGTGGTGCGACAGTGGCAGGAAGAAATGGAAAGCCGCTTTGGGCTGACGTTTTTGATTGTCGATCGCGAATTTGTTGCCAGTCGGCGGCGAGAGCGCGGTTATAGCATTAATCCCTGGACAACCCATACCCGCTTTATCATTTCCCATGCGCTGCTGCGTGACGAAACTTATGCAGCACCGTTACGAGACTGGTTGGGAGAATTCTCGGCAGGGGCAATGTTGATTTTGGATGAAGCGCATAATGCGGCACCTGCCAGTGGAGCCAAGTACGCGATCGACTCTCAATTAACCCGCACGGTGCGTGATTTAGCTCCTCGGTTTGAGCATAAGCTGTTTCTGTCTGCGACTCCCCACAACGGTCACTCAAATAGTTTTGCAGCACTGCTCGAAATCCTTGATCCACAACGGTTTTGTCGAGGTGTACCTGTACGAAATCGTAAACTGCTGGATGCAGTGATGGTACGACGGCTCAAAAGCGATCTGCGTGAGATTGGGGATGATTTTCCAGAGCGAATTGTGGTTCGCATGAGCATTGATGGACTACCCAGTGATGCTCCGGAACTTCAGTTGTCTCGGTTGCTGCAAGCGTATCGACAACTGCGAGAGGAGCGGCTTAAGGTTGCGCCCAAATCAACCCAAAGGGCAGCGGCATTGGTACTGCTGTCGCTGCAAAAGCGGTTGCTCTCATCCATTGAAGCATTTGCCCGAACGTTGAAAGTTCATCAGACGGCAATCGCCAAACATAGTGGTGAAGTGCTGATCGCCAAACAAGCGAAACAAGCATCATCTCCTCTGGCAGAAACTAAAAATAGGAATAGCCTGTCATTTCCTTTACTGCAAGAATCAGCAGGAGCAGATGACGATCGCGCTGAGTTAACTGAAGACGAGGTAGAGGCGGAAGAGAACGCTCAGATGCGGGTGGCAACCGAGCAAGACGCTTCTATTCCATCTGCACGGGAATTGGAACTGCTGGATGAGATGACGCAGATTGCCAATGCTGCTCGTCATTTGCCCGATCCTCGCATTCAAAAGTTAGCGCAATGGATTCAGGACAATCAATGCCCTGAGTTAGGGACGGATGGAGCAACCTGGAACGATCGCCGCGTCATCATCTTTACGGAATACACCGACACCAAACGTTACCTCCAGCAGCAGTTACAGGCAATCATTGCGGGTTCTGATCAGGAACGTCAGCGGATTGCTGTGTTTCATGGCGGCATGGGAGACGATCGACGGGAAGAGATTAAGCTCGCCTTTAACAGTGATCCTGCCAAACATCCACTGCGAATTCTAATCGCCACTGATGCGGCAAGAGAAGGGGTAAACCTGCAAAATCATTGTGCCGACTTGTTCCATTTTGATTTGCCCTGGAACCCCTCACGCCTAGAGCAGCGAAATGGCAGAATTGACCGCAAACTCCAGCGATCGCCTGTTGTCTACTGTCACTATTTCGTATTTTCTCAGCGCACTGAAGATCGGGTACTCGATACGCTGCTCAGAAAAACCGATATTATCCAACGGGAGTTGGGCAGCCTATCGCTGGTGTTGGAGCGGAATGTCAACCAGTTATTAGCAGATGGCATTCAGCATGGGGAAGCGGCGCGGTTGGAAGCGGCGATTGCTAAAGCAGATCAGACGGATGAATCATCGTTCAATGCTGAAATGATCAGCGAAGAACTGGAGCAAGTACGGTTACGGCGACAGGAGTTAGAACAGCAAAACGCGCTGCTTCAGGGAATGCTGAGCGAGTCGCAGAAGTGGTTAGGGTTGGACGATCGCCATTTTCGCGATGCCATCTCTGCTTCATTGGAAATTTTAGGAGCCAATTCCCTTCAACCCGTTGATCCGAACGAAGCAGCTTACGAGCCTGCTACTGCGAAATGGGACATTCCTGCCCTCGATCAGCGGTTTGGCGCTGATCCGACCTGGGCAACAACACTGGATACCTTAAGAGCACCTCGAAAACGGGGGCAGAAGCTTTGGGACTGGCGGCGGGAATCTCCTATTCGTCCAGTCGTTTTCCGTGATCCAGGTTCACTGGATGGTGAAGTGGTGCATTTGCACCTAGAACACCGGATTGTGCAGCGGTTGTTGTCGCGATTTTTGGCGCAAGGCTTTCTGCACGATGAGTTGACTCGTGCCTGTGTCTGCCTGACCGATCGCCCGATTCTCAGTGTAGTTGTGTTGGGACGGCTGTCGCTGTATGGCGATCGCGCTTCTCGGTTGCACGATGAAGTGATTGCTGTGGCTGCCGAGTGGATTGCACCGGAGGCACGGGGGCGATCGAAACTGCGTCCGCTGGGCGAAGGTGAAAAAGACAATGTGTTGCAAGTTCTAGAAACCTCGCTAGCAAGTCCCCGACTGCATCAGGTGCCTGAATCGGTACAACAACGCCTCAGACAAGCGGCAGCACAAGATGTGGAGGAACTGAGACCGCATTTGGATCGCCGTGCGGCTGTTTTGATTGAACGTGCCCAGAAAAAGCTGCAAGCACGGGGACAGAAGGAAGCTGAAGAGATGCAGGCAATTTTAGAGGAGCAGCGCGATCGCATCCTCAAACGCCAAAAAGAAACCGCAGGTAATCTCCAGCTATCGCTATTTGCTGAAGCCGAAGCACAGCAGCTAGAAGCCGATCGTCGCCACTGGGAAAGGCGATTGCAGTCGCTAGAGGTCGAACTCATTAGCGAACCTGCTCGAATTAAAGCTGCCTATCAAGTCAAAGCGGTGCGAATAGAGCCTGTTGGTTTGGTGTACTTGCAACCCGTTAGTGGTTAGTGGGAAGTGAGTGGGAAGTGGTTAGTGGGGAGTGGGAAGTGGTTAGTGGGGAGTGGTTAGTAGTTAGTGGGGAGTGAAAAGTGGGAAGTGGGAAGTGAAAGGGGAGGAAACAGATGAGTGGAAATAGCGTTAAGGACTACAAGGACTTGATTGTTTGGCAACGGGGAATTGTTTTAGTTAAGCGGATTTATCAGCTAACTCAAAACTTTCCTGCTGAAGAGAAATTTGGTCTTATTTCTCAAATGAGACGAGCGGCTGTGTCAATTCCTTCCAACATTGCCGAAGGACAAGCCCGTCATACAACACAGCAGTTCATCCAATTTTTATCGATCGCAGAAGGTTCAATTGCTGAATTAGACACTCAACTTATCGTTGCGGTTGAACTAGGTTATTGCACAAAAGCCGAAAGCAACGACTCTTTTGTACTCATCACTGAACTGCGAAAGATGCTATCTACACTTCGCAAAAAACTCAGCCACTAACCACTATCTACTAACCACTATCTACCAACCACTATCTACCAACCACCATCTACTAACTACTATCTACTTAAAATGGCAACTGATCCAGAATTGCTTCGACATAAAGAGTGGCTCGGCTTCCTGCAACCTGTGGGGCTGGTCGTTTCGCCTCCAGCATTGGTGAAAGCACAAGCGATCGTCAATCGCAATGTAGTGGGTTTACAGCAATCGCTGTTGTCGGCAATCAGTCGCGATCTTCAACTAGTAGATGACAGCCGCGCCTGGATTTTCGATTTTCAGATGTTTGTGGTGGATGTACTGGGTTGGGAGTCAAGCGATCTGATTAGCAGTGATGCTTTAAGGGAATTGGAAGTTGCGTTGCCGGATTATGGCGAAATTCTTGCACCTAGTTATGGAGTACAGGACAGCGATGGCTGGCTGATGCTGATTCAGGTGATTGCTCCGGGAGCAAATCTGGATGAGGTGAATTCAGCAGACGAAAAGACAGGTAAATGGGCAGCCAGTCCCCAGGCAAAGTTTGAGCGGTTGCTGCGGGAGGCAGGGGTTCCGATCGGGATTTTGTGCAACGGGACAGACATCCGATTAGTTTATGCACCGAAAGGGGAATCGTCGGGACACCTGACGTTTCCGGTGCAGGCAATGTGTGAAGTATCAGGGCGGCTGATCTTGGGGGCAATGGAAATGTTGCTCTCTGCCTATCGGGTATTTACGGCTCCAACGGGGCGACGGCTGAAGGATTTGTTGGAAGAGAGCCGTAAGTATCAGGCAGAGGTTTCGACTGCGCTGGCAAATCAGGTGGTAGATGCCCTATGGGAACTCCTGCGTGGTTTTCAGATGGCAGATGCAGCAGTCAACGGCAGACTATTGGGCGAACTGGCAAGCCAAAATCCGCAGCACATTTATGGTGGGCTGATCACAACGCTGATGCGGCTGGTGTTTCTGCTATATGCAGAGGATGAGGGGCTGATGCCGGGAGATGACCTATATCAGCGTAACTATGCGGTATCAGGTTTATTTGAGCGGCTGCGATCGGATGCAGGCAACTATCCCGACACGATGGATCAACGGTATGGAGCCTGGGCGTGGCTGTTGAGCCTGTTTCGACTGGTCTATGACGGGGGTGGAGAAACTCCAGAGTATCTTCCGGCGCGGCATGGACAATTGTTTGATCCGGATGAGTATGCGTTTTTGGAGGGGAGAGGGAATAGTGAGCAGGGGATAGGGGATAGTGATCAGTGGGCAGTGAATAGTGGAGGGAATAGTGGACAGACTAACCACTCCCCACTCCTCACTAACCACTCCTCACTCCCGACTCCTCACTCCCGACTCCCCACTCCCCTCTGCCCAAACGTTCCGCGCATTCCCGATGGTGTGGTGTATCGGATGCTCGATCGCCTACTGATGTTGAATGGCGAACGGTTGTCGTACAGGTCACTCGGAGTCTCTGAAATTGGGTCTGTGTACACCGCGATCATGGGTTTTGCCATTGAACGGGCAGAGGGAACATCGATCGCAGTACGTCCCCAGGATGTGGTGGTGAATGTGGAAACGCTACTGGCAGCGAAACCAGGCGATCGCGCTAAACTGTTGCAAAACTGGGCGGCGTGTAAGGTCGCAGGCAAGGCACTGAATGAGTTAAAGGCGGCGAAAACGGCGACGGACGTGGTAGCCGCATTGGGTCGCAAGGTGTCACCACGCACACCCAATTTATTACCTGCGGGGTCACTGTATTTGCAGCCCGGTGAGGAACGACGACGAACTGGCTCACACTACACACCGCGATCGCTCACAGAACCAATTGTAGAAACGGCATTGCGCCCAGTTTTAGCGGCATTGGGTGACAAGCCCACCGCAGAACAAATCCTATCGCTGAAAGTAGCGGATATTGCGATGGGGAGCGGAGCATTTTTGGTGGAAGCCTGTCGCCAATTGGCAGACCAGGTAGAAACGGCATGGAACCGGGATGGTTTACCGGAGGATTTGCCGGAGGGAGAGGAACCGTTGCTGTATGCGCGGCGGTTGGTGGCGCAGCGGTGCTTGTATGGTGTGGATAAAAACCCCTTTGCTGTGAATTTGGCAAAGCTATCACTGTGGCTGTTTACGCTTTCAAAGAGTATGCCGTTTACGTTTCTGGATCACTCGTTGAAGTGTGGCGATTCTTTGGTGGGGGTAAAGCGCAGGGAAATTTTGCAGTTTAGCCAAAAGGCGTTTTATGAGCCAACGCTGGATGAGTATCAGCGACGGTTAAAAGCAGAGGCAGAGGCAGAGACAACCTCACGAATTTTAAAAACTCGCCAGAAGATTCAGAATGCAGATACCCAAACAGATGCAGATGAGGATGCGAAACGGCGTTATCTACAGGAGTCGGAAGATTTACTGCGTCGATCGCGCCTTGCCGCAGATTTGATGGTGTCGGCATTTTTTGAGGGCACAAACGCGAAACAGCGAGCGGCGAAACTAGAGCAATTTTTGGCAAAGCTGAAAATTTACGATGCTGAAGGGCTGGACGTGAACCCGGCGCGGGAAGGCTTAGTTGCGGATGCCATGATTCAGGCTGAGTTGGAGGGCAGAACGCGCAAACAGCGGCAGCAAAAACAGCAGGAATATAGCAGTAAGCTGATCGGCTATGAAGCGGGTTGGGTGAATGCTTCAGAGTTGTGGCAAATTTCAGAGCGGCTGAGAATGGGTAAACATGCAGTCGTCCCATTCAACTGGGAAGATGAATTTCTAGAGGTATTTGAGCGGGAAAATCCGGGGTTTGATTGCATCATTGGCAATCCACCTTTTGCGGGCAAAAATACCATTATCAGCGGTAATGCCGAGAACTACTTGCTTTGGCTCAAGGAATACTATCCAGAGTCACATGGTAATTCTGATTTGGTGGCTTATTTCTTCCGCAAATCGCATGAGCTACTGCGAGAAGGCGGCAGTTTTGGATTGATTGCGACAAATACGATCGCTCAAGGCGATACGCGCAGCACAGGGTTACGCTGGATCTGTGAGCATGGCGGCACAATCTACAACGCTCGCAAACGGGTGAAATGGGTGGGGCAAGCGGCGGTTGTGGTGAGCGTGATTCACATCTACAAAGGACTGTATAAAGAAGCAAAATTCTTAGATGGGAAAGAAGTTCCGTTGATCTCCGCGTTTCTGTTCCCCAAAGGTGGAAATAATAATCCCAATACATTGCTGGCGAATGCTAATAAGAGTTTTCAGGGCAGCATTGTTTTGGGTATGGGATTCACTTTTGATGACACAAATGAAGATGCAACACCGATCGCTGAAATGCATCGTTTGATTGAGAAAGATCGACGCAATCAGGAATGTATTTTCCCTTATATTGGTGGCGAAGAAGTGAACAGTAGCCCAACTCATTCTCACCATCGCTATGTGATTAATTTTGGAGAAATGAGCGAAGCTGAAGCGCGAAAGCATCCTGACTTGATGGCGATTGTTGAAGAGAAAGTTAAACCTACAAGGATTGCTTTGCCTCCTAAGAATTCTTGGAATAAAACTGTTGCTGCAAAATGGTGGCTTTTCGGTGCTGATAGAGTTGAGTTAAGAAAAGCAATTGCAGAATGCGATCGGGTGTTAGTTATTTCTCGTATCAGCAAATCATGTGCGTTTACATTTCTACCAAAAGGTATGGTTTACAACGAGAAAACTGTCGTTTTTCCCTTCGATACATATCCGCCATTTGCAATTCTTCAATCTCGTATTCATGAAATTTGGACACGATTTTTTAGTTCTACTCTGAAGGACGATTTGCAATACACACCTTCTGATTGTTTTGAAACCTTCCCCTTCCCCAGAGTCATCAGTGATCAGGGGATAGTGAATAGTAAAGAGGGAAATAGTGATCAGGGGATAGTGAATAGTGAAGAGGGAAATAGTGATCAGGGGATAGTGAATAGTAAAGAACACTCACCACTATCCACTCACCCACTATCCACTCTAGAAGCCATTGGCAAACAATACTACGACTTCCGCGCCGATCTGATGGTTCGCAACAACGAAGGCTTGACCCAAACCTACAACCGCTTCCACGACCCCAACGAATTCGATCCCGACATCCTCAAACTGCGCCAACTGCATGACGAAATGGATCGTGCGGTTCTTGCTGCCTACGGCTGGGATGACATTCAACCCCAATGCGAATTCCTGCTGGATTATGAGGATGAGGATGAGGTGGATAGTGATCAGTGGGCAGTGAATAGTGATCAGTGGGCAGTGAATAGTGATCAGTGGGCAGTGAATAGTAGACAGACTAACCACTCCTCACTAACTACTAACCACTCCTCACGCCGCAAAAAGCCCTATCGCTACCGTTGGAACGAAGCTACTCATGATGAAGTGCTGGCACGACTGCTCGACCTGAATCAGCAACGCTACGAGCAAGAACTCCTGGGCGGCAAGCAAGCCGAGAAGAAAGGTAGATCGAAAGGCACAAAAACCGGGAAGAGTGGACGATCGAATACTCCACCCCTACCTGGATTGGAAGCGTAACCGTTTAGTCGAAGCTCATGGTCGAAACCTATACTAAAATCACCTCCTTAGAGCAGAATTCCCATGAGTTCTCCCATGTTGACCCAATCAGCCATTCCCGCTACCGAACAGCGGCTCGTTAACAAGCTAGACATTTACCAGGGCCTGGGCGTTACGGAAG
This sequence comes from Thermocoleostomius sinensis A174, assembly GCF_026802175.1. Classification (NCBI taxonomy): domain Bacteria; kingdom Bacillati; phylum Cyanobacteriota; class Cyanophyceae; order Oculatellales; family Oculatellaceae; genus Thermocoleostomius; species Thermocoleostomius sinensis. Next base: position 2,511,701 of record NZ_CP113797.1, on the reverse strand, counting down.
TCTGGCAGTGGCAGAATGGACAGTTTCAGATTTATCACCTGCGCTCAACAGGTTACGAAGTGATTGCCAGCAGTGAACTGCTGCCCAATTTAGATTTTTCGCTGTTGACCCGCTACGTCAAACCTGCTGCCCAGTTTGATGCAGTCATGGAGTTCCGCGAAAGCTTCGCTGTTGCCGAAGGCAAGCGGCTGCGGTCTAAAGGATAAATTCTACCTTCTCAGGAGCCAGTGCTATGACGATCGCCACCCAGAAACTCACCTTTGAAGAGTATCTTGCCTACGACGATGGCACAGACACCCGCTACGAATTAGTCGATGGAGAACTCGTACCCATGAGTCTAGGAACTGGTAAACATGGTGGGATTGCCGAATTTCTCAACGATCAGTTTCGTGAGCAGATCAAACGTCGAGAACTTCCCTGGACTTCCAAACAAATGACTGTCGGCGTTCGCTCTCCACGTGGGCGAAATTGGGATACTTCTCGCATTCCCGATGTCACTGTTTTGGCAGCGGCTCAATGGGAAGCCATGAGCGATCGTGAAGCCGTGATCAATCTCAATGAGCCACCCCCGATTCTGGTCGTCGAAGTCGTTAGCCCCTCCACCAAAACCGACGACTATCGCTCAAAACGCTCTGAATATGGGCTGCTAGAAATCTCCGAATATTGGATCGTTGACCCGTTGGAAGAAAAAATTACTCTCTGTATCCTGGAGCATCAGTTTTATGACTCCACAGAATTTCGAGGCGATGACTTAATCCAGTCTCCCACCTTTCCAGACCTCAACCTCACAGCCACTCAAATTCTGGCAGGCAAACTGTAGCAAGCAACTACTCAAAACAAAGAATCCTACCTGATCAGGTAATGGCAAATTCTGTCAATGGGCGCTTACTCGGATGCTGAAATCCCAGCACAATATCTTGTTTAGGCACTCCTGCCGCCAACAAATCGTCAACGACGCAAAGATCGGCATATAGCTCCGTATTTTCATATTTGATGAAATATAGATCAGCCGTAATCACCCAACCATCTTTAATCAAGGCTGATTTCACCGCATCATGGTAGAGATCTCGTGCAGCCATGGCGAAGGTGGTCAGGCTACCACACCTTTGCCATCGAACCTCAATGAATAGATGCCTACCTCAAGCCTTCATGAAGCTGTGAGTACCCATCCGGAATTCTCAGCAATTTGTGGGCATTCTGGTATTAATGCCCTGCTCCTAATAGGCTATCTATGTCGTCTACTACCCCTGCTGAGGTTCGCACTCACCTGCTCGATGCTCTACAACTGGATTTAGTTGGCCCCACTCCCGATGATTTGGCTCACGCCGAAGAAATTATTCCCCAACCGCCTTCCAAGTGGTATCTCACCGGGTTCCTGGTACCCTGCAATGCTCCAATAGACGTGCGATCGGATGACACAGGTGACGATGAACTGGATGCCGTCAGTCGTTCCGGGGCAGGTGACGATGAAGCAACTCCTGATAAATCCTCTGCCCGCAAAGGCTTTTTTCCCTCATCAATGGGAATGAGCCTTTTAGTCCCTAAACAGACCTCCTCTCTGCATATCACCGTCTGCTGGGGCGACTACAAGCCACTCCTCACTGATCAAATCGAAGCAGAATCCAAAAGCACACTGAGAGTCGGAACCTGGCAGCGCACTCCTCGCCACGCCAACCTCACAGTACCCATTCAAATCAGCGAAACGCCATTGGAATTCGACATTCCAGAGAGCAAAGGGCTGAAGTTAATGGTTTCTGCCCGCTCCGTAACTTCCGAAGATTTAGTGCCCCCCGGCACACGCTCCGTCTCCATCTTCCTGGTGAATCAACGCCGTCCGGCTCCCAATAAAGCCTCCGATGCTGCCCATGCCTTTCAAACTAAATTGATCATTCAGACGGAAGATGCCTTTGTTCCCCGTCCTGATTTACGCGGTGGTAACGGTGAAGACTGGGATGAGCGAGTCGCAGACCTGCAATATCGAGATGATTATGAATTTGCAGTTGGGCACAACGTTTCGGCAATTGCGATGGTAGAGCCTGGTGGCATTTGCCAAAAAGCCTGGACTGCCTGGATACCGACCGCAGATGTCGAGAAGGTGATTCCAGCTACAGTGCCCGACGTTGAGTTGGAGATGGAACGCCTTGCCGCTGCCCCAACACCTGCTGCATTACGCGACTTTTTGCAGCCAATGGTCGATGCTTATGCCGAATGGATCGCAGAACAACGAGCCAAAGCACCCAGCAGTCCCAAACATCGATCGGAAACGGCAAGCGATTTGCTCAACCGAGCCGTGATTGCTAACCAGCGAATTGCAGCCGGACTGCAAGCGATGAACGACCCGCAGGTGTTTGAAGCATTCCGCATCGCCAACCGTGCCATTGCCACCGCCATTCGTCAGCGGCTGACCCATGACAAAGAAGGAGTTATGCCAGAGTCTCTGTCTGCTCCAAAGTGGCGACCCTTCCAGTTGGCATTTCTGCTGATGAACATTGTCGGCATTGCTAACCCAGAACAGGACGACAGAGAACTCGTCGATCTCCTCTTTTTTCCCACAGGCGGCGGTAAAACCGAGGCATACCTAGGATTGGCCGCGTTTACGCTGGTGCTACGACGGTTGCGTCAGCCTGGTATTCACTCGGCAGGTTTAAGTGTGCTGATGCGCTACACACTGCGGCTGCTGACGCTCGACCAACTCGGACGGGCAGCAACCCTGATCTGTGCCCTGGAACTGGAACGACAGAACGACGTGGAAAAATTAGGCAAGCATCCTTTTGAGATTGGTCTGTGGGTAGGCCAAGCCGCAACTCCCAACAAGATGGGAAAGAAAGGAGATGGAGACGAAAACAGCGCACGGGCAAGAACGATCGCCTACCAAAACAACGACAGACAGAAGCCTTCTCCCATTCCCTTAGAAAACTGTCCCTGGTGTGGGACCCGTTTCACCAAAAATTCCTTCCAATTACTGCCCGACCCTAACGAACCAGATGACCTTCGAGTTGCCTGCGTCAACCGCAAAAAACGATCGGATGGCAAGCCGCAATGCGCGTTTATCGGCAATCAGCCGCTACCCATTCTGACGGTCGATGATCAAATTTATCGACGGTTGCCCTGTTTCATCATCGCCACAGTGGATAAATTCGCCAGTCTGCCCTGGGTCGGTGAAACGGGTGGACTGTTTGGTAAAGTCGAACGCTACGACAAAGACGGTTTTTATGGACCCTGCCGTCCCGGTCGCGGACACCCCCTCAACCACCCCCTCCCTCCGCCAGACCTGATTATCCAAGACGAATTACACCTGATTTCCGGGCCACTTGGGACAATGGTTGGACTTTACGAAACCGCCATTGATGCCCTGTCTACCCAGGAGGGAAAGCAAAAACAGATTCGTCCCAAAATTGTGGCATCCACCGCAACAGTTCGCCGGGCAACGAATCAAATTCGTGCTTTATTTGGGCGAGAGGCTGTGGATGTGTTTCCGCCTCCTGGACCCGATCGCCGCGATTCCTTTTTTGCCAAAACGGTTCCTGCTACTGAGAAAAATGCCCGCACTTACATTGGCATTGCTGCTCAGGGACGCAGTTTGAAAGTTGTGCTGCTGCGAACCTATCTGGCATTGCTGGGGGCTGCCCAAAAAGATTGGGAACTGGCCGGTGGGAGCGAAAATCCCAATAATCCTGCTGACCCCTATATGACGCTACTGGGCTACTTCAACTCTCTACGGGAACTGGGTGGGAGCCGCCGCATTGTGGAAGATGAAGTAAATGCCCGATTAACCCAATACAGTCAGCGCAAGCGACTTGGAGAAGCAGAAGGTTCCTTTGCCGATCGCAAAATTAACGATCTGCCTCTGGAATTAACCTCTCGTGTTAGCACCAACCAGGTTGCTGATACGAAACGTCGTCTGGCTTTGCCGTTCCAGGATAAGGAACACGTTGATGTCACCCTGGCAACCAACATGATTTCGGTGGGTCTAGATATTACCCGCTTGGGTCTGATGGTCGTGTTAGGGCAACCCAAAACGGCGGCTGAATACATCCAGGCAACTAGTCGGGTGGGTCGAGACGAAAAGCGCCCCGGCTTAGTGATCACGCTCCTCAATGTTCACCGTCCCCGCGATCGCTCTCACTATGAACGCTTTCAGGCATGACACATCACCTTCTACCGGGCAGTGGAAGCCACCAGTGTCACCCCCTTTTCCCCCCGCGCCATTGATCGAGGGATTGCAGCTATTACGGTTGCCCTCGCGAGATTAGGCGATCGTCGTATGACTGCTCCCCTTCGAGCAATTGATATTTTGCAACACCGCAAGGATTTAGAAGGAATTGCCGATGTGATTGCTCATCGAGCCGAGATGCATGACAAAGCACTCAATGACAAGGATGCCGATGATCTTCGCCAAAAGGTAAAAGGACGGGTCATCAGCCTTTTGGACACTTGGGAGCATATCGCCAGCCAGAAAATCATGCTCCAGTATCAGCAGGAGGTGGGGCAAGCTCCACCGCTCTTGTTTGACCCCCTTGATCCGGAGCTAGAACGCCAGCCTTTAGAAGTCCGTAAATTCAAAGCACAACGCAGTTTACGGGATGTGGAACAAACAGTGAACCTGTGGGTACGCAATCCCGATGGTTTTGAGATTGAGGAGGATGAATAGATGAAAGCGAAGAATAAGCGACCTCCTTCTGGAGAAATTCGGCAAAGCCAAATTATTTCCACCTTTGGACCTGGAGCGATGGTTGATCTGCCCAACCATTCAATATTGATTGGGGGACTGAACCACTGGAAGGGCGATCGCCGTCGTATTTACGAGGATCGGTTAGCAGAACGAGTCTGTGAACTACTGGAAGTTAAGCAGATTGCTATGTATGCCCCACCAGTAGACGAACAAGACCCCAAAGCAACTCGTAGCGGCATTACATCTTTCGTTTTCCCAACCTGGTTTCTGGCGCAGATCGAAGAGTTTTGGAATGCACCCAACGGTCGCAGCTACCGAACCCGTCCTCTCCTGCCTTGGGGCAGCCTAGTGAAAGGAAAGTATCTGACCCCAGAGAGGAAGAAGGTTCCTGTAGTTCCGGTACGCTTTGTGCATGGTGATAGCCCAAATCGTAACTGTCGAGGGCAACTTTGGTTAGATGAAGGGGGATCTGGAAATGACTTCGTGGATATTTTCGTTCGCTGCGAAGCCTGTAAAGCCCGTCGTCCCCTCTCCGATGCAACCGTTCCCAATGGCAGAGTTTTAGGATCGTGTGATGGGCATCGTCCCTGGCTTGGTCCTGCGGCGAAGGAATTTTGTGTCTCTCAAACCACGGGTAAACCAGAATATAACCGTTTGCTGGTACGTTCTGCCAGTAATGCCTACTTTGCTCAAGTCCTCAGTGTTATCTCCTTGCCAGACTCGGATGAAGCACTGCGGAAGGCAGTCGATCTGGTCTACGAAGATTTTCTGCAATTTGCGGAAGACATTGGCGATATTAAACGCGATCGCAAAAAACAGAAAGTAGCAACGGCGATCGAAGCCTTTAGCGATGAAGCAGTCTGGACAGAAATAAAGCGCCGTCAAAGTGGCTCAGTTGATAAGCCAAAAAGCATTAAACAGGTTGAAATTGAAACCCTACTGTCCCAACCAGATGAGGTCGGGGAAGATGTACCGGAGGGTGACTTCTACGCTCGAACTCGACACTTAGACGGACTCACCCCACTCCTATCCGCCCGGATCGATCGCATTGTTTTGGTTCATCGGTTGCGGGAGGTCATTGCTCAAGTTGGCTTCACTCGCTTTGAGGCAGCCATGCCCGATATTGATGGGGAATTGTCGCTGGATGTGCGCCGTGCTGCCCTGGATATTGAACCTACCTGGGTGCCTGCGATCGAGAACAAGGGGGAAGGCATCTTCATTTCGTTCAAGAAAGCAGCGATCGAACACTGGCTCAAACAAGATGCGGTACAAAAACGGGGTCGCATTCTGTATCAAGGCTTTGACGAGTGGCGCAGCCAACGGGGACTTGACCCAGACAAAGCCAAGTTTCCCGGCTTGCCCTACATCATGCTGCACTCGCTGTCGCACCTGTTGATCACGGCAGTTTCTTTGGAGTGTGGTTACGCGGCTAGTGCCATTCGAGAGCGCATTTACACAGGGGAATCAGGCTATGGCATTTTACTCTATACGGGCACTTCTGGATCTGAAGGGACGCTCGGTGGCTTGGTTCAAGTTGGGCAGCGAATTGAATACCATCTGATCAACGCCTTGGAGATGGGCAAACTCTGTTCCAATGATCCGGTGTGCGCTCAACATCAACCTAACAATCCCCAGGAGGATCGGTTCCTACATGGTGCGGCCTGTCATGGCTGCTTGCTGATTGCAGAACCGTCCTGTGAACGCCGCAATGAGTTTCTCGATCGGGCACTGGTGATAGATATAGTCGAAGGTCTGGGAGCAGAGTTTTTTGATGTGGGAGGGCTGTGATGTCCCCCTGAAGCTAAGCCAACCGGCTTTAGTCGGACTTGCGGCTGCGCTCAAAACCGGAAGGCTACACGCACCCTATTCGGTGCCTACTATAGAAAGCTATGTCCCTAAAGGACTCTGCTGGGAAATTGTGGATGAACTGAATTACCTCAGTACAATAGGCTCGTCTCCTCAATAGATCAGGGGGTGGCGAATTGGATTTTCTAAATCAGATCTGAATTGGCGTAGCTAGGGGTTTATCGTGAGTCCTTGGTTTTAAAGGCGCATCCACTGCAAATGCTCTGGCAGTAATTTGGCCAAATCATAATGCTCTAGGATTGTAGTTCTAGCATTGTGGCGCAGAGCGGCCATTCGATCGGGGTGTTCCAGTACTTCATCCACTCGATCGGCAATGGCATCCGGCGAAAAGAAATCTACCAGTAATCCATTCTCGCCATCGCGGATTACTTCCATCACAGGTGGCGTACTAGACCCCAAAATCAAGCAACCCGTTGATAACGCTTCCAGCATTGACCACGACAGCACAAACGGATAGGTGAGATAAATGTGCACCGACGACGCTTGCAACACTTGCAGGTATTGATCATAGGGAAGCCGCCCAGTGAAGTGCAATCGAGTCAAGTCTAACTGCGGCAGTGCTTCCAGCATCAGTTGCTTGTAGGTTTTATTGTCTGGTAGTGTGCGCCCATAAAACACTCCTTCTTCACCCACCACCACCACATGGCAATTGGGACGACGTTGTTGAATAATCGCCACCGATCGCATGAATTGCGGAAACCCGCGATAAGGTTCCATACCTCTGGCAACATAGGTAATCAGTTCATCAACCTGAGATAAATCCAACCCGATCGAAGGCAACACCAACTTGGCACCGGGACAGGGTTGAAAAAAGCTAGTATCAATGCCATCGTGCAACACGTTCAGCTTGGGTTGAAACTCTGGCGGAAATTGCTGTCGCTGCCACCGGGTTGGAGACAGCCCCCGATCGCAACTATAGAGATCAAGCAGAATTGGAGCATTGCGCACCCGCACCCGCAGTTGATCGTCAATGGTAAACTCCATATCTGGATCAAAATCGCAATCGGAGCCAGCGGCATGATAAAACCACTCGAAATAGCACAATAGCTTCGCTTGTGGAAAAATATCTTTGATAAACAGCGTAGGTCCCCAACCAGAGTGACCATAAACAATATCGGGTTCAAATCCCTCATCTTTCAGCTTTTGCGCAACGCGATACACCGCCTGACCATTGAGCACAGCCGTTTCCAGCGATCGAACATAGTGATGAATTTGGGGAGAGGGCTGCCGGCTAGGAGCAAACAACACCTTAGTGACCCCGTTCAAACTACCCTGCTGCCGAGACGTACCAAACACCACCTGATGATTTGGCAGTTGGGCCAAAGCTGTAGCCAAGTGACGAAATTGAGCCGGAAAGTTGGGGTGTAAAAACAGAATGCGCATTAGAGAGAGTCGATCGTATCAAGAGCAGACAGCAGCCGTTCTACGCTAGCATTTGGCTCTAGAAAAGAAAACAAATGGCGGAAGCGCAGCCGACCCGATCGATCCACAATGAACTGGGCTGGCAAAGGAGCACCCAGTGCTTGTCCCACCTCATAGAGCCGAAATACCTGACAGGTTGGGTCACTGAGGAATGGCATTGTGATTCCTAAGTCTTGAATGACGATTTGGCTTTGTAATGCATCCGTACTGCTGATCATCAACACCTCGACTCCGCGCTGCCTAAACTGCTCGTAGGCTTGATTCATCGCTTTAATATGGGGATAGCACAGCGGACAATAGTGGCGCTCGGTGAAGATGCGCGTGAACGCTAAAACGACAGGATGGACAGCCGTGTAGTCGGATAGCCTGACCCACTGCCGCGTCTGAATGTGGCAAAGTTCAAACGGGGGAGCAAAAATCCCAAGGGGAAACTGGTTGGTGGCGGGAATGGGTAAGAAGTTCTTGAAAAACCGCTCGCTAAATAGTCCAGTCAGATCCACCGCATTGGCCATAGTTCGATCGCTCCCCTCAAGTCTCCTTGTTGTACTGTTGTTGGTTGTACTGTTGTTGTATTGTTGTATTCCGTTAGCTGTTCCAGTCTGGTTTCTAGTGTAGTGGATTTGCACAGGTTCGCCGTTGATATCGATCGCCTTTTTCAGAAGGAATCGAGGCTTGAAGTCTCTTTGAAGAATTTGAAGAATCAGGGACTGGGTTGCGCAACTCCTGCACGGTTGAACTGTGCACCATCTCAAGCTCTCAATAAGCTAGAACTTGACCGTTGGGTTGAACGCTAAGTGTGCGAATATTCTCGCCCAGATCTCCTGTGCCCACCAGCGAGAGTGATAATGTGCTGGAAGCTTCCGTAGCCAGAGGGATAACTCGCACAAAGCCACCATCGGGCCGCACGAGCGTTAGCGTAGCTGGCACCGGAATCGCTCGTAACACAACCGCTTGTCCACCGCCCAAGGTGCGCGGCTCGGTATTCCCAATTACTTGATAGGTGATGGAGGTGGTGGTGTCATTTTGCAGGCGAATGTCCACCGTTCCATTGATTGGGGTAACTACGGCGATCGTCTCTTGTACCGCTTCTGGCAAGGGAGGAACGGGTCCAACATTTCTTTGAACAGACGGGCTAAGCGGTGGCGACGCTGGAGGAGAAAAGCGACGTGAACGATGAGTAGCAGCATTGGGCGGACACCCGGCTGGCACAGCCCGCGTGCTATTAAATGGTTCTTCGTAGTAGATGTGGGGACAAGGATTGCGAGTTTGTGCAGCGGCTTCAGGAATGAGGGCGATCGTCGGCAGTCCAAGCACGACGCCAATTAACAGACGGAACCAAGGACAGATGAACATTCGTTGAGCGAGCATCATAGGGAAACCTCCGACTGTTAGGTAAGAGATAGGCTTGTGAATAACAGCCCTTGTTGAGCAAAGTTGCTATCCCGTTAGTCGGTTATGCTCCTCCAAATGTTTCGGCGCGGTCGCTAGGAGAGAAGTGGGCCACAACTACGCTTAATTCAAGCACTGAGTGCATCAGAACCGAATCAGCAATCTTTCAGAATGTTTTTCTCTTTTTTGAATTGCATCAGGTAGTTCGCTAGTTCACAAAACCCCGCGGCTTCAGGAGATTGAGTGATGAACGTGGGGCGATGGGTCAATTGATCAACATAGGCTAGTACATTAGCAACCCCTACAGACATCGGAAAATGATGGCGATTGAACAGGCTTTCGTCATTGGGACTATCACCGACGGTGACAATATGCTCGGCTGTGTACTGAGGAAAATAGCGACTGAGCACCTCTAGTAGCCCGATGGCCTTGTTTTGTTGGGCTGGTTTGATGTGACACTGCACTGTGCTGTAGGTAAAGCCCCAGCCTTGATCATGACAGTGATTGGACATTTGCCGTAGATCTTCTGGGCGCAGTCCCTCTACATCAAACGTCCAGTCGGTGAGGCGAAACGGGTTATCGTGCGAGGCTTGAATCGACGGGAACGCTACCTGTAGCTCGCGAAACATGGCGGCTAATTTCTGCCGATGCACGGCAATATCGGCGATCGGAGTCAACAACTCGCTGGCTTCCGAATGTCTTGAATAAAACAAGCCGCCGTTTTCAGCAATTGCTCCTGCAATGGGTAAATAATGGGCTACGCCTTGAACCCAACCCGCCGACCGTCCGGTCACAATCACAACTGGAATGTCAACAAGCGCCAGATCTAGTAGCGCTTGCAGCAACGCCGGAGTAAATTTACCAGCCTGTGTCAGTGTTCCATCCATGTCGGTGGCAATCAGACGAACGGCACGGAGGTCTACATTCAACGGTTGTAGTGGCATTGAAGGTGTTGATATGAGACACTCTATTATCCAGTATTTGTGTAATGTATCTCTGTGATGTATCTCTGTAATTTTGATTTTGTAACGGAACGAAGACTAGTGAAGCTGTAGACACTCATTAAATCTGAGTCCGGAAAATAATCGTACAGCCGCAGTACATTGACAAGGCGTAAACAAGAATACAAAAGGAAAATTGTTGATCTCTACAAAAAGAATATTAAGATTGTTGATCTCTACCGAAACTTTACTCACCTTAGTATTATTTCTTATCTCAAAGATTTACCTAGAAGAAGCTCCATAAGACCTTACATCCTTCAAAAACAAGAGAATTTTTGGTTTTTTGCGATATTATCTTCCTCCTCAAACTGGCTTTTGGTTCATTCCATACAGCGCATGTAATTATAAAAAGCCCGTAAAGCGAAGCTTCACTGACAGGATATAGACACAGGTGTTTGCTATATTACCTGCCATATTTACAGAATAGGTTGTTAGGAGATGAATCTGATATGGCGCTTGTAAATATTGGTCGTGGGCCAGTGTCCTACAACTACTATGTTTTACGTGGCATTCTAGATGAGGCAATCATCCAGGAGATTCGATCTGTCGCTCAATTATTACCTCGGCAGGAGGGGTTGTACAGTCGAAGCGGCCTCAACAAAATGTATGTTTATCTAGATAAAATGCCGTCGTTGGTTGCGCTGCTTCCTCAGCTTTTTGATGATCTCCACATCATCGGCAGCAACTTTTTTTGTAGTGAGCCTACTGACCCCAAACAAGAATCTCATGGTGAGTGGCATACAGGGCATAGCCTCTACTTTGGTGTAGAGGGAGGAACTGCCATGACCTTGTGGATTCCCCTTCAAGATCTGAATGAAGAGACAGGGGGGCGTCTCAAGCTCTATAACGGTCGGTACATTAGTCAGATGGATGACCTCCTAGACTGTCAGGTACGCCATGCCGGTAACAGCATCTCTAATAAGCATTCTATTCTACAATTTCTCAATCACGAACTAGAGGCAAATCACAAAGCAGAGAACATGTCTGTTGGTGATGTCTTGCTCTTTGATGAAATGCTCCCACACCAAGCAGAGAAGTGTCGTATACATCGTGAGGTGTTTGCTGTGCGCCTCGTATTGGGGAATTACAGTCTTAACAAAGAGTTGATACAGAAAGTTATTACACGATATCAGACTGTTCCTGGAGAAAATAACTTTGCTGTTGAATATCTTGAGAACCTCATGGAATACAATGAATACAAGTTTCCTGGCTCGCCGGAAAGAGCGCATATGGATTCTATCCAAGAAACAATGCCTGTTGAATCCGTAACAGAACGAACCGTATTTCAACGAGTTCGAGAACGATTGCGAGTAAGATAAAAAAGAGAATTAGTTGATACCGATTTAACCTGTCTGCTCATCTTGATTTTGCTTGAATTGATAGCCACGCGTTCGTTCCTCTTAGATCAGGAGGGGCGAACAGTTTTAGGACTTTCTTGCCAGTACCTATTGAAAGCCGTGCCTTCCTTCTTAGCTTCCGCGTCTGGGAAAATTTGTCCACATCTCTCGTCGCGCTTCTGCCAATTCTGCTTCGATCGTATCAAGCCCTCGCCACACACCCAGCAGAGATTTGCGAGGTGTTACCGGAGAAGACACCAAATCGCGGGTGATCTGAGGAGCGATTTCTTCAATCAACCGCACCTTATCCGGTAGGGATAATTGTCCTGCTAAATTTAAGATTTCTTCAATTGTCACAACAGTGTCCATAAACTCCCGTACAGTTCGATCGATTGTGGATGAATGATGCCATAGTGTAGGTCACTTCAGGAAAAATGTATCACGCAAATTCCACTAATTTTGAAATACAGAGTTAGCCAGGCTTTTGGCTAGATTGTGCCACATAGATCACGATTCAACTCTATTAAGAGCGCTCTTGGCAAGTACGCCAGAATAATTGCAGCAATCAAGGTTTGCACAACTTTGCAAGAAGGTGATGCGTTCTCTGCAAATTCATCTAGTATTTAGCAGGTTCATGATGAAAGGATCAGGACACCCACGTTCACCAATTTCTGGATGGTTATGGCAGGACTCAATGCTGCTCATCGCAACCACTATTTTTTGCAAGAAGCAGAGCGAACTGGAATTCATCAGCCAATTCTGGCAGCCCTATACCGGGTGCATCAACAGCCTCAACTCAATGATGGCGAGGTTGGGTTAGGAATTGCGCCTGCCAATCGTATCGCTTTGGAGCAAGTTAGTACGTTTCCAGAGCAAGTACAATTTGCCGCTAACACCATTCGCAGCCTGACAGATAAGCTGGTGGCGCAAGGATGGAAAGGAGAAGAGTTTTGGGAACCAACGCAAGGACGCTATAGCGATCGCTTTCTAGGAGTCATTGCCAATGGCTACAATCCACCTGCCAATGATTTGGTGGCAGCTCGTCTGGAAGCTTGCGATCGCCCCACCCTCATTCAAGCCTATCTAGACAGTTTGGTGATTGAACAGTCTGCAAGCTCAGACACCGAGCACGCTCCATCTACGGTTGCCTATTTGGATGGGGCCCTACAGCAGTTTGTTGAACACATCACTCGTCATTATGTGGGCTTGTCCTATCAACGAGAAGCCTTATTGGAAGCTCTGCGGATTTGGCGTAAACTCGACTCGCGTCCGGCGATCGTGGCATCGCTGCTGTCATCGAGTCAATCAGAGAGTCAATCCAATCAATCCGATTCCCGTGAGGGCAATGGAGAGGACAGAACCCTGGATGATCGGCTGATCCAGGCTGTGCAACCACTGTCGTCATCATTTGCGGGCTATCCTCACCAGCGAGAGGCATTGATTCGGCTGGTGCAACGATGGCGACAACTGCCTTCTCGCCGGGCCACGATTTTGTCTCTGTCCACAAACACCGCTGCCGAAGTCGAGATCTGTGCGATCGATTCGGCCTTGATAGCGTTTGCCCAGTCTGTTTCTCGTCGCTATCGAGGTCAAGGAGAACAGCGCTATGCCCTCACGGAAACCTACCGGGTTTGGCACGAACTAGAGAGTCGAACCTTGGTGCTGAAAGAATTGGGAATTGATGCGCAGGTCTTGACTGCCAGCAATCCCGATCAAGCGGCATTAATTGATGCGGCTGCGCAGATCGATCGGGCGTTGCTGGAGTTCATTCGACGAACACCAGTGGAGTTTGCAGCGACACAATCGCAGCGGGAAGCCCTGATTCGCTTGGTGCAGCTTTGGCAGGGGCTAGACGATCGCAGCGGTGCGATTCAGGAACTGCTTGAGCAGGTACGCCGCATGGAAACGGCTCATCGCACTTCCCCGGATGCTCCCTTCGCTCCACAGCCGATCGCCCTCCCTCCCCGGCCTATGACTTGGACGCCAGAGACCATTCAACTGCATGCAGCAATTGTACCCAATGGCAGTTTCACGTGGGCAGAGGCTACCCAAGGCGGAAAACACGCTCCTCCTAACTTGGCAACGGTCGAGGCGATCGAGCGCATGGCTAAAGCGGCTCAACACGCGTGCGATCGAATCCACCGTCCCTTTCAGATTCTGCGATGGTATGATGCCTCGAAAGTGAGTCCTGATGTAAATCAACGAATGGTTGGAGCACTCGATCGACGTCATGAGCTTGGCGATGCCATTGAATTCTACTGTGATGGTTTAACTGGCAACCAGATTTATTATGCCCTCGACCCTTGGTGGCCGGGTGGACTCGGCCGCTATACCCAGTACCCGCTGCTTTGTTATCTTGACTGTCGCCACGATCGGGTGCGTTGGACGTGGTAACAGAGCCGCTTGATGGCACAGCCCTCCTTGCTTCACGATTCAGCTAAAACTTCATTCCTTGCTTGATCCGTCATCCTTCCTGATAAGGATAGAATGGTGAAGTTGACGAAACGTTACGTTAAAACCTTCTACTTTGACTGAGGAAAGAAAAGCGGGCAATGCGCATCTCTTTGAACTGGCTCCGAGAACTGGTAGATATTACGATCGCCCCAGAAGAATTAGCCGATCGACTGACGATGGCTGGCTTTGAAGTCGAAGAGATTGAAGATCGCCGCGCTTGGGCCGACGGGGTGGTCATTGGAAAGGTACTGAAACGGGAACCTCATCCCAATGCGGATAAGCTAAGTGTGTGCACCGTGGATATTGGAGCCGAAACGCCCTCCACGATCGTGTGCGGTGCGGCCAACGTGCGTGCCGATGTTTTTGTTCCAGTGGCAACAATCGGCACCTACCTGCCCAACATTGACTTGAAGATCAAGCCGCGTAAACTGCGGGATGTCCCCTCAGAAGGGATGATTTGTTCGCTGGCTGAAGTCGGCTTAGCTAAAGAATCGGAAGGCATTCACATTTTTCCCCACGCAGATTTACCCGTGGGTAGTGATGCGCGTCCATATCTGGGTTTAGACGATGTGGTGCTCGATCTGACCTCTACGGCCAACCGAGCCGATGCTCTTAGTATGGTGGGAATTGCCCGGGAAGTAGCAGCCTTGACGGGTGCCCAATTGAAATTGCCGATCGTGCCTGACGTTCTGGTCAAATCCGCAGGGAAGAATCTAGCAATTAAAATTACCGAGCCGCAAGCGTGTCCCATTTACATTGGCACTAGCATCACCGGAGTCACGATCGCGCCGTCTCCTCTATGGCTTCAGCAGCGATTGCAGGCAGCCGGGATTCGCCCCATCAATAACGTTGTTGATGTCACCAACTATGTGCTGCTGGAATGGGGACAGCCGCTTCATGCCTTTGATCGCGATCGGTTGCAAGCCGTTGCAGGTGGCAAAACTCTGACAATCGGCGTTCGCTTTGCTCGATCAGGAGAAACCTTAACCACGTTAGATGGTCAGGAACGCACATTGCAAGAGCAAGCCGTGCTGATTACGGCCAACGACCGACCCGTGGCCTTGGCGGGGCAAATGGGCGGTGAGGACACAGAAGTCGGTGCTGATACAAAAAATTTGGTGCTGGAGGCGGCTATTTTCGATTCTGTCACCACCCGACGTTCGGCTCGATCGCAGGCTTTGCGTACGGAAGCCTCGACCCGCTATGAACGGGGGGTTAATCAAGCAGAGTTGGAGATTGCTTGTCGCCGGGCCCTGCAATTGATTACGGAACTGGCCGGAGGAACGATAGAAACGCAAGTCATCGCTGACCATCGCCCTGATCAAGCTTTGACCAGCCGCACGATCGAACTGCGCCTAGAGCGAATCAATCAGATCCTGGGGCCCATCTATCTACATGGCAATCCTCAAGCTAATGGGTCTACTCCTTCCGAAGAAGACATTGGCGAACTGCAAGCGGGCGATGTGGAACGGGTGTTGACGGCCCTCGGCTGTGAGTTGCTGCCCGCTGAACAGCCCGGTGATTGGAGCGTCACCATTCCCCCCTATCGCTATCGAGATTTAGAACGAGAAATTGATCTAATTGAAGAAGTGGCACGGCTCTATGGCTATGACAACTTCTGCGATACATTGCCAGGCAAAACCGAGGCAGGCTATTTGCCGGATGATCAATTAGCGTTGCGTCAAATTCATGCGGCATTCCGGGCGATCGGATTAACCGAAGTGATTCACTATTCACTGGTGAAGCCAACCGAAGAAAATCAAGTGTCGTTGGCCAATCCGCTGTTCGTAGAATATTCAGCGTTGCGCACCGAGATGTTGACAGGGTTAATTGATGCGTTCCAGTACAACCTAGAGCAGGGCAACGGACCCCTGAATGCGTTTGAGATAGGACGGGTATTCTGGCGCGAAGAAAATGGTTTTTATGAAAGCGATGTAGCGGCTGGTATCATGGGCGGCGATGCTACGCGGGGGCGTTGGGTGCGGGGTGGTCGAGAACAACCCCTATCCTGGTTTGAAGCGAAGGGGAGGTTAGAAAGTGTGTTTCAACGGCTGGGCCTGACGGTGGAATATCAGCCCGATCGCCGTAACCCCATCCTGCATCCAGGTCGTACAGCGTCGCTGTGGATCAATGGCGATCGATTGGGCACGTTCGGACAATTACATCCTCAGTTTCGGCAACAGCGTGGCTTACCCGATGAAGTCTATGTATTTGAATTCAATCTAGATGTCATGCTGGAGTCAATGATTCAAGAGGATAGCTTGGCGTCCCTCTTCCAACCCTTCTCTGCCTATCCTGCTTCCGATCGCGATATTGCTTTCTTCGCACCAGTGAAATTCTCAGTAGCAGAAATTGAGCGATCAATTCGACAAGTAGCAGGAACGCTCTTGGAATCGGTGGAACTATTTGATGAATATCGCGGAGCCAATGTGCCTGCTGGAAAGCGCAGCCTTGCCTTCCGGTTAGTCTATCGAGCAGTCGATCGAACGCTTACCGATGACGATGTGGAACCCGTGCATCAAAAAGTGCGAGAAGCATTGGAAGAAAAATTCCAGGCAGAATTGCGCAGCTAAACTGTTCGCTTTTTGATTCCCTTTGTCGGTAAAAATGAAATCACCTACTTTTACTGCAAAAGTGATCTACTTTCATCCTCTTGACTGTTTCTTTAAAAGCAAGCTTTAGGGATTGCTTCTGCAACGAGGCAGTTGCTAGAGAGGATAGACCGATTCAATGTAATCACCCAAAAGGGTGATGTGATTACCAAGGGGCTTTAGTAAAGTAGAGCTTACCTGATATACCTAAGCAGTTTGTCCACCCGGTAGGTTATACGTCTGCCGGGTTTTTTGTCGGCTCAGTGTTCAGTTCAGTATTCGGCTCATTGTGTTCAGGAGGGGTGGCATGTCGGTAGGAGCACTATTGCATCAGGTTATTTTACGCTTTGACCGCGATCGGTTTCACCAAGATTTGTCAACGGCTGCTTTTGCCAATGGATATCTCTGGACAGCTTCCGACGAGGAAAATGCGATTGTGCGGTTGGCGACGATCGACGATTGGACAGTTGGCAATTCTGTCAGTTTTGAACTAAGTACCCTGCTGGCTGATTTTGATGATGCAGTGGGTGAGGTAGACATTGAAGGATTGGACTGCACGGCAGATGCGCTATGGCTAGTCGGGTCTCATGGAACCAAACGCAAAAAGGTCAAAAAAGGAAAAGTCGAGAACCTAAAAGTCATTAACACTGACCCAAACCGCTATCTGTTAGCCCGAATTCCGCTGGTTGATAATCAGTTAGTTGCTACCGCCACCCAGAAAGCCGCCTATTTACAAAAAACGCCAGACGGCAATGAATTGATAACGGTGCTGAAGCAAGACGAGTACCTCGCACCCTTTTTAGCTGAACCGCTGCCGCAGGTTCGTCCTCTGCCGGGCAAGGACAACGGATTTGATATTGAAGGATTGGTGACGCAACAAAATCGAATCCTGCTTGGCTTGCGGGGGCCGGTTTTGCGTGGCATTGCCATGATGTTAGAGCTAGAGCTTGACGAGCCTGAACCCGGACGCTTAGCCCTGAAACCTAATCGTGATGGCAGTCTATATCGTCGGCATTTCTTAGATCTGGATGGATTAGGAATTCGAGAGCTTTGCCTTGATGGAGAGGACTTGCTAATCTTGGCTGGCCCCACGATGGATTTGGATGGGACGTTGCGGCTATTTCGACTCAGCGATGTTTGGATGCTGCCCAACGACAGCTTTTCTGACCAAGCTACGCGACTTACAACTGTGTTTGACATTCCTCACGGTCGCGGAACTGACAAAGCCGAAGGAGTGGCACTGTGGCAGCGATCGGGACAGCCCAAAGGCGTCTTGATTGTATATGACTCGCCTAACCCCGATCGGGTGATTGATGGTAGTCATGTTGTGGCTGATGTGTTTGCTTTGGAGTAGACCACAGCCTGTTTGACGATTGAGTGGTGATACTCTTCAGGAGTATTCAAGTCCAGCAGTACCTCCGGCGTTTGAAACTCAACCAACTGAAGCTGAGCCGAATATTGTTGCACAAGCTGTCGTAGTCCCAAGGTTTGCTCTGACAGAGCGAGTAATTCCGATCGCAACTCACCAGAAAGTAGCAGCGGGTGTCCTCGGCGATCGCCGTAGACCGGCAAGGTGATGGGAGCTGTTGATTGTCGATGGGCTTGAAGCAACTGGGTATAAATAGTGGTCGATCGGGGTTGATCAACGGCTGAAATAATTAAGGTTTGTAGCTGAGTTGGCAGGACTGCCAGACCCGTTAAGATCGAACTAATTTTGCCGCGAGTGGTATCCGGGTTGACAACGACTTGCACATATGCCGGACAAGTTTCCTGTAGGTAAGCATTGTGTGTTCCCACAACGACCACAGGGGTAATAGTTGCCAGAAGCAACTGAGACAGTTGATAGGTCAATAGGGTTTGACTATCATGCCAGGGTAGAGACGCTTTGCACGTTCCCATACGAGTGGATGCTCCGGCCGCCAAGACGATCGCATATTCACTGCCATTGCTGTCAGATGTAGAGTCAGCCACCGCATCACACCTAGAGGTGCCATCAGAAGCAGAAGTTGGAAGTCGGGAGTTGCAGGTTGGAGTTGAACTCATCTTGCCTGCGCTAGGACTGTTGCTGCTGTTGGTGGTGCTGCCATGTGGAGTCTTCATAGAAGCATGATACTTGAATGGATTGGGGAATCGATCGCGGGGGGTGAACAATCGACCATTCGGTGGGGTTGAACCCCAGTGACAACGGCTGACCTGTTCCGCCACGTCGCACCTGAATGAGTTCGGCGCAAATGCTGACGGCAATTTCTTCCGGGGTCAATGCTCCAATATCCAGACCGATCGGAGCACGAAGTTGGTTGAACCAACTGGATGAACCAGTGGATCGCTGAAGCGCTTGCCACACACACTGCACTCGTCTTTTGCTGCCAATCATGCCGATGTAACGAGGAAAGGATGGGTCGAGTAATTGGCGTAGGTGCTGTAGGGCGGCTAAATCGTATTGGTATCCCCGTGTCACCAAGGCAATATACAAACGGGCAGGAGGCGGAAGTTCAACAATCGACTCGATGGGTTGCGCCCAGAGCACAGTTCCGCCAGGAAAGCGATCGGCACAGGCAAAATCCGGGCGATCGTCCTGCACGATTACTTGAAATCCCAAGAGGTGAGCTATTTGGGCAAGTGGTACTGCTACGTGACCTGCTCCTCCAATTAAGAGAACAGGAGGCAGGGGCAACGGTGCCAACAGCGCCAGGTGAGATGCATCCGCGCCCTTAGCAGAGGTATCCAGAGGCTTGCAGGGGCTGGAAGGGGCTGATCGGATCACAGGTGTTGTCACCTCTGGCAGCGACGAAACCAAATAGGACGATCGCTCTGCCGTCAATGGCGTCACCAATATCCCCGGTTGCCCCACCTGCAACTGCTGCACAATTTGCTGAGCGAGATCGATGGCAGCCTCACCCGACCACCGTTCCAACCAAACCTGCATCCAACCGCCACACACGCCCTCGACAGGACGCTGAGATGCACCCGACAAATCAATCTCCACGAATTGGTTTTTTCCAGTTTGCAGCACCGATCGCGCTTGTTGACAGACTTTTGCTTCTCCTGCGCCACCGCCAATGGTATCAATCGGGTTCCCTGTTTCTGGAATTAGCATCTTTGCTCCCACTTCTCTGGGGGTCGATCCGCGGGTGCGTACCACGGTTGCCACCACCACGGCTTGTTGTTGCAGCAGTTGATGCAGTTGTCGATAGAAAGTCCTAGACATGGATATTGTAAGGATATTCAAAAAAGATTCAAACTGACGATCGCTTCCAACTTAGGACAGTCTACTGAAGCTGGGTCAGCAAGAGGGTGTCTTGATACTCCAATTGATTGTTATGCCGCCTTCAGTTATCGGTAAGGCGGTAGCTTCCCGCCTATCTGTCAGTCGCTAAGGCTCAATGTCCTTTGATGCTGCAAGCAAGATGGTCAGCATTCCAAGAAGCCCAATAGCCAGTGCTTATAAGGAAATATTTTGTATCTAGATGGGCGATTGGACAGGCAAGTGCTGACAATCCTAGTGAGTTGTGGACAGACTGGATATAAGACCGCTGACTACGCAAGAGGCACGCTGAATGATCATCCTACATGATGGAACTGGTGGGGACTTGTCCCACGTTCAAGCAATGGCAAGCATAGAGGAAGGGTTTGCACTGTTTGATTACGTCCGGATTGATCAGGGTGAAATGGCATGGATTGGTTAAATCCTTGAGCCAAACCGCAACATTTCAATTGTCAGCCGCAACAGGCTTGACACAAGATTTTACACGGTCTGAGGCTGATGCAGGAGCCTTGCCTAATCGTATTGACGAGGAGGTTCGCAGAAACTTTAATTCAAAAATTCTGCAAGACCGCATAGCATTGCGAATGGCAACTCAAAGCGAAGAGTTATTTTTTGAGGAAATGAATGAACGGGCTTTTCGATAGGTGCTGATTTTATGGAGGTTTCTTCAAATGTCAAAGCTACTTGAACGAATTACAGTAAATCCCAGGCAATGTGGTGGTCGTCCTTGTATTCGTGGGATGAGAATTCGAGTGTCTGATGTTTTAGATTTGTTCGCAGCAGGTCTAAGTGCTGAAGAGATTTTAGAAGACTTGCCAGATTTAGAAATGGATGATATACGAGCTTCCTTAACATACGCAGCACGTAAATTGAACCATCCTATATTGGTGGCATGACAACCATTTGGATCGATGCACATCTGTCTCCGGCGATAGCAACCTGGATCACAGATACCTTTGGGATTACAGCGTTGGCGTTACGGGATCTTAGTCTACGAGATGCAGAAGACCCTGAAATCTTTGAGGCTGCAAAGGCTCAAGGAATAATTTTTATGACGAAAGATAGTGATTTTGTAGATTTAGTTGAGCGCTTGGGATCACCACCGCAAATTATCTGGTTGACTTGCGGCAATACCTCAAATGCGAGGCTAAGGGAGATATTGAGTGCAGTTCTACCAGAAACATTAAAGTTACTGCGTTCTGGTGAAAACTAGTAGAGATCAGTGGGGATTAGCACGGCGGCATAACAACCCCAATGCACCCGACCGATGAGAAATTGTCTGTGAGCGTTCGAGGATATTTGCAGCGGGTGATTGGGAACGATCTCCGTTAACGTTAGCATGATGTGTAACTTTAGCTTGGCTCGATCGCCGCACTGGCTCCCAAGGCACAAAGGGTCGCAAGTTGGGCAGCAGTTAGATTCTGGACTCGCCCGATTGCCATGCCTTCGTAGGGACGGGGAATGCGTAGGGTAATTAGGGGTTGAGGGTTAGAAGGGCAGGATGGGATATTGGTAGCGTGATTCCAGAGCTTAATGGTTTCGTCTTGACTACAACTGGCTAGGGTTTGTCCATCGGGGCTATAGCAAAGAAATCGTACCCACCGATCGTGTGCTTCTAGGGTTTGCAAACATTGATAAGTAGCGGCATCCCAGAGTTTAATCACGCCATCGGTGCCGCAACTGGCAAAGGTATGTCCATTCGGATGAAACCCGATCGATAAAACGGGGCCTCGATGGGCCACTAACGTGTGGATGCAAGCGCCGTGCAGCGACCAAACTTTAATCATGCCATCGGCACTGCCGCTGAGGATGGTTTGGCGATCGGGGGCAATGGCAACACTGCGCACCCAGCTTTCATGCCCCACCAGTGTTTGTCGGCAACGGTGGTGATCGACTTCCCACAGCTTAATTGTTTGATCTTGACTGCCGCTAGCCAGCAGCGACCCATCCGCACTCAGCGCCAAACACCAAACACCACCGCCGTGCCCCACTAACGTTTGCTGACATCCCGTTTGTCGATTCCAGCGTTTAATGGTGCCATCTAGACTACCGCTAAGCAAATCACCCGTACAATCAAACACCACACTTAAAACCGCATCCTGATGTCCTTCCAAGGTTTGCAGCAACGTTTGGGAGCGCACATCCCACAGTTTCACGGTTCGATCTTCACTGCCACTGGCCAAGACGGTTCCATCTGGGCTAAAGGCGACCGACCACACCCAACTGCTGTGACCTGTGAGATTGCCTAATCGCCGTTGCTGTTGCCAGTCCCATAACCGAATCACTCGATCTTGACTGCCGCTGGCCAGCATCTGCCCGGTTGGACTAAACGCCACCGACCATACCCCGTTGCTGTATCCTTGCAAGGTTTTCAAGCAGAGGCGAGTGCGACTGTGCCAAAGCCGCACCGACTGATCTTCACTGCCACTGGCCAACAGGGGATTATCTGGGCTAAAGGCGATCGCCGCGATCCAACTACGATGTCCCACTAACGTAGCGAAACAGTCGCCACTGCGATAATCCCACAACCGAACACTGCGATCGTCACTGCCACTAGCCAAAGTTCTGCCGTCTCCACTAAAAGCCAAGGCCCGAACCTGTTGGGTATGTCCAACGAACGATCGAACTTGAGTGCCCGTATCAACCTGCCAAAGGTGCACCAGTCGATCGCTGCCACTGCTGGCCAACCATTCTCCATCCGGGCTGAACGCCACCGACCACACCCACCCTTGATGGCCATGCCAACACTGAACACACTGGCCCGTCCGCGTATCCCAAAGCCGCACGGTTCCATCGAAACTGCCGCTAGCCAAGACCAGTGATTTAGTAGGTTGATTGGGCAACCGTACCTCAATCGGCGCGAAGGCCACCGATCGTACTTCGTTGGTGTGTCCGTCTAAAACATGAAGCAATGTCCCCGATCGCACCTCCCACACACGCACCAGATGATCTTCACTGCCCGTTGCCAGCAGCCGTCCATCGGGACTAAATGCGACTGAAAAAACGCGATCCGTGTAGCCCCCAAAGGTTTGTACACAGACTCCTGTTTGCACATCCCACAGTTTCACCGTGCGGTTGGCGGTGCTAGCCAAAAAGCGTCCATCTGGGCTAAACGCCACCGACCACACCCAGCCCTCATCCACCCTGCAACTCAATAGTTGCTTTCCGTCAGATACTTGCCACAAGCGAATTTCATGATTTACATCCCCAGTAGCCAGCCACTTACCATCCGGACTAAAGGCCACCGTCAAAATTTGGCTAAAGGTTTCTGTAAACACAGACCTAGCCAAATCGGCTCCAGTAAAGTTGACTCGGTGCAGCGCCACACCCCGCAAATAGGCATTCCAAACGGTTAGGTCTGAAAAATCCCAGCCTGTTAAATCTACACCGAATTGACAGAGTAGGTTAATGATATTGCCCGCCGCATAACCCCTTTGCTGGGGGGGGTGTTGGCGTACCTTAGTCAGAATGTGCTGAAAATGCTGAACTAGCTCGGCGAGCGAACAGCAATGCAACAGCCGATCGGCGATCGGTTTCACAATTAATCGAGTTTGCGTTTCGCGAATATAATCTTTGGCTTGAGCTTGCAGCAGCGTATGAGAGTAGAAGAGAGGAGATAGAGAAGTCCAGAAACCAGAGGACGCAGAATAGCTCCCCGTTTCCTGTTTCCCGTTCCCTCTTCTCTCTTCTCCCCATCGCCAAATTTCTGCACACACCCGCTCGATCAACTGTTCAGTCATGTATTCCATCACGACGGGCTGCAAAGTAAAGCGTGTCTGAGTTTTGTCTGGCAAGGTTGAGGTCGCGCGATCGATCAAGTAATGGCGTTCTAGGGCAGTCAAGGCATCTAGTAATTGTCCCAAGGGCATCGGCGGAGTAAAGTTTGATCGCAACTGCGACAAAGTAATAGGTTGACGATTGATGGCAAGCCAGTACAGAACCTGTTGTTCGAGGGGCGACAGGCGGTTAATTTGTTGTCCTAACAGATCTTGAATGTCGCTAAACACCAGCGTGCCTTCTTGCAAACACTCCAGGAAGCTAGAGATTTGCCCATCAAACACATCCTGAATGACCGGAGCTACCATTTTCAGCGCTAAGGGATTGCCAGCATAGTGATTCACCAGCATCTGCCAGTCTTGCTTTGAACCCGTAAAATCGCCTTTGATGCCCAGTAACGCCTGTCCTGCTTCAATTGGCAATCCGGTTAATCGCAGCGATCGAAGGGGCAGGAATTTGCCTTCTCTGGCAGCTATCTCCTTCGGCTTCTCGCGACTGGTCAACACTAGCGTACTTTGATGCTCCAGATCACCAATCCACTGCCACAGTTGAGCATAACCCTCATAGCCAGAGAGATAGCGATCGGTGGAGCGATCGCTAGGTTGAGGTTGCCCCATGACCGTCTCGCCATTGTCCAAAACGATCAAACACCGGTGTTGCCTCAAATAGTTCAACAAGCAGCGCAGCCGTCCATCTAACGTTTCTGGCAGTAATGAATGCTGTTGATTGGCAATACATTGAATCAGATCAGCCAGCAGATCCATCAACGGGGGAGCATTGCGCAACGATCGCCAGATCACAAATTCAAACCGGTCGATTGTCCCCCACTCCCCACTCCCCGCTTCCCACTCCCGATCGCCAGCCAACCGTCTGGCCAACTTCACCGACAGCGACGTTTTGCCAATGCCGCCCATGCCGAAGATGCCTACCAAGCGACAGCGATCGTTCAAGATCCATCGTTCCAAAGTGGCTAGTTCGTCGGCGCGTCCATAAAAGGTGGAGACATCCACAGCATCACCCCAATCACACTTGGGCATGATCGGAGGCAGATGAGTTGTTTGCTGTTGGACAAAGGCATCTGAAGGCTGATCGCCAACGAATCGATCGCCGAGTGTTTGCTTGCCTGAAGCAGTCCTATAAGCGATAGTTTCAGGGGTTTGTGCAGTTTGAGCATACCCAGACACAGAACGGGACGCGGACGGATGCGTTGCCGTCATTTTGCGCTGCACCACTTGCTGAACGTTATGCTTGGTGACTTTTTCGTTCAACGCTTGCGATAGCAATTGCCAAAGCTGTGATCCCGTTTGCTTGATATAGCCCAACTCATAGCCAGACCGTCGCGCAATTTCTCCATACGATTGATCTTCCCAGGTGTGAAAAAAAACCGTCTTTTGCAGTTGGCTCAACCGATTGTTGGATAGGATTGCCTCAAGCAGCGCTAAGGCTTCATTGGCATTCATATTGAAACAGCTTGCAACGAATTGAGTAAGGCAAAAGCAACCAAAGCATTAAAGAGCAACAAGATTAATCAAAGTACCGATCGAATGCAACTCCTGCAAAATCCAGCTTTTGGAGGATGGGAAATGGTGCTAACTGTGTATCCTACAAACTCACTCTCGTCCACTTTGTTATCTACGTAACATTTCGTGTAGTCCAGACGTTACGTTTCTCGAACCTGTTAGCGCACCTTTCTCGCACCTTTTCGAACCTTATGGGGCGATCGGTTCTGATAAGCTTTGCTCAACAATTCAATCTAAGTTCTGTGTAGTCCATCATCCTTTTGATAAGGAGTCGCCACTGTGAGCACTATTCGGTTCCCTCACTTCTCCCGTCGTCAGGTGATTCGTGGTCTGTTAGCGACGGCCGCCTTTGGAATCACGACCAAACTGAGCGGATGTACATCGCAAGGTGAAGCTGCTGGCGGCGAAGATCTCACCGTCGGTTTTATCTATGTGGGTCCCAAAGATGACTACGGTTACAACCAAGCTCATGCAGAAGGTGCAGCTGGTATGGTTCAAAAACATGCTTCTGTGAAGCTGGTGGAAGAAGCTAATGTTCCTGAAACCACCGCCGTAGCAGAATCCATGCGCAGCATGATTGACATTGACGGTGCAACCGTTCTGTTTCCTACTTCATTCGGTTACTTTGACCCGCACATTCTCAAACTGGCTGAAGAATATCCAGAAGTGCAATTCTTTCATGCGGGTGGACTTTATCAAGAAGGTGTAACACCTAATAACGTCGGCAGCTACTTTGGCTACATTGATGAAGCTCAATACATTGCCGGAATTGTTGCAGCGCTCACGTCTCAAACGGGCAAGCTAGGGTTTATTGCAGCCAAACCAATTCCCCAAGTATTGCGCAACGTCAACAGCTTCACCCTAGGTGCTCGCAGCGTCAAACCTGAAATTACGACTCAAGTAGTATTCACAGGTAACTGGGCGGAACCCATTAAAGAAGCCGAAGCAACGAATAGCATGGTCGATCAGGGGATTGATGTTGTTACGTGTCATGTAGACAGCCCTAAAGTTGTCATGGAAACGGCTGAAAAGCGGAGTATTTTCTGCTCGGGCTATCATGCCAATCAAGCGGCGTTAGCTCCTAAGGGCTATCTCACAGGGGCAGAGTGGGATTGGACAAACGTCTACTCCAAAATAATTGAAGACGTACAAGCGGGCAAAACTCTCATGGATGGCAGCATTCCCCACATTTTACGCGGTGGATTAAAAGAAGGGTTTTGTAAATTGTCTGAGTATGGCCCGGCTGTCAGTGAGGAGACCAAGCAAGCAGCCGAAACGGCAAAAGCACAGTTCTTGGACGGTAGCATGACAATTTACAAAGGAGAGATTAAAGACAATCAGGGCAAAGTGATTATTGCTGGGAACGAAGAATTGAAACAGCAAGATCCAAAGTTAGAAGAAATGAATTACTTAGTTGAAGGCGTGTTGGGTTCGGTTGGAAGCTAGCGTGGAAAGAATACAGAATGAATCAAACTTGGCGTAGAAACCTGGAATCTATTGTGATTCCCTTTGGGTCAATTCTGTTTGGATTAGTGTTGTTTGGCGTGTTCTGTGCGATCGCTGGAGCTAATCCCTTTGCAGTCTATGCGTCTATTTGGAAGGCGGCATTTGGCAAATGGAGTACGTTCCAAAATACATTAATTCGGGCGGCTCCGTTGATGCTCAGTGCATTATGTACTGCCTTACCAGCGCGATTGGGTCTAGTGATCATTGGTAATGAAGGAGCGCTTGTCGTCGGTGGTTTGGCGGCAGTTTCCATAGGGCTAACGTTGGGCACGGCGGTCTCGCCGTTGGTGGTACAGATAGCGATGGCGCTGGCGGGCATGATTGCAGGCGGTGTCTGGATTGGGTTCGCAGGTGCACTCCGACACTACCGAGCCGTGAATGAAACAATCAGTAGTTTATTGCTGAATTACGTGGCGATCGCCCTACTCAACCATTTAGTGGGTGGGCCGATGAAAGACCCAAGTTCATTGAACAAGCCTTCCACGTATCCCTTAGCAGATATGAATATGCTTAGCAATATTCCCGGCACACGGGTGCATTGGGGCTTGCTGTATGGGCTGGTTGCTTGTGTCATCGCCTATTTTCTGATGCAGCGTACCACCTTTGGCTTTGCCGCCCGCACGGCTGGCGGTAATATCCGAGCCGCTCGTATTGCTGGGCTACCGGTGGGCAAACTGACGGTAATCATTTGTTTTTTAGCCGGATCATGTGCAGGGCTGGCCGGCATGGTGGAAGTGGCTGCTGTGCAGGGAGCCGCCAACGAATCCCTGAATGTTGGCTATGGCTATGGCGGCATTTTGGTGGCCTTTGCTGCGCGACATAATCCGATCGCAGCTATTTTCCTTTCCTTACTTGTGGGCGGCATTCTGGCCAGTGGTGGAATTCTCCAGCGATCACACGGTCTCCCCGATGCCACGGTCTTGGTCTTTCAGGGGTTAGTTTTCCTGGTGGTGCTCTATGGCGATTCCCTCTACGGCAAATTCCCCTTCTTTAAGGAAAAGCCCACTCTTGTTCCTCCTCCCTCCCCTCCTCCCAGCCCTGGGCAGGAATCAGTGGTTGTTTCTTAGGAGACTTAAAGCTATGGCAGCAGAAGCATCACAAGCATTAGGTTGGTGGGGCGTTCTTCTGGCGATCGCGGCCGGAACTATGCGCGGCGGTACTCCATTCTTGTTTGTCAGCTTGGGAGAATGCTTGACCGAGAAAAGCGGCAAGATCAATTTAGGGCTGGAAGGTACAGTCTTAATGGGAGCGATGAGCGCCTATGCCATCTCTTATCTGACTGGCTCGCCTTGGTTGGGGGTTTTAGTCGCCGGTTTATCCGGCTTGGCATTGGGTGCAATTCACGGGTGGCTGTCGCAACAATATCGCGTTAATGATGTGGCAGTCGGTATTGCCATGATTGTGTTTGGCAGCGGCATTGCTTTTTTCTTGGGCAAGCCATTCATTCAACCTTCAGCCCCCCAATTACCGACTTTAAATTTAGGAAATGCAGCCATGCCTCCCGCTCTGCAAGCGGCCCTACAAATTAGTCCGCTGTTCTTGTTGGGGTTGGCGATCGCTCCGTTAATGAAGTGGTTCTTTCAATCGACCCGCTGGGGGCTATTTGTTCGTGCAGTAGGCGATAGCCCTGAAGCAGCTAGAGCAATGGGGGTCTCGATTTTCAACGTGCGAATGCTTAGCATCATGGCAGGCAGTTTTCTGGCAGGCATCGGGGGAGCCGCCCTCTCGCTCTACTATCCCGGCGTTTGGACAGAACGCATCTCTAGTGGGCAAGGTTTGATGGCCGTTGCATTGGTGATCTTTGCGCGTTGGAATCCCATCTTGTGCCTGTGGGCATCACTGTTATTTGGCGGAGCACAAGCGCTGGGGCCAGCGTTGCAGTCTGTTGGAATTAGGGAAGGTTACTACCTGTTCAATGCCGCTCCCTACGTGCTAACGCTGTTAATTATGATTTTCACCTGTTCCCCTAAACGTACACTAACTGGCGTGCCGGGCGCGTTGGGAACCGATAGCCAAGGCTAGAGAAGTCTGAAGGAGAAGCATAAAAGGTAGAAGTCAGAGCAACCGAATCGATCGATAAAACCTTTAGCTTTTAACCTTCCTGTATAGCCTTTATCACACGGAGTATAAACATGGGACGTTTTGTTGAGGCTGACCCCTATCCCTATCCCTACAATGGCGATCTCCGTCCAGAGAATACGGTATTGCTGATTATCGACATGCAAACTGACTTCTGTGGCAAGGGTGGATATGTAGACAAAATGGGCTACGATCTATCTCTGACTCGGGCCCCGATCGAATCCATTATGCGCGTATTAGCCATGGCCCGGGCAGAAGGCTATCACGTCATGCACACGCGGGAAGGCCATCGCCCTGACCTATCTGATTTACCTGAAAACAAACGATGGCGATCGCAGCAAATTGGCGCCGGTATTGGCGATTCGGGACCTTGTGGCAAAATTCTGGTACGTGGTGAACCCGGTTGGGAGATCATTCCTGAACTTGCTCCGATACCAGGAGAAGTCATTATTGACAAACCTGGTAAAGGTTCGTTTTATGCAACTGATTTAGATTTGGTGTTGAAACGCAAAGGTATTCAAAATATTGTGCTGACTGGAATCACCACAGACGTTTGTGTCCATACTACAATGCGCGATGCCAACGATCGGGGGTATGAATGTTTACTACTTTCTGATTGCACAGGCGCAACCGATTATGGCAATCACTTAGCCGCTCTAAAGATGGTGAAGATGCAAGGAGGTGTTTTTGGAGCCGTTGCCGATTCTAAAGCCTTCATTGAAGCGATCAGTCAATAGAGAAGTCAGTAAAAGACGGTAGAACCTTTTGTTGCGCATGTCTAGCCAGAGGCTAGAAACAAGAAATTTACTTCATCCTTCATCCCTATAGCCTTTCTTGCCATGAACACTGCAACATCGATCGAATCTCCAATTAAGCTCAATCGTCCGCCCGATTTGCAAGTGGTGGGTATGACCAAGCAATTTGGTCGGTTAGTAGCACTTGAGAACGTATCGCTGCACCTAAAACCCGGAACCTTCCATGCCCTGTTAGGGGAAAATGGAGCTGGCAAAAGTACGCTGGTGAAGTGCATTATGGGGTTTTATAGCCCTACGGCGGGTGAAGTGCGAATTGACGATCGACCCGTACAAATTACCAATCCTCGCGATGCTCATCGGTACGGCATTGGTATGGTATATCAGCATTTTACTTCGGTTCCCGCTATGACGGTGGCAGAGAATTTAGTCTTGTCGCGCTATAACAGTACCAACCTTATTCATTGGAAATCGGAACTTGAACAGTTGCGATCGTTCATGGCAAGCTCGCCGTTTCAAGTCCCCCTAGACACTCCGATCGCCCAACTAGCAGCCGGACAAAAGCAAAAACTAGAAATTCTTAAGCAACTGTATCTACACAGCCGTATTCTGATTTTGGATGAGCCAACATCCGTTTTAACACCAGCCGAAGCCGATGAGGTGCTGGGTTTACTGCGAGAACAGGTGACGGCAGGCGACTTAAGTGTGCTAATGATTTCTCACAAATTTCGAGAGGTTACCGCATTTGTAGACGAAGTCACTGTGTTACGAAAAGGCAGATTTGCGGGCCATGGCTTTGTGAAAGATCTGGCAATTTCTGACATGGCAGAAATGATGATGGGCGAGAAAAAAGACCCAACACCTGTCAACAAAACGGTTCATACAGAATCGTATCCAGTCCTGGAAGTACACCATCTTCACGCTAACAAAGACAACGGGGTCGAAGCGGTTTCTGATGTCAACCTCACGGTTCATAGCGGCGAAATTGTGGGCATTGCCGGCATTTCGGGCAACGGACAGCGAGAATTGGTGGAAGTGCTAGCCGGACAGCGAGATGCCACAGCAGGCGAAATCCATGTCAATGGCGAACCGTATCGAGCCACTCGCGCCGAAATGACTCGACATCGTGTCTTTGCCCTACCCGAAGAACCGCTGCGCAATGCCTGTGTTCCCCACATGAGCGTAGCTGAAAATATGGCTCTGCGTACCTTCGATCGTCCTCCCCAAGCGAAAGGAGTGATGTTGATTCTCAATGCCATCCGACAGATGGCCCAAGGACTGATTCAACAATTCTCGGTGAAGACCCCCTCGCCTGATACGCCGGTTGGCAACCTTTCTGGCGGCAATGTTCAGCGGACTGTTCTTGCTCGCGAATTGTCCTCCGATCAAATTAACCTGCTGATTGCGGCAAACCCCTGCTTCGGTTTGGATTTTGCTGCCGTTGATTTTATTCATACCCAAATCGTAGCCGCTCGCAATCGCGGAGTAGCGGTGCTGCTGGTTAGCGAAGATCTCGACGAGTTGCTGAAACTCTCCGATCGCATTTTGGTCATCAGCGGCGGTCAGTTTGTCTATGATAGCCCTACCACCGAAGCCGACTTTGCTGCGATTGGGCAGAGTATGGCAGGACATTAATCCCTCGTCTCTCATTCTTCATTCCTTCTCATGCTCTCTTTTTCTGCTCAACCCTACGACTATTCGCTTCCGGCTGACCTTCATCAACTTGCTCTCGTCATCATTGACATGCAGCGAGATTTTTTGGAGCCAGGTGGGTTTGGTGATGCACTAGGCAATGATGTCTCACGATTACAGGCAATCGTACCACCATTAAAACGGTTACTGACGCTGTTTCGAGCGCTGCGATTGCCGATCGTGCATACCCTGGAATGTCATCAACCCGATTTATCAGATTGTCCTATGTCTAAACGCGATCGTGGTAACGGAAAACTCAAAATTGGTGATGAAGGTCCAATGGGACGAATCTTAATTTTGGGTGAACCCGGTAATGCTATCATTCCTGAACTAGCTCCACTACCCGGCGAAATAGTTATCACCAAACCTGGTAAAGGTGCGTTCTACGCTACACCCTTGCAATTGCAACTGCAAGAACGAGGCATCACCCATTTGCTACTAACCGGTGTCACTACCGAAGTCTGTGTGCAAACCACAATGCGTGAAGCGAACGATCGCGGTTATGAGTGCTTGATGGTTGAAGACTGTACCGAAAGCTATTTTCCAGATTTCAAACAAGCGACACTAGAAATGGTGCGGGCCCAAGGCGGGATTGTCGGTTGGACGACAACCTCGGCACAGATTATTTGCACTTTAGAAACCTGGGGTAGTGTTCTAGATCAGTGGAAGCTGTGACCGCATAAACAGCCTTCATAAACGTCTTCTACTTTACCCAGCCCACCCCAATTGGATGCATCACTCAATATTGCGGAGATAACGGCTCTACTCAAAATCTTCACGATCGTATCGAGTGGAAGGACGACCGGTCGATCGCAGCAGTGGCAATAATATAGCCATTGCCACCATTCCCACAGCTGCACTAAAAGCCAGCATTATGCCAAAGGGAATTTGAATCGACTGTATTCCCAAAAACTGGATGGCAACCCGTGTACCGTTTTGGGCGGCGACGAGGGCGATTGTGCAAACCCAAAGAGCCAGAATTAGTGATAGAAGCAGCTTGATCATACTGATCATAATGGTAGATTGGGGAGCAGGGGATGATAGCAAAATAGAGGTTGGAGCAAAGGCTTGAATCAAAGCTTTGGCAAATTAGTTAGCCGCAGGAGCACACCCGTCTGTTAGACAAATGACTAATACTGACTGAATCGTTGCATCGCTGCGAAACTCGGTGGTTTCGTTATAGTCTTCGTTCGAGGCAGCGTAAACCCCAGCCGGATTTTCATTGCCGTTGCCAGTCGCAAACGAAACATTACTGGCGGGCTGGCGCTCAAACCGAGCATATTCTCTCGATTCATTTTGCGTATTATAAGCTAGGGTGGCTTCTCCATAGGCTTGTTCCGCTTCCGTCAACGGTGTCCCAGGCCCAACCCCCTCGGCGGTGCGAAACCGGGTGTTGTCGGTGTATAACCCCTGAATCACATCGTCATCGCCAAAGGTTTCACCCGCCAAATACAGAATGTGGTATAGCGTTTCACCATTACGGCGCACGGCGATCGCGTCAAAATCGACAATAAACGGCGACTCTACCACAAACTCCGTCTCAGACCCTAAAACCCCTTTGAGTTCGCCCAAGGTCATGCCCAGTTGTGCAGAACCAATGCCTTCGGATGAAATCACCGTGCTATCCGTAGCCACCGGAGAGGGCGGCACAGGCGAGGGAGTGGCGTCAGCCTCAGCCACCACTGAGGGAGTACCGGGCGCGCTAGCAGATGGAGTTTCAAGAGAAGATGACTCGCTTGTCCGACCACAACCACTTGCCAATATAATCAGCCCTGCAAGAATCAACCCCTGCCTTCGCAAGCGTTGATGTTGTTTAGTCGCGTGTTGTAGCAATTGTGTCATACCTTCAACTGGTAATCAGACTACTGGTTATCGGACTACTATGCTAGCGCTTAACTGAAAAACCTCTACCATGCTTCTCCTCCACCCATTTACTCCTCCACTCCTTCGATCGCTGCATCCGAACACTTTTCCCAAGCTTGACCGATCGGGCGGGTTATTTCCCCAAGAGATTGCCCACCTGGAGGATGGCTAGCTATGGAACAGTCAGTAAGCTGTAAATAACGGTTGTTTAGTTTGTTCAGTATCTACTAAACATTTAAAAGATATAATCTTAGTTAAGGAGTGTAACGACCAGTGGACAGTTGAACAAAGAGCAATCGTTTGAACGTACCCACTTTGTTGAAGAAGTTGGTCTGATGTTTGAATTAGTGGGGTTTCCCCGCATGTCAGGTCGAATTTTTGGCTGGCTGCTGATCTCTGATCCACCACAGCAATCGACCGGAGAGTTGGCCGCGGGCTTGCAAGCAAGCAAGGGGTCGATCAGCACCATGACCCGGTTGTTGATTCAGATTGGTTTGATTGAACGAGTCAGTATTCCTGGAGAACGACGAGATTATTTTCAAATCAAACCCCATGCTTGGTCTCAACTCACCAAACAGCGTATTGCTCAAATCACCTCATTTCGGCAGCTTGCTGAAAAGGGGCTGAGTCTTCTAGAAGACAGTCCACCGCCTCTGCAAGAGCGCTTGCAAGAAATGCGAGACATTCATGCCTTTTGGGAACGAGAACTACCGCTGTTAGATCAGCGCTGGGAACTTGAACAGCAACAGATTCAGCCTGATGCTCCAGCTTGAGATGCCGTTGGTTAACTTGTTTTGATGTCTCGTTTTGATGTCTGTTCATCGTGGGTCGTGCTGGTTCTGTGCCGGTTTCGAGCGACCTCCTTGCTCAACTCTCCTTTCTATGCGAACGACTATGCAACTTTCTTTTCTTGGTAAACGTTACCCAAACCCCTGGATCTTAGGGCTGGTGACAGCCGGATTACTTGGCGTTGGCGGCTTAACCTATTGGACGGTGCGCAATCAATCCGCCGTTCCTGATGTGTCAACCATGACAGTCACAGTGGACTCGCAACCGCTACAGGTGCGGATTGGTGCCAGTGGTCGGGTGCAGCCTATTCAAACGGTGAATCTGAGTCCTAAAACCTCAGGAATTTTGGTGGAATTACTTGTAGAGCAGGGCGATCGGGTTTCTCAGGGGCAGGTCGTGGCTCGCATGGAATATGAATCGGTGGAGGCTCGGTTAGCTCAATCCCGTGCGCGGGTGGCTCAAGCCGAGGCTCGATTGTCAGCTTTGCGATCGGGAAATCGTCCCGAGGAAATTGCCCGAGCCGAAGCCCAAGTGGCCCAAGCCGAAGCTAGGGTGGCTGAAGCCCAAGCCCAAGTCAACCGAGCCGATGAACGGGTACGCCGTAATCAATCACTGGCCAGTGAGGGGGCCATTTCTACCGATGACTTGGATGATGTGCTCAATCAAGCTGAAACCGCCAGAGCCAACCTCGCCCAATCGGAAGCGGCCCTGCGAGAGTCTCAACGTAGTTTGGAATTAGTGCAACGCGGCGCTCGATCGGAAGACATTGCCGAAGCTCAAGCCCAACTCGCTGAAGCCCAAGCCGATTTACGATCGGTACAGGTGGAGTATGACGATACCTTCATTCGTGCTCCATTTGATGGCATCATCACCCAGAAATATGCCAGTGAAGGGGCGTTTGTCACTCCTACCACCTCTGCATCAGAAGCATCCTCTGCTACTTCTACGGCGATTGTTGCCTTGGCAGAAGGGTTAGAAGTGCTAGCGGAAGTGCCGGAAGTCGATATTCAACAGCTTCGAGTGGGGCAACCCGTTGAAATTGTGGCCGATGCTTATCCAGGTCAGGTATTTCGCGGCGAGGTGTTGTTGATTGCTCCAGAAGCCGTAGTTGATCAAAATGTCACCTCTTTCCAAGTGCGGATTGCGCTGACTTCCGGAGAAGACAAGCTGTTGTCCGGCATGAACGTTGATGTCACCTTTTTGGGCGATGAAATGACTAATGCCTTGGTTGTGCCTACCGTGGCGATCGTCACCCGTGATGGTGAGACGGGTGTTTTGGTTCCCAACGAGACCAATCAGCCAGAATTTCGCCCTGTCATGCTAGGCACGTCTGTTGGCAACCAAACTCAAATCTTAGAAGGACTGCAACCAGGCGAGCGGGTGTTTACGGACATTCCTCCTAATTCACAGTGGGATCAAACTGAAGAATAAGGATGAAGGATGAAACGAAAGCTAATGGACAAAGGTTGCAGAATCAAAACCAATTCCTTATCTATCCACTCATCCACTCCCAACCCTCTACTCCTAATTCCTAACCCCTAACCTCCGTTAAACCATGAATATTTTTGAAAGTATCAATATGGCAGTCAAAACGCTGACTGCAAATAAACTCCGCAGTACCCTGACGATGTTAGGCATTATTATTGGCAATGCCTCGGTAATTGCGATGGTAGGGGTTGGGCAGGGGGCACAACGCTATGCTGCTGAGCAGTTTGAGTCGCTGGGACCGAATGTGTTGTTTATCATTCCCGGTAGTGATGAGGCCAATAGCCGCGCCGCTGCACCGATTCGCGATCTTACCCTGGAAGATGCCGAGGCGATCGCGTCTCAGGTTCCTACGGTAAGTGCCGTTGCGCCAGAACTTCAGGGACAACAACTGATTACCTATCGCAATCGTCGCACCAATGCAGGCGTCACCGGAACCACCCCCGATTTCACGATCGTCCGTAGTTTTGATGTGGAGCGCGGTCGCTTCTTCAGCGACTTGGACGTGCAGCGCAGCAGCCGGGTGGTGGCGTTAGGATCTGACCTGGCTAGAAAATTGTTTGGCAATACTGACCCGATCGGTCAGCAAATTCGCATTCGCAACGTTAGCTTTCAGGTCATTGGGGTAATGGAATCGAAAGGTGCTTTTTTAGGCAATAACCAGGACGACGTAGCCTTGATTCCCATTTCCACCATGTCTAGCCGCATCACGGGTAACGACTCGCCCTACGGAACGGCTGTCACTTACATTTCTACCAGCGCCCGAGACGAAGCATCGATCAATGCGGCTCAATTTCAAATTCGCAATCTGCTGCGCTTGCGTCACAAGGTGGTGGCAGAGGATAGCTTCACCATCCGCACCCAAAAAGATGCCTTGGAAATTGTTGGCAATGTCACTGGTGCTCTAACTCTGATGCTGGCGGCGATCGCTGGGATCTCCCTGTTTGTCGGCGGCATTGGCATTATGAATATCATGCTGGTTTCGGTGCGAGAGCGAACTCAGGAAATTGGCTTACGTAAAGCCATTGGCGCATCTCAGCAGGATATTTTGGTGCAGTTTATGATTGAGGCTATTATTCTATCGGCGATCGGTGGCATCATCGGGACAGGCATTGGTGTGGCAGGTGTGACGCTGATTGGAGCAGTGACACCTCTACAGGCGGGGGTTTCCACAATAGCGGTTGTGTTAGCGGTGGGTGTTTCCGGCGGAATTGGATTATTTTTCGGCGTATTTCCGGCCCGGCAAGCTGCCAAGTTGGATCCAATCGTGGCTCTGCGTAGCGCTTAACTGAGACAAACCATGAAAACCATCATTCGTCTTGAGCATATCTCCAAGGTCTATGGGGCTGGCAATACCGAAGTTCATGCATTGAACGATGTGAACCTAACGGTAGAGGCGGGGGAATATTGCGCCATCATGGGGCCGTCTGGCTCCGGTAAATCTACAGCGATGAATGTGATTGGCTGTCTCGATCGCCCCACTTCTGGTAGCTACTACTTAGACGGCGAAGATGTAGCCAAGTTATCGGATGAGGAATTGGCGCATATTCGCAACCGCAAGCTGGGGTTTGTGTTCCAGCAGTTTCATTTGTTGCCGCAGCTATCAGCTTTAGAAAATGTGATGCTGCCGATGGTGTATGCTGGAGTGCCAACCAAAGAGCGCAAAGACCGAGCCGCCGAAGCCCTGACGCGGGTTGGATTGGCCAATCGTCTCAACAATCGACCGACCCAACTATCTGGTGGACAACAGCAGCGGGTGGCCATTGCCCGAGCCATCGTTAATCGTCCAGTCGTCTTGTTAGCCGACGAGCCAACCGGAGCGCTTGATTCGCAAACGACTCAGGAAGTGCTGGAGATTTTTGGCGAACTGAATGCCTCTGGAATTACGGTCGTGATGGTGACACACGAAGCAGACGTGGCTCGAAAAACCCACCGTATTATTTGGTTCCGCGATGGACAGGTGTTGCACGATCGCCTCGCTCCGACCGATTTAGCTCAAGCGGTGGCGATGTGACACAACATCCGACATAACATCGACAGATTTTTCACGGAGTAACATTTCCTCGCGCACCTCTTCCCGTTCAATGCCCATGACATCCACTTGATAGCGTTCTGGAGACACGGCCGCTTGGATGTGCTTCTGCTGGCAAATCCAAGAGAGATAGCGCAGAGCCGTCTGCCGTTGCTGCGATAAAGGTGGATCGATTAGTTGGCTTGCCGTTGCGCCTGATGTGGGTTCCAATGGAGCTAGGCGAGCCTGCTCAAGCTCTGCTTTCAAATAATCAGGCAGAGCAGTAATACCCAGTGTCTCTAATGGCGTTTGGTCAAGGGAATCAAGCAACCCAGAAAACCCCAAAAACACCAAGCGATACAGCAGCAATTTACTAAATTTGCCCCAAAAATAGCCACCGTGTACATCGCGCCCTTTAGGAAACGATCGAGGTGAAAATTGCACAAATGCCAAAAACAATCGCACGTAGTCAAACAAATTCAACGGCGATCGTTGACCATTCAAAATCATGACATTGCGAATGGTTTCTTGCGCTTTGGCGTTGTAGTCAGTGAAGTCGCGGTATTCAGTACAGTCAAAATAGGTGAATAAATCCGCCAACGATTGCTTGTCTTTGTCACCGTCGTTGACCATTACCGCTTCATCTTTTAATTCTTGTCTCAGCTTGGCTTGAACAACAGGACTAGGATCGAGCGTTTGGGGCTTGCGCTGATTCAAAACTTTAACTTCTAGGTAGGGCAACAGGCGGTTCATAGGTGTCGCGATGTTGACAATGCCAAACAGGGTTTTGCCATCAGAGCCATTAGCCTTGACCGTGACATTACCTAAGCGATAGCCCTGCGTGCGGGTGCGGGCTGGAAACGAAAAATAGTTGGCGGCGGTGGAAGCAAGTCTTAGGGCCAGATCTCCCTCATTGCTGAACAGATAAGCCTCTTCAAATCGCCGCAGCGACGATCGCAGAAAATTCGATCGCCCGGATGTGATCGCCAGTACCGGAATATCCGGCGACACTAGCACCAATCGCCCCAAGCAAAACACCCGACCAATGCGAGAAGACGGCATCTTTTCCGATTGATCTCCCACTTTGCCAATCGATCGGGGGTCAAACACATCCGATAAAATCCGAATGGTTTGCGTTGTCACATGAGCGCCCATGCTGTGCCCAATAAACGACAGCTTGATCGGGCGGCGCTTCCAGTAGGTTTCGGCTCGCTGCAACGTTTCAGCCTGAACCGCGTCCAGGCGCAGCACTAAGTGGGGGAGCACAGATGGATCAATAACAGAGTCGATACCAGAAAATGACTGTAATCGCTGAATGAATTGTCGAAATCGAACATCATCTAATTGAATAATTAAATCCGGACGTTTGTCGCGTTCTCGTCGAATTGTATTTACCGCCCCTAAGAATGCTGAATACTCTAATCCTTGCAAGTCCGGGATATCAGTCAAGATACGATCGAACAGCGCTTGATCTGGCAGCAATTCTGCCATTTTTAGCTGTACCAGTCCTTGATCGAGTTGACGAATCAGTTCCACTAAATCATTGACGCCAAAGTAAGTGGCGCGGTAGGTGTCGCGAAAATATACCGAAAATCGCAACAGGACTAAGCAGACAACCAACGATAGCCCAAACACGCCCAAGCTGAGCGGAATTGCCCACCAGGCCGCCCCGATCGCCAGTAGCAAAATCAATGACAGTAGCGCTACGGCGGTTCCTGTAATCAATAGGGTTTTCAGCAGAAACGGTAGTGCTCTAAAGGCAGTCCTTAGGTTATGTTTCTGGGCCACGCTTTCGGAGGGCCAACGATAGCCCAGAAACACAAAGCGGTTTGGGTCTTGTCGAATAAACGGATCGTCATAATTGGCATAGGTGCACAGGGGTTGATACCAACCATCCCACACGGTCTCAGTATCATCGGTTGCCCCGGTATTGTAGCCATGAATCGCAATCACAACCCCCGTTTCCTGCTGGCTGCGGATGTGGTTGTCATACAACCGCTGAATCACATCTTGAATCACGGGACGATCGCGATCGACCAAGTTCTGCCGATCTTCCACATTGCGGGGAGCCGTACTGCGAACAAAATAACCAGGAATGGCAAGGTTGGACTGATCCGGCAGCAGATTTTCGATCAGAATGTCCATGTTACGTGCTCCTTCATTGCATCACCGATTCACTGGCAACCCAAAGTTGCTGGCAACTCAATTTGCTAGCAACAATGGATGAGTCCACCATAATCGCTATGCTCGAAAAATTTGGTGAATGCAAACAAATTTCAACGTTGCCAACTGCCCAAATTTCTGCTGTTCCCCTAAAAAAGTTATTTCTCCTCTTTCAGACTCTAGCCTTTAGCCTTCACGACAACGGTTTTGAACAAGGAAC
This sequence comes from Thermocoleostomius sinensis A174, assembly GCF_026802175.1. Lineage (NCBI taxonomy): Bacteria > Bacillati > Cyanobacteriota > Cyanophyceae > Oculatellales > Oculatellaceae > Thermocoleostomius > Thermocoleostomius sinensis. The sequence continues at coordinate 2,471,847 of NZ_CP113797.1, read as the reverse complement.
GATCGCAGGTTCCAATCGAGCTATACTGAAGCGCCAAGTCAAAACCATCGCCGCCACCGCCAAGCCGATCGCCAAGCCCCACCAAAGCCCCACACCACCTAGGCCCATCCGAGCACTGAGAATATAGCCGCTGGTGAGACCAATACCCCAATAGGCGACAATGCCAATCATCATGGGAATGTAGGTATCTTTTAGCCCCCGCAATGCACCATTGGCTGTCACTTGAATTCCATCTACCAGTTGAAACCAAGCCGCAACGCCGAGGAGATTTTTAGCAACCGTTACGACATCAGCGTTAATTGGATCGGTGGTATCGAGATAAAGAGAAACAATTCGTTCGGGAATAGTCCACATCAATAAGCTCATGCCGGCCATAAACGTGGCTCCGATGCCCATGCCCACATATCCAGCCAAACGAGCACCCGATCGATCGCCCTGCCCCAGCATTTGCCCCACTCGAATGGTGGTGGCAAACGAAACGCCCAATGGAACCATAAAGGAAGTTGCCGCCGTTTGCAGAGCAATTTGGTGAGCAGCCAACGTCACGGTACTGATTTGTCCCATCAGAAAAGTGGTAACGGTGAACAGTCCCGCTTCTGCAATCGCTAGAATGCCGATCGGCAAGCCCACGCGCAATAGATCCCAATAAACCACTGGCTCGAATCGGTATAGATGCGAAAAGGCTTTGTACACGCGCAGTTGGGGATGCACCAAGGCATACAGCGCCAGAGCTATAAAGGTACTCCATAGCGAAATGGTACTGGCCCAGCCAATCCCTGCTAGCCCCAACGCGGGAAATCCCAATTTACCAAGCATCAGCACATAATTGCCCACAATATTCAGAATGGTACCGCCCATAATCACAACAATAATGGGACGGGTGCGTGACAGCGACGAGATATAGCTGCGAAGAACGGCAAATCCCAACGCGGGAAAGTATCCCCAGGCGATCGCCTGTAGGTAGGTTTCAGTTAGCGCAACAGTTTCGGGTGCTTGCCCCAGTCGCCGCAAGAAAAATCCGGCACTCCACAGCAGCACTGTAATCGGCAAGGCAAACGTCAACGCCACCCAAAATCCTTGACGAACGACACGCCCGACTTGCTGAGCGTTTCCGGCTCCATAGGCTTCTGCTGTGAGGGGACTGACCGCCGACACGATCGAAATGCCTGTAATCAAAAACACATTGAACGTAGCTGCCCCCAAGCCTCCAGCGGCGATCGTGCTACTGCCTAGCCAGCCCATCATCATTGTGTCGATGAAGGCAACCAGTGATTGAGCTAATTGTGCTCCTGCTAGGGGAATAGCCAGGTCTAGGCAGTGTTTAATTTCGGAGATTACCCTGTTTTTTTCGGTCTGTACATGTTGGTGAATGAAGGGTGAACCGAATAGATTAAAACGAATTGACGTTCGGATTGCCATCCAACAATTGGATGAAAAAAGAAATAATTGTTTCACTCTTGCTTCACTACGAAAGCGAATACAAAAAGCAAAATTGTCATTCCAATCAGTGAACCCAAGTAAAATGAAGCCCTAATATCTGAACAGTGGCGATCGAGCGGTCGTCTACCGGAAATGCCGTCGCTCTAGCCACGCTAGTACTTCCGTCTTTGATGAAAAGCAATGCGTTGTTCCAGTTGTGGGGTCGTAAGCTTCCCAGCTAATGCACTTGTGATGACGATCGTGTTTCTCTCGAATGCGCGGTTCGGTGGTTTCAATTAAGCAATCCACCAGGAAGTCCCAAACCAAATTCAGCCAGCCCTGTGATTTTGAGTGCTGCTTTGCTTCGTCCAACGTGGCTTCCCACATGGCATCGGGAATCAATTCAAGTTGCTTGTAGCGTTCCCAATTCAAATTTCTTTTCATTAGAGATGCTTCCTTGTGTCGAGCGAATGAGTAAAATCGTCGTATTTCGTATCCTTTGTCGAGGATAGAAAATATCAACTGAAGTAAATTTCACGTAACAGTGAGTTGCGCGGACGAATCCTGTGCCTTGTTCGGACTTCTAGTCTTTTCTAATTGAATAGAAATGAGATAATTATTCCTAAAAAGTTAATGATTCATCATCCATGTATTCGCAGAATCATTTTTTGCAGTTACACAGTGTTGTACCAATTCCTAGAACTAGCCTTACAGATCCCACAGGGGCGTTTTGCGAAATGCCCTTATAGATGCGGTGATGGATAGTCCAAGTTTAGAGAATTGGTATTAGTCGATCGTGCATCTTCGTAGTTCATCAAGCTTGGCTCTAAGCAGCGCTGTGCTATAGCTGACAGCATTCTTTGCTGAATAATGAACGTCGTTGACGCAGATACAGCACGTTTATACAGCAAAAGGATAGAGCGAAACCCCGTCCAGAGCAAGAGTTGTGAGCCTGACCGTTTCCCAACCCTTCCTTCGACTGCTATGGGTATCTTCTTTAGCTGCCTATTGTTGATTGAAAATCAACGATTCTGAACAGTTCAAGTCAGAACTCAAGCCTGCTATACGATCGGGTAGCTTACTCGATATCGTCGCAGGACAGGTGTTCGCATTCGTACCATTCGCACCAGCATCAAGACTAGCAGCATCAATTGTGTAAAACGATCGAGAAAAACTGGGGATGATTGTTTGAACTTAGTCAGACATCCGCAACGAAAAGCCTGCGCAGAGTTGGTGGCGGCAAAGGGGTGGTAGATGAAGTGCGTGCCGTCATCAAGTCTCAACATGGCTTCTCTCCTAATTAAAGCGTTTGAGGCGTTGACCTCGATAATAGGAGAATCATCTTTAAACCACATCCTCCGCACGGTTCGCCCGATCGGTGGTTGTACAAATGCGCTTTTACGTGCTAGTAGTGCCATGCTCGACAATCAGTCGATCCATTTTTTGCCAGCCGCTACAGCCAGTATTCAGGATGCAGACGCGCTCGCCTTACTTCGACAACTGCGACGATCGGTTGTGCAGGTGATGCTACCACAGAAGCACGTTTCGATCGCCACTGCTTACATTCATCAGTCAGCACTTACTTCATTCACAAAATCGTCAAATGCTCCAATAGTGTTGCTGCACGGGTTTGATAGCTCACTACTAGAATTTCGTCGTCTGTTGCCCTGTTTCATTGCCGATCGAGATGTTTGGGCGATCGATTTACTGGGATTTGGATTCACAGAATACAACTCCGATTTGTCAATTAATCCGTTCACCATCCGGCAGCATCTTCATGCTGTTTGGCAACGAATCAATCAACCAATCGTGCTAGTGGGTGCATCAATGGGTGGAGCCGTGGCGATTGATTTTGCCTTGAAATATCCGAATTGCGTTCAATCTTTGGTGCTAATTGATAGCGTGGGTTTGTCTGGTAATTTTCCGATCGGACCGTTTTTGAGTGCGCCCGTTTTAGGTTGGAGCGTAGAGTGGCTAGCATTTCGTAAACAAATGGCATTGCAACTGGCGCAGGTATTCCCTTGGACTGATTCGGGTTTAGTCGATGCAATTCGCTGTAGTTTGGTGCATCAACAAATGCCGACTTGGAGACAAGCAATCGCGTCTTTTACCCGTAGCGGCGGCTATGCTTTCTCACCCGAAGATTTAACTACCATTCAACCTCCAACGTTGATCCTCTGGGGAGAATCTGACGATATGCTGGGAACTGACGATGCCGATCGGTTTCACCGCGCCATTCCCCGAAGCGAACTGCATTGGATTACAGCGGGGCATGTGCCCCATTTTGAGCAACCGCAAAGTGTAGCCGATCGGATTCAGCAATTTTTGATTACTAGATCGCAGCATGTTTGACAGCAAAACAATTCAGAGTAGGTTTACCATAGATGCTCACAACTGACTTGGAATGGCTATCTTTGTAACGCTATGACAGCGATGGGATTGAATTGACCAGAGTGAGAGAGCCATTTCCGTAGGAACTAGACGTGTTGGTTGATATTGAACCGTCAATGTCACCTCAGAATTAGCTTGAATTTCCTCTAGTAGCGATCGAGATGGATTAAACACAAATATATTGCATTGCTTGAACGATGGTAATGCCCCAGAATTTGCAAGAATTTGGAATTGTACCGCTGATTGCAAGTCATAGCTCAGCGAAATTACATCCAATGTTTGGGATGATTCAGCGATCAAAAGAGGCCGATCGGCTTGATTAAGAATGGTGGCAATCGGTTGATTGTGTAAATTGCGGCTTTTTTGATATTTCGGAGATTGATATAGCTGAAATCCGCATGAAATGCAGCTAATCGCTATTATCACTATCAACAGCCCATGCCATCGGGATTTTGTTGTCTTTAAACTCAACCGATCGGTAAATAAATAAATCATTGCCAGTTGTATACCCACATGAGCAGGCAACCAATATCGAGCCGCTGTAGAAATTTGACTTCCTGTGAGGAGATCGGTTGCAATTAAGCAAGCAGGAGTTGTCACAATTAGGCTCATCACCAACAGCCATTGCCAACGCGCGGTTTTGCGGCAGAGCCAATAGATTGCACCGCCGATGAAACTGACGATCGCCAGCGCTGTTAAAACCTCAATGAATCCAATCCACAACGGCGAGAGAACAACAGGCACATCAAAATAGAGAACAGCAAGGTTGTAGAGCCAAATTGCCAATAAAGGGGACCTCCCCAACGCGCCACGAGTCCAGGTCGTATTGTCCTGCAATGTATCCCATTGCTGTACCACAATCACCAACCACGGAACGAACGCTCCGATTGCTAGGGTTAATGTTAGAATGTAGTGCTGAAAAACGCAGCCAAAGCGCCATCGCTGCATCATCGCTACATAGCCACTGTGCCCCAGGATCACCAACCCACTCAACAGCGAGGTATACAACGCTAACGCTGTGCTGATACTGTGCCCAATCCAATAAAGGCGATCGTCTGTGCGGACAGCTTTTAGCAACGTCCAGTGCATCACTAGCAATACCACAATCCATAAACTGTAGGGCCGAGCCTCTTGAGCATAGGCGACAAAAAAAGGTGAAACAGACAACAACGCCACTGATAATGCATTAATCGTCCCATTCATTGTCCAGGATGAGAGCGATCGGGGTTTCTCTGGTGCAAACAGTGCTCGACTGAGAGCCGCCATTACTGGTAACGCAATCAAGCTGAGCAAGACAGAGAAACTCCGCATGGCCACAACTGAGGAGCCAAAGCATTGTGACCACAGCCGCGCCAACAGAAAGTAAAGGGGAGCGTGTTCTGGACTCTGCACAAGCGCTTGTAGCGTTTTCCCCCAACCTTGGTTGACATTAAGCCGCTGATAGTGTTGCAGGTCCGCGATGCTGTGCAACTGACCATCTGCCAGTTGCTCGATCACCTGTTGCTTGGTGTAGCCTGCCACCCGAATCGATGTGGCTACTTCATCGACCCAATAGGGACGATCGCCCAAATCACAAAGACGGAAAAATATTCCCAGAACCAACAGCAATAGTGCCAATTGCCGCAACGCAGAATGTGAGCTTGGTTTTCCGTGTGATCGATCGCAGATATCCACGGTACAAGAGGCTAATGGCTAAATCCAAAGAATAGAAGAAAATTTTGCGCTTAGCAAGCGGTTGCGATTGAGTGCGCGGAGTTACTAAGTGCGGTGTGCTTGCAGCAATCCTGATGGGTTACAGAGCGGCGTTTTAATAGTGTTTTACCCAGAGGGTGAATCATTTAAAGATTCAAGCGTTTTCCAGCTTCAACCTCACGCTTCATGACATCACAAATCCCAGCTTTAAAGTCACGGCGCAGGCTTTCGATCGACAGTTTTATCAGTGTGTGATGCTTGTCCATTTTGCGATAGTTTGAGAAGTTGCTGGAGAGTTTGCTGAAATTCAGGGGACAGATCAATCGGCAAGTTGCCCGATCGCACATGTAGGTCTTGCTGTGGGAATGGTATTTCGACGCTGTATTTGCGGAATTTCTCTTCAATTTTGAAGTACAGTTCACTTTTGATCAAAATATGTTTGCTGGGTTCAGCCGTCCATACCAGCAGTTCTAGATTGAGGGAACTATCCCCAAACCCCTTAAAAAACACTTGAGGTTTAGGATTGATTAAGACACGATGGTGTTCTTGGGCCGCTTCGAGTAATGCCGAGCGCACCGCGTTCATGTCCGATCCATAGGCAACTCCGACGGGCAAATGCAATCGCGACACAGGGTTGTGGTGGCTCCAATTGATCACCTCGGCGGACAAAAAACGTGAATTCGGCACAATGATCGAGATGTGATCCAGGGTACGGATTAGCGTGCTGCGGGCCCCAATCAGTTCGATCGTGCCTTCATATTCTCCGACTTGCACAAAATCCCCCACTTGGATAGGCCGCTCAAACAACAGCACCACCCCACTACCAATATCTTTAGCGATGTCTTGAAGTCCTAAACCAATCCCTAAACCGAGAGCACTAGCGAGCAGCGCCAGAGAACTTAAATCAATGCCCCAAATTTGCAGCAGCACCATCGCCCCGATGAACAGCAAACTGTAGCGAATCAGGATCGCGATCACTTCGCGAGTCCCTCGATTGGTAACAGTGAGGCGTAGGACACGAGTTTTTAAAAGATTGGTGATTGTTTTAGTAACAATTTCCAGCGCAAAGAACAGCCCCGCTAAAATCAACAGATGCACGATCGAATAGCGATTTTCGCCCAACACCACGATCGGAGAAACAAAGCTGCTGATCAAAATCTCTGTGAGCCGGTAACTCCACTGTCGCGTCCAGGGAAATAAATTGCTAATGTAAAGTACCGCAACTAACCAAATACCAACACGTGCTGCGATCAACAAAAAGCCCAGCAGCAGATCGAGGGATGTATATTGTGGTATCCGGACGCTGTCAGGATCGGGAACTTGTGTAATGGTGCGCAGTTCTGGAGTGAGGGTGCGTCGCCAAAAGCGTCCTATAGACCAATGCAACAGCAATGCAATCAGAGCGGCAATGATCGCTTGAATCGCGGCAATTCGCAAATAACCGCTTGTGCGCTGTTCTTGCGCCTGTTCGATCGCTGTTTCAATCCGCTCGGCCCATTCCCGTGCTTGGGCGCGACCACTTTGACCTGGAACCAAATCTTCTTCGGTGATAGTCAGCAATTGTTCGCCATTCAGTTCTAGCGTAGGCAATTGTTCACTACCAGATACCGTTATGCTTGGCGGCTGTCCGGTTGTAATGGCGGTCCGAATCTGACGGTTGGCCTTTTCTGCCCGTTCTTCTGCTTCATAAGTTCCAGGGCTACCCAACTGAAACAGTTCTGTACCATCTACAACGACTGAAGCCCGCGGGAGAGGGGAGGTTTCTTGGGCTATGGCAGGTGATCGATCGAAGCAGATGCTGAACAATAAGCCAACTATAAATGCGAGTCCTATGACTCGGGCAATCCGTAGCGGTTTGATCAATTTCCCGTCAGACTTGAGAAGTCTCATGATTGTTATCGATCACTCCTACTTCATTATGACTGCGTTATAAGATTGCCACGTTTGAGACTTAGATCCGGGTTATTCTAGCGCAGTTAACCGAACGCTCATCTGCCAGCGCTAGCCTGAAGGCATTTTTTTAATGGTCTCTCTCTATTATTCTGAAGACTATTTTTTGAAGACCTAGACGCCTCCACAGAGGGCTGGTGAAATTAATTGCCCTTAACTTTGAACAGCCTTTCATTCTAAGGAAGTTGATCTGGATTAATGCCTTGCGATCGCAGGTAGGCTTCCAATCGTTCTCTAGCTTGCCGTTCCTGTTCTGCCCGTTGGTGTTCCTGCTCGGCGCGCTGGCGTTCCTGCTCGGCGCGTTGGTGTTCCTGTTCTGCCCGTTGGCGTTCCTGCTCGGCGCGTTGGTGTTCCTGCTCGGCGCGTTGGCGCTCAAAGGCTTGACCTTCTGCACCTGTAGGAATCACCCGACCGTTTCGATCGCACCAGCGCAGCCAAAGCCTAGAGATATCTTCTTCAAACGGGCCTTCCCAGAGGGTGAGTCCCAGTCCGATTCCCTCCAACCAGACAACTTCTCCTATCTGGGTAACACCCTGAGGGGAAGTTAGCTCGGTATAACCGATCGGAGAAATTGACCACACGCGCAACAATGCCCCGTTCATCTCAGCTTCACCTTGAATTTGCCGCAGAGGATCAAATACAACATAATAGGGCACACCTATTTGCGCGTAGATATCCTTTTTGCTTGCAACTTTTCCTCTCTGTTGTGATTTTTGGCATAGAATCAATTCATCGCCTTCTTGGTTAGAGACAATTTCAATACAGACATCGGGAACTTTGCCAAATTCCCAAACAAAATAGGAGCGATGCCGACGTTCAGAAAAATTTTCGGCCCGTTGTACTCCCAAGCTCAGCAACATATCTGGAACAATGGGATCGCCTTTCAGTTTGTAGAACAATCCAACATTCGCTGCCGCTAGAAACGGTGGCGTAAGCACCCTAGAACTACAAAGTGGTTCTACTAATAACCGCTGCTGTAACTCAGATTGAAAATTGTCCAACGGCGTATCGTCCTCTATGACGAGATGGCTGATGTCAAGCTCAGTGATGATGTCTTCTGTACCAACCACGGGGGGATTCTCATCAAGACGAACCATAGCGAGATACTCCGGTGATGCTAGGTTCAGTATAACTTGAGGGCAAAAAAAACATGGTATAACTCGATCGACACCACTTGAGGTCATGACTTAAAACGAGGCGTAAAACGATTAATGTACAACCCAACAGTGGCAGCAATTTTAGACTGGAGCTTTGTACTTGGCTTTCCAACTCTCACCCTGATCATCTTTTGGCAGATCATGAGTCGAGGGAAGCAAGAGTAAGTCTTTACTCAAGTTCTTTGTAGAATTGTATATTTCTTATCGCTTCAACCCGATCTTCAATAGTTCCTCATAATCTTTTCCTAACCTCAAAGTAGTTAGGAAAAAGTAGGGGTAGCTATGTTTGAAAGAATTTTGGTAGCACTAGACACCTCAGTGAACAATACACGTGTATTTGAAACAGCACTGTCGTTAGCACAACTGGTGAATGCTCGTCTCTTGCTTGCTCATATCTTGCCGTGTGCAGATGCCGAATCGCCTGCAAGTTGTGAGTCACAAGGACTAACCATGCTGCGAAAATTTCATGCCGTGGCCACGCAAGCTGGAATAGGTTGCGATTTGGCGCAACCGCTTGCCAACCCAGGTCATCAAATTTGTGAATTGGCGATCGGTTGGGGGTCTGACTTGATTGTGATGGGACGTCGAGATGCTAATAACGATGAAGACCTCGATACAAGCGTTAGTCATCACGTCACTCGTCATGCTGCTTGTCCTGTATTAATTGTGCAGCATCATCCATTCGGTTATCCCGATCGCCTGGAGGGGCGCCATCTAGTGACCATGGGACAATAAACCCAGTCCAACTGTATCGTCCAGCACAGTTCATCCGGCTCAGTTTGGTAAAGTTTTGTAACTTCCTTCCTGGGAATCTTCTCCACCCCCTTTCGCCATCTGGGGGTGAGGAGATCCTTTCTTGGATGGGGGTTTTGCTTGGTAACGCGCGGCTTTATCACCAGCGGCTACTGTAGCGCTCTTCAGCCCAAGGTTCCCCTCGCTGATGGTAGCCGTTGCGTTCCCAAAAGCCTAGCTCCATCTGTTCTAAAAACTCAAGTCCATTAATCCATTTAGCGCTTTTCCAAGCGTATAGGTGCGGCACTACCAAGCGCAGGGGACCACCATGATCGGCAGGCAATGGTTCGTCGAACAGGGTGTGGGCAAAAAAGTTTTCTTCGCGAACAAAATCTTCGATCGCAATATTAGTAGTATAACCGCCATAGCAGTGCTCCATGACATGCGCCGCTTTGGGGTCTACCTCGATATAGTTCATAAAGTCAGTAACTTTTACCCCGCGCCATTTCACATCTAGCTTTGACCATGTGGTGACACAGTGAAAATCGGCAGTAAATTCGTGCTGTGGCATGGCCATAAAGTCATTCCAGGTGAACGTTTTAGGAGTGGCTAAGCCCCATACCTTAAACTCCCACCCTTCCGTACTCACCTGCGGCGTTTGACCATAGGTCAACACTGGAAAGCCTTTGGCTAGATGTTGTCCAGGCGGAACACGATCTTTGAATTCAGGGTCTGGTTTTTGAAAAAATTTGCCCAACATAGCTTTTGCTCAACGTAGAGTTGCCCAACCTAGCTGACGTGCGAATCGGGATTTGCCTATTTCAAGAATAAAGGATTTGCCGATGCTTTGCTGAGGCTTGCTTGAGAGCAGCGGAGGAGAACCTAGGACTATTGTGATGCCCCGCAATTACCCAATTGCGAAAAAACCGCCAATATGGTCCCTGCTTACAATGTCTGGTTGCACTTTCAGGAACTTAACGAGGCGGTTGATACTAAAGGCAAATTAGGTAAGGTGCGTCTGTAAGTGAAGACACAGACGCAGAATAAAACAAAGCCAGTCTGAGACAATTTACTCTTCGCCTTCGTCCTCCTCATCTTGAGGATGTCTGAAGCTACGATTCTCTTTGGACGAGTTCAAAACAGACTTACCAAGCGACAGAGCTTTTTGCGCTGCAACAGCTGCTTTGCGCTTCCAATGCGCTCTACGCATGTCCCGTTTGGAACTTGAGGTTTTCTTCTTAGGTACAGCCATGGCTGGGGTGACTGAAAAAATTCACAACCTTTCTAGCATAAACGGTTGTCACTAAATTTGCATCCCCTGATTGTGCCTCTCAATTATTTCCATTGCTCCCCATTCTTGGTCATGCGGCATCACATTCATCTCACCGCTGGCGGCTCCTCCCCCTACCAAGGAGAGGTTAGGAGGGGTCGGCATCCTGTGCAATCGGATAGAGAATGGGTATGACTTTATCTTCATTGACTTTCCTGTTCATCGTGAGTAGGGGTCGTCAGAGGTCGTCGCCCAAGCCAATTCGTTTCAAGCACTGCGTCTAGTCCACGATTGAAATCGGAAGATTGCGTGAGCATCTCACTTCATTTGTACTTGAATTGTAGTGTGGGCAATTCGGGGGTTCGGATAGAGTTTAAATAGTCTGATTGAGAGTTAGCTCCACGATCGTATCCACTAGGGCAACTGGTTCAATGGGCTTGGTGAGATGTCGCTGAAATCCCGCTGCCAAAGCTTTCTGCTGATTCAGTTCACCAGCATAGGCTGTCAAAGCAATCGCCGGAGGCTTGCGGCGTTTGGCTGAGGGGACAGCAAACTGAGTGTCAATCTGTTGCATTAGCATATAGCCATCCATATCGGGCATTCCCACATCACTGATCACTAGATCCATCTCTAATGTCTTCAAGACGTGCAACGCTTCGATCGCAGACGTAACAGGTGTGACGCTGGCCCCTGCCTGTTTCAAGATGAATACCACTAGCTCACGTGCATCCGTTTCATCATCCACTACCAAAATTCGTAAACCTGTCAATGGCGAGTGAGATACAGGAGATGAGGAATTGGGGCTGTTTTCCCAATCTGCGATTCCTGACGCTTGATCGCCAACCAACGGCAACTTCACCACAAACGTAGCCCCCAACCCTTCACCTGGGCTGGATACCTGAATTGTACCGCCATGTAGTTCTACCAAGTGTCGAGCGATCGCCAACCCTAGACCGAGTCCTCCAAACTTGCGGGTGGTTTTGCTGTCTGCTTGACGGAAGCGATCGAAAATATAGGGTAGAAATTCTGGAGTAATGCCCTTACCAGTGTCGGTGACGGTAATTTGGGCATAGGCGGGATAGGGGGATGGGGACATAGACGCTTGATCAATTCCCGCGTCATGGCTCAATTTTCGTTCTAGGTACACCTCGACACGTCCGCCCTCTGGTGTGAACTTGACTGCATTGGAGAGCAAATTCCAAATCACTTGCTGTAATCGCCCTGCATCGCCCAAGGTCTGAATTCGTGAATTAGGATATGGAACAGCTAGGGTGGAAGGAGTTTCCTGACTTCTCCCATCATTTACCGTGAATTGCAACTCGATCGCTTTCGCTTCAGCAGTCAGCCGCACCGTTTCCATGGCCGCTTCGATCGTCGATTTTAGATCGACTGGAACCTTGTCCAGATTGAGTTTGCCGCGCAGAATTCGAGAAACATCCAACAAATCTTCAATCAGTTGGGTTTGCAATTTGGCGTTGCGTTCAATAGTCTGCAAGCCACGAGTTAGGGTGACGGCATCATGATGCTTAGTTTGAAGCAATTTTGACCAGCCCAAAATCGGGTTCAGTGGCGATCGCAATTCATGGGACAAGACTGCCAAAAACTCGTCTTTGACTTGATTTGCTCGCTCTGCATCAGCGCGGGCTTTACGTTCTGCTTCATAGAGTTGGGCCCGCGAAATTGCCTGAGCACCCTGTCGAGTCAGGGCTACAACAAAATCACGATCGTCCTGAGTTTGGGGCTGATATGCTTGAAAACTCAGCAAAATACCGCCCAGCGTTTTACCTTCAACCGTGAGAGGCAAAGCCATCCAGGCCTTAAAATCATAGCGGCTGTAAATCTCAGCCAAGTGAGGATAGCGCTGAATCCGATCGCTCACAGGAGCAAGCCAAGTAGGTTCTCCGGTCCGCACGACTGCTGCGAGGGGCACATCCGCCGTGACTGGAAAGCGTTGCCAAGCTTCGAGTAAATCTGGCTCGTAGCCAATCGCCTTAATAATTTCAAGTTCGGTTCGATCGTCAGTAAGCAGCACTACTAACGCTGAACTAGCGCCCAACGCTGCCAGACTCTGCTCAACAATTACATCTGCAACTTGATAGGGCGTCAAGGATTGCGAGAGAGCGGCTGTTACTGCTTGTAATCGGGCAGTGCGTTCGGCGGCTTGTTCGGCGGCTTGCTGAGAGATTTCTGCCAGGGCCCGGGCGGCCTGCTCTCGTGCTAATTCTGCCCGTTCTTCCTCGGCTTGCTTGCGCTCGGTAATGTCATGCATGATCACCACGGCTCCCTGCTTCTGACCATGCACATCAACGATCGCCTGTCCACTAGCAAGCAGCGTTCGGGCTGCTCCCTGTTTGGGCACAATCATCATTTCGACGTTGTACAGGATTTCGCCCTGCAAAGCCCGAAAGAGGGGAATTTCGGTCTGGGACATACGGGTTGTGCCATCCGGCAAATAGAGATCATAGTGTTCCGCCCACTGGCTGGCTGGTAAAGGCTGTTCGGGTAAACCATGAAACTCGCGTGCCGCTTGATTAAACAGCGTCAAGATGCCCTCAGCATTACAGGCAACAATGCCAGCTTGAACGTTATCTAGCAACACCTTCAGCGTTTCTTGTTCTTTTTGCAGTGCTACTTCGGTTTGCTGCCGTTCTGCAATTTCTCGCCGCAATAATTCGTTGGCCTGCGATAGTTCGGCGGTTCGTTGTTCGATCAGGCGGGCTAATTCCTGTTGTGCTTGCTGGCGATCGGACTCTGTTTGTTGGCGCTCTAGTTCGGTAGCAATTCGTAGGGCAAAGATAGTTAGCAGTGATTCTGCAAGCTGGAGATTGGACAGGGGAGTTCGCCCCATAACGGCCAACAATCCCAGCGGTGCGCCCACTGAATCAAAAAAGGGAATAGCGGCATAGCTATCGACCTGAAGCGGAACCAGTAAGGGGGCGTGGGGAAACTGGGACTGCACCCCACTGGGATAGAGACACAGTTTTCGAGTTTGCAGCACCTCTTGGCAAGGGGTGCCACGCAGGGAGTACTCAAAGTTGTCGATGATTTCTCCATCGGCACAAACCGCGATCGTCTTGACGGTATCTGGGCGATCGGCAAAATGGTCAGAGCTATCGACTAACCCAATAAAAGCATAATCAACCCCCAAGGTTTTGGTGAATTGCTGTACCAATGCCAAAAAAAACGCATCACCTGTGGCAGCAGCGACTCCTTTCGTCACTTCTAGAAGAGCGGTATCAATTTGGGCCATGCGGCGGGCGGCCAATCGCAGTTCTAGCTCATCCACCACCATAGCAGCCAAATCAGACAAAGTCGCTTTTTGCGCATCGGTCAGATCTGGACGCGGCTTCATGTCCAACAGACACAGCGTTCCAAGCGTGAACCCATCATGGGTAATCAACGGAGCACCTGCATAAAACCGTAACCCCGGATCGGCCTGCACGAATGGGTTACAGGTAAACCGGTCATCTAGTTGGGTATCAGGAACCACCAACACGTCGTCGTACAGCAATGCCACGCTGCAAATCGTGTTATCGCGCCGAACTTCCTGTAACTCAAACCCGTAACAAGATTTAAACCATGCTCTAGATGCATCGACAAGGGAAACAAGCGCGATCGGTGCATCAAATAGACGCGCTGCTAATGTGGTAATTCGATCGAATGCAATTTCTGGAGGCGTGTCAAGAATCTCGTAGCGTCGCAGTGCTTCTAACCGTTTCGCTTCGTTAACTGGCGCAGGAATTGAGCACAGCAGACGGTCGGGAAAAGCTTCAGTCATGAGAGAAAGTCGGCAGATAGAAAGAGCAACGAAGCAGTGGAGCGTGCAACAACAGCCTCAACCAATTGCCTAATTCAGCCTTGATAGTTAAACCTGGCAATTAGAACAATAGGGAAAAATGGAGAACCGTCCTAAAGAATAAATCAGCGACACAATTCGATTAAGACCAGTGTAACTTCTGTTTGATACGCCTGCTTTCTACCGATTAAACTGCTTCTTTGACAGAGCAGCCCATTAGCTTGGTATTTGTTTTTGTTTCTGTTGTTCCCTAATTGCATCTGTCCCTCAAAAGCACTCGTTCAGTTAGGTGTAGCTAGGGCCGAGGGAGTGTTAAGCAAACCTACTTATTCTTCTAGCGTTCAAAACTCAGCATTCAAAACTGCACCCTTGTTATAGGGTAACTTAAAATAAAACTTAAATTGACCGTCCCCCTATCCCAACATAACCGTGATCTCATAGCAGTCTCATTACAAGACGCTTGCTTGACTCAACCCACCCTTACTCAATTCACTCACGTTTGACGCACGATCGTCCCTTTGTATCGTTAGAGAGTATCGTTAGAGAACCTTAAAGCCAATTGCCCAACAACACATAGGGACCCCAAAATCGAGGTGACTGATAGGTTGGATCAGTGAGCAAGCTCAATTGGGCCCGACGCAGCGCTTCTGCCTTGGAAACTGAATTCAATAGCTCTTGATAAAACTTGCCCATGAACACGGCTCCAGAATCATCATCCAAGTTCCACAGTGAGGCGATCGTACTGCGGGCCCCGGCTCGAACAGATACCCCCGCCAACCCCAATGTCGCTCGTCGATCGCCAACAGCCGTTTGACAGGCACTTAAAACCAGCAATTCAATCGGATCTGGACGAACGAGTTCCTGTGTTTGTAACACCGTGCTGAGTTCATTCACGTCGATCGGTTCATCCCAGGCTAGAATAAACGTTCCGGCTGCGTTCGAGCTAAATTGTCCATGGGTGGCGATATGAACGATTGTAAAGGGTTGCGAGCGCATAGTGGCTTGAAAGTTGTCCCGCGTAAAGCTTTGATTGAACAGCACCTGACTGGGAATATCTGCCTGAATCTGTTCAATTTCTTTGACTACATAATTGAGTGGTGGAAAATTTTCGCGAGCTTCACTCAACCCTACCACCAGCGCGTGCAAGGCCTGAGCTTGAAGTGGTTGTGGATCAGGCAATTGCAGACCAGGGGCGATCGCCACACTATATTTCTGTAATAAGTATTGTTGCCCGTCATATAAGGTTGCCATTGGTAAACTGCGCAACGATCCATCTAGCACAAACACCAATGTTTCAACGTTACTGTTTTGCAGTGTGGCTTCAACTGGACGAAGCAACCAATCGTAAATCTGGGCCGATAAGTCCATTGATCGCCGTGATACAAAGGGGCGTTTCAGTTCCACCAACAATTGATCGATCGTTGATTCCACGGTTTGCTGGGCTACTTCTGTCGTGACGTGCAACAGCGATTGGTGCGGTAGTTTCACGATCACATCTAAATAGTTAGGCAACAGAATGGTATAAAGAATGGCTGCTGATACTTGTTCCTGATCGACAATGCGATCGAGTTGAAATTTGGTATCTAGGCACGCTTCTCGAAAAAAGTTATCTAGTTCTGCAATTTGCAATCCTTCAATCACATCTCTAGCTTGTATCAAACGTTCTAGGTTTGATTCTGAACGTTGATCCGAATGAAGTAACAATCCAACCAATTCTCGGTACACAGGTTCAATTTGTTCGCGAAACGAAAACTGCACATCTCGATTCACAGCCACTAAATCATTGCGCAACGATTGCAAACTGTTGACAGCTTCTTGATAGGCAAAAATCGCTGCTTCTCGAGCACCTTGAGCGTTCAACAACCGTCCTAGTTGCCACTGCCAGCGATAGGAAATGTCTGTAGCGTCAATGGACTGAGAGAGTTCCAGTGCTTGTTCTGTCAACGATTGTGCCACTTGCCATTGTCCGGTTTGTTCGTATAGTTCGCCTAGCCCCCCCAAACTAAACGATTGAGATCGAACATCCCCGATCGATTGAGCGTACTGTTGTGCTGTAGTGAATTGTTGAGCAATCTCAGTGATGCTGGGAATAGCATTTGAGTTCTGATCGCCCACGATAGGGTGTGACAATCTCTGCCGCCTTATCTCTGCCAGATTTTGTGCCAAATCCAGTCGTTGATAAATGCTGCGACGGGTAGGAGGAAGCGCATCCAGACGAGTTTGAATCTGTGGGTACAACGTCAAGGCAGGAGAGAGCCGATCGGTTGCAATGAAGACACTAAGTTGATTCAGTTGGGACTGAAGTTGTGTATCCTGCGAAATGGCCGTAGCGGCCGCCTGTTCATAGCGATCGAGGGCCACTTGAGTTTGTTGGTAAAAGGTTTGGGCCGCAGCAGTTTGTTGCTGCCAGATGGCTCGCTCAGCAGCATCAAATCTCTCTGAGGGAGATTGAGTCAGGCGAATGATGGCTTCGGTTGGCGTTAAATTCTGACGACCGAGATCTGCAAACGCTTGGGCGCGGGTCAAATTTCCTAAGCTGAGGTAAATGGCAGCGATCGCGTCTTGGGTTTCAGAACTATCAGGCAGTTGAGTGGCAATTTGTAAGCTTTGATTCAGCGTTGCTTCGGCCTGTGGTAAATTGCCAGCAACAATCAGCGCATCGCCTAAACTTCTAAGCGCCGTCGCCTTTACCACAGAATCTGATTCCGTTTGCAATCGCTGATTAAGGGCAGACAGTTGGGAAATTGCCTGACGATATAAGCCCATCGTTTGCAGGGCGTGAGCCTGATGGATATGCATCTGAGCGATCGCCTCGACCTGATTAGCTTGTGCAAAATTGGCTTGTTCAAATAAGGTTGTTGCTTGTTGCCAGCTAGCGATCGCCGCTTGGGGTTGTCCTTGGGCTAGTTGCAGCCCTCCCTGAATGTTCAATACCTGTGCCAAGACGATTGGATCAACGGCTTCGATCGCTTGCAGTAAATTCAGGCTGGTGTAGATAGCTTGATTCGCCTCAGCCCAGTTGCCAAGCTGTTGATGGGCTAACGCCAGGTTGCTGTAGGCAGCGGCTTGACGCAATGGCTGATTTTCATAACCCGCGATCGCCTGTTGCAATCGATCGATTGCCTGTTGGTATTGCCCTTGTTCATAAAATTGTTGTGCCTGTTGTTCCAGTGTTTGAGTTTGCAACTGAGATAGGGATGTTTTCGCCGTTAGTCCGCGATCGATTCCCTGACTTGCATTCATAGGAATAATGAAACCTAGCCCGATCGCAAAAAAAAAGATAAGAATAAACTTAAACTGGCGATAGTATTTCATTTAAGTCTTTTTAGTAATCGCATTCGTGATCTGTAGGGAGATGAAACCAGTCTGCTAATCAACCGAAGAGTTGACCTACAGTAAGATGAGAAGCTGCTGCAAATTCGGGGACAGGAATTCGCTGAATTGTACTGTGTTTTCCTTAAGGCATGGTTTTTTGAATGATTTGACCATCAATGATTTGACCATCAATGAAGTCATGGGCGGGTTTGGTTTCCGGCAACCTGAGAAATTCATCTAACGTCAACAGTTCAGAGGATGCTTGCACCATCGCGATTCTTAAATTAGGTTAAATGTTGAATCAAAAAATTAGAAAATTAGGTTAAAAAACTGGTTGCACCTATTGTACCGCTTTGTATCGCTGCGATCATCATTCCCATCTTGCTGGGCTAAATAGAAATGCAAGCTTCTGTTCTATGTCTTAGAGAGGCAGCTAATCGTTGATCTTGCCATATAGCGTATCTCGCTGCTGGGCCACCCGCCCGATCGACTCAATCGCCATCCGTAGATCCTCCACTTCCATACATGTTCCACCCTGCGCCCCGGCCATCGTGGTAATATGCTCTTCCATCAAGGTGCCGCCAATGTCATTACAGCCCCAATTCAGTGCTGTAGTGGCTCCAGCAAGACCCAGCTTGACCCAGCTTGGTTGGTGATTGGGAATCCAATGACCGAGAAAAATGCGCGCCACGGCCATTAGTTTCAGAGCATCCGCCAGAACAGGCTGATCGCGTCCGACTCGACGCCGCAGCGGTTTGGGCGCTTCTTGTCCAACAAATGGCAACAGAATGAATTCTGTTAAACCCCGATCGCCTCGTTCAACGGCCGCTTGTTGAAGCGATCGCAGTCGCCCTAAATGCCGCATCTGGTGTTCTGGTGTTTCAATGTGCCCGGATAACAGCGTGCTGGTCGTGGGCATCCCCACTCGATGTGCCGTTCCGACAATCTCAAGCCACGTTGCTGAGTCGATTTTTTCGGGACAAATCACGCGCCGTACCTCATCGTCCAATACTTCGGCGGCGGTTCCGGGCATCGAGTCTACTCCAACTGCTTGCAATGCCAGAATTACATCTATGTAGCGCAATTGATCTTCGCGGGCGATGAATTGAATTTCTTGGGGCGAAAAGGCGTGTAGGTGTAAATCGGGAAAGGCATCTTTAATGGTGTGAATGAGGTGCACATAGTAAGCCAATGAAGAACCGTGGAGTTTGGCTTGCGGATTCAAACCGCCCTGCATACAAATTTCAGTCGCTCCTCGCTGCACAGCATCTCTGGCTTTCTCCAAAATGGTCGCTTCGTTGAGCCAATAAGCCCCGGCGTCTCCGTCATCTCGCCGAAACGCACAAAAGCTACAGTGTTGTTCGCAGATATTCGTGAAGTTAATATTACGGTTAATCACATAGGTGACAGAATCTCCGACTTGCTGCTGTCGCAGCCGATCGGCCACCTGTTGAATGGCGGCAATGGGTTCTGCTTCTGTTTGTTGCAGCAGCACAACGCCTTCTGCTTCGGAAATATCCTGTCCGGCGAGGGCGCGATCGAGAATAGCATTAATTGTTTGAGTAATCACAAGACTCGCTAAAAATTGAACTTTTTAAAGTTTAAGTAAAAATCCTGACCGCTAGAGAAATGGAAAGAAATAATTGAAATATGCTAGTAGACACGCAAAATAGCACGTAGCAAATAGAACATACTCAACCCGCTATTTTAGTCGTATCTACTGTAAGTTTTATTGATCAACCGTGGGGAGAATTGCGTGTTTGGCACTTGAAGAATCTGAAAGCCAGAAGGTTCACGCCAAGTTGAGTGAACCTGTTACTAAAGAAACGGCTTTTATCCCCAATATCACTTTGGGGCTGTAGAAGTTGCTTGCTTTTATTACACTCACACCCCGAGTTGAGTGACGACTCTTTGCCCCTTATCCCTAAAGTCCTTCTCATACAGGACGGAGGGACTTCAACCCCAAACCTGGATCGAACGCCCCTCTCCTAGAGCAGACGAGGAGTTGGAGTGAGGGCAGTGCGAGGTTTGTTGGTCAATCAACTCACATCCTCAATTCCATACAACATACGACTTCAACTACCCTAAATTATGTCAATCAGCAATAAAGACAATTCCCTGCGATCGGCTCGTAGCTTGGGACAACTCAATGGCACAAGAGCCTTCAACGATTTTGTGGGTAAGCAGGATCGAGTTGATTTTCGTCGCTTTCGGCTGACGCAACGTAGCAGCTTGTCCTTAACCGTCAGTAAGCTTAAAACTCCTATCACGATCAGATTGATGAATCAAGTAGGAGCGACGATCGCCCGCCTTAGGCCAACTGGCAAGCGTGGTCAAATCTCGCTGACGGGTGTTGACGCCGGGACCTACTATGTTAGTGTGGCTCGCGGTCGCAAAGATACCCGCTATCGGCTAGCACTCACAGCCACTGCCGCTCCGTTGCT
Organism: Thermocoleostomius sinensis A174; assembly: GCF_026802175.1. NCBI lineage: Bacteria > Bacillati > Cyanobacteriota > Cyanophyceae > Oculatellales > Oculatellaceae > Thermocoleostomius > Thermocoleostomius sinensis. The sequence goes on along the minus strand of NZ_CP113797.1, from coordinate 2,451,681 downwards.
TCCCCCTGCCAATCCTGCTCCGGGTGACAACACCCCTGCAACCGCCCGCAATCTAGGTACACTCACCACTGGTAGCCGTAGCTTTCAAGACTATGTGGGTGAACTGGATAAGGCAGATTTCTACAAATTCAACGTTGCCTCAGTCAGCGATTTCAATGCTAACCTTTCTGGAACTTCGAGTGGTGGTTTCACCTCCCTAAGTCTCTATCGAGACAACAATAACAATGGACAGGTGGATAACGGGGAACGCATTGATTACAAATTTGCCAATAGCAGCACAAACATTTCACAGGTGTTGACACCTGGTTCCTATTTCCTAGCCGTTGAAAAGTCCAGCGGTGCGCATCAGTATGATCTAGTCCTGACGACAACAGCTTATCCCGACTACACCCCAGCCATTACAGCCGGATCAACTCCGTCTACTGCGCGTAATTTGGGTACGCTGGCTGGAACGTTCACTACGAAGGATTACGTTGGCAACCTGGATAATGCAGACTACTACAAGTTCAACGTCACCTCTGTCAGTGATTTCAACGCCAATCTCTCTAACATTTCTGCCAGTGGCTTTACCTATTTGTACTTATACCGAGACAACAATAATAATGGTCAAGTAGATTCGGGCGAGCGAGTGGATTCCACCTACTCGTCCAGCAGCGGCACAAACATTTCACAGGTGTTGACACCTGGTTCCTATTTCCTAGCCGTTGAAAAGTCAAGTGGGGCCAATCGATATACCTTAAACATGACCACGGTTCCCTACCCGGATTACACACCCGCTGTTGATCCTGGTTCCAATCCATCGACTGCGCGAAATCTGGGCGTGTTTGCGGGAACGTTCACCACTAAAGACTATGTTGGCAACCTCGACAAGCAAGATTTTTACAAATTTACCCTAAACTCAACTAAACCATCTTGGAACTTTAACGCCAACCTTTCCACGATCTCCAGTAGCGGCTTTACCTACTTGTACCTATACCGAGACAACAATAACAATGGTCAGATTGATTCTGGTGAGCGAGTTACGTACAACTCTACCAGTGGTGGTAGTACTAACATCTCCCGAACATTGACGCCAGGTAACTACTTCGTTAGCGTTGAGAAATCCTCTGGAGCGGCTCGTTACGATCTCACACTGCAAGCCATTTGATTGCATCCAGTATTAACAACTGCAAAAATTCTAGATTTTGTAAAGACGCCGGGCAAGGCGTCTTTATTTTTTAGTGCAAAAATTTGGTAAGCTGACCCAAATCAACCAGTTTTTGGCGATCGCAAAATTTTCTTTCGCTTTATAGATCTCGATTGGGTCAGTCCCCCTTATACTTTTGGAACATTCCATTCTGGTTCACGAAAAGAAACACCATTTTTGTGATGGAGCGGGTACTATATCTGGTGCAAATCAGGATGAGGTGGTCCGTGCCCTGGTCTAGAGATTTGATTTGGTGCGGATGATTTTGGGAATGGCTGGTAAACAGTAACTAGTTAGTTCAGGTGCGAGGTTATGGCAAATGCTTTAAGGTCAGATGAAGTCAATCAGCGTCTGTCAGCCAGGCGATCGTCCCTGCGGCCCAATGCCTCGGCTCGCCTAGAAGCAGTGCCATCGTTACGATCGCGACGCCGAAGTAGTCGATCGGCTGGACGGGTTTCGTTGCCAACAGCCGTGCATGAAACTGTGGTAACGCCGCTCCCTCGCACATCAACGCCTCCCCAGTGGTTGCAATGGTTAATCCGAGTACAGCGGGTTTCGTCGGTGACAACATTTTTGCTCATCATGTCTGTGCTGACAGTCTATGGTTGGACGGTGTATGTGCAGCAGCGCTGGGGGCAGGAATACAGTAAGTTTGAAACTTTAAAAAAGCAGGAACGACAGTTAATTTCAGGAAATGAAGCCTTAAAAAACCAGATGGCCCAGCAAGCAGAGTCACCTAATAGTGGTCTGATGGTTCCTGATCCCAATCACACTATTTTTCTAATGCCAGCACCGGAACGCCCCCTCGTTCAAGCACGACGGCGATCGACGCATCAAACAACGCCAGCCAAGCCCCTAGGATATTGATTTGTGTAACTGATTCGTGTGACCGATTCGTGTAACTGATCTATGCTTCCATATGTCCCTCCACTGTGATTTTTGTTTGAGGCTGGTTCATGGCTATTTCCTTCTCGTTTCTTCAATCTCTGCGACAGCAATGGACAAGCCGAAACACGCGATCTCAGTTATCTAGGGGACGCTCATCTCATTCGTCTGCTCGGCGATCGGCCACGGAGCGATCGTCTGTCCACCCATCCCCCTCTAAACTGCGTTCACCCCTAAAAGAAAGTCAACCCTCTCTAAGCCGCCGACCCAGTAGGAGTTCGCAATTAGCTTCTACTCCCCCATCTCGATTACAGCAAGTAGCCAAACGGCTTTTCGTTGATAGCCAACAACATCGGCTGGGACAGTTGCCCCGGACGCAACACCCGCTAGTGCAGCTACCTAATCGATCGCAGCGCCCACGGGCTAAGGCTCCACGGGCATCCCAGCTTCGGTTTCGGATGATTCTGGTATGGAGTATATTGCTGGTGGCCATGCTGCTGCTGTTGCTGAATTTGTTCCGAATTCAGGTCTTACAAGCTAGTACGTTGAAAGAGCTAGCCAAAGCCCAGCAGATGATTTACCTAAATCCGCTGGTTCCTCGCCGGCCGATTGTCGATCGCACGGGAACCGTTTTGGCAATGGATCAACCAGTCTATACACTGTATGCCCATCCAATCTTGTTTCAAAAACCAGTCTATGAAATTGCCAGCATCCTGACACCCATTCTCAATCATCGACCAGAAGAATTGATGGAGAAACTAGAACAAGGTGAAAGCGGTATTCGCCTTCAGGATGGATTGCCCGAAGATATCAGTCGTCAAATTACTAATCTGCAACTAGACGGGCTGGAATTGGTGCCAGAACAGCAACGGTTATATCCACAGCAAGATCTGTTTGCCGATGTGGTGGGCTACGTCAATGTCGATCGTCACGGACAATCAGGTGTTGAATATAGCTTTGAAGAGCAGTTGCGGCACTCTATTGAAGGCATGGCTCTGACCCGATCGGGCGACGGATCAATTATTCCGATCGAATTGCCGCGCAACTTCCTAGAGCAACAACAAGATGATCTTCAGCTACAGCTTACGGTTGATAGTCGTCTCCAGCGTTCTGCTCGGTTAGCTCTGAAACAACAGCTAGCAAAATACAGCGCCAAACGGGGAGCGGTGCTGGCGATGAATGTGCATAACGGAGCCATTCTGGCCATGGTGTCAGAACCGTCCTACGATCCTAATAAGTACTATGAAGCCAATTTAGAGCAACTGCGCAACTGGGTATTGAGCGATCTCTATGAACCTGGTTCTACGTTTAAGCCCATCAATGTCGCTATTGCACTGCAATCGGGTGCGGTTCGTCCCGATGACACGTTTTATGACGAAGGGGCGATCGAAGTGGGCGGCTGGCCAATTCAAAACTCCGACTTTGAGGAAAATGGCGGACGCGGTCAATTGTCGGTCAGTGAAATTGTGCAATATTCCAGCAACGTTGGTATGGTGCGGATGATGCAAATGCTGGAACCAGGGGTCTACTATGGCTGGCTGGAACGACTATTGTTAGAGCAACCAACTGGAATTGATTTGCCGTCTGAAGCAGGGGGACAACTCAAAAGCTATCAGCAGTTCACCAGTGCTTCGATCGAACCTGCTACGACTGCTTTTGGACAAGGATTCTCATTGACGCCGATTAAGCTGCTGCAATTACACAGCATGTTGGCAAATGGCGGCAAAATGGTGACCCCGCATGTTGTCCAAGGGTTAATCAAAACAGATGGTGAAATTAGTTGGCAATTAGAGCGGCCACAACCTCGGCCAATCTTTTCGCCTGAAGTTGCGAAAACTGTTCTGTTAATGATGGAAGATGCAGTACTAGAAGGAACTGGGCAACTCGCAGCAATTCCGGGCTATCGCGTCGCTGGCAAAACAGGAACAGCCCAAAAAGCTGGGATTGATGGAGGCTACACTAGTGCTAGAATCACCAGCTTTATCAGTCTTTTCCCCGTTGATGATCCCCAATATGCCATTTTAGCGGTAGTGGATGAACCGCAAGGCGAAGATGCGTATGGATCAACCGTAGCAGCGCCGATCGTGCGAACGGTGATTGAATCCTTGATTAACATCGATCGCATTCCCTCCAGCAAGGTGGATAATTCAGAAGATGCATCTGAGGAATGGACTGAGGAATGGTCAGACGATCGACAGAATGTCCCAGGAAATTATGTTGAGGAAGATATGGGTGATGGGTATGTAGATGAGGCAATTAGGGACTAGGGAGTGGGGAGTGGTTTCTCGTAAAGATTCTGTAAATCTCGCAAAGTTTACACGCTTGCAAAGACACAGTAAAGAATTAGCGTTGCATGATGGAAACGGCTAGAGGGTTTCCATTCACACAACGCCTAAAGCTATTGAGTTTTGATCAGTCTTGAACTGAGCGGTTACGCACTAATCTAATACGCACTAATCCAAGGAGTCAGCCTTTTTATGGCGAGCGTTGGTGACAATCAATTCAAACTCCCACCCTGGTAACTTTTGCACAGATTCGCTAATTCGACGCAGATCTTCTGAGCCGTTCAGCGTTAAGTTTTCGCGAGTTCGTACTTCAGCCGCAATTACTTTACTGTCGCTGACGGCTAACAAATCAAGCGAACAATGGGCCAACGACGGGGGAAGCTGCTCTGGTGACGGATGAAGAGTGACTTGGTATCCCTTCCTCCGATATTCCCTGGCAAGACGCAGCAGTCGTTGATATTCTAATGGATTCTGACTCTCACGGCGGGTCATAACAGCCACTCTATGCTCTCACCTAGGTTCTCAACTTAAGTCCGACGGATCGGGGGCAGCCTCTATTTTAATATGCAAAAATTCTTCGCCCTTGCAGAATCCCTCTGCTAAAACGGTAGACATTCCCCTCACTCTGAAGGAATCGTTAAGATTGCGTCTGCGGCTAACAAAGTCTGTGATCTGGTAGTCATCTACATAAATGACACCATTGAGCGCATCCCGGACTGGTTTTACTATATTATCACTATCAGGAACTCCTGATTCTTCCCCCGATGGCACCTCGTAATAGTGGGTAATCACAACTCTCAAAGGTTCTCCTAGAGGGGGGCGGCCGGCCCAGCAAGCTTGTGCAGCCTGGCGTACTATCTCTTTCCAGGCTTGCACTCGTTTACGATCTTTAGTTTGGTGAGAAACTGGTTTGCCAATGACGACGAATTCAAAGGGTAGCACTAGGAAAATCCCACGATCTATCCGGTATGGGTCAATGAGTGGATTGAAGCCAGCGATCGGTAGATTAACACCCTGCAAAACAAGTTCCCGTCAGGACAGGTTGCTGTTCCGTTCTTGTTCAACAAGCTGAGTGCAATGCATGACGGTCAACGCGTTGAGTGCGCAATGGTGACGAGTAAACGGGTAACAGTGGCGGTCTACGGCCGAGCATACCCAGGGAATGACATTGGGTGGCTGCCTACTTCTATGGTAAGCCTGTTCTAATCTATTGGTGATGACGAAAGAACCTACACCAAATGTTGCAAAAACGACCCGATCGGATGAGGAAATCGGGAGCAAGAGGCTGACGTGAATGAGGCTGCACTTGTAAAGAACACGCGAAGGGGGATTGGTTTTCAAGTGTCAGGTGGTAGATCGACTGATGGATTGGCTGGAGACACAGCGGAACTAGGCTGGATTGAACTAGAGGCGGAACTAGAAGTTGAACTCGCTTGAGATTTCATTCGCCAACCAGGTTTTACCACTTGCCGGGCCCGAGCAACCACTAAACAATCAGCAGGAACATCATCGACAACCGTTGAACCGGCCGCAACGGTGACATCGGCTCCCAGAGTAATGGGGGCAACTAGTACACTATTTGAGCCAGTCTTACACCGATCGCCAATCTCAGTTCGATGCTTGCGCACACCATCATAATTAGCTGTAATCGTTCCAGCACCAATATTGACGCGGTTGCCCAAGGTTGCATCTCCAATATACGAAAGATGCGCTGCATTTGTGTGTGCGCCCAATGTTGAATTCTTGAGTTCTACAAAATTGCCAATGCGGCAGCCCTCACCGACTTGCACCTGTCCCCGTAAATGCGCATAGGGACCAATGCGGGAACCCGCTTGTACTACACTATCGCTGATGACGGAATAGAGCACGGTGGTATTTTCGCCAATTTCGCTGTTTTCAATGAGGCTGCCTGGGCCAATGCGACTGCCCGATCGCACGATGGTTTGGCCACGTAGATGGGTTTGTGGCTCAATAATCACATCTGACTCTAATTGAACGGTATCGTCGATGGTAATTGTATCGGGATCAATTAGCGTCACCCCAGCAGCCATATAGTCATCTTTAAGCCGCGTTTGTAAAATGTCGTAAGCGGTAGCTAGTTGTTTGCGATCGTTAATGCCTAAAATTTCTTGATAATCTTGCACATCAACAGCCATCACTGGATCTAAAAAGTTGACAGCATCAGTGAGGTAGTACTCTTTTTGATCGTTATCAGCTTGCAATTTCGGCAACACTTCAGCCAAAGCTGCCCAGCGGAAGCAATAAATGCCAGCATTGACCCGACGATTCTGTCGTTGTGCCGGTGTGCAATCTCGATCTTCAATGATTTGCGTCACCACATTTTGCCCGTCACAAAACACCCGACCATAACCCTTGGCATCGGGCAGTTGGGCTGTGAGGATAGTGGCTGCATTTTGATTCGCTTGATGGGTTTCTAACAGTGCTGTTAAAGTTTCGGGGCGCAACAGGGGAACATCGCCGTTGAGAACCAAGAGATCGTCAGAGAAATCCTGTAAATGTGGCAATAACTGCTGTACGGCATGACCGGTTCCAAGCTGTTCCGGCTGATCCACAAATTCTAGACCGGGAATGTGGGTCATCGCTTGTTTCACAGTCTCGCCTGCATATCCCACAATCACCAGCCGTCGAGTGGGTTGAATTCCTGTTGTACATCCCAACACTCGTTCCAGTAGCGATCGCCCGCCTAAGGGATGCAACACCTTGGGCAACCGAGACTTCATGCGCGTTCCTCGTCCTGCTGCCAAAATTGCTACCGCTACCATGACTTTACTCTAGCCTGCACTTTTTCACCCACGCAGTATATCGCGCTTATGTCCCCTTTCCGATCGTTTTCTTCCGAACTTTTGTTCAAGCCCTTCATTACTTGGCCTAAGCTGCTACCTGTTGGGTTGCAATAAACTCCGCAAATTTTTCCATCAAGTTTGGATTGCGCCAGCCCTTTTCAGTCTCTTGAACCATTAGATCGAGAGATTCTTTGGGGCTATAGGCGCGTTTATAGGGACGTTCGTGCGTCAGAGCATCATAAATATCAACTAATTGAAAAATTTGCGCGAGCAGCGGAATTTCATTGCCCACTAAGCCATCAGGATAGCCAGTGCCATCCCAGCGTTCGTGATGGTGTCGAATGATGGGAATCACGCCTCGCATCGTGCGCAGGGGTTGACAGATCTGTTCACCAATCAATACATGTTGTTGCATAATTTGCCACTCGTCGGGCGACAACTTACCTGTTTTTAATAACACGGCATCAGGAATTCCCACCTTACCAATGTCATGCAAATAGCCACCCCAAATCAGATCGCGCACTTCCAGCCGCGACAGTTTCATGTATTCGCCAAAAGCCTTGCCTAACACCACCAACCGTTCACAGTGATCCCCTGTATTCGGATCGCGACGTTCAACCGTACGAGCAATAGAAAATAATACCTTACTGGCATGGTCTAAGTCTTCATTCAGCCGCTTTTGCCGAATCAGCGATCGGACTCGCGCTGATAACTCTAATTGATCAAATGGTTTCGAGAGAAAATCATCCCCACCCACCTCAATTCCATATAGACGGGCCCGACGATCGTTGAGGGCCGTGACAAACACAATAGGAATTAACCGAGTCAACTCTTCTTGCTTTAAACGCCGACAAACTTCGTAGCCATCCATGCCCGGCATCATCACATCTAGCAGAATTAAATCAGGAGCCATTTCACTCACACGCTCTAAAGCCACCTGACCGCTATCTGCTTCCAGCACTTCATATCCTTCCACTGATAAAAGCGCCACGGCTGTCATCCGACTAGAAGGATGATCATCCACCACCAAAATTTTGGGTCTTTCGGAATCGAAACAGTTCACAGGAAAATGCTCGCTTGAGTCCGCAAACGTACCTACTTCAGAGTAGAGTGATGATAGATCTCCTAGTCATACAGCCATCCAACAGTTCCTGAACTCCACAAAGCAGTGTGGAGAAACGAACGAGTAATAACAAATAATAATGATCCTAAATGATTCTAAGACGATGGTTTAACAGTGCCAATTTCAACCCGAACCGCTCCCTAAATTCCCCAACGTCGGGGGATTGATACTGAACGGAAGGGTTACGTCATCAGTATGGAGAATTGAATCCTGGCAGAGATCCGGTATTTCACGGAGATTATTGTCTAGAAGAAACTACTTTACGATAATCTTGCAGTGAGTGAAGAGAATGAGCCGCCTAGCCGAGTTTTTATCCTTCTTGATAGATAAAGTCTCGGTGGATAGAGTACTTTGATGCGGGTGAGCGGGCAGCGGAGTAGGCACGGCCATTGATCGGCAGTAACGACGGTTAGCGTTGCTTCGATCGCCAGACTGCCAAGAATAGTACTATTCTTGCACACTAATCTCATATCTCAATCTTGTCCAACCCATAGCCTTATCGCGAATAAATGCGTAGAATATGGATGGAAGCGTATAAATAAATTCTCTAAACGCTAGCGCTTTAGCCTAAGGGTATGAGTTACGCCCTAGGGGATGGTTAGGTCAACATGGAGTTAGATGGAACGCTGTTCAGCAGCGCTATGGCTAGAGGTGAATGTTACATCGTTCCTGTGGCGTGGCTGCACAACAACCTCAGTGATCCTCGGCTGGTTGTAATTGACTGTCGCTTTAATTTAGCTGCTCCTCAACAAGGACGCCAGCAATATGAGACAGGTCATATTCCCGGTGCTTATTTCCTGGATTTAAATCAGGATTTATCAGGGCCAGTACACCAGCACGGTGGACGCCATCCTCTACCCGATCCGAACGAACTAGCAAAAAAATTAAGCTGCTTTGGTATTTATTCAGGTAATGGACAAGAGCCTAGTTGGGTCGTGGTGTATGACGACTCTCGCTTTGCTTTTGCATCTCGATTATGGTGGCTATTGCGCTATATGGGACATGACCACGTTGCTGTTTTGGATGGAGGACTGTCAGCTTGGCAGCAAGCGGGTTATGCACTCAGTACTGTAATACCTCCATGGCGATCGGGGCATTTTGTGCCTCGGCTGCGACTCGATCGAGTCGTGGATATTGAGACCGTCAGGCAGCGTAAAGATCTGCCTTCGGTTGTCTTAATCGATTCCCGAGAAGGCGAACGCTATCGAGGAGAATGGGAACCCATTGATCCGATCGCGGGTCATATTCCCGGTGCGCTCAATTATCCCTGGCAAGATGTAACCGATGCCCAAGGCTATGCGCGGTCAGTTTTGGAGCAGCAGCAGCGATGGGCAACGCTTCCCCAGCATGAGGAACGCATCGTTTATTGCGGTTCTGGGGTTACAGCTTGTGTGAATGTGCTGTCTTTAGAAATGGCTGGTATTTCTCATAGCCAACTGTATGTTGGAAGCTGGAGTGATTGGTGCTCCTATCGATCGGAATCCTAATCTTCAGCAACCTGGATCTACAACAAGGTAGATGGAATATCTAGTCAAATGTTTATAATTTCGTAATATCTCAAGTCAGTTTGTTGTGACAAGCATCTCAATGCCTATGTTGTTATTGAGCGGATAACTATCTGATTCGTTCTTTTAAGTTGACGTGGCTACCTGGTTGAATTTTATTGCTCACATTTTTCTATAGAATACTGAAGCTGATAGTTAACCCCTGAAATTTGGAGCATGTTGGTATCTATCAATTCACTCCTTTTTAGTTCTATCGGCTAAACTACTATATCTTTGAGCTAGCCTTAAATCTAGCCTTAAATCAGTAGCGCTGAGCCTGAGCAGTTGTCACCACCGCCATCGCCTAAAAAACGATTGTATCCTATTGGTAAGATTGTTTTTACGCCCTAATTTTTCAGGGTTAGTTACTAGCTCAAAGTGTTTAGTTTTCTCCCAAAAGGCTGAATCGCCTAGCTTGCAATTAATGCTATGGTTAGCTTTGAATCTTAGTATCTAATAACAACTCTGTTCAATAGCGCTCTTATAAAATCTAATAAGCACCGCTATTTGTTCTGCGCGTAATAGGCTTCAATTTGATTATAAATTTAGACGTTTAATTCTTGTCCTTATTCATATTTGTTAGGAGGAAGGTGTCAAACTTGAGTGGACTAATCGACTTTCCTGCCAAAAACTCTAGGTCAGTTTCTATGTCGTCGTCTATGAACCGTCTTTCTATTTTCGTAGACGGGAACAATATGTTCTACGCTCAACAAAAAAACGGTTGGTTCTTTGATCCAAGAAAGGTGTTAGAGTACTTCACTAGTGATCCAACCGTATCGCTTGTGAATGCGTTTTGGTATACTGGCTTGAAAGATCCACAAGATCAGCGTGGCTTCAGAGATGCACTGATCAGCTTGGGATATACTGTTCGTCACAAAATTCTGAAAGAATACTATGATGACAGTTCTGGGCGGATCTCCCAGAAAGCGAACTTGGACATAGAAATTGTTGTAGACATGTTTAACACGGTCAATCAGTATGATCGGGTCATCTTATTCAGTGGAGATGGCGATTTTGAACGGGCTATTGAACTGCTGCGATCGAAAAATACTCATATTACGGTGGTTTCAACAGAAGGTATGATTGCCCGTGAATTACGCAATGCCACCGATCGCTATATTGATCTTAATGACATTCGAAATTACATTGAAAAGGTAGACCCATAAGTAAGGGTTTTTAAAATAGTAATGCATATCAGCCACGATCGATATGCCTAACAATATGCTTAACGGTGTCGGCCAAGTGTGGGCTTTGGGTTTGCTCAGCGAACTATTAGGCATACGGTTTAGAGCCGGTTAGAATCAGCATGAGCAGTTACGAAGAGGATTTATTGTCGTCGGTGAAGCTTGAGCCGGAGTCTGATCTGATTAAAGTAGCGATTGTTGGAGATGTCCACGATCTTTGGGATAACGAGGATCAGCTTTGTCTAAAACAGTTGGGTATTGATCTGGTGCTATTGGTGGGCGATTTTGGTAATGAATCCATTCCAGTAGTTCAATCGATTGCAGCGATGCCATTACCTAAAGCAGTGATTTTGGGTAACCATGACGCTTGGTATTCTGTGACAGAGTGGGGGCGGGAGAAATGCCCCTATGACCGACAGCAGGAGGACTGGGTTCAACGACAACTTGACCTATTAGGCGAGACCCACGTAGGCTATGCCAAGCTAGATTTCCCAGCACTGAACTTGTCAGTTATTGGAGGGCGGCCGTTCAGTTGGGGTGGGTCTGAGTGGAAACATGGCGATTTCTACCAGTCTCGCTACGGCGTCAACAGCTTTGAGGAATCAACCGATCGGATTGTGGCAGCTGCGGAACAGGCAAGCCATGATACCTTAATCTTCATCGGACATTGTGGACCCAAAGGTTTGGGAGAGGCAGCCGAAGCTCCCTGTGGTAGGGACTGGAAACCCATCGGTGGTGATTATGGCGATCCGGATTTGGCGGCGGCGATCGCACAGGTTCGTCAAATTGGGAAAAGGATTCCACTGGTTGCCTTTGGACATATGCACCACCAGTTGCGCCATACAAAAGAACGACTACGCACGATGGCAACAGATGACATGGAGGGAACGGTTTATCTCAATGCCGCTAGTGTTCCTCGAATCAAAGCAACTGAGACTGGATACATTCGCAATTTCTCCCTTGTCACATTGAAGGCTGGCATTGTACAGCAAGCTTCACTGATTTGGATGAATGAACAATTGGCGATCGTATCCGAGTCGGTGTTGTATCGATCGCCACTATTAGCAGAGTAATTATTCGGAAAAATACCTTGAAGTTATGGCGAACCTGATTGCCTAACAACTCATTGCTCCCCCATCCCCCAACCTCTACTCCCACGCATGAGAGCAAGGGAGAACGGCTCTAAAGTCCCATCTCCTCTCTGGGAGAGGAATTTAAGGTGAGGTCCATCGAGGGTTATCAGCTAATTAAGCTATGGCGAACAACAACTGAGCGTGACGTAGGTAATGAGGTAGGCCATCAAAATTCCACCTAAGAAGCCGAACAGATGCATCTCCCAAGATATACCGGCGTCAGTTGGCAGAACTCCGCTGATGCTCCACCCTCGCCTTAAATTGATTAAAAAAGCCAGTGCTCCTAAAAAGATAGCGAGTGGATTTCTAGAAATAAAACCATACACAAGCAGAAAGCCAGTGTAACCATAGGTGACGCCACTTGCCCCGGCATGAATGCTACCTTCTCTGCCAAATAACCACGTTCCGAAGCTACTAATCAAAACAATACCGATCGTTACAACATAAAACAGGCGCAATCCTTGCAGGGCAATAAACAAACCCAAAATAGCAAAAGCAATTGTGTTACCAACAATATGCGAATTGTCTGGCTCACCATCTTTGGTTTTACTTAAACCATGCAAAAATGGAGCCACAGGAATGCCTAATAGCCCACCTACTGTGCGGGGACGAATCCCCAACGACCAGGCTAGTGCTCCTTTACCGATCCCCCAATCCAGAATATAGATCGTCCACGCAATCACAATTAGATTGCCAACGGCTCTCGCTTGTTCTTCTAAATTGAAGTTGTCAGACGATAAGTAGATTTTGAGATAGGCTAGCGGATTGGAAAGCAATAAATCAAAATTCATCAAGAACCACAGCAGCTACGTAGATCTGAGCAACTTTATAGCGCTGCTTCATCAACAAGCAAAATTTTCTTTGAAAAGCTTTATATTCTAACAAAAACAATTGAGCCGAGAAACTCCCGGCTCATGCTAGTGCTGAACGCAAACAATTAAGAGGTAATGGATAAGAGGTAATGGAGCGACAATGGCAGACTACCCTACTTCAAGGAGTCCTAAACCAAATTCAACAAATGGGATAAATCTTGCTTTGAATTAACAGCTTTTTTGTCATTGGATGAAACTACTGTCACCAAATTCGGCATTTCTTGACGGCAGTGGCGGCAAAACCAGTATACCTGGCCATGACGGGCATGACGCAGGAGTTGTTCAGAGCAACAAGGACATTCATTAAGAGTATTCATGAGTTTCTTCTAAGTTACATAACTAAACGAACAAAACCGTAAACAAGATTACAAAAACTGTTGCTAACTCTTTTGCTTTCATTGCTATAATCGCAAACTGTTCCCTGAATTTCAACTAACCTAAATGCGTATATTCAGTTACATAATTACTTGAAATCAGTCATGCAAACGGCTGATCCCCACTCTAACTTTTTGTTAAATTTCTGCAATTGTATTGACTTCAAAATAATTAACGCTTTCATTGAATTAGCGGAAAAATTCTTGTTTTTTGAACGTTTTCAAATGCTTTTAGCGTGAATTCCTACCGAGTTTGGTTTGATCCCTATTTAGTAAAGACCGATCGTACTATTGATTTGAAAGCAAATTTATTCGTCAATTATCTCTTTTTAGATAGATAGCTCGACACCAGCCTCATCCTAAAGAGGGAGATTTCGTATTTAAAAATACATTTACTCAGTTTGAACTTTCACAATACAAAGCCTACCATTTACAAAAATGGGCAGGGTTCGCTGCTGAAATGTAATTTTTTAGCAAGTCCTACTGCAATGCTCGCCACATTTGAATATGAGGGATTCCCGCTTCCTCAAATTCTTCTCCACGCGGCTCAAACCCCAATTTTTGATAAAACAGCTTGCTGTGGAGTTGGGCATTGAGCCTGATCTCTACAAATTTCTGTTGTCTGAGGAATTCGATCGCTGCCTCTGTTAAGGCTTTGCCAACCCCTCGTCCTCGATAAGCCGACAACACGGCCACACGTTCCAGCTTTGCAGACCGATCGTTTAGCGGTCGAATCCGGGCTGTTCCAATTGGGTCTGTATTATTGTAGGCAACCACATGCTGCGCTAGTTCATCCAAGCCGTCGAAGTCAAGGGCTGGATCAATTTGCTGCTCTTGCTGAAAAACAGCTTGTCGTACAAATCGAACCGCAGACGCTGCCTCTGCATAGGAAACTATCTCAAGCACTAGTGCATCCATGCGTTGCGTGATACGTCTGATTGGTGTGTGTCTGTTTATTGTACGTCTGATTGGCAAATAGACAGCAATCGCAGGTCATTTCCGCTGGGTTCAGTTAGTTGGTGGAAGCCTTCGAGTCCCATGGGAGCGATCGGGTCATTGCCAACCATGGCCACAGCATCTTGCGGCTCCAATGCAATGGCGTAAGGGTGATAGGTGCGTTCGTAGCTGTCAATCACTGTCAGCGCTAGGCGATCGGTGTACACATTGCCATAGAAGCAGTCAAATGAGGAATATGGCATATAGAATGCCCCCACGACTTGACCTTGATCTACTTCAAAGATCAGGTAAGTCGAACCAATTTGATCTGGCTCTGATGCTTGACCATAGAGATACACCCCATCAGCGATGATGTCATCAGCCGCAACATCTGATGTTGCGGATTGAAAGGATGCAATTGAAAGCTGTTGTGTGTGATCGGAGACAAGCTTGCTGTCAAGAAGCACATCAGGATGCACTGTAACAAATAAACCAGCCGTTAAAAATAGCCCAGTAAACGGCTTTTCAAAACGTTGAGCAAAATTACGCACCAGTGATGCACTAGATACTAAACCAGCCACGTGCAGATCCCCCGAACTATCGATAAAAATGCTTGTAAGAACTAGATAAAAGAAGCGAACAATAGAAGTATCTACTTTTACTCTAGTAGAGCGACGGATCGCTCTGATTTACCCCGAAAAAGACTTTACATAAGCTGCAACGTGTCTTTACACAAAGCTTGCCTCTAACGCTTTTAAGCTCAAAGTTCGTCTGTATCATTCGGTTAGTTGGTTGAACCATGATAAGACTACAGCGGCATCCTCCTTAATTCCTGAAAGCAGCAACTAAAATCATCAAACACGTTACAAAGGTGAAGCGGACTAAGACCATTAGAGCATGAGAAGCTGATTAACTGACAACTCATTGCCCCCTCATCTTCCACCCCCTTTGCTCCATTTGGGTCAGGGGAGTCGAAACGGAGGAGTAGGTCTCCACGTCCCTTCCCATTGCTAGCAGCGGAGCTCGGAGCTGGAAGAATGGGTGTTGCTGGAGTCGCGGGGTGATTCTCTGACTCTCCATCGCCCAAGGGTAGGAGCAGGAGTAGGGAAATGAGGGGAAGGTATCAAAGTCCGTCTAACCTAAGCGGTTTCCTGACTCACAATTCCTAAGCGTCCACGCTTGACATAAAATGCTTGCTGGATTCCTTCGATATAAGGCAGTAAGAGATCTTTTTGGTCTAAGCTGACACGGCTAAGAATTTCGTCCATCAACAGTTGGATTGCTTTAATGAAGAACGCTTCCGCTATCTCGACGCTTTCCATGACCATAACGCACAAGGTAACGAGTTCCTGTTTAACAGATAAAAGGCTTTCTTCTAGGACAGAGAGCCACAGATACGCTTGGAACATTTCTAGGTCTCGAATACAGGAATGAATCACAGCCGGATTGTTTAGCGTTCCTCTACGACTGCAATGGTTAGGAAATTGGCAAGATAGATAGCGATAGACTGACCAAGCAACATCGAGTGAGACCGGCAACATTTGCTCTACCACAATTAACCTAGGTGAATCTGCTGCATGTCTGGCCGCTGCTGCACAAATTCGTTTCCAGGGAATAGCGACTTGTTCTTCTACAAACTTGAAGTAGGGAGTGATTAACACTTGTTCTATCGGTGTCAATTTCTGGAGAAGCAAATTGTTCGTGAAGTTTAACTGAGTGGTCATGAAGCCGAGTGCACGCCAGTCCATCGACGCCACATGTTGCTTCTGAAGCTGTAGCAGTGCTGGCTCTACTGCTGTAGCGAGTGCTTCAATGTCTGGAATTCCCCAAACTGCAAGGGATGTATCGCCGATATCTGTATATAGACCACTCAAAACCGGAGTCTCGATCGACGTAGGTTGCTGGTAAAGCTCTAGCAATTTTATGTAAAGCTGAAGGGCGCATTCCGTGAGTTGCCTGGCTTCTCGTAAATTCAGCACATCTGAGATGTACTCATAAAGCATTTTCGCCTGAATAACAGCAAGCTCACATCTAAGATTCATCAGTGGTTCTTGCAATTTAGATACGGTAATCGCTCGACCTTCAGGAGACGATGCTTCGAGTAATTCACTAAAGACCCAGGGGGCTTGCGCTGAAGTAAGGGCAAATAAGTTGGGGGTGTAACGATCCTCCCATAGTTTGATCAAACGCTTACACGCGGGAGCTTTGGCAATTTCAGTGCTTACTAGCATAAAAAATCAGTAGACAGTTTAAATAACTCAAGCTAAACATTGTCGAGTAATGCACCTTTTTACTAGACATAAGGAAATACGTAATTATACGGTTGCAATACAGTGTATTACATAGCGATTTTATTATGTCCGGACTTTTTTTGCTGTGTCTCAAAAACTTTGGCGTTTAAACAATCTCGGCTTAGCGCTTGCACTACCAATCGCGTTTAGCAGGATTTGGGTGTGTTGCAACTTTTGACGTTGGGTATAGCAACGAGCTAAACTTTGTAATAAATTACACAACAACTTAAACAACAGGCAATTTGTGATGAAGCGCTGGACTTGCTTGCCTTGCCACACTTATAGTTTGAATAAGTTTGAATGAAAGCTTTCCTTGACCGATCGACCTACTGCGTTCGTCTTGCCTGCTTCACACCATTTGAGCAACTGCAATGCAAGGTGAGCATTGCCCACCCTACAAAACTCTGCGAACCTCAGATTTACACTTGACCGCTGTCACTTAGAGGTAGGTTCAGGCGAATCGGCGGTTGACATCTCATCGATCGCTTGGTCGGTGAACCCCTGAGTAGAAGTAGTGTGTCCGTGAAAGCGGATGCCAAGAAACACATCGTACAAAAAGCTCCAGAAGTCTTTGCCCTGAAGCAGTCCCAGTGTCTGATGACAGCCCTTAGAGTCAAGTAAGGGACGAGTTGCTCGGTAAGCAGGTTGGTAATTATACCAAGGAATGGACGGCCAGAGGTGATGGATCAAGTGATAATTCTGCCCCATAATCAGCAGGTTGAGAATGGGACTGGGATACACCCTAGCGTTTTTCCAACGGTTGCGCTCTTGAAACGGACGATGAGGTAAATAATCAAAAAATAATCCCAGCGCCAACCCCACTACCAAGGCTGGCGAGAACCAGAAATTAAACAGGTAATCCAAAAAATTAAAATGAATTGCCAAACAAACGATCGCCACAAATACAGAGCGATCGAACAGCCACTCCAATAACTCGTATTTTCGCCACAATTTGCGTTTAAAGAAAAATACTTCGTGATAGAAAAAACGGGGTGCAATTAGCCAGAGTGGCCCACCCGTTGAAACAAAATGATCTGGGTCATTGTCTGGGTCGTTTACATTTGCATGATGTTGCATGTGTACCCGTGTAAAAACCGGGAAGGAAAAACCTAACATCAGCGCACTGCCGTGACCTAACAGCGAATTCATCAAGCGATCGCGATGGGCCACATTATGCGAAGCATCGTGAATGACTGTCCCTACCAGATGCAGGGCGATCGTATTGCTGAGAAAACAATACCAATCTGGAAAGTTCCACAGCCAATGACCAGATGTTGACACGGCAACTAAGACAACGGCTGCTACAAACATCAACAGGGTAGGGTTTACGTCACCCGGTGGGCCCAATAGCTCCTTTGGCACAGTCAGGGGCTTCACTGCCTCCGACATCGTTTTCACACTCCTTCATTTAGTCGTCCAGGTTCACACGTTCGAGGGAGGGCACCAACCTGCAAAACGTGTTACTGAGAGTAAACCTTATCATTTTGTAAAGCTTCTTACCAACTCCTTATAAAGCATTCTGGTGAATTTCGTCACCGTTGCTTCGATTCACTTATCATCTGAGGGTTGAAAAACAGGGCAGAATCGATAGAATAAGTAAAGATTTATTGCAGATTCATTGATCTTGATAAACGCTTGCAGCCAAAACCACACTCAATCAGTTGACGAATCTTCTTCGGCTTGATGCCACTTGCCAATGTGAGCTTCAAGGGTTTCACGTTCAGTGGTCAAAATTTTATCTTCGGGTTGCAGTGATCAGTTCCACCTAGAGTTACCAGACCAAAAAGCTGCGTTTTTGAAACCAACTTTTCGTTTTTGAGACCAATTTTTAAAGCGGTACAGTGGTGCTCCCGGTAGTTCAATGTCCTTCGGTAGACCGTATTGCCTGATGCCTCTTGACTTTGCCAGTGTTGATTCGTAGTGACTTTAAACGAACTCTCCGAATCGATCGCCCTTAGACCTCGAAGAGTATAAATGAGGCACTTGTCAATTCATACCGCTTCAAAGTTCATCACAGTTTTATAAATTCTTCCCTTTAGCCTCCGGAAAATTTCACGAATTGACTGAAGTTTTTCCGCAATACTACTGATAATAGCCAGATGTAATCCAGGGGTGGAACCGCCATGATTCAACCTAAACACGATTTCCTCGCTTCCTGAAGTCCCTTAGCACCCTGATTTCTATTTCCGTACTTTCAACCTTACACTTCCTCGTCAGACGCCCTATTAAGTGACATACAGAAGGATGTTTCGTTAGACGAAAAGCCAGACACTAGATATCGAGGCGCCATAGCATCGAAAATTCTGTTGGGCTGTACACACCGTGAGGACAGCATGAATACATACTCTTTCGCTAGTCAAACTCGTCGCATCGGTCTCAATAGCCGCTTCCTCAAGCCAGCCGTGGCTAAGGCGTGCAGCACTATCGGTTGTGTTCAAAAGCATTGGCAAGCAAGATTAGGAGAAGCCGCTAAGCCTGCTAAACCTTCCACACACCAGCCCCCAGTGCAGTCGAGTTTAAGCTCAGCTAAGCAGCGGGCTTTGTTGCGGCAGCAAGCCCTGACGGAAGCCCAGCAAGGGAATCACACTGAAGCCATCGTTTTGTTCAGCCATCTCATTGACTGTAATCCCACCAGTGCTAACGATTACAGCAACCGTGGATTAGTGTATTTCCAAAATGGTCAAGCGGATGCGGCCCTTGCAGACTATAACCGGGCGATCGAACTGAACCCCCGCTTGGACAGTGCCTATAACAATCGTGCCAATTACTATGCCGCTCAAGGTCAGTTTTTGGAAGCCATTCTTGATTATGATGTGGCGCTTGACTTGAACCCAGTCAATAGTCGCGCTTGGATTAATCAAGCCATTACCTTTCGTGAGCTAGAAATGTATGATCGGGCGATCGAGAGCCTAGAACTGGCTCTGTGTCTGGGCAAATTGGAAGGACACATTTACGCAGAACGCGGTCGTACTCATCACCTACAGGGCGATTGGAACTGTGCTGTTGCCGATTATCGGCGTGCCTTAGCTCTACTGCCCGAATCTAGCACTTTTCAAAAGAATCCGTCGGTGCGGTTGCGAGCGCAAGTAGAACGCTGGTTGGCCAGCTTAGTGGGTAGTCAACCAGACACAGCGGATTGATTGGGTTTGGCTTTATTGGTATAGATGAATTGCCTAAAAAGAGCCACTAATTCGCGATTAGAGGCTCTAACGAGTTTAGTAGGTTATACTTTCCTTTGTCATGCGGCATCACATTTACCCTGCCGCTGGCGGCTCCTCCCCTTGCCAACGGGAGGTTGGGAGGGGTCAGTGTACGGTACAACCAGATAGAGAATTAGGTTTAGGTAAAAGATTGAAGCAGATTTTAACACTTAGCCACAGCACTACTCGATCGAAATCGTTTGAGGACCATTGCCGTTGCTGCTGATAGAAGTTGGCGTGTAAGAAGATCCCCCTGCTTGTTGATCAAGCCAGGATTTCACAGGGTCTTCGGCTAGATTAAGCCGCAGTAATCCAGACACAAATCCACCCAGAAATGCTACAGGATTTCCTGTCAGTTCTTTAAAAACTGGCGCTAGTTCATCAAGGAACATCCGTATTGCTCCATCTTGTTAGACTGTCTACGCCAACGATCGTAGCAAATCCGGCTGATATGGAAGCAACGATTGTCTATGCGTCAAGGCTGAACGATAGCAGAGACAAAACTACAGCTGCATAAAATTAAAGCGAAATTAGAATATTGTGCTTAATGATAGGTATTCAATGAGGTTCATTGATTCTTACTCAAAGTGCGAATCTTCAAAATCTTCAAATTGAGAATTATAAATATCTCAATTTATTGATTGAAATCTATCTCTAGTCCATCATAAATTTCAAAGCTAGACGCCGATCGTTTAGCGATTTTGTGATAGACAACACTACCGATTTCCTCCTGTTTATCCGCAATGAACACAACGATCGGCAATTCAGATTGAACCAAGTATTTCTAACTAACGCCTATCTGTAAGTATTGCTTAAGGGCCCCAGTTAAATCTACTAGATTCGAACTACAGACAGATGGGACAAACTCCGAAAACCTTGAAAAATGGAACTCGAAAGCCACAAAGCAAGAAGGAGGAGTACTCAATATGCCACTTCTAAAACTTGGAGATTTCTATTCGGATTACCGTCATAATGCTACCGATAATGATGACATCAAAAACTATGACGTCTATGCTCAAAGCAATGATGAACGGGAAATCGACAAGGTTGGCTCTGTTTACGACATTCTCGTGGATGATCGGAATGGTAGCTTTCGCTACTTTGTAGTCGATACAGGCTTCTGGATCTTTGGGAAAAAGGTTTTGTTGCCTGTTGGGCGAGCCGATATCAATACTCACGAGCGCCGCATTTATGCTAAAGGTTTGACTAAGCACCAAGTTGAATCTTTGCCAGACTTTGATGATCTAGACAAGATTGACTACGAACACGAAGAGCACGTGCGGAATGTTTATCGGTCCACTGCGCCTTCAACTTCCTCAGATCCTGCTTATGATCGCGATACCTATGATTACGATCGCGATCCGGATTTGTATAACCTAAGCGATCAGAACCGCCAGTCCTTGAAGCTGTATGAGGAACGCCTAGTTGCTAACAAGCAGCGGCAAAAAACAGGTGAGGCAGTGATCGGCAAGCGGGTTGAAACCGAAACTACCCATGTCTCGGTTCCGATTGAGAAAGAGCGGGTTGTGATTGAGCGGACTCAGCCAACCAACCACCAGGCGGTTGATGCTAGTCAAGTAGATTTCCGAGAAGGCGAAGTTGCCCGCATGGAAGTCTATGAAGAAACCCCTGATATTCGCAAAGAAGCGGTTGTAAGTGAAGAAGTCCAGATTCGTAAAGAAGTCGATCGAGACACTGTAAGTGCCGAAGAAACCATTCGGCGCGAGGAACTAGACATTAATACTCAAGGTCAACCGAAGCTGAAAAAGCGGCGCTGAGAACGTTCACGATAACAGCAAACAATACGTTCAGCTAATCGTTCAAATTACCAGGTCTCGTGCTAAGCAATGGTGACGCACGAGCCTTTTTCGCAGACGAGGCAGCGGAGTTCGTCGTTTGAATATTAACAAGCTTGAATAACAGTAGGTAAGAATGCTGATAGACAACTCATATTCATAACGAGTACGATTTAGCTATTAATCCTATTGACCTCATATAGGAGAAGCGTTATGAATTTTCAGCGGTTTGAACATATTAATTTATCCTGTCACGATATTGACGCCTCTAAAACGTTTTACCAGACTTTGTTTCCAGACTGGTTTGTGCGGGCAGAAGGAGAATGGCAGGGCGATCGTTGGATACATTTAGGCAATCAGCAGTTTTATCTAGCGCTCAATCATCAACCCGCGATGAAGCGGGAACGCCAACCCTATCGGGAAATTGGCATCAATCATGTCGGTCTCGTCATTGAGAATGGCGAAAAGATGAAAATGTCTCTAGAGGCGAACAACATTGAGTACTATACAATGTCATCTCCAGAGACCAAGTTTCGGATTTATGTAAATGATCCAGACGGTAATGAAATTGAGTTAGTTGAGTATCAAGCTGATTATGCTCTGAAATAATTCGCAGAGTTTCAGCGGATTAACCACCTGCAACTGCTGGCACAATGCTGACTTCATCACCAGCGTTGAGTTGAGTATTCTTACCATCTAAGAAGCGAATATCTTCGCTATTGACGTAGAAATTAATGAAACGACGCAGTTCACCTTGATCGTCGCACAAACGAGCCTTGATACCAGGAAAATCCTGCTCAAGCGAATCTAGCAACTCAGTGATGTTGCTGCCCTCACATTCAATCGTGGCTTGGTCGCGGGTAAATTTTTGCAGAGGTGTAGGAATTAGAACTTTAACAGACATAGCTTGAACGGTAAACGTAATGAAGGGTGAATCAAGAGAACCAAGCAGGAAGGAGAAAGAAGAAGACAAATGGCTCTAGATTAATGGCTACAGTCTTTAAACTAGTACTTGTTGCCATTCCAATCGATCGAGGGTGCGAGAGCGCTCTAGGGCCCGCTCAAAGCTGTCGAGTTTGGGTTCGATTGTCAATGGTTCGCCAATATAGCCTTGTACCGCTTCTTGGGTCTTGAGTCCATTTCCTGTGATATAGGCAACGGTGGTTTCATCTGGGTCAATTTTGCCCGCTTCTACCAGTTTCTTCAGGACGGCAATTGTTGTGCCCCCTGCTGTTTCGGTAAAGATGCCTTCGGTTTCGGCTAGCAGCTTGATGCCATCGATGATCTCTTGATCGGTGACTGATTCGATGTTGCCGTTGGTCTTGCGAGCAATATCTACGGCATACACTCCATCGGCGGGGTTGCCAATGGCGATCGACTTGGCAATGGTGCTGGGCTTGACTGGATTGATGAAATCGCGCCCTTCCTTGAAGGCTTGAGCAATCGGAGAGCAGCCGTCGGCTTGGGCCCCACTGAAGCGTACCGACTTGCCTTCGACTAAGCCAACCTGAGTAAATTCTTGAAACCCTTTATAGATCTTGGTGAAGAGAGAACCAGAAGCCAAAGGAGCGACAATGTGATCGGGCAGTTGCCAGCCTAGTTGCTCAATTACCTCATACCCCAAGGTTTTTGAACCTTCCGAGTAGTACGGACGCAAGTTGATGTTGACAAAGCCCCAGCCATGCGTGTTGGCCACTTCCGAACAGAGGCGATTCACCTGATCGTAATTGCCTTGCACTGCCATCACCGTTGGGCCATAAATCAGCGTTCCTAAGATCTTGCCCGCTTCGAGATCCGAGGGAATAAACACACAGCAGTCTAACCCGGCATGAGCCGCGATCGCAGCCGTAGAATTTGCCAAATTTCCAGTACTAGCGCAAGACACTGTGGTGAAGCCCAGTTCACGCGCACGGGTGAGGGCTACTGATACCACCCGATCTTTGAAGCTGAGAGTGGGCATGTTAACGGCATCATTCTTGATGAACAACTGCTTGAGACCCAGGCGACGTGCCAAGCGGTTAGCCTTCAAGAGGGGTGTCATGCCCGTCCCGACATCAATCGGTGTTTCACTGGCAACTGGCAGAAAAGAACGGTAGCGCCAGATAGACTTTGGCCCAGCCTCGATGCTACGGCGAGTTACCGTTCGAGCCAAAGCGCTGTAATCATAGGTGACTTCCAGCGGCCCAAAGCAAAATTCGCAAACATGCATTGCTTTGGGTTCGTATTCAGCCCCACATTCTTTACATTTAAGAGCCGTGAAGGTGGCGGCAGTAGAGGTCGAAGTTGAAGTTGGGATTGCCTGGGTCATGAGATCGTCCTAGATACCTTTTCTCAACAGCATCAACACAGCAAATAGCTAGCGAATACTCAGTCACAGCGTGCTAAACCACGAATCAATTCGCGCAATAACAGCGCATAGCCTTTTAACCATTGCCGAGCATCGTAGCATGGGCCGCAAAACACCGCAAACATACCCGACTTTTTTTGTCGGGTTTAAGGTTGAAGAGGTCAGCTTTGGTGCATAGGATAGGTTTACCTACGCACTACCAACACCGGACAGTGGGCATGACGAACAACCCGTTCCGCTACCGACCCCAGCAAAAACCGCCCCAGCGGGCCTGTACGACCATGCGGCGATACCACAATCAAATCGATGTTGTGTTGTTTGGCATAGTCAACAATTTCAGAACTGGGGTTGCCGATCGCCACATCAAAATGTAGCCCTTGATACTTAGCGTCGCTACACCGTTCAAAAAAAGCTTTCTCAACATGTTGCTTGCGGGTCTGATCGTCCAGCGTTTGCCAGATAACCGCCGGATCAGTTGGTTCTAGAGGTTGCAAAACATGCAAGGCATACACGCGGGCTGGGTCGCCAACAAAATCGATGGCTTGGGACAAGGCCGTAAAGGCTCCATCGGAGAAGTCAATAGGCACTAAAATGCGATCGGTTGAAAATAGGCTCATTCTGTTTCACCTGACGATTAAGTTGACTGTTCTAATATCAATGAATTGTTTACTTTAACTATCAGCAGTGTTTTCGCCAAACTGGCTGTTAGTTTCGCTACAGTACGGGTTCACACAAGGTAAAACGTTCCATATTGCAACGCTAGCGATCGAATGTCGTAGATTAAATCACCTAGAATTATCATTCTCTGTGCCAAATTAAATTAATAAAAATCTTAAATCAAGTCATTTTGCAGAGTCTTGGTCGGCTAGTTGCGGCAATGAATTGCTTTACAACCAGAGGTACGCTTATGTCCGCGTTCGAGTATTCCACTAGAGATCAAGACAGTTGAAGGACAAAGTTAAAATTCAGAAACTGCCTCAAATCAAAGCTATTGATTAAGATGCAACTCTCTCGGGAGAGATTGTGTCATCGGGATGAATCGATCCTGCGGTTGAAAGAAGGAACTGTTTGTTGTAAGCGTGTTTAACTTAACAAAAATTGATCCACGAGAAGTGGTATTGGATGAAAGCGTGGGGATTTTTGCGTTTTTTTACAAACTAGCTCACTGTCCCAATTACACTGGTACGTTTCCATAATTGGCTGTACTTCGCCGACAACAAGCTGGATTAGTAACTATCAAATTGAGTGCAGATTATACCCGATCGTTGTGGTTATGAAGAGACAAAAAATCAACGTTGAAACTCAGGCTGGATTGATTATCAACCGCCTGCACCATCGGCTAGACACTACCACTTGGCAGCACAAAACCTGGTATGCCATACCGATTTTAATTGGGCTGATGATGATCTTTGCTCCAAGCGCTGTGGCTCAGGAGGCAGAACCGGGTGGCAATATCGCCAACGCTATCATTGAACCCATTGTCAACTTTTTGGCCACCATTCTGTTCTTTCCCATTGGTGGGGAGAATGGTTTCCCCTTCATCGTGTTGTGGTTGTTTGTGGCGGCCGTTTTCTTCACGATTCGCATGGGTTTCATCAATTTTCGCGGCTTCAAACATGCGATCGATGTCGTACGGGGCAAGTATGATGACCCCCACGACGATGGCGAGGTATCCCACTTCCAAGCGTTGGCGACGGCTTTATCTGGGACGGTTGGCTTGGGCAACATTGCTGGGGTAGCCGTAGCGATTCAATTGGGTGGGCCAGGAGCAATGTTCTGGCTGACGATGGCCGGGCTATTTGGCATGGTCAGTAAGTTTGTGGAATGTACGCTGGGGCTGAAGTATCGCCGTGTGTTAGCAGACGGCACGGTGTTGGGTGGCCCCATGTATTACCTCACGAGTGGTCTATCGCAACGAGGAATGCGGCCTTTGGGGCAAGGCTTGGCGGTGCTGTTTTGTATCTTGACGCTGGGTGGATCGTTGGGCGGAGCCAACATGTTTCAGGCCAATCAGGCCTATTCTGCCATTTCTGGTCTTTTCCCTGGGCTACCAGCTTGGTTATTTGGCATTGTGCTTGCCCTCTTAGCGGGAGTTGTCATCATCGGCGGAATTCGTCGCATTGGGGCTGTTGCCGAGAAATTAGTTCCTGCGATGGCGGTTATTTACATCGCTGCCTGCTTGATTGTGTTTTTGGCAAATCTACCGCAAGTTCCCGGTGCGATCGCTACTATCTTTCGAGAAGCCTTTGCTCCAACCGCAGTAGGGGGCGGGATTATTGGCGTCATGGTGCAGGGCATTCGCCGCAGTTCGTTCTCCAATGAAGCCGGAATTGGCTCAGCCGCCATTGCTCACTCAGCGGCTCGTACTGATGAACCTATTCGCGAAGGCATTGTGGCACTTTTAGAACCTTTTATTGACACAATCGTGATTTGTAATATGACGGCGATCGTGATTGTGTTAACAGGAGCCTACCAAAACACTGGAGAAGAGTTAAGCGGTGTGCAAATGACCTCCAGTGCGTTCGCCGATGTAATTGGTTGGTTTCCTGTGATTCTGAGTATTGCTGTTTGTTTGTTTGCCTTCTCGACGATCATTTCCTGGAGCTATTATGGCGTACAGGCTTGGGGCTATTTGTTTGGAGAACGCAGCACGATCGTCTTCAAGATTATCTATGTGGTATTCACTTTTTTGGGATGTTTGGCGAGCCTATCGCTGATTATTGACTTTAGCGACCTGTTGCTGCTGGGCATGGCATTCCCCAATCTGCTTGGCTGTTACATCCTTTCTAACGAGGTGGCGGCCGATCTGAAAGATTATTGGCAACGACTCATTTCTGGACAAATGCCTACCTACGAGCAACAGCTTGCTCTACAAACTTCGGAAGAATCGATTCAGCGATAGAAGCATGGAATAAAGTAGGACAGTATCAGGTGATGGAAATTTTAACTGAATAGGGTGACATGATAACCCTCCCTCACCTGACTTCGCACTGCTATCATTGCAAAACACAAGTGCAAAAAACACCAATCGGAAGAGAGCTTGAGGCTAGTTTGTTGCAAGCTCTTTTTGTCATGGCTAGCTGTACTAGCGCAGACAGATCCCCGAACTTGGAATTCACGAGCCGCTTTTCCTGTGGTTTCTCCTGACGCGGCATCAAACCCACTTGCTGAAGCCGATCGCCAGCAACTTGCACGGCTTCCTCTGTTTCCACTTCACCCCCAAGTGATTCAAGGTTAGAAATTTTACAACGAGTCTTTGCGCTACCGACTCATTAACGTTAGATGGCGCATCTGCTTCCCGTCGGTTTCCAGAGTCTACCCTCATTACGAAATTTCCGGATCAGGGGGGCGATTTCGGTAATCCTGGATCAGGGGACACAGTATACCTGCTTAGCGTCCAGTTGGAGGAAGTTTAATCATGAAGATTAATCAGACAAAGCTATTGACCGTTTTACTGCGTCATCGTAGATCAGTGGCATCTTCTCCGACGGATTCTAATCTGTGTCCGATATTTGATGTTTCTCTCTCGGATATTCCGGAATTGGTGAAATTGCTCGATCAAGCCGATCGAATTTTGCAATCCATCGAAGTTGATTCTTTGATCTCGGATGCGCAAATGGCAGCGGCTTTCAGCGAAATTGATATCATGCTGCGTTTGGCAGAGGTTGAACCCACTCTCTCTGATCTTCAACTCATCCAATCGCTTGAGGCGATCGACCAAATGTTGTGGGCAATGGAAGCCGAGGCGGTTGCCCTGACCGCATCCAAGCGTCAACAGCCTGACACAGGGCTGATTGACACACCACAACCTTTAAACGAAGTAAAGCTGGAATCAACTCCTGAGACCGAGCCAGAAGCCAAACCAGAAGCCGAGCCAGAAACCTTGGTTGTTGCTAGTGTCCCCACATCTTCCTCCCAACTTTCTCTTCCTTCAGCACATCTGGTCGATGTGGCTCAGTCTTGCTCGGATACTTCAATTGTTGCGGTTAGTCAAGCCTCGGTTGAGGACGCTGTGCCCATCAACAATCAGAACCCGGACCAGAACCCGGGCAACGTGCAATCAACCACTCGATCGTTTGCCATTCCTCGACAAGTGGGCATTGCAGCAGGGGTAACAATTGCCGTCACAGCCGGAACAGCCGGACAAGTTGCCAATCGCGTTCCAGAATATGAAGGCACGTTTCAACTAGTGGTGCAAACCCAGGCACCCCAAGATGGTGTGGCTGCCACTCCGCAAATTGATGACACCAATCAACGGATTTCCGAGACGCAGATTCGAATTTTGGAAAGCCCGCGTCTGCTTGACCCCATCATTGAACAGCTACAAGCCGAACACCCTGATCTCGATTTCCAACGTTTCAGTGAAAACCTGGATATCACGGTAAAGGGCGATCGCCACTTGGAAGTCCGCTATCGCGATACCGACTCGCAGCGCGTTCAGCTTGTTTTAGAACAATTGGCCAAAACCTATGTAGACTACAACAACGAAAGCTGTCGTGACAGTGCTTGCCAGGGCTTAAAATTTATCGACGCGCAAATTCCTCAAGCACAACAGCGGGTGAGTGAACTGCGTGATCAAATCCAGCGCTTTCATCAGCAGCATGGATTAAAGAATCTAGAGATGCAAGTTCGGCTATTTTCTGCCCGATCGGCCGAAATTGCCAAGCAAGAAGCCGAGTTATCGGGCAAGTTAGCTAACGCACGGCGTGATTATGAAGAGTTGCAGATGCGAATGGCCTTGCAGCCTGATGAGTCGATTGCTCAAGCAATTCTTGATCGCGATGGGCAGTATCAAGCCCTGCTGAAACAGTTTCGCGAGTTAGATCGGCAAATTGTGACGGCATTAAGCAGCTATCAAGCAGAAGATGAGGCGTTGCGATCGCTGCGAGCACAACATCAAACCGTAGCCGCCCAACTAGGGCAAGAAATGGTCAACACCTTAGAGCGCTACGTGACTAATCCAGCGTCGAATTTACAAGATCCGGTGTTTCAAGAGCCAGAACTGTTGAAATTGCTGCAACAGTCCATCAGCACCGTGCATCAGATCAACCTGATGGAAATGCGGCAGCAAACCATCGCTGAAGCCCAGAAGTCCGTGACGCAACGCAAGCAAGAACTGGCAACGGTGCTGCGGCAGTATGGCGACTTGCGTCAACAACTGCAAGCCGAGACGAAAATTTTGCAGCAATATTTTGACCAACGCGAGGAGTTGCAAGCTCAAGTGCCACCTCAGCAAATGACTTGGCAACTAGTGTCTGCGCCAGAGCTAATCAAGACACCATCTGGAGAGCCAGTTCGCAATTACTTTTATGATCTAGAGAAAGATCTGGGGTCTGCCGCTGTGTTTGGAGCTTTGATTGGAGTAGCCATTGCTGTGGTCACGAAGGAAAAACGATCGCGCTCCTACACCGATTTGAGGGTGGCACAGTAGGGCGAGTGGAGAGTGGGGATGAGGAGTTGCCTTTTACCTTTTACCTTTTGCCCACCCCCCATCCTTCTTCCTTCATCCCTTCCTTATCCCCTATCTGGGCGAAACAGATGGGAATGATCGGGGCTATAGAGTCGCGATCGGCGCCCATCAGGATAAAGCCCAGCATTTACAGTTGCCAAGGCGGGACTGATGACATATAGCGTAGTGCGGATCAGACGTTCTCGTTCGGTGACTTCGGACATCTGACTCAGCGGCACAACCCAAATTTTTTCGTCGGGCCAGCCCAAGCGAAAACAAATCGCCACGGGGGTATCGGCTGAGTAATGTTGCATCAGCTTGGCTTGCGAAGCTTCTATATGGCGAGCACTGAGATACAGGCAGAGGCTAGCTTGATGAGCCGCCAAGGATGCCAGTTCTTCGGTCTCTGGAACCTGAGTGCGACCGCTAATGCGCGTTAGGATGATGGTTTGCACCAGTCCTGGAACTGTCAATTCCACCTTCAGCGTAGCGGCGGCGGCTTGGAAGGCACTAATTCCTGGAATCACCTCAAATGGAATTTCTGCGGCTGCTAGGGCTTGCATTTGCTCGTGTACGGCACCATACAAACACGGATCACCCGAATGCAACCGCACTACCGATCGATTCGATCGCACTCGATCGAGCATCAGTGGCAGCATATCTTCCAGGGTTTTGTTTGCTGTGCGAATAATCTCGGCATTGGGACGGGCGATATCCAAAATTTGTGGCGGCACGAGGGAATCAGCAAACAGAATGACATCTGCCTGCATCAATAGCTTCTGAGCCTTGATCGTCAACAACTCTGGATCTCCTGGCCCGGCTCCGACAATATACACGGCAGCCGGTAAGTGTAACGGTTCGGTTTGCATTTGCGTAGACTAGATAGAATAGGTTTTGTTTTTACAACCGTAAAGAAATATTGATCCGTGAAAACTTTGAAAAGGCAATGAGTTATTTAAAAACTATGTAAAACACTCCACCAAGTCCGGACATCAGCCCATATATAGGTAAAAGTGAATGGTAGATGCACCCTGATTCAAGCCCCAGAGGCAACTCTGGGGTTTTTCTTTTGGCAAGGAGCTACTAGTAATTCTCCGTAGGTTACGACTTCTATAACGTGATCCATTTAACTAGATACTGGGCCACCTCAATGCTCGCAGAAAAGTAGTATCCTTCCTCATCTTCGAACGTTGACTACGGAAGTTTATAACTAGCGATACGGAGAACCAAATCCCCTAATGCCGGATTACGGCTAAAGACAAATGCGCCTTCTTCCTCTTCACGACTAGAAAGAAAGTCAATTTGTTGTTCGCCCTGTTCCTCTACTTGTCCGTTGATGCGCAGTTCGCCAATCACTTGCACTGATTCCGCCGTACCGCCACCGTCATTTTTCACCGTGAAAGGCACATAGTAATAGCCTTGTTCTTGCCGAACGGCTTCGGGCGTGCTGATTGACAAAATCGGCGGTCGATCGTCTTTTGTTATCCACACGAGCAAAATCAGCCCAATCAGAGCCGCCACAATCAGTGAGGAAATGGCGATCGTGATGGCTTCGGCTGAAAGACGCGATCGTTGAGACGATCGAGAAAATTGACCCCGCGAAAATTGACCTTGCGAAACTGATCGTTTCATATTGCTCATACTGCTAACCGTCCTGCTGCCCCACCAATCGTAGCTGGAAGCCCCAAAATCACCGTATTTTCTAACCACGAAGTCCACGGGTCAGCAAAGCTAAGGCGATGAAAAAACCATAGCATCAAGGCCGCCGCCAGTAACGAGATGAGGTAGGATACTAACGTTTCAGTAATGGGGTGCTGAAACGGCCCCCGTTGCTGAATACGTTGCTGTTGCGCGGTGAAGCCTGCCAAAAACACAATGCTATAAGAAATCAGCAGGGATGCCAGCACGATTGCAATTAACCACGGCGGAGAAGCTGCTGCAACGAGCATGGGCACTTCATCGGTTGGGGCAATGTTAAAA
The DNA here is from genome assembly GCF_026802175.1 of Thermocoleostomius sinensis A174. Lineage (NCBI taxonomy): Bacteria > Bacillati > Cyanobacteriota > Cyanophyceae > Oculatellales > Oculatellaceae > Thermocoleostomius > Thermocoleostomius sinensis. The sequence continues at coordinate 2,420,292 of NZ_CP113797.1, read as the reverse complement.
GCAATAATGATCGTACCAATTAAGGTGGCTCCAATGTCTGCCAAGGTGGCGTTGTAATGGGATGGCTTCGAGGCAGACGGCGGATGACCTGATGGTTCCGATGCGGCTTCCTGATGCTCGGTGGCTTGGGACGACTCAAATCGATCGCCTTGCAGAATCGATCGCGCCAAGGCCACCCCCAACGCAAAGGGCACGCCTTCCAAAACGATCTTACCCAGTGCTTCATCGAGGGGCGTGGTTGAGGTAATTTCACGCAGCAACGTCAGAATGAATGTAGCGCAAATGGTGCTAATGGCAATCGCCTCGATCGAATCGGTCATTGCCTGGGTGGGGCGATCGGGACGTATCTGGCGAAACCCATCGGTGTGATTAAGCAAAAACACAATTACAAACGTCGTAGCTAAAATTCCCAGCATCAGCGGTGGTTCTGTATAGGAACCAATCCACCAGACCTCCATGGTGTATAGTAGCGGAATACCAAACAGAAAACCGCCTGCTGCTGCGCGAATAATGTCTTGAATTTCGTCATTCCACTCCAGACGGGAGGGAAAGCTCATACGTTTCATAAGCGATCACAGGAATAGAAGAAAAATAATTAGGAAGTCAGTGGGTCAAGCTGAAGCTTAAACCATAACTTCCTAACCCTTATTTCTCAACCTACTCCTTAATTCGCCATTTCGGGGTTAAGATTCGCGACCCGGGGCCCACGTATCGCGCCACTTCACCGTGCCCTCGCTGGCAATTACCCAACGACGAGCCACTAAGTTTTCCCGCAGTGGCGACTGTCCTTCGCGCCACATGGCATACTTGTAGCTCACCAGTTTTCCGGCGCTTTCATTAAAGGGAATTTCGGCAAACCAAGTATTGGGGTTGATATATTCCAGTGGATAGGCTTTGGCAATATCCCAGTTGCCTAGTTCTGGACAATCACCTGTGACAACGATGCGTTCACCGGGCTGAGTTTGCACTCCATTGAGTTGCACCCGCACGATCGTTTGCCCTTTGGCTCGTTCGCCTACATGACTGAGAACAATCACCCCGCGTGCATCCAGTTGCAGGTTATAGAGCTTACCGTCCTTCACTTCATACTTGTTGTGCGTTACCACACAGGTGTGTTCGCCGTCGGGCATGTCGGTCTCCACTTCGTCGATTGTGGTGGCTTCACCCCGATTCAGCGCCACAAAGCAACGACATTCGCCATAGGTACGCACATAGCAGTAAACATCCGGAGTGATGTATTTTTGCCATTGCCCGCCCATAGACACCGCCGGGTTAAGGCGGCGCACCCCCGACAGCAATCGGATCATGCGATAGATTTCGGTATCAGTATCCCAGCGCTCCATCATCGGGCGGTTGTAAGGATCGTTACCGCCATCAGTATCATTGTGGAGATATTGCTCAGTACCATAGTAAATACAGGGAATGCCGCGTGTAGTCATGACCAACGCCATTGCCACTTTCAGCATCTCTGGATCGGGATTGAGCGATTGGAACCGGGGCATGTCATGGTTGTCAATGAAGGTGACGAGTTCTGTGGCGCCATTATAGCGATGGTCTTGGTCGAGGGTGTTTTGAATTAGGTAAAAGCCATCTTCGGCCCCCTGCGCCAAAGCCGCACGAATGGCAACGCACAGTCCAAAATCGAGAATGGTCATCCCAGAGTGGTTAGCAAATTCCACCGATCGATCGTCCGATGGATGGCTATAAATCCATTCGCCAAACACAAATACATCCGGTCGGTGAGCTTGGATGTCGGCGTTAAATTCTTGCCAGAACCAAATCGGCATATGCTTCACGGTGTCTACCCGCAGCGCATCGACGCCGCGATCAAGCCATTGTTTGATAGCTGATTTAATATAGTCACGATACTCAGTATTGTTTTCGTTGAACGTGGCCAGCCCAGCTAGTTCGCAGTTTTGAATTTGCCAATCATCTTCCCAATTCTGAACTTCGCCGTAATGGTGGTACCAATGGCGTTCGTCATTGTTGAAATCGGCAATTTTAACACCATCATCGTACAATTCACCTTTAACGCCACTGAAATCGGGATTACTGTGGTTACAAACAATGTCCAGCACTAGTTTCATCTTTCGCTTGTGCATTTCATCGATGAGGCGATCGAAGGTGGTGTCGCGGCTGTCTTGGGTTTTGTTAAGTGAATTCTCTTCACCGTTCGCCAAAAAGCGTGGATTGATGCGTTTGAAATCCTTCGTCCAGTATCCATGAATCGCGGCATTTCCGCAGAATAAGTCTTCTACCTGTTCAAACAAGGGAGTCAACCAAATTGCCGTCACTCCCATATTCTTCAAGTAATCTAATTTGTCGATGACGCCCTGCAAATCTCCACCCCAATACTTACCCCAATCTTGTCGATCGGGATCGTAGAGTTCGGGATTTGGACCTTCACTATTTTCAGGATCGCCGTCATAAAACCGATCGACGACTAAGAAATAGATGGTTTCTTGGCGAAATTCAATATCACGGGTATATAAGAACTCTAGATCAACGTCGGTGTCCGATCGCGGTTCTTCAACAATTGCCTCTACCTCTGCTTGTGGATCGGCTACTTCGTATTGTTCACTAGTAGCTTGAGCCGGAGCAAGTTTGTGGGGGTCGGTAATGGTTGACGAAGCAGGTGGTTGCGTCATGAGCGTTTTAGGTAGATAGTGATTACAGTTACGATTTGTAATATAACTCTAATTTGGCTGCTATCTAAGATTTGAAATTAACAGCCATCCGCGTAAATTATGAAGTCTCTCCATAGACGCCGCATCTATCCTTATCAAGCTCCATTTTCTATCGTTAGACAGATGCCATGATAATCTAACTGTGTCTTTTCAATAAAAAACCACACTGCTAAGAGTGTGGTAGTAGCCAAGGTTGCTTCTCAGAGTAAAACCAAAACTTAGAACCAAACATTGCTGACAAAATGTAATCAAGGAGAAATCTGAAACGACTATAGCGAGGAAACCCAGCAAGATTTAAAGCTTTACGATGACATTCGCTACAGTGCTAAGTCCTTTCACACAAACTAGACGGTACGGCGAGTCATCAAACCCCAAAGGAAAATCGCGATCATTGCTCCAATGACAGCAACAATTAGACCAGGAATACTAAGTCCGGCTGCCGTTAGTTGTAGCGTGCCTGTTGTCAGTAATGCATAGAGGGAACCGCCTAGAAATGCACCAATAATTCCTAGCAAGATTGTAGCGAGAATACCACCGCCTTGATGACCAGGGTAAATTAGTTTAGCAATTGCACCTGCTAGCAGACCCAGAATAATCCAAGCAATGATATTCATACCTCGATCCTCCAAATAATTCTTTCATCTAATCCTTATAGAACTAAGATATCGATTTGATGAAAAGAATCCCTTCTGTCTACAGATAGAACTCAGCAAATCTTTAGATAGAGACGAAGTAACGGTTCATCAAGGATAAGACACGAGGATGAAATTAACGTTGAAATCCTGTTGCCGTTTTCTTCTTTGTTTTGCTTTTTGATTTGTTTTTATTAATTTCTACAACAGCTTCTTGAAATAAGTCGTGTAGATGCACAGGAACACTTGCAATTTCGGGTAGTTCAGGTTCTATTGGTTTATCGTGTTCTTGTAGTAATGCATCAAAATCATTTTCTAATTTGAAATTAGGTCGATCGAACACGGCTCGCAGTACTGTTTCCAACTGTTTCGGATACTGCTGAGCCAGTCGCTTCCACACAAACGCGTTCATATCTTTCTCATCGAACGATCGCCGCACGATCGCTTCAGCATTAGGAATACTAGTCCAATTATCGGCTTCTAAAATCGTTTGCAATTGACGATAGTAGGGCAGAAATAACTGCCCCCACTTAGGGTGACTCATGGCAGTTACATGTTCTGCTTTCTTCAAGTTAGGAGGGAGTTCGACTTGCGGGGCCACCATTTTCGATTTTGCTTGCTGCTTCCAAACTTGCGAAATGGTTTTGGCATCTGTCCCCATTGCCTCTGCGGTTTCGGCTAGTTCTTCTTCCGAAATCCCTGCCTCTTGAGCAATTTCTTCTAGGGTTTTAGAGCGATCGATTCCAGCTTCATCTAAATTGCGTTGGGTGATTTTTTCTTGAAATTCAGTGAGACGTTTGCCCAATTCATAGCCAGACATCGTCACTTCATCGCCACCAAAAAACTCGACGAAATCGTGATGATAGCGCTCAACCGAATTCCATGCTTCTTCTAACAAATCTGGTGCATCGCTATAGAGATGCTGTTTGTAATTGTCTTTAAAGTTACCAATCGCCACGGCCAATTTGGGTTTACCAAGTTTCCCCAGCGATGTCCAAGGGCTGGAAAAAATCCAAAGAGTATCAGTGATTGGCGCAATTTGTGTCAGGATAATTTCCCCTTCTTTGAGGCGGGCCATATCCTGCCACGCTTTTTCATCATTGGGTTTCACTACATACGACTTGGCAGTTGTCCAATTCATTAACTCGAACCCATCACCTAAAATTTTAGTAATGGCGAATAATCCGACAAAACTTTGCTTCCACCGCAACAATAACTGTCGATCGCTTTCCGATAACCCTGACTCGTTTTGCAAAAATAAATCAATGGGAGACTGCTGATTCACGTTTCCTTCGGTAATAAACCGATCAATCACCAGCGTTCGTTGATGCATATTCTGCTTTTGAGAGCGAGTCAGTTGCTCCGCACTAAAGGTTTCTAGTGCCACCGCTAACTCTCCTTCCGCATCGAGCACAAAATCAGTCAGCGCTTCCTTCAACTCTCGCGATCGTTGCAGCACGGTATCCATGATTTAGACGTAATTCTCCATCTGAGGGCAATCATCAAAATAGGAATGATAACGTTTCTTGGTGGGAATGTGCACTGAATATACAAGGTTGGCAAATCATGCCTGAATGCAGCAACGCCTAATTTATTGCTCGATCGCTGTTTGTTGCTGCTGAGCTTTAAGCCGTTTCTCAAAGTACTGTTGATGCTCCTCTGCGGCTAGCCAATAAGCCGAAGCAGGTTGAATTTGTGTCACGATCGGTTGACAATACCAGCCTGATGTTTCGAGGGCTGCTTTGTCCCAATGTGCTATTTCTGCTTGATCGGGTGTGTGATAGAAAATCACCGAGCGATATTGCTCACCTCGATCGGGTCCTTGGCGATTGAGGCTAGTGGGGTCATGAATTGCCCAAAATACAGCCAGTAGGGCTTTGTAGGAAACGATTGTTGGATCATATTCCATTTGACACACTTCTGCATGACCCGTAATGCGCGACAGCACATCCAAATAACTAGGATGTTCAAAGTGTCCACCCATATAGCCAACTGATGTAGACACCACCCCACGAACTCGACGAAACGCAGCTTCTACACCCCAGAAACATCCAGCCCCAAACGTTGCTTTCTCCATAAGAAGTTACACTATCTTTCCTGTCTATCAAGATCCCGGAACCTATGCCAAAACGGGTTCTGCGTCAAACCAGCGTCGATCGACCTCACAGCCCAAATGTTGTTGAATGCGCAGTAAATCTTGTTCTGCATTCCCCAAACAGGTCGTTGCCCCCGGAGACGGGGTAATGTTGAAGCGCAATCCGTTACCCGGATCAATTTCGGCCTGACCCAAAATCAACTGATGTTGAGTTCGATCGATCAACTGTGGGCGTACCCCTCCCACCCCCTGTGCAAAGGTCAAATCTTGTAGTTGCAAAGACGGCACAATCTTCCGCGCATCCTTCAAGAATAAGCGTCGATTCACTAGTGGCACTTCAAACGCCATGTTTTTGAAGATGTAATTGCGAATATCGCGCACCTTAAACAAATCCCATAGAACGCTGGCCACAGTTTGATCCAGCTTCAACACTTCCAAATAATCGATCGCCGTTTGCAAATTGCGTCGCTCTAGCACAGGCAAGGGCAGGGCTGTCGGACCAAAGCGGGTTTTACCAGGCATCGTAACATCCGGATCACCGTGAATAGCCGCAAAGGGCAACTGATCATTTTGTACTGTATACACCTTACCCTTCAGCACCTGCGGCGTGAAGTAGAAGTTGCCCGCCACTGGCAAACAAGAATAATTCAGACCAATGCCCAACCGATGGGCAAATAGCAAGCTATGTCCGCCAGCCGATACCACCACAAACCGGGCAGTAAGAGCGCCATCGGGGGTGACAATGCGGTAGTAGTTGCCCACGGGTTCGATCGCTTGCACCGCTTGCCCCAGCCTCAAGTCAACGGTTTTATGGTCAACTGCTTGAGCCTGTTCCACAAACGATTGAGCCAGGGTACCGTAATTCACTGCGGTATATTCATTGAGAATGGCGATCGCCACCAATGCTTCTGGGCGCTCTTGTCCATTCATCATCACCACATTCGGCTCAATCTCGGCAATTTGTGATTTTTCCAGCAGTTGCATCCCACCAAAGTGTGGCTTGAAGGTTTCATAGCGTTGGCGCAAACGTTGACACTCGTCTTGACCCACGCCAATCACCATTTTAGGGAAGCGGTAGATGATGCGATCGCGTTGCGCAGCAGGTAATTCACTGGCATAGCGCACAAGCATTTGCGCCGATCGTCGCACTTTTAGCGCTTTTTCCAAGCTGTAGTTGGTTTCAATGTCACCACAGTGAATCGTTTGGCTATTGTTAGTGGCTTTGGAATTAACTGATGCAACCTGGGTATATTTTTCGACTAGTGCCACACGCTTTAAATCGGTAAACGTAGCCAATGCATACAGCAACGCCGTTCCTGCTACACCGCCGCCCACAACCACCACATCATAGACTTGATTATCCATGCCAGAATTCTTATCCTTAAACTGTTTTCAACCTATCGCGTTCAGCCTCAGTATAGTTGGGTGAAACTTCGGAAATCGTCCTCCATCTGGGTTAACGCTGTTGATTGGGCAATGAAACCGTGTTGATTCGGAGGATTCAAGTGAATCAAGTTAGGATGATTCTCTCATACTCTTTGGTGCTTGTTTGTAGCCAACGCTATGGACTTTTATTATCATCAACCTTATTCACTGTCTGTAATTGCTCGTCGCATTTCTTTGCAGAAATTGGTTAAATAAGTACGCTTTTGTTTTTTGAGGTTAACTTAGAGGTTGAATCATTTCTATGATGAATGAAATATTATTTGGAGATATTGCCTACACCTACTTAACGCTCAAATTTCTAATCAAAAAGGGAATCGATTAGAACAAAAACTAGGCAAACAGTAAAGAGAGAAGAAGCCATGCAGGCTATGTTGTTAGAAACTCCGAAGCAACCATTACAGGCTGTGGAGGTGCCAATTCCAACCCCAACCGTTGATCAAGTGTTGATTCGAGTCCAGATGTGTGGCATTTGCCGCACTGATTTGCACATCATAGATGGAGAACTCAGAGACCCCAGACTACCGCTAATTCCGGGACATCAGATTGTGGGAACCATTGTCGAACTGGGTGCAACTGTAACAGAGTTTCAGATCGGCGATCGCGTGGGGGTGCCGTGGTTGGGATATACTTGCAACCACTGTCGGTATTGTCTTTCTGGCCGAGAGAACCTATGCGATTTTGCCAAATTCACTGGCTATCAACTGAATGGTGGCTACGCTGAATACACGGTGGCCGATGCTCGCTTTTGCTTCCGTATTCCCGACGGCTATCCTGATTTGCAAACGGCTCCGTTGCTGTGCGCAGGGTTAATTGGTTATCGATCGCTAGGCATGACCAGCGACGCCAAGCACTTGGGGCTATATGGGTTTGGAGCAGCCGCCCATATCATAATTCAGGTAGCACGACATCAAAATCGCCAGGTCTATGCCTTTACCCGCCCAGGAGATGCTCAAGGGCAGCAATTTGCGCGTGATCTGGGTGCAGTCTGGGCTGGTGGCTCTGATGAGTTTCCACCCACGTTACTCGATGCGGCTATCATCTTCGCTCCAGTTGGGGCCCTAGTGCCGACGGCTTTAAAGGCAACAGCAAAAGGTGGGGTTGTTGTGTGTGCAGGCATTCACATGAGCGAGATTCCAGCATTCGCCTATGACATTTTGTGGGGAGAGAGAATGGTGCGATCGGTTGCTAACTTAACGCGCCGAGATGGAGAAGAATTTCTCACCTTAGCTCCTCAGATTCCAGTGCAAACTCAAGTAGAAGCGTTTCCGCTGACGGCCGCCAATCAAGCACTGGAGGCACTGCGGCACGGAAGAATCCAAGGAGCAGCGGTGTTGGTAATCGATACTTAACCGCGAGAAAATCCTTTATTTCTAGTTTATTCTTCCCGCGTCTACCTGCTTACTTATTTTCAATTTCCAATTTACTAGGCCAACCAATGCCACAAGGGCAAGCATTCGGATATGCTCACCCCTGTCGTGATCGAGTCTTCAGAACAAACATGAAATCATGAAATTGCCAGTAGTGATTGCCATCGACTGGCTAAACAAATCTGTCTAGAGGCTACGGCCCAAGTTTTGTTCGTGTTTGGCTATGGCCCACACAGCATGGATACTGCCTGGCAACCAGCCTAGCAAAGTTAACAAAATGTTAATAAATAAGGTGGGACCTACTCCGTAGGTGAGAAAAACACCCACTGGAGGCAGGAGGATGGCTAAAACTATTCGTAGGAGTGTCATAAGCGGCTTCTGTCAAAGAGTTAAACGTAAATCTATTGTCAGTAAGGCCAGACCTTATTTCCTCCACCCTAAGAGCTAAATTAGCAGACTGCTTATGCTGCTGTTCAATAGAGGATCGATCGTCTAGGAAAGAATAAGGTCACTGGATACGGCGCTAGCTGTAGCGAAAGTCTGGCAGTTATTATGCGTCTTACACGATCGGTTCATTTTGTTAGCTCGACTGGTTCTCTTGAGCAAGCTGTCAACTAAGGCAATCCCTTCATAGAGGTTGGCTTCACAGATTGTTCATTTTCTCAGCCCTTGGACGACCTTTTAGATACCTGATCTTGATAATCCCGATCGTTGCACCTCAGTATTCTAACGCTCAACGCTCAACAACCAAGGTGAATGAGTGAAGCTGAAATCGTTCAGCAAATTGCAGCTCCTCTAAGCACTTAGCAGTTATTTAACTAATCACTGAATCGCTTCAATCAAGCTAAACTCTTCTAGACATTGACTTGCTCCTTCACCTGCTTGGGCTGGTAAAATGCCTTGGCTTTGTGCGTACGACCTAACCAAAAATTGGTCAATTGAACGCCAGCAAGGTATAGGAAAGGTGGAATGGTGCTGAGGTATCGTTTCCACAAGCGACGCGGCTCTTGAATCAAGCGATATAACCACTCAAACCCTAACTGGCGCACCCAATTGGGAGCACGCTTATGAATGCCCGCGTATACAGGAAACACACCGCCCAAGCCTACCATAACGGCTTGAATCTTGCCTTGGTGTTGGTTCATCCAAATTTCTTGCTTTGGACATCCCAATGACACTAAAACAATTCCTGCACCACTTTGATTGATCTTTTGAATCAAGGCGTTGTCTTCTTCAGGAGTCAGTGGACGAAACGGCAAAGGCTCCATTCCAGCGATTTGCAAAGTGGGAAAATCCTCAAACAAATGCTGTTGAATTTTCTTCAAAATCTCTGGCGTAGAGCCGACAAAGAAGACACTGATGTTTTGGCATACCATCTGCTCACACAGCGCCATCAGAATATCCATCCCGGCGACGCGATTTTGATGATGATTGCCTAATAGATTCATCAACCATACCAGTGGCATACCATCAGGCGTAACTAAATCAGCTTCGAGCAAGATAGAGGCAAATGACGGATTTGTATGCGCCTCCATCAACATGTGGACATTGGCGACACAAACCGTTTTGCTTAACCGCTTACTTGCCCATTTCATCATTAATGCAATTTGTCCGTCAAATGGTAAAGCAGTAATCGGAAATCCAATTACGCTTTGAATTGGAGGCGAAATTTCTGGAGGCATAGGTTTTTCAAAATAGTACGTCCAACAGGAATACACGAATCAATCCGTGTTCAATGTCACGGGGGCAATGAGGTATCCTCAATGGGAAACCGTGTGGATGCGATCGATTACCGATCGATTGAGGAACAAACGAATTCAGCTTGTAACCAGTGAGAATTAGCGCAGTGCTTCGATTCCATGCAAGCAAACCTAGGCAATTGGGCTGTGCAGAATCGATCGGACTTGAGCAGTGTTCAAGGTAGATGTGGCAGCGAAACCAGCCTGCAACACTTCATCAAACGAATAAAAAGTCTTAATGCGATAGATGCTATGAACAGACGCAAAAGGTAGAGTTGGCGTCTGCCTGATCGTATAGGTGCGGCCTAGGAGTAAGCTGATGCAAGTTCAACTAGATTACAATTCAGCTTCAATGGTAGATGTCGGACGCACTAACCTCTTCAAACCTGACGTTGGTGTTTGACCTTTGGTAGATGACTTGTAGCGTTCCGCAGGTTGCTTAAGTGGTAGATGTCAATGTAGCTGATTTCGGGGTGTATTCAGGCCTGCGCGTTGCTGAGACTCTCACTAGTGACTTATTCTGGAAGAGAACTGGTCTCTCCGGGTAGATAACAAATTGATAAGCAAGTAATCTAGAAAACAGATAAAAAACGGCCTGCATTCAAGACTATACTTGCAGATTCAGCGTGATCCGGACAATTTTGGAAATAGCGCCGACCGAAACTTAAATTTACATTCTTTCTAGGATAGGTTGGCACATGCCTGCTAGAAAAGCAATGATTACGAAAGTAATTTCCTGATTCTTCACGATCTTTCTACTTTTCTGAAAGGTTACACCAATTCTTTTTCAGGCTGCATCGGCATTCACCCCACCGCTGGCGGCTCCTCTCCTTAGCAAAAAGAGGTTGGCAGGGGTTGGCATACTGTACAACCGGATAGAGACTGGGTATTGTACATTGATGACTTTTGCGATCGCCCATCCAACAACCTGAATAGAGTGCCGCTAAATCGTTTTTGTACGCTGGCAAGATACGAAAAAGAAGCGCATCCGCATACGCTTCTCTCTAAAGTTATAAAAGTGAGTGGTTGGGCAAATTCGGGAAACGAATTTTCTGCTTTGTCCCTGCTGAGATACTACTAAGACATTGTCCGTTGCAAGACAATCCCCAAGACAGGTGTTTTTGCAACTTGAACTCGGTCTAATCCTTGCTCCAGGGCCGATCGTCTCAATTTACCTACCTCCGAAACCAAAATCATGCCGTTGGTATGGGCCCCAATGAGGTAAGCATCAGCGAAGTTCACTAGAGGAGGAGCATCATAAATCACTAAATCAAAGCTGTTTTGGAATTGCTCCATCAAGCGCTGCATTTTTTGAGAGGATAGCACACGGGTGGGATCTGGGGGAATGGCACCCGCTGTCAGGACAAACATATTTGGTTCAAAGGTCGATCGCTGAATTGCTTCTTTTACAGAAAGATCGCCAGAAATCACATCAATTAATCCGCCTGAATGGTGCAGTCCGAGGTACTGATAGAGTCTTGGTCGGCGTAGATCGGTCTCTACTAGTAAAACTCGCTGGGTCATGGCTGATGCAGCCATCGCTAAGTGAATAGCAGTTGTTGTTTTTCCTTCGCCTGGTTGGGTTGAGCTAATCACCAGCGATTGAATCGGTGAATCAGAATTGAGTAAGCGAATGTTGGCATAGAGCGATCGAAACGCCTCAGAAAAGGCATCGATGTCTTTATACCTAGCGCGGTTAATATCCTGGTTTTGCTGGTTTTGCTGGATGGCAGAATCCAATCGTTGCAGCGACACTGCAAAACTATTAATTCCCGACGCACCCAGCAATGAATCGTTATTGGGAATAGCACCCAAAATAGGAAAGCCTGTAATTCGTTTCAATTCCTCTGGTGTTTGTACCACATCTGTCATGCGTTCTGCTAGCAATGCGGCCCCAATCCCAACCAGTAAGCCCAGAATTGCTCCTAAAACCAAATTTTGTGGCAAACTGGCCGAGGTCGGTTCAGGTTCGGTGGTAGGGGTTAATAGCTCCCACGGAATTTCACGCTGGGCAGCGTCAATTTCAAGCAATTGGCGCTTAGCCAAAAACTGATTTAGGTTATCGGTGGCAATTTGCAACTCGCGCTGAATATCTGTATAGATGCGAGAAACTAGTGCTAGTTCATTGACATCAGCTCTGAGTGATCCCAAGGTTTGTTGTAACGCCCGATCGCGCACTTCTAGTTGCCGAACTTGCCCACCCACTTGCCGCTGCGCCACTTGACTTTCTCGCGTCAGCAACGATAGGATATTGCGCCGTTGTTCTAGCAAGACTTCCATTTCAGGAGCCGTTTCTAAATAGATTGTGGAAGCTTGCGCAATTTCGCCGTCGAGAGCTAATAACTGAGCGATCAGGTTTTGATAGCGTGGGTTTTCACTGAGGGCAGAGGACGCGGCTAATTCGGTGGGTAATTGCGAAAGTTGTCCCTGTAGATCGGAGGAAAGGGTGCGCGACTGCTCTAGCTCTACCTGCGCCTGAAGCTGTTCTTGGGAGAAGGCGCTAATCTGGTTCGATAACTCATTGCCCTTCGACTCTGGGTCAATCAAAACATAGCGTTGCCGAAGTTGCTGAAGTTGGTCTTGCAATACAGACACCCGATCGCGCAGATCTGGCAGTTTGTTCTCAACAAATTTGATTCCTCGTTGAATATCGGCTTGTCGTGATTCAAGGCTATAGGCAAGGTAGGCTTCCGAAATTAGGTCTAAAACTTTCACAACCGACTCTTCGTTGTTGCCGCGAAAACTGACCTGAACAATGTTGGATTCCTCTGCCAGCGTCGTAATAGCTAGGTTATTGACCATCGCCTCATAGCAACGCCGTCTCACCTCTGCCTCCGATAGGGATGGATCAATCACTGGATCTTCGGCACCTGGATTCAGTAACTCCGAACAGATATTAGGAGATTCATTTTGCAGTTTTTGTACCACGGGTTCCAAAATTTTGGGACTGGCCAGGATCTGCAATAAATCTGCCTTGACTCCATCTGGGGTAACGGCCTGTCTGGATGTTGGTCTGTTTCCAGTTTCGTCAAGGGAAGAAATCACCTGGGATTCGGCCGAATCTGGCTGTACCAAAATTTCAAATTTGGCATCATAGACGGGTGTGTCCGTAAAGGCTTTTAGTCCTGCTGCCAGGGTAATTGCCGACGCAACACCCACAATTAGCAACAGACGGCGACGCAGCGTTGCAATGACTTGACCGACGTGAAGTCCGCCTTCATCGTTCTCGCTGGGCAGAGTTGGATTAACAAACGGGAGGGGTTGCAGGGATTCTTGGGTCTTCATGCCTAAACCTTCAGATGAGAGAGTTACCGGAAAAGCCTGAGGAATCTAAACGGAAATTCAAAGATTGAGAATGCATTGCCCAAGGGAGCCAGAATCGTTTCCAGGGTATCGCCTGCTCTTGCAATGCCCGATCGGCCGACAACAATGACATCGTTATTTTGAACGATCGGGTTATTGCCCGTGGCTAAGGCATCTCCTAATTCAAGCTCTAGCTCTTGGCGAGTCACTGTTCCATCGGGATTTAGGCGAATGAAGTCGAGAGAATTGCGGCTAGCGCGAGGGGTGACACCACCAGCCGCCAAAATTGCTTGGTTCAACGTGGAGTTAGGTCGCAGGCTAACAATACCTGGATTTTTTACTTCCCCAACCACGTTGACTTGAATCGTATCCGGTGAAAAGCTAGCTGCACCGAGCGTTGAAGCTTCTTCGGGACTAATCGCGGTTGCAGTAGGAATGACGACCGTGTCACCCTCTTGCAGAATGGCATCCTGCCGCAAATCACCTTGCAGCAGTGACCACAAATTGACTTTAAATACCTGTTCTTGCCCAGTGCGGGTCAGGCGGCGAATTTCGACATCTCGAATGTTGGCAAGCGGTTTGATGCCTCCTGCTATCTGAATGGCGCGAGTGACCGTAGGCAGGCTGCTATCGCTACCGATCGTGATATTTCCTGTTTCTCCGGCAATTTGTGTGTTGCTGGTTCCACCTGTTACCGTATAGGCTCCAGGACGGAATACTTCACCCACCACCGCGATGTTAATCGGGCGTCCCGATTCGGGGGCAAAATTAGACGCGGCCAGAACTGGCGCTTCATTCAGAGCGATGGTCGTTTCAGGCACCACGATCGTATCACCATCGCGCAGCGTCACATCATAGCGAAGATCGCCCGTTTGCAAAAATTCCCATAGATCAACATTGAAGACCTCTCCGGTTGTGGTTCGACGAACCTGAATTTGCCGAACATTCGCACTTTGGGTAATTCCACCTGCGGTTTGCAACAGTTGCGTTAAGGTGGGATATTGTTCACCTTGTTGTTGAGATACGGCATAGGAACCGGGGCGAATCACCTCTCCGGATATGGCAATTTGCAGAGGGCGTCGATTGAGTAAGGTGACAGTGACGATCGGTCGGCGCAGAAATTGACTGTAGCGACTGGAAACTAGGTCGGTTGCTTCAGACAACGTTAACCCTGCAACGGACACACTTCCAACGAGGGGCAAGTTCAGCGTGCCATCAAGCTGCACTTCATTTTCGCCGCTGTATTGTTCAACCTGAAAAATGTCAATGCGGACTCGATCGCCAGCCCCCAAGCGATAGGAAGAGTCGGGCTGAGGCGGCGGGCTTCCTATCGGTCCTTGAAATACAGGAAGATTTGAGGGTTGCGCAGTTGCCGGAGCCGTTGTTGTTACTAGCACCAACGCTAGCCCCAGAAACGGCACTACTCGATTGGCAGAACCCAGAAAACCTTGGCTTGGCATAAGGGAGCACTCCACATTCACGGATTTCGACAGAAGCACGGTTGAAGACTCGATCTGAATACTCTTTGCAGAGTTCTCGAGTCAAGATCCGAGAAAAAATCTGTCGCTTCGGTGAACTTTATCGGAAGTTTATGTTAAAAATTGCCTTTGCCAAGGATAAAGATTCGTAAGCCCAGGCTTTTTCAGAAAAGTTTGCAGTAGGAAGTAAGAACCGTTGGTAAGCCTATTCCATGCGGGACAAAACAGCCACTTTCATCAGTTTATCCGCGGCTAGACCCTCTAGTTCATCAAGATACAGCCATCCTTCTTTAACCAATGTTGCAAACACAAAGATCAGCGAGGCATATTGATAGTCATATTTGCCATCCATATCGTGCCGTTTAGCACTTAAAAAGTCGTGTAATTGCCATACATCCTTGAGCGTTTCGATCGTGCTGGCTTGTCCACGTACTTGCTCAATTAACGCATTCATTTCCCGCTCATAGGCTTTCTCAAACGCAGCTTTTGCGATCGTTTGTTCAGCCTGAGACCACTCCACATCACTCACTTGCATGTTAATCACACCTGTTACTTCGGTCAAAAACAGAGCGCCCTTGGTGAGAGCGCTCTCCATTCAATCATTTAAGGCTATCTGCAAATTTGCCTCGCTCTAGCGAATTAAATTCAATAGCTCTTTGGGAGAGGCGAGTAAATCGATCGCCACAAAGAAAATTTTGCCCTGAGGATTGAGCAAGAACCGCCAAGCCATATTCATGCCCACCGCCGCACCAAACCACGGAGTTTGCACCTTGCCTGTGACTTTAATCTGAGTGTAACCGCCTTCGGCCGGTTCAGACACCCCGCGCTCTGGCAACAGATTGAGGTTTTGACACTCTTCATTGAAGAACCGCAAAATAGCATCTCTGCCAACGATCGGGCGTTGAAAGGGAGGTTGAAGGGCCCCATCTGGCGCGAACAGATCGATCAGTGCTCCGAAATCGTTAGCGTTGAGGTTGTTCATATAGCTTAAAACGGTCGGATTTGTGATCCCTTCGATCGTTACCTGAGTGCGCTGTGATGCATCCTTTGGCGGCACCACTGGCTCAGAAACCCTTGTATAATCACCTAGTTTGTCTGGGTCAAATCCCATGTCTACAACGGCACTGCGCAAAACAGTAATCTGTTGTCCTTGGTCTAACTCTCTCAGTGCTTGCAACACCGCAGAAGCATTAGCAGACAGTTGATAGCCTGCTGGAATTGGAGCAACAATTCCCTGATCCATCCACTGCCCCAACTGATACCAAAATCCCAGCTTGATGTTTGGAGTCCAGGCTGCATACGTGCGGCAAATTGGCGTATCTGCATGATTTGCCAAGTCACACATTACCTGCGTTTGCTCAGGAAAGCTCATTTGTCGAATTTGATTCAGTGTGGCTTCTGCAAACTGCATACTAGCCGCTCCTGGAGCCGCGATTGTGATTGTTTTTCCCATTTCCCGATAGGCAAACCAAGTCCAGGCAAGCTGGTCTTCGGCACTCAGCAAGTTGAATCGAGCGATCGTAGCCGGTACTGCGTCAGCCGACAAAGTACTAGGAAAAATTCCACGGGCCGAATCAATAGTAAACGGCATGTCACAAACCTACCTGACGAAATTTACAACAGAAGCAGAGATAAAAAGGCAAAGCCCTATAGGAAGCTTTATGAGTAAATTATCACAAAATGTAAAGTTTAGTAAAATTATCTTTACAAACTCAAAGAATAGAGTTCAATTTATAGCTGTAAAGATTTCAGTTGAGTGACAAAAACGCGACAAAACGCAACCAACCTAGGGACAGAAATCTGCTCCTCTGAGTATTGCTGAAATATTGGTAGATAGTACGCCGCTATGATGGTTGCGGCTAGTAGCCAATGGACCTCTTGCAACCCCTACAATCCTGAGATTAAGGTTCCTGCATTGGCACTGTTGGGTTGAAATGTCGGCTTGCGCAACGGAGAAACAACGTAGATAAAAGCAATAAACGCTGCTGTTAACAACAGCAAGCCAACTAAACCCAAAACAGCAGCGCGTCGATCGAGTCTAGAAAACATGGTTGCGATCTCCACGTAGTTTCTATAAATGGTGACGCGCTCCGTTGCTTTTTGGATTCCTTGGATTGTTCCAAAAATTGTCCTTTACTCCGCAGGAATCTTAACAGCGTGAAAGGGCTGATATGCTTTTTCAGGATGATACAGATGGCAATACTCTACAATGACCTTCATCAGCGCCCAAGAAAATTGAGCTTCTTGAATGTGGCTACCCCAATGATGTTTGAGGCTACGGTGAGCGGTCCGTAGATTGTAGGAAGGAATTGCTACAGAGATATGATGCGGTACGTGCACGTTAATGTCATGACACAGAAGTTCAACCCAGCGCGGATAAGTACAGTGAACCGTTCCGGCTAATTGAGCTTCGGCTGCGTTCCAGTGTTCGATCGGCTCGAACTGAATGTCAGGGGCGGTGTGGTGTACCAACGTAAAGGTACTCATCCAGAAGTGATAGCCTAGCCACGGCATGAGCCAAAATTTGATGAAGCCCCAAAGACCGGTTGTGGCGATTAATGTAGGAAAGAAGACCCCCGCAAACAGTACCACAGCGATGATTGATGTTTTTACTTTCTGACGATCGCGCTTGGTAAAGTTGGTGAGATCAAAATGAAGTTTGGCCCAATGAGCGACCGACGCTAACCACCACAAACGCCCCCGCAGCGCTTCGTAGAATTTGCGCATGAAGAAATGAGTTTCGGTATATTCTTCTGCTGTCCAAGGCTGCCAAGCATTGTCAATTGCTAGCTTGTTTGTATGAAGATGATGATGATTGTGCAAAATGCGCCAGCTATGAAATGGATAAATCAATGGCAGCATCAGAATCTGTCCCACCCAATCATTTACCCAGCGACGTTTGGCAAACGATCGATGACCACAATCATGGGCAATCACAAAAAATCCAGTCAAGGCAGTTCCAGTAAAGAACCAAGCAAGGGGTAAAAGAAACCACGGTGAAGTGGCAATGGCTACGTATCCAACACTTACAGCGAGGACACTGATGAAAACCGAAGTCCATGCCTTTCTGCGATTTTTCTCAAAGCATTCACGCGGCAATGTCTTAATGATATCCTTTAGCTGAACATTGTTCAATCGAAGCGCCGTGTCGGCCGAGGATATCGATGGGGTTGCGAACTTTTCTGTGGTGGCAGTCATGAAAAGAGTTCAATCTCCGTACAGGAACGAGTAACGGGTTTGTCATAAATTCGCAAAAAATTCACACAAAAAGACCTGCTAGCCTAGGAAGGTTCTGTAGCAGGCTACCTTGTGTGCTGGCGCGAATTTACATCAGGTCCTTAATTCAACTGCGGCAATGAATACCATTCCCGAATTGAAATACTTTAAAAACCTTTACATTTATAACATGCCTAGAGGGTTGCTTTTCTCTTAAAAAATTCTAATTTTTCTATACCATTTGCGATCCGTAGTGTGCTTGGACGAGATTGCCTATAGTTTAGGCGGTTTTGTACACCGCAGAATCATCTAGACATGACGTAGATCGTGATAAACATAACCGTTGTTACACTACATTCGCGGATTGATAAAGATGAGGCGATGGGACAGCGAGTCATCGCCTTAATAGACTGATCGAAGCGCCACATCCGAAAATATAGGAGATTGGCGTGAAGCTAGATCAGCTATTCTTCTACATTCAGCGCTATTACATGACTCATCTGATCTCCAAATTACCGGAACGAGTCGGTGCATTCATCATCCGCAAGAACAAAGTCGATCGATATGAATTGCTGCTATTTCGGCATCCAGATTGTCGCGAAGCACCCATTCAATTGCCCGGCGGCGGTATTGACCCTGAAGAAACGATCGAAGCGGCGTTGCATCGCGAAATTTATGAAGAGAGTGGACTCACCAACTTAACGCTACTTCGCAAAGTGGGTACGTCACAGCGATGCTGGCTCGATACTCACCACATTGCCTATCGTCATTATTTTCTGTTGGAAGCCCCATCTACGACTCCCAATGGTTGGGAGCACATAGTTCATGGGGACGGATTTGATGCCGGACTGCGGTTTACTTACTTCTGGCAGCGTCCAACAATCGAGTTTACGCTAGCAGGGGGAGCACAAGCGTTTCTAAATCGGTACCATCTCCCAGAACTATATGATTAGTCGATTGATTGATGCTCAACCGTAGATGCTTCAGCCAAATGAGCCGAGGCACACAAATCAACTAATTGACAGCGATCGCAAGCAGGTTTGCGAGCATTGCACACGGCTCGACCGTGATAAATTAACCGGATCGACCAATTTTCCCAGTCTGGTTGTGGTAATAAGGACATTAAGTCCCGCTCAATTCGAATCGGATCGGTGTGCTCGGTTAACCCCAGCTTTTGGCTCAAGCGTTTGACATGGGTATCAACCGTGACACCTTCATGAATCCCATAGGCATGGGCCAGTACCACATTAGCGGTTTTACGGGCCACACCAGGCAGCGCTAGTAATTCCTCCATCCGATCGGGCACTCGTCCCCCGTACTGCGACACAATCAAGCGACAGGCTGCCTGAATGTTTTTGGCTTTGTTGCGGTAGAAGCCCGTCGATCGAATTAAGGTTTCAAGTTCGCTTAAATCTGCATTGGAAAATGCCTCGGCATCGGGAAAGCGCTGGAACAAGGCGGGTGTCACCAAGTTTACGCGCTCATCGGTACATTGGGCTGAAAGCATTGTCGCAACTAAAAGCTGCACTGGTGTCTCGTAAGTCAACGTACAGGGCGCTTCAGGATATAGTTGCTTTAAGCGCAGCAGAATGTCTAACGCCCGCTGCTTAGTGGCTGCTAGTTTCTTGGCAGACAGGTTCCGAGGGGGATCGATCGAGTTTCGTTTCATCCTCAAAACTGGCATCACTGAAACAAGCGCTGAAATACAGCCAATTGCGTCGTGTCTCGCACAATCAGAAAGATCCCCAGCCCCAACAACAGCACTAGTCCTGTTTGCATGACGTTTTCTTGAATCCGATTTGGCAAGGGTTTACCGCGCAATGCCTCGATCAGCAGAAATACCAACTGTCCACCGTCTAAAGCTGGCAGCGGCAAGATATTGATAATCGCTAGGTTGATACTGATAATCGCGGTGAACGGAAACAGACTACTGGCGTTGGCAGCAGCCAAGCCGGCTCCCTGCTCCACAATCTTGACTGGACCAGCCACTTGACCTGCGACCGAGCCAAAATCTGTGATCAAGGTAACAAAGCCTTGCACAATCCGCACAAAGGTATTTTGAAACTGCTCGGCTGCCAGAATCAGCACTTCGCCAATGCCGTTGGGACGACGATATTCCGTAATACTGCCGTTGGGCAAAAGCTGAACGCCGATGCGAGCCACACCGTCTTCTCCTGCTTCTGGAGTGACGGTTACTGTCAACTCTTGGTCGTTACGCTGCACCGTCAAATCGATCGGCTGATTCGGGCTGGCTTGAATTTCTTCCATCAGGGTTCTGACTGCCGTTTCCGACGAACCGAGCGATCGACCATCGACTGCCAAAATTAAATCTTCCGATCGTAGCCCTGCTTGAGCGGCCGGAGCCGTTTGCGAAATCACCTCGGAAACTAGTACTCCCGGTTGATAGTCAAACTTTTCAGGAATCCCCACGCCTGCAAACTGTGCCACGAATACCAAGTAGGCAAAAATAAGGTTGGCAATGACGCCTGCGCTAATCACGATCGCCCGATCGAGTACCGGACGGTTGCGCAGCAAATCTGGATCATTGGGGGGGATATTGCTATCGGGGTCATCATCGGGAAACCCAACAAAGCCGCCCAGTGGAATGGCACGAACAGCGTATTCGGTTTCTTTCCCCTGATACTTCCAGAGAATGGGTCCAAACCCAAGCGAGAACCGATTGACATGGATTCCCTGAAGCCGGGCGGCTAAAAAATGTCCCAACTCATGAACCACAATTAAAAGTGCAAGAACTGCGATCGCCGCTAAAACTGACATAACCCCGTAACGCTCAAAATAGGTGTTCTATATCCTTACTATTCTAAAGGGCGACGGAAATTAAGGGGTTTATCTAGATTTGGCTGGGCAAGAAACCGACATTTGAGCGATTTTAATCAAAATTCTGTTTGCTAAAGTCTTTACATAATAGTTGATGTGGATAATAGCGCCAAAACCGTTATGAACTATAACGACGTGAAATTTCTGCAATCGATTCAGAGCTATCCAGCCGTCTCGATTCTGCTCTCTACCCATCGCACGGCTCCTGAAAACCAACAAGATCCCATTCGAGTCAAGAACTTGGTTGACGAAGCCAAAGAACGCTTGCAACAAAATTTTTCTAATCGGGAATTAAGTCCGGTATTAAAGCAATTAGAGCAAGCCGTAGAGTCGATCGATTATCCTCACACACTGGATGGACTGGCGATTTTTGCCAATCATGAATTGCATCGTGTTTACTATCATCCCTTTCCGTTCCGCGATCGCGTCATTGTCGATGAAACGTTTGCTACCCGCGATCTGGTCTTTGCCCTTAACCGCACCCCTCGATATTGGGTGCTCAGCTTAAGCGAACAGTCTACGAGCTTGTTCTCCGGTATTCTAGATGAGCTAGAAGAAGTAAGAAATCCGGATTTTCCACTCACTCACGGTGGACCAGGCGGTGGCAGCAAACTTCCAGGCGGCGAAGGAATTAACACCTCGGCCTATCGGGACGATCATCATCGTCAGTTTTTCCGCAAAGCAGATGAAGCGTTGAAACCATTTATGGCAACCGATCCTCTGCCGCTGGTGCTAGTGGGCATTGATCGCTACTTCAGCTTTTTTAATGAAGTGTCCGAGCACAAAGACGCAATCATTGCTACGTTAAGCGGTAATTATGATAAAACCTCTGCGCACGATTTGGGCAAATTGGTGTATCCCCTAGTCCAAGAAGCACTGGCTGAGCAGCGTCAACAAGCTCTAGAAAAATTGGAGAATGCTGTAGGGGCACAGCTTTGTGCCTCAGGAATTGAGCAGGCTTGGCGAGCGGCTCAAGAAGGGCGTGGCGAACTTTTGTTGGTGAATGCAGAGTTTCACTATCCGGCCCGAGTCGATCAAAGCGGCATGAAACTCATAGCAACAGACGATTTAGATGACATTGAAGTGATGGATGATGCCGTTGATGAATTGATTGAGTCAGTGATGGCGAAGGGCGGCAAGGTCGTGTTTGTGGATGACGACAAAACATTAGCAGACCATCAACAAGTCGCCTTAATCTTGCGATATTAGTGACGGGTTGCCAACTCTTTCCCGGATGGCGATCGTCGCGGACGGTAGTCAGTCTGTAAGCAGGAATTTTCTGATTGAGCGATTTTTGGCTTACAACGATAGCTCAAACTGCCCGACCCGCAGGAGAGGAAACCGGAAACTCGCTCCCCTTCTCCCACAAGAGAAGGGGATGGGGGATGAAGGCCTAAGATCTGCGTCTTCTCTATTAGGTAACTGCCGTAATGGGTGGGAACAACTCGCTGGGTTACGCTAGAGGAAACTGCTTCCAGTAAAGGCTTTCGGATAATGACACAACTGCTAAATCACCGCTACCGCATCCTGAAGACGATCGGCGATGGTGGGTTTGGTCAAACATTTTTAGCAGAAGATACTCACCTACCCTCTGCTCGTCGCTGTGTGATCAAGCAGCTTAAGCCTGTGGTCGATCCGCCCCAAATGTATCAATTGGTGAAGGAACGGTTCCAGCGAGAAGCCGCCATTCTAGAGGAATTGGGCGAAGGCAATCCTCAAATTCCTAAACTGTATGCCTATTTTGAATCCGACGGCTTGTTTTATCTTGTTCAAGAGTGGATCGATGGTGTCACCCTCACTCAACAGATGCAATTGCGAGCAGGGCAACCTCAACAAAACCACGAAGCAGCGGTGAAAGCCTTACTGATCGGTCTGCTCACGGTTTTAGACTATATCCATCGGCGAGGGATTATTCATCGCGACATAAAGCCCGATAACATCATGCTGCGCCGATCGACGCAACAGCCTGTATTGATCGACTTTGGAGCCGTAAAAGAAACGGTACAAACGGTGGTAAATTCTCAAGGGCAACCAACGCAATCAATCATTATTGGCACACCAGGCTATATGCCGCCAGAACAAGCTGTGGGCAAACCCGTCTTTGCTAGCGATCTCTACAGTTTAGGGTTGACGGCAATCTATCTGCTGACGGGCAAAGCGCCCCAGCAATTGCAGGTGCATCCGCAAACGGGTGACTATGTCTGGCAAGTTGATGCGCCTCAGATCAGTCCTGAGTTTGCGGACGTTCTTGATCGCGCGATTCAGTCTCATGCCCGCAATCGTTATCCAACGGCAGCAACCATGCGATCGGCCTTGCAAGGCTTGCAAGCGTCATCTAGTCCTGAACTAGCTACAACCGTGATGGCTGCTGATTTAGCGTTTGTGCCCTCGACTCATCCATCCACCCTGCCCTCCACTGTTGCTGTCTCATCTCAACCATCGACTCCACTAGCTCCGTCGTCTCAATCATCAGCCACCGGGCAACGCAACAATGGCATTATTCTGGGCAGTTTCATCGCCAGTGGGTTGATTGGAGCGGCTGTGATACTGGGGTTGGTGCTGCGGCGTCCTGCTGTCAACCCACCGCCTCTCCCCGATGCAGCGAATGCATCACCGTCACCCATCGATGCGCCATCGTCGCCTACCAGCAATCCGACTACGAATTCAAGTCAAACGCCGCTGGCAATTCCGACGCCGACAATCCCACAACCGGATGTTCCCACGCCCTCTCTGCCTCAGCCCACTCCTGCATCGACATCGAACGCTACTGATGTCGAATCCCCCAACGTTGCATCATCCGATATCATGTCATCGAATGAGTTCGCTTGGCTCACCACCCGACCCGTCACTGATGTCGATTTGGCAGGAAAGACGGCGTTTGAACTCGATATCCTCCGCAATGCCATCTTTGCCATGCATGGGCGTCGATTTATGGACGAAGCATTGCAAGCATACTTTAATAGTCGCCCTTGGTATACCCCAATTTATTCACCGGATGAATTTCCTAATGAGTTGCTATCAACCTTAGAAAAGCAGAATGTGCAAATTATTCTAGAGTATCAAGAGCGCAACGGATTGAAGTAGATGATACCCCCGGTTTCACATGATGCCAATCCCTCCCAACCTTGCCTTGCCAAGGGAAGGAGCCGCTGGCTAGACCACTGGATGGCTGAATGCTTGGTGCAGGTTACACAAATCACTAGAATAAAAATCAGATGAGTTGGTGGATCTAGTCGATCCAGGTAGGCATTGCTTGATTCCCTGTCTAATACGCTGAATCTTCCTGTCATTTGGCTGCAAATTGCGATCGTTGCTGCTTGGGTCGGTGTGGTTGGGTTGGTGGCGCTGGGAGCAAGTCAGAATCAAGCTGATGCCGAAATTGTTCGTAAAATCGTTCATGTTGGGACGGGGAATGTGATTCTGCTGGCGTGGTGGCTACAAATCCCCGCTTGGTTGGGCATTGCGGCCTCGATTTTCTTCAGTATTGTTACGCTTGTGTCTTATCGATTTCCTCTCCTTCCCGGCATCGACAGTGTTGGTCGTAAAAGTTTGGGCACGTTTTTCTATGCCGTCAGTATCGGGGTGCTGATTGCGATATTTTGGCAGCAGTATCCATACTATGCTGTTATCGGCATCTTAGTCATGACTTGGGGAGATGGGCTGGCAGCCCTGATTGGTCAGCGCTGGGGAACACATCCCTATAAAGTGGGCGGCATTCAAAAAAGTTGGGAAGGCTCGATCACGATGTGTTGGGTTAGTTTTGTCATCAGTAGCCTCCTGTTGCTGAATGTACAGGGTAACAGTTGGCAAACGTGGCTTGTGTCGATTGCTATTGCGCTAATCGCGACTGCATTGGAAGCCTTTTCGCGCTTAGGAATTGATAATCTTACTGTTCCGTTGGGTAGTGCGATCGTTGGGTTTTGGCTGAATTCGGTGCTGGGGGGGTAGGGGTTGGAGATACAACATTGAATCAAGATTGAATCAAGATGAGATAGATCCAACTGCCTATTTTCCCTCTACTTGTGATAAAAGGGCACTACCCAGGTGAAGAATGAACTTACAATAAATTCAGCAGACTATATTCAGTGTCCTGATTAATTCTAATATCCCGTATTCGCTGAACAATTTGTGGCCGAACTGCGTATTCTCATTTGGTATCGCACCGATCTCCGTTTGCATGATCACGAACCGCTGCACCAAGCGCTGAAGCATCAATCGCGGGTGATTCCGGTCTACTGTTTCGATCCACGTCAATTTGGGCAAACATCATTTGGCTTTCCCAAAACCGGATCGTTTCGGGCCCAGTTTTTACTGGAAAGCGTGGCAAATTTGCGACAGTCATTGCGATCGCTTGGCAGTGACTTAATTGTGCGACAGGGTAAACCAGAACAGGTAATTCCCAACCTCGTGCAGCCATTAGATATTGCAGCAGTCTACTATCACACGGAACTCACATCAGAAGAACAGACTGTTGAGGCGGCGTTGCAGGCAGCATTAGCGCCGTTGGGTGTTTCTGTAAAACGCTTTTGGGGACATACCCTATATCACCCGGATGATTTGCCGTTTGAGATTCAAAGAATTCCAGAAGTGTTTACGAATTTCCGCAAGCAGGTAGAAAAACAATCAACAGTTAATCCCATGTTCCCCACGCCGCGATCGCTGCAATCATTACCTCCAGAGGTAGCAGTGGGTGACATTCCCCAATTGACAGATTTGGGTTTAGAAAGCCCCACGTTAGACGATCGGGCAGTGCTGCGGTTTCAAGGGGGCGAAACCGCAGGGCGCGATCGAGTAGAGCACTACATTTGGCAGGCAGACAAATTACGGGTGTATAAAGAAACCCGTAATGGCATGGTGGGGGCAGATTATTCCTCTAAATTTTCCCCTTGGTTGGCCTTGGGCTGTCTATCCCCTCGCTATGTCTACGAACAAGTTCAGCATTATGAAGATCAGCGCATCCGCAATGATTCCACCTATTGGCTTATTTTTGAGTTGCTGTGGCGCGACTACTTTCGTTTGATTTGTGCTAAACACGGGAACCAAATCTTTTACCCGTCTGGATTGCAGGGGATACCAATTCCCTGGAAGCAAGACTGGCAGCGGTTTGATCTATGGCGCAAGGGTAGGACAGGCTTTCCCTTAGTGGATGCCAATATGCGAGAAATTGCTGCGACGGGCTTCATGTCAAATCGCGGACGCCAAAACGTGGCCAGCTTTCTGACTAAAAATCTAGGCATTGATTGGCGCATGGGAGCCGAGTGGTTTGAGTCACTCCTGATTGACTACGATGTGTGTAGCAATTGGGGCAACTGGAACTATACGGCTGGTGTCGGCAATGATGCCCGTGGCTTTCGCTTCTTCAATATTCTGAAGCAGGCCAGAGACTATGATCCACAAGGAGCATATGTCAAACTTTGGTTGCCCGAATTAACCAATGTTCCGTCCAGCAAGGTGCATGAACCCTGGAAGCTACAGCCTGTGGAGCAAAAACGATTTGGGGTGCAGATCGGAGTGGATTATCCCAATCCGATCGTTGATTTGTTCAAATCCGCAGAAGCCAACGAGAAACTCTATAATGCTGCGATCGGACGCAACCCTAAACCTAAGCGATAGCCGCAGGCTGCTGTATCGTCAGCCTATGGCAGAACTGTGGAGTTTAAAGATAGCCATGTTCTGCTAGAAACTGAGGCGTGAGAGGATCTTCGATCGCCGCTTGGGTTTGACTCAACTCCGCCCACGACGCGAGGGCTGGATTGCTATGACTGCCTAGCCGCAAAAACTTCTCGACATATTTGCCCAAGACATCTCCCTCTAAATTAACCAGATTTCCCGGTTGTAGATACTGCAAATTTGTCTCAGCATAGGTTAGAGGAATCACGGCTACCTTAAACCAGGAGCCTGTGGCGTTACAATCTGCTACGGTTAAGCTGACCCCGTTAATGGCCACACTACCTTTTGGAACGATGTATCGAGATATGCGAGGATCGGTGACTTGGAAACTCATTTCCCAAGCGTTTTCAGTCTGCTCAGCGGTTTCTAGCCATCCCACCCCATCGATATGACCTGTCACAAAATGCCCGCCCAATTTGCTGCCGACTCGCAACGATGGCTCCAAGTTGACGTAAATTTCTTCAGTAGTCTGTTTTAAGGTTGTGCGGCTGGTGGTTTCCGGTGAAACGGCTGCCAAAAATCCGGTGGGCAGAATTTGTGTCACAGTTAAGCAAACGCCATCTACTGCCACACTGTCACCCAACTCCAACTCTGGCAGTAAATCGGCAACGGGGCAACTGACTTGCACCTGGTTATTTTCAATAGCGCGCAATGTTCCGATCGCCCGAATCAGTCCCGTGAACATAACAGTTATAGCGATAGTTCAATGGTTTGATTCTATAAAATTTCATCAAACTAGCAGGTGAAACTGCCGATAATAGACAACAAACTGCAAGCAATTCTCATCTGCTGCGACTGTTTACCATTCTTGATATTTTCAACCTTTCTTCTCTTTTCGCAGCATTAGGTAACTTCGCAGCATTAGAGTAGCAGTTTAGTCAAGTCATCCTCTACATCTTTTAGTTATTATTCTCAATAAGCCTAGTTTCTTGCAAATTGCAGGGAGGATTGTGTATCATTCTCATTAAGACGGCATTATTGAGAAAGGTGAGCCAGCGATGTACAGCGTATCCTCCCTTAAAGCTGAATTGAATGAGAGAGGCTGGCGTCTGACCCCCCAGCGAGAAACCATTCTGCAGGTCTTTCAAAATCTTCCCAAAGGACAGCATCTTAGCGCCGAAGATTTGCACGATCGGCTGCATGAAGACGGTGAAGCGATTAGCTTATCCACCATTTACCGCAACTTGAAGCTGATGGCACGCATGGGCATTTTGAGAGAGTTGGAGCTAGCTGAAGGGCACAAGCACTACGAAATCAACCAACCCTCACCTTATCACCACCACCACTTAATTTGTGTGCGGTGTAACAAAACCATCGAATTCAAGAATGATTCCATTCTAAAGATGGGAGCTAAAACGGCTCGTAAAGAGGGTTACCACCTACTTGATTGTCAACTGATTGTTCATGCGGTGTGTCCTAGTTGCCAGCGCTCATTATTACCCATGTAGGCAATATGAGTGTGTAGACAGCTAAATGGTTCAGGACAGAGGGCTGTAGCAGTGCAGACGCTCTCTAGGATGCACTGCTAGTTTCGCTGCCTATAGTTCGTTGGAGAAGGTTGCAGCACTCTGGCAATGGTAGTGAAATCATCTAAGTTTCCGATAATTCGTCGGACGGGTCGTGGCCAAACTTTTACTAGGGTCGGAGTAGCCGTGACTTGATTTAATTCTGCTAGTTCTGGATGTTTGTGGATGTCAATAACTTTCAGGGTATAAGGACGTTGGAGCGATCGTTCTAGCAGTTCATACAAATTCTTCAAAATGTGCGCGGTGGCTGGATTATTACCCGCCACAAACAACCGCAGTACATAGCCCTCGGCCTCATCATCCTGGCGAGAGGGCGACCAAGATAACACGGAATTACCTTGAGCCGTGGACAGCGATCGCGTCTCATTTTTTTCGTAGCGAATCACTAAATCATGGTCTTGCCAAAGCTGCGGGAACTGATTGCGATAGGAGTTCAAAACCCGTGGATCACACACCCCCTCTGGATATGTGACTGCTTGCCAGTCTAAATCTTCTACCCCAAAAATTGCATTCAAAAGCGGTTGATAGCGCAACACCGACGGACACGCTTCGGCAAAGGTCTGTAGCTGCTGGGTACGAGGATTAAACCACCGATCGATCGTCGCTGTATAGCAAGGCACCAAAAAATGAGGAGGTTCAGATAACCCCAACATTTCCTGCAAGACGGCACAAAGCTGCAAATGCCACCGACTTTGCTTCTGTGGATCGATGCAATAAACTAGATCGCCGCCTGGCGTAAACAAGGCGATGCCTTTGAACAGGTCTAGAGTGTGGGGAGTGAAGTTTGAATCGGCGGTCATTGGTGCAACGTTCCTTATCCTCCTACTGAGCCTAACGAAAAAAGCTTGACTGTGCCGTTCACACTCCAAACTAAACATTGGGGTAGGGGGAGCAATTCCCACCCCACCCGTTTTTCGTTTTTCTAGTTAATAAATATTAATAAATAGAAGAAATCTAGACGCGACCTCGAAGAATTTGTGCCATTTCGTTTGGCTTGGGGGATTGTTCTAGCGCCGTTTCTTCGGTGATTCGTCCGGCTTCGTAAAGCTTGTATAGTGACTGGTTCATAGTGCACATCCCGTCAAAGGTGCAACGGGGAATGATAGCTTCAATTTCATCAATTTCGCCCCGACGAATGAAATCTTTAATGGCATCCGTGTTAATCATAATGTCATGGAATGCGGCGCGCTTACCATCGGTAGTTCGACAAAGACCTTGGGCAATGACAGACACCAGTGACTCAGCGAGGGCAATTCGCATCGGCCCCTGTTGATCAGGTTCATAGAGGCTGAGAATTCGTTCGATCGTTTTGACAGCGCTATTAGTGTGCAGCGTTCCCATGACTAAGTGTCCAGTTTGTGCTGCTTTTAGGGCGGTATTGACCGTTTCTTTGTCGCGCATTTCACCCACCAAAATAATATCTGGATCTTCACGTAGGGCAGCTTTTAGGGCATTATCAAATTTACGAGTATGAATTCCAACTTCCCGTTGCTTAATGAGCGATCGCTTACTTTGATGGATAAACTCGATCGGGTCTTCAATGGTGATGATGTGCTTGGGCATCTCAGTGTTGATGTAATCAATCATGGCGGCCATCGTCGTCGATTTCCCAGAGCCAGTGGGTCCTGTTACTAAAATCAAACCCTTGTGATAATGACAAACGTCTTTGAAAACCGTTGGTAGATTCAGTTGTTCCATGGTTAAAATCTTCAGCGGGATCAGGCGCATCACCATCGCCGGACCCCGCAACGAATCAAAAATGTTGAGGCGGACTCGCGCAAACTCATACTGAGTTGCCCCGTCATAGTCGAGCGTATTTTGAAATGTTTGAATATCGTCGTCGCTGAGGACTTCTTTCAGCCAACTAAGGAACGTATCACTGTCGGTGATAGGATAATCGGCTTTATCAATCTCACCCCGGTTGCGAAAACGCGGTGGTTCGCCCACCCCTACATGAATATCTGAAAACCCCTTGTCAAAGGCTTCACGGACCAGTTGTTCAAGCATAGGTTGACCTGCGCTAGGCTGACTGCGGGACACTCCACGACCCGGAGGCGCAGGTGCAGGGGCGCGGTGTCCAGGAGGGATGGCAGGGGGGGGCGGGGCTGCTCGGTTGCTGAGGCCCGGACTGGTAGGGGAGATGGGTGCAGGGGGAGGAGGAGGGACAGACGGAGTTGGTACCGTTTGAGACGGCATCCTTTGTGTAGTGACGCCAGCAGTAGCCGCGATCGGGCGGGGTGGTGGTGGCAGCGGCACACGAGGCGCTGGTTGAGGAGTAGGCGGACGTTGGGTTTCTGACATAGACCACTGATCGACAAAAGGGCAGAAATTGCGCCACGAAGGATCGCACAAATGCGGACAATTGAGCTTCTTCCTAGCTGTGGCTATATTGCACAGATTGCCCAAAACTTGCCTATGGCTATCAGTGCCATAGCAAAGCCGTGAAGTCAATAGCAGGTATGGATGCCCTTCGCCTCCCAAATCTAGGATTAGAATTCCAGTACCGGCCAGGAGGGTTCGCGGTAGTAGCGCGTCATATCGTCAAACTTGCGCAATTCAGCCCGATGGACCCATATCTCAGCGGGTTCTGCCGATTCTAGCCAGTAATCATTGAGGACAATCAGTGATTGAGCGAGCGTATCGTGATCGGCCGTGGTAGCTGGCTCCCCAAAATATCCTAGGGTAATGTGAGCCGTGAAGTTATATTGCTGCTCAATTCCTAGGGCAATCAAATCTGGCGACTGATATACCATGCGTCGCAACTGCAAGACCCGCTCATAGGAATCTTCATCTTTAGGAACCAGGCAAACGCCCAAGGCCCGCGTTCTTAGAAACAACCCAATGACCTGCCAATAAATGGGCTTTTCCGCTCGCACCATTGGCTCACACTTTTGAAACACCTGAGCAACACAATCCTGTAGGCGCTGCTCGAAGGTTGGATCTTCATCTTGACTATGCCGAAACGCACTCGCCCAAATTAAATCGCTGAGGGTAAAGTGAAAACTGTTGCTGGGTACGGGAATGAGCAAGCCTGGTTCAAGCTGCTCTAATACACGTTGCTGATAGTGCTGAAGATGGTGATAGAAAGCAGTATTTCTATCGTCGTCCATGTAGGGCGGACTGATTACTGTATAGCCGGGAAATGCAGCGGGTTGAATGGTTCCATCAGAAAGCGTTTGAAATTTGGGAGAAAGCTGAATGTATTGCACTTGAGACTGAAACGCCTCGGGGAGCGTCATCCGTGCCACTCGATTTACATAAACTTGGTAAGTGTCGTCCAATCTCGCTTACCTCGTACCTTAACGTGGGAGCAACAATAGAGATTTTTTTAATGTAGCGGCAAACGCATACAAGCATACAGCATACAGGATAAAGGATGAAAGGTGAGGTTCAAAGAGAATGCCAATCTATTTATTCTGGGGAGAAGACGAGTTTGCCCTCAATCGAGCCGTACAAGCGCTGCGCGATCGCACCCTTGATCCGGCTTGGGTCAGCTTTAACTACGACAAACTTTCTTCAGAGCAACCAGACGCGGTGGTGCAAGCCCTAAATTTAGCGCTGACGCCTCCGTTTGGCGCAGGCAACCGGATGGTTTGGCTCGCAGATACTCTGTTATTTCAGCGCTGTTCTGACGAGATCCTGCGCGAACTCGATCGCAGCTTGCCCCATCTACCAGACTCATCTGTGTTACTGCTGACCCACAGCCACAAACCCGATGGGCGTCTTAAATCTACCAAGCTATTGCAAAAGTATGGTGAGATTCAAGAATTTTCTCCTATTCCACCCTGGAAAACCGATCTGCTGGTGCAACAGGTTCGTCGAGCCGCTCAGGAAGTAGGTGTCAAGCTTACGGATGACGCCATTCAGCTTTTAGCCGATTCTGTGGGCAACAACTCACGCCAACTGTACAATGAACTGGAAAAGCTGTTGCTCTATGGCTTCACAGACGATCGCCCCCTCAATGCGGCCGCCGTTCGTACCCTAGTGACAGCCTCGACTCAAACCAGTCTGCAACTAGCTGCTACCATTCGCCAAGGTGATACTGCCGAATCGCTAGGACTGATTGCTGACTTGCTGAACCACAACGAACCGCCGCTACGGATTGTTGCTACGTTGGTCGGTCAGTTTCGCACTTGGTTGTGGGTGAAAGTGATGGTAGACGCCAAAGAACGCGACGAAAAGGAAATTGCCCGTGCTGCCGAAGTGGCAAATCCGAAACGTATTTACTTTCTGCGTCAAGAAGTGGCTGCGTTGCCATTAGCAGGATTAGAGCAAAGCCTGTCGTTGCTGCTAGATCTGGAGTTTGGCTTAAAGTCTGGCAAAGAACCGATCGCGCTGTTGCAAACGAAGGTGATTGAGTTGTGCCAGCTATTTCAAAAGGCTAAAAGCTGAGGGCAAGAACGGAAAATAGATGAAAGGTGGACGAAAGGTGGACGATCAGATCTCCATCACTGGATCATCCATTACCAGGAGCGAAGTGTTGTCCTGTCCCTAGGAACCTTGTTCACTTGCCGCCACTGACCTTGGCCTTGTAACCCATCTGCGTCAGTAGCTGCACCAGTTTTTGGGCATGATCGCCTTGAATCAGAATTTCATTTTCTTCGATCGTGCCTCCGGCTCCACATTGGGTTTTGAGTTGTTTTAATAAATTTGTTAAGGTCTCAGGCTTTGCTTGAAACCCACTGATGACAGTAACAGTTTTGCCTTTGCGACCTTTGCGTGAGGCTTGCACTCGCAGGTTTTGCTGATTCGGGGGCAGTTCAGAAATCGGGCGGGCAGTAGCGTCTGAATTTGCCGCAGGGCCAAACTCGGAATAAACTACTCGGTTTTCTGCCTTGCTTCGATCGATCGGCTTTTTCTTAGAACTCATACTGCTTCCTATCGTAAACACCGCAACAAAATCAACTGCCTGCTTTGCCCTATTCTCCGGTTCCGCCATTGCCGATACAATGAGGAGACTAATTTCTATCCTATCGAGATCTGCTCTTTCTTTTTTTAGTCTCATGCTGACAACGGATTCTCAAGCACCCTCCCCCTCGATCGCGCCACGCCCTGATTCCCAAGGTCGCTTTGGACAATTTGGCGGTAAGTACGTCCCTGAGACACTGATGCCTGCCTTGAGTGAACTAGAAACCGCTTTCCACCAGTACTGTAATGATCCAGACTTTGAACAAGAGTTTCAAGGTTTACTGCGCGATTATGTGGGACGGCCGAGTCCGCTGTATTTTGCCGAACGTCTGACGCAGTATTATGCTCGTCCTGATGGTACCGGCGCCCAAATCTACTTAAAGCGCGAAGATCTGAACCACACTGGGGCCCACAAAATCAACAATGCCCTGGGTCAAGTGTTACTAGCCAAGCGCATGGGTAAACAGCGCATCATTGCCGAAACTGGAGCCGGACAGCATGGCGTAGCTACCGCGACTGTTTGTGCGCGATTTGGGTTAGATTGCGTTATTTACATGGGTGTCCACGACATGGAGCGACAGTCGCTCAACGTGTTTCGGATGCGGCTGATGGGGGCAGAAGTTCGTCCTGTGGCAGCGGGAACCGGAACCTTGAAAGATGCTACATCGGAAGCCATTCGCGATTGGGTGACAAATGTAGAAACTACACACTATATTTTGGGATCAGTCGCCGGACCACATCCATACCCGATGATTGTGCGCGATTTCCAAGCCATTATTGGACAGGAAACGCGGCGACAGTGCCAAGCGGCATGGAACGGCTTGCCGGATATTCTGCTGGCGTGTGTCGGTGGCGGTTCTAATGCGATGGGACTGTTCCATGAGTTTGTCGAAGACGCTGGCGTGCGCATGATTGGCATTGAAGCGGGGGGGGAAGGCTTACAGTCTGAAAAACATGCTGCCACGTTAACCAGAGGGCGGGTTGGTGTTCTGCACGGAGCCATGAGCTATTTGCTGCAAGACGAAGACGGACAGGTCATTGAACCCTATTCCATCAGCGCTGGCTTAGATTATCCCGGTGTGGGTCCAGAACATAGCTATTTAAAAGATTTGGGTCGAGCAGAATACTACAGTGTGACCGATCGCGAAGCCTTAGAAGGACTGCAACGGTTGTCGCGCTTAGAAGGTATTATTCCAGCCCTTGAAACTGCCCACGCGATCGCCTATTTAGACGTGCTCTGTCCCCAACTTGCTGGCAGCCCTCGCATTGTCATCAACTGTTCTGGGCGAGGCGACAAAGATGTGCAAACCGTGGCAAAACACTTAAATTCCGAGCTTTAGGGATGCTGACCCCGGCGTTGCTGAACGCAGATGTGAATTGCCCGCATCCCCAACCCTTTTCCCTAGGGGGCAGGGAGCCAGACTTATTGTTCCCTTTCCTTTGCGAGAGGGACAGGGTGAGGACTGCAAGAAGCGCCAGCACAAGAATTATATTTCTGTTCAGCAACGCCATGCTGACCCCTATGACCTTGTAATAGAACTTCAATAGATTGATTGAACGCCAAAAAACTTAAAAACCTATAGAAAGATAGATGAACTGTGATCGAGAGCAAGATTTTCGATCGTCTCCCTCCTTATAATCTCCTAGGACAAAATCAACCTCAGTGAAGTTGCACTGATTTGAACAATTTTCTAGGAGAACCTGGATGCTGAAGTCACGCTTGCTCACCACTTTGACCCTGTGCGGAGGCGTCCTGCCTCTTCTGTGGTTCAGTGCTTTAGAACGATCGGCTGCGATGGCAACTAGTCCGTCTCGCCCCCACCAAATTAGCTCGATTTCCTCAACGAATGAAACGGTAGCCATAGAACAGGCAGTGTTTGAACGAATTAATCAATATCGCCAAGCGCGGGGCTTGTCTCCTTTGAGCCTTGATTCAGCTATCACCCAACAATCTCGCTTACATAGCCAAGAGATGGCCAACCGTGACGCCATTAGTCATGATGGGTTTGAGCAACGCATTGCCCGAATTGCCGAGATCGTTACTCATCGCAGTGCGGCAGAAAATGTTGCATCGAATCAGGGATATGCTGATCCTGTAGAAAAGGCAATCGACGGTTGGTTAAATAGCCCTAGTCATCGCCAGAATATTGAGGGAACCTATGATGCCACTGGCATTGGCGTGGTTCGCACCCCACAGGGCGAGTATTACTTTACGCAAATCTTTATTCTTCGCTAGCGCTGATTTGATGCGCCCATCAACCCTATGCCCCTAGAAGACTTTCAGGTATTCGATCGCGATCTCAGCGATACGGCCCTCTCGGACTATCAGCAAGCCGATGCCCTAGCGGTAGATACAGAAACGATGGGACTCTTGCCGCAGCGCGATCGCCTATGTCTGGTGCAACTTTGTGATCCGCAAGGACGAATCAGCGTCATTCGCATTGCCATGGGGCAAACGGCCGCTCCCAACTTGAAGCAACTACTGGAAGCCCCCACAGTGCTGAAGATCTTCCACTTTGCCCG
Organism: Thermocoleostomius sinensis A174; assembly: GCF_026802175.1. Taxonomy (NCBI): domain Bacteria; kingdom Bacillati; phylum Cyanobacteriota; class Cyanophyceae; order Oculatellales; family Oculatellaceae; genus Thermocoleostomius; species Thermocoleostomius sinensis. The sequence goes on along the minus strand of NZ_CP113797.1, from coordinate 2,384,864 downwards.
ATTTGATTTAGCGACCCTTCGCCATCATCTCGGCATTCTGGTGGCTCCTGTGTTTTGCACTAAGATTGCCAGTAAACTAGCCCGCACCTACACCCCGAAACACGGACTGAAAGACTTAATTTTGGAATTGGAGCACGTAGAACTTGACAAAACGGCTCAAACATCCGACTGGGGCAATCCTGCCAACCTAACACCTGAACAGTTGCGCTATGCTGCCAACGATGTACGTTATTTGATTAGCGCCCGATCGCGGCTAATGGAGATGTTACAACGAGAGGGGCGCTGGGAACTGGCCCAACAGTGTTTTAACTGTTTACCCACGATCGTCAGCCTTGATCTGTTGCAATACCAGAATATATTCGAGCATTAGCCAGTTTTGGGTAGGGGCGATTGGTTAATCACCCCTGCCAAACTGTTATTTCTTGTTATTTCTACTGTGCCACCGCTTTGGCAGGTTTCGCTGGAATGACTGTCAGCGATTGAGCCTGTGAACGCTGTTTAAACCAGTTCAACCCAATCACAGTATAAAACTGAGCATTGTGGTTCTCGAACGTGTCACCAACGGACAACACTTTCTCACTGTTAAGCGTACCAAGCAAACGCTGATGGGGATCAATCAATAAATACTGCATACGACACCTCTGGATTAATGCGAATAAGGGCTAAACAATGACTTCGAGCAATAACAATTTCGATCGCAACAAAGCGCCATTTCAAAACGTGCAAGATCTCCAATAGATTTGCTGAGAAATACTATGCAAAACCTATCAAATCCCCTCTACCAACTCTCTAGAAGCTGAAAAGATAACTTGGGATTCTAGAGGCGTTTTGAGCGAATTAGATCTGACTGTTTGAAACGAACAACGTCGAAAGGTTAAACGGGTTCAGCTATCTGCTGTTTGCTGCTTCTCAGCAGAGAGCACAGCAATTTCTCCCCTATGGAAAGGCAATAGGTCAACCTTAAAAAGGGACGATTGCTAATTCAATAAACCGAAATGCCAGAGGAACTCAACTGGTTATGAGTAGACATGAATTGTAAATCGCATACCGTGAGATCCTGTGCAGCAACTTCAAGATTTACTGTTTAGCTGTTTCCCCATTCTTATAACACGCCTTTTTCAAAAATAACCAACGTTAAGAAAATTGAATTATATTTTTCTTCTGTTCACACCTAATGACGATCGTTCACAAAAAATGGTGGTCAAGCTGAAGGGAAATGGGTACGTTTTGGGGGACAATAGCGGTCTATCTGATTCCGATCCTCACCAGAGCCGTAAGCTTCACGTCAAAAAGGGGCACGGTATCCGCACCCCCGCATTGTTTGAATGGAACTCGTCTCATGAAACCAGTCGTTGCATCATTCGCTCTCTGCTATGCCTCAATTACCACCCGCAAGTTGCCCCGCTTCTTGACAACCCGGCAGGCAGTGGTTGCGCCCGATCGCTCCTTCAAGGACGTTCCTTCTCTGACAAACTCCAGGTCTAGGAGGGTCGATCCCACTTTCAAGTTCTTCAGCGACAGATGCGGAATCGAAGGTGGCAGCGCTGGATCAATAATGCGGACATGGTTGCCAGGCGCATCGGGCACTAGGTTCACCATCATTTGCAGCAGTTGGAAAATGGTTCCAGTTGCCCATGCTTGCGGAGAACAGGCCACCGGATAGCGAACCGGGCCACTCTCACCATTGCGTTCATAGCCGCAGAACAACTCGGGTGGGCGCTGATAGGGCTGCTGAATGGTCATATCAATCAACCCCTGAGCTACCTCCAGCGCTTGATCGACTAAACCCAACGATCGCAACCCCAGCGTAATGATTCCGTTGTCGTGTGGCCAGACTGAACCAACATGGTAGCCCATCGGGTTATAGGCTGGCGATAGGCTGCTGAGGGTGCGAATGCCCCAACCGTTAAACATATCAGGTGCTTGTAAACGTTCCGCAATGCTCTTGGCTCGCTCGGCAGGGAAGATGCCATAATTCAAGCAATGTCCAGGATTCGACGTAATACTGTCTACTTGATTGCCTTCCCCATCAAGGGCTAGGGCGCAGTAATCCAGATCGGTGATCCAAAAATCGCGATTAAACCGCACTTTCAGATCATGCGCTTCCTCCAACCACCGATCGGCGAGGTCAATGCGTTTCTTCAGCCGGGCAATTTCACTCAAGCGGATTTTGGCGGCATAAACATAGGCTTGTACTTCCGCTAGGGAAATGGGCCCCACTGCCTGTTGACCGTTGCGATCGACAATGCAATCGCCTGAATCTTTCCAGCCCTGATTCTTCAGCCCCCGCCGCGATCGACGATCATAGCTGAGGTATCCTGTTTCTTTACAACTGCGATCGATCCACTCCATCGCCGCCAATGCAGGTTCCCATAATTTCTCTAAGGTTTCGCGATCGTGCGTCCACGCATAATATTCGGCGTAGAGCATAATCCATAGCGGCGTTGCATCCACGGTGCCGTAATAGGGAGTATGAGGAATCTCATGACAGCGAGCCATTTCACCCAATCGCAGTTCGTGCAGGATCTTGCCTGGCTCCTCTTCGCGCCATTCGTCATCGACTTTGCCCTGATAATGAGCTAGGACTGTCAGCGTTTCGCGGGCAATGGCTGGATCGAGAATGAGGGTCTGAGACGCTGCAATAATTGAGTCTCGACCAAATAAGGTGCAGAACCAAGGAACCCCAGCCGAGAGAATTTTTCCCTGAGTAAAGGTTTGCCGCAACAGGTAAATGTCTTGTTCGGCTCGCTCAATCACCTGATTAAACGTGCGGTTATCCGATCGAATTTGGGTGATGTTAGCCCGCCACTCTTGTTCCTCCATCATCTCGGCGGCTTTAGCCTGCATCAGCGTCATGGGAATATTGACCCGTGATACCGGACGGTTATTGGTCAACATCTCCAGGCGGTAGCCCAAACGTTCGGTTTCATGGGAGGCAATTTCGATGCGCCAAATGGCTGTGTAGCCCTTAATAAAATCAGGGGGACGATGGCGAAACTCAATCCGCGATTCCATAATGCCGTCGTCTAGCCCCTGATAGGCTAAAGACAGTTCTGTGAGGGCAGAATAGGGCGTGAATACAATTTGGTCGGTGTCAATTTGGACGTTGCCGTTTTCGTTGGGTTCTCCGCCCTCCGACTGTGACATCTCTGATCGTTCTCGGTGTGCTCCTTGGTGAGCCATTGGGTCTACCCGTCGCAGCAGTCGCCCCCGTTGTTTGCGATCGAATCCGCGAATCTCAAACAAGTCGAGAAAATCGGCATCGAAGCTGAGGCTCAGTTCAAATTGAGCGGGTTGAGTCCCGTAATTAGTAATGGTCAATTCCTCGAACAGTCCACCATTTAGCAAAATTTCCCGCTGAATGCTGAGGGTTTCGGCCGGAATGCGATCGTCAATCCGAGGATTAGAACAAAGCACCGAAAGCGCAAAACCATGCTGAGCATTGCTACTCAGCAAAATCGGCAACCGTCCTTCGATTTGTAACTCTAACCGACTGAGAAATCGTGTGTCCCGACAGAACAATCCTAGGCTACTGATGGCTTCTTCGTCTGAACACCCACCAATGTTGCCCAAGGTGTCGGTAATTAAAAACAAATCATCATCTTTCAGGGTTAGGGTTGGCGAATACTTGCTTGTTTCAATACAAGCCCAGCCTGGAATGGGCAATTCATCGGCTGGAACATAAACTCTGCCATCTACAACGATTTCTGCCATGACTCACGTAAAATGCTTCCTCTTTAGGATCTTAGATACAGGATCTCGATCTTTGTTTCACAGATTGCTTTGAGTTTTTGTTAAAATTTTTCGGGCTAGATGAATTCTTGTGTTGATCACTAACGATTCATGGGTTGTTGGGACGATCGACCTGCTTCTTCAAAAAGAAACGCGGGAGCATAGAACTCATGCCCCCGGGTCTCCCTGTCTCCGTGTAAATGCACAGAGATAATTGGTTGTGTATGCTCAACTAGCTCGCCAAATACCCTCGAATGTTAGCTTTACGACGACGCAAATGATCCAGAGCTTGTCGCTCTAGCTGCCGCACCCGCTCGCGACTGATGTTCATGCGTTGTCCAACTTTGGCTAGGGATAATTCGTTACCATCGTTGAGACCAAACCTCAGCACCAGCACTTCTCGCTGCTGAGGGGTTAGTTCAGACAACATCCCCTCTAAATCGCGCCGCAAGGATTCCTGCGTAGCATAAATCTCTGGCGATGCATTCTCGTCTTCTAATAAATCTTGCAATTCGGTATCTTGGTTATCACCTACCTTCAAATCCAATGAGACAGGTTGGCGCGCCATCATCAAGAACTCGCGAATTTGAGCAGGCTCTAATTCTAACGCCTCGGCAATCTCAGCCGGATTGGGGCTACGACCCAAGGTTTGGGTTAACTCACGTTGCACTTTCTTGATCTTGTTGAGCTTCTCGGTGATGTGAATGGGCAATCGAATCGTGCGGGCTTGCTGAGCGATCGCCCGTGTAATGGCTTGACGAATCCACCAATAGGCATAGGTCGAGAACTTATAGCCGCGAGTTGGATCAAACTTCTCAACACCGCGCTCTAGACCCAACGTACCTTCTTGAATCAGATCCAGAAATTCCAGGTTGCGCTTTTGATACTTCTTAGCGATCGCCACGACCAAACGGAGGTTGGCTTCAACCATTTTTTGCTTAGCTCGCTGACCCAAACGCATTGCCTTGTCTAGCTCTGCCTCACTCAGCTTGGCTTTTTCTGCCCATTCGGCTTTGGTAGGTTCGCGATCAAGCTTTTCTGCTAGCGCTTCTTTGGTTTCCAACAGCGACATCATATGTTGGACTTGCTTACCGTAGACAATCTCCTGCTCATGCGTCAGCAGCGGCACTCGACCAATTTCATGCAAATAGGTGCGAACCATATCTGCCGTGAAGGTGGGAGCGGCTTTCGCTTTTGATGTTTTGGCTTCAGTATTTGCGGTTGGCATGGGGCAGTGAACTCCTATGGACAGGGATACAGAGATTACGAGTTCGGGGAAACCATGGTTTCCCTCATCTTGGGATAGGTAGCGCGCTGGCTTTAACCATCAAAGGAGGGAATCCAATCCCTGCCTTTAGTTGTGCTAGCGAAGCGTGAACCAGCAGTCTATCGCTACTAAAATCGAAAACAGGTGAAAATTTCAGTGAATGCGAGCAAGCTTGGGGGCTATCTCAGGTGGCCATCACTACGCGGCCGCTAAACGATTCAACTCAACATCAAAAATCGTATCGAAGAACAACCATTAGAAACTGACGATTAGGACTAGGCAAGCAATAGACAAGTAACTACACTTCAACAATCGACTAGCAAACAAATTACAGGAACCAGCGGACCAGAAAAATAACACTACGATCGATGAACAGTCATCGATGTTGAGTAATGAACTTGTGTAATGAACTTAAGTTGCAGAGCTACGTAAGCCGGAACCGTTATGAGTTCAATCTATTTACTATGGTAGTATAAGTTTAAGTTCGAGTAAAGCGTTTGCAATTCATCCAGTTGGATGATCTTGGATCTTGAGCGATCCATCATAGCGATTCTCTTCAACGATCGAGCGATTAGCATTTGCTTCTTTACCTAAGGCAACAGTCGATGCGTTCAACTGTCCAAGTTCTTCGTGTTCAAATTTCTTATGCTTATACAGGGATAGAACTTGCTGCTTTATTACTATGCCTTGCTTGATGAGTTATACAAGTACGGAGATCCTAGCGAAATAACCGTACCATTCATTCGCGGTGAAATAGGTTGCAACAGTCTGATTGGTGAGTTGTCCGCCAACCGTTTCAGCTTCAGACGAACGAACCACCAGTTTTGTTTCGCCCCTTTCACCCCAGCAGCCTGATGGCTAAAACCCTAGGTCTGCCTTGGCGGTTTCAGCCACTTTAAAGATGTCCTCAGATGGCAGATCTTCCCAAGGGGTTTCGCCAATCTCAGCATAGAAGGTCTCATCGTAAGGGCGTGTGCGAATGACGACGGGCATAGGTACAGCGTGACCCAAAATCAGGGCTTGTTGCTTAGAATCCAGCTTAGCTAAGACCGATCGCAGCGCTTGCCCGCCCGAAACCCCTGTAAAAATAGCATCAATATCTTTCTCGTCATTCAGCAATGCCGTAATACGAGTCCCAATCTGAGACATAACTTCATTATCAATCCCAGACGGGCGTTGATCGACCACCAAGAGCGTGACGAAATATTTGCGCATTTCGCGAGCGATCGTACCGAAAATCGTCTGTCGCACCGTTGCTGGATCAAGAAACCGATGAGCTTCTTCGATCGTAATCACTAATTGATGGGGGCGATCGCTAGGATTTTTCGTTTGCAAAAACTTCTCAGCTTTATGCACATAACTAGCATGAATGCGGCGGGCAATAACGTTGGTTGCCAGCATGTAAGACAACATGTTGGACTGAGAACCAAACTCAATCACCACATGCTTTCCCGCTTCTAGTGATTCTAAAATTTGCCCCACATAATTTTTCGGACAGGTGTTGCGCAGGTATTTCAAGTCATCCAATCGGGTGAGTTTACGTTGCAGCGCCATAATTGAAGACTTACTGCCCATTTTGACTTCGCAAAATTCCTGAATTTCTTCATTACTCATCGTTAACAGTCGATTGATCCAAGCTTTACCAAACTCATTGCGAAGAATAATGGCATTTTCCAAGCTGGCTTCCGATAAATTGAGTTCGCCCCGTACCAGTGCCAAATCTTCTACATCAATTTGGTCATAGCTAATATAAAGCTCTTGGGCATCGCGCACTCCTCGTCGTTTCGTGGATTCGGGATCAAGGGTATAGATCTGCACCTGACTGGGGAAAAGTTGCCGCAACCCTTTGACAGTACTCAACTGCTTACCTTCTTTAGCCGCCTCCCAGCCGTATTCCGAGTGCATATCAAAGATCAAATTCACCGCCGCTCGTCTGCGAATGATGCCCGACAGCAACAGGCGGGTTAGAAACGATTTTCCCGTTCCCGATTTACCGAATACCCCATTACTGCGTTCGGCAAACCGATCGAGGTCAATACAAACGGGCACATTCATGTCGATCGGTTCACCGATGGCAAAATTGCGGCGATGCGGGTCATCCTCCCAGCCAAACACTGCCCGAAAATCTCGTTCTGAAGCATCATAGACTTGGCTGAAGTGACTGGGAATTGTTTTTACAGGCAACAGTTCTACCGCATTCGTATTCGCTTCATAGGACGCCAATTTGGATTTTGAGCCTTGCTTCGCCTTTTTCTTCGCCGACTCTCCACTCTCGACTCCCCACTCCCCTTGCTTTGCCGACTCCCCATCCTTGGGCGTAAACATCAGCATCGGTGTTAAATTCACCGTGCCATAGGTGCCACTGCCAGCCAACACTTCCTGCAAAAACAAATTATTAGGATCAGGTGGATTGGCCAAGATCCGAGCGCTAGAAGTTCCCAGCGCCACATCTGTCAACATGCAGAAGAAGCGCGATCGCCGCCCCTGCACTACTAAAAACTTACCCACTCGCATATCTTCTACGGAAACATCTGGATGTAGCCGCACTTCCAGCCCTTGGCTGAGTGAACCTTGAATGACGGAACCGAGGGGGGTGTCTGAAGTCATGATGGACGATCGAGCCAATGAGCCTAGTTAAACCATGCTTCCACGCTAGATAGACGGAATCTATTGATATAGAATCCATCTGCTCTATCTTAATACTCTTGTTCTAATAATTACAGCCGTGAATGACCGTCTTAATTGCGGTTCACTCAATTGAATCTAAAAGTCGGTTGAAGTAGGGGCAGAGAAAGCGGCGAGATTGGCAAAGTCATACAGGTGAGGATCGGCTAAGTGTGAGGGTTCAACGTTTTGCAGACTGCGGAAGATTCGATCGATGCGGCCGGAATCGTCCTGCTCCCACGCTTGCAGCATTTGTTTAATTTGGCGTCGTTGCAAATTTTCCTGAGAGCCACAGAGGTTACAGGGAATGATAGGAAATTGCCGAGCGATCGCATACTGTGCAATGTCTGCTTCTGAGCAATAGGCTAAGGGCCGAATAATGATCTGGTTGCCCTCATCACTCACTAGTTTGGGTGGCATGGCTTTGAGCTTGCCCCCATGAAACAGATTGAGGAACAGCGTTTCTACAATGTCATCGCGATGATGTCCCAAGGCAAGTTTAGTGGCTCCTTCTTCACGCGCTACCCGGTACAGCACCCCGCGCCGTAATCGAGAACAGAGGCTACAGAGGGTTTTGCCATCGGGAATCACCCGCTTCACCGTGCTGTAGGTATCCTGCTCGACAATCCGATAGGGCACCCCCATCGCCTGTAAATAGGCTGGCAACACATGGGTTGGAAAACCCGGCTGCTTTTGATCCAAATTGACTGCCAAAAGCTCAAACGAAATGGGAGCGCGACGCTGAAGCTCTCGCAGAATGTCCAGCAACGTGTAGGAATCTTTGCCACCCGATAAACACACCATGACCCGATCGCCCGCCTCGATCATGTGGTAATCCTGAATGGCTTTGCCGACAAGCGATCGCAAACGAGTTTGCAGCGCTCTAGATGAACGGGAAGCTGGCAGCGATTGAGAACAGTGGTTGGCTTCCATACCCCTAGATTTTTGTCCTCCGAGGCTATTGTAGGCTGAACGAAAGGCTGAACGAAAGTCAGCCTAAGGAAGATATGTGCGCAGTGAGGGGGCAAGTGCGTCAGGTTTACCTAATTTCCAACCCCCACCGCCCTACTGTTGCAACTGATCTTGTGGCAACACTGAAAACACTCGACGTACCAACGCTTTAACGCCAGTATCTGCCTCTTCGGTTTCTTTCTTGGCTTCCGCGATCGCCATTTCCCAAGCAGGGGCAAAGGCCGGCGAATTTAAAATCAAGGTGCGAATGGCTTTATCCCAAATGTGTAAGGTTTTGAGTTCTGCCCGTCCGGGTTTATTTGACAGCGTGGCTACAGTAATACGGAGATTTTCATTCTGATGTTTGAGGGTTTCTACCTCTTTTTGCAGTTCTTCATATCCCTTGGCATTAATGCTCATTTGAGTATGCAGGTGACTTTTTAGGCCTTCGATTTCTTTCTGCAACGACGATCGCACAGCAAGTTTCCCAATCCATACGATGATCGCGACGACCAACCCCGCCCCCAAGCCAGCGCCAAAAACGCCCAACTCAAACCCCGTAAGCTCCATATCTAACTCCTTGTTTTAATCATTGACCATGCGGCTATTTATTACATAGCTCACAATTATCCAAGTCAGCTTGATATGAATATTTCCTTCCAAATATCATTGCGCCTGATTTGCTGTAGCAGGATGACGATTGGGATAGGCATGGAGATAAGTAAGAAATTGCTGGGCGTTAAAGCTGCGAGGGTCAATGCGTGATCCTGACTGGTCGATTGCCTGATGGGTTGTGATGCGATGCTCGGGAACAGAGGTTCGGGCAATCAGCCACGCAAGAGATTGGTACTGCTCGCGGGTGTAGCCACTGTGGCTTTGGGCATCATTATGTCCATCCGGCGGAGTTTCGAGGGAGATGTGATAAGCAAAATTGTTCACCGAAGGTGGAAACTTAGGGTCAGTGCGAACCGCTTCAGGTCCACTGCTGCTGTTGAAGACCGAATTGCCCGCTCCATAGGCCCGCTTTTCGGGAGGAACAATGTAAACGACGCCACCATTACGGCGAATGACAGTATGGTAGCTGACCTGATCTGCTTCGTTGGGATGGGGGGTTTGAAAGGTTTGAATAGCACTATCAGCCGTACCAACGGTTTCGTGCAGCACAATTAACCAATCGTTGCTGACAGGATTCCCAAAAATATCTGTCGCATACCGATCGCCGTAATTGGTTGGATCGGCCGCGGCTGTTTCCTGGGGCGGGGTATAGGCTGGCATGGCAGTGGGCACTGGTACAGTTGTCGTCGGCACTGGAGAAAGCGAAGAACTGGTCGCAGGTTGGGCTGGAGGGGGTGTTGCAGAAGCGGGAGATTCAGGGGTCACTGGTGGAGCAACCGAAGGAGACACCGGACTCAGGGTTTCGTCCCACTCGTTCATGGGCATAGGAGGTTGTACCTCAAGTGGAGTTGATTGATCACGGTCAGTGGCATCGCCGCGAGCAATCGCCCGAATGCCGCCGATCGCGACAACCGCCAGCAGTGTGGCTAGCGCCAACCCTAACATCCGCACTGCGATCGGTTGACTATTAAGTCGAATGTTAAATTTCATACCCTCACACCAATTTGTTTGATCATGCCGCACTTCACCCAAGACAGTGGTCTGCTGAGTTACAGGTTGGTTGAAATTCAGTGCCAATTCACACCCATACTGCATTACTTCTTTATTACTTTAATCCGTTGATCCAATCGGACACCTCTAACCGACGACCGTTCATTCATGAGAAAATGGCCACTTAACCGACGGCTTGCTTCTAAAGTCTTTACACAAAATCTTTACACAGATGTTGTGTCATGCCGAGAGCAGCGATCACCCTGTACCAATCTTGCCCCCTTAGCAGTTAAGATGCTTGTTTAAACAACCTTTCAACGGTGAAACGGGCAACTCTAACTTTCCTGGTTATATACATGGCAGAAACCCTTTTATTTAATGCACTCCGGGCTGCGATCGATGAAGAAATGGAACGTGATGCTACGGTTTTTGTCTTAGGCGAAGACGTAGGGCATTATGGCGGTTCCTACAAAGTCACCAAAGATCTTTACAAAAAGTATGGAGAACTGCGGGTACTGGATACGCCGATCGCCGAAAACAGCTTTACAGGGATGGCGGTTGGGGCCGCTATGACCGGACTACGGCCCATTATTGAAGGCATGAATATGGGCTTTCTGCTGTTAGCATTTAATCAAATTGCCAACAACGCCGGGATGTTGCGCTATACCTCTGGCGGTAACTACAAAATTCCGATGGTAATTCGTGGTCCAGGCGGCGTGGGGCGCCAACTGGGAGCCGAGCACTCGCAACGGCTGGAGGCCTATTTCCAAGGCGTACCAGGGCTGAAAATGGTGGCTTGCTCGACGCCCTACAACGCTAAAGGACTCTTGAAGGCCGCCATTCGTGATGACAATCCAGTGCTGTTTTTTGAGCATGTACTGCTCTACAACCTCAAAGAAGACCTGCCCGAAGAGGAATATATCTTACCGCTTGACAAAGCAGAAATTGTGCGTCACGGCAAAGATGTCACCATCCTCACCTACTCGCGGATGCGGCATCATTGCACCACGGCTTTAAAGACGCTAACGCAGCAGGGATATGATCCAGAAATCATTGATTTAATTTCGCTGAAACCGCTGGATTTTGATACAATCGGCGCTTCAGTTGCCAAAACTCATAAGGTCATCATTGTCGAAGAGTGTATGCGATCGGGTGGGATTGGGGCGGAACTGACAGCTTCGATCAACGATCGCTTTTTTGATGAACTCGATGCCCCGGTGTTGCGGTTGGCGTCTCAAGATATTCCCACACCTTACAATGGCACGCTGGAAAATTTGACAATCGTGCAGCCACCGCAAATTGTAGAAGCTGTCCAAAAAATGATGGCGTTACGGGTGTAAGCACGATCGCCACCACACCCGATTATTCTAGCTAGGCGGGGGCATAGAATGCAGCGAGGCCTTGCCCCTCACGTTTCTGTCTCTATCCATTTGGATTAGGAGCGGCGGTGATGCTCTCGGTGTTGCCCGCGCAAGACTCACCGGTATAGGAAAAGGTCGCCGTAATTTGGTAGGGTATGTTTTTGCCGGTGGGGTTTTCAAACGTGCTCGCTAAAATAGATTCACCAGCTACATTGTTGAAAAATTCATAGCCCGAACTGCGCAGAACCGTAAAATCACCAGCGGGTTTACCCTCTGCATCAATCACGACGCCAATATCGGTACTGACCGTGCGCTGAACCACTTCACACGCTTCGGCAGGAAAAGGGAGTTCGATCGCCGTCCTAGGAAATTGGTTGTTTTCGCCTACGTTTGAGAGGTTCACGCCTGCTGCTTCTAGCCCTTGCATCCACTGGGCCCAAGCTGATCCAGCATGATAATTTGGATCTTGCTCGGTTCCCGAGGGGTTATAGGCAAGCTGCCGTTGAATAGCGATCTCTCGTCGTCGTGCTTCTACATCTTGGCGCAAGGCGGCAATAATCTCTTCGTTAGAGCGGGCTGGGGCTGGGGCTTCTGGCACAGGAGACTCGGTGGTATCTGACTCGGTGGCTTCCTGATTGGCAGCGATGCGATCGTCACCGCGAGGTGGGTTCAAGCGTTCAGATGGAACTTCTAACGCTTCACTGCCCTCTGGCAAAATTGGCAATCCCCCTGGGCTTAGGGTAATGCGACGAGGGGCATCGTCGGTTTCAGTGGTTTCCGCTTCGGTTTCCGGTACAACGGGTGGTTGTTCTGGTGGTTTAGTGTCTGCTGGAGGCTGCTGAGCAACGGGCGGCGGCACTGGAACAGTCTGTGGAAAAATTGGGAAAGAAAAGTTCGGTAAGGGGACGTTAAACAGTGGATCGGAGAATAACCCGTCGGCCGGAGGAGGTGTTTTAGAGGCATCCGGAATCGGCAGGGGTGTCAATGTTCCCGGCAATGGCTCTTGAAATAGGGGCGGTAAATCCAGGCGGTCGTTGGAAAATTCTGGCAGGCGGCTTTGTTCTTCGGGGGTCAATTCTACTACTTCGACCGATCGCCGAATATCGGGTTCAGATTCGGTAAAAGCAGCGTGGGGCAAAACAGGAAGCACGGCAAATAGCAGTAAATGTACCCCAAAGGATGCAATCGCTGAGACGGCTGCTGGTTGCTGAAGCACCTGACGCACCCCGGGAGTTAGCTGTTTGATTGGAGTAGAGGAAGCCATAGACCGATTTCGCAAATCATCCACCTCAAAGATTCTATGCTTAGGCTAGCGAAAGTTGCTAACTGTCGGCGGCATCTGGGACAGGATTCTATAAATCTTTGATGAAATACTCTTCCACGGGAGCGATCGGGCGTCAGGACTGCTAAGTGAGCAACCCAGGACAATAAACAGGACAATAAAGACGATTGATTAAAACGTCTATTAAGACATACAGGACTAGTGCAATTAAAGGAAGAGCGGGTGGCAATGTCATGCAGAATGTTGCGCTGAGGGCAGGCGAACAACGGTACAATCCAAAGCGGGTTCAACACAAATCTTTAAGAAACGGTGGGGCCACACGATGCAAAATTCGTCTCTTGCTGTGTTGCAAAAATTGCAAGATTTGATTCAAGTGGTCGCCCGGTTGCGATCGCCTGATGAGGGCTGTCCGTGGGATTTAGCCCAAACACCACAGACGCTCATTCCCTATGTGCTGGAGGAAGTATACGAGGTGGTGGATGCGCTGCGGCAAGGAGACCCGGATGCTATTGCTGATGAGTTGGGTGATTTGTTGCTTCAGGTGGTTCTGCAAGCGCAAATTGCTAGTGAAGCGGGTCAATTTGATTTGGCAACCGTGGCGGCAAGCATTACTGAAAAGTTGATTCGTCGGCATCCACATGTGTTCGGTGATGTGGCGGTGGCCGATGTGGAGGCGGTTAAACAAAATTGGGAAGCCATTAAAGCGACGGAAGAACAAGATCGATCGCTCTCAGAAACGGCAACGGGTGAAACTTCGTTGGTTCCTCGGCTCAGTCGCTATGCTCGATCGCTGCCTCCACTGACAGCGGCGATGAAAATTTCACGCAAGGCGGCGGCGGCTGGGTTTGAATGGGAGACTGTACAGGGGGTGTGGGACAAGTTCCACGAGGAATTGGCTGAGTTTGAACAGGCACTGCAAACGGAAACAAAAGCCCATCAACAAGCGGAACTGGGCGATCTGTTATTTACGCTTGTGAATTTGGCTCGCTGGTACGATCTTGATCCGGATGAGGCGTTGAACAGCACTAATCAGCGCTTTATTAAACGGTTAATGTGCATTGAGACGGTGGCCGATCGCCCCCTGTCGGACTACAGTAGTGAAGAGTTGGATGCTCTTTGGCAACAGGCAAAAGCGCAACTGGCGAATGATGCGGTTCGTCTAATGAATGTCGATCAACCGTAGATATCTCTGAAACATTTGATGTCAAAACAATCTCAAAAGGGCAAGTTTGCGCGGAAGGGTAGGTGTTTAAAAGATGAGGGCAGTTGCAGGGCACTTCAGCCCAGAAGACACAAGGCTTTGAACCGATCGAGACTAATTAACCGATCCGCGCAAGGCTGGAAACGGTTGTCAAGTCTGGGGTTGAGGCGATCGATTTTTAAAAAAGTTGCATCGATTGAGGGCTGCGATGCTATGATGAGAGAAATCCGCGCAAGTGAACCTGGAAAACTAAATATAGTCCGGCTTCCAGAAGCCTGCCCTATTTCAATTCACTCAAAACCCTTTCAGGGATTGAAATTTAGATGACGTAGTGACAGCCGTTAAACAACAGGGTCTATTTCAATTCACTCAAAACCCTTTCAGGGATTGAAATTCTGTGCTCTCTAGCAGGTGCTCAATAATTGACCCTATTTCAATTCACTCAAAACCCTTTCAGGGATTGAAATCCTCAACATTGGACGAACAGGTACAGGAGAGGGAAATTTCAATTCACTCAAAACCCTTTCAGGGATTGAAATGAGGTAGTCCGGTAGCTTGGCAAGCATCCGGGCATTTCAATTCACTCAAAACCCTTTCAGGGATTGAAACGCAGCAGAGTGGGAGCAGCTAGAAAAATTTTCGATCGATTTCAATTCACTCAAAACCCTTTCAGGGATTGAAACCGGGGCATTGTGGTATATGCTTTCGGATGATGCGAATTTCAATTCACTCAAAACCCTTTCAGGGATTGAAACTGCTGATATTGCAGGCAACTTGGAAGTGAAGCCAGATTTCAATTCACTCAAAACCCTTTCAGGGATTGAAACCGTTCCCTGCCGACATTGAAGAAATGTACGGAAATGATTTCAATTCACTCAAAACCCTTTCAGGGATTGAAACAAATCAGATATGACTCTCAGACATATCCGGTTTTGATTTCAATTCACTCAAAACCCTTTCAGGGATTGAAACTGAGGTGCTAGAGAAATGGGCGGAGGTGGAGCGGCATTTCAATTCACTCAAAACCCTTTCAGGGATTGAAACTTTATCTGGGGGCTGACTTTGCCACACTGGGCTTATTTCAATTCACTCAAAACCCTTTCAGGGATTGAAACGATCGCCCGGGCGCATATTGCCATACATGGATGTATTTCAATTCACTCAAAACCCTTTCAGGGATTGAAACCGATCTAGCAAAAAAAGACAAAGAGAAGCGATCGATTTCAATTCACTCAAAACCCTTTCAGGGATTGAAACTCGTAAATTTGGGATTCACCTGGTTTCTGCTACCATTTCAATTCACTCAAAACCCTTTCAGGGATTGAAACCCAAAGGACGCAGTTTGCTGAAGTGGAAAATCAATGATTTCAATTCACTCAAAACCCTTTCAGGGATTGAAACTCCTACCGTGAGCTAGATGAGTATTTGGAGGGGGGGATTTCAATTCACTCAAAACCCTTTCAGGGATTGAAACCGCCAGCTTGAGGCGGCATATTTTCAGCAACGGCATTTCAATTCACTCAAAACCCTTTCAGGGATTGAAACATTTTGTTCTGGCAAGTCATGAAGATTCACACTAAGATCAACGTCAACATCAGTGATCGTTCTTTCATTACGACCTAGAACTTATGAAGTGGTGGCAGAAGCTTAAACGCAACTCGTTAGCTCGGTTTGGGGCCATTGTCCTGCTGATTTTCTATCTAACCGTCATCTTTGCCGAGTTTGTCGCTCCCTATGATCCCTATGGGTCACAAGCAGACGGCTCGTTGCTGCCTCCGACTCAAATTTATTGGCGCGATCAATCCGGACAATTCATTGGTCCGCACGTCTATCCCACAACCCAAGGGCCAGTGGACATTGACACAGGCGATCGGTTGCTAGAGGTCGATCGCAGTCAACCCTCGCGGCTCCGCTTGTTTGTGCCAGGCGAAGAATATCGCTTTCTGCGACTGCAACTGCCCATTCCCACTCGGTTCTCCCTCACTGATCCAGGCTTTCAGGACGTGACATTATTCCCTGGCATTCGGGGAAACCTACGGCTCTTTGGCACAGATGGCCCAGCCCGCATTAACCTGTTGGGCACAGATGAACAAGGGCGCGATCAGTTCAGCCGGCTGATCTATGGCGGTCGCATTAGCCTCAGCATTGGGATTGTCGGTATTCTCATTTCCTTCCCGCTCGGAATGTTAGTTGGAGGCATTTCCGGTTACTTTGGCGGGTTAGTAGACGCTGGACTCATGCGCATCGTAGAAGTGCTGATGACCATTCCGGGGATTTATTTACTAGTGGCATTGGCCGGGGTGTTGCCGCCGCAGTTGACCAATACCCAGCGGTTTTTGTTGATTGTTCTGATTACATCCTTCATTGGCTGGGCCGGATTGGCGCGCGTCATTCGCGGTCAGGTACTTTCCATTAAAGAGCGTGAATTTGTGCAAGCGGCCGAAGCAATGGGTGGGCGATCGATTTACATCATTTTGCGGCATGTGTTGCCCCAAACCGCAACCTATCTGATCATTGCGGCCACACTGGCCATCCCCAGTTTCATCATTGCCGAAGCCACCTTAAGCTTCATTGGATTAGGAATTCAGCAACCTGATCCATCCTGGGGAAATATGCTGTCGCTAGCGTCGAATGCATCCATTCTAGTGCTTCAGCCCTGGTTAGTTTGGTCACCAGCGGTGCTGATTGTCCTGACGGTGCTAGCGTTTAACTTATTGGGGGACGGCTTGCGGGATGCCCTCGACCCGCGCAGTACGCAACAATAGCAGTACGCAAACAGTACGCCACAATTGACTCCCCTTTATTGCCCCACCCATAACCCAATCAGCGCCAACACCCCTGCCAGGATCATCAACCCAGCGGGCATGAACGTACGAGTTTTCCAGAAGCGAACCGCAAACACTATTAACAAAACGATCGTAATCACCAGCGATAACGGCCAACCCCAGCCGAGTCCTTGTGCGTGGGCCACACCGCCAGCTATCAATAGCGCCCCGCTGATTAATCCAGCCATCAGCGAGGGTTTGCTTCTGGCATTGGCGTATCCTAGAATGCCACCCACCGCGGCCAAAAGCCCGTAGGCGATCGCGGCAATACTACTGATACTCATCATGTTCACTCATCCTGCTTAACTGATACCCTAAAGGGCAGTGTGCAAACTGCGTCTACGCGGTGAATACCGTTATCCGTTCCGAAACCCATGCCCGACTTTACGCCTCCTCCTCCGGTGCACGTTCCCATTGTTGCGGCGATCGATCTCCAGCGTCA
This sequence comes from Thermocoleostomius sinensis A174, assembly GCF_026802175.1. Lineage (NCBI taxonomy): Bacteria > Bacillati > Cyanobacteriota > Cyanophyceae > Oculatellales > Oculatellaceae > Thermocoleostomius > Thermocoleostomius sinensis. Next base: position 2,367,534 of record NZ_CP113797.1, on the reverse strand, counting down.
TGCGGCTTCTCTGCTACTGTATCAGGCTGTTTTGCAAAGTCCGATCGCTCAAACGTTTCTTAATTTATTGCAATTGTTGGCAACCTCCGAGCCAGATTTGTCCTGTTTACGCGCCTATGGTGATTGGTTCCATGCACAGGCAAGCGAGCAACTCAGTTGGCAAGAGCATCTCATTGGGCAACTTCTCACCGCCGACAATCCGTTTGCGCAACAGGCACATCGCCATCAGTTTGCCGAACTCGCTCCTAGCTTGGTTGCTGCCGCTCAGCAGGATCTCCGATCGCTCCATCAACTCTATCGCTGCGATGGAACTCAGATTAGCCAATGGGTGCAAGCCCAAGCCAACCTGCTAACTGCACCGATCGTCTGGCAACCTTCCTCAACAACGCCACTTGAACCAACCCTCTCTTTATTACGGCAGCAGCCAATTTGGGCACAGTTGCAAATCAGTCACGACTGGGGAACGCTGATTGAAGCGTTAGCAGCCCACTATCATCAATTTGGCAGTGGCGTGTTTGCGTCTTATCGAGCATTTCGCTGGCAAGACGGGCAGCTAGTTGGCATTGCGTATCCTGACCCGATTCACTTGAATGAACTCGTCGGCTACGAGCAGCAAAAAGCAACGTTACTGCAAAACACCGAAGCCTTGCTACGTGGCTATCCTGCCCTACATGTGTTACTGTATGGCAGTCGCGGGTCTGGTAAATCGTCGCTGGTAAAGGCGCTGTTGCCCGCCTATGGGGCCAGTGGATTACGTCTAGTGGAAGTGAGCAAAGCTGCTTTGAAGGATTTGCCAACGATCGTAGATATTCTGCGCAACGTACCGCAACGATTCATTATTTTTGTGGATGATTTGTCCTTTGAAGAAGACGATGATGCTTATAAAGCCCTAAAGGTAGTGCTGGAAGGAAATCTCACTGCCCGACCGCCCAATGTCGTCGTCTATGCCACCTCCAACCGTCGCCATTTAATTCGCGAGTTCTTTAGCGATCGCCCCCGCCCCAGTGAGGCTGATGAAATTCACCAGTGGGACACCGTGCAAGAAAAGCTGTCGTTTAGCGATCGGTTTGGTCTCACCCTCACCTTTGAACCAGTCGATCAAACTACGTATTTAGAGATTGTTCAGCATTTGGCTCAGCAGGCAGGACTCGCGATTGGTCCACAAGCATTAGAATTTCGTGCATTGCAGTGGGCCACTCGTCATAATGGGCGATCGGGCCGCACAGCGCGACAGTTTGTAGATTTTCTGTGCTCGGAAACTGCTATCTCACCCACAGCTTAAAGGCGATCTATACGAATGAACGGTAAATGCCTCTCATACCAAAAGAAATGATGACCGCAACAGATTCAGATCTCTCCTAGCCTTCCCTTAGTCAGGAGAGGTGCCGCCAGCAGTGGGGTAGTCCGGTATGAGTACTATTAACAATAACAATCCTTTAAACAGTTTGCGTGGAAATGCTGAAGACCCTTGCCACACTACAAATTTCAGCCCGCACTCTAAACCCCTCTCTCAACGTGGAAGGAGGACTTCAATCTGGCGCTCTTTCACCCTTTTGGGTCGAAGGGGTTGGGGAATGAGGGTGATCTGGCACAAAAAGTGTCCGAACTAGTGCATTGAGATGAACGTGTATTAAGATGAACGAGGCTCAAGGAACCGTCACCTTTGAAACATTGGCATACATATCGCTAAGGTCGGGTTGTTGCCACACTTGCCCATCTAAAGCCATTTGCTCAATTTGACTAGCCAAACGCAGCGCTTTAAGAGCTTGCTCGCCGCCCACCGAGGGTTGATTGCCACCTCGTACACAATGGACAAAGTGCTCAAGTTCGGCGTGGAGTGGCTCAATATTGCTGGTGTAAACCTTCTCAATTAATCCATCTTGGCGATAGAGCACCTGCCCATGATCGGTTAAGTAGTTTGCCGTGGTTTGACGATGAATCAGGATTTCGTTGTTGAGAAAATCAGCTTCAGTTAAAGAATTGCGGCAATGGGCGGCAATGCGGCGAATCTTGCGATGCGTAACTTTACTGGCGGTCAGGGTCGCAACAATACCATTCGCAAAGCCTAGAATGGCGGTGACATAATCTAAATATCCTGAATCAGCGGCACGGCTACCGCTGGCAGTTAGTCTCACCACTGGCGCACCCGCTAGCTCCAACATCAAATCAATGTCGTGAATCATCAGATCCAGCACGACCGATACATCGTTCGCTCGATCGGAATATGGACTCATGCGTTGAGCTTCAAGGGCCAACAGTTCTTCTGTTTTTAAAACCTTGCTGAGTTCTTGAAACGCCGGGTTGAAGCGCTCAATATGACCCACTTGCAAAATGCAATGAGATTCAGCAGCTGCATTCACCAGTAACTCGGCTTCGGCAATGCTAGCGGCGATTGGTTTTTCAATTAATACATGCACCCCCGCTTGCAGACAGTGCATTCCTACGGCATAGTGCAACCGGGTGGGAACAGCCACGCACACCGCATCCACATGAGGCAACAAGTCACGGTAATCTTCAAAAAATCGAACGCGATACTTGCTGGCTGTATCTAAACCGCGTTCCACATTAATATCCGAAATGCCAACTAGCTCAACATCCTTCAATAAACTGAGGACGCGAGCATGATGTTGACCCATGTTGCCAACGCCAATAACACCAATCCGAATGGGATCTGGATGATGGCGATGAGCGCTCGTTTGTTCTAGCGAAAGATTGTCTTGCACGCCTGCGATCTCCTACACCACAGAAACCAATTGGGTTAATTTCTAGCCGTCGAAAACCAACCAGATAGTACTATGTCCGTTCTCATGTAAAGAATTTTTACAGTATGTCTAGGTTGGTAATGGCTTGCGATCGCCCTCATTCTCGTTGTTGCTCGACCCTGCAACAGAGGCAAATGTGTCAGTTTTTCTCCTGTCCATCGCATTTCAGGTCTCTCTAACGATCGAAAACTTTGTTATTTCTTAATATTTATACAAATACCGTAACTAACTTTATTGAATAACGTTTCTAATTAATACGCCTCTACAGATAGAAGGAAACCGAATCGGTTGATATTGGCTTAGGCTAGGATTAGAACTCATACAGAGACGAGTCTTTTGGGTTGTGCCAAGTCAAAGCATCTAACTCTGAATTTGCTGAGCCTTTGTGCTCTTTTACGTCTTCCTATCGCGTTTGCTACCTCCATGCCACTGACCATTCTTGTTGCTGATGATGACCTGGGAACGCGACTGTCGATTAGCGACTACCTTGAGCTGTGTGGATATTCGGTCGTTTCCGCAGAAAACGGTCGAAAAGCTTTGGAAATGGTGCAGCAATATCAGCCGCATCTCGTTGTGACAGACATCACCATGCCGTTAATGGATGGTTATGAGTTGGTACGACAAGTGCGCCGACAGCCAACCTTTCGTCTGTTGCCCGTAATTTTCTTGACAGCGCGGACCAATGTAGAAGAACGGATTCGGGCTTACCAATTGGGGTGTGATGTTTATTTGCCCAAACCGTTTGAACTCGAGGAGTTGGGTGCAATCGTTCGTAATCTATTGGAACGCTCTCAGTTGATTGAGTCGGAATGGCGGCTACGAGTGCGACCCAATGACTCTGAAGAACCGCGTCTGCCGGATGCGATCGCTACACAGGTTGCATTACTAACGTTGGATTTAACCCCCAGAGAACAAGAAGTGCTGGCGGTGCTAGTGCAAGGCTTATCCAACATTCAAATTGGCGAACGACTTCACCTCAGCCCGCGCACCGTCGAAAAACATGTCAGTAGCTTGCTTCGCAAAACAGATACCAACAACCGGGCAGAGTTGGTGCGGTATGCAATTGAGCATCATCTGGTGGAGTAAAGGGAAAAGGATGAAGGCTATGAGGGTGGACGGCCCTATTTCTGCCCTATTTCTAACCAGTGGTGGGTTCCTTTTACCTTTTACCTTCTTTGTGAATACAGTAGGGAAAGTGAAACTTAGGACGTAAATTATGGATGTTATTCCCGCGATCGATCTGCTAGAGGGCCAGTGTGTGCGGCTGTATCAAGGGGATTATGCGCAATCACAGGTGTTTGATGACAATCCGGTGGCAGTCGCCCAGCAATGGGCAGAACAGGGCGCGACTTGGCTGCATTTAGTAGATTTGGATGGAGCAAAAGCTGGCCACCCAGTGAACCAGCAGGCAATCGCGGCAATTGTGCGATCGGTTGAGATCCCTGTGCAGGTGGGGGGGGGCTTGCGCGATCGATCGGCCGTGGCAGATCTGCTGGCGCTGGGCGTGCGTCGAGTCATTTTGGGAACCGTGGCTGTAGAGCAACCGGAATTAGTCGAGCACCTGTGCCAAGAATTTCCTGGTCAAATTGTGGTAGGCATTGATGCCCGCAACGGCAAGGTAGCGACTCGGGGTTGGTTGGAAACCTCAGACGTTGAAGCCGTAACGTTGGCTCAGCAAATGGCCGCCGCCGGAGTGGCTGCCATTATTTATACAGATATTCACCGAGACGGAACGCTGCAAGGCCCCAATAAGGGTGCTTTGCGCGCATTAGCCAGTGCCGTGGCTGTTCCTGTGATTGCGTCGGGCGGCATCAGTTCTACCTCTGATCTCCTCAGCCTCTTGTCGCTGGAGCCGTTAGGTGTGACGGGGGCGATCGTCGGCCGGGCTTTATATACGGGGGCGGTTTCTTTGAAAGAAGCAATCCGTGCCGTGGGGCAAGGCCGTTGGCAGGATGTGCCCCCTGATTTTGGCTCCTCAACGTTGACCTGATCCAGAGAGGCGAAGCGTGACACCGCAATAGCTGCAACTATTGGAATGGGTGCTATGGAGAGGCTGCTACCAATGCTTCGCCCCTGCTTCAGGCGCTAATGGTCGTAGTTTTGTTATAAATGGCATCGCGTACTTCAGCCATGCCCGCCACCAACCGATCGATTTCATCTTTCGTATGCAACGCATTAGCGGTGATGCGCAGACGAGGCTTGGCAATAAACCAGATTGGTGACACCCAAATGCCATGATCATGCATCAGCTTGCGAGCGAAGTACTTGGGATTGATTTCGGGCGGCAAAATCACAGGAATCACATTGGTTTCGCCGATCGCATCAAACTCATGTTCAAGCAGCAGCGCGCGGAGGTACTTGGTATTTTCCTGGAGACGCTGCACCAATTCAGGATGCTGCCGCACTTGGCGAATGCTTTCTAGGGCGGCGGCGGTGGTGGGCGCTGGCAAAGAAATGGTGCCGATCGAGGTCGGCGAACAGTTGAGTAAGGGAATCAGTTCGGCTACATGGCTGCTGATGGCGGCCCCGGCCGAGGCTGCGAACTTAGAGAAGGTGGTCATAATGAGCGGAGAAATACCGCGTTCGATCGCCTGCTGCGGCAACAGCCCAAAGTGCTCATAAATCCCACCGCCTGACGCCCCCAACGCCCCGCTAGCGTGGGCCTCATCCATCACTAACACACTGCCATCATAGTTCGACAGGATATCGATCATGTCGGGCAATGGCGCAATGTCACCATCCATCGAGAAGACCGCATCCGAAACAACCATGATCCGGTCATCCGGTCGGGCATAGCGCTTTAGCTTGCGAGCAAAATCCTCCATATCACAATGGCGATAGGCACGAATCCGCACACGAGGACTGTGGCTAAACAGCTTACCCGATCGATTGCCGGCATTTGCCAGCGCGGAGACAATACAGCCATGATTTAAAACATCCGTTAGAATCAATGTCTCACGAGTATTTTGAAACCCGGGCACCGGAATGGCTAAATGACAAAAGGCATCCATCAACGCTTGCATCGCCATCCAAGCATTCAAAAATAGTTGAGTGTAGGGCAAATGCTTGAAGGCAGAAATTTCTCGCTCAAGCTGACGATGCAGATCGATGCGACCGCTGAGGGGGCCGGTAGAGCTGTTGGACGTGCCATACTGCATGATGGCATCAATCGCAGCTTGTTGAACCGCTTTGTTTTGAACTAACCCCAGAACGTCATTGGTGCAAAACGTTAAAACCGTTCGACGAGTGCTGGTGGCTGCTTCTTCAATATCAACCAGATTTCCTTGTCTGGCATAGCAGACGTACTCATCTGGTAAAAGCCCGTTTTCGTCTACGCGCTGAATGTATTCCTTGACAACTTGCACAGTAAACTCCCCTCACCTTAAGTTCGTTGAAACCGCTGATTACGTTGGTGACTGAACTGCAACCATCTCAACGAGGCACAGCAATTCAGATCGAAGCCCATCGCCAGACTTATATAAAGATCAATATCCTCACTGTTGGAGTCACTTCGTCACTACTGAGTTATGAAGTCTCAATGCAAAAAAATTTACTCACCAGATTGCCACAGATTGAAATCCTCAAACATTTGTATTGGTACAGTTACACCACAGTCACATCCAACGATCGCTCTATCAATTCAGCTTGTCAACAACTCATGAGTCAACCGCGCTCTGTGGAAACAGATGTTGCCAACCCAGCGATCGGTGCAGAGGTGTGTGAACTCTGCTGTGAATGAAATGGCGATTGACTAGATTGTTGCACAAAAGTTTCATATTGCCGGACAATTATTCGCTGAAGCGCGATAATCGCTGGGTTCACCTCTACATAACGGCGATTGGGGTTAGCACGATATGTCCGCTGTTCACTTTCCATCATGCCAACATCTTGTTCCAAAAACCGCATGAATAAGAACCGTCGCACCAATGGAACCATCACTGGCTTGATTGTACGAAGCAACCACTTTGGCAGGCGAATCTTGGGCAAAAATAGCAGCGAGAACGATCGCGTTTCGTTTGGGCCAACGGGCAAGCGCATCAAATAGAGCGACGACACCCCTTCCATTGTGCTGTGGTAGTGCGGATATTGATAGTGAATTGAAACGGTGCGAGTGGTTACGCCTGATCCATCTCGATCGATCCCCAAAAAGCGGGTGAGAATTCCCTGATAGGAGACGCGATAATCAGCTTTGACAAAATCATCACCGTCTTGCAACTTCAGCAAGATTGGATCAAACCAACCTTGCAGGTTTTTGTGCAAGAACCCATGAAACACATCCATAGTGTTTTCGTTACAGATGGAAAAATGCGCCCTGAATACACCCGTGATGGGAATCATCAGACAATTTGGATCAGCATATTCCGGCACATCTGGAATTTGCCGTTCGGTTGCCAAGGTTGGATCACCCGGAAACACCCAAATCACACTGTAACGGTCTTCTGCCGGATAGCTACGCGCCTGCGCGCATGGCAGCTTCTGTTCCTTGGGGAAATAGGGAATGTTGACGCATTGACCGTCACCATCAAATTCCCAACCGTGATAGGGACAGACAATTCGATCGCCCTGAATCTCGCCGAGATGCAGTTCAATGCCTTTGTGGGGGCAGGCATTTTCCAGGGCATGAACCTGACCGTGATTGTCTCGATAAACGGCGATCGATTTTTGCCAAATTGTCACAGGTATCACTTCACCTGGCTTTAGCGTATTAGCCCAAGCGACAGGATACCAATTGTTTTCATTAATACCAACCTCACGAACTTTGTTCTGGATTGTCTGACTCTTAAGGGTGACTGCCAGTTCCATCGATGCTTAACCTAAACCCAACGTGAGAGATCTTTACAATACCGCTTCAAGTTCTGTCCCCTAGACGGCTGTGTGCCACTTTACTACGAACCTTATGCATCTGAACAGTTCATTCTTGCTGCATCTCACAAACTCTCAAGATATTCTTATAACCTCTATCTTTATGACATCCGCTAAAGCGATTTTGTTCTTCTGTACCAGATTTTGAAATAGTTCTTGCATCTGGTTCTAAACCGCCACTGCACCTTGACTAGGACACTCGTCACCGATTGCGATTACTGTCCTATGGCGGAACAGAGAGTTCAGCCCAGTCTTCTATCGTAGGAGTACTCTTGAAAAAATGGGTTATGCTCCCTGTTGGTAAAACGTCTCGAACAGGAATCTTCAGAACTGCTGCTTGGAACCACCGCCAGCAGCTTCTAATTTTGTTGGCGGCCGGCTGCTTAACCACTATGACAGGTGGGGTAGTTTCTCCAGTATTGCCCGAAATGGTGCAGCAGCTTCAGCTTGATCCACGCTGGGCCGGAACCCTGGTTAGTCTTCATGCCCTGACCTCGGCACTTTGTACACCGTTGATGGGTCTTGTGGCCGATCGCGTCGGTAAGTTGAAAGTGTTGATTCCTTGCCTGATGCTTTATGCCGTATTTGGCGTATCGACGGCGTTTTTTACGCACATGCCCCTGTTGCTAGCAAGTCGTGGGCTGTTGGGAGCAGCCAGCGGTGGAGTAGCGGCGGCAACGATCGGCTTACTGGGCGGTATGTATGACGGAGAAGCTCGATCGCGAATTTTGGGCTATGCCACCAGTATCATGACGACCTCGGCAATCTTCTTTCCGCTATTGGGGGGTTGGGCTGGGGGTATGGGTTGGCAGTATGCTTTTTATCTTTATGGGCTGGGGCTGCCGCTGGCGGTTGTGGCTGCCTTCAGCTTGAGGGAGCGGCGGGGGCGATCGCCCTCCATTCTGGGTGATGGCAACCAGACCCAGCAATTGCAAGAACTGCTCCGCAATCCTAACATCATCGCGCTGTACCTATTTATTGGTGCAGCCGCCATGATTGTCTATGCAGTTGTCATTTATACACCGCTGTATTTAAAGCAAGCCATTGGTGCAGAGCCAGAATTAAATGGCCTAGTGCTAGCCGTTCGGTTGGTGGGAGCGGCGATCGTTTCAGCGTTTGGAGCCAGCCGCATTGCCCGTCGTATGGGACGAAACCGTGCCATTGCATTTGGCTTCAGCCTCATGTCGATGACCCTAGTAACGATTCCCTTCCTCACCCAACTTTATCTGATCCTCCCTACCGCCATTTTGTTTGGAGCCGGATTTGGCATCATCACTCCTAATCTCTACGATAAGCTAGCAGATCTATCCCCTGCAGATTCTAAAACAACCGTGCTAGCGATCGGCACGGGGTTTAATTCCTTGGGGCAATTTGCTTCCCCTGTCATTTTGGGTCCCATTTGGAAGTACGCTGGCTTGCCACCTGTGTTTTATGCGGCTGGAGTGATTGCAGCGGCTGCCAGCTTTGTCAGTTTGGCGCAGGCAAAGAAGTAGGGATTGGGGAACTGGGGATCAGGGATTGGGGTTGGTTTCGATCAGCAACGCCGGCACTAATCCTTTTTCCGGTTCCCGGCTTCCCTATCGCAGCATTTTTTCAAATTGTTGTTCCCAACTTTCGTGATTGCCCTTAGCAACTTGAACGATCGGCGAAATGCCAACCAGACTATTTACAAGCCAGTTCACCAATGACAGCGGAAATTTTAGCGGCCGGGCAATGTCTAGAAATAGTACAACACGATAATCGTTGGTATCGTTGCGGACTTCATGGGGAAAGGTATCGTCAAAGAACAGGGTTTTGCCTTCTTCCCAATGGGCTATCTGATCGGCAACGCGAATCCAACAGTTTTCTTTAGGCTCAGGAACTTTCAGGGCTAAGTGACAGCGAATCAGTCCTTTGTGCTTGCCGCGATGTTCAGGAATATGTTTGCCAGGGGCCAAGATGGAGAAAAAGGCCACCTTCAATCCGGGGATTTTTTGTAGCAGCTTGGCCGTTTCAGGGCAGCGCTCACAGTTTGTTTGCGATCGATAGCCAAAAGCACAGAAGAAAAATGTTTTCCACAGATTATCTGGCGAGATGCGGTGTTGCCGAGGTGAAATGTCTTGAAAGTTGGGCAATGCATCGGCATAGACCATAATTTGGTCGAGTTCCTGACGAATGACCTGCCAGTTGGCTTCTAGCTCTTCTGCCCACGGAAAATAGTCCTTTGAAAAGAACACGGAATCGCCAACCAGCGAATAGTGTGGAACTAGGGCTTCTATCTTTTTAACGAAAGCAAATTTCTCAGGGCGAATACTTTCAATTTTGTTTAGTTTCTCTTGTAGGATTCCTTTCATAAACTCCTCACTGTGTGATTAAACAGGCTAAAAGCTAAAAGTATCTGGCCCAATCATCTTTAACTTCTTCTACCTCCACCTCTTGTTCAATTGTCAATCCCGCTAGAAACTGTCGATCGTTGCTGATGTGAGGAAACTTCAATTGAGATTCGGGAATACCACGTTGTAGTAACCGTTGGCGAAGGATAGCGAAACTACCAGGGGCTAAAATGCGCAAACGGGGTGCGGGAATTTGATCGGGACGTTTAATAGCATAGGAGGTATGAATGGCTTGCAAATGGCGATCGAACTGGTGAATAAAGCTGACTGGATCTGGTAACAGCGATCCGGGTGCAAGTTCAATATTGACCAAGTAATGGGGGGGAATGTCTTGTTCAGACAAGGTGATACAAAAGTTTTCCAACGTGACGTGAAATTCTTGCTGAAGTTGTTGCATGACCTGCATCACGTGAAATTCAGTTGTCTTCTCGGTGATCGATGACAGCATTCCGCCCAAGCGATGCCGAAACACAATGATGGGGGCTTGATTGTAGAACCCTAATACTTCCACCACATCGCCAATGTCGTAGCGATAAAGCCCGTTGTAGTTGGTGACTAAAATTCGATAGCATTGGCTGGGAATCACTTCGCTAGCTAACACCGTTTGAGGTTGGCTAACGTACCACTGATCCTCGGGAATGAACTCAAAAAACCCAGTATCGATCGCCAAAATGGCTCCATCTTGGTTGAAGTCGTAATAGCTGCCGAAAGCGGCTTCAGACGAGGCATATAGCCCGCCAAAAATTGGAGTATTTCCAAAATAAGCGGGAAAGCGCTCAAAGTAGAAATTAGATGTGCCGCCCCGTGCAGTGATAAGCAGTGACAAGTTCCAAGCCGATCGCGGGGTTAAACGTCCTTCAGTTTTAAGAATATGCCGGAGTTCGGCAGCGCGGTTGGGGTTGGGAAACCACCGTCGCTCTAGCTTGGCTCGTAGTTCCGGCTCTAGCTTTAACCAGGAGGCAATTTCTCCCGTTTCGAGATCGTGAATCAAGTCGTCGGCATAGGATTCCAAATAATCGGCTAATCTCAGGGCTAACACAGGGAAATTAGCCCCAATCACGCGAGTCTGGGGATCGCCAAGGGCAAATAGCAGGCAGACATAATGACGCGCCAAGCTATCGGCAGGTTTCAGCGCATCAAATGGATGCGCAAAGACTTGACGATATAACGTGCTGTTGAGGCGTAAATCTCCCGCACTGATGGGCCCGTAAGGAATACCGCTGCTGGTGTGACCCACCAATTGCAACGAACTAGTCAACAGCATTTTTCCCAAGGGGCGCTGATGACGCTGGGCTGCTTCAGCAATGAATCCGGCACTGACTTGATTGACGTAACTGCGAAACCGTCGCGATCGGGGCGTAATCGGAATCAGCTTCTGCTTTCCAGTCGAGCCACTCGTTAAACTCAGGTAAATCACCGGATCAGGAGTCAGGATATTGCGCTCGCCTTTGGCAATGCGATCGATGTAGGGTTCGTAGTCGCTGTAGGAAGAAATGGGGACGCGATCGCGAAATTGATCGATCGTTTTTATGTCCACCAACCCTAGTTCACGTCCAAACTCCGTTTGGCAGTGTGCTTGCAGCAATGTGCGCAAAAAAGCATCTTGAGCGGCTTCGGCGTGATGAGTTTGACGAATAAACCGTGTCTTGACTTGTTTAGAAACCGCTGCCGCCAACGATAGCATCAACGTGGACATGAGATGAATTACTTGGAGTAAGGGGAACACACGGCAATGGCTGGCATAAACTTCTAGGTTTTTACCAGGTTTTTATACGTTTAATACTAAAAAAGCGTAGTAGAAGAATGGACTAATGCAAGCCGCGAGTAGACACAAAATAAACTGTCGGAAACTTGTCAGAAACTGTCGGGAACCCAACGTCCTAAAAGCATCTAGAGGTTAACGAAAGCAGGAAGAGAGATCAGAGATAGGGGAGATACCATTGACGCTCGATCGCAAACATTTGATAATTACTCTCATTTAATAGGCTAAGGAATGACCCCTACTCATCGAGTCCCGATCTGGCAACTGCTGTGGCACATGATTCACTATGCCCTGAAGCTGTATTTACTAGATAGCTTCCTGTGGATGTTTATTATGGGGTTGCCTGCCATTCCTGGGTTAATCATTCAAGCCTTCTTCAATACGCTCACTGGTGAATCTCAATTAAATCTATCACCAATCGCCCTAATTGCTCTTTTCATTGCCACAGGTTTGGCCCGCATCGTTGCCATTTTTATTGGACGTATTACTAAAACGCAGCATCGCTTCACCATGAGTTCCCTGTTGCAGCACAACTTACTCGCTCAGTTGCTACGGCGTCCTGGAGCACAACCGCTAGTGTTACCCAATCACAGCAAACCTGTTGCACTAGGTGAAGTGATCAGCTTTTTTCGAGAAGATGCGGCTCAAATTGAAGACAATGTGGTGGGAACCAATGAAGTGTTTGGTAATGGCGTATTTGCCGTTATATCACTGCTGATTCTCATGAGCGTGAATGTCCAATTGACGCTGTTTGTGGTTTTGCCACTAGTGGCGATTGCTGCAATTGTCCAACGAGCCGAACTGCGCATTAAAAACTATCGTCGGGTTAGCCGCCAAGCCACGCAGCAAGTGACGGGGCACATCGGTGAAATGTTTAATGCCATCCAAGCGATTCAGGTAGCTGGGGCTGAAGTCGCTGTGCTCGATCGCTTGCGACAACTAAACGAGCAACGCCGCCAAGTGATGGTACGCGATCACGTTTTCACGGCTCTACTAAATTCCGTTCTAGAAAATTTGGTCAATGTAGGTACAGGGCTAATTCTGTTGATCGCGGCTCAATTTCTGGCGAGGGGCGAGGCAACGCTAACCGTTGGAGATTTTGCCTTATTCGTTTACTATCTGTCTTTTGTGACCGAGTTTTTGTGGTACCTCGGTGGCTTTTTGGCATTGTCAAAGCAAACGGAAGTATCCTTTGAGCGGATGACTGCGTTGATTACAGCAGATAATTCTTTTCAACCATCGCAAAGCAATCACCCCTCTCCTAGTCAAGATACAGTGTTAACTAAACCAAATACCCAAAAAGATACAACTTCCGACCTGGCACTTGTTGCTCCTGAACCACTTTATCTCAACGATCTGTGGGGGCGTTCTCCTGGGTTGCCACCTCTAGATCAACCCCTCGAAGACGAGACATTGCCGTTGCAAGAACTGGTGGTTACAAATCTCACCTATCGTTACTCTGCTGCTCGATCGCCCGATCGCGGTATTTTTGATATTCATTTCACCCTGAAGCGCGGTAGCTTGACGGTGATTACGGGACGAGTTGGCTCAGGCAAAACGACTTTATTGCGGGTGTTGTTAGGATTATTACCAAAGCAGGCAGGGGAGATCTATTGGAATCAACGGTTGGTTCTCGATCCGGCTACTTTTTTTGTGCCGCCCCGCAGTGCTTATACACCACAGGTGCCGCAATTGTTTAGCCATACGCTTCGGGAGAATTTGCTACTGGGGTTGCATCGGGATGATACGTCCTTAAAAGAGGCGATCGAGTTAGCCGTGTTTGATGCTGACTTGGCAACGATGGCACATGGATTAGAAACCGCAGTGGGTCCAAAAGGAATGCGGCTGTCTGGCGGACAGTTACAACGGGCAGCAGCGGCACGGATGTTTGTGCGCCGATCGGAATTACTGGTGTTTGATGATCTTTCTAGTGCATTGGATGTGAACACCGAGGCGCAATTGTGGTCTCGCCTTTTGTCCAGGCGAACGCCTGGACTGTCCTCATCTGTAAATTCAGCCTCGAAGGTCGATCGAGCTTGGAACCCTACTTGTCTGGTCGTGTCCCACCGCCCTACCATTCTGCATCATGCCGATCACATCATCGTGCTAAGCGATGGACGAATTGAAGCAGAGGGCACACTAGAGGATGTGAAGTCGTATTTGGGCTGAAGAGGTTGGCGCTGGCAAGGGTAGGGAGTGAGGGCTGACGGCCAACTCCTGATTAACTAGCCAACCTCATACTGCCCTCACCTTACGTCCCTCTCTGGCTTTGGGAGAGGGACATTGAAATATAGCCCACTTTCCGATCTGGAAGGCGAAATAGATGAAGCATCAATGGGATAACCCATTAGCTGGATGCTGAATTGCCTACATGGCACTGCTGACAATCTGTTCGGCTTCGGTGATGATTGCGCTAAGATGCTCCTCGCTCTTAAAGCTTTCAGCATACAGCTTGTAAACATTTTCAGTCCCAGACGGGCGAGCAGCAAACCAGCCATTGTCGGTGGTGACTTTCAAGCCGCCGATCGCCGCATCGTTGCCAGGGGCTTTGGTCAATTTGGCCGTGATTGGCTCTCCTGCTAGCGTTGATGCTTTCACGTCTTCGGCAGAGAGCTTGCTCAACTTGGCTTTTAGTTCGGGTGAAGCTGGCGAGTCTACGCGGGTGTAATATGGTTTGCCCAAACGATCGGTCAGGTCTTGATAATGTAGCCCTGGATCTTTGCCTGTTTTAGCCGTAATTTCGGCCGCTAGCAGATCCATGATGATGCCATCTTTGTCGGTCGTCCAAACCGTGCCGTTTTTCCGCAGGAAGGAAGCTCCTGCACTTTCTTCGCCCCCAAACCCAAAGGAGCCATCCAATAGTCCTGCTACAAACCACTTGAAGCCAACTGGCACTTCGCAGAGTTGTCGCCCAATGTCCTTCGCCACCCGATCGATCATGCTGCTACTGACAAGGGTTTTCCCAATGGCGCTATTAGCTGGCCAATTGGCGCGACTGGTGAACAAATAGCGAATGGCCACCGACAGAAAATGATTAGGGTTCATTAAGCCCACGCTGGGGGTAACAATCCCATGGCGATCGGAATCGGTGTCGTTGCCAAAAGCAATATCATAGTCGTCTTTCACGTTCACCAAGCTAGCCATAGCGTAGGGCGAAGAACAATCCATGCGAATTTTGCCGTCCCAGTCTACGGTCATGAAGCTGAAGGTGGGATCGATCGTGCGATTGACAATGGTCAGGTTGAGTCCATATCGATTGGCGATCGGCTCCCAGTAGGCAATATTAGAGCTACCGAGCGGATCAACCCCGATGCGAATGTCGGCTGTCCGAATCGCCTCGAGATCAATAATGGTCTCTAGATCATTCACATAGGGCGTGATGTAGTCATAAATGTGCGTGGTGGAAGCCTTCAGTGCCGATTCATAAGGCATCCGCTGCACCTCTTTATTGCCGTTTGCCATCAACTCGTTGGCCCGTTCCTGAATCCATTTCGTGATTTCGGGGTCTGCTGGGCCACCAGAGGATGGATTATACTTAAAGCCACCGTCACTCGGAGGGTTGTGGGAGGGCGTGATGATGATGCCATCCGCTAAGCCGTTGGTTCGACCTTGGTTATAGGTCAAGATGGCATGAGACACAACCGGGGTAGGAGTATACTGCGCGTAGCCCTCTGTCGGAGCCATGTAGACGTCAATGCCGTGTGCTGCTAGTACTTCCAAAGCCGTCTTTTGGGCAGGGCCGGAAAGGGCATGGGAATCCATCCCCATATATAGTGGCCCATCAATGCCTTTGCTGCGACGATATTCTGCCACCGCTTGCGACACAGCCAGGATGTGATCTTCGTTGAATGTGCCGTT
The DNA here is from genome assembly GCF_026802175.1 of Thermocoleostomius sinensis A174. Classification (NCBI taxonomy): domain Bacteria; kingdom Bacillati; phylum Cyanobacteriota; class Cyanophyceae; order Oculatellales; family Oculatellaceae; genus Thermocoleostomius; species Thermocoleostomius sinensis. The sequence goes on along the minus strand of NZ_CP113797.1, from coordinate 2,351,917 downwards.
GGCAGCCGAACCTCGATGCCCTGACGTACCAAAGCTCACTTTTTGTAGGGGGTTGGTTGGTTCAGGATGAATGGTGTAGTATTCCTGCAACAGCTTGGCAACGTCAATCAAGCTATCGGCGGGGGCAGGCTTGCCTGCAAGGGGGCTAATCTTTTCATCGACTGTCTGCATGTCGCTGTCTCCATATCCCGTCATGGTTTTGCCATGTCCAGAATAACGTGAAATCCTCCGAATCCTAAGTGCCCCTACTCACTTCGCCTCGGAACTTTATCGTAAGTTCTCTGGGGGCAGAAGCCGATATCGACAACAGCATAATCCTTTATACTTTTTCAACAGCTTCCAGAGATTTGGCAATGAAGCCCGTCCAACGATTGATTTGCTTGTTAATTTTTTGTACTTGCTTGTTCGTGTATTTAGCGAATGGACAAGCGCTGACATCGAATGATGATATTGCGAATTCCTTGTTGGCATTTAATTGGTTAGAAAATCAGGAGTTAAATTTTGATATTTTTAGAGAATCGTCTCTCTATACCAACCGCATCAATTTAGAAGCAGAGTCGCCCTATTTCTTTATAGAAGCTAAAAATGGACATGTCAGTTCTCCGTATCCGATCGGTCCAGCAATTGTGACATTTCCGATTTATGTTAGTTTTTTTCTGTATTTGAAATTACAAGCATGGCTGTCTTTACTAGGCACAAACGCCATTGATTCAATTAATTATTCTATTCAGCCTCTTGATTTAACTAGCGAAACTTTTCTACGCAACGATCGCCGCCAATTTGACACACTAGCTGCATCGATTATTACCTCGCTGTCGGCTGTTTTGTTTTACCTCGCTTCCAGCCTCAAATTCAACCGCGTGACAGCAATAGTCTCTACCTTTGTGTATGCCTTTGCCACCTCTACTTGGGTTGTTTGTTCGCAAGGCATTCGACAAAATACCATCTCCAATGTTGTCGTAATAGCCACCCTATTAGCCATTCTGAAAGCAAATCGATCGCAGGGAACCGTCAAAATTCTTTTGGTGATTACGGCCGGATTCTTTTGTGGCTTATTGCCCGGCAGTCGCCCAACCAGCTTGGTATTTCTGGTTCCGTTTGTGATTTATGCTATTGTTGTCTATCGTCAGCAAGCTATTTTCTTTGGCTTAGGGCTATTCTCGATTCTTTTTAATATCGCTTGGAATGTCTACTACTTTGGTTTTGGTAGCGCTTTCAGTGGTGGTTATTCGGATCATTTTGGCCAATCTCCCTACGGTTTAAGGAATGTGCCCGAAGCGATCGTCGGTTTACTGTTTAGTCCTAATCGTGGTTTAATTACACTCTGCCCGGTGCTGCTGTTTGCCATTCCAGGGGTACGACACATTGCCCGCTGGAGAGCAGAACATGAGGAAAAGTTACTAGCTGGTTTGACAATTTCCTGTTTAATTCTATATGTTCATTACTGGTTCTACACTCGCTGGCCGGGCATTTTTGTGTATGGCCCTTCCAGGTTCTTAATTGATACGATTCCGGTGCTTTGCTTTCTAATTAACTATTTTCTATATCAACATTTTTCTCAAGTTAATCAAGGCAAACGAGGACTATTTCATCGATCGTTTATTGTTTTCTTGATAGCACTTTGTATTTCAACCTACGTTCAGTTGATTGGGGCATTTGGTGATCATACCTGGAACCGAACCCCGACACCGCAAAAGACCCGGATTTGGGATGTGCAAGATAATATTGTGACTCGCACCAGTTGGGAGGTTTACCACAAAATTTTTCCAGTCACCACCGATGTGAATGCCTATCAGCAAGGGTTGGCCGGCAAGATAGAATCGGTGCACGATCGAGATGGCAAGATTTTGGCTGATTTGGAGCAGGTGCGTGCTGGTCAAGAAGCACTGCTGTATGCCACCTTGCGCAACACTGGATCGTCTACATGGTTTGGCTATGATGTGGGTCCCGGTTCGCAACTCGTGCAGTCTGTTCGCGTTTCATTTGTGGATGAACAAGACCAAGTATTTACCGTGAACGGCATTCGAGGCAGCCTGTTTTTGCAAGGTATGGTAGAGCCAAATGCAGAAGGGATGGCGTTGGGGGTGATTCGCTATCCTAGACAACCGGGGCACTATCGCATGAACTTTCGACTGCGATTGGCTGATAACTCCATCGAGGAAGAACAATACTCGCTCAAAATCATAGTGACATCCAGAGGAAAAGCAGCAGCAGGTCAAGAATAGAATTGCTCAGCGCTGCTGTCCTCACAAGCCCTGATCGATCGCTCCCAACGCAATTAGAGTAGCGCGATGAGACGTGGTGAGTCCTTTGGCTCCAGTGATATTCATGCCTTCGTAGGGACTGCGAACTTTTAGGACGGTGTGGCACTGCTCAGTCTCAACCTCCCAGAGGCGAATCGAGGCATCGCCGCTACCACTCGCTAGCCATCGTCCGTCAGGACTGAAGGCGATCGATCGGACCCGATCGGTGTGTCCTGTTAGGGTGCGACAGCCTCCAGTTTTTAAGTTCCATAGCTTCACGGTTTGGTCATTGCTGCCACTGGCTAACCATGTGCCATCGGGACTAAAGGCCACCGATCGCACCCAACTTGTGTGTTCTTGCAAAGTTTGCAGGCAACGGACAGTCTCCACATCCCAGAGTTTGATGCTGTGATCGCGACTGCCACTGGCCAGGGTTTTACCATCTGGGCTGAAGGCGACCGAAAACACCGTATCGCTATGTCCCCGCAGAATGGACAAACACTCGGCTGTGTTCACCTGCCACAGACGGATCGTGCAATCGCTACTGCTGCTGGCTAACATGGCTCCGTCGGGGCTAAAGGCAACCGACCAAACCCAACTTGATTGTTCGTGTCCCTGTAACCGCCGCAATAGCTCTCCAGTTGCCACATTCCACAAGCTGATAGTGGTATCATCTGTCCCACTTGCTAAAATTTCTCCGTTGGGGCTAAAAGTAACAGCCCGAATCCAATCAGCATGCTCCTGCGAAATTTCAAACAAGGTACGAGAGCAAAACCCGGTTGGACATTGCCACAGTTTGATAGTGCGATCGTCACTGCCACTGGCTAGTAGCTGTCCGTCGGGGCTAAAGGACAATGACCAGATGCGGCTGAGATGCCCCCGCAGTACTTTCTGAACCGGGTAACTGTACTGATTTCTAATTGCAGTGAGACGAGCGTCACTGAGATCCCACAGCCGGATCAGTTGATCTTCTCCACCACTGGCCAAGGTTTGCCCGTCTGGACTGAAACCCACTGCCCGAATGCCGCGCGTATGCCCTTGCAGCGTTTGCCGACACTCGCGACTGTTCACATCCCAGAGTTTGATAGTTTGATCATCACTGCCACTAGCTACGATTTGACCATCGGGGCTATAGCTCAGCGACCACACGCGGCAGGTGTGCCCTTCCAAGGTTGCGATCGCTTGACCCGTCTTGGCTCTCCATAGTTTCACCGTTTGATCGTCACTACTGCTGGCGACGACAGAACCATCGGGGCTAAAACAGACAGAGAGGACGGCCTTGATATGGTCGCGGACAACCCAGCGACAGTCCCCCGTTTGACGATCCCACAGTCTGACGGTTTTATCAGCCCCGCCACTGACCAGGTGTAGACCATCGGGGCTAAAGGCCACCGTCCAAATTTTGGCGCTGTGGCCTCGAAAAATAGCAGAGTTTTTGCCCGTTTGCACATCCCACAGGCGAATGGTGCGATCGCTGTTGCCACTGGCTAGCTGCTGTTCATCGGGGCTAAAGGCCACCGAGAGCACTCGTCCTTCATGCCCCGTGAGCGTCGTCACACACTGACCCGTCTCCACATTCCAAAGTTTGACGGTGCGATCGTCACCACCGCTTGCCAACAAGAGACTCTGGGGAGCAAAACATACCGATCGAATTAAATCGGTATGACCGGACAGTGTTTTCAAGCATTGCCCGGTGCGGACGTTCCAGAGGCGAATGATGCGATCATCACCAGCACTGGCTAACAGTTCACCATCCGCGCTGAAGCTAACCGAACGCACCCAACCCATGTGCCCTTCGCAGATGAATAACTCGCCTTCTGAGTTGTACAACCGCACCTTGCCGCTAGCCTCTCCGATCGCCATCCAATCTCCGACAGGACTAAAGCACACCGCCAAAATACTGCTGAGGGTTTCTGCAAATACCGACTTCGACAGATCGGCATGGGTAAAGTTAACGCGGTGCAGGTCTACATTTTGCAGATAAGCTTGCCACACGGTGAGATCGGAAAAATCGTAGCCTTCTAAGTCCACTTCCATTTGCACTAGCAAATTCAAAATATTGCCGCCAGCGTACCCTGGTTTCAGCATGGGGCTATCTTGCAGTGCCATCAAAATCTTTCTGAGATGATATTCAACTCGTTCTACTGTGCCAATTTGACTCAATAGTTGATTAACAATGGGTTCAAGAATGAAGCGAATTTGGGTATGGCGAATATAATCTTGCGCTTTAGCCTTAATTAAGGCATGGCTGTTAAAGAGCGAGATTTCTCCAGTACAAATTTCATGACAAATGCATTCAACAAATTGTTCGGTCACATATTCCACAACGACGGGTTGCTGTTGAAACCCAACGGTATTCTTTTCAATTAAAGACCGCCTGCCCAAGGACTCTAGAGCTTCTAGTAGGGCAGGCGGTGAAGGCAGTGGAACCATATCTCCTCGTAGATCGGGCAGCGTCACCCAGTCTCGATCGATCGCTAGCCAATACATAATGTTTTTTTCTAGCTCAGACAACCGATCAAATTGCTCAGCTAATAAACTGCGAATTTCTCCAAACACCGTGGTGCTTTGACTTAAAAATTCGCGAATATTGCCCCCAAACAATTCTTGAATCGTGGTAGAAACAATTTTCAGAGCAAGGGGATTACCGCGATAAATTTCAATCAGTTGATCTAATCCCGCTTCGGTTCCGGTGAATCCCTTAATTTCTAGAATTTTCTTGGCATCACTTTCATTTAATCCTTCTAAGTGATGCAGTTGCACCGGCAAGTCAATTTCGGCTAGCCCCGAAAGCTCGATCGGCTTTTCGCGGCTGGTCAGCAACAAGCAGCTTTGTGAGGGTGTTTCGCCTAATCGCCCCCGGCCGATGCGTTCGAACAGTTCCCCATATCCTTCATATCCCTCTCGATATTGGCCAACGAGTGCCTCACTTTGCAGAATTGTTTCGACATTATCCAGAACAATGAGGCAACGATATTGACGTAAATAGTTTGACAAAAGCGTGATTCTACCTTGCAAGGTTATGGGTAAATCAATCGAATGATTCTGAGATAGAAATCGAATCAAATCTGCTAAGAGATCTTGAATCGGAATTGCATTTTTCAGCGATCGCCAAATCACATAATCAAACTCATCTTCTACATCTTTCGCTAGTTTTAAAGATAAGGCTGTTTTGCCAATGCCGCCGATGCCGAGGATGGCCACCAATTGGCAGCGCTCGGTGACAATGGCATGGTGTAACTGAGCGAGGTCAGACTCACGACCATAAAACCCTCGCAAATCGTCGATCGCTTCTCCCCAATCTCGATATTTTGGGCGAGGCAGCGGTTGAAATTGATCCAGATCGCTTGTAGCCGATAGCTCGTTCACCCCAATCTGAGTGGAGTGGGACGCCAGAATTTTCTGTAGCTTCGTTTGCAGCTTTGCCAGTTTGCCAGGACCACTGCCAGTAATCTCAAATTTGCGATATACCTCCCCAAGCCGTTTGCGAGTGGCATCCGGTCTAATTTGTAGCTGCTTAGCAATGGCATCTAGAGAGCGTCCCTCAATGGCTAAGGACAGCACTTCCAATTCAGTATCAGACACGCCATAGGATCGCGCGAGAGTTTTTAGAGCGTCTTGAGGAATCACGATTATACACTCACATTTCTAAACAAGCAGCAATCAACTCACATCAGCCAATACCCACTTTTATCACACTGTTCACTTATGTGATTTTATTTTTTTCAACATTGTTTCATCTTACTGTAGACCATCGGCAAATTGAACAGTAGGAAAAGCTTAAAAATCAACTTTTCTATGGCTACCGACAAAGTTAATTGTTTAGTAGTTCAGCTATTGCATTACGTTTGCACCGATAACTTGATTTTCTCACAAATGTGAGATATGGTTATCTCAACGACTCTCACATAACTAGAAAAGGTCGAATAGAACCAGAGCTAAGCACGAGGCAGGGCTAAGTTCAGGGCAAAGTCGAACAGAGCAAGCGCAAACACAACCAGGAACTCAATACACATGTTCGCCTAGCAGGGCGCTTTCTATTGAATCGTCTATATTGCCCAAATTGACAGGTAATTGAAGGTCATTCCGTATTTTCCAACTAAGCGCAAAACACTGACATTGATCTTAACCAAGTCATGTTAGTGGTCAGTATCGCCAATATCATTGAGGATTTCCACACGATTTTTATCTCTAGCTATTCCACAGAATTGAATACTGGTTCATTGATCGTATCTCACTTTTGTGAGGTTCTGTGGAGTTTTTTGAGAACGCTCCTGGAGATAGAAAAGCTTGAAAGGAGTCATGTCAGGACTTGGCAGTACTGACTGTTAGTGGTCAGAACCTATCTGAGATTCGATCGAACTGACAGATTTCTTGTTTGTGTTTGAATGTTCAACGGTTTATAGACAGATGGGTTCTTGGAGGGGTGAGTGTTGTTCAGTTAACCGGCAACTCACATGACAAGAGGTGACACCTTGAATAGCTTGTTCTTTTCTGAAGCATCTAGAATGTTTCCTGAACCAAACTACGGAACAGTTGATAAAGCCATTGTGCAAGGTCGCCTGTGGCGCGTTAAGTTTAATGGCTCTTATTGGTTTGCAAAGCTCTACTATGCCGATCGCCATACAGTGTTGATGCCTGGCGATTCTGTTGAAATTCTTGCCATTCAGGGAATTACCTTATTGGTGCTTCCCTGTCATCACACCTGATGTAACTAGACACACCGCTGACGTGATGGTTGGCCTACACTCAACAACAGAGTGGTGATTTTCTAGCGAATGTTATAGCCATAAACAGACCGCGAAAACGATGTCCGTCTTTCGATTTCACTGTCTAACGGCTATTGATTCTGGCAACGTTGGATAGTACTATCTTTTCTTCCGTTGCCATGAAAATCACAGCCTCGTCATTCCTCATTTCTAGGTTCTCTCTGTGTCTACACCCTATTCCACCTCTCGCCCTCTGATTCTTGGCGTCACTGGCGCGTCGGGGCTAATTTATGCCGTACGATCGCTGAAATATCTCCTACAAGCCGACTATGCCATCGAACTTGTGGCTTCCAAGTCAACCTATATGGTTTGGCAAGCCGAACATGGTATCCGGATGCCTATCGAAGCAGAACAACAAGAGCAGTTTTGGCGACAGCAAGCCGGTGTAGAAACGGGTGGTAAGTTGCACTGTCATCCGTGGGGCGATGTGGGTGCAACGATCGCCAGCGGGTCTTTTCGCACCTACGGCATGGTGATCATTCCATGCAGCATGAGCACGGTGGCCAAATTGGCTGCTGGTCTTAGTTCTGATCTACTAGAACGAGCGGCCGATGTTCAACTCAAGGAAGGGCGTAAACTGGTGATTGTGCCGCGTGAAACACCATTTAGCCTCATTCATTTGCGCAACTTAACCAGCTTGACAGAAGCCGGGGCCAGAATTGTTCCCGCGATTCCCGCTTGGTATCACCATCCTCAGACCATCGAAGACCTGGTTGATTTTGTAGTAGCGCGGGCCCTCGATCAATTTGAAATTGATTGTGTACCGCTGCGACGGTGGCAGGGACATTTGGGAAAGGAGGCAGACCGGGGAAGCAAGGAAGGAGCGTAGGGGAGGAACGAGACAGGCAAAGATTGTAAAAACCGTGTTGATGGTGATGATGATGGCGTCGCCCGATCGCAGTCCTTGCATGAACCATCTCATATGAACCAATTGAAGCCACGATCGATAGTATTGAAAAGAAAGAGAAAAGCTTACACCTAGGCTCTAGAAGCCTCCAGTCTCAGAGGAAAGTTATGGTCAGAGTTGCACTGTTATTAGCGATCGTTGCCGCGTTTGTGGTGCTGGTGTTGTCTAATTTCTCGCCAATTGCCCTAAATTTTTTGGGCTTTACGACACAATCCCTCCCGCTAGGACTATGGGTTGTGCTGGCGGTTATCCTGGGTGGTTTGACAACACTGTTAATGGCGGGATTAGTGGGAGTGGGTCGCTCTACATCGGCATCGGCTCGGTCTAAGCGTACTCCCCCCCGCAGCACCAATCGCACGACAACAACTGGCTTTCGGACACCTTGGTCTGGCGGAAGGTCTGGCGAAACTCGGCAACCAGCTAGCTCAACTGGAGATTATACAGGCAGCTATACTAGATCACCTGGCTCAACCGCTCCTCGTACTGGCGATGACTGGGAGACTACTCAACAGAGTCGGGATGATTGGAACGATTGGGGGGCGCCTGCCGATTTAACCGATCGCCAAACAGTGCCGAATTCCAATACTCAAGTGCGTGACACAGAAGATGAAGCTTGGGCTAACTGGGACGGTTATGAAGACTTAGAGCTAGGTAAGCGCACTCCATCGGATGAATTTGATGAATTCGAGGATGAGGTGGTCGATCGCCATCGTGCCTCGCAAAATGCCTATCCCGATGCTGGGCCTCGCCGCACAGATTTTGAGGCCAAACAAGAACCGGAAACGCAGCGCCAATCTGGTTCGGTCTATTCCGTCAGCTATCGTCGAGCAGATGGTTCTACATCGCCGCTGCCGCCGCCGCCACCACCGCCACCGCGTCCCAATCCTAACTCAGTTTCTAAACCCAGTGAGGTGTATGACGCCGAATATCGCGTGATCACGCCGCCTTACCGCCCAGATCTCGAAGAAGTGCCGCCGCCCACAAATGACGTTAGTCTGGCTGACAGTCGTGACAATGACGACTGGGGAGATGACGACTGGGGATTAGATTTAGAGGATGATGACTTAACCGATCGCCCCAATTCCTAACCTCTCACTTAAAATGCTCTCGTTCTGCCTGTTGCATCTCATCTACCATTTGTTTACTGCGGCGCAAGTAGCTGACGAACAGCAGAATTGTAAACCCAATGATAAAGGGTCCCAGAATGCCGCCAGCAAAGGTGTTGTACAAGCCATGCAGTACAATGGCGATCGTCATTCCAATCAACAAAATGGCATTTTGTCGGGACGGATTAATGGCGGCTAGCCCCATAAAATATCCCACAATGCCTGCTAGGATGGCGTGAAATAGCGGCAATGAGACAAACCGAATGGTATTGGCCGCCACATAAGACCCCAAGCCAATTTCACCTCGCGAAAGACCAAAAGCATAGCGCAGCGAATAAGCTGCTCCTTCTGCGATCGCAAATCCCAGACCCGACATCGCTCCATAGAAAGCGGACGTTTGCGGATCGTTGAGTTTTCCCGGTCGCAATAATAATAAGTACACAGGGAGTGCTTTGCAGATTTCTTCGAGCAACCCAACACCAAACACAAAACCAACGGTACGCGCCACTAACCCACCATTGACCGCATCATACAAGGTATTAAACGGAGGAACCCGTTGAAAGAGTAGTAGTGTCGGAATGCCAATAAAGGTGGTAAACAGGGTGCACTTGAGGGTGTTGCTCCATGAGAACTGCGGCGGCCGAATCAGGTTATACAGCACCACGCCCCAAATCGAAGCGTAGTAAATGCCCAATAGCCAAGCGGTTTGTGCTAGAGTGGCCTGCTCAGCGAACAGATTAATTACCAGAGGAAACACCCCTAAAAATAGCAGCAACCGAACCGTGTAGTTGCGGTAAAGATCACGGCTTAAAACATCGCGATAGGGAAAAATCGTCTTGATTTGAAAACTACGCAGGGCTTGCCAAAACCCAATTGGGTTGGATGGATTGGGCTTGTTGTACTTAACGATTGCACTAGACGGTTTACTTGCGGTAGAACTCTTTGGGGCTGGGCTGGGGCTAGACTGAGCAGGTGGGCGGGTTAGAGAGGACAGACGCAGATTTTGAGTAGTGGTGTTTGATGAGTTCAGCGTGGCAACAGACGTGGGAATAAAATCCTGAGTCCAGGCAGGGGAAACGGCGCCAGTTTGCTGACTGTATACTTTCACCGACTCCAGGTTGTTAATGTCCAGACTGGCAACTTGCTGCTCTAGAAACTGTATGAATGCCTGCTGTTCCAGCGGGCGAGTCGAAGTCAACAAAATTTTGAGGCAGTTGTCCTTGAACACCACCTTGGCGGTGACACCTCTGGGCTGAAGCTTACGATTAAGCAGAAGTGCGATCGCTCCTGGATCACCTCGTTGAGCTAGTTTGAGCAAATCAGATTGAGCCATACCGATGCGACTGCTGCACCTGCACCAGAGGAGATTTACTCAGCATAGCCTACGATGAACGGGAGATTGAAATCAAAAACTACCATATCACATGGCCAATACCAATTAAATCTGGTACTGCAATCCGTTTGCAATTAGCGCTACAGATCTGACGATCGACAAGATGAAAAATTATGTTTAAACATCCCGATCTTTCTACCCAATCTTGTTAAGATTGCTCAAACATTCACAATTAAACGTGTTTCTGAGTTAGGAAACTTCATCTGAATTTGTATCGATCAAAACAGAATAGAGGCGCATATGGAATACTCGTTTGAAATTGTTGGAGTATCGCCTGTTTTAGAATTTTTTAATCATCAACAGGCCATTCGACAGCAACGCCATGCGGGTGCAGAGTACTTGGGAAGCTATCAATGCACCCTAGATGCATTCATCACTTCGATTGAAGACTTGCCCATGCGTCAAAATTGGCGGCTCGATCGCATTGTTGATAGCGTCATTAATTTTTGGCTGAACAACGCCGATCAAATCTCTCATTGGAAACAGCGACTAAGCGAGGCTGGAACCGAGAATTTATTGGTGGCTAGGGTGGGAGATGTAGAGGCCTTGAGAGCAGAGTTCGAGTTTTTGCTGAACTACGATGTGTGATGCAACCAACTGTCTAGGACAGACTGCCTATTAGGGAATCACGTTGATGATGCCACCGCAAACAAGTCGCCCGGCTTCCAGGCTAAGTCTGTGGATACAGACATCTGTGCCCAGATCGATTTCAAAATTCTGTAAGGTTGACAAATCTTCTCCCTGTATGGCGTTAGGGTGGGAAAGCCATTGTGGCTGATCAAGTTGAATCTTCGATCGCTCGATCACGTTCAGGCCCGTCTTGATGGCAAACGGCTGCGATCGGTCTTGGGGTTGTAAGGGTTGAGATGCTGAACCGTTGGCAACTAGTCGTCCCCAAAGTCGCAGGTGTCCACCATGGAAAGCCAGTTGAGGCTGTTCTACCTCGATCGGATTGGTTCGTAACAGCAACTGAAGAGCCGTAGGCAATTCCTCGGCTGACAACCGCAGCCACTCTATCACCAACGCTTTGATAGTACTTGCCAACTGGGGAGATCGCAGCGAAGTATTGATCCCAGCTTGATTCAGCGTTGCTTCTGCCTGCACAGGAACAACATCCAGGAGTTGTAGCGGTTTGCCCTGCAAAACATCCTTTAAATTGACTCGAATGTCTGTTCCTCTCAGAAAAATTTGATGGAGAGCAATGCCTTGATAAACCACGTCCTCAGCAGCGATTGTTACCGTAGGGATATATCCCGATAAAATCTGCCAATCGCCCCCCTCAATCTGAACCTGTAAGGTCTCTGCCGATTCTACTTGCGATCGAAGCCATAACTGTACTGCCGAGCCAAGCACTTTGCTGATGAATCGGCGGCGCGAAACTGAGGGCAACGAGGAATTCTGCTCCAAATTCATACGGCTCCAACGGGTGTACATTCCTTAATCCTACAGGCGACGGTAATTTGATCACTGGGTAGATACCGATGAAAAGGCAAATCAAACTCTGTTGTATCGAGCATACTCGCGCATTCTGCATTACTTATACCCCTTTCAGTGGTAGTCTCTAAATATAAGCTGTGTATTCGAGCGGTATATGAAGTTTGATTCGCTGAAATTGGGAGGGATCTTACGGATGAGACGGCTGGTTAGTATCATCATGGCGTTGGGGTTGATGATTAGCAGCTTGGGTTGGTTTGGGCAAGGTCAGTCAGCCATGGCAGCCAACTTAAGCACACTATCCTTCAAGACATCGCCCACCGTGCTGGCAGAATTTCGTAATGTTATGGACGATAAGCTCAGCACTGAGTTTGGTCAAAAAATTGATTTAAATAATACGAATGTCCGTGCATTTATGGATTACCCAGGTTTATATCCAACCTTGGCTCGCCAAATCCTCAAATATGCTCCGTTTGAGCACGTAGAAGATGTGCTGGATATGCCCGGTTTAACCGATCGACAAAAACAAGTACTGCAAGCTAATTTAGGCAACTTTACGGTGACTCCTCCAGAAGATGCTCTGGTAGAAGGAGGCGATCGATTCAACAATGGCATTTATCGATAACGCTGTAAGTCGTTGCTCATTAGAAACTTTTTCCAGTTCTTAGGTTTAAAGCTAGGCCTGATTTCAAGCATTTTCATCCTACAGTTCTACGAGCAGTTCCACGAGTCCGCTCCGGCGGACTCTGTTTTTATTTGGTTCTGGTGTGAGTCGCGGCTGTTCGCTTACAGATTTTGATTGACTCACATTGATTAAATCTATGGATTAAACTGTGGTACTACCCTGTTTTGCTCTCTACATAGGATGTTCCATTGGTTGCCATTTCTGTACCCTCGACTGCAACGTCTCAGTTGTTTGATGTTTTGGTGATTGGCGGTGGAGCCGCTGGACTTTATGCTGCCCTTTGCTTGCCTGACCACTATCGTGTGGGTTTAATCACGAAAGATACACTGGCGTTGTCGGCAAGTGACTGGGCCCAAGGAGGCATTGCGGCAGCGATCGCCCCCGATGATTCTCCTGTGCTACATGTAGAAGACACGCTGAAAGCTGGAGCCGGATTGTGCGATGTCGAGGCCGTCAACCTGTTAGTCGAGCAAGCTCCTCAATGTGTCCAGTCGTTGGTCAATATGGGCGTCGCGTTCGATCGGCATGGCGATTCGTTGGCTCTGACCCTGGAGGCGGCCCATTCCCGTCGGCGGGTGCTTCATGCAGCAGATACCACCGGGCGGGCAATGGTGACGACGCTGCAAGCTCATGTGCTGAACCGTCCTAATATTCGGGTTTTGCCACAAGCCTTTGTGTTGGATTTGTGGGTGAGTTGTCAAGGGGGCGATCGGCAGGCGGAACCACGCTGTCGAGGTGTGATCGTTGTTCAGTCCAACGAAATCCGATGGCTGACGGCTAAAGCGGTGGTGCTAGCCACAGGAGGGGGAGGACAGGTATTTGCCCAAACTACAAATCCTGCTCTCAGCACGGGGGATGGCGTGGCAATGGCATGGCGAGCTGGTGCGCAACTCCGCGATCTAGAGTTTTTTCAGTTTCATCCCACAGCCCTGACAAAACCAGGTGCTCCGCGTTTTCTGATCAGCGAAGCGGTTCGGGGCGAAGGAGCGCATTTAATTGATGCCCAAGGCAAGCGGTTTGCGTTTGACTATCATCCAGCAGGTGAATTAGCTCCTAGAGACGTCGTCAGCCGTGCCATCTTCAACCACTTGCAGCAAACCACCCCCGATCCAACTACTGCCCATGTCTGGCTTGATCTGCGTCCGATCGCTCCAGAAACCGTACGTCGGCGTTTTCCTAATATTATTCACGTCTGTCAAACCTGGGGAATAGATGTGCTACAGGAACCAATTCCTGTTGCCCCCGCTGCTCACTATTGGATGGGCGGTATCACTACCGATACCCTTAGTCGCACGACCCTTGCTGGACTGTATGCCGTTGGCGAAACCGCCAGCACCGGAGTCCATGGAGCCAATCGTCTGGCTAGTAACTCTCTTTTGGAGTGTTTGGTGTTTGGGGCGCAACTGCGATCGCTGGAATTATCTGATTTGCCGCCAGATCCCATTTCTGATGCTGATTCAGATCGAGATGCAAACAAGCTGGAACGAGCATTGGAGGAACTGGCTCAAATTAAATATTGGCGACAGGAGTTACCCCGCTTGATGTGGCAGAGTGCCGGAATTTGCCGTGAACATCGATCGCTCAATGCCGCCATCACTCAGGTTGAAACCTGGAAACAGGAACTCATGGCACTGCCCCTGAGCCAAACGCTGGTGCACCTGCTCAATTCACCGAATCGAGCGCCGCTATCACTAAGTTCTTCCACCCTAAGCCAATCACTGCGGCTGTGGGGCGAAACGCGCAACTTGTTGGATGTGGCTGATCTGATCCTCAAAAGTGCAGTCTTACGGACTGAAAGCCGAGGAGGACACTATCGATCGGACTATCCTGCGGTCGATCCGAAATGGCAAGTGCATACGCTGGTTGAACACCAAACCTGGCGACGATCAAGGTCCGTGTAATCGCTCTGCTGTAAACTTAATCAGTTTTTTGCTGGAATTGAACGACCCATGACTACCACTTCTGAAAACTCTCTTTCGAATGTATCAAAGGATCAAGAAGCCACCCGTCTTGATGAAGAGGCCACCGCTCCCGGACTCACGGATGAACAATATCACCGCAAAATGCAGCGGCGCAAAGAAGTCCAGGAGCAACGTCTAGCCGAACGCAATCGGGAAAAAGGGTTGATTATTGTGCATACGGGCAATGGCAAAGGCAAAACTACGGCCGCATTGGGAATGGTGCTGCGATCGCTCGGACATGGCTATAAGGTGGCAATTGTTCAATTCATTAAAGGCGGTTGGGAGCCTGCCGAGAAGCGAGTATTTAGCCTATGGCCAAAGCAATTGGAATTTCATGCAATGGGCGAAGGCTTTACCTGGGAAACCCAAGATCGATCGCGAGACATGCAAAAAGCAACCGAAGCTTGGGCCAAAGCCCTGACATTTATTGGCAATCCTGAATTCAAGCTGGTGCTTTTAGACGAGATTAATGTGGCGCTGAAGTTAGGATATTTGTCAGTAGAACAAGTTTCGGCAGGTTTAGAGCAAAAACCAGCCGCCTCACATGTGATCTTAACAGGACGCGGAGCGCCTCAGTTACTGATCGATCAGGCTGATTTGGTGACAGAAATGACGCTGATTAAGCATCCGTTTCGAGAACAGGGTGTGAAAGCACAACCTGGCATCGAGTTTTAGTTCGCTTGCTTCCCACAGGAGACTGGTTAAAATAAGGACGAGGTGCTTTTCTCTAGCGGCTGGTTTAGGTTCATGCCCATATCAAGGCTACATATAGTCTAGGTATCCAAGGCTACATATAGTCTAGGTATCATAGTCTAGATATTATTTGGACGGTGTTTCAAACCTGGTGACATCTCCCGATGCCCCCCTATACTCCCCTGACTAAGGGGACGGCGACAGCCGGGGGCATGGAAGCCATACATCTGAAACGCTATCCATTTGGGGCAACTGTTCCCTCTAGAGCAGCCAGCCATGTGACAAAACCGAGGCTGTCTTACGCCTATAATGGCTGTCTCACGCTTCAGTGCTCTGCCAAATCATTAAAGTTATGAACTCTGATTTAAATCATGCGATCGCCACGCTAGATCTTCCAGTCGATTGGGTTGGGTTGCGGGCTGTCAAAGAAACGATGGCGTATCGGTCTGTTCGAGATGAAGTGCCTCAAAATAACGGCAAATCCCTAAGCCACGGGGTGATGGTCGAGGTCTTGGTCAATGGACAAATCGGCTATGCTGCCACGAATTCGCTGCACATTGATCACATTCATGCAACTGCCAAAACTGCCTATCAACAGGCAATCGCTGCCAGTCGGTGGGGAATTCATCCCATGACGACAACCGTGCGTCCCAAAGTCGTAGGCAGCTACACCTCACCTTTCACGAAGCCTTTTGATGCTCTCACACCTGGTGAGGTGAATGATCTACTCGTTCGTCTTTGTCGTAGTTTAAAAGTGTCCGATCAGATTGTTCAAACGAATGCCCTGGCAATCACGAATGAGACCGAATCTTGGTTCGTCAGCAGCAACGGTTCTGATGTCTATCAACACTTTCTCATGCTGGAAACCCATTATGGGGTCACGGCGCAAGAGGGGGCGATTGTTCAGCAACGTAGCCACAATGGTCATTTAGCACATTGCTACCAAGGCGGTTGGGAGTTATTTCCGGAAGTGAATCTGTGGGCACAAGCTCAACGGATTGGAGAACAAGCGGTGGAACTGCTGACGGCTGAGGAATGCCCCACGATCGCCTCAACTTTAGTACTGGCTCCCGACCAAATGATGCTGCAAATTCACGAAAGTGTTGGGCATCCCTTGGAACTCGATCGAATTTTAGGCGACGAGCGTAACTACGCTGGCGGCAGTTTTGTGAAGCCCAGCGATTTTGGCCAGTTGGTCTATGGTTCTAAATTGATGAACATTACGTTCAATCCCACCGTACTGGGCGAATTTGCCAGTTACAATTTTGACGACATTGGTGCTCCTGCTACCCGCGAGTATCTGATTAAAGAAGGGGTACTGTTGCGTGGCTTGGGCAGTTTGGAAAGTCAAGCACGACTGGGCATACCAGGGGTGTCCTGTGCTCGGGCATCATCTTGGAATCGTCCACCTATCGATCGCATGGCCAATTTAAACTTGGAACCAGGAACAAACTCGTTTGAGGAAATCATTGCTGCGATTGAGCACGGTGTTTACATGGAGTCGAATCTCTCTTGGTCAATTGACGATCAGCGCCACAAGTTTCAGTTCGGCTGTGAGTACGCCAAATTAATTGAAAACGGTCAACTAACGAAAACATTACGGAATCCTAACTATCGATCGACCACTACTGAATTTTGGCATCGCTTGTCGCAAGTTGGCGATGAATCGACCTGGCAAATGTACGGTACGCCCTATTGCGGCAAAGGAGAACCCAACCAAGCCATTCGCGTCGGTCACGGTTCTCCTGTTTGTGTGTTTACAGAGGTAGAAATTTTTGGCGGTGGTTAGGCTGTCCTCAGGGTGGGGTTTGGTCTCGCTCAAACCTACCACCTTGAGTCGATAGGCTGCTAGGCTAGCGAATCGGTTTCTGTTTGAACTGTTGCACCTTTCTTCCTCAACCATTTGATTGCTCCGGCTGTTGCCAATACCAGCCCTGCTGTAATACTTGGTTCAGGGATTTCAGTAGAACTGCTAGGCACAGGCGCAGGCATCGGGGATGCGGAGGGTAGAGGTGTAATTACAACTGGAGCCGGGGCAGGAGCCGGACTGGAGGATACAGGAGAAGGGCTGGGGTTCGGACTAGGACTAGAGCTATGACTGGGAGAGGCAGGTGATGGGCTAGGAGAAGGTGATGGCGGATTTACCTGGATGGGCGGTAAAGGACTAGTTCCAACCAATTTGCTGCTTAATTCGCGACTGCCTCCAACTGTTCCAACACTGGTCAACCGCACTCCAAAATCTTGCTGGGCAAATAGGCTTAAATCAAGGGCACGCGATGTATGGGAAAGGACAAAGGTTGTCGTTTGAATATCGTCTTTGCCCCCCTTTAACCCGTTTTCACCAATTTCAATTCCAAAGTCGAAGAGATGATTTCCACCATCTCCGTTGAGGTTGGCCTTGCCGACGGAACTAATTTTACCTGCCCCATAAGCCGTCGTCGTGACATGGGAACCTGTCGCCCGCAAACCGCTTAATAACGAATCATCCGAAATATTAAAGAACAGTCCGCGAATGTCACCGATCGTCGTAGCATCGGCTGCCATTTTGACAGTGAACTGAATGTTGCCCTCTCCAGCAGCTTTATCATCTAGGGTAATTGATACTTTTGCATTTGCCCCTGTGAAGTTACTTGTGTTGAAGGTAAACGATGCGGCTTCAGCAGATGAAAAAGACGAAAGCAAAAGCAGACTAGCAGTTGCCGCAGTAGATGAAAAAACTCTGGTCAGGAAAGAAGTGCTCATGCTATTTGGAACTCACTAAATCAAAAAATAACTCTGTATAAAAAACTACCTCTAAAGCTAAGCTTTTGCATCCGGCATCTAACTGAATTTTTAAAAGCTTATATTTGATCGAAAGACGGTTTGACATACTCGAAAAAACACGTGAAGGCGTCTCACTTTAAGAGTGAATCTTGCATATTAAGTAGTATAAGCTACTAAACTTAAGTGTATATACGTATAAAAGAGCGAATTGCGATAACGCTTTTATGAATGATAAGGAGCAAAAGCTCGATCGATGGGATGTTTTCTTTGAAAACTGCCTGAAAACTGGAAGGCGTCATTATTCTGGAAGGCGTCATTATTGATCACTCGCCTATTCTGTCCAACCAAAAGACCAGTCACTAACCCCAATCCATCACTCTTAACTTTGACACTTTCATGTCATTTTTTCTTGTCATAGTAAAGATGAAGCACGAGTCAGGAGAAAACGACCCATGAAATTTGGCATCTTCCTGGGATTAGCGATCGCAGCTACGCTTCCAGTCGTTGCTATGCCCAGTTTGGCTCAACGTCAAACTTCCATTAACGAGCTTCGGCAAAGCAGTCCCGGCATTACTCTCTCCGGTCGAGTGGTCAGTGTCGTTGGCAATGATTTTATTCTCGATGATGGAACGGGGCAAATCATTGTCGATGCCGGGCCACGCTGGTGGCAAGAGATTGAAATTTCTGAAGGCGAAGAGTTGACTGTGACAGGTGAAGTAGGGCGAAGCGGCGAGTTAGATGCCTTTTCGATCGTTCGCAGTGACGGCAGTGTTATGAATATCCGTCCATCGCAAGGTCCGCCGCCTTGGGCAGGCGGCCCAAATCGTCGAAACTAACCGATTTGGTAGAAGAGATTGTAGGAGAGAGAGCGCGATCGGGAATGACTGATTTATCTCATCTATCCAGTGTTACACCCATTTGCACTCGCATTGTTTACCTTGAAAACCACAAATTAGGATAAGCCAATGAACATGTTTAAGCATTCCAACCTGAAAACTTGGACCATCACAACTCTAGTATTGCTAGCGACCCCAGCAGTGGCCATTGCCTTAAATTCAGAGCCATCTTCGCAACGATCACCTCATTCAGGAAATCACCTACTGGCCCAAACGCCACGCCGACAGCCTTCAGTTACTCCTCCTAGCTTAGAAGTGCAGCCTGGACGCCCCAGTCCAGCCCAGTTTTTCGATGCACGACAAGCAGAAAAGGCCAATCGAGAAATTCGCAAGGCACAAGAGAAAGCATTCTCGGTGCAGTTCTTAGCGGATCAAATATCATCACCGGATGGTGCTGACGTTGCCATGATTGCCGCAGACATCCTACAGCAAGCCGAAGCGAGCTATAGGTCAGGTCAATTCTTTAGAGCAGAAAGAGAAGCCAAAGCAGCAAAAGATACCTATGAAGCAGCCTCATCTCTCTATGAAGCGGAACTTGGCTATGTGATGGGACGGCGGGGTCCGAGTGGTCCCAGTCGTAGCTATTACGAAGCACCTTATCGCGCTCAAGAACGCATCGCACGAGCTCAAGCTGAAATGGAGTATTACCGATCTAATAGCCCGATGGTCTCTAACTTAATTCAACGCGCCATCGATTTAGCAAGTTCTACAACCCAAGCACAAGCTCAACCGATCAGTGCTTACAATTTTAGTGAACTGGCTCGGAGTCGTGCGGCTGATCATTTAGCTAGGGCTGCGGTTCACCTCATGGAAGCCGATCGAGGGTTTTAATTTTTAACAGCTATTCCATCTTTCTAAGAATATTGCTGTATTTGCTTGGTCATGGTCTACACCAGATGGGCATTTATGACCAAGCAATTCGTTTTTGTTGAGAGGTATAGCCTGATTGGCTGACCAATCTTTTTCCCTCATCCCTCAATCCCTGCTCCCACGAGGAGCGAAGGGACAGCAAAGCGACCCCCCGAACGAAAGCCCCTCTCCAGATCGGGGAGAAGGGTTGGGGTAAGGGCAATTCGAGTGTTGTCAGTCAATCACGATACAGCAATACGCAAGTTGATGGAGATAGTTAACCCCTAAGATTAACTTTTCAACTTGTTGACAAGTCGCTGTGCCTTTAGTTTTAGTAACCGAAATCTAGTGAGATCTGGAATAGTGTCTAAATGATTCGATTTGTGATCAAAAAAATCATTTAACTCACTTAGAATGACTTGAAAACGCTGTTGAATTGCAGTCGATCGATACTCCTTAAGAAAATAGTCAGGAAGATTCAGCGGCTTGAAATTTGCAAGCACTGTTTGAATTCGCTGTACATCGTAGTGTTGAGAATAGCCAGCAATTTTATAGCAATTAAACCCAGGATCTAAATAATCAGATAGACCACCATTGACGCTAGAAAAAACTTGACAACCGCAAGCCATTGCTTCCATGGGTTGAAGCCCAAAGCCCTCACTCACACCTTGTTGTGCCCAATATTCTGCCGAATCATATAAATAAACTTTTGATCGATTAAACAATTCTGCCAAATCTTGAACGTAGGAATCTACAACATGCACATGGTACTGTTGTTTCAACGCTGGAATTAAACACCGCATTAAATATTCCGATGATTTACGAGCTTGCACCAAAACATCAATATCTCGTTCTACGTTTAAATTGCAAAACTCATCGGAAATTTGATTCGGTAAATAATAAATCAAAGCATGGGGCGATCGTTGACCCCAATATCCTAGGGTATTACGGCTCACAGTAATAATCGGAATGCTAGCAGGCAGCTTAAACCCATAGCCGGCACTATGGGCATGATAGATAATGTGATGCTTTGGATTGTGGCGTTGCAATTTAGTTACAAGCTTGGGTACATCAAACCCCCAACTGACAACAAAAATGCTCGCCTCTAATGCTGGGCCACGCAGTACGTTTTCCAAAAACAGTACACTAGACTCGCGCTGCCGGTACGTAACAACCTCGGCCGAACAAATTTGCTGAGCCAATTTCAAGGTTTTAAGCTCTGCCCACAGTCCACCACAGGCAAACTGCCCTCCAGTTCCAGGAACCAGAAAATAGAGTTTTCTCATAGGAGTTACAAAGCACTCACTAACTTTTCCGACGATCGCTTACAGAGCATTAAACAAACAAAAGGGTTAGTTTCGCTCTGCTAGATGCTGATTCAAGTCTTTACATTTTGCAGCAGCAGCTTGAAGGGCTTGTGAATACTCTTTTCCTCCTAACATTACATCTCCGTAATAGTCGTAAGGAGCAGAACCATAAATTGGTAGCGGATCATCATCAGGATAATCTTCCTCCGCTTCTTCAATCGCTGCCTTCAGTTGCTTGACAGTCAAACGTTGAGCCGGAAAATAGTACAGATTTTCGACAGCACTGTGAAGATGGGGCAATGTTGGATCAATAAGATACTCTTCCGTCTCCAGCCAACTGTGTTCGATCGGTTGGTAAGACCGACCCGCAATCACCAGAAACCCCTGAACATACATCGCCTTCTCAAGAACTAATGCGGCTTTGTACGCATTAACAAAGGGACTTTGGGCTTTGCTGCTCACTTGCTTAGCTATATCTTTTGAACGTGACTCATCGAGTGGCTTATCCATAGATTCTTAATCCAAGCGGGCTAGATCGTCGAACACGGCCAGTATATCGGCAGAAGCGATCCAGACACTGACGCCAACGGTAATTAGGCACAACAAAAATACCAATGATATAAGTTTTGTTTATACATTATATCAGCAAACTTTTTATTATATTTCTTTACAATCCTTAATTTTTCCTCTACTGTATTTAGTAACTTGCACATACAAGCAAGTAGATACATACATCATTTGTTGTTCACATAGCACTCATAGGAACCATGACAACAGCATTACAGACGCGCGAACGCGCCAGTGTGTGGGAGCGGTTCTGCAACTGGGTGACCAGCACCGACAACCGCCTGTACGTAGGCTGGTTCGGCGTACTGATGATCCCCACCCTGCTAGCTGCTACCACCTGCTTCATCATCGCCTTCATCGCGGCTCCTCCGGTAGACATCGACGGCATCCGCGAACCCGTGGCAGGGTCGTTGATGTACGGCAACAATATCATCTCTGGTGCAGTGGTGCCGTCATCGAACGCCATCGGCTTGCACTTCTACCCGATCTGGGAAGCAGCCTCTCTCGACGAGTGGCTCTACAACGGCGGACCGTACCAGTTGGTGGTGTTCCACTTCTTGATTGGCGTGTTCTGCTACATGGGACGGGAGTGGGAGTTGAGCTACCGCCTGGGCATGCGTCCGTGGATTTGCGTGGCATACTCGGCTCCAGTAGCAGCGGCGACAGCCGTGTTCTTGATCTACCCGATTGGGCAAGGGTCATTTTCAGACGGCATGCCCTTGGGCATCAGCGGCACGTTCAACTTCATGTTCGTGTTCCAGGCTGAGCACAACATTCTGATGCACCCGTTCCACATGCTGGGGGTTGCTGGGGTGTTCGGCGGCAGCTTGTTCAGCGCCATGCACGGGTCGTTGGTGACCTCCTCGCTGGTGCGTGAGACGACCGAGAACGAGAGCCAGAACTATGGCTACAAGTTTGGGCAGGAAGAAGAGACCTACAACATCGTGGCAGCGCACGGGTACTTTGGTCGGCTGATTTTCCAGTATGCCAGCTTCAACAACTCGCGGAGCTTGCACTTCTTCTTGGGTGCGTGGCCGGTAGTTGGCATTTGGTTCACGGCGTTGGGCATCAGCACGATGGCGTTCAACCTGAACGGGTTCAACTTCAACCAGAGCATCATCGATTCGCAGGGGCGTGTGGTGAGCACGTGGGCGGACATTCTCAACCGTGCGAACTTGGGGATGGAAGTGATGCACGAGCGTAATGCGCACAACTTCCCGCTGGACTTGGCGGCGGGTGAGGCGGCTCCGGTAGCGCTGTCGGCTCCTCAAATCAACGGTTAGTTTAGTTGCACTAGGTTAAATGTAGCTTAGCAAACAGCGTTCCTCTTGATGGGGAACGCTTTTGGCTTGAATCTCGATCTAACTCTTTCCGATTAAGGCAACGGAGCTTCTCTACTTGTGGCTGGATTATTACTGGAATCAATCACAATTCGATTGCTGGGAGGTTCAAGTTCCTGCGAGCGGCGCAGTATTTGAACCTGCTGAGTTTGACTCATGTCAGTATTAACGCTGTGATTAATTTGGGTGGATAGCTGATCTAGTTCTTCAGCATTAAATTCAAATGGTTCGATCGTTGCTTCTTCAGCGAGTCTTAAATCAGAGGCACTGCCCTGAGCAGGTTCGGCGGCAACTGGTAGGTTCAGGCTAGTGGCAGCACCCATAGACAAAATGGTAACGACGGCAACGCTATATTTCACCATGAATAGCCTCTCAGTGTTGTGTAAGACAGTTTGCAATCGAACACGATTTAACTCAATTAAGCAACATCCTCTAGGATTTGATTGATAAGAAACATCAAGAGAGATAGCAAATGTTTTAGCTGAGATCTGTAACAAGTGTTCTGGTTCTGGTCATCCTAGTAATATGGCAGAACAGAATAATTTTGATACAAGATTGAGCATACTAACCGCAACCAAAGGAGCAGTTCAGTCCGGATTTAGAGAATTATTATGAGTAACAGGTTAAACCTTTTGTTCTACAACATTTGTAGAGTTACTACTTACTTATGTGAAGGCACTATCATAACCACGTTACTGTTTTTGTTCGCCCAGAACCATGACACAAGTTTGGGGAGCCCTGTTGATTTTTATCATTTGTCCACTGCTGGGTGGGTTGCCACTAATTCAGTGGATTACTTATGGTCTAACTAGACGCAATTTGGCGCAATTGGGAACGGGGAATATTAGCGTTTCGGCCGCCTTTTATCACGGCGGTACTCTAGTTGGTGTCTTAGCCGTTTTATCAGAAGCCCTGAAAGGGATTGCAGCCGTTCTACTCGCTCGACAGTTTTTCCCTACACAGCCACAGTGGGAAATTATTGCGCTGATCGCGCTAGTGTTAGGACGCTATTGGCTTGGACGTGGTGCGGGAACAACGAATGTAGTCTGGGGATACCTAGTCCACGATTGGGTGACCGCTGCTTTGGTTTTCCTTGTGGGCGGCATTAG
This sequence comes from Thermocoleostomius sinensis A174, assembly GCF_026802175.1. Lineage (NCBI taxonomy): Bacteria > Bacillati > Cyanobacteriota > Cyanophyceae > Oculatellales > Oculatellaceae > Thermocoleostomius > Thermocoleostomius sinensis. The sequence continues at coordinate 2,327,895 of NZ_CP113797.1, read as the reverse complement.
CTTTACGATCTTACGAGAACGTCGATCGGGTAAATTAGGCGTATTACTGCTGCTCTCGTTGATGACAGTATTGCGCCATCCTCAAAATGGACCACTCATTGTTGCGACGATTGTCCTGTGTGGATTAATTGCGTGGATTTATCAAACAATTCCAGACGATTTAGAATTATCAGATTCCAACGTGCAAACTAGCTCTCGTAAGCTCTTTCGCTTTTTCCAAGGCGATCGATCGCTCCTCACTCTTAATCAACCGCTGCAAGTTAGCCAAGTCGGGCAAAAAGCTGCAACCTTATCTCAACTTAAACGCTGGGGTTATGCGGTGCCAGATGGCTGGGTGCTGCGAGCGGGGGATGATCCGTCCACTCTTGTTGAAGTGGCACAACCGTTGCCAGAACGTCCCTTAATTGTGCGTTCCTCTGCTATTGGTGAAGATTCAGAAACCGCTTCGGCGGCCGGGCAGTATCAGTCTATTCTCAACATCACTAGTTCGGCCGCGTTAGAGCAGGCCATTTTTCATTGCCAAGCCTCCTACAATTTGCCCTCTGCTGCACGCTATCGGCATGATCGAGGGTTAGCAGATACCGAAATGGCTGTGCTGGTGCAGAGACAAATACAAGGAGTGGTTTCGGGTGTCGCCTTCAGTCGAGATCCCGTGATGCGAGACACAGAGGCGATCGTAATTGAAGCCCTACCCGGTATGGCAGTGCGGGTTGTGTCTGGACAATTTACTCCACAATATTATCGAGTGTGGTTAGAAGGAACAGAATCGATTCTTTCTGTAATTCGCCAAGGGCAACCAGCTAATCAGCAGGGTTGCAATCCTCAAACCTTTGCTAGCTGGAACCCTGATTCGCTGCCAGAGAGCATAACCTGTCGAGTTGAGGGAGAAGGGCAAACACCCCATTGGTTAATTCAGCAAGTCGCTTTTCTTGTTCGTCAGTTGGAAGCCCGATTTCACGGTGTTCCACAGGATATTGAATGGACTTACGATGGCCAACAAGTGTGGATACTGCAAGCGCGACCCATTACAACACTACTGCCGATTTGGACTCGTAAAATTGCCGCTGAAGTCATTCCAGGTTATATTCATCCCCTGACATGGTCAATCAATCGCCCGCTGACCTGCGGCGTGTGGGGAGAGATATTCAGCCTTGTCCTAGGCGATCGCGCCTCTGATCTAAACTTTAATGACACAGCTACCTTACATCATTCCGCCGCCTACTTTAATGCGTCACTGTTGGGGCAAATCTTTCGACGCATGGGACTGCCACCTGAAAGTTTAGAGTTTCTCACCCGTGGAGCTAAATTTACAAAACCCCCTCTCCGTTCTACCTTGCGTAACCTCCCTGGACTGCTGCGGCTTTTGCAACAGGAACTTAAATTAGAAAAAGAATTTGAGCAAGATCTGGCGCACGGATTCGAGCCGTCTTTAGATGAGTTGACCCGACAGTCGATCGATCAACTTACCGCAGACGCATTACTGCGACGCATTTACCGGATTTTGAAACTGTTGAAGCAAGCAACCTATTACAGTATCTTGGCTCCCTTAAGTGCGGCCTTGCGGCAAGCCGTGTTCAACGTGCCCGAATCACAGCTAACTTACAACTTGATGCCTGAAGTTGCTTCTCTACAAGCGCTACAGCAGTTGGCAGCCCAGGCGCGAATAGTATTACCGTCATTGCAGCAGGTGACGCCGCAAACTAGCGATGTTGTATTCTCGACCCTGTCTGCTCATCCAAGCGGACAAGCAATTGTGCGACAGTTCAATCAGTTTCTAGAGCAGTATGGCTACTTGAGTGAAGTGGCGACCGATATTGCCGTACCCACTTGGAAGGAAAATCCCCAACCTGCTCGAGACCTATTCACCCAGTTTGTGTTCAATCCACCTAAATCGCTCCATCCTTCTGGGACAGACGCCTCCAACGCTCCATCCTGGAAAACCCGGCAGGTACAACGTCGGTTAGATCTAAAAGGACGGGTTACGGCGGTTTATAGTCGATTGTTGGCTGAATTGCGCTGGAGTGTGGTGTCCTTGGAAGAGCATTGGCGATCGACTGGATTACTTGCAGAGACAGGCGATCTATTTTTCCTAACCTTTGATGAAATTGAACACTTAGTCACAGGAACTCGTTCAGAGTTGAGGCGGCAAATTCCCGATTTGATTCGTCAACGTCGAGCACAACTAGAGTCCGATCGACAACGATCTCCTGCGATGTTGGTGTATGGCAACACCCCACCTTCTCAGCCCAACGCGCATGACCGTGTTTCGAGCGGCAAGCAACTGCAAGGAATTGGTGCAAGCCCAGGACAAATCGAAGGACAAGTGAAAGTCCTACGATCGCTACAACAAAGCTCTGAGATTACTAAGACAACCATCCTCGTGGTGCCCTATACTGACTCGGGCTGGGCACCCCTGTTGGCCCAAGCTGGAGGGCTGGTGGCTGAAGTGGGTGGGCAATTGTCACACGGAGCGATCGTGGCCCGAGAGTACAAAATTCCTGCTGTGATGGATGTCGAACAAGCTACTCAACGGTTTCAAGATGGGCAACGCATTCGCTTAGATGGACAACGCGGCATTGTAGAACTGTTAGATTGAGAAAGGATGGGTTAGCTGCTAAACGCAATAGAACCTGTATAAAAAATTGCCTGACCTTTAAAGCCCCCAAGGTCAGGCAAGTCACCTGTAAGGACGCTTTCCTAACTAGAAGAACCAAAACAACCCAATTGCCCCCTAGTTGTTTAGTTCTTCCGAAGGCGTTCTCCAGAAGTTAACTCTGATTGTGCCGTTTGCATGGCAGGATGAGCGTCGAGAGATGTACTGAACTTTTAGACTGAGGCACTTTTGGAAAAAGCAAAAAAATCCGTAGATTCACCTTTTGTCTAACCCCAACACCCTGTTCAATAGAGAACTCAAACAGACATGAAGATGGCTTTGTAACAAATGAGCCACAAGTGTTAGGCTCAAAGCAGTTCATACGATCGATGCAAATTGCTGCTAGCGGAGTGCTTTTATTCAACCTCTATGCTCGTTCCTTTAACTCGTAAAACGTTTGAAGAATTGGTTCCTTTGGTTGCCACAGGCGATCAATATAAGTATTACTGGGGCAAGTTTTCTGATCTGTTGCGGCGCTTGTTAATTTCTATTGCTGGAGTTGTGGCAGTGGTAATTTTGCGCTCGTTTCTGGGACAAGCCTTTAATATTGTGATTTTCTTACTGGGGTTTTCGGCTGGGTTTTACTGGTTGTGGGGGCCGGTTTATTTGGCCAGTCAACGCAATCGATTGTTGCGACGCTATCCATATAGCGGATTTTGGCAGGGGGAAGTGCAAGACGTTTTTGTTACCGAAGAATTGATTGGTACAGAAGAAACCGTGAATCAGCGAGGCGAATTGGTGCTGGTTGAAAATCGCGAACGCTGTCTGAACTTAGAAGTGGGCGATGAAACTGGGTTTTATACTAACTTGCAAGTTCCACTCAAGCGGGAGCATCGAGCTATTCGTCCAGGGGATGTGGCTCAAATGGTAGTAGTATCGAATCGCTCCGATCTAAGCCGAATTTCCCAGGTATCTGATATTTATTTATCTGACTACGATTTGTGGGTGTCTGATTATCCGTACTTGCGGCGCGACAGCTTTGTGGAGGTGAGCCGACGATTAAGCGAACCTACGGCTCGTATGAGCACACCAGAACGTCCTCACCCACGCACAAGCCCCCGCAAAAAGCGATCGCGAAAGTACACTTGACGGGAAATCTCATTGTTTGTAGTTCCGGTTGACCGCAAGAAAAATCATTCATCTTGTGTTGTCATTGACTCACCATTGCTCCTTGTCTCTCATACTATTCATCACAGGCTGGAGCACCGAATGCATAGCAAACTGTGCTTGAAAGAACGATCGGTACAACTCGCAACTGAGTTTGGCAACGTTACCATCTAGATGAACTAGACCCATGCTCTCTAACTTATAGGCAGCAATCGCTTCGAGGGACACACCTGCATCTGCTGCTACAACTCGTTGAAATGGCCCAATCAGCTCTGGGTTTTGCAGAAGGGTAGTTAATAGCCCTCGTAGATGGTGGGCGTAGATACCAGAAGGCATAGCGGCCGTTTCTAACAACTGTTCAATCGCGATGTCGCCTTGACGCAGATGATACAGCGCCAAACTAACTAGATAGGGATGGCCGCCTACTAACATTTGCAGCGCTGCTGCATGTTCACAGCCGATCGGGGTGTTCCAGTCCAAGTGATAGCGTTGTGCCAGTTCTTGCACCTGCTCAACATTGAAGGGATGTAGACGAATTGATAACCCCACATTGAACGGCGATTGATTGAGATTAAGAGGTACATAGATTTCAGTAGAATGGGCTAGCACCAACCGTAACTTTTGCCAAGCCGGATCATGTTTTGCTTGCTCATGCCAAACGCGCAGCATTGGCAGAAAGTCTTGGGCAATCTGGGGGTGCTCGAAAACTCGATTGACTTCGTTCAGCGCAATGACAATCGGACGCTCAATCTGTTTAAGCAAATAGCCAGCAAAATAAACTTTACAACTCACCTTGCTGCCCATATCTTCGTCCCAATAGTCATCTAGACGGGGTGCAACCTGCAAGCGACGGCTAATATTGGCGCAAAACCAGCGCAAAAATTGATCGAGCGAAGAAAATACTCCTTGATCGGCTTCTTGAAAATCTAAATGGACGGTTCGATACTCTAGCATGTCGGCATGAGCAAGCAACCGATGCATCAGAGAACTTTTGCCCATTTGTCTGGGGGCACGAATGCGAATTAAGCTTCCTGGTTGTTCCAATTCTGCATAGGATAGCCATTCGATCGGGGGGCGCTCGATATAGAACGGTGAGTTTAGCGGAATTGGCCCACCAGGAAACCCCATTCGAGTGGCTAGCGGTAGCATTACCCGATCAATGGTACGAGGTGGCTGCAAGACCACTAGATCTTGCCAATGCTGAGCGGAGGACGCTGATTCAGACAAGACTGGTTCAGCGGCTAGTTCCACCGACGCGATGCTAGCCAAGGTTGGCTCAAGGTGATCACTAAACACTAATTGCAAGTTTTTTTTGGTCACGCGCTGACCCGTTACCTCGGACAAGTCATGCCATAAGCGCGATCCGACTTCCTTAATATAGTCATTGCCATATCCTGACATATGGGCCATTTCTGTGTAGGTTCGCCCTAACCACGATTGGCGAAAAATGAAGCGATCGATTGCCCCTAAGCGATCGGCAGGCAGTAATTGTTCTACAGCATCAAGGATGTCATCAAAACTCATGAGCAGGATCTAAAAAAGCCAAGTTGCTTAAACCATCATAGATAACTCCGCTGGCTTAGCAAAATGGCTTAACGAAATATAGATGAACAAACAGATGAGAACGTCAGAAGCGACTATACTTCAACATCATGTGTAGTTTAAGCACAGCCGCCATTGCTTTTAGGTCGATCCATCTCGGCGTTAGATTCAACGACTAGGTCAGTTGTACAGACTGCCAGTTTTGCGTGTCTACGATGGTTTGATTCACCAATGTAAAAACCCGATGACAATGGTTATTGGTCTTCAGGGGTAATTCCTCATTCTTCACTACCAGGTTCACATGGGCACTGCTTTCCTCATTAGGCAGAGAATTGATGAGTACTTCGACCGTAGCAAGCTGTGAGTAGGTTACGTGTCCGGGCTTTTCCTTCGCCACCAGGTAATCTGCTGCTTCATAAACCAAATTCAAATTACATGCTTGAAACACTCGAACAACAGACCGTCGGAGGTCTTGAGTGGAAGCTGAAACTGTAAAAAGGTTGGTGTAACGAGCCATTGGACATATATGACGGTAAAAACTACAGCCAATCAGTAGCTTTGAGAAAAATCGATCGCGGTTCAATTCAGCGTGAACAAAAAAGACGATGAATCGCTCGATTACGTGACATTCTAGCCCCATTACCGCAACATTTGTTTACTCCAATCGATACATCAGCTTAAAGAAACTGAAAAATCGACTAGCTTGGTGAACGACTTGCTGAATCAGTAAAGACTAGTTGGCTAACTTGAGATGAGCGGGCTGAGTCCTCATGCACTAAACCAAACATCCAACCGTGTGGCTAACGGTAAAACAGATTGTCAGCAATAAGATCAGCAATAAACAGAATAAATAGAAATCGTGCTGACTACCGAAACTCCCCCCACTTTACCTGGTTTTGCTGAAAAGATCTACTGGAAGTGAAAACTGTATTTTATAGCACGCTTTGGAGACCAACACAGTAGAAACAATGGCTTCGGAATACAAAAACCTATCAAGAATAGAAATACTTTCTTTCCTTCAGATATTAAAAAGTGTCCATAAGATCAAATTTTGAAATCATTGGAAAGCAATTAAGCAAACTATTTTATTGGGTTGCCAAAAAGTCTTCCCTGTATATCAGATTGGTCAATCGGGAACGTCAGCCCGGTACAATAATGAGACCTCGTTTCAATTGGTCAACAGACACTCATGGTTGCTGGTCAAAAACTTTACGAAGGGAAAGCCAAAATCCTCTATACTACCGAAGACCCAAACATCCTGCTGACTCATTTCAAGGATGATGCAACCGCCTTTAATGCTCAAAAGCGAGGGCGTATTGTGGGCAAAGGCGAAATTAACTGCACCATTTCCAGCCATTTATTTCAGTTGCTAGAGTCGCATGGCATTCGCACCCATTGGATTGAACAGTCGTCCCCCAACGAGATGCGAGTTCGATCGGTCAAAATTGTGCCGCTGGAGGTCGTTGTGCGTAACTTGGCTGCTGGCAGCCTTTGTCAACAAACGGGGATACCGCTGGGAACTGAACTCAGTCCACCACTGGTCGAGTTTTATTATAAAAACGATGCGTTGGGCGATCCGCTGCTGACTCTCGATCGGCTACGGGTGCTTAACTTGGCTACGCCCGAGCAAGTAAGCCAACTACAGCGTATGGCTGAGCAAATCAATCAGCATCTTACAGCGTTCTTCCAATCCTGTGGCATTACCCTGGTAGATTTTAAATTGGAATTTGGAATGGAACCCGACGGAACCTTGCTTCTAGCAGATGAAATTAGTCCCGATACCTGTCGGCTTTGGAACCAAGCCACCACCGATCCGGCTGAACGAGTGATGGATAAAGATCGGTTTCGTCAAAATTTAGGTCAAGTAGAAGAGGGCTATCGTCAAGTGCTAGAAAGAGTACTGGCACAATCGATCGATGGATCAGGCAAAGCCATGCTGTAGAATTGCACCGTCAAATTTAAACTTTTTAAAACTTTTTGGGATCAATGTGGGATCATTTTTTAATGCGCATTGATCCGTTGTTATCCATTGGAGCAGTTGGATTGCCTACTTAACGTTGAAACCCTTGCAGATAGTTTTGTGTCGTGGTGTGTGGAAGTGCCAAACGGTTTAGACAGTATGCGTTTTTCTCCAGTTTTATTAGCAGTTGTCGCTGCTTCGACCACCCTTGGTTTAGCTCATCCTGCCAATGCAGAGGCAACAAATCCAGACCAAACTGTTGAGTCAGATAGTTTGGAAGTGACTGGTTCGAAAGTAACCGTCGCTGATGTGGCTGAAGGTGAGTTGGAAACGCAACTCTCGCTCGATGAGTTGTACGGTTCCTTGTCGGTAGAGCCGCGGGCAGATTCAACCGCGATCGAGTTTACAAATGTGGCGCTAGATGACTTGGCGCAAACCCCTCCCAGTAATCCTCCCAGCGACACCCCCTTCGATGCGCCTGCACCGCAAGTGCCAGCTGGGAGTGAAACCCCAACTGAAGAAACTCCCAATCAACTGCAATTTCAGCTAGATCAACCTCCTGATCTCGATGTTCCTCCCGCCGCTCCTGAAAGCGATATTCCCGAAGTTGAGTCGCCCGAACCAGTGACTCCTGATGCTGAACTGGATGAGCCAGACGCTAGCCCCGATGCGGAGCCTGTTGCTCCACCCCCGGCTACGCCTCCTGCCACATCTCCTGCCACTGAACAACCGGGCGCAGAACCACGGGTGTTGGTTTCGGAAGTGCTAGTTGTGGGTGCAGAGGGGGATCTGCAAAATGAAGTGTATCGGGTCATTCAAACTCAGCCAGGGCGAACCACGACGCGATCGCAACTGCAAGAAGATATTAATGCCATTTTTGCCACGGGCTTTTTCTCCAGTGTGCGAGCGGTACCAGAGGATACTCCCTTGGGTGTACGGGTCACGTTTGATGTTGCCCCCAACCCAGTTTTAGAATCGGTTCAACTATCGGGTAGTGTGCTAGAGACGATCGTCTACAACGAGGAAGAAGTGCCCTTGCAAACCGCGGTAGATGATATTTTTAGCCCTCAGTACGGGCAAATTTTAAATCTACGCAATTTACAGCTTGGGGTCGAGCAACTCAATCAACTCTATCAAGACAATGGATATGTCTTGGCACAGGTGGTTGGTGCACCGCAAATTTCTCCGGATGGCGTTGTGACGCTAGAAGTCGCAGAAGGGGTAATTGAAGACATTCAAATTCGCTTTCTCAATCGCGATGGGGAAGCCGAGGATGATGAAGGAGAACCGATTCGCGGCCGCACTCGCGATTTCATCATTACCCGTGAGTTTGAATCGCAGCCGGGTGATGTCTTCAATCGTCAGCAAATCCAAGCAGATTTGCAGCGAGCTTTTGCTTTGGGAATTTTTGAAGATCTCAATATTTCCCTCAATCCGGGGCAAGATCCGCGTCAGGTAGATGTGATTGTCAATGTCACTGAGCGTAATACTGGCTCATTTGCCGCAGGGATTGGAATTAGCTCTGCCAGTGGCTTTTTTGGGACGGCGAGTTTCCAAGAGCAAAACTTAGGTGGTAACAATCAGCGCTTGAATGCAGAACTGCAAATTGGTTCACGGGATCTGTTGTTTGATATCAGTTTCACTGATCCTTGGATTGGTGGCGATCCCAACCGCACTTCCTACACGGTCAATGCCTTCGGTCGGCAGTCTCGATCGCTGGTCTTTGAAGGAGATGATGAAGACATTCGCTTGCCCAACGGCGATCGTCCACGGGTACGACGCTTCGGGGGCGGTGTCACGTTTGGGCGCCCGCTGGATGACGGCTGGCGCGTGTCTTTGGGGGCACAATACCAGCGCGTCTCGATTCGCGATCTCGACGGCAATCTGGAACCACGCAGTGAGTTTGGTACTCCTCTGAGCTTCAGTGACTCTGGACAAGATGATCTGTTCACGGTGCAGTTTACCGCCTCGCAGGATCAGCGCAATAATCCCCTACAGCCGACCAGCGGGTCCTTCTTGCGATTTAGCACCGAGCAATCCATTCCAATTGGCAACGGCAATATCTTCCTCAATCGATTACGTGCTAGCTACAGCTACTTCTTACCAGTACGATTCACCAACTTTACGGAAGGATGTCGGCTAGATGATCCGTCGCCCGTCGATTGTCCGCAAACCTTGGCGTTTAATGTGCAAGGGGGAACCATTCTGGGCGATTTACCACCGTATGAAGCATTTTCTCTGGGCGGTACGGATTCGGTGCGAGGATATGGTGCGGGTGAACTGGCCAGTGGACGCAGTTTTCTGCAAGCAACGGTGGAATATCGCTTCCCTGTATTCTCGATTGTTAGCGGCGCCCTGTTTGCTGATGTAGGAACCGATTTAGGAACCGGGGATGATATTCCTGGAAACCCGTCTGAAATTCTGAATAAACCCGGCAGCGGTTTTGGCTACGGCGTGGGTGTGCGGGTACAGTCACCCTTGGGGCAAATTCGCGTTGATTATGCCATCAATGATGAAGGAGGTAGCCAAATTCACTTTGGAATTGGTGAGCGGTTCTAGTCCAAGGCGATCTCAACCAAAAACTTCTCAGCCAAAAATCAGCCAAGACCAAGAGCAGCACGAAGGGCACAATTCTGTCGATCGCTAAATTGGCACAATTCTGGTGAATTGATCCTACTAAATTCGGTAGGGTGAGCAAATAGAGGAGTCTGTCTGGTGGGGGTGAAAGTTGACAGAAGTATTCACAAACGTAAACACGCTCGATTTTCAAGCGCACTTGACACAACGCCCTTGGCTTGCAGAGCTTGATCTATCATCTTCAACGCTGCTGAACTCTCAGCAGCACACCCTGGCGACTCATTTTGAGCGATCGGGGATAGGTCTGCATTCAGGACTAGAGTCAACTGTGCGGGTTAGTCCGGCTGAACCGGGCACAGGTCGCTATTTTGTACGCATCGATCTGCCGCATCAACCCGTCATTCCAGCATCGATCGCATTCATCAGCCAAACGGTGCTCTCTACCGAACTATCTCATCAGCAAGCCAGTATTCGTACCGTCGAACATTTGCTAGCAGCCCTTAGCGGCATGGGCATCGATAATGCACGCATTGAAATTAATCAAGCTGAAGTTCCTTTGTTGGATGGCTCGGCTTGGCTGTGGGTCGAAGCTATTGCTCAAGCTGGAATTGTGGCACAGGACGCTCCTCGGCTTCAACCTCGGCTCAATGCCCCGATCTGGATACATCAGGGCGATGCGTTTGTGGCAGCCTTGCCGGCGGATACCTTACGCTTTTCCTATGGCATTGATTTTGATATACCAGCGATCGGCAATCAATGGTATAGCTGGTCGCCCCATACAGAACCCTTCACGACAGCCATTGCCCCGGCTCGCACCTTTGGATTGGCTCATCAAATTGAACAACTTCAGCACAATGGGTTGATCAAAGGCGGTAGTTTAAATAATGCGCTGGTGTGTGATCACCAGGGATGGATTAATCCACCGCTTCGGTTTTCAGATGAACCAGTGCGCCATAAACTTTTAGACTTAATAGGGGACTTGAGTTTATTAGGCGCTTTTCCATGTGTGCATGTGCTGGCCTATAAAGCGAGTCATCGGTTACACACTCAATTAGCTCAGCGGCTAGCTCCAGTCCTTTTCACTTAAAGCAAAATTTGTTTAACTCTTGAGTCCTATTACCGATTACTCATGGCTACATTGACTGACGACCATACCACAACGACCCATCCAGAAGCGCAATTGCATCACTCCGATGAAGACGGCAAGCCCAGTCCCAATTCCACCGTTCTGGCGGTCGAAGACATTCATCGGCTGCTGCCCCATCGCTATCCTTTTGCATTGGTCGATCGCATCATTCAGTATGTGCCTGGAAAGCTGGCCGTGGGACTCAAGAACGTAACGTTTAATGAACCTCACTTCCAGGGCCACTTTCCGGGACAACCGATTATGCCAGGGGTTCTGATTGTAGAAGCCATTGCCCAGGTGGGTGGCGTTGTACTGACCCAAATGCCAGAGTTTCCCAAAGATGGACTCTTTATGTTCGCTGGGATCGACAAAGTTCGTTTTCGGCGTCCTGTTGTGCCGGGCGATCAGTTAATTATGACCGTGGAACTGCTCTCCGTTAAGCAGCGTCGGTTTGGCAAGATGCAGGGCCGCGCCGAAGTGGATGGTCAACTTGTTACAGGCGGCGAATTCATGTTCTCGCTTGTCGATCCGTAAACAAGGCTCAATACCCCAGGATAAAGGTGAAGCCCCAGTTTATTTCATTGCGATTGACCTTTATCCTTTCCCCTTTGTCCTTTCTCCACGGTTTACCCTTTGACTACCCTGATTCACCCAACGGCTGTTATTCATCCCCGTGCAGAACTCCATCCTTCGGTGCAGGTTGGAGCCTATGCCGTCATTGGAGAGCAAGTACGGGTAGGGCCAGATACGGTGATTGGTCATCACGTTGTCCTAGACGGTAATACTGAAATTGGGGCGCGAAATCAAATTTTTCCCGGAGCCGCGATCGGGCTGGAACCACAAGACCTAAAATATGATGGATCGCTGACGCTGGTTAAAATTGGTGACGATAATACAATTCGGGAATATGTCACAATCAACCGAGCCACAGCCGCTGGTGAAGCCACGATCATTGGTAATGGTAATTTGTTGATGGCTTATGCCCATGTGGCGCATAACTGCGTCATTGAAGACCAGGTGATTATTACAAACGCGGTTTCGATCGCGGGCCATGTTCGCATTGAGTCGAACGCTCGCTTAGGCGGCATGGTAGGAATTCACCAATTTGTTCATGTCGGCCGGTACGCCATGATTGGCGCGATGAGCAAAATAGTTCGGGATGTACCACCCTTTATGCGCGTGGATGGAAATCCCGCCTGTGTTCGCACACTCAATCAAGTCGGGCTACAGCGGGCTGGACTTGCCGATGAAGACAATGGTGGAACGCTCCGAACGTTAAAGAAAGCCTTTCGTCTGCTTTACCGCTCTAATCTCTCTTTTCAACAAGCCCTAGAGCAACTCGATCTGCTGCCTGATAGCGAGCATTTGCAGCACCTACGACAGTTTTTGCGCATGAGTCAATCACCCGAACGGCGAGGACTGACTCCAGGCAAGCGGAAAGCCAAGAGTGAAGCCTCTGGTGAATGAAGGATGAAACGCATTTTTATCAGCACTGGCGAAGTGTCTGGCGATCTGCAAGGGGCATTATTGATTGAGGCGTTGAAACGTCGATCGGATGAGTTGGGCATAACGCTGGAAATTGTGGCCTTGGGCGGGCCGCGCATGGCCGCAGCGGGAGCATTATTACTGTCTGACACGAGTTCGATCGGCTCGATCGGATTGCTAGAGTCGGTGCCCTACATTCGCTCAACCCTGAAAATTCAGCGCCAGGTGCGGCAATATCTGCGGCAACATTCTCCCGATTTGGTGGTGATGATTGACTACGGCAGCCCCAATCTAGCGTTGGGTGGGTTTTTACGATCCCACTTTCCCCGAGTGCCAACCGTTTATTACATCGCGCCTCAAGAGTGGGTCTGGTCGCTTAGCAGTCGCAATACTCGCGAAATTCTGCGCATCAGCGATCGGCTACTAGCTATCTTTCCGGCTGAAGCAACTTATTACCAAGAGCGCGGCGGCAATGTCACTTGGGTGGGGCATCCCTTGGTTGATCACATGCAGCAGGCTCCTGTCCGAGACCAAGCTCGGCAAAGGTTGGGGATTGCACCGAAGCAGCAAGTCATTGCCCTCGTCCCTGCTTCGCGCCATCAAGAAATTCAATACATTCTGCCTGTGATTTGTGAAGCCGCGCGGCAGATTCAAGCTCAACTACCCGATGTGAAATTTTGGCTACCCCTGTCTCTGGACACGTATCGATCGGCAATAGAGCAAACAATCAGGCCTTATCACCTAGACATTAACCTGGTGACAGACCCATCGCAAACCGTGATCGCTGCGGCCGATTTGGTTATTGCAAAGTCGGGAACGGTCAATTTGGAAACGGCGTTGCTGAATGTACCACAGGTGGTGCTATACCGGCTCAATCCGATTACCGCTTGGATTGCTGAACATCTGCTTCAGTTTTCTGCACCGTTCATCTCCCCGGTCAATTTAGTGATGATGGAGCCGATCGTGCCAGAATTGCTGCAACGACACGCTACTCCTGAACGAATTACCCAAGAAGCGCTTGATCTCCTCCTGAATTGCATTCGACGCGACCAAATGTTACGAGACTATGAGCGGATGCGCACAAAACTTGGTGAAGTAGGCGTGTGCGATCGAGCGGCTAAAGAAATTTTTCAACTTCTAGATCGTTCAGTGCAGACAACAGCATAAATCAGAACTGGTGGTCTGTTGCGGCTACGATCGCTCTAGATCTAGCTATTTTTCTACACTCACTTCCTAATTTCCTATTGCAATTATGGACAGTCTGATTTAGTGTCAAGTATGTTCGTGGATTCTTAAAATCCTGGAGTTATAGTCTTAATCCTGAAAGTAGATTTTAGAATTCCGATTTAGGTCTATCCTAGACTGGGATATTTTTATTAAAGCCGTCGTTTAGTTCCAAGGTGTGACTATGGAGCCTGAAGCAACGCAAGACCTTACCCCCCCAGAGTACACAACAGAGAAGCTGAGCGTGACCATGAACAACGAAGATCCAACTACGATTCAAGTCTCTACCCCTTCTAATGAGCAATGGAAGCGGGTAGGCGATCGAATTTCCGCATTTTTGGCTGATTTACCAGAATATCTCACCGATTTCTTCGGCGAGTATAGACGCCCGATTATCACCGTCAGCTTAATTATTGCTGCGCTGATTGCAGTCAAGCTGCTGCTAGCAATTCTGGATGCCATTAACGACATTCCTCTAATGTCTTCCCTGTTTGAGCTAGTAGGAATGGGTTATTCTGCTTGGTTCATCTATCGCTATGTGTGGAAGGCAGAGAGTCGTCAAGAACTATCTAGAGATTTCAATGCGCTGAAAGCCCAAATTTTTGGTCAGAAAACCGTTTAGGCGTTAGAGTCTCGGTGCTCATTTTCTCAATGCGCTCTTAACTATTCGATGCGCCAGCTTACCCGTCATCTCCTTCTCCTATCGGGAGAGGGAGATTGTTTATGATGGATGGACTCTTGTCGTCCTGTCCCTAAACCAAGTCAAAAAACCAAGTCAAACAACAAAAGGACAGGAGTGATCCTGTCCTTCAAAACTCAATCGACCTGAAGCCACAATTAATTAGAAACGGCTTTCGCTGCCATTTTTGCCTCAGAACCCACTAAGCGCTCGTAGGTTGCTCGCATCTTCAGCCCAACCAACACTTGGAACAAGCCAGTGCCATTAGCAGAGCCAGGATATTCTTTGTGCTTCAGCAACAGTTCTGTTAGCTCACCATAAAACTTAGTGGAGGTGTTGCTGAGGTGGCTTTCAATATAGATCACTTCTTCCAGTCGATCGAACTGCCCGTCTACTTCCAGCACCGATACGCTGTTGTTGTAGTAGTTGTCAGGTCCATAGTGCATTTTGATTCCAGGGTAGGAGCAGGTCAGCTTGCGTCCGCAGGGAATCCAGTCGATTGTTGAGCCTTCATCAAACAGATAGGCCGGTTCAAACCCTTCTACGCCATCTTTTTGAATTAAGCGCACCCGCAGTACCTTACGTTCGGTGTCGTTGGGAATAAGATTCGTTGGTAGCACTTGAATGACCGCATCGGCATATTGTTTCTGCGGATCAATATAAGCATTGAAGTCTGGGCGGCGAGAATTGATGGCAGCTAATACGTCTTCATAGCTATGACCGCGCTCTGCCATGTCACGCTGAATCTTCCAGGCAATCTTGACTTCGTCGTCAATGTCAAGATAAACGCTGAAATCCAAGAGTTCCCGCACCCGCTCATCATACATTGGATGTAACCCTTCAATAACGACAATGGGCGAGGGCTTAATCAGTTCCGGCGGATCAATCATACCCGTCTCGTGGTTATAGATCGGTTTCATGATTTCTTCGCCATTCTTCAACGCTTTGACCTGCTCATACATCAAGTCGAAGTTGTTGGCCTTTGGGTTCAGCGCAGTCACTCCAGCGACCTTACGTTGCTTTCGATCCAGACTGTGGTAATCGTCTAGGCAGATCACAGTCATTGTCTCTTCGCCAAACAGATCGGTTAAGCGACGCAGGAAGGTGGATTTGCCGCATCCGGAGTCTCCGGCAACACCGATTAATACCACGCGGTCTGGCTTACTGGTCATAGGTTTCCTCTAATACAAATGAACAATTGGTTAAGCAACGATTGCAAGCAAATTTTGAGGTTCGCCACCTGAGTACCCCATTACAACTGCCGCACCAGAAATCAACCCAGAAATTAACAAAGATATCTAGATAGGGGCATCCAGTCGTGATGGAAGGTGAAACAGTCATAAAACTAAAATCAGAGCAACCTAGGTTCAGTCGGGCTGCCAGTGATTCAAATCGAGCCATTGATTTGAACCGAATGAAGATAGTCTAGGTATTTAATACTATCCACTATCCCGAATTTTATCAAAACGTGATCATCCCTACAAGCAAAGCATTTGACTCAACAATTTGACGAACAACAGGAACAGAAGATAAGCAGTTATAAGCAGTTACCAGCATTAACAAATGAAGCGTCGGCCAACGACTTAGTTGGCAACGCAGCCAGTTGAGCAGGCGATCGCGCCCTGGGGCACAAATGATGCATGGTCAACTAGAACGATCCCTTTCTTATGCTAAGGGTAATTTGGCACCTGCGAACCATGAACTCTGGCAAAGTGTGAAATTATTCTGAAATGTTTCTTTAATGTTCCTTGATTGACAGTCTATTCGGTGGCAGCGCCAGTATGGTGAGGTAGGAGCAGTCGGGCTTCCCAAAACCTGTTCCTATCTGTGTCAGAGGATCGCACAGCAATGTTACGCTAGTACAGGTCAGGTCTAACTTTGCGGATAGTTAATCCGTGTTTTAGTTTGGCTTGTGGTGGCAATGGCACGTGACCCTACGTGTCGATTCGAGTTGGCTCAGGAGAATAGTTCGTAGAATGTACATTCCAAGCGCAGCGGGTGGTACTCCCAACACAGACTATGGCAACCGTCTCTTCGTCTACGAAGTGGAAGGCTTGCGCCAAAATTCCGAAACGGACAAGATGGACTATGAAATTCGGCGGAGTGGTAACGTCTTCATCACCGTGCCCTACTCGCGCATGAATCAGGAGATGCAGCGCATCACTCGAATGGGTGGTCGAATTGTCAGTATTCGCCCGGTTACAGCAGACAACACAGCTAACGGCAAGGCAGTTTCCTCTGACACAGGGTCGTCTAACGTGCAGTCAGCAGAACCAACCAAACCTATGGCTCAAGCGAAGGAAAAATCGGCAAAAGCAGCAAAGGCAGATGTTCCTGTTAACACCTACCGTCCCAATGCTCCGTTTATTGGTAAATGTATTTCGAATGAGCCGCTAGTCCAAGAAGGTGGGATCGGCATTGTTCAGCACATCAAGTTTGATTTGTCAGACGGTGATCTTCGTTATGTGGAAGGTCAAAGTATCGGCATCATTCCCGAAGGTCAAGATGACAAAGGGAAACCCCACAAGTTAAGACTATACTCGATCGCCTCGACTCGTCATGGCGATGATGTGGATGACAAAACGGTGTCGCTCTGTGTTCGTCAATTAGAGTATAAGCATCCTGAAACGGGCGAAACCGTCTACGGCGTTTGCTCGACCTACCTCTGCAATCTTCAGCCTGGTGCTGATGTCAAAATCACAGGACCAGTTGGTAAGGAAATGTTGCTCCCACCTGATGAGGACGCCAACATCATCATGATGGCAACTGGTACTGGCATTGCTCCGTTCCGTGCCTACCTCTGGCGCATGTTTAAGGATAACGAAAGGGCGGTTAACCCTGACTACCAATTCAAGGGGTTTGCTTGGCTCATCTTTGGCATTCCAACAACACCGAATATTCTCTATAAAGAGGAGCTAGAGGAACTTCAAGCGAAGTACCCGGATAACTTCCGGATCACTTATGCGATCAGCCGAGAGCAACAAAACTCAGAAGGCGGCAGAATGTATATTCAGCACCGGGTAGCTGAACATGCTGATGAAATTTGGAATCTGGTGAAGGATGAAAAAACACATGTCTATATTTGTGGGCTGAAAGGCATGGAGGATGGCATTGACGAAGCCATGTCAACAGCCGCTGAGAAGGAAGGCATTAATTGGAAAGAATACCAACGATCGATTAAAGAACGTTGGCATGTTGAAACCTACTAATTGCGAATTCGCAAGCTCACTTAGCTTTTTGAGTTGCAGCTAGTGAACTCGATGTTGGCATGACCAGGGGAGCGTTTCTCCTGGTTTTTTCGTGGCGATTAATCTAGAGGATTAACCTAATTAAAACTCAGTAAGCCCGATCGGTGATCGGCAGTATCGAGAAACAAGTCCCCCTCTCCTTGCCTAAAGTCGCCGCTCAATGCATCAAAACAATAACAGAACTTATTAATATGTATTGATTTTATATTTATTGACAAGTATTGCTGAAAAGCTTGACGCAGTTAGATTTGATCCCTAAGCTGAAGAGTAGCGAAATATAAAAAAAGTCTTAAATTCTGCCAAGACAACACCCTATCATGTCCTCTCATGTCAGGTGTCTGCTATGACGGCTCATCACCTTCGTCAACTTTGGCAACTCATTGAAGCTAACTCATCTGAACTGCTCCATGAGCTAGACGATCACAGTCTGGTTCATTGGCTTGTTCAACGACTCAGAGAACGCTGTCGCCTTAACAGGGAAGAAGAAGCAGAAGCCAGAAGGTACATCTATTCTCGGCTGTTACTAATTCGCGAGATTAGTTAATGAGCATTGTCGTTAATGAGCATTGTCTAGAGTGTTTGTTGTCCCTTCTTAGGCAGCATTTACTTTACTGAACATTCAATAGCTGCGTGTGCAGAAGTCGATCCATCCAGCTTTCCAAGTAGGCGCGATTAGCCTTTTGTTGCTCTGAATCAGTTGTAGTACGCGGATAGGGCATCAATCCTAGTAGAGCCGCCGTTGTCACACAAAACATTGATTTTTGAAAGCTAAGACAGATTTTGACGCGCAAATCGTCTTGACCCCGTAAGCCCTGTAAATAGATATCTTGCAAATAATCAGGTAGGTAATGAATCATATCTTGCATCAGTAGGGTTGGCGGGATTCCGGCCCCACCAATGGGCAAGGCATCAGCAAAGAGAGCACCGTAGGCAAACCCTGATTGCTCTTTGGGAACCTGACCCGCTTGAGCGTTATAAGACACTGTGCCAAAAAAGGGGAAAGAACGGAAAAATACCGCCTCGACATAGGGAACGGCTGCATCCATAAGAAACGTTAGCCCTACAGATTCCGGAATAATTTCATAGGACACTTGCTGAATTGGCACTGCGTAAGTGATGGGTTGCTTGGCAGCGGCGACCAATCCCTGTAGGATATGCTCGACGACTTGAGGAATGGTTTGAATTTCTCCCCGATCGTAGCGATCGGACAACTCCAAGAACATACGGCTCATCACATTCCAGAACTGTCCTAAGATGCTGTAGTAAACCAGCAGCCGCACCTGTTCAAGGGCAAACTCTGGAAACAGTCGCCCCAGTCCTTGTAGGAATAGATTGTTTCGCACCTTAGCTTGAATCGCAGCTATGGCCCGCTGCTTAAACTCTTCGCTATCCAAATAGCGATCGACTTGTTCTGCTCCATGCCAAAACATGGCCTTCATGCAGTACTCAGCGTATTCATAATTAATGCGATCGTGCCACCAATGTTTCAGCAGCTTGGGTAACGTCACGTCTCCGTTGAAGTATTTGAAAAAGGGAAATAGCACCAAGAACTGGTGCTCAGCAATGTAGGTAAGGTTGCGCTGATAGGCATCCAGAACCACGCCATAGCTCTTGAGCACCCCCACTACCTCTACCACATTGCTAGGAGAATCAGGGAGTAGTGCTTCACCCGACTCTATGCGGTGAATGATACTAGCCAGGGGATGGGTAGACGGAGAAGAGATCGTGACCATAGCAGCAGAAGAGCGAATTGAAATAAAGGTGAGACAAAAATCGAATACGAGAGAACACTAAATTGAACAATGAGATGATTAGAGACTTAATTCGGAGACCAGCCAATCGCCGACTCAATGTGAAACGCTGTTGGGATGGCAGGGGCAGGCTCAATCCCTACCACGGTCATCTGTGTGGTATTGTCGATAGCTAATGTCAAGACAACGCCCTCGCTCCAGCGGGTTATCCAGTTGGGTTGCAGCCCCAACAGCACAATCAAGACTGTAACAATTACCGAAGGAATGCGATCTTGCCAACGCACTCGCGGTAGGTTGGATAACGTGTCGGGAAGGCGACCAAAAAATACGCGATTGATCAAAATGAGAAAATACACCGCTGTCAAAGCAGTTCCTACCATACACAGCAACGTTTGCACCGGAAAGACTGGAAAACTGCCGCGGTAGACGATAAATTCTGCAATGAAGCCCACCATGCCGGGAATACCAGCACTAGCCATGGCTCCCACAATCATCAAGCTGCCGATCAGCGGCAGTCCCCGTTCAGGGTTCAGCAATCCGCATAAGACATTGACATCACGAGTTCCCGTTTTGGCGTACACCACTCCAACCAACAGAAACAGTAGCGCTGAAATTAAGCCGTGGCTTGCCATTTGGGCGATCGTCCCCGTTAAGCTTAACGGTGTGGCTGCGGCACTGGCTAGAATGATGTAGCCCATGTGTCCGACTGAGCTGTAGGCAACGATTTTTTTCATATCAGTTTGGGCAATCGCAGCAAAGGAGCCATAGATCACGCTAATAACGGCAATCCAGGCTAATCCTGGTGCTAGGACTCGCCATGCCTCTGGAAACAGTTGTAGTCCAAATCGAAGCAGCCCATAGGTTCCCAGTTTCAGCAATACTCCGGCTAGGAGAACAGAAGCAGGAGTGGGGGCTTCCACGTGGGCATCCGGTAACCACGTGTGCAGCGGTACGATCGGAATTTTAATGCCAAAGCCAACCAGTAACGTCACGAGCAGCAGCAGTTGAGTAGCGATCGGTAGCGTCTGGTTTTTTACAACCTCATAATTAAAGCTGTCAAAGCCACCTAAAATGGTTAACCCAAAGAATGCCGCCAAAATGATGATCCCAGAAATAGCGGTATAGATAAGAAATTTGGTTGCTGCATAGCCGCGTCGCGCTCCACCCCAAATGGCAATAATCAAGTAGAGCGGAATCAGTTCTACCTCATAAAACAGAAAGAATAGCAGCAGATTTTGGGCCAAGAATGCGCCGGCAACGGCTCCGCCAAGAATGAGAATAAGGCTGTAGTAGAGGCGAGGGCGGTTGATCGCGGGATTGCTGCTGAAAATGGCAATCCAAACCAGCAAGCTGTTGATCAAGATCAGTGGCATAGATAGACCATCCACGCCGAGTTGATAGTTGAGGCCAAGGCTTTCAACCCACGGTATTGATTCCTGAAATTGCAAGCCAGCATCGGTCACTACAAATTGAGTAGCCAAGTAGATAGTCCACAGTCCAACTAAGCTAGCAACCGCAAGGGCAATCTGACGAATGCGTCCAACAACCAGTGCAGCAGGAAGCAGCGTAATCAGAAGAACACCCAATAAGGGTAGCCAGACGAGAACACTTAGCATGGCGATCGCTCCTTGACAACAAATCCCGAATCACAAAAGCAGGCACGTTAGGTAGGACAGTGATGCTAGAGCATCACACACGATGAGCACTTTTAGAGATAAAGCAGCTAAAGAGCAGAAAATCGCAGTGTCCAGTTCAAGAATGCCCAGCTTACTGCTACTAGCACTAGCACTAGCCCCACAAACAGACTAAGTAGATAATTGCGAGATTGCCCTGAAACCGTGTATTTTAAGCTCTCGCCACCAAAAATAGAAGCAACTCCAACAAAATTAACCAGCCCATCTACCACATAGCGATCGAACCATGCCGTTAATCGTGATCCTTGGACGACTCCGAATACAACGCTGATTTTATAAAGTCGATCGATGCAGAAATCGTAGGCTAACACTTCCCGCACCGATTTCCAAACCAAATCGACTGGCCGTGAGGATCGAGCACTGAGGTAAAGCAGTCCCGCAAGTCCGGCTCCGATCGCACTAGAGAGCACAAGCAACACTGCCAGATTACGGCTAGCAGCCGTTAAGGCAGGAATTGACAGCAATCCAAGCCGTTGTAGCAGCACAGGAGACATCAAATTGAAAATCGTTAATGTCACCATGGGCACAGCCATCAGCCACGGCACTTCGGGAGCGCGGCGCGTTTTCGGTTGAGGCTTTCCCCAAAATACTAAGCCGAATACCCTAACCAAATTAAAGGTTGTCAGCCCATTGACTAACAGTAAAATGACCAGTAGCCACGGCGATGTCTGCCAAGCCTGCTGCGCCCATGCCAACATCACCCAAAATCCTCCGAGGGGCAATAATCCCACTGAGGCCAGTCCGCCAATGACAAACGCTGTCGCAGTGGCAGGCATTCGTGACGCCAACCCGCCCATCTCTGTTAAATCCTGCGTACTGGTGGTCATAATGATCGAGCCAATGCTCATAAACAATAGGGCCTTGGCCAACCCATGTACCAGTAGAAACAGCAACGCTAACTCATCTTGCTGCATTCCCACTGCCAGAAACACTAGCCCTAAATAGGCACTCGTCGAATGAGACAGAGTACGCTTAATGTCAATTTGAGCGATCGAAACGAGCGACGCCCCCAGTGCTGTTAAGCCTCCGAGTACCATTAGTACCGTAAGTACCGTAGGAGATAGTGCCAGCACTGGCTGAAGGTTAATGAGGACATAGGCTCCACAACCCACCACCACCGAGTTTCGTAGAATTGAGGCAGGATTGGGGCCTTCCATGGCTTCATCTAGCCACAAATTCAGCGGAAATTGGGCGCATTTGCCCACTGGTCCTGCTAGCAACGCCAGTCCTAACAACGTCGCAATTAACGGAGGGAGATGTGCCACCTCTGCCCAGCGAGCTAAGTGGGTAAAATCTAAACTCCCGGCGATCGCCGACAGCGCCACAACCCCCATCAGTAACAGTAAATCCCCAACCCGCTTTGTTAAAAATGCATCCCGTGCTGCCGTCACTACTAACGGCTGTGCATACCAAAAGCCGACTAGCAGATAGGTGGAAAGCGTTAGCATCTCCAACAGCGCATAGCTGAGAAATAGCGAATCGCTGAGGGCAATCCCGCTCATGGCGGCTTCAAAAAAGCCCATTAATGCATAGAAGCGGGCCAATGCCCAATCTTTTTCTAAATAGCCCAATGCAAATACCTGAGCCAGCAAACTCAGACCAGAGACAAAAACCGCTGCTCCAACACTAGTTTTAGAGGTGACAAGCGTTAGCCAAATATCAAATCCTGGAACACTCAGCCACGGAATCAGCGATCGGGTGGGGGGAGACTCCCAAATTGCCCACAGCAATACCACGCTGTGAATTAGCGCAAACACGGTCATGAGGATATTGAAGTAGGCAGCCGGCCTAGGGCCAGTGCGGCGAACCAACCCCACCGACCAAGGCAGAGTCAGAAGAGCACCTACCAGTCCATAAACAGGAACCCACCAGCTAGTCTGAGCGAGAAGCTGAGTCATCACAATGCGGCTTTCCTTTAAGTAAAGACACAGGTTGATCAGCGCAACCTACCTGGATATTAAACCGAAACCTACCCAGGCTGTGACAATTTGGGATGACTAAATCAGCCAGACGAAAGAAAGTATCGTGAAACCAAGCCGAAAGGCTGCATTGCACAAAGAACAGCTTCTTAGGACCGGCAAAAGCAAGACAAAGCGAGAGCAATCAGTGGCTACATCTAAACTGTTAATTTTGCTTAAGGAAACTTTAGCATCTATCAACGAAGGCTTCATCATTCTTCGTTTTGCTGAATCCCTTGTCATGCTGTTGAAGAATCTTCATCCAAACGCTCCTGCCTGGTTTGAAATATAAAATCTTGCTTATGAATGATATAATTAGAGTTAATAAATTTTCGAGCGTAGCTTTTGTGATCAACTTCACTCGCAACAACCGTATGAGGCGCTACCGCTCTGTTTCGGTTTAATTGATTGAATAGGAGATCTGAAAAATCATCGCTATTCAATGCTTGAAGATTGTACTTGTCGAAGAGGAGGAAATGTCAGCGCTCGCTAATTTTGGCTGCAAAATACACCAAAAAAGTACACCAAAGGATCACATAGGAAATATGTGGGTTCGTGAGGTTGATTGAGGATTGAACGTTTCTCTCCAACTAGTTCTAGCTATTAGATTTAGTTTCCTGGGTTAGCGTGTATCCAGAGTGCGTTGTAGAATCTGGCATGTAGGATCGGGTATCGATAATCTCGATTTATACGTTGTATAAAAATAATCATTCTGCTTTATATTGCCAAGGTGAATCTCGTCCCTGTATTCTTAGTTTGGGAATTCTAAAGATGCCTTTACTAGAGATAGAATTGGTAATTCCGTGACTAATTCCATAGACGGTGGTTTCTAGTTGTTGAACGACTTCTCTTGCGGGAGATAGGTAATGCCGATTGCTGTAGGAATGATTGAAACAAGGGGCTTTCCTGCTGTTGTTGAGGCAGCAGATGCCATGGTAAAGGCTGCTCGTGTGACCCTGGTTGGCTACGAAAAAATTGGTAGTGGTCGGGTCACGGTGATTGTTCGCGGTGATGTCTCTGAAGTGCAGGCATCGGTGCAAGCAGGCACAGAAGCGGCCAGGCGAGTGAACGGTGGTGAGGTGGTCTCCACTCATATCATCGCTCGACCGCATGAGAATTTAGAGTATGTTCTACCCATTCGGTACACCGAGGCCGTAGAGCAGTTTCGAGCTTAGTTGAATTCTTGGATTTGACTAGGCAATTTGAGTGACTGAACAGTCAGTGAGTTTGTTTTGTTAGCACGTTTAACTGGAAGGGAGATTTTACGATGGCGATCGCAGTTGGAATGGTAGAAACGTTGGGCTTTCCTGCTGTTGTTGAGGCAGCAGATGCCATGGTAAAGGCTGCTCGTGTGACCCTGGTTGGCTACGAAAAAATTGGTAGTGGTCGGGTTACGGTGATTGTTCGCGGTGATGTCTCTGAAGTGCAGGCATCGGTTTCAGCCGGAATTGAGAATGTGAAGCGGGTCAATGGAGGACAGGTTCTTTCGACTCACATTATTGCTCGTCCTCACGAAAACCTGGAGTATGTGCTGCCCATTCGTTACACTGAGGCAGTTGAGGCATTTCGGGAGAGCGTGAGTGGAATTCGTCCGATTAGCCGCTCCTAGTTGCGCTTGAAGCCTGATGAAAATTGCTAGAGTCTGCGGTACGGTTGTTAGCACTCAGAAAGAGTCTAGTCTTACAGGAGTCAAATTTCTAGTCATTCAACTCATAGATGAAGAGGGTCAGCCTGTTCCAGGCTATGAGGTTGCGGCTGATAGCGTTGGGGCAGGAGTGGGCGAATGGGTACTTGTCAGCTATGGCAGTGCTGCCCGCCAGTCTCCCGGCAGTGAATCTCGCCCTCTAGATGCCTTGGTGATTGGAATTATTGATACCGTTAGCGTCGATAACCAGCGCCTATATAACAAGCGAGAGCAAGATCGATAGGAGTATCGCAAAGACTCTAGCTCCTACTGCTCATAGGAGAAATCGTTATGGTAGTCCGTGGCTCTGCTGCTCCGCCCACTTCTTGGTCGAAGAGTTCGACGCAACCTAAAGTTGATGAGACTGCCAAGGTTCATCCCTTTTCCAGTGTGATGGGGGATGTGTCGATCGGTACCAAT
This sequence comes from Thermocoleostomius sinensis A174, assembly GCF_026802175.1. Taxonomy (NCBI): domain Bacteria; kingdom Bacillati; phylum Cyanobacteriota; class Cyanophyceae; order Oculatellales; family Oculatellaceae; genus Thermocoleostomius; species Thermocoleostomius sinensis. The sequence continues at coordinate 2,302,787 of NZ_CP113797.1, read as the reverse complement.
GTATTGATTGCCCCCGGGACTTCCATTCGCGCTGACGAGGGAGGTCCCTTTCACATCGGCCATGGAAGCAAGCTTCAGGATGGGGTTGTTGTTCATGGATTAGAGCAAGGACGGGTCGTTGGAGATGATCAAGTCCCTTACTCGGTTTGGGTTGGGAACAATACATCAATTACCCACATGGCTTTGATTCATGGCCCTGCCTATATCGGTGATAACTGCTTTATTGGCTTTCGCTCGACAGTCTTTAATGCCCGGATTGGACACGACTGCATCGTGATGATGCACGCCTTGATTCAAGATGTTGCCATTCCACCAGGAAAATATGTTCCGTCCGGAAGCATTGTCACCTCGCAGGAACAGGCCGATCGACTGCCCGATGTTCAAGAAGTCGATCAAACCTTTGCAGCCCATGTTGTGGGTGTTAATCAAGCGCTGCGTTCTGGATATCCCAGTGCTGACACAGTTACCTGCGTTACCCCTATTCGTAAGCAATTAGAGCGAGTCTATCAGCAGAATAGTTCTGCCGATTCCTCTAACGATTCCAGTTCCCCTAGTCAACGTCATAGCAATAGTCAGATGGTTAATACTCGTCTTAGCCCGGAAGTTGTAGAGCACGTTCGTCAACTCCTCTCTCAAGGTTTGAACATTGGTACTGAGTATGCTGATAAACGCCGGTTTCAAACTAGTTCCTGGACTAGCTGTACTCCTGTTTCAAGCAATCGCGAAGCAGATGTGCTTCATGCGCTTGAAGCGTGCGTGAATGAACATGCTAACGATTATGTTCGCCTGTTTGGCATTGATTCAAAAGCAAAGCGGCGTGTGTCGGAGTTGATCATTCAACGCCCGGGAGAATCCGCCCTAGGCAGTTCGGTTCGGGTCACAACTAGCAGCTACAGTGGCAGTAACTATAGTTCTTCCAACAGTTCTTCCAGACAGACCAGTAGTTATTCCTCTGGGTATTCGTCGAGTTATGCTTCTTCTGGAAGCGGATCGCTGGGTTCGGAGGTGATGGAAAAGGTTCGCCATTTCTTGTCGCAAGGCTATAAGATTGGTACCGAACACGCTGACAAACGTCGATTTCAAACCAGTTCTTGGACAGTTTGTTCACCCATTGAAACTACCCGCGAATCTGATGCGATCGCAGCCCTTGAAAGCTGTTTGGCGGAGCATCGAGGTGAGTACGTCCGCTTGTTTGGCATTGATCCAAAGGCAAAGCGGCGTGTATCAGAATTGATTATTCAACGTCCGGGAGATACAAATGGGACTGCGCCATCGGCTCCCCGATCGCCCTATCCGTCTAGTGCTTACACTCCTCCGCGATCGAATACCAGCAATGGCTATAGCCACCATCGCAACGGGTCAGGACATCTTAACGCTGAAACCGTCGAGCAAATTCGCCAGCTTTTATCACAAGGTTATCGAGTGTCGGCTGAGCACGCCGATGTACGACGGTTCCAAACTTCTTCTTGGAAGAGTTGTGCTCCGATTCAATCGAGCAATTCATCTGACGTGATTGCGGCCCTTGAAAGTTGTTTGGCCGAAAACAGCGGTGAGTATGTTCGTGTGATTGGTATCGATACTAAGTCAAAGCGGCGCGTAGCCGAGATGATTGTGCAACGCCCCTAGTGATACTGGCGCTTAGATTGTAAAGGGCTGACTTGCTTCGTTGTTGCTAGTCTAAGCGGAGTCAGTTAGTCTGACGCACATCTAACGTCCAGGATCTACATTCCCATCGCTGAACTGAAAATGTCTAGCTTAATTCGATCGTCTTCACCCGCTGTCATTCGTGACGCACACTTTTGTATCAGTGGTTCTGTCACAATTGATCCGAGTGCAGCGATCGCACCCAACGTTCTGCTTCAGGCTGATCCGGGCAGCAAGCTAATTGTGGCAGCTAATGTTTGTGTGGGCATGGGTTGTGTGCTTCATGCTTATCAAGGCACGTTAGAGTTAGAAGCGGGGGTGACACTGGGCAGCGGGGTTTTGATCATTGGTCATGGCAGGATTGGGGTAAATGCTTGTGTTGGTCCGATGAGTACCATCATCAATAGTTCTGTCTTGCCACACCAGATGGTTCCGCCTGGTTCATTAATTGGAGATGGTAGCCGACAAGTCATTGAGGTAGAGTCTTCTCCGCCGATCGCGACTGAATCGATTCCTTCCCCACCTTCCCCAACGCCCTCTGTGTCATCCGCCCAATCAAGCTCGACCGTGTCATCACCAACGTCAATTAATGAGCCACCCTCCCCGAACTCCTCGCCGATAGCAACATCGAATCAGTCTCGCGTTGTGTATGGAAAAGCCTACATTGAGCGCATGATGGTCACGATGTTTCCCCATCGCCAGTCGTCACCAACTGACGAAAAGAAGGGGGAGGATTAAAGCAGGGATAGCCCCATCGTCTGCCATTTCCTCGCTCACAGCCTTTAACCTTGAAAAATTGAACTTGCTCTCTGCCTTCTGTCTAACTGCTTGCATGAGTAGCAGCGCTTATACTGGAGTCAGGAAGCAGACACAACACAGAGGTCTGCCTTAGTCAGATTATTATGAATTCATCAGGCTATGCCCCTATCCCAAGTGAAAGCGCGTTGGGGTTGGTTTGCACTCGGAGTTTTCCTGCGATCGTGGGAACAGCCGATATGATGTTAAAATCTGCCGCTGTGCGTTTAGTTGGATATGAAAAAATTGGCAGCGGTTACTGTACGGCTGTTGTACGCGGTCGTATTTCAGACGTGCGAATTGCCGTCGAAGAAGGGGCAAATGTGGCTGAGCAATTTGGACAACTGGTGTCCAAAACTATTATCCCCCGCCCCTTACCCAATCTAGAAATGGTGCTGCCAATCAGTGGTCGATTGGCTCGGTATTTAGACGAAAATAGCCATAGCCGTCTAAGTAATCAAGCTGTAGGACTGCTAGAAACGCGAGGGTTTCCAGCCATGGTTGGAGCAGCCGATGCCATGCTGAAGTCCGCAGAGGTACAGTTAGCAGCTTACGAAGTGGTGGGGGATGGGTTGTGTACCGCCATTATTCGAGGACGGGTTTCGGATGTGGTCGTGGCCGTAGAAGCGGGAATGCACGAAGCCGATCGCATTGGCGAACTTCATGCCGTTATGGTGATTCCTCGACCGTTAGAAGATTTGGAAGCAACCTTGCCCTTGGCAAGCTGTTGGATCGAGAAAAAACAACCGATCGCCTTTCCCTTGGATCTCAAAGAAACGCAGAAGGAGTTGGCAGGACAAGAAGAAGCGATCGAACTTCCCGATCTTCGCCAGCTTCCGGTGCCAGATGAAGTGCGAATTGACGAAACATAGAGTAGTTTGCAATAGTTGGCGTTGAATATTGCTAAATCTTAGCAAGAGCACCCCTAGCCTTAACCCTTCTGCCTTAGTAAGCCGAAGTGACGTTTCTGCTTCTTGCAGAAGCAACTCAATGTGAGTAGCAAACATGAATAGTGAATATGATTGCCGTGTAGCTTAGCCAGCGAGTGGCAAGCTTGTTGTATAAAAATTACGGCATTGCTGAATTCAGGATAGAATCGACCAACGTTGAGCCTGGCCATAAGCGGATTTTGCGGAACGCCTCTACGCAAGCGATCCAATCAGCAGCGCTAAAATTACATCCCTTGTAGAATGAGGCAGAAAGTAAGTGTCCCTTCGGAGAGGACAGTCCAGCCAATAAAAGGCAAACTGGAGTGTATTTATTTTTAGTGCTTAACGTTTTAGTGCTTAACGTTAGCGGTGCAAATAAGTATAAAAAATAACATATGAGGCAAGTCATTTATGCGAACGCTCTTGATTTACCCACAGTTTCCCAAAACCTTTTGGTCATTTGAGAAGATTCTAGAACTGATTGATCGCAAGGTGTTGCTGCCACCATTAGGTCTCATAACAGTAGCAGCCATTTTGCCTCAAACATGGGAATTTAAACTAGTCGATCGCAATGTTCGAGCAGTGACAGACACTGAATGGGAATGGGCGGAGATGGTGATTCTCTCGGCGATGATTGTGCAAAAACAAGACTTGCTAGAGCAAATTCGCGAAGCGAAGCGCCGGGGTAAGCGGGTGGCGGTGGGTGGGCCCTATCCAACGTCTGTTCCCGATGAATCGTTGCAAGCAGGAGCCGACTACCTGATTCTGGATGAGGGCGAAATGACATTGCCTCAGTTTGTGGAGGCGATCGAACAGGGTGACACGCAGGGGATTTTCCGGGCTAATGGCGAAAAGCCCGATGTGACGCAGACGCCGATTCCACGCTATGACTTGTTGGACTTTAACGCTTACGATTCGATGTCGGTGCAGTTTTCGCGAGGCTGCCCGTTTCAGTGTGAATTCTGTGACATCATTGTCCTGTATGGTCGCAAACCCCGCACCAAAACGCCTCAACAGCTTTTGGCAGAACTCGATCGTCTCTACGAATTGGGCTGGCGACGGGCAGTTTTCATGGTGGACGATAACTTCATCGGCAACAAGCGCAACGTAAAACTGCTGCTGAAGGAATTAAAAGGCTGGATGGCCGAGCATGACTATCCCTTCTCGTTTAATACGGAAGCGTCAGTAGATCTGGCTCAAGACCCAGAATTAATAGAACTCATGCTAGCGTGCAACTTCAACGCTGTGTTCTTGGGCATTGAAACACCTGATGAAGACAGTCTGGAACTGACCAAGAAGTTTCAAAATACTCGCGCTTCGCTAGCCGAATCGGTGCAAGCCATTAGTCGGGCAGGATTGCGGGTGATGGCAGGTTTTATTATTGGGTTTGATGGCGAAAAGAAAGGGGCGGGCGATCGCATCATTGAGTTTGTTGAGCGGACTGCCATTCCCACCGCTGTATTTGGCATTCTGCAAGCCCTACCCCACACAGCCCTTTGGTATCGTTTGGAAAAAGAAGGGCGGTTACTCAATACCAGTGTTGATGGGAATCAAATGGCTTTGATGAATTTTCAGCCCACTCGTCCGGTAGAAGATATTGCCCAGGAGTATGTCAATGCCTTTTGCACCTTGTACGAGCCGGAGCGATTTCTTGATCGGGTCTATCGCCATTTTCTGACTATGACACCGCCACGCTGCAAGCCACCTGGACAAATACCTAGCCGTGCCGAATTGAGAGCCTTGGCCATTATTATTTGGCGACAGGGCTTCAAACGCAGCACTCGTTGGAAATTTTGGCATCACCTGTTTAGCATGATGCGACGCAACCCCGGCGTTTGGGATCACTATTTAACGGTCTGTGCCCACGCAGAACACTTCATTGAGTATCGCCAAATTGTCCGCGAGCAAATTGCAACGCAGCTAGCAGAATTTCAAGTTGAGCAACAACAGCCGAAAAAAGTAGAAGCGATCGCCAGCTAAAGAGACGATTATCCTCTGGCATCCTTTAGCCTTTCCTAAGAATTCCTCGCTGTCAACCACTCCAGATCCTCGGTAAACTGGACGAAAAGCATCCTAGACGCCGAGGAGAAACAAATGGCACAAGCAAAAATGGGTGATACCGTCAGCGTGCACTACACAGGCAAGCTGGAGGATGGTACTGTATTTGATTCCTCGGAGGGGCGTGATCCGTTGCAGTTCTCCATTGGTAGCGGACAACTCATTCCAGGATTTGAACAAGCGGTGATTGGAATGGCTCCGGGCGAGTCGAAAACGGCTCAGATTCCAGCCGATGAAGCTTATGGCTCTTACCATCCGGAGATGGTGTTGGTAGTAGAGCGGCAGCAGATCCCGTCTGAAGTTCCCGTTTCAATTGGGTTACAGCTACAGATTCAACAGCAAGGTGGTGCGTCCATTCCTGTCATGATTACAGATGTCTCTGACTCACAGGTGACGTTGGACGCCAATCATCCGCTGGCTGGTGAAGATTTAACGTTTGAGATTCAATTGATGGAGATTGCTTAAGCAGTTCACTTGCCTATAATGTTTCCGCTCGTCCGTTCCTGGCAATCATGCAGTCTACATCTCAGCCAATTGTCAAAGATTTAGTGCTGATAGGGGGCGGTCACAGTCATGCGATCGCCCTCAAGCAATTTGGTATGAATCCCCTGCCGGGAGTCCGATTGACGCTGATTACCGACGTGTACCACACGCCCTATTCGGGAATGCTGCCGGGGTATGTAGCCGGGTTGTATAACTTTGACGACTGCCACATTGATTTGCGTCCCCTAGCTGAATTCGCCGGGGCAACGATGATTGCCAGTCAAGCAGTGGGGCTGGATCTAAAATCTCAACGAGTTTTACTGATTGATCGTCCCTCGCTTAGCTTTGACTTACTCTCGATTGACATTGGCAGTACTCCATCCACCCTAACGGTTCCTGGTGCGGCTAAGTATGCAATTCCTGTCAAACCAATCTCAAAGTTTTTGCAACGCTGGGAAACTTTGGTTGCCCAAGTAGAGCAACGCCCGAAGCGTCTCTTGCGGATTGCCATTGTGGGCGGTGGTGCAGGAGGGGTAGAACTTGCATTATCAGTGCAAGCCCGTTTGCAGCGTTTATATGAAGCGTCTCACAGTCCCCCTAGCTTGCTGGAATTACATTTATTTCATCGCGGTCAGCGCTTACTGCCAGAACGCGGGCGTTGGTTGGGCGATCGATTAGAGCATTTGTTGCAGCAGCGCGGTGTACGGTTGCACTTGCAAGAGACAGTGTGTGGGCTGGAGGGGATAGCCGGGAGTGGAGATGGGGGATTGGAAACTGGGGAAGCCGTGACGGTGCACTGTGAGTCAGGCTTGGTAGTAACCTGCGACGTGGTGTTTTGGGTGACACAAGCGGCGGCGGCTCCTTGGTTGCGTGACTCCGGTTTAGATACAGACGATCGCGGTTTTGTTCAAGTCAGTGATACATTGCAATCTTTATCACATCCTCAAGTATTGGCAGCGGGAGATGTCGCGACGATGGTCAATTATCCCCGTCCCAAGGCTGGTGTCTTCGCCGTGCGACATGGCAAACCGTTATATCAAAATTTGCGTCGTTTATTGCTGAACCAAGCGCCACAGCCATTTGTGCCGCAAAAAGAGTTTTTGATTCTCATCGGAATGGGCGATCGGTCGGCGTTGGCTTCTCGCGGTCGGTTTGGCTTGGGCCCCTACTCTTGGATTTGGCGCTGGAAAGAGCGGATCGATCGACGGTTCATGGAGAAATTCTCCAAGTTGGACATGGGAAATGGGAGGCTAGGGAGGCGGAAGGCGGGAGACAGGAGTGGGAAAATAGCCACCGTTCGGCCGATGCTGACGGAAGCCTATCCATCTATTCCTGCGATGCACTGCGCAGGCTGTGGCTCCAAAGTAGGTAGCTCGGTACTGGAGCGGGTGCTAGCACGGATTCGTCAAGAGCAACCCGATCGATCGCGCGACGATATTTTAGTGGGGTTAGATACTCCGGATGATGCGGCAGTGGTATCTGTGCCAGCCGATCAGGTCATGGTACAAACAATCGATCAGTTTCGGGCGCTGTTGAGCGATCCGTTTGTGTTCGGAAAAATTGCTGCCAACCATTGCTTGAGCGATTTATTCGCAATGGGAGCAAATCCGCAGAGTGCACTGGCCGTGGCAACAATTCCCTATGGCTTGGAGTCAAAGCAGGCAGAAACCTTGTATCAGCTTTTGTCAGGAGCCGTGCAGGTATTGCAGCAGTCTAATGCTGTGCTGATTGGCGGGCACACCACTGAAGGAGCAGAGCTATCGTTCGGATTGTCCTGTAATGGGTTGGTCACTCCCGATCGCCTGTGGCGCAAAGGCGGAATGCAGCCCGGTGATAGTTTAATTTTGACGAAAGCGATCGGCACAGGCACATTATTTGCGGCAGACATGCGCTTGCAGGCAAAGGGACGCTGGATTGAAGGGGCGATCGACTCAATGCTGCAATCGAACCAAGCGGCAGCCGATTGTTTACGCGAGTATCAGGCAACTGCTTGTACAGACGTGACAGGGTTTGGGCTATTGGGTCATTTAGCCGAAATGGTGCGATCGTCGGGCATGTCGGTAGGACTGGATCTAAATGCTTTGCCAATTTTGGAGGGCGCAAAGGAAACGGCGCAACAAGGTATCCTCAGTTCTCTGCATCTGCAAAATCAACAAGCTAGCCACTTAATCAAAAACCTAGATGCCGCCACTAGGCATCCGCTTTATCCATTGTTGTTTGATCCACAAACCTCTGGGGGATTGCTGGCAACGGTTGCCGCCAGTTGTACGAGTGAATGCTTGTTTGCACTGAAAGCATTAGGCTATGACCAAAGTCGAGCGATTGGCGTAGTTCTGCCTAGTTTGGAAACACCTTGCATTGAGATTCGGTAAAAACTCTGAGTTTCGATGCCGCGGGTCGTGTTAGGGGAGGAGGACTACCAAGTAGACTTTCTAATAGTCAGGTGGGATGCCACGATCGCTAGGTGATAAGTTTGTATGGTTCGATCGCTGACCGTTGAGCAATTTTTGCAAGCTCCCGGTGTAATTCTGGATGTACGCAGTCCAGGGGAGTATGAGCAAGGACACATTCCCGAGGCAGTGAGTTTTCCGCTGTTCACCAACGAAGAACGAGCTAAGGTAGGCACGCACTATAAGCAGCAGGGGCGCGATCAGGCCGTAGAACTAGGATTTGAAATTGCTGGCCCCAAATGTGCCGATTTTGTGAAACAGGCTAAATCGCTTGCGCCCGATCGACGAGTGCGGGTGCATTGTTGGCGTGGGGGAATGCGCAGTGGAGCAATTAGCTGGATTCTGGAAATGGCTGGGCTAGATGTCTCAGTCTTGGTTGGTGGCTACAAGGCGTTTCGCCACTGGGTTTTAGAGCAGTTTCAAGTTCCCCGCTCAATCCTGATATTGGGTGGTATGACGGGCATGGGCAAAACCGATATTCTATCCGCGTTGACCGATCGAGGAGCACAAGTGCTTGATCTAGAGAATCTGGCAAATCATCGCGGCAGCAGCTATGGTAATTTGGGTTTACCCAAACAGCCCAGCACAGAGCAGTTTGAGAATTTAATTGCTATGCAATGGGCTAGGTTTAACTTGTCGCAACCAGTTTGGATTGAAGCCGAAAGTAAGCGGATCGGCATTTGCCGCATCCCGGAAGCTCTGTTTCAGCAAATGGAGCGTTCGCCTGTAATAGAAGTAACGCGCCCCCGCAGTGAGCGCTTGCAAGCGCTTGTGAACTTGTATGGTCTAGCCGATCGCCAAGAACTAATTAACGCCACTGAACGCATTCGTAAACGGTTAGGTGGATTGCGCACACAAACCGCTGTGAAATTAATTCAGGAAAATCAATTACCTGCTGCCTGTGACATTATTCTCGACTACTACGACAAAACCTATACCTACGATTTGCACCGTCGCAATGTTCCGATTCACGTGCTGGATGTGACAGGCTTAACGCCAGCGGAAAGCGCCGATCGGTTGTTGGATTTTGTTCAATACAAGCTCGCTCCACCTTTTCCGAGTCCGAACAGTTGCGAGTTTTAGTCCAGAATCACTGCTCGCTTCTTCAGATCAAACCGATATCCATGTGGCAGAATATGCAACTTAGCTCCACACAGGGCTAAGGGTTCGTCTTTAAGTAGTTCGTCTAAATTACAGTGTTCAATATTGGATACATCCAACACCGTCACCGACCCTTCGCCCACTACTTCGACTTCTGTCCCATTAACGGCGATCGCCGTGTTCTCGTCAATGCCAAAGCCCAGTACAACAGGTTGTTGCACCACGGCAGAAATGAGCCGTCCCAACCGACCCCGTTGAGCAAAATGCTGATCGATTACAACACCAGGTAAAAACCCCATGCCTTCATCCATCCGTGCTACTTCCACACGAGGATTTGTCTCTGGCTCACCTTCTACAATCATTACATCTGGCATCATCGCCGCCCCCGCACTGGTTCCTGCAATTACCACCCCTTCAGCAAAACGTTTGTGCAAGGCTTTATCGACCTCTGTTCCCTTCAACAATTCGGTGATGCGTGCCTGATTTCCACCTGTGAAGAAGACGCCTGTAACTTCGCTGAGAATTTCCAGAGCACGGGGGTCACTGCCGTCTTCCGGGCGAGCCGTATCAATGACTTCAACGCGACCGACCCCTAACCGCTCAAACACTTCAATATACTGAGCACCCACTTCCCCTGGTAAGCCAGTTGCCACAGTCATGACAGCAATATGTGCCTCCATGCCGCCAGACCGCCGCAAAAACTCTCGCAAGATTTTGCACTCACCTTCTTTGTCCTCAGCCCCACCAATAATCACGAGTTGACCCTGCTTCCGTTCTAGCTCGGCAATTTGCGCTGCACTTGTATCACTCTGTGCTTGCTCAGTGGAACTGGCTTGAGGATGCTCCTGGTCTACCCCAGCATTGTTAACAGCTACCATATCTACCTCGAATTCATAGAATGATTTATGACTGAACTTAAGTCAATCACGATTTCGGGAGCCGTTATACCTGCCGAACGGTAGAATTTGATACAAAATGCCGATCGTGCCTCTCAGTCTTTGGGGGGAATAGGATATGCCGGGTCAGGTAAACCAAGCATCGGTTATTTTTTATGAACCATGAGTGACTCAGCCGTTGCCAAATTAAAGTCCACTAATGTCTTGAGGAACGCAAAGGCATGATCTAGCGAAAAATGTCTTGGTTTTCCTTGATAGACAATCTGGTATTGATTAGGAAACTCACTATCGCCGTATCCAGAAATTAAATGTTGCCGAAACGCCTTTTCTGCAAGTATTTCAATTTTTTGTTTAAGTGCACTACTTGTTGATTGATACATAGGGTGTATCTCCTCATTCTGCTCATGGTTATACAGAATTTGATAGTGTATTGCACCCCTCAAAAGATCGAACTTAGCAAATAGAATTCATATCATTGAAGGATTTAGTTAATCAAGTTCTGAATCTAAATTGATGTTAATAATTCTTTTTATGATTTAATCAACAAGTCCCTCCCGTGATAGAGGGATGCACCCACAATATTTTGTAGAGTCATCTAGGTTTATAGCTGAACTCTATAGCATTCAAAACTTCCAATGGTATTTAGTGAAATCGAAGTCTCTCGAATCAACGCTAGAAAAACCGATGTATTTGATATATTCAATAGTCGTTTTTATGAAGGTCCAAATCCTTATCTTGAAACGGCAGCCTTTGCCTTTGACTTTGCGTTAACTAGTTATAGCGATCCATTGCCGATCGAGAATTATCTTACAGTCATTAGTGAACGTTATCCTCACCTTGCTGACGATCGGTACGATTCTCATGCCCAGCTATTTGCTCGTACTGTTTCAGAAGTCAATCGGTTGGATATGGATTTGCATTTTCATCATTGGAGTGTTCAACCCGTTGTTCAGCTTGACAACAAGAAGTTTGATAGCATTGCCATAGAAAGCCTTCATGCTCGCACCTGTCGATCGGTGGTGTACAGCGTATGGGATTGGTTTGAAGCAATCACACGAGGTAAATCGTTTCAAATTGATGATGATATAGAAGTGGCGCAAGGATTGTTTCGGCGATCGGTGTATGGTGGTCCGACGACCTATGCTTTACTACGAACGGCCTACGAAAAGAACATTCCTACGTTCTATCTATGGGACGAAGGTCTGATGCAGTATGGGTATGGCAAGCGACTGGTGCGCGGAGCGGCCACTACCTTTGATTGCGATAGTCACCTTGATTCAGACTTCACCACGCGCAAAGATGATTGTAAAGCCTTTTTAGATACGCTCGGATTTCCAGTACCAACTGGTAGTGTGGTTCGATCGTTCGAGGAAGCCCTTAGCGCAGCCGCCCAAATTGGTTATCCTGTTGCTGTCAAGCCTGTGGTGGGGCACAAAGGCATTGGTGTCACAGCCAATGTGCAGGATGTTGCAGAATTAGAAGCAGCGTACCGACGGGCAGTGCGCGCGATTCCGGACGATCAGCCGATCGATGTCATTGTAGAAACCAGCATTACCGGCAAAGACTTTCGCTTACTGTGCGTGAATGGGCGGTTTGTGGCAGCTACCGAACGCCGACCTGCCTTTATTACGGGGGATGGTGACGCGACCATTGCTGAATTAATTGCTCGTGAGAATCGATCGCCCTCACGCAGCGATACCCCAACTTCACCTTTGGGAAAAATCAAAATTGATGATGCGATGGAACGGTACCTAGAACAACAAGGCTTTACCCTTGATACCGTTCCCAATCCTGATCAAATTATCTATTTACGCAAGGTTGCTAATCTGTCATCGGGCGGGTTTAGTATTGATGCAACCGAGACGTTGCATCCAGATAACGTCATCTTGGCACAAGACATTGCCCAACATTTTCGGTTGACTTGCTTAGGCATCGATTTAGTGGCAGAAGATGTTTCACGATCGTGGAAGGACGGGAATTTTGGCATCATTGAAATCAACTCGGCTCCAGGTATTTCCATGCACCTGCGACCGGCGATTGGCAATCCGGTTGATGTCACCTCGGCTATCCTTGACACATTCTTTGAGACCAACGATAGCGCCCGCATTCCAATTCTGACCTTTAATCACATCAGCGTTTCTGATTTGCAGGAACTTGTTGATCACATTCTGCAACAGCACCCAGATTGGGTAATTGGGGCGGTCTGCCAAGAGGGGGTTTTCATTAATCGCTCGAAGAAGGTATTGCATCGTAATTACAATACCAACGTGTCTAATTTGTTGCGCAACCCGAAACTAGATCTGTTAGTAGCGGAATATCCCGAAGCAATATTAGAACAACAAGGCATGTTTTACTATGGCAGCAATCTAGTAGTGCTAGATAATCCTACGGCTACCGAAACAATGCTCGCGCGAGATGTGTTTCCACAATCGGTGGTAGTCACTCGTCAGCACAAGGACGTATCAATTCGTCGTGCTGGTTTGATTGAGCAATATCAGCTTGGAGAGGAGGAACCCTTTACTCGCGTCTTTCTCAAAGAAGTTAGCTCCATTCTCTAGGACAACGGCATTTATCACCATTTCTGATAGTGAGCGCAACATCTGCCGCGTGACAGATTTAATCTGGTCACAAAATCTGTCATTACATGAATGATGTATGAAGAATAGTTAATTTATGGATCTCGGTCTAACCAACAAAGTAGCAGTCATTACCGGCGGTGACTCTGGAATTGGTAAAGCCACAGCCGAACGCTTGGTACGAGAAGGTGCCAAGGTGGCGCTAATTGATAAAACATCAGATGCTTTGACCCGCACAACTGAAAAAATTCAATCCCTCGGTGAGGTTATAGCGGTTCAAGCAGATCTGACTCAGCGAGAACAGGTAGAAGCGGCTAAACAGCAGATCCTCGATCGCTTTGGAACTGTACATATTTTGGTTCATGCGGCTGGTATTACCGGAGCCACCGGAGATTTTCTGGAAATCAGCGATCAGGAATGGCAAGAAACGATCGAGGTCGATCTCATGGCAGCTGTGCGCACTTGTCGGGCGTTTTTGCCACTGATGCGATCGGCCGGTTGGGGGCGGATTGTTTTGGTTAGTTCTGAAGATGCTTTGCAACCCTATCCGGAAGAATTGCCCTATTGCGCTTGTAAAGCTGCCATTCTCAACCTTGCCAAAGGGCTATCGAAAGCGTATGCCAAAGATGGTGTGTTAGTGAATTCCGTCTCGCCGGCCTTCATCGCAACTCCCATGACCGACGCCATGATGAAAACACAAGCTGACCAAGAAGGTATTCCGTTTGATCAAGCGATCGAGCAGTTCTTGCAGAACAATCGCCCCACTCTAGAGTTGCAACGGCGCGGTCGCCCTGAAGAAGTGGCTGATGTGATTGGATTTTTGTGCTCCGAGCGATCGAGCTTTGTTCTTGGAGCCAACTGGCGCGTCGATGGCGGTTCAGTTGCCAGCCTGTGACCCTTCTAAGCGATCGAATGTCTTTCTAACAAATGGACGATCGCGAACCAACCCCTAATCCCCAATCTCTAATCTCTAACTATGACAGTCATTTATCCTAACCCGCAAGCTCAAACCACTCGACTCACTGAAGACGATCTCTATCTATTCAATGAGGGTTCGCATTTTCACCTATATGAAAAGTTGGGTGCTCATCCGATGCATCAAAATGGTGTAAAGGGCACGTATTTTGCGGTTTGGGCCCCCAATGCGGCTTATGTATCTGTCAAAGGGGATTTCAATGAGTGGAATCGAGATAGCCACCCGCTAACCCTAAGAGGGGGATCTGGCATTTGGGAAGGGTTTGTGGCGGGGGTTAGCCATGGTGCAATCTACAAATATCACGTGGTCTCGCAACACAACGGCTATGAGGTTGAGAAGGCTGATCCAATGGCATTGGCCTATGAAGTGCCTCCCAGAACCGCTTCAGTGGTTTGGGAAGCAGCATATGACTGGAATGATGCCAACTGGATGCAGACCCGGCAACAGCACAACGCCCTTGATGCGCCAATCGCTATCTACGAAGTGCACTTAGGATCGTGGATGCATGTTCCTGAAGCGGGTGATCGATCGCTCTCCTATCGAGAACTGGCTCCGAAATTAGCAGCATATGTTCAGCAAACTGGCTTTACGCACGTCGAACTATTACCAATCACCGAGCATCCATTTTATGGATCGTGGGGTTATCAAACTACAGGATATTTTGCTCCCACTAGCCGCTTTGGAACGCTACAAGATTTTCAGTATTTGGTTGATTACCTGCATCAACATCAGATCGGTGTGATTCTAGACTGGGTTCCGTCGCACTTCCCGGTTGATCAATATGCGCTTGCCTATTTTGATGGCACCAGTCTGTATGAACATGCTGATCCACGTCAGGGGTTTCATCCCGATTGGGGCAGTTTTATCTTCAATTATGGTCGCCATGAGGTGCGCAGCTTTTTAATTAGCAGTGCCTTCTTCTGGTTAGATAAGTGTCACATTGATGGTCTGCGCGTAGATGCCGTGGCGTCAATGCTGTATCTCGATTATTCCCGTCGTGATGGCGAATGGATTCCTAATCAGCACGGTGGTAATGAAAACTTAGAAGCTATTTCGTTTCTGCGACGGTTCAATGAAGCGGTCTATGCTAATTTCCCTGATGTACAGACGATCGCGGAAGAATCGACCTCATTTGCCTTAGTGTCGCGCCCACTTTATGTTGGTGGTCTAGGCTTTGGTATGAAGTGGGACATGGGTTGGATGCACGATACGCTGCACTACTTTGCCTATGATCCGATTTATCGCAAACATCATCACAACCAAATTACCTTCCGTCTGCTCTATGCCTTTCACGAAAACTTTGTGTTGCCGCTGTCTCATGATGAAGTGGTACATGGCAAAGGGTCGTTGATCAACAAAATGCCAGGCGACTATTGGCAGAAGTTTGCCAATTTGCGATCGCTCTATGGCTATATGTATGCTCAGGCAGGCAAAAAGCTACTGTTTATGGGCGGCGAGTTTGGTCAGTGGGCGGAATGGAACCACGACAAAAGCTTGGACTGGCATCTATTACAAGAACCGTTTCATGCCGGATTGCACCGCTGGGTGTCTGACCTAAATGCGTTGTACCGCCATGAGCCTGCGCTTCATGAACTAGATTGTGAACCAGTTGGGTTTGAATGGATTGATTGCAACGACGTTGAGAACAGCGTTTTCAGCATTCTACGCTTGGGCCGACACCCGGAAGCCGTGGTATTGGTTGTCTGTAACTTTACCCCTATTCCACGCCATCACTATCGTGTGGGTGTGCCCATCAGCGGATTTTGGCAAGAGCTACTCAACAGCGATGCGACTGAGTATGGCGGCAGTGGAGTGGGGAATTATGGTGGCGTGAATGCTGAATCCATTCCCTGTCACGATCGCGAATTTTCGATCGAGCTATCCTTGCCGCCGCTGGCGGTGGCCTTCTTTAAACCACAATCCGTTGCAGAAACGGACTCACCAGCAGGGCTGTATCGTTGAGGGTTGCATGAACATTAATAGTCCGTAGGGTTCGTCACTCGAAACCCTTAAAAACGAAGGGATCGAGAGATTGTCAATACTAGCGGAGTTGAGCAGTGCTCAATTTCGTCCTTTCATGGCAACAACGCTAGATAAACGGCGTATTTCATCCAGATCTGTGTTCCTTGGAAACTCTACCCATGTTTCTTATGCTCGATGAGGTGATACGTGGATTCTGTTTCCCTTGAATTGTCTCCATCCACCGTAGCAGCAGAGGTTGCGACTGTGTCTATTCCTGTTAACATCACAAACTCTGTGGCAGAACTAGCAGAACTCGATCGGCTCGAATTAAATGCGGCGATTTCTAGCGTCCCTAGTTCTGAGTTGGCGCATCTGCTCCCGAATAGGAACACCACCAATGCTCGACGGCTGTCTACTCTGACCCTCCACCCAGCAAAAGATGCCCTTCGCGCTAGCCTGAAAGCTTCGACCATCGATGGGGTATTTGCCACCGTCTTTTCAAATGTGACAGGCGGCGTACTGCTGACGGGGTTTCTTATGCAGTTGGGGGCTAGTCCGTCGCAAATTGGGCTACTGGCATCCATTCCCATGATTGCCAATCTAATTCAACCGATCGGAGCCTACTGGTCAGAGCAAGTTTCTAGCCGTCGGTGGTTTTGCTTTTGGATTTACGGCATTTCGCGGTTGCTGTGGCTAGTTCTGGTCGCAGCGATTTTTTGGCTCACTTGGCAACCGATCGCGCCGCTGGATCTCAACCAACAGTTGATTTCACTCACCCTAATGGTTGCGCTGGCTAGCTGTGTGTTGGGGGCGATGGGCAGTGCTCCGTGGCTGAGTTGGATGGCGATGCTCGTGCCGCGCCAACTGCGAGGGCGCTACTTTGGGTTGCGTAACAGTGCTGCCAATTTGGCAAACTTGCTTAGTCTGCCCTTGTTAGGCTATGCAGTTGCAAACGGGTTTGGGGGAACCGTTCAAGGGTATGGTGTCGTACTGGGTGTGGGCATTGGCTTCGGTCTAATTAGCTTAGGCTTTCAACAGTTCATTGCCGATGTCCCTCCGCAAAACCAATTGCCCTCCTCGACAAAGGTCAGCAAAACCACGCCAACAAGATGGCAGGGGGGCATTAGCCCGAACTTTCTTCTGTTTTTGCTCTACTTCAGCCTATCCATGTTTGCGCTAAACTTGAGTGCACCGTTTTTCAATCTTTACATGCTCGATCGGCTGGCATTGGATATGAGCCAAGTAACGCTCTATAACAGTCTGACGGCGGGTGCAAATTTATTCATGCTGATGGTGTGGGGCAAGTTGTCTGATCGCGTGGGCAATCGGGTGATTTTACTCAGCGTTGGACTGCTTGTAGGGATAACACCGCTGCTGTGGCTAATTCCCAGCGCCAATAGCCTGTCAAATTGGTTGTGGTTACCGTTACTGCATGTGCTGATGGGCGGCACATTAGCAGCGATCGATCTCTGCACAAACAACTTACAAATTGGCGTGACACCCACCCAAAATCAGGCTACTTACTTCGCTATAGTGGCGGCCGTTGTGGGATTAACCAGTGCACTAGGAGCAACGGTAGGGGGCTACTTGGTACAGTATTGGCATCAGGCGGGTTTTTGGGGAGTATTTGTCCTCTCTGGAATTTTGCGATTCGCTGCCTTGCTCCCCTTATTGCTGATTCATGAACCAAACCGTTCCTCCTTGAACCATTGGATTGGGTTTACCGTGGCTCTCTTCGCGTCCAACGCCAAGCATGACGGCAACATTACTTGTCATTCAAGCACCCGCAACGCTCAAAATCCGCAACAGTTCTGAGGAAGAAGCACCAGCGCCAATGTTAAATTCGAGAGCCACTGTCCTATTAATATCAGCACAAAGTCAGCGTACAAACCACTAGCATGATTCATGTTTCTAGTATGGGCCAGCAGCAACTAGCAGCCACCTCAATTCCTATCTTTGCTCAGAAAGCGGTCGATCGCGTCCGAGTCATGCTACCCGATGAATCTCGATCGACGAGTGCCATTTGCTACGATGATCAGTTTTACGTCTATGTTAAATTTTTCTCAACCCTGGAAGCGGCCCACCGAAAAGCGTTGCTCATGTATCAACGCGGAAGTACGGTAGTTTTAACGAGAGTGCCCAAAGGTTTGGTGTTGTGGGTGCTTGAGCCTGGGGCTTGCCCAGTGAAGCGCAAAATTGGGAAGATCGATCGTGAATTCTAAGCGTCTGCCTGAAACGGTAGCCTATGTCCGCATCACATACCAATCTTGGCAACAGGGCAAGATTGAAGGAGACGTGCGGGCAGGTGATTATGAGTGGCAATTTCAATGGCGGTTTAAACAAGGAAAGCTAACCGTTGAACCGTCCCTTGGTCGTGCCCTCATCAAAGAACCGCTGACCCGATTTCTAGAGCGTTGCGACTATCAACTTGAACCGGGCGGAGACTACAGCTTCACGATCCGGGCAGAGCTTTAAACAGCAGTGAACTACATGTGAGGAAACATGAGGAAACATGAGGAAACAAAAGTGACGCAACTAATTTTTGCCCAGTTTTTGTCAAGCTTTTTAGAAAAATGGAAACGGCAAGTAGTCACGCTCATAAATATTGAAACGCCCATAGCCTAAAAACTGCCCATAGGGTGTTTCACCGGCAGGGTAGGCTGTCACGCCAAATAAATACACCCCGCCCAAGCGGGGATTGCGCTCCGGTCTCAGCCGGATGGTGACGGTGTTGCCAGGCGGCACAGGCGGATCAAAACGAACCGTAACAGTTTGGTTATCGCGATCGAAGCGAGTTTCACTCAAGGCTAAGGCGTCGCCGCGATTGCCTTGCGTCCCCAGAAAGGCTTGAGTGGCGTCTAGACGATAGCGCACTCGGCGGGCGGCTGTTCCTCCGTCTTGTTGTTGGATTACAACTTGTCCCAATGGTTCTCCAGCATCGGTCGGCACCTCTAGTGTAAAGTAATAACTTGGATGGCGAAAAAATACGGCGTTGTGGGTTGTGATAGCTCCTACCAACGCAGGCGGACGGGTGAAATAAATTTGTCCTCGCACCTCGGCTGCATGGGCAGACGGGTCATTTGTCCACGCAGGTGTCCAGAGAATTGAATTCAATCCAAATGAAGCGGCAAGCGCCACTCCTAGCCAAGTTAAGGGACGCATACAAAAACTCCAGTTTGATGCCTGTTGCGATCGACTGTTTCCATCCTAGCGCGACAGCAAGTTCTGTCATTTGCATTTAGAATGCAATTAGAACTGGAATCTTCATACTTCTTATTGATTGTTGATTGATTGTAGCGAGATCGAATGACCCCTCAAATTTTTGAGCAAACCATTCAAATTAATGCTAGCGCTACGGCGGTTGAGCAATGTATCACCGATCGAGCTTTGATGCATCGTTGGTTGAATCCAGCTTTACGCTGTGATCCGATTGGGGAATGGAATACCGATAAAGGTGGTAAGAGCCGGTTTATTATTCAGATTCCAGTGCTACAACCATCTCTCAAAAGCACAGTAGTGGAGCGAGAACCAGGATTAATTGTCTGGCAATTTGATGGGTTTTTCAAAGGGCGCGATCGCTGGGAATGCCAACCGAACAATAAAGGCACAACATTGCTCAATCGGTTTGAGTTTGAGATTCCAAACCCGCTGGTGCGCTACGGATTCAATACCTTTG
Source organism: Thermocoleostomius sinensis A174 (assembly GCF_026802175.1). Classification (NCBI taxonomy): domain Bacteria; kingdom Bacillati; phylum Cyanobacteriota; class Cyanophyceae; order Oculatellales; family Oculatellaceae; genus Thermocoleostomius; species Thermocoleostomius sinensis. The sequence continues at coordinate 2,283,241 of NZ_CP113797.1, read as the reverse complement.
CACTCAACTGGACTAAGCAAGATATGCAAGCTCAGTTGCGACGGCTAAAACGAGTAGCAGAGGACGTTTATCGAGGCATGGAGTGACGTGAATGGCAACATTCTAAACGAGCTTGACATTCTAAACAAGGAGACGATGACTCAGAAGGAAATTTACTTTATCAGTGGACTTGGAGCCGATTCCAGTGTTTTTCAGTTTCTAAACTTGCAAGGGTATCAACAAGTGCATGTAAAGTGGTTGCCTCCCTTAGCTGGAGAATCCTTACAGGATTATGCTGGGCGGCTAATTGAGCAGATCCAGTCAGATGAACCAACACTGGTGGGTCTCTCGTTTGGTGGCATCGTGGCGATCGAAATTGCGAACCGTATTCCAACTGCTAAAGTAATCTTGATTTCCAGCATCACGAACCGCGACGAAATTCCCTGGTATTTTAGGCTGGCTGGCATGTTATGTCTACATAAACTGGTCCCTGCATGGCTCCTGAAACGTGCCAATTTCATTACTTATTGGTTTTTTGGCGTTAAAACTCGTGAAGAAAAACAGCAGCTAGCTGAAATTTTGCAACGCACTGATGAGCAGTTTTTGAAATGGGCGATCGACAAAATTATCACGTGGCAAAACCGCAATATGCTGCAAAACTTGGTGCGAATTCACGGTACCTCCGATCGATTGCTGTTGATGGGATCTGCTAAACCTGATTATCGTATCGATCGCGGAGGACATTTGATGGTAATCGATCATGCAGATGAAGTGTCTAAAGCTCTACTTCAAATCCTCAGCCAAGTGACCCCCGACGCTCAGGAAGCTGTAAAAGAGTCTGTGGGGAAAGAAGTGGAGGCGGCGATTGAACATGAAACGGTATCGTAAAGCGTCACAAAATTAGAAGGATGACAAGAACGCTGCAATCAAGAACGTCGCAATATAGAGCAGCATACAAATGAGGTACATAGCAGGCAAGATAAGACAAATAATGAAAACCGCCCCACGAAAGCCGAGGTTACCCGATCGCAATAACGCTACTAATGATAGAGTAGAACCCGCTCTATAGAAGGACTATTTGCGATCGAACTTCACGCCACAATGAGAACTGAAGCATGAGTTCGGAATGTTGTGTTTACCCCACCCACCCTTTCAACAGACTCCACAACTGATTCAGTAGTTAAATCCCAAACTAGATCTGAAACGACTTCTTCATTACCAATACAACCGAATACTCACGTAAGTGATCGGGTAACAGAAGCTAACACTCGCAAAACGCGGTTGTGGATGCCAGAGCGCGTTGTAGTAACGCCAGCCGCACTCGATGAGCCGTGGGGACAACAGATCTTGTCGCGAGTGCGATCATTGAATTTGCCGATTGAAGAGTTGCCGCGCAATCGTTTGACGGGGCTACGTGGCGAAACTGAACGTGAGACTTACAGGATTTCCAAGCGCACGTTGGCAGTCGTGACGGCTCCTCCGAGCAGTTTCAAACTTAGCCCCATTCCCCCTTCGGCAGATTGGCAGTTTCATGTGGCGGAAGGTTGCCCAGCCCACTGTCAATACTGTTATTTAGCAGGTAGCTTGCAAGGCCCACCTGTCATTCGGGTGTTTGCCAATCTACCACAGACGTTGGCAAACTTAGCAAACTATGAGCGATCGGGACAGCCCACCTCATTTGAAGTCAGTTGCTACACTGATCCATTGGGTATTGAGCATCTGACCGGCAGTTTGGCTGAGTGTGTTCGCTATTTCGGAACTCGCAAAGAGGGTTACTTGCGTTGGGTCTCCAAGTTTGATCAGGTAGATGAATTATTAGACTTGCCGCACAATGGACACACGCGCTGCCGAGTTAGCGTCAATGCTGCGGTTATCTCTAAGCAACTAGAAGGCGGCACTGCCTCTGTTCCCCAGCGCCTACAAGCCTTACGAAAGCTGGGGTTGCCCCGTCAGCAAGGAGGAGGTGGCTATCCGATCGGACTTGTAATCGCACCCATTATGGCGATCGAACATTGGCAAACCCACTACACGGAATTGCTAGATGAGGTGAGTCAGGCAATCGACTTTGATTGTGACTTAACCGTGGAGTTGATTTCTCATCGCTTTACGCCCGGTTCTAAGGACGTGCTAAACCAGTGGTATCCCAACAGTAAGCTGGATATGGACGAAACCCAGCGCAGTGTTAAGCGCAACAAGTTCGGCGGTATTAAGTATGTGTACGATTCCAGCACGATGAAAGCGCTACGTCAATTCTTTGAGCGCGAGATCGATCGGCGCTTCCCTCAAGCACAAATTTTGTACTGGACCTAACTCTGTCCCCCCTCATCCCCCAACTCCTGCTCCCATCGGGGAACAGGGGAATCGAAATGATGGAGGGGGTTTCAATATCATTCTCCGGCTATGAAAGAGGGATTGAGGGTGAGGGGAATCCAGTTGGGTCAGTCAATCAGCTAGTGATCTTTGCCAACTTTAAGCCATAGTTAATAGTTCAGGAGGTTCAAACGAACGTAACTCAGTGAACATAATTGCATGACGAATCGCTCAATCCACAAAATCTATACCGATGGCGCGTGTTCTGGCAATCCCGGACCCGGCGGCTGGGGAACGGTTGTTTATTTCAGGGATGGCTCGATTCACGAACTTGGAGGAGCCGCCCATCAAACCACTAATAACCGTATGGAGATGCAAGCGGCGATCGCCGCCCTTGAATTTCTCTGCCAGGCGAATCAGACAGAACCTGTTACCCTCTATACCGACAGCGAATACGTCAAAAATGGCGTCACCCAGTGGATAAAAAACTGGAAAAGCAAGGCTTGGAAGACTTCGACTGGTAAACCCGTTCTTAACCAAGACCTTTGGCAAACCCTGGATAGTTTGATGAATCAACTACGTGCTAGTGGCATTGTTCCAACCTGGGAATATGTCAGAGGGCACTCCGGAGACGTAGGTAACGATCGCTGTGATGCAATTGCCCGCGCTTTTGCACTTGGGCAAACTCCAGCCTTGCATCAGCACCTCCATTGGGTGACAGCGGGGTCTGCTTCCATGCCAAACACTTCCGGTTCAGAATCAGTTCTAGAAAAAGATACCCACGCCACTGACGGAATTCAGTCGAAGGCGATACAATCCTCTGACGAAGGTAATCACGATCGCCATGCACTCATCGCCTCTAGTTCAGCCATGATAGACTCCACCGCTTCTTCCATCGCTGACGCATCAGATTTGCCACGCGAAGTCAGGGTAACGCAACTCCGAAATTTGGTGGAAACCCTGCACATGGCAGACGAAATTGCTCGCCAAGGATACCTCATTACCAGTTCCGAACTGGCCGATTTAATGGATGTCAATGCCAGCGCTGTTACCAGTCGTGGTGATAACTGGGTTTGGCGAAATTGGGTTGTCTCGCGGGTGCGTCGAGAAGGCAACCAGATTCTGTGGCAACTTGAACGAGTAGATTAGGGCTGAGGGCAAGGGCTAACGGATGAAGGCTAGTCAGAGCTAACGGCTAACGGAAACAACGGCTGGAACTGCCTGTCTAGCCTCGAAGTTTTGTCTCTTGATTTCCCCTCTATCCTTTGTCCTTCAGTACTTAACCTTTCATTTAATATTTCTCCAATTACTTTGTTCGGAGAAAATAACCAGATTGAAATTTATATGGCATTCTATACGCAACATCTAGAGTAAACTTCTTGGCCAGTTCTTAGAAGTAAATGGCTGAGAAATCGACGGTGTTAAGAAAAAGCAACGTTCAGCACATTCATCTTGCGTTGACCACCGCTTGATCTCGCCGCTATCCCTAGCGGTTTCCTTGTTGGGCTGGTTACTAGTTGTAAGTTGAGTCTACCCTGTGACAATTCGGGATCGAGGTGAGTAGTGGACATGACCCTGGAAAATCTCTGGAATCAGGTGTTGGAGCGGTTAGAGCTTCAACTGAGTCGTCCTACCTTCGAAACCTGGATTAAACCGGCCGCTGCTGAGCGCTTAGACGACCATTGTCTCGTCATTTGCACCCCCAATCCATTTGCCCGTAACTGGCTGCAAAAGTACTATGTCAAAACGATCGCCGAGGTCACGCAGGAGATTCTGGGTCATGCTGTAGAAATTCAAATTACGGTGAAACCAGAAACCGAAGTAGGTGGTTCCTCAGAGGGCAATGAGATGCTGTGGCCATTGCCTGCGGAAGTGCCACCTGTAGGTCAAGCGAGTCTGCAAAAGCTGAGACAGACGGAACTGAATCCCAAATATGTGTTTTCACGGTTCGTGGTAGGGGCAAATAACCGCATGGCCCATGCTGCTTCGTTGGCCGTAGCCGAATCACCCGGACGTGAATTCAATCCTTTGTTTCTCTGTGGCGGAGTGGGGTTGGGCAAAACTCATCTGATGCAGGCGATCGGGCACTATCGCTTAGAAATTGACGCCAATTCCAAGATCTTTTACGTCTCGACTGAGCAGTTCACCAATGATCTGATTTCAGCCATTCGCAAAGACAGTATGCAGAGCTTTCGGGAACATTACCGCGCGGTGGATGTACTACTAGTGGACGATATTCAGTTCATTGAAGGAAAGGAGTATACACAGGAAGAATTTTTCCACACGTTCAATACGTTACATGAAGCAGGAAAACAGGTAGTGCTGGCGTCCGATCGTCCTCCAAATCACATTCCTCGCTTACAAGAACGGCTTTGCTCTCGCTTCTCGATGGGGTTGATTGCCGATATTCAGCCACCGGACTTGGAAACCCGAATGGCCATTTTGCAAAAGAAAGCCGAATACGAGAATATGCGCCTGCCGCGCGAGGTGATTGAATATATTGCCAATGGTTACACCTCGAATATCCGTGAGCTAGAAGGGGCCCTGATTCGCGCTGTGGCCTATACCTCAATTTCGGGTCTACCCATGACGGTAGAAAATATTGCCCCCGTCTTGAATCCTCCTAGCGATCAGGTAGAGGCTTCTCCTGATACGGTACTCAAGGCGATCACTGAAGTCTATGGTGTGTCAATCGAAGACCTCAAGGGCAGTTCTCGGCGGCGCGAAATCAGCGTGGCACGGCAGATCGGGATGTATCTCATGCGGCAACATACAGATTTAAGTTTGCCCAAAATTGGTGAAGTTTTTGGCGGTAAGGATCACACTACGGTAATGTATAGCTGCGAGAAAATTTCGCAACAGAAGGAGACCGATCCTGACCTAGCTAGAAATTTGCGCCAGTTAAGCGATCGAATCAGCGTTTCTAGCCAAGCCCAAAAACACCCCCGTAAATAACCCGTAGATAATAGTTCCCTACATTTTCCCGTTTATCCTCTATGCTTTTTTCATGGCATGATGGCCCATCCCTCAACTCTTAATTCTCAACCCTCAACCCTCCTATGAACCCGGCTCTAACTCAATTTGGCGATCGCATGACCCACCTAACTGGAGTGCGGGCGATCATGAAGGACATCATTGAAACGCTCCGATCTGGTCACGGGCAGGATTTCATTAATTTGAGTGCGGGCAATCCGGTAATTTTGCCGGAAGTAGAGCGACTGTGGCGAGAGTGTACAGCAGAGTTATTGGCCAGCCCTGAATACGGCGAAGTGGTGTGTCGCTATGGGTCGAGTCAGGGTTATCAGCCGTTGATTGCAGCCGTGGCAGCCGATTTTAATCAGCGCTATGGTTTGAATCTAACCGATCGCAATGTGCTGATTACAGCCGGCAGCCAAGCGCTTTACTTTTTTGCAGCCAATGCGCTGGGAGGCTACACCGCAGAAGGCAGGTTGAAGCAAATTGTTTTGCCTCTCAGCCCCGACTATACAGGCTATGGCGGCGTAACCCTGATTGCTGAAGCACTGAAAGCCTATAAACCAACGATCGATCGCAATGAAACTCAACACCGTTTTAAGTATCGTCCCGACTTCAGCCAGTTGGAGGTGAATGAATCGACTGGATTTGTGCTGTTTTCTCGTCCCTGCAATCCCACGGGAAATGTGGTATCAGATGAAGAGGTGAAGCAAATCACCGCGCTGTCTAATCGCTACAACGTACCCGTGCTAGTGGATTCAGCCTACGCTCCGCCGTTCCCAGCCCTCAATTTTACCCCAATGACGCCCGTGTTTGGCAGCAATATCGTCCATTGCATGAGCTTATCGAAAGCGGGATTGCCCGGTGAACGCTTAGGAATTGCCATTGGCGATGAACGAATCATTCAAGTGCTGGAGGCTTTTCAGACCAATCTGTGCATTCACTCGTCCCGCTATGGACAAGCGATCGCCGCTCGAGCTATTCGATCGGGTGCGTTAGCGGACATTTCCACGCAAGTGATTCGCCTTTATTACCAAGCTAAGTTCACCGTTCTGGAAACCGCTCTGGAGGCTGCCATGCCCACAGATTTACCCTGGTATCTCCACCGGGGCGAAGGCGCAATTTTTGCTTGGCTGTGGCTAGACGAGTTGCCCATTACTGACTGGGAGTTGTATCAGAGTTTGAAGCAAGTCGGGGTAATTCCGGTTCCGGGTAGTGCTTTTTTCCCCGGATTGCAGGAGGACTGGGACCACACTCGTCAGTGCTTGCGCATTAGCCTCACTGCCACGGATGAGGAGCTTGCTACGGCTATGCAGCGCTTGGCTCAAGTGGTTGAACGAATCTATTGCACGGCAAACGTCCCAGTCAAAGCGGGGATGTAGGGAGCATTCAATTGCTGTGGTTACAATCTTTTTAAGACGCTATAGGGAGAAAATCGATTGTAGTCCATCCATCTTGTGGTAGATTTTACTCTTTTTCTAGCTTGCTTCATGATTTCTTGATGGAATAGAAGCAAAATACAGATAAAGTAAGTAGTAATACATTGAACCCCCTATAGCCCAAACTCTATATCGAAAGCTGCCCTCAGCTAGTCTCTAGCTGAGGGTATATACTTTGACAACAAAAATTTTGATAACAAAAAACGGAATCTAGAGCCTTCACATTAATACGAACATTAGTGTCTGAAAGCTGATGACAGGACTTGACCTGGGACTGTCTAATTCCAGATCAGCAACCCTCACCCTCAATCCCTCTATCAACATGGGCGAGGATTTTTCCTCAATTTGTGGACACAGAGCGCGGATATAGAGCAAGTAGTCACAATCTTAACTTCAGGTATTACTATACCGTTGAGGCAGTTGCGTCTTCTGGTTGCCGTACTTCAATGGGTAAGACAACAGTGACCGTGGTGCCAATGCCAACTTGAGATGTTAGGCTAATCCTACCTTGCATTAGGTTCACCAACCGAGCAACGATCGCCAAGCCCAATCCTGTGCCGTCTGATGCAACCAGAGATTCTGAAGAACGCAGTTGTACGAATGGATCAAAGATGCGAGTTTGATCATCAGGAGGAATGCCAATACCTGTGTCTGTTACCGAAACTTCCCACTCACTAGAGCCAATCGAGCGAGCATAGATAGTTACGCTACCTGTAACAGTGTAGCGAATCGCGTTGCTCACTAGGTTGGTGAGAATTTGTTGTAGTCGCAGCGAATCAACAGTCACTTGTTTGGGTGCCAAGTTGCAGTCCATCACAAGCTCTAACCCACGCGAATCAGCTAGGGGATGCACAGTTTCCAGGACAGATGCAATGATTGCATCTACATCTGTCTCAGCAAGTTGCAGCGTCATCCTACCTGCATCGCAGCGAGACAGTTCCAGCACATCGTTAATTAAACGCAACAGTTTACGACCGTTCCGCAACACTCGCTCGATGTGCTCTAAACTGGCAACTGTATCTCGCATTTCTGACTGGCGCTGTTGCCGCAAAAATAAGTCAGAGTAGCCAATAATTGAGTTCAGCGGCGTTTTCAGTTCATGGGCCAACATAGCCAGATTTTCTTGACTGGCTCGAATCAACCGATTTAATTCTTGATTAGTTAGGGTTAGTTGATTTTGAAGCTGTTCTAGTTCTCGCAAGCGCTCTTGCATGTAGCTTTTGAAGCATTGGGCGATCGCCGTATCAACGACTGCATTAATCAACGACATGGCTCGAAACAGTTCTTCTGGCGTACCCTGTAGCAGGTCCGTTCGCAAGGTACTCAATATTGTGGAGCGCAGAAGATGATACTCTCGCGTAATTTCGGCTGGATCAAATCCTTGTTCGGCGCGCAAGGTGCCGTGCTGTAGACTCGCTTGAGCAATGGTCGCGATGTCGCTGTCTTGTTTGTGAGACAATACAGTGGCCAAGGCCTTGAGTACGTGCGGAATGTGATCGCGAATGGCAGTTCGAGAAAGGTTTTCAGTCGATTGAATCTGCCGATCGCTACTCACGGCTTCAATCCACTGATTGGTAATCGTCTCAGAGCGCTCTGTTAACAATTGAGCAAAATCTGTCATGTCGTGAAGCTAGAGCAATCGTAGAAGTATAGTCAGGTGATCAAACCAAGTTTTGATCCAATCTCACTAGTCTAGCGGTTCTTTATTTGTATTGACCGACTGTGGCCAGGCAATACGTGGATCTTGGGCCAGCCGCTGGGAAACGGCATAAGCGCCATAGCGATTTAGATGGCTTGGGTCGGAGAAATACTCATAGTTCGTTAGCCAGGCTTCGCTGAGATCATGAAAGGAAAGTCCTGGCTGCTGTAAGCTTAGACGGATCATGTACGCTTGAAACTGTTGCTCGTATCCTCTGCGAGTGGCATCTAGATATTCATCGGTCATCGGCAAGTTAACGAATACCACTGGCACTTGCTGTTGTTGGGTATATTGCAGCAAAGCTTGTAGTGCTTGTTCTTGGACGCCAGTAATTTGAAAATCTAGATAATCCCGATCGTAGTCTCCTGAAACCCGAGCATATTTTTGGTAGTAGGTGGCTGGATTAAACTGCACCCCCAACGAGAGAAACCCAGCCGCATCGACAAATTCATACTGGGAAGGAAAAGCAGTGGTGGTTTTAGACAAGGCCAAATTGCCATCAGAAGCCAGCAATTCGCTTGGGATAGAGGCAGGTTCTGTGGCGGGAAGCACCCGGGCCATCTGGTACTGAATCAATTGTTTGAGCCGATCGCGTTCTTGATGAGGGCGCACCACCTGAGCCACCTGTTGACTGAGCCAGCGATCGAGGGCTTGGTAACTGTCTGTCAGCGTCACATTAATACCCGTTGCCGATGGTGCCACAGATTCAGCACCAGACGAGGCGATCCCAACTTGAGGCAATTGCAGTCGTCCTTGGGCCAACTCTTGGTAGGAAAGCGATGCCGTCATTCCGTTATAGGTCACATCTATAGCGTTGCTGTTAAACGCACGTGCCCCATCAGCCCACACGATCAGATCGGGCAATTGCTCTGGCGTTAATAACTGCCGCAATAGCAAATCAATCACCTGAGCGGTTGCCCCATTGATGCCAAAGTTGAAGACTTGCACATCGCGATGTCCTAGGTCTGCCAACGCCTGTTCTAACGCGGTTGGATCAACGCCACGCAGTGCCCGCGAACTACCAACAATTAACACATTGGGCGGACCCAACTCTTCCAGCACTCGGTAGTAAAGTTGCAGCTTGTCATTAAATTGGCGGCTGTTGAAGTCTGGCGCAAACGATTCAGCCTCCAAACTTTGAGCTAGCGCTAAATTGACAGCCAGGTTTTGAGGGGTATAAGGCAAGTTGGTTGGCGGGGGTGTCTTCTGCGCTTCTGTCTGCTCAGCGGCTGCCTGGGAAGAGCCTGTTGATTCGGTAAATTTGTCGGCATCAAACGCGGTTCTATCTGTTGGACTCGATCGCGGCAGTTTGACATCGGCGAAGGGGAATTCAGACAGTTCTTCAGTTTCCACAGGCGTTGTAGAAGACACCACAGCGGTAGACGTTGCTGCATCAGCCATCTGGGTAGGCTGAGTGGCAACCGTGGCAGGTTTTTGGCGGAGAAGACTTTCCAGCAGCCAGTTTGCTTGCACAACGACCAGCGCTCCTACCAATCCCCATACGATCGCCACTCCATAGCCTTGGGCACTTGAGCCAGGTAGAGCAGGAGAATTCGGGCGATCGTTAATAGGAACCAAGAGTTGTGTTCGCATCAATGCCTGCTGAAGCCAGTGCAAAGCACGTTCGCGTGCCGATTTCCAGACAGACTGTACTATCTCGGGTGTTAACTCCGGCCGAACAACGGCGTCAGTCGGCTGAGCAATTAGATCATTGACATAGGCGTCACTAGCGGCAAATTCGGGAGCAGGCTCCGGTATAATTCTCTCTCTTGCAACAAAATCAGCCCCATAACTCCACATCGGCTGCTTTTGCCCAGCGCGGCGTCCGTAGATGCGCACCCCTGCCAAATCTGGCAGCTTCAATTGCTTCAAGAACCGCACGATCGTTTGGCTGACATAGCGTTGCTCTGGGCACCTTACTGATTCGCTCATGATGTGCAGCAGATCCTGCTTGGGCAGCAGTTGCAGCCGAATGCCTCCAGTCAGGAGGTACTGATCTAGATCTGGATTTAGCAAGCGGTGCAGTAAAAACGCAACAGCACTCCAATCTTCCTGAAGAGCTAGCGTTAACGGAGAATCAGCCAACGCGGGATGTGAGGCGGCCGGCAGTTCAATCCAATCAACCCAAGCCGGAGCAGCTTGGTAAGGAACTTGTCCATAGAGGGTAGCGGTATGAATGCCTTGGGGGGCTAGCAAGTCTAGTAAGGGCAAGACTTGTTGCTGAATGGATTGGCGATCGGGAACCGGATTGATGTCGGCAGGAGTACGGGGAATAACGGCACAAACCAGGTGAAGACTGGATTCCTTTAACGATGCGGTGGAAACGTAAGCGCCAAAGGGGGCGATCGCTTGGTTAATCAGCCGTTGTATCGCTTCTACATCCCCCCAACGTCCCCAGTCGCGCAACATTTCATTCGGTGGCGTCAGGTCTACGCGCAAAAGCCAATCGGGTTGAGTTTCACCTGCCACCTGAAACAGAATGACAGCATCACGATAGCCTTCGATTTCAAGGTCGCGCAGTTTTTGAGTCACAGAGTCGCACACTAGCGACGGGTCGGGCTTGTAGGAAGCCTGGCAAGCAATCCACAGCCGCTTAGACGTGGAGACGGTACGGATAATATCTGTGGAATAGACGTTGGAATTAATTGGACAAGCAATGCTCTTGACACTGACTCGCACCGCAATGCCCAAATCACTCAGCGTCTCGCTTAGGTAGGATGCGATCGCCATTTCATTGCCTTGTTTAGCCAAGCTGCGATTCGACACCGCCAGCCCCGTGATTTCAGGAGGTATTACAGGGCCAGAAGAGTGAGCCGTTGCCGGAACAGAGGACGCCATAGCAGGCTGCTCTTGCTGAAGCTGGGTGATGTGCTCATCTAACTGATTCAAGTAAATCGTAAAGGCCCAGTCCGGGTGAAGATTCCCCGCCTGCCCACCATACACCTGTACTTGATAGATTGATGCGGCATTGTCAGGAAGCAACGAATTTAGATCGGTTTGCTGAAGTGCAGGCAGCAATCGATGAAGAACAGTCGATCGATCGGGACTGGGGTCGGCTTCACACAAAAGATGCAGATTGTTGCCACGTACTTGAAGTTTGAACCGCAAGCCATCCAAGCCAACCGCTTGATGCAGCCATTGACGTAGGGTAGATTCAGAACTGGAAGGAGGATATTTTTCCACAGGATTTGTCATTCAGTACCCCGGCGTTCGTTTCGCTAAGGTTTCAGGCACGCCCAACTTCTGAGCACCTAGCATACTCGCACTTTGAGGAAATGGCCCATGCCATTGTAACGATGTATATGCCCTTTTGCTTAACGATTCTTCAATCACCGCAACAACAATACTTTTCGTCTAGCCTCGTCACTATCCGTACAGGGTCACTGAAAATTCGGTAAAGATACCAAAATTGAACACACTAAACTGAGCGATACAAAAATTCGTTGACCTGTTCTGTATCCTAAATAGCACCCCAAATATCACCTACAATGGCACGTCAAACAGTTAATTCCGTTTAGATGTCCAAAGCCTTTAACCATCCAGAGTCTTTATAATCTTGAGTAGTAGCTCTAGTGTTCAAACAGCACACAACCCAATTTTATACACCTATTTGCATTATTCTGCCATTAAACTCATGTCACCCGTACAGATGCCCACTAGAATTTTGTTAAGTTTGAGCACGGCTCCTCTGTTGTTGATACTAATCAGCAGTCGAACCATTGCCCATTGGCTTCAAGAAATGGGACAGACGTCTGAAGAGATATTTCGAGGCGATCGATTGCCTATCCTTAAAATTTCACCCAGACAAGAGAAATAACTCATAACTTCAATTCTTACTCCCTAACCTTCCATTCCCAACGGTGTTGGTAGTCCATCAATACTGATCAAATTCTTCTGTTGATGGTATTGCTGCAATCCGTCAGGTCCTTTAGTTTCTGCCCATTTCAGCAAGGCTTGGCGCTGAGCTTGATAATCGTAGAGTGGCACCCCTGAACCACAGGACGTTTGCACGCGATCGATGTCTGCTACCACCAGTTGTCGAATACCGGGCATATCTGAGAAGTGTGACAGCAGCACTTCCCACGCGGGGGAGGTCGATAGAATCGTTTGGCCTTTCCCATACAGTCGCAAAATCAAAGGTTTGCCCTGAAAGGCACAAAACATAAACGTAATTCGCCCATTTTCATGCAAGTGAGCGGATGTTTCATTGCCGCTACCGGTCAAATCAAGGTAAGCAACTCGGTTAGGGGAAAGAATCCGAAAACTATCCAATCCTTTGGGTGAAAGGTTTACGTGTCCGGCTGCACTCAGCGGAGCCGTTGCCACAAAGAACATGTGTTGTTTGGCAATAAATTGTTGCAATTCATCGGTGATGCAATCAAACACCTTAGCCATTTTGCCCCCCGATAACTGGATGATAGATTGTAGGTGACCGTTGTCATCTTAATAGATCGGCGTGAATCGCAGCTTTCTCACCAACATCGATCGCGATGAAGTCCTCATTGGGGCAAGACTCTTGGTAGTACCAGCGAAAAGGTAGAGCCACAACCCAGTTGGCTCTCAAGCTGTACCTTGCCGCCAGCCGCCGTGACGATTGCTTGCACAATGTCCAACCCCAAGCCAGTTCCTTCCGAGCGATAGAGTCCTTTGGTAGCCTGGGCAAACCGTTCAAAAATCCGCTCTTGATCGGTTGGATCAATCCCCTTCCCTGTGTCGCGCACCCAGAACCGAACAGAGTCATGGGTTAATCCGGAACCCAAGGCAATAACTCCATGAATTGGGGTGTGCTTGTTAGTATTATCTACCAAATTGATGACTGCTTGTGTGATGCGTTGGCGATCGATACGAACGATCCCAAAGGATTTATGCTCTAGCACACAGTTGCAACAGCGTTCATCGGCTGTGATGTAGGCAACCATGAATATACCTTGCGTTTTTCCTTGAATTTGTACTGGCTCGATCGCATAAATAACGCTATCGACGGTGCGATCGGCGACAGACTTATGCCCCGTTTCAGGCTGCTGAAGTTGATGCAACCGCTCCATTTGTTTCATCTCAAACGAGCTTCCAAATTGAATGATGAGAACCGTCTAGAGGCTTAAGCATTCTTCATCATTGACTAGCTATTCATTACCCGCAATCAAACTTCCAGATGGCTGTTTCTCCCCATTCACGCCTGACAACGTCACAATGGAGAAGTAAGTCGTAGTCATTACGATATTGAAAAACTTGATTAGAGGACGATCGATGGCAACTTTAAATCGACGACGATTAGAAAATGCAAGCGGCAACTTTTATGTAGATTCAACTTGTATTGATTGTGATACTTGCCGTTGGATGGCTCCAGACATCTATTCACGGGTGGGCAGTCAATCAGCCGTTTATCAGCAACCCAACGACGAACAAGCGCGTCTGCGAGCCATGCAAGCTCTTTTATCTTGTCCTACTGCTTCAATCGGCACGGTAGAAAAACCAACCGACATTCGGCAAGCGCAGGCCAGTTTTCCGATTCCGATCGCTGAAACGGTGTACCACTGTGGCTACCACTCCGAAGATTCGTTTGGGGCTGCCAGTTATTTAATCCAACGCCCAGACGGAAATGTGTTAGTCGATTCCCCTCGTTTTACGCCACCTTTGGTCAAACGCCTTGAACAATTAGGTGGAATTCGTTACCTATACTTAACGCATCGTGATGATGTAGCCGATCACGCTAGATTTCATCAGCACTTTGGTTGCGATCGAATTTTGCACCAAGATGAGATCAGTTATGATACTCAGGGTGTGGAAATTCAATTATTTGGACTGGAACCGATGCAGCTAGAAACAGATCTACTCATTATTCCAGTTCCAGGTCACACAAAAGGTCATACGGTGTTGCTTTATAACAACACGTTTCTATTCACGGGAGATCACCTGGCTTGGTCAGATTCATTGCAGCATCTGTATGCCTTTCGGCGGGCCTGTTGGTATTCTTGGAGCGAACTGATTAAATCGATGTATAAGTTAGCCAACTATTCCTTTGAGTGGGTACTACCTGGTCATGGACGACGTTATCATGCCGATCGCACGATAATGCAACAGCAGATGCAGCAATGTTTGAACTGGATGGAACGGCAGAGATAGGAAGTCAGGGGGAGGAAATAGAGAATAGGAAGTCGGGAATTTGGATGAATGCTGTGGGATAGAAAACCTGAGAAAACTGGATGGAGCGCTGCGTTCAGACAATCGATCGCTGTTTTTTGCGATACTCCCAAGGTTTAAGGGCGTTTGGATATTTCCAGACTCCAATTCGGGAACGTTGAGCACTGAATTCTGCTTGCTCCATTTGCAGGTTGTGAGGACAGCGGGAAGCGTATTGCCGATAAAGGTAAGCGTTTCCACTTTTAATCTGTTCTACATTCAAAATCTTGCCGTTGTGCTGGGAAACTTCTGCTACTTTACGACCATAGCGATCAATGTCAACAATGGTTACTATAACGTGCTGATTGGCAGTATTAACAAGCGATCGAAGATGGTCTCGGCTAGCTTCTCCAAGCCGTTGCTTTAGTTCTGGGGCATCAATCCCACAAAGGCGAATTCGTTCCTCTTCACCATTGAGCAAAACGCGCATTGTGTCACCATCATGAACACTGACCACTTGCGCCTCAATGGCCGCCGGTAAAGATGGTTTTGAAGGCTGCGACCACCAACTGCACGATTGACAACCTAACAAAACGATCGCGCTGAGTAATGGCGGTAAGATTTTCAGCGATATGATTACCCAGCGTTTCATGGTTCGGAATCTAGATACCAGATCAGCTTAGTCCAAAAACAAGTCCAACGGCAAATGGCCGTACATCTCATTGAGATCGGTTTCATAGGCTGATTGGCAAGAGACTAAGACGCCGCGATGGCTACCTACATAGGGGGCAACATAGCATCCGCCTGATTTAGGATTGAATTTAATATAAACCGGACCGTCGATCGCCACTAACTCTGCATTGAGGACATAGCCAAGTGCCGTGGCATAGCTGACTAGGGCTTGTTGTGCCTCGGCAAAGTTGTTTGCGCAAATTCCCAATAATTGATACTCAGATTGGCACGCTACTTGTAAAAGTGCCTGTCGAAGCTGCTGTCGATCGATTGATGCTGGTGTGGTTGAAGGTAAACCTGAATTCAGACAGTCAAATTGTCTAAGTAACTGACGAGCTTCCTCGATGGACTGGGAATAGTGTGATGGTTTGTGCGATGTCTTGTTCATGAAGGACTAGTACGTTCAGAGCAAAGAGGACTGAGATCATGGTTGAAAAGTCAGTTTTCAGCTTGAAACTACCACCCACTGTTGCGATTTATCTATTTCTTTGGGATTTCTTTGGGAAAAATGCAGAATTTCAATTAGTAAATTTTTAATGTTGAATCATAATGTTTTGTCATGTATCTTCATATTTCTCGTGCAGTTCTCATCGGCAATTCCACGGATAGTTAGCAACAATATACGGATATTACAACTTGAAATTTACGGATTTCTGTGGAAGCCAATTTTTTTAAAGGCCTAGCAATCGCTTAGTTTTTCGGTTGATCCCCACTGGGTTTTAGGCGAAGATCACTTGTTTATTCGCCATAGTGTCGATCCACAATGTTTCTCAAAAATGTATCCACAATTTAACAAGAGTATAAAAAGAATCTAAATGATTCTTTTCTCTTTGGGATCGCTAAAACCCAATGCTGTAAACCATTTGATGGCAATTTTTATCCAATCATTGCTAATAAACCGCAGATGAGAATAAAGATGAAGAACGCTTTTGGAAATTCCACCTGCTATGAGCCATGTAAAACACACTATTTCCTCTTGTCGTCACTGTGTATTTTATGAAATGCAGGGACGACGGGGCGGGCACTGTCGGCAATTGGGAGTGTCTGTTCAGGGCAGGTGGAAGGTTTGTTCTCTTGCATCTCCGCCGTTTGCTTCGAGCTGGCATCAGTTAGAGCGACTGGTGACGCTTCCAGCCTTTGAGGGACAGCGACCTGCAAACCACCAATCAGAAAGTTTGTTGCTAGATGACCAGCGATCGGATGACGGTCTGCAACCAACTCAGTTGTCTTTTTCTTCCGAACGACTGACCTTGGATAGACCAGCGCAATTGCCTTGCTATGAACTAACCCAAAATGAATCAGCCTAAGCAGGAGATGGATAACTGGATTCGATCGAACCTGATTTGAATTGATATTGACCAATCTGAATTGATTGTCTTTATCAATCAGTCATCTCAATGGCAATTGTCGGATGCTTCAGGTTTAGTCGTAATGATGCGATAAGCTGTCGTGGGTAGATAGGACTGTGCAGCGGCTTGTAAATCCGTTACCGTCAATTGTTGAATTCGATCGGGATAGTCAAAGGCGGGAGTTAAATCTCCCATGACAGCTTGGTAGTAGCCATAGAGATTGGCTCGATCGCTAGGCGTTTCGTTTCCAAAAATGTATCGATTGGCAACCAGCGTTTGTACCCGTCGTAGCTCTGCTTCATGGATGGGTGTAGTTTGCAGAGATTGAATGTGCTGAACGATCGCAGCTTCCACCGCGTCCAAATTTTCGCTGGGAAGTTGGGCTGAAATATAGAACAGACCCTGGTGGATGTAAGTCATGTTGCTGACAGAAATTCCCGACACCAGTCCCCGTTCTTCTCGCAAATCTCGCACCAATCGAGAAGTACGCCCTTGAGACAAAACAGCTGCCAATGCATCCAGTGCATAGGTTTGGGGCAAATCTGCCATGCCCGGCACTCGCCATAGCATGACTAATCGGGCTTGCTGTAAGCTGGGGTCGCCATAGGTGTAACGTTGAATGGTGGTGAAGGGTTGTTCTGGATTGGAATCTGGGAACGCTGGCGAATAAGCATCGCTAGATTTGACGACGCTTTCTGGAGACGAAATCATGCTTTCAGCCACAATGTCAATCATCTGTTCAACGGGCAAGTTACCCACGACTGCTGCTGTGATGGACTGAGGGCGGTACCAAGTAGCATGAAAGTCGCGCATTTGTTGGGGGCGAAGATGCTCGATTACGGAAGCGGGACCCAACACCCGGCGACGATAGGGCAGCCGATCGAACGCTGCTTCCATCGATCGATAGAATGTTCGGCGTCTAGGATTATCCTCAGAACGGCGAATTTCTTCTAAGACAACCAGCCGCTCTCGCTCAAACGCCGCATCTGGAATCGCAGCGTTGAGAACCACTTCCATCTGTAGTGGTGCTAGCTCGGCAAAATCTTGAGGCGCGGTTGTGATGTAGTAGTGGGTATAGTCTTGGCTAGTGGCGGCGTTGGTAATGGCTCCCCGTTGTTCGATGCGCTGTTCAAATTCACCACTGGTGAGGCGGGCAGTGCCTTTGAAGATCATGTGCTCGAGAAAGTGAGCCATGCCGTTAATGTCATCGGTTTCAATCGCAGAACCAACTCCAAGCCACAGATTTAAATTAACGGCTTCAACGGGAATTTGTTCAGCAACAATGGTCAATCCGTTAGCAAGGCGATGAATCGTTGGAGCATTCCGGCGGGAAGACAGGGGAGTGAAGATTGAGGGCATGTAAATAGATTTTATTAATTAACCGCTTAATTCTTCATCTATCTTAATCCTGTCAGCCGCCGATCGCCATGATTCTCAACTTAATCAACCCACCCTAAATCCATATCTGAGAGTTTGCTACCTTGACCAGATGGGGTCTCTGGTGGCTCAGACGACATGGCTGGTAGGCTTCCCCGCGCAATAGCTGGCCGTTCCGGCTGCCGCGTTACGAGAGGATAAGCAGGACGCGACTCCCTAGCAGGAGGTGCGGTTGAAGATAGAGGCTGAGAGCGGACAGGCTGAGACGTTGTAGAAAATTCAGGTTCAGCGGGTTGTTTTTTGGGTAACGGAACTGGTGGAGCTGGTTGAGCATTCATTTGCGAAAGTTGCAAAATCATTTTCTTGGCGTCTTCCAATTCTGCTTTGAGGTGGTGGGTTTGGTCTAACTCCGCTTGAAGCTGGCTGATTTGCGTTTGTTTGGTTTGCAAGTCTGCTTGCAGTCGAGCGACTTGTTCTTGCAGTTCGGTTTCTCGTCGAGCGGCGGTTTGTTGCACGCTGATCAAGTGCGCTTTTAATTCAGCGATCGTCACTTCTAGCTCCGTCGTGGGGGTGTCCGACTTCGCATCCGTTTGTTTCTCTGGCTGGGATTCTAACTGAAGGTCTGATTTTTTCTCGAGCTTCATTTCCATCTTATTGTTCGCCTTGGATGCAGCCGATGGTTGAAGTTTTGATGTGTGAAGTTTTGACGAATCTATTTCGTCTTCTATGGGTGAACTCGAAACATCGATCGGTTCCGTGGCGATTGGGTTCGGTTGCTCCTTGGCAAGTCGTTCTACGACGGGTTTAGATGCTTTGCTGGATGCTTGCGGGCTATTCCCCGGTTGCCCTGTTTCAGTAGCGTCTGCGGATTTTTGATTCGCTGTGTTTAAATTGGTCGATCGTCGTTTGGTCATGGCAACCTCTCTGCGCTGCAAAGCCTATGGTCTACTGGGTCTGCTTGAGTTCGGTGGGTGTAAATTTCTTGTTTTTTCTCCGTAAATCTTCGCAATAGTCTTAAAACTTTGATAAAGTGACTTCAATCCAACCGGTCGGGCTGTTGAAACTTTGATAGAGTGAGCAACAATTCTCCGGATACTTCCATAATAGGTCTGGAGCGGCCCGAACTCCAAAGTGAGGTCTAATTCAGCTACCCTTTCAGAACTGATAGGGTCTTGATTCTTTGCGAGTCTAGTTGATTTGGAACAACTTGAGGAGGTTTTTGGCAAGCATCCACAGTTTATAACTCCTTCGTTGTCCTTATTTTCGTTGTCCCAATTTATAAGTACGCAGAGAGCAACTATGAACAAAACGCAACGTGGCGTAACCGTATGGTTCACAGGTTTAAGCGGTGCTGGCAAAACCACGATCAGAATGGCAGTCGAACAAGAATTACGCGCCCAAGGATATAAGTTGGAAGTTCTAGACGGAGATGTGGTGCGAGAAAACTTGACGAAAGGCTTAGGATTCAGCAAGGCCGATCGGGACGAAAACATTCGTCGCATCGGGTTTGTCGCTCATCTGCTAACCCGCAATGAAGTGATTGTGTTGGTCTCTGCTATTTCTCCCTATCGCGATATTCGTGACGAGGTCCGCGCCCGCATTGGCGATTTTGTTGAAGTCTATGTGAACGCGCCTCTGTCTGTCTGTGAAGAACGAGATGTAAAAGGATTATATAAAAAGGCACGGGCCGGAGAAATCAAGCAATTTACCGGTATTGATGATCCATATGAGCCGCCCCTCACTCCAGAAGTGGAATGCCGAACAGATCTTGAAACGCTAGAAGAAAGCACGACAAAGGTGATTAGTGCGCTCAGAGAATTAGGATACTTGCCCAGTAATTCTACCGTTAGTAAAGTTTAGACGACGGCTGATTCACTGCATTTCTACCGCATCTTTACTCAGGATTACAACAACGGGCGGGACAGCATCTCGCCCATTTGTATTGGGTAGTTAGTTGATCTTGATCTTGTGTTTATAAATAAAATATCTAGTCTTTAACTTGCGCTGCACCTTTGCCTGTTTCTACTTGTCTGGTTGGGGGAACCCGTCTGGGCGTGAGGGTGACAGGTTCCAACCTGTGAGGGTCTGAACATATAGCCCGCCCACCGTTAGCAAAAAGATGAGATAGCCGATCGCCTGCACTAAATACAATCGCTGGGTGTATCCGAACAAGGCTTTGAGCAAAACACCAGGAAACTGACGATCGGGCAAAATACCACTGGTATCCCAGACTAAGGGACCTAAGATGCAGGAGTCAGTGCTGGGACAAAGTGCGGCATAGTTTGGATTAATTTGAGATAGCAGGGCAACGCCATGATCCAAATACCGCAAAGCGCCGACGACCAAACCTGAAACAATTAACAACAGCAATATACCCATGACTTGAAAGAAACGGCGCAGATTGATTTTGACGCCTAAGCGAAAGAGTAATACGCCAATGATGACTGCGCCCACTAAACCTGCCAGTGCACCGATCGCCGGAATCCACCCTTGCTGAATTTGGGCGGCAATAAAGACTACCGTTTCAAACCCTTCTCGTAATACTGCGATTGTCACTAGTCCAAACACTGCCCAGCCGGCCCGAGTCGATTGATTGAGCGCAACTGTGATTGCGCCTTCTACGGTTGCCTTCATCGATCGGGCTTGCTGTGTCATCCAAACCAGCATCCAACTGAGCAGCAGAATCGCCACTCCCCCAAATCCCGCTTCCATGAACTGCTTAATCACAGGCGCATACGGGCGATCGGAGGTTTCCAGGGCCAACAGTACGCCGTTAAACACAATACCGACAAGCACACTGGTTGCAACACCGACTGCAATTCCTCCATACACCCAAGGATTAAGCCGAGTTTGCTCTGCTTTGTTGAGGTAAGCCAAGACAATGCCAACCACTAACGCCGCTTCAACTCCTTCGCGAAGCGTGACCACAAAGGTGGGCAAGGCTGCACTGATATCCATGCGTGAATGTGACCTCTACAAAAGGGTGTACTAGAAGGCGTCTATCTTTATTTAATTTAGCGATTATTTAATTTAGCGATTGATTCATGGCATCCGACAAGTAGTTCGCTGCCGCTTCTACCATTGCGATCGCATCTTCATACACCATGCGTGTTGGCCCCAAAATACCCACACTGCCTACTGCCACCGACCCTCGCTGATAGGTTGCTGTCACCAATGCACAACTGCGAATCGGTTCGAGGGGATTTTCTGCGCCAATGCGAACCGTAACGCGCTTGCCTGTGTTGTCCAACTCAGCCGATTCAAAGATCAATGACCACAGTTGATCTTGTTCTGATTCCAACAGTTGGAGAATTGTTTGAACCTGCTGAATTTCTGAAAATTCCGGCTGACGGCGCAACACTTCGGCGACACCGTTAATCAAGATTTGAGTTGAGATAGCCAGTTGACTGCGACGGTTCAATTCGGCAAGGGACGCACGCACTAAATTACTATAGCGATCGAACGTTCGTCCAAGTTCGCTCCAATCCAACGAGGCAATTTCTTGAAGCGATCGACCTCGCAATTGAGCATTGAGAAAATTAGTAAGAATTTGCAGTTCCCGATCGAGGTGCTCTGGGTCTGTTGTTCCATCTTGACCAGTAGGCAAGGCCATCAACGTAGACTGGGTTTCATAGGAATCCAGCACCACAATCAGCATGGCTTGAGCCGAATCAATTTGTACAAGTTGAAGATGGCGAAGTTGCGCCGCTCCCGTTTGTGGCATCGTCACTAGGGCAATATAGCCACTGAGGGTAGACAGAATCTGAGCCGCTCCGCGCAATAGGGCTTCAATACGGAGTTCTTCTGGATTCAACTGAGTAGATAGCAGTTGATCGACCTGTCGAGAAAGCGATTCCGAGGGTGTGATTAGGTGATCAACATACACTCGATAACCTGAATCAGACGGAACTCGCCCTGCCGAGGTGTGTGGTTGATACAAAAGCCCCGCTTTTTCCAAATATCCCATGGCATTGCGAATCGTAGCAGAGCTAACGCGGGGGTAAAATTCATCGACCAGCGCCTCAGACCCTACTGGCCTAGCCGTTGCAATGTAGTGGCGAACCGTCGCTCCCAGAACCTGTTGCTGTCGCGGACTGAGCTTCACTCGGATGGACATGGCGCAAATAGTTAGGCTGAACTGCTTGGCTAAACGATTGACGTTATAGATTGACGTTATAAGGTATGGAGAAGAAGGCTGATCAATCAACCCGCCAGATCAATCACCAGATCAATCGAGGTCAAGTTAACTGTAATATAACGATAACTTAATCAGGCTGTCTCAATCTGACCCGTTACTTTTTCAACTAAATTAACTAGACATCTAAAAAATTAGTAGCGCGGGATCGTAGGGTCAACCTTGATGGCATAGGCTTCGATGCCTCCCATTACATTCTTTACGTGCGTAAATCCTTGCTGCTGTAGCCAATCGCACATATGGGCTGATCGAACGCCATGATGGCAAAGGACGATCGTTTCTGTATGCAGATCAAACTGCATAGGAACTTGCTCAGCCCAGTGTTTATATTGACTCAAGGGTAGATTAATAAATCCTTCGATTTTGGCGATCGCCAGTTCTGCGGGTTCGCGCACGTCAATTAACTGTAGCGGTGCTGAGGAATCAGCCAAACGGTTAGCTAGCTCCTCAACACTGATAGGGGCGATCGATGAATTTAAACCGTAATCAGGCATAGAAAGCATAGAATAGCGACGCTAAAAAAACAATTAGAAAATAGCTCTTTTAATTTGGCTTTCTTTCAAGGTATCGAGGGATGCTCAATCCTGCAAGGGCGATTTGGGTTGGCTGGATTGGTTCAGCAATGGGATGAATTGCGTAAAAAACCTGAGAGCGGATCGCCGACTTCAGCGAATGAGTCTCGATAAATTTCGGATGCCATCAAGTAGGGTGTTCCTCACAATAGCGTTATGCGTGAGGATGAGAAAAATGCTGACTAAGCTGAGCCAAGCCATCACAATTACTGTATGCCTATATTTAATTGTGAATTTGAAACTGTTAACGACTGCTCGCACTTCATCTGAAGCTACGATGCTTCATCCATCGCTGCCAAATCAGGTAAAACGGCTGCCTCAGTGGGTGAAGTTGATCGGGACGAAGCCGTAGCCTCAAAATTTGGGGCGAAGAATGTGGCGCGGATAGGTGCTATTACTGCCTCCCCAGTTCTTGAAGGCGCGTATTGAAGTAACTCACTTTGTAATTTAACTGCTGAGCTAGCTGTAAACCCTGTTGAAACGCCGCGATCGCCTGTGCCTCGTTACCCATCGTTTGGTGTAGTTGCCCAATTTGGTCATAGGTGTTCATCATGCCGAGGGTGTCATAGGACTGTTGTCGCACATCCAGCAGCAGTTGATAGACCGTTAAGGCATCTTGAAACCGCTCTAAGGTCACGTAGAGATTTGCCAACCGTTGCAAAGCATCTCCAGCATAAGCGTACTGCTGTGCCGATCGCGCTACAGCAAAGGCTTCCTGATAATTGGGGGCGGCTAAATCTGGGCGGTTGAGGGCGACATAGTTATCACCAATCGATTGCTTCAATTCGGTAATGCGATCGTACCGCTGCTGCCGCTGGTAGATTTCCACCAACTGTTGCTGCACCGCGATCGCCTGCTCAGGCTGATTGTTATCTTGATAGATGCGCGATAGCTGAGTCAGCGCTTCGATGGTGGTAGCGGCATCATTGCGAGATTGGGCCAGCGTCAGCAGTTGCTCGTAAGCAGTGGCCGCATTGGCAAAGTCAAACCAAGCGAGGTGAATGCTGCCCAGTGCTACCAAAATTTGTTGCTCGCGATCGACGTTTTGCTCTTGCCTAGCTTGCTGCAACAGTTGCGTATATAATTCCACGGCTTGATCCCGTGCCCGCAGCGTTTGATAGGCCTGAGCAATTTGCAGCAGTAAATCATAGTCAACAGGCGATCGGGTCTCGATCTCTTGCTCAATCTCCTGCAACCGCTGGGTAATGAACCGGACTTCTGTGACTTGATTTTCGCGCCAGGCCACTTCTCCCACCCGGCTCAGCGACTCCACCTCCTCGGCTGGACCCAAAAAGCGCCGTAGCCGCAGTTCTCGTGTCCAGGTTTGCAAGGCCCCTGCTAAATCTCCCGACTGAAGCTGCGCTTGAGCTTGGCGATTCAACTCATCCAAGGACGTATCTAGAATGCTGCGTTCTTGCGGACTCAAGGGGCGATCGACGGCTAGGGTTGGTAACAGCGGATCAGGTTGATTCAACTCCAACGGGTTGACCGTGGCTCCTGCCTCAATGTCTGCCTCCGAGGGCGGTTCGGGAAAGGTAGATGGTACGGTTGGCAATTCGGGTATGGCCGCTGGCTCCTCGGTAGCACTCTCTCCTTGAGCCACTGCTGGAAACACGAGGAAGATGGGTAGAAAAATCGGTAAAACAGCTAAAAATAAAATTGGAAACGGCAGGGAGTATTTTTTTGACTCATGTATGGAGAAGCTCATAGCTCAATGTCTTGACAGTTCTTGAATGGAAGTAGAAATAGAAAGGTGCTGATACCCATGCTCTATCTGGTTGCACCGTATACTGACCCCTCCTAACCTCCCCTTAACAAGGAGAGGAGGCGCAGGCGTTGGGTGAATGCGATGCAGCATGACAAAGAGTTGGTATGAGAAATAGGGAGTAACAAGCTACAGATTAAATCTTGGTTCTTGACGAATTTTTCTTTGTCATAGGTTGCCAGTTGTCAGGCGATCGGGCAAATTTGCCTTCTACAGTTTAACCGCTAGAATACGGCTGCCAAGGGGCTGCTCGCCTAGACTTAACCCCATAAATGAATGAGTCGAAAAATACAAAAACGTTCCTACCAAAAGCGGAGTAAAACTTTGACAGAGGCACAAGGCTTTGACAGTGGTATGACATAATGAGTTGAACTTTCGTTAAGCAATTAGAACGTTATCCAAGGGTGAGTAAAGCGTGAAAGTTTTGGTTGTCGGCAGTGGAGGGCGCGAACATGCCCTTGCCTGGAAACTGCTACAGTCTCCACGAGTACAAGAAGTCTTCTGTATTCCTGGCAATGGTGGAACAGCTAGGCTAGAGCGGTGTCGGAATTTGGCATTGAACGTTAGCGACTTTGAGGGCATTGGTCGGTTTGCCTTGGTCAACAATGTGGCGTTGATTGTTATCGGACCAGAAGTGCCCCTAGCGGCTGGTATCACAGACTATCTACAGCAACAGGGGTTGATGGTGTTTGGCCCCAGCCAAGCTGGTGCGCAAGTTGAAGCTAGTAAGGCCTGGTCTAAAGCGTTGATGAAGCAAGCCAACATTCCAACGGCGGCAGCAGCGGTATTTACAGATGCAGCGGCGGCCATCGCGTATGTAAAAGCGCAGGGAGCGCCGATCGTTGTCAAGGCAGACGGCTTAGCGGCGGGTAAGGGTGTCACCGTCGCTGAAACTGAGTCTGACGCCATTGCGGCCATCGAAGCGTCCTTTGCAGGGCAATTTGGTGAAGCAGGCTATACGGTGGTTGTAGAAGAATACCTCAGCGGACAAGAAGCGTCGATTTTGGCCGTCACAGATGGTAAAACCATTCGACCGCTGCTGCCCGCTCAGGATCACAAGCGGATTGGCGATGGTGATACCGGCCCCAACACAGGCGGTATGGGAGCGTATGCACCTGCTCCCATTGTGACCCCTGCCCTAATGGCGCGGATTCAGCAAGAGATCTTGGAGCCGACGATCGCCGCACTCCGGCAGCAGGAAATTGATTATCGCGGAGTGCTCTATGCCGGATTGATGATTACACCCGCGGGTGATCCGAAGGTGATCGAATTTAACTGCCGGTTTGGTGATCCTGAAACTCAGGCTGTGCTTCCCTTGCTTGACACACCACTGGATGCGCTAATGCTGGCCTGTGTGCAGCAACGATTGGATGAATTTCCACCGTTAAGTTGGAAACCGGGCGTTGCGGCTTGTGTGGTGATTGCGGCTAAGGGCTATCCGGAAAAATATCAGAAAGGCTTGCCACTGCGAGGTATTGCCCAAGCTGAAGCAACTGGAGCGATCGTGTTTCATGCGGGTACAAAGCTCAAGCAAAACCAGTTGGTCACCGATGGGGGGCGAGTTCTCAATGTAACGGCTGTGGGCGAAGACTTTAAGGCAGCGATTGCTCAAGCTTATGCAGCGGTGGAAACCATTGAATTTGAGGGCATGTATTACCGTCGAGATATTGGGCATCGAGCGATCGAATAGGGTAGGGTTACAATCCTGCTGGTAACTAAACTGAATTGTTATTGTTTCCCTTAGAACTAGATTGCGTACCACTCTATCTATTGAATGGCTGAAGAGACATTAGAGCAGGGTTGAGCTTGGTTCACTCAGCGGACCAAGCCTTGAAGTGGAGATCTGGGAATCTTTCACGAGGCGTCAATGCCGCAATACCGATAGAATAAATCCAAGGTTGCGATCGAGAGCAGTAGTAAATACTTAGACTCGAATTGTAAAATAGAGAGATTTAGTGGAACTGTGTTCAACGAAAGTTGTTAAAGCCATTTAATTCTTAGGTGCTTGGTTGCTTTGTTAAACTTGCTGAACCAAATTAGAGACATCATTGCCCGATGGTGGTCAGAGTTCACTCTCCAGACCCGCTTGATGGCAGCCGCCACTCTGGTTGTCTCATTGCTGATGAGTGGTCTCACCTTCTGGGCAGTGAATACCATTCAGCAAGATGCTCGCCTTAATGATACACGCTTCGGTCGCGATTTGGGCTTGCTGTTGGCAGCCAATGTAGCTCCGTTGGTAGGAGAAAACAATCGCACTGAACTGGCTCGGTTTTCCCACAGTTTCTACAGCAGCACCTCCAGCGTTCGCTACATGCTCTATGCCGACAACGATGGAGAAATTTTCTTTGGCATCCCTTTCTCAGAGTCCGAAGTACAGAATTCGTTGACAATTCGGCGGCGGATGCAACTTCCCGAGAACTATGCCGAGAACCAAGAAGAACCCATGGTGCGGCAACATATTACGCCGGATGGAGAAGTCACCGATGTGTTCATCCCCCTGATTTACAATGGGGAACATTTGGGCGTGTTAGCGTTGGGCATTAACCCAAATCCAACGGTAGTAACATCGTCCCACCTCACGCGAGACGTGACGATCGCTGTGTTCATCTCAATTTGGGTCATGGTAATTCTGGGAGCCGTGTTTAATGCCCTAATCATCACCAAACCCATCAAGGAATTGTTGCAAGGCGTCAAAAATATTGCAGCCGGTAACTTCAAGCAGCGCATTGATCTCCCCGTGCGGGGTGAATTGGGCGAGTTAATTCTCAATTTCAACGAAATGGCCGAGCGATTGGAACGCTATGAAGAACAAAATATTGAAGAATTGACGGCCGAAAAAGCCAAGCTGGAAACTCTAGTTTCAACGATCGCCGATGGAGCGGTGTTACTAGACACACATATGCGGGTAATCTTGGTGAACCCCACCGCACAACGGATTTTTGCTTGGGACGAAAACGAGCACCTGTTAGGCGAAAATGTACTGCATCACTTGCCAGATAGTGTCAAGGTGGAATTAACACGGCCGTTGTATCAGCTTGCGTCTGGCGATCCGCCTGCAGAACTGCGCGAAGGGGCTGAATTTCGCTTGACTCTCCCTGATCCCAGTAACCGAACTGTTCGACTGCTACTGAACACAGTCTTAGACCAACATCGGGAAAATGTACGGGGCATTGCGATTACCGTTCAAGATATTACCCGCGAAGTAGAACTGAACGAAGCCAAGAGTCAATTTATCAGTAACGTGTCGCACGAATTGCGAACACCTCTGTTCAATATCAAATCATTTATTGAAACGTTACATGAATATGGTGATAGCCTGAGTGAACTAGAACGGCGCGAGTTCTTGGAAACAGCCAATCGTGAAACCGATCGCCTCACGCGATTGGTGAATGATGTCTTAGATTTATCTCGGTTAGAGTCGAACAAGCGCTATCATTTTGAAGCAGTTGAAATTGTTCAGCCGATCGAGCAAACGTTGCGCACTCATCAACTCAACGCTCGTGACAAAGGCATTGAACTGATTCAAGATATTGAACCAGACTTACCGCCAGTGTTGGGTAACTATGATCTGCTACTGCAAGTGTTTTCTAATTTGGTGGGCAATGGCTTGAAGTTTACGCCTGCGGGCGGTCGAGTTGCCATTCGTGCCTACTTGCTTGACCCTGCTGGCTATCATCAACCCGTCACCCATGTGCGCATTGAAGTTGCTGATACTGGCATTGGCATTGATCCTGAAGATCAACAGGCCATTTTCGATCGCTTTTTCCGAGTCGAAAACCGTGTGCATACGCTGGAAGGAACGGGACTAGGATTGTCGATCGTACGCAATATTATCGAAAAGCATCACAGCGAAGTTCATCTGGTCAGTGAGGTAGGGGTCGGCACAACCTTCTGGTTTGACTTGGCGATCTATCAGGAAAACGCGCCTGTGCTGGCTGAAATCCCCCTGCCTGCTGATGATGCGGTTGCACCTCCCGCAACCGATCTAGCCCCCGATCATCTGGTTTTAAGCCAAGGTCTGCCCGACAGTTAACCGTAACTACCTTCAACGGAAATTCGTAGTGCAAGCATTTGACTCGTCATCGATAAGCTGATGGCTCGCTATTCTACTTGCCAAGATACGGCGTTGTGCCTTTGGTTCCATTTCACTCAGTTATCCATAAGCAAATTGCACAGAAAGTCATTGGAATTGCTAATCAATTAATCGAGTTTTATCACAAGGTTTATGTTATTTTAATCTTAATCATAGATTTTTCTAGATTTTAATTTGAGTATTAATAGATTAAAATCTATAGAAACCCACTTTATTACATAATCGCTTCCTTTATTTGCTTTCATAGCTCATTCACCGAATCATGCAACTAACCAATCGCATTCATTTTAGAAATCTACAAGGTGACTTATTTGGAGGGATTACAGCGGCGATCGTCTCTTTACCCCTCGCTCTAGCTTTTGGTGTGGCTTCGGGTGCTGGCCCTGTGGCTGGACTGTACGGAGCCGTTTGTGTTGGATTTTTTGCGGCCCTGTTTGGTGGGACCCCCACATTAATCTCTGAACCCACCGGTCCGATGACCGTGGTGATGACAGCCGTGGTCGCCAGTTTGACGGCTGCCAATCAAGACCATGGGCTAGCTATGGCTTTTACTGTGGTCATGTTAGCGGGAGTTTTTCAGATTTTGTTTGGGGTGTTCCGACTGGGTAAATACATTACCCTGATGCCCTACAGTGTCATTTCGGGCTTCATGTCGGGCATCGGTATCATTCTAATTATCCTGCAAATTGCGCCATTTCTGGGACAAGCGGCTCCTAAGGGCGGTGTGTTGGGCACTCTGCAAGCGCTGCCCCAATTAGTCGCCAACATGAATCCAGTGGAAACGTCTCTGGGCGTGTTGACGCTTGCCATTATTTTCTTAATGCCGTCCAAGTTCAAGCGCTTGATACCGCCTCAACTTTTGGCGCTGATTGTGGGAACGATTGTGTCGCTGACCCTATTCTCTAATGTTGAGATTCGTCGGATCGGTGAGATTCCCATGGGGTTGCCCACGATTCAGCTACCTGTGTTTACAGCGTCGGAAATGACACGAATGCTGATTGATGGGGCAATGCTGGGCTTGTTGGGCTGTATTGATACATTGTTAACAGCCGTTATTGCTGATAGTTTAACGCGCACACAACACCAGTCTGATAAAGAGTTAATTGGACAGGGGATTGGCAACTTGGTTTCGGGTCTCTGTGGTGGATTGCCCGGAGCCGGAGCCACAATGGGAACGGTGGTCAATATTCAAACGGGTGCGAAGTCGGCTCTGTCAGGATTAACGCGCGCGCTCATTTTATTAGTGGTTGTATTGTGGGCGGCTCCGCTAACGCAATCGATTCCAATGGCAGTGTTAGCTGGAATTGCCCTCAAGGTGGGGATTGATATTCTCGACTGGAGTTTCCTCAAACGTGCTCACCATGTTTCCCTCAAGGGCACGTTGATCATGTACGGCGTTATGCTGTTGACGGTTCTAGTGGACTTGATTGTTGCGGTGGGTGTGGGTGTCTTCATTG
This sequence comes from Thermocoleostomius sinensis A174, assembly GCF_026802175.1. Classification (NCBI taxonomy): domain Bacteria; kingdom Bacillati; phylum Cyanobacteriota; class Cyanophyceae; order Oculatellales; family Oculatellaceae; genus Thermocoleostomius; species Thermocoleostomius sinensis. The sequence continues at coordinate 2,253,181 of NZ_CP113797.1, read as the reverse complement.
CCAACATTCTTACAATCGAGCGGTTGTCTAAACTGCAATCCCAATCGGTCAAAACGATCACGGATGTGGACGACAAAATTCAACTGAGCAGTGAAGAAAAACTGTTGCTTGATGAAGCCAATGGTCGAGTGCTGTTGTTCCACCTCAGCGGACCAATGATTTTTGGAGTCGCCAAAGCGATCGCTCGCGAACAATCGGCGATGAAAGACTCAGATGTCTTGATTGTCGATCTCACAGATGTACCACTGCTGGGTGTGACCGCCTCCCTAGCGGTTGAAAATGTGGTGAAAGAGGCAGTTAGCAAAGAGCGTCCAGTATTTATTGTCTGTGCTCCCGGTCAAACCCAGAAGCGCTTGAAGCAACTCAAGGTGTTGGATCTGGTTCCACCTGAGCGGGTAATGGACGAGCGGTTGGCAGCTTTACAAGCCGCTACAGCGCTGGTTCGTGGATCTGTATCAACCAGTGCTAGCGAATTTATCACACTTCCTTAAATCAAAAGGCGATCGGTTCATCGTTATGGAACAAGCTCATCCCTAGAGAAGCTAGAGAAACCGATCGCCTTTTGTCTTAATTATTCCTTTCCGTGATATCTGTTAGTCAATGCAATTTATTGCTTTCCATTACTTTTTTGTTCTTTGCCTGATTCAGGATTTGTACACCTAAAATTGGCGATCGCCATACTGCTCAGGCACATGAGAAATTAAATCTCCTCCTGTGGCAACATTGAGCAGTTGCATGCCGCGACAGATGCCAAGTATGGGAAGGTCCAGCGTAAGTGCTACCCTTGCCAGCGCCAGTTCAAATCTATCTCGTTCCGGATCAACTAAATAAATACTGGGATGTCCAGGACTGTTGTAAAGTGCGGGATCAATGTCACCGCCACCAGAGAAGATCAAACTATCCAAGCGATCGAGCAAGGATCGCAAATCTCCTGAAGTGGGTGGTAATAACACAGGAATACCATTAGCATGCTCGACAGCTTCAATGTAAGCTCCTGGTAAGTGGAAATCCCCTAGTTCGTTGCGGTGATACGTCGTAATTCCAATGATGGGCAATTGCTGATTCACCTGTGTATTCAAACGCTTTACCTTCATGGTTCATAATTTAGTTTGATCTTTGTTCACAATCAATCGAATAATGCATCAGTTAGTTGTTTTAGATTGAGTGCCGATTTTTACGTAGTTTAAGCTACCGTTTGCCGATAACAGTTGTGCAATAAAAGTCTGGCAGCGTTTGACTTTGTTTGGTTAGTTTTTCAGGCGCCAATCAAGTTTTCAATCATCCAAGCCTTTCAGCCTCTTCATCAAACTTTAGATTCTATCGCTAATGCCTACGCTTCTGGTTAAAAATATTCATACTCTGGTGACACAAGATGCCCAGCGCCGCGAAATTCGTCATGGGGCGATCTGGGTGCGTGATCAGGTGATCGAGCAAGTGGGAACCACCGCAGAGCTACCTGCCACGGCCGATGAAGTGTTGGATTTGCACGATCGCCACCTTGTACTGCCAGGCTTGGTCAACACTCATCATCACTTCTACCAATGTCTGACACGGGTGATGCCAGCTGCCCAAGATGGTACATTATTTACCTGGCTGAAAACCCTCTACCCAATTTGGCAAAACCTGACACCCAAAGCCATTGCAGTCAGTGCGCAAATGGCCGCTGCTGAGTTAATGCTCTCTGGTTGCACCACAGCTAGCGATCATCTATATATTTTTCCGAACGATTGCACATTAGATGATGAAATTCATGCCATTGCCGCGATCGGGCTACGGTTTCATGCCAGTCGAGGCAGCATGAGTGTGGGTGAACGTCAGGGAGGGTTACCACCAGACACTCTTGTCGAATCAGAGGCCAAAATCCTCGACGACTCGCAACGTCTGATTGAGCAGTATCACGACAATACTCGCCACTCGATGCTGCGAATCACCCTAGCGCCCTGCTCCCCTTTCTCTGTCTCGCCGGATTTGATGCGGCAATCGGCAGCCTTGGCGCGATCGTATCCGGGAGTGCGATTACATACGCACTTAGCTGAAAATCAATCCGATGTGGACTATAGTTTGGCAACATTTGGTTTATTGCCCGGAGCATATGCCGAGTCGGTGGGGTGGCTAGGCACCGATGTTTGGCACGCCCACTGTGTACAACTCGATGAAGCTGCCATTGCTAAGTTTGGCAAAACGGGAACAGGGGTAGCCCATTGCCCATGCAGCAACACGAGGTTGGCCAGCGGCATTGCTCCCATTCGTAAGATGCTGAATCAGGGTGTGCCCGTGGGGCTGGGCGTCGATGGATCGGCCTCGAATGACACGGGCAATTTGTTTCAGGAAGCTCGCTTAGCGTTTCTGTTAGCGCGGGTGCGTGAGTGCGATGCGTCAGCCATGACGGCCCGGCAAATTCTGGACATCGCCACGCTAGGAGGAGCGCGAGTCTTGGGGCGGGATGATATTGGAGCGATCGCACCCGGTATGTCGGCTGATTTTATTGCAATTAACCTCGATCGCCCCCAGTTTGCCGGCGCTTGGCATGATCCGGTGGCAGCTTTAATTTTCTGCCATGTCGATCGCGTAGACTACAGTTTTATCAATGGCAGGCGTGTCGTTGATCAAGGGCACTTGATCACGGTAGACCTCGATCGATTGATTGAACAAACGAATCGAATGGCGTATGAATTGGTGAATGGGAACAGAGAATAGGGAGAGATTAACCCAATTACCCATTCCCCCTCTCCTGCGTTTGATTACCGCAACAGCCGCCAGACAGATCGCCAGAAACTGGCAGGCTTGGCTGTTTTTGATGAATCGGCTGTCCAACACCGCTCTAAGTAAGCAATTTGCTGCCCGCTGTCTAATTCGTTAAGCAGCAAGATAAGTACCGATCGCTTTAAAAAACTCGCACTCCACAGTTTGCTAGCAATGTTAGAACGAAACTGTTGTACTGAATCAGAGGATGAGGTTAACTGCTGGTGAGCATGGCATAGAGCATCGCCATTGACCGAATAGCTTAAAACTGAATCACTTGAATATTTCACTACTAACCTCCACAATCAATTATCTGGGAGGCACGTCCAAACCTGTCACCATGCAGTTTCGCTCTTAAGTTGACACTTGTATTAGTTGATACTTGGCTGAATGAGTTGCGAGATAGAGAAATAGAGTTTCTAGCTATTGCTCAACTCGCATCACCAAGTCCCTACCCAGTGACTCAACGCAAGCTGCATGTCCGAATCTTTTTCCATGCCTACATCACTGTTTTGTAGTCACTGTTTGATTGTAGCAGATTCTTAGACTGTATACTGAATGCAAAAACTAACCAGGCACTCCCATGTCTAGTCCTCACGAGGATCAGTTGTTTTACTCTAGTGTCGTGATCGAGCACATTGTTCCAAACGGCAAAGACCAAGCTTTCAAACAGTGGTATGCCAATTTGATTCGGGTAGCCAAACGCTATGACGGCTATGTGCGCACTGATTTGGGCCCACCACTGCGCTGTGCTAATCATGTGGTCAAGTGGTACTCCATCATGCACTTTGACACACCAGAGCATCTGGAGCAGTGGGTGAAGTCAGACGATCGCCAACAGTTTTTAGAGGCAGGGCAAGAGATTTTAGAGGCCTATCGGTTTAAATCCTTTACCACTGGTTTAGAGGGTTGGTTTTCACGTGCCGCAGGTTCTGAAGAGCAAGCAGGACTTGGGCCACCTGCCTGGAAGCAGGTATTAGCTGTGGTGTTGGGGCTATACCCAACGCTGATGGTGCAAAGCATGATCTTCACTACCCTTGGTGTGATGCAATCGTGGCCACCAGCGAGTGCCATGGTCATCAACAATCTCATCACGTCTTCGGTGCTGACGTGGCTGGTGATGCCAGTTGTAACACGCTGCTTACGGTTTTGGTTACGCCCTGCCTATCGACTTTCGACACTGCAAACCGATGCGATGGGAGCGGCAATTGTGCTGATGGCATTGGTACTGATGGCGTCACTGTTCAACTACTGGCAGCATTGACGATAACACTGGAGAAAACTTTAGAAATGATAAAACCGCATTTTTGTATACAGAATACAACCTTTGATAGTGTTAAAGGCGGCGAATTTAACGAAGAATGATAGTAAGCAGCCGTTCAGCGGGTTCTATACGGGTCTTTGGGCTTAATGCTCAACAGATCCTCGTAAACGTTGCGTATTGCTTTCTATTAACCTTATCTAACTATGATTTTAGAGCCAGTAATTCGCCATATTCGCAATGCTTCTAGCGACTGGATGCAGCTTGATGCTGATGCTGATGCTGATCAAGTTTTCTACTCTAGTGTTGTAATTGAGCATATTGTGCCGAAGGGCAAGGGCTATGCGTTTAAGCAATGGTATGCCGAGTTATTGTCTGCGACTAAACAGTTTGAGGGGTTTGTCCGAGCCGACCGTTGTCGCCCCTTAGAGTGCAAAAATGGAGTATTGAAGTGGTACTCTATTATTCACTTTGACACGCCAGAGCATCTGAACGATTGGTTAGCCTCGGCAGAACGAGAAGCTTTAATAGAGCGAGGACAGCAAATTTTTGAAAGCTACAAATTTAAGTCCTTAACGACTGGGCTGGAAGGATGGTTTTCCCGTGAGGCTGGTTCAGAACTCGCCAGTCTAGGCCCACCATCTTGGAAACAAATTTTATCGATAGTGCTAGGTTTATATCCGATCGTCATGCTGCAATCGTTGGTGTTTGATCAGTTGGGCATAATGCACTCGTGGTCGCCTGCCAGCGCGATGTTTGTGAATAACCTGATTACAACTTGCATTTTGACCTGGCTCATCATGCCGCTGGTAATTCATTCGCTCAACTTTTGGTTACAGCCAGCGCATCGTACATCATCACTATCACTCAGGATGGAATTGTGGGGAACTGCAATCGTTGCTGGCATGATGGGACTAATGGTTATAGCGTTCGATCAACTACATCTAATTGTTGGGGAACTGCGTGGTTAATTTCCGGTTCGTTAATCTATATGCTGCGCCAGTAGATTGATTATCAGGATAAGTACAAACCGTTAAACACAAGTGGTGAGTTTCTTGGTTTAATATTTCTATAGTTTGGTCATTCAGTGATTCATCGCTTGCTTCACTGAAATTTTTGACGATCGCCATCCAAAAAAAGACCATATAGCGCGAAGAACCCTCGTTTTTTCTTAACTTTGCGTCGATTTCACATCATATACTATGATTGTTAGTTGGTTTCTTTATTGATTTAAAAAGCTGGTTCCTGTTGGTACTTCGTTCAGTGCTTGCAAAACTGAGTTCAGCAAGCATTCTAGAAAAGTAATGTCTAGAACAGCCTCTAGCAACGTCTGAAGTGCTAGAAAACCTTCACAAAATCCTTAAACAGGAAGTTAATTATGTCATTACAGATCAGAGTATTGGCTAGTACTGTGTTTGCTACGGCAGTTGGAGTGAATTTGATCGCCGCGATAGTAGCTGCTCCACTTTTGGCGCAAACTACTTCTGTAGACACCATTGACGATGATGTCGTTGTGGATCTGCTAGAAGCTAATAACTGTGCTATTTTGACCAATGACGGTCGCATCATTACGGTAGACGGTGCAGATGCAGACCCCGATGGGGATGGTCGTGTTGAGCGGTTCTGTACGCCTGCCCGGTTAGAGCGCCTCGTTAAGAATGAGGACTTTGCAGAAATCGATGTGCTCACTCGGACAGATTACGATGATGATGGAGACTTTGACGAGGATGAATGGTTGGCAGTTGATATCATCAATATTCCCTCGGCACGGCAACTTACTCCCGGCAATTATGTCATTGCGATCAGTGGAGCCGGAGTTGTCACCAATGGTAACCTCATCAATTTGGTAGAGGTATCTGAGGCAGAGGCCCTGGCGCTTCTAGAAGAAATTGAACGATCGCGTGTGACGGTGATTGAACAGCAAGTCATCCCAACTCCGGCTCCGGCTCCGGCTCCAATCCCAACCCCGGCTCCGGCTCCGGCGCCAGTCCCGCAAGTGCAACCAGCTCCAGCCCCGGCTCCGGCTCCTCCGGTTCCGGCCCTCTGGTAGAAGTAGATGGGTGGATGCATCGGATTAGAAGATCAGACCGATCCATCTACCCTCTGCCCTCGGTGTTCAGTCAATCATACCCGGCAAGTTTTCTTCTTCCCAAGGACACGATTATCGTCTTATTCTTAACCACTCAATAGCGCTTCTACAAACTCATAACTCGAAAACGGCCGTAAATCCTCGATGCCTTCTCCAGCACCAATGAAGCGAATGGGCAGACCAAGCTGTTGCACCACTGCCAGCGCAATTCCCCCTTTGGCTGTACCATCCAGTTTGGTCAACACCACGCCACTGAGTTTTGCCACCTCCGAAAACACCTCAGCTTGGCGCAACCCATTTTGACCCAGCGTGGCATCCAGAACCAGCAGCGACTCTACGTTGGCATCGGGAGCCTTTTTGTCAATAATACGACGGATTTTGCTCAACTCTTCCATCAGGTTCTTTTTGTTCTGCAATCGACCTGCTGTATCTACTAGTAGCAATTCGGTGTTCCTCGATTGGGCAGCGGCAATGCCATCGAACACAACCGCTGCTGGATCGGTATTTTTGCCAGGATTGGCAATGACTTCTACTTGGCTACGATCGCCCCACACTTTCACCTGCTGTACGGCCGCTGCTCGAAAGGTGTCGGCTGCCGCAATCAAACAACGGTAGCCAGATTTGTTGGCAATGTGTGCCAATTTGCCGATCGTTGTGGTCTTGCCGGCTCCGTTAACTCCTGTAATCAACCAAATATTGAGCTTGTCTTTCTCTGGCACGAAGGATAGCGTGTGAGACCCTCCCAGTGGCCGATCGAGCATATCTCGCAGAATTTGCTTTAGATAGGCGATCGCTTCGGCAGGAGGCAGGGCTTCTTGGCGCAGTCTCGATTGCAGCGATTCAATAATGTGATCGGTAGCTTCAATGCCCACATCCGCTTGCAGCAACAAGGACTCAATTTCCAGCACCGCATCTTGATTGAGCGGCCCTTGCCCGACGATCGCCCGCAATTGATTCACCAAATTGCGCCGAGTTTTGTCCAATCCTTGCCGCAAGCGTTTCAGCCAGGTGATTTCTTCAATCGAGACATCGTCGGGGCGGCGGCCTTGAGCAGCCAACACTTCTGTACTCCACAGAAAGGCTTCGTCGAGAACAAAATCAGGAATCGGTTCTACCTCGGCCGCAGCCGTAGGGGATTCAGTCGTGGCAGATGGTTCTGGTTCGGCGGCGATTGCTTCTGTGCGCAGTCGTTCCAGACGTTCTAAACGATCGGCCTCAGCCTTGGCCCAAAAAGGAAGTTGACTCGAAGCAACATCTGCGATCGGGTCTAGTTGAGGGTCTAGTTGAGGGTCTAGCTCGCCAACTGTTGGTTCCGTGGCTTCAATGGCAGCAGGTTCAACCACCTCCACGGGTGCAGAATCGGGTGTATCCTTGCTTGATTCTGCTGCTTCGGAAGACGACTCGATTGCAGGTTCACTCGAAGCGTCTGCTTGTTCTGCCTGTTTGCGCTTGCGAATATTTTCGTAAGCAGCTTTAGCCCATGCTAATTGATCTTGGGCAACGGCAGGAGGAGCAGCTTCAGATACTGGCTCTGTAACCGCTGGTGCTGTTGCTTCAGGAGAGGATGCGCTTGAGACAGTTTCCTCCTCGGCGGAGGGTTGATCGCTGTGTTGACGATTGAACCAGTTAAAAGGAGCCATAACACCTGAACCCGCTATCCAATATGACACTCACACCTAGTTATTCTAGAATCTAGCTATTTCAGAATCCTAGCTATCCAGATCATCGAACTTGCACTAGTTTGCAACGGCTGGTTTGTCCTTCTCATTCTCAGTTTCATTAAGTCACTGAGGATTCAGACTTGTATTGTTCTACAACTCGCCGCAAGACTCCGTTGATAAAGCGGTAGCCATCCTCACCGCTATATCGTTTTGCCAATTCGACTGCCTCGTTGATCGCCACCTGTTGCGGTACACCCAAAAAACTCATTTCAGTGACAGCAATCCGCAAAATATCTTGATCGATGCGGGCCAGTCGCCGCAGTTGCCAATCAACCATGGCTTGTTCGATCGTCCGATCCACCTCAGCTTGATGCGCTTTTACTTGAGTTAATAACTCTATAGTGTAGGCGCGTACTTCTTTCTGATTGGCCAGTTGAATGAATTCAGGTAATTCCAGTGCAGACCCCAACCGATTCACTGCTGTTTGCGTCAGATCCATCGCCTCGCGAATCATCGCTTTCGCACTTTGCACATCGGTAGTTCGAGTCTCGCTGCTGAGCAGTCGATCGCTGCTGCGATTCAGTTCTGCTGCCGCCGTTTCCAAGGTGTCGTGCACTTCGGTGGTGAGGGTGCGGATAGCTGCCAGCACAACATCTTGTAGCTGTTGCGCTTGAAGACGGTCTGGCTTGGCAGGCAGTTGGGCAATACTGAGGAGAGCCAGTTCACGGGCAATTCGACGAGCTTGCATGGCGGATTACAGGGCGGATTCATTGACAAGGTTCAAAGCTTGGTTATTGTAACATCAGGGCTGTAGGGTTAGCTGCCATTCCTTGGCTTCGGCATTCCAGGTTGGAAAAGGGGATTGACCCACAATGTAGGGCCCCCAATAGCGACGCGATCCATCTTGAGCGAACGCCACCAGCACATCCCCCGGCTGAAGTTGCAAGGTTTGATTAGGCAATGACAAAATTAACCCTCGATTGCTGCCTTCGCGGGGGGCAAAATCCCAATGAACGGGTTGGTTTGGCTCTATTGGGTCTGTTTCGCTCGGTTCGGCTGCCTCTGCGCCTGCTTCCGGTTCCGATTCCACAGGCACAGGTTGCAACAGAGCCACTCGCAGCGGATATTCAGTTTGATTGCTGACGCGCAAACTGCCCTGGGCCGTAGCCAAAACGTCGGGAGAAAGAGGCGTGGCGCTGACAATGGGGGATGGAATTGGGGTCGGGACTGGGGTCGGAACTTGGGTTGGCGCGGGTACAGGCGACGCGATCGGCGATTCGTCTGGTTTGGCCGGTTGCCTACGATCGGTTGGGGCATTGCGTGCTACTTGAATTTCAACATTGGCAAACAGCGATGCAATCAAACATAGCCCCAAAATACCAATCACCGCAGGGTATATTTTTAGCTTTAAATCGTTCGTCACAACCCCCGCTCCTCTACTGTCATCGTTTTTCAATCTTCACGGTCTCTATCTCTACTCTAGAGAGTGAGCCAAGCTTTGGGGGAGGGTGAAGATGAGTTTCTAACAAAGTTTTTGAGTTGGAAGAATTTAACGTTGAATTTTGAATCTTAAGGTTGAATTTAACAATGTTTGTATCGAGGACTGTTTGTATCAGGCATGGCGGATGACTAGCATGAGAACATGCCAGACTACTTAGCTGCACGTCTGCTGGGTGACTGGGTCTCCCAAACCATGAATTTCAGCCAGTTTTAAGCCACATAAGATTGACAACCAGCAGTTAGAACACCGGTATCTATTGGCTGTGAACCAGGAATAGTCTGCATTAGAACCAATCAACCATTTTTCATCTGCTCAAGCTGCTCAAGCAGCCACAATCTTAGGAGTTATACTCATGCAAACGATCCCTAATCCAAGGCAGGAAGCTATTCGGGTAGAAGACGATCGCACAGGGTTAAGCATCGAAACCTTAAAACGCGCTTTTCTAGACAATTTATTCTATATTCAGGGCAAATTTCCTGCGATTGCTACCAAAAATGATTACTACAACGCCTTAGCCTATACTGTGCGCGATCGGCTGTTTCAGCGGTGGTTGGCAACGGCCGAGACCTATTCCCAGCAGGCTGCTCGCACTGTCTGCTATCTTTCTGCCGAATTTCTGATGGGCCCACATTTGGGCAATAACCTGATTAATTTGGGCATTTACGATCAGGTGAAGCAGGCGATCGAAGAAATGGGACTCAACCTAGAAGAATTGCTAGAGCAGGAAGAGGAACCCGGTTTAGGCAATGGCGGTTTGGGACGGCTAGCCGCGTGCTACCTCGACTCTATGGCCACCCTTGAAGTGCCGGCAATGGGCTATGGCATTCGCTACGAGTTTGGTATTTTTGACCAACGCATTCAAGATGGATGGCAGGTAGAAATCACCGACAAATGGCTACGCTATGGCAATCCCTGGGAAGTAATTCGGCCCGAATGGGAAGTAGAAGTGAAACTGGGCGGTCACACCGAATCCTATACCGATGAGCAAGGGCAATATCGTGTACGCTGGGTTCCGTTCCAAGTGGTGAAAGGCATCCCCTACGACACCCCCATTTCTGGTTATAAGGTGAACACCTGCAATACGCTGAGGCTATGGTCGGCACAAGCTCCCGAATCGTTTGACTTTGACGCCTTCAACGCTGGAGATTATATCGGGGCAGTTCAGCAAAAGATGATGTCGGAAAACCTATCGAAGGTGCTTTATCCCAACGACAACATCTCTCAGGGCAAGCAACTGCGGCTAGCACAGCAGATTTTCTTTGTCTCCTGTTCATTGCAAGACATGATCCGAATTTTGCTGAGACAGGGCTTGCCGCTAGAGCGCTTCCACGAAAAGTTCACAATCCAGTTGAACGATACTCATCCCTCGATCGCTGTGGCTGAACTGATGCGATTGTTGTTGGATGAGCACTATCTAGACTGGGAGCAGGCTTGGCACATCACCACCCACGCCTTTGCCTACACCAACCACACCCTTTTACCAGAAGCCCTTGAACGCTGGCCCTTACGTCTGTTTGGTGAATTGTTGCCGCGCCATCTGGAAATTGTATTTGAAATCAACCGTCGCTTCTTAAACGACGTACGCCTGAAATATCCCGATGATGTCGATCGCCTCCGTCGTCTGTCGTTGATTGATGAAAGCGGCGAGCGGTATGTGCGCATGGCCAATCTGGCCTGTGTCGGTAGTTTTGCTATCAATGGAGTGGCAGCGTTGCATACCGAATTACTCAAGCGTGATGTGCTGCGCGATTTCTACGAGCTATATCCAGAGAAATTCAACAACAAAACCAATGGTGTTACGCCGCGCCGTTTTATGGTGTTAAGCAATCCCCGCTTAACCCAGTTGATTACGCGCCGCATTGGTGACAGTTGGATTAAGAATTTAGACGAATTGCACAAACTGGAACCCCTGGCTGATGATCCAGCTTTTCGTCAGGAATTTCGGCAAATCAAGCACGCCATCAAGCAAGATTTGGCAGGTTACATCAAATCCAAGACGAATATTGAGGTCGATCCCAACTCGCTATTTGACATTCAATCCAAACGTATCCACGAGTATAAGCGGCAACACCTCAACGCCTTGCACATTGTGACCCTGTACAACCGCATTAAAGCTAACCCAGACATTGACATTACCCCACGCACTTTCTTATTTGGCGGCAAGGCGGCTCCTGGCTATTACATGGCTAAGTTGATCATTAAGTTGGTCAACTCCATTGGCGATGTGGTCAATCGCGATCCGGATGTGCGCGATCGCCTCAAAGTGGTGTGGCTAGAGGACTATAATGTTAAGTTTGCCCAGCGAGTCTATCCGGCCGCCGACTTGTCGGAACAGATTTCCACGGCTGGTAAAGAAGCCTCAGGCACAGGCAATATGAAATTTGCCATGAACGGAGCCTTGACAATCGGCACGCTCGACGGAGCCAATGTAGAAATTCGTCAAGAAGTGGGGGCAGAAAACTTTTTCCTGTTTGGACTCACCACCGAAGAAGTCTATGCCAAGAAGGCAGCGGGCTATCACCCGATGGAGTACTATCACAGCAATCCTGAGTTGAAGCGCGTAATTGATCGCATTGCCTCTGGGTTTTTCTGCGGCGGCGACTGTGATTTGTTCAAGCCGATCGTCGATAACTTGCTCTATGACGATCCCTACCTGCTGTTGGCAGATTATCAATCCTACATTGACTGCCAAGATCAGGTTAGCCAGGCCTATCGCGACTCTGAAAATTGGACGCGCATGGCAATTTTGAATGTGGCGCGGATGGGTAAATTCTCCTCCGATCGCTCTATCCGAGATTACTGCCAAGACGTGTGGCATGTGGAATCGGTTGAGATTGGCTTGAAGGAATATGTACAGGAGGCAATCGGTCAACTGACGCCATAGCTAGATTACTGGTTATCTACTTGTTGTTTTTGTTGGTTCGATTTGTTGGTTCGATCGGGTTTCAGCCTGTTCTAATAGGCGGCTGTGCGGGCGGACTCGGTTCGCTCCACGGCTGCTCTGCGTACTAGTGCAATGAGTCGAAAAAATTAAACAGAAATCGGGTTAATCCGTTGACATAGGGCGATCGTAAACTGTTTCCTACGAACTTTTTCACGGGTCGCCCTTGCTTCTGCTGTAAAATGGCCTACACTATTTAATAATCCATGGTTGAATATAACTTTTGTTGACTTGAGTTAAATTTCATTATTAAAAATCATCCAAGATCATCTGGACTGATGAACCAATGTGGCGAAGGTACATAGACAGGAGCGGCGCTACCGTAGATCTAGATTACCCGACTCCACATAGCGGGAGGGAAAAGTGGAAGAAATTCTAAGAATTGTCAAACTGTTCGGAGTGTTGCTAATCTCAACTTGCTTATTCTGCTGGTTGCTGACTTCTGAACTCGACTCTGAGAACTCAAATCTCATCTTGACATTGCTGTCGTTTGTTGTTGGTGTGCCAGTTCTTGGGTTTCTGGGCATCGCCACAATGGAATAACCTCAAGTCTTGGGTGTTTTGTTAGATATTGCTTTAGAGCTTTAGCCCAAGGGAAGAGTAGCACCTAGGCAGCCAAATCTTGCACCAACACATAGGGTTGCACAATTAAAGCATTAAAGCGGCGAGTTCGATTGCTGGCCCAATCGGACAATTGCTCCGAAGACGGTTTGTAAATCAGTTGTTCGCTAATCCACCGCTGGACGGCTGGTACGTTGTCGCTGGCAATGGCAACCCCCACATCCACAAGATCCAACTCTGAAGTCACCATCACAACGGCATCCCGCTGAGCATGGGGCATGAGCCATTCCCATTCCGCTTCATCAACCATGGCCGCCAGTTCGGTGTGTAAATTCTGCATGAGTTCTGTTGTTATGTCGAGTTAGAAGTCAGCTTCGTTACCATAGCACAGAAGGCAAACTCGCGCAGATTTTAGGTACATCGTAGTCAATCAGGTCGGTTGTAGTTGAAACCAATGTGGAAGGATCACCCCATTCTATCTGCAATCATCGTCCTAGATCGTGCATGGCATGAATCATGTCAACGCACTGCTGCGTAATCGCTTCCAATTCCGCTCGATCGCCTGATTTAGGGGGGGCGATCGGTTCACCAATGCGGACGGTTACAGGGACTGGGCGCGGCAGTTTGCTTCCTTTGGCAATAATGGCTTGAGTTCCCCACAGACTAACGGGTAACAACGGCGCTTGCACCTTAGCGGCAATCATGGCAGCTCCCAGTTTGGGATGATGAATCCGAGCATCGGCGGTGCGGGTTCCTTCTAAAAACACCCCAACGGCCCACCCGTTCGACAATTGCGCCAGTGCAGCACGAATGGCACTGCGATCGGCCGATCCTCGCTTCACTGGATAGGCTCCATACAGTCGAATTGCGCGACCCAGCCCAGGCACATTAAACAATTCTTCTTTGGCCATGTAGGAAACTGGACGCCGCACACAGTTCGAGACGATCGGCGGGTCAAAGTCACTGGCATGGTTAGCCACCACAATTAGCGGACCTGTGGGTGGTACATGGTCTGCGCCATAAATTCGCCCCCGAAAATAAGTATGCAGCATGGGACTAACCACCGACCATTTGAAGAGATGGTAGAGGGCAAGACTAATGGCGGGTTCGCGCTGGCGATCGATGGAGTACTGACTATCGCGGCTCATTGCTAGGAAACTCGTTGTAAACGATGCTGCAAAACGAGGGTTGGGGATAAAATACACACTTTAGAGTATGCCTGCAAATGAACGCAGACGACCTCTTTTTCTTACCTAATCTAATTAAAAAGGCGAGTCTTGCATCGACTCGCCCTGCTGCTGCCTGTATTAACCAATAGGTTTCGAGATAATACAAAGAACAATACAAATAGGTGTGAAGAGACTAATAATATTGAATCTAATATTGAATCAATAAAATGTTGTTGAGATAGTGACTGACTATGATAACAACTGCTGTTAATGTCCTTCAGATTATCAAGCGCACTTGGTTGAACGGTCAACATCTGTAGGCTACTCCTGAACTGTACATAGCTTAAGTAGAGCTTAAGTAGACTGGGCCGTTTCCAACCAATCAAAAATCCGATCGAGTTGATCGAGCGTTACTAATCCGTACTGCCAAAGAATCATCGGCAATGGTCCCGGATCTTGCTCACGGTAGCGTAGTGCAATGGCGATCGATGAGGACGATAAAGCCAAATCTTCTTGTAAAAACCGAATGAATCGAGAATAGGTTGCAGGCGTCATATCAATCTTCACCTCCTTGGGTCTATCAATAACTTCTTCATAGTGCTATCGAGTTATTTTGATCAAAATCATGTTAGAGCGTAGAATCCGGACGTTAAACCGTTGGAGCGATGGCGATCGTGCGCTGAAGCCGCGACGACGGCTCCCAACTTTCGCTTTATCTCTATCCAACAAACCTTATCTAGCGCTGCAAGGGCGATTTCTCGAACTACCTCCAAACTTGGGTTAGCAGAGGCACCTGCCTAAACGCTCAAGTGCCATACCCAGAAACAAAAAGTAATGTTTCTTTCTGGTGTAGTTCTGTTAACCCCGCTCACTTTCGGCTGAACTCCCTTGGAACTCAATTAATCTGTTGCCTTGAGAGCAAACGGACTTGCCAAGGACAGTATCAAGGATAGATGAAATTTCAAAAATTGAACTGACTCTTTTGAAAAGAATTCACCCATTTTTAGTTCTTCGTCAATGCAATTTCCGTAGATACTCCCGTAGATTTCCCACAAGCCGTTCTTTTTAATCCAGAGTTGCTTCCGTGTTTGCGCTATTAATAGCCTCCTATTTTTGCTGGTTCTAGGAGGAGCATGATAGCAGATCAGCGATATTCTAATACAGATCAAACGCACTAAATTTCTTTGATAAAGTCAATAATTTTTGTGAATCTGATCTTACTGTGAACGTTGTTCATTAATTGAAGTCATGAAGTCACGTCAAACACTGAATTATTCCAGAAACTCAATGACAATCCGATCGCCAGTCGTGAGTCCCAACTCGGCAGCCCGACCGCTGCGTAGCTCAATCACGTGATCAATCACAACCGAGCGATCCGGGCCATAGGTGGGGCAAGGATCGGCTTCGCAAGGTAAGGCGTTTTCAACAATTGCCTGCACCTCGCCATTGCGAAGGAATACCATGTCCAGCGGAGAAGGAGTATTTTTCATCCAAAACTGCACCGGGCGCGGTGGATCAAAGACAAATAACATGCCGCGATCGTCTGGCAACGGAGGACGATGCATTAGCCCCTTAGATTGTTCTTGCGGAGTTCGAGCCACTTCTAGTTGAATGCGTTGTCCTCCGATCTCGGTTGCGGCTGAAATGGGCAAATATTGACCGTTGGTGCGCAGCGTTGGCACAGATTCCCCTTCCGTCTGAGCGCGATCGGATTCAACAACTTTGGTTGACCTAGAGGAGTTGGTGTTTGGGGCACGGGTCGCCTCTGGCGAGTTTGCATCGGCTGATGAAACTACAGGCGATGTACAACCCAATAGTAAACTCGCTCCGATCGCCATCATGCTAAGCTGTGCCAGCGATTGCCTCAAAGTTTGTCGAAAGTTCATAGCGTTCTTCACGACTGCATCTGTCCGATAAAGGCGGCTGATAGTAAAAACTGTTAATCAGTAGACGTAGACATTCCCGGTTGTATCCCAGTAGCTCATCTCTAATGGTTTAAGATTCTCGCAGCACGTAACCAACACCTCGCACCGTTTGAATCAGCCGTTTTTCGCCTTCATCTTCGATTTTGAGACGCAGATAGCGAATATAGACTTCAATTACATTAGATTCGCCCATGAAGTCATAACCCCATACGTTTTCTAAAATTTGTTCGCGAGTCAGCACTTCACGCGGGTGTTCCATCAGATATTTTAATAACTCAAATTCCTTCATGGTCAAATCAATGATTCGATCGTGGCGAATTGCCCGGCGAGTGGACAAATCTAGCACCAGATCGCCAAACCGCAGTTGCTCATTACTAGGTGCATCCGATTGAAGATAGAGCCGCACCAGTTTCAGAAACTCGTCGGTTCGGTAAGGCTTGAGAAAATAGTCATCGGCTCCTGCTTGTAGGCAAGCAACCCGATCTTCGACCGCATCGCGGGCCATCAGTAGTAGGACTGGCATGCGGGCCCCTGCCGAGCGCAGATGCGTACACAGCGACAATCCTGATTCGCCAGCTAACATGCGATCGACCACAACTAAGGACGGCTGAAACTCTTTCGCCTGGCGAAGTCCGCTGATTGCATCCAGCGCGATCGCTGTTTCATAACCTGCCTCTTTCAAGTCTGAACTCACATGCTGAGCCAACGCTTCGTCAGTTTCGATCACCAAGACGCGAGGGCTGTGATCAGTAGTATGCATAAAAAGCTAGATAGGTATTACTACTCTGTTGTAGCAAGGAAGCGGCAAGATGGGGATGATAGGATGAGGATTGGGAAGTTAGAGGCGATAGAGGGGAGTTCAAAGCGGTTTCAATTGCTTCTCTATCTTTCTCATCTTCCTCGATCTTCTCCATCTCATCCACCCTTCTGCCTTCCTACGGTAGTTCGACAGAGGTAGGTTTAGCCACGTGGGGCAACCCCCAGCCAAGTTTTTCGCGCAGAATCTGGAAGAATTCATTCGTTCGCAACCGGATAAAGCGAGCCGAGTAGGGCGATCGCACTACGCGCACCTGATCGTCAGGCAGGACGCAACAGCCCGCATTACCATCGACAACCATGACTAGGGGATGGTGGTTGGCTGGGGAAATAACGACGGGTTCGGTGTCAGCAAAGACCAAGGCACGGGAGGCAAGAGAATGGGGACAGATGGGAACAAGCTGTAAGACCGGCACACTGGGGGCAATCACGGGTCCGCCAGCAGAGAGGGAGTAGGCGGTTGATCCGGTAGGTGTCGAGATGATGACACCATCCGCCGCAATGTCTACAGGGGCATGGTGCCCAATTTCAATTTCAAAATGGCACATGCTGGTCAAGGGTTCGCGATGAATCACCATCTCGTTGAGGCACAGCGCCTCCCAAATCAAAGCGGATTGTCGCCACATTTGCACCGACAGCATGGCACGTTCTTCAATTTCAAAGGTTTGGGACAATAGGGCATCAATCGCTTGGGGTAGGTAGTTGAGGTAGGTTTCGGTTAAAAACCCCATATGTCCCGTATTAACCGTGAGCAGCGGAATACCTAGTGGAGCCACTTGCCGAAAGGCTGATAGCACTGTGCCATCGCCACCTAAGACGATCGCAAAAACCATCTCAGCATCAAAATTGGGAGGAGCCAACTGGGTAATGGGGGTATGACAAACAGGACGGTCAGGCTGAGAATAGCCCAAAATGCCGCCAATACCCGTGGCTAGGCACACTTCCCAACCGTGATCCGTTAGCTTCTCTTGTAATTCTCTCGCTACACGGCAAGCAACAGGCTTGATATCGTTGTAGATAATGCCAGCTTTGGGCACACTCAATCCGAATCCTAAAGACTGAAACAACAAGCGAATGGAAGGAGCAAACCAGCAACGAATCCTCCGCGCCACTCCCTATCTAGATTAGGGCCATCAGGTCTGCTTTGAACAGTTGCTTGGCAGGAAATCAATTGAAGAATGACGGCATCCTTGAGGACATACACTTAAAACTGAAGAACTACTGCTTTTAATCGAGATGGTTGATTGATTTGCAAAACTTGAATCAAGTTAATAAAAATTTATGTGGGTTGTCGCCACTTTCATATTTTGTTACAAAGAACAAGAACACGTAAACGAGTGACTGCATGTTTGGTGGTCTTTTAGGTTCAAAAAGCCCTTCTGGCACCGACTTTGGTGAGCAGATGCTCAACGCAGTTGCGGCGCAATCTATCCGCCACTTGTTTACGAAGAGCGATGTGGTTGAAGTGGATGTGCGCTGCTATCCCTCAAGCAAGTTGTTGCAGGGCAGTATTGATAGCTTTAAGATGAGCGGCCGTGGGTTGGTGATTCGTCGCCAGTTTGAAGTTGAGGAGATGTCGTTTGAAACCGACGCTGTGTCGATCGACTTTAGTTCCGTCCTAGGCGGCAAGCTTCGCCTGAAACAACCTACCCAAGCCGTGGCTCAGGTGATTCTCTCGGAAGATGCAATTAACCGGGCCTTTGAAGCGGAGTTGGTGCAAAAACGCTTACAGAACGTTGACCAAGAGGCGTTAACCAACCTATCGGGTGGTGAACCTGTGTCGTTCCGTCATGTACAACTGCGGCTGCTTCCAGATAACCAAGTCAAAATTTCAGCCGAAACCGATTTGCCCAATCGTAGTCACATTCCGATTCAATTAATAGCCACCTTAGGGGTAGAAAAACGCCGCCGTATCTGTTTCAAACAACCACAGTTTCAACCAGATGGGATTGCGCCTGATGTTCAGGGAATTTCCGAGTCACTCTCTAAGGCCTTTGCTGAGGTTTTGGACAACATGGTAGATCTCGATCGCTTTGATCTTGATGGAGTCATGATGCGAATTAATCGGTTGGAAACCCAGGGAACTCAGCTAATCTTCAGCGGCTATGCTCAGATCGAACGATTTCCAGGAACATAATTTCCAGGAACATAATTTTTAGGAACCTAAAGAAGTGGTTAACCTCGTGTAACGCCAGGATTTGTGAGGAATAGAGGGAATAGATTGATAAAAGCAATTAGCTTTGGCTAAACCTGCCTCATCTGACGAAATCTCGCTATGCTGATAGCGGAATCTTTGTAACTACGGCTCAAACCAACGGAAACCATGCCAACTGGTAATCTCTTTGCCCTAGGTGGGGTCGTCATGTGGCCCCTACTAGGGCTTTCAATTTTGGCAGTGGCACTCATTTTAGAACGAATGTTGTTCTGGACACAGGTAGTAAAACGCCAAGATAAAGTAGTGCGGGATGTTTTGTCGGTCTATCGCCGCAGCGCTAAGGATGCTATCTATAAGCTGGAACAGAACAGCAAATTGCCGATCGCCCGCATTTTCTTGGCGGCTCTAGAACTCGATCAGGCCACGCCAGAGGAATTTCGCCTAGCGCTAGAGAGTGCAGCCCAAGCTGAAATTCCCGTGCTGAAGCGCTTTAACACAGTATTCGAGACCATCATTAGCGTGGCTCCGTTACTGGGGCTATTGGGAACCATTTTGGGGCTGATTGGCTCGTTCTCATCGTTGCGTCTTGGGGATTTGGGTGGCACCAACACAGCTAATGTGTCGGCCGGGATTGGTGAAGCGTTGATTTCCACCGCCGCGGGCTTGATGGTGGCGATCGGGACGCTGTTGTTTGCCAATCTGTTTCGCGGGCTATATCAGCGGCAAATTGCCTTAATTCAAGAGTATGGCGGTCAGTTAGAGTTGATTTATCGTCGTCGCTTTGAGCGCAGAGGCAGCCATGCGTCTTCCCAATGACTCTGATCGCCCGTTTCAAATCAACATTGTGCCGATGATCGATGTGATTTTTGCGATCCTGGCCTTTTTCATTCTGTCTACGCTATTTCTGTCCCGCTCTGAGGGGTTGCCTGTCGATCTACCCCAAGCCAATACATCTCAACCAACCGCCGCCCCAAGCCCCTTGGTCGTTACAATCGATCGCGATGGCCGCCTTACCTTAGATCGAGAAGCCATTCAACTAGAGGCCCTGGTGGCGCAAATCCGAGCATTGGCGTTAACTGGACAACAGCCCTTTGTAGTCATCAACGCAGATGCAGCAGTAAGCCATGGAAATGTCGTGGCAGTGATGGATCGCTTACGTAGTATTGAAGGGGTCCGCATGGCGATTGCAACCCAGCGTCCCTAATTTATTCGCAAAATTCTACTTGTCAAGAAAATTTTTGCGTCGAATCAGCATTCGCGATCTATATTGTTAGGAGCTAGAGCAGAATAGATCATATGTTCTACTCTATTGTAAGAGAAATCCGCTAGATTATTCTCTTATCAACGCTACTGATAGCGTAGGTAGTTAATCAGCAGCGATCTTTTATTCATCATTGCATTCCCGTGGAGGTTTCTCTCTGTGGAACCTATCTCAATGAATATGTCTCATTTTCAATGTTGGCGCGCGGTTCGATCGCTTTTTCTGGTCGGTGTCGGATCGGCACTGTTGGCCAGTTGTTCCAATCTGGGCTACTCATCTGGATCAGAATCTGAGTCACAAACTGCTCAGACCGCCGATCCAGCCGCGCTAGCGGCCGAATTCAATTTTCCGCTAACTTCCTGTGGCGAGCAAGCAACCGAGCCAAGGGGTACGTGGTACGTGGTGTACATTGACGGAGCTAATCCAGACGAAGTCCGTCGCGAATATTGCCGAGATGCGATCGGCACCGTGCGGGATGGTACAGGTGCACCGACAGTTCAAGTTGCCAGTCTCACAGATTATGGCAAAGCATTGAAGCTGGCTACGGCGGTGGGGGGTGAAGTCGAAACAACTGTGGTCGATCGAACCTCACCTAGCTCGACTGGCGTTAATGGTAGCACGAGTGCTCAAACAAATCCGTCTGCTTCCACTGACATGGCTTCGCTAACCGCGACCGATCCTGGATCGTTGATTAACATCCGCGAACGGGCAAGTACGTCAGCTGGTATTCGGCAGACGGGGCGAGCGGGTGAGCAGGTGCGCATTTCGGAACAACAACAAGGAGAAGACGGACGCACATGGTACAAAGTGGTGCTGGAGTCGGGAACGGAAGGTTGGGTGCGCAGTGACTTTGTGTCACGGCAAACGGCGGCGAATGGGACTGGCACGACGAGTACTGCCTCTAGCACGTCCTCATCCTTTAATACCAACGCCAATTCCTCGCCATCGTCGAACTCCAGCAGCACCTCATCAGATCTGCGCTATCCCACCGGGGCTGTAACCGATAATGGCAACCGTAATTCATCGTCGAGCTATTCGGCCGATTCGTACTCCTCTGCTTCCAGAGCGGAGGAAACCAATCGATATGCTGCTTCCGATCGCTCGTCTACGTCTGTACAAGAGACAACCACATCTTACTCAACTGATGCAGATCTAGAATCCGATCGCTCCTCTACTGAAGATGAGTATGCGGCAGAAGCCTCGATCGGTGCTGGCAGCTATGCTACGCTACGGAGCGAAAATCCTGGTGCCCGGATCAATGTCCGCAATGATGCCAGCACTGCCGCTGACATTCAAGATATTGGCTTTGCGGGGGATTCAGTCCAAGTGATTGATACTGTTGAAGGCGAAGATGGCTATCTTTGGTATCAGGTCGAGCTAGAAACGGGTGCGGTTGGCTGGGTACGGGGCGATCTACTCAATGGAGTCTGAGAAAGTAGAATCTAGACCAGCCGTTCAAGTGAACATGATCCAGATCTATGCGCACGGAAGCTAGGGGTTGTAGACAAACGCTTTGGCTTGATCCCTAGCTTTTGATGGTGTGTACTATTCACGAGATAACTGTCCATATGTTATCCATAATGTCCCTATTGGAGGAGGTAGAACTAGCTTTACCGCTCGGTAATTCGTTGGTCAATCACTTATCCTCGCTAGGTACTCGATCGCCTTTTCAGGAAAGGATCATTTTCTCTAGAGCCTGTTGCAGTTCTTGCGTCAGTTGCGCCACAGCTTGGCGACGATTAGCTTTATAGGCATCCCACCGATCGCTAACCGACAAAGGCGGACTGATCGTAATTTGCACCGATTGCGTACCTAAACTGGGACGTTGGAAGGATGGTTTCCCTTTAATCCGAGTCACCATTTCCCAAAGCAAAAGCAATGTTTCTGCAAACCGCTCAAAGGAGGGTTTTTCAATTACATAGTATCCGGTGACGCTGACGAAGGATTCGACTAGGCGCATATGCCACAAGCGCAAATCGGCTTCTTCGGCAATGCGATCGGCTAGTCCTCGTTCCACAGGAGGCAAGGTTTCCAAGTGCTTCAAATCTTCACGGTAAATCCAGTCCCAGCCTGCTTGTTCTAAGCGCCGACAGCGATCGGTAAAGCTGCCCTTGGGTTGAAGGTTGAAATAGTCTTCAGCCACCATTAGGGCTTTATGCATCAGGGCATGTAAGCGTTGAGCAAGTTGTTGATTTACGGCCAAGCTATCGGGGAGTTGCGAAGAGGGCAGGGCTGGATTTAGGGCTGGATCTAAGGTCGATGCCGGTGTGTCTTTCCAACGATCGCGATTGTAGTGATAGAACTTGCTATAGAATTCTTCCATGCGAGATAACAGGAACTCGCTCAATCGAATTAACCGTTGATACAATTGCAGTTGCGTTTGATTGTCAAGCGGTACGTCTTCATCACGCCCATTGCAATCGGGCTTAGAGGGTGATAGTCCCGCGTCAGACTCTAACTGGCTCAAAAGTTCTTCCAAGCGTCGCCAATCTTGGGTGATGTAGTAATACTGAATCCCAATCGGCACAATTAAAACTTGCTCGTTGCGGTCAGCTTTTTGCAAATCCTCCACACACCAAAAGCTGAGTTGGGCAACTCCTGGCTCGATCGGGCTAACGACTTCGTTGTGTCCGTTTGTGGCACCTTCGGGGGCCGCCGCCATCGGAAACTGACCATTGACAAACAACTCCCGCGCCGATCGCAATCCCTGTAGATCTAGCTTGCCACGCCGAATGGGAGTACCGCCCATTTGTGACAGAAACCAGCCTACCCAGCGCCCTGCCCACAGCGGAATGCCGCGATCGTACATAAAGTAGGCATGAACGGGTTGCTTTAACGCCACACCTTGCTGTCTGGCCGCCTTAGGGATCGCTCGAGACACCAAGTGATACATGCAGAAGGGATCGTTGACGCTGGCATGACGAAACGCCATTATGAAGCGAATCTTGCCCGCCTGAAACTGTTGATAGAGATCGACGAGTATTTCTGCTCGGTTCACTTGAATATCGCTGAGATGCACGCGCCAACGAGTCCAACTGGGCAACACCAACTTGGCAACTCGGTTAACGACTGGGTTGTAGGCAGGTGGAATGAATTCGAGAGGTGGTTGCGCTTGGGTGATGGAGTTGGGCATGATGACCTGAGAAGATAACCTAAGACAAGATAACCGACCGGAAGGGGAGCTACTTTCTGATATGGTAATCGGCTCTGAAGGTCAGGCTGCCCGGTTTTCAGGTTTTTCACTGCTTTTAGTTAGAAATCTTTTTGAGAAATCAAGGTAAGAGATCAAGCACTACCCTAAAAAGGACGGGTTTTGACTTTGCTCAATCTGCTCGTGAGGAGAAAACATGGACGAGATTGAAATTGTTGACTATGACCCAACCTGGCCGGAGCAGTATGAACAAGAAGCCGCAAAAATTCTTGGAGTACTCGATCGCGATCGAATAGCAGCGATCGAGCATGTTGGCAGTACAGCAATTCCCGGATTGGCGGCCAAACCGATTATTGATGTGATGGTAGGTGTTCATTCCATTGAGGCGGCTCAGGCATTTGTGCCACTGCTAGAGGGACTTGGCTATGTGTACTGGTCTGAGAATCCACACCGCGATCGGCTATTTTTCGTGAAGGGAATGCCGCCCTATGGAGCGCGGCGAACTCATCATATCCATGTCTTTGAGGTCAATAGCGAATTGTGGCAGCGACGCTTGCTGTTTCGGGATTATTTACGATCGCATCCTGCCGACAAACAAGATTATGAGGCGCTGAAACGTCAACTAGCTACGCAATTTCGCACCGATCGAGAAGCCTATACAGAGCGTAAACGAGGATTCATTGATGCGATCGTGGCAAAAGCATGAGCAATACGGGAAATAGCTACTCCACGTGGTCTACTTCACTGATATTTTGAAATTTGGAACGATTTGAGCAGAGGTTCGACATGCAACGTAAAGCAATTTCTCTACTGTTGATTTTAGGTTTGACAGCCCTCGTAGCGGCGTGTGGTGGTGGTGCAAGTAATGAAATTGAAGACAGCGACGGACCAACCCAAACGCAACCTGTTGAAGATGAGGACGACGACAGACAAGACCAAGAGGATGATAACGATGATGAGGATGATAGCTAACCGATGATACTAGTAGGTGGTTTATAGTAGGTGGTTTATGTGAAGAGCGAAAGCCGATCGATGTCTGAACGCAGGGCATCGGCTTGGATTCCAGCTTTATGAGCCACCAACATACCCAATGCTTCCAAATAAGAACTGGCTGCTTGCACCGAAAGTCCTAACTGGGCTGCGGTTACATTCAACCGGGTTGTATTGTCCTTCACGGTAATAATCTGCGTGGAAGTTTGGCTAAAGCTTAATACAGCACTGCCGCCACAGGCCGTTGCTGGAATCACCACGGCATCGACCTGATCGGCCCAAATTTCATCCAGGCTAGTTCGTTGTAGTACAAACTGTGGGGCCCGACTCAGCCCTACTAGCACACAGGGTAAAAACGTGTAGCCCAACTCTTCAGCCGCCGATCGGGGCGATAAGGTAGGATCAAGCGGTAGAGGAGACAACGCTGGAGCATGGGCGCAGGGAATTTGAAAGGTGCGCACAATCAAATGGCTAATTACTGCTTCGGCTCCCGCGAGTGGATCGACTCCCTGCCCGTGGCGATAGCGAGACAGAGCTTCGCTACCCAAATCATCAGGAAACCGAGCTACAACAGCGATCGCCTCGGCGTCGGCATTGGTAATCAGGGTTT
The DNA here is from genome assembly GCF_026802175.1 of Thermocoleostomius sinensis A174. NCBI lineage: Bacteria > Bacillati > Cyanobacteriota > Cyanophyceae > Oculatellales > Oculatellaceae > Thermocoleostomius > Thermocoleostomius sinensis. Next base: position 2,228,348 of record NZ_CP113797.1, on the reverse strand, counting down.
TAACGGCTCTCAGCAAACTGTCGGGGTTCTGGATTGTGCCCCACGTGGCTCCAGAAGCAGCCGTCCGCAGTTCCACACCCAGCGGGGCATCGGTGACCATGTACTCGGTTAAATTCAACCCCAGGGTTGCCCTAGCGGCATCGGCAGCCTGTAAATGTCGCCAGCGCAACTCTGGTTCGATCGCCTGATCCAACACTAGCCCAACGCGATTTTGATGAACTGGACGCAGCCCCCACTGACCAGCGGCAAATTGATCTAAGCCGTATCCCTCAACATACAAGGCATTGGGCAGCGGCCAGTAAAGCTGTGCACCGTTCATGACATTGGGATGGGTAATTAAGCGATCAGACACCTGAGCCATTGCCCGCACCACGGGTAAGGCATCTCCAGCATAGCCTCCGATCGCGGCTCCAATGCCCGTGGGCACAATTAAAACAACTGTGTAAGGACGTTGATTCAAAGTGGATTTCAAACGAAGTAGGTATTGTGACTTGTAAGAGTTCAAATCCCCTTTTGCAAGCAAATGTTGCCCCCCTACTGGGAAACCTTGAGGTTAAACCGTTAAACGGTACGAACGGTCGCACCAGGAATGAGTAGATCTGTTGTCGTGGTGACAATGGCTTCAATCTGAGCTTTTTGCCTTTCCATGTCAATGTCTGTAATTGCCCACCGCAGTGGTTCTCCCCACTGCTGAAGCTCAGTCAAGATTGATCGATGTAGGGTATCTATCGCCGATCGAGAGGGCATAGCCGAGGAGGGTAGATCAACGTCAATTGTGATGAAGTGCGTCACCATACCTGGGGGTTGGGGGTAGGGAGTGGGATTAAGGGGATCAGTGGTTCATCTACTCGCGTTTCTCATCCTTCTATCCTTTGTGTTTTTGTGTTTTTCCTTTATCCTTCTCACTTTCTGCCTTTGCTTTCTTGAAACTGACCAAATTGAAGTTGATACACAGTATCTTCTTTCTCAGTCTCGATTTTAAGATCCGATCGAGGATAGGCAACACAAAGCAACGCATACCCTTGGGCTTGCAGTTCTGGACTGACACCCATGCCGTCGGTTTGATCGACCGAGCCTTCTAAAATCTGAGCAGCACAGGTGGTACAAACTCCAGCGCTGCACGAGTACGGCAAATCAAGTCCGGCATCTTGAGCAGCCGATAGAACGGTTTGAGTGTCAGGAACCGTTAAGGTGTGCGTGTTGCCTTGATGATGAATTTCAACAGTATAGGTATTTGACATAATAATCGTGCGATCGGGACTTTCTCGCAGACGTAATCCCCGACTTTCTACCTATAGCAGATTGAGAGTCGCTAAACGATCGAACACAAGGAATTTATCTTGCTTCCGTCGTCTAGCCTTCGGGAAACGTGCGGTTAAATTCTTCCAGCAATTCGTCAATTTCTTCAAGAGCCTGATTCACATCAATGCGTAAGGTTCCTAGGTCAGGTTGTTCAAGAAGCCGTAGTAGGGATTCTCGCTTGCTTTCGACAAGCTTAATCCGCTCGCGCAATTTATCAAGGTCAAGCTGAGTATCAGACATAAGCGAAACTCCCCAAGATGGTGAATAATTGTAAAGAGCAGTCTTGGCACAAGGACTATGTTACGCCAAATCTCTCTTGGATCAGTGGGTTTAGTTGTAGGGGGTGGTTTGTCGATCGTCGGCTTCACGGCCTACTTCCTCGACAATGCCACTCTCAACCTGGTTGGCTTCTTCTATGGTATCCCGTTACTTTTAGGTGGGCTGGCCCTAAAAGCGGCGGAATTAAAGCCAGTTCCCTTCTCGCAACCGACACCAGAAGCGATTTTGAGCCTGCGAGAACAACAGGCCACCTCCACGCAAAATCAAATTCGTAAAGATGTGACCCGCTACCGTTATGGACAAGAAGCACATCTCGATAGCTCTTTGAAGTACTTAGGCTTAGATCCATCCGACGAAGAACGCCCTGTGTTGCAATCCATTCGAGAAGAGGCGATCGATGGTTCCTATGCCTTGGTGCTAGAGTTTGAGTCCCCGCTGATCAAATTTGAAGATTGGCAGAAAAAACGAGAAAAGATTGAGCGCTTTTTTGGACCCGGTTTACGAGTGGAGCTTCATCAATCAGGATCACCCGATGAGAATCGGGTAGATGTCACGTTAATTGCGACTCCTGATGCTGCTGGCAACACAGAGTCGCTGGGTTAAGCTCAATGTCATGCGATTGATGATTGGGTTTGGGTAATCGCTAATGGGCGATGGCAGTGTTGCTCTGTCTGTCACTCTCTCAACCTTAACCTGCTTCTAAGTCAGGTTCCCTCACAACTTTTCCAAGAACGGCGTCACAGTTCGTCGATTGGAGTTAAAAATTGTGTTCATTATTCAGCAATTGTTAATAGTCCAAGGGAATTCAATTTACTGTGTTAGTTTGAAGAAACTGCCTGATCGAGATTGAACTAGAACCTTGAGGTTTAGACTAGACCAACTCTTTATGAACTAGAGAATTAACAGTGAAGCTGCCGTACTGGTGTCGCCGTTGAATCGAAAATTTAGGCAAATTAGTGCAGATCCTTGCAGCCCAATGCGGCTCTTGTTCAATTCGGAGTTGATAGGTTGATTGGCTTGTCTGTCTGATTCCTCATGGTTAGAGTTCTGGCAGCAACCCGCGGCAATGCTTAAGTCTTTCCAAAGGTTAAGGCTAACTGTATCGCTGAATGCGACCCTTTGCTAGCTTAGATTGTAAGGTGCATAGACTGTCAGAACACAGGTTAGATTGATTCTTTACCACGTATTGGTGAATCTGAGCTTATGAATAGCCAGCCATTTAATGATGTTCATATCCACGTAGAGGACGATCGCACTGGGACAACGGTAGAAACGTTGAAACGCGCCCTTGCGGACAACCTCTACTACATTCAAGGGAAAGATGAGAACTTTGCGACGCTCTACGATTACTATATGGCACTGGCTTATACGGTGCGCGATCGACTGGTGCATCGTCGCATTAAAACCGCCCAAACCTACTTCAATCGTGATGTCAAAGTTGTTTATTATCTTTCAGCAGAATTTCTCATCGGTCGTCTGCTGATCAACAACTTAATCAACCTGGGTTTGTATGACCAAATTAATCAAGCACTGAAAGAATCTGGTTTAAATCTAGATGATCTCCTAGAGCGTGAAGAAGAACCAGGGCTAGGCAATGGCGGTTTAGGGCGTTTGGCCGCCTGCTTCATGGATTCTCTTGCCACGCTCGAAATTCCAGCCGTTGGCTATGGTATTCGCTATGAGTTTGGCATCTTTGACCAAGAAATTCGTGACGGTTGGCAAGTTGAGCACCCAGATAATTGGTTGCGCCGGGGCAATCCTTGGGAAATTGCCCGCCCTGATTATATGGTCGAGGTGAAATTTGGTGGTCATACGGAGTCTTACACTGATGCTGAAGGGCGGTATCGATCGCGCTGGGTGTCTCGCGTGACGGTATATGGTACTCCCTATGACACACCAGTACCGGGGTATGGCTGCAATACGGTGAATACACTGCGGTTATGGGCGGCCAGAGCCAGCGAGGATTTTGACTTCCAGGTGTTCAACGCCGGAGACTATACCCAGGCTGTTTCGGCCAAGACTTTTGCTGAAAATATCTCGAAGGTTCTGTATCCCAAAGACGATACACCTCAAGGCAAAGAACTGCGCCTGCAACAGCAATATTTCTTTGTGTCATGTTCCCTGCAAGATATTATTCGCTTGTATCTGCGCCAACATGATACGTTTGATGCTTTCCCCGACAAGGTGGCGATTCAGTTGAATGATACCCATCCGGCGATCGGGGTGGCAGAACTGATGCGGTTGTTGATTGATGAATATGGATTGGAGTGGGATAAAGCCTGGGATATTACCCGCCGTACCTTTGCCTACACCAATCACACCCTGTTAGCAGAAGCATTGGAACGCTGGCCAGTGGGGCTATTTGGACGGCTGTTGCCGCGCCATTTGGAAATTATCTACAGTATTAATCATAGTTTCCTTACCGAGATCCAGTCCCGCTATCCGGGTGATGCGGGTAAGCTGACGCGGATGTCGTTGATTGAGGAAGGCGAGGAAAAACAGATTCGTATGGCCCATTTGGCTTGTGTGGGTAGTCACACAGTGAATGGGGTAGCAGCGTTGCATACAGAGCTAATTCAAAAAGAACTGATGCGCGATTTTTACGAACTGTGGCCACACAAATTTCAAAACAAAACGAATGGCATTACGCCTCGTCGCTGGCTGTTGATGAGTAATCCGCCGCTGTCTGATTTAATTACCGAAAAAATTGGCGATGGGTGGCTGAAAAATCTAGACGAATTGCGCAAGTTGGAAGCTTTTGTAGACGATGCCGCTTTCCGGGCACGCTGGCGACAAATTAAACTCGATCGCAAGAAGCTGTTGGCTGAATACTTGTTGCGTCACAATGGGTTGGACGTGGATGTCAATTCCATGTTTGATGTGCAGATCAAACGAATTCATGAATATAAACGGCAAATCCTCAATGCCTTACATGTGATTACGCTGTACAACCGTATCAAAGCGAACCCCAGTTTAGACATTGTGCCACGCACCATCATCTTCGGCGGTAAGGCGGCTCCAGGGTACTTCATGGCCAAAATGGCCATCAAGTTGATTAATTCGGTTGCAGATGTCGTCAACAACGATCCGGATGTTGCTGGACGCATCAAAGTGGCATTTTTGGCGAATTACAGTGTGTCGTTAGGACAGTTTGCTTATCCGGCCGCCGACTTATCGGAACAGATTTCCACGGCTGGTAAGGAAGCCTCTGGCACTGGCAATATGAAATTTGCCCTGAATGGAGCGTTGACGATCGGCACACTTGACGGCGCGAATGTAGAAATTCGCGAAGAAGTAGGAGCAGAAAACTTCTTCCTCTTCGGTCTAACGGCCCAAGAAGTGATGGATCTGAAAGCAAGGGGCTACAAGCCAATGGAGTATTACAACTCCAACCCCGAACTAAAGCGCGTCATTGATCAGTTGGCATCGGGCTTCTTCTCGCCCAAGGAACCGAGCCTGTTTATGTGCATTGTCGATGATTTGCTCAACTACGATCAGTACATGTTGATGGCTGATTACCAGTCCTATGTAGACTGTCAGGAACAGGTCAGCCAAGCTTTTCGCCATCAAGATAACTGGACTCGCATGTCGATCTTGAATGTGGCACGAATGGGCAAGTTTTCATCTGACCGCACGATCGCTCAGTACTGCCGCGAGATTTGGAAGGTCGAACCCGTTCATATCGAGCTAGAACATTACTCGCAAGAGCGAGCCGGATTGAAGGTGCAAAAAGTGGTGTCTGAAGTGGTTTAGCAGAAAATACCGAGCAAATTATGCTCAAATACTCTAGATGTAGACATGTAGGGGCGGAAAACCGCCCTTTTTTGGGTTTGAACGTTGCCTCTGATTAACGCAATATGCGACTTTTTCTAGCTCCTACGCTCTGATTAAGATTGTGCCGCATCCATCCTCCCCCCCTTCCTCATCTTTTACCCGTTATTTGTCACCCATTCAGAGCCACTGCCCACCGTGAAAGCGCCAGCGTGGAAAAATGACTCGCATAATACTCTGAGAGGCAATGAAGATGGCCAACCACGCTAAACCATAATGCAGTGCAAAGAGCCACAGTGGAGCCTGCCGCTCTACACCAGGTAGCGGCACTAGCTTATACACAATTGCAAAAAAGATACCCTCCCAAAGGGCCGCAAGTACCTGTAACGCGGCTGGCCAATCGTGATCCCAGCGAAACTGCTGCAAGTAGTTATACAGAACATCCCAAACTAAACCGAATCCAGCAATATACAGCAAGATAATAAAAAAGATAGGATCGTTACCAGTTATTAGAAAAAAAGGTAGCGACACCAATGAACCAACGATCGCAAATAGTAGAATCCGAGTTTGCCAGCGTCCGATGAGAGTAGGAGTCATAAGAGCTAGATTAACACTATAGGATTATTGAACCAATATCAAAATCAATCACTACAATTACTGATACGAGTGAATTGAACCAAACCACTCAATTTGGAGACTGATTGAATACCCACTTCAACCACTGAACCACTGACCCTACGCCATTGGTGCGATGCAGGCGCGGAGCGCGATGTTTGGCGAGGTCATCTACCGATCGCAGTGCTGCAAATTGCAGACCTAGGAAACTATCAACAGCCGCATAGGGTCCGCCCAATGTCATCGCTCCAGCCGCGTACATGCGTCCTTGCCCCCCCGATCGCATCTCGGTTAACTCAAAGTCATTCGAGACAGCTAACCGTCCCAGTGGATTAATGGGTAATTGGTAGTGATTGACTAAATCATCTAACAGTGGATTGGTTTTCACCTTGGCATCTAATCCCGTCGCATCAATAATAAAGTCAGCGTTCAGTTCCAGCTTGCCTTTAAACTCTTTTTCCTTAATGTAGGTAATAGTTCCCCCTTGTCCGTTAGGTTCTACCTTCTCCACATCACCAAATACAATCTGATACCATCCTTGCTCGAGACCTTGCCGGGCAATGGTTTGCCAGTCCACTCGATCGGCGGTGGTGGTGCCGCCCCAGTCTGCCAAAAGCCGCTGCCGTTCTGCGGGGCTGGCCGACTCCAACATGACGCGCAAATCCCCCCCCCAACAGGCCTTGGGCCAATTAAAGGGCTGTAGCTCATAGTAATTTTTAACCGCCCGTTGAGCTTTGCCAAAGCGATTGCCCTGTGGTTTTGCCGATCGCAACAAGTGCAGCAGCGCTACATTGACGGTGGGATTGTTTTTGCGAACTTCATAAATTCGCTGCACGATGCGCGACGCCACAATGCCCCGACCGCGAATCATCACCGTACCGCCTTGTTGCTCTAGGTGCTTGTAAACGTGTTCGTGTTCTTCGTAAGCATTAACAACGGTCTTGAAATCTTTTGTCCGTTCGCGGTAATCCTGGAGATCTTGCAGAACTTGAATGCCAGGATAGCCTGTGGCTAAATGCACATACCGCGCCACGATGAAGCCATAATCGCGACGGTTCGCCGAGGCTTGCGAATAGGCAATGACATAGCGACCATCATCCGTTTTGCGAATGCCCCGAATCCGTCCATAGCGATAGATTTCATCCCAGCCAATGCGCTTGGCTTCTCGATCGATTGAGGCAAATACATTGCCCGATCGGGGGGTATAGGTTTCAGCAAACGTGGGTTCACCGAATACTTGCCACAAATGCTTGAACGCTTCTCCGAGGTTACCCTTCCAAAAATCATGCCAAGATTCACGCAGAGCATAGCTGGGCCAACCCCAAATATTGTCAGGACAGGAATCAGAATTCGATCGCAAGCGTTCATGGGGCGGAATTTGAGAATTGACACAGAGCCGCTGATAGCGCGCATACGGAACCTTTTCAATACCCAGCGCCACAATTTGACTAGTACGAACGCCACCAATTCGCAATAAATCGACCCAGATGAAACTGCCCAACCCAGCCCCCAATGCAGCATAGTCAAATTCTTGAACGGGAAAGCCTATATGCAACAGGTCTTGAATCGAGACCTGTTGTGCTTGGAACAGCGGTGGCGGGAACGCGGGGGCTGTGGGAGACACGGGCGGCGCAGGGGAAGCCGGAACGGGTAGATCGGTTTCGGGATGAAAAATAATCGTAGAGCCACTGCGAGGTTGAGGTGTGGCGGCCCCCGCTAAGGCAATGGAAATTTGGTAGGGCCCAATTTGCACGATATCGCCTGTAGACAGAAAACTGCGCCCCTGCCGAGTGCCATTGATGAAAATACCGTTGGAACTGCCTTGATCCGTTATGACAATCCCCGTGCCTTCTTGCTCGATCAGGGCATGATAGCGAGACACCTGCCCACTTTCTAGAACAATGCGTGCCACCCGCTGACGGTTGAGTGTATCGGGTAAACGGGCAAACTCGCGCCCCAACGCGATAGGAACCGATAGTATTGGCGATCGTCGCTCTCCGGTAGCCGGATCTTCCCAGGTCAATTGAATCTGCATAATGCGATCCCTTCGGTTAAGCGCGTGGTGAATAGAAAAAATGATGGGAGTTGAGCCACTTAACTACCCGGAGCTAGTAGCACACTAGGAGCGGCAGCTAAAGATGTTCCACACCAGGCACAACCTACTTGCAACCGGTCATAGGTGGATACGTGGTGACACTTGGGACATTGCAGCCCATAGGAGAGATTGACGACCGGTTGAGGTGCTGGGTCGGGTTGCGGTTGGGGCGATCGATGGGCATGAACAGGTTGGGGCGATCGCGGTTGGGGAACAGCCACCACGGTTGCTGGCAATACCACTGCCACTTCAACTGACTGCACCGTTATATCCAGTTCCCCCAACCGAATTTGGCTACCTTGATGTAGTTGAGCAATTCCTTGAATCACCCGCTTTTGATCGACCAACGGTGGATTTGGTTCGCGCAGATTGCGCAAAAAGAACCCAGGCTGTTGAGGCGCAAAAAAGATTTCGACATGCAGTTTCGAAACCGTCGGATGTTGAATGACTAAATCACACTGGCTTGGATCACGACCAATGCGAAAACTTCCTGGTTGCTTCGTTGCTTGTTGAGCTTGAATTGTATGGGTTCTAACCTGACCTGCCTCTAGCCATTCCAGTGTCAGTTGGTTCATATCTACAGGCCCTATATCTTGCTATGAATGCTAAAAACTACTACATCGGCTATATCTCTGATTTCTAACACGTCCTTGATGTTTACCCTTGAATTTGGGGCGAATCTTAAACATTGTAGGTCGCTGGCCGGTGGGCAATTCCTCAAAAATTTGCTATTGATTAACGCTTTGTTTTGAGTGCTTATCTTTGACTGCTCATCCTCCAACTTCTTCCAGAGAGGGGCAAAGGGAAGTCGAAACGATCGAGTGGGTTTCAACGTTTCTTTACTACTCATCTTTACTGCTCAGGAAACGAAATGTGGGGTGAGAGCAGAAACCTTTTCTCAATTAATCGGTCTTGGCCCTTTAAAAGGTATAAGCCCTCTAGCAGAACCAGAGGGCAGTGTTGATAGAGCTTTACTATATAGTCGATGATAGTAACTACACGGGACACCCAGCATTTTCCGAAAGTAGAAGATTGCCTTACTATCTGTTCTACCTTTCGATCGACTTCCTCCTTCAGGAATGCTGCTCAAAGCACGCTATCAAGCATAAGCAGACGCATTAGCCGTTTGCCGTAGTTTGCGCATAGCCTTCACCTCGATTTGGCGGGCCCGTTCTCTAGAGAAGCCAAACACCTCACCGACTTCGGCTAAGCTATGGCGTTTGCCATCTTTTAGTCCAAAGCGTAGTGAAATTAGTTGACGCTCTTTATCTGTTAAGCACGCTAAGTACTGCTGACACTGATCTTGCAGCGCCATCGTTTCCATTTGGTATTGCTGTTGTTCATCGGGAATCAGATCCCCCAATCGCGTTTCCTGTTCTTGTCCTACAAACGCATCTAGCGAGGCACAGCGACGTTGTTGGGCTAATAGGCTGCGCAGTTCTTCCAGGGTAATATCCAGAGCAGCCGCTAGCTCGTCGGCTGTCGGTTTTCGTCCTGTTTGTGCGGCTAAGGCTTTGGTGGTGGTCTTAATTTTACTCAGCTTTTCTTGAATGTGAACTGGAAGACGAATTGTGCGGGCATCCGTTTGCAGTGCTCGTGTTACACCTTGACGAATCCACCAGTACGCATAGGTGGAAAACTTATAACCTTTAGTCGGATCAAATTTTTCAACCGCTCGTTCCAATCCAAGACTGCCTTCTTGAATGAGATCTAGCAGGTCAAGTCCTCGGTTTTGATACTTTTTGGCGATCGTCACCACTAATCGTAAATTGGCTTGGATCATGCGATCTTTGGCGCGTTTGCCCCGACGAATGATTGCTAATTCTTCGGCTGTAGGCGACTCCAGAGTTAGCAACGGCAACATGGCTTGCACCGCTTTCGCAAGTTCCAGTTCTTCGGCAGGAGTGAGTAGAGACGTTCTGCCGATGGAGCGGAGATAGGCTTGGATAGGATCAATAGTCATAGGAGAAACAGGAAGTTTAGACAGCAGTACAAAACCACGCCCCTTTGAGCGCAGGTAGACACAGGGTTTTCATTCTAGGATAATCAGGGCCTCTTGTCACGATAGCATTTCGATCGAGATTGCCCCCACTTGATCGAAAATTGTTGAAGCAAGGGGCTAGCAATTTCAGTCAGTGGATCGCCCCGCAAACATCACCGATAGCCGAGCGCGTTCAGCATGTCCAAATGTTTGGAAACCGGAGCCAGCGTATTCGCTGCAATCATGCCGCTAGCGGCTACCGCTGGCAATCCAATACCAGGGAACGTTGAATCCCCGCAGCATAGTAACCCTGCTAAGGGAGTAGTGGGGACAGGAAACATTCCTTCACCAGCGCGAATGGCCGGGCCATATGATCCCCGATGGCGACGCAAGTAGCGTTCATGGGTCAAAGGCGTTCCCACCAGTGAAACTTCACAGCGCGATCGAATATCAGGGATCACTCGTTCCAGCGCTTGCCACATCACCTGCGATCGGGCATGTTTCTGTTGGGTATACGCTTCACGATGACGATCCATCCCCTGCCACAGATCATAGGGTTCATTGCCAGGAGTATAGACATGAATGGTGTGTTTGCCGGGAGGTGCAAGAGCGGGATCAAGCAACGAGGGAATTGAAATCAGCACCACATTTTGAGGAGCCGTAACGCCCTGGCTCCAATCGTTAACAATAATATGGTGGCACGCTAGCTCCGGGGATAGTCCAGTCGCATCAATGCCGAGATGTAAATGCATAAAACTGTCGCATTCAGGTGTGGCTTGTCGCGTTTCCACGAACTGTTTAGGCACAGCCCCCTCTGGCAATAGCTTCAGCGTATCCCACACCGAAGCGTTAGAAATAATCGCTCGCCCTCGCAGCGTTTGCCCCGTGCGCAACCGCACCCCTACCGCCCGATCGTCCTCGACTACAATCTGCTCAACATGCGCATTCAGCAACACTCTGCCGCCGTGTTTTTCCAAGCCTTGCACCAACGCATTCACCAACGCTCCACTGCCGCCGATCGGATAATCGAGCTTGACACCGGGGCGATACCAGTCGGCAAACATAAACGCCATTTCAGCCGCACTTGTACCGTTGGCAGGTAACCCCGACAACAGAAAACTCAACAGATCCAGCCAGTTGCGCAAAAACGGATCATGGATGATGCCGTCCATGATCCGACTAAAGGGTCCAGTCAGTTTCAAAATATTGGGAGCGTGGCTCGCTAATGACCACGCAAACGGGGCGATCGTCAAAGCGGCTCCCCAATCAAACCGCACGGCGGCTGGAGGCATAGCAACGGCGGCGTTGGCCAACGGTTCCATCACCTGTTGAAGGTAACGCCATTCGGAGACTGCTGTGGAACCGCGTAGTTGAGACAATACTTGGCAAAACTGATCGGCTCCTACAGAGGTTTCAAAGTCTCCTTCTGGCAAAAAACAGCCCCAGGTGTCGTACGTGACCCAATTTACATCAACCCCGATCGCGTCTAACACGTGCCGTAGGGGATTGGGTGAAGGGCGATAGGACAACCCAGAATAGAGAGATGGGCCAGAATCAAAGATAAACCCCTGGCGCTCGAAGGCATGGGCGGCTCCTCCAGCGATCGAGTGGCTTTCGCAAACGGTGACGTTAAAGCCATAACGGGCTAACAAGGCAGCACAGCTTAAACCACCGATGCCGCTGCCAATGATAATGACTGTTTGGTTCATGGGGGTGAACTTTGGGCGATCGTATGTGTCTGATACCCTAGAGCTTAACCGGAGGGTTTGCCCTAGTTCCAACTTTTTTCCGAGAAAAGAGAACGGGAGCTTCTGGTTGCCGCCATGGGGGAAAGCTAGCGTAGAATGCTTAAATATCCTCTAGATCATATCTAGACATCCTCTCAACATCATCGCGTTATTCAGCCACGTCAAGCACTGTTCTCAGGACTATTCTGATGCCGAATTAATAGGGTTTCAACTAACTGTTGAGCCGTCTTTAACCGATCGGGATCATTGGATTGCGCTATCCATGCCGCCAATTCATTCAGCGCACCATTCACTAAATGGGCAAACCCCTCTGCATCGATTGTGTTCAGCTTTCCTTGCGCAACGACTGTTTGAATTGCCTCATGCAATAGACCAAAGCCATGCTGATCAAACTCAACTAAGGTATCTGCTGCTAACACGGCTGGAGCTTCGATGAACACTAGTCGTCGTAATTCCTCTTGGTGAGCAACTTCCAAGAACGCTTGACAGCCAATCACTAACTGATCCCACGGATCATCCAGTGACTGTACCTTGCTGCTGATGTAGGTGGCTATCTCATCATAGGCTTCAGACACTACGGCTTTGAACACGCCCAGCTTGTCGTGGAATTGGTGATACAACGCTCCTCGAGTAATCCCCAATTCGCTGATGATTTCCTCGGTTCCGGTGGCCGTATACCCATTTGTTGCAAACAAATGACGGGCCCGATCAAGAATGGCACGGCGGGTACGCAGGGTTTGCTCCGCCTTGGTTAATTTGGCAGGCATAGCTTATTTGTACGTATCGAGCATATCACTAACATTTCTAACATTTGCATAAACATTCATACAGTCTGTATCTTGACGAATAGAATTGAACCCCTGTATTTTAGATGCATACAGATTGTATCTTTTATAAACACTCTCTTCGAGGAGACTGTGATGGATGCCGTCCTAAAGACTCGCAAAGCCACAACCGCAGATATCCCATTCTTAGCCCGAATTGACTATGAGGTCTCCCTGCCGCCACTGAATCGTTGCTTTTGGGAAGACTTGCTTCAAGGCACTGGAATAAGAGCTATGCAATTTATTGAAGCAGTGCTGAGAGCCGATGCATCGAATTGGGGTGGCGTAACAGATTTCGTAGTCCTAGAAGAGCAGGGAAACCCTGTGGCTGCTGCCGCAGGCTACATTCCCAACTTAGAGGATTACTGTCCATTTCGTCTGTCTAGTCTTAACAAGGTTGCCCAAGAGTTGAATTGGTCTGAGGAGATAACAACGACCTTTCGCGATCGCTATCTACAACTGTGGGGCGGGGATCTCCGACCGTTTTTCCTGACGCCACAAGCCCCCTGGATTATTGAAAATGTGGCTGTGTTGCCAGAGGCTCGAGGGCGTGGTCTAGGCAAGGTATTACTCAAAGCCTTATTGGAGGAAGGCCGATCGCAGCAGCACTCTCATGCCGGAATCATGATCATCAACGGCAACGAGGTAGCACGTCGTACCTATGAGGCGATCGGGTTTAAGCCCTATCAAACCTTCCATGCGGCGTACTTCAGCGAACAATTCAATAGTGATTTTCCAGGCGTAACGAAGTTCGGTCTTCGGCTAACCCAATCTTAGTAAATTGAGAGAACTGTCATGTCATTCAAAACCATTCTTGTTGCTGGAGCCAGCCGTGGCATTGGACTTGCTGTCGCAGAACATCTAGCCCCCCAGACCGATCGCTTACTGTCGGTATCTCGCACTAAATCACCCATTGGGGAATGGATTCAGGCAGATTTGGCAGACTTGGCTGGGGTGGAAACAGTGGCAAGCGCGATCGGACAAGCGCCCCTCGATGCGTTGCTATATATGGGCGGCACGTGGGAAACCCATGCCTTCACGAGCCAATACCGCTTTGAAGCCTGTTCCGATGCAGATATTGTGCGAGTTCTTGTCGTCAACCTAGTGGCTCCTATTCGCTTAGTAAAAGCATTGCTGCCTGCGTTGCGGCGATCAGACAATCCTAAAATTGTCTTCATGGGTTCCCTATCAGGGCGAGATAATTTCTCTGGCCGAGAAGTAGCCAATACTGCCTCGAAGTTTGGGTTGCGGGGGGTGGTGCATTCCTTGCGGGAAGAGTTGCGATCGCAGCAGATTGGAGTAACAGTGATCAATCCCGGCAATGTCGGCACACCGGAGGTTCTAGCGGATCTGGCTGCCGATCACTTGTTAGGGGGTGAGGCGATTCCTCTCAGCGATCTGCTCCGTATCATTGATTGTGTGCTTTCCCTATCGCGGGCCACCTGCATCAAAGAGATCGATGTACCTGCCATGCTGGGTGAAGGAGCTTAATGCATTGTCGAAAGCTAACCCGATCTGATGCCCGATCTAATGTTTAACTGAATGTTTAATTAGTAGTTTAATTAGTAGTGTCAATGCTGGATATTAGCTGATTCAATGCAGGAGAATCGGTTCCCACTGATTCGATCGTTGCTTGTCGTTGACCGTTGTTTATATAAGACAGGTGAATATGCAAATAGCTAGAAGGCTTATACGATAACCTTTCTGGCCATTCGATCGCCATAATCCCTGGTATCACTTCAACCCCGTCCCAATACCTTTCAAGCTGAAGTGCTTCAACTTCTGGAGGGCTAAGGCGATACAGATCAACATGATAGAGTGGAATCCGTCCTTCCAAGTATTCATTGAGCAAGATGAATGTTGGGCTGACGATCGGATCTTGGATTCCCAATCCTGTGCCTATTCCCTGCACCAGGGTGGTTTTGCCGCTACCAAGGTCACCTTGAAGCAAGAGCACCTGACCAGGACTGAGCCACTGCCCCAAGCGGATGCCTAACTGATGGGTAGCAGCCGTATCAGTCAGTCTCACCTGCCATTGCTGTAGCACCATACTCCATTTCTGCCCCTATCTACTATCAAGGTTAGCAACTTGAACGTGTGCCAAATGATTTCCACAGCACCGCTCATTGGCATCACCCGTTGGCATCGAGGTTGCTGATTGCTTCAGTCCCAGCCCCGTTGATCAACAAGGGGGCACCCGAACGGATACCCCACGTGACTTTACCGTAGCATTAATTACATCAGCTTAACCTGCCTGAATCCATGAATCGATCGAATTCATTTCCATGAAGTCAGCGTGCTGGTGCTGCGGACCAAGAAACATCGCCAGAGCAGTGAAGGCTAGTTGTCGTATACCCGGCATTCATCAGCATCGGGGTTGGCATCACAGTACTGTTGAAAAGAGTTTTTCTCTGGCTGGGCCTTTTGCTTTTGGTGAGATGCCTCTGCTTGCAGTTCTTCAACAGCATCCCAAGCAGCTGCACATTCTGCAGATTCTGCGCCTTTGACGCCGCAAACTTCACGGGCTTCGGTACGCTCTTTCTCGATTTGATCTTGAATATTGCTCATGGACTTCCTGTTTTTATCGACTCTGCTAAAGTACAGAACTTTACTAATTGTAAGAGTAACCCAACGAGAAGCCTCCGTAAGTCATCCTTCTGGGTGGTCTTAATCGGCAACCCTCTAACCTATGAGTATATACGGTTAGAGCGATCGCTAACCAAGCTAGCCACTGCCAAAAGCAGGCAACATATCCCAGACATAGCACTCGATTGCTTTCGGGGCACTCTTTTTCATCATAAAGTTAGATACGGGTAACTGCCTGTGAGCGTTGTTACTGAACACCGGAAAGCCATAGTTCGGTATTCAGTATCCGCTGTGGCTGTAGCCAAACAAGGGATAATAAGACTATGATTGATTATTTTTATGGAAAGCCTTTGAAATATCGTTGCCAATATTTCATTGCCCATTACGTTGCCGGATAAAAGAAGTCGCCAGATAACCTTGGCTTGGTAGATTCATGATGAATGCTATGAAGTGGGCCAGTGCGCTCTCAACCCGCCCCTCGTTGGAAGCTGCTGTTGAGGAAGTTGCAACTCAAGCACAGCAGTTGCTTCAAGCTCCACCCGATCTCGGACTTGTGTTTATCTCGTCGGCTTTTGCCAGTGAGTTTTCGCGATTAATGCCCCTACTGCAACAGCGGTTGTCGGTGCCTGCCTTGATTGGCTGTAGTGGTGGCGGGGTGATTGGTGTGAATTCGGCTGGGCATGTACGCGAGGTAGAAGATACGGCTGCCCTGGGGCTAACATTGGCATATCTACCAGACGTTACGGTGCAGACGTTTCATCTGTCTACCGATCGCCTACCAGATTTGGATGGGCCACCCGATGCGTGGATCGATCGCATTGGGGTTTTACCACAAGACAATCCACAATTTATTTTGTTGGGCGATCCCACCGCGTCGGGACTTAATGAAGTGCTGCAAGGATTAGATTATGCCTATCCAGGATCTACCAAAATTGGTGGACTCGCAAGCGTGGATTCTGCCTCTCGCTACGGCTGTTTATTTTGCGACTATCAACAACGGCGTGATGGGGTAGTGGGTGTGGCCCTCAGTGGCAATATTGTGCTAGAGACGATCGTGGCTCAAGGGTGTCGGCCGATTGGGCATACCTATCGTGTGGTGGAAGGAGAACGCAATATTTTGACGCAGCTAGAGGAACAGTCCAATGAGGATGGGTCTTCCTGTGGACTGCCCCAAACACCGCTCGAAGTTTTGCAAAACTTATTTCAAACCCTCAGCGAAGACGATCGACTGCTAGCGCAACGAGCGCTCTTTGTGGGGGTTGCCCAAAGCGCTTTTAAACAGCATCTGGAACAGGGAGATTTTCTGATTCGCAATTTGCTGGGGGTCGATCCCAAAACTGGAGCCATTGCCATTGGCGATCGAGTGCGACCGGGGCAGCGCATTCAATTTCACTTGCGGGATGCCAAGGCCTCTGAAGCCGATCTCACAACTCTGTTGCAACGCTATCAGAGTCAGTCCTTATCAACTTCGCCGGTGGGTGCGCTGATGTTTTCTTGCTTGGGACGTGGTGAAGGCTTATACAATGAGCCAGATTTTGATTCGCAACTATTCAATCAATTCATTTCGGTTCCCCTCAGCGGCTTCTTCTGTAACGGCGAAATTGGTCCGGTAGAAGGAACAACATTTTTGCATGGCTACACGTCTGTTTTCGGTATTTGTCGTCCGCGAACGCAGAATGAAACATAGCGCAAATAACTTAAACAATCTGAGCACAATCCATCAGCAATCCTGACATTGGTACGTCACCAACGCTTGACGAAGCGTGACAAGTTGAGCAACTAAAAGTCTACTCGGAAGACTGCTCAAACTCGATGATGATGGAGAAGTAAACAGAAAGTTACTGTGTTTAAACTAATTCACCTGCAATCATAGCACCTCTACAGATTGAGTAGTATTTTGCCGTATCACTCTACCTGTAGTAGTTTTCCAGCTCTTGTGTTAAGTTATATGAGTGTGATTTGCGTATTTTCGCTCAAGCATTTGCCTTTATTTTGCCTAGAATTTCTCTTGAGCACACTTATTTTGGCGTTGTGCTTGTCTGACTATCCTTTTGAAGAAGTTGCTGTATGGTGATTCAATCTCAAGATGGAATCAAAACAGTGGAGAAATTGAGCACAAATACACGCACGTTTGAAATTGGGTGATGTTCCAATTCTTTAAAGGTTCTTTTCTATAGAAAAGAAAAGGAGGCGCGATATTTAGCGTTTTAGGATAGGGTTTCGAGAATATTGGTGTCTCTGCTCAAACAAAGACGATCGGTTCAAGAATGGGTGGATTAGCTATTATCAATAGCAGAAGACTCATGGGTGAGCTTATTTGTGTCGATCTTGGCTTTTCGTAACTTTTGCCTCTACCTCACATAGATAAGCTTCTTTTCTACTTCCGAATCAACGGACAAAAACTGTGGCTAGTGGTCTTAAAAATCTATTTGCGAAAAAACCAAACGGAATTGGCGTGGAATTGGCTCCCGATCGCGTCAATGTGGCCCGTTTGAAAAGGAAAGGACAAGGGTTTCAGTTGATTAATTTGGCTTCGGCTGAAGTGCCGGAAGGTGTTTTTCAGGAAGGACAAATTACCGACTCGGCTGCGATGGCTGAAATTATTCAGTCAGTCTTAATAGAAGCCAAGTTGAAGGTGAAACATGTCGCCACGGCGATTCCCGGCAGTCGGGATACCGTGACACGCATTATTTCCGTTCCGGCTGAGTTGGACGATCGTGAACTGCGGGAAATGGTGCTAAATCAAGAAGCAGGACTATATTTGCCGTTTCCTCGCGAAGAAGCCGACGTGGATTATCAAAAGCTGGGGTTTTTTCTCGATGAAGACGGCATTGAAAAGGTTCAGGTGTTGTTGGTCGCAACCCGTAAAGAAGTCACTGATACCTACCTTGATACATTTCGTCAGGCAGGGCTATTGCTGGATGTGCTAGAAATCAGCAGCTTTTCGTTGATCCGCACCCTTCGCCAACAGTTGCGGCAGTTTACCTCGCAGGAAGCCACAGCGATCGTAGATATTGAATTTGAGAGCACTGAAATTTCGATCGTGGTAGAAGGAGTGCCGCAATTTTCTCGCACTGTGCCAATCGGAACCTATCAGATTCAAAGTGCCCTCAGTCGAGCCATGAATTTGCCGCCGTCTCGCAATACCGAACTGCTACAAGGGATGACTGTGCCCGTTGTGCCAATGGATAGTATGAGCGCAACGACGCCAAAGCCGGGAACAACCAATCCTGGCACCGCCGCCATGCTCCGGGTTTTAGGTGAATTATCCGATGAACTGCGCCGATCGATCGATTTTTATCACAACCAGGGCGACAATACAGAAGTGGCTCAACTGTTGCTGGCTGGGCCGGGTGGGGCAATCGGTCAATTAGACGAATTTTTCTCACAGCGGCTTAGTTTGCCGGCTAGCCAAATTGATCCGGTTTCAGCCCTTTCGCTGGAAATTGATCAAGAGATTCCATCTTCACAACGGGTGGGATTGGGCGTTGTACTGGGGTTGGGGCTACGCGAGGCAGGAGGAGGATGAGGATCGGGATATGTATAGCTTAGACATCAATTTTCTCAATGATCGCCACGATCGCCCCACTGAAGCAAGCGTAAGCAGGCCTCGCCGGGGTCAACGAGAGAGTCCGCTGCCCTTCTATATTGGGCTTGCCGTTGCTATTGCCTTGCCAGCAATGGTCGGAGGGGTGTGGCTCCTGTTGCAAAGCCAAAATCGCCAGCTTGAGCAACAACAAGCTGAACTGGATAGCCAACTGACGGCGCTGAATGCCCAGTTAGAGGTGATCAATACTATTGAGTCTCAAATTCAAGCCATTGACACCGAAAACCGAGCTTTGGCTACCGTGTTCGATCGCATTAAGCCATGGTCCGCGGTGCTGCAAGATATTCGGGGGCGGGTGCCAAGCAATGTACAAATCAGCAATATTGAGCAATTGCAAGTAGAGGCAGAATCCCCTCCGCCAACTGACGACAATGGCCTTCAGTCTGCGGCGACCGAGCCGTCACCATCGCGGGTCAGAATTCGGGGATATGCTCGATCGTTTAATGATGTCAATGACTTTGTGCTGACGCTCAAGCGATCGCCGTTCTTGAATACTGATACGGTTCAACTCAGCAGTTCTCAACTGATTGACAATCCCACTCAGGTGGAAATCGCCAATGAATTGCCCGATCGCGAAATTCAGGTGGAACTGCCACGAGTGGTAGAGTACACGATCGAGGGAAGCTTGACAAACCTGCCCGCATCGGCGCTGTTGCAGGATTTAGAGCGAACCTTGTCTGTGGGATTGGCAACTCGGATTCAGGCCCTTCGCGACAGAGGAGTAATACAACCATGACGGCTGGTGGTGATTTTGTTCCAGGTAATCCCAATGAATTGGAAGAGCCAAATTATCCCAAATTGTTTGGCTTGACCCTGACTCCTACAGTTGGGGGTGTGTTGGTGGCGCTCTTGGGCTTAGGGGCAGCAATCTGGCTATGGATCAGTGTGGTACAGCCTACGTTGGAACGCAATCGAGAACTGAGGCAGGATGTGACCGCTAAACAGCAGCAATTGGAAAACCAGGCGGAAACCCAGCAGCGCATTGAAGAGGCCAGAACCGAATTAGCTGAAGCTCAGCAGTTGCAAGCAGAAGTCTTGAGTTTGTTTGCCACCGAACGCAGCTTGGATACGCTGTTACTGGATGTGAATGAGCGGGTGCAATCGGCAAATGCAGGGGTGCAAAATCCCGATCGCCGTGCTACTTTAGCCCGGTTTAATTTAGATCCAGATGCATCGGGGGTGGTGAATGATAATACCTATGGTGAAGCCGTCAACAACAAGCTAGAACGCCGCGTGTATAACGTCAGCATTCAAGGCTCATTTCCCCAAGTGGTTTCAATCATCCGCAGCATCGAGCGCCTACAGCCCTTGTTGGTGGTGAGCAATCTCAATTCTCAGCTTGATCCCTCGGCTCAGCGGTTGGTGATCAATGGACAGGGGCAAGCGGTCTCCACGGCCCAACCGGAACCCCGAATCACCACAAACTTTCGCCTAGAAGCCTTGGTGCCAACCGGGGCGACTTCTGATGCCAATCAAGCGGCTAGCCCAGAGGCAGAATCAGAGGCAGAACCAGCAGAGACGCCTCCTAGCCCTGCACCATAGAGATATTGCCCGATCGTCAGCCGCTCATGAAAATTAGCAGGCGAGCGACGTGCATAACTGATAATTTAATCAACGTTTGGTCGTTCTTGGTAACTTATTTTTCTTTACAAAAATTTAATTCCAAACTCAAGCTAGATTTGTGGAGGTGTGAGCGGTGAAACGAGTATTTCTAAATAAATTCATCACAGGTGGACTGTTTGGCAGAGGGGTCTTGACCGGGGCAGCGATCGTGATGATGACAAGTCAATCGGCACAGGCGGCTCCAACTCGTATTACCCATGTGCAGGTGAATCCTAGTGAATCGGGTGCAGCCGTAGTGATGGAAACCCGCAGCGGCGATCGTCCCCAGGTCTTCACCGTTAGCCGAGGCAATGCCTTGGTAGCCGATATTATCAACACACAATTGCAATTAGACGGCAGTAATGGGTTTGTGCAAAATAACCCGGCTCCTGGAATTACATCGGTGAGTGTGACGCAGCTTGACCAAAACAGTGTGCGAGTGGTCGTAACTGGACAAACAGACCCACCCAGTGGAGACGTGCAGACGGCGGGCAATCAGGTGGTTTTGAATGTGGCTCCAGTTGGAGAAATAGCATCCGTTCCTTCAGCTACACAGCCTGCAACGCCTGAGGCTCCGGCTTCTTCTTCGGCTCCACTGAACGCCTCCGTTCCATCCACCGAAGCACCCCCCGATGAATCGTTTGCGCTACCGCCTCATGTGTCATCCGAGGTGTTAGTGCCGAATCCGGGTGTGACAATCGATGGGGTGCCAGTGGTGGAACCGTCACGAACCTATGTGCCCCCCACGCTGCCGGCCCCCGTGCCGCCGCCGATCGGCGATATTGCCACCTCGGCAATCGACACCTCGCCCCTTGAAATTGATTTGGGAACAACTGAAGTAGTACCGCGCTTAGTTTTGCGAGAGGCCCCAGTGCGGGACGTACTATCGCTGTTAGGGCGAGCAGCCGGGCTAAACGTGGCCTATGTGGGCGATACGGGGGCTTCAGATGAAGGTGATCCAGCAGGCGATGTTCGGATCTCGCTCGATATTGAAAATGAACCTGTGCAAAACGTGTTTAACTACGTCATCCGAATTGCCAATTTAGATGTGAATCGGGTAGGACGCACCATTTTTGTCGGGCCACGGTTGCCCAATTCAGCCCGTCAGTTGGTGACGCGCACCCTACGGCTGAATCAAGTGCCAGTGGAGTCGGCCGTGGCATTTTTGGTGAGTTTAGGGGCAGAAACTTCGGTCACGCGCGATCGCGTCATTACTACTGTTCAGGCCGCCCCCATCACAACCCAAGGAATTACCACCGCCCAGCAGCCCACCGTGACAACGCAAGCACAGGAAAGCCGGGTAGAAGTGCAACGGGTGGACTATGAAGACTCGGAACCGCTACTGCGTGGCTTGCAGGTGACAGGTGATGCCCGCACCAATTCCGTCACGTTGGTGGGCGCACCCCGAAAAATTGAAATTGCGGCGGCACAACTGTCACAACTGGATATTCGGCGGCGACAAGCGGCGATCAACGTGCGGGTGATTGATGTCAACTTGCTGGGAGTCGATCGCGTTTCCACTAGTTTCTCGTTTGGCATTAACGATACCGGAGTTATTGTGGATAGCGGGGTGGGCGTAATCAACTTTGGCAGCACCACACCAGAAGATCTACCCTCGCGGCTAGGCGTGGGAGCCGATAGCGTCGATAGCTTTATTAATCCTATAGGTGCTGGCAATTACAATTTCGTTCGCAATTTCCTGGCTCAATTACGGTTTGCAGTCACCAGTGGCAATGCCAAAATTTTGACCGATCCGACATTGGTGGTGCAGGAAGGACAGGCCGCACAGGTGCAGCTAACCCAAGATGTGATCACCAACATTACGCGAGAAATTGAAACCTCGGAAGGAGTTCGCACCGAAACCGTGGAAGTCGAGCGCACGCCTGCTGGACTGATCTTAGATGTGCGGGTCGATCGCATTGATGATAACGGTTTTGTCTCTCTTTCGGTGGCTCCGTCGATTTCGGCCCCCACGGCTACCCAAACCATCAACATTGGGCTGAGTGGCGGTGGACAAACCATTACCCTACTAGCAGTGCGGCGGGTTTCTTCAGGACTGTTGCGAATTCGCGACGGACAGACCTTGATTCTGTCGGGCATTATCCAAGACCAAGATCGGGCCACCGTCACCAAAGTTCCACTTTTAGGAGATATTCCCATCTTAGGCGCCTTGTTCAGAAGTACCGAGCGTCGCAACGAACGACAAGAGGTGATCGTCCTGCTGACCCCGCACATTCTAGATGACTCAGACACCTCAACCTTTGGCTATCGTTATGTGCCGCAAGCCGAAACACAAGAGTACATTCAGCAGCAAAACATTCAATGGCCGTAGCGAGAGTGGAGCATTAGGGGTTGGGGATTAAACAAATTCCGTTAATCATCCTTAAATTTAGCAACGCCCAACTTTCCTCCGACTCTCGACTCTCGATTCCCGACTCCCCTACTTATGCCGAATATGTTCATAAACAGCTAAATAATCCGTACCAGGATGATTCCAGGAATAGTCGTAACTCATACCTTGCAGCACCAGTTTCTCGAATTCTTCGGGATAGTAAGACCACAGCCCGATCGCCCGATCCATCGCGGATTCAAGGGCTTGGTTATCGGTTTGATAGAAAACATACCCGTTGCGTTCTTCTGAGGGATGAGTCATGTCGTAATCGCGATCGAACACGGTGTTGATCAACCCGCCTACACCCCGGACAATGGGCACGGTGCCATATTTCAGTCCGATCATTTGCGTCAATCCACAGGGTTCAAAGTTGCTGGGCACGACAATCATATCGGCTCCGGCATAGATTAAGTGAGATAGCTCCTCATTGAAGCCAAGCTCTAGGTGCACATCAGGGTTGTTGTTGAGGAAGTTTTTCTCGTGCCAGAACCAGTTGTTAATGCCGGGTTCTGTAGCTGACCCCAATAATACGAACTGAGCATTGCGATACAGCGAATAGTAGATGGCATGATGCACCAAATGCATTCCTTTCTGCTGATCCAAGCGCCCGACGTAGGCAATTAGGGGTTTATCTTCGTCCCGCAGCAACAGCCGATCGCGCAGTGCTTTTTTATTTTTGGCTTTACCCGTCAAATCGTCTGAGGTGTATGGATGGGGAATGTAGCGATCGATCTCTGGGTTCCAGACATCATAGTCAATGCCATTGAGAATGCCACCAAACTTGCCCTGATGTACATGCAGCGTATGCCCTAGCCCATAGCCAAACTCACCATGATGTGCTTCCCAAGCGTGATGCGGCGACACCGTATTGACAAAGTTGGAATAGACAATGCCGCCCTTCATCAGGTTGAGAGCAAATGGGTTGAAATTATCTTGCAGGCGATCGTACTGAAAATAGTGGTCGGGTCGGTTTAACCCAGTTGCTTGCAAAATTTCTGCCCCCGCAATGCCCTGATGCTTAAAGTTGTGGATGGTGTAACAAACGCGAACATGGCCCATGCCGTGATACTGATAAATTTCGTACAGCAATACCGGAACGAGTCCTGTTTGCCAGTCGTGACAGTGCAGAACGTCTGGACGTTTGCCCGTATGCTGCAAAAATTGCAAGGCTGCTTTGCTGAAGAAGGCAAACCGCATCGTATCGTCCGCACAGCCGTAGTACACCCCCCGATTAAAAAACAAGTCATCGGACTGTGGCTCAATGAAGAAACACAGCCGTCCATGTACCCAACCGCAATGCACCTGGCATTTGATTTCCCCCCCATACCAAGGCACCATCAGGTCGCAATAGGCATAATGCAACCCCCAAATATGGTCATAGCGCATACAGTCATACTTGGGCAGAATAATCTCAACGGTGTGTCCTCGGATCTCAAGCTCACGGGTGAGACCGTAAACGACATCCCCCAATCCACCAGCTTTGATTACGGGAGCGCATTCAGACGCAATCTGGACGATATACATGATGACTTCTTGTTAAACAGAAACTCTAACGTGGGGTTAACACAGGCAAAACACCGTATGGGAGACTCGATCGAGCCGTTCCGCAGGCATCTCGATTGGGAGCATATTATACTTTACGAACTGTAACAAGTAGGTAGGGGTAGATTCTTAGACTCAGCCCCACCAAAACTTTATCCTTTCTCCTTCGACCTTTATCCTTTTTTCCATGTGCTAGGGTCAGCATAGGATCATTTAGGTTATTTGGCGTTATTGCATGATTCACCTGCTGGTTTTGGAGGGTACAACGCGCTAGATACGTCGCATGAGTGGAGCTTAGTCATGTCCAAAATGGGGTTGCGATCGCGCCTATTTTTCTCCCATGTCATTGTCATGGTTGTGGGACTGTTAACCTTACTGGCGATCGGCAAGTTTTCGTCTCCCCGCTTCTTTGTGGTCTATCTCAGGCAAATTGAAGTGGGTGGCGTCAGCGTCAGACAAGTGCGGACGCAATTAATGCAAAGTTTTGAAGATGCTTGGAGCCAAGGAGCCTTTTGGTCGGTGGTGATTGGAGCGTCTGCGGCAGGTGGGTTGAGCTATCTGGTAACAAAGCGCATTGTACAACCCCTGATCCAAATGGAGGAAATCACGAAAAAGTTTGCGGCAGGGCATTTGAATGAGCGTGTCCCGCCCAATGAAATTCCCGAAGTCGATCAGCTAGCCACTAGTTTTAACCGCATGGCGGCTAGTTTGGCCGATGTAGAGCGCCGTCGTCGGGAACTGGTGGGTGACATGACGCACGAACTGCGCACTCCTTTGACCATTCTGAAAGGGTATTTAGAAGGGCTAGCAGACGAAACGATCGAGCCATCTACAGATATTTATCTCCGGCTATCCAACGAAGTGTCGCGGATGCAGCGCTTGGTCAATGATTTGCAAGAGCTTTCCAAAATGGAGGCGGGTTACTTGCCGATCGACGCCCGATCGTTTGACCTGTACCCGCTGCTAACTGGAATCATTCAAAAATTCTCCGATCAGTTGGTGGCTGAAAGCAGTCCCCAGATGTTGCTGGACTATCCACTCGATACACCACCCGTCTTAGCTGATCCAGAGCGAGTCGAGCAAATTTTGGTCAACTTAATTGGCAATGCCTTGCGCTATACCCCCGCTGGGTCGATAACGATTCGTGTGCGCTCCGAAGGCAACAAACTGTGGGTGGCAGTGATTGACACTGGACAGGGCATTGCTCGTGAAGATTTGCCCCACGTGTTTGAACGGTTTTGGCGCGCCGATCGATCACGCAATCGCAATTCTGGCGGTACAGGCATCGGTTTGGCCATTTGTCGGCGCTTGGTGGAACTGCAAGGCGGCACGATTGAAGTGGACAGCGAATTAGGCGTAGGCAGTATCTTTCGATTCTCGTTGCCGATCGCCCAGCGGGGGTAATGAGGAAAGACAGCGGATGGTGCGCCAAGACTCATGTATCGATTCCGTTGGTGTATCCGTGTATCCATCTATACGGAGTAGTGCCATGACGGGTGAAGAAAGGAAATAAGTGACGAGGGAACAGATGACATGCTCCAAGAAGTGCTTTTCTTTCCCAGCCAGGTTGTACCACCTGAACAGTTTGTGGGGCGATCGGCAGAAATTGCTACCGCGTTTGATCAAATTTCTGGCAGCGGGGCAAGTCGTGGACATTTGGCCATCTGGGGCGGACCGGGCATGGGCAAGTCATCGTTTCTGGAACTGCTGGCATCTGCCCAAACCTGGCAGCTATATCAGCAAGATCGATCGCACGCTTATATTGTTCGCTTCAGTTGCCAAGCGCTGACACCATTTACCCCCGCCGCTTTCTGGCGCGAAATTTTGGTGTTGTTGCAAGAGGAACTGAGTGCCGACAACCCCTTGCACTCACAGATTGACGGCTTGTTAGTGCAGAGAACATCTAGCAAAGATGATGTGCGGCAGGTGCTGCGGCAATTGGGTAAAGATGGCAAATTTCTGCTGCTATTGGTGGGCGATTATGATGCAGCGCTGCGTCCCAATGACGACTACAGTGAGGCAGAGATGGCAAACTTTTTAAGCGACTGTCGCAATTTGGCCTATCATCACCGTGAAAAGAAAAACTTCTCGATGGTGGTCACATCGCTGCGCCCCCTAGACACATTAGGCCCCCCCCTAACAGCCGATACATCTCCCTGGTTCAATCACTATCTCTATTTACCGCTGGGGCCGTTGTCCGAAGCAGAAACCGAGTTGCTGTTAGAAGGAATGCCGATGACGCCAGCCCTCAAAGAAGTGATTCAGGATATTGCCGGCGGCAATCCGACGCTGCTGCAAAATGCCGGGTATGTTCTGTATAGCAAACTTCGCATTGGCGATGTGCCCACCGCCGCAGAATTTTTTGATGAGTTTTTAGCTCGCACGCAGTATTTCTTTCGGGCAACGTGGGCGGCAACTACGGAAATGGAACGATCGCTGCTCATGTTAATTGCGCTGTCAGGCTTGAAGGGGCGTCTGCGCAACAAACACTATGATTTGGGGGATATCAATCGCGTTTTCAGCCAGCGAGAGCGAGAACTGATTGATCTGCGCTATTGGGGCGTGGTGGTGCGGCAGTTGCATCAGGGCAACGTCACCTACCGGTTTGGCTCTTCAATCATGGAATGGTGGGTGATCAAAGAAATTGAAGCGATCGCCGCCGATCCACACACCTCGCTGGAAGATCGGCAAAAAATCTTCCTGAATCTATTAAGCAAAAAGCAGGCGGCGCAAGTGATGCGCGTCATTCAATATCTATGGGATCATCGCGAAGACATCCCGGCAGTGGTGGAGTGGTTGGGAAAACTAGCCGGAGCCTTTGGTAAAGGATGGACGCAACGATAAAGGTTTGCATGGCAGGAGAAACAGCCAATGTCTACAGCCAGCCCCTGGAAACGCAATCCTTACGTCATTGGAGTTCCAATTGCCGATCGTCAACTATTTTTTGGGCGCGAAGTCCTGTTGCAGTTTATTGAGGACAATCTGCGGCAGGGTACAACGATGATTTTGCTGTATGGGCAACGACGGATTGGCAAATCGTCAGTGTTGGCTCAAATTCCCGCGTTTATCGGCTCCGAGCAGTTCTGCTGGGTGTCGTTTGATTGGCAGAATCAAGGCAACCGCCCGTTGGGTCACG
Organism: Thermocoleostomius sinensis A174; assembly: GCF_026802175.1. Lineage (NCBI taxonomy): Bacteria > Bacillati > Cyanobacteriota > Cyanophyceae > Oculatellales > Oculatellaceae > Thermocoleostomius > Thermocoleostomius sinensis. The sequence goes on along the minus strand of NZ_CP113797.1, from coordinate 2,200,868 downwards.
TGTTGCACGCCCTAGCTACCGCGATCGTTGAACAGCTAGAAGCAGACTTTTTAGGCACAATCCCCATTCCAACAGCAGCGGATTTGACCCTAACACCAACGCGCTTCTCGCAGGAGTTTTTGCCGCAGGTGATGACTCATCTGGCTCCTAGACGATTGGTATGGCTACTGGATGAGTTCGATGTGTTGGCAGATGACACCGCCAATGCGGCGATCGATCAGATCTTGCCCTATCTAAACTCCCTGACTGCTAGTTCTCCCCGCCTGCACCTAATTCCTACCATTGGCCGCCGCCCGGAAGAGCTACCTACTCTGCTCAATTTCTTCAAAAGCGCCCCCGCCCAAGAAGTGGGACTGCTGGATGAAACCAGCGCTATTCAACTAATTACCCGTCCGGCAATCGGGCTATTGCAGTATGAACCCGCTGCGATTTCTGCCATTCTCCATCTAACAGCAGGGCATCCCTATTTCACACAGGTCGTTTGTTTTAACTTATTTGGACAGGCTCGTCAGCACGATCGTTGGACAGTTACCGCAGCCGATGTTTCCCAGAGCGTTAACCGAGCGATCGACAGTAGCCGTCCAGGACTAACCTGGTTTCGCGATAGTTTGCCCATTCCCGAACGAGTGATGTTTTCAGCCGTGGCCGAAGCCCAAGAACTTGCTCGTACCTCCTCCTTGATTCCATCTCCCATACAGCGACTGAAAGCCTGTGGCATTGAGCCAACTCCAGCCCTGCAACAATCGGGCGATCGGTTGGTAAAGTGGGGGTTTCTGGAGACTATGCCCATCTGTAAGAACGATGCAACAGTCGCCCACTATCGCGTCAAAATCGAGTTTGTGCGGCAATGGTTGCTGATGGCTTACCCGTTGACGAACGCCGCTTGGGAGTTGGAGCGCCTCTCGCCAGAAGCGCAACGGTGGTATGACGCAGCCGTTCAACAGCAGCAAGCAGGGGATGTACCCACGGCTCTTCAGTCCTACCAGCAAGCCCTCCATCACAACCCCAATCATTTCAGCGCCGGGCTGGCAGCGGCAGAGCTTTACTTGGAAGCGCAAGATTGGGCAGAAGCTGTTTCCCTTTACCAACGGATTTTCAAACTAGAGCCAATTCGATCGCAGGAGGGACTGATCCGATCGCGGTTGGGCTATGGGCAAGCGCTAATGCAGCAAGGAAAGGTTAATCTAGCGAGAACTCAGTTTTTGCAAGTCTTAGACATTGAGCCGCAGCACTCACTGGCTCAGCACTGGCTACAAAGGGCAGAAACCCAGATTAGCCAAACCTTCTTAGCTGCCAGCAATCCCTTCACGGTGGGGCAACCTGCACCGATCGATCGATTTGTTGGCAGACAGGCTGAGCTGTCCACCGCCATCGAACAGATCGAACGAGGTGGCCACGTAGCCATTTGGGGCGGAACAGGCATCGGCAAGACCTCGTTTTTGCACCAACTCGCCTGTCTCTCAGGCTCGCAGTCATGGAGAGGAAATGCGCACCCAGTGATGGTACTAGTTAGTTGTCGCCACATCATGCCTACCTTTACCTCGCAAGGCTTTTGGTTGGACGTGTTTGAACGCTTGGGCGATCGATTGACTGCATCTTCTGAGCCAGACTTTTCCCTAATGCAGCAAGTGGAACAATGCCTTCAGCAGCAGTCCACCTCTGCCCAAACCCTGCACTCAATCGCCCGACAATTGGCGCGACACGGCAAAAACCTGGTGTTGTTAATCGACGACTACGACATCGCCCTGCAACCCAACCCAAGCTACCACAAAGCTGAAATTGATTGGTTTCTAAGAGAATGGGTTGCCGCTGCCGCAGATCCGGCGATCGCAACCGTCGTAGCCTCCTCGCAGCGATTGGATCAACTGTGTCCCAAGTCGTCCTCTGCGGACTTGTTCCGTCACTATCTATTGCTGCCCTTGCCGCCCTTCTCTGTCCAGGAAGCCCAAACCCTGCTGGACTGGGTAACGCTTGCGGATTCTACACTGCAATCGGGCATTTTGGCACTGGTCGATGGCAATCCCGCCCTGCTACAACTAGCTGGATCGTTCCTTTACACAGAACTGCGCAACGGACACATTCCTACCTTGCAGCAGTTTGTTCCTGCATTTCAACAACGAGCCGCTCCATTCTTGCAAGCAATGTGGTCACAACTGCATCCCCAAGACCAAGCACTGCTACAGCTTCTGGTTCTAGAGTCGCAGGGTTTTTGGGAGCGATCGCCCACGGTTGACCGCCCAATCAGCGCCATTTCACCCCAATACGAATCAGCCCTAATGCGCCTAGAAGCCGACGGCTTGTTGCGCCAGGACAGGACTGCTGCCCCCCCCCGCTTTTCGATTGCCGCCTCTGCTTTAGAAGGATGGTTAATTCAGCAATTGCGGTCTAATCGCTCCAACGAACCGCAATCAACGCTCTCCTGGGGACTTCCTCCCCTGCTGCCGACCATCCAACCACTGCCAATGACTGACACCAACCCGCCATCCCAACCCTCAATTTCCCATCTCCCCTCCTTCGCCCACTGGATGTACCGCTTCATTCAATCGATCGACCGTGGCGCATAAAAAAACCCCGGCAAAATTACCGGGGAACGTCCAATGGTGTGCTACTGCTAGTAGCTTTCCCAGTTTTGCGAGACTTGTTAACAAAACTGGACAAGTCCTGCTACAAAAGCCAAAAAAATTTGGTCTAACCATCGGTAAACGCGAGAAGATATCAGTGAGGCTATTTCATTTAGCCCACTAAAGATTCGATCGCACCAATCATTGACCAATCATTAATTGACCAATCGTTATTAGACAATTTAGGACAATTAGATTAGGCTGGCAACGATGCAGAAACAATGGCTGTGGCTCCTGCTCTTTATCACCACGATCGTGGTGGTGGTGTCGGGGTGGTATTGGTATCACGGGCAATCCCCGGCAACAATCGTGGCTCGCAGCCAGCCTACTACTCTAACGGAGTTTCCCAGCGTGGAACCGTCACGCTTGCTAGCGGATGTAGAAGCGTTGTCCTTTACTCGCTACACTACCGCCGATCGCCGCCGTGCCCGTGATTACATCGTGTCGGCTCTGGAAGCCGCCGGATGGAAGGTAGACCAGCAGTCCCTGGACGACGGCACTCACCAAGGCATCAATTTGGTAACTATGCGACCGGGTACAGATTCCACCGCTGGCACAATCTTACTGGCAGCGCACTATGACACCGTAGAGCCGTCCCCCGGAGCCGACGACAATGCCACCAGCGTTGCAACAGTACTTGAAGCGGCGCGGCTGTTGGGAGCATATCCCACTCCTCAAACGCTACAGCTTGCCCTATTTGACTTAGAAGAAGTGGGACTGGTGGGCAGTACCGCCTTTGCTGAAGCGTTGACGGGTAACGAACCCCTGCGGGCGATCGTCTTGGATATGATGGGTTATGCTTGCTACGTTGACGGCTGCCAGTCGTTTCCGCCGCTACCCGTCACGCCCGAAACCAATCGCGGGGATTTTATTGCCGCCATTGGCGATCGCGATCATCCCGAATTACTCGACAGCTTGACTCAAGCTTCAGTCAACGGGCCACCCGTTCTCACCTTGTCAATTCCCACCTTTGGCCGCCTCACCCCCGATCTTATGCGCAGCGATCATGTTCCGTTTTGGCGCAAGGGGTTAGGAGCCGTTTTAATTACTGATACCGCCAACTTTCGCAACCCCCATTACCATCAGCCCAGTGACACCTTCGACACAATCGATCGCAACTTTTTTACCGGAACTGCCCAACGAGTCATCAATGCCACTCTAGCGTTATTACTGTCGTAACGTTGTTGCTTTATCCCTCATTACTTAGCCTTTAGGCTCTATCCTTCTGCCTATGTCTGGTTACGTATTTGGTTATGTGATTCTGTCCCTGGCTCGTCAGGGACATCCGATCGCCATTGCCACGTTGTTAAATTATGTAACTCAGCCGCACGGCATCAAGCTGCGGGTGCGCCGTCAGGACGATCGACTTCAGATGCTGTTGGAGAGTCAACAAGTTCCACCAATGCCGGCTGCGATCGAGTTTGTGCAACACAGCATGAAGATTCTGAATGTTGAGCAGATTACAACGGTGGATATTTATGGTCGGCAACAGGGAAATTGGGTTCCCGCTTGGCAAAAAACGATCTATCTTGAAACGGAATCCTGCTGGAAACATCACGCTTCTTTAACTGGGCTGGTCGATCGGTTCGTCCCCCTCTCTGTTGAAGAAAAATCCGTTGAAGAGAATCCAGTAGCACCAATCCCTCTGTCCTCTAGCGAGAACCCAATACCCGCCATGGAATCCTCTGAAGCTCCTCTAGCGCTTAACGAGACTGAGACTTCGGCAATTGTCCTACAAGAGACTGAGACCGCACCCGCACGTGAAATTTCATCTGCAAGTGAAAATCCTCACGAACGCCATGCGCCCGATCTGCTGAGACGACCAGAATCGGTTATTTTTCTATTTTTTATCAGCCTGTTTCTATTTTGGGATACCTATCTGTCGCTGCTCGAAGAGGCCGATCGCAGCCCCATGCAAGCGCACTCCACTAGTCAACTGTCTCGCCGGCTGAAGACTGCCAAAGGAGCCATTCGTCGTCGCAAGTATGCGCCCGATTTCAGCGAATGGACGCAACGCTTAGACCCCGATGGTATTGCCTGGAGCTACCAGCGTGGGCTGTATATTCCCCAACTGGAACAGGGATAATGTCACAAGCCATCGAGCAATTCGTAAGATCAGAATGAATTCGTATGGCCAAATTCCATGACCCATCCGCCCCTGACGATCGCTGACAGCAATTCTGACTTGTGTGACATCATTGCCCAATGCATTGCCGCTACCCCACAGCAGCGGATCGCATTCGCTGAGTTCATGGAGTTAGCGCTGTATCATCCGCAGCATGGTTACTATTCCACTCGCCGCACAGGCATTCAACGGGATTTTTTCACCTCACCGCATTTAGGCAAAGACTTTGGCGAATTGCTAGCCGAGCAGTTTGCCCAGATGTGGCAAATCCTCGATCGCCCCCATCCCTTTACGCTGGTGGAAATGGGAGCCGGACAAGGTTTGCTCGTTCAAGATATCGTCCGGTATTTGCATCGCCATCATTTCGAGTGCTTTGCTGCCCTGAATTATTTCATTATTGAGAAATCAGCCGCCCTGATTGCTGAACAACAACAGCGATTGCAGCCGTTAACTCGTTCCTGGAGTCACTTGTATTGGCGCACTTGGGAAGAGATTCCTGAAGATTCCATTATTGGCTGCTGTTTCTCTAACGAACTGGTCGATGCGTTGCCCGTGCATCAAATTGCGATCGACGCAGGGCAATTGCAGGAAGTGTACGTCACAGTGGCAGCAGATGCAGGGAAAGCGGGTTCAAGATTTGAGGAAGTAATTGCGGCTCCCTCGACCCCAAAACTCGTGGAGTATTTTGATTTAATTGATTTGCCTTTTCCGTCCGATCGCTATGCCGATGGCTACCGCAGTGAAGTCAATTTGGCGGCGTTGGATTGGCTAGAGACAGTCAGCAATCGATTGCAGCGCGGCTATGTGTTGACGATCGACTATGGTTATCCCGCCCATCGCTATTACAGTCCTACTCGCTCCGAGGGCACACTTCAGTGCTATTACCAACATCACCATCATTCTGATCCCTATGTGGCCATTGGGCAGCAGGACATCACCGCCCATGTGGACTTTACGGCCTTAGAGCGACAGGGCGAACGATTGGGCTTGCAGACGATCGGGTTTACACAACAGGGGTTATTTCTAATGGCACTGGGATTGAGCGATCGAATAGCCGCCCTGTCTACCCCAGAACCAGATCAATCGCTCCAAGACATTTTGCAGCGTCGCGAAACCCTTCATGCTCTGGCTGACCCGATGGGATTGGGTAACTTTGGGGTGTTAGTGCAAGCGAAGCAACTGAGTGAGCCAGAACAACAACAAACCTTGAAAGGATTCAATATTCCGCCGCTTTTTTAATCGCCAATCAGCCATTTCTCCATCATGACTACCTCAACTCCATCACTGTCAACTATTGCAGAACAACGAGTTGTCTTACCAAGCGTGACGTGGCAACAGTATAAGAATCTTCTGGCAACCCTCGGCGACTATCCTGGCTTACGGCTGATTTATTTAGAGGGAATGCTAGAAATTTTTATGCCCTCGCCTGAACACGAACTGATCAAAAGGTGATTGCCAGACTTCTAGAACGCTATGCCGAAGAAGTAGATATTGCTTTACATGACTATGGCTCTACCATGTTTCGACGGGAAGCTGAAGCGCGTGGACTGGAACCCGATGAGTGTTATTGCATAGGTATGCTTAAAGAGCTTCCTGATTTTGCTATCGAAGTGAACTTGACCGGTGGAGGCGTAGATAAGCTAGCGGTGTATCAAGGGCTGGGTGTACCAGAAGTATTGATTTGGCAGAATCAGCAGTTAACCCTTCATGATTTGCGTCAAGCGCAATGCTAAGCGATGACTCGTAGCCAGTTTTTTCCAGACTTAGACTGGACGCTGTTTGCTCAATTTATTCGTCCTCAAGACCAACCGCCAGCTATCAAAGAATTTCTTCAGGCAATTCGTGCCAGCAATCACGCTTGAGGTTCGATCGCGCTTCATCTAGAGCGCTTCATCCAAAGCAGAGCAACCGTAGCTAGCCGTTAGGATTTTGTGTATCCATAATATCAATCTGTGGCAATAACGGATCTTGTACCACTCCTATACCTGTGAAATCCCATCGCTGGAGTACGCTTCCCAATTGATTGCTCGCCATTGACTCTACGGTGAATTGATCCGCGAGTTCTGGGCTATGGGTATTCAGATAAGTGAGGGCGTCAAAATGTTCCTTAAATAACAGCAAGTACGTTGGGATTGGGGCTGGCTGACCATCGCTGTCCGTTGCTTGCATGGGACGAGCCATAATGTACTGACCGTCGCGTCTAGAACGAATGACATAGAAGATTTCAGAAAACATAACCGTGAAGATCGCGCTACCGAGTGTTGCTGAGTATAGCTTGAAAGCGGAAACTTCTTGATCTTTATCTCTGCTGCCTTATCTTCTAGGGTGGATCTTCTTTTGCTAATCTCCTTAAAGGAGTGTAAGAAGTTCGCGATCGTTCTGGTTGTGCAAGCGATGATAAAGATAGCGTCCTGTGATCTGTCCTTACGATCGGATTTGGGACTCTAATCTTTGAGACTCCATTTCGTTAAATCATGACTCTTAAGTATGCTTATTTCCCTGGATGCGTGGCTCAGGGTGCTTGCCGAGAACTGTATATGGCTACCCATGCCTTAACGCAAGCTCTGGGAATTGAATTAGTGGAATTGAAGAAAGCGGCTTGTTGCGGTTCGGGTACGTTTAAAGAAAATTCTCTGCTGCTGGAAGATACCGTCAATGCGCGCAACATTGCCCTAGCAGAATCGCTGAACTTACCGCTGTTGACCCATTGCAGTACTTGCCAAGGCGTCATTGGTCAGGTAGACGAACGCTTGAAAGCTGCCCATCAATCCAACCCCGCTTATTTAGAGAAAATCAATGGATTGCTGCAACAAGAAGGTTGCTCTCCCTACAAAGGCAGCAGTGAAGTTAAGCATTTACTGTGGGCTTTGGTCGGGGATTTTGGCTTAGAAAGCCTACAACAAAAGGTAACGCGCAAGCTAGAAGGGCTGAAATGCGCCTCGTTTTATGGCTGCTATCTGCTGCGATCGCAAAAACACTTACCCTACGACGATCCGTACAATCCGCAGTCGATGGAAAATGTGTTCCGAGCCGTAGGAGCCACGCCAGTAGACTATCGTGGACGTACCCAATGCTGTGGCTGGCCCCTGTCTAGCTATGCCACCACTCAGTCTTTCAAAATGGCAGGTGGGCATATCCAGGAAGCGATCGCGGCTGGAGCCGACTGTATGGTGACACCATGCCCGCTGTGTCATTTGAATTTGGACTCACGTCAACCAGAAGTCGAGCAAGTAATTGGGGAGCGGTTGGGCTTGCCCGTACTGCACTTGCCGCAACTCGTCGGATTAGCTGTAGGCATTGCCCCCCAGGAACTGGGTTTAGACCGTCACATTGTTTCCACCCGTCCAGTCTTAGACAAACTAGGGCTATAAGATAAACACTACTCGGCACTGCTGCCGTTGGTTTGAACGACTTGACACTGTGTACACAAGCCAAAAAACTCGAGGGTGTGATAAAAAATCTTGAATTGATACGACTGGTGCAGTTGATTTTCCAGTTCGTGCACTGGACATTCATTAATGGGAATAGAGGCTCCACATTGAAGACAGGTGAGATGATGACGATCTTCCTGAATCAGGCTATACAGCGACTCTCCGTTCGCCAACGTACGCACCTGTACCACTCCCTCTAGTTTCAAGGCCTCTAGCGATCGATACACCGTTGCTAACCCCATACTCTGATTACGATTGCGCATTTCCACATAAATATCCTGGGCGGAAATGGCCCGATTGAGGGACTTCAGCAATGTGAGAATGCGCTCTTGGCTGCGAGTATAGTGGGACTTCATAATTGCTTTATGGTATCTCTTTTCTATTTTCCCAAACCTCTGATTAAAACCCCAATGGCTTCAGCCGATCGAGAGTTGCACCCAATTCGATCGCAATCCAATCAGCAACGTCCGATTCATAAACGGTGTGAGGAATCCGGTGAGCAATCATTCGCCTATCGCTAGGATGGTTCATTCTGCTGACAATTGGCGATACACTAATCAACGTGACGCACGTAAAAAGAGGATAGATTCTTGCTAGACGAACAGGCTAAGAAAACCATGCTGCGCAAAATTCCTCATGGTCTCTACATCTGTGGAGTCAAGGACGGAGAAGAAGTAAACGGCTTCACAGTCAGTTGGGTCATGCAGGCATCGTTTCAACCCCCCCTTGTCGTGAATTGTGTACGCCAAGATTCCGGCTCTCACGCCATGATTCAGTCTAGCCAAGTGTTTGCCCTCAGCATTTTGGAAGCGGGACAAAAGGACTTAGCACAAAAATTCTTCAAACCCCAGCGACGTGTTGGCAACAAGTTTGAAGATGTCGAATTTTACCTGGGTGAAACGGGCTGTCCCATCATTTCTGATGCGATCGGCTATGTAGAATGTCAAGTGGTTGGCTCAGTGGGAAAGGGCGATCACACCGTCTTCGTAGGCGAAGTCATTGCGGCAGGCATTCATCGTGAGGGTGATCCGCTGCTCCTAGAGAGTACGGGCTGGCAGTACGGCGGATAATTGCAACGAAAGTAAATACTTTTTATCCTTCATCTCCTAGCCTTTCTCCTTCTTTCCTTTTTTCTCTCGTTTCCCATGCCATTGATTAAAGTTCAAACCTCCGTTGCTGCTCCTGCTCAGGACAGCGTTGAGTCCTTACTGAAGCAGCTATCGTCCAGCTTAGCTAAGCAATTAGGCAAGCCAGAGTCCTATGTGATAACGGCATTTGAACCTGGAGTGGCGATGACCTTCGCCGGGACAACCGACCCCGTTTGTTACATCGAAATCAAAAGCGTTGGCAGCATAAATCCCACTCAAACTAAAGCCATGAGTCAGGAGTTTTGCCAAACGATCGCCCAAGCACTGGGAGTGCCCACTAACCGCATCTATATCGAGTTTGCTGATGCCAAAGGCTCAATGTGGGGCTGGAATGGCTCAACATTCTAATCCACTAGTATGGTGGCAATTCGTCTGTTACACTTTGTTACAGAACAACCCCGTTCTACAAAGCAACGAAGCGAGTAGCTGAGGAACTTCATGCTTAAGGCACTGCTGTTCGATTTGGATGGAACGCTTGCCAACACTGACCCCATTCACTTTGAAACATGGCGCGAACTACTGTTAGATCAAGGGCTAGACATTAGTCTAGATTTTTATCAGACAAACTTTAGCGGACGGCGAAATCAAGAAATTGTCAAAGACTTGTTGCCTCATCTCTCGGATGTAGCAGGAGAGCAGTTAAGTTGGCAAAAGGAGGCGAATTTTCGCGATCGGGCAGAACAGGTGCTTGTCTCAACCCCAGGTTTGGCAGAACTCTTGGCTTGGGCAGCACAGCACAATCTAAAGCAAGCCGTTGTTACAAATGCGCCCGTTGAAAATGCTCGATTTATGCTGCGAGTGTTGCAGTTAGAGGCGACTTTTCCAGTTGTGATTCTGGGGGACGAACTGCTCAAGGGCAAGCCTGATCCGTTGCCCTATCAGCTAGCCTTAGAGCAATTAGGGGTTTCTGCTGCTGAGACGATCGCCTTTGAAGATTCCCCCTCTGGTATTCGATCGGCCAGGGGTGCTGGGATTCCAACGGTGGGAATTGCTTCAACTCACTCACCTGCCGAACTGTATGATCTCGGAGTATCGCTCGTGATTGCTGATTTCACCGACAAGCAACTCTGGAAATGGTTAAAACGCGATCGAATGCTAGGGCCGTTTGAAGTGGCGATCGGTCACAGTGAATAGGTAATTGAGTAGGTAGTGGGTGATGGGTCATGACACTCGCTAAAGCAGTCTGCTGATTTCTGCTCAATCAAAAGTCCTACACCGGACTTTGACCATAAAATGGCAAAACGGCATCCCAATGGGGGCGTTCACCCCGCTGCCAAGCTAAATAGGCTAACTCTAGTAAGGAACTGGCTGTTGCGCCTAGTCCCCCTTCTGCTTGCACCAACTGATAGGGGTGATGCCAGCGATCGAGCGTTTCTTGCCACTGGGCGGGGTCTAGTACTGTATCAACCAGCTTGGCATTGACGCCGAGTTTTGGGTCAACTGAATAAATGCCTCCATACAGCTTGCCGCGATGGGCAGGCATCTGTACAGCAATATCTGCGTTAATCGCTGAATTGACAGCTTGGCTGTTTACAGTTGAGGTATGGGTTTGCCAAGCCACGATGGCGAGGGAAGATCTACCAAACAACGGAATGTTGAGTTGTTGAGCCAAAGTACGGGCTGTCACGACGCCTAAGCGCGTACCGGTAAATCCACCTGGGCCAATAGCAACGGCAATAAAGGCTAGATCTGTCCAGGTTTGCGGCCGCATAAACTCAGCTAAGTAATTGTGCAGTAAGGTAGAAGCGTTTTGTCCTAATCCTGTCCAAACTTGCTGCCGTCGATCGCTGGAGAACTGACCCAAAGCGAGTCCTAGATCAGTGCTGGTTGTATGGATTGCCAAAGCATAGGCTTGAGAATCGAAGGGTGGCTCTTGCTCAGTCGAGTACATCATGAGAATTATTTGCTGAAACGCAGAGACCATGCAATAACGAAAAGGACACGGATAAACCATGTCCCTCATTCAACAAACGATGTTTTGAAGAGAAATTTAAACCGAAGGTACTCCTCTAATAAACCGAAGGTACTCCTCTAACAAAAACGGACTTACTTAATAGAAACCTTACCACCAGCGGCTTCGATCGTCTTCTTCGCTTCCTCAGCCACTTCCTTGGCAATGCCTTCTTTGATCGGCTTGGGTGTAGATTCCACCAAATCCTTGGCTTCTTTCAAACCCAGACCCGTCAATTCACGCACCGCCTTGAGGACTGCAATCTTCTTGTCTGCTGGAACTTCATCCAGAATGACATCAAATTCAGTCTTCTCTTCAACTTCCTCTGCCGGGGCCGCTGCACCCGCTGCCGGGGCCGCCATCATCATGCCACCCACTGGGGCGGCTGCACTCACGCCAAATGCTTCCTCAATTTGCTTAACCAACTCAGAAGCTTCTAGCAGTGTTAGGGTTTTAAGCTGTTCCAAGATTTCATCAGTTTTTGCAGACATGAATCAACTCCTTTAATGGATAGTTAGTGGTTAATGTAGACAGCGAAGAACTAGACTAGTCATCGCTCCGTACTTGCCAGACGATCGAGACGGTTATACAAGACAGCAATGCGCACGTCTTCGATTAGGCCGCTTCGTCTTGTTTGTCTTTATCAGCAACAGCCTGTAACGCCCGCGCTAAAGAACCGGGCACTTCGTTGATGCCAACGGCTAGCTTGGTGGCCACACCATTGATTGCTCCAGCAATCTGAGCCATCAGTTGCTCTTTGGAAGGCAGATCGGCGATCGCCTTAACATCTGCTTCAGTCAGCAAGCGACCTTCCATCGCACCACCGCGAATCACGGTCTTCTTAGTGGCTTTCTGGAACTCTTGATAGGCTTTGAGTGCCCCTCCTAAGTCATCTCGCAAGAATAAGAAAGCCGAAGATTCCTTACAGAGGTCAGCGATCGGTTGCCAATTGGGATCGTCTTGAACTGCAATCCGCATCAGCGTATTTTTAGTGACTTTGCACTCAGCGCCTGCTGGAATCAAACGTTTGCGCAAATTAGTAATTTCAGCAACCGTCAATCCTTTGTAGTCAATCACAACTGTGAGTTGAGTGTCAGTCAGCGACTCCTTCAACTCCGCCACGATCTCTCGCTTATTTTCTAGTGTTCGACCCATTCAGTATCACCTCCTTAAAGCCTGACAATGCAACAGTTTGTCCCTCCAACTGATTCAAACCCTAGACGTGCAAAACCCCGGTGTAGAAGGCCGGGGTTCAACTAAGCTTCTGACGCTACTTCACACAATCGTGAAGCCGTTGCAGAAAACTTGAGCAAACCTCGGCAGGAGATTAAGCCTTTTTGCACCTGCTGTCTCTGGCTTGGGCTATTCAGTTGAAAACTTGTTCGCGGTGTGCGTTACTCCCCCCCACTATGGTTTACCTATTTCCAACACAGTCTGCATGACGTTAGGCAGCATCCGTTAGCTTCAAATCGCGCAGGGCATTAACGTCCACCTCGATCGAAGGGCCCATTGTAGCCGCTACATACACACTCCGCCAATAGCGGCCTTTTGCACCGGAAGGACGATTGCGATCGATCGTCTCTTGCAGGGCCTTCAGATTAATCAACAAATCTTCAGCCGAGAAAGCAGCCTTGCCAAACATGACATGGACAATTCCAGTGCGATCGGCCCGAAACTCCAGCTTCCCTGCCTTAAAGTCAGAGATTGCCTGAGCAATATCAAAGGTCACAGTTCCGCCCTTGGGAGACGGCATCAGCCCACGAGGGCCCAATAATCGTCCTAGCTTCGCCACTTGAGGCATCACGTCAGGTGTTGCAATCAGGACATCAAAGTCCATCATGCCGCCCTGAATCTCGTTGATCAGTTCCTCAGAACCGACAATATCCGCACCAGCGGTATTTGCCTCTGTCACCTTTTCGCCGCGAGCAATTACAGCAACTCGAACCGTTTGTCCAGTTCCTTTCGGCAGCGCCACCGTAGTGCGCAACTGTTGGTCAGTGTACTTCGGATCAATACCCAAGCGAATATGAGCTTCAGCCGACTCTGGAAACTTGGCTGTTGCTGTTTCCTTGAGTAATTCCAATGCCTCAAGGGGTGCATAAGCTCGATTTTCAACCTTGCTTTGCAGTTCTTGTAGGCGTCGTGATACTTTTCTTGCCATTTTTTCATCTCCTGGGGTCATAACGAGGACTTCCCTCTCCCCCGACTTGGGTGAACATCAAAACATAGGATACAAACGCAGAAAAAGTGGTTTCGGCAAAGCTGTCCTTCTATTTCTGACTGCGCTAATCCACTAGTCTTTAATCTTTAACAGTAATGCCCATATTGCGGGCTGTGCCTTCCACAATTCGCATAGCAGCCTCAATATCATTGGCGTTGAGGTCTGGCATTTTAGTTTGGGCAATTTCTTGGAGTTGGGCCCGAGTTATAGAACCAACCTTCTTTTTATTCGGTTCACCCGATCCACGCTCAACTCCTGCGGCTTTGCAAATCAAAACCGACGCTGGAGGGGTTTTGAGGACAAAGGTGAAGCTGCGATCTTCATAGACCGAGATTTCTACTGGGATCACAAGCCCAACTTGATCAGCTGTTCTGGCGTTGTATTCTTTGCAGAACATCATAATGTTGACCCCGTGCTGACCCAATGCTGGTCCGATCGGAGGGGCAGGATTGGCTTTACCTGCATTAATTGCCAATTTAATAATTGCTACAACCTTTTTTGCCATTGCGAAACTAGCTCTGCTTTTGTACCTGATTGAATTCCAATTCGACGGGTGTATCTCGTCCAAAAATCGAAAGCAATGCTTTCAATTTGCTGCGCTCAGGAGAGACCTCAATTACTTCACCTTCAAAGTCCTTAAAGGGACCTGACAGAACAACAATTTTGTCACCAGCCGCCATGTCAATTTTGATCACGGGGCGCTGCTCCTGAGACTGCTTGAAGATGCGCTCTACTTCCGAAGCCCCCAAGGGGACAGGCTTCACATGTCCTCGACCTCGACCATACCGTCGCTTTTGTTCGGCCCCCACAAAGTTGATGACATTAGGAGTATTTTTCACCACCTGCCATGTGTCATCGTCCATTACCATGCGCACAAGAACATATCCGGGAAAAACCTTCTCTGCAATTTCCTTCGGTTTGCCGCCTTTATGAGGCTTCAGGATGGGAGTTTGAGGAATCTCAATTTGAAGAATGCGATCGGCAACATCCAAAGTTTCGATGCGCTGCTCCAGATTGATTTTGACTCGATTTTCACAACCAGAGGCGACCTGAACTGCATACCATCGAGCCGAACCAGGATGAACACCCGATTCCTCGCCTTCCACTGGCATCAAATTGTCTGATTCGTCTGATGCAAACGACATTAGAACACCTGCCTAGCGGCCCAACTGAATAGGTTATCGACCAAATAGATAAGTGTGGCTGAGAGAGTAACCATGAGAATGACCGCAAGTGACTCACTAATTAGCTGCTGGCGGCTGGGCCAGACAACTTTTCCAAGCTCTTCACGGGTTTCTTGAAGAAACGAGACGGGACTGAATCCAGAGTCTACCGCTTCGGCCTTTTTGGCGTCCTTCGGCTCCTTCGATTCTTTCGGCTCTTTAGTATCTTTCGCCGTTGGTTCGTTCTTCTTCGCCACGGTTCCCTACTGCCTCGCTATAAAACTTCCACGATTGCGTCAGTGCGCTTAAACTGAATAATCCTTACGCTAGAGCTATTCGCTTAGCAAGTAAATAACAGCGCGCCCTGGAGGACTCGAACCCCCGACATCAGGTTTTGGAGACCTGCGTTCTACCAACTGAACTAAGGACGCACGAATGGAGGCATTGTTTGCTTGTCCTTTCCTAGTCTAGCAGGTCATTAGTCATTCGCTGTTGGTTGATCGTTTGTTACTTCGGGTGACTGAATAGATCAATTTTGTTTATCTCTTCAGTTCTGTACCTTCAATATCTAGAGATTGATAACCAAACTTATATAACTAATTCACTTCTAGTCTAGGGGACGATCGAAGCGCTGCTTCAAACGAGTCGCTTTACCAACCCGATCGCGCAGATAGTAGAGCTTCGCCCGCCGTGCCTTACCGCGTCGCAAGACTTTGATACTAGCAACACGGGGAGAATGAAGTAAAAATACCCGCTCCACGCCAACACCTTGAAAAATTCGTCGAACGGTAATAGTTTCATTGATGCCGCCATTGCGCATCGCAATGACAGTGCCTTCGTAAGGCTGAACTCGCTCTTTACCGCCTTCTTGAATTCGTACCCCCACGCGGACGGTATCACCGACATGGATGGTAGGAAGATCCGACTTTAGATATTCCGTTTCAATTGAACGGATTAATTCCTCAGCTTTCATCCCAACCCTAGCAAAACTCACGATCGATAATTGTAACGCGAGAAACTTCAATAGTCTAGGGGGACACGAGAAAAAATGAGAAAAGAGCGTCCTGAAACGAGCTAAAGCAGTTATCCCGCTAGCGCTAAGCCATCGGCTCTTGGTTCAGAGGCAGCCACAAACCCATCTCCTTGTTGCAGAATGATTTGTCCCTTGCCAAAGCTACGGCTTTCAGGAGTCACCTGGACGGTGTGTCCTCGATCGCTCAATGCCAAGGCTAGAGCACGAGAAACCGTTTGTTCTAGGACAACACCCTTCATATCAGCCGTCACCTGCCAGCGGGGGGCATCTAGAGCGGTTTGGGGATTCATGCCATAGTCTGCCAAATTCACCACCAGTTGCACATGTCCCTGCGGCTGCATATGCCCTCCCATAACGCCAAACGGGCCCAGAGGTTGATTGCCTTGGGTAAGGAACCCTGGAATGATGGTGTGGAAGGGACGTTTGCCTGGCGCAATTTGGTTAGGGTGTCCGGATTGCAACGAGAACCCCAGTCCCCGATTGTGCAATGCAATGCCCGTTCCAGGAACCAAGACCCCGCTGCCAAAGCCCGCGTAGTTGGACTGAATCAACGACACCATTAGGTCACGATCGGCAGTTGCCAAATAAACGGTACCACTCGTTGGCAGGACTGTTTGAGCTACGATTGCCCGATCGCTAATCAATGCTCGGCGCTGCGCGGCATATGTTTTATCTAACAGTTGCTCGACTGACACTTGCATCCAGTCTAGATCGGCTACCTGTTGATAGGCATCTGCAAACGCCAACTTCATCGCTTCAATTTGCCAGTGAAAACTCGTGACAGAATCGCGGGGATAGCGATCGAGGTCAAAGCCTTCCAAAATATTGAGTGCTATCAGAGCCGCAATCCCTTGACCATTGGGTGGAATTTCCCACACTGTGAGATCGCGATAGGTGGTAGAAATGGGCTGCACCCATAGCGGTTGATGGGTTGCTAAGTCGGTTGTTGTTAACAACCCTCCGGTGGCAGCGGCAAACGCAGCGAGTTGTTCAGCTAATTTTCCGCGGTAGAAACTTTCTCCTTCGGTTTGGGCAATGGCTCTCAGGGTGGCAGCATGGGCAGGACTTCCCCACTGTTCACCCGCTTTTGGTGCTCGATCGCCCCGAAAAAAGATTTGTTTGAACGGTTCGACGGTAGTTCCCGCTTGTGGCAAAAACCAAGACTCGGCGGCTTTCCATGCTCGCGCTGTTTCGGGGGAAACCGGAAACCCTTGCTCGGCATAGCGAATGGCTGGCTCAAACAGTTGCTCGAACGGCAATACTCCCCAGCGATTCCAGAGCGTTTGCCAGGCGGATACGGCTCCGGGCACGGTAACGGGCAGCCAGCCGAATGGCGGAATTTGGTCTAACCCCGATACCCGATCGAGGCTAAACGCTTGAGCGCTCTTTCCCGAAGCGTTGAGTCCATGTAATTGTCCATCCCACACCAAGGCAAAGGCATCGGAACCAATGCCATTCGAGGTCGGTTCCACAACTGTCAGTGCAATGGCCATAGCCACCGCAGCATCAATGGCATTTCCTCCTCGCCAAAACATCTCCATGCCTGCCAAGGTCGCCAAAGGTTGACTAGTGGCGGCAGCATAGTTACCTCCCATGACGACCCGTCGGGAAGATGCATAAGGATAGTGAGTGAGATCAAAGGGCATGGGGACAGTAAGCTTGGCTGAAATCAACTCAACCGAAAGGGAACCGTCAGGTCGTGAAGTTTAACGGGGCGGTCTAGGCAGAAACCCAAGCCCTCGTTGCAATTTCCATACCTGACGGGGGATCAACTCTCGATCGACTCTGACGTTGTTGAATGCAGGTTTAATTTACTAACTTTCTGCTGTCAATGACAGAAGCAGAATTGAGGACGAGGATAATGCAAACTCTACATAGCACTTCAGAGAAGTCGCAACTGTAAGCGCATTTCGCCAATGAATTAGACAACGAATTAAACAATGAAATTGCGTGCGCTTAGATCTCCGGCTGTTACATTCAGCATTGTTAGATAATCGATGAAATTGCCTTGACCATTCGAATCAATTCGGATGAGCGTATCGGCTCCAGACTGAATGCGTTGAATATACGCAAAGGTACGGGAACTGCCGTAGCCCGGCCTGGAAAAGATTCTGCTGAAGTCGAGTCGATCGCGCTCAGTCTGGAAGTCAGTGATGATGTCGCCACCGTGATTGATGTTTCTGAAGACGAAGCGATCGGGGCCAGGCCCACCCGTGAGGGTATCAGCACCGCCACCGCCAATCAAGGTATCTCGATTACCACCCCCAATTAGACGATCGCCTTGAGAGCCGCCCAACAGTCGATCATTGCCGCGCTGTCCGAACAGCACATCTTCGCCGCCTTGTCCGCGCAACCGATCGTTACCACGACCGCCATAAATGGTGTCATTCTTTCGACCACCAGCCAGTTGATCGCGGCCCAAATTGCCGAAGATCAGGTCATTGCCGTTATTACCATTGATGCGATCGTTGCCTTGTCGCCCTTGCAGAAAGTCGTTGTTGGCTCCACCGTTGATTCGATCTCGGCCACGTTCACCGACGATGGTATCGTTGCCCCACCGACCATTCAATCGATCGTTACCGCGCCGACCGAAGATGAGATCATCACCCCGGCCACCGTTGACGCGATCGTTCCCCAAACCGCCGATGATCGTATCGTCACCGTTTTGCCCAAACAGGCGATCGTTGCCTTGATTACCGTTAATCGTATCACCAGCATTGCCACCAAAAATCCGATCGCGCCCAGCCCCGCCACTGAGTGTATCATCACAGTCAAAACCGCGTAGCGTATCATTGCCGCCACCACCAATCAGCGTGTCTTGGTCGGGGGTTCCCCGCAGCAAATTGTTGCCACTGGTTCCTTCCCGGCGAATGCCAGGAACACAATCATCGCCGTTCGGCGGAATAGGTTCCAAGCCTGCTGAACTGGCTAGCGTAAACGTTGCCGTATTAGAGGTTGCCCCCAAGTTATCCGTGGCAAAAAACGTGAAAGCGCCACCACTAAAATCATCAACGGCTCGGAAGAAAAGCTGATCTACTTCAGCGGGGGTTAATACGTCTCCAACCGATACTGGCCGACCACCCGCCCGTGGATCACCCACAAATAGCTGACCTTGTTCGGCAGCGGGCAACGTCACGATCGTGTATGAAACCACACTCCCGTCTGGATCAGTCGCTACAGGGGCCGGAACTCGTGTCACTGAATCAGGATTAAAGCGGGCGGTTGAATCACTAGCAATCGGCGGTTGATTCGTTGCAGTACCACCTTGAGAGAAGGTAATGGTTGCCACGCCTGAGGTTGCGCCGCTGTTATCAGTTGCTTGATAGGTGAAACTGCCACCAGTAAATCCAGTTGCCGGACGGAAGAATAACTGATTGGCATCTGACAAGGTCAACGTTTCACCAGCGGTGACAGGACGCCCCCCGGTCAGCGGATCGCCCACAAACAGCACCCCTTGCTCAGTTGGCGGCAACGTCAGAATCGTCACCGTTTCAACGGTGCCATCGGGGTCACTGACAGGCAATGTAGACAGAGGCGTGATTGCTCCCTCGTTGACTGGTACATTGAGGTTGTTGGCGATCGGCGGTTGGTTCACTCCTGTACCATCGCTGCTGAAGGTGACCGTGGCAATGGAAGAAATGGCTCCATCATTATCACGAGCGAAATAGGTGAAGCTATCTCCCGTAAAGCCCCCCACCGGACGGAAGAACAACTGATTTGCTTCTGCCAGGGTTAAGGTTTCACCCGCTGTCACCAGTCGTCCACCTGCATTAGGATCACCGACAAATAGCTCGCCTTGTTCATCCGTCGGTAAGGTGACGATCGTAATGGACGCTACCGTACCATCGGGGTCAGCCACAGGCAGAGCGGGGATAGCCGTCAAGGCAGCATCAGTGACAGTCACCGTGACATCACCGGCCGTCGGCGGTTGATTATCTGCCGTAAGCAGCGCTAGGGTCACAGTCGCAGGCACGGCCGCTTCGGCCCCCAGGTTATCGGTGGCGTTGTAGGTAAAGGTGGTTCCGGTAAACCCAGGGCCAGGTTGGAAAAATAGCTGTGAAATTTGATCAGGGGTAAGTTCTTGTCCAGCCGTTACTGCTGTCCCACCAGCGGCTGGATTACCCAAAAACAAAGTGCCTTGTTCGGCAGGCGGCAACGTCACGATCGTGAATGATTCCACCGTGCCATCAGGATCAGTCGCGGAAAGCCCAGTCAAGTTAATTGTGGTGCCCGACGGAACATTGTTAGTGACATCGGCAACGATCGGTGGGGCAGTGAAGGTGGAAACCTCGAGGGTACGAATTTCGTGAACATTGCGGAACGTACCTGTCCCTCCGGCAAAGCCAAACGTGAAGGTGTCTGGCAATGCCCCATTCGCTGCCACAATATTGTAGTTTTGCAGAGAGTCTGGGCTTTCCCCTTCATCCGTAAAATCACCGTCACTGTTCGCATCGACCTGGACGGACAGTAACCCCGTTGGCGTCAGTACAATCCGAGCACGGCGACGCGCCTGTTCGCGATTTGTTGCGGTAGGAACATCGATGCTATAGGGAAGGGTTCCAGTTCCGGTTAAATAGGCATAGTTATTAGCTTGGCTACCACGCACGGCGATCGCATCTGGAGTAAACCCAGGCCCGCCCAGGCGTCCCTCAGTTGGGTTCGAGTAGTTGCCATACTCATCGAAGCCAATACCTAAATACCCCCCTTGCACGCCCGGCCCAGCGGCTGGCGGCTGGTTGTTGTTGGCATACCCTAAAGAACCACCGAACGCTCCTGCCTGGCGAGGTGGGTTTGAGCCATCAGCTAGAAAGAAGCTAATACCATCGGCTCCTGGCGTTGATCCACCATAAGCATAGAAGTCAAACTCAATGACTAACCCCGCACTAGACGGAATTGGGTTGTTGTAAAGAACGTAGGTCGCTTGGTTGTTCGTAGAATTGGTCAAGCGCAACGCGCCTTCGCCATCTGGATCAACTGGGGGGTTAGGAGAGGCGCCAGAATTTCCTGGCAGACCGCCTCCGATCGATGGATCAGCCCCAGTAGAGGGATTTGGATCATCCCGAGCCGTTAGGAACGGATTTACTTGAACTGGATTGCCTGGATCGCCTACTCCAAACAACCATCTTCGATCAACGACATCATCTCCCCTAAAGGTCTCTGTATAGAGACGCCGAGAATCAGCAAGGATATGAGGATAAGCCGCGATCGCCTCCTCAGAAAAAGGCAGTGACACCTCCAAACTTCCCGTTGTGAACGCTAAGCACCAATCCCCCCCTAAGGCACGGTTCCCGGTCAGAGTTGTAGAGGCAGCCACCACTGCCCCAGTCAATTGACTAAACTGCTGCACAAACGCTTGCCCGATCGCACTAGACGCAACACGACAGCCGTACAACAAAATGTTGGCATTGACCGCGAGGGCTTTTGCCCAAGCCCGAAGCGAATTCGCATACTGCTCTAACGTTTCGGACGTTATCCAAGTGTTGCCTAAGCGTAGTGCACCCGCTTCGCCATGCGAAAGAATATGAAGACTGCGAAGATTACGATGCCTGGCGAGGGCCTTGGTGATTTGCTCAATTCCGTTTTGAGTAAAATTGAGAACAATAACCTCAGTGTCGGGGCTGATGGAATCAACTAGACCCTGATAGTCTCTAACAGTTGAATCAACTACAACCAGGGTTGTAGAGGGGTAGAGGGATGTCATGGCTTGATTTCTTTAGGCTCCAAAAATCGTGTCAAGTGAGGCTGTCTAAACCCAAGCGATGGATCAGGAATATCACCAGGCAGTAAATCTCAGTCAGTATATTTTCTGTTGTTTCAAAAATTGTGTAACATTTACCACAATTTCTCAAGGTGAGGCTTCTCAGCTTTCGTGCTGTGATTCGAACATCTGCTCAAACATCGATGCGAGTACGCCCAAACTTTACGCAAATTTTAAGTCTTTTTCAAGAGGGAATTCGATAAATTCAGAAATCTCCCCCTTGATCCAAGGATTGTTGCCGGCAATCGGAGATTTCAATGCAAACTTTACCAGAAAATACGCACTTCAATTTAATTTTATTTACAAAAGGATATTATTCCCTGAGTAGCTGGTTGATGCGTTCGGCGACGGGGAGCCAGATCAACGTCCTGCTCTCACCGTGGCAGAAGGATCGAGGGTGAGGGCTAAAACTGGCAGCATAGCCAGGGGGTTTAGCATTTTCACACTAACTGTCCGAAGGATTGTAATAAACGTTGTACCGTTTAAGTTAGAACGATCGCGGTCGTTAACCTAAACCATTCACGAGTTTTGGTTGTTTGCTATCACTAAACTAATCTTCATCTGCTTGCACAAACCATGTTGGAATTCTGGAATAACCATTTTGAGACTAGCTCATTCATTCCTCATGGACATTGCTACCTATGGAAACCTGAACTAGTAGGGCTGCATCTCACGTCTGATCTGATGATTGCAATCGCCTATTACTCGATTCCGATCACGCTGTTTTATTTCGTGAGAAATCGACCAGATTTACCATTTAACCGAATTTTTTTGCTGTTTTGTTTGTTTATTGTGGCTTGTGGCACAACGCACTTAATGAACGTATGGACGCTTTGGCATCCCGTTTATTGGGTATCAGGTATTTTGAAAGCTATTACGGCTACGGTTTCTGTCTTTACCGCAATTCAGTTAATTCCGATCGTGCCCCAAGCCCTCGCATTGCCCAGCCCTGAGCAACTTGTGCAAGCCAATCAAGCTCTACAAGAGCAAATCGCCGAGCGGTTGAAAATTGAAGCGGAATTGAAGACTTATCAAGGTCAACTGGAACAACGAGTGGTCGATCGCACGGCCCAACTAGCAGACTCTAATCGGCAAATGGAAGACTTATTGCGGCGGGAACAGGAAGCACGTAGACAGGCAGAAGCCGCCAAAGTAGAGATTCAAAAGCGTGAAGAAATGGCCCGACGACAACTGGCTGAAATTGAAGCGATTTATGCTACGGCTCCTATTGGGTTGTGCGTTCTAGATACGGAATTTCGCTATGTGCGCATCAATGAATATTTAGCCGAAATCAATGGATTAGCTGTTGCCGATCACCTTGGGCACACCGTACGCGAACTATTGCCAGAATTAGGCGAAGTCCAAGAACAGATTTTTCAACAAGTGTTAGCCTCTGGCAACCCAATTCTTAATGTAGAAGTCCACGGAACCACCCCCGCCCAGCCAGGGGTTGAACGTGACTGGCTTGTGAGCTACTATCCATTACGCAGTCAAGACGAGGAGGTATTGGGCATTAACGTTACTGCCCAGGAAATAACCGATCGCAAACTGGCAGAACAGGCGTTGCAAGATCGAGCAACTGAATTAGCGCGGCTCAACGCTAGGTTGGCCCAAACAACGTCTACTTTGCAGGAACGAAATCAAGATTTAGATCAGTTCGCCTACATCGTTTCTCACGATCTGAAAGCTCCTCTACGTGCTATTTCTAGTTTGTCTGAATGGATTGAAGAAGACTTATCTGGGCATATTCCTGCTGAAAATCAACAGCAACTTGAGCTATTACGATCGCGGGTGCGACGGATGGAAGCCCTAATTGATGGCTTGTTAACCTACTCTCGTGTGGGCCGAACCGAGGTAGCCGTGGAACCCGTCGATGTCAACGAATTGCTAGCCGAGGTGATTGATTCCCTCTCGCCCCCGCCCTCCTTCACCATCATCATCCCCTCCGATCTACCCAGGCTCAACACTAAGCGGTTGCTATTGAATCAAGTGTTCAGCAACTTAATCAGCAATGCCATCAAGCACCATACCCGACCGGATGGCCGTATCGTCGTTGCCTGGCAAGACACGGGAGACTTCCACGAATTTGCTGTTTCTGATGACGGACCTGGCATTGAACCACAATACTACGACAAAATCTTTACCATTTTTCAAACCTTGAAGACCGGCGATCGACAGGACAATACGGGAGTGGGGCTATCGATCGTTAAAAAAATTCTTGATACAGAAGGAGGACGCATTCAAGTAGAATCGCACCTCAACCTTGGAACCACTTTTCGCTTTTGGTGGCGCAAATAGTCAAAAACTAGTTGCCACTGGCTTTCAACCGCAAGGTCGCGAACTCACAGTAACGCCATTACGATCAAGTTTCCGGTAACAACGCAGCGGTGATGGTCGCCTGCTTCAAGTGGCGTCCAATGACAACTAGTTTGGTCTGCCGAGGTTCGGCGGGCTGCCACGGACGATCGTAGAAATAATCAAATCGCTGTCCCACCCCTTGCAGCACCAGCCGCATCGCCTTTTGAGGAACCGCCACAAAACCTTTAATTCGGTAAATTTCCTGCTGTTGCACCAGTTGTTGTAATCGCTGTACCAAGGTGGACGGCTCAAACTGAGCATCGACCAAAATTTGTACCGAATCAATCTCTTCATCGTGCTCGTGGTCTTCTTCAGCATCGTGGTGACTTGGACGGTTGTCTAAGTCGTCTTCAACAGCCGCATTAAACCCCAAAAGCAAGTCTGGACTGATTTGTCCTTGTTGACACGGGACCAGTCTCACCCCCGGCGGCAGTTCTTGTCGCAACCACTGCTCAACCTTGAGGCGATCGGGCGTTGCCACGCGATCGGTTTTTGTCAACAGCACCAAATCGGCACAGGCCAATTGATCTGCAAACAGTTCCTCAATCGGAGTTTCATGCTCCAACGTTGGATCGGCTTGCCGTTGTGCTTGCAATGCCTCTAAATCTCCCACCAGTTCTCCGCGGGCGATCGCTTCACAGTCTACAACCGTCACCACTCCATCTACCGTTGCCCCAGTGCGAATTTCTGGCCAACGAAACGCTTGTACCAAGGGTTTGGGGAGTGCCAAGCCAGACGTTTCAATCAAAATACAATCGAGTTGCTCGCGGCGCTTCAGCAACTCCTGCATCGTGGGCAAAAATTCCTCTTGAACCGTACAGCACAAGCAACCGTTCGCCAATTCCACAATGGGGGTTAGGTCGGCATCTTCACACACCTGACAACTGCGCAGCAGATCGCCATCAATGCCAACTTCACCGAACTCATTCACCAGCACCGCGATCCGTCGCCCGTCATTGTTTTGCAGCAGATGCCGTACTAGTGTGGTTTTGCCTGCTCCTAAGAAACCCGTGATTACCGTAACAGGAATTTTATGCATAAGAACGATTACGTGTCCAATAACATCTCGCGTGACAGGCCGTAGTATCATCCCATACAGAAATCAGTCGCCTTGTCTTTCGTCAATTCGCCAATCAGACTCTTGCTCTATCTCCAATTCAATCGGAGGTAGGTCAACCTGCAAGTTCCCAACCTATCATGCTTATCCAAACCTGACACAAACTTGAACATAAAAAATTTACGATCGCGGCTGCATCTCTGCCCTAGACTGAGTTAAATCCTCTGATTAGTCTTGATTCTTAGGATTGCTGCTTAGCTTAGATTTTGATATCGGCTATTGATCAAACAAAAGGCAGCTTTGTGGCGTAGTAGATTGAAATTAAGTGAAATCAGGCCTCGTTGATCACAGTTTAACTGTAAATTACTCAATAGTCCGGACATTTAGCCCCTGCTCTCAAACAGGGCAACGGGGAGTTAAATCAATGTCCCTCTCTCAATATAGGAGAGGGATTGAGGGTGAGGGCTAAAACCAGCGGCATGGCGAGGGGGTTCAGCGTTTTCACAACAACTTCACAACAACTGTGCGAAGGATTGTTAACTGTAAATTTTTGCAGAGGCGATCGCGAGTTTATAGCCGTCAACTGAGCTATCTTTGCGTATTTAGCATCTCGACTCTTTTAGTTTCACCGACTCTGTTACCTATGGATACTTGGAGCTTGCTGACATTGGGCAGTGAAGAGCACCCCTTTTCATCTAATCCACTGCGATGGAGCCATCATCGTCCGCAGCTGGGCATCGAGCCGGCAACAGAGCCAAATTCCCTTCAATCGGCGGCGGTGCCCCTTGCTCGAATTTTACTACTCGAAGACAACGCTACCAGTCGCCAGCTAATGAGTGACTACCTAGAATATTATGGCTACACCGTGCTTGGTCTAGCGCAGGGCAGTTTATTGTTTGACGCCGTTGAACAGTTTTGTCCTCAAATTATTTTGCTTGACTTAAAGTTACCCGATATGGATGGGTTTGCACTGTTACAACAATTCCGACAGCGCGCGGAGTGGCAAAGGATTCCAATTATTATTGTTTCAGCCTTTGCCTTTCAAGCAGACCAGCAGCGTGCCTTGAACTTAGGAGCACAGCGATATTTTGTCAAACCTGTAAACTTATCTCAGTTAAGAAATGCGATTCGCGATGAGCTTAGCCTCGTAATTGTGTCGCACCCTTAACAAAGCAGAACAATGAACTAGGGCGTTTCCTGCCCGTTGGAACTATTACCTGGCGCATTGTCGGCTCCTCGCTGTTGCGATAGATACTCTTCAACTTGTTGAGATAACCCTTGAATTGCCCTACCTGTTTCAGAAAGCTGAATTTCCAGTTGAGCCACTTGCAGAATAGCTGCTTGAAGTTGATTTAAGGCTTGCTCAATCGAGCGCCGTGTTTGTAACTCAAATTCATCAAGATTCATAGATACACGAGGAGTGTTCGATCGAACACGCAGTTTGCACAATAAAGAACCATAGATACACCCATCACTCGCATCGCTCAACTTGGAAGAAGAACGCTCATTTCAAGTTCTTCACTATCTAGGTTAGAACTCACAGCGATTCTCCTCTAAGGCATGTCAAAGATTAGTCCAGAGAACTAGGCAGTGATATACCCTTTTGGTTTTGATTTAAAGTATAGCACGGATATAGAACAGTATCTTTTTTGACTAATGCGAGTAGTAATATTACTTATTTTCAGGCTTGGATTGACCTCGTTGCAGAAATGAAAACAGGTTTCAACCAGAGTTAAACTAAGTTTGCTTGCACAAGTAGTGGTGGTTGTGTTTAAGAGAATGCTTGTAATAGAGGTCGCCATTTTAACCCAGATAGCTACTGAGCGCTGTCAAAAGATCTGAGTTGAGCCATGAAAACACAACAGGAAAACATGAACGCCCCCTTGATCTGTCAGGGCATTGGCTAATGAAAAATCCCCCAACGTACCGCCGAGGGATGAAAAAGGGAATTGAAAAACTGAAGCGTGAACGGTTCAAGTCATCAACCCTAAAGATACAGGTTATCCTTTTTCGACGCTTGACGAATCAGAAGTCATCCAGTTTAAAGACTGCCGATGTTCGGGAGTCAGAGGCTCGATCGGACTGGCTAAAGACCACTGGTGTCCAAATGGGTCAACTAGCTTACCATAGCGATCGCCCCAAAACATGTTTTCTAATGGCATTGCGATAGAAGCCCCCGTGCGCACCGCTCGCTCAAACCAAGCATCCACATCATCAACCTCTAAGTGAAGGATGACAGGCGAGCCGCCCAAGGTATTAGGCGAAATGCCACCCATGTCTGCATCTGGATATTCGTCGTTGAGGAAAATGAACGAATCCCCAATTTTTAGCTCCGCGTACCAAATTCCGTTACCGTTGGGAGCCGCCATGCGATACATTTCCTCGGCTCCAAAGGCTGCTTTGTAGAAGGCGATCGCCGCATCGGCATTGCGAACGGTGATGTGGGGGGTAATGGTGTGATAGCGTTTGGTTGTAATCGCATTATGGGCCATCGCAAATCTCCTTGAAACTTCGTCCTAGTGGGGCTTTGGTCGCAAAGGCTTGATTGAATATTGGGAATAGGCAAAAAATGCAATAAAGTGCAGAGACGCGAAGTTGCTTGCTGTAAACAAGAGATGATTCCGCGCCTCTACAGACTTAACCCAGGTGTGTACCTTTGTATGTAGGAGCGTTTGTAGTGGACTGCATTGCCTAAGTGCGTCTAGTACATCCGCTCTATTAAATTACCACATCTGCGCCAAAATAGAACAATCGTACTATTTGAATTATCTTGTTTTAATTATCTTGTTGATTGGCTTAGCATCCATTGCGCTAACCCAGGGGCGAGGCGATACACTTCTGTCGCGATCGCTACTGGTCCGACAATGATTTCTGCTCGTTGCTTCGTTACTGCCTCCCAAATAGCGTTAGCAATATCTTCTGGTTGGCTTACCCAAGCACCTTTTAAAGCTGACTGCATTTGGCTTTGGCGGGACTGCGTTTCTTGATCGTCTTGACCACGAAACATCGCGCGCTCCATAAAACTACTGTTGATTACCCCCGGATGCACTGCCGCAACGTGAATACCTCGGGGTTGCAATTCCAACCGCAGTGTTTCAGTTAGTCCAGTCACCGCATATTTACTAGCACAGTAGGCGGTCATATAGGGCAGCGGCATTTTGCCCCCAAACGAGCCAACATTGACGATCGTGCCTCGTCCTTGGGCAAGAAAATGGGGCAACAGAGCTTGAATGGTGTAGACATAGCCCCAGAAGTTAGTATTCATCAACTGTTGCCAATCGTCTATGCTGGTCTGCGCCATTGTTCCCGTCAGACAAATGCCGGCATTGTTAATCAAAACATCGATCGCGCCCAGTTGCTCAAGGGCATGATGGACCAGCGCTGTCACTTGTTCCAGTTGTCCCACGTCGGTTGGTATGGCCACTGCCCGTCGTCCCAATGCACTAATATCTTTGGCTACAGTTTGTAGACGATCGGCCTGCCGAGCCGCCAACACCACATCGTAGCCTTGACGAGCAAACCGTAGAGCGGTGGCTTTACCGCTCCCTTGAGACGCACCTGTAATCAGAACCGAAGGCATAGGAGGGAGGAAGAAGGGTTAAAGAGAGGAGGAAGTTTAGTCTGCACCTCTGGAAGACAGGGTTTTTCGAGCTTTTTCCGCCCGATCGGCAGCATCTGCCATAACATCGGTCATTTTCTCTAGCATTTCGCCAGGAAAATTTTCTAGAACTTTGGTGGACAGCGACACGCGCCGCTTTGATTCGTCAATGTCAATAATTAAGGCTTTAATGGGTTGCCCAACCTGAAACACTGACTCTAGTGAGGAAACATAGTTCTTGCTGATTTGATTGATGTGCAGCAGCCCAGTTGTGCCATCAAAATCCACAAACACACCGAACGGTTTAATGCCGACGACTCTACCTTCAACCAGTTGACCAATTTCTAACTGTCCTAAACTAGCCGCTTGGGTGGCCAGCCGTTGTGACAACACCAGCCGCCGCCGACTGGGGTCAACTTCAATTAAGCTGACGGTGAGGGCTTTACCAATCAGTACATCTAGTCCTTCTCGATCGACCAAATGCGATCGGGGAATGAAGCCACGAATGCCTTGCACATCCGCTGTGACTCCACCTTTATTCACCCCGCTGATTCTAGCTTGCACAGTTTGATTCGCTTCTTGCAGTTCGCCTAAGCGCTGCCAAGCTTGTTTAATTTCCAGTTGCCGCAGGGAAAGCGTTACTTGTCCGTCTGCGTCTTGTTCTCGAATGATCAAAAACTCGCGATCGTCGCCGATTGGTAGCACTTTCTCAACATCGGACACTCGTTGCAGCGACACTTCATCGATGGGCAAGAAGGCCGCCGCCTTCCCACCCACATCCACATAAATGCCGTCAGAGCTATAGCTTGCCACTTTGCCTCGAACCACCTGACCTCTTTGGAACTGATAGTCGTGTTGCTCAAGGGCTTTAGCAAAGTCGTCAGTGGAAAAGGACAAAGTGGGCCTCCTAGAGTTCATCAATCAGTCGCCGTGGAGCGTTTATCATACTCCATGACCTATCGTACTCTTTCCGCCAAGTTGTGGCAGGGAAAAATAGGGCTGAGAGTTTACAGACAGACCATTTAACGGCCTACGGCATAGAGAGTAGGACTTATTAGCTTAGGCGGTTTTATAGGGTTTCGACAACCGTTTTATAACCCATCATTGCCGGATTCTGTTGCTTCTGGGCGCTTTACTTAAACCAGATCCAAATCTGTAACGGCCCCCAGGCTGCTGGAGGACACGAGCTTGGCATATTTCGCTAGTACTCCGCGTTGATAGCGAGGTGTTGGAGGTTGCCATTGGGCCCGCCGTTGCGCCAATTCTTCCTCCGATACGTGCAAATGCAGCAGGCGCTGATCGGCATCGATTGTAATCAAGTCTCCTTCGTGCACGAGGGCGATCGTCCCACCCACAAACGCTTCTGGGGCCACATGTCCTACCACCATGCCATAAGTCCCGCCAGAGAAGCGCCCATCGGTAATCAGTCCCACTGAATCGCCCAAGCCCGTGCCAATAATGGCCGACGTGGGAGCCAACATTTCCCGCATTCCGGGGCCGCCCTTGGGTCCTTCATAGCGAATCACCAGCACATCGCCTGCATGAATTTCGTTCGCTAGGATCGCACTCAAGCACGCTTCTTCTGATTCAAACACCCGTGCCGGGCCAGTGATGTGGCGCTTTTTAATTCCGGTTAGCTTTGCCACCGAACCTTCTTCGGCTAGGTTGCCCCGCAGAATGCCCAAATGCCCTTGGGGATACATGGGATTATTCCAGGGACGAATCACATCTTGATTAGCAGGCGGTTCATCAGGCACAGCAGAAAGTAGCTCGGCGATCGGTTGTCCGGTAATGGTGAGGGCATCACCGTGCAACAATCCATGCGTCAGCAGCATTTTCATCACCTGGGGAATGCCACCGGCTTGGTGTAGATCAGTTGCCACATATTGTCCAGAGGGTTTCAGGTTACACAAAACCGGCACGCGGGCGCGAATCATTTCAAAATCATCCAGCGTCAGGGGAACGCCGATCGTCGAGGCGATCGCCAGCAGATGCAGGACGGCATTTGTTGAACCACCCACCGCCATAATCACCGAAATCGCATTCTCGAAGGCTTGACGGGTCAAAATATCTCGCGGCAGAATTTGTTGACGGATGGCATTCACCAGCACTTCACCAGACTTGGCTGCACTAATCGCTTTCTCTTCATCCTCTGCTGCCATGGTCGAGGAATACATCAAACTCATGCCCATCGCTTCAAACGCCGATGACATTGTATTAGCGGTGTACATCCCGCCGCACGATCCTGCCCCTGGGCAGGCACGCCGCTCGACTTCGGTGAGAGTTGCCTGATCAATTTTGCCGGCGCTGTATTGCCCCACTGCTTCAAAGGCGCTGACAACTGTCAAATCTGTGCCGTTGTAGTGTCCAGGCTTGATGGTGCCGCCATAGACAAAAATTGCAGGAATATTCAGCCGCGCCATGGCAATCATCGCACCGGGCATGTTTTTATCGCAGCCGCCGATCGCCAGCACCCCATCCATGCTTTGTCCGTTGCACACGGTTTCGATCGAATCAGCAATCACATCTCGCGACACCAACGAGTATTTCATTCCCTCAGTTCCCATGGAAATGCCATCGCTGATTGTGATTGTGCCAAACAGTTGCGGCATTCCACCAGCGGCCCGAATGCTGGCTTCTGCCCGTTTTGCCAATCCATCAATCCCCATGTTGCAGGGGGTGATGGTACTGAAACCATTGGCAATACCGACGATCGGCTTAGTGAAATCCTCATCTTGAAACCCTACCGCTCGCAGCATGGCCCGATTAGGGGTTCGCTGCACTCCTTGAGTCACAACCTGACTTCTGCGATTTTCCGACATCTCGCCCTTTCCTAAGACTGACTCTGAATTTTAGAGCATGGCCAGAACAAGTGAACCTAGCAATTTCCAATGGGTTTGCATCGATGATCCACAACGATTGTCAATCCGATCGCTTTTGATAGATCCGGGCGTTCAAGCACAAAAGCATCTTAATGAGATTAAATAGCATTTAGATAACTGGATGCATGATCGATCGAAGATGACGACTTTGGCACAAAACCATTCCACAGGAAATAACCTGCTGACATTGAATCAAACAGACCTCCAAATTCTGCTTGACCAGGCACATCAACAAGGTGAATGCATCTATCAACACATGGATCAAGAGCAGCGGATCAATCTTCCCAGTGCATTGGGGGAAGGATGTGGGCGCGACATTACGCTACGGCACGGGTTAACCATCCATATCCGCAATGCTAGGCTTTGGCAGGATATTGCGGTTGAACAGCAGCACGAACCAACCTTTCCACTGACAGCAAAGTTTTACCTATCAGGGTCTTCGCGCATGAAAACACAGCGAGTGCCTGGAATTGAACCAGATTATGAAGAAACCGCTGGCTGTCATTACTTGTATCATTTGCCAAACCTGACTGAGGTGGAAGAGTGGCGAGCTCACATTCCCATTCAAGTCGTTATGGTGTACGCGCACAACGATTTTTTCCGCAGCTTCAGTCCCACCCAAACCTTACCGCCCTCATTGCAAAAGCTGATGAAAGGCTCCGGGCAGTTCCATCAATCTCTGGGTAAGGTTTCTCCAACAATGATGCAGGTGCTTCGGCAAATTATTCACTGTCCCTATCAGGGGTTGACGCAGCAGCTTTATCTAGAGAGTAAAGCGTTAGAGTTGATTGCTCTTCAGTTTGCCTGCTTAGATGCCTCCCCTCCGTCAACTAATTCAGTGACACTTCAACCAGATGACCTAGAGCGCCTGCATTATGCTAGGGATTTCCTCATTGCCCATGCAACCAATCCACCCTCTCTGGTGGAATTGGCGCGTCAAGCGGGGCTAAACGATCGCAAATTGAAACAAGGGTTTCGTCAAGTCTTTGGAACAACAGTGTTTGGATGCTTACAAGATTATCGAATGCAACAGGCACGACATCTGCTGCAACAGCCGCATCTAACGATTGCCCAGGTTGCTGCAACTGTAGGATACCGCAATCCAGAAGCCTTTAGCACCGCCTTTCGTCGCAAATTTGCCATGAGTCCTAAAGCGTATCAACTGCAACACTGCCGCTCCACTCGATCGGGTTTCTGAATAGAAAGTTATACCAATTTAAATTGAGAACGTGGCAGATCGGGTAAGGGCGAATCGCGAATCGCCCTTACGAGCGGTTCATCTGTCGCAGAGATGGCTTAAAGCGGTATTAGCTTTAGAAAGTCCGTTTTGCAAAGGAAAAAGTCCGTTTCACAAAGAAACAAGCGTCCTTACCCTCCTATTATCCCTGTTGTGTTTTTGCAAAAACTTCTTAAGAAGCAGCAATCATAACAGTGAATTGCTGAGATCAGTGCACGGTAGGAGATGGATGTGAAACGGTTGATAGGTTGGATAACAGAAACGGTATGTCCTTTGCTAGTGACTTGGATGATGCTATTAAGTGCAACAGCGATCGCTGCCGAGCATCGATCCACGGAACTGGAAGAGTCATCGACTAAAGAGGCGGCAACTCTGTTTGACCTCCCGCTCGTGGGACAAGGGCAGGAGGACTTAGTTCCCGACTCAATTCCAGACTTAATTCCAGAACTAGATTCCTCGATTGTACAAATTACCGACATTCAGTTGAACGTGACACCAGAAGGGCTAACGTT
Source organism: Thermocoleostomius sinensis A174 (assembly GCF_026802175.1). NCBI lineage: Bacteria > Bacillati > Cyanobacteriota > Cyanophyceae > Oculatellales > Oculatellaceae > Thermocoleostomius > Thermocoleostomius sinensis. Next base: position 2,167,773 of record NZ_CP113797.1, on the reverse strand, counting down.
ACGACTGCAAACAACGGACGAATTGCCCCCTCCCACAACGACGATCGTCGGCAATGCAGCGATTGCAGATCTAGACAATGCTACATTAAACCTACCCGATCGAGACGAAGTTTCTGTTGCCAGTCCGGTAGAGGGAATTGCCCTGATTAGTGTCTCCCCACTCCCCAACAACCGAGTGCGCATCGCCATTACCGGAACCAGTGCCCCCCCAGCAGTCAATTTGGAGGTTGATTCTACCGGATTACAGCTGAGTGCAATTCCAGGCACAGAAACAGCAGAAGACGCCACCGACGGCATTCAGATTATTGTGACTGGCGACCAGGCAGAAACCGATTACTTTGTTCCAGAGGCCAGCACTGCCACCCGCACCAATACATCGATTTTGGATACACCTGCCTCGGTTCAGGTGATTCCATCGCAAATTTTAGAAGATCAACAAATTCTCCGGGTCGATGATGCGTTGCAGAACGTTAGCGGCGTTGTGGGGAGTCTTGATCCATTCGGCGGCTCGGCTTTGACGCTGCGTGGGTTCACAGCCGATAGCTTTACAGCGGGTCCAATCCTACGGGATGGTTTTCGCGTATACGACAACCTGGGTTTCCAGGAAACAGCCAATTTAGAGCAAATTGAGGTTTTGCGGGGCCCTGCTTCGGTGCTGTATGGGCAAGGTGCGCCTGGCGGCATTATTAATTTAGTCACGAAACAACCCCTGTTTGAGGCATTCTACGACTTGCAGTTTCAGGCAGGCAGCTTTGGATTAGTTCGCCCTAGCGTTGATTTGTCTGGGCCCCTAACCGATGATCCTTCTCTCCGCTATCGCCTCAACGCCGCCTATCAGCGAGAAGAGGGGTTTCGGAACTTTGACACCGACGTGGAACGTTTTTTTATTGCTCCTGTGGTTAGTTGGGATATTACCGATCGCACCACCTTGTCGCTTCTGGTGGAATATTTAGATGATCAAAGCCCATTTGATTTAGGATTAGTTGCCATTGGCGATGGCGTTGTCGATGTTCCTTTCGATCGCATTACTACGGAACCCGACGATCGTCGTCACACCCGCTCTCTCAGTGTTGGCTATAACCTAGATCATCAGTTCAGCGATGCGTGGCGTCTACAAAATGCCCTGCGATACGTGCATCAGGACTATCACGTTGAGGTATTTTTACCATTTATCATCGATGACACCACAGGCACCATTACCCGGTTTCCTGCCGAGCGACGATACTATTCAGATGATTTCTCAGTACAAACCAGCTTCACAGGCAACTTTACCACTGGACCAATCGAGCACACTTTATTAGCTGGCGTTGATTTGAACTGGAATCGATTTGATGAAGCCTTCACAAGAGTTGCACTTGCCAATCCTTCACCATTGGACATCTTCAACCCTACCTATGGGCTTGTCCCGCGACCCAACTTTGACGAGGTTGAACCACTCGTTCCTTTCGACACCGAATATGACCGAGTAGGGGTATTCTTCCAAGATCAACTGTCGATCGGTAATCATGTGATTCTGGTCGGTAGTTTGCGCTATGACAGCGTGAATTTTCGCAATACCGAGGAAGGGACAGGACAGTCTAACAGTGCTTGGAGTCCTCGCATCGGTCTGATTTATCAACCACTCGACACCATTTCGCTGTATGCCAGCTATGCCCAATCATTTACGCCCAATTTGGTTCAGGGAATTGACGGCGATTTTCTAGACCCAGAATCGGCTGAAGGATTTGAGATTGGACTTAAAACCGAACTATTGTCTAATCGATTGTTGTTGACCCTCGCTTATTTTGATATCACCAAACAGAACGTAGCAACGGTTGTTGATCCACTGACCGGAGCTTCAGCCGCCACTGGAGAACAACGTAGCCAAGGAATTGAGCTAGACGTCAGTGGAGAAATCCTACCTGGATGGAATGTCATTGGCTTCTATGCCTATACCGATGCCAGAGTTACTGAAGATAATGTCATTCCTGTTGGTAATCGTTTGTTTAATGCGCCTTATCACAGTGCTGGGTTATGGACAACCTATCAGATTCAAGCTGGGGATTTTGAAGGGTTAGGATTTGGTATCGGTGTCAACTATGTGGGCGATCGAGCCGGTGATTTAGCCAATAGTTTTGAAGTAGACGATTATTTTCTCACCAACGCCGCTATTTTCTATGTGCGCGATCGGTGGAGAATTGGACTAAACATTAACAATTTGTTTGACGTGAACTATATTCGCAGCGTGTCAAATAGTCGTCGCAATGGCATCGTGCCAGGATCACCGCTATCTATTGTTGGTTCAATCTCGGTGCAGTTTTAGAACCAGTTTTGAAAGAGGAAAGGATAAATTCATGAATGCATTTAGGCGTTGTTCACAATTTTCTCTAATTTTCTTTTCTGCACTGATTATGTTGTCTTGTACAAGACAAATGCGATCGACTTCTGAGCAATCATCAACAAACCAGAGTGCTACTTGTCGTACGATCGTTCATCAAATGGGTAAGACTGAAGTTTGTGGTCAACCACAGAACATAATAGCGTTGGGGCCCTACGTGCTAGAACTATTACTGAGCTTGGGGGAACAACCAGCCGGATTTGCCGATCACATCTCACTGCATCAAGGAGATTACAATAACCCAACCGCACAAATTCCCTACCTTGGCGCTCGCATTACCACCCAACCTGTGAATGTAGGTTTGGCTTACAGTCCTGCGTTTGAGTCGTTGTTGAGAGTGCAACCCGATTTAATTCTGGCCACTGAACTAAATGCCGCTCAGTATCAACAATTGAGTGATGTTGCTCCAACGCTAGTCTTGAAAAATTTTGATCCTCAAGCCAATCTACGCACAGTAGCCATGGCAATCGATCGATCAGAGCAAGCCGAACAACTGATTGCCACCACTGAGCAATCCTTTGCCGCTGCTAAGCAATCGTTCGCGCCGATCGTCGCCGCCCATCCTCGGGTTTTAGCTTTGACTTCGTCCGATGCACAAGAGTTTTATCTCGCCACAGCCTTCAACAGTCAGTGTGGAGCCGCGATCGAAAAACTGGGATTTCAGCTAGTTTACCCACCCGGCTTAAGTGAGTCCGACTTGCGCGTTCCTGCCCCCGTTTCGTTAGAAATCTTGCCACAACTGATGAACGAAGCCGATTTCATTCTTCTTCTAGGATTTAACTGGAATCTTCCCAATCAACTTGACACTTCAGAGCAGTTTCAGCAATCTCAACTCAATCCTCTTAAACAACGGTGGCAAGAGAATCCGATCGCCCAATCTTCAGAGGCGGCCCAATCGGGACGGGTTTATTTTATTCCCGCTTATCTGTGCTTGGGGTTGCCAGGCGCGATCGGTACAGATCTCTATCTCAATGAACTTAAACAGCAACTACTTTCCTCTCCATAGGTTATGACTAAAGTGCCGAGAAAGTGGATACATTCCCACCTCCCCGGCAACCCATCAAAATCGATTCAACAGATTCTTTCTAAAAACGGTGACTGACAGCTTAGCGAACCAGCAGCTATCGGCTAAACGTCTTGCTCACTTAAATCACGAGTCATGTAATCAAACGGTTGATCAATAAAGGAACTATCAATAATTCCGGCTGCTTCAATTTGATCCTTGACAATGCCCTTCATGATTTGAATGCCAACCACCGTAGGACCAATCGGCACACCCAAGGAATTATAAGTTTCGCGTAAGCCTTGTAACACTCGCTCGTCCAAGACATCCATGCTGCCTGCCACCAGCGCATAACTGGCATAGCGGAGGTAATAGTCCATATCGCGCAGACATGCTGCATAGCGACGAGTGGTATAGGCATTGCCGCCAGGACGAATCAACTCTGGAATCTCTTCAAACAACTGAGAGCCTGCCTGCTTCACGATCGTCGCTGCATTGGCATTAATGATAGCGGCTGCCTGTACCCGTGCTGTCCCAGAAGCGAAATAGGATTTGAGGGTATCCAGGGCATCTCGATCGAGATATCGGCCTGTGCTGTCGTAGTTTCTAATTAAACTGGTCACCGCATCCCGCATGAAATCTAGTCTCCCAAACGTTTCTATCAGTAGTTTGTTTGCTATTTCGCCATCCAGTTTATCACGCAGGGTTTGACAGAATTTGACCCAAACTCGCTTGAAAGTGGCTTCTAATTGTTAAGTTTCATATCGTCCACCTCTGACTGCCACTCGATCAGCCAAGTCAATAAGTTTGAGAACCTCACTGGAAACTTGACAAACTTGGCCAGCTTGGCCAAATTACTGCTGCGATTCAGAGCAGACGACGGTCGCCATCGGCCGATGCTGTGTCTCCTTGCTAGATTGAGATCGTATCAATCGTAACACAATCTGCTCAAGCAGCAGAAAAATCGATCGTAAAACTTGACACCCAAGCTGAGTCAGCAGGTCGATTGGTGCTCGCGCTTCGTGCTTTTTCCCGACGCTTCTCCACAATCCAAAGAAATAACTAAGTCTGGCTCGATTTTAGGTTCTCGTCACTAGAGTAGAAGCTAGAGTGCTTACTCACAGCCATGCTTGCATTTGTTAAACTTATGTATACAAAGTATCTAAACTGTGAAGTAATTTAGGCTACAGAAAATCTCAGCCAAGGTTCCACATTTTGTTCAAAGTCTGTCCAAAGCCTGGTGCAAAAGTCGTTCATAGTCGTTACAAGAGGGCATAGCTGATGGCTGATTCCAGCATGCATCCAACTGTCTTTAATTCCAATTCCTCGTCTGGTTCCACTGCAATCGCTGCTTCAACTGCTTCTTCGGCTCAAACACTTGTTCGGCGGTTAGTTTGGAAAATTGCTCTTGCCACCTTTATTTTGATGGCGATCGGTAGTGCCACACGGGTCATGAATGCCGGATTAGCCTGTCCGGACTGGCCGCTCTGTTATGGCACACTGTTTCCCAGTCAGCAAATGAACTTACAAGTGTTTCTAGAGTGGTTTCATCGCCTAGATGCTGCCCTAATTGGGTTGATGACAATCGCATTGGTTATTCTATGTTGGTGGCGGCGGCGAGAGCTTCCAGCTTGGACCCCTTGGGTAGCGTTACTGGCGCTAGGGCTGATTGTTTTCCAAGGGGTGCTGGGTGGCTTAACCGTCACTGAACTGCTGCGGTTTGACATCGTGACAGCCCATCTGGGAACTGCTCTGCTGTTTTTCTCAACCTTGCTGGTCATGGGCGTACTGTTGTTGCCCTACAAAGCTACAGGGACCGCCGCAAAATTGCCATGGATTGGCGCTGTGGCCATAGGGCTGATTTATCTACAAAGTCTTTCGGGTGCTTTAGTTGGGTCACGATGGGCGCTGCATCAGTGTTTGTTTGGCTCTCAGCTTTGTAGTGTTATGAATGTGCACCTATTTGGCGTTGTTCCAGCCAGCCTGGCCACGTTACTCGTAGTCGTTTGGGCGTGGCGCACTCCAGCGTTGAGTATGGCATTGCGGCAACTGGCTAAAACGGCTGGCTTGCTGCTGCTGCTGCAAGTAATTTTGGGCGTTTCCACATTCCGCCTTCATTTGCAAGTGGAATTGCTGACCGTAGCTCACCAAGCAGTTGGAGCCGCCCTACTAGGCACGTTGCTTTGCTTCACTGTTTTAGCCTGGCGCGATCGTCGTTTAGCTCCGATTGTGACTGGTGTTGTCTAGCACTGGCTCCAATCATGCGGTGTCCCTTTCGCGCTGATTCTGTGCAAGCTACACCTCTACAACAACCTACATTTCCTATAGGAACTCTTTGTAATGCAAGAAACGCTGTCTCCTACAACCCGTCACCATCAGAATTTTTGGCAGGTGATCCAGAGCTACTTGCAACTCACCAAGCCTCGTATTATTTTGCTGCTGTTGATTACAACCGCTGGCAGCATGTGGATTGCGGCTGAAGGACAAGTAGATCCGGTACTCCTGCTAATTACTTTGTTAGGTGGAGCGTTGGCAGCCGCTTCTGCAAACACCATCAACTGCCTTTACGATCGAGACATTGATTACGACATGGAGCGGACTCGCCATCGACCGTTGCCGTCAGGACGCATTCACCCCCGCGATGCCCTGATTTTTGCAGTTACATTGGCGATCGTCTCGTTTACCCTGTTGACTGTGTTTGCCAACCTGCTCAGTGCGTGTTTGGCTATGTCTGGCATTGTGGCCTATGTTCTGGTGTACACTCATTGGCTGAAGCGGCATAGTACTCAAAATATTGTCATTGGGGGTGCGGCTGGGGCCATTCCACCGTTGGTTGGTTGGGCGGCTGTCACCGGCGAGTTAAGCTGGGCGGCTTGGGTGTTTTTCGCCATTGTTTTTCTATGGACCCCTCCCCACTTCTGGGCATTAGCGATGATGATTCGCCAAGACTATGCTAAGGTGGGCGTCCCCATGCTGCCTGTTGTGTCTGGACAAGTAACCACTGCTAAACAAATTTGGATCTACACGCTGCTGATGCTGCCTGCTACGTTGCTGTTAGTTTATCCGTTGCACGTGATGGGATTGTTCTACACCCTGTCGTCGTTGCTGTTGGGTGGCATCTTCCTTTCTAAAGCTTGGGCCCTGCTAGAAAATCCCTTAGATCAAGTGGCAGCACGATCGCTGTTTAAGTATTCCATCCTCTATATGATGTTGCTGTCGGCCGGAATGGCTGTCGATAGCTTGCCCATTACCCATCAACTCATGAGTAGCCTCAGCAATGGTTTGAATCACGCTATCAGCTATCTGGCGATCAGCTAATGGGCTTGAGTATTGGCTTTGTTTGCCATCCTGACTTATTAACCCGGCAACTGTTGTCACAACATCTGCCCTCACCCTCAATCCCTCGCCCTCTAGGAGAGGGACTTCCGATCCGGCTCCGCTTCTCCTTTTCTGGGAGCAGGGGCTGGGGGATGAGGGGGTTCGGAAGGCAAGATCAAAATTATTGCCACAAATATTGCTGGGTTAATATCTGGTTGACCTAACTAGACAGCACGTGATGCCCCAGCTACACCTTAAACCCGATCTCAACTTAGGGCTTAGCACCATGCTAGGTCCTTCAAACTCTTTAAAATAGAAAGAAATTCCCATTCTTGGCACGAAGAAATACACATGACTCCTGCCGTTCTCATTGAAAAACTCCAGAAACGCTATGGCACTGTTGAAGCCGTAAAAGACGTTTCGCTGCAAGTGGAACCCGGAGAAATTTTTGGCTTACTAGGTCCCAACGGAGCCGGAAAAACCACAACCTTGCGCTGCCTGTGCACGTTGACAAAACCTGATGCAGGCACGATCGCCGTTTCTGGCATTTCGGTATTAGACAATCCCAAACTAGCGCGGCAAAAGTTAGGCTATGTGGCCCAAGAAGTAGCACTCGACAAAGTCTTGACCGGGCGCGAACTGCTGCAACTGCAAGCCGCTATTTACCATATTCCTCGATCAATCTCTAACGATCGCATCCGCAATGCCATTGAGCTATTGGGGTTACAAGACTGGGCTGACAAACGCACAGGCACCTATTCTGGTGGTTTGAAGAAGCGGCTAGATCTGGCCGCCGGACTATTGCACCAACCAGATGTGCTGGTGTTAGACGAACCCACCGTCGGACTGGACATTGAAAGCCGAGTGGTGGTCTGGGATTTTCTGCGCCAATTGCGCGCCAACGGCACGACGGTCTTAATCACCAGCCATTATCTTGAAGAAGTCGATGCCCTGGCCGATCGCGTTGCCATTATTGATAAAGGAGTTGTTATTGCCTCTGGCACACCCTCAGAATTGAAAGATCGAGTGGGCGGCGATCGGGTAACGCTGCGCATTCGCGAATTTACTCCTCCTGATGAAGCCGAATCAGCCAAATCCATGTTGCAGACAATGCCGTTTGTGCAAGAAGTCATCATCAATGCAGCTCAGGGCAATTCGCTAAACCTAGTGGTAACACCGCAAAGCGACGCTCTAATTACCATTCAGCAGGCCCTCAAAGAAGCCGGACTGCCCACATTTGGTATTTCTCAATCCCGTCCTAGTTTAGATGATGTGTACTTGGCTGCCACCGGACAAACCTTAATGGATGCAGAACTGGCGGCAGCGGGTACACGCGATCCGAAAGCAGAGCGTAAACAAAGTATGCGACAGAAGTAGAAGCGATCGACGTAGGAAGTCTGTGGCGGGTGGAGGCGGTGAATTATCGGCGTAATTTTGTTTTGTAACAGCTAGTATCTAAACAATCCAGTTCCCTGCACTTGATATCCGGTGGGTTCTAGGATGGCGGCAGCGGCTTGTTTACCAGAGATTGTGGCTCCTTCCATGCTGTCAATGTAGTCTTGGGCCGTATAGCTGCCAGCTAAGAAAAAATTGGCGATCGGGGTTTTTTGCGGTGGACGGTATGGCTCCATGCCGGGGTTTTCGCGATACAGCGATTGCGCCAGTTTGACGACGTTAAACCAGGTCATGTTCAGTTCCCGTGACGAGGGGAAGAGATCGTGAATCTGCTTGAGGGCATGTTGGGCGATCTCCTCGTTACTCATGCGGATAAACGGGTCACCGGGCGTCAACACTACCTGCATTAGCGATCCCTGTCCCTCGCGGTAATAATCTCTGGGGCTACTAAGGGCCAGATCGGCAAAGCAAGAGAAGTCAGCATCAGCGCTGTAGAGCAAATTATCAATACCAGCCGCGTGATGCACCTGTTTCCGTCGATCGGCATCGTTCATTTCCGTCACCCAACCGTCGAAGCGCAGTTGCACCGTCACCACGGGAACGGCCTCTAACTTGTAGATATTGTCAAACTGCTGCCATTTGCGCCATTCGGTTGGCAACAACCGTTGAATGCCCGGCACATCGCACGCCGCTAGATACACATCGGCTGTGATCGTTTCTTCTGCGTCCCCGTTGGCAATGACCAATCCCGTTACTTTGGTTTGCCCATTCTCCTCAAACAAAATTCGGCGAGTTTGGCGACGGGTATGGATCTTCGCTCCACGTTCCTGAATGTATTTCAGAATCGGTTTGTGCAAATATTCATCCGGCGATCCCGCTAATAGGTTCAGCCGCGAGGCTTCGGTTTTGGTGGCAAACATCAAAAAGATTGTCAGCATACACCGAGCCGAAATCTCTTCAGTATCAATGAAGCCAAGCGCCAGGGCAATTGGGTTCCACATGCGCTTAAGGCTATTTTGAGAGCCACCGTGACGGCGAAACCACTCGGCAAAGCTGATTCGATCGAGCGATCGAATCCACTTCATCGACAAATCGTAATTCACTAAACCGGGGACGATCGGACTTGTGCCCAGCGCCAGGGCATTTTGCAGCTTGTCCACCAGCGTCAGTTGCTCGGTGGTAAAAAACGCCTTCAGCCCGTGAAAGGGGGCACCTAACAAAAAGCGAAAATCCAGCTTACCAATGTCGCCGCCGCGATTGATGAAGGTATGCACATGCTCTTTGGGCAACAAGTTCTCGAATGCACCCACGCGCTGCATCAAAGCAAACAGATTGTAGTAGTTATTGAAGAAAACGTGCAGCCCCATTTCAATATGGTTGCCGTCTGCATCGACCCAACTGCCTACTTTGCCACCGACAAACGATCGGGCTTCAAAGATTTCCACCTCATGTCCGGCATCCGCTAATTCAACCGCCGCCGCCAAACCCGCTAAACCCGCACCAACGATCGCAACTCGCATTCCTGTCCTTTCCTGAATCCTTGCTTTACATAGTTTAAAGGAAGGAGGTGGGAAGTATGGCGGGTGCGGCTAGAATTTTGGAATTTCAGCCAGGCAAAAAGATATCCCTTTGGGCATAGAGACGGGGTCAGGCAGCGCTGTATCTTTGGGGGTGAAAGACACGCAGGGGCAGCAGTGGAATGGCACGGGAAGCGATCGAGCCAACTCAAATTTTAGTCCTGGAAAATGCTGCAATGCGGCTGACAATTCGCCCAGATTTGGGGGGACGCCTTGACCAACTCGAAGACTTGCAAATTGGGCATTCCTGGCTCTGGCATCCCTCCAACTATACCCCCGATGCGACGCGATCGCTGCCCATTGGAGCTTCGTTTGATGAGGAATGGACGGGGGGATGGGACGAAGTGTTTCCTAATGATGCGGCGGGCGCGTTCCAGGGACGGAACTTGGTCGATCACGGCGAGTTGTGGTCGCAACGGTGGCAGATTTTGCAATGCTTGCCGTTCAGCATCACGCTGGGCTACCAATGTCAGACAGTGCCCGTGCGGGTGGAGAAGACGATTCAGCTTGATCCCAGTTGCCCAGAAGCAAAGCTCATCTATGGGTTTGAGAATCAGTCGGAAGAGGAAATCCCGTTTCTGTTTAAGCACCATGCGGCGATCGCCATTGAAGCAGGAGACGAAATTCTCTTGCCCGATTGTTGGGTCGAGCCAGCGTTCCCAGAATTCAGCAAGCTGATTGGTCAACCGGGAAAAACTCGCTTTCCCCAGGCGATTGGGACAAATGGAGAGGCGATCGATCTTCGCAGAATTCCACCTCCCTCGTCGCAGCTTCAGGAGTTTTACTATAGTTTCGATCTGGCCAGCGGCTTTTGCGGCATTCGCAACCAACGCACCCAATCTTCGCTGATGATGACGTTCGATCCGGCTGAGTTTCCCTTTGTCTGGATGTTTCAAAGCTATGGCGGCTGGCGCAATCACTATGTCGTCGTCGTAGAACCCTGCACTACGATGCCGTTTGATTTGGAAGAGGCAGTCCGTCGCCAAACGATCGCCATTTTACCCCCCCAAGAGAAACAACGCCGCAGACTGACGCTGCAATTACAGCATTAAAGCTGCACTAAGTTTGGATAATAGGCAATCAACTCATCGTGGCTAAGGCTGTCGCCAGCGGCTTGTGGTGTCCAAATTAGTTCGTAGACGAGCAAGTTTTCTGGGGCAATGCTTCCCAAGCGCTGAAGGGCGGCGCGTAGTTCGTGGGTGGAATGAATCTGCCCCAACAGGGGGCGATCGTCAGTTGTGCCCACCAGTAGCGTCACCACAATATAAGCGGCTGGATCGGCATCGTCAGCACTTGAAAAAGCTTGCCGTCGCACCGTTCCCTGCACATTCACCAGCGTTTCAACGCTATATTTGCTGCGTGCTTCGATCGATTGTTGCTCAAATAAACGGCTGGCAGCCTCTCGCGGTAAGGTTTGGGAATTGGACAGGGCATGAGTCCAATACTGGGGCGATCGCAGCAGAGCTAACACCGTTTCCCGCAGTAGTTCAGTCAGTCCGGTTTGGGTGCTGAGGTCAGCATTGGCCGTGAGTCGGGTCAAGTCTTGTTGCAGGTCTCGCGCTTGCGCCAAAAGACCAATCTGCAATTGGGTCACTGTGACGCGATCGGACTGGTCGCTACTGGAAGCCGTTGAGGCCGATCGCAGAAAATTGATGACGATCGGTAACACAATCAACCCAAGTACCAGCAGCACCAGCAAAAATTCAATGTCACCTCCTCCGGTATCACCAATCGGAACCGAGTAGCCGGGACTGGGAATATAGGTCGGGTAGGGAGCCGGAACAATCACTGGCCCTGGAAAAGGATCGCCGTAGTACGGCCTGGAGTAGGGACGGCTGGGCACACCATAACCGCCGGAATAGCCGGGCGATCGAGGAGCCGGAGAGGTGGGGGCTGGGCGATCCAAGGTTCCACCGCGTGCACGTCCACCTGTAATGCTGGATTCTGTCAGATTGCGATCGCTCAACAAGGATTCTGGCTGAGCCGAGTACACCTCACTGGACGCTGATGGCCTTGGGTGCAACAACTGATAAAACCGCATACTGCTAACGGCAATGAAAAGAACGGCAATTAGCCCCAAAATCCGCAGTTTCCCGTTACCTAGCATGGACTTCCTTCCTGCGTCTACGCCTAGCTGTTATTCACAGCTTAGTACGAACGGTAGCTTAGGGTAAATCCGTGCTGCCCATCAGGTAGCGATCGCACTCGCGGGCGGCCTCTCGTCCTTCGTTGAAAGCCCAGACTACAAGGCTTTGTCCCCGCCGACAGTCCCCAGCCGCGAACACACCGGGAATACTGGTGGTGTACTGGCCATAATCGGCTTTGACGTTACTACGGGCATCGCGCTCCAATCCCAGCGCATCCAGCAACGGCTGTTCTGGCCCCAGGAATCCCATCGCCAGCAGCACCAGTTGCGCCGGAATCACCTTCTCTGTACCGGGAATGGGTTGAGGGGTAAATTGGCCCTTCTCATTCTTCTGCCACTCAATCTGCACTGTATGTACAGCCTGTACCTGTCCGTTCTCATCGCCTTCAAACTTCGTCGCTGTCGTGAGATATACACGGGGATCGCCACCGAACTTGGCTGCCGCTTCCTCTTGCCCATAGTCCAGCTTGTACACCTTGGGCCATTCTGGCCAAGGATTGTTGGCAGCACGTTCCAGGGGAGGCTGCGGCATAATCTCCAACTGCATCAGACTGTTGCAGCCATGGCGAATCGAGGTTCCTACGCAGTCAGTTCCGGTGTCGCCTCCACCGATGATCACCACATCTTTGCCTGTGGCTGAGATGAAATCAGGGCCTTGCTGTTGATCTAAAATCGCCTTGGTATTGGCGGTAAGAAAATCCATTGCAAAGTGAATGCCCTTTAGATTGCGACCTTCGATCGGCAAATCACGGGGTCGAGTTGCTCCAGTACACAGCACCACTGCATCGAATTCGCGCATCAGGTTCTCGGCGGGAAAGTCTTTTCCCACTTCCGTATTGCACAGAAACTTGATGCCTTCTTCCTCCAGGATTTTCAGGCGGCGCATCACCACCTGTTCTTTGTCCAGCTTCATGTTGGGAATACCATACATCAGCAGCCCGCCCGGTCGATCGGCCCGTTCAAACACCGTTACCGAATGCCCAGCCATATTCAGTTGCGCGGCAGCACACAATCCAGCCGGGCCCGATCCGACAATTGCCACTTTTTTGCCCGTGCGCTTTGTAGGCGGATGGGCTGTAATCCAGCCTTCGTCCCAGCCTTTCTCCGCGATCGAATACTCAATATTCTTAATTGTCACAGGCGGGTTGTTGATGCCCAAGACACAAGAGCCTTCGCAAGGAGCCGGACAGACGCGCCCGGTGAACTCTGGAAAGTTATTGGTTTTGTGCAGGCGATCGAGCGCTTCCTGCCACAGCCCACGATAAACCAGATCATTCCATTCTGGAATCAGGTTATTGATCGGACACCCGCTGGCCATGCCGCTAATCAGCGTTCCCGTATGACAAAACGGAATGCCACAATCCATACAGCGTGCGCCTTGAGTTCGCAATCGTTCTTCCGGCATCGGCAAGTGAAACTCATCCCAGTTGCGAATGCGATCGATCGGGGCGACTTCAGAGGGGAGTTCGCGGAGAAATTCGATGAAGCCAGTTGGTTTTCCCATAGTGGTAAGTGGTAATCGGTAGTGGGTAATCGGTGATGGGTATGTTAAGGGAGGAAGTTAAGAGTGGGGTTTGGTAATCGGTGATGGGTAATGGGTAGAGAGACACGACCAGATTTTGAGAATTTGGAGGTTTATCGGTTAGCGGAGAATCTTGCAAATCAGATTTGGCAACTAGTCAAGCATTGGGATCTCTTTTCAAAGGAAACGATCGGAAAACAAATTGTGCGATCGGCGGATAGTATTTGTGCCAACATTGCAGAGGGACGGGGACGTTACTATTTTAAAGACCATCAGCGTTACATCAGAATTGCAAGAGGTTCTCTGTACGAGACAGTGAGTTGGTTGAGGTTGGCCTATGCGCGACACTTACTAACTCAAGAGCAATCCAGTCAACTCAAACCTGTACTTGATCAACTACTGCCTAAGTTGAATGCGTATCTGAAATCGTTGGAGCGGTGATTGGTAAAGGGTGATTGGTAATCGGTAATTGCTGATTGGCGATTAGTTGATTGGTTTCCATCTATTACCCATTACCTATTACTCACTACCCATTACACATTACTCCTTCTCTTAACCTCCCCCAATCCGCGCTACATCTTTGGCATTAGCTTCAAAGGCAGCCGTCAGGGCTTCGTCACCGCTTAGCCCCGATGCTAAAGCTTCTTTGATGGCTTGCAGAACTCGCTTATAGTCTCGCGGCATGACTTTGACAAATTTGGGCAGCATCTCATCCCAATTCGCCAGGACTTTGACGGCTTTTTGGCTGTGGGTGTATTGTGCGTGGCGATCGATCATCTGGTAAAGCTCGTTGATCTCTTCGGGGTCTTCCAACGTTTCTAACCCCACCATCTGCGTGTTGCAGCGGGTGGCAAAGTCACCTGTTTCGTCGAGAATGTAGGCAATACCACCGCTCATGCCTGCGGCAAAGTTGCGGCCGGTTGCGCCCAGAATTACCACCTTACCGCCGGTCATATATTCGCAGCCGTGATCGCCTACGGCTTCCACCACCGCATTGACACCGGAGTTACGGACGCAGAAGCGCTCACCTACCATGCCGCTAATGTAGGCTTCACCGCTGGTGGCTCCGTAGAAGGCAACGTTTCCAGCAATGATGTTCTCTTCCGGTACAAAGGTCGATCCAGCAGGTGGATAGAGAATGATCTTGCCGCCGCTCAGCCCTTTGCCTAGATAATCGTTGGCATCACCTTCTAGTTCCAGCGTTATACCTTTGGGAACAAACGCACCAAAGCTTTGTCCGGCACTGCCCTGAAAGTGTAAATGCACCGTGTCTTCCGGAAGACCATCCCAGTGGCGTTTGGTGATTTCGTTGCCAAGAATTGTACCAACAACGCGATTCACGTTTTTAATCGGCAGGGTCGCCTTGACGGGTTCACCCCGTTCGATCGCTCCTTGACACAAATCCAGTAACACGGTCATGTCTAGGGATTTCTCTAGCCCATGATCTTGAGGAATCTGACAATAGCGTCCGACTTCAGGCCCCACGTCGGGTTGATACAAGATCTTGGAAAGATCCAGTCCTTTCGCTTTCCAATGGGCGATCGCTTGTTTCGCTTCCAAAACATCTGTGCGTCCCACCATTTCGTTAAGGGTACGGAAGCCAAGTTGGGCCATTAGTTCTCGCGCTTCCTGAGCAACGAATTTCATGAAATTGACCGTATGCTCTGGATCGCCAGTGAACTTCTCGCGCAGTTGCGGATTCTGTGTTGCCACTCCTACCGGACAGGTGTTGAGATGGCAAACGCGCATCATAATGCAGCCCAACGTCACCAGTGGAGCCGTTGCAAAACCGAATTCTTCCGCACCCAGCAGCGCCGCAATCACGACATCGCGCCCGGTTTTCATCTGCCCGTCGGTTTCTACCGTAATTCGCGATCGCAGGTTATTCAGTACCAGGGTTTGATGGGTTTCGGCTAATCCCAATTCCCAGGGCAAGCCCGCGTGTTTAATCGAGGTCTGCGGGGAGGCCCCTGTGCCGCCGTCATAGCCGGAAATTAGCACCACATCCGCGTGCGCTTTGGCCACCCCAGCGGCGATCGTGCCCACACCGACTTCTGACACCAGTTTGACGCTGATGCGAGCATTGCGGTTGGCGTTTTTGAGGTCATGGATCAGTTCTGCCAAATCTTCGATCGAGTAAATATCGTGGTGCGGTGGCGGCGAAATCAAACCCACACCAGGCGTCGAGTGACGGACTTTGGCAATCCAGGGATAGACCTTACCACCGGGCAACTGTCCACCTTCACCGGGTTTTGCCCCCTGGGCCATTTTGATTTGCAATTCTTTGGCTTGGGAGAGATACAGGCTAGTGACGCCGAATCGCCCGGATGCCACCTGTTTAATGGCACTATTTTTCGAGTCGCCCTGCTCGTTCGTCCAGGTGTAGCGCTCCGGATCTTCACCTCCTTCGCCCGTATTAGACTTGCCACCAATTCGGTTCATGGCAATGGCTAACGCTTCGTGAGCTTCTTTGGAAATGGAACCATAGCTCATCGCGCCTGTTTTGAAACGTTTCATGATTGACTCGATCGGCTCTACTTCCTCAATTGGCACAGGCTGACGGGGCTTAAACTTCAGCAAGCCACGCAAGGTGAAGTATTTCTGATTTTGCTCGTTAACAAGAGCGGCGTACTGCTTATAAAGATCGTAATTGCCCTGCCGCACCGCCGATTGCAGCGTGTGAATCGTTTGAGGACTAAACAGATGGGCTTCGCCTTCCTTGCGCCACTGATACTCACCACCTACATCCAGGGTGTGTCCATTGACTTGCCGATCGGGGAAGGCATGATAATGTCGCAGGATCGCCTCCTTAGCAATAACTTCTAGATCGGCGCCTTCAATCCGGGAAGCGGTCCAGGTGAAATATTTATCCACCACTGAGTGGTTGAGTCCGATCGCCTCAAAAATCTGCGCCCCCCGATAGCTTTGCAGCGTCGAAATCCCGATCTTTGAGGCTACTTTGATCACACCCTTCGTAGCCGCTTTGATATAGTTCTTACACGCTGTCGCATAATCCACATTGACCAACAAGCCTTCGTGAATCATGTCCTGAATGGTTTCAAAGGCCAGGTAGGGATTGATGGCTCCACAACCATAGCCAATCAGCAGTGCATAATGATGCACCTCACGCGGCTCACCCGATTCCAATACAAGTCCGACACGAGTGCGTGTACCAGTGCGAATTAAATGGTGATGTAATCCGGATACGGCTAATAGTGCAGGAATCGCAGCACGATCGACATCTACTCCTCGATCGCTGAGAATCAAAATATTTACACCTTCAGCAATCGCGCGATCGGCTTCTGCACAAATTTCAGTGATAGCTTGCTCCAAACCCGCAGACCCGTTTTTGGGGTTAAACAAAATCGGAATCGTGACAGATTGAAACCCATTGGAAAGATGCTTCAGTTTTGCTAATTCAGCATTACTGAGAATCGGTGTTTTTAACTTAATCAGATGACAGCTTTCTGGTTCCGGTTGCAGCAAATTGCGCTCTGATCCGATTGTCGTTTGCGCCGAAGTGATGATCTCTTCGCGAATGGAATCGATCGGTGGATTTGTTACTTGTGCGAATAATTGCTGGAAATAGTCGTACAACAACTTGGGACGATCGGAGAGAACCGATAGGGGCGTATCTGCACCCATTGCTCCCACTGCTTCCACCCCGTCGCGAGCCATTGGCGTCATCAATAGCCGCAAATCTTCAAACGTATAACCAAACGCTGTTTGTCGTTGAATTAGGGGTAGGTCTTGCAAGGACGTCTCGCGCAACGCCCCTACAGAATTCGATTCGGGGGCAGCCGGTAAATCTGCCAAATCCACCAGATGTTGATTTAACCAATCGCGGTAGGGTTGGGCTGTGACAATCTCCTGTTTAATCTCCTCATCAGCAATAATGCGCCCTTCCTTCATGTTGACCAAGAACATACGACCGGGTTGCAACCGTCCCTTCAGCGCTACTCGCTCTGGTTCGATCGGCAACACCCCGGCTTCCGAGGCCATGATTACCAGATCATCCTTCGTGACGTAATAGCGAGACGGACGTAAGCCATTGCGATCAAGCACGGCTCCCATCATCGTACCGTCGGTAAAGGCGATCGACGCCGGGCCATCCCACGGTTCCATCAAACAGGAATGATATTCATAGAATGCTTTCTTCTCATCGCTCATCGATTCGTGGGCTGTCCACGGCTCTGGGATCATCATCATTACGGCATGGGGTAGCGATCGACCTGCCAGCACCAGTAGTTCCAGAGCATTGTCAAAAATCAGCGAATCGCTCCCCTCAATGTTGATCACGGGCTGCACTTTCTGAATATCATCGCCAAATAACTCAGATTCAAACAGCGATTGCCGCGCGTGCATCCAGTTGATGTTGCCGCGCAGGGTGTTAATTTCGCCGTTGTGGGCAATATAACGATAGGGATGTGATCGCTCCCAACTGGGAAAGGTATTGGTGCTGAAGCGCGAATGGACCAACGCCAGCGCACTTTCCAAATCGGGATCTTGCAAATCCAGATAATATTGCCCCACCTGCACAGGCATCAACATGCCTTTGTAGACAATTGTGCGAGCCGACAAACTGGAAAAATACCAATAGGTATCCACTTGTGATGTACGAATGGCGCTATGAGAAATTTTGCGAATCACATACAGCTTGCGCTCAAACGCCACATCGTCTGTAATTTCAGGACTGCGCTGAATGAACACCTGCTGCATAAACGGCTCACTCGCTTTAGCTGTATTCCCGAGCGACGAATGATCGGTTGGTACATCGCGCCACCCCAACACCTGTAAGCCTTCCGCTGTCACAATCTCTTCAAATTTCCGCCGACCCGCCTCACGAACAGCCCGATCGGGCGATGCGTAGATCATGCCAACGCCATACTGTCCGGCTTCAGGAAGGGTGATGCCTTCGGCGGCTGTAACTTTCTGCAAAAACTTATGCGGCACTTGCATCAAAATACCTGCACCGTCGCCTGTGTTGGTTTCTGCTCCCACTGCGCCGCGATGATCGAGGTTCAGCAAAATCGTTAAGCCTTGTTCCACGATCGCATGAGACGGCGTGCCCTTCATATGCACGATGAAACCGACGCCGCAAGCATCATGTTCAAATTGCGGATCGTAGAGACCTTGTTTAGATGGCAATTGATGGCTGTTCATTGATAGTTATAAGGTGGCAAAGAAGGGAAGGGTAAAACAAAAAACTGAATCATTGAATGACATTAAGTTATTGGCAAATGTCATGAATTCAACACAAATATTAGGCGTTGTGAAGTGACAACTAAAACTACTTTGAATTCTCTAACAAGAAACCAAACCGCTGTGAAGTCTTAAGGAAAATGACAGATCTTTTGAAACAGTTTTGTAATGTTTGCAAAAACGTTTCTAAATAGACTGTCAAAAGCTGTCAAACGATATACCACTGGGGCATTATTGTTTGGATAGTTTTTGAAAAAGACGCAAATTGAGTACTTTAAAAGGCGATCAAGAGAATGTGGCGCTGACGCATTCCTGCACGAAATCTAATAGAGGATTAGTTAACTAAGCTAACATACTTGCAAGGAATTGACTCATCTTGGGTTTAATAATTGTAAAGAATTAAGACGATGTGTACCTCGCCATAACACTTCATAACTTTGTGCTCGGCGATCGCGGCGACTCAGTTCAAAATAGAAGTAACTTTACCGGGAAAGAAACAAGATTGATACATAGAGACTCGACGAAGGATTCAACCGAAAACTTACTTCGTTTATTCACTAATTTTCGATCTGCTGTTCCGGTTTTGTTGCCATCTTGTAGATTTCCCTCACCCTACATTCCTCTCCCAAAGCCAGAGAGGGACGTTAAAATCACTCAATCGTTCCGACTCCTCCGCTGTCTGGGAGCAGACGTTGGGGGGGGAAGAGGCTCATATCGATTAGGTGGATTGCCTCTTCGATGACATACATATATCAAGATGGCGTATACAATCAATCGTCCGCTTGACCTTTCACTGAGAATTTAATCAGTTATGGCACTAACTTCTCTTCAAACGATCTATGACAATCTTAGGTTGCTAGAACAGGGCGATGTCGTTAAAAGTGCGCTGTACCGTCAATTGGCTCAGGATGTAATTGGTGATCCACAGGTCAGTCTCAGTTGGCGGCAAGCGATCGCCGAGCGGTTACAACAAGCGAATCATTTGCTGGCTATGTTGACGGTGGGTAAAGATGATAGTTACTAGCGCCCCAACGGACTCTTCATTGCCATAGATATTAGGTTTCAGGCACTGGTCGATCGGTTTGTTCGTAGAAATACAGCAGCGCTTCGGCATAGGTTGTGCCGTCGGGGTTGCGAATTTCGAGATACACATTGGTATCACCCGCACGATCGCGACTACCAGACAGCGCATAAGTTCGATCGCCGTTATTAAAGACCAGTTGTTGAGCGCTCTCCAGCTCTTCGTTGGTGATGCGAATGTCGCTGCTGCCATCCTTGGATTGACCCATAAAGTACTTCGGTAGCCACGGATCAAACTCCGCCGAGCAAATTTGCACCCGATGATTGGTGCTTTCCGCATAGGCATAGGGCGCAGAATCTGCTGGACACTCGGCAATCATGCGGTTTGTGTTTAAGTTGCGAATGCTGCCACGAATGGTCGTCTGACCCGTGGCCGGAATAGGAGCCGTTGGATCATAGTCTCGTAGCAAATTTGGGTTATTGGGATCGCGATGAAATTGTGCCACCATAGTGCTGACTGTAGCCTCACTGGACAATCGATCGGTTGTTTCGGTTATGGTAGAGGATGCTGAAGACGTTTCTGTGGCATCTGTGGCAGTGGTGTTTGGCTGACGGGTTTGCGGCTCAATCAAACGACAGCCGACTAGGCTTAGCCATAGCCACAAAATAGCTCCTCCAAGGTGATAGTAATTCATGATTGGTGGAAACCATAACAAAGAGAGAGAAAACAAATTGGGTAGAGCACGGTCTACGTCTACGAAGGGTCAGACTTTGAAGACAACAAGGAGTCTTTCAGAGCTTCTCCCTTCATTTCATCAATTTCAAATAGATTGACCAAGGTGGCAGCGATCGGGATTGCCAGAAACAAACCGAACAATCCAGCAATTCTGGCCCCCACTAATAGCGCAAAAAACATCACGACCGGGTTGATGTTGACTGACCCTTGCATAATGCGCGGCATCAGCAAATTTTCTTCCACCTGTTGCAGCAAAATGCAGCCGATCAAAACTTTCAGACTCAGCCAAATGCCTTGCGGCAGCAAAATTAAGCAAACTAGCCCAATGCCTAAGGTGGCCCCAATGCCAGGAATCAAGTCAAAGATGCCCGCGATCATCGCTAACACTAGCGCATAGGGAATTTTCAGAATCAGAAACACCACAAAGGACGAAAGTCCAAAGAAGACGGAAAGCAAAAATCGCCCCCAAAAGAAACCGAGGAAGTTGCGCTGAATGGCAACTGTGAGCCGCTCTCGCTTTGATTGAGGAAACAGGCGCAGAAAAAATTTCCACAGCCGCGCCCCATCCAACAGCATGAATAGCGTGACTACGGCAATCAAAATCAGGTCTAAAAGACTGGTTAGTACCCGTTGCAGCGTCACTAACCCAAATCCCAAACTGGATAAGGCTTGATTGCGTAGCTGTTCTTCTAGGACGGTTAGGTTTAGCTCAATGTTGCGCTGCTGCAAAAAATCTTCCAAATTGCTGATAATGGTAATCAAATCATCGAGGAGAGCAGGAGCATTGTTGACGAACTGCTGCGCCTGAGACAAGGTGGCAAAGCCGATCGTCAAAGTTAACCCAGCCAAAATGGCTAAACTCAGCAGAAACACGATCGAGACTGATAGCCCATGCGGCAAAAACCGACGCAGCCACTTGACCGGGAAGCTGAGAATAAAGGCCAAAATGGCTGAAAAAGTGAAGATGATCAAGACCGAGGCAAAGTAAGCCAATACCTGCACGATCGCCCATGCCAATGCAAACAGCAGGACATAGCGCAGTAAGCGGGAGTTGTCGAGGCGATCGACCCAATGCTTGGTGGATGGGCGGCTCATAGGGGGAAAGGTTGGCTGGCTACTCTAGTTGTAAGGGATAGAATAGCCAAATGCACCAACTAAAAGTCAGAGTAGTGGGCAATCGCCTTTTTCAAGCGATCGATCGCAGTGTCTACTGCAATTGATCCCAGTTCGCCAGCGGTGCGAGTACGGATGCTGAGGGCGTTCGCTTCCAGTTCCTTCGCTCCAATGACAGCCATCACCGGAATTTTCTCTTTCTCGGCATTGCGGATCATTTTGCCCAAGCGTTCGCCGCTTTCGTCTACTTCCACGCGAATGCCGATCGCTCGCATTTGGTCAGCCACCTGACGGGCAAACGGTAATTGTTCCTCGGTGACGGTAATCAGACGGATTTGTACCGGGGCCAACCACAGCGGAAAATCGCCAGCATATTCTTCGATTAAAATCCCAACCAATCGCTCTAAGGAACCGAAGGGGGCCCGGTGAATCATGACCGGACGTTTGCGCGAACCATCTTTAGCAACGTATTCCAAATCAAAGCGTTCCGGCAAGTTGTAATCTACCTGCACCGTTCCCAACTGCCACTCGCGATCTAAAGCATCCTGCACCATAAAATCGAGCTTGGGCCCGTAGAAAGCCGCTTCACCTACACCCTCAAAATGATCCATGCCCAGCGTTTCCACCGCCCGACGAATGGCACTCTCTGCCTTGTTCCAAGCTTCATCAGAACCAATATATTTGTCAGAAGCAGGATCGCGGAAGCTGAGCCGAGCTTTGAAGTTCGTTAATTGCAGCGATCGAAACACGGTTTGAATTAGTTCAACCACTTTGAGGAACTCGTCATCCAACTGTTCTGGCATCACAAATAAGTGAGCATCATCCTGCGTAAAGCCACGCACACGAGTCAGTCCACCCAATTCCCCTGATTGCTCATAGCGATACACCGTGCCAAATTCAGCCAAGCGCAGCGGCAGTTCCCGATACGATCGCAAACTCGACTTGTAAATTTGCACATGAAAGGGACAATTCATCGCCTTAAGGACAAATCCTTCGTCCTCCGATTCGCCCATCATGGGGAACAAATCTTCTCGATATTTCTGCCAATGTCCAGAAAGTTTGAAGAGTTCCACCCGCCCAATATGGGGCGTGACAACGGGCAAATAGCCGCGCTTTAGTTGCTCTTGCTTCAAAAACTCTTCCAGGGTCGATCGCAGTACGGTTCCCTTGGGTGTCCACAGCGGCAAGCCCGGCCCCACCGGATCGGCAAAGATAAACAAGCCTAGTTCTCTGCCCAACTTGCGGTGATCGCGTCGCAAAGCTTCCTCTTTGCGACGTTTATATTCCGCTAGTTGTTCTGGCGTTTCCCAAGCCGTGCCATAGATCCGTTGCAGTTGGGCTTTGGTTTCATCGCCGCGCCAATAAGCCCCTGCGACACTTTCTAGTTCGATTGCCTCTGGGTTTAATTCAACCGTACTCTCTAAATGCGGCCCGGCGCACAGATCCCACCACTCTTCACCTAAATGGTAGATCGTAATCGGATCGCCTTTGATGTCATCAAGAATTTCCAGCTTATAGGGTTCATTGATCGCCTTAATCCGGCGCTCGGCCTCTTCCCGTGTCACCTCTTCTCGAATTACGGGAAGCTTACGCTTAATAATTTTAGTCATCTCTTTTTTGATTGCCTTCAGATCCTTTTCTGTAAAGGGGTCTGGGCTATCAAAGTCATAATAAAACCCGTTTTCAATCCAAGGGCCGATCGTCACCTGCGCCTTGGGAAACAGCTTTTGCACAGCCATGGCCATGACGTGCGACGCGGTGTGGCGAATTTTTTTCAAATTTTCCGATTCGCTGGTCTTAGGCAGATGGATTTTTTCGGCTGGAACTGACTGAGACGCTGACTGAGACATCGGCTGAGGGTAAAAAAGAATAAAGAGTATAGACAAAACGTGCAATCTCTATTGTAGGCATTGTCGGCCCGAACCGATCTGCTGCCAGAATTCTGCGCGATCGCGGCGATCGGTTCTGCTATCCCGTTGAGGCAGCCGTACAGTAAAATTTGTTCACGCTCTGCATTTCTACCTAATCCCCAGGCCCATGTACTGCGATTACCTAGTACAGATTTTGACCGCTCGTGTGTATGATGTTGCCCAAGAAACGCCGTTGGAGGTGGCCCCGAATTTATCCACGCGGCTGAACAATCGCCTGTTGCTGAAGCGAGAAGACATGCAGTCGGTGTTTTCCTTCAAGCTGCGTGGTGCCTATAACAAAATGGTGAATTTACCACCGGATGTATTGCAGCAAGGGGTGATAGCGGCGTCGGCTGGCAACCACGCACAGGGAGTAGCCTTGGGCGCCTATCGCTTGGGAACCCGTGCCATTATCGTGATGCCTGTTACCACACCGCAGGTCAAGATTGATGCGGTCAGAGCACAAGGGGGCGAGGTGGTGCTGCATGGCGACACGTTTGACGAAGCCTATGCCCATGCCCGCCAGCTAGAAGCTGAGAAAGGGTTGACTTTTATTCATCCGTTTGATGATCCGGACGTGATTGCCGGACAGGGGACGATCGGCATGGAAATTTTGCGGCAGTATCAACAGCCAATTCATGCGATTTTTGTGGCGATTGGGGGAGGTGGCTTAATCTCTGGCATTGCAGCTTACGTGAAGCGGTTACGTCCCGAAATCAAAATCATCGGTGTAGAACCCGTCGATGCCGATGCTATGTATCAATCGCTGCAAGCTGGACAGCGAGTGCGGTTGCCCCAGGTGGGACTGTTTGCCGATGGCGTGGCGGTGCGGCAAGTGGGCGAAGAAACCTTCCGCTTGTGTCAGCAGTATGTAGACGAGGTGATGCTAGTGGGAACCGATGACACCTGCGCTGCCATCAAAGACGTGTTTGAAGACACGCGATCGATTCTGGAACCAGCGGGAGCCTTGTCCATTGCAGCGGCCAAGGCGTATGTAGAACGAGAGCAAATTCAAGGACAAACTCTGGTCGCTGTGGCCTGTGGAGCAAATATGAACTTCGATCGTCTGCGGTTTGTGGCCGAACGGGCAGAATTGGGGGAACAGCGCGAAGCTATTTTTGCCGTCACCATTCCCGAAGAACGGGGAAGTTTGCGCAAATTCTGCGAATGTATTGGTAAACGCAACCTCACCGAATTTAACTACCGCATTGCCGATGATCAAGAAGCCCACATCTTTGTGGGACTACAAATCGCCAACCGGGCCGATGCTGCCTACATGGCCAGTACGTTTGAAGCGGCCGGATTCAGAACCCTCGATCTCACCGACGATGAACTGACAAAACTACACCTACGCCACATGGTGGGGGGTCGATCGCCCCTAGCCCACAATGAGTTGCTATATCGGTTTGAGTTCCCCGAGCGACCGGGAGCCTTGATGCGCTTTGTCAGTTCCATGAGTCCCAACTGGAACATCAGCCTCTTCCACTATCGCAACAATGGTGCAGACTATGGGCGCATTGTCGTGGGTATGCAGGTGCCACCATACGAAATGCCAGAATGGCAAGCGTTTCTTGATACACTGGGCTATCGCTACTGGGACGAAAACCACAACCCAGCCTATAAGTTATTTCTGGGTTAGGTCGAAGTGAGGCGAGCACTGCCCTGCTAGCTGGGTTTTCGGAGAATTACCTTACACAGTCGCTACTTCTCGATCGCTCACGCCGCGCAGTTTGCGAGTGTTTTCCACCAAACTCTGAGCAAAGACATCAAAGCGTTTCGACAAATTCTCGTCTACCAAATTGCCATTCTCATCAAAGGCTTTCCAGGCTTGCCCGATCGCCACTTGTTCAGGAATTGTCCAAGCGTGAATCCAACGCATGATTGTGCGCATATCATTCAGGGCATTGCTGTTAGACTGCCCACCCAAAACACTAATCAGTCCCGTGACTTTGCCTGAGAACTGCTCGAAACCCATCAGATCTAGCGCGTTTTTCAGCACCCCGCTGACACTGCCATGATATTCTGGGGTTGCCAAAATAATTCCATCTGCCTCCAGTACGGCTTGGCGCAGCTTTGCCACATCGGGGTAATCGGGATAATCGTCGCCGCCATCACAAAAGGGTAGGTTCAACGATCGAAGATCCAGCACTTCAGCCTCTACCCCTAACGCTTTAACTCGCTCTGCCGCAACTTTTAGGGCTTGTTGACTATACGAACCGGGTCGCAAACTTCCAGCCATCCCGATAATCTTGACCATTGGAGTCCCTATTACCTTAAGAAATGTTTCATTTAATCTACAGTATAGCTTAATCGTACTCATTATGACTACAGCTTTGAACAAGGGAGGGCTTCGGGGCGGCGCAGGCAAGAAAATGATCAATAAAAAGCGATCAATAAAAAAGTGGGCAGTGCCCACCCTGAAAAAACTCAAAAAATTCGATCGTTCTAGGCTGTAACCAATTCCGGCTCTGGGCGCTTGCTGTTGCGGATACCGGCAATCGCTTCTGCATAATCCTTTGCTCCAAAGACCGCAGAACCTGCCACGATCGCATTGGCTCCAGCTTCGAGCACCTGCCAAGTATTATTGGCTTTCAAGCCGCCGTCTACTTCAATCCAAGGATCAAGTCCGCGCTCGTCACACAGTTGGCGCAATTTCTGAATCTTGGGAACCACAGTGGGAATGAAACTCTGTCCACCAAACCCAGGGTTTACACTCATCAGCAACACCAGATCGCACAGTTCTAAGACATATTCAATCAACTCAAGCGGACTACCGGGATTCAGCACTACGCCTGCTTTTTTGCCCAATTCTTTGATTTGTCCTAATGTACGATGCAGGTGCGGAGATGCATTATGCTCAGCGTGGACATAGATGTGATCGGCTCCGGCTTTGGCAAAGTCGCCGACATATTTTTCTGGTTCCACAATCATCAGGTGGACATCGAGCGGCTTCTGTGTATAGGGACGAATGGCATCCACAATTAGCGGGCCAATCGTAATGTTGGGAACAAACCGCCCGTCCATCACATCGACGTGAATCCAGTCTGCACCAGCTCGATCCACTGCCTGAATTTCTTCACCCAGACGACTAAAATCTGCCGATAGGATTGAGGGAGCAATCACAATGGGTTTAGGGGATTGGCTCATAGGTATTTCTACTCTCCTGCGTCTCTTGTAAATAGTTTAACAAAGTGTGTCTCTGCCCCTTACCTTAATGATCCCCTGCGATTGCACAAATTCATCATGAGTCGGGCACAATTATTGGGAAATTCGATTGGTTGAGGCTACGATCGTCGGCAATTAGGTCTAGGAGAATGCCCATGATACGGCGTCGAATTCGGCAGTTGGCGTGGTTTATCGCGACTGTCGCTTTAGTGTTATTCAGTGTGCCAGTAATGGCATTGATGGATTCGGTTGGTGAAAACGGCATTCATGCTCATCAATTGCATCAGCCGCCACTGAACTTGACTGGACGCAAAATTGCGATCGGGCAAATTGAAATTGGCCGTCCGGCTCAGTTTGGTCTAGACAAAGCTGGAGCGACGAATCGATCGGTTCGGCCCAATCGCCTATTCTTTCGAGATGCGCCCGCAGAAGCCAATTCATTGGTAGATAGCCATGCTGCTCGTGTAGCTAGCATTTTGATTAGCCGAGACAAAACCTTAACTGGAGTAGCCCCAGAAGCCACGCTGTATGCTTCTGCGGTGGGAGCCGAAAGCCGCAGCGAACAACCCGAAGAGTGTTTAGCCGCTCAAACTGTATCGCTGCAAAATGGTGGAGATGTGCGGGCAATTAACTACAGCTTTGGCGAGTCGCTGATGCGTGATCCGCGCGACAACCCAGTCCTAGACGGCAATGCTCTGTTAACCCAGTGTGTGGATTGGCTAGCTCGAACCAATAACGTGCTGCAAGTGATTGCTGGGAACCAAGGGCGCGGTGGCTTTCCCATTCCTACCGATTCTTTCAACGGCATGATTATCGCCAACTCAATGCGAGTTGGGGGAGAATTTCGCAAAGTTGACTATTTCAGTTTGGGCAGCGAACCGGAAGTGGTCATCGGGCGCGATCCGGCTACTGAAAGTAACGTTGGCCCAAGGCGATCGGTGGCGCTGCTAGCTCCCGGAAGTGACATTCAAACCCTAACTCCCAACGGAACAGCGGCCCCAGCCGACTCTGGCACTAGTTTTGCGACTCCGCATGTGGTGGCGACAGTGGCGCTGCTGCAAGAGTTTGGCGATCGCTCGATTCGTCAAGCCCTAGAGTCTAAACAAACGCCGGAAGTGTCCCACTGGGGATTGGATGCACGCCGACAAGAGGTGATGAAAGCAGTCTTAATGAATTCGGCAGATAAACTGCAAGACCAAGGAGACGGCTTGAATTTGGGCATGACTCGAACGGTACTCACCCAACGCAACCGCACTTGGCTAGACTCAGACGCCCATCAATCCACCCGCCTTCCGCTCGATGCACAAATGGGAACAGGACATCTTAATGCGTTTCGTGCCTATGAACAGTTTAGACCGGGGCAATGGCGTCCTGATCAAGAAACACCCGCGATCGGCTGGGACTATCGGGCGGTCAGCGCAGCACCATCAGCAAATACCTCCAAATACCAAGACTATGTGTTTGCAGATCCGCTGCAAGGCGGTAGTTTTATTGCAGCAACCTTAACCTGGAATCGCCTTGTCGAACTGCAAGACCGCAACGCAAACGGACAGTATGACATTGGCGAAACCTTCCGCGATCGCGGCTTAAACAATCTGGATATGTACCTCATGCGTGCTGAAGACACCGATAGTCGGAACCGCATTTGGGCATCCGATAGCCAAGTAGACAGCGTTGAACACTTGTTTCATCAAATTCCTGAAACCGGACGTTACAAAATCCGAGTTGTTTATCGCGATCAGATCAATGAACCTGTTCAGCCCTATGCGTTGGCGTGGTGGGCCATGCCGAATAGAGGCTAAGGGTTAGGGGTTGGGGCGGGGAATTTGGATGGGTAGGAGTTGCCAAACTTGTGGAACTGGAGTCAAAGACACTCGCAAGCCTGATTTGAATGCTGTCGATCAGGATGATTAGAAACGACAAACTGAAGAAGAGGTGAAGGGTTTGAATATTCCCTTCACCCAATGGAGGAATCAAAACAAATATGGTGAGTGAGTTTTTTAGAGGCGCTGCGCGATCGCCAATCGCTCATTCACCGCATTCCAGTTCACAGTATTCCACCACTGTTTGAGATATTCTGGGCGGCGGTTTTGATAGGTTAAGTAGTAAGCGTGTTCCCACACGTCATTGCAAAGAATCGGATAATGTCCATCTGACCAAGGGCAATCTTGATTGGGCTGACTGATAATCTCAAACTGGTTATTCGTTGTCTTCACCAACCAGACAAAACCGCTGCCAAAATGTTTCGCGCCTGCATCATTGAATTGAGTTTTGAAGTTCTCAAAATTACCAAACACATCGTTGATCAACGTGGCAACCTCTCCGGTTGGTTCTCCGCCTGCATTCGGCCCCATCACTGACCAAAAGATAGAGTGATTGAAGTGTCCACCACCGTGATTGCGAATGGCAGTACGGACAGCTTCTGGCAATGTGTGCAAGTTGCGGATTAGGTCATCGATCGACCGTTGCTGTAAATCGGGATAATTTTCGATCGCGTTATTCAAATTGTTGACATAGCCACCGTGATGAAAGTCATGGTGAATTCGCATTGTTTGAGCATCAATGTAGGGTTCCAGTGCATCTTCGGCATAGGGTAGGGGTTGTAATTCAAATGGCATGAGTCTTCTCCTCTTGAGTTAAGTTACAACGTTAAATCCAGACAATTTGAAATCTATGTAACTCGAGCAGAAAGCTATTCATCGTTCACTAGAATGGTTCTGCTGACGATATTTCAAGCTGACGATTCGGGGAAATTCAAATTGTGCTAGAAAATCTTGAGCTAGGGTAATCGCTCGTTCAAATGTCTGTTCTGCTCGGGCAATTTGACCCAATTTTCGATAAAAACTGTCTATCTCAAAACTGATTGCTTTTAGTGCTTTAAATGCTTCTAACCTGCGTGGATTAGATGAACCTTTGTCTGTCATTATTTGAATCACTCGATCGAATGCTTTCCGAAGTATCATCTCTGCTTGTTGTGCATCACCCAAGGTTAACCAATTATCCGCAAGGTTATGACAAGAGACAACATAAAGATGAATCGCATCTGGATGTGTCGCATTCTTCTCAGCTTTTTCTAGCAGCCATTCAGCTAATTCCCATGCTTGATGATATGCCTGTTGTGCTTCGTGATATAAATTTGCTTGCATTCGCTGATTGCCTGTTTTGGTATAAAGCTGCCATTGCAATTCACGCGCTTCATAGGAATCTTGAGGAAGTGCCATAGGAATACCTTTTCATTGGGGCTTGCAGCGACTCGAACAACAGGATTTACTATACAGGGCAGGTTCAAAGTCAAGACAATCTACTGCATCTTCAGTCAGCGCTTTACAGGGATGAACTGTGCATTTCAAGTGATGGCAACCTGTGAAATAAACACATTGGTCGCACGGAATCGAATGCAGCCGTTGCAGCCGCGCAATACTTTGGCGAACCGCCGTTCCTACTGCCCACAAGAACCCAATCAATAACACCATCAGCAATAGTGGACACAAAGATGCCCCTATCACTAAAAACGCATTTGTTAGAGAAGCCTCTATCATTGGGTGTTACCTCAGTGAGACATCTTCGGAAAAAACATTACAACCCAAACTCCCGCTGCAATTGAGCTACCCAGGCTTTGATCCGCTCTTGGGTCAAGTCAGGTTGGTTCAATTCGTCCAGCGGCAAACCAACGAACTTACCGTTTTTGACCGCTTTTGATTGGCAGAAGTCATAGCCATCGATCGACCAATAGCCGACAGTGACTCCGCCTAATGCCGAAATTTTCGCTTCCAAAATACCAATCGCATCGACAAAATTGTTCTCATAGCCGAGTTGATCCCCTGCGCCAAAATAAGCAATTTGTTTTCCGGAAAAATCAACCGCATCCAACTCGTTATAAAGCACTCGCCAATCGGTTTGTAAATCGCCAATGTTCCAGGTAGGGCAGCCAATAATCAAGCGATCGTATTCTTCAAAATCGTTCAACGTAGTTCCCACCACATTATGCAAATCTACAATCTTATCTCCACCAAATTCTTTCTGAATGCAGATTGCTAAGATTTCCGTAATTCCCGTTTCAGTTCCATAGAATAGACCAATCTTTACCATTCTCCTGCTTCCTATTCAGTCTCAAATCCAGCGTTAGTTTTGGGACAATGGACAATGTTGGCTAAGAGCATCGATTTACTCAGCCTTTGTTAACCATTGGAGCAGCCTTGCATCAATGGTTAACCTACCTCCACCGTTGACCAGAAACAATAAGAAACACAGTGCATACAGGGATGCCATTTCTAGGGGCGCCACTTGCAAACCGTTTCCTTTCAAATGGAAATAGATTGCGATTAGCATTGTGGCAAATAGAGCCGCTGCATTGAATCGAGTCAGCAATCCTACAGCCAATAAAATTGCACCTACCAGTTCTACATAGGCAGCACAGTAGGTGAAGAATACAGGATAGGGCAGTCCAATAAACGATACAACTCCGTCGGCAAACTTCTGTACATCAGCAAGTTTATCTAGACCATTGTGAATCATCAATAGACCAACCCCAACCCGCAAAAGTGTCCAGGTAAGCTGAAACCAAACATTTTCCGACTGAGTGAATTTGAGGCTTCTGATAAGAAAAGGAATGTTAGAGAGAACCGAATCAGTATCCTGAGTCACAGTCATGGATGAATCTCCTGAATATTCAGAAAATCAAACTAGTTGAATAATCATGAGGCTGTAAGCGATTGCATTGATTATGTTGAATCAGGAAAAGGAGTTGGAGAACGGATCTATTCCAGAGTGCAATACTCACAACTCCTTTTGGTTTGTCCTTGGGAGGAACTCTACAAACCAAACTCTGATTTCAACTGACTTACCCAGGTTTTGATCCGCTGATCGGTCAATTCGGACTGGTTATCCTCATCCAATGCTAGACCGACAAACTTGCCGTTTTTGACTGCTTTTGATTCGTTGAACTCGTAGCCCTCAGTCGGCCAATGCCCAACCGTAGTACCGCCTCGCTCTGAAATCTTTTCTTCCAAAATACCGATTGCATCTTGAAAGTTATCGGCATAGCCTACTTGATCACCAGGTCCAAAATAAGCAACCTTCTTCCCACTAAAATCTACCGTATCCAATTCATCGTATACCCCTTCCCAGTCCGCTTGTAGCTCACCAACGTTCCAAGTGGGACAACCAATGATGATGCACTGATAGCTATCAAAATCACCCATGTCAGCATCGGCAATATCATGGAGTGTTACTACACTATCTCCACCAAACTCTTTCTGAATAGTTTCTGCAATGGTTTGGGTATTTCCTGTTTGTGTTCCATAGAACAAACCGATTTGAGACATTTTTGCTCCTTCTCAAGTCATGCAATTGCAAATCGTAAGCTGTTGTGTTCTCTCAACTCAAGGAGCGGTTCATGCGAATCGATAGTTGTGTCATCTAGCTATGGCATTTGAATAACATTTGAACAAGTTGTTCATTTCTACAGTGGACATCAGTTGTGGGCTGAAGCTTGTCCAGGCTAGGCATCTCCTGCCGACAAACTGGACAAAACCAATAAACCTTGAACTGACGTACATGGCGCAATAACTGATCAGAATAACAAGGACAAATCGTCATCACATCTCGAGAAATCTACAAAAGGTAGGTAGGAATTCCCAGCTTTTCAAACCGCTTGTTGTGGGCGCTGTTTCTTTCATCCATTGCCGGAATCTCCTTACTAGGAGCTACCATAGCTTGGGCAGTAGCGCTCAAGTCCTGAGCATAGATGCTCATATCGATGCCTCCAAATGACGATGTCGAACGAGATCATTATTGCAAATCTTTTTCAATAAATCTATAATCGACATGATTGTTTTTTGGGTAATTATTTTTTTGGTGTGTGAGTTAATTGACTCGCATCTTTCGCATTTCTTAATGTGCAGGTTTGGGGTCGCGCCGCTTACCTATTGCTGATACAAGGTATGGATTGGGTCTAAATTGACTAGCACAATTGAGAGACTTTTAGGTTATCTGCTGAAGAGAATGCACAGAGGGTAGGCAAATTGGAAAATGTCAACGCGAATCCTCTTCTTTTACCTATTGCCAACTTCAGTAAATATTCTCAATAGTGAACCAGGGCAATTCTGAGTTAATTAGGAGTATAAGCTGTGAATGCTATGGAACAAGCCAATATTATCGAGCGAATCAGTCAAATTGGGGCTGTGGTAAATCTGTTCAAATCTCAGTTTCCGGATAGTTCAGTCAATCTCAGTCCCTGGGTAAAAGATGAAAATACCGCAAAATTTGATGATCCCGATTCGATCGACTTTGCCTTTCATTTCCCTCGACGCAGTTTTGTCTGCCAAAGCCAAACGATTTTGATGCAAATTCGGCTACCAGGAACTACCATCGCAAATCCACAACGAGTTATTGGCGTAGAACTTTCTGGACATGATTATATGGGGCAACAGTGGCGCTTTGCGACTGCTGGACGCTGGGAATTTTGGGGAACCGTATTGCCTCTGCCGGATGCTGAACAAAAGCTCAGACAGATCTGTTTGCAAATCCTTCAGGTGTTCAATCTAGTTATAAAAAGCGGTGCGACAGAAAATCCTCAGGCTATTACCCCACGGAAAACTAAAGCTGGCTAGCACTGCCTAAGCAAGCTAACAAGTGATTTAATGAAGCGTAATTGCGTTACCGAATTGGGCGTATGATCGCTTTGCATCACTCTTTGCATCAATTCCTGTTCATCCCTGCCGAAAAAACCGATCGATCGCGTCTGTGGTTTTGGCTGCTGCTGAGTTTGGCGATCGCCAGTATTTGTCCGGTGATAGCCATGCAGAAAGCCTTCAGTAGCGAGTTTGTGGTGCAGGACGATGCACGACAGCATGTATTTTGGATGAGCCGCTTTGCTGATCCAGGCTTGTTTCCAGGAGATTTAATTGCCGATTATTTTCAGTCAGTGGCTCCCTGGGGCTATAGCACGCTGTATCGAGCGTTTGCATGGCTAGGGATTGCGCCGCTGTTGTTGCACAAATGTTTGCCGATCGTTCTCTACTGGATCACCACGGTTTATGCCTTTGGCGCAACACTGCAACTGTTGCCGATTCCCTTTGCCGGATTTTTGACCACGCTGCTGCTCAACCAAAGCCTATGGATGCGGGATGATATTATTTCTGCTACCCCGGTGGCGTTTGTCTATCCGCTGTTTTTTGCGTTTTTGTATTATTTGCTGAAACGATCGCTCTGGCCCTGCTTAGGGACGATTGCGCTGCAAGGATTGTTCTATCCTCAGTGTGTGTTTATCTATTCCGGTGTGCTGCTGTTGCAACTACTGAAATGGCAATCGGGCAATTTGCGGTTATCGGACAATCGGCGCGATTACTGGTTTTCAGGCTTAGGCTTGGCGGTGGCGTTTTTGGTGATGTTGCCCTATGCGCTCAAGTCGTCAGCCTTTGGGCCCGTGCTGAGTGGGGCAGAAGCACGATCGATGTTCACCTTGTCAGAAATGGGGTGGTCGGCGTTTTTTAGCGATCGACCGTTGGAGTTTTGGTTCTGCGGTAAGCGGAGCGGCATGTTGCCGTTTGAATGGTGTACGGCCAATTCAGTTTTTACGCCGGAAGTCGATAATCTGCCGCCGAATCCGCTGCGGATGTTTCTGTTGCCGCATCTGTGGTTGGCGCTGTCACTACCATTTTTGCTGAAGTTCACCCGCTTGCCGTTGGTGGCGCTGGTTAGTCGTAAGGTGCGGGTGTTACCACAAATGATTCTGGTGTCTGTCAGTTTGTTCTTTTTGGCGCATGCGCTGATCTTTAAGCTGCATTTACCTAATCGCTACACCGAGCACAGTTTTCGGATTGTGGCGGCGCTGGCCGCAGGACTAGCATTGACGATTTTGCTGCAAGGCTTATTTAATTCGATGACACAGCGGAACGAACAACCGAAAAATCCAGTGATGTTAGCTATCACGGGAATCGTGGCGATCGGGCTATTGCTCTACCCGGTGCTGCTGCGGTTTGAAGATGTGTCGTTTCCGGTGATTCAATACTCGACGGGTCGCCACCCGGATCTGTATGCGTTCCTGTACCAACAGCCCAAAGACAGCGTAATTGCTTCGATCGATCGCGAAATCAACAACCTTCCCAGTTTTGCCCAGCGCTCGATTTTGGTGGGGGGGCGCGGCTTTGTCTTGCCCTATCATTTGGGCTACTATCAGCAGATTAGCCAACGCACAATTGATTTAATGCGGGCGCAATATAGCCCCAAGTTGACTGAGGTGCAGCAGTTCATTCAAACCTATGGGGTAGATCTTTGGCTACTGGAAGCGCGATCGTTTCGCCTAAATTACTTAGAAACCAATCCCGTGTTTCGAGAATTTGCCGATACCACCGCCGAGATTCGCCCGCGTGTGCGCCGAGCCGCCTTAGAACGAATGGCTGAGTCGTGTACGGTGTTTCAGAATGAAACCTTTACCGTCGTTGATGCCGTCTGTGTGCTGGGCGCTGAGTAGAGAGGGCCCGTTGAGTGAGGAGTGACGCATGAGCAACTTGTTAGAGCAGATTACATCGGCCAAACCTGCCCGATCGCACACAATTTTTTGGGTTTGCCTCAGTTTGACAATCGCAGTTTTATACGGACTATTAGCGCTGCAACAAGCGTTTGGCAGTGAGTATGTGGTGCAGGACGATGCGCGACAACATATTTTTTGGATGCGGCGATTTCTCGATCCAGCGTTGTTTCCCAATAACCTGATTGCCGATTACTTCCAATCCGTGGCTCCGGCTGGATACACGGGCTTTTACTGGGTGTTTGCCCAACTGGGCGTTGACCCGATGTGGCTCGCTAAAATTCTGCCGATCGCACTGGGGATCATCGCCGCCGCTTACGGGTTTGCCGTGTCCATGCAACTGTTGCCTATACCGTTTACGGCCTTTCTGTCGTCGCTGATGATTCAACAAGTGCTGTGGACGCACGATGATATCGCCTCCGCTACGCCCAGAGCCTTCATGCCCGCAATTTTTCTAGCGTTTCTGCATTACCTGCTGCGCCGCCAGATCTGGCCCTGCCTGATCACGATCGTTCTGGAGGGCTTGTTTTACCCACAGTATGTGTTTGTGTTTGCCGGACTGATTTTGCTGCAACCTGTACGTTGGCAAAATGGACGATTGGGGCTATCGGCCGATCGCAAAGAATACAGATTTTGCGCTGTGGCGCTAGCCGTGGCGGTTTTGGTGATGCTGCCCTATGCTCTATTCCACTCTAGTTATGGCCCCACAATCACTGCTGCCGAGGCGCGCACTCTACCAGAATTCAACCATCGAGGTCGCAGCCAATTCTTTAATGACGATCCATTGGCATTTTGGCTCTATGGCGAACGGAGTGGCCTGTTCCCCAACTTTCGCCCTGGCACATTGGCGATCGGATTCCTGCTGCCAGTACTGCTGGCGTTTCACCGCTACTTTCCCCTAACCCAACACCTCACTAAACATCTGCGGATTTTGTTGCACATCCCGATCGTGGCATTAGGATTATTCTTCATTGCCCATGCCGTGCTATTCAAGCTGCATTTGCCCAGCCGCTATACCGCTTACACCCTGCGCTATGTGCTGGCCTTTGCCACCGCAATCAGTGTGTCACTGATGTTAAATGCGTCGCTTCAGTGGATGCGGCAAACGTCTCAGGGGCGATCGGACTGGCAACGGGGGCTGGTGTGGGGCGTGGCTTCTGTTTTCACCTTGGCGCTGCTGATCTATCCCAGCACTATTCCCGACTTCCCAAAAACCAATTACCAAGTCGGCAAGGCCACAGGGCTGTATGAATTTCTCTCGGAACAGCCTAACGACACAGTTGTGGCCGGAATTCTGAAAGAAATCAACGATTTGCCCAGCTTCACCAATCGCTCGGTTTTAGTCGGGCGAGAATTTGCTATCCCTTACCACCTCGGCTATGCCAATCAGTTTCGTCAACAAATTAGCGATCTAGTGCGGGCCCAGTACAGCCTCGATCGGGCCGAATTAGCTAACTTCACCCAAACCTATAGCATCGATTTTTGGTTGGTCAATCGTCAGATCTTTAATGCTGATAACCTAGCCGATAACTGGGTGAAGCAATACCCCGATGCTCACCAAACCGCCCTGCAAAATCTAGAACAAGGCAGACCCGTGCTGAGGCGATCGATTCAGCGCTGTACTGTATTTGAAGAACGCTCCTTACTGCTATTAGATGCTCAGTGCACCATTCAATGATTTAAGGGAATTAAGTTTCATCCCAATTCCCAATTCCCGATTCCCGATTCCCTCCTCCCTCTCCCCGTGTAAGATCAAAAAGGATAAACAGAAAGAATTCGTTTAAACGCGCGTTGTTCTACATTATTGCCCTCATGGATATAGTTGAATTTTTCCAGCAAAGTGCTGGTAAGTGGTTCTCCCAACGGACAAGTCATCATCTAGCATTCAAGCAATCAGAATCCGGCAAGTCTGATATTGTGATTGAAATGATGGCCAAGGATGATCCAGCGGTGGTACAACTTTGTCAGCAGTATGAAGTTGATCCGGCGTTGGCGTTGTGCGGTGCTCGCGTCACGTGGAACGGCACAATGGAATGGGATGAGGAAAAGCATACAGGTTCAACCGTGCTAGTGCCGATCGCCGATCCTGACAAGCCCAACGAAGGCAAGCTGTTGCGCGATCAGGGCTATGCCGAGAAGGCTTCGGTAGCGGGACGGTATGTTGTAGGTGAGGATCAAGCGCTGACCTTGATTACCGAGTATGAAACCATGTATTCGGAAGAGCGGCTGTGGTTTGCTAGTCCCAATTTGCGCCTACGCACTAGCATTCTCAAGCGGTTTGGTGGCTTCAGCATGGCGTCTTTTTGCTCGGAAATTCGTATGGGGGTAACTCAGGCGGCAGACACGCAAGCGAGTTCCTCAGCTAGTTCTGCCACGTCTGCTAGTTAGGTAATACTAAATTAAAAATTGCGAATACGACCTACGCCAGATGAGACCTCTACCAACTTTGAGTCAAGGGAGGTACGGAGTAGGCGTAGAACCATCTGGTGTGCGTGCCACTGTTTGTTACGAACCCCTAGCTTTTTGAAATGCTCCCTACTTCTTGCGGGCACGAGCGAGCACCAAAGGCAGAGCAATTGCCAAAATTACCAATAGTATGACCCACACAAACCAAGGAACACGATCGGACGCTGCTTCACTCTCCGAGGGAGTAGCGATCGGGCTAGAGTCTGGTGTATCCAAAGCATCAGTCGAAGGTGAGGTCGGCAAAGCAGTCGATTGTCCGGCAGCTACGGTAACATTAAAGCGTAGTTCAAACGGTTCAAATCCCTTGGTCGTGTGGGGTTCACCTTGTAGTACTAGTTCATAGGCGCCGACTTGGGGAAAGGTGATCTCGGCTCCGGGCACATTTTCATATCCTTCTGCGGAGACGGGTTCTAGAGCAGGGACTTGTACTGGAGCCTCCCCCGATCGATAGGGCTGAGCATAGACGAAAAGCTGGCAATTACAAGCTTCTAGTGGAATCAGTTCGCCACCTTGGCGCGTCAATGCAAACCAAGCGAGGCTGGGAACTCCCGCACGCGGATTGTCGTTGGGTTCAATGTGGAGTGTGCCGCCAACTTCGCCCACAACTTGCACCTGATGCGCGATTACTGGAACTCCCGTGCCGACTAGTGCCATGATCGCTCCTACTGTCCCTAGCTTGATCGCCATTTTGTTTCGCATCACCTTCTTTCACCTTATTTCTGTTCTTCAGTTCTGCTCTTCGACAGTAGGTTTGCGCCGTGTCCGCAGCCATCATCAGCCCGCTTAGTCAACCCCAAACCAAGGCGTGGCGGTACATAATAGGACTCCAGCCCTAGCCGAAACCAAAGCCATTGGGTTCGCAGCAGCAGCACACCCAGCACAATTGCCACTAGCCCGATCGTACAGCCCCAGTTCCACTCAGTGGGTTGCAATCGTCCCAGATAATGGGAACCGACCAAGATACAATGAGCCGTGCAGAGCAACAGAGCCGGAACCGAGAGAAGATGAATCGATCGCCATAGAGAGCCTAAGCGCTTTTGGGCCCAATCAAAACTTGTTAATGCGGCCGGAATCATGCACACGAAGCCCATGCCTCCGAGACCAATTCCCCACTGATGCTGCGGTAACATAAACCCGATCGCCCGCAGATTCCAGCCCCAGCTATGCTCAACCATATGCAGTAGATGGGCCACAGAGAGAACAAAGGCCCCTACCCCTAGCGCACGACGCACCTGTAACGGAGCCGACCAGATGCGACTCATGGGTCGAGCAATCAAAGCTAGCATCAGGCAAAGCAGGGCCGCGTGTCCGGTGTAGTCCACCATCGTATCACCCGTTCGCAGCAGGGTCAGGACACCGATGGCAATTGTGATCCAACCACCCAAGCGAAACAACTGACTGCGTCGATCGCGACTGAGTGCCGACGCCGATACCCCCACACTCCACATCGCTGGAACCGTGCCCAGCCCAAATGCCAGCATAGTCAAGCCCCCCCGCCACAGTTCACCCGTTTCTGCTGCTTTAATTTGCGCTGTATATAAAAAGCCACAGGGAATCAAGCCCCACGTCATGCCCAGTAAGGCGGGTGTCCACCAGCGGCTCTGCAATGACATGTTCACCATCGCTCGATCAAGGCGATCGTGCAGGCTCCTCTGCGCCATTGGATTTAAAACCGGCAACGATGGCAACCAGCCCGGCTTCACTTGCGTTAGCCCTAGCCAAATTAACATGCCACCCGTCACCAGTGACATAATCCGTCGAAAGGGACTGCCTATGCCTGCCAATTGCCCACTTGCCAGCAACACCGACCCTAGCAGCCCAATCCCAGCCCCCACCAAGGCATAGCTGAGAATGCGTCCCAGGTTAAGCCATAAATGAAACTGTGCCTGTTTCCAAAACGTTGACGATTGCGGCTTCTGAGATAGCGAAAAGGCAACTGCGATCGGGCTACACATGCCCACGCAATGCCCAAAACTGCCCAGAAAGCCCAAACTTGCAACCAGTAGCAGATCCAGCATTGTTTACCCGTTCGACAGCAAAGGATAGGCATGTCCGCCTTACCATCCTGCCTTATTGTTGAGCAGGGCGATCGATTGCGTCAAACGACAGCCTGTCAAACCAGCGATCGCCACCCTATAGGCTTTGCATAGTTAGGCTCGAAGATAAAAGTGTCCGGACTATTGGAATTACTTCGCCGTTTTAGGAGAAGGCTAGGGTGAGGACTGCAAGCAGCGCCAGCCCGAGAATCATACTTCTGTTCAGCAACGCCCACCTAGAGTTTTAGATGAAGTGCTAATTCGATCGTCGCTGTTTCTGTGGGTTTACCGTATGCTGAGGAAGCGGTGTTGAGCCGGGTTGAACTGGATCGAAGGATCAATACACCTGGGTGGGAGGATTGACTGAAAGTGATCAAGAATGAAACCAATACTGGAACGATCGGAATTTTGGGAACTGGTTTGATGGGCTTGCCCATGGCCCAACGGTTGCTGACCGCAGGGTTGCCCATCGTTGCCTATAACCGCACCATCGCCAAACTCGAACCCCTGCGATCGACCGATGCCACCATTGCCCAAACCGTACCCGACTTGCTGCAATCATGTTCAGTCGTGATCACGATGATGACTGATGCGACTGCTATTCAAGAAACGCTACTATCGGATGCTGCCCGATCGCACTTGGCCGATCGCACTGTGATTCAAATGGGCACGATCGCCCCCAGTGAAAGCCGTCAACTTCAGCAAGCAATCACTGCGGCGGGGGGTGATTACCTAGAAGCCCCTGTATTGGGTAGCATTCCTCAAGTGCAGCAAGGTAGTTTGCAAGTTATGGTGGGGGCATCGCCAGAACAGTTTGAACAGTGGCGATCGCTGTTGCAAGCATTTGGCACACCGCAACTAATTGGCCCCGTTGGAGCCGCAGCCGCCCTGAAACTCGCCCTAAATCAACTGATTGGTTCCCTCACCACAGCCTTTGCCCTTAGCCTAGGATTTGTGCAACAGCAAGGCGGCAATGTTGATACATTTATGCAAATTCTGCGCGACAGCGCCCTCTATGCTCCCACTTTCGACAAAAAACTCCAGCGCATGGTAGATCACGACTATACCAATCCCAACTTTCCTACCAAGCATTTGTTGAAAGATATGAATTTGTTCCTGCAAGAAGCGACGATCGCAGGCTTACGGGTTGACAGTTTAGACGGAGTGCGTAAAATCTTGGAGATAGCTTGCGACGCGGGTTTGTCCGAGTCTGATTATTCCGCTTTGTTTGAAGCCGTAATTGGAAAGGATGAAGCCTAACCCCCAACCCCATATGCTCTAAGACTCAACCCCTAACTCATACGACCATGACGACTCAATCGCAAACAGAAATCACGATCGATCGCACTCCTAGTTCAGAACAGCTTGAACAATTCGGTGTATTTAATTGGCCAATTTGGACGAAAGAAGTATCTGAATTTCCTTGGACCTATGATGAAACTGAAACCTGTTATTTCCTCGAAGGGGATGTAATTGTGACACTAGTGAATGGAACTCCGGTGCGCATGGGTAAAGGAGAGTTAGTGACATTTCCAGCAGGCATGTCTTGTACCTGGAAAATTTTACAACCTGTACGGAAGCATTATCGCTTTGGTTGATTAGTCGATGAGTTCAAACCAAGCAACACTCAATCTATTCTTTAGAGAACCCTCCAGTAACGCAGATGGTAAAACCGCTTAATCGTTGGGAGACAAAGTACGACAAAAATCTCTACGAATACGATTTGCACACAGTTCTACAGCCGCCATCTCGTTCAATTGCGCTGCCAACCGACAATTCGCTTGAACCCGTTGTTGCAATGGCAGGCATTAACCCATTACCTGGCGATCAACTGGACTTGGCCCATCAGGGCCATCCAGGCATGAAACTAGTTGAAGAGATTTTAACAGCTAACTATCAGGCGCAGTTAGCTGATTTTTTGCGCGATCGATCGGTGTTATTAAATCTAGTCACCAATCAACTATTTCAGCACTTGTTAAAGATTTATCGGCACAAAGTTGAAACACTGATTCAAACGGACGGCATCGACGCTATCGATATCAGCTTGCCCCACTTTAAATTAGTCACTCATCGCAGTCAGAAACACAAAACTTTAGAATTGGTGTTTGACGATCAACAGATAAAAAATTATCTAAGAAAATCACTGGCAGATTTTTTTAATCATACTCAGTTTTGGCACGAATTAGCGAAAACGATCGGAGTTAATTTAGTTCTACAAACAATCGCTCGTTTAGAAACTAAATTAGGTACACAAACATTCGACACCTTGCCGCCAGAATCGCTGGTTCGATCGGTCAAGCAAGAGTTAGCTAGTTTAGATGCGTCAGTCCTGCTGGAGCAGCTTAATTTCTTTGTGCAAGTGTATGTTCACGATATTACGCGCAATATCATTCAAGGATTTCATCTTCCTACCTGTTCTCCACAAGAGATAGAAAAGCTGTTGGGATTGCGGCAACGCCCTGTCGCTAGCTCTCACACTAGTCTTAGTCTTGATCCCGTTATCTTAATGCCAACCGCAATTCCGATCGCCAGTAGCATTCGTGCTCAACTACGACCCGATTTGTGGCAACAGAGTGACGCTGCCCTAGCAGTCTTTCGATACCGAAGTAAGACTAATCCTAATAACTATATTGAACACTACATTACGAATTTGGGAGATGTGGCTCTGTTACCGTGGGAGGCCGCCGAACAAATCATTAATAAATTTGGATTTGATACCGTCAAATTACAACTGATTTTTGCGGCGCGCGCAATGGAAGAACAGGAACCGTGGAATAGTACCTTCACCTTGAAAGCGACAGACATAATCCGCTATTTGGGATGGGATCGCAATCACAGTACCAGCTTACCGGAAAAGCGCAATGCTGTAGCCAGCACGGCTCATGCTCTGTCGTGTTTGCTTGTGAAGTCAGTGTGGGTGGAAGGTCGGGGCAAACGTACCGTTGATGCCAGTACACCGATCGGGCGCATGTGGGACGTGTTGATTGATCCACATGGTCAAATCGACTGGGTGACAGGAAAAATTGAGCGTCCTGATGAGGTGTATATCACGGTTAGTCCCGGCTTATGGACAAAGCATTTTCTCAATCGAGCCGGCAGTAAGGCCAAAGAAGCCCTATATCAGTTTGGCTATTTGGCCAAAGACATTCTGCGGATTGATCCGTACCACAATGAGATTGCGTTACGACTAGCGATTCAACTCACGCTAGATGCTCGTGTTCGCGTTCGTAACCAAAATCCTTATGACTATCGCGTTTTAAGCTTATTGGAAGATGTATTACCCAGAACCGAAATTGACAAAGCTTTGCTGGATAAGCACAAAGCCAGAGACTTAAAAAGTCGGTGGAACAATGCGCTGAAACTATTGATGAATTTGGGTTGGCAAATTGAGTTTGATCCAGTCACATATCCCGATTGGCTACAACCCAGCAGTATGGCTGCCAAACCAGATGATTGGCGCAAGATCAAAGTGATTGAGCGGCTACTTCAAGCAAAATTAACGATCAAACCTCCCCATCCGATCCCCAGTCTCCTGGCAAAAATCACAGAGCCTAAAGTTCCCAGACGTCTGGAATCCGCCCCTCGAAATGAACTCATAGGAGCACAACTTCGAGAGGGACGCGAAAAGTTAGGTTGGAGCCGAAAACAACTGGGAGGGTTTTTGAACATTAGCGCTGATTACATTGGTAAGCTAGAGCGGGGCGATCGCATGATTCCGACTGAGTTGGAGCCGCGCCTGCGTCGGTTATTGCATTTATAGCCGATTGCATTTATGGCCGATCTTTGTCGCCGCTCGTTGCAACCAAGCTATCATCCTCGACTATCACCAGTCGTCCGCCGCCGCTAGCTGAGGTTTTTATCGATTTAAATTAAAATCACCATTGCATTAAATATCATCCGTTGGGGTTTCGATCGGCGGCTCGGAAGGCTGGTCGGCAGGGGCTTTCTCGAACAAAATACGATACGTGAAGCTAGGATGAGTCTGACGCAGAATCCTCAGATGGGCCTCTGCATCTGTCCGACGCCGAAATCGAGCCACTACAGTAGATTGAGCACCATGCACCGAATGGACGATGCACCAAGGATAAAGCTGATCTCGGTAAGCCATGAGTCGTTCTCCGATTACCTCAGGTAGTCATGGCACCCTGATTCACTTGGCATTGTAACCGAGACCTACAAACTTCCTAAGTATCGTGGAATATATATAAGCGGGTTTTATCGAAGGTTATTGCCGGAATTGTCGCCGATCGCTGCGATAGCGAAGATACTCTGCCAGAAAAGCCAAGGCTCCTGAAAACAAGATCAGCACCACACTCAAAGCATTAATATCGGGTTTCACTCCCGTGCGCACACGGCTAAAGATTTCCATGGGTAAGGTATTGGCTCCCCCTCCAGCGGTGAAGCTGGCAATCAACAGATCGTCCATGCTCAGCACAAAAGCTAGCAAACACCCTGAAACAATCGCGGGCATGAGTTCAGGCAACAACACTTTGATGAACGCTTGCAGCGGAGTCGCTCCTAGATCCAACGCCGCTTCTTCCAGATGGGGATTGAGGTTTGCCAACCGCGACGACACCACCACCGCAATATACGCCAAGCAAAACACCACATGCGCTGCCACGATCGTCCAAATGTTTAACCGAACACCCAGCGTCGCCAAAAACACCAACGTTGCCACAGCGATCGCAATATCAGGGATAATCAAAGGTAAGTATGAGACGCCACGATAGACTCCTTTGCCAAAGAAGCGGTATTTGGCTAATCCTACCGCCATCATCGTGCCCAGAATTGCCGAAACCCCCACCGCACAAAACGCTACAAACAAACTGTCTTGCAACGACGATAGAATGCGCGAATCATTCAGCAGACTTTCATACCAGCGCAGACTGAACCCTTCCCAACGCGAACTATAACGCGACGCATTGAAACTGTAGAATGCTAGCACCAAAATTGGGAAGTACATAAAGCCGAACAGCAGCAGCGT
This sequence comes from Thermocoleostomius sinensis A174, assembly GCF_026802175.1. Classification (NCBI taxonomy): domain Bacteria; kingdom Bacillati; phylum Cyanobacteriota; class Cyanophyceae; order Oculatellales; family Oculatellaceae; genus Thermocoleostomius; species Thermocoleostomius sinensis. Next base: position 2,123,273 of record NZ_CP113797.1, on the reverse strand, counting down.
CACAATCATCTGCCAGGAAGTTCGTTTGGTTAAAGCGGGTTGAGACATAAGTGAATGGGGATTAGGGATGGGGTGCTGGGGATTAGGAGTTGAGGTTAGGTGCTGGGTGTTAGGGATTAGAGGACTAGAGGTTTTTCCTAGGTATGGCTGAATCGAGATCTAAGTCTGACCGCCCCCCTCATCCTCGCTCTCTCCCAACCGGGCGAGGAAGCGATCTGGCTCTCTACTCCCTCCAGAAGCAGGGGTGGGGAGCAAGGCAACTCCGACTTGAATGCAGCCACGCCGTTTCCTGTTCCCGACTCCCGATTCCCTATTCCCTAACTCAGGCTACTGTTTCGATCGCCATATCGCAACAACAGCGCGATTGCCAAACTGACAGCCAAAATCATAATCATGCTGAGGGCAGAACCAAAGCCCCAGTTGCGTGTTGCGCCCAAAAACTGGTTATAAATCAAGCGCGACATGGTCATACTAGAAGCGCCGCCTAGTAGTTCTGGAACTACGAAATCACCGACGCTGGTAATGAAAACAAGGAGACACCCTGCGGCAATTCCGGGTAAGGTTTGAGGCACAGTAATTTTCCAAAAGGACTGTTGAGGGGTAGCTCCGAGATCAGCCGCCGCTTCCAACAGACGAGTGTCTAGCTTCTCTAGGGAAGCATACAGAATTAGCACCATATAGGGTAAGAAACTGTAGGCCATGCCAATGAAGACCGCAGGGCTTTGATTCAACCAATTTTGAGTGGGCAAATGCAGTGCCGCCAACATAGAATTCAGCACCCCACTGGGTCGCAAGATGGTGATCCAGGCGTAGGCCCGCAGCAGCGACGAAGTCCACAAAGGCAAAATAAACGCCACCAACAACAAATTACGCCAGTGTTTGGGAGCCATGAGCGCAATCCAGTAGGCGACGGGAAAGCCCAGCAGCAGACACAGCGTCGTTGCTCCCAGGGCAAAGTAGATCGATCGCCCAATGACTTGAAGATAGGTAAACTGAAAAATATCGAAATAATTTCCTAAGCCATAGGCTCCAGCCGCTTGGCCTAGACGAAAGCCGGGAATTAGGCTTAGCTCTAGAATCAGCAGCGCGGGCAGCACTAATAACAACAATAGCCATACTCCGGCTGGGGCCAATAGCACAAACGGCTGCACCAATCTCGACAGTTTTTGCGTCCAAGACGACCTAAATTTGGGTTGCTCTGTAAGAGGAGAGGTAGGGGTAGTGGTAGACATGTCAGCTAGCTGCTGGTTAATTGCGTCCAATAGCGATCGTACAAATTAGCGGCTTCTTGAGGTAGGGGGGCCAATCCTTGGCATTTGGCTAAGATGTCGTCGGGCGGAAATAGATTGGTGTTGCTCTTGAGGTCGGCGGATAGCTGCTCAAACACGGCTTGGTTAGGAGTGGCAAACTTCAATCGTTCGACTAATCCCACCGAGTTTTCTGGAGCTAGCATAAAGTTGATCCACTCATAAGCAGCAGTTGGATTGGGAGCCGTCTTAGGAATGGCGATCGTGTCTGTCCATAACGACGTGCCTGTAGCTGGCGTGATGTAGGTCAAGTTAGGATTTTCATCGGCCAAGGCGATGGCATCTACCGAAAACACCTGTGAGATGGTTGTATCTCCGTTGGATAACTGATCTTCCCAGCCAAACGACATGAAAGCAGCGATCGCGGGTTTTAGATCGACCAGGGCTTGATAAGCGGCTTCAATCTCAGCCGGATCAGTGGAATTAATCGAGTAGCCCAAGTGCATCAACACGCCGCCAAATACCTCGCGCACGTCATTCAGCAGGGTTACTTGTCGCGTCAGGGCGTTGGCGTTCTCGAAGACATACTCCCAGCCTTGCACCGTTGTTCCGGTTTTGTCTGGATTGTACATAAATCCGGTTGTTCCCCAAGCCAATGGTACACTGTGAGCATTATTGGGATCATAGCCGGGGTTGCGCCACTGAGGTTTGAGTTGATCTAAGCCGCTTAACTGAGTGTGATCGATCGGCAGTAGCATCTCCGCATCCACCATCTGCGTCACCATGTAATCCGAGGGACAGATGATGCTGTACTGATTGCCACCGCCCGCCTGCAACTTGGCCAGCATCGCCTCGTTAGAATCGTAGGTATCGACGATCGGCTTGATGCCTGTTTTGGTTTCAAATGCTTGCATCACGTCCGGATCAATGTAACTGCTCCAACTATAGATATAAAGCGTTTTATTGTCAGCGTTTGCAGTTGAAGTCGCGGTTAGTGACCCCTCTGTGGCATCATCCGTACCAGTTGTACCAATGCTGCGAGCGCAATTGCTGAGAATGATGCTAGAGGCAGCGGCGGCAGAACCCAAGAGAAAACGGCGACGGGTTGTAGCTGAAAATCTGTTTGCCAATCGCCACTGAGGCGATCGAGAGGTTTGGGGAGGCATAGATTACACCCTCACGGCATGAAACGACAATCTGTAAGCTAGTCGATGAGCTAGCCATACTAGTCCTACTGAGCCATAGTTACTAACCGAGTGAGGTATTCTGTCATACGACTTGAGCAGGATCAGGAGTAACTTGTATCGATATTCAACTAGAGAGAACTGGTTACTAGCTACTTGTCAACTGCGTCCAGTAGCGATCGTACAAGGCGGCTATTTCTGGAGCGACGTTCGTCACACCTTCTCCCTTCGCCACTACTGCTTCTGGAGGATAGAGATTTTTGTTTTGCTGTTGATCAGCTGGCAGCAACTCGAAGGCGGCTTTGTTGGGGGTGGCGAACTTGAGGCGTTCGGCTAACTTGGCAGAGTTTTCGGGAGTCAAAATGTAGTTGATCCACGCATAAGCGGCATCAGGATTTGGAGCTGTTTTTAGAATGGCCATTGTGTCCGTCCAAATTGACGACCCCGATTCAGGCACAATATAGGTTAACTCTGGAGCGTCATCAATCAGAGCAATGGCATCAGTGGAATAAGCCATAGAAATCGAGAAATCGCCGCTGGCCAACTGATCTTCCCAACCGTTGGTGAGGAAAGAGGCGATCGTTGGTCTCAGTTGCACCAGTGCTTGGTAAGCTTCTTCAATTTCAGCCGGGTTGGTCGAGTTGAGCGAGTAGCCCAAGTGCATCAAAATTGCCCCAAATACCTCGCGCACATCGTTGAGTAGGGTAACTTGACGGCTGAGCGAGTCAACATTGTCAAACAAATAATCCCAGCCTTGAATATCAGTTCCCAATGTCTCAGGGTTATACGCTAGCCCAGTTGTGCCCCACGTCGTTGGAATACTATGGGCATTACCAGGATCATAGCTGGGGTTCTGCCAGGGTTCGCGTAAGTTGTTTAATCCTTGTAACTGCGATTGATCCAGTTCTGCCAGCAGATTGCTCTCTAGCATTTGCGTAACGGCATAGTCCGAAGGATATACCACGCTGTATTGACTGCCTCCGCCTGCTTCTAGCTTGGCTAACATGGTTTCATTCGAGTCGTATAGATCCACTACCACCCGCACACCCGTTTGGTCTTGAAAGGTTTGGATTAGTTCATCATCGGTGTAATTCGCCCATGTATAGACATAGAGGGTATTAGGGTCAGCAGCCGTGGGGCTACTAGTGGGAGGAGCTTGGGTTTGATTATTTGACAGATTGCGGGCACAATTCGAGAGCGCGACTCCAGAAGCGGCCGCGGCCGAAGCCTGAATAAATCGTCGTCGGGTGAATACTGCTCCAGTAGACGCTCGGCCCTGACGCCATCGAGATATCCGAGGATTTTGGGGAGGCATAGATTTCTCCTAATCAACAAACTTCAACACATCTAGGTGGTCAGAGCTAAACAATCGTTGGCTGCCCAATAAACCTGAACGGGTGCATGGAGTGGCAATGCCTCTGAACGATTGGGTTGCAGCACCGTCAGGCGATCGCCGGTCAGCAGTTCAACCACATAGTGCACATGGGTTCCTAAATACATCACATGCTTGAGCGTACCCTCATAGGCATTAATGGCGTCTGTCGTTGAAGTTGTCCCTACCTGAATCTTTTCCGGACGAACGCTAATCACCACTTCACTGGGAAGCGAGCCATTCCACGTGTCTTGAAGTTTGACCCACATCTTGAGTCCATTTTGGGTAACAACCTGCAACGCCGAGGTCTGAGTCGCTTCCACGCGCCCTTGAAACAAGTTGGTATCCCCAATGAAGTCTGCTACAAATGGAGTTTTGGGCGATTCGTAAATTTCACTGGGCGTGCCGATTTGCTCAATTTTGCCCATATTCATCACCGCAATGCGATCGGACAAACTCAGGGCTTCTTCTTGATCGTGTGTCACCATCACAAACGTCACGCCCAATTCCTGATGCAAATTAGAAAGCTCCACCTGCATCTCTTTGCGTAGCTTCAGATCGAGTGCTCCTAAGGGTTCATCTAGCAAAACTACTGCCGGACGATTGACCAGCGCTCGCGCCAAAGCTACCCGTTGCTGTTGCCCTCCTGAAAGCTGAGCAGGATAGCGGCGAACAAATGCGTCCATCTTCACCAACTGCAATGCATTAGCCACCCGTTCTTGAACTTCAGCTTTGCTACATTTTTTCAAGCGTAACCCGAAGGCAACGTTCTCCCAGACCGTGAGATGATTAAATAGGGCATAGCTTTGAAACACGGTGTTCACAGGGCGCCGATAGGGGGGCACATGCATCATGGATTTCCCCCGAATTAACACTTCTCCACCCGTTGGTTCTTCAAACCCAGCAATTAACCGTAATGTCGTCGTTTTGCCGCAGCCTGATGGCCCCAAAATGCTGAAGAACTCCCCTTGGTGAATATCCAAGTCAATGCCGCGCACGGCAGTGTCCCCATTAAAGACCTTGAATACTTTTCGCAGTTCAACATCTAGCCGGGTATTTGTTTCAGCAAACCCTCGATCTTGTAGAACAGTTTGAGACATAGTTGGCATCCAGATGAAACCAAGCGAAGTGGCTAAATATGCGCTTTAACAGATAGTATCGGACAGATGTGACTAGGTTTTGACAACAGAACCTGGACAATCTTTTCCATGCTGCTACCCATCTCCTATGTTCGGGTTAGTGGTTCACAGACAATGGTTTAGTTTGCTACAGTTTGATTTTTGTTCCATAGCATAGCGTAAGTCATCCTTGCATACTATCAGGCTACCCAGTTTGCCAAGCGGCATGGATAGTTGGGAGGCAATCGCTTAAGAGTCTGTGTCCGATCGTTTCATTCCTGGCATTTCTTGTTCATCTTCTTCATCCCATTTCTTAGTTTTTTCATCTTGCCTTCTAGCAAAAGAGAGAGATAGACCCGCCCAAAGATGGTTTTATTGAGGGCTACTCCGTTGCTACGCTCGAACTGTTACCCTGAGTAACTAGTTACCTTCAGGCGTTGGACAATCTGCAAGCTATTGATTTGATATAGCCCTGCTTCGCAGTTTGCCAGCCCTCTTGCTCCCTCATTTCGAGTTTTGTTATGGTGAACCGTCGTCCCAATATTATTTTCCTCGTTCTGGATACGCAACGCGCCGATCGCCTCTCCTGCTATGGCTACCCGTTGCCCACATCGCCCCACATCGATGCCCTAGCCGAGGACGCGACGGTATTTGAACGCGCCATTGCTCCGGCCCAGTGGACCATTCCCTCTCATGCGTCTATGTTCACCGGAGTATATCCATCGGTGCATCAAACGGTGCAATCCTACTCAACTTTGCCGGCCGATCTTCCCACCTTGGCAGAAAGGCTGAAAGCGGGTGGCTATTTTACGGCAGGATTTTGCAACAACCCACTAGTAGGGGTGATCAACAATGGACTGCGACGTGGTTTCTACAGTTTCCTTAACTACAGCGGTTTGCTAACCTCCCATCCTAATCAAGCCGGTGTTCCTTCAGGATTACTCGATCGCTATCGTCAAGGATTTAAGCAGCTATTAGCCAAACTCTTGAATCAAGTGCAAGATTCCTTTGCTCGCTCTGAAGCACTACTGGAACTTTCCTTCACGCCTTTGATGCTGCCACTGTGGCAGACCGCTCTCAGCTTTAAAGGAAATACTGTGAAATCCCTTGATGATGCTGCGCAATTGTTGATCCATCGGAAAGGTGTCGATGCCGATCAACCAATCTTTACGTTCATTAACTTGATGGGAACCCATATGCCCTATCACCCGCCGCGTCGATATATGGAGAGATTTGCGCCCCATGTGTTGCGCGATCGATCGGCTCAGCATTATTTACGTCGCTTTAATAGCGATGTCTATGGCTGGTTGGCGCCGTTGGCAGGGGCGCTGGATGAGCCACAAAAAGCTGCTCTCGATGGGATGTATGATGCAGAAGTGGCCTATCAAGATGAACAAGTTGGCACATTCTTTAGCCGACTTGAACAAGCAGGGGTGTTAGATGAAACGCTGGTGATTTTGTGCTCGGATCACGGCGAGCATTTAGGAGAAAAGCAGTTCATTGGACATTCGCTGACGTTGTACAACGAACTGGTGCAAGTGCCGCTAATTATTCGCGATCCGTATAATCATCTGCCGCGTAAGACGGCTGTAGAGACGGTTGTGTCTACCTGTCATTTATTTCACACAGTGTTGACCGCTGCTGGACTGAGTGACGAAGCCGAAACGGCCCAAAGCTTGGTGCATAGCCCAACCACCGAGCGAATCCAGCGTCAGGTGTTTTCGGAAGCGATTCCGCCGCAGAATGTTTTGAATTTACTGTTAAAGCGTCAGCCTGAATTAATTCGCGATCGAGCTTGTGATGTCCCCCGTCGTGCTGTTTGGATTGGCAATCACAAACTCATTGAAACAGGCGATCGGTTTTTGGAACTGTACGATGTCTACGAAGACCCCCAAGAAAGTCTGAACCTCAGTGACATCCTGCCCGAAAACGTGGAAGCTTTACAGGAATGTCTTCAAGTCTTTGCCGGTCAGTCCGATCGATTGGTAGGAGCTACTGCCGGAACCACCCGCGCTCCTGGATTTGACGATCCAGAAGTGCAGCGGCGTTTGCGCGATCTAGGATACTTAGAGGATTAGTGGGAAAAGACCAAGTTAACCGGCCAAAGGCAACATATAACGGCTAAAACCTCAGGCTTGTTCTTGTTATCCTTTAACCTGCATTCTTTATCCTTACATTGCATCCCTCACTTTCCTGTAATCTCTATGTATCCTCCTGTTGACCCAATCATTTTTGAATTTGGCCCGATCGCCCTACGTTGGTATGGATTGCTGATGGCCACCGCCGTACTGGTGGGGGCGTTGATTGCAAGTCGTGAGGTAGAGCGACGAGGGCAAAAAGCGGATGATTTTTGGGACATGTTGTTTTGGGTGCTGATTCCCGCCTTTATTGGGGCGCGGCTCTATTATGTGTTTATTCAGTCTCCGCGGACAGCAGACGGGTTTGGTCACTATCTTGAGAACCCCTTGGACATTTTCAAAATCTGGACAGGGGGGATTCATATTTTTGGAGCGTTCATTTTTGGTGGGATTGCCCTATGGTTATATACCCGGGTTCGCCGCCTGCCCCCCTTGGTCTTTTTGGATGCCATTACCCTAGCGCTGCCCCTATCACAGGCGATCGGACGGTGGGGGAATTTTATTAATCAAGAACTGTATGGCCCACCCACTACCTTGCCCTGGGGGCTGCGCATCGATCGTCCCCACCGAATTCCACCCTACAACGACCTCGCTCAATATCCCGACAGTACCCGTTTTCATCCGCTGTTTTTGTATGAATCGCTGTGGAATTTGATTGGTTTTGGTCTCATTTTCTGGATCTCGCGTCGGTTTCGATCGCCGTTGCGGGATGGCGATATCACCCTGCTGTATTTAATTTGGTATCCCTTTGGTCGGTTTTTTATCGAGTTTTTGCGCACAGACTCCTGGTTTTTTCCGGGCACACCGTTTAATGTGGTGCATGTACTATGTGCCATATCTGTGTTGGGCGCAAGTATTGCGCTTTATTGGCGTCATCGTCAGCCTAAACGCTTGGAAAGGGCAAATGAAGGCGATCGCACCAGTTGACTAGTTCATACTTAACCTTGGGAACATAGGAACGGCAAGAATTTGACGATTGGGTCTTCAATAACATTACCCTGCTGGCGGGCCCAATACTCGCTGAGACAATGAATTTGCTTGAGTCCCACAATCAAATTCAAACCAGGCACCACAAGCCACCAAACCATTAGCGGAGGTTTCCAACCTGCCTCGCGATAGAGGGTGTTAACGGTGCGATAAAGCCGCAACTGAACGATATAAATCCAACCGACTCCCAGCAGCGAGAACCAGCCAAACCACCCCGGTACATCTGGATCAAACAGCCGTAACGCTTGCGGAATTAACACGCCGAAACCAAACGGCAAAATACAAACCGCTCCAGACCAACCCTTGCCATTATATTGCCTCAGTTCATCCTGAATGACCCATTTGTAATAGCCGTAGTAAGCCAAACCTGTGACAGCCGAGAGCAGCATTACGCGCCAAAGGGGACGCGGTTTACCAAATGGACGATCGATCATGATGCAGCAGTGCTGATAAAGAAACGCGCATACTAGTTACAATTCTTCATTAAAACAAAATACCTGACAAGATCGACCCGATCGCCCAATCGAGAGTTGTCCCAGTAGGGGGGATCATCCACTTCTCAGTCGTTCTCCGCAGAGGCTAGAGTCGGAACACATTTTTAGTATCCGGCGTTACGTTCAAGATCCGTACTGAGGCTTATGGGGATGAAATTCTTCACCGTAGTTTGGGTATCCTTGGTTGTCACCAGTTCGATCGAATTGATTTCACCGATCTTACCGACTCCGGCCGCTATTGCACCTGTTCCTCCTGCCTTTAGCGGCGATGCCAGCCATCAAACTCGGCTGTTATGGCATGTGGATTCTCGCTGGAGCCTGAACTGGATTCTAAACGGCAGTTTAATGGGTGCGTTGATTGTCACTGCTGTTGCTTTGGCAATTGGAGTGTATCAATATAGCCAAAATCAGAAATGGCATCGCATTGAGTTTCTGCGTAAAACGGTAAAGGAATTTGAACAAGAACCCAATATTTGGCGCGCGTTAAAGATTCTAGACTTCGAAGAATACCGAGATTATGAAGTGATATTGGGCAACAAGCAGGTCGTCTTTCAAGTCACCAATGAGCTACTGTGTGCAGCGTTGGCCAGCCACAAAGAACGAATCATTCGCAAGCAGGAAATTGATGCACTGAAGGCAACTGGATGTCTGACCGAAGAAGAGCTAGAACGATATCAAATTGAAACAACATTACGCGATTGGTTTAATCAGTTATTGAATGGATTAGAACATTTTGGTTACTTTGTAGAATCCGGTCTGTTTACCGTAAATGAAATTCGCCCTTGGATGATTTATTGGATTCGCTTAATTGCCGATCGCCACTACAAACGTCCTGGAGCTTCCAAATTCTATGATCAGTTGTACAACTACATTCATGAATATGGGTTTGCAGGTGTCATTCAGTTATTTGAACGGTTTGGCTATCGAATTTTGCCAACGCCCTATCAAGAAGATGATTTCAAAAAACTGGATGATGCCTTTCAAAAACGCCAAGCGGCACACTCGATGCACCTGTCCTTTGGGGCAATAGTTGGCATGTACCCGTGTTCTCGATCGATCGATCGGCACTTGATTCAAATGGCGTTAAGTTTGGCAAAGGCTGCTTATCTGATATATCAAGATGAAACATATGTTGACGAAATCACGCATCAACGCTGGAGGATCGGCACAGACAGTTCGCAGTACTTTGACGAAGCCAAACGCGACACGCAAGCATTTTTATTTAGAACCGATTCCTGTATTGTATTGGCCTTTCGCGGTAGCCAAGAAAGAAAAGATTGGCACACCAACTTTAAATTCAAGCTGAAAAATTTTGCCTGTCATCAGTCGATGGAACCCCTAGACGAAGATACCACTCCGCCGATCGGAATGGTGCATTCAGGGTTTCAAGCGGCCTGGAATACTATTGAAACACCCATCATTCAACAGATTCGGCTATGGAACGCCGATCGGTCTGCTCCTCTACCCTTATTCATCACCGGACACAGTTTGGGAGGAGCCTTAGCTACCGTTGCAGCAGCATCCTTGGTGAAGCGCAAGCATCTTAATATTCAGGGTGTTTATACGTTTGGACAACCCAGAGTTGGTGATTTAGTGTTTGTTTTCGATGTAGGGCAAGCGCTCAAGGGCAAGGTTTTTCGATTTGTTAACAATAATGATATTGTGCCGCATGTCCCACTGCCCTATTCGTTCTGGAATCCGCTGCGAATTTATGCCCATCTTGGGCAATTACTGTATTTCAACACACGCGGGCAACTGATACTGCAACCCAATGCGATCGTTTGGTTAGTTGATCGAGCGATTGGTCTTTTGCGAGATGTCCTAGAACCTGGCTTCGACATGGTGAACGATCATCGGCTTGAGTTTTACATCACCAACCTAGAAAAAGCATTAGCAGCCACCCAAGAGCAAGAATAAATGATTTGATTTTACTCCATCTCAGCATTCAGCCTAACAACACTGCCTGCAATTACTTTCCAAGTAGTTTCAAACCATTTCCACACTCGGAGGTAGCGAAATTTACCATTAATTTCCTGCCCTAAATAATTTCCTTGAATTTCTACAGTGACAGTCACAATTATATTATCTTCGATCGCACTTATTTGATAATGACTGGGTTCGATCGTATGCAGATTAATGTCGCCTGAACGATAATTATTCAAATCTATGGCTTTAGTAATCGTTTCACCCGTTGGCCCATTAAATAAAAGATTGTCGTGGAGCAACCGATCTAAATATTCAACATTATTGGTTTTCATTGCCGTCAAGAGAGCAGTTTCACAAGCAATGATTTCGGTTTCGTGAAGAGTATTCATATGGTGTCTATTCTAGGTAAACAATAAAGTTTAAGTAAACAATAAAGTTGTATCGCAGGCTATACGTCAAGCTATCAATGCAAGCTAGATATTGCTATTAGTTGCAAATTCGCAGGTGGAGCCACCGTCAGCCCCCGTCGCACTGGTCGAATCGATCGCGGATTTACCAACGATAGTTGCCAGTTTAAAAGCACCGTAGCCAACACTAGCTTCATCTCCAGCATGGCCATGGCTGCCCCAATGCAATAGCGATGCCCCCCGCCAAAGGGAATAAATTCGTGCGCTGCAAACGATCGCTCTAGAAATCGTTCTGGCTGAAATTGTTTGGAATCAGGATAGAGATCGTCGCGATGGTGCAGCAGATACGTACAGGGAAACAGCACAGTGCCTGCTTCAATGTTATAGTTCAATATAGCCATTGGTGCTTTTAAAACCCGAACTCCGGTGGTCAATGTGACTGGGTAAATCCGCAGCGTTTCTTGGCAAACAGCAGTGAGATAGGGCAAACGGGCAAGGGCGCTGGGTTGAGGCTGAGGCCCCAGGTTCGCCAATTCCGATCGCAGTTTCTCCTGAATTTCTGGCAGATAGTGTACCCAATAGAGCGCCCAGCTTAGAGCAGAAGCTGTGGTTTCATGTCCAGCCAGTAATAGCGTTACCAATTCATCGCGCAGTTCCAGGTCAGTCATCGGTTGTCCGGCTTCATCACGGGCTGACAGCAGCAGCGACAAGATATCATCACCCACTACCTGACTGGTTTGCCGATCGTGAATTTCATCTAAAAGAAGGCGATCGACCCGTTGTTTCAGCCGCAGAAACCGTCCCCACGGACTCCAGGCTCCCCAATCTTGCTGAAGTGCTCCAAAGAAGATCAGACTGGCGCTTAAGGGAGAGCCGATCGAATCGAGCAATGAACTTAACAGGACTCGCAGTTGGTCATAACGCTCACCCTCACTGATGCCAAATACCGCCTTTAAAATCACGCGCAGCGTGATCTCTTGCATCGTCAAACGCACACGAAACGGTTTTCCAGTCTGCCACTGAGCCGTTGTCACGTGTTGGGTTGTATCACAGATCAGTTGACTATAGGCCCGCAGTCGATCGCCATGAAACGGTGGCATCAATAGTTTGCGCTGTCGCTGATGGCGATCGCCATCTAGTAACACCACCGACTGTTCCCCCAACAAAAGCTGGAGCACTTTACCGCCGCCGCCAGTTTGAAAGCAATCAGGACTCGTTGCAAAAATTTCCTGAATGGCTTTCGGGTTGCTCACGTATACCACAGGTGGTCGGCTGTTTCCCACTCGAAACATGTCACCGTAGCGTTGGCCATAGTCTTCTAAGTACTCCAATGGACGAGCGATCAACTTCATCATTCTGAGAACGCGGGGCGTCTGGGGACCGTCTAGCCTCATCACTGCTCTCCTTCGCGGCGATCGTCTCTTCATTGTAGTCAGGCAGGAATGTGAGAATTCGAGAAAGACTCACATATCCAAGACTAAAGACCCAAAGCATTGCACTTTATTTTTCTTCTACATCTGCCTACTTACCACTCCCGACTCCCTATTCCCAACTCCCTATTCCCGACTCCCCCCTCTCCACTCCCCATACTTCACACACAAACTCTTCACACGTCCAGCCTCAAACCTCTTGATTTCCTCACAAAACCAGAAACCGCGATCGCTAGGATCAGCATAGTTGCAAACAAGTAGCCTCAACGCTTACCGAATCAAGCTCCCCAAATCAGGATTTGCGATCGCCACGTTTCATTGCATTCAATCTGTTCCCTACTTCGCTTCAAAGGCCGAATTTATGCTCGCTATCAACGGTACCCCCTTGGCCGAAACCCTAATCGGTACACCCGGACCTGACGCGATTTCTGGAGAGGGTAACAACGATCGCCTATTGGGACTAGCAGGCGACGATTTACTCTATGGCGGGGAGGGCAATGACACGTTAGAGGGTGGGGAGGGCAACGACAAACTATATGGCAATGCGGGTAACGACAGTCTGGTGGGTGGACTGGGAGCAGACGAGTTGTATGGGGCTGAGGGCAACGATACCCTGAGTGGTGACGACGAGAACGATACGCTGTTTGGGGAGGCAGGCAATGATGCGCTGTTGGGTGGTGCAGGCAACGATACCCTCGATGGTGGTATTGACAACGATACGCTAGTTGGTGAATGGGGCAATGATGTCCTGTCGGGTAGCAATGGCAATGATGTGCTTCTGGGCGGTGCAGGGGACGATCGACTGAATGGTAATACGGGGGATGACACACTGGATGGAGGAGCCGGACAAGACGAGCTTTTCACAGGTGAGGGAAATGACATTGCCAATGGTGGAGACGGCAACGATCGGCTGTATGGCGAGAACGGCGATGATATCCTGTCGGGGGAGGAGGGAAACGACGAACTGTATGGCAGCGCGGGAATAGATTCGCTGTATGGCGGCGCGGGAATGGACAAACTCTATGGTGAAACGGGAGATGATGTCCTTCTTGGTGATGCAGGCAACGATGCCCTGCACGGCGGGGATGGCAATGATGCTCTCCATGGAGAGGACGGCGCAGATCAAGTATTTGGTGAGGCTGGCAGTGATTATCTATTTGGCGGTGATGGCAATGACGCGCTGCACGGCGGTGCTGAAGCAGACCGAATGGATGGGGAGGAGGGGGATGATTTTCTCTACGGTGGACTAGGCGATGATACCCTGCTCGGCGGAACAGGTAACGACCAATTGTTCAGCGAATTCGGTAATGATCAGTTGGTTGGTGGAAATGGGGACGATCGCCTGTTTGCCAATGAAGGCAATGATCGCCTTAGTGGTGGTACAGGCAAGGATCACCTGTTTGGTGAAGCAGGTAACGATCGCGCAGAGGGTGGCGCAGGCAATGATGCCATCAACGGCGGCGCAGGCAATGATACGCTGATCGGTGGTAACGGCAATGATACGCTGGTGGGCAGTCTGGGTAGTGATGTGCTGATCGGCGGCAAGGGCAAAGATGTATTTTTGTGTACGGCGGAAGCTCCCTTTTCACAGCCAGCATTTGGACTCGATATCATTCGGCAGTTCCAGTCGGGGCAAGACACAATTGAACTCGATCGCACGACGTTTACGGCCCTGAGCAAAATCTCGACACGGCAATTCATCAGAACTCAAAAATTTGCCATCATAGAACGCGATCGAGATGCTGCGAGAAGCAGGGCATTGATTGTCTACAACGCCGATAATGGTAAATTGTTCTATAACGCAAATGGCAAGCAAGCAGGTTTAGGCAGTGGCGATCTCTTTGCCCGATTAACAGGTGCCCCCACTCTGATCGCTACAGATTTTACAATCAGAGCTTAGTTTTTCAACAATCATTTCAACAATCAGGAGTGACACAGTTGAGAAAGCAGTTGAGAAAAAAGGGAAGGTGCGGTAGAACCAAAGAACAAATGCACCCAAGGTCAACATTGGTTCAATCGCTATGCCGCCTTCCTCACCCCGTCCATCTGCTGTGCCTGCTGATTCTCGAGTTGTGCGATTTCAACGGTTGCGCCGCCTCAGCCAAATTCTAGATAACGCCATCGGCATTCCAGGCACACGCATTCGGTTTGGGCTTGATCCAATTATTGGACTGATTCCCGGTGGTGGTGACACAGTAGGAATGATTTTCTCCTCTGCTATTGTGCTAGAGGCAGCCCGTATGGGAGCGTCTAAGACCTTACTGGGTCAAATGGCGTTTAACATTTTGCTGGAAACTGTGGCGGGAATTGTGCCGGTTGTTGGCGATATTTTCGACGTTACGTGGAAGTCGAATGTGCGAAATATTGTGCTGCTGGAAAAGTATTTAGAGATTGAGCGATCGACTCGTCCTCAAAACCGTTGGTTTGCCGTATTGCTGTTGATTGGCTTGTTTTTAGTATTTGCAGCGTGTCTAACGATTTCAGTGCTGGTGCTGCGCTGGCTGCTGCAAATGCTGGGTACCATAGCACAATAATCCTCCAGTTAACGTTACCAATTCATAGATACTGTAGACTATAAACCTCAGGCTTGCTGAGCCTGTAAGGCAGTGTTTGTAGTCACTGAAGCGTAAAAGGAGAAGACGATGTATGTACTGATCGGCGGTGCAGGATTAGTTGGACTCAGCTTGGCACAAAGTTTACTGGAGTTGGGACACACAGTAGCCATTGTTGATATTGATCCGGCAGCTTGTCATCATGTGCGTCAACGCTTGGGAGTGATGGCATTTGAGGGAAGTGCTGTGGACACAGATGTATTAATAGAAGCAGGTATTCGCAAGGCTGATTCAGTTGCAGCGGTTCTGCGAGAAGATGCGATTAATTTGGCATTAGTAACGCTGGCAAAGCATTTTGAAGTTCCCCATATTATTTCTCGGATGCGCCATCGTGATTTTGCGAACCCCTTATGCTTGGCAGGAGCACATCACATTATCAGTACCGTTGATCTAGCAGTATCTACGATGGTGAATGCAATTGAATATCCGCAAGTGGAATCAATGATGCACTTTGAGCAAGGTCAGATTGAAGTTCTCAAACTTTCAATCTCAGATCGTTGCAATGTCGTAGGCCGCAAGCTTTCAGATGTGGCACAAGACCCTCGATTCCCTCCTAGTTCATTGATCATTGGCTATCAACCTCATCCACACATGGATTTAACGATTCCCAATGGCAATACGGTACTTGAACCTGCTTCAACAGTGCTTGTTGTTACCAAACCAGAGACATTGCACCAAGTCATTGATTTCATACAGGTTTGTAGAGATGAGGCTCAGAGTACCGGCATTATTCACCAGTAGTTTGTAATGACTCGAAACTCTACTTTGCCAAGAACGATTGGAAGAATAATTAGATCAATAGCGTTTTTAAAAAGTGATTCAGCTACTCGCGATGATTAACTCAAAGCTGTCATTAATCATCTTCCAGCTTTAAAAGCTGTTCGTTGAGTCCTTTTATGTAAGTTTGCACTAAGTCCTCTGAAATAATGCGTTTGCGTAGTGCCTCATTTACTGCTCCCTTCTCAGCAAGCAATAAGCGACGACGAATGGCATCTAATGATCGATTGCCAGACTCAGTGGCCGATCGTCCAGAGCTTTGGTTATATAGGTCACGCAGAATCTTTTCAGACGCTGCTACCCTTGTTTGATAAGCAGCCCACATTTCTTCATAGATCGTCTTTGATAAAACGCCAGATTTCAACAAGCTATCTAATTCGTCCTGAGCAGCCTTAGAGGCAATTAGCTGAATTTGCAAGGTTTCAGCTTTTTGTTTGACATCTGAAACCTTAGAAAGATTTAACCGCTTGATCAGCCACGGCAAGAGTAATCCTTGCCCAACTAGAGAAAATAAGACTGCTCCAAAGACAAGCGTAATAATTTCTCCCCGCCCTGACAGAGTTAGGGGAATACTGAGTGCCAACGCCATTGACAGCGAGCCTTTGATGTTGCCCAAAAACAGAACGTGTTGCCAGCGGAGAGGAATAGGGCGATCGAACCAGCGCACCCCCGATAGTAGCAGATAGACCGAAAGAATTCGTCCCACTTGATAGGCAAAAATCACTAACAAAATTGCTGGCAAGAGTCTCCACACGATCGTCGGGTTAATCTCAATACCAATCAGCAGGAAAATGAATGTATTAACTGCAAAACTCGCATATTCCCAGAAGCTCAATAAAGTTATACGATCGGACGCAGAGGTGCTGCGAGACAGCCCAAGGTTGCCAAAAATTAATCCAGCGATAACAACTGCTACTGCGCCAGATACTCCTAAAAACTGCCCAACTTGAAAAGTTCCGAGAGAAATGGCAACAGTTAATAGAAGACTACTGAGAGGATTATCTAAACGAACAAATATCGGTAGGCTCAAGTAACCAATGACTAAACCGACTAAACTACCGCCCAAAGCAACCAGCAGTAGTTCTTGAACTCCTTCTAGGAACGTTAGTGAACCTGTTTCATACACCGCTAGGATTAGGTTAAATGACACTAGAGCAGCCGCATCATTGAATAGGGTCTCTCCTTCCACAATTGTGGAAAGTCTAGAAGGCACACGAATGTCTTTAAAGACCGCAATCATAGAGACAGTATCTGTATTGGCTAGAATAACCCCCATCAGCAATGCGGGTATCCAAGCTAGCCCTAATCCAAATTTCAGCAGAACCGCAATGGTTGCAGAAGAAAGGATAGCCCCCGGCCCTGCGAGAAGGGCGAGCGGTTTAAACGTACTGCGTAAACGGCTGATGTCTGTGTTGATCGCAGCTTCAAAAATAAGAATAGGAAGGAAAAGATTGAGAACAAGGTCAGGATCTAAACCAATGCGACGAGACAAAACTTCATTGATGGGCAATCCTGCTAGAACTAACCCTGTGACATAGGGAATACGGAGTTTTTGAGTAATTAAAGCGACGGCTGTCGCAACCAGTAACAAGATGATTAGAATTGTCGCAAGACCTGATAAATCTCCAGCAACCTGAATCTCTAGACTACTTTGTGCTAAAACCCACTGTGTAAACTGACAACGCATGAGCAGTGAATAATGTAAGCGGACAGGTAGAATCTTTTTAGCTTGTTGTCACTAAATATTAAAACTTGTCAACTCCCAGTATGAGTTCTGCTTTTGCCATACAGGGGCCCCTGATGGCTGAGTTACCGAAGGTCTACCTATGTGATGATTCGGTTTTGTCGTCAAGTTAGCTACTTTGCAGATATAGCACAGTGAAGCGGATGGCTATCACTATACATCTCTATAGTAGGGGAGAGTCTTTATGGACAGCAAAAACCGTTCATCAAAAAATCAATCAACTGAAGGCGCTCAACGTACAACCAACCAATCAACCAATCTTGAGCAAGACATTCTTGGCACAGTTGCCGTAGACGAGCTAGTTAACAGCGCTGAAGTGGAGGCTGGTAGTGCTTTTGAGGAACCAGAAGACGACAAAAACGTTGACGATCGCTCTCAAGCCTCCAATATCTCCTATGGCACAGGAGTGCAAGGAAAACCTACCGATCGAGCCGGACGGTATTCTCGACACAGTAATGCTCCTTTTGCGGATGATAGTGATTCAGTCCTGACAGGAGGCGACATCGATGCTAACTATGAAGAAGCTAGTGCGGTTGGAGATGAAGCTGTCGGGGGAACAGCCGCAACACCTGATCAAGACATTGTTGAAAACTTAGCTGCCGCCGCTGGTGTGGAACTTGATGATCGTACCGATGTTAGGATCAATGACTTGCTAGAGGAACGAGACGATCGGCGTTGGGAACTGAATCCTGAATCCGCTGAAGATTATGAACAGCACCAAGAATAATAAAGAGCAGCAAGAACCGATCGCTAGTAGATTGAAAGACGCAAAAAAGCCCCCAACCGGTCTGATTTGAGGGCTTGGAGTTCCTGAAAATCGTCACTGAGCCGATCATGACAACCTCCAGCGGAAAATACAAGAGGGGCGAAACCCCACATAAAACCCACAGAGGTGGGGTAGACGAGATAGAAAGGGGGCATCAAGGGCAGATGAGTGGGTGAAAACAGGAAAAGAGGGAGAACGTTATTTTGCCGATTACCTCTTTGTCTCTTTTCCTTTTATCTCCCCGATTGCCAATTCCTACTCCCCAATTGCTGAAATTCCAGCCCGATTCAAAATTTCGGGAATCAAGTCTTCACGGCGGACAGCCATGATATGAACTCCCTGACACAATTGCTTGGCCATGCGAACTTGCTCAGCAGCGATCGTAATTCCTTCATCCAAAGGATCAGCGGCTTGTTCCAGCCGATCGATGATGGATTGAGGAATAAAAACACCCGGAACATTGCGATTGATAAAATTTGCGTTTTTGGCAGATTTCAGCAAAAAAATTCCTGCCAAAATCGGCCGTTGACACCCTGCGGCAATTTGATTCATGAATTTTTCTAGTCGATCAAAATCGCTGATCAATTGGCTTTGAAAGAATTGTGCTCCTGCTGCCAATTTTCGTTCAAAGCGACGCTGTAACCCAGACCAACTTTGAGACTGTGGATCGATCGCCGCTCCAACAAATAATTCAGTGGCTCCATCCGTTAAGGGCTTATCGTTGAAATCAAGCCCTTGGTTCAGCTTAGCAATTAACTTCAGCAACCGTACCGATTCTAGTTCAAACACGCTACGAGCAGAGGGATGATCTCCAGCCTTGACCGGATCGCCTGTTAACGCCAAAATATTACGAATGCCTAAGGCTTGGGCACCCATTAAATCTGCCTGAAGTCCAATGACGTTGCGATCGCGACAAGCCATCTGACAAATTGGCTCTAGTCCGTGCTGAAGTAATACCGTTGAAGCTGCAAGCGATGACATACGCAATACCGCACGGCTACCATCTGTAACATTGATGGCATGCACCCGTCCTCTTAGTTGCTTGGCCATGCTTACCATATGAGCCGGGTTCCCTCCCTTGGGTGGCATCACTTCTGCTGTCACTAAAAACTCACCAGCCGTACAGGCTTGGCGAAGTCGCCGTGGAGATGAAGATAAGGTGGGGGGCTGCTGGTGTGAATCGAACATACGCTAAATTGAACAGAGGTTGAATCGAGACGCTGCAACTAAAAGACTGAGTACCATCAATGTTTGCATTGCCGATCGGACTATTCGATCAGAACTGCCTCATTGCCGATTGATCAGGGATCATTGTCAGTATGACTCAGTTTGCAATCAGTAGCATCATGCATGAAGCGGATCTCAAGTCAACTAAAGCGAACCACAAGGAGTGAGTGTGAAATACGTTACCCTAAGTCAGATTCCTGAAGAACCCGTTTCCCACAATCCCGAAATTCAAAAGAAGGTGATGCTACGTTTGGGAGAACTGCCCCATTTAACCAATTTTTCTCAAGCTCGGTTTGCCCCCGGTCAAGTGGCAGCAGCCCATACTCATACCGATATGTGCGAAGTGTTTTTCGTTGAAGCGGGGACAGGCGTCATGAACGTCAATGAGCAATCCTATGCTCTAGAAGCTGGCGTTTGTATTGTAGTAGAACCGGGAGAGATGCACGAGGTGATAAATCAGGGAAATAATGAGTTAGTGCTAACCTATTTTGGGCTGCGAACCCCACCTCGACAAACATCAAATTTGTGACATCCGGGGCAGCAGATGGCAATGTGAGGACAATCAATGAGGACAATTAACACTGTCAGGTTATAGGAAGCAAATTCAAGAAACGCTCCCGGCAGTTCTATCTATTGCCGTAGCTGCAACGTTGCAACTGAACAATACGGCTCTGTCGCGTTAGAACCATACTATCGCGTGTTAGCGTTGATTCAGTTTGAGCAGCAAGTTCAACTGAAATAGCTTGCAGGGGTTACTCACCTGCTATTGCGACGTTTTCTCTTGCGAAACTTGTGCCAAAGCAGGGGCAGCAGGCTTTGGATAGGTCACTTCAAAGCGGGAAGCATCTCCCTGTACACAAAACTGAAGCACCAGGTCTTTAGAGTCGGAGGTCATACTAGAACAGGCACTACCCTGGCTGCTACGAGATAATCTCTGGGCTTGACGAGACAACGCTTTGGCATTGTTCCACAGGTAAGTTGCCGAAGCACGTTGATCCCGATATCGCTGACTAATTCCCGTCAAAATTCCATCTATATTGGTAGATTCAATCACCTCTGTCCGCCATCCGGCTGACTCCCAGACATCAAACTTGATTGGAGGCTGGGTCAAGTAGACACAGAGAAATGCCAAGAACCCAAGAAAAATTATGAGATTACCGCCGATCGTCTCTAATAGAACCGACATTCCCCGTTTCGTTTGGTTCGTTGCAGCAATGTAAAAATCTAGGACGGCACATAACACTCTATAGGCAAGAAACAAACCCACTAAACTAAGTATTGTGTAGAGCCAAGTCATTATTTTCCTCGTTATTTTGCCACCGAATATTCCTCGCCAAATTGAATCATATTTTGTGATTTGACGTGTTGACCAGAGGGGCAAAACCCCCATTTTCAAAGGAATTGAGTCGATACTTACTTTTTGAACGAAGCTATTCTTGACAAATAAAAAACACTGAATTATTTCTATTGAGCACTCATGCCAATGGAATCATAACGTCAACCAGTTGATAATCGCATTCGCGAACGAGCAAACAATCAATCTTCTATAAGAAGTTGAATGCTAGTGAATTATAGAAGCTAATAGTTAAAGGACAAAGCCGTGAAACTACTGAACGCTGCGCAACAAGGTTCCACTGAATGGGAAGTATAGACTCAAGCAGAGACACTTAAGCGAAGATTATGGATTATAAATGAAAGTTATATTTTTGCTCTATTTGCATTTACCCTTTTTATGACTAAGCTAATAGTAGACAGTTAGCACAAAGACACACAGCATTATGTTTGGCTCCATTACAACCACCCATCACTTTCTCAGTTCTGCGATTGCAATGCTCCAATCGATCGACTGGCTATACCCGCTACGATATTGGATTAATGGCATACAAATCCGCAGCACTCCGATCGCTCACGCAATATGTCGCATGATTCCGATACAGTGTCCATTCGAGCGAGATATTTACCTATTCGGTCGTAAGATTGCCCACATCCCACCGCTATGCAAACTCAACCCCCTCTACGAAGAGGTTGTAGGACTACGATTTCGTGCCCTCTGTTTCTTAGCGGATGAATGTGGCGAAGATGTTCGTGGCTACTGCTAGCTACCTGCTGATAGAACCGCAATGAGGCAGCAGCCCCGATTAATAAATGATCTAGCGAATAAATGTAAACCGATAAATAGTAACGATATGGAATGTAATGAGAAACACAGAACCCTGTGGTCTGAACTCATCGATGCTAGCTACAAGCTAGATGCAAAGAGCAGCGACTAAACTTGCCTGTTCCATCGCACGGCACAGTGTTTTAGCTCAGGGCTATGGTGAGGACGTTAAGAGGGGCGGTTTCGATCGCCCTTGCCCGACTCCTAATCATTCCAACGTTTGCATAGACCTCCTTCATGCGTAGATTGACACCCTTGATCACCAATGGTTGATGGATTGATGGTTGCTGAAATTGATCATGAGAATACTGCGGAGGTGGCAGCAGAGCAATGCCTTGCGCCCATTCATTCAAACTTCTTAAAATTTCTATAAAGGGTAGATGAAGATTGACAAGAATACCTTGTAAGAGGACCGAGGTATCAGCAGAATGCAGTAAAGATCATGTAGTATGTCGATCGATTTTATCGTTTTTTATCCTGATAGAAATTGATCGCAACATTGATGCGATTAGCTGCAACCTCGTTAGCCTCTGAAGCTCACCTGGTTAGGTGGTCTATCTAGTTTAATCTTAGTTTAATTCTAGGGACGGTTCAGAAGGCTGTACTACTGGACTCATCAGAGCGATCGCCGCTTGTACCAATCCTTGAAACAGGGGATGGGGATGGCTGGGTCGAGACTGAAACTCTGGATGGAATTGGCTAGCGATAAAGAAGGGATGATTGGGTAGTTCAATCATTTCCACTAACCGTCCATCCGGAGAAGTGCCGCTGATGACGTAGCCCGTTTCCAGAAACAGCGTGCGGTAGGCGTTGTTGAATTCATAGCGATGGCGATGGCGTTCGTATACCACTTCTTCTTGGTATAACCTCTCAGCTAAAGTATTAGGAGCTAACCGACAGGCATACAGTCCTAGCCGCATGGTGCCACCTAAATCAACCACGTCTTGTTGTTCTGGCAGCAGGTTGATTACTGGATTAGAACACGTAGGGTCGAATTCAGCACTGTTCGCTCCATCTAGTTTGGCTACATTGCGGGCCCATTCAATTACCGAGCATTGCATTCCTAAGCATAAGCCTAAGAATGGAATTCGACGTTCGCGAGCATACTGAATAGCTGCAATTTTGCCATCAATGCCGCGTGGTCCAAACCCCCCCGGAACGACAATACCCTGCACATCAGCTAGGTAGCGATCGGCAGTTTGCACGGTGACATCTTCGGAGTTAATCCAACGGAGATTTAGATCACCGCCATTTTCCAACGCGGCATGGCGTAGAGCCTCTACCACCGATAGGTATGCATCTGTTAAACGGACATACTTACCCACAATAGCAATCTCGATCGCTTGTTTGGGTTGATGCAGGCGATCGACTAAGGTTTTCCAATGACTCAGATCAGGTTGGCGTTGATCGAGTTGCAGGATTTCTAACGCCTGATTCGCTAGGCCTTCCCGCTCCAAATTCAATGGCACTTCGTAGATGCTACTAGCATCTTGAGACGTCACGACACATTCCACTGGCACATCGCAAAACTCCGACATTTTCTCCTTCAAGCCTGGCGGCAACGGCCGATCGCTGCGACAAACCAAAATATCCGGCTGAATTCCGATCGATCGGAGTTCTTTCACCGAGTGTTGCGTCGGTTTAGTCTTCATTTCTCCTGCGGCTGGAATCCAGGGGATCAACGTCACATGCATATACAGCACATTTTTTCGTCCTACGTCTTTGCGAAATTGACGAATCGCTTCTAAAAAAGGTAAAGATTCAATATCGCCAACGGTTCCTCCAATTTCAGTAATAACGACATCAGCATTAGTATCTTTGGCAACACGATGAATCCGATCTTTGATTTCGTTGGTAATGTGAGGAATGACTTGCACGGTTCCACCGTTATAATCTCCTCGACGTTCTTTGTTTAGCACCGCCTGATAGATCGAGCCAGTTGTAACACTATTAAGGCGGGACATGGATGTATCAGTGAAGCGTTCGTAGTGTCCCAAGTCTAGATCGGTTTCAGCTCCATCCCGCGTTACAAACACCTCACCATGCTGAAACGGACTCATCGTTCCTGGGTCAACATTAATGTAGGGATCAAGCTTGAGAATAGAAACAGAATAGTCACGTGACTTGAGTAAGCGCCCCAGACTTGCTGCAACAATGCCTTTGCCAATACTGGAGACGACGCCACCGGTCACAAATACAAACTTAGTCATAGGGATTGCTGATACCACTGCCACTCAACCCAATTCATTCTGGCATAGGGTTCAGCATTTCGGACGAGGGGAAGAAGGGGAAATCAAGGCAACCGCTCTGTTATTTAAAGGGCGTTTTAAGAGTGAAGGACGATCGATATAATGAGGAGTGTTCCAATTGCCCCTCCTGATTTAATTGACCTCAATTGGTTCATCGTTCGATGAATCAGGGTTTGATCAGGGTGATGCATTAGTTTATTTTGACGAGGTATACCCATGGGTTGGTTAGATAGACTCTTTCCCGGTAGCAAGAAGAAGCAAAATGCTCCTGCGGCATCTGCCCCTGCTGCCAAACCATCCGGCGGAGCGACTATTCCTCCCGAGAAAGTTGGTTTAGATGGCGAGTTTGACGAAAGTGGATTAGCCAAGCGCGTGGCTTTGGCTTTTGACCAAGATCCACAGTTAGATGATGTCGGTACACTTTGGGTTGCTCAACTGGGTAGCAAGGTCGTGCTGAAGGGAAAAGTGCCTAGTCAAGATTACTTAAACAAAGCAACCTCGATTGCCAAAGGCGTGAAAGGAGCCACTGAGGTAGATGCTAGCCAAGTCACGGTTGGTTAATGCTGGAATTTGACTAGTTTGAATAGACTGAATGACGTTGGTTTACCTGAAATATTCTGGGACTTTGTCTCATACGGGCGCGCCGATCGTGCCCGTATTTTTATGGCAATTATGTTCTGCCAAGTATGGCGGATGATGGGGATGCTGCTGACCATCCCCTAATCTAGGGTTGCGCGGTTTCCCCAGGTGGCCAACTGTCCGAGGTCCTCCAAGTTGACTGACGCCATTGGTTGGCCCGTCTTTGCTGATATCTCCACCACTGTCTTCTAGATAGACGATACCGAGGCGGCATCAATGGTAGCTGAGCGTTAAATTCAGCTTGGTTGTTATACCCGTCTTCATAGGCGATGGTCTTATCGTTACTACGATTCACCTCAACGCTATCCCCAGATCCGCTAGTATCTGTGGTTGAAGCTGCGGCAATTAAGGGCGGATAAAGAATTTGATAGGCTAAATCAAGTTGCGATCGGTGCCACGGACACTCAGATTGCTGTGCCTGATCATATTGAGAAAACAGCCCGCTGTTCAGAACAAATTCGCTAACTGACTTGCCCGCCCGATCGAGAGCATCCATCTGGTCACAATATGATAGTGAGTCGAACTCAGCAATCGTCGTAGATACTTCAACTTGAGGAGTGCTAGCAGAGGGTGCTGGTTCAAGCGGCTCGCTAATAGAAGCATGAACCGAGGAAGACGCGATCGGTTCAGAACCAGACTCTACCGATGCAAGCTCAATCAAGCTAGCGTTTAACTCCATTTTGTTTTGGACGATCGCCTCATCAGGAGCACGCATTTGCACCGTATGCATGGGGGCGTCCTCACGCCCAATCCCCAGCCGCCAGCCAACGCCGACCACCAAAACCACAAAACTGCCAATTACATAACCTAATTTCATATCCTGCCCCTCCCTTGCTCCCTCCTTCAATCTTGTGAAGCGTCGTACAGACAATTTGTTTCCAGATGGTAAAAATTGATTAAAACTTCTTGAAATTTCAGTAAAAATTTCAGTACTGTGTATAATTCGCATCATATCAGAGCCAGATCCAACGAAAGCAGACAAACTTGGGAAACTATGATGAGTTAAGAGTCTCTTAATTTTTTCTAATGCTAAGTCGGATAAAAGATATTGCAGTCAATCTTGCGCCTCGATTAATTGAAATTCGCCGCCATCTCCACAGTCATCCCGAATTGAGCGGACAGGAATATCAAACGGCTGCCTATGTTGCTGGGGTCTTATCATCTTGCGGTCTCCATGTGCAAGAGTTGGTCGGTAAAACAGGCGTGGTAGGCGAACTGCCAGGGTTAGGAGATGATAAGCGCTTATTGGCCATCCGTACTGACATGGATGCCCTGCCCATTCAAGAACGTAGTAATTTAGACTATGCTTCGCACCAGCCTGGTATTATGCACGCTTGTGGTCATGATGTGCACACAACGGTGGGGTTAGGAACGGCGATGGTGCTGTCGCAATTGGGTGAACCGTTGCCAGGAAAAATTCGCTTCTTGTTTCAACCAGCCGAGGAAACAGCGCAAGGAGCGAATTGGATGATTCAAGATGGCGTGATGGAAGGAGTTGATGCCATTTTTGGAGTGCATGTGTTTCCTAGCATTCCAGGTGGTTCGGTAGGGATTCGCTATGGAGCGTTAACCGCTGCCGCCGATGATTTAGAGATTATTATTCAGGGCGAATCAGGACACGGTGCTCGTCCTCACGAGGCGATCGATGCCATCTGGATTGCCTCACAGGTGATCACAATGGTCCAGCAAGCCATCAGTCGCACCCAAAATCCGTTGCGTCCCGTTGTCTTAACCATTGGGCAAATTCATGGTGGACGTGCCCCCAATGTCATTGCTGATCAGGTGCGCTTGTCAGGAACGGTGCGATCGTTGCATCCTGAAACCAGTGCAGCACTGCCCAACTGGATTGAAAATATTGTCGCTAACGTGTGCCAATCCTACGGCGCTAAATATCACTTGAACTATCGGCGCGGTGTCCCGTCCGTGCAAAACGATGCGGCCCTGACCCAAATTGTGGAAGCGGCGGCCGAAGAAGCCTGGGGAAGCGATCGCGTGCAAATTCTATTGGAACCGTCGCTGGGGGCAGAAGATTTCTCCTTATATCTCGATCATGCGCCTGGAACCATGTTTCGCTTGGGGGTTGGCTTTCCAGATCAACCCAATTACCCGCTGCACCACCCTCAATTTCACGTCAATGAAGCGTCTATCTTGACAGGGGTCGTCACAATGGCCTATGCAGCTTGTAAATATTGGCAATAGCATCCTACCCATTTCAGGGTTGACTTGACCTGCGGTAGATTCATCCCCACTCTGCAATCTGATAGGGTATTAAAAATTGACTGGCTTGCAATAGACTGACTTTCAATTGGATGTTTCTATCTCTAACCAGCAAGTTGCGATCGGTCGTCAATCCCATCACGTTGAAACTATCACGTTGAACTATGGCATCTTCTGTACCTCTTAAAGGCATTGAATTGGTTGATTGCGCGAAGGCTAATGCAGCACAAGGTCCAACGGTTGCGGCTGATCTGTGTGGATATGGTCAAGATGTTGCAACGTTTCAGCAGGAACTTCGCCAAGCCTGTCAGCAAATTGGTATTGAAGTCACTGAATTGAGCGATCTGATTACAGAACAGCAAGTCGTTCGGCAAGTAGGTGGCATTGAGATTGCACCAGATACCCCATCTGAACTTTAAAGCGCAGTGCAACCTCGAATATTAACTCTATCTAAAGACAGATGACGAATTTGACAGGTCCGTCCTAAATTTCACATTTGATTTATTAAATTCACAAACTTTTTATTCCAAGCGGAGCAGTTGCACGGTGGTCTGCAATTGGGCAAGTTCTTTAGACTAAAAATGAGAGCTTGCTTAACTGTTGCTGTGTTTCAAACCACCTCTTGGCATGACTGAATTCAGGCGTGATTTGCCAGCCTTGCTCCCGACTGTCACGGTGTTTTACGAAACAACCTGATCAGACCCATCTATCCGTTCAGCAAGGCCCAAACAGCCTTCTCGAATACTAGCGCCAAGTTTTGTATTCTGATTCTTTATTTTTTATTGCTATGCTACAAGTCCGTTCTAGCGTTGTTAGTATCCATTCTCGGTCGAGATCTCCGTCAAGTTGTTCGGAAGCGAAACAGCTTAACCTGACTTATGTCAACTTGGTGATTGGGGTCGCCACCTTTGACCTCAATGGACTACCGAAAGAGTACTTTGTTACAAGCAAAAGTGTGAACGGTAACTGGATACAGGCTAGCTTTCAAGCATTGGGACTTCAATCTTTGCTAGCTTCATCCTTGCAGTTAGAAGGTTTTTGCCATGCCATAATTCATGGTGAAGATCGTCAGGTGCTCGTCGTGCGACAACCGTCTAACTATCTAGCGGTTTTGCTTCAGGCAGATGCCGTTGTTTCGTCCGATTTCATTCAGTGGGCCCAAAACTTTGAACTAGCATTATTGAAGTCAGAGTCCCGCTTTACCCAAGTTTGAAAAATGGTATCTTGAAGCCTAGCCGATACTTGACGATCGTCGATCTCCGTTTACAATAGGTGTATTGTAAAGATTTGTATCTATTGCCATGACGCAGCCTCAACCTTCCGTAACGCCTAAGTTTGAAGAACCCAAGTTTGGTTTTAATGATTATGCAGAGCGATTAAACGGCCGTGCTGCCATGATTGGGTTTGTGGCTACGTTAATCATTGAGTATGTGACCGGGCAAGGGTTGCTATCTTGGTTAGGACTTTACTAAAGCGCAATAATTTGCGCAGTGCTTAGCAGAATACCGAGCCTGCCATAATAGAGTCGCGAACCTAAGATTGGTTGGTTCGATCGCAGAACCGAGAGCCTTGGAATTCTATCCCTGATTTGAGCATTGAGTTAGACAATGAACTAAGGCTTAAACTGAAAATCCAGTTGTTAGGTTCATGACTCAACTCAAACCATTACAGAACTATATTGACGGTCGATGGTGTGTTTCCCAAGCAAGTGACCATCTGGATGTTATTAATCCGGCCACAGCCGAAGTCTTGGCACAGGTGCCTCTCTCGGCGACGGCTGAGGTGAATCAAGCGGTACAGTCTGCTGCGATTGCGTTTCAAACTTGGCGCAGGATGCCGCCTACGCAGCGTATTCAGCCGCTGTTTCGCCTTAAGATGCTTTTAGAGGAACACTTAGAAGACCTTGCACAAACTATTACCCGTGAATGTGGCAAGACGCTAGACGAGTCTAGAGGAGAACTACGCCGAGCGATCGAGAATGTAGAAGTGGCCTGCGGCATTCCTATGATGATGCAGGGAACAACCCTAGAAGATATTGCGACTGGCATCGATGAAATGATGATCCGGCAGCCACTGGGAGTGACAGCCGTAATTGCCCCTTTTAACTTTCCTGGCATGATCCCGTTTTGGTTTATGCCCTATGCGCTTGCTTGCGGAAACACGTGTGTGATCAAACCTTCCGAAAAAGTGCCATTGACGATGCACCAGGTGTTTGAACTGCTTGCTCAAGCTAACTTTCCCAAAGGAGTAATTAATTTGGTCAATGGGGCTAAGGAAGTCGTTGATGTCTTGCTGGAGCATCCCATTGTTCGATCGATTAGTTTCGTTGGGTCAACCCCAGTTGCCCGATACATCTATAGCCGTGCGGCAGCCAACGGGAAACGAGTACAGTGCCAAGGTGGGGCTAAAAATCCGGTAATTATTCTTCCGGATGCAGACATGGAGATGACTACTCGTATCACAGCCGATAGTGCGTTTGGCTGCGCTGGGCAGCGATGTTTAGCGGCTTCCCTAGCTATTACGGTTGGTGAGGCTAAACAAACCTATACGGAGGCGATCGCTGAAGCAGCGGCAAATCGAGTGGTAGGGTACGGGTTAGAGACAGGTGTGCAAATGGGCCCCGTGATCACACCTCAGAGCCGACAGCGGATTGAACAAATTATTGCTCAAGGAGCCAAGGAAGGAGCAACCGTTCTCGTAGACGGTCGATCGCCCTGCATTGCTGGCTATGAACGTGGTAATTTCATTCGTCCTACCATTTTGCAAAATGTGCAGCCAGACAGTGAAATTGCGAAAACCGAAATTTTTGGGCCAGTACTTGGGCTGATTCATCTAGAAACAATCGAGGCAGCGATTGAGTTCGTTAACAGCGGACAGTATGGCAATATGGCTTGTTTGTTTACCAACAGTGGGGCAGCCGCCCGCAAATTTCGCTATGAAGCCGAAGTTGGTAACATTGGGATCAATATCGGAGTAGCGGCTCCAATGGCCTTCTTCCCGTTTAGTGGTTGGAAAGATAGCTTCTTTGGTGATTTACATGGACAAGGACAACACGCTGTCGAATTCTTCACTCAAACCAAAGTGGTCATAGAACGGTGGAATCGAGAAGATTGGTCTCGCAAGTTTTAGCGTTGGAAATTTAGACCTAGAAATAGACCTAGAAATCAGCCTTGCAGGTCTCCAAGATACGGTAGTCGTTCTCACTTATTGTGGCAAGATTGTGCAGTCCATTCAGGCTTGCCGGGACTGTCATTGGATCACCGATTGAGGCAATGTAACTGTCGTTTTCCAGTATTAATGAGACGTTGTGGGCCATCTGGTCATAGCTATTTGTAACTGTAAGGTCTAGCTGATTGCCCGCGAACTGACCCTGGAAGCAGTCAAACGATGAGCGAGGCATATAGAAGGCACCCGTTACTTGATTATTGTCAACCTCAAACACCATATAAGTGGCTCCGAGTTGATCAGGCAAAAGCGTTTCACCATAGAGATGAACACCATTCGACAGCGACGACTGATTTTGCAACGCAATCACATCTGGTGCTTGTTCGGTTTGTAGATTACGAGGGGCGTCGGATGCAATTGCTCTAAGAGGCATGAATCCGCTGATAGTCAGACTAGATGCAACTAACAGACCACCAAGTACTCGGTCGATCTTGTGAGCAAATTGCTGTGTCATGATGCCTTCTCCTAAACCTCGGATGCCCTAATTGGCTCAGCGAGCCGTTTTGAGCTTGTCTTCAGAATAGGACGTTGGGTAAAGACAGATCATCCTCCTATGGTTTCACCCATTGAGGTAACTCTATTAAGCCGATCGGTTGAGGTTGCCCTTCAGAATTCCGTCTGACCTAGAGCGAATAAACCTGCCCATCAATCAACAAACGAGTAATTCCCTTAGCTTGTAGGTGGGATTTCACCTTTTGAAAAATCCGGCCATCCGGCACTTTCACCACCCGTTGCATCCGCCGCGTGAATCGTTTAGCAATCCGATGATTATCGAAAATTGGCAGGGTACGTTCCAAGGTTTCCCTTTCTGGGATTTGTCCTAAATCAGCAAAATCTTTTAGAGGTCGAGTAATGAGTTCAGACGATCGATCGACCACCACATAACAAGTTTTAGGAATGTTGGCTTCGGTCAGCGGCAGCACTTGAATAAACTCACCACTGGGCAATTGCACAGATGAAAACCCTTGTGCATTCGCTAGCTCATCGTCATCCTCAAAGTCTTCATCGTCTAACTCATCATCTAACTCATCGTCTAGATCGTCTAGCTCATCTTCAAGTTCATCATCCAAATCGTCTTCAAGCTCGTCGGATAATTCTTCATCTAACGGACCTGCCAGAACAGGAATCTCTTCATTCACTGCTCCTTCGAGTTCTGCTTCGATAGCTTCCAATTCTGCTTTCTCAATGGCTGGTGGGACAGACGATGGTGTAGGTGGCGGATCGAACTTAGCAGCACGGGGCGGTGCGATCGTTAAAATCTCAAGCGGATCAGGCTCCGACAATGACTGTGCTTCTACTGTAGACTTACGTTGACGCCGCCGTGGGGCCGCCGGAGTAGGCCGTTCGTTCGTTCGTTCGGCTTCACGACTTACTTCAACAACTAGCGAGGTTGGCTCGGCCGCTTCTACATCGGGTAGAACAATCTGATCGGGTTGATCAGAGGATTTTTGCAGCCCCGATCGCTTTTGCTGAATTAAGGAGTCATATTCTGCTTCTGATAAATTCTGTTTCAGAATACGACTAATTGTGCTTGTGCTTACCCCATAGTAGTTCGCGATCGTTACCGTGTTCTCTTCTGGCTGACGGTAGCGCGTGAGAATATCTTGTCTATCAGCGTCAGACAGTTTTTTAGGAGCCATCCCAGCAGTTTTCCTCAACCCGGATTTGAATAAATGAACAGACGAAACAGACGCACTGGTCTGTAACAAATATGGCATTTTACAACGTTAACCTGGTTAGAGGCTAACGAATCTTGATGAATTCTTCTCTCACTGTAGACGATATCTCCAGAAGCAGAGCTAACTTCGACGACGGACGGTTCGGCGTCGAGTAGATAGGTCATATTCTAGCGTTGCCCCAATACCAAACAAACAGCCACTAAAAATCCAGAATACTTCTGGCAATGCACCAGTTTGATAGTTGGTAATGTAGTTGATGGCGTAGTTAAACCAAATATCAGCAATATAAAAGGAGAAAGCGGCCGCTGCAATAAATCGCCATGATTGCGAAAATCGTCCACCCCAGAATGCCAGCAGGAGGGTTGTTGCCATCACCACCAAGGTGACATCGCCAACAATGTACAACCATGACACTATCGTAGCCAAAGGGGCTAGCGCACGGTCTGAAAGTGTGACCCATCTTGGCATTGACTTTTCGATTGTAGGCGCAGAGGAACTAGCTGGAACCAATGTGTTGTCTGGGATAGTAGGCTGGGCGGTGGGCTGAGAACTAGGTTGAGGACTGGGCTGAGAACTGGGTTGAACGCCAGAGATGGAAACGGTTTCCTCGATCGCTACTGAAGCCGGATTTGCTGGATTTGTCGAAACGTCTTCCGAGATGGGTGCAAAGAACAACGCGATCGTTACTCCAGAGACCGCAATCGCCATTAGCACCATCCACTGCAACAAAGAAAGGTTCAGTTGCTTCGAGAGCACCGCTTGCAGCATTCCCCACGCTAAAAATAGATAGGTCAGCACAAAAAAGAGATCGCC
This sequence comes from Thermocoleostomius sinensis A174, assembly GCF_026802175.1. Classification (NCBI taxonomy): domain Bacteria; kingdom Bacillati; phylum Cyanobacteriota; class Cyanophyceae; order Oculatellales; family Oculatellaceae; genus Thermocoleostomius; species Thermocoleostomius sinensis. Next base: position 2,090,864 of record NZ_CP113797.1, on the reverse strand, counting down.
GGGTGATACATCAGGCTTCAGCCCTAAGCCAATTTCCCAGTAGGCCAAAATCAAATTGCCGATGAAGTAAGAGAACATCCCCAACCCGATCGCTAGCCATACCGTTCGACCGCTAACAATCAGCGAACTACGCCAATTGCGAAAACACAACAGTCCGGCTCCCAGAAACGCTATATTTTCTAAAACATAGGTCGTCGTTCCATACCACTGGGGACGTTCGCCTTGAGTGGGTGCTACGCTAAACAGCAGGAAAAACAATAATGCTCCAACTGACCAGGCGAGCGCTGTCAGTACAATAATTTGAACTGACAGGATTGGTTTGGCAGTGACGATTTTCTTGCTCAACGGACAATTCCTCCCGGCTTAACAGTCAGCAGAGAATGGCGATCGTCTGCTCAAGGTTGATTTCAGCATTCCCCAAAACCTTCAAGATTCATGCACAAATGAACGGCTTGCTATTGCCAAAGTTTTCCAGTAGGGGATTGCTCTAGCCAGGCTAAAAAATCCTGACGCTCTCTGGTAGGGATGTCTTGTAGCGCGTTCATGACTCGTTCAGTAAAACTGGCGTTGCCAAAATGCTGTTTACCCAAGCGATAGAGTTCCTGAAGCAGCGTATTCAAATGATGTTCTTGCCATGGGGGAACCTGCACCAATGCTAGGGGATCGATCGTCAGCCATTGTTGAACCGCTGCCGGAGAATCTGCTTGAGGAAAACGCCACTGCTTGAAAACATTCGACAGTTCTTTTTGAAACGCACTTGCTTGTCTGGCTCCTAACAAATCTTCAATATCAATATGGACGGCCTGCAACAGCAGGAGACAGGCTTGGACATAGGTGGGCGTGGTACTTGTTTCCTCAAGCGTTGGTTCTACTTCGTCTACTGCCTGTAGGCGCACTTTGCCCCAAACACTGTAGCGCTCTGGTTCTTCCAGCAGCACGCAAGACTTACCCCGCTGATCGGTTAGCTCTCGCCAAAATGCCTTGGCCTCTTCCTCTTGAACTGCATTAAAGATGCTAAGTAACCGAAACGTCTGTCCCTGGTAATGAAGAATCGGAATCGGTTGATCTTTTTTGGGATGCTGAATTGTTGTAATGTCAACATCCTGCCGCTTTAAGATAAACATGAAGCTACCAATTCACTCCTAGACAGGGTGGGGGATGTTATATTTGGATGGACAAAACCAGGTCTGGGCAAGGCAAACTGACTCTATTTTTCCCAAGATTTATTTTTCCCAAGATTTAGGGAAACTATAACGAGGTTTGAAACGGGAGATCGTTGGTTTTGGCTCGTCTCATGCTGTCTGTTGGTTTGAATGGTCATGGTTTGCTAGAGTAGGGTTGCTAAGACTGCTCCAGTAGCTCAGTGGATAGAGCAACCGCCTTCTAAGCGGTCGGTCGCAGGTTCGATCCCTGCCTGGAGCGTAAACAAGGTTGATAATCAGATCTTCTTGCCAGAAGAAACCGTCGTTGTAGGTGCTTGGAATGCTCGATCGAAGTTTTTAGTGACATCGAATCGACGACATCCGGCTTGCGAGCAGTTCAGAGATCAGTGGTGCTCCGTATGATTGCGTAAGATCACTGGCTGCATTGTTGGAACTTAATCAAAAAAATCCCAGAATCAAGCATCGTTCTTCATGCAATCGACTTTTTATAGTGGAAGAACCAACGAATGAAAAGCTCTAAAGAGAATTTCTAAAGTCGATGTGAAGTTGAACGATGAATTTCTCTCACCTTACTTCCAATGCTCAAGACTTGCCAAATCTACTAGAACCCGGTTGGACTGATGGACTCAGTAGTATTGATAGCATTCTAGACAAATTGCCACCCCAAGCGCGAGCCTGGGTCGAAAGTTTATCCTGGCAACAGCGTCGCTATATGCTATCTCTATGTCACTTGATCTGCGCGGCTCCACCAGAAGTACAAGCCGAATTTCTGGATGATTATACAGCCGATGGACTCGTGACTCGCAAACTTGAAGATCAAGAAACAAAACAACGAGTAAAGCAATACCTAAAAGATTTTCATATTGAGACAGAATTAAGTGAAACCGTGCTGAGAACCTATATTCGACAGTTCTACACACATTCCGCTCAGGATACTCGCCGACAGCCCGATCTGTACTTACAGTCTGCCTTGAAACTCGTCTTTAGCACTGAAGAGCGCAACAATGTCTTCAGTTATATTCTAGGATTTGAACTGCTAAAGATGATGTTTTGTATGAGTTGGCTTCAGCATGAGAAACTATATCGGCTTCAGCGTAACCAGGAAGACTTCATTAATACGTATATCAAACCAATTCAACATGCTCATCGCCTTAATAATATTATTATTCCCAAAGATGAAGGAGTATTTTTCGCCAAGCGGAGCTACTATGTTCAGCTTCCAGAGATTCAAACAAAGAAACTGATTGAATTAGTCATAGCCACTTTCACAACAGAAGCAACGATCGATTTTGGCTTCTCTATTATTCGCCATCCCAACTCGTTGCATTTTGACTATGACTATATTTTTGAACCAGAACCAGATGGCATTTTCTCCTAATGCACTCATTGACTCTCCTTCACAACTTTCTCATCTAGTTTCTCTAGAATTGAAATAGGGCGAGATCAACGGCTAACGCCACACATCATGATCGTTGATCTGAGCTAAATGTTTCTTTAAGCAGGTGTCTTTGAAGAGGAGGGTAGTGCTCGTGAAATCAAGTCCCTTGTCAACTAATGAACGTTCTTTACCGCAAATATCCCAGAAGCCACACCGACCCCGTCGGCGTGATTTGGCAGTCATACTAGGGCTATTGATAGCGGGGACAGGACTATCGCTTACCTATTCTTTATCTCGTCCACGAATAGCACACCTATGTCCAGTTTCATCTACAGAAACATTTCCCTTAACCGGTGAAGTGAAAGGGAAAGAATCAGAGATTGCAGCGATTGTATCAGGTCAAGTAGAAAAAATTGAAGTTTATCCAGGTAATCAAGTTGATCAAGGTCAGATAGTGCTTCAACTCAGTAGTGAAGAACTACAATCACAGTTAAAGGACATTCAAACACAACTGGCAGCCGCAGAAGACTATCAACAACAGGTAGAAGCAGAACGGGAAGCAATTCGAGAAAGACTTTGGGCGGCTTATCTAAAACTGCATCCAGAAGAAAGCGAATTAGATCAACAAGTTCGGAACGCTGATCAAGATATCATTGCCGTCGAAAGGCAATTGGCAACCGCAAGAACCGAACTTCAGCGAGCTAAAGGTGAAGTCACAACCCCCGACCCGGCCGATCGCCTCCCTCGGCGCTTCTCTCAAGGCACACCAAGCCAACAGCAACGCATCCATCAACTTGAGGCTCAAGTTCGTGGTTTAGAGCACGAGTTAAGGCTAGCACGGGGGGCTTGGGTGCGGGCTGTAAGCACTGGATTAAGTCCCTACATTCACAGTCCTGAACTAGATGCATTGCGTCAACAGTGGGTGCAAGTGCTAGACAAACTGTCGAATGCCAAAGAAACTATTTTTCAACTGAGGATGCAGCAACAAGTGCTAGAGTCCCGTCTCGATCGATTGACTGTTGCTAGTCCAATCGACGGAATTATTACCAAGCGGTTGGTGGAACCAGGCGATGCAGTAGGAGTGGGAGAGCCATTGTTGTCAATTGCAGCCATTGAAACGCTGTATTTGGAAGCACATCTTCCTCCAGAAGCACTTGATATAGCGCAATCGAATCAGCAGGCAAGAGTGTTTCTCAATACAGCACCCAGTCAATCATTCGATGTCCAAATCCTATCCCTCGATCGCCCCGCCGATACGCCCGATCAATCTAACAATATTTCTAACAATGGTTCTGATGCAGCCTCCAGTATTGTCATCCATCTTGGCATTAATGACCCCGACTGGACAATTGCACCCGGCACAGCCGTCGAGGGAGAGATTGTCTTTTTAGATACATCTGTTGAAAATTCGATCGAAAACTGAGAGGATTGAAACAACCAAAGTCAGCGATCGCATCTACTTGCTCTACAGGTGCATTACCGTAAAAATGGCGATTGCATTGCACAACGTACAATCCTTCACCAATTCCTCAGCTTTCTTGCTTAGTCTAAAATTAGACCGTAAAGATACCGTATGTTGCTTATATCGGGTTAATTCACGTTAGCTGAATTAATTATCAACTATCGAACAGTGGCTGTTGGTTGAATAGCTATTGGTTTCAATGTTCCTTAATCGTCACCTCGAGAAAATATCATGTTTCAAAAAATTCTAGTGGCGCTAGATAACGCCAAAATGGATACGCATGTCTTTGATGAAGCCCTGGCTCTGGCCAAGGCGACCGGCGCTCATCTGCGGTTACTATACGTAGTACCTGCTTGTGATGTAGGCTATGCTCAGCCATACACCTTTAACCAACCCAACCCCCATCGGCTTCGATCGTTAGTTGAGCAAGCGAACAATGCAGGTGTAAAAGCAGACTTTACCGAGCATTTAGGTGATCCGGCTGCCGATATCTGTGCCATTGCTCAGCGATGGGATGCAGACTTAATTGTGCTGGGGCGGCGTGGCTTATCCAGGTTAGGAGAATTGCTTCATGGTAGCGTCAGTAACTATGTGCTGCATCATGCTCCCTGTGCAGTTTTAGTTGTACAAGAGAAAAAGTCTACCTCTCAATCAACTCCTACAACTCCTAAGCGTGAAACGACGGCTTAATCCTAATCTTGAACTGGGTGCCTCAGAGTGGGGCATTTACAATGGGGCATCTACAACAATTTCAAGCCCACTGCTTTCGCACACAGTGACAAAGACTCGCGATCGAAGACTCGCGATCGAACTAGCGCGCTAATTTTCTGGCCTGCTCCACATCGGCCGGAGTGTTGCAGTTAAATAATATATCTGGCTGAGAAATCGGCAGTTCTTGCACAAGTTCTTGATCAAGCCAGCGCTGAAACGATCGTCCACCCTGCTCAATAAACGGCTTCAGTTTCTCAAGGCTGCGACGGCGATAAAACCCACAAAGCGCTTCCCACCAGCCATTGGAATTTTTACACAGCAGTGCGATCGTCTGTGCATCCACATTAGGTAGCATCATTAACCATGATTGCAGCACCTCAACTCGCAAATTGGGCAAATCGCACGCCAATAGCAGAGTCCACTCTGTCTCAACATGCACTAGTCCTTGCGCAAAGCCCACCAACGGTCCGTGCATGATGTCATCTTGAGACAAGGGGTGTTCCTGAATGAACCGAATCTTAGTGCTATTTTCCGACCTATGGCTACTGGCTGATTCCCAACTCTCGCCTAGCAAAGGTTGATACCGATCGATCCACGGTGTTACCACATAAACTACATCAGCACAGTGCTGAGCCACCTCACAAACCTGTTGCAGTAACGTGCGCTGACCAATAGCGATGAGTGCTTTATCCTGCCCCATGCGAGAGCTTTGTCCACCTGCCAATACAATGGCACTTAAATTTGCATTACTTTTTGACTGCATAAAATGGTTACGTGTTAAATTTTGAGCTTCAGGTTTTAAATTCTGGGTGAAACACCCTTAAACGATTCCTATCGAATTCAATCAATTTTCTTAAATCAATTTACTTACTAGAATCAACCATGACAAAACGACTGACCATCTCACAATTGGGAGATCCTGTTCTACGACAACTGGCTCAGCCGATCGACTGCGTTCACGATGCGCACGTACAGACGTTGGTTACAGACATGATGACTACCTTGGTTGAATCAAATGGGGTCGGGCTGGCGGCTCCTCAAGTAGGACAATCGCTGCAACTGCTGATTGTAGCCTCGCGCCCTAATTCTCGGTATCCCCATGCACCAGAGATGGAACCAACCGCCATGATCAATCCCCGCTTGGTGGCCCACTCAGGCGAAGTCGCGCGCGATTGGGAGGGTTGCCTTAGTATTCCGGGCATTCGTGGTCTAGTTCCCCGATATACGACCATTGACGTTGAGTACTTGGCTCAAGATGGTACCTTGCAGCAGCAGCGACTGACAGGCTTTGTTGCTCGCATTTTTCAGCACGAGTTTGATCACTTGAATGGCTTAGTATTTCTCGATCGGCTGGAAAGTGTACAAGACATTATCACTGATCAAGAGTATCTGATGCGGGTTGTAGCCTCACCCTTCCCAGTATCTAATGGCTCGAATAGCCATATAAACCGCGAGTCCAATTAAAAACAGGCGGAATAGCACATTTACGGTGCGATCGGAGAGGCGCGGCAATAAGCGTGTTCCCGCCTGTGCGCCTAGCATGCCACCCAGCCCCAGGCACAGCCCCGGAATCCATAGTACATTACCGTTCCATGTGTGTTGGGCCAGTCCAGAAATGGCAATGGCTACAATCGCACCTAGGCTAGTGCGCACAGCGGTCTTAATGGTTTCGCCTAAAAACAACATTTGCAGCGGCACCATTACAACCCCCCCGCCCACACCAAATAGGCCCGATAGCAAACCCGCCAGCGATCCAATTCCAGCGATCGGTCCAAGTTGTAGTGGCATGGATAGCCCTGATAGTACAGATAAATCAGTAGTTTGTGGTAGTTCCCTGTCTGTCTCTATAAATTCACGTTGAGCTTGTTTCAACCGTTGCCGCAGACGCATCAAATAGATGGTAATTAGCAGCAACCCCGCAAACGCTAGCGACAGTACCCCATCCGGAAGCCGATCGCCCAACCAAGCCCCCACCTGAGCCGTCACGATGCCAAAGGCGGCCAGTAGCAGCGACACGCGCCAATTCAGTTCACCTGCCTTGAAGTTACGCAAACTACCTGATACAGAACTGAGGAATACTCCCACCAGACTTGTCGCCGTTGCCTGCACCAGCGGCACACCAAATACGGTTAGGGCAGGAACCATGAGCAACCCCCCTCCAATCCCCAATAACCCTGACAAAACCCCTGTAAACATACCCAATATCAATAAAATTGCCCAACCTAGGGGAGTTTCTAGCATCGATTGATTTACTCCAAACCCAACTATGTCACTGTATCAGCCCACCATGTCAAGACAAGTTGATCAGCGTTGTGTTGGCTCGATTAAGAACTGCCTCCAGCGTTGTGCATCGCGCTAGCGAATCAACTATCTCAAGACAACAGCCGAAATTCCGTTGGGTTTAGCGACAGCAGCACATCATCCGATTCAACTTGAATAATCCAGCGATCGGTAGGTTGCCGACCCACCAATTCCTCTGGTGCTAGAATAATGCCAATCCGTCCAGACACATACAGAGGTTGCAGAATTTCAACGCGATTTCCCGCTCGAATTTGATTAGAGTTGTGCACACTGTTGTTTGCTTAAAGAATGATATGAAGAATGTCAATTAAAAGAAAGACATAGGGAAAAGCCGGATAGGTTTACGACCCTCCGGCTCCATTGATCAAACTAGATGAAGGCTATTGACTTAGACAACCACCGTCTTTTTGGTGACAGCATTCAATTCGCCCTTTGCATATTTAGCGGCATACTCTTCCAGAGACAATTGCTTGATCTTGCTAGCATTGCCCGCCGTACCAAATTGCTGATAACGATCGGCACACACTTTCTGCATGTACTTGATAGATGGCTTAAGGAAGTGGCGCGGATCAAATTCCTTCGGATTAGCAGCCAACGCTTCCCGAACCGCCGCCGTGATTGCCAAGCGATTATCGGTATCGATATTGACCTTACGGACGCCGCTCTTAATACCCTTTTGAATTTCCTCAACGGGAACGCCGTAGGTCTCAGGAATCGCACCACCATATTGGTTAATCAGCGCGATTAAATCTTCTGGAACCGAAGACGAGCCGTGCATCACCAAGTGAGTGTTGGGCAGACGGCGGTGAATTTCTTCAATGCGGCTGATGGCTAGAATTTCACCCGTTGGCTTGCGGGTAAACTTGTAAGCCCCGTGGCTAGTACCGATCGCCACAGCCAACGCATCAACCTGAGTCCGTTCTACAAAGTCAACGGCTTCATCAGGATCGGTGAGCAGCATGGAGTGATCTAATGCGCCTTCAAAACCGTGGCCATCTTCCGCTTCACCCTTACCCGTTTCCAAAGAACCCAAGCAACCGAGTTCGCCCTCAACACTTGCGCCGATCGCATGAGCTACCTTCACGACTTCGCTGGTGACAGCAACATTGTATTCATAGCTAGCTGGAGTCTTGGCATCTGCCTCAAGCGAACCATCCATCATCACACTGGTGAATCCGTTCTTGATGGCAGAATAGCAAGTAGCAGGCTCGTTGCCGTGATCCTGGTGCATCACGATGGGAATGTGAGGATAGGTTTCAACCGCAGCCAGAATCAGGTGGCGGAGGAAATTTTCGCCAGCATACTTACGAGCACCACGAGAGGCTTGCAGAATCACAGGACTGTCTGTTTCATGAGCAGCCTGCATAATTGCCTGAATCTGCTCCATGTTGTTGACGTTGAAAGCAGGGATGCCGTAACCGTTCTCGGCTGCATGGTCTAGCAGCAGTCGCATTGGCACAAGTGCCATAGGGATTCCTCCTAATTGGTGTGATCAGCTAACTTCAGCGTTGGGACAACAGAAATGCTTAGGATAATCTTAAGATATTTTGCCCTCTGCGGCGAACTGTATCAATTGATTTACAATTCCACCGCTGAACCTGTCTACTTGTTCTAAAGCAGATTGGTACAACTGCTAGCCCCATTAGCAGTGTCCGAACTAGCTCAGGTTGTGAGCTTGGGTGAAGCCATTCAATCAAAATCGATGATTACCCTATCACGTTGTTTTGTATTAAGTATAAATGCTCAACAACCATTTGAACAACTGTTGGTCATGACTAGTCATGAAGCGATCGTCGCTAGCTTTGAATCTGGTTAAGCACGAGTGTCAATTTTTTTCAATAAGCCTTGACCTGATCAAGGTTGAAACGAGCTAAATCAACCTGTAGAGTCCGCAATATCGCTGGCTGTTAGAAGTGAGCTTCACAAGAAACAGGCTTAGAAATCTAAAAAAATAAACTTCCATATAAGAATGACTTGCAATAAGCTTAAAATAAGGTTTCAGCAGTCGTGTTAATGAACCGCTGAATTTTAAGCTCTTAGGAGAGGATGTGACTATGAGAACGATGACTCGACGCACCTTTTTGTTTGCTGGTGCGGCTATCACCGCTGTCATCATTGGGCCATCGACAACCCGATCGACTCGGGCCCAACAGCCCCCGACACAACTAGCGCAAGCAGGCGGCACTTTAAACCTTTATTCAGCCCGCCATTATGACACCGACAATGAACTCTACCAAAGCTTTACAGATGCAACCGGAACTCAAATCAACTTGATTGAAGCGGAAGCTGATCCGTTAATCGAACGAATCAAAAGCGAAGGCAGCAACAGTCCTGCTGATGTATTGATTACGGTAGATGCAGGTCGCTTATGGCGCGCTGAGCAGGATGGTTTATTCGAACCAGTCACTTCTGCCACTCTGCAAGAAGCCGTTCCCGAAAATCTTCGCCATCCGCAAGGGCTTTGGTATGGGCTTTCTAAGCGGGCGCGAGTGATTATGTATGACCGCACCAAGGTCAATCCAGCCGAGCTATCTACCTATGAAGCCCTTGCTGATCCCAAATGGCGAGGACAACTTCTAGTGCGATCGTCTACCCATGTCTATAACCAGTCGTTAGTAGGCTCGATATTGGAAGCTAATGGCCCTGAAGCAACCGAAGAGTGGGCACGTGGTATAGTGGCTAACTTTGCTCGTCCGCCCGAGGGAGGGGACACAAGCCAAATTCAAGCCTGTGCGGCTGGCGTAGGATCGTTGGCGATTTCCAATACCTACTATCTAGTCCGGATGTTAAAGTCCGAAGACCCAACCGAACGCGAAGCCGCCGAACGAATTGGGGTTTTCTTCCCAAACCAGCGCGATCGAGGCACCCATGTTAACATCAGCGGTGCTGGCGTTCTCAGAACCGCCCCCAACAAAGAAGCAGCCGTTCGCTTCCTGGAGCACTTGGTTAGCACCGAATCGCAAGAAATTTTTGCCCAAGGCAATAACGAATATCCAGTTGTGCGAGGCGTAGAACTTGATCCGATCCTGGCTAGCTTCGGTGAATTTAAAGAAGACAGCTTGAATGCGTCGGTCTTTGGGCGTAACAACGAAGAAGCATTACGAATTATGGATCGAGTTGGTTGGCCGTAAGGATGGACAAAGGCTGAAGCTAGCAGTTGTAGTGACTCAAGAATGATGGTAATTGCTGATGGGTAATTGGGATTTGGTGATAACTCAGTGACTCATTAGCAATTGCCATTTTCTGAAGTCTTACACGCTGCTACCCTATGTTTTACCTTTATCCCTAGATTCGTTTGCCTTGTCATAGCTCTGCCCATTTGCGTATGAGATTGGCGTGAACTTTGGTCAGGAGGTCAAAGGTTTGGGTTTTGCCCTGCTGTTGAAAAATAGCTTGGCGAGCCGTATCTAAATCAAATAAGAGTTCCCGATCGCTGGCATCGCGAATGAAGCTTTGAATCCAGGTGACAACAGCTAAGCGAATACCTTGAGTCACAGGTTCAACTCGATGTAGAGTAGACGACGGATACACAATCATTGAACCTGCATCAAGTTTGAAAGCATGGCTGCCTTGAGTATCTTCAATGACTAACTCTCCACCTGCATAGGTGCTCGGGGAACTGAGAAATAGGGTCATTGAAACATCCGATCGTACCTGATTTCGATCGCCCATGATGGCATTATCAATATGAGAACCATAGAACATGCCAGTGTCATAGCGATTAAATAGAAGCGGTCGCATCGCCTTGGGTCGTACCGCCATCTGAAATAGTGCATTCCGATGAAGTGCTGTTTGGACAATCGATTGGGCTTCCTGAAGCGGGAGAGCATCGGCTTTGGCTTGCAGGTTTTGCTTAACTAGCTTGGCGTGCCATCCCGCAGTGGCTTGACCATCCACAAACTCGGTTGCGTTTAAAGCAGAACCGATTGTTTTCAACTCGTCAGGCGTTAAAACGTTACCAATACAAAGAATCATAAACGGCAACCTTTATTTCCGTGCATAGGGATTAAATAAAAACTGTAAACCAGAATGCAAATGAAACTGAGTTTGAAAGAATCAAGGATGTGGTAAAGTAAATAGCTACTGTCAATCGATCGTATGAATTGATGGCAGAAAATCGTATGAAATAGCATCATCCAGACAGCAACAACTAGTATGAACGGTTAAACTTGCAGCACGAAGAGCAGATCGATGTTTAGCAAGGATTCCTACATCAATAGGAATACTACCAAGACCGGCAACGTGAGTTGATTGTGAATGTTTACCTTAGAAACTTGAGGAACTTGCAACATGGACAAAACCATCAAACTTTGGTTTGGCGTGGGGACATTTGTGCTAACAGGCGTAGGTGGGGCGATTGCATCCCCTGAGTTCGTCTCCCCTGCTTCCACCCCTCAACTGTATACCCAACAACCAGGCGGGGAGGGAAGTGAAGGTGGCGAAGGCGGCGAAGGGACAACCCCTGTGACCCCCGCTTCTGGAGGGCAAGGGAGAACAGAAACAGCCCCCGTGACGCCGCCACCAAGCGACGCTTCTGACGAGAGCGACATCCTGATCTTTGTGCCCAGAGGCAGTGAAGTCATTCCTCCAACCTCTCCCACCGGAGACATTGAAAGCTATACCATTTATGAGCCAGTAACCGAACCTGTCTTGACTGAACCAATGGGCGGTGAAGGGGGCGAAGGGGGCGAAGGCGGTGAAGGCGGTGAAGGCGGTGAAGGTGTGTAATTAGCGCGATCGCAGTCGGGTTAATTTTGCACGCTGCCATCCGGTAAGATAGCTCCCTGTAAATTAGCTCCGTCTAGCGTTGCTTGATCGAGATTCGTGCCGCTGAGATCAGCATTTTCCAAGTTGGCGTTGGTTAAATCTGCTCCACTCAAATCGGCATTTCTGAGGTAGGCTCCTTGGAGGTTGGCCGCTTGTAAATTTGCATTACTGAGGTTCGCAGACGACAGCCCAGCGCCAGTTAAGTTTGCTTGACTCAGGTTGGACTCGCTGAGATTGGCACTATCTAAAAATGCCCCGCTTAAATCTGTTTGTTCCAAATTAGCTTGGCTTAAATCGGCCCCGTTCAATTGGGCCGATTTCAAGTCTTTTTGGCTAAGTTCAGCCCCTTGCAGCACACAATTGGCACAGTCTTTTTCTTGTAAAACCTGTTGCTGAGGATCGATTGTTTGGGGGGTGCAACCAATTGCACTAACGCAAACAACCCCCGCTACAAGACTCATGACACATGCGTATTGTTTCATAACTCGGTTTCAAAAAATCAACACAACGGATAACCAAGCACCCATCTACCTATCTACCCGGCTCACTCCAACCGCTATTGACTTTGCCGAAACCGGGTAATTTGCCAACTCAAGACCATTACTGGCAAAATTCCTACCGCTACGATCGCCAATGCTGGGGCGGCTGCTTCGGCCAAACGTTCATCTGAAGCCAGACGGTACACTTCCACCGCCAGCGTATCAAAGTTAAAGGGGCGCACAATTAAAGTAGCGGGCAGTTCTTTCATCACATCCACAAACAACAAGATTGCCGCCGTCAGCAACCCCCCACCAATCAATGGTGCGTGAATTCGCAGCAGGGTACTGGTGGAATTGTGCCCCAACGATCGGGCAGCATCGTCCAAGCTAGGTTTAATTCGTCCCAAGCTGGATTCAACCGTTCCCAACGAAACTGCCAAAAACCGCACCAAGTAAGCAAAAACCAAAATTGCAATCGAACCACTGAGTAACAATCCGGTAGAAATACCAACCGTCGATCGCATCCAAGCGTCAACAGCATTATCAAACCGACCCGCCGGAACCAGCACCCCCACAGCAATTACAGTACCTGGAATCGCATAGCCCATTGACGCCACACGAGTCGCTAAAGACATTATGGGGCTAGGGCGCAACCGCAGACCATAAGCCATGATTAGAGCCAGCACCACACCCACGATCGCCGTTACACTCGACAAAATAAAACTGTGACTTGCCAGTTGCCAAAACTGCTGACTGAAATTGCGGGTGACATTCGAGAAAGCCATCCGTAGCAGTACTCCAGCTGGAACTAGAAACCCCAACCCGATTGGCAAAAAACAGACCAACCCGGCCAACCCGGCTCGCCAACCCGTCAAGCAATAGGGAGATGCTTGCTGATAGCGACTTGTGGCTTGATAGTATTGGGCTTGCCATCGCGACCAACGTTCTAGCAACAGCAACAGCAACACAAACCCCAATAGCAACGCCGACAGTTGGGACGCCGCCGTTCGATCGCCCATGCCAAACCATGTGCGGTAAATGCCGACTGTAAACGTATCCACCGCAAAATATTGCACCGTGCCGAAATCGTTCAGCGTTTCCATTAAAGCCAGCGCTACCCCCGTTGCAATTGCAGGTCGAGCCAAAGGCAATGCCACCTTAAAAAAACTACGCCATGGCCCACAGCCCAGCGATCGACTAGCCTCGGACATGCAAACGGATTGCTCCAGAAACCCTACCCGCACCAGCAAATACACGTAGGGATAGAGCACCAAGCTGAGCATGGCAATGGCACCCCCAATTGAGCGGATTGGGGGAAACCAGTAATCGCTCACCTGTGTCCAGCCAAAAATCGATCGTAGGCTGGTTTGCACTGGGCCATAAAATTCCAGCAGTTCAGTATAAACATAGCCCAATAAATAAGCGGGAACTGCTAATGGCAATAGCAACGACCACTCAAAGCATCGAACCCCCGGAAACCGGCACATTGTTACTAGCCAGGCCGTGCTGACGCCAATCAATAGCGCACCCACTCCTACCCCTAGCATTAACCAAAGAGAGCTAGTAATGTAACGAGGCAAAACTGTAGAAGCCAAATGACTCCAAGCATCGCTAGGGCCCAAAAACACACTGCTAAGAATCACCAGAATAGGGATGGTAATTAACCCCGCAATCACCATCACCAGTAGGCTCCAACCATTCAGCCCAAGGTTGGACAAGACTGATTGCAACGCAGATCGCGAACCGATCGCTTGAGGAGAAGGGGACAATACTTTTGACACGCGAAATCACTTCTAAACTAAATAAACTGCATCAAGTTGCTTAATGAGAATGAGTTGCAAATGCCTTTAAACTATAAAACGAGATGGTGAACATCGCCCGCTTAGCGATATTTATTTTGACATTGATCTATTCCAATCCACCCTCTACTTCAACCCACTCATTTCATTCAATCAATGACAGATCCAAGTTCTCAAGAATCAGCCGCCGTTCTGTGCTTAGATGCTATTACCAAGCAATTTTCCTCTGCGGCAAGTCCGGCAGTCTCATCGGTAAGCTTTACCCTGCAACAGGGAGATTTGCTGGCACTACTAGGGCCATCAGGCTGTGGCAAAACGACCCTGCTGCGCTTAATTGCTGGATTTGAGCAACCTCAAAGCGGCTCAATCACTATTGCCGAACAAATTGTAGCTGGAAATGGGACTTGGGTCGCTCCCGAAAAACGTGGCGTGGGGATGGTGTTTCAAGATTATGCCTTGTTTCCACACCTAACCGTTCAGCAAAACATCGCGTTTGGGTTGCGTCAAAAACCTGGGTCAACTGTCAGCCAACGAGTGCAAGAGGCGATCGCCCTCGTCGGTCTACAAGGCATGGAACAGCGATATCCTCATCAACTGTCAGGAGGACAGCAACAGCGGGTGGCCCTAGCACGGGCTTTGGCTCCCTATCCATTTTTGGTGTTGCTCGATGAACCGCTAAGCAACCTTGATGTGCAGGTGCGGCTACGGCTGCGGCAAGAACTGCGAGAGATTTTGAAAGCGGCAGGAACCTCTGCTATTTTTGTCACCCATGACCAAGAAGAGGCATTGTCAATCGCCGATCGAGTCGCGGTGATGCGGCACGGTCAACTAGAGCAACTGGACACTCCCGAAGCGATTTATCGACAGCCTGCCTCGCGATTCGTGGCAGAGTTTGTAACGCAAGCCAATTTCTTGTCAGCCTGTCGTCAAGACCAGGTCTGGCAAACGGTACTTGGTAAAATTCCAGTGACTCTGACGGCCGTCGATGCCATCGAAGCGCAGAGTAATCGCTCGAAAGATCAGCTTGAGCAGGTTGAACTCATGGTGAGACAAGAAGATTTGAGCCTGGAGGCGGACGAAACTAGCGACATTATTGTCCGCGATCGGCAGTTTTTGGGCCGCGAATATCGCTACTGGTTACAAACCTCGGCTGGACAGGAACTAGTAGCAAGAACCGCTGCGAGTTTGAGGTTACCCATTCACACTCGGGTACAAGTCACCATCAACACCCAACGGCTGCAAGTATTTGTGCCGTTGTCCGCTAGAGAAACTGAACCCGATCGAACAATGGCAAAACAGACGAATATACCCGTGAGGTAGGTGACAGCAACACATCAGCCTCATAAGCCCTACAGCTTGTCTCAGGCTGTCCAAACCCCACCGCGATACTTGCCAGAACGCACTGTCTCAGGCGCATCTTTATTCTCGCCGTCTTGAGCCGTCGTTGCCGATCGATTCTGAGATGGGCTGTAGCTTGCACCTCGATAGGATAGAGTCGTGGTGTCAATCGACTCTGCACTAGAAGGCAATGACACTTCTACATCTGCATCTGCTAACGGCTGAGATGGGTTGAATGGGGCTGGATCGAATCCTTCCAAATCATCCAGCGTGTCTTGCAGTTGACTCTGCCGAATTAGCCATTTACTCAGCCAAATTCCGATCGCCAGAATGGATAGCAGCACTGGCCACGGAGCCGACATCAATCCCACCATCAGCAAAATGACAGCCACGGCAATGACGATGGTGTTGAAAATGGGAATGAGAAAGTCCATCACTTGACATTACTCAAACTTATTAACGACGTTTTTTAACCTTGGTGAAGTGTGATATAGATTAACATAAATGTTCTTGATGGTCTTCATTTGTATGGACTATTGTTAAGGTTATTGTTAAGTTAAACGGTTAAACCCGATCGCTTAAATTCTGGCAAATATTTAACTCGCGTCTAACAAACATCATCTAAGTGAGACAGAGGTCAACTAAAGAGGTCAATTTCAAACAGAGGCGTGGCCGAATTCACGTTGGAGTTGCCCTCATCCCCAACCCTTCTCCTCCGGCAGAAGAGAACCGGATCGCTGCCTCGCCTTATTGAGAGAGGGTTAGAGTGAAGGGCAAGTCAGATTCGTATCGCAATTCAGCTATGCCAAGACAAATCATTAACCAACGTAGCGAGCACAGAGTCGCAATATTTGCCGATTTAACTCAATAGTTAATCGAGAGTTAATCGAGGGCTGCCAATCCAATTATGAACCAGCAGCATAGACTCTCACCTTTTCCTCAACACTTCTGACTAATCTGTCATTTAGTGGCGCTGTAGTGGCGCTGATTTTGCTATTGCATGAACTGCTGTAACTGCCGAGTTAGGCTATCGATGAGGTTCTCATCCGTGTTGAGGATTTCTTCTGCTTCAGCAATCACTCGCTGGGCGGTTTCAGGAGATAGCCCTAGCAAATCTACCAGTTTTTGATAGGCAGCCGCTTCTTCATCATTAATATTGTCTTCGTCAGGAGTGCGAGCGCTCGAGCAAATCACCTCATAGCCTAAACGCAGCACTAGTTCTCGCTCTTCTTGAGTTTGCAGCTTAGCGGTTAATTCCTCTAGCGGGATGTTCTGCATCATATAATCGCGCAGTTCTTGGCGTAACTGTTGTTGCTGGGTGGCTTCGGTTGCAAACAATCCACTGAAGCGATCGAGCATCACATCTACTTCTTCCTGCGCCAATTCTCCGTCCGACCACGCCATAGCCGTCACAATGCGCAACAAGTTCATCTGACGCGGTGTTATCGAGGGAGGGGGTGGAGTTTGAACCATAAGTAAAGCCTCCTGCAAGCTTCAATCAACAGCAGAATCCTATTGTCATTTTCACGTTACCATGCCCTTTCAAGACCACCGCCAAGTTTAAGCTTCTATTCGGAAGCCGTTACAGTTTGTGATGTAGACAAATTCATCAAATTCATGTTGTCTTCAATCTATCATCTTGATAAAACCGTTCAAGTGATCAAGCCAGTCGTTACCCAAATAGCCACTTAAAACAGTCCCTAAGTAGGAGGTCAGTGTAATTTCCACTGTTTAGGCTGAAAAAAGCGTTGGAAAATCTGGTCATGCGAAACTCCATTACAACGATCGCCCTGCTGGGATTATTGCTCCTGCTGCTGGTTGCGCCTTTTTCTGCTCTTGCTCCTCTGATTCTGATTGCCGCTGTCTTTTTAATTGCTCGCATTGGTTGGACAGTTTTTCAGATTTTAGCCACCGGAGAAGAACGCGATCGACCTGCCTCGGATGCAGACTAGAGAGAAACTAATTGAGGGCAATCAGCTTAAATAACAATGACAATCAGGTTTCTCCATCAAGGACTGTACTAGTGCATTCAAGGCCACAGCCGCCAATAGCCCACCGCCCATCGTCCCTTCGATCGTGATGTAAGGAACTGGCAGTCGCATTAGTTGACGCTTTGCCGCAGGAGCATGACTAAAGCCGATCGGCATGCCAATAACTAAAGCAGGCTGAATTTGGTGAGTAATAGCTTCACAGGTCGCTAAAAGAACCGAAGGAGCATAACCAATGATCACGATTGCTCCATTGGCAAGCTGCCGAAGCTGTTGTTTCAGCGTGACATCGTGCCAAAACGCCTGTTCTGCCTCGTCTGCGCTGTGGATGTGAGGATTATTGATCAGCGCTGTGACGGTGCAGCCTAGATGGGCTAGACGAGTTTGATCGAGGGCACTGGCTACTATCGCGCTGTCTACAATGATTGAACAGCCTGCTTTGAGCGCCGATCGGGCAGCCGCAATGGCATGGCGTTCTGGTTCGCGACTCAGCCGCACAAACGACACCAAACTAACATCACCACAGGCCAGCACCAAGTTTGCCAACAAATCGGTTTCAATGTCCGATCGACTCAGAGGCAAGAGCCGCTGCAATGACTCCTGAAATTGTTCAGGATGCTGATGCACCTGCGCATCCAAGCCATTCCATAGTTCCTCTAGACCTGCTTGCGTTTCCACTTCCAATTGTTTTAGCTGAGCAATGGCTTCTGCTTGTACGGTTTGACACGATCGATCGCGCCCCAACAGTCCTTCCAAGGCGGCTGCCGTTTGGCGTAGATGAGTCATCTGTTGAATCACCGTGCGATATTGTTGCTGTAACTGATCCATTAACTGTTGAGTCGGTTCAATTTCGGCATCCGCCTCTAACAATTTGCGAATGTGCGATAGTTGAAACCCTTGCTGTTTCAAGGCCACAATTCGCTTCAGCCGTTGCACATCTTGCTGGGAATATAAACGGTAGTTACTGTCCGATCGATTAGGTTGGGGCATCAACCCCAACTGGTGATAGTGCCGCACCATTCGAGGCGTGACGTTACCCACTGCTTGTGTCAGTTGCGTAATGGTTAATCCGTTCATGATTCTCCTGTCCTGATTGCTTGACCTTAACATTAATGTCAAGGTTTAGCGTAAGAGAGTTGATTGCATTTATATGGCTCATGACTCTCTCTCGCTTCAGAGTATTTGCAACGAATCATACCGATGCGCTGGCAGCCATCTTGTGTGCTGTCTTGGTGGCTTTCGGGTGGCTGGCGCTATATGCCAACTGGATCGGGCTAGCGTTGCTCATTCTGGCGGCAGCATATGTGATTGGAGGCTATGACAGTGCGCGAGCAGGAGTAACAACGCTAGTTCAGGAACAAGAACTGGATGTAGATTTGTTGATGATTGTAGCTGCTTTGGGAGCCGCTGGACTGGGGGTGTGGCGGCAGGAGTATTTTTTGATCATTGACGGAGCAGTGCTGATTTTAATTTTTGCCATCAGCGGAGCCTTAGAAGGCTATGCCATGCAGCGGACCGATCGTAGTATCCGCGGGTTGATGAGTTTAACACCTGATACGGCGCGGTTACTCCAACCGAATGGACAAACGCAAGAGGTACCGATTGCCCAATTGCAAGTAGGTGACACCATTTTGGTACGACCAGGCGAATTGATTCCAACCGATGCCCACATCAGCGAAGGCTATAGCACTCTCAACCAAGCCGCCATTACCGGGGAATCTATTCCTGTCGAAAAGACGATCGGCGATGAAGTCTTTGCCGGCACATTGAACGGCAACGGTGCCCTCAAACTAACGCTGCATCAGCCGCCAGAAAGTAGCCTGATTCAACGAGTGATTCGCTTAGTAGAGCAAGCTAAAACCGAAACGCCCCCCTCACAGCAATTCATCGAGCGATTTGAACGCGGCTATGCTCGCGTCGTTGTTATCGTAGGCATCCTATTGGCCGTATTGCCGCCGCTGCTGGGGAACTGGAATTGGGAAACAACGATCTATCGCGCCCTGATTTTTTTGGTAGTGGCCTCGCCCTGTGCCTTGATGGCAGCCATTATGCCCACGCTGCTTTCAGGAATAGCCAATGGAGCCAAACAAGGCATTTTGTTTAAAAACGGAGCGCAATTAGAGCAAATTGGCCGAATCAAGGCGATCGCCTTCGATAAAACTGGAACCCTGACCACCGGACAACCGGATGTGGATCAGGTGATTCCTGCCCCTGGCTACTCGGAATGTCAAGTGTTGCAAGTCGCAGCCAAGCTGGAAGCCTATTCAGAACACCCGATCGGGCAGGCGATCGTGACGGCGGCTCAAACCCAGCTTGAGGAACAACTCTCGTCTCCAGACACCGTGTTAACCAAGCTCGATACCCCAACCACTATTCAGGCTTTTCCCGGTCAGGGGATTTTGGGATGGCTCGATCGCCAACCGACAGCGGTAGGGCAGTGGCAATTTGTGCAGGCATACAATTCAGCCTGTCCCCCAACGTTGCAAGCTCGAAGCGAGCAATTGCAGCAGGCAGGAAAAACCGTCGTGTGGGTGGCGCAAGCAGATCAGATATTGGGGCTAATTGCCATTGCCGATCGGGTGCGACCGGAAGCCACCGGAACCATTACGCACTTAAAAACGCTTGGGCTTGTGCCAATCATGCTGACTGGAGATAATCAGGCAACGGCAGATAGCGTGGCAGCAACCGTAGGGATCGATCGCGTGTATGCCAATCTGTTGCCGGAAGACAAACTGTCTCTAATCCGCCAACTTCAGCAACAATATGGCGCGGTGGCGATGGTGGGGGATGGCATCAACGATGCACCTGCGTTGGCCCAAGCCTCGGTGGGGATTGCCATGGGCGTAGCGGGCAGTGATGTGGCCCTAGAAACGGCTGATATTGTGCTGATGTCCGATCGCCTCGAACGAATTGCGGCGGCGGTGCAACTAGGTAAGCGATCGCAACGCATTGTGAAACAAAACATTGTCTTTGCCCTCAGCTTCATTGCCGTGCTGATCGTCGCCAATTTTGTCGGTGGCATCAATTTACCATTGGGCGTGATTGGGCACGAAGGCTCAACCGTCTTGGTGACGCTTAGCGGCCTGCGACTGTTGCGATAGAAGATTACTGCGATAGAAGATCACTGAGAACCGGTTCGACAATCTGTCTGAGGATAGCTAAGTCGCCACAAGGTAAACTCAGTTGGATGGAACAGCTTTGCAGGCGATTGATACTGCTTATCTAAGCTCCAATCTTGGTGTTGTAGCGTTTGCTTCAGTGGGTCTGAAGGGTTGATCAGAAGTAAGCTTCGGCAGGTTTCTGGTTGAATCGAATGGGTGAATAGCCATTCTACTGAAGGCAAGATTTGGATGTCGATCGATGGAACCAAATTATGACTCAACGATACTAGATCGATCGTGGTTTCTGCTTCTGCTAAAAGTTGCACAGGTTGCGCTTGGTGGATAATGGCTGCGATGGCTGCATTATTCCAATTCTGTCCTTTCAGGTAGTCCGGCGAGCGGTCTAAGTTGTTGATACAGGAATAGATACTAATAGTAAACATTAAGGCGATAAGAAATCGTCTGATAATTCTTTGTCGAAGACTAGCCTCCTTCGCCGATCGGGCCGCTTCTGGATGGCGATCGTTTTCCAACCAAGCGGCCATTGCCCATAATCCTGCTAATTGGGAAGGAATTAAATACCGTGGAGTAGCTGCTGCTTGTCCATTCACTAAGCTATCAATTGCAATTAATGCCAATGGAACCGATGTGAACGTCGTTAGCACAAATAAGCTCACTTGCTTGGAACCATGGGCATAAAGATGATAGATGCCAAAGCTGATTAATCCAAGAATCAAAATGGCAGCCAAAGTCTGAACAATTGTATCAACACCAAATGAGGTAGAAAGCGGAACATCTAATACCACAAGAGCGAGACTGTATAACCAAACTGCTACCCGTACTAAGGGATTGATTGGTTCTCGCATCCAAGTAGTGTTTGCTTGCAGC
Organism: Thermocoleostomius sinensis A174; assembly: GCF_026802175.1. Taxonomy (NCBI): domain Bacteria; kingdom Bacillati; phylum Cyanobacteriota; class Cyanophyceae; order Oculatellales; family Oculatellaceae; genus Thermocoleostomius; species Thermocoleostomius sinensis. Next base: position 2,069,489 of record NZ_CP113797.1, on the reverse strand, counting down.
GATCGCCAGTGTTGGACAATCACCCACAACCACGGCAAAAATAACAGCATCGTTGCGGTCAATATCAACAGAAACCAGCGCAGAGTTCGGGTCAATTGCCAGCCTGCCAACCACGCCACATACACGCCATGTCCTACCAGCACCAGCCCAGTCAGCAGTGAAGTATAAAGCCCCACCACTGCACTGAGACCATAGCTTAGCCAACTCAACCGATCGGAAAAGCGCACAGCCCGCAGCAGCAGAATGCATTGACTCAGTAATACCAACACCCACAAACTGTAGGGACGGGCTTCTTGCGCATAGGCTATAAAAAAAGGGGACACTGAAAACAAACACACAACCAGTTGGGTCGTGCTAGCTGATGTAAACAATGCCTGTCCGAATCTCCCCATCAACCATAGGGATATTCCACTCAACAGCACTGAAAGCGATCGCATCGCCACAACCGACAAGCCAAAGATTTGAGACCAAAGCCGAGCCAACAGGAAGTAAAGAGGAGCATGTTCAGGACTGCGAATCAAAGCCGCCCAGGTATCAGACCAATCTTTATTTGGATCAAGCCGTTGATAGCGTTGGAGATCGGCCACAGTGCGCACGTGTCCGTCTGCCAGTTGCGCGATCACCTGTTGCTTGGTGTAGCCTGCTACCCGAATGGATGTGGTAACTTCATCCACCCAGTAGGGACGATCGCCGAGATTGTATGTGCGAAAAAAGATTCCTAAAACCAGGAATCCAATGGTCAGTTGCCGTAACCAGAACGGAGCAGTTGCGCGATACTGCCGATCGCAGGTGTTCACAATAAAAAAGCTGAAGGCTCAGTTTGACCATTATGCCTCAGCTTCAATCCATTGATAACAAGGAATGAATTGTTATTTGGGAGTGTTATTTGGGAGCCGTTAGCTTCTCCCAAGCCGCTTTGGCAGCTTCTGATAATCGATCGCTGATCTCGGTGACTTCTTGTACCAGCGCATTCCAGTTTTTCTCTGCTTCTAATTTCAGTGTTTCAGCCGATCGTTCAATTTGATCTGGATCAAACAGCTTATTGTGTTCGATCGATTCTCGCGCTTGACGAATTAGCCTCAGATACGTCTCGCGAGTAAATTCACCTGCGGTTTGCGCTTCAGTTTGGGCCCGTTGCCGGATGGCATCAATCAACGCTTTTGTCTCGCGCTTAATTTCATCTGACTCCCCTGCTAGTTCCGATTCAATCAAGGCATCGGTTTGGTTAACTTCCACGATTGCAGAGGTATCAGACGGGGAATTTTCGGAAGTATTAAACTCAGAACTCATGCAAATGCCTCCATCATGTTTGACGACACTAGAAATCCGTTTGCATACTCAACCCAACCTAGAATCCAATCTTGCGACGCACACCTGATCGCCCTGCTAATTCTTGCTCAACTTGCAAAAGATTTTGAATACGAGCTTGAGTAGGAGGATGGGTTGAGAACAAGCTGCCCAGAAACTGACCTGAAATGGAATTGATAATTAGCAGCGGTTCAAACGAAGGATTCGCTTGCAAAGGCAGGCGGCGAGCTGTAGCGTCCAGTTTTTGTAACGCACTGGCCAGCGCTCGTGGGTTGCCAGTAATGCGGGCCGCTCCGGCATCTGCTTCAAATTCGCGAGTTCTCGAAATAGCCATCTGGACAACGGTGGCAGCCAAGGGGGCCAGAAAAATGGCAACAAGCATACCAATCGGATTGCCACCCTCCCGGTTGCGAGCACCACCGAACCAAAGGCTATATTGCAACATTTGAGCCATGTAAGAGATCGCTCCTGCGATCGTTGCGGCCACTGCCTGCGTTAAGGTATCTCGATTGCGAATATGAGTTAATTCATGGGCAATAACCCCTTCCAACTCTTCATCTGACAGTAGGTTAACAATCCCTTGCGTGACGGCAACCGCTGCGTGCTTAGGATCGCGCCCTGTGGCAAATGCATTCGCCCCTTGACTAGGAATCACGAATAGCCTTGGCATCGGTAGATCTGCCCGTTGGCACAAGCGCTCAACCATTTGATACAGTCCTGGAGCTTGTTGCCGACTCAGCGGCTGGGCACGATAGGCAGCGAGCGCAATTTTGTCAGACGAATACCAGGAGAAGAAATTGGTTACGGCTGCAATGATTAATCCAATCAGTGCCCCAGTTGAGCCTCCAATTGCATAGCCAATGGCAACTAATATCCCACTCAATAATGCCAGTAGGGCCAGTGTTTTAGCTTGATTCATAGTCAATAGTTCCTTAGTATAGGCGACTTTAGGTGAATGATGAACCAAAAACTGCCAGTCGCTTTGCTGACACCTCAGCCTCAAAATAATTTAATTTTTATTCACATTGTAGCGGCGGCGATCGGCGTTCCGGTTAGAAGAAACCCTTAAACTTCAGGTGTGGATTCCCTCCCTAGGGCCAACTAAGGCTCATACATAAAAAGGGCGGTCACAAGCCGCCCTTGCATCTAAATTACGGGACAATTCGAGGGACTTTAAGCAATCGAAGCAATCTTGACGTTACTGTTGGCTAACAGTTCTTGCAGTTCCTCAGCATCTACCGTTTCGCGTTCGATCAACATTTCTGCAAGTTTATCAAGAATTTCGCGATTCTCCATGAGCACCATCTTCGCCCGACGATAGGCTTGATCCACTAAATTGCGAACCTCGTCATCGATCGCTGCCGCAGTTTCTTCCGAGAAGTCACGTTCTGCCATGATATCGCGGCCCAAGAACATTCCACCTTGCGAACGACCCAGTGCCACCGGACCAAGGCGATCGCTCATGCCAAAGCGTGTCACCATCTGACGGGCCACCCGCGCCACTTGTTGAAGATCATTGGATGCACCCGTTGTCACTTCTTCTTCACCAAAGACAATTTCTTCAGCTAGGCGGCCACCCAAGGCTACAGCCATCTGGTTTTGTAAGTAGGAGCGGGAGTAAAGCCCAGAATCCATCCGGTCTTCGCTGGGAGTAAACCAAGTTAACCCCCCTGCCCGACCACGCGGAATAATGCTAATCTTTTGCACTGGGTCATAGTCTGGCATGAGAGCACCAACTAGTGCGTGACCGGCCTCGTGGAACGCTACCAACTGTTTGCGCTTTTCGCTCATTACGCGATCTTTCTTCTCTGGCCCTGCCAATACCCGATCGATGGCATCGTTGACTTCATCCATCGAAATTTCAGTCAGATTACGACGGGCCGCCAAAATCGCCGCTTCGTTGAGCAAATTAGACAAGTCAGCGCCTGTAAAACCAGGGGTACGACGGGCAATTTTCTCGAGATCCACATCTTTCGACAGCGTTTTGCCGCGTGCATGGACGTTAAGAATCTCCAAGCGACCGGCATAGTCAGGGCGATCGACCACCACTTGGCGATCGAAGCGACCCGGACGTAGCAGTGCAGCATCTAGTACATCGGGACGGTTCGTAGCCGCAATGATGATGATACCCGTATTACCCTCAAACCCATCCATCTCAGTGAGTAACTGGTTTAGGGTTTGTTCGCGCTCGTCGTTGCCGCCGCCAAGCCCCGCCCCGCGTTGCCGACCGACTGCATCAATTTCATCGATAAACACAATGCAGGGGGCATTGGCTTTCGCCTGCTCAAACAAATCACGGACGCGAGACGCACCAACACCCACAAACATTTCCACAAATTCAGAGCCAGAAATACTGAAGAAGGGCACCCCCGCTTCGCCTGCAACAGCCTTAGCCAGCAGCGTTTTACCCGTTCCCGGTGGCCCAACGAGGAGAACCCCTTTAGGAATTTTGGCTCCCACAGCGGTAAAGCGATCGGCATTCTTCAAGAAATCGACCACTTCGGCCAGTTCCAGCTTAGCCTGATCAATTCCCGCTACGTCATTAAACGTCACCTGGGTCTGTGGCTCCATCTGAACTCTGGCTCTTGACTTACCAAAGTTCATGGCTTGGCTACCCGGGCCATTCTGAGCGCGGCGTAGCACGAAAAATAGCACTACTAATAGCAAGAAAGGAATGAGGAGCGTACTTAATACTCTGGCCCAAACGTTATCGTCCGCTTGGGGAGAAACTGAGATATCGACCTCATTCTCCTGCAAAATGTTCAGCAGTTCTGGATCATTGGGTAGATTGACAAGTGCCCGTTGCCCATCGTTAGTTGTAACCTGCGCCCGCGTCCGATCGGCACTCACAATGACCTTCGCAACTTGGTTTGTCTCCACTCGGTCAATGAACTCGCTGTAACGCCATAACGTTGCATTTTGAGATGGCTTATCCAGCAAAGCAGTTGCCAAAAAGATGACAACCACTACCAAGAGGGCATACAGTCCCGCGTTTCTCCACCGCTTGTTATTCACCGAGGTTGTTCCTCCTAAACGTTTCCAATCTCAGGGGCAAATTCTTAACTTCTTAATATTTATTAATGTAACTCATCATACACGGATGCAGATGCGCTTGTCGCCCCAGTTGGCGCAGATTCCGATGTAACGAGCTTTCAAGAGAAGAGTTAGTTGCCTCGCTGATATCCAGGATTTGGATTGTTGTAATACCCCTATTTTGCCATCTTCATCTAGTTGAGGGGGGAATTTAGCTCTTTACTTTTGATGGCAACTTTATTTAATGCAATAGCCCGAACACTCATATCCTGAACCACCCTCATCCCTATCCCTTTTTGGGCAACGGGGAGCCAGATTGAAGTTCCGCTCTCAACGTGGGAAAGGGATTGAGGGTGAGGACTAAAATTGACAGCGGGGCAAAGGGTTCAGCAAATCTGGCTGACCTTACATGGCTGGAAATGTTGGCGATCGAGGCTCGATGGCATTGGTTGCCACAGAGTATGGCTAAAGTTTTACGATGAACCTGTGTTTGATTGTAACTAGGCGACTACCATGGAAAGTTAATTTGGTTCTTGCTAGTCTTTGTACTGTCTCAAAACGACTTTAAAGCTTGTCTTGCATGAACTCTGAACTTCCCGTATCTGCTTCAATACCCCCCATGTCGTCATCTCCAGACGAAGGAGGGGCTGCCGTTCCACAAGTTCGCTTTAAAGGCGAAGATGGGCGGCTGTTGCTGTTGTTGCCACCAGAGGTCGATACACCGTCGGCTCTGACCTGGGCTGATCTTTGGTTTCAATTCAAAAATCGACTGGGAGCAGGGGAGCGCTTTTGGCAACCCAATACTCCTGTTCATCTGATGGCTCGCGATCGCTTGTTGGACGGCAGACAGTTACAGGATATTGTGAATGCTTTGGCAGAGGTGCAACTGCAACTGAAACGGGTCTATACTAGCCGTCGTCAAACGGCTGTAGCCGCTGCGACCGCCGGGCTGTCGGTAGAACAACAAGCACCCGTGGGGCAACTCACGCTTCAGTCATCAGACCCAGCCGGTCAGGCTTTGGCTGAGCCATTGTACATCCAATCGACACTGCGATCGGGCATGGAAGTTCGCCATCCGGGAACCGTGATTGTCTTAGGAGATGTCAATCCCGGTAGCAGCATCATTGCCGATGGAGATGTGCTAGTTTGGGGGGCTTTGCGGGGTGTGGCTCAAGCAGGTGCGACTGGAAATAGCCGCTGTATGATTATGGCGTTGCGGCTCGACCCAACTCAAATTCGTATTGCGGACTTTGTAGCTCGTGCGCCTGAAACACCTCCATCCCAGTACTACCCTGAGGTGGCCTATGTAGCATCCGATGGAATTCGCATTGCCAAAGCCTCGGATTTCTCTAGAGATCGAATTGTGCCCTAACCAATGGCCCATCGATCGGGGTTCATCAACGTTTTTTAACGGTATCCAACATCATTTAACCTAACATCACTATCTCACACCACTGACAGCAACACATGAGTCGCATTATTGTTATCACGTCGGGTAAAGGAGGGGTCGGGAAGACGACCTGTAGCGCTAATTTAAGTATGGCGTTGGCGCAACGCGGGCACAAGGTCGCTGTTGTTGATGCAGACTTTGGCTTACGCAATTTAGATCTTTTACTAGGACTGGAGAACCGCATTGTCTACACGGCGGTTGAGGTGTTGGCAGGCGAGTGTCGCCTAGAGCAAGCGCTGGTCAAAGACAAACGACAGCCCAACTTGGTGCTGTTGCCAGCCGCTCAAAACCGCACTAAAGAAGCGGTAACGCCTGAACAAATGCGGAAACTGGTGAATGCGCTCACAAAAGTCTTCAACTACGTCTTGATTGACAGCCCGGCAGGGATTGAGAACGGCTTTTTGAATGCGATTGCCCCCGCTAAGGAAGCGCTTGTGGTGACAACTCCAGAAATTGCCGCGGTTCGAGATGCCGATCGAGTCGTGGGATTGCTGGAAGCCAATGACATTAAAGACTTACATCTGATTATTAACCGCATTAAACCAGCGATGGTTCAGCAAGATAAGATGATGTCAGTCGAAGATGTTCAGGAAATTCTAGCAATTCCGTTAATTGGCGTTATTCCAGACGATGAACGAGTCATTGTTTCCACCAACAAAGGGGAACCCTTGGTGCTATCTCAAGGCATATCATTGGCAGGAGTTGCCTTTCAGAATATTGTGCGGCGCTTAGAAGGAGAGAAAGTACCCTTCTTAGACCTGACGGCCTCTCATGATGATTTGCTCTCTCGGTTGCTTCGCTTGTTTCGATCGCGTAACTAGAATCATCCAAACTCCATCATTCAACTTGAGATTATCAAACCAGCCTCTCTGTCTAAAACTACCTAACCCTAAACCATTCACCTTCTTCATTAGCATTCTGAGCCTTGACTATCTTTGCCCATTTCTTCCGATGTTCCATGATCACTGACCTCCTTGAACGAATCTTCTCTCGCGGTGCATCTCCTAAGAGCAGCCGGGAAGCAGCTAGACGACGACTACAAATTGTCTTAGCGCACGATCGGGCTGACCTCACCCCTGCCACCGTCGATAAAATGCGTCAGGAGATTCTAGAGGTGGTTTCTCGCTATGTCGAAATTGATCCACAAGAAGCCGAGTTCTTTCTTGAAAGTGATAAACGAACAACGGCCTTAATTGCTAACTTACCAATTCGGGCGATCAAGCCCGAAGCTTATATTACCGCCGAACCTGCGCCTCATTCCTCTTCTACTGCTGAGAAATTGAGTACTGAAAAATCGAGCAATGAGACGACAAAAGTTGAACCTAAAGCCGAATCAGCCCCAAATCCTTCTAGGGTCAACGAATCAAATCCGTCGATTACCGCCTTCACTGAATCGGATGCAACCAACACAGGCAACGATCGCGACGCAAACCCATGACGCAAACCGATGACAGGATGAGCGCAGCGGTGCACCTCTGAAGTAGGAGGCATAACCGTCATTACAGCAATGGGGATGGGCAAAGTTTAATGGTTATGAAGAAACTCTTGATTACAGGTGCAAGTGGTTTTTTGGGATGGCACCTTTGCCAGCTTGCGCAACAAACCTGGCAAGTCTATGGCACCTATCATGCTCACCCGATCGAAATGCCTGGAACCACTTTATTTGCAATCGATCTAACTGATTTTTCAGCGTTGAGTGATTTGTTTCAAACCCTGCAACCGGATGCAGTCATTCACACCGCCGCTCTATCACAGCCAAATCTTTGCCAAGCTAATCCAGATAGTTCCCATCGCATCAACGTAGTAGCCGCTTGTGATATTGCAGGCTTGTGCGCTGACGCCAATATTCCCTGCGTATTCACGTCTTCAGAACTCGTATTTGATGGATGCAATCCTCCCTACCGAGAACACGATCCAGTCTGCCCGATTAATCTATATGGAGAACAGAAAGTTGCCGCCGAAGCAGGCATGAGGCAGCGTTATCCAGATGCCACAATTTGCCGAATGCCGCTCATGTTTGGGGCAGCCCCCACGGCTCCGAGCTTTATTCAACCATTTATTGAACGCATCCGCACTGGACAAGTGCTGAATTTGTTTGTAGACGAAGTCCGAACACCCGTCAGCGGCACATCAGCGGCCCAAGGATTGCTGTTAGCCCTACAAACTGCAAAAGGACTACTGCATTTGGGGGGACGAGAACGACTGTCTCGCTACGAGTTTGCCTTGATTCTGATTGAGGTGTTGCAACTGCAAGATGTGAAACTGAATCCTTGCTACCAATCCGATGTGCCGATGGCAGCCCCCAGAGCACCCGACGTTTCCATGGATAGCTCGCTGGCTTTTAGTTTGGGTTATGCTCCTGGGCTGGTGAAGGATGAATTAGAGTCCATTGTCGATCGATTGTAAAAATCAGCGCTTGATCTCATAGCGAATCAAGGGACGGACTTGATCGGGAGTCAACCCCAGTTCCTGAGCAATTGCAGCTTCTACTTGGCTAAATTCCAAGGTGCGGAATTCATACTCAAGCTTCTTGAGATTCGGATTAATAGTCTGTACTTCTACCTTTGAAAAGCCCTGATTGCGATGAATCTCTGCTTCAATTGACACAATTGCAATGGGAATCTTGGTCTCTAGTTGGCTGTTTGCTTGCAGTTGCGCAACGGTTTCTTGGGGCTGTTCAATAGCATAGTTGATCACCGTTCCACCGCCAAGCCAAAACAGCACCCCCAGAAGTGGTAACGGCAACCAAAACTCTAAACCTAAGGCGGCTAACGCTTTCCACCATTCAGACGATCGCATGATTCTGATCTGATTCTTCTTCTTCACTGTACTCGGTACTATCGTGACAGGAAAATGAGGGTTTAGGACGCCACCATGCGAATTTTATTAGTTGAAGACGATCGGGATCTGCTAGAGCCACTTCAAGAAGCACTCAATGAGTTTGGGCATGTGGTGGATGCGATTGACACGGGAGATGTGGCGCAATGGCTGATGTCCGAGAAAGACTATGATTTGCTAGTGTTGGATTGGATGCTCCCTGGAGTGTCTGGATTGCAACTGTGTCAGCACTATCGGCACTTGGGTAAAGCGGCTCCTATATTGATGTTGACTGCCAAAGATACCACCTTTGACAAAGTAGCAGGGCTAGATGCTGGAGCCGATGATTACTTAGTCAAACCTGTAGATTTAATGGAATTTTTGGCGCGAGTGCGGGCGTTGGGCAGACGATCGCCCCTTTGGCGAGGAGATGTCCTAACGGTGGCAGACCTGCAATTGCAGGTGAACTCTCTCACCTTGGAACGAAATGATCAAAAGATAGAGTTGTCGAACCGCGAATTTCAGCTAATTGAGTACCTCATGCGTCACCCCAATCAAGTCTTGTCACGTCAGCAAATTGAACAAGCCATTTGGCCCTGGGGAGAAGAACCGGAGAGCAACGCCATTTCCACCCTGATTCGTCGTCTGCGTCAACGGCTTCGATTGCTTCATGCCGACCATTGGATCGAAACGGTCTATGGGTTGGGATATCGGCTCAACCCACCTAGCCCTGATCAACCTGATCAACAACCTGATCAATAGGGATTGCTATGTTTCGTCACAGTCGCCGAATGCTCGCTCGCTGGTTTACTGGATCGATGGGTAGTATTCTGGTTCTGTTTGCGGCTGCTTTGTTCTGGCTTGAAACTCAAGATCAAATGCGATCGTTTGATCAAGTGCTGTACAACAAAGTGCAAACAATGGCATCGTCGGTGAAATATGAGCTACGTCGCGGACAGTGGCAGGTAAACCTCAACGAAATTCCAATTTTGGGACGGAAAACCATGCCGTTTGATCATGAGGTGGTTTATGTGCGCTGGTACAACGAGGCAGGACAGTTGACCCATTTCACGGGTATAGTGCCGCCTGAGCAGTTAGCAACCTCTGCAAATTTTGTGACATTGCGTCTTTCTACATCTGATGAATCTGACACGCTTCAGCCACAACTGGTACGTCAAGCAACGTTACCAGTCTATCGGGATGATGTGCTGCTTGGATATCTACAAGTAGCAGTTCCCTTAACGCCAGTGCTGACAAGCCTACAGCAATTACGTCTATTTTTGGCGATCGGAGTACCGCTCTCACTGGGTGCCATTGGGCTGACAGGTTGGGTTCTAGGAGGCTATGCCATGCAACCCATTCGTCGCTCCTACGAACAACTACAGCGCTTCACCGCTGACGCCTCCCACGAACTGCGCGTTCCTCTGGCTGCCATGCTCAGCACTATTCAACTGGGCTTGCTGAAGCCCGCCACCGATCGCCAACAGCAAGAGCAGCGCCTGAACAAATTGGCAAACATTACCAAATCAATGAATGCGTTGGTCAACAATCTATTGTTTTTAGCTCGACACGAGGGTGCACTATCGCCAGCTTCTTTGCAACCGATCGATTTGGTTGCCTTGCTACAGGACGTAGCGATGATCTATGCTGCCGAAGCAACCACTCATGGTTTAATATTTTTTAGCCACTTACCAGAGCGATCGATCAATCTGCAAGCGGATGCAGAACTATTGCGGCAAGCTGTGATCAATTTGCTCAGCAATGCCATCAAATACACGCCAGCCGGTGGCAAGGTACAGTTATTCCTGACGCTACAATCACGCCAAGCTGTGATCCGTGTAGAGGACAGTGGCATCGGTATTCCGGCAGCAGATTTACCACATATCTTCGATCGCTTTTACCGAGTTGATCAGGCCCGCACTCCCGACCGGCGATCGAGCCAACCAGGTAGCTTTGGATTAGGGTTGGCGATTGTGCAACAGATTGTGCAAGCGCATGGGGGGCACATTAGCGTCACCAGTCAAGAAGGGCAAGGATCGTGCTTTCAGATTGAGCTACCAATAAAAAGAATCAAGGATGAAAAGCAAGCAAGCAATAATTGCAACTAGACCTATCTGCCTAAGTTGAAAAGAGTCCTAAATTTGAACCAGATCAGGATACTCTGCCAGCAATTCATCATAGGTCAGACTATCACTAGCATCTTGAGGACTCCACAGCAATTCATAAATTAGCAGATACTCTGGCGTAATGGCTCCAATTCGCTGTAAAGCCGCTTGTAGCTCTTGGGCTGAGTGGATAGTCTGATCGATGATGGGACGATCGTCTTCAGTGCCAATTAACAGCGTCACCACGATAAACGCTGCGGGGCCATCGTCACCAGGGCGCAATTCCTGCCGACGAATGCGTCCACCAACCCTAGCCAAGGTTTCACTACTAAATTTGCTGCGTTCAACTACCGAAAGTTTTTCAAACAACTGTGCGGCTTCTTCTCGGCTCTTCACCGTTTGAGACATAGCACGAACATGAGACCAGTTTTCGGGCGATCGCAGCAGAGCTAAAACCGTTTCCTTCAGCATATCCGCCAACCCTTCCGGCGTCTCCATGTCTGCGCTTAAGGTCAATTCTGTCAGTCGCTCCTGAATGTAACGAGCTTGAGCCAATAATGCCACTTGCAACATTGTAACGGTGACAATATCATTAGCTAGCTCTCGATTGCCTCCTGCGACTGGATAGCCCCCATAGTGGTTGCGACTGCGACTGTTCCGCGCCATATACATGGCAGCGATCGGAAATATCATGAACAGCACTAAAAACACCAGCAACGGCAAAAAGGCATCCCCACCTGTTGCGACATATCCGCCACCATACCCACCGGGAACCGGTACAATCACTGGACCAGGATTAGAATATGGACGCTCGCGGTAGTAAGGATCGCTAGGATAGTCACGATAGTAAGGATCACGATAGCCACCTGAGCCGCCCGAGCCACCGCTGAAGCCTCCTCCAGAAGACCCGGAACCACCCCCTGAGCCTCCTCCTGATGGACGACTAAAGGAACCGCCTCGACCCGAGCCACCCGAACTTCTTGCTTCAACCCGATCGCCTTGTAAGATGCTTTGCTCAGATAATGCACCTTGGTGAAAATTCACTCCCAACGCATTCAGGAGAACAAAAGAAAACGCGGTTGCCGTTAGCAGTTGAATCTTAGAAAAACCTCGCATGAGCCAGTCATCCTTAAAAAAATAAATGCTTCGATTGATGGGGTGTTCTGCCTGAATAATTTTGAAATTTTTTAATAAAAAAGTTGAGTCTAGTTTCAGGTGAATTGATGTATTAGCGCAAACAACTTTTATGCTAGGAGAACTACGCCTATCCTACCCCCTTTTCTGCGAGAGAGATAGAACGCTAAAATTGCGACTTAAACTCTATTGTCACGATCGTTTTCTCTACCAAAATGGGTATAGAATTTACCCCACCGTTAAGGGAAGGTTGGAAGGGGTGGGCGTACTGTGCAACCTAATAAGAGAATTGGTAGGACATTGAAGGACTGACATGGGTTATGACATCAATTTTGCTAGCGGATTTAACCTATTACCCCTATTTGGACGACGCCGGACAGGTCACTGATGCATTCAGTGGCAAGGTTGGAGTATATGCCATTTTTGATCACGCGCAAACACTTCAGTATATTAGTTATTCCCGCGATGTATCGTTTAGTCTCAAACAGCATCTTATTCGCCAGCCCCATCACTGCTATTGGTTTAAGGTGCAAACAATCGATCGTCCTAACCGCACGGCACTAGAAGAAATTCGTGCCAGTTGGATTAGTGAAAATGGTGCTATTCCTCCTGGTAATGCCGAGGAAGCAGCTGCCTGGAGTCAGGCGATCGATGTAAAAGCACAAATGACCGCCGCCGAACAAGCAGTATACGAAGCCAGTGATGGTCTAGATAAAGTGAAGGTGCTGAAAAAAATTGCTCGCCGTGTCGAAGAGGATGTCTTGGCGCAATTAGAGGCACGGGGTGTCAAAATGCCGCTTCGGTTTGACCCTAAAGCAAAAGAAGAAGGGTTACTGCTGTTGAAATAAAATCAAGGTTTGGGAAGGCTGAGACTAGTACTGAGGGTATTAAAGGCGTTCATGAAAGTCTCAGAACAAACCCCGCATCGTCTCAAACTTCGACATGTTCCGTTTATGCACTGGCTGAGTGGCGGAATGTTAATCTGCTTTTGCCTGAGCAGTTTACTCTATTTAGTGAGTCTCAAGCCGATATCAGTCAGTTTGCGTTGCCAACATAACCTACCATCGCAGACAAGCTGCGAATTGCGGCAGCATACCTTAATTGGCAGCATGTATATTCGCAAAATTTACGATCTACAATCTGCAACAGTCATTCAGCGATCGGGGCATAAGGGCAGACAGTACTATTACATTGAGCTATTTAATGGCATCGAGCAGATTCCTCTGCTGAAGGATGCTGATCAAAATTCTGCGGAGCACTACGCCATAGCCGATCGCATCAATCAGTTTATTCAGGCTGGAGGGGTTGCTCAGTCCATCTTGCAGCTTTACCAAAGTGGACGAACCAATGCCCTTCTCTCTGGAATTTTTGGGCTAGTAGGGGTAGGGTTTGGAACATCAATGACCTTGGCTCCGGCGACCACCTGCACGTTTTACAAGCGCCTGAATAAAGTTGTTGTCCGACATAGTCGTTGGCAGGGCAGGACACAAACGATCGAACGTCCACTGAACCGAATTCTGGTGGTTGATATTGAAGAAAGACGGAGCAAATACGGCAAGCGCTACCGCCCAGTGTTGGTATTGGCGGCTGAGCGCATTCCTCTCATGCAAGACTTCGCCCAAGAACAGCCAGTTCGGAAAGCCATTTTTAGCATTCAAGCCTTCCTACAACAGCGATCGAGTTAGCCAAACTAGCTCAGTACTAAATTATCTCGATGGACTACGGTTTCGGCCCCAGCATAGCCCAAAATGTGAGGAATCTCGTCTGAATGGCAACCGAGAATTTTCTGCAATTCTGTACTGTTGTAGTTGACCAGTCCTCTAGCAATTTCTTGCCCAACCGGATCACAGAGTTGTACGGCATCCTGACTTTGAAACTCACCTTCAACTTCGGTAATTCCAGCCGCCAGCAGCGATTTTCCTGCTTGGCGAATCGCATTCACGGCTCCATGATCCAGGTATAGCTTTCCGGCAGGAACGAGTCCATGCGCAATCCAGCGTTTGCGGGCGTTGACAGGCTGGGGCTGGGGCGCAAATTGAGTTCCTACCTGTTCTCCTTTCAAAACTTTGAAGATATTTTGAGGCGATCGGCCTTCCGTAATCACAGTCCGAATTCCGGCAGTGGTGGCAATGCGGGCAGCGGCAATTTTGGTCATCATGCCCCCGGTTCCCCAGGTAGTACCTCGATCGCCCACTTCCACATTCAGCGCATTTAAAGAGTCGATGCGATCAACATGCACAATCGGTTCAGCATTCGGATAATAGCGTGGATCAGCGGAATAGAGTCGATCAACATCGGTGAGCAAAAACAACCAATCCGCTTCGACCAAGCTAGCTACCATTGCCGACAGTGTATCGTTGTCCCCAAACTTCAGTTCATCCACCGCCAGCGTATCATTTTCGTTGACGATGGGAATTACCCCCAGCTTAAGCAATTGCCGAAACGTGCGATAGGCATTGACATAACGACTGCGCTGTACCAAGTCACTACGTGTTAGCAACACTTGGGCGATCGGTTGTTGCAGGGAACTGAACAGATCATCGTACACTCGCATCAATCGCCCCTGCCCGACGGCTGCCACGGCCTGTTTCATAGAAATAGTACGCGGACGTTCGGTCAGTCCTAAGCGAGCACAGCCCACACCAACTGCCCCAGAGGATACCAAGATCACCTGGTGCCCTTGCCGCCGTAGTTGGCTCAAGGTTTCCACTAGCTGGGCGATCGTGGCTAGTGCCAAGAAGCCCGTTTCCGAATGGGTCAAGCTGGAGGTGCCGATTTTAATCACGAGAGTTTGAGGCATGGAGGGAGAAAGAGCTAAAGACTAAAAGAGAAGTAGAGGGTGAATTAGTAGATCAACTTCGTTGTCCGTTTTGTCGAACGGGGGAATGAAGAGGCAGTTTTTATTTTCTCTTGTTTGATTTGTTTAAGCACAAGACTGAAGCGAATATGCTGAAGCGCCGACCTTCTATTAACGAAGATCAGCGCTTCAGTAAGTATTCACAGGATTTATCGACTAGGGTCTTTATATTGGCTGACCCCATTCAACTCTTTTTAAAGCTAACAGGAAAAATTGGAAGGCTAAAAAACCTTAAGTTTTTTTATATTTGTTGTGCTACCTCAAGATTTGTCTAAATTTGTTGCGTTTTGTTTCTCCAGGGGTAAGGTTGCCCCCAGAATTTGTGACAACCAAACCTCAATATCGCGCAATAGATACCGTTGTCCTTCTTTAGCTGGGTTAATCATCGGTTCTACCAAAATGGTGAACATGCCCAAGCGGTTGCCTGCAATCACATCAGTGAATAACCGATCGCCCACCATCGCGATTTGGTCAGAGGGCAAGTTCATCGCTTGAACCGCTTGTCTCAACTTGCGACGCGAGGGTTTACCGGCCCCTAAAATGTAGGGCAATGACAACGACTCAGCAATACGACGAATGCGATTTTGACTGATGTTATTGCTCACTAGCCATAAATCGGTGGTTTGCTTCACAGACGCTACCCATTCTTGCAACTCGATCGAAGCCTCGGCCATGGTGACGGGTACGAGCGTTTCATCCACATCCAACACTAAACCCTTTAGCCCATAATGCTCTAGGAGTTCAGGCGTCAGTCCAAGAACTGAAGTCCCTAGAATCAGATCTGGTTGCAGCAGGGTTGACCAGGATAGAGGAGACCAAGGCATAGTAGGAATGGGTAGGCATTCAAAGGGAACGGGGTAAGCAACGAGCGAGGAACGGTGGGATAAGTTAAACAAATTGTATAGGGACATCAACGCATTAAACGCACAAAGCAGAGAATGAATCTTAGCAACCGTAGTCGTTTAGCTGCCTTCGCTGATGTCGTCTGTCGGTTGGGTTGCCATCCAAGTTGCAAACACCCGTGAGCCAACCCCTGTGAGTGAGTAGACGCAAATGGACTAATCAGTGAACTTAGTTTGTGGTTTCCGAGGTTGATTCACTTTGCGCCGCACGACCATCATGAATAGCTGCTTGGGCAGCTTCATGCTCAGCCAGAGTACGACTAAAAACATGAGTGCCATCATAGCGGGCTACAAAATAAAGATACTCGGTATCGGCTGGATTAAGGGAGACTTCCAAACTAGAGCGACCAGGACTGGCGATCGGGGTTGGAGGTAGCCCTGGATTGATGTAGGTATTGTATGGCGATGGTGTATTTACTTGGTTTAAGGTCAGGGGTTGATCTTCTGTCTGCCGAATGCCGAGGGCATATTCCACCGTGGGATCGGCTCCCAAGGTAATGCCCTCCTCTAAGCGTCGGGCAAACACACTTGCAATTAGAGGACGTTCTTCAGCCACGACGGCTTCGCGTTCCACAATGCTAGACAGCGTTACCCATTCTAAGAAGCTATAGGGCGTAGTTGCTTGACCTTGCTCGTAGATTGGCAATGCCACCTGAGCAAAGCGATCGAGCATTTGATCAATCACAGACTGAGGCGTCACCTCTCCTGCCACAATATAAGTATCAGGATATAAAAATCCTTCTAGATGCGGGAGTCCGTCCGGCAGCCAAGGGTATTGCTCGCGGGGAATTTGCTGAGTTGCCGCCATGAACTCATCGCTACTAAAGTAGCCCTGCTCCTCGAAATAGGCTGCCATTTCGCGAATTGACCAGCCTTCTGGGATGGTAAAGCTGCGTTCAACCACTTGTCCTCCCCAAATCGTACCCGCGATCTCCTGCAACGAGTCGGAGGGAGAAAGCGCATAGGTGCCGGCTTGATAGCTGCCGTTACCGTCTTGGAGGGTTTGCCAGCGTGTCCATAGGTTCCAGGCGGTCAGCGATCGAATTAATCCAAGGTCTTTCAGGGTTTCGCCAATCTCTTCGGCTGTGCTGCCCGGTGGAATTCGGATCTGCACTGCATCATTGTCTCTCGTGCTAGCTCCCGACGGATTAGAGGCTGCCACAGGGGCACTGGCCCAACTCCACCAAGACCAACCTTGCCATCCGCAGAGGGCAATCGTAGCTGGCAGAAGCAGCAGATAGAAAAACCATTTGGAGAGGCGTGAAGCTACTGTCATTACACTTAGAGGGCTAAAGGGCTAGAGAGCAAGGCAGGCTCAACCTCCTGCCTACTCAATGTCGTCATCCAACTCGTTTTGTTGTTCCAATTGTGCTCGAATCTCTTGAAATTCTTCTAGGTCTAACAAATTTTGAAACTCCTCTGGAGAGAGCAGTTCCGGTCGTCCTTCATCGAGACGAGCAAAGAACAACAGCGGATCAAGCGGTGTACACACCACATACTCCTGTTCCTCAAAGAAGAAAGAAGCAAGCTGTTGAAACTGCTCTAGATTCGGCTGCCCGTTTTCTTGCTCAATGTCGAGGGAAATGATGTCATCTTCTTCAACTTCGGGTAGGTCGCCGCTAGCCGTTAGGGTGAGGGCAGTTCGATGCAAAATCAAATCTTGTTCTGCCAGCACGGCTCTGGCTGTGGTAAAGATATCTTCTAGTTCCTCTTCGTCAATATCCATCAACATTTCTTCTTCTTCTTCTTCATCCACCGCCCAAGCGAAGATTTCGATCGGTGCATCAACAGGCAGCAGCAGTGCATATTCTTGGTTTTGCACATTTAAAGATCGCTCAACATAACACAGCAGCGATCGTCCTTCTTCGTCTGTCAAACTTACCGTTTGAGCATTGTCTTCCATCTCGGTTTCGTCCATTCCCAAATCTTTTCTATCCATTCATTCAATCCTGTTTTGCCAAAACGCGACATTATTCGCGATTATTAGCGATACGACACGATACACCACTGCCAATCATACTTTACCCAGTATTTTGCTTCCAGAGAATAATGAAGTTCTCTCCTGATTCTTTGCTTTAGTGCTAATTCTATGGATCGGTCGCTCTTTGATTTTGCGTCGTTTTTTGGGTTTGCAACGTTGCCACAGTCGCTGGCTCAAGGGTTACGGTTTCAACCGATTGAGTTCGCCGATGGCGGCGATCGTCTAACCACTGTTGCAAAATGATGGCTGCCGCTTTGCGATCGATCAAGTCCTTGTGGCGCGAAGGAGCGCGATGCTCAGCCTGAAGCAACTGCTCAGCTTGCACGGAGGTCAGCCGCTCATCGACATAGTCTACCGGAAGCTGCAATGCCTTGCTGAGGCGCTTAGCATATTTTTGTACCTGTCTAGCTTGAAACCCCAAGTTACCGTCCAGCGTATAGGGCAAGCCCACCACAAGCACTTGTACCTGCCGTTCTTGCACAAGCTGCCGCAGTTGCTCAATATCTTGCTGCACCGATCGCCGCTCGATGGTAGTCAGCCCCGTTGCAATTAATCCTGTACCATCACACCCTGCCACACCAATCCGCTTCTTGCCAATGTCAAGACCCAGGGCAGAGATTCGATCGGAGGCTGTGAAGGTCATAATTTGGGTGCTCAGTTTTTTCCCTCTTCCGCCCGATCAGGCGGTGTGATTTTATTAGCACTGTTGTGGTTTTCTAGGTTGGATTGTAATGAAAAGCGACCAGGCACAGGCTTACGAGACGGCTGAAGGCTTTGCAAAACATCCGACAGTTGCAACCCCTCTAGCGCGCTAAATTTTGATTCCCGCAGTTTATGCCATACCGATCGCGACATCATTAGCGTATGCCCAATTTGAGCAGCTCCGAGTTGCTCTAGATATTCTTCTCGTTCCGGTTGATAATCCGCAGAGGCTACACACAGCGATTGAGAGGGTACATCTTTGGTAACGCGAGCCATCTGGGCTAGTAATTCCGGATACAGCCAAGTGTAGGCTGGATGAACGGTTAGTTGAGCTGCATGAGGATGCTTACCATTGCGACAGAGACGCAATCGAAAATAGCCGATCGCCGCTTTGCGTTGAGGTTCAAACACATACCCACTCACAACGTCTGTATGGCTTACCCAATGCTTGAGAGTACTTAAGACCGATTTAAATAAACTCGTTTTAAAGTCAATCACATGGCGATCGAACACTTGTCGTACCAAGGGCGGCATTGAAACCGTATCCAGTTGATGCAGCAAACTGGCATCAGCGTTGCCAACCGGCAAGAAGTTGGGTAGGTCAGGTTCTCGCTCTGCCAACACCGACAGTTGTTCGGAGTTAATTTCCCAATAGGTCATTTTTGCTAGCGTTTGAAACCCATTGTGGCGATAGAGCGCGAGGGTGGCTGTGTCGTTCACATCCACCTCGATCAACCACGTGCGGGCTTCCCAGATCGCCTGAAAACAATGCCGCAATAGTTGTGAGCCTACATCCATCGACAGGGGTTGATCGCCGGATGCGGGTAGAACCGACCCCACAATGACTCGATCGACCCGCCAAGTGCTGCGAGTGCGGTTAAAGGGCGACACTTGAATTAGTCCACAAAGCCGCCCAGACTGTTCAGCTACATAGGTGCAGAAAAAATGCTGGAGTGGATTGGGAAACAAGCTTAGGAACCTCAGCGGGCCATACCACCGTCGAATTTGTTGAATTTGTCGCCCTAGGTCGACCAAGTTGCCGCTTTCTTCCACATCTGCCTCAGATGCCGTCAAGCGAGAGACTTCGTCCAAATCACGATACTGAAATGGGCGAACGGACACGGTTGCATGTTGGGGAGACACTGAGGTCATAAGCCTTACCGGGAATGAACTACGCAGTTGAAGTCGGGCGAATTAGCACCAACGGAGTTTGCTCATCGGCATTGCCAGCCGGATTGGTTACAAGAGCCTGCTCTAACGATTTTAAAGAAATTTCCGGCGTTGCTGCCAATATCTTAACCGCTTTCAGATCATTCACATCAACGATCGCGGCTCCTAAACCAGTCGCTTGATAAATCTGATTCACGACTTGTTGGGGGTTTTCCGGGCCCAAAACAATAAATTGATCATAGGGAGGCAGAGTGCCTGTGACATCATCAATCAGGCGGGCCTGTTCCCCAGCTAGTACGTAAAATAGCCCTGGCTTGCCTAGAAACTTTTTGGCCAACGCTCCCAGCAGAAAGGCAGATAAAACTCGCCAAGGCCCAACTATATCGATGAGGGTTTGCATTCCACAAGCAGTTGCTAAGCTAGACGTAGGCATAAAGTAGTAGCACAGCCGCCTAGCTAACCAGCCCGGACGTACATCGGTGGGATGTCGAAATCGTCCTTGCATAAGCGCTACCGGAGTTTCGCCGATCGTAATTACATCTCCGGCTTGGGCGTGGGGTAACACATAGCGCTTTACAATCTCCACTGGATCATCTAAGTGTGTCAACAAGTGCGTGCGAATCGGCAAAACGTCAGCATTGGTAGCCGGTCGCCAGCGGTGAGAATCTTCAACTGTCGGAAACTTCAAGGGCACAATCACATGCCGCAGCTTGGGAATTCGTCCTTGTGGCCCATAGGTGACGTAATGAACGCGAATCCAAGCAGATTGCAGCGACGACAAATCCTTGCCGCGAATATCGACCGAAACCCGTAACCGAGTCGGCTTTCGTTTGACAATGTAGGCAAACCAGTAGCCATCGGCGCGGGCATCCGCGTCAGCATGTTGCGGCGTCACCCAAACCTTAGCTGTAATATCCTCCAAGCTCTCTTTAGAGAGCAGTTTTACATCTGCCCATAGCTCTGGCACCATGATCTCAAAGCGTTTGGTGTAATTGATTAACTCTAATTCGCCTTCAATGAAGTAGCGATCGGGATCGTAGGTAGTAATGTCCCAGTCTCCGGCGGTTAGCTCTAGCTTGTTTCCAGGGCGACGACGAAACTGCACCTCAACAACCAGTAGAGCCAGAAGAATGAGCAGGACAAAAATGCTGAAAATGATACCAATCATAGTTGCGATCGTCACAGTTGCCAGCCAATTTTTAAGGAGTGGGTTCAAAGTGGACGGATAATGCCACAAACTTTAGCGGATTTTTAGGAAGTGGCTCACTTCGATCGCCAGGGATTAAGGTTCATTTACAAATCTTATAATTTTGCAGTAACCTTGTAGTCAGATTAAATTGTCCGAAGCTGAGTAGACATTATGGGTTTACGCCGATGTGTCTGCTCCGTAGACACTGTAGATGCTGGGGAATCTGTCATGAAGCGGTTGGCTGACATTGAGCGATTTTGCTTGGTTGGACACTTAATTTCGATGGGATTTGGGTTGGCGGGGCTATTGCTGGTGATGCCGCATCCAGAGTTTCTATCTTTTGTGCCAGCCGGACAAACGCTCTTTCGCTGGAGTATGGCTGGAGGGGGAGTTACCTATATTTTGCTAGGTACGATCGCGGTAGCCATTTATGCTTACCGCATGCTAGGCTGGCGCAATTGGTTGACCTTCATGCTACCAGCCGTTCTGATTTCTCTTAGCAGCGAATTATTGGGGACAAGCACGGGCTTTCCATTTGGTGACTACAGCTATTTGAGTGGCTTGGGTTACAAAATTGCCGGACTGGTTCCGTTCACGATTCCTCTCTCTTGGTTCTACTTAGGATTTTCGTCCTATGTATTAGCGCGGGCTGGTTTGGGTCGGCTGTTTGCCAATCGCCCATGGTTATGGCAAGTTAGCGCGATCGCATTGGGCGCGTTGTTGCTTACCTCTTGGGATTTTGTCCTCGATCCAGCCATGAGCCAAACGGCCATGCCCTTCTGGTACTGGCATCAACCCGGTGCGTTTTTTGGCATGCCTTATCAAAATTTCGCGGGCTGGTTGGGCACAGGCATCATATTCATGACGGTGGCAGCGCTATTCTGGCGTAAGCGGTCGATCGTGCTTCCAGCGTCTCAACTAGACTTTCCCCTGGTAGTTTACTTAGGCAACTTTGCTTTCGCCATGATTATGAGTATGGCGGCAGGGTTCTGGATTCCCATTGGGTTGGGTTTATTAGTAGGAGTCGTTCCGGCGGTGGTCTGCTGGAAGCTAGCCCAGGTTCGATCGCTGACGGGAATTGATGCAGCAGATGTAATGCTTTCATCTAGTCAGGCGTCCTCACTGGATAAACCGACTACTCACACACCTGTTGTTGTTAGCACTAAGTAGCCGCGATCGTGCAAAGTTTATCGGTTGAGTTGAATGGAGCAATCGCTGCGATTGCCTTGCTTCTGCTCGTGATTCAGGTTCCGGCGTTGGCCGTATTGCTCTCTCGCTTATTGCAAGGGCCGCGCCGCCACTCCCCCCTACAGCCCCAACCTCCTCTTTCTGACCTCCTGGGAACCGTTAGCATCGTTGTTCCCACCTTGAACGAAGCGGCTCGAATTGGCCCGTGTTTGGATGGGTTGAGTCGTCAAAGCTATGAGGTACGGGAAATCATTGTGGTCGATAGCCGATCGCAAGACGGTACGCCAGAACTGGTTAAAGCCGTAGGAGAGCAAGATCCGCGTATTCGTTTAATCACCGATGATCCCTTACCGCCAGGATGGGTGGGGCGGCCTTGGGCCCTGCACACCGGGTTTCTGCACAGTTCCGCAGACAGTCAGTGGGTTTTGGGCATCGATGCCGATACGCGCCCGCAACCAGGATTAGTCAGCAGTCTGATTCAAACTGCACGACGGCAAGGCTATGATCTTGTGTCGCTGGCTCCTCAGTTTATTTTGAAAGAGCTAGGTGAGTTTTGGCTACAGCCAGCTTTGCTGATGACATTGGTGTATCGCTTTGGCCCAGCGGGTGGAACCTTGGCTGGAGCCGATCGAGTCATGGCCAATGGGCAATGCTTTCTGTGTAAACGATCGCTGTTGGTGGAACTAGACGGATATACATCGGCACGATCGTCGTTTTGTGATGATGTCACTCTGGCACGTCATGCGGCGCGTCATGGAGCAACCGTCGGCTTCTTAGATGGCTCCCAACTTCTGAAGGTGCGGATGTATGAAGGGGCAGTCGAAACCTGGCGTGAATGGGGGCGATCGCTTGATCTCAAAGATGCATCGTCCATCGGTCAAAAATGGGGGGATTTGGGCTTCCTGGTAGCGGTTCAAGGGTTACCCTTGCTGTCTGTGCTGGGATTTGCCATCTGCCTTCGCTTGGGATACACATCTCTTCCTGTGATGGCGGTCTTGGTTCTCAACAGTCTGTTGCTTCTGATGCGCGTTGCCCTGCTGTGGGCGATCGCACCGTCCTACGATTTCACTCAAGCGAAGGCTAGCTGGAGTTTTTGGCTCTCTCCCCTCGCTGATCCGCTGGCGGTGTATCGCATTTACCTATCTTCAATTCGGACACCCACCCAATGGCGCGGTAGAAGCTATTCATGAGTTTGAGCCTATGCTTGCTCTAGAAGGGTTGCGGCGTTTTTTAAGCAGGGGCGGATTGACCGTAGCCATGACCTCACCCGTTTGACTGGTGTCATAACCACCCAACGCTGTCAGCTGGGATAGAACTCGCCGATGCCCCAACGTACCGAGGAGTTGCTGGACAGGCGCTTCGTCTAGATATGGCCTTAACACAACTAGGTCATAACGAGAACACCGCAGAGGAATAAACTCCAGCCCAAAGGCTGCCGCTACTGAGGCCGTACTCACCCCAGTCGTGGCCTTGCCAGTGCGGACTGCTTGCGCCACGTCTAGATGTCCATAAACAATGCGATCGAATCCTGTAACCGCTTGCCAATCAATTCCCTGTTGCTGAAGCGATTGCTCCAACACCTGCCGACTGCCCGCTCCCACTTCGCGGTTAACAATTGTTACATCAGAGCGAGTCAAATCAGCGATAGTTTGAAGATTTAAGGGATTTCCCGACTGAACCAATAGCCCCTCTTGCCAACTACCTAGATTAATTAATACGGCTGGAATATCGCGTAATGCCGCTTGCACAAACGGAACATTGTGGTCTTGCGTCACAGGATCATATAAATGCATTCCAGCCAGATGCACTTCCCCCCGACAGAGCCGTTCCAAAGCACTGATGCTGTTATCGAATGTCCAATGCACCCGTAGATTTGGATGCCACCGTTCAGCAGCCCGGGCCCATAGCGACAACGCTGGAGTACAGCCCGCCAGAACAACGGTCTGTTGCAACTTTTCTAAATCGTCCAGTAATGCTACGTGTAGGTTAGGGGTATTGGCTTCGTAAGTTGCCTCCCCATCTGCCGGAACCATCTCTAGCCGAAAAGCTTGAGCACCAATCAAGGGATGAGCGATCCACCGCCCACCCACGCGGGCTAAACTCAGGCGCAGGGGGTGTCCCACTGGGGTATCCTCGGTTGGCACGGCCTCGATCGTTGCGCTGTCTGGTTCCAGCCAAAATAAATCTTCAACCTGACACCCCAAGGCTTTGGCCAACCGTAGCGCTACGGTGGTTGATGGAGCATACTGACCCGACTCTACACCACCGATCGTTTGGCGAGAGACTCCGGCGATCACGGCTAAATCCTGCTGGCTCATGCCCAACCGCAGCCGAATTTGCTTCAGGTTATTGCGGAGGTCGTGGTCTTGCTTCATTTGGGTCATTCCTGAACGTTTCTGAGAACCCGTAATCGCTGTAAGATCACCATTAAAATGGGTAGCTCAATCAAGGGACCAATGACGAGGGTGAGGCTGATTAAGGGGCGATCGGGAAATGTAGAAGCCGCGATCGCTAGAGACAGAGGTGAATTGCGTGCTAAGGTCGTGTAAATTAAACAAACCCTTGTGGCATAGGATAACTGCAACCGCCGTCCTAGCGCCTGAGCAATCCAAAAATTAATCCAGAAGAATAGGACTACAGGTGGTAGTAATTGTAACAGCAACACAGGACGCTCAAACAAGGCTCCACTTTCAGCGGTAAAAATCGCAATGATGGCAACATTAAGACATATGACTTGCAGGGCTGTAATCTTGGGAACCTGTTGATGGAGCCACGTTTTTCCCCACCAATGGCTTGCCCACCGCCGTGACACAACTGCCATCAGTAACGGCAGCATGAGTATCCAAAGGATACTTCCGAAAAGAGCCTCCGGGTTCAACTCGACTAGGGTTCTTGTAAACACCAGCAAGTAGAGTGGTAGCAGAATGATTTGCAGAATCAGATTAAACGGTAGGAGTGCGGTTGCCAACGAGACATCTCCTCCCGCTACACTGGTAAAAACGAGATACCAATCGGTACAGGGTGTAACCATCAGCATGATTAAGCCCACCCATAGATCAGGCGCATCTCGCAAGAATACCGCCCCTAGGCCCCAAGCTAGAACGGGTGTCCACAGGAAATTCATACCCAAGCTGGCAGTGGTGACATTAAGATTACGGATTGCGTGTCCAACCTGTTGCAGAGGCATGGGCAGAAAAGTTGCATAGAGCATAATTGCTAGCAGCGGCACAATGAGAGCGCTAGCCATTGGTGCCAACTCTGCAATTTGAGCCAGAATTAACCCTACTAGAACAGACAGTAGAACAAAAAAGGGCTGAAGTTTATCGAATAGAGACATTGCAGCCAGATGATATGTTGCGAACAAGGGCAGGGGCAGGGCTATACCTTTCCACTCATCTTGTTCACTACAATCTATCAGTCGTAGCAGTTCACTGGTCAATCCCGAACTTACGTTAGGACAACTGATGAAGCAATGGTTGAATCAGGGGATTGCAACCGTGAGTAACACACAGGAATTTCAATCACGAATTCGGCTCCTTGGTTTGGAGTCGAGAAGCATTGCAACGAGCCGTGATGTTTATCGACTACAATTTGGTAGCTGATTGACATCCCTAGCCCGGTTCCTTTGCCAATGGGTTTCGTTGTAAAAAACGGATCGAACAATCGTTGTTGTATTTCTTCTGGAATGCCAGGCCCATTATCTGAAATATGAATTGCTATCCAATTCGAGTCTTTCAATCGAGTACAAATCTGAATTTTCGGGGCTTCATCCTTCGTCCACTCGTGCTCTTCCAATGCATCGATCGAATTGTTCAGAATATTCATAAATACTTGATTGATTTGACCCACAAAGCATTCAACCTTGGGTAACTTTCCATAGTGTTTAATGACCTCAATTTCTGCTTTATCGTGTCTTGGCTTGAATCGATGTTGCAGAATCACCAAAGTGCTATCGATTCCTTCGTGAATATCTACAGCTTTAATATCAGATTCATCTAATCGAGAAAAATTTCGTAGAGTCAGAACAATCTGGCGAATTCTTTCAGTTCCCGATCGCATCGATATCAAAGTTTTTGGCAAGTCTTCAGCAATAAAATCTAGATCGATTGTCTCGATGAATTGGTCAATAGCTGGGCTAGATTGAGTGAATTCTTGTTGATACAAGGACACAAGTGCCAACAGATTCTGAATATACTCCGATATGGGAAACAGATTGCCATGAATAAAGTTAACCGGATTATTAATTTCATGGGCGATACCTGCCACAAGCTGTCCTAAGCTTGACATTTTCTCAGTCTGGATGAGTTGAGTTTGGGTAGTTTGCAATTCTTTCAGCGTTTGGCTCAGTTGCTCAGCTTGGCGCAGGGATGCTGCATGGGCCTCTCCTAAGCTAATTTGGCTGCTTTGCAGCGCTTCTGTATTGCGTTGAATCAGACCTGCCATTCGATCGAACGCTGCCGAAATTTTAGCGAGTTCATCTGACCCCGACAATCTAGCACGAACGCTCAAATCTCCCTCAGAAAAGCGATTACTGGCTTCCACCAAACGTCTCGCCCTTAGGGTCAGCACCTTGTCAAAGAAATACCAAATGCCGATACAGCACAGTCCTAAAAACAAAATGAACTCAATCGATCGCTGTAAGGCATCTTTCCACGCTTGATACTGTAACGCAGATAGTTGATTGTATTCTAAAAATAAAACCCCAACACGCGACGATAGAATTTCTCCGGGGGCAGGAGGAAACACCACAGGGTAGAGAGCTTGAACTGATTTTCGATCGCGAGATAGGTTGACTTGTCCAATCAGGGTTTGCCGTACCGACTGCACCACACCTGGATCAATTTCAATCGTGGTTTCAGACAGGAACAACTTGTAGAATTTTCGTTGCGTTGAAATAATAACCTGGTCAGTTTCATCCAACACAACTGCCACGTTGAGAAACGTTTCGTCTTGTAGTTGACTAATCACCAAATCCGTGCCAGTACCACCAGATTGACGATAGAGATAAGCCAAAATTCCAGAGGTGCGATCGCCAATGAAGCGAACATAATCAATTGCTTTTTCTTCGTTGCGCAAGTTTGCTAAAGCGATTTCTCGTTGAAACGAGTAAATACCTAACAAACTTCCTAATATCAACAACGTTGTGGGAATGGAATAGCGCAGGGGGGGCGGGAACCGCTTCGCAATCGATGAAATCTTCCACGCGCGTTTGATCGGAAATACAAGCATACATGAATCAGGTGCATAGGTGAGAACCATGCGGTTCAGGGGTCAAATCAAACCAAGCTACTAGTGTGGTGGCCCTACAGCTTCAGATTTTTAACAAACCGATCGTCAATCAGGCTGGCTGGGTCAACGGAAGTCTTCAATAGATTCTGACGCTGCATAATTTCGCTCAGTTGTTTAGCGCCTTTAATCAGCGTGGAGTTAGGGTTGCCCAATAGTTGCTGATTTTTAGCAAGATTTGGGAATTGAAGCCCTTTTAGCGAATTTAGGTACTCTTCAGAGGAGAGATTTTGCAATGGAGCAATTCGACTGGCGGCTGCTTTGGGCCGCTGTTGAAAATAGCGATGGGCTTTGAACCAGCCATTCACCAGCGATTGAACCGAACGCTGCTGGCGAGATAATACTGTGTCACGCGCAATGATTACATCCACAATCTCTCCTGGAATTTGGCTACTGTCAAATAATTGCTTAGCTCCGAGCGCCAGTAGATGCGATCGAGTTGGATCGTATGTAACAAGAGCATCTACCTTGCCTTGCTCAAAAGCAGTTTCTTGTTCTGATAGCGAAAGCAGCACAAGCTGCACATCATTGACAGAAAGCCCCACTCGTTCTAGAGCACGGTTCAACATAAAGGCGGCTACTTCTGAGGCTTCTAGCCCAATCCGTTGTCCGGCTAAATCTTTGAGTGAGGCGATCGACGGTTTAGAGAGGATGACATCAGCTCCATGTGAACTGTCGGTTACTAAAATCACCTTCAATGTTGGATCGGCCTCGGACAGCAACATGGATGTCCCCATTGTGGTACCCATTACTTCCACTTCACCATTGCGAAATGCTTGAATGAGGTCTGGTCCAGATGGATATTCCAATAAACGAATTGAGGTGTCTTGATAGTACTGTAGTTCTTCAGCTAGCTGAAACGGCGTAAATCCAATCCACTTCGGAATGCCTACGCGCAGCAGCGGTGCATTGATCTGCGGAACACAACTGATTAGTACGAGCGAATTCGCAATAAAGGCGATGACCACAAAAGCTCTATATTGATGAATACTTCGATGAAATCTTTGCCACCAATATTTGAAAAACTGACATCCAAGCAATAGGAAACAGATTAGGACAGGAGAATTGTTTAGCTTCGTGTGTGACATTGAGCGTCTTGGAGAATTTGGCAATTCACGGGCTTGAGAGCAACTGTCAATTGAAATGAGCCAGTCTAATCGCGAGCAACTGAATCATCGATAATTACGTTGTGCACCGTTATACAAGTGGTTTTTTGGACTCACGTAGAATTTGTAATCCGCAAGATGGCTGAAACCAGATTATCTACAGTTTTCCCAAGCCCGTTCTAGATCGAACAATCGATCGCCCCTCGTTTTTCTAGAATCGTCATTCTCAACCTTCATCTCCTGCGGTATGCTCTGAGATTGCAGAGGTTGAATTTCAGCAGTTTTTGTCCTCTGTTATCACAATTCTTTAATGTTCTTTGGCACGATTAGCGTTAACTGACGATGAACAACCGTGATCTAGTTTATATTGCTCTTTTTGCGGCTCTGACCATTGTTTTCGGGTTAATTCCAGCAATTCCCCTATCATTCATTCCAGTTCCGATTACAGCCCGATCGCTGGGTGTCATGCTGTCCGGGTCGCTATTGGGAGCCAAACGAGGTGGGTTGGCCATGATGCTGTTTTTGCTGTTAATTGCCATTGGCATTCCCCAAGCTTCCGGAGGCAGTGGCTTGGCGGTGTTTTTGGGCCCCAGAGGCGGGTTTTTGCTTGGATTTCCCTTGGGAGCTTTTACAATCGGCTGGCTCACAGAGCGGTTCTGGCGGCAGTTGAGCCTGAGTAATGCCATGTTGGCAAATGCCATTGGCGGCATTGCCGTGGTGTATGCGATCGGATTACCGTGGTTAGCTGTATTAGCAGGTCGTGAAACCGCCCTGTCTGCCGTAGCGTTTTTGCCAGGTGACTTGATCAAAGTTGGGATTGCGTCCCTAGTGGCGGTGATAGTAAAGCGATCGTATCCTCTAATTTCAGCGCGCTAGGCTGTCACGTACATGCGAATGACGTTGATTGCAGATGAATTTATTCAACAAGCACAACAGCGCCCACATCATGCCGCTATTTGTATTCGATCATCCCGATCGACGCAAACATGCAGTTATGGAGCATTGCTGACAGCCGCTCAGCAGGTCGCTGGTGCTATCAGACATCATTGTTGCCATCCCTCGCCGCTGGTTGGTCTATGGTTGACGAACCGCTTAGAGTTTCTAGAAATTTTTTTGGGCGTGGCCTTGGCGGGTGGGGTCGCGTTGGTGTTTGATCCGCAATGGTCAATTGACATCCTACAGCAGGTATGCCAAGAGTCGCTCGATTGGCTATTTGTGGATGCAACCCTAGAAGCAAAGCTAGCAACTGCCATTGATTCCCTGCCTTGTGCTGAAACAATCATGGTTCCCGCTGGGCAAGGCGCAGTCCAGCGGGGCAACTATGTGGATTGGCGACATTCATGGAGGCAAGAGCTTTTTACCGCCTCCCCAATCTCATCGGTTTGTTCAGATACAGACCCTTTTTACATTGGCTTTACCTCTGGTACAACTGGCACACCTAAAGGCGTCGTGCGCAGTCACCGATCGTGGGTGCAGAGTTTTGCTGCTAGCCGAGTTGAATTTGGAATCACAAAGAACGATCGCCTGCTGATACCTGGCTCGCTGATACATAGCTTGTCTCTGTATGCGGTGCTTGAAGGGCTAAATGCAGGGGCAACGGTGACGGTGTTGCCTAAATTCAGCGCTAAAACGGTATTGGATGGTTTGCATACTGATGCCATCACAACGTTAGTGGCAGTGCCAACGCTGTTGAAGACGATCACCAAAGCAGCCCAGACTCAAACCAAAATCTATCCATCACTTCAGCGAGTAATTGCCGGTGGCTCCAAACTAGACACGACCCTACGCAGCGAGCTACCGATCGTCTTTCCCAAGGCTGAAATTCTGGAATACTTAGGTGCGAGCGAACTTAGCTTTATTACGGTGGCGTCTTCCCATAACCCGGTTCCACCCCAGTCTGTAGGACGACCATTCCATGGTGTGGCATTGTCAATTCAGCGCACAGATGGCTCTGGAGAAGCGGCGATCGGAGAAATGGGATGGATTAGTGTCAAAAGCGCTATGCTCTGTTCTGGATATTGGCAGGCTGAAACAAGCAGCGGGTTTCGCATTGTCAACGGCTGGGCAACGGTTGGGGATTGGGGTTGGCGTGATGCTGACGGCTATCTGTATCTGGTGGGACGAGAACAAGATATGGTGATCACAAGTGGACTGAATGTTTATCCTTTGGAAGTTGAGAAAGCGCTGCAAGGTTTACCCGAAGTCGAGGAAGCCGTGGTCTGGGGGCTAGCCGATGCCGATCGAGGACAAGTGCTTTGCGCCGCCATTCGCTGGGCCCCTGATTGGAGCGATCGTCCCTTGACACGATTACAGTTACAACAGCGGCTTCAGCCTCAACTACCAGCAAGCAAATTCCCACGCCACGTGATCACCGTCGATCAATTTCCACTAACTACAAGTGGCAAAATCAACCGAGTTGCCCTAAAAGAAACTCTGGCTCGTATAACAGGCTCGCTTGAGGTGCAAGATTAGGGGGCAGGACAGCATCGGCTTTAAATCTACAGGCTTTAAAAGCTAGAGAGCAGTGATACATCAGCAGAGACAAGAAGCATTGATTGTAGCGGCTCGTCGTACTCCGATCGGGCGGGTGGGGCGATCGCTGCGTACTTTGCCCGTAGACGCTTTGATGGCTCCTGTTTTGCAGGCAGTGTTAGCAGATGTGGGGCTAATTCCCGATCAAGTAGATGAAGTGATTTTGGGCAATGCCATTGGCCCAGGGGGAAACCCCGCTCGCTTGGCTCTCCTGACTGCTGGGTTTCCGGTGCAAATTCCCGGAGTCACAATCGATCGCCAGTGTGGTTCTGGGCTAGAAGCCATTAATCTAGCAGCACGGTTGATTCAAGCTGGAGCCGCAGACGTGATCATTGCGGGCGGGATGGAAAGCGTCAGTACAGCCCCTTGGCGTATTGAAAAACCTCAATCGCTGTATGAACTGCCGCGTTTTGCGCATCGGGCCCGATTTGCACCGGATGGATTGGGCGATCCAGAGATGGGAGTGTCCGCCGAGACCGTAGCCCAGAAATTTGGTATTAGCCGCGATCGCCAGGATCAATTTGCCTTGAATAGCCACCTCAAGGCCATTGCTTCAATCCAGTCTGGACGCTTTCAATTAGAGATTGTGCCTGTTGCCATTTCCAGTACCACGGTCGTAGACCGCGATGAATGTCCCCGTGCGAACTTGACCCTAGAACGGCTAGCAAAACTGCGATCGGCGTTTGTAGAACAAGGTACGGTTACTGTAGGAAACACCTGTCCAATTAACGATGGAGCAGCGGCAGTATTGATGGTGTCTCAGTCAATGTTTGAAAAACTGGAGTTAACTCAAGGGTTACGAGTGGTCGATGCGGCCGCGGTGGGCGTCGATCCAACGGTATTGGGTATTGCTCCGGTTGCAGCCATTCAAGCTCTACTAAAGCGTCAGTCCCACCAGATCACACTCGAGCAAATCGATCGTGTAGAGTTTAATGAAGCCTTCGCCGCCCAGGTGTTAGCTAGTTTAGATGCGTTAGAAATTCCTGAAGACAAAGTGAATGTGGGCGGTGGGGCCATTGCCTTGGGGCATCCCTATGGCGCATCGGGTGCAATTTTGATGACGCGATTGTTCACCGAAATCGTGCACTTTTCTGCCCTGCCAATCCTGCCAATCCTGCCCAGAGCGCCTCGTTTGGGTTTAGCCACATTGGGGATTGCTGGCGGGTTGGGCATTGCCACGCTGGTCGAGCGCTATCAAGCGTCATAACTCCCATCGCCAATTACCCGATCGCATCTTCTTCCAGTTCCTTAAACCCCAATAGTCGTCGCATTTCTGCCAGTTCATCCCGGTGGGCAGTCACGGTGAGAAGACTTTGTGGATTAGTTTCAGTGGTTTCTAAGGTTTCTACGCGCAGCAGTACTTGTTCTGATCGTCCAGCCTTTTGCCAGTAGAAAATACCAGCAATCGGTGCAAACAACACAAGCAGCGGAAACAACGAGGCCGCTTTAGGAAACAACAGCGACAATACTAGCGATAGGCAAAAAATCCCGATCGCCGCTAGAAGGGTCAGAAAAACTGCCAAAAAAGCGCTAGGTCGAACCAATCCCTCAAATGTAATTTGATTTCGAGCCGCATCAACATCTGTGAGTCGGTAAGCGCGTCTCGTAAAGTACTGTTGAAGCTGCTCAAACAGGGGTTCTGCCCGTTGTTCAGTCACGAACCTGCTTATTTGAGTCCGATCTTTGGTGGAGGCACGAATAAAGAAAAACAGCCCGATTGACAATAGTAATGTCAGTAGGGCAGTAGATAAAAGAACTGAGTTTTGCATCACAAAAAGGCACGGCGCAAACTGGGCAACAAAATTGAGTATACGGCAACCCAGAGACCGCGATCGAACGTTGTTTGTTATACCTGATATTGAGACTTCGGCGATTTTTGTTAAAAACGTAGCGCTCTTGTCAGGGTAGCTTTAGCCAGCATCCAACAAGGAGGTCTACTCAATCGCTATCATCGAGGTAGACAGTGAGCCTAAACATATTGCCTTAGCGATGAGAAGATACTTGAATAGGTTCCGAGCGCCCCACATAGCCATACCAAAGCCGAGCCAATTCCTGCGCTTGTTGATACCAATCTGGACAAATTTGATACATGCGACGCGGGCGTCCTCGGCCCTCAACTTTCTTCCAATAGCCTGTAATGGCATTAGCATCCTCTAGAAACTTCAGAGCACTATAGAGCACCGTATCCGAGAGCCGATAGTTTGGGTATTCGTGCTCTAACAAATTAATCAGTTCCGTTCCGTAGGAATCTCGGTGTAACAGGACCGCCAGCACGTAGCAAACGGCTAATTCCTTATTAAGATAGAACGGAGGAGGATTACGAAAAAACTGATAAATGTCCTCAAAAGTAGTCATATCATTCATCATCCCGGTGATTGATCAATGGATAAATTGATGCAGCAGTTCCTCTGGCAATTGCTCAATCAGTTATCAAAAAACCGGTTGAATTATCTGTTGCCTCTACTTTGTTGCTTTCGACTTGTTGCCGTCAACTTGTCGTCTCCAACGGGTTGTTTCTAACAACATCCTCACTCACACCCTTACTATCAACCAGTGCTTATCAGTGACTTAGGTACGTTGAGATGCACCTGTTTATTGACACTGCGTGCTGCGTTTGGGCTAGCTTTTTTAGCCGTAACGATTAACCTGACTCTCCCGGGTCAAGGGTTGTCGTTTGTGCCATTAACCGATCGATTGATTAACGGCCGAATCTATGCTGCTTCAATCATGGATAAATCAACTGACTCAACCAACCTTCTCGACTCATACCCACCACAAGAGAACGTGAGATTTAGAGAGGAATAACGTGGAGGTATGAGCAAAAGGACGACTATTTTGCAAATGCAAACAGCCGATCGGTGACTCAGATTTTGATTGCTTGCTGCCAGATAATAATCACATTGTAGTCATGACCGGGGCAGTTTGTCTGTTCCTAATTCAAACTGGACTGGCCAAAAGTGCCATGAAATGCAGCTTTCAAGCGTCGTGCTCGTCGCCAACACCCCTATTTTGATTTTGTCTTACGCCACGGGTAGCGTCACAAAAAAGGAAATAGTTTTTAGCGCAACTATCTACAGAGTTCCTCGATTTTTTACAAAAATTAACTTTTTATAGGTAAATTTTTCTCAATTTCGAGTGCTGTGCTCTACACAAGTCCCGCTCGCAGAGCCACGACTGCTGCTTGCACTCGATCGTCCACAGCCAGTTTATTCATAATGCCCCGAACATGCGTCTTTACGGTATTGGGACTGAGATAAAGTGCAGCCGCAATTTCGGGATTGCTGAGTCCCTCTACCATCAGTTTCAGCACTTCTAGCTCCCGTTGCGATAGCTGTCCTACAATGCTGGGTTCAGTCGTGGTAGCAGGCTTCAGGTGATCCATGACCTGACGTGCTACGAGTGGATCTAGGTAGCTAGCTCCTTCGCCAGCGGCTTCAATGGCAGTTAGTAAGCGATCGACTGTTGTGCCCTTAACGCAGTATGCGTCTGCCCCGCTAGACAAGGCCCCAATTACCTCGTTTTCGGTGGTGTGCGAAGTCAACATCACCACATGAATCTCTGGAATAGCCGCTTTGATTTGCTGAGTGGCAGCAATTCCATCCAACCGCGGTAGTCCGATATCCATTACTACCACATCCGGTTTCAGTCGCTTTGCCTCTTCTACTGCCCTATACCCATCATCCGCCTGTCCTACTACAGTAATACCCGGAGCGGTTGATAAGGACTGCTCCAAGCCCAATTGCATCATTGGGTCATCTTCAACAATTAAGACCCGAATCGAAGATCCAGAAGAAGTTGACATAGCAAAGTTTTTGGGGATAGTTGGGTAGATTTTGGCAGAAAATGCCCTCAGTTAGGTTTTACCGAGGTGTTCGCTGCTTCAATTATTGCAAACCTGGGGAATTAGGAGTTGGGGGTAGATGGGTAAGCGGTTGGCTCATCTACTCTCATCTACTTACCCACGCCTTTTTTATCCTTTATCCTTCATTCTCTTTTCAAGGGCGGCACGAGCTTGTTCTCGATCGTCAAAGTGAACCTTTTCAGTGCCCAAAATCTGGTAGTCTTCATGCCCTTTGCCCGCAATTAGCACACCGTCTCCGGGTTGGGCTTGTAGAATGGCAACGCGGATGGCTTCTGCCCGATCGCAAATGACAGTAGGGTTGGTAGTTTCGGGGATGCCTGCGAGAATATCTTGCAAAATCCGTTCGGGGTCTTCGGTGCGGGGGTTATCGGAGGTGACAACTGCCCAATTAGACAGGGCGGCCGCAATGGCTCCCATTTTGGGACGCTTGGTGCGATCGCGATCGCCACCACAGCCAAATACGCAGATGAGGCGACCGGAAATGAACGGTCGGGCGGCTCGCAGTGAGTTTTCTAAGCTATCGGGGGTATGGGCATAATCGACAATTACACTGATGTCTTGATTAGGAGTGATTTGCACCCGCTCCATGCGACCAGGAACACCTGTAAAGGCAGGTAGGGCTTGAACGATCGGCTCGAGTGGTAAGCCTAAACTTAGGACAGCCCCAACGGCGGCTAACAAGTTGGCAATGTTGAACTGTCCGACCAGCGGTGACTGAAAGGCAATCTCCCCCTTGGGCGTGTGCAGAATACCGTGAACCCCGTCGGATTCATAAACTAGGTTGCTTGTCCACAGATCAGCGGACTCATTTTGAACACTGTAAGACCAAACTTGATCGATCGGCAGTTGCGCAATGAGCCGCTGGCCGTAAGGATCATCCAAGTTGACAAGGGCTCGTCCCTTTAGATAATTCGGGTTAAACAATAGCGCCTTCGCCTGGAAGTAGTCTTCCATGTCTTTGTGATAGTCCAGATGATCTTGGGTAAGATTGGTGAATACGGCTATTTCAAACGGGCAGCCCATAACCCGACCTTGCGCTAGGGCATGGGAACTAACTTCCATCACAGCATACTGACAGCCGGCTGCCACTGCTTCAGCAAATTGTTTTTGTAACTCTACAGCAAAGGGGGTGGTGTGCAATGCTGTCTGCTGATACCCTGCCCATCGAGTGTAGAGAGTTCCCATTAGGGCAGTAGGCTGTTGGGCGTGATTGAGCAGAAATTCAATTAAATGTGTTGTTGTTGTTTTGCCGTTAGTTCCCGTGACGCCAACGAGCTTGAGCTTTTGGGTAGGATAGTTATAAAACGCAGCGGCTAGTTGGGCACAAGCCTGGGTCATATCGGTAACAGGAATTAGGCAAGAGTCTTGCAAACTTGAGGAGGGGGCTGGCTTTTGGGCGGCAGTCGGCGAAACAACGGCGGCAATGGCCCCAGCAGCGATCGCACTCGACCAAAATTCTCCACCATCTACCCGTGTTCCCGGCATTCCAATAAACAAGTCTCCAGGCTGGCAAGCATGAGAATTCGTCGCTAGTCCTCGCACCTCTGCCTCTAAGGCTGGATGGTTAGGCAAGGCGGGTGAGCCGGGTAAAGTTGATAATAAATCTCTTAGTTTCATGGATCGCAACTCCTAACACCAATGAGAAGGGGGATGGAAGGATGAGGGATGGGGAATGAAGGATGAGAGAGATTGAAAGATATGCAGTCCTATCCCCTCGCCTTTCATGTTTGGTTTGGGCTTATTCTGCACTATTTTTTGAGATTTCAGATAGAGTGCTGTGTAACAAAATTAATCTAACCCTTAATCCTGATTGTCAACCTCATGAATGCTGTTCTGCCTCCTGCCTTAATTCTCGATCGGCTTTTGCAAGACTGGTTGCTGGAAGATATTGGTCGTGGCGATCGCACAACGCAGTCGTTGTTTGCTGATCAACTGAAATCAGGTAAGGCGGAGTGGAGATGCAAAGAAGCAGGGATCGTGGCAGGGTTGCCGATCGCGGCGCGGGTATTTCAACTGCTGGATCATCAAATGAAATTTACCTCGCTGGTCGGCGAAGGCCAATGGTGCGAGGCAGGTCAACCGATCGCCCAACTAGAAGGATTGCTAGATGCGTTGCTGATAGGTGAGCGGGTCGCGTTAAATTTGGTGATGCGGCTTAGCGGTATTGCCACCCTCACCCACAAATTTGTCGAGACAATTGCCGATTTGCCCACGCAACTTGTCGATACGCGCAAAACTACGCCAGGCTTGCGGCTATTAGAAAAATATGCAACCCAAGTCGGCGGAGCCATCAATCATCGCATGGGGTTGGACGATAGCGTTATGATTAAGGACAATCACATCACCGCTGCTGGTGGCATTGCCAACGCAATTGCTCAAATTCGCACCCGCATTCCCTATCCACTGACCGTCGAGGTGGAGACAGAAACTCTATCGCAGGTGCAGGAAGCGTTACAGCACAGAGCAGACATCATCATGTTGGACAATATGGCTCCAGACCTGATGCGTCAGGCGGTGAACCTCATTCGCCAAACTAACGATCGTATTAAGATTGAAGCCTCTGGTAATATCACGTTATCAACCATTCGCACCGTTGCTGAAACTGGGGTAGATTACATTTCCAGCAGTGCCCCAATCACGCGATCAACCTGGCTCGATTTAAGTATGAAAATGTAGGATGGACAACAGACAAATTTATTGCTTTCAGGTTTCTCGATCGTTTGTTGGCCGTGCTTTAAAGTGAAAGCGAGGTAGAATCCGGTTAAACTCTACCTCAATCATTGTTTGCCAACGATCGATTTCAAACGTTCCCTAGCTTACAGTATCAGACACTTTCAATATTCTCTTCATCGTCACCGTTCTCAGTGAGATTGGCCGGTTCAATTCGGTAGAGTCCTCCATCAGACTCGTCGGTGAGAACATACAGATAGCCATCCGGTCCTTGACGCACATCGCGGATGCGCCCAACCGTTTGCAACAGCAATTCTTCTTCGTGAAGCACTTCTTGGTCATTAAAAACGATCCGACGAATGCGCTGACTGGCAAGTCCGCCCACTAGCAGATTGCCTTGCCAAGCCGGAAATTGATTGGCAGTGACTAGCGTAACCCCAGAGGGGGCATGAGTCGGCAACAACTCATGGAACGGCTCGGTGACATTCTCCATGCGCCGTGCGATCGATTCAGGAATGGGACCTTCGGTGTCATAGTCCAGTCCACGGGTAACAAGCGGCCAGCCATAGTTGTTACCTGCTTCAAGCTGGTAAATTAAATCTCCGCCACGGGGGCCGTGATCAACCGCCCAAATTTCACCCGTTGCCGAGTTCACCATTAACGCTTGAATGTTGCGGTTGCCGTAGGTATAAAGTTCACCTGCAACCTCTGGATTCCCCACAAATGGGTTGTCATCGGGCACTGAACCATCCTCATTCAACCGTAGGACAGAGCCAGCATGATCGCTCAAATCCTGGGCCCGCAGTGGCTCGAACCAGCGATCGCCAATTGTTACCAACAATTTGCCATCATTCGTCCAGGCAAGCCGTGAGCCATAGTGTTGTCCGGGTTCAGAATAGCGATTTTGAACAAACACATCTTCGACATCAACTAATGTATTCCCCTCAAGCCGGCCCCGTGCTACAGCCGTTGCCGTTTCGCCATTTCCATTCGGCTTGGAATAGCTCATGTAAATCCAACCATTGGTTTCATAATCGGGATGCAGAGCCAGATCCAAAAGTCCACCTTGTCGTTCAACATTGACCTCAGGCACACCAGACACTTCGACAACTTCGCCATTGTCAATCAGATTGAGTCGTCCAGGGCGCTCGGTCACCAAAAGCCGTCCATCCGGGAGAAAGGCTAATGCCCACGGGTGCTCTAAACCACTTGCAATTTCCACAATGCGAATCTCTTCGTATTGAGTGTCTTCCGTAGCAACTTCCCGGAAGGTTGTCCCCGCTGTTTGTGCCCTCAAGGACTCGTTGGAGTGAGTTGAGTTGGCGATCGCGGGCATCGTCCAAGCCGCACCCAGCACCAAGGCAAGGGACAACACTGGTATCTGCTGCAATCGGATAGTCATGTGATGAATCAATCCCTTTACTCACGACATAAATGCCTATTGTCAAGGGTTGGCAGAATCTATGACATCTATCAAGAGTAGGGGCAAGCATAGGGACAAAAGTAGGGACAAAAGTAGGAGTACATTGCCCTAACTGCTTCCGGCGGTTGACTCATTCAATATACGGTCATTCAATAATATGATCATGGTTTTTATTCCAATGTTTGCAACAATCGGCGAATTTTAGCGCCTTGCTGGGGGTCTAACTGTTCTGGAAAGCGCAGTTCGATCGCCAGCATTTGGGCGGCACTGGTCGGAACCGCATTCGAGTAGCTGCTAGGATAGCGAGCCGGATCAAAACTGGTGGCTGAGACTGGCTCATGGGTGGGAATTGTCTCGATTGCTTCCACCTCAGCAATTAATCGGGTAGGAGTTGAATCATCAGCATGTTGACTGAGAAGCAATCCTACAGCTGAATGCACTGCTTGAGCCGTTAAACCAGGAATCGATCGAGCGTTCAGTTCCAACCGCAAGGTGCGAGAACTGAGCGCAACGGCTGTGGCCGGGTAGAATTGTTCTTGCCAATAGAACTGAGCCGCGGCGTGAATGCGTTTGCGAACTTTGGTGGGAGTGGCAGGCTTAGGATCGCGGAAGGCTCGAAACAGCCCAGTGGCGATGAACCGCAGCGAGTCCCAAGGCCGATCGATTTCCTGTCGCTGTTGCCGATACCACTGGTTCACGTCCGAATACAGCACCAGTACCAAATCATCATATTGGCGGGCAGAAACATCCACAAACATAACGGCAATTTCCGATCGATTGCCACTGGTATTGAGGCGAGTAATCACTCCGTTTAAGCGTACTTGCCGACCAAAATCGCCTCTGATCTCTAGATCTACCAAATCAGGTAAATTCACCGCCTGATCTAGTTGAATCCGCGCTCCGGTTTCACTGATATCGATCGTTTGTCCAGTCAGGGTGGCTTGTTCAGAACTGTGCACCAATACAGGCAACGATCGAGACAGCCGATGGGCCCGGCGCAGTTGCGGTTGCTCTAACGCGACCAGCAGAGCCGCAGCAACTAACACTAGGTTAAAGATGGCCCAAAAGGCGTTAATTAAGACAGGTTCGGTTTCTTCTGGACGCAGCACTAACCAGAAAGGAACTGCCAGCAAGGCCACAATCAGCAGCAATGTCAGAAGTTGGGAAATGCGAGTCGATCGCCAATCAAATTGGCGTTTTGTCACCGACAATCCCTTATCTGTAACGTTAAATTTTCCCAGCTTGGGGTTCAGCACCGCCAGTAGCGTGACAATTCCCTCTTGAAAAGCCAACGAGTACTCGAAAATTTCGTTCCAAAACGAAAACCGAGCCGTTTTGTTAGTGATGTAGTTGGCGTGTAACCCCAAGACAATATGGGGAAAGGCGTAGGCTAGCGTTTCAACACCCAATCCGCGCACGAGGTTAATGCCAAACAGCAAAAACAAAGCTGGAGCCAGCGCATACATGATGCGAGGAAAGCCAAAGAAGAAGTGCGTTGTGGCCGAGAAATAGCACAACCGCTGTGGCACCGTCAGTTTTAAGCGTGGGTTCAGCAACGGGTTCTCAATCCGCAGAATTTGCGCCATGCCTCGGGCCCAGCGCGCCTGCTGTCCTGCATAGGACGAGAAGGTTTCGGGAGCCAGTCCGGCTACCATAATTTTGTCGTAATACACCGAGTCGTAACCGTTCGAGTGCAGCCGCAGCGAGGTATGACAATCTTCTGTCACGGTTTCCACCGCAATGCCGCCCACTTCCATGAGGGGTTGCCGTCGCACAACCGCCGCCGATCCGCAGAAAAAGGCCGAGTTCCAAAAATCGTTGCCTTTTTGAATCACTTTGTAAAACAGTTCGTTGCTGGCGGGCACATGCCCTTGGGTGAGGAGATTGCGCTCAAACGGATCGGGATTATAAAACCAGTGGGGTGTTTGCACTAGCGCAACGTTGGGCTGAAAGAAAAACCCGACGGTTTCTTGCAAGAATTGCCGCGAGGGAATATGGTCACAGTCCAAAATCAAGATTAGATCACCGAAGGTGCGCTGCAAGGCTGTGTTGATATTGCCAGCTTTGGCATGATCGTTGTTATCGCGAGTGAGCAAGATACACCCCACTTCATCGCACATCTGCTGCAACTGGGCCCGCCGTTCGGGAAATTTGCGACCGTCATCCAGCACATATACCTGCTTTTTGTCGGCTGGGTAATCGATTGCCATCGCAGCTAGGGCTGTTTTGCGCACGATCGCCACATCCTCGTTGTAGGTGGGGATGAATACATCCACCGTAAACCAGCGATCGACGGGAAAGGCAGAGAGGTCGATGGGACGGCGTTCCTTAAGTTGCAACGTCTGAAAATACGACAGCAGCAGCGTAGCCACAGCATACAACTCAGCAGCAAACAACAGAATACTGAAAAAGCCGTTGACCCAACCATCCAAGTTGAGAGTATAGCTGAAGCGGTAGAACAAGTACCGGAAGGTGGCAACAATGCTGAGCCAGGCCAAAAACAGATGCAGTCCTTGGCTGGCATGTTGTCGCGCCTGTCGCTGTTCAGATTTAACAATTAGCCAGCTTAGCCCAATCAAAATACCGGCTAGGAGCAACTGCTGTGGCAGACTTAAAGGCGTGATGATTAGCGGCACAGACAGCACCAGCAGCAGAATCACTAGCCAAAACAAGTGCCATTTACCAGCCCAGGGCATCAGCGACTCGAACCAGTCTGGTAAGCCAAGAAGCCAGGTAATTAGTCGGGATTGTCGGGGTTGTCGGGGTTGAACTTGGGGAGTCATGGCAAGGGAGGGAAAAAAGGCGAACTTCATGCTTTCTTAACTTAGGCAACGCGGTTCATGAACAACTGCGAGAAGCTGTATAGCAGCAATGCTAGAAGCACCATACCGAGCAGCAGCAGCCACCAGTTATCTTGCAAGAACAGCACAATTCGTCGCAAAAGGGTTGTATTGCGAATCTGGCGGGGCTGGGTTTGCTGGAGAAATTCCAGGTTATAGCCGCTGGCATCGTAGGGAGAGGGGGTCGCTTGGTTGCGGCTAATTAGCACCGTGTCACCGCGCAGTTGCGAGAACAAGGGATCGCGGTTGAACAAATCCTGCACTTCCCGCAGTCCTTCATCGGTTTGTCCAGTTAGCGCCAATAACACCCGATCGCGACTCCAGGGCGAAGGAATGGCTTTGATGACGCCTTCTCGATCGGGCAAGGTTTGAGCTTGGCTTTGCTCCCACTGGCGGAAGAAGCCCGTTGCCAGCGATAGCCCTGATGATGACGCTTCGAAGACTTCTGGATACGGGAAGCGTTCGCGAGCACCGATCGCCACTAAGTTTTGCTGATCGCGGACTTCGGTAGGTACGGCGTTGGCTAGATAGGCTGTGAGTTTGACTGAATCCGATCGGCTGACGCGCCCCATACGCTCGCTGAAGGACAGCAACGTTTCGACATCGGTGTCAGTGGGATTATTAGGCAATACGATCGCGGTCGTTGAGAGATCTTGAGGCGAGGCGAGGGGAAAACCGGCTTTCAGCAATTCTAAATTCGGCACTTGCACAACATTCTCTCGGTTGAGGTTAAACCGAGTATCAGCGTGTAGAGTTCCCCAAAGTTGTTGATCGGCGGTTAACCCGCAGATCCCTGGTTGTTCCGGTTGCAGGATGAAGTGCACACCCAAGGTAGAATCGGGTTGAATCAAGTGAGGTGGCAGGTTGACGTTAAACGTATTGTCTTGACCATTACCGGTTAAGCGCTTAGAGCCGATCGTCACCCCATCAATCATTACTTCTACAGCCGAATTATTGGAGTTCAATTGTGGGCTGTGGCTATAGTGCAAGGTCATGGTGCTACCCTGCAACAGGCGATCGTCTGGTAAGGCGCGGAAGCCCACTTCAATAATGGGAGCGTTTGTACCATGCACAGTGATATCGCTGTAGGGTTGCCCATCGAGTGTAGTCAATTCCCGCAGTTGAAACTCATTTTGCGTAGGCAAATAGCCAGACCAAGAACGAGGTTCAGGAGTGGGCACTTGAGCGACGTTGCTGACGGTAACGGCTTGCCCCGTAGCCAACTGACGATCGGGCGCTTGCACCAGATATTGCACTGCTTTTAATACCCCCTCGGCTGAGTTACCCGTTGCCACTAGCACAGGAATATCGCGGTTTTCTTGATTGCGGGTTGTAGCAACGGCTAGCAAGCCAACATCATTGGGCAGGGGTTGACGGCTGCCGTCTAGAAGTTGACCGTTTTGCACCGAATAGCCCATCGCCAGCCGCGACAAAATTGGTTGATCAGCGGGTGTGCCAATCACCACTAATCCTTCAGTTGCCGAAATTTGATCGACATTCGTAACCAATCGTGTATCCAATATTTGACGATCGGACAAGCGACCGGCTGAAGCTTGGAATCGAGAAACGGCAGTCAACCAATCAGCGCTAAGCGATTGAGGTCGTAAGTAGGCAAGTTGGTTTGGTTCTAGCCCGAATTCGTCCAAGAAGGGATAGGGATATTGGCTGAAGTTGAGTGTGGTGGCTTTGGGAATAAACTCAAAGACAAGCTTGGAATCGGGCAGAATCTCTGTCCACAATGTCGGATCAGTAGGATTCGAGCAAGTATCTGAGGTTTGCTGCTCCGCGAGCATCGAAAGTTCGTTAGAGTCCTGAATTAAGTTGGCAGGAATATTAAAGGTGGCTTGCCCAATTTGCGAATCAGGTCGATCGAGCGGCACACTCCCAACGCTGGTGTCATTGACTCGCACGGTTAAATGCGATCGATCGGCTAGCAGCGAGGGAGAGTGTTGATAACGGATGATAGCCTTGGCCGATTCCACCGTCCATCCTTGAGGTCGAGTAAATCCCAGGCGGGTTTCGGGATAGACACCCTGGAGCCGCAAGCGATTGCCAACAACAGGGCTACGGTTTAGGGTCAGTGCATAGGTAATTTTGGTAGGGGCTTGTCGGGGCTGATTGCCAGATTGATTGCCAGACTGATTGCCAGGTTGGGGGCGAGTATCTGCTTGGGCTGGGTCGGCAGGTGCTCGATCGGCTGTATCCGGAGCAGGTTCGGGCACAAAGGCAGGCGCACTGTAAGCGGGCCCTTCTGGCTGCGGCACATAGACCGGTGGGGGAGGGGCTTCTGGTAGAACCAATTCCCGAATCACCTGATTTTCCTGTTGCTCCAGTTGGGTCACGTTTTGAGCGCGAACGAAGACTGGAATAAAGACGAAACTGATAAGTCCAAGACACAATAAGCTAATAAACGAGCGATAAAGCCAAGAATATCGGGATCTAATATGACGTTTCCAGGATGACATAGGGCGAGTTTACCTTGTGAAAAGCTGAGAGAATTAAGAAGGTGAGAGCCGAAGCATAGATAGATGATCGGATACCAATAGTGGCTTAAACAGAAGATTGAATCATGGCAGCAACCATTCGGAACGAATGGACTCTGAAGGAAATAACCCAAACCAACTCAAGTTTTGCGAATAGTAGGCAGAATCATTATCCCAAAACCCGTTTTCGTAGGAAGACACAAGCTTTTGCTGTCGAATTTGTTCTGCAATTGCCGGATCAACAATGCGAAATGCTGCATATAGCATGGCGTACTGGGCGGTGGATTCATAATTTACTAGCGGTTTGCCCTGCAAGCTAATCTGAGCCGGAATTGTGCGGGTCGATCGCCATTTAGACTTAAGCGGTTGCAGATGCTGCTGCAAATACTGCTCCGCCCGGGGTTCTTCAAACCAAGTCGCATCCAGGGCAATGCGCCACCAAACGCGATAGGCATCAAAGCTATAGATACTTTGTAGGGGGCTAGTGCGAGGCACAGGTTGAAATTCGCCAGTTTCGGTATTGAGTGCCACCCAGTTACTGGGCAAGCCAATGTCTGACACTTCCGCCGATCGAGTTAACACGTCATAGCTGCTATCTACTAAACTGAGCCAATCGCGATCGGGATCAACCTGAGCAAACAGACGAAAGGCATAGGGAGCCAGATAGGACGGATTGAGGTAGAGGCGATCGGGCTGCGGCTGAAACGCTTCGAGGGGTCCAGGCAGAAA
Source organism: Thermocoleostomius sinensis A174 (assembly GCF_026802175.1). NCBI lineage: Bacteria > Bacillati > Cyanobacteriota > Cyanophyceae > Oculatellales > Oculatellaceae > Thermocoleostomius > Thermocoleostomius sinensis. The sequence goes on along the minus strand of NZ_CP113797.1, from coordinate 2,024,722 downwards.
ATAGCGAATGGGTTCCCCGGTTTCTAGCTCAATGGACACCGTAGACAATCTCCATAAATCCGGCAGTTTGGTTTGCGCCAACTCCAGATAGGCGGGGTCTCCCCAGCGACGAGCAGCGAAAATCAGGGCAGTAATAGCATCGACATCAGCATCACTGGCAAAATTGCCGTCGATCGTCGTCCATTCCCCCTGATCATTGCGTCCCCACTTCCAACTCCATAACTGATCGCGACGGCTGCCATTGGCATTGCGGCGTTGTAGATTATTTTCTGACCATTGCAAAACCCGATCGAAGGTTTGGCGATCGTCCATAAATACGGCCCGCAGCAGAGCATAGGCTTGGGCTTCTGAGGTAGAACGATCGTTGCTTTCGCGATCGATTACCCGGCCGTCGGCTTGAATGAACCGCTGTTGATAAGCTTGCCAGCTTTGCTGCAACAGGTCTTCGGTAGACAGAACCGCTGCGTTAGCGTCAGTGGTTTCAGAGGCAGAGCCGAGCGAGGGAAATGAAGACACACAGCCCAACAGCATCGTACTCAAGAGCAAGAGACTGAAGAAACTGACCGATCGACCCAAATGAGTGATCCTACGAGAGGATCGAATCGATCGAGGAGTGGAGCACCGCTGAACTTTATTCATGGTTGATCACCTACTGTTAGTACCGCTCCCAAGGAGGTTGAAATCCCCGCTGTTGCAGGAATCCTTCTTCAATCCGCCGCTGCTGCTGCAACAGTTCTGCATCGACTCCCCCCGTCGCTGATGCTTGAAGCTGCATTTGTTCCAGTTGGCGCAAGGCTGTTAGGCGATTGCCCTGCACCGCCGTGAGATCGATCAACGCGCGTTGAGCAACGCGGTTGTTTGGTTCCAGTTCCAGCACTTCGTTGTAGATCCGGGAAGCTGAGGTAAAACGCCGCTGTTGGAAGCGCACCCCACCCAACGCCGCCAACGCATCCACGTTATTGGGGTCTTGGTTGAGGATGGTGCTGTAGGCGCGATCGGCCCGACGCAAGTTACCCGCATTTTGAGCCAGTTGTCCTTGCACAAAATACGCGCCGAGGTTATTTGGATCGCGGGCGATCAATTCATTCACATAGGCTTCGGCCGCATTAGGGTCACGGGCAGCAATCAGTTCCACCTGTCGTAGTTGGATCGGAATGTTATTGGGGTCATTTTGCAGCAGCGTTGCATAGAGCGGTTGGCGCTGTGGATTAGCTGGCAGGGCCCCCACTAAGCTATAGAGTTCCGGTGGCGTGTAGGTGGGCGGTTGGGTCGATAGCCACGTATTCAGCACGGTTTCGGCTTCGGCTTCGGAAATCAATCCGCCTTGATACGCCAAACTAGCGCGCCCCAGTGGCTTGGTTGGATCTTGAGGATTGAGTTGAATAATTTGGTCATAAAGGGCGATCGCTTCTGGCAAGCGACCCTGAGTTTGGCGAATGCCAGCGAGTCCCTGAAACGCCCCACTCAACACGCCGCTGTCGGGCGGATTGCTGGCGATCACTCGTTCATAGCGTTGGGCGGCCCCTTCCAAGTTGCCTTCTCGTCGATCGATTTCAGCTAGCAATATTTCGCTGGCATAGGATTCGCGCTGTCCCATCGGCGTCGCCGCATATTGGCTGAGGGCCGATCGGGCGGTGGCAAAATCGTTTTGCTGTACATAGATTTGGGCAATGCGGTACGACAGCAACGGTTCATTCACGCCAGCATTTAGCAGGGTTTGATAGTAGGGTAACAGCACCGGATCGGGCGAGTCGAGGCGGGTCAAGGATTGAGCAATAATGCGCTGCTGATAAGGATCAGATGGCAACGGTTGCAGGGCGGTGGCGACTCGTTGACCCAGTTCCGCACTGGAAATTTGCCCCAATTCTCGCTCTAGAGACGCCTGCTGAATTTGCAAGCTGCGATCGTTGGGCTGTTGTTCGGCTAACTGGCGATACACTTCCAGGGCGTAGGTGCGGTACTGCGGGAACCCGGTCAGCACATCGGCAATTTCGCGCCCAATCCCTACCGTCAGGTACACGGGTTCTTGCGTCAGCACTTCTTCATACAGGGCGATCGCTTCATTCACGTAGACTGGATTGCCCGTATATCGCGCCAAGGCCAAATACGAGCGCGACAAAATCATGCGCGAATCTCGGCGTCCTTGCAGCCGTGCTAAAACCGATTCTGCCTGACTGACTTGCCCGATCGCCGCATAGTTGATCGCCAGTTCGGCTCGCATTCGGATCGTCGTGCCGTCTAGAACATTGCCGTAGCGCTGGAGTTCTGCTTGTAATAATTGAGCCGCTTGGTCAGGATTGCCCGTTTCTCGCAACGCCACCGCATAGGCTGTGGCCGCACTGCCGCGAATTTCACCGCCTGTGCCCCGATAACGATTGAACAGAGCGATCGCTAGTTCATAATCGCCGCTATAGGCATAGACTTGTGCCGCTCCCAGCACGACTTCTGGCGTCGGATTGGCTTGCAGTGCAATTTCATAGTCGGCAATGGCTCGCCCAAACTGCCCCTGATAGCCATACAGCAGTGCCCGCTGGGCCCGTGCTTGCGTATCGTTGGGGTCAAGTTCCAGCAGCGTGGTTAAAGCCTCAATGCCTCGATCTTGCCAATCAATTCGGAATCCTGCTAAGGTGCCCAAGCTTAACAGTGCCAAGCGGTTACTCGGATCGATTTCCAAGACCCGTTCATAGGTGGCAAACGCATCGGCATCGCGTCCGGCCCGCCGGTAGGCAATGGCCAGTCCCAACCGGGCTTCCACAGACTGGGGATAGCGCTGCACCGCATTTTCAAAGATAGTAATGGCTTGATTGACCAAGCCCTGATCCATCAGGGTATAGGCTTCGCGCACATCGATCGGCACTTGCGATCGCACGGGCAACGCCAGACTCAGCATCAATGAACCGGTAAATAATCCAAGCGCCAACACACTACTCAATCTACGCTGCCATGTTCGCCGTTGGCCGGTTTGCATTGGTTTCGTTCTCCTCACATTCATGGCGTTATTCTCATGGCGATAATTTTTAGGACAACCATTGTTAGGGGGTTTGACGGGGAATCAGGTCAAACTCGGTGCGAACCCGAAATCCGGCAATCGATTCGCTGAATTCTTCGAGGGCTTGATACGTCAGACCGGCTCGCAACCCGGGCAACAAGCGGAAATCATAGAACACTTCCAGTACATCAGGTACCCGATCGCCGTTATCCCGACGCAAGCCTTGGTTCGACAGAGCGCGACCATAGCCCAGCCCAATCCGATCGCCCTCCATAAACAGGTCATAGACATTAATTCCAAAGTTGAACGTGTCGCCGTCTTCGTCAAGGTCGGTGTTTTCGTAGTAGCCGTAGCGTCCAAAGATACCTAAGTTAATAGCTGGAATAAAATATTCGGCGTTGATGCCATAAGCATTTTCCCGATCGCCTTCCTGAGCACCAAATTGCCCATTGCCGCGATCGATATTGAAAATTTCCTGGAAGCCGTCTCCGTTACCGCTGTCTTCCGAGGTTACAAACGTACCACGTACAATCAAATTGTCGAACCGCAGACCAATTTCGCCCGCAAAGCCATTCAAGTCAAAATTGCTGATGCTGCGATCGGACGAAAAAACTACACCGCGAGCTTCCACATTGTCAGTAATTGTCCAGTTCACCAGTGCTCCTTGCCGCGAGCCAATGCCAGCCGCCGACAAGGCTGGATTGGTGGAAAAAACCGGGTTGAAAAACTGCGTGGCTGCATCTTTGGCGAAGCTGTTGCGATCGAAATAGGACGTAAGATCCAGTTGTCCTACCACCAGGCGCAAATTTGGCAGATCCTGCGGAGCTACCGTTAGATATAGTTCGTTGAGATTAACGCCATCATTGCCACCTTCACTGAACACCTCGCCGTCAGTGATATCCACACTGCCACCCACTTGCAAACGCGGAGTAATCGGATAAACACCAAGAATACGGGCCCGCGCCGCTCCTTCATCACCTTGATACAAATACACTCCTTGCAACTGAAGTGTTGGAGGTGTCAAAGCCGTACTGGGCAGCGGCGAGTCTAATTCTGAAGCAGTCACCGGGGTGGGTTGAGGGGGTTGGGCAGTGGATAAACCCGGAGATACCGGAACTGGGTCGATCGCGGGCGGAGGAGCGGGAACTGGTGAGGTTGGGTCAGTAGGAGGAGCAGGATAGGGCACCTGCACCAGGTTGGAACTAGGAGGGGTTGGGGTTAAGCTGAAGCGATCGGGCGGGCGGAAGTCAAAGCGGGCAGAAGGATTACAATCGGCAAAACAAACGTTGGGGTCGTCTGAAAAAGTCGGAATGGGAATGGGGGAACTCGGGTCCGACGGGACTGTGCCTTGCGCGATTACGTCTGCTCGATCTGTCTCTACTTCTGTCGCTACTGATGCCACCGCATTAGCTATGTCAGCAGACGATTCGGAGGCTTCGACCCAGTCGAACTCTGAGGAGCTAGAAGCAACACCAGAAGCGACAATAGTATCGCCGCTCGCCTCACCCGCTTCTAGCCCTGAGCGAGATTGAGATGAAATAGCCAATGTCGCATCAGAAATTGGGTCAGAAATTGATTGATCTGATTGAGGCTTCGGAGCGGTAGCCGCTTCAGTTGGCGAGTGATTGACAATAAGACTAAGCCCCAACCAAACGGCTAGGGAGAAGCTAGCCATTCGCCAATTTTTCAGGAAAGAATCGTGAAATAAGCTGAACATAGAATACTCACACCATAAGAGCGGGTGCAAATCGGCTGAAGCCGAAAATTGACGGTTGTCTCAAAACTAAGGTTGACCCAGGAATCACCAATCAGCGAGCACCAATCAGACATCTAAACCTGGAACCAGCAGCGATTTAACCAACGGTTAAAATCAACCCTGAATAGCATTATTTCGGAGAAGAAACCGGTTTTAGTGTCGGACTAACTTGTTTGTAAGCGACAAGTCAGGACTGGATCAGAGAAGAAACTGTTTCTTCACTTAAGACAGCATCGTTGCCAGCGATCGAAGATTTTAAGAAAGACCTAAGCCTGCGACATCAGCGACAAGGGGTGACTCTCGAAAATCCAGTTAAAACCAATAGAACCAGCAGGGATTGTCAGTTAAATTCTTTCTAAGTTTCAAGGTCACAGTCAGGAAATACGGACGATTTTGAGATGCTAAGCCTGATTTTTTAAATTTCCCTCGAATTCTATCTGAGCAATGCTACAACGATGAGAAATACTGACGTGTATACTTAGTGTCAAACAATACCATATTTTACGTATGCTGCCAGGTGATTTTTTTAACACACTTCGTCAAGCTTGCTGCCAGTGGTATCTAACAAAAAAGCAGCTAATCATCCTAACGATCGTGGTTCCAGTAGTCGTTTTATTCAGCGGTTGCACAACGACTTTGAATCGCGTGAACTCCACTTTTTTGACACCTCCTCTCGAACTCACCATTAATCAAGTCGAGCCAACCAGCCAGTCTGGTGTTTACACAGTGTCGGGTCGGGCTACGTTACCTGATACTACTCGCATTACCGTCACTGCCGTTCGCTACCTCCAACCCGACGTGCGTCTATCTTCCTCCACCGTCTCCTCCCCCGCCTACGTGATTCTCGATCGACAGTTTGCTGAGGTTAATCAAAACCAGTGGCAAACACGAGTCAACCTGTGGCAAGTAGCAGCCAACGGTCAGTTTCAAGAAGCATGGCAAATGGATCAAGAGAATACTGGCATCCAGTACGAACCCAGTCCATCTGTAACGTTTTTGGCAACGCTTGATCCAGTAGCTCAGCCTAAGGATTTTCAAACCCGCGTCGAACAACTCGATGAGGATGTGCAAGCCGCCTTGATGGCATTTACCACCGACGGGGAATTATATGTGCAAACCAGTAAAAGCTTTGACATTAATTTGCCGACTGGTTCCACGGTGCCTCCGGCTGAAACAATTCCCATACGGACTAGTCGCGCTCCGGTGGATGTAACCCCTCGTCCGGCTAACGCCACAACCGAAGGCTGGCGTCAAACTACGGCTCCTTTACCGTCCGATCGAGTGCTGCGCTAGGTCTATTTCAAGCGCGGTTGCCACTGCCGTTGCCCAATGCGGAATTCTGAGTGGTTTGCAAACGTTCAATCTGGGCTGTCACCTGTTTCAGATGGCTCAGAAGTTCTTGCAACTGTACAGAAGTCTCCATCGGCGTTAGGGGCGATCGCGAATCAGCCGCATCCTGCCATGAGCGACGAACAAATCCACTGAAGGCTTGGGCTGCTGGCAGAGCAGTGAGTGCTTGAATTTTGACCGGCTCAGTAATAGGCGTCACCGTAATCGGCTTCTCAGTAGCCATTGCAGGCATAGGCGAGGAAGACGGAGTGGATTGGGTAGGTGGTTCAGACAGGGCTGCTGTGGAGTTATCGAGGAAAAACTCCAGACCGGCCGTTGAAAAGCCTGAACTGGTTGCCGATTGTGCAGACCTAGTAACTGGCGTCACCAGTCTACGATCGGGCACCGTTGGTTGAGAAACTGGCTGAGGGCGATCGACAAACGTTTCGAGCAATTCTCCTTCTAACACTCCTTTATCCGAAGAAGCCGTGTTTAGAGAAACCCGATCGGGAGCAAAAGTAGATCGGGTGGCGGCTGGCAGAGAAGCCGTCGATGCAGCATGGGCAGCTACCGAAGCAGGTTGCAAAAATTGTTCTAAGCCAGACGTTTGCAGCTTCGTTTCTGAGAACTTCAGCCGCTCGACGAGTGCCTCTTGTTCAGCCAGTTGTTGCCGCAGAGCGGACATATCGGTTTCATAGCGCGACAGTTTACGAGATGCCTGTTGCCAACTCAATACAGATAGACTCACAGCCCCTACACCTAAACTTAAGCCTGTTGCCAAAGCAATATAGGGTGCAGCTAGTTCTCGAAGCTGTCCAACAAAGACGGGTCTTTCCTCAAGCTGAATGGTGACAGGTTTTGCCCCCACCGTGGCAAGCGGAAGCAGGGCTGCTGACAAAACTGCTCCCGCCAAAAGCGCTGAAGACAGTAAGCGATGTGACAAATTCATGATTAGCAAGAATTTAGGAGAACAACATTAATCCGGTTGAGCACCCACGATGGCATCAAAATTCGTCTGATGGTGGCTAGCGTTGATCGACTAGCGCAAAAACATAAACCCAGCCGGAGTAGTCTTGCTTCAGGGAAATTCTTTAACGTGTGTCTAGAGGATATTGCAACAATAGAAAATGGCCGGTTTTGTATTAAACTAGCCTTCTTCAACCGTATTTGTCGTGTAAATTCTGTCAAGGAATGTAAATTTTATTGAAGCAAGTGTGAAAATTAAGCATTTTCACCATCGCGGCTATTGACAGGAGCACTTTCTGGCTCATGTACAGTAGCGATGATTACAAAACGAGGTGGCTTCTCAATAAAGCGTCATCGAGACGAGGATCTAGGAGTGCCTGCTGGCGTTGGTGGATTGACACTGGATTTTCCCTACTGCTGAACCCGTCTCCCCGGAGAGGAGGCAGTTAGAGCGCTGGTTTCGTCTCTTTGCAGGAGAGGGGTCAGATGAGAGCAGTGTTTGGTGACGGCAACTCTGACTTGACTAGCGCCCTACTTCTTTTTGTCTCTATGTCTGTCCTAACGAGTCATTCCTAGGGTGTGCCATTCGATCCACCATTTGACCCACCGTTCGATCGACCGTTCGATCGACCATTGCCGTTACCACCATTAGCCCTGCTGTTGCCGTTGCCGTTGCCGTTGCCATTAACAGTGTGGACGCCATTACCATTGCCGTTGCCATTTTCTTGGAAAAACTTACTCAATCCGTGTCGAGTTTTTTCCCAATAAAACGGATTGCCATAGAGTTGCCAAAGGGCAATGTAGCCAGCGGCAGAATGTAGGAGCCAATAGAGAGGATTGAGTAATGAATAGAAAATCAGCTTGTAGTAGCGCCGACGGAATACCGCAATCATGTTGAGGTAAATGCCCAGCGCATTACCAAAGATGAGATTGAACAGCGAAATGTACAGCACCCATTCAGGAAATAATCGATCGAGCCAGGAAGCGCGGGTAACCAACCAATAGATAAACAGCGCCCAAAGCAACGGCGTGGTAATGAACGATAAAATTGTGCCACCCATAAACAGTTGGGTCGCAGCCCACTTACGAAACCCTAGCCGACGAATTGATCGAATCGGGAAGCGGGTGTGTACAAGCCATGTTTGCATGTAGCCCTTAAGCCAGCGCGAGCGTTGCCGAATCCAGTTTTTCAGTTCGACATTGGCTTCTTCAAAGGTGGTAGAATTGATCACCCCAATCCGATAGCCACGTTCGCTGGCACGAATGCCCAAATCTGCATCTTCGGTGACGTTAAACGGGTCCCACCCCCCCAGTTCCCGCAGGCGATCGAGGCGGAAGTGGTTACTAGTTCCCCCCAACGGAATTGGACAACGTAGGGTTTGCAAGCCCGGTACAATGTAGTCAAACCAGTAGGAATATTCCAGCGTAAACATCCGTGTCAGAATGTTTTCGTCGTAGTTGAAATAATTCAGCGCCGCCTGCACACAGACCAGATCGGGAGAACTGGTGCGGAAGGCAATAATCGCTTTCTTCAACTGATCCGGTTCGGGAATGTCTTCGGCATCATAGATGGTCAGGTATTCGCCACGGGCAAACGGTAACGCATAGTTCAGTGCCTTGGGTTTGGTTTTGGGTTGACTTTCGGGTACGTAAATAAACCGAATATAGCGCGGGGGGTCAAGTTCTCGAGCCGCTTCAATCGTTTCCGTATCATCTGCTTCCAGCAGCAGCAGCGCATCGAGTTTTTCTTTGGGATAATCCAATTGATCGAGCGCTTGTACTAAGATAGGCAGCACTTCCGGCTCGCGGTAGACCGGAATCAGAATGGTATAGAGTGGCAGCGTGCGATCGTCTACGGCCGCCACCTCTTCGTCGCTGATTCGGTATAGCTGATCGAGTGCGCCCACTAAGCTCAGTACCAGCTTGAACCCAATTGAAGCAATGAAGAACAAGTTGAGGATGGCCATGAGAATGGCCAAAGTTAGCCACCAGTCGGACAATAGCCCCCACAGAACCACCCCCAACACAAAATACATCGCAATCATTTGGGTAGGGGTAAAGACCCGTGCGGCCGAAATATCCGGAGCATAGGCCATGAGGTGATAGGTGGCACGCCAACTGAATCGGTTTTGGTAAAGCTGATCAATTAGATGCGTCACATCGCGCTCTGTTCCCAGCACTTTGAACAATTGAATGCCAGGATGCCTAGCATAGATTAGCGATTCTACCGTAGTATCAAGCGGATTTTGCTCAATCACCATCATGGTTCGATCGCCCACCCAGGCATAGGGAATGAACAGATGCGCTAGCATGGTTTGCAGATCAAACTGTTGCACCAATTCCGCATCGGGTTCCGCTAAATCAGCCTTGTCATAGCGAAACAACAAGGGGAGATCTAGCAAGTTACCAACGGTTTCCATGTAATCAATTCCCTTGACATAGCCCTGGGTAATCAACACCTGCCCCACAGGCACATCGGTATAGCGAGCCGTCGCTAAAGCATCTTGCCATTCAAGATCTGTCAGTACCTGCGACTCTAGCAGTTGAATTTCCAGCCCTGATTCGACAATCAGCGAGCGAATCTGGGCTTGAGTCGCCAACAAAATCTGAATGGGTGCCCCTGGATAGACCCGATGAATGATTTCGGTGACAGCCGGATTGTCCCAGTCTTCCAGGGCCACGGCGATCGTGCCGTCATCTAACCGCTGACAGGGGAAGAAGTTGAATCGACTCATCTCATCGGTTGGATCAAACTGACGAGAGAGGGCAAAATCGATCGCACGGTCACGCTCTTGCCATCGTTTCAACAGGGGATAGTCCGTCAACCGGGAGACCACTTCCAAAAATGCATCTGGCGTCATCAAATTCAGTCGCCACAACGCTTGAGCAAGCGAGCAAGGCGTCGTTTGACTCAGAGCATAGGCATCTTGAAACTGTTGAGCGGTCAACCGCTGTTCATTGACGAGTTGTTCTTGAAGCTGTAGTTCAAACGGTGTCATTAGTTACTCCTCACCCCCAATACCAGGTTCAGCCGCTGGTGGCGTGGGCGTTTGTCCCAGCCGTCGATAAACCAACCAAATTAAGGCTGCACCCAGAGCCAGTCCCAGGAAAATTAATGGGACTCGATAGCGCCGTAGGAAGATCGACCACTTAAATTCACTGGGATAATCAACCAGTAGGGTACGGCGGCGCAAATCCCAGCTTTGAATTCCCGTTGAGTTGGTAAAGGTGACAACATTGCCATTCAGTTGAGCCGATAGCAACGTGCGGGGATCAGCCAAAGATGCCGACAGTCGAGTCGCACTCTGGGGATTATTGCCCCACCACGACAACCAAACGGTGGGTCGATCTTGATAGGAGAAGTACTGAAGAATCCCCAAATCTTCAGTAGGATCGACCACAAAGAGCCGATTGTCATTGACCGGATTATAAATCTCGAAATTGTCTTCCAAGCGGACTGGTGCTGGCAACGACGCTTGCTCAGGAGGAGCAACGATCAATCGCCAAGCCGGGGAGTTTCCTTCTCTAGGTAAATTTGACCAGTCTTGCACTTGGCGAGCATCCACCAGTTGTGGCAATAGAGGCTGGCGGGCTAAGCGCGTCACTGCTCCAAGCATGTAGGCTGCCGAGGCTAAGGCATCAGGCTGAGTAATATCTGTAACAATTTGCCCATTGCGCTGGCTGAACAAATAGGGCAAGTCGCTGAAATCTCCAGCCGGATCTTGGTACCCATTCCAGCTAAAATACGAATCGCCGTGCAGTTGGAAAGTCATTTCAGTGGGGCTAACTAAACAATTGCCCTCCGACGGCACATAAGCCACCACCAGTGATAGATTGTTATTGGCATTCAGTTGGTTGACTGGTAGGATGATGGTCTCATCCAGTCGGGTTGTATCATTCAGCCCATAGGTTTCAACCAGCGTGTCGTTGAAATATACCTGGGCGGTAAGGCGCTCTTGTAAATCTCGATCGACTGGCGTCCAGGTGGCTTTGATGTTGGTAATGAGTTCGTTGGGGCGCCCTCCTAATTGGGCCAGGGTAAAGGGCACGTCGATCGTCTGAGTACCGAAGAAGCGACGCGGGCCATCTCGAAATCCCAAAATGCGGAAGGAGCGAGAGAGCGGCAATGTGGTTTCTTCTAGGTTCTCAACCGCTTCTACATTCAGACCTTGACTCACCAAGGCCGGGTTAGCTGTTAACTCCAGCAATGATTGAATGGCCTGCATATCCGCCCGAACCTCCAACGTCGAGCCGTTACGCTGAATTTCTGGGCTGTCTGCCCCAGTCCGAAGGAAGACCTGCGCAGCGGTATTGGCTGGGTTGGCGGGTTCATTGATAACCTCGGCCCCGGCTGGTTGGGCGTTGCCCTGTCGCCACAAAATCGGGGTTTTGCGATCGCGGAATTGGTAGGTGACGGCACTATAAAGCGCCAGAGCCGCCTCCGCCTGTTCTTCATTCAAGTTCGAGGGCACATTAAACACCACCTGACTGTAGAACGGCCGGAAGAACCCCAGAATGCTCTCATCTTGCCGCAACGGGTTGATGTCGAAGAAACTGTCGTTACCAACAGTCAAAAATAAATTTCCAGTCGGCAAATCCTGACAGTAGTTGCGGCTGATGTATAAGAATGGTTGAATCGCCAGATTGATAAACTGGGTTTCGGGTGGCAGCGATCGTAAGGGAACTGTCACGATCGGGTTTTCCAGCAAGGTGCGAACTGGCACAACTTGTTCAATTTCGCCATTCACCAACAATCGCACCGTAGATTCAGGGTTCAGTGCTGGAGATGGTTCAAGTCGCAACCGCACAAAGCTATTGTCTGGATTAATCCCTCCCGTTGGATAGGGAACTCCCACGTTAAATTCCGGACTCACCCCTCTCAGAATTACCGATTGATCGTAGCCAAGGGCTTCAAAAGGAATAATTTCTGCTTTTGCAACCGTGGCGGCTGTTAAAACGGTTAAAGAACTGAGAATTGGAACAGCGAGTTGCTTCAACGGAGAAGCCGGGTTAATGTATCTTATGATTCGCGATAGTTCTTTGAATTGCGGAGTCGGCACCATCTGTCTTCCGTTTGAATGAGGTTCATTTTTAGGTTTTTGCACCCTCAAGATGGTTAAGCATTCTACAGCAGTAGTAACAATTTGTATTGGTATCCTTTCCTCGGCCAGTATAGCGCTAGTCTTAACTTGGCTCTACCAAACTGGTTGTATTTCCCAAGAATTTCCCTATTTAGGGGCAAAAGCGCTCTTAGCGTATTCAGGACCGGAACCACGATTTGAATCATTTGGTTACGTCTTTCCACCGTTGATTATCTACGGCGTTCTGCTGACTGGAACGTCTCCCATCGCATTTCAGGCGTTAGTGGGTGGTAGCCTAGTCGGTCTTATTATGCAGCAAATGGGTCGGGTTTCCGTTTCTCGCCTTTGGCAAGTGCTATGGACGTTGTTAATTTTTATACATCCTAGCTTTGGTTTGATGGCGTTATACCGTCCCGATTGGGCCACTGCCACGCTGTTATTAATGGGGGCAATGACCCTACTGCTTGATCTAGCGCAAGAGCGCGATAAGCGGTTGTTGTCTACCGGTCTGGCTCTTGTGTTGTTGGGCTTCGTCTTGGCACCGCTAATGTTGGTGCGCTTCGAAGCCTGGTATCTGCTCCCAATTTTGGCAGTCACCATTCTCGTAACGTTCTACAACACTGAACCCCCTGGATTCCAGATTTCCGCTGCATTAGTTGTGCTATTTATGAGTTTGGTGGCAGTTGGTGCGTTCCTGTATTTCAACTGGATCACGACCGATGATGCCTTTTATTTCGTCAATAGCTCCAATGGGTCGCTGCAACAAGCTCGCAACTTAGCGTTTGTGCAGCAGGAAAAAATTGACTCCAGTGTGATAGCCGCGCTGAAATGGCTAATTACCACCGTCCCAGTCTATCTGGTGACGATTCTGGGTGTTATCTTCAGCGCCAATAAACACCGAGCCGGATTAATCTTAATTTTGCTGCTGCCAGTGTTTATGTTGATTATCTCCTTTTGGAAAGGATTGTTCTTTCCGTCGGCGAGTCAACTTGGACTCTTTTTAGGGTTACTGCCTGTGATCTGGTGGCACGCACCACCACGGCGACTCTTGAGCCGGATCTTGATTACAGTGACGTTGGTCGCTAGTTTGCTCTATACCGGCTATCGGCTTCAGCAGAATGAGTTTGTCCCTGAGGAGACCCTACTGTGGCGACAATTGAGTGGTCAACCTATTCCTGAAACTCCAGCAGTACAGCAATCGTTGGCATTTTGCCAAGCAGAACGCGACATTGCCGATCTGCTCGACAATACCCTCACCGGCCCCAGCCGCCTATTAGTGGACGATACGGTTGGCTCTGGCATTCTTTATCGAGTTCGTCGTCCTGATGCCTTCATCTTGCCTTATCAATTTGAATTTGTTCCGGCTTTACAGAACCCTGGCATTTACACAGACTTCATATTACTGGCGGGGCCTTCTTCTCCGGTGGCAGACCGAGATAGAGTAGGAGCGTTTTGGTCTCAAAGATCGCCAGAAACTCTCCCTGGGTTTCAAGTCATTCGTGAGAACCCGTTCTTTCAACTTCTACAACGAGGACTATGACGTTTCTGCAGAACCGTTCTTCCCGACGTAAATTCTGCCGTACCTTATTGGCAACGTCTCTGGTTTCCACTCTGATTCCTGCTAACTGCCGTAACAACGTGATTCCTGCCAATGCTGCTAATTCACAGCCCAAATGGCTTTTGGGACTTGGGGCAGATCCCTATCGGTTTCTTGGAGAAGTGCAAAGTAATCCTCTAGTGGAGGCGATCGCTCAATCGTGGTCGCCCCAGTTTCTATCAGCTTGGCTCAATAGTTACGACAATCGCCAAGGAGATTTGCATCCTTGGCGACAACTCCATCACTCTGGACAGCTTTCCACCTGGTTCAATCATGGCTACACCTTGCACATCATCACCTGGGAAAATGATGAGTCGCTACCGGCTGGAGACTATCACATCTCGCAGCAGTACCTGGATGATATCGAACAACTGGCCCGGTATGTGCGTCAAGCCAACCCTGACCACCGAGTCACCTATTGGACTTTAGCTACCGAGTTTTCCTACTGGCGGCTACCCGCAGATACCTATAACGACACCACGGCTCCTTACTATCAAGCCTTGATGGCAAACTTACGGCGAGCACGCGGCATCATTAAGAACTATCTACCGACCGCATGGGTTGCTCCTAGCTGGGGTGGATGGATTGTCACCTTTGATGATCCACTTCGGGGCTGGGGACGTAGTATGATTCCACCGTTCGCAGCTTTTCTCCGTGAAATGGATGGCATCGCGTTTCAGTCAATGCGCCCTCGTCGCACGGATGAACTTGATCCCAGCAATAATCTTCCAGATCCGGGAAATCCCGCCCAAATCCTACAGTGTTGTGAAGTTTTTTCTCACTATCACAATTCCTTCATGGTGTCGCACTATGAACCGTGCATTAAAGAAAATCACCCAAATGGGGGACGCGCCGATACGGTGGCAGATGATTTCCAACGCATGATGCAGCCGGAGTGGTTGCACTACGCCATGAGTTTAGGACTCAACAAGTTCTCCTTAATGCACTACGGACTGTATAAAGATGATCCCTATGGGGCATTAACCGCAGCAACGACGTTTCAGCAAACGGTGAGGCAGATTGGATGACAATTTGGATACAGCATCAGATTCAAACCTATGGCCGACGAGTAGCCTCGATCGGTCTGGCAGGAATGTTGTGCTTAGGGAGCGCCAAAAGCGCCTGGGCGAATGCCTTCACTCAACCTCAAGGCAGTACATTTACAGGCTTTACAGTCCGTACCTTTGAAGCAGATGATTTCGAGAAGATCGAACTGGAAGCCTATGTTGAGTACGGACTAGAGGACGATGTCACGTTGATTCTCAAAATTCCCTATGCTTGGATCGAAGATGAATTCAATGGCGATCGCGTCGATAATTCTGGATTTACCGACGCCGAACTAGGCGTGCGCTGGCGCTTCAATGATCTAGACTCATCGATCGCTACGTCTTTGCAGGGCACCGTTTTGATTCCAATGGGCTATGATGCTGACGCGGAACTGCCCCTAGGGCGCGGCGCGGTGGGTGTAGAAGTTCGCATTCCCGTCAGCCAAGGCTATCAACTAGCCGGCCGCAATGGCTATTGGTCAGTGGAAGCCGCCTATCGCCAATATTTTGATAGCGGAGTTAGCAATGAAATCCGCCTACTGGGCGAAGTCAGTCAAGATATTATTGATCGCATTGCCGTGGCTGCTCAGCTTGAGCAATCGATCGCCCTCAGTGAAAATGACCAATTTCGCGATGATGAGAGTGGCTTTACAAAACTTACAGGACAAGTGTGGTTTCGTGCCACCGATCGATTGACCTTTGTCTTTGGTGGTTATACTAATATTGCTGGTTCTGATGGAGGTGGATTAGAAGGCAGAATTTGGTATCAATTCTAGCCGTTCTACCCGTCGTTCTATGATATAGCACTGCTTTGCTAAAGATTTATGAGGTTCTTCCAATTGGAAGATGAAACTGCGAGGTGGAGTATTAAACTTTATAGATATAGGGTTAAGTTTACTTGGCTGGTCTGCGTGACATTTCCTATGTCCGCTTAATATTGAGGCCCTCTACGTTGCCTCATCTAATCAGGGGCGCATCATACTGGCTTTTTTGACTTTTGCAGCTTGCAATGAGTCTTGGACGCTGTGAGTCAGATCTATACTGTCAATGTGTACAGGAAGTTCATTCACAGTGGAGATTGTTCTTTTTATTCAAGTCGTTTTTTCAGCTGCTATGGGGTGGGGGTGAATTCGCCGTTAATTGAGCGAGAGGGCAAATTTGAATCAACCAGCATTCAGAAGGAAATCTGAGAGTATAAGCTCCAACAGGGGTAATCTAGAGGTGACCTGAGTGGCTCGTCTCTATAAAACTGATTGGGCAAAGCTCTGGCAACCTGATTATTATAGGGTAGTCGTTAACTCCTTCTGAAGTGACTCCGTTGATTTAACTGAAGTTGAGGGTTAACATCTAGCCCCAACCGAATGTGACAATTAAGAGGGCGGATCATGGGAATCCACCATTGCGAATCCAAATCGCTATGGTGAAGATGCAGCCATAAAACCATCTCACTGGTTGTCCGCTTTTTTCTTAAGCTATTCGGAATTTCATCTGTCGGCAGTGTGTTCTCTATAAACTGTATGACTTGATGAGCTTTTACAATTCTTAACTTTTTAGGGAGTTGAAAAAGTTGCAAGTTTACGGAAAGCGAGCTAGCACCATTGTAGAGATTAGACATTTGCAAGAATCAGGTGTTCAGAATCGGAACATGCGCTATCTACCAGTTGTTTGTCGATGTGTTTGATGTGTTGATTATCAGGAGTTCCCGTCATGCGTTCACTTCAGTACTACTTCTACGAATTCAATCCCGATCAGCAAAGCGTGCTGTACAATTTTGGCACTGATCGCGTTACTGCTTTTGCCAAGCATCGGCTGCTAGAAAAGCAAGGCAAAAAGTTGAGTGCAGTACAGATCAAACGGACATCTACGCCACAAGCAGCCTAAGTCTTTCAAGCTTCTACATCTACAATAGACTTTACGTCATCCAACCAAGTTTCTAGCTACCATTCAGCCCCATTGCTGGTTTTAACGAGAGCAGAATTCTCTCCTGACTCGGCACACTGAGAGATTCTACCGTTCATGGTGATGCTTATCTAGCTTTACTATGGCGAATATCCTATCTCTCATGGTTAGAGAGAAATGAGGCATTTCATTCAACATCTTTATTGTTCAGTTGCTAGCTTAAGGAGCCTCGCAGATGCGTTCCCTTCGATACTTCTTCTACGAATTTTCTCCAGATAACCAGAAGATCCTGTACGATTTTGGCACCGATCGTGTTGCCGCGTTTTCCATCCATCGTCAATTGGAGAAGCAAGGCAAAAAGCTCAGTGCAGTTCAGATCAAGTCAGGTTATGTGGCTGAACCCAGCAGAAAAGAGGTAGTGCACCAAGTCTAAATTTATACCATACCTAAAGTTGTGTGAAGTTCGATGACTGCCCTGCAAAATTGCCCTTACATATCTAAACCCAATTTTGTGTTTTGTGCAAGAGTTTTGGGCAGAGATCACTAAATCAACTTGTAGGAACTATTACAAGCGATCGCTGGTTGTTAGCTACATTGCTTCAGAGCGCGAAGCAATGTAGCTAACAGCTAGCGGCCGCGGTCTACCTGCAAGTCGATTGCTTGAAACTGAGCATCGTCGTGTCTCTAGCGTAGCCGACGCTTAATATTCCTTGCTTCAAAGTCATAGTAGTAATTGGGTTCGTCATCTTCTCGCCATCGCTGCTCTATTCGATCCCAAATGGGGGATTTAGATTTAGAGAATACGCAAAATAGTGGCAAAAGACTAATTGACCAAACCGCCAGCGATAGAATCCAGATCATTGAGTACAGTCCTAGTCAGTGTAGTAGTAGTGTGCCCAAACCAGCAAAAAAACTTATCACAACATTAGAAATATTTGAGAATCGACATTTTTTTTGACCTAGCTGAAATTGGTTTTGGTTGATGTTTAAGGACTGGCAGGTTTTTCCTTGACCTAGCAGCTTCCTTGCTTAAAATAGAGTATTCCTGATCCATAAGCAGTGACATGACAACTATCTAGGCAATCCTTCGGGGTTACCTATTTCGATGTATCAACCCTAACTGTGTGAATGTGCGCTCTTTCGGTGTTGGGCGTCCGAGACAGGCGCTCGAAAGAGCGGGAGAATTCTTACGGTTTTGGTTGATAGGTTGAAGCAACATATAGTTCCTTCAGTTGTCGATTGTCAACCCGTGAGGGAGCATTTGTCAGCAGGCAGCGAGCCTGTTGGGTTTTAGGAAAGGCAATGACATCCCGAATGGATTCTTCACCCGCCAGCAACATTACCAGGCGATCGAGTCCATAGGCAAGGCCCCCGTGGGGTGGGGCCCCATACTCGAACGCTTCTAGTAAAAACCCAAATTTTCTGTGAGCTTCTTCCAGAGACAGTCCAATGATTTCAAGCACCTGTTGCTGAATTTCAGGCTGATAAATTCGTAAACTGCCGCTGACAATTTCATAGCCGTTATAGACCAGATCGTAGGTTTGGGCCCGGGCTGTCTTCAGGTCATCAAGATCATCTGGATGCGGCGCGGTAAAGGGATGGTGAATGGCTTCTAGGCGTTTTTCGTCCGAGTTCCACTCAAACATGGGAAAATCCGTCACCCAAAGTAAATTCACTTGATTGGGATCGATCAGCCCCAGTTCTTTACCAATTACTTGACGCAATCGATCGAGCGTTTTATTGACCACGGCTGTTTCACCTGCCCCAAACAGCAGCAGATGGCCGGGAACTGCTCCCGTGCGTTGCAGCAATTCTTGCTTCTGCGCCTCCGAAAGGTTATCTTTAATGGCGCCGATTGTATCGATTTCGCCATTGTCGCGTACTCGGATATAAGCCAGCCCTTTAGCGCCCATCGTTGCCGCTTCATTGAACAGATCGCCACCGGGTTTAATGCGAACATTAGAAATGGCTTCATTGCCGCCAGGAATCGGTAGAACCTTGACAATGCCGCCTGTTGCTACCGCCCCCGAAAAGACTTTAAAACCAGAGTCTTTCATTAGATCTGATACGTTCACCAGTTCCAGAGCAAAGCGTGTATCAGGTTTATCTGTGCCGTAGCGATCGAGCGCTTCTGCATAGGTAAGGCGCGGAAATGGACGCGGTAGATCAATCCCTTTGACGGCTTGAAACAAGTGCACCAACATGGCTTCATTAAGGTCAAAAATTTCTGCTTGAGACATGAAGCTCATCTCCATGTCTAGTTGAGTGAATTCGGGCTGGCGATCGGCGCGCAGATCTTCATCGCGGAAACAGCGCGTAATTTGGTAATAGCGATCGACCCCCGAGACCATCAATAACTGCTTGAAGAGTTGAGGCGACTGAGGCAGCGCAAAAAACTCCCCTGGGTTGACTCGACTGGGAACTAGGTAATCTCTTGCTCCTTCAGGCGTCGATTTTGTTAAGATTGGCGTCTCGACTTCAATGAACCCGGCTTTATCTTCTAAATAACGACGGAGGGTTTTGACCACCGTATGACGAAGCTGTAGGTTTCGGCTCATGCGTTCTCGCCGCAGATCTAGGTAGCGATATTTCAAGCGCAAATCTTCACGCACTGGTTCTTCTTCGGCAGTAGAAACTTGAAACGGCAATTGTTTTCGTACCGAGTTCAGCAACTCAATCTCGTCAGCATAAATTTCAATTTCGCCAGTAGGGATACGAGGGTTGAGGGATTCGGGTGGGCGCTTTGAAACCCGACCAGTAACTTTGACCACATATTCATTGCGCAGATCGGCAGCAATTTGATAAGACTTGGGCGTTCGCTCTGGATCGCTGACAATTTGGGCGGTTCCACTGCGATCGCGTAAATCAACAAAAATCACCCCTCCATGATCGCGACGACGATCGACCCAACCAAACAGCGTGACTGTCTCTCCAACATGTGCCGATTGCAGGTGTCCACAGTAATAAGTTCGCATGGCTTGAAATAATGACGTAGTGAATAAACTGAGGGGTGGGATAAAACTTTTATATTATCTAGTATTCCGAGCCACGACTGGCGACTCCTCTCGTTTTAAAGCGATATGAGAGTCCTGACTGAGCCATACAAAGGCTCTCGGACATCTGATTCATCCTAACTAGAGACCGGTTATAGCTGTGTGTATTGATTCACAAACTCCTGAATCGTTTCCAGATAGGAAGAACCACCCAGTTGAGCTACATCATTGTGGGTTGCAGCGGGAATAATCAACAAATACTTGGGCTGAGGAGCCGCGGCAAATAGAGCTTGGCTCATGCGTACAGGAATTGTGTTATCGGCTGCACCATGAATGAACAGGCTGGGGACTTGCAGCGTGGGTACTTTGGCGAGGGAATCGAACTGCTGAGTCAAGATCAAATTTGTGGGAAACAGGCGCGACAGGTTCGTGTGGTCTACCATGTCTCGCATGGAGGTGAAGGTACTCTCAAGAATGATGCCGCCCATGTCAGGTTGGCGTGTTGCCAGTTCGATCGCCACCGCTCCCCCCAAGGATTGACCAAACACCACAATCTGATGAGGAGGAATACGTCGAGCCTGCGTCAAGTAATTCCAAGCCAACTGTGCATCTTCGTAGACAGTTGCTTCGGTGGGTAAGCCAGGCGAACTGAATCCATAGCCGCGATAGTCAAGCAGCAGGACAGAAAATCCAAGCTGATGTAAGCGATCGGCGCGATGTACCAAATCGCCAACGTTGCTGGCGTTGCCGTGGAGATACAACAGCACTGGAGCATTAGGTGTAGCAGACGGAATCCACCAAGCATGGGCATAACCAGAATCTGCGGTCAAGTACACATCTTCATAGTTGAGATCGACATCGGCAGGTGTCGCTGCCAGCGTTGATGGTGGATGAAAGATTAGGTGCGATTGTCCAACCCGCAGCAACAGGCAGAGTCCCAGATATAGCCCTATCAACCCGCTGCTGAGCCACAAGACCAATCGAGTTGAGAGCTTACGAGTTGAGAGCTTATTTGGTAGATTCGATCGTCGTTTCAACGGGGGTGACTTCTCCTGCTTGATTCGCTGCCGCGAGCGTTTGTATACACCTTATCTCCAATAAAATCAGGTTGCGCTCTTGAATGGCCGTGCAGCGATCGATCGTTGGGACGATGGCGGGAGTTGCGCCTTGCTGTAACTGAGTCACGGCTTGCCTCACAACGGGCTGCACCGAACTGTGGATCAACCAATCTTGTTTAAGCAAATAACTTGGCTCAAAAAAACGATCGTCAACTAGCAGGAAATCAACTTGATACTTGTTAAGCATTGTTTGAGTTCCTGCTAGGTTTGAACTATATTGAGCGCGAATTAAATCACTCAATCGCTGTTGCACCTGTTGATAGAAACGCGCATGATAGGGCATGGCTAGTTCTTGGCTTACCAATACCGATCGCCCCGTAAAAGCAGGTATATTATTGGCTTCTGGTGTGAGAGAGGCCACCACAGTAGTCGGAGGTTGATTGCGTAGAAACTGATAGAGTTCGGGTGCGGTTCCCATAACCCAATTCTGGCAATCTAAAAATAAACTGGGAATAGCAGGAATCACAAACACAGCAACAGCGAATAAGCTGCATAAACCTACAACTATCTGTTGTTGAATCGTCAGTTTTTGCGCGTTGCGTTGTGTTGCTTGCAACCAAATGTAGCCTTTTTTGATTAGTACAAATAAAACTAGTCCAGCCCCAATCGCCATGATCAATCGAGCGCTATAAAATGTATAGCGACTGGGTAAATAAAGGGTAGGAAATACTAGATGTGCTAACGCAAATAACCCTAGTGAAGCAAGGGCCAATTGTTCTAAGAGATCAAGGTGAGCGATCGATCGAGTCAAGGGCGATCGGGCTTTGAGGAGAAACGGTAATCCTAAACTGACCCAAATGATAGGCGGAAATAAGGGCAACCGCAGCCCACTAGCACCGGCCAACCAAAACCGAAGCGGATCAACTCCAAAATAGGCGCGTCTGCCGTTCGAGTTGAACTCGGGCATAGTTTGCATATCTGCGGCTGACACCAAATCACCAAATTCTTGAGTAACTCCCGTGAAAAATAATAGAATCACCGTCGCTCCAATTGCGCATCCTGTCAACGCTGCAATCCAAGTTGAACGATCGTTAACTAATTTGATCGATCGTCCTTGCCAACATAAACATCGCAATCCCAAAATGCCAATTTCAACTAACATCAATTGGGGATAAAATACCCCTTGGATGGCTAGTGTAACTAGACAGGAAAACAGCGATCGATTGAGTACATAATATAAAAAAGCAGCCAGCAACAAGTAGTTAAACGATCGAGGTGTTGCAGAAATTAAATCATCTTTCAGCCAAATATTCTGATTCAAAATCAGCGTAGACAAAAATGCACTAAACGGAATTGGTAGAAATTGGAGTGAGACTCCAAATACATAACTCGTTGTAAGTAAACTTAAGCATAAGGGTAAAATTTTGGCAAACCACAGGGGTTCAATGCCAAGCCGTGCCACAGCCCAATACAAACCTTTGAAGCCGATCGGTTGAATGGCTTGATAATACCTTGCAAACAAATCATTGGGAAACAATTGGGGATCAACAAAGCGCTGAAACCAAACAATGTGAATACGGACATCATCCTGCACAATATGCGGTTGGCTGAAGGCATAGTGTAAGGAAACCCCACCAAAGTACAAAGAAATTGCCAGGCTTAAACTTAACCAAATTGTTTGGTGGATACGAGACGAGTTGGATTGAAACAGTAAGGCTTTCAAGCGTTGTTTGATAGAAAGATAGGATCGTTTGAATGCAAAAGATAACACTCGATCCGCTGCGTTGCCATAAGTTTATATGAAATTTCGATCGTTCACGACTCATTCGTTTTATAACAGATTAGCAACCGCCGCAGAAACACCGTGAGGCAGAAGCGGATTCATCCTTTTTTGGGCAAGGAGTGTGGGAGTGAAGCTATCCGTCATCATCCCGGTTTACAACGAAATTCATACGATCGATAGTACACTGATTGAAGTGGTAAAGGCGTTGCCTCATGTATCGAAAGAGATTGTCATTGTAGATGATGGCTCCACCGATGGAACCCGAGAATGGCTGACCCGAACACTCCAAACACATACGTCGCTGACGTATCTAACACTGAATGCAAATCAGCAACTAATCGCTCTTTTAGACAACGATGAAAATAACCAAGAGAACGCAGATGTGACGACAATGGATATTTCCATTGACAAGGCAGTTGACCACACAAATGGGACTATTACCACGCTGAATGCACCAATCGCACAACCGATTCTGCCCGTTGCTGTAACGGTGTTGTGGCACGATCGCAATCAAGGCAAAGGGGCTGCCCTGCGCAGTGGATTTCAAGCTGCTACAGGGGATGTATTGGTAATTCAAGATGCGGATTTGGAATATACACCGCAGGATTGGGGGCGGATGTGGCAGTTGATTGCAGACGGTCGAGCCGATGTAGTCTATGGCTCCCGGTTCTATGGGGAACCACACCGCGTTCTTTATTTTCACCACCTGTTGGGCAACAAAGCCATTACCACCCTCACCAACTTACTATGCAACACCACCTTTACCGATATTGAAGTCTGTTACAAAATGTTTCGCTGTGAAGTCTTGCAGGAGTTGACCCTAACCTGCAACGATTTTGGCTTTGAAGTCGAGTTTACAGTAAAAATGAGTCGATCGCCGCGCAAATGGCGACTGTATGAAGCGGGCATTTCCTACTATGGTCGTACCTATGAGGAGGGTAAGAAGATTAACTGGCGCGATGGACTGAAGGCGCTCTGGTATGTGGTTCGTTTTCGATTTGCCAGTTGAGGGTGAGTTTCGGCGTGGTAAAAAACCTGTAACAGGAGAAAAGGTGTGAACGATCGGGCGCAGGCGTTTTGGCTCGACCATCTCCAGTCGGCCGGACATTACAATTGTTGGATTGTCTCACAAGTATTGCCACACCTGGGTCAAGACGTGTTGGAGGTTGGCTGTGGCACGGGCAATTTGACCGAGCTGTTGGCGCAAACGGGCGCAAATTTGACAGGGGTGGATGTGAATGCAAGGTTTGTTGAACAAGCCAAGACGCGCTTGCAGTTCTACCCGCATGTCAACTTGATGGTGGCAGATGCAACCCAACTCGTTTGGACGCGATCGTTTGACACCATCATTCTGCTGGATGTGTTGGAACATATTGAGCAGGATCAGCAATTGCTGCGTCACCTCAAGCAAGGGCTGAAACCGGGCGGTCGCCTAATTGTGAAAGTGCCAGCACTGAACTGTCTGTATGGTCCCCTCGATCGAGCAATCGGGCACTATCGTCGGTACAACAAGTGCAGCTTGACAGCAACCTTGCAACAGGCAGAATTTCCTAACCCAACCGTGTGGTATTTCAATGCGGCTGGTATTCCCGGTTGGTGGTTCAACGGCAAGGTTCTACAGCGTACTACGCCCCCGGCTGAGCAAATTGGCTGGTTCGATCGACTGGTTCCACTGTTGCAGAAGCTTGAATCGTGGGGAAGTTTGCCGATTGGGTTGTCGTTGTTTGCGGTGGCAATCAATCCTGAGCTTGGGGAGTGCTGACGCCAAGCCATTGATCACAGAGGAGTTTCTGGAGGGGGTTCCTCTGGAGGAGTGTATTCAAACTGCAAGACAGCGGGTTGTTGCTGCACTGACTCTCGCAAGGGCAATACCTTTTCCACCAGTTCAATAAATGGATCATAATTGGGCAAGGGAGCCGAGGGAACATAGCCAGCATCGGCCGTAATGTCGGGAGGTGCATCTCGCATAGCCCGCTCAATTTGTTCTTGCAAGTTGCGCTCAACCGTGGGCCCAAGCAGCACTAATCCGGGGGGAATCCAACGGCTGGTGTGCAACACGCGGAAAGAGGTCGTGGAAAAGTCTCGTTGGTAGCGATCGAAGTCTTCCATTGACAATGCTGCTGCCTCTACACGGCCCTCGCTGAGCCACTGTAAGGCCGTTTTGGGAGTGGGGGCAAATCGCGCTTCCGCCAACGTTAAGCCATAGAGATCATACACGGGCAAATAGTAGCCAGCAGCCGAGCCAGGTGCCCCAAGCGCCACCACTCGATTGCTGAGATCGGCCAAGCTTTGCACCGGACTGTCCTCCGTCACGACCAACAGCGATCGCCGTTCACTGTCCAATTCCTCTAGAGCAAACAACGGTAGATACAAATCTTGATCCAAGGCGATCGCAGCTAACCCAGGGGGTGCAAACACAATCTCCCACTGTTTTCGGTGAATTTGTTCGATCGCTTGCAGTTCATTGTAGGCCGGTTCAATTTGCACGATGGCTTTGGTTTGTTCAGACAGATAGGTTTGCAATCGCTCATATTGCTGTAGTGATCGATCGCCCTCGTCATACCCAACAATGCCAATCGTAATTTCATTCAAACTCGTGGCTTCCGGTTGGGAATTACAGCTAGTTCCCAAGGTTCCAATCAAGAATAAAACAAGAGACCAACAGAAGCGGCTAGAAAGCATGGTGATTCACAAAAGAATAAACTAGGATGCAAATCGATTGAACAACAAACATTAAGATTTTATAAAGTCAAATTAATCGTAATCAAAGCGCAATTAAAGCTCAACTTTTATCGCTTCTTTCATAAATAATATAAAGCTTACGGTTCGAAATATGCCTCAAGATCGATGATTTAATTAGTGAAAGATCTGGTTGAAGCAGTTAAAAATTCGCAACCTCTTATTATGTTAAAGAATCTTAGTCTAAGACGAAAGTTTACAATTTTATTAAGCCTAATATTATTAATGGGACTGATATTGAGTGGAATTGCGCTGTCAATTGTCCTGCGACAAAATGCGCGAAATGACGTAGCCGCTACGGCGTTAATCTTGATGGAGACGATGGGATCTGTTCGAGACTACACCAGCAGTCAAATTAATCCCGAATTGTCTGATGAATTAGAAACAAAATTTTTACCTCAAACCATTCCCGCTTATTCTGCTCGCGAAGTATTTGAAAACTTGCGCAACAATCCAGAGTATCGAGATTTCTTTTATAAAGAAGCAACTTTAAATCCGACAAATTTACGAGACAAAGCCGATGAGTTTGAAGCGCAATTAGTCAGAAATTTTCAGCAGAATACTAGTTTGAAGGAACTGAGTGGGTTTCGTACCGTCCCCAGTGGTGAAGTATTCTACATTGCTCGCCCTCTCAGCGTTTCTGCTGAAAGCTGCCTACAGTGCCATCAATCGCCAGCCACTGCTCCGAAAAGCTTGATTGAACGCTACGGCACCAGTGGAGGATTTGGTTGGCAGTTAAATGAAATTGTAGGGGCTAGAGTCGTGTCGGTCCCTGCAAGTCGGGTGATTACTAAAGCGAATCGATCGTCTCTGATTGTCTTAAGCATTGTTTCAACCATCTTCATTGGGGTAATTTTGCTGGTCAATATTCTGCTCAATCGCCAGATTATTCGACCGCTGAAGCGCATGACCCGTGTTGCCGAGGAGGTCAGTACCGGACACACCAATGTTGAATTCGAGGCAATATCTAACGATGAAATTGGCAACTTGGCTAAAGCCTTTAAGCGGATGCAACTGAGCCTGGACATTGCCCTGAGACGCTTAAGCCGCAGTACACATGGCGGCACGGGTGCGTAACGATGAAATTAGGAAAGCAAGCGGCGTCTAAACTCTAGAGCAGCTTCGGGATCAGGGATCTCTTGCATGAGCAGATCAACTAACTGGTGTAGGGAAGCGGGTGAGTGCTGTGTAATCGCCTCTTCGATGACTAACCCCGCGATCGGCCCAATAAAATACGCTAATTCCTGTTGACATTGAGTGACAAACATCGGATTTAGCGTAGCTGGAGGGCGGCTTGGAGCATTCGTTGGTTGAACAACGGGCTGGGGGAGCGGCAAAGGTGGATGAGACGGCGGACTGAGAATCGTTTCAGCATTCCCTAGGTCTGTGCGTCCAACGTTGGGCCAGAAGGTCTCTACATCGGCGGCCTGCAAATCGGTTTCTCGATGTGATGCAACCTCGGTTTGGACAACAGGCTTCAGTTCAACAGGTTCGGGGTAAAACAATGCCTCTAGCACCGCATTCGCCGAAGGGAAACGCCGCCCTGGAATGAACTCCAGCATTTTGTCTAGCACCGCCCCTAGCCGATCGCTGACCTGCACAAACGATCGCCAGTTCCAACCATCTCCTGCGGCATCCAGTAACGCTTCGGGCGGATGGCCGGTCAATAAGCACAGGATTGTAACCGCAAATGAGTACAAATCGGTCGAGGGATACACCTGCTTGCCGGCAATTTGTTCAGGCGGGGCGAAGCCCAACGTACCAAATACCAGCGAATTACTGTGTAAAGGCACGCCTGTTGTGACTTGCTTAACAGCCCCAAAATCAATTAAGTACAGCCGATTCGTATGATCGCGCACCATGTTGCTAGGCTTGATGTCACGGTGAATGGCCCCGTGTTGATGAATAAACTGCAACACTGGCAGAATTTGTTCGGCAATTTCCAAAACGTCTGATTCACGAAACGGCCCATTGCGTCGCAACTCTTTATCGAGATCTTGCCCCTTGACGTATTCCTGGACTAGATAAATGTATTCTTCCGCAGCCTGAGGATTTGAGTCTGATTGCCGACCAGTTCCGAACGCAGGAGCCGTTAGCCCCAAATAGGCATACAGTGTCGGAATTTGTTGATGATTATCACCCAACAGTTCCAAGATTTCGGCTTCCCGACGAAAGGCCCGCTTCACACCTTCAATTTGGTTGGCTGCCAGGTTAGGCTTCAGTTGCAGTTGCTTAATCACACAGTGACGTTGCTTGGCCGATCGCAAATCAACGCCCAGAAAGGTTGTACCAAAGGCCCCACCGCCTAAGCGAGTCAGCGGCAAGTAGCGCCCATCCAAAATTAAAGGCATGGTGCAAGCCGCACAGTACCGCTGTTGCACAGACCGAAAAATGCTGTCATCCAAAACTGGGAAGGCATTAATCGGATCTGGACAGTTTGGACGAGTGCAATAGATGTCCATTTGCTAGAGAGCCATTCACTAACCTAAGCGTTATTCGATCGTATCTATCAACTTAGATTCACCTGACCAATCAATGAAGAGTCAGGAGACAGCGTCAGGAATCGATTTCGACTAGTATTCAATCAGTATGACCTAATCAGTAATAGCTGTATCATAACGCTTACCAAACCGTACAATTTTGCAGAAATTAACAAGATTATGCGCCTAAATCGATCGCACGATTTTCTATTACAACCTCCTTTGTGATAATTCACATTCATTTAGGACTGCTGAGGATAGCTATTATGCTCTAGCGGTATCTTCAGCAATCCTAGGCTAGTTCCGCCGAGGCAATCAACTTTGACCTTGCGGCTTTCAGCTTCTTCACTTGTAGTTCTGTTGTAGGCTGAAGAAAGCGAAGTGTCGTGCGATTGCTTGAGGGTTATGGATAACGATCTACTCCCAGTGATTTATCTCTCGATTTTGGTTGTTCTGCTATCCACAGCAAGCTGGTTTTTATTTCGACAAATCTTAAAATCGCGGCGAACCGAGGGAACGCTGAAGCGGCTTCAAACTAAGCTGAGCCAAGGCAAAGGAACCGCGCAGGAGCATTACGAGTTAGGTGGCATTTTCTTAGACAAGCGCCTCTATTCGCAAGCGATCGTTCAGTTTCAGAAAGCGCTCAAAGCTAAAGACTTAGCCGATGACGAGAATGCAGCGCTAATCTACAACGCTTTGGGGTTTGCCTATGCGGCTCAAGAACAATTTGATCTAGCCATCAAGCAATACAAAGAAGCGTTAGAGCGGCGACCAAACTATCCAACAGCTTTAAATAACTTAGGGTTTGCCTATGAAAAGAAGCAACTCACTGTTCAAGCCCTAGAGGTCTATGATCAGGTCTTGAGCATTGACCCTAAAAACGCAACTGCCAAGCGACGGTCTGAATCGTTACGGAAGCGTTTAGTTCCCTCTTCCTAAAATTAGGACCCATTAGAGCGGGAAAATGGCTAGGTCGATCGCAATGTTTGAGCCGCTAAGTAGAGCTTGCTCCATTCACTCATGACTTGGTTGCTTCTCAACCCAAGCTTCTTGGCAATGGCATCGATCGGCAAGCCCGCTCGAAGCTGCTCCAAAATCTGCTGTTGCACAGGCGAACACTCGTTCCAAAATTGCTCCCATTGGGACTGGGTTAACCCTAGGCGATGTTCGGCCAGGGTGGTTCCTAGCCAAACCCCTACCAGATCAGGCTGTTGCTTGAAGGCAAATACGCGAATAGCATGATAGGTAATTTTTTCGCGCAGACGATATACGGCTTTAATGGGAAGATCTAACGCTTGAGCGATCGCCTCTTGCGATTGTCCCTTCAAATGGAGCCGTAGCCACTCTGCCGCTAATGGCTCGACATTTTCTTCTAAGTAGGCGGTAAATTCCTGAATCACCTTATCGCGCAACGCTTGCTGTTCTTCCCACGCTTGAGTGTCTTGATATTGTGCCACCGCCTGAGCATCTAGGAGATTGACGGGATTGTCGGCATCATCGGGCGTGATTTCCTCGGAAACCAACCGAATTAAATCCCCCGTCGGCACTTGGGTCATGCCGGCCCGTTGAGAGCGTCGTAGATAGTTCACAAAACGATACACTAGCAGCGGTTGATTGCGAATGGGGCGCAGGCAATATTCTTCAATGCTGGCCAGTAGGAGCGAATTTCGCAGCCTGGTACTGGTTGTACATTGAGCAATCCATACAGTTTGCTGGCGCATGTAGTTATCGCTTTGCATCAACTCTTGGATCACTTCTTGTAACACATCCATCACCGTCCGCTGCCGATCGCGAGACAGGGCCACCCATGCCTTAATTTTGTTGCGAATCAGAAATAGGCTACTGAGGCGTTGTAGCAACTGGCGATAGGCGCGTTCGGGTTGTACACCCAGATACCGTTGCTGCAAAATTCGATAACGATAGTCCATCGCTTGTTTGGCCACAGCATATTGAGCCGAGTCCATCTCATCAAACCGCTGCACGTCCTCTCCCAACAACCAGGAGATGATACTTTCCCGATCGCGAGGAGAGACGTTAGGATTGCTAGCCTGGAGATGCGATCGCCAGGATTGTCGGAGTTCCTCAGCCAATGCCATTGATAGTGTCAACCTTGTGAAGTTCCTTGAATTGATACTCCTGTAAAAAGTGTGTCTTAAATTTTATGGGACGGAGTCACCCACGTGGGGCATTGTACAAAAAATCAAACCGTGCTCAGTGCCAAGCAATGGAGGCGGATAACGTTAGAAAAATCCAGTTCTGCCCCAACTATATCCCATCTCACAATCTCGTCTAACGTCTCTGCTGACTCATTCGTCTGTTCGTTCGATCGCCTCCACTAAGCGCTGTAAAGTATCGGTCAACCTTCCTAAACGATCCAGGGCATTGTCTTGATTATCTGCCAAGGTTTGCACGGCATCACTTAAGGCAAAAATCTGATATCCCTGCTGCTGTACCTGGGCTGCCAGCGTATCAACCTGCGCCGCAAGCCGCTCCACCATTTCTGTGGTGGCCAGCACAGCTTCTCCAATTTGTAACACAACCGTCTCTACCTGATTGGATTGAAATTCCACTCCCCAAACCCTTCACGCTTCACATCAACTCAACAACGAACCTATACCATCGATGCGACCCACCAAATCAAGAACTGTAGATGCGATGTTGGACTAAATGCCAGGTTAGACTACAAGCCTACTGCATTCCTAGCTGAAATTAAACAGCAACCACACGCCACTTAATGCAATCAGAACTCCTAATACAGCCCGAAAACTGAGATGCTCCCCCATGCTCCAAGCGACTGGCAAAATAAACAGGGGACTAGTGGCGCTAAGCGACTGGGCGATACCTGCTTTGGTGTATTTCAAGGCGGTTTGTTGCAACCAGATAGCCATATAGGTTCCGGCAAACGACGTGGCGGTAATGGCCGCCAGGAAGCGTCTCGATCGCAACCCAGCCAAGCATTGCCAATGTTGGCGTTGAAGTAACAACAGCAGCAGTAACACAGCGACTCCTCCTCCTAGCCGAATTAACGTACTATACAGCGGACTGACGGATGTTTCTACAAAAGCCGCCCGCGACAGTACCGCTCCGCTAGCCTGTGAGAACGCCGCCAGTACCCCAAACAGAATGCCTCGCTGCGGTCGCTGATAGCTCACGTCTCTATCAGGCATCCGTTCAATGATTACCCAAGTGACGCCCGCGATCGTCAACGCAATGCCCAAGCAAGCCCTGATTCCTAATTGCTCTTGTAGAAAGATAGCCGCCAGCAAGGCCGTCAGGGGTGGAGCCAGAGCTTCCAACAACAACGAGCGCCGAGCGCCAATGCAGTTGATGGAGGTAAAGAAAGCGGTATCGCCCATGCCAATACCGATCGAGCCACTGACAAACAGCAGTACCAATGGTTTCATCTCTAGGCTTGGCATTTCTTGCCGTAGTCCTAGCGTCAGCAAAATTAGAAGAATGGCAATGCTGCTTTTAAGGAAGTTGAGCAGCAGCGGCGGCATTTGCTTACCAAAACTGGCATACACTAAAGAGGCGATCGCCCAAATGAAGGCGGCACTCAACGCCGCTAGTTCTCCCTGAAAGGTCGTGAGGAATAAGGTCATGCAGAACTTCTAGCAATCGGGATGGGGCAACCGAGTATTAACGTTGTTTCCTTGATGATTATCTAGGATCGATTGGGTTCTCTGCTATGCACCCGGCAAGAGTTGTGAATTCCTCCTCTCCTGCCTCTACGGAACCCTTACATCTTTTACTTTCATTTCTATATGACGAGCTATCAATTTCCTGATGATTTCCTTTGGGGGGCTGCTACGGCCGCCTATCAAATTGAAGGAGCGGTTGACAAAGACGGACGCAAGCCCAGCGTGTGGGATACCTTCAGCGCTACGCCCGATCGCACCCTCAATGGCGATACGGGGGCAGTTGCCTGCGATCATTACCATCGCTATCTCGACGATATCAAGCTGATGGCAGCGTTAGGCATCAAGCATTATCGCTTTAGCATTGCCTGGCCGCGGATTATTCCCGACGGACGTGGGCAGGTGAATGAAGCAGGAGTTGATTTTTATCGGCGCTTGGTTGATACATTGCTCGATTATGGCATCACGCCCCACGCCACTTTGTTTCATTGGGACAGCCCTCAAGCCTTAGAAGACTTGTACGGGTCGTGGCGCAGTCGAGAAATAGCCATTGATTTTGCCGATTATGTCACTGCCGTTGTCAGCCGTCTGGGTGATCGAATTACCCATTGGATGACTATGAATGAAATCACCTGCTTTACGCATATGGGCTATGGAGTGAATGCACCGCCTGTTCATGCACCGGGAACGATCGTATCCACACCAAAGCAGGTATGGCAAACCTCACATCATGCTCTGCTAGCCCACGGATTAGGCTGTCAAGCGATTCGTGCCGCCTCTCCTCGTTCTTGTTCTGTGGCGTTGGTGGATAATTTTGCAGTGCCTGTGCCGATTGGGGAAGCCCCTGCCCACGTTGCAGCGGCTCGCAAAGCCTTTCACGTCTGTGGCCCCAACGGTGGGTTGTTGTTTCCAGCCCTAACCGGAGCCTATAGTCGCTTATTTCTTAAACAATTGGGTGATGCTGCACCCGATATTCAGGAGGGGGATCTCAAAATTATTCACCAACCCTTGGATGCGTTGGGATTTAATGTTTACTCTGGCGTGTATGTTCGATCGATTGATCAAGAACCTGGTTATGAACTATTAGAATTTCCACCGGGCTATCCACGACTACACATGCCGTGGTTACATATTGTACCCGAAGCGCTGTATTGGGGGGTGCGTCACATTAGTGAAACCGTAGGGCAACCAACATTACCGATTTTTGTCACAGAAAACGGCTGCGCTGCACAAGACCAGTTGAATGCTCAAGGGGAAGTGATTGATAGCGATCGAATTTTTTATCTACGACAATATTTGAAAGCGGCTCACCGCGCGGTGAACGAAGGTTTGCCGCTGAAGGGATATTTTGTTTGGAGCTTGATGGATAATTTTGAGTGGTCATGGGGATACGATCGGCGATTTGGATTGATATATATCGATTACGACACTCAAACCCGCATCCCTAAAGCTAGCGCTCGTTGGTACGCTGAGTGCATTGCGCAAAATTGTGTGGTGTAGGCGGATAGGGAGTTGGGAGTCGGGATGGATGGGCTATCTCATCGACTCATCCATTTCCTATTCACCCCTCATCCTACATCTCCCATCCCTTAGCCTAGTTTACTGTTGTTCTACTTCGACAATTTGTAGAAGTTGTTGACTTTGACGCATAAAATCTCTGCGCTGATCGGCTTGTTTCTCTTCTTGATTTACGTCAGAAGGATCATTGGATTCACTCACCTGAGTACTGGCCATTTGCTCGATCGTGGCTAAGTCAGATAATAAATTGAGTACAACTTCTTGATTTTCTGTTTGGGTCAAGGCTTGTCCTAACAGGTCATACCACAAGCTACCAGGCTCGGCTGAAGCAACCACATCAATTTTTGTCCCTACCACCAAGTCTTCAGAGGGATGGGCCGGATCGCACAAGAGTGCCACTTGCCAATAGTAAGATTGCCCGATCGATAGCCCTGTTTGCTCGGCAGGCAAGGTATGGGACATAATCCCCTGTGAGCTTTCTAAGATCACTTCATACAGGGGTTGCGGCTGCAAATGTCCATCTGCACCATGAGCATAGAGGCGAAACTCGACGGACAGAGGTTGATTGTCTGGAACATACCAGGCAAAGGTAGGATGGGTCGATGCAGTTTGTCCAGTATGGCTATAGGGGGCAAGTACGGTCAATTCGGTGTCCAGGTTCTGAGCACATTCTCCGCCGCGTGTCCCGGCGATCGTGCGGGCATCTGGAGGAGAACCTGTTCGAGGCGGCACATAGGTTCCCGATTGTGCTAGCGCGGCTGGAGCCAAACCTAAAATCAGACTTGAAGCTAGACCTGAAGCCAGACTAAGGGAAAGCGCCACCAGTCCAACAACGAATCTACGACTCCAGTGTTTTTCGAGCAATACGCCACTAACCTGATTGCTATTCATGGAATGCTCCTAAGACCAAGAGTTATGGGGCTTAACCTTACTTTCAGAATAAGGGCAAAATTGAAACCAGATACTCACGATTTGTGTCAATCTCCGTTCCCAAAGGTGACATTGCAATGACAGTTTTATGTGAACTACTGGCTCAAGTGGTTCAACTTTGACCGCTAAATTGCTCAATAGATGAATTGTGACTTTATTACAGCACCACCGTGTAGGTTTTTAGACTGCGATCGTGCTTGATTGCCGTCATTGCTCACTGAAGTAGACCAAACAGCAATACAATCAAAACTAGACGAGTTGGGTGATAACCTGATGCAAGCTCCTATGCCTAATCAAATGGAATGCAGTCGTGCGCCCAGTTTGTCAAGTCGAAGTCGGGGTTGGAACAATATTCTGGTCGAATATTTTCATCACCCCGCTGGCGAGGGAAGCACCTATTACCACGACGATCATTCGATATGTTTGTCGCTTGCATCTCGGCCAGTGCAATTGCTGCAAATCCAGGGAGATAGAACCCAAACGGGGGCTTACATCCAGGGAGATATTTGTCTTACACCGGCTCAAATGCCGTTTTTCGCTCGCTGGGACAGTGACGATCGCTTCTTACAGATTCGGATTACCGCTTCGTTTGTGCAAGCCATCGCCAGCGAAGTACTAAATATCAACCTCAATCAACTAGAAATCGTCCCTGAATGTCAAATTCGCGATCCACAAATTGAAGCGATCGGTTTATTATTGTTGACTGAATTGCAACACGAACATTCAGGTGAACATCTCTATGTTGATTCGCTGACCAATGTTTTGGCGGTACATTTGCTCAGACACTATACCTTTACAAAACCTCAGTTTTCTGACTATACAGGTGGGTTGCCATCGCGGCAGCTAAGGCATGTGTTGGATTATATTCACGATCATCTCCATCAAGAGATTAAACTTGCCGATTTAGCATCACTGCTTGGTATCAGCCAGTATCATTTTAGTCATTTATTTAAGCAATCGATTGGAATTGCTCCCTACCAATATCTACTGCGGCAACGGATCGAACGAGCAAAACAACTCTTACATCGAAGCGATCGATCGATTACAGAAATCGCTTTCTTGTGCGGTTTTAACAGCCATAGCCATTTGAGTCAACAGTTTCGGCAACAGACTGGCATGACTCCGAAAGCCTACAGAACAAGCCACCAATAACTCAGGCGTGACTGAATTCAAGTGGAATTGACCGATATAGCGGCATCGAGTTTACTGAGACGGTAACAAATATGACTTGATTCTGTAATCAGCTTCTGCTAGGGTGGGTGACTATGGTTATTCATCTGTTAGAGGAAGAGTAACCGGGCTACCTAGAGATCCCCTTCTCTAGCGCTAGCTAGGTGTCCGCCGACCAAGCAAAACACCTGAGCTAGCTAACCTCAGACTATGTCCACTAGTCTAAAGGCTAGGGTGCATTATAGCGCCCCTGCTTTCAGCTTGTGCGGCCTGGTGCTGTCTGAGTCTGCTGAGAGCGAGTCTCTAGGGTTTCTTACCCTAGACCTAAAGGAGTTTAAGCATGGCTGATGAGTTTATGACCCCGCCGACCGACTGCGATCGCCCCGTGGCGTCGTCTCGGCGATCGGTGAAAATGCTGCTGATTGGACCACCCGAAGAGGTGGAGCACACGATCGCCCATCTGTATCACTGTGGGTTTTGCCGGGTGGAGCACTGGTCGCGGGCCTTGCCCTATGCCCAGATTCAGCAAGCTACCATTCGAGAACCGGGAGAGATTATGCGCATCTATAAGCGCTATATTGAGTATCGGTAATCGATAATTCAAAGTGGATGAGTGGATGAACCAATCTCTGATCCATCTACTCATCTACCGAAATGGTTACGCAATTGCTATTTCCATTATCAGTGCCAGTTCTTAAGGATGGCGATCGTGTTTTGGCTAGGTGTTCTAGGTCAAGAATTAGTAGTGTTACAACAGCCATCGCTGTCATTACCTATTTCTATATCACAAGCATTGCCCGATCGTTGTAACTTGGCATCCTTTGAACAAGCTCAACCAATCACAGCACTATTCGATCATTCATCTCTTCAAATTATTCATGATCGTTTTGATAGCAGGGTTGCCCGCAGGCTAGGATATTTTTTTACGCTAGATACACATCTGCAAATGGCTTTGTCGGATGCATTCACTAGCAGATCTTTGCGTCAACTGACGATCGAGGTTGTCTCGCAACAGGAACTCTATCAAGCACATTCCGAAGCGCAAAATTGGTTTGATGGCAGCACTGGGCATGCAACGGTGCGGCTAGCAGATCAGTATGTGATTGGTGATTATGAAACGCCCTGTACCTTGTCGCTGGCTGGAATTGAAAACGAATTTAGCGAGGTAATTTTGCGGGCAAATTATTATGCGACCTATGGCATTGATCTACGCTCCTCAGTACATCAAGAATCAGCAACGCTAGCATTCAGCAGCTTGGTGAGCTTGTTGCTGCAAGGAGAATCGTTTACTTCCGCAGAAGACATTCGATCGATTTTGCAAGAAATATTGGCCCGATCGCAGCGCAGCTATGCGAACCGCACTGACTTACCTTTAAGCGGTTCGCAACAAGAGGCAGAGTTTGTGGCAACTTGGTTGAATCAGCGACTGGAATTCTTGCTGCCAACTCCATTTGCAGATGGACAAGTACAGTTTGTGGTCGATCCGTCGGCAGGACGCGGACACGTCATTCGCCCAATTGTTGTCTCAGTGCCATAGAAAGTGCATAAAACCTGGCATAAGAAATAAAAAATGAGCCAAGCAAAGTGGCTCAAGTTCAGCAGATTTTTGCAAGCGACTGAGTCAGTCCAAGATTACTCTTCGCCTGCTACAGACTCTTTCATAGCGGCCATTTTTTCAGCAATTCTTTCCTGAATTTCTTCTAAGGTTGGTTTAAAGGCTTCTTTCTTCTTCAAGCCAATATTAATCTTTTCCTTGATTTCATCCGCAGACGGAGAAAACTCTGATGTTTCAGGCGAGAACGCTTCTTTCTTCTTCAATCCTGCATCAATCTTTGCCTGAATCTCTTCAGCAGTTGGCATAAAGATTTCTTTTTTCTTCATAAAGAAATCTTTTTTCTGTTCAGGTGTCAAGGCTGCGAAAATCTCCTGTTTCGGTAATGCTTTAAATAGACTCGCTAACTGGGACTTCTGTGTTGGAGATAAGGTCAGGGATTTGAAAGCTTTACGGAAGCTTTTGCCATCTGACACAGACTGAATAAACTGATCACGTTGTTCTGGAGTAAGTATTGATTCAAACTGAGGGATGAGTTCGTCTTCCAGTTCCATCAGCATGTTCTTTTGTTCTGGTGTCAGTTCAAGCTGTGAAAAGCCTGGCAATGAAAGCTTGATTGCTAGCGGTTGGGCTTGGGCTATTGGCACGATCAAAACATTTAGAAGTAGGATCAAACTAGTAAACCAAACGACGATTATACGTTTCATGGTTAGGTTTCCTCCAGGTAAGAATGGTTCAAAATTATAAAAGAGTTCAATTAATGGGGGTTAGCCCCTGCTGCACCTGAGTCTTGCGTGACCGTTGTGGCTCGGTGTTGCACAAAGGCCGCAACCGCCAAGCTGGAAATCACAATCAAAGGAATGATTAAACTCCACCATGTTTCTGAAACCAAGACAAAGTAGGCGGCTCCTAACCCACCCAGCGCGAACCCGGCGATGGTTGGAAAAACCCGACTCATGCGCTCTTGGGCTTCAGCGGACTCCTGTTTCGAGGCAGGGTCATTCGGTGATAGTTTGGCACTAAAAAACTGCACCAAATCCAGCGTCAGTTGTGTGGTGTTGCCCGTCATGACCGTCGTAGGAATGTAGCTCTTAAACACACCCTTGGCTTCCTTCATCAAGGCATTTTGAATCGCCATTGCCACCACACCCGACATGGCGATCGGCAAAATGTATTCTTCCTGCACATCAAGCAGCAGAGACGGCGATAGAGATGCAC
Source organism: Thermocoleostomius sinensis A174 (assembly GCF_026802175.1). Classification (NCBI taxonomy): domain Bacteria; kingdom Bacillati; phylum Cyanobacteriota; class Cyanophyceae; order Oculatellales; family Oculatellaceae; genus Thermocoleostomius; species Thermocoleostomius sinensis. The sequence continues at coordinate 1,986,980 of NZ_CP113797.1, read as the reverse complement.
CTACAATCAAGAACACTCCCAAAGCAATGGCTTCAGCGGTCAGCAGCACAGCAAACACAGGCCAATTTCGTCGCCGAGAATAGCGAGCTAACAATGACGTACAGGCAACTGCCACCATAAAGATCGGCAACATCAACAAACGGGTAATCGTGGTTTCTTCATCAGCGCTCACAAATGACGAACCAGCCAGTGCAATGTTACCCGTGACATGCGCTGTAAAGATTCCAAACAAGATGATGAAGGCTGAGGTATCGACAAACCCCGCCACCCAACTCAGCAAAAATCCGGCTGGGCCGTCGCTGATCAAAAAAGCGCTGAGGCTGAATGATGGACTGGAACGTGAACTGGCAACCATGGGTCATTCTCCTATCGCCGTGCCGGTTTTAGATAACGGTCTTAGATAACGGTCTCAGATAAGATAACGATCGATTAATCGATTAATCGTCCTTGGCTTCACTTTTTTCCGGTTTTGCCGCAATAATTTTCATCACTTCGTAGAGATGTTCATCATTCGCTGTCAGCGTGCTTACATCGTCGGGCAATACAGCAAGGGTGGGAACCAAGGTCAGGTCATCAAACTCTTCAACATAGCCCCAGCTTGCTAACATTGCCAAATCTGCACTGTCTACACTTTTCAGCAAAACTGCCGATCGTGGAGCCGGATACATCTCTGTAATGTGAGGCAATTGTTCTTCGGCAGCGGTCAACAGCGTGGTTATGTCATCAGGACTGTTGGCAGTGATCTCGCTGAACTGCACCAGGGCATTTTTACCGCGGATTGCCGCTTTCATTCCCGGCGGAGCCAAGGTTTGTTCCACTTTGAACATGATTGTTTTGGTCGGTTCGGCGGTGACTTTGTCTTTCGACTTCTCTTTCTTGGAGTACTTGGCAGCATAGTCTTCTGTCGATTGAGTCAGCGATGCTTCATAACTAGCTGCATCTTGCCACTGAGTCAACGCAATAACGCGCGTACCATCTTCACTTTGCAGAACCGAGAAGCTACTAAATCCAGGAGCTTTTTTAAAGAAAGATTTACTTGATTTCAAAACGCTAGAGACAATCTCTTTCTGAGTATCCGGAGTTGTTTCATAGATAGCGGCAATGGTTACTCCATCGGTGGTCGCATCAAACATCATAGATTGCGGAGCTTTGTCGGCAGTTGCAGACAGCGGATTTCCCAGCAGCACTACCCATCCAAGGACGGTCGATACAACCAAAACACCCAGCTTGCGACCTAAAACCTTCAACAATTTGAACATAATCAAACGATCGAACTCCTGAAGTTTAGTTTTGAACGAGATCAACTTGAAGATAGAGTCATCAATTAACAGCCAGCCAAGCTATCGTTGATCAGGCTGATTGATTGACACATCGTTACCCTTTCATCCCCCAACCCCTTCTCCCAGATGGGGTGAAGAGGGTCGAGACGATCGAGGGTTTTTAAAGTCTCTCTCCGGTTCGGGGAGAGGAATGTAGGGTGAGGGTCATCGAGGATTGTCAGTCAATCAGGTTGATCAGGGTTGCCTCAGGCTCAACATCCTAGCTCCAATAAATTTGAATGTTATGTACGTTCTGATACAAATTACCAGGAGCCTCACCGATAAAGCGGGCGATCCTTGCAGCAACTTGTGCCTTTGAACACAGAATTTCTGCTTAGACTTTCTTATCGTTAACAATTGTATTGTATACAGTATGCCGCACACACTAAAGCATGTTAAATCAAGTCAGTGATTTATCTTCTGTCAGAATGCGTGAATCCTAAATTTTGTTGAAAATCGCCTAAATAGCGGTAGACCAATGAGCATTAGTAGCAATTACGACAAAAACAACTGCTGTTGATTGCAAATGTTGATATACGATTTAAACCCTATTCGGAGGAGACATGACGCAGGCAGACCGTGAGCTAACCTTAGAAGACGCTCAAGAGACGATCGAAGAACCAAGACTGCGATCAGATTTAATCTATGGGCTAACAGACAAGCCACCCGTTGCCGAATCGATTTTTGTCGCCTTGCAGCACGTCTTGGCTGCTTTTGTTGGAATTATTACCCCGCCTTTAATTATCAGTAATGCCCTTGAACTCGATCCAATTAACACTAGCTATATCATCAGCATGTCGCTGTTTGCTTCGGGGCTTTGTACCTTTATTCAGTGTCGCAAGTTTGGGCCGGTAGGTTCGGGCTTGCTGAGTTTACAAGGAACCAGTTTTGCATTTCTTGGCCCTATCATTGGGGTAGGTACAGCCGCGACGGCTGCTGGACAATCGCCAGAGCAGGCTTTGGCGCTTATTTTTGGGCTTTGCTTCTTTGGCTCAGCCGTTGAGATTATTCTCAGTCGGTTTTTGCATTTAATGAGCAGAATCATTACGCCGATCGTATCTGGTACGGTCGTGATGATTATTGGTTTGGGGTTAATCAGAACTGGAATTACCAGCTTGGGGGGAGGAACCATTGCTCAACAGAACGGTACATTTGGTAGTCCCCAAAATTTAGCCTTGGGTGGTCTGGTATTGGCGATCGTTGTGATCCTCACCATGTCGCGCAATCGGTTTCTGCGCATGGGAGCAATTGCGATCGGGTTAGTTGTTGGCTACATTGTTGCTCTGTTTCTAGGTATTGTCAATTTCAGCGCCTTGAGCAGTTTACCGATCGTTCGCCTTCCCATTCCCTTTCGCTATGGCATGAGTTTTGATTTTAGTGCTTTCTTACCATTCATTCTGCTGTATGTGCTCACAGCAATTGAGACCGTTGGCGACCTAACGGCCACTTCTGCGGTGTCAGGAGAACCCGTAAGAGGCCCAGTTTATCTGCGTCGCATCAAGGGAGGAGTTATGGGCGATGGTGTCAACTCTGCCATTGCAGCCGTCTTAAATACTTTTCCCAATACCACCTTTAGCCAAAATAACGGGGTCATTCAGATGACAGGCGTAGGCAGTCGCTACGTGGGTTTCTACGTGGCAGGGATTTTCGCACTGTTGGGATTACTGCCAATCGTTGGAGGCATTTTCCAAGCGTTGCCCCAACCCGTTCTAGGTGGAGCGACGTTGGTGATGTTTGGTTCGATCGCGGTGGCCGGATTGAACATAGTGGCATCGGCAGGAATCGATCGACGGGCAGCAATTATTGTCGCAGTGTCGCTGGGGTTGGGCTTGGGCGTTGCGTTTGTCCCTGACATCTTGGCGAATCAATCTGCGTTCATTAAGAACGTATTTGGCTCTAGCATTACCACAGGTGGTTTAACAGCGATTTTACTTAGCTGGTTATTGCCCCACAGTGCACCTGTTCACAGAGCCGAAGTTGAGCCAACTGCGGAAGAGGTTCAAAGCTAAAAGCTTTTGCAAAAGGGGAGGTCTCCCAACGACTTTGACAGCAATTTGACAGCAATCCGACGGTGTTTGTGAGCAATATGCAAATGCAGTTTAGTTTCTAATTGCGCTCCTCTCTAGGTGATAGGTCGGTTTGTGTAAGGGGCGATCGTCCGATTCCCCTTACACCGATCATCCACCTAGCTCGATCGCTGGTAGAACTTGATTTGACCAAGTGCGCTGATAGCGTTCTGCCACATAGGGGCGCACCACCAGTTTCAACGGTTGCCCTGCCTTCACATCAATGCGAATAAACGAGTAGGGACGCCGTTTGCGTGAACCTTGCCCCGTGCGACCTACGAATAAGTGCGATCGGGCGACTAGGCGAGGTTCTGGTTGTCCTGGTTGTTCAACCGTTTCGGTTAAGTCCGTTCCTTCGGGGCGCTGTCGTCGCAAACTATAGCCACTACCGCCACACACAATCCAGTTAATGTTGGCATCTGCATGACCTGTCGTCGTGGTGCGAAGATATTCCAAACAGTGAGCATGTCCATTCAAGACCAAATCCACCAAAGGACGATGCTGAGCCTGTTCACCAACGGCCTCTGCGACTCGATCGAACACGTGCCGTAACCGATATCGCACGGCTAATGTTTGCGACTGCTCCCATTTGGTTGCTTCGGTGACATAGGGAGGATGATGAAAATAAATAATTCGTCCTCGCACAGATTGGGTATGCCAAGATTCAATTAAACGATCTTGTAACCATTCTAGTTGTTCATAATCGACATCTGGTGATTCTGTTGTTTGTAGTTGCTTATCGATATCACGCTCCATTTCTTCCAAATGTTCGATTTTGGTACGCAAGTCATCGAGTTGCTCTGCTTCAATCGGATCATTGGGGTTTAGCTGAGTTGATTGTTCGATCGCATCTTCTTTTTGTTGTTCAACTTCTAATTTCTTTTCTGCTAATCGATGGCGATGGTTTTCTCCTTCTGCATCTAATGACAGAGGTAATGGCGCATTAAACGTATTAGAGTCCAGAGCAAAAAAATCTATCCCCCCATAGTGAAACGCATAGTAGCGGTTGGGTAAGCGCGTAAATTCCTTGGGCTGATAGCGCAAACAGCGTCCAGTTCGAGTTTGCCCTGTATAACGCCGATCAAGATGGCGAGCTAATTCCTGGCGATTGGCAATTCCACAGAGATAATCGAGAAAAGCGCGGGCATAAGCATCGCCTTTGCCAGAGCCATGAAAGCCTACATCAAAATCAATTCTGGAGCGAAATAGGCGACGAATTGGCAAGGAAAGCTGGGATAAGACGCCATAGACAATCGGCAGTTCATAGTAATCGTGATTACCTAGCACAGGCAAAATCGGCACCTTAAAGACCATGCGATCGTAGCGGATTTGAGCAGGATAATCGCCACCAACTAAAAACTCGCGATAGGGTTCAATAAAGTTGCTGGGATAGAACTCCTTAGACCCCACCAAATAAACCACATCTCCAGTGTGCAACACAAAGCGGCATTCGTCCCGGTGCTCTGCCATTAGTTCAGCAACTTGGCGCTGGGGGTTTTGACTGAGATGGGCCCCCGCACCACTATCGCCAATTACCAGAAACGAGAATTCTGAATCCTCGCTGGAGGCAGCGCCATCATCCAAAATAAACTGAGTTTGATCAATTTGCCGTTCTTGAATCAAAGGGTCTTGCCACCGCACTCGTTGCTTCATTTTCTGGATCTTGACGGCGGTGGATGGCTCCGACACAAATTGCATGATGAAATCCTGCTACAAACAGCTTCTCACTTTATTTTCAGTTTAATGGAGTCGCGATAGCTTCCAACAATCACGGGCGATCGTCCAATCTTCTTGCGTATGAATGACCAATACCTTCACGGTTGAATCAGGCGTAGAAATCAGTTGATCGCGGGGACGACCTGCATTCTTTTCTTCATCTAGCTTGAGTCCTAAAAATGCAAACGCCTCACAGGCCGCAGCCCGAATCAGCGGAGAATTTTCTCCGACGCCTGCTGTAAAGATCAGCCCATCCAGACCGCCCAAACTAGCCAGCATTGAGCCAATATAGGCTCGCAAGCGATGAATGTAAATATCGATCGCCAGTTTAGCCCGATTGTTCCCCGCGTCGATCGCCTTCATAATTTGCCGCATGTCATTAGAAACGCCTGAAATACCTAGCAGTCCTGCCTGTTTGTTGAGCAAATGGTCAAGTTTGTCGGCATCATACCCTTCATGCCGCATTAAATGAATCAGAATACTAGGATCAACTGCGCCCGATCGCGTTCCCATCATCAAGCCATCCAGCGGTGTAAATCCCATCGTTGTATCAATACTGCGCCCATTGCGAATGGCAGCTAGCGAGGCTCCATTGCCCAAATGGCAGGTAATTAAGCGCAGATCTTGTAAGTCTTGCCCCAACAAACTCGCCGCTCGTTCGGCACAATACTGATGACTTGTTCCGTGGAATCCATAGCGATAAATACCCTTCTCAATCCAGTCATACGCCCCTGGATAGATGGCAGCAGCATCCGGCATTTGGGCATGAAAAGCTGTGTCGAATACAGCTACCTGTAACACTTGCTCACCCAAAATGGCCTCCGCCGCTTCAATGCCCTCTAGATTAGCAGCATTATGCACCGGGGCCAGTTCGGACAACTGGGCGATCGCAGCTTTCACCTCTGAGGTGATGCGAATGCTGTCGTGGTATTTCCGCCCGCCATGCACCACTCGATGCCCCACCGCCTCAATTTCGCTAGGGGTGCTCAGCACTTGGGTTTCCCCCTGCCACATCGTTGCTAGCATCTGTTCTACCACCGGGGGGCGATCGGTGTATGGCACCGTTTTTGTCACCTCCTGTGCCACGGTCTTGACCTGGATCTCAGCGATCCCGGCTTGATGCGTCCAATCGATCATCCCCTCCCAAATTGGCTCTGGTGGGTCATCTGGCAAGACATCACGGGAAATGTCGTAGAGACAACTTTTTTGGCTGCTAGATCCGGCATTCAGGATCAAGATTTTCATTGCATTTATAGCATTAACTCTGGGTGTTTTCCTCAGTGTGCCGGAAACTGACTGAGAAATAAAGTTTGCAAGATTGCAATCAATCTTAAAGTTTTCTGTGAATTAGGTAGGTATTTGCAGTATTCCAGGTCTGATTTGTTGAAATGACATGCATTGACTTAGACATGCAGTGGGTTGGCAAGCGTCTACGGTATGATTAGGACGGCATTTAGGCTAATCGTTTGAGGGTACGCTCTAACGGGATCAATTCATCCTTTCATATCAAATTCATAGTTTTTCTAGAGCAAACTAAAGCTTGTCTTACACGGTCACGTCTCCATCCAAGGAGGCGATCGTCGTTGCAGAGGGCTATCCTCATTTCAAGTTGGTGTACCTCAGTCAAGGTTTATAACAGGGCTATATCAGCTAGTATTAATTCTTGAATTTAATCTTCAGGTAGTTCCATGTATAGTTTGAATGGTATCGATTCATTGAATCAGATAGTTACTCCAAAGATCATTCGTTGCATTGTGATGATGGCAATAGCAGGCAGTGGAGCCGTAGTTATGCTTCCAGCCATTGCTCAAGCACCTTCTAGAAATATCTCTTTACAAATGGCTCAAACGTCTTCGATTGTAGGCAATTGGCGGCTCGTGAACATGACCGCAGATAACACTCCTACACCGATGGTTCCATCTCAAGGAATCGAACTTACTGCCGACTTTGCCGATGGTCGCGTTACTGGATCAGGCGGCTGTAATCGCTTTATGGGCGGTTACGAATTGGATGGCGATCGGTTAACGATTAGCCCCTTGGCATCCACATTTAAGGCTTGCGAAGAACCGATCATGAGTCAAGAGATACGCTATCTCAACGCATTGCAGGGCGCACAACGCTATGAACTCGACGATCAGGAACAATTGACAATCGTGTATCAAACTGAGCAAGAGTCGGGGGTTTTGCGGTTTGTGTCTCAAACAGTCAGGGCGTTGTGGTAAAGCTAAAACTACCGCTCTGCCCCGTCTGCCTGTGCCGCAACAGTAAGCAACCACCGTCCACAGCCCGTGTATAACCCTGGATTATTGAGAGAAAAGTCTATGTTTGCCAACTTTCCAGAACGCGAGATGCATTGGGTTCGCTGGGTGTTGACGATCGGCTGGCTGCTTTTGATTGCGTCATTGTTCTATGACCCCTGGACAGCCGTTCTCACAGAACCCAATCATCCCTGGAGTCCACTGCGCCTCACAGATCAATGCGTGCAAGTACAGGGTGAATGCTTGGTCGAACAACCTTATCCAATCGGGGCTACCTTGTTTTGGGGTGCAATTGTTCCGTCTGCCATTTTTGTTTTGCTGGTGTTTGGGCATGAGCTATGGCGACGGATTTGCCCGTTGTCGTTCCTTTCTCAAATTCCAAGGGCGTTAGGATGGCAGCGCCAATTTAAGCGAGAGCATCCAAAAACTGGTAAAGTTCGCTATGAACTGGCCAAAGTCGATCCAAATTCTTGGCTGGGTCGAAATTACCTCTATGTTCAATTCGCTTGGTTGTTCATCGGTTTATGTGGACGTATTCTATTTTTTAATGCCGATCGCTTGATTTTAGGATTGTGGCTTTTGTTCACAATAGCAGTGGCGATCGCGGTTGGTTACTGGTACGGCGGTAAGTCTTGGTGTCATTATTTCTGTCCGATGGCTCCAGTCCAAACGATTTTTAGTGAACCGGGAGGCCTGTTGGGCAGCAAAGCCCACATGAGCGATCGAAAAATTACGCAGTCTATGTGCCGCACTGTGCTACCCGATGGCAACGAACAAAGCGCTTGCGTCGCCTGTCAAAGCCCTTGTTTTGATATTGATTCTGAGCGTAGCTACTGGGATGGCTTAAACAAGCCTGCCACGTCGCTTATACGCTATGGCTATGTTGGGTTGGTGATTGGTTATTTCCTTTACTATTATCTTTATGCTGGTAACTGGAACTATTACTTTTCAGGAATTTGGAATCGCGATCCCAATCAATTAGCAGCTTTACTGAATCCAGGCTTATATCTATTTGGTCAACCCATTAACATTCCGAAACTGTTGGCGGTGCCGTTGGTATTAGGTGGATTCACTGCAATCGGCTATGGAGTAGGACGCGCTATCGAATCTTATATTCAAGCCCGGTATCAGCAGGCAAATATTTCGCCAGATGTCATTCGACACCGCATCTTTGCATTGTGCACCTTTGCGATATTCAATTTTTTCTTTATTTTTGCGGCGCGTCCTTTAATTTTGTTGACCCCTATATGGGTGCAATATATTTACGACTTAGTGTTGGTTTTTTTCAGTACGCTATGGCTACAAAAAACATGGAATCGCAGCCCCGATCGCTATTCACGAGAAAATTTGGCCAGTCGGTTCCGAAAACAGCTAGAGAAATTACAGCTTGATGTATCTCAATATCTAGAAGGGCGCTCTCTGGACGATCTACACACTAACGAAGTCTATGTGTTAGCCAAGGTGTTACCCGGCTTTACCCGCGAAAAACGTCATGAAGCTTATAAAGGGGTTGTTCGGGAGGCGCTGGAAGAAGGCTATGTGAACTATTCCAATAGTTTGGCGGTGTTACAGCAAATGCGGCACGAACTCGACATCAGTGATGATGAACACCGTGAGGTTTTGGAAGAACTGGGTATCGAAGATTCAGAGTTGCTGAATCCCCATCGCCAGCGCAGTTTAGAAAATCAAATTCGATTAAGCGGATATCAAAAATCCTTAGAGCGACTGATGCGATTGCGCCAACAGCAGACCGATCGATCGGGTGCTGAGGCGTGGGATGCTACCCAGCTACAGGCATTACGGCGTGAATATTCCATCACTGCCTCTGAAGAAGATTGGCTAGTCAGAGAACTGTCTCCTGATTTAGGGGGTGTGGCAAAAATTGAAGCGCTGTTAGCTCGCTTGACAGACTGGGTAGCCTGCTATCGTGCTCTGAATCAACTTGTGTTGCGAGAAGCTCGATCGGCAGTATCTCTATTAGAGGCAAGTGTTTATCAAAAACAAAAATTGATTGTGCAAACAATTTTGGAAACGCTGACGACTCTACCTACGAATACCCCAATGATGCCACTGGTGCAATCATTGAAACAACTGGCTGGCGATATTGCAGCAGAACATTTGCAAGCAGCAGACTGGCGCACAGAAGAAACCGATCGTCTCATCAAACGCTTGCCTCCGGACGTGGTTAGAACGCTACTTGAACCCGAAACGGCGACGGTTGTTAGCTCAATGAAATCCTCTGAAGAAATTGTTGGCTACATCGAATCCCTATTGCAGCAAAGCGAACCCTTAGTGCAAGCAACTGCCCTTTATGTCATTGCCCATCTTGATCCAAGACGGGCTGAAACGATCGCTCGCCATCTTTCGGAATCGAATCAAGCTGAGTTTAATCATCCTATTATTCAGGAAACAATCGCCCAACTGCTTGCTTCACCATCGCCTCAATCGCTAACAGCCTTTCCACGGCTAGAGAAAATGATTTACTTATTTAATAGCGATTTCTTTCATCAAATGCATACTGATACGTTAATGGCGTTAGCCGATCGCTCTGAAGTGAGAGCCTATTCCACTGGAGATGTCATTACTGAAGCCGGCGATACCTGTCGAGAGTTGCTGTTGCTGATGGAAGGTGATGCCAAGATTCACTATCAACAAGCTAATGCCGTGGCTGTTGAACGCCTGCATCCGGGGCAAGCATTGGATGAACTAGAAGTGTTAACCCATAGCCATCTAGAAAATACCATTGTTGCAGATGCTGCAAACACTCGCATTCTGGCTGTACCAGTTGATACCTTTGATGATCTTCTCGACCATGATCCAGATTTTGCCCGTCGCGTGTTGGAACTGGAAAGCCAACGCTTGCAGCAAGTGATGCAACCGATGTGATGGTTGTAAGATCGCAACAAGACCTTGCAAGATACGGCAAGACAGGCAAGATGTGTATTGAACAATTATGCGTATTGAACAGTTAAATGAATCAGTAGGCTGCGTTGAACGGTGACAGAACAATCCCTCTATAGAGGAGAAGCGGGCAAAGACGAGATATTCAGTTGCCCAATTTTCTAATTTTTTTAATCATCAGATCTTCGCTGCCAAAAATAGACTAGAGATGGTAAGAGTATTAGAACGCTGGTATTTGACTGTTTATTGTTTTACTGATTGCTCTAACGGAGCTTGAGAGGGATACCCTTTCCGACTTGAATGCAGCAACGCCCAAAACCGAATGCTTCCAGGCGTTCTTAGGCGTTGACGTTGCATTATCTATTCGTAGTGATTGGTAGGCGTGATTGGGGCTAAACTCGGAGGCGTTAATTTTGGTGAAGGCGCACCTGAGTTGTAGATTTCCTATCGGTTAGCAGCACTTCGGCTAGCAGCACTGCAACCGTAAGTTTGATGAGGCCATGCCTGTATTCGGTAGGGGCTGTAACGCTAGGATGCTGGGCAAAGGAGTTTATTTAAACTGTACTTTTACAAGTTGTTTCCTGAAAACGTACCCTTAACAGGAGAGGATTCATTATGAAAATCCTTCTGATAGAAGACGACCATCATACCAGTGAATTACTTTCTGCTACCCTTTCTGAGCATCACTATGCTGTTGATGTCATTGCAGATGGCTTAGCAGGGCTAGAGATGGCAATCCGATGGAGTTACGATCTCATTTTGTTAGATATTTTGTTGCCCAACATTAACGGAATTGAAGTGTGCCATCGTTTGCGCGCTCAAGGTTGCCAAACCCCGATCTTGATGCTGACGACGAAAGACTCGAACGAAGATATTATTGCTGGGCTAGATGCTGGGGGGGATGACTATGTTGCCAAATCCTGTAGTTCATCGCAACTCTTGGCGCGGGTGCGGGCCTTGCTACGTCGCAGTGGTCACGCTGTTCCGTCCCCAATCTTGACTTGGGGAGCCTTGAGCCTTGATCCGGCGCGGGCACAGGTGATGTATAAGCAACAGGAGATAGCATTCGCCCCAAAGAATATTGTTTACTGGAACTGTTCCTGCGCTATCCTCAACACGTCCTCAGCCGAGGAGCCATTATCGACCATCTGTGGTCATTTGAGGAAACACCAGTGGAAGGATCGGTGACAAATTTAATTAAAGATTTGCGCCATCGGTTGAAGGCAGCCGGACTGACAGCCGAATTGATTGAAACAGTCTACGGTATGGGCTATCGTCTAAGACCAGTACCAGAGGATGATTGGAACGATCGAGAGCAACGGGTCAGAACCATCATTCAGCAAGTCGCCGAGCGCTTTCAGGTCTCGCTGGAACAACGGATGGCGGTGTTGCAATCTGTCGAACGATCGCTACAAGCTGGTACCCTCAGTGCACAGCAACAAACTGCTGCCCGTCTGCAAGCCCACAAACTAGCTGGCGGACTGGGAACATTTGGCTATGTCAAAGCCTCAAAGATTGCCGAAGCGATTGAACATTTATTGGAGGCTCCAATCAACCAAGAAACCCAGTTGGCTCAGCAGTTTTCTCAATGCCTAGAGGATTTACAGCAAGCTCTGACAGCCTCTCTCGCAGAGGCGGCTGAACCAAACATTGCCAGGAGATAACCGGATGTCGATCGCCTTGGCTGAAGCTCTGCGACGAAGGGTGTCCAAGTTTTCCTTAGCCACGATTCCCCTGCGCTGGGTTTTAACTGTTCCGTTTGTGTTGCCCACGATTGGAGCAGTGACACTTGTGGGCTATTGGTCCTATCGCAATGGACAAGCTGCTTTAGCGAATTTGGGAGAGCAACTTGTCACCGAAACGAACGATCGCGTGGCCCAAGAACTGAAATCCTATGTGCAAGCGCCGATGCTGATCAATCGATTGAACGTTGATGCTGTCAATCAGGAACAACTGGATTTACAAGATCTTCCTGCTTTGGAAGCCATGCTATTCAATCGACTACAGCAATTTGACCAGGTGTCGGCGGTCTTGTTTGTTGATCCACAGGGCAGGTTTCGATTAGTCGATCGGTTGTTTCAGGAGTTATACCTAGTGGCTGCCAACCCCCCGCGTCCCGATGAACTACTGATTTACCAAGTGGGTCAAGATGGAAAACGCGGCAATCTAGTGACAACCCAGACAGGGTTCGATGTGCGCCTCGATCGGCCTTGGTATCAACGAGCCGTGACCACTGGTAAGCCAGGATGGAATCTTATTTCCCAGTATGGCTCACAGGAGTTGCTGACCTTAGATGCCTCTCAACCCGTCTACGATCGCAACACCCAACAGTTACTAGGAGTATTTGCCGTTCATCTTCGGCTCGATTACTTGAGCGAATTTCTGCGCCAGTTAGATATTAGCCAGGTTGGTCAAGTTATAATCACCGATGCCCATGGTGCACTGATTGCGACCTCTACCCAAGAGCTACCCTACATGCTGGAACCTGGTTCTGGATATCAGCGGCCATTTCGGCAGTTGCAGATACAGGAAAGTCAGAACGATCTGACGCGAGCCTTGGGAGAATACTTGCGCGATCGACCCAACTCACTGACTCAATCCAATTCCCATCAATCTCTACACTTTCGCTACAACGGCGATCAGCAATACGTCAAAATCACACCATTTCGCGACCCATACGGGCTGAATTGGCGCATTATTACCGTCGTACCCCAGTCTCATTTTCTGGCAGCCATTCAAGATCATGCTCAGCAAGCCTTATTGCTATGTTTGTTGACGCTAGGAGTCGCAATTACCCTAGGCTTACTGGCGGCTCATCGACTTACCGCCCGACTGCGGCAATTAAATCGGGTTAGCAAAGAACTGGCAAGGGGCAATCTCGATCAACAGCTGCCAATGGATAGCTTCATTAAGGAATTGAATGAACTGGCACAGACGTTCAACCAAATGGCAGACCAACTGCAACAGTCCTTCGATCGGATTCATGCGGCACTGGCGGAATCGGAAGCAAAATTCACGACGGTTTTTCGCAACAGCCCTGATCCGATGGCAATCGCCAGCCTAGAAGAAGGGCGTTTGCTGGAGGTAAATGATAGTTTAATTGAATTTTTTGGCTATTCCCGTTCCGAGATGATTGGACGTACGACCGTTGAACTCAACTTTTGGCATGATTTAAACCAGCGTCATCAATACCGAACCTTACTGCAACAGCAGGGGCGCGTGCGTAACTTAGAAATTCAGCTATATACTCACTTGGGTACTGTCAAAACGGTGTTGCTGTCGGCGGAAGTGCGGATGTTAGAAGGGCAACCCTGTGTGATTGTAGTACATCGAGATATTAGCGATCGAAAGGTGGCTGAACTGGCACTGCAACAAAGCGAGGCTCGATATCGTGCCATTGTGGAAGATCAAACCGAACTAATTACCCGATCGTTACCAGACACAACTCTGTTGTTTGTCAATGATGCGTACTGTCGTTATTTCAACGTTCGCCAAGAGGATATCCTTGGCAAGAGTTATCTCCCCCTGATTCACCCAGACGATCAAGAGCAAGTCACGCAAGAGCTACGCTCCATGAGTCCTATGAACCCTACCACCGTTGACGAAAACCGCGTGGTAGTCAATGGCGAAGTGCACTGGACACAATGGATTAATCGGATGTTATTTGATGCGCATGGAAATGCAACAGAGTTGCAGTCGGTTGGCCGGGATATTACGACATTAAAGCAAACAGAAGCAGCCCTGAGGAACAGCGAAGCCAACCTGCTGCAAGCTCAACGCATTGCGCAGTTGGGTAGTTGGGAATTTAACCTCACCACTCAAACTGTTACTTGGTCAGAAGAGCTTTTCCACATCGTTGGGCTAGCCCCCACCCAGTGGCAGTTGTCCTATGCCGCCGTGATGGAGTTGCTCCCGATTGACGATCGCAGCCGTTTGCAAGCAGCCATTGATCAAGCGATCGCAGACGGTACGCCTTACGAGGTTGAACATCGCATCTGTCGTCCTGATGGCACCATTCGCTATCTAGTCAGCAAAGGTCAGGCGGTGTTTAATGATCAGCAACAGGTGCTCAAGCTCTATGGCACGGCTCTCGATATTACCGATCGCAAACGGCTAGAACAATCGCTACGATCGCAGGCAGAAGCGGAACGGTTACTGACTACAATTACGCAAACCATTCGGCAATCACTGGACTTAGAGCGAATTTTGGCCACAACGGTGACGGAAGTGCAACGAACCCTCAAGTCCGATCGTGCCTTAATTTTTCGTCTGCATCCCGATGGTTCGGGACAGGTGATCCAGGAAGCTGTCGTGCCAAACTACCCAATCATCAATCAGATGCACTGGGAAGATGAGCATTTTTCAGAAGCATGCTGGCGGCACTATCAGCAGGGACTGCCTCGCATTGTGCCGGATGTAGCAACGGATGATTGGGCTGCTTGTTTAGCAGAATTCATGCAATCGGTGGGGGTTAAATCTAAGGTTGTGGCTCCGATCGTGCAGACTCACACAGACTCGCAGGTGGTGGTTTGGGGGTTGCTCATCGTTCATGCCTGTGCTCACCATCGGCAGTGGCAGCCATCGGAAGCAGAATTTTTGCAGCGAATTAGTGACCAGTTGGCGATTGCCATTGATCAATCGAATCTCTATCAGCAGTTGCAAACCGAACTAGCAGAGCATAAGCAAACTGAAGAAGCCTTGCGGCAAAGCCAAGTACGGTTAGCCATCGCGCAACAGGTGGCGCAGATAGCGAATTGGGAGCTTGATTTAGAAAGTCAGGAAGTTACCTGTTCCGATGCTATCTTTCATCATTGGGGGTTCGATTCAACTCAGCCCCCTCCCAATTTGTTTGATCTGCTGCAACGGGTGCATGTTGACGATCGCGCCGCCCTGCAACAAAGCGTCAAAATAGCAATTACTCAGGGAATTCCCTATACGTTAGATCTGCGGATTGTGCATCCAGATGGAACCATTCGCTATCTCGATTCGCGAGGTGAACCGTTGTTTAATGCGCAGGGACAGGTGATGAAACTGATTGGCACGTCACTCGACATCACCCATCGCAAACGCACAGAACAAGCTTTGCAAGAACGAGAAGCGATGCTGCGGGCCATTGGCGATAATTTACCCAAAGGATTCATTTATCAGCGCGTGTATGAGCCAGGTAAAGGGTTTTATTACTCCTATGTCAGTGCTGGGGTTGAACAGCTATTAGGCTTGAAGGCCAAGGATATTTTGGCTAATCCCCAACTGACTCGCACGATTGGGTTTGAGGAAGACTTGGCTCGTGCTGATCAAGCTGCGCAAGAATCGCTGGAAAACCTAACGCCTATTGAATTGCAAATGCGGCATCGCACTGCCACCAGAGAAATTCACTGGTCATCAATTCGTTCGATTCCTCGGCGCTTAGAAGATGGCCGCACAGTTTGGGACGGTGTAGAGGTGGATATTACTGACCTGAAACAGGCAGAGGCTGCCCTGCGTACCAGTGAAGAACAATTCCGCCGAGCCTTTGATGAGGCCCCCATTGGTGTATCGCTGGTGACAATGACGGGACAGTTTGTCAAGGTGAATTCGCGCTATTGCGATCTGGTTGGCTATACCGAAGCCGAACTCCTGTCTCTGACCTTTCAAACAATTACTCACCCGGCTGATCTAGAAGAGGATTTAGCAGGAATTCGTCGCATGATCGCTGGGGAAATTACTTCGTTTGAATTAGAAAAACGATACATCACGAAACAAGGCGCGATCGTTCCTGTGCTGATCCATGTGGCGTTAATTCGCGATCAAGACGGTCAACCACTATATAGTGTGGGACATGCTCAAGATATTCGCGAGCGACTGAAAGTAGAACGAATGAAAGACCAGTTCATTTCAGTTGTCAGTCATGAACTGCGCACGCCACTAACCTCAATCCGGGGTGCTCTAGGTATGTTGGCGTCGGGAGTATTTGACGATCGACCTGAAAGAGCAAAACACATGTTGCAAATTGCCATCAGCAGCAGCGAACGATTAGTACGATTAGTGAACGATATCCTAACATTAGAGCGATTGAAATCTGGTATGGTTCCGCTTCAAGTTGAACCATGCCAAGTTACCGATTTGTTGCAACAAGCCGTAAACAGTGTACAGACGATCGCCGATCAAGCTGATGTCACACTTGTGGTCACGCCAGTGGCTGTCACCCTATGGGCTGCACCAGATGCTATCGTTCAAACCTTAACGAATCTGCTCAGTAACGCCATCAAGTTTTCATTTCCAGGCGCTACAGTATGGCTGAAGGTGGAAATGGGAAATCGAGAACAGGGATCAGACGAAGAAACATTCCTCTCCGGCTCTCAACTCCCAACTCCCAATTCCCGACTTCCCTTTATTATCTTTTCCATTACTGACCAAGGACGAGGGATTCCTGAAGACAAGCTTGACCTCATTTTTGAACAATTTCAACAAGTGGATGTATCTGATTCTCGCAACAAAGGAGGAACCGGATTAGGATTAGCCATTTGCAAAAAGATTGTGCAACAACATGGCGGAAGAATTTGGGTAGAAAGTGAATTAGGCAAGGGAAGCACTTTTTACTTTACGTTGCCTATAAGCAGGAACCGCGATTATGTTTAAACGGATTTTGATTGTGGACGATGACGATGAAATTCGGGATGTGGTGCAGGCCGCGTTGGAAGAATTTGGGGGCTGGCAAACTTTAACAGCTGCATCAGGAATGGAAGGCTTGCAGCTTGCTAAAACTGAGGCGATTGATGCCATTCTTCTCGATATCTCAATGCCAGATATGGATGGATTTCAAATGCAAGACGCTTTGCAAGCAGATTTCAAAACTCGAACCATTCCTGTAATCGTTTTGACGGCTAAGGCCTTACCAAGCGATCAACAGCGCTTTGCAGCTTTGAATGTTGCAGGTGTCATCATCAAACCATTCGATCCAATGACAATTTGGCAACAGGTTGCAGCACTCTTAGATTGGAATGTGTGAAGTTTGATCCGATTAAGTAACAAACCTCGCACTACCCTTACCCCAATTTCTCTGCTAGAGCAGACGAGGGGCTTGCGATGATTGTCATGGTGACACCTGTTGTTTTCATGTTCCGAATGTACTCTTGAATCTGCAAGAAGCTACACATTTTGAATCCAAGGTCGATCGCGCAAGATTATTGGCTGGCTGCCTGACAGAAGTGGTTAAAAGCTAATAAAGGTGTGTGTTAAAGCTTGGTTTAGTAGATAAGCATTCTGAAATGGCAAGCGCTTCAGTAATCCATCTAGCCTTTGTCTGATACGAGCTTCCTCGGCAGGTGAAACTGGTATGGTGCGTATTTCATGTCTTGCCTGTTCCTGTGATAAAAGACGAAGAACGTCTTGTCGCTGCTTTTCTACATCTGTTGCTTGAGAGGCTGCAATGGATTTGAGTAGCCGAAGTACACTGTCTACAGCCCGATATGTGTCATCTGTTGAAAATGTTGACTGATGTGCCCATTGATTACGAACTTCAAGTAGCTCATTGACAAGAGCGCGATCGGGTTGACTGAGGCTCCCTTTAAAGACCTTATCCCATTCTCTGTTTACTACTGTTAACAGTGCAGATACATCTTCCTAGATAATATCGGCTGCTTGCTGTTTTGCTTTTTGGAAATCTCGCAAATGTGAGGTTGCTTTGGTTAACCATGTGCTACCATGCACTGCTTCCATCTTCTGCTCAACATAGGGATACAAACCTTGGCGTAGGGAGTCTAATGCTTTTCCAATGCGCTCCCGATTACTGACTCCCATACAAAATCTCCTTGCAACCCAACCATAAGAGAGATAGGTGGGCTGTCTCTAGAATTCCCTAAACAGAGTGAGGTCTAACGGTGAAGTGCAGCGGCGGCAGATAACCTTGACCTCAGCACCAGAGATTTTCAACCGTCCGCTGCATTTGAATTATGGGGGGACAGGACTGAAGCAGAGGGTGTAAGCTCAGCCTCAGGACTGGGAGACAGGGTGGGAGACGACCATGCATCGCGTGACACTTGATGTCTACTAACATATCGACTCGCCCCACCCTGTGCTTCTCTCGATAACGAATCCTCAGAGGACGGTGCGACTACACCTGCCATAATCTTTTCGCCTGAGCAGAAGCAGTCCCAGTTGCATCACCAACTGTAGTTCGAGAATAACATCATGAATCAGAACGTGTACGCTGCCTACATCGGGATTGATTGGTCTGACCGCAAACACGACATTTATCTTTACGATTGCACCACAGGTGAAATAGAAGAGTCTGTCATTGGCGCACAACCGGATGCCATTGCTGCTTGGGTCAAGGGATTACGAAAGCGATACGGCAATGCTTTGTTGGCAGTGTGCTTAGAGCAGAAGCGCGGTCCACTGATTTATGCGCTCTGCCAGTACGAAAACTTGGTGCTTTATCCGATCAACCCACGCACCGTTTCCAACTACCGCAAAGCCTTTCAGCCGTCTCGTGCCAAGTCAGACCCAATTGATGCCCGCATCCTGGTCGAACTGCTGCAAAAGCACCAGGACAAACTTCCAGCCTGGCAGCCGGAAAGTGCTCAGATGCGAGCATTAAGGCAGTGGGTTGAATCCAGACGGATGTTGGTCGGTGAGAAGGTCCGTCTGAGCAATCGCAGGATTGCTGCGCTGAAGAATTACTATCCTCAAGTGTTGGATTGGTTTGAGGACAAGGATACTCAGGTATTTTGCGCTTTTGTTGAACGTTACCCCACGCTCAAGGACGCTCAAGCGGCGCCCCCAGAGGAATTAACTCAGTTTTTCCGCTCTCATCAAGTGATTCGTCGTAGTGCCATCACTCGTCGGATTGCACAAATTGCCGCCTCTGGCATTTCCTTAACCGAAGACCCAGGCATTGTCGAACCGATGCAATGGCTCGTGCAAACCTTGATCGGTCAGTTAAAGCCGTTACTCCTACGCTTAACGGAACTGACGCTCAAGATCGATCGTTGTTTCACGGCACTTCCCGATGCAGGTTGGTTTGCAGCCCTTCCTGGTGCTGGAGAACATCTGGCTCCCCGATTACTTGCAGCCTTTGGGGAAGAGCGATCGCGTTTTGACAGTGCCCAGCAGATGATGTGTTACTTTGGCATTGCCCCTGTTAGAGAGAGTAGTGGCAAGAAGAATTGGGTGCATTGGCGATGGAGTTGTCCGATCTTCTTGCGACAGACGTTTGTAGAGTGGGTCAATCAAAGCCGACATCATTGTGCTTGGGCACAAGCCTATTATCGAATGCAGCGAGCCAAGGGCAATTCTCATCCAGCAGCGATGCGGTCGTTAGCGTTCAAGTGGATACGGATTCTGTTTGGTTGTTGGAAGAATCGAGAGCCATATGATGAGGCGAAGTATGTTGCAGCATTACAGCGTAAGGGTTCGCCAATTGTAAAGTTGCTGGGGGCAATTTGAGAAGGAAATTCAGTTTTTATTGGAGATAAAGTAGGAAAGATTAAAGAGATAGAAAATGCAACAAAAATAGGAACGAATGGTTGATTCTGAAGCATACTATTATGCACATTTTCAGAGCCAACCTACAATCGTTTGTCTAAGTTTCAAAAGCCGAGAAGCCAACTGAAAAAGACTCAAAAACTTACTTGACCCCATCCTCCTCAGAGGCTATGTTAGCCCTCCGCAACCGCTCACAATCCTCAATAATTTATATTCAAAGTAAATCGTTCTCAGACAACTGAGCGATTCTCATCAAGGCTCTCAAGGTTCCAAGCTTCAGATCTTGATTGCGATGAACAGGAATTGATAGGATTTGCTCTACTTCAGGATTTTCGTAAATGTGATGACTGCCAGTAATTCTTCGTAAAACCCAACCTTTTTGCTCCACAATCTTACACAATCGCTTGCCAGAAATAGATTTCATACAGCAATTTCGATAACTTGATCGGTTGACTCAATTGCATTACGACTATTGGCAACATCAAGCCACCCTTCAATAGCATCCTTCAAATTTGCCACTACCTCCTCCATCGTGTCTCCCTCAGTGACACAACCGGGAAGTGCAGGAACCTCTGCCCAATAACCACCTTCTTCCGCTGGATGAATAATCGCCCTAATTTTCATATGCCTATCAAGCTGATTGCTGAAAACATACTAACATATGTACCTTAACTGATTCACTTAATTCTGCTTTCTTACTTCACTAAGCTTACTTAAAGTTTGAGGTCCGGCAATTCCATGAACTGGCGTTATCTTATATACCTCCTGAAAATCACTAATTGATCGTGCTAGCTGCTCATCGAACACTTCATCTACTACACCTCGATAAAACTTAACTTCCTGAAGCATTTTCTTCAAATCAGCTATATCTATGTCTATTTTAGCTAAATGAAGACGAGTATATTTTTTCTGTCCTTTTAATCTCTCTTCTGGAGTAACCTTTTTTAGCTTCTCTGCGTAGCTTTGATTTACAGCCGCTCTTTTTAATTTATACTCTTCTAACAAAGACTGTTCTTGCTCTCTTACTGATTCAAGGCTTAAGAATAAGCTTTCTTTTAATTCTTCAGTCCTTTGCTCTATTAGTTTCTTGTTATCTTCTACTTTTTCCGATATCTCCTGTAATTGAACTTCAATATCCTTAATTTTGAACTGCTTAACATTTGGAATAATTGCTGCTATGAAAGACAATCCAAACCAGTAAATTGCCTGTTGCTTAAGCTCTTTCTCAACTGAGAATAGAAGTATATACGCAAATATCAGGAAAGCTATTGCGGAAAAAGAATATCCGAAAAACTTTAGTCTTTTAGCCTCTTCCTTAATTCTTTTGGCTTCTTTAGCATTATCGTCATAATTTTGAGCAGTTTTCATTTTTTCTCCAGAAGCATAAGCAAACAAAAGATTTTGATAACCGATCATTACAATGCTCGTCTCATCAAGACCAGTATACCGAGTACATTCTAACTATGTTTCCATGAAGAAGTTGAGGGTTAACGGTTCTGGTCAGCGGTTGCCGAGAACTTTGCAACTCACCCAAGCGGCTTCGGTCAATCCGCTGCACCCGAATTGTTAGGAGGCGGTTGAACTTTAGAACTGCTCAACAAAATTTGAAGCTCCTCAATGCTCAACGGAGGAGAGCGGCGATGAATCATGGCATGACAGTTAGGACACACGGGACGTAAATCTTTGACAGGATCAACCTCGTACTCTTCGGCAATCTCAGAAATGGGACAGAGATGGTGTACGTGAATAAAACCTTCGCCTAATTCTCCAAAAACCTGACCGAAATTGAAGCCACAAGCGAAACAACTTGTTCCATAGTAAGCTATGCATCTTTGACGAGCTTGAGGGCTGCGTTCATAAGCATTAACTGAAACTTTGCAGACTGCGCCTTCGCGGAAAACTGTAGTCTCATCAACTTCATCAGGAAACGTGACCGATGAAGAACGTTCAGGCGTAACCCAACCCAAAGCTTCGAGAGCTTCTGCAACTTCTGGATGCATTTCCCAGAAAAATCGATAGGGATTACGCTCTTCGTATCCGCTCGACCAGACAGACCACCATCGATGTGTACCAATTTCTCGCTGACTTGGCTCAAATCCTGTTGCTTCGCAGAATAACCGTCCTAGCCGACCGTATAGCAGATTGACCATGCCACGTCCGCTCTCAATGCCTATTAGCTCTGCAAGTTGGGTCGCTGTAACAGTGCGATTTGGGGCGTAATACTGCTCTTGTAGTAAACGAAGCTGTAATTCATTGATACGAGAACCGAGCGCAGATAAACCGGACACATACTCGTCAACAGTTGGTATTGTACTTGGTTTGAAAACATGACCCATACCAGGCACTTGCTGATTGTGATTTAAGTGTCACACTCATGGTCTTTCGGCTGCGCCCCCACAGATAACCTTGAGCCGCCTAACTACTGTTTATGCTGATTCCCCTGCCTAAATTCCGCCTAACACCCTGTAGCAAGGTAGTTAACCAGAATCAAAGTTGCATATCACCTCCTCTGGGGGTAGTTATACCGAATCTCATCCGCATAACTGCCCAAATCGGAATGTTATACAGAACTCTATCGAGCTACTTACTCGAACTCAGAGGTTATGCCGAATGGGATGGTGATAATTACCCTGATAGAGGTGTTTATCTGGATCTTGTTCTGCATAATACGCCCATTGAAGGGGATATGCCGATCGCTTCAGCAAATCTTCATGGTCAGTAGGCAGGCAAGAGATGTAGCATTTAGCACACAAGTGCTACTGTCATCTACCCGCCTCGCGATGGCATCCCGATCCAGAAAACTGCTTGACCAAGTTTGCGATACGATTCGTCTGAAACATTATTCCTATCGAACCGAGCAAAGTTATGTTGGCTGGATTCGCAGGTACAGTCTCTTCCATATCTGCATGAAAGTGGGGTACAGAAAACGCTAAAGCAAGCGGTTCGTGTAGCGGGCATTGCGAAGCGAGTTGGGTGCCATACCTTTTGCCATAGTTTTGCCACCCACTTACTGGAAGACGGCTACGACATCCGCACGGGGCAAGAGTTGCTGGGCACAAAGATGTGAAGACGACGATGATTTATACCCATGTGCTCAATCGCGGTGGCAGGGGTGTTCGCAGTCCCCTCGATGCGTGAAACTCGATCGCCCTCTCCTGCCTCATCATCAAAAATTGCTGACAAAAAAAGGCTCGATACGCTTGTGCAACCCGATCGAGTTGGTTTATGCTATGGCGATGCTGGTTCTTTCGCAGGACGAGAGGAACGGCTGAACGGCTCAAGGTACTGGCGCTGATTAGGGAAGCGTCCAACAACCCTAACCAGCTAACCTAACTTCCTGACGACAACAGGAGGCTAGGCTGTGTTGATTGTAGACCAGGTGTCTGCGATCGGCACACCTTGCTGATGCATGGTTGGGTGACACCCATGCCTTGGGCCGTTCTTAACCCAATAGAAAACATCAGCAAGGAACAAAACAATGACTGGAGAATGGAATACTGAGTTGCGCGTTCAGGAAAGCGATCGGGTACAGATTTGGATTATCGGAACACGCGACCAAGTGATACATCAGATCAATGAGTTCTATGTGCGCAAGATTGCCACCGACCGAGTGCAGTTTACGCCGATCGTTCCGGCTCCGTTTGCCACAGGCAAGTACATGACCGTGCTGGTGCGGTAGTTAAAGTTAGTGCGATAGTTATTTAGAAAGCAATCTCAGGAGGCATGATCAAACCATGCATGTCTCCTGCTCTACCTTGAGGAGGACTTCTCAATCGCTGAGAAAGAATTGCTGTACTGTTGTGCCAGATCTTCGTACAACTTCATGATTGACTTGCGACATTTACGATACTTTATGGCAGTAGCAGAGGAACTGCATTTTGGACGCGCTGCCGAACGGTTGCACATTGCCCAGCCACCACTGAGCCAGCAAATTCGGCAATTAGAAGCTGAACTAGGATTTCAATTGTTTTATCGTACGAAGCGATCGGTCGAACTCACGGAAGCCGGGCAGGTTTTCCTGCAAGAGTGTCAACGGCTGTTTCGGCAACTTGATCAGGCAATTGAAATGGGGCGACAGGTAAGTCGAGGCGAGTTGGGGCAGTTGGTGATTGGCTTTGTCAGTTCTGCTGCATACAATGTC
Organism: Thermocoleostomius sinensis A174; assembly: GCF_026802175.1. Lineage (NCBI taxonomy): Bacteria > Bacillati > Cyanobacteriota > Cyanophyceae > Oculatellales > Oculatellaceae > Thermocoleostomius > Thermocoleostomius sinensis. The sequence goes on along the minus strand of NZ_CP113797.1, from coordinate 1,963,114 downwards.
TTGCCAACACTGTTGCGATCGTTTCGGATGCAGATTCCCAAAGTCAGTTTGGAATTGCATGAACTCACGACCGATCAACAATTGCACTGGTTGCACGATCGGCGCTTGGATGTGGGATTGATCCGTCCGCCAGTGGACGATCCAACCTTTGCCGCATTCACTATTTTGCAGGAATCACTAGTGGTGGCTTTACCAGAACAGCACCCGCTAGCATGTCAGCATCATGTCTCACTCCAACAGCTTGCTCACGAAGCCTTTGTGCTGTTTCCTCGACCGCTGGCTCCCGGACTGTACGATCAAATCATTAGTTTGTGTCAACAGGTTGGCTTTAGTCCGAATGTGGTGCAGGAAGCCATTCAAATGCAGACGATTGTGAGTTTAGTGGCGGCTGAAATTGGGGTAGCGATTGTTCCAATTTCTCTACAAAATTTGCAGCGTACAGGCGTAATTTATAAACCGCTACAGGAGCCTACACCGAAAGCTGAAATTGCTATTGCTTGGCGACGATCGGATGTTTCTCCAATTGTTGAACGGTTTCTAGAAATTGCTCGTCAATTGATTCTATAACGCATCTTTTAATCAAATTTTTGCTTATAAAATATAGTTTGGTGATGCACCACAGGTTTGTCTAAGAAATTCGCATTCGCTTCAACGCTCAAATCTTAAATCGGCGATCGTCTGTTGCTTAGCGTTTTCCGTATTTGATGTCACAAACCGATCTTGATAGAAATCAAAGTAGCCTTGCTTCTCGCCGTTAATCCACACTTCAACGACATTTACTAAAATTTGTGATTGTCGCAGTAAAAAACCCGCTAGCTTTGTGTCAACTGTCAGGGGGTATTGCGTAGGACGAAAAGCAAGCCGATCGCCCCGGCTAGTTTCGATCGTATGGATAGGCTCGACTACAGTTCCCATCTTGAAGTCTTCCTTGGGAAAATCAATGTACTTTTCGGCGGTATGCGTTTCTCCTGTACTAAAAGAATTCGGTGGCAAAGTCACGGTGTAGGTTTGTTTTTCTGTTCCCAATTGCATACACCAAAACCCAATCGAACCCGCAATTAGAGAAATCCCAATCACCCGTCGGTGTTCTTCGATCGCAGAAGCGGCTCGATAAGGAGTGCTTCGCCTCAGCGCTTCACTAATATATAAAACCATCGTTGCTTTTCCTCCAGAGACGTTTGCAGGGTATTTCTACCTCATTACCATCTCAAACAATTGAAACAATTGATCTGCCTGTTTGAGTGATGGAAAATGCGCCCTTTTCATGTGCACCCGTCTATAGTTCAGATCTATAGATCTCTTCCATAGATCTCTATAGATCTCCAGAGATTCTGTATCTCTATCCGTATCTTTATCTGTTGGTCACTTACTGATGCGCTCATGGATAGCCCGCCGTAGGTCACTGCCAATTCATCATCACAATTGCTGTAGCGCGTGTCCAGCCATAAAGCTTGGATAGGTGAGCATGGTCATGACGATGAAATCTGAACCTAAGCACAATCGCAACTGTTCGCACCATCTTAAAACCATAGAAGCAGAAGCGATTACTCGCATCTACCCTGATGAAAGAAATAGAAACTTTTTAAGGTATCTTCATCTACTTAAGGAAGGTGTTAGACGGGTCAAGTGTATCTTGATACCCTCAGCACCTTACGATATAAGCTATACCGCCCGCCGAATGACTACCCTCTCTACCTAAACACCTTGAAAAATACACGTAAAGATACATAATTAGTGAGATGCCAACGGCTAGAGAAATACAAAACAATGATGGGACTGCAATTCTTCTGCAAACTCAAACTCTATGCTCGATTGGTTGACAACAGTTATTTCTTCTCTGGGCTACGTAGGCATTCTGTGCTTAATGCTTTTGGAAAACTTTGTTCCGTTCGTTCCTGAAGAATTGATTATGCCACTTGCCGGATTTACAGTGCAACAAGGTAATTTGAGCTTTCCTTTGACGGTTTTAGCCGGAACTTGCGGAACGATATTGGGCACCTTGCTGTGGTACGGGTTAGGCAGATGGGTTGGAGAGAAACGCATGAGCCGTTGGGTCGATAAACATGGCAAATGGCTTAGTCTGACTGGAGAAGACATTGATCGGTCAAAACGCTGGTTCGATCGCCACGGGAGCCTAGTGGTCTTCTTTGGTCGCTTCGTTCCAGGTATCCGTACCTATATTTCCATTCCCGCTGGGTTTGAAGAAATGGGAATGCTCCCTTTCTTAGTGTTCTCTTTCGCTGGCACGCTGCTGTGGGTGACGTTTCTCACCTATGCTGGCTATGTGTTAGGAGAGAACTATCAATTGGTGGAGCAGTTTTTCGGGCCAGTGTCTACGATCGTTTTAATTGCATTCGCCATCGGGGTCAGTATTTGGCTACTTCAACGTAAGCGCCAGAAAAAGCGAGCGCGCACTCGCTGAAGTTTAGCGGCTCTGGCGCTAAACTTCAGCGAAATCAAAATACTCGATCGAAGCACTCGATAAGGCGATCGACTTCGGCAAGGGTGTTGTAATGCACCATACTAACGCGCACCACACCATGTTGCGCAGTCAATCCCAACTCTTCGATCAGACGTTTAGCGTAAAAATCACCATAGCGGATGGCGATGCGGTGCGGGTCAAGCTGTGGCGGAATCGTGGCGCTATCGATGCCATCTACCACAAACGAAATCGTGGGGACTCGATCGTCTGGATTCGCGCGGGGATGACCGATGATACGGACATTGGGCTGGCTGTTGAGATAGCACAGCAACCGATCGCCCAGGATGGCTTCATGAGACCGGATCAGATCAAAGGCTTGCACCATGCGCTGTCGTGGAGATTGTTCGATCGCCGTTGGGTCATGCAACGTCGCCAGATGGCTGAGATAATCGCACAGCCCCAGCACTCCATAGCTCAATTCATAATTGACATTACCAGGTTGAAACTTATAAGGAATGTCGGTTTGTTCAATAAAGTAATGATTAATGCTTGGCAACGACAACAGATGCGCTTGCTTACCATACAGCACGGCATAATGCGGGCCATAGGTTTTGTAAAAGCTGAAGGCATAGAAGTCTACGTCCAACGCCTGCACATCCACCAAGCGATGGGCCGCATAGCCAACGCCATCCACACAGAGCATGGCTCCGTAGGTGTGAACGCGATCGGCAATCTGGCGAATAGGATTAATTGTGCCAAGAATGTTCGAAGCGTGAGTGACAGCGACCAAGCGGGTGCGGGGTGTCATCAAGGCTTCTAAATCATCTAGCTGAAGTTCTAGAGTATCAGGATTAAGTCGCCAGGTTTTTACAACAATGCCCTGCTGCTTCAAGTCCATCCAAGGGCTGACATTCGCTTCATGATCGGTATTGGTGACAATCACTTCATCGCCTACTGTCCAGTTCTGTACCAAACACAGCGATAGAATTCGTAGCAGCAATGAGGTGGAACCGCCCATGACAACTTCAGTCGAACTGGCGGCGTTGAGCAGCGTGGCAACCGCTTCTCGGGCACACAAAACTCGCTCTCCGGCTAATTGCGAAATAGCATAGCTGGCTCCTAGTTGCACATTCGATGTCAGCAAATATTCGCTGATGCGATCGACAACTGGCTTGAGGATTTGCGAGCCGCCTGCATTGTCAAAGAAAATCCAGTCCCCTAGTAGAGCCGGGAACTGTTGACGTACATACTCTAGCTGAAGTGATTGGGTGGGAGCGAGGGGCATGGGGGATAGGGGGTGGGGAGTCGGAAGTCGGGAGTCAGGAGTCGGAACAGTTGAGTATCTGTAGTGTTCACAATCAAATTCTACAGAAAATCTCATAATAATTTTGCTAAATTACACAACCGCTTCTACTTCGGTTAGTTCAAATCGATAATTTTCAATTACGGGATTGGCTAAAAGCTGATCACAAATGCGATCGAGTTGGCTTTGTGCGGTGGCTTCATCGTCTGCTCGCAACATCAGTTCTACATATTTACCGATGCGCACTTGCTCGACGTTGTCATAGCCCAAATGTTGTAACCCGGATTGCACAGCGGTTCCGGCTGGGTCAAGGACAGAAGGGCGGAGCGTGATGTAAATGCGAGCGTGGTAGGTTCGAGTCATGGTGATTCCAGCCAGACACGGTTAGAGAGAATAATCAACGCTATTGTACGGGGAAGGCGGAGTGAGAGAAAGGGGCACAAGCAGAAATCCTGGGAACCCCCCTTCACGCCCGTTGGGTTAGGTCAACGCGGCGGCATGATGTTGAATGTGATCGCCTATGAAGGTGGCAATAAAGTAGTAGCTGTGATCATAGCCTGGCTGCATTCGCAAGGTGACGGGCTGACCTGCCTGCTCGCAGGCGGCGGCAAACACTTCTGGTAAGAGTTGCTGTTGCGCCAGAAAAGTGTCCTCGGTCCCCTGATCAATCAAAATCGCTCGCTCGATTCGTGCTCCACGCTTGATTAATTCAGTGGCATCATAATCTTGCCAAGCGGCTCGATCGGTTCCTAGATAGCCAGAGAAGGCTTTTTGTCCCCATTGGCATTGGCTAGGGGCGGAGATTGGTGCAAAGGCGGAGATTGAACGATAGCGATCGGGATGCTTGAGTCCACAGATCAGTGCTCCATGGCCACCCATCGAGTGCCCAAAAATTCCAGTGCGATCGGGCTGCACGGGAAAATTAGCGTGAATCAGGGTGGGCAGTTCGTCTACTACATAGCTGTACATGTGATAGTGCTGATTCCAGGGAGATTCCGTTGCATCCACATAGAATCCGGCCCCTTTGCCAAAGTCCCAAGCATCCTCCGCATCGGGTACATCTTCTCCTCGGGGACTGGTATCGGGAGCCACCAACATCAAGCCATACTCTGCCGCATAGCGCTGCGCTCCAGCCTTGGTGGTGAAGTTTTCTTCGGTGCAGGTCAGCCCCGACAGATAATAGAGCACTGGCACAGAAGCTTGTTTCGCTTGCGGTGGCACAAACACGGCAAATCGCATCTCGCAGTTGCACACCTGGGACGCATGACGATAAAAACCAACGGTGCCATTGAAGCAAGCATATTGGTTAATCACGGTTAGAGCATCAGACATGATGGTGGTTTTTCCTAATCAAATAACACGACACTGCGAATCGACTCGCCGTGATGCATCAGGTCAAAGGCGTCGTTGATCTGGTTCAGCGGCAGCGTATGCGTAATCAAATCGTCAATGTTGATTTTGTGATCCATATACCAATCCACGATCTTCGGTACATCGGTGCGGCCTCTGGCCCCTCCAAAGGCGCTGCCTTTCCACACCCGACCTGTCACCAGTTGAAATGGCCGTGTACTGATTTCTTCGCCTGCTCCTGCAACTCCAATGATGGTACAAACGCCCCAGCCTTTATGGCAACACTCCAGCGCTTGTCGCATTACCTGCACATTTCCGATGCACTCGAAGGAATAATCCGCTCCGCCATCGGTCAGTTCGATTAAGTGCGCCACCAGATCACCCCTAATTTCCTTAGGGTTAACGAAATGGGTCATGCCGAATTGCTCGGCGATCGATCGCTTGCTGGGGTTGAGATCGACGCCCACAATTCTATCGGCTCCCACCATGCGACAGCCCTGAATCACGTTCAGTCCAATGCCGCCCAAGCCAAACACAACCACTTTTGCCCCCGGTTCCACTTTGGCGGTAAAGATCACGGCTCCGATTCCTGTGGTCACACCACAACCGATGTAGCAAACCTTATCGAACGGTGCATCTTCGCGAATTTTGGCTACGGCAATTTCTGGCAGCACGGTGTAGTTCGCAAACGTGGATGTGCCCATATAGTGATAGAGTGGCTTGCCATTGACTGAGAAACGGCTGGTGCCATCGGGCATGAGACCTTTGCCCTGCGTCGCTCGAATTGCCTGACATAGATTCGTTTTCTGGCTGAGGCAAAACTTACACTGCCGACATTCCGGGGTGTAAAGCGGAATCACATGATCGCCGGGTTTGACGCTTTTGACGCCCTCACCAACCTCCACTACAATGCCCGCCCCTTCATGTCCCAGGATGGTCGGAAATAGACCTTCGGGATCTTTACCGGACAACGTATAAGCGTCGGTGTGACAGACTCCTGTGGCTTTAATTTCAACCAGGACTTCGCCTTCTTTGGGTCCCTCAAGCTGAATGGTTTCAATGCTCAGCGGTTCACCCGCAGCATAGGCAACAGCAGCTTTAACATCCATTGCTCTGGTTCTCTCCCGATCGATCAACCCGATCGATTATCCGTTACGCGCGCTCTGCAAGCATGAACCTTTCGGAAGTATTAACATTAACGCAATGTGCAACTTTATTAAATTAAAACACTGGCTGGTACTCCATCACCCTCATCCCCTTCCTTTCTCCTAAGCTTGGGAGAAGGAAGTAAGAATTTGCTCAAACTCCCTTCTCTCCTAGCTTTGGGAGACGAGGGCTAAAGAGGTGAGGGCAAAATAGTTGACATGGTGGCAACACTAAACCTGTTTACTTACTGATTCAGAGATTGCTTAGATTTGACTTAGGGTAAGGTTTGAAGGGTCAAAACTTGGGGTGGGGTTGAGTCGGGTGGATACAGAAAACTCACCTCCACCAAGCGCCGCTCGCCGGCCGCTAAGTTGAGGACGGCCAACGCATCGCCCATTTGTCCCCGACGTTGCACTAAATGCACATAGCGAGTTTGTGGTAAGCCGCGATCGTCCGTAAAGCGAATCCGAACAGTTCCTCGAAAAAAGGTTTGGGTGGGCAATGGATCAAAAAAACGCAAGCCAGCTTCCGTTAATATATCTTCTTTGATTGGGGTTTCCAGGGCAATTGTCACCGTCCGAGCCTCAGTACTGGGATTGTGCAACGGCAAGGTGAGATCATACTGAATCCCATAATTGCCGTGGGCCTGATAGGCTGTGTCAGGATAGCGCACCAGCAACGGGGCTGTTTGCACTTGTTCGGTTCCCAATCGACCACGCACTAAAGTACTCAGCCCATAGGAAAAGGCACGACCCGGTTCAGGAATGGTGAGTTCAGCGTTGGTAGGGCGATCGGTGACCTGTGCTTGCCATCGGGACCCCTGCGCCACTCCTGCCACTCGGCCATAGATAATTTCGTTAATCGGAGCCGTGTTATCTAGCAATGTCGGAGGACGATCGCGTGGGCCAGCCAAGTCGCCTGTTTCCAACAATGCTTGCCATTCTGCCAGATCGGGAGCACGTTCGCTGCCCTCATCGGTGTCCCTAGCCATCAGCGCCAAACTGGCTACATACACCGGGCCACTACTCCGCACTCGCATCAGGGTCGATCGCCCATTCAACGGTGGGTCGAGCGTTGCCACCGGAATCGGCAGATTTAGCAGCAGTTGATAGGATTGGGGCGGAATCACGATCGTGGGTGGAAACATGGTCTGTCGCTGACCCCGCAGCACGTCGTTCATGACCCGGCTGCCTGGCCCGGCGTACACATTGCCCGCTGCATTATCAACCGACGAGGGTAGATCAATAAAGGGAGCATCGGGTTGACTAAGATAGCTAGCTGCTTGCAAAACCTCGATCGTGACAGGTTCTATTCCTGGATTGTAGGCAACCACTCCTAAGTACACGCTACGCAGATCTTCAGGAGACAATGCCCTAAAGACATGGTGAGCAAAAATATCAAAGCGCCCTTGCAGCGCAAGATTGAGATGGGCAGTCGGGTATTGCTTGCCATCGGCAGGAAAAGTAGACAGCAAAATACCTTCTGTTCCAATTAACTCTGGGCTATTGCTGTTAAAAACGAGTACGTCATCTAGTTGCCCTGGCAACGCTCGCACTTCTTGCAAGCGTACTGTTTCTTGTGGGGAAGGAGGCGGTGGCGCAGGAGTTTGAGCCAAAAGCAGTGACAGAATCGCAGCAATGCCGTTCATGAAAGATGAGAAACGCGAGACAGTAATAGAGGGAAATGACGAAGGAGTTTGATAAAAAGTTTGCGGTGGCAAGAAAAAATTGCTGAGTACAGAGACTAGCGTACATCAACGCGCACAAGCTTTTCCTTGCCTTCACCGCTGCGATAGAGACTCCGCAGGCAGCAACCTCTCCCTTTTGTGAGAACGCGCCTCCCCCTTCGGATAGGCGATCGACTGATGCAAACTTGCTAAATTAAAAACATCAGAAAACGAACGAAATAAAGTTCTGCACAATCACAGTTTTACTGAGGAAATAACAATGAATATCTTGGCTTGGATTGTATTAGGTTTGATCGCTGGCGCTATTGCAAAGGCTCTTTATCCCGGACATCAAGGCGGCGGCATTCTTGGTACATTAATTCTGGGTGTTATTGGTGCGTTTGTTGGCGGTTCTCTCTATAACCTGCTGACCACCGGAACCCTATCGCTGACGGCAGCCGGTCTCAGCATTGGGGGTATCATCGTAGCCATTATTGGTGCCATGATTGCTTTGTTCATCTACTATGCTGCAACGCGCCGTAGCGCACTCTAATCATTGATTGTATTGAAAAGCTCCTCAAATAGTTGGTGCATCGAGCAGGTCCCCACGCAAGTGGGGATTTTTGCTTTGCTGAAGATTTATGGACGTTGGCACCTAAGAGGAGGATTAGAAGATGATTAGAAGTGGCAAAGTGGAGTCGGATAGAGAAAATTCATAGAGATTTAAAGTGCTGGAAGGACTTGCAACCACCTCCTCATTAAGTATCCGTTAGATATCTACAGGAATTTCAAAGATGGGAAGTGATTTTCTGCTTCAAACCAGCACTGTTGCGTTTGATCGTTTCTTGCGTTTCAATCAGTTGGGCAATTTGCGCCTGTAGTTTTGTGGCCTGTTGCTTGTAGGTCACCTTCCGCTCTAATGCTGCCCGTGCCAAGTCTTCTCGTCCCTGCTTCAAAGCCAAATCTGCCACTCGATGCCACGTCAGCACCTGATCTTGCGCTTGATTATATTGGGCTTGTAAGCGATTTTGCGTCGCGGTTAAATTGCCGAGAGCCTGAGTATACAGTTCCATAGCTTTGAGTGGATCGCCCTCTTGAGTTGCCTCTGTGACAAGCTGCCGCGATGCGATCGGGCTAAGCCGAGTTGCATCCAGTCCATATTCAGCCAACTGGTAGCTTTCGTTGCGACCCGTTTTGCACCAATTGGCAAAATGTTCGCAATTGTTCGACAGCAAGTTGTATTGACGTTCTCCCAATCGGCTCTCTGCTCGTGCTACTACTACATCGGGGACATAGGATGTTGCATAGTGCTTGACAAACACTGGCTTGCCCCAACTGAACGCTTCGTAAGAGGTGCGAGCAATCTCTGCCTCATCACCACTTTTCGAGTAGTGAATTACTGTGCCATCGCCACAATCGATGCCGTGGTGTTCGTAGACGCCGTCCATTCCCATCAAAGGGCGCAGTACATAAATTTGATCGCCGCGTGCCATGTCTCAAGCTGAGTGTGATCGCCTCTTTCAGAATAATCGATGGAAGGGGTTACTTGGTTCGCTAGTCAACGTTTGAGGGTCTTTCTGCTTCGCTAAGGACTATCGTTGTTCATCAGTCATAAGGAGGAGGGAGATGACGGAATCGTGAAGTAGAAAGTACTGCCTACCCCTATGTGGCTCTCTACCCAAATTTTTCCGCCATGTTGATGGATAATGCTTTGACAAATGGCCAGTCCTAACCCCGTACCGCCCTTTTGCCGAGCATCAGATACATCCACTTGCTGAAAGCGCTCAAAAATCATTTCCAGTTTATCGTCTGGAATGCCCCGTCCTTGATCTTTGACTTGAAACAAAACGTGATTGAGGTGTGGTTGTGCCGACAGGGTGATGATCGAATGGGGTGGAGAAAATTTGATGGCGTTGCTTAGCAAATTGGTCAGCGTTTGAATCATGGCATCTGGAGCCGCCCAGACCGAGCCAGTTGCAGAGGACACAACTAGGTTAATTAAGGCTTCATCGGCGATCGATTGCATCCCAGCGATGGCTTGGTTGATTAGCGTTGCGGCCTGGCACACTTCCATCACCCACTGCACCCGCCCCGATGATTGTCGTTCCAACTCCAAAATGTCATTCACCAATCGCACCAGCCGATCGCTGTTGGTGAGCGCTTGGGTAATCATGTGTTTGGCTTTGTCGGGCTTGTTGTCGTAAATTCCTGTATCCAGCAGTCCCAAAAATCCTCGAATGGCGGTCAGAGGGGTGCGCAGTTCATGGCTGACGATCGAAATAAATTCATTCTTCATCCGATCGATGGCATGTTGCTCGGTGATGTCTTGAATTTGCGCCACATAATAGCAGGGGCAATCTTCAACATCACGCACTAACGAGAGGCTGAGCCGTCCCCACGCCACCCGGCCGTCTTGACAACAGTAGCGCAACTCCACTTGAGCATTGCGATCGTCTGACTGGGAGAGTTGCTGGATATTGTGGTTTAGCTTGCTGAGATCATCTGGATGTACCAAAGTTGAGGCTGTCATCGTCAATAGTTCAGTTTCAGGATAGCCGAGCATATCGCACAGCATCGGATTCACTTGTAGCCAGCGATCGTCTAATCCAATCAACGCCATACCAATAGGAGCATCATGAAAGGCATGACGAAAGCGGGCTTCACTGTCAGTAAATTTCTCTTGCGACTCTTCCAGCGCCGTGCGCACTCGACAGAACGATTGCTGGAGTTGAGTAGCGGTGTAATTAAAGGAATGCGTCAATACTTGTAGTTCTGTGATGGGGCTATCTTCGTTTAGCGGTTCGTGCCAATCTCCCTGAGCTAACAATCCGCTAGCTTGACTCAACTGTTGAATGGGATAGGAAATCCACCGAGACATCCACAGCCCCAGTGCGATTGTTCCCAGCAAGGCTAGCGTGCAAAGCACAATGGTTGTGCGACGTTGGGCGTAAATTTGGGCAATAAAATCCGACTCGGGCACAACAACGACAATTAACCAATCAATGCCGCGTCGATCGCGGAAGGGTAAAACTCGTAAGAATTGGCGCTGACCGGATAGGTAAAAATCCAACTGCTGTTCACCAAGAATGCTGTCAAGGCTACCAAACTGCTGATTCAAGTGCCGAGCCGCCGATTGAATTAATCGATCAGTGCTTTCAATGGCAAGCAACCGCTGTGGTTGTCGCAGCCGTTCATTAAAACGATAAGGAGTTTCAGAAGCAGAACTGGCTACCAACTGCCCCGATCGTTCCACAATGAATGCTTGACCTGATGGGCTGATCTCTAGACTGGCAAGAAAGTGACTAATATCTTCTAAATCCAGATCGGCTCCTACCACTCCAAGCACATCGCCAGAGGTGTTGTATAGAGGTAATGCTGCGCTAATAATCAAACTTGGTAGCTCAAAGGTTTGATAAATTTCGCTCCAACTGGCCTGTCTTTTTTGCACCGCCGTTTGATACCAGGGACGACTGCGGGCGTCATAGATTGAGGAAATGACCTGCACCCGCTGCTGCCGATTACCTTGTGAATCAACCGTGTAATAGTGGCCTTCAAAGTTCGTTGTGGCATCATTGACTACAATTTGCAGCGATCGATCGGGATTCGCTCGCGTGATACCCACGAAACTTCCTTCTTGCTCGGAGCCATAGTAAATCCAACTGACTGACTCAAATCGTTGAATTTGTTGCCAAAGATAGCGCTCACTGGTTCGACTTGTAACATTGAGTTCTCCCCGTTGCACGGCATCGGCATTGATTCGATTAATTAAGTGCGGCGTCTCTAAATAAACCGTCAGTTTTTCTTCAATGTGGTCACCAATTTTGGCTTGCAGTTGTTCAACCACATCACTAATTGCTCGCTGCCCACTGCGCCAAGACAGGTATCCTACAATTCCAACAGCCCCGGTTGATAGCAAGACAAATGGTACGATTAAAACCAAATGTAACGGAACTGTTGTACGCTGCGATGGTGTCTTAGCCGATCGCTTGGGGAAGTAAAGCCAGTGTAAAAGAGGAGCAACCATCAGGGAAGTCTTTGTTTTACTAACATCTGTGCTCAAGTCCAGTGCAGCAGTTCAGAAAGTTGATCACAAATCGAAACGGGATCAAAGGGTTTTGTGATCACCCCTGCAATTTCCATTTGGGCAAATCGAGTGCGATCGTCTGGCAAGACTTTTGCCGTCAGCAGCACCACCGGAATAGACTGAGTGGTGGGATTGGCTTTAAGCTGTTCATAGCACTGAAACCCATCCATTTCGGGCATCGAAACATCGAGAAGAATAGCATCTAGAGGGATGGACTCCGCTTTTGCCAAGGCTTCCTGTCCTGATGCGGCCGCTGTAGTATTCCAGCCGCCCAAATCTTCCAAACAGGTACAAGCCAGATCACGTAGAGATGCCTCATCATCGACGACAAGAATATGTCTATTCATGCAGACCTCCAGGGGGGAACGGTAACGTGAAATAGAAGGTACTGCCCACTCCCAAAGTGCTTTCTGCCCAAATGTTACCTCCGTGTTGCTGGATAATACTTTGACAAATGGCCAACCCCAACCCCGTGCCACCTTTTTGTCGAGAGTCTGAGACATCGACTTGCTGAAACCGTCCAAAAATCGTTTCTAATTTATCAGGTGGAATGCCTCGTCCTTGATCTGTCACAGAGAAGAGTACCGAGTCTGCTTGGGCTTGGGCTGCTAGGGTAATCACCGAATGATCTGGAGAGAACTTGATGGCATTGCCCAGTAAATTGGTCAAGGTTTGAATAATGGAGTCGGGAGCGGCCCATACGGTGGCGGTTGTGCTGCCCACAACCAAGGTAATGTGGGCTTGATCGGCGATCGACTGGACACCCGCCACAGCTTGCTGCAACAGGGTTTCTGCCAGACACGCTTCCATCACGAGTTGCACTCTGCCAGACGATAGCCGCTCCAAGTCGAGAATGTCATTCACCAATCGCACCAGCCGATCGCTGTTGGTGAGCGCTTGGGTAATCATGTGTTTGGCTTTGTCGGGCTTGTTGTCGTAAATTCCTGTATCCAGCAGTCCCAAAAATCCTCGAATGGCGGTCAGAGGGGTGCGCAGTTCATGGCTGACGATCGAAATAAATTCATTTTTGATGCGATCGATGGCTTGTCGCTCGGTGATGTCTTGAATTTGCGCCACATAATATAACGGTTGACCTTGGGCATCTCGCACCACAGAGAGATTGACCAACCCCCAAATCATCTGTCCATTGCAGCAGTGATAGCGCAATTCAATTTGTGCATTTGGCTTTGTGTCAGATCCAAGTTGCAACAGACTATCTTGAAGCTGATTCAGATCATCCGGATGCACCAGCGCAGACGCCTGCATCGACAGTAGCTCCGGCTCGGTATAGCCAAGCATCTGACACAACACGGGGTTTATCTTAATCCAGCGATTGTCCAGTCCAATCAATGCCATACCGATGGGGGCATTCCAAAAGGCACTACGGAATCGGGTTTCGCTATCAAGCAGGGCGGCTTCTGCCTGTTTGCGATCGGTAATGTCTCGTACAATTACTAGAATCCTGTCATCTCCCACACCAATCACGCGCACTTCTTCGTGGCGAATGGTATCTTGAATCATAAACGCTTGTTCATAGATTTGCACCTCTCCCGTTTGCAATACTTGTTGAATCGCATTCATTCGTAATTGCGCTAAATGAGGTGGTAATAACTCAGCTACATTCCTACCAATTGCGTCTGATTTGACATAAAGATTTGTCACGCTGCCGCCATCCATAAAATCAATGCAAGTGCCGTCAGCCGTTAGCCAAATGATTAAATCTGGAATCGCTTTTAGGATTTGATTTTTAGTTGCTTCGCTGTGTCGTAGAGCCGCTTCGGCTTGCTGCCGCTCGGTGATATCTAAATTGGTTCCTAGCAGGCGCACAACGTGTCCTTTCTTGTCTTTAATTCCTTCTCCTCTAGCTTCTACATAGCGAATTGAACCATCGGGTTGAAGTGCGCGAAACTCAATTTTATAGGTTCCGCCCTGAGTACTGATTCGCGAGACCGCTTGTTGCAAGGATGGGCGATCGTCGGGATGAATCAAATCGTAAAAACGCGAGAGGGTGGGTTCAGGTTGAGTGACATCCCAGCCAAAAATATGGAAGCTTTCTTCAGACCAAGTCACTTGATCGGTTGCCACATCCACTTCCCAACTGCCAACATGAGCAACTTGTTGGGCCCGACGCAACGCGGCTTCACTGTGGCGTAGGGCAGCTTCAGCCAGCTTGCGATCGGTGATATCCAGCATGACACCATACCAGATAATTTCCCCATCGGGTTGCTGTTCGGGACGGGAGTTGGCTTGCACCCACTTGAGCTTGCCAGATGCAGTAACAATGCGCCACTCATGAGAAAAGGGTTTTAGCGCTTGAATGCTTCGATTGGCAACCTCGTCGTAAGCTTGGCGATCGTCGGGATGAATTTGTTCATAGGTCAGCCTCGGATTGTCTAGAACTTGCTCAGGTTCCAGTTCTTGAATCTCACGGATACCGGGACTGATATACTTAAATCGCCTGTGGCTACCATCTGGTTGGCAAGCGAAGATGTATATTTGGGCTGGAGAGGCCGCTGCAATTTTTTTGAAACGAGCCTCACTGTGTTGCAGAGCGGCTTCGGCTAACTTGCGATCGGTAATGTCTAGCACAACCCCATGCCAATAAATATCGCCATTCTCTCGTCTTTCCGGCTGCGATCGGGCTTGTAGCCACTTGAGTTTACCCGAAGGGGGAAGAATGCGCCACTCATACTGAAACCGTTCCAGCGTTTCCGCACTGCGGTTGAACAGGTCAATATAGCCTTGGCGATCGTCTGGGTGCATTTGTCCCATGATGATCCTGCTTGGATCTGCTGTAAATTCCTCGAGGCTGACTTCATGAAATTCTTCTACCACTCGGTTGATGTATTCAAACTCGAGGGAACCATCGTGATGCTGCACTAATGAATAAATGGCAACGGGGGCAGCCGAGGTTAAACTATGCAATCGGGCTTCACTGTGGCGTAGGGCAGCTTCGGCCAGCTTGCGATCGGTGATATCGGTCAGTGATCCCACCGCCCGCACTGCAACTCCGTGCTCATCCCAAAGTACCTGTCCCCGTGCCAGGAGCCACTTATAACTACCATCTTTACAGCGCATGCGATACTCACAGGCATAACTAGGTAATTGGTGATTGACATGAGCTTGAAATGTGGCTTGCAACCTGGTCAGATCATCAGGATGAATGTATTGCACCCACTTGTCGAAGGTATCAATTTCGTCGTAGGAATATCCCAACATGTCCATACATCGGGGAGAAAGGTAATGGGTGTTGGTTTGCAGGTCATGATCCCAAATGCCATCATTGCTGCCAGAAATGGCTAATTGCCAACGTTCTTCGCTCTGGCGCAGGGCTTCCTCCGCTTGTTTATAATCGCTGATATCCAAAACAATGCCATACCAGGCAATCTCACCATTCTCCCGTCGTTCTGGACGAGAACTGGCATAGAGCCACTTGAGTTTGCCAGCAGGGGTAATAATCCGAAACTCATGGGAAAAAGCTTCCAGCCTTTCGGCACTGTGGGCCACAGCCGCATCATAGCTGGCTTGATCGTCGGGATGAATCAAAAGCGGAGCCGGCTCTTGCAACATCTGCTCGACGGTTAATTCGTTGATTGCTTCGATCGCCGGGCTAATGTATTCAAAATAGAATGACTGATCTAATCGCTTTACAAAGGTATAAATGGCCCCAGGAGCAGCAGATACGATCCGCTGCCAGCGTGCTTCGCTCTGGCGCAGGGCTTCCTCCGCTTGTTTGCGATCGGTAATATCTAAACAAACTCCATGCCAGACAACACCCACTTGGCGACGTTCTGGTCGAGAACTTGCTTGCAACCATTTGATTTTGCCAGAGGGGGTAATGATTCGCCACTCATGTTTAAAGGGCTGCATGGTCTCTACGCTGTGCTTTGCGACGTGTTGATAGGTGGCTCGATCGTCAGGATGAATTTGGTAAAAGGGAATGGTGGTATCTTGCTGAACCTCTGCGATTGCAACTTCATAAATGTCTTCAAAGGCGGCACTGAGATACTCGTATTCAACCGACCCATCTGGATTTTCTAAAACGCTATAAATGATTGCGGGTGAGGCAGTTGCCAACTGCTGGAACCGAGTTTCATGGTCTTGCAGCGCCTCTTTGACTTGATTGAATGACTGCTGAAGCTGAGCAGCCATGCGATCAAACGAGGTATTGAGCACTTGCAACTCAGCAATGGTGCTATCTTGGGAAATCACTCGATCCCAGGCTCCATCCGCCAGCGCCACACTTGATTGCCCCAACCGCCGAATTGAGCGAGCAATCGAGCGACTCAGCCACAGCCCCAGCGCGATCGAGCCTAACAGGGCAGCAAGACTAAATAGCAGGGTCATCCGAGTGTTGGCTTGGATCTGCCCGGTGAAAGCGGTTTCTGGAACCGTCACCACAATCAACCAATCTAACCCAAACTCATCCTGAAATGGCGTAACCTGGAGAAACTGCTGCTTTCCAGCGATGTTGAATTGCAGTTGTGTTGCCGAATTTATGTGGCTGAAGTGGACCAATTGGTCCACTATCTGTTGCGCCGCTAAGCGAATTGCTGGTTCCTGACTATCGCTCGCCTTGCGTGGTTCATTATAGGAAGCTTGGGTAGAAGATGGGGAGTCTAAGGCGGAGGCAATTATCAGCCCAGACCGATCGAGAATGAAAACCGTGCCATCCGTTCCAATCCGTAGCCCTTTCAGAAATTGATGGATGGCGCTCAGGGTCAGATCCGTCGATAAGACACCCTGAAACTGCTGAGTTGCATCATATAGCGGATAACTGGCTGAAAGCCCCGCCCCTCTGGAAGTCGGCACATAGACATAGACAGATGTCCAAACAGGTTGGTTGCCCTGAATAGCTGCCCGATAAAAGGGACGTTGACTAGCATCATAACTGGGCTGTTCTACCAACAGTTCCTGACGATTCCCTTGATTGTCTACGGCATATACCCGTAAAGTTCCTTTCAGGAAGCGATCGGTTGTTGCAACCGTTAATCCTTGTTCATCTAATCCAGTTGCCAAATAACCGCCTTGAGGATTACTAAAATGAATGCGACTGACAGAATCGAAGGTTTGAAGTTGCTGGATAAAATGACGTTGTAAGCTCTCTGGATTCGTAATATCAACTTGCCCCAGGCGCACAGCATTAGCGTTGAGCCGATTGACAAGATGAGGAGTGGCTAAAAAATTGTCAAGATAGAGGTAAACTCGATCGCTGATTTCATTCATCAACTGGCTGGCCAGAATTTGAATGGACTGTTGTCCATTGCGCCAAGACAAATATCCCACTAATCCTGTTGTACCGACCGTCAACAGCACAAACGGTAAGGTCAGGGCAAGGCGGAGTGGAATTTGTGGGCGCGATCGATGACTTGGTTTTGAACGCAGCCGATACCAATGCCGGAGTGATGGCAGCGTCATGTTCCCACCCTCCGCTTCATGGTTTCCAGTTCTCGTTGCAGGCGCGAGCGATCGATGCGGCTAATGACGCGCGTGACCAACTCTGGTCCAACGACTGGTTTGCCAATAAAATCATCAGCCCCGGCTGCAAATACGTGTTGAATTGATTCCATCTGGGTGTGTGCTGTAACCACCAAAATTGGTAAATTGCCCCACTTTGGATCTTGTCGCACCACGCGGCAGAGATCAATTCCGTTAAAGGTTGGCATTTCCAAATCTAACACTAACAGATCGGGCTGAGTGGCAGTCAGCACTGTCCAAAACTGTTGCGGATCAGGTAGGGTTGTCACGTGCAGTCCCCACGGTTGCAACAAATCTCGCAGTGCCTCTAGGATGATTGGATCATCATCTAAAATCATCACCTTGGCGGCGGGCATTTGAGGCTGGGGCAGCACTTGAACAATTGCTTCTAATACCTCGGTTGGGGAAATGGGTTTATGCAAAAACCGCTTGATGCTAAATCGAGAGACCACAACCCGATCGGTTAAACGGTCTTCTCCTGTCACAACTAAGACAGGCACTGTCGAAAACTGCTCTGCTAGCTCTTGCAAGAGGGAAGCATCTTGCGCCAAATCAGAGAGGCTCAGCAACACCGCCTCAGGCAATGCATCACTCATCTTCTGCTTAGCAATTGTGAAATTCGTGGCTACGTCTACTTGCAGTCCCCACGCCAACGCCGCTTGCTGAAGGGGGTGAGTGAAGGTGGTATCAGCATCTACCACGAGCACGGTCGATGCATCGGGTGGACTGGGCAGGCGATCGACCAGTGGGGTGGGAGGTTTGGCGAGTTCGTGTTTTAGCTGAGTGATAAGTTCTGTAAATTGAGCAATCTGCGCGGGGGCTAAGCGCGCATCCTGAATCAACAACTGCTCAATCGATCGGGCTAAGCGTGACCCTGCTTCATAGCCAAATGAGCCTAACGCCCCCGCCAAGCGATGGGCTTCTTGGGCCGCTGTTTGTTGCTGGGGTTGGCTTAAAGTTCCAGCTTGCAGCCAGGGTTGAATGTCCTCCAGCGTCACCACACGGGCCGCAAAGGTATGTTGATAGCGCTCCAAGACTTTATAAATTGATGTTAAGTCTTTCGGTTGAAGCGCTGGTTTCTGGGTTGCAACAGGTTCCGTTGCCGATGCAGTACTGGCTTTCGATTTAGAACTATCTTTAGCGCCCGGTTTAGAGTGTGCTGACGTAGCAGATTGAGTTGGGGGGGGCTTTAATCGATATCCCAATCCATAAACGGTTTCTAGCAGATCCGTTTTCATGCCTGCCGCTTTTAATTTCTGTCGCAAATCTTTAATTAAATTTGTGACGGCCCCTTCGCTGGGAGACGCATCAATTGACCAAAGGCGATCGATAATATCACTGCGGCTAAAAATGCGCTGTGGGTTTCTGAGGAATAACCCCAATAAACCATATTCCTTAGGAGACAGCGAAAGCACTTGCTCTTGATAGGTCACTTCTGCCGACACAGGGTTGACGCAAAGCTGCTCCCATGTTAGGAGGGTTGGGGCCAAACTAGCCTGTCCTCGCCGTAGTAATGCCCGCATTCGAGCCAATAACTCTGATAAATCGTAGGGCTTCGTCACATAATCATCGGCTCCCGCATCTAGTCCTCTGACGATATCACTACTGGAATCTTTAGCTGTAAGCAATAAGATAGGCTTTTGAAACCCATGATGGCGCAGTTGCCGACAAAGACTAATGCCATCTAGCTTAGGAATCAGTAAGTCTAGCAACACGAGGTCATATTCCCAAGATGTTGCCATGTACAAGCCCATTTCGCCATCTGACGCTACATCCACAGTATAGTGCTGCGCTGTGATTACCTCTGATAGGACTGATGCGCTTGGTATGTCGTCTTCTACTAATAGAATTTTCACAACCGCCGCTATTGACTCGCTTCTTAACAATTAATGTTTTTCTACCAATCATAAACCTGATAATTCCATCTAACAATTTGATGACAGGTTGTAAACTTAGCAAATTGTGTATCGGTATACATGCTTTTTTCACCAATTCTGTTCACAATCAATTTATTGAGAAAGCTTGCGTAAATCAATTAGTTTTGAGTTTTGATAGTGCGTTAAATGATGGTCTGAGAAGGTGAGGAGGTCGCGCCAACTTCACGACTGGCTGGTTGACTGACAACTCTTTTCTCCTCATTCCTAACTCCCTGCTCCGAGATTGATATTCTCATCCAGCGAGCAGCGATTACACTTGAGAACCGTCTTGTTCTAACGTCTGTCATAGCAGCAATACGGTTGCTTTGTAAATATTTTGTATATTTTAATACAAAAATACCTAAAATTAGATTGAAATTATTGAACAAATTTAAAGATCTTCCTTTCTATTTATACGAATTTTCAATTTAATTTGAAACTAGCCTGTAAGAAGAAAATGATCTGGAAAAGGGGATTTCATAATCGTTGTCTTATGTATTCATTGTGACACTTCTGCTTTGTTCTGAGTTTATAGCGAGTGTCAGATTAAATCTTGACTATTACAACTGAATCCATGCACCTGCCATCAACTTGTCATAACCCTGACACATCAGCAGACTATTGTGAGTTTGTTCATCAATCCTTGATTGTGTTCGCTTCATCGAGTAGATTCACTTCATTCTAAACTTTGTATTCAACGGCAGGTTTTTCCGATGCAAACTGAACAACCTAACAATAACGCTTCTCCATCAGAGTTTATTCTTGATCCTAAAACCCACCGACTGCACCCATCTCCTCGTCCAGTTCGCAATCAGTTTGGGCAGGCGATCGCCCTGATTCTTCTGGGAGCAGGCATTGCTGTCGGTGGTAATTATTGGGTCACGCATTCTGGTTTTCACCATTCTCAACAGCCGATCGCTCAAGCTCCAACTTCATCCGGTTCATCTCCTTCCAGCTTGATGCCAGCCGATGCCAATTTCATTACCAATGTGGTGCAAAAAGTCGGTCCGGCAGTGGTTCGCATTGATGCAACCCGAACGGTAGAAACGCAGGCTCCAGAGATCTTTAATGATCCGTTTTTCCGGCAGTTTTTTGGCAATCAATTACCTGAACCGCCCTCCCAGCAGATTGAACGAGGAATTGGGTCTGGATTTATCACAAGTCCGGATGGCCGCATCATCACGAATGCCCATGTGGTCAATGGCGTAGATACGGTACAGGTCACGTTGAAAGATGGTCGTACCTTCGAGGGAAAAGTACTGGGTGCTGATCCGGTGACTGATGTGGCAGTGATTCAGATTGAAGCGAAGGAGTTACCCACCGTTAAGTTGAGTCATTCAGATCATCTTCAACCTGGAGAATGGGCGATCGCCATTGGTAATCCGTTAGGTCTGGACAATACAGTCACGGCAGGCATCATTAGCGCGACGGGTCGTTCTAGCGGTCAGGTGGGTATGCCCAATGAACGAGTGGATTATATTCAAACTGATGCAGCGATTAATCCCGGTAATTCAGGTGGCCCACTGCTCAACCAGGATGGAGAAGTTATTGGGATGAACACTGCCATTATTCAGGATGCTCAAGGGATTGGATTTGCGATTCCTATTAATACCGTCGAGCGCATTGCCAATCAACTGGCGGAAAATGGCAAAGTTGAACACGCCTATCTGGGTGTACAGATGGTTACATTATCCCCTCAAATTAGACAAGACATCAATAATAATCCCAATAGCGGCTTGAGCGTGAATGAAGATCGGGGCGTACTAGTTGCTAAAGTAATGCCCGATTCTCCAGCCGCAAAGGCCGGACTACGCGCCGGAGATGTGATTCATCAGGTGAATGGACAAACCGTGACCGATGCGTCTGCTCTGCAACAAATTGTTGAAGCTAGCAAGGTCGGCAGTCGGTTACAGGTAACCCTAACCCGCAATGGTCAGGAGCAAATGTTATTGATTCGAACTGAGGCAGTACCCAGCCAGTTACCACAACAGGAATAGAGTTTGAATTGAGATGCTAAAACAAGGGTGAATTGAGTTTGAATTGCCACGGCAATCTTGATAGGAACAGAAACTAGAATACTCAGACTATTCTAGTCTAATGAGAATTTTCTCAAAATTAAATCCCTGCACTCATCCCTCACCTAGTACAACCCGATATCGCTTAATCAGGAGCATCAACCAAATACTTGAACAAATCATCAATCACTGCATTTGCGGCGATCGGGCCACTGCCAATCCAGTAGCTTGGCACTTGATAGATTTTGTTTTGTTGGACGACATTTAGCCGTTGCCACAAGGGATCAGCGGTCAGTTCTGCCAGTTTTTTTTGAGCTTGCAGGTTTGCATCAGCCGTGTTTTCACCAGTCCACACAAACATCACATCTCCATCCGCTTGATGTAAAAGTTCCCGGCTAATGGACACTTGAATTTCGTTGTCAAATCGAGTTTTTGCCTCTGATGCAGTAATATCTTGGTCTGGGGGGCGCGGCAATCCGGCATCTTGCAACACTGTGCCGCAGAAGGAATCTTTGAGATATAGATTGATGCGATCGGGATAAATGCGAACGACAGAAACGTCGGTTTGCTCTAAGCGTTCTCCCATTTGTTGCTTAAATTCATCCAATCGCTGATAGTAATCATTCATTACTTGTTCAGCAATTTCTGTCTTTTTCAGCATTTGAGCGAGGTTCATGAATATCTCTTTCCATTGCCCGCTATGTTCAAATTCATAGAGAAGGGTGGGGGCAATTTGAGTGGACTGAGGATAGATTGTTTGGTAATAGTCGCCTCCTATGATTAGATCAGGTTGAAGCGCCAGGATCTTCTCTAGGCTCGGTTCACCTGCGTTGCCAATGTTGATAATGTCTGTAAAATTTTTCTGCAAGTGTGCTGAAAATTGATCCGAGAGGGTTGCCCCGATCGGTTTGATGCTCAGGGCTGTCACATATTCAAACGTGATGGAATCTAGGACGACTACTCGTTGAGGTTGATTAGGGACACAAGTTTCACCCATCACATGCTGTACTCGATAACAATCTCCTGAGACAGTTGAGAGTCGATCAGATGATGCAAAAGCACAGGATGTGACCAAGGCGATCGACAAACCCATGAGTAGGACAAAGCGAAGAAAACGAGGAACGAACCACATGTGAATTTTGTAACCTGGAATGCAACCTAGAACGTGACTGATATGGAGCCAATAACAGAAAACGGTTGTCCTGGTGTATTGGCTTCTCGAAATCCTTCACTATAGCGAATGTAGTCTACATCAAAGAGGTTTTGGAAATTTAAGGCAGCCCGCCAGTTATCGCGTCGATAAAACAAAGCCGCATCAGTGCGCAGATAGCTCGACAGTTCGTAGGTATTTTCAAAATCACCAGGACGGTTGTTAACATAGAACAATCCTAGTCCAAAGCCTAATCCTTGTAGTGTTCCCGCTTGAATTTCATAGGTTGTCCACAGGCTGGCGGTGTGGTCTGCGACGTTGTCTGGCGTATTGCCAACTGGAATAAAGGTTTCTTCGGTGACTTCAGCGTCAACATAAGCATAGGATGCGATGATGTTCCAGCCTGCAAAGATCTCTCCAGCAATATCAAATTCAATGCCGCGACTGCGGATCTCCCCCACAGCTAGGGAGAAATCTGGATTATCGGGATCGGGAGCCGCCACATTTTGTTTGGTAATTTCAAAGACTGCTAGATTTGCAATCAATCGATCGTTCAAAAACTCACCGCGTATGCCAATCTCAAACTGTTCGCTAATCTCTGGATTAAGGACTGAGCCGTCGGCAGTCACATCAAACAAGTTGGGGCTGAAGGCTTGACTGTAACTGGCGTAAAGCGAGAGTGGTTCGATCGGTTGATAAACAATACCAACTCGTGGCGTAAACCGTTCTACAGTGTCTTCAGTGGTGGAGTTAGTTGTTAGGTCTAATGCTCGGTAACCAAAGATATCAAAACGACCGCCAATCAACAGTTTTAGATTATCTGTAAAGGCAATTTGGTCTTGCACAAAAATCCCCAAATTATCCTGTCGATTGTTGTTGTTCCGCACAATCAGCGTCAGTTCATCGGTACTGGGTCTTGGTACATCAGCGGCTCCCGCAGTAAAGATATTAGTGAAGAAACTCGGATCGCCTGGCAGTCGCTGTTGTTGTCCTACGCTGGTAGACCGATTCAAATCTATACCTGCCAGTAAAGTATGTTCGATTGGTCCTGTGTTAAACTCGCCCACCACATTCGTTTGCAAGGAATAAAACTCTTGGTAATCATCATTCGATCGCCAGCGCTGATCAAGGCGACCCGAATCTTCAATAGTCCAGGATTCCAGGCGGAAATCGAATGTATCAACTGACAGATAGCGAAAGGCATTGCGCAATCTCCAGTTCTCATTAAAGCGATGCTCTAGGCGATAGCTGATGCTCACTTCCTCCGTGCTAGCAAGGGTATCTGGATTCTGAAATAACCGATCGCGCGGAATGTCGGCGACGCGATCGCCAATGGCTGGAATTCCCCGATCAAATGGACGATCGGTTTCTGCATAAAATACATCAAAGATAATGTTGGTATTCTCGCTCAGGTTCCAAGTCAGGGACGGTGCAATCACAAAGCGATCGAGATTTTGGTTATAATCGCGGAATCCGTCTTCTACTTCATACAGTGCATTCAAGCGATACAAGAGTGTCCTAGCTTCATTCAACGGTCCGGTTAAATCCAAACTAGGACTGATCAAACCAAAGCTGCCAACTTCCCCTTCAACCTGATATCGTGGTTCAGCAAGCGGTTGCTCTGTGACAATATTCACCACACCACCAGGTTCAATATTACCGTAGAGAACCGACGCGGGCCCCTTTAAAACCTCAACTCGTTCAATTAATTCTGCATTCCCCAACCCCGTTGAGCTAAAGGCATTGCGACGAAACCCGTTTTCTAGAAACACATCGGCCTGAAATCCGCGAATGTTAATGCGATCGAGCGTTCCACCAAAACTATCGTCTGCCTGCACACCACTAACGCTTTCCAACGCTTCACTAATGCGACTCACTCGTCGATCTTGCAGGACTTGTTGGGGCACAACTTGAATCGATTGAGGAATGTCGCGTAAGGGAGTATCCGTCCGAGTTGCGGTGGTGGCATTACTGGGGGCATAGCCTTGATCCAGTTCCCCTGTCACTACCACTTGAATTGCCGCTTCGTTCGTTTCAGCCGCTTCAGTTCCCGGTGCTACACTCAACACCAATCCCTGCCCATCCGATCGAATGTTTGCTGTAGGTGGAGCCACTGTGCCCGTGATTGCGACTCGAACTCCATCGCTCCGTTGCGTTATAGAAACAAGGGCAACCCCTTCGATCGGATTCGTTTGCTGAAGCTCGTTGCCCTCTGGTAAGGCGAGAATGGCATTGGAAATATCGGCAATCAATGCATTTCCCACCACAGAGAGGGAGGGTTCAGCGAGTTGCCCTGTACTTTCCAAGATAATGTCTAAGCCAGTTGCGGTAATATCTACCTGCACCCCCGTCACCTGCACCAACGATTGCGCTATTTCAACCTGCCATTCCTCTAGGGTGGTCGCGGGTTGCTCTAAAGTACTGAGTTGAGGAATATCCGCGGCCAGTATTCCTGACTCGGCATTCGCTTCTTCCACAACCCCTTGGACCCCTGCCCATGCCGGAGAAGCCACCAAACCCAAAACAAACATCCAAACCATCGATCGCTGCATTTGATTCACGCCACACACCACTATTGCCCAAATATGAGTAAGAAATATTTTCAATAAACTACCGAGAAACGGTGGCGAACAGGCAATCGAATTGACCATTAGACGGAATGATTTGAACGCTAGGCGGAATTTTTGTATCGAGCTAAGTACTCTCTGGGGCTGACACCAAATTTTTTGCGAAAAGCAGAGGCAAAATAGCTGCGGTTGGCAAAGCCGATCGCCCTAGCAACTTCAGTGACATTTAACCGCCGTTCCTCTAGGAGTTGTCGAGCTTGCTCTAACCGATAATCGTGCAAAAGACCAAAGGCAGTTTGTCCAAATACCTGCCGAAAGCCTCGTTTTAGGGTACAGTCATTCAGCCCTACCTGTCGTGCCAGTTCAATTAAAGAGGGTGGATTATCTAACCGTTGTAACAGGATTTCTCTCGCATAATGAATGCGATCGACATCATCGGGTTTCAATGAATGGGCACAAGAAAGAGACCGATGTTGCTTTAAGGAGCGATTCATTTCTTGCTCAATTAGCAATGCTAACAATTCCCACACTTTACTTTCCAGATACATCCGTTTGGTGATACCGTGAAACGGACATTGGAGAATCTGCTGCACCGCCGTCTGCATGAAAAGCGTGGTTGTTCCAGTCTGAGTTAGGTAGAGTTTTGAATCGGATTGGATCAGGGATGGCAACACCGGAGTGATTTCTTCAAGAGCATGTTGCCAATGGGCTAAAAACTGTTCTGGTTCAATGTGAACATTCAATTCCAAAATTTGTTCTGTAGAACTTTCAGTGGACTCGACCGGAGCCGCACCACTACCACACAGTAGATATTGTCCAGCTTGAATTGAACAGGACGTACCACATTTAAAGCTGCCTGCAAGAACAAAGCTGTATTCGATCGGATGTTCTCGCTCTGGAAGTTGAATGATTATATTGTCGTAAAGTTGATACTGAGAAATCATCAGATCAATGCCTTTACGCAGTTCCATTTGCCGCATAAAACCACGTCCAAGACGGGGTGGATATAGCCAGGTTACATCAAAGGAGTCTGAGCCATGCACCTGTTCAGACTCTGCTCTTTCCTCAAATAAATCCCAGTAAACTCGATTTGATAAGCTAATCGGCATAATAATCTGGCGTGGGATGCAACAATGAATTCACTATAAATGAGAATCCTTCTCAAAATTGTCACACAATTATGGTTCTACGACTAGCCTGTTCTGCCACCCCAGCCTTCAATTGCACCTAGGTGAATCAGGTTATTCAAACGTTGTTCCATCAACAATCCTTCGGACGGTTTTTGTGGAAATGCTGAAAACCCTTGCCACATCGCAACTTTCGACCCTCATCCTCAATTCGGCTCGCCTTCTCCCTGTTTGGGAAAAGGGGTTGGAGGATGAGGGTGGTTTGGCACAAAAGTGTCTGGACTATTGCATTAACAGCCTGGTCATGTTTATTCCGGATTCACTACTGACCCCATAAATAAAATCACGCCGCTTTCGTTGTCTCGAATGGCACAGAAAAAGGGGCGATCGACGGTCATCATAAAGGGTTCCCTCGGAACTTGCGCCGATGTGGCTCGAATCCCGACGGAGGTGACAGCCGCTGCTTCGGTGCCTTCTTCGTTAACCTCAATAAAAGTTTTGTGGTGCACTTCGTTGACGTAGCTATCCTGATCGGTCAGCCCCGTTAGGTCTGCGGCATTCGGGTCAAACACTAGGGGCATTCCCAGAGCTTGGAGTGCATCATTGAGGCGGGTGGCATATTCATACCGAAAGCGCGGCAGTTCTACAGTTCCATTCCGACGAGTAAAGCCAGTCATTACCGTATCCCAGTTAGAGGCAGAGAGAAATTCCTCATAAAACTGGGGCAGTGGCACATCAGTTTGCGGCAAAACGACATACATACTCAAACGTCCATTGCCATAGGGCAAACTCACTGCTTGAAACTGGTCATTTTCCTGATACAAATAGCTCCCCGTTTGGCTCATCAACGGATGGGGTTTGCTGCTGCCATCTAGCAAAGTAAACGGTCGATCGCTCGTATTAGCTTCATCAAAGGCTTGTTGCCATTCTCCCTTGAAGTACACGGCATTGATTAAAAACAAAATGTCATCGGGGCGCACTTCGTTCAGGATGATTGGAATTTTACCTTCGGTGTTGCGGTTGACCCAATCGTTAATGCGGTTCACCACTGCCGGGTCTTTAAAGTCCAGGGTTTCCACTTCGGCAACATAGAACGTTTGGATGCGCTGAATAAAGTCTGGCTTAAATGCTACTTCCTGATTGCCCCACAACGAGTTGGCAATCGCCAATTTCACTTGAGGATCAGCATGTTCCAATAGAGTTTCTAAATCTGCATTGGACTGATTCACTTCCTCTAGGCTCAAGCCTTGTAGTTCCAGCGTTGAAGCAATCTGCTGCTGTGTTTCTCCATTAGCGCCGTTGTAGAGCATGGAGAGGGCGATCGCCACGCTGGTAGGCGACATCATCAGGTTTTGCTCACCATCTTGCTGCATCAGTTGGGAAAACAGCTTAAAGCCAAACTGATTATCGGCAGCGACCAGTTGCGGGTTGATGGTGGACGGAGTCATAGTTGAAGATGGGCTTGGAGAAGAGGTTTCTGGTGAAGTGGGCTGGGCGATTGCAGAATCACGGTTGATAGACAAACAAGCCGTTAAACTGGCAAGTGTCAACAACCCAGTAAATGTGCCAACGAAATATCGAACAGGGAACCGTACCATACAGGAACTCCTCGACCAATGGACGATTCTCAGCATGGCATGCCTGCGAAATTAGCTTACAAACGTTTCGATTCTCGCAACCATTGAATCAAGTTTTTGGGAAGAGTATCACTAACTGTTTTGTAAATGTAGCAAGTTAATCCTGCAACATAAAGGAAGTTAGGATTGCCAGTCGATGGATGACTCGAAACTGTCTACCTCTAAGAAAGGGCAGGCTTGGAGGAATTGTTTAGGGTCAAGGGGCGGTTCTTGACCCACTAATCGAGTTTCAGTGAAGACGTAACCGAGCGCCACCTCGATCAGAATGTTCCATCGAGCGCCGGAACGCAGCGTTCGCAAAGCAGCGGATGTGATTTTGATTCACCCACATGCGTCGAGTAATTCCAGCAGCGATCGCACTTTTCGCCCTCGGCATCGACGACGCCAATTCCCAGTGCATCTGATTGGAATTGGTATTTTAATCCGGCCAGGCGATCGGGCGTTTCCAGCAATTCCACCTGCGAGGTAAGGAATAGATAGCGCAATTCATCAACGCGATTGCCGCCGCTTAAGCTATCCGCTGGGTTCATCGAGGCTAGTGTTTGCCGCAGATCCAGATCGGTGACATATAGTAACAGCTTGGCTTCCAGCGAGGAGCCGATCGCCTTGTCATTGCGGGACTGTTCTAGCACGCGGTTGACTTCCTGCCGCACTTTGCGCAACTGCTCCCAGGTTTTCGCAAGTTCCGGCTGTTTCCAGGCGTCTTCCAGTTTCACCCAACCCGCCTCAAACACAGATTGGTAGGGCGTTTTGTAGGGCAGGTATTGCCAAATATCTTCGGCCAGGTGAGATAGAACTGGCCCGATCGATCGGGCCAGGTTTTCCACGGCCACCGCCAACACGGTTTGGCAACTGCGCCGCCGTGCCGCATTAGGAGTGCTGATATACAGCCGATCTTTGGCAATATCCAAATAGAAGTTAGACAGATCGACGACGCAAAAGTTTTGCACCGTCTGGAAGAAGCGGAAGAACTGATAGCTTTCAAACGCATCGGTAACGTCAGCAAACACCTCGGTCATGCGGTGCAGCATATAGCAATCGAGTTCCGGCAACTCAGCATAGGGAACGGACTGTTGAGCGGGATCAAAATCATGCAGGTTGCCCAGCAGAAATCGGGCCGTATTGCGGATTTTGCGATAGACATCGGCAATTTGCTTGAGGATGTTTTTCCCGATCGCCATATCAGAAGAATAATCCACCGACGATACCCACAGCCGCAGCACATCGGCTCCGTAGGGCGGTTCCTCTTTCTGGTTTTTGCCACCTTCGATGACGATCGCCGGATCGATAGTATTGCCCAGCGATTTGCTCATCTTGCGTCCCTGTTCGTCCAGCGTGAAGCCGTGGGTGAGGACAGTTTTGTAGGGAGCAATGCCGTTGACGGCTACACTGGTGAGCAAACTGGACTGGAACCAGCCCCGGTGCTGATCTGAACCTTCCAGATACATATCCACCGGATAGACTAAGCCTCGCTGTTTAACTACCGCTGCCCAGGACGAGCCGGAATCGAACCAGACATCCATCGTGTCGGTGCCTTTGCGGTAGGTGCGGCCATCGTGGCGGTACTTCTCCGGCAATAGCTCCTCGATCGACAGTTCCCACCAGGCATCCGAGCCTTTCTCCGCAAAGATCTGCTGAATGTGATTCAAAGTATCTGCGTTGAGCAGCGGCTCGTTAGTGGCTTCGTCGTAGAACACCGGAATCGGCACACCCCAACTGCGCTGACGAGAAATGCACCAGTCCGATCGCTCCGATACCATCGCTGTGATGCGGTTTTCGCCCTGCGCTGGAATCCATTCGACAGAGCCGATCGCCTGCATCGCCTGATCGCGGAAGCCGTCTACTGAGGCAAACCACTGTTCGGTAGCGCGGTAAATCACGGGTTTTTTGGTGCGCCAATCATAGGGATAGCGATGTACATAGTCTTCTTCCTTCAGCAGCGATCCCGCTTCGGACAACGCTTTGATGATGGCTGGATTAGCATCTTTGAGGACATTTAGCCTGGCAAACGGACCCGCTTCTTCGGTAAAATTGCCCAGATCATCTACAGGAGACAAAACCGGCAGTCCATAGCGCTGACCGACGGCAAAGTCGTCCATGCCGTGCCCCGGAGCCGTATGCACCAAGCCTGTACCAGATTCGGTCGTGACATAGTCGCCGCCAATCACGATCGGGCTTTCGCGATCGAACAGGGGATGGCGATAGGTGCTGTGTTCCAGATCTTTACCAGATACGGTGGCTTTGACGGTCAGTTCTGTAGCAAATAGTTTGGATAAGCGCTCCACCAGTTCTGTGGCTACAATCAAATAGCGGAACGGCAGGTTTCCACCCGCAGCTTCCACGACGGAATACTTCAGATCGGGATTGACGGCAACCGCCAAGTTGGCTGGAATTGTCCAAGGAGTGGTAGTCCAGATGGCGACGCCCAGTTCTGAGAGATAGGGCTGAAAGGCAGCAGCAGCCTTAGACAAACTCACCACCGGAAATGCAGCATAGAGACTGCGCGACGTGTGTCCATCGGGATATTCTAATTCCGCTTCGGCTAAGGCTGTTTGAGAACTGGGACTCCAGTAGACGGGCTTCAAGCCGCGATAGATATAACCCTTCAAAACCATTTGCCCAAATACGCCAATCTGCGCCGCTTCATATTCCGGCAACATCGTGAGGTAGGGATGATCCCAATCACCCCAAATTCCGTAGCGCATAAAGCTTTGGCACTGTTGCTGCTGCTGTTCCAAGGCCCAGGCTTTGGCTTTGCGACGCAGTTCCAAGGGCGTTAGATTTTTGCGCTCCTCCGGCTTCATGGCTTGCAGCACTTTCAGTTCGATCGGCAGTCCATGACAGTCCCAACCAGGGATGTAGCGCACTTTGTGTCCCTTCAGCAGTTGATATTTGTTGATAATATCCTTCAGCGTTTTGTTGAGGGCATGACCGATGTGCAATGCGCCGTTGGCATAGGGCGGACCATCGTGCAGAATGAAGGGTTCCCCCGGATTGCTCTCAGACAATTTCTCGTAAATTCGGTTCTCTTTCCAGAAGGTTTGCAGTTCCGGCTCGCGCTTGACGGCATTGGCGCGCATGTCAAACTTAGTCTGCGGTAGATTAACAGTGTCTTTGTAGCTTCCAGGTTCTGTGAGAGTCACGGGTAAATTATTAGAGAAAATGCAGGGGACATTGTAAAGATTGTATCGAACCATTATCGGCTAGAAGCTCCTTCATCGCCAACTTTGATTCAGGATTTTAATGACACAGGCGTCTTGACCCAATACTAAAGACTCTGCCAATGTGTCTAATGCGTCAGGGGTTTCGTCGTCTAATGGTGGATCAAATACAATCTCGTAGTGCAGCGCAGGATTCAGCCGTCGCAATGCCCGTAAATGTGCCTCCGCATCATGGCGTTTGCGAAACCGCGCCACCACCGATCGCTGCATCTTGGGCAAAAGCTGGATAATGCACCAGGGAGAGAGCCGATCGCGATAATTCATGTGCCACCCCCCAGAAAGCTAAATTCGCACAGCAACGAAGCCGTCGATCGCGGCTGCCGAGTGGTAGCCAAATAAGGGTACTGACGTTTTCCAGATGAGGTCAATGCGGCTCGGAATCGCCCACTGTCTAATCCAGTCAGCTAGCGCGAATCACGGCGACTTTTCTTTTTCGATCGAACTCCCTGACCAAACCCCTTGGGGGCTGCATTGATCTTTGCACCACTTTTACCGGACGTTTTAAGATGGCTACTGAGTTCTACGGCTGCATGGGCTGGTTCACGGGCAAGGGATTCTGGGCGATGAGCTTTTAGTTGATCGTGAACAACCTCCTGAGAAAGGTTTTGTTCAAGCCGTTGCGACACTGGCGCGATCGAGTAAGCCGACGTACCGTTCTCCTGTGAGACTGCATTCAAATTATTGGACGCCTCATGACTCGATTGCTCAGAACTCGCTGCATCGGGGTCAACACAGACCGAACGGCTTGCTTCAAGGGCATACGTCACCTCAGAAGCCACTTCCCACGCAACAGAATCGATCGAAACGGCGGGTTCTGTCATTGCAGGCATCCAGTTAGGATCGGGTTGCGGAATTTTGGGTTGAAACCTGATCGGTTCTGAACAGGGTAGCTCGGCATCGGTAAGGCGACTAATGCGATCGGCAATGCTTTCGGGCAATACATAAATTGGGGGTAACACAGTCTGCCGAGACACGGCTGCTTGAATCAAACGAGTGGTGTGATCGGGCAACAAGTGGGGCAGCATACCCGAAGCCGCAGATTGGACAGATGCACGCTGAGGTGAGACACTTGCCGTTGCAAGGGTGGCGATCGAACTGGAGTCAAGTACAGATGGCTTTTGCCAAGTTTGCTTGCGGTCAAGTGGCGGCACAAACCGAATGGAACGCGCCATTTGTCGATACGGTTCGAGGTGATCTGTTGGCATAGTCCTACCCGCTATATAAGCAATTCCAATACAACAGTTGATCTACTCAAAAGACAACTGATGTGGCGACACTATAGCAAACGACTTTTTAAACGATCGACAACCTGACGCGATTGTTATGTTTTGTCACAGTTTTTAATCAATACATTGTCGCTATTCAACTGCAAAACCGCTATAAAATATAGCGACGCTAGCTTGAATGTTGATTTTTGATTCGGTTTGAGTTCTATGGCTGATGATTCCGGTCGTAAAGACCAGCAGCACCCGCTCTATAGTGGCGATCGGCAGATTGTCAACTCGCTGCTGAACGACCAACCCACAGATTTTAATTTAGCGGAATTGGCGCGCCTACGCATTCGCTATCGTGGCTTTCCAGGAGCACGAGACATTCAAACCGATTTAGACACTCTTCTAGAAAAATGGCAGCTAACTGAAGAAGACCTGTTCCAGAAAACTCGTCAGCTTCATCAAACAGCACAAGTATATCGAGGCAGAGCAAGCCAACGTGAAGATTGGAGCTAGCCCTAACCTGGGAGCCAATACCAATGACGGGAATTGAATTACTGTATCCCCTTAGCTGGGAAGATGTGGTGATCCGCCTTAGTTTAGCAGTTATTTTGGGTGGTCTCATTGGCTGGGAACGAGAGGTGGACAGTAAGCCAGCCGGACTGCGAACGCATATGCTCGTGAGCTTAGGCTCAGCCATGCTAGTGATGACTGCGGTCCAATCGGGAATGGTGCGAGAGACAGCTGACACCATTAGTCGCATCATTCAAGGTATTGTCACAGGAATTGGTTTCCTGGGAGCAGGAGAAATTGTCAGCGTCTCTAACTCTGAATCTGGACAAGTACGAGTGCGTGGTTTAACCTCAGCCGCTGCGATTTGGGTCGCAATGGCGATCGGGATTGCGGTCGGTTGTGGACTATGGCAAATTGGCACATTCGGAGCGATCGCCACCTTTGTTATTTTATGGGGAGTGAAAAAAATTGAAACTCGCCTAGGTAGACGTTAGAAGCGCTACACCTGTACAAACAAATCGTAGAGCGACAGCAAAATTTCCACCACAATCAGAATCACCACATACCACTCTACTCGCAGTCCAGTGTTGTGCTGAAGCAAATCCAAAACCGTTTCGGCTGTACGAGAAATCAATTCTAGCTTGCGCTCTAGGGCTAGATGGCGTTCGCGAATTTCATATTCATTTTCCAGGCGTAAATAGAGCCGCTC
Organism: Thermocoleostomius sinensis A174; assembly: GCF_026802175.1. Classification (NCBI taxonomy): domain Bacteria; kingdom Bacillati; phylum Cyanobacteriota; class Cyanophyceae; order Oculatellales; family Oculatellaceae; genus Thermocoleostomius; species Thermocoleostomius sinensis. Next base: position 1,929,599 of record NZ_CP113797.1, on the reverse strand, counting down.
TAGTTCTGGTGCATCCCACAACAGTTCCGGTTTATCAATGATTTCGACTCGGCCCACAATTTTGTGCTGAATCGACAACGCTCGGCCTAATTGCCGCAGTACCTCTTTCCCCCAACGTTCATCGCGCGTGGTGCGCTGTAAACTATCGGCAAAGGGTTCAATTTGATCAAAAATTTTACCTGTTCCTGTTTCGTAATGAGCCAGAACAACACTCTTTGCCAAAATATCAGCCACAATTTGTACTCGTTCGATGCTAAATTCCTGTAGCCAAATCACGCCATTCTCTACCCGTCCTCCGCCAGATTGGTCACGCTTTAAGATGGCTTCTTCGGTTTCAGATGAAGCAAACGGTTGCCGCACGAATGGTTTGAGATAGGTTAGAAAGGATGCTTCTTCAACCGGTCCTAGCCCGAAGACAACCACGGCTCCATAGCGAAACAACACAGCGCATCCTTGCTCTCCGGCTGTCACTACAAGGGGCTGTGTTCCTAAATGTTCTGTTGTCTCTAGGGCTTTTAAATCTAGAGATTCTCCTAAAAAGAGAGCACGGCACTTGAATGAATCTTTGTCTGTAAAAATTGGATTTGACATACATCACTTTATCGGGTGAAAACCGATCGCGCGATTCTCCCCTATTGTTCAGACTGGTAATAATCCTGTGGGTTAACGGAATCGATAGAACTCTTGTCTCGATTAATGCAGCCTGCTTTATCGGTATATTTACAAACTTTTGCCCAAAGCGCAGCACGGGTTCCGGGTGGGCCAACGGCAAACAGTACCCGATCGCCTGTCACCAGCTTTTGAATTTTTACTCCGCAAACTGGACAAACCTGGATTCCACGTTCAGACATATCGATCACTCGCTCAATCACAAACTAAATGGTGTCTTTGGTGTATGCCCATTCTCTATTGGGTTGCACAATATACCGACCCCTCCCAACCTCCCCTCGTTAGGGAGAAGAGCCGCAGGCAGTAAGGGGAATTCTAGGCAGCCTGACAAAGAATTGGCATAGCACCAAGGATTTATCTAGGCTACCTCCTTTGAATCTAGCCGAAAGTATCATTTCATGAACAAGCTGTCTTCCACTATAGCGCTGTCCTTCTTGTCCTGTTATCAGCCTCCACACGGTGGAGACGACCCATCGTCATTGAAAAAAGAGAGGGGCAGCGTACAACTACCCCTGACACAAAACTGAGAAGTTCGTTATTTTGTAGCCATGTAAAGGTGATTAGAACCGTTTTGCTCATCAAAGCTATCCATTTCGGGTTTTAACCCTCTGAAACAGCCCTAACTATCTCATCCATTGCCATAAAGCATTATTGCCAAACCAACACTTTTGCTTCATATTCCGGTAGGTCAATTGTTAAACTACCGTTTTGCGTATCTACATCATAGTTGCCGGTCCATTCGTGCCACGTGCCATCAGCAGGGAAGTTGGAGATAGTGTAGTTGGCCAAATAGTTATCGGAAAAATTGACTACGACCACGACTCGCGAGCCTTCTTCATTCCAGCGACAATAGGCAAACACGCGATCGTCGGCATTTTCAAAGCAGAAGTCGATATTTTCGGTATAAAGCGCATGATTCGACTTGCGCAGATGGATCAAGCCTTTGTAGTACTCAAATAGCCCTTTGTTATCATCATTACCGAGCAGTTGCCAGTCAATTTTTGCCGATTCGATCGTCTTAGATTTGTATTCGCCAAACTCCTCACCCATCCAGATCATGGGAATTCCTACTGCGGTCATTAGTAGCGCCGCCCCGAGCTTAGCTCGCTTAAAGGCAGCTTGATCAAAAATCTCGAAGTTGCCAAACTCCGCTAGCAAATGATTGTGGTCATGATTGGTCAGATAGTTGACCACGTTCGTCGCGCCTAAAAATCCCTGCCGCTTGCAATCAATCACGTTCTTCAATTCTTCTAAATCAAACCGTTCACCGCACAGATGTGGAACGATCGTGTGGTAGAAGCTGTCGTGCCAACAGCCATCCATGGGCCCATCAAAATTGGTAATACTCGGATCTTCAGGAATATACTCTGCTACGTTGTAAAAGGGTTTTGCTCCGGCCGTATTCTTGGTTTCTTGAACAATCCAATGCAAGAAATCATAGTTACCAATCTGCCGAGATGCATCGTAGCGAATTCCATCGATATGATATTCGCTAATCCAGAAACGAACCGTATCGCCAATGAACTTACGAGCAGGATAAGTATCTAAGTTTTCGTCATAGTGTTCGTAATTAAATTCTGGACCCCAATTAAACTCTGGATCTTTTGGATCATGATGATACCAATAATCGTGATCGATTTGGGTTAATGGGCTTTCGGCTTCGGAGTGATTGTAAATTCCATCCATCAGCACCCGAATACCACGAGCATGACACTCATCGATGAAATGTTTGAGATCTTCTGTAGACCCATAGCTCGATTCAGTGGCAAAAAAATAGCGGGGATTATATCCCCAACTATAGTCACCTGGGTATTCCTTAACTGGCATTAGTTCGATCGCATTGATGCCTAACTCACACAGATAATCTAACTTCTCAAGAGCATGCTTATATTTGCCGCGGGGATGGGGGTCTGGTTCGCCTCCCGAAAAGTCAGCAACGTGCATTTCGTAAATGACCAACGCCTGATCCGGAGGCAGAGGCTTATCATCATGTTGCCAGACATAAGTGTCAACAATTTTTCGCCCGTCCTTAATGCGAACAATGCCGTTTTGTGTAGGGTTGTCAATATCCGTTGCATAAGGATCGACAACATCAACCCAACTGTCTGGTTCAAAAAACCAACTCCTAGAGCGAACGCGAAATTTGTATTGATAATCGCCGTCCTCTAGGTCAACCGTCGCTCTAAAATAGCCATGATTGTCTTTCTGCATGGGAATTTCTTGCCAATCGGAGAAAGAGCCGATCAGGGCCGCTTCCTTGTTGTACGGTGCAAACAAGGCGAATTCAATAGGTTTTGGCATAGAAGTTAAGAGAGTTGAAGGATTAAATTACATAATGCAGCGTGCTCCCTAATTGTTGAACTACAGAATCTCAAGTCACATCTTTCTACAGACAGAACTGTATATTCACCAGAAGATCTGTCTGTGGACAGTCTAGACTTGCAAATTGCCTCTGTAGGATGAGAATGACATTTAATACGTAACCAGGAGTTCGGTATGACGAACGCAGATGAATCTACTAAAAAAACCGATAAAATTACAACGCCCTACGACACTGAAAGTGAAGAATCCTTTGATGCTAAAGTGATGGAAGAAGAAATTGAGATGGGCGATCGTCAAGCTCCATCTGCAAACGTAGAAAGTGACTACGAAAACGCCAAGAAGTTCAGCGAGCCTGATAGCGATTCACAGCAGAAAGTTGACAGCTTATAAGCTGCACTTAAAGCAAAGGACAACGAACAGTGAGCGAAAGAGCTAGCCGCTCTAACTAGTTGCCATTTGTGTGTTCCTAGTTCATTTCTCTTCTCATTTGACCAGATTATATAGACCCCTCATGGCGAGTCTAAGCTCGCCTTTTTTGTGGCAGTAGATGGCAACGGAAAAACAAGACAACGAGAAGGGATGAAATTCTAGACGCAGGGATTAGATAATCATCCTGCGGCGAATTTTAGCAAAACTTCAGAAACTTGCAGCACAGTTTTATTTCGTTAGTATAAAAAATAGTAGGAAAAGTTTTGAGTGTAGATTTTACAACGCTAGATAGAGAAGGAAAAGCACTAGAGAAGGAGTAGTTGATGTCGCATAACAAGAATTTCGTATAAGGAGTGTTAAGAAGCGTATCTCCAATCCTGAAAGCAAGAGACAATTGCAGGGAATAGTAGAAAGATTCGTTTCAGGAATCTTTGAGGAGTAAAAGTTGTAATGTCAACCATCTACTTTGCCACTAATCGCAATCCGCTTCCAGTCGATAATCCTAGCGATTTCGGCAGCCAGTTTAGTCCAGATGGGTTGGCGAACTTACGCTTTGGACGTGCTGAAGTCACAGGCGAAGACTTTAACCAAATTCAAATTCAAGTTGCACCAGAAAACTTGTTTAGCGATCCGCCGCTCTTAGGAAGTCAAACGATTTTTGAAGAAGTACGTCGCGAAATGCAGGAAGAAGCCGAAGATACACTAATTTTCATTCACGGATTCAACACGTCGTTTCGCAATGCACTGCGGCAAGTCGCTCAAATTCATCAACGGCTCACGGCTGAAGATCCACTCAATCCTGGTAATCCATTAAAGCTGAATATGTGCTTGTTCTCCTGGCCATCGGACGGCTCGTTGTTGTTGACCGATCCTCGATCGCAAAATGCGGTTGCCTATCGCAACGATCGGTTAGACGCAGCGGCATCAGGTGCTGCCTTTGCGCGTGGCTTTCTCAAAATTGCCGACTTTATTATGCAAACTCAGCCTGAAGAACGCTGTGAACAACGACTACATTTGATGACGCATAGCATGGGGGCCTATGTATTACGTCATGCAGTACAAGAAATTCGCACATTTGTGGGCAATCGGATTCCCCGCATTTTTGATCAAATTCTACTGCTAGCAGCAGACGAAGATGATGATGCGTTTGATCATGACCATAAGCTGCACTTGTTGCCACGCACCACTCGCCATGTCAGCGTATATTTCAACCGCAATGATTTAGCGCTGTGGGCCAGCGATCGCCTCAAGGGAAATCCTGCAAGACTGGGCACAGATGGCCCCCTACAGCCGCTACAATTACCACGCAATGTGTATCCAGTCGATTGTACAGCGGTGGTTTCCCGCTTTGCTGATCCAACTGAGCATAGCTATCATCTTAACGTCGATCGAGTAGTCATCGATATACGACAAGTGTTGCGCAATCGTCCGGCTGATGAAATCCCTGGACGACGGTATGTAGCCGATTCCAATCGTTATCGTCTTTTAGAAGACTATCGGTAATCTAATTTATCCTACTAGGTAATCTAATTTATCCTATTAGTAGTATGAGTTTAGTAGTATGAGTAGCATATCAATGAGCTATGAATAGTAGAAAAATGACTGCTATTTCAGTCACTTGAACAGTAACAAGATAAGCATGGTATTAGATTTTGAACTGAGCGCCTGTGATTACTACGATTGGTGACAAATTAGTGTTTCAGCAGGAAGGGCTTAGTTAAACTAAGCCCTTTACTTCGGTCAATTTGAGTTATGCAATCCAAGGAGAGAGTGAATCGGGATTAATATTCAGGGTTTTATAAGAGGGAAGATAGGGAATCCCTCGATAAATCAGATGCATCGATCGAGTGGTGATGGGTGTATCGGCAATAGGAGCAGAAATTTCATAGGCTACACCGCGATAGGTTGCAAATCGCTGACCCAGATGACGAGCGATCGATTGAGGATTTAACTGATGAGGATTTAACTGATACTGACAACCGCGATAAGTGAGTTCCATAAGATTCTCCATTATGTTGAGGACTATACTTGTAACTGCGAACTATGTGCATTCACTGCCATCAGACAAACCAGAAGTCGCTGTTCTGTGGCTGATGCTTGAAGTATGTCAATCAATCGAGAAGAAATAGAGAACGCTTTGAACAACTAGGGGCAAAAAATAGGGGCAAAAAAAGCCGTCCAACTTGCTGCTGAGAATATATAGCCCAATCAGTAGCGCAAACAACAGCAACCATGCTAAAGGATGATGCCAAAGTATACTAAAAGTCTGGTGAACTCAGTCTGAATCGTCTGGGCACTATTTAGCGGTGGTAACAGTCCAGAAGTGGCAGCAGGATAGTTTAGATAAAGTTGAATGAATATTGATTCAAGATGGCTAGGGCTAAGCAGCATCGTGTTCAGCGTTGCTGCAATGGGAGGAACAACGATCGTGTCAACACTGGTGTCAACCGCGTCAGTGGCGTGGGCTGAGGAGCAACCGTTGTTTGTGGCTTATCCCAGTAATGGACACGAAACCAGCGCCCCACAGATTTTTTTGATTGGGACGGCTCCTCCGGAGGGGGAGGTGACGGTCAATGGTCAGCGGATCAATCGCAGCCCGGCGGGTCATTTTGCGCCTAGCTTTCCCCTAGAGTTCGGCGAGAATGTGTTCACGTTGCAGTATCAAGACCAAACCTTAACCCTAGTGGTGAATCGTGTTGCCGCCGAACCGCCTGCCCCAGTGGGAACTGCCTTTGGGGACGGATCATTACTTCCTGCGGCGGAAGTTGCTCGGCTGCCCGGTGAACTTGTTTGCTTTAGTGCCATTGCCCCCGCTAATGCTGAGGTAAGTGTGGTCTTGAATCAACAAACGATTCCCCTATCGCCACAAACCGATGCGGTTACTTTGCCGCCCAACTCTGCGGTCTTAACTTCGCAAAACCAGCCGATCGCGGCTCCGACCACGATCGCCACTTCCTATGAAGGCTGCACTAGCACAACCCAACCCGGTGATTTGGGCACTCCCCTATTTCAATTAACCCTGAATGGTGAAACAGTGCAGGAGCCGGGAACCGGACGGGTGCGAATTCTGTCGCCTTCCGACTTGCCAGTGATTGAAATAACGGCGGAATCGGGAACAACCCGTACCGGACCCAGCACCGATCACTCTCGGTTGACACCCTTACCTCAAGGGACGCGAGCCGCCGTTACAGGTCGGGATGGCGATTGGTTGCGACTAGAGTATGGTGCTTGGATTCGCCAATCAGACACTCAACCGTTAACCACTACCGTGCCTCCCCGCAGTCTGATTCGCAGCATTCGGGCTACCCAAACAGAAGGATGGACAGAGATTGCCTTTCCGCTACAAGTTCCGGTTCCAATCAGCGTACAACAGGGCGATCGCACTTTTACCCTAACCTTGCACAACACCACAGCCCAAACCGACACAATCTTGCTTAATGATGATCCGATTATTGAGCGATTAGATTGGCAACAAACAACCCCTGAACAAGTGCAATATCAATTCAACCTCAAATCGGTGCAACAGTGGGGCTATAAACTTCGCTATGAAGGAACCACGCTGGTGCTGTCGTTGCGACATCCTCCCGAGCAATCAACCCGACGACCGCTTGCAGGGGTTCGCGTCTTGCTTGATCCGGGGCACGGCAGCGATGCAGACTTGGGTGCCCGAGGTCCAACGGGATATCCCGAAAAAGATGTCACGCTGGTTGTGTCAAACTTGATTCGCGATCGGCTGATTGCACGGGGTGCAACGGTGCTCATGACTCGCGAAGGCGATATTGATTTATATCCCCAAGATCGAGTAGCGCTGATTGATCAATTAGAACCCACGATTGCCCTTAGCATTCACTATAATGCCTTGCCCGACGCCGGCGATGCTGAAAATACCGCAGGCGTTGGCACGTTTTGGTATAATACTCAAACCCATAGTCTCGCTGTTTTTCTGCACAACTACCTGGTCGAAACACTCGATCGCCCATCTTATGGTGTGTTTTGGAATAATTTGGCCTTAACTCGACCGACAGTCGCTCCGGCGGTGTTGCTGGAGTTGGGGTTTATGATTAATCCCAACGAGTTTGAATGGATCGTAGACCCTAGCGAACAAGAAAAACTAGCAGAGGCGATCGCGGCAGGGGTAGAACAGTGGGTCATACAAACAGCGGCTGTTGATGCCAGTGTTAACGTTAGTTCGGGATCAGAGTAAGGATCGATTGGAGCAGTAATTGGTTTGTGCTGGATGTTTGCCCAAATGGCTCGGCTTGAACCGCGATGTGACAGGGTTCAAAGAACCGAGTAGTTGGCATTAAGGGTCAATATCCGTGATGGCATCTGGCTGGGTCAGGGTCGATCGCCCAGAGATCATCGCCGCAGCGATTGCATCAACGACTTTGGCGACCGGAATAATTTCTAGATCCAGGTTAGTTGTCACTTGGCTAGCAGGAATGACGGCTCGTTTGAAGCCCAACTTGGCAGCTTCCTTCAAGCGCAGTTCCATTTGCGACACGGGGCGCACCTGTCCACCGAGTCCTACTTCGCCAATCAGTACCGTAGTAGGATCAACGATTCGATCGCGGAAACTGGCTGCCACAGCTACTGCCACCCCCAGATCGGCGGCAGGTTCAGCTACGTTTAATCCTCCTGATGCCGATACATACGCATCTAGCTTTGAAAGGGGAATGCCGACGCGCTTCTCTAACACCGCCAAAATTTGCAGCAAGCGGTTGTACTCAATACCCGTGGTCGATCGCCGAGGCGAAGAATAGCTAGTGGGGCTAACGAGAGCTTGCAACTCTACCACAATTGGCCGAGTACCTTCACAAGCCACAATGGTCGCAGTTCCCGGCGTTTTTTCATCACGATTACCCAAAAACAATTCTGAGGGATTTTTCACTTCTTCTAATCCCACATCTACCATTTCGAATACGCCTAGTTCATGCGTAGCACCAAACCGATTTTTCACCGATCGCAGCAGTCGATGGCTGGCAAACCGTTCGCCTTCAAAGTACAGCACTGTATCCACCAGATGTTCCAGCACTTTAGGCCCGGCGATCGCGCCTTCCTTAGTCACATGTCCGACAATAAATAGCGTGATGCTTTCTCGCTTGGCCACCTGCATCAGGGCTGACGTACACTCGCGTACCTGTGCCACTGAACCAGGGGCCGAACTGAGGGCAGCAAAGTAGAGCGCTTGAATACTGTCGATGATTGCCACCTGCGGGCGTAATGACTCTAGTTCCTTTAATACCGTTTCGAGATCAATTTCAGGCAGCAGGTACAAATCCGACGTCGGGCGTTGAGAGTTTAAATGTTTGATGTTCGCTGCACTCTGAGTTGCCTTCGCTTCCCTCTCTGTTTCCTGCCTGCTGCCAACACCCAACCGCTGCGCCCTCAACTTCACCTGCGGTCCTGACTCTTCTGCACAGACGTAGAGAACCCGGTGTTGCAGCGTCAACTGATTGGCCACTTGCAGCAGCAGTGTTGATTTACCAATGCCCGGATCACCCCCAATCAGCACTAACGAACCGGGGACAATACCGCCGCCCAAAACCCGATCGAACTCGGTGTAACCGGACGAAAAGCGATACTGAGACTGTTCAGAAATTTGCGAAAGGGGTAGAGCCGCAATCGACTGTGGGGCTTGTTTAGTTTGAGCTTTACTCGTAGAACGGGTGGCCAAGACCGCTGTGCGGCCATTCGAAGTCACTGGAGCCACGATCTTTTCCACCAGAGAATTCCATTCGCCGCAAGCAGGGCACTTGCCGAAATATTGAGGGAATTCTGCCCCACACTCGTTACACACATGCTGCGATCGTTGTTTTGGCATGGATACAATTTCTCAACTTTTCAACAACATTCTTAACGTGAATAGCCAGCGGTGTTTAAAAATATCGCCATCAAATCAAGTGTTATCAGATAACCTGCGTTCGATAAGTTCGCTGATAAACCTGTGACTGACCATGCGACTGACCAACTGTCACAGCAAAGCATGGCTCTCTTATATCCATATATTGCTTGAACTTGATCTCGCTTCCTAACCAATAAGAACATTTGTTCTATCCTTGATTATAGCTTGATGCCTTCTGGCTTTCGGAGATTGACAGGATTAAAAAACTGAGACCATTAAGATAAATCTTAAGAAACGTTGAAATGTAGATTTAATCAGAAGTTCAGCGTTCTATCTCCGATCGAATAGGCTAATATCTTAATGATAAAGTGATGAAAATTAATGATGAAAAAGACGCACTAAGGAGTGTGAAGTAAATTGGAAAATCATAAAGAAAAAATTCTAGTTGTCGATGACGAAGCCAGCATTCGTCGCATTTTAGAGACTCGTCTCTCCATGATTGGTTATGATGTTGTCACCGCTGCCGATGGCGAAGAAGCGCTAGAAACCTTTCGCAACGCTAATCCAGATTTGGTGGTTCTCGATGTCATGATGCCAAAGCTGGATGGTTACGGCGTCTGTCAAGAGCTTCGCAAAGAGTCAGATGTTCCCATTATTATGCTGACGGCTCTGGGCGATGTCGCCGATCGCATTACAGGTCTGGAGCTTGGGGCTGACGATTATGTGGTCAAACCGTTTTCGCCTAAAGAGCTTGAAGCACGAATTCGATCGGTGCTGCGCCGTGTTGAAAAAGTGGGCACGTCAGGAATTCCCAGTTCCGGTGTGATTCAAATTAACAGCATTCGTATTGATACCAATAAGCGCCAAGTGTATAAAGGCGATGAGCGGATTCGGCTAACGGGTATGGAATTTAGTTTGCTGGAACTGCTAGTGGGGCGATCGGGAGAACCCTTCTCTCGCTCTGAAATCCTGCAAGAAGTGTGGGGATACACCCCCGAGCGTCATGTAGACACGCGGGTGGTAGATGTTCACATTTCTCGGCTACGCGCCAAATTGGAAGACGATCCTAGTAATCCAGAACTGATTCTTACGGCCAGAGGCACAGGCTATCTATTCCAACGGATTGTGGCTCCCGGTGAAGAAGTCGGGAAATAGCCGCTCAGGAAAAAACGACAAAGAAACTAACTACAAGATAGTTCCCTTAACCACAATCCTTTCTTTCTGCGTCAATTCGCTGCACCAATGGGTAGAGTCCATCTGATAAAATTTGTGAGGTTTCTACAACTTTGATCAATGGGATCGACTCAGGCACGGATCGCAATCGACGCGATGGGGGGAGACTACGCCCCTGCTGAAATAGTTGCAGGCGCGCTGAGAGCACAGGCAGAGCTAGGGGTTGAAGTCTTGCTTGTGGGCGAACCTCAACAAATTCAAGCTCAAATGGAGCACCACAGCCCCTCCTTGCAACTGGAGATTGTTCCAGCAGAAGGCTTGATTGAGATGCACGAAGAACCGCTTAGTGCTCTCCGTCGTAAGCCGAAAGCTTCTATCAACGTTGCAATGGATTTAGTCAAGCAAGGGCGTGCTGACGCCGTTGTATCTGCTGGTCATTCAGGAGCCGCCATGGCTGCCGCTTTGTTGCGGTTGGGGCGTCTACGCGGCATCGATCGTCCGGCCATCGGAACGGTCTTGCCCACCATCATGGCCAATAAGTCAGTATTGATTTTGGACGTGGGCGCCAATGTAGACTGTCGGCCCAAATTTTTAGAGCAATTTGCCGTCATGGGATCGGTCTACTCTAAGTTTGTTCTTGGAATTTCAGATCCCCAGGTTGGGTTGCTGAACATTGGAGAAGAATCCTCGAAGGGCAATGAACTCGCTCTGCGCACCTATGAACTACTGGATCAAAATCCTCGCTTGTCGTTCATTGGCAACGCAGAAGGGCGAGATGTTCTAACTGGACGCTTTGATGTGGTCGTCTGTGACGGGTTTGTGGGCAATGTTTTGCTCAAATTTGCTGAGGCGATCGGTGAAGTGCTGCTACAAATTCTGCGAGAAGAACTTCCTCAAGGGTGGCGGGGTCGGCTTGGTTCCCTATTGTTGAAGCCCAATTTGCGACGCATTAAACAGCGAATTGATCACGCCGAACATGGAGGTGGGTTGCTATTGGGGGTCGATGGCGTTTGCATTATCAGCCACGGCAGTTCTCAAGCACCTTCTATTTTTAATGCCATTCGCTTGGCCAAAGAGGCAGTGGATAATCAGGTATTAGATCGCATCCGCTCTCAATATCAGCAAACTGAAGCGACCGCTACCGACGGAGAATAATGCAAGATCAATCGGGAATAGGCATTGCCATCACCGGGAGCGGTTCTACCGTTCCGCCCGTTGTGTTGGATAATCAGGGCCTTAGTCAAATTGTAGACACCTCAGACGAATGGATCAGCACACGCACGGGTATCCGCCAGCGTCGGCTTGCCGCTCCCAATGAATCTCTACGATCGATCGCCGCTCAAGCGGCTCAGCAGGCCCTCGCTATGGCGAAGGTATCAGTGACAGAGGTGGATTTGATCATCTTGGCAACCTCTACTCCTGACGATTTGTTTGGCACGGCAAGCCAAGTTCAAGCAACGCTGGGAGCCACTAAAGCAGCCGCGTTTGACCTCACAGCCGCCTGTTCAGGCTTTGTCTTTGGTATGGTGACAGCCGCCCAATTTATCCGCACTGGCACCTATCAAACGGTTGTGGTGATTGGGGCGGACATTTTATCGCGCTGGGTGGATTGGAGCGATCGCCGCACCTGTGTGTTGTTTGGAGATGGTGCAGGGGCAATTGTGATGCAGGCGTCTCCAGTGAGTGACGGGCTATTGGGCTTTGAACTGCACAATGATGGCAGCCAAAACGGTTGCCTCACATTGTCCTATCAACCTCAACCCCATCCCTTAGGAGAGATTGTGACAGTTGGACAGGGCACCTTTAACCCGATCGCGATGAATGGACAAGAAGTCTACCGATTTGCGGTGAAGCGCGTCCCTGAAGTGATTGAAAAGGCACTATTTCGGGCTAATCTCACCGTTGAGCAAGTGGACTGGCTGCTGCTGCATCAGGCCAATCAGCGCATTTTGGATGCCGTGGCTCAGCGATTGGGGATTTCAAACGAAAAAGTAATCAGCAACATGGCAAACTATGGCAACACCTCGGCCGCTTCCATTCCGATCGCTCTGGATGAAGTGGTACGAGCCGGCACTATTCAACCCGGCGATGTGATTGCCGCATCTGGATTTGGGGCTGGCTTAACCTGGGGGGCCACCATTTTCCGGTGGGGTTAGTTGGTGAAGTCAACCTGGATCGATTCTTCGTTGATCAATAGGCTCCCTCGCCCTTTACCACGACCCAAATCGTGCGCAGCAAAATATAGACATCGAGCCACACTGACCAGTTCCGCACATAGTAGGCATCGAGGCTGACTCTTTCTTCATAGGTAATGTTATTGCGACCTGATATTTGCCAAAGTCCAGTCAGTCCGGGCAGCACTTTTTTATACAGTTCAAACTTGTTGCCGTACTTTTGCACCTCTTCATCTACGATCGGGCGAGGTCCCACCAAGCTCATTTCGCCGCGCAGCACATTCCAAAGCTGCGGTAACTCATCGAGGCTGGTTCGGCGTAAAAATCCTCCTATGCGGGTAATACGAGGATCACGGCGCAGTTTTTGATCGCGCTCCCAAGCTTCGCGTAAATCGGGGTGGCGATCGAGATAGGCTTGCAGGGCTTCGTCGGCGTTGCGAATCATAGTGCGGAACTTCCAGGCTTTGAAGTGCTGCCCATTTTGCCCAATCCGCAGTTGGCTATAGAAAATCGGGCCAGGCGAGTCAAGCCGAATCAACAGCGCAATCACTCCGATGAGGGGCAGAATCACCAACCCGCCAATCAGCGTTGCCACCAGATCAATCAAAAACTTGGCTAACCGGGGCCCAGGCAAAAGCAACGTTTGGCGCACCTCTAGCCCCAAAATGCCGCCCATATCTTTAGCCGACACCCACAAACTGGAAAACTCAAACAGATCGGGAATAATTAGCAGATGCGGAAAAGCTGTACCGTAGCGTTCAATGAGCGTGAGCAACCGATCGCGAGGGACACCGGGCATCGCCACGATCGCGTAGGGAATGTTGCGGCGGCGAGCTAACTTAGGAGCCAGAGCGACTCCCCCTACCACCGGAATCCCTTGCAAAACCCCGTGCTTATCTGGATTATCGTCCAAGACCAACACCGGTTTTAGTCCAATACTTGGTCGATGGCGCAGGGTACGAATGACCATGTCTCCAGTTTTTCCGGCTCCCAGCACAATCACCGGATAGCCCCACCAACGGCGATGAGCAAACAACGATCGCACCAGTGCCCGTCCCACTAACACTAAGACAATCGATAGCAACCAGGACAAAACAAATACGCCGCGATCGTATACCTCTCCATCTCGCCCCAGCAAGAGCATTGCGGTCAACGTTAAGTACATCAACGTCGTGGATAAACTTGTCCAGCGCAACTCATCTACCGGACTAATCGCCACACCGGGATACAGCCCCATAATGGCATAGGTCGCGATAAACAAGCCCAAACCAGGAGTAAGTTGCCAATAGAGCGACGGATTAAATTGTTCTTCAAAGAGCCACAAGCGACTGTAGATACTGAGTACCCCCGCTAGCCCTAATGCCAACAAATCCGAGCCAATCATGAGTAGAAAGGTTGGCAAAGGGCGAGTCGAAATACCCAGTGCCGAAATGGCAGGTCGTAACGTTCGGTTAAGCTGCATTGCAATCCATGACTCCTCACGCTAATACTCTATGCCATTCCTTTGCTGAAAAGGGCCCATTTTTGCTCAATAAACTGAGAAATTTTGTACCGAAACTGCTCTGATGTAAAACGTTCGGCATTTTGCCGCAAATAATCCGGATTGAATAGATATACACCAGATTCAAACAACTTCACCATTTCTATTAAGCTTTCCACGGTTTGCTCCGAGAAAAATAAGCCAGTTTTGCCTGGAATCACGGATTCCGTTGCACCACCTTTGCCATATGTAATGACGGGTGCACCCGCTGCTTGTGCCTCAACCAGACTAATACCAAAATCCTCGGCGGCGGCATACACAAAGGCTTTACAACGCTGCATGTAATCAATTACCACCTCGTCGGGTTGGTGTCCCAGCAGGCGGACATTGGGCTTGGCCATGGCTTGAATTCGATTCCAGTCGGACCCTTCGCCAATGATCACGATCGGCAAGCCCAGTTGATTGAACGCCGACACAATCAAATCGACTCGTTTGTAGGGCACAAACCGAGACAGCGTAAAGTAAAAATCGTCGCGGCGATCGGTGGGTTGAAATCGCTCGACATTCACGGGCGGATAAATCACCGCTGCATCCCGACGATAGGTTTTCCAAATTCGCCGAGCCACATACCGAGAATTAGCAATGAAGTGATCAACACGATTCACCGTCGCCACATCCCACAGCCGCAAATAGTGCAAGACAACTTGGGCGATCGTCCGGCGCAGTCCTCGCGCTACTGACGTACCCGGTTGAAAATACTGCGGCTGCAAATCCCAGGCATAGCGAACCGGCGTGTGCACATAGCAAATATGCAACTGATCGGCGCGAGTCAGAACCCCCTTAGCCACCGCATGATTGCTCGACAAAATCAGATCATAGTCTGATAGGTCAAACTGTTCGATCGCCAGCGGCATCAGCGGTAAATATTGACGAAAATGGGGATTAGCAAACGGCAAATGTTGAAGAAACGACGTTTTGACAGGTTTGTGCTGAATAAACGTCTGAAGTGGCTCTGACAAAAACTCAACCAAACTAAAGAGATCGGCCTCTGGATATAGCTTGAGCAATTGTTCCACCACGCGTTCTGAACCGGCATATGTCACCAGCCACTCATGAACCACGGCTGTTTTCATTCCACACCTCCCACACAACCCCACTCCGCCATTCTCCTTAGGGAATGCGATCGACTGCAACCAACCTCCTCTAAAGCTGGCTCTAGAGTGCTCCAATCTAAAGCACTAACAGAGCAACAACAGACTCTACACTGAGACTCTACAATGGACGATGAACCCAATCCGCCTGCTTTAATTTTCATGTCGAGCCAACCTGATATTGCCAACGAGACGGTGAGTGCGAATACAGTCAATGACCATACGACAAGTGAAAATACGACAAACAACAGGCGGGTGATCGATCAAGTCGCGCCTAATTTTCAAGACTGCATTCAATCTCTAGGGCTTGCTCAGATTCAACGCCACGTGTTTATCTGTGCCGATCAAACCGTGCCCAAATGTTGCGACAAAGCCGATAGCTTGGCGGCGTGGGACTACCTCAAGCGTCGCCTGAAAGAACTGAAGCTTGATCAGCCAACCAGCGATCGCCCCACCTGTGTGTTTCGCACCAAAGCCAACTGTTTGCGAGTTTGCCAGCAAGGGCCCATTCTGGTGGTATACCCTGATGGTGTCTGGTATCACAGTGCCACTCCCGAGGTAATCGAACGAATTATTCAAGCGCATCTGCTCAATAACCAAATTGTCAAAGAGTATGCATTTTTAGTGCATCCTCTACCAACCCATGGCACAACAGCCACCGATTAAACTGCTGGCAAGCCGCCCGATAAACTTGAGAAGTTGAGATACTGCGACTGGAAGTTTTGCTGCAAGTTTCAGCATTGCAATAGCCATGTAGATACGATCGCCACCCATCTAGACCCAGAAACTAGAGATGGATCTAGTAAATTTAAATGTGAAATTCGCAATAGATATTGAATTTTTTGGGTAACTTCGGTTACAACGATCTGAGCTTAGAAAAAATTGATTATAACGGCCATACAAAACCATGAAACGGCGATTTCATCTGTTTTGAACCGTGATTTAGCAGTTATCCTAGTATCAGGGTTATAGTTAGGTGAATCATTTATTGCAAATTTTGGTTGGCAGTTTTTGAATCACCAAGCTTGGCAAAGGTTCTTCGCTGCTGAATCGAATTGCTTGTTGCATCAGAGAAGAATCTTGCCAAAGCTAATCCAACAACTTTTAGGTTCTGTGGAAATACTGGGTATTATATTCGCAGGTCTCTATTCATCCTGAGTATGGTGAGTAATGGAGCATGAGTAAGGAAACTGGTGCGGGAGAGCACAAGCGGCTTTTATTAATTGATGATGATCCAAACCTCATTCTATTGGTGAAGGATTATCTGGAGTTTCGAGGGTATGAGGTCATCACAGCGGAGAATGGTCAAGAAGCACTGGAAACGCTGGATCAAGACACTCCAGATATGATCATCTGTGACGTCATGATGCCGCAAATGGATGGCTATTCGTTGGTTGAGCACGTTCGCAAAAATCCGCGCACAAGCTGGATTCCCGTTTTGTTTCTCTCAGCCAAAGGTCAAAGCCAAGACCGGGTGAAAGGATTAAATACGGGCGCAGACGTTTACATGGTGAAACCGTTTGAGCCAGAAGAGTTGGTAGCTCAAGTTGAGTCTTCTCTCAAGCAAGCGTCTCGCTTAATTCAGCGCCAGGAAAAATCTGCTGACTCTGCCCCTCGCATTCAGGTACCTTTCGATGTAGAACTAACTCCCACTGAGTTGCGCGTCGTGCAATATGTGGCACGGGGCATGGCTAATCGTGAAATTGCCGAGGAGTTAAATGTCAGTCAACGCACGATCGAAAGCCACGTTAGCAATATGCTGGGCAAAACAGGCTTGCACAATCGGACTGAATTGGCCCGATGGGCGATCGAAAATAGCATGGCCTAAGCGGTTAGTTGCTGTGTCTTGAAATCGCGTTTGCCCCTGTCATAGCGTTATAGCTCTTGGTTACAGCAAACTGGGCGATCGACAACCAATTTAGCGCTGCTGCCTCGCCATTGCTGCACCATTGTTTGATGGTATTCTCCGAAGCCCAACTCGACGGACTGCAAGCCGACAGAGCCATCATCTACGCCCTAGGACAGGTAGCAGCCCCTCGATTCAAGAGCCTCGCTCCAAGAACTAGATCGTTGTGATATCGGTTTCTTTTTCTGCTAGCAATTGTTCCACTTTCTGGATGTACTTGTCGGTCAGTTTTTGCACATTGTCTTGCAAATCGCGCGCCTCGTCTTCCGAGACCTCACCCGCTTTCTCCTGTTTTCGAATCGAGTCGATCGCATCGCGTCGCACATTACGGATAGAAACCTTGCCTTCTTCCGCCATTTTGGCCGCTTGTTTCACTAGCTCTTTGCGGCGATCGCTGGTTAACGGTGGAATGTTGAGCCGAATGATCGAGCCATCGTTGCTGGGGGTTAGTCCAATATCTGAGGTGAGAATTGCCTTTTCAATGAGGTTAAGCGACGAGCGATCATACGGTTGGATGGTGATTGTGGTCGAGTCAGGGGTGCTGATGCCAGCCAAGGATTTCAGCGGCGTAGGAGTGCCATAATATTCCACTTGCACCCGATCGAGAATGGCAGCGTTGGCTCGTCCCGTGCGAATGGTGTTGAAGGAACGCTGGGTTGCCTCCACCGCCTTTTGCATATGACTTTCAACTTCAGATAATTTCACAAGAGCCTCCTACAATCGTTCCTATCGATTCTCCCATAACGGCCCGACGAATGTTGCCAGATACCGAAAGGTTGAACACGATGATGGGAATATTGTTATCTTTACACAGAGCGATCGCCGTCGTGTCCATCACCCGCAAATCATGGGTCAACACATAGGAATAGGTGAGGCTTTGGAATCGTCTTGCCTCTGGATTTAGCTTTGGATCGGCATCGTAAACGCCATCAACTTTGGTTGCCTTGAACACAACTTCGGCGTTGATCTCGGCGGCCCGCAAGGCAGCCGTGGTGTCGGTAGTGAAAAAGGGATTGCCCGACCCTGCGCCAAAAATCACGACTCGTCCTTTTTCCAGATGTCGAATTGCTCGCCGCCGAATGTACGGTTCTGCTACTTCCTGCATCTCAATCGCCGTTAAAACGCGGGTTTGCACATCATTACGTTCCAGCGCATCTTGTAGGGTCATTGCATTCATTACGGTGGCAATCATGCCGATGTAGTCGGCCGTCGCTCGATCCATGCCAGAGGCAGCCCCCTTGACGCCACGAAAAATATTGCCGCCTCCCACCACGATCGCCACTTCAACACCTTCCGCGACAATCTCCGTAATTTCTTGAGCAATGCTGCGAACGACCTCGGGGTCAATTCCGTAGGCAAGATCGCCCATGAGCGCTTCGCCACTCAACTTCAGCAAAATCCGCTGGTATGTTAATCCCATGTAGTGCTAATCTTAATAGACTGAGTTTTTCCACAATGACAGCAGAATAACGCCCTGAGGTTTTGCAAGATAACCGTATTCCTCATTAGATCGCTTGTCATCTCTACCTGAATAGACTTCATCTTACGCTGAATTCCGTGATTTCACGTCCGTCATCTAGCCGAGCGCCTTGCAGCCTCGCGCTTCCAGTAATTCGTTTGTGCAACAAAATAGCAGCGAGTCATTGTCTGTTCAAGTACAGTTGATTGCACCTCCAATTGGCCATTTACTGTAGCAGATTCTAGGAAAGGGGACGGATAATCTGTGCAGCGATCGACCTGATTCAATCATGGCATCTCGTGCTTGAGATCCATTTGCTTGAGATCATTAATGTGAAATGTGAGGACGATCGCCCACCTCTTCCGAGCGGGGTCTACTGCAAATAGTTTGGAAGGAAACTCAATTTTTCCTGAGGGAGGAAAAATTGAATTAGCCCTCCACCAGAATTGTTTTCGCATTGACAGGTCTTTGCTCCGGAAACAGAATCTAGATCCTCCAACGCTAGAAGAATTTCAGTAACCGATTGATCAGGGAGTCATTTAGGTCATCCAGGATGCGATCACTATGAGAACGCCTCTCTAGATGGTTTTGAGTCCCGACTTCTGAATTCTAAACTGTTCCAGAACATTCGAGCTTGAAATTTTCAGTGCTGGGAGTGAAATCGTTGCCTTAACGGTTCGATCGTAGACGGCTCCAGGTTGCTTGACGATCGCTCTACGAAGATTTGCGCCTTATCAAACAATAGCGTGAGAGTAACCGGAGCCATCCATAGTCGCGACACCCCGCCGATTGAGTCATGGCTGTACTTGAGAAGTACCAAAGAGTAGATCTGCTTCATGAATGGTTTGTGATACGGTAAGGGCAGCGCTTGGTAATCTCAGCGGCTGTTCCAGGGAAATTGGTATGAGCTTCTTCGATATTTTTGGCATCTTTTTAGTGATCTCGTCGCTTCAGCCCATCATTCAACGTCGAATTGTAGAATCTCGTCGAGTAGCTGCCATTCGATCGTTTGAACAACAGCGCGGCACCCGGGCCATTATTTTGATTCATCGGCAAGAGTCTATCAGCCTCTTTGGTATTCCCCTTTCCCGTTATATCAGCATCGAAGACTCAGAGCAGGTACTACGAGCGATCCGGCTAACCCCTGCGGATGTGCCGATCGATCTGATCTTGCATACACCAGGTGGACTGGTACTAGCCACCGAGCAAATTGCCAGGGCGCTGGTGCGCCATCGCGCCAAAGTGACAGTCTTTGTGCCGCACTATGCCATGAGCGGTGGCACGATGTTAGCCATGGCGGCCGATGAAATTGTCATGGATGAAAATGCTGTCTTGGGCCCGGTTGACCCCCAGTTGGGCAATGTAGCCGCTGCCAGTGTGCTATCAGTGGTAGAGCAAAAGCCGATCAGTGAAATAGATGACCAAACCCTGATTACAGCCGATTTAGCCCGCAAGGCGATCGCCCAGGTACAGCGATTTGTTCGCACGTTGCTAGAGGATAATTTTCCTACGCAAAAAATTGACCCTAGCAACATCGATCGCATCATTGAAGCACTGACCACTGGGCGCGTCACTCATGATTATCCGGTCACTGTCGAAGAAGCAAAGGACTTGGGACTCCCCATTAGTGTTGGTATGCCCAGACCCATTTACAACTTGATGGATTTATATCCGCAACCCTCATCTGGACGTCCCACGGTGCAATATATTCCGTTGCCCTATCAAGGTCGGCCGATGCCGCCAGAGCCAACCAATCGCCGATAAGAGCAGAAGTAAAGTCAGGTTTGTTATCCTCACAGAGGAGCATTCATCCTCAAGCTACGAACTCATGGCTATGACGGTGCTGGAAGCGCACCACCTGCGCAAGTCTTATTGGTCTCAAGGAAAATCGATCGCGGCGGTTCAAAACGTATCGCTGTCTATTGCTGAACAAGAAGTTCTAGCGTTTTTAGGTCCTAATGGCGCTGGCAAAACCACTACTATTAAAATGCTGGCCGGATTAATTTTGCCAGATGCAGGACAGGTTCGTATTGCCGGACGCGATCCGCATCATGATCCAAAAGCGCTGCGATCGTTGGGGGCTGTGCTGGAAGGCAATCGTAATCTGTATTGGCGACTCAATCCTCTAGAGAATTTAGAGTATTTTGGCGTGTTGCGCGGTCTATCGCCAAAAATCGCGCGGCAACGGTCGCAGAGGTTGCTGGAGCGGTTTGGACTGGTTGAGAAGCGCCGATCGCTAGTGCAAACCCTGTCACGCGGTATGCAGCAAAAACTGGCAATTGCTGTAGCGCTGATTCACGATCCACAATTGCTGTTGCTGGATGAACCCACATTGGGATTGGATGTAGAAGCTACCGAAAGCGTCAAGCAGCTTGTGCGGGAAATTGCTGCTGAGGGACGAGCAATTCTGCTGACTACTCATCAACTGCATATTGCCGAAGAATTGTCCGATCGCGTCGCCATTATGAATCAAGGCAAGATCATTGTGGAAGAACCCACGGCTCAGTTGATTCGCCAATTTTCCGGTACGGCCTATACCGTTGAACTAGAACAAGCGCTGGATTTGGAGCGATCGCAGCGACTTCGCGCCCTAGGGGCCGTCATTCACCATCACCGACTCTATTTGCCTAAACCGGAATTGCTTTACCCAGTCTTAGATCTTCTCAATCCCCTGCCAATCGTTCGCTTGGAAAAAGACCAAGCCAACCTCACAGATATTTTTCTCAAGTTGGTGAGGGAGGAAAAGAACACATGAGCCTTTTTCTGGCAGAACTCAAACGCAGTTGGATTCAATTGCTCCGCTATCTATCGGAGGTAATTGGTGGCATCATTGGCACGACTGTGATTTTCTACGGGTTGTTTCTCAGTGTGCAGTATATTGCTGGGCCACAGGTGCAGTTTGGCGATCGCCTCGATGCCATCATTATTGGCTATGTGCTGTGGGCACTCATGATTTTCATTTTGGGCGATATTGCCGGAGGGCTGCAAAACGAGGCGCGAACAGGCACACTCGAGCAGCTTTTTTTGTCGCCCTATGGGGCCTCCCGAGTCTTTCTTACCCGAGCAATTGCTAGCCTTCTTCTCAACCTAGGCATGAATCTCAGCATTTTGCTGATCATTATGGTGCTAACCGGCAGTCAACTGGCCTTCCCACCGTCCCTTTTGCCTCCTTTACTAGCGGTGCTATCAGCCGCCTACGGTGTTGCGTTTGCAATGGGGTCGTTGGCACTGTTGCTGAAGCAGGTTCAGCAATTACTCAGCATTTTTCAGTTTGCGCTGCTGTTTTTATTCACGGCTCCGGTAGAGACTTGGACAGGTTCAGCCCGCTTGGTTGGCTATCTGCTGCCAATGACGCCAAGTGTGGGCTTATTGCGCGATGTCATGGCCCGCGGCAATGCGTTGAATCCAGTGACGCTGACGATCGCTTTTCTAAATGGCGCATTTTATTTAGGGGTGGGCTTATTGCTGTTTCGCCTAGCCGAACGAGAAACCAAGCGCCGAGGAAAATTGAGCGGCTACTAAACTGAGCAAGGAAGCACACGCAAATTGCAGCAGTCAATCAAATTGCAGCAGCCAATGCGGTTACATAGCACTTAAGAACAATTGCCCATGATGCTAGTTGCCCATCGACAGCAGCTTGGTCAGCGAGGAAGGTATAAACCGCACTTCATAGTCTGTCATAATTGCTACTGCAAAATAAATAAGTTGCGGTTATAGACTTTAAAAAGGAATACCAACGTTACGCACGATAGCAACTGTGCACCATACTAAGGTGCTAGGCACGGTGCGTAGGCAAGAGACGCGGCGGCTTGATTTATTAAGGCTAAAAAGCTGTCAGTTACAGGCGGCTTAGTATCAAAAGCCCTCACGCTTGAAGCAACTTGCAACGCTGCT
Source organism: Thermocoleostomius sinensis A174 (assembly GCF_026802175.1). Classification (NCBI taxonomy): domain Bacteria; kingdom Bacillati; phylum Cyanobacteriota; class Cyanophyceae; order Oculatellales; family Oculatellaceae; genus Thermocoleostomius; species Thermocoleostomius sinensis. Next base: position 1,907,097 of record NZ_CP113797.1, on the reverse strand, counting down.
TAGGATTCTAATTTCTATTCTCTATTTAGTGAGTTCCTCCTAAATAGTGGTTTGAGCTACTGATTCTATTTCAAACCATCTCTTAAAACTCCCATTCCAGAACTTGGTAGTAGCTACCGCACGCGATAACGAGTTTGGTGGCGTGAAGCGGTACAACCACCCAATCGCCACCAAGCAACCTGATCGTGCGGTTGTACGTTACAACTTTGCATTACAATGCGAGGATTCCCGTGTTTAACTTAAGAGACGTTTTCTTTGCATTCATCACCATCGCAATCTTGGTGTTGGTGGGTCGCTATATCAAACAAAAATCTCCTTGGATTCAGCGCTTATATCTGCCAGAATCGATCGTGGCTGGGGTGCTGGCACTGCTATTGGGACCGCAAGTGCTTGGTGCGATTGTCTCAGCACTGGCTGGGCCTGACGCTCCTTTGGCACAAGGCACCTTTCCCGAAGCCATGCGAACGGTTTGGTCGCAATCTCCCAGCATTTTTATCAATATTGTCTTTGCTGCGTTGTTTCTCGGAGAAACAATCCCCGGACCTCGCGAAATCTGGCGCAAGGCGGCTCCTCAAGTGGTCTTTGGACAAACCTTAGCCTGGGGGCAATACGTGATTGGAATTTTAGCCACACTGCTGATTTTAATACCGCTGTTTGGAGCCAATCCGATCGCGTCTTGCTTAATTGAAATTGGGTTTGAAGGCGGTCACGGGACAGCCGGGGGCATGGCCGATACCTTGCGAAGCTTAGGCTTTGACGATGGGCCGGATCTGGCGTTGGGGCTGGCCACAGTGGGTATTGTGTCTGGAATCGTTTGCGGGACGGCGTTGGCCGATTGGGCCCGGCGCAAAGGATATATTCGATCGATGCCACAAACGGTGGAAGACCCGGGTGAATTTCCTGAATTGACTGAAAGCGAACCCGAACCTCCCGAATTTCAACGGCGGCGAGCACGGCTGATGCACAACCTGTTGATTGATCCGCTGTCGATTAACTTTGGGCTAGTCGGTCTGGCAGTCGCTATCGGTTGGTTAATCTTAGAAGGACTGAAGCTATTGGAGGCAGCAACGTGGGGACAAACTGGGTTTGAAATTATGTCGTTTGTGCCGCTTTTTCCCATGGCGCTGATCGGCGGCATCATTGTGCAACTCGTCCTAGAGCGCTTGCGGTTGCATCCATTGGTCATCAAACCCCTGATGAAAAGTATTGCTGGTGTGTCATTGGATGTGGTGGTGATTACGGCGTTGGCATCAATCTCGCTGACGGTCATTGGTGGCAACTTGGGCACGTTTTTGACATTAAGCGTGCTAGGCATTCTCTGGAATGTGCTGATTTTCTTATGGTTTGCGCCTCGGATTTTTCCCGACTACTGGTTTGAGAAGGGCATTGGCGATATGGGTCAGTCAATGGGCGTAACGGCCACGGGGATTTTGCTGTTGCGGATGGTTGATCCTGACAATCGCTCTGGCGCGTTTGAAAGTTTTGCTTACAAGCAGCTTTTCTTTGAGCCGATCGTCGGAGGCGGACTATTTACGGCGGCGGCTCCGGCATTAGTCAATCAATTTGGGCTTATTCCAGTGCTGTTGCTCACGGGCGGACTCTTGCTGTTTTGGTTGGTGGCGGGATATCTGCTCATCAAACAACATCGCAGACAGCGACGGCGTGAAATCACGCATGTTTAAAAGAGCAAACCCGTAACCAAGCGATTATTTCTTGAATAGCTTCTTGAATAGCCCGGAATGCGTTTGGTGTTCTGCGAAGTAGATAAAAGCGCGCTCCATCGTGAGCATTAACAGGAGTAGGCATTCCTACTCCTGTTTTGTTTATTCGTTAGTAATCATACGGAGTGTCTGGCTCCGGAATTTCCGTCAAGCTTGTGGCGTCAATCACCAGTTGCCGCTTGTTCTTAAGGGTTTCTGTGATCATTTGACCTTCAACGCGCAGCCATTGATCAGGCGGATGGGCCGATCGATCGCCCGCTGGCAACTTCACAGGTAGTCCCACTGGATAGACATCGGCTGCACAGCAAGTGATAACAAAGCGTGCAATTACCAGGTAATTGTCAGGAATCTCATTGGAGTGAATGACAAACCCTTCTACATTGGCTCTCTGCCCTGTATAGGCATCGGGTTCCGGGTAAACATTCAGTGTGCGAATCCATTCCACCAGCGATCGCTCTTCGGGGGCAGTGGCCGATCGGAAGGCTTGCGGTTGCGATCGAGTCATAGTCAGGGATTCAGTCACTCCCCGATTCAACGCCACATCACTGGCAAACGGTTGTGGGGTAAAGTAAAACCCAAACAGCGCCACGGCGAATAACAAGGTGCTGCTCCAACCAGGCGGAAACAGCGAAAAATGGGGCGGGGTTGTCGAGGATTGCCCTTGTTTCTTCTGCCGTAGCCATTGCACGCTCTTTAAAGCAGCCAACCCCAACAGGAAAAAGCCAGCCGAATAGGCTAGCCACACATAATCGGGATGCAGCAAGATGTTAATTTTGTCGGTGAGCCAGTACCGCAGCAACAATACCCCCCACGCAGCGATCGCCAGAATATCGATGAGCGGTTGCAGCCAAGCCAGGTTCCGCTTCTTCGCATTGGCTTTTCTGGCACGTCGTCGTTGGGAAATAGTCAACTTAGATTTACTGGGTTTAACGGTCATTGCAGCACCAGGGAATCAATCGCCTAAATCAATCGCATCAATCGCGACATTGAAGCCACGACAGCGAGGAGCATAATCACTGAGGAACGAAACACTAATCAATAAGGAATCAGCGGATTGGTTAACTAAATATACAGATTCACCAGTAAAGACAACAGGAAGGTTAATTGCGCAGCCAAAACAAACAGATAAATAATAGCTCTAGCTCGGAACACCGACCACAGTAGGGCAATATTCTTCAGGTCAATCATAGGCCCAAAGACTAAGAACGCCAATAGGGAGCCTGTGGTGAAAGTAGAAGCAAACGATAGGGCAAAGAATGAATCAACGGTCGAGCAAATGGACACAACACAGGCCAGCAACATCATCGCCAAAATCGAGGTGATGGTGTTTTGCCCCAATCCCAGAATCACTTCGCGAGGGGCCGCAATTTGAATGATGGATGCGATTGCGGCTCCCAGAATCAGCACCCCGCCTAACTCCCGCAGTTCTTGCACAACATTGTCGAGCATCAGCGGCAGGCGATCTGTCCACGGGCGCGACAAGGCCAGATTAGTGGATAACATAGCTGGGTCATCCAACCGCTGCGGTTGTGTTCCGGTTCCCAGCAGAAACGTACCGGATTGCAGCAGCGCCAAGTCTGAATCAGTCGTCGCGCCGTTACCATGGCTTCGAGTTGAGGAGGAACGCGCCTGAGTTGATTGAGAGGGCATGGCTCGCGTCACCGTTGGCTGCAACAGCGGCCGCAAATCAGCCTGAGTACTAAACACCCACCCTACAATTGAGGCAATCAGCAACGTAAAGCCAACTCGCAGAAATACCACTTCGGGCTGATCGCGAAAGGCCGTCCAGGTTGCCCAAAACACGATTGGATTCACAGTGGGAGCCGCCAACAAAAACCCGATCGCCATTGACGACGGGGCCCCTTGCACGATCAGCCGCCGCGCCACTGGCACATTGCCACATTCGCAAACTGGAAACAGGCAGCCAATTAAACTACCAGCCAACGCTGCCAGTAAAGGATGCCGTGGAACTGCTGCCACCAATTTGCGCTCGTCTACAAACAGCAACAAAGCACTAGAAAATAGCACCCCGAGCAGCAAAAAGGGGATAGCTTCCACCATTAGGCTAAAAAACAGCGTCAACGCATTGTTAAGCTGGTTGGCTGTCAGCATAGAAAATCACAATCAGGTACACGGAGAGTTATTCTACTCGATCGTGTTGTTCCAGCAAAAGAATAGATCAAGGGTAGATGAAGCAAGGTCGTTCTAAGCGCTCTAGCTACGTTTGTTTAATCCCCATTCGTTGTCATGCGGCATGGCATTCACCCCACCGCCACCGGCTCCTCTCCTTGCCAAGAAGAGATTGAGAGGGGTCGGGCATACGGTGCAACCGGATAGAGAACGGGCATAAGGAAGCAGAGGTTGGGAAAGGCGGGCAATTTCAAAAACTATCGAATTCCCTGACCTTTAACTCCCAACCCCCAACGTCCTAACCGACGTACCGCTGCACCGCCAGCACTAAACTCTCAGTCCAATAATGGGTTAGTTCAGCACTCACGGCTTCTACCATGACGCGAATGAGGGGTTCTGTTCCAGAGGCACGAACTAATACTCGTCCCTGATCGCCCATCGCTGCTTCTGCATCAGCGATCGCTTGCTGTAAGCGATCGCTCTGTTGCCAGTTCAGCCGCCGTTCACGATCGTCTACGCGCACATTGCGTAGAATTTGGGGATAGGTTTGAAAGCTTTGATTGACTAACTCAGCTAGGCTAGTGCCTGTTTGCTGAACCAGCGCAGCCAAGTGTAGCGCCGTTAATAAACCATCACCCGACACCCCATAATGGGGACAGAGGATATGTCCAGACTGCTCGCCGCCCAGCTTTGCGCCTCGGCGTTGCATTTCGGCATGAACATATTGATCGCCCACGGCTGTCCGAATCAGAGTGCCACCCTGCCGCTGCCAAGCTCGTTCAAAGCCAAGGTTGGCCATCACGGTTGACACAATCAAGTTGTCGGGGAGTTGGTTGGTTCGCTTCAGGGCTTGCCCCCACAGGTAAAGAATGTAATCCCCATCTACCAATCGTCCTTGTCCATCCACAGCAATAACCCGATCGGCATCGCCATCAAATGCAAATCCTATATCGGCTCCACAGGCTTGAACCGTTGCCTGCAAGTGTTGTGGATGGGTGGAACCACAGTTGACATTGATTCGATCGCCATCCGCTCGATCGTGCAAGCAGATGACTTCGGCACCCATTTCAGTAAATACCCTTGGAGCAATGTAAGTCGCGGCTCCCCAAGCTAGATCCAGAACTATACGCAACCCACTTAGCGTTAGCTGGGGCAATAGGGGTCGCTGAAGCGATTCGAGGTAGTTTGCCACTAGATCGGCGCGATGCTGCTGCTGTCCCCAACTTGCCGAAATGGGTTTGTAGTCTGAAAAGTTACCACGTAGGGCTGCTTCCATGTCGGATTGCAATTCTGGAGAAAGTTTAGCTCCGGTTGCGTTAAAGAATTTGATGCCATTGTCTTCAGGAGGATTGTGACTAGCCGAAATCATCACTCCCCCGATCGCCCCAGGGGTTGTACTCGTTAAATGAGCAACCGCTGGTGTAGGACACAAACCCACATTCCACACTTCTAATCCTGCTGCCGTTAGCCCAGCCGACAGAGCCATCGCTAGCATATCGCTAGAATTGCGCGAGTCTTGACCCATTACAATTGCGCCAGCCTCACCATGATGCCGCCGAAGCACCTGTCCTGCCCAAAAGCCAACCTGTAGCGCTAGTGGAGCGGTCAAGAGATCGCCAACCCGTCCCCGAATGCCATCGGTTCCAAATAAACGAGTCGAGGGCAATGACACAACTCCCCAACTGGGCTGAATCGAGTTCGGTGAAACAGGATTCGAGCGCACCGGCTTCGAGTGGGTTTGAGGCGCAGCGATCGCCGTCTCAGTCGGCGGCACAGAAGACAACACCATATTGTTTTTTCACTCCATACATCACACTCACAGCGGAGCATAACACGGTTATCCGCAAAGCGCACAATCAACTGTTACGGAATCCATTACAGGGAGGTGCTATTTCTGTCAATTAAGCAATCGGCGATGAGTTCCGAAACTGCTACAAATTAAACAAAATTTAATCTTTGCAGCTTAGCGTGCAATCTGTTTGATAGTGTACGCAAAATTCCTGAGATAGTTCTCTCGCCAAAGACAGGTTTGTCAGCCGATCTCGTTCAAATTTGCTCTTTTAAACCTGCACCTCTGCTAAAAGTGTTTGCATCTCTTCTAATGACAAACCTTGTTGGATATAGCGAGGCGAGGCAGGATTATAAGGACTCTGCAACCGATCGATGGTCACAATTTGGGCTTCTTCCGGTAGAACGGGCACATCCGGGTCGGGGTGGGTAGAGCGCATCAGTGAACTGGAAAACCCACGAAAAATGGCCACCTGATCTCGTTCACCCGCTATTTCAGCCGTCACCAACAGCACTTCTTGCGGGCGCTTCAGCGTGTATTGCTCTAAGCGAAATCCGATCGACCTGTTCATCAGTCTCTCTCCCCATTGCTAACCCCTCATTCGAACGCTCAACGCTCAACTATCAACTACTGCTCTACCGCTGTGCGTCCTTGCTTGCCTAACCGGAAGACCACAAAATAGGACAGGTAGAGGACATAGATAATTAATCCTACAATTCCGAGAAACCCTAAAAAGCCTTCATTATTGACTTTGGGATGGAAGAAATTCTTGAAGCCGATTGGTGCCTCCAGCCACACTTGACAAAACGGTGAGGCAAACGTTTCGGTAGAAAAGGCGCACTGAAGAAATGGAAGGGTCGCCAACACACCTAACACACAGTAGACCGTAACCGCCCATCGCCACGAGGTGAACGCTAGCTTCAGCGGAGTGCGGCGTTGATCGTCAATTTCTTCGTTGAGATCTACCCAAAACCATAGCCCGATCGGAATCAGCACCCGGGCCGCCACGGCTGGAATAAAGCTAAATGGAAATCCACCAATCATCAGATAGATAGTAATAGCGAGTAAACTGGCCACACGCCAGTAGATAATCAGCAGCCGCTGCATCGCTTCTGCCCGTTTCACAAGGGCCCAAATCAGCAAAACCAGCGGAAAAATCACTGTAAACAAGACCGCTAGGCGATAATCCATCCAAACCAACGATCGCAACAACGCCTCAGACATAATTTTTAACCTTATTTTCTCAACCTTCTTTCCACCTACCAGTTTTGCTCGGCTTGTAAACAGCCCATACTACCTTGACCATCCCTAATGCCAGAATCAGGCTTCCATTTTACGCGCTGCTATTGAAATTGATGAATCAGGGTCACTACCCATCCCTCGTCAACTCATTTGCCCGTTCACTTTTGCCCATTCACTGATACTACAACCCTTGAGTTCGAGTGTACCAACGCAGCAAAATTCGGGCTAAGCGCTCAGAGCTATGCCGCAGCAATCCTTGTTCATCTTCATCCATGACATTGGCCACAATAGCCCGTCGTCCTAACAAGCCCACTGCTTCCCGATCAAAATAGACTGGATGGGAGCCTTCTTGAGCATAGCGAATGAGGGACTGGGCAGATGGAGAGGTTTTCTGTACCAGCACCACATCAAACAATTGGGCACCGCAAACTTCATCAATTGTACGGATGTGATCTGAGACCGTAAAGCCATCGGTTTCACCCGGTTGCGTCATGATGTTGCAGACATACACCCGTGGAACTTTGCGGCGAGCGATCGCGGCAGCAATGTCTGGAACCAATAGATTCGGAATAATGCTGGTATAAAGCGAACCAGGGCCGATAACAATATAATCAGCTTCAGCAATGGCTTGCAGGGCTTTGGGGAGGGCTGGTGGATTGGTCGGTGTGCAACCAATGCGTACAATTTTGCCAGCCGCTTTGGTAATGTTGGATTCTCCTTCGATAATGCGTCCATCTGCCAGTTCGGCCCACAGCCGCATGTCGGTAAGGGTAGAGGGCAAGACTTGACCACGAATTGCCAGGACTTTTGAACTCGCGGCGATCGCTTGCTCCAGATCGCCCGTTACTTCACTCATCACCGTCAAAAACAAGTTGCCAAAGCTATGGCCGTTCAGCCCCTCACCCGCTCGAAACCGATATTGAAACAGTTCCGTCAGCAATTTTTCTTCATCGGCTAGTGCTGCCAAGCAGTTGCGAATATCGCCCGGTGGCAACACGCCGATTTCTCGCCGCAAGCGTCCTGATGACCCACCATCATCCGCTACCGTGACAATCGCCGTAATATTAGCACTGTAGGTTTTCAGTCCACGCAGCAATGTGGAAAGCCCAGTGCCACCACCCAGCACCACAATTTTGGGGCCGCGATGCAACCGACGATGGGCCATGAGGCGATCGACTAGTTCTTCATCACCCTCCGGCATGAGGACTTCGGTAATGGCCCCAAGGCTGCGGGTCTGTCCCCAAAAAATTAGCAACAATCCAGCAATAACGGCGATCGGCCCGCTGACATAATTGGGCAATAGTTCAGTCAGTTCTCGCAGCAAATAGCGAATTAGTTCACTGAGATAGAAAATCGGGGTCAGGTTTGACCAAATTGCCAGACCTAACCCCACAAACACAAATCCTACCGCACTTATCAACAGCCATCGCTTGATGAGTAATCCGGGGGCTAGCCACTTAAACCAACGATTAACGCGATGAGGAGTTCGGGAGCGAGACTCTTGTTTAAGGACAGCTAGAGCTTGTTTAATAAGACCGTTTGACATAGCGGATGAGGGATGAAAGCGTAGAAGGGTTGACGGTTGAGCCTGGTTTAAGGAATCTGGTCATCAAAGTCTCAACGTGAAGTGATCTAAAAGTGATCGATCCTAACCGTTCACTACGTATATATCTGGAGAATTAACTTCTTTCCAGAACATCTGAGTAACTTTAGCAACTCTTCAGTAAATCAGCGCAGGTGGGGGGAATGGGGGTTCGAGAGTAGAGCTATGAACTGTAGCAGAATAATTAATCTTTGGCGTGGCTGAATTCAAGTTGGAGTTGCCCTCATCTCTAGCTCTTCTCCGGAGGGAGCAGAGAGCCGGATCGCTTCTCCACCGTGTTCGGAGAGGTCCAGGGTGAGGGGATCTGGTCAGATTCAGTATCTCGATTAGCCATGCCTACTATCTTTTCAAGCAACTGCTAGGTATCTCAACCCAAGCAAAAGAATACCAATCTAAGCTACAACTGAACCTATGCATTCATCTGTTTCTTGTAAAAGATCTCGTCGATCGATGCTAAAACCGCCTCATGATGGGCTGCGCCGCACCTTTAGCCTGTTCATCTCCATCTAAAATTTATGGCCGAACCACTAATTGAACTGAGGGATGTAAGCAAAGCCTTCGGGAACAATGTTGTGTTAGATCAAGTCAATCTAACGATCTATCGAGGTGAAGCGCTGGGAATCATTGGCCCATCGGGTACAGGAAAATCCACAATCTTGCGGGTCATGGCTGGATTGTTGGAACCTGATTCAGGGGAAATCTACCTTCGGGGACAGTTGCGCCGAGGGTTGGTAGAAGACAGTCGAGGAAGCCTTGGCATCAGTTTGGTCTTTCAAAATTCTGCGCTGTTTGATTCCTTAACGGTGGATGAAAATGTCGGGTTTCTGCTCTATCAACATTCTCATTTGCCCCGCCATCGAATTCGACAACTAGTGGAAGACAAATTGGAAATGGTAGGACTACCGGGAACAGGGCATCTCTATCCAGCAGAATTATCGGGAGGAATGCGAAAGCGAGTGAGTTTGGCCCGCGCCATCATGGAAAACCCAGAGAATCCGGCTGAGAATCCGGAAGTTTTGCTCTATGATGAGCCAACGGCCGGACTCGATCCAATCGCCTCTACCATTATTGAAGACCTGATTCGCGATCTGCAACATCGGCAAGGCGGCTGCGGTACGTATGCGATTGTGACGCATCAACACAGCACCATTCGTCGCGCGACCGATCGCATCGTGTTTCTTTACCAAGGTAAAGTGAAGTGGCAAGGGCAAGTCGAGGATGTTGATACAACAGATGATCCTGCCGTTCAACAATTCTTCAGTGGCAGCGTGGAGGGGCCTATTCAAGTGATGAGCTAGAGGAAAGGGGAAATCATGCGATCGCGAACGATTCGAGAAGGCTCAGTTGGGTTATTGTTTTTGTTGGGATTGACGCTATTCGGCGGACTCATCCTCTGGATTCGAGGCTTTGATTTGAATCGACGGGGCTACCGTTTCACGATCGAATTCACAAATATCGCTGGAATGGAATTGGGGGCCCCGGTGCGGTATCGTGGCGTGGCCGTGGGCAGAACGGTGGCTGTACGTCCCGCTGCCAACATTGTGGCGGTGGATGTAGAAGTCAAACCAGCCACCTTACTGATTCCTCAAAACTCCATCATTCAGGTGATTCAAACAGGCTTGATTGGCGAAACCTACATTGACATTGAGCCGCAGGTTAGTTTGCCCCCCGATATGGTGGCGAGCAATCCTTTGTCCGATACCTGCGACAGTAGCACAGTGATTTGTAATGGCGATCGACTAGAAGGATTGTCGGGTGTGAATTTCAGTGAACTGATTGGTTCCATCACCCGCTTCACCAATTTATTCTCCAATCCTGAAATTGTCGGTGAGATTCGCACGTTAACGCGCAACTCGGCCGACGCAGCCGATGGTGTGGCTGAGTTGTCTCGCGAGGTGTCTAGCTTGTCTCAAGTGGTGAGGCAGGAGTTAGGGCAACTGTCGGATACAGCCAATGGTAGCGTAGCCTCGGTGGGACGCGCTGCTGATACGATCGCTCTGACAGCCGCTCAAGTTGATGAATTAATTACCAGTAACCGTACCGTTCTCATCAGTACCCTGGACAATATCAACGGCACCACGCAAGAACTGCAAACAATTTTAGGTAGTTTGTCGCCCATGCTAGAAGAAGGCGGATTCGTCACTAATCTAGAATCGTTGTCGATCAATGCGGCCGAAGCGTCAACGAATTTGCGCAACCTAACCGAAGCCGTAGGCAGTTCCGAAAATCTACTGCTGCTGCAACAAACCCTTGATTCGGCCCGCGCCACGTTTCAAAATGTGCAAAAAATTACGGCAGATTTAGATGAATTGACGGGTGATCCCAATTTTCGGGATGATGTGCGCGATTTGATTAATAATCTCAGCAATTTGATGTCTGCGACCCAAACCCTGCAACAGCGGGCCCAATTAGCTCAAATGCTGGATTCAGCCGATGTCACGCTTCGTTCGTCCCCATGGCAGCCAACAAACCTTCCTCTTCTTGAGACTGGAATTGCTCCGGTGGAGTCTGACATCCCTGTGTCAACCGAATTTTCTGCATCACCGCGTAGAGCCGATCGCAATCGCAATCAGCAGACTCCAACTCGTCCTCGTCATTCCCCGAGTCGATCGACCATTTCACCTGCCTCATCGCTCGATTGAGCACTTGAATCTTAGCGTTTGCGAAAAAGTTTGAGAACTGTTTTAACCAAAACTGTTCTAGCGTGCAGTGATGCGGCCGCTAATAAATTATATTTTTTGCAAAAAAAATCAATAACGCTAAGGATAGCTATTACTTCCGGATTTTTGCGGTTAGTCACCTCTACATATAGTAGGGCACCGTATTATATCGCAGCTTCTCAATCTTGCTGCATCTAGCGTATTGAGAATTTCCAGGAGAAAATAAAAATTAAATAAAGTAAATCTATGGCATCCTCTCATTCCGATCGTCAGTCAACAGAGGAGGAGGCAAATCAACCAACCATGATTCTAATTCGTTAGAACCTACAAAAGGCAAAAGCTTGATGGATCAGATCAAGCTTCTGCCTTGAACCCTTTGAGCCTCTTAACTTCCTACCTGGCGGTTAATTGAACGTTTTGACAGGCATGAACCTTAAGTAAAGGAAGCGAGAAAACTATGAAATCGCTGAGATTTGTATCCTCCGCTTTTCACAGTGGAGACTCAGGAGTACCTCCTAAACTGAAGCCATTTAATTCGCAGCGCGGGAAATTGTCAAGCGTACTCTGGAAGGGGGCAATGTGCATCGCGGCGATCGTAGCTGTGCTTAGCATTACGCCGGAAGCAGTGGCAAGAGGCGTACTCAAACTTGGCTCGGCAGGACCGGAAGTCGCTCGTCTGCAAGCAGCGCTCGGAATTCATGTGGATGGACTATTTGGACGGCAGACGGCTTCAGCAGTAGCTGCTTTTCAACGAGCCTGTGGTCTACATGTAGATGGCATTGCTGGGCCACAAACCTTGAGCGCGCTGTTTGGCGGCAGATGTTCTGGGCATCAACCCATTGCCGATGTCTGTACCGATCCTTGCATTGATCCATGTGCCGACCCCTGCGCCTCAGGAGATTATGACGGCTATTATGACGAACGCCGCAGCAGCGACGATTGCGAAGAAGGGTTCCCTTGCTATCCGCCCAATCGCATTAATCAATTTGGCAATCGCTTTCCGTCCCGTGCCTATACAGGGGGACAATACGTGGTGGTCGTTCCTAACGGCACTCCAGAAAGTTTAACGCAAGTACGGCGATATGTGCCCACCGCCTTCCCTGATGCGACGCTAGCAGGTAGTTTCATTAATGCTGGACAGTTTGACGACTATGCCACAGCCGCTCGCACAGTAGATTTACTAGAAGGGGTTGGTTTTAGAGCACAAGTCAATTATCGGCGGTATTATCGCTAGATGGAAGGAATTGGGGATAGGGAGTCGGGGGAGTCAGAGGGCTAGAGGCTCTTTGTCTTTAGATCATGCTTCTATCCTGCTTCTAGGTTTCTTCTATTCCCTCTTTTGCACCACCTAAGATTGTTTCTCGAATTGCTAGGGCTGTAGCTGGAGCGAGTAGTACGCCGTTGCGGTAATGTCCGGTTGCTACTAAAACATTGCGATAGCGATTGAGTCGCTCAATGACCGGAGCGGCTCGATCGCTGGGGCGGGGGCGTAAGCCTGACCAGGTTTTGCAGATGGTTGCATGCTGGAGGGCAGGACAGAAAGCCATGGCGGCTTGCCAAATTTCTTGTAGGCGATCGGAGTTGGCTGCAATCTCGTCGGTATCGACAGTGGCAGGAAATTCAACGGTGGCTCCAATCCAATAGCGTCTTTCTGAGTGGTTGCCCATCAACGGCACGATATGCACGTCCTCGCCTGTAATCACAGGTTGAAATTGGGCATGACCCAAAGGGTGGTCTAATTGCACTTCTAAGGCTTGTCCTAGAACGGGACGAATGGGAATCGGATGCTTTGCCGTTTCTGTTAAAGGCGTTGATCCTAAGCCAGCAGACACCACCACCCAATCGGTAGCGATCGACTGCGTAGTGGTTAAGATGTGGTGACACGTTTGACCGGCATCGGTGTCCTGCTGCGCACACTCAAACCCTGTAACCTCGCAATCAAAATGAAACACAACTCCGTTTTTCTGGGCGGCTTGTACCAGTGCCAAGGTTAAGGCTGTGGGATCGACTTGGCGATCGTGAGGTGAGTAGACTGCCAGTGCTAACCGGGGTGGATCAAGTTGGGGACAGTGCGATCGAACTTGTTCTGCGGTCCAAAGCTCCAATTCCCAACCCTGACTTCGGCGCAGATCGACCAAAGACTGCCAGCGCGAGCGACTATCTGGTTCAAAACACAGTAGCACAATGCCCTGTCGATTCCAGGGAATGGCTTGCCCTGTCGTGGCCACCAGCTCCGGAATCAGCGTTTCATAGCGCTGGAGACTCGCTTGACGCATGAGCCAGGCTCGACCCTTTGTTTTTTGGCTGATGGCTCCCATCAGCACTCCCAAAGCGGCTCCGGTGGCTGCTTGGGCTGGCGGTTGACGATCGAGAACCGTCACTTGCAAGTCAGGAATCCGGCTGAGTTCGTAGGCGATCGTCGCTCCTACTACCCCACAGCCTACAATAGTAACCTTCGTCATGAAGTCTCTTCTATAAGGGTAGGGTTATGTAGACGACGGAACCGACTTGATGGCTAACTGGACTACTCCTACCCTAGTACCCTAGTCCATTTAAGAAGGTAACAGGCTAAAAAATGCATCTAAATCTTTCAAAGCCTCGTTATAGTTGCGAAATGCCTTGGTTGCATCGCCTAAATCCGCCGCTTCATCGATCGCCACTAAATGCTCAAATACATCTTTAGCTCGCTGTTGAGCCACTTTTTGCGATTGCGGTGCTAAGGAGCGAGCCAATCTGGCCATACGGATGCGCAATTCTCCCAGCGGTCCATGGATGAAGGTCTTCAGATCTACCCAGCGTTGCTGTTGAATCAAGGTTGGAATTTCGACCATGCGATTTTGCAATTCTTCCACACTGGTTGCATATCGCTGGATTTGTTCAAGTTGCGCCGGAGTATAGCTAGGAGCTTTCGTGGCCTTAGCGGCCAAGGCTGGAGTGCCACTGCACAGAAGAAAGGCAAGGGTAACTGTTAAAACCGCAGCCAAGAGAGACCGAAAACGTAGCATAGTGAGATCTTTTACCTACTTAAGAAATTGAATGATGAAGTGGCTGAGAGGCAAGCGAGCCAAGTCTACTGTCCTCTGACAAACGCCTCAAAGATCTTAATCCAAAATCTCAATGCTAAACCGCTTACAGTCAAGGAGTTTGAGGGCTAATGCCGCCAACTCGTCCAGGCGGCCAAAACCGAAAGACAGCCCGACCAATAATATTTTCGCGGGGAACCGGCCCCCAAAAGTGACCATCGCAGCTATTGTTGCGGTTATCGCCGAGTACTAGATACGAGTTATCATCGATGACTTGGGGTCCCCATTGATAGTTAGGAGGGGCGCTGATGTAATTTTCTTGCAGCGGTTGACCATTGACAAAAACTTGCCCATTTCTCACTGCAATTTCTTCACCGGGCAACCCGATTACGCGCTTAATAAAGGCATCTTTAATTCTGCCTCCTGGGCTTGCCAAGCCTAAACATGCTTGTCCTGCTGCTTCAGGGGGAATGAAGACAATGATGTCATACCGCTGCGGTGGGTTGAACAGATAGCTAATTTTTTCCACAATCAGCCGATCGTTGACTTCTAAGGTAGGAACCATCGACTCGGAGGGAATGTAGCGGGCCTCTGCTACAAAATGCCGAATTCCAAGCGCTAACACCAAACTGAGTCCGATCGTTTTTAACGCTTCAGTCCACGGGTTTTCGGTATGCTTGGGCGGCTGATTGTGTTGAGCAACAGCAGGTGGACGATCGGCACTATTGGGTTGGCTCATTGGGTTGGCAGGTCTAGCAGAACGAGAATCGTCAGGTTTTGGAGAAGACGGTTTTTGATTTGGGTTAATCGGCATGGGGTGTTTTCAGAGATCAGCCCCATTCTAGGGGGTGGACATTGAGCACGCTGGATAATGCAGCATCTGACACAAATTGGGCACTGACTATTTCAGATCTTAATCAAAGCAACCACGAACGATCGGCGCAAGTTCATCAGCAAAATTCTAGTCTATGCAATTCTATGGAACCTATTGGTGCACTGACCCGGCCGGCTCGTGGAAGACGACTGTTTTCTATCGTTTGATGACGTGAACCCAGTTCCATCGAAGCATACCTCAGAATCGGAAGAATGGAGGACTAACAGCATAGGATAGAGATACGCTCCTTGAGTTCTATCTATTATGGCTGATTCTCTTCCTTCCCTATACATTCGTCAGGCCCGGATTCTGATGCCAACGGGCGATTTTTTGGTAGGAGATGTGGAAATTCGCGATCGTCAAATCGTGCAAGTGGCTCCCCAACTTCCAGTGGCAGACAGTCAAACGGCAAACAGTAGAGAGATTGACGGACACGGGCTGACGTTGTTGCCCGGTGTTATCGATCCACAGGTGCATTTCCGCGAGCCAGGATTGGAATATAAGGAGGACTTGTTTACTGCCAGTTGCGCCTGTGCCAAAGGCGGCGTTACGTCGTTTTTGGAAATGCCCAATACAAAGCCGTTGACCACAACCCAGGCAGCCCTGGACGATAAGCTGCGCCGAGCATCGGAAAAATGTCTGGTTAACTATGGTTTCTTTATGGGTGCAACGGCAGAAGCACTGCCCGATTTGCTGGAAGCTAACCCAACACCGGGCATCAAAATTTTTATGGGATCGATGCATGGAGCACTTTTAGTGGATCAAGATGAAGCCCTAGAGCGGATTTTTTCCAAGGGGAAACGGCTGATTGCAGTTCATGCTGAAGATCAAGCGCGCATTCGCCAACGGCGCGAACAGTTTGCAGGGATTACCGATCCGGCAATTCATTCCCAAATTCAAGACAATCAGGCGGCCTTGCAAGCGACGCAGTTAGCGCTCAAACTTTCAAAGAAATACCAGCGACGGCTGCACATTTTGCACATGTCCACGGCTGAAGAAGCTGACCTGTTGCGCCAAGACAAGCCCGCTTGGGTGACAGCAGAAGTCACACCGCAGCACTTAGTCCTTAACACTAGCGCCTATGAAACGATCGGCACCTTGGCCCAGATGAACCCGCCATTGCGATCGCCCCACGATAACGAAGTGCTGTGGCAAGCCCTACGCGATGGTGTGATTGACTTCATTGCCACCGATCATGCTCCGCACACGCTAGAGGAAAAAGCGAAAGGCTACCCCAATACTCCTTCCGGAATGCCTGGTGTGGAAACCTCGCTGCCTGTGATGTTGACCCAGGCGATGCAGGGGCGCTGTACGGTGGCGCAGGTATCCAACTGGATGTCTACAGCGGTGGCCAAGGCCTATGGCATTCCCAATAAAGGCAAAATTGCACCAGGCTATGACGCTGATTTAGTTCTAGTCGATCTCGACACCTATCGCCCGGTGAAGCGGGAAGACCTGATGACCAAGTGTGGCTGGAGTCCATTTGAGGGCTGGGAATTGACGGGTTTTCCGGTTGTCACGATCGTGGGTGGGCAAGTGGTGTACGACCACGGGCAACTCAACACGGATGTCCGGGGACAAGCCCTAACATTTACTCAGTAGCGTGTTTACGTACTCACTATTCCAGACCACTGCACTTTCTTTTGCCGTTCTCGCCGGTAAGAAAAGAACAATTCTGGGTTTTGGTAGGTACAGTAGGGCGCGATCGCCACTTGGTCTGGCGCAATTCCCCGTTGCTCTAGCTGAAGCGCATTCACCCGCCGCACATCTAAGCGCACTCGTCCGGGTTGTGGATCGTCAAACACCGGAGAATTGGGCAACTGTCGCAACTTCTCCAAAATTTCATCAGACGTGGCGATCGATTCATCCAGTGAATCGACGGTTGCTAGCGGTGATGCCGAGATGTCGGGTGGCTGTACGATTGTCGCTCCCACTTGAGCCGCCACGGTCGTTGAGACTTGATACACTTCGCCTGCAATCGCTGGGCCCATCGCCACCCGCAGATTTTTAATCTGACTGCCTTGTGCCAACAGCCGATCGACCGCCTTTTGTACAATGCCTAACGCTGTGCCACGCCAACCCGCATGGACAGCCGCCACTTGCCCAGTTTCATCATCGGCAATCAAGACAGGGGTACAGTCAGCCGTACAAACCCACACCGCTTGGTTGGCTTGCTGACTCATCAGCCCATCAGCATCAGGAAACACCACCCGATCGTTCTCTGGATCTGCGGCAGCAGGCTCTTCTGCTAACGATCGTTCTACCTCGGAAGAACTGAGGACCGTATTGCCGTGAACTTGTTTTACTTGGTAGACATTGGCGGTCGGACTTAGGGCCGCCACTAGTTCAAACGGCGTTTGCGCCCAAAACTGTTGGGTAAAAAAACCATGTTGCCAGTCTTTTAATAAGCTACAGGTGAGGTAAGACCGTCCTTGCCAGGTGTGCCAGTGCCAAGTATGCATGGTTGGGGATTTGGGGGTTAGGAGGTTGGGGTTGGGAACTGAGGAGGCATCACGAACTCTGTTTATGCTACCGCATGGCACAATTGTGTAAGTTTGCGACTCTTAATTTTGATCTTGAGCTAGAAAGGTGAATGATTACAGCATGAGCTTTGATTTGCAACAGTTGGAGCGATCGTTGAACAATACACCTGTGATGATCAACTTGCTGGCTGAGTCCTACCAACTTCAGTTGAAAAACAGCGATTTTCCAGCGTTTCAAATTCAGGTGTTTGAAACCGTTTCATCGACCAATACGATCGTGTGGGAACGGTTGCGGCAGGGAGCCGCCGGGACGGTAGTCATCGCGTTGCAACAACAGGCGGGGCGGGGTCAGCGGGGACATCAGTGGTGTTCAGAACCCGGCGGGCTGTATCTATCGTTGGGGCTTACTCCCCAGTTTCCCGTTGCTCAGGCAGGGCAACTAACCTTGGGTAGTGCTTGGGGCATTGCGGCAATATTACGCGGCTATGGAGTTCCCGTTGGAATTAAGTGGTTGAATGATTTGGTTGTCGATGGTTATAAGCTTGGCGGAATTTTAACCGAAACCCGAGTCGCTGGCGAGCAGATTCAGCAAGCAGTAATTGGAGTAGGTTTGAATTGGAGGAATCCTGTACCAGAATTGGCTGTTAACTTGCGGCAAGTTTTGGCTAGTAACGAGTTGCTTGAGAAGATCGATCGCCCTTCAATCGACAGCCTTGAAGGTTTGGCAGCACTCGTCCTACACGGGTTGAAATTGGGATATCTCCATTGGCAACAGCGCGGCAGCAACAGCTTAGTGGCGGCCTACGAGCAACTTTGTGTGAATTGTGGTCATCCAATTACAGTCGAGGGACAAGTCGGAACGATCGTAGGAGTGACAGCCCTAGGACAATTGCGCGTATGGCTGCACTCGGCCGCCACTGAAATTTATCTGGGAGCCGATCGAGTACGTTTGAGCTATGCCACATCTACCTCACAGCAGGCAACAATGAACCCGTAAACCGTTCAATCACAGCCTTTATTGTTTTGCTGTTGTGTTGTTGATTGTTGCTTAAAGGGTAAGTTAGCGTTGATAGCGTCCATCTCCTGCCGTTCCATTTGGTTAACCTGACCGATGTAGGTTTGCAAAATTTGCTGAAGGCGATCGTTATAGAACCGATGCAGCGAGTGATTGGGCATCGCTGGAAAGCCGCGCCGCTTTTTGTGACGCCCGCCTGCCCCTGGATCAAATAGTTGAATGTTGTTGGCAATCGCCCATTCAATCGGCGTGTAGTAGCACGCATCGAAGTGCAAGTTATCAAAATCCTGTGTTGCCCCCCAATAGCGCCCATACAGCCGATCGCCCTTCGTCACGCAGAACGACATGCCGACAGGATAGTCATCGCTGTCTTCGGGATAAACCGCAAATACCACCACCCGATGGATATAGTTAGGAGCGAGTTGATCAAAAAACTTGGGCGTCAGATACTTACTACCCCACCAACCGAATTTGTCACAGGTGTCGCAGTAGAAGTGATACACACTCGCTAGCAACGGTTTGGTAATTTCATCGCCAGTTAGAGCTTGCAGGCGCAACCCAGCCTGAGCCACAGCTTTGCGTTCACGTTTAATGTTGCGCCGCTGATTCGCGTTGAAGACAGCCAGGTAATCATCAAAAGTTTGAAAGCCTTGATTTGACCAGACAAAACTGTGATGCAGCCAACTGACAAAGCCATGTCGCTCCATCCGCCGCCGCCACTCTGGATCGACATACAAGAAATTGCAGCCAGAAATCTGGTGGCGCATACAGAAATGATCAATCGCCCCCACCATGATTTCAGTAATTTCGTCTTCGTCCTCACCGGGAGCAATCAAAAAGCGATAACCTTCTGCTGGCGTAAAGGGCGACATACCCAATAGTTTCGGGTAATAGCGCACGCCTAAGCGCTCGGAGATATCTGCCCACTGATGATCAAAGACAAATTCGCCAAAGCTGTGCCCTTTGACATACATTGGAGCCGCGCCAATCAACGATCGATCGCGCCATACCGTCAGGTGACGCGGAACCCATCCGGCTTTTGCAGTGGCACTGCCAGAGGTTTCCATATTGCGCAGCCATTCCCACTCTAGAAAGGGTGTTTTCAACGGCGTGGCCATGGCATCCCATTCTATCTGAGGGATATCAGCAATGTTGTCAATCCAGGAAACGGAGTAGCGAGGCTTCAGTTGTTCAACCATGCGAGGACAGTGAGAGCGATCGTTAAGTAGTTTAGCGTTTGCACCCCAATAATTGTTGGGATGCGGCGATCGAGCAAATCTATCAGATTCAGTGTCAATCGAACTGCTAATTCGGGCGATGTTGGCGATCGGCGCAACTCCTCAAGAAATCGCGCAAGTTATTGCACAAGTAGATTAGCCTTACAGATGCGGTGCTGCTGTAGAATAAGGGTCGATCGCAGGCAGAACGGTTCTAGCCGTTAGGGCTATGTTAAAAACTGGACTGAAGAACAACTCAGTTCTGCCAAGCTTTGCAAAACGAAGTTACCGGAGGGATGCAATTTGAACCCCGATCGAGATTGCCAAGAGCTAGAGTCACGGGTAAAAGGTGATAAATAATGAATCATGCTTACCAATTACCCATGACTAAGCATCTAAATAGACTTTATTCCCTGAAAACTCTCCAGAGTGCTCTCTACCGTGAGACATAGCGTTTGTAGACGCGCATCACTTCACCAGGTTACAAGAGGAATTCTCGCTGAATTTCGGGGAAGGTGAGCGATCGTGACCACAGGTTGGCTTCGGCAAATTGTTTGACGTGTAACTCCGCGATCGTCTCTGCCACATCTTCTGGAGCACCCAGCAGGAAATTTCGCACGCTGCGTCTGCCGGATCTATAGGGGCGATCGTCAGATCCGGGGGTATAAATCAATTTATCAGCCATAAAAATAACCTCGTTTGTTCTAGGGTTGAAGAAACCCTAGAGACTCGCTCTCAACCCACTCAGACAGCGCAAGCTGAAAGCACAGGGCGATATAATCACCCTAGCCTTGGACTGGCTCTATCAGTCTGAGGTCAGCTAGTTCAGGTGTTTTACTTGGCGGTGAACGCCTGAGCTAGCGCTAGAGAATTCGTCTCTAGGTAAATTGGCTACCTTCACGCAAGATTCAGATAGCTCTAACGCATCAGCCTACCAAAACCCACTCTGTTTAGCAAGTCAAAATTACTACATTCTCTCCTTCCCTTCTCCCCACCCTCACCCCCCCATTCCCCAAACTCTGCGTTCCAAAACGAAACTTTTTCAGTACAGTTAAGGCGAACTCCAGTTTTTTTGCTAATTTTGGCTAGAATTAGTGTTCAAAACTTGAAATCGCTAGTATATTTGTACTTATTTTGTGTTGTACTTAAGTTGACGCCGTTCTTCGAGCAGAGGTTGCGTGTACATTAAGCGTGTTGAGCTAACCCACTTCAAATCGTTTGGCGGCACGACGAGCGTTCCTCTGTTGCCAGGGTTCACGGTCATTTCTGGCCCCAATGGGTCTGGTAAGTCCAATATTCTTGATGCGCTGCTGTTTGCGTTGGGCTTGTCCAGTTCCAAGGGAATGCGAGCCGAGCGCTTGCCAGATTTGGTCAACCAAAATCAAACAGCCGGACGAGGGCGATCGATGGTGGAGGCCAGTGTTACCGTGACGTTTGCCATTGAACCGGGCGATCTGCGGGCATTGGAAGAAGACGAGCTAGACAGTCAGACTGCCGCTAGCGAAGAGGATGGGGAGCCAACCCTAGACGAGACAGAAGCATCGATCGATGTTAGCGATGGGCCCAATGGCAATGGGCACACCAGTAATGGACACACCACCGAGTTCGAGCCACAGACATCAGACCTACAAGCCCTGACCGAATGGACGGTGATGCGCAAACTGCGCGTTACTCAGCAAGGCACGTATACCTCGAATTACTATATCAATGGGCAACCCTGCACCCTGACGGAACTGCACGAGCAACTGCACAAGTTTCGTGTTTACCCCGAAGGCTACAACGTTGTCCTACAGGGGGACGTAACCAGCATCATCTCCATGAACTCGCGAGAGCGGCGCGAAATTATTGATGAGTTAGCGGGGGTGGCCGCGTTCGATCGCAAAATTATCCAGGCTAAGGAAAAACTGGATGCGGTGAAGGAACGGGAAGAACGCTTCCGCATTGTGGAAAAGGAATTGATCGAGCAGCGCGATCGATTGGCGCAAGATCGGATTAAAGCCGAGAAATATCAACGACTGCGAGCGGAACTGCAAGATAAAAGCCAGTGGGAAGCGGTGTTGGTGTGGCGGGGGCAAGAGCGGCAAGCGCAGCAGATCCAGGGACAAATTGAGGCGGGCGATCGGGCGATTGCCGCTCTCAACCATCAACTGGTTGCCCTCTCCAGTGAGATTCAACAGGCAACGGCTCATCTGGAGGAGCTAAACGCACGGGTGAAAGCTTTGGGTGAAGATGAACTGTTAGCCTTGCAAGCCACCCTAGCCACCCGCGAAGCCGAACTGCGGCAATTGCAACGCCAAGAACAAGAGTTGATTGCCTCTAGCCGCGATATTACGGTCAATCTGGAGCGTACTCAGCAGGATATTCAGGAACAGATTCAAATCCTAGAGCAAATTTCCCAAGAGCACCATCAGGTGGAAACTCAGGAGTTAGTATCGCTACGTCAAGCCAAGGAAGTTGCCCAACAGGAACTCGATCGCCGTCGGGAGTCCGCCAGCACGATCGCCGCTGCGTCGGAAGCTTGGGTGCAAGAACAAACCCGCCTGCGCCACCAAATTGAAGATTTGCTGAACATAATTGAACCGCAGCGCACCGAGCAGGTTCGGCTGCAAGAGCGATCGGCGCAACTGCAAACCAAAATCGCGGAGCAAGCGCAAGCCTTGGCAGCGGTGGAGGCTGAAACCACCGAAAAACAGCACGCCTACACTGATATCATTGGTCGCTTGGGAGAAGCACGCCAACAGGTGGATGCGCTGCAACAGTCGGTGATATCCGCCGAACGGGAACTACGCCTTCAACAGGAAACCCAAACTCGCCTGCTGCAAGAACAGCGTGAGAAACAGCGTCAGTTAGATAAGCTGGAAGCCCAAGCCCAGGCTTTGCAGGAGGCCCAAGGAACTGGTGTAATTCAACTGTTGCAAAATTCTGGACTATCGGGCATTTGCGGCTTGGTGGCGCAATTGGGTCGGGTCGATCCGCAGTATCAGTTAGCGCTGGAAATCGCCGCAGGTGGGAGGTTAGCCCATCTGGTGGTAGAAGATGACGGTGTGGCGGCGGCCGGAATTCAACTGCTGAAACGACAGCGTGGCGGCCGAGCCACGTTTCTTCCCCTCAACAAAATTCGATCGCCCCACTTCACGCCCCTGCCCCTATGGAATCGACCCGATGGTTTTGTGGACTATGCCAGCAATTTGATTGAGTGCGACGATCGCTATCGGGATGTGTTCGCCTACGTGTTTGGCAATACGGTGGTGTTTACAACGCTCGATGCCGCGCGGCGACAGATGGGCGAATACCGGATTGTCACCCTAGACGGAGAACTGCTAGAAACGAGCGGCGCCATGACTGGCGGTAGCGTCTCCTCACGTCAGGGAGCTTTGCACTTTGGCACTGTGGAACCCGCTGAATCGGCTGAAGCGATAGCCCTACGGGAACGTCTCCAGGAAATCGATCGCGTCTTATCTCGCTGTGAGCAGGCGATCGGTAAGGCAGCGCTGGACGTGAAGCAAGCCTCTCAAGCCCTGATCGAAGCCCGGCAACAGCATCGAGAAATTCAGCTTCAAGCCGAGCAGTTGCAAGCTCGCATTATGAGCCTGACAACGCAGGATGGTCAGCTTCGATCGCAGCTAGCTCAACAGCAGCAGGAACTGGCGACGGCCCAAACGCGCTTGCAGGCATTGGAACAGCAACTCCCAGGGCAGGAAACCAACCTACAACAGCTACGCCAAACGTTAGGGGAGTTAGAACAGTCCCAAACCCACAGCGAATGGCAGCAGATTCAAGCCAATATTCGCGTTCAGGAAGCAGAACTGAGTCAGCGGCAACTAGCGCTGCAATCAGCCGAACAGCGGCTTCAAGATCTCGACAACCAGCGGCATCGCATTCAGGAGCGCATCAATCAGGCTCGCGATCGACTGCAAGAATGTCGCACTCAACAGACCACCCTTCTGAATCAGCATTCAGCATTGGGCACTCAAGCGGCCACTCTGACCGAGCAAATTACTGAAACCCAAACAGCCCTAGCTGGACTAGACCAAACCCTAGCAGCCGAAAAACAGGAGCGCGATCGAGCAGAGCGACAACTGCGCGAGCAACAAACCCAACAACAGCAGTTGGAATGGCAGCGGCAGAAGACGATCGAAACCCAAGCCGCACAGCGACAACAGCAGGCAGACTTGCAGGAACAGCTAGCGGCTCAACGGGCAGAACTTCCCGATCCATTGCCTGAACTTCCCGAAAATTTGGCGCTAGAGCAATTGCAACAAGAATTGCGATCGATGCAAAAACGGTTACAAGCGATGGAACCCGTGAATATGCTAGCGCTAGAAGAATATGAGCGCACTCAAACTCGTCTGGAAGAATTGAGCGAAAAGTTGGGCACACTCGATGAAGAGCGATCAGAATTGCTGCTGCGAATTGAAAACTTCACAACTTTGCGGCGGCGAGCTTTCAAAGAAGCCTTTGATGCCGTCAACAAAAATTTTCAATCCATCTTTGCTGAACTTTCGGATGGCGATGGCTATCTGCAACTAGATAACCAGGAAGATCCCTTTGCTAGCGGACTGAACTTGGTGGCTCATCCCAAAGGAAAACCCGTGCGCCGCTTGGCTTCCATGTCGGGGGGTGAAAAATCTCTAACCGCCCTCAGCTTTATTTTTGCGCTGCAACGCTATCGCCCCTCTCCATTTTATGCATTTGATGAAGTGGATATGTTTTTAGACGGGGCAAACGTAGAACGATTAGCTAGAATGATTAAACATCAGGCACAGCAAGCGCAATTCATCGTGGTAAGTCTTCGCCGTCCTATGATTGAGTCGGCTCAACGCACGATCGGCGTCACCCAAGCACGGGGAGCCTACACACAAGTTCTGGGATTAGACTTACAGCCACAAAGTGCTTCTGTATAGCAGGTCACATTCTCTCATCGCCAGTCATGATGAAGATGACAGGACAGCCAAAGATCTGTCCTGTGAATGCGACAAGCCCTGGTATAATCCCGTGTAATCTTTCAATTAGGACTGATATCCAAACGCTTTGGATATCAGGGCAGAACACTGGATTATTTGCTGATAGATTATTTGCTGATATAGTAAGCAGCCTCGGGATCGGGACTCTAAAATGACCTTTGAACAATATTGTCAACGCGCTGATCTAATTGGAACGCAGGTGATCACCCGAGATGGTGGTAGAAGGCTGGGTATTGTTAGCCAAATTTGGGTTGATGTCGATCGCCGTGAGGTCGTTGCGTTTGGAATCCGTGCCAGTATGCTATCGGGCGTCCTCTCAAATATTCAACAGACGATGTTGCTCAGCAATGTCCGCCAGATTGGAGATGTGGTTTTGGTGGATGATGCTAACGTCATTGAGGATGATTTTAATACCGAAGCCTACAGTAAGCTAGTCGGCAGCGAAGTGATTACCGAGACAGGAGATATGCTCGGTAAGGTGCGGGGATTTAAGTTTCACACGGTTGACGGTCGGGTCGAGTCGATCGTGATTGCCTCGTTAGGCGTCCCTCAAATTCCCGATCAGCTAATCAGCACCTACGAACTGTCGATGGACGAAGTGGTCAGCAGTGGGCCAGATCGCCTCATTGTCTTTGAAGGAGCCGAAGAAAAGCTGAATCAACTATCGGTGGGCTTGTTAGAACGAGTGGGCATCGGTCGTCCACCCTGGGAACGCGATGATGTAGATTACTACCCCACCCCAACTTCCACCACCAATCAGTTACCGTCAGGGGTCCGAACCCCAGTCGAACCGATTCGTACTCGTACTCCGGTTGCTGAAGAAACTTGGGATGAAGATAATTGGCAAGAAGCTCAGGCCCGTCCGCAAGTGCGGGCTATGCGCGAACCCGAGCCGTTGCCCGAATATGAAGAAGCTAATTGGGACGATGCTCAAGATGTAGAGTACGAAGAAGTTCGGGTCGAGAATCGTCAGGTTGAATACGCAGTGCAAGAAGAGGAAGTCCCCAAAGATCCCTGGGAGGATGACGAAAATCCCACACCCTATCGCGCTCCTCAGGTGAATATTCCTGAGCGCAAGCGGGTGGTGGAGTACGAGGAAGAAACGGATTACTAGGGCAGTAAGTCTACAGGGACGCCGCCCTGTTCCATCGATTGCGTCAACGCGGCTAACACCGCGACTAGCTCTGCGCCGACCCATCCAGAAGAAATCTGAGAAGGACTATTCGCTTGGACGCAGTTAAGAAAATGAGCGCAGACAGCCTGAAGCGGTTCGATCGTCTCACACTCTAGAATGCGATGATGTTGATCAACGGGGGTGAATAGGCGATCGGTGCCTTCTAATCTGCCTTGAAATAAGGTCAGCGGTGTCGGTGCGAGTTCGTCAAACGTCAGGGTGCCTCGGCTCCCAACGATGCTGAGGCGGCGTTGTTTGTCAGCATTGGCCCAGCACAGATGAATTGTTGCTTGAAAACCGCTAGGATAAGTGAGCCGCACCCACACGAGATCTGATAGCCCTGTGGAAGTTGTTGCGATCGGCAATGAGGTATCCAGTTGCAGCCAGACTGAGCCTTGCGCTTGCACCTGAACGGGGGTTTGATTCAACCAGTTGTTAAAGATAGCAATATCGTGGATCGCTAAGTCCCATAGCGCATCTACATCGTAACGAACCGGGCCCAAGTGAGTTCGAGCCGCATACCCATAGCGCAAGTCTCCTAACTGCCCAGCTTGAACCGCACGCCGACCGCGTTGAATGGCTGGGTGAAACAGATAAGTATGGTCAACCACCAGCTGGCATTGCTGCTGAAGCGCTATCTGACAGAGTTCTTGAGCTTCACTAACGGTTAAGGTCAACGGTTTTTCAGCCAACACGTGTAACCCTTGTTCCAAGGCCGATCGAATCAAGGAGTAGTGGGTGACAGCGGGTGTGGCCACAATCACCGCATCGAGGTCGGGCAAGTTTAGAACAGATTGCCAATCGCTGCTCAATAGTGGCTCCTGCTCCGTCGATCGACAACTGAGAGTAGTAGCCAGAGCACTCAACCGATCGCTGCACGGATCAGCGATTGCCATCACCCGCGTCTGTGGATCAGTTAGAAGATTACGCAACAAATGCGTGCCCCAGCGCCCGACGCCCAAGAGCGCCACATTCATTTTTTCTCCCATAACCGCATCCACCACCAATCAACGCAGCGCTACGGTTATAGAATTCCCAAAACATCCAACAGCACACCGTTGAATTCATAAAAATCGTGTGATAAAAGACTACTGTGGTGGCTTTTGGGTCTCCTGCAAGGCTAGAAATGCAATTTGGGCAGCAGCTTGCTCGGCTGCTTTCTTCGACGGCCCTTTCCCCTTTCCCCACAATTTGCCTTGGAACCATACCTCTGCTACAAACCGCTCTAAATCTCCATAGGCTTGCCCCACTTCGGTGACTCGATATTCAGGCAAACGTTGATAATAGGCTTGTGTCCAGGCTTGTAGTGCGCCTTTATAGTTATTCAAGGCTGGGTCTTGGCAAATCGCTTCGGCTAGCTGCTGAAGGTGCGGATCAAGCCAAACTCGAATTAAATCTAAATTGTGCGTGCTGAGGTATAGTGCTGCGAGAACCGCCTCAAATGCTGCTGCTAATCGCGTTTCTCGTCCTGTTTTATCTGCCAAAGCACTGTTTGCTGCTAGCAAGAACCGATCGAAGCCATAGCGATCGGCAATTTGAGACAACAGGCGATCGCTCACCAAGGCACTGCGAATGGCTGAAAGCTGACCTTCAGGCGAATTAGGATAGAACTCAAACAGAAATTCTGCGGCGGCTAACCGAATGACCGCATCTCCTACAAACTCTAAGCGCTCGTAGTTGGCATCGGGGGCGATCGTGGGATGGGTTAAGGCTAAGTCCAATAAGTCCCACCGAATCGGCGCAGGGGATGGGATACCCAGTCGGTCAATAAACTGGCGCAATTGCTTGTCACGACGCGGATCGGAAATCACAGATGGGTGGGGAAGAGGGAACAGGGGACAGGGAGTCGGGAATTGGGGGTTGAAAGCCAGAGTAACAAC
The DNA here is from genome assembly GCF_026802175.1 of Thermocoleostomius sinensis A174. Classification (NCBI taxonomy): domain Bacteria; kingdom Bacillati; phylum Cyanobacteriota; class Cyanophyceae; order Oculatellales; family Oculatellaceae; genus Thermocoleostomius; species Thermocoleostomius sinensis. The sequence continues at coordinate 1,879,322 of NZ_CP113797.1, read as the reverse complement.
CTCGTCTATCCGGTTATTCTCTTTTATGCTTAAAGCTTACTGGGGAGAACTAAGTGGATGTTTGTGGGCGAAGAACTCCATGCTGTAGTCAATAACTTTTAGTCCAAATAGTTGCTTTACCACGGTAAGGTGATGATTTCAACTGGCAGTTCTACCCTAACATCAAACAGCTACCTATTATCTAAACAATAAACATGGGAATGGGATCAAGATTGGTGACTGTAAAGACAACTTTCGGCTCGTTCAACTCGCTCAAGAATACCTAATTTGGGAGCCATAAAATTCAGTCCCTTCAGCCGTTTTGAGACCTGTGTCATCTTATGCTACTCAAAATTCGTAATAATGCGCACCTGTTCTGAGTTGGCTCTACTGATTCAGGAAATAATTCCTCATAGTCGTAATGAGCATGAATAAATATAAATACTGTGACTGATTTAGTTCGGCTTCTTACACAATGAAACTTAGACAGCACGAAACCAGATAACAAAAACCCGATCGCTGTAGGTGTCTTTATGGACGCTCACGACCTCCTGAAGCGCTATGCCGCAGGAGAACGCAATTTCAATACGGTTGATTTAAGTGGCATTACTTTACCGCGAGCCAACCTTAGCGGCATCAGTTTAAAAAAAGCAATTTTGTTTGAGGCAACGTTAAGCAATGCCCAGTTCATCGAAGCAGATTTAACAGGTGCGGTTCTGAGGCAAGCAGACTTGTCAGGGGCATGTTTGAGTGGGTCCAGATTAGCTGGAACTGATTGCTTTGAAGCCAATTTCACTCAGGCAGACCTTAGCGGCAGCAACCTCTGGAGGGCTAAATTCAGAAAAGCAGAGTTGAGCCGAGCAGATTTGACTGGGGCGCATCTCCACGAAGCCAATTTCACTCAGGCAACTTTAACGGGAGCGAATTTAAGCCGCATAGATTGTAGCCAAGCCAATTTTACGGATGCTATTTTGTCTGAAGCCAAGCTTAATCGGGCGGTGGGGCGAAACGCTTCCTTCATCCGGGCTACGATGCGGGCTGCCGACTTGGAATGCGCCGATTTCACAACTGCCAATCTGGTCGAGGTAGATCTCGATCGGGCAAATCTGGAAGCGGTCAACTTCACTGCGGCTAACTTACGGCAAGCTAATTTAGAGGGAGCTAATTTGACTGGAACAAACCTGCAACGGGCAAATTTAATTCAGGCAAAACTGATGTTGGCAGGAATGCGAGGGGTCAGATTAGATTGGGCAGAACTGATTGTGGCGAATCTGACAGAAGCCGATCTCAGTTGGGCCAGTTTACAAGGAACAAACTTGAGTGGTGCTGTTCTGCATGGCGCTATTTTGACCGATGTTGATCTCAGTTCGGCAATTCTACGAGGGGCAAACTTAGAAGATGCCAAAGTTAAACCACTGCATCTGGGGCAGCCCAACGTAAGTTGGTTAATTTTGCCGCAAAGCGTTGCGCATGAGTCTCATTTGCCCGGTTGGTAGCCAAGCACGTCAAAAAGAGTGGTGCTGAATTTCAGAGAAAATGGGGAACTTTACCACTAAAACGAGGTCAGTACAATTGTTGGTGCAATCTCTTAAGGTGAGACGCACTTGGCGAGACCCACTTGGCGAGACTACGAGGATTAGCTGCTACAGGCTGCTGAGGCTTCCATTGCAGTTGGTCTGTCGATAAGCTCGTGTTTCAACGATCGCCGATTGGTGCTTATCCCTGGTTTTGGAGGAATTTAGTTCAATGCTATCTTCAAAAGCTTGGCAGTCTCGAACTGCTCTATTTTTGGCTCTCGGATTTACCTCAACACTGGCTCTACCGTTGACATTCACTGAATCTGGAGTTGCATCTCCCAGTCCCTATCTTGTCGGGCAACGCTTCCCAGACTCTTGGCGCAGCAGCCTGCCTGCGGGAACTCCGATTCCAGTGAGATATGAAAATGATGATGCCGATCGAATTTTGGTGACACCCGATGAAACCGCTTCTGTCACTCTAATTGTGACTCGTGATATCGTCAACAGTAGCCGCAGAGTGGTCATTCCAAGAGACAGCGAAATTACGGGTGAATTACGTCCGGCTAGAGGTGGAACGCAGTTTGTAGCGGAATCCATTACCCTTCCCAATGGAACCAATCGGCGAATCGATGCAGTATCGAATATTGTCACTGAAACGGATGTAATCAGCAGACGTGACAATCCAGATATTCTGCGAGGTGCAGTTGTGGGTGCAGCCGCCGGAGCCATTCTAGGAGAAATCTTTGGTCGTATTGACTTTCTGGAAGTGTTAGCTGGAGCCGGAGTAGGCGTTTTGGCTGAGATCTTCTTGTTACGTAATCGCCGGGAAGTGGAAGTAGTTGTCGTTCGTCCTAACGAGTTAGATGTGCGGCTACAGTCCGATTTCACGCTCAACTGATGGTAGGGCAATTGATGTTAGGGTTTGTCTACCATTTCAAGACTTATGCATTTGTCCCCTAAATTCCCTCAATCTCGAGGATTTTAGTTCGGTTCTCTTAAATTTAGGGATTGGGGGCAAAAAGCGTTGAATTGTGTCAACCCTCTATTCGTAGGGGCAGTTGAATTGTAAACGTTGTTTGATTCAATCCACTGTCTACATGAATTCGTCCTTGCAATCGGTGTAGCAATTTCTTGACCAAAGCTAATCCTAATCCTGTTCCTCCGTGTTTCCAAGGATCATTATTGGGAATGCGGTAGAAGTTTTCAAAAATTAGGTATTGCTCGTGTTTAGGAATTTCTACGCCGGTATTGGTTACACTCAGCCATAGCCAAGGTTGATTTGCTTGTGAAGCACAGTGAATATTAGCTTCTGTATTCGGTATTGCTTCCAGTAAGATTTCTGGTTCGGCCGCTGTCTCTACGGTAGCGGCAACAATAATTCGCGCTCCTGGTGGACTGTATTTACAGGCATTATTGAGAAGTTCTGTGAATACTCGTTCTAGATCAGACAGATCGGTTGTCAGGGTGGGCAAATCGTTGAGCAAATGGAACTCTAGTTGCTGCTGTTGGCGATGGGCAAGCTCGACAAACGGTTCGGCAATATGAGGAATCCAAATGTTGGGATCGATCGTCATTAGCATCAGTGGCTCAGTTCCAGCATCCAACCGTGAGAGATCGAGCAAGTCGTTAATAAGACGAATTTCTCGATCGCATTCGTCTTGGAGGATGTGAAAATACCGCTCAATTTTTTGCAGATCTAACCCGGTAGAGCGAGACGGATCTGTAACGGTAGTTTCCCACCGCTGGTGCGATCGGGTCGCTAAGACGGCACTGGGTGTTGTCTCAAACAACAACACCTCCAGCATTTGCGTCGCCATCTTAATGCTAGACATAGGGGTGCGCAATTCGTGGGAAACCGTACTAAGGAAATCATCCTTCAGCCGATTTAACCGCTCTAATTCTTGTACTTGAGCTTGTGCCGCTTGATACAGTCGAGATTGCCGGAGCGCGATCGCGCATTGATTAGCAACCTGTTGAGCCAACCGAATTTCTAAAGTATCGAAGACTGCCTCCGACGCTTTGAACAGCCACATATCGCCTATAACCTGACCATTATCAATCATAGGACAGGCAAGAATAGCGAACCCCGATCGAGGCACTTCGGAAGGATTGTCCGGTATACGAGGGTGGCAAAACTGTGCAGGTCGCCCTTGCAGCAATTGCCGATACAAATCTGGTAAATCAGACATTGGCAATGCCCGACCATGCGCCGTCGGCAGTTCCGTTTCTATATGTTCAAAACAGATAGTGGAAATTTGTTTTTCCAAGTCATAAAGCGCCGTACCACAGCCATACAACGTGAGTCCTTGCGTTAATTCTGTTACAGCCGATTGCAAAATTTGCTGTTCATCGAGGCTATCGCGAACGCGATCGGTCATACGTTTAAGCAAAGCTTCAAATTCCAATGCTTTTTGCAACTGAGCAGTGCGAAACTGCACTAAATCTTCTAGCTGTTCGTTGAAGTCCTGAATTTCTGTATAAAGCTGGGATTGTTGAATGGCAATTCCTAATTGATTGGCCACCGCCCGAACCAAGTCCAGTTCCCATTCTTGCCATTGCCACTGCGGATCACAACGATTGAGACTCAAACTTCCCCATACGATGTCTCCCACATTGAGGGGCACTAACACCCACGATCCTGGATATTGCTGTGCTAGGGGTTGATTAGTACAATCAGCCTCTTTGCCGTAGTCTATCACCTGCACAATTTGATTCGCTTTTAGCTGAGCGGCGATCGAATTGTTGGTATCGGGAATACGCAGTCCCAAGGCATTGGGCAAATTAGCGGTACGGCGATAGCTCGATACATTCAGCCAAATAGCTTGATCCGGTAAATATTGAACAATTTCAGCCCGATCGACCTGAAGCAAAGATCCCACTTCGGACGTGGCTGTCGCAAAAATCGTATTGAGATCTAACGAATTGCGAATATCTTGAATCACTTGATTGAGAGCCTGCTCTCGTTGGGCTTGTTGTTGAAGCTGTTGATAAAGATTGGCTTGATAAATCCCGATCGCCAGTTGGGTGCTTAGCTGTTGTAACAGCAACCAATTAAACTCTTGCCAGCGACGGGGTTCTGTACACTGATGAGCAGCTAATAATCCCCATAGTTCTTGTCGCACCAAAATCGGCAACACCAACGCTGCTCGGACATTGAGGTTCATCAACAGGTCTTGATAGCAAGGCGTTAGATTGGCAGCGGTTACATCATCAATCCAGTGAATGCGTCCGTTGCGATAGGGATCTAGCATTGACCCGCCAAAACAGGGGTCGTGAATGACTCGATTAAGCAGTGAAAAGGTAGAATCACTGACTGATTCTGCTACTATCTGTCCGCTCCAATCGCTGTGAAACTGATAGATCACCACGCGATCGACCTGCAAGAAGTGGCGAACTTCTTTTACCGCGATCGTGAGAATTTGCTGCAAATCTAGAAAGCGACGGATATTGTGGGCAATTTTGGCAATGAGGCGTTCGCGTTCAATTGCCTGCTGTTCTCGCAATAGGGCTTCTTGCAAATGGCGTTCTGCTTGTTTGCGTTCGGTGATATCTTTGGCAAGCGTTAAGATGCAATCGCGCCCGTCTAGCGTAATGATTTCGCAAGAGGCCAACAGTGTCTTCGTGTCACCCTGCTTAGTGCGACAACTACATTCAAAGTTACATAATTCGCGGCTACTTTTTAATAAGCTAATGGCATTAGCCCGCTCAACCGAGCTAACCCACATTCCCAATTCCAAACTAGTGCGCCCAAGTACTTCCTCGCGAGTAAACCCAAACAGACCTAAGAAGCTATTATTTGCATCTAAAAACTTTTCACTCTCTAAATCGATCAGTGACATCGCATCGGGGCTAAATCGAAACGCTCGCGAAAATCGCTGTCGAAACCGTTCCTCATAGGCTTGTAGCACCAATTCATCAGGAGAAACGGCGGCAGTTACCGTAGGTTTAGTTACCGACTCTTCTAGCTCGGAAACTCGACTTCGCAATCTTTCCAGTTCGGCCATCAACTGCTCGCGAGACATATCAGCGTCAGGAGCATTATGGGATTGATGGGCGTGCTCTAACGGAGGCTCTAGAGGGTTCTCTGTCATTGCTGCTTCCCCAGAAATTATCGAGGTCAGTGCGTAAAAACTAGTACTACAAGCTGAGTTTCAGATAAACTGAGTGTCAGAAAACTCGGCAATCAAGGAAACGGAGTCAAGCGATCGAGGGCTTATCACACATGACACGACGATCGGATGTGGGCTGGCTCTGAGCGTTGAGTGATGCTGCAACTTCAGCCTGAACAGGTAAAGTGCTCGACAATTAACTGCCGAAACAGAACCACTACAGGATTCATCAACAAGATCCATCAAACAAGATCCATCAAACAAGATCCATCAAACCGATTGGTCCATCAAACGAACTCTTAGGCAGAGCCTTTTGCCACAGAAAGTAGGGCAAACAACGCAGCCCGCATCAAGCAATAATCTTACGAATCGTAATCAATTGGCGATGAAGTGCCGAGAAGCTTTTTTAAAGTTTACAAACTTTTTTAAAGTCTCCAAACGCTTGTTAGGCAGCCTACTACCGCTATCTTAACGGACTCCTTCCGCTCTAGCGAAATTAAGTGCAAACGCTCAAATCTAGGCATCCTCTGTTGCAGTCCTGACTCGATCACGATGTAGACTTCCTGATCGAGTTAGTAGGACCAAACAGATCTTCTTCCCCTAGTGCCACCATTATAGGAATGACTGAACTGCCCCATATACTCATATAAAATGAGTCAGGCGATGATGGGTTCAGTTGAACAGATTGCCTCACCTACGCAACCAGTCGCACAAATTTGCGCTTACCTACCTGCAATACTTTCCCCTCCAGTTCATCCGCACTTTCAAATGTCCGATCGACGGCTTTGACAGGCTCCCCATCTAGCCGCACGGCTCCTCCCTGAATTTGCCGTCGCGCTTCGGAACTGCTGCTGCATAACCCAGCCGCATTGAGAATATAGAACAGCTTGGCGGGAAATTGAATGGACGCCAGGGAGAATGCTACCGCATTGGCTGCATCTTCGGGACGGCCTCCGGCCACGGCCCTGGCCGCTTGTTGGGCAGTCAGGGCTGCTTCTTTGCCGTGATACTGTGTGGTAACTTCAAGCGCCAGTAGTTCTTGTCGATCGCGGGCCTTTTCAGGCAGTTGGTCTAGCGGCAAATCTGTCAACAATTCAAAATATTGCTCCACTAAATGATCGGGTGTTTTTTGTAATTTGTTATACATATCCTGAGCGCTATCGAGTAACCCCACATAGTTGCCCAAGGATTTCGACATTTTCTGCACCCCGTCTGTCCCAACCAAAATCGGCAACAGCAAGCCAAACTGCGGCGGCTGCCCAAAATGCCGCTGAAGATCGCGCCCGATCGCCAAGTTAAATTTCTGATCTGTGCCGCCCAGTTCTACGTCTGCCTCTAGCGCCACCGAATCGTAGCCCTGCATCAGTGGGTAGAGGAACTCGTGGATGTAAATCGGGTTCTCTTTAGCATAGCGTTCGGCGAAGCCTTCTTTTGCAAGCATCTGCCCCACCGTGGTTGTAGCTAGGATCTCCAAGATTTGGGCTAGATCTAACCCCGAAAGCCATTCGGAATTGTAGCGGATCTCTAATTTTTCCGGTGAAAAATCTAGAATAGGACGCACTTGATCGAGATAGGTTTGGGCGTTGGCTTTCACTTGTTCGGCAGTCAGTTGCTTGCGGGCTTCCGATTTACCGCTGGGATCGCCAATGCGAGCCGTAAAGTCACCGATTAGGAGAATCGCCTTATGTCCAGCGTCTTGAAACGCTCGCAGTTTGCGAATGACAATACTATGCCCCAGGTGAATTTCGGCTCCGGTAGGGTCAATGCCAAACTTAATCCGCAAGGGACGATCGGTCTTCTCAATCCGAGCCGCCAAATTTTCGTTCGGATCGGCAGAATTTGGCTGATTTGGAAAGATTTCGCTTGTTCCTCTATAGAGCCACGAAAGAGATTGCGTTACAGTTTGAATGGAATCAGAAGCCATACTTGGCACATTGTTCACTAAATTCGTTACACTCACTGCCAATTAGATACAACATTTACATACAACAATTCTGGTGTGGTTTTCCACCCAGCAACCAACCTACTATAATTGCAACACGCTTGAGGAAGTAACACGGCTGTGTCATCTAATCCTGTCAGATCAAACCAGATCAATCCGTCTACGCCGTCGCGGCAACCTGGAAAGGGCAAGTCTGCCAATTCGGTCATGAACTATTGTGTGGGTGTTGCTCAAGCAACAGCCGGCACGCTGTTGACCCTGACAATGTTGACCAGTTCTGTGGTGGCCGGGGGGCTGGTTGGGTTGGCGCTGAGTTTCCGTAATTTGCCGGATGTGCGCTTGCTGCGAAATTATATCCCGTCTGAAACCAGTTATATCTATGATGCCAACGGCACACTACTCTCGAGCATTCACGATGAGGCCAACCGTGAGGTCGTGGATCTCGATGAAATTTCGCCGGACTTAAAGCGAGCAGTGCTGGCGATCGAAGACAGTTACTTTTTCTCTCATCACGGCATTAATCCTTCCAGCGTGGCACGAGCATTTCTGGCTAATCTCAAAGAAGGTGAGACGGTGGAAGGGGGTTCGACCGTCACGATGCAGTTGGTCAAGAATTTGTTTCTCTCGCCCGAGCGATCGGTGAGTCGCAAGTTGGCAGAGGCGGTGTTGGCGTTGCGCCTAGAGCAGGTGTTCTCCAAAGATCAGATTTTGGAAATGTACCTGAATCAGGTGTACTGGGGACACAATAACTATGGCGTCGAAACAGCGGCGAGGAGCTATTTCAATAAACCCGCGTCCGATTTAACCCTGGCCGAAGCGGCGATGATGGCGGGTTTGATTCAAGCTCCAGAAGAATATAGCCCCTTTGTTAATTACCAAACGGCTAAGCAACGCCAAGCGATCGTGCTCGATCGAATGCAGCGGCTCGGTTGGATTTCGGCTGAAGATGAAACGATCGCCAAGGGACAACCAATTCTGTTAGGACAAATTACCTCCTTCAGCGGCAGCCAAGTTCCTTACGTTACCGATGCGGTGGTGCAAGAATTGACCGAGCGGTTTGGACAGGATGCGGTGTTGAAGGGCGGAATGCGGGTACAAACCACGATCGACCTCAACATGCAGCGCTTGGCCGAAACCGTAGCCCGTGACGGGTTGGCCTCGGTGCAGTATCAAGGGGTGTATGCCGATCAAATTTCCCTGGTTGCTGTCGATCCGCGCACCCACTTTGTCAAGGCGATGGTGGGCGGGGTGGATTATGAGCAAAGCCAATATAATCGCGCGATACAAGCCCTCCGACAGCCCGGATCAGCCTTTAAACCCTTTGTGTACTACACCGCTTTTGCTACGGGCAAGTATGACGCCAACACCACCATTATGGACACGCCAGTCAGTTATCCCGATGGCGATGGCTACTACACACCGCAAAACTATGACGGCAGCTTTGGTGGGGCTATGTCGATTCGGCAAGCTTTAGCCGTGTCGCGCAACATTCCAGCTATTCGCTTGGGACAAGAAGTCAGCATTAACCGAGTGATTGAAGTTTGCCGCACGCTGGGAATCAAGAGTCCGATGGAACCAGTCACCTCACTCCCGTTGGGAGCCGTCGATCTGACGCCCTTGGAAATGGCCGGAGCCTATGCCACCTTTGCCAACAATGGCTGGCATTCAGATACCACTACGATTGTGCAAGTGTTAGACTCCCAGGGCAATGTATTACTCGACAACACGCCCAATCCTCAACTGGTGCTTGATCCATGGGCAGCAGCCACCCTTAACGATGTGCTGCAATCGGTCATTACTAGTGGTACAGCCACCGCTGCCCGCATCGATCGTCCAGCGGCTGGCAAAACAGGAACGACCTCCTCGGAGCGCGATATTTGGTTTGTAGGATATGTGCCACAGCTTTCCGTTGCCGTATGGATTGGACGCGATGACTATGGCCCACTGGGCATTGGTGCGACGGGTGGAACTTACGTGGCTCCGATTTGGCGTAACTTTATGTTGCAAGCCCTACAAGGCGTTCCGGTGGAAAACTTTAAGCCAGCGGCGAATTTTGTGCGTCCATAGACGTGCATGGGTAAGTGCATGGGTAGAAGAGTAACTAGAAACCCAACTGACCGAAGGCCAACACCGTAAAAACCTGAACAGGATGGACAAGGTAATAAAGCCTTTGTCTCTGCCTTTTAAACTGGTGTTACAGTTGAATGTTGCTGTGTCTACTTCCCATTGCGGTATGCGCCCCCGCCAAGGTTTGGTTGAGTTATTTTCCACCTTTCTAGCTTTTGATGCCGATCGCGTTCAGGGATGGGTCGCTGATGCAAGGTTGCGGCGTCGAATGGAACGCTGTTTGACTGAATCAGCCTCGCCTCCTACGTCCGATGCTTTCTGGGGAGTGTACTGGCACAAAGCCTGGCAAACCCAAACCGATCGCCTGGCCCGTGATCATTTGGCTGCCTATGTGCAAGAGGTTTGCTATTGGGTTGCCCACAAAGCAACCGCCTATTTAGAGCGATCGCCTGATACAATCTCTGACTGTTTTCAAACCACGATCGCACAACTCGACAAAGTATTGCAGGGGTTTGATGCTAAGCGCCATTTTTCCTTCAAAAGCTACGCTAATCTTAAGTTCAACAGCCTGCTGAAAGACACCCTGCGGCAGCGGCGAGTGGTTGACATTTGCACCCCTTGGGCGCTGTTGCTGAAACTAAGCAAACGTCGCTTGGTGGAGGCGCTACAAACCGCAGGAGTATCGGCTGACACAACACAGCGCTATGTGTTGGCGTGGGACTGTTTCAAGGCACTGTATGCCCCGGCTGCTCCTGCAACCAGTACGCGCAAACTTTCTAAGCCCAATCGCACCACCTGGGACGCCATCACCACCCTTTATCATCAACGAGCAGCCCAGTTGACCGATCGATCGCGGGTCTCGCCCGATACCCTCGAGCAGTGGTTGATGACTTGTGCGACTGCCGCCCGACAGTATCTTTATCCCACTTGGGTGTCGATGAATGCTCCCAAACCCAGACAAGAGGATAGTGAATTTCTCGATGCCTTGGGACAACTGGATACCGACACTACCCTGGCTGGCTTAGAAGCTCAGGAAACTAGGCTGCAAGCCGATCAAGTCAGTCAAGTGTTGCAAGTGGCGATCGATCAATTAGAGCCATCCGCACAAACGCTGCTGCATTTGTACTATGTGCAAGGCCTAACGCAACAACAGATTGCGCAACAGTTGGGGGTGCAACAGTACACCATCTGTCGCCAAATTAGCCGGATCAAACGATCGCTGCAACGTCGGCTGCTGGAATGGAGCCAAGAGACCTTGCATAATTCTGCCAACCTTGACGTACTTGAATCCGTGAGCACAGCTTTAGATGAATGGCTGTCTGTTCACTTGGCTAGTTCACTTGGCTAGTCATTGACCCGGTCAACCCCAAAACAGGAAGCGAAAGGATGATATCTCCCGTGTTTGCAGCAGAACCCACCGACATTTATCTGACGCCCTCCCCAACAGCATGGCAGCAGGTAGCTCCATTATGCTCTCGATCGAGTCGTCGTTGGATGGCTCAGATCCATCAACTTTGCCTAGATGCCGTTTTGCAATGGCTACGGACAGACTATCCGCGGGCGATCGCAACTCCTATCAACCAAGTCAGCTATTGGGAATTTGTGGATGGCTGCGCCGTCGAGTTGGATCGCACTACCCATCCGTTGCGGCTGGTGTTCATTCCCAGTACCGCCCTCGACACTAGCGAGTTGCGGGTGGCACAGGAATGGGTCGATCTTCCCAGTTGGGTCGGGCATTGTTACTTACCAGTACAAGTGGAGCCGGATGACGGTTGGATGCGGGTTTGGGGATTTGTCACTCATCGGCGATTAAAGCAGCAAGGGGTCTATGATGCGGGCGATCGCACCTATGCAGTTACTGCCGAGCAACTGATTCAGGATATGAATGTGTTGTGGGAAGCCTATGAGTTATGCCCCCAAGAATTGGCGCAAGTTCCCTTGGCTGCCTTACCGCCTCTATCCTTGGCTCAAGCCGAGAATTTGATTGCACGCTTGGGGTCTCCAGAAATCGTGTTACCACAGTTTGAACTTCCCTTTGCCCAGTGGGGAGCATTGTTGGAGCATGGAGGCTGGCGACAACGGCTGTATCAACGACGGGTGGGCTTGCCAGAACAGTGGTCAGTGCGGCAATGGCTAACGGTTCAGGTGTCGCAACTGGCAGAGCAGGCTGGTTGGGAGCGGATTGAAGTTGGCTCGATGGCAGGGGCACGCGGCAGCGGCGATCGAACCTCCTCGGTCTTGCTCTCGCGATCGCTCCACATTGCCGAGCAATCCTATCAATTGCAAATTTTTCCGGAAGGGGCAATGGAGCAGAATATCTGGCGATTTGAATTGCGGCGATTGCCCACTTCAGCAGAAACGGACTCTCCGTCTATTCCTCAAGGTACAAAATTGCGATTACTGACCGAAGATTTGCAGCCATTTGACAATAACGAAGCGACGGCTCAGACAACGGTCGATCGGCTGTACATCGTAGTAGCACTGACTCCTGGCGAAGGCTTGGTGTGGGAAGTGGAACCAACACCAGAGGGTTATCAGCGCGAGATTTTACGGTTTTGATCAACGATATCCCCACCAAAACGTATTTTTTACTTCACAATAGGGGTGTTACGTTCCGTAAAGCTCTTTGGGCACCAGCATCATGACTGCGATCGTCAGTTCTCGTCAGCGTGAGATTGTTGAGGTTTTTGTTCGTTATGGTTGGGACTACATGCGCCAACTGCTGACCTTGGGCAAAGGCGATGAACCCGAAATTCCCACGCCCGAAATTCTGTGCAACATTTTGACCGATCTGGGCCCAGTGTATGTCAAGTTAGGGCAGTTGCTCAGTACGCGCCCAGACTTACTGCCGCCTGCTTACGTGGAAGCACTGAGTCATTTGCAGTCGGATGTGCCCCCCGTCGGTTGGACAGAAATTGAGATTGTGATTCGGAATCAGTTTTCGCAGCCGATCGACCAAATCTTTGAAACGATCGATGAACAAGCCGTAGCGGCCGGTTCAATTGCGCAGGTGCATCGCGCCACACTGAAATCGGGCGAACCTGTGGCGATTAAGGTACAGCGACCGGGCATTGAGGCGATCGTGGCTCGCGATATTGCCATCTTCAACCAAATTGCTGGATTATTATCGGCCACGGATTTTGGTAAACGCTACAATGTCGTGTCCCTAGCGGATGAATTTGGGCGTTCCTTACAAAATGAATTAGATTTTACCCAAGAAGCTCAATATACGGAACAACTTCGAAAGAATTTATCGACTAGCCGCTGGTTTGATCCAGAGCAAATCATTGTACCCAAAATCTATCACGATTTATCAAACAAAAAAATCCTGGTGCTGGAATGGCTGGATGGCGTTCCAATTCTCAAAGCAAAACTTGACGGAAAGAATTATGGAGGAGATAGTGACGCCGAACGCCATGCCATCTCTACTTTGTTGTTTCGCGCCTTTTTTCAGCAGTATTTGATTGATGGCTTCTTTCATGCTGATCCGCACCCAGGCAATTTGTTTTATCTCCGTGATGGCCGCATTGGCGTACTCGATTGTGGCATGACCGGTGTGCTGAATCCGCGAATGCAATCGGTGATTGTGGAACTGGTTTTGGCAATTATGGATCTAGATGCCGATCGCTGCACCCAATTAACGCTACAACTAGCTGACCCAATGGACATGCGGCGACCGATCAACTTGGCACAAATGCGAGCGGATTATGATCGGCTATTACGACGCTATTACAACTTGAGTTTGTCAAACTTGAACATTGGCGAAGCATTTGGGCAAATTTTGGAAGCAGCACGGCTCAACAATTTGCGATTGCCCAGCAATATTGGACTGTTAACCAAATCGATCGTCAATTTAGAAGGAGCCGGACGCGAGTTTGATCCGGCTGTTAATGCTATGGAAGAAGTGCGGCCGTTGATGACCGATTTGTTTCGGCGACAACTAGTGGGCGAAGATCCGGCTCGATCGATTCTGCGAACGGCGCTGGAATTTAAGCAGCTTTCCCTGGAATCGCCGCGTCAGGTGGGGTTTTTGCTTGATCGCCTCAGTTCCGAAACTCTGAAGCTGAATCTGGTGCTGCAAGATTTAAACGCCATGCGCCGCACGATCGATGATGCTGCCAGCCGTCGATCGATTAGCACTGTAGCCAGTGCCCTGATTATCGGAGCCGCTATCATTTCCACCGGACAACAAACGTCACAATCGCAACTCATTGGCAATGGATTTTTCGTAGCGGCTAGCCTGCTGGGACTGTGGTTGATTTTTACCACATGGCGATCGTCCCGTCGCAGCCGATCGTGATCGGTCGATCGTTTCTACCGTCGTCGCACTTTGCTGACCATTTTGCGAGAAAAGCGCAGATCTAAGCCTTGGTTTTCAGCCCAGTCTTGCAGAATGCGATAAAACGCTTGGCGATCGTCGGCTTGCAGCACAGCGGTTTGGTCAGCCGTTTCAATCACATAGGGGTAGCCACTGCCAATGATCACCTCGCCGCGTACCCAGTCCAGAACCCGATCGATGATGTTGGCTTCCACCATCCAAACAGGCATTTCCAAGCGGGCAGGCAGCCCTTCGCGGGTGGTTTTCAGGTAAGTAAAGGCAATTTGGTGGCGCTGTTCTCTGTAGTCTTCCAGAATGCCTGTCCGCTCACACAAAAATACGGGGGTTCGATCGCCCCACTCCATGAATTTGTTGAGCAGTTGAGCATCGTGAATCGAGTTTGATTCGGGCAACTCAAACACCGATCGCAGCATCACGGTCAAATCTTGCGCATAGGAGGTATCGATATAGGCAATTAGGGGAACCCGACAAGCTTCGCTGGTGCGCAGCAGATCTAACAAACATTCGACATAAAACTGGCGCCCCTTGGCATCAAACGCTTCGGCAAAGGTGGCGACTAGCGATCCGTCTAGAAATACCAGGCAATCTTCGGCGTGGGCGTGAGCCTGCATATATTCCACCAACCGCTGAGTTTCTAACTGAAACCGCCGCATGTTCACCCGCCGATCGACTGGTTCTCCACTGTGACCCGCTTGCAAATCTCTTGGCGTCAAGATATCCACCATCACGTCTTTTTCGTACCCGCCTGTCGGTAAATGCAAATTCTCAAACCAACCAATTTGCACCAGCGCCACCGGAATCGACAAATCTTTGCCGGGGTAGATTTGCGAACCATCTACCGCAAAGGTGGTAATGCCTGTCAAGCGATCGCGCACCCACGACAAGCTTTGTTCGCGATTTTGCCAGGTGAGCTTAAAGGGAATTACACCATGATTGGCCTTACCCAACGACTCCAACAAACTAGCCCCTCGATCCGTCGATATTGCTTCTAGTCGCTTCAACAAGTCTGGCTCTCCTTGAGCCGATATATGGGTTAACGCATGACGATATTGCTGCAACAACTGCCGCGTTTCTTGGCTGAAGGCTGTAAATTCAGCCCGTTTTGTATTCAAAATTTCTTGGATTTGCGAAAGTTTCAAGGTCATAGCTGTAGAAGCAAGAGTGAGGAGCACGTAGCTGCTAGTTAGCGAATGCGCTAACGAATTATCTCCCATCCTGCTATCACTTGCTTAGCTGATTTTAGTGACAGGGCATCCGCTCGCACACATCGCTTCGATCGAAATCATTACTGATTTGCAAATAACTTTATAAATAACTCTATAGAGTTTCAACATATCTTCAACAAACTATCTGATCTACAACGGTTTATGTAGTGAACATCAACAACCGCATAAATCACGTAATTGAAGTTGCGGAAATTGGTCTCAGTTCGAACTAAAGATATAAAAAAGTCCCGGAAAAACACCGAAACAGAGTTCTGAAAAAATCTGAACAATTGAGGTATTGATGCTTTATCCACCTCAGGTGGCAGTAATTTATACCAATCGTCGTGGTTCCAATGCAAGTAGAAATTAGCACTCTCGAAGTCTCTAAATTAGCTCAAGATCGCGGTTGTGTTTTGCGAATTCTTCAATCGGATGAGTATCCACTGTACTGGGTTGAAAACCAGGTTTTCATCGGTAGACCCTTCGATCGACTAGAGGATTTAGTCAAGTTTATCGGACTGTTGCCGATGATGGCGGTGGAGTAGGAATTGGGAAGTTAGGGAACACAAAGGCTAAGGCACACAAGGACAAAAGCTAACCGAATTACACGTTATCCTTTATGCTTTCTTCTCTATCTTCTTCATGATATTTCCCCAAGAAATATTACAGTCTGTTTCAATTCGGCTGGATCTGACAAGCTTCGTCGAAAAGAGGCTGAACGTCCATGATAGGATGCGATTCGTAGCCTACGGAGAGCAGGAGATATACCTTTGACACTACGGGTTGCTGTTGTTGGATCAGGTCCGGCAGGGTCTTCGGCTGCCGAGACATTAGCAAAAGCTGGAATTGAAACGTATTTAATTGAACGGAAGTTAGATAATGCCAAGCCTTGTGGTGGGGCAATCCCGCTTTGCATGGTGGGCGAGTTTGACCTTCCTCCAGAAATCATCGATCGGCGGGTTCGCAAGATGAAGATGATCTCGCCGTCGAATATTGAGGTCAATATCGGCAGCACACTAAAGGATGACGAATATATTGGTATGTGCCGTCGCGAGGTGTTGGACGGTTTCTTGCGCAATCGAGCGGCACAGTGTGGAGCCAAACTAATTAATGGCACAGTGCATGGGCTAGATATTCCGTCTAACGGCACAGGAGCCTATACCTTACACTATGCCGATCATTCAGATGGCAGCTTGGAGGGTGTAGCCAAGTCTCTGCAAGTAGATCTAGTGATTGGCGCGGATGGGGCAAATTCTCGCATAGCCAAAGCGATCGATGCTGGTGACTATAACTACGCGATTGCCTTCCAAGAGCGGATTCGGTTGCCGGAAGACAAAATGGCCTACTACGAAGAACTAGCCGAGATGTATGTGGGCGATGATGTCTCTCCCGACTTCTATGCCTGGGTCTTTCCCAAATACGATCACGTGGCGGTTGGCACCGGCACCATGAAGGTGAACAAAGCCTTGATTAAGAACCTGCAAGCGGGTATCCGAACCCGAGCAGCCAAGCGCCTTGAGGGGGGCGAAATCATCAAAGTAGAAGCGCATCCCATTCCTGAGCATCCTAGACCGCGCCGAGTAGTGGGGCGGGTGGCCCTAGTGGGTGATGCGGCTGGTTATGTCACCAAGTCTTCAGGAGAAGGAATTTACTTTGCGGCCAAGTCGGGTCGCATGTGTGCCGAAACGATCGTGGAATTATCCAACAACGGTCAACGAATTCCCACCGAAGACGATTTGAAAGTTTACCTGAAGCGCTGGGATCGCAAATATGGCGCAACCTATAAGGTACTCGATCTGTTACAAACAGTGTTTTATCGATCGGATGCCACCCGTGAAGCCTTTGTGGAAATGTGCGCCGATATTGACGTACAAAAGCTGACGTTTGATAGCTATTTGTACAAAACAGTGGTGCCTGCCAATCCATTGGTGCAGCTAAAGATTACTGCCAAGACGATCGGTAGTCTGTTACGCGGTAATGCGTTGGCTCCATAGTTCTTAGCTCCACAGGTCAACGGGTTCAGTTTTGCTAACGTGATAATTAATAGGGTGAGTTGTTAGCTCACCCTAATTTTTTGTGGAAGTAATCGAATTAACCTGGAATTCAGTCTGAAATTCAACCTAGAATTCACCTAGAAGTTATAACCCACTCCCAAAATCAGTCCCACTTCGGTATCGCGGAAGAAAGCAACATTGACGTTCGCATTGGCAGTGAATTGCTCTGACAAAGGCACATCTAATCCGCCTGTGATCAACGGTCTTACCAAGCTGTCGCTTCCAGTAGAAATAGCAACGCCGCCGCCCACATAAGGGGCTACATCAAATGGAACAGTTTCGCTGATCGGATCGACTGGGAAATCAACTGTCACAGGAATCAGCACTGTTGGATCGTCATTAATGGCTACACCCGGACGCAAGGAGAAATTGGGCGTCAGCCCCACTTTGCTGAATACCACAAAGCTGCCTTCGCCAAGGGCCGTATCTCCGCCAAATCCAATGTTACCGCCAATCCCAATGTAGCTGGGTCCCGATCGAGTAGCCCGACCGGGGGCAATTTGCTGAGCGATTGGTACGCCCTGAGTATCGGTGGGTTCCTCTAGGCTTTGAGCCACAGGTTGTAAATCGCTGGCAGATGTTGAGGGTGCAGAGACATCGGGATCGGTTGTTTGTGCCTGAACCGACGTAGATATTAAAACGGACAGGGTCGCTACACCCAATAAACTAGCGAGATAGTTGTAACGTTTCCGATTGATTAGACAAGTCATAATAGGCTCCGGAATCAACTGCGTCAATGAATACGTCAATGGATGAAAGAGCACTCGATCGCCTTCAGGAACTGCGATCTAGTGCAGATAATGACAACAGACAATGAAATTGGAAAATCAAGCAGTGGTCAGGGCTGCGTTGGTCGCGATTCAGATACTAAAACCTGAACCCCATGGTCCGATACTTAGGGCGAGAAGATGGATGGAGTAACCCACAAGCAGGAATCCGCAACCCAGCCAATTGACCCATTGCAGTGACCGATCGCCATTGATGTCTCTCAGTGAATAAAAGCTTTCAGTGAACGAATCAATAACGTGACGATCGATGTCTCAGTGTGAAGATAGAACCAGCCTTGGGATCTTTTGACAGACGCCGAACAGCGCAACTTCACCTGATTCTCCAAATATGTCTTCTTACCCTCAGTATTTCGCGCAAATGTGACGTAAAAATGATTTTCTAAAGTTTTTGCCTAAGAATAGGGAGTTTTAGAGGAGAACAACCCAAATATGGGGCCGAGAATGGCTCCAAATACAAAGCCACCAGCATGGGCCCAATAGGCCACACCACCACTTCCCATATCGGCTGTGGCTTGCAAACTCGCGATGCTGTAGAGTGCTTGTTGAAAAAACCAAAAGCCCAGAAAGAAAATCGCTGGAATGCGAAAGGTGGTGAGAAAGAATCCCAACGGCACAAGGGTTAAAATTCTAGCTCGCGGAAAGCGAAGGATATAGGCTCCCAAGACCCCAGCGATCGCACCACTAGCTCCCAGGGTGGGAATCGGAGAGTCTATCGAGAAAAACCACTGTGCTAGGCCGGCTAACGCCCCACACAGCAAGTAAAAAATTAGAAATCGAACATGTCCTAACTGATCCTCGATATTGTTACCAAATACCCACAAAAACAGCATGTTGCCGCCAATATGCAAAAAACCTCCGTGCAAAAATTGAGAGGTAATTAAGGTCAGCGATTGCGCGATAATTTGTCCAGCGTCCCCACTTTGCAGCGCGACGGTCAGATCTTGGGGTACAAGCGCATAGGTTTGAAACAAACTTTCAAGTTGCTGAGGCGACAGGCTAAGTTCATACACAAACACAACGATGTTAATAGCAATGATGGCGTAGGTAACGATCGGTGTAATGCTGACTGGATTGTCATCGCGTAGGGGAACCACTCTTGTTTTCCTCTGAACTTGGGTTTAGTGCGTCGCTATGGTTAGCGTATCAAACAGGCAGAACAATTGAAGGCACAGACTGAACAAACCGGAAGCGGCTCCTCAAACTCGATCGCATTTCTGCCTCACTGTCCATCGGGGAATGTCACAGTTGCAAGTTTCCCCTCATTCCCCAACCTCTTCTCCTAGGCGGTGAGTAGGGAACCCAGATCGAGTCCCCTCGCTCTTTAAGAGTGACATTGAGGTGAGGGCGACAAATGTGACAGTCTTCCCCAGTCTTCAATCTAACGCATCAATGTGACCTAAAAGTGATGAGCACAGTGATGAGTAAGATAGTGGGCCTTTCATGAATCTATTTCAATCTTTGCAGTTGCATCATACAACACAACATTTTCTTGTTCATTGGGATCATTGCGAGCCACGATCGCGTGGGCTGGCTCCGTGTCACTTAAATTAAACGGCTGATGTGGAACGCCCGGAGGAATAAAAATAAAATCACCTGGTTCATTGATGATAGTTTGCTTCAATCCGTGCCCATAGCGGGTTTCCACCCGTCCCTTCACTAGATAAATCGCAGTTTCATAATCTCGGTGGAAATGCGGCTTCGCCGAACCACCCGGTGGAATGATGACCAGATTCATCGCAATGCCCTTAGCTCCAGCAGTTGCCTGCGAAATACCAACAAAATAGGGTAAGTGTTGACGA
This sequence comes from Thermocoleostomius sinensis A174, assembly GCF_026802175.1. NCBI lineage: Bacteria > Bacillati > Cyanobacteriota > Cyanophyceae > Oculatellales > Oculatellaceae > Thermocoleostomius > Thermocoleostomius sinensis. The sequence goes on along the minus strand of NZ_CP113797.1, from coordinate 1,859,523 downwards.
GTTAAAGTCTCGGCGTCAGGACGAACAGTAATGATTTCTGGCAGATTTTTCGCAAATTTTTCCGGTGCAGTGTGCTCAGGTATTTGTTCGGATGCAGGGGCAGTAGTGGCAGATAGATTTTCATCAATAGACATTGAACACCTCTTACAACTCAGAACTGTTACACACTCATATGCCTTCTTTAGCTCTCAGAACCCATTGTGTCTCTAAGTCCAAAGAGTGTCACTGTCACTGTTAGGGCATTTCGCGAAACGCCCTGACAAAATCCATCCAATCAGCAACGCCAGATTTTTTGGCAGTGAACCGCATTCACCCGCTATTGTTGGAGTAGAGCGTTGAAATGGTGCTGAAATAGCGTTAGGCTGCTAGTCTAGACACTCTGACTGTCTAGTCATTTAGACATTATAAATCTAGCAACTATTAGGCATTGCCGATTGAAGAGAGAACCCTATGCCACATACGATCGTTACAAACACTTGTGAGGGCGTTGCCGATTGCGTAGATGCCTGCCCCGTTGCTTGCATTCACGACGGCCCGGGCAAAAACACTAAAGGTACAGATTGGTACTGGATTGACTTTGCCACCTGCATTGACTGTGGTATTTGCTTGCAAGTCTGCCCCGTTGAAGGAGCGATCGTTCCGGAAGAACGCCCAGACCTGCAAAATACACCTTGAATAAACTTGAGTAAACCAAGACTGAAGGACGAGAGATAAAGGATAAATTTAAAGCGTGACGCTCTATTTTTAGCCTTTCGCTTTTGTCCTTTCCCGTTTCTTGCTATGTCCGATCGTGTTCCTCTATTACAGGTTGAAGATGTTTATGCGGGGTATGTCAAGGATTTGGATATCCTCCAGGGAGTTAATTTCAAGCTCTATCCCGGCGAGTTAGTCGTTGTGATTGGGCCGAATGGAGCGGGGAAGTCCACGCTGGCGAAGACAGTGTTTGGGCTACTGACACCCCATCAAGGCAGCATCCGCTTCAATGGCAACGATATTGTGGGGCTGAGACCAAACCAAATTGTGCAACGGGGCATGTGCTATGTGCCGCAAATCGCTAATGTGTTTCCATCCCTCACCGTGGAAGAAAACTTAGAGATGGGAGCGTTTATTCGCAGTGGTTCGCTGAAACAAGCAAAAGATCGCATTTTTGATCTGTTTCCCCGCTTGTTGGAACGACGCCGTCAACGCGCAGGGACGCTATCCGGAGGAGAACGGCAACAACTGGCAATGGGGCGGGCGCTGATGCTGCAACCGAGTTTGCTAATTTTAGATGAACCGTCGGCGGCCCTGTCTCCGGTACTGGTGAATAGCGTATTTGAATTGATTCAGCGCATCAACCAAGAGGGAATTTCGATTATTTTGGTAGAGCAGAATGCTCGCAAAGCGTTGGCAATGGCCGATCGCGGCTATGTTTTGGAAGCCGGACGCGATCGATTTGAAGGTCCAGGGCTAGCGTTGCTAAATGACCCTAAGGTGGGAGAACTGTATTTGGGGGGCGGGCGCACGTTAGGCAACGCTTAATCTCTAATCCCTTGCCCCTGATGCGTTATCCCACTTGAGGACGGCACTGTAAGTAACAGTTTGCAGCAATGGTCAATGTTCCGACACCCAACGTGACTCCGGCAATAGCGGCGGCCAGTATGGCATTTCCCCCAGTTGCAAGTAATGCAGCGATGAAAAAAACCAGAGAAATGGCTGCCCACCGTCCTAATCTTCTTCGTATGCAATCTCGAACACATCGAAACATCTTTAATTTCTCCCTAACGTATGGTAAAAATAACGGTGAAGGAATGCTTCAGTGATAGTTATAGTGATGGTGATTTTGTTTGTTTAACATTTGATTTCCATACTACAGAACATCATTTTGACTGCCATTCCCCTCAAGGGTACTTTTAGAGATCCTGCTGAGTGTTGTGCTTTGGTACGATCAGTAGTCCCTGGTTTGGGATTAAGCGTGTATCATGTTCTGAAGTCATTGAAGTGTAAAACATATCAAAGTCTTCTGCATTGGCTAGGCTTGCAAATTAAATCAAACTGGAAATGAAGACTTTGGATGCCTCTATCCCAGTTCAAAAGGACTGAGTCAAAATCACCCTGACCTGCCATCCTTCTGGGCTGCTGTCGTTACGAGCAACAACACCGCCTCCATTGACCGAAACCGCTCCGCCTTGCTAAGGACTGGCACCCACAGTTCCTCCCACCGCCATCAGCTACACTCAAAAATAGAGCGAGGCTGGTGGTAACCAGGGCAAGCGAACGGGCGATCGCACTAAAATACTTGGATACGTGAATCATGGTGAACAGGGAATAGACGGCAAAACTCAAAAAGATATTGAATAGATCCAGGTTTTACCTGAATCAAAGCTTGTGACTACCCGAAAAACAATCCGATTGAATCGGATATGTCCATAATGTTGTGTCGGTGCGATCGTCTCGATCGCAGATTGCCTTCGGTTCAGGGACGCGACTGAGACGGTCGCACTCAAAAAATTACAATCCCGATGAATCTACGATTCGCTGCAATTAATTGAGAAGATTCTGGTAAATTTTGCCGTCTTTCATGATCACCACAAAATTCTTGGCTGGATCTTCAATCAACTGAATGTTCTCCAGCGGATTGCCATCTACCAGCAGCAGATCCGCCAATGCTCCCTCTTCCACAACCCCCAACTTGCCGGGATAGGGATTGCGCGGCCCAGACATGGCTAATAATTCAGCATTGCTACTCGTTGCCATCCGTAGCACTTCAGCAGGCGTGTACCAGCGCACCAGTTTTGCCAGTTTTGCCCCCCGACGAGCGGCTCCTTGGGCACTGTATAAGTTATCCGTACCCCAGGCCGTTTTGAGGTTGTATTTTTTCGCCAGGTTGTAGGCGTTGTCGGTTCCTGTTGCCACCTGAAGTTGCTTTGCCCGATTCTCAGAACCTTCTGGATAGGGATTGGCATCTTCATCGTCCAGAAATGGCTGTATACTCAACCAAACGCCCTTCTCTGCCATCAACCGAGCGGTTTCCTCATCCATTAATTGACCATGTTCAACGCACTTCACACCAGCCCGAATGGCTGTTTGAATCGCAGTAGGGGTATAGGCATGGATGGTCACATAGGTATTCCAGTTTGCAGCCGCATCCACAGCCGCTTTAAACTCGGCTTCCGTGTACTGGCTGGCATCTAATGGATCATAAGCTGAGGCTACGCCGCCACCTGCTGCCAGCTTGATCTGACTAGCTCCCTGCATCAGTTGCTCGCGGGTTTTACGGAGGACTTCATCCACACCATCGGCGATCGCCCCCACTCCGTATTGTTCTGCGCGGCTGAGCGGGCTAGACGGGGTTCTCGGAATCTCTGTGAGGGAACGGAAATCACCGTGTCCGGCCGTTTGCGAAATCATTGCCCCTGATGGCCAGATGCGCGGCCCAACCACATCCCCCCGATCGATCGATCGCTTTAACTGAAACACCGGCCCCGCCACATCACGGGCACTGGTGAATCCCCGCATCAACATGGCTGTGGCGTTTGCCTCCCCTTGCTTGAACACCGTTTCCACAGAAGTATCGGGAGAGAGGAGTTGCTCGACAGGGGTCGTTTCCATAATTAGGTGAACATGGGCATCAATCAGTCCGGGCATCAGCACCCGCCCCTCACCATTAATGCGGGTAACGCCGCTTTCGGGTGCAGCAATTGATGCAGTAGAAATGGTTTGAATTTTGTTGCCTGCTACTAACACATTGGAGGGGGCAGACAGTTGCTCAGAAATGCCATCAAAGATTCGCACATTCTCGAACAAGACGCTGGTAAGTTCCTGGCTTTGGGTTTCAGTAGATGATTGACCTTGCGCAAATCCTGTTTGTGTAATAAATCCAGTTAGCAGTAGCAGCAGAGTTCCTAAGACAATCGAGTAATGCAACCGCATGTGGGTATCCTTATATACACAGCATGTTCAAAAATTAATTCGTTCATTGAAATACCCAGGGTTAAAACTCAGCCTTGAAACCTCTTGTACAGGCTTACCAGAGTTTATCAGTGCCCCTTGTTTGCCATAAACACTCTTTACATTTTGTAAGCTAGCCGTCTTTGTTCGTTGGTCTAAGGCGATCGACTGATATACATCTTATGTACTTCTGCACGTCAGAATTGTGTTGCGTTCAAAGGGTGTTGCATTTCGTCACATTCTACTGATCTCTGCCTAAATCATGGAGGCAGAGTACAATTCAGAATCCGCATTATTACATTCTGGGGGAAATGTTCATGACTGAGGTGCTGATAAAAGGGGGACGCATTGTTACCGCTGTGGATGATTACGACGCAGATATCCTAATTCGGGATGGATGTATTGACACGATCGCCCGCGAAATTACCTCAGAGACAGCCATTCTTCACGATGCTGCTGGGTTGTTGGTGATGCCAGGGGGTGTGGATGTGCACACGCATATGGAATTTGACCTGGGAATGGCGCAAACCTGCGATACCTACGAAACTGGAACTCGATCGGCGGCGTTTGGCGGAACTACCACAATCATCGATTTTGCCTTGCAGAAAAAAGGCGAATCGCCCAAGCAAGCCCTCGATCGACGGTTAGCCCTAGCGGAACCACAAGCCTGCGTGGACTACAGTTTTCACATCATTCTCACCGATGTCACCCCAGAAACGCTGTCTGAATTACCCGATCTGATTAATCAAGATGGTATTTCCAGCTTCAAAATGTTTATGGCTTATCCAGGTGTGTTGATGGTCAGCGATGCCGAAATTTTTCGATCGATGCGAACGGTTGGCTCGCAGGGTGGCATGGTGACAGTTCATGCCGAAAACGGCGAAGTGATTCAAGTTTTAATCGAAGAAGCCTTAGCGCAGGGCAACACCTCTCCTAAATATCATGCCCTGACCCGACCGCGCATCATGGAAGCCGAAGCCACCCATCGCGCCATTCGCCTAGCCGAACTCGCGGAAGTGCCGGTGTATATGGTGCATTTGTCGGCTAAAGAAGCCCTTGATTCCATTGTAGAAGCTCGCGATCGCGGCATTCCTGCCTTTGCCGAAACCTGTCCCCACTATCTGTTTCTAACCATTGAGGAGTACGATCGACCGGGATTTGAAGCTGCGAAATATGTGATGACGCCACCATTGCGCGAACACGAATGTCAACATGCCCTATGGCGCGGACTCCGATTTGATGATTTGCAGGTGGTTTCCACCGATCACTGTCCCTTTTGCTTCAACGAAAACCCCTATGGCATCAACCGCTCCAAACAACTGGGGCGCGATAACTTTGAGCAAATTCCCAACGGCGCACCGGGTGTTGAACTGCGGATTCCGCTGCTATTTGACGGTGGAGTACACGGCAACAAAATTACCCTAAATCGGTTTGTGCAACTGACGGCAACGGCTCCTGCGAAGATGTTTGGGCTATTTCCACGCAAAGGCACGATCGCCGTGGGCAGTGATGCCGATCTGGTGCTGTTTGATCCCACGCAAGTGCATACCCTCAGCGCCAGCACTCATCACTCCAACGTGGATTACTCACTCTATGAAGGACGGTCGGTAACGGGCAAAGTGAAAAAGGTATTTCTGCGTGGTCAACTGATCGTTGATGGCGATCAATGGCTGGGTTCTACTGGGGCGGGACGGTTTCAGAAACGATCTGCCTCTGGGCGAGTGCTGTAGGTGGAGAGTAGGGAGTGGGGAATCGGGAGTGGGAAGATGTTTGGTTTTTCTTATCTTTTATTCTTTCTACTCTTCATTGTTTATCCTCTCTTTCCTCTATTCCTTCCTAGCTATTCCTTCCTAGATAGTCAGTCGCCGCTTCATTAGATTGTTCACAAATAACTTGATTATTTCATAGCAAAGTGATAGCCTCAGGAATCGAGGCTATCTTTTTCTCTGTCAAAGGTAGTCATCGCATCAACGTCAACCCTAGAAGCTAAGTTCTAGGCGCTGATTAGGGAAGCTACCAACGACCCTAACCAGCTAACCTTAAACCGGATCAAGCCCGGTCTAAGGCTAGGAGAAATTATACCCTTCTCCTGGCTGACAGATCTTGCTGCAACGGCGATCGAATTTGGCTTCTAGTTTCCTCATCTGAAACTAGGAGTTTTCGCTATGGCTGACTTCATTGATATTCCATCGGGAGACGCGCGATCGGTCAGAAGCAAGCGCCGCGCCGTCAAAATCTTGATGATTGGACAACCCGAAGACGTAGCGGCTGAGATTGCCCACCTGTATCACTGTGGCTACTGCCGCGTGGAAAACTGGTCGCGGGCCTTGCCCTATGCCCAGATTCAACAAGCCACGGTGCGAGAACCCGGAGAGATTATGCGCATCTATAAACGCTATGTCGATCGATAGGAGGTGAGCGGGAATGGGGAGTCGGATTGAAGTCCCTCGCCCAGCCGTCGGAGAGAAATATAGGGTTAGGGCCGCACTGGGATGCATCCACTCCCGACTCCCAACTCCCTATCAATCCTATGCATCATGCGAAGGCGGGTAAGCCGCGATCGCCAACAGAGCAGCATAAGCTCATGTCCCTCACAGGATAGCCAGACCATTATGTTTGCAAAACTACATTTAGCTTGAAGTATCTACATCAGGGCAGATAAATTTCTAAGAAATCGCAAAAACACTGACAAAGTTTGCGGTTGAACCCCTTTACAGCCATTAAAATTTGTTATATTTCTTAATGAAAGCACTCATCATTTTTTAACGGACGGACAATGAACATGGCTCAGCGTCTTACTACTCTGGCGACGGCTGTCCTCAGACCCAATTTAACCCCCAACTATTGGTCTCAAGCCGCTTGGACGATTCTGCGTGTGGTTGCGGGTGTTGTCATGATTCACAACGGCTTAGACAAGCTCGGTAACATCGAAAGCTTCGCCCAGGCATATGTTGAAGTGATCGGTCTTCCTTTTCCAATTTTCTTTAGTTACGTAGCTGCCTACACCGAACTGATTGGTGCTCCCCTGTTGGCCCTGGGATTGTTCACTCGGCCGGCTGCTGCTGGGCTATTCAGCACCATGTTGGTAGCGATGTATCATCATGTCAAGGTCGCTGGACTCAGCATTCCCTACCTGGAATTGTCCATGCTGTATGCAGCCTGCTTCCTGTTCTTCTTGATCAATGGGGCAGGCTTGTTCTCGGTGGATGCGCTATTAGGTGGGTGGCTGAATGCGGCGATCGGAACTCCCTCGGTGGCTTCTGCAACCCTTGCTATGACGGAAGCTCAGGAAGTAGCCGTTGAGCGCTAGGAGGCGTACCGCTGTCGGGTGGGGGTTGCCCACTTCATCCAAAACTGTGGCCTCAATTTAGGCGACGCGATTGGTAAGGTCTGAACAACCTCTCCCTTTGCAAAAACCTTGATTTCCTGTGCTAGTCGCAATTGCACCATGGGTTCTTTCAGCAGGTAGCTAGCGGCGATCGCCAGGTTCGCGGTCTCAGAGTCTCTACAGTGAATCCGTACCACTCCCCAGCGTCTAGAAACTTTGCAGCGGTGGAGGAACTCTAGCCGTTGAAGTTGGGCCGGATCTTCTCGATAGAAGCTCAGAATCAATTGTGTTAGTTGGGAATACCAATTCATTGGTGGATTGCTTCTAACTCGTCTGCTAGCATTCATGGCAACAACAGATGGCTTGACGGATGAGTTGGATGAAGGTTGCTCTAGCGGTTTAACCGAACAAGCGATCCGCTAACTGTAACAGGTGAACTTCCCGTCTTTTGGATCAAAACGTCTGGATCAAACGTCAGCGTTGATCGTTGCCACGCAATGCCGTTATTTCTATTGAAGTTTGGACTCTCGCCATTTGGGCAAAGCTGCAAGAACACTTAACGTCTTGTCTTTCATTAGAATAAAAGCCATTAGCCTGTGATCCCTGTCAAATCTAGATTGCAGGCTATTTTTATGCAGATTTTTGTGTAACAAGCTTGAAACCCTGCTTGAGAAAACGCAACATTAACCCATGAAGCTAGCTTCGCGTTTGGATACGGCTAGACTAGATCACCCCAACACAATTACGGTTGTTTTCGCTACAATTCACTGCGATCGTCTACGATGGGCGATCGACCGCAAATTGAGTTACATAGATTAAGATTATTTGCTGGTACTGGATAAACGGAGTCTTGATCGATCGCAATTACTTCTGCAATTACTTCGGACTGCCCCTATCCTGGCTTGAATCTTCTTTAAGACGTGCTCATTAAACCTTTGACTGCTCACCATTTCAACAATGATTGAAGTCGAACATCTCAGCAAACGGTACGGATCTGCGCCTGCGATCAAAGATGTCACCTTCTCCGTCGAGAAAGGAGAAATTCTTGGATTCTTAGGCCCCAACGGCGCTGGCAAAACGACAACGATGCGGATCTTGACCGGCTATTTGCCCGCTACTAGTGGAACAGCGCGAATTGCTGGGTTTGATGTGCATGAAGACTCAATGGCGGTTCGCAAGCACATTGGCTATTTGCCTGAAACGCCGCCGCTGTATCCCGATATGACGGTGGAAGGGTTTCTGCATTTTGTTGCCCGCATTAAAGGAGTGGCAGCAGGCGATCGCGCCAACCGAGTGCAGTCGGCCATACAGCGGTGCAACTTGCAGGAAAGACGACAGACGCTAATACGCAAACTCTCGAAGGGGTTCCGTCAGCGAGTGGGCATTGCCCAAGCGATCGTTCACGACCCACCTGCCATCATTCTGGATGAACCCACCGTCGGACTTGATCCGCGTCAGATTATCGAAGTGCGCAACTTGATCAAAAGCTTGGCAGGCGAACATACGATTATTCTTTCCACACATATTTTGCCAGAAGTGAGTATGACCTGCAACCGCGTTGCTATCATCAATCGCGGCGAAGTGGTGGCCACCAACACCCCGGAGGAACTGTTGCAGCAGTTGACAGAAGGTACGGGCTATGAACTGGAAGTGGAGGGCAATATTGTTAACCTCACCACCTATCTACAGCGCTTAGCGGGTGTGAGAGGGGTGGAACAATTGTCTAATCAATATTTACCGGAGCATCGCCATAAGCTGCGCATTAGCCTAGAGCCGGGGCAAGACTTAGGCCGAAACATTGCGGCGATCGTGGTCAAGTCGGGGTTGGGACTCTACGAAATGCGGCGTGTGCAGGCTAGTTTGGAAGATGTGTTCCTGGAATTAACCACCGAAGAAAAGCCGATCGATGCCGAAAAAACTATCCATACGGAACCAGCGGTAGACTCTGCCAGTCCCGCTTCTGACTCGGTGGTAGAGGCGGCTCAAACCACCCCCACGACCAGTCCCACGCTGGTACCTGAATCAACCCATCCGTCTGGAGGAGAAGACGCTTAGATGCGCACAGTTATTGCTAACATTGTCGCCATTTATCGCAAAGAACTACAAAGCTACTTCGCTTCGCCGTTCGCCTACGTGATTGCAGGTGTGTTTTGGCTCTTGAGCGGCTTCTTCTTTGTGGCCATTTTGCTCGGCCCGCAAGGATTGATTGCTCAGGCGGCCTTGCGTGACCAATTGGGCGTGACTGACCCGCCGATCGATGTAGCCTATCAATTTCTCAATTACTTTTTGGGCGTGCTTGGATCGTTGGCGTTATTTGTGCTGCCCGTGTTGTCGATGGGACTCTACACAGAAGAGCGCAAGCGCGGTACGTTAGAGCTTTTGGCTACCTCTCCTGTTACTAACTGGGCCGTAGCCTTGGGCAAATTGCTGGGCGTACTCACCTTTTTCGTGACGATGGTATTGCCCTTGCTGATCTATGAAGGAATTGCCCTCAGCGCCGCCGATCCACCGATTCAACCCAACGTCTTTTTATTAGGCCATCTGGGGTTAATTTTAATGGCTGCCGCCATTCTGTCATTAGGGATGTTTATTTCTTCCTTGACCGACAGCACCATTCTGGCCGCCATTCTCACCTTTGCGTTGATTTTGTTCCTCTGGGTGGTAGATTTAGTAGCCGAAGGAATTGGTGGTCCGATCGGTGATGCCCTCACGCACCTGTCGCTAATCAAGAACTACAACAATCTCACCCAAGGCATTCTCGACAGCAGCAGCGTCATTCTGTTTATCAGCTATATCATCCTAGGGCTGTTTCTTACCGCCCAATCGATCGAAACCCTCCGCTATCAACGCTCCTAACCCCACTCCCCACTCCTCATTTCCTACCCCCTGACCCTCATGAAACAGAAATTCAGCACCTTCAACTGGAACGCTTTGAACTGGAAATACCTTTTCTGGCTAAGTCCAGTCCTCATCATCATGGGGCTGACCGCTGGCGCGATCGCTGGTTGGCAAGGAATACCTGTCGGACTGATTGGCGCTGGACTGGCGTTAGCGATCGCTTGGCTGATTTTAGAAGGGCCTAATCAAAAGGGCTTCTGGGGACGACGCTCTACCCAAGAAGGTACAAATGCCTTGATTGCCACCTTGGCAGTCCTCATTATTCTAGGATTGGTGAACTTTTTGGCGGCTCGGCAAGCGACTCGTATCGACTTGACTGAAAACAAAATTTTTACCCTGGCACCACAATCGCAACTGGTGGCACAGCAGTTACAGCAGCCAGTAAAAGCCGTTATCTTTACGTCAAGTGCCGATCCAATAGATGAAGAACTACTGCGAAACTATCGTCGCCAAAACGATCAGTTCAGCTATGAGTTCATTGATCCACAAGCTGAACCCGGTATTGCTCAGCAGTTTGGAGTGCAGTCGTTTGGTGAGGTGTATCTAGAAGCTGGGGAAACCCGCCGTTACATTCAAACCATTAATACGCAAGAGCGCCTGTCTGAACGAAAACTGACCAATGGCTTGCTGCAACTCACCAACACCCAGCCGCAAGCGGTCTATTTTCTGCAAGGACATGGAGAACGTTCGTTGGAACCAGGGCAAGGCGGTTTCTCACAGGCTAGAGCTAGTCTGACGGATGTGGGCTATACCTTAGAGCCGCTGTCGTTGGCAGAAAATCCGGTGATTCCAGAAGATGCTGCGGTATTAATTATTGCGGCTCCTCAACGACCACTATTAGAGCGGGAAGTGCAGGCGATCGACACCTATTTGCAAGGGAAAGGTGGTGTGCTGCTGTTGATCGATCCCCAAGGCGAGCCAAATGCAGCCCAAACAGATTTTGGTTTGAACCCACTGCTAGATCGGTGGGGCGTGCGCTTGAGCGATCGGATTATCATCGATCCGGCTGGTCAGGCGTCGGGGTTGGGGCCTGCCGTGACGATCGTGAATCAGTATGGCGATCACCCAATTACCCGTGGGTTTGGCAACGGTATTTCCTTCTATCCGCTGGCTCGTCCTCTGGAGACACAGCCTATTAGCGATGTGGAATCGGTCTCGTTGCTAATTACCAGCGAGCGTACAGAGGCACATCGTTTGGGGGAATCGGGAGCCTTGGAGTTTGACCCCAACACCGATCCTAGAGGCCCTTTTAACTTGGGTCTTGCCCTCAGTCGCACGGTTGCCGACGCTGAAGCCGCTACCCCTGAGGCAGAAGCCAGTCCTAGCCCTTCTCCAGAGGCTAGCCCGGAAGTTAGCCCCAGTCCAGAACCTGACTCAACCGCCAGCGAATCAACGGCACCTCAGTCCCGGTTAGTGGTAATTGGCAACGCGGGGTTTGCTGCCGATGGGGTGTTTGAGCAGCAGTTAAATGGCGATGTGTTTCTCAACTCGGTCAGTTGGCTGAGTCAACAGGATGATGAGTTGCTTTCAATTCGCCCTCGTGAAGTCACCAATCGCCGCATTATTATGTCTCCGCAACAGCAACTCAGTGCAGCGGCCGTTTCAATCGCCATTCTGCCTGCGATCGGGTTCATTGCAGCGTTGTGGGTGTGGTGGAAGCGCCGATAAGTTAGACAAATGCGGAAGACGATACGCGAAAGATGATAAGGGTGAGGGATGAAAATTAAAAAATCAACCGTTTTTCTATTGTTAGCCGCGCTAGCACTGGGGGGCATCACGGTTCTGACGGTGCAGACGCAGCAGCCTTCCTCAGAGCAAACGGCAGAGGGTGAGCCGCAAGATTTGTTTGCGTTTCAAGAAGCTCAGGTGCAATCTTTTACGCTAGAAAACCGATCGGAGTCTTTTCGGTTTGAGCGCAATGAGGAAGGACAATGGCAAATGCTGGAACCGGAACAGCAACGGGCGAGCGATGCTTCGATCGCATTTCTGTTAAATCAAATGGCGGCGGCGGAAAGTACCCGATCGATCACCATCTCAGCTAATGAGCGATCGGATTTTGGCTTGGACGATCCGTTGGCAACGGTGGATGTGACGTTAGACAACCAGGAAACTCATCGGCTGGTTTTAGGTGGCTATGACTTTAACCGCAGCTTTCTCTATGCGCTCGTTGATCCAGCCGCAGACGAGAACGCAGATTTGCAGGTGTTTCTGGTGTCACCAAATTTTGAAAATGCAGTAATTCGTCCACGGGAAGACTGGAAAGCTACCGAGGAGACCAGTCCAGAATCTAGTCCAACTCCTAGCCCAGACGCTAGCCCGTCGTCCACCGAATCAGCCGCTCCGGAGGCTTCACCCAGCCCATTGCCCAGTGAAGTAGAAGCCAGCCCTTCTCCCACTGATCCAGCTAGCCCAGCCAATTCAGAGTAATAACAAAGCGGCGTGGCTGAATTCAAGTCAGAATTCAAGTCGGATTTGCCCTCATCCCCACCCCTGCTTCCAGCGGAAGCAGAAAGCCAGATCGCTGCCTCGCCAGTTGGGCGAGGACTAGGGTGAGGGGCAGTCAGAATCCTCGATGCAGCCATGCCAACAAAGCTTCTCCTATTCCAGCCGCACTCGTGGAGAGGGAGACTGGCGTCCTCGTTGTTGCCATTCCTGAATCTGCTGTTGAGCGGCGGCATAAGCTTCAGCATAGGACGGAATGCTGCGGGCGGTGGCAATCGCTCCTGCTACATCATAATTCGCTTGCGATCGCGCCATCTCCAGAATTCGCCAACTCCATTGACTAATCATGCGGTTGGCCTCTGCCCGGACTGAATCGTTCGTGGGAACTTCATTCGCTAATTGAATAGCGCTGAGCAGCATCGCCGGGGTACCAGCATTGGCAGTGCTGTAGGCCTGTTGCAGCCGATCGCGTTCTGAGAACTGACCGCGCCAAGTTTGAATCTCGGCTTGAGCTTCGTCATACAGTACCCGTTCGGTGCTAATTTGCTCGGCCACACGAATTGCCTGGGCTAAATTGCCCTGTCGCGCATATTGTCTTGCTAAATCTAATACCGGCTGGTCTTGCGATCGCTGCATCTGAGCACTCCAATCCGCGATATCAGACTGAGCCTCGTCATACAGTGCTCGTCCAGATGAAATGCGTCCAGCAACATCGATCGCCTCGACCAAATTGCCATTATTGGCCAACAATCGCGCTCGATTCAGTAACGGCTGATCTTGAATGCGCTGAATCTCCCCGCGCCACGCGGCAATTTGGGTATCGGCTTCTTCAGACAAGGCCCGACCGTGACCAATTCGTCTAGCTTCATCGATCGCCGCTTGCAGCGAATTGATATCTCCCTGACTTGCTAGTTGCATCGCCCGATCAAGATAAGGTCGATCTTCAGCCGTTTCGATCGTGGTTTGCCACTCATTAATAGCCTGTTGCGCCTCAGCCCCACGTGGATTAAACGACGGAATTAAACTCGCTTCTGCAATTGCTGCTCGCAGATCCCCTAGTGAACCACCTTGAGCAAGTTGTCGAGCCGAACCAAGCCGCTGTACGTCTTCAATTTCAAGCTGCCAATAGCTGATCAGTTGTTGAGCTTTGTTGTAAAGCGGCCGATCGCGCTCAATTCTTTGGGCACGGCTGATAGCCGCCTGAATATCATCTGTCGTGCCACCCCATGCCTGGACTTGTGCTTCTGCTAGAGAGCGAAAATCCTTCACTTCATCCTGTACCCCAGCCCGCGCGGGAATTTGCTGTACCACCGCCAACGCGCCCTCATAATCGCGTTGATCGAGCGTCGCTTGAGCCAAATCCAGCATAGCCTCGCCAAAATCGGCGATTGCCTGCTGGGCCCTAGCCGCCAGTGGACTGCTGGATCTCACTTCTTCGGCTAGCTTAATGGCCGCCAATAGATTGTCTAGTCCACCCTGATCAGCCAACCCTTTAGCTTTGTTCAGCTTGTCAGAATCTTGCCGCGTGACAGTAATCAGCGTATTGAGTTCTCTGTACTTCGTGGTTTGCCAAAAATCATTATCAACGCCCAGCAACCGAGTCGCGATCGAAAACGCTTTGCGGAGGTCTTGTTGCTTGAGCGCATCGATCGAGTCTTGATAAATGGCTTCAGCATTGGCCCAAATTGTTTGCCAGTCCTTTATCTGTTGCGTCACAAGCCCAGCCGCTTCTGTGTTATTGGGAATGCGTTTAGCTGTGGCAATCGCCTTATCTAAATCCCCTTGCTGAAAGGTTTCATCGGCCAATGCCAAGATTTCCTTCGACCAAGCTTCAATATTGCGATCGATTTCAGGACGCAAGGCATGATTTTCAGGCAAGCTATTCACCAGCGCGATCGCCTTGAGTAGATCCTCCACTGTGCGACGCTCGGCACTCAGTTGAGCACAATAGATTCGCAACGAAGCCGAGGCAGTGGGCCAAAAGATAGCAGGGCAATTGGGCAACGACGGCAACCGAAACAACGTCATGGCTGAAATAATGCCCAAGCCACTGAAGGCAACCGCCGACGTAATGCCCCAAAACAGCCAGTTTTTGGGAAATTGCAGAGAAAACCGAGAGCGAGAATTTGTGGCGTCATCGAACTCTGTTACCAGGGGCAACTCGATCGGCGCAGCAGATGCGATCGATGATGCCGAAGTCGATATAGAGGGCGAGGACGCTGTAGACGAAGCGCTATATTCAGGGTTGGTCCGAGCTTCTGGAGACTGAGGGACGGCGGACTGGCGATAGAGGCTGGTGTAAGGTTGGGATAACGGCACAAAGGCCGGAATACCAGCGCGTCCAGATTGAGAGGCAGGAGGTTTTGCCTGACTCTGCGCCTTGTCCAGGTTTCCTGCCTCTGAAGGATAGTCTGGTGTTCCATGATTTTGAGTCATACCTCACTCCACCACGACAATGCCGTAATCCTACACTCTACTTCCCAATACCGCACGATTGACATCAGCACAAGCATAGATTTCTTAGAGTACCGCTACAGTACAACAAAAACCTAGATGCTTGTCACCTTCTTTGGTAATCCTCTAGAAGCAAAAGCCAAATCAGGATGTTCCGGTGATCAGGATAGCAAACTTACAGTCAAGTCGAGAGGTCACAGGATAGCAATTTCGTCAATCCACAACTCAAACGGCACACCCATCTCAGCCGGAGGACACACCCGAATTTTGGCACTGGGGCAGAAACGAGCCAGTTGATTCGCCAAGGGAATGAGGTTATTCAGCACCCGCCAGTTGACGGCTGCATTGGGGCAAGCCAATACCAACGTCAGGGCCCGAGCGCGAGTAGTCACATGCCATTGACACTGACAAAGCAATCCTTGAATCACTCCATCACACGCTTCATAAAACCGCTTCGTAATGGATTCCTCCAGTTGACGATGCAGCCTTTGGTCAAGCTCAAAGCCACTGGTTGGCGGTAAATCTTCTGGAGGAAGAAATGTTGGATTCATCGGATATGCTCCTCGATCGATTGAGCGATCGTTCAATCGCTACCCCATAGTAGCCATTTAAATACCGATTGCCGAGCAACCAACAGATTTTTAGCTTGTTTGCAGTTTTTGCAAGCGGGGGTTGGGAAGTGGAAGTTGAGGGTTGGCGCATCCCCTACAACCACACAGAGACGAAAGTGGGATGTACCTTCCCTATCCCCCATTCCCTACTCCTCATTCCTTAAACCAATCGAGCCGTAGCAATGGCCACCTGTCCCAGCAACAGATCAGCATGACGACACGGAAACAGCCGGTGGGTGAAAACAGCTAATCCCAACTGCGATAAACACTGCGTTACTTGCTGCAATAGAACCGAATTTTGGAACACCTTGCCTGTGAGTGCCACCTGCTGAAAGGCATACTGCTCTTGCAAATGTGCAACCATCTGCCCGATCGCCTGCGACAAGCCAACATGAAACCGAGCCGCCATGAGTGCAGTCGGGGTGTGTTGCAGTAAATCTTCTAGCAGGGCTTGCCACATCGATCGGGATTCTAGATAGGGCAATGCCGTATCTCGTCCCAAGTATTTCAGTTCAAACGGATAAGACGAATCCTGCACTTGGTCTAAATGCTCTGGCTGAACTAAGGCTGCCAGGGCCAGCGATCCGTGTCCCATGCAGATGGGCTGACTGCGACCAATGCCAATCGCCGTTGCCACTGCATCAAACAAGCAACTGACCGAGGAAGTCAAGGGAGCCTGAACTCGCTGGATCAGCAATTGGCTGAGGACCGAGCGGGGTTGCTGATTCAAAAATTGCAGTAGTTCCAGATCGCCATAGACCGCCTGCAAATCTTCCCAGTCGAATGCAGCAATTAGATGAGAATAGGTATTGCACCACGGTCGATCGAGCGTCTGCCCGGCATTCAATACTGATACAGGCTTAAACGTGCCCACCCGCTGACAATGCCGATAGTTTGCCAAGAAAAACTCTCCTCCCCATAGAGTTCCATTTTCGCTGTAGTCAAATTCATCTAGCGCAACACTGAGGACAGCCCGTGCGTGAAGCGGGCAATGGTTCTCTGCTAGGCAAGCAGCGACATGGGCATGGTGATGTTGAATGGGTGGCAACGGCAACGGCTGCCTTGAGGTGGGTTTCCGCTTCGAGGATCTCTGCACCAATTTTCGCGGTGCTAATTTTCGCGATCGGTTTGGCGACGGCGATCGAGTGGCAGATAGTCCCGGACGCTTAAACCGTTTCAGCATCACATCAAACAAAAGTCGTTCAGGCAAGATCTGTTGAGGATTGTCCGCCCTTAACAGGGAAGCTTCTGACTGAGATTTAGCGATGTCAGGTGGCGCGTCGCTCATCAAGCTGTGATTAACCGCTCCAGAACGACCCTGCTCAGCAGAATTTTCAAGACTCTTTGTGAACTCACTTGTCAGTCCAGTAGACACAAGCCTCTCATCACATTGAGACAGAGATTGAGCGATCGATCGCGTGCCACCCTGTTTGTGAGCGATCGACGATTCAACAATGGAAGCATAATGGGCTTGAGAAGATTGCTTGTGACGATTGTGACGTTCAGTCGTAGTATGTCTATTGGTAGTATGCATGACCCAGCCGTAGGGACGAACAACGAAAGTGAGATAGAGCTTGCTTAACGACCCCGCTCATTCATGGCCGCAAGGCCGAACCATTAAATCAGAACAACTCCTAAACAGGCTGCTCACTGTGAGCACCTGCCGTCTACCTTCGGTTGATAAGGCAAGGAAGTTGGTTTAGCCACAGATTAAGTCAAATGAGGGAAACCAGTGCCGTGATCTTGAGGGGAATGCTGCGCTTGATGTGAGGATTGGTGTGATAGATGACAGATGGTGTCACCCAACTCTGAAACCGATCTTGAGCCAAAGAACCCATAAAGGCATAGATTGGGCGTTCATTCCACAACGAGCGGTTTCCCATACACAACTCCAATCTGGTCTGTAATTTCCAGCGTTCTTAGTTTCTAGGTAATGGGAATTCGATTAACGGGAACTAGCACGAAGCCTCGCAGATCCCTACAATACCATTGAATTAATTATTTGAGAATCATTCTCAAGGTCAAAGCTCAAGTCTGTGTCACATCCATCATCACGAAATGATGACTTGATTGACTCTCGATACCTCACGACTTTTTCGCTCAAACAGCGTCTATACAACATTTTCAGCTAAGTTTAACCAGATACCCGGCTAAATCTTAATCTTTTTTATCAATTAACTAGGGTTTTCCCACACATTCCACACAGTTTCCACAGGCTCTTTGTTGTTTTCCACAGGATTTGCCTCGGTTTTCCACAGGCGAATGACGATTCTTCCCGTAGACGCTGGTACTTGCTCTTGAATCTGGGGATTATCGATCGTTGCAACCAGGGTCTCTCTCAGTGCTGAGTTTTCGTTGAGAGATGTAACAAAAATGAACCGGAAAGACTTATTCTCTCGTGAGGTGATTCAAAGTGCGAACTGCGTGCCATAATTTGCCAGCATTGACAGCCTTGCCCCCTACTAGCCAAAATGATGCGACCAACCTATGAAGCACGCCTTGATCTTTGCTGCCGTTTGCCCCACAGGGTTTCTGTACGGCGATCGGATGTAGTCGAGATGGATATGGCGCTGCTTTTAGCTGCGGTGTTTGCGTTGACCTATCGTTTGGAGCCAAGTTTGGAGTCCTTCTCTGAAGTTACTCACTTTTGCTCCAAATAGGGCCGTGCCACACTATGAGCCGCCAATGCAAAGTCGCTCGTTTACCAGCCATAGGAGGGTTGATCCTGTTTCCTGTTTTCTTTTCTTAAATCAGCGCAAGAGGTCTTTTATGAACGCAACCGTCAGCATCTTGGCAGAAATTCCAGAGGAACTTCATGAATCACTGTTGGGGTTTCTTGAAACTCACCCTGACTGGGATCACGATCGGGTGTTTTGTGCGGCGTTATCGCTGTTTTTGCTGCAAAATGGCAACAGCAGTACCCCAGATGCCTCTCGCAGTTATCGTCGGGCTGCACGAGTCTATCTCGATACATTGTTCAAGCACGCTGTTTAACCTAGAATCTGCTGTTGATTCTCAAGCCATGATTTCCAGAACAATCGTTGCCTAAACCCAATGATTGCCTGAAGCTGCTCAACTGTGTGTCACTGAAACGGTTCGCCTGCTGTTACTTCGAGCCAGTCGATCGTCGCCTTAATTTAAAGTTTTCTTACCATTACATTGCAACAGGAATCGGGAATGGGCCATTGGGGTTGTAACTCCAGACGCCCATTGCCTGTTTCCTGCATGGTTTCTGCTGTCATCAAGCGGCTGGCAATTCGGTAAAATGAGGCTGAATTCAAAAGGATGCAATCTATGAACTACCTTTGGTTCAAAGCATTTCATATAGTAGGCGTGGTCGCCTGGTTTGCAGGATTGTTTTATATTGGGCGTTTATTTGTCTATCACAGGGAAGCCAACGAGCAACCCGAACCCGCTCGCACGATTCTTCAGCAGCAATATCAATTGATGGAGAAGCGGCTATATAAGATCATCATGACACCGGGCATGGTGTTCACGGTGATTATGGCGATCGCCATGTTAATTACGGCTCCTGAGCTTTTAAAAGAACCCTGGCTTCATGCCAAGCTAGGGTTAGTGGCGCTTTTGGTTGGCTATCACCATTATTGTGGTCGTCTGATCAAACAGATGGAGCAAGGAAAATTTACCTGGGGCAGTCAGCAGCTACGCGGACTGAATGAAGTTCCCACCATTTTTCTAGTGGTGATTGTGCTACTAGCAGTATTCAAAAATCAGTTGCCAACAGATATTACTGCTTGGGCCGTGTTGGGCATGATCGTTGCCTTTGCGGCTATCATCCAGCTTTATGCGCGCAAGCGACGACTCGATCAAGAGAAGCAGGCGGCTTTGAATACAGATGTCAGCAAGATGGAAGGCTCAGCTTCTTAGCGCCTATCCGGAACGCTCGATCGCTATTGATGAATTTCAGGTAAGGTGGGCAGTGCTCACCTTAATTTTTTTACAGAGCAGACCCATGGGTACAGCGATCGGGCAGACATATCACTCAGCAGCATGAAGTGGGTCCACTCGTACTTTGCTAAACTGCGATTTGTTCTTGGCGTAAAAACCATTCATGCAGCGAATTTGTGTGTTTTGTGGTTCTAATGTTGGGGCCCGATCGATCTATCAACAATCTGCCCAAACCTTGGCTCAGGTGTTGGTGCAGCGGCAGATTGAACTGGTCTATGGTGGTGGCAGAGTTGGGCTGATGGGAATCATTGCAGATGCGGTGTTGGCTGCTGGAGGAAAGGCGATCGGCGTCATTCCAAAAGCATTGGCGGATAAAGAAGTTGCCCATGCTGGACTATCGCAGTTACACCTAGTGTCCTCCATGCACGAACGCAAAGCGCTGATGGCGGATCTGGCGGATGGCTTTATCGCTATGCCCGGTGGATATGGCACGTTTGAAGAATTTTGCGAAGTTTTAACCTGGACGCAGTTGGGCATTCATCAAAAACCCTGTGGGTTACTCAATGTGGCTGGATTTTACGATCTACTGTTGTCTATGCTGGATCATGCTACCGCCGAACAGTTTATTCGCCCTATGCATCGATCGCTTGTGCTAGACGCCGCAGATCCTAGCGAATTACTAGATGAACTTGCTGCCTTTCAACCTCTCACACTGGACAAGTGGGCTTTAGATAAATTAGATGTACGCGATCGCTAACTCAGCCTATAGCGGTGAATTGACGATGAATCCAACTTTTGAAACTGATCGCCTGCTGATTCGTCCTTGGCAGCCAGAGCAAGATGCCGCCCCAGCCTTCGCCATTTATGGTGATCCAGAGGTGATGCACTTTATTCGTCCGCCAGAACCAAGCATTGCCGCCGTGCAACAATATCTGGAAACAATCAGGACGCAGTATGCCGCCCTCAACAACGGCACTGGCTCTTGGGCGATTATCGACAAATCGATCGGGGAAATTGTGGGAGGAGTGTTGTTGAAGCAGTTGCCAGACAACAACAACAATCCGACTCAGGATTATGAGGTGGGTTGGCATTTGCGGAGAACTGCTTGGGGACAGGGATATGCCACAGAAGCAGGACAGGTAGCGTTGACCTACGGATTTGACCAACTGAAGTTGCCCGTAATTTATGCGGTGGCTATTCCCGAAAATCAGGCATCGATTCGGGTGATGCAGCGATTGCGTATGCAACCGGGGGGGAGAGTATTCTGTTATTACAACGAAGAACTAGAGCTTTATTATCTAAATGCAGCAGATTTTTATTTCCATCGAACCAGTGGCAACTGAACTCGAACGGTTGTTCCTGTGCGGGCATCGGAATTGATCAACAATTGACCCTGATGAGCTTTTACAATTCGTCGCACCATCGCCAAACCCAATCCATTACCGTTTGCTTTTGCGGTAAAAATCGGGGTTCCTAGTTTTGCTAAAATTTCTGCTGGAATTAGTTTACCGCTATTGCGAACACTAATTAGAATTTGATTGGTAGTGCAATCAGAATCAATATGCCAAGTAATGATTTCTCAATCTTCTACTGCTTCACCCGCATTCTTAATTAAATTAATGAATATTTGTCTTAACTTATCGCGATCGCCTAAAATCCATGCTGCTGACAGGGTAGAAATTAATTCAATTTTGCGGTTCATCATTGCTGGAAGACTCCGAACTGCTTCTAGCATTTCGGTGACAAATTCGTTGATTTCAAGTTCTGCACATTGCAAAACTTGATGGCGGGTGTACAGTAACATTTCATTCAGCAATCGCTTTAACCGCTCTGCTTCTTCTAGAGCTAAACTGGGTCGCTGTTGAGCGAAATCTATCAAGTTTAGATTACAGAAACTCGTTAACCCCATTAGTACCGTTGTGAGGATTAGTACCATTGTGAGGGGGTTTCGCACTTCATGAACAATCATGGCTGCCAGTTCCCCAATTTCGGCTAGTCGAGACATGGCCTGTTCGGCTTGCTTCCGATCGCGAATATCACGCACAACCGCTAACTCTAGTAACCGAGCGCCTGATTCAAACAAGCAAATACTTGCCTCCACGGGAACCAGTGTTCCGTCCTTACACCAATAAACGCTCTCCAGCATAATCGGCTCTCCTGAATCGTGACGTTAATGAGCAAAGGATGCATGAGCGGGTCTGTACCCTAGAACGAATCAGTGGCAAGAATGGATGGGGTTGCTGCTGCATGGTTGCTGAAGATATGGGTTAAATACTTCTCATTCATTCTACAGTGCTCGTCAAATCAACCCGATCGAGAGGGTGGAAGGTGGTTGGAGAATACTGTTAGGCTGTCCGTGCGGGCGGTTATTGAAGGCGATTTGTCCTCCTGAATTCTCTTTGATCAGTTCAGGATGATGCTTTTAAAAGCAATTGTTATTATTTCTTTACGAAAACTCTATCCAAAGTTGTAGCGATTGGGTTTCATAAAAAATCGTAGAATAACGATCGAGCGAGTAATTAAATAGGCACACAGCTTCTCTGCTTACCTAGGGCAAACCCTGCTTGATTGTAGAGGAATTTCGCCTGGAAAGAGCCTTCATTCTTTGCGTTCTGTCGATCGCTCTGATTGAAATTACAGAGAAAATAAGCTGTTTAAATCAATTTAAATCAATAATAGTAAGGGCTGAAATTTCAACCATTGCTATTAGATGTTCTTTCATTTGTTTGACTTGCTTTATTTATTTTTCGAGTGTGATCGGAGTGAAGAGAATGAAATTATTTAATCACCAAACACAACTCTTATCGGTTTTATATTTAACTGGATTTTTTTCTAGCATCATTTTCTCTACTGAACAAGTCGCTAAAGCAGATGAAGCGGTGTCATTAGAATCTAGCTTTGTCGCGACACCATCTGTGGTTAAACCAACTGCCGTCGCTGTTGTCAGTCCAGTGATAGAGTCGATCGACACGTCAACAGTTCTAGAAGCGGCGGATGTCCCTTTAGACGATTCGCTGTTGCACATTGCGCCATCAAGCTCCTTAGAACTCGTCTCATCTCTTCAGTCCTCTGCGCCCGATGTAGCAGCGACAGTGCCTCAATCCACCCCTCTCCAGTCCGAATGGTTAGCGTCGCAAGATTTGGGGCAAGTCACCTCAGTAACGCAGCTATCGGATGTGCAACCCACCGACTGGGCTTATCAAGCGCTGCAATCTCTAGTAGAACGATATGGCTGTATTGCCGGATACCCAGACGGAACCTATCGAGGGCAAAGTGCTATGACGCGCTATGAATTTGCCGCCGGACTTAATGCCTGTCTCGATCGCATCAGTGAATTAATTGCCGCTAGTACCGCCGATTTGGCTACTCGCGAAGATTTGGTCACGCTACAGCGATTACAAGAAGAATTTGCCGCTGAACTGGCAACATTACGGGGACGTGTGGATGATCTAGAAGTGCGAACAGCCGAACTGGAAGCAAATCAATTTTCAACCACTACAAGGCTTAATGGCGAAACAATTTTTGCTCTCAGCAGTATTATCACCGGAGATAATGCAGAGGGTGATTCTGCACCTAGAATTCCAACGGGTGGATACCGCGTTCGTCTCAATTTTGATACCAGTTTCTTCGGTGAAGATTTACTGACGGCACGATTGCAGACTGGCAATGTTGAACCTTTGGGAGGAACCAATAGTGGAGTACTATTGACCAATGAAGGACGAATTGAATATGACGGAAACAGTGACGGAGATCTTTCTTTGGCACTATTGCGCTATGTGTTTCCGATCGGTTCTGATACTGAAGTGTACATTGCCGGCACTGGCAACGGGTTTGTGGATTTGGGTGCTTCAACCCAATTGAACCCTTACTTTGACGGCAGAGCGGTGTCGCTGTTTGCATTACGCAATCCCATTTACAACTACTCCTTTGGCGCGGGGCTGGGGCTGCGACAGCTATTTTTTGATGAAGCGTTGGAACTGAACTTGGGCTATTTGGTTCCAGATACCAGCGATCCGGTTCCGGGCGGTGGCTTATTTAACGGCAAATATGGCGCATTGGCTCAACTGATTGCTTATCCGTTTGATCAAAGATTATTGCGGTTGGGTTTAACCTACATCAATGCCTATTCACCCAGCGATGAGTTTGGGTTAGCCACGGGCAGCAACTTAGCCAACGACAGTTTCGATCGCCCAGTAATTACCAATGCTTACGGACTTTCAGGTGTATTTGATATTACTCCGAATGTGGCGATCGGGGGATGGGTTGGCTACTCAAATCATCGATACATTGGTAGAGGTGACGGTAATGTCTGGAACTGGGCAGCTAATCTTGCATTCGTTGATTTAGGTGGTGAAGGCAACACACTCGGATTCGTCGTGGGGATGGAACCCAAACTGACCGATATTGATGACAGTGTAAATGGCGGTGAAACCGATGAAGATACATCACTGCATCTCGAAGCTTTTTATAGCTATGTCATTTCCGACAATCTCGACATCACGCCGGGGGTGATTTGGTTGACGGCTCCCAATCACAATAACGACAATGACGATGTGGTGATTGGTGTCTTGCGAACTCGCTTCTTCTTCTAACTGGTCTTCTATCACCGGGGCAACCACCGATCGCTGTAAAATGGTTGGTGTGTGTCCTGCGGAGGCGTATGACTGAACCACGCAATTCCAACGACTCGCAGCCCTCTAGCGAACCTTCAAATGATGCCCCTACGCCCACATCCAAGCCGGATTGGTCGCGTCAAGTTTTTAGCGTTTGGAACGAAGCGTCGTCGCAATTGTCGAAACGGTTGCCGATCGATCGGGTAGCCCAAACAATCGTCAGTTGGTTCAGCGTTAGTGAATCCCAAGTAGCAGAAATTCTAGAGTCGGTTCGCCAAGAATTGCCCACCACTGAAGCATTGCTGATTGGCAAACCCCAAGCCGGAAAAAGTTCGATCGTGCGTGGATTAACAGGCGTTTCGGCAGACATTGTGGGACAAGGATTTCGTCCTCATACTCAGCACACCCAGCGATATGCCTATCCGTCCAGCGATCTGCCGCTGCTAATCTTCACCGATACGGTGGGGCTAGGGGATGTTAACCAGGATACGCAAGCCGTGATTCAGGACTTAATCGGCGACCTACAACAGGAAAGTCATAGTGCAAGAGTGCTGATCTTAACGATCAAAGTCAATGATTTTGCCACCGATACGCTGCGACTCATTGCCCAACAGTTGCGACAACAGTATCCCAACATTCCTTGCCTACTAGCGGTGACGTGTTTGCATGAGGTTTACCCCGCCGATGTGGTCGATCATCCAGCTTATCCACCCATGTTTGCCGACATCAACCGCTCCTTTGCGCTTATGCAGCAGACCTTTGCTGGCTTGTTCGATCGAGCGGTATTGCTAGATTTCACCCTCGAAGAAGACGGTTATAATCCTGTCTTTTATGGACTAGAAGCCTTGCGCGATGCCCTGTCTGATTTGTTGCCCGAAGCCGAAGCACGTGCCATCTATCAGCTACTCGATCGCGACGAAGCCAGCAAACAATTGGGTAATCTTTACCGTGATGTAGGACGGCGCTACATTTTGGCGTTTGCTATTATGGCTGCTACCATCGCCGCCGTCCCCCTGCCCTTTGCCACGATGCCAGTTCTCACCGCACTTCAGGTATCGATGGTGACAGCGTTAGGGAAACTGTATGGGCAAATCCTGTCTCCTTCTCAAGCAGGTGGAATTGTGAGTGCAATTGCCGGCGGCTTTTTGGCTCAGGCGATCGGGCGGGAGCTCATTAAGTTTATCCCTGGCTTTGGCAGCGTCATTGCGGCCTCATGGGCAGCGGCATATACCTGGTCGTTAGGGGAAGGAGCCTGCGTTTATTTTGGCGACCTCATGGGGGGCAAAAAACCTGATCCTGCCAAAATTCAAGCCGTGATGCAAGAAGCGTTTAAGTCAGCAAAAGAACGATTTCGCAGCATGAAATGATGTAGACAGCCCAACTGAACAAAATTCAACCCAATCAGACTAATACCTATTCATTTGGTGGGAGCAGGGGCGGGGATGAGGGCAATACAGAATCTGCATAATACCTTAGAAAAGTCGCCCATGATGTTAGTTGGTAATTGGTAATTGGTCATCAAGAATTGGTCAATTCCTGACTCCCGACTCCCCATTCCCCATTCCCGACTCCAACCTCAACTCTCATCGCTTCCGAATTGGCGTGCCACAAGGATAGGTTGCAACAGGTTCACGCACGGGAACAGGTTGAACCAGGGTTTGTGCCACTGCCACAGTTGGCTGTTCGGGGCGTCGTAGTTGAGCTGCATAGTAGTCCATCCGCAACCGCTCCAGTAAGTCTTCCCGCCGATCGTACAAGCGCTTCAGCGGACGCGGTTCACATTGGTTGATAGCATAGGCTGTGATGATGGGTAGAGCGATCGTACTGTCGGTATAGCAGACGATTGTGCTGGGCAATTCCTCTGGATCAACTTTGCCCCAACTGACCGCTTCGGCGGGGGTTGCACCCGACAGTCCACCTGTATCAGGACGCGCATCGGTAATTTGGATAAAGTAGTCGTGGCCGCGTTCTTCGAGTCCCAGAACTTCATGAAGTTGCGGTTGGGTTTGCAGCAAAAAATTCTTGGGGCTACCGCCGCCAATAATGAGCGCCGCACTTTTGCCTTCTACATCGGGGATGCCAGATTCTCGGGCAGCATAAACGATCGCCGCTGTTTCATTCACATCCAGCATAGGATCGATGGTCAGATTAGAGCCTTCCAGTTGCAGCGCAGCCACATTCATGCCGATCGAACTATCGCCAGGAGACGAAGTGTAGATGGGAACACCACACTCGTAAGCCGTTGACAGCAAAGACGGATGGTTCACACCTAGTTGTTTTTCCAGTTCATAAACGTACTTGCCCAGCAGATAGTGAAATTCAGCCGTGCCCATGCGCTTCTGAAACGGTTCAGCTTTCAGTAATTCACGAATAAAGGCATCTGTTTCCAGCAGTACATCATATCCGAACACAATGTCATAGATACGAATGCGTCCTTCTTGACGCAGCTTCACATCATCTACAAACGGATGACTGGCATAGAGATCTAAACCCAGTCCATAGTGCAGATCGTGATACAAGTTGGCTCCGGTGCTAATAATCCAATCCACAAATCCATGGCGGATCAAGGGGGCCAACACCGATACACCCAGTCCAGCCGGGGTCATGGCTCCAGAAAGGCTGAGTCCAACCGTGACCCCCTTCTGCAAAACATCGCGGCTGAGCAACTGACAAATTTCTCGCAGTCGGGCTGAATTATAGGCAGTGAAATACCCATCGATTAAGTCCACTACGCTGATGTCGCCTGGCATAGGGACGGGTGCAATTTTACGGCTGAGTGCGTTTGACATCACTGATACTCCCGATAAGTAAAAACTGAAAGATGACTTAAGTCAACAGAAGCAAAAAGAACCCTTACAGCCTTGCGCTTCAGAAGTTACTGATTAGAAGTCACTAAATCAGTTGCTGCCAATCGCCCGATCGCCCTCCTCCGTGCTTCTAAACCTAGAAGTGGAGCAAGCATCAACGCGCTCAAGCAACAGACAACCAAAATAGCTGCGATTGTGCAATCAAACTTCTGAAGACGGCCATAGCGCAATTCTTCAGGACTGTTTATTTGAAGTAAGTGAAGCTTTTGCTAGAGTGCCCGATCGACCGAGTTTGCAAGACACATTCCTAGGGCAAGATCAGACGCTAGCGCCATGCTAAACCTGTCTGCTTAATGTGACCTACTGCCTGCAAACCTACAGTTACAGGTCGATCAGAACATACTGGGCCCTTCACATCGATCGGCCCAAGACAGAGCGGGGTCAGTCAATCGTCTACGCTGCAACTTGATTTCCAGGTTCCACAAACCTGCCTGGAAGAGTCCAAGAAAGGAAAGGAGTTTCAACGGAACGCAACCTTTTGCAATGTGGACAGCTTATAGTGTAACATCTCCTCTTAGGTTCTAGGGATGTGTCGATGCATCCAACTTTGGGATTGCCGTATCCGCCCTCATCCCCCATCCCCTTTTCCTGCTTGGGGAAAGGAGCTGGATTGAAGCCCGTCTTCCAGCCTGGAGAGAAGGATGTAGGATAAGGGCTGCATTAGTGGAATGCACGCTGTGTCGAGAGTAGATGAACCGGTAATGAGGTTCGCTTGAACTTACTTCGATGCTCTTACCCTAAATTTCGTTTAATTTATCGATTTCTCCTGTTTTCTACTTGTTTTCTACAGTAATTTCCCTTATTCTAGATTCGTAAATTCTTAGACTTGCAGTTTCAGTATTTGTGCTGACAAGAAGGGTTTTGAGTGGGCAGATCGAGGCTTTTTTACTAACTGTGTTGATGGCGCGGGCAGTTTGTCTTCTAGCAAGATGGTTGCCCGATCGCTTGTGTTGAAGTCTGTCTCTCCCACTAATTAACCCGGCGATGCTTGATCGAGCAGTCTGTATTAGCCCTTAGTTCCCCAGTTGCCCCTGTGTGTGGGAGCAAAGGAGCTAGCTTGGAAGTGCCGTCATCCCTATCCCTGTTGATAGAGGGTTGAGGATGGTCAACGGTGGTCACAATCGTTGACCGGATAATCTCTCCAATCAGCAAACAATTTCTAGCTATCACAAGGAAAAGCAAAGCATGTTGCACGAATCTGTGGTTGAGGAAAGTGCTTTGGCGATCGCCCAGAAGCGGCAAACTCATATTGCCCCTCCCTTTGGACAAAGCTTACACGTTGATTTGTATGGTGTTAGTAAGGCAATCTGTGATGATTTATCGTTTTGCTATCAACTGCTAGAAGATCTGACCAATCTTCTGAATATGCACAAACAGGCTCCTCCTTTTATCTTTCGATCGCCCGATGATCAGTTTCCTGATAAAGCAGGGTTGTCTGGCTGGGTACCGCTGATTGAGTCGGGTATGTCAATCCACACACTGACGTTACGACGCTTTGTCAGCTTGGATATCTACACCTGCGGCGATCTGAATATTGAAGAAACGATCGCGTTTCTGTATGAGCGCCTGCAAGCAGAATCTCATGAACAGCACTATTTAGTCAGAGGAGTCATGTATCATGCTGCAAGCTGAGCAACAGATTTATGATACATTGTGGCAACCTCAAGAATACTTACGACAGTATTATGCCACTCCGTCTGTTGCCGATGACGAGCAAGCGAACTTTGAATTTGCGCTGAACCATCTGCGGCATGACGGGCGATTTTTTTCACGGGCGATCGAGGTTGGCTGCGGACCCACGCTGCATCACGCTTGTAGTTTTGTGACCTATGTTGAAGAGCTACACTTAGCTGATTACCTACCAGAGAATCTTCAAGAGATTAGCAAATGGCTTAGGCAAGACCCCAGCGCTCATAATTGGGAGATTTACCTGCGAGGAATACTTGCACTAGAAACTGAAACCATTTCAACAACCGATCTACAGCGACGCCAACAGCAACTGCGCCAAAAAATTACTCAGCTTAAATCCATTGATCTACGGCACCCATGTCCTCTAGGAGACGACGCTGTGTACGATTTGGTATTTTCCTATTACTGTGCAGAAGCAATTTCTTCCTCGAAAACCGACTGGCAGACGTTCATGAATCATCTGTTGCGTCTTGTGGCTCCAGGTGGAACGCTGTACTTAACGGCGATGCGACAGTGCCGTTCGTATGCTGTAATGGATAAAGACTTTCCTACAGCCTACATCGATGAATTAGATTTGGCGGCTGTGTTGCAAGCTAATGGATTTGATGCTACCAAAACAGAGATTCAAGTGGCTCGGAGCGGGGCCTGGACAGAGCAAGGATTTAGCAGTATCTGTATGGTTAAAGCAGAGCGGTAGAACTCGTTTCAGAATCAAGCGCGACTCCAACGCTATCTGTCTCAGACAGATTCAGCCGCCTCAGCAGCTTGTTCACCTTATTAATCAACTCAACAGTTGCAAACCCCTTGGTGAGATAGTCTGTTGCCCCCAAGCGCTTGGCTTCGTTAAACCACTCCTCGGATAGGCGAGATGAAATTACCAAAATGGGAACGGTGATTCCGGTTTGACGGCAGCGATCGATCAGGGTGAATCCATCCATATTTGGCATTTCAATGTCGGTGAGAATCAAGTTGGGATGTGGATGTTCTTGTAACCAATTCCAAGCTTCTTGTCCATCTGCGCAGGTTTGAATGACGAAGCCATTGGCACTTAAGCTAGACTCAAGCCGTCGCCGCATTAGGGCCGCATCATCAACAATCAGAATTGTTTGTACGGACTGAGCCGTTGCCTCGTTGTCCAAGTCAACTGGGTCAATCGTCGCTGATTCGGCTTGTTGGAAGGAGCGCTGCTGCCACCACTCTACTAACGATTGAGGGTCTAATACTGGAACGAGAGAACCATTGACCTGTAAGCTAACACCTAATAAGCCTTTGGCTGCCAGCAATGGGGATGGCAGGGGATTAATCACTAATTCAGTCTGTTCTAGGAGTTCGTCTGCAAGTAGCCAAATTCCTCCTGAAGAGGCAGGATCGGGGTGAGGTCGAACAGAAGGCTGAATCAGTAAACAAATGGCTGTATCTGCCAACGATCGATTTCCCAGGTTTGGTTGCCAGTACTCTACCAGATCTAGTATCGGGTTCACCGGTGTTTCATCTTTAGCAATTTCTTGATTCTCGATTGCATGCAAGTCTTGATTCGGATTTTTAGTCCAGTACTCAGTTCGGACTGCATTCAAGCTTCCTAGCAGTGTAATCGTTCTAATCTCATCATTGGGAATAGCAAAAGTATAGTCCCCCGTTCGCAGCAATAGACAAGGCACTAATAACCGTGGGGCTGGAAATCGAATCTGAAATGTAGTGCCTGTTCCCAAAACTGTCTGTAAGCTAAGCTGTCCACCCAGCCGAGCGATTTGCGCCATTACCACATCCATGCCGACGCCCCGCCCAGAAAGTTCAGTTGCCTTTGTTTCAGAGCTAAACCCAGGCTGACAAATCACCCGCAGCAGATCGTCGAATGTGGCTGTCTGAGTGAACGGAAAGTTCAATGCCTCTGCTCGCGATTGAATTTTTTCGGCATCAATTCCTCGCCCATCATCTTTGAATTCTAACGAGAAGAGATTACCATTGCGCCGCAGCGATAACACAATTGTGCCCTGTTCTGGCTTCCCCTGACTCTGGCGATCGGCGGGTGGTTCCAAACCATGATCGTAGGCATTGCGAATCAGATGCAGCAAAACTGGCTCTAGTCCACGGGCCGTACTGGCATCTAGTTCTGTGTGTTCTCCCAAAACCAATAGACGGGCAGGCTTACTGTAGCGAGTGACAAGGTCGCGCAAGATGGCTTTGGCTCGAATACCCAAACTCTGAAACGACACTAGACGGCTATCTTCGATCGTAGTTTGTAATTTGAGAACGGTGTCATCAACGGTACGTAGTCTGTCGGTAACTTGCTCAGTCATTTTACCGGCTTCCGCTCCAATTTCGGAAAGGCGGAGGTTTGTTTCAAGCAGGCGATTGATCAGGGTATAGCCCTGGCGATATCGTTCTGGGTTTAAGCCCTGCGGAGTTTGCTTACTCTGCAAATCTAACAAAGCATAATCATCCTGAATTTGACGTAACTGTGTGATTGACTGAATCCCTTCCTGGGCCAGAGCTACCAGTTGAGCAATTTGGCTTTGCAGCGTTTGATACAATCCGTGCGTCGATCGCAGAGTTAACAGCGTTTCCACAAGATATTGTGCCGATCGATCAAGCTTTTCCAGAGACACAGGAATTTGTACGCTGGCAGTATCTGGCAGGATTTCTAGCTGAGAAACCGATGGAGCAGCAGGAGAGGAGTCTGGCGCGAGCGAAGTTTGAAGCGAATCTTCAGACGATACAGGCTCAGCCTCAGCTACTGGAAGTTCAGGTTGTTCGACGGCAGTCAAATCAACAGCAGCAAAATCAAGATCAGATGGATGATTGTTTGCGACTCCATCGGCAACGGTTGTCCCATTCTGTAAAAATTCACTGTCTAAGAACTCACTGAAATCGATTGAATCGAGGGCAATTACATCTGAATCCTCACGTTGATCTGCGGTTAAGCTTTGATATGCCGCTTCCTCCGGGGAAATAGCGTTAGGGGTCGTTTCAATCGTAACGCTACTATCTGAGCAGGCGGTAGCCCGATCGGGAGTTGTCGTTGAATTGAGTATCGAATTCACATCCATAGACGCGATTGGCACAGTCCATTTCAACATCACTGGACTGCCACTCTGCGTCGCACACGTCTTGAGCGCCTGAAACAATAAAAACCACTGAGATTGCCAGACATCAACCCTAGGACAGTTTAGCAATTCCTCCGCTTGATGCAGCAAAGCCGTCCAACCCGTTGCTAGTTGCAGTTCAGCACCAATTTGATGCAGCTTGGTTAACGTTTGTCGAGCCGTCTCGATTGTTGCAGTCGGTACCCATTCGGCAGCAGGCAGGCGTTCTAAATCAATTTGTAGCTCTAGCACCACCATATCTAGCCCGTGTTCAGCAAAATCTTGATGCAGTTGCCGCTGTGGGTTCCACTGCAACAGATATCGTGCTCGGATGTCACTGTGCAGCGTTTGCACCCGTTGCAAGATGGGGGCAATCTCTGTGGTGTTTTGCACAAGCACCCCTGTGAGTAATTCTCCTGCCTCCAGCAAAGCCTGCTGTAAGAGGTTTTCTGTCTCCAGGGGAGGCGATTCAAGATAGCGTAGCTCTGACAGCAGATCTTCGAGGGCGGTAGCTACCTGTAACACCGCCTCGGCTGCTACGGTAACGGCTCCTCCTTTAATCGTATGGATGCAACGATAGAGTTCCTGAATATCTGTCTTCCAAGCGTCAGGCTTTAGGCCCTGTGCTAGTTGGCTATATTTTTCCAAATAGGTTTGGGTATCTACAGTAAATAAGCTGCGAAGCTCTTCTTGTAACTGAACTTCAGCGATCGTATCTGCATCCAAAGACGAAGGATTAACTTCTCGAATCGACATAATCAGTCACCAATCTCATTAACGATCAGAGGGTTTAGAGCTAGCCGCTGCTTCCACCAGTTGTAGTTGATGAGCCTGACGCTGTACGGGCTGAAGTTGGAAGAATTTAACTTGATGTTGCAAGGCATGCATCTGTTGTTCGATTTGCTGCGTTTGCGCTTGAGACAAATCGGTATGATGCAGTGTCTCGTCAGCGATCGCGATCATTTGTTGAATAGAGGCGATCGTGGTTTCAGCAGCAGCAGAGATAGCTTGGTGAGACTGAAGACACTGTTGTTTCATGTGCGCCATACAATCACTGATCAACTCTGCGTGATCCAATAATTGCTGCGATCGCTCCACACCTGTGTCGAATTGGTCAATCTGCTGACTCATGGCTTGAATGTCGTAATCTAAACCGGATACAACCGTTTGAATTTGCTCCGTCCGCTGTTTCAATGTCCCCAAACTTTGATTAGTTTGAGAAGCTAATTGATTAATCTGAGTGGCGATTGTTTCAAACTCGCGAGTGATGACGGCAAACTGTTCGGGATCTTGTTGACCGGCAGCACGGCTTGCCAACATAGAGGCATTGGCTGCTAAAACGCGCGTCATTGCTGCAATTCGCTTTTGCTCTTTAGCGAACTGAGTTGTTAACTCCACGTAATTACTCAGGGTTTGCGATCGTTTGATCAGTTGACTGGTACCCTGTTGCAGCAGATCGATGCTTTGCATCATGGCTTCAATAGCTGGCTGTCCGGCGCGAATGGCGGCACGTGTGGTTTCAATGGTTTCTGTTGCCGCCATAACCTCAAGGGTTGTCTCTTGAGCCGTTGAACGGATCTGATCTATTGCCGTTTGTATGCGATCGGTTTCCTGTTGTTGAACTCGAGTCGAATCAGTTACGAGAGCAAGATGTTGCTTAATCGGTTGAATCGCTTGAGTAACATCATTAGTCACATTCAATATATAACTCATTGTTTGTCCCAATCGACGAATTAAGCGATTTAAAGTATCCGCAACTAGTCCCATTTTTTGAGACCTGACCTGCGCTGCAACGAGCAAATCTCCCTGCTCTACCGAGTCCACTACATTGAACAAATGTTCAACTTCCGCTTCCAATGTTTTTTGTTCCAGTTCTACAATCGCTACCTGTTTAAGTTGCGCTTCGAGTCTCTGAATCTGAGTTGCATCTTGCTGAAGTTGTGTTTCATTGGCTTTGACTCGCTCTAGCAATTGAAAGAATGTTTCAGAAATTTGAGCGATTTCATCTTGTGCGGCTACCACAGATTCCTGTTCCAACTTTAATCGATCGCATTCGTCTAACAAAGGACGTAATCGTCGCTTGAACGATTGCAGCGCTAAAACCAAAATTAGCAGCAATAATCCTGTTACGGTAGCCATACCGCCGATACCAATCCACGCAAGTTGATTAAAGACCGCTTCGTAGGGCACAAAAGCTACCATTAGCCACTGATTTTGTGGCCGCGCATATGCCCAATAGCCCTTTTCGCCCTCAATCAACCCCGACTGTCCTTCGGCCATTTGTAACCACACGGCATCTAGCCCAGCTATCGATCGATAGTCTTCTCCATGACCAACTGGCGTTTCCGGAGCCGACACCACCTGTCCCTCTGGAGTGAGCAGCGCAAAATATCCGCGATCGTTTAAAGCTGAACCTGCCAATGCCTCTTGCAGAAATGCACCATCAACATCGACAAACACGGTGCCCAACCACTTGCCACGATCGTTAAAGATGGGAGAGTAATAGCTTGTTTGCAATCCATTTGCCGAGTGATAGGGCAGCGTCCAGAGATCAATTTGGGGCAAAAAGAAGTCTCGATAGCGATCGGAGTCAGGATAAAAGTTACCTGGCTGTGTTCCGTCTACATAGCGAATTGACTCGTTTGGTGCAGGCAGGGGTTGCCCTGCCGCGTTGGGATCATTGGAATTTAAGAAGAAATATGAGAAAAGCCAGCGTTGTTCTGGCAACAAACCGTTTTGGCTTTGCCCAAACCCCAAACCCGCCACCGCTTTCGGACGACTTTTAAACAATTCCAACGTCAGCTTTTGATACGTATCTGAATTTTTAGCGTTCTGTGAGTGCAGCGTTAGAAGACTGCTGCGAAAGGCCGTGGCTAGCGTATCTGCCTGCATCAAGGTCGAATCGAGCAAATGAACTTTACTGGATAGAATTGTCTGGATTTCTTCCTCTGCTTGGTATTTGACGACTTCACCACACAGAAAAGCAATGCCTGCAATACCCAGTAAGGCACTCCCTATTACCGGGAAAAACACTCTAAAACCCAAAAAACGAAAGCGCCATCGCGGTTGCGATCGTTGTCTACTCTGCAAGGGGCGTTGATTGCGATCGAACAGATAGGATTGACTAGATTGTGACTCTTGGGGAGTAGAGGTCATAGATAGAAAGGAAGAATGATTTCAGTAGAGTTAGGATGAAAAGCTGAACTATAAAAGTATAGTTTTAGACATAAATTTTCAAGTATTGAGGCATAACCCAACGCTGCAATAGACGGCACAACGAATGTTTCAAGAAGAGGCTGGCGAAAGAGGAAATTCAACTGTGGAAGCTTGGGGTTGAATCTCTTGTGATTGTTTGCTTCGTGAGGTTCCTTCTTGAATAGGTTCAAGTGGATGAGTTTCTTCGATATCAATGAATTGATCAGTTAAATCCAAATCTCTGTGAAGTGATTCGCGGGGCAATTGATCGCCTAAGCGTTGATGGGGCTGTGCAAGAGAAATTTGAATTGATATAGGTGACGTTGTTGAACTGAGGGGTTGATTCGGTAACTGAAAGAACTGCACACTTTGAAGTAGTTGATTCGACAGAGCGTTGATCTGATCCGATTGTTGCTGTGAGACTTGCGTCAATTCAGCGGTTTGGGCAGATAAGGCTGCAATATCTCGCATCACGGTAGCGGTGGTTTGGGCGGCGATCGCAATTCTGGCGTTGAACTGGGCCACCGCCTCTCCGGCTTGTACCGCCTCATTAGTGACTGCCTTCACATCTCGGAAAACTTGATGGGATTGATCCACGCCTTGAGTAAAGCCGCGCACGAGTTCACCCAAATTTTGCACATCCACATCGATTGCAGAAACAACACTGTGAATTTGGTTACTTCGTTGTTCAAGTGTCACCAATCCTTCATTGGTTTGTTGAGCTAACTTGCTGACTTGTTCGGCGATTGAATCAAACTCGCGAGCCACAACAATAAACTGCCTAGGATCACGTTGTTCAGAAGCTCTGGCAGCAACTAAGGAGGCATTTAAGGCCAGCGTTTGAGTCACAAATGCAATCTGACTTTGGTCTTGAACAAATTGATCAGCCAATCCCACGAACTCACCCAGCGTTTTCATTTGCTGCATAATTCGATCGGTTCCAGATTGCAAAACATCAATTCCCTCAGTCATTGCTGAGATAGCAGATTGTCCTCGTTCTACAGTTGTCGAAACGGCTCGCAGCGATTCGCTAGTTGCCGTCACTTTCTCGATCGAATCATTCGCTGTTTGTTCAATTTGTTCTGTCAAATGCAAAACTTCACGAATCGACTCGGCCTGTTGTTTTGCATAGGTTGCAACTGTTTCAGCTAAGTTCTTCTGTTGATTAGCTCCAGTGGACACTTGATGGGCTGCTTCTAAAACTTGGTGCAATACTGCAATCAATCGCTCAATCAGATGGTTAAACACATCAGACACCAGACCTGTAATTCGATCGCTGACCTCTGCTTGCACTCTCAAATCACCATTGCCCACCGATGACACAATCTCCAGCAAATGCCCTACCTCGCGTTGCAGGGTTTCACTTTCTAGGGCCAGGGCTACCAAATTAGCGATGGAATAGATAAACGTTTGCTCTTCAGGCTGCCACTGCCGCTGATCGCATACCTGTTCACAGCAGACAACGCCGACCCGGCGTCCTGAACTTTGAATTGGAAAATGCAGAATAGAAACAATATTATGGCGTTGCAGATAGTCTACTAAGTCGATCGCCCGAGGATCAGTCTGTGCTTCAGTGGATTCCAATATACCATCGGTAATCAGAGCTTCAAAATACCGAGGTGCGGTTTTCAACGATCGGCTGAATCCTTCAAAGTGCTGATTTACACTGCGTTCATACAAATCCATGCAATCAAGCTGAGAAAGATTGGAATTATAGAGCCAAATGCTCACCCGTTCTATCTCTAAGGTTTCGGCTAACACTTCTGTAAACCGATAGGATACCTGCTTGAGATCGCCCTGAACTAACGATTCATCCCGAGATAAATCTGCCACAATTTGATTTTGCTGCTGTAGCCGCGTAGCGTTCTCTTGTAAGGACGTTTGATAGGTTTGAAGTTGGTCTAGTACCGAATTAAACGTCGTTGCCAGATTGGATAGCTCATCGTTTCCTGCTAAAGTAACTCGTTCATTCGAGATGCCACGACTGCCAATTCGAGTCACACCACTACTGAGATAACTTAAGCGAGACAATACGTTTCTTTCTAGGAAGAACAGAATGACAACACTAAAGACCGAGCCTGTCACCAAAATCGCTAGAATTAGATAATTTGAGCTAGCTTGTCCTTGGGCATAAATATCTCTGGGTTCAACCACCCGCAACAGAAATGCTGGGTTTCCGGAAATATCTTTAATTAGAGCATACCCTGCTACCGATTGTTGATCTAATGCTTGCACCACGATCGCATCGTCTGAATTGCCGGTTAATGCTTGCCGAGCTTGTTGAAAGTCTGATGGTAATTGGGTTGAGTCAAATCGTTCAATGGCAAGATTTGGTAATTTGGTGCGTCTACCCAGTTCTTGTAACAATTCATCATTGAGATAGCGCCCCATGATTACACTACCGCGAATGGGTCCTTCTCCTTCGGAGGTAACGATCGGACGAGAACCAATCAGCATGGGGCCTTCAGGTAATTGAACAATTCCAGCAGTTGAACTTTGAGGATCAGCGTGTTTTACCAACGCCCCTGCTGGGTTCAGTTGATTGAGCAGCGCTTGAGACACAGAAGCTTCTTTGCCCGCAGCCAGATCAGCCCCCAACGAGAAAGCAACCTTGTTGGAGTCATCTACGTACAGGATGGCATTCATCTGTAAGGCATCGATGTAGTTCGTGAAGGTGCTGTCAATATATTCTTGATTTCTATCTTCAATGAATCGATAGGTTTCATCCCATTTTGCATAGTCAAGCGCAAACCGAGAAACGTTATCCACCTCTTGTGACAGGGCATCTAAAACCCGTTGAACGTCTTGATCAGTCTGCTGTTGTTCTAGTTGAGCATAACCGCTGGTTAAGAGAGTTCTGGAAATCACATAAAAACTTCCAGATAACCCAATGAGTCCCAGGCTCAATACAAATAACACCTTACTTCTAAGTTTCATGAGGACATACTTGGTTATCTAAACTACCGTAATGATGTAATGACAAGAACTGCACCGCGATCGCATATGGTTAACGAGGCTGCCAAATACTTGCAGGAATGTCTTCTAGTTGAAATACTCGAAGAGAGGGAGGTTCAATTGCAGGAACTGATGCAGGAACACTGGACATCCGTTCAATGACGCGATCGACAACGATACCAATACCGGCAAGTTTACCAACAGATTGATTCAGCCGAACGGCGGTTACTGTGTGTTTTGTCCTCAAGCGTCGAGCGACTGTAGCGATGTCTGTAAAGGGTGTCAATGGTGCAACAACGAGGGGAACTACCTCGCCCCGATAATGAAGCACTCCAAGCAGCATCGGTCCATAGAAAGGTAATGAAAGAATCTGCGACTGCTCGATCAGAATTAGGTCAGCCACCCAGTTTAAAGGAAAGGCGAATTGCTGGTGTTCAATTTGAGTGATTAAGTAGCGATATTGTAGAGAAAATGAAAGAGAATTGAGTTTAGCAATCAATTCACCCTCTAATTCATTGTCTAACTCAATGTCTAGTTCCGCAGTTGCTTCCGTGACGGGTGTGGTTATTGATTGAGCATCTGATTCAATGAGCTTGTCACTATCAGATTGATTGGCTGATGAATTGCAAGGGACTCCTTCAAGGTTTCTTACATCCTCAAACTCTTCGATTCCAAGCAGGGAATTAACGGCGTTCATAGTCACTTCAGATTCTGCGTAAAGCTTGCTCAAGTCGTTCACGGGTAATGGGCTTGGTTAAATAATCATTAACTCCAATTTGTTTCAGTCCATAGCTCACTTCTAGTGCTGTTCTCTTACTTGAGTAGAAGATCACATGTTGATTCGAGGTGCGTTGGTTCAAGCGTAACTCTCGCAAAAACTTATAGCCGTCCTTCTCTGGCATCACAATGTCTAGAAACATTGA
Organism: Thermocoleostomius sinensis A174; assembly: GCF_026802175.1. Taxonomy (NCBI): domain Bacteria; kingdom Bacillati; phylum Cyanobacteriota; class Cyanophyceae; order Oculatellales; family Oculatellaceae; genus Thermocoleostomius; species Thermocoleostomius sinensis. The sequence goes on along the minus strand of NZ_CP113797.1, from coordinate 1,820,626 downwards.
GGCATACTCACCCATTTCTAGCTTCTCAAGGACGCCAGTTGTGCTGTCATGCACATCAACTTGGTGCCCCAACTCTTCCAACATTGATGCTAAAAATTGTCGATCGACTGCACTATCATCCACCACTAAAAAACGCACAATGGTCTCTCCTAAACTGAACTGTCTCTAAGCTGATAATGATTTTCGCTTTGGTAGGCCGGACGTGTGAAGCCAGAGGCAGGCAAAGGAACCATTTCCTCTAGTAATAACCGAAGTTCCATCTGAAACTGAGACACTTCGCTTGCGGCTAAGGGCTTAGATAAAAAGCGACATCCACTCCAGCGGGCACGCCAATTGTTGGTCAATGTTTTCTCTGCCGTTAATATAATCAAGGGAATAGTTGTAAATTCAGGACAGCGACGAATTTGTTTGACCAAATCAAACCCACTGATACCGGGCATATTGATATCTAAAAAAACGATCGCCGGATGGATGTCTAGCATCTTTTCAATCACGGTTTCTGGATTGATTGAGGTGTTCACTTGGTATCCCCAGCGTGTCACCAAATTCTCAAACTGCTTCAGCAAGAGTGGCGAATCATCGACAACTAAAATTTCTGGTGTTGCACGAGAATGAACCGCCGGAGGGACCTTTGACGAATGGGTTGATGAAGTCAGTGTTAGCAACCCTTCGCTCATCAATTTGGCAAACACTTTGGCAATTTCTAATGAATCTTGAGCAAAGGCAATGGCAAGCTCATCCAAGCTTTTGCCCATCGAAGTCAAGGACTCTAGGCGTTGCTTTTGCTCTGGGGTCAAGTTTGAAGCTTGAACAGCACGTTGATTCAACACAGGAACACAACTCATTGAAGGAATTTGAGTTTGGAGCTTGTTCCACCAAACTTGTCGCTGCTTCGCTTCGATCAATAACTCTCGCAGGTTAAAGCCAGCGATCGGCACTTGATCGCCTAGGTGAAACGATGGAATAAATTGGGCTTGCCCTGGATAATCAAATAAATAGGTGTCGAAATCCGCTAGAATTTTCAACCGCATTGCTTCTGAAACTTCCTGCGGACTAATTAAGTTGAGGCGATAGCATTCCTCAAACAGTTCAGGTAAGCCAGTTGGTTTAGTGCTTTGTGAAGTAAGACTCAACTCCTGACGAACGGCCAAGAGTGAGTGAACCGCTTCGTTGCGAAACCGAGGAATATAGCGCTGAAGTACCTCAAGCAGGGTTTGCCAAGAAATCTGCTGTCCTGAACAGACAACTCGCCCTTTCAATAACCCCACATAGAACGGCTCTATGCGACGCTTGCGATCGAACCTGAGTAACTCACACCGCCAATATCCGGTCAGGGTTTCTTCTAAAACTTGATTGAGTTTTTGGGGCAATTCTTGTGCTTGAAAAGCAAAGCGATCGGTGACTGGTATATCCATACATCGGCAAAAATTTAGAGTGAAACCAGAAGACATTTAGCATCGAAGTTGAGAGCCGAAACAGTGAAGCTAACTACAATGCCGAGTAGGTGATCTATATAGTTGAAAACCCATAAATTGAAAACCCATAACAGGAAAAACGATGAGTACATCCCACGTTTATAGCCCTTCTCTAAGTTCTGCTCTCAGCTTGACAGTAGAAGCGGAGAATGAAGAGGGATTGAAAACTTGGAATGCACCCAAACCAATAAAAATGTAGATAAACAAAGACAAGGAAATAATAAGGTGGCAATAATGCCCACTCGGACAGGCTCATTACGCCCCGAGCAACCCATTGCATCACAGTCAAGTTGGATGCCGCTGAAAAACCAGATTTATCTTAGAAGCTAGATAAAATCTGAGAGAGGACAATTCGGAAGACTCACCCCTCGCTACTTGAACGTTCCACAGGTTACGCACCCCATCTTCATGAAACGACTTCAAGCAACTGACCGTTCACAACCAACCTTTAACCTTGGCGTACCGATCCAGCCCTGACTCGCACACTGACCCATCTGAACCTATACCTTAAACGTGGGGATGGCTTTAAAGCCATCGCATGGATAAACAGTTTACAAAAACTTCACTTAAATTGAGAACTTGCTTATTTAAGCAAAGAATTTGACACTTGTTTAGCAGATAGCATCAAGACCGTTTAACTCAAAATATCCTGGATGAGACGGTCAGTATCGATCATTCTATTACTTGTTACTTGGCTAATGGTGGGCTGTTACTCCCACCTGCTGACACATCTCCAATAGTAGACAGGTGGAACAACGAGGAAAGTTGCCGCGACAGATATGTTTGCCAAACGGAACCAGCAATTCGTTGAGTTCAACCCAATAGGTTTGGGGTAGTTTTTGTTCTAGGGCGGCAAGGGTTTTCTCCGGTGTGCGCGTTTGCACATATCCCCAGCGATTGGTAACACGATGCACATGAACATCAACACTGATGCGGGACTGCCCACAGCCAATTCCTAGCGCTAAATTAGCACACTTAGGCCCAACTCCGGTAAAGGAAACAAGCACATCATAATCGCAGGGTAGTTCTCCATGATATTGCTTCATAATACGATCGGCAATATCCCAAATTTGTTTAGATTTAGGTTCATGATAAGTGCACGGTTGAATCAACTGATCAATCTCATTAGGAGTAAGGTACACCATTGCCGCTGGCGTATTAGCCCGTTCAAACAATCGCCGAGACACAGGCAAACTGACTTCATCGTAGGTGCGAATAGAAATAACACAAGCAATCAGTTGTTCAAAAGGCGATCGATATCCCTGCTCGGCCAACTCAAACATAGCAGCTTTGGGATAGGGGGCAACCGCTTCTCGGAGTCGCTGCATTACACAATCAATATCGAACGGTTGGGAGGGCATGGCAGGTTAGGGCGAAGCAGAAATGGTGTCAGGCTTTTATTAAAAGCAGCTTAGCGCAATGAGCGATGCCAATTGTCCTCATCCTCGACTCTTGTCAAAAGTGAGGGCCTAGCTCAGGCGCTCAGGCGTTTGTTCAGCAACGCCGGCGCTCATAACACCCGCAATACGCTCGACACGGTGGCAATTCCCTCAAACGCGCTGATTTCTTCGAGGGCCTGACGAAAATTGCCTTCGCGGACATGATGCGTGATGACCACAATCTCAGCGCGATTGTCGCGCAATCCAATTTGCACGATCGATTCCAAACTGACATTGTGGTTGCCGAAGCAAGTACCCAACTTACCAATTACTCCAGGGCTATCTTGGGCCAACACCCGGACATAAAAGCGTGTCACCAACTCATCGATCGGTGTAATGGTGCAATAGTGTTGATGGGAACAAGCCAATAGCGGATCGAGCAGGGGTTGACCATTGGGTTGCACAGCGGCTCCTCGTTCGACTTTGAGGATGGCGGCAATGTTGAGAATATCTGAAACAACGGCACTGGCCGTTGGACCAGAACCGGCCCCCGGCCCAAAAAACATTACCTGGCCGATCGGGTCGCCTTCAATGAGCACCGCATTGTATACGCCATTAATGCTGGCTAGGGGATGGGTTTTGGGAAGCAACGTTGGATGGACTCGTACCTGGAGGCGATCGGGTTGATTGATTGTTTCATCAGCCTCCACATTTCGTTGGGCGGTCGCCAACAGCTTGATCACAAACCCAAGTTTGTCGGCATAGGCAATGTCGGCTGCCGTAATTTGACGGATACCTTCTCGATGTACTTCCGGTAACTTGATGCGACCCCCAAAGGCCAATGAAGCCAGGATGGCAATTTTGTCGGCCGCGTCAAAGCCATCGACATCCGCGGTGGGATCAGCTTCAGCATAGCCCAAGCGTTGAGCATCTGCCAGCACCGTATCAAAGTCACTGCCCTCGGTTTGCATCCGGGTCAAAATGTAATTAGTTGTGCCATTGACAATCCCTGTCACCGTGTATAAGCGATTGGCACACAGCGATTGTTTCAGCGGTTCAATGACAGGAATGCCTCCCGCTACGGCTGCCTCGATCAGCACATAGACTCCTGCATTCGTGGCGGCTGTAAAAATTTCGTCTCCGTAACGAGCAATCACAGCTTTGTTAGCGGTTACAACATGTTTGCCATGGGCAATGGCTTGCAAAATTAGCGATCGGGCTGGTTCTAGTCCTCCAATGACCTCTACCACAATATCAACGGCTGGATCAGTGACAATCGATTCGAGATCGGTGGTCAGCACATTGGAAGCGAGAGGAACAGTACGAGGTTTCTCAAGCGATCGCACCCCCACTCGATAGATTTCCAATTCTTGCAACAATGGATGCCGCTGGGCTGGATTTGCCAAAATCTCAGCAGTTCCAGTTCCAACGGTTCCGAGTCCCAATAAACCGACCTTAAACGCCACAGTATCCACTCACTATTTTGATAGAGTCCATCCCAATTGTAGGCGGGTGCGGACAATGCCGCGTTTCTGTCTGTGTTTTTGATGCTAAGAACTGGCGATCGGATAGGATGAAAGCTGGATGAAACCAAATCTTTATAGATGTTTCAATCTTTCCTAGGCTGGATTCAAGATATGGGCAGTTGGGGTAACCTACAATGGAATGCAGCATTCCGTCACCGACTGTACTATTTAGGATGAGGTTGGGTCCATTGTTGAGTTAAAAATCCCACAGAACTTAAATACTGGTTAAGATGTAATCCTACACAACACACTGATTACTATTACTTACGTATTTTCACCCTTCATCCCAATGGGGCATCTATGTTAAGAAGATTGGGTTGTTTTCTCCACCCACCTCTAGGAGTGAGTTGAGATGGATAGCGCCAAGCGGATATACGAGACACCGCCAACGATCGCTGCTCCCTCACCTGCTCGTTTGGTGAGTGATTTGTCCTCAGCCCCCCCCTCACGTGGCATGGCACAACCCGCTTGGGAAGACTTTCCTGCCGTCATCGAGGATGCCTCGCCTGACAGGATTCTGCACTACATTCGCACTGGACAAGTTTGGGTAGTGAGTCATCGTCGCCGCAACGGTTTGATTTTGTACAAGACGTTCCATGCTGAATTTGCCGGACCAGGAGCCGCGATCGGTGGCAGCTATGACCAAGACTGCCAGCAGGTGATTCCGGTGGGAAATCTGTCGCTGATTCGCCCTGCTTCTCATAAAGAGCAACAGGATGCCTATTTGATTCGTCGCCAATGGATCAAACTCACGCAGCAATTTACCGATCAGTCGTCCCCCCTAAAGCGTGCTCAGATGATCTTGAATCAGTTTGAAACCTACTTTGATCAGCAGACGATCGCTCGCATTCCTGATGAAGCCTTCGCTATGCTCGTAGGCGTGTTGCCCTATTCAATTCGGATGGCACGTCGTCCACCTGGAAAAATGCAAATCAAGGTCAAGTCTTGACCGTTAGACTTGACCATTAGGACAGATTGTCGAGTTGAATCTAATTAACACCCGAGCGACTGCCTGAAGCACTCTGTCAGCGATCGCTTCTTTTTAGCATTCCGAGTCTCAGTTTTTGATAAAATCAGGAACTTGGCAATAAGTCACTCGCTTGCGCGGATGGAGAAAGTTTATGGCTCGGATGTATTATGATGCGGACGCAAATTTAGATCTATTAAGTGGAAAGACGGTTGCTATTATCGGCTATGGTTCTCAAGGACATGCCCATGCGCTCAACCTGAGGGATAGCGGCGTCAATGTGGTTGTGGGATTGTATCCCGGAAGCAAGTCGGCTGCCAAAGCAGAAGCGGAAGGACTGGCTGTCAAATCCGTTGCTGATGCGTCTGCTGCCGCCGAGTTGATCATGATTTTGCTGCCAGATGAAGTGCAGAAGACGGTTTACAAAAACGAAATTGAGCCACATCTTCGTGAGGGCAAGGTGTTAGCCTTTGCACACGGATTTAATATTCACTTTGCACAAGTCGTGCCACCATCTGATGTCGATGTGGTTATGATAGCTCCAAAGGGTCCAGGACATTTAGTGCGGCGTACCTATACCCAAGGAGAAGGGGTTCCCTGTTTGTTTGCCGTGTATCAAGATGCGTCGGGACAAGCCCGCGATCGAGCCATGGCCTACGCTAAAGGTATTGGTGGCACTCGCGCTGGCATTTTGGAAACCACGTTTCGTGAAGAAACTGAAACCGATTTGTTTGGGGAACAAGTGGTGTTGTGCGGCGGCTTGTCAGCTTTGATTAAGGCCGGCTTTGAAACATTGGTGGAAGCTGGCTATCAGCCAGAGTTGGCGTATTTTGAATGCTTACATGAAGTGAAATTGATCGTGGATTTGATCGTGGAAGGCGGCTTGGCCAAAATGCGTGACAGCATTTCCAATACGGCTGAATACGGCGACTTGACCCGTGGACCTCGCATTGTTACGGATGCGACTCGTGCCGAAATGCGAAAGATCCTCAGTGAAATTCAAACCGGGCAATTTGCTCGCGAGTTTGTCCTAGAAAACATGTCGGGTAAAGCCGGGTTTACGGCAATGCGGCGACGCGAAGCTGAACATCCAATCGAAGAAGTTGGTAAGGATTTACGCGCGATGTTTAGCTGGTTGAAAAAGGTGTAGAGTGTGGGAAATCGGGAGTCGGGCGTCGGGAACGTGTCTGGGACGGTTTCTTTGGCTTTTCTGCTGTTGCCTATCCCTTTTATTTCTAATTCTTTAGACCGATGTATATCGTTGAGGCAATTGTCCATAGTGTGAGTTGAACCATTCAAACCGATCGTACCTTGTGCATGATCGAGAGGAGCACAGGCTGTGAAATTTGGGCAATTGCTGGGTCTGGTTGCCCTGCTGATATCGCTTTATATTCTCTGGCGAATTCGGCAAATTCTTTTGCTGGTTTTTCTGGCGGTTGTGTTCTCGACCGTACTGAATCCGATTGTGCGTCGGCTGCGGCAATCAGGTGCGAAGCGCAGCTTTGCAGCGGTGTTGTCTGTTCTCGGTTTTTTGGTGTTGCTGGCTCTATTCGGTTGGCTGATTGTGCCACCCTTCATCAATCAGTTTGAACTGTTGACCCAGCTAGTGCCGCTGGGGCTAGTTCAACTGCGATCGTGGTTGATTGTTATGCAAAACGAAGTCCCAGGTTCTCTGTGGGACAATCTTCCTCGGGTTGATGATGTCATTCGGCAAGCGCAACCGTTTGTACAATGGACATTCAATAATTTCTTCTCGCTTTTTTCCAATTTTCTAGGCATTCTTCTAAGCCTGCTACTGTTTATTATCCTGACTGTGATGCTGCTGGTGAATCCCCGTCCTTACCGTCAGGGGTTTATCTTGCTATTTCCAGCGTTTTACCGTCACCGAGTGGATGTGATTCTTTCGCGCTGCGAAGTCTCGTTAATTGGCTGGATTCGGGGGGTATTAATCAACATGGCTGCATTGTTTGTGTTGAGCGCGATCGGGCTATGGATACTACGAGTGCCGTTGGTATTAGCGAATGCCGCCCTCGCAGGGTTACTGGAGGCAATTCCCAATATCGGCCCGACTCTTAGCCTCATTCCTCCGATCGCGATTGCTCTACTCGATGCTCCTTGGAAAGCCGGAGCCGTTCTAGTGCTATATGTCGTTATTCAACAGCTTGAACAGTTTCTCCTAGTTCCCTATGTGATGGCAACACAGGTGGCGCTGCTACCAGCTGTCACCTTGATCTCTCAGGTTATTTTCGCTATCTTTTTTGGCTTTTTAGGACTCTTGTTGGCGATTCCCCTGACGATCGTTTGCCAAATTTGGATTCAGGAAGTGTTGATTAAAGACGTGCTTGATCAGTGGAAGACCCATGAATCTACGCCTTAGGTAGCAGCAATACCACTTAAGGTTATCATCCGCAAGTAGAGTTGATGATTTTTAACAAAGACGTTAGGATTGAGCTACAAACAAAATACCTACAACAAATCAATACCTACAGCCAGCTATGTAACTGCTGCTGGTCGTTGGAATTGGAGGACAAGGATATGGATACTCACCCGCAATTGTCACTAGAGCAAGAATTCAACCATCGCAGCTTTGCTGACCAAGTCCGGCGGATGTCGCGTGAGCAAGCCCAAGAAATTTTAATCAAGTTTCACGAAGACATGCTAGTTCGGGAAAACTTGTATCGCGATATGTTGAAAAATGCCTGGGGCATTGGACAAGAGGACTGGCTGACCGACTCTCTCTTTTCAGCGGGCTAAGTTCTACTTTAGATTAGGCAGAGCAAGTCAAGACGCTTGCTTTGCAGGTTATGAACAGTCTGGATTACTGTTTTATCGCATTGTGTCATCGCATATAGGATGCGCCATTGATATCTAGAGTGGCTCCTGTCATGTGGGGGGCTAATCCTGCGGAAAGGAACGCGATCGTATTGGCAACATCTTGGGGCGAGGCAGGACTGCCTAGTGGAATATCTTGGGTGATGGCTTCTGCACCCGACTCTTGCATCATCGCAGCAATGCGATCGGTATAAACAAACCCTGGAGCGATGGCGAATGCCAGAACCTTGTCTTTTGCGAAACCACGGGCAATGCTGCGCGTTAGTGCCACCACCCCTCCCTTAGAAGCGGCATAGTGCATAAAGTTGGGTGCATCCCCCCGAAAAGCAGCGCGACTTGCAATATTGATGATAGTGCCGCCCTGTCGGGTTTGAAAATGTCGAATAGCTAGGCGACATAGATCTGCAACGGCAATTAAGTTGACCTGCAAGGTCATTTGCCATACCCGTGACCACTCATCCTCACTCTCTTCAACGCTGACATAGGGCATAACAGCGGCATTATTGACAATTACATCAATTTTTCCCTGCCAATTAATCGCCGCCTGCCACAAGGATTCAGCCGCTTGAGGCTGGCTTAAATCCGCTTGAATCAAGCAGTGGCGATCGGACTCCATTTGCTCAGCAACGCTTTCAGCGTCCGTCTGTCCCTGTCCATAATGCAAAATTACTGACGCTCCAGCCTTCTCTATGGTTAAAGCCGTTACCGCACCAATGCCTCTGGAGGCTCCTGTTACTAGGATCGTTTTTCCGGTTAAGTCAATCATGGTGGATAGACATCGTTAAATCTAATTGCCCAAGCAAGTGGTTCATTCTCCTCTTCCGTTATTCAATAAAGCGCAGTACTCGTACCGTTGGTTGAGGATGTTGATGATACTGTGTAGCTCTTGCTTCAATGTCTTGAAGTTGTCCCAGTGCTAATCCGCAGGGCATACCATATTTTGCTTGCACCCGATCGCTTGCAATTTGCAAAGCGGTACGCGATCGATTCACAAACTCGTCTAGGCTATAGTCTTGGTTAAGTGTAAAGTAGTCTTTGATCACCAACGAAGGTGAGTAGCAAATTTCTTGAGAACCATCAGGCCATTGAATTTGAAAGCGAATTTCAGGCATACGCAAAAAATGCAAAACACTAAGAGTTGGCAGACAGAACAGATCGATAGTGGGCTAGATGCATCATAGCCGATGCGCTCCAAGTATATTGCTGACAGACAGCTTGACTATGTTGAACGAGTGCCTGCCTGACGGAAGGTTCAACCATGTCTAGCATGGCGCGAGCGATCGCAGACGGTGATTGGGGATCAACCAATTGAGCCTGTTCTGCACTCAGGAATTCAGTAAACGGCAGTTGATTAGCTGTAAGAACGGGTAAGCCAGCGGCAATTGCTTCTAGGAGCACCAACCCCCAGCCCTCTTTGAGCGAGGGAAACACAAAGGCATCAGCGGTACGATAGAGGGCCGGCAGATCGGCATCGGCAATTATCCCAGGTAGGATGAGTGACTGTCCGACGGCAATGTTACAGTCGGCGACTAGTGCAAAGAACCGATCGCGGTAGGCTTGATAGTCAAATAGCGTTGCTCCACCCGCAATCACAAGTTGGGCTTGAGGCCGGTGTTCCAGCACAGCCGCAAAGGCTTGCAAGAGCGTCAGCGAGTTTTTGCGAGGTTCAATGCCGCCAACGGTAAGATAAACGGGGTTGCCAGTTAAACCTAGTGCCTGCTTCAGCCCAATTTCTGTGCCATTGGGAATTGAAGAAAATCGATCGAGGTTTACCCCGTTGATGATGCGAGGAGCAAAAATTCCATAGCGTTGCTGCAATTCTTGTTGCCAGTAATGACTGACGCACAAACACCGATTGGGAAGCTGAATCGATCGCTCTTGACACGCTTGAAGATAAGGACTGTTGAATGCCTCAATGTGATGAACGGTACGCACAAAGTGAGGAAGCCGCCCTCGATCGCGTAATACCGCCAGAGCGTTGGCGCTGATACAATCTTGTGCATGATAGATATCATAGGGGGATATCTGCGAAAACTGTACATCGCAAGCATCAACAAATTCCTGAATCCGCTGATGAATCAACTGCTCTATATCGCCATCAACAGAATCAGACAAAATTAGATGATGTGGAACGGACAACAACCGATCGAACCCAAATCCATCCTTATCCAAAGCATACACACACACATCATGACCCAAGTGATATAATGCTTCTGCTAGCTCTAGTGTATGCACCACACTGCCCCTGGGTTTTGTTGAGTAGGTAAACAAGGCAATACGCAACGGTCGATCAAAGCCAGCCATGCTTTCTGAACGATCCGTAGAAACATAGGATCGACCTAGGATGGTTTGTGGGCAGAGTGACATAGCAACTGGGATTGAAATACCAAAAAGGCAGATCATCAATATAAACGTTTCGCATCAGAAAGCTACAGGATAGAGGAACGGGGCAAACGAGTTTTGATTTCAGTAATGCCCCGTTGACCTATCACCCATTACCGACGACCAGCGACCTCTTATCGCTCAAGATAGCGCTTATAGATGCGCATAATCTCTCCCGGTTCTCGAATGGTAGCTTGCTGAATCTGGGCATAGGGCAAGGCCCGCGACCAGTGCTCCACCCGGCAAAACCCACAGTGATACAGATGGGCGATCGTGTGCTCCACCTCTTCGGGTGGTCCAATCAGCAGCATTTTCACCGATCGCCGAGACGACGCCACGGGGCGATTGTCCCCTGTGGGCACACTCATAAACTCATCAGTCATGCTTAAACTCCTTTAGGTCTAGGGTAAGAAACCCTAGAGACTCGCTCTCAGCAGACTCAGACAGCACCAGGCCGCACAAGCTGAAAGCAGGGGCGCTATAATGCACCCTAGCCTTTAGACTAGTACGCGTAGTCTGAGGTTAGCTAGCTCAGGTGTTCAACTTGCCAGGCGACACCTAGCTAGCGCTAGAGAAGGGGGTCTCTAGGTAGCCAGGTTACTCTTCCTCTAACAGATGAATAACCATAGTCACCCACCCTAGCAGAAGCTGATTGCCGAATCAAGTCACATTTGTTACAGTTCATTTTAATGACCGTGTGTCGGAAATGCTAAGGGGAGCAGTAGCTACTCGTCCGCACGTGGGTTTTGCCGTAGTGAGGCTGGTTCAAATACCGGACAATAGCCTTCGGGGGTAACTTTGAAGCCAAATAACGGCGAGGCTTGATTCCAGCAGCGTTGTCCCCGGTAGTGCAAGCAGGTTTCGCAAGCTTCCACCGCTACGGGCGACGGCGATTCTCCACTCTGGTTTAGTAATTCTCGTTGAGTCAAGCCACGCAACACCAATTCTTCGCCTTGCCACCGGGCTTCCACTAGTCCTGTATCAGCGAAGCTTTGCCACCGTGGATCGCTGACAATCACCCCCGGCAGTGTAATCCCCACCGACAGACCCTCTTCGGTAAGTTCTCCCTCATATTTTGTTTCAGGGGCGGCCGGTTGCAGAAAGGTTTCGCCGATCGGCAATTCTACGCGCACACCTACCGCTGGCGTGTGCAAATGATAGCGATTTTGCAGTTCTTCTAGGCTGGCTAAATCGCTGAGGTAGGTGGGAGATCCATGCACAAATACCACATGCTGTGGGCGCAAATTGTGGATTAGTTGGGTTGTGCCTGTGCCATCGCAGTGATCGCTGAGCAAGTAAGTTTCTACCTTGAGTTGCCCTGTGCGTACTTGCGATCGTAGCAGTGCAGAAGATTCTAGCGTTTGCGTGACTGCTGCTTCAACTGAGCCAAGTTGACCTGGTTGAACGGGCAACAATAGTAACCACGGACCTGTATTGGTTCGACAGTAGCGAGTTAAGTCAGCATCATGATCAGTAATCACGATCGAGGGTAATTGCCCCAGTGACGCCGATTTACCATTCAAATTTGGATCAAGCAGCGATCGTACCCTAGGGCGAATGCGCTCATCCCAAAACAACGGCTGATGCCGAGCAAAATTCTGCACCGTACTGGGAAAATGCGACAACATTTCTAGATAGCGATCGCATCCCAGTGACACACTGCCATCGACCCAAATGTCGATATCTCGTCCGGTGAAATGATGGTGGCTGCGCAATAACATCAATAGCTCTTGTCCTAGCCCAAGGGCAGGTGTGGGTAACAGCACCGACTGTCCACTATCAATAGCGCGATGAATGCGCTCTGCCAATTGATTTTCCTGCTGACGCCGATGGGCATAGCGAGCCGTACCGTAACTCCCTTCTGCAATCAACACATCTGGACGTAGCCCACGCAATTCCTCTAGAGGTAGTCCATCCACCAGCCGCGAATTCGATAGTAGGAAATCACCTGTATAAAACAGCGTGTAGGTGCGTTGTGGAGTGGTGTAAGTGAGGAGAAAGGCAGCCGCTCCAGGTAGGTGTCCGGCCGGAAAGAGTTCAGCAGTCAGTCCATCGTGAAACTCAACGGGCGATCGCCAAGGCAAGGCATGACAAAAATCTGGCACATCCAGCGCCACAGCTAACCAATTCAGCGACAACAGTTGCGTTGTGACTTCGCTGGCATAAATTGGCAACTGGGGATAGGCCTGATGGAGTGCCAGCAAGCCCCTTGCATGGTCAGGATGGGCATGAGTACACAGAACCAAATCGGCTGGAGGCAGTTTATCCCGCTCAGCAATCAGCGGCGCAATGCTATTTAAGCCACAATCCAGCAAAACGCGATGAGGACCTAGCTGCACTAATAGACAGATGCCCTCATCCGCATGACCCACACCATAGGGTAAGCATTCCAGTTGCTCCATGACTTGCCCTAGTGAGCAGAGCCATTCCCATGATAGTTGTCGGTGTCATAGAATCCGTTCCGTGTGCCAAAGAACAAACAGGCTAGAACGAAGAACGGAGTTAACCCTAGCAAAATTAGCTTGACATCCATAGATTTCAGTAGCTCTGCTTCTAAATAACGATTTTAGGGGAACAAGAGAAAGTTTGTCTCTCTACAACGGCGGACTTCATGGAATTAAGAACAGAGTGCTCGATCGCTCTAAACAGGCATCAAGCTCGATCAAAGTTTGGTATTACCAGTCTAGATAATTCAATTAAAATTACTCTAATTATGTGGCTGAATTTGAATCATTGGTGATAACTGCCTAAGATTCTTTAGAATTTTGGCCAAGCATCAATCTTACTTAAATCAGTCTAAATTTACTAATTAATAATACTTACACTAGAACTCACACTAGATCACCCTACCGCCTACGGCACCTTGTGGAGAGGAGATTGGGAGGGGACTGAGCTAGCGCATACTTACAGCAAGCTGGAGTTGAGGCTTTCTGACTCTGCCATATTTTGTGGGAGGTGGATGCCGCACTCTTGCTTTAGCCCATTGAAGCGAGTATCGCGATCGTGTTCATCTGATGCCGTCAGGGGACGGCTAGAGTGCCAATCACCCACGGTGACATAGCCTTCATCAAACAACGGGTGATAGGGCAGGTCATAGGCTACCAAATAGTCATACACCTGCTTAGAGTTCCAGGTCAGGATAGGCAGCACCTTATAAACTGAGCCTTGCTGGCTCACAAAATCGAGAGTTTTGCGATGATCGGTTTGATTTTTGCGTAAGCCAGCCAGCCAAGCCGTTGCCCCCAATTCCTTGAGCGCTCGCTGCATCGGTTCCACTTTGCGGATCTGATCGTATCGATTCAGAGACTCCACATCGTTTTGGGCCCACAACCGCCCATATAACGCTTCCATTCGAGCCGGACTAATAGGAGATTGATAAACCTTAAGGTTAAGGTTGAGGCGATCGGTCAGTTGTTCGGCAAATAGATATGTTTTGGTGGGCAGATAGCCTGTATCAATCCAGATGACCGGAATATCGGGAACAACTGTTGTAACCAGGTGCAACATCACCGCTGAATGAATGCCAAAGCTGGTGCTGAGTACCAACCCGTCGCCAAATGTGTCAACCGCCCACTGAATAATTTGACTGGCTGTTGCCTCGGTAAACTGCTGGTTAATCTCCTCTATCTTGAAGGAGGGCTTCAATACACTGGTTGTTGCACTTGCCATAGGCCTATACTGCCGCTGTATACGAGCTTCCTGGGGAAAATCTAGTCTAGCTACTCTAGTTGCTCTGTTGCCATCTTCTCACAAATTTTGCGGCTCTATGATTGTGCGAACGAGCCAGAGTGCGAACGAGCTAGAATCGATTAAAAAATACCACTGCAACCTTGGCGGTCATTTCAGATACAAGTTGAAGAAAGCCTGCCAATCTACTGTCTAGAAATGCCTTTCTAAAGGTCCCCCTAAGGCAACATACAGATTCACGATAAAATCAACGTACAATGTGGTGCCAGCCAGCTACAATAGCATCCGTCGTTTGATATAGTGCCAGTAACATGATGCCAGCATCGTTGCTGGTTGCTCCTATTGAATTGCTTCCTGAAATAATTCGCTTCATGGAGGTCTGTTCATGACTGAACCCATCCAAGCCGTTACGCTTCCTTCTGCCGAAAACCCCCAACAAGAGGGAGAGTGGCTGCAAGCTGCATTGCATCAATGGCTCGATCGCGAATTCATTCCAGAAGCTGTTAATGCCCAAATTGCTGCTAGAGCGGCTCAGGTATTTGTGCGGCAACGCATGGAAGGCGAAAACGACGTGGGGTCATTAGTCATTGCCATTATTACTGAAATGCAAGCCTTTGATTTTTCCAAAAGCTTTTTTAGCGAGTTTGCCATTGCTAATGCCGTTAGTGATCTCTTGCTGGACAGCTTGGGAATCGACAATCGCTGTTGTGGGCAAGGAGATCCAAGGACAAAGGATGAGGGATAAGGAACAGCGATCGTATGGCTACGTGATTTCAGTTCTCTTCGGCATTCCTCCTTCAGGAGGATGACAGTTTGTAATCTCCGTAACAGAAAAGTGTTAGGTTATCTTTAGCTTGTCATCAGTTTAATCTGCTTGATTCTGATAAGATTAGCTTGGAAAACAGTGATAGAGCGGTTTATATGCTCCCTACCCTAATGCCAGAAACGGCAAAGTTTCAGCAGGACGTTAATTTAGGGCGAGTACTGGTTGTTGAAGATGAAGAGTTAATTCGAGATACGATCGCCCTGTCCTTGGCTGAAGAAGGTTACGAGGTTGTCATTGCAGAAGACGGACGTAAAGGCTTGGAGCTAGTCTGTAAGCCTCCAAACCGGGAAGCTGGTTATGCCGAGACTGTTTCTTTTGATCTAATTATCTTGGATTTGATGCTGCCCTATGTGAACGGGTTAGATTTGTGTCGCCTAATCCGGCATGAGGGCAACAGCATTCCAATTTTGATGCTGAGCGCTAAAGGCAGCGAAACTGATCGAGTTGTGGGGTTGGAAGTGGGTGCAGATGACTATCTCACTAAACCCTTTGGCATGCGAGAGCTAATTGCTCGCTGTCGGGCATTGATGCGCCGTCATCGTCATGCCCAGTTTCACACACAAGATTCGGTACTACGCTTTCATGAAATTGCGCTCTATCCCCAAGAGTGCCGCGTCACCGTGCGAGGCAGCGAAATCAACCTATCTCCGAAGGAATTTCGCATTCTGGAATTGTTCATGTCTCACCCGCGCCGAGTTTGGTCTCGAGAGCAACTCATTGAGCGCGTTTGGGGGCCAGATTTTATGGGAGACAGTAAAACGGTAGATGTTCATATTCGATGGCTTCGGGAAAAACTGGAACTTGACCCTAGTCATCCAGAATATCTGCTTACGGTGCGAGGATTTGGTTATCGGTTCGGCTAAGCTGCTAGATTGAAGCTATTCAGAATTGGATGTCAGGGTTAGGCTGGAAATATTAAGCCGCGTTGTATGGATTCCCTTTTCCTTCCAACCCCCAATTTTCAATTCCTCCATCTCTAGTAGCTGTGGCAATTCTGGCATTCCTTCTTGGACTCTCCATTGGCTTGATTGGGTTCTGGTGGTATCGATCGCGCTCTGAAGCTCGATTGAAAAAAGTGCTGCTCAATTTTCAGAACACCCTGCCAGCGCCGTCATTGACCAGTTCCAGTCAGTTGACCATTGCCATTGCCCAACAACAAAAGGTGCAACAGCAGCTACACCAACAGATCAAAACCTACGAAACTGTTCTAGAGAACGCGCCGATCGGCTATCTGCAAGTGGATGATGAAAACCGCCTGATCTGGTGCAACCATCAGGCCAAGATTTTGCTCGGCATTCAACAAGAACCTTGCCCTGCTAAGCCTCGACTGCTGCTTGAACTCGTGCGCTCCTACGAGTTAGACGATCTTATTGAAAAAACGCGGGATGCCGCAAAACCCCGTGACAGTAGTTGGACGTTTCATCCGGTTAGTTCCGATCCGTCACAGCTATCTGAACAGCAACCCCGAGCACTCCAGGGATATGGTATTCCGCTCAGCAATAAGCAAGTCGGCATTTTTCTGGAAAATCGCCAAGAAGCGGCTAATCTGCTGCAACGGTACGATCGCTGGGCGTCTGATTTGGCTCATGAATTGAAAACTCCCCTGACTTCAATTCGACTAGTCGCAGAAACCCTGCAAGTTCGCCTTGACTCGCCTTTGAAAGAGTGGGTCGATCGATTAATCAATGAAACTGTGCGCCTCAGCACCTTGGTACAAGATTTGTTGGATTTAAGCCGGTTGCAGCGGGACAATTTACAAGACTTTGACTTAAAACCTGTTGATTTGGTGCTGCTGATCGAATCAGTATGGAGCAGCTTGGAACCGTTGGCTCGTAAAAAAGAGTTGCATTTAGATTATCGCGGCCCAGAGTCGCTACTGCTGCCACTGAACGAAGCACGCATTCATCGACTGTTAGTCAATCTGCTAGATAACGCCATTAAATATAGCCCACCCCATCAGCCCATTCAGGTTGAAGTTAGCCTTCAATCCCTTGCAGAGGAGGGGCATCTCGATCATCTTAATCAAGCGGATGCCCCGCCACCAATCAATCACGCGACCGATTCCAACCCGGAACCTCCTACTTGCCTGTGTCTTGATGTGATTGATTTTGGCCCTGGGTTTGCCGACAAAGACCTCCCCTATGTCTTCGATCGGTTCTATCGGGCTGATCCGTCTCGTGCTCGACGTAGGACGGAACCTGATCTCTCTGGGACCTCATCCGATGGGATGGCTCAATCAATCGGGACCCAGCGATTTTCAACTCATCGGACAACAACCGAGAAGGCTTGGAGCACCGATCAAAATGATGGATATTCGGCGGCTGATCTTCCCCACCAAGGCGGCAGTGGGTTAGGGTTGGCTATTGTGCGACAGATTGTCGTATCACACGGCGGCAGAGTGACCGCTAGAAACCATCCCCAAACGGGTGGCGCCTGGATTCAAGTGCGCTTACCGTGGACATCGACGACAGCCTTAACCAAATAATTCCTCGGCAAGGATAACTTCTGCGAACCAGTTCCTCTGTTACCTCCTGAATTCGTGTACTGTAATATTTGTACATACTCAAGTAAATTGTGATGGAGTTGTGATCGACTGTTGTCCCTAGTTTGATTCGCTCCTCCAGAGCCTTCCAGGCTCACTAAGCCTTTCAATCGATCGAATGCGATCGCTATATTGGATTAGCCGCCTACATTCGCTGCTTTGTTATGACCGAACGCCTCCAAAAAATTTTGGCTCAATGGGGAATTGCCTCGCGTCGCCAGGCAGAGCAGATGATTGTCGATGGGCGGGTGCATGTGAATGGACATGTGGCTCAGCTTGGGCAGAAAGCCGATCCCACTTTGGATCACATTGCAGTGGACGGAACCCTCATCCGCCCCAACCAGCGTCCTCAACCTGTCTATTTGCTGCTACATAAACCTTTGGGAATTGTGTCTACTTGTGACGATCCACAAGGTCGTCCCACAGTGCTTGACTTGCTCTCACCAGACCTGCGGAACCATTCTGGCATTCATCCCGTCGGGCGGCTAGATGTCGATTCCACTGGAGCACTGCTACTCACTAACGACGGAGATGTCACCTTCTGGCTAACCCATCCTCGGCATTCGATCGCCAAGACCTATCATGTTTGGGTGAAAGGGCAACCAACAACAGCAGTACTTGACCAGTGGCGACACGGCATCTGGCTGGAAGGACGGCGGACACGTCCAGCTAAGGTGCGCATCCTAACGTTGCAATCCCCTACCCAAACGCTCCTCGAAATTGAGTTGCGGGAAGGTAGAAACCGTCAGATCCGCAAAATTGCAGACCAGTTGGGGCATCCTGTTTTACGGTTGTGCCGTGTGGCGATCGGCCCCATTCGCCTGGATGGATTGCCCTATGGACAGTATCGTCCCTTAACATCCACTGAAATTGAGTTCCTGCATCCGGTTGAGCAAACCAAGCCATCGATATCCACGTCAGTAATTGGTGAGAGAGCAATATCAAGGGCTACAGGATTATGACTAGAGAGACTTCGCGCCTACAGCAAGACCAACTAGACCAACTAACCGAAATTGGAGCCTATTTGCGTCAGGTTCGGGAAGATTACAGTATGTCGTTGGAGGAAATTGCTGCCAGAACCATGATTCAAGCGCGGCTGCTGCGGGCGTTGGAGGAAGGAAATCTCGCCAAATTGCCGGAGCCGATCTACATTCAGGGTTTTATCAAACTCTATGCCGATGCTTTGGGGTTAGATGGTAACGAATTTGCGGATGCGTTTCCTACCGAAAAACAGGCGCGAATGCCCCAAACATCTTGGAAAGATTCGCCAGCAGCTCAATTGCGACCGTTACATCTCTATCTTGCCTATGTGTTGCTGATCATGCTATCCGTGGGGCTACTGTCTCGGATTGTCAGCCGATCGACCCCCGCTACTTCGATGACAACGTCGAATCTCACAGCACAGCCATCGATGACATCCTCTTCCAATCCAACTTCAGCAACGACTGCTCAATCGTCGGCCGCAACTATTCCAGGAACCCCTCGCACTAGTGCCCTCAATCGTCCCAGTGATCCCAGCAGACCAGTTCGGATTGATGTCAAGTTAACAGCGCAGTCGTGGTTGAGAGTAGATATAGATGGACAAACCGAGTTTGAGGGCGTGTTGTCTGAAGGCACAGAGCGCACCTGGATGGCTAAGTCTGAAATTATTGTGCGGGCTGGCAACGCCGGGGGGGTAATGCTAGCTTACAACTCTGGACAAGCCGAACGGATGGGAGCACCCGGAGCCGTTGAAGAGAAAACCTTTACCCTCAGCCAAAGTTCAGCAAGCCTGCCTCGTCCAATTGAACCCTAGCCATGATAAGACTTTACTATCATCCCATCTCGGCTAATTCTCGACGAGTTTGGATTGCGCTACTAGAGAAACACCTTCCCTTTGAATTAGTGCCGCTCAATTTGGACGGCGATCAGTATCAAGCTGATTTTCTATCACTCAATCCCTTCCATCATGTTCCAGTCTTAGTCGATGCGGAGGTTCGGATCATTGAGTCAATCGCCATTCTCGACTACCTAGAAGCAAAATATCCTATCCCCGCTATGCTGCCCACCGATGCGAAAGCGATCGCGATGGTGCGGATGATTCAAATGGTGACGCTGACCGAATTAATACCCGCAACGCTTCAGTGGACTAGCCAAATCTTGGGCTTTGTTGAAGCTGATATCGAAAAACAGCAACAAACCAAACAAAAAATCGATACTGTTTTGACATTCTTTCAGCAGCAATTGGGGGATTGCCATTATTTAGGCGGTAACGATTTGTCGCTAGCAGATTTGACGGCTGGAACGATTGTTCCTGGCTTACCTGAATTGGAAATGAGCCTCGACGGGTATCCAAGCCTAAAAGCTTGGGCAGAGCGTTTAAGCACTCGTCCTAGCTGGCAACAAACCCAGCCTACTCCAGAAACCATTGCAGCTTTCTTGCCGCAGATGAAAGCATTGATGACCACTGCCTTGACCTAGTGCATTGATCCTGACAGAACGCGGCTGTAAATGAGGGCGATCCCAAGCTTAGACCAGCCTTCTAGACAAGACTATTGTGAACCCTGTTAGAGCAGCTTCATCAAGAGCCTAACGAGCACAAAGCGCAAGCGTTGTTTTAGCATGGGCAACAGGTGCACTAGTTGACAGGCAACAAACTCTGTCCTTTACTAGTTTTGAAACGACTAGTTTCATCTGTTGAAAACTGCATGGTATGAGGAGTGTGTGCCTGTGACTGGTCTAATCATTTCGATTCTAGTAATGGCAGTCAGCCTGCTAATTGTTTCAAAACTTCCCCTTGGGGTTGATATCGATAACCCGATCGCAGCATTACTTGGAGGTGCCATTATTGGACTGTTCAATGGCATCTGGTTTCTGTTCCCAAATTGGTTCCGTACTGCCAATGCCATCTTGAGCCTGGGCTTAATCCCCCTCATTGGCAGTATCCTGGTATTCGGACTTGCAGCACTGCTGGTTCAAGGATTTCGTCTCCGATATGGCATCATTAGCGCTATTTTGGGGGCGATCGCGCTTAGCCTTGTCAATTCAATCTTAGTATTCATCCTACGGCAGGTGGGTGTTGTGGCGATTTAGGTGTTTCGTGCAGCCGATCTGAGCTTGAACTGTACAAACACAACTAACACTATTAAAGCAATTGCTAGGACTATTGCCACCGTTGCAATCATTGGCAAAGTAGCTTGACGTACGGCAATCCCAATCAGTGCCCAAACAATTACCAATGGATAGGCAATGTCGCGTCTCTTCAAGGCAACTAGTGCCGCAAGAACGGATGCGATTACCATCATTATCACCGTCCAGCTTTGTGGCGGCAGCCCCCATCCATCCCAATTATTGTTATAAAGGGATACCGCAACATTGACAATCGTGGCTACTGAAATCCAACCTAGGTAGATACTGAAGGGAACATGGGCAAACCATTTCTCTTGTCGGGATATCCGCCGCCGCCCAATTCCTAACTGCAAATAGATCCCAATGAGCGGCAGGAGAATACCAACCATCATCAACGTCGATGCCCAAAATTGGCGTAGCAGAAATGCAACAACCCAAAATGCCTGAACCACACAGGAAATAATTAAAAGGTAATCCACCCGTCGCAGAGTCGGATTCTGTCGTTGATTAGGTAAAAGTTGATACACGCCATAGGCTAATAACCCCAAATAAATCACGCCCCAGATGCTAAAGGCATAATTAGCTGGAATGATCTGTACACCGCGAAACAGGGTATTGGCAATTTCACCAATATTGAGATTATTGATTGGGAAAAGGTTAGACCAAGCGTTAACGGCAAATGTACCTAGAATGGCAGCTAGGGTACCCCATTGTCGCACGATATCTAAAGTGGCAGATTTAGCAGGCGATTTCATAACGATCTCATAAATGACTGTGGTAGAAAACTAAAATAAATAGTAACGCCCTCGCTCGATCGCTTAACTAGCGTAAGGCTTTTACCGCGACGATGCCTCTGCCTAAATCTAGATGTCCGTGATGAAGGGGCGTTTAAGTGGCTTTAATTCAGTTAGGCTGCCTTATTGACAGCGGTTTCATAACACTTACGTAAGTACAAAGATTCTCGATCGAAGATTTCGATCGCGTGAAAGTTTTGATATATTAGTAAAGCTTGAAGCGAGGCGGCATAGCCAAGTGGTAAGGCAGAGGTCTGCAAAACCTCCATTCCCGTGTTCGAATCACGGTGCCGCCTTTTGTCCTAGAAGACTCGTCCCTCCTCCACACTACAACACACTTGATAGATAGATATGCACAGATAAAGATGCTGTTTCTATATTCAAGTGCCAGCGATCATGGCGCTGCATTGGATTTTACCTGGAACGATCGCCGCCTGATGCTGCAAAGGCTATTTTGCAAGGTCTAACCCATGGAGCAAACGACGACCTTAGTGGTTTCGCGAGTGGTTTCGCGTTTCCCTTCAGCCATTTGGAAGTCTCTCTCACGGGCTAGTTCATGGGTGAATTTGTCTATGCTATTGTGCGGTGAAGCAGTTGTATTGAATTGATACTATCAACATCCTGTGAGAAGATCTTGTGAAAATTCTCTTCAAACGCTTCCTGACATGGAGTAATCAACAGCTTCTAGACATTCGCAACAGCAACAGCGGTCGCTGGGCTTGGCTAAATGAAAACCCAATACCGCTGGCCAGCCTCAACCGCAGTCTGTGGCGAGGGGCAGAGCCGGGAATCAGCTACTATTTAATGCTGTCGCTATCGGTAATCATTGCCACCTTGGGATTGTTAGCTAACAGTACGGCTGTGATCATTGGAGCGATGATCATTGCGCCACTGATGGGTCCAATCCTGGGCATTGCCTTTTCAATGGTAATTTCTAATCGTCGAATGTTGAGGCGATCGAGCTTATCTCTGGTGACAGGAGTATTATTGTCAATTTTGATCGCAGCGCTCATCTCTCGCATTATTGGACTGGAAACATTGACGCCTGAGATCAATGCCCGCGTTAGTCCAACACTAATTGATTTGGGGGTTGCCTTGGCGGCTGGAACTGCTGGAGCCTTCGCCAAATCTCGCCGATCGATCGCGGATGCCCTCCCGGGTGTTGCCATTGCTGTGGCATTAGTACCGCCCTTAAGTGTGATTGGTATTGGCATTGCCCTCAATTTGCAAAATGTGACGTGGGGGGCAATGCTGCTGTTTTTGACAAACTTAATTGGCATTATCTTCAGCGGCAGTCTAGTGTTTTTGGTGCAACGCTACGGCTCGATTACTCGTGCTAAGCAAGGACTATCGCTAGCCATGACTGCCTTGTTATTGTTGGGAATTCCGCTGGGCATTTCATTTCAAGATCTGGCAATTCAAATTAGAACTCGCGCTGAAATCAATCGCCTGATTCGCACCCGCACCCTCACCTTTTCCGACAAAGACATCCGCAACTTGACCGTACAACGGCAAAATGATCAGTTATTGGTCGATCTGGAGCTAACTGGGTTTGCGGGTTCTGTATCGGCTCGTCAAGTCAACCTGGTGCGAGAGTTTTTGCAGCAGAATCTTGGTCAACCTGTGCGCCTGAACGTTCGATTGATTCCAATTGAAGAATTTACGTCCTCGCCAGAAGCGGAAATGACAGTAGACCCCTAAATAGGGATGGCTAGGGCAGCCACTGCGGTTTAAGTCCTGCAATCTCTAATTTTTCTGGTTCTACCACCAATGGCATCCCTTTTTGATCGATCGCTAATGGTAAAAACCAAAGTTGGCTACTGGTGATGGCCTTACCATCACGACCGCGAATTACCCCATCAGCAGTGTTGCTGGTACTGGAAACAACTTGATCAAACAAAATTCCTAATCCATCTGGGGACAGACTCATGTGAATATCTTGCTGAATCGGCAGCTTCAGTAAATCCACGACTTGCGATGTTTCTAGATTAACGGCACTAAGGTAGGGTTGTTCTGCATAGGTGTCGCCTGGAATTCGTCGAGAGAGGATACTATACAAGTTTTGCTTAGCTGGATCAAACTGTGCTTGTAGAATCGACCCATCGGTTTCCAGCAGTTCTTTTTCGTTGCCCTGATTTGTCACATAAAACAGCGATCGGGTGGGATTGTTGGGATCGCGGTTAAAGCGTACCATTGCGGCGGCGGTGCCATCTTTGGCAAAGCTAAGAATTACTCCATATTTCGGCAAAAAGTCCAGCGGTTCGGCTCCCGACTCAAACGGCAAAATTGCCATCCCCTGTCCTTGTGACATCGCCAACGATTGACTATCGGGTGCAATCAGGAAATCCCCACCGGGTTCTGTTTCGATCGGTTGCGGAGGATTGTTGCCCTGAAGCAGCCACAACCCGAACTCAGAGGGGTTTTGTTTATTCACCCGCTGCACCACAATCGTCTCTCCGTTAGGCGACAGATCAAATTTCAAGTTTTGATAGGCTTGGTTATCCAACACTAACTCAACCATGCCAGCCGGTTGTGGCGATGTAGGAGTTGGGCGGGTTGGAGCTTCTGCAAATCCAAGTGCCGGGGCTTCAATTTGAATGCCCGTTGTTACGGTATAAAGCTGCTGATCGGCTAGTCTGCGCTGAGCTTCGCTGCTGCGTTCAATCGCTGAAAACAATATCCGATCGCCTTCAGGATAGGGTTTGAAATCCATCACTACCAAGTTTTCCGGCGTCAAGATTTTTTGTTCTTGTCGCGTCAGGTTTTGCAGCACCAGCCGATCTGCTTCGTCACCATCCACGCCCAAATACACAAACGCCCGATCGCGCGTGTGAAATTGCCCGGTGAATGGTTGTATGCCACCAACAGCATCCGCTTGACTGAAGCGATCTCTAGCCTTGTCTAGCTTCACTTCAAACGTTTGTCCATAGGGGGCTGGCGATTCCAGCGTATAGGCCATGCGCCGTCCGGCCCAGCTAAACTTGCCAAACAGCGGCGGATCAATCTGCAAATTTTCCTCGACACTGATGTGATCCATAGGGCGACTAAAGGTGAGGATAAACGCCGAGTCTTCAGCCCCCACTTGGCGATCTTGCCAGCTAAAGTCGCGCACTCGGGCCATGGCGCGATCGCCTCTTAGCAAGAAAAAGCCAATCACCACACTCAAAATCAGCATCACAATGAAAGCAGATCGATCGATCGGTTGTACAGGTTTCAGCATAAGGTGCAATTGGCTAGTAGAAACAAGTCAGATCAAAATCACGGTGAATGGCTGCAACTGTCAAAATAGCGCAAATCAAAATAGATGTAAAAACGGATGGTGTTGCGCCTGTACATGTAATTAGGACGGATGGGAAAGATAAGGGAGATGGAGAAGATAGGAGATTGGCAATTTTTAATTTTTTTAGAATAGAAGTTGTAGAACAGAGGAGATAGGCATGGGATTACTATCTGGACTGCTGGGTAATGCCTCAGAGATATCAGGAGAAAGACTGGAAAAGCTCTTTGATGAGATTTTAGTTCCAGGCGAACAGATTGAGAAAGCCTATCAGGTTATTCGCGATATTTTTGTCTTTACTAACAAACGCTTGATCTTAGTAGATAAGCAAGGCGTTACGGGTCGCAAAGTGGAGATTCTCACGATCCCCTACGCTAAAATTACGAAATTTGCCAAGGAAAGCGCGGGACATTTTGATCTCGATGCTGAGCTAAAGATTTGGGTAGGCAGCGATCCCGTTCCCGTCACCAAGGAATTTCGCCGATCGGTCAACATTAACGAAGTCTATGCCGTTCTCAGTAAGTACATTTTGGACTGAGCCAGCTACTCTGCTTTGCAAGACGGCTGCTATGGCTTGGATGAAGCCAGTCGGTGTAACGAAAAATCCTGATAGGTCGATCGAAATGCAGAAGTAGGGAAGCATCGAAACGAAAGGTGAAAGCACTCGTCTTTAATGCCACTTCGATTCCAAGGTTGTTCTAGCTCCACTCAGTTTTGCAAGAGAGTATAGTGGAAACAATCTGGAGTTCCGTTCCAACGCTCAACCTTAATTAACGCCAATGAATATCTTCCCTAACCAGGTTTATCCTGTCTATTGGTATCAGGATCACGTTCGGTTAATTGATCAAACTCATTTGCCCAACGAGTTTGCGGTTGTTGAAATCAATCGCTCGGACGATATGGCACTAGCCATCAAAACCATGATTGTGCGGGGTGCGCCAGCGATCGGGGTGGCAGCCGCCTATGGGATGTATCTGGGTGCACGGGAAATCCATACTGATAATCGCGATCAGTTTTTGGCCCAACTAGAACAAGTTGCCGAGAATTTGAAAGCCACTCGTCCCACTGCGGTGAATTTGTTCTGGGCGATCGATCGAATGATGAAAACGGCCCGGCAGACCGTGGGACCGGTAGATTATCTCAAAGAGGTTCTGAAGGAAACCGCACAGCAAATCAACGCCGAGGATCTGGAAACGTGCTATGCTATTGGCGATCAAGGGCTGAAAGTGTTGCCCGAAAAACCGACTAAATTGCGGTTATTGACCCATTGCAACGCTGGAGCATTGGCCACAGCAGGCTATGGAACAGCTTTGGGAGTGGTGCGATCGGCGTTTCGTGAAGGTCGCTTAGAGCGGCTTTACATTGACGAGACGCGGCCTCGGCTTCAGGGTGCAAAATTGACGTCGTGGGAATGTGTGCAAGAGGGCATTCCTGTCACGCTCATTACCGACAGCATGGCGGCCCACTGTATGAAACTGGGCATGGTGGATGCCGTCGTGGTGGGGGCTGATCGCATTGCGGCCAATGGAGATGCCGCCAATAAGATTGGTACTTATAGTTTGGCGATCGTCGCGCAAGCTCACAATGTTCCTTTCTTTGTAGCGGCTCCGCTGTCAACGGTAGATTTCACCATCGCCGATGGTACTCAAATTCCGATCGAAGAGCGCGATCCGGTGGAAATCTACAAAATCGGAGAAACCCGCATCTGTCCATTCGGCGTAGAGTTTTACAATCCTTCGTTTGACGTGACACCTGCCGATCTAATTACGGGAATTATTACCGAATTTGGCGCCGTCAAGCCCAGCGAACTGGTGCAATTTCAAGAACGCCGAGTGGTATAGCTAAACGCTCTAATAACCCTCTAATTCTCTATAACCACGCTTTTATTGTTAACCATCTTCTAACTTCGATCGAAGCTGCTCTAGCTCCTCATCGATCGAAGCTTTTGCTGAGGAATTCTTTGAGTTAGCGGGTAGGGCTGGACTCCTGCCTGTTAATTGAGCCTTTAACGCGGCCAACTCGACATCCACATTATTGCCGCTTTCTAGGGCTGCAAATTGCTTTTCCACCTCATCACCACTAGCTAATTCTGCTGAGGCTTCTGCCTGCGCCTCTAACTGCATGACCTTCTCTTCCATGCGATCGAACGCTTCCAAAGCGCGATTCGTGCCAACCCGGTTCAGCATCTCATTCAACTGCTGAGACGCCTTGGCCGATCGAGCGCGGGCAATATACATGTCTTTCTTAGTTTTTGCTTCCGCCAGTTTACTCTCCAGCTTTAGCATATTTTCTTTTAACTTAGTCACAACACCGCGTTGTTGCTGTGTTTGCGACTTGAGGGCATTGGCAGATTCCAAATAAGACTGACGCCGCGCCAACGCTTCCCGCGCCAACGCTTCATCGCCTTTTTGTAGGGCCAACTGCGCTCGACGATACCATTCATCAGCAGTACTTTCAGCTTGGGACGCTTGCCGTTCGGTACGTTTCTGGGTGGCAATTGCCTGGGCCACCGCTTGCCGAAGTTTAATCAAATCATCCTGCATCTCCAGCACGGTTTGTTCAAGGATCTTTTCTGGATCTTCAGCTTGGCTGATCAAATTGTTCAAATTGGCGCGAATCACGCGACTGACTCGATCAAATAACCCCATGATCAACTCCGTTTAGCTGGCAACTAGGATGCAGGGTAGTAGAAATCTCAATATCAGTAGATTCCTCAAATTACCTTCATACTACCCTACCTTTCCAGTAGTCCCTCAAGCGTCCAAAGGAGGGATTTCGGTTGTGCTGTAGTTTGCTTTGCTGATGCACCGTTGGGTATTGCGGAATCGAGATCTGCATCTGCCTGCCGCCTCCTTACCCTCGCCCTCTCCTAACCAGCGAGGCAGCGATCCGGCTCTCTGCTCCCTCCGGAAGCAGGGGTGGGGATCGGGGCAACTCCGACTTGAATTCAGCCACGCCCACCGTTGCAGGTCGTAGAATTGTATCGCATTGTTATTTGACAATGAGCAACGCCTCATCGCATGGGAAACTAGTAGGGCAAAACAATCTGCGCTCTCAGCGCCTTGTATTTCAATCCATTCAACGGTTGTCCATAGAAACGCCTGTGAATTTACACTCTTCATGTTCTGATCCAAACGGACTCTGCCAACCAATCAATCAGGCAGTTGCGCCAGAACAAGCATTAGCCACACAAAACCGTAAAGCCGATCACCTGCGCGTTTGTTTAGAAGAAGATGTGCAAAGCTGCCGATCGACTGGATTAGAGCGCTATCGGTTTACCCACTGCTGTTTGCCAGAACTCGATCGTCACGACATCAATATCACCACCCAGTTTTTAGGTAAAACCTTGGGTGCTCCCTTATTGATTTCCTCCATGACAGGCGGTACGGAACTGGCACGGTTAATCAACTATCGGCTAGCGGCCGTGGCTCAACGGTATGGTCTGGCGATGGGAGTAGGGTCCCAACGAGTGGCGATCGAAAACCCAGAAGTTGTGTCTACGTTTGCGGTACGAGCGATCGCCCCAGATATTCTTCTGTTTGCCAACCTGGGTGCAGTGCAACTGAACTATCGCTATGGCGTCAAGGAATGTTTACAAATTGTGGAGTGGCTAGCAGCCGATGCCCTGGTGCTGCATTTAAATCCGCTGCAAGAATGTGTACAAACCCACGGCGACACCAACTTTAAAGGCTTGCTTGCTAAGATTGAGCAATTATGCCAAGCGCTACCCGTACCCGTGATTGCCAAAGAAGTCGGCAACGGTATTTCCGCCAGAATGGCTCAGCGATTGATCGAGGCTGGAGTAGCGGCGATCGATGTAGCCGGAGCCGGAGGCACGTCTTGGGCTAAGGTCGAAAGCGAACGCGCCCACGATCCGCTTCAGCGGCGATTGGGACAAACCTTCGCTAATTGGGGAATTTCCACCGCCGACTGCATTACCTCCATTCGATCGATCGCGCCCACGATTCCTTTAATCGCCTCCGGTGGACTACGGAACGGATTGGAGGCAGCCAAAGCCCTTGCGTTGGGGGCAAACCTGGCTGGATTAGCCCTACCATTTCTGCAAGCCGCCGCTGAGTCGGAACTGGCTCTGGAGCAACTGGTGGAAGCCCTGATTGCTGAAATCAGCACAGTTTTATTTTGCACGGGTAGCGCTACCCTGTCTGATTTGCGTCAGCCGGGTGTGTTGGGGGTTGGGGGTTAGGAGTTGGTAACTCGGTGTTAGGCGATTAGGGGTTGAGGCGCTAAGCCTTGCTTGTATCGGGTGAAGGGTAAAGGTGTGACAGTGTCGCCTCCCGCCGATTGCTAAGCAGAGGGATTATAGTGAGGAATGAGAAGAATTAGGAAGCAATGCGCAAGCTTGATCCCTATTTCCTAACCCCACCCCTCAATCTCACTCCTCAACTCCGCCATGCGTGATTTCCTCAAATCCATCTTCGCTACCATCATCGGATTAGGGTTGTTTACTGCCGTTGGCGTCGGGGGGCTATTGATGTTGCTGGTGGCGATCGCCACCTCCACACAAGAGATGGGCCCACGGGTAGAGAAAAACTCTATCCTCACCCTTGACTTGTCGCAAGAAATCACGGATACGAATCCATCCAGTGATCCCAGTGGTGTGATCACGGCTGTAGTATCGGGTGGCTCATTGAATCGCCCAATTGCACTGCGATCGGTATTGCAGTCGATTGAACAAGCCGCAGAAGACGATCGAATTGCAGGGTTGTATGTGTATGGCAATACGGCAACGTCCGGTGGGTCTGGCTTGGCAACCCTACGGGAAGTGCGACAGGCGCTTCAAACCTTTCGGGATCGCGGTAAACCTATCTATGCTTACAGCGACGAAGCTTGGCGCGAACGAGATTATTATCTTGCCTCGGTGGCAGATACCATCTTTCAGCATCCCAGCAGCGTGTTGGAGCTAAACGGACTGAACTTGGAAAATATCTTCTTTGCTGAGGCCTTGCAAAAATATGGCATCGGCGTGCAAGCGCTGCGGGTGGGTAAATATAAATCTGCGATCGAACCTTTCACTCGCAATGACAGCAGCCCCGAAGAGAGAGAGCAAACACAAAAACTACTCAACGATCTGTGGAACGAGTTTCTAATCACGACTTCCAAGAGTCGAGACATCCCCACTCAACAGCTACAGACGATCGCCAATCAGCAGGCTATTTTATTGTCCGACCAAGCACAATCGGCGGGACTGGTGGATGAGATTGCCTACCGAGATGAAGTGGTGACGGAACTGCACAAACTAACGGGTGAAGACGAAACAGCAGACTCGTTCCGGCAGATTAATTTGTCAGAATACGCGAGTGCCGTCGATCGCGAGCAAGGTTCCTCAAACAACCAAATTGCGGTAGTGTACGCTGAAGGAAATATTGTAGACGGCAGTGGTGCTTCTCGCTCTATCGGTGGCGATTCTCTAGCAGAAACTCTGCGCGATGTGCGGCAAGATGAAACAGTCAAAGCGGTTGTGTTGCGCGTCAACAGTCCGGGGGGCAGTGCCATTGCTTCAGAGCAAATCACTCGTGAAGTGCTGCTAACTACCAAAGAGAAACCCGTAATTGTGTCAATGGGCAACTATGCCGCCTCCGGTGGCTATCAAATTGCAACGCACGCCAACCGAATTTTTGCCTCACCTAACACCATCACAGGGTCGATCGGGGTATTTGGGTTACTGCCCAATTTTCAAGATATTGCCAACCGCAATGGCATTACTTGGGACAACGTCAAAACTGGGCAATTTGCTGACATTGAAACCGTCTCTCGTCCCAAGACTCCTGAAGAACTCGCCATTGTTCAGCGTGTCGTCGATCAGGTATACGATAAATTTCTGACGATCGTGGCAGAATCGCGTAACTTGCCCAGGGAAAAGGTAAACGAAATTGCCCAAGGGCGCGTGTGGTCTGGGGCAGAAGCACAAAAAATTGGACTGGTTGATGAATTAGGCGGATTAGACGATGCCATTCAAGCCGCTGCCACCGAAGCCAATCTGGAAGACGATTGGCAACTCGTTGAATATCCAGCAGGTTCGGTGTTTTGGTTTGAAGGCTTGTTTCAGAATTACCTGAAACCCTACCTTGCCTCTTCAACTACCCTCGATCCACTGACGCTGGAATTTCAGAAACTTCAGGATGATCTTGAAGATTTACGATCGATGAACGATCCCCTTGGCGTATACATGCGGTTGCCCTTTAATCCTCGGATTGATTAGGTGTTGAGAGTTGGGAATTGGGGATGCGGGGTTAGAGGTTGTTGGGTTTAGGAAAATCGGGGGATCGGGGAGATGAGTGGAATAAGGGAGACGTAAAGGATTTGGTTTTTTCAAAAACAGATTAGCATAACCTAAAAATTTTCTATTTACCAGAGTATTTTCTTTAACTATTTTTTAGGTAATGGTAGAATAATCAGTAGATAGCGCCTTAGATAGAAACAAATTCGGTGTGTTTCTGTTTGTTTTTTAAGGGTGAAAAATTATGAAGCGACTGATTGCCGCCGCTGTTGTGCCGGGTGTTGTGTTGTTTGTCGCCTGTACTGCCGACAGCGCACATGCCTATTATGAAGCCGCCTGGGATTTTGTGTGCGAGTGGGAATGTGGGGAGGCTTACTTTCCCTATGAATATGGGGGGTACACGCTCAACGGCTATGCCTCGGTTTATTTTGATGAGCTTCCAGCCACCGAATATGAAGCCTATACTTGGGCTTACTATGACTTTTGGCAAACCGCAAACTGCGAACAATTTTCAACGACTTTCTCGCAGATGGTTTGTTTTGATACTGCCTTTTTGCATGGGGTGGACGGGTGGTATGAATTCGCCAATTTATATTGGGGATATTCGGATGATGAATTGGCTTGTCGCGTCATTGATGAACGTGCCTATTGGCACGACAATGGCTCGCCCTATTCGGAGGGTTGGCTGAATCGGGATGCAGCCTTGGCCGACATTGGTGGCTGTTGGTAGTGGTTGCAGTAAATCGTTTGTTGCGATATTGGCAATCAGGGTTTAACTAAAAACGCGACACACTCCACGTGGGGAGTTTGAGGAAAGAAATCGACTGGCTGTACTCGGTTGAGTTTATAGATTGAGCAGAGGGATTTGAGATCGCGAGCTAGGGTAGAGGGATTACAACTGACATACACAATGCGATCGGGTTGTGTTGCCAGCAGGACGTCAATCACCGCTTGATCACAGCCTTTACGAGGTGGATCAAGTAGAACAATTGTTGGTTGAGTTAGAGTCGGTTGAGTGGGTAATAAGGTGGGTAACAAGGTGGGTAGCACCTGCTCGACGGCTCCAACCCGAAAATCTACGTTGGTAATATTGTTGAGGGCGGCGTTCTGTTGTGCTTGCTCAATCGATTCGGGTTGCACTTCAATACCGATCGCGTGTTGCACTTGCTTAGCCAGCGGTAGAGTCAGGGTGCCAATGCCACAATATGCATCGATTAGGAGTTCCTGCCCTTGCAGTAGTCCTTGCCCTTGCAACTCGGCGGCGATCATGTGCAGTAGTGTCTCTGCCTGCTCAGTATTTACCTGAAAGAAGGTTGTGGGTTGAATTCGCAATTGCAGCCCGGCGAATTCTTCATACAAATACGATCGTCCGGTAATACAGTGGGTTTCCTTGCCAAAAATTGCATTGGTGCGATCGGGGTTGATGTTGATACACACCCCAACTAAGGCGGGATAGCGTTCCAGCCAGACGTTCGCTTGTTCCTCTATCCCCGGTAATTTTGCCTGGGTGCTCACCAACGTTAGCAGCATCTCGCCAGTGCGACGACCAATTCGTACTCCTAGGTGGCGCAGCTTACCGTGATGCTGCGTTTCGTTGTAAATCGACCAGCCCTGTCCTTGGATGTCTTGCTTTACCTCCGCCAACAACGGATTCAGACGTTCATCTTGAATGGGACACTGATTCAAGTTGATTAGCTCATGACTTCCCTTTTGGTAATATCCTGCTTGTACCTGACCTGTGGCGATCGATCGAACAAGGGGATAGGTGGCTTTGTTGCGGTAGTGGAGGTGGGGAATGAGGGGCGAGGCTTGGGATGAGGGATGAGGGAGTGGGGTAACAACAGGATCGACGGGTGGATTGGGAAAGCCACCAATGCGCTGTAGATCTTGAATGACGAGATTTTGTTTTGCTGCCAATTGGTAAGCATAGTCAATCTGCTGCCACTGACAGCCGCCACATTTGTCTGCCACGATGCAATGGGGACGAATTCGGTGAGGTGAGGCTTCTAGCAATTGATGAAGTTTGCCATGGGCGTATTGAGGCTTGACTCGCACCAGCCGCACCAACACCCGATCGCCCGGAACCGTATTCGGCACAAAAATCACTTGTCCTTGCCAGCGCCCCACCCCATCGCCTGTGTGGTTCAAATCGGCGATCGTGATCTCCAGCAGTTCTCCCTGCTGCCAGCCATCAACTTTAGGGTGCGACTTTAGTGGTGA
The DNA here is from genome assembly GCF_026802175.1 of Thermocoleostomius sinensis A174. Lineage (NCBI taxonomy): Bacteria > Bacillati > Cyanobacteriota > Cyanophyceae > Oculatellales > Oculatellaceae > Thermocoleostomius > Thermocoleostomius sinensis. The sequence continues at coordinate 1,787,373 of NZ_CP113797.1, read as the reverse complement.
TGAATTACCGTCAGATTTTGCCTTCATATCTCTAATCAATTTAAGCGCTTCCACTCCCTACTCCCCACCTCCGAAAAATTAGCAAATCATACAATAACCTGAAAGCGTGTTGGGATTGGGTAGTCATTCCCCTAAAATAAGGAGCGATATTCTCGTAACGAAATATTTCTTATGCGAGTAGTAGCTCTTGTCCCTGGTGGAGTTAGCGATCAGATTTTCTTTTTTCCAACCCTAGATGATTTAAAGCGCAATTATCCCAATGCCGAGATTGATGTAGTAGTAGAGCCTAGAGCCATAGCGGCTTATCGGGTTTGCAAATCAGTGGACGAAATATTCACCTTCGATTATAGAGACCGCAACAGCCCAGCAGATTGGGCAAACTTGCTCGGCATTATGCGCGATCGCTACACCGATGTAGCCATCTCTGCCGGACAAGGCTGGAGCACTCACTTTTTGCTTTGGCTGACTGGAATTCCTGTTCGCATTGGCTATGCCAGTGGATCGAACTTGTTTCTAACCAATGCTGTTGCTCGTCAGCCCGACCAATATGCGGCCGATATGTACCATGATTTGCTGCAAGGTCTCGGTATTAAAACGCCGACACCTGAACTGAGCATCAGCATTCCCAAAGTGGATTTAGATTGGGCCGAAGCCGAGCAGAAGCGTTTGAATGTTAACAATTATGTATTAATTTGTGGAGGCTCAAACCAAGAGAACGAAGCAAACAGCGGTGATACTTATCCGATTGAATACTGGCACAGAATTGTTCAAGATTTTCAGCAGCGCCAGCCAGATTTACCCTTGGTTGTGGCAGAGACCCCATCCGACAAAGCCTTTGTGTCTGCCTTGACAACAGCTTGCCCGATGCTAAAAGTTACTAGACCCAATGACATTGGCAAGCTAGCGGCTATGATTGCGGGGGCAAATTTGCTGCTTAGTAGCAATCGCGTGGCCATGCAACTGGCAGCAGCCCTGCAAGTGTATACACTGGCTCTACTAGGGGCGATCGATTCCACTCCGTTCCTGCCCCAAAGCGACAAGTTCCAGAGCATCCAATCCACCACTGGTAACTTATCCGATATTGCACCTGAGCAAGTGCTAGCTACCGTTTGGGGAGGGTAAGAGAAAAGGATGCAAGGAAACCTGAAAAAGGACAGATAAGGGTTAATCCTAACCCTCTAATCCCCAACCCCTCACCCTTCCTGAGCTACACTGAAACCTGATAGCACTCGGTGAGGTTTGCCATGGCTGCCCTGACTATGGATAGGAAAAATCTGAGAGCCTTCCTCATCTTGGCCATCTATTTTTCCTTACTAGCTCTGTTGGTCGGTTGGGTCATTTCTAGCCGAGCGATGAAGGCAAACCGAGTCAATCGGCTGCTGGATGGTAAAGCTTGTCCCAATTGTGATCTTGATGGCAGCGATCTGAAACGGGCTGACCTACAAGATGCAGACTTAGAAGATGTCACTCTACGGGGCGCAAATTTGGTTGAAGTCAACCTCAAAGATGCAGCCTTGTCTAGAGCGATCTTGAGCGAAGCAAACTTTCACAAAGCCAACCTCAGTGGGGCTTCTCTCAGCGAGGCGATTTTGAATGGGGTGATGCTGACTGAAGCCAATTTGAGTGACGCGAACTTGAGTCGAGCCTACTTAGGAGACAGTAACTTACAAAAGGCGAATCTCGATGATGCGGATGTCAGTATGGCTGACCTGATTCGCACAAATTTCTTTGGGGCCGTATTACGAGATGCCAATCTTAGCGGGGCGGATTTGACTCGGGCAGATTTGCGCACAGCGGATTTGCGGCGAACGTATATGGGAGATGCCAATTTGCGCAAAGCTAGACTAGAGGGGGCTAATTTAGTCAGAGCAACCCTCTCACGGGCTGATTTAACTCGTGCTAAGCTCACAAATGCCGTGTCGCGAGAAGCAAATTTCGGCAGTGCCATTCTCAGTCGCACAAATCTTAGCCAGGTTGATTTAACAGAAGCCTATATGGCTGAAGCTGATCTCAGAGATGCTATCTTGACTGGAACGAACTTAACCGGAGTCAACTTAGCTCGCAGTAATCTCAGTGGAGCCGATTTGACTGGAGCCAATCTCACTGATACTAACCTGCGCAAAGCTAACTTGACAGGTGCTAATCTAACCGGGGTTGATCTCAGCACTGTGAAGTTGTGTCGAACTGTCATGCCTGATGAAACCGTTAACGATCGCGACTGTAATTGAATCTTGTCCCATCAATTCCTGTAACTAGTCATTGCAAAACCTGACCGCACTGAACAACTTTCAGCGTTCCAGACTACAATGCTTGGCGATAGGCAGCAAGTCAGCCGGATCAGCCATCGGGTTCGATAGTGATGGTCGATGCAAGGTCAAGCGGCGTCAGGAGTCAATGAACGATGAGCAACGGGGACGATCGAAAAAAGGGATGGGTCGGCAGCGCAATGGTTGGAACCTTACTCTGGCTGGTTCTACCCGGAACTGCGCTAGCCCAGTCACAAGTCTTGCCAACGCTCAGCATTGATGCTCAGTCCGATACTTCCACACCGGAAGGACAGCTAGATTTGGGTTTGCAATATATCCAGCAAGGGCAAATTGAGCCAGCGATCGTGGCGTTCCGACAGGCGGTTACGCTGAATCCCAACTTGACCTTGGCGCACTATAATTTGGGCTTGGCCTTGCGCGAAAAAGGCGATCTGCAAGGTTCCGCTACCGCTTTTTATCAAGCGATTCAAACCGAGCCAAGCTTCGCCCTAGCCTATGCCAACTTGGGAGCCGCTTTACTAGAGGGCAACAATCTGGACTTAGCGGTGCAATATCTTCAGCGATCGATCGAGCTTGATCCACAGATGGGTGTGGGGTATTACAATTTGGGTCTAGTGAAGCGGATGCAAGGCGATACAACCGGAGCAATTACCGCCCTTCAGCAGGCCTTGCAACTATCGAATGCTCCAGAGGCGGCTTATCATCTGGGTTTAACTTATTTGCAGCAGGGCGATGTTCCCAAAGCCATACAAGCCCTTCAGCAGGCTGTAGCTATGAATCCTAACTATGCCGAGGCCCACTATAGTCTAGGTACAATTTTGTATCAGCAGGGGAATCTGAGTGAGGCGCTGAATGCGTTCCGGCGATCGGCAGAAGCCAACCGCAATTATCCCAACGCCTACTATGGGGCGGGGTTGGTGTTTATTCATCAGGGACAGTATGCCGAGGCGCGTCAAGTATTGCAGTATGCCAGAGATTTGTTTGCCACCCAAGGGAATGCTCAGTGGGCTAGCAGCGCGGCACAGTTATTGCAGCAGGTTCCGTAGTAGGGCTTAGGAATTGGGGGTTAGCCTTTAGCCTTCATCCCTGAATCAATCCTGCGCTCAGCCGTTTGAGGGCACGGTTAGCAACATCGCTGTAACGCAATTCGCCACAGAGAATTTTTGCCATGCGCTCAGGGGATGAGGGCCGCTTGACGCCAAGTTTATAGCCTACGCTGGGAATGCGGTAAAAAATGGCAGCAAGCCGCTGGGCCCAAACCATTTCTTCGCCCCATTCCCGGTTCATCACGTCGGTGTACTGAGCCAAGGCATTATCGTTGCCGCCAACGGCTTGATCGATCGCTTCTGCCGCTTTGATGCCACTAAAAATAGAAGGGCGAATGCCTTCGGCAGTGAATGGATCAACCACACAAGCGGCTTCTCCGGCCAAGATGGCATTTTGCGTATGTAAAGGTTGTTGCCCGTTCCACAAACAGATGGGATGACCATGCTGCTGGCAGGTGCTGAGGTTCACATCAAACATTTGAGCATAGTGGCTCAAAATAGCTTTGAAATCTTGTGCCCCACCCCCCCCTCGAAAGGTACCAATGCCAATCGAATAGCCGTCGGCTTTGGGGAAGTTCCAAATATAGCCATTCTTGACCATGCCAAATTCAAAGTTAACCGTGCTGGCCGGATTTTCGATCGGCGCTTCGGCTTCCAGTGCTCCGGCTAACTGGCGTTTGCGGTTGTTAAAACCAAGCCACTTGGCCATCGGCCCCTTGGCTCCATCGGCCGCAATTAGATAGCGCCCAGACATTGTCCCCTGTGCCGTATTTACTCGCCACTGATCGCCCTGGAAGGTAATGCCCGTGACTTCTAGTCCATCTTTCAGTTCAGCACCCTGCTGTTGGGCCTGCTGAATCAAAAAATGATCGAATACATCGCGTCGTACCATCCAAATCGGTTCGATCGTTTCTAGATGGGCATCAACCGTATCCCCCATATTCCAAGTAAACTGGAGCGCATTCACCTTTAAGGAAATTGCAGGAGTGAAATCAAAGTCGAACCATTGCGCCACTTGAGGGGAGACGCCGCCGCCACAGGGTTTGTAGCGGGGCAACGATGCCTTTTCGAGGACTAAAACCGATCGGCCACGTTTGGCTAAATGATAGGCGGCGCTACCACCGGCCGGGCCAGCCCCGACAATGATGCAGTCATACATAAGGGTTGAACTACTTCCCAACCTAAGTTTTTCAATTTACAGCACTTGTTCTACCTTAACCGCCCAAATTGCGATGAATCGATAAAGTTTGAAGAAAATTCTTGTCCTACCCTGCTGTCATATCTCACTACTGACACGAATTGCTTGTTTCGCCTTCTTGTTTTATCCCTGCGTCACCTGATATACAAAGCTAAACGTTGTCCAGGCGTGAACATCCAAGGCATAGGTATCGGCAGGAATATCGACATGAGGAAGCAGATCCGCGCTGGCGTTGTGCAGATCTTGCAGCACCATTTGCATGACATCTAGCGGGTTTTGAATGACAACTACTTGCCGCACATCCGCTTGCGAGGGGGCTTTGAGGGCTTGATAGGCTTGCGTGAAGGGCGATCGACTCAGAATCAGATGAGTTTCTGCTAGTCCAGACGTGCCTTGCACCACCCATTCCGTCACGGCCTGTGGCACAACCAGGGTTTCACCCGGCAGAATCGCGGTACTTTCAGCCGTCGAATAAAAGGCGATCGGATTGCCACTAGGATCAAGCCCCAGCAAAATAAAGTAAACAGGCTGGCTACCACAATTGCGCAACTGATAGCGAATGCGACTGCCGATCGGCAATGTCGCTGATCCATCGGTCGTAAACAAATCGGCGGTATACACACGCGGCTTCACTTCTTTCTCCAGCAGCGAAGCAGGTTGCAACCGTACGGTTTCTTGCTGCATGATGATGCGCTCTTGCGGGGCGATCATTTCCAAGGTGGCTTGAAGATTGAGCCGAGACGACCCCCGATTCGCCGTCAGCCGCAGTAGCTTTAAAGCCAATAATGTTCGCAGTTGTGGAGTAATGCGATTAACAGCCGTTTTAATGGCTTCATCGTCTTGCGTCAATGTGTTAGGAATGGCATCGCGTCCCAGAGAAAACAACCCATAGTTACGATTGGCCGGAGCCGGGGACGGGGCCAATGAGGCGGTCAGCGTGGGTTGTGCCATCGCAGTTTTGCCAAACAAAAAGTCGGCTGGTTCTCCTGCAATCACGGACGAGACGCGAGGAATGCTCGAAAAGGCACTTGTGGCATCTACCCGCTCAATTCGCTCTAGGCTAGCATCGAGTGCCACAGTTAACCCAATATTGCGCGGCAATACGCGCACCAACTCTTGCACCAATTGTCCCGATCGAATGAACTGACTTGATTCACCACAGCAGGGACGGGCTTTTACCATCAACCCATCTCGTGAGCGAGTTTGCAGCAGCGGTAGTTGAGCTTTGTTTGAAGACGCTTCATTCTCGGTTGAATCGGTCGCCAGTTCAGCCGCAGGGGAAACGATCGCCAACACCGAAGCAGCCCCATAATGCTCTAACACTAGCGTTGGCAGACCCGCCAACCACACATGCACTCGTCCATCGTCATCAACTGCCTGAATCACCCCATCGGCATCCGTCGTTTCAGGCGTGAGGTTATAGGCAGGAAGTTTGGTCAGTTGCAACTTCTGCCCCACCAATCCTGGCTGTTGTTCAATGCCAGACAGTTGTTTAACACTACTAGCGGCCAAACTGAGGCTCGTTCTTAGCGTGGTAGCTGGCGTAGACCACCACAGTTGTTGCGTCAACGCATAGGTAAACAAACCAGCATTAAACCCATTCCACTGTCCTTCTGTCGCAATGAGGTTCGATCGACTTGCGGTTAAGACCACACCCGGCAACTGCCCCGACTGCCACTGGGTTCGCACTTGTTCAGGCGAAAGTTTAAATTGACTCATCAACTGTTCCTGAATGGCCAACTCGGCTTCGCTTGGTTGCCCAATCACGGCTGTGGGGCGCGATCGAATGCGCAAATTGCCTTGAACCGTGCGACCCAAATCGGTATATCCTGCATCCAGAATCGTTGTCACCTGCTCGGTGGACAGCGATCGCAGCAGTAGCCCCAGTGTGTCTTCTAGCAAATCATGAATCGTGGGATCGTCATCCGTTGGCATCCAGCCATCTATCGGAACTAAACTAGTCTGCGACTCACCCGGTGATTCGCTGTGAATGCGGCTGCCTAATCCACTGAAGTGAAAGACCACCACATCGCCTGCTTGAGCTTGGTTGGTGAGATGAAATAAAAAAGCATCTTCAATGTTTTGCCGAGTTGCCTGTTGATCGGTCAAGACCAAAATATCGCTGGGTTGAAATCCAAACCGATGAATTAGCAGTTCGCGCTGTAACTCTACGTCCGTTAAACAGCCATTCAAGGCATTACCCCGAACTAGAGCACAATCACACACCTGTTCGGGGTATTGATTGATCCCCACTAACAGTGCCAGTTTTCGCCGAGTCGGTTGAGCAAGAGCCTGTTGATAGCGTTCTGCTAGCAGCGACAATCCAGCTTCACTGATTCCGAGTGCCGCCATCAACAAACCCGATCGCCGTAAGAACGCCCGTCGTTTCAGTCCCATGCCTTCTATTTCACCACTAAAGGAGACACTAACTTTGTGGGATACACCACCAGGATTAAGACCGGGTGAGAGAAACCTTCAACAATTCAGTCAGTGGTGGCTAACTGGTTTGCTTCTCAACGCCCAGCCTGCAATGATTATCCTTCACTGCCTGATCCTAGCAGGCAATTAGGACTGAGGGCTGAGGGGTTTGGAATTGAACCCTGTTCAGTTTAGGTGGCAGCCTCCATTGCATTAGGCTGAAGCCAATCGGCAAATTCATTGGCAAAGCGATCGGCTAAAATGGCAGCGCGAATCTGCTGGGTAAACTGCACCAGTTCCGTGATGTTATGAATGGAAAGAAGCGTATAGCCTAGCAATTCTTGGGAGCGCAACAAATGGCTGAGATAAGCGCGGGTAAAGTATTGACAGGTATAGCAAGAGCAGTCGGGATCTAGCGGAGTGAAATCTTCTTTGTAGCGAGCATTCTTCAGATTCCAACGTGCCCCTCGCACCATCGCGCTGCCATGCCGCGCTAACCGGGTAGGAATTACACAGTCAAACACATCCACGCCAGCCGCAATCGCCTGTACCATTTCGCGATGGGTTCCCACACCCATCAGATAGCGGAGTTTGTGGGCAGGCAACCGAGGAGCCGTCGTCTGAACAATTTTCTCAATCAAGTCTGCGGGTTCACCAACACTCACCCCCCCAATGGCATAGCCTGGTAAATCTAACTCCGTCAACGCTTCGGCTGCCTCCTGGCGTAGATCGGGGTACACCCCGCCTTGAACAATACCAAATAGGGCTTGATCTGATCGTTGATGGGCCACAACACAACGCTTTAACCATCGATAGGTACGCTGCGTTGCCTCAATCACCGCTTCTCGGCTGGCAGGATAGGGCGGGCATTCATCAAAGGCCATAATCACATCTGCCCCCAGCGCGTTCTGGATCTCGATCGACTTCTCTGGGGTGAGATGAATGAATTGACCATCCTTAGGCGATCGAAACGTCACCCCGTCTTCAGCGATTGATCGAATTTCGCTGAGGCTAAACACCTGAAATCCGCCTGAATCTGTGAGGATAGGGCCACGCCAGTTCATAAACGAGTGAAGGCCACCTGCCTTAGAGACGATGGTTTCTCCGGGCTGAAGATGTAGGTGATAGGTATTTGCCAAAATCATCTGCGCCCCGGTGGCCTCGACCTGTGCTGGCGTTAAGGTCTTTACATTAGCCAGGGTTCCAACTGGCATAAATCGAGGGGTTTCCACCACACCATGGGGTGTTGTAAAACAACCAGCACGAGCATGAGTGTGGCTACATTGAGCTTGAAGATGGAAGGAAAAAGAAGGCGTCAACGTTGGGGTAGAAGTGGAAGGCGGAGGGTGGACAGGTTAAATTAGCTGAATCGCCTTAGTGTTCGGCGATCGATATCTCAATCTACATGATTTCAATTTTTACATAGAAAAATTTTCCTCATCGTCAAGCTGCATATCCCAATTGGCCGACAAGACATCCGCAATGACAGCCTCCAAGGTTGCAATGTTGAAGTTGCGGGAGGTGTGTTCTTGAAGTGGATTGGACAGGGGAATGAGTTGCAGTTGGCAGTTATCTTGCGTTAACCGAAAGCAAGCTTGTTGATCGGGTAGAATCTCTAGTTCCAAATAGTCAAAACTACAGACGTTGATGTAAAGCGCATGGTTTGCCACTAAAGTCGATCGCTGTGGATCGGCAAAGACTTCTAGAATACACCCTTCTCCAGCCGCCAACTGAGTCATGTCTTGGCTGTAGCAGTAGCGCACACGAGTCAAATCACTGAGCAGTCGTTGAATATCCTGTTTGCCGACAACAATGCCTGTATCAACAATACAGGGCGCAGGTAACTGTTTATTGGCAGAAAGTTGATCGTGACTCATAGAAAAAATGCCTTTAAGTCGCAAACCTCAGGTCGCGTAGGATAACAGGTGAACGGAATTAAAAACGCTTCACAAGCAACGATCGCCGCTTTTAGCTTCATCAGTGCTCAAACAGAAGCACTGAAATTTGTTCTAACTGCTCCGGGATGAGGCTGAACTGGATACTTGCTTCTGAAAAAAACCTACGTTTAACTGACTATCCCATTACACTTAATAGCACACCCACCAGAGCACACTCCAGAACTGCTTTAAAAAAGTTTGATGCGGCGTTGCTAGACGATAGCTTGCCAAATAAATACTGAATGCTTGGTTTCAGACGTTCTCCGCAACAGGTTGGAATGTCGTAAAAAGCTGAACGGTAACTGAGGTTTTAAAACAAGACATAAACCAATCTAATTAAAATTTACTTGAAACGGTAGAACACAAAACCATATTAACCTGAGAATTCCGGGCGGCTTCTAGCAAGTTTCAAGAAAGTTATTCAGCGTTGCCGACCTGGTCTAGAGTTAAAAGGCTCCTTCGATATTATTATCGCGGTAATCATGCATAAGAAATTCAGCCAAAATGCTGAAGCTAATGCGTGTCATTTAGTCACAAATAATACGCTTCTCCGTAATTTCCGATGATGATTTGGTCTAGGTTCGTAGCGGCGATCGTGTTTTACACAGCAATTCCGCTGTCCATGGCTGAGAATGGGGAATTTCAAACGGTATCTAAACTGGCACCCATTGTTGGACTAATGATCGGGGGGGTGTTGGGAGGTTTAGATCAGGGGTTGGCTGTTATGGGGATGCCGTTGTTCACTCGTAGTGCCGTAGTTGTTGTGAGTTGGATTGTCCTGACAGGTGGGCTACACCTTGATGGAGCAATGGACACTGCCGATGGTTTGGCCGTCACCAATCCCGATCGCCGCTTACAGGTTATGTCCGATAGTGCAACTGGAGCCTTTGGAGCGATGGCTGCCGTTTCCCTGCTATTACTGAAAACGGCCGCTTTGGCTGACCTACCCCAAGGGCGTTGGCTTGGGTTGCTGTTGGCATGTGGGTGGGGACGCTGGGCCCAACAAGTTGCGATCGCCCGCTACCCGTACCTCAAACCTACTGGCAAAGGTGCATTTCACAAACAAGCGATTCCATCCCTTTGGAACACCCTGCCCTCACTGCTGCTGCTGTTGGGGCTAAGTGCTTTGCCGATGTGGTTCCCGTTCCTGTTGTCCCCCTTCTCTTCTATCCTTTACCCATTATTCTGTCTTGCGATCGCGTTGATTGTGCCCGCTTGGTTTCACCACAAACTGGGTGGGCATACAGGAGATACCTATGGAGCAACAGTGGAATGGACGGAAGCGCTAGTTCTGGTGCTATTAACAACTATGTTCTGAAAGGGCTGATGCAGGGCAGAAGGATGGATGAGGAATGGGGACGAGAGATGAGTAGATGGGGAAAGGGCACAGCAAGACCTGGGATTCTGTTATGCTGGGGAAGAGGCTTTACAGAACTTAACGGCTTTCATGAAGTGCATCATTAATCGACGAGCACAATTCTCTGCTAGTCATCGCTATTGGCTGCCGGAATTGAGTGATGAGGAAAACGATCGCCGCTTTGGGTTGACCGCAAAAGCGCCTGGGCATGGGCACAACTACGTGCTATATGTCTCGATGGAAGGAGAACTAGATAGATACGGCATGGTGCTGAATCTGTCAGATGTGAAGCAGGTGATTAAGCGCGAAGTGATCAGCCAGCTTAATTTCTCCTATTTAAATGAGGCATGGTCAGAGTTTCGCGAAACGTTACCCACAACTGAAAATATCGCTAGAGTAATTTGGCATCGGTTGGCAGATCATCTGCCGTTAGTCCGCATTCAACTCGTTGAACATCCTGAACTTTGGGCAGACTACGAAGGAAACGGTATGGAAGCTTATCTCACGATCAGTACTCACTTTAGCGCGGCACATCGACTGGCGTTGCCCTATTTAACCTTGGAGCAAAATAGTGAGATCTATGGTAAGTGCGCTCGTGTGCACGGACATGGACATAACTATCATCTAGAAGTAACAATCAAAGGAGAAATCGATCCCCGAACTGGCATGATTGCCGATCTTGATGAATTTGAAAAGGCTGTTAACGAATATGTAGTAGAACCATTCGATCACACCTTTTTGAACAAAGATATTCCCTATTTTGCGGAAGTTGTGCCAACAGCAGAGAATATTGCTGTGCATATTCGCGATCGATTGAAACAACCAATTCAGAACATTGGCGCAAAACTTTATAAAGTAAAGCTGATCGAAAGCCCCAACAATTCTTGCGAAGTGTATTGTACTGATGAAGAGCAACCGTCTCAACAGCAGCGATCGCAGGAACCAGTCCTCACTCAAGCGTGAAGCGAGAGAAAATAGAGGGGGGAAATAGGGAAGAGGGAATGCATAAGTAGATGCAGATGATTCACGATTTATTGTCCATTTTGTCCATTCACTCCTCTACTCGGCTCCTTGGTTCTTCTGCTGTATCTTGTCCCTGAATTGCTAAATTCACGACTCGGCGAATATGGGACTCTATGGTGCTAAGGGTGGGCTTAAACATAATGGCATAAAGGATAGAGCTGGCAACTAAATCCACAAAGAATTCAGCGTCAATTGACCGCTCAATTTCTCCCCGTTGCGTAGCGCGATCGAATAGTACGGCTAGAGCGTCGCGATGAGGAGCAATGTATTTCGCATAGTAAATTTGGGCAAACTGAGGGCTGCTGGAGGCTGTACTAATGATCAAAGCGATAGTTTGACGCCCCAAATCGGTGAGCGTGGCTTCAATAACGTTTCCAATCACCGCTTCTAGATCCTGCCAAAAGTTGCCTGTATCAGGGATTGGTTCTTCCTCACCAAATTGACTTTCAAGGGCGTCGGCCACTAGTTCTTCTTTGGAAGAATAGCGCCGATAAATGGTTGCTTTTCCTACACCAGCTCGAGCGGCGATCGCTTCTATGCTCATAGACTGATAGCCAACTTCGGCTAACAGACTTAATGTTGCTTGCAGGATCGCTTGGTCTGCTTCAATGCTGCGAGGACGACCGATTCCACTTTTTGTTGATTTGCTCATCTCTTCATCATCGCTCAGGCTGTTGCACTCAGCCATACATTTCTATTCACTGCACTGACTGCTACCTAAAAGCAAAGCTCTATTGACGTTTTATTTTCAATACGATACAGTTTCGTATATATATTATAGTCCTCAAATAAGGGTTGTCTTACAAGCGAAAGTCGTTGTCTAACTTCATTCTGTGAGTTGGTGGGAGAAACTTAGAATGCTAGTGATTGTGTATTGGGCGCTTTGCATTGTGGGAACTACGTTGCCGTATACGCAACTCATTCCTTTTCTTCTAGAACATGGTTTTGATAGTCATTTGTTCTTAGAACAATTGTTTGCTAACCGAATTTCTAGTTTTTTTGGTGTGGATTTGATTGTTACATCAATCGTGCTTTGGGTATTTATCCTTTCTGAAGGAAAGCGGTTAAAGATAAATCACTTATGGCTGTATCTTGTCAGTCACTTACTGGTTGGAGTTTCTCTTGCACTACCATTATTTTTGCTGATGCGACAACGTCAACTAGATGCTTGCAATCAAGTCACTATTTGATAGATGAATAGATTTTTTAATAATTCACGATTTAAGCTGATATCAATTAAATTAGTTTCTCAATGGATTCAAATCAAAGATTAATTTCAGCTTCTTATTGCTTGTTTTTTACTATGTCTACTTTGCATCTTTCAGCCAATCTCTCAGCCCGTGAACTGCAAGTTCTTAAGCTGCTTGCAGAAGGATACAGCAATCCAGAAATTGCTACCAGCCTTTGCATTAGTATTAGCACGGTCAAAACCCATGTGCGTAATATCCTGAATAAGTTCGGAGTCAATCATCGCATTCAGGCGGTAGTACTGGCCGTACGATCGGGTTTAGTAGACTAAACTGCAAACAAACAAGATGAATCAACCTTCGACAGATAATCAGGCGGTTTCAGGTCAAGCGCCCCAAACCATGCTAATGCACCTTGGACGAGTAGCTGATGTTTTATTTGCACTGGCCATGGCCCAAAATTTCTTAATTTTGCAGGAACCTGAAGCGGCTCGATCGCTTGCCAATCAAGAAATTATTAATTTTCTATGGTCTCAATTACAACCACTTAGCGCGTATGCTGTCGCCTTCATTGTGGTGGGCTTCTACTGGTTTGAGCACACTAAACGTTTCAAATTTTACAAACGAGAGAATGAGCTACATATTTGGTTGCAATTACTATATTTGATGGGGATGTTTCTAATTCCGTATTCCAATACGCTTACAATGTATTTTTCTGAAAATACGATCGTCAAAATATGGTTTAGCATCAATACCGCATTCATTGGATTTCTAGCTGCGATCAGTTGGCTCTACGCTACGCAAAATCATCGCCTAATTGATTCAAGCTTAGATCAAAAAACAATCAACTCTATTTTCTATTACGCTTTGATCGAACCTATTTTCTCATTTTTAACAATTGGCGTAGTATTCATTAACCCTTCCTGGTGGGATTATATTTGGTTTCTACTGCCAATTCCTTACATTTTAATTGATAAATTCATTCAGCCTAACTAATTTAATCTTCGATCGTTGAAGTCCCTTCGCCCCGTGTGGGAGCAGAAATTGAGGGATGAGGGGCAAGAAGATGCCCAGAGAATGCTAGATCTTCTGAAGACAGCGGTTGGCTCTAGTCGATACTGAACCGCCCGTGGCACCTCCTCTTAGTAAGGGGAGATTGGGAGGGGTCTCGTCTGTTGCAGTCATAGCTCTAAATTGGTATGAGTTGATACGATCGCACTGATTATGGTCAGGCTCATAGTGGTTGTATTCCCTAAATTCTGCTGAAAGGGTGGGGGTGAACTATGCTTGTAAAGCTGGTTACACGGGCAACCCAAATGGAGTAAAACGATCGCGAATCGACAACAAGGGAATAATGCCCCAACAAGGGAATAATGCCCCATCGTGCCTTCTGGAGTTCAGCGATTTTTATCCAGTTGCCCTGGCTTCCTTCTCTTTTATGCATTTCAGTGGCTCAAATCCAGGTTATCCTGGTGTATTGGCAACCGATCGCAGCCTAAAGTTTGAGGAGCCGTTGTGATTGATCTCAAGCAGTTACGGGAAAATCCAGAACACTTTCAAGCCCGATTAAAATCCCGAGGCACATTCGACCTCAGCCCCATTTTAGAATTAGATCAAAACCAGCGCGACCTAGAGGTTCGTCGATCGGCCTTACAAGCCCGCAGTAATGAAATTGGCAAGCTAGTAGGGCAACGAATGAAAGCTGGAGCTAAACCGGATGATGCCGAAGTTCAAACCCTGCGCGAGGAAGGCAATCAAGTTAAAGCTCAATTAAGTGAACTGGAACCACAAGAGCGAGAGCTGAAGGCACAACTGGAGGCATTGCTGCTCACGATTCCCAATTTGCCCAGCGACAGTACACCCATCGGTAAAGATGAAGAGGATAACGTTGAGCTTAAGCGCTGGGGCGATGACTATTTGCCCCAACATGCCGATATTCTGCCGCATTGGGAAATTGGCGAGAAACTGGGAATTTTTAATTTTGAACGATCGACCCGCATAGCTCAAAGTCGCTTTGTCACCTTAATTGGGGCTGGAGCGGCACTGGAACGAGCGTTGATTCAGTTCATGCTCGATCGTCAAATCGAAGCAGGCTACACGGAAATCCTGCCACCGTTTTTGGTGAACACCGCCTCGCTAACGGCGTCTGGTCAATTACCCAAGTTTGCCGAAGAAAGCTTTAAGTGCGATCGAGACGATCTGTGGCTAACCCCAACCGCCGAAGTTCCGATTACTAGCCTGCATCGCGACGAAATTCTATCGGCCGAAGAATTACCCAAACACTACTGTGCCTACACGCCCTGCTTTCGACGAGAGGCCGGTAGCTATGGACGCGATACCCGGGGGCTGATTCGGCTGCACCAATTTAATAAGGTCGAGCTATATAAGTTTGTGCACCCCGACACCTCTGAAGCCGAGCATCAAACCTTACTGCAAGATGCTGAAGCTATTCTACAAGCCCTAAAATTGCCCTATCGAGTCATTGAACTGTGTACCGGCGATTTGGGCTTTGCTTCCACCAAAACGTATGACTTAGAGGTGTGGCTGCCGTCGTCAGGTAAATATCGCGAAATTTCCAGTTGTTCTAACTGTCGCGATTTTCAAGCAAGACGAGGGAATATTCGGTTTAAGGAAGCGGGGAAGAAAGGAACACAATTTGTGCACACGTTGAATGGCTCCGGGCTAGCAGTAGGGCGCACCATGGCGGCTATTTTGGAAAACTATCAACAACCCGATGGAACGGTACAGATTCCAGAGGTGCTCCAACCCTACTTCAAGGGTCGGAAAACCCTATAAAATCTATGCCTTGGTCAGTGGTATGGTGAAACTATTTGCACGTTGGGCCGAGTTGTCACAGTTTTACTGCTTCTTTACGGCTCAACCGGTGAGCAGGCAACCGTCCTTTTCACCTCCTTAAAATCTTCATTGAATTTAGTATTTTTAGCTGCTTATATCCTATGGCCACTCCTGAACGCCGAACAATCCTATTAGATTTTGAAAAACCATTAGCCGAGCTAGATGCCCGCATAGCCCAAATTCGGGAACTTGCAGAAGAAAATGAGGTCGATGTATCTGACCAAATTCGGCAGTTAGAGGCAAGGGCTGTTCAGTTGCGACAGGAAATTTTTGGCAGCTTAACTCCGTTTCAACGGCTGCAAGTCGCTCGTCATCCTCGCCGCCCTAGTACGCTTGATTACATTCAAGCGATGACCGATGAGTGGATTGAAATGCACGGCGATCGCAGCACAGGCACTGATGATCCAGCAATTGTAGGTGGCGTGGCGCGATTGGGAGGGCGGCCTGTGGTGATGCTGGGACACCAGAAGGGGCGCGATACCAAAGATAATATTGCTCGTAACTTTGGGATGGCTTCGCCGGGGGGGTATCGCAAGGCAATTCGATTAATGAACCATGCAAATCGCTTTGGAATGCCCATTCTCACCTTCATCGATACGCCCGCCGCTGATCCTCGGGCAGAGGCTGAACGCTTAGGACAAGGAGAGGCGATCGCCTACAACTTGCGAGAAATGTTTCGCTTGGAAGTACCCATCATTTGCACGGTGATTGGAGAAGGTGGATCGGGTGGGGCACTCGGGATTGGCGTGGGCGATCGATTGCTGATGTTTGAACACTCTATCTATTGTGTAGCCCCCCCAGAAGCATGTGCAGCGATTCTTTGGCGCGATGCTAGTAACGCTCCCCAAGCCGCAGAAGCCTTGAAGATTACCGCACCTGACTTGGTCGAGTTGGGCATTGTTGACCAGGTTTTACCCGAACCCGTTGGAGGGGCACATTCTGATCCGTTGGAAACGGCATCTACTTTAAAACGAACGTTGTTAGACTATCTCGACGAACTTTGCGCCATGTCGAATCATCAGCGTCGCGCATTACGGTATCAAAAATTTCGTAAGATCGGTATGTTTGTTGAGGTTCCGGCTTGACTGGGAACACTTGCTATGCAATCTACTGATAGCCATCATTAATTTGATTATTGATTCGACCGGTTATCTACTAATACCTAAATCCTTTGTTATCTGAAGTTGTTAGCCAAGTTGCTTCTATTCAATCAAATAGATAAATAGACAAAGATTGATTGATAGAGATTCGGTTGTCATTGTCTAGTGTTCGGAGCGCCAGTGCTATAATGTGAACAGAAACAATTGTTAACACATCGCAGGTTAACGTAATTTTTGAGGGTTTTGCTTTGATCCCTACTTACTGTTTCTCCGTAACAGCCACCCGCTGGTTACGTCTATTAGCTGGTTCTCAATGCAGCCTTGGCTCAACGAGCTTGAAGAGAGCGGGGGCGTTTGCTCAAAAAGTTTTTATATAGCTTGTTTATTTATTGAAATTGAGTTCTGGACATAGTTTGGCAGAACTGCAATTGTGCCTTAGACAACTGAGGCACAACTTTAAGGCGAATCCTTTGGATCTTTAGTCAATGTTGGTAGTCGGAAAATTGCATGGGTTCTTCAATTGGATGTGCGCTCATTACAGGAGCAGGCAGTGGAATTGGTCGGGCAACGGCTCAAGCGTTTGCAGAGGCGGGAATTGATTTGGCACTGGTCAGTCGTTCTCCAGCTAAGCTAGACGAAGTTGCTGCTACAGTGGCGCAGACTGGCGTTACCGTCAAGACCTATCCATTGGATTTGGCAGTGGTGGATCAGGTCAACGCCGCTATTAGTCAGATTGCGGCTGAACTGCCGATCGACATTTTGGTGAACAATGCTGGTATTGCTCAAACGGGCGAGGTGCTCTCTACTTCGTTGTCAGACTGGCAACGGGTGATTGACCTTAATCTCACCAGTGTTTTTCAGTGTATTCAGGCGGTACTGCCAGGAATGCGGGAGCGGCAACGGGGCACTATTGTCAATGTGTCGTCGATCGCGGCTCACCATACCTTTGCGGGCTGGGGGGCATACAGTGTCAGCAAAGCAGGAATTGCCTCGTTGTCTAAAGTTTTAGCCGCTGAAGAGCGGGCCTACGGCATTCGTGTGGCTGTGATTACGCCAGGGGCAGTTAATACTCCCATTTGGGACACCATTCCAGAAGAGTTCGATCGGTCTCAAATGCTGACACCCGATGTGGTTGCTCAGTCCATCCTTCATACTGTGCTGCTTCCGCCGCAGGCAGTTATTGACGAGTTGATTGTGATGCCTCGGGCTGGAGCAATTTAATTCGTTGAGTTTTAACGTTTGGATTCTCATCATTGAAGGTTTATCTAGGTTAACTATGACTATTGCTTCTTCCAACGCTTCTAACGGCGCAAACTCCTTCACGGCAAATTCTTCTCTTACCAAAGATGTCACCGCAGAGCCAACTTTGCCTCAACGGGTCAATACTCGACCCGATCGCAGCACATCGCACGGTCGCCAATCAAAACCGCAGCATCCCCCAGCCGAGGCATTTCAACAACTAACAGACTCGGTTCACACCATGCTGGCAGCCCTGGGAGAAGATCCAGAACGGGAAGGGTTGCTGAAAACCCCAAAGCGAGTCGCAGAAGCAATGCGCTTTTTGACCAGTGGCTACAATCAATCGCTAGACGAGTTGGTGAATGGAGCCATCTTTGATGAAGGACACAACGAGATGGTGTTGGTGCGCGATATTGATGTGTTCAGTTTGTGCGAACATCACATGCTGCCGTTTATGGGCAAAGCGCACGTTGCTTATATTCCCAACCAGAAGGTAGTGGGTCTAAGCAAATTGGCTCGAATTGTGGAAATGTATGCCCGTCGCCTGCAAGTGCAAGAGCGCCTAACTCGCCAGATTGCTGAAGCAATTCAGGAGATTCTTGATCCGCAAGGGGTAGCAGTTGTGATTGAAGCCACTCACATGTGTATGGTCATGCGTGGGGTGCAAAAGCCTGGCTCGTGGACGGTTACTAGTGCCATGATTGGGGTTTTCCAGGAAGATCTCAGAACTCGCGATGAGTTTCTCAGCTTAATTCGTCATCAACCAGCCTTTCGCTAGAAAAGATAGGGAGGTTTCGACCCGACCTGCACACTCTACAACTTTTCTTTGTGTTCTTTGTGGCGTTGCTGATTGAATGAATCTTGGGTGTTTTGTGAAACGCCCTGATAGTCAAGATCCGTCAATCATACTGGAATTCAGCAACGGACTCTTCATGGCCTATGCGCCTTTCATGCGTTTTTCAATAGATTCATTTAGAAGGGTGAGCAGAACTTGCCCTTCTTCGTTTTATCTGCGGCGTTGCTGAACAGAAGTATGATCCTCGTGCTGGAGCTGCTTGCAGTCTTATGGTCTCCCTTAGTGAGGGGACCACAGCCGGGGGTGTAGAGAGCCACCTATCTGAACGCTATCCGCGACACAATTATTAACGCCGATCTCCAACCAAGGACAGATATAGCCGCTAAGCTCAAAGATAGAGACGCGATTTTGCATACATAAAATTATGACAAGCTTTTCTCATCTCGATGTTCAGCGCCCCCAATGGCGAACAGTTGTCATCTCGGTTCTGGCATTTTGGATAAGCAGCAGTCTCATTCTTGATCTCGTCATAATGCCAACACTGTACGCCAGCGGTATGATGACCGAGGCAAATTTTGCCACTGCCGGATATTCGATTTTTTGGGTTTTTAATCGCATTGAATTAGTCTGTGCGGCTGTGGTTCTGACGGGAGGCATGATCCTACGTCGCCAACTCTCTACAGCCAATTGGCAGCATCATCGGACAGTCCTGCTATCACTAGCATTACTGTCGATCGGCCTATTCTACACCTACGGTCTTACGCCTGAAATGAGCGCGTTGGGATTACCGTTGAACTTGTTTGAAACGGCTACAGAAATTCCCACTCGCATGAACCTCATGCACGGCGAATATTGGGTGTTGGAAGTTTGCAAGCTGGCGATCGGCACGGTGCTATTGGGCAACTATTACAAGTCGCCCGTGAATGCCTGAGCGGTTTAGAACCATCACCTCGATGGGGGGCTACCGTCCAAGCCGTTGCCGCACCTGTTCACGCAAACTTAAAGCATCTTGATAATCCGGCTTGATTTGGATGGCGCGATCAATCGAAGCAACGGCTTCATCAAAGCGACGCAAGCTCCACAATACTGCCCCTCGGTTGTTCCAGGCCTCTGCTAGGTTAGGATTTAGCTCGATCGCCTTGTTTAACGACGTAAGCGCTTCTTCAAATCGCCCTAATTGAAATAGCGCTGTGCCTTTATTGCTCCATGCTTCGGCAAAATCGGGCTTGAGGGCGATCGCGCGTTCATATAACGGCAGTGCTTCCTGAGGTTTCTGCTGCAAGTCAAGGGCGTATCCTTTACTCCAGAGGGCTTCCGGATAATCTGGATTAACGGCTAACGCCGCGTTGCAAGCCGCTAATGCTTCAGTAGGTTTCAGCAATCGATTCAGGCTATAGCAGCGTCCCCATTGGGCTTCGGCTGACTTAGCGTTGAGAGAAATGACCTGATCGTACAGGACGATCGCCTGCTGAAATTGTTCTTTCTGGCGCAGTTGATCGGCCTGGGTTTGCAGGGCCGCTACTTGAATCTGGCTATTAGGAGGAGTTGTTGAATCGCCTGGATTGTCAGAAGAGACATCTGTTGGGGCTGTTACAGGAGCAGACGTTGGATCAGCCGATGAAGCATTAGGAGCAGAAAGTTTAACTACGCCAAACAGCAACCCGATCGCCACTATACCCATCAGTGGCAACAGAAGGCGTTGAGTGCGAATTCGATCCAACCCCTGCAACCTAGAGCGAGCATGATGTTCTGGAAGATGGTCTGAAATCGGAGCGATCGGAACAGGAGGTGACACTCCAGCTACCACATCCGTCGGCGATCGACTGCCAACCTGTGGCTCTGTTACAGGGAGATTAATCA
Source organism: Thermocoleostomius sinensis A174 (assembly GCF_026802175.1). Classification (NCBI taxonomy): domain Bacteria; kingdom Bacillati; phylum Cyanobacteriota; class Cyanophyceae; order Oculatellales; family Oculatellaceae; genus Thermocoleostomius; species Thermocoleostomius sinensis. The sequence continues at coordinate 1,767,089 of NZ_CP113797.1, read as the reverse complement.
GCGGGGAACCAATTAACTCTTGCGGCGGAGAGGTTTCGGTTAAAAGCGTTGTGGCCTTGACAACTTCACTGGCAACTACATCCGAAGCCACCGCTGTCGATGGCTCTGACCAAGCCACCGTTGGTTGAAGTAGCGGATCGAGGAGGGCTGCTGGCGTGGGAGGTGGTGCAAGCGGAGTCGCCTTGGCATAGATCGGAAGCTGTTCGAGGGCTGACAGTGCGTCGATCGCCGTGGAGAATCGGGCACGGAAATCATACCGCACCATTTGCTCTAAAAACTCGGCAAATTCACAACTGACGTGGGGAGCTAGATAACGCCATCTGACTTCGCCGGTATGCGGATCATCCTGGAGATGTCTAGGAGCAACGCCAATTAAGGCTTGAATGCAAATTTTGCCGACGGCGTAGATATCGCTGCTAAAGCGCGGACTACCCGCTATCTGCTCGCTGGGCATGTATCCCTGCGTCCCGATCGAGATGGTTTTAGTGGGGCCAGCATCAGCATCAGCCAGTTGAATGCTGGCTTGCTTTACGGCTCCAAAATCGATTAGCACCACCCGACCATCGCGGCTGCGACGAATCAGGTTTTGGGGTTTAATGTCCCGGTGAATGACCCCCTGCTGATGCACAAACGATAGCACCGTCAGCATGTCTTTCGCCAACGCGACCACCTGTTCTTCTGTCCAAGGTTGGCCATTGATTAACTCCTCCGACAACGGAGCACCAACAATCAGTTCTTGAGCTAGGTAAAATTCTTGATTGTGCTCAAAGTGGGCCAGCAGTCGAGGAATTTGATCATGATCACCCAGTTGATACAGTACTTTCGCCTCGGTATCAAACAAGCGCTTGGCAGTCTCTAAGCCTTGAGCACTGCTAAACTGCGGCTTAAGCTGCTTGATCACACAGCGAGGATGTCCTGGTAAGTGCAAATCCTCTGCTAGGAAGGTTTGACCAAACCCGCCAGCCCCTAGCTGATTAATTACTTTATAACGCCCACCTAACAGAGCAGTGGGTTCAGTCGATCGAAACAAGCGCAGAAAATCCACAGCTCACCCTCGATACAAAACGCTACCTGGAATACTCTTCAACAATTGCACCGAACATCAGGTCAAGCTTACTCGCAATTTCCGTAAGGTGTGTACCCCTTTCGTATCATTATTTTCCTTCGTTCATCCGTAGCGATGAACCGCGATCGGGTTGCACCCTATCTTGCACCTTCTGCTGTCTAAGCGCCGATCTGCCGACGCCTCCTTTCTGGACTCAAAACTCTCGCTTATTGTTTCGGTACATCCCAACTAGGTAGAGTTCTAACTAGGTGGAAGGAGGATTTGTGTTAATTGTCTTCACCCCTACCCAGGGAAACAGGTTTTTCTAGATTCGGGTTAGCTTCAGGTAAGTACAATCGTTCCTCACTAGCATCGTACTCAAACAACTCGGCATAGCGCCCCCAGTCTACCGCTGTGGCAAACTGGCGCTCGGCTTCTTCATGGGGAAAATGTTCATCCCATAAATCTAAAAAGAAATCTGCCCGCATAGAACCGCTACGCTTCTCTCGCAAGGTCTGGACGATGCTGTTTAAAACGGGAACATGAGTTAGGGCTTGCTGACGAAAAAGATCTTTGCTGCGCAGAATGGTGGTTGTGGCAAAGTCTTGCCCAACCTTTGTAAGTCGCACATCTCCTTGAGAGATTTCAGCAAATCCTAGCAAAACAGCCGCATCCAGAATCGGTAACAGATCATCGACTGCAAGCTGAAGCCGTTCTGCTAATCGAGGAATATCATCTGTTCCTTCTGGCTGATCAACAATCAGTTCTAACAAACCGCTGATTCCCCCGACACGCACATGAGGTAGCGCTTTGGCATAGGGAGATGGTACAGCTAACACGGGTGTTGTAGTCGCAACTTTCCCAGTTACTTCAATTTCAGGATTGGTCATTACGGTATAGATATAATCAACTAGTGAAGCGAAGCGGGGAGTGGTGCGATCGTGAGGACGAGGCAGATCAATGACGACTTCACCTCGGATACGCCCTGGATTGGAGCCTAAGATCACAATGCGATCGGCCAGAAATACAGCTTCTTCAATGTTGTGAGTGACAATCAGAATACTTTTAGATGGAAAGGCTTTTGCATTCCAGAGATCGTCAATTTCCCCCCGTAGGTTTTCCGAAGTCAGGACATCGAGGGCACTGAAGGGTTCATCCATGAAGAGAACTTGGGGTTCTAACACAAAGGCGCGGGCAAAGCCAACTCGCTGCTTCATACCCCCCGAAAGCTCTTTCGGATAGGCACTCTCAAATCCATCTAATCCCACAATATCAATCGCTTTCAGAGCACGCTGTCGGCGTTCATCTCGCTGAACCCCTCGTGCTTCTAGCCCTAATTCCACATTTTCCTGAACGGTTAACCAGGGTAGCAAGGCAAAGCTTTGAAACACCATCGCCACATCATGATTAGCGCCGCGTAGGGGTTTGCCGTTACTAAAAACCTGACCTTGGCTTGGAGGAATCAGCCCTGCCATGATCCGGAGAAGTGTGCTTTTGCCACTGCCGCTGCGTCCAAGTAAAGCAACGACCTCGCCCGATCGCACGGTGAAACTCACATCACTTAAAACTGTGAACTCTCCTTTTCCATCCGGTAAAGGAAACCGCTTATGAATATTTTCCACCGTAATCAGAATATTTGGAGCGGCAGCCATAGAGATCCAACCTCGCAGAGCAGTTTATGGATTAGATACAAATCGTAACTACTAAGGTCTAAGCAGAACCAACGCTACAGATGATATTTTGTTTCGGCAAGTTGATAGAGTCGTCGCCACAACAAACGGTTTAACCCCACCACAAATAGACTCATCATGCCGATACCAAGGGTAATTCGGGGCCAATCGCCAACGGTTGTAGCTTCCGCAATGTAAGCGCCTAATCCGGTAGCTACCAGCGTCGTTTGTCCCCAGGCAACAATTTCCGAGACAATGCTAGCGTTCCAAGCGCCACCACTTGCGGTAACGCCTCCCGTCACCCACGCGGAAAAGATGCCCGGAATAATCAGCTTTCTCCAGCGTTGCCAGCCCTTTAAACCGATATCATCTGCCATTTCGCGCAGATCAGTGGGAATACTCTGTGCACCAGCGATCGAGTTAAAGAGAATGTACCATTGGGCACCCAGTGCCATCAATAAAATGCTGCCCCACTCAATGCTGATGTTGGTGCGAATAAAAAACAAAGTGGCGAAGGGAAAAATGAAGTTGGCAGGGAAAGAGGCGAGAAACTGCACCACCGGTTGCAGCGTTCGTGCCAGTTTGGGGTTAAACCCAATTGCTACGCCGATAGGTGTCCAAATTACGGTGGCGAACAACAGAAGTACTGTCACCCGCAACAGCGTGAGCAGTCCCAGCCAAAAGGTTTTGAACACTTCACCTATGCCAACTGTGGTTAGGATGAAGTGTAATGCCCAAGCAACCAGGATACCAATAATGATTAGCAAGATAACGTTATAAAGACGATCGCCCCGCTGTTCTTGATCCACATCAACCTTGAAAGTGGATTTAGGGAGAGTGAGCCGAGACAACACTCGATTAACCGCTTCCCTTGTTGGCGTGAGTGCCTTGCCTAGCATCCGAGGAATCCGTGCTGCTTGCAACAGGTCATATACCCAAGATTCTGGGGCTTCTGCTGAAGCGCTTTGCTCCATGCGAAACTTATCCGACCAAGCAATGAGAGGCCGCCAAAAAAGTTGATCCACTAGCACAATGACAATCGCAATGGTGAGCAGTGCCCAGCCCAGGGCGGGCAAATTTTCAGCGACGATCGCTGCCGCTACATAAGAGCCAATCCCCGGCAACGTATACTCCTGATTCAATACACTGATCGCTTCACTGGCTGCCACGAAAAACCAACCTCCGCCAAAGCTCATCATGGCATTCCACAGTAGCCCGATCGTGGCTGATGGAACGTCCAATTTCGTAAACCGTTGCCAGCGCGATAGTTGATAGAGCGTTGCCGCTTCATCTAATTCCTTAGGAACTGTTCGTAAGGACTGATAAAACGAGAAGGTCATATTCCAAACTTGGCTAGTGAAGATGGCAAAAATCGAAGCTGCTTCTAGCCCCAGCAAGCTACCGGGAAACAAGGCAATGAAGCCAGTCACAGTAATCGAGAGAAACCCCAAAACTGGAACCGATTGCAAAATGTCTAACAGCGGGATCATCACCCGTTCAGCGCGGCGACTATTGGCAGCAATATACCCATAAACCAACGTGAACACTGTAGAGAAAAACAGGGCAATGAACATGCGTAAGGTCGATCGCCCCGCATAATACGGTAAATTACGCGGATTCAGATCAACCGCAGGCACAACATCCGGGGGATAAAAGCTGACTAATGTCCCTGCTCCAATTCGAGCGATTAATGCCAGTAGAACCAATGTCCCCAGAATGACAGCAACATCTGCCAGCCCAAAGGGAAACCGCCGCAGCGCTTCCGGAGATGGAAAAGTTTTCATGGAGAGCTAAACGATTGCACATGAGACGACCAGTCTTACTTTATTTCATAAGTTGAAAGCCCAGCGTGTGGAATTGCACGTTGCTGATGATGATCGGTATGATTCAGATGATTAACAATGAATTCCAACTTAAAAATTGCAGAATTGCTTTCTCAAAATGCTCAAGAAGGTACACAAGTCTGATAGATTTAGCGAGTATCAGTAAGCAGATCAACTCGTTCGGATCAGTTCAGCATGAAAGTCCTAGTTATTGGTGGCGATGGTTACTGCGGTTGGGCAACCGCGCTCTACTTGTCCAATCGGGGTTACGAAGTCGGTATTTTAGACAACTTAGTACGGCGACATTGGGATATGGAGTTGTGTATTGAGACGCTCACTCCCATTGCACCGATCCAGACTCGAATCCAGCGTTGGCAAGACCTGACGGGCAAAACCATCGATCTCTTCATCGGAGATATCAATAACTACGAGTTTCTTAAAGATGCCATGCTCAAATTTGAGCCGGAAGCCGTGGTGCATTTTGGAGAACAGCGATCGGCCCCCTTCTCGATGATCGATCGCGAGCATGCGGTTCTGACTCAGGTCAATAACGTGGTGGGAACGCTGAACTTGCTCTACGCCATGCACGAGCACTTCCCCAACTGCCATTTGGTAAAACTGGGCACGATGGGCGAATACGGTACGCCTAATATCGATATTGAAGAAGGTTATATTACGATCGAGCACAATGGGCGCAAAGATACGCTGCCCTACCCCAAGCAACCCGGTTCTTTCTATCACCTCAGCAAGGTACACGATTCCCACAACATCCACTTTGCCTGCAAAATTTGGGGATTACGCGCTACTGACCTCAACCAAGGGGTGGTTTACGGGGTGCTGACTGAAGAAACAGGCATGGATGAGTTGCTGATCAACCGCCTTGATTATGACGGCGTTTTTGGTACAGCCCTTAATCGCTTCTGCATTCAAGCGGCAATCGGACATCCGCTGACGGTGTATGGCAAAGGCGGACAAACTCGCGGCTTCTTGGATATTCGTGACACCGTGCGATGCATTGAGATTGCGATCGCCAATCCAGCCGAGGCAGGCGAATTCCGCGTCTTTAACCAATTCACCGAGATGTTTAGTGTTGGCGATCTGGCGCTTATGGTGAAAAAAGCTGGAACGTCAATGGGGCTAAACATTGAAATCAATCACCTGGAAAATCCCCGCGTTGAAAAAGAAGAGCACTACTTCAACGCCAAAAATACTAGCCTGCTTAGCCTCGGGTTGCAGCCTCATTATCTCTCAGATTCTCTACTTGACTCGCTGCTCAACTTTGCGATTAAGTACAAGCATCGGGTTGATGAGAAAGAAATCCTGCCCAAGGTGAAATGGCGGGGATAAGTTCTGTTTGGCGATCGATTCTCAACGTTCAATTTCTGTTCCCTTTATGCGAATTGCCCTCTTTACCGAAACTTTCTTGCCTAAAGTTGACGGCATCGTCACGCGCCTCAGTCATACGGTCGATCATCTTCAGCGACTTGGCGATCAGGTGTTGGTTGTTTCACCAGATGGAGGGCTACGCGAATACAAAGGGGCAAAAATTTGCGGCATTCCTGGGTTTCCGTTACCCCTGTATCCAGAATTGAAGCTGGCACTGCCACGTCCATCCTTGCGGCAAGTCCTCGAAGAGTTTCAGCCGGAGCTTATTCATATTGTCAATCCAGCCGTTCTAGGACTAGGGGGACTATACTACGCCAAATCACTGGATGTGCCGCTGCTAGCGTCCTATCACACTCATTTGCCAAAATACCTAGAACACTACGGTTTGGGCATGTTAGAAGGCGTACTGTGGGAACTGCTGAAAATGATGCATAACCAGGCGCAGTTAAATTTGTGTACCTCCACTGCTATGCAGGAGGCCTTGACCTCCCATGGCATTGAGCGGGTAGAGGTGTGGCAAAAGGGGGTCGATACCGAGTTGTTTCAACCCGATTTAGCTAGCCAAGCGGTGCGATCGCACTTATCCCAAGGTTCACCAGAAAGTCCAATTCTGCTGTACGTCGGGCGACTCTCGGCAGAGAAAGAAATCGATCGAATCAAGCCAGTTTTGAAAGCCATTCCCGATGCCCGTTTAGCTCTTGTTGGCGATGGGCCACACCGACAGGAACTGGAAAAACATTTCGCCGATACCCCAACGCATTTTGTGGGCTATTTAACTGGCAAAGATTTAGCCGCTGCGTTTGCCTCTGCCGATGCCTTTATCTTTCCATCGCGCACAGAAACGTTGGGATTAGTCCTCTTAGAAGCCATGGCCGCGGGTTGTCCGGTGATTGCCGCGAATGCAGGTGGTATTCCCGATATTGTCACCGATGGCGTCAATGGCTACCTATTTGATCCACAAGATGAAAATGGGGCGATTGCAGCCACACAACGCCTGTTGAGCAATTCTGAAGCACGAGCTACCCTGCGGCACAATGCCCGACTGGAGGCGGAAAAATGGGGATGGGCAGCAGCCACTCGGCAACTACAACGATTTTATCGATCGGTGTTGTCGGCTCAATCGTTCCCTACCGCTGCTTAGCCAAAGCTTAGCCAAAGTGTTTAGCCAAGGCGACGTCCCACACCTTTCTTTAATCTTTAATTCTGAAAAGCCCTCTAGCAGTAACTAGAAGGCTTTTTTAATCGTTGAGACTAGGGGGCAGCAAATCGCTCCTACATTTTGCGCAATTAATTAAACTGACGGAGCAGCCTTACGACGACGCGCTACCAGCATTCCACCTGCTACTGCACCCAAACCCAGCAACGTAGCTGGTTCTGGTACAGCTTCTGCCTTCACAACCCAATCTTGATAGTCATAGTAAAAATTGTTGCCAGACTTCTTGTACTCGCCGTCTTCCATGCCAATGAACAATGCGCCTGGCTGAGAAACCGTTGTAAACGGTTGTTTGTGCCCAGCAACCGTGCCATTTTTATAGAACTGGTCAGACGCCGTATCAAACGTATAGGAGTTTAGGACACCAACTCCGTAAGTACTAATTCCCTTTGATAGTAAGGACAATTGGTAGGTTTTATTCGCTTCAAAGGTAATTGTCACCTCACAAGCACCCGTAATCGCCTTACCACAGCTTCCAAGCCAATCATTCCCCTTGGCGCTAGCATTAGGATCATAAGGCCTAGTTTCCGAGAAGATGGATTGAAACGTAGCTTTGCCGTCACTGCCAATCACAGTGTAGCCAAAACTTGACATTCCCATGCCTCGGCTACCCAGCCCTTCAGGAGTCAGAATGCTGAACCTAACCCGTAACGACTGTGAGGGCGAGAAGGTTGAAGTGTAGTATGGAAACGAGGCTTTGGGACTGCTTAACCCATTACCTACTGGTGCTTGATTGGATAGTACAGGCAAACCCAACTGAGCCGGGGTAAGTTTTGCTGCTTGTGCAGGAGCCGTGGTTAACGTGAAAGCTGTTCCAACCACTAGGCCGATAGATGCGAGAGCACGTTTGAAAGACATAAGCGTTGTAAATTGAGTAAATATCTAAGGTTAACGAGACGAAATGAACAGTCCACAAATGGACAGTCCGCAAAGAACCCTCTCACCCTTCAAGCGCTGTGGTTTGAGTTAAGGAAATGAACGACTTGAGGCTTAGCGGCAATGGAGCCTAGACGAATCTAGGTAGGTGGGGCGGTAGGGCGCTAAGGAACCGTCAGAGCGGGGCGGGGTGTTTAAGAGGACTCAGCCGATCGACTTCTATGTTACAAGCCAAGAGAGTTGATGCAGTTACATTGAATACAGCGACATAGAGTCAACAACCAATCTTTTCACTACCATGCGTCTAAAAGCCAGACAGCGAGAAGAAATGAGAACAGCACTGTTGAATTATTATTGCGTGTTTTTCGTCGGCTGATGTGATTAAATTTACTGAAATGCGGCGGCTGCGTCATCCGAACATTGACCGTATTTACCGTTTCTTTAAAGTGGTACCACTAGTGCAAAGTTTTAGAGGGGATGAAACAGTGAAAAGGTGGGATGGATGAGAAGCGGATAGAAATCCTGCTCGAGAAACGAATTACCAGATTGCTACAGAGCAAGGTAGATTGAAGATGCCCCTTGAATGCGTTTGATCATGCCTGAGCTTGAGCCTTTGCCTAACCCATTGGTTTACCCTGAAACGCGCGCGATCGACCACGTTGATAATTATCACGGCACGCTGGTGCCTGATCCGTATCGCTGGCTGGAAGATCCTAACTCGGAGGCGACACAAGCCTGGATTGAAGCTCAAAATCAAGTAACGTTTAGCTACCTGCAACAACTACCGATTCGCGACACCTTAAAGCAGCGCATCACTCAGCTTTGGAACTATGAGAAGTACGGCACTCCCTTCAAAAAGCACGATCGCTACTTTTACTTTAAAAACGATGGATTACAAAATCAGAGTGTGCTGTACACCCTGCCCAGCCTAGAGGCAGAACCGCGCCTGCTGCTTGACCCTAATACGCTGTCGGATGATGGCACGATTGCCCTGACGGGATTGTCAATTAGCAAAGATGCTAAACGAATGGCTTACGCGCTGTCAGCATCGGGGTCTGATTGGAAAGACTGGAAAGTGCGAAACGTAGAAACGGGAGAGGATTTGCCCGATCTGCTGAAATGGAGCAAATTCTCAGGAGCGTCTTGGACACCAGATGGACAAGGGTTCTTCTATTCTCGCTATGACGAACCCAGCGAAACGACTCAGTTTGAAGATATTAACCTGTTTCCAAAAATTTATTTTCATCGGCTGGGCACACCCCAAGCTGAGGATGTGCTGATCTACGAGCGTCCCGATCACAAGGACTGGCTGCTCAATGGCTTTGTCACCGAAGATGGGCATTAGTACTAATCCGCATTGACACCAAAGCTGGACATGGGGCCGGAAAACCCACTGCTAAAGTGATTGAGGAAATTAGCGATCGCTATGCCTTTCTGGTGAAGGTGTTAGGCATGGAAGTAGATTGAGCATAGACAAAGAATTCAAAGGACAGAAGAGTTGGCTGTTTCCTAGACTAGCCAGAGTGCGTCTTCTACGTTTTTAAGTTTAAGAAAGTTTTTAAAAAATGCTTCATACCTGCTTTCGGGGAGGTCCGCTGTTGCAAGTATGGCAGTGATTGTTTATTTGGTCAGGGGAACTGTCACGGTTACGCATCACGGCTGTCACGATGATTGTCTAGGGTAGATTTTGGAGAAAAAGTTGATTGAGTGAAATGGCAATGTTAGGAAACGCAACGGGGGCAAGCAACATATTTACAGCCAGGACAGTTTCTTGCTGCTGATAGCCCGCTTGGGTTGGTTCTCGAAAAACGTAAACCTGCCGAGTGTTGACATCCAAAATCCAGTAATCAGGAATTCCTGCTTTGGCGTAGATGGGGGCTTTTTGCTGACGATCGCCCAGCAAGGTAGAATCTGCAACTTCGATAATCAGAAAAATCTCATTCGGTGTGGGATGGTGATCGCCATATTCATTGGCATCAATATGAACAACTGCAATATCCGGTTCAGGTTCTGATCTAGGTTGCAATGTTACAGGTAATTGCATCCGCACATAAGCAACAGTTTCCAGCAGTCGATCCAGGTAGCGAAAGGCACGTTGAGTGGTTGCCGCATGGGGTGGCAGTTGCGGATTCATCTCGATAATTTGCCCTTCTAATAGCTCAACTCGATCGCCCTCCGTCAAAATCCCAGTTTCGACCATGCGGTGATAGTCGTCTACTGTCCACAATTTGACTTTCGTTGACACCATTACTATTTCCTGAAGCCGTCTTCCTGAAGTCGTCATTCATTCCAGGCTGAAAAGCATATGCTTTACACTCTTGCCTTGCAGGGGATTATCTACAGCCATCTTAACCTTTGTTCCAGAGCTGACCTATGACTTATGGTTACCAAACCTCCCAGAGTCAGGCGGCAGAGCACTAAAAAATGAGACCCTTCATAGCGGAGAGCCAACCGTGAGAGGACTTGTCATTCACGCCGCGACTTCGATAGGAGATTGTCGCAACCGGCATCATGAGGAATTTGTAACTGTAGCTAATGCTCGTTATCTTTGTCCATGCAAAGATCTTTAATCTGTGACCAATGTATGACAAATGGCAACGCCACCCGCCACGGCATCGGCAAGAAAGCGATACGGTAGAAGATACAGGACTAGTGTCTTAGCAGATTGATCAGACTCATGAACCAAAGTCACCTGTGTTTGCTTGAAGAATTGCTACAAACCGCAGGCAACAGAAGTAGCTGCTCTGGATCGGTAATGGCTGGGCGATCGATGCTCGGTTGGGACAAATTGCAAGGAAGCACGAAGATATTGAAGATGATATTGAAGATATTGATGTGACATTGCTACACACCGCGGTTTAACTCTGGCGTTCTACACGAAGTTCTTAAACGTATTTCTAAAATGGTTTCAACTCCTTTATCTCTCTTTTCTGAACATTCCTCTGTACGATCGGATATTCAAGCCCTCCAGTCAGAGTTAGTGCAGTGGCGACGATCGCTGCATCAAAAACCAGAGCTTGGGTTTCAAGAGCACCTCACAGCCAAATTTGTTGCACAAAAATTGCAGCAGTGGCAAATTCCCCATCAAACTGGAATTGCACAAACCGGAATTGTGGCCACGATCGCCAGCGGCAAACCGGGGCCCGTGTTGGCCATCCGTGCTGATATGGATGCACTGCCTGTACAGGAAGAAAATGACGTACCTTATCGATCGCAGCATCCGGGGTTAATGCACGCCTGTGGTCACGATGGACATACTGCCATTGCTTTGGGTACAGCCTATTACCTAGCCCACCATTTAGTGCATCAACCAGACTTTACGGGTACGGTAAAAATCATCTTTCAGCCCGCTGAAGAGGGGCCTGGTGGCGCTCAACCCATGATCGCAGAGGGCGTACTGCGCAATCCTGATGTCAATGCAATTATTGGGCTGCACCTGTGGAATAATTTGCCCTTGGGTACGGTAGGAATTTGCGAAGGTGCGCTGATGGCAGCGGTGGAAACCTTTGATTGTATAATTCAGGGCAAAGGCGGGCATGGAGCGATGCCGCATCAAACCATTGATTCCATCGTGGTCAGTGCCCAAATTGTTAATGCCCTGCAAACCATTGTGTCTCGTAATGTTAATCCACTGCAATCGGCGGTGGTAACGGTGGGATCACTCCATGCGGGTCATGCCCACAATGTCATTCCCGATCGTGCCGAACTGAAGGGAACCGTGCGCTATTTTGACCCCAGCCTCAGTGACTTTTTTAAGCAGCGCATTGAAGCCGTAATTGCAGGAATTTGTCAAAGTCACGGAGCGCGCTATCACTTGGAGTACTGCAAACTCTATCCCCCGGTGATTAACGATCAGCACATTGCCAATTTGGTGCGATCGGTGGCAGAAACGGTGATTGAAACACCGGCTGGTATCGTTCCCGATTGTCAAACGATGGGCGGTGAGGATATGTCTTTCTTTTTGCAAGAAGTACCCGGCTGCTATTTCTTCTTGGGGTCAGCTAATCTCAATAAAGGGCTAGCTTATCCCCATCACCACCCCCGCTTCGATTTTGATGAAACTGCCTTGAGCATAGGGGTAGAAATTTTTGTTCGATGTGTAGAAAAGGTTTGTTGTCCCGCAAAGTCAGATACACAGCAAGCAGCGATCGAGAAGACCTAGCCGACCGTGTTAGTCACCCTCCCGAAAACCTCCCGCTTATCTCTTGATTTCCTCTTCTTCAATCGCTATGGTTGGCGATCGAGAACCACTTGAACAGTGCCTTCCTCTAGTTATACTCATGCGAAGCCGATCTGCTATCTCCTCATCTACCCATTCCTCACCTAAGACGGCCTCTCTATCCAATTCTGGGACCTCTACCAACGCAATTGTTCAGCGAGTTTCAGGGGCATCTCTGACGGCAGCGGAGTTTTTTCAGCACTATCAAAAGCCTGGTATACCAGTCATTATTACCGGGCTATTAGATGCTGAGCCAGACTGGAATCTGGATTACTTGTGTCAGCAGCTTGGCGACCAACCGTTCCCGGTGCGACAGTATGGACGCGATCGATATCAGCAAGATAAGCGCCAGTGGACAAGTTCGGGCAGCGGTGTTCCGGCAATCACGCTCTCCTTTTCGGAGTATGCTGACAGGTTACGGAATGGGACGGTGCGGGATCAGGATCTCTACTTAGCTAGGTGTTCACTGCAACAAACTCCCTTATCTCAGTTGCCAAATCTTACGCAAGCAGAAAATCAGTTGGGTTTGCGGCTGCCGGCAACTGCGCTTAACCTATGGGTGGGTCTGGGTGGACATACGTCTTGTCTACACTATGACCCTATGGATGGAACGCTGGTGCAACTACATGGCGCTAAGAAAATCTTGTTGTTCCCACCTTCACAGCTTTATAATCTCTATCCGTTTCCTGTGATCAAGCATTTGTACCATGGCTTGAAGTTGCGAGCCGTGTATAGTCAAGTCTATCCAGAGCGACCCGATTTGGAAGCATTTCCCAAGTTTCAGCACGCCATACCCTACGCCCAAGAAATTACGCTGTATCCTAAAGAAATTCTATTTTTGCCATCTGGATGGTGGCATGAGGTGACAGCGCTTGGTGAAGAGATGGTTTGTTCGATCAATCGGTTTTGGCATGTGCTGCCCCTGTCCAGAGCGTTTTCGTCGTGGAGCAAATGGCGTGCGCATTTAGGAGGAGTATTGGCGGCTCCGCATATTTTTGGGAATGTGATGGGTGCAATTAGCAGTGGCAATCGCCAAGGAGAACTGAGTAAATTAATTCAACGGCTTTAACCATCATGGCACGGTTCACGACGGGAGATCCCATCCCCTGGTTTACCCTTCCTTCTACATCGAATGCGTCCTATCACTTTGATACAGTAGGGGGACATCGAGTGGTGCTGTTTTTCTTCGGCAGTTCCAGAGTTCCCCGATCGGCCCGATTGGTTCAGGAGTTTTGTCAATATCAGGCACAATTTGCCGCTTTCAATATTCCGTTCTTTGGCGTCAGCATCGACCCTGACGATGTTCATCTAAAAGACGCGATTGAATATCCCACCTACTGCAAGTTTTTGTGGGATTTTAATCAGGAAATTAGTCAGCGCTTTGGCGTTTGCGAGCTAGACCAAGAAGCTGTTTACTATACCCCTACTGTTTTTGTGCTCGATCGCAATCTGCGTGTTCTGCAAGTATTTCCTGTGGAAGATCCCCAGGGAGATGAGTTTGTCGATCGAGTGATGGCATTTCTTCAGCAGCTTCCTGAATTTGATCCACCGTGTATGGCGGCTCGTCAGGCTCCGATTTTAACTATCCCTCATGCCGTCGATCGATCGCTGTGTCAGAGGTTGATTGATCACTATGAGTTTACTGGCGGCGAAGAATCGGGATTTATGCGCGAAGTGGAGGGCAAAACCGTCGCTATTCTAGACGAGAACTTCAAAAAACGCCGAGATGTATTAATCCGAGATACAGCGTTGCTAGAACAGATCAACACATTTGTATTGAGACGAATTAGTCCTGAAATTAAAAAAGCCTTTCAGTTTGAGATCACCCGCTTTGAACGGCATGTTGTGGCTTGCTATGAAGCCCACAATCAAGGGTTTTTCAATCGTCACCGCGATAACACCACGCGAGGAACTGCCCATCGTCGCTTTGCGATGACCCTCAACTTGAACACAGGCTATGAAGGTGGCTGTTTATGGTTTCCAGAATATGGCACTCAGCTTTATCGTCCAGACGTGGGAGAAGCAATCATCTTCTCCTGTTCCCTATTACATGAGGTAACGCCCGTAACCCAAGGGCGACGGTTTGCGCTGCTATCGTTTTTCTATGACGACGAAGACGCCAAACTCCGCGAACAGAATCGCAAATATTTAGCATCTACCGTGAAATCCACTCCGGCTCCCCCGCCTGATCCGGCTCCAACCCATACTAGCGATGTGATGCTCTAGTATGCTTAAGGAGCTTCAAGAAACCTCGATCGAGCTAGATGAAAGCACTCAATTCCCAATCTCTATCTCCTAGTCACTGATCACTTCTTCAGGTGCAGCCGATTCCGTAGACACGGTGCCGTTAAAGTAGGTTTCTAGCACCTGGCGCACCATTGGAGCCGCTACCTTACCCCCGCCGCCGCCAGAATTCTCAGCAAAGGCCACTACGACAATCTCTGGCTTACTGATGGGGCCATAGGCTCCGAACCAAGCATGAGATAAGCGCGGTGGGTCTTCAGCCGTGCCGCTTTTTCCAGCTAGGGGAGGCAACGTAGGGACATTCAGCGCTTGTCCTGTACCACCTGTAATCACCTGCCGCAACCCATCCTGAAGAATGCCGATCGTTGCAGGTGAAATTCCCAACGGCTGACGCCATTCCCGAGCCTCTTGGTTGCCCATCAACAGGTGGGGTTTAACCCGATCGCCTCCATTGGCCGCCACCGCAAACATGACCGCCACTTGCAACGGAGAAGACTGTAAGTAGCCCTGCCCGATCGACATATTTACGCTGTCTCCGGCATACCAATCTTCTTGCAGTTCTGCCTTTTTCCAGGTGGCATCGGGAACCAGTCCTGACGCTTCTTCGCCGGCAATTTCAATTCCTGTCTTCTGCCCAAATCCATAACGCTTCGTCCAGGCAATCAGGGGGGCTTCACCCATGCTCAGGGCTGTTTGGTAGAAAAAGGTGTCACTGCTCCAGGCCATCGCTCCGCGAAAGTCAAGCGGGCCAAATCCGGCGCGGTTCCAGTCCCAAAACTGAATGCCGCCAACTTCAATAAATGGAAAGGTCGGTAAGACCGTTTCGCTGGGAAATGCCCCCGACTCGATCGCCGCTGTGGTTGTTACAATCTTAAAGGTACTGGCAGGTGGATAGCCTTGCAGCGCTCGATTCACAAAGGGAAAATCCTGGTTTTGAAGCTGTTGCCATTGGGCATCTGTAATGTAGGTTGAGAATAAATTGGGATCAAATGTGGGACGGCTGACCATCGCTAAAATTTCCCCGTTGTTGGGGTTCATTGCCACGATTGCTCCTTTACGATTGCCCAATGCCCGCTCTACCGCCCGTTGCAAATCGAGATCGATCGTCAACTGCACATCCTCGCCAGCTTGAGTTGGTTTTTCCTCCAGCACCCGCAACACTTGTCCAATGCCATCTACTTCTACTTGTTGTCCGCCCCATTCTCCTCGTAGTTGCGACTCAAACGCAGCCTCCACCCCCATTTGCCCAATAACATCCCCTAATCGATAGCCTTCGCTAGCGCGCGCTTTCAAATCTTCATCATTCATTTCTCCGGTATAGCCCAGTACATGTGCCCCCAAATCTCCATAGGGGTAATTGCGCACGGCTTCTGCTTCTACCTGCACTCCTTTGAAGATTTGACCAAATTCTGCTAAGGCAGTGACTTGAGCCGGACTGATGCTACGCGCCACCCGCACCCGCACTGGCGAATTGTACCCCGCTTGCTCTAGCCGATCTTGAATTTCTTCGAGGGGAATATTGAGAATTTGCGACAGTTCCGGTAAAATCTCGACCCAGCGCTCTTTAGGATTGGCGATCGGCCAAAGAAACACCGCATGAGACAGCCGACTGCCTGCTAAGGTCCGACCTTTGCGATCGAGAATTCTACCCCGTTCGGGTTGCCGAGGAATGAGCCGAATTCGGTTATCGTCAGCCAGTTGCCGATTGCGCTCTCCTTGCAGCAGTTGCAGGTAGACCAAGCGACTGGCAACTCCTCCCATTAATGTGATTGTGACGATCAGCATCAAAATCAATGACTGATAGCGTCGCCCCACAGTGCGAGCATTGTTTTGCTGAGACAGAGAGGAATGTTGGGATAAGGCCATA
Source organism: Thermocoleostomius sinensis A174 (assembly GCF_026802175.1). Lineage (NCBI taxonomy): Bacteria > Bacillati > Cyanobacteriota > Cyanophyceae > Oculatellales > Oculatellaceae > Thermocoleostomius > Thermocoleostomius sinensis. Next base: position 1,750,746 of record NZ_CP113797.1, on the reverse strand, counting down.
AACCGTAGTAAAGCTATCGCAACCTAAACTTCAAAAATCTACACTTTCATCAGTCTACCGCTAGTTTTGGTCGGACTGAAGTGGGGAATGAGTGTCAAGATTCGATCGAGCGGGTTGGTTGGTGCTCCCTCACGGGTTATTTAAGGTAAGCTTGCTTCAGGACTGCTGGTTTCAGGAGAGTTTCAGGGAGAGAATCGTTATGGAACCGATCGGTTGGATAGATTGGCTGGCTGGCATGTTGGCAATCATGATTTTAGCGAGCGGATTGGTGATGCTGCTAAAGGGGGTGTCTGCCATGAATCGTAACTAGGTAACTAGAGCAACTACTGTGCGTTTTCCTTGAGTTCTTTGCCATTAACACTTTCGGTGTGGCTTGCTGGGGTCCATACATCTGCCTCTGAGGAAGAATTTCGATCGTTCTGCTGACGATGCCAAATTACTTGCTGCGGCATTCCGATGTCAATATTACTTTCTTCAAGCGCAATGCGCACTCGGAGCCGAAACTCGCGCCCTGCCCGCCATTGTTGCAGCGGTTGGGTATCAATCCAGACACGGATGGTTTGTCCTTCATGGGAAATGGATTCCACACCCACCACCTCTGGTGGTTTTAACAAATGCGGTTGCCATTTGGGATCGTCGTACATTGCGTGAGCAACTTGCTTGATCACATCCAACGCCAGCTTAATATCCGTGTTGTAAGCGACGGTAATCATAAAATCGGTGCGAGACCAGTTGCGCGTTAAGTTTTCCACCTGCGAGATCAGGCTATTGGGAATTGTGATCAACCGCCCTTCCACCGTGCGAATTTGAGTGATGCGCAAGTTCATATTTTCCACCAACCCGTCTACAGTGCCAACGGCAATCCAATCTCCGATCGCATATTGGTCTTCGCAGAGAATCAAGAATCCGTTAACTAAGTCTTTGATCAAACTTTGAGACGCCAGTGAGACAGCCAGCGCCACAACAGCCCCTAAGGTAAGCACAGAGCCGATCGGCACCCCTACATAACTCAGCAGTCCACCAATCCCCAAAGCATAGAGGACAAACGTTTTGAACCCTTTAGTCGATCGCAAAATCGTGGAAATGCGCAGCGATCGGCGTTGAGCATCCTCAAATGTGAATAGATCGTTGTTTTGCCAAGCCCTAGAGACACGGGTAATCAGAATATCGCCCAAGCGATTTACTAATCCCAGCACAAACCACACTAGCAGTAGCGCGATCGGCAACCGCAGCAAGTTCTCTGCTAGGGCTTCGGTAGACGAAAAGATATGTAAAATCCAACTGATGCCTACAAACCAAACCGATACTTGCCCCCAAAACAGGAGCCAGCGCAACAGAGAAACGATCGCCAGTCGTTTTTCAATGGGAAATTGCTGTTGAATAGCGGTAATGAAATCAAGGCGATGGGTCGCACGAGAAGCAGGTTCCGAGGATTGAGTTTGAGTTCGAGACTTGGCTGTTTCAACTGCCAATTGCCGCTTCAGTGCTCGACTTCTGACAGTGAACAGCTTTTGCAACAACAACAGCAATGCACTGATCACCAGTACTCCTACTGCGACCCGAATCGCTTGTTGCAACTGTTGAGTAATTACGTCTGGTTTACGAGCTTCCAACGCCCGTGTTAACCGCTGTTGCAGCAATTGCTGCCACTGTTGCGCCAGTTCCTCGACGGTTAATCCGTAGTAGCGCGCATCCAACGGCGTCACCGTCAGCAGTTCAAGTGGCTGCAATCGATAGGCATCTGTAACAGTCAGCACCGTCTGTCCATTTAAAGTCGCCACATCTACCCGCAGCGTGTCTGGATCATACAGGGTAAAGTATTCGCGGCCACTATCCAAATTCCAGGTTGGATCTTTGGTCAGCACCTGCCGTAAGTTAGCCTCAATCTGAGCCGCCCTAGCCTCCACCAAAATTTGTCCTTCTGGATTAGCGCGATCGGGCACTGTCACCGCCGTTACTCGAAACAAATCACGATTTTCAAACCTTACAGGAGCCGTTTCCAGAGAGCCAAGCCGTTCTACCCGCGGAGGCAGTCCGGGGGTGGGTACAGACGAATCTGGCAGCGATAACTGCCCCCACGCCGCCGGAGCCAGCCCAGAAAAACCGCTAACCCAAACTAAACAACCAATTGCCAACCCCATCCATCGCCACCGCCGAAACTGGAAGAACGATCGAAAGCTCTGTTGATAGAGCCGCTGAGTCAATTGAATTAGCGAAGATGGAAGAGGCAAAACCTGGGAGCGCATGGATTGAGTTGTGAACAGCCTGTTACATGGGTAGATTAACAGACGATTTCCCGCTTCTCCATCCTCTGCTTAGGTGAAGGGGTGGAGGTTGCAGATTAGGAGTTAAGAGTTACTTTTATCCCCGTTCCCCATTCCCTACTTCCTCACTTCAATCGCCACTGGAACCGCTGCATTCACCAATGGCAACAACACGCCCGTTTGTTCCTGTCCGTTGGTGGCTAATTCGCTATAGCAAAGAAATACCTTTTCGGTGGCGCGGCCCAATAGATCGAGCACCTGTCGTTCTAGTCGGCGTTGATCGGCCGCTAGGGTATCGGCTACTGACCACGGACGCCCCGACCACTCTCGCAAAAACAAGGAGGAACCAAATAAGCCACTGCCGCCTGTAAGCCAAAAGGGAGAACCTGCATCGAGCCAAAATTGCCAGCGGTGGAATTGGCGATTGCTGCGATATTGATAGATAGTGGACAGCGTGACAGACTGGCGAGCGATCGGCGATCGGACAGGATACGGGTCAGCGGTGATCGTTCCGTCTTGCAGCAGTTGAATGAATTGCCCTACAGACACAGACGGTACAGTGCCAGAGCGGGCATGTTGGTGTAGTCGAGTGTCCACCTCCCAATAGTGCTGTGCGGTCTCCATCAGTTCTCGTAAAACTGCCAGTTGGTGATAGGGTAAGTGGCTACCGCCATAGAGGAACTGTTGAATGGCGCGATCGAGCAACACAACCGGGCTAGGAATTAATCGTTGTTGCTGCTGCTGTTTCTGTGCCTCTAGCCACTGCAAAATAGTTTCGTAGGCTTGAGTGGCTTGGTGTCCCAATCGGTCCCAGCGGGGAAATGCCGTCACGGGTAGTAAATGTGGCTGCTCAGGATCAGGCACAAAGCAATGATCCATCAATAGCCCGGCCCGCACAGGATCGATTTTTGGGGCGATCGCCGCGACAAATTCCTCTGCGTCTACCGTTTGTCTGGGAACTTGACTCAGCAACACCAACATCTCGGCAACAGCTTCGCGGTTGAGCAACCGTCCTAAGCCCGGATACACTAACGCCAGCAGAGTTAGCAGTGCCCGCACCAAGGGCGCACTGATGAGTGGGCTTTGATCATTAAGCAAAAATAGAGAAATGCCGCGATTACTCAGAATTTCGCGCAGGGTATAACGAGTAATCGCATCCATCCCAGGGGTAATGATGGCAATATCTTGGGGAAGGGCTTGCTGAGTTTGTACAGCATTAATAATCACATCGGCGGTTTGCCGGAGCAATTCGGCTCTAGAGGTTGTCAAAATTGCTTGAATCGAGTCAGGCAGCGGTGGCAACACCATTGGTTCATTCAAGTAATTCACCAGCATTGTTCCCCACTGTGCTCCCAAGCTAGGAGGAGCGGGCAGTGTTTCGACTTGGGCACAGCGATCAGCTAAGTTGAGGGCCACTGGATCGGCTCCTAGTCCGACTCGCACGCCGCCCTGGGGGTTATAGGTAAGCGCGATCGGCATCTGTTGATCGAAGAAAAACTCAAAGAGCTTGCTAGCAACGGCTGGATATTCGTCTACATCGTCGGCGAGAATTCCGTGATAGCGACGTTTTAAGTGCTGCTGATAGGTGGGATCAGGTAACAGATAACGCCAATAGAGTTCAGTGATAATACCATAGGTGAGAAATCCCCGCTCCAAACACCAGCGTAGCCATTGCGCCACGGCTTCCCCCATTTCTGTCCATACATCTGCTGCCCCCTCTGGTTCCGTTAATCCTTGCTTCAAGATTAGAGGAATGTCTTCGTGGGGAGTGCCACTGGCCGCCGCTAGTTGCAACAGGTCTAGCGCTCGACGAACGACAAAATAGTCACTCACACCTTCTAGTCGTAACCTGCCTTGATCCAATAGCGATCGCCACAAATTGGTCGCCAATTCCTGCTCGGTTTCAGGGCGCAATCGCAGCGGAAACGGCACTTTCAAATTTAATCGACGAGCTAGCAGTGGCAGAAATAACAGCACCTCATCCTGAAAGAACCCTAACGGCGTGGCAGAAATGAAGCGACACTGTCCTTGGGTGGCTGTGACAATGCGATCGTCTAGCTCCAAGCGATTATCACCCGTCGCCGCGAATACCAGAAACGAGGAGAATAGACGAGGTTGGCTAGTGACATTGGTCGCTGCCCAGTGTTGAAGCTGCTGGATTAGGCGATTGGTTTTACCACTGCGCGTGGTTCCAACGATCCAAATAGAGTCGCAAGACACGAAGGGGGCTTTGGTAGATTTGATAGGATACACGTTACATTTAAACTCATTCCCTGCACTGTTTCTTTGGTTTGGATTTTGCTACTGATGATCGACGCTGAAATTGCTACTTAAGCAACGGTTGAGACGGCAGGCTGTCGTTTTGTTCAAGCCGTTCCACAATACCCTTCTGAAACTTCATCTTTAGTCAGGATCACCGTGAAGAAACCTCAACCCGTCTTGAGCCTTGATTACAGTAGAGTCACATTAGCAATCAATTGCAAAAATCGATCGTTTTATGCAGAATCGAAACAGGACGAATCAACCCTATTATGATTCTTGATAGCGATGAGAAGCACCATTTTTAGTTCAATCAAAGGCTATGTTCGCACAGCTAATCGATGGCTTCTAAGGACACCGGAACGGGCATTGAATGAAGCTTATGAAGCAGCTCTTGCTATCAAGAATTTAGAAGATTCCTATTTCAATGGCGAGCGAATTTTTCCTGATTCTAAGCGCTATGGCCGCACGACTCAAAATTATTTTCAATCTGAGCTTAAAAAGAATTTAGATATTATTAAGTTGAGGATGACAGAATTTCGGGCTAGTCGCACGATCGTGCGGTTGTCCAATCAATCTATTACGGAGGTACAGCTAGAGGATTCAGCCGAGTTACAGCGCATTAATGTTATCGATCGGCCAGCCGCTATCTTAAAAAAGTTGCGGTTTATTGATGAAATCTTGAGTCGATATGAATCGCGAGATCCAAATCCAACCTCTGTCATTGTCATAGCGGATGCCAATCAATCTAACGGGACAAATGGGGCATCGTTAGTTCGAGCTAGTGACGAACGAGAGGCTACTCGAAACTATGGTAATCCTCGATCGAAAACACAACTGACTGGCGTCAAAGATGCCTTGTTGGATGATCCCAATACTCGCAAAGATGCGCGATCGATTACCGACAAAACGGGAGTACTGCCGCGATCAATTTTAGAAACTGTCGATCGAATTAAACGCGAATTAGACCCAGATGCGGAGCAAGAAGTAGTTCGAGATTTTCGTCGATCGAAGGCTAGAACGATTATTTCGATGCGGCTGGTGTTGTTTTTAATTATTATTCCATTGCTAACCCAGCAGATTACGAAGAGTTTTGTGGTCGGCCCGCTGATTGATCAATTTCGCAGAGATGCTCCTCAGGTCAGAATCTTCCTGAATGATGAAATGGAGGAGGAAGCATTGGCAGAACTACAAAAATTTGAGCAACGCTTGCGGTTTAAAATTTTAATTGGTGAAGCAGAACCACAATCGGACGCGGAAATTAATGAACAAGTGCGAGAAAAAGCCAGAGAACTTCAAGAAGAGTTTCGAGAAATTAGCGGAGATGCCATCAAAAATGTCTTTTCCGATATTTTTGGGTTGTTAGCATTTTTTCTAGTGCTGATCAGTAGCCGCAAGGAGATCGAAGTCCTGAAGTCCTTTATGGATCAAATGATCTATGGACTCAGTGATAGCGCCAAGGCATTTGTAATTATTTTATTTACCGATATGTTTGTGGGGTTCCACTCGCCTCATGGTTGGGAAGTCCTACTAGAAGGTGTCTCTCGCCATTTTGGACTGCCTGCTAACCGAGATTTTATCTTTTTGTTTATTGCTACATTTCCAGTGATTTTAGACACTATTTTTAAGTATTGGATTTTCCGATATCTTAATCGCGTTTCTCCATCAGCCGTAGCAACCTATAAAAATATGAACGAATAAAATTAGTCGGGCTGGTTTCTGAGAGAATCCGGCGGTTGCTCTCATCACTTAGGGGCAAATCTCGCTATCATAGCGTTTGTTGCAGCGGCTACAACTATGGGCAGACAACGTTCACTCATTGCACTAATTTTGATTTTGGCAATCGGGGCGATCGCCGTGCTGGTCACGGTTCCCCTTCAACTGGGGCTAGATTTGCGGGGCGGCTCTCAACTGACGCTTCAGGTCAAACCTACTGAAGCCGTACCAACCATTACCCCCGATAAACTGGCAGCGGTTCAAAGTGTGATCGAAAATCGGGTCAATGGTCTTGGGGTGTCGGAAGCCCAAGTGCAAACGGCAGGGCAAGATCAGTTGATTATTCAACTGCCGGGGGTCAGTGATCCAGCCCAGGCTGAACGAGTATTGGGCGGTACGGCCCAGCTTGACTTTCGAGAACAACGGCGTGGCACCGAAGCTCAACTTCCGGTGGAATTGAACCTGCGATCGCAATTTGAGTCTGAAGCGCAAAGGCTGGCAGCAAGCGGGGATACAGAGGCGATTGAAGCCAACCAACAGGCCTTGCAAACCCGTGAAGCAGCCATTGCCGCTCTGTTTGACAAAACCGGGCTAACGGGAGATATGTTGCAGGATGCTCGTGAATCCTATGATGCTAGCAGTGGCACCTGGAGCGTGAATCTATCCTTTAACAATGAAGGCGGCGAGAAGTTTGCTGAAATTACCAAAAACGTAGCAGGAACCGGCCGAACGCTGGGGATTTTCCTTGACGATCGCCTGCTGAGTGCGCCCACGGTTGATGTCCGCTACGCTGAAACTGGAATTACCGGCGGACAAGCCACCATTTCTGGCCAGTTCACTACTCAAGAAGCAGCAGATTTAGCCATTCAGTTACGCGGTGGAGCGTTGCCAGTTCCCGTCGAAATTATCGAAAACCGCACCGTTGGCGCTACGTTAGGACAAGACAGCATCCGCCGCAGTATCTATGCGGGTCTAGCGGGACTGGTGCTGGTGTTGATCTTCATGGTGGTGTATTACCGCCTCCCCGGTTTAATCGCCGATATTTCCCTGATGTTATATGCTCTGTTCACGCTGGCCCTGTTCAATATTTTGGGGGTGGTGATCACGCTCCCTGGCATCGCCGGATTCATTCTCAGCATTGGCATGGCCGTAGACGCCAATGTGTTAATTTTTGAACGTACCCGCGAAGAATTACAGGCGGGCAAAACCCTGTATCGATCGGTCGAAGCTGGATTTTACCGCGCCTTCTCCAGTATTTTAGATGGCAACCTAACGACCTTGATTGCCTGCGGTGCTTTGATTTGGTTAGGGGTTGGACTGGTCAAAGGCTTTGCAGTCACGCTAGCCGTTGGAATTGTGGTCAGTATGTTTACAGCGCTTACCTGTAGCCGCACGCTGCTGTTGTTTGTTCTGGGATTTCCAGCCTTACGGAAACCGTCTCTATTCAGTCCTAAGTTGTCTGCTTCCCTTCAGACCGAGAAATCATCATGAAACTGCAAGTTATTCGACGGAGAAAGCTGTGGTGGGCGATCTCGTCCTTCGTTATCCTAATCGGGTTAATAGCCATGCTGATCTCCTGGCAGCAAATTGGGTCCCCGCTGCGACCCAACCTGGAATTTGTGGGCGGAACCCGCCTGCAATTGGAGTTAGACTGCACTCAGCCGGGCAACTGCGACGAACCAATTGCTGCTAGTGAAGTGCGAGAGGTCTTAGCGAGACAGGGCCTAGAGAATAGCAGCATTCAAGTGCTGGACGAACACGGACTCTCAATTCGTACTACCAACTTGACGCCCGAACAGCGATCGCAACTTCAAACCGATCTTAACGAAGCGATCGGCCCATTCGACGTTGAACAAACCCAGATTGATTCGGTAGGTCCTACGCTGGGGCGACAGATTTTGTCTGCTGGCTTGATCGCTCTGATCGTTTCCTTTGTGGGCATCATGGTCTACCTCAGCTTTCGGTTCCAGCCAGACTACGCTGTGTTTGCGATCGTGGCACTGCTGCATGATGTGCTTGTCACCATTGGCGTGTTTGCTATTCTGGGTTTGCTGCTCGGCATTGAGGTAGACAGCCTATTTTTAGTATCACTCCTGACTATTGTGGGCTTTTCGGTGAACGATACAGTCGTCATCTACGATCGCATCCGAGAAAACCTCAAGCTTAACCCGGATCGATCGATTGAGAATACGGTCGATGATGCCGTTAATCAAACCCTAGCCCGCTCCATCAACACCACCCTCACCACTATCTTGCCGCTCGTCGCTATTTTTCTACTGGGTGGAGATACTCTCAAGTTCTTTGCCCTAGCGCTTATTGTCGGATTCATTGCGGGAGCCTATTCCAGTATCTTCATCGCCAGCACGTTATTAGCTTGGTGGCGTGGACGCAATGAACAGCTAGTTCCCGCTGTGGCTGAGTCAGTGGATAAGGGCTAGTAGAGATGAGGGACTGAATATTACTATTCGTTTGAGCACCATCCTTGGATATTTATACCGCTCTAATTCGCCCGCTGTTGTTTTCGGTTATCAACGCTGACGCAGAACAACTTCATCAACAAACTATGCAGTGGCTATCAGGGTTAGACACTGCTCAACCGCTACTGCTAGTTCGCTTACTGCGCCAACAGATTCATCGATCGTGCAGTTTCACGCATCCGGCATTGACACAAACCTTGTGGGGCTGCCAGTTTTCAAATCCAGTTGGGCTAGCGGCCGGGTTCGACAAAGATGGGCTAGCGGCTGGTGTTTGGTCTGATTTTGGTTTTGGCTTTGCGGAATTGGGTACCGTCACCTTTCATCCCCAACCGGGTAATCCGAAACCACGCCTGTTTCGTTTGCCGATCGATCGAGCCGCCCTTAACCGCATGGGCTTTAACAATCAGGGAGCCGCTGCCCTCGCTACCCGTCTACAAGCCTTGCGTGATCGAACAGGGACAGAATCAACAACCGATTCGATCGCCCCCCACCCCTCCATTCCCCTTGGCATTAATTTGGGTAAATCCAAGATCACCCCCCTGGAAGCTGCTGTAGAGGATTATGTTGGCAGCTTTCGACTACTCAAATCACTAGGCGATTATTTTGTCATTAATGTCTCGTCACCTAACACACCAGGTCTACGCTCTCTGCAAGCGGTGGAACAACTAGAACCAATTTTGTCGGGATTGCAGCAGGAGAATCAGAACCAAAAGCCGCTGTTGATCAAAATTGCCCCCGATCTGGACTGGGAAGACATTGCCGCGATCGTCCACCTCACCCAAACCTATCACCTAGCAGGAATTATTGCCACCAACACCACCATTCGGCGCGATCGCTTGAAAACTCAGATTATTGCTGCAACCGGACAACCCGTTACCGCAGAAGCGGGCGGCATCAGCGGTGCGCCCGTACGGCAGCGATCGACGGAAGTGATTCGGTTTATTTACCAGCAAACCCAAGGAGGATTGCCGATCGTTGGGGTGGGCGGCGTGTTCACCGCAGATGATGCTTGGGAGAAAATTATCGCTGGCGCAAGCCTAGTCCAGGTGTATACCGGTTGGATTTACGAAGGGCCATGGATGGTGAAACGCATTTTGCAAGGGCTAGTGCGTAAACTAGAGGAGCATAAGCTGAACCAAATCACTGACGCGGTGGGGATGAACTATGAAAGTCGAGTTTCGTGAATGTGATTTCTTTGATTTGTGGATTTGGCTAGAGTTCAGTACAGCCCCTTCTCCAATGGAGCAACAGTATGTGGAAGAAGTCTTTAATTCCTGGTTTCTATTGGGAAAACTGGGCGGGTTCAATGCTGAAAATTTGCAAGTTCAGGATACTGGCTTAGACATTAGCTACATGGACTATAACCAAGACGCAGCCGATCATAGCTTCATGGCTCTGATGCATAATATGAGCGAGTTAGAGTATCAGGGGGTGTGGGGGCGCTGTTGGTTTGACTTGGGAACCAGTGATGCATTGGCGCTGGATGTGTTGATTAACGCACTGGAACAACTCAGCAAAGATTATGTGACGATCGAACGATTAATTATTGGTGGTGAAAACGCTGATTGGAAAATTCCTGGGAATAAGCGATCGGTTTTTATGGAGGGAGAAGCGAAGAACAGTCGGTATAACTAAATTGCCCAACTCCCAACTCCCGACTCCCATTCCCCTATAGTTAGAGAAGGAATCAGCAACAGGAGCATTTCATGTTTAATCTAGGCTGGCCCGAAGTATTGATTATTCTGTTGGCAGCAGTGATTATTTTTGGTCCTAAAAAAATCCCAGAGTTGGGGGGTGCTCTGGGAAAAACCCTACGTGGGTTCAAGGAAGAAATGAACAAACCAGCGGAGGATGAGGAACAGGAATACGATCACGACGCTTAGTTGCCAAGTGATTGACCAAACACTTAATAAATGGTGGGAGGGTTGATTTCGATCGTCATCCTCTCCTCCCGGTTTTAGCTGTCACCGCGCTTCCGATGGAACATAGCCTCCAGATTCACTGTGCACTTCCGTTTTGCCATTGGTAACGGCTGTGTTCAACGAAGCTTCTGGGTTGGTTTGTGGAGTAATCGCCGTGGGCAAAGCCAAGTCCGGCTTGGGGTTACGAGCCTGAATTAAGCTAATAGCCCGGCTAACACTTTCTGGAAGAATGACCACCAAGCTGCCTTTAGGAGCCGTATCCAGAGCCAGGTTAATGGCTTCGGTTTCATTCAAAATGGTCTCATAAGCAGCAACCGTGTTGGCTTCGTTAAGTCCCTGTACAATGAGCCGAGCCGCATCCCCCCGAAGCCGCCCTCGGTTATCGTCATCCTCTTTAACTAAGATCCGATCGAACATATCTGCCGACAACCGCCCCAACGTGACAAAGTCTTCATCGCGCCGATCGCCCGGGCCACCAATGACCCCAATGCGCTGCCCCGGCCAATTGCGGACAAAGCTGCCCAACGCCTGATAGCTATGAGGATTGTGAGCATAGTCCACCATGGCGTGAAAATCACCCAAGTTAAACAAATTCATGCGTCCAGGGGTTTGACCCACCGAAGCCTGGAACGTAGCTAGGGCGGTGCGAATGTCCTCAATCTTGATACCATGGGCAAAGGCCGCCAAACTTGCCGCCAGCGCATTGGCAATCATAAAGGCAGCGCGACCACCCATTGTCAATGGCACATTCACCGCTTGCTCAATTCGTAGCGTCCAATCACCCTTAAGAATTGACAGATAGCCATTTTCATACACCGCTGCCAGTCCACCTTGCTGCGTGTGTTCTCGTAAAATGGGATTTTCCGGATTCATCGAGAAATAGGCAATTTGTGCCTTCACCCGCTCCGCCATGGCTGCCACCAGCGGATCATCAGCATTGAGTACAGCATAGCCATTCGGACGCGCCGTTTCTGCCACCACACTCTTCAGATGGGCTAACTCTTCTACGGTGTCAATATCGCCAATGCCCAAGTGGTCTGCCGCCACATTGAGCACGATCGCAACGTCACATTCCGTGAAGCCCAAACCCGATCGCAAAATGCCGCCCCGGGCTGTTTCCAGCACTGCTACCTCCACCGTTGGATCTTGCAAAATCACCTGTGCACTTTGAGGACCGGTCGTGTCGCCTTTTTCCACTAAGTAACCGCCAATGTAAATGCCGTCGGTGGTGGTGTAACCCACAGTTTGCCCGGTTTGCTTAATGATGTGCGCTAGCAAGCGAGTGGTGGTGGTTTTGCCGTTGGTTCCAGTCAGCGCCAGGATTGGAATACGAGAGGGCGTTCCCGGCGGAAACAGCATATCCAAAACGGGTTCAGCCACATTACGAGGAATGCCTTCACTAGGGCAAAAGTGCATCCGGAAGCCTGGGGCTGCATTCACTTCGACAACAACACCATCGACATCCCGCAGTGGCTTAGAAATATCCGGCGTGACTACATCAATCCCGGCGATATCCAACCCAATGATTTTAGCCACCCGTTGGCACAACCAGATGTTTTCCGGGTGAATTGTATCGGTACGATCGATGGCAATTCCGCCCGTACTTAAATTCGCCGTTGCCTTCAGATAGCAAACTTCGCCATTTTCCAATACTGTATCCAGATTGTACCCCTGTCGATCGAGTAGCTCCCACGAGGTCCGATCGAGTTCAATTCGCGTCAGGATGTTGTCATGCCCCGTGCCACGTCGGGGATCACGGTTTGTTTCTTCAATCAAGTCTGAAATGGTAGAGCGTCCATCTCCTACCACATGGGCTGGCACTCGCTCTGCTACAGCCACCACCTTACCATTGATAACCAATACTCGGTGGTCGCGCCCGCGATAAAAGCGCTCGACAATCACTCCTTTGGATACTGCCTTAGCCGCATCATAGGCTTCCTCAGCCAAATCCCAGTTATCAATATTGATAGTGATGCCGCGCCCATGATTGCCATCTAGCGGTTTAATCACGATCGGATAGCCGCCCACATCCTCGATAGCTTGCTCCAGTTCATCGAGATAGTAAATCACGGTTCCACGGGGCACTGGCACACCGCTGTCACGTAATACCCGTTTCGTTCCTTCCTTGTCGCAGGCTAGCTCAACTCCCAGGATGCTTGTGCGGCTACTGAGGGTTGCCTGAATGCGCTTTTGATGGAGACCATACCCTAGCTGAATTAACGCCCGCGCTCCCAACTGCATCCAGGGAATACCACGGGTTTCAGCCTCACGCACAATATTCTCGGTACTGGGACCCAAGGACGATTGCAGCGCAAAATCGCGTAAATCTGCTAAGTCTTGAGCCAGTTCAGAGGCAGGATAATGTCCGACCTCAACCAAGCTTTGACACAGCCGCACCGCTGCCCGCGCCGCGTATCGTCCGGCCTGCTCATCTACATACTCAAACACTACTTGGTAGATGCCGGGAGTCGAGGTTTCACGCGATCGGCCAAACCCAACAGGCATTCCAGCCAGCGTTTGTAACTCCAGTGCCACATGTTCAACAACATGGCTCAACATCGTGCCTTCTTGCACTCGCCGGAGAAATCCACCGCGTTGTCCAGGAGAGCAGTGATGTTCAACCAAACTGGGTAACACTTCCACCAGTCCATCGTAGAAGCCGGAAATTTCGTTGGTAAGCGTATTTGCAACGGTCTCTAGATCTAGACGAATGACTATCAGTTTGTGATATCGAATGCTCCAGTAGTTGGGCCCACACAGCGTTTGAGTTTTGAGAATTTTCATAGCAATGTTTAAGGAGTCATTTCAGCGGAGCAGCTATTGCAACAGTAAACTAGTCTCAAGCTATTGAAAGCCTTTGAACTGTTCAGTGTGAACATTTTTGCAGAGCTAGAAATTTAGTGTTTGAATAGGCAACCAGCGAATCCAACTCAAATCGAGCGATCGCTTTGTAATGCCTCACCATAGACTAAAAGACTTCATTGCAGTGAACATACTACCTAGTAAAACAGTCGTCACAATAGCTAAGCAATCAAAGTGTGGATGGTCAAAAGTATTTTTGAATGAACAGGTTTGAAGTTCAGCTTTGAAGTTTAAACCCAAGTCCTATGGCATTAGAGTACTCACTTAAGCGACGGATTAGCCCAAAATTAGTTACCTTAGATGCGAATCCAGGTTGTTTGGGCGAATAATTTCTTTAGCTAGATCCTATCGTTTTCGTTGTCGTAAGACCGTAATCTCAGTAGCAAAGTACAGAGTTTCCATCGCTGTCTTTTCGGGCAAGCTCTCTAGATAAAATCCCCTAGACGAAGCAACAGACACGCACAGACGTGCCCATTAAAGTTATAAGCCACATTTATTCAAAGGCAAAATTCAATCAAATATTTACATGGGTATAAGTACTTAATCTATTCTAACGTCCTGGAACTGCAATTTGCCGTTTGTGGAGGTCAAATCGATCGCCATGACTCAGGATGTGCAGGCGCATGTTATGAATGCTCAGCGGATCACTGGCTCCTACGCTGGCATAGTTGGTATGAGAGACTTCTCTAGGATCAACGATTGTGACTGTTCCTTTGCCAATTACCTGAAACGTGCCGTCTCCTTCAAACAGGGCACAGGTATCTTCATCGATGCCAATTCCTAAGCGATCGGTATGAGACGCAACTGCACTCAACAGACGGGCCATGCGATTGCGGTTATGAAAATGCTGATCGACGATCACTTCTGGAATAATTCCCAAGCCCGTTGTCATATCTACCAGCGATCGATTTGGCGACTCGCCGCTACCGCCGCCTGCAATCATTTGCTGTCCCATTACAGCTGCACCAGCGCTGGTTCCAGCTAGCGTAATTTCTCCAAGCTGGGCCCGCATTCGCACTCGTTCCATGATTGGCGTATCTGACAGCAGCCCGCACAACCGCAACTGATCACCACCAGTCATAAAAACACCCGTACAGTCTTCCACAAACGCTTGCCAAACGGCATCTTCACCGTGCTCCCGCTCGCGAATGTCCAGCACCTCAATCGCCTTTGCGCCCATTTCCTCAAAAATATCGTGATAACGACTACCAATCACCGCAGGCTCTCGCGAGGCAGAGGGAATAATAGCAATGCGAGCATCCGACCCACCACAGCGTTGAAAAAAGGTTTGTAAGATTAACCGTCCATGAATTTTGTCTTCTGCGCCGCCAATAACCATGACAGCAGTTTTTGTCGATTGAGGCATCCTTGGCTGAAGGCAGTTAGTGTCTCGTTGCAGCATCATATCGCTTCTGGGCACGACGTGGGTCAACCGCTCCAATAGCCTTGCAAAAAAGATGCCATTCTTATTCATCCGTTTATGATTGATGATAACGATTGTAGGCGCTTAGCTTGGGCTTCTAGATAGGTTCACCCGTTCCGGAGGGAACTTTAAATGAATTAACTTCCTCCCTCCCAATAAATATATTAGGACAGGCGTTCCAATATACCCTAGTCCTCGACTCAGTGCCAGGTTTGCGGAAGATATTTCCACTTAGTATGGCATCTTATTTTGATTTAGTATGTATTTGATGATTAACTTTAAGCTTCCTTATGGCTAATCTACCTAAATGCGATCGCTCACTTAACTCAGATTAGACTAAAGAAAGAGTTAAAGAAACGTAAATTGCTTATCAAACGTTTGGCAAATCGTTATCTGCCAGTTGTTATTAGTAGTCCTTCGGGCATTGATCATTCTTGATTCGCGGCTCTATATAACTCCTTCAAACCGATTCATCCATGCTGACTCAGCCTCACCCTCCTGTTGAACCAGTTTGGCAATCGATTGTACGGTTGCTGCGTTGGGACAAACCTGCTGGCCGCCTGATTCTCATGTTGCCAGCCCTATGGGCTGTGGTTCTAGCCGCTGGTGGGTTGCCCCCACTGCCACTGTTGGGGGTGATTGTGTTAGGAAGCCTGGCCACCAGTGCGGCTGGTTGTGTGGTCAACGACTTGTGGGATCGTAATATTGATCCCCATGTGGCTCGAACTCGTAATCGGCCATTGGCTTCCCGTGCCCTTTCTGTGAAGGTAGGGATTGGAGTAGCGATTGTTGCGTTTGTTTGTGCTTGGGTGCTGGCATCTTACCTTAATCCGCTCAGCTACTGGCTCTGTGTGATTGCCGTTCCCTTCATTGTGTTCTACCCCTCCGCTAAACGATTTTTTCCAGTGCCGCAGTTGGTGATGGCCCTAGCGTGGGGATTTGGGGTTTTGATCAGTTGGAGCGCCGTTACCGCCTCTCTGACTTTGCCCACTTGGTTGTTGTGGGGAGCCACTGTGTTCTGGGCCTTGGGGTTTGATACTGCCTATGCCATGGCCGATCGCGAGGATGACGAACGGTTGGGCGTTCAATCTAGTCCGCGATTTTTTGGAAGGTACACTCCCTTAGCGGTTGCTGTTTGTTTTGCTGCCACAGCGGCTTTGTTGGCGGTTCTGGGCATGGTGTTATCCCTAGGTCCAATTTATTGGCTAGCGCTAGTGGTGGCGATTGGTGCTTGGAGTTGGCACTACCTGCAACTTCGACCTCAAACCCCGGATGCTAGCATCTACGCACAAGTGTTTCGCCAAAACGTTTGGATTGGGTTTGTGTTGTTGCTAGGAATGGAGTTGGGGGCAGTGCTTTAGGACCGAGGAACGAGGAGTAAGGAAACCCAATTTCTCAGTTCTGCTCTTTGCCCCTAATCCCCAATTCGAACTTGAAGAAACTCTAACTTCTGTAACGCTACTCAGCGATCGACGTTAGCCTGAGAGAGTAGGCACTAATCTTCTAAGAATTTCCGTAGCAACCGTTCATTTGAACATTCAAGCTCAGCCAGAATAAGCTCAGAATAAGCCCAGAAAATAAATATGGTAGGGAGGTGAGGGCAAGTGAACTCACGATTTTGCGATCGCGTTGAAGCAGGACAACGTTTGGCAGAGCAGCTTTGTCATTATGCCAATCAGCCCAATGTATTGGTTTTGGGCTTGCCGCGTGGTGGCGTTCCGGTTGCCTATCAAATTGCCAAGGCAATTCGGGCCCCGCTAGATGTTTGGCTGGTGCGCAAACTAGGTGTACCAGGGCAAGAGGAACTAGCGATGGGAGCGATCGCGATGGGGGGCATGATGATTCTCAACAACGAAATTATCAACAGTTTGCAAATTTCCCGACGTATCATTCAGCAGGTAGCTACCGCAGAAAAACAGGAACTTGAACGCCGCGATCGGCTGTATCGGGGTGAACGCCCCCTACCTATTCTGCACGACAAGACCGTAATTTTGGTCGATGATGGCATTGCTACCAGTTCCACCCTCCGGGCTGCCATTGCTGCCATTCAGCAGCATCACCCACAGCGACTGGTCGTCGCGGCCCCTGTTGCCCCACCATCGGTTGTCGAATCATTGCAATCGATAGTTGATGAAGTAGTGTGTTTGTTGTTGCCAGAATCGTTGCATTCGATCGGTATGTGGTACGAAGATTTTTCCCAAACGACGGATCAAGAAGTTCAAAATTTATTGCAGCAATCAGCCGACGAGATGGCGGCGATCGGTTCTTAATAAATCATTTGATAAATTGAACACATAACAAATTGACTACAGAATCAAATAAAGCTAAAGATTGCAGAAACAGGGCATAGTTTCAAGATAGACTAAAAACCCTTCTAAATTACGAGTAAAGGTTGAAAGCGCTATGTCAGAGTTTCAAGACTTTTTAAGACGAACATTTGCCTATGTAGCAATCGGAGAATTTAAGTCCGGTAAGTTCGAGGAAGCCCAGCGGCTGTATGAAGAAGCAATCGCGTCCTATGGCGAAGGATTTAAGGGAACCTACTTATTGCGCGAGCCAGGAACCGATCGGGGAATTTCGATCATCTTTTGGGACAGTGCTGCCGATATGGAGGCGAATCGTACTGAAACCCACGAGCGCATTCTCAAACAAATGTCTCCCTTGTTTGCCAAACCGCCTACCACTGGTTTCTATGAACTGGTGTGTGATGCACAGCCCTCTGAGGCAGCGATCGTCAATAGTATTGTTCACAACCTGGCATCCTAAACTATGGGATTTTAAAAATTGTTGTTTGCCCTGACGCAATATGCAAATTGACAGCGCCAATTCCTTCTACCATATTCCGGTCATGGGGCGGGAAGTTGTAGAAGGGTTGGCTATTTGTGCAGGTGGTCGTTATCTCGATGCGACGGTTGGTGGTGGCGGACATAGCCAACTCATTCTATCTGCCGCTCCCAATGTCGAGTTAATCGCGATCGATCAAGATCAACATGCTCTGCAAGCCGCCCAGCAACGACTAGCTATCTATAGCGATCGGGTGGAATTCTATCACTTAAACTTTGCTGAGTTTCAATCAGAGCAGTCCCAATTTGATGGCATTGTTGCCGATCTGGGGGTTAGTTCTGCTCAGGTTGATCAAGCCGATCGAGGCTTTAGCTTTCGTCAAACGGCCCCACTAGATATGCGCATGGATCAAGGGCGATCGCTGACAGCGGCTGAGATCATTAATACTTGGGATGAGGCAGAATTAGCCAGAATTTTTTACACCTATGGTGAAGAACGGCTGTCCCGCAAGTTGGCACGGCGCATTGTGGAGCGTCGGCCTTTGCAAACTACCACCGATCTAGCAGAAGTCATTTTCTATGCTGTGCCTTCTTCCTATCGCTATGGACGCATTCATCCCGCTACTCGTATTTTTCAAGCTTTACGTATTGCTGTAAATGGTGAACTCGATGTACTTGAAACCTTCCTGAATGCGGCCCCAACTTGGTTAAAACCAGGTGGCAGATTGGTCATTATTAGTTTCCATAGTTTGGAAGATCGACTGGTTAAACATGCGTTTCGTAACTCTTCCTTATTACAAGTGATTACCAGAAAACCAATCACGCCCAACCAAGCAGAAATTCAGGAAAATACACGATCGCGCTCGGCAAAGTTACGCATTGCGGAGCGAGTTCAGATCGACCATCAATGAACCCACACCCAGGATGGATTGATGCTTTAGATGGGTTGCTCTTTTCTCGATTGCAGCAAAGAAGAGAGCGAGTAAATCAACAGAGCAGACCAGATGCAGCCAAACGTAACGGCATGGGTGTGGGTAAACGGCTCACGATAGAGAAAAATGCCCAATGCTAATTGAATGCTGGGAGCTAAATACTGAAAAAATCCTAATGTAGAGAGACGTAATCGTTTAGCAGCATTGTTGAACCATAGCAGCGGCATCGAGGTGGTGACACCTGCACCGATAAACAGTAGTGTTATCCAGCTATTTGTACCTAGATGTCCCACGCCAGTGATGGCCCAGTAACTCACCAACGCTAGGGCCATAGGGGCAATCAGCAACGTTTCACCTGCAAGACCCACCATTGGGGCTACCGACACTACTTTGCGTACTAGTCCGTAGAAAGCAAAGGAGAATGCTAATCCTAGGGCAATCCACGGCACTTGCCCAAATTGCCAAACAAAGTAGGCAACGCCAATGCTCGCTAGCAACACCGCGATCGTTTGGCTAAGATTCAGTCGCTCTTTAAGAAACACAAACCCCAACAGCACATTCACCAGCGGATTAATAAAGTAGCCCAAACTCGTTTCTACGACGCGATCGGTGTTGACACCGTAAATATATAGTCCCCAGTTGAACGTCAGCAAAGCGGCCGTTAAAAATAGCAGTCCCAGTTTTTGGGGCGATCGCCAAAGCTGAATAATTTCTGCTTTACGCTGCTGCACGATCAAAATTCCAGCCAAAAACACCATTGACCAGATCATGCGATGACATAGGACTTCAACCGCTGGAACCTGCCCAAAGAATTTCCAGTAAATGGGCAGCAACCCCCAAGAGATATAAGCTAGAAGTGCATATAGAGCACCCGTTTTCGCAATCGACTGGGTAGAAATGGGTGGACGATCGTTGGTATTCAAAGATGTTAACTTGAGTAATTGAGCAGTTATTATTTCTTGTTATGCTTTCGGAACAGCTTTGTTCCCATTTCAGTTTTGGCAGAAATGATTAGATAAATCAAAATACATCCTGCACTCACCACAAATGGAATAAGCTCGGTTGTTACGTAATGATTCACGATGTCATGAATTAGTTAATGCAATCGACAGTGTGAACGAAACTCATCTTTTCGATCGAGTTTTTCAATTAACGTTCAACTTATACCTAAGCAGCTTGATTTTGAAGAGAACAGTTAGGACAAGCCTTATTCACATTTTAGTGTTAGGAAGCATTTCACTTTATCTTTTGTCCTTTGTCCTTAATTCTTCCACACTAGTACTATCTTAAATAAACTGGATTTGAGTGAAATCGTCAATCAACCAGTAGGGGCTAGTTCAAAATCCAATTAAATGCTATTCGCTTTCCAGCATAGCTACGATCGGCGCGTTACGTCGATTGGTGGAACATAAGGACGACAAGTTTCCAAGCGGGTCATCAATGCAGAAAGCTGTTCCCCTTTATGCCAGGTTGGCAAATGTCCTTTGGGTGCATCAAGGGAGAAATTCAGCTTATCGTAGGGTAGCCAGATGTCCTTGATGCGCCAGCCTACTCGGCCACTAAACCGATGCCAAGGGCTGTTGATCCGCCATTTTCCTCGACTTTTAGAAAACCGATCCCAATCAGGGTGGTAGGAACCAGCAGTGCCACCGACACTTTTCCAAATATCTTGTTGAACGCTGAAGCCAAACACACCATCACTGTAGTGTAGCCAAAGATAATCGATCGTATATAAATCGCGGCAGGGCAATTGTCGAATCTCTTCCCCCCGCAACCGTCCGACTTCTCGTCCGATGGCTTTCAATAACAGCCGATGAGTTTCACGATCGGCGGCTTTCCAAGCTTTGGCAACCAATAAGTCTTGTAAAGGTTGATAATCAATCCCTACTTCTGAGCCATTGGCACTGATAGAAAAATCGGTTAGGGTTTGAATCCGAGTTTCAAAATTGTGAATGAGCGTCGATGGCTCATCAATCGGCTCCACAATTTCTCGGGTAGGAGCCAGTTGTTTTAAATCCGTGAGTACTTCTAGGGCGGACTGATAGCGTTCACGAAAGTCATAGCGCACCATCCGATCGAGAATCTGCCCCAGTTCCAAACTCACCTCCGTTCGATCGCGCCAAATCATTTCTCCGGTGCGGGCATCTTCCGGTAGGCTTTTGGGGTGCAGTCCGGTCAAGGCTTGAATGCCAATCATTCCCACCGCATAGAGGTCGCTGCAAAAGCGCGGTCGCCCTGCCATTTGTTCGCTGGGCATGTACCCGGGAGAGCCAATCGCGATCGTGCGAGTGGTGTGGCTATGGGTGTGAATAATTTGCGTGGTCAGTTGTTTGACGGCTCCAAAGTCAATCAGCACAATTTTGCCATCGCGACGGCGGCGAATCAGGTTCGAGGGCTTTAAATCTCGATGAATGACATTGTGGTGGTGGATGTACAGCAACACATCCAAAATGTCTTGCAGCAAGGCGATCGTGTCTGGCTCGGAGAAGCGATGTCCTGCCCGCAATTCCGTGCTTAAATTTGTACCGTCAATAAACTCTTGAACTAAATAAAACTCCTGATTTTCTTGAAAATGGGCCAAAAGTCGAGGAATTTGACTGTAGCCGTTGAGCCGATACAGGACTTGAGCTTCGGTTTCAAATAAACGCTGGGCCGTTTCCAAACTCACTGCATCAATCAGCATTGGCTGCAAATGTTTGACTACGCAGCGCGGTTTCCCTGGCAGATGGTTGTCTTGAGCCAGATACGTCTGACCAAAGCCTCCACCTCCCAGATAGTGAATTAGTTGATATCGCCCACCGAGTATGACCCCACCATTGGGCAAGTTCATCATGAGAGTTTGGAATATGAGCGCCAATTCAGAAGTCCTGACTATTCATTCTATACGTCCGGCTCTACAGACGGTCGGGAGCGAACCACATTGCCCCGTTGACGTGGCATCGCTTAAACAGGGTATCGCTAGTGATCGAACAATCGGCATTGAAATTTGGCGTGGCTGAATTCAGACATGATTTACCAACCTTGATCTTGACTGTGATTCCGACTGTGATTCCGACTGTCAGAGCGTTGCGCGCAACACCCCTACAAGATGCATCTACCCAATCGGGTTGTTGAGTAAGAAGTATTTCAACGCTCCTGGTAGTTCTAGGTGTCCAGTTAAGATCAAGTTAACACCCAGTATTCCCCCTTTGGGAGCCAAATCAATATGTCCCTTCCCGAAGAATCCTTCACAATTGGAGTTGAAGAGGAATATCAAATTATTGACCCCGCTAATCGAGAGCTTTGTTCGCGGGTACAACAGATTCTGCCCTTAGCGCGACAAATCCTTGGCGAAGCTGTACAGCCTGAAGCTCAGCGATCGCAGATTGAAATTGCCACTCCCATTTGTCAATCCTTGTCCGATGTCAGAACGGCTTTGACCGAGCTACGGCGGGAAGTCATCCTAGCGGCCGCCAAAGACGGCAACCGCATTGCAGCGGCTGGAACTCATCCCTTTTCCCATTGGCAACGACAGCAAATTACACCGAAAAAGCGCTATCAAGATCTGCTGCAAGACTACCAACAACTAACTCGCGAACTGGTTATCTTTGGCTGCCATGTGCATGTGGGGCTACGCGATCGTGAGGCTGCCATCCGGGTTATGAATCGGGCCCGCGTGTGGTTGGCTCCTTTACTGGCCTTGTCTGCAAATTCTCCTTTTTGGTTAGGTGATGAAACTGGCTATGCCAGCTATCGCACTGAAATCTGGAGTCGTTGGCCCGTCGCCGGACCACCCACTATTTTCGAGTCGCTGGCGGCATACCATGCCCTGGTTGAATCGCTGGTACAGACAGGGAGTGTCGAAGACGCCACAAAGATTTACTGGGATGTGCGTTTGTCTCAGCGATTTGAAACGATCGAATTTCGAGTCACCGATGTTTGTATGACGATCGATGAGGCAGTAATGGTGGCAGGACTAGTGCGGGCATTGGTACGAACCTGCTATGAGCAGGCGTTGCAGGACATTGCTTTTCCCACCAGCCGTCCTGAACTCTTACGCGCTGCTCACTGGCGGGCTGCCCGTTATGGGTTATCAGCGGATCTAATCGATCTGGAAACCGAGCGGGCCATCCCAGCCCCTCAGTTGATTGAAAAGCTGCTCGACTTCGTGCGTCCTGCCTTAGAATCCCAAGGGGAGTGGCATGAAATTTCCTCTCTTGTGGCGGCAACTTTGCAACACGGGAATGGTGCTACTCGACAGCGACAAATCTACCAACAAGCCGGGC
Organism: Thermocoleostomius sinensis A174; assembly: GCF_026802175.1. NCBI lineage: Bacteria > Bacillati > Cyanobacteriota > Cyanophyceae > Oculatellales > Oculatellaceae > Thermocoleostomius > Thermocoleostomius sinensis. The sequence continues at coordinate 1,727,843 of NZ_CP113797.1, read as the reverse complement.
GATTTGAGGAGGTGGTGGATTTCATTATTGCCGAAACTGCCCAAGGAATTGAGATGCCTCCCCTCGGCTTGGAGCAAGCGCAGGTTTAATCACGCTTCGCTAGCTTTACCGAAATAGCTTCTTTTTCTTGGATTTTTCTTTCGCCTTCTCTCGCTCGTATTCCAGTTCCTTCAGCTTCTTCATAATGCGGCTGAAGTATTCTTGCATGTATTGTTCCAGCGTGGTGGTGTCATTGGGATCAATGCCAAACGTTGAGTAGGTATCGTCCATCGAGGCCGTTAACGGCTTGCCAGAGGCCACCACTTCGGTAAATGCCAAGCGATCGGCCAAATTCAAGCCCCACTGGAAGAAGCGCGCCATCCGCTGTACCGACCGCAACAAACCGATCGGCATCCGCGTTACTTTGGCATCCTGCCCAGACAAACGCTCACACAGTTTAATAATCTCTCCAGCGCTCCAAGCTCGCGTACCCACTACCGGAAAGCTACGGTTGATGGTGTCGGGAACCTTCAGCGCTTGAATGGCAAATTTGGCAATATCCTGCGTATCCATGTAGGCGATCGGCGAACTTTCCCCCATGACCCACACTGCCTGTTTCTCTAGGATGGGAATGGCATATTGACCAATTAACCCCTGCATAAAGCCACAGGGTTTCAAGATTGTGTAGTTGAGACCAGATTCTGCCAAAAACTGCTCGGTGCAATATTTGACATCCATCAGCGGCACATCGCGATGCTTCTCGGAATCGAGAATCGAAAAGAAGATAAATCGATCAACCCCGGCTTCCTTCGCGGCTTGAATCAGCGCTACTTTACCGTCCCAATCCACCTGGCGGATACTGAGGGAATCGGTCGGGCGAGTGGTGGCCGCATCGATGACAGCCGTCACTCCTTCAAAGGCCGGCAGCAGTGTAGCAGGTTCGCACAGGTCGCCCCGGACTAGCTCTGCCCCCCATTCTCTTAAAAACGACGCTTTTCTAAAACTTCGGACTAAACATCTCACCTCGTATCCCTCGTCCAAAGCGCGACGGGCAATCTGCCTTCCCAACGTCCCAGTGGCACCAGTGATCAATAAAGTCATGAGGGATTCCGTAACAAAATATTAACTTTATTAAGATATACCAGAAATAGGGGGCCTGCTTCGAGTTTAAGCGGGAGTTACATAAAAAATTGTTACTCTGGAGATAGCCCGCGATCAAATCTTGATGGGCAGGCTTTCTGCATCCAGATTTCTAGATGCACCCCGGTCAGCTTAGCTCAGCCCTCTTGTGCCCTCATTGTCACATCAGTCATGAATCCTGCTTCTTTCCAAGACCGCAAAAACCCACGCACCCCCACCCAGGACGACAAAAATTTAAACAAAAGTTTAAATTGTGAAGTTCAGCATCCGGTTGATCTCAATCATGTGCGTCAGCTTCACCAAGATATTCTGAGTGTAGAGAAAGCGCAGCGCATGGCTGAGTTTTTTAGCTTGCTGGGTGATGCCAATCGCCTGCGAATTTTGTCAGCCTTAGCCAAGCAGGAACTGTGCGTGTGTGATTTGGCGGCGATTGTCCGGATGAGCGAATCGGCGGTTTCTCATCAACTACGGGCGCTGCGGGCGCTGCGGTTGGTCAGCTATCGCAAACAGGGGCGCAATGTGTTTTATTACCTAAAAGACAGCCACGTTCTCAATCTATACCGAGAAGTGGCTGAGCATTTAGATGAACCGGAAGACTAACCGGAAGACTAACCGGAAAATTAAGCTGGAAAGCGCTAGAAAGCGCCAGGAGCCAGAAAAAGAATGTTATTCTTCGCCGCCCTGAACTCTGAGCATCAGAAAGCCAATTCCCAAACCAATCAGTACTATGGTGAACATTAAAACGGCTGTGCTAAAAATTTCTCCGCCCATGACATTTCCTCTACTAGCAAACACTAAATAAACTGAGTGAGTCTGTATAAAATCTTAGGGCAGTTTGGGATCGATGTTGGGTTGAAGAGAAAATCGGGTGTCGGAGAAGGGGCAATGGGACAACGGGTGGCGATCGCGTTGGGAGATCCGGCGGGAATTGGGCCAGAGGTGGTGCTGAAGGCGCTGGCTGATCCAACAGTGGGTCAAACAGTGGGTCAAATGCCGATGACGGTAGTGGGCAGTCGATCGCTGCTTCAGCAAACCTATGAGGATCTGGTAGCTCGGATGCCAGATATTGTGCTGGCTAATCCTAAAGACTTGACCGTTTTGGATGTACCACACCCTAATCTTGAACAAGCGATTCAGCTAGGAGTAGGGAATGCCGCGAGTGGAGATGCCAGTTTTCGCTATTTGCAAACAGCGATCGATCGCACGCTGGCAGGAGAGTTTCAAGGCATTGTCACGGCTCCGATTGCTAAGTCTGCTTGGAAAGCGGCTGGACATGTCTATCCGGGACAAACTGAGCTACTGGCTGAAAAATCTGGCTCGCAGCGATTCGGTATGTTGTTTGTGGCTCGATCGCCCCATACCGCTTGGACACTAAGAACTCTATTAGCAACTACGCATATTCCGCTGCGATCGGTTCCCGATGTTCTCTCTCCAGCGCTACTGACGCTGAAACTGGATCTGTTGATTGAGTGTTTGCACCAGGATTTTGGCATTACCCATCCTCGAATTGCGGTGGCTGGCCTCAATCCGCACAGTGGCGAACAGGGACAACTGGGGCACGAAGAACAAGATTGGCTGATAGCTTGGCTCAACGACATGCGCGATCGATTTCCGCAGATCACGCTAGAGGGCCCTATTCCTCCCGATACGCTGTGGGTAAAACCGGCGCAAGCCTGGTTTGGTGGGCAGACAGTACAAGCACACGATGCTTACTTGGCGCTATATCATGATCAAGGTTTGATTCCCGTCAAACTGATGGCGTTCGATCGGGCCGTCAATACCACGATCGGCTTACCATTTGTCCGTACTTCACCGGATCACGGAACAGCATTTGATATTGCCGGTAAGGGGATTGCGGACGCCACTAGCTTTCAGGCTGCTATTCAGTTAGCGATCGAATTAGTGCAGCAGCGCAGTTTGGTGAACCTGATTGACTGAAAAACCCCGATTTCCCTCACCCTAAATCCCTCTCTTTGAGGAAGAGGGACTTTGAAATTCGGCTCCCCTTCTCCTAAGGGAAAGGGGTTGGTGAATGAGGAAGCAAAGATTTACGAGTCAATTAGAGGGGCGCAACAGAAGGCAAACAGTAAGGATTGAGTCTGCCTTCTTAGATAGGGAACTACCGCACCAACACCGTCATGTACTTGCCTGTGGCAAACGGAGCCGGAACGATCGGCGTAAACTGCACTCGGTCAGTGGCAATGCGTTTGACGTAGAACTCATTGATCTGATGTATCACTTGGTCGCGTGTCCCAATAATCCAAATCTGTACCCGATCGCTTTCCTGAACGGGCAACTCAGTATTCCATTCTCCAGTCATTGTTTTGTTCCTTGCTGATGTTTTCTATTGGGTTAAGAACGGCCCAAGGCATGGGTGTCACCCAACCATGCATCAGCAAGGTGTGCCGATCGCAGACACCTGGTCTACAATCAACACAGCCTAGCCTCCTGCTGGAATCAGGAAGTTAGGTTAGCTGGTTAGGGTTGCGGCCAAACTTCCCTAATCAGCGCCAGTACCTTGAGCCGTTCAGCCGTTCCTCTCGTCCTGCGAAAGAACCAGCATCGCCATAGCATAAACCAACTCGATCGGGTTGCACAAGCGTATCGGGCCATTTTTTTGTCAGGATTTGGTGATGAGGCAGATCGCCCTTTGAGACTTTCCCTTGCTCATTGCCTTTGGAGTCATTTGGACGAAAAGTACCCCAAGAACTGCTCCAAGGCTCCGAGATCTGCTAGGGTTTTAGGGCACCATACATCGAGTAGACTGGGATGAGTGTAACGTCATTAAAAGGGCGAGATCTGCTCAGCATGGCGGATCTGAGTGCTGATGAACTTCAGGAATTATTAGAACTGGCGGCGGCAATGAAATCGGGCAAGATTGCCCCTCGCTTGAATCAGGTAAATGTGTTAGGACTTTTGTTCTCTAAAGCTTCGACTCGTACCCGCGTCAGCTTCTCGGTTGCTATGTACCAATTGGGTGGACAAGTCCTCGATCTTAATGCCAGCGTTACGCAAGTTGGGCGAGGGGAACCGACGATCGATACAGCGCGAGTGCTCGATCGCTATTTGGATGTATTGGCCATTCGTACCTTCGAGCAGCAGGAACTAGAAGTCTTTGCTAGCCACGCTCAGATTCCCGTCATCAACGCCTTGACGGATTTAGAACATCCTTGTCAAGTGCTGGCAGATTTGCAAACCGTGCGTGAAGAGTTTGGTCAATTCACAGATCTAACGTTGACCTATATTGGCGACGGCAACAACATGGCCAACTCGCTGCTGCTGGGCTGCGCTTTGGTTGGCATGAATGTTCGCATTGCTGCCCCATCTGGCTATGAACCGGATGCGGCGATCGTTGCCAAAGCCAACGACATAGCAGGCGATCGATCGGAAGTGCTTGTTACCTCCGATCCAGAGGTTGCGGCGAAGGGGGCCCATGTCCTCTATACCGATGTGTGGGCCAGTATGGGACAAGAAGATGAAGCTGCCGATCGGATGAAGGTGTTTCAACCCTATCAGATTAATGACCAACTGTTGCAGCTAGCTGATTCTAGGGCGATCGTGTTGCACTGCTTGCCTGCGCATCGAGGTGAAGAAATCACAGAAGCTGTCCTAGAAGGGCCCCAATCCCGCGTTTGGGACGAGGCCGAGAATCGAATGCACGCGCAGAAAGCCCTGCTAGCAAGTGTCCTGGGCGCAGAGTAGAGAATAAATATCAGGATCAACTTTAATCTCTAATTCCCAACCTCTAACCTTCCTACGCCTCTAACTGTCGCAGCCAATAGTCTATGTCGATCGTCAGTCGTTGCCCCAGCAGAAGCAGTTGTCGTAGTTGGGCTGGCGTCCAATGACTGAGTTCAATGGGGGCGGCACTGAACGAATGGACATTGGAACTTCCCGCGAGGGCCGGTTGTTGGATAATAGCAAGCTGTGGGGCAATGACGTTATGCAGAGTTTTGAAGAATAGCTCTTGTGCTCGATCAAGAGATAGGTGCAGATGGAATTTTTCTGCCAAGTTCAGCAAGCGATCAAGCAGTTGAAGATCTGCTTCGGTGGTGTCAGGGCTAAGGTGGGTCAACACAGCCCATAGCAAGCGCCACACTAACCGCTCTAGAATTTGTTTGATTTCTAGAGTTTTCAGTTGGCAATGTAGGTGCTCGGCTTCGGTGGCGATCGCTTCCAGTTCAATCAGATAGGTTTGACCCAGAGAGGGATTGCTTAACGGCAAATCGCTGACTTCTCGCTCCAGTGCTTGCAGGCAAGTAATGGCTCGGTGGCTGATGGCAATTTCGGCGGCCACTTGTAGCTCTTGCGGTACGTTTAATTCATCGCGATGAAAGGCCATTAAAATACCGTAGTTATCGCGATAGACCTGGGTGTAGAGTTGATCCAAGCGTGTCAAGGTTTCCTGACTTAATAGGCGCATGATGCGATGGCGCTCTTCTGCAAATAAGCTCTGGAGATTGTAGGACTGATCGCCAAAAAAGCGGTTCATGGCCAGAATGGTTTGGGCAGCACTGGCTTGGCGCATGGCTTCAAACAACTGCTCTTTCATTTGGCTATAGTGTCGGCGTCCTTGGAAAGAAAGAATGCAGCAGTGGAAATCCCACCCCCCCAAATGCAACACAGCAAAAATTAAATGATTGCTCTCCCAGGTAATTTCTGAAGTGAGTTGAATTTGCCCGATCGCCAGCGTTAACGTCCCCAGCCGTTGTAGTTGATAATCCAGTTGATGCACAGCATAGCAATATACTCGTTGATCGCGGGGGTAGGTAGCAAACAGCGAGGTGATGGCATAGTGCGCGGCCACTTGCTCTAGGCTGACTTGAGCAGGGATCACCAACTGTCGATAAATGTCGGCTCCAGTTTGGAAAAACTCGACCACGTTACTGGGAGCCGCTGCCAACCGTTTCACAAAACCTTTCTCGAGTTGCACACCTGCGACATCCCCCGCCAGTTCAATGGCTCGGGCAGCATAGCGCAAAATTTGGGTTCCTTCTGGACGAGACAGTTCATCAAAAAACCAGCCGCAACTGGTGTACATCAACAGGGCATGACGCTGCATTTCCAGCAGTCGTAGAGCATCCACTTTTTCGACTCCTGTAAGTTTGCGCACCTGCTGTTTGGCAAAAAAGCGATTGATGGTAACAGGGCTGCGATCGAGCACCACCGCAATATAAGCATCACGGGCCTGCCAAGGATCGCGGAAGAACTTATGCCCTGTTTCCTCAAATACTTTGGCCAACTGATCCCGCAGCCAGTTCAAACTATCGCGTAACGGTCGGCGCCACCGTTGATGCCAACTGCCACCGCCACCACAACCACAATTGTCCTGCCAGCGATCGACCCCATGCGAGCAACTCCACGCAGTAACAGGTTTCAGTTCCACCTCCCACGTGGGGGGATTTAAGCTGAGATAGTGGGCAAAGTTTGTCACCGTCCAGCCACGCCGGGGAAATTCATTTGTAAATACGTAGGCTAGGGCTTTTTCCGTGCCGCCTTTGTGGTGTCCGAAGGTTTCGCCGTCAGTGGCGACTGCAATTAGTTGGGCGGTTCGGTGATCTCCACGCACGGCTTGGGTCATGCGTCCAGTAAAATGGTCGGCGCTGCTGAGAACATCGTTGAAGCCCATGTCGCGAGAAATCGGACCGTCATAGAAGAAGATGTCGATATAGGAAGTTGGGAGTTGGGAATTAGGGGCTAACTGATCCGTTATTCCTTCATTTTCGACTGTTGGATCTCTCTGGGCTTTTAAATAACAGCGATAGGGCCGCACGGGATCAATTTGGCTTCCTCCAACTTCAATCCAATCGGGATTCGGCCGATCGGCGGTGGGTAGGGGGCGACAACGTTGTGCTTGGGATGGAGCTAATATAATAAACTTAATGCCTTCGGCTACTAACGCTTCCAGCGTGGCATAATCGACTGCTGTTTCGGCTAACCACATGCCTTCGGGATCACGCCCAAACCGCGCTTGGAAATCGGCTTTGCCCCAGCGAATTTGCGTTTGCTTATCGCGCTGATTTGCCAGTGGCATAATGATGTGGTTATACACTTGCGCTATGGCATTGCCGTGTCCATTCAAGCGATCGCAGCTTTTGCGATCGGCTTCCAAAATCCGTTGATACACTTCAACATCGTGCCGTTCCAACCAACTCATCAGGGTTGGGCCAATGTTGAAGCTAAGGTATTCAAAATTGTTGACGATCCCAATCACCTCCTCGCGATCGTTCAGGACTCTAGCAAAGGCATTTGGGCGGTAACATTCGTAGTGAATGCGCTCATTCCAGTCGTGAAATGGAGCAGCACTGGACTGACGCTCGATCGCATTCAGGTAAGGATTTTCGCGAGGTGGCTGGTAAAAATGCCCGTGCACAGTGATATAAATACCTGTGGCTGTTTTAAGGGGATCAAGGGCATCCTCATCAGGTCTGTGCGGTACGATCCCGTTGCCGTTTGCTTCGGGATCACGCGAGAGGGTTTGGAAGGTTTGCTTGGTCAAGGATGACAGCGAACCAGCCGAATCCAAGTTATTGGGTGTAGTCATGAAACCTGTACCAACTTGAAGATGGAAAATCAAAAAACGCCAGTTAGTTAAAAATGAATTGTTGAGTTAGCTTTTAATACCGTTGCGTCGAGGTTATCCGTCTCTAATAGACGGGTTATCCGTCTCTAATAGAAAGGATTAGCTGCCCCGATGGGCACACGCTTGTCTGCACGATCGCCGTACAGGCAGTGGCAACAAGAGAGGACAAAAACCATGATTTTGGAGGCGGACTGTGGTCAATGAATCGTGATGAACAACCGATCGCACGACTCAGCAATCTTCAGAGTAGAACGCTGTAGATACAGTAGATACAGATATTGGTGACGGACACCGAGGGCAGGATAGATATAACAAAACACAAGTGAACATTGCTGAGTTCACCTTAAACAACTCAGCTTCTAGCTTATCTTAATCGAAACAAGGAAACGATTTGAAAACTTAAAACTTTGCAACAAATACTTTAAAAGTGAGGAAATGATGACAAGTTCTGACAAGCCGTTCTGATGCTCAAGCGTCTTCAGCTAGACCTTAATGGTTGAGTGATTGAGTGCATGGTTTGACCGCGTATACACTGGACTTTCCAACCCAAATTGTGTAATTGCCGATTTCGTGTGAATGATGCGATCGGCAATCGATAGAGAATTTTGTAGCACTTCTAACAGAGCCAACTCCGTATCCAGCTTTTGAATTTGATTTAGAACGTCCTGCTCTCGCTCAGGCCCGACAGTTTCTAGCAACCCCATCAGAGTCGAGCGATCGATTTGGCAGTAGGTTGTAGAGTCCTTGAAGTATTGATGCAACTGGCTAATTAACGATGCCACAGACTGATTATCGGCCAGAAAACTGAGGTTTTGATAATGGTTGTTGTATTGCATTTTGGCGATCGATGTGGGTGGAACCATGAAGTTGAAGCTGTGGTTTATATGTTTACAACAGTCATGATGGTTTTTCAAGGGCCGAGCAGATCAGTCCAGTAAGGTGGGCAGGCACCCACCCTACAATCTGAACTTAGGCGACTTGCACAAGCTGGAACACGGCTCCCAACCCTGCTCCCATTTCTTCTGGGGTAATTTTGCCGTCTTTGTTCACATCAAGTGCATCGAACACGGCATCTGTACCCAGCCACTCTTCCCGGGTGATAAAGCCATCGCCATCGAGGTCATACACGTGGAACATATCTTCTGCGGCATGGTTAAGCACTTCGTTGCCTTCTAGCCGCTCTAGACGAGTAATTAGCAACTGTTCCAAGGTTTCCAGCGCTTTGGCAAAGCCTTTGATCCCCTCATCCAATTTTTCAGAAGCCATGCGATCGGCGGCGTGCATTTGCTCGAATGTAGCTTGATCGACCGAGATTTTTTCGACATCCGAGGCGGCGGCTTTGTCGGGATCAAGCTTACGGGATAGCTCACCTGTGGTAGACAGCAACTCTGCTAATAGCCCCGGAGAAATGGTGAGCAAATCACACCCGGCCAATTCTATGATCTCACCAATATTGCGGAAGCTAGCACCCATTACTTCGGTCTTATAGCCAAACTTTTTGTAGTAGTTGTAGATTTGTGTCACAGACAACACGCCCGGATCTTCAGCAGGCGGGTAGCTATCGCGTCCGGTATCTTTTTTATACCAATCTAGAATTCGTCCTACAAACGGCGAAATTAACGTCACTCCTGCTTCGGCACAGGCAATCGCTTGATGCAAGCCAAACAGCAGCGTCAAATTGCAGTGGATGCCCTCTTTCTCCAAAATTTCGGCAGCTTTGATGCCTTCCCAGGTGGATGCAATTTTGATCAACACGCGATCGCGAGAGATACCCGCCGCTTCATACTGTCCAATCAGTTCCCGTGCTGTGGCGATCGTGGCTTCCGTATCGTAGGACAAGCGAGCATCAACTTCGGTGGAAACTCGTCCTGGAATAATTTCCAAAATCTTTAAGCCAAAGGCTACTGCCAGCCGCTTGAATGCCAAAGACGCCACGTCTTGAGCGCTTGCATCTGCCCCTGCATCTTGCTTGGCTTGCTTTAATGTTTCATCCACAATGCTTTGATATTCCGGCATTTGCGCCGCTGCCGTAATCAACGATGGGTTCGTGGTTGCATCACGTGGCTTAAACTTTTCGATCGCTTTGATGTCGCCCGTATCGGCAACTACAACCGTCATTCTGCGTAATTGTTCCAATAGATTTTCAGCCATCTCTTTTTCCTTCAGTGCTTGCGTTAATAAACTCAGGAAAGTAGCCCGATCGCTTCCTATTTGCTTGTGTCGGCTCCTACAGGCAGGATGGATTCGGTGATGTACCGATGTGCCCCGGAAACCAAGCGATTCCGATGCGATCATATCGCTGGTACTCGCTAGGTGGGGTATTTTTTCCAATACATTTTCGGATTGGGGTTGGGGAGGTTGGGGACGAGGTAGGGAAGATACCTTCTCACTCTGCCTCTACTTTCAGTTCATACAAATTCCAGAAGGCTCCGCCCAGTGCGGTAAACTCCACGCCTTGAATCCGATCGCGCACGGCTGAGAGCGTCAGGGGATTTACCAGGTGAATGAAGGGCAATTGTTCTTGGGCGATTTGCTGAAAGCGATTGTAGATCTCGCGTCGTTTGCTTTCATCGAGTTCTTGCACCCCCTGAGTAAACAGCCGATCGATTTCCTGCTCCCACTCTGAGACTTCCCATCCAGTTATTTTCGGTTCTCCCGGGAGGGGCCCTTGATTAAATTGGTGCAGCGATCCCTGGCTCGACCAAATATTGTAGCCACTGTGGGGATCAATGCCACCCCCGCCAAACCCGCCAACATAGGCCTCCCAGTCGCGGCGTTGCAGCTTTTGAATCACCGAATTAAAGCTGAGGGATTGTAAATCTACGCGAATGCCGATCGCCTCTAGGTCTTGCTTAATTTGTGAGGCTACTCGCACGCGAGATACTTCTTCCGATCGCACCAGCAGCACAAACCGCACCGGATTGCCGTCCCAATCTTCCAGTTGTCCTAGCACGTTGTATTTGAATCCCGCTTGCTGAAGTAACTGCTTGGCTTGCTCTGGGTCATAGTCATAGACTTTTAGTCCTTGCTCTGGCGACAGGTAAAAGGGATTTTGGCTATCTAGGGGAGAGTTTTGTAGTTCGCCCAGCCCTTGATAGATGGTGTCTCGCATGCGTTGGCGATCGATAGCATGAGCCACGGCCTGCCGAAACTCTAGCGTATTAAACCAGCGCGATTTGATCGGATCAACAAACGGCTTGCCATTTTGATCGCTGGCTTTGTTAAGGTTAAAGCCAACGAATCGGCTGCCGGTCTCTGGCCCACCGTTATAGATGCTATAGCCGCCTCGCTCTTCCTCTAGCTTCAGCAATTGAAACTGTTCAGGCTTGACGCTGAGACTGTCAAGTTCACCCGATCGAAAACTCAGCAGTTGACTATCCTCTGAACTAATCACCTGCAAAATAATGCGCTCAATATAGGGCTGCGGGTTGCCCTGCGCATCTTGCCGCCAGTAGTAGGGGTTACGGCGAAACACCACGCGCTGACCAGGGGCATAGCTCTCCATGGTGTAGAGTCCACTACCAATAATTTTTTGGGGATCAGTGTCGGCAGTCCAGATAGATTGAAATTTGAGATTGCCGTTAGCGTCTTTTGTCTGGACTGACTCGCGCAGCACATGAGCCGGCAGAATGGGTAGACCACTGCTGTAGCGCAAAAAGGGAGCAAACGGCTCGGGGGTGACAAATTCAACGCGGCGATCGTCCAGCTTGCGCACCGACGGAAACGCCCCAGTGTCTCCAATGCGCAGAATATCGCGCACACCACTGGCAATGGCTTCGTTCAGGTAGATATCTTGGAACGTGAACACCACATTATCCGTTGTCAGTGGTTCTCCGTCCGACCATCGCAACCCCTCGCGCAGGGTAAACACAATGCGTTTGTTGTCCGGAGCCACCTCCCAGGCTTCGGCTAATCCGGGTTCGAGATCCCCCGTGACACCATTAGTTTCGAGCAGTCCGGTGAAAATCAAGCTGAAGACCGCGTTAGAGTAAAGCGAATCATTCAGCGCGTAGTTAAATGTAGAGGGATCACTGGATGTGGCTGATACAATCTGCGGCACTCGTGCCTCCGCCGATCGCATTTGCCCAATGCTACAACTTCCTAGTCCCATTGCCAGCCCCATTGCCAGCCCGATCGCCAATCCTCGCCGTACCCAAGCAGTCAGCGCTGTAGTCCTCAACCTTCTGATTAACCCAACACCGAAGGTCATGATAGTTGACCAGACTTTAAGAAACCAAGCCGTAAAACAACGCATACCTTTAATAGATTCGGCAATAAAAGTAGAACAGCACGTTTTTAGGAGATTAAATCATTAATGGCGAGCAAGTCTTGCCTGAATGCGTTTAGTTTTGCTAGTCAGTGGCACTTCTTCGATAAGATGCCCATCAATCCATTTCAGCCGATCGATTGGACAGTTCATAAACTCTTCGAGAGAAGGGGGGGAAACGGTAGAGGAAATCAACATCGGTGCTAGGAACTAAGCAATAAAATTTATGAACGGAGCACTGTAGCCATCATATCTTGCAAGTTGTCTTGCAAGTTGGTATCGCCTGCACAGCAAAGTCAGGGAAAAATCGCTACGATCGACAATAGCTCACTGCGAACGCTTTCCTTCCAACGCCCCACACCCACTATGTCAGAGTTCAACATTAAAGCGCCCTTTGAACCGACTGGCGATCAGCCCAAAGCGATTAGAAAACTGACGAAATATATTCAGGATGGACAGCAATATCAAACCTTACTAGGTGCAACGGGAACTGGAAAAACCCACACTGTAGCACGGGTAATTCAGAACGTTGGCAAACCCACCCTTGTGTTGGCCCACAACAAAACCCTAGCAGCCCAGTTGTGCAACGAGTTGCGCGAGTTCTTTCCTGACAATGCTGTTGAATATTTCATTAGCTATTACGATTACTACCAGCCGGAAGCCTACATTCCCGTCACCGATACCTATATTGCAAAAACCGCATCGATCAACGACGAGATCGACATGTTGCGGCACTCGGCTACTCGATCGCTGTTTGAACGCAAAGATGTAATTGTAGTGGCGTCGATTAGCTGCATCTACGGTTTGGGGATTCCGTCAGAATATTTGAATGCGTCGATTCCGTTCAAAGTGGGCATGGAAGTCGATCAGCGGCAGATTTTACGCGACCTAGCTTCGGTGCAATACGAGCGCAATGATTTAGATTTGGGGCGCGGTAAGTTTCGCGTCAAAGGAGATGTGCTGGAAATTGGCCCAGCTTATGAAGATCGAATTATTCGGATTGAGTTCTTTGGTGACGAAATTGATGCCATTCGCTACATCGATCCAATCACTGGAGAAACGCTGCAAAGTATGGATGCCTTGAATGTATATCCGGCTCGTCACTTTGTTACGCCAGACGATCGCCTAGAGGAAGCCTGCAACGCGATCGAACAAGAGTTAAAAGACCGCTTAGAAGAACTTGAAAAAGATAATAAATTACTAGAAGCACAACGATTGGAGCAACGCACTCGTTACGATCTAGAGATGCTGCGAGAGGTGGGTTACTGCAACGGCGTAGAGAACTATGCCCGACACTTAGCAGGACGCTTACCCGGCTCACCACCCGAATGCTTGATCGATTATTTTCCCAAAGATTGGCTGCTGGTAATTGATGAATCGCATGTGACAATTCCACAGATTCGAGGCATGTACAATGGCGATCGATCGCGTAAACTGACGCTGATTGAACACGGATTTCGTTTGCCCAGTGCCGCTGACAATCGTCCGCTAAAATCAGAAGAATTTTGGGAAAAGGTCAATCAGTGTATCTTTGTGTCAGCGACACCGGGTACCTGGGAGTTAGAAGTCTCGGATGGCAAGTTTGATGTAGTAGGAGAAGGCAAGAACGAAATTAAAACCTATGTACCTGGGACGGGGCGCGTGGTAGAGCAGGTGATTCGCCCAACAGGTGTGGTTGATCCGGAAATCTTTGTACGCAATACAGACGGACAAATTGACGATTTGTTGCATGAAGTGCAAGAGCGAGTACAGAAGAATGAACGCACACTTGTCACAACGCTAACAAAACGAATGGCAGAAGACTTAACTGAATATCTGCAAGAGCGAGCTATTCGAGTCCGCTATTTACACTCCGAAATTAATTCGATCGAACGCATTGAAATTCTACAAGATTTACGTCAAGGTGAATTTGATGTGCTGATTGGAGTGAACTTATTGAGGGAAGGCTTGGATTTACCGGAAGTTTCTCTAGTGGCGATTCTGGATGCCGATAAAGAGGGCTTCTTGCGGGCTGAACGATCGCTGATTCAGACAATTGGACGAGCAGCACGGCATGTGCGCGGTCAAGCCATTCTCTATGCCGATAATCTCACAGACAGCATGGCTCGGGCTATCAGCGAGACTGAACGTCGCCGCAAAATTCAACTCGAGTACAACGAAAAGCACGGCATTACTCCACAACCGATTGTTAAGCGCTCCAACAACTCAATTCTTCAATTCCTGGAGGTGTCTCGTCGCCTCACCGCTCAGGAACTCGAGCAAGCCTATGAACAGGCCGATGATCTGCCCTTAGAAAACATTCCTGATTTAATTGTCAAACTAGAAGCAGAGATGAAACAAGCCGCCAAAGATTTAGAATTTGAAGAAGCGGCCAAATTGCGCGATCGGATTAAGCATTTGCGCGACAAGTTGCTGGGCAAACATTAGACAGCAAACATTAGACAAAGTGCTCGAAAACCTGATGGGAAATTATTTAAGAAATGTCAGAACAAGTGCATTTGCTTGCAACCTGATGCTGGCGGTTTCCGGTTGAACTGCATGGGGTAACGAAATAAGTTTCCGAAATTCTATGGCTGGATAGGAAAAATCGCAGTAGCCTTCGATAGTGACTCGTTCCATCTGTTCGCCCCAAAGCAATAACGCATTTGGAGCAACCCGAATGCCTAAATTCTCAGCCGCAATTGCAGGAATTTGGGCGGTAACAACCAACGTCGTTTCTGTTTCCTGAATTTCAACGATCGAGGAACCCATTGCATCTACGTTAGCCATGAATAATCCTTCAATTAAGAGGAGATTGTAAGAGGAGATTGACAAATTTCAAACAGCGTTGCGGTCAACAGCGTACAAGTTCATCATTTGGTTAACTGATCACTCTTTTCCCTCCACCCCTCCATCCTCTCTCACACAGAGCGAAGGGACTTCAAGAGGGCGGCGCAAGGTTTGTCAGTTAATCAGGTTTATAGTCCAATACCAGAGGCAACCGTCAGGAGTTGGGAAACTCTTCTGGAACAAGCTTCCTTATAAAGCTACACATAAAATTTGAGGAATTCTTGAAGTTACAAAACTTAGTAAATGCTAGCGCCGGAATTTGCAATTCTTATCTTTTGGCATAAAGGACATACTCGCGATTACGATAAGCGATCGGTAGATCCAGTTGATGTTGGCGCTGGGTCGCAAAAAAACTAGCTTGGTATTGCTGCATTAATGCTTGCACTTGCGCTGTTGTCAGTTGATAGTAGCCAGCCGTCAGCCGGTCTTCGATCGCATCGCGAGGATCAGTAGTTGATGTTGTCACTGTCCAAACAGCGTCTCCCCCCCCCAAATTTGTTAACCGCTCGTGCCATTCCACAATACCAGCCGGATTTTGTGGCAGAAACTTGAACTTGGCGATTGTTGGGCGTCTGGTCAACCAGGTAAAATTGGCGAACTCAACTGGCGGTGTAATAATAACCGCTTGTCTGGGCGTTTCGCGACGAATCCAACGAGTGAAATTTCGCCAAGCAGGATCGACCCCTTGCACTTCAGCCGGAAATGCTTCCACGTCCAAAACTTGCTGATAGAAATTCGGGACTGCCAAGCCAAGGCTGAGTCCAAGCAACAGAATACTAGCAAGTCGGAACGATCGCGGCCACCAAACCCCAATTGAGTGTTGCAGCACACAGGCCAATAGTAAACAGGTTCCCAAGGGCAATAGTACATCGCCCAATCGAAATGGGTAGTATTGCAGCCAACGACCTTCCGCATCGAACGGCGCAATTACTAATCCCACTCCAAATGGAATCAGCGCCATCCCGACAAACCATGCCAACCGGAACGCTGAGGTGATCTGGTCTTGAGCCATAGGTTGAGCCGATCGCCGCTGCTGGTGTAACACGACCACACAACCACCGAATAGTATGAGCAAGACGATCGGACGAATCCATTCCTCTGACGACCACGATAGGGGATTGAGGTGGTGCGCTAGCCGCAAAAACACATAGATGTAAGAGGGAGCTAGCGGAGTTGTTGGAGGCGTTGCGGTTAACTGTTGACTAACGGCTGGAATGGCAAATCCACTGGCTGCAATGTAGAGCAAAAGACTGGAACCAAGATAATCACTGGACTTTGGATAGGTACGGCGATGTAGCAAAATCCAGCCCAAGCTCACCAAAAACGCCCAACCGCCCACCAAGACATGAAACGAGGTCATTAGCCCCAACAACAGGGCAGCAGCCCGATAGCGCCCCGCCAAAAGCCACCCAATCGCCAGCGGCAGTAAACTATAGGCAACCGCTTTGGCTTCTAAAGACCCAACCATCCACTCTCCGGCAATGGCTCCTTGGTCATAGGCACAGCGATCGAGCAAAAACCGATCGCAGCCGCTGTGCAGATAGAGAATCAAGGCTAGCAACAGTAAGGGTAACGTTAGACCTAACCACCGCCCTAGCCACACTAAACCGAAGGCGAACAAACTGTAACAAACCAACCGCCCTAGAATAGATGCAGCCAAAAATCCCCACGCGGCCGCCAGCCAACCAAATGTTGCTTGAAACAACAGCCGATACCCCGCTGGTTGATTCAAGTACCAATCGTTTGCGACCCAATGCGGCTGCACAAACTGTCTGGCGAGAGGCAACACATCAATTTCATTCCACCCCACTTCGCCCATATTGCCGTCTAGCAACAGTTCTAGGCAAAGCAATACCAGAACCGCTAGCGTTTGTAACCAAATCTGCCAATGAGGTAGCTTGAATCGAGCTAAACTGGCACCCATAGCCCCTGTTGAACACTGTGTAACCTAGAGTGTACTGTGTTTTTATTCAATTCTTCGGACAGTGTTTGTGAAACCGCTGACCCCCTTTAGCCCTCACCCTCAATTCCTCTGCCACGGTGAGCGCGGAACGTTGATCTAGCACCCTGTCGCCCTGTTTAAGCGCAGGGGTTGGGGAATGAGGACGGTTCGGGACGCAAGTGTCCAGACTCTTGTAGTTGAGAGTGAGATCACCTCTGTGTTTACCTAATGGGCTATTGCCAATGCCGTTCCATGGAATGCTATTGCCTAAATTTGGCTGTTTAGTCAGAATCCGGTAAACTTTTGTGGATCTCAGTAAACAGGCAACCTGGCACCGATAGATAGCCGTCTTGGTGTGTTGTAGTGATGGTAGTGTATGGCAGTGATGGGCGATCGATTGGGTGATCCACCAAATAATCAACAAAATAATCAACCCAAATATCAACCACCGGAACACAAGCCGAACGTTTGGCGCGAATGTTGGACAATGCAATCATCGCCCAACTGGTTTCGGATTGCCGTGATTGGGGTGTTAATTTTGGGAATTTTTTTTCGCTTCTATAACCTCGATAAGAAAGTGTATTGGATCGATGAAGTCAACTCATCGTTGCGATCGCTCGGCTACACTCGAACCGAAATGGTGGAGGAAACCTTCACTGGCAGCGTGATTACCGTAGAAACTCTGCGCCAATATCAACAGCTTAGCCCGGAAAAAACCTGGGGCGACACAATGAATGCCTTGATGGGCACGGCAGAACATGCGCCGCTCTACTTCATGTTGTCGCGCTTGTGGATAGGCTGGGTGGGGCATTCTGTGGCGACGATGCGTTGTTTAGCCGCTATTTTCAGTGTTTTCGTGTTTCCTTGTCTTTACTGGTTGTGTTGGGAGTTATTTCAGTCGGCCCGAGTTGGATGGTTGGCGATCGCCTTGGTGTCCATTTCGCCGTTACATCTTCCCTATGCTCAAGAAGCCCGACCCTACAGTCTGTGGACGGTGATGATTTTGCTGTCGAGTGCGCTGTTGCTGCGTGCCTTGCGTCAACCAACCCGCAAACGCTGGGCTGTCTACGGCGTATCAGTAGCGCTGGGTCTGTATACGCAACTGCTGTTTGGATTAGTGGCGATCGCCCACGGTCTATACGTTTTCGTGATGGAAAAGTGGCGCTTCACCCGTACAACGCTTGCGTATTTGCTAACAGCCAGTCTGGCCTTTCTCAGCTTTATCCCATGGGTGACGTTATTTTTCATCAATATTGAGAAGGTAAAGCAATCAACCGCTTCACTCACTGGAGGGTATTCTCTCGACTATATGCTAAACCGCTGGTTTCTCAGCTTTAGCCAAGTGTTGCTGAATCGGGAACTGGGCGGAGCCAATTTCATCATGGTGCTGCTGGCTGTGTTTGCCCTGGTCTATCTCTATCGGCATGCTCCCAGAAGATCGAGCCTCTTCATTTTGATTCTAGTGGCTGTTTCATTCTGGGGGCTGGCGCTGCCAGATCTGATTTGGGGCGGACGACGATCGCTGCGGATTCGGTACTTGTTTCCCTACTTTACGGGCATTCAAATTGCGCTAGCCTACCTGTTTGCTACCCAAGCCGTTTGGACAAAAAACTGGAAGCAGAAGGCTTGGTGGATGGTGATGGTGTTCATCGTTTTTAACGGCATTGCCGCTGCCATTGTCAGTTCGCAATCGGTAGTATGGTGGAACAAAAGTGTTCCTCGCAGCAGCTACTATCCAATCGTCAGCGAGATGATCAACCGAACGGACAACCCGATCGTTTTGAGTGATGGTTCTCCGACCGACACGCTAGCGTTCAGCAACTGGCTTGATCCCGATGTCAAACTAATGCTATCGCTAGAGCCAAAGAAGTTTAAGTTCAAGCAAGCCGAAGCCTATGATCCCATTTTCCTACTCAATCCCGAAGAACTGACCAAGAAAATATTGCGGCGACGGGGGTACGAACTAACGCTGATTTACGAAGATCGAACCGATCCTGAAGACATTGAACAACGGTTGTGGCTAGTTAAAAAACCTTAAGAAAAAAGATGTGTCTTGAGGTAGACGTTTTAGACTAGGTAGCTCCATAAAATCCTGTCTAGCGCTGTATCGGTTCATACCGTTTATGCACAGTGGATTGCTGTTTATTGCTTAAACAAGCTGCCAAATTACGCGATTTCAAGAATTATTAGGAGTTTTCTGTATGCAACACGTTATGTCTTCTCTATGGCAAGTGGTTCGCAAAGCTTTTCTTGTGATTATGTGCGTCAGCTTACTGAATGTGTTGGGTTGGTTTAGCTTGGCTATGCAACCCAGCTACGCCGTTTCCTCCCCTGAAGAGTATTTAAATGAAATTAGAAAAGATCAATCGATGAAGGACCGGCAGGAAGCGTACAAAGAAGCGACTGAAATTACCGAAGATCCCAAAATGGGTGTTGAGAAAGAATACGAGAGAGAAGTCAATGAATATTTTGAAGAACATCCTGAAGAAGGCGGAATTGTACAAGGCGCTAAGGATTTGGTGAATAAAGTAACCGGCAGCGACGAGTAAGAATCTGTTTTTCTCAAGAAACGTTAAACCAACAATACGAACGCACGGAGAATCAAATTTGGGATGTCACGGACTCAAAATTGAGAATTGTGAACTATGCCCGATCGATTCTCCTATGCGCTTTCAACAGAGTGGCTGTTACCAGCCTTTCTCTGCTTGGTCTAGAACATACATCGCTACGTCTTCGATCTGTTGATCGGTTAGCCGTCCTTTGAAGGCAGGCATAGCAGCTTTACCATTCGTGACCTGGGTTTTGATCGCATCCAGCGATGCCATTTCATATTTTTCTAAGTCACTTTTCTTCAGCGTTTTAGTCGCATTTACTAGATTTCCACCGCCGATATGACAAGCCGCACAATTCGCACTGAAGACTTTTGCTCCGCTGGCAATGTCGGCATCCGCTAAGGCTGGAGGGACAAATACCCCAGCCAGCAGAACTGTCATCAAAACGATCGTCGGTAAAACAATTGACAATAACCGTGACAATAACCGTTTCAAAGTAATCTCCTCTCATTCAGCACACAAATTCATTTCCCATCCTGTCTAAGATGATCCACGGCGTCAAACGACAGATAGTCATACATTACAAGACGGTTTACATTCATGGAGCCTTATGGTGATCCGACAAGCAGCGGACAAACCAGAGATGCACCAGCGTGAGGGCGATCGTCCAAGTTGCCACCTTACTCAGCAGTCGCCAGACAATTCCTATCGTCAGGCTATGACCGCAATGGCACTGCTGAAGCTGCCGATGGCAATGAATGTAAAGAACCAGCGCCAATCTTGGGCGATCGATCGCCACTGAACTGACCAGTCGCGCACAGAAACGTGGGGAGTGTTTGGAATCGTATTAGGAGATTGAACTATTATCATAAAGTTCCTTGTTTGAAAATTACACATCGTGTTAAACGACCAAGCTCACCGGACGCAGATAACTTTTGTGACTCAACCAACCAGCTTGCAGCGTTCCGGTGCAGCGACTTGTCAGATGGTGTCGCTAGAGATACAAAATTGTTCGTAAACCTTCATCTACCTCCTCCTGTAAATAATCGGGTAACGCACCAACACGCTCAACCAAGAATGTTTTATTAACTGTGAAAATCTGAGAGATATTTACAACGGAATCTCTCGGTAAACCGGATACCTCACGAGGTAATAGCACATTGCCCGGCGCTTCTGCCAACTGGACATTTGAGGTAATGATGACAACAATAATTGTTCTAATACGACTTTGAGTGAAAGTATCATCTTGAATCACTAAGACGGGACGGCGATATCCGGGTTCTGAACCTACTGGATTGGGTAAATTCGCCCACCAAATTTCTCCCCGATACATTACCAATCCTCGCGGGGCAAGGACATAAACTGCATTCTTGCCATTACTGGATCAAGTTCAGAGGACTCTCTAGAATAAACTTGGTTCAACTTGAGCAAGATTTGATCGCGGTTGTACCTTTTCAAATACGCCTGTAACGCTTTTGTATAAAGCTCGCTACGCGACAACCCTAACTGCTGAGCGAGTGCTTCCGCCTGTTCAAACACTGAATCTGGAAGCGAAATCGCAGTTTTCATAGTGACCTTAGCTGTAAGTTCTACACTTTGGTTATACCTCAGTTATACCGGAAGCGCAAGAACCAGTCTACTCAGATACCAGCAGGTAGCCTTTCTGAACATCACCCAACAAACAACGAAGTCAGCTAACGACACAGCTCAGCAGCCGGGAACACCGAGTTACCTACTATCCACGAAACGCCTCCCTGCGACCCCGGTCTGCTGCAGCGCCTGGTTCGGCGGATGTCGCTGACCAGCTGAAGTTGGGCCCTTCCCTCGTCACCACCCATTGTGATGCACCCGCCCGTCCAGCGGCAGGCGAGTTCGCCTCGGGGTGGAGTCGTTGGGATAACCAACTGCAACGACGAGCACCACGAGCTGGTCGGAGGGGATGCCCAACGCCCGCCGGACCCAGCATTCGCGGAAGCCCTCCATCGGGCAGCTAGCCAGGCCCGCGGCCTGAGCCGCGAGCATGAACGCCATCGCCGACAGGCACACCTGCTTCCCCAGCCAGAAACTCTTGTGAGCCGCCTGTACCCCAGGGACGAAAACGAATTGCCCAGCCACCGCCTCGAACGCCGCCTTCCAGAATCGGCTGATCCCGAGCGGCCCCTCGTGAAAGAGCAATGGGACGTTCTTCCGCAGCATCTGCTCGTAGGCCTCGTTGATGGCGCCGGCCTCACGATCCTGTTTCAAGACCCGGTCGAGGTGGTTCTCGGCGACGCGCCGGTCACCGGTGAACACGACGGTCGCGCCGGCCTCCAACACCTGGCGTTGCTCCCCGCACGCAGGGTACAGTTTCGCTTTGGACTCCGGGCTGGTCACGACCACGAAATGAGTCGGCTGGAGGTTAAAGCCGCTCGGGGCCCACCGCGCGGCCTCCAGCAGTTCGTTCAGGAGGTCCGGCGGCACCGGATCGGGGCGGAAGTGGCGTGTCGAGCGGCGGCCGCGAACGAGGTCCAGGAACGACCTGAGGCGGGCACCCCTCTCGCTGGTTGCAGCACCGTGGTTGTCGCTCGCATCTGTCTCCATGTCGCGCCTCCCGCGGGACGAACCTCTCCCGCCGAACGATTGCGTTCAGCGGCAGCGCAAAGACTTTGAACGCTAGACGAAAAGACTCTCAACTGTCCGCTGCAACGTGATTTATGTTAGCTGGCTGGCTACACTGCAATTTTAGGCTGGAACATCAGAAATGAGCAAGGTAGCCACCATCCACTGCTAAAACTTGACCTGTGATGTAAGATGCGGCTGGTGAAGCAAAGAACACAACTGCACCTGCAACTTCTTGTGGATCTCCCCAACGACCGAGCGAAGTTCGTTTTTTCAACCATTCTGCAATGTCTGGATCAGCAACTACTTCAGCATTACTCTCTGTTGCAAAGAACCCTGGAGCAACTGCATTAACCGTAATTCCGAAAGCTCCAAGTTCAGCGGCAAGTGTGCGAGTTAACGCTTCGAGTCCTCCTTTTGCAGTTGTGTAAACAGCATCTCCTGCATCTGCAATTTGCCCCGCGATCGACGTAATGTTGATAATCCTCCCCTCGCCTTTTCCCCTCATGAGCCGAGCGGCTTCTCGTGAAAGATTGAAGGGTGCAATTAAATCAGCATTGATTAGTTGACGGACTGCATCCATCTCAAACTCGAAGAATCCACGACGATCGCGCATTCCTACATTGTTGATGAGAGTATCTAACCCACCGTACTTTTCTCGGATTTCAATAAATGCGTTTTGAACAGCAATCTCGTCTGTGACATCAAAGGGGAGTGGAGAAACTGCACCGCCTATTAATTTGATTACCTTGACTGCTTGATGAAGCCGTTCTGGATCTCGTCCATTCACGATGACGCACGCACCCATCTCGACAAGTAACTTAGCGATTTCTAGCCCAAGTCCTCGCCCTGCTCCCGTCACTAAAGCTACTTTTCCATCTAATGAAAATTTAGATAACGCCACGATGATTTGCTTGCTGCGATCGTTCTCGAAGAACCATGGCATCTCACAGACAAAATCTCACAGACAAATTGACAACTACGCCCCACCCCACCAAACGAAGCCAGCTAACGTTTCCCTTCAGCGGCAGCAAGTAACCTCTCGGACTCAACGAAGGGTCTCGATACGGTCGGCGTGCAACGGGATTGTTAGACCTCTTTGCAATCAACATTATTCAAATGTCATCAATTTATCTTTATCTGCAACCCAAATACTAGATACACCTTTATCAATTGCTTCATTGATGGATTCCTGATTTAGGTCTTCAAAAATCTCAATTCTTTCTGGAATATCATTCTTCTGTGCCTTCTCATTTTTAATAACCCCTAAAGGCATATGGATCTCAGTGAAGTACGGAGCTAGAAAACCCAACAAAAAATGTCGTTGAAGTTCGTACATATCATGATCAAACCCTCCATTTTCATTCCTATGACCATCTATATCAAGAAAGAGAAATCTTTTCTGGTTGGGAGTATTATCCTGAGCGCTTTTGAGCAACCTGTGGATATGCCCAACACTATCGTCAAAACCTTCCTTTTCAAACACTGCATGATAGAGCGCAATTCCTTTTGACCGAAGTACTCCTTCCCAGTTTTTATCTGTTGAAACTTCGCAGAATTTGTCTATGTCGAGTGTTTCTGTAAGGTTTTTGCGTCTCCTCTCAATCAAATCCCACCAATAATCCCTCATCTGCCGAATCGTCTTTCTCTTCTCTGGATTACCTCCGTAAAGATCATGACAGGAAGAACACAAAGGAGCAGCATTATCTAGTTTATCTGCTCCACCCTCTGCTTGAGGAGTGATGTGGTGAATCTCCACAAAGGGCTTATGGCAGAGACAGCATCTGAATGCCGACTTATGTTTCGCGAGCAACTTTGTCTTTTCACTAAAAGCCATAAAACTACGGTTTGAAAAACAATTTCACTACTTGGAGGTCTAACGGCACAGTTTAACGGCGGCAGAACTCTACTATACCAACCGATCGCCCCTTTACCGTCCGCACCAACGCAGTGTTAGCTGGCTCGGGCGGAACACAGACATTTGCTGCCTTAGAAGCATAAAATAGTAGGAGTAGCAGCGAGGAATTTAGCCATGAGCGTTATTGTCCCTGACGAAATTTTAACTGCAACTCGCATGACTGAGGCTGAAATGCGTCAGGAAATTGCTATTATGCTCTTTCAACAGGAAAAGCTTACCCTTGCTCAAGCCAGTCGTTTTGCGGGAATGCACCGTGTTGCCTTTCAGCACCTACTCGCCAGCCGCCATATCCCAGTACATTATGGAGTAGAGGATTTTGAGCAGGATATTCAAAACCTGCGGGAGATGGGCAGATTGTGATTGTCGTCAGTGACACATCACCCATCAACAACCTTGCTGCAATCAATCATCTTCATCTTCTTAATCAACTGTATGGAACGGTTTTTATTCCCGAAGCTGTTTATCGAGAATTAACTGACCCCAATTTTTCTGTTGCAGGTGCGACTGAAGTACAAACCTTTGACTGGATTCAAACTTGTGCTGTTAGCGATTGCACCCTTGTCGAAGCACTGAGTAGTGAACTTGATATTGGAGAAGCAGAAGCGATCGCTCTAGCAGTCGAGATTCAAGCTGATCAAGTTTTAATTGATGAACGCCGAGGTCGGTTAGTTGCTAGCAGGCTGAATCTTCGCTACACAGGTATCTTGGGAATCTTAGTCGAAGCGAAAAGTAAAGGCTTGATTGCTGAGGTGAGACCGCTATTGGATGCGTTGATTAATGAAGCTGGATTTTGGGTTGCAGAACCTTTGTATAACAGCGTTTTACAACTTGTTAACGAGATTAATTTAGCTTGAGCTTTCGGAGAACAGGGAAGCTTTGTGCATGTCCCACAGACGTGATAGAGCCAGCTAACGGTGAAGTGCAGCGGCGGCAGATTACCTTAAACTCAGCACCAGTAACTTTTATCCGTCCGCTGCCACGCAGTGTTAGCTGGCTGGTTGCATCGAACCGACCCGTCCTATCTCAACACTGACAGCATCAAAGCGAGCGTCTCCAGGACGATATGACAGTATTTCTAAACCAATTGGCTCTCCACTCACCCCATCCTTGAACAAAACCACCCCATCTCCAAGTTCTGTCGCAACTTGGCTTCTTCGTGGAACTTGCCAAAATACGCTTAACAGCTCTGTTTCTGGTTCATAAAATACCTTTATTTGAGCCACACTGTTTCCCCCTCTTTAATGGCATCAGTTTGGTAAGCAGTGATTAAGAACCCATCTCCATTTAAGCGTCGTGCTACCGCAACAACCCAACGTTCTTCTCGCCGTACCCGATAAAACAATAATACTCCTGCATCTCGGCTACTGCGTCGAACCTCGTCTGGTGTAGAAAGAGCTAATCGAACAAAATCCTCCAACTCCTCAATATCAGGATGCTTGATGATCAGCCGTTGCCAATACTCCTCAGATGTTCTAACCGTAAATCCAAGCGGTGTAGGAATTTCAAATTTCATGAAACTGCCATAGATGCTTGGTCAACAGCTTATCCAAAGGTTGGCAAGGATACAAGTATTGCTGCTGAATCGGGAAATCCAAACCTGAGCCAGTGATATACGATACCAAGATTCAATTAGTAGGCTTTGGGTACGTCCCAACCCAGAAGCGAAGCCAGCTAACGGTGAAGTGCAGCGGCTGTCAGGGACTATGCCACACCACCAGCTTGAACTAGCAGTCCGCTGCCATGACGTGTTAGCTGGATGCCGCCACCGATCGCCCTCATCCACTCATCCTCTCACCACCCACCGATCGCCTTCCACAATCGCCCCTACCGATCACTTTCTGGGTGCTTTCACACACCATAGTTTGCCTTAAACTACTGTCTCAACAGACCCCCTTCTGGGCGTTTGCGCCTTTATGGGGGGACAGGACTGAAGCAGAGGGTGTAAGCTCAGCCTCAGGACTGGGAGACAGGGTGGGAGACGACCATGCATCGCGTGACACTTGATGTCTACTAACATATCGACTCGCCCCACCCTGTGCTTCTCTCGATAACGAATCCTCAGAGGACGGTGCGACTACACCTGCCATAATCTTTTCGCCTGAGCAGAAGCAGTCCCAGTTGCATCACCAACTGTAGTTCGAGAATAACATCATGAATCAGAACGTGTACGCTGCCTACATCGGGATTGATTGGTCTGACCGCAAACACGACATTTATCTTTACGATTGCACCACAGGTGAAATAGAAGAGTCTGTCATTGGCGCACAACCGGATGCCATTGCTGCTTGGGTCAAGGGATTACGAAAGCGATACGGCAATGCTTTGTTGGCAGTGTGCTTAGAGCAGAAGCGCGGTCCACTGATTTATGCGCTCTGCCAGTACGAAAACTTGGTGCTTTATCCGATCAACCCACGCACCGTTTCCAACTACCGCAAAGCCTTTCAGCCGTCTCGTGCCAAGTCAGACCCAATTGATGCCCGCATCCTGGTCGAACTGCTGCAAAAGCACCAGGACAAACTTCCAGCCTGGCAGCCGGAAAGTGCTCAGATGCGAGCATTAAGGCAGTGGGTTGAATCCAGACGGATGTTGGTCGGTGAGAAGGTCCGTCTGAGCAATCGCAGGATTGCTGCGCTGAAGAATTACTATCCTCAAGTGTTGGATTGGTTTGAGGACAAGGATACTCAGGTATTTTGCGCTTTTGTTGAACGTTACCCCACGCTCAAGGACGCTCAAGCGGCGCCCCCAGAGGAATTAACTCAGTTTTTCCGCTCTCATCAAGTGATTCGTCGTAGTGCCATCACTCGTCGGATTGCACAAATTGCCGCCTCTGGCATTTCCTTAACCGAAGACCCAGGCATTGTCGAACCGATGCAATGGCTCGTGCAAACCTTGATCGGTCAGTTAAAGCCGTTACTCCTACGCTTAACGGAACTGACGCTCAAGATCGATCGTTGTTTCACGGCACTTCCCGATGCAGGTTGGTTTGCAGCCCTTCCTGGTGCTGGAGAACATCTGGCTCCCCGATTACTTGCAGCCTTTGGGGAAGAGCGATCGCGTTTTGACAGTGCCCAGCAGATGATGTGTTACTTTGGCATTGCCCCTGTTAGAGAGAGTAGTGGCAAGAAGAATTGGGTGCATTGGCGATGGAGTTGTCCGATCTTCTTGCGACAGACGTTTGTAGAGTGGGTCAATCAAAGCCGACATCATTGTGCTTGGGCACAAGCCTATTATCGAATGCAGCGAGCCAAGGGCAATTCTCATCCAGCAGCGATGCGGTCGTTAGCGTTCAAGTGGATACGGATTCTGTTTGGTTGTTGGAAGAATCGAGAGCCATATGATGAGGCGAAGTATGTTGCAGCATTACAGCGTAAGGGTTCGCCAATTGTAAAGTTGCTGGGGGCAATTTGAGAAGGAAATTCAGTTTTTATTGGAGATAAAGTAGGAAAGATTAAAGAGGTAGAAAATGCAACAAAAATAGGAACGAATGGTTGATTCTGAAGCATACTATTATGCACATTTTCAGAACCAACCTACAATCGTTTGTCTAAGTTTCAAAAGCCGAGAAGCCAACTGAAAAAGACTCAAAAACTTACTTGACCCCATCCTCCTCAGAGGCTATGTTAGGTGTCTTGCATACGCTTCAAAATCTCATCTAATGTTAAGTCTTTGAATAGACTTTCGCGTTCTTCTGTATAGTTGCCATACCCGGTTGAAAACTGATTTAGAAAACGTACTGTACTTGCAATGCCAATTTCTTTAGATAGCACTTGAATTGCTTGCTGCGTAATTTCGCTCAAGGACTTCGTTTGACTGCTCATTGCGATAGCTCCGTAATCAGTTCAAGAGGAGAAACAACTTTGGTCTGCAAAGTATCAACTTCTTTAGCCCGTCTCAAAAATCTGTCGTCGCATGTACAGAAATAATCTACTTCTGCCTCAACTGAAAAGGCCAAATGCAATGCATCAAGTGGTTTGATACCTGAGTTGACAAACACTTGCGCTCGTTCTTCGATTTGCTTATTTGGTTGAAGAAATAAGTTTGCCTTCGATAACACCTCTAAAACATACGCTTTTCTTGGAGAGGGCGTAATTTGTTCAGCTTCAAACATCAAGGCTTGTGAAGACACTAATTCAAACTGTCCAGCTTCCCATAGTCCAATGACATTGAGAATAGCCTCAGCTTCAACAGCGACTCGAATTTGCGTCTTGGTATCAAGCGGGCGTTGCAAACTGCACATATCAAAATAAATCCTCATAATACAAACTTGCAACACCCCTTTACACCGAAAGTTTTGCCCTACGAATTGCCCTATGTATAGGCTACCAAATTATAGGAATAGCTTGGCAGTCGAAGTACTTCCTAAATCAATCTCCTGGGCATTTGCCTCTGCTCACACCAAAAGACTGAACTCCGCACACTCCAAAGCCCGCATCTACCTCGGTATATGCTTTTACACTCCTTCTCACACCTGATTGACAACTGACACACCACCAAATTTTCCTGATTGGGAATAGTCCCTCTTGCGTTTCTTCTTCTTCTCCAGTCTCTTGAGAAAATTCTTGAATACGATTATTAATCTCTTCCCTTGAGAATTGGGACGATAGCGTGACTGCTCCCGTTTCTGCATCGACAGTAACCGTGTACTGTACTTCTCTTGTGGGCTGAGGTTCCTGACTGTAGCTCATGCTTTACTCCTGGTTGACACCTAACGGTGAAGCTCAACGGCGGCAGACAACCTTCGCACTCCTGGCCAGGATATTTATACCGTCCGTTGCAGCGCAGTGTTGGGCTGTATGGCAACTCACGCTGATTTCAATAGTCCAATGGATTGCGGAAATCGCCAACCACTTTATCGAGTTCTTGAGCGATCGCCAACAATTCCATTTCACGCCACCGTTTACCCACAATTTGCATTCCAATCGGTAATCCAGTTTGAGTTTGTCCAATCGGGATGATCACAGCAGGATGTCCGCTCAAATTAAACGGCATTGTGTAAGCTCCATTGGCAACGGCGTGAGGATAGGCTTTACCATCAATATCAATCGCACTCCACGCAGGACAATGGGTGAACGCCACAGTCGCAGCAACTGGGGTCAGCCAGACATCCCACGGCTCCAGTGCTCTATCAAGTTGAGCCGTCAAGTGATCACGTTCAGTCAATGTCTCGAAATATCCCTTTAAACTAGGATTTAACAGTTCTGGGAGAAGACGACTAAAATCACCTAACTTACGTAGCGACTGATCGCCTTGAGTAGCGGTACGAAAGATTTGAGTTAAACTACGGCGAACGTTGTAGCGGTCTACAGGTTGAGCGTAGATGTTAATGTAGGCTGCCAATCGTCCGTACAGATTCAGGATGTGGGAAAGGTCAAAGTCTTGGGGCAGCCAAGGGTCAATTTGGATATTGGATTGAACCAGTTTTTGCCTCACAGCTTGCATCGCGGCTCGAATTTCAGCGGCAACTGGAACCTCAATCCATTGATCAATCCAAGCGATTTTGAGATTTTGCAAAGACTTACCCGTAGGAATATCCAGCGGCACAGGTGGAACATCGGGGCGACGGTCATCGGCTCCAGCAATCAACGAAAAGCAGAGTCGAAGGTCTTCGAGCGATCGGGCAAAACAGCCCACGGTAATCATTTGTCGAATACAAACTGGCATCCCAGGGACTTCTGGAATTTGTCCTGCTGTAGAAATTCGGCGATCCGTTGGTTTTAACCCATAGACACCGCAGAAATGAGCAGGTTGACGAACCGAACCTGCAATATCATTGCCTAAATCCAAAGGCGATAGTCCAGCAGCAACAGCAGCAGCACTGCCTCCAGAACTTCCCCCTGGAGTATAGTCAAGATTCCAGGGATTATTCACTCTTGGAAAGAGTGAATTGGTGCTTTGGTAATCTCCTGCCAATTCTGCCATGTTGGTTTTGCCCATAATAATTGCTCCTGCTAAGCGCAACCTTGAAACGACGGTTGCATCATGCTGGGGAATGTAATCTTTGAGGGGAATATATCCTGCTGTGGTGCGGAGTCCTGCTGTTTCAAAGATATCCTTGATGGTGACTGGTACTCCATGTAAAGCGCCCCAGATTTCTCCGTTCCCTAAAGCCTCATCTGCTTGCTTGGCTCTGTTACGAGCATTTTCTTCGTCAAGGGTACAGATGGCATTCAGCTTCGAGTTATGCTGAGCGATTTGAGCCAGGTAAGCGTCGAGTACTTCCACTGCCGAGACTTGGCGATCGCGAATCATCTGAGCAAGCTGATGGGCAGGGGTAAAGGTCAGGTTAGCCATGAGAGTCAACCAGGGTATTTCTGATAAAGTTAATTATATTCACTTTTAGTTAATTTAGTTAACTAATGATCTATGGGTCGCCCGCTCAAAGAAAATTCTTTAACACCGCAAGATTTGGTTCAGGCTGCGATCGCTTGCCTCGATCGAGAAGGGGAATCGGCATTGGGTGTCAATCGAGTTGCACGGGAGCTAGGGGTTAAGCCACCTGCCATCTACAAACACTTGGACGGCAACACAGGGTTACGCCGTGCCGTAGCCTTAGAAATCTGGAGCAACTATTTGACGGACTGTCAAAGCCAAATGATCGACATCACGGAACCCCGTACCTTACTCCGTATCGGGGCACAAGCAACCCGCGACTTTGCCCAACGGTATCCTGCTCGTTATGCCGTGATGACGCAATACCAAATGCGACCTACTGATCCAGAGGAAGCGGAAATCATTCAAAACTCTTTACACTTCTTTCAACAATCGCTGCAATTATACAAATTGAGTGAAGATGCTTTGATCGATGTGATGCGGATGGTCAATGCAGCCATCTACGGTTTTATTACCAGAGAACAGCAAGACCTGATGACCCTAAACGGTTTTATTACCAGAGAACAGCAAGACCTGATGACCCTAAACCGTTCGACGGATCAGAGCTACGAAGTCATGCTAGATGCGCTAATTGTTGCAATTGAATACATCCGGCAAAATGACCGCTGAAATCACTACTTGCTAGCAGACAGCTTCAAGGTGTTGTCCTAACCAGCCATTCAATGCAGCCCAACGGTGAAGCTTAACGGCGGCAGACAAACTTGAACTCTCACCGATAACCTCTGTTCCGTCCGTTGCAGCGCAGTGTTGGGCTGCTGGCGGAAAGCGTGAATATGCAGTTGCTTGTAGGGTTGGGTGGAAAAAATATGCTGCATCTTCATTTTAGCCTTATATTTATAGAACGAACTTTCAGTGCGTTTTTATAATGACTCTTCCAAATCCCCTATATATCACAGATTATGGTAAGGCTTATGTCGGTGATTCATTGGAACTCCTAGATCAGCTTGAATCAGACTCAGTTGACTTGGTGCTGACTTCACCACCTTTTGCTCTGCAACGTAAAAAGACTTATGGGAATGTAGACCAAGAGGAGTACGTTGATTGGTTGTTTGAATTTTGTAAGAAAATTTACCGAATCCTTAAGCCTACAGGTAGCTTTGTTCTTGACTTGGGCGGTGCTTATCAAAGTAAGCGCCCAGTACGTTCTCTCTACAACTACAGGGTTTTAATTAGACTTTGCGATGAATTAGAGTTTAGACTTGCAGAAGAATTTTTCTGGTTTAACCCTGCAAAACTACCTTCTCCTATTGAGTGGGTTAATAAACGAAAGATTCGGGCAAAAGATTCCGTAAATACGGTATGGTGGCTTTCAAAAACTGACAATCCTAAAGCAAACGTTAGAAATGTTTTAGTACCTTATTCTGATCGGATGAAGAAGCTACAAGCAGATCCTGAGAAGTATTACAAACCTAAAGAAAGACCTTCAGGTCACGATATTGGTAAGAGTTTTTCTACTGATAATGGAGGTGCTATTCCATCCAACTTATTAGAAATTCCAAATACTGAAAGTAATTCAATTTATATTCAGCTATGTAAGTCTATTTCCGTTTCTCCGCATCCGGCAAGATTTCCTCAAAAACTACCGATGTTCTTTATAAATTTTTTAACCGAACCAGGAGATAAAGTCCTAGATATATTTTCAGGCTCAAATACTACGGGTTTTGTAGCAGAACAATTAGAGAGAAATTGGATAGCTTTTGAAAAGGATCTATCCTACTTAGCCTCCTCTGCCTTTCGTTTCTTAGATAAGTCCCAAACTCCAAATGACACTCTTGCTCTTTATGAGAGGCTTCTTCGTCAGGAAGACTCTATTTATTTAAGGACTACAAAGCAATTAGCCATAACTTTTTGAATTAGGTTACTCAATTGGTAATTTTCCTTGAGTTGGTTGGTTGTCTTGTTTTGGGTAAACCTGCTCACCTTCCTTTTCTATCAGTCCTAGAGGAATTTTAGGATTATTGATAGACTCCATACCTCCTAGTATTCTGGATTCCCAGTAGCCAAACTTAGTTTCAAGCGAACTAGGATCAATTTTATATACGGCTTTTAATAATATCCCTTCATACACAGCAATATACCAAGCTTTTACAGCTCGGTATTTAGCTAAGATATCAAGATTAAGATGGTGATGTGTCGTAACACTTCTACTTAAGAGTTTATTAATCGTTTTTAGTTCATATTCATTGCCTTCTGCATCAACCGCATCATTTCCTTCTCGTCCAGGAGATATACGCAAGCCAAGTAAAATTAATACTTGAAGGACTTTTCCTCCGTTATCTTGGAAAACATCATTGATGCCATATTCATTTGCAAGATTCTGTAGTTCTTGTATAGCCTCAAGTGCAGTCTGCAATCGCTCTAAATCAGAACGCCGTTCCTTCGTCGTATTAACTGGTTCTTCAACAGGTTGAACAAGAGAAGGAGGAACGACTGGAGTTTGTAAATCAGTAATAAAGTTAGTGCTGATTTCAACTTGAGGAGTGACGTTCATCAAATATGGCACTGATACTTTAAGAGCTTCAGCGATATCTAGAATCGTCTCGAAAGATGGAGCACGCTCACCACGCTCTATATAGCTAATATGCTCAACGGATTTATTGATAGACTCTGCAAGTTGCTCTTGTGTAATTCCTCTTTCTTTTCGGAGGGTTTGCACTCTATCGCCAAAAAGCTGCTTGGCTTCCTCATATTTTCCAAAACTCATGCGACTCAAAACGAACTAAAAGTACGTCTCAAATCGTATGAAGAGTGTGAGGCTAGAGGAACGAACTGAAAGTACGTTTTTGTTTGGCTTGGGTAGTTGCTTGCTGTGAGTGTAGTAATCCAGTTAAATGCAGCGCACCACAAATAACCTTAGTTTGTGCTTATTGCCAATTTCAGCCAATACCTTGCTGTACCGTCCCAGCCGGGGTATGAAGCAGCCCAACGTTCCGGTTGAGCGGCTGCAAGTAACTTTTGCAACAACACCAACAGACTTTGCCAGTCCGCTCCAACCGGAACGTTATGCGTGGTTTTTATCTCTGATTTCACGTATTAAATTCATTTTTGTTAACTCTTCATAACTGTCAATCGAATGCAAAAAAGCGATATTTCTGCTATGAGATTTGTTGAGCAGGTCTATAAGTGAATTAATGTTATTCAGTTGCTTATCAGATAATGAATTTAAGTCATCTATTATTTTCTCTGCTGAATTAGTATTGATGTAATTAGCGAGTTTACCTATTAAACCAACAAAAATATCTGAAACTTGAACAAACAAGTTACTTTGTGAATCAACAAAAGAATAATTTTTGATCTCTTTGTTGTCATTAATGATCCTGTGATTGGCAAGGATTTCCGAAATAGCTACTTCATTGTCGAAAATGTGATTTGAATTTTCAAACAAATATATAGGTCTTAAATAAAATTGCGAAAAGTCCTCTATCAGAATATAGTTCTCTTCATCCATCACGAGCGGAAGTGAATCTTTTTTCCCTGCCTGTTTGAGTATTTGCCTAAGGGATTCCAATCCAAAATGGAATTCTGCTGTATCGATATATTCGTCAAATATTGAAGTTAATTTTTCAATGAATTCTAAAACTGCTTCTTTTTTAAGGTTCGGATACTCGGAGTTATAAAATAATTCGATTACCGATTCAATTTCGAGCTTCGCAAGTTTGTACAGGTCATTCTTGAGATAATTTGAGAAATCTAGTCCCAATTGCATTGCTACTTCTGAGTTCGCAATTGCAGAATCAACAATATCGACAATAGACCAGTAAAGGATGTTTAGACTTGAATAATGGATGTACAAATCACTGTCTAGGAGGTATGTTAAGAAGCAATTCAGTTCTTCAGATTTCAAACAGTCAAGAAAGTTACCCTTAGCAATATGCTTAAGTTTTACTTCTTTAATATTATTTTGTAAGTTAAACCCATCAAATAAGGATTTGATCTTGGGTTGTGTTCCTTCATAAACCAAACCACCTAAAACAAAGTTTGAATTAAAAGAGGAATTAAAGTCTACTTCTCTTACATAGAATTTCCTAATATTATTTGTTTCGTCGTAATAAAAAGTAAAAGAACTATCAAAGTCTGCTGTCGGTGCAAGCATCTTTGTCATTTTTCTAATATCGCTAATTTCAAAGTTTATCATTTTCCGTCTCCTTTCATATTACGCATACAGATAAACGTGAATGGGAGCAGGAAACTTTAAACGAAGCAAAAAATACTTCGGGCTGACCGTTGCATTTGAATGGGTATGCCATGCTATAACTTGCCAATCAACTTGTCATATTCCGCATGTGTTCCAATCCAAAACCAGGAAATACCATTCTCGACTTCAACACCCAAAGCTCGATAACTTAATCCCGCTCGAACTGACCAATACTTCTTGCCCAACTTCTTGAAATGTAAGGATGGATGAGATGGGTCAACTTTGAGCAACTCGTAACACTCATCCGCCGTTCGTTGAACACTTTCAGGTAATTCGTTGTAGTATTGCCAAAACTTCCGGGTTGTATAGTGCATCAAATTTCTCGGCAATGACCCGCTTCAAACTCAGCGATCGCTTCCTGAGCAAATGCCTCTAATTTACCGTCCTCAATATCTTGCTCTATCTGTTTATCCCAGCGTTCGTAGTCTAAATCAAGAAACCACAGCCTTAACTGCTCAAACTCAGTGGATGACAATGAAAGAATCGCTGCTTCAATTTGCTCAAGGTCTGACATAGCTAGTTGTACCTCTCTGCCCTTAGGAAAATTATAACTTCACCGGAAAGGGAAGGGTGCTTCTACGTTTTTGCTATCCAGCCTTTCTCTGAATACCCTTTGAGCACAAACAGATAAGCTTACGGCTGCACCCCAACCGAGGACTAAACGCATAACGGTCGCGCTCACCGGACGCAGACAACTTTTGCAACTCAACCGACTATATTTGTACGTTCCGGTGCAGCGCGGTTGTTAGCCCTCTTGCACTTCACGCGAATGGTCGTTGACCATCCTCCCAGGTCCAAACCATTTTCATTCTGCTCACCAACCACTGACTATTCTGACGCACAAGTTCATGACTATAGTAACCGCCCAGTGTCCAAGGGTCTTTGGTGGAATCAAGGGGAATGTGATGTGCCTGAAATTGGGAGACACAAGTTCCTGTGTCTCCATTGATTGTGATGGAGTGGCTACCAAGCAGATGTTGCGTCGTTTTGAACGTAGTTTCAAAAACCGATTTCCAACGCTCTACAAGGGCATCAGCCGCGATCGCTTCGGGTTGTCCGCCTGCTAATGAGGTGTAGTCAACGTTTACCTGTTCAGTGAAACAATCCCGTACTGCTTCCCAGTCCCGTAGGTCTGACATGATAGCAATGCGGTTCACTACGTTTGTGATTTCTATGCCGTCCATTGGCTTTTCTCCTGAAGATATCTGATTTTGAGCAAGTGAAGAAGTTGCTGCGGCAAGCAATCCGGCAATACCAGCAGTACTTACAATTAGAAGGCGACGACGATTCAATGCCATACGCTTTAATCTCCGATAAATAATTAATCCATTCAAGTTTAAAGAGAATGATTCAAGTGGCTAACTGCTGCCTGTACAGCCTGGTTAACGGTAGGCTCTTGATCGTAGAAATCAAACTGGGTTCCTGGCAGCCATACAAAGTTCTTAGGAGCGGAAACATTGGCAAAAAATTGTTCAGCACCCGCAGGAATAGCAGCCTCTCTGCTGTGAACGAATAGAGTAGGCACGTTAATCTGGCTGGCTTGAGGCATCGCGCTAAACGTTAGCCATTCTACCCATGACATCACTGCAAATTGATTCCCCCACTGGGCGATCGCCCCTCGTTCTGGATTGAGATAGTAGTCAAATTCGCCAAACATAGCTGCATTTTCATCGGTGGTGCTGATGGCAGGAACATACTCAACCGTTCCCGTTTGCTCAAAGTTGCGTCTGGCAGCACGTCCAGCTTCTACCCTCGCTGCAACTCCAGACGCTCCTCCATAAATGACTTCAACGAGACTACTGTCATGAAGCCAAGGAGCGATCGCCACAAATGATTGAATGCGTGAGTCTTGGGACACTGCAACAGCCATGTATCCTGCACTAGCACAAATGCCCAAACCTCCAATGCGTTGAGCATCTACTGCATCTACCGTTTGCAGGTAAGTGACAGCATTTTGAATATCTCTAATTTTGGCAACAGGAGACTCGTAGTTGCGGGGATTCCCGCCACTCTCACCAAAATAGCGAAAGTCGAAGGCAAGGGCGGCATAACCTTGTTCTGCAAGTTTACGGGCGTAGAGTCCTGCCATCTGTTCTTTTACCGTTGTCCAGGAACCTGTAACAACGACGGCAGGTAGTTTATCTCCATTTCTGTATGTAGCAGGAAGGTAAAGAATCCCAGCCATCTCCTCTCCTTCGCTTCGGAACGTAATCCGGTTCTCACCAGGTTGTAAAGCAGTTTCTACCACGATCGCTTCTCCTTGAACATTTGAGGGATTAGGTGTTGATGCAGAGGCTTGAGGAGATACATTGTTAACCAGCACCAGCGATAACGCAGTCAGTGACACAAGAGCCTGAATGAATTTCATTGCCGTTCTCCCTGCAGGTTGCATCAAGTTGATGCTCTTACTGTAGGGAAATCGACAACAGAGATCACGCCCGATTCTTGCGTGGTTTTGTCGAAATCTTGCGCGATCTTTAAGACGCACTCTCCCGGTACTGTTTTGGGGTTGCCCCTACCCATTTGCGGAACTGCGATGTAAAGTGGCTTTGATTGGCAAAACCAACCCGGTAAGCAACTTCAGCAACAGAAAGTTGCGTCACTGACAAAAGTACCTTGGCTCGTTCAATCCGACACTGAAGTAATGTAGCGATAGGGGGCTTCCCCTGTTGTGGCTTTGAATAATCGGGCGAAATGAAATTCGCTCATGGGGATAATTGCGGCTAATTCTGCCAGTGATAAGTCTTCTGCCAAATGTTTTTCAATATGGTCTTTCACCTGTTGGATTTGTAGTGGGCTTAACCGCTTGTCATTTGAGGGCGCAGACTTTAAGGCTTGTCCATAGTGGCGTAAAAGGTGAATCGCCAAAACGTTCCGCAGTGACTCAACAAATAGTTTTCCAGCAATGCCGCCACTAACAACTTCCGTTTTCAGCAATTGCGCGATGTGAAGAATCGTTGGATCGAGAAAAATAATTCGGTGTTCTAATTGGAGATCGGCAGATAATCTGT
The DNA here is from genome assembly GCF_026802175.1 of Thermocoleostomius sinensis A174. Lineage (NCBI taxonomy): Bacteria > Bacillati > Cyanobacteriota > Cyanophyceae > Oculatellales > Oculatellaceae > Thermocoleostomius > Thermocoleostomius sinensis. The sequence continues at coordinate 1,690,439 of NZ_CP113797.1, read as the reverse complement.
TTTCTATAGCAATCTGGCTCAGGAATTCAGGGGCAAGCGTGATATGTAACCAATCACTAGGCTTTTCCCGATGATGCCAGACAAATTGCCGTGAAGCATACAAAAATATGCTCCCAGGAGGTAAGGCTGTTGTTTTACGATCGCCCCCATCGACAGACCAAGTAACGCGATCATGCGGTGCAAACGCGACTGCAATGCCATGTCGAGGCATTACAGCGTCAAATTCCCCTATTTCAACCATTTGCCCGTATTCAACGGTAATACTGTCCCACTCTGATCGCAACAAATGAAACTGCATTGTCAGACTATGTTTCTACACCATCAGGATAACGGGTATGTGAATAGGGATGGAGCTTTTGATGTGCGACCACGCCATCTACCAATAGCTTGGCAAATATTTTTCTACCAAGGACTTGAGGGATAAAGGTGCCCATCACCTGCCGTAGATAACCTCGAACACTCACAGATAACCTCTCAACGGTCGGGTGCATGGGCATTGTTATGCTGCGCTGTGATCGCCACGATCTTCAAGCAACTTGAAGTGTTCTGGGTTCAGGGATAGGTTCACCCTCTGCTTTCCAGGCTTCCAAGTACATTTTAATTACTTCTTCACCATTATGAAGTGCTTCCTCACGAGTTTCACCGTGAGTGCAGGGCATTACAACTAAATCGGAAAACTCTGGGATGGTGATCAGGAAAAGTTGATCTTCATCAGACCATTGAATAACCATGCTGTATCGACTCATGAATCCTTGTCCTCCTCCCTTAACTTTTCTAATTCAGCCAGTAACTCTTCTAGTTATTTTTCTAAGTAGCGTGGCACATCATCTCCATCCTTGCCCGAAATTGTCAGTGTTTTCTTAAGCAACGAATGCCGCCAACGCTCGTGGCTGCCCTTGCCGCGTTTGAGTAAATAAACAAATCCTTCACGTGAAATCTGGGCTTTCAATTCTCGAATCTTCCTGGGCATGGATTTTGTCTTGGCTCTCCCCTATATTTTCGCATTTTCTCTTACTACTCGCGACAGTTATGCAGCGATCGCTAGTCATCATCGTCTCCAGGTGCCCAAACAGAACCCAATGAACCTTCTAAACCAATCATATCCAGATAGTCTGCCGTAGTGACAGTAGTGTCGTAATCTGGATCACCAACATAGGCTCCAACGGCGTTACGAATGAAACGATCGCCTAACCATGTATATAGTTTTGGGAAATCACGATTGCGATCAATGAAAATCACCCCAACAACTGCCTCAGAGGGTGTTTGAGAAGCCAGGAAGGTCGTAAAAAAGCTCACTCAGTGTAGGCTGCGAATAGCAAATATCTACAGCCCTGAGTGAGTCAGATGAGTAAAGCATATCCCAGTAACCTAACCCGCGCCCAATATGAGGTTTTGAGTGAATTAATTCCAGCAGCAAAGCCAGGTGGTCGTCCTCGCAGCGTTGACCTGTGGGAGGTGCTCAATGCCATGCTCTATGTTCTGGTTGAAGGCTGTCGTTGGCGTTCTTTACCTGGTGATTTCCCAGCCTGGCAGACGGTGTACACGTACTTCCGCAACTGGCGATTGGACGGCACCTGGATTTCCATTCATGACCAGTTGCACCAGTGGGTTCGCATCGATGCGCAACGCTATCCTAGTCCATCAGAAGCGATCATCGATAGCCAAAGCATCAAGAGTGCAGCAGGAGTTCATCAACAAGTTGGCTTTGATGGAGGCAAGCTGATTACAGGACGCAAACGATTTTTAACGGTGGATACGTTAGGACTGGTTTTGCGGGTGTTTGTGAGTGCGGCAAACCTGGGGGAACGCGAAGGGGGCAAACGTGTCCTCAAACGAGTCAAACGGATGAAGAAAAAGGTTTCACGCTTAATCACCATTTGGGTAGACGGCGGGTTCGATGGCGCCCCTTTTCTGATGTGGGTGATGGATGTTTGTCGTTGGATTGTGCAAGTTGTACTGCGACCTGAGCAAACCAAAGGCTTTAGCTTGCTCAAAAAGAGGTGGGTGGTAGAACGAACTTTTGGTTGGCTAATGGGATGCAGACGGTTGGTCAGAGACTATGAATTATTACCAGAGACATCAGAAACCTTGATCTACCTTGCCATGATTCGGATTATGGTGAGGCGGTTGGCATAAATTTGACACCTCAAATCTTTTCAAACACCCTCTCAAACATTTCAGCCCAGCGACGCGGTTCTTCCGTAGGGGGCTTTTGATTCTTTATTATTCCAAGAAGAACTGAATTTCGGTAGTCCCAAATCAATCGCAAACTCAGTTAAAGACTCTTTGGATGCAATTTCTTGTCTCCAATTATCAAGATCCTGCTTGGTTAAATCTTCATTGATGCTGAAAGGATAGTCCGCTAACACAGAATCGAACAGAGCATCACCCAAAAATGCTAATCGTCGATAAACGCTTTCTAAATGCTCTCGCTCAGTTTTATAAATTTCAGGATGATTAAGATCCGAAGGATCTGTCAAAGCAGTTATAAGCAAATCATTGTGCTTAAAGTTTGGAATGGCGATTGCCTTTTTTGCTTCTTCGAGCTTGATATCAAACTTCATATTTCCGCTTTATCAACTACCTAAAAGTAACTGAAACAGCCATCCCAACAGACAACCTTTCGGTAATGCCCCGCACCGACAACTCAGCGACATAACGACCAGCATCACCGGCGACAGATAGCCTTGAAGCGAAGCCAGAGATTGCCATTCAGTCCGGTGCATGCAAGGGTTAGCTGGCGATTGCTGAAACGGTGGAAGGGCTTAAAAAATAAGTGTTACTGGGTTGCTTTCATTAAGCTACCCTATGCAATTGGTGATCGTACTAGATCCCAGCAGTCATATCCCGATCGCTGCTCATCAAGTGTGCTTCAGATGGCATCACAGCAACACCTTATTGACATTTTCAACTGCACTTAATAATTCATCTAGATAAGTTGTGATGGCTTGCGAAATAACGAATGACGCATGGGCAGGTCGATAACTTGGCATGGCATTACAACCGTTATACCAAATAGAGTGATTAAGCTGACAAATCTGCTTCACAGGTTCTGCGAGTTGAGTAGCTTGGGCAAAACTGGCACCGTGCCCAACTGTGTGAACAGGATCGATATATACCATGTCACGCTTTAGTTGGTTGAAATCATTCCAAGGTATGAAGGTACAACTTGATTGGTTAGATGATGGAAGAGCAGCATTAACAATGATATCTGCATCACAAAGGATCTCTGTAATTAAAGAAGAGGTTGAACCCTTAGAGTCATAGGCATAAGTATTACCTGAGCCACATATCATTTGCCTATAATCAACGCCTGCAAACTTGTTCTCAATTGTAATAGGTTGACGTTGTGTAAAAACAATGATTTGCTCAATACCTTGTCTTATTAGCTCTGCTACTGCACCTTGCCCAAGATTTCCATAGCCTAAAACTACAGCTAGTCTTTTTCTAGAAAGGACGGCAGGCGAAAGAGGGGCAATTTCCCTTAATATTTCTAAAGTCTGAGCAACCCCGCATTCACCTGCAACATAAGCATTGTTGTAGAGTAATTTTTGCAGTCGTCCTTCGACAATAATGTTAATATCTTCAAAACTCAATAATCGAATTGCTGAGGAACGCTGAGGAGAAGATTCAAGATGATTAAACCAGCCGATGAGTGTACTCTCTGGCTTCATATACCTCCACTCATCTTTTGGCTTAAGCGAAATAACAATATCACTTAAATTCAGCACACTTAACCGATCAGCTACTTTACAACCTAAGCGAGTTAAGTGAATATCTGCAGGCTCTCGAAAAGCAGAAAATCCAAAATTCTCCTCAAAAATGTAATCTTTAATTAAAGGATGATTTAGTTTATCGAAGGTTAAATGTTCCCACCAAATTGGTACTCGCCTTTCTCTATTTGACAGAGAATGACTGATAAATCCTAAAGAATACTTCTTTGAATTAGACTCTCCACACAAAATTGCTTCTGACATATTATTAAATGGTATACTTTTATACAGACCTTGTATTAGTTAGGTTAAGTCCAGTTTATTGAGCCTTCAATCATTTCTCAGGATTGGGCGAGACACCGATTACCCTCCTAATCACCGCCTTAACCCAAACCTGCTGGGACTGAATTGGGAAAGCGATCTCCTTCCACTACTGTCTCCACCACAACCTCCTGGGACTGCTCCTGCTTATGTGTGAATTGCAAGGACGAGTGAAAGCTCTTTTGCAGAGCCAGCTAACTACTGTTTATGCTGACTCCCCTGCCTAAATTCCGTCTAACACCCTGTAGCAAGGTAGTTAGCCAGAATCAGAGTTGCATATCACCTCCTCTGGGGGTAGTTATACCGAATCTCATCCGCATAACTGCCCAAATCGGAATGTTATACAGAACTTTATCAGGCTATTTACTCAAATTCTGGGGTTATGCCGAATCAAGTCGCGATAATTACCCTGATAGAGGTGTTTATCTGGATCTTGTTCTGCATAATACGCCCATTGAAGGGGATATGCCGATCGCTTCAGCAAATCTTCATGGTCAGTAGGCAGGCAAGAGATGTAGCATTTAGCACACAAGTGCTACTGTCATCTACCCGCCTCGCGATGGCATCCCGACCCAGAAAGCTGCTTGACCAAGTTTGCGATACGATTCGTCTGAAACATTATTCCTATCGAACCGAGCAAAGTTATGTTGCCTGGATTCGCCGGTACAGTCTCTTCCATATCTGCATGAAAGTGGGGTACAGAAAACGCTAAAGCAAGCGGTTCGTGTAGCGGGCATTGCGAAGCGAGTTGGGTGCCATACCTTTCGCCATAGTTTTGCCACCCACTTGCTGGAAGATGGCTACGACATCCGCACGGTACAAGAGTTGCTGGGGCACAAAGATGTGAAGACCACGATGATTTATACCCACGTGTTGAATCGAGGTGGCAGGGGTGTTTGCAGTCCCCTGGATGCGTGAAACTCGATCGCCCCCTCCTTGCCCTCATCAAAACTTTCTGACAAAAAATGGCTCGATACGCTTGTGCAGACCGATCGAGTTGGTTTATGCTATGGCGATGCTGGTTCTTTCGCAGGACGAGAGGAACGGCTGAACGGCTCAAGGTACTGGCGCTGATTAGGGAAGTTTGGCCGCAACCCTAACCAGCTAACCTAACTTCCTGTCGCAAGCAGGAGGCTAGGCTGTGTTGATTGTAGACCAGGTGTCTGCGATCGGCACACCTTGCTGATGCATGGTTGGGTGACCCCCATGCCTTGGGCCGTTCCTAACCCAATACAAATCATCAGCAAGGAATACAACCATGACTGGAGAATGGAATCGCGAATTGCCCGTTCAGGAAAGCGATCGGGTACAGATTTGGATTATCGGAACACGCGACCAAGTGATACATCAGATCAATGAGTTCTATGTGCGCAAGATTGCCACCGACCGAGTGCAGTTTACGCCGATCGTTCCGGCTCCGTTTGCCACAGGCAAGTACATGACGGTGTTGGTGCGGTAATTTTGATTGTTAATTTTTAGTTGATTTGGGCATTCTAACGATAGTTACCGAGCCTGGTGCTCGATTTGGAACCTACCTGATATTGCCAGTGCGTTTACGATCATCCACTTGGTTCTGTTTGGCGGCTCTGTTTTTGCTGGGAGTATTGCTGTTTTTGGGCTTAACCTTCCTGCACAAAGCACCCGCCATTCACTCATCTCTGCCGCGGCTGCCGCAAGATCCACTGATTGAAGCGTATTTTAATCAGGCGCAAACAGCTACTTATATTGATCCCTATCGGCGGCGCCAGCGATCGGGCGATAATCTAGAGCAACTGATCATTGAAGCAATCAATTCAGCACAAGCATCGATTGATGTAGCTGCTCACGAATTGAATGTACCTGGCATTGCTCACGCCCTCAAAACTAAGCATCAAGCAGGTGTTAGAGTGCGGGTAATTATAGAGAATACCTACAGTCGTCCGCTTAGCAAGTTCAGTGTCGCCGATGTTAACCAGTTAGATGAACGTGCCCGTAAAAAGTACAACGAATTTGTGCAATTAGTCGATCGTGATGGCAACGGACAATTGTCTGCTCGCGAAATTGCAGAGAATGACACGCTCGTGGTGCTGCAATCAGCGGGTGTGCCGTTGATTGACGATACGGCGGATGGTTCTAAAGGCAGCGATTTGATGCATCACAAATTTGTGGTAATTGACAACACAGTAGTGATTGTAGGATCAGCCAACTTCACCCTAAGCGACATTCACGGTGACTTTGCAGCCATCGACAGCCGGGGCAATGCTAATCATTTGCTGAAGATTACTAGCCCGGACTTGGCTTCAATCTTTACTGAAGAATTCAATGAAATGTGGGGCGATGGCGTCGGTGGCCGAACTGATAGCAAGTTTGGATTACAAAAGTCCTATCGTTCACCACAAACCATCACCCTGTCCCCCAACTCAACGATCACAATACAGTTTTCGCCAACTTCGATGCGACAGCCTTGGCAGCAAAGCGTCAATGGACTGATTGCCAAAACCTTAGCTCGTGCCGATCGCACCATTGATTTGATGCTATTTGTGTTTTCTGAGCAACAACTTAGCGATGTGCTGCAAACCAATCATCAGCGGGGTGTGCGAATCCGCGCCTTGGTGGATCGCGGGTTTGCCTTTCGCGATTACAGCGAATTACTAGATTTGACAGGGATAGCCCTGATGAATAACCGCTGCCGCTATGAGGAGAATAATCGTCCTTGGAACCGCCCAATCGCCACCGTAGGAACACCCAATTTACCCGATGGCGATTTATTGCATCACAAAGTTGGCATTGTAGATGGAAAAACTGTCATCACCGGATCGCAAAACTGGAGCGATGCGGCCAATCGCGGCAATGATGAGAATTTATTAGTGATTGAAAACAAAACGGTAGCAGCCCACTTTGAACGAGAGTTCGATCGACTCTATCAAAATGCAAGTCTCGGTGTGCCATCATCAGTTCAAGCAAAGATCCGACAACAACAAAGCCGCTGCTGAGTCACAAGCAAAAGCAAAGAAATCACGTAGGAAACAAGGTCTGCCAAATTGCAGATGATAAACTGGCATCGCTACGACACCCTAGGAAGGAATTTCTCCTTCACTGACCTATTTACAATCATTCCAAACATTCGCTGTAAGGAGCTTTGATTATGCCCGTTAAAGTGGGTATCAACGGCTTTGGTCGCATCGGACGACTCGTGTTCCGCATCGGAGCCAAAAATCCGAACATCGAGTTTGTTGGCATTAACGACCTGGTTCCATCTGATAATTTGGCTTATCTACTCAAATACGATTCAACGCATGGTACGTATCAAGGCACGATCGAAGCTAAGGATGAAGGGATTGTAGTCGATGGAAAGCTCGTACCCTGCACCGCCATTCGTAATCCGGAAGAATTGCCCTGGGGCAAGCTCGGAGCCGATTATGTTGTTGAATCGACTGGACTGTTCACCACCCATGAAGGCGCGTCGAAACATTTGCAAGCAGGCGCGAAGCGGGTGGTGATCTCGGCTCCTACGAAAGACCCAGATCAAGTCCCTACCTTTGTAATTGGCGTCAATCATCAGTTGTTTGATCCAGCCAAAGATACGATCGTCTCCAACGCCAGTTGTACGACCAATTGCTTAGCCCCGGTGGCCAAAGTGCTGGATGAAACCTTTGGTTTAGCAGAAGGGTTGATGACCACGGTTCACTCTATGACTGCCACACAGCCCACCGTAGACGGCCCCAGTAAAAAAGACTGGCGTGGTGGACGTGGAGCAGCACAAAATATTATTCCGTCTTCCACTGGAGCCGCTAAAGCCGTAGCGCTGGTGTTGCCGCAACTGAAAGGCAAACTGACAGGAATGGCGTTCCGCGTTGGCACACCTGATGTATCTGTGGTGGATTTAACCTTCAAAACAGCAAAATCCACTAGCTATCAGGAGATTTGCGAAGCCATGAAAGTGGCCGCAGAAGGAGAACTAGCTGGCATTCTTGGCTATACCGATGAAGAAGTGGTATCGATGGATTTTCGTACCGATCCCCGCTCTAGCATCTTTGACGCTAAGGCTGGCATTGAGCTAAACTCCAATTTCTTTAAGGTGGTGTCCTGGTACGACAACGAGTGGGGCTATTCGTGCCGCGTCATTGACCTGATCTTGGCAATGGCTGGAAAAGAAGGGCTGTTGTAGTGAGTAGTTGGGTGAATGGGTGGATGAGCATACAAGTCAAGTAATGTTCAGTCTATTTCACCCACTCCCTCACTCCCTATTCCTTCACTCCTGTAAACACTCTCTCAGCCGGGCCCGTCATGTACAAGCGCTGACTGTCTGCCCATTCAATCGTCAAACACCCACCTGGTAGCTCAACGGTTGCCTTGCGATTCGCTCGCCCGGTCAGTACCGCTGCCACCAGAGAAGCACAGGCCCCAGTACCACAGGCCAGCGTAATTCCGGCTCCGCGTTCCCAAACACGCATCTTTAAATAATCAGGGCGAACCACCTGGATAAATTCAGTATTGGTGCGCTGAGGGAAGGCGACATGATGCTCAAACTGAGGTCCGATCGCCTCTAGCGCGATCGCGGCTACGTCATCCACAAAGGTGATGCAGTGGGGGTTGCCCATGCTGACACAAGTGACTGACCAGGATTGCCCAGCCACTTCTAGCGGTCGGTCGATCACCTTCTCGTCAGGATCTGCCAAGGTGGTGGGAATTTCAGCAGCCAAGAGGCGTGGTAATCCCATATCTACCGTGACCGTGCCATCTGCATTCAGCTTGGGCGCGATCGTCCCTGCCAAGGTGTGGATTTGGTAAGTAACTGAAGCATCTGCCTTGCCTTCCAATTCCGCAATAAACCGAGCCAGACAGCGAATGCCATTGCCACACATCTCTGGCTCCGAGCCATCGGAATTAAAGATCCGCATGGTGTAATCGGTTGCCGCCTGACCCGGCAGTGCAAAAATCACACCATCGGCTCCAATGCCAACGTGACGATCGCACCACTGCACGGCTTGTTCGGGGGTGAGGCAGGGCTGCAACGACTGACGATTATCAATCAAAATAAAGTCATTGCCCAAACCGTGATATTTTGCGAACGGAATCGTCATTGTGGCTCCAGAAGAAAATTAGAATTAATTTTCCAAGGCTTCTTGGGTTTCCTAGATATTATGCGACTGTGTGCCAGACATTCAATCTGATTTCTCAATTGCACTTGTTCTAAGTATTGCGATTTTGCATATCCAGTATTCATGTAGTACTTAAGGGAATGATCATGACGGCTGAACTAGAAACCAATTTGCCCAGCGTCCGACAAATTCAAACGCTGATTCGAGACAACAAAGAAGTTGAACTGAAACTATCTACTAACGACTTACTGACAGGACAAATCCGCTGGCAAGATCCAGACTGTCTCTGTTTATATGATCACTACGATCAACCTACCATCGTATGGCGGCAAGCAATCGTGTATATTAAGCCAAAACTGTAAGGCCCGATCGACCTTACGATTCTCCTACCTCACCGCTGACCGATTGAGCAAGAGAAAGTTCTGTTTCGTTCGGTTCTACTTGGTGATTGAACGCTGCCTGCGGTTCAAAATTAGGCGCTAACCAGCGACTTGCTTGAGCCAGGGCATGAAAATTGCCGCATAGTAGTAGCCGATCTCCCGCCTGTAAATCGCTGCTGCCATTGGGAAAGCGAATAAACTTGCCTTCGCGGCGAATCGCCTGAACCAACACCCCAAACTGGCGGCGAATATGAAGTTCGGCTAGGGTTTTACCGCTGGCAGGGCTATCCTCTGGAACCAACAACCACTGGCACGAAGCATTCTCCGTTGGAACAGCCGCCTCTCCCTTGGCTAACTCACTAAAAGCGGCTAACTCATCCGTCTCTCCCACCACCAGTAGCCGATCGCCCTCCTCCAATGAAATCTCAGGTTCTGGGTAATCAATTTCCTCGCCTTGGTTGCGGCGAATTGCCATCAAGCTCACGCCTGTTAAGCGCCGCAGGTCGGTTTCTTCTAACGTCATGCCCACCAGCGGAGAACCTTCTGGCAATGCCACCCATTTGCTGTTCATATCTTGGGCTGCTACAGCTAAATCCCGGGAAACCTGGGCTGGACGACGCTCAGGACGCAATGTATTGTAGCGAGCATTGCGAATTTGTTGCACTTCTCGTTGAATGATGGGCAATGGAACCCCTAGTTCATTTAACAGATGCGCCGAAAGCTCTAGACTTGCTTCAAACTCTGGCTGCACTACCTCTCGGGCACCTAACTGATACAGCAACTCAATATCTTTGTCTTGGGTAGCACGCACTACCACATCTAGATCGGGTGCTAGCTCCAGGGCCCGCTTCAGACATAAGCGCGTACTCATGGGGTCAGGCAGGGCGATCGCCATCCCTTTCGCCTCACCCACACCTGCGGCCTCCATCACATGCAAACTCACAGCATTACCATACACGTAGGGAATATTAGCGTCCCGAAGTTGCTGAATCGTTTGCTCAGACTGATCAATCACCACAACTGACTGATTGTGGCTTTGCAACAATTGCACAATATTGCGTCCAACTCGTCCATACCCACAAACCACAAAATGATTACGAGTCGGTACATTCTCTGGCACCTCCAGCGGCACATCAACCCCGTCCAACAAATGCTTCAGCCACGGAACTGTTTCAGCCCAAGTAAAAAATCGTGGTACTAAGCGCAAAATAAAGGGAGTCGTAATCAGTGTCACTGCTGTTGTGCCTAGAAGCAGTAAGTAAACTCGACGCGAAACGACTCCTAAGGCTTGTCCTTTACTGGCCAACACAAACGAGAATTCCCCAATTTGCGCTAGCCCCAAGCCCACAATCAGTGAGGTGCGCAGCGAATAGCGGAATGCCCTGACTAGAGGGGCAATGATCAAGAACTTTCCAACAAAAACTAGCGCCACTAGCCCCAAGATTAATTCCAAGTTGTTCCAAATGAACAATGGATCAATCAACATGCCTACAGCAGCAAAAAATAAGCTGGCAAAGATATCGCGGATTGGCTCGACGTAGGTTAGAGTTTGGTCCGCATATTCTACTTCCGAGATCATCAACCCGGCAATAAAGGCTCCCATTTCGATCGACAGCCCCAAGTACTCTGTCAGTAGGGCAATTCCCAAGCACAGTGCTACCACGCCCAATAGAAAGAGTTCCCGACTTTCGGTTCTAGCCAAAAATCGCAGCAAAGGGGGAATCAGCCAAATGCCCGCTACAACAGACCCACCCGCTAACAGGGCAGTTTTAAGTAAGGCTATCCCTACTGCAATGCCAATTTCTTCAGAAGGACGATCGAGTGCAGGCAACACCGCCAGCATCAGTCCCAAAGCTAAATCCTGAACAATTAAAAGGCCCAGCATTACCCGCCCGTGCGAGGTTTCAGTCTCGTTGCGTTCCATCAGGCACTTTAAAACCACCGCTGTGGAAGATAGCGACAGAATAGCCCCTAAAAATACGCCTTGGGTCGGAGAAGTCACCCATCCCACCCCTATAGAGACAAGCGTTGTCACGGCGATCGTTGAAAAGATCTGTAGTGCTCCACCGCCTAAGCTAATGCCTTGAACTTTCTTTAGCTCAGTGAAGGAGAATTCGACCCCTAACGCAAATAACAGGAACGCAGCACCAAACTGAGCAAGGGTCTCAACTTGAATCAGTTCTTTTACCAAACCCAGTCCGGCCGGGCCGACGATCGCCCCACCCAACAGATAGCCAAGCAGCACAGGTTGCCGCAGTAAAGCCGCTAGAAACCCACCACCAGCCGCCGCCGCCAGCACTACCACAATATCGACAATTAATCGAAAGTCTTCTTGCACAGAATCTCTTAATAAGAATGAGAAGAAATTTAAACTCTTGTAATCTTAAGCATACCGAGTTTTACAGTTTCCAGGTAGAGCGCAATCACTCACCTGACAGCCGAAAAGCAGCCCTCTAGAAGATTTCAGAAATAGGTGATAATCTATCTCACCAATCCCCCCAGTGGTGCGACAAGATCACGACAAGTTAGTTTTATAATCGTTGCTCAATTCTTCTTGCCATGGTTATTCATCAATTCAGCACTGCTGTGTCCCGAGGGCTTTCACTCGCAAGATTTGCTCAGTTCCACATCCAGCGCTTGTTGTTCAGTCTAATTTTAGGTACAGCAGCACTCCTATTTGTGCTCTACACACCCGCACGAGCCGCTCAGGTTCAAATTCAACCCATCAGTCCGCAGTTGGGAGATACGATTTCGGTTGTCGTTCAAACCAGCTCAACTCAGGATGTTGCTCCAACCGTAACATCAGGTCAAAGAACCTATCCAACCTTTGCTATTGCTCCCAACCGTTACCGAGCATTTGTCCCTACAACCCCCTTAGATCCACCCGGAAACTTGAACATTCAAGTTAGTGGAGAACCGCCCCAAACATTTACCCTATCCTTACGCAACCGAGATTTTCCTACTCAAAGTATCTGGCTCAGTGGCGACTCTGCCTCCTTGGGAACAGACTATGAATTCGATCGAGTTGATGCTTTTAAACGCTTAGTTACTCCGGAAAAATATTGGAATGGTGCATTTCAGCGACCCAATCAAGGCGAAATCACAACAATCTATGGCGTTCGTCGCTATTACAATGGCGAGTTTGCCCAAGACTATTTTCATCGCGGCGTGGACTATGCTGGCCCAACAGGTGATCCGATCGTTGCGCCAGCAGCGGGTCGAATTGCGCTGATTGGACGTGTCGAAGATGGTTTTGAACTACACGGAAATACGATTGGCATTGACCACGGGCAAGGCGTACTCAGCATTATGCTCCACCTAAGCCGTATTGATGTAAAGGAGGGAGATTTCGTTCAACCCGGTCAGCGCATTGGAGCCGTCGGTGCAACAGGGGCAGTAACGGGTGCTCATTTACACTGGGGACTATATGTTCACGGTCAGTGTGTCGATCCGGTGCCTTGGCGCAATAGCGGGTTCGAATAGGTTGTTTCACCAAATTGATATATATGAACGATGTTTGTTATTAACGATGCTCTGTGTTTTTTCAATGTTTGTTGGGCACACTAAAGCTAGGTCTATCCACCTTTACTAGCAACGAATTGGCTGGTGAAGCGTATCAATTTCCTATGCCTTATGAGTATTGAAAAGATTGTTGAGCAAGCTCTTCAAGATGGTTATTTGACCCCAGCAATGGAGGCAGAAGTTGGGCGTATTTGTGATACAGCGTCGGAATTGTCGATCGAAGAATATATGGCGTTGGATCGGTTAATGAGTGCACTCCTCACTGGCGAGGTTGTTGCAGTGCCTCGTAAACAATTTATTAATGTCATGGAAGAACTAGTCTTAACAGAAGCGATCGCTCGTGTGGCTGAGATTGAAGCCAAAAGCGACTGTACCCTAGATCTAGGTGACATTGCTGCTTACGCCTTGAATCGCCTTCCTCCGCTTTATGCCACTACTGAGGAAGGCGCTGATTATCAACGTGTCAAGGCGAAGGACATGCTGCAAGGCATCATTACCCAAAAGGTTGATGAAGCCATTGCTCGGTATTTAGATCGTCCTGAATTCTTTCCTGAGCGCCAATTAATTAGCAAGAATACGGGAGATGAACTGTTAGGACAAGTGAGTGCCCTGCTACAAACGTATGCACCCAAATTTGAAACTACCGTACCGCTTAAGGACGGATGAGCACTGGCATATCAAGGCTAACTAACTCAAATAACGCTTGAATGTCTGCTTCCCGTAACCGAATGCAGCCATGTGAAACAGCTTGTCCAATTAAATCTTCCTCATTAGTTCCATGAAAGCCAATTTGTTGTTCTCCATCAGACCAGAAACCAATCCAGCGAGAGCCTAGAGGGTTTCCAGAACCCACCGGAACAATCTCCTTCGTAAACGGATGCTGCCACACAGGGTCTGTCTTCATGTTAACTACTTTAAATTCCCCAGTAGGCGTTTCCCAACCAGAGCGCCCCACAGCAATTTCATAACTAACAATCAAGGCATCCCGCTCGTAAAAGTACACCCGGCGATCGCTCAAATCAACTATCAACTTAGCTTCAGGAGTTGCTAGTGCTGATTCAATCGAGTTGTCCTGATCACGAGACCAACGGTTTTTAAATTCATTACCGAGCGTTGACGAACTTGACATCGCCACCCCTGAATTACCAGGTGCTTCTAACCACTGAACCATAACAATCAGAGCAGCGGCAACAAAACCCAGACATGCAAAGCTGCGAGAAAGAGCTTCTTCTGTTCCTGCCCCTCTATTCATCGCAATAAAGGTCTGTTAGGATTTAACCAAGAGACCTCAAATCTAGCAAACTCCCAAGGCTTTAACAACAAGCCTCAAAAAATCCATCAATAAAGCGTAGGAAAACTATGTTGTAGTGCCCGTTCTAATCAATTTAAGTCTCTAAATTGGCACTATCACCGCTACTTTTCAACACTTCTTCTTCCCCAGTCTCAGCTTTAACCATATCAAGATCGATGTCAAGGACGGTCATATCTAACCCAGCTTTTGGGATGTGACCGTTGTTTGAAATGTATGGATTAGGCTCAATACCTCCAGTGCAAATAATCAGCGATCCCTTTTTTAAGTAGGGAAGCTTGCGCCAAGCTATAGATTTCTCCCAAATACTCAATCGAACAGTAAACGACTCTTTTCGATTTCGACTTCTACGAACGTACAAGGTCGCCTCTGCCAATTGCGTTTGTTCACCATTACGAAGCTCGATCGTTTTAACTTGAGCATCAGCGCCCAGATGCCCACTGACAATCCACTTATTTAATCCTACGCTTGACATGAAAACTCCAATTCAACTTCTCCTATACTAGAGTTCCCAATTCAAGCCAAGGATCTCCAAAACAAAAAGTATGTGATTAGAAACAAAGAAAACAGCCAAAAAGTTTTTGCTGAATTTACTAAATTCAAGCATAGCCAACAATGGATAACAGCCAAGGTTTGCTGTGTAGCAGACCTCGGCTGTGAATAAGAACCTGGCATCGAGCTATTTTGGCAGGACGCAGCCGTCCAACTATCTTCGCCGCAGGTGCGTTTCACTCCTCAGTTCGGGATGGATGAGGGTGGGTCCACACCGCCATAGACACCAGGAATGGGCGTTGTGCTCAATCACAACCCAGAAGGCTGCATAGCAAGGCAGATAGCATGACCACAGTAACCTATCGACGTTAAGGTCAAGCCCTCGGTCTGTTAGTATTCCTCGACTTCATACATTACTGCACTTCCATCTAGAACCTATCAACGGGTGTTCTCCCCGTGACCTTACTGGCTTGTGCCATGAGAGCACTCATCTTGAGGTGGGCTTCCCACTTAGATGCTTTCAGCGGTTATCCACTCCGCACTTGGCTACCCTGCGTCTACCGTTGGCACGATAACAGGTACACCAGCGGTGCGTTCCTCCCGGTCCTCTCGTACTAAGGAGGACTCCTCTCAATGCTCTTGCGCCTGCACCGGATATGGACCGAACTGTCTCACGACGTTCTGAACCCAGCTCACGTACCGCTTTAATGGGCGAACAGCCCAACCCTTGGGACGTACTACCGCCCCAGGTTGCGATGAGCCGACATCGAGGTGCCAAACCTCCGCGTCGATGTGAACTCTTGGCGGAGATCAGCCTGTTATCCCTAGAGTAACTTTTATCCGTTGAGCGACGGCCCTTCCACTCAGTGCCGTCGGATCACTAAGGCCGACTTTCGTCCCTGTTCGAGTTGTCACTCTCACAGTCAAGCTCCCTTATGCCTTTGCACTCTCAGGCTGATTTCCAACCAGCCGGAGGGAACCTTTGCGCGCCTCCGTTACCATTTAGGAGGCGACCGCCCCAGTCAAACTGCCCACCTGATACTGTTCCCTTCCCGGATCACGGGTAAGGGTTAGAATTCTAGCTCTGCCAGAGTGGTATCTCACCGTTGGCTCCACACCTCCCACAAGAGATGCTTCTGCGCCTCCCACCTATCCTGCGCAAGCAAAGCCCGAACCCAATACCAGGCTACAGTAAAGCTTCATAGGGTCTTTCTGTCCAGGTGCAGGTAGTCCGTATCTTCACAGACACTCCTATTTCGCCGAGCCTCTCTCCGAGACAGCGCCCAGATCGTTACGCCTTTCGTGCGGGTCGGAACTTACCCGACAAGGAATTTCGCTACCTTAGGACCGTTATAGTTACGGCCGCCGTTCACCGGGGCTTCAGTCGCCAGCTTCAGCTTGCGCCTGACCGACTTCCTTAACCTTCCGGCACTGGGCAGGCGTCAGCCCCCATACTTCGTCTTGCGACTTCGCGGAGACCTGTGTTTTTGGTAAACAGTCGCCTGGGCCTCTTCACTGCGACCACCTCGCGGTGGCACCCCTTCTCCCGAAGTTACGGGGCCATTTTGCCGAGTTCCTTAGAGAGAGTTATCTCGCGCCCCTGAGTATTCTCAACCATCCTACCTGTGTCGGTTTCGGGTACGGGCAATTTGACGTTAACGTGGTTCGAGCTTTTCTTGGAAGCCTGACATCACACACTTCGGGGACGTATCCCCTCGGTCTCACGCCTCAGCTCGGAGCGTTTTCGCCGCTCCTCATCGCCTCGCACGCTTGCACCAGTAACCATCTTCTGGCTGTGCTAGCCTTCTCCGTCCCTCGGCACAACGTCAAATCGGTATCGGAATGTTGACCGATTGTCCATCGACTACGGCTTTCGCCCTCGCCTTAGGTCCCGACTAACCCTCCGCGGACGAGCCTTCCGGAGGAACCCTTAGGATTTCGGGGCATTGGATTCTCACCAATGTTTTCGCTACTCAAGCCGACATTCTCACTTCTGCTTCGTCCACACCTGCTTCCGCTGATGCTTCGCACTACTACAGAACGCTCCCCTACCGATTAACTTACGCTAATCCCACAGCTTCGGTACGTCATTTAGTCCCATTCATTTTCGGCGCAGGAGCGCTTGACCAGTGAGCTATTACGCACTCTTTTAAGGGTGGCTGCTTCTAGGCAAACCTCCTGGTTGTCTGGGCACTCCCACCTCCTTTGCCACTGAATGACGATTTGGGGACCTTAGCTGGTGGTCTGGGCTGTTTCCCTCTTGACGATGAAGCTTATCCCCCACCGTCTCACTGGTTGTGTGTCCACTGGGTATTCAGAGTTTGACTCGATTTGGTACCGCTCTCGCAGCCCGCACCGAATCAGTGCTTTACCCCCCAGCTATAGTCACAACCGCTGCGCCTCAACACATTTCGGGGAGAACCAGCTAGCTCCGGGTTCGATTGGCATTTCACCCCTAACCACAGGTCATCCGCCGATTTTTCAACATCGGTCGGTTCGGACCTCCACTTGGCTTTACCCAAGCTTCATCCTGCCCATGGTTAGATCACCCGGGTTCGGGTCTATAAACAGTGACGCTCGCCCTCTTCAGACTCGCTTTCGCTTTGACTTCGACATATTCGTCTTAATCTGCCACTGCCTATAAGTCGCCGGCTCATTCTTCAACAGGCACACCGTCACCCGTTTAATCGGGCTTCGATTGCTTGTAAGCTGATGGTTTCATGTTCTATTTCACTCCCCTCCCGGGGTTCTTTTCACCGTTCCCTCGCGGTACTGGTTCACTATCGGTCACACAGGAGTATTTAGCCTTACGAGGTGGTCCTCGCAGATTCACCCGGAATTCCACGTGCTCCGGGCTACTCGGGATGCAGCTAGATGCGTTAAGTTTTCGACTACAGGACTTTTACCTCCTCTGGTGCACCTTTCAAGTGCTTCGTCTAACCGCTCGCGCTCTTGTTGCTGTCCCACAACCCCGACAGTTAAAACCATCGGTTTAGGCTGTTCCCGCTTCGCTCGCCGCTACTAAGGGAATCGCGTTTGCTTTCTCTTCCTCGGGCTACTAAGATGTTTCAATTCGCCCGGTTCGCTCGTGTCATCCTATGTATTCAGATGACCGTTTACTAGGGTTGCCCCATTCGGAAACCGCCGGATCACTGCTTGCTTCCAACTCCCCGGCGCATATCGTCGGTAACCACGTCCTTCTTCGCCTCTGTGTGCCTAGGTATCCACCATCAGCCCTTTCTAGCTTGACCATGTCAACATTGGTATCTGTTGTTGCTACCTGACTATTTCTTGCTATGCAGTTTTCTAGGTCCTGGCTGGATAGCATCCAGCAGTCTCTCTTGCGCGCTTCCCTCAAGCCTCAAGACCAGGTGCTGAATGTCTCCTAATAACTACTCAATAACTACTCACCTTGGGCGGTAATCCCAGTGGAGGTTAGCGGACTCGAACCGCTGACATCCTGCTTGCAAAGCAGGCGCTCTACCAACTGAGCTAAACCCCCATGTCGAAGATTGAATCCGGAAGATTCAAAACCAAAGAAAATCAGGCTCTCTTCTGTTTCCCTTCTTCCCTCTTCCCTCTTGCCAAGGTGGGCCATCCTGGACTCGAACCAGGGACCTCACCCTTATCAGGGGTGCGCTCTAACCACCTGAGCTAATAGCCCATGAACCGAACCAGCTAGTTTGAAAGCCTCTGCACCACTGCCTGACCGACCTTGGGATGACCAACTCTTACCTTAATCGCACGTCGCTTTCAGGCGTAGAGTCGGGAGGTCTCCCTATAAAGGAGGTGATCCAGCCACACCTTCCGGTACGGCTACCTTGTTACGACTTCACCCCAGTCATCAGCCCTGCCTTCGGCGTCCTCCTCCGACAGAATCGGTTGGAGTAACGACTTCGGGCGTGGCCAACTCCCATGGTGTGACGGGCGGTGTGTACAAGGCCCGGGAACGTATTCACCGCCGTATGCTGACCGGCGATTACTAGCGATTCCGCCTTCATGCAGGCGAGTTGCAGCCTGCAATCTGAACTGAGCCTCGGTTTACGGGATTAGCTCACTGTCGCCAGTTGGCAACCCTTTGTCCGAAGCATTGTAGTACGTGTGTAGCCCAGGGCGTAAGGGGCATGCTGACTTGACGTCATCCCCACCTTCCTCCGGTTTGTCACCGGCAGTCTCCTCAGAGTGCCCAACTGAATGCTGGCAACTAAGAACGAGGGTTGCGCTCGTTGCGGGACTTAACCCAACATCTCACGACACGAGCTGACGACAGCCATGCACCACCTGTGCTCCGGCTCCCGAAGGCACCCCTCGCTTTCACAAGGGTTCCGGACATGTCAAACCCTGGTAAGGTTCTTCGCGTTGCATCGAATTAAACCACATACTCCACCGCTTGTGCGGGCCCCCGTCAATTCCTTTGAGTTTCACTCTTGCGAGCGTACTCCCCAGGCGGGGTACTTAACGCGTTAGCTACGGCACTGTCCGGGTCGATACGGACAACGCCTAGTACCCATCGTTTACAGCTAGGACTACAGGGGTATCTAATCCCTTTCGCTCCCCTAGCTTTCGTCCCTCAGTGTCAGTGCAGACCCAGCAAGGCGCTTTCGCCACCGGTGTTCTTCCCAATATCTACGCATTTCACCGCTACACTGGGAATTCCCCTTGCCCCTATCGCACTCTAGCTGACCAGTTTCAACTGCCCTTACGGAGTTAAGCTCCGCGCTTTAACAGCTGACTTGACCAACCACCTACGGACGCTTTACGCCCAATAATTCCGGATAACGCTTGCCTCCTCCGTATTACCGCGGCTGCTGGCACGGAGTTAGCCGAGGCTGATTCGATAGGTACCGTCAGTCCTTCTTCCCTATCAAAAGAGGTTTACAATCCACAGACCGTCTTCCCTCACGCGGTCTTGCTCCGTCAGGCTTGCGCCCATTGCGGAAAATTCCCCACTGCTGCCTCCCGTAGGAGTCTGGGCCGTGTCTCAGTCCCAGTGTGGCTGGTCATCCTCTCAGACCAGCTACGGATCGTCGCCTTGGTAGGCTCTTACCCCACCAACTAGCTAATCCGACGCGAGCTCATCCTCAGGCAATAAATCCTTTCACCTCTCGGCATATGCGGTATTAGCGGTCGTTTCCAACCGTTATCCCCCTCCTAAGGGCAGATTCTCACGCGTTACTCACCCGTCCGCCACTAGATTCCGAAGAATCCCGTTCGACTTGCATGTGTTAAGCAGACCGCCAGCGTTCATCCTGAGCCAGGATCAAACTCTCCATGTTGTCTTGAGTTTGTTGGCTTCTTCATCCACTACCGCTGAATTATCTGAACTGGCTATTCACCCAGTCCCTTCAACAGTAGCTCCTTTTCAATCCCTCTTCGAAACTCCCTCCGAAGAGTCATTTACTTTTACAGGCTCTTGATGCTATTCTGGCTTTCAAACTATTTATTTATCTAGGTTCGGCGCGCCTTGAAGGCATTCGCTCCGCTCTCGCTTCGCTTCGCCCCTCTCGACCGCTTTACCAAGATAGCTAACTCTGCTCAGATTTGTCAACGGTTTCCAAAAAATATTTTGAGGACAGGTTCTAAAGCTTCTTAAGTCCAGTGTTTTGCTCTTCTAATTATCTATTGAAGTCTTTAGGTAATTAGTCATTCGTCTGTCAGCCCAATCTTAAGCGACAATTTTAATCGACTCGTCATAGAGTTGTATTGCTTGTTGAGGACAGCTTGTGAATTTTCAATCGATTATTACAACCCTTCATCAGTTTTGGGCAGATTGCGGCTGCCTAATTGTTCAACCCTATGACACTGAGAAAGGTGCAGGAACAAAAAGTCCGCATACATTTTTAAGAGCCTTGGGACCGGAACCTTGGTCGGTTGCGTATGTAGAACCGTGTCGTCGTCCAGCCGATGGGCGATATGGGGAAAATCCAAATCGGGTGCAGCACTACTATCAGTACCAAGTTCTCATTAAACCCTCACCAGATAATATTCTTGAACTGTATTTGGACTCTTTGAGAGGGTTGGGCATTCGACCAGAAGATCACGATATCCGATTTGTGGAAGACAACTGGGAAGATGCGGCTGTTGGAGCTTGGGGAGTAGGCTGGGAGGTTTGGCTCGACGGCATGGAAGTGACTCAATTCACCTACTTTCAGCAGTGTGGAGGAATCGATTGTCGGCCTGTTTCAGTTGAAATCACTTATGGATTAGAGCGATTGACCATGTACATTCAAGGGGTGGACTCATTCTTTGATCTTCAATGGAATGATGACATCACTTACGGCGATGTGCATTTGCAAGGCGAGATCGAAGGTTCCATCTACAATTTTGAGGTATCCGATCCAGAGAAACTGTTTACACTGTTCACTCTTTATGAACAAGAGGCGGAACGCTTGATGCAGAAGGGTTTAGTACTGCCTGCATATGATCAGGTGTTGAAGTGTTCTCACACGTTCAATTTGCTGGATGCTAGAGGGGTGATTTCTGTAACAGAGCGAACTCGATATATTTTGAAGATTCGAGGCTTGGCACGCCAGGTTGCTCAACTTTACTTAGCGCAGCGAGAAGAGTTAGGCTTTCCACTTTTGAAACGTACTAAGAGAGGTGAGTCCATAGAAGTGACTTAGAAGAACAAGGTAGTCGCACATTGCATGGTGATTTAAACCACACGATCGTCAGTTTCAGTCAAGCAACTTAAAAGTCAGCCAGAGTTTATCGCTGCTTATCGGCGGCGTGGCATGATTCGCATATCTATAATGATGGTTTAAAGGGAGCCATTCAAGATTTCGATCGAGCGCTACAGCTTACCCCAACTATGCAGAAGCTGATTTGCAGCGCAGCATGACCAAGGGCACTATTGGTGACTATCGAGAAGTAATGGATAGTAATCTGATAGTAATCTATCGACAATGCTGCTCTGGGTCTTCTGTTTTATAGATGGTTTCTGGTCTGGCTTTACCCCTGGATTCGATACGTACAGCGGCGATCGCCCTGCAAAATGTGCTCAACTCGTTCTACCGTTACTGTTGCACCCAAAACTGCTCGGAACACTTCCAGTTCAGTACTGCACAAGTTTTGACAAATTTGAGCTGCTGCACAAATAGGACAGTGATTTTCGATTAGTAATAACGCACCTTCGGGTTGCTCAACCACTTCAGCCATATACCCCTCTTGGGTGCGCAGGTGGGCAAGAGCATTCACACGCCGTTGCCAATCCAGTAAATCCGAAACAGCCCCCAAATTAGGATCAGACCATTCATTCACCTTCGATCGATAGGTTTGTGTTTGCCGTTGACTGCGATCGAGCATTAACCGATCGATGCCATCAGCACCAAACATCGCTTTAATACTGCACAAGATATCCACCAGTAGTTCAGTGTGACTATCAGGAAACCACTGCCCCGACTGCGGAGTCAGTTGCCACAACTTGACAGGTCGTCCTAAGGGTCGTCGCTCTTCCTGATACGTTACCCACTGTTCTGCCTTCAGTGATTGTAGATGCTGACGAATTGCCATAGGTGACACCTGCAATTGATCAGCGAGTGCCGTTGCTGTTTGTGCACCTTGCCTCTTGAGCAAATGCAGGATTTGATGTTTAATGCCTTGCCGATCGTCACCCATGAGGGAATGAATTCTCAGTATTCCAACTGAAGAATGCAAAAGACAGGTTTTTGCGCTGTACTACTTAAATCGATACTTTTCAACCATTATTTTAATCATTACTTTAAATATAAATAGTTATAACGCGACCCATCACTGTACGACTAGTGATCAGCCACTAATTGAAAACGAAGGATAGAGATAGTGAATTAGAACAGGCAGAGTCTTAGCGTCAGGGCTGATACACTTGTCCCTTCACTCTTCCCAGGTTGGGAAGTTCAATTCAGCTTTCCCCAAACGTAGCAAGCTAGGAGGGGCAAAATGTGCTGAACTGCGTCAGTCCCAAAAGCACAGTCCCAAAAGCAATTAAGAGCCTACCTCCAAGTTTAGGGGCAGGCTCTCAAGCAGAGACAAGCTTATTCTCAAAAAACTCTTACCAAAACCGATTGCTTAAACTTGCTCTTCCCAGACTCTCTATTCTCAGACTCTTTGTTCTCAAACTAAGACAGGAGTCTCGATCGCTTCACATTCGGAAGCAGCTGAAGACTGTCGCTGCTGTTTAAGAGATTGTAGCTGTTGAAAGAGAGCATCAAGCTCAGCTTGGAGATGGAGTAGCTCAACCTGGTGGTTTGCTTGATAGGGAAGCTTTTTAGACTGATTGGAGGGAGAACGCTCTCCAGGCTGATTAGACTCTTTAACGTTTAAATCAACGCTAGTCACAGCATTTTGGTTGGTAGATTCGCTTATTAAGTTGGTTGAAAACCCAGAGGATTCAGGCACGGTAGTTAACATTTGATTCCGACTAGTCATTATTACCTATTCACACCACAACAGGTATTCTAACTTAAACGCTGTTCATAATCGTATTGAAGATCACTTCCCACTCAAGTAACGATGTGGCGGTTTATCAACTGGCTTGAGTGGGAATGCCTAGCTATTACCCAGCTAATCGCCTACTTGCTCGACCCAGGTGGGGATATAGCACCAAGCTTTATTCAACTCATTGTCAAGCAGTTTATAGTCAGGCTCTTTATCCGCCACCAAGTCCCAAAAATTAGTGGAATGGTTGAGATGGACTGTATGACACAACTCATGAATCAACACATAGCGCACAAGATCAGGCGGCAAGAACAGCAGTTTGTAATTAAGGCTGATATTTTTCTTACCAGAACAGCTAGCCCAAATAGTTTTTTGCCCTCGGACGGTAGCCTGGTTAAAAGGCAGCGCGACTTCTTGACTAATTTGCTCTAGCCATGGAACTAAGCTGCTTTCAGCTTTGCGCATTAACCAATACCTCAAGACGCGATAACAAGACTGGGGGTGTTCTAGCGGTGCATGAACGGTCAATTTACGTTTACCTGTGACGTTAGCGACAAACGATCGTCCACTGCCTTGACAATATTGCACTGACCAGGATTCAGGAATGGATCGGAGTTCTAGCTGCTCTGGTAGCGTTTGGTCAAACGGCTCTACAACTCCAGGCGTCATCAACTGCCGCTCGGCTGCAATGCGCTGGGTTGTTTTGGCGATCCAGTCTTTGCGTTTTTCTAAGATTTCAGGAAGCTTGCGTTGGTCAAAGCCCCTAGGAACTACGACTTCAACCTCGCCCAAGTGAGATACCCGAATGCTGACGTGTTTTGCTCTGGCACTTTCCCGTACACGGTACGGTTTTGGTTGATGAGAGAATTTTGCCTTCACCATCTCAGAACGTATTGTTAATTGCCCTCTCTCCAATGTAAACACTTTGCTAACAGTTATCTGCCTTGATTTTCTGGCTCCTGCTTAAATGCCGCAGTCGATCTCCTTTAGAAAGGTTGGGACGTTGGGTCGTTCTGTAAGTAATGAATTCCACTTTGTAAAAAATCCAGCAGGATTTGGCGATGGGGGGCAGCCAGTGGACGGGGTTGACCAAGTTCTTCAGAAAAAAGCCAGCCTTGACGAATGTCTTCGATCGTCGCCAATCCTCGATCGATCCCTTCATGGAGCACTAGACATGACGGGTTAACAACCAGAGGTGCATAGAATACATGGCGAATAATGTTCGTTGCTTCTACCGCATAAGAACGAAAGTAAGTGATATGAGGCGGTTCATACTCAATTTCTTCCAATAACTCTCGATGCATGGCAACATGCGGATATTCACCAGGTTCTAGATGTCCGCCAAAGAAGGCCCACTGCCCTGGATAGCGAATGTAAGGAACATCGTCGCGTAATTGCAGCAAGAACTGATGGTTTTGATAGAGAATTGCAATGGCCACTTGCGGACAGGATGTTGTTATAGATTGCATCGACTCATTCAGCCTCATCGTCTTTCACCCTCCGTCGTTGGTGTTCTTCAATATAGGCTTCCCCTAGTTCTTGCCCAGCGATCGGAATGCTTTCAAAGCGAACTTTGCCTTTGACCGTAACTTGTTCACCCGGTTGCAGGCTGGGATCAGTTGTCAAAATCCAAATCGCTCCCGTGCCGTCTTGCAATTGATATACTTGAGCATTCAGCAGTGGGACACGATCGACCACCGTTCCCTCTAAAGAAACCATAGTATTGAACCAATGGCGTTGTGGATGTTCATGCACACTGCGAACGGTGCTGACGCCACAACTAGTCAGTCCGATTGACATTGAGAACACACTTAGCCACCGTAGGGGCTGTGAAACAGTCACTGCCATGTTTTATCGCCAACTTTGTGCTAGAAAAGCAGTCAAGTAGGGGGTGATTGTATATCCTTCTCCATGTCTCTTGCAACTTGTTTTTTGAGTTAAGTCACAAGGATTCTGAGAGACTAGAGGATGAGTCAGTTGTTCTTGAAATCAATAGAGATAACTTCATTGTTGTTTTCGATTCATACCCTGAACATCCCAATCATGCTGCTTGATTCTGGTTCTTCTTCTACGTTCTTCTTTTACAAGGTGAATTACACGCTCAATGTTGATATTTAATAGTTGTTCCAGCAACGGTGAGTCAATGCTGAGGCACAGTCATGCCTAATCAAGGCTTGATCAGCGAATTCTGATTTTTACTCAATCCTTCGGACAGTTTTGTGGAAATGTTGAAAACTCTTGCCACGCCGCAAATTTCGACCCTCACCCTCAACCCCTCTCCCAACGTGGGAAAAGGACTTCAATCCGGTGCGCCTTCGCGCTTTGGGGGAGCAGGGGTTAGGGGATGAGGGCGGTTTGGCACAAAAGCGTCCGGACTATTGTTTACCGTAACTAATTTTTAACCCGCTCATGGCTGATTTGTTGGATGGTAAGGCACTAGCAACACGACTGCAATTAGAGTTGTCCGAACAGGTGAAGACCCTTGCAATGCGGGCGGGTCGGCCACCAGGATTAGCAGTTTTAATGGTTGGTGATAATCCTGCTAGTGCGGCTTATGTTCGAGGTAAGGAAACCGCCTGTAGTCGCGTCGGGATCGCGTCCTATGGCAAGCACTTTCCCACAGACACCTCCCAAGCAGAGTTGAAGCAAGTCATCCAATCTTTGAATCAGGACGATCGTGTGGATGGCATTCTGGTGCAGTTGCCGCTGCCCGATCACCTAGATGCGGTAGCGCTGCTCAATCAAATTGCTCCGGATAAAGACGCCGATGGCTTGCATCCTACGAACTTGGGACGACTAGTGCGGGGTGAACCGGGACTGCGAAGCTGTACACCCGCCGGGGTGATGCGGCTATTAGCAGACTATCAACTCGATCCAAAGGGACAACACGCGGTAGTGATTGGACGCAGCATTTTAGTGGGCAAACCGTTGGCACTGATGTTGCTAGAGGCTAATGCTACGGTGACGATCGCCCATTCCCGTACCGCCGATCTGGCTGCTGTTGCCCGCACTGCTGATATCCTGGTGACAGCCATCGGTCAGCCCAAACTCGTTACCCCTGACATGGTTAAACCCGGAGCCATCGTTGTTGATGTGGGAATCAACCGCATCACCCAGACAACTGGCAAATCTCAATTAGTAGGCGATGTAGATTTTGAGGCAGTTTACCCTGTAGCATCATGGATTACTCCCGTTCCAGGGGGAATTGGGCCGATGACCGTCACCATGCTGTTGCACAATACAGTATGGAGCTATTGTCAGCGGTTGAATTTAGCTCCGTAGCAAACTGGTGAGGAGACATGACAAGTTCAGCGAATCAAGGAACCCTGGCCCCAGATAATGATCCGTCAGTCTTTAATCTGAAGCACTATCTTGCAACCCAGCAAGCTCAGGTGGAAGCGGCACTCGATCGATCGATTACGATTGTTTATCCAGAGACGATCTACGAGTCCATGCGCTACTCGCTGATGGCAGGTGGAAAGCGGTTGCGTCCTATCTTGTGTTTAGCAACCTGTGAATTAATGGGTGGAACCGTTGACATGGCGATGCCCACAGCCTGTGCTCTCGAAATGATTCACACCATGTCGCTGATTCACGACGACTTGCCCGCGATGGATAACGACGACTACCGTCGAGGCAAGCTCACCAATCACAAAGTTTATGGTGAAGATATTGCCATTTTGGCCGGCGATGGGCTGTTGACCTATGCCTTTGAAATCATTGCTGATCAAACCCACAATGTTCCAGCCGATCGGGTGCTCCGAGTTATTGCTCGTTTAGGGCGGGCAGTTGGAGCCGCAGGATTAGTCGGGGGACAGGTAGTAGATCTAGAATCAGAAGGCAATCCGGATGTGACATTGGAAACACTGAATTTTATCCATCGTCACAAAACTGGGGCCCTACTAGAGGCGGCGGTTGTGTCTGGTGCTTTACTGGCTGGAGCCGCAGACCTTGATCTGCAACGATTAACCCGCTATGCCCAAAACATTGGACTGGCCTTCCAAATTGTCGATGATGTGTTGGACATCACTGCAACACAAGAGCAGTTGGGCAAAACCGCTGGGAAGGATCTGCAAGCTCAAAAAGCAACCTATCCTAGTTTTTGGGGAATTGATGAGTCCAAACGCCAGGCTGAGCATCTTATTGCTGAGGCCAAAGCAGAATTAGAGACCTATGGCACTGCCGCTCAACCGCTCAAGGCGATCGCAGACTTTATCACGGCTCGCAATCACTAGCGGTTAAGTTGTCAGTTTTTCCTCTCAATGTTCCCGACACAAACTATGCAAAATTTCTACACCATTCTAGACAACCACGTCTTGGCAATTTCCTTGCTGGCGTGCTTGTTAGCGCAGGTCTTTAAGCTATTGATTGAATTATTTCGCAATGGCAAAGTCACGTTCCGCACCTTGGTAACAACTGGGGGAATGCCAAGCGCCCACTCAGCCCTTGTAACCTCTTTAGCTGCCGGAGTGGGGCAAACGTCGGGGTGGTCTAGTGCTGAATTTGCGATCGCCTTCGTCTTCGCCATTATTGTCATGTACGATGCAGCCGGGGTTCGGCAAGCAGCCGGTAAACAAGCGCGAATTCTCAACCAACTTGTGGATGAACTGTTCAGCGATCATCCCAACTTCAACGAAGAGCGATTAAAGGAATTGTTGGGGCATACCCCGTTTCAGGTCATTATCGGATCTATTTTGGGCGTGGTGGTTTCCTGGATTGCTACCCCAGCTTACTAACCCGTGATAGCCGCAGAAACAACGGCCAACCATGCGGAGAATTCATAGCATTCATTGCTCTAGGTCGTTCTAGCTATTTTCGTCATGCGCTAGGCAAGGCACGTTTGACCCGATGATGCCAATGAAATCATGAGAAACTGCGTTGCAGCGCTAGCAACCCCTTAGAATTAAAAGTAGAGTAAGTACATATACACATCAATGGACTTCATGTTATGAACGGTGGCGAGTCTCAGACCGCAGGTTCTCTTTCTGAAAGGGAACTTCAAATTGTTGAACTGGTGGCTGCTGGCTTGACCAACCAGGAAATTGCAGAAAAGCTGGAAATTAGTAAGCGCACGGTAGACAACCATATCAGTAATATCTTGACGAAGACCGCAACCGGAAATCGTGTAGCCTTGGTACGATGGGCATTGCAATGGGGCAAAGTATGTATCGACGAAGTCAACTGCTGTACGCTGCCCGTTCATCCCAATCAAGCCAGCGGGAATCCTCAGCAACCCACCTGACGGGTATTTCTTGGCTCACCGATGACTTTTGATGTTTAGTGAATAGTTAAGTTCGATCGCTCTTTGCCATGACTGACTCTGCCAACCTACCTCCGCAGTCCCAACCTGAATATCGTCTGTTTTGTCCTCATTTGCCATTGGCAGTGTATCGCGAAGTTGCGGCCCACCTACGACAAGTCACGGGGGTAGATGCGGGGTTGTTACCTCAGCGATCGCAAACCTTTGATTATCAACAAAGCCAAGTCGGCGGATTGTGGATTCGGTATCGGGAGGAAGTAGATGGTTCATCACAACAGCGCATAGAGCAAATTTTGGCCTATTATGGCGATCGATATGGAGCCTGGGAAACGGTTCAGTAATCCTCTTTTAAACTTGCGATTTTAGAGTTTAGAGTGTGGAAGGCTGACGGAATCAGTGTGTGCAACGAGCAGTTGCCACGTTCACGGGTTAAATTGGTATAAACCTACATTCAGCTATAGTCACTAAAACCGTAAACGCAGCGCACTGAAACAACCGAGCGGTGCTGGAACATCGCAACATCACTATCCATGAGCAGCATTCAAGCAATCCGAGGAACCCGCGATATCTTGCCCGAAGAGGTTGGTTATTGGCAGCGAGTCGAGGCAGTTGCCAGAGAGATATTTGGTCGGGCGGCCTACCGAGAAATTCGCACACCTATTTTTGAACAAACCGATTTGTTTGAGCGCGGCGTGGGCGAAGCCACGGATATTGTTAGTAAGGAAATGTACACGTTCGTCGATCGCGGCGATCGATCGTTGACGTTGCGCCCAGAAAATACAGCCGGAGCCGTTCGGGCCTATATTGAGCATCACCTATATGCTCAAGGTGGGGTTCAACGACTATGGTATCTAGGTCCAATGTTTCGCTATGAACGACCGCAGGCCGGACGCCAACGACAGTTTCATCAGGTGGGTGTAGAGGTATTGGGCAGTGCTGATCCACGGGCTGATGCGGAAGTGATTGCTATTGCTACCGACTTGCTGAAAACTCTGGGACTCAAAGATCTACGGCTAGAGTTCAACTCTATTGGCGATCGGGGCGATCGGCAACAGTACCGCGAGGCCTTGGTCAACTACCTGACGCCCTACAAGCAAGATCTCGATGCAGATTCTCAAGATCGGTTGATGCGCAATCCTCTGCGCATTTTGGATAGCAAAGATGCCAAAACTCAAACCATCTTGCAAGACGCACCCAGTATTTTGGATCATCTCAATCCAGAGTCACAGCAGCGGTTTGAACGAGTACAGCAATTATTAACCGAATTAGGCATCCCCTACAATGTGAATCCGAAACTAGTGCGGGGGTTAGATTACTATACTCACACCGTATTTGAGATACAGTCAGATGATTTGGGATCGCAGGCAACCGTCTGTGCAGGTGGACGCTATGACGGGTTGGTGACAGAATTGGGTGGCCCTGATACGCCTGCTGTCGGTTGGGCCAGTGGGTTAGAGCGCTTAATTTTGCTGTTGCAACAGTTATCCTCCCCCAGTGCTGCTCCGCTAGATTTCTATCTAGTCTCGAAGGGCGATCGGGCTGAAGCGCAGGCGTTAAAACTGGCTCAACTATTGCGGCAACAAGGATTTTCAGTAGAACTCGATCTCAGCGGCAGTGCTTTTGGCAAGCAGTTCAAACGAGCCGATCGAAGTGGGGCGATCGCCTGTTTGATTCTGGGAGATGCCGAAGCTGAAAGCCAAACCGTGCAGCTAAAATGGCTAGCCTCTGGACAGCAAGAAGCCCTGATGCAAGCGGAACTGTTGACCCAAGCCGATCAATTACACCAGCAGCTTACGGCGGCGCGAAAGGAAGGATGAGGGAGGAACGAGGAGGAAAAACAGCGTCGGAAGCAAGATTGGCAAATCATGCCTGAGTTCAGCAACGCCAACGAAAGAAAGAACCGATCGCTTCATCTACCCATCCACCTATTCATCCATCCTTTCACCAGGCAATTTGACGGGAAATCTTGGGGAAAGTTAGGTAAGAACCAAAATCGACGGCCGATCTGGACTCTTTATCCAAAACAGCGATCACATGATCGTACAACTCTCGGGCCTCTTGAGGAGAGTTCCCAATGCTTGTCAGGCCGATTTTGCCATACTCCGACAAGCAGCTAATCAGGTGAAACACATTCCCTGTCTCAGTTGTGCTGTTGAAATGCAGATCATGCTGGGCAATGATGTCCATTAAGTCGCTGGGAAGCAGACCTTTGTAGTGATCTTGCTGCAAATTATCAGTAGCAATGTAGTACTTCGGCGTGCCTTGCTTGTTGTAAAACAACCCGGTGGCATAGTCATAGTGCCCATGCGTCAATAGTTTCAGGGTCATAAACGGATGCGTTGTACCACCTTTGCGCAAATTAATTTCGATCGCCTGTAAATCCCACTGATTACGAGTATTGGGCTTACGAACCGCAATAAAATCGAGGCTGAAGCGCTCCAAGGCCCCTTTCGCGGCCAGGTTTTCTCCTACTTGCAAGCCATATTCCTGAAGCTGCAAGCGGTAGGCCTCATCAGCAGGAAAGGTGCAGCCCAAAAACACTTGGCCATCAGGTCCACCCAAAATTTGATCATGGGTGGACAGGATCTCCACTTTGCCGTCTGGATGAATATAGCCTTGCACGCTGGGCGATCGTTTTTCTTCACCTTCCACAAACGCCTCCACAATTGCCCCTAATTCTGGAATGCGGCGGCTGAAGTGCGTCCAGGTTTCACCATCGCATTGAAACCCCAGGTACTCAAATCGATCGCTCAGGGCAGTCATTCGATCGCAAGTCGCCGCCGTGCCCGGAGCGACATTTTGCAGCGATCGCAGATCCAAAATGGCATTGCCGCCTCCCGAAAATCCTTCATTTAGCTTCACCACAATCCGCTTCAGGTCGGGTTGTCGTTCCCAAAGCTCAGCCGCAACCTGGGCCAAGTCGTCGGGGGTGTGCACTAATTTGCTGCCGTCTGGATGCGGAACATCTGCCTCGGCAAACACTTGGCGACTGCCGCTCTTTGTGCCCCAATACAGCAAATCTGGATCAAGCGCCAGCAACGGAATTCCTAGCTGCAAGGCTAGATCTCGCTCTAAATATGTCGAGTTAAAACAGGTCATGTAGGCTTGATTCGTGCGGATCGATCGCCGCAAGCGCTCAATTAACCGAGGACGATTAAGGATTTTTTGCGTCAGGGGCTGCGGAGACGAATCATAGGTGCAGAATAGCAGCAGTCGATCGCGGGCATGAGAGAAAGGAATTCCCGGCATCAGTTGCAGGTAATAATCGATGACGCTAGGATGGATAGGCTGAGAGGTGACATAAATTAGGCGAGCGCGAGGATTGCGTAAACGAATCAACGAAAATAGCAAACGCTCCTCGTAGTGATGTGCTCCCTTTACCTTTTGTAATTCCTGCTGATCCAAGCTAAGGGAAGGGATCACCAAAATATCGCAATCTGCCTGATTCAAATCGTCTAGCTCGTGCCAACGATCGCGCAGCTTTGTTTTAAGTTCTCTAAATTGCTCCGTCGGCAGATCGACTGCTGAGGAGAGTGTTAAACCCTGCATAAACTCCGGCCCCATCTTTGAAGAAGAGTATTAGAGATCTTAAACGAGATCATTGCGCAACGTCGTCTAGCTTTAAGTTGCATTAACGACTCTGCCCCTTTAAACTATCCAAAATAACCAATTATCTTGTTCGCCTATTTACTATTGGATACATTCATTGGCATTGGATATGAGCGACTTTCCTCAAGCCATTCAGCTACCTCCTCGCGTTCCACCGGATGAAGATGAAATTAGCCGGGCAATTTGTCTATTGGGCAACCGCATTGCGGCTGAACTGAAGGAAAAGACAAAAATTGAGCTAGTCGGTTTGATTGGAGTTTATCCCACGCCAGAGCAGGCAAAGTATTGGAAGCATGGGCTAAAGCAATTACTAAAAAATGATCCTGACCTGATGAGCGTCGAGGAAATGATTCGTTATGAAATTAGAGATGAGGTGAAGCGGGAACCGCCCCCTGAATCAAAGTCTTGTAAACGCCGATCGAAGCGTCATCATTCCCGACGATATGCCAAGCGCACTCGATCCCAGCCTCAGCCCCAATCGAATCAGCCACTACGCCCCCAACCCGATGAAACCTTAGCGGCAAATGGGTATCCCTTTGCAGGGGTCAGCAATTTTGCCAGCATCGACCTCGATCGGTTCCGCCACGAGGAAGACGACTGGGATTATTAGCTGCAATTTGGCGGGCACAACAAGTAGATATCTTAGAGCGATAAAATCCCCGTTCCTTGTCCTAAGCGATCAGTTCGATCACAACCGATTCTATTTCTTCGTAAATCTTTCTTCGTAAATCTGGGGTGGACCAGTTCCACCCTACCTTACCAATCCCAGTGCATTCCCTTTATGCCTTCCTCCTCGTACACGCTACAACTTCGATCGCTGATGCAACAGGTTGGGCTTTCAAGCTTTAAACAATTGGGGCGGGTAGCTCAAGTCTCTGACTGGCAGATTGAACAACTACGGCGTGGCAAAGCTGACCAGATGCGAATGGGGGTGCTGGTTCGGCTCAGTCAGGCGTTACAGATTCCACTGGATACATTTCTAGAGAAATTTTCCGAAGGTTCGATCTCAGTAACCCCGACTGCAAATCTTTGTCCATCCGTCCCAGATGTACTTGAGACCGATCTCAATCATCTCAGGCAAGAATGTCAACGGCTACAAATGCAGCTTGCTCAACAGCGAGATCTGCTCTATCAGGAATTTCAACATACTAGCTTGCAAATTTTAGAATCCTGGTTGTTGCAGTTTCCAACTGCTGCTTATGCAGCCCAGCAGAATCCTCAAGCGCCGGCGGTGCGTCTTCTACCCTTGATGCGCCCGATCGAGCAGCTGCTGAAGGCGTGGGGCATTGAACCGATCGCGGCGGTTGGGGCAGAGCTTGCCTTTGATCCACAACACCATCAGCTAATGGACGGAACAGCCCAGCCCGGCGATCCAGTTCGGGTGCGCTACGTTGGGTATCGCCAGGGCAGCAAGTTATTATATCGAGCTAAGGTTAGCCCAGTTACCGGATTGCGAACAACTCAGTCTGAATAGTGTTCTGATTTGGCAAGATAGCGCTAGTATTAGGCAGCGATCGCCCCAGCAAGTGTCGGTTTCCCTGAATGGGGCTATTGCCTATAGTCTAATATCTAATTTTAGTCTAATTGGTCTAGATGGTTTAGGATTAGCTGCCGTGACTTCCGAAAATACACAACTTCAAGCCTTGATTCAGCAAATCGACGAAGTGCTGGACAAAACCAATCCTCGCTTACCGTGGGTGACATCCAGCGATGCCATTCAGCAGCGACAAGTGCTTGAGCAAACTCGCAGCTATCTTCGATCGCTCCAGCAAGCAGCAGAAACCAACTCCATGGATGAGACTGGGTTGATTAGCCAGGACTTGAACCAAGATAACGCTGATATCAACGCAACGATAGAGGCATTCGATGAATATTCCTTGGAAAGCAAAGACGAATTCAACGAATTGTCTGCTATTGCGGCTTCACCCGTTGAAGTGTCTCCCAACAATACTGTCGCTGATAGGGTGGATGACGACACAGCTAATCGAACTGATACTGAAAGCACGAACCAAACTCATCACCCGGTGGATAATCCCGCAGAAGTGCAAGCCCAACAGATTTTGCAAGCTGTCTTGCAAGAAATGAGCTATCTGCGTGCTAATCTTCTGCAACCTCTGCGATCGGATGTAGAAGCACTACGACTGCAACGCGAGGTGTTGACCCAAGAAATTCAACAACTAGAACAGCAACGTCAGCAGTATGGCTGGTCATCCCAGCACTCACAGCATTTGCAGGAGTTTCTGCAAGCGGCAATGGCTCAGATGCAAGCAAACTTGACCGAGCAAGTGGCGCAAGTAGTAGCAACGTTAAGTTCACAAGCGCCTAATCCCTTGCAATTACAGGGTTCCTCGGCAATGTTGAGTCCAGTCGAGCGGTTGGAACAATTACAGCGCATTCAAGCTCAGTCTGACCAATTGATGAGTCGTCTAGATACCACTTTACGGCTAGTGTTCGAGTCGCTGCAAACCCATGTGCATAGCTATGGTAACTCCCTAGAAGAAGGGCTGAGCCGAATGCATGATATGGGGCAGCAAGGAGAAGCCGTCTTCGGTGCCTTTGTAACCCGACTTGCGCAGTTATTGGGTCGGGAAGCTTCTGCATTTTTGCAAGCTCCTACTGAAACTGAATGGAGTCACGATCGCCCGTCACTTCCTACACCCGATAATATAGCGCCACCCGAATCCTTAAATGCAGGCAGCGCTGCTGCCCCCAACACCCAGCTTCATCAACTGCTAGAGGGATTGCAATCCTTGGACACATCTGCCTTCCGGACAACTGTCGTAGGTGAACCAATTCCATTTGCAGGTGAGTCAATGCAACCACCTGAGCTATCCTTCGATCGTTTACCGAATCAGACAACTTACACAGATAATACGGATACAACTAGTACGGACACAACAGACTTGGAAATCGACGCCTTAGATCGAACCTTAAGCCAGATTGATTTATCTGCTATTTCGTCGATCGAAGCGTTTGAGATGCAAGAAACTAGTTTGATGAACCAAGAGCAAACTGGATTCTTACCGTCCCTAATAGATGAGGTGGAACCAATACTTACTCAAACGGGTGACGAACATGAAAATGCTAGTACAAATAGAGATACAAAGGATGAGGAGACTAGCGAATCCTGCTTAAGCAGTCACTTAGCAACTAATTACACGACTGATCATGCATCGGATAGGGCATTGGAGTTGCTGAGTCAGGCTGCTTCAGACTTCAGTTCTTTTTTAAAAGCAGACAAGAATTTGGAAGCCGATATTGTTGTACCATCTGACGCGAATACGAATACGACTGTATTCAACGAACTCAACCTTTCTTCTTGGTCAATTACGCCAGAGTCTACCGCCTCAGATGTAGCTCAACCAGGGGAAAGTTGGCTCTTACGATCTAGAAAACTTCTACCAGAAATGCCGAGTTTATCGCAGTCGGTTGAACAAGAAACTGAAGATGAAGAAGAAACTGAAGATGAAAGAGAAGAGATAGATCCAGAACCGAACATCCGTCAAACAAGGATTGAACAAGCGCTAACCGACCTAGAAAATGACGAGTGGCGCGAACTATCAAGCAAACCAATTTGTACTGAAATGAGCAATGAGCCAAGTAACGCAGATGCTGGGACAAGCATCGAAACAATTGCCCTGCTCACCGATCTAATTCCGATCGCAGAGAACAGATTTGAAGAACATAGATTTGCAACCAATCTGGAGCAATCTGTAGCTGATGCTTTACTCGAATCAACAATTGAAGATTTGTTTGCTGCAATTGACACAGAACCGATCGACCAAAGTAGCAGAATTTTGCACATTGAGGATTCCAAATTTTCACAAAAAGGTTTACTCGATTATTCAGAGAGCATGTCAAGAGACAATCATTTACGCCCTATCGATGCCAGTGATCTATTCATCAATGCATTCACCTTAGATGGACTAGATAGCCTCTTTGAAGGCATTCCTTCTATGGACGCAGACGAGACTTCACCAATTTCGGTCAATCAAGCGGACAAATCAGAGCTAGATGCGGTCAATCCGCAACCAATTTCTGAAGCGATCGATCGAGCAGAATCAGATCAAGCAGAACCAGATCAGGCAGAATTGGAAAACAGAGTTCATTTGAATCAACCGACACCCAAACTTGGAACGATCGCTGACCTAACCCGTGATTTGCTTCAAAATAATACAGACGATCAGCCCGATGTATCGTCTTACTGATGAAATCTATTAAAATCTACTTCCAGTGAGTTTTAATCCTGTCTGTAAACTGTCGTAACCTCGACTGAAGCAAGAACTCATCTATGCGTTAGTGCTCATTATTCCATCGTTATCTAAGGCATCGCAGTTTTGCTTTGTTGTCCATGTTACATTGCTAATCCTTTCGTAACTTTTGTACGAAATAGGTTGAAATTGACTAGATTCTTCGTTTAGTCTTTTTTTTATGCTTTCGGTATGATCTATTTCATATGATCTATTTCAAAGGAGACACGTTTCAGCAAACGGTACGTGGCAAAAGGCATGGTTGCAGCAGTGAATGTACTTGTGCTTAAGGGTTTACGAGTCTTGGTTGTAGATGATGAAGAAGATAGCCAAACCTTGCTTGCCTTCATTCTAGAGATGCAGGGTGCAGAGGTCAAAACAGTTGCATCAGCCGAGTCCGCCTTTCATCTGCTTGCTGATTATCAACCCGACTTACTACTTTGTGACATCGCCATGCCGGACGAAGATGGATATTCATTGCTGCAACGAGTTCGATCGCTCATGGGGCACAGTGGACAA
Source organism: Thermocoleostomius sinensis A174 (assembly GCF_026802175.1). NCBI lineage: Bacteria > Bacillati > Cyanobacteriota > Cyanophyceae > Oculatellales > Oculatellaceae > Thermocoleostomius > Thermocoleostomius sinensis. The sequence goes on along the minus strand of NZ_CP113797.1, from coordinate 1,653,568 downwards.
ATTCCAGCGATCGCGGTAAGTGCTTTGGCACCAGAAGTATCGTTATCAGAGAGTCTAGCTGTTGGATTCCAAGCCTATGTTCCTAAACCGGTTGATTTTGATGAGCTAATCGCAACAATCTTGCGCGTGTGTCCCAGTCAGGAAGAGTAGAATCAGTCTGTTTGACCACCTGTTTAACCACGGATAATTTTTCGCAACTCAATAAAGGCTAATATTGCCAAGCTCGTTGCCTACGATAGGACTGTTTGTTCTGAGACGTCGAGGAAAATTGTAGTTCGCCTGATCGGTTGGAACTCAATAGGTGCTGGACGCATTGAAGGATTTCATCTAATTCACAACTTTTACTGAGATAGGCATCTGCTTCAGGGCAGATATCCTGAGGATATGTCAATACCTCTTTCGTGAAATAAGCAGAAATGAGAACTAGTAGAGGAGGCTGTGGCAATTGCCGCTTGATTCGAGCAATTAAACTGGGCCCATCCACCTCTTGCTGAAAGCGCCGGACAGGAATGGAGAAATCGATAAGAGCTAGATCAAACCGATGAGCTTGCTTAAGAAAGATATCAGGTGTATTAAAACTAGAAACCAAAAATCCATGCTGGCGCAAGAAGAACTCCAGAGTAAAGCACCAAGCTTCGTTATCATCAACAATCGCGATATTATACATGACCCCACTAAGCAGAAACAGATTAAATGTGCAGTAGTTAACCTCTTCTATTTTGCATTACATAAAGTAGCAAAATTAACTATCTCAAGGTGTAACAATGAAGCTAGAGCCGATCGATCTAACGAAATACGCGAACTGACTTAATTTTAACTTCGACGCTGTATACTTCCAGGTTCTTTCAATTGAGTTGAGAGAAGCGGATCTTCTGTCTATTGGAGGATGCTTCAAAACGGCGAGCGTTTTTAGTGATGAATAGAAAGGAAGACAAGCACGGGTCAACAAATATACTGGGTCAACAAATATACTAGTGATGTATATCAACTGTAATGACTATACATTAAGCGATCGCGTGTTATTGCTAACGAACATTTGTATCAAACGTTATCCCTCTAGCTAGACAAAGAAACTAGTAGTCTTTTGATACCATCCCTCAATTACACTGTGTCCGTACTAATTGGTGTAATGAGAGTAGCTCATTGAATTTTCACCACCTACGAACTGTTGCTGCTTAACAACAAAGAATTGAACTTTATGCTAGACATGCCGATTGGGTTTGTCCATGTTGCTAGTGCTGTTACGGAGCGGCTTGCGGAACTTTTGTGCGCGCCTGTCTTCGTCACCGATCGCAAGGGTATTGTCATTACCAGCAGTGAACCTCATCACATCGGACAATTATTGCAAAGCGAACGCTCGCTGTCACCTCTTGGTCAACTGCTTCGAATTCCGCTTCAGCATGAGACCGAAACAGGAGAAGTCATTGTCGGTCAGTCGCAGAACCAAGAAACCGTGCCTCCCCGCCTTGCTCATGCCTTAGTGGAACTAGTCATTAATCAAACAGTGACAAAGAACGAAACTATTGGACGTCATGATCTCAAGAATCAGTTAATCTATGATTTAGTTCACGGACGGGTGAACGATGAATTGGAGACATTGGGGCAGGCTCGGCAGTTGGGAATGGATTTAACCCAGCCTAGAGCTGTTATATTGATTGATGCTGCTGATTACATTCTACGGAACACCGCTTATTCTACCTACCGAGATTTAGAGCTAGCCCGTAAGCGACGAGCACAAGTCGTTATTGGTAGCATCGTCAGTTTTTTTCACCTGCCAAACGACACAATCTGTGCGGATTTGGGTAGCGGAAATATCTGTGTACTCAAGGCCAGTAACAGCAAAAACTTAGATCCTTGGGCACGTTCAAAAGACGTACCCGAGGGGGCAAACCCGTCTTGGGCAAACTTAACAGCCTTGAAACGAGCGGCTCACGCCTTGCTTCAGCGTTTGTGTAGTGATTTGGGCACTTCTGTTAATATTGGAATTGGTCGCTACCATCCTGGACTGCAAGGATTGGCTCAATCGTACAAGGACGCCCAAGCAGCCCTATCATTAGGCAATCGCCTGCAAGGGCAAAATCAGGTACATTGCTTAGCAGAGTTAGGGATTGCAGCTTTTGTGGGCATTGCTGATGAGTCCACCAAAATTGATTTAGCTAAATATTTGCTGAGTCCTCTCGATCGAGAGCCGGAATTGTTGACGACCCTCAATACCTTTTTTACAGAAAATTGTTGCCCATCTTCCACCGCCAAAAAACTTTCGATTCATCGCAACACACTCAGTTATCGTCTCGATAAAATTACATCGCTCACAGGACTAGAACCCCGTAAGTTCGATGATGCCGTGCAGATGCGGCTCTCTATTTTACTACGATCGTTTCAAGCAACCTACTCAAAGAATTTTTGAAAGGGCAAGTTGTTAGTGAAAAGGCTCGTTTGATCCAGCATCAACTTCTGCTTGGTGTTGATTTCTACCGACGAGACAACTATACGTTCACTGCTCTATATCGAGAAGGTGCACCACTGGATTGTTTGATCCAATTTATGGCGACTTGACAGGCGAAATCATAGAAGAAAGTGATAGGGCTGCCTTGACAGATTCTCTGGGGCTTTATGTTCAAGATCAAGTGACCCTTTAGATAATCTTAAACTACTGCTGGGTGGACGATTGTTTTAAATCATCCTTGACCTCCCCTAGCTTGGAAAAAGCAATTAGAAGAACTGGCTCAAGTATTAGGCAAAGAAGCCTTCAACTCAGCACTATACAGTTTGCACTGGCGCAGTCCTGTTCAATCAATTTTCTTTTCATTTATTCATGAATCAAATGATTTAGCAAACTATCATTACATTTGTGCGTTTGCCCAATCACTAGAACAAAATTACTAAATTATTCGTGCAATTGCCCAATGCACGTGAGGAAGTAGACTGATTAAGATACGCATAGAAATGGCTAGATTACCTAGTAGTCAATCATCAAACCTGAGTCACCACTAATTAGGTCTCTGGTACAGTCTCTTAACTATCAAATGATTATTCATCTAACAATTCCTAACCAGAGATGAGTATCTATATCAATGCCCATCGTCGTTTGGAGCAATTCCTACCACAAAGTATTGTTATTGTCCGATCGCTACCTGGGTTGGGTGATTGGTTATGTGTGATTCCAGCGTTGAGAGCGCTGCGAACTGCTTTACCCAATGCAGAGATCACGTTAATTGGCTTAAAGCAGGTAAATCAGTGGTTGCCACGATTTCAGTGCTATGTCGATCGATGGTTAGAGTTTCCAGGCTATCCTGGCATTCCAGAAGTGCCTTTTTTCGCGGAACGCACTGTAACATTTCTATCGCAAATGCAATTGAATCCGGCTGACCTAGCACTACAATTGCATGGCGACGGATCATGTATTAACAGCTTTACGTTGTTACTCGGCGCAACTCATAGTGTCGGTTTTTTTCCCAAAGAACGATGTCCTGAAGCAGGATGGTTTTTGCCCTATCCAGAGCACGAGTCCGAGATATGGCGAAATCTGCGGTTGATGGAGTTTTTAGGAATACCGCTACAAGGCGACCAGTTAGAATTTCCGCTGCGATCGGCTGATTGGAAAGAGTGGGCAGCACTCGTTGCGACGTATCCTAGCTTGAATAGCCCGTTTGTTTGCATTCATCCTGGAGCTAGCACACCCGATCGACGTTGGTCTGTTGCAGCGTTTGCTCAAGTGGCTGATGCGTTGGCAACTCAAGGACAACACATTGTGTTGACTGGAACCGATGCAGAACATTCTCTCACGCAAGCAGTGGCGGAAGCTATGCAGTTTCCCAGCATTAACTTAGCTGGCAAAACCAGTTTAGGGGCGCTGGCACTTTTGCTCAAACAATCGCGGGGTTTAATTTGCAATGACACGGGCATTTCTCACTTAGCTGCTGCTCTACAAGTCAACAGTGTTGTCATCTTCATAAGCTCTGATCCCCAGCGTTGGGCCCCGCTCGATCGATCGCGACATCGCATGGTGATAGCAACTCAGCATTGCGTTCAGCAAGAAATTGATCAAGTTCTAACTGAGATAGACCGTTGGGAGATGGCTTATGTCCATCAATAGCGTTGCCATAGAACATCTATTAATTTGCTGGACAGAGCCAAATAAGGAGGAATTTCAACATGAAACCAAGAAGTATAAATATTACAACAAGTCGCATTTTTCTCAAGCAATTGACACATCAGATAAGAACCTATTAATACAATTAATAGAAAAACTGCGTAACGTTTTGCCGAATTCTCAACTAACGCTACTAACCTCATGGAATAATCTGATTTGTGAAAATCTAGTAGTTCAAGAGGTATCAACTGTAACCTGGACGTTTCACCAAACTGTTGATTGGTTGCGTCAACACTCATTTGATGCAGCCCTAATTTTTACACCACCGACTCGATCGCCCTATGCAATGGCCTATGCCTGTTACTTAGCGGGAATTCCCATTCGTGTTGGACAGTCCTGCGAATTTGGGGGTGGCGTTCTGTCAATTTGCGTTACTCCTTGCGATACGGACTCGATCGGTGATTTTTGTTGGCATCTGCTCCATTCATCCATTCCAATTCTATGCGGCTCCGAATTTTAACCTGGCATGTTCACGGCAGCTATCTTTACTATTTGACCCAAGCTCCCCATGAGTTTTATTTACCAGTTAAACCCGGAAAACCAGAAGGATACGGCGGACGTTTAGGCGGCTTTGCATGGGGCGATAATGTTCACGATATTGCCGCAGAAGCAGTAGCAACGCAAGAGTTTGACTGCATTCTCTTTCAATCCCGTCGCAACTATCAACACGATCAGTACGAGATTTTGTCGGAGGCTCAACGCCGATTGCCACGCCTGTATCTTGAGCACGATCCGCCGCGCGAACACCCCACCGATACAAAACATGTGGTAGATGATCCCACGATGTTGTTAGTTCATGTCACACACTTCAATCGCTTAATGTGGGATAACAACAGCACCCCTACTTGCGTTGTAGAACACGGTGTTTTGGTACCAGATACCATCCGCTACAGCGGCGAAATTGACCGAGGTCTAGTGGTAACAAATGGCTTACGATCGCGAGGCAGACGACTTGGAGCCGATATCTTTCAACAGGTACGGCAGTCTGTGCCGCTGGATTTAGTTGGAATGAATGCTGAATCGTTGGGAGGATTGGGAGAAATTCCACATGCGCAACTGCCAGCCTTTCAAGCTCGCTATCGGTTCTTTTTTCATCCGGTGCGTTATACCAGTCTGGGATTAGCTGTGTGCGAAGCAATGATGTTAGGTTTACCGATCGTGGGACTCGCGACAACAGAACTTGTAACGGTTGTTGAGAATCAGGTCTCCGGTTATATTTCCACCGACATTGATCATTTAGTTGAACGAATGCAGGCACTGATTGGGGATGTTTCGCTGGCCCGTCGTCTTGGACAAGCTGCTCAAGAACAGGCGCGATCGCGGTTTCACATTCAGCGATTTATTCACGATTGGAATCAAGTGTTTGAACGAGCCATCAGTCAGCAAAGACTGTCCTTAATTTAAGAATTAACTTAGGAACTAAGTTGGGAATCAAAGGATAAAATCTATGACCAAACGTATTGCGCTGATAAGCGAACATGCGACACCACTCGGTATTTTTGGCGGTGTAGACAGCGGCGGACAGAATGTCTATGTGGGTCAGTTAGCTAAACATTTGGCGGCGATCGGCTATCATGTTGACGTTTTCACACGCCGCGATGGTGAACATTTACCAGATATTGTGGAATGGCACCAAGGAGTTCGAGTCATTCATGTTCCAGCTGGTCCACCAGTTCCGCTTCCCAAGGAAAATCTACTGGTTTACATGGATGAATTTACAGCTTTTGTCTTAGATTGGTGTCGTCATTATTCCTCATATGATCTTATTCATGCCAATTTTTGGATGTCAGGACTTGTTGCCGCTAATATCAAGCAGTCTACTGGAATTCCCTTTGTTGTGACATTTCATGCCCTAGGGCGAGTGCGGCGATTGCACCAAGGCTCGGCCGATCAGTTTCCAGATGAACGGTTTGCTATTGAAGATCGAATTGTTCAGGAAGCAGATTTTATTATTGCTGAATGTCCGCAAGATCGCGAAGATTTGGTGCAGCTTTATCAAGCCAACGTCGATCGAATTACGATTATTCCTTGTGGGTTTGATACGACTGAGTTTTGGTCGATCAACAGAACTCATGCTCGGTTGACGTTAGGATTATCGCCCGATGAGTTCATCATTCTGCAACTGGGGCGAATGGTTCCCCGCAAGGGTGTTGATACTGCTATCCGAGGGTTTGCCCATTTGCTCAAGCAAAAAACGATTGCCGCACGATTATTGATCGTGGGTGGAGAATCCGAAACGATTGACCCAAAACTGACACCTGAAATTGGGCGGTTAAGGGCTATTGCTCAAGAACTCGGAATCGCATCTCGCGTTACGTTTGTGGGGCGAAAGGGGCGCGAAGTATTGAAATACTATTATAGTGCAGCAGATGTGTTTGTCACTACGCCTTGGTACGAGCCGTTTGGCATTACGCCACTCGAATCGATGGCTTGCGGCACGCCTGTGATTGGTTCAGATGTAGGTGGCATCAAGTTCACCGTCAAAGATGGCGAAACGGGCTTTCTAATTCCTCCCAACACCCCAGAGTTGTTGGCCGATCGCTTGATGTATCTTTATGACCATCCGCAGTTAACCAACCTCTTAGGACGACAAGCTGTTCGTCGCTGCCATGACCACTTTACTTGGTCAAAGGTGACCAGTGCAGTTGCTGCCTTGTATGAGGAAGTCCTTGCAGATGGCTGTGCCACGGCAGGAATTGAGGCAAATCAATTGGCAATTCTCGATCGTGGGTTTGACTCGATGCTGCAAACGGTTCAGCGGTCTCAGCGCCTTTTACGATCGGACATCCAAGCCGCTGCCCAAGCCATGAGTGCTGCATTCGCTCAAGGGGGAAAACTTTTGCTTTGCGGGAATGGCGGCAGCGCAGCCGATTCTCAACATTTTGCAGCCGAGTTGGTGGGGCGCTTTTGCTGTCCTCAGCGGGCGGGACTTCCCGCCTTAGCACTGACGGCAGATTCGGCGTTTCTGACTGCTTGGGCCAATGATGTGAACTATGACAACATTTTTGCTCGGCAGGTGGAAACGTTTGCCCAACCGCATGATTTATTGCTTGGGATCAGCACCAGTGGCCGATCGCAAAACGTGATTGCGGCGTTCGAGGCAGCCCGACGGCTCAATCTAAAGACAATCGCGCTGTTGGGGGGGGATGGCGGCGAACTTCGAGCAAAAGCCGATATTGCAATCGTGGTACCTACGTTAGAAACCCAGCGGATTCAAGAAGTTCATCTACTGGTGATTCATTTATTGTGCGAACTAGTTGAGGAACATCTGTTGGCAATGCACGATTGTACTTTGCAACAAACCCAGTGGGAGAAAGACGGCTATGGATTTTCGGTAGAACCGTGCTTAGAAAACACGTCCCAACCTAAAGACCCTGCCTATTCTGGCAATTCGCCTCAATCTGTGGCGTCTCCCATGACATCTACTGCCGCTCACAGTTCTAAAACGTTAGTCATTCAAAATCCATAGCCATTTTAGTTAATTTTATCGTTCACGAGCTTGTTCTATTGTATTTGTACGGAGTGAATTACATGGAAACATTACGTGGAAAAGTGGCTCTTGTCACTGGAGGAGCTAGAGGGTTAGGGGTTGCCATTGGTGAAGCTCTAGCCGAAGTGGGTGCGATCGTGATCTTGGCGGACATTCGCATAGACTTGGCAGAGCAGGCAGCCAAAAACCTTCAGGCTAAAGGAATGGAAGCGATCGCCCTATCGCTCGATATTACCAACGAACAGCAGATTGAGTCTGCTATCCAAAAAATTCTAGATCAGCACGGCAAAGTAGATATATTAGTGAACAATGCGGGAACGGATGTCACCTTGCCGGTTGAAGAATTATCGATCGAGGACTGGGATCGTGTGATGAATGTCAATTTGCGTGCTCCCTTTATACTCTCTAAGTTCATACTGCCATTGATGAAACAGCAGGGCAGTGGGCACATTGTTAACATTGCCTCAACTGCCGCTAAACGGGCTTGGGCCAATGCCTCTGCCTACCATGCTAGTAAGTGGGGATTGATGGGGCTAAGCCACACACTGCACGTGGAAGGACGTCCACACGGAGTTAAAGTCACAGCCGTTGTCGCCGGAGGAATGCGCACACCTTTCTTGCTCGATCGGTTTCCTGATATTGATCCGGCTGTGTTGCAAGATCCGAAAAATGTGGCAGACACCGTGCGCTATGTCCTGATGCAGCCATCTGAAACGGTGATTCCTGAGGTAATGGTAATTCCCATGCGAGAAACGTCTTGGCCCTAAATCAAGTTGTGAATTGGTCATGAAATTTGGCATAGAACGATGAGCCAATCTGCTGTTTTCTTAGATAAAGATGGAACTTTGATTGAGAACGTTCCTTATAACGTTGATATCACTCGTATTCGACTTTGTTCTGGTGTTTTAGCTGGATTAAGTCTACTCTCCAAAGCCAACTATCCCTTGTTTGTGATTAGCAATCAATCTGGAATTGCTAGAGGATATTTTTCGGAAGCAGATTTGATAGCGGTTGAAGACTGTTTACAATCCCAGTTAGCACCCAGCGAAGTTGCGCTGAACGGCTTCTATTATTGCCCCCACCTGCCAGACGGTTGTATTTCTGCCTATGCGATCGAGTGTGATTGCCGTAAACCTCGTCCAGGTCTCCTGCAACAAGCTGCCCGTGATCACGCGATCGATCTATCCTGCTCTTGGTTTGTTGGCGATATCTTACATGATGTGGAAGCGGGGCGTGCGGCGGGTTGTCGTACTATCCTGATTGATAATGGCAACGAAACAGAATGGCACCTATCCCCCGCTCGACTGCCGCATCATATTGTTGCTGATTTTGCGGAAGCGGCACAAATTATCTTGACCATCGATCGCATCCACAACAGCATGAAACAGATTCACCCGATTGATTCACTCTCTACCTCACTCAATATCCTATGAGTTCTGACCTACTTGATCTAATCGATCGTTGGAAATCTCTGACGGTTCTTGTCATTGGAGACGCCATGTTGGACTGTTACCTGACGGGTAGTTCCGATCGCCTCTGCCGAGAAGCACCTGCCCCAGTCGTTGCCATTCATCAACGGCAAGATATTCCAGGTGGAGCCGCCAATACAGCCGCCAATTTGATCAGTTTAGGCAGTAAACCACTGTTGTTATCTGTTACTGGGACCGACCATGAGGGCGATCGACTGCGGACTGCATTAGAACAACGTGGGCTGTCTCTGGCTCATCTTTTGCAGTCTGACCGAGCAACGCTGGCAAAGCAGCGAATTATGGCAGGTTCACAAGTTTTGGTGCGCTTAGATCAAGGTAGTACCGAGGCGATCGCTGGTGATTTAGAAAGAACATTCATTGATCAGTTAATCGCTCAGTTTCCGCTTTGTGATGCAGTGATTGTTTCCGACTATAGCTATGGCGTGCTAACACCGCGCATCATTCAAGTTCTTGCTGATTTGCAAGCCCGTTTTCCGCGCACGGTGGTGATTGATTCTCGACGGTTAGAGAACTATCGCACCGTAGGGGTAACCGCAGTAAAACCCAATTATGAGGAAGCGATTCAACTATTAGGATTACCCAAGCAGCTACAGAATCGAGCCGAGCAAATTGCACCTCATGGCGATCGCTTGTTGGCAATCACGGGAGCCGCTATCGTGGCTGTAACGCTGGATTTGGAAGGAGCCATCATCTTTGAAGCAGGACAGCCTCCCTTGCGCACGTATGCCCGCCCTGTGCCGCAAAATCAAACCTCTGGAGCAGGAGATACGTTTATCAGCGCTCTGACTCTAGCACTGGCAACAGGAGCCTCAACCACAACCGCTACTAACCTAGCCACTTCAGCCACCGCGATCGTGGTGCAACAGCCTGGAACAACCGCCTGTAAAGCCGAAGAACTGTGCCAAGCGGTGATTGACGCTACCAGCCGCAGCAAGTTAATTCTCGATCAGTCGGATTTGGCCACCTATATTCAGCAATATCGAGCCGCCGGGCAGCGGATTGTTTTCACCAACGGCTGCTTTGATATTTTGCATCCGGGACACGTGACCTACCTCACGCAAGCAAAAGCCTTGGGCGATGTGTTGATTATTGGTGTCAACACCGACGAAAGCATTCGGCAGTTAAAAGGCATAGGACGCCCTATTAATCCTCTTAGCGATCGATTAATCGTTCTATCAGCATTAAGTTGTGTAGATCACGTTGTTCCGTTTGCCGAATTAACGCCAAAGAATTTGATTCGCATTGTTTGCCCAGATATTTATGTCAAGGGCGGCGACTACACGCGAGAAACCTTGCCCGAAGCGGAATTGGTTGAGGAATTGGGAGGAGATGTACGAATTTTGCCCTATGTAGATAATCGTTCTACCACTCGTCTGATTCATCAAATTCGCACGTTGCATGTTTAAATCACGGTTCAGTCAGAGATAGCATCACACTCAGTTCTTATTGGTTTTTATCATTATGGTTTCCTGGGATTCTGCTAAAAATATTCTCTGCATTCGCTTAGATACAATTGGAGATGTGATCATGACAGTGCCAGCGTTGCGCATGCTGAAACGTGCTATGCCCGATCGACGCCTGACACTGATGACCTCGGCGGCGGGCGCAAGAGTTACTCCGCTGATTCCAGACGTGGATGATGTGATTGTGTATGATGCGCCCTGGCTCAAAGCAACCGAACCACGATCGAACAGCACACCAGAATTTACCATGATCGAGAAACTGCGGCAGTTTCAGTTTGATGCGGCCGTTATTTTCACTGTGTACAGCCAAAATCCGCTGCCTGCCGCCTTTCTTGCTTATTTAGCCGATATTCCGTTGCGCTTGGCCCACTGCCACGAAAACCCTTATCAACTGTTGACCCATTGGATCAAAGATCCGGAACCCGAACAGATGATTCGTCACGAAGTACGCCGACAACTTGATTTAGTGGCTAGTATTGGCTGCGTGGCAGAAACCGAGACAGAACAAGGCGATCGACCGTTTCTCCAGATTTCTGAAACTGCTCAACATCGCGTCCGTACCTTGCTAATTCAGGTAGGCATCAAACTATCGCAACCGTGGATTGTGATTCATCCTGGAGCCACCGCACCGTCTCGTCGATATCCACCCGAAAACTTTGCGATCGTAGCCTGCGCTTTAGTACAGGCAGGAATACAAATTGTTTTTACAGGTACGCAACCGGAAGCAGAACTGGTTCAGGCAATTCAAGACAATATGCAAGTTCCTTCCCATTCTTTAGTCGATCGGCTATCACTCGCAGAGTTAACCGCTTTACTATCTTTATCTCCCTTATTGATCTCTAATAACACCGGACCAGTACATATTGCCTCTGCTATCGGAACTCCCGTTGTTGATCTTTATGCTCTGACAAATTTGCAGCACACTCCTTGGAACGTTTCCCATCGGGTTCTATTTCATGACGTTCCCTGTCGTCTTTGCTATAAGAGCATTTGTCCCGAGACACATCATCATTGCTTGCGTCTAGTTGAACCAAATACTGTTGTAAAAGCGGCTTTAGATTTGTTAAATGAGACTTGCTCAATATCACCGCAAATGAGTGGTTTAGCAATTCCTGCTAATACTGAAACTCAACAAAACTCAATCGCTGAGTTGCATTCTTCTATCTCTCCATCCTTCCGTTTACCCATTCCTATTCCATGACCACTACGGTTGATATCCTCATTCCCACTTATTGTCGTCCAGCGGCATTGGCTGTCACCTTGACCAGTCTTTGTGCGCAAACCTATCAAGATTTTCGTGTTGTGATTTCCGATCAGTCCGACCGAGAGCAAACGTCACTGCAATCTGGCGAAGTACAAACGGTTTTACGAGTGCTGCAAGCCCATGGGCATTCCATTACAACGTACACTCACCTACCCCGGCGCGGCATCGCAGAACAGCGACAGTTTTTACTCGATCAAGCTACTGCTCCCTATGTTTTGTGCCTCGATGACGATCTGTTGTTAGAACCTTGGGTACTCGATCGATTGATGACAGCCATGCAAGCAGAACAGTGTGGTTTTGTGGGGTCGGCTCCGATCGGACTAAGCTTTCAAGATGATGTACGCCCTCATCAACAAATCATTGAATTTTGGCACGGACCTGTGCAACCGGAAATTGTGCGATCGGGGACACCTGCGTGGGAGCGCTACAAGCTCCACAATGCGGCTAATGTCTACCATGTGCAGCAGCACCTCAAACTCACGCCAGAAACCATGCGCAAATATCGCGTAGCTTGGATTGCTGGCTGCGTTCTATATGATGCCAGCAAATTACGCCAAGTTGGGGGGTTTGAGTTTTGGCGAGAACTACCCCCAAATCACTGTGGTGAAGATGTGTTGGCTCAGTTGCGCGTCATGGCTGAGTATGGCGGCTGTGGCATTTTGCCCTCCGGAGTTTATCATCAAGAGTTGCCTACTACCATTCCCGATCGCAGTATGGACGCTCCCCAATTGTTGGGATTGCAGAGAGGATAGCACCATGCCAAACATTCAGCGGATTTTATTTGTTGAATTGCTAGGTGGTATTGGCGATGTAGTTATTGCATTGCCTGCCATTCATGCGCTAGCTCGATCGCATCCTCATGCTCATGTAACTGTTCTCACTTTTGCCCCCGGCGGCGAGTTGCTAACGGCTGATCCATTGATTCATCAGGTGATTTATGCAGCTAAAGGGCAAGCTAGACGCGCGATTGAGCAACTATTAGCTCCAGAATCGCTAGCAGGAACACAAAATTTATTTGATTTGATTGTCTCAGATACTAATTATGACGGCATCACAGATGTAATTCAGACTTATTGCACAATAGCTTACGAAGTATTCCATCATCCTGTCGTTGCAATCACTAATCTATGGCGATCTCCACCTCCAGATGAACGAGTTGGCGATCGATTTCTGACACTACTTGAGAATGATAAATTAATTATCTCTGAAGTGATTGATCGAACTAAAGCGGATATTCACTTGACTTCAACTGAACGAATTGCTGTACAACAGGCGTTAGGTGCACTGTATCGTCCGTTGGTCGTGCTGTGTATAGATGCAGGAATGCCTATTAAACAATGGCCGATCGAGCACTTTATCATAGTCGGTCGTGCTTTGCAGCAACACTATGGTGCAACGGTGATCATTCCGGAGGGAGCAGATTTCAACCAAACTGAGCAAGTGGTGCAGGCGATCGGAGGAACAGCCCAAGTGTGGTCGAGAGGTTCATTGCGTCAGTTTGCGGCGATGCTAGCTGCTGCCGATTTGATGATTGCAGCTGACACAGGGCCGGCTCGTATTGCGGCGGCACTACAGGTTCCTACCATTACCCTATTTGGCCCGTCATGGCACGGTCGCTATGGGCAGCCTGATCCTCACATCAATGTACAGGGTGGTTTAACGTGTTCAGAGCGAGTTATCCATAACTTCACGGAACAACAGTGCTGGTATAGTGGCGAATGTCCGTTTGCTTGGAGGACCTGCCTAGAGGATATTTCACCCGATCGTGTCCTGAAGGCAGCGGCGGCAGTTTTGCAGCGACAACCTCAAGCACAGGAAAAAGCAACCCAGCCGGAAGATTGCTTATCGCAGACAGTACCGATCGCTACACCTGCCTCAGTCGCCGCTTGGAAAACGGTACAGAATGTCTTGATCATGCGCCTCGACAACATTGGCGATGTGCTGATGACCAGTCCAGCATTGCGGGCATTGCGGCAGAATTTGCCCCACACTAAGTTGACGTTAATGGCTAGCCCCGCCGGGGCATTGACGGCTCCATTACTGCCCTGGATCGACGAGGTGCTGCCGTGGCGAGTTGTTTGGCAAGATTTGGGGCGATTGCCATTTGATCCCGATCGCGAATGGTCACTGATTAAAACCTTAACCGACCGTCAGTTTGATGCAGCCATTATCTTTACCAGTTTTAGCCAAAGCCCCCATCCAGCCGGATTCATTTGCGCGTTGGCAGGTATCCCACTACGGTTAGGTGAATCTAAAGAGCAGGATACCCAAACCTTAACTGATGCGGTTCCTACGGCTCCAGATTCTATTCATCAAGTCGATCGTAACTTACGGCTATTAGAATTTATTGACTTTTCTATTGTCGATCGTCGTCTAACGCTACAGATTCCATCCCTTTTTCGTTCATTTTCGCTTCCCGATCGCTATCTTTTATTAAATCCTTGGACAACATGCCAATCTCGTAACTATAACCCTCAACGGTTTGCTATGGCGGCACAACAACTCAGTCAGAAAACAGGCTGGCCGACAGTTGTAACCGGCATGGAAAAAGACCGCGAGCGAGCCGCACCGCTGCTGTCCATTTTGGGAAATTGGGCGATTGATTTAATTGGAGCCACTACGTTATCCGACTTAGTAGCCCTGATTGCCAACGCTCAGCTTGTACTAACCAATAACACCTCAACTATGCACATCGCTGATGCAACCCAAACTCCTAGCGTGGTGTTGTTTGCGGGCACAGAACAGGAACAGCAGTGGCGTCCCCGACACAGCCAATCTCGACTACTCCGTCGTCCTACAGTGTGTAGTCCCTGCTATGCCTTCAGTTGTCCTTACGACTTGCAATGTTTAGACATCACACCTGAAACCGTTGTGGCGGCTGGACTCGACTTATTGCAAGAGGCGGCAATGGAGGTGATGGGCAGGGGTCATGGGGTGGAAATGAAGAATCCGCTTATTCATCCATCCGTTCCGTCTTGCGTCAAGTTCTGACTTGGGACAGTGGTAATTCAACGAATGCCAACTATAGAGTATTTCTGACCCATCATCAACTAAATTCGTCACATCATGACATATAACTACGAGTTACTAATCATTGGCGCAGGTTCCGCCGGATTGGCAGCGGCTAAGCGGGCGGCCAGCTATGGGGTACAAGTCGCGATCGTGGAACAAGAACAATTAGGGGGCGTCTGCACTAATCGAGGCTGCATTCCCAAGAAATTAATGGTTTATGCGGCTGATTTTGCTACTGCAATCGATGATGCTAAGCAATACGGCTGGTCGGTTTCTAAAGGTACTTTTGACTGGCAGCAGTTTATCCACGTTCGCGATCGAGAGCTTGCTCGGATTCATCAATCTCAGCAAGATTCATTGTCTAAAGCAGGCGTTGAGCTGATTCGAGGTCATGCAGCGTTTTTAGACGCCCATACGGTTGCAATAGACGATCGCCCCATCACCGCCGATAAGATTTTGATTGCTGTGGGGGGAAAGCCCAACAAACCACCGATTTCTGGCATTGAATATACTATTACGTCTCGTGAAATGTTCCAGCTTCAGGAATTACCTTCTCACCTAGCCATTATTGGGGGTGGATACATTGGCGTGGAATTTGGTAGCACACTACGATCACTCGGTGTAAATATTACGCTAATAGAAACGAGTGAATATATTCTCTCGGGTTTCGATCATGATATACAGAAAATTGTGCAACAAGGATTGGAACAGCGCGGTATTCAAATTATTCATCAAGCGAAAGCAAGGGAAATCAAACCTGTTGCTAATCGATTACAGCTAACAACTGACGGAAAGACCTCAGAAACGATTACTGTTGATACCATTCTTTGCGCGACTGGGCGAACACCCAATCTAGAGTCTTTAAACTTAGACAAAGCGGGCGTCGCACTGAAGGATAAAGCGATTGCGGTCGATGAATATAGTCGCACCACTCAAGACAATATCTTTGCGGTAGGAGATTGTACCGATCGCCTTCCTTTAACCCCTGTAGCCCGTACAGAAGGTCATGCGTTTGCTGATACGGTGTTTGGTCATCATCCGCGCAAACTTGATTACGAGCGCATTCCGTCGGCAGTATTTGCCCGTCCAGAAGCTGCCAGCATTGGCATGACTGAATCCAGGGCGTGCGAAATCTATGGAGAAGATGCTATTGAATGCGATCGTACCGAATTTACGCCGCTCTATAACCGTCTAAGTGGTTCTAATCAATCAGCCTTATTCAAGCGCGTAATTCATCGCGAAACCGATCGCATTTTAGGAGTTCACTTAGTCTGCGACCATGCGGCCGAAATTATTCAAGGAATTACATTAGCGATACAGCAAGGTGTCACAAAACAGGAAATGAAGCATACAATCGGCATTCATCCTACCTCTGCTGAGGAATTGTTTGAATAAGGTTTCGTGTATGCAGAAAGTTAGGCCAAAGATTGTGTTCATCGCTGGTACTTATCAGCCTCAACGTTGTGGGGTTGCCCATTACACAGCCCGTCTAAGAAACGCCCTTGCACAACATCAGGTGACAACCGAGGTATTGACAACGCAGGCGGCCGCTCAGTCTGTCCAAGATGCTAGTGTGATAGGGGCGCTACAAAACTGGCGATTGTCTGAGTTACAAGCCCTTGTACGAGCAGTACGTCGATCGAACGCCGATATTCTGCATATTCAACATGCGGCTGGAACCTATGGCTTTGATCGATCGATTTTTCTATTTCCGCTATTGCTGCGCGCCAGTGGTTGGCGACGACCGATTGTCACAACAGTGCACGAGTATGGTTGGTGGGAATGGCAGCCCCAAGGTATCCCTCCGGCTTGGCTAGAAGCCTTGAAGCAATGGGGGCAGAAACGCGGTTGGTGGGATCGAGAAGACGGCTTTTTGCTGACTCAAAGCCATGCCATTCTTACAACCAACCATGAAGCAGAAGCAGCCCTGTTTGATCGTTTACCCCATCTCAAATCAAGAGTGCATCGTATTCCCATTGCAGCAAACGTAGGCGTGACTCCGATCGATCGGAGCAAAGCTCGACAGCAATTGCGACGACACTGCGGTTGGGTCCAAGCGACTACCATAGTAGCCTTTTTCGGGTTTCTGCATCCAGTCAAAGGACTCGAAACGCTCCTGTCTGCCTTTCAGCAAGTTCATCAATACCAACCGCAAGCTCGTCTGCTTTTGGTAGGTGGGGTGGAAACGCTGGCATTACCCGGAGAGCAAGCAACTCGCTATTGGCAGCAGCTACACACCAAAGTAGCTGAGTTGGGACTAACCTCGATCATTCACATGACAGGATACTTGGCGACTGAGACAGCTTCTCGTTATTTATCAGGAGCCGATATTGGGGTTCTGCCGTTCCATCATGGCGTCACACTCAAGAGCGGCTCACTCCTGACTCTGCTGTCTCATCACCTGCCTGTTATTGCAACCCACATTGAAACAAGCGATGCAGAACTTAATCCTGAAATCATTCAACCCATTCCGCCCCGTCACGTTAATGAACTTGCCAGCGCCATGCTTGCTTTGATTTCTGATCCGGCTCGATGTCAACAGCTTGCGGAAGCAGGCTATTCCTTTAGCTGTCAGTTCAGTTGGCAAGCGATTACAGCCGCTCATTGGCAGATATATCAATCAGTGTTACAGACTTCAAAATCTGCCCTACAGCCTCTATCTGGTGTCGCCGAGGAGAGTCATCGATGAACTCCGATCGCCCCTTGCGCGTTATTGTTTATACGGATTCTGCTGGCATTGGTGGTGCAGAACTCAGTTTAGGACATTTGGTATCGACGGTTTCCCCAGAAATTGAACTAATTGTTGTTGGCGTGTCCCATGTAGTAGTCAACACCATCGCTGATCGCTGTCCACAGGCAAATCGGATTGTTTTACCTAAGGTTGGTATTGTATCGTTCTTATCGCATCTCAAAACTTTTTGGCAACTGTGCCCAGATGTTATTCATTTCAATCTTTGCACCCCTTGGGCAGGGGCAATCGGACTTGCAGCTGCTTTGTTGGTGCCACAGGCAAGAATCGTGCGCGTCGATCAATTACCCCTACGCACAACGGATGCTTGGACGCTGTGGCGAACTCGCTGGCTATGTCTGCGCGTTGATGCCCATGTAGCGGTAGGTCAAGCCAGTGCGCGTCGGATGGAAGATTTTTATGCACTGGGACGTGATAGCGTCATTTCTATTGCCAATGGTGTTCCTGATCAGCCTACGCCGCCCCCTGCTTGCCACAGCCCCATGATTGTGGGTAGTGTAGGACGGTTAGACGCAATGAAAGGGCATGATATTTTGCTGCGAGCAATCGCCCAAGTAGACCAAGTGCGTGCCATTATTTTGGGCGAAGGTAAATATCGATCGACGCTGGAAACTTTGATCAACGATTTAGGCATCGGCGATCGAGTAGAACTACCCGGTTGGGTCGAGAATCCGCGCATCTATTTACCTCGATTTGACGTGATAGTGATGCCCTCTCGCTCGGAAGGATTTCCCTTGGCAATGGTAGAAGCAATGTTAGCAGCCCGTCCAGTTATCGCTACACGGGTAGGCAGTATGCCAGAAGCCATCCTCGATCAGCAAACAGGATTATTGATTGAGAAGAATGATGTTGATGGGCTTGTAAAGGCGTTGCGTGATTTACGCGACAGTCCAGTCAAACGTCTGTACCTTGGAGAAACTGCACGAAAGATGGCGCTCCACCAGTACACCGTAGAAACCATGACAACCCAGTATGAGCAACTTTGGCATCATGTTCGATCGCGCCCACCAACTCCTCGCCTTTATGTATCTCGTCCCAAAGATTAATATCTTGCAGAAATCCGAATTTTAGATTGGATTGCAAATCTGACCTTAGCGAGAAGTACCATCAACCATCAATCGGTAAGCTCATTGAATATTACTCATGAATAGAATAGGAGAAATCATGGAAAAACTAATTGACTTTGCTCGATCGCTACAGTTAACTCGCTTAGTAACAATTTTGGTAGTAGGAGTTGTCTTATTTTTATCAACTGCTTGTAATACGGGTGACATTCGTGGTGCACGCCCTGATGTGCCACCAGTACAAATGGGTGGACAAAACAACCCTTATAAACAAGGTGGCGATGGCTATACTCAGTACAAGTCATCTACTGATCCCAGGATCAATGATGCAAATGTGCACCAAGGCAGCTAGTCTTAGCCGATAGAATCTGTAACAAACATCACTAGGTTTATGAGGAATGATTGACGATCGTTCCTCTTTTTATCATTAAAAGATCTAGCAAGCAGTCGTGAAGATTCTAGTTGTCTCGAACATCACAACTGCGATGCATGCTGAGGTCAACATCCTGATAGATTTCTACTACCCAAAAAACAAACCTTTAGAACGACTCACCTAGTTAGATATAAGATTTATAATTTCACTGCAAATTGAGAACAACATAGTCATGACTAAAATTAACCCAATTCAGTTACAAATACATCTTAAAGGTATGAACTATCCTGCTAGTAAAGAAGAGTTAGTTCAGTATGCTAAAGAGAATGGAGCAGATGAAAATGTTTGTTCTGCTCTTGAGCAATTGCCCGACGAAGAGTATGAAACTCCAGCAGATGTTAGTAAAGCAGTAGGAAAAGTCGAGTAATTCATGAGAAGCAACTAACCAATCGTCCCTTACAGGAGCAGTTCACTCTACTTCCATAGACAGGAGCAGGGAGGTCAGATCAGAAATCCCTCACACATTTTAGGTGAGGGCAGAGGAGTTTTTGCAACGGTTGCTAGGTGAATATATGACAGATTTCAATCTCTATTCCTAAATATGAGCCGCATAAAACGCTGCATCATACCCGGCAAAATTGCGTCTGCGACAATTGATAACTTCGCAGACCCAACTATCACTTCAGCACGTTGATGCTTTACTCCATTCCAGATGGCATTCGCTACATCGTCTGGCTTTTCAACAACTGGTATCCGCAGAACTTGTTCAATTTGCTGTTTACGATCGACAACATCTTGAGTGTCATTGCCGCGAAAAATAGCGCGGTCTAAAAAATCGCTTTTGATCAAATTTGGATAAACGCCACAAACATGGATGCCCTTAGGAGCCAATTCTGCATGAAGTGCTTCTGTGAAACCTGTGATGGCAAATTTGCTCGTTGTGTAAGGTGTTAAATAGGGAATTGCCGTTTTGCCGCCAATCGAACAGACATTGACAATCGTGCCACTACCTTGTTGCAAAAGATGGGGCAGTAGTGCATGAACTGTATGGATGTATCCCCATAAGTTGGTATCAATCGTTTGACGCCAATCATCTAACGAAAACCGGGCAACGGGGCCTGAAATATAAATTCCAGCATTATTTACTAAAACATCGATCGAGCCATATTTATCCAGTGCTGTATTAATCAAAGTACTTACCTGTTCAAACAACCGTACATCTGTGGGCACTGCCAATGCCGATCGTCCTAAAGCTTGAATTTCATTGGCTACAGTTGCCAATTGCTCAGAATGACGAGCCGCTAAAATTACATCATAACCGCGATGTGCAAACACTAAGGCTGTTGCTTTACCAATGCCCTCAGACGCACCAGTAATTAAAACAGTAGGAGACATTATTTACCTCTATAACGACTTGAGTAGATTAGACCAATTCGTTCTGACATGAATCTCTCCTCTGTGAGGATGTTGCCTCTCGAGGGGAAGCAATCAATTGCATAGTCAGCAATGCAGTTCCAGATTCGGGAATGGACACTACACAAATAGCCGCAAAAACCGTACAACTAGAAAAAACATTTATCAGATATTGCAAAGACGCTACAACGAGCTAACCCCGTGCAACGTCTTTGAAACCCCCATATGAATCATCTGTTAACAACTTCTGAACCGAACCAGTATTTAAGACACAATGTTCAAGAAGTTACCAAATACGTCTATGTTAGCCAAAATAAAGTACGCAACAATTGCACCGCCAACACCGCCCATAAAGAATCCACTGGCGTATTCGTTCCAGCCATCTTGGGAATCGAATGCCGCTGGTGGGTTGGGAGTTGTGATAGTAGCGACAGGTTTCGGAGGATCACTCGCGGCGTACAATGAAATGGCTAATGTTGAGATTAAAATAAGGCCGATCGTAGCAAATAGCGCGGCTAAACTACCAACTTCACTGTATCGCAAAGGATTGAACTCAAAGAAGGGCCCGACCAACCAATAACCATGAGCCAATCCCACTTCTAACCCGCGACGCTGAGGCGACAAGCCGCGGCGATACGCTGGCAGGTTGTTGATTAGGACTCGGGTAAAGCCAGAATAGTTGATAGGAGTTTCTAAATTACCAACTTGCGGATCTGGCGCAGAATGCACAACTTCCCGATTTCTGATGTCACCCGGACGATCTTTTGAGCGATCTACTGTTTCAGCAGGTCCCATATACGTACTCTTAGCTAAACAACATTAAGATAGTGAACAGTAGCTTAGAAGGTTTCTTGACTAGCAACATCTTTCGCTAGCTACAAACCCATAGAATCAGTTGTGATGCGGTCAACACATACGAACTTAACGATGTATTCAAGTGCCCTTAAAAGGTCATAAGAGAGAAAGAAAATATCCCTTTTTCTAGACTTCAATTTGCAGCACATGCAAGATAGTAAAGGTGAGAATTGTAAACTTGGAGTTGCAACTGAAATACGATTGAGGAATTGATTGTCAATAAAAACGAACACCATTCATCCTTTTGAGGAGTTGTAGTTGATTCTGGCTACTATGTTATTGGCAAGTGAATAGGAGGACTAACAGATGTTTATCCCCTGGATTGTGATTGGTGGAATAACCTTGCTCGTTGCGTTCGGCAGTTTTTTGATCCGGCCTCGTGACATTCCTTGGGCTACGAAGCTCGATCGTCCTAAATGGTTATTTTTTGAACCTGCTATTCCACTAATCTGGACAACTATTTTTGCTTGTGGTGCTTGGTCAGCGGGGTTAGTCTGGCAACAAAACCCTGGCAATTTGCGGACTTGGCTATTGATGGGTATCTATCTTTTGGTAGAAATTGTTACAGTCGCCTACATCCCTGCTACGTTACGGTTACGCAGCTTAGCTGTTGGAACCATCTTAGGAGGACTCGGTTTTGCTCTGGGAGCAATACTGGCACTAATGGTTTGGGACATTTCCCAGCAAGCAGCGTTGCTGTTGTTACCCTATCTAATCTGGAGTCCGATCGGTACTTTAACAACGAGGCGGATGATTGATTTAAACCCAGAAGCCGCTTAAACCGATTTAGCATTTACCCACACTTTCATCTCCAGCAACTGCATCGCTCCAAACTGGGTGGACAGAGCCACATCGGCCGCATCACGCCCATAGGCGATCGTCACACGATTCCCTTTTGGTTCTACTTGGGTAGCATCAAAGGTATACCAACGATCGCCGACATAGGCTTCAAACCAAGCGTGTAAGTCCATTGGCTCTAACTGGTACAAGTATCCGACTACCATCCGTGCCGGAATGTTGAGACTACGGCAGAGGGCCATTCCTAGATGGGTAAAATCGCGGCAAACTCCGATTTTGCTTTTTGCCGTATCTGCGGCAGAAGTGGATGCATTACTAGTTCCGTACTCATACGTCACATTAGACTGAATCCACTGGCGGATTGCCTCTACTTGAGCATAACCAGGGGTTGCCTCTCCTACAATATCTAACGCTAAGCTGCCCAACTTGTCAGATTCACAATACCGACTAGGCAGCAAGAATTGCAACACCTGTTCTGGCAACTGCTCCACGGGAACATAGGAAGCTGTCGTATCAACATCAATTGTATCAGCGGTTTCCACCATTGCGGCTGTATGAACTTGAAAGGAACCCGGCGGCACCACTAAACGCTGGCACAAATTGCCATAACTATCAGTGTATTCCACCACAGGAACACTAGGTTGTAGCAAATATTCCTCGCGAATGATCCATTGCCCGTATCCACTACGAGGTCTAAGCATAAACACGACTGGGGTTGGCGTCGTCGCTTCAAAGAAAATTTGACACCCTGCATCAAGCCGCATCCTGACCTCCGATCGCGGGAAACATTAGCATTCTAAACAGTCTTCAGATATATCAAACCTAAGTAAGTTTCACCGTGTTCTTCATAACATTTATTGCTGCTTATCTGAAAGCTTTATCAAAGCAGGGCTATCGTTATCCGCAACTTGATGCGTCAGGCAGAAATTAAACCGGCAACCGATCGCTTAAAGCAAGAATAGCTCTATAGACGATTGTTTTCTCTTACCCGACTCGCCCATAAAAAAGTTCCCTAGCCTTGTGTTTAGGTTTACTTTGGGTTACATATCGCGCTACTGCCGATTCCCAATCTCCCACTTCCCCAAACTCACCCGACCTCTGACAACAAACGATCGACTTCAAGCTTAACGCAAAGCCAGCCGTACACAATGTGAATAGTCCTGTTACCCAAAATGGAGCGTTTAATTAATGCTAACGAGCAAGCCAGCCGTAGCCGAGCCAAACGCCTTAGAGATACTGAGATAAGACGAGTTGATACCTTAAATTTCTCCTTGTTCACGCTGATCGGTATTGACGGACAAGATGGCACTAATTAACGGCATCGGGAAAGAATTCGTGATACCAAGCAACGATGCCAGAATGATAAAGGTAATAAAGTTAGGAAGTAGGAGAATCAGAAAAAAGATCAAAGTACGACCGACGATCGCACCGGTCAACACATCAGCTAAGTTAAAGCGATTCGTCAATGGCTCCACCCAAAAATTTGCGTGATGCCCCCACCGCACCGACCACAATAAACACGATCGCCAGCGTTTGAGTGTCTTGTTGTCAGACATTCAAGAAGAATGGCTGAAAGGCAAACGTGAAGATTATAAACGTAGGTTCCAAACAAGCTAATCAACAACAGTGGCTTACGCCCCATGACATCAGACAAACGTCCTAAGATGAGAGTGGCGATGAACTGCAAAACCGCATAGCTTGTTACCAATAAGCTAGCTTGAAAATCATCGAATGTCGCCGACATCACCGCCATTTTGCCGCCACAATCATCGTCGTTCCAGACAGCATCAACATTAGCAATCCTGCCAGACCATACGTTGCTCCTAGCCCTATCCACTGACTTAAAGGTTGACTGACCAACGGCGACAAAAATTGTCCTAGGAAGAAGAAAGTGGTAATGCCGCTTAAAACTCGACCTCGCAACGCTTCAGGAGTAATAGACGTGAGACAAAAATTCATATTGGGCATTAATAGTCCTAGCCCTGAGCCGGCAACTGCCAACCCTAGCAGAATCTGTAGAAAGTTTGCCGCTAGCCCAATCAGCACATACCCTAATCCCATGTTGAGAAACGCAACGGCATAAATAGTCATGAAATTGAATCGTGTTTTCACACGCCGATACAAAATCGAGCTAATGGCGGCCAGGAAGGTTGATAGAGCGATCGCCAATCCGCTTTGGCTAGCACTAGCCCCTACTAGGGCTTGCAAATAAAAGGGCAATTGCACCGGAATCAGATAAAACACTATCTGCGTCAATAGGGCGATGCCGTAGGTTAATACGATCAACAACCAAGGAGCACGTTCCGAGACCACTTCGCCAGCTACAGATGTCACCAACGGCACTCGCCGATCGGGTTCTGGCAGCAGCCATAACGCGCACGGAACCAGCGCCAAGGACAGCAAGTAAATGGCGAAAGGCAGCCGCCAGCCAATGTCTGCTAGAAAACCGCCCACCGTGAGGAATATCACGCCTCCCAACGCCATAAACGCCGCTTGCAGGCCCAAAAACTGACCGCGAGTGATGCCCACATAGTAATCAGCAATGAGGGTGGTGGCGGTGGTCATAATGCCGCCCACACTGAACCCCAAAAACGCCCGCCCGACTAAAATTAGTCCCAGTGAATCAAGCCACAGTCCAGAGCTTCCAGCGGCTCCATACATCAGCAGCGACCACAGCAGCAACGGCTTCCGTCCCACTCGATCGATCGCCACCCCCACAAACGGAGCGCCGACGGCAATAAAGATTGCAGGCATAGTCAACGCTAACCGCACCAAATAGTCTGCATTGTCTACAGTGGCAAACTGGGCGCGCATAGCAGGCAAAGCGGGAGCGATTGTTGCTCCTGCCATTACCGTCAGAGTACTAACTAGCAACAAGGTTAGTTTGACAGGAAACGATTGCACCCGCTTGCCGATCGACGAATCGGGAGAAAAAATACTCATGGTTTGACAGGCAGATTTCTAGAGCATCATACGGTTCTGAATGGTTGGAGTCTATCAGGATGTTGTCAAATCTGGCAAAAACTTGTTTTCGCTTAAAGATGCAAAAGCAGCCAAACTGCCTATCTAATGCCACATTCAACAATCTTCGCGACGAACGAACCACTCGTCAGGGCAAATCGCGATTCGCCCCTACCCCATCTGCCACGTTCTCAATTTAATCTGGCAATTGATACTGCCCCACAATCCGCTTGGCATACTCTGGCACATGGGCGTCCAGCTTTTCGGGATGATGCCGCTTCACATACAAATAATTGCGGGTGAAGTGAGAGTCGATCGAAAAGCGCGCATATTCTAACCCCTTGGGCCCAATTTTTTCGATCACAATTCCCATCAGTTTGGCCGCCCACATCGGCAACGTCACGCCCTTATCGTAGGCAGGAATACTTTGCTGCACTGCCTGCTGTCGATTGCCTTGCGACATCACAGGTTGCGTATCTAGTTGATCCATGACCAAATCCAGCATGGCTTGTCCGCGATCGTTGCGCACCACAATCCACTGCCAGCCAAACGGTGCACCCATATAGCCCACCACCAGATCGGCAAGGGAATTAACATAGTCAAAGCAACTCATACATGAAGGAGCAAACACGTCCTTGAGTTGATTGGTTTTCAATCCAAAAAACGGAACCGTCTCGATCGATCCGTCTTCATGTTTAAAGTGCACCCGAAAATCTTGCATGAATTCGTAGTGCACTACGGTTTCCGGGGATCGGCTGGTGGTTTCCAGAAATTTTTGCAACCCAGCCCGGGTAACATTATCGACACACGGCGTTCCTAACACATACAGCTTTTCTAACCCCAACTGTTGTTCCACCGCTCGCAGGGCTTGAATTTGGCAGCCGACTCCAATCACCAGCAGTCGCTTCAGCCCCGACTGTTCAATTTGCTCTAACACAGACAGATTAGGCGACAAGGTAGGTTTGTTGACGCGGGCTGCCAAAATTTCCTCGGCGGTACGGGCAATCACTGGCTGGGGTTGGAATCGATCAGCATCGGTATTTTGTACACAGACAACACCTTCGACCCACCCGCGTTTCAGCATCTCAATAGCGATCGTGCTGACGATACCCGTCCATTGTGCCCCTGCAATCGGCTGCTGTTTGCGGGCCGCCATCATGTCTTGATGAACGCCAAAATACCAATCATCCGGTGTGCTTAAATCGCGGCTGCGACCGTGGGTTTGCTGTTCTAATTGCGGAATTTGCTGATTCAGAAACGCACAAGCCTCTTTTACATAGTGAATGTAATAGGTGTCGCATAATCCGCATTCGCTACACAATTCCTTGGCAGGGCGACGACTGCTGGGTTTCAAGGCTTTGGCTTTCTTATGGGATTGCACCGAAGTCATAGGAATCAAAAGGGGAATAAGCAGAAATGTTAATCAGAGTGAATCAAAACAAGCGAATGAGACGGAACCGTGTTTAGCAGGGGCCGCTCAACTGGTCAGGGATCAATAATGCAGCTTCCTACTAGGATACGGGTTTAAAGCTCCCTCTGGGCAAGTTTCTCGAACGATCGCTCTTGGTGGGTGTGATAGTGGGTGTGATGGAATGAAATCGATCCGTACCTAAGAACGATCGAATTCAATGATCGGTATAGGGCAAAACTAGAAAGTTTGAACGGATTTAATTGAAGCAAAAAGCCGACGAGCAAAAATCAACGAAGTTTCCCAAAAATTGACTCATTCAGAGAGATCAAAGAGAGTTTTATTAAAAATTTATAAAACTTGATTTCTAGTAAGTGCTGCGTAAATTTGCGGAGTTTTTGTAGTAAAACATCTAGCCATTGGTTGATGATTACGGGGATACGCACTGCTCTGAAAGACTATCCTCGATCGACTATTTGTGCTTTTCACAGCAATTTGAGTTTTTGAGCATTTCTTTGCTTTGTTTTTTAGACCATTTTCTTGAGTTTGTAATCGCATCTGACGTATGGTAGACCCTACAATTTATCCACTCACCTCTGCTGAACCGTTTCAAGCCAAGTACCTTCCTTTTAATCGATCGGTATCGTTTACCCGCAACGTTTCCATCACGTTTGATTTTTATGCATATGGTGGCTCGGGTGGAACTACAGGTGCAACGGGCGGCGGGGATGGCATTAGTTTCATGTTTATCGATGGTTCCAAGTCCCCAACTCAACCAGGTGGGTTTGGCGGTTCCTTGGGCTATGCACCGTACATATTTGGAAACAGATCCATACCCGGTATTAGCGGTGGCTATTTGGGCGTTGGCTTTGATGAATTTGGTTTTTTCTCCAACTCTACAGAGGGACGAACAGACGGATTCCCTCACAGACGCCCAAACTCGATCGGAGTTCGCGGCAGTGAAGCAACGAATTATCGGTTCTTGAATGGTGCTTTCAATCTACCTATCCAGTTAGACAATCCTGGAACCGGGGCAACACGAGAGAATTCCAGACGACGCGCCAAAATTGACCTAGACAACACGGGCAAACTAGCTGTTTCCCTTGACATTAATCTGGACGGGGACTTTAATGATCCGGGTGAAAAAGTACTGGAGTTCAATGTTATTGAGGCTGGCAATGGCCCCCTACCAAGCACCTTCAAGTTTGCCTTTGCAGCTTCTACTGGAGGCGCTACCAACGTTCACGAAGTGGGTAATGTGGCCATTCAGGCTGATGGTGTTCCGATTTCCGGAAGCTTTAGCAGTGTTGTAGTTGGGGGTGGCAATACCACCCCTGACGGCGGAGATGTGGTGATTGGGGACGATCAAGACGAAAGTCTGCTGAGTACTGGCCGTCGTGATATCCTTACAGGCAATCTCGGAGCCGATCGATTTGTCTTCTCGGGTCGAACCAAGCGTGAAGCTCTCCGAAAATCGACATTGCGTCGCCTCGATCGCATTACTGACTTCAACTTTGCAGAAGGCGATCGAATTCAGCTAGATTTCGATGATAATTTGGGGACGATCGAACTACCCAGAAGGTTATTCAATGCAGGTCGATTTAGGACTAATCTGCGCAAAGCAGCAGAAGCGGCTTTCAACGATAAGAACTTCAAAAAGCCGGGCAACCAACGGTTGAGACCCGACGAAGCTGTGTTTTTCCGAGCACGTAACAGAACATATCTGGCGGTGAATGACAGCAAGCGGGGCTTCTCGCCATCAAATGACTTGCTGGTGGATGTGACCGGCATTCAGTTCAAACCTGGTGACTTGAACAAAGGTGCATTGGCAGTTGGCGACTATTTTGCGACTACGCCCGTGCTTTAAAGATAAAGATCCAGTTCCAACTGCGCTCAGTCCTCAGTCTAGGGGATTGAGTGCAGTGGTTCTCTTCGGCTATGGTTTGACTTGCGGATCAGAAATCATCTGCTGGGGTTTCTGCATATGCTCTGTTTGTAAACCGCTTAACCAAACTTCACTAGCTTGGGCCTGCACCTTCAAGATTGTGCCATTAGGAACTAGGACAGACTCGGAAAAAGCCTGAAATTGCTGCATCGTTGTGCGATCGATCGTCTGCGGACGCACAAGCAGTACCCAAGCAACCGCTCGAATGAACCGCCCGTGACTGAAGGCAACAATGAAGGAATCGGGATGCTTGTCCCGCTGGGTGGCTGTCTCGCTAAGCTGCAAGATGTGCGATCGCACCCACTCTACCCGCCCGACTAAATCTGCAAACGATTCTGCCCCTTCGTCTTCCACGTAAAAGGGATCAGCATGTTGCCAATAGGCTTGTACCATGGGGTAGCGCTGTAGACGTGTGGTGTTGTAATAGTTTCGAGGTGCAAGAAACGTAAATTCCTGAATGGGCCATTCGGCTTGGGGTACGCTGGCAAAGCGTTGAATTGTAGGCTGGGCGGTCTGTTTGGTGCGAAGATAGGGCGATGTCACAATTAATGACGGGGCATCGGGAAGACAGTCGGCAATTTGCTGGGCTTGTTCTTCTCCCGTGGGGGTGATGCGCGTTGAAGCTGGATCGCGAGTAGGTAATCCAGCATTAGACTCGCTTTCAGCGTGACGAATAAACCAAACAGTGACCATGACCTTTAAGCTGTACAGTTACATCTTCATGGCGGTATCAAAGCATAGCTGAAAAATTTGTTCTGTTATTAACCCGGCCATATTTGATCTTGCATCCCGAATCCTCCTCATCCCCTAGCCCCTACTCCCAGAAAAAGAGAAGGGGAGCCAGTTCGGAAGTCCCTCTCCTAGAGGGTGAGGGATTGAGGGTGAGGGCAGATGTCGTGACAGATGTCGTGACAATAGTTGCCGGGTTAATATGTTCAGTCGAAGAGCCGAATGCCATAGCGCCTAAAAGGTCGATCGCCGTTGAAACCATTATCTTACCTTGATCCAACTAGATACTAGAACGATTACAGGATTGCTGTCGCAATAGCTGTGTGACCGCCTCGGTGTGCAACGGTGGCGAGAAAAAATATCCCTGTCCATACTCACAGTTCATTGTTTGCAGGTGCTGCACTTGGTCGATCGTTTCAACCCCTTCCGCCGTCACGTCCATGCCCAAATTGTGAGCCAAGGCGTGCACGGTTTTGACTATTTCGCGACTGTCGCTGTTAAGGTCGATGTTATGAATAAATGATCGATCGATTTTGAGGGTATTGATGGGAAACCGAGCCAAGTAGCTTAAGGAAGAATAACCTGTACCAAAATCATCGATGGCTAGCTGAATGCCCAGCGCCCGAATTTGACGAAGAACGGAGACGATCGAGGCAGCATTCTCCATCAACATACTTTCGGTGATCTCCAACTTCAGATGCACCGGATTCAGATCGGTTTCCTGCAAAATTTGCTCGATGTACTTCGGTAAATTAGGCATCGAAAACTGCTGGCTGGATAAATTCACGCTCATGGTGAGGGGAAACTGATCAGGAAATAAAAGCTGCCATTGCCGCATCTGTAAACACGCCGATCGCAAAATCCAGCCGCTCATGGGAATAATTAACCCGGTGTCTTCGGCCACCGAAATAAACTTCTTAGGGGACAGTAATCCCTTTTCTGGATGTTGCCAGCGAACCAGCGCCTCAAATCCAGCCAGTGCTCCCGTCTCTAACTGGACGATCGGTTGATATAAAAGCTGTAGCTCTTGGCAACGCTCACAGGGTTCTGAGGACACTACCCGACGCAGATCATTTTCTAGCAGCAATCGAACCACCATTCGGGTCCGCATGGTTTGGTCAAACACTTGATAGCGCGATCGTCCGAAGGCTTTGGCACGGTGCATGGCCGTATCAGCGTCGCGCAAAATATGTTCTGGATTGCGATATTGGTTAGAACTGAAGGCAATGCCAATGCTGACGGTAATAAAAATTTCCTGGACACCAATCTGGAACGGTAAGGACAGCACCTCTTGCAATTGTTTAGCAACACGAATGGCTTCATCAACTGTTTGAGTTTGATCTAGCAGAATTGCAAATTCGTCACCGCCCATTCGAGCCACCACATCAGTCGAGGGAAGGGTCGCCCGAAGCCGCTGCGATACGGAGATCAGTAGTTGATCGCCAACGTTACCACCAAAGCTGTTATTAATTAGCTCGAAACAGTCAATATCCACCCACAGCACGGCAAATGATTCCAACTGATGATGGGTGCGCTCGAGCGCTTGTTGCACCTGCTTGGTGAATCCAGTGCGGTTGGGTAAGTCTGTGAGCTTATCAAAAAAAGCACTGCGCCACAGTTCCTCTTCGGTTTGTTTGCGCTGGGTGATATCAGTTTGGGTTCCAACTAAGCGTTCGGGGCGTCCATCGCGATTGCAAACCGCCAGTCCGCGAGCCAACATCCAGCGATAGGTTCCGTCATAATGCAGCAATCGGTATTCCTGCTCAAAATAATCCGTTTTATGGTTAAGATGAGCAGCGATCGCCGCTTTCAGTGGAATTAAATCTAGCGGATGAACGCGGGTAAACCACAATTCTGGGCTGTCTACTAAACCAATTTGCCCTCCTCCTACCCAATGATCAGATTTGCGATCGGTGGCGATCGGATCGCCCAACATTTGCCGCCAACGCTGAGAAAAATAGATGCGGTTCGTTTGCAGATTCCAATCCCACACTCCCTCGTGGGAACCATGAGCCGCCAACGCATAACGTTCTTCGCTGCGACGCAAACTCAAATACGTGCGCATCCATTCGGCTGAAGCAACCGTGACGGCATTGACGCCAAACAAAAGCGCCAGGGTGAAAATGGGGAGTGGATGCCCCAGCCCTCCCAGCCCAAGGCTGAAGCCGAGCCAGCCCCAGCCCAATGCCACCCAGGTTCCAAACCGATAGCGAAACCGCAGTCGTGCCAAGCCTCCTCCTAACCCCAATCCCAAAAGCAAGACCACCATGCTGACGTTGAGCCAATTCGCTGGTACGATCGACGGTTGCATCAGCAAGCATTGATATAAGGAGGCTTCCAAGCGTTGACAAAGTCCGAGCAGAAGAAAGCCGAGTACAATTCCTGTTGCCACAACATTTGGCAGAAAGCACTGCCACCAGCGAGAAGCAGATAGTTGGCGATAACTCTGTTCTAGAAACTTCTGCTGCAAAGTTTCTGAATGAGTAGATAGCATTTTCATGGAACAAAACCCGGAACGGCGAGAAGATACATGGCTGAAACCTTCATCATTCATAGCTGCCCCAATGGATTAACGGTTCCCTTCAGACAATTAATGAGAAGACAATCGCTCAGGAGGACGATCGTTTCACAGCCGAATGTCCCTGATTAACCCTCGCAAGCCGAGTCATAATCAATACATACCAACTAACCAGAATTTTGCTCTTCTAGGTAGAGGGCTAACATCACGTTTAGGAAATTACTTGCTTCAATGATTCACAATCGGTTCCTTGCTTATCTAGCTACGGCAAGAAATTCAGGTGAGCGCCCTGTTTTGTGCCAGTCGTAGGAAAAGCAAGAATAGAATCGGGAGCAACCTCCTCAACCAAGACAACGTTACTTAGACAATAAAGCATGAACCCGCTGATTGGTGAGTTTTTTTACTATCACTACAAACAATTCCTGTGTAGCACATTATCGCAGTGAAGCTTAAAACTTACGTTTCAGAACTTTTGAACTGCTAGACATCAGGTAAGATGTTTTTGGAAATACGCATGGTAGAAGGAGAGAACAAGATTGCCGACTTTGGGTGTCAATATCGATCATGTGGCAACAATTCGACAAGCTCGCCGGACTGTAGAACCTGATCCGATCGCCGCCGCCGTTTTAGCAGAACTGGCCGGGGCTGACGGCATTACCGTGCATCTACGCGAAGATCGACGACATATTCAAGATCGCGATGTGCGCCTATTGCGACAAATAGTACGAACTCACTTAAATTTAGAGATGGCCGCTACCGATGAAATGGTAGCGATCGCCCTAGACATTCACCCTGACTATGTCACCTTGGTACCAGAGCGGCGAGAAGAAGTCACCACCGAAGGCGGATTGGACGTGGCAGGACAACTGGAGCGAATGCAACAGGTGGTTAGCACGCTGCAAGCGGCTGGCATTCCCGTCAGCTTGTTTATTGACGCAGACGAGCGGCAAATTCAGGCGGCTGCCACCATTCAGGCTCAATTTATTGAACTGCACACAGGGTCATATGCAGACGCCTCTAGCGAGCCTAATCGCGCCAAGGAATTGGAGATGCTGCGATCGGGCTGCGAACAAGCTCTGTCTCATGGGTTGCGCATTAACGCAGGGCATGGTCTCACCTATTGGAATGTCCATCCCATTGCCGCCTTACCTGGCATGGAAGAATTGAATATTGGTCATACAATTATTAGTCGGGCTGTGCTGGTGGGGATGGAACGAGCCGTGCGCGAAATGAAACAAGCGATCGGGGGAGTTGGGGAATAAGAAACAAAGGCGGGAGTGGGGAATGGGCAATCGGGAATCGGGAGCAGAAAGCAGGATCTGGATTTGAAACTTCAGCCTTTAGCATTTATCTCCATTACCTATTTCCTATCACCCATTACCCACTACCGAATTCTCAACAGCCTCTCACTTAACTTCTAGATAAAACTTAAAGTTCAAATCAAGTTCAAATCAGGTTCAAACTCATGCAAACCTATTACTATGTTTTAGCCAGCCAGTCGTTCTTGATCGATGAGGAACCGCTGGAAGAAGTGCTCAAAGAGCGGACTCGCTACTATCAAGAGCAGGAAAAACCGATCGATTTTTGGTTGGTGCAGCAGCCAGCGTTTTTGGAGGCTCCTGAAATGGCGGAGGTAAAGGCTAAATGCCCCCAACCCGCGGCGGCGGTAATTTCGACCAATCAATCGTTCATCACCTGGCTGAAGCTGCGTCTAGAATTTGTTGTGGTTGGTCAATTTCTAGCACCTTCGGAGACGATTCCTGATCCGCTGGCGTCGTTGGTTTCGGTTTCTTAAGTAGGCTGAACCTCTACGTTTTCCAATCCTGCTTAAGCTTAGCTGGATATGCTGTCTAATGCTGTTCTAACGTTGGCCTGAGGTTTGTTATGCGGTTGTTTTTAACCCGGCACGATGCTGTTTTTGTGCGATCGGTACTCTTGTTTAGTGCTACAGTTCTTACACTGCAAGGGCTGGAGACTCGAAGTTGGGCCCAAACATTGCCTACCTGCGCTCCGCCTCAAACGAATGAACATTTGTTGCTGGTCGTTCGTCAACAAGCCGACACAGAAGAGCAATTGCGCCAGCTACTACCAGAAAATGCGGTGCTCACTAACTGTCAATACCTCAATGATCCGGTGGTACGTGTGGGTGGGTTTGCAACTGCCGAAATTGCTAATGCATGGGCCCAGTACCTTGCAGACATGACAGGCTTGCAAGCGTTTGTGGCTCGCCCATCCACCGCCCCGTCCCCTTCTCCGGAAGCATCCACACCCCCAACCGAGCCAGCAAGTTCTTCTAATTTGCCCAGTTCAACTCAGCCGTCGGTCTCTGGCGAAACCAATGCTACGGTTTCCGAAACAACCAGCCAACCACCGTCTGTTGAGAGTGCTTCTCCTGCCTTCCCGACACCAACTGACGTTTCAGCAACGCCAGAACCTGTACCCGAATCAGCGCCCCAGCCTGCTGTCAATGCGGCTGCACCTACTGTCGATCGTGTTGGTTCCACGGAGATGTTTAATCCACAACCATTGGGTGCGGGGTATGCGGTGCTCGTTCACTATTTCAATCGTCCAGAAGTAGCAGCGGATGTGAAGCAGCTAACGGCTCAACCTGTGGGGTTGGTGTCCTATGAGCAACGGCCTTTCTTGCTGGCTACGCATACGACCGACCCGACGGTGGCGGCAGCGCTACTGCAAGCTTTGAATGAACGAGGATTTACGGCGATTCTCGTTGATAGTCGTCGAGCCGTTTTATTGACCCCTGCTGTTGTTGGCACAGAGCAAGAAGGATAATTCTGATAATCCTGCTTTAAGGGTTAGGGAGGATCAAGCGGGGATAAATCTGTCCCTAGTTTTCCTGACTGGAGCATCTGCACCACCTCTGCAACTGAAAACGATCGATTTTCCTGAATAGCTAGGGTCTTGATGGCAAGGCTCAAGCGTTCATAGTGGTCGCGGGTCAGGGGGTGGCATAAGTGGCGCTCAAACAAGTATTGCACGTTGCTGACGCCGCTACATTTGCCAAACCAGATCTCCGGTTGTCCATAGGGAAAAATGGCATAGCTGTGGCGATCGCGCAGAAGAGAGTGAACATGAATTCCCGCTTCGTGGCGTTGGGATTGTGGAGAATAGGGAGGATGGGCACGAATATTGTGTTGCGCGAAGTAGTCGCTGAGGGCAGCCACCGCATCATAATCAATGCCGTCCACTTCCCAGCCAAACCGCAGCCGTAGCCCGTTTAAAACCTGATCTAGAGCGACATTCCCCGATCGTTCGCCAATACCGCCAAATGTACCGGAAATTCCCACCGCGCCTGCAACAACGGCTTGAATCGTGTTTTCCAGCGCTAGTCCCATATCGTTGTGAAAATGTACCGACAAAGACGGATGATTGGTATATTCCAACAGATCGCGCATCCAGACAAACGTTTTTTCAGGGGTTAGAACGCCTACAGTATCACACAACAAAAACTGTTGCAGGTATGGCATAAAGACGCGAATGCACTCGACTAGAAAATCAAAATCAGCCCGACTGGCATCTTCAGCGGCGAAATAGATTTTCAATCCTTGACTAGCAGCGTATCGCAAATGCTCAACTACTTTTTGTAACATTGTTTGGCGAAGCCGATCGATTACAGCGTTAGGTATTGAATCATCAATGGTTTTCCCCTGATATAGGGGCTGCTGACTGATTTCAACATCACGTAAGAACAACAGCCGATCGGACACAGCATGAAACAAAATAATTTGCTTGACGCCACAAGATTTAGATAGATCAATGAACGATCGCGTCATCATGGTAGAAGCGGCAATACGTTTTTCAAGCCCTTGCATTACCAGCGTTTCAACAAGCTGTTCTTCTGTCGCATGAACGGCAGGCATCAGGGCAATTTGATGCACTCCTGTTTTGGCAATTTGATGCGCTAAGTTGTATTTCATTTCAGGGGTAAATAACAACCCAACTTGCTGCTCGCCATCTCGTAACGTTTCATCGGAAATAGTTAGTGTGATCGTCTCCATGTTCAATCAGAATAATGGCAGAAGATAGGGAGTCGGGAATGGGGAATCGGGAGTCGGGAGTGGGAATGGAAAAACTATTTAAGCTTGAATTTGTCTAGTTTCGGTGGTTTTGTCTGAAGGTATCGATCAAGGTATCGATCGCACTGTAGCCCCAACTATAAACTGAGACACGAGAACTACCCGTTGTTTCCTTTTTGTCTGCTCTCTTCTTTTTGTCTGCTCTCTTCATGGTTTATCCTGTAGCCTTTTCTTCTTATCCTTCATCCTCTAGCCTAAAGTCGCTAGTATACTAGATGCCTTGAATTTGGCAGATTTCGGTATTTCATCGGAATTGTTGGTATAACATACTGAAGCTTATCAAGGAGCGTAGCGTCAGGTACGTCAGGTGTGAGGGGAAGCCATGGGAAATCATCCTGAATCGATCGATCGTTATCAACCGTGTGCCCAGATGAGCCAGCATCTGGATGCAACGATGCTTAGGCAATCGATATGTGAAGGAGCCACGATTTCAGAGGAGTTGTGGAAATTGACGCTGCCTGATGTGTTGCAACGGGCGGCCCAGTCTGATATGGGGATTCTTTGTCTTCAACCAGATGGAACCGAACAGTTTCAGGCTTATTCAACGTTGCTCGATCGATCCCAGCGAGTGCTGACAGGATTGAGGAAATCGGGGTTGCAGCCACGCGATCCTGTTATTCTGCAACTTGCACAACCGCAGGAATTTCTAGCAGGGTTTTGGGGCTGTGTGTTGGGTGGGTTTGTGCCTGTGCCGATTGCTGTACCGCCTACCTATACCCTTGATCAAGACAAGGCTCATCCGGTGCACTATGCAACACAGTTGTTGGAGCGGGCAACGGTGCTGACGAGCCAAAATTTAGAGGGAGCGATCGGTGATGGGTTGAGGTCAAAGTCTGAGTTGAACGCTTTATCTAAAATTGTGGCGATCGACTCTCTCCTGTGTAACGAACCGGACAAGCAGCCTTACCAGGCTGATCTCGACCAATTGGCGCTGATTCTGTTGACTTCGGGCAGTACGGGTAATCCCAAGGGCGTGATGCTGACGGCGCGAAATTTGCTGGCAAGCGTCTATGGCATGGCGACAGTAAATGGACTATCGGGCAATTCCATTACGCTGAACTGGATGCCACTGGAACATGTGGCCAGTTTGGTGATGTTTCACTTAACCGAAGTGTTTGTGGGCTGTCAACAAATTCATGTGCCGATTGAACGCATTTTGCAAGAACCGTTGCACTGGCTGGAGTTGATCGATCGCTATCGGGTGACAGCCACATGGGCCCCTAATTTTGCCTATGGGCTGGTGAACGATCGGGCTGATGAAATTGCCAATCGATCGTGGGATTTGTCGTGTGTACAGTGGATGGGCAACGGGGCCGAAGCGGTGGTGGGCAAAACGACACGCCAATTTTTGGAACTACTACTGCCGTATGGGTTAAGCCAAACGGCTGTGAGTCCGGGCTATGGGATGTCGGAAACCTGTTCAGGTATTGTTCATTCCCATAATTTCTCACTGGCAACCACCTCAGACAGCGATACCTTTGTGGAAGTGGGCAACCCAATTCCGGGTGTAGCCATTCGTATTGTCGATGAACAGAATCAATTGGTGTCAGAAGGCACGATCGGGCTGTTGCAAGTGCGGGGAGCAACAGTGACAAGTGGTTATTATCATCGCCCTGATCTCAACGATGAAATTTTTACAGAAGACGGCTGGTTTATTACGGGAGATTTGGGGGTTCTGCGTCACGGTCGCTTGACAATTACAGGTCGGCAAAAGGAAGTCATCGTTATCAACGGCGCCAATTACTATAACCACGAGATTGAAGCGATCGTGGAAGAACTACCAGTCGTGACTTCCTATACAGCCGCCTGTGCTGTGCGCCGAGCAGATGATACCACCGATCGACTGGTGATCTTCTTCAGCCCTGCGGATTCAGATCAAGCGATTGGTGACTTGGTGAGATCGATTCGCCGCACGGTAATGACTCGGCTTGGTGTCAGTCCGGATTATCTGATTCCGGTGAATCCCCACGAGATTCCCAAAACGACGATCGGCAAAATTCAGCGCAGCCAATTAGTCCAGCGGTTTCAGGCGGGCGAGTTCGATTCAATTCTGAATGAGATCGAAGGATTGGTGAAGGCGCGATCGACCCCGGCGGCTCTGCCGCAAACTGAATTAGAACAGCAGCTTGTGGAGATCTGGCAAGATGTATTGGAATTAGAGCAAGTTGGGACGCAAGACAATTTTTTTGAACTGGGTGGTAATTCGCTGCGGTTGATGCAGGTGCTGCATCACTTGCAGCAGGCGGGTTATGCGTTGTTGGCAATCGATCTGTTTCAACATCCTACGATCGCCACCTTGGCAAGTTACATGAGCCAATCGTCCCAAACTGAACCGCTGCAACCTCGACTGAAGCGTCCATTCCGTCAGCGTCAAACGGAAACTATGGGCATTGATACAGACGTTGCCGTGATCGGCATGGCAGGACGATTTCCTGGAGCCGATTCGATCGCTCAGTTTTGGCAAAACCTGTGTGAGGGGATTGAGTCCATTTCCTGGTTCAGCGATGCGGAAATTCTAGCATCGGGGGTTGATCCAGCCTTGCTTCAACATCCCCACTACGTTAAAGCTAGCCCAATTCTGTCCGATATTGAACGCTTTGATGCTGAGTTTTTTGGCTATAGCGCCAAAGAAGCCGAGGTCATAGATCCACAGCAGCGGCTGTTGCTGGAATGTGCGTGGCAAAGCCTGGAAGATGCGGGCTACAACCCCTTTACCTATCCTGGTGCGATCGGTCTCTATGCCGGGGCGTCGATGAATACCTATTTGTTGAATCATGTCTATCCCAATCGGCAGCGCTTCGATGAAAACGATTCCCTACAGGTCGTGACCTTGAGTTCAATGGGCGGCTTGCAGATGACGATCGGCAATGATAAGGATTACCTGACTACTCGCGTTTCTTATAAACTCAACCTGACGGGTCCGAGTGTGAATGTGCAAACGGCTTGTTCTACGTCATTGGTGGCGATTCATTTGGCGACACAAAGCCTGCTAAACGGTGAGTGCGACATGGCTTTGGCGGGTGGGGTGTCAGTGCATACGCCACAGAAGGTGGGACATCTATATCAAGAGGGGCTGATTTTGTCACCGGATGGACATTGCCGTGCGTTTGATGCGCGGGCACAGGGGACAATTTTTGGCAGTGGTGTAGGGTTGGTAGTGTTGAAACGACTGGCGGACGCAATCGAGGACGGTGATCAAATCTATGCGGTAATTAAAGGATCGGCGATCGGCAACGACGGCAGCACCAAGGTTGGGTATCTGGCTCCCAGCGCTGAAGGACAAGCCACTGTGACCGCCACAGCCTTGTCGATCGCAGGCATTGATCCCGCTACTGTTACCTATGTGGAAGCACACG
The DNA here is from genome assembly GCF_026802175.1 of Thermocoleostomius sinensis A174. NCBI lineage: Bacteria > Bacillati > Cyanobacteriota > Cyanophyceae > Oculatellales > Oculatellaceae > Thermocoleostomius > Thermocoleostomius sinensis. The sequence goes on along the minus strand of NZ_CP113797.1, from coordinate 1,614,433 downwards.
GCACTGGCACAGCGTTGGGCGATCCAATCGAAATTGCCGGACTCACGCAAGCCTTTCGCCTTGGCACTCAGCAGACTCAGTTTTGTGCGATCGGGTCGGTGAAAACCAACGTCGGGCATCTCAACATTGCCTCTGGCGTGGTGGGGTTTATCAAAACCGTGTTGGCGTTGCACCACAAAAAATTGCCGCCCAGTCTGCATTTTGAGATACCCAATCCTCAAATCGACTTTGCCAGCAGTCCATTTTACGTCAATACAGTGCTATCGGAGTGGCAGGCAATCGAACATCCGCGACGGGCAGGTGTAAACTCATTGGGGATTGGTGGCACAAATGTACATTTGGTGTTGGAGGAGTTTGAGGGAGTCGGAAGTCGGAAGTCGGAAGTCGGAAGTCGGAAGAGGAGGGGAGCGTGGCAGGTACTGGCGTTGTCGGCTAAGAATGAAGGGGCGTTACGGCAATTGGCAGCACGATATGAGCGGTTTTTGATGATGCACTCCACTGTTTCGTTGGCAGATTTGTGTTTTACGGCAAATGTGGGTCGATCGCATTTTCAATATCGCTTGGCAGTGGTCGCTGATTCAGTTCAAGCGCTACGTCAACAACTTTCTAAATGGTGTGCCGGCCAGATTCCGGCGATCGCACCGGGTCTTGCTCAATCTCGTCCTAAAATCGCCTTCTTATTTACGGGACAAGGATCACAGTATCTCAATATGGGCCGCGAGTTGTACGAAACCCAACCCGTCTTTCGAGCCGCGATCGATCGCTGTACTACCGTTCTTAATGCTGAAACCGATCGGCAAGATGCGATCGGGTATTCAGCCCTCATCCCTCATGCTTCATCCCTTGTAGAAACGGCTTTTGTACAGCCTGCTTTGTTTGCGATCGAATATGCCTTGGCAGTACTGTGGCAATCGTGGGGCATTCTACCCACAGTTGTTATGGGTCATAGCCTGGGCGAATATGTAGCAGCTTGTGTAGCAGGGGTGTTTAGTCTGGAAGATGGACTAAAGTTAGTGGCCGCACGGGGACGATTGATGCAGGCATTACCAACAGGCGGTATGGTATCTGTGCTTGCCAATTCAGCCGATGTGAGAGCGACGATCGCGGCTTACCAAAACGTTGCCGTTGCTGCCATTAACGGATCTGAACAGACGGTGATTTCAGGCCCTAACGAGGACTTGCAGGCGATTGTGGCGGATCTACAAGCTCAAAATATCCAAACCCGATCGCTTGATGTCTCTCACGCCTTTCATTCCCCGATGATGCGGCCGATGTTGGCTGAGTTTGAGCAGGTAGCGCGGACGGTGCAATATACTTCCCCGCAGCTTGATCTAATCTCGAATGTAACTGGCGAAAAAATCACAGAAGCCATTGCCACACCAGAGTACTGGGTGCACCATATTTGCCAACCTGTACAGTTTGCTGCCAGCCTCAATACCTTACAAACCCTGAGGTTTGATATCGCGATTGAATGTGGCCCCAAACCCGTGCTGATCGGCATGGCCCGATCGCAGTTCGATTCCCCCTCTATCTCCTGGCTGCCGAGTTTGCACCCGGATCGCTCTGACTGGCAACAGCTTTTGCAGAGTCTTGCACACCTCTATCAGCGAGGACTGACAATCGAGTGGCAACAAGTTTATCAAGGCGATTCCTACCAACGCCTGTCACTTCCCACCTATCCCTTCCAACGCCAACGCTATTGGTTAGAGTCCCTAACCCCCAATCCCCAATCCCCAACTATCCATCCATTATTGGGACATCGCTTACCCACTGCCTTGAAGTCGATTGTCTTTCAGGCTCACCTTTGTACCACCGCCCCCGCTTGGCTTGCTGATCATCGAGTATATGGACAGGCGATCGTCCCTGCTACAGCGTACTTGGACATGGCGCTAGCGGCTGGGAAGTCCATCTTGAAGACAGATGTGTTTCTGGAACAGGTAACGATTCGACAAGCATTGTTACTAGCAGATGCACAAGTAAAAACGCTTCAATTCATCATAACGAGAAAGGGAAATGAAGCAGTATTTGAGATTTATAGCCTCGCCACTGAAGAACAACCAGATGATTGGATATTACATGCATCTGGAAGGATTATAGAATTTAAGACAAACCCTGCGCTTAACCATGAAGCACTAAAATCCGTTCTGCCTGAATTACAACAATCATTTACTGAAACACGATCGTCTGAAACACACTACCAACGGTGTCAGATGCAAGGGCTTGAGTATGGCACATATTTCCAAGGAATCAAACAACTGTGGCGACGAGATGGTGAAGCGTTGGGACAAGTACAGCTTCCGTCTACGTTAAGTCTCGATCATGTCAACTATCAATTCCATCCAGCATTATTCGATGCTTGTCTTCAGGTGATATTAGCGGCATTACCGCCAGTGATTCAATCTGAAACTTATATTCCGATTAGTTTAGATCGGTTTTACCTGCATCAATCGCCCACGTCCACCCTTTGGAGTCATGCGCAGATTCGATCGATCGCCAATCGGTCTTCTTCAGTCATTGCCGATGTCACAATATGGGATGAAACTGGCAATCGAGTGGCACAGGTAGAAGGATTGACCGCTCAGTGCACTCGTCGCGAAGCTGTGTTGGGAACTGCATCGTCCGCTTGGCAGGATTGGCTGTATGGGGTGGAGTGGCAGAGAATCGGGAATCGGGAATTGGGAATCGGGAGTTGGGAATGGAGGGCAGACGATCGGATATGTTCTGGTACGTGGCTGATTTTCGCGGATGCTGGGGGCATTGCGGAGAAATTACAGGCGTGTCTGGAAGCTCAGCAGCAGATCTGTGTTGTTGTATACCCGGGTGATAGCTTTCAGCAAACTGATCGATCGTTTTTTATTAATCCAGCCCACCCAGAAGAGTTTCAATCTTTGCTGTCTGTGGTTTTAAGGGGGGCGGAGAGCGATCGACCATTGCAGGGGGTGGTTCATCTTTGGAGTATTGTTCCTAATAGTGAGGAGGACTTGCTCAACGAATCCGTTCAACGAAGTTGTCAGAGTGCTTTGTATTTAACGCAAGCTTTAATCAATGCCAAATTATCTCAGCCGCCGCGCTTATGGCTAATCACTCGTGGCGCTCAAATGATTGGAACGACCAATCGCCCGTTCAGTACACTTGGACAAGCGCCGCTGTGGGGACTAGGACGCACGATCGCGCTGGAACACCCAGAATTACACTGTACACAAGTTGATCTTGATCCAGATTCAATTGATGTTACTGGATTGGCTTATGAAATTCTCGACAACAATGACTATGAAAGCCAAATTGCTTTTCGTCAGGGCGATCGATTAGCAGCACGATTAGTTCAACATCAATTCAAGTCAAGTCATCAATCAAATTCTCAAAACAATTCTGAAATAGATTCTCTAAAACTAGATATAACTAATCGCGGCACGCTCGATTCGTTGATGTGGCGATCGAGTCCTCGACGTTCACCCGAAGCAGGCGAAGTGGAAATTCAGGTTCATGCCAGTGGATTGAACTTTCGCGATGTTCTGAATGCGCTGGATCTGTATCCGGGTGCGGAACAACTGGGTTTGGAATGTGCGGGCGAAATTGTCGCGGTTGGTTCGGATGTCACTCATTTTCAGGTTGGTGATGCGGTGGTGGCGATCGCGTCTGGTAGCTTCAGTCAGTATGTGACAGTGGATGCCCGGCTAGTAGCGCTGAAACCAAAGCTGCTCAGTTTTGCGGCGGCAGCTACGATTCCCACTGCGTTTCTAACCGCTGATTACACGCTAAAACAGTTGGCAAAGCTAGCGCCTGGCGATCGCATCTTGATTCATGCAGCGGCGGGTGGAGTCGGATTAGCAGCAGTTCAGATTGCCCAGCAGATTGGAGCAGAAATTTTTGCTACAGCATCGCCCAGCAAATGGACGTTTCTTCGATCGATCGGTATCAAACACGTGATGAATTCTCGCACGCTGGACTTTGCCGATACCCTTATGGCGACTACTCAAGGACAAGGTGTAGACGTGGTGCTGAACTGCTTGTCGGACAAGTTCATTCCCAAAAGTTTATCGGTGTTGCGTGCCAACGGGCGCTTTGTGGAAATTGGCAAACACGGCGTCTGGAGCGCCGCCCAGGTTGCGCAGAGTAGGCCGGATGTTTCTTATTTTTTGGTCGATCTCATGCAGGTCGCGCAGCAACAGCCAGATGGGGTGCGATCGAGCCTCCACTCGTTAATGCACCAATTTCAAGCTCAACACCTGCACCCGCTGCCCTTAACGAGTTTTTCTAGTGGAAAGGCGATCGAAGCATTTCGGACTATGCAGCAAGCCAAACACATCGGTAAGCTGGTAATCACGCCGCCTCAACCAACTCAGACCCAATCGATTCAAATTTGTCAAAATGGAACTTATTTAATTACCGGCGGACTGGGCGATCTGGGTTTGCGAGTGGCGCAATGGCTTGTAAACAAGGGAGCTACCCATTTGTTACTGATTGGTCGCAATGCTCCCTCTACTGTGGCCCAAACCACGATTCGTCAACTAGAAGCCGCTGGAGCCACCATTACGATCGCCCACGCTGACGTAGCAGAGCTAGAACAACTCCGGCCCATTCTCCAACCTTACCTCTTCAACCCTCCCAACTCCCTCAAAGGCATCCTCCACGCCGCTGGACTAATTGACGATCGCACCCTTCAACAGCAAACCTGGGATCATTTCGAGCGCGTTATGGCTGCCAAAGTACAGGGCGCTTGGAATTTGCATCGCTTGACACAAGATCAGCCGATCGATCTTTTTGTGTTGTTTTCCTCGGCAGCATCGCTGCTAGGAGCAGCAGGACAAGCCAACTATGCCGCCGCAAATGCCTTTTTAGATGCGCTGGCACAAGCACGACGGGCGATTGGGTTACCGGGGCTGAGCATCAACTGGGGGGCATGGAGCGAGATTGGGCTGGCGGCGCGATCGTCCCCTCCTCAACGATCTACGCTCTCAAACATAGGATCAATTTCACCTGCCCAAGGGCTAGAAATCCTGGATTACCTAATATCACAGCCAATGGGACAAATGGGCGTCTTGCCGATCGATCGATCTTTCGATGCCACGGAGGGTATTCCCGCAGCGCTGACCGCGTTTTTGTCTGACGTGATCACTGCACCATCAACCACTACTCTTTCATTTCTGCAAATGCTGGAAGCCGCCTCGGTGGACGATCGCCCTCGATTGCTGTTTGATCATGTTCGCGTTCAAGTGGCAAAAGTGTTGGGGTTGGAACCATCACTGCTGGATGATCCTCACCAAGGATTGTCTGAGTTGGGCATGGATTCATTAACCTCGGTGGAACTGAGAAACCGCTTACAAACCAGCCTCGGTTGCTCATTATCTTCCACGTTGCTGTTCGACTATCCCACCTTGGCAGCACTGACCGAGCATCTGAGCAATCGACTGGGACAATCTGCAAAGGATCATGCCTCCGTTTCTCGCACCCCACCCACCCCTGATTTGATAGATGTGGAGCAACTTTCGGAATCTGAAGCCGAAGCGCTGTTGCTGCATGAGTTGAATCGCTTGCAGGATTAGATCGATCGACATGAACACTGCCGACCAAGCCGAAGCGTTATCTCCTACGAAACGTGCCTTGCTGGCTATTAAAGACCTCCAGGCAAAAGTGGAGGCATTGGAACAAGCATTAGACCAAGCCAAACACGAACCGATCGCCATTGTCGGTATAGGCTGTCGATTTCCAGGGGCAGACAATCCTGCTGAATTCTGGCAGCTTTTGCACGATGGGCAAGATGCCATTACGGATATTCCGATCGATCGCTGGGACATTGACCGCTACTACAGTCCCGATCCGGATGCACCTGGAAAAATGGTGGCGCGCTCCGGTGGATTTTTGCCCCATTTGTACGATTTTGATGCATCCTTCTTCCGCATTGCCCCGCGAGAAGCTGTCAGCCTTGATCCACAGCAGCGGTTGTTGTTGGAGGTGAGTTGGGAAGCACTGGAACACGGCGGGGTTGCCCCCGATCGACTGATCAATACCCAGACAGGGGTCTTTGTTGGTATTTGCAGCATTGATTACTGGCAGCGGTTGCTCAGTCGCGATCGAACGGAAATTGACGCTTACCTGACGATCGGCAACACCCACAGTACCGCAGCAGGTCGCCTATCATACCTGCTCGGTTTAACTGGCCCAAGCCTATCGGTAGACACGGCCTGTTCCTCGTCGCTGGTGGCGGTGCATTTAGCATGTCAAAGTTTGCGGCAGCAAGAGTGTAATTTGGCGTTGGCAGGAGGAGTGAACCGGATTCTTTCTCCCGAATCGACAATCAACTTTTCCAAGGCACGGATGCTTTCTCCAGCGGGGCGTTGTCGAAGTTTTGATGCAGACGCCAATGGATTTGTTCGATCGGAGGGCTGTGGCATGGTTGTGCTGAAGCGGCTCAGCGACGCGATTGCTCAAGGAGATCCCATTTTTGCCACCATTCTCGGTTCTGCTGTCAACCACGATGGGCGCAGCAGCGGCTTAACGGTACCCAATGGCCCGGCGCAACAAGCGGTCATTCGCCAAGCTTTACAGCAGAGCCGGATTCAGCCCTCACAAGTCAGCTATGTCGAAGCACACGGAACAGGCACGTCCTTGGGCGACCCGATTGAAGTGAATGCGTTGGGAGAGGTGTTTGGCAATCGATCGTCCTCTCATCCTCTGCTGATTGGCTCGGTGAAAACGAACATTGGGCACACCGAGGCGGCGGCTGGCATCGCTGGCTTGATCAAAGTGGTGCTGTCGCTGCAACAGGGTGAAATTCCCGCGAATCTCCATTTCCAAACGCCTAATCCTCAGATTCGCTGGAACGAGTTGTCGATCGCCGTTCCCACCCGTCGGGTTGTTTGGCAATCGGCAGAGGCGCCGCGTATTGCCGGAGTCAGTGCTTTTGGATTTAATGGCAGCAATGCTCATGTGGTGGTGGCAGAGGGAGGGAGTCGGGAGTCGGGAGTCGGGAGTTGGGAGTCGGGCGGAAAGGAGCGGTTGGCGCATGTGTTGACGCTGTCGGCTCGAACAGAGGTGGCGCTGAAGCAGTTGATATCCTGCTATGCCCAGCACTTGGCAACTCATGGCGATCTGGATGTGGCGGATGTGTGTTTTACGGCGAATACGGGGCGATCGCACTTTAACTATCGGCTGGCGATCGTCGCGGCTTCTATGGAGGAATTACGTGAGAAATTGACGAGTTGTATGGCTGGAGAGGCGACCGAGGGAGTGATTTTGGGTCGGGCGCTATCTCACCCTCCTAGTTCTGAACTGATGGTAGATCTGAGGGCTGGGGATGGTTCTAAACCATTGTATCTCTCGCTGACCGACAAGTTGGGCACTCAGTTAGCTGAGTTATGTTTAAGTTTGGAAGATTGGCGGACTGTTTTGCATCAAGTGGCAAAGTATTATGTGCAGGGAGCATCGGTGAACTGGGTTGCGTTCGATCGTCCCTACTCGCGTCGTAAAGTCGTGCTGCCTACCTATCCATTTCAGCGACAGCGGTATGGCATTGAGGCGAATTGAACGAAATCAACGGAAATCAATCTGATACAATTGGGCGGAAATTATTCTATGGGTTGGTCAAACTCTATGCCTGGTATGCGCTTGCGGAAATCTATCTATCTAGGAATGAGCAGCTTAGCCGTGATGGTGTGGTTAACCGTTGCGCCAATTTCCTCAGCCGTTGGGGGCGATCGAATCATTCATCAACCCACTGAACAATTACTGGCCTTGCAACCAGGGGAAGTGTCGGTTAGCGGTGAATCTGGGCAGTATGTAGGTCAAGTGCTGGCAACGGGGTCGGTGGAGGCGGCGTGGGCTGCTTTGACCGACTATAATAATTTCGCCTCGTTTTTTCCAGACGTGGAAACAAGCCGGCTTCTAGAGAGCAATGGTAATCAGAAAGTATTTGAACAGGTCAATGTTGTTCGCGTGTTTCCGTTCACTCGCCGCACTCGCGTGGTCATTTCTGCTACTGAAAGCTATCCTCAACAAATTTCCTTTAATGTCATTGAGGGCGATGTCGAGTCGCTGCAAGGCGTATGGCAACTTGAGTCTGTCGGCTCTAATCAAGTTTTAGTTACTCATCGCGTGTCGATCGATCCCGGTTCATCGCCTACACGAGATTTGTTTTTCAACATCTATAAAAATTCACTAGACGATACAATGGCGGCCTTGGGGCAAGAAATTACGCGGCGATCGGGCGGGTAATATGAATGATACTCGGCGACATGCAATCATTACCGGCGGTTCTAGCGGCATCGGCAAGGCCACAGCTAAGCTTCTGGTGCAACAGGGTATGAATGTATCGATCGTTGCCCGCGATTGTGCCAAGTTGGAACAAGCAAAGGCAGAAATTCAGCAAGCTGGACGAGCACACGTGGTGGCACTATCAGCAGATGTCTCCGATCGACTTCAGGCAGAACAGGCAATCCATGCAGCGATTGGTCAATTGGGTGCTCCCAATCTGCTGATTACCTGTGCCGGAATTGCTCATCCTGGTTACTTTCGGGAGTTGCCGATCGAAATCTTTGAGCGCACAATGGCAGTGAATTATTTTGGGTCCCTGTACTGCATTCGGGCAGTGCTACCGCTGATGGAACATCAGCGCCACGGGCACTTGGTCATAGTATCGTCGGGAGCCGGACTGATTGGCATTTATGGCTACACGCCCTACTGCCCGAGTAAATTTGCCTTGCGCGGACTGGCAGAGTCATTGCGGGGAGAACTGAAGCGATCGAATATTCGCGTGTCGATTGTCTATCCACCGGATACCGATACGCCACAGCTAGCCGCAGAGAACCAAACCAAACCACCGGAAACCAAAGCCATCACCGCCACTGCCGAAGTTTGGAATGCAGATGCAGTAGCACGAGCAATTCTTGCTGGCATAGAAAAGGGTGCGTTTGCCATTACACCAGGACTGGAAATGTCAATTCTTGGACGCTTTCACAGCTTAATTGCACCAGGGTTGCAATGGTATTTCGATCGCATCGTTGTTAAAGTTACATCAGGTCGGTAAACTGTGTGTGATTCGATACAGTCTCCACTACGATCGCAACTGTGGCTAGGCATGAGTTTGCTGAGTCCATTGTATTTCGGCTTGATTTCACTACATTATACGCTTAGCTATCCTTATATTGTTCAAGATGATGCTCGACAACATGTGGTTTGGCTTCAGCGATTTTTAGATCCAACTCTATTCTCCAATGATTTAATTGCCAATTACTTTCATACCGTTGCACCAAGTGGTTATCAGTTTGTTTATTGGGTATTGGCTCAGCTTGGCATTGAACCGATCGTCTTTGCTAAGTTTTTACCGATCGGTCTGGGATTGATTGCCACAAGTTACTTTTTCCATCTCTCGTTGTTAGTTCTGCCAATTCCATTCGCCGCATGGTTGAGTACTGTGTTATTTAATCAGCAGCTTTGGCTCAACGACGATCTAATTTCAGCCACACCTAGAGCTTTTGTCTATCCTATCTTTGCTGCTTTTTTATATTATCTACTGCGAGATTCATTCATTCCTTGTCTAGTTACCATTTTGCTTCAGGGGCTATTCTTTCCGCAGTTCGTGTTGTTAGAACTTGCTGTTTTGACAGTACGATTGTTTGAATGGCAAGATCGATCGCTTCGATTGACTAAAACTCGCGCATCCTATCTTATTTGGGGTGGTGGGCTGGTGGTTGCAGGTAGCGTCTTACTGTCCTTTGCTCTGCGGTTATCTGACGTTGGCCCGGTGATCACCGCTGCCCAAATGCGATCGATGCCTGAATATAACGTAGGCGGGCGCAATCAATACTTTGGCGTCACTCTATTTCAATGGATATTTGATAGCTCTAGTGGGTTGGAACTTCCCCTGTTTCCTTCGATCGTTTGGCTAGGATTTGCTCTACCGTTTCTGCGGCGATCGTCTTTCGTCATGCGATACCCAAGCCACTTCAAAATTCTGTGGCAAGTGTTGATTGCATCCCTAGGGATGTTCAGTTTAGCTTCATTGCTACTGCTGAAACTGCATTTTCCCAGCCGCTACACTTATCACACTTGGCGTTTTTTGTTGCCGATTGCCACTAGCATTGTCTTAACTGTGCTGTTGACTTCAGGTTGGCGTTGGTGGCGGCGGCACCGCATCCGGCGATCGCAATTCAATCTCCGCGAGATAGTACTCATCGGCATTGCAGCATTGCTGATAATGGCTGTAACCGTTGTACCCGCCATTCCACCGCTATTCTTCAAATTCCAGGGTTGGCACAGGGGGCATGTCCCCGATCTGTATGCCTATTTATCCCAGCAGCCAAAAGATACCTTGATAGCATCGTTAGCACCTGAAGCCGATAATTTGCCTGCTTTTGCGCAACGATCGGTCTTTGTAGGGCGCGAGTTTGCTTTGCCCCATCATCCCATCTATTATCAACAAATTCAACAACGCCTGACCGATATGCTTCGCTTACAGTACAGCAGTAATCTATCAGAGCTACAACAGATTATCACAACCCACGGAATCGATTTTGTGCTAATTGAAGCACAATCTTTCTCACCAGCATATCTATGGCAAGACTGGTTAATTCATAGCTCAGTTCGTGATCTTGTTCAAACGATCATCACAGAACTAGAACAGGGTAGAATTCCAGCACTAATCCAAACGATCGATCACTGTTCGGTATTATCAACTCAGGATTTAACGTTGCTGAATGCAGACTGTTTGCAACATGACGATCGGTCGTGGATCGATCGTAGATCAATCGGGTGAATAACAAGGACTGAAACCCGTCAGTGACTCTGCTCTAACCATTGACTCGCCTCTGGAACGGTTGCCCGTCTAGCCCTCACCCCCAACCCCTGCTCCCTGTTTGGAAGAAGGGTGCCGGATGAACAGTTTCACACCTGGGTTATCTCAATCACATTACCATCGGGATCTTGGGTAAATAAAGCTGCGCGACCTGAAGCACTAAGCTGTACCGGATACCCATGCGCAGTTAAATGAGCTTTGGCTGCTTCTAAATCGGTTACGCCTAGCGCAAAATGGGGGTTGCGTCCCCACTTTTCCGGGTTGGAAAACTCGCAGCGGTAGCCCTTGTGTACAATCAAATGCACTTGTACCTCTCCAAGCTGATACCATACCCCAGGATATTTTAAAGACCGATCGACCTTAGATAACCCCAAGACCCCGCCATAGAACTGCTCGGCTTGCTCTAAATTAGAGACCAAAATGGCTGTATGGAGATAGCGACTCGTTTGCATCACTCAACACCCAACCTTACGCTTCCCCTTTATCCTAATAGGCAGAGGACAGATTAAAACCATACAGGGAGAATGCATGAACGGTAAACAGGTTTTGCTGACAGGAGGTACGGGTGGATTGGGGTTGGGTGTAACACCCGCGGTATTAGAGCGGGGAGCCACTGTTACCCTCCCGTACATTGATGTTCGCAGCGTTGATCGCCTGAAAGGAACGCTTTCCTATCATCAGCTATCGAGGGTGCGGTTTGTGGAAACCGATTTGACCCGTGAAGCCTCGATCGAAGCTTTAGTAAATGGCATGGAGCGAGTGGACGTATTAATTCATTTGGTGGGTGGTTTTTCGATGGGCAAGACCCACGAATACAGCTACGAGCAGTGGCAAAACGATATTGAACTGAATCTCAACACCACCTTTTTGGTCTGTAAGCACAGCCTCAGACGGATGCTAGAGCAAGACTATGGGCGGATTGTCACCATCGGCTCTCGGGGGGCAGTGCAACCGGGTGGCCAACTGGCAGCCTACTGCGCTTCCAAAGCAGGTGTTGTGGCCTTGACTCAGGCGATCGCAGATGAAACGAAGGGCACCAATATTACTGCTAATGTAGTGCTGCCGAGCGTGATTGACACCCCTGCAAACCGGGCCGCCATGGGTGATCAAGGGGCAGATCAATGGGTGAAACCAGAGTCGCTGGCGCAGGTCATTTGCTTTTTGGCCTCAGAAACCGCTAAAGATGTCCGAGGGGCGGCTGTGCCTGTCTACGGAAATATCTAACTTTAACTTTGTCATGGTTTGGTAGGGAATTGCGTAAACTATCGTATTGGCCGATCGCGCAGCTATCGCTTACTTTTATGATTAACTCGTTAAGATGAATCAACTCAGCATTGCAGCTTAGACGATGGATATTCCGGTTCCGGCAATTGTGTTTGACCAAGTAGTCAAAAACTTTGGGGCATTGCAAGTACTGAAAGGCATCAGTGGTCATGTCAATTCTGGTGAAGTGGTAGCCATTATTGGCTCGTCTGGATGTGGCAAAAGTACGTTGTTGCGCTGCTTTAACCGCCTAGAAACAATTAACAGTGGGCAACTTTTGGTGAACGGCATCGATTTGTCTCATCCGGCTCTAGCCCCAAAGCAATTGCGGCAACTGCGGGCTAATGTGGGGATGGTGTTTCAGCAATTCAACCTGTTTCCGCATATGACCGTGCTGGAAAATTTGACTTTGGCTCCTCGCAAAGTTTTAGGACAGTCAGATAAGGAGAGCACCCGGTTGGGCAGGTTTTATCTCGACAAGGTTGGTTTGTTACCAAAAGCGGAAGCCTACCCCGATCAACTCTCGGGTGGACAAAAACAACGAGTTGCCATTGCCCGATCGCTATGCATGAAGCCAAAGATTATGTTGTTTGATGAGCCGACCAGCGCCCTTGATCCGGAACTGGTTGGGGAAGTGTTGGCAGTCATGCAACAACTGGCTGAAGAAGGAATGACGATGGTGGTGGTGACGCACGAAATGCAATTTGCGCGGGAGGTAGCCGATCGGGTTTTGTTTCTCAATCAAGGTCAGGTTGAGGAAGAAGGCCCCGCCCGGCAAGTGTTAGATCATCCGCAAAGCGATCGACTGAGAGCATTTTTGAGCCGGATGTCGTTTGCTAGAGCGTAGTGCAAAAAGGCGGTGTTCTCAACCTAGGAATAGCAGAGACGTTTCTAGTTGGGAGGAGCGGGGGCGGCTTGAATGATTCCTGTTTCAGTGCAGACGGCTGTTAACGGGCGATCCCAGCTATTGATGGGCAACGCGGGCAAAAAGGCAAAGTCGAACGTGATGCCGATCGTTGGTTTGGTTGCCCAAGTTGGGTTAACTAGTAAGCGATCGTAAAATCCGCCACCATACCCAAGTCGATACCCCCGCCGATCGCAAGCGACCGCAGGAACAAGAATCAGATCCACGTGAGCCACGTCAATTGTTGGAGCGGTGGGTAATGGCTCTAAAATCCCGAATCTTCCAGGCTGTAAGGGTTGATTGGTTGTCCAATAGTGCCAATCAAGGGTCTCACCCACACAACGAGGAAAGCCCCAGCGTTTCGGTAGGGTAAACAGCAGGCTTAGATCCGCTTCGCGGAAGATACTAAAGTACGCTAATACTGTCTGAGCTTTCATGAAGCTGCTAGCGGAACTCAAATGCTCACAGATTTTTTGGCTTTTTTGTTGCCAGTCTTCGGTCGATAGGTTCCGACGCAGGGAGAGCAACGATCGGCGTAACTCGGTTTTCTCATCAGCAGAAACAGATGTGAAATTGTTCACTGTCTCATCTCTCGCACTTTATTCATTGTTGACTTTGTTTATTGTTGACTGTTTGGTGTTAACTAGATTCAATTATTTCTTGCCGATTGCCTCCAGTTGTTGCAAGTAGGATTGTTTTTGCAACTCATCTAAAAATGCAGCCTGAAAGGAATTTTGGGCCAGTTGTAGTAAGTCGGCTTGGCTTAGATTCAGTGCCGATTGCACTGCTTGATAATTTTCTAGAATGTAGCCACCAAAGTAGGAGGGATCATCAGAATTGACCGTGACGCATAGCCCCCGATCGAGCAGTTGCTTGAGGTTATGGTCAGCCATTCGATCGAACACACACAGCTTAATATTAGACAGCGGACAAACAGTGAGAGGAATTTGAGTTTCCGCTAGGTAATCCACCAGCGCCGGATCTTCAATACAGCGAACGCCGTGATCAATGCGCGAAACTTTCAAGAGCCGAATCGCTTGCCAAATATACTCTGGCGGGCCCTCTTCTCCCGCATGAGCCACCGTTAAAAAGCCTTCTTCCAGCGCTTTCTCAAACACGGCTTGAAACAGCGATGGAGGATAATCTAGTTCGGAGGAATCGAGTCCCACCGCCACGATCGTGTCTTTGTAGGACAGAGCTTGGTGCAGTGTGTCCATGGCCGATTCCGGACTGAGATGGCGGTTGAAACACATGATCAACTGAGACGATAGCCCCAGTTGCGTCTTTGCATCGGTCAGGGCCCGCACAATACCATCGTGCACGGTTTCAAACGCAAGACCGCGATCGGTGTGAGCTTGGGGATCAAAGAAAATTTCGGTATGCTTCACGGTTTGACTCGCCGCTTTTTGCAAATAGGCCCAGGTCAAATCATAAAAATCTTGTTCAGTGAGCAAAACGCTCATACCCGCGTAATACAAATCCAAAAACGATTGCAAATTATGGAATTGATAGGCCGATCGAATCTCGTCTACTGAACCGTAGGGCAGTTGCACATGATTGCGCTGAGCCAAAGCAAACATCAACTCTGGCTCTAGAGATCCTTCAATGTGCAAATGCAGTTCTGCCTTGGGGATATCATGGATGATTGGCATCATACGTCTATCGCTGATCAGGACGACTAAAATAGAACCCTAGTCTTTTCTAGTTTCGTTTAATCATCCGGTCTTTGTGCTCACCGTTCAGTTATTGACTCTACCAACGCTATGGAAAAACCGTTAAACCGTCCCCAATCCAGTCATTTTTCGTCGGGGCCATGCGCCAAACGACCGGGCTGGAGTCCTGAAGTCTTAAGTAATGCGCTTTTGGGTCGCTCCCATCGCTCCAAAGTGGGAAAAGCCCGCATTCAGGAGGTAATTACGCGCAGTAAACAACTGCTGGGCATTCCCGAAGATTACCTCTGTGGCATTGTGCCTGCTTCCGATACGGGCGCAGTGGAAATGGCGATGTGGTCGCTGTTGGGGGCACGGGGCGTAGACATGGTGGCCTGGGAAAGCTTTGGCCAAGCCTGGGTGACAGACGCCCAAAAGCAATTGAAATTGCCCGATTGTCGCACATTTCTCGCCGACTATGGAAAACTGCCTGACCTGTCGCAGATTGATTGCGATCGCGATGTTGTCTTTACCTGGAATGGTACAACGTCTGGAGTACGGGTTCCTCATAGTGAGTGGATCAAAGACGATCGGCAAGGGCTAATGATTGCTGATGCCACGTCGGCTGTATTTGCCATGGAAATTCCCTGGCACAAACTGGACGTAATTACCTGGTCGTGGCAAAAAGTGATGGGTGGCGAAGCGGCTCACGGCATGTTGGTTCTCAGTCCGCGTGCCGTCGAACGCCTCAATACATATGTGCCGCCCCGTCCGATTCCCAAACTGTTCCAACTCACTAAAAAAGGACAGGTGAACCTCGGCATTTTTGAGGGCGACACAATCAACACCCCTTCGATGTTGTGTGTGGAAGATGCGCTAGATGGACTGAAGTGGGCTGAAAGCATTGGCGGACTGTCGGCCTTGATGCACCGATCGCAAGCCAACTTCAACGCGATCGCCGCCTGGGTAGAGCAAACCCCCTGGGTCGATTTTCTAGCGGAAGTGCCGGAGACTCGCTCCAACACCTCAATTTGTTTAAAAATCGTCGATCCTTGGTACACAGAACTCTCTAAAGACGATCAGGCGAAAGGCGCTAAAAAACTAACTGGGCTGTTGGACAGCGAAGGGGTCGCCTACGACATTGCCTCCTATCGCGATGCCCCTCCGGGAATTCGCATTTGGGGAGGAGCTACCGTAGAAACCGCCGACATTGAAGCACTGTTGCCCTGGTTAGACTGGGCCTTTGCTGAAGTGAAACAGATCATGAAAGCAGATTAGCGTCAGGGCGATCGGTCTTGTCGGAACAGGTTGCCAATTGTCCTGATGAAAAACAAACTGCACATGAGCTTGGTCGATCGCCAGATAATCCTACGCGGATCTAGGCTTCCTTGATGAATTAGGATGCCCGTAAAGATTGTGGTGACTTTTCAATGACCATTGAAGTAAAAATTAAAATGACCATTCCTTGAAGAATAACTGAATCATGGATTAACCAGATTCGAAGAACTTCGATCGAATCGTTCAAAAATAACTTGATTATTGAATGACAAAGTGATAGCCTCAGAAGTCGAGGCTATCTTTTCCTTCACAGAAAATAGCTTCAGCAACAACGTAACTACCTAGAAGCTAAGTTCTAGGAGCGCTGATTAGGGAAGCTAGCAACAACCCTAACCAGCTAACCTTAAACCGGAGCGTGACCGGTCTAAGGCTAGAAGAGATTATCTCATCTAGCTGACAGATCTTGCTGCAATGGTGAATCGAATTTGGCTTCTAGTTTCCTCATCTGAAACTAGGAGTTCTGAACTATGGCTGACTTCATTGATATTTCATCGGGAGACGCACAATCGATCAGAAGCAAGCGCCGCGCCGTCAAAATTCTGATGATTGGACAACCCGAAGACGTAGAAGCCGAGATTGCCCACCTGTATCACTGTGGCTATTGTCGGGTGGAAAACTGGTCACGGGCCTTGCCCTATGCCCAGATTCAGCAAGCCACGGTGCGAGAACCCGGAGAGATTATGCGCATCTATAAACGCTATGTCGATCGGTAAGAGGTGAGCGGGAATGGGGAGTCGGGAAATGCCGGATATTCTTCCATCTCTGTCAAACAGGGGTTCCTTGCCTTAGTCACGATCATTGCAACCCCTACTCTCACCACCCAACGATCGCGCTAGAGCAAAGCCTGTATCGACGCTGAGTCAACCCGTGCTAGGTTGTTAAGTAGCCAATTGTTGTTTTGCTAAAAAACCGACAGTTTTTACAGCTTGATGTACCTGCTCTGTCCAGACAATGCCCGCATTCAATCGCAAACAGTTGCGGTAGGTTCCAGAGGGCGAAAACATGATACCAGGAGCAATACTAATACCATGCTGTAATGCCGCTTCATACAGTTGCATTGAGTCAAATTCATCGGGCAACTGTAACCACAGCACATATCCTCCAGCCGGACGCGATACTTTCGTTTCTGCTGGAAACCACTCATAGATAGCCTGCGTCATGTTGTTGATTTGTGATTGATACGCCCGCCGCAACTGTCGCAAATGTCGATCATATCCGCCCGTACCCAGAAACGCTGCAACCGTGAGTTGACAAGGCATCGTCGTTGTCCAATTCATGGCCATCTTCAACGTCTCGACTTTGGTTTGATGTCGCCCCGGCACACACCAACCCACTCGTATCCCTGGTGACAATGTTTTGCTGACCGATGCACAGTACAACACGCTGCCACGAGTATCAAATGCCTTAACCGCTTTGGGGCGCGTGCCCTCAAAATACAACTCACCGTAGATATCATCTTCCACCAAGGGCACATCATAGCGATCGAGCAGTTGCAAAAGCTGCTTCTTTTTGAGATCACTCAAAGAACTGCCCAACGGGTTGCTGAAATTAGAGACGAGCAAACAAGCCGCGATCTGGCGTTGAGCCAAGGCTACCTCTAGATGCTCTAAAACAATCCCGTCCTTGGGATGAGTAGGAATTTCTAGCGCTTTCAAATGCAACGATTCCAGCGTTTCCAAAAAGCCGTAATAGGTCGGAGATTCGATCGCCACCGTATCCCCCGGTTGAGTAATCGCCCGCAAGCACAGAAAAATAGCTTCGGCTGTGCCATTGGTAATCACAATTTCCTCCGGGTTCATCGAACATCCCGCATCCATCAACCGCTTCGCCACTTCGTAGCGCAACTGCTCATAGCCTTTAGAAATGTGATACGAGTGCGCCAGTGCTGCCTGTGCCCGTGTCACTTGACTCATCAACCGATTCAGTCCCGCAATTGGCAACAGTTCTATACCCGGAACCGCCGCCCCCAACTGTATTTTTGTTGGATCGCGCATCTCATGACTCACTCGAAACGCCAGTGACACTTCCATTGGATAGGTTGACTTAGGCAGCACTAACTGGTTTGGCTCCTCTGGGCGTTGCCATTGAATGCGCTTAACAAAATATCCCGACTGTGGGCGCGCCTCAATCAAGCCTTCATCCTCCAAGATGCGGTAGGCCTCCAGCACTGTCGAAATGCTGACCGATAGCTGTTGGTGTAGCTTCCGCACCGACGGCAATCGATCGCCCATTTTTAAAGTTCCTTCTGCCATCAGGCCACGCATCCGATTGGCGACTTGTTCATAAAGCGGCTGATCTACAGCATCCACTAGCTTAATTTTCATCTTGCCCCCACTCGGTGAATTCATTTTGCAGATGACCCATACAGCTACCCCCAATCAAGACCATAACAGTTGCAAATATTAAAACTGTGTTCATAACAATTTAGCTCAACTGCATCTGTTCTGCTCAAGACTTCTTCAAGACAATAGAAACATCCACCCAGAACAGTCACTAGGCATTGAGTTCTTGCTATTCTTCATTTCCATCAATTTTGCTCATGGAAGGTATCTATCAGAGTTTTTGATCTTCCATGAAGGAATTCTTAAATTGAAGGTATCAGCAATCAAGCAGGAGGAAAAAATGATTCAGTCTTCTTCTCAAACCCCAATCTATCGTCATGAACCGTCCTCTCTGGCGGCTCGAATTCTACAAGTGTTGAAACTATTTTGGCAATTCAGCAATTTCTATGGAGAATACAACTCACGGCCACCCTCACAACGGCGCAAGTTCGTAAGCCAGCTTGATTCAATTGATGCATCTGCTATCCGTTCAACGAAGTAACCAATGGCAGCGATCGATCAAGCGGTTCCCTTCTCAACATTGCCATTTATCCCCGCCCTTTTTTGCAGGAGATTGCTTCCATGAAATCCTATGATTATTCACGATCGAATTATGTTTTGATCTCTTCTAAAGAGCTGGACACATTTATTGAGGACACTCAAGCTCGCCAACGTCAATTCTCCCTTCGTCGATCGTTTGAACGCATCTGGAACCTCCTACTGTCGGCATTTGCTGAGTCTTCCGAGCCGAAGATCTATCAAAAGCACGATCGGGATGGCAATGTGTATTTCAAGGTCTATGATCCAGTCACGCATCAGACTGAAATTCTAACCACTGAACAGGAAGTACGAGTGTGGCTGGATCAACGCTATTATCAATAACTCTTTACTCTAGATCGAGGGCAATACTCCCTCGATCTTTTGTTTAAACTTAGCTGAGCCATAGTAAACCGACCCCAGCGATGTTCAAGCAATGTTAGAGACTAACTACTATGAAATTATGGCTGCGTATAACGCCTGGATGAATCAAAAGTTATACGAAATTTGCGCAAAGATTCCAGATGAGAAACGCAAAGAAGATCTCGGCGCATTTTTTAAATCAATTCATGGAACATTGAATCATTTGTTAGTAGGCGATCGAATTTGGATGGGTCGCTTCACTCAACAACCGGTACCCTACACAATTAAGCAAGAACTTTACAGCGATTTTGATGAATTACGCCATCAACGACAGTTGACGGATCAAACAATCACAAATTGGACGAAATCGCTTTCTCCAGCATGGCTGGCACAACCTTTCACCTACACCAGCAATCTAGACAAAAAACCTCGGACCTTGCCAACTTGGCTGCTGGTGACACATCTGTTTAACCACCAAATCCACCATCGCGGACAACTAACGACATTGCTCAACCAGTTAGGCTATGATTCAGGCGTGACGGATCTGCCCTGGCTACCAACTCTGCACGCAATTTTTGAGGAAACGGCTACTGTCGAATAGATTGGTCTGAGTGAGTGTGACGAAAACTGTTCCACATCTTCTCTTACAATGCTAGTCGAGGGAACGGCCTCAATCTGAGCAAGATACCGGCATCGGTGTTCAGACCTGGTGTTCAGATCACGCTGTAGTTTGGGCTGTATCCTCATACTGTCAATTTGGAGAAACGCTGTGGATTTATCGCTCATTCCCCCTCAGCCAAAAGCTGGTGTTGTCAATGTCTTAATTGAAATTCCGGCTGGAAGCAAGAATAAGTATGAATTCGACAAGGATATGCAAGCGTTTGCGCTCGATCGGGTGCTCTATGCGTCTGTGCAATATCCGTATGACTATGGATTTATTCCTAACACGTTGGCAGATGATGGCGACCCGCTCGATGGCATGGTCATCATGGATCAACCAACCTTTCCAGGGTGCGTGATTGCAGCCCGTCCAATTGGCATGTTGGAAATGGTAGACAGTGGCGATCGCGACGAGAAAATTCTCTGTGTTCCTGCAAAAGATCCTCGCTATGCAGATGTGAAATCGCTTAAGGATATTGCCCCCCACCGCCTTGAAGAAATTGCCGAGTTTTTCCGCACTTACAAGAACCTAGAGAAGAAAGTGACTGAAATATTAGGGTGGAAAGACGTAGATCAAGTTACACCACTGGTAGAAGCCTGTATTCAAGCTGCCACAAAGTAATTGTTGCTTGAGTTAAACAACACGCAATGATTGGCATTGAGATGCAAAGATGAGAGCGGACGATCGGTTCGCTCTTTTTTGCAACATCACTTTGTTTAACTTGCCAAAACTTTGGGAAAAATACATTAAGCGAGTAAAAAATTCTGGACTGGGTTGAAGCGATGGAATCCCCAAATCGCGTTCTAGCATTTACTGCTGCTGAAATTCTCTACTTTTTACTTATTTCATCCGGTTCAGGTCAGTTTTCAGCGAAAATTAACCAATTAAGTTCATTGTTTAGCGCACGAGCCGAGCAATGGACTGACTCCCCCAACCACATCATTAAACCTACAGCAAAAATCTTATTATCTTATTAGTTCTATTAATACAACTACAATAATCAATTAATAAGGGTTCAATCCATCAGCAATGCCAGGTTTTGACTCCTCTGAAATGAACGTGTTGGGCAATCCCGCGAAGGGTCATCCGTCTACTGCTAGCAATAACGTTCCCCCGTTTACGGTTCGGTTTTGGGGTGTACGAGGCAGTATCCCCACCCCTGGGCTAGAAACGGCTCGCTATGGTGGGAATACCGCTTGCGTAGAATTACAGGTGGCAGGTAAGCGGCTAATTTTTGATGGGGGTACCGGATTGCGAGTATTGGGGCAGCACTTAGTACATGAGATGCCCGTTCAAGCCCATCTTTTCTTCACCCATACCCATTGGGATCGCATTCAAGGATTTCCTTTCTTCATTCCAGCGTTTATTGAAGGTAACCAGTTTCATATTTACGGGGCCGCGGGGCAAAATGGTGCCTCGATTAAGCAGCGCTTATGTGAGCAGATGTTGCGTCCTAATTTTCCGGTGCCGCTACAAGTGATGCGATCGACTCTGGCATTTCATGATATTTCTCCTGGCACGGTCATTACGTTGGATGATGTGGTGATTGAAACCATCTCTTTGAATCGCCCGAATCGCGCTCTGGGATATCGCGTTAGCTGGAACGGATACTCGGTGGTTTATGCAACTGACACCGAGCACCTACCGAATCCGCTCGATCAAGGGTTGTTATATTTGGCCCATGAAGCAGACTTGCTGATCTATGATGCTGCTTATGCCGACTATGCCTACTACGATCCAAAATCGATCGCCAACCAACAGCCGGCAATTTGGTATGCCGGAATCGAAGTGGCGATGGCAGCCAAGGTAAAGCAAATTGTATTGTTCCACCATGATCCTGCCCATGAGGATGATTTCCTCGACCAGGTTGAAGCTGAAGTCCAGTCCTGTTTTCCAACGGTTCAACTGGCTCGGGAAGGAATGTTGCTTCAAGTTGGCCAGGTTTGCAACGATACTGAGAAATGGAATGTAGCAGGGGACTAGAAAATTCAGCCAATTCGACGCAAAATAAGTATTAAATATGAGAGCAATTCACAAATCTTTATTCGGAGGTTCTTATCGCTATGGATTGGAGAGTCTTAATTGTCTTATTGCCTGTGCTCTTAGCAGGTGGCTGGGCGCTTTATAACATTGGTCAAATTGCTCTAAAACAAGCCCAAGCGTTTCTTAACAAGAACTAGGAAGAGCTTGGAACCAGAGATGAGCCTGTCTTTGTCTAGCTAGCTGATTACAGATTAACCAACAAGCAATCAACCGATCGTCCCGTCCCAACAGCAGGCGATCGGTTTTTTGGCTGAGTCAATCTCACCTACAACTTTCCCCGTTTCATTTGCTCCCGCTCGATCGCTTCAAACAAGGCTTGAAAATTCCCTTCACCAAACCCCTGGGTCTGCTGATAGCGATCATGATCTCGATATAGGCGACGCTCAATTAGTTCAAAGAAGAAGGTAGGTTGTTGAAAAATTGGTTGGGTAAAGGTTTGCAGAAGCAATGCCTGTGGAATATTGGCTGGCCAATCGACCAGAACTTCTTGAGTCATTACCGCCTGCCATTCTTCAGGTGAAAGCGAGAACCCGGGACGTTGACGCAGTTGTTCGTAATAGCTAACTGGCACAGATAAGCAGGAAAGCCCCTGATTTCGCAGTTGCGCGATCGTCTGCAAAATATTTTGAGTTTGTAGGGCAATGTGCTGTATTCCGGCCCCTTGATTTAAATCTAGAAACTCCTGAATTTGCGAACTGGGAGATCCTGGTTCATTGATGGGAAATTGAATTCGAGCGTTGGGGTGGGCCAATACTTGACTACAGAGGGCCGATCGATCGGTACGAATGGCGAAATTTTGCTGGCGCTGGAACCCAAAGAGCGATTCATAATACGTTAACGCGGCATCTAGTTCGCCAACCCCCACATTCAAAACAACGTGATCAATGGTCGTGAAGGGTTGCACCATTCCAGCCTTGGAATTGGGACTAGCTGCGGTAGCACTGGTTGCCTCAATCACCGTGTGAAGTAGATCTCCCCAGCCTCGAATTTGCACACTTCTTTGCCCACCTGAATCGGACACAGAGGACACGAGTGCTCCGATCGCCTGTGCTGCCTGTAAGACAGTGTTTAGGTCAGCCACTCGAAAGGCGACATTTGCCACACCAGGGGGATGCTGTTGCAAGTAGTTAGCAACGGCACTATTCGCTGTCAAGGGGGCAGATAGCCGAAATGAAATGTCGCCGCTCTCTACAATTTCAGTGTGCGTGTCCGATCGCATCCAGCGACCGACCCATTGAAAGCCAAGCACTTGAACAAACCAACGTCGCCACGCTTCTGCATCTTCGACATAGAAGTGAACATGATCAATGCTTATGGCATTAATCGTGTTTAAGTTGTGCTGATTGCAAGCCATCATGTCGTTTCTAGGGAGCAAGTACGGTTGGAACTCGTAGATCCCAATCTTTCTCTAGCCTAGAAGAATAAGTGGCTTTCTGGCTGAATATTCACCTCTAAAGGAACAGCTTGGGGATCGGCCGCCAGCGCAAACAAAATGGCATCAGCGGCTGTGTCAGGACGCAGCATCTTATGGCGATCGACCTTCAAACTGATGTTGTCCCAAAACGGCGTATCAACGCCGCCCAAATAAAATAAGGTAAATTTAATACCAAAGCGCTTCAGTTCATCGGCCATACACTTGCTGAAACCCACCACTCCATATTTAGAGGCACAGTAGGCAGAAGCCATGGCCATGGGATGTTTACCAAGAATGCCAATCACATTGCAAATGTGACCCGATTTCTGCTCTTTCATAGCAGTTGCCGCCGCTTGGCAAGTATAGAAGCTACCCTTTAAATTGACATCCAGCATGGCATCCAAGTCAGACGCTTCCACCTTGTTGTACGGCTTCAGAAGGCCGATACCAGCCGCATTCACCAAAACATCAAGTCTGCCAAAGGCATCCAGAGTGGCTTGCATGAGGGCTGCAACAGACTGGGGTTGCGTAATATCCGTTGGCACCATCAGTATTCGATCGGGGATACTAACCGCTACTTGATTGGCTAAAGCTGTAAGCCGATCGGCGTCTCGACTGGCTAGCACTAAACGTGCCCCCATCGGTGCCAGTTTTCGCACTACCGTTGATCCAATCCCCCCGGTCGCACCTACCACCACAACCACCTTATCTTGCATTGTTACATTTCTTTACACAACTCTTTTATCTTACTGTTCCTGCTTGTCTTCTCCAAGGTGGTGATTCAAGCAATCCAAGCGATCGTGCAAACTAGGAGGGACGAATGATGGCAATCGCTTTGTTCGCACTTGTGGGGCAGTAGCGATCGGGTGGGTAGTGATCAAAATGGCGATAGATGACGGTGGCTTTCCCCGTTCGGTAGGAAAAAAATTCGACGGCCGCTTGTCCGTTCGCTAAAATCCTAGCCTTTGCCGCTAAATCTTTGATCGGTTGTTCTACTTGCCAGTCACAGCGTGCTTGGACTGGAATTGCCTCAATCAGGTGATGATGTTGCCAACGGCTGTATTGCCCCAACGCGCCAAATTCTTGAAACTCGCGATATAGCAATGATGCCACTACAAACGAAACGGGCGATCGATCGCCTTCAACCGCTTCCATTACATGCGGTAGCGCTTCTTTAGGTTTGGGGGGATGCTTCAGTCCATTGCTCATCTGTATCGCCTTCTCTAGGTGTGCTGTTGTACTCGATCGTTCAGGAATTGCGAATGTAACACCCACCCCGTCCTCTGCTAAGCGATACAAAAAACTGACCAAGCGCATATCTGTTTTTAAACGTAAGCTCGGTAGCTTCAGCAGGGCAGCCCCTGGGTTAATTGGACTGATAAACCAAGTGTTATTGCCTGAAGCTTTTGATCGTTCCTCAACCGACAAGCCGCCAAAAGTGAATACTTCACTCAAATCCACTAGCAATTCTGGCTCTGGCCAATCCTCTGTGGCTGCCAAGGTTGCCCAGGTTTGAGTGCGTCGTTCGATCGCCGCTAGGGACAGCGTGGTTTGAATATACTGTCTAACTTTTTTGAGTGCGTCTAACGAAAATCTTTGAACTGACATGAAGTAATCAGGGCAGAACGCTTGAATATTGACAAAACCGTTCTAGCCTGATCTAGCATTCCCTAAAATGTTGATTTAATCTCGTTACTCTCCTGCCCTAATAAAAGAACCTGAGTTGACGAACCAGTCAAGTACAACTCAGGTTCAGCTATGAGCACTGCAATAGCAAAGCTTAATCAATGGGGTCTAAATGGGGGTTAGATGACCAACGGGCTTATGCTCCCTTGATAATTGTTTTATATTTTGAACGATCGGACTCTGTACTATCAAAGGGATTGACATAGAGCTTCATCGCCTGCATCAGTAAAAACCAGAAGAACGTCGGGCCTTCGAGAAGGTAACGTCTCCACAAGCGCCGTGGTTCTGATACCAGGCGGTATAACCACTCCAAGCCCATTTCACTAATCCATTTTGGAGCACGGGAAACATTACCTGCTTCAAAATCGATTGTGGCTCCGATCGCCATGAAGATTTTGATGTGCTTAAATTGGTTCTTATACTTATGAATAAATTTCTCTTGCTTGGGTGCACCTGCACCAATAGCTAAGACAGTAGCGCCAGATTGATTAATCATCTCAATTATCTGTTGGCACTCTTCTTCATTACGTTCAAACCCAAATGACGGCGAGTGAACACCAATGACTATATCGCGCCCAACTTTGGCATTGATTCGCCTTTGAGCTTCGGCCGCCACCCCTTCCTTAGCTCCTAACAAAAAGATTTTTACGTCTTCATTATGCTTATGGTATTGATAGAAGGCAGGAAACAAATCCGAACCAGAAATTTTTTCTACGATCGGGCGTCTTACCAGTTTCAGTGCATAGTAGATGATTTTACTATCGCAAGTTCGATAATCTGCCGCCATGTAGGCCTCAAAAAACTCGCGATCGCTCTGTAGTTTTACTAGATGATCTACATTAGGTGTAAAGACAACGCCTTGGTTTAGGCTTGCCAGTAACTCTTGCATAGATACATTGTCGATCGCTACATTCAATAACTCAACCTGGTTCATTTGGAGCCATCCCCCCTGGACAATCGCGATAGTTCATTTGACTTGCTCATAGCTGCTTTTGAGTAATTTTGCCTAGTCGCTTTATAAGACTAGTGATAATCGATCGGTTCGCATCAAGTAGGTAACGAGTGATGCCATAGCTGGGGTATTAAGTAGCGAAACGTAACCATTGAAACGGACTGCTAAAACGGACTGCAATTTCCCTGAACTCAAGAGTTTAGGTTGCTCTATAGTGACATGTTTCGATCGCTCAAACCAGTACTTCTACGGGCAGTTCACTAAAACGTTACATCTGTGCCGCCTTTTATGTTGAGAGAGTATATCCATCACTAAAAACCTCTGACGGAACATAGAATGCTCCCATCTCAGATTTGAAGACACTTTACCAGAACTTTACAGATTCATAGGAAAAATCTGTCATTCTTTTTTATTCTTGCCATTATCCTCAACGGTATAAGCTACAGAGCAACCCTCTTTAGGAGGATAGGGGTGCTGTGCTATGATGAAGTCAGCTAAACGGCTTCTTCTGAGGCTCTAGGGCAGAGTTTATGGCTCCGACATAGAGACCTAATTGTTGGTAATGTAAGCTCGGTAGTTCAAGTGTCATTTTTCACAGTGATAATTTGTTCACCCGTTTCTTTAGCGCTCTTTGAGACAGGAAACCCTAATGCAAAGAGTCAGGCTAGAGAATGTCGTTCACATACTTGAAAGCTCTGAGGTTCTCTGAGTGATTGCCATCTCACTGCGTCCCTCTGGGCGTAAATGGGGTACTATAAGCTTTGCTTCGACCCTACACTTGCGTCCAATTCTGGATCTGCTATTAGCAGAAGTTCCTTCTAAGTGGCAAGATGATTTGAGGCTTGGGTTACAGGAGGCCTTGGTTAATGCAGCCAAGCACGGCAATAATCTAGACCCCAGTAAAACAGTTCTTGTTGAGTTTTTTGTTCTGGATGATCAGTATTGGTGGGTGATTGCCGATCAGGGTACTGGATTCTCTCCGGGTTGTTCGTGTTCCTGCAACGTTGAGGAAGCGGAGGAAGACATTAACCAAGTTGGCGAGTGCGGTCGAGGACTGTACATTCTTCATCAGATTTTTGATCAGGTGCATTGGAATAAAAAGGGAACTGAATTGCGATTATGCAAGCAGTTCAAGGGGCGCTTTCGATCGGCTTCCTCTTAAAGATTTTTAGGGATTTGATGCGTTTGGCAGTGGTACCACTGGCATAGAGCTAGCCGGTACACTTCTTGCCAAGGAACTCGACACTCTCTAGCTAGCGTGGCGCAGTCTTCGTATTCAGGCTGTCCGTTGATGATTGGATTAGCACCCCGTTGTGTGATTTTAATGCGTACTTTTCCATAGGGCGTTTCCACCGTTTCAAATTGACGCGGTAGAATGGCTCGCTGCTGCTGTGATCGACGAATGCCCAATGTGGAGGTTTCACGAAACAAAACTGTTTCGCAAGCATCGGTCTGTTGAGGGTGACACACAACTGTCAGCAACACCCCCAATCGCGATTTCTTCATGCCGATCGCCTGAGTGAACACATCTAGCGCGCCGGCCGCAAATAGAGCCTCGAACACGTACCCGATCGCCTGCGGATTGAGGTCGTCGATTTGAGTTTCAAGCAGCGTGATGGTCTCTACAGAAGACGACAGCGATTGGCTGGAATGGAATTCTGAAAAGTGCGGATCGATTGCAGAAGTTGTGGATGCCTGTTTCGATGGCAAAGACTTGATTTCTGCCACCGATTCAAGTGTGCCAATCCACAGCCGCAGCATATTGGGAATCGGTAAATTACGTGACCCCGCTCCTAGCCCAACTCGCTGTAGCTGCATTGCGGGAGGTCGGCCAAAGCTGGTGGCCAGTGCGGTGACGATCGCGGCTCCGGTCGGTGTCACCAATTCTCGATCGATGCCATTACTGTAGATAGGAACGTGTCGCATCTCCAGTAGCTTTAAAACGGCTGGGGCTGGAACAGGTAAGAGTCCATGCGCCGCCCGCACCGTCCCCCCCCCAACGGGAAGCGCCGAGCAATAGAACTGTTCAATCCCTAACCAATCAAACCCTATACAAGAGCCGACAATATCGACGATGGCATCGGTGGCTCCCACTTCATGAAAATGCACCTGCTCTGGAGGAATGCCGTGAACAGCGGCTTCGGCCGCTGCCAATTGTTGAAAAATGTGCAGACTCCAGTTTTTGACGCGATCGGGCAAATCAGCCGCTTGAATCAATGCTTCGATGTCGAGCAAATGACGACTGGTAGAGTGAGAATGCGCGTGGTCATGCCTGTGTTCATACGTAGGATCATGTCCATGATCATGCCTGTGCTCATGAGTATGCGTAGGGATGGAATCAGCCGATTCCGGCAGCGGCGACCCGATCGAGGTAGGATGAGGATGATCATGGGGAGTAGGATGTGAATGGGGAGAAGGAGCCAGATCGACATGAACTTTAGTGGCTTGCAGCCCATTGCGGTGTACTCGTTCTGCCCACACATTGTATTCCTGGCTTATTCCTAATAAACTGAGCTTTTCAACTAAGTACTCTAGGGGAACGCCACTATCAACGAGCGCTCCCAAGCACATATCTCCCGCTAGACCAGTTGGGCATTCTAGGTAGGCTAGCTTTGTCATGGTGGTTGGAGTGGGTTGGGTCTTGAAATTATTCAATCGTGGAATCAGGTGATGTGAGGCTTTGTAGGAGAGAACGGTTATGGCGAGGATTTATCAGCTTCATCCAGACAATCCCCAAGTGCGACACGTTGAAGCCATTCGGGATGCTCTGCGCCAAGGAGCGGTGATGCTTTATCCTACCGATACCGTCTATGCGATCGGGTGCGATCTTCATGTTAAATCGGCTGTCGAGCGAGTGCGTCAAATCAAACAACTCTCTAACGATAAGCCCCTCACCTTTCTATGTTCCTCTTTGTCAAATATTGCCGAATATGCCCAGGTTAGTGATGCAGCCTATCGGTTAATTCGACGCTTAATTCCAGGCCCCTACACCTTTTTACTGCCAGCGACCAAACAGGTTCCGCGTTTGGTCATGAGTCCAAAACGCAAAACCACAGGCATTCGCGTGCCAGATCACACAATTTGTCAAGCGTTGTTGCAGGCATTGGGCAACCCGATTATTTCTACTTCTGCTACGACGATCGCTCAGTGCACTGAAGAGATGCCTCAGATGACTGATCCCCCCATGTCCTCGATCGAGTTATTTGATCAACTCGATAAGCTCGTAGACTTGATTATTGACAATCGCTCTCCGATTAGCTTGCAAGTGTCCACCATTCTTGACTTAACAACAGACCAGCCAACGATTGTTCGTAAGGGACGAGGCTGGGAGGCGGTAGCAGAATGGGTCACAGAAATTGAAGTGTGATGTCGCGCTTTGGTTAAAACAACGGCTAATCGACTGGGACTGAGCCAGATGAGAAATCGTCTACTTCCTAAAAGTGGACAGTTTTTAATTTAAGTAGACAGTTTTTTTAAAAGCCTTGCTGTATGGGGCTTTGTGGGCGCAAATTTTTGTAAAGCTCGATCGCTTTCTCAAGCGAATTTTCGTAGATCAGGAAACCACCTTAAGAACTGACATATAGATCTCTAAACCTACCCGAAGTTTTACGAAGTGCTCTTGTAGGCAGAAATAGAGCAAGTGAAACCAACAGGTGAAGCTAACTCGGACAGAAACAAGTTATTGGGTTTTAAGTTCTATGGCTTCTAAGAAGATTTGAACAAAAACTGCCCAATCTCTAGACAAGGCCATAGGGTCTTGCCAATAATGCCCGAGTCTGTATTTCCCTGTCGATATCGTGCATCACCACAGAGTCAATTATGAATCAATCTGAAAACTCCCACGATGCCCCCAACCCAGAGAAAGCCATGCCTCATACCTGTTCAATCGCAGAATTAGAATCTACCGACACTTCAACAACGGTGCATGAAGCTTTGACGAATGACAACCCAACCGAGGTTTCTTCAGAACAAGCCCGTTCATCGCTGCTGAAGTTAGCCAAATCAATCTTAGTTGAACTTCAAGCTGAGTTACCCGCCTCGTCTGGCGTTGACCAGGTTATGGCTCGAATTGCTACCGAAGTCGAGCGCATTTGCGTTAAAAGCGATCGCATTCAAACTTCAGGTCAAATTGCCTCCTGGCAGTCTACACTGGTGCGGCATCGGCTACAAAAGTGCTTATATTACCATAAACTTGGCTCCAGACGCGGTCGTGTTGAACTGCATAGTCATTTAAGTACAATGGTTTACCGCCATGTCTCACCGGGTCGGGCCCAACTTGGCTTTAGTGCGCGCTACAGCATGGTAGAAGATTTTCTCCAAGGCTTTTATATTGAAGCCCTGAAAGCCTTTCGACGCGAACACCAGCTTGATGAGGGGTATAGCCCACGGACTCGGTTGGAACTCGCCGAATATATGGCTTTTACCGAACATTATGCTAAGCGACGCATCACCCTACCCGGACGACGAAACCAGCAGTTAATTGTGCTACGGGCCCAGGGCTTTGCCAACCGTCAACCTCTAGAAACAACATTAGATTTGGAAATGGCGGTTGAGTCAGCCAAAGGCGAAGACGCTGAAATTCATAGCCGATCGCCAGTAGTACAGCAAGTGCGCGAGCAAATGGTTGCCGACGCTGTTGATCCGGCTGATTCTGTTGTACGCGATCGGGTGATCAATGAACTGGTGGCCTATCTAGAATCGCAAGGGCAAACCGACTGCATTGATTATTTAACACTGAAGCTACAAGATCTATCGGCTCCAGAGATTGATGAAATTTTGGGACTTTCCGCTCGCCAGCGCGACTATTTGCAGCAGCGATTCAAATATCACGTCGAGAAGTTTGCCCGATCGCACAACTGGCAACTGGTACATCAGTGGCTGGGCGCAGATTTAGACCAAAATCTAGGAATGCGACAACAGCAATGGGAAGAGTTTCATCAGCAGCTTTCACCCGAACAGCAGCAGTTGCTGAAACTCAAATCGCAACAATTAAGCGATCCAGAAATCGCCAAAATTCTGAAATGCACACCAAAACAGGTTCATAAACGGTGGGTACGGTTGTTGGAGATTGCCTGGCGTGTGCGCAATAACACAGATGGCAATAGCAAATCGAGCGAAACCGGAAATAACTAAACCGAATCGGGGGACGCTTGATCCGATCTACTGAAAAGTGACTCAATTTGGTGGTGTGGGGACGTTTAGCTAAACGTCCCTTAATTTTTGTCTGCCATTCTGTGGAAGGCGAAGCCTTTACCGGAACTGGCGTAATGAACCAAACGTGCCTTTACTCTCCCTGCCATAGCGATAGACCGAAATGCTAAGCGTAAAACATTGAGTAAGACCCTAAACGTAGTAAAACTCTTAATAGCAAACCCTTCAACAGTTCACTTGTTCTTCCCTGTTCCCTGTTCCCCACTCCCAATTCCCGACTCCCCACTCCCTCATCCTTCTTCCCCATGGCCCTTACTCTCTACCTAATTCGACACGGCGAAACAATTTACAGCCAAACTGGTGGCTACTGCGGCGAGCTTGATCCGGAACTCACCGATGCGGGCAACCAAATGGCATCGGAATTTGCAGCAGCGTATCAATCGGTTCCCTGGCAAGCCATTTACGTTAGTCCAATGAAACGCACGATCGCGACGGCTAAACCACTGTGTGAGGCAATCAGCATGGAGATGCAGTTGCGAGACGGACTGAAAGAAATTCGCTATGGCGAGTGGGAAGATAAAACCAGTGAGTGGGTTAAAGCCCACTTCGCTGAAGATTATGAACGCTGGCTGACGGAACCTGCTTGGAATCCACCTACAGGGGGCGAAACAGCCGTACAAATTGCTAGCCGCGCTTCTGCGGTCATTGCTGAAATTGAACAGAAATACAGCGATGGCAATGTGCTAGTGGTTTCTCATAAAGCGACGATTCGCATTATCCTGTGCAGCCTACTAGGAATTGATCTAGGACGGTATCGCGATCGAATCAGTGCCTTGGCAGGTTCAATCAGCCAGGTCAGGTTTGGCAAATATGGCCCGCTGCTAGAGGTGTTGGGCGATCGATCATACATGAGTGAAGCGTTACGCAACCGTCCTGGAACTTGAAATGTCTAAGCGTATTTCTATTTTTAGGAGTGCTGTTCACGCTAGGGTCATTATCTGCAATCGCCAATATTATCTCTAATGTGGTTTTGATTTGTACACTAAATCATCCCACTGCCTCGGACACCGCCCCAGAGCGAGGAAGATTGAGGAGGCAAAAGACGGATAGTTGCACATCACGTATTCGACCTAAATCCATCCAATGACTGGGTGAGAGCGATGTAGACTCTCACTGTAGAGTGATGCGAAAACTAATATTTTTGCCTTGAATGAAAGGTACGTTTATAAAGAAGGGAAAAATATGCTTAGCTTCTTCCTTACCACTTTAGCAACTGCTCTTAGTTTACTCGTCGTCGATCTCGTCGTTCCCGGCGTTGATATTTATACCTTTCCTGCGGCGCTGATTGCGGCGATCGCAGTTGGTTTAATTAATTCGACCATCCGCCCAATCTTGTCCACCTTATCGCTGCCTTTAAATTACGTAACGCTTGGCGCATTCTCATTGGTTGTTAATGGCATTTGTTTCTGGTTGGCATCTGTTTTGGTTCCTGGTTTTGTGGTACGTGGACTGCTAGCAATCATTTTAGGTCCCGTGGTTTTATCGCTTGTGAATACCTTCCTCACCAAGTATTTTGCTGAGAAAAACTTAGACAAGCGAATTGAAACAGAGGCTTAATTGCAAGCTCCTAGCTCGACTGTAGCCAACGATACAACGCTTTATGGGAAGATCCAATTTCCTCGATCGAGGTATAGTAATGATCTTCCCATGTTGTTTCAGGTAAACCCGAAAAGACCATTAGATTCAGCGGGTATTGTTCACTGTCAGTGCAGCGGCGGAAATCGTCACGGAACAGAAAAATGGCTTTGTTGAGGGCTATGGCTATCCCCAGTTCCACCATTACCCCTTCATCGGGTGGTGTTCCATTGACAATCGCAAATATGCCATCACAGGTTTTCACATCATTCAGGTCAGCTTGCGCCACCTGATAAGCCCAACCCGCTTGCGAGAAGTCAACCTGGTTGTTGCGAGCAAACGGCTCCCATACCTCAGCTCCTAGCTGTTCCAATGCTTGCACGATCGGCGGCAGCAACAACGATCGTTGTTGTTGAGAAAATCCATAAGGATTAGCTAAATACACTCGCTTGAGCACAGCCGTCTCCACTTGCCTAAGATTTTTACTTTAAGGTTCTATAGGTTATCTATCTGTGATGGAGTTGACTGGTTGCGTTGGCGCTACAATTCGAAAGCACTGGTAACTTTCAGCAAAGACCATCGGCGGCAATTTCAAGGAAAAAGCAGGACACCATCGCACAATCAAGGGCTGAACTCTGAAAATCAAGAGCAACGTCAGATCAGACCCTACCCTTCATTCTCAGCTTCCAGCCCTTGAATTAACCGTGAATTATTTGAATTTGAATAACCAGTATATGCCAGCTTATGACATCGCTTGGATAATGTAGTCGAAATAGGGAGCGGTTTCTGCCGCATCTTCATCGCTAAGCAGTGCCAGGGCAGCTTGCTTCAAACAACGAATCGACTCTACCATTCCTGGTACGGGAACGCCCAGCGAATTGTACATTTCGCGCACGCCAATTAAGCCAATTTTTTCGATCGGCTCTTTGTCGCCCGCGAGCACACCATAGGTGATTAAGCGCAAGTACCAGCCATAGTCCCGCAGGCAGAGAGCGCGCTGACGATCGCCATACGCATTCCCACCCGGAGCAATGAAATCTGGACGCTTCCGCCAAAGCTGTCGGCTTGCTTCCTGTACAATTTTCTTTTCGTTTTCAGCCAGCGTAGATACGATGCGCATCCGCTGTTCACCAGTTTGTAAAAACTCTTTGATGCTCTTGAGTTCGCCACTGCTGGGGTAGCGAAGCTCATCATCGGCGTTGAGAATGACTTGGCTAACTACACTCATAATTAAGAGAATGACTATTGCGATGATTCAGCTATCGGTCGTATTGTATCCAGTTTAGGGGACTGAAGGGAAGGGAATTGTGGAGAAGGATAACAGATAGAAGATGAAGGCTTAAACGCTGAGCAAGAATTAGAAGTAACAACTCAGTTTTTACAAAATGTAACTTTTGACTCATTAAATTGAACGTGCCTGCATCTGGGAATGGTTTCCCCCTTGAGGCTGACTGCAAGCCCAAACTTTCACTCTTCCTTCTGCCTTTCCTTTCGTACCGTTTTCGAAAATCAGGGCATACTAGCCATATCCCTTCGGATAGGGGAGCAGCCTCCTGGCAGTGATGCTGGGGGGCTTATTCGTCAGAGTGGTTATGAAATGTTGAAAAGTTAGAGTGAATTCTTTCGTAACGACTCTTTGTAACAACCTGAAGAGGGATCGCTTTGATGGCAAGTGGCTTTTGTTGCAAATTATTTCAGAAGTCGATAGAAATTTACTAGTATGTATTTCTGCCTTCCCCATCCCTCCTAAATGTTCCTATGTCATCTGAGTTTTCCACTGACTTGAAAGGTGCAACCCACACGGCAACCGAGTTCGATACTTCGAGCCAGCATTCCAAGGGGTTTCAATCGGTGCCACCCCCAAACGGGGTTCGATCGAAGTCACAGACGACACAGGAAGTTAGATTTCTCAAGGAGTTTCCCACGGTGTCAGCGTTTGTATCGCGGCATATCGGCCCTAATGAAGCTGAAGTGGAGCAAATGCTGGAATTCTTGGGAATTGAGTCGCTGGAAGCGTTAATCGATCGCACTGTTCCGGCGGCAATTCGCCTAAAGCAACCGTTGCAGTTGGGCACAGGGCGCAGTGAATCGGAATTATTGCAGGAGTTGAAAGCGATCGCCTCACGGAATCAAGTATTTCGATCGTTCATTGGTATGGGCTACTACAACTGCATTACGCCGCCCGTGATTCAGCGCAACATTTTAGAGAATCCCGGTTGGTATACGCAATACACACCCTATCAACCTGAAATTGCTCAAGGTCGCCTAGAAGCCTTGCTTAACTTCCAGACGATGGTAATGGATCTAACTGGGTTGGAAATTGCCAATGCGTCGTTGCTAGATGAGGGCACAGCCGCGGCTGAGGCGATGGCTATGAGTTATGGACAATATAAAGGTGAGGCAACGGCTTTTTGGGTATCGCAAGACTGCCATCCTCAAACGATCGATGTGATCAAAACGCGGGCAGTGCCGTTGGGGATTGAGGTGATTGTCGGCGATCACCGCACCTTTGAGTTTGACCAACCCATCTTTGGAGTCTTACTGCAATATCCTGCTAGCGATGGAGCAGTCTACGAGTATGCTGAGTTTGTCGATCGGGCCCATGCCACCGGAGCACTAGTTACTGTTGCTGCCGATCTGTTGAGTTTGACTGTGCTGAAACCCCCCGGTGAGTTTGGAGCCGATATTGCTGTTGGCAGTACTCAGCGGTTTGGTGTGCCGATGGGCTATGGGGGCCCCCATGCTGCCTATTTTGCTACCAAAGAAGCCTATAAGCGTCAACTGCCGGGGCGTTTGGTAGGAGTTTCCAAAGATGCGGCGGGTCGTCCTGCCCTACGCTTAGCCCTGCAAACGCGCGAGCAACACATTCGTCGCGACAAGGCTACCAGTAATATTTGTACAGCGCAAGTGCTGCTGGCAGTGATGGCTAGCATGTATGCGGTTTATCACGGGCCCGAGGGTCTACGGCACATTGCCGATCGCATTCATGCACTGACGCTTCTTCTAGCAACCGGGCTGAAGCAACAGGGCTATGAACTGGGCAGTGCTCCCTTTTTTGACACGCTGCGAGTCGAGGTGGGCGATCGGCAAGCGGAGATCTGGCAACGGGCGATTGATCGGCAAATCAACCTACGAGCCATTGGCACTAGCGCAATCGGACTTTCGCTGGATGAAACCACAACTGAACAGGATGTGCTCAATCTGCTGGAAGTTTTTGCTGGCTCCGACCCGTCCGATCAAACGAATGGGATAAGCGTGCTTGATCAAGCAATCGATCACGTTCTGGAGTCTCCGATTCCTGCGAACCTGCGCCGCACCACGCCTTACCTCACCCATCCGGTTTTTCATCGGTATCGATCGGAAACAGAACTACTGCGCTACATGTATCGCCTGCAATCTAAAGATCTGTCGCTGACGACGGCCATGATTCCGTTGGGTTCGTGCACGATGAAGCTTAACGCTACGGCTGAAATGATTCCCGTAACCTGGGAAGAATTTGCCAATCTGCACCCATTTGCCCCACTAGAGCAAACTCAGGGCTATCAAATCCTGTTTCAACAACTGGAGCAATGGTTGGCAGAAATTACCGGATTTGACGGCATCTCGCTTCAGCCCAATGCCGGCTCGCAAGGAGAATACACTGGACTGTTGGCAATTCGCTACTATCACCAACACCGAGGTGAGGCGCATCGCAATATTTGCCTAATTCCCGAATCGGCGCATGGCACAAACCCAGCCAGCGCAGTGATGGCTGGCATGACAGTGGTTCCAGTAGCCTGTGACAAAGACGGTAACATTGACATTGCCGATCTCCAGTCCAAAGCTGAAAAGCACCGAGATCATCTGGCCGCACTGATGGTGACGTATCCCTCAACGCATGGCGTATTTGAAGAAGGCATCCTCGACATTTGCCAAATTGTGCATGATCACGGGGGGCAAGTTTACATGGACGGAGCCAACATGAACGCGCAGGTGGGGCTGTGTCGTCCGGCAGATGTTGGTGCCGATGTTTGTCACCTGAATTTACACAAAACTTTTTGCATTCCGCATGGTGGGGGCGGCCCAGGTATGGGGCCGATCGGCGTTAAAGCGCATCTCATTCCCTTCCTGCCTCAGCATTCTGTTGTAAAAATGCCAACTGAATTATCTGCATCGTTACCAGTAGGCGCCGTGTCGTCTGCGCCGTGGGGCAGTAGCAGCATTCTGCCGATCTCCTGGATGTATATTGCCCTGATGGGGACAATCGGACTAACTAGAGCCACGCAAGTTGCCATTCTCAACGCCAATTACATCGCTAAACGACTAGAGGGACACTATCCGGTGCTATATAAAGGTAAGCAAGGTCTAGTGGCCCATGAGTGCATTATCGATTTGCGCCAGTTCAAAAAATCGGCAGGGATCGAGGCGGAAGATGTGGCTAAGCGCTTGATTGACTATGGCTTTCATCCGCCCACCATGTCCTGGCCTGTCGCAGGAACCATTATGGTGGAACCAACTGAAAGTGAAGCAAAATCAGAACTCGATCGCTTTTGTGAAGCCATGATCGCCATTCGCGCTGAAATTCGTGAAATTGAAGCAGGCAATGCCGATCGGGAGCATAACTTGCTGAAACATGCACCTCACTCGGCGGCTACGCTGTTGCAAGATCACTGGGATCGCCCCTATTCTCGGGAGCAAGCCGCCTATCCCACTACCTGGACACGAGACAACAAATTCTGGGCCGCCGTCGATCGCATTGACAATGCCTAC
Organism: Thermocoleostomius sinensis A174; assembly: GCF_026802175.1. NCBI lineage: Bacteria > Bacillati > Cyanobacteriota > Cyanophyceae > Oculatellales > Oculatellaceae > Thermocoleostomius > Thermocoleostomius sinensis. Next base: position 1,576,978 of record NZ_CP113797.1, on the reverse strand, counting down.
GGTGATCGAAACTTGGTGTGTTCGTGTTTGCCGATGGCAACGTATCAATAGGGTTGGGACTGATGGGTGATTGGTGGCAACAACAGTTTCCATCGGGACGGCAAACCCTGACAATTGTAGATGCCAGCGATCGCCCAGTGACGATCGCCTATGGTGAAGTGGGGACGGGTAAACCGTTAATGTTGCTGCATGGCATTGGCAGTTGGAGCTATAACTGGCGTGCCAATATTCAACCGTTGTCCCAGCATTTCCGCGTTATTTGTGTCGATGCTAAAGGCTATGGTTTCTCGTCTGCGGCTCCACTTCCCGAAACAGTAGGCCATCAGGTGCTTGAACTGGGGCGCATGATTCAAGCGCTCAGCGATCGCCCAGTATGTGTCGCGGCTGAATCCATGGGGGCACTGACGACCCTCGCCTTAGCTCAATCCCAGCCGGACTTGCTCGATCGACTGGTGCTAATAAACGTCCCGATTTTTCCTAAACAACTGCCCAGTTGGGGAATGCAATTACTGTCGTATCTGCCCTTGGAGTGGGTGCAGTGGGTCGATCAAGGGCAGCTATTGTGTCCGTTTGCCCCGCTGGTGCAGGAAATAATGCGCTGGGTGCGCCAGGAGGTGGTCGTTGATCCTAATTCAATTAGCGATGATGAGCTTTACTGGTTAACCTATCCCTACCTCTATCGAACCGGAGCCTTGACCCAATTTGCTGCCGACTTGCAGTTGGCCGCGCAGGAAATCGATCGCACTCTGCAACAACAGCCGACGCTGTTGGGAGCAATTCAGCAGCACTTACATACGATCAAGCATTCAACCCTGATTCTTTGGTCTGATCGCGATCGATGGTTCCCGCCCACCGACGGTGAACGCCTGCAATCTCGCTTACCCGAGGCTCGTCTAGAACTCATTCCTAACTGTGGACATGTCGCCTCTAGCGGCAACCCGAAGGTCGTCAATGCCGCCATCATTGAACACTGTTTAGAAACGTGAGGAATGACGGATGCAGGAGAAGAAAAAGGCAAGAGAAAGGCAACCGTGTAACTCAACCCTTGGCGATAAGATGATCACTGACGGTACTGTTGATTGATTTTAGTTTAGTTATGACAGCAACGCTGAAAGACTTTTTAGAAGCTTGCCAAACATTGGGTTTATTACGATTGATTGTGACCAGCCATGCAGCCGTTTTAGAAGCACGAGGCTCGATCGAAAAACTGTTTTATGCGGAACTTCCGGGTAAAGGCAAGTACGCTAATATGCACCAGGAGGGCTTTGAATTTCACCTGAACATGGACAAAATTACGCAGGTGGCGTTTGAAGAAGGGGAGTCCAAGCGGGGCAACTTTACAACCTATGCCATTCGGTTTCTGGACGATCGTAGAGAGGTATCGCTGAGTTTATTTCTTCAGTGGGGCAAACCCGGCGAATATGCACCGGGACAGGTTGAAACGTGGCAGGCTTTACGAGAACAATATGGAGAAACATGGCACCCTCATCCCGTTGAAGTGCTTTAGCGCCAGGATAGAGAGTAGGGGGTGTGTCATCTGCTAGAACGCTCATCTCTAGAGTTTGACCTAGTATTACGGCTGTAATGGCGGTCTGCAAATCACCCTTGCGATCTATCCTCCTACAATTCCAGGAACGAGTATAACCTCTTTAATATTTTGCTCTCCAACTCCAATCGCTCTTACCCCTATGAAGAGACCATGGCGACTCGTTTGGATTTTATCGTTGCTGCTGCTGTGGCTATTTTGCAGTGGCACGGCCCAGGCAGGCATGTTGAGCGATCGGCTGTCACAGTTCCCCGATTGGCACGAAAAGCCCCTATCTCAACCGGCCAAAGATGAAGACTTGTTCTATCCAGACTGGTTTGATGGGAATTGGACCGTCACAACAACGTTGGTGGATATGGTAGCTCCCCTCGCCCCTGACATTGTGACGCCGGGGTTTGAAGGCAATCGCCAATTTCTCAATCAACCCATCACTTGTCCGATTCGCTTTGTTAAATTAGCGGTTCCTCGGGTACAGTCGCTGCTATCGCCAATTTTCCGAAACAAATCTCCGCAAGTGGTGTCCGATCGCGCCTTTAATGGCGAAAGTTTAACCAAAGCATACTTGGGCGATCAGGCCATTTTGGCGGTGAAAGTTGATCCGACTAATCCCAATCGGCAAATCACGTTGTTTCGTTCCGATCGACAACTGGTGTCTACTGTCATCGCTCGGGCTACTGAAACCCCAGATCCCGATCGATTTATTACGACAGAGGTGTTTCAGCAGGAATTTTTAGGGGCACCCGAAATCTACTTCAACGAAGTCGAAAATACGACAGCGTATACGCATCACGCGACTGTAGAATCGCCCGAAACCCCCGAAATTGTTGCCGATCAGGTGACAGCCATCTACCTATCGCCCCAAGATCCCCATTACTTTGAGGCGATCGATCCTAAAAGTTTGTTTGGTGAACCTCGTCCTGTGGCGCTGTATCGCTACCGTCTAGAGTTTCGTCGGGCAGCAGGATGAAGAGATTAACGAAATGGTGGTAAGTATGAAGGATTGGTGGGAAATGCATGAGAAAGCGATTGTATTTGTTGATTGGGCTACCTGGCAGCGGTAAGTCTACACTCGCCGCATCGATGCAAGGCACTTGTTCTACTTTACGCCTTGTTTCCACCGATCGCATTCGCGGTCAACTTTTTGGCGATGAAGCCATTCAAGGACCTTGGTCATTAATTTGGCGACAAGTGGGGCAACAGCTTCGTGAGATCGTGCAGCAAATTGAGCAAGGGCAGTGTCAAGCCGTCCTGTATGACGCAACCAACACCCGCCGTCAATCACGCCGCGCCGTCATTGCTCTCGCCCGATCGCTTGCGTTTACGCACATCACTGGGCTGTGGATAGATACACCGTTGTCTGTATGTCTTGAACGCAATCGACAGCGCGATCGCCAAGTTCCCGATGAAGTAATTCAACGAATGCAGCGTCAACTTGAGGGTGCCCCTCCCAACTTGGAGGAAGGACTCAGTTGCTTAATTCGCTACTCGTCCTGCGTGGACCAAGCTCGATCGAGCAGGACATCACCCCCCATCTTGGCACCGATGCAAATGAGTCTTCAAAAAAGCCAACCTCTAAATCGTACAAGCAGAGGTACGGAAATTCCTCTATTCTCAATGACCCAACCGAACCCGCTTGACCTAAACTCTTGGTAGCTTAGAAGAGAGAAGCTATACAAACGTTCTAGAGGTATTGGGTGGATGGCAGCAACTGACTTCAAAGACTACTACGCAACCCTGGGAATTAACAAAGGCGCCACAGCGGATGATATCAAGCAAGCGTACCGGAAATTGGCACGCAAATACCATCCTGATGTGAATCCAGGTGATAAAGTTGCAGAGGCAAAATTTAAAGAAGTCAATGAAGCCTATGAAGTTCTATCCGATCCTGATAAGCGCCGGAAGTATGATCAGTTTGGACAATATTGGAATCGCGTAGGCACAGGAGCAGGCGGTTGGTCTTCTGGTGCAGGAGCAACTGATTTCAGCGGCTTTGACTTTAGTCAGTATGGTAGCTTTGACGAATTTATTAATGAACTGTTGGGTCGCTTCGGCGGTGCGCCGGGCGGTGCTCGAACCTATAGCTATCGCACTAGCACAGGTGGCTCAGGATTCAACGGTGGGTTCAATGATTATTCCGGCTTCGGCAATACGGAGGCTGCGGTTGGACAGGATTTAGAATCAAAAATTGTTTTATCGTTCTCTGAAGCGTTTCACGGTGTACAAAAACGCATCAACGTTAACGGTGAAATTATTACTGTTCGGATTCCGGCTGGCGCAAAGCCCGGTTCTCGTATCCGCATTAAGGGTAAAGGGCAAATGAACCCCTATAGCCGGCAGCGAGGCGATCTTTATTTAGTAGTAGAAATTCAACCGCACAACTTCTTCCAATTTGAGGGCGAAAATTTGGTGGGTGAGCTACCCATTACTCCGGATGAAGCGGTGTTAGGAGCCTCTGTGGAAGTGCCCACGCCGGATGGTTCCGTGACGATGAATATTCCAGCGGGCATTCGATCGGGACAAGTGATGCGCTTGCGTGGTAAAGGTTGGCGTAACCCTAAAGGCGATCGGGGCGATCAGTTAGTGCGGATTGTGATTGTGCCGCCTAAGACTCTCACATCTACAGAGCGAGAGTATTACGAGAAGATCCGCGCTAGTCGAAGTTCTGATCCACGCAGCCATTTGAAACAAGTCAAGCTATAGAATTCATACGCAAGACTAATCAAGACTAATAATCAAGACTAATTAGGTTCAGGGGCGGTTCATCGACCGCCCTTGCTATAAATAAGTACCATTACCTAGCTTTCGCCTCACACCCGGTTTCCACAACGAGGTACTTCTCTGTTCGCCTGTTCATCGATTCTTTCTAAATCCTCTTCGATGTTAATGAGACGACTGACCAGAGAGGATTAAGGGTTCAACGACTGGCAAACTAGCTACTGGTTCAACCAGCAATGTGATGTTCTGTCGCCCAATCACGCTAACTCGTTCACCCGGTGGCAGCGTCACATTTCCTTGACATCGAGCCGACCACCAAGAGCCTTGAAAACGAACGCGCCCTGCTCTAAAGGGTTCGATCGCCTTGACGACAATGGCTTCTGACCTTGAAAAACCGGGTAGGGAAGGAACACCTACCGTTTGAAAAGCGCTTGATCCTTTACTAGACAACAGTGACGTTAAACCCTTAAGCAGATTAAAGTCTGCCATGACCGTTCCTCCTAGTTGTGAGGCTGGGTTGAGAAAGTCGATCGAATGAATCGACTTATGCTAAACGTACCATAGGTTTTGGATTAAGCATAGAACTTTAGCAAAACTCAATGGATAACCTCTGTAAGGCTGTGGAAATTACCCTTGAATGAAGAATCCGTAAAGACCTATGATGTTTCTGCAATGTCAAATAGCTTTAGCAATCAACTTTGCTAGAGTGTTGTCTAGAGTTGTGTTATCTAAAGCACGATCGTTTAAGATATGCGATTGCTATGGATAGCAGTGGATAGCAGTTTTAAATGGGTCATCTGCACTGCCTCACAGTCAGAACGATGGTTGCGAGATTGTTTCACAGATAAAACGGGGATGGAAATCTTTTAACATCGTCTGCTGTAGGTCTTCTAGGCTGCCGTATGTGGCGATTCGCGCTTTGTTTCGTTCCTCGCACCAGTCCCTTGTACACGATATCCTTCATATAGGTTTTAGAGTTGTGGCAAACCCCAATCCCAAAACAGAGCAACTGGTACTCGGTCGTGGTAAACGTCCAGTGTTGAACAATGAAACTGTTTCAATGCGAATGTCTCCTGCAACTCGGCAAATGCTGGAGGAGATCGCTTATAGTTACAATTGCCTGTATGGTGGTAAACCCTGGATCGCTGGACTATTAGAAAAAATTGGCACTGGTGAGCTAATGGTCGTTCCTGCCCCTCCTCCTAGAACAGCGGTTTCTGCACAAACGTTTGATGGTCGGCAGGCAATGAAAGAACACTTATCAAATAAGTATCAAGCGCCTCTCTCCTAAGCTCTCCCTTGTTTCGGTTTAAACAATGCGTATGGTTTCCAGGGTTTTAATGAATCTAGATGTCCTTCTAGATTTAACGCTGGAACCCGGTTGGAATGGCGATTATGAAGACTTTGATCGCCGCAGACAGGCGATGGAGCAGTTAGATACCTTAATTGAGGCAGACCAACTGGTGGTCTATGTGCCGCCCTTTATTGTGTGCTTGGCTCACATGCAGGTGATGATCCATTTTGGTGCCCAGCAAGCCCAACATGTGGTTCACCGCATTCTTGAATTAGCCAGTACGCATCTTAGCCTTGACTATGAACGCCTACTAGAGCAGTCCAATACGGCATCCAACTATTTTGGCGGCGTGGCGGATTTGTATGATGTGATGTTGTTGAGTTGCGGTTGGCAGCTTAATGTAGAAGCGATCGTGGCCCGCCGCCCCCAGTTTTTCCATCAACTGATGGAAGCCAATCAAGCCACCTTTGCCGGATTTAATATTCCCATTTTGACGGCTGGAGCCTTGGTCAATCTCATTTCTGAGACACGACTACATGATCCAGTAGGAGAAATGATCTATGCAATCACGCCCCAAAATCGAGTCATTAACTTGCCCCAAGGTGCCACCCCTATCGACTTTGCCTACAAAATTCATACGAAGCTGGGCAATCGCTGCATCAGTGCTCTGGTGAACGGGCGAGAGGTTTCCCTCGATCGGCGCTTAAAAACTGGCGATGTTGTCGAAATTCTCAAGGACACCAATGCAACTCCGAATCCTGCTTGGTTAACCTTTGTCGTTACACGCACCGCTAAACAGGGCATTCAACGCGGACTGAAGCAGGTTAATACTCAACGGGGCTGGCGATTGATCAAGCAAGTGCTGGGTAGAAATATTCGAGGGTATCGACCCAAACTAGAACAAGTAGCACGATTGCTGAATCGGCTGTCGGTGGATGATCTTATGAGTACGATCGGTTCGGAAGAAATAAGCATTCAGCAGTTGCAGGAATTGCTGCATAGCTGCAACCATGTTAGCGATTCTTTCAGTGAACAGCGGTATGTTCAGCTTGAAAATTCTGATATGCCTGGATCAGGCGAACAAAGCTGGCGCGTTGCTTTGTGTTGTACGCCGTTACCTGGAGATCCGATCGTGGGGGTGGTAGCGTCGCCTAAGCGATCGATGCGAATTCATCGAGCGACCTGTGCTAACCTGCGCGATTTAAGCCCAGAGAAACTGCGACCCCTCATCTGGAATACCAATGGCTGTCGGATTCAAATTCAACTCACGTTGGCCGACAAACCCGATATCTTTCGACCGATTTTGAACAAGCTGGTAGAAAACGCCATCACACCCGACCTGCGTAGCGTAAACATTTTCGATGAAACCGCCAAAGCTACAATCGGGATGACCATTACCTCTCGAGCGCAACTAGAAGAGGTACTTAGCCAAATTTCTAGTCTGCCCCATGTACTGCATGTAAAACTAGCTCGTCCGGTTCTGGATATGCCTAATTCCGTTCGCTTTCAGTAAATGCTCTCACGTGAGTTCTGGATTCAGATAAAAAAGTGGACTGATTGAACTTGTCTGAGTGAGGTTAGGAATTAGTCATAGTTTCCGTCAGCATAATACTCGACATCAATATGCCGAGCCGGACGAGTGCGGGCCCGGGCTGGTAGGAGGGGTTGGGATGCAAATGTGGGATAAGGATTAGGGCCTGGATGGACAATGTGAATGGTGCGGGTGGGACGACGACGCGACGAAAGCAACACCACTACGATGATGGCAAACAGGATTAATCCTCCCCCCGCTACAACCACTAGCACCACAATGCCAACAACCCCCGTAATGATGGTTTGAATGTCGGTCGTATTCGATCGCGGTTCTGTTAATGCGTCGATCGGCATTGCTGTTCGTATCGGCTGGTCAGACAACCGCTCCAACAACCGCTGCTGTTCATGAATTTGGTTGATCAGGATTTCGGTATTACGCTCCTGTTTCTCCAGTTGACTCTTCAAGTCCTCAGTTTGGCGTTGCTGCTGTTCTAGCTGTCCCTTCAAATCCTCGGTTCGATCTTGCTGCCGCCGCAGTTGATCGGACAGATCTCTCGAAAGATTGCGCTGTTGATCTAGTTCTGATTCCATGCGAAAACTTCGCCCCTCCTCCTGCGACCAATGAGAAGATGGAGGCGGTGGAACTGGTGGCGCTAATATTTCAGGTGTTGGCGAAACAGACTGTAGAGGCGGCGGCACTCTTGTCTGGCTGATAGAATCATTTCGCATGACAAAGAGCACTGCAACGCCCGTAACAGCACAACCCGCTAGAAATGCCGCAGTATCACTCATTCGATATTCACCTTTTCACCACGGCTGGCTACAGAGACTGGCACCCTGTTTAATCCGAATGGCTCGGATCAAACGCATCTCAATCATAATAACAATCGATCAAAGCGTGACAATACAGATGTAGAAATTATTTGCGGAGATTTTTTTCCTAAACGCTAGATGTAGAGCTATGCACCGCAAACCTTTTCTATCAAGGTTTTCTTACGCTGAGAGACGAAGGGAATGACTGGCAATTATTAAGTAGTAGTAAAATCTCTTTTTAAGAAACTTTAACGTCGAATGATTCATCAAGATCAATAGGTACGTGTCTCAAGCTAGTAATCAAGATGAAGCCGGCCGCAGCGACTCTAACGGTTTACAGTTTAGAATCAACGTGTTGGCGTGATAGGAGTGATAGACAAGGAGAAGATTGAATCTATGTGGAGTTTGGCGATCGTTTGTTTTGTCATTGCGTTTGTGTTGGCCAGTTTGGTTGAATACTGGATGCATCGCTTGATGCATGTGTCGCCGAAGATTGGTGAACGCCATCGAGATCATCATCGCCGTAACGAGGGACAAGGGGTCGTTTGGGAATTTCTAGATTACGTCAAAGGTAGCGTCATTTTAATGGCCTTGCCGTTTTTGTTTTCCTGGCAAGTCGGAATCGGCTGGGCCTTAGGGGCACTCTTCTTCGCAGGTTTTTCAGCCTATGCTCACCAACTTCAGCACGAAAACCCTACCAAGTGCTTCTGGATGAAAATGCCTGTTCACTATGTTCACCATAAGTACGGAATGTGGAATCACAACTTTGGACTAGCCGTCGATTGGTGGGATCATGTATTTGGCACATACAAGCCAGTGGAGTGGCTAACTGAGGAAGAACTGAGTCAACCACCAAGAAATTACCTGCAATTACGCTGGTGGTAAGAGTTACCCCCGTAAGTTGCTTGCATGGCAGGACGGTGAGCTTGCCGATCGCAGGCAATTCCCCTTTGTTGTCCTTAATGGAACCTCTCGCCCCAGACATCTTTCCGAGGAAGATGCTCAGTATCAGGTGGAACAAGAACGTCAACGCGCCGATCGGGACAAACAAGAACTAGAACGGTTGCGGGCCCAGTTACAATCGCAGCAATCATCATTCTGAGCTTGGGCCCAGGCGTTGCTGAGTATCATTCTTGCTGAATCTACGGGGCAGCTACGGATGCGGTTTCGAGGCGCTTCGAGTATGTTTGTTGGTCTCTAACTCTATATCTTCCGTCTAAGTAAGCTTAAAACGCTGTATATAGCGTTCTCGAATTCATTGATTTCTAGCTGACGAGAGTTTAATCATGGTTCAAGACCTCGAACGAATTCGTTCCGATCGTCCTTCTGCTAATCACCCTTTTCCTGAATCGGCCCCTGCGGCTAACCCGGTTTTCTTTAGAACCTATAGTCGTCGATCGGGGAATGCCAATCATCTCCGAGAAACTTGGGAACAGGTCTGCGATCGAACCCTGCACGGACTGGCCAAACTTGGTCAACTCACACCTGTCGAAGTTGAACACTTAGACCGGATGCAGCGATCGCTTAAAAGTTTGCCGTCTGGACGCTGGCTCTGGGTGGGCGGTACAAGCTGGATCGAAAACCCCGACAATTTTTCTGGCGCTTACAACTGCACTAGCACCAATGTTGTTGACTGGCGAGCCTTTGGTCTAATGATGGATCTGGCAATGATGGGCTGTGGTACAGGAGCAGTGTTGGAACCAAAATATATTAGCCAGCTTCCGGCAATTCGCAATCGGCTTAACGTTGTGCTGAAGGGTGAAATTGGTACGGCAATCGTGGCACAGCGCCAAGAGGAAACGACGATTGACATCACCGGCAATACAGCGACAATGCAGGTGGGTGATAGCCGTCGGGGCTGGGTCACGTCCTATCAAACGCTGCTGGAACTCTCGACTGATGAGCGCTTTCCCGAAGCAGTTGAAGTCACAGTAGATTTAAGCCATGTGCGCCCCGCTGGAGAAACACTGAAAGGCTTTGGTGGTGTGGCTAATCCGATTCGACTGCCTGCGCTTTATCAACGCTGTGCGGCCATTCTCAACAAGGCGATCGGTCGGCAATTAACCTCAGTCGAGTGCTGTTTGTTGATCGATGAAGCCGCTGTGACGATCGTGGCCGGCAACATTCGGCGTAGTGCAGGAATGCGTCAGGGTGACAGCGAGGATGCAGACTTTGCTGCTGCAAAAGAAAACCTCTGGCAACAGGATGCGGAGGGTAACTGGCGCATTGATCCAGAACGAGATTCGCTGCGCATGGCTAACCACACCCGCGTATTTCACCACAAGCCGACCCAGGAGGAATGTATGGCGGCGGTTCGCAAGCAGTTCTATTCTGGTGAAGGTGCGATTCAATGGGCTGGTGAAGCGATCGCTCGTTCCAGCGTTGATTTGCTATCGACTGCTGAGTTAAAAGCTGAATTCGTCAGTGTTTATGAGCAGGGACAAGCAAGGAAATGGCTTCAGGAACACTATCCAACTATGAGTGATGATGAAATTGAGCATCGCTTAGGACGCTATGGGTTGAATCCATGTGGTGAAATTTTGGGAAAAAACTTTCATTGCAACTTGGCGGAGGTTCACCTCAATCAGCTAGATCCCCATAACTTACAAGACCAAGAAGATGCGTTTACAGCAGGTGCGCTGTCTGTAGCTGCGTTGCTTAACCATCGCTTTCAAGAACCACGCTATCAATATTCGCGAGACCTTGACCCGATCGTCGGGGTATCGTTCACGGGTTTATTCGATTTCTTTGTTCATGCCTTTGGTGTTGAGTGGTTGCGCTGGTGGGAACAGGGGCGTCCAGATACGGTGAAAGGCTTAGAATTTAAAACACGAGAGCAACAATACCTGAGTCGCTGGAAAGAAACCGTACACCGCGTCGTGTGGGACTATTGCGATCGGCACAATCTTAAACGTCCCAATCGTTGCACCACCGTTCAACCCGCTGGCACAAAATCTTTGCTGACCGGAGCCAGTCCCGGTTGGCATCCACCCAAAGCGCAACGCTTCATTCGTCGTATCACCTTCCGCAAGAACGATCCGGTGGCACTAGCCTGTCTAGACTATGGATACAAAATTGTGCCGTCTCAGTCTGACAAAGATGAGACTGGGCGTTTATTGGATGATGCTTTTGATCCGCGTTGTACCGAGTGGCTGGTGGAAATTCCTGTAGAGGTGTCCTGGGCTAATTTGCCAGGAGCCGATGAAATCGAGATTTCTAAGTTCTCTGCTCTCGCTCAGATGGATTTTTACATGCAGGTACAGAAGCACTACACGACTCACAATACCTCCGCCACGATCGAATTGCGAGAACATGAAATTGATGAACTGGGCGATCGCATTTATCGAGCCATTCGCGACGACGAAGGCTATATTTCTGTGGCCCTGTTGGCTCGCTTTGACGATTTGCAAACCTTTCCGCGTTTACCGTTTGAACCCATTTCAAAACAACAGTACGATCAATTGATCCAAGAAGTTGCAGCACGGCGGAAAACTCAGAATTTCCATCAAGCCTTGAGTGGTTATGACTTAGGCGAAATGGTCGAAGCTGGGCCTGCCGGATGTGATAGCGACAAGTGTTTGCTACCCGATCCTCAAGAATCTCAAGGATCATGATCTGTTTCTGATTCTGTTTCTGATCATGATCTAGCGTGATGGACTGAAGCAGGGAGAAGGGTGGACTATCTTCCCCTGTTCTCCCCATTCATTTGTTAAAGACATTAAGGAATCGTGACGGGTGCTGTTGCTCTCGGGGTGCCCTCAGATTCACTAGGAATGAGGGGTGGTAAGTCTTGGACAGGGGGTGGGGGCGCTTCGATCGCGGCGGGTGGCGGGGCTGTTTCTACAGGAGTATCAGTGCTAGGAGCAACGGGTGGGGCTTCTTGAATCGGAGCCACTTCTTCCACAATAGCCGGAGCAGGTTCACTAACACTTCCACTGGTGCTCTCGGTTACAACGGGTTCCGGCTCAGAGTAGCTGCTGCTGTTGGAATAGCCACTGGAGTCATTGTAATAGCCAGAATTGTAGGAATCGTAGGATTCATAGTAACCTTCGCTATCACTGCTGCTCGTTTCCGCCCCACTATTGTCAGGGGTGTCGGCTTCAAAGATCTGTTTAGGCTTCACAGGTTCTGCCTTGATTGATCCTTCCCATTCACCCAACGATGGCGTCTCGGGAAACTGCTCCACTGGAATGTCATTGAGCAAGGTAGACATGAAATCACGCCACGTTAGGGCGGCTGTGCCACTGACTCCTGTAGTGGGGCTACTGTCGTCATTACCAAGCCATACTCCGGTCACCAATTGGGGAATATAGCCAACAAACCACAAATCGCGCCGTTTTTCAGACGTGCCTGTCTTCCCAGCCACTGGTCGATCGGGCAAGTTCGCTTCTGCTCCTGTGCCGCTAGTGACAACAGACTCAAGCATCCACGTCATAATTGAAGCGCTGTCTTCGTCAATTGCTTGGGTTGGGCTGAAATTGGCTTCATAGATGAGATTGCCAAAGCGATCAAAAATTCGAGTGATGCCATGAGCTTCAACATGTCTACCTCGATTGGCAAGTGTGCCGTAGGCGCTCGTCAGTTCCAGCAAGTTGACTTCAGATGTTCCTAAGGCTAGCGAGTAGGTAGGCAGAAGCTCCGACTTAATGCCCATGCGCTGCGCCATCTCAATAATGGGATTCCAGCCCACATCAATCAAGGTTTTGACAGCCACTACGTTAATCGATGAAGCAATCGCATCGCGAATTGTTACCATGCCACGAAAGCGTTTGCCATAGTTTTGTGGCTCATAGCCGTCCACCACCAGCTTGGCATCCATGTAGCTAGTGTAGGGTGAAAACCCAGCCGCGATCGCCGCTGCATAAACAAACGCTTTAAATGTGGAACCAGGTTGCCGTTGGGCTTGCGTGGCGCGGTTAAACTGGCTAGCGGCAAAATCGTCTCCACCAACCAACGCCTTAATTTCTCCTGTGCGCGGATCGATAGCCACCAGCGCTGCTTGCTCAAAGCCTTCATAGGGGCCATAGTTGCGAATAGCATAGTCTACGGTCTCCTGCGCTTCCTTTTGCCATTCCAAGTTCAGCGTTGTTTCAACCGTCAGTCCCCCTAGTTCAAGCTGTTCTGGTGACACATATTGAGGTAACTGTTGTTGAATGTAGGAGGTGAAATAGGGCACTTGACTGTAGAGATTCTTAACGGGGCCGGGGTTTACAACAATCTCTTCGGACATTGCCGCATCGCTTTCAGCCGCTGTGATGTAGCCCGCATCAACCATGCGCCGCAAAACAATATTTCGGCGTTGTGTAGCCAAATCTGGATTCACCAGAGGAGAGTAAGCACTGGGAGCCGGAGCCATCCCTGCAATCATTGCCATTTCCCCCAGCGTTAGTTCATCCACCTGCTTGCTGAAATAAATCCAGGCAGCATCTGCGACTCCATAGGCGCTTGACCCCAGATAGACCAAATTCAGGTATTGCTCTAAGATTTGGTCTTTGGTGAGTTCATCTTCCATTTTTTGGGCCAGCAATGCTTCTCTCACCTTGCGCCCCAAACTGCGTTCTTGATCAAGAAAAACAATTCGCGCTAGCTGCTGGGTAATAGTACTGCCACCTTCTACAACTTCACCAGCGGTGAGGTTGACATAAAGCGCACGAGCGATCGCCTGATAATCAACACCATCATGCTCATAAAAATCCTGATCTTCAGAAGCAAGAAAGGCTTGAGGCAAGCGTTCTGGCATCTCGCTGAGGGTAATTTTATTACGGGTAGCTGGGCCCGTTTGCTGCAAAATCGTTCCATCTGCTGCTTTGATAGTGAGCGACCCAGTGCGGACATAGTTTAGTGTATCAGCGGTATCTGGCAAGTCATTACGAATCGAACTGATGGTGGTCTGAGCCGCAAGGACAACGCCGCCCAGTCCAAACCCAACGCCTGCAAGTCCCCAAGCCCACCAGTGTTGATAAAGAGGACGGGGGGGGCGCTCCGATCGTCCGGAACCAGTCGTGTCCTGTGGTGTTAAATCTGAGAGGTGGGCATTCGAGGTCGAATCCGCAGTCCGGCTTGGTTGAAGTTTCGTCATAAAATGTTTTGCCTGATTCACAAAAGATGGGGGAGAAACCGGATCGGAAAGAGGGGATTGGTTGCCATTTGGAGAACCAGAACCAAGCGAAGAAATGGGTTCCGATCGCGATCCCATCATCGAGGCAGACTGGCTGGACTGCTGCTTTCTGTTTCGATTCGACAAAGACTTGAGCCTAGTTAGAAAATCTGTCACCTTAAGTCCTCACAAACCACCACAGGTCAAATTCCCACGCATCCATTTGCCCAACCTCACCCAAAAGCTTCTCCAACCCGTCGAAGAGGCAATAAATTCGGCTAATTCCCGCTCTTGTTCCCTAGCTGATTGGATGTGGTAGGCAAAATTGGACACTATAAATCCAGCATTGAATGGAGCTTTAATTTAACTTCATCTAAAAGTAGACCTTTTTTGAGCAAAGCACAAGCACCGGGGATCAGAGTTTGATGACAAGCGTCTGGTGACAAGGTGGTGATTCAGGCTACACCAAGGCATGTCCGAGCGCCAACGCCGTGACTAACATTCCCAATACCAAAAACGGCTGAGCGCTGGCTTGATACTTGACATCGTTCTGAAGCGGGTCACGCAGAAAATACATATCTTGAAACGTAATTTGAGGAATCACTAACAAAATCAGCAGCACGGCATAGAGATTCTGCTGAATAGCCATCAAATAGCCAGCTACTCCAAGTTGAAACACATCAATCATGAGAACACAAATCCAAGCAGCCGTGCTCACACCAAACATCACCGGCAGAGATTTTAGACCCAGTTGCCGATCGCCCTCCACACTTTTAAAGTCATTGACAACGGCAATTCCCAGCCCCGCCAGACTATAGAACAAGGTCAACACCACAATTTTCCAATTAAGGTCGCCGAACAGTGCATGACCTGCCCACCACGGCAGCGCAATATAACTTGCTCCTAAGGCATAATTGCCCAGCCAGCCGTTTTTCTTCAACTTCAGCGGTGGAGCCGAATAGATATAGGACAGAAACGACCCACCGATCGCCAGCACGGTAATCGTGGGGAAAGAATGACCAGCCCATAAGTCTAGGACATAAGCTAGGGCAATGCCGCCTGCTAGCAGCACCGTAATCTGCGTCACCACCTGCGGAATGGAAATTGCTCCGGATGGAATGGGGCGATAGGGTTCATTGATGGCATCAATATCACGATCGTAAAAGTCGTTGATGGTTTGGGTATAGCCTGCCAACAAGGGCCCTGAAAGCAGCATACACGCTGCCGCAATCAACACATGCTCGAGCGACCACGTGTACTGGCCAGATGACGCCGCTCCACAGACGACCCCCCAGATTAAAGGGATCCAGGTAATGGGTTTCATCAACTGCAAGCGAATCTTCCAGAGATTGGTTTCTCCAGGTTGCGCCCCTTTCATGCCCAGTAGTTGCCGCGTTTTTGCAGTTCGATCGGCGGAAGATTCAGAAGAGGGAGTTGTAGACTCTGACATAGCCGCGTGATTATGTCGAATTGTAAATTCGATGGGTAACTAGGTTTCTAGCCTATCTCTAATTGTCAAGCCTTGTGAAGTGAATCGCACATTTTCTTGAAAATAAACTTTGGGGAAAGAAACCTTTACCCGTAATTCCTACTATGGGGAAAACAGGAGAGAGAGATTGAGAGTAGAGAGCAACCGATGCACTCCAGGTCGTCTGGTGCAAAATCTAGTGCAGAATCTCTAAATTCAGCACGTAGTGCCCAATTTGTAATTGCTCTGTCCACAGTTCATATTCAACGCGCAGTTGGTGTGGTAACGGTTGGTGCGGCAACGGATTGCTTTCCAAGGCTAAGTGCCGAGTAAAATTACGCAACCGCATCTGATAACTGCCCGTCAGAGTTTCGGTTTGTAGCCAGTATCGGCTGATGCCATAGACTCCTTGCTCCCAAAAATGCCGGTAGCTAAATTTACCATTACCTTGCATAGTCATAATGACGCGATAGGGAGAAATTTCTAGCCACAGCAGTCTAGGGGTGGCGCTTGGTAAAGGTCTGGTTAAGAGGTCGTGCTCTGAAGCGATCGAGGAGTCTTGCGAGACATCTTGAATCAGGGGTTCGGTAAGCAGTACGTGAAACTTCTCAAGATCTTTTTGATAGAGGGTGGCGTCGGTTTCCACCACTGACCAAAGCGGTAAGTCGTAGGACATGAAGGAAAGACAAATGGGCTTACGATGTTGGGTCAGCATGGTGCATTAACACTACGAAGTATGTGATGGCGAATAGTGAGAATCGATCGAATGATTGAAATTGAATTAGGTGAATGAAAATCAGTCGGTAAAACTTTGCTGACAAATTTGTTAAGACGCGAATTTAGTTATACAAGCGGAACTGGAAAAAGCAGACGACTAGAATGACTAGCACCCTGTGATATTGAATTGAGTGAGATGTTGGATTGAGTGGTATTCACATAGCCCTATGATGCTGCACTATTAAACTATTGCACTATGCCAGTCTACCTCGATGCCAACCGCAACCATCATCCTGAATCGCACTGAAACCCATGATTCCCTGACAATTTCTGCACCCACCCCAGGAGGTTTGCATGGGCGCTTACAGGTTCCAGGAGATAAATCTATTTCTCATCGCGCGCTCATGTTAGGAGCAATCGCCCAAGGCGAAACACGCATTCAGGGGCTGCTGTTGGGCGAAGATCCGCGCAGTACAGCGGCTTGTTTTCGGGCAATGGGGGCTACCATTTCAGAACTAAATTCGGACCTCGTTACAGTACAAGGCGTTGGGCTAGGACGCTTGCAAGAGCCGATCGCCGTGCTGGATGCAGGCAACTCTGGCACTACGATGCGGTTAATGCTGGGCTTATTGTCTTCGCAGCCCGCTTGTTTCTTTACCGTCACCGGAGACGACTCACTGCGATCGCGCCCGATGAAGCGAGTCATTCAGCCGCTTCAGCAAATGGGTGCACAAATTTGGCATCGCCACGGGGGGTTTGCGCCACTGGCTGTGCAAGGACGAATTTTGCAGCCTATTCATTATCAGTCGCCGATCGCCTCGGCTCAAGTGAAGTCGTGTCTTCTTCTAGCGGGCTTAACAGCCGAGGGCAACACAACGGTCACTGAACCTGCTCTATCACGCGATCACAGTGAACGGATGTTGAAAGCCTTTGGGGCGGAGGTGCTAGTTGATCCAGAAACTCATAGCGCTACCGTCGTTGGCCCAGCACAGTTACAAGGACAGACTGTGATTGTGCCCGGTGACATCAGTTCAGCCGCATTTTGGCTAGTTGCAGGGGCGATCGTGCCCGGCTCAGAACTCGTGATTGAAAATGTGGGTGTGAATCCGACTCGGATCGGAATTTTAGAGGCGCTGCTGGCGATGGAAGCAGATATTACGCAAGAGAACTGCCGGGAAGTGGCGGGCGAACCTGTAGCAGATTTGCGTGTGCGATCGAGTGCACTGAAAGCTTGTACCATTGCGGGAGACCTGATTCCACGCTTGATTGATGAAATCCCCATTCTGGCAGTGGCGGCAGCAATGGCCAAGGGTACAACTGTGATCCGCGATGCGGCCGAGTTGCGGGTGAAAGAGAGCGATCGACTGGCGGTGATGGCAGCACAACTAAATCGTATGGGAGCCAACATCACCGAACACCCAGACGGGCTAGACATCACAGGAGGGACGGCTTTAACAGGCACAGAGGTTGACAGCTATACCGATCATCGGGTGGCCATGAGCTTGGCGATTGCCGCTTTGGTGGCAACCGGAACGACAACAATCCACCGAGCCGAAGCGGCCGCCATTTCCTATCCCGAATTCACAACTACCCTGCAACAGGTCTGTGGAGTGTAACAGATAAAAACCAGACATGGGGGCGACCTGGTAGGCATGGCTCCCTTTCTTATCCCAAAGAACTTTGCCCCTGACACAAAATACTGCACAGATTCTCTTCGTGCGTTTGAATCCTCATAGTTTAGACTTCGCCCTTGCGCCGAAACCTTAACCTGCTGTTGATCTGTCGATCGTCACATCTTAACCAGTTCCTAGAGACAACTGGTTATTCTGGCAAAAGCAACGGTTCTATTAGAAACTGAGGTTATACCAACTCTTCATATCATCGCCCACAGCTCCTCCCACCAACCAGGGGAGGTTGGGACGGGTCGGTAGACTGTGCAAGCTGATAGAGAATTGGTATTACCTGTCTGAATTGCCCTAGTTTCATCTCGCTCTATTTCTTTCTAGCTGATATGTCAAACCTGCTGGATTTGGTTGTCAAAGGTGGCCCGGTGATGATCCCAATCGTGGGATTCTCGGTTGCTACCGTCGCTTGTGCCTTGGAACGAGCTTGGTTTTGGTTTCAATTGCTGAGCCAAGAAGATCGGATTGTCCATGATGTATTAGAAGCCGCACGCTACAACCTGGATGACGCTAGGACGATCGCAGAACAGGCTCAACATTTGCCAATTGGGCGATTTCTGCTGGCCCCGCTGAAGTTAAAGCAGCCCACCCCCGAAACCTTTCGCCTCGCAATGGAAGCGGCTGGCGATCGGGAATTTGTGCAGATGCGCAAAGGCGACAAACTGCTGGAAACGACGGTGGCGGTGTCTCCGCTGTTGGGGTTGCTGGGAACTGTCACCGGATTGATTGCAACCTTTGGTAACCTCAATATTGGTGGCGGTGGCACCACCGAGCAAGCTAGCCGAGCCGCTGCTGGCATTGGGGAAGCGTTGATTACCACGGCTGCTGGGATGATTGTCGCTATCCTAGCGCTGCTAGTGTTTCGGCTGCTGGTAACGCTGCAAGCACGACAGATGGATTATTTTTCAGATGTGGGAACCGAGCTAGAACTGATCTATCGGCAGGTTTGGTACGAACCCGCCCTGGTTGAATCCGATGGACATATCACTCCCGAACCCGCTACTCGTTCATAGGGTAACTTTCAGTTTAATCCAATGCGATTTAAACAGCGTCCACAACAGGCTGCACTGCCTGAAATTAACTTGATTCCCATGCTAAATGTGATGATGGGAATCCTGGCGTTTTTTGTCATGGTGACAATGATGCTAACAACGCAACAAGGTGTGGAGGTACAGCTACCTGGTGCTCCGGATGCCGCCACGCCACCCCCCACTGACACGCCCGATCCGCTTGTAGTGACATTGACATTGCAGGGAATTGCACTCGAGGATCAGCCTGTTACCAATGCTCAGCTTACCCAGGCAATGCAACGCTATTTAGAAACTTATAGAACTGGTATTGTTGTCCTGCAAGCCGATCCAAACGTTCCCTATGAGCAAGTTGTTCAACAGCTAGGAGTCATGAAGGATATTGGTGGTAATCGTGTATCGTTGGCGATCGATGAATAAGTGAACCATTAAGCTTGTAATTCCGCTAGAAGAAGGAACACACGACATGCGCTTCAAACATCGTCAGCAAGGATCTGATTTGCCAGAAGTCAATTTGGTGCCGATGATGGACGTGCTAATGACCGTTCTGACATTTTTTATCATTGTTTCGATGACTTTACGGGGACAGCAATTAGCGAATGTCCGTTTACCTGAAACCGATGGAGCGGGAGGCGTTCCGGCAGAAGAAACCGAAGCCACAGTCACGTTGGTAGTGGGTCTCAATGCCGAGAACGAAATTCTAATCAACAATCAGCCTGTGACGACTACACAACTCACCCAACAGATACAACAGTTTCTTTCCGAAAATCCACAAGGAATGGTGCTGTTAAAAGCCGATCGGGGGCTGAGATTTAGCCAAGTAAGTCAAGTACTCAAGACGATGCGCGACATTGGCGGCAGTCAGGTTTCGTTAGCCTTCGATCGTAGTGAAGCAAATTAAGTCAAGCAAATTAAAGGACTGGGTAGGGACGATCGGCTGATTGCCCCCACCCAAATCAGGGCAGAGGCTGGTACGCAACGACACCCCCAAGTCACTTCACTACCGTTGGCCGCAGATAGGCAACGGCGTCAAGTCAAGTCATGTTCGTCATCCGAGTGAGAGTGACCCCAGGTACTTGTATTCAGATTCCAGACATTGGGATTACCACATAGCGCGCACAGGGCGTACAGGCTGCGGTGCAGGTGTTACTTGGGGTTGTTGCGTGAATACAGGGCGACGTTGCTCAATCACCGGTTGTTCAACCACTTGTTCCTGCTCAATTCGTTCAGTTTGCACGATCGTTTCAGGCGTTGTGGGTCGCACAGCCGTTTCCTGTCTACGTTGTTCTTCTTCTAGGGCAATTAAGTCTGCTTCTGAGGCTCGTGCAACATTCACAATCCGATTTCCCCGCATCGTGACAATTACGCTAGAGCCGGGAATAATGCGCCGGGTGGCAAAGGCATCATTGCGGATTGGTACTAGGCGAGTTTCACCATTATCTAAGCGCACACGCACATATTCTTCACCAAATACGCTGATAACTCTTCCCGCCATTCGCGTGGTTATATCAATTGTATTGGTTGTGTTGGCGGTGTTGCTTACTGATGTAACTTGGCTAAAAAATTGGTCGCTTTCAGTTGGAAGCGGGGACGCACTCGCCGAGTGAGCACATCCAACGCCAAACACAGCTAACAAGGTTGTGCTTGCCAGAAGTTTATGTTGCAAAGACATTGTGTACGAATCCCTTGTATTGTCAGAGTTTGACCAAGATTTCTTAAAACTAGAAATCACAGCCTTCTCATCCTAATTCGCTCGATCGCACCCCATGTCCGTAAAGGTACTAAAAGTAAAGTCTAAAGATAGAGTTTTTACCGTGCTCTCACGGTGTAACTTGGCTACAGCGATTCATTCTACACTCTATCTAATAGGGAGTTGGAAGTCGGAAGTCGGGAGTTGAGGTGGGGTTACTGTGTAGTTTGGCGGCGGCGTTCACACTATCTACACAATTCGCTAATTTTTCTTTAGCGTTATCGCACCTGTTTAAGTAGTAAATTGCTTAAGTTAGTAACAAGGCTTGTGGTAAAAAGACTTGCATTCGTGATAGGGCTTTGGTGAGAATGCTTGAGTTGGTGAAAAGGTGTGACAGCATGACAAACCAGGGTTGGGCTTTCAATTGGCGATCGGATGCAGCACTTGCGGCGTTGTTTGTGGTTGGGCTACCGTTATTCCAAGTATTTCAAGCAGCACCTGCCCAAGCAAATCCAGCTACAAGATCGTCTACAGTGGCTGTAACCATTCCTGCATTGCCTCCGTTGGGCGAGCCAGAGCCTTTCCTACCCACCCCTAATGAACGGGCAATTCAATTGGTGATTCGGTTAAGCGAGCGCCGGGTATATGTATATGACCGAGAGCAAGTTATCACCAGCTATCCAATAGCGATCGGGCGCAGCGGCTGGGAAACACCCACTGGCGAATTCGAGGTCATTCAGATGCTGAGTAATCCTACGTGGGAACATCCCTTCACGGGTGAATTAGTTCCGCCAGGTGCGGGCAATCCGTTGGGTTCGCGCTGGATTGGTTTTTGGACAGATGGCACAAACTACATTGGCTTTCACGGCACGCCCGATGCGGAAACAGTTGGACAGGCGGCCTCCCACGGTTGTATCCGCATGTATGACCAGGATATTCAAGCACTGTTTGAAATTGTACAAATGGGTACGCCCGTTGTAGTGCGTCCCTGAACGCTATCGTTCATCGCCAATGGTATGAATTTTGAGAAAGTTGGTTCCCCCCGCTGTTTTCATGGGGATTCCTCCCATGATTAAAATTCGATCGCCCGGCGCAGCTAAATATCGTTCTAGTAAACAGCGCTCGGTTTGCTGAATTACCTCCTCGAAGGTATCCACTTCTTCTTCAATCAGAATGGGTTTAATTCCCCAACCTAGATTCAATCGATGGTACACGCTGAGATTGGGTGTGATAGCAATAACGGGTGCATTTGGCCGTTCTGCTGCGGCTAATCGGGCTGTGTAACCTGTGCTGGTAAACGCCACAATATAGCGTAGATCTAAAATGTGATCGATCGCATTTAAGGCTTCACTGAGGGCATGAGTCTCATCGGTTTTAGCAGGAGGATTATTGTCAAATTGAATGCCTTTTTCTACCTCAGCCGCAATGCGCGCCATAATTGCAACAGCTTGAATGGGATAGGCTCCAACCGCCGATTCACCCGATAGCATCACGGCATCAGTTCCATCAACAATCGCATTGGCTACATCGCTGGCTTCTGCTCGAGTAGGGCGAGGATTTTGGATCATGCTCTCTAGCATTTGCGTCGCTGTAATCACCGGAATACCAACTTGGTTGCAGCGACGAATAATGTGTTTTTGCAACATCGGTACTTTTTCCGGTGGTAGCTCAACTCCCAAGTCACCTCGAGCCACCATCATGCCATCACATTCTGACAAAATCTCCTCTAAATTCTCGATCGCCTGTGGCTTTTCAATCTTTGCCAAAACTGGGATGTTAGACTTACCATGCTCTGCCAGTAAAGCGCGCAAGGTGCGAATATCCTCACCACGACGCACAAAGCTGAGGGAAATCCAGTCTACGCCTTGAGACAAACCAAACGCTAGATCCTGTTGATCTTTCTCGGTCATAGAAGGCAACCGCAGATTTAAGCTTGGTAAATTAACACCCTTATGGCTTTTGAGCCGTCCGCCTTTAATCACCTGACAACAAACAGCATGGCCTTGAATATCTTTGACCACCAATTCCAGCAGACCATCATCCAGCAGAACCTGGGTGCCTGGTATGGCCTCTTCGGCCAAAAACGGATAATCGATCGAGACGGTATCAGGCTGGTGATCAAAGTCTGAAACGGGAACGAGCGTTAAAAACCCATTTTCCACCAGTTCCAGGCCGCCTTCTGGCATCTCTCCAACGCGAATTTTGGGCCCTTGCAGGTCTTGCAAAATTGTAACTGGCATATCCAGTTCTGCGGAAACGCTGCGAATCATCGCGATCGTACTGGCATGGTCATCATAGCTGCCGTGCGAGAAGTTTAACCGAGCAACATTGACCCCAGCTTGAACCATTTGCTTAAACACACTTGGCGATCGACTCGCCGGCCCGATCGTGGCAACAATTTTGGTGCGGTGCTCGAAAGGTTGCATAGTAGTTATAAAAATGAGAGGACTTCAACAATCGGGACTGAAATTAAACCTCATTGCCGGCAACTGCCCCAGTCAATTTCAGCTAACGCAACACACTCGATTTCGATCGAAGACATACTGTCAACGGTACACAATTCAAGATATACACTCTGCTGATTAAGAGTAGTTTAGAGTGCACATAATCATTGAAAAAAATGCTCGTCTATCTTGTTTTGACTAGGCATTAAATCTTTGTGGTGATGGGCTTTTAGCCAATCGTAAAAACATTTGAAAAATTATCAAAATGTATCGTCAATTACATTGAAAAACACGATTGAGAACCCAAATTCTTGCTACATTCTCAACGGTAGAAGAATAAAGGATTGCTCTGATTGATTCTGATTTATCTTGTCAATTGTGCTTGTTGTAACACCCAATCTTGTAAGATGGGATTGACTAATTCTGGAGCCTCATCTTGAGGACAATGCCCAACTCCCTCGAGGGGAATAAATTGTTGTACTGCTGCAAACTTCGCCAATTCTTGTCCTAAAGCGATCGGCTCCCACGGATCAGCCGTCCCCCACAGCAAGATAGCTGGACAGGGTAACTGTTCTAACAAATCTTCGGGTAATGGTCCCTGAGAATAGCGAGTAAAGGCAATGAATACATCTGCCGCACCGGGGTCTGCCGCCGGACCCATCAGTAGATTTACCAACTCGTCATCTACGGCTTCAGGGCGTCCGTAGGCCTGCTGTAGAATCTTGCGAACGGTTTTGGGCTTCGCGATCGTTCTAAAGAAACTGTGACCCAGCCAACGAATGGACAACATCTGCTGGAGAACTGGTGCGCCAAAGCGGCGATGCCACGGTAGTTGAGCGCGACGCCGATCGTGCAGCAACCGCAGTGAACAATCAAGTAAGGCCACAGCCAAAACGGTATCTGGATAATCGACCGCTGTTTGCATCGCCACAATACAGCCGATGGAATTGCCTACTAGATAGGCCGGACCATTGACAACGTCTCGACAAAAATCAGCAATTTGCTGTCCCCAAGTTTCAAATGTGTAGTCAACCCCCTGTCCAGGGGTGGGTTTTGCAGATGCTCCAAACCCAATGAGGTCAATGGCATAGACCCGGCAGGTTTGTGCCAAAGCGGGAATGTTTTTACGCCAATGCCCCCAGGAAGCCCCAAAGCCATGAATTAGCACAACGGCTGGCCCAGACTGCCCTTGAGCTTGATAGCAGATGTCAAAATTTCGCCATGTCCACGTTTTGGCAGCGATCGTTTCGTTGATGTTTGTGGCAGAGGTCGTCATATCTGAGCTTAGTTAAGTTTGGGTAGAATCAACGAGAGGGGATATGCATCGCGGCGTTTTGACTGTTTGACTGTGTTTGGGCAAACGCTTTTATGGTAACGCGATTTGCATGTAGTCAAAAGAATGAAAGATCTTACGCAATTGCAATGCCCAATCCTAGTTGTTGCTCGAACTCGCTCAGGGCACCAGCATCTGCAACGTAGGTTTCTCCATAGATTTTTGGGAGCCGTCCGGTGCTAGCTAGAACCTGCCGCACTTCGGCATTGGTGATATCAGCTAAATTTCTGCCAGTGATCAAGGCGATCGCGGCGGCAATCCCTACCCCTTGCCCAACGCCCACGTTAAACTCCACAATCCGACCAGCCGAGCAAGCATACCCCTCAAACCCAGAAGCCGGACTGACCACTGCCAAATTCGGCACCTCTTTCACCAACGCATGACGAATGCCGATGTTTAACAAGGGAGGTCGGAAGTGCAGCGTCGAGAATCCCAGTGCATTTGCCCGTTCTTTCAGTCCGTCAATGCCGCCACGGGTATCAAACGTATAGCCAAAGGTTCCCAGCGCTTCACTATTGGGTACACCGCCGCGCAGCATGGCAGATCCACTGAGAGGCTCCACCACACCCGTCACGTTTCCGGCATGGCGGATATATAGTTCCAGTGCCGATCGCACGCTGGTTGCCCCCAAGCTTTTAAACCAGGTTTCAATGAATTTCATCTCTTGCAGCATTGCCGCAGTGGGTTTCGCTCGGTTGCGCGCCAACTCCTCTGCTTGATCGGCTGTGACATCAAACAGCAACGCATTCCAGGACAGCTTGCCATTGGGCAGAATGGCAATATTGGCATTGTCCAAAATGGCCGCACTTTCTCGCAGCGATAGCTTCGTGCCCCGAAAGGCGTGATAAGCCACAGATAAAGCCTTTGTAGGAACATCGATGTAATCTTTGCCGTGATACATCATCAGAAATTGCCCGCTAGAATTGCGTCGCCCCAAATCTTGCCGCAGTTCCTTGATTAATAGTGGATCTGACCAAGCGGCTGCATTGAGATAGCGCTGAGCCTCGGTATCAGAGGGATTGTTGAAACGTCGCAGATAATGGGCTTCTACCGCTTTTAACTCAGCGATCGGCAATCCTTCAACCTCAAACATCAACGTCACTGAAAGCTCCGAGTTGGGCAACCCAAACGTTTGAAACCCCTTGAGTTTTCGCACCCCGACCGCCTGCGCTAGTTCAGCATTGACCGTAGCATCAATAAACTGTTTGCCGCGATAGAGTTCGCCTCGTGTCAGCTTAATTCCAGCAATTTTCTGACCCTCTCGCAGTACCGACTCGATCGCCACACTGCTGAGCATATCCACGCCCGCCTCTGTCATCATTTGCCGCAACACTTGATTGGCTTTGGCTGGATCAATCGACACCACCGCCACCCCGACTCGCTGTAAAAATTCTTTATAAATAGCGGGAGGATCGCCAAAGTCGCCCAGTCCATAGGCTTGACGAATTTCCAGAGGAACACTGCTGCGATCGAGATAGGCCAGCCGTCCCCGTACTAAATGTCCCCCCACGCCGTCCAACGAGCTACTTTTGAACATCACCAGGCTCCGAGGTGCATACCCAAAGCGACGGCGATATTCTCTAGCCGCAGAAATTAGTGCTAAGATGCCAGGGACTTCATCCCCAAACCCGATGAAATCATAGAATCGTTCCGATTGAGTGATTGTTGGCATAGGTGGCGATGGGTGTGTGGTTGTTGGCACTAGACAAAATCGTGTGAATAATAACCCCAGTTGCATGAATTGGTGCAGGTATGTTGATTGAGCACCGCCAGACCAGGATTGTGCGGGTCGTGCCTCAACGGGGATGAAAAAACAAATGAGGAGACAGGCTGAAGGCTGAATGGCAGCAGGAACGGGAGGAGTAGCATGAATTGGACAAACTTGGCCCTGTTAAACGCAGGATTGGCAGTTGGCATGGGATTAGGATTGGCGATCGGGCGATCGCATAGATCTCGCCCCCTGCAATCAAACTTGACCACACCCAGTCCTTCTGCTTCTGCAACGCCAGAGGTTCCATCCTCAGAACTATCAAGCCCAGAGGTACAGACTCTAACACAGCAGCTTCAGCGTACTCAACTGGCCTATGAAATGGCAAGGGAGATGGCCCAGTTTAAAGCGGGGTTTTTGGGACGCACCTCCCATGAATTACGATCGCCCATCAACACTGTCATTAGTTTGCACCAGTTGATTCTGGCAGATTTGGCAGAAGACCCCGCAGAAGAACGAGAATTTGTCAACCAAGCCAATCACGCGGCCAAAAAAATGCTGGCCGTTTTGGATCAACTGATCAAAATTTCCAAAACGATGCATGGCACAGAAACGTTGAATTTACGATCGTTGGACTGGCAAGACGTTTTGATGGAATTGGAACAGTTTGTGCAGTTGCAGGCTCGGAACCGCAACATTCGACTTCAGATTGAATATCCCGACTCCGAGATTTTTGTGTGGGCAGATGCCGATTGGCTTCGACAAAGTTTGTTGAATTTGGTGGATTTGCCCATTGCCCTAATGCCAGAGGGAACTATTCGCCTCACCTCTGCGGTTAACCAAGAGACCCAACAATTGCACCTTTACATTGAAGATCAACGCCCTGCTAGCTTTTGGCACGAGCCTGTTGATCTGCTCTCACAACTACAGCAGCAGTCTACATTACTGGACTCGTCACTGGATTCGTCATCCAAAACCGCTTTGCTAGATAATGTCCCGCCCGACCTGCCTACCCCTGGCTTGTTACTGTTGACCACGCAGATGCTACTGGAATTCATGGGAGGACGGTTAGAGGTCTTGTCGGTTCCGAGTTCCCCCACGAGTGACCAACCCAATGCCTTACGTTTGACACGAATTCGGTGTACGTTACTGCTAGCAGCCTAAGCATTTTGAACATTGCTGAATCAAACTATAAATCGGAGTGCTTCCCCCTCACCCTTATCCTCTCCCAAAAGGGCGAGGGAACTTGCGATCTGGCTCTCTGCTTCCTCTAGGAGCACAGGGTGGGGATGAGGGCAACTCCGACGTGAATGCAGCCACGCCGCATTTTGATTGTCAAACCGCTCAATCTTGCCGTTCATTTACTTATCATTCTATAAACCCCATCCCAATCGTCTGGAGGCGGGGTCAGCAGGTACTCCACCGATCGATCAATAAACAAGGCAGCGGCGCGATCGTCTGGTCGCAATTGCTGGGCCGTTTCAAAGTAGTAAAGCGCTCTCCGAAAGTTACGCTCAATATACGCTTGGCGACCCGCCTGATATAGTGCTAAAAATTCCGCATGACTCGGCTCGATCGGCTGCTGTCGATCGTCAATCAGTTCGTAGATATAAATCGGTCGAGTTTTGCCCTTGACCCGGACGCGATCGAGTTCACGAGTCCAAATTTTAGAGCTACAGAGGTGGTAAGTATATTCGCTCAAAATAATATCGCAGCCGTATTCTTTGGTGGCTCCCTCCAGGCGAGAACTGATGTCAACACCATCTCCAATGACGGTATAGTCCATACGTTTTTGTGACCCAATATTGCCCGAAACCACTTCGCCGGAACTAAGACCAATCCCAATGTGAATTAACGATTGTCCAGCCGCTTGGCGATGTTGATTGAATTCCTTGAGGCGGCGACGCATATCCAATGCAGACTGTACTGCCATCCACGCATGATTTTCCAAGGGCAGCGGCGCACCAAATACCGCCATCAGGGCATCGCCAATAAACTTATCCAGCGTGCCATCAAAGTTAAACACCGCCTCCACCATCGCTTCAAAATAATTATTCAGCAACGACACCACTTCCGCCGCACTCATGCGCTCAGTGAGAGAGGTATAGCTACGAATATCCGAGAACAAAATGGTGACATCTTTGCGCTCGCCCACCATCAAGGCATCATCCCCCAGTGCCATCACTCGTTCTGCCACACCTGGCGTCATATAGCGATACAGCGTTGCCTTCATGCGCTTTTCTTGGCTGATATCTTCCAAAACAATCAACCCGCCCCGCACCCCGCCTTCTGGGTTCGTCAACGGATTGACTGTGAGATTGATGCTGCGCTCAAAATCCCCAATTCCCAGTCCCCAATCCTTAACCGCTAACGTCTGCTCTGGCACGTAATGCCGTGCGCCATGTTTCAAACTGTCTTCTAGTCGCCGCTGCAAATTGTCGATCGCCATCACGTCCCACACATAGCGACCAATCAATGCCTGTCGCCAGGTTTCAAGTTGCGATCGATCGCTAGACGCTTCAGAATATCCCAATAGCTGCAACGCAGCGTCATTGATTGTGACAATCTTGCCCTGTAAATCGGTGGAGATTACCGCATCAGAAAGGCTTTGTAAAATGTCTTTCTGGTACTGTTTTTCTAACAGCACACTTTCAAACAGTTTGGCGTTTTCCAGAGCAATGCCCGCCTGAATGTTAAACGCCCGCATAAATTCCTCATCCAGGCTGGTGAAGCTGCCTTGGTGCTTGTTGATCAGTTGCGTCACACCAATTAATAGCCCTTCCGAGTTATAGACCGGCATACAGAGAATATTGCGGGTGCGGTATCCGGTTTGTTTGTCTACATTAGAGTCAAACCGAGGATCTTCATAGGCATTAGGAATATTCAATGTTTGCCCCGTCGCAGCCACATAGCCCGCAATGCCACGATCGGCCGGAATCCGAATTTCCATCATGGTGCGATCATCGGATTTGGCCACCTTTGACCACAGTTCGCCCTTAGCGCGATCCACCAAAAATAACGTGCTGCGATCGGCCTGCATCAAATGCCGCGCTTCGTCCATTACCACTTGCAGCGTTTTATCCAGATCAAGGCTTTGCCCCAAATATGACGTAGCCTTCAACAAGGCCGCCACTCCTCGCTGATTGCGCGCCGCCAAATAAAAGGAATTACAGCTTTCTAAAATAATGCCGATTGAATCAGCAAATTCTCGAAAGCGCTGCTCATCTTGGGCATTAAAAGCCGCGTCTCCTTGCTTGTTGAGCAACTGCACCACCGCCACCACTCGATCGCCCTTGGTGTTGAAGATGGGCATACAGAGAATGTTGCGGGTCTGGTAGCCCGTCTCACGATCGACTTCTTTGTTGAATAGTGGATGGGTGTAAGCATCGGGAATGTTCAAACACTCGCCTGTTTGGGCCACATGTCCAGCAATACCCGTATGAATCGAAAGCCGCAACTCCAACGGCTCGCCGTTTTCAGATTGCGCAATTTTAGACCAAAGCTGCTCTTTATCCTTATCAACTAAGAAAATTGTGGCCCGATCGGCTTGCAAAATCTGACCAATTTTGAGCGTAAAGGCCTCCAAAATTTGTTCCAACATCGTCTCTAGCGAATCGGTATTAATCATTTCGATCGCTTGCAGAAAATGTTCAAACTCTCGCGTAATCTGCTCAAGCAATTCCACAAATTGACTGGTTGGCAAATCTTTGACGCGATCGGTCAAATTCTCTTTGCGGCTCTGCGTTAACGTGGCCAGCATCGGATTGGAGAAATCAGCCGTCATCATGACTTGTTTGTAGAGAGGAGGAAGGAAAAGAGACGATCAAAGGCTGAAGAATTAAAGCAGGGAAGAGAAGGCTAGGGCTTGAGGATTAAGGCTAACGGAGGTGTGCCAAAACCGGGGTTGTCCATGCATTAGACGGAACGAGACTAGCATTGCTGTACAGGCGAAGGCTGTTCGTCCCTGACCCTGAACTGTTAATTTAGTTGAAGGAATGGGGATTACAGCTAAATTTGTCGCCCATCACTTTATGCTCAACACTCTATATATCCTTCACCTTTTCTCCTTGCCCTTGCTTCCACTACCTTCTATATTCATCACCACAATCACCAATCAGTCTGTATAAATCCCGCGACTGATTAAAAATCGCCTCAAGGGAACGATGATCGTCGGCATCGAGGGCAAACTCGAAAACTCTAGCGGTGTCTTGAATGTGCTGAGATAAACCGAGACGGGTTCCTACAATCACACCACCTACAGCGGGTTGATCCAACACATAACGGACGGCAACATTGGCGATCGACACGCCATGCTTTTCTGCAATCGTTTTGAGGACAGACAGCAAGGATTGAAACAGCGCCCAGCCGCCCCACGCATCAATCATTTGCTTATATTTGCGCAAAGAGGCGGTTTCGAGATCCCAGCGGCCCGGTTCGGTTTGTCCCAAATAGTTCTCCGAGAGCAAGCCGCCGCAGAGGCTGCCGTAGGCAAACAGTTTGATATGGTGTTCTTGACAAAACTTGGCCATTGACACAGCCGGACGGCGATCGATCAGGGAATATTGCACCTGATTCGAGACAATGGGAATGCCGTGATCCAGAATAATTTGCAGATGCTCGGTGTCAAAGTTAGTTAATGCTAGATGCTTGATTTTGCCCTCGGTTTGCAAATCGCTCATGTGGCGCAAGGCATCAAGATAGTTAGAGTCACGGTAGTCCCACCAGTGAAATTGCAGCAAGTCCAAACAGTCGGTTTTCATGCGTTGGCGCGATCGATCGATGTTGGTTTCCACCACTTGGCGCGTCATGCGGCCGGGACGCGGTACCCACTTGGTAAAGGCTTGAATTTGAGACAGAGCATCGTCTCCGCGAGTAGCTGCAAGCTGCTGGCGAAACGCCCCAACAAAATCTTCGGCGGGGCCGTAGTGGTCGGCTAAATCCCAGGTGGTGAAACCGGCATCGATGTAATCAAACATACTAGGAATGGCTTTTTGCGGATCAATCGATCCATGCCCCCCAGAAACTTGCCACATGCCGTTTAAAATTCGACAAACGTTTAGATCAGGCGTCAACTGTAATCGGCTCGATGCGGGTAAATTCATAGGCTGTTGGAGGCTATTTCCGTTGCCATTGTAGAAGGTACAGAGCAGACATTCCAACAGGGTTCTAACCACAGCAAAGGGGTTGATTCAGTCCTCTTACCGAAACTCGATCGCCTTCTTCTCCGTCATAGGTTAGGGTTGATTTTCGAGCAATCATTAGATAAATTAATCCAAATTTTGGTTCATTTGCTGAAAGTCTCGATTATTCTTAGAGATTGAAGAATCTCTAGATAGAAAAAAATCTGGCTTGCCTGATTTTGCGTACTAGATACCACCAACGAATTAAGTGCATTCATTCTGTCCTGGTCTTTGCCTAGTTTTTGTTTGGTTGGAATCGCCTGTACTGCTTGCTGTTCACGATTCGGTCGATGCCATTGCCCCTAGATGTTTGAGGCGCGATCGGCGACAACCAGAGGGAATGAACGTGAGGATGTTGAACCGAAGTCTCTGCTGCCGGTATGAAGCTCAAACCTATCAAGTTTTTCAGGAAGCCCCTTTTGCTTCTCGGTGCTAGTTTGTGTGGGCTGCTCATTTTTCAAGCAGCTCATGCAATGGTTAAAGCGCTGGATATTGACCTTACAACGTCAGAGTATGTCGCTGTTTCGGAACGCACTGTGGAATCAGCAGAAGATGTGTTGCAGATTCCCTCTTCTGTGACGACGCCCGAAGCAACTAGCTCGTCTCAGTCCGATTCTCCCCAGCTGACAACCCATGATCGAGCGGCTGAAGCCCAGCCAGCACCGAATTCCGATTCGCTGTCAAGCGCTGCTTCCCCTGCAACAGCAACACGCGCAGAGCGACCATTGCTAGCCATTAATGCCGGAGAAACCGATCCGCAGCAGCCTGTGTCTCAAGTGTCGCCCAACGAGATTGCTGCCAGTGAGTGGTATGGAGCTTCGTTTCCCGTTGAAGATTTTCAGGCCTATACATCCCCGTTTGGCTATCGCTCGTCTCCGGAAGGAGGTTACTCCACCGAGTTTCACTATGGGCTGGATATGGCCGCCCCTGAAGGCAGCTACATTCGCAATTGGTGGAGCGGCAAGGTTATAGAGGTCTCAGATGATAGTAATTGCGGCACATCGGTGGTGGTGGAGTCGGGCGCGTGGATGCACATTTATTGCCATATGCGCGGACATGTTGAAAAAGATAGCAAAGGACGCTACATGATCGATCGTGAGGGCGGAATTCAAATCTGGGAAGGTCAAGATCTGCCCGCTGGGGCCCGCATTGGACGAGTGGGGATGACCGGACGCACGACTGGCCCGCATTTGCACTGGGGTCTGAAGTTTAATGAAAACTGGGTAGACCCAGCCTTGGTGCTACGAGCTATGTATATAGGGCAACAGGCAGCGTCGCGATCGGCAGAGGAGTCTGCTCAGAATTGATTGGCTTCTATCGATGTACCGTGTGGCCGTGCCAAGTCGCGCAGAGTACCATTCAAGGGTAGATTGAAGAGACTCCTGCCCGAGGATGGGAAATGACGTGGATTCAAAAACACCTCAATATTTTGAAGCTGTTTTGGACAACGGCGATCGAAGCAGAATTGGAGTATCGCGTCAATTTTGTAGTAGCTACGTTGACCAGTTTAAGTAATTTAGTCGGCAGTATCTTTGCGTTATTTCTGTTTTACCGCAGTGGTTACACGTTCCAAGGTTGGAGTTGGGAAGAAGCGCTGATTGTGTTGGGCATATTTACGCTATTACAAGGCTTTGCCGCCACGTTCCTTGCCCCCAACCTAAACCAAATTGTGCGACAAGTGCAATTGGGAACGCTGGATTTTGTGCTGTTGAAGCCCATTAGCTCGCAGTTCTGGCTGTCTACGCGCACGGTTTCCCCATGGGGATTGCCCGATCTACTATTTGGACTAATCATCATCGGCTACGCCGGAACGCGCCTCAACCTTGACCCCGTAGCCTACGCGATCGGATTCATTCCGCTGTTGTTTGGAGCATTGAGCCTTTACAGCTTATGGTTTATGCTGGGAGCTACCAGCATTTGGTTTGTCAAAATTTATAATGTCACCGAAGTGCTCCGGGGATTGCTGGAAGCAGGGCGGTTCCCAATGGCGGCCTACCCAGCGGCATATCGCTTCTTCTTTACGTTTATTGTACCGATCGCCTTTCTAACAACGATTCCCGCCGAGGCCCTGCTGAATCGTACCAAATTGGGCTGGATTGCCGGAGCCGGGCTACTGGCGATCGGGTTACTGCTCATTTCGCGCTTATTTTGGCGGTTTGCCCTACGGTTTTACACCAGTGCATCTAGTTGAGCCACTTGAGCAACCCTCAATCAACTTAAGCGCTTTTCCAGATATTGACCGATCATCTGCTGCTCACCTGCGCGTGAGATGATAGTCTGGCGAGTGCGGTACTGCTGCCCGACCAACTTCAACTCTTCCTCAAACACCGAGCCTTTGTATTCAGTCCGTAAACATAAGGTATCGGGGTTGGTGAAATAGTATTGAGCTGTCACAGGTTGAGGTGTAGCAAATCCTCGATCGCGAAACAGGGTTTCGCCCAGTGCTCCAAACAACGTCAATCCTTTCGATTGCTTGCGGCCTGATACAGAATCAGCACTGTTCCAACTGACTTCTGCTCCACAAGTCATGATAGCGTCATCCTCAAGCTGATGCAGGCGAGCTAATTGACGAAGCTCATCACAGCCCTGCTCTAGAAACCGAATGGTGATGACGCTGACCATTTCTTTAGTCTGGCCATCCGGCAGCGTATAATAACGGCGTTCCGAGCGCCACTCCCCAGCCGATCGACGAAAGAACGCGGCAATCAACGAATCACTAATCGCTTGGGGAAACTGGAGAGCAACAGTCACAGAAAATTCCTCACAGAGACAACAGCTACACGAGCAGAATTCACATCAAGACAAGTGGTTCATTTCGTGTTTTATTATTCTTAACACAACTTAACTCTATTTAACTAGTTTTTCCTTGTAAAAATTGCACCTTTCTGCATTGGCCAAGGATTTTTCGATCGTCACACACTCATCTGCTTGCTGACCTGTGTCTTCAGCCAGATTTTCCGGCTGGCTATGAAGGGAAAGTGCCTCCCCGGAGAAACAATTGAGGTTGTGAAGCAGGAATAGTGCAGAACATGGGGTCGATAGGTCCAAGAGATAGCAGCAAAGCTGAGCCTGGTATCAAAGCACATAAAGCTACCTTTGCCGTGTCAAACTATACGGGTTCAGGTGCCAATTCATTAGTCTCGGCTCCATGAATTATTAGAATGAGTACAGACGAGTGTAGTAAAGTTATTTTTACCTCACCTTAATCTAAAATCTAACGGAGCCAGACTTTAGTGGTTCGTCACTCGTTGTTAGACCTTTCATCTAATAACTAATTGCTTTTTGTGTTGAACTTATGACGGATTCATCTTTGCTTACTAGTCCTGCTGCGATCGCATTCTCTCCCTTAACTATTGCTCCGGCTCAAGTGATACGGG
The DNA here is from genome assembly GCF_026802175.1 of Thermocoleostomius sinensis A174. NCBI lineage: Bacteria > Bacillati > Cyanobacteriota > Cyanophyceae > Oculatellales > Oculatellaceae > Thermocoleostomius > Thermocoleostomius sinensis. Next base: position 1,542,353 of record NZ_CP113797.1, on the reverse strand, counting down.
GAGCAGGAATTTTGCCCCAGGCTAGCAAGATGATGGTGCGTTTGGGACAGCATCCGCTGATCGTGGGGGGCGACCGAACACTGGAGGTGGTGCGTCCGTTGTTAGTTCCAACCCTAGAACAGGCAGGGCTGACAGTTAACCAGGTTTCCTATGCACCAGACTGTAGCGAAACTAGATTGGCGCTGTTAAAACAAGCCGCAATCAATCACCAAGCTGATGTGATTATTGGCGTCGGTGGTGGCAAAGCCCTTGACACGGCGAAATTATTGGCACATCAGATGGAGTTGCCGATCGTCACCATTCCCACTTCAGCAGCTACCTGTGCAGCATGGACAGCCCTCTCGAATGTCTATTCCGAGCAAGGTGCTTTTCTCTATGATGTTGGACTGGCTAAATGTCCCGACCTGCTGATTCTAGATTACGATTTGGTGCAAACCGCTCCCCAACGAACGCTGGTAGCAGGAATTGGCGATGCATTAGCCAAGTGGTACGAAGCATCGATCAGCAGTGGGCACTCTGAACACAGTTTGATCGTTGCGGCGGTGCAACAGGCCAGAGTGTTGCGCGATCTGTTGCTGCAAAAATCAGTGGCGGCGCTTGAAGAACCTGGTAGCACAGTTTGGCGAGATGTGGTAGACGCTAGTGTGTTGCTGGCAGGTGTCATTGGTGGATTGGGAGGAGCACAGTGTCGCACAGTGGCGGCTCATGCAGTTCACAATGGTCTGACTCATTTGCTTCAAAGTCATGGAACCCTGCACGGCGAAAAGGTAGCTTATGGCATTTTGGTGCAACTGCGCCTTGAGGAAATGATTCAGGGCAACCGCCTGGCTGCGACGGCACGTCAACAGCTTCTGAGCTTTTATGGTGACATTGGTTTACCCAGGAATTTGGCGGATCTGGGACTACTGGAAGTAACGTTAGCAGATTTGCAGCGATCGGCCGAAGTGGCCTGTCGGCCACAGTCTGATATTCACCATCTTCCCTTTGACGTCACACCAACACAGTTGATGGCGGCAATGGTGTCTACTACGGCTCCTACGGGCGAGACCAAACTTCAAGAGGCAGGACACAGCCAAGAAACAGACAGTGTCACTTCTCCCAGCGTTTTGTCACCGCGTCCATTCTTCCCCTAGCTCGATCGTCATTGCAACTTCACTCCGTTGTCTATCTTCTACCTCATCCCTTTGAACACAGCATGACACCTGACTGGATTACCCCCGCCGATCGCCTCAGCACCCTGCCGCCCTATGTGTTTGCTCGATTAGATGAGCTAAAAGCCCGGGCACGAGAACAAGGGTTAGACTTGATTGATTTAGGGATGGGCAATCCCGATGGTGCCACCCCCCAACCCGTTGTAGAAGCCGCGATCGCCGCGCTGCAAAACCCAGCCAATCACGGCTATCCGCCGTTTGAAGGAACCGCCAGTTTTCGACAAGCCATTACCGACTGGTACTACCGCCGCTACACCGTCAAGCTTGACCCCAGTAGCGAAGCTTTACCTCTGCTTGGCTCGAAAGAAGGTTTAACTCACTTGGCGATCGCCTATGTCAATCCAGGTGATGTGGTCTTAGTGCCTAGTCCCTCCTATCCTGCTCACTTTCGCGGGCCATTGATTGCGGGCGGCGAAATTTATCCGCTAGTGCTGAAACCGGAGAATCACTGGTTAATTGACCTATCGGCGATTCCTGATGCCGTAGCCCGACGCGCCAAAATGCTTTACTTTAACTACCCCAGCAATCCCACCACTGCCACCGCTCCCCGCGAATTGTTTGAAGAGATTGTGGACTTCGCCCGTCACTACGAGATCATGTTAGTCCACGACCTTTGCTACGCCGAGTTAGCCTTCGATGGCTTTCACCCCACTAGCCTATTAGAAATTCCCGGTGCCAAAGAAATTGGGGTCGAATTTCACACCATGTCTAAAACTTATAACATGGCAGGTTGGCGGGTTGGGTTTGTGGTAGGCAATCGCCATATTATTCAAAGTCTGCGCACGCTAAAAACCAACTTGGACTATGGCATCTTTTCGGCATTGCAAGCCGCCGCAGAAACCGCCCTGCAACTGCCGGATGTATATTTAAACGCAGTACAAGATCGCTATCGCACTCGGCGAGATTTTCTCATTGACGGACTGTCAAAACTAGGCTGGAGCATTCCCAAATCTAAAGCCACGATGTATTTGTGGGTTCCGTGCCCGCCTGAAATTGGCTCCACTGACTTTGCTCTCTCTGTCTTGCAACAAACGGGGGTTGTCGTGACACCGGGTAATGCCTTTGGTGCGGGGGGTGAGGGCTATGTTCGCATCAGCCTGATTGCTGACCTCGAGCGCCTTCAGCAAGCCCTCGATCGATTCCAGCAAGCCGGAATTCGTTATCAACCGGAGTTGGTATCCCAGTAATTGGACGTCGGGGGTTAGAGCAGACGCAACCTATTTCCTATGCATAGCATGTGCGCCTGTTTTGCCCGCACCTCTTAAATCTAGGAGAGGCGGGAGGTTAACCCCGACTCCTTCGCCATTTAACCTCGCCATTTAAAACACAGTTGGGTCTGACTTTGTGCCAGACCCCGATTAGAAGTAGTTAAGCGATTGAATCTAACCGTTAAAGTTACAAGGTGGGTGGACAAAATCGCAACACCCCATCGTTTGGAGAACACCCTGTCTCTTTAGGAGACGAATGAGCTAATGTGGATGCGCTTGCTGCCTCAGGAGGTAACTCAATTGTAATAATGGCTAAAGCGCAATTCTCACGTCTAAATATGGAATGTTTCTACCGAAACTGAGCGCTGCGTCTAGATTAAGCAGGAGGCACAAGCTTGAATCTAGTGGTGTTTGGGGAGTTCGTTCTTTCCCCTGTGCCTTGATTATTAACATATCACCCCTGTTTGAAGAGTTGGGCGATCGTTTATGAAAGTTCGTAATCCTTATCGCAAGTTTATCCATTGGTAAAGAAAACACGATGTACCACTTGTCTGGCAGAGGTGGAGGAATCCTGTACTGCTCTCATCCCCAGCCCTGCTTCTCTGACTCCTCCTCGCTCAGATAGGGAAGAGGAGGGGTTGGGGAGGTGAGAGCTAGATTGTTGCACATCGCGTAAAGAACAGCATTTGATGTCAGTAGCATTGATAATGGTCAATGAGATAGTTGATGAGATTACATTTTCCTTTGTTTTTGGGTCCGTATTGATTTCGTCCCTGTACCTGCACCAGTGCCATGTCAATTTCTGAATCTTTGTCCTGTTCTGTGTCGTTTCAATCTGCAATTCCCGTTGAACAAATTCGCTACAACGAGCAGGGATTAGTGCCAGCGATCGTGCAAGACTATTTGGATGGCACAGTGTTGATGATGGCCTGGATGAATCGAGAGTCGCTTCAGAAAACGTTGGAAACCGGACAAACCTGGTTTTGGAGTCGATCGCGCTCAGAATTATGGCACAAAGGAGCGACATCGGGGCATGTACAGCAGGTGCAATCGATTCGCTATGACTGTGACAGTGATGCCCTATTGGTGACGGTTAAGCAAATTGGGGATATTGCTTGCCACACCGGAGAGCGCAGTTGCTTTCATCAAGTTGAAGGCACAATTCAAGCCCCACCCGCTGATACCTTGTCACAGGTCTATACGGTTATCTGCGATCGACGAGATCATCCCAACCTAGAGTCCTATACCTGCAAGCTGCTAGCAGGCGGCGATAACAAAATTCTCAAGAAAATTGGCGAAGAATCGGCAGAGGTGGTAATGGCATTCAAGGATGATGATAAAGAGGCGATCGCTAATGAAGTGGCGGACTTGCTCTATCACACCTTAGTGGCGTTGGCCGCTCACCAAGTTGATATCAAAGCGGTGTACCGAAGGTTGCAAGATCGTCGCCGCTAATCGCTAGTTAGAAATTTGTGGCAAGTGATTGGCTGTCTGCCAAAATTCATCTTTTTTACATGGACTGGTTCTCGAGCTTAATCATGTATTTACAGGCATAACCCGAAAAGCACTTTATATCTAGGAAAGAAGAAATCAAGGGGCTAGAGCACAAGTTTTCTAGGCTGATGATCCGAACCGCTGTATTGACCTAGAGGCAGCACCAAGCTGCGCTTTGCTCAAACGCCAACGGGCACGGCTAAGCCAGACGATACATCTGGAAGATCCCTGCTTCTCAACGTTGTGGTCTCAGGGTTATCTGGATTTTCCACAGACAGCAATCTGTGCTGCGTTCTTCATCAGGTTAATGAACCCCACCGCATCAACCATAGGTGCAAGGTTCAGGTGCCGCTCATTCTTGTTCTTGTCCAAATTTTAAGGGACAGGAGCGAGTTGATAGCGCGTACCTATACGTACTAAACCTGATCGAATTCCTTAACGATGCGTTCAATATTAATTTCTTTCATAATCAATTTGACAAATGAGGAGCTAAATCTGAGTGAAATTCAGCGATCTCAATCAATTAGAAAATGATGTTGTTATTGAAACTGATCTGTGTATCGTTGGCAGCGGTCCGGCCGGACTATCAATTGCCAAAGAGTTTGCCAATACTAATATCCAAGTTTGGATTATTGAAAGTGGAGGGTTGAAGGAAGACGCAGATACTCAAACGTTGTATGCCATTGAAAGCATAGGAGTGCCGCGAGTCATGCAGCAGGAGATTCTGCGTTACCGAATTTGGGGCGGCACTTCCCATATTTGGACTGGACGCTGTGCTCCGTTTGATGAGATTGATTTTCAGCATCGTGATTGGGTTCCTTACTCTGGCTGGCCCATTTCTAGACACGAACTAAATCCCTATTTAGAACGAGCCAGTTATAACCTAGGCTTAGGCCCAAACTGTTATGATGAGCGTCTGTGGAAACAATTTGGCGTACAACGTCCCCGACTCACGCTCGATCCTACATTATTAAAATCAGCCTTCTGGCAATTTAGTAAACATCCGAATACCCCTAATGAACCAACTCGGTTTGGACGTGGTTTCTTACCGCCTATTGCAGACAATATCCATGTGCTGCTGCACGCAAATGTGACTCATATTAATACCAACTCTGTCGGTAAACAGGTGCAATCGATCGAGGTTTCCACGCTACATCATAAGCGTGCTCAGATTAAAGCAAAAGCGTTTGTTTTATGCTGCGGTGGAATTGAAAATGCTCGACTGTTACTAGCGTCCAATCGCTATATTCCCAATGGTGTAGGCAATCATTACGATCGGGTTGGTCGGTTTTTAATGGATCATGCCGGCTGTGTCTTGGGAACGTTCAATCCTCGCCGCTCTGCCGCCGTACAAAACCTCTTTGGACATTACTGGTTAGATGATGCACAAAAGCGGCATGTTTACCTGCACGGCGTGGCGCTTAGTCCAGCCTTACAGGCTAAAGAACAGTTGCTTAACTGTGCGGCTTACTTGGAAGTATTTCCAGCTTTGAATGAGCCGTGGCAGGCTATTATGCGGCTGACTAAGAGCATTAAGCAGACAGGACTGTCTCGATCGCTTTATCCAGACACACTCGCGGTTGCGTCGCAATTACCAGATATTGCCCACGGATTATATCGCCGCAAAGTCAAACATCGTCCTCCTATTACAAAAGCCGATCGCATTGAACTTTGGTGCTTAACCGAACAGCCACCCGATCCAGACAGCCGCGTGACATTGTCTGACCAAAAAGACGCTTTGGGGATGCCGCTCTCGAAACTTAATTGGAAAATTAGTAATCAGGAAAGACGATCGGTGCAGCGGCTCAGCCATTTGATTGTTCAAGAATTTCAACGACTGGGCCTGCCACAACCTGACTTGGCTGATTGGCTCAATGCTGACGACAACTGGCAATCACATTTTATTGAACGGGCCCATCCAACTGGCACAACTCGCATGTCAGCTATTCCTCAAGATGGCGTTGTGGATGCCAACTGCCAAGTGCACGGAGTAGAGGGATTATTTATCGCCGGAAGTTCTATATTTCCCACGGCTGGACATGCTAATCCAACATTGATGATTGTGGCAATGGCAATTCGGTTAGCAGATCGGTTAAAGTCTCACCATTTCAATTCACCACTAGTCGAGGTCGGCGATTGGGCAACCGCAGAAAAATCGGGCGTAGGTTAAAAGCAGTAACGGTGGCTGAATTGTGATATGAATCTGACCGCCCCCTCACCTTCGCCCGCTCCCAACCAGCGAGGAAGCAATCTGGCTCTCTTCTTCCTTTGGGAGCAGGGGTGGGGATGAAGGCAAATCCAACTTGAATTCAGCAGCGCCGCAGTAACCAGCTATTGAGGTGACTACTATGAACCCGTCCAACGATGCTAGGATGTGACTCACGTTGCCGCTTAGACGACCATAGGGCAACCGCAGCGAGCCAAATTGGAACGGCTTGCAAATGCTACTCCTGATAACAATGAAATTTTTTAGGCAAACACCTGCTGCTTCACCGAAATATCGGCTTTGGCATGCAAATAGCGTGGATCGGGGCTAATTGCAATGGCTCGATTGAAGGACTCTAGCGCATTGCCATAGGCCATGATTTCAGCCAACAATAAGCCGCGATTAAACCAAGCTTGATGATAGTCTGGTTGCAACGCCACAGCTTTATCATAAGCAGCTAATGCTTCAGCATAACGCTTCATCCCACAGAGGGCGTTACCGCGATTGTTCCAAGCTTTGCAATAGCGAGGATCAAGAGCCAATGCTTTGTTAAATGCTGCGATCGCGTCCTCATATTGTTCACCAGCACACAAGGCGCACCCTTGTCCGTCCCAAAATTCTGGACTTTGGTGATTGTCATCCATGTTGTTCATAGCTGTGCTCATAGTAATACTCGTTTAGGGTTTCATCTAGTGCTACCCATCTATTGTCAGAATGGATGGGGATCATTGCCAAGGCGGGTTTCTGGCATGAATCGATCGGCAATCTGTAGCGGACAGTTTGACCTGTAATCACCAAAGCTACCCAAAACATAAAAAATTAATGTCCGGCCACGTTTACCCCGAACCGCCCTCATCCCCCAGCCCCTGCTCCTAAACAGGGCAACGGGAGTCAGATCAACGTCCCGCGCTCACCGTAGCAGAGGAATTGAGGGTGAGGGCTAAACTTGACGGTATGGCGAGAGGTTCAGCGGTTTCACAAAATCTGAAGGATTTTGAAATAAAAAAGGATGTAGCTGAGCTACACCCTAATTAATCAATGAGAGACTTGATTGGAGAGACCGTTACCAACAACAGTTCACTCACTACGGTTGTAGATCGGGGGGAAGAATCACGCGATCGATTGCATGAATGACACCGTTGCTGGCAGGAATATCCGGTTGGATAACGCTAGCCTCATTAACCATGACCATTCCTTCGCCCACTGTCACGGTAATAGGGCTGCCTTCTACCGTTGCTACATCTCCCGAAGACAAATCATCCGAGGTAATGGAACCGGGAACCACATGATAGGTGAGAAGTTTCACCAAGGTTTCGCGGTTTTCAGGCAGCAGCAGCGCTTCTACAGTTCCTTCGGGTAGGGCGTCAAACGCTTCGTCAGTTGGTGCAAAGACAGTAAACGGCCCTTCACCTGCCAATACCTCAGTCAGTTCAGCTTCAGTCAACGCAGCAACCAAGGTTTCAAAGGTATCACTAGCAGACGCAACATCGACGATCGTACCAGAACCAGCGGCAATGCCAGGAGCCTCTGAGTTAGGAGCTTCAGTGGTTTCAGGGGACAGTTCATCAGATGCGGGGGCTTCTGCTTCAGTTGGAGCCAATTCTTCTGTTTCAGCAGGTGTCTCGGTTGTTTCTATTGTTTCAGCCGGATCAACCGTTTCAACCTCAGTAGAAGTTGTTGCATCAACTGGTTCAGTATCCGGCATTAGAGTTTCTGCACCAGATTCAATTGTTTCAGTGGGAACCACGACATCGGGAGTGGAAAGCTCAGTCGCTTCTGGAGTTAGAACTTCCTCGGCAGACGGGGACTCAACGGGTGAACCCTCGACTTGAGCCATTGCTGGAAGGGCAACTGCTGTGCCTGCCAGTGCAAAGCTTGCAAGACCGATTGCACGCTTAGCGAGTTTGGCGAAGTTCAGTGTTTGCATTGAGGTTCATCCTCCCTTTGTAAAGGAATTGTAAATTTAATCTCTGTATTATGACGCTCTTGTAATGAAACTGTATCCCGAATTTCAGAGCAATTTTGATAGGAAGTTTATATGAGTCTCATGGGATTCGGTTTGGAATTCTGAACTGTAGCCAGGCTTACAACCGCTTCTCTACCTTTAGGCAGATTTAACTTGGTAATAGCAAAACGTATGCTGTAAGGTTTTTACGTTGCTTACTGCAACAATCATCATCCTAGATGCTGCCAGTTGTGCCAGGAGGTTTCTAATGTTGGAGCTATATCAGTTTGAGTTATCCCACTATTGTGAAAAAGTCCGCTTAATCCTGGATTACAAGGGGTTAGCCTATCGCAAGGTTGAAGTAACGCCCGGCATAGGGCAACTTGATTTATTTAGACTGTCTGGACAGCGGCAAGTCCCTGTCTTAAAGGACGGTGCGGCTGTAATTGCCGATTCAACCAGAATTGCTCTGTACCTCGATCAGCAATATCCCGATCGCCCCATCCTTCCCACTGATCCAAAACAGCGCGCGCTTTGTTTACTCATGGAAGAGTGGGCCGACGAGTCGATCGGCATGAATGCCCGCAAGGTCATGTTAGGAGCGTTTAGCCAAAACCCAGATTTGCGCAGTGCGGCTTTGCCTACGACGGCTCCGGGCTTTCTCAGATCTGTTGTAGAATCGCTGCCCCGTGAAGCCCTAGACCTGCTTGGAAGTGGGGCTGGATTTGGCGGAGATGCGCTAAAAGTCGCTCGTACTGCTATGCAGCAAAATTTGGAATGCTTGAGCACTCTCCTATCTGAGCAACCCTACTTAATTTCTGACCAACCCACCTTGGCTGATTTTGCAGTAGCTGGTCTCAGCATGTATGTGAAATTTCCAGCCGGTCCTTATTTGGATTTACCAGAAACCTTAAAAGGTAAGGGAGTTCCTGGGCTGGCCGACAATCCAGCCTACTTACCTTTCTGGCAATGGCGCGATCGCCTCTATGCCGACTATCGCAAAGCCGTTTCTGTGATGGGCACACCCACAGATTCTAGTTCTCGACCGACTTCGATTGATATTGAGTAGCGATATCGAGTAGGTTGAATTGAGTTGTTGAAACTAGACGGTTGATTGAGTCAAAGAGTGGATGAGTGGAATCTATCTACCCATCCACAACTTTTTCATCCAAGTTCTTCGTTTAAGGCTGCGTCATTAATTCAACTAATCAATCAAAACGATTGTACCGAAGTTCCAGGGGCAGCCGCATCACGCCGATTAAACCATTGGCGCAGTTCTTCGATTGATCGATAGCCGGCCAACGTTGCAAAATCTTTGTCTTCAGCATGACTGAAATAGCGCGCCACTTCTGAAAGTTGAGCCAGGTGATCTGGGGTAGAAACTTGATCTGGACTAAGCAGTAAGACAATTACATGAATCGGTTGGTTGCTGCCTTCGTGCCGGACGCCTTCTGGGTGAGTACCCAAAAACATCATCGTCTCCTTTAGTTCGCGTACCCGCGCATGGGAAATGATGACACCTGGTAGAACCTCACTGGCATAGCCCACATCGTCATATACTAGCGCTTTCAGGACCGACCAATGCCGTTTGTCTTCTTTCGGTATGGCAGTACTCAGTAGGGCTTCCACCGTTTTCTCATACGAAGGAGTCGCTAGATCTAGCAAAACCCGCTCTTCTGCTAAGATTTCCGGTAATCCATGCGGTTTCAGCGGTCTGTAGCTTGTAACTTCGCGCTCGGACGGATAGAGCACAATGAAGCTCAGTTGCAGATCGGCCAGTTCTCTAGGCAGACGCTTCAGTTCGCCTGTATACGCAACTGTTTTCTGACGCGCGCTTACTAAGATGACTAGATCGGTATCTGTAATGGTGGTTGATAGGGTTCCTTTTAGCTCGCGCCAGTTAGTTTTAATGAGATTCGTTTTGACATCGATCTTGACTGCATCGAAATGGTGTTTATAGCGATCGAGATCATCATCAACTACTACCACTTGTAATTCTTCACCAACTTGAGCGGTGAGATGTTTCAGGGTACGTACAGCGTCGTAAAAGCTGGGATTGTGATCACTCAAGGCGGGTAGAATAGCCACAACACGCCTAAAGGTACTGATGGGATGAGTTAAGCGACAAACTAAAATTTGTTGATTCGCCTGCTCTAACATCTGGTCAATTACGCCGCCAAAAATTCGCTGTGGAGTAGACCGAACACCGTTCCAGCCAATCACAATATCACTGATGCGGCGTTCTGTCGCAGCATCGACAATTCCAGAAGCCGGATTGGCTGCCACACGAGTCACTGGATTAATTGGCAAATTAATCTCGGCGGCATGAACCACGGCATGAGCTAATAACCGCTCTGCCCCTGCCACATTACTTTCAGTGTTAGAGTCGTGCCGCTCAGCTACTACTGTTAAGGGAAACACCATTTCTTCAGACCCTCGATCGCGTAACATGGCAGCAATATCAATCAGCGTTTCTGACGTAGCCGGATTCGCCAAGGGAACCAAAATTCGCTGTGGGGCCTCGCGCGGTTCATAGGGTCGCTCTTGTTCTTGCTTGGCAATTTCTCGCCCAAATCGTTCTACGATCGACGGGCCAAGCACACAGGTGGCAAAGATCATCAACACAACCCCGTTCAACACATCGTCACCAATAATGTTCAACTCATATCCAACCAAGGCAGCAGCCAATGTAGCGGCGGCTTCACAGGTGGATAAGCCAAACATGACCCACATTTCGGGATTGGTGTAGTTATAAATGCGCTGAGTTAATTTGGCCGCGATAAACTTTGTGCCAACGTTCGTGGAGAGCATGGCAATCATGACAATCCAAGCTTGTGCTCCACTTAAAAGCACAGAAACATCCACTAATAGACCAATAAATAGTAGGAAAAAGGGAATAACAAACGTATCGCCAAAGAACTGAATGCGGCTCATTAAGCGACTACGTTCAGGAATCGATCGATTTAATGTGAGTCCAGCCAAAAATGCGCCCAGGATAGCCTCCGTACCAACGGCTTTCGCCGCAAAGGCACACAGAAACACAATGGCAACAACAAACAGAAATTCACTGCGTCCTCCATCACCGACATTGCGAAAAAACCAGCGCGTCAGTCGTGGCAAAAAATAAAGAATTGCTGCAACGTAAATGATCATCGACAGGGTAAGGCTGAACCAAAACATGGCATTGAGTTCGCCCTGCACCGATCGCGCAATCACAACCAAAATCAGCAGTGCGATCGTATCGGTAAAGATGGTTCCTCCAACCGTTGTTACAACCGCATTATTCTTCAAAATTCCCAATCGGCTGATAATTGGATAGGGAACCAGCGTATGTGAAGCAAACATGCTAGCAATCAAAATTGCGGCGGCCCAATCAAACCCAAGCAGATATCGAAAAATGATTGTTCCTAGCACTTGGGGAATGAGAAAGGTGATACTGCCGAACACTAAACTGCGATTGCGGTGTTTCAGAAACTGACCCATGTCAATTTCTAAACCCGCCAGAAACATGATGTATAGCAGCCCAACCGCCCCTAACAGTTCCAGCGCTTGTCCTCTCTCTAAAACGTTTAATACACTGGGACCTAATAATACTCCTGCCAGAATGGGACCAATAATGCCAGGAAGACGAATACGCTCCAGTAGCAATGGCACGACCAAAATAGCCGTCATGCAAATCCCAAAAATAAGAACGGGATCTTGAATCGGCAGCGTCAACTCAGATAGAGACCCCATGTAGTACTCCTTCAGCTAGGTTATTTTTATTAATTGCAATACAAAGTATCTATCAACTTGGCGATCGAAGATCTAGCATCAACCTAGAGGTGCGAATTGCGGCTGCGCTTACAGCTTAAGCCTTATTGGGAATCTGCTAAAGAAGGTAAGAATTGAGCGTAGCTGACATGAACCTCTTGGATCTGCAAGAATAATTCTAAATAGATTAGTGGTTAATCTACACAAGTTAACTCAATGACGATCGCTTAATGTATTGAAACAAACGATATCAAACCAATTTAAAATTACCAATCTCCCTGAAGATAGACCGGGCATGACTGAATTACGGTATGAATCTGACCGCAGAAATACTCAGCATCGCATTCATTCTTCATCCTTGGTTCCTTGCTTGCCCATTTCTGGCGGCACAACCAACACTTTATCGACTCGGTTGCCGTCCATATCCATGACTTCAAAGCGAAATCCATCCCAAACAAAATGATCAGAGGATTTGGGAATACGACCAAGGTTTGTGATCATAAAACCACCCAAGGTTTGGAAATTACCCCGGGCTTCTCCGGGCAAGTGTTCTAAGTCCAAAACCTCTTTAATTTCGTTAATTGACAACATGCCATCGAGGAGCCACGACCCGTCTTCACGCTGGATAACATCGGCCTCCTGGGGCTGATCGACAAATGAGACATCACCAATAATCACTTCCATCACATCATTAAGAGTGACGAGTCCTTGAATCACACCATACTCGTCTACCACAAAGGCAATATGAGTGCCGGATTGCTTAAATAGCTCTAGGATTTTCAGGGCGCGGGTGCTTTCAGGAATTAACAAGGGTTGGCGCAGCATAGCCGTAAGATCGATCGGTTCTCCCAACAGGCTGCGGTTGAGCACATCGCTGACATGAACCACCCCCAGTACATTGTCGAGTGTTTCTTGACAGACTGGAAAGCGGCTATGGTGACTATCGATCATTTTTTGTCGATTGACTTCCATTGGATCGTTGAGATCGAGCCAGCAAATATCGGGGCGGGGGGTCATCAAGGCGTTAGCCTGTTGGTCTCCTAGGTGAAACACCCGCTCTACCATGTTTTGCTCGGCTGCCTCAAAGGCCCCAGCTTTGGCTCCTTGGCGCAGCAGAATCTTGATTTCTTCCTCCGTAACCAGGGGTTCGTTAGTATGAGGATTGACGCGCAGCAGCTTTAAAACGAACTCGGTTGAAATGCTCAATAAGGATACGATCGGCCCAGTAATGCCCGATATACATAGCATCGGAGCCGCCACAAATGCAGCAATTCGTTCGGGATTATTCAGAGCTAGCCGTTTGGGAACCAGTTCGCCCAGAATCAGCGAAAGGTAGGTAATGAGCACTACAACAGTTCCAAAGGCGATCGTTTCACTATAAGGTTGCAAGCCGGGAATTTGAGCAATATGGGCGGCTAATGGTTCAGATAAGGTGGCTCCTCCAAAGGCGCCAGCTAGGGTTCCAATCATAGTGATGCCAATTTGCACTGTCGCCAAAAACCGATTGGGCGACTCGGCCAAACTCAAGGCGGTGCGAGCGTTGGTGTTGCCTTGAGCCGCTAGTTCCTGAAGTCGAGCTTTGCGTGCCGACACAACTGCCATCTCCGACATCGCAAACAGCCCATTGGCCAAAATGAGCAGCAAAATGATCACAATTTGAGAAGACATAGCGGCAGCAAAGTACAGGTTGGAACTTAACCGATCGGACTGAGAGATATAAGCAAGGTAGCATTCTCTTCAAAGAAAAAAATCCTTTGTCGAGAAGTTTGCCGAGATAGGATCTGCCTTGCGATCGACCCATCTTCCATAAAAACAGCTTTTAGAATAGTAAACATTAGTAAATTGCTGTATCATTTCCCCTCAACCTTCCAATTTTTCACCGATTCCAGAGCGTATGGCCTTCTCCTCCATCACTCGTGCCTTGGGACGCTTGCCCCTCACGACCGAACTGTTGTCCAAACTTGACCAACAGCATTGCTTGCAGCTAAACGGCATCTCTCGTTTGCCCAAGGGACTGGTGGCATCTGCCTTAGCCCAAGCCCAAAAGCGGCCTTTGCTGGTTGTCACGGCCACACTCGAGGAAGCCGGACGCTGGGCGGCCCAATTAGAAGCGATGGGTTGGGCAACGTTGCATTTTTATCCCACTTCGGAGGCGTCCCCCTACGAACCGTTTGACTCGGAATCGGAAATGACTTGGGGACAACTACAAGTCCTGGCTGATTTAACCAAGGAGAAAGGCGAAACAATAGCAGATAAACCTGACGCTGATGCTACAAACCTCCGACCCTCGACCTTTGCCATTGTCACCACGGCCCGAGCGCTGCAACCGCATTTACCACCCGTGGAGGCGTTTCGTCCCTACTGCTTAACCTTGCAGCGGGGCATGGAACTGGATCTGGAAGATTTGAGTCAGCAATTGGCGCACTTGGGCTATGATCGCGTGCCGTTGGTGGAAATGGAGGGACAGTGGAGTCGTCGCGGAGACATCATTGATGTGTTTCCGGTGGCGTCTGAGTTGCCAGTGCGCTTGGAACTATTTGGTGATGAACTCGATCAAATCCGCGAGTTTGATCCGTCCACCCAACGATCGCTCGATAACGTCGATCGGCTGCTACTAACGGCCACCGATTTTCGTCCCCTGATTCTGCAAGGGCTAAGGGCAACGGGAACACTCGAATCTCTAGGGTCTCTACTCACTCCCGAAGAGCTAGAGCAATTGCAGGCAGGCACGCCGTTGGAGGGAATGCGGCGATTTTTAGGTTTAGCGTTTGATCGTCCTGTCTCTCTGTTGGACTACCTGCCGAGCGACACACTCGTTGCCATTGACGAACCCGAACAATGCCGCGCTCACAGCGATCGGTGGTTTGAATATGCTGAAGAACAATGGCAGGAATTGGGAAATCGGGAGCCGGGAGTCGGGAGTCGAGAAGAGCAAACTCCTAACTCCCAACCCTCAATCCCCCCTATCCATCGATCGTTTACCGAATCGTTAACTGCTCTCGAACAGTTCGATCGCCTTTATTTATCGGAATTGGCGGAGGAGGGCAATGGGTTAAATCTGTCGAGTCGTCCAGTTCCGGCGATTCCACATCAGTTTGCTAGGTTGGCAGAAACGCTGCGGCAAGAGCGCGATCGAGGCTTTTCAATTTGGTTGGTGTCGGCGCAACCGTCTCGATCGGTGGCGTTGCTGCAAGAACACGACTGTCCGGCTCAGTTTGTACCAAATCCTCGCGATTATCCGGCGATTGATAAGTTGCAAGCTCAGCGGACGCCCGTGGCGGTGAAATATTCAGGACTAGCGGAACTAGAAGGCTTCATTCTGCCGACGTTTCGCGTGGTGGTTGTCACCGATCGCGAGTTTTTTGGTCAGCATACCTTGGCGACACCCACTTATGTTCGCAAGCGACGGCAAGCCGCCTCGAAGCAAGTTGACCCCAATAAGCTAGAACTGGGCGATTATGTGGTGCATCGCAATCACGGGGTGGGGCGATTTTTGAAGCTGGAAAGTCTAACGATTAACAATGAAACCCGCGAATATTTGGTGCTGCAATATGCAGATGGCTTGCTGCGGGTGGCGGCCGATCAGTTGAATGCGCTATCGCGCTATCGCGGTACGGGTAGTGAGGCGCCCGAACTAAATAAAATGTCGGGGAAAGCATGGGAAAAAGCCAAGAGCAAAGTTCGCAAAGCCATCAAAAAAGTAGCGTTTGATCTGCTCCAACTTTATGCCCAACGGGCGCAACAGCAAGGCTTTGCTTACCCGATCGATACTCCGTGGCAGCAAGAAATGGAGGATTCGTTTCCCTATCAGCCGACCCCAGATCAACTGAAGGCAATTCAGGACGTGAAGCGCGATATGGAAAGCCCGCGTCCAATGGATCGACTAGTGTGCGGCGATGTAGGGTTTGGCAAAACCGAAGTGGCAATCCGCGCCATTTTCAAGGCAATTACGGCTGGCAAGCAGGTGGCGCTGCTGGCTCCTACCACCATTCTGACACAGCAGCACTATCACACCCTCAAAGAACGGTTTGCCCCCTATCCCATTCAAGTAGGCTTACTGAATCGCTTCCGCACGGCTGAAGAACGCAAAGAGATTCAACAACGGCTGGCGACTGGGGAATTAGATGTGGTGGTGGGCACGCATCAATTGTTGGGTAAAGGTGTGCAATTTAAAGATCTGGGTTTGCTGGTAGTAGATGAAGAACAGCGGTTTGGTGTTAACCAGAAAGAAAAGATTAAAACACTGAAAACTCAGGTAGACGTGCTGACCCTTAGCGCTACGCCGATTCCGCGCACGCTGTATATGTCGCTGTCGGGGGTACGAGAGATGAGTTTGATTACCACACCACCGCCGTCTCGTCGCCCAATTAAAACCCATCTGGCTCCCTATGATGGGGAAGTGGTGCGCACCGCCATTCGGCAGGAACTCGATCGCGGTGGGCAAATCTTCTATGTTGTGCCGCGTGTGGAAGGCATTGAAGAAACAGCGGGTCGTATTCGTGAAATGGTTCCCAGTGCTCGCATTGCCATCGCCCATGGTCAGATGCAAGAAGGCGAACTGGAAGCGACCATGCTCACCTTCAGCAATGGCGACGCCGATATTTTGGTTTGCACTACCATCATCGAATCGGGGTTAGACATTCCCCGCGTCAACACAATCCTGATTGAAGACGCCCAAAAGTTTGGTTTGTCGCAGTTGTATCAATTGCGCGGGCGGGTTGGGCGGGCTGGCATTCAGGCTCACGCATGGCTATTTTTCCCGAAGCAAAACCAACTCACCGAGCAAGCTCGACAGCGGTTACGAGCAATTCAAGAGTTTACGCAACTGGGGTCAGGCTATCAACTAGCCGTGCGCGACATGGAAATTCGTGGTGTCGGCAATTTGCTAGGAGCGGAACAATCCGGGCAGATGAACGCGATCGGCTTTGATTTATACATGGAAATGTTGGAAGAAGCGATCAAAGAAATTCGCGGACAGGAAATTCCCCAAGTTGATGATACCCAGATCGATCTCAACTTGACGGCCTTTATTCCCGCGGATTACATTCCCGATCTCGACCAAAAAATGAGTGCCTACCGCGCCGTCGCTTCCGCCCATTCCCAGCGAGAACTGACCCAAATTGCTGCTGATTGGAACGATCGCTATGGAGCCATTCCACCCGCCGCGCAACAACTATTGCGAATTATGGAACTGAAGCAAATTGCCAAGTCCCTTGGGTTTAGTCGAATCAAACCAGACGGCAAGCAGCATGTGGTTCTAGAAACACCCATGGAGGAACCCGCCTGGAACCTGCTGAAAGATAACCTGCCAGACCACCTGAAAACCCGCTTTGTTTATACCCCTGGTAAAGTTACCGTGCGCGGCTTGGGCGTGCTGAAAGCTGATCAACAACTGGAAAACCTAATCGATTACCTCAAACGGATGACCGGCGCTATTCCACAACCTGTGGCGATCGGCTAGCGGAGCAAACGTCGATCGTTCACTCTCTTCATCTGCTATACAAGAGGAGAGAACCCCGAGCACCACATCATCCACAACTTATGCCTTCGTTCGAGTCCTCTCAGCCATCCCCGGATTCAATGCCACAATACTCAGTGAGCATTTGGGAAACAATTGGCATTGCTGCCGGAGCCGTGTTGCTAACCGCCATTGGGTTAGCAGGATTGGGAGTCAAAGCCTTGAATAATGCCTTTCATCCCGGTCGTTCCGAGGCGATCGCCCGCAGCATTCTCACCTACAGTATTCCGGGCGGTTCTCAAGGCGTATTTGGCACCAATTTAGGCGGGGCCAGAGTGGCAGTCGTTACTAGCAACACCATCCTGCAAGGGGATACCATTCCAGTTACAGATGATCCTCTACCCACCGTAGAGCTATTAGTAGCGCAAATTCCAGTCAGCCAAGAAACCTTAGAAATTGAGCGAGAAGCCACCAGCGAATTCTTCTCGGGCTTCTCATTCTCCTATCAAGTACAGGGAGCCTTTGAAGTCGAGCAAAGTCAGACAGAATATCGCGAGTTTTGTGGCGCGATCGCCCCTGTCACCATTCAAACGGGCAAGCTGACACTGCCTGAACAAGCCGCCCAAGTCCCCGCCATGAAATACGAAATGAACGTCGATCGTAACCAAAGTAACTACATCACCATCTTAGTTACCATCGGGCAAGACGCTGAACGCAACGCTGAAGCCGTCTTTCAAACCCTTGAATGCATCCCCAGCCCCTACAACGTCGGATAACGATCGCCCCCCGATTCCCGACTCCCTATTCTCTATTCCCGACTTCCCAAACACGGCAGCATCAGCCAAAACTGCGACCCCTTGCCTAGTTGACTCGTCACCCCAATCTTGCCGCCATGAGCCGTAACGATTTGTTGACAAAGATATAACCCCAAACTAATTCCCGTTAGCTGCCGCTCCTGCTGATTGCCAATGCTGAGGTCAAATAAACGTTCACATTGACTGGAACTGATGCCCTTGCCATTATCTGCTACGATACAGCGCACTCGATCGCCCTCCACGGTGGCTTGCAATATCACCTGCACACCCGGAGGATTGTGCTTCACTGCATTCACCAACAAATGCCGAAAAACCCGCTCCAACTGTTCCCAATCAGCAATGATGTTTGGCAAGTCAGCAGGAATGTGATTGATAACTTGAGCTTGATTGAGATCGAAAAACGCTTTTAGATCTGAAAGAATGGTTTCAATCAGCGATGGCAAAGCCACTGGTTGTGAATGAATGACAATGCCTTCAGTTTTATTTTTATAGGCTTCTAAAAGGGAATTGAGTTTGCATAGTTGAATTTCGCCCGATTGAATCATTCGCTCTAGAAAATTACGAGGAATTGCTACCTTTTCATCGCCGGGTTGATTCTGGATATTTTTAAGTACCATGAGACTACCCATTACCGTGGTGCGAAGGTCATGGGCGATCGCATGAATAAAAACATCTCGCAATTGGTTTAACTCTTCCAGTTCGGTCATGTTCGCTTGCAATTGTAAAGTCCGGTCAGTTACTTGCTGTTCCAAATTCGTATTGAGATCTTGCACTTGTTGGTAGAGTTTTCCCTGCTGAATGGCGATCGCGACTTGTGTTCCCAGTTGTTCTAATAGTTCAATCTCGAGCGGCTGCCATTGACGCGGTCCTGAACACTGATTCACAACCAATAGCCCCAACAGTTGTGGTCCTGAAGAACCGGAAAGGCGATCGGCCGACGTACACAAGCCCTGATGAGACGCCTGTGCAGTTAGCAAAATGGGAACCGCCATACCAGCCTTCACTTGATACCGCTCATGATACTGCTTCACCAACGGCGAAATCTCTTCCTGCGCCGTGTCATGCGCCACTTTAATAGGATCTTGAGCAAACAGCGCTTGAATTTCCTGATAGTCCGATGGAGGACAAGTCCAGCCCAAGGTTGATGTCCAGCCGGGTGCGACCGATTCTGCAACGACTTGGGCTTGTCCCTGTGCATCAAATTGGCTGAAAAACACCCGATCGGCCTGCAAAAACTGCCGTACTTCTTCGACGGTTGTTTGCAAAATGTCATGTAAGTCCAGCGATCGACGAATGCGCATCGCCATCTCACTCAACAAACGGTTACGCTCAGCCGTCAAGTGCAATTGTCGTTCAGCCGCCTGCCGAGTTGCCATCACGGCCGCTAAAATCAAGGCGGTAATTGTGATAACTCCGATGAACGCCTGCAACAGCAAAATTTCCTGGCTAGAATTAGTTGCTTTCGCATTAAACGGGCCGCGATCGAGAATTGTGCCACTAATGGCAATCACCGACAAAATAAAACTGGCTAAGACCGCTCTAAATTGCCCGAACCGCAACGCGGCCCACATCACAAATGGAAATGGGAAATATTCAATCGGATAAAGGGCTGTTGCTTGGGTAGGTTGAGAATAGAACACAATCCAACTCACCGCAATTAACGAGCCGAGCCATAGCCAGCGCTCGGTCTGCGATCGACTGGTTGCGGCAAGTTGTAAATCTTCTAACCGATTGAGAACACGCGGTTGATTTTCAGCCGACAAAGCAGCCCATGAACTAAACCAATGAAGAAAATAGTGAAATTTTTTGGCAAAACTTGAAACCTTGGAGGGAGTGCTACGTTGCTTTCGCCACAAAACCTCTTGCCAGCGCTCTTGATACAGCCAGTGCCGAAATGTCAATAAACAAGGGGTGACAACGAGAATTCCCATACCGTCCCCTAGCCAAATCGTCCACCAATTTTGAGCCGCACTGTCCCAGCCAAAGTGACCCACCCAAACAGCGTTCAGTGTTCCAATGGTGGCATTGACCAACGGAGACACCAGAACCACGATCGCCAAACTCAGAACATCGCTCAACCGTTCCATGCTTGACCGGAAACGATAGCGACGCAGTAGACTCTCTCCTACGATCGCCTGTAAAGTTGTACCTACTACTGATCCAGCAGACAATTGCCAGCTAACTCCCAGTGTGTAGTTAGACAACAGCGCTCCTAAAGCAACCCCAAGACTTGCCGATTGTCCGCCCCACACTAGTGCCGCTAACGCAATTCCAGCGGGTGGCCAAACCGGAGATGCACTAGAGCCTAAATTCAACACTGCCAGCGACAGCCGTGCCGTCAGCAAGTAAGCCAACGCGATTGTTCCAATCACCACAAGACATCTTAATTTAGCCTGAGTCGGGGTTGAAGTCCGTCGCTGATCAATTTTCATTACACGAGTAAAAATCCCAGGCTGCATGACTCTTATCCTACAAATGTCAAGGCACTAACGCATAGGTTCAAGCATAAATATTGGCTTATATGGGTTTGGTGCGGGATGCTAGACGGATGGTCAAGATACCTTTGCTATCTTTCGATACCATTCCCATCCTTAGAGTGACCCAATCACTCAATCGGCAACGTCCTCCAAATGGATGAACCGCTGGCAGGAGCATCACGATCGAAACTGGCAGGAGCATCACGATCGAAAAACGTAGTTCTACGGACGCCAAATTTTCACCATTTCTTAAAGTTGGTGTAAAGCACCTACAGTGACTCCGCAGGATTGCGGATACTAATGAAAGACTGCTGTAGATGGCATGAAATCGGGCTTCAGTCAAGACGTAGTTATCAGGAGCTAACCAACAGGACTGGCACAATGGACAAAAAAATCAAACTCGTATTTCCACCAGACCTTTATCGAGCAGCCAAAGCCAAAGCCGATCAATCGGGTCAAACCCTAGAGGAGTGGCTGATGGCGATCGTGCACCAGCAACTAGAATCCCCTGAAACCATTCCGCCGCTTGATTGGGGGCGAATTGATAGCCGGATTGACCAGCGGACTATCTTTTTAGAGCGTCGTTTGGATGTGCTGAGCGAGCGTCTTGATCAGCTATGTAAGCACCTGCCGGCTGAATCACTCCCAACCCATGCCCCAAACGGCGACCAGATGAATCTTAAACCAGACTTTTGCTGCGAAGACACACCCAAGGAGTCAGCCGCATCCACTCCTCGTCTCACTGCCTGAAGCACCAGTCTTCTCTCACTCAGCGACGCACCAAATCAGAGGGATCGCCGCTATGCATACCATCTTGAAACCTGACCTCAACGCGATCGCTTATCCAACAACGCCATAAATAGTTGAAAATCAAATAATTAAATCCTAGACGGTTTAACTCAGCTTAACCTGTCAGGGATTATGAGTGATTATGGCGGCTAATTTTGCCCAATCAGGCACTCAGCAATGACATTTCCGATTCGAGCCACTTCAAGGCGATCGTTCAACAATTTATACTCAATCTATACTCGACTTATACTCAGTATCACTGTTCAAGTGCGAGTGTAGGCTTTCATGACTAAACACATTCTCGTAATTGACAACGAACAATATATTCAAGAAATTACCCAGATTTGCTTACGCACTACTGCGGGTTGGCAGGTTTCAACAGCAAGTTCAGGACGTGAAGGCATTGCCAAGGCAGACGCCGATCGCCCCGATGCCATTCTATTGGATGTGATGATGCCCGATATGGATGGCCCCACGACCTTTCAGCAGTTACAAGCAAATCCAGCGACTTGTCAAATTCCAGTGATTTTGCTGACCGCGAAGGTGCAAGCGGCTGATCGGCAACGCTACGATGAGTTAGGCGTGCAAGGAGCCATTGCCAAACCCTTTGATCCCCTTCAGTTAGCTAGCCAAGTCGCAGAAACCTTGGGATGGAGCCTATGAGATCCAGAGATTGCCAAACCATTCACAAGTTGTAACATTTATCTTTCTCCGGTTCTACTTTTCCTCACAACTTTCTCACGTTGTTTGCTTACTTTGAGGTATAGAACTTAATTCCAGATTCGATCGCGATAGGCAATTTGGGAGGTAGGGATGGAAGTAGTCAGACAAATCAATGATGAACTCGCGATCGCTGGTTGTATAAGTTGGCAAGAACTGCAACAGCTAACTGAAATTGGATTTAAATCGATATTAAATTTGCAACAATTAAGTAACGATAATTTAATAAATGAGAAACAACAGATTGAACGATTGGGATTATATTATCTTAACTTTGCAATTAATCATAAACGAATCAATACAGAACTTGTGGCGATCGTGCTTCAGCAAATTGATGAACTGCCGAAACCGATCTTGGTGTGTAGCCGTAGTGCTAGATTAGCAGCGGCAATGGTATTAATGCACATTGCTGTGCGCCAAGGCGAAACGTTAGAACAAGCATTTGAACGAGCAGAGAACCTAGGGCTGTTTGACTCTCCTGACTATGAATTAGCCAGTCCGCTTTCAATCGGAAGCGTGAAGTAAAACGTGCTGCCCTTGCCGACAACACTTTCTACCCAAATCTGACCTCCATGCTGCTGCACAATATTGCGGCATATCGCCAAGCCCAAGCCTGTGCCGTCGTGATTGCGAGAATCAGACGCATCTACTTGTTGAAAGCGTTCAAAGATGGTTTCAAGTTTGTCGGCTGGGATGCCGCGTCCTTGATCTTTGACTTGAAACAACACTTGATCAGTGTTCCGTGTAGCGGAAAGCCAGATTGTTGCACCAGGTGGCGAAAACTTGATGGCATTACTTAACAGATTTGTCAGCGTTTGGATAATCCGATCGCTGTCAGCATATACAGTGATTGGCAGCGAGGAAACTGATAGCGTCACTCCAAATTTTTCAGCCATTGCCTGCATTACGTTCACTGCATGATTCATTAAATCGGTAACATTACAAGTATTTTTGTTCATCGTTACCTTTCCTGATTCAATACGCTCAACATCCAGCACATCATTAATCAATCGAATTAATCGTTCAGTGCTATCAACAGCAATATCCAGTAAACGTTTTGCAGTGTTCGGCTCAGCATCTAACAAACCACTGGTCAGCATTTTCAGCGATCCGTGGATAGAGGTTAACGGTGTTCGCAACTCATGGCTAACGATGGAAATAAATTCATCTTTCATACGTTCAACAATTTTGCGATCGCTTGTATCTCGTAAAATTACTGTAAAAATTGTTTCACCTTTCAATTCCAGTTTAGAAATAGAGGCTTCAGCGGGAAATTCTTCGCCATTTTTGCGACGACCAAAAATCTCGCGACGTTCTCCCATCCGGCGTGCCTCATTAGCAGACTGACCGAAATCAGCGACATGCTGTCGGTGTGCGTTTGCAAAGCGACGGGGTAACAGCAAGTCTAAGGGTTGTCCGATCGCCTCTTGTACCGTGTAGCCAAAAATCTTTTCTGCACCCTGATTAAATAGCGTAATTCGCTGCTGTCTATCTACCGAAATAATGGCATCATCAGCAATCTCTAAAATGCCAGAAAAGCGAGCTTGAGATATCTTCAACGCGTCTTCAATTTGTTTACGTTCATTGAGTTCAGCCCGGAGACGTTCATTGACGCTAACCAATTCAGCCGTTCGTTCTGCTACGCGCATTTCTAATTCATCTTTTACTTTTCGCAATGATGTTTCAGACCTTTGTCGATCGGCAACTTCCTGTTGGTGCCGTGACGATAAGTTTTCTAGTAATTTCATGCGTTCCAAGCGATGAATGATGCGAGTCACCAATTCTGGACCCACAATCGGTTTGCTGATGAAATCATCCGCACCCGCTGCAAACACTTGATTGATCGTGTCGGCATCATTATGAGCCGTTAAGATGACGATCGGCAGTCCACCCCAACGGGCATCATTGCGCACAATGTGGCATAGTTCAATACCACTAATTTCCGGCATTTTGATATCCAGGAGCAGTAAATCTGGAACAGTTGCTTCCAGGGTTTTCCAAAACTGATTGGGATTGTCCAAGGTTGTGACGTATAGCCCCCATGGATGCAAGAGTGTCCTAACGGTCATCAACAGTTGCAGATCGTCGTCCACCATCAAGATTTTGGACTGTTGTGCATCTAGTGATGCATTGGGCAGGGTAGCTGACGGGTGTGATGACGGAGGTTGATGAGTATTGGTCGCTTCAAGGTCTTGACGTAGCGCTGTGACTAACTGTTCGAGATGTCGAATTTGGTTAGGATGAAGGCGATCGATCGAAGGCAAGGGGTGCTGAAATTGCTGCTCAATTAAACGGGCTAGACGCGAAGCTTGCTCGAAGCCGAACGTTCCCAGCGACCCCGCCAATGTGTGTGCCTCTTGCTCTGCTTGCTGCCGTAACTCCTCAGATAGCGTATGGTGGCTGAGAGCCGCTACCGCTTGTTCCAAAACAGCCACTTGTTCACACACTCGTGGTTGAAAGCGTTGCCATACCTCTGCGATCGCCGCCAATGTTTGAGATCTAGCCTGCTGCTCTGCCTCTGCAACACTGGTTGCCTGTCGATCTTCTCCCGTTCCATTCGATCGAGCTTCATGATTCAAGCCCGTTCCCTGCTCTCGACTCCCCACATCTCTCTCCAATGGTTTGAGTCGATAGCCAATGCCATAAATCGTTTCAATAAAATTAGCTGGTGCTCCAGCCGCTTTCAGCTTCTGCCGTAGACCTTTAATATGGGTTCTAACGGCTTCATCACTAGGAATCTCTGCAAACGACCAAATATTTTCCAGGATTGCCCCACAGCTAAACACACGCCGAGAATGTCGCAAAAATAGTTCTAGAATGGCGTATTCTTTAGCAGTTAGTGGGACGGGTTGTTCTCCATACCTGACCTCACAGCTTTGTGGATCAAGCTGCAAAAGGCCCCATGTCAACACCGACTGACCCATGACTTGATTGCGGCGTAATAATGCGCGGATTCGAGCCAACAACTCTTCTGGATCAAACGGTTTAACCAGATAATCATCGGCTCCGGCATCTAACCCGATCGCTTTGTCATGGCTACTACTGCGAGCAGTCAATAGCAGAATTGGCATCTGGTATCCGTGCGATCGCAATCGCTGACAGAGCGAAATTCCATCCAATTTGGGCAATGTGATATCCAGCACAATCAAGTCATAGGCAAAGGACTCAACGAGTGTCCAGGCCGCTTCGCCATCGGCTGCCACCTCGATCGTGTAGTTTTGGTTGCCTAGGGCAACGATTAGTCCCTCAGCCGTCAATTTATCGTCTTCAACAATCAGAATTTTCATTCTTGCCTATCTCTAGTAGAGGAACCGAAGCGGGGTTGAGAAGGCCACTTGTTGTTCCACAACTTCCTATTTCACCGTGTTCGTTCAGGATAGGCAAGGCAGAAGGCAAAGAGTGTTGGTAAATCTTAAAGTGTTGGCAATAAAAAGTGCTGGTAATAAATTGACGCTTCTGTGGACTGTCTAAATGCTTACGTTTAAGTCTATTGCTTACGTTTAAGTGATATTGCAATCAGCCTAGTCATCGAGCCAATTACTCATCGAACCTCATTCCTCACCTTCAAGATCTTGAAGAAAATTCTGACTCTACTTCTAGCGTGATAGGTTGAGTCTGTGCCATCGATCGAGGGTCTGGTTCCATCTCGCTAGGTTTCAAACCATTTAAGTTAGATGATTTAGATCCTTGTCGTTCAGTCGATTGATCTTGCTTGAACCGTTGAAGCAGGTGTTCCCGTTGATTAATTAAATAAATACTAATAAGCGTTAATCCTACCCCTATCCACTGTACCGAATTTAAAACTTCTCCCAAAAATAAGTTGCCAAATAGCAAGGCAAAGACCGGAGTTAAAAACGTTAGCGAGATCAAACTGGTCAGGTTTCCACGGGCGGCAAAGTAGAAGAACAGCCCATAGGCGATGGCGCTACCAAAAATAGTAGAGTAGCTGAGCGCCAACCAATCCGAGGTCGTTAAATGGACAAAAGGCTGTGTTTCCCACACAGCAGAACCCACAAACAACGGCACGCCGCCCAAAATCATATGCCACCCAGTCGCTATTACCGGATCAGCATGTCGGCTAACATACCGCACTAAAATTGTGCCAACGGCCATCGACAACGCGGCCAGCAACATTAACCACTGCCCATTCTGAAAAAGCTGTTGTACGACATCTTCGCCGAACTCGATCGCCGATGTATCGCCTTGCAATAGCCCTAAAATCCATGCTTTGGGCAACCCCAGCAAGCTGATGCCAACGACGCCAAACCCCAGCCCCAGCCAGCCCCATAACCCTACTATTTCACCAAAGAGGACGCGCGCCATCAGGGCTACAGCGATCGGTTGAGAATCGATCATGACAGACCCCAAGCCCGCTTCGGTACGCACCAGTCCTTCAGCCAAAAATCCCTGAAATAGAGCACCATCAACCAATCCAAACAGCGCAATCCACAGCCAGGCCGTCCACCCTCGCGGTTGCGGTCGGTTCATGAAAAAGGCAGGGACCAGAATTAGTATGCCGGCCGGCACTAGGCGAACCCCTGCCATGAACAAAGGGGTTGTGTGGGGAATCGTTCCCTTCATAGCTACCATTGCTGTTCCCCACAGGAAGAAAGGAGCAATCAGTAAGAGGGGTGCAAATGGAAGTTTGGATTCGGTCAGCTTAAACGGCATAGCAGATCCCGAGATGAATGCGTCTTTGCTTATTCTAAGCAAGTATTGAGTTTTGTTAAAAATTTAATTTTACTTCTCCGGAAAACTATCAAAGTTCTAGCGGGACGATCGTCGTCAGGAGCCTGCCACGTTTGCAGGTTGCAGCATTTATCCGCATCCTCAAACCCCTGCTTCCGAGTTTGAGAGCAGGGGAGAAACGCTTCAACATCCCTCTCCAAGATTAAGAGAGGGATTGAAATGAGAGCTACATAAGGGAGATGCCCTGTTTCGATCGCCTATCCTGCATCGGCAAATCGCCGCTCAATCTCTGGCCAATTCACTACATTCCACCAATTTTCTAGGTACTCACCCCGGCGATTCTGGTAGTTGAGGTAATAGGCATGTTCCCACACGTCATTGCCCATGACAGGGTACAACCCTTCCATAATAGGATTGTCCTGATTCAGGGTTGAGGTAATTTGGAGTTCTCCTTGAGGATTGCGTACCAGCCATACCCAACCACTGCCAAATTGATTGCGCCCTGCTTCGTTAAATTGTTCCTTGAACTGCTCAAAGCTACCAAACGTTTGATTGATTGCATCTGCGATCGTGCCTGTCGGCTCACCACCCGCATTGGGAGCCATAATCTGCCAAAACATTGTGTGGTTAAGATGACCGCCACCGTTGTTGCGGACTTGAATCCGTACATCTTCGGGGACAACATTCAAATCTCGTAGCATTGCCTCTACACTCAGACCTTGCAGTTCTGGATAAGCTTGCACCGCCTCGTTCAGGTTTTCAACGTAGGTGGCATGATGGTTGTCATGATGTAGCCGCATCGTTTCAGCATCAATGTAAGGCTCGAGGGCAGCGTAATCATAAGGCAAGGGAGGAAGTTCAGCCGGAGAAGCACTTAGTCCGGTTCCGGGGGTGACGGCGGGTGACGGTAAGGGTGATTCTAGCAGTTCTGGGTTAGGGGTTCCGGTTGGTGAAGGTGGAGCTTGAGATATGGTCTGTTGGCAGGAGATCAGAACAATCGCCACAAGGCCTGCGAGAAGAAAATGAATCGGTCGTTGCAGAAGTTGTTGCCAAAAATGTCTCATCAACAAATCCTCTTTTACTGTTGATAGAACGCTTGGGATAGATGCCTTTTCTACGACGCTCACGGCAGAATAGCAGAAGTTCCTAAAGTCACATCATTTTAGTAAGCATCATGATGCTGTTAAGGCAGTTAGTGATGATAGTAGGCGATCGGAGGCTGCTTTACCTGTGTCGCAGGGGTTAAATTTGAATGGATCATACCTGATGTGTTCAATTCTGCAATATCGGCATCCTAACACTCGTTAAGTGACCTCATTATTAGGCAATATTATTAGACAACGTAGACTACTTCTGTGGTCAATTTCTTGAGCAACGATCTTTTGATACATTGCTTTTGGTCAACGGCCCTTCGGCAAATGGAGCAACATTTCTGTGAAACTCAGTCAATGGATTGGCTTACTTATATTTGTTATTGCCCTCTATGTCCTCTGGCAAATTCGGCAAATTCTTTTGCTGGTGTTCACGGCGATCGTGCTCGCAACTGCCCTTAATCAATTAGTAGAACGCTTTGAGCGATCGCGCCTTCGACGCCCGTGGTCTGTATTTTTAAGCATTGGAATTCTGCTCTGCTTCCTGGTGCTGTTCTTCTGGTTAATTGTGCCGCCGTTTATTGAACAGTTTCAGCAACTGGTCGATTTATTTCCGGCCGCATTGGTACAAATCCAGAACGGACTTGAGTGGTTGGAAAACACCATTCTTGGGGAATATTTACCGGATATCCCAGATACCAATTCTTTAATTCGGCAATTACAACCTCTGAGCCGGCAAGTGCTACAACAATCGCTTGATGTGTTCTCTACCTCTGTCACTGCTTTGCTGCAATTTCTGCTGGTTTTAGTACTAATTTTGATGTTTCTAAGTAATCCCAAAGCCTATCGTCAAGGATTAGTACGATTATTTCCATCTTTTTATCGCCGTCGAGCCAACGAAATTCTCGATCGATGTCAAATCGCGATCGCAAGTTGGTCGGCTGGAGCATTAATTGAAATGGGTTTTATTGCTGTCTTTAGTGCGGTTGGTCTTTGGCTGTTGCAAGTTCCCCTCGTTTTAGCCCACGCCCTATTAGCTGGATTGCTTAACTTTATTCCCAATATCGGCCCCACCTTAAGTGTGTTCTTGCCGATGACCGTAGCGCTATTGGATGCACCATGGAAGGCGATCGCCGTTCTCATTTTGTATATTGTAATTCAACAGGTAGAAAGCTATTGGTTGACTCCTACCATCATGGCCAAACAAGTGGCACTGCTTCCCGCCATCACGTTAATTTCACAACTCGTCTTTGCTAGTATGTTTGGGGCGCTGGGCTTGGTGATGGCCATTCCGCTCACGGTGGTTGCAAAAACTTGGATTGAGGAAGTGTTGCTCACTGATGTCATGGATCATTGGGAACGGTAGCTGGCCTTCAGGGATGAGAAGCGCAATCAATCTGTAAAACTAGACTGTATAACCAGATGTATAACCAGACTTGACTTGAGTTTAGTCCGTTTTAGAGTGCGTTACTAGTGTATTTGATAGTAGTATATTTGCACTAAAAAGTATCCTTGGATAGACGACGCCAAGCGCTGCAATTTCTATAACAAAAACAGAAGTGATCGATCGCTCTTACCAGATTACAAACAAACGAAAGGTACGTTATGGCAATTGCAGAACTCCGGAAAAACGACATGATGGCGCATTTACTTGACGCCCTAGATGCCAAAACAGATATTGGTCACTATGGGCGTTTGGTCTTTGCGATGGTAGCCCGGCACTTTATTTCTGAGTCAGAGTTACTTCAGTACCTTCAACAAGATCCCAATTGCAGTGAAGCTGATGCCAAGGCACTAGTTCGACAAGTCGAAGGCAAAGATTACAATCCACCCAAACGCGATCGGATCTTGGAATGGCAGCAACATCAAGATTTTCCCATTTGCCCGAATCCTGATGATCCAGATAGCTGCAATGTCTATAAAGATCTGACCTTTCCTGATCAGGTATATGAACACATCAATAGCTATTATGAACAAAAGGGCAACGCCTAGAAGCGCTAGAGTACTGTTGCATCAGATCAGAGCCGTCGATCGCAACAATTGAAGAACCATTCCATCCCGATCCCTCCCCTGACCCTTGAACGATTGATAAAGTGCTAGTCTCGGAGGGGCGACAAAATTTGTCAAAATTTTAGTGTCAGCCCTTTACTTAGACTTCAATTACATCACTTAATCAGGGATGAAGAATCGTTTTCAACGCCAATTTGTTCTTTCTCTCACCCCTATTTTGTCGTTTTCTGTCGGGTTTGGTTGGCTAATGCTTACCCAAGCAGCGATGTCAATGCCTACTCGATCAAGTGTTGCATCTGCAACTGGTTGGGTAGCCCCCATTCAAATTGCCCAAGCTGAGTTGTGCCAAGCGGCGGCTTTGTCTCGTCTGGTTCGGCATACGATCGCTCCAGGTGAAACCCTAGAGAGTATTGCTCAGCGCTACAACTTAATTCCTGCCACATTACAAGGATTTAATCCTGCGCTGCGGAGCGGTACTGCCCCAACTGGCACAGAAATTCTGATTCCGCCCTACAACGGCGTGCAAGTCAATGTTCCAACCGGAACCACATGGCGACAATTAGCACAAGATTATGGCGTGCGTGCCGATGCGTTGTTTGAGGTGAACGGCTGTCAAGAAGCAGTGCCCAGTGTAGTTTTTATTCCGGGTGTGAACTGGTCTCCTGCCGGATCTACTGCTCCGACTGTGAACGATCCGGCTCCTGCAAACAATCCTCTCACTGGCTATCCATTACCTGCCATTGCCGAGATATTGACAAGCTATGGTTGGCAACTCAATCCTAGTACCAATGAATTTGTGTTTGAAAGTGGTGTCAATTTACAAGCCGAAGCGGGAACCCCAGTGCTGTCTGTAGGAGCAGGTACGGTTGCCTTTGCCGGGGCCGACGATCGGTACGGGAATTTGGTTGTAGTGAACCACAGCGATGGGTTACAAACGCGCTATGCTCGCTTAGGCGGTGTCGCCGTGCAAACAGGTCAACAAATTACAGCTGGTACATCGTTGGGAACGGTAGGTGCTGGCACTACCCCATCATTTCTGCACTTTGAAGTGCGATCGAACTCCAATTTGGGCTGGGTAGCCCAAGATCCAGGTAGCTATATTCCGGATATTCGATCGGCTGATCAAATTCGGCGGCGACCCCAAACTGGCAATAGCCCGTAAGGCCAAGAATATTCTCAATCATACGCTTAAGGGCACAGCCGTGCCGTGCCCTTGAGGATTCTTATGCTTTACAAGACTATGTACCACTCAGGGATGATTGAGATGGATTGAACTAGGAGACCAGTCCATCACCCTTTTGCAGCAGTTCTTTCAGGAACCAGCGATATTTTTGATGATCTTGCACCAACCGGGTCAGCAAATCAGCCGTCCCGATATCGCCGGCGTCATCTGCGGTTTCAGCATCTTCATGCATCTCTTTAATGATCAACTCATGGGTCGCGATTGCTTCTTCGACCATCTGCCGCACCGAAAGCTTACCCGTAGAAGGCTGTACGGTTGCCACTGGCAAGTAATCAGTCGGATCAGCCACAGGTTGACCATCAAGCATTAAGCTGCGCTCTGCCAATTCATCGATCGTGGCAAAGACACCGTCGCCTTGCTCCTCAAACAACAGGTGCAAATCGCGGAACAAGGGGCCATAGGTTAACCAATGATATTTCTTGTAGTTGAGAAAAGCCACTAATGCGTTGGCTTGCTGACGATTTAGCGCGGCAATCACACCAGTTTGCTTAGTTTCTAATGTAGCTGTCATAGTTGTAGTCCCCATTAATCTGACAATAAATTGGGCTAAGGTTGATTCAAGAGCCTGAGCCAGCTAGATCTAACGCTTTAGTTTAAACTGACTCAGGAGTTGGCATTCAGGTATTACTACTAGTCAGGCACCACTCAAAAAGTACCGACTCTTTCTATCGATCGCAACTACCGTGTGGTAGATGTTTGCAAGCGACGATTCACTTCTTCCCAGTTGACAACATTCCACCAAGCGTTGAGGTACTCTGGACGACGGTTTTGGTATTTGAGATAGTAGGCATGTTCCCAAACATCGTTACCCAATAGGGGATAGAAGCCGCTGGCGAGCGGGGTATCTTGGTTGGGCGTGGTGATGATTTGCAACTGTCTGTCGGATGATGATACAAGCCATACCCAGCCACTACCAAACACTTTGGTTCCTGCCGTCACAAACTGCTGTTTGAATGTATCAAAATTGCCGAAGGCTGCATTAATGGCGTCGGCGATCGCTCCGGTCGGTTGTCCGCCAGCATTTGGAGCCATTAAATTCCAAAACAACGTATGGTTATAGTGCCCACCGGCATTGTTACGTACCGTGGTGCGAATTGACTCTGGCAGCGTATCCAAGCTGGTGACAAGCTCTTCGATCGATTTGGATTGCAACTCGGAATAGCTTTCCAAGGCAGCATTCAAGTTGTTGACGTAAGCAGCATGGTGCTTATCGTGATGCAGTTGCATCGTTTGGGCATCGATATACGGCTCTAAGGCAGCGTAATCGTAAGGTAATGGCGCAAGCGTATGAGCCATTGAGATCCTCCTGTAACATCATTCGTGTCAATAAACTCGTGTCAATAAACGGGTTGGTGAATCAAAACTCGCAACTAGTCCAATCCACAAAGCATAGGAACAGTGAAGTTGAGATAGCGATCGCTACGCGCTGGATCAGTCAGTCTTTTTCAGCCTTTTAGTTGGATTGGCCGGTCGAGGTCATAGTCAATCACACTTTCTCGATCACATCGGTTGGTTAATCACATCCTTGTGGCTAGCAGAGTTGCCTTTTACTTTTCACCTTTTATCGAGTCATTAAACGCGAGCTAAATCTGCTGTCACACAATTCACTTGTGAGTACTTTTCCCTTACTTCCTAAATCATACTCATTATGAGTACGAGTTGCAACCTAGACCAACAATTTCACCCGATCGGGTGAGGAGTAGATGCCATAGGTATCCTGTCTAGTTCTGCACAGTTCCGTCTGGCATGGTGGTGTTAAAGAGAATCACGCCCGTGAGATTAGCTCCAACGATGTTGGCGTTGCTGAGGTTGGCGCCAGTCAAATCGGCATTACTCAAATTAGTGCCGCTTAAGTTGGCGTTGCTGAGGTTGGCGCCTCGTAAGTTCGATCGGCTCAGATCGGCTCCGCTTAAACTGGCATCGCTGAGATTCACAAACGACAGGTTAGCATCGCGCCCGTTGGCAAATACAAGCTCTGCTTGGCTCAAGTTAGCAAACGACAGATCAGCATTCGTCAACGTGGTTTTATTGAGATTCGTGTTCTGCAAATTTGCCAGGAACAGATCGGCTGCGGTCAAATCGGCTTCTTGTAGTGTGGCTCCGGTCAATGTAGCCAGAAACAAATTGGCGTTTTTGAGGCTGGCTCTAAACAATTCTGCATTGCTGAGGTTGGCAAAGCTCAAGTCACTGCGATCGAGCGTGGCTCCAAACAGCTTGGTTTGGCTGAAGTCAGTTTGATTCAGATTCGCGTCGCTGAAATTGGCTCCTCGCAGATTAATGTTGCTCAGCGATCGATCGCTAAAATCGGTGTTACTGAAGTTGCCTCCATGCAGCGACACCGTTGGATTTTCGGCCGCCACCAAATTAGAGTCCACCAAAAATGTCAGCAGTTGGCTTCTGTAGGTGCCGTCTAGTTGCTCCAAAATTGCCAACGTTTGCGCTTTCGCTGTATTTCTCAGTGGATCACTGACTTGTAATTGCTTTAGGTTTTCCTCAGTGACCAGTTCATAAATGTAATTCTGATACTTCTCCAGGATCTCTGGTTGGGACAATCCGACCGTATGAAGGGGAAGCGATCGGTCCTGAGTCCCTGTCCCTGATGGCTGTGATGGTTGAGAGGGTGGCAATCGATCGGCTAAATCAGGCGACGGAGAGCGGCGACGAGGAAACGGTTCATCGGCTGAAGCGATTTCAGTCAATCCATTAATCATTCCCTGTACTTGCGTAAGAGCCGTCGCGACAATGACAAGAACTGCCAGCGATCCCCAAAACAGCTTGGTCGAGTAGAAGCGCTTTCCTTTCAGCATGTGCATACCCACAAGGACAGAGAGTTGGCATGAAACCGATCGAATCAGAGGCATTAAGGCATTGAAGAGTAGAGCCTTCTGAGTTGTAGCAATTTTGATCAAGGCTCAACAATGATCATGCCGTTGAACTCACTTAAAGTTGGCCTAGCCTATAGGCAAACTCTGATTGTGAGCCAAGGGGCTAAATACAACCTACAGCGATCGTTGGTGCGCTTCAGGATGAATAGAAATTGGGGGTTGGGGAAGATAAAAGGCTAAAACACTGCACGTCATCCTTTGTCTTTTCTCCTTTTCCTTCTCGGCTAGCGACGTTATCCCCATTCGTCGTCAGGCGCCATCGGATTCACCCCACTGCCTACGGCTCCTCTCCTTAGCAAGAAGAGGTTGGGAGAGATCGGCATCCGGTGCAATCCTACAGAGAATTGGTATTAGATGGTTGGGAACTAAAGACGGCTTTGGGATACGGGATGCGTTGATGGTTAAATTGCTGCCAAACCTTGACAAAAATTTCGGCAATTCGCGTCATTTCGGCTCGTGTCAGCCCAGAATCTACGAGTTGATTATCTTGCCAACGGGCCCGCAAAATTCGGTTGACCATGGCTAAGGCTTCGTCGGGAGTGGCGTCTTTGAGCGATCGCAGCGCGGCTTCACAAGAGTCGGCTAACATAACGATGCCGGTTTCGCGGGACTGAGGAATAGGTCCGTCATAGCGAAAATCAGCTTCGTTGACCTCTAGATAGGGTTGGTCTTTAGCGCGTTGTTGAGCCTGGTGATAGAAGTAGGAAATCAGCATCGTCCCTTGATGCTCAGGAATGAAGGACTGGATAGCTTTGGGCAGGCGACATTTGCGGGCCATGAAAATGCCTTCGGTGACGTGTTTTTTGATGATGGCGGCACTCACCCAAGGATTATCGATCGTATCGTGTTTGTTGGGGCCTCCCATCTGGTTTTCGATGAAGCCCAACGGATCGTGCATCTTGCCAATATCGTGATACAAGGTTCCAGCACGAACCAGTTCAACATTACAGCCCAACGCCCGCGCGGCAGCTTCCGCTAAGGTTGCTACAAACAGCGTATGTTGAAATGTACCCGGTGCTTCAGATGCTAGGCGCTTCAGCAAGGGACGGTTAGGATTTGACAGTTCGGCTAAGCGGATTGACGTAACCAAGTCAAATAGGTTTTCTAGGTAGGGGCTAATTCCTAGTGCAACAATGCTCCAAGCAAGTCCCAACAGAGCTTGCAGTCCGGCTCCTTTTAATACCACATACCAGACAGGAAAGGTCGCAGGGCTAAGCATCAAGTTTAAAATGAGATAGACCAATCCTTGGGTTAACCCCACACCAATTCCCAACATCGCCAATTCTTCTCGCGATCGCAACCGCCCTGCCATGGCTGCTCCTACAATGCCACCCAAGGAACTGGCCACTAAATTTGTCCAGGTTACTTCTAGCCCAACTGGCAGCAGAAAACTGAGGATTGCGACAACTGTAACCCCCAGCGCCGAACCATAGAAACTGCCAGCTAACAACCCCAACGCCGATAGACCGATCGCCGGCGTATCGAGCGCCACCACTAAAGACACCCCCAGCGTTAACAGCAGCAGCAGCAGATGATCACGTCGGCGCAGTCCAGGATGAAACTTTTGCTCAACAAGTAGAAAAACAACAACCGAACCGCTCACCAAAGCCCCAAATCCAAGCAAGCCAGACCAGTTAATTCGACGCCGACTTAGCCCAAAATAGTCGAGCAAAACAAAATCACTTTGAGTAATAATTTCTCCCGATCGAACAATGATTTCACTTTGACGAATTTCGACCACTACATCTTCAACCGACTGAGCCGCTTGCTCGGCCCGAGCCTTCGTTTGTTCGGGGTCTTGCACCAAATTGGGCTGAATTACCGCCATTAACAGTCGTGTGGACAAGGCAGTGGCCGTGGCAGGTGCCTCACTTCGCACCTGTGTCTCGATCGCCGTCTTTAGTAACGCATCAGGCAACCCAGGAGGAACACCTTGTGTCAAGATTCGTTCCAAGATCAAACGAACGGCTGATTGCGTTCGTGTCCACTCTCCATCCGTTAGAGACAGCAACGAAGGATCATAAAACCGATCTTGTTCACTAGTAGCGTCTGCTATCAACAGGGCTATAGCAGTAGCGTAGCGCTGTCGTGCTTGATTGACAGCTTCCTTGAGGGCGGCAAAATCTTCGGCTGAACTCGATCGACGATACGCCTGCAACTCCGAAACGGAGACTTGATGAGCGGTGCTGGAAGAAATCGCCGCTTTTCCAGAATTTGTTAATGGATTCGTTGATGGCGCTATTTCAGTCGGAGCAGGGGCAGGGGTCGCATTGTTTTCAATGGTAAACAGCATCATCCGCCATTCCCACTCCTCAATTTGACGAACATATTGTTGCGTTTGAGTCGATAACACCGCTGTATCGACGAATGGAAACGAGCCGGACTGCTGACGCACACGGTTGCCGCGATCGAGCAGGCGTTGCAGCGATTGATTCACCTCCTCATTGGTAGTTTGATCGATCATCAAAACCGGAATTGCAGCCGTACGGGCGGCCTTGCGGTTGGATTCAGTGGTTTTCGTATCAATCACCCGTGCCGAAGCAGGGGCCCGCAGCGTCTGAGGAGCCACCGTTCCTACTCCAAGCTCGGGTTCATTATAGAGTCGATAGCCAATGGCACTCGTCAGGGAAAGCACCGCTAAGACAAAGAACACCGAGGGCTGTCCCCGAACTTTCGATCGAGCCTTGCGCCGTTTTGTACTGGAAGGCAAAACACTAGAAACCGCTGCCGACTTGAAGTGAATGCGAGCTAATCTTCGACAACGCTTGACCTGAATCGCTGTCCTTCTGGCAAACAAATTCAGAGGACGTTGTACAGACTGCTGAGATGTGGAGAATTTTCGCCACTGAGCTATCTGCCGGGTCAACGTTTGGAAAGGTTTCATCAGCAATACCAGGTGTTCATAACCAATAAGAGGAAACTGGGGAGGAAGCTCAGCAAGTTCAACCGAACGTCTGGCATGATAGATGACGATCGCAGTTACATCGCAAAGGACATTAAGACACTACATTGAAACGCTCAGTTCTTTAGTTCTAGCAGCTAACACCTGACCCGGAGGCAGTAAACCTTAACAATCGACGAGGATGACCGAAGGATAGCCGATCGAGGACAATCAACCAGCCCAACAAGTTAAGACGGACCAACATACTAGCCCCACATAATATAAGTGTGTTCTCACCATTTGTGCAGACTGTAACGAGATCTGAGGCAGCCACACCTTCAGTCAATCATATCGCCCAGCCCATTTTTGGCAAACAGGAGCTTTTATAGGAAAGCAAGAAGCGAGAAGAAAAGTCGAAAACTGAAGCAGGGTATAGGTGAATCATCCTCTCCCAATCCTCTGTTCCCCATCTCCACCCCCCTACCCCGCCTTTTTCTATCGAGGTCGAATCACATGGGGGGACGCGGTTACACAAGTTGGTTGAGACAGCCATGTTGTTGGGTTATAAGCCCCAGACCAAGCCGCCCATAGCAGATCTGCTTGGTTGAGTAAATCTGCTTCTGACGTTGCTCCCCACGTGCAAACGGGGGATGGGGTAATCGATCGCGTCCCTGTTCGCCAGTGCCACGGCAACCCAGATAAACTGTTGTACGCTCCAGACAACGCGCCTGTGATGGCACATGTTATTTGGGGCTGACATGGAAGTTGCGCCATTCGCAGAAGTGATACCCGAAAGTTTGTGGGAGTTCCGAGAAAACCATACAGCGCTAATGCGATTGGAGTAGTATCCCTAGAGCCATCCAAGCATCCGTCTTTGAGCATCGACTGGATCGTGGATAGCTCTGTTCCTTCACTTAACCACCGTTGGACTTGATTGAGTTGTTGTAGAAAGAGGGGAGCACGATCTTGCAAATCCAAATCAACCGTAAGACGAGCCAGCAGATGGGCGGGATGCAGTCGTTCTCGAAGTGCTAGGGCCACTCCATAGTGAACGGCTAACAGAGCGGTTCCTACTGGCGAGTCTTGGACGGATAGTTGCCAGTCAGACAGTGTTTGTTCTAGGTGATGCTGCAACTGTTGCCAGTCTTCGTGATAAAACAAAGCGATCGGCAGACTGGCAATGGCAAATCCTGAAATTTTCGCCCGATCGACGGAAGACCCTTGAGAAATCTCTGAAATGATTGCGCCGTTCGGTAACGCAGACAAACTTGGCCCAGTAGGCAGTAACTTCCTTAATTGCATGGCTGCCAGTTTCCCCCACCATACCGCAGCAGACGGCGGAACCTGAAATCCCCAGGTATGTACGGTGAACCAAGAGCGAGGTGTTTGTGTCACCATTCGATCGGCACCGGTGATTCCAAGGGTTTCTCCAAGGGCAGCTCCCAACAGGGCCCCACGAAATCGATGACGAAGTGAATGCTGCATGAGGTGGAACTATCCTGTGAATGTGCCGTCTAACCCAAGGAATACAAATTATGAACGATTTCCAATCAACAAAAGTTTGAGGTATAAAGTTGGGGTCTGAACCCGATTACTTCTTTTACTCCTTTTACTTCTTTCCATTCATATTAGCGATTTAGGTTCACTAACGATTTAGGGCAATGAACGGTACGCCGACTCGCTGCCAAACCATGCTTATGCTTAATCGAGTGCTTCATCGAGAATTATCTATTCGATCGTTGTTTTACGCTCAGTTGTGTTCCCATCCTGGTCAATTCAGGCAGACACTCCTCTGTTTAATGGCGTTCGTCGTGGCGTTGTCGATTGCACCTGCCCACAGCCAAGCTCAGGGTGAAGGGATGCAAACCTTGCCACAGCTTGAACCCGCTCCAGTTCAGCCGGAACCAGTTCAACCAACACCGACTCAACCCAATCCCATTCAGCCTAGCCCTGTTCAGCCAAATCTATCCCAACCTGATCCACGACCGGTATTGCAAGTGGGCAGTCAAGGAGAGTCGGTTTCTGAGGTACAGGCCCTATTGAAGCTGTTGGGTTACTACTCAGGCGAGGTGGATGGCGTGTATCGAGCCAACACAGCGGCGGCTGTTTCTGCATTTCAACAAGCGGTAGGGCTACAGGCCGATGGTATTGTTGGAGCCAATACTTGGGGACGTCTACTACCCGCCCCACCCGCTACTACGGCGACCGATCCCGTGCCCGCCCCATCTCCTGCACCA
This sequence comes from Thermocoleostomius sinensis A174, assembly GCF_026802175.1. Classification (NCBI taxonomy): domain Bacteria; kingdom Bacillati; phylum Cyanobacteriota; class Cyanophyceae; order Oculatellales; family Oculatellaceae; genus Thermocoleostomius; species Thermocoleostomius sinensis. The sequence continues at coordinate 1,503,241 of NZ_CP113797.1, read as the reverse complement.
CTGGCAACCGCTCCCGAAACGACCGGAGTCGAGGCAGCTTCCCCTAGGAGCAGCGAAACTGCTCCACCGGCCCAAGCGGCTACTTCTAGCCAACCCGATCGATCCACCCCGGAAGCATCGCCAGAAGCGTCGATTGATCTGCCTGTGTTGCGAGTAGGAATGCGGGGTCCGGCTGTGGCACGGCTGCAAGAGCGGTTAAAGTCGCTTGGGTTCTACCAAGGACCGATCGATGGTGTATTTGGAACAGAAACGCAGGCGGCCGTCCAGGCTGCACAACGCAGCTACGATCTAGAGCCAGATGGTGTTGTCGGACCTGCTACATGGACGGCGTTACTCCGCTAAAGCCATAGTCTTGATTGACTGATAAATCTCTCGATCAGGCCACAGCCATCAGCGCCCTAGTTGAAATTCGTCGAACTTCACAACTGCCGAGTCAGGGTTGCGCGTATCAAATCGATAACTGCTCACCGTTCCCGTTGCGGTTTCTAGGATACTGAACACTGTGATATCGTTGCTGGCGATATAGGGCTGTGGCTCTGTTTGCTCCATCAGGGGGCTGATAGATGGCATAATTGGGGTTAAGCCATTGGGATCGCCCATGGCTTTGTAAGTTTGCTCGTAACTAATGGGAATTGGGCGACGTTTCTGGTTACTGAAGGTATAGGCTCCGTAGGTATTGCCCACATTTGAGGTTTCTAGAAAGTGCATTCCGCTGTCGCTCGTAAAGCGGTTCCATAGATGCGAATGTCCATACAGCACCAGATGCACCCCTGCGGCTTCTAGTAACGGCACAACATCTCGAATCAGATAGTCTGCCTCCATTGGGTATTCGTAGCGCACGGCTTTAATGGTTCCATCCGGAAAATAGTCGATCGTCTGCACTGGGTCGGTATAAGCTGGAACGATGTTGTCCCCTAGGCTATGGGGCGGATGGTGGAACATGACGATTTTGTATTTCGCCTGCTGAAATTCTGGACGATTTAACTCCGCTTGCAGCCACTCATACTGGGGGCTTCCGACAGAGATTGGCTCAAAGATGTGCTGTCCGTAGCCCCAGCGATCGGGGTTCATCAGATCTTCATCACGTTCGCGATAGCGCCCTCGTGCTCCGGCATCTAGGCTAGGAACCCGCCAAATATTCGTCACATATAGAGAGATGAGACGAATATCGCCATAGCTGACAGCGTAGTATTTCTTCCCGCCTGGACTATCAGCAGGTAGCGAAAACAGTTCCTCATAGGTATCGGTGTTGAAGGAATGATCCTTAAGCCAAGCTTGCTGCACAGCCGGATCATTTTGTGGATTCACCTGAGCCGCTACTTCGGCATAGCGCTGCTGAGCAACTGCCTGTGGAATCGGATCGTTGAACTGTGCCCCAAGGGTCTGTTCCATTGAAAATCGACCCATAACTTCATGGTTGCCCAGTGCTGGAAATAACGGAGCCGACTGAATGATTGCACCGCCTCGATAGCGAGTCGTGGTTCCGTCACGCTTCAGATCATAGTGGGCGCGTCCTTGTAAACACGGAAAAAAGGCATTGCCCTCATCGCTGTCAAACCACTCCGAAGCCCGATCGGCAATATCTACTAAGTCGCCTGCGAGAAACACTGCATCAACCTGCCCCACCGTTTCCACTACTTTTTGTAAGTTAGCGGCGGTTAGAGGCTTTAGTTGATGATCGGAGGTTAACAGAATCTTCAACGGTTGACCAACCATCGGCGTGGGGCAAAGCATAAACCGATCGCTACGCACCGATTGATTGTTAGCTTCGGTACTAATGACCTGGTAGGGCAAACATAGTCCGGCCGACAATCCAGTTACTTCGGCTTCGTGTCGCCAAATGTCACGGTAAGTGGGGTGTGAATAAATAGGATTTGTCTCTGTTTGTCCAGCCACCGATGATTCTTGATCTTCACGAACGTGGCTGAGCTTAGTTGTGGTGGCAGTGACCGTGTACTCAAGGTCATTTCCATAGGCAACAGTATGCTCCAGACCTGCAAACTCTGTAAACCAAACCACTCGCACTGAAGTGGCAGTTGGCAGTTGCAAAAATGGATCGGTGAGTAGACGCAAAGGAGTCATCTGCACAGGATTGATTAACGAGCGCGAAATCAGCAAACCGTAAACTAGGAAAATCAACAAAACGATCGCAACAATAATCCAACGGCCATTGGCAGCACTGAACCTAGCGGTATGTTTAGGACGACTATAGCTTCGACTCAAGGACTTCAGGTGTTAATCAGGTTTCAACCAACTGTTGTACTCGTTTCTAAGGTGAAAGATCTAGTCAACCTAGATCGACTCAGTTCATCAGATGACTTTAGTTGAGCAAATCTAGGTAATCTCTCGGTTAAGAGACTCGATCGAGGCGCTTAGCTTTGTCAAATCTTCATCCGGCATGGCATTCCCCCAAGAATCGCCTCAAGGATTAAAAAGAAAGGGTGAAGCTTCTAGATAAGAAATAGCTCGACTGTAACCTGTTAGTTTTTCATGTAACTATAGACTTTTGATCATTTCCTATCCCAGCTATCCCAGCAAGCGACATGTCTATCACCGTTGCCTACCTCGTTAACCAATATCCGAAAGTCAGCCACAGTTTCATTCGGCGAGAAATTTTGGCACTGGAAGCTGATGGAATACCGGTTTTACGATTTTCTGTGCGCTCCTGCGCGACTGAGTTGGTTGATGAAGCCGATCGCCAAGAGCTAGACAAAACTCGGTTCATTCTGGGGGTGGGGTTATTTGGAGTGCTGCTCAGCTTTTGTCGGGTAGCAATTAGCCGTCCGAGTCAGTTTTGGCAAAGCTTCCGGTTGGCCTGGAAGCTGGGGCGCCGTTCAGAGCAAGGGATTTTGTACCACCTCATCTACCTAGCCGAGGCATGTGTGCTGCTGGAATGGTTGAATCAAGCTGACGTGGCTCATCTTCATGCCCACTTTGGCACTAACTCAACAACGGTAGCTTTGCTCTGTCGATCGCTGGGAGGGCCGCCCTATAGTTTCACGGTGCATGGGCCGGAAGAATTTGATAAAGTTCAGGCGATCGGACTACCCGAAAAAATTAAACGCGCTGATTTTGTTGTAGCGATCAGTTCATTTGGCAAAAGCCAGCTTTATCGCTGGTGCTCGCTTGATCAGTGGCCGAAAATTCACGTGGTTCACTGTGGGGTCGATCAAGTCTACTTAGACCATCCCTTTACACCCATGCCAACGGAACCACAATTTGTTTGCATCGGGCGACTGTGTGAAGATAAGGGACAATTGCTGCTAGTACAAGCGGCCCAACAATTAATTCAGGAAGGTTTTCGGTTTAGGCTAGTTTTAGTGGGCGACGGCACGATTCGCCCTGAGATTGAAGCCCTGATTGCGGCTCATCACCTACAACCCTACATCGAGATTACCGGCTGGGCCAGTAACGTGGAAGTGCGGCGGCATTTGCTGAATGCGTGGGTGATGGTGTTGCCTAGTTTTGCAGAGGGGTTGCCAGTTGCCATTATGGAAGCGTTGGCGTTGGGGCGGCCGGTAATCAGTACTACGATCGCTGGCATTCCCGAACTCGTGAAACCAGGGGTTTGTGGTTGGCTAACGCCTCCCAGTTCCGTCGAGGACTTAGTTAGCACCATGCGGCAGGCATTACAAGCTTCCCCAGAGCATCTAGAGCACCTGGGACGGCAAGGGGCAGCCCGCGTGGCCCAACAGCATAACGTGGCGATCGAAGCAGGCAAATTGGCAATCTTGTTCCGGGCTAGTTCCGAACGACATCAAAACCAGCCAGCGGTAACAGCATCTCACTCCTATCGGGATCTATCCGTTACCAACGCCTACTCAAAAGCTCCCTAGATTGTACGGACTCACAAGCAAAGTTTCTATGAAGCGAGAGGTTAGAACCTCTAGATACTTAGAGGGCTTTGATATGGTTGTAAGAAGCAAATTCCGCCCCCTTTCTGTTGCTAACCGAGTCTTCAGCGGAACCAATGACGTTATACTCAGGGCCCTACTTACATTCAAAGTATCTCAATCATCTGCTAGAAACCAGTCGTAACCTTTACAATCAAGCCAAACCATTTCCCCACTTAGTTATTGACGAGTTTCTGCCAGCAAACGTTCTCGATCGAGTGCTAGATGAATTTCCCAACGCGATTGCCTGTAGTTGGCAACCGACTGGGCAACCGCTCGAGCGGTCAATCCATAAGCTAGCTGCCGACAGTACACCCAAGTCTAACGTTCAGATGGGTCAAACAACGCAGACACTACTCCTAGAACTGAATTCACCGACTTTCATTAGTTTTCTAGAACAGTTGACAAATACGAGCGGCATCATGGCAGATCCAGACCTAGTTAATGAACTATCTGGTCATTCATCAACTCAGCTTTCAGGAGTCGATCGAGCCAGCCCTTCCTCAACCGACCGATTGCTCAGCGTTGTTCAACCCTCCATGCAATCCTCTAGTCTCGTTCCGCAGCCCGTTTTTGTGTCACAGTCAGTGTTGCCTCCACACCGCATCAAACCGCCCCTCGATCGCAAAATAAACCTGTTGATCTATCTGAACAAAGATTGGAAAGAAGAGTATGGTGGACATCTTGAATTATGGAATGCTGACATGACTCATTGCGAGAAGCGTATCTTGCCCATCTTCAACCGCTGTGTCATTTTCAGCACCACGGATTTCTCATATCACGGTCATCCAGAACCCCTCAACTGCCCCGATGGTGAAAGCCGTAAACTGCTAGCGCTTTCGTACTACAGCGTTTCCAGCGATCGGGCTGCACCACCCCGCTCGATACAAGCAGCCAATCGACCTCCGCAACCTCGGCTGCCTCGACTTATCCCGGAAGGAGCAGGCAACCTCAAGAATAACGGATTGGTGTTTCGCACAAACTCAACTTTTGAAGGCTGAGGCTTAGAACGACGCTAAGTATGCCCAAACCCGTGATCAAACTGTATTCCGCAGGTTAAGGTAGAACTCTAGCACGTCAACGAACTGGTTCAGCCTCCTAAATTCAGCATCGATAGTGTACCGACAGCACACCAATATAGATCGATATGGGTTTTACATTCACTGGCAATGACTTTCCAAACGTCGCCATCACCACACCGCTGGTGATGTTTTTGTGGATTCCGGCGGTGCTTTATCTTTTCTCGCGCTTTCCTGCCAGAAAAGCAGTCGTCATTAGCTTTATTGTGGCGTGGCTATATTTACCCCAAGCCGAGCTAGATTTACCTGGCATTCCAGATTACACCAAGGCTTCCGCAACCTGTTATGGAATTTTGCTAGCCACGTTTATCTACGACGCTGGTAGGTTCTCAACCTTTCGGTTTGGCTGGGTTGATGTTCCAATGGCAATCTGGTGCCTGGTTTGTCCCTTTACCTCATCTATGACCAATGGTTTGGGAGCCTACGACGGGTTTTCGGCAACGCTGGGACAGGTAGTCACATGGGGTATTCCTTATTTCTTAGGGAGAATTTACATCAACAATTTGGAAGGGTTTCGGCTGTTAGCGATGGGGATTTTTATGGGAGGACTGTCTTATGTTCCTCTCTGTCTGTTTGAAAACCGCTTCAGCCCCCAGTTACACCGAATTGTCTATGGCGATCACGCCTTTGCCGATTTTGGTCAATCAATCCGGCTTGGTGGATTCAGACCCACGGTTTTCTTGCAGCACGGCTTGGCAGTTGGAGCCTTTATGATGGTGGCAACACTAGCTGGTATCTGGCTCTGGCAAACCAAAGCGGTGAAGAAAGTTTGGAATATTCCTGTTAAATGGGCAGTAGCGGCCTTGTTCGTTACGTTCATTTTGGTGCGATCGACAGGGGCTTACGCATTGCTGGCTGCCGGGTTAGGCATTATGTTCATCGGCAAGCGGTTTCGTACAGCCCTACCCGTATTCCTGCTCATTGGTGCGCTGGGGGTTTACCTTTATATCAGTGCTGCTACTGAAAATTATATTGCTGACCAATTGATTGAGACCCTGTCCCAAGTCTTTCCGCCCGATCGAATTGAATCGTTGGAGTTTCGTTTTGACAATGAAGAATTACTGGTGGACAGAGCACGGATGCGCCCTTGGTTTGGTTGGGGTGGCTTTGGCCGAGCGCTGGTTGCCACAGACGACTATGGCGGTCGAACTATTCAAGACAGCTTATGGATTATTGCATTTGGTCACAATGGCGCTGTGGGACTAATTAGCCTATTTACAGGGATGCTGCTGCCCGTGATGGCATTATTTTGGTCTCGGTATCCGGCTCGGCTCTGGTTTAACCCGAAAGTGGCTCCAACGGCCGTGCTAGCTGTTGGGGTTGTGCTTTACATGACAGACTCTATTCTTAACGCTCTAATCAATCCAATTTACGTTGTCGCAGCAGGCGGCATTGCGACAATGGCGCTGAAACCCAGGGAGAAACTCAACAAAGCGCCGCGATCGATCCCTGCCAGCGCCAGCAACCAACAACTAGCCCCACAACGGTAGAACAACTTCTACAGCCCAAACCGCAGAAATAGGGAAGCGGCCACTCCTAGCAAGTTGAGAATGCTGGTGCCAATGCCATTGCCTTGCATTTGCTCTTGCTGTTTTTCATGGACTTCTTGAATGGCTACAATACCTTGGCTCAGTTGATTAGCAATGCGATAGCCGTCCTCGTTGGTTTGTGCTAAATAAAGTTGTTCTGCCTGTCGAGCATCTTCTAGAGCCGCCGATCGCTCGCCCAATTGAAACCAAGCAATGCCTCGGGCAAGGTAAGCATGTGCAAAAGATGGATCTAACTGGAGCACTTGGTTGAACTGATCGATCGCCCCGCGATAGTGACCGCGATCGACCTCGGCTAAACCTAATCGATAGAGTTGCTCTGGAGTAGCTACTTCGCGGGGTAGCCCTACCGCTCCCAACAAATTGACCTCGTCTAACCTCGCACCAGCAACATTCGCTCCGGTTAAAATGGCTCCTCGCAGATCGGCTCCTCGCAGATCGGCCCCGGTTAAATCTGCACCGCTGAGGTTGACATGAACCAGCGTTGCTCCGGTCAAATTAGCCCCGCTGAGGTTTGCCCCAGTGAGATTCGCGCGGCTGAGATTCGCCTGAGATAAATTAGCTTGGCTTAAATCCGCATCCGCTAAATTACTGTAAACCAGCCCAACTCGACTCAAATCGCAACTTGAACAGTGCCGAGTTTGAAGCAACTGCTGCACATGCTCATGGTTTTCTGCATTAGCAGGCAGAACAAAACCTGTTGTAATTACACCGAAGGCAAGCACTGCGGGAACAAAGGGCAGTCCATTTTTCATAGAATTGGTGAGTTAGCGCTACAAACAATAAAGCTGAACAACCTAGCTGTTGCTCTCTGGCTGTTGATTGAAGGTGGATTGATTTAATTTTCTCTGAACTTTAGAATTTTTCCAAAGTGTACCGAAAATCGAGGCAACTGAGATCTCAGTTGCAATAATCGGTTGCAATAAAGAGTTGCAACGCAAATCGGCGCGGTTGGTTGAGCATTCCCCACAATTAGGAAGATGCTAGCCGTACAATTAATCACGATTAATTAGAGTTGACTAGAATGCCCTCCTCCGATCGCCCATCCCGTTTTTTTGTAGGACTGTTGCCACCGCCTGCCATTCAGGATTATGCCAATCAGGTAATTCAAGACCTCACCGATCGCTATCGTATGCGCACCGCCAAAGCCCCACCCCACATTACCCTGCAACCCCCCTTTTTGTGGTCGATCGACGCCATCTCAAGGTTACACAGTGAACTTCAGACCGTAGCTCAGGCGCAAGCGCCCGTTCCAATTCAGTTATCCGGGTTTGGTGTGTTTGCGCCCCGCGTTTTGTTTATCAACGTTGTAAAAACACCAGAGCTATTGCAATTGCAGTCTACCTTGATGGCTCACCTAAAACAGCAACTCGATATTGTAGACCCAGTCTCGAAACAGCGTTCCTTTGCTCCTCATCTTACGGTCGCTTCTCGCAACGTAACCCGGCAGTCATTTAAGCAAGCTTGGGCAGAGCTAGCCGCCCAAGCGGTTGAGTTCACCTTTCTAAGCGATCGACTCACACTATTTCTTCACAATGGTCAACAGTGGCACGTTCAGGCAGAATTTCCCCTGCTACTCTGATGCTTGTACGTGCTTATACGAACCTATAAGCTCATCCCGATCGGACACTTCTAGGTATTGTATGGATGTTTCAATCATCGGAGCCAGTGGCGATAGAAGATGGACGATTAATTTTGCGATTCCAAGTCACCGAGCGCAAAAAACAGGGACTGCAACGGGACCCCGTCTCTCGAAAGTCGTGCAGGTCGAAGCTTATGGCTATGATGATTCGCGTCTGCGCCCAATTGCAGTGGTGCAAGCCACGACCTTAGCCGATCTGAATCTTGCCGCCACCTCAATTCAATCCGAAAGATTGCTCAGACCACGGATGGACAGACCATTCTGCTGACCGGAACTCCAATCGCCGCTGAACAGGTGATTGAATCTCTACGACAACGATCGCAACTCAAGGATGTTGTCATGGCGGCAATTGCTGTATAAGTCAAGATTTTCTGATATTTTTTCGTTAGGTGTTGACAAAAACCGTCAAAACCGTAACAATAGATACAGAAAGATAAATCGTTCATCCTTCAATCATCCAAGAAGTGCAGATTGAAAGGACGGAAGTAGGGAAGTCCCCGAAGGAACGCGCCTCACATCACTACGTTGAATTCGAGAGGCGAAGACCATGAAGATTAAATATCGCGGCGTTAGTTACGAATACAATCCCCCGGCTGTGGAATATGGCGATCTCAGCCAGTCTGGAAAATATCGTGGACTAGATGTTCGGTTCCGCAATCCCAAGAAAGTTCCTGTATTACAGCCCACACTAGATCTGCTCTATCGCGGCACGGCCTATACTGCCAATCCGGTTGAAGTCAAGGATGCGATCGAATCCACAGAGGTAGACGCTCCAGAGGTGGCGGCAACAATCAACGCACCGGCATCCTCAATTCAAGATCGGGCCCGCGTGCTAATGATGAATCACCATCGCAAAGTTAAGCAACGCCAGCAAGCGATGTTGAGTCGCTTAGATGCCAGAGTTGGTTTGTCTGGGGATGAGGCCGGCCGCTATTGGAACCATATTCAAGGGAAAGTCCATCCTTCCTTTGGTGATTCCTACGATCGCAGCCATGCTGCTCTTAGCTAGTTCAGTCCGATTCAGTTAACACTAAAGTTTTGAGATCAAGCAACCTACTGTTGCAACGATTGTCTCAAATTAGCTGGTTGGAAGCACCCTAATTAGGGGTGCTTTTTCTATAGCATTTTCTCAGAAGTTGGTGATAGGGGATTATGCCTGCTCAATGGGCACCCCCCTAGCCCCCGCTTCACTAAACAACGGTTTTGTAATTGACAATGCGGGCAAAATCATTGGGAATAAGGCTAGCACCGCCGACTAAAGCACCATCAATTTCGGGTTGGGCCATGATTTCGTCGATGTTGCCAGGTTTTACCGAGCCACCGTATTGAATCGGGACATCGGGATAATTGAGCTTGCTGCGAATTAAGCCAATAATGCGGTTAGCCTCTTCCGATTCACAGGTGTCACCTGTGCCGATCGCCCAAATTGGCTCATAGGCAATGACCAACCGCTCTTGATCGACGCCACGCAGGTCTTTGTCCAGTTGTCCAATGATCACGGCTTCGGTTTCGTTCGCATCCCGCTGCTGCTTAGTTTCTCCCACACAAAGAATCGGAATGAGTCCGTGGGTTTGGGCAGCCCGTAAGCGGAGATTGACTGTCACATCGGTATCACCAAAATATTGCCGACGCTCGCTGTGCCCTACCACCACATAGCGCACACCTAATTCGACCAACATCGGGGCAGAAATTTCGCCGGTAAATGCCCCAGCGTCTTCCCAGTGTACGTTCTGTGCTCCCACGCGCACGCGGCTACCATGCAAGTTCTTAGACAACGTTCCCAGGGCCGTAAAGGGGGCACAAATCACGATTTCCCGATCGTCTGGGGTTTCATTGAGGTGGTCTAGGAACCCTCGCAAGAAATCCAGGGCTTCTGCCTGGGTTTTGTACATTTTCCAGTTGCCAGCAATGATGACCTTTCGCACGGGTAAATCTCAATATTTGAACGTTGGTTAGAACACAAAAAAGATGCAACCTCTAGTCTAAGGCTTCGTGGACGAAATATAGTCGGTAATTTTAAGGATTAGCGGATTGGCGAAGCAGAGTTAGCACTGAGGCAGGACCCGATTGTGGCTACCACCGATTGCCCTAAAGACTTGAGATCATAGCCTCCCTCTAGCCCAAACACAACCTGCCGAGTTACGTGCAGGCAGTAGTCGGTGAACCGACCATAGTCTTGAGGTTGCAGAGCCATGTGGGCGAGTGGATCGGCTCGATTGGCGTCATAGCCAGCGCTGACAATCAGCAAATCAGGACGGAACGCTTGTAAGAAGGGAACGACTTTTTCTTGAAACAACGGCTCATAGTCGGCCAGGGTGCTACCAGCGGCTAGCGGAAAATTGAGTACATTATTAAACTTGCCCCGTTCTGTGGCGGCACCCGTACCAGGATAGTGTGGAAACTCATGCAGTGAACAGTAGGCAATGTTGGGGTGGGTTTCTACGATCGCCTGAGTGCCGTTGCCGTGGTGTACATCCCAATCCAGAATGGCAACCCGCTTAACCGATGGATGACTCAATGCATAATGAGCGGCGATCGCGGCATTCGAGAACAGACAAAATCCCATCCCTTGAGACGGAAGGGCGTGGTGTCCGGGAGGACGAGTTAGCACAAACGCTGGAGACCCCGTTTCGATCACGCGATCGACCCCGTCCAACCAAGCACTAACTGCTAATAAGGCCACATCGTAACTGTGCTCCGATACGATTGTATCGGGGTCAATGTGCCCTCCTCCCATTTGGGCTAAGCGCGCCACGGCTTCTACATACTGAGGTGGATGCACCGAGTGAATGGATAGCATGAGTCGATCGCCAGCCACGTCAATGGGGGTAGGGGGCTGCCAATCTAACTGGTGGGCCCAAGGGGCCGCGTGCAACGCTTGGATGATGGCGGTGAGACGACTCGGTCGTTCCGGATGATATGCCCCAGTGTCGTGTTCTAGAAACTTGTCAGAGTAAATAATTGGCAGCATGGCAACAACTTGACTAAACCCTACCCCTCAGTCTAGATGACTCTAGCTTGAGTAGGAGGCCGTCAACGGCTGCGAAACTGATGGTTGCGGACCACTCATGGCACTGCTTTGCGGAGATGACGAAAACCGCCCCAGCAACCCATAGCTAACTAGTCCTAGATACTCCCGTAAGATTAGCCGAGTCCGACCAACGCGGCTCAAGGAATCGGGACCAGCGCTGACAATCGGAGTAACGGTGAATCCAAACCCGCGAAAGGTTAGCCACGATCGCAGCATGTGAGGGCCATCCGTGACCAGTAAAATTCGTTGAACTCCTTGGGGTCTCAACAAAGTTGACGTATATTCTGCATTTTCATAAGTCGTGCGTGAGCATTCTTCCCCCTGTAACTGTTGGTCTGGAATGCCCTTGTCACGCAGCATTGTCAGAATTTTGGGCGCATCGCTAATGCCACTGGCGAAAATTAGTGGAGCACGCCGCTCTTTCCATAACTGAGCCGCAACTTCAACCCGGGACGGATTCAAGTCTCCACCCCGTCCCAAAACGACGACTGCATCCGCCGCTGCCCCAGAATCGTGAGGGATTCGCCACTCCAGCGCCACCTCAGCTACATTGGCTGTAACCGGAAACAGCGTTAGTGCGTAAACTAAACCTAGCCCTACAACCGCCATTTGCACGGGGCGACGCCCAAACGCCCGTGGCAGTAAGCTTGCTGCACTAAATAATAGAACAAAGAACGGTAGCACAAACAAAGGACGCACTAACCAACCAGTCAGCATTCCAGCGAAAGGGACCCACGAAGCGCTAATGGTATCGGGACAATACATAGAAGTTAACATTCAGAGTTCCTCTCAGCAGTAATGATGCATTTGTGTTTAAAGTTCAAAGATGCAGTACTCAGAAGAGTTCAACCATAGAGACGCCATAGCCATTAAGTTTTGTTTCTCCGTTACCAACTTAGAAAACGAACTCTATCAATGGCAAGAGTAACGGATGTCAATCTTACGAAGCTGTTGTGTCAATTTTGTGAGATAGCGTTGTCGGTAGTTCTGCGGGATAAAGGTGCGATCGATTCACCAAGATTTCAGCCATGATTGCTACCGAACCCGGACAAAACTCCAATGAATTCGATGTCAGGTTAAAATGTAACTAGTGATACTTAGAATTAAGGCAATTACCTTGCAGAACCCCACTCGGGCGTCTCCAACTGCATTAATCACCGTAAACCACCAGTGGCAGTGTCGATCGATTTGGCAGTGGATGCTCCCTTAAAAGACCTTACACTCGGCTTCAGAATTGTTCTAAAAATGCTAGAAGCGGGGTTTGGCATCCCTTGTGACATAGCCCAATCAAGAGGCAAACATCAAGAGATAAACAGAGATAAACAAAGATGTTCCTGTTTTGCCACCCCTCCCCTACTTATAGGATGGGAAAGGACTTGAGCATGAGGGCTATAGACACAAGATTCGTTTACGCTGGTTGTTTGCTCTTGATGTGGTGTGAGTGGCTTGACAGCGCCTCTTCTGCGTTTCAAAGGGACTCGTTCCAGTTTGAGCGAGTATAGCTAAAATAGCGGTTGCAATGGCTGCTTAGATTGTAAGTGCTGTGAGCTACAGATTGAGGAGTAAAGGAAGTGGAGCAAGCACATTGTTGGGGCTGGGTCATCCAAGGTGGTGTAGGATGCCTTGAAGCCAAATATGTTACAATATTTAAACTTGGTCATCTGATCGCAGCATATTGAGCAAATTCAGTGAACAAATTGGTGGTTTAGGGAATTTTTGCGCAATTTTTAGGTTTTTCGGCGATACGCATAGATTTTCGGAGCTTTTTCCAGTATGACTACTCCACAGGAACGGATTGTTCCCACCGATCTGCGCAATGAAATGTCTCGATCGTACTTAGAGTACGCCATGAGTGTGATCGTGGGCCGGGCATTACCAGACGCTAGGGACGGTTTGAAGCCTGTACATCGGCGGATACTGTACGCCATGCACGAGTTGGGCTTAACGCACGATCGCCCGTTTCGTAAATGCGCCCGTGTGGTGGGAGAAGTATTGGGTAAGTATCACCCCCACGGCGATACAGCGGTTTACGATGCCTTGGTGCGGATGGCTCAAGATTTCTCGATGCGATCGCCGCTGATTGACGGTCACGGCAACTTTGGTTCAATTGATAACGATCCACCTGCTGCCATGCGCTATACCGAGTGTCGATTACAGGCACTCACCACCAACGCGCTGCTGCAAGATATTGAATCAGATACGGTAGACTTCACACCAAACTTTGATGGCTCGCAGCAAGAGCCGCTGGTGCTACCGGCCCGCGTTCCGCAACTGCTGCTCAATGGCTCATCGGGAATTGCCGTAGGCATGGCCACCAACATTCCACCGCACAACTTGGGGGAACTGTTAGATGGCTTAGTAGCGCTAATTCGTAATCCAGCAATGACCGATCTGGAATTGATGCAATATATTCCGGGTCCTGACTTCCCCACGGGTGGACAAATTTTAGGAACCAGCGGTATTCGAGAAGCCTATACCACGGGGCGCGGTTCAATTACCATGCGAGGAGTGGCGACGATCGAAACGATTGAGCACCGAGGTCGCCCCGATCGCGATGCCATCATCATCACAGAATTGCCTTACCAGACGAACAAAGCAGCTTTGATTGAACGCATTGCTGAAATGGTGAACGAACGTCGCCTGGAAGGGATTGCTGATATTCGCGACGAAAGCGATCGAGACGGAATGCGGATTGTGATTGAGCTACGCCGGGATGCCTATCCACGAGTGGTTCTCAATAATCTCTATAAGCAAACGCCGCTTCAAGCCAATTTTGGTGTAAACATGCTGGCGCTGGTTGATGGGGAACCCCAATTACTGGGGCTGAAACAGTCGCTTCAGGTCTTCCTTGATTTCCGGATCGAAACCATCACACGCCGCACTCGCTATGAGTTGCGTAAAGCAGAGGAACGCGATCATGTACTGCAAGGACTACTGGTGGCGCTGGCTAACTTGGATGCCATTATCCATCTGATTCGCCATGCAGCCGATACCACAACGGCGCGGCAAGAATTGATTGCTTCTTACGAACTATCGGAGGTACAAGCAGACGCTATTTTGCAAATGCAACTGCGACGGCTAACCGCCTTAGAGGCGGAAAAGATTCAGCAGGAACATAATGAGTTGCAGCTTCGCATTGCCGATTTGCGAGATATCTTAGAGCGCCGCGAACGCATCTTGCAGATGATCGAGGCTGAAGTGGCTGACTTGAAATCAGCGTATGCCAATCCGCGTCGCACTCTGATTGAGCGGGCTGATGGTGAACTGGTGGATACTGACTTGATCGCCAACGAGCAAGCCATCATTCTGCTGACTGAACAAGGCTATATCAAACGGATGCCTGTTAGCACGTTTGAAGCTCAAAGCCGGGCCACACGCGGCAAAGCGGCTGCTCGGATGAAGGAAGATGATGGAGTCGAACATTTCCTTACTTGCTGTGATCACGACAGCGTTTTGTTTTTCAGCGATCGGGGGATTTCCTATTGCCTCAAAGCTTACCAAATTCCAACGGGTTCGCGCACATCACGCGGAACTCCGATCGTGCAAATGCTGCCCATTTCTCATGAAGAGCGAATCACATCGATCGTGCCGGTGGCTGAGTTCACCAGCGACGAGTATCTAGTCATGTTGACTCAAAAAGGGTACATCAAAAAGACCGAGTTAGCAGCGTTCAGTAATATCCGCGCCAATGGGTTAATTGCTATTTCTTTGGAAGAGGGCGATCAGTTGCGGTGGGTGCGCCGCGCCCGGGCAGACGACAGTATCATTATCGGGTCACGCCAAGGGATGTCAATCCATTTTCGCGCCGATCATGAACAATTGCGTCCGTTGGGGCGTCCTACTCGGGGAGTGCGGGCAATGGCGCTGCGTCCCGGTGATGAGTTAATCAGCATGGATATTTTGCCCAGTCAGGTGGTGGATAGTATCGCCGAAAGCGAAGACGCTGATGTTGATTGTGAGACCGAAGAACTGGATGCAGACTTGCGCAATCAAGGCCCTTGGGCGCTGATTATCACCATGGGCGGGTTAGGTAAGCGCGTACCCGTTTCACAATTTCGATTGCAAAAGCGGGCTGGAATGGGACTGCGTGCCATTAAGTTTCGCAAGACCGATGATCGCCTGGCAGCATTGCAAATTGTTAACGAGAACGATGAAATTATCATGGTAACGAGCCGTGGCATTATTATTCGTCAAGTCGTCAATGCCATTTCCTGTCAGTCGCGGGCGGCTACTGGGGTGCGAGTGCAACGGTTGGATGGAGATGATGCGATCGTCGCTGTGGCATTAGTTCCACCGGCTAACATGGATGAACCAGATGGGGTTGAATAACTGGGCTAGCAGCACAGATTAGCTTGCCGATTTACCTGACCTCAATTGGGAAAAGATACGATAGTCTGCTAAGTGAGCTTCTGCCAAAGCAACGGACGGAGATGCTGAGCAGGCTCTCGTCATGTTTACTAAACTATATTCTACGTTTTCGGTGTAAATCGTCATCGCAATGTTCAAGATTTCGAGAAATCGAATGATCCACTGGCATTCACTTTCGGCATAGATTTCGTAGTATTTAATCAATTCTGCTATTCGAACTTCTAAATGAGTGCGAGAGTATTGGCTACTTAGCACAAGTTTGAGTAGGATCACTACCAGTGTTAGTGCAGCATTATGAGCTAAAAACAGTGTAAAGAGAGTAGAAGGTTGCTGTTGTTTTTCAATGGTTAGGTAATCAATTAACCGATTTGCCGTTCGCAGGCGCAATGACTTGTCTATCAGGTCATCATCGTGCTCCTGGTATAGCGAGTTTAACTGATCAGCAAGATAGGATCTCAGCGTTGTGGCCATTTCACCCTTGTCGATCGAAAAAATCAAATAATCAATCAGACTGCACTTGAATTCTCGATACGACAGGTACTGCGTTTGCTCAAGAAAAACGTGAGCTAAATGCGGATAGTCAACAAACCTGCGCGTTAGCACAATCCGCTTGATTAGTTGAACCGCCTCATCGCCCAAACGAGTTGGATTCTTACTGACTGCCTCACTCGTATTAGACGCATGAGCATGAGCGGTGTACATTGCTAAGTCAAACTTGAACTGAGCTTTCATTTTTTTATATAGTGCTCTAGCGGCTTGTCGTTGCTCAAATGGATTATTCAGATTGACGTACTGCGGCACCAGTAAATAGGGAACATAGCGATCCGTCCAATGAGTTGTCGTGCGATCGGGATAACGAGCCGCAAACAGTGTTAGTTCTTGAAAATCCGGACTTGTCACAAAATCCTTCAACCAATTTCGTAGTCGTCGAATGATAGGTAAAACTGAAGACTTCGCGAGGATGGGATCAGAGAAGAGTTGCACAAGTGCCCGGATAGCACCATAGTTGCGGGCGATCTCCCAGTTGTTTACCAGAATATAGCAACATCGCTTTAGCGTATTGCGAAAGGTTTGCGCCTGATTAGCCAGAAGCATTGGCTTCAACACCGCGAACCAGTCCCTCTGGCAGAGTGCAGCAGTATCCGGATCAGCATCAGCAGTAGCAAAAAAGGTATCCTTAAATGTTGCCAAAACCAGTTCTGCTGGTTGAGTTTTTACCAAAACCAGTAACTCTCGATATAGGCGTTCTGGATCGGCTAGTTCGGCATCTTGTTTGAGGCGATCGGTACTATCGTCCCAATGCATCGCGGCATCACAACAGGACGCCTGTACGGCTAGGTTATCTTTACTCATCATTTAGTTCTTGATTGTGGCTGTGCGAGTTACTAAATTGACTCAATTGGTTGACAAGCTAGTAGCTGAGCTTCTCAAAAAGCAGAAGAGATAGCCAGTGGGGGTGATTGATTCAATCATCAATCCATTCAATTTATAGTGTTATTTATTACATAAATTTCAGTGATTATACTTAAAATTTACTCAGTTTGTCTACTGTTATTTGGCGCTTGTTTTAAGTCCGGACACGTTATTCCGAACTGCCGTCATCCCCCAGTTCCTGCTCTCAAACAGGGCAACGGGAAGCCAGATCAATGTCCTTCGCTCAAGGCAGCAGAGGGATTGAGGGCGAGGGCTGAAACTGACGGCATGACGAGGGAGTTCAGCGTTTTCACAAACACTGTCCAAGGGATTGTTAGAAGCAGTTAGTCTATTTAGAGTTTTCTGGAATCTTAGAGTTTCCTAAGCTAGTGTTAGTCGGGCAGTACACAACCCTAACCAGCGGCCGACGCAACTGATGGTTTGAGGCAATGTACCGTCTACTCATTACGATCAAAACGAACAATTCAAAGACAGATTTGCCGTTAAGATTAACGAAATTTTGGTGTTCCATTTTACGATAATCCGATCGAATCAGATTCCCAAACCATCCAGTACTGCGAAGGGTTGTGCAAATGACAAACAATTTATATATTGCAGCGATCGAACCTGGCAGTGGTAAGTCATTAGTACTGCTTGGCATGATAGAGCTACTATCAAAGCGAGTCGAGAAACTGGGGTTTTTTCGCCCAGTGATTCATAACCATCCAGAGCAGGATAACGATATGGTGCTGGTTCGCAGTCGCTATCAAATAGAGCTGCCTTACGAGTCGCAATATGCACTGACAGCGGCTGAAGCACGGCAGTTGATTGCCAACGGTCAAACCGATGAATTACTCAAGCGAGTCATTACTGCTTACAAAGCCTTAGAACGACAGTGTCAGTTTGTGGTGTGTGAAGGTTGCGATTCCACTGACATTGATCCGGCTTTTATCGATAATTTCAATAGTTTAATTGCGAGTCATTTAGCCATTCCCATTTTATTAGTTGCAAACGGTCATGAAAAACAACCAGAAGAAGTGATTAGTACGGTTAAAACGGCGCGAGATGTGTTTGTAGAAGCGGGTTGTTCGATCGTCGCTACGTTTGTTAATCGAGTATTTTCACCACAACAAGACGAAGTTGTGTCTC
The DNA here is from genome assembly GCF_026802175.1 of Thermocoleostomius sinensis A174. Taxonomy (NCBI): domain Bacteria; kingdom Bacillati; phylum Cyanobacteriota; class Cyanophyceae; order Oculatellales; family Oculatellaceae; genus Thermocoleostomius; species Thermocoleostomius sinensis. The sequence goes on along the minus strand of NZ_CP113797.1, from coordinate 1,485,119 downwards.
AACTTCAAAAAGTGTGGAGCTACGCAGAACCCGTGTTCGTCTTACCTGAAGATGACACGTTGGCAAAACCGACGATGGCTGAAATTGCGAAAGCATTGAATGGGCAGTTAATTTATGGAGAACCTGAACACCTCAACCGTGAAATTTCTGGATTCAAGGCCGCCGCAATGCAAGTACCAAATTTTCTCAGCCATGTTGAAGACGGTAGTTTAGTAATTACACCCGGCGATCGGGCTGACATTCTGTTGGCCTGCTTGGCCACCAGCTTTTCTGATCATTACCCCCCGATCGCGGGGGTTGTGCTGACCGGAGGCTTGTCATTGCCACCCACGATACGATCGTTGATTGATGGCTTTTCACGCTGGACGATGCCAATTGTTCAAGTTGCTAGTGATACCTATGAAACCGCCACTCAGGTGAACGCAGTTCGCGCCGAACTTACACCCGATAATGAACGCAAAATTGCCTTGGCATTAGGAATTTTTGAATCCTATGTTGATACCTCAAAGATTGAGGAGCGAATCTCGATTTCCCGTTCCGATCGGATCACGCCGATTATGTTTGAGTATGAATTAATCGAACGAGCAAAATCAGCGAAACAACACATTGTCTTACCAGAAGGCAAAGACGAACGAATTTTACGCGCGAGTGAAATTTTATTGCGACGTGGTGTGGTTGATATTACGCTACTAGGTAATGAATCAGAAATTCGTGAACAAATTGCAGTATTAGGATTGGATCTGGATGGAGTTGCGATTATTGATCCTCTGCACTCAGACCTTCATGATGATTATGCTGCCACCTATTTTGAACTGAGAAAGCATAAAGGAATTACTCAAGACTTTGCGCGAGACATGATGCACGATGTCAGCTACTTTGGTACGATGATGGTGTACAAGGATGCGGCTAACGGCATGGTATCTGGCGCATTGCATACCACCGCCCATACCATTCGTCCTGCTTTAGAATTCATTCGTACCCAGCCCGGTTGCTCAATTGTCTCCAGTGTGTTTCTCATGTGTCTAGACGATCGTGTGCTGGTCTATGGAGACTGCGCTGTCAACCCCAATCCCAATCCGCAACAGCTAGCCGATATTGCCATTAGCTCTGCTGAAACCGCCACCCTGTTCGGCATTAATCCATTAGTTGCCATGCTTTCTTATTCCACTGGAGAATCGGGCAAAGGAGCCGATGTAGACAAAGTAAAGGAAGCAACCCAATTGGTCAGGCAGCGATCGAACTTAAAGATTGAAGGTCCAATTCAGTACGATGCTGCCATCGACGAGAGGGTCGCCCAAACAAAACTGCCTGGTAGCCAAGTCGCTGGACACGCCACTGTATTTGTCTTCCCTGATTTGAACACTGGTAACAACACCTACAAAGCCGTACAGCGATCGGCCAATGCCGTGGCCATCGGGCCAATTTTGCAAGGACTGCGGAAGCCAGTGAATGACCTCAGCCGTGGTTGCACCGTGACAGATATTGTTAACACTGTCGCCATCACCGCAATTCAGGCTCAAGCGATGACGGCAAATTCCTCACCAACTCGCTAGGGAGTGGGCAAGATCAACAATGAGGGCTTGTCTTGCCAAACAGCGATCGCCGCTTGCACTTCTGGATAGATTGCTACATCGGGGGGAATAATTTCAGCCGTCTGCACAGCGACTTCATACTTGGCTTCATCGGCTCGATCTTGGGCCAAATCAAAAATCTGTTGGCTCCATTGATTGATCGCTTTTTGGGCCTTTTGGTAAACTTCGGCGTTATCTGGAGGAACCATCCGAGCCGTCGTGATTGCGGCTCCAAAGTTGTCAGCAGCAATCGATGTAGAAGAATCGTTGCGGCGATCGGCTCGCCCCTGCGCCATATCCAAAATCACATGGCTCCAGCGAGTGATGTACTGTTGCGCTTCCTGATATTGCGGCTCATTGGGTTGAATCAATCGCGCAATTTTCATCGCCTCCACAAAATCTGCCGCCTGATTTTCGCTCGTCAACTCACGAGTTCGGGCCAATTGAATCTTGGCATCACTCAATAGTCCTTTATTGATTTGATCCAGCAAACGGTCAAAATCAGCATTGCGTTCCTCCGCTGGTACCGCATTCAAAAATTGCTTGGCATCCAAGAAATTGCGGGCGCGTGCTTCCAAGTAAGCAGACTCTAAGGGCGAACCTGGCTCCGCTTCAATCACCGATGGTGCAATGCCTTGTACCGGGCTTGAGGTCTCCGATTCAACAATTGGCTCAGCATCAAGTGCAGAAGAGGGGGGCGACTCGGTTCCAGTATTGCGAACGACGACGCCAATCAACAACACGGCTGCTACAAGGCCGCTCCAAGCCAGCATTCGCCGCCAAAACACAGAATCTGCTAAGTCCTCTTCAACCAATCGATCGGCGATCGCTGCGTTCAGCATCCGTGTCTCGGACTGCCTACCCACAACCGCTTCCATCTCCGATCCAGTTGAAAAGTGCCAAGCCGGATTCAGTTGCACCGTAGGATACCGGCGTCCCACCTCGGATGCACCTCTTCCTACCCGCCCGACAGGGACATCCACTCCGCTGTCAAAAAACACAAAGTCTGGAGACGTCAGCAACCGCTCCTCTACGATAGGTAGATCTGGGAACGGTGCGATTGTTCCATTAACAGAGAGGTGTTTCGCGTCTGGTAACACAAACTGAAACCGCTTTTCAGAAGGAATAATTGCGAATGGATCTTGACGAGGACGCCAATGGTGATGGCTGAGTTCGGGCAGGCGATAACTGAGATATTGAACCAGTTGCTCCAGCGTTGCTCCAGCGGACGATCGCAGCCCTTCCAATAATGCGGTGGTAAATAGCCCTTGCCGTAGCGCCAAGGTTTCGTGCGACACCTGATCTGGTAAGCAAGACACGATCGTTGGAACACCGTGCTCACGGGCTAACAGGGCGACTTGATCGCCGACCCCTTCCGCTGGCAACTGACCCTGATTACGGTTAACATCCAACACCAACAGAATGTTATCAGTCGGAGCCGTTTCAAACGTGCTAAACAACCGTTCGATTGGTATCCCGGTCGTAGTAACATCCTCAAGCCTACAATCGATCGGCAGCAGATAATCCTTACCATCAAACCGCACACCATAGCCACTGAAAAAACACCAAAGAAAATCTCCGGGTTGTAAGCGTTGCTGGCACATGCGGGCAATACACGCTTGAATGCCATCGCGAGTGGGATAAATTTCTGTCCGATGCCGGCGAGAGGCAGAATCGGTGAGCAAAAAACAGTGCTTTGCTGGAATCTTTGCCTCTTGGATCAAAAACGTGCGGAATGCTTGAGCATCCCGTTGGGCATACATGAGGGGTTGTAAGTGTTGATAGCGATCGATGCCGATCGTGATTGCCCAATAGTTCGCCATTGCAACTGTTCGGTGTAAAGTGAGGGTTCTCCTAACAATAACTCACAATTTCTTTTGCTCACCCAGTTTTTTCTTGAAAACATAAAATTCGATGCAGTTGGTCAATGGGTGCAGAACGCACAGTGACTCGTCCTAGCGATAAGGTAACGTAGCAACGTGCGTTTGCGGCCAATCATCCCCTGATGGAGAGGATGCGGCAGCAATGGCTCTGGTAGGACAAACCCGTTAGAAAGGATCGAAACCGAGAAACCAACCCGCTCAAGATCAAGGGCAACAACCTAGACCGGAATGTTAGGCAGCGGAAGCAGCATCTCTATAGCATCCATCGAATCAGCAAGTCGAGGGCTAAATTTGGTATGCTTTGAGACTGTGATTATTTGTTATTCATTGCATTGCCACTCGAACGGTTATGACCGAATCGGTTGAAGTTTTATTTGATCAAGGCATTGAACGCTACAATGCTGGCGAATCGGCTGCAACCTTGTTGCCGACATTTAAAGAAATTTGCGATCGCGCTCCCAAAAATAGCTCAGCATGGACGTGCTTAGCGTGGCTTTACTTATTGGACAATAAGCCCTCGCAAGCTTATAAAGCGGCTCAACGGGCTGTCAAACTCAATCCTCAAGATCCGCAAGCCCGGGTGAACTTAGCGATGGCCATGCTCGAAACTGCTCAAACTGGAGTACGCCAACATGTTGAAATAGCAGGGCAGATGATGGCAGTTCCAGAATTAAAAGAAGAAATCGAGCGGAATTTTAAAGAAGGTTTAACGCGCAAACCAGATTGGAAGAGTTTAATGCGGGTTAGAAGCTGGTTATTTGAGAATTAATAACTTCATTACGGCAAAAGAAAATAAGGGTTGTTCCATTTCAGCAGAGAGCATATCGTCAAATCGGCTAGGCGTGTGCTCTCTGCCCGATTTATGCTGTAGCTCGCGAATACAGCCATAAAGCTAGATAGCGATACATATCTTGTAATCATCGCTCAAGATTTGTAATAAAAAACTCGGATTTCTAATGATAAGCTTTAGTGAAGTTGGAGATTAGCTAAACTCATAGCTAATTAAAAGTTTGTTTTATAAAATGCAAGGAGTCGGGAGCTATGCACAGTAATAACGTCGAAGTGAAGCAGGATACTCGCAATCACAAAGGCTTTTTCATTGAGCAAGGTTTGTACAAATTTATGGGCATCGATCAATCGGGATGGGCACTAATTTGTGTTGATGATGCTACTTGCCACTATGTAGATCCAGATAGTTTAGAGGATGTTGAGGAGTTAGTAGAAAGCTAATCTGAACAACTCCCGGAAACTTTAATAGATTGCTGTTCTACTCATGTGGCTGTTCTTCAATACAGCCATATTTTTTGTTTGCCTATTTTTGCTTTTTCTTTGTTTTTTCAGTTTCTTTTCATTGCTTTTGAGCAGAAGCCCTGTACAGTTTTTAAAGGGATAGCCAACTCTGAAGGAAATCGATCGTCCTGTCATGACCAACCTTCGAATTATTCTCCACGGCTATCCGCCATCTATGTTTCTCTCTGTTGCCAATCAACACTCATGAAAGAAAAGTTTTTAGAGTGGTTAAATCTAGCGCTGGTTGCCAACCTGTTTCTAGTACTCTTTAGTTTTTTTTGGCTTGCTGTTGCGGTGACAGGTCGAGCCTTTGGCGTTTCCTTAGGGTTAGACCTGTGGTATCGCCTGTGGGAGCCTGTGTTTACCCCTGCGATCGGCATTCTTATGGCCGGAGCATTACTCAGCGGCTTATTGGGTTGGCTGCGACAACGGTTCGATCGGCAATCACTATAGTCGGAAGCATTGCTTAGGGAAATTGAAGAACAGGTTGGTTGAGGCAATGCCGTTGAAACTCGCTGCATGGTCAACCTCTTCAGGCAGTCACGGCTACCGCCCTACACCAGTCGCTCTCATTTTCTTCATCTTTCGCAATACAATGAAGCTTACTCTCTACTTAAACCGAGGCAAAGGAACGCTAAAACAGTCTTAAATTATTCCCATGGCAATCCTGTAAATTGGCATTAAGCGTTAGAGTAGAAAGAAGGGTAAGCATAGCAAAATTACTGAGATCGATCGGTGTCTTGAGCACATCATAACCATCGGTGGCAAATACCGATGTTGGCAACTTAGCAGCAGTGCTACCTGGAACTATTCAGGTTGGTATGGCGAGATCGATCGGGTGCGCTGCCACCATTGGATGCGAATTAGTTTCAAGTAAACAGTTTAGGTTCAATCCGTTAGCCAACCCTTCAGGTAATAAAATAAGCCACTCAAGTACTGCTGCTATTTTCTCTCAACCATCAGGTCATGTTTCCTCGATCGATCCCGGCACTAGCACGGCTGATCAATGATTGACGGATTCTGAAAACAAGACACCGACTCGTTTCAGTTTTTTAGCTCAATCAGCAGGCGTTAAATTGAAGATGTTTTCGGTAGATAGAACATCGACTGCACTCAACGTAGGTTTGTTGACAAGGGTAGCGAAGTGACCCCCTGAACCAAATCCGGCGGCTGTCCGGTTTGGATTGTAGAACAAGTGACCAGTTGCAGCGCTATACGTGAGCGTGGCTGAACTCGTTGCAGCGCCGGCATCTGTAGCAACCTTGGCAAAGGTGACACCGGCTGTAAACGTTCTAAACGCAAGGCCAATTTTGTCACCCGCTTGAAACTTCACTGTATCGACTCCGACATCAGCGGTGGCAAATGGCTGCCAGGTGTCAAACCAGTAGATGTCGCTACCTCGCCCTCCATCGAGCAAATCATCTCCGGCTCCACCCATTAATACATCGTTTCCACCTCCACCGAGTAATGTATCGTTTCCACCTCCACCTCCAATTCGATCGTTTCCAGTTTCGCCTTTGAGGTAATCATTTCCGGCTTCACCATGCAGTCGATCGTGTCCTGTATCGGCGTTGATAATGTCATTTCCGGCTCCACTCAAAAGTGTATCACTATGTGAAGAACCATTCATGGTGTTGTTGTATGCATTGCCACGTTCATAGCGACCAATTTTCACCCCTGAAGAGGATTCATTCCACCAGCGATTATGGCTAGCAATGAATTCCATCAGTGCACTGTATTTGGGAGAGGTGGTTTGATTGAGGTGTTCCAACGCTCCCCAACTTCCCCACTTGCCTGAAGCTGCCACATCCACAAAATGATTAAATAATGTGCCTCCTGCTTGTTTCCAACCTTCTAGCATCTGTTGATACAACTGCCTCATCTCAGGATGACGATTCAGCGCCATAAAGAAATTTGTTAGTTGGCTATCATTCTCAAGTCCTCGAATGCCAACGACATGCTGACCGCCTTCATAAGATACTAGTTGCAGATTGTATTGGCGTGCTACTGCGCCATGATAGCGGAAGTTCTCAATTACATCTGCAACCGAACTGCCCACTTCTAGCAAGTTACCATGTCGCAGTTGTTCAAAAGCTTTGCGAAATCCACCGTCTGGTTCCGATAGCCAGGAGCGTACCGTAGTTGCATTCTCTGGCATCCCCAAACCACCGTTAAAGTAACCAGTGATAGCGTAGGCATCCATCGAGCGCCAAGCGGCCTGATTGCCCTCAGCCACCCACGCAGGCGTGTTCAAAATAGGATCTTCTAATCCGCGCCACCCTGTTTGCGTGGCAATGGTCGCTACCACTCGATCGTGTTGATCACCAAACACCGATTTCCAAATTTGCGCTGTTTGAGCCGATCGCATTCCATACCATTGCAAATGACCGTTCCGGACATTGCTGCCCCAACGAGCTTCAGCCTGAGCTTGGGCATAGTGTGTTTGCTCAAAATCCCAGTTCCAAACCTCATTAGAAAACTCCACATATACCTTGAGGTTCGGATCGAGGTGGTCGCGCACATAGGTAGCAAATTTGCGAATGTAATCGTCGGTGGCTTGATGCGGAATGTTAATCCAAGCTGAACACCCAGTTTCGTTGGCCAACTCCACCATCACTTCCACTGGAACCCCCTTCGACGACCAATTAGCATCTTTGAGAGTGGGTCGATCGCTCCAGTGTTTTTGATCGGAATCGTTCGTCGCCATCCAGTCCATAAAGCGCAGAGTGCCAAACTCTTTGATTTTCTGCAAAAAATCAGGATTGAATTGAACACCCAGTTCAACCAACGGCAGATCGCTTTCGTGATAAACCTGAAGATTGCGAATGTAATCTCCTGTACGCTGTGGATCAGTGGACTGAATACTGAAATGCATACCGGCTCTGGGCGTAGTTACTTGAATCACATCTCGCCCTGGTGTTGAATCAGCCGCCACCTTCTCAGCATCTAGACCATAGTTGATTGTGCCTGTCCCTTCATAAAAGACGACATAGCGTCCGGGACGATAGTTAGTATGTTGATTGAGCAACGTTCCGACCGAGCGATAGGATTGCGAACTCGCTGCACTTGGAATCGATTGCACCCAACCATTACTGTCTAAATTGAGAGATTCACGAGTATCCCAAATGGTGGGCGTATGGGTAAACCACGATCGTGCGGATCGAAAAGCATCTAAGAATGGTAATTCAGTTGACCAAGCCCTGATTCCGTTTAAACCAATTCCTAGAGATCGCCCAGTTTCATTCCGGTTTGCAGTCTGATGTGTAGTCATAAACTAATAAGATGTAAGACAACATTCTAGAGATATTTCTATATCTCTAATGGGTTTAAAGTATTCACTTTGCTCAAGATTTCTAAGTCACAAACCCCCTAGAATAGAGGTATTAGAAATTCAACCCTGTATGCAATTTGCTAGGAAATTATTGTGTTTTTATGGCAATTACCATTAATCGCCAAGCCGTTCTGACTGAGCTTAATCACTGCTCAGAGTGGAGTTCACACAGTTCACCAATGGATAGCTTAAAGAAACGAAAATTGAATTAGCAGAAATTCACCTCAGTTGTGACTAATACTCATTCATACAGTTGTTCAGCTTGTGTTTATTTTTAATGTGAACAACTCTTTCTTTGTCTATGTGAGCTATAGCAGTAGCACCATTCAATTCACTTCACCTAGTATGTGAAAATTTCATGAAGATGCGATCGGTAATATCAACAGTCTTTTGCACGGGAAATACTGACGTTTCTCCGTAGTTTCTAGAAACGTCACACCAAAGCCGTACTTTTCTTCTACTGACTTAAGAAAAAATGCGGGTACTGCCAAGAGACTGTTGCAATCTTCACTGTTCAAACAACCTCTTAGAACTATTGGCGGAGTAATTTGAGTTGAGTTAGACTTCAGTAAATTTCAGAAACAAGAGTGATACAAACATGAATGAACCTGCATCCTCAGCGTCTGAAGAAGAGTCACAACTTCCCGTCTCTAATATCGATACCTTGTCAGATACTTCTGCCCCGACCAATGAGGAAGAAATCTTGGTGCTGGCAAAGGCTCTTGCCCGTGAGTCTGATACATCGTCTGCTGCCGCCGCGTTTTCCTCAGTAGCAGGAGTGTTAGGCGGTTTCAGCATAACAATAGTAGTTTTAGCTTTAACTCCTGGCACAATTGTTAGTGACAGTGGTAAAGACTGGGTTGTAGGTTTAGTTTTACTTTCGGCAGGACTTTATATTTATTCGGCCGGTATTTTTGCTAATTCCATCAGTTTTTTAACTAAGAAAACTAAACATGCAGTGTTTAATGTTGCACTCATACTTTTTCATGTGTCTAATCTGCTGCTATCAGTAGGAGTCCTGTTACTTACTTTTCAGTTTCCTTTACATGCTACAAGAGTTGCAGCTTTAATCATTACGGTTTTTGCACTTCTAGTTGTGCTATCTAATATCGGACGTAAAGTATTACCGATTTTAGGAGCTTCAATACTTGCTGTACTAGCATATATAATTGCTTCCCTATTTGGAGGGATAAGCAACCAGTAACAGAAGGTAGATATCGGAAGATAGATCATCGGTGGGTGCAATTTGTCTCTCAGCACACAACTTGCTTGTTGGAACGCTGTCAGCTTGCTCTACTATCTTATCTACCTAATTTTGGATAAAGTCAAGCTGAGAGAAATTCAGCATTATACCACAGCGAGGAAACACTCAAAGACCACAATAGGGAATGCAATATTGCAGCTTTTAATACCATAGTTAATACCATAGTTGATCAGACTTTGGTTTTATACAGATTATTTGTTTTTCCATCCTTGCTCAGCTTGTTGTAACACATAAGCCGACACATCGGTAATCTCTTGCTCACTTAATCGATCGCCATAGGCAGACATAATGCCGCGACCATTCGCCACAATTTCACCGATTGCCTCTAGGGAATCAATATGATGGCGTTGCAGGGTTTTCAGCTTCAGGTTCTTGCCGCGCCGCACGATATTACCACCATTCACATGACACCCCGCACAGTGAACGCTGAACACTTGCGCCCCATGATCCACACTGCTCAAGTTCAATGCCATCACCGGAGCGCACAACAGAAACCAAGGGGTAATTAGGGTAATGCAACCGATCGCTAGTCGCCGAGCGAAGTTTTTTAACATGGACTTAGATCTAAACTAACCATTTTACGATTGACACAACTGATCGAACTCAGTACTCCGTTTGAACAGGACAAAACGAATCAACGGGTTTTTCTCGTAACAACTATGTCCGCTCAGAAGTCTAGTGGAGTTAAAAAGTGCTAGCACCACTGACCCACAGATTAGGTTCCTAAACCCAAACAGTCTGTAAGGCTGTGTTCGATCGTAGATCATGATCGTCGATCAATGACAGTCGCTAGACTCAGTTGCCTGTTGGGTAACTAGGCTTCTGGGTTTCCTTTGACGAAAACTTAGGAATTTGCCAGCAATGTCAGCGAAAATAGGTTTTTTGGGCAACCTGGAGACACTCTGACGGGTCGAGAGTCAATCAAAATTGCCGTGTTTGGCTATAGAAAAGGAATCCAAGAAATTGTGCATCAATTGCACAATGCCCGCATTCGCGGAGCTACCACGTGGAGTTTGTATCTGCCCACCCCTGACCCCGGAGGGTCTGCAAAATGAATGTCTACTATCGGCGCACGACCTAATTTGCCCTTTTTCTAACCATTGGGGTAGACAGGAAAACGCTGGATTTCTGGGTTTTTGATATAAAATGCTATCAATAGTTAGAGCAGAGGAGTCAACTGCAAACCATCCGAGGCTGTTAGCCAGCATCGGACACTAATATTTGCCGTTCACCCCTCGATTCCTAGCTAAAACCTAAGAGAGGATTGAACACCATGACCTACACACAAGCTCCCCTACCCTACGATCCTGGTGCGCTTGAACCCAACGGTATGTCCGCGGCCACCCTCGATTTTCACTATGGCAAGCATCACAAGGCCTATGTTGATAACTACAACAAAATGACGGCCGACAGCGAGCTAGCCGATAAACCGATCGAAGAAGTGATTCAGATTGCTTTCAAAGATCCGTCTAAGACCGGTATTTTCAACAATGGCGCGCAAGCGTGGAACCACACTTTTTACTGGAATTGCCTCAGCCCCAACGGAGGCGGTAAACCCAGTGGTGATCTAGCCGCTAAAATTGATAGCGATTTTGGCAGCTATGACAAGTTTGTGGAAGAGTTCAAGAACGCAGCGGCTACTCAGTTTGGCAGCGGCTGGGCTTGGCTGGTACTAGACAACGGTACGTTGAAAGTAACCAAAACCCCCAATGCCGAAAACCCGATCGTGCATGGCCAGGTTCCGTTGCTGACGCTGGATGTGTGGGAGCACGCCTATTACCTTGATTTCCAGAACAAGCGTCCTGCCTTCATCGATAACTATTTAGAGAAACTAGTGAACTGGGACTTCGCTAGCAGCAATTTGGCGGCCGCTTAGGCACCGCTTTACTAGGGCAAAGCATTTGTCGAACAAGCTCTCCACCTAGGAGGCTGTATCACTGCAAATGTTTTGCCCCCGCTTAAAACAAATCGGGTTCATCTAATAGGGTTTCTACCAACAAATCAACCTGCTGCTGTTGTCGGGCTAAGAACGATTCGCACTGACGCAAGCGCTCGACGGCGATCGAAAATTGGTCAAACATATCAGCTAAATCTAACTCGCCCCGTTCAATTCGATCGATAATCGCTTCGATTTCAGCAACAGTGGCTTCATAGTTCCAACCGACGGGCAGTGTCTCTGAAGGAACCGAGTCCAACTGCCCACTAGATTGGAGATCTGATAGGTCTGGTTGATCGCTCATAGCTGGTAATTGCTCGATGGTTCAATTCGGTCTTCAAGGATCGAGGCAGCAGCAGTTGAATCTGAATGCAGGTTCGTAACGGTGACGGTTAAGCGACCGCTAGCAAGTTGAATTGTGAGCGCTTGCCCTACGGTAACATCCGCTGTCGATCGAACAGTAGAACCAGTCTGCTCCTGACATACCACTGCATAGCCCCGCTGCAATACTGATTTTGGATCGAGCGCGACCAACTTTTGCCGCAGCAGGTGACAATGCTGAATGGACTGCTGTAACCGCTGATGGGTACTTTGTACCAACCGTTGATGCACCCACGCTATGGACTGGGTTTCTTGACGGATCTGTCGATCGAGGTGCAATCGTTGTAAACGACTCCGCAATCGCTCTAGCTCCGCATAGGACTGATATAAGGTCGCCGTCACCGTACGATTGAGAACCGCAATGCGCTCTTGATGTTCGGCATACACATCTGCGAGCAGGGGTACGGTTTGCTCGGCAGCGGCGGTTGGCGTATGAGCATAGACATCCGCAACTAAGTCGGCTAAAGATTCATCGCGTTGATGGCCAATACCTGCCACGATCGGAATCGAGCATTCCGCCACTGCCCGCACCACTCGCTCATCATTAAAGCAGGCCATATCTTCAGTGGCACCGCCGCCGCGAGATAAAATCAATACTTCTGCTCGTCCATCTCGTTCAACCCGATTAATAGCCTGAACGATTGACAACGGAGCTTGCTCGCCTTGCACCAATGCCGGAGAGAACAACACCCGCAGCCCAGGATACCGTCGTTTCAAGGTGCGCTTAATGTCGCCCCATGCGGCCGCTTGGGGTGATGTCACCACGGCGATCGTTTGTGGATAGGGCGGCAACGATCGCTTCCGGGCCAAGTCAAACAGCCCTTCAGACTCCAACCGTTTACGCAATTGCCGATAGCGCAATGCTCGCAGCCCCTCGCCCGCCGGAAGCGCCTGCCATACAATCAACTGATAGCTGCCTTTCTGTGGATAAATTTGCACCCGTCCTAAGATGATCAGTTGTTCGCCTGGTTCAGGCAACACTGCTAACCGGTTTAATTGACTGTTCCAAACTACACAATTGATGGCAGCCTGAGCATCGGGGTCTTGCAGCGTAAAAAACAAACCACTGCGATAGCGAGTCGCACTAGAGACCTCGCCAGTGACCCACACTTGTTGAAGCTGCTGATCCTGCTCTAGCAATGCTTGAATGTAGGCCGTGAGTCCTGTCACCGAGAGGGCAGTATCCGGCAGGAGCAAGCTGGGAAGGTTGGAAGTCATTGCTGAATTTGGGTGATTTTTTAAGCGCTATTTTGAATCAGTAAAGGGTCTATGCAATCGTTACTAGCTATTCTAGTCAGCATTTTAACTAGCCGATCGCCTTTGTTTCAAAGCCAAAGGTGTCAATTGAAACGAACGAATTGATCACTCCCATCAGTCGTCAAATCTGTTTTAATTTAGTACATTTGTATGATGACATCAAAACCGCGTTAAGATGAATGCAAGGACATTGGCACAATATGGCGGTTCCTCAGCGACATCCTTAGCAAAACCGCAAGTTTTGAGTTCAGTCGTTTCGACATCAAATTCTAGCGTTAGACTTAGATCTACCCGCCCTGACCTTTGTTGAGACAGCTTCATAGATTATTTCGCAGGTTCTTGTTGAGGTGCGAATGGCAAAAACTAGCAGTGAACATTCTGAACGGGACAAAGCCCTAAATTTGGTGATGACCCAGATCGATCGAACCTTTGGCAAAGGAACGATCATGCGTTTGGGTGATGCCAGCCGTATGAAAGTGGAAACGATTCCTAGCGGCGCACTAACGCTAGATTTAGCGTTGGGTGGGGGTTTACCCAAAGGACGTATTATCGAAATTTATGGGCCGGAAAGCTCGGGTAAAACAACCTTAGCCCTTCATGCGGTGGCTGAAGTCCAAAAAGCGGGTGGTGTAGCGGCTTATGTGGATGCAGAACACGCGCTAGACCCGACCTATTCAGCCGTATTGGGGGTCGATATTGGCAATTTGCTGATCTCCCAGCCCGACACGGGCGAACAAGCGCTGGAAATTGTAGATCAATTAGTGCGATCGAATGCGATCGATATTGTCATTGTAGACTCCGTGGCAGCGTTAGTCCCCAGGGCTGAAATTGAAGGCGAAATGGGGGATGCTCACGTGGGTTTGCAAGCCCGGTTGATGAGCCAAGCCCTACGAAAAATTACGGGAAACATCGGCAAAACTGGCTGTAGCGTCATTTTCATCAACCAATTGCGACAAAAAATTGGTGTCACCTATGGCAACCCCGAAACCACTACAGGTGGGAATGCCCTCAAATTTTATGCGTCAGTGCGTCTAGATATTCGTCGCATTCAAACCCTGAAGAAGGGTAACGAAGAATATGGAACCCGCGCCAAGGTCAAGGTTGCCAAAAATAAAGTGGCTCCTCCGTTCCGTATTGCCGAATTTGACATTATTTTTGGTAAGGGTATCTCAACGCTGGGGTGTTTGATTGACTTGGCTGAGGAAACCGGAGTAGTGGTACGCCGTGGCGCTTGGTACAGCTATAACGGCGAAAACATTAGCCAAGGTCGAGATAATGCCATTAAATATATGGAAGAAAAACCTGAATTTGCCAAGGAAGTAGAAAAGCTGGTGCGCGAGAAACTGGAAATGGGAGCCGTGGTTTCAGCGAATTCAGTTGCTCCACCGGATGACGAGGAAGACGAGATGTTTGAAGAGGCGTAATGCTCATTTGGCGGTATTGCTGAACTTAAAAAAAGACGATCGCCTCAGTCTCGATCGTCTTTCTTCAGCTTTTCCGGAGTTATCTCGATATCATGACTCAGTTGTCAACAACCCTATGCCACACGTGTCGTCACGGGCGTGGCATTAGGAGGGGAACTTGCCGCAGGAGTGGACGCAGGAAAATGCTTGTCTAGCAGCGCAGGCACATCATCTGCCTGAATGCGGCTATAGCGGGTTTTGTCGGGCATCACCAGATTCGGACCGGCCTTACAATGCTTCATACACCCAGTTCCTTTGATGGACACCTGATCGCCCATGCCCCGATCGGCTAACTCAGCTTGCAACGCTGCCACAAGGGCCCGTCCACCCCGCTTACAACAATCTGATTTCTGGCAGACTAAAATACTGGCTTTCTTTGCCCCTGACGGGCGCCCACCGCTTGGTGATACCTTGCTTGGTGACACCACGGGAATTGCCTCAACCGTTTCAGACAACCTGGACGGAGCCGCGATCGGTCTCATGTCATAAGCCTTTAACTTAACCGTTCCGGTTTTAGAACAGATATGCTGCCGCCCCGATACCGCCACCCAATCACCTGCTGCTAGGGTTCGATAGAGCGTTAAGCGCAACTCTTTCGGGATTTTGATGAAGTATTCATTGGCATTGGCAGCTAGACGCACATACTTCAGCTTGTAGCTATCCTTGGCGGCAAAGCCCAAGAATCGACCTTCAAGCGTAAATTCGGTTTGGTGGCGATCGGATTTACTCATAAGACTAAGGAGGAGATGCTAGAGAGGAGGACAATTATTCACTGGAATCACCCGCTGGAGCTACAGTTGAAGCAATGAAGCCAACTGATTAAAACTTAAAACTAGGGAATGACGCTACATGTGCCAGCAGCGCTCTAACCAATTAGATAATTGTTGGCGCGGTCGAGTCAACTGTTGCATGACGCTCCATAGTTGAACCGCTGCATGGGGTGACGTGATTTCGACCTGTAGCCGACCATCCTCTAGGCAAATGCAGGGAATATGCAGTTCCTGTAGACGGTGATAGGCTTGCCAACGATCGCAGCGAGGAATCGAAATAATTTGAGGCGATCGATCGGCTGAAGATGAGGACTGAGGAGAGAGTTGATCCATTCAAGCTATCCTGACTGTCTTAAAAATTCCTGAACAAGCTTTGATAAAACTGATGCAATAGATTCTTAATTAAATTTTTCTGAACCAGATAGAGATCAAACGAACACCTGAAATTACGGGAATGACATGACAATAAAATCTATATGTCGGGGATGAACCACTAAGCATCTAATCTTGCTTATTGAGAATTAGAATCAACAACACTGTAACCTAATTTACGATATAAGCGACCTATTTGCAAAGTTTTTTCATTAAGACTTCAAGAGAATTTATAGATATCGTGAGTTATCTACAGATTTCCTTATGACATCAATGGCGCCCGCCCGCGGCAGGGCTAAAGCCTGTGAAAGACACACCGAGAATGAAGGTTCTCTTCCCGCCTCCCTACTCAACATCCTTCCGCTCTACGCCGAATCCCACCAAATTAATCACCGACGGTGACGCATCCTCAAAAGGTCGCTCATAGGTGACGATCGTGCGCAACCGGAGATTGGGTTCAACAAAACGCATCTGATCGACGGCCACCGATCGACGGTAGTAAGTGGTCATTTCCAGAGTTTGCCGAGTAGGTTGATAGGTGAAGCGACCTGCGATCGCCCCGGCTTCGGAATAACCCTGGTCGCGGAGATACAACCCCTGAATGATTTCTTCAGAATCATTGGGCACTTGCGCAGCGGTTGGAAACGGCATCGTCACTCGCTCAGGTATTTTGGAGAGGACATAGATGTTGGGCACAAACAACGCCTTCAAACTCATCGATACCTCTTCTCCCGTTTCCGATCGCGTTTCAAAGGAGATGGCAAACCCTGGCATAGTGATTGGATTGATCATTGCCTGTTCAACATCAATCGCAAGATCGGCAAATGCAGAATCAGCAGAATCATTGGAAGATGAACCGGCCAAAATCTGCTGTTTTTCTGATAAATCAAGCACACTCGCTCGAAATTCTGTGTACGATCGTTCGACTTCTCCCGTTAACACACTGTGATATGTTCTCTCTGTTTTCCAAAGTCCTGCACAGTTTGTGAAAAAGTCTTGAAAACTTAGCATTGTGATGTGACCGAATCGAGTGTTAACTGTATTTTTGCTTAACCTTCAGTGTCCTACAGAATTGCCATTTTCTCTAGCAGTGTTTTGTCCTTCGCTTCTCAATCAAAACGTGGGAAACGACGGTTGTCGATCACGGTTGATGTTTAGGCGCGATCGGTTACGTTTTTCAAGCACAGCCGTCAGACTTTTCTCTTGCAATGGATTAGTTAATTATTTGACGCATTGATTGAATCAATTGGCACAAAAAACCGAATAAGTTCATAAATAACTGAGCGAAAACTGCCATTACCTACACGACGTTGGTTAGCAAGTAGCATCGATCGACGATCGGCATGAAAGTGCGGCAAGACTGGTTCTCACCGCCTAAAGCTGCCAAATAGGATAGGAAGGACACCACCAATCTTTCGAGCAGTATTCATTTTTTGATATACATTCTGTAACAATAAAGCTGTTGCATAATCCGATTAGTTTTTAGCAATTGTAAGATTCTCGTTTAAAAATTAAATGATTCAGGAGTATTCAGTTATTCAGAGGGTTTCTTCCCTAAGATAGTGGGGAGATCTAAGCAGAAAGTAGAGCGTCACATGGATTTACTCCACGATCAGATGGCTGCGTTGAATGACAAGGTTGACGCACTGCATCAAACCATCGAGGAATTAGGGGGACAAGTAACCGAGATTCTCTCGGAAGTAAAGCTGGTGACAGCCGACAAAAATCCGCTTCAGCCTGGAGCAGCAACCGTTCGGCAATCTTACCAAAGCCGCAGGTTGGATGAAGAACTAGAGCACAAAGATGTGCTATCTGATTTCACCTATCTTGAAACAGATAGCCAAAGTGGTGAACGCACCCTTGCACCTGAAGTGCAAATTCAACGCCTAACCGCTCAACTAACAGCCGCCTACAATCGTATTGCCGCCCTGGAAGAGCAACTGCTTTCTAAGCGAATTCATTAACGAATTCATTCAATGGATATAGGTCAGATGCAATCTATTCCTCAAGTTTCACGATCCCAGAAAAGCTGAGGAAAGTCATTGCCCTGGTTTCTTGATAGTTCCTCCCGTTTTTGCCGATCGCTGTCTCACTTTTCCCGATTTACTACCCTCGCGTACTCCGCTACAAGAGATTCGATCGCTGCAAGCAGTTGCTCGTGAGTCCATCCTTGATACAGTGCCGAGACGATCGCACAGCCCCCTGCGCCAACCCCTTCTTTGACATAGCCCTGTTCATAGGCTCGCAATTGAGCATATTGGGACGAAGCGAAGCAAAGCTGGCTACCAATTAATGGAACCCCAATCAGGTCTGCTAGCCCGATCGTATCTCCCGTTGGATCTTCAACTACCCAGCGGGTGGTGCCAATCACCACCGATTGAGGGTGCCAGGCAAGTGTCAAGTGGGAAGCGATGGCTTGGGCCAATGCATAGACGGCGATCATCTGGGTACCGCCCGCTAGCAACACGCCGACTCGCCGACTCGCCGCAATCATCATGCCTGCAACCGTGATTTGCATCGGATCACCAACGGCAGCCACTAGGCGTAAGGGATCAAATTGACAGGTTTTGGGATCAAGCCAATTAGCCGATCGTAGCCCTGCTTGCACTAATTGCCATTTCTGTAAATGATTGCAAGTGGGATGACTGCTGTTCACTTTGCCGGCCGCGGCCCAACCCAACCCTGTTAGCACCGCCAATGCTGTCGTTGTGCCGCCCACGACACATTCCGACAAAATCACATAACTGCCGCGATCGGCTAGCTTATCTCCCCAATACAACCCCTGCTGGAACAAGTGTTTCACGATACTCAATGTCATTGCGTTGCCTTGGCTGAGGCAGTGTGCTGGCTGTCCTGCTAAATCAGTACAGGGAACTGTAGGCGCATGGAGCAATCCGGCGTTAAATAAAGTCACTGGAATGTGTTGAGTAGCCACCACCGATCGCGTAATGAAAACAGGCGAGACTCCCGCACTCAGCGGCGGCAGTGGATGTTGTGGCTGTGACTGTGGCCCGTAAACAAGAAATTCGGCATCGGCAATGGCTGTGTATTGGCGATCGAGTGGGGTTGCCCCGGCCGCAGAAATACCGGGGATCAATCCGGTGGCTGTGAAGCCCAATACACAGGCAAACACAGGTGGACGAGACTGATACCGTTCTAGCCAGGCCTGCGCTTGCTCAATTTGGCTATACGATCGAATCATTCCCGCTCATCCTGCATCCTTGTTATTCCTCTTCTAGCAATGTTTGCACCCACTGTGGCGGTTCCGGAATGGGATTGCCTAACCGCTCTAGTAGTAACCACGCGGCAAGATGGACGGTGAACAAGTAGATGACATCACTTAATAGAATTGCGCCAACGGTCATCACTTGGATTACCGTTAGGTTAGTTTGTCCTAATACACCAATGTCTAACCATCCCCAGTCAACTAGTTTGCTGAGGGCCCACTGAATAAAATCTGCAATGCGGTTGGTGAGATATGCCCACAAATCTTCGCCCAAAAATACTGACAACAGCCACATGCGGAAGAAAAATCCAAACGTGGCAATCAGAGTCCCAATGCCGATCGATGGTAGCCAAGGCGAGTGACGTTTCCACATGGCTCCAAGCTGCACACCCAACAGCGCATAGGGTACACAAAACAACAGGCTAAGATAGGGACCCATCAACACCGCCAACAACAACCCAGACACCAGTGCCGACATCCAGGACGCCCGCAGACCCCAGCGAAGATATACCAGGGCGATCGGTACGGGAAATAGAATCCGCATCCACGGGCCAACGCTGAGATAATAGCTCACCAGCCACAGCAAACTGGCCGTGCTAGCCAAAAAGGCCGTTTCCACCATTACCAGTGGCGGCGTTGGGGTTGAAATTGGCGTTGTAGAATGCGGCGCATCATGGGAGGCATGGGAGGATGTTGGCAAGCTTAAGCTGGCTTCAACGGCCGCCAGTTCCTCTGCCAAGTCAGATGTCTCAGATGGAGTTGGCTCATTCACCGAATGATTCGTGCCAGAGGTAAGAGAATCAGACGTAGGAGAATTGGTTGATTGGGAATGCTTGGGATCTGCCTGATTACCCTCGAAGGAATCGCTCATGCCAAATAGGGAAAGCCTGCTGATCTACTTTATCGCTATATTTTGGGACTATGTTGCAAGAAGCATAGAGAACACTTCAATTGCAACGGTATGGACATGAATCTGTAGCTATAAAAGTTCAAGGATTTTGTATCTGCAAAATTTTAGGATGGAGATCTATACTCTCAACACAGGGGTATGGGTAATGGGTGATGGGTAATCGAGAATAGCAGAGGTATTTCTACCCCCCCCCGATTCCCGGTCCCCAATCCTACTTCCTAGTTCCCCAACCCCCAATCCCCACTTCCCAACCACCAATGACTTCTCAAACTCTGACTCCGTCTCTTGCTACGTTGGCTCGTGAAACCCGTGAGGCCGCACGTCAGTTGGCGATCGCATCGACTGAAACCCGAAATCAAGCGATCGAAGCAATAGCCGCAGCTTTAGAAGCGGCGTCGGCTGAGATTGTGGCAGCCAATCAGTCCGATTGTGAGGCGGCGCTTGCAGAGGGATTGGCTAAATCGCTCTATGGTCGGCTGAAACTGGATGCTGAGAAGTTGATGGCGGCGATCGCTGGGGTGCGCAATGTGGGACGATTGCCCGATCCGGTAGGTGTACGGCAAATTCACCGAGAGCTAGATGACGGGTTAGTGTTACAGCGCATAACCTGCCCGTTGGGAGTTTTGGGTGTCATCTTTGAAGCGCGACCGGATGCGGTGATGCAAATTGCAGCATTGGCCATTAAATCGGGAAATGCTGTGATGTTGAAGGGTGGCAAAGAAGCCGTTCGATCGTGCGAAGCGTTGGTTGAGGCGATTCATAGGGGCTTAACTCAAGTGGGTCTCGATCCTGCGTTGGTGCGCCTGCTCACTACTCGAGAGGAAACATTGGCATTGCTGCACCTTGACCAATATGTAGATTTGATTATTCCTAGGGGTTCCAATGCTTTTGTACGGTTTGTGCAGGAAAATACGCGGATTCCGGTGTTGGGACACGCCGATGGGATTTGTCACTTATATGTAGATCAGGCGGCTGATGTGCCAAAAGCTGTGCAGATTACGGTAGATGCCAAAACGCAATACCCCTCTGCATGCAATACGATCGAAACGCTATTGGTTCATAAGCAGATTGCTCCAGCATTCCTGCAACAAATTATTCCAGCCCTCCAATCTAAACAGGTGGAAGTAAGAGCCGACGAACCCACCCGTCAACTAATAGGAGACGCTTTCTCTGAACTCACCCCAGCGACCGAAAGCGACTGGGCTACTGAATATAGCGATCTCATTCTGTCAATTAAGCTCGTGGAGTCTCTGGAAGCGGCGATCGATCACATCAATACTTATGGATCTCGCCATACAGAGGCGATTGTGACGGAAGATGCAGAGGCTGCCAGTCACTTTACAGCCCGAGTAGACGCGGCTGGGGTCTTCCACAACTGCTCAACTCGCTTTGCGGATGGCTTCCGCTATGGCTTTGGAGCCGAAGTAGGTATTAGTACGCAAAAAATGCCGCCACGTGGACCGGTTGGATTAGAGGGGTTGGTCACGTATAAGTACCAACTGGTAGGCAACGGTCATATCGCCGCAACGTATACCGGAGCCAACGCCAAGGCCTTCACCCACCGCAATCTTACGGATTAAATCCAGCGTCACTTATGGATACTTTAAATCTCACAGGCATTCGCGCCTATGGTTATGTGGGGGCATTGCCAGAAGAACAAACCTTGGGGCAATGGTTTGAGGTTGATCTCACCCTATGGCTCGATTTGGCTCCAGCTGGCGCTAGCGATCGCCTAGACGATACCTATGACTATGTAGCGATCGTTCAAGCGGTGCAAACGCTGATTCGCACCATTCGCTGTCAATTAATCGAAACCCTGGCAGCAGAAATTGCGCAGCGGGTGTTAGCGTCTGATCAAGTTGCCAAGGTTGCCCAAGTGCGGGTTCGTCTCACCAAACTTACCCCGCCAATTCCAGATTTCGCTGGTCGTGTAGCCGTTGAAATCACTCGATCGCGCCAACCTGTCTAAGAGGATATTTGACACGTTGCAACTTTTACCCCCTCATCCCTCAACCCCTGCTCCTGTGGAAGCAGAGCCAGTGTCAGCTTCACGCTCCTGTGGGTGAGGGTAGTTTGAGCCAGCTTTGAGCCACATGATCTTGTTCAACCAACCGCCAAGCAACACTCCCTTTATTTCTTAACCCTATGCCGCCCTTCTCTCTGTACGAATTACACTACAATTTGGGGTACGTGTTAGAGAAACAGGGGGATTTCGCCGGAGCCATTGCCAACTATCAACAGGCAATCGCGCTAGAACCCAACGCCGTCCAGGCTTATAACAATCTGGGCTGTATATTGGCAAGACAAGGTGAGGTTGACGCTGCGATTCAGGTGTATCAGCAGGCGATCGCCCTACAGCCAGATTCGGCCATTCTCTATAGTAATTTGGGGCAAAGCCTGAGCCAACAAGGCACCGATCGAAAAACAATTTCAGCGGCGATCGTCGCCTACCGTCGTGCCATTGCTCTGCAACCAGATTTGGCAGTCGCCCATCACGGCTTAGGTCAACTTTTGCGCCAACAAGGCCAACATGCGGCCGCTATTGAGCATCTTCAGCAAGCAATTCAACAGCACCCCACCCATTGGAACATCTACGCCGAAGCAGCCTTTTCGTGGCTCGCACTAGGAGATTTCGATCGGGCGTTTGCACTACTGCGATCTGTGATTCAACCCCAGCTACCCTATGTGCAAGCCTACTGGCAATGGACAGAACAAGCCAGAAATCGTTCCGATCAGAGAAATTCGCCTATCGATGAACTGCTGCAAGCGCAGATTGCCTGCGGGCGCTTTTTTTTAGCCCTCCATCAACAACAAGCTTCGTCGGTCATAGCCAGTTATCTAGCAGACGTCTACGTTCATCGAGCCGCTGCACTTGCTAGGTACGGTGGCAACGGTCAAACGCAGCAAGCCAAACTCTACTACGAGCAAGCTTTACAGCTTCAGCCCGATCGCCTCGACCCCAACCGCAACTTAGCAAAGTGCCCGTTGAAACAAGCTCAGCCACAATCGCAACTCTCAGCCGCGATTGATCCCAGCCAACCCGACCTCACCTCAACAGTCTGGACAGGGTTCCATACGTCCACTCAAGAGTGGCTCACGACCCATGCCGCCACCACCGACTACCGCTGCTTAAATTGGATACGATCGTGCTTGACTTGTCCTGCTGCTGACACAAGAGGGGTCGTTGCTCCGCAATCACCAGTTGCTTCACAATCACCCATTGATTGTCCGGTTCACTTCAATCCCCTCACTCCATTCCCTATCCCTGCGGTCTGTCATGGACTGAACTGTTCGCCTTGCCTCAAGCGTTTGTTCCAGGCTTTTCAATTAACTCAGATAGACCAGGGGATTCATCGCTGTCGTGGACTGCCGTCTATTCAAGCTTCGCCGTTGTTCACCGTTACAATTCCACAGGGCAAGAGTTGGGCTACGCCACAGCAAAATGACTGGCTAGTGTGTCACACGATCGCGGTTTCAACACCGGATGATTCTCTATTTAACGATTTGTCGCGCACGTATCCTGGTCACTTGCCCGGCTGTCCCTACTCCTCTAGACCCCCGCAATTGCCATTGCCCAAAGCGCGCCCGATTCCGATTTCAGGTACCGTGGCTATTCTGACAGGTTTGTCAGGGCATAACTACTATCACTGGATAGTAGACATTCTGCCTCGTTTGGCGCTGTTACAACAAAGCGGCTTTCCCCTCGATCAAGTCAATCGATTCTTCCTAAACAGCATCCGCCAACCCTTTCAACGAGACACCTTGGCCGCGCTGGGCATTCCTTTAGAAAAAATCGTGGAAAGCGATCGCCAGCCGTTTATCCAAGCTAATTGTCTATTAGTTCCCTCCTTCGCAGGCCCGTTGGGTTGGCTAGAAGCGTGGGCCATGGACTGGTTAAGGCAACAATTTTTACCATTAGCTGAGGCAATTGCTGCCAACACTCAATTACCCGAACGGATCTACATTAGCCGCGCCCGCGCCAACCACCGACGAGTGTTAAACGAAGTAGCGATAATCGACCAACTAAAAGCCTATAACATTACTCCGATTCAGTTAGAAACCCGATCGTTTGCCGAGCAGGTCGCTCTGTTTGCTCAGGCTAAGCTGATTCTGGCTCCCCACGGAGGCGGGTTAACCAATCTCATTTTCTGTCGCCCTGAGACAATCGTGATTGAGTTCATCAACCCTGCCTACATCCGGCACTATTACTGGGTCATCAGCCATCAGCGATCGCTTCAACATTATCTGGTTAGTGGTCAACCCTTTGCAGGAGAACCATTGCGGCAACTCATGTACACCAATCCTCTACTTGAGGACATCTGGATTCACCCAGAGCAACTCGTCAATTTTTTGCGATCGTTGCGTATCAAATAAAACAAGATTCAAGCCGCTCTTCCATCAGCAATATTAAAACTCATCTTAAGACGTAAGCATTGACTTGCATTTTTGTTTAAGCTAATATTACGAACTCAAACTTTAGTTGGAGTGACAAGGCAACCGTAGCAAAATTGACAAAGCAAATTCAATGATCCAACAACGTTGACGAAATTTTGACGAGAGTGCTACCTTACAATCTTAAATCTGTTAGTCAGCCTAATTCAGATCCACCTTCATTCAAAATGACAAAGAGATGAATCTGAAACGGAGGAACCATTCCTTGGGGCGAATTTTGAAAAAGATAAAGCGATGAGAGATAGACAAAACTGAATTTAACCGTCGTCGCTCTGACCTTGAGATTTAATGCTTTAGCCTTTTCAAAAGGGGCACCTCTCAGCCCTAGCCCGTCAGCTAACTCCGTCGGCAGTGAGGGGAGACTGAAGAGTCAGCATTTTTACAGCTTGATCTCCTTCAGTGTCCTCAGGCCTCTTGAGTGACGCTTTTTTGCTTTTTCTAAGTGAATCTACGGCGTTACTTAGTGCATCTATTCCTCACTAACTGTTTTGCGATAGTCAAGTGAGTTTCACGACAAGGAGGAATTCCAATGGTTATGTCTTCGCTCAACAAATTCTTCAACTCCACGGTTTCAACCGCCCTTGAGGATGCTGAAAATGCCTCTTTAACAGCTATCTCTCGATTTCAATCCGTTGGAGAAGCGATCGTTGATGCTGTGATTCAACCATCCCAAAAAGGTCGCGTTCGCTTTCAAGGGTCATGGTGGTCGGCCCAATGCAATCGAGATGTCACCCTGTCGCCAGGTGAGGTGGTTCGAGTGATTGGTCGCAGTAACATTACGCTACTGGTAGAACCTCTCCGTCAAATGTCTGAAAGCGCTTAGCCGAACAACCAGGTAGGCTCAGGTTAAGTTGGCGATCGGTTCCTTTGCATTGGTCTAGCAATGAAACCCTGATCTAAATCCTACTCTATGAACGTCTTGGCGCTAAGGGGTGGGGAACCTCCCACTCCCGTCAGCCCATACGGGTCTTACCCAATCGCTTGTGGGTAGAAAATGAACCAATTAGGGTAAAGCAGGCTCAGCCGTACCGTTAGTTTAGTTATCGAAACCGACCGAGCAGGCGTTGTCGCACTCCTTCAGCAATCTTTTGCCCCAAGTATTCTGGAATGAGACTTTCGTTTGGCCCTAATAGGTAAAGAATCAGTCGTGTTCGCCCTCGCCAAACCAGAAGATTGGCATTGACAACAAGCAAATCTTCTTGCCAAATCGCATACATGACCTTGTAGAACAAGCCTGGTTGGTTGTCTGCCTCAATCAGTAGGGCTGGCAAATGAAACACTGGATCGACATAAAATTCGGTTTCTACTTGTTCGAGACCCGCATCGAGGTTAAATTCAACGGCTAGCATTTCTTCCACTTCAAATCGCCCTGCTAGGGCTTCACGAATGGCACGACAAACATTGTCAGCCGTTTTGTCGGGAAGGGCTTTGCCGCCGCGCGATACTACGAGCTTGATGAACACCAACATGGGGGGATCAATTTGCCCATACAGGCTAAGACTATGAATGGTGAGACCGTAAGCTGCCAACACACCAAAAATATCGCTTAGTAGAAACGAGTGATTGCGGTAGGCAAAATGCAAGGTGCTGCGGTTGCTTTCAGAACTGAGTTCAATTACAGCTTGTCGAGATTTGTAAAGCTGGTAGGCTAGCCGTAAATTTTGTAGTTGAATTTCACTGCTGACGAATTGCTCGTAGAACTGAGGAAACGCACGGTTGAAGCGTCTCAGTAGCTCTAGTGTGGATGATTTCAAACCCGAAGCCATAAGCGGGGCGAATTCCAAGTCGTGAATGGTAGAGCCGCATCACGATCAATCCTCGGACGGAACCCGATCGATCGGCGATTGCACAGTTGCCTATTTTCATCTTTCCCAAAAACAAAACGTAGCCGTGCTACAGACGGCGATCGATTTTTAGCAGCCGCAACGTTACGGCTGTTATCTGCTTGAAATCTTCGTCTTTTTGAGATCTATTTTGCCGAAGGTGCAGTGGAAGCAGAAGCACAGCGATATACTTACTATTACTGCTATATGACTCTGTACTAACTTGACCGCACTCGCATGGGTTTCTGGAAGAGCTTATTCAGCACCTCTGATACTACTACTGCACCCAAATCGATGGAGGCTGACGGGCTAGCGTCTCCTGGTATGGTAGTAGAAAATTCTCGCATTTTTTTTAGCACCGATCGAGACATCGACCTCTATGAGTTAGAGGAACTATGCGATGCGGTGGGTTGGTCACGTCGTCCGCTCCGCAAAGTAAAAAAAGCCATTCAACATAGTTTTTTGGTGGTTTCTATGTGGGAGCAACGAGGGGCCCAACGCCGCTTGATTGGGTTTTCCCGTGCTACGTCTGACCATGCCTTCAATGCCACCATCTGGGACGTGGTGGTTCATCCTGATTTTCAAGGCAAAGGATTAGGGAAAGCCCTGATGCGACACATGATCAAGAAACTACGTAGTGAAGACATCAGCAATATTACGCTATTTGCCGATCCGCATGTAGTCGATTTTTATCGAGGTTTGGGCTTCATGTCCGATCCAGAAGGCATCAAGGGGATGTTCTGGTATCCAGACTAGGCTTTAGCCTTGCAAAAGTAGCTGCCGAGCTTCATCGATCCAGGTAGACACTTGATCCAGGCTGGGGCAAAGGTCTTGACGCTGCATGGTTGCCACTTGTAGTTTGAGGATTTGTCGATGCAGGCGAGGTAAGGAAGTTTGAGCAAGTTGGGTGGGCGAGCTAATTCCAGCATGAAGCAACAGCCCACAGTAATCACACCCAACGCTGGGAATTTGCGCCAGGTTTGCCAAAGCAGACCATTTATTGACGTACTGGACATGAACTTGCAACCGAGCCGCCAAGTTTTGTCGCTGAGCCGGGGTTTGAGATTGCTGCAAGAGTTGCCCAGTGCTGTGAATGCCACAAGATTTTAGTCGTGCTTGCTCACGATCGCTGAGACCCGGCAACCGATCGATCGTCCAATTGGATCGAGAAGCGCAGCGAGTTGATTTAGCATTGCGATGCTTCGCTTTCATGAGTGTGAAAATACTCCAATCAACCATGACAAATTATCAAGACAAATTATTAAATACCTGATTAAACTGCGGCAGCATACATTTATTCCCAATTCCGACTCCCGGCTCCCCACTCCCCTTTAACTTAAAGCGGTCCATCTAACTCAACACGTAGAAAGAAAGTTGTGGGTTGATTAGCTATCACATCGATCGAATAGTCGCCACCGCTCAAAAACTGGCCTTGCCACCCGCGCACTCTGCTGCCATTCTGTGCAAATCGACCATCAGGTGATCGAACATCCAACACCACATCTCCTTGTAACACCTGCACCAATAAATCCTGTCCAGGAGCAACGTTTACCAAATAGCGACGAACCACCGATTCGCTCGCCTCACCTGGAAAATCGAGAGGGGAGCCGATCGGTACGTCGAGGACCTGCGTATCAACGACGGGGTCGGGACTAGGGTCGGGCGTTGGACTGGGGTCGGGGCTAGGGTCAGGACTAGGGTCGGGCGTTGGACTGGGGTCGGGACTAGGAACAGGACTGGGGTCGGGCGTTGGACTGGGGTCGGGGCTGGGGTCGGGACTAGGAACAGGAGACGGAGTTGGCTCAGACGGTTCTAGGGCGACATTAAAGCGATAATAGCTTTCTGGCACATTTCGACGCGGCCGCACTTGAATGGTATAGTCTCCTGCACTGAGTGTTCCTCGCCAATTCGATCGAAATTGCGACGCTTGCTCATTGACCGGGTTGCCATCGGCAGCCAATACCCCCAAGATCACTTCTCCCTGTTCCACTGCAATGCTGAGTTGCTGCCCATCCTCGGCTGTGAAGGTGTAGTTGTGGAGTTGATTGGCTCTCGCAATTCCTTCTACGGGCACAATCGCTCCCGTTGGTTGGAGGGCTTCTAGCTGCACATTAACTATACTGGGTTCTCCCGCTGCTGGAGGGTCAGGCGTAGGAGGGAGGGTGGGATTTTCGATCGGGGCAGGGGTGGGACTGGCGATCGGGGTAGGTTGCGTGCTGTTGAGAATGGCGCTGACAATTGCCCAAGCGGCAATTCCTGATACAGTGGCCAACCCAATGGTGGTTAATATCAGGGCTACTGGATTCTCCCAAAATGATCCGTCATGGGTAGGTGGAGCGGTCGCGGCCGATCGCCGTTCTACTGGGAGGGGTTGCCCGACAGGACGGGGCATTGCCTCTGGGCGTTGCCCAATAGCCACCGTGGGCACACGGGAGTCAGTTTTCCTGGGTTTGATCGCTCGATGACCAGAGGCGGGGGAAGGCGGGGGAGGCGCCGCTGAGGGGGAGGCCAAAGGATTGGGAGACGCGATCGGGAGGGTGCGAGTGGTGGATGAAGGCGGCGGACTGATCAAGGCTTGTAGTGCGGTGATTACCTCCTCTGCCGATTGATAACGATCGGTCGGACGATAACTTAACATCCGCATTAACACTTGCGCCAAGCCAGGACTGAGCGTAGCCCACCGCTGCCATTGCCAGGTCAAGGTTTGATCGTCATATAATTCTTGGGGTTCACGACCAGTTCGTAAAACCAACGCCGTTACCGCCAGCGCATAGAGATCGCTATTGGGGTAAGCACGTCCAGTCTGCATCTGCTCACTAGGAGCATAACCCATTTTCCCCACCGTGGTTGCTTGAGTTTGGGTATCCGGTGCGTGCAGACGAGTCGCAATTTCCTTAACCACACCAAAATCAATTAAAACAGGCAAATTATCCTGCTCACGCAACATAATATTGTCAGGAGCAATGTCTCGATGAATAATACCTTTGCTGTGAATGTGCGCCAGTACGGGTAATAACTGCTGAATCAGCCACAGCACTTCGGCTTCCGAGAAGGTTTTGCCCTGAGATTTATAGTCTAAGAGCAGAGCGCGGTAGGTTTTGCCTTCTACATAGTCTTGGACAAGGTACAGACGTTGATCCTCTTCAAACGTGGCTCGAAATTGAGGAATTTGGGGATGCTGAATTTGGTAGAGCGTTGCCCCCTCTCGCTGAAATAACTCCTTAGATTTATTGAGTGCATAGTCGCTTTCTCCGAGTGGGCTAAACTCCTTCAGCGCACAGCGTTCGTTGAAGCGTCCCAGATCCTCTGCCAAGTACGTTCGACCAAAACCACCCTGCCCTAGCACCTTCAGCAAACGGTAGCGATTTTGTAACACAGTTCCAATTGGAATCGATGGTTGCATGGCAGTTTAGTCAACCCTCACAGTACGGAAACAAATAACGCGGAAATGATAAGCAGCTAGAGACAATTCAGAGATCATCTCTCATCGCAGATTACTGAAGATAACAACACTCCAGAAGCACCCGTAATCCGGAAGCCATGGCTTCGGAACCAATATAGTAGCTACACTGGCGATCGACCCACAACCAAGCATCATATCAACGGGTTTTAATCTTCCCCATTTTGCCTAAATTTACGTTGAAACGACGACACTCATTGCAGCCAATTAGAGTTCAACAAGGCTAGGTGGAGGCGCTAAGATGCTTTCACTAACCCACTTGTCCCTTGTCTCCCTCAACACGAAGGAGTTTATCTAGCTTCCCCCCCTCCATTTAGGGGCTGAGGGGCGAAACGGATTGAACTCCGTCAGTCCTGGTCTTTTCTCATTCGTTGTCTGCGGCATTACATTCACCTCACCGCCGGCGGCTCCTCTCCTTGCCAAGGGGAGGTTGGGAGGGGTCGATAGACTGTGCAATCGGATAGAGCATTGGTCTTAACAGACGAAAATGAATAGTTAATAGAGAACCGTGACGTGGTAAACTTTGCGAGTCTTGTTGCTGGCGTTGTGGTTGGCGACTCGTTTAACCTAGATGAACTAATGACAGCGAATCGATCTACTTCTAATTCCACTTCCGACTTTCTGTTACCTGAAGCGGACAACTCCCTGCGCTCTACTCTTGTATCCCCGGCTACAACGTCTGAGACAACTGGTAATCTCTCTGAGGTGACGGTTGCTGCCACATTATCGGCATCTGAGGTTGTTCTCGCCAATGTCCCGGGGGTGGAACGAACAGGAACCAACCGCAATGACAGACTGCGCGGCACAGAGGGGGATGACATTTTGCGGGGCAGGGGAGGAAACGATCGCTTATTTGGTAGAGGCGGAAATGATACGTTGATTGGTGGCCCCGGACGCGATCGCGTGGAAGGAGAAGCAGGCGACGATCGCTTAGAGGGAAATAGCGGTCGCGACAGCCTGTTTGGCGGCACTGGGCAAGATTTTCTGGAGGGAAACAATGGTGACGATCGCCTCAATGGAGGGCGCTCGGCTGACACGCTGGTTGGCGGTTCGGGGGACGATACTTTAATTGGTGGCAATGGACGCGATGTCATCATTGGCGGTGGTGGCAATGACACGCTGACCGGAGGCGCAGGGCGCGATCGGTTTGTTTATCGATCAGTACGCGATCGGGGGCGCAGTAAAGACAGCCTGTTTGACGAACGGGGCGATGAAATTACAGACTTTGTTACTGACGAAGACGTGCTGGATCTAAGACAAATTTTTGCAGACAGTCGCTACTCTGAATCCGATCGGCTCGACAAGTATGTCGTGATTGTCAATGACGATAATGAGCGAACGTTGATTCGCATTGATATAGACGGGGACAATGGCGATCGCCCCTTCCGCACCCTCGTCACTCTCAATAACGTAGACTTTGATGATGTCGGTTCTGGCAATTTCTTGGTGTAATCCAAAGTAAGCCCAAAGATTGAGGACATGTTTCGATGGCTGTGGAACAGTGAAGAAGTGTAAAACTCATTCAAAGATAGAGCATTTTCTATGAATTCTCCCTGGGTTTGAATGAGATCAAGACCAGTTTTCGCCAAATAGCATCCTTGACTGGATTCTTGAGTTAAGCGAAACTATCTGAAGACACGAAGTAAAGCCTCACCCCTCTGCTAATTTTTGTTGCGTTTTGACTCGATGTTATTCATCTAATTCCAGTTGATTAATTAAAATCAATCCAAGCTGGGTTACGCTCAAATGCATTAAACTGACTGCTGACAATAATGCCAGCGACAGTTGGGGTAGGCTTGCCTAGTTTGACTCGGTAAACCTTTCTGAGAGCTAGTTAGCAAACATGGAAAGTCTGGAGTTCATCATCTATCCAGATGGTCGAGTTCAAGAGAAAGTTACAGGAATTGTCGGTAAATCCTGTGCAGATGTCACGGCGGCGATCGAAGCCCAGTTGGGTCGCGTCGTTAGTCAAGAAACGACTTCTGAATACTACGCTCAGCCAGTTCAACAATCAAACTCTGCCTATTCTCAAACCACTTACAGCGAGTGGTAGATGGTTTGGCATCTCATTTCCTGTTCCCCTAGTCCAAGCGAAGTCATTATAAAGTCTCCCATGTCACACTTTACTCAGATCAAAACTCAAATCCGTGATCTCACGTCTCTGCAAGCGGCCCTGACCGATTTGAATATTAACTGGAAGCCCGGACCTCAACCCATTCGTGGGTATCGAGGACAAACCCATGATGCAGAGATTGTGATTGAGCAAGCGAACGGATACGATGTCGGCTTTAGCCGCAATGATGATCAGTACGAACTAGTAGCCGACTTGCAATATTGGCAACAGCCGTTGTCAGTGGAGGGGTTTGTCAATCGGGTTACTCAGCGCTATGCATACCACACGGTTGTTAAGGAAACAGCACGTCAAGGGTTCCATGTGGCAGAGCAACAGCAGAATCAAGACGGTTCGATTCGCTTGGTTGTACAACGCTGGAGCGCCTAGACCAGGTAGTTTGAGAATGGAGGACTGAGACTGAGTTAGGGAGCGTCACTCAGCACTCAGTCCTTGGTGCTTTCTCGATACTTGATGCTCTCTGGTGGGTTATGTCCCAGAGCAGTGCGTTTCAAGCTGTCAATGGATAGAGCAAGGCAATGAGTGATTTTTCCGTACCAATAGAGCCGATCGCGAATGGGCTGCCAGCAACACCATCGGGACTAGAACCCGAATTAGGTGGAAATTGGCGTCATGCCGACGATCGTACCGGATTAGAGCCGGAACTGGGGGGCGTCATACGGCAGAAGGGTGTGTATGTGGATGAAATCACCTGCATTGGCTGTAAACACTGTGCCCACGTCGCTCGCAATACGTTTTATATTGAGCCAGACTATGGTCGATCGCGGGTGATTCGGCAAGATGGGGATGCTGAAGATGTGATTCAAGAGGCAATTGATACTTGTCCGGTTGATTGTATTCATTGGGTAGACTATACGGAATTGCGCAAACTGGAAGACGAACGCAAATATCAGGTCATGCCAGTGGCAGGGTTTCCGGTCGATCGGGCATTGATTAATCGACGTAAGCGGCGTCCCAAGCAGGATTAGGGGCTGAAATTGGAAATTGGCCCTAAAGCGACCCTAGAGTTTATAGCGTTTACAACAATCGCAGCGGATCAACGTCGATGGTGAGACTGACACCCGCGGGACAGTGCGATCGTAGCTCGGTCAAGGTTGGCAACCCAATCTCATAATGCGTGGAAAATTTTAACAGTAGTTGCCAGCGATAACGCCGTGCCACCCGGACAATGGCCGCTGGTGCCGGTCCTAGCAGTTCATAGAAAGGGGTCTGGCCGGATGTGGAAGTGGATAATTCTGCCTCTAAGCGCGATCGTAGATGATGGGCGAGGGCAGTGGCAGTCTGCTGCACGGCTTCGGCATCAAAGCCGCTGAGGCGAAAGGCGACCAAGCGACCATAGGGAGGATAATGCAAAGCTTGCCGCTGTTGCAGTTCTGCCTCGGCAAACAAGGGATAGGTTTGCTGAACAACGGCTTCAATCACCGGATGTTGAGGAGAATAGGTTTGTAAAATCACTCGTCCTGGATCAGCCCCCCGTCCGGCTCTACCTGCCACTTGGGTTAGCACTTGAAAGGCTCGTTCACTGGCACGGAAATCTGCAAGATGTAAGAGACCATCAGCCGCTACCACCCCTACCAAGGTGACTTGTGGCAAGTCAATACCTTTGGTTAACATTTGTGTCCCGACTAAAATATCTGCCTCACCGGACGCAAAGCGAGTCAATAGAGCGCGATGTGACCCTTTGGCGCGAGTAGTATCGCTATCAAACCGAAGGCAGCGCAGGGAAGGAAAATGCTGAGCCAATTCTTGCATGACGCGCTGGGTACCGCTACCAAAATGCTTCAGGTAGGGAGCGTCACAGACCGGACAGCGAGATGGATGCGATCGCCCATAGCCGCAGTAATGACAGCGCAGGGTTTCGTGTCCGCCCAGTTGGGTTTGGTGATACGTCAAAGAGACATCACAGTGCGGACACTCCATGACGTGCCCACAACTGCGACAGGAGACAAACGTACTGTGTCCACGTCGATGAATGAACAGTAATCCTTGCTGGTGCTGATCGCGCATGGTTTGTAGTGCGTCTTGCAGCGATCGGCTGAAAATTGATCGGTTGCCCTGGTGCAGTTCTCGCCGCATATCCACGACTTCAATCGGTGGCATGGGGCGATCGTGAATTCGGCGCGGCAGAGATAAATACAGGGAAGGCGGAGGCGATGTCAACGATGAGGAAGATGAGGAAGGAAAGAACAACCGGGAGATATCTTTTCTGTCTTCCCTCGCTTCCCTCCCTCCTGCTTCCACCCAACTTTCTAAGCAGGGAGTGGCAGATCCCAAAATCAGCGGGCAATTTACCAATTTTGATCGCCACTGTGCCACTGTGCGAGCGTGATAGCAAGGCACGGGCTGGTCTTGCTTAAAACTACCATCGTGTTCTTCGTCTAAAATAATTACCCCTAGCTGAGGCAACGGGGCAAACACCGCCGATCGTGTGCCAATCACAACTTGTGGCGTACCCTCTAGCATCTGTCGCCACGTGTCATAGCGCTCTCCATCGGACAGGGCACTGTGGTACACATGCACCGCCGATCCAAAGCGGGCCCGAAATCGATCCGTGAGTTGGGGGGTGAGTCCAATCTCGGGAACGAGCACTAAGGCTGACTGTCCGCGCTGCAACACTGGCGCGATCGCCTGGAGATAGATTTCAGTTTTGCCAGATCCAGTCACACCATGCAGCAGCACTTGGGCATGCCCTGTCAAAGCCTTAAGGGTAGCTAGAACCTCTGCTTGCTCATCTGTCAATGCTTTGGGCTGATCGGGAACCACCGGCACAGTTGCATCGAAGCGCAACACTTCCTGCGATCGAATCACCACACAGCCCTTGCGCTCTAGGGTTCTCACCACCGATGAGCTAACCTGCCCCTGTTGGAGCAAGTCTTGTAGCCACATTTCCCCCCCTTGTCGGCGCAGAATTGCCAGCACTTCTTGCTGCTGTCCACTTAAGGATGGAATGGACGGTTGATGGGCTAGCATCACAGCTTGGCGCTGTCTAGGACGAACTACAGACGGCGGTTCCAAATAGCTTTCTACCCACCCACGCTGAAGCAGTTCTGTTAACCCCCGGTTGGCACTGCGGACTTGCCGCTGCAAATAGTGCCAGGAATAATCGCCCTGTTTTTGAGCTTGCAGCAACGTCAATAGTTGTTGAGCGGTGGGAGATAGTACTTCCCTGATAGGGGGGAACGGCGCCGCCGCAGTGAGACGAATGCGCCGTTGCGATCGCCCCAACAAGCCAGGCGGCAGAGCGACTCGCACCACCTGAATCAGAGGCGTACAGTAATACTGAGCGACTCGCTGTAACAATTCCCAGTAAGTAGGTGGAAAAAAACCGTGACTAATCACGTCCTCAACTGAACGCATTGTTGCCGGATCACGATCAGCACTGAGTTGTCTCAGGCGTTGAATGGCAATTCCTCCCACTTGCTGAGCACCGAAGGGCACACTCACAATATCACCCGATCGCACCTGTAAATGCGGTGGAACAGCGTAGGTATATAACCCTTCTGCACCAGGACAATCGACCAACACTTCAACCCAACCTCCTTCCGTCGGGTAACGGTTGTTGGGTTCGGCGAGCGACGAAACAGATCGCCGGGGGGATAGGGAAGGTTCAAGTAAATTTGAATACATGCGATCGAGCAATCAACAATGAGTAAAGCCAGGGCGACGGAGCATAGAATCTGAGGAATCAGTAGTGACTGAAAAACGATACTGAAAGACGATAAAGCCCCGATCTACTACCACAGAGGAATTAAGAATAGCGACGAGACGAACAAAAAACAATAGACAAAACTAATGCAACCCTGTACATACCACCCGGCAAGAATGTGGCTGGCTAGTTTTGACCATTTCTCTAGATTAAGGTAGCAAGTTTTGAGCAGCCTTGCCTGAAGCACTAGAGGAATTTAACTAAAAAGCAAGCTCAAACGTATAAAAAAAGACAATAAAAACCAGTTCTGTTTTTCGAGGAGCGTTGCATACAGACAATTTTCTACAACTTTTCAAATCTTCTACAGTTTGATTAACAATTTGATTACAGGAGACAACCGCAAATATTGTTAAGTTAAATTAACTTGGATGGACGATTCGCCAGGATGAAGTTAAACTTCTTCCCGCTACCACACAGTTGAATGAATAAACCAGTTAAATGAGGTGGTACTCACGTTAGTTTCACAATGTTCGTCGATTGAAAGCGCTCAGAGTGAATTCATTTTTTGGATTGCATCTAAGGAGATAATCCCTTGCCCTGTAGCTGGATTGCCAGAGACCTGACAAATTCAGAGCACTGCCAAGAAAGACCATTCTTTCTGAGAGTTTGGTGTAGCAAACACAAAATCTGCCAGATACATCTTGGCTAGAAATGTAGTCAGATAGACAATTCGATCGGCTGGTTCCGGTAGGGTTAGCGCAAGAGATAGGCATTATTAGTCTAATTCTCTCAGGTCTTTGTAGCGTTAGTCCTAGTGCTGCTAGACCTACACAGTCAGCTTGATCTGTATCTCAGTCATCAGCGGTTTCTTAATTAGAAACCGAAGCTGAGATAAATAGTTGTATCAACTTACAGCTAGCCGCCCGAAAGTTAGGGTAGATCTAAATGAATTAGAAATGAATTAGGGTTCAGCAAACAACCTTAACAACAAAGCAAACCTATCGACGTTTTTGAAGTGTTCTTCTAAAACATTCGATGTCCCTCATCAAATTTTACTGATATAGACGACCGTGAATGACATCGTTTGTCTCGACAAACACATTTGTTTAACTGATGGTTGGTGGAACGCGGTTCAACTGGATAAGGGTTCGTTGTGATTACAAATCTCGTCTAAAACGCTGGTTGATTAAGCACTGGTTGAACTGAACACATTCTTTGCAGCTATCTCCCCAATTAATTGCACTAATTGCACTAAATCGAAGTAGATATGACAGCCCTATACAATCATAATTCCGATCGGAGAATGAGTGACTCGTTTGAAGACTCAACTGACTTAGTTGGGTTAATCAACCTCTCTGAAACTGACTTTCTTTCGCCAGAGTCCGACCTGCAAGAGATGGGGTTTTCAGATGACCGCAGCGACGGTGAACCCGGTGTCATCATTGGATTTGAGGGCGAATTAAGCGAACTTATGTCTAGCCGAGCATCGGGATATCGCAAAACGGTCTCAGACGATGCTGTGGGCGCTTTCTTCAAGGAAATGGCTCGCTATCCCCTGCTGAAACCCGATGAAGAAATTGAGTTGGCGCGTCGAGTCAAGTTTCTCGGTGAGATTGAAGAGCTACGCGAACGGCTTCAGAAAGAACTCGATCGTCCTGCGACGAAGGCCGACATTGCCAAATCTCTAGACTTAACAGAGCGCCAATTAGAACATCGGCTGTATCTCAGTCGGGTAGCGAAGCGCAAGATGATTCGATCGAATCTACGGCTGGTGGTGTCCATCGCCAAGCGCTATCTCAATCGTGGCGTACCATTCCTGGATTTGATTCAAGAAGGAGCTTTGGGCCTAAACCGCGCCACCGAGAAATTTGACCCAGACAAAGGCTACAAATTTTCCACCTATGCCTATTGGTGGATTCGCCAAGGTATTACTCGAACGATTGCCAATGATGCGCGGACGATTCGGCTGCCGATTCATATTGTTGAAAAACTTAATAAGCTGAAGAAGGCCCATCGCGAACTGCGCAAAGAGCTAAATCGCAACCCTACGGAAGCTGAACTAGCGGCGGCTTTGGATATGGCTCCCGATCAGCTTCGCAATTTGCAACAGGTGCGGCGGCGATCGTTATCGCTCAATCACCGGGTAGGTAAAGGGGAAGACACAGAACTGATGGAGCTTTTGGAAGACCACAGCACCCAGTCGCCCGAAGCGCAGATGAGCGAATCGATGATGCGCCAGGAAATCTACACGGTTTTAGGAGAAGTATTAACCGAACGAGAACGC
Source organism: Thermocoleostomius sinensis A174 (assembly GCF_026802175.1). Lineage (NCBI taxonomy): Bacteria > Bacillati > Cyanobacteriota > Cyanophyceae > Oculatellales > Oculatellaceae > Thermocoleostomius > Thermocoleostomius sinensis. The sequence goes on along the minus strand of NZ_CP113797.1, from coordinate 1,447,669 downwards.
GATATTATTGCTCTTCGTTATGGGTTAACAACTGGCGAAACCCACACCCTAGAAGAAGTCGGCGTGATTTTCAATCTCTCCCGCGAACGAGTACGGCAAATTCAAACGAAGGCTATGCGCAAGTTGCGTCGTCCTCAAGTAGCGGCTCGGCTCAAGAACTGGCTGCGGTGAAGCGGTGCGGAAATTGGGGTGCCAACCTGGGGTTCTTGAACAAATTGGCTAGCGATCGCCCTTAACCTTCATTCATGATTCATGTAGCATGTTCCACGACCTATGCCAGATACTGGAATGCCTTGGCCGAATAACCTCGTGATTCGCTTTGCCCAACCTGACGATGTTCCTACGCTCTTTAGTCTTATCAACGCCTTGGCCGAGTACGAACAACTGTCGCATTGCGTCACAGGCAGTGCAGACGCGCTAGCAATTCATTTATTCGGCGATCGCCCCTGCATTGAAGCAATTGTGGCAACGTGTGAGGATCGGGCAGTCGGGTTTGCGCTATTTTTTACAAATTACTCTACCTTTCTCACCAAGCCCGGACTATATCTAGAAGATTTATTTGTGCTGCCAGATTACCGCAGCCAAGGCATTGGCAAAGCACTATTAAGGTATATAGCCCAGTTGGCCCTCCAACGTGATTACGGGCGCATTGAGTGGAGCGTTTTAGATTGGAATGCACCCGCGATCGGCTTCTACCAACGCATGGGCGCAACCGTGTTACCCGATTGGCGCATTTGCCGCGTCACGGGGAAGGCGATCGGGCAACTGGCAATGAGAGAATGAACACGGAGCGTTCAAGCTGTTTAGAGGAAATCTTTGTGATCATTTGGGTGAATGAGCAAATCGATCCATCTGGCATTATTCGAGCCTGCATTGCCTGCTGCGATGAACGTCAAGCACAAGAATGTCACGATTCCTTTGAATCCAACTTGACACCAGAACAGAAGCAAGAAGGCTGGGTTGCGCAAATTCGTACAGTCGAGTCTTGGGATGAGGTTCCCGTCAATGCGCTCAAACTAGATTGACAACAAAAACTGAGACGAAAAAACCGTGAAACTTAGACTCATCGGAGTTTTTCGGAGAGTCGCTGAGGGGTTTATCAATTCATCTGCTTCAGGGTTTAATGTCAACCCAACGGTGTAACTCCTAAATCCATTTAATTTTTCAGCCGTTGGCTACGCTTCCAATCACTCCCCGCTTTATCCTTAGAGAAGAAGCTGTTTTCTCCTGCCGATTGCGGTGGGAGGTCGTTTGCTTCTGGTGTGGTTGTTTGAAGTTAAAGCAACGATTGAAAAGGATTGTTAAGCAACTACCTCTAGGAACTATGGCAACTGAGCACCTCTCAACGCCTAGATCAGATCTAGGCAATGCCGATCGCCGCTCCAAACTCGGTCTTTTGACAATGTTCCGGTTGGGGCTATTTCAAATGAGCTTGGGAATTATGTCGATTCTCATGTTGGGTGTGTTGAATCGCGTTTTAATTGACGGGCTAGCTGTTCCAGCTGTGATTGCCGCCGGAGCGATCGCCATGCATCAGTTTGTTGCGCCAGCACGGGTGTGGTTTGGGCAAATGTCCGACGCAAAACCCCTGTTTGGACTGCATCGTAGTGGATACATTTGGCTAGGTTCGATTGCCTTTACTCTAATTTCCTATCTCGCAGTTCAAGCAAGCTGGCAATTGGGAGCAGGAATCGAAACAGCGGGGGGGTGGGCTTGGACAGGTCAAATTGCTGGCTGGACTGGTTTTCTGGCTATTTTATTGATTCTGTATGGGTTGGCGTTGAGTGCTAGTTCAACTCCGTTTGCAGCGCTGCTAGTGGATGTGTCCGACGAAGAGGATCGTTCCCGATTGGTTGGCGTGGTATGGTCAATGCTGATGGTAGGAATCGTGATTGGAGCCATCCTCAGCGGCGAGCTATTGCAGCAACTAGAAGCAGATGCTCCGATTGCTGCCTTGCAAACTTCGATCGATCGCTTGTTTAGCGTGGTGCCGACGATCGTCGTGGGGCTGGTGTTGCTGGCGACGGTTGGAATAGAAAAACGGTATTCCCGGTTTGCTACCCGATCAACGCTGGTCGATCGAGAGGATAAAATTACCCTAGGGCGAGCCTTGCGGGTTCTCACGGCGAGCCGTCAAACAGGTCTGTTTTTCACATTTTTGTTGATAATGACCATCAGCCTGTTTATGCAAGAACCAATCTTGGAACCCTACGGTGGACAAGTGTTTGGCATGAGTTATGCAGAAACTACCCGCCTGAATGCTTTTTGGGGAACGGGAACCCTGGTGGGGCTAAGCAGTACAGGCTTTTTGATTGTGCCCCGTTTGGGTAAACAGCGCACAGCCGCATTAGGCTGTTGGCTGGTAGCAGGCTGTTTTGCGCTGATCATTCTGTCTGGATTTACTGAAAACCCAGTGCTGTTGCGCGGCGCGTTAGTTGTATTCGGAGTGGCATCGGGTTTCACTACCACCGGCGCTATTAGCATGATGCTGGATTTGACAGCGGCTGAAACAGCGGGCACGTTTATTGGCGCTTGGGGTCTGTCACAGGCATTAGCTCGGGCCATTGCCACCGTTATGGGTGGAACTGTGCTAACCCTCGGCAAACAATTATTCAACCATCTGGTGCTTGCCTACGGATTGGTCTTCGGGCTTCAGGCGATCGGCATGATCCTTGCAGTTAGCTTTCTACGGCGGGTGAATGTGCAAGAGTTTCAGGAAAATTCGCGCCAAGCGATTGCCACGGTGTTAGAGAGTGAATTGGATTAGCGGCGGTTAGGAGGTAGGAATTGGCAGGTAGAAATCACTAAGGAGAATGCACCCAGGGGGAATCAATTTTCTCAGCTCGTTTTTCTTCCTACCCCTCTTCTCCGAAAGCGCTAAGATCCATAGGGTTGAGTATGGAACGAAGCACTGATGCAAACTGCTAACGCGACTCCAGCCGTGGCCCAACTGCCACCGCTGATTCCTCGGGAGATTCTCTTTGGGAATCCAGAGCGGACACAGCCGCGGCTGTCACCGGATGGTCAGTATTTGGCGTACATTGCACCCGATGAGTCGAATGTGTTGCAGGTCTGGTTACAGACGATCGGGCAAGCAGATAATTGCCAACTGACTGCTGATAAGAAGCGGGGAATTCGGGCTTATTTTTGGACCTATGATGGCAACCATTTAATTTATATGCAAGATGCGGATGGCGATGAAAACTTTCATTGCTATTCGGTCGATATTCACTCCAATATTGTTCGGGATCTCACCCCGTTTCAAGGTGTGAAAGCTCAGCCGATCGATCTTGATCCGGAGTTCCCCGACCAGTTGTTGGTGGGAATGAACCTGAAAAATCCCCAACGCTTTGACGTATACCGGATTCACCTCAGCAGCGGTGCCGTCGAGTTTGATACGGAGAATCCGGGAAATATTGTCAGTTGGACTGCCGATCCGCAGTTCAACATTCGCGTTGCGATTGCAGCCACGCCGGACGGTGGCTCGGATCTGCTCTATCGCGACACAATCGATCAACCGTGGGAACTGCTGCGCCACTGGGGCCCTGAGGATGAAGGCTATGCGGTTGGCTTTTCTGCCGATGGCAAAACGTTGTATGTGGTCGGTAGCCACGATGCCAATGCCGAGCGCTTGCTGGCATTAGACTTGACCACTCGCCAAGAAACCGTTATCGCCGCTGATGACCAGTACGACGTGGGCGGTGTGGTTGTGCATCCCACCGAACGGACGTTGCAAGCGGTCGCTTTCTACAAAGACAAGCTGGAATGGCAAATTCTCGATACCAGCATCGCCAAGGATTTTGAGACGATCGCCCAGGTACGATCGGGGGAGTTTGGCATCAGTAGCCGCACCCTAGATGATCAGCGCTGGCTGGTGTCCTATACCACGGATGATGGTCCTACGTATTACTACACCTACGATCGCGCCACTCAGACTAGCCAATTACTCTTCAGTACCAAACCAGCTTTAGAAGATTTACCTCTAGCGTCGATGCAGCCAATGTCCTTTGTGGCTCGCGATGGATTGACCATTCACGGCTATCTCACTACCCCAGTTGGAATTCCGGCTCAAAATCTGCCGACAGTGCTGTTGGTGCATGGTGGCCCATGGGCACGAGATACTTGGGGTTACGATCCAGAGGCACAATGGTTGGCTAATCGCGGCTATGCCGTGCTGCAAGTCAATTTCCGAGGTTCAACTGGCTACGGTAAGGCCTTTGTGAATGCAGGCAACCGGGAATGGGCAGCTAAGATGCACGATGACTTGTTGGATGCGGTGCAATGGTTGATAGATCAAGGCATTGCCGATCCTGCCAAGATTGCTATTATGGGTGGCTCCTACGGTGGCTATGCCACGTTGGTCGGCTTGACCTTTACTCCTGATGTGTTCGCAGCTGGGGTAGACATTGTTGGCCCTAGCAATTTAATTACGCTAATGCAGAGCATTCCGCCCTACTGGGAACCGCTGAAAGCTCAGTTTTATCATCGCGTTGGTAACCTGGAAACTGAAGCAGAATTCCTCAAATCGCGATCGCCGTTGTTCTTCTGCAATCAAATTCAAAAGCCACTGCTGATTGGGCAAGGAGCCAATGATCCACGGGTAAAACAAGCTGAAAGCGATCAGATTGCCGAAGCCATGCGTCAAGCCGGTAAACCCGTTGAGTATGTGCTGTACACCGACGAAGGACACGGCTTTGCCCGTCCTGAAAATCGGTTACATTTCTACGCGGTCGCTGAAGAATTTTTAGCGAAATATTTAGGCGGTCGCTGTGAACCGATCGGGGATATTCAAGGACATTCGGCGGTGATGAAATAGGGATGGACAAAGGAGATTGGAGGAGACAGGAGAGATTGGGGAGGTAAGAAAGCTAAATTCGATACGTCCTCATCGTTCTCATACTATCCATCGTGCGATTGAGTCACTCGCAGCGCAGCCCATCCACTCCTCCATTCCCTTTTCATCCCTTATCCCCTATCCTTGCCGTTGTTGATCTGCTTCCTGCTGGGAGTCATGCACACCCCCATCTAGTTCCACAATCAACCGTTCCGCACCACAGAAAAAGTCGGGCGGTCGCTGGACTTTCTCGCAGAGCAGTCAGGGTGGCGCTGACCTCTCCCTCAGCACAGACCTTGATGTGAATGTTATTGCGCTGGAGCACCCCACCCAAATCCGATTGATTGGTGGAATCTTTGCCCTGACTTCTCAGCCGTTTAATCGTCGTTGTCTTGTTGCCAAAGGCTTCCAGAAACGCGAAGGGAAACTCCTCTGGGTCAAAAGGGGACTCGGCTAACCGAGAAATGGCTTCTTCGATTTCGACTGCATTCATAGACTAGCCAGCGATCGCGCAGGGGCTTAATGTTCGCCTCCTAGCACAACTTTGAAATCTTACCCTGATTTTCGAGGATGGAGGTCGCGATGGTCATCGATCGCGAAGCACTGCAAGCAGATTGGACTTTGCCGATCGCAGTGCTTTGGGGTGGAGAGCGATAAGCGCAGTGTCCCTTGGGAGAATCACAATGCAGGAATCTTAAGTCTTGAATAAAACTCTCAAAATGTTGCCCCCAACCCAAGACTAGAGCGAGATAGCAATGCCTTCAACCGCTTTCGATCGGGTTAACAGGCTAAAGATGAACGCATAGATATAGCCAATCATTTCGCTGAGCATCGATCGCACACCTGCACTATAGTTCCACCAACATTGGGGCTGATACTCTTTGGGCGTTCCAGACAAAATACCGACCCGCACCCTAGGATGCAAGGTTTGTCGAAACAGAAACCAACTGCGACGGGCATGGGGCCCCAAACTGTAGAGGTTAATGGCACAAATCGATGGATCGTGTTCTTGAAGCCACGCTTGCAGATAGAGTGCAGAGGTCTTGGTTCGATCGCGTTCTACCAATGGAAAAGGAATCGCCACAATTCGATCGGAATCTACTCCTAGGGTGCTTAGAGTTGCAGCAGCCAAGGTGGCATAGCTTTTGTACTGCGACAGAAAATAACCGTGTCGCAACGGCTCGCCCAAGGTGATGATTTTTTGGTACGTCCCTTGACGCCATTCAACCGCAACTTCTTCCAGGGCATAATCTGGCAACCAACCTTCGACTACCAGCACATCAGCCTCGATCGGCGCATTGACTGCTAGAAACTCATAAGCCTGAACAATCCATACCCTTCCCAATCCAAACAGACCCAGAAGAACTCCCAGCCATACCAATGCAGTGACCATGCAGTATTGCCTTAATGCTGAACGTTTAGATGAGATACTGTACTAACACTACGCAATGTGCCACTGTTTTGCCATCCCCTTCCTAGCCCTCCGCTCCTAAATCTGCGAACAGTGCTACGTCATCCTACTTTCCAGCGAGTGAGTGACCAATGCGTGAATTATTCAATCGGCTAATTTTCTGCCGTCTTCAACGATCGCTGTTGGTGTAAATATTCAAACACGCTTTTGTCACCAATGTCTGGTGGAATGGCTTGAATCACCTTACGCCCAGCAAACACTAAAAATAATATCGCCCAGCCTGCTAGTAAAACTTGCTCAACTGCGGTGGGCATCAGCCCAAAAAGATGTCCGAGCAATAACAAGGGAACTAAGGGTGTCAAAAATTTAGTTTCCAGGCGATCGAAACAAAACGCTTCTTTAAAGAAAATGCCCGTTAATGCCGCAAAGACAAAGCCAACTCCCAAAATGGTGACTGGATGTTGATAGACGGTTGCTGCAAACGGTTCTGGACTACTATGCGCTACAACAACAGAGGCGATGACTCCAATCAACCAAAAGGCTTGAAGCGTGCGATGCAGTGACGCCATGTAGATGTGGATTGTTAGCAAACTCACCGCTAAGGCAGCCGTAAAGCCAGTATAGAGGGGGGTTAATGCTCGTAGCACTACTGAATTCTCAGGTTGCCACAGCACCAACCCTGTGCCAATGGCAAAACAAAGCGCCGCCACCATTAACCCAGCCCGGTAAATGATGACACCTCGGCGATCGGCTTGAGTAATCGTAAATTCCCCAAATTGTCCTTTGTAAACTGTCGGTTCAGCTATCGGTTCAGCTATCTGAGAAGCGCGTTGAGTGCTCATCATTTCACCAAATGCATCGCTCACTTCTAGGATACTGCGATCGAGAACGATTCATCCTTTATTCCCTTTTCCTGATGCATTGCCTTCATATCCGCGTGGCGTAATCATCCAATTGGCGTGGGTACGGGTGCTGCGGTTGCCGATGATTACTGTTGTCACCATATCGATAGGTTCCTCTAAAAACAGCGATAGGGTTGTTAAGGTAATCTGCTCGTCCGATCGATAGGCCGATCGCACCAGCGCCACTGGGGTCGTGGGATCACGATGTTGTAAAAAAATCTGCTGGGCTATACCAATTTGCTGGGTGCGAGTTTGCGATCGAGGGTTATAGAGAGCCGTGACAAAATCCGCTTGGGCAGCCGCCACTAGCCGTTGTTCAATCACCTCCCAGGGGGTCAGGAGATCGCTGAGGCTGATGGCGCAAAAGTCATGCATCAGGGGCGCTCCTACTTTAGAGGCCGCGGCTTGTAGCGCAGAAATCCCTGGAATGACCTGCACACTTGGTGTTTTGCCGTCCCATCCTTGGGCTTGCAATTGCTCTAGCACCAGTCCAGCCATGCCGTAAATACCGCAATCGCCCGATGAGATCACTGCCACCGACAAGCCCCACTGTGCCAGTTCGATCGCCCGATTAGCTCGTTGTCGCTCTTGAGTGATGGGCAACGCTTCGATCATTTGCCCTGGCCGCAGCAGCGATTCAATTAACTCAACATAAAGCTTATAGCCAATGACAACATCTGCTTGGGTAATAGCCGCTTGCGCCGCTTGCGTCATTTGGCTAAGCTGTCCTGGACCTGTCCCTACAAGCCACAACTGCCCCGATCGGCCTGTATATTCCTGATCTGCCTCGGCGATCGCTACCGTGACCGCCCCCGCCTGCTCCGGATCACGCACAATCTTCTTTGTCACCCGCAGGTTCGATCCTGGTTCCCAACTTCCTGCCTCCTGATTCTCAACTCTCACTGCCGCACTAGCTAACATTGCAGCGGCTTCTGCCACACTTGGTGTTCCTACTTCGGCAGCCACAATCGTCGATGGGGTAGGCACAGCCACCACTCGCAACTGCTCTGCCGAAAAACAGCGCAACGGCCACCGCCGATCGCGACACAGTTCGATAATACCCGGTTCATTAGCTTTCAAATCAATTGTGGCGATGCCCGCGATCGATCCTTCTGCTAGATGATAAGCCCGGCAAACTTCGTGAATTGCTGTTTCAATGAGTTGGCGAGATGTGCCGCGTTCGCAACCGATGCCGATCCACAAAACACGCGGATGCCACTGGACTTTGGGCATGGTTGACTCTGGAGCAAATCGGCGCTGAATTGGGCTGATCCAGATACGGGCTTGGGGCGATGGGTTTGCTAAGGGGACTTGTGCTGGTTCTGGGGGGCTGGCGGTTCCCTCAACGGTATCTCCCTCGAATAAAAAGGGATGGTTAGACGGCAGATGCTGTTGCCAGAGGGTATTGCCAGCTTCTTGAATGACTTGAATTGGGGCTTGCCGAGCCACGGCTGCACTCACGCCTGTCCAATCGCCGCTGCCACGAGTCCAACCGAATGGAATCCCTAGCTGATCGATCGCAGGTAGTCCGACACTCGTTGAGCCGCCAGTTAGTACCGGGGTTGCGCCTAGGTGAGCGGCGATCGTTCGAGTCAAAGCATCGGCTCCGCCTTGATGACCGCTGCACAGGCTGATTACAAACCGACCAGTCCCATCGACCACCACCACCGCAGGATCGATCGCTTTGTTCTGCAAATAAGGAGCAATTAGCCGCACCACTGCCCCCGTGGCTAGGCAAAAAACCAAACTGCGGTGGGTTTGCCACAGAGAGGTAAGGTGAGCAGATAGGTGACGATAAAGTTTGGGAGTTGGATGCTGTGACGATAGAGTTAGAACTTCAGCCAGCGATTCTGGAATCCAGAGTGTTACGGCTCCGGTTTCCCAGATGGGGTACAGGGTTTTGACGGCTGTAGGGGTTGTGGCGATAGCGGCGATCGGTTGAAAGGGAGAGAAAAGTTCAGACACGATGAACAGGAAAGAAGAGAAATTTAGGGTCGCAATCAACCCAACGCTTCACCTTAACGTATGCTCTAACTTGCCCACAAGTTGCTGACCGCATTTAGTTACATACAGTACCGCCGATCGAGCCATTGCCGCACCTCAGTTTCGCTGTCGAATTGTTGCGATCGATCGGTTTGAGGATCATACACCTGCCAGTAGGTGAAGCCAGCGCGATCAATATGTTGGCGAATTTGTGGTTCCCCCGCGTTGTGAAATAGAATTCGTCCACAAGCATTCAGTAGAGCGTGGAATCTGCATTTGCGGTTTCGTTCCACAGAACGATGGCGGGCTTGTGCTTCACGATTGAGGGCTTCTTCAAACGCATATCCCACAACAAGATGATTGGATGTTTTCATGCGGGCGTACATTGAAACGAGTACCTTAGAATGTCAAAAATTAGTTTTGATTTTGATACAAATGGTGAGGATGAATACCTGTTGATTTTGCTAGTCACTGTTCTATGGATCAACCCTTCAGAACTGTAGAGAACTTGAAGGCATAATCTTCAAAATAATTTTCAAAAGCACGACCCTATGAGTCGATCGCTCCAACTGAAACCATCTAGATTCCTGTAGCTAATGGCACAAGCTAGGCTCAAAATGAATTGAATGAATCAATCAATGGCTTCAACTTTGGCTTCAACTTTCAGCACATGCCTTGGCGGGCTATCAGTACCTAGTTTGCGCATAATCACTTGCAACTAGACTCGATCGCCCAACAGCATTGAGCAATCCAACTACTCAATCCAACAGAGTTCCAATTTAGAACATTTGTTAAGCGCATTCAAACACTTTCTTGCATCATTACTATGAAAGAAATTCATCCTTAGATTGCAGGATAGACTCACCATTTGCAAGTCAAGTGCGAGAGAATAAAGGCGCTCCCTGTCTTTGTTTGAACTGAAGGGGTGGTTGACAGGCGATGAATTTGGAACATGTCAAGTTATCCCAATTACGGGCATTGGTAGCGGTGGCCGAGTGCGGCAATTTTGGTGAGGCTGGGTTACAGTTGTCGGTCTCTCAGTCGGCTGTTAGTCATGCCATTGCTGCCCTAGAGCAAGAACTGGGCGTGGTGCTGTTGTCACGAGGACGCCACGGAGCTACACTCACGCCTGTTGGAGAAAGGGTGTTAATTCATGCTCACAATATTTTGCGATCGCTCGATGAGTTGGGCAAAGAAGCCAATTTGGCCAAAGGCTTGCAGGGAGGAGCCGTGCGAATTGCCTCCTTTCGCAGTGTGGCTACCCATGTATTGCCTAGTGTCATTGCCGTCTTTCGCGAACGGTTCCCAGCAATCGGCATTGTCCTCAACGAATTTCCAGGCTGTGTAGCAGTAGAGCAAGATCTACGCGACGGGCGAGCAGATATTGGCATTACTCTGTTGCCGACTTCGGAGGAGTTTCGCAGTTGGGAAATTTTGCGTGATGAGTATTTGGTGCTAATTCCACCCAACTATCAGGTGATCCACGAGCCGTTGACATGGGAAGACCTCAGCACCTATCCGCTGATCTTGTCGCCTGAAGGCGATTCGTGTCGAGAGTTGTTTCTGCATCACTTAACTGCCTTAGGTAAATCACTAAAGCCCACGTACGAAGTGCGAGAAGACTCCACGATCGTCAGCATGATTCGGCAGGGGTTAGGGGTAGGTATTATTCCACGGCTAGCGGCTGAGCCGATTCCCGTTGGCATTCAAAAACGGAGCTTACCGAATCCCTTGGAGCGGATTATCGGTGTGGCAATTTTGGCAGAGGCCTTGCAATCACCCGCCGTTTATGCCTTCCTAGATACTCTGAAGGAGATGAGTCAGCGAGGGCAATTGACAGCAGCTTAAGACCTCCCATCAACCGAACTTAGAAGTAGCAGCGTTTGACGACGGATATTCAAGCAGGTTGAGTTCATGAATTTAGAAGCGATTAAACTTTCTCAACTTCGATCGCTCATAGCAGTAGCCAAGCACGGCAATTTCAGTGAAGCGGCCCTCCATCTTCAAGTATCTCAGTCAGCCATCAGTCATGCGATCGCCAGTCTAGAAGAAGAATTGGGCGTAGTGTTAGTATCTCGCGGTCGTCATGGGGCAACGTTGACGCCGATCGGAGAACAAATTGTCTGTCATGCTCAAGAAATTTTGGGATTAGTCGAGGTGATTGGCAAAGAAGCGCAACTCTCCAAAGGATTGCAGGGCGGCCATGTACGGCTGGTTTCATTCCGTAGTGCTGGTACGCACCTTTTGCCAGGAGTTATTGCGCAATTTCGTCAACGGTTTCCGGGCATTAGTGTCACGCTCTTGGAATATCGTGGTGATGATAAAGTGGAACAGTGCTTGCGGGAAGGGCGTGCCGATATTGGGCTAATTTGTATGCCGCCTGCGGAAGATCTGCAAACGTGGGAAGTGATGCGCGATGAATACGTGGCCCTGTTGCCGCCCAATGCAGAAGTACCAGACCATCATCTCACCTGGGAGCAGTTGATGAGTTACCCTCTAATCATGCCGCCCCAAGGCGATTACTGTTCTAGCTTGATTCGCAAGCACTTAGCTCAACTGAAACAATCGATCGACGCCGCCTATCACATTCAGGAAGACTCGACGATCGTTGGTATGGTGATGCAAGGCTTAGGAGCAACAATCATGGCTCGACTGGCCGCCGAACCCCTGCCCCCCGAGGCGCGAGTGTATCCGCTGCCTGTTCGGCTAGAACGAGTGATTCGATCGGCGGTTTTAGCGAATGCACTGCACCCGCCCGCTGTCTATGCCTTTTTGGACACACTGAAGCAAGTTAGCCGTGCCAATCGTGACTTGTGGATGCAGAAGGTGGCGATCGATGCTGCCAATGCCCCAGCGCTGAATGCTTAGAATCACTCATTCCGGCAGCTTTGCATACATCAGATTTTCTAAATTCCTCCCCGTCAGCGACCGGAGATTGGTAAACTAACTTCAACCTTTGTGTCAGTTACCGCTCATTCAAGTCGTCGCATCAGCAATATTGTTGTAAAGACAATGTAGTGACAATCAATGAAAACAATAGAGGATTATCGAATTTCCTCTACGGTTCACTCATCCCCGCTTAACTCATCCTCATAAAGTATAAAGTCTGTAAACCCCTTACTTATGGCACCCCTAGTTGCAAACTACTACCTTACCTATCGCTGCAATGCTCGCTGTCACTTCTGCGATATTTGGGCATTGGAACCTAAGCAAGAAGCTAGTTTTGAAACTATTCAGCACAATTTGCATGATCTACGCCGGTTGGGTGTGAAGTATGTAGACTTCACCGGGGGAGAACCATTGCTGCGGGCTGATGTAGCTGAAATCTATACAGAAGCCAAGCGGCTGGGGTTTCTAACAAGCCTCACCACCAACACCATCCTCTACCCCAGAAAGGCGAAATCACTACAAGGCTTAGTTGATTTTCTCAACTTCTCTCTGGATGGAGCCGATGCAGAAACGCATGATCAATCACGCGGCACTAAGATCTTCGATACGCTCGTTGAGTCGGTGAAGCTAGCTCAGTCGCTGGGCGAATACCCTGTATTAAATCATACTGTGACAGCCCAAAATTATCACCGCATTGGTGAAGTTGCAGAGTTTGCCCAGCAATTGAGAGCACGAGTGTGGCTAAACCCCGCATTTACGGCTCACAGCAACTACAACTCGAAGAAAAATCCCACACCAGAAATTGCCGAAGCGATCGAATTGACTGCCAAGCGGTATCGCAATGTTGGTTACAATAAGGCTGCACTGGCCTTCATCGAGGCAGGTGGTAATAATCCCCAAAATCCTCGTTGTAAAGCGGTGGATGCGGTCATTGCCATCTCCCCACATGATGAGCTACTGCTGCCCTGCTACCACTTTGCTCAAGACGCCATGCCTATTAACGGGCGATTGTATGAACTATATCGCGAATCTGAAAAAGTGGACGCCTATCGTCAATCTCAGGGCAAGCTGTCTGTATGTGAAAGCTGTACGGTTTGGTGTTACCTCATCCCCAGCTTCTTCATGGGTGTTGATAAATATTGGTTCCTCAATCAAATGACCTATGCCGGAGAATTCCTGGCGCGAAAGCGATTCTTGCAACGAACAGTTGCCAATCAACTCACTCCTGTCTAACTTGTCTGATTCTCTATTATCCGAGTCTCTCTTGTCTGAAGAAACACTGATTGAGCCGGATGCCGAGACCATCAGTCCGTTTAGTCGCGGCTATGGTGGTCGGCGGCGCAAGGCAGCGATCGCACTCACCATGATTTGGAGCAGTACGGTGGCCCTACACTTAGTGTCCTGGGGCAGTTGGTTTGCGCTGGGACTGACAACCTTATTAGGGCTACATGTGCTGCGGGTGATGTTTGCTCGGCCAATTCCTGTACCAGAGCCGCTGTCAAGCGACAATCCAGACGATTATCCCTATGTGTCGCTGCTGGTGGCCGCCAAAAATGAAGAAGCCGTGATTGCATCCTTGGTAGAAGATTTATGCCATCTCGATTACCCGGCTAGCCGCTATGACCTGTGGGTGATTGACGATAATAGCACCGATCGCACACCGCTGATTCTCGATCGGCTTCAGCGGGATTATCAGCAGCTAAATGTAGTGGTACGTCCAGCCAATGCGCAAGGGGGCAAGTCAGGTGCACTCAATCAGGTCTGGGGGCAAACCCAAAGCGATATTATTGCGGTATTCGATGCGGATGCTCAAGTGCCCAAAGATCTGCTGCGACGAGTGATGCCCCTGTTTCAGCGAGAGCAAGTGGGTGCGGTACAGGTGCAAAAAGCAGTGTCGCAGGCCCTCGATCCAAATCATCCCCAATCTTCGAATCTTTGGGTGAGGGGGCAGGCGGCTGAAATGGCGCTGGATAGCTACTTCCAACAACAGCGCATTGCGATCGGCGGCATTGGTGAACTACGGGGCAACGGCCAGTTTGTGCGGCGCACAGCGTTAGAAGGTTGTGGCGGTTGGAACGAGGAAACGATCACCGACGATCTGGATCTGACGATTCGTCTCCATCTTGATCATTGGGACATTGATTTTCTGATGCTGCCAGCGGTGGCCGAAGAAGGTGTGACGAATGCGATCGGGCTATGGCATCAGCGCAACCGTTGGGCTGAAGGTGGCTACCAGCGCTATTTAGACTACTGGCGATTGATTCTGCGGAACCGCATGGGCACCGCCAAAACGATGGATTTGCTAGTATTCTGGATTACGCAATATTTGTTACCCACTGCTGCGGTTCCCGATTTTGTGATGGCAGTAGCTCGCAGCAGTCCTCCGATGCTGGCCCCTGCCACTAGCCTCATGGTGATGTTTTCGATGGTGGGAATGGTGATTGGTATGCGGCGCACCAGAGCCGGACGCACACAGAGCCAACTGGCGCGAAAACTGCCTCGCCGCTTAGACCATGCCGTGTTTCAAGCGGTGTTGGGTTCGCTGTATATGCTGCACTGGTTGCCTGTCATGGCCAGCACAACGGCTCGGATGGCTGTGCGTCCCAAACGCCTGAAATGGGTGAAGACTGTGCATCATGGCTCAGATGACGTCTGGCTGGATATTGTAGAGGATCAAAGCTAGGTCGAAATCCATAATCCGCGATGATTTCGGCTTCTGTGGATGTAGACTAACGCTGTAACCCATTCTCCAAGAATCCGTGTCTGACGCCAAAAAAAACTCCCGATCGCTGGTTGGTATTGCGGGCATTGTTGCCGCTGCCACCTTGCTCAGCAAACTGTTTGGGCTATTTCGTCAACAGGCAATCGCCGCTGCCTTTGGGGTCGGGGTTGTGGCAGATGCCTACAACTATGCCTACGTTATCCCCAGCTTTTTCTTTGTGCTATTGGGAGGCATTAATGGCCCGTTTCACAGTGCAATCGTCAGTGTTGTTTCTAAGCGCAAACGCGAAGAGATTGCTCCCCTCATTGAGACAATTTCTACCCTCGTAGGCGGCGTGTTGATCCTGGCCACAGCCCTGTTGATTCTATTCGCCGACCCACTCATTGATTTAGTGGCTCCCGGGCTTGGCCAAACCGCTACTGGGTTAGAAACCAAGGCCATTGCAGTGCAGCAACTCCGGATTATGGCCCCGATGGCACTGTTTGCTGGATTGATTGGGATTGGGTTTGGTGTGCTGAATGCCGATGATCAATATTGGCTACCGTCCATTAGCCCTTTGTTATCTAGTGTGACAGTCTTAGTGGGCCTGGGCGGATTATTGCTGTTTGTAGGGCAAGACTTAATTTCTCCAGAGTATAGCCTGTTAGGCGGGCAAATTTTAGCGTGGGGCACCCTAGCTGGCGCGATATTGCAGTGGTTGGTCCAGGTTCCCGCCCAGTGGCGATCGGGCTTAGGGCGATTGCGATTGCGGTTTGACTTTAATCGATCGGGCGTCAAAGAAACGGTGCGGCTGATGGGCCCGGCTACGCTGTCGTCTGGCATGACCCAAATTAATGTCTACACCGATTTGTTTTTTGCCTCCTTTATTCCACAAGCAGCGGCGGCCTTGGGCTATGCCAATTTACTGGTGCAAACTCCAGTTGGCATCATCTCTAACATGATTCTAGTGCCGTTTCTACCCGTCTTTTCGCGCCTAGCTGCCCCAGAGCATTGGGAAGAACTGAAACTCCGCATTCGCCAAGGACTAGTGATGACCGCAATCACGATGCTGCCGCTAGGAGCAATCATCATTGCCCTGGCACTTCCGATCGTGCGGGTGGTGTATGAGCGCTATGCCTTCGATCAGGAGGCCTCACAGATTGTCACCAGTGTGCTGATTGCCTATTCGATCGGCATGTTTGTTTACTTAGCGCGAGATGTGCTGGTACGAGTGTTTTATGCCCTGGGGGATGCTGACACCCCGTTCCGCATCAGCGTCATCAACATTTTTCTCAATGCGTTGCTGGACTATCTGTTGATTCGTCCCTTTGGTGCGGCGGGATTGGTGCTGGCAACAGTGGGGGTCAACATCATCTCAACTGTGTGGTTGCTAACCGTGTTGAACCGTAAACTGCATGGTCTGCCCTTACAAGAATGGGGCTTGCCGATCGGGGGGTTGGGGCTGGGCAGTGTCGTAACAGGACTGGCCAGTTGGGGCACCCTCTTTGCGCTTCAGCGAGGCTTGGGCACTGAAGGGTTTTTCGTTCAACTGTTGCAGCTTGTTGTAGCAGGGACGGTTGGACTGCTTGTGTTTGCCCTGATTGCGATGCAGATGCAATTACCAGAGGTCGATCAACTCGTCACTCGCCTACGTCAACGATTTGGACGATCGGCCTAAGGGGCAGCGTTCAGCAGAGCCACCCTCGAAACTGATCCTTTGGTCTCTGCAAAACCTGCCCATCTAGACATTGCTAGCGATTCGCTTGCTGAAGATCAGCCGTGCGCACCGATAAGCGTTGAGTTCGATCGCCTCGTCTGAGCGTCACCTGGAGTGATTGCCCCACTTGGGTTTGATCCACTAATCGTTGCAGGCGATCGGCACTGGTGACCGGTTGACCATTAATTTCTGTGATCACATCCCCTCGGCGAATCCCGGCTGAGGCAGCGGGTGAGTTAGGCACAACCCCCACCACCAATACACCGTTGATTTCCGGGAGCATCACAGTAGCATTGGGATCTTCGTTGTTACGCTTAGCCACATCAGGAGTGAGGGTAGCAATTTGCACACCCAAGTAGGGGTGAGAAACCTGTTCTCCTCGCTCTAAAATCGGCATAATCTGCTTTGCCTTGTTGATAGGAATGGCAAACCCAATTCCCATCGCGTTGGCACGGATGGCAGTGTTAATGCCAATAACTTCTCCTTGTTCGTTCAACAGAGGGCCACCGGAATTACCTGGATTAATGGCGGCATCGGTTTGAATAAAATCAACACGCTTATCGGGAATGCCCACCAACGAACTCGATCGATTCAGCGTACTGACAATTCCTAGGGTGACCGTATTGTCTAACCCCAATGGGTTGCCAACGGCGATCGCCCAATCCCCTACTTGCACACTGTCGGAATCCCCTAACGTTGCTGTGGGCAACCCTTCGCCGCGCACCTCGATTTTGACAACGGCTAGATCTGTGACTTCATCCACGCCAACAACGGTACCGTCAAACTTACGCCCGTCTTTGAGCGATACCGTCACGCGATCGGCATCCTCTACCACATGCGCATTGGTCAAAATTGTGCCATTGCCATCCACAATAAAGCCAGATCCCTGCCCTTGTAGACGCTCTTCATAGGGTTGGATGGGCACATCTCCAAAGAAGCGACGAAAGAATGGATCACTCAAAAATGCATCCGGGCTGCGAGTGATGGTGCGCTCGGTATCAATCCGTACGACGGCATTCCCCACCCGATTGACCGCAGCGGCGACAAAGCTGTTACTGCGGGCGATCGGGGCTTGTGCCACGAGTTGGGGTGAAGCAAGTTGCTCTGCGACTGGCTGGTTTGAGCCGTTCCCCGCTGTCATTCCTCCTTGTAGGAAGGGAAACTGCCATCCTAAAACCAGTTGCAGCGGACTAATAGTTACAAGTATTCCTAAAACCGTTGCGATTATACCCGTGATCATTCGTATAAACCCACCAAAGACCAATATTCCTAGTCATAGACAATTCTAGAAGCGGCGCGGAACTGCTTGACAAGGGGAAATCAGCGAAAATCGGTTCGGTTTTCCTACCTGTTAGGGGGTGGAGGTGGAAAATACTGCTAGTTAAGCCGGGCAGTGCATTCTAAAATTAATCGCTGGTTAATCAGGGCATAGGGTTGAATTTCTAAGGCTTGGCGAAAGGACTGAATGGCAGCGACATACTCTCCGAGGGCGGCATAGCATAGACCCATGCCATGTAGCGCTCCAAAATGAATGGGGTTCAGCTTTACTACCTGCTGACAGTCACTCAACGATCGTTCATAATTTCCTTGCAGATAATGCAGCACGGCTCGGCGATTCCATGCCTCAGCAAAATCGGGTTGATCGCCAATTAGATCAGTTAACAGGGCTTCGGCTTGTGTATACTGCTTTGCCTCTAGTAGAGCTTGACTCTGTCCCAAAATTTCAAAGCCATAGTCTCCCTTTTGGTTAAACCAAATTTGCCACAACGCTGCTGTTGCCCGATCGCGAATGGCGTCATCTGGGTTTTTCAAATCTTGCAAGAGACGATCGATTAAACCATCATCCATGTATTGCCCCCGAACAGTATCTTGCGCACCTACACCTTTGTTGTAGCAGGAAAGCCAGCAGAAGCTAAATCGGTAGTACTGTATCAGCTTGCGCAGCATTTAATAAGCCCGAGTACACGAATCCACGATGCAGATCGAGGGTGAGAATCGTACCATCGCGAATCACTTCAGTGGCATTTTTGACGCCCACAATCACTGGCACTCCTAACCGCAATCCAATCACCGCTGCATGACTGGTTAGGCTCTCTTCCTCAGTGACAATGCCAGCGGCTTTACGAATGGCATCGACATAATCAGCATTGGTTTTGGACACAACCAAAATTTCCCCTGGATTAAAATTGCCTAACTCCATCGTGTTGTGGGCAACCCTAGCCCGACCGCTGATCGAGCCTTGACCAATGCCAACCCCCTTCCCTAACACAGCCGTTACCACATCCACTTTGATCAAATCGGTCGAACCAGCGACTCCTTGCAATGTTCCAGCCGTCATTACGACTAAATCTCCCTGATAGAGAAGATCTTTTTCCTGGGCAACATTGATTGCCGCTTGAAAAGTTTGACCCGTTGAAGGCAAGTCTAGCACCAGCAACGGTTTCACCCCCCAGACCAGTTGCAGTTGTCGCGCCACATCTACATGAGGAGTGACGGCCAAAATTGGCTTGCGCGGACGAAATTTTGAAACATTGCGGGCTGTGGCCCCGGTTTTGGTCAGCGTCATAATAGCCGCCGCTTGCAAGGTTTCTGCAATTTGCCCCACCGCTTGACTGATGGCATTGGGAATTGATCGCCCGGGTACATCGTCTAACCCATGTCCCAGCGGCAACTCTTGTTCAATCCGACAGGCAATGCGAGCCATTGTCTCAACCGCTTGTACCGGAAATTTACCAACCGCTGTTTCATTAGACAGCATCACTGCATCGGTGCCGTCAATAATGGCATTGGCCACGTCAGAAATTTCGGCTCTAGTGGGACGCGGATTATTCACCATACTGTCGAGCATTTGCGTGGCGGTAATCACGGGAATGCCCAGACGGTTAGCTGTTGCAATCAAACGCTTTTGCAAAATTGGCACATCTTCAGCTGGCAATTCCACTCCTAAATCGCCCCGCGCTACCATAACGCCATCGCAAATCGATAGCACTGCTTCCATTTGTTCGATCGCTTCATGCTTCTCAATTTTGGCGATCACGGGCACATTTTTCCCAGCACTAGAGATTAACTCCTTAATTTCTAGTACATCCTGGGGATTGCGGACAAAGCTAAGGGCTACCCAATCTACCCCTTGGTCTAGCCCAAACATCAAATCCTCTTTGTCTTTGTCAGTTAACGCCCGAATTGATAAGTAAACGCCGGGGAAATTGACGCCCTTATTGTTTGAGAGCACCCCTCCAACTACAACTCGGCAGTGCAGCGATCGCTTCAGAAAATCAACCTTCTCCACCACCATTTCCACCCGTCCATCATCCAGCAAAATAGTTGCCCCTTCTGGCACTTCCTCTGCTAGCGGTTCGTAGGTAACGGAACTCATCACTTGCGTCCCCACCATTTTTTCACTAGTTAGAATGAATGGGTCTCCTTTTTGAAGCGTAATCGAGCCATTTTCAAACTTGCCTAAACGAATCTTAGGACCCTGTAAATCTTGCAGAATGCCAACGGGTTGATTCAGTTCAAAGGAAACCTGACGAATAAGGCGGATATTACGCTGGTGGTCATCGTGAGTTCCATGAGAAAAGTTGAGACGGAGCGTGGTAGCTCCTGCTTCAATTAATTCACGGAGTACTTCTGGGCTACTGGTGGCAGGGCCGATCGTAGCGACAATTTTGGTTCGACGGAGGGTTTGTTGTAAATACATGAACGTTCCAGAAGTAGAGAGAGGGGATTGCAAACTCCTAACTGCTGTGAAGCGGCAACAGGGATAGTATCACGTCTGGACTATCTATACACATAAATTCCCTACTCTTGTGGACAGAATAGGGAACTTCATAAGATTTATATTAGGATCGAGGCTTTATGAAGGATGAGAGATGACCGATGGACACTACAGCCTCCAAGCCTTCCACCTTTTTATAGGTTTTCCCCCGTACCGCCGTCAGCGGGATCGAGAAACGGACGCAGATCGATCGAGCTTGGGCTAGAACTGGAACCAGGACGAGCAGAAGACGAACGGCTACCTCGACCGGACGGTAGCTCGATGCCCAGTGAACCTCCTAATCGCTGGAGAATATCATCGCCATCACCTGTATAGGTGACAACCCCTTGAGTGGGCTGTCCACTATCGGCAATGGTCAAGTTGGAGAACACGCGATCGCGGGTTGCAATCGGGTCTTGCCCAGGTGGAACAGTAAACACAATTCGACAACTTGGATTCACTTCTGTGGTGACACAGACAGTGTTATACCCATTTTCTATCCCAGTGCGTAATTCCAGCAATCCATCAGGGCGATAGAACTCCAAGCGACGGCTGATTTCATTGCAGCGTCGATCCTCTGTCCAACCACCGCCTAGGGCTGTTGGAGTGGCCCATGCGTTTGACTGACCAGGTTGGCTGATAGGATGGTACATCACCGTATACCGACCGTTGACAAACTCGCAGGTGAAGCGGGCATCATTCGGCCCAGTGGGAATTTGCTCAGGAATTGTAGAACCCGCTTGAGCGACTGAAACGGGAGCAGTTCTGGCTTGGGCCGCCCCTCCGATCGCCAGCATTGAACCGCTGGATACCAGTGCCACTGCGCTTAAAGACCAGCCGATATGCTTGAAATAGGCAGATACACGAGAAGAGAAATTGGAATGGAACGACATAAGTTTCAATGGTGCCCGTCGTGGCATAATGAGACCCCTCAAACAACTTTGAGCCTTGTTAGGTTAGCAAGTATGACTTTTGCGTACTCTCGATCACGACCTAAGTCAGTCATGACACCAGGCAGGTTGACGCTTAATCCTCAGGACGAAAGAGGGCTGCAATAAGTGCCCGAACGGCTTCTCCCAAACCTACTTAGCGAAACCACTCCAGTAGAGCGAGTCCTACCTGCTGGCAATCTCCACGACGGCTCCGGACAAGGTTGAACTTGTCTAACGCAGTTTCTAATGCCATCTCTACATCTATTGCCCGAATGATTAGCTAAATCGATGAATGAAGTAGTAATCGGTTGGCTTTCAAAAACTAAGCATAACGTTTTGTAAAAAGGACTGTGCTTCTTGTTACAATACGTTTCGGGAATTGGATATTACCAATTTGTAGGTATCCTTAACACGTAATCGAAGTTGCTGCCGGTTTGGGAACGCGTAGCTGGGATTTCTTCGGTTGAGAAACGACATCATACATGATTCTACGTAGGTATGCTTACATGTATGCCCGTGGGGCTGGCTTCATGAGCCAGCTTTTTTAATAGCTAATTCAACCTGAACGTAATCTAGCAATAATTTGATGAGAGTGCCACCATAGCAGTTAAGTCGGGCACAGTCAAAAAGAGGAAAACAGAATGGTGGGATCGACAAAGCCTCTCACTAATTTGACGGACGCTTTCAAAGAATGGGCCATAGCAGTTGAAGCCTTGTGCCAAGGTGAGATGATTCTATTGTTGCGCAAAGGAGGCATTCGAGAGCAGAGCGGGGTTTTTAGGATTGAACAATTGCAGGCTTGGCTTTACCCTACCTATGAGCACCAAAAGCCACATTTACTGAAGCCAAAGTATGCCGATCGCGTCACTCCCGTTGCATCAGGTTGGCATCCAGACCATGTGAACATTCAAGCTTGGGCAGCCATTACCCATGTCTTTCAGGTGAGTGACCTCTCGACGGTAGAGGCGCTATTGCCGTTTCATATCTGGAATCTCGATTTTGCCTCGGAGCGGCTGAAGTGGAAGCCGAAATCGCCGCTGTCGGTGTTGCTGTTGCGGGTATATTGCTTACCTCAGCCACACCCAATCATCTATCGTCCAGAGTATGGCGGTTGCAAGTCTTGGATTCAGCTTCAGGAAGCAATTCCGACTACTGAGGCTTGTCCAGTGTTGAATGAAGAAGAATATTTAGAGCAGGTTAAGAGGATTCGTTCGGTTTTGGCAGTGGATGAGTAGATGAGTGACCGACTGCGGTAAGCTGGTTAAGTGCCTAAAAGCGCTTGACTCATCAATGTTTCGCAGTTTTTCTAAACACTTTTTTACAAATGGTTGCTAGTCCCGCTCGTCCGATTCGGATTGGTTCACGCAAAAGCCAGCTAGCGCTGGTACAAACCCATTGGGTTCAAGAGCAGCTACAACATCGATTCGCCGATCGCCGCTTTGAAGTACACACCATGAGTACTCAAGGCGACAAAATCCTAGATGTAGCATTGGCAAAAATCGGTGACAAGGGTCTGTTCACCAAAGAATTAGAAATGGGAATGCTCAACAACGAAATCGATTTTGCCGTGCATTCTCTTAAAGATTTGCCGACTCGGTTGCCAGAAGGTTTGATGCTGGGCTGCGTTACCGAGCGCGAAGATCCGGCGGATGCACTGGTGGTACATGCCAATCACCAAGACAAGCAGTTGGAGACGTTGCCAGCAGGGGCGGTGGTTGGTACATCGTCACTGCGGCGCTTGGCGCAACTGCGCTATCATTATCCGCATTTGTCATTTAAAGATATTCGCGGCAATTTGAATACGCGGCTGCAAAAGCTAGATGCTGGCGAATATGACGCCATTATTCTGGCGGTGGCAGGGTTAAAGCGACTGAATATGGCCGATCGCATTCATCAGGTGATTCCAGCAGCAGTCTCGCTACACGCAGTCGGACAAGGTGCACTGGGAATTGAGTGCCGTGCCAATGATGCAGAAATTATTGAGCTACTAACAGCGTTGGAACATACTCCCACGGCGCAACGCTGCTATGCTGAGCGATCGTTTCTGCGAGAATTAGAAGGCGGTTGCCAAGTGCCAATCGGGGTGAACACGGTTCTTGATGGCGATACACTGACTCTAACGGGCATGGTGGCCAGCATCGACGGCAAAAAAATGGTGAAAGGCAGTATCACGGGTGCAGCAATTGAGGCAGAAGCGATCGGGATAAAACTGGCCCAACAGCTACGCAACCAAGGAGCCTCCGATATCCTGGCAGAAATCTTCGAGCAGATCCAACGAAGTTAGATATTCGTGGAAGGATTGTTGTAGATTGGTAAAAACTCGGTAACAAATCTCAACTTATTGAGATGTTGTGGTCTGAAGCGTGTTGTTTGCGGGGGACACAGGGACTATTATGCGAATTCTGTTTGTGGCGGCAGAGGCGGCTCCGATTGCTAAGGTTGGGGGTATGGGAGATGTAGTGGGAGCGTTGCCGAAAGTGCTAAAGGCGATGGGGCACGATGTCCGGGTGTTCATGCCATACTACGGCTTCTTGCCCGACAAAATCCGAATTCCCAAAGACTCGATTTGGCAAGGCTCAGCCATGTTTCAAGATTTTGAAGTCTATGAAACAAAATTGCCGAACTCGGATGTACCGCTCTACCTGTTTGGTCATCCGTCCTTTTCACCGCGTCGCATCTACTATGGTGAAGATGAAGACTGGCGGTTCACGCTCTTTGCCAATGGAGCCGTGGAGTTTTGCTGGAACTATTGGAAGCCGGAAGTAGTGCATTGTCACGATTGGCATACGGGAATGATTCCAGTATGGCTCTACGAAGACCCCGATATTCGCACGGTCTTTACCATTCACAACCTAGCCTATCAAGGGCCGTGGCGCTGGCGGCTAGAGCAAATTACCTGGTGTCCTTGGTATATGCAGGGGCACAACACCATGGCGGCAGCGGTGCAGTTTGCTGATCTGGTTACCACTGTCTCGCCTACCTATGCAGAGCAAATTCGAACGCCTGCTTATGGAGAGCAACTAGAGGGGTTGCTGTCGTTCATTGCTGGTAAAACTGTTGGAATTTTGAACGGCATCGATCGCGATTCCTATAATCCTGCAACCGATCGCTACATTCCTCAAAACTTTACGGCAGAGACGATCGACGATCGTAAGCAAAACAAAATTGCCCTTCAGGAAGAACTGGGGCTAGAAGTCAATTCTGGGGCGTTTTTGCTGGGCATGGTCTCTCGCTTAGTGGAGCAAAAAGGTCTGGATTTAGTGCTGCAAATTCTCGACCGCTTTATTGCCTACAGTGATGCTCAGTTTGTGGTGCTGGGTACGGGCGATCGCTATTATGAAACGCAGATGTGGCATTTGGCTTCTCGCTATCCGGGGCGAGTTTCCGCCTATATTTTGCACAACGACACCTTGGCCCGCCGCATCTATGCTGGATGTGACGCCTTTTTGATGCCATCTCGATTTGAACCCTGCGGCATTAGCCAAATGATGGCGATGCGCTACGGCTGTGTGCCGATCGTGCGTCGCACAGGTGGACTAGTGGATACGGTAACGCACCATGATCCAGCGAATGAAACAGGGACAGGCTATTGCTTCGATCGCTATGAGCCGCTCGATCTCTATACCTGTCTAGTGCGAGCGTGGGAAGGCTATCACTTTAAGGAACCGTGGCGCAAACTTCAGCAGCGAGGCATGGCGCAAAATTTTGGCTGGGATAAATCAGCCGTGGAGTACGTCAAGGCCTATCGTCGCATTTGGGGTTTACCAGAAGAGGAACCCGCTGAAGAGAAAGCAGCCGTGGTTGCTACCCCTGACGATGCGAAGGTGGAATCGCCGGAAGATAAACGCCCGGAGTTGGTGAAATAACAGGATGGGGTGGGGGCGCTTCGCGACGCGCCCTGACTGATACCTAACCAAAAATGCTGCCGAAGAACTCGATCGCTTCCTTCAACGAAACAATAAACGCATCGATCTCTTCGCGAGTGTTATAGAAATAGAGGCTGGCTCTGGCGGTAGACTGTGCGCCGATGTGCCGATGCAGCGGTTGGGTGCAGTGGTGTCCGGCGCGAATGGCGATCCCCGCTTGATCGAGAATAGTGGATAGATCGTGGGGGTGCACCGCTCCGGTGGTAAACGAAGCTAGTGCGGCGCGATTGCTGGCGTCAGCGTTGGGGTTGGGCCCGTAGGTTTTGACTTCGGGGATCTGGGCAAGCTGCTGGAACAGGTAGCTCGTCAACTCTTGCTCGTAGGCATGAATTTTGTCCATCCCAATATTGCTCAGGTAATCTACCGCTGCTCCCAATCCGATCGCCTCCGCAATGGCCGGAGTTCCCGCTTCAAACTTGTGAGGCAAATCGGCATAGGTAGAGTGATCCAAAAACACATCGGCAATCATTTCGCCCCCACCCAAAAACGGCGGCATCGATCGCAGCAAATCCAGCTTGCCGTAGAGGAATCCGGCTCCGGTGGGGCCACACATTTTATGTCCAGAGGCAACCAGCCAATCACAGCCAAGACTCTGCACGTCGATCGGCATATGCGGCACGCTCTGACAAGCATCGATCAGCACCCGTGCCCCCACGTGATGCGCTAGTTGCACAATTTCCTGAACAGGGTTAATGCAGCCCAGTGTATTGGAAACATGCACGACTGAGACTAGTTTGGTTTTATCTGACAGCAACGACTTGTAATGATCTAAGTCAAATTCCTGCGTCTCAGTAAGTTCCACAAACTTCAACACCGCGCCCGATCGCTGTGCCAAGAGTTGCCAAGGGATGAGATTGCTGTGGTGTTCCATCACCGATAGGATGATTTCGTCTCCTACCTGCACGTTAGCATTGCCCCAAGCATAAGCCACCAGGTTGATCGCTTCGCTGGCATTGCGCGTAAACACAATTTCCTGACGGGATGCCGCCTTAACGAACGCTGCTACCTTATCCCGTGCGCCTTCATAGGCATCGGTTGCCCGCGAACTGAGCGTGTGAACGCCGCGATGCACGTTGGCATTATCAAACTCGTAGTAATGCTGCAAGGCTTCCAGTACCGCGTTGGGCTTTTGGGACGTGGCGGCATTGTCGAAGTAAATCAACGGCTTTTCGTGGATTTCTTGGTGGAGAATCGGAAAATCGGCGCGGACTTTTGCAGCAAGGGTTTTTTCTTGGATGGCAGTCATGGCGAGATTGGGGAGTAGGGTTAGGAAGTGAGTTCACACGTAAAGGCAGTTCGCGAACTGCCTTTACTGAGACACCTTTACTGAGACAGTTGTTGTTGCAGGGAGTCAATCGGGATGCGATCGATAATTTCTTGAGCGAAAGCGGAAACCAGCAAGTGACGGGCTTCAGCAGCAGGAATGCCGCGACTTTGCAAGTAAAAGATTTCGTTGGCGTCGAGTTGTCCGACGGCGGCCCCGTGGGTGCATTTCACATTATCAGCCACAATCTCTAGTTGTGGTTTGGTATCGACCCTGGCTTTGGGCGACAGCAGCAAGTTGCGGTTTAGTTGTCCAGCATCGGTGAGTTGCGCCGCTTGAGGAACAAACACCTTGCCGTTAAAGATGGCGTGGGCCCGATCGTCAATAATGCACTTGTGCAGTTGGCGAGTTGTTCCATACGGATGCGTCAGGGCAATCGTACTGTGGGTATCGCTGGTCTGTTCACCGTGAATCCTGGTGAGATTGTTCAGTGTGGTTTGCGTTTGTTCACCCGTTTGATAAACCTCCAGGTTGTGACGCGATAATTTTGCGCCCAAATTAATGGTATTGCCGGTATAGCGAGAATCTCGCGCTTGAGCGATCGCTGTTTTGCCAATGTGGAAAGCCGCCAGATTATCTCGTTGCAGTCGTGTATGATTTACCTCAGCGTTTTCTGCCAACCAAATTTCTGTAACAGCATTGGTAAAGGATGTGCCCTCGCCGATCGTTTCATATGCTTCTACTAAAGTAATGGCACTGTTGGCTTCTGCCACGATGAGACAACGCGGTTGAATCAAAGCGGCGGTGCTGCGCGTGGTGTTGATAAACAGCAGATGAACCGGAGCCTCTACCACCAAGTTCTTGGGCACAAACACGATCGCTGCGTCACTTAAGCCAGCAGTGTTCAGCGCTGTAAACACTTCTTCTGCACCGGATTGCTGACCTAAATAGGCGTGAAAGCGATCGGTACCTGTTAGCCCAGATAAATTGCTGATGATCAAACCAGGAGGCAATTGCCCAATCGTGGAAAATTCAGCCGCATAGACGCCGTTGATGAACGTTAGTCGAGCAGAGGTTTCGGGCAGGGCAAAAGAATTAACGCTATCGAGATTGGCAGAGGAATAGTGATCGCTGGCAGCCTCTAGCTTCAACCGCACCAAATCCGACAAATCGGTGAAGCGCCATTCTTCATCACGTGTGGTAGGGAAGGCCTGTTCGCTGACTCGAATTGCGGCTCGATTGCGCAGGTCTTGCAGCCAACCAGACTGCACCGGAGCCTGTTTCGCTAGGTTCAGCAAATGTGACAAAAACTCGAGACGCTGCTGAGCAGCATTGCGCACTCCGGTTTGCTCTGGAGCGGACGCTTGAATACTCATTAGACTCCCACCCCCGCTTCTGCCAAAATCCAGTCATAGCCGCGTTCCTCCACTTCCAGCGCCAGTTCTTTCGTGCCTGTACGCAAAATTCGCCCGTTGGCCATGATATGGACATAATCCGGCACGATATAATTCAGCAAGCGTTGATAGTGAGTAATCACCAGAATGGAATTATCTGGGGTTGAAAGTTGGTTAACGCCATTCGCGACAATCTTCAGTGCATCGATATCTAGTCCGGAATCGGTTTCATCTAGAATTGCGAGTTTGGGTTCCAGCAGTGCCATCTGCAAAATCTCATTGCGCTTCTTCTCACCGCCAGAAAAGCCTTCATTGACGCTGCGGTTTAAGAAAGCTGCGTCCATTTTGACCACATCCAGCTTTTCGCGCACCAGTTCATCAAAATCAAAGGCATCCAGTTCGTCTAGCCCTTGATGCTTGCGCTTAGAGTTATACGCCACCCGCAAAAAATCAAGATTGCTAACGCCAGGGATTTCTAGCGGATACTGAAACGCCATAAATACGCCCGATCGCGCCCGATCTTCCGGTTCTAGTTCCAATAAATCCTGTCCCTGGAAAATCACGTCACCGCCCGTTACTGCATAATCGGGATGACCAGATAATACTTTAGAAAAAGTACTTTTGCCCGATCCGTTGGGGCCCATAATGGCGTGAATTTCACCGGATTTGATCTCTAGGTTTAAACCCTTGAGAATCGGCGTTTCATCAACACTGGCGGTTAAGTTCCACACTGTGAGAATGGTTTCGCTACCTTCAACAATCACCTGCTTTAACCTCTTAACTGCTGCAATATGGATAATTTCTATAGCTGACGAATTCGCTTTAAAATTTTGAGAACATCATAAAGTTCGTTACCAAGATTACGAAGCTCGAAGAACTTAGATGTAGCGTACTGATAGACCGGGTTTTTAACTAATTTTGCGAATGTAAAACTTCCTCCATGGGTTAACCTGTCAAAACTGGGTTGAGCCGGGTTTAGAGATGTCATCATGTATGCCAAAAGTTAATCTAACCCAATCTCTAGAGAAAAGGAGGCAGATAAAAACCTTCGAGGAAGAGAATAAGAGCCACGATCGCCAACTGCATCGGCTTCTCCAGGACCGGAGGATCAGCAACCAGGTTAAAATAACCCACCTTGACTTTGTTCAAAACCTGCTTCTCAAATTCACTCAGATTAGGTAAACGACTCTGCCACTTCGGCAAGAACTGCTCGTCCCGAACCAGTTGCATCTGAAACTTTTCGATCAGATCGCGCAGAGTAACATTTCTAGTTTGCAGAGTTTGAACCATACCTCTCCTTTTAGCAGAGGCGTAAAGGCTACGCCCCCACCGCTTTAACCCACACTACCTTCCAACTTCAGCGCCAACAGTCGATCGGCTTCAACGGCAAATTCCATCGGAAGTTGGTTAAACACGTCCTTACAGAAACCGCTGATCATCATCGAGATCGCGTCCTCTAAGGAAATGCCGCGCTGCTGGAAGTAGAACAACTGGTCTTCGCCAATTTTGGAAGTTGAGGCTTCATGCTCCACTTTGGCACTGTTGTTTTGCACCTGAATATACGGGAAAGTGTTGGCTCCAGCCGTGTCTCCGATGAGCATCGAGTCACACTGTGAGTAGTTGCGCGCCCCCTCTGCCTTGGGTCCAATTTTCACCAGTCCGCGATAGCTATTTTTCGACTTTCCAGCAGAGATCCCCTTAGAGACGATCGTGCTACGAGTGTTCTTGCCAATGTGCACCATTTTGGTTCCGGTGTCCGCCTGCTGATAATTATTGGTCAGCGCCACCGAGTAGAACTCGCCCACCGAGTTGTCGCCCACCAGCACACAACTGGGATACTTCCAGGTGATCGCCGATCCGGTTTCTACCTGCGTCCAGGAGATTTTGGAGTTCACGCCCTGGCACAAGCCGCGCTTGGTGACGAAGTTGTAAATCCCACCTTTACCGTTTTCGTCGCCTGCAAACCAATTCTGTACGGTGGAGTATTTGATTTCAGCATTGTCCAGCGCCACTAGTTCCACCACCGCCGCGTGCAACTGATTGGTGTCAAACATGGGAGCCGTGCAGCCTTCCAAATAGCTGACATAGCTGTCTGCTTCTGCGACAATCAGCGTGCGCTCGAACTGCCCCGACTCGCCATTGTTGATCCGGAAGTACGTGGACAATTCCATCGGGCAATGCACTCCCTTGGGCACATAGACAAATGATCCATCACTGAATACCGCTGAGTTCAACGCGGCAAAGTAGTTATCGCTGGTGGGAACCACGCTGCCCAAATACTTCTGCACCAGATCGGGATATTTCTGCAATGCTTCAGAGATAGAGCAGAAAATCACACCCTTCTCAGCCAACTTCTCCTTAAAAGTGGTGGCGACAGAAACACTGTCAAAAATCGCGTCTACTGCCACGTTCGACAGCCGCTTCTGCTCTGAGAGGGGAATACCCAGCTTCTCGAAAGTTTCCAACAACGCCGGATCGACTTCTTCTAAACTTTCCAGTTTCTTCTGCTGCTTAGGAGCCGAGTAGTAAACGATATTTTGGTAATCGATCGCTGGATAGCCTACTGCTGCCCAGTTCGGCTCTTCCATCTTCAGCCAGTGGCGATAAGCCTTGAGGCGGAACTCTAACATGAACTCTGGCTCACTTTTTTTGGCAGAAATGAGGCGAATCACATCCTCACTCAAGCCAGGGGGAATGGCATCAGATTCAATGTTGGTGACAAATCCGTATTTATAGGGCTGATTGACTAGGGATTTAACTGATGTGCTTGTCATTGGGAAGTGTTCTCGCTTTCAACGGGGGAAGTCGGGAGTAGGGAGTGGGAGATCAAGGCAAAAGGTAAAAGGCGAAAAATTAAGCCAAATCATGTTCCTTTTCCTTTATCCTGCTTCCCTAATGCCTGTTGATGGACTCTAGTACTGATTCGTAGTTGTGCGGATTTCGTCAAAGGAAATTTCTTGTTTGTCGCCTGCAAAGTCGTTGTCGGGAGTAAGGAACAACATGCAGTGGCATTCTTTGCGCTCGCGCATCGGCACACAGGGACAATTCCAGTAAGCAGCTTCAGCTTCGGCTTTTTTATCTTCGTAGTGACGGCACGGGCAAAGGGGCGAACCTAGCTCGTCCTTATGCTTTGCTAGTCCTTCAATCACAACAGCCGTTACACCTGGATCGACACAAAAATACGTGCCTGTTCGCTTGGCGTAACTCTCGGAAAAACTCCGCATCAATTCCAAATTCTTATCTGATGCTTGGGTTGGTTTGGTAGGTGTGTTCATCTCTCTTAGGCGACAGGACGACCAACAGCTTCTATAATTAAAACAACACGTTTGTTGCTTAAGTTCATTTTAGAGTACTTTAGCAACATTGGTGTTGTCAAAGTTTGATTGTAGCCTTTTTGCGCTACGTTTTCGTAGTTCTGGTTCAAAGTTCTGACGCTTCTACGACGATCGTCAACGACGATGAAACGATGATGACAGCCACACAGCACCCTTCCACCAAACAGGACATCCTGCATCACTTGTTGAAGCGAGGTCAGGCCACCGCTCAAGACATGGCTGATTTACTCAGGATCAGTCCTCAAGCCATACGCCGCCATCTTAAAGATTTAGAAGATGAAGGATTGATTGAACATCAGGTTCAACCAGTTGCGATGGGGCGTCCCAATTATTCGTATCAACTCAGCCAAAAAGGGCGTAGTTTGCTGCCCGATCGCTATGATGAGTTTGCCCTGTCTTTGTTAGACACCCTCGCTGAAACTGTTGGTAAAGATCAGGTCAATAAAATTTTACAAAAGCAGTGGCAACGTAAAGCCCTAGAATATCGCGATCGAGTCGGACAAGGCTCCCTGCAAGAGCGGGTGGCAAACTTGGTCGAGTTACGCAAAGCGGAAGGCTACATGGCAGAGTGGCATCAAGTAGAAGCAGATCCTGCCTCTACCAATTCGCGCTTCATCATCACCGAATACAATTGTGCGATCTCGCATGTCGCAGAATCCTTTCCGAGTGTTTGCGGTCATGAGCTAGAAATGTTTGCCCTAGCCTTAGAAGGCTGTAAAGTTGAACGTACCCACTGGTTAGTCAATGGTGAGCATCGCTGTGGCTATTTAGTACAGGCCCAATAGCTGTTAGAGATGGGAGGCAGGTTGCGGGTAATCGTGGGTGATCATGAGTAATCATAGGGAATCGGTAGTTAGGTGATGGGAGATAGCTGTCAATGAGCCAATCACCTATACCCAATTACTGATTACCGATCGTAATTTCTCATCCCTAATCTCTTATGTCCCAACTACCCCAATCTTCTGATCAATTTCTCACCCCGGAAGAATGTGCTGAAGTTGATGCAACACTGATGCCTGCTCGCGATCGATTCACAGCGCGGGTATCAATCTACTCGTTGCGCTCCCTCAAACAAATTGCTCAAGCAGCGGGAATTACAATTGATACCTTAACCGAACAGCAGATTATTGATTGGGTAGAGCAAGATCCAACGCTGCGACCAGAGGATGGCTTTGATCCCAACTTCAAGCGCTTTTTTGCCCGATTGGTGATCTCATCTCTACGTCCGCTGAAGCAAATTGCCCAAGAAGCAGACGTGGCGATCGAAGCGCTCACTCTGTCGCAGGTGGTAAGTTGGTTTGAGAAAGAAGCTAAGGCGCGCATCGATCAAGGCGAAGATTCTACTTTCCAGGGGTAAGATCGGGTTGGTTCTAGGATTTTTATTTGTTTTTGGCGTCGATTATTTGGCTATCAAACTAGTTTTACTACTCGAAAATTGGTTCCAGAGATTTGAAGCTGAAGGCAGGTGTAGTTATTGGTGCGTTGTCTGGGCTAGCGTTCAATGTAGAGGTGATCGGTTCTGACTGGTCCGGTTCTGGTTGAGGGGGGTCTAGGTAGATTTGGCGAATGTCGTCCGGTAACACCTCTTCCAGTGCTTGATAGGCAGCCTGCAACTGTTGGTTTACTTCCTGCACATTGAAATATTCTCCCTCAGCTTGCAAATACGCGGCAATGCGAGTTGCGCTCCAATGAAATGTTTGAGCCATCAGCACAATTAACCGCTGAACAGGGTGCAACCGCCCCAATGCTTGTTCCAGGTAGCACCAGAGCGGCGGAGACGCTTTTTGCAGTGAATAGTGAATCTGTTCCACAGGTGGCAACGCGACACGATTGATACACACAGCAGAGACATGAATTAACCAGTTTTGCAAGGTATTAGGTTTGCCATCAGGGGACTGTTCATGTAAATTTAACCCACCTAGCTCGTAGTAGATATGTCGCCAGATGACAGCAAATAAATAATCTGCTTGAACGGACGATCGAACCGAATGACGAATCAATGCATGAACGATGGGCGCATAACGACAGAAGATTGCTACAAAATACTTCCCCCTGTCAGGATGGCGCTGAAACAGTGTTAACAAATCTCGATCGCTGTGATGATTCAAAGCCACTACAAGCGGATGATGACTTTCAGAAAAGGTTGAGAGTTGCATGATTCTCCATTCTTCTCTACCGCAAAGCATTAATCAGTTAGATTAGCGCCCAATATATCGGTAAACTGAGCAAATAACCCAACTGATTGAATCTTTTTACAAATCTATAGTAACTCGATCGCCAAAGCTGCTCTACGCTATATGTAGCATAATTAATCAATTTATATTGTAAAAGATACCAGCCATAGTATAGGTTTTTGAGACTGCAAGTTGGGTGTCGTCATGCTAGAAGCAACGTGGGTGCTATGCCAATTAAAGATCGACGAGTGAAGCTTGCTCTAATTCAAATTCTGAGCTTTACTGCCGCCGTCCTATCAACCCTTGCGGTTCAAGCAGGATTACAGGCTGTTTACCCTACTCCCCCGCCTCTGCAAAGCGCGACCAGTCATTACCTACTGGCACTCGAACAAGTTCCCGGATTAACGCCCAGCCGTCCTTCACCGTTTCTCAGCAGTGACCCGTTTCGGCCCAAATCAAAAGCAGATCATCAATTACGACTCAAAGATAATCTTGAATTGGCAAAACTTCTAGCAGTCAAAGCATTTTTATGGGGTGTTATTTACTATAGCGAAGGAACCTATTCTAACTTCAATACCGTTAGTCCCTATCGTCTGATTTTAGGAGAGGAGGCATTTCAGGATTATGAGGATCATCCCCGCCAATTGATAACTGTCAATTCGGGCAGTAGCCTGGAAGTGAGTTCTGATGCAGCAGGTGCTTGTCAGTTTACATCAGACATCTGGGACGCCCTGCATCAGCACTATCCACATGTTTGGTATACCGATTTACCTAACTTTCATCCTAAGAATCAAGACATTGGATGCCTACTTTTGTTTGCCGAAGCAGGAGGATATCAGCGGCTGGTGGATGGGGTTTCGGTCAATCAGTTTGGTGAAATTGATGTAGATGTAAAGCAATTTATGGCTGCCGTTACGATTAGTTGCCCAATTTGGGCATCGTTTCCTTGTGAAGATGGTACAGGCAGGTACACAACACCGGAATTTGGCTATCAATCGGCAAAACCGATCGAAGATCTCTGGCGCAACTATCGCACAGTTTTGGAAGCGGAGCAGTCTTTGCTATCCCTGGTTCCGTTTGAATAGCCTATGCCTCAAGCAATCTCCTCAGTTCCATCAAACAGCCACTAGCGGGTTACTACTTCCTAATAAATATTGATCGGTATACTGGTTCTCCTTTCTCTAAAACCCATTGTTCTCGCTCTGTAGCAACTGATAATGGATTTGTTTCCAGCCAATTAGAATGTTGTGAAGTGAAAGATGGATGCTCACTGAAACGATCGTGCATCGCTTTGGCAACGGCTTCAATATCTGATTGCAGAAATACGACTCCGTCCTCAACCAGATAAGTGGACAATGCTTGCACAAGTTCGGGTTGAACCATCCGCCGTTTCTGATGTCTTCGCTTAAACCAAGGGTCAGGAAACTGAATTGTCACTCGCTGCAAGCTGCCCTGTGGCAAGGAAGCCAAAATCGACCGTAGCGATGTACTGACATTACAAAACAGGTAGTGTAAATTTGTTAAGCCAAATTCCTCGCGCCGCTCATTGGCTTGCACCACCAGCGGTTGACGGATCTCTAATCCCAAATAATTCCAAGTTGGCTGTTGTTGTGCCAAAGTGAGGAGAAACTGTCCCCGTCCACAGCCAATATCCAAATGCAATGGGCGTGTGCAATCAGCATACACCCTTTCCCAGTCGGGTGGGCTAACGGGAGACTGATATTTCTGGCTGAGGGGGTTAACGTGCTGGCGAACTCGAACAAGAGACAAACGGACTTCTCCTAACGCAGTTTCAATCTTTAACCTAGACCATAACAATAGTGATCAAGGCGAAACAAGGTGTAGGGTGGAGAGTATACGTTGGAAGCATGTCACATTTGTCGCTCTCACCCTAAAGCCCTCTCCCCAAGGGTGAGGGACTTCAACCCGACTCCCCTTCTTCCAAGCGGAGAGAAGGGGTTGGAGATGAGGGATAGACTTGCAATCGTGACAGCCCCCTATGTACGTTTCTAAGGGTTTAGCTCTCTGAGATGCCTAATTGCATTTTGGTTCCCTACGTTAATTACTACGCCTTGATCCCTGAATTTAAGAATGGACTTGCAATTTCGTTTTGCGATCGTTAGCGATCCCCACATCGCCCTGCCTCACACAATCTGGCATCATCCCAGCCGGTTCCATCTGGTAGAAATTAGTATTCCTGCCTTAGAAGTGGTGTTTGAAGAACTGGCGCAATTTGATCTTGATTTTCTGTTGTTGCCAGGAGATTTAACTCAACACGGAGAACCCGAAAATCACCAATGGCTAGCCGATCGCCTAGCGCAATTACCCTATCCCGCCTATGTTATTCCGGGAAATCATGATGTGGTGGAACAGTTTGCTACTGATCGATCGATCGGACTTTTAGAGTTCCCCAGCTATTACCAAAAGTTTGGCTACGAAGTGCTAGAGCAGCCTTACTATACCTGCCAGGTGCTACCCGGCGTTCAACTGATTGGACTGAATTCCAATCATTTTGATGCTGCCGGCAAACAGATCGGTATGGGGTACATTGATGAGACACAAATGGCGTGGCTACGTCAAGTTTTAACCCAAACCTCCGAAGCAGTCGTTCTAGTTATGGTGCATCACAATGTCATTGAGCATCTGCCCAACCAATCCCAAAACCCAATGGGACGCCGCTATATGCTGAAAAATGCGGCAGAACTATTGGCGTTGCTTGATGAAGCGGGTGTGCAGTTGCTGTTTACAGGACATTTGCATGTGCAAGATGTGGCTCAGCACCAGAATATCTACGAAATTACCACAGGATCGCTTGTGAGTTATCCGCATCCTTACCGAGTTTTGGAGTTTCAGCAAATTGGGGATCACCGCCAGCTACAGATACAATCCGGACGAGTCACGGCTGTGCCAGGTTGGACGAATCTATCACAAACTTCCAAGGAATGGATGGGCGATCGATCCCTGCCCTTCATGGTGCGGCTTCTAACCGAAGTTCCGTTCAATTTGCCTCTTGCTCAAGCAGAACAGCTTGCTCCCGCCTTGCGCTATTTCTGGGCAGATATTGCTGACGGAGATGCTTGCTTCCATTTCCCTACCTTTCCACCGGAAGTCAATCAATCCTTCAAATATTTCAGTGCCATCGATCAACAGGGCAATCCAGCCCCAATCGACAATTTTGCAATCCTTCGGCTCTAGCCTTCACACTCACCACGAAAGTGCGATATCGATATAGAGTTTAGAGAAAAAATTTATCAAATCCACAAATTGACAGAATCTCGATAAAATCGTTATAGTTATAGACTGTGGAAACTGTAGGATAATCGATTTAGAGGCAAAATCTGCCATAACTCATGCCAACCATTCAGCAACTAATCAGTAATGAGCGTCAAAAGACGCAGAAAAAGAGCAAGTCGCCAGC
Organism: Thermocoleostomius sinensis A174; assembly: GCF_026802175.1. Classification (NCBI taxonomy): domain Bacteria; kingdom Bacillati; phylum Cyanobacteriota; class Cyanophyceae; order Oculatellales; family Oculatellaceae; genus Thermocoleostomius; species Thermocoleostomius sinensis. Next base: position 1,411,032 of record NZ_CP113797.1, on the reverse strand, counting down.
TTTAAAGAGTTGCCCTCAGCGCCGAGGCGTTTGTACTAGGGTTTATACTCAAACTCCTAAAAAGCCCAACTCGGCCCTTCGTAAGGTGGCTAGGGTTCGCTTGACATCTGGCTTTGAAGTCACTGCTTACATTCCAGGTATTGGACATAATCTGCAAGAACACTCTGTCGTGATGATTCGAGGCGGACGGGTAAAAGATTTACCGGGAGTTCGCTATCACATTATTCGAGGCACGTTAGATACCGCAGGTGTGAAGGATCGCAAACAAGGTCGATCGAAGTACGGTGCTAAGCGTCCGAAGAGTTAGAGGTCTAACCCTTCCTACATGGGTTATTCTCCTTTAGCTTTGAAGGTTTAGTTCAATAAATTACATTTGATTGAACCCATCAAATGAGGTAGTAAGCTCAATTCGTGATGATGCATCCCCAGCGGTTTGGATGGGTGCATCATCTAGCTGTGAGGGTTTAATGTGTGAAGAGTTGCTGATTTGGAACCGGAGTTTGTAGGTACTGCCTAATATTTTATTGCCTCCAGTGATACCTGTTTAAAACTGCAATTTTGGCTGGCATTTCATATAGCAACCTTCCAACTACAGAAAACGATAGACTTTGCAAACACACTAGACTAGAGGCTCGGCAATTACCATGTCCCGTCGTACTGTTATTCAAAAGCGTCCAATCCAACCTGATCCTACTTACAATAGTCGCCTTGTCACCATGATGGTGGCGCGATTGATGAAAAACGGCAAACGATCGCTGGCTTATCGAATTGTTTATGACGCTTTCAAGCTGATCGAAGAGCGGACAGGCACTGATCCGCTTGAAGTATTTGAAAGAGCCGTAAAAAATGCAACGCCATTGGTAGAGGTAAAAGCTCGTCGGGTTGGTGGCGCAACCTATCAAGTGCCGATGGAAGTTCGCTCCGATCGAGGTACTGCGTTGGCCTTGCGTTGGTTGACTCAATTTTCTCGACAGCGGTCTGGGCGAACCATGGCAGGTCGATTGGCAAATGAACTGATGGATGCAGCGAACGAAACTGGCAGCACCATTCGCAAACGGGAAGAAACCCATCGGATGGCTGAGGCTAATAAGGCGTTTGCCCATTATCGATACTAAATTTTTGGAAGCTGCACCTGACTAGAGACAGAAAGTATAGAATCTTAACAGATGCAGTAACTAGACACTGCGCCAGAGACTAAGGAGGTAGCTGTGGCACGTAATATCCCGCTGGAACGGGTACGCAATATTGGAATTGCCGCACATATTGATGCGGGTAAGACAACAACAACAGAACGGATTCTGTTTTATTCCGGTGTGGTTCACAAAATGGGTGAAGTCCACGAAGGGACGGCTGTGACCGACTGGATGGAGCAAGAGCGAGAACGGGGTATCACGATTACTGCCGCAGCTATCAGCACATCTTGGACTCACCGTGATCCGACTAACCCAAACCAAGCGTTGCCGGGAGCGTTGGAACACCGAATTAATATTATCGACACGCCTGGACACGTGGACTTCACCATCGAAGTAGAGCGCTCTATGCGGGTGTTGGATGGGGTGATTACTGTGCTGTGTTCGGTGGGTGGTGTTCAACCTCAAACCGAAACCGTTTGGCGACAAGCCGATCGCTATAAAGTACCCCGGATCATTTTTGTCAATAAGATGGACCGCACGGGAGCGAATTTCTTTAAGGTCTACAATCAGGTTCGCGATCGATTGCGCACCAACGCGGTGCCGATTCAGATTCCGATCGGTGGAGAAGATCAATTCAAAGGCATTGTCGATTTGGTCCGGATGCAGGCCTACCTCTATACCAATGATTTGGGCACGGATATTCAGGTAGCTGAGATTCCCGATGACGTCAAAGAGCTAGCTGAGGAATACCGTACGGTTCTGCTGGAAGCTGCTGCTGAAACCGATGACGAACTGATTGAAAAATATCTGTCGGGTGAAGAACTCTCTGAAGAAGAAGTAATTACGGCACTACGCAAAGGGACGCTGCAAGGCACGATCGTTCCAGTTCTTTGTGGTTCTGCTTTCAAAAATAAAGGGGTTCAATTACTGCTAGACGCAGTGGTTGATTACTTGCCTGCTCCAGTTGAAGTTCCGCCTATTCAAGGCACTTTGCCAGATGGCAGCACAGCAGTTCGCCACGCTGACGACAATGAACCTTTTTCTGCCTTGGCCTTCAAAATCATGGCAGATCCTTACGGGCGCTTAACCTTTATCCGAGTTTATTCGGGCGTGTTAACGAAGGGCAGCTATGTCTATAACGCGACGAAGGGTAAGAAAGAGCGAATTTCTCGTTTAATTGTCCTGAAAGCAGACGAACGCCAAGAAGTGGAGGAGATGCGAGCAGGCGATTTAGGAGCGGCTTTGGGGCTGAAGGATACCTTTACAGGGGATACGCTCTGTGATGAGGCATCGCCTATCATCCTAGAATCGTTGTTCATTCCAGAACCTGTGATTTCGGTTGCGGTTGAGCCAAAAACCAAACAGGATATGGAAAAACTATCGAAAGCGCTGCAAGCTTTGTCTGAGGAAGACCCAACTTTCCGAGTCAGTGTTGATCCAGAAACTAACCAAACCGTGATTGCCGGGATGGGTGAGCTACACCTAGATATCTTGGTCGATCGAATGAAGCGGGAGTATAAGGTAGAAGCGAATGTGGGAGCACCACAGGTAGCCTATCGTGAAACCGTTCGTAAACCCGTTCGTGCTGAGGGCAAGTTCGTCCGGCAAAGCGGCGGCAAAGGTCAATATGGTCATGTGGTTATCGAACTGGAACCCGGTGACCCAGGCAGTGGTTTTGAGTTCGTTTCCAAAATCGTTGGAGGGGTAGTTCCAAAGGAATACATTGCTCCGGCCGAGCAAGGCATGAAGGAAGCTTGTGAATCTGGTATCCTGGCTGGTTATCCAGTGATTGATTTGAAGGTAACGATGGTTGACGGTTCATATCATGAGGTTGACTCATCGGAAATGGCTTTCAAGATTGCTGGTTCGATGGCAATCAAGGAAGCTGTTATGAAGGCATCGCCTGTGCTCTTGGAACCGACGATGAAAGTTGAGGTAGAAGTACCAGAGGATTTCATCGGAAATGTGATCGGTGACCTTAACTCCCGTAGGGGACAGATTGAGGGGCAAGACACAGAGCAAGGAACTGCTAAGGTTACTGCTAAAGTACCATTGGCAGAGATGTTCGGATATGCTACGGACATTCGCTCTAAAACGCAAGGTCGTGGCATTTTCACTATGGAATTTAGCCACTATGAGGAGGTGCCTCGCAACGTGGCTGAAGCCATCATTGCAAAGAGCAAAGGGAACGCATAGTCAGTTAAAGAGGAACGGATAGATACATGGCACGCGCAAAGTTTGAACGGAAAAAACCTCACGTTAACATTGGTACCATTGGTCACGTTGACCACGGTAAGACAACTCTGACCGCAGCAATCACGATGACTCTGGCTGCCGGAGGCGGCGCTACGGCTAAGAAGTACGAAGACATTGATGCGGCTCCTGAGGAGAAAGCTCGGGGTATCACAATCAATACGGCTCACGTTGAGTACGAGACCGAAAATCGTCACTATGCCCATGTGGACTGTCCTGGACACGCTGACTACGTGAAGAACATGATCACTGGAGCAGCACAGATGGATGGTGCAATCTTGGTGGTTGCGGCAACCGATGGCGCGATGCCTCAAACAAAAGAGCACATTCTATTGGCTCGCCAAGTTGGCGTTCCTAGTATTGTGGTCTTCCTGAACAAGATTGATCAGGTGGATGATGAGGAATTGTTGGAACTAGTGGAACTGGAACTGCGCGAGCTTTTGAGCGAGTATGAGTTTCCAGGTGATGATCTGCCGATTATTAGGGGATCGGGCTTGATGGCACTGGAAGCCATGGTGGCTAATCCTAAAACTCAGCGTGGCGACAATGAGTGGGTTGATAAAATCTACGAATTGATGGATGCGGTTGATTCTTTCATCCCGACGCCTGAGCGAGATGTGGATAAGCCCTTCTTGATGGCAGTTGAAGATGTCTTCACTATTACGGGTCGCGGAACGGTTGCAACGGGTCGAATTGAACGTGGCAAGATCAAGCTCAATGAAACAGTTGAACTTGTTGGTCTACGTGAAACCCGCAGCACCACGGTGACTGGTATTGAGATGTTCAAGAAGAGCCTAGAAGAGGGAATGGCAGGCGACAATGCGGGGTTGTTGCTACGGGGTCTGAAGAAAGAGGATGTGGAGCGTGGTATGGTGATTGCTAAGCCAGGTTCTATTACTCCACATACTCAATTTGAAGGTGAAGTCTACATCTTGACTGAGAAAGAAGGTGGACGCAAAACTCCCTTTTTCGCTGGTTACAAGCCTCAGTTCTATGTGCGCACAACGGATGTGACAGGCACAATCAAAGCTTTTACCGCTGATGATGGCAGTGATGCTGAGATGGTAATGCCAGGCGATCGCATCAAGATGACGGTGGAACTGATCAACGCGATTGCCATTGAGCAAGGGATGCGCTTTGCCATTCGTGAGGGTGGTCGCACAATCGGTGCTGGCGTTGTATCCAAAATCCTCAAGTAGGATGTTGTAGGACTCTGGTAGAATCAGCAGCTGGTTTTGTCTGGCTGCTGATTGTTTGCCTCAAATCACGTGATGTGCATTTGATGTGTATTTGATCAAGTTATCTGGTTGTGTTTGTTTTGAACCTAGACAACTAAACAATTAGGTAGGACAATTAGGAAATCCAATGGCAACGATTCAGCAGCAAAAAATCCGGATTCGCCTCAAGGCGTTCGATCGTCGTTTACTCGATACTTCCTGTGAAAAGATTGTGGATACCGCTAATCGCACCAATGCAACCGCGATTGGCCCGATTCCTTTACCAACGAAACGCCGCATCTATTGTGTTTTGCGTTCTCCTCACGTTGACAAAGATTCCCGCGAGCATTTTGAGACTCGCACCCATCGCCGTATCATCGACATCTATCAACCTTCCTCTAAAACGATCGATGCCTTAATGAAGCTGGATCTGCCTGCTGGTGTCGATATTGAAGTGAAGTTGTAGTGAATTTGTAGCAAGTACGCGTTGGAGAAGCTGAAGCAATGCGGTAGACTGGAGTTGGGTCAAAAACTGGCTGACTTCAGTCTGTTTCAGAGCATTTCTGAGGAAGCTGAGGGGTAGTCCAGGGTTAACTGGTGTTGAATTCCCCACGGGAATGTAAACAAACGATGGCATTTTCTTCAGTGGCTGTTTGCGAGCTTCCGCTTTTTCCCTTACCTGAGCTAGTCCTTTTTCCCAGCATTAAGCTGCCGCTGCACATCTTTGAGTTTCGCTATCGGATCATGATGAACACCATTCTGCAAAGCGATCGCCGCTTTGGTGTGTTGATGGTTGATCCGACGGACAAGACGGTGGCAAACATTGGTTGCTGTGCTGAAATCATTCATTACCAACGCTTACCCGACGATCGCATGAAAATCATGGCAGTGGGGCAGCAGCGATTTCGTGTTTTAGACTTTGTTCGTGAAAAGCCCTATTATGTGGGACTGGTTGAATGGATAGAAGATCGACCGACCGATCGAGATTTAAGAGCCTTGTCCATTGAAGTGGATGAACTATTGAAGAATGTCGTTCATTTGTCCGCTAAGCTGACGGGTCAAGAAATTGAACTTCCTGATGATATTCCCACCCTTCCCACTGAGTTATCTTACTGGGTGGCAGGCAACCTTAAAGGTGCTGCCCTTGAACAGCAAGCGCTTCTAGAAATGCAAGACACAGGGTTACGGCTTGAACGGGAAGTGGAGATCTTGACTTCTACCCGAAATCACTTAGCAGCCCGAGCCGCCCTCGAAGATGTCTTCAAATGAAGCGTTTAGTGAGAATAGGTAGAGCAAAAGATTGGAGTTTATTGAGCTAATGATCTAAGTCTTGGTGCTATCTACAAAGCTAATATTGTAGCTACCAAAAACTTTTAGCGTTTCAGTACAGTTCTGTAGCTCCTCTAGTACTGATCGCACAGAATCCATTGCAATAGACGACTCAAAATCAATAAAAAATACATATTCTCCCAACGATCGTTTAGTGGGACGTGATTCGATCCGGCTTAAGTTAATGCCGCGTTTAGCAAAAAGTTGCAATGGTTTAACTAGGGCCCCCGGAACATTAGCAGGTAAGCTAAAGGCTAGGGACGTATGACTACCGACAGAGAGCGGTTTTAAGCTTAACACCCAAAAGCGGGTACAGTTATCGGGATGATCATTAATGGGATGGACAAGCACAGGAAGATTGTAAAGCTCTGCGGCTCGTTGAGAAGCAATCGCCGCTACAGTTTCATCGGTAGATAAAAACTGAAGTGCCTCTGTTGTTGAATTAGCTGGAACTAGTTGAACCGTTGGCAAATTCTTTTCTAACCAGCCTTGACATTGCGCTAATGCTTGAGGGTGGGAATATACGGTTTGAACGTACTGTAAGGTTGGGGCACAAGACAACAGCGCATGAGAAATGGGTAAAACTAAAGCCTGCTGAACGCGCAGGGAATCTAATTGCCACAGCGTATCTAACGTGACTGTGACACTTCCTTCGATCGAGTTTTCCACAGGAACCACTGCAAAATCAACTTGCTGTTCTGCTGCCATTCGCAATGTTTGAGCAATGCTAGCGCAAGGCAGTAAGCACACCTCTTCTTGAGTTTGGTGCTTTAAATGGGTTGCCCAAGCAATAGCGGCACTTTCGGCATAAGTACCGGTAGGTCCTAGATGGGCAAGTAGAAAAGTCATAGAATGTAATCTTTTAAGCTCATGTTGGCGAAGTATCAATAATACTAGACTACGCACCTTGCTGGTTCATCGACCGACCTATCTGCGTAGAACTACTACATGCAATTGAAACATTTAATGAAGCAAACTCAGAATCAGTCCAGGCCGAGATCTATACTCCCTAATGTCAAGGATGATTTCTTGGAAAAATTGTAAAATTTAATTAATTGAAGTTAACAATAGGGCTAGTTGTGTTGCCATCATGCTGACCTCCTTCTCTGCCTGCCAAACGGTTGAACTGATTGTACCGGAAGCGTCAATTCCAATTCAGCACTATTTACGCCAGCCCCAACGGTTGGTGAAGGCATTGGTTGATCCAACTAGAACGGAACAATTAAGCCCTGAATGCTTTCGCCTCAAAATGCGTCCACTTCACTTCATGACATTGAGTGTTCAGCCAACCGTAGATATGAACGTATGGGCAGAGCCAGACGGTAAGATCCATTTGCGATCAGTTGGCTGTGAAATTCGCGGAGTTGAGTATGTGAACCAACGGTTTAAATTGGAGCTAGTAGGGCAGTTGGTTCCCCGATCGCAGGGCGGCACGACTCAGCTTCAAGGTAGAGCAGATCTAAAAGTTCAGGTGGATCTGCCTCCGCCTCTCATGCTGGCTCCAAAGCCACTCATTGAAACGACGGGAAACGGCTTACTCAGAAGCGTTTTGTTGACCATCAAGCAGCGACTGATGCATCGACTGTTGCTGGATTATCGCACATGGGTCGCTTCTCAACAATTCAATACTGATGCGAGCGCAGACGCCCCCTTGTTTGCCGCAAGTCAGTTCGCTACCAATAAATTTTCTTCAAACAACTCTGCTGTTTGAGCCACCATTCTACTCCTGATGGGCAGGACGCCGAATAAGCGTAAAGTTAGTAGCATGTATGTAGTGTGAAAGCAACATGCTCATATAGCAATACGTGCAGTTAAAGATTCGCTGGCTCAAACTTGGGCTTGCTTGGCAACTGATTGACAGGGACTGAAGGACAAGCGATGTTGGGCTGAAATTCCTACACGTTGAATAGCGGCTTGATGCTTAGCTGTGCCATAGCCTTTGTTGATTGCTAAGTCATAGTCCGGATATTTAGCAGCAAGGCGGATCATCAATTCATCCCGCCAGACTTTAGCCACAATACTAGCGGCCGCAATGACTAGCGACTTTTGATCGCCCTTGACCAGTGGTTGCTGCAAGATTGGTAGATCTCGAATGCGCTGATGACCATCGACCAAACAAAAATTGGGCGATGGGTTGAGTCGCATCACTGCCCGGCGCATTGCTAGCAATGAAGCTTGTAGAATATTCAAGCGATCGATTTCTTGTACGGACGCAATTCCAATTCGGCAATCTAGCGCCACCGAGCGAATTTGGACAGCAAGGCGCAAGCGATCGCCAGCAGACAACCGCTTGCTGTCAGTTACGCCAGATTCTGCTAATGCCGAATAAACGTCGGGCGGCAAGATGACGGCAGCCGCTACTACGGGACCAAACAATGCTCCTCGCCCAACTTCATCGACTCCAGCAATCATGACCCTATTTTTAGCGTCATGGCTGCTTTCGGAAGGCAAGTTCAGGAACTGAAGCTCAAGCTGTCGATTCACAAGATTCACAATCCATGTCATTAACCTACTTCAGAATCTGAGGATGACTCAGCCATGGATACCGAAGAACGACGACGGCGGCGACGACGAGTTGATTCAACCGTTACATCTGAATCCGCGTCGTTTTCAGGTTCCGTCCCATTCCCATGATCGTGAAACTCTTCCTCTAAGGTTGCCAGAGGTGCGACAGGAAGCTCTGATGCGGCAATCGTATCTTCTGCTTTTAGGCGGCGAGATTGACGAGTGACAGGTGGTTCAATGACAGTCCTGATTTCTTCTTCCGGTTCGGCTGCTTCCACCTCCTCGGCAAACATCGTATTGCCATTAGCGGCACGGCTGCTTTGTCCCGGTAACGATACAGAAACGATCGTTGCTTTTGGATCTTTAATAGGTTCTGTGGTCAATACTAACGGCGAAATTCCCATCAAGGCATAGACATCTTGCTCCTCGGATGTCATCTCGACTGACACCAACTGCGGGGGGTCAGTTGGGGGTTTGTCACGACGCGTTGATCGATTGCGATCCAGTTTATCCCGCCCTTCTCGTCCTTCACGACCATCCTTCAGGACTCGATTCACAGAAGCGACAGGGGTTGCCTCTTCTATCACTTCTGATTCAGCCTCTCCATCAGGCTTAGCGAATCCTTTTGCGACTGGTTCACCTAGTTTCAACCGACTGCGACGACGACGGCGATTGTCTGCACTGCCTCGCCCCCGTTCTTGATAGCTGGGATGGTTGACTAGATCAAGCTCTTGCAGATCTGGAGAGGTGTCAAACTCAAACTCATCTCCGTTATTAACGCTAGTACGTTCCCACGACTCTCGAAGCTGGGGAGTGCGTGGCTCTGCAACTGGAACCGTTCGGAACGGCTCGACGGGTTCCGCTTCCTCATAATCGGGTTCACCAGGCAAATGAACCTGATGCCCCAACCCACCACAATGGGGGCAAGGTCGCCCAAACAGTTCATAAATGTTTTGTCCTTGGCGTTTTCGAGTGAGTTCCACTAACCCAAGTTCAGACAGTTGAGCGATTTGAGGTCTGGCTTTGTCTGCTTTCAGGGCTTTATTAAATTGCTCAAGCACCTGAAGTTGATCGCGCCGAGAATCCATGTCAATGAAATCCACGATGATTACCCCAGCAATGTTGCGCAAGCGCAGTTGCCGTGCAATCTCGGTTGCCGCTTCACAATTTGTCCACAGCACCGTTTCTCGGGCAGTAGCCGAGCGGGTAAACGACCCAGAGTTCACATCAATGACTGTCAAGGCTTCGGTGCGCTCGATGATAATATAACCGCCGGAGGGTAAATCAACCCGAGGCTTTAGTGCTTCCCGAATAGCAGCATTGACCCGGAAATATTCCAACACGGGAATGCGATCGCGGTGATGATCAATCAATACGCCTTGGGGCGATCGCCCCCCGCTCCAGGTCACCAAATGCTGTTTGACCCGCTTCATTCCGGTGTGAGAATCGACCACAATGCGGTTGACATCGGCGCTATACACATCTCGCAACACCCGCTGAATGAAATCATCATCCCGATTAAGTAGGCTGGGCGGGCGAGTAGATACCGCTTCTTGTTGGATGCTTTCCCATTGATTTTGTAGATTGTCTAAGTCTTCGAGAATGGCTTTCTCATCCATTCCTTCCGCTTCAGTGCGGATCAATAGCCCCATACCGGCTGGTTTAATCAAAATTCCCAGCGCCCGCAGACGATTCCGTTCCGATTCGTTGCGAATGCGCCGAGAAAGATTGACGCCGCGTCCAAACGGCATTAGTACTAGATAACGACCAGGCAATGTAATGTTGCCCGTTAGTCTCGGACCTTTATTGCCAGTTGGCTCTTTCATTACCTGCACCAACACTTTTTGTTGAGGTGCTAACAATTCAGTAATCGAACCAGCGGCTTTTCGTAAGCGTAGAGGTCCTAAATCAGAAACGTGAATAAAGCCATTTCGCTCGCTGTCTCCAATGTTCACAAAGGCTGCATCAATTCCTGGCAATACGTTTTCTACGACCCCTAGATAAATATCGCCAACTTGATGATTACCTTTGGCAACGATTAACTCTTGAATTTGGTCTTCCGAAAAGACAGCCGCGATTCGGTGCTGTTCAGCGATAATAATTTGCTTTGGCATTCAATTTCCTCAAAAACTGATAGTCTCAGCGGCACTGGCGCTATCCAAGCCATCCTCGCTGCGACTCAAAACGACGATAAGCAAAATCAGCAAAAAAAATTCTGACATGATGAGAAGTTTGCAGAATTACTCCTGTCCTAGGCAAACCCCAAGACACGGTTAAACTTCATCAGGCGAGGGTTGCTATCGTAATCCAGAATTCTGGTACGTGAGCGATCGAGTCAATAACTGACAGTCAGTCCTCAAGCAGATACCTTCCTAAAGAAGACAGGCACCCGGGTCAACATGAGTTAAAACTTGGCAGAAGCGAACTTTACCTTACACTTGGTGCCGATTAAACCACTGGCAACCCCAGAGAAATTTCAGTCCGCAACGGCTTCTCTTGCAAAGCATTATAGCGTGGAGACACCCTTACGCCATTAGTATGAGTAAACATTTTGTGAAAAATGAAAATTAGCACATCCGCTTATGCGTTCAAGAAGCCCAACGGTAAAGACATTTAACTAGGCACTGGACTCATCACTAAATGGTTGAAGCCCAGTTCTGTTTAGTGCAGTCTTTCCTAAACAGTTTGCAAAATCAATCGTGTTCGGTGAGTTTGCAAAAGTTGCCACTCTTGGGTTGCCACGGATTCTAACATGTAAACCACATGTTCTGGACGTAGTACCGTGCCATCATTGCGACAGCTTCCCAGGAATCGCACTGTTGTGATGGTCTCTGCGATCGGCTCAGATGAGATGAATGAACGTATCTTTTCGTCTATTAAATTGGTATCGACCCACTGCAATTCAAACAACCGCTCGCGCAGATTGACGAGCCTCACCTTCCCCGACTTAGTGGTTTGCTCTACTGCAATTGTATCAGTTGCCAGAATGGTTTCAATCCAGGTGTGCCACTGAGCAATAGTTGGCGATGGTGCATCTGGTACAGGACAGAGGGTGATAAAGTACTCGGCCTGCTCTAGCAATTGGGTAGCAGACGGTGTTTGTAAAGCAATTGATTCGACCTGATAAATCGGAAGTTCATCAGGAAGTTGAGCAGCTAGCTGGGTGTGAAAATCTGTGACCGTCATCGGCTGAGCCAATTCAATGTCCACAATTTCGCTAGAACTTGTGACTCCTAGAGATAAGGCATTCGCAAAGGAAATGCGAGGTCCGGGATGAAAGCCCCCGGTAAATGCGATCGGCAGAGCGGCTCGACGGATCGCTCGATCGAATAGGCGGACTAAGTCCAAATGACTCAGCAATGCCATTTGTCCATGTTTACCAAACCACACTCGTAGTCGCTGCACTCGTTCCGTCTGAGGCACAAACTGCCCATTAAACTGGGGGATAGCCGGGGGGGAAACTACCACATTGTGTCCAAAATCGGCGCCGCAGACGCCACAGTGCGAGCAGCCGTCAAAGGAGCAATCTGGGATTGTGGCTGCCTCTAACGCTCGCTCCAAATCCGCCTTTAACCAAGATTTACTAATGCCCGTATCGAGATGATCCCACGGTAAAGCAGCGTCCAAGACCGGCTGAGGCAGCGTTGAGGGAGATGCCTCCTCCTCAACGGAAGATTCGGCACAGACATTCCACTCACCCGTCTCAATCTGGCGATATTTCCAGGTTAGGCCTGACTCTGCGATGGCTTGCGTCCAAGCCGTAAACGCTCGATCGAGGCTTTCCCACCAAGCATCCATGCCAGCCCCTAGTTGCCACGCTCGGTGAATCACACAAGCGAGACGACGATCACCACGCCCCAGAAAATCTTCCATTGCTGAAATACGCACATCCGTAAAATTGGCTTTTAAGCCCCGAATTGTACGAAATTCTTGACGTAACATCCACTGTTTGCGCTCAAACTCGGCAGTTGAAACAGAATGCCACTGAAATGGCGTGTGGGGTTTCGGGGTGAAGTTAGAAATGGTGACTGTAAAACCTAGCGGCTTTTTGCCCTTGCCGCGGCACTCTCGCTGCAACCAACGAATGGTATCAGCAATTCCCAGAACATCGGCATCGGTTTCACCGGGCAGCCCGATCATGAAATAGAGCTTTATCCGCTCCCAGCCCTGCTCGTAGGCAGTTTTGACTCCCTGAAGCAATTCTTCATTGGTCAAGCCTTTGTTGATAATATCGCGCAGTCGTTGAGTTCCAGCTTCTGGCGCAAAGGTTAGGCTTGATTGCCGCAGTCCGCCTACGATATGAGCAATGTTTTCATCAAAACGATCGACCCGCTGGCTAGGTAATGAAAGTGAAATATTTTCGTCCTTAAGCCGATTTTTAATTTCAACTCCGACGGCTGGCAGGGCTAAGTAATCTGAGCAACTAAGAGAAAGCAACGAAAACTCGTTGTATCCGGTTGCCCGCATTCCTTGCTCTACCGTTTCAATCACCTGCTGCGGTTCCACATCTCGGGCTGGACGAGTGAGCATTCCCGGTTGACAGAATCGACAGCCGCGCGTACAACCTCGACGGATTTCAATCGTTAGCCGATCGTGGACTGTTTCCACAAAGGGAACCAACCCGATTGAATAGGCTGGGATTGGGGCTGCAACTCGTCGCAAAATTCGCTCCGGCACATCCGGACGGTTGGGTCGTACTGACCCATCGCTGTCCATGTCATAAAATCGAGGAACATACACCCCCGGAACTTGAGCTAAGTCCAGTAACAGCGCCTCTCGACTAAGCCCAGCCGCTTTGCCTTCTTCAAGGATCAGCCCTATTTCCGGCAATAGCTCTTCACCATCCCCCAAGGCAATAAAATCAAAGAAGTCGGCATAAGGTTCTGGATTAGAGGTTGCTGTTTGACCTCCTGCGAAGATTAGCGGATAGCTTCCTTGCGCCACATTCCACATTCCCTCATCCGCCCTCTCCTGCCAAGTCAGCGGTATTCCAGCCAAGCTCAACATCTCTAGGATATTCGTTGCCCCTAGCTCATAGCTGAGACTAAAGCCCAAAATGTCAAAGTCAATAAGCGATCGCCTAGATTCGACCGCAAACAAAGGAGTCTGGGTTTCTCGAAGCTTGGCAGATAAGTCTGGAGCTGGAAGATACGCTCGATCGCACAATTGGCGAGGTTGAGCGTTCAAAATGCTATAGAGGATAACATGACCCAGGTTAGACGCTCCAACCTCATAAACCTCTGGGTAGGTTAAGACCCAGCGGACAGCGGCTGTGTGCCAATCTTTATGGATTGCTCCTAACTCGTTGCCCAAGTAGCGAGCGGGACGAGAGATGCCGGAAGTTAATAGCCGTTCAATCGCAACTGCCACAGTTAATCGCTTTCTAACAAAAGCCAGACGAGACTACATCACTTAGTCTTCACTATACCGGATGCGGTTTTCTTCTGCTTTTAGCCGACTGACCCAGTCCTAGTCTTCAATTCACCGTAGAGCAGCCCTCAAAAAATAGCTATAAATCCAACACGTATTTGAAACAGGCTTTAACGTTACTGTATGTCTTAATTAATCGTATACATTTAATGGTTGAAGTCATGCGACCGCCATTTCAACACTAGGATGAACCTCAAGAATGTGAAAAACGCGATCGAGCTGAGTTAATTCAAATATAATCCGCACGGCTGGAGAAATACCAAATAGTCCGAAGGACTTGCCTAAGCGTTGTGCCAGAGTTAGCGTAGATACGAAAACCATCAAGCCTGCGCTATCAAGTGACTCAACTTGGCTCATGTCTACTAGCAAAGAGGTGTATTCCTGACATGTCACAGTTTCAACTAACTGCTGCTTTAGAGCCGCTGCATTTTCTGCATTAATATGTCCATTGGGTTGAATAACCGTCGTTCGAGTTTGACCAAGAGAACTTTGCATGTTTTCCATTCCTATTTAGACAAATAGCGAACTAACGAAGCTAAAGGATTGAAGGAATGCGTCTGATGAGAATGTACAGACGATAGCTTCTGCATTTGAAGACGAACCACTGAACCAGCAATATTTTGCTGAATCTTAATCAACTACCCGACATTATTTAAAGTTTTCTGTAAGTATTTTTGCGTTGATGTGTACAAAAATACAATTTTCTTCCTAATAAGCCAATTTTTCCCTTAATAGATACGACACGAGAATCACTTGGCTTGAGTGAGTTTCCAGAAGTCTTGTGCATCTACCTACAAGACTGTTTCAAGCAATTCCGCGTAACTTAGCAAAAGTTAACCTAAACAAAAGGGCTTGACGAATGGGTAACAGTACAGAAGGATATACGGAAATCCCTCCTGAGGGCGGGGTTTAAACCATCCCATCCAACTACTAAAAGTGGTTTAAATTGTTTGGGAACCGTGGATATAGCGTTATGAGCTAGATATCAGGAACGTGACTAAAATCACTTGAAGCTAAGGATTAGATCATCGGCACACCTTATATATCTGGCTCAGAATTGAACCGATGCATACTAAAGTGCCCCTCTACACGACTATATTGTCATCCTGTCATGAAAACTACTCACGTTATTCGTCAACTGGTTGCCAAAGCGTTGCACATTAAGCAGCTTACGCCAGACATTGAAAACGAAATTAACTACGAACTGACTCGACTAGGGTATATCTCTGATGCAGACTATGAGGCATTAGAGCTATTGATGGCAGAAATGGATGCAGGACGAATTCGTCTAGTTCCTAGCCCCTAAGGTTGGAAATCTTTCTGGTAACAGTGGACAAAAGCTAGAGGAGGAATTTTAGGCAATCAAAGCCACAGAAGCGATAGAAGAGCGAAATCGACAATATCAGGGTGCAGAGGGTGCAGATACTCGCTCTAATCAAAAACTTCTGGGTTAGCTTGCCAAAGATAGCCAATAAACTCCCGCAATTGGGAGTGGGCAAGCCGATTTTCTCCTAAACCGACGAAATGTGACGAGGTTTGCGGGTCTAGCGTTTCTAGCTGGGCCAGCAGGGGAATTACCTCTGTATCAAGCGCTACTCGCCATAGAGACGGTGGACAAAGTAAGTCTGCTCCTTGACGCAGGTCATGGATGGTAAGGGACGGGAGCGTTGGATAGTGGCTGGACGGCTGGATAGATTGATTGAATGGCTTAGCTGTAGCGGAAGTGAGTAGGGCAATGGGACGAACCCAGCAGAGGTTACGATCGCAAACCAACTGGATTACCTCAGCATATAATCGACTATCCTGGTGCTCCAGATACAGAATTTGCCCTGGTTTAAAGCTTGTCACTAAATCGAACGCTAACGTCATAATCCATCAATTTTCTAACTAGATCGATTCTATAGTTGAAGAATCTCAAATGAAACCCGTCAAGCAGCTTGATAAGACCAACTCTATTCATTAAGCCAATCAACAGCAGCGTAGTAAGCCAAGCCTGGCTAGCCTTAATGTAGTGTTTAACTAGCTTGGGCTAAGAAAAGCTGATTGAAGCGGTACAAGGGCTATGCGAGAACTTTATCCACCGATCGAGCCTTACTATACAGGAACCTTACCCGTTTCTGCGCTCCATACCATCTATTTTGAACAAGTTGGCAATCCCACTGGCAAGCCAGTTGTATTTTTGCATGGCGGGCCAGGTGGTGGTATTGATCCTAGTTATCGTCAGTATTTTAACCCCTCCATTTGGCGAGTAATTTTGTTTGATCAACGGGGCTGTGGTCAAAGTCGTCCTCATGCCGAGCTACGCGAAAATACCACCTGGGACTTAGTTGAGGACATCGAGAAACTGCGATCACACCTAGGGATCGATCGCTGGCTGATTTTTGGCGGTAGTTGGGGCAGCACATTGGCACTGTCCTACAGTCAAACGTATCCATGCTCCTGTACGGGGCTGATTTTGCGAGGCATCTTTTTGCTGCGACAAAAGGAACTGCAATGGTTCTATCAAGAAGGCGCAAGCTATATTTTCCCTGATGCTTGGGAAGCCTACCTGAAGCCTATTCCTCTGAGTGAGCAGACCGACTTAATAGCTGCTTATTATCGACGGCTAACTAGTTCGGATGCATCAGTTCGGGCCACGGCGGCACAAGCGTGGTCAATTTGGGAGGCTAGTACCAGCAAGCTGATTCCTGATCCGGGGTTGACTGCAAAATTTAGCGAAAGTCAGTTTGCTGATGCCTTTGCTCGGATTGAGTGTCACTATTTTGTCAATCGGGGTTTTTTTGATACAGACGATCAACTGTTGAGAAATTGCGATCGGATTCGCCACTTACCAACTGTGATCGTGCAAGGACGATATGATGTAGTCTGCCCTATGATTTCGGCTTGGGAACTGTCTCAGAAACTACCAGAGGCAACCTTGGTTGTGGTGCCGGATGCGGGACATTCCATGACGGAACCAGGTATCCGTGAGGCGTTGCTAGAGGCGACCGATCGGTTTGCGGAATTCGTGTAGAGTTGATTTGGAGTAAAGCTGGGGCAATTTTTTCTTAGCCACTGACGATCGATTCTTCTAGTTCGGGCTGTCGTTCTGGTAAGAACCCTTCCGATTGCATAATTTCATAGAGATCGATGTCTGCCTCTAACAAGCAAGCGTGTCCACTGTAGGGAAGCACATGTTTGCGAGCATTTGGCATTAACTGAACTAACCGATCGGCCTCTAAGATTGAGGGTAGAAGCCGATCGCTACCACTGGCAATCACTAGGGTTGGTTGGGTAATCTGTCGCAGTTCTGCTTCCCCAATTTGAAACTCACGCAACAGTGACAGTCGCCAAACCGATGTCTCCTGGGAAACCGAGATCATCGCATCCAGCAGCGCGCGGCGGTTGTCTGGCGTAATGCGATTAAGGGCCGCCAAAAACGGCAGAAACGATAGACAAGAAAGCCGATGAATTGGTTCAGGAAACGGTTGAACCAGCAAAGATCCCCAATACATCCAGGGAAACCGTTGAAACGAGGAAGCAGGGTTAATCAGTACAAATCGCTTGAACAACTCTGGGGCACGGGTGATCACCTTCAGGGCTAAACAACCGCCAAACGACTCTCCACAGAGATAGACTGACTGTTGCAACTCGCGTTGTAGTTCAACTCTCACCAAATTCACTACTTGTTCTGTTAAAACCTCCCAACTACTGAGATCGTTCAATGAAATGGAGAGGCAGCGAATGTCAAATCCTTTCTCTAGCCCGGCAAGTTGGCGATCGAGCAACAGCCCCGTGCCGTCCATACCGGGCAGATAGATAAATAGGGGTGCATTAGGATTAGTGGGTCTAGGAGTACGGAAATAGGGATACTCTACAACGTCGGTCATGCGCTAAAACTATGGCGAAGCAGATAGTCAATTTCGGTTTGACAGCGAGAGGTTAAATTTGAGACCACTGTTCGGGCTTGTTTACCCCGATAACGTTGACGCTGTGTATCTGTGATCCAAATTGGCCGACCTATCAGCACATCAACATGCTCATAGACTACCATCGGATGCCAACCAGCCTGGTTGAACAATGGCTCAGACGGATCAAACCAACTCAGAAGCTTTAACGGAAAGGGTGAAGTGGTAGATTCAGCATGAGAAGCAATGGCTACAGGAAGAATAGCCAGATCGGTAATGGGAGCCCGCAACGCTAGGTGTGCAAAACCGCGCTGAAAGTCGCCCACATCATCTGGGCGGGTTAATTGCACCATTGGCTGCGCGCCTTCTGGGAAAACCCCAACGGCTTGACGGGTTTGCAGAAGTTGAGTGGCTTGATGAAAAAACATTTGCTGGCGTTGATCAGGAGCATCCAACGGAAAACATCCTAACCGAGTCACAAACTCACGTAACACTGGAACTTGTCCCATGTAGTGGTGACAAGCAAACCGAATTGAGCGATCGATCGCTGCCATTAGCAGCGGTGCATCCATGAAGCTACGGTGATTGCTAACGACTAAAATAGCGCTATCACTAGGGACGCGATCTTGATGGTGAACGAATAGACGAGTTCCCATCAGCGTCAGTAACTGTTGAGAAATCAATAACGGGCTAGGCATCAAACCGGCTCTTGGATTACCTCTGTTTAATTTTGTTAATATTATTTTACATTCCGGAGACCTTCATTCAGCCTCTGCCTCCAGCCAGATTTGGTGTTGCAATTGTTTAGATTTTTGGCAACATCTAAGTCTAATTACCTAATTCAATGATCTGGCGGATCAAGAGATTGCTTCACTGAACCTGCGATCAGTTTTTAAACAGGCTGCTTCTAAATTTTTCGATTCAAAGCGCTTCTGCGCGGTTTCTCCTGGTAGTTGGAAAGCGATTGGTCACTTTACTCGATTCCCTTCACCCTATATCCCTCTGTTTCGTCGCCTCATTTAGGAGAAGAGGTAGAGGATGAAGGGGCAAAGAGTTATCAGTCAATCAGGTTGATTGGGATAACTTTAGATTGCCACCTGAAATGAATGGACTGGAGACACGACCCTATTTTAATCATCTTCATGTACTGCCATAAATTTATTTTCAAAGCTTAAGATATTAAAGACAAACCTCAGCAGCCTGAAACCTTTGAGCTAGTTTTGAACTATACTAAATACTTATTGAGTTCTAGCTTATTTTTAGATCAGTCACAAATAAAACGATACAGAATGGTAACGTTTTCCTGTTAATCCCATATTAATTTTGAAGAGATTAATTATCAGCCAATATTGTATTTAATTAGTTAATTAGTTGATTTGAACTAAGAGAATATTTGAAACGTCGCAAATTTTATGCCCTCATCGTCCAACCCCTGCTTCCACAAGAAAAGTGGAACAAGTATTCGGTTTCCGCTCCTACAGGAGAGGGTAGTTTAAGCCATCCTTCATACTTGTCAAACAACCTCTAAAAGATTTTGATGTTATCAAATGTTATCAATAGTTGTAAAAGTGCGGCGCTAGAAAATCTAGCCTGAACTTTCATATTACCTACTAAGAGCTAGATTATAGAGAATCGTTTTAATTCTTTTTTGAAGCACGTAATAGAACAATCCAATTAGATTACTGTCAAATTTAACCGCTAATTATTCAAGATTTATTTAGAAAAAATTACCAAAAATCAAAATTTATTGACTTTTATAAATATGCTATCTTTTTGTTGCGATGAAATTGTTGATTATTGAAAATAGGAGCAATTTTCAACAAAACCCTGAAGGTTTAATTATTCCAGCTTCGAGTATAGTTGTTCGTATCTTAAAAGTGGCTTGCTAGCGAATTCATGAGTTTTAATCCGATCGAACAAGATGCATCCATTCACAATACGTTTGCCATCACAACGCCGCTTTACTATGTCAATGCCTCTCCGCATATTGGTAGTGCCTATACGACGATCGCAGCCGATGTGCTTGCTCGGTATTACCGACTTCGGGGAAAGCAGGTGCGGATGATGACCGGAACAGACGAACATGGTCAAAAAATTCAGCGAACGGCATTAGAAGCAGGGCGAACACCTCAAGAGCACTGCGATTTAGTAGTACAAGAATTTGAAGTTCTTTGGAGTAGACTAAACATTCAATCGGCTAGGTTGCCTGTTCCAGGTCAAGTATTTGGCCATGGATTTTTAACCAAGGACGGGCAAAAGATGGGCAAAAGCCTAGGGAATGTGATTGACCCCTATGATCTAGTCGATCGCTACGGTTCTGATGCGGTTCGCTACTACTTTTTAAAGGAAATAGAATTCGGTCGGGCCAGTGATTTCAACGAAGCACGCTTCATTAACATCCTCAATGCTGATTTGGCGAATGATCTGGGAAACTTGCTCAATCGTACCTTGAAGATGGTGCAAAAGTACTGCCAGGGTCAAGTTCCCCGGATTCCCTTGAGCCAAGTCTCTGCAACGAATCGATTGCAATCCCTTGGAGAAACACTAGGCAAGTCTGTAGCTGATGCTTACGAAAACCTGGCATTTAGCCAAGCCTGTGAAGCGGTTCTAGGCTTCGTGCAAGCGGGTAATAAGTTTATAGACGAACAAGCTCCTTGGTCCCTCTATAAGCAGGGCAACCAGACGGCTGTGGAACATGTGCTATACACTATCCTAGAATCAGTACGGCTATCTGCTTATTTGCTCTCGCCCATTATTCCGAAAGTCAGTAGTGCGGTATATCAGCAGCTTGGATTCTTAACTGACTTTAATACTCTAGAGGTGGGGACGCTTGTTCCTTATCACCTTCATGCAACCTGGGGAATTCTTCCAGGTGGTCAAATTCTAGGAGAGCCTCAACCGGTTTTTCAACGCCTTGATCCACCTGTGCCTTCTCAGTGAAGAGGACACTTTATTTTCTAGAGGACTATTGCACCTTAGCCCTCCTTATTTGCGCTAAGAGTAGTAATGGTTCTGTTGCATTTGTTTAATCCATTCAAATAAAAAACGAGGTATGAAAAATTATGTTTAGCCATCCTAGTGAAGCCGACTCTCCAATTTTTACGCCGGATCAAGTATTAGAGAACCGAGGACGAGTTGCCATTTTCATTGACGGATCTAATCTTTTTTATGCAGCTCTGCAATTAGGAATTGAAATTGACTATACCAAGTTGCTGTGTCGATTGACAGCGGGTTCTCGGCTATTGCGATCGTTCTTTTATACAGGCGTTGATCGCACGAACGAAAAGCAGCAAGGATTTTTGCTGTGGATGCGGCGTAATGGCTATCGCGTCATTTCCAAGGACTTGGTGCAGCTACCCGATGGGTCTAAAAAAGCCAACTTGGATGTGGAAATTGCGGTAGATATGATGGCACTCGTTGGCTCCTACGATACAGCCGTTCTGGTCAGCGGAGATGGCGATCTGGCCTATGCTGTGGATGCAGTTAGCTATCGTGGGGTACGGGTTGAGGTTGTGAGCCTGCGATCGATGACCAGCGACAGTTTAATCAATGTAGCCGATCGTTACATCGATCTAGATTCGATCAAGGAAGATATTATGAAAACTCCACGACAAGCGGGATACACCTATCGTCCTTTATCTGGAATTGGTTTAATTGAGGAGCAACCCAGCGAAGATTGAAGCTCCATCACTCTTTTAAGGTGAGCCATAGAATGAGTCCATCGGATTCAATCACCCCTCGCACCATGCTGAACACCATACTGAACATCACTGAACATAGGCCACTGTAACACCGGTCCCACCGTCCGTTTGTTCTGCTGCTTCAAAATGAGAAATTTGAGGATGTTGCTTGAGAAATTCTTGCACACCCCGCTTGAGCTTTCCAGTGCCGTGCCCGTGAATGATCCATAGGGGTCCGGGATCAGCTTTGGCGATCTCTCGCTCTAGGGCGACCTCGGCATCAGCCACACGACTGCCGCGAATATCGATGGTATTGCGGGAGGTACGGATGTGGGGCGCAGGGGCTGGGGGTTGCGGGTTAGGGGTTGGGGATTGAGCAGGTTTAGATTTGGTGGGTAACTCGGCTTTTTCACCTTGAAGAGACTCTACATCTGCCAAGGAAACGGTCATTTTCATCAGTCCGAACCGCACACTAAACTCACCGTCTTCATCAGGATCGGTCAGCACTTCTGCTGTTTGCCCTAGACGGGGAATGCGCACCCGATCGCCCACTTGAGGACGAAATCCAGGCTTCGGCTTTGTCGGTTGTTGTCGCGAGGGAAGTTGTCGTTCGGCAATTTGGTTAAGTGCTTCCGTCGCTTGTTGGGCATCTTGAGCAGTGGCGGGTCCTTGTTGAAGCCGCCGAATTACTTGAGCAATCTCAGCTTTGGCAGTGGCGATTGCTTGCTGTACAGCTTGTTCTTGCTGTTGCTGAAGGGTGCGCTCTCGTTCTTTGAGCAGTTCTGCCTTACGAGCCACTTCCTGATGGAGTTTTTCAGCCTGTTTGACCAAATCTGCGGCTGCTTTAGCTTTTTCCTCCTGTTGGCGGCGCTGAGCCTCTAACCCCGCAATCACTTGATTAACATCTTCAGACGCACTTTGTCCTACCTGTTGCTGGGCCTGCTCAATAATTTCTGGCTTTAGCCCTAAACGACGAGCAATTGCTAAGGCATTCGATCGCCCTGGAATTCCCCACAACAATCGGTAGGTAGGAGATAGGGTAACGTCATCAAATTCCACCGAGGCATTCTCAAAGCGTGGATCTTGGTATTTCAGGGCTTTGAGTTCGCCATAGTGAGTCGTGGCGATCGTTAAGCGTGCGTGATCGGCTAGATATTGCAGCAGGGCAATTGCCAGCGCACTACCTTCTGACGGATCGGTTCCGGCTCCAACTTCATCTAGCAGGACTAGGGCGTTGGAGGGAATCAGGTTGAAGGGAGTGGGGAGTGGAGAGTGGGGCGACGAGAGTTTATCAGCTTGGCTTGGTTCGATCCCCAATCTCTGATCCCTAGCCCCTGATTCCCGATCGCCCGTATCAATCGCTTCCAGAATTCGGCTAATGCGGCGAATGTGACCTGAAAAGGTAGACAAGCTTTGTTGTAGTGATTGCTCGTCACCAATATCAGCGAGGACTTGATCAAACCAGGGCAACTCGACGGGTTCGCGAGCGGGCACGAAAAGCCCAACTTTGGCCATGAGCACAGCTAAGCCTAAAGTTTTCAAGGTAACGGTCTTTCCACCTGTGTTTGGTCCAGTGATTGCCACTACGCGAATTTGCGGTTGCATGATCAAATCGATCGGCACAACGTTTGGGCCTTGTTCGTGGTGTTGCTGCCAAACCAAAAGGGGATGACGCAGTTGGCGCAGGACGATCGATTCACTGGTTGTCTCAGACTCACCTGTGGTGTTAGACACTTCAGCCCCAGCAAAGTGAATGAACCGAGGCGGATTCGCTTCTAGCCACAGTGAATAGCGTGCACGGGCTGTGGCTAAATCTAAGGTTGTGACAATTGCCAGCAACCGCTCTAAATCAGACTGGACTTCTGCGACTTGCTCCGTCAGTTGGCGACGAACTTCTTCTTCTTCGCGCTGTTCTTGCCGCACCAGTTGCCGATATTGGTTGCCCAAATTTACGATCGCTTGCGGCTCCACATAGAGCGTCATGCCACTCGTCGAGGTGTCGTGGACAATCCCAGGCACTACGTCTTTGTGGGAGGCTTTCACCGGAACCACAAATCGATCGCTGCGCTGGGTAATCACCGATTCTTGAATGGCATTGGAGTGACGTTGCAGCAGCCGATGTAATGATGCATAAATCCGATCGTGAACTTGTCGCAGTTGGGCACGAATGCTTTCTAGCCTGGGATTAGCCCGATCGGTGACACGACCGCGATCGTCAATGCAGCGATGAATTTCTTGCTCTAGTTCCGGGTAGGTACGAAGTTCTGCTACTAGAGCATTCAGTACCGTCAAGTCTGGTTGATTGTCAATGACGCGCCGCAGTTGCCTAGCGCCTGCCAAGGTTGTTGCTAAGTTTAATAGCTCGTTTCCAGCCAAGACACCACGCCGAGCTGCTCGTTCCAGCGCATCGCCAATGTCGTGAATGCCATCAAACGATAAGCCACTGCTTAGCTCACTTTCAAGTTGGTAAACCTCTTGTGTTTGATGCAGGAGGTACTGACTCTCAGCAATTGTGTTTGGAATGCTTAGCTGACGGGCGGCGGCAGCCCCTAACTTTGTGGCTGCAAAGGTCGCAAGGTGCTGACATAGGCGCGACCACTCCAAAAGTTCTAGGGTTTCGGTCTGAATCAATGTGATTATTAATTACCCAAAAAGACTGATATAGCTTCATTCTAACGAAATGTTGCCGATCGCTACGATAAATTCAATTGCCTCTTCGCAACTGTTCAAGCTTTCAGGTTAGGCGATCGCAATATTCGAATTTCGGGAATTTTCCTTCTTTGCCCAAGTCATTTTTCCCAAGATCAAAGAACTAGATGTTTGTGCCCTGACAGTCGGGTGTCTCCATTTAATAAAGTCTTAATCGCTCCTGGTTATGTAATTAAAGACCTCTTAACATCACTGTGGGATCGTATGGGGGCAATTGAAACTCAATCGTCACGAGGTTGTTCTGATATAGCACCATGCCGATAACTCTACAAATTTTACATGCCTCTGATTTTGAGGCGGGTATTCCGGCGTTAGACGATGCCGTTCGATTTTCTGCCATTCTCAATCGTTTTAGAACGAATACGACGGGCCCATTTGGCGTTTCGGACAATATCCTGGCAAATACCTTAACGCTGTCTTCTGGCGATAACTACATTCCCGGACCATTTTTCACGGCTTCCAGCGATACCAGCCTAAACAATGTGGGTGGGCTAGGAGAATCAGATGCACCAACAATTGGTCGAGCCGACATTGGGATTCTCAACGCCCTGGGCATTCAAGCCTCGGCTTTGGGAAACCACGAATTTGATTTGGGAACACGCCAAGTTCGAGATTTGTTGCGAGCAAGTGGCGGCAACCCAGGTACAAACTTTCCCTACCTCAGCAGCAATCTTGACTTCAGTACAGATGAGAATTTAGCTGGTGAGGTTGCAGATAATCCAACAACCGCAGAAGCCAGCGACATTCCCAATCGGTTAGCCGCCAGTACGGTGATTACAGTTGCGGGCGCAGATGGCGTTCTGGGAACCGATGATGACGAGCGAATTGGGATTGTTGGAGCCACCACCCCGACGCTGCCTAATATTTCGTCTCCAGGCAATGTTACGGTGCGGCCTGCCAGTCCCACAGACTATGATGCGCTGGCGGCAGACATTCAGCGATCGGTGGATGCCTTGACTCAGACAGGCATTAACAAAGTGGTGCTGGTGTCGCACATGCAGCAGTTAAATATTGAGCGAGACGAACTGGCTCCGCGTCTACGCAATGTGGATGTGATTATTGCAGGCGGATCGCACATTCCCCTGCTCGATGCTAATGATGTTGCTCGCTCGGATGGCAATACCCCTGAAAGCGGCTACCCGATCGTGCGCACCTCGGCGTCAGGTCAGCCCATTCTCATCGTTAATACAGACTCTAACTATCGCTATGTCGGTCGCTTGGTTGTAGAGTTTGATGACAATGGCGTTGTTAACACCAGTAGCCTCAACGACACGCTCAACGGCGGATTTGCTACTGATGAGGCCGGTGTCGATCGCGTTTATGGCGCTGATGTCAATCCTAGGGATGTGGCAAATGCCGATGTTGTGGCTATTACCGATGCGTTGCGCAACGTCATTGCTAGCAAAGATAACAACCTAACAGGCGGCATCACAAATTTCTTCCTGAACGGCATTCGCAGCGATGTTCGTACTCAAGAAACCAACCTGGGCAATCTCACGGCTGATGCTAACTTAGATTATGCAAGGCAGGTAGATACCAGCGTCGTCCTTTCGCTCAAGAATGGGGGCGGCATTCGCGATAGCATCGGTCAAATTTCAGCGGCTCCTGGAGCGACTAGCCCTGAAGATGTACAGCGGCTACCGCCTCAGCCTAATAATCTAGCCCCCAATAAACCAGTTGGAGCCGTTTCTCAGCTTGATATTGAGAATTCGCTGCGCTTCAATAATAGCCTCGCACTGATCACGGTCACAGCGGCTCAGTTGCGCGAGGTATTGGAACACGGGGTAGCAGAAACCGAAGACGGAGCCACCCCGGGACGCTTCCCTCAAATTGGTGGCATTTCGTTTAGCTTTGACCCTAACCAAGCGGCAGCCGAAGACTTAAATGGCAACGGTGTGCTGGATGCGGGCGAAGACACCAACGGCAATGGCATTCTCGACCCAGGACAGCGGGTGCGATCGATCGCTATTACCAATGCAGACGGACAAATCACCGATGTTGTCGTAGAAAACGGGGCGATCATTGGCGATCCAAACCGCACCTTTCGCATGGTGACGCTGGGTTTTTTAGCGAACGGAGGAGATAATTACCCCTTCGCCCGCTATGTTGAAGAGAATCCTGCCCTGGCTAACCTGATCGACTTTGCAGGGGAGGAAGACGAAGACACGAACCGCAACGGCGTTATCGATGCACCCATCACTTTACCTCCAGGTACCTCTACGTTTGCCGAAGCCGGAACCGAGCAAGATGCGTTAGCTGAATATCTTGCCAGGATTGGGACGTTTAATCAGGCAGATACCAACCCTGATCAAGATACCCGGATTCAAAACCTGACGGCTCGCGCTGACACAGTGACACGGGGCGATCGGCAACTAGTGGGCACGTTTGGACGAGATACGCTGATTGGTGGGGCTGGCAATGATACGCTGATTGGCGGCGCTGGGCGCGATCTGCTGCAAGGACGAGGTGGAGCAGATTTGCTCAAAGGCGATCGCGGCAACGACACCCTCGAAGGCGGCTTGGGCCGAGATACACTCTATGGTGGCTTGGGCAACGATGATATGACAGGTGGCAACGGACGCGATGTGTTTGTGCTGGAAACCGGACGCGGACGCGCCAGAATCCTCGACTTTACCCGTCAAGATCGATTGGGATTGTCAGAAGGGCTGGACTTCGAGGAACTTACGATCGAACAACGCGGAGCCAATGTTCGCATTCGCCTAGACAATGACGTTTTAGCGCTGATTAATAATGTCAGCACTGATTTGATTACCCAATCGCGGTTCGTCACAGAGTTTCAAAATACAACCATCACGGCATGATGGTTTTGTGAGGTGCGATCGGTTTGTGAAACGTTCACTTTGATCACCTAAGGTGCATCTGTAGAGAGCCTCCATCTCTCTACAGATTTTTATATATAACAATTTGAGATGCTGCTGCGAATGCAGGTCCTCAAGTTATGCTCCAGAACAGCTATTTTTCTATGACATAACGAACTAGCGTTAAATAAGAGCAGCTAAGGGCACCTGGGATGGCTCCTAGCGCAATCCAAAGGGTTAGCAAAAGAGGGGTTTCCATATTGGGTGTATTGATGAACGGGGAGACATCAGGAGATATCGCTAACCCGAAGGGGTCAATCTAGATTGAATGAACGAGTTGTCAATTGCTACATCGGGGTAAACGCGATCGCCATTGCTTTATAAGCCGCTGGCGAACATCCCAACCGCAGAAGGTATGGGCTTTCAGTCGCCGAGCATTTCGCCCAACCAAGAACCCCACTAGTAGAATTTCCTAAATTAAGCTTTTTCACATTTCACCACGCTGAAGTTGAATCGATTGAACAACGTGGCTTGCAGAGGAAAGACCAGATGAATGCAAAAGCACTCCTACCCGCCACAAGCCGGAATTGTAGGAGACATCAGCTTTCTATGTTTCAAATCTGTAGCTTCAGCCTTTTGCGGCTTCAACTCTTTTGAAAATTTGAAAATAGGAGGCGATTTTAGCGAGCTCCATCGCCATAGCTTCTTTTGTATCGTTAAATCGATCGAATTGCCAGAACTCGTCAGGATGTGTTTTAGAAGGACTGAGGACTGTTCGCGGAGCGTGGGCGTTAGCCCGTAGGACTGAGTGCTGAGAAAAGGCGAGGACTCAGTAGGTTTGAGCAAATCTCGGTCATCAATTTTGGGCAACCACGATCGCAGTTTTGCCAACTCTGCTTCAGTCTCATCCAGTTCGGCAAACATTAAATTGTGGATCTCACGTTCGATTACACTGAGCCGCTAATCCCAACGAAGAATTTAGAGCGTATAACCTTCCTAAAGACAGAAAGAATCTCGTCAAAGATCTGTCTCAAGATTGCGATCGGAGGCTTGAAAAGTTGTGTATTGATCTGTAAATATGGAACGCGAGTAGTGAAGCCCCATTGATTGAACTCTTCAAATTGACGTAGTAGCAGTGATTTGAAAAGTGTGTCATGAGTCCTGAAGAACAAAATAAAATCAGAGATCGACAGAGAGATCAGTATAAAGAGCTTGAACTCAAGTACAAACGCTATGACGTGCTGGCAAGGGGCATTGGCGCGTTTGCTGCGATCGCGTCTGCCATTGCTGCTTTTGTTGCCCTACGCGGTAATACAGAACTTTCCACTGTCACCCCCGAATCATCTCCTACTGCGCCTGCTGTGTCTCCAGCTTCTCCGTCGGAGCCTTCCAGGGCATCCACCCTCGCACCGTCCAATGTGGCTGCTCCATCAAACCCGGAAGTACTGCAACCGTCTCCAGCAATTATCGAAGACGATGACGACTATCTCGAAGATGATGACGACTAGTTTGTAAGATCAGCAGCCAACGTAGAGGAAGTAGTTTGACAGAAGGCAATTGTGCCAGTGTCATAACGGATTGTAGAATTTGCACATACGAAACGGGATACTTTACTGAACCTACCTGCGACATGCTAACTAATGCACAGTTACCCCAGCTTTGGTTCTCTCTCCTCTTGCTAATAGAAATAGCAACGGGAACAAACAAATTAGCATAATATCAACAAAGCGAAACATGTCCTCGAATGTCAAAATGGGAGCCTGTAAATCAATCGTTTGATCTAAATCTAATAAGTGCAGTGCTTGTTGTTGAGCAATGATTGCATCAGAACCGCGGCGTTGAGCTGACCGTTGCCGATATTCCCGCAATAATTGCATCTTCATACTTGCGCTTGAAAAGCTTAGCTGGGAGGGAGAATGAGTGTCAAATGCGTAGATTACATTTGCGTTCCCATCATAATCATTCACAATGGAAGTGACCATGAGGAGAACTAGTAAAAATAGGAGATCCCTATGCGATTGCTACATACAATGCTGCGGGTTGGCAACCTAGAAGAATCTCTAAAATTCTACTGTGATGTTCTGGGGATGACGCTTCTACGCAAAAAAGACTATCCCGGCGGTGAGTTTACGCTTGCGTTTGTCGGCTATGGTGATGAAGCTGATCATACAGTGCTAGAACTTACCCACAACTGGGGAACCGATCGATACAACCTAGGAGATGCCTATGGGCATATTGCGATCGGAGTTGATGATATTTATGCCACATGTAATTTAATCAAACATCGGGGTGGTAAAGTTGTGCGAGAGCCAGGTCCTATGAAGCATGGTTCTACAGTGATTGCCTTTGTCGAAGATCCAGATGGTTACAAGGTGGAGTTGATTCAGTTGGGAACCCAGGAATCAGCACCGGAAAAGCAAACATCAACGCAAATGGCTATTTAAGATTCATGTAACACTATATGGGGGCGGGGGCGATCGATCGCCCCCTTTTTGTTTTTGTATAGCCATAGATAGGATGACTGGAGCTAGTTATGGATGCGCGATCGATGCGCAATTCCCGAGTGGCGGCCGATTGCAGAGGCTTTGGCTCATCTCACCATTACCAACGATTGCTACCTTGATTGACTGACAACTCATTGCCTCTTCATCCCCTAACCGCTTCTTTCAGTTGCTGCTCAATGCCATAAATTTACGGTTTCATATTAGATTAAAAAATGTATTGACATAGTACGCAAGTACTATATATAGTACTATTGTACTTGATAAGAAGCTGATTCATCAGACATCTCTGCAAAGCAGTACTCAGCAGGGTGTTGTTGGCAGCTAAAAAGTCAACAACAGATAGCAATATTGAGTAACGAAATTAGTAACCCATATTTAGCAATCAAATTCTTAACCAAATATCACTTAACTGTTAAGCATCAATCTAAGTATCAATCAACGGCTTGGCAGCAAATTGATGGCAAAACACTGATGAAGCATGGTTCTTAAAGGGGTTGTTATGAGCAAATCACAAGCAGAAATTAAGGCGATCGAAGCCCAAATTCGTTCAATTCGAGCGAATCCAGGGCAACCTGCTCGTACTTCTACAACGGTAGATAAATCTTTCACATCTCCGTCTGAAGTAGGAGCCGCTGCAACCTTGCGCCGTCAGCCCCTCGACAGCCAAATGTCCCATCAATCACTGTCCACTCAAACAAAGCATCAGTCTGTATTGCCGTCCCCGTCCGCTACGCCCCCAGCCCAGCGAAAACAAACCGCGCCTTCCTTACCTTCTTTAACAACCACCCCATCACCAGCCGCACATCTTCGACACGCTGAGCTTGCCGCTATGGTGGAACGGTTGCAGCAACAAACCGCCCGACATGTGCACCAGTATCGACAACTGCAAGTCCAATCATTTCAACCTCCTAGATACATTCTTGATCGATCATTGAAAATTTTAGAAGCACAGGTTCAACATATCAATCACCTATCGGCTGTGCAGGAAGCGGCCATTCTGGAATTAAAAACAATGGCAGAAACCCTAGAACAAGATTGGGATGCAATGGCGCTCGATCGTGGAAAAGATGCTGAATTAGAAAAGTTACCCATCTGCGAATATATTGACATAGCTGTACCTCGGATTGAGCAAGATGAAGATGGTGTGTATGTGCTCTCTTCTCGATTGATTGATTTGTTCAAAGCCGAACGAGAAGCCGCTCTAACGGCTCAGTCCCTACGCCATTGGGGCAACCGTGAGAAAACCCGTGTAATCCCAACCAAATCAGCTTGGCGCTGGTGGCCATTTGCCAACGCATCTAATCAAGGAAAAGGGTCCGATCGGCTATCGTCTCAGCCAAACTCTGTATCAGGACAACGTTCTCGTCGAATTACCTCCTTCAGTTGGCGAGAGAGCATTGCTCTTTTCGTAGGAGCCTTGGTCGTACGAATGGGGCTAGATTGGTTACTCATGACCTTCTCGCTGCCTTGGGTTCCGGCGATCGCGCTATTGGTGACACCCGCCGCCATCGCGGTCTATCGCTCTGGTTATCAACCCGATTCCAGCTTGGTTTGGACGTATCGCTTACTCATCATCATGATTGGTTTACTGCTCGGAGGAAGATTACTATGAGCATGAGTTCATCGCTACCACCATCTACAAAACGTCGAACTAGACATAAATCTGCAAAACGGTCTAACACAAATCCTATCCTGCGTCTTTTACCAATTGCTGGATTAGCAGCAGTGGCAGTGGTTCTAATGATAGATGTAGGACGAATGTCATTGGCTGGTGATCAGCACAGAGATGAAGTTTGCATAGGCGAAGTTGATGATGGAGTGATTATTTCTAGAGAACAACTAGCCACATTTCTAACCATTCCCGAACGCGATCGTAAAGCTAGAGTGCAAGAGGTTTTGCAAGCACCCTATTGTCATTTGTCCAATCTAGAGATTCGCGCTGGAGTACCCGCTGAACGAGTTGTATATCCGTTAGCTTTTGACCCAAATACATGGCTTGTGGTTCTCTACGAAGAAGAAGAATATGCTGGCTATCAATTTCGTTTTGCTCATTAGTATTTAAGTAGCGTTCCACTCAAACACACCTACAAAGATCCTAAAAGACATGGAGGGTGAGAAGGTCTCATGGATCACGTTTGAAATTTAATTGACATAGTATGGCTGATGGCTTGCTGAAAGCATAGTTGCAGGGCTGAAATAGTGAGGTTCATAGTACGGTTAAAACTGGTTCATCAATGGAGTCTATTCATGGTAGTGAAAATATTCATTACTAGTTGTTCAATGATTCAATCTGATGCTCCATCTATACGCACCATTCAAATTCAGCAATCTTGGCAATTACAGCCAGGCGAGATCATAGGAGGACGCAAAATTGTGGCAGGATTGGGAGAAATTTCAATCCATTTGAATGGAGGGGCTGTTTATGCTCCCTTTGATGGAGAAATTCAACTCACTGATGCCAACTGTGTCTTATTTTCCAGCACCAATGTTCCTGCTTATTTGTTTCGCTTATGTGGCTTAAACCGCCCAATTATTGGCGAAATCACCGCCGGTAGCCCAATCGGCTCTGGAGAGTATCTTCACTTCGCCGCATTAAGACGGCAACCCGACGGTACTTGGACGATTGTAGAACCCGCAAAGAACATCTTGGAGCGAATGCTGCCATAACTCTGTTCTTGATCAAACTCTCTCCCTTATCTTTTCCTTCTTCTATTCTCTAGTTCTAGTCCATTCCTTATCTTTTTCATATTTCAGTATGAAGCATTCACTTGTGCTCTTGCTAGGGCTAACTAGCCTTGTCTTGAGTAGTGCACCTGCCTACGCTAACCATCCCCCTGCTCCAATCGATTTTGATCCATCGCAATTATCGTCTAACCGCCCCCACCAATTGGCGCAGAAATCCTCTGATGGGTCTCGGTTAAAGCAACAAGATTCTGCTAGTCAGACGCATCAACTAGATACTCATACAGAGATTCACACAGATACCCGCAAACAAATTAATCAATCTGCTAAAGGTCGTGATTTCGATCGATCCAATTCTGAGGAATTATCTCCTGGGGATATTGTTGAAGACTTGTCATCCCGCGATCGATTGCCATCAAACTTACCCCATATGCCCGATCGTTCCTACCAGCTAGAAACCACAGAATCCCCTCCATTTCGGCTTCGAGAGGATCTGACAGATGCAGAACTGTTTGAAGAAGAACCCACCTCTACTTCAGTTGAACCGACACTACCATCAAAATCTCCGAGTATAGAATTAGAATCGTCAGATGCAGCGTTTGATCAATTTTTTGAATCGTTGCAATCTCAGCCATCCTCAGAACCGTCATCTTCAATCAATTCGATCGATCAATCAATTCATCCAACGAATGATTCAACTTTCTCAACTGACCGAAACTTCAGTAGACAACATTCTGCTCAAGCTGAGGTGAACTCTAAAAGCCAGTTAGAAGCTCGCCGTGTGTATCAAACTGATACTCAGAAAAGCAATGCTCGATCGAGTGTTTCTCCTCAATCCTCCCCCGGTCTTGATTTCAGTTTGTCTCCTCATCCCTCATCCCTGCCGCAAGCGACAGTTGCACCTTCTCCAGTTTTGCCTCAACCTGTTCCCCCCTCCCCAGAAACTACTCCCAAGGATAATGCGTTGGATGGATTGAGTAAGGGTGAACTAGAAAAACTGTTTGCGGGCGAGTCGGATTCGCTGGTGGCCATCGCTGTTGGTAGTGCAGAGGGTACTCGATCGCCAGACGGTGGTAAAAATCCTGCCTATCGGGGACACGTTGATCCGGGAAATGGAGTGTGGAATTTGGGTAGTTTTTCCTATCAACATGGTGCAAATTCACCGGAAGAGGCAGACGCCAAGCAACTTGCACGGCTGCGAGCACAAGCCAAAACCATTTTTGATAAGGCGTCTGCCAAAGGGTTGGATCTCACGTTGGAGGAAAAGCTGAACGGTATTGATTTGGCAAACCAAGCTCCCAAAGCGGCTCTCGATGAATGGGGATATATCGATCGATTGGCAGAAGCGTATGCCCGTGGTTTAACTGGCTCGGATGCTATTTTGTGGGCGCGAGTGCAATCCTTTATTAATCCCCGCACGCAAACTTGGGATGCACCCGGTTTGGGCAACAGCCAAGAGCGCATTACCCGCGATCAAGAACGCCGCATGTTTGCCATTGCCGATGCAATCGCCAATTACTTACAACAAATTGCCCATCGATCGTTGCCAAAATCGTCCGATGATCAAGCCAATCGCAAAGACAATATCCAGCAAAATGGTATGGCTCAGTTATTCACTCAGAAATTCATGGATCTATTCGCATCGTCATCCTCCGATAGAGAATCAGATCAACAGGCTGAGTTGCCGATTGTGCAACAGA
This sequence comes from Thermocoleostomius sinensis A174, assembly GCF_026802175.1. NCBI lineage: Bacteria > Bacillati > Cyanobacteriota > Cyanophyceae > Oculatellales > Oculatellaceae > Thermocoleostomius > Thermocoleostomius sinensis. The sequence continues at coordinate 1,377,184 of NZ_CP113797.1, read as the reverse complement.
TCCTCAGTTTGAATTTGTCTGGTTAAATTCTGATCTAGTCAAATCCTCAATACTTAGATTATTGAAGGCCTCATTTTGGAGGAATATAGAAATAGGATGATCCGAGGCAAGCGGCAATGAACGGAATTATTATTGGTTGTGGGTATGTGGGCAAGGCAGTTGCACTGTGCTGGAGACAGCACGGAATAACAGTCACTGCTACAACCACCCGTTCCGATCGCTTGCCTGAACTAGAGTTAGTCGCCGATCGGGCTTTGGTGCTGAATGGAAATGCGGCGGCGGCACTGCGATCGGTTCTGGCTGATCAACAAATCGTGTTGCTGAGCGTGGGTGCACCGAATGCCAATGCTTACGAAGAAACCTACTTGCAAACTGCAAAAACGCTTGTCAGCGTGTTGCCAGACGTGCCTGTAGTGCAACAGATTATCTATACGGGCAGCTATGCCGTGTATGGTGATTGCCAAGGCGAATGGGTGACAGAAGCCACGCCAGTGTCGCCTACTAATCGGAATGGCGAAATTTTGGCAGAAACTGAACAGGTTTTGCTGAGTGCCGCGACGAATTCTCGCTCGGTGTGTGTGTTGCGATTGGGAGGCATTTATGGCCCAGGTCGAGAATTGATCAAGATCTTTAGACGAGCCGCTGGAACCACTCGTCCTGGTGATGGCAACGACATCACCAACTGGGTACATCTAGATGATATTGTGGGGGCGATCGACTTTGCTAGAACCCATCGCCTCTGCGGCATTTACAACTTAGTACAAGATGTGCCCACCACTACCGGGCATCTGCTCGGTCAATTGTTTCAAGTGCATCAACTGCCTGCTGTTACTTGGGATGCTAGCCAACCCAGCCATCGTCCCTACAATGCCAAAGTCTCTAACCAAAAATTACGCGAGGCTGGATATTGCTTTCAACACCCATCGATCGACGTAAACCGCTGAGGGGCAAGAGTCAATTGAGATGAACCGATGAATCGGGCAGTGGGAGCGAATATCACTACCGAGATACAATTACCCCGTGTCATCGCAGCACTAGTAGTTGTAGCACTAGTGCAGTTTAGACGGCTCCACGTTTACGCAAGCAGGCGATCATTTGCCGTTTGACCAAACTTGCCCAGGTCTCAAAGTCAAAACTGTCTGCATTGTTAAATGGCGCTGGCGAAATTTCCACTGGTGTGGACTCGTTTTTTGTACTGTTCATCTTCCTTCCTTTTAACCTGAGTTGCCAACACCAAACCGATGTGGACTGGAGGGATTTAGGAGGTGGCGAATGCTGCAATGAATTCTAGCAGTGCAACCAGCCGTTACACAGCAGACAGTATCATCGATGACAGACGCCCCTAAACACCAAACAGCATCTTAAAGGAGCAACGGTTGCTCTAAAATCCATCTAACGGAGTATCCAATCGTATAGATCTAGTAGATCTAGCCTTAAAGTAGCGAGACTTTATTAAGGAGTGGATGAAGTTCAGATTAAGGCTTGAATAACTTTGTTGGGGCAATGCGGATTCAGCTTAGGAAGCAACGGTCTGACTCCAGCGGATATAAGGCAATCGGGTGGCTATTTGCTGGATTTGGTGCGATTGCGCCATTAATTGACCACATGCATCCCAAGTGCCGCCGATAAACATATTCTGAACATCGCGGCTCATCTGTACGGGAATCGTAACATTCTCATACTGAACCTGCATGGCTTCCAGATTAACGCTAATGGAGGTCTGCGGATTGGCCGCAAGCCACTCTTGCAACTGCTGTACTTCTACTGGTGTTGCCATAACACAGGGAAGCCCCAACGCGACACAGTTGCCAAAGAAAATTTCAGCGAAACTTTCGCCGACGATCGCCCGAATTCCCCATCGAGATAGCGCCTGAGGTGCATGTTCCCGAGAAGACCCACAGCCAAAATTGCGATTTACAACCAAAATCTCGGCTCCCTGATATTGAGGCTGATCAAGAGGATGTTGACCCTGCGCTTGGGTCCGATCGTCTCGAAATAAATGCTCTCCTAACCCATCAAATGTGATGCTTTTCAAAAAGCGTGCCGGAATAATCCGATCGGTATCAATGTCATTGCCAACCAGGGGAACGCCCCGACCTGCAATCAATGTCACTTGGCTCATGCATACTCCTTGCATTCAATATCATTATTTGCCGGGTGTGGATTTTGATCGTAGTGTGACTATCTAAAAACGAAGGTGTTACTATCCTTCCTAACAATCGCCCCAATTACAGCCGCTAGAGCAACGATCGCACATCGGTGACTTGCCCTGTCACCGCTGCTGCCGCTACCATCGCCGGACTCATCAGCAACGTGCGTCCCGATGAAGACCCTTGGCGACCCTTAAAGTTGCGGTTGGACGAAGACGCGCTGATTTGCCTTCCCACTAGCTTATCTGGGTTCATCGCTAAGCACATCGAACAACCTGGTTCGCGCCACTCAAACCCGGCGGCTGTAAAGATTCGATCTAAACCTTCCGATTCTGCCTGTTGCTTCACCTGCTCAGATCCTGGAACCACAAAGGCTTTGATGCCTTCTGCTACATGACGCCCCTTAGCAACCTTAGCGGCTTCTTGTAGATCGCTGAGGCGTCCGTTGGTGCAACTACCGATGAAGCACACATCAATCTTGGTGCCGACAATTGGCTGTCCGGGATGCAAGTCCATATACTGATAAGCTTCAGCCGCGATCGCCCGTTCTTTTTCAGGCAGTTCCTCTGGGGTGGGCACCGTTTGATCGATCGCAATGCCTTGTCCGGGTGTAATGCCCCAGGTAACAGTGGGCGGAATCTCAGTCGCGTCAAAAACTACCACATCATCGTATTCTGCATCTGTATTACTGCGCAGACTTGTCCACCAAGCCACCGCTTCATCCCAATCGCTTCCCTGGGGGGCAAAGGGGCGTCCTTTTAGATAATCGAACGTTACCAGATCGGGATTGACATAGCCACAGCGGGCCCCTCCTTCGATCGACATATTGCAAATGGTCATGCGCTCTTCCATGCTCATCTGCTCAAACGTCGTGCCAGCATATTCGTAGGCATAGCCAACGCCACCCGTGACCCCAAGCTGGCGAATTATATGCAGAATTACATCTTTAGCATAGACGCCCGTAGGCAGCGTACCGTTTACTTCAATTTTGCGCACTTTCAGCTTCGACAAAGCCAGAGTTTGCGACGCCAGAACATCCCGTACTTGACTCGTGCCAATGCCAAAGGCGATTGCACCAAATGCGCCATGGGTTGAAGTATGGCTATCTCCGCAGGCGATCGTCATGCCCGGTTGAGTTAAACCCTGTTCAGGAGCCATCACATGTACAATCCCCTGATTGCCAGAACCAATATTGAAGAAGCGAATATGATTGTCTTGGCAATTCTTCTCCAGCGCCTGCATCATCTCTTCTGCCAATGCATCGACAAAGGGACGGGCTTGATTGGTAGTAGGGACAATGTGATCGACCGTCGCAATCGTGCGATCGGGAAACATCACCTTCAGTCCGCGTTCTTGCAGCATGGCAAACGCTTGTGGGCTAGTGACTTCATGAATCAGGTGCAGGCCAATAAACAGTTGAGTTTGTCCAGAGGGCAGCGTACCAACGGTGTGCAAGTCCCAAACTTTATCGAATAAGGTGCCTTTACTCATAGCAATGACTGGGTAATCTCAGTGTTCTTGTGAGGGATCAGCTGACCAGAAATCGATACCATCGTCGCGTTGAAAGCATCGCTTTGAAGATATTGCCTTGAAATTGTAGAACCTGCGCGAAACTCTCACCGAATTCTTTCCAATTTTGTTAGGTAGGACGTTGGTGAGACCTCAATTCAGGATATCTCCACAATAATTCGGCTTATTTTGAATGTCCAATATATTTTTTCTACTAGATTAATACTTTGAATGTATTAGTCAGATGCTGTCGATAGTGCCTAGGTCATAACATCACGGCTCCTAAGTGTTGCAAAATTCCCTGCGCCACCTGTTCAGCCGTTTCACACGCACCATTCATGTACCCTTGCGACCCAATCGAGCAGTGTTCGCCCGCAAACCACAGGTGATCCACTCGCTCAATTTCGGCTCCTCCAAAACGGCTCCACTGCCCGGGTAAATAGCAGGAGTAAGAGCCAAGAGCATGAGGCTCAGTCATCCAAGCTGCCCGCATTGCTTGTCCACGCTTAACCTCTGTCAGTCCAGGAAAGAGCACGTTCAAATCCTCCACTAGGGTTTGGGCATGGGTTTGAGGATTGCCACTCGCCAATTGCACCCCCGCAGTACCACCTCGCAAATCCGTTAGCCAACCGTCAGGGCCCGTCATATAGCGGGCGCTTTCCCACGTGTTCTGAAAAGTTCGATCGGTGTAAATACTAATCGTGGAGTTGTATCGCGTGCGCCAGAGCCGCTCTTGGAAAGGAATGGCCAGTTTAGTGCTTGTGCCATAGCCCAACTCAGCGATCGCCGCCTGTTTGACAGGAGGCAACTCCAGGTCTAGGTTAATTTGCCGCAAGACGGTAAAGGGAACCGTCAGCACCACTTGGTCGTAGCAACGATCGGTGCTGGTGGCTCCGCTGCGTACACTAACTCGATAGCGACCTGTAGCGGTGCGACTGATCGACTCTAGCGCAGTGCCCGTTTCAATCCGCCCATGCAGTCGATCGGCTAACTGGCGAGGAATTTGGTCATTGCCCCCAATCACGTGATAGCGCTCATCGCTGATGCCATAGGTGCTCCACTGACCAGCCTCAGCCCCAATTAAAAACAACAGGTTCAAGCAGGATTGGGATTCTGCATCCAAGCCATATTCGGTAATGTAAGCGACCCGAATCAGTTGTTCAATCACTGGATGCATTGGTGTGGCGGCCAAATACTCAGCTAAGGACAGTCGATCGAGCCGCAATGCATCTGGGTGAGGGTCATGATAGGTCAGTGACCAGCGACTCAGCGTTCCTACATCTTGCGCAATTTGTCGAGCTAGGGGTGCAAATTCATCGGCCACCCACTGGTGAGAAATTCGTTGCCCTTGAAAATATAAGATTTCAGGTTCTAGTCCCTGATCGGCAGCGCGTAAATCGCCCATCTCCAGCCCTAGTTCGGCCGCCAGCGCATGAACCGCATGGTGGTGCGAGTCGATAAATTCTCCTCCCAATTCAACAACGCTTTGACTGCCACTAGCTTTGGCACTCCGTAAGCGTCCGCCGATGCGCGGGCTGGCTTCTATTACCTCCACAGGCACACCCGCCTGATGGAGACGATAGGCCACAGTCAATCCGGCAATTCCGGCTCCTACTACTAGAACCTTGGACGTAGTATCGATCGAAGTGGTATCCAGCAACGGACGCTGAAGGGACGCCCCGCCCGCTTGAACCGTTCGCTTTGAAAAAGACCCGATCGAACCAAAGGGAGCAACACGGCTAACGCCAGCGATCGCCAATCCTTGTAATACTTGCCGACGAGACATACCCAAACTCCGCTTCTCATTCAGTAAGCCTGGTATATCGCTCGTCGGAATTTTCGTAGCGCGAGAAATTTGAAAAATTTGATACGTTCGACGCAATAAATCAATTAAGCTCGTTCTAGACATAAAAACTTGAAAGGTTTAACGATAAGAAGGGGCAGACGATGAGCCACTTCACCGACAACGTAAGAAAACTGGAACGCTTGCAACGACAACGTTCACAAAACCATGCCTTTTCTCTGAGGTATCCTGGAAGTCCTATGGAGGAAGATGTTTCATGCCGTGGTTTGTCAAAATTGAAAAGGGAATTGTAGATAAGTCAACGTTTGACCAGTTCGTTCCTGCCCACAAAGACTATGTTAGAAGCCTGATTGCTAAAGGCCATCAAGCCAAAACTGGATACTGGGGCGAGCGGGGAGGCGGCATGATGCTGTTTACGGCGGCTGATTTAGAAGAAGCCAAGGCGATCGTAGCTCAAGATCCGCTGATTCAGAATGGTTGTGTTGATTATCAAATTCATGAATGGTGCATTGTTATTGAATAAACAAGGATTGGAAACTTTGTGATTACATCGTGATTGCAAAAATGCCTGGTTAATAAGGGACTCTATTAATTTGTGGTTAGTAAAGGATAGGTAAAACTGCATGGCCGATAGCAGCGATGGCTACAAAATTGTGGCCGACAATCGTCAGGCTCGCTTTCAATACGAAATTCTGGAGACCTATGAGGTTGGCGTGGAACTGCGCGGCACCGAGGTCAAGTCAATTCGCCAAGGTAAGGTCAATCTTCGAGATGGCTATGCCCTAATTCGCAATGGCGAAGCTTGGCTGCACAATGTGCATATTTCTCCCCATGACACCGCTAGTCAAGTGTTTAATCACGATCCTCGGCGCACACGTAAACTGTTGCTTCATAGTCAGGAAATTCGCAAACTGATCGGACAGGTTGAGCAAAAGGGCTTAACGCTGGTGCCCCTAAAAATGTATTTGAAGCGCGGTTGGGTGAAGCTGACGATTGGACTTGCGCGTGGTAAGAAACTGCACGACAAACGAGAAGATTTGAAGCAGAAACAAGCGAAACGGGAAATCGAACGAGCGCTTAAAAATTACTGAGAAACTGCCTGAAGCGGTCATACCACCGAAGTCCTAGCCTTCCCAGTAGGAAGAAGCCGCGATCGCTTCTTAACAATTTGTTGCAAGCCAATGATGGTTATGTTATATTTCTTAACAATCGATCTTGGGGTCATCCATCAGCGGTTTGTCATAGGGGTTTGGCTACTGCAAGGATGTTCCGTAGGTATCGGGTTATCTCCTCCCAACACAGCGAGTTTAAGTCAGCCTAAAATATTAAGGCTGGCTTTTCTTTCAAAGAGTCGTGGGTGGGTCTGCCAGCTGTTGGTCTGCCGACCTGATCGAGAGCCGGATATCAAGGTTCAACGTGGCCCTTAACCAATTTGGCTGAAATCTTCTATGAAATCTTGCACAGAACGTACCTGTAGACCCGACGCCGTGATACCTTAGTGAATGGCACAAATGTATAGATGTCTCAACACAACGACCCGATTAAGCGTACCCGTTTCAGTGTTTCAAGCAGGAGAACAAGCTGTCCAATGGTGCGGCTTCTCTCCTCCTGAAGGTACAGTGTTGAGTTGAAAGTATTGTGTAGCATTTATGAAGTGCGTTTATTAAGTTATATTCTCAAAGTCGCTAACAAACTGCATTCACACTACGAAGATTTTCGTGAAACAAATTTTATCCTCACCCACGCCTGTTTTTGCTTTTGACATCCTTTGTTTTTGAGCCTCTGGAGGTATTCTTGTATGTCGATTCGTTTGTATGTAGGCAATTTGCCGAAGGAATTGGAGCGCCAGGAACTAGAAGCACTTTTTGCTGAGTTTGATAACACCATTTCTACGAAAGTGATTACCGATCGTCGAACTGGAAAGTGCCGAGGCTTTGGCTTTGTCACAGTCAAAAACGACGAGCAAGCTGATCAACTCATTGAAAAGTTCAATGGTTATCTGTTCAAAGATAGCCCGTTGAAAATAGAGAAGGCGTTGCCCCGGGCTAAGGGTAAAGCGGGCGAGGAAGGCGAACAATCGGATGCAACTGCTTCTAGTTCTAGCCCCGCTACCACCTCGTCGAGTGGAAACCGGCGTAAGGGAAACAACAAATCTCGTAAATCGGGCGGAACTACCACCACGACAGATAGTGATTCAGTTCAACCTGATCCTCGTTGGGCCCAAGAGTTAGAGAAGCTAAAGCAGCTTTTGGCGACCCAAGCAGCTAATCCGTAAGCCTGCGGTCGTTCCTTGCAGAACCACCTCCCAATCATTTTCGATTAAGGTTTGGAACAAGTAGTGAGGATGGGCGAGTAACTCTGCCCGCCCTTACTATTGGCTGAAGCCATTGGTGGAGGTGCGGCTCGACTGATAGCCCTCGCACTCTATTCTCACCCGCCCTTACTCCAACCCCTCTCCCAAAGTAGGCGAGGGGCTTTTCAAATCAGTCAATAGCATAACCGTTTGTAGTAACAAGTTAGGACGCAGCGGTTGTGTAAGACAGCCATCTACTCCAACAATGGGTTCAACTTCCTGCTGTTCCAACTCGATCGGCGTTAGCACAATGATTTTGAGGTGCTTTGTCATTGGATTTTGGCGCAATTGTTGAATCAAGTGTTGTCCATCAATATCGGGAAGCTGAAAATTCATGATTACAGCGATCGGTTGCAGCACCTCGATTTGGTTGATCACCGTCGAACCTTCCAACATCCACACAATTTGATAGCCAGCGGCTGTCAGCACATCACAGACCAAATCGGCATTGTCTTCATCGTGCTCAATTAACACAATTCGCCCCCGTGCAGGATTGGCAATTGAGGCGCTGCGGGTTTTCAATGCAGAACCCTTACCCGGAAGGACCTGAATTGGCAACCGAACCGTAAACACCGAACCAATGCCAACGGTTGATTCGACATCAATCCAACCGCCGTGTAGCTCCACTAATTGCTTAGTTAACGCCAGCCCCAACCCCGTGCCGCGATACTGGCGCTGATATCCCGCATTAAGCTGACGGAATTTTTGAAACAACAGCGGCAACTGCTCTTCAGGAATGCCAATGCCCTGATCTTTCACTTGAAAAGTGGCCAGATTTTCCTCAGCAAATACGCGCAATGTCACCTGTCCCCCTGCAGGCGTAAATTTGATGGCATTATCTAGCAAATTGAAGAGAATCTGCTGAAGTCGGCGTGGATCGGCAACAAAGCGATCGTATTGTGGTGGAATTCTCAAATCGACTTCCAATGCTACCTCATTCAGGGTTGCTTGTCCCTCAAACGCTTTCAAGGACTGTTGTGACAGTCGTGATAGGGAAAACTCGCTGAGGCTCAGCAGCATTTTGCCCGCCTCTACCTGCGACAGATCCAAGATATCGTTAATCAACGCCAACAAATACTCACCGCTATCGTGGATAGTTTGCAGAAAATGTTGCTGTCGTTCATTCAGTATGCCGTGCGTCCAGCGTTGCAGCGTTGCTGACATGCCAATAATACAAGTCAGCGGAGTGCGTAGCTCATGGCTAACAGCCGCTAAAAATTCGCTCTTGGCCCGATTAGCCGACTGAGCCGACTGCATCACATCGTGCAACTCTTGTGTGCGCTTGATGACACGCTGCTCTAAAGTCCGTTTTTGCTGCTGAAGTTCGGCATACAGTTGAGCCTGACTAATGGCGATCGCCAAGTGCTCGGCAATTTGATGTAAAAATCGCTGTTCGCTGTCCTGCCAGCGTCTTGGGTGGTCACATTGATGAGCAATTAATAGTCCCCAGAGGTGATCGCGAATCAAAATTGGCACCACGAGCTTTGATCGAATTCTGGCCTGCTCTAAGAAGTTGAGCAGACAGGGAATCGCTGCGTATTTCGCGTGAACATCTTCAATCACGATGGCTCGCTTCCGATCCGATGATAGACCTGGCTGATTCGATCGCGCAAAACAGTGGGCTTCCGAAAAATTGAGTACCGATGGAATCTCAGGTGATACCCTTGCCTCATAGATGACTCTTCCTTGATCTAGGCGATTGTCCTCGGTGGTAACGCCAGCAGACATGATGTCTTGAAACAGATCAGTACTAGATTGGTCTGACGCAAAGCGATAAATCACCAGGCGATCGACCCGCAACACCTGCCGCACCTGTTCAACAGCCGTTTGCAAAATTACCGGTAGTTCCAAACTTTGACGAATTTGGGTGGTTACTTGGTTCAGCAACCGCTCCTGCTGAATTTGTTGCTGCAATACTGTTCCGATTGGAAGCGATTGGAGCGTGGAAGAAGCCTCAGGAGTCGTGCCAGGGGCTGTTTGCGTCAGTCGAGCAATCAAGCGTAGGGTAAACTGGTTTTGCCACTGTGGATCATTACTGGGGCACAGCACCGCCCGTGCCTGCTCAATAGCTTGACATAAGGCAGATGTAGAGAAAGATAGCGCACAGAGGCGATCGAGAAAGTCTGTGATTTCAGACGCATCAAAGGAGAGCCTAATCCGACAGGTTGGACAGGAAGGTTGTGGCGTTTCTCCAGTCGATCGAGTGGCTTTTGTTCTTGATGTTGACTGTGATGTCGGCTCCGATGGTTCGGAGGCAAGGAATCGACTTTGAAGCATCGCACTAAAGGATTTTGATGCCACCACTATAAATTGATCAAATTGATCTGCGCCAAGATTTGTTGCCACAGTAGAAGCGGTCAGCGGCAACAAATCTTCAGTTAGAACCCTGGCTCCGATCTCTTGAGCAATCTCTTGGAGCAGTGCTCGGATCTGAAAAGCGTGTTTGGGGGAAAGGGGTTGATCGGATGGAGGTTCAAGGATGTGCATGGTTCCACCCATACTACCCTGGGCATTTTCAAACGATATCATTCTTTTGATAGGGATCTCCACTCAACACCCCAGAAAATTATGAAGAATGGGTAGAAATTAACTCAAAAAAGTTTGACAAATTTGTTTTGATTGAGCATAATGAAGATCGCGCCAAAAACGCAACGTACAAGGGACCGTAGTTCAATTGGTTAGAGCACCGCCCTGTCACGGCGGAAGTTGCGGGTTCGAGCCCCGTCGGTCCCGTTTTATGAATAACTAGTGGTGGCAACTGGTGACTCTGATTGCCATTACTGGAATGCTTGGTAAGAGGATGCAATATAGATCACCAAGTCCCTACTCTCTACTTCAAGATACACTTACACGTAAGGTTTCTATTTATAGCTCTATGGGTGCCTGCCCTACGTTCATGCTTCACACCAGTAGGCTATAGAGCACTCTACAGAGCATTTCCATATAGCATCAGTGACATAGCATCAGCATTCCTAAGTATTCTTACGATCGTCCTAATTCGGAACCATGAGGTTTCCGTATTTATAACACGTTCGTTCTTAGCGACCTTCCTTTAGCTTGGATAAGCAAGCAAAAGTGATTGCACATTCTTCTTAAACCAGTATTTTTTCTTATTTATCTTTAATCCTTATGCCATCTCTTAACGATTCCTGGCAACAGCAACACCAACAGCGAAAACAGGCGCTCACACAGCGAAAACAGGAGGTTTGTCAATTGTTGACACGCTATCGTGAAATGCGTCAAGTTACTGCTCTCCAGCAGCAACGTCAACGACAATCCTTGCGGCAAACGTTAGCTCGCCATCATTATCATCGTCAATACGTTGCTCAGCAGGCCCACGTTGCTCGATTGACTGAAGTCAAAGTACGGCGACAGGAGATGCAGAATTATTTGACCGATATTTCACTGGTGCGACAAATTCAGACAGAAGAATTGCAGCAAAAATTGGCGCAAAGCCGAGCAGTCCGAACCGCAGTCATGCAAACACTCTTTCAGGACTTCGCTGAGTTTCGAGTCGAATTGCAGCAGTTTCGATTGCAATTATCGATGACTGTATGGGGTCGCTCAACGTCTGCAAGCTGAAGTCCCGTCAAGCAGTTATTTCTTCGCGCTAGTTTCTCACGCAGTTTTAATGAGGTGGTTGTGACAACTGTTCTTCACGCTAGCCCGTACCAATTTGTGGATACCCCATCTATTCAGCGCCTTGTTTTGCGCGCACTTCGTTATTTGCGATCGGGATATGCTGTGCATTTACGTGGCCCGGCTGGTACTGGCAAAACGACATTGGCGATTCATTTAGCGAACCTATTAGCTCGCCCCATTGTAGTAGTATTTGGCGATGATGAAGTGAAGTCATCGGATTTAGTTGGCACGCAATCTGGTTTTACGCGAAAAAAGGTGGTGGACAATTTTATTCACAGCGTCATCAAGGTGGAAGATGAATTGCAGCAAGCGTGGGTCGATGCGCGGTTAACCCTGGCTTGCAAAGAAGGATTAACCTTGGTCTATGATGAATTCAATCGATCGCGTCCAGAGGGTAACAATGTCCTGTTATCAGTTCTCGAGGAAAAGCTGTTAGTTTTGCCGCCTCATCGCCACCGGCAGGAATATATCCGAGTTCATCCTGAGTTTCGCGCTATTTTCACATCCAATCCGGAAGAATATTGCGGTGTCCATGCTGCTCAAAATGCGCTGCTCGATCGCATGATTACAATTAATGTTCCAGAGCCAGATGTGTTCACACAAACTGAAATCTTGATGCGTAAAACGGCGATCAGTCAAGCGGATGCTGCGACCATTGTTCAGCTTGTTGGAGCGTTTCGTGATCAAACTCAGGCTGAAAAAACATCAGGTCTGCGATCGGCACTGATGCTCGCGACAATTTGCTGTGATCATCACATTCGCGTAGCACCCAACAACGAAGATTTTCAAGAACTTTGCCAAGATGTCTTGTTATCCAGGAGTTCGTTGATGATGGATGATGGCATGCAGGTGCTTCAGACTTTGTTTGCTCAATTGGAATTCTATGATGAATCACGCTACCAACCTGAATCAGTGAATACACTTCAACAGTTTGCAGACAATTTTACCAATTGCTCTACAAGAAATGTAAATCCATCCGAGACATATTCAGTTTCTTCTGTTTTCTATAGCTTAAACTCAATCAATAACCAAGCGAATGAATTTGAAATAGATTTAGAAACACTAGAAGTAGAAGAAACAAAACAAGTAGAAAACACAGTAAAAAGCAATGAATTAAAATCTCTCGAACCACAAATAGCAATCGATCGACATATCATCAACTATTTGCAAGAAACAGAAGGTGCCCGGTTACTAGAAATTGAACAAGACTTAGAATTAAGTCGAATCGAATTAATTGCGGCTTTAAAGACACTGCTGCGCGAAAAGAAGGTGATCCAGCACGATCGGATCTATAAATTGGTGGAACCTAAATTGGTAGAACCTTCAATCGATTAGTCTGCTAGAACAATGGCGGCTTTCACAATGGAGGCATCTGCTGTACGAGCAATCTCAAACCCCAGTTTTTCACATACTCGTTGCATTCCAATATTTTCAAATAAAATCTCGGCTGTAATTCGCTTGATGCGTTCATTCAGTCCAATTTGCAGTAATCGACGGAGCAATTCAGTTCCCAATCCTTGCCCTTGTGCTCGATCGCTAACCAGTAGCGCAAATTCTGCTTCATCAGTGGTCCGCAGTTTGCTCAGCCGGGCAACACCCAAAATGTCATGAATTCCTGTTTCAGGATTTTGATAATCTGCGACTAGGGCCATCTCGCGATCGTAATCAATAAAACAGATACGGGTTAGGCGTTCGTGGGCAATGCGTTGGCTTAGTTTAATCAAGTGAAAATAACGGAAATACACGCTCTGTTCCGATAGAGATTGATGAAACCGAATAATCAGTGGCTCATCTTCAGGGCGAATGGGGCGAACGGTGACTGTCCTACCATCCCGTAATGTCCAAGAACTAACATATTGAGTGGGATAGGGTCGAATCGCCAGCGTTGGTAGCTGATTTTCGTCAAGGGTCGCATCGTGCAAAACAATGCAAGCATCCAATGCTATCAAGGAAGAGGGAGTAGTTGCTCCTACAAACGGTGCTAGGAGTGGATTGATATCGATCGCTTTGATCCAGCGCTGCTCTGCCACTAGTTGGCTAAATCGTACCAACAGTTGCTCCAGTGCTGCTAGATCGATCGGTTGTCCTTGCACTCCTTGTAAGGCTTTGTAGATGCGGGTTTGTTCCATCAGCCGTCGGGCTAAGGTGGAATTCAGTGGAGGAAGGGCGATTGCTCGATCTTGAAATACTTCTACCAACTGTCCACCGGCCCCGAACACTATCACCGAACCAAATTGAGGATCAAGCCCACTGCCAACAATTAACTCATAACCCCTTGGCCTCACCATTGGCTGTACCGTTACACCCAGAAAATGCTCTGCTCCAACCGTTTGAGAGACTGCATCCTTAATTGCTTGATAGGCTCGTTGTACGGCTTCAGCATCAACTAGATTCAGTCGCACACTGCCAACATCGACTTTTTGAATGATGGTTTTAGAGAATAGTTTGAGAGCGACTGGATATCCAATTTTCTCTGCACAGTTGACTGCATCAGTTACGGTTGCAGCAACACAAGTTGGAAGCACTGGAATTCCATACGCTGCCAAAATTTGTTTGGATTCTGTTTCTGTGAGGATTGTTTGGTTGGCTTGTCTTGCAGCAGTAATAATAGAGTCAACAAGAGCACGATCGGGGATTTCCGCCTCTGAACTTGCTACTAGAACAGGAGTCTCATAGATCCCCCGTAGATTGTAGCTAAATTGCCACAAGTAGCTGAACACACGGGCAGCCGTATCGGGAAAGCGGTAGGTAGGAATCTGAGCTTGGTTCAGCAACAGTTCACCCGCATTGACGCTAAAGTCTCCCATCCAACTCGCCAAAATTGGTTTAGAGCGATCCCCGTTTTGTTTAACTTGATGTTCAAGCCAAGTCTTTATTTGTTCTGCTGTTTGTGTCGGCTCAGTCATCATCTGAGGGGTGAGAATCACGAGCAAGCCATCGCTCTCTGGATCTTGGGCAGCAATTTGAATCGTCTGCTGATAGCGATCGGGGTCAGCATCTTCAAGAATATCAATCGGATTATGGTGACTCCAGAGTGGAGGTAAATAGGCAGTGAGAGCGGCGATCGAAGCGTCTGACAAAGGAGCCAGTTCTCCGCCATTGACAAGCAACGCATCTGCTGCCAGTTCCCCTAGACTGCCTGCATTGGTAACGATCGTCAAGCGGGGACCTTTGGGACGAGGTTGTTTTGCCAGTACCTCTGCCATATCAAACAGTGCAGCGATGGAATTCACCCGCAGTACTCCACATCGACGAAAGGCCGCATCCAACACAGCATCACTGCTAACTAATGCTCCGGTAGAAGACATAGCTGCCTGTGCCGTTGCCTCGGGACGACCTGCCTTCAGCACAATAATGGGTTTCGTTAGGGCCACCTCTCGTGCCGCAGACAGAAATGATCGGGCATCTCCGATCGTTTCCATATAAATCACAATGCTATGGGTGTTGGGGTCGTCGCCTAGATAATCGATTAAATCTCCCCAACTTATATCCAGCATCGTACCAATTGATACGAAGGTGCTGAATCCGACATTTTCGCGAAAACTCCAATCTAAAATAGCAGAACAGATTGCACTACTTTGGCTAATAAAGCCGACATTGCCCGGACGTGCCATGGCATTGGCAAAGGTGGCATTGAAGCCTATGCTTGGGTTCATCGCACCTAGACAGTTCGGCCCCATCAATCGTAGGGAGTGGCGTTGCAAGTGTTCACTAATTTGCCGTTCCAGTTCTAGTCCTGCTGCACCAGTTTCCCGAAACCCATCCGAAAGCACAATCGCGCCTTTGACCCCTGCCGCTCCACATTGTTCGACGATTGCAGGCACGGTTGATGCTGAGGTTGCAATTACAGCTAAGTCGATCGGCTCTGGAATATCGGCAAGGGTGGGATAGGACTTGATCCCCAAAACACTGGGATGGTCTGGACTAACTGGATAAACAGTTCCACTAAAGGCATTGCTGATCAGGTTCCACAACACACTTCGTCCGATCCTCGATCGTTCTGTAGCACCGATAACAGCAACGGAGTTGGGTGCAAAAATGGCATCGAGCGGTCGATGCTCAGGTCTCAAAAAATCGCAAGCGTAATCTGAGGTAGATGACATGTGGGTTCACTTGATGTTGTACTAGTGCGAATGAGTTGATGGCAACCTTCATCATCAACACAACAAGCAAGCAGAGGAGAAAGCTCACCCAAACTGTAGCAAATCCCTGAGCATGGTTTTTTTGAAATTAAGCTGGTACCTGTTTTATCCTGAAAGAACGTTCTGCTTAAAAATTAAATCTATTTCGTTGATGGTTGATTGATAGTGTTTCTTACTGCTCTGAGGACGGTGGAAGATGAGACGATCGCAACGTTGGTGGGTGATTCTGGTGATATTTACAGCAGCGCTTACGCTCACCCTTTCTAATTGCACCCCTCAGACGGCTACAACGTCCTCAGGTTCTGCCAATGCCGGAAGCGGAACCAACACTCTCGTTTTTGGAGCGGTGGGCGATCCTGTCACTTTAGAATCTGGCAATGCGACGGATGCCTATTCTGGATATGTACAGCAACAGCTTTACGATCGGCTGCTAGATTTTGAACCTGGCACGACCACTTTAATTCCGGCGTTGGCCACAGACTGGTCGGTTTCTGACGATCGGCTAAGGTGGACGTTTAAGCTCCGAGAAGGTGTCAAGTTTCACGATGGTACAGACTTTAATGCTGAAGCCGTGCGTGCCAATGTCAATCGCTGGTGGAACCCGGACGATCCGTTGGGCTTCCGCGAGGCAGGCAAAACTTACGAAATTTGGCCACAATTATTCGGCGGGTTTAAAGGCTCGGATGAATCCCTGCTGCAAGATTTGCGAGTGGTGGACGATTACACTGTTGAATTTATTCTGAAGCAACCGTTTGCCGCTTTTCCGGCGGCGATCGCCTCCGGGTACTTTGGCTTTTCTAGTCCCGCTGCTATTCGACAAGCTGGGGCCGATTACGGGTTGCCCAGCGTAGGAGCCGTTGGCACAGGTCCCTACAAGTTTGTGGAGTGGCGCAATGGCGATCGGGTAGTGCTGACCAACAATCCAGACTATTGGCAAGCTGACCTGCCTAAAACCGATGAGTTAATTTTCCGCACCATTAAGGAAAGCTCCTCGCGGCTAGCAGAACTGCGCACCGGGTCGATCGACTTTGCCGAAAGCTTTTCGCCTGAACAACTGAGTGAAATTAATCGCGACACGAATTTAGAAGAACGGCGGCGTCCCTCGTTTAATGTGGGCTACTTAGCGCTGAATCCGAGTTATGAACCCCTTTCTAAGAAGGAAGTTCGGCACGCAATCGCCATGTCAATCAACAAGCAAGCCTTGGTGGATGCTTTCTGGTCTGGGCTAGCAGTGACAGACCCCCATTTCACCCCTCCCTCAATGAAAGCTTATCAAGACCAGAGCTTGAGGGACTATGAATATAACCCCGATCGAGCCAAGCAACTGCTAGCCGAGGCGGGCTATCCTGATGGGTTTGACCTGGAGTTGTGGTATTCTCCTATCACCGGGACTGTGTTTCCCACCCCCAAACCGATTGCCGAAGCTTGGGCGGCTGATTTGGCAGCGGTTGGTATTCGCGTCAGCCTCAATACCAAAGACTGGGCCGCCTACCTAGCCGATCGCAACAAAGCGCCGGGTTATCAAGCCTTTATGTTGGCGTGGGGGGGTGATTATGGCGATCCCGATAATTTCTACTATCCGCATTTTGGCCCCGGTTCTACCGCAGATATTGGCAACTGGAAAAACGATCGGGTGTTTCAATTACTAGACGAGGCTCGTAGCGAAGAAGACGAAACGCGACGGGCACAAATGTATGCAGAAGTCGATCGAATTTTGCACGATGAAGCGGTACGCTTGCCGATGGTACATTCAGAACCCCTGTTGGTACAGCGCACGAACCTAACAGGGTGGACGCCAAGTCCCTTGGGCAATGAATCTTTTGCCACAATTGAAAAATCTTAGACCAACTAGTGAACCAATCCCGCTCGCAATGCCACCACTGCCGCTTGTACCCGATCGTCTACAGCCAGTTTGTTCATAATGCTGCGAATGTGGGCTTTTACCGTACTGGGGCTGAGGTAAAGCACCGCAGCAATCTCAGAATTGGTGCATCCGTCTACAATTAACTTCAGCACTTCTAATTCTCGGTTAGATAGATTAGTGGGGGCGGGATTGGAAACAGGCGGCTTGAGATGATTCAATACGCGCCGTGCTATTTGTGGATCAAGGTAACTGCCGCCATCGTGAATGCAACTGATTGCCATTAATAGCGTTTCGGGATCGCTGCCTTTGATGCAATAAGCATCCGCTCCACTGGATAGAGCGGCGATCGTCTCTCGCTCAGTTTTGTGAGAGGTCAGCATCAAAATTCGCACTTGGGGTTGAGCCATCTTAATTTGCAGAGTTGCAGCAATTCCATCTAGCTGCGGCAACCCAATGTCCATAATGATCAAATCTGGTTGAAGCGCATGAGCCGCATCGATCGCAGAATAACCATCTGCGGCTTGCCCGATCACTTGCAAAGCCGAATAACCAGAAAGAAAGTGTTCTAACCCCATCTGCATCACCGGATCGTCTTCGACAAGTAAGATCCGTAGGCTGGGGAGGTTTGAATGCCTAGAACCATCGGAGATTGGAATTGAAGATGACATGAGACTAGATGAGAAGTAACAGTCTAGCGAGCTACGTCTATTGTCCTCTACTTCACTCTGAAAGCATCTCATTCCGTCTCTTAGCGTTGATTGCCGACTATCTGCCTGTTTATGGTGGGTTTTACAGGCTTCTTATTTAGAAGATGCCTATATGAAAGAGTGCAAGGTTTCGATAAGATAATAAAGCTTATTGTTCGGAAAATTGCTGCGGGAGGTTGTCTGATGCTAACCCTTAAGATTGTGGTTTATATTGTCGTTGCCTTCTTCATTGGTTTATTTGTGTTTGGCTTCTTGTCAAATGACCCGTCTCGTAACCCAAAGCGACGGGATCTTGAATAGCATCGCCCGATAAGAATTCTTCAGGTTACAACCTGGGCATTCAATTCGCAGTTTAACCATTAATTTTTTAGGGGTGGAGCATGGCTTGGAGGTGTGAGGAACAAAATTCTTGCACCTAAGTCTATCTTGTCGATAGATGCTGCAAGTTAATTGTACCCGTGCCCGCTCCTTATCTCGCCCTGCCCTTCTCTTGCGGACGGACAAAGGCCTGAGTTTGGGCTACCCGCTTGTATTAAGTATGTCTGTTGTATGCCCTATCCGGTTCTGCCGCCCGATCCTCCTCCAGTTATCAGATCAGTGCCTGGAGATCTCAATGCTGATACGATCGCCATCTCCAATCATGAGGTGCCAGAGTATGCGTCTGCTGAGGCAATTGAGACTTTTGAGACTTTCGCAGTCAGCAGTAAATTATTGACACCTCTGCTCGCGAATCATCCGTTGGTTCATCAATCTGAAACCTGGGCAGACTCTTTAGGAGAGCCACTAGAAATTGGTCTACCAACCACCGAACCAAGTACACCCACTCAATTCGCTCCTCAAACCGCAGATACTCGTTCTCAGGAAGATGCGCTAGGCCAGACTGGTGTACCTACGGCTGAATTTGCTCCGACTCCATCTGAACCATTCTCATCGGCTGTTCCCGCTGCTGCTTTCCCTGAGTTGAACAGCGAGCTATATTTCGCCACGTCAGCCCTCGATTCAGGGGGGGGGACGATGCAGGTAGCTGCTGAAGAGGACGGAACTGACGCGGCACCGTTGCCAGGGTCAGAACTGCTGGTTCCACCGCTCATTCCTGATGCTTCACCTCCTGATGAGCCAAGTGAGACCCTGTTGGAAACGACTCCACTCGATCGTCCCGGTGATACACCCGATTCCCCCCTAGACAATGTGCCCGGCACTGCCCCAGACGCTGTTCCTCCACCGCCTGCTCCAGTTGATCCAATCGCGGCTCAGGATGTGATCGAACTCGATGCCGATCGACAAACTTATAACGAACAACAGCAGGTATTTCAAGCAGACGGCAATGTAGAACTGCGATTTCGAGGAGCAGTGCTCAATTCCGATCGCCTATTTGTTAATATCCCTAATCGCATTGCTGTTGCCGAAGGAAATGCCATTCTGACGCGAGGAGAGCAAGTTCTGCAAGGCGATCGAATTGAGTATAACTTGGTACAAAATCAGGGCTTAATTCAAAATGCCAGGGGTGAACTCTTTTTACCTTCTATTGCCGACGATACGGCTGCTGATGCTCCGTCAGCCGGGGCAACCGAGCCGTTGCCACCTTTTCAGGTAATTCAAGGGCTACCTGGGTTGTCGTTTGGGTTAAATACGCCCAACCAACTCAGCGGTTCTGCAAGAACTCAAGGGCAACTTAGCCGATTACGCTATGAAGCCGATGACATTGAATTCATGGGGGCCGTTTGGCAAGCGAGCAATGTTCGCATTACCAACGATCCGTTTTCACCGCCGGAGTTGGAACTGCGATCGAACCGGGTCACTGTTACACCCTTGGGGCCCGGACGCACCGAAATTCGCGCTCGCAATCCGCGTTTGGTGTTTGATCAAGGGTTTTCCTTACCTTTACTGCAAGAACGACTGGTTATCGACAACCGTGAACGCAATCCAGGCTTGTTCAGTATTGGGTTTGATGAGCGCGATCGAGGCGGCTTATTCATTGAGCGAGGCTTTGACTTCACGATCGGCAATGTGGGGTTGCTAACTCTAACCCCGCAAATCCTCGTACAGCGAGGATTTGATGAAGGCTTTGGCAATTTAGATAGCTACGGTTTAATTGCAAGGCTGACGGCAAACCCCACACCCACAACCGCAGTTCGTGCCAATGCCATTTTTACAACCTTGGATTTAGGAGATTTTGAGGATACATTCCGGGGCAGCCTGCGGGTACAGCAACAAGTAGTGGCCAATCATACGCTGTCGCTGGAATACAGCTATCGCGATCGGCTCTTTAACGGTTCACTGGGGTTCCAAAATGTGCAATCCAGTCTAGGGCTGGTGGTGACATCTCCCAATGTTCCGTTGGGAAATACTGGTATCAACCTCAACTATCAAGCGGGCGTACAGTTGATTAATGCCAATGCCAACAATGCGCGGTTGAATGATCCTGACATTATTGATCTGCTGAATTTTAATGAAGACGGTAGCCGCGACAACAACCGCATTGATTTGGCACGGTATCAGGTAAGTGCCGCACTGAATCGCTTTTTTCCGCTATGGTCTGGAACCCCGCTGCCCCGCACCCCAGATCAAGGATTACGGTATACCCCTGAGCCAGTGGTGCCATTTTTGGGGCTAAATATTGGCGCACGTGGCGTTCTGAGTGCTTACAGTAATGGAGAGACTCAATCGGTTTTTACCGGATCAATTGGAATTTCAGGGCAATTTGGTCAGTTCTCGCGCCCCTTTTTGGATTACACCGGGTTCAGCCTTGCCTATTCCTATAATGCAGTAGGCGGAGAAACTCCGTTTGATTTCGATCGGGTCAATGACATCCAAGTTTTGTCTTTGGGATTAACCCAACAAATTTATGGCCCTTTCCGGTTAGGTATACGCTCGACCTTGTATCTAGAGAGCCAAACCGATCGAGAAAATGATGCTGACACCACCTTTACCCTGGAGTACAGCCGCCGAACCTACTCAATCTCAGTGAGTTACAGTCCGCAACGACAATCTGGAGCGATCGGTTTCCGCATCAATGACTTCAACTGGGTGGGCGATCCAGGCCCGTTTTCCACTGGCTTAGGGGCCGCCAGTGAACTAGATGGGCGGCGCATCCCTGGTGACTAGTCAGCTAACTCATTGTGGCTTACCGTTGTGGCTGCTTGGGCAATAAGTCCGGACACTTTTATCCCACCGCCTAAACCAGATCATCAAGTCCATCGTTTTGAGACGCTATCCCATTGCTGCTATGCTTGTAACCCAATTTCCCAAAAGAAGCCGGAGGCAGCAAGTTGCGGTCTTCAAACGACTGCATGAAGGAGTTATCTTCCGTATCCGATTGAGTCGATAAGACATTACAACAATCTAAGCGCTCAATCAGTTTCTTCATGCCGCCCATCCAGCACCACCAACCTGTCAGCGGAAATACTGGCAGATGACCGTAAGGAGCACTGTTCAACGAGTAGCCAGACTCTGCTGGTTTAGCGGCAAAAATATTTCTTTCATAATCAACCCAAGAATTGTTGCTGCGCCAACCTACAAATTGCCCAAACTGTTCGACATCGCCTTCTACAACCCGCCAAATTTGAGATTGTACGCTAAAGCCAAACCGTCCGGCACTGTGAGTCATCCAAAATTCATCGATCGTTTGCAAGTCGCGGCACGGGCAAAAGCTAATATCTCGACGAGTCAAGTGCCAACCTTGCTCTTTCCATCCTCGCACTAACACTTCAAATAGCTGCGATCGATTAACGTAACCTGTTGGTTCCAGGTCAGTCTTGTTGGGAAAGGGAGCAAGCTCCAGAATGCGGTGGAGGACATGTTTATCCTTTTCTGCCAATCGACGAGAGATACCAATCGCCTCTGCTAATTCAAAGCGATCGGAGATTGTAAGCCATTTAAACAGTGCATTGACTTCGGCATGGGTAAACCGTCCCGTTGACGGTAATTCAAGCATTGAAGACTTTTTGAGCGGCGCTCGTTGCCTCTCCTCGAAGACGAGGCGCTCCGATACAGCTAATGTCTCCAATAACTTTAGCCGTGCGGACGTATCAGAAAGTTGGAACAGCGTGGCGATGCCATTTCCACTGAGATATCCCGATGCCACCATTGATTCAATGCGCCCAGAAGCCTCCAGCAGTTTCAGCAACGTTTCGTAGTTGGCTGTCTTCCAGTCCTTCGCCCTTAACAAAGCCCACAGTGTACTGTAATCAACATTGCGCTCCGAGAAGCCATTCATGCCACTGCTCCCAATACCCACAAATTTGTGACTGAGCCTCAAAGGGATCTGAAGCCCTGCTTCATGAATACACCCAATTCAAGAATCAGTCAGGACAGTATATCAAGTGGGGTAAAGGATGACGGACAAATTTATGACTTAGGACAATCTCAGGTGGCTGAAGCCCGAAGCAGATAAACTGGGCGCACAAAGCTGTCCTAATCATCTTTCGGGACTACTTTAAAATGATTTTGTCGATCGTTTCTGATGAATGAGAGAGGTTGCTGTGTCTTTTGCCAAGTATATTGAGCAGACTGATCCGCCCCGTCCTGCGAGAGAAACGCTACCTACTATGTATGATTTACCTAGCGAGAACCCAGAGGAACCGGGCTTGCCTGACGAATTTCATGATTTTCAACCTGAGCTACTGCGAATTACGTTTCAGCCTCCAACTCATCTGCCGGAACAGGTATTTAGTGCCAGCGACATGAATCTTTATTATGATGTCCGTTATCCTAACCGCTACAAGCGATCGGACTGGTTTGGTGTGGTAGGTGTCGAGGCTCTATGAAGGTCGAGATTTACGTCTTAGTTACGTCATTTGGCAAGAGGGAATCAGCCCGTTTGTGGTGGTTGAATTACTTTCACCCGGTACAGAAGATGAGGATTTAGGACGAACTGAGCGAGAAGTTAACCAACCACCTACAAAATGGCAGGTTTATGAGCAGTTTTTGCGAATTCCTTACTATGTCATCTTCAGCCGGTATACTGAGCGTCTACAAGTTTCTACCTTGCAAGCAGAACATTATCAAGAACTTAATTTGAATGAGCCTAAAGTTTGGATGCCGGAGCTTGGCTTAGGCTTAGGGCTGTGGCAAGGAGACTATGCCGGGATTCATCGACTCTGGTTGCACTGGTACGATGCGAAAGGAAAGTGGATTTCAACGGAGGCAGAACAAGAACGCCAGCGAGCAGAACGGTTGGCAGAACGCTTAAGAGAATTAGGTATTAACCCAGATGACGATACTTGATTCTGATAATTTTTTGGTTCAGTCCAAATATTTTGCGAACGGCGGGTGCAAACTAGTTCCGTTGGGCATATCCGAATCCTGCGGGTCTGCACATGTAGCCTGTTTCCAGCTTGCTTGCCAACGGTCGTACCAAGCGGTGTCAGAGAGGACGATCGCCAATATCAGACTCATTGTGATTTTTTAGGAATTTTGTCAATTAGCAAGCTAGAGAACGAGGATTGCCACATTAAATTCCTGTTGCTTGCCTCCGCAGGCACATATAAGGGTAGCAGAACGCCCCAGTTCTGCTACGGATCTATACATCTTGTAGGACGAACGATCGAGCTTCTTTCGGTTTGACGTATACCTGCTGATTGGGTTCTAAATCAAGCTGCTTAAACGCTTCACGCGACAGATGGACCGTAAACGTTTGGCCGTCCTCGATCGTCAGTTCAGCTTGAATTTCCCAACCCAAGTGAATCACACGATTAACCACAGCCGGAACGCTATTTTCGCTAGGAGTGACTTCAACTAAGATATCATGAGGCCGCAGAAACACATGATCTCCACTAGCTTGATACCCGGCTTGACGAAAAATCGACGCATGGCTAGGCAATACGTTGACCGGGCCAATGAAACTCATGACAAACGGTGAAGCCGGATGGTCGTATAACTCCGCCGCACTACCCACTTGTTCCACCCGTCCGTGATTCATTACTACCAATTCATCCGAGACTTCCATTGCCTCTTCTTGATCGTGGGTGACAAATACTGTTGTCACATGCACCGTGTCATGCAATCGCCGTAGCCAACTGCGTAAATCTTTGCGCACCTTGGCATCTAACGCCCCAAACGGCTCATCTAAGAGCAACACTTGTGGTTCTAGCGCTAACGCTCTAGCCAACGCCACCCGTTGTCGTTGTCCTCCCGATAGCTGCGAAGGATAGCGATCGCCCAGCCCTTTCAGTTGCACCAACTCAATCAATTCTTCGACCCGATTGGCAATTCTGGCTTTGGGAGTTTTGTGAATCTCCAGTCCAAAGGCGATGTTTTTACGCACCGTCAGGTGCTTGAACAGAGCATAGTGCTGAAACACAAAGCCAATGCGGCGGTCTTGGACGCTTTGATGAGTGGCGTCGCGTCCGGTTAGGTAGATTCTGCCGCTGTCGGGTTGCTCTAACCCGGCAATCAACCGCAACAAAGTAGACTTTCCTGAGCCAGACGGGCCCAACAGCGCTACCAGTGATCCGGTCTTCACCTCAATGCTGACCTGATCCACCGCCTTAAAATCCCCAAATCCCTTCGACACGTTATCAACTAGAATTCCCATGCTGTCAATGCTCCACGTATTAGGTTGCTGCCGATCATGACTTAATCAACGATAAGTCGATCAAGTTATAGTACTTTTATTGCAACTTCGAGTATTATAGTTGCAATCATCGGTAAGTCGATCAATTTTTTGTAATTTTGATAATCTGACGACTCCGCTGGTTTTGGGTAAATTCACGGCAGAGTTTTCAAACTGTGAGGCAACGGTAAATGCGTAAAATGCGTAGATTCAGGTTTCGTTTGCGATCGGTCAAAGGATTTTTCTCATTATTTCTGGTTGGCTTAGGATTGTGCTTTGCTTTGGCAGGCTGCAACACCGCTCCTGCGGATACTGCCTCATCGGGTGATGCCGCTAGCCCAGCTCAAGGAGAAACGGTCAACCTGACGCTAGTTTCGTATGCTGTTACCCAAGCGGCCTACGAGCAAATCATTCCTAAGTTCGCTCAGAAGTGGCAAGCAGACCATAACCAAGAGGTTGTGTTTGACCAAAGCTATGGAGGGTCCGGTTCGCAAACGCGGGCAGTCATTGACGGGCTGGAAGCTGATGTGGTGGCGCTGGCGCTGGCGCTGGATACCAAGAAGATTGAAGATGCCGGACTGATTGAAACTGGATGGGAGAAGGAATTGCCCAACGACAGTATTGTCCATAAGTCGGTGGCGGTGCTGGTGACGCGCGAAGGCAACCCCAAGGGCATTCAGGGCTGGCAAGATCTGGCTCAAGATGATGTACAGGTAGTGACCGCCAATCCAAAAACCTCTGGCGGGGCACGCTGGAACTTTATGGCGCTGTGGGGATCGGTGACTGAAAATGGAGGGGATGATGTCCAAGCTGAGGCATTTACCACGCAGGTGTTTGAGAATGTGCCAGTCCTACCCAAAGATGCGCGAGAAGCGACTGATGTGTTCTTTAAGCAAGGCCAGGGCGATGTGTTGATTAACTATGAGAATGAAGCAATTTTAGCCAAACAGAAGGGGGAAGGATTGCCCTTTATGGTGCCCACTGATGTGAATATTTCGATCGACAATCCAGTCGCCGTTGTTGATGCCAATGTTGATAAGCACGGCACTCGGGAAGTGGCAGAAGCGTTTGTAGCGTTTCTGTTTACTCCCGAAGCCCAAGAAGAATTTGCCAAGGTGGGATTCCGTCCGGTGGATGAGACGATCGCCCAGCAGTTTGCCGACCAGTACCCCAAAGTAAACAAGCTGTTCACGGTACAAGACATGGGCGGTTGGGACGAGGTGCAAACGCGGTTTTTCGACGATGGAGCGAAGTTTGATGAGATTTTGGCTAAGGTAGGAGCCGCCTAGCGTTTGTGTAGAAATACAGATCATTCAGGTTCGTTTCAGATTCTCCTGAATTTAGAGTGATAGGACAGACAACGTGTTTCAAGTTTCCAAGAAGATTATCTTTTTAATCACCTAGTTTAGAAGAATCTGATTCTAAAACAGTCCGAATTAGTTTCGCACTAACGATTTCACACTTATCTGCAATTACTTTTAACGTTTAAGGTGAGAGATGGTAACACCCCTGACGACTCGAACAGGAGTTGCACCCAAAAAACAATCGCGCCGCTTTTCTCGTCCTTCGATTCCCTGGAGTATCACGCTTGGATATCTGTTTGTGATGCTATTGGTTCCCACGATCGCTCTGTTTCTGAAAGCTTTTACGCTTAGTTGGCCCGATATTTGGCGAATTGCCACTAGTCCAACCGCGTTGTCTGCCTATGATGTCACGTTCACTACAGCATTAGCTGCTGCAATCGTGGATGGATTCGCAGGACTAATCATCGCCTGGGTCTTAGTGCGCTACACGTTTCCCCTCAAGCGCCTTGTCGATGCGGCGATCGATCTACCGTTTGCGTTACCCACTGCCGTGGCTGGTCTAACGTTGGCCACTGTCTACAGCGAAAATGGCTGGATTGGATCGTTGGTTGCTCCCCTTGGTATCAAGATTGCCTTTACGCGCTTGGGAGTGTTCGTGGCGATGGTGTTTATTTCACTGCCATTCATTGTGCGAACGGTGCAGCCAGTGCTTCAAGAAGTGGAGCCGGAAATTGAAGAGGCGGCTTGGTCGCTGGGGGCGTCGAGTTGGCAAACCTTTTGGCGGGTGTTGTTACCTCCTCTGATGCCAGCAGTGCTGACAGGCGTGGCGTTGGGATTTGCCCGTGCGGTGGGGGAATATGGCTCGATCGTGATTGTGGCCTCGAATATTCCATTTCAGGATCTGATTGCTCCAGTGTTAATTTTTCAGCGCTTAGAACAGTACGACTATGCAGGAGCCACGGTGATTGGCATGGTCATGCTACTGGTTTCGTTGGTGATGTTATTTGCGATCAATCTATTACAAGCGTGGGGAAGACGGTATGACACTTGATACGGTTAGGGATACGGTCACTGTGGGGCAACGTTCTTACACTTCCCTGCCTCCATCGGCTGCTAAATCTCAATCGCACTGTTGGGTGAAAGTGGCGTTAATCGCATTCACGTTTATATTTCTGGGATTGATTTTATTTATTCCCGCGCTGAATGTGTTCGTACAAGCTTTTAGTGGTGGACTCGATGGATTTTTTTCAACTTTCAAGAGCCGCGCGTTTCTCAACGCCGTCAAGTTGACGCTCTTGATGGCGGTCATTGCTGTGCCGCTGAATACCGTGTTTGGCTTATGTGCGGCTTGGGTGATTGCCCGCAACAAATTTCCCGGACGCGCGTTGTTGATTAGCATCATTGATTTGCCCTTTTCGGTGTCTCCAGTCGTGGCGGGTTTGATGTTAGTGTTGCTGTATGGTCGGAATGGCTGGTTCGGGCCCTTGCTGAATGCGATCGATGTCAAAATCATCTTTGCAGTACCGGGAATGGTGCTGGCAACAGCGTTTGTGTCAATGCCGTTTGTGGCACGAGAGGTGATTCCAGTCCTGGAAGAGATGGGAGCGGATCAAGAAGAAGCCGCAAAAACACTGGGCGCTTCCGAGTGGCAAACCTTTTGGCGCGTCACGTTGCCCTCGATTCGCTGGGGCTTGTTGTACGGAGTGATTTTGACCAACGCTAGAGCCATGGGGGAGTTTGGGGCCGTGGCGGTCGTATCCGGCAGCATTATGGGTCGAACTCAAACGTTGCCTCTGTATGTTGAAGAAGCCTACAAGCAGTACCACACTCAGTCTGCCTATACTGCTGCGGTGCTACTCGCCTGTTTGGCAGTCGTTACGTTAGTGGGTAAAGCACTGTTGGAACGAAAGACGACTCATCGATCGAGTCAGTAATACTCCGGTGAATTATTAACAAAGACCGACTGCCTAAGTTGGTCTTTTTGTAAACATAGATTTTAAAAAAAGTAAAGCTACGTCACTTTATTCTCAATTTACCCTTCAATGAATCGCAGAACTTTAAAGGTTTCTTGAAGTCACTCGTGAATTCACGTAAAGCTTGAATCAAAAATCGAAGTTGAAATCACACTAGAGTTTTCAAGTGTTACTCTATAATCAATAAAACATTTTCAGCTTCTACAAAGCTAACGATTGCTTACATTGCCTATAAAATAACACTGCACAATAGCGTAGCCAAGGACGATTGATCATGCCTAAACAAAATTCTATCCAATCGATTTTCCTGGTTCTAGCTCATCAGCCTTTGTTGAAAGGAAAGCTTTTGGCAGTGTACAAGTTGGTACTACAGACGGTCTATGCTGTTAGAATTCCTGGTGGGTTAACTCCCCCGTGAACAACGGAATATCAGCCTAGATTTTCAAATATTCAGGAAGTTCAAAGTATTTTTTCAATAACCCAACGATACTTGGGTTTTAGAAGAATCAATTCGATGCAGCTTTCGCCTGGGTTTCTATCAATTGAGCTTTCGCCCTACACTGCTGCATGACAGAAAGTGTTCTTCAATGATACGTCTTCTTGCACTCGAAGGGGCTATTTCTGATAAATCATCTGATCAAAGCTTGCTGGAAGCATTAGAAGCATTAAAGGTTAACGGAAGAACTGTTTTCTATTCCTTCTCTGTTGTTCTTTGCTTCATAAGCATATCTACAGCTTTGTTAGATAGGTTGTTTGGAAACATGCTCTAATCTACGCTTGCTATTCAGCGCTAGCAAAGTTTTGCGTCAATGGTTTCAGCCATTTTCTGTGTCATTCAATATTGACGGAAAGATCATAAAAATCTTCACTGCTTCATCCAAATAGCAGTCAAATTTTCATTGATTACTTCGATTTGAATTCCGAATTTTAGCGTTTAACGGAGGCCTATATCATGGCATTATCTCTGGATTACTCCAACTTGATTCATCGTCAGCAAAAGACCGCCATTTTAATGGCTTTGTTTGGGGCGATTCCGCTGTCGATCGGCAAAAACCTGCGGCAGCAATTCTATCGTCTGATTCTAGGCAAGTTAGATCGAGACGTAGACATCGAGCCTGCGGTGCAACTGGTGTGTGCACAGTCGATTGAACTGGGGTATGGAGTCAGCATTTGCCGTCATGCGTTACTTAACTGCTGGGACGCTGGCAGTAAGCTGATTCTTCACGATAAGGTCAGGCTAGATCAAGGCGTTCACATTCAAGCGATCGGCGGCACGATTACTATTGGCAAGCATACCTATATTGGGCCCTATGTCTGCATGGCAGGTCCCGGTAATATTCACATCGGTCAAAACTGTTTGATTGCTTCCGGTAGCGGCATTTATGCTAACAATCATATTTTTGATAATCCTACCCGTCCTATCAATCAACAAGGAGTTCGCTGTGAAGGTATTGTCATCGAGGATGATTGCTGGCTGGGATCAGGAGTTCGTGTCCTGGACGGTGTGACGATTGGTGAAGGAAGTGTCATTGGAGCCGGGGCTGTCGTAACAAAAGATATTCCTCCCTATTCTGTGGCGGTGGGGGTTCCCGCTAAAGTCGTTTCTAAACGAGGCGCTAGGCAACGCTTTCAAGCCTCAGTTGGTGTAGAGATGGAGGTTTAGGGAAGTAAAAGGAACAGAGTGATTGGCAAGTTACCGTGATGGAAATGCAGCCTACGACACTCCAAATTAATGCCAAACCCACTAAAATACTGAGTTTGGCTAATGGAATCCAACTTTTTGCACTAACAACTTGCATCAGTTGAGCAAGTTGCTCAGGAGAAGAGATCTGTTCCAGCGACTCTTGACGAAAATTGCTGCTCTTAGAATCATTCGCTATCGCTCTACCCGTAAATGAGAGTCTAAAGATATGGTCTGTTTGTGCTAGTTGTGGTATCTGAATGCGAGACCTGATTATGCGATCGTCCATGGTGCTACATTCGACTGCTGCCAATTCCTAAGCGTTTTAACAGCCAGGTAAAGCGGTTGGCTCCTTGAGACATTTGGTGCAACTCATCTAGATTCAATTCGTCTTCATCAGTGTCTTTTGAAGTCATCCCCCGTGGATGGGTACTGTTGCGTGCCCCATAGCCCAATCGCTCCATAACACTGTGCAGTAAATCCAGCACATCTGAGGATATGAACCGATGAGTGGACAAGAGCAACCAAAAACGGACGAGCAGCTTGAGAATGTATCTGGTGGTTTAAGCGATCGGTTTCAAGGCGCTCGTGATCAAACCATCAATCGCCTCAGTTATGGTTGATAAATTTCTGCTGAAATTCCTTCCGCTGCAAGCTGTTGCAGCAACTCTTGAGCATTCTCTTGATTATTGAAAACGCCAAGCTGCACACTGGCCCCTGCCGCAAAATTGCGTACATAGGCATCGGGCACAGCTTCACGAGCCTGCTGCAAACTGGAATCGCCGCTGTAAGGGGCGACAACATAATAGATTCCAGCAGATTGGGCTGATGTCGCTCCAGTTCCTGATGAATCGATCGAATGTTGATAGGCGGGGGCTGTAGCGACATCCGGATCTCTAGTGTCAGTCGGAGTCGGCAAGGCGGGTGGCGATACCGCAATCGGGGCAGTGGAGTTCGCGGATTCTACGATCGGCGGCTCAGGTGCAACATAGATAGGTGCAGATGCAGGGGCAGACTCTATCAATGGCAAGGATTCAGAGATACCTGCCGGGGCAGACTCAGTAGGGGATTCCAACCCCGAATTTGGGGCAACAGGAGCAGAATCTAGTGTCGTTGGCGGGGGAGCAACGGTAGGAGTTAGGACAGAATGCCCAGAATTTGTTGTAGGCGGCAATGGCGATCGGTGTTCTTGATGGCTAGGAAGAGTGCTGAGGTTGTTCACATTCAAATCAACAAACTCGTCGGCCGCTAGATTGGGCGAGTCAGGAATCAGCGGTGAAGCAAACGGCTCCGAACCACTGCTCATCCGATCGGACTGGCTAGCTGGCTTAGACGACCACAGGAAATCGAGACTAGACGGATGCATAATGACGTAACCCAAGGTGGCACTTGAAAGCAGCACCAGCGCCATAGACCCAACACCAAGCGGAGTTAATAATGAATCGAGTAAATTTGCTTCCTGGCGAGATTGTTGCTGAGCCGATTCTTCGACAATGCTTCTCAGTAATTCTTCATTCGATCGTAAATAATCCTCTGCTGTTGAATTAAAGCCGGCCTCAAAATCGTCGGAATTAAATGTCGATTCAAACTCTGATGCTGGTGCCACATTGACTGGGTTTGGATTTGCCGCTGCTTGGATTAACTCTTCCCAGTCGGGATCAACGGAATCAAATGAAGCCGCCGCCAAGGGTACGTCAGTTGGAGGGGTTTCCGGTTGAAAGGTTGTGCCTTGAGGCGTTGTCGAATGCTGAGATAACCCCGCTGCCAACGCTTCTGGCAGTTCCATTGACTGCGGGGCGATCGATTCAGGTGGTTCCGGCACAGGATTCGCAGTAACAGAACTGCGGACACCATCGTTAGAAACCTGAGCATTTAAATCATCTTCTAGATCTAACTCATCTAGTGTAGCTGTCTGCTGCAAACGACTCATGACATTCTGCACCGACGTGCCACGGGTAAAGGGAAGCTGAAGCGATCGAGACTGAGGGGGTGTCTGCGCAGAGACGATCGGCGGTTGCCAAACAGGAATCTGCTCTGGTTCTGCCTGTCTAGCTTGACGATAGCGTTGCCGGCGATAGCGAATTAACTCCTCGTTTAGTTCAATATCCAAACTGTCTAATGCTGCTTGCAGGACTGGATGCAGACCAACCCAAGCCAGATTAGCCGTGGCGGTTTGAGAGAAAAGAGTGGAGGAACCTTTCGACATTTTCAGAACTCCTGCTAATCGATGCGGCGAGGTGATGTCAGTGTGATGTCAGTAAAGACGTGATCAATGCATTGATTGAAGATTTATTGATGAAGGGGAACTATTTAGGTAAAGCTTCCGCTAACCTAAACCGTAGCCATCTCCTCATTGGTAAAGTCTGGCGAGAATTTGAATAGGCAACCATACAATAGCTCAGATGTGATTATATGTAGCGTCAATTTCAAAAAAACTTTCTTCTAGACTCTATACTCAGCCTATTTTTTTGGTTTAAAGCTATATCCTTAAACCTGACTTATCTTGATTCTTGCTTTTGCTCTATGCCCTTCTCGTCCCTTCAGCAAGTTCTCGGTGGCTTTGAAGACCACAACCATTGGCAGAAGCGTAAACAGTTTCGCCAGCTTTTGCAGTGTTGGAGTGATGTTGTCGGTAGTGTGGTGGCGGCTCAAACTCAGCCAGTTAGTATTCAACGCCAAGTTCTTCAAGTGGCAACCTCTAGCGCGGTATGGGCCCAGAACCTGGCATTTGAACGGCAGCGGATTTTAGAAAAGCTGAATACTCGTCTTTCCTATCAAATTACCGATATTCGATTCTCCACGGCCTGCTGGCGACGAGAAACCTACACAACCAGTTCAGAATCTTCTATCCTATGGCAGGAGCATCCCAGTCGAATTTCGATCGCCTCGGTACACCCCGTTTCCCTGTCCCCCTCTATCTGTGACCCACAAACCGCTTTTCAACGTTGGTCTGCTATCGTTCGCGATCGCTCGCGCCATTTGCCCACTTGCCCTCGCTGCCAATGCCCCACCCCCCCCGGAGAATTGCAACGCTGGTCAGTTTGCGCCGTTTGTGCCGTTAAGAAGAAAGGATAAACCCTAACCCGACCCCCGACTTCCCATTCCTCACTCCCCACTATGAATTTTCTGTCGATTGTCTACGGATTATTCCTCATCAGTATTCTCGGCATCTATTGGTCGGTCGAAGGACGATCGCTGCGACTATGGGTGCTGGTCATTGCCAGTTTGGTGTTCTACAGTTCGCTGCAAATTCAGTATGTGCCGATGCTGATGATGATCACTTTGGTGACATACTATGTGGGGCGGGCGATCGGTGCACCCATGGATTGGCGCATTGAGAACGATCGCTGGCAGTTTGCTCAACAAGATTGGGATCGGCGGCGGTTGAAGTTGTTGTGGGTAGGAATTATTCTCAACCTGCTGCTGTTGGTTGGCTTTAAGTACGTACCGTTTTTGTTAGAGACGATCGGCGGCGGCTTGCAGTGGACACTGGCCGAAACTCATGCCGACTGGATTCGCGCCAACATTATCGCGCCACTAGGGCTAAGTTTCTTTAGTTTTGAGTGCATTGCCTACCTAGTAGACGTGTATCGCGGTGCACCCGCCACGAAAAGCTTCCTAAGATTTTCTGCCTATAAGCTGTTCTTTCCCAAACTCATTTCAGGGCCTATCACCCGCTTTCATCCCTTTGCCACGCAAATCCAAACGTTGAAGTTTCCCGCCGCGAGTCAACTCACCGAGGGACTGTGGCTGATTGCGTGCGGAGCAGTAAAAAAGCTGCTGATTGCCGATCATCTGGGAACGGTCGTGGATTTAATTTTTGGAAATGTGGAGCGGGCTGGCAGTGGGGATCTGTGGCTAGCGACCTTTGCCTATGGCTTTCAGCTTTACCTAGATTTCAGTGGCTATGTAGATGTAGCAAGAGGGAGTGCTTTGTTGTTGGGGTTTGACTTGCCGCAAAACTTTAACTTCCCCTACCTTTGTACCAACATTGCCGATTTTTGGCGACGCTGGCATATGACTTTGGGCGAGTGGATTCGTAATTATCTCTATTTTCCATTGGGAGGGTCGCGCCAAGGGCTGTTGCGCACGTGTCTCAATTTGCTCATTGTTATGTTAATTACCGGTATTTGGCATGGAGCAGCGTGGGGGTTTGTGGTTTGGGGTGGGTTGCATGGACTGGCGATGGTTCTACATCGCCTCACGGATGCCTTGTCTAAACGGTGGCAACTTTTACAGGGGTGGTGGCATTCTGTCCCTGGTGTGTTGCTGGCGTGGATGTTGACCCAAGCGATGGTGTTCACCACTTGGATCTTCTTTCGCCTACCCGATCTGCGCGAGTCTGGGCGCGTGGTGCAACGCTTGTTTGGGCACACCGCCGATGTGCAATTTGCGCAAAAGGTTTATGTGGAGACGCTGCAAACCGATCGCCTGCACTTGGCGTTGTTGTTGGGGCTGCTCCTGGTCGCTATGACGATCGCTTACTTTATCCACCGGCATCTGAAGCTACAACTGCACCTATCGATCAAGATGCTGCTGATTCCCATTTGTTTGTTTGCCGCTTGGCTACTAGCTCCCAACGAAGCCCCACCCTATATTTACTTTGATTTCTAGAGTTGCTATCAAGGAAAGGCTATTTTTCGCATAGGGCTGGTTGCTAGTGCCGTAAAATGTAGGTCTGGCTACAAAGCTGTATACCCTTATTTCTGCAATTGCTATGACTAAGACGGCATGGGTGTTTCCAGGACAAGGTTCGCAGGCAATCGGTATGGGTGCTGATCTGTATGAATTCCCTGAAGCCCAATCCAAGTTTGAGCAAGCTGAACAAATATTGGGCTGGTCTGTGCCGGCGGTTTGCCAAGACGAAGGCGATAAGGTCTCCAAAACCCTCTACACCCAGCCTTGTCTGTATGTGATCGAAAGCATCTTAGCTGATCTGATGTGGGAGCAAGGGCAACGTCCTGAATTAATGACAGGGCATAGTTTAGGTGAATTTGTGGCGCTCTATGCTGCTAAAGTATTTGATTTTGAAACTGGACTGCGGCTGGTGAAACGTCGGGCCGAGTTGATGGATGCTGCCTCGGAAGGGATCATGGCGGCTCTGTTGGGGTTCGATCGCGACCAGCTAGAGCAACAAATTTCCCAAACTCCAGACGTGGTATTGGCAAACGACAATAATGCCGGACAGGTGGTGATTTCGGGAACCGAGGCAGCGGTGGAATCTGTCTTGGCTAATGTTAAATCCAGACGGGCCGTGAAGCTCAACGTCAGTGGCGCGTTTCACTCTCCACTGATGTCCGCAGCGGCGACAGAATTTCAACAAGCGCTAGAAGCTATTACCTTTCGAGCGGCTCACGTACCCATTCTATCTAATGTTGATCCCACTCCCGTCACCGAAGGTATTGTGCTCAAAGATCGATTGATTCGCCAAATGACAGGATCGGTGCGCTGGCGCGAAATCACCCTGCAATTGGCTGACAAAGGCATCGATCGCATTATCGAAATTGGCCCAGGCAAAGTCCTCACAGGCATCATCAGACGCACCTGCCCCGATATCGCGTTAGAAAACGTGAGTAGCCTAGCGGAAATACCGGGAAGGGAAGATAGTTGAAATCGCTGGGGTTGAGGGTGGTTCTTGTCAGCAGTGAGTTGGTGGAAAGGGATGTAGAGGAAGCATTATCCATAATTCGGCAGGCTAGCCCTCATCCCCTAACCCCTGCTTCGCGCGCCCTTCGGTCTACTCCCAAGCCAGGAGAAGGGGGATCAGAAGGTTCGGCTCCCCTCGCCCCGAGAGGGCGAGGGGCTGGGGGTGTGGAAGTCCCTCGCTTTAGCAAAATCGCCCGATCGTACCTGCTCCACATTGGCAACCTGGACTGGAAACAGATCAACTCGGATATTTTCGGCTCGATGATTCAGTCCATTGCCGAAGATGAGGAACGCGGCGCGTTGGGGATGCACTACACCAGCGTGCCCAACATCCTCAAGGTGTTGAATCCATTGTTTTTGGACGATCTGCGGGCACAGCTAGAAGCTGCCGGAGACACAACCCACGCAAGCTACTGAACCTGCGGCAACGGCTGGCTCGGATTCGCGTCTTTGACCCGGACTGTGTGTCGGGCAATTTTTTGGTGATTGCCTACAAGGAACTGCGGGCCATTGAAGCCGAAATCAACCGCCGCCGGGGAGAACCCGATCGCCGTTCCGAGATTCCCCTCACTAACTTTCGCGGCATTGAAATTCGCCACTTTGCTTGTGAGATTGCCCGCTTGGCGTTGATCATTGCCGAGTATCAGTGCGATGTGCTGTACCGGGGGCAGCGGTTGGCGTTGGCGGAGTTTTTGCCCCTGAAGAATGAGAACTGGATTACCTGTGGCAATGCCCTGCGGTTGAATTGGTTGAGTTTGTGTCCACCGACGGGGACGGGGGTGAAGCTAGTGGCTGATGATTTGTTTAGTACACCCTTGGAGCAGACGGAGATTGATTTTGAAAACGAGGGGGCGAAACCTATATTTGCGGCAATCCACCCTATTTGGGTTCGACCTGGCAATCGGCAGAGCAAAAGGATGATTCGAAGCTGGTATCTGGGGGACGAACGAAAACCTGGAAGTCGCTGGATTATGTGGCCGGTTGGTTCATGAAGGCGGCGGATTACGACACCCAGACCCCATCGGCAGCCGCATTTGTGGCAACGAATTCGATTTGTCAGGGGCAGCAGGTGCCGATTTTGTGGCCCTTGATTTTTGTCACAGGGCATGAGATTGCCTTTGCCCATACCAGCTTTAAGTGGGCGAATCTGGCGAGTCATAATGCCGGGGTCACGGTGGTGATTGTGGGCATCTCGGATCACATGGGGAAAGTACGGCGGTTGTTTGCGGTGGAAGAGACTGGGGAAACGGTTGTTAAGGAAGTTGAGAATATCAATGCGTATTTGGTGGCTGGAGCTAATGTTGTTATTGAAAAATGCTTATTACCAGATGATGGCAGATTTCCAGTTGAGGCAGGTGGGAAGCCAGTCGAAGGTGGAAATCTCTTAATTTAGTAGCAGTGAAGCACACCACCTTACTCAGAAATACCCAGCAGCTAATAAGTTCATCAAACGTGCATATGGTTCAAGTGAATACATTCGTGGAGATGTTCGATACTGTATTTGGGTTGCTGATGAAGATAGTTCTGAAGCCTTTAAGACGTGAGAGGTTATCTGTGAGCATCTAGAGTAATCTGCGACGGCTCATCTCAATCGATCTGCAATATTAGTCGAAAAATCAGGGAATCCTGTAGATCAAGATCTCGATTTGATTCTTCGTTCATCCATCCGGCTAAACACTCTCAGCAAAGCGTTTATTTTCTACTAGGGAGACATCATTGGCACAAGAGCGGGCTTTCTGGCTTGCTTGGTCGCAAATTCCTGGAATTGGGGCCATTCTCATTCGCCGCCTTCACCAACATTTTGGTACGCTTGAAGCAGCTTGGGATGCAGGGTTAACAGAGCTTGCGACCGTAGACGGGGTTGGGCGGCAAATAGCCGAAACGATTGTCGCTGAGCGGCGCAATCTAGATCCAGTTGAGCTTTTGGAGCAGCATCAAACTACAAACCCTAACTTTTGGACGTTGTCTGATCCAGATTATCCTCGGCTACTGCGGGAAATTCCTGATCCGCCTCCCGTTCTCTACTTCCGCGGTCGAGTCAGTCCCCCAGAAAATCAAGGACTGTTACCGGCTATTGCAATCGTGGGAACGCGCAAACCCTCAGACTATGGTAGACGGTGGACGCGCAAACTCAGTGCCACGTTAACCAAAGCTGGATTCACCGTTGTGTCCGGCTTAGCAGCAGGGGTCGATACGGAAGCCCATCATACCTGCCTAGCGACCGCGGGACGGACGATCGCCGTATTAGGCACGGGTGTAGATGTGATCTATCCTTGGTTTAACCACAAGCTCGCGGAACAAATTGTCTCGCAGGGGTTGCTATTGAGTGAGCATCCAGCCGGAACACAACCCGATCGCTCTCACTTTCCGCGTCGCAACCGAATTATTGCTGGATTATGCCGAGCGACCCTAATTGTTGAAGCACCTGAACGATCGGGGGCCCTGATCACGGCTCGGTTTGCCAATGACTATGGACGCGAGGTCTACGTTTTGCCTGGTTCACTCGATAATTCTCGTTCTAAAGGCTGTTTAGAACTGCTTAACCAAGGTGCTCAGGTCATTCTAGGCGAACAAGAGCTATTAAATGGGCTAGGACTGTTACCAAACTTGCCGCCCCTTGCCTCGTCGGTGTCGCTTGCCCCATCCTCTTCAACGCAACTGACTATGTTTGCCGAAGAGAGTTTGGTTGGGCTTGAGCTTGCACCAGAATTACGGCAGGTGTTGCAGTCCATGCCCCTAGAGCCAGTCACGGTTGATTGGCTAGTCGAACAAACCGGATTAGATGCTGGAACCGTGCTTAGTGTCCTGTCTCAACTTGAACTGATGGATTTAGCTTCAATGTTGCCAGGAATGCAATATCAGCGGAGATTGCGATCGAACGTTCAAGACGATTTCTAGCCAGGTTATGTTCTAGTCCGGTCCACCCGCCATTGTAAAAAAATTGTGAGTTTTCTCTCACTAAAAAATCTTTCTAAATCTTTCAAAAAATTAAGTTCTGTGTTATCACAACGATGATGAAGTTTGCGAACAAAAGCTCGATTGGACTGCCCTGACCCACTAAAGCGGATATTAAAAGTTCCGTGAATATGCGGTTGCAAAATAAGCAGTCGTCCAGATTGCTAGTGTTTTAGCAGGTAAAGATTTGGTAAACGTAAAGGGCGAACCTAGCCAAACTTCAGATCAATTTAAGATTCTGGCAATGTGCGAGGAATTTGGAATCTAGAGGGAACCCTGAATCTAGAGGGAACCCTAAAGATCGACGTTGTCGGTCTGCCGAACATTCTTGGAGTATACAGAGTA
The DNA here is from genome assembly GCF_026802175.1 of Thermocoleostomius sinensis A174. Lineage (NCBI taxonomy): Bacteria > Bacillati > Cyanobacteriota > Cyanophyceae > Oculatellales > Oculatellaceae > Thermocoleostomius > Thermocoleostomius sinensis. The sequence continues at coordinate 1,338,556 of NZ_CP113797.1, read as the reverse complement.
ACCAATACTATGCGAATTTTAGTCACAGGTGGCGCCGGCTTTATTGGATCTCACCTTATCGATCGGTTAATGGAGCAAGGCCATGACGTTCTTTGCCTCGACAACTTCTACACCGGACATAAGCGCAATATTCTCAAATGGTTTAATCATCCCAACTTTGAACTGATTCGGCACGATGTCACCGAACCCATTCGCTTAGAAGTCGATCAAATTTATCATTTGGCTTGTCCAGCTTCGCCTGTGCACTACCAGTACAACCCCGTTAAAACCATCAAAACCAACGTCATGGGTACGTTAAATATGCTGGGATTAGCTAAACGGGTGAAAGCTAGATTTCTGCTGGCTTCGACCTCGGAAGTGTATGGCGATCCAGAAATGCACCCTCAAACCGAAGAATATCGCGGCAATGTCAACCCGATCGGCATTCGCAGTTGCTATGACGAAGGCAAACGAGTAGCAGAAACCCTGGCGTTTGACTACCATCGTCAAAATGATGTGGACATCCGCATCGTCCGTATTTTTAATACCTATGGCCCCCGCATGTTGGAAAACGACGGTCGAGTCGTCAGCAATTTTGTGGTGCAAGCGCTACGCGGGCAACCCTTGACCGTCTATGGAAACGGGTCTCAAACCCGCAGCTTCTGCTACGTCTCTGACTTGGTAGAAGGTATTATGCGCTTGATGAACAGCGACTTTATTGGCCCAGTTAATTTAGGCAATCCAGACGAGTACACGATTCTGCAACTGGCTCAAGCGGTGCAGCAAATGGTTAACCCGGATGTGGCGATCGACTTTAAGCCCTTGCCCCAAGATGATCCCCGCCGCCGTAAACCCGATATTACACGAGCTAAAACCCATCTAGATTGGCAACCTACCGTGCCGCTGCAAGAAGGACTGCAACGTACGATTGAAGACTTCCGGGCACGGCTCACTGAAGCGGCTCAATCTGACAAAGACAAAACAGAAGCCCCCCTACAAATTTAGGCGATCGGGTTTAATACAGTTGTGTTAGAACAATTGTCGAACGATGACCGCCGTCTCTCCTCGCACAACCGTCCTACTTCTGTTCAACCATGATTTGACAGAAGGTGGAAACGAATCCATGTTGTCTCTCATTGTTTAAGGAACTGATTTCCATGCGTGTTTGTGTCATTGGTACTGGATACGTTGGCTTGGTAACAGGTGTTTGTTTGGCTCACATCGGGCACGATGTTGTTTGCGTTGATAACAACGAAGAGAAAGTAAAACTGATGCAGTCTGGGCAGTCTCCCATTTTTGAGCCAGGATTGTCTGAGTTGATGCAAGGAGCCATTCAGTCACAGCGGATTCACTTCACAAGCGATTTAGGTGCGGGCGTCTCCCATGGCGATATCTTGTTTATCGCCGTAGGCACTCCTCCTTTACCAACGGGAGAAAGCGACACTCGCTATGTAGAAGCAGTGGCACGCGGCATTGGAGAGCACCTGAACGGTGGATACAAAGTTATTGTCAATAAGTCAACTGTGCCCATTGGCTCTGGAGACTGGGTGCGAATGCTGGTGCTAGATGGTGTAGCAGAGCGACAGAAAGAACTCGTGGCGGCGGGCGGTGGAACGGCTACCGAAATCACCGCTGATTTTGATGTAGTCAGCAATCCTGAATTTCTGCGGGAAGGCTGCGCTATCTACGATACCTTCAACCCCGATCGCATTGTGCTCGGTAGCAACGGTCAGCGGGCTATCTCGATGATGAAAGAACTATATGCGCCGATCGTGTCGCGGGAGTTTGCCGAAGACAAATCCCTGCCAACGGTTCCCGTTCTTGTGACTGACCTAAGCTCAGCTGAGATGATTAAGTACGCTGCCAACGCCTTTTTGGCCACCAAAATCAGTTTCATCAACGAAGTCGCCAACATTTGCGATCGGGTAGGCGCAGATGTGACGCAAGTGGCTAAAGGAATTGGTCTGGACTCGCGCATTGGCAACAAGTTTCTGCAAGCTGGCATTGGTTGGGGCGGTTCCTGCTTCCCGAAAGATGTGTCTGCTTTGATTCACACTGCTGACGATTATGGCTATGAAGCGCAGTTGCTTAAGTCGGCGGTCAGTGTGAACCAACGACAGCGCCTGCTAGCAGTGGAAAAACTGCAACAAGTGTTGAAAATCCTCAAGGGTAAAACCGTTGGTTTATTGGGCTTGACCTTCAAACCTGATACCGATGACATGCGCGATGCGCCCGCTCTCGACATCATCGAACAACTGCATCGGCTGGGAACGAAGGTGAAAGCGTTTGATCCACTGGTATCTCAGAGTGGAATGCGGCACGGCTTGTCCAACGTCCTAGTAGAAACTGACCCAGAGCGGTTGGCAGATGGCTGTGATGCGTTGGTGTTGGTGACAGATTGGAAACAATTCCGCAGCCTTGATTTTGCCAAGATGGCGACGTTGATGACTACACCAATCATCATTGACGGTCGTAACTTTTTGGATCAAGACGTGGTTGAGAAAGCTGGATTCCGCTATGTGGGCATTGGTCGGCGCGGCTAACTAAGCTCAGTGGCAGCTTCTTTCTATTGCAAGATTAACTCGTGACGTGAAAGCAGGTAAGGTAGGCTTAATGCTCTTATCTGCTTTTAGCTTATGGACTTGCATCATCAACACGACTGGAATTTAACACCAGAGGAAGCGATCGCCCTCCAGCAATCCTTGCAGCAGGCTGTCATTACGCTTGATCAGTTCCAGAGCATTGATACGGTCGCAGGCGTAGATGTGGGGTTTGAAGATGCAGGTCATACCACTCGGGCAGCTGTCGCTGTTTTAAGCTTTCCAGGTCTACAGTTACAGGAACAGACGATCGCCCGTCGTCCTACCACCTTTCCCTATATTCCTGGGCTGCTGTCGTTTCGCGAGGTTCCTGCCGTATTGGATGCATTGGAAAAATTGCACATTCTACCTGACCTATTGCTGTGCGACGGTCAAGGAACTGCCCATCCACGTCGGTTTGGCATAGCTTGCCACTTGGGGTTGCTCACTAACATTCCTAGCATTGGTGTAGCTAAATCGCTGTTGGTGGGAAACCATGCCGACATACTCGATGAAAAAGGCGCTTGGCAACCGCTCCAGCACAAAGGAGAGACGATCGGAGCCGCCTTACGCACTCGCCCTAAAACCAAACCACTATACATTTCTCCGGGGCATCGGGTGAGTTTAGAAACAGCGATCGATTATGTGTTGCGCTGCACAACCAAATATCGCCTGCCAGAAACGACCCGCTTTGCCCACAAACTCGCCTCTGAAACCCCCGCTTCGGAGTTAGAGAAACTAGAAAAGAAGCAAGCAATGGCGACTCCTTTGGAAAGCGAACAGCTAAATCTTTTTTAAGCCTTTTTGAAGCCACGGCAAATTAGCTGCCGCCCTAATTCATCTGCGCCACTACCTCTTGCAATTTCGATCGAAATTCCCCCTTGGGGTGTGCTCCTTTCACCTCCCCCACAATCTTAAATTCGCCGTCAGGCGAATCACAAATGATGTAGGTCGGCCAGCCCATTTCCGCTTTGTCAGGATATTGGGCCAGCAAAATTTTGCGGTATTTGCGATAGGTGGCTGTGTCTTGCATCTTGACATCAACAAAGTCTAGACCAAGTTCCTCAGCAACTTTTTGATCATAAAACGACATCTTGTGGCAAAGTCCACAATCTTCCGAAGAGAATTTAATTACGCTTAGACTCATGGTCTTGTTCTGAATTGCTATTGCAGCAGTGACTTTAAACGAGATTGGCAAGAATTGTCCTCACGAGCAACTGATTTTAGTAATTCGCTACAAACACGGGGCGATCTCTCGTTAGGGGGTGACTATTTTTGGCCGTCCTCGGCTACAGTAAGCTAGAGAATGGTAGCCAAGTTAACGAAATAGTTAACTGCCTCCAAAATATCTGTTGTTATATCCGTTGATTAGGAGCACGATCGTGGAAGCCCTTGTAGACTTCACTTGCAACCTGGTCATTTTAGTTAGCCTGGTTTACTTTGGAGTAGGATTTGTTCTGAGCATGATTGAGCATTGGAATCGCATCGATCCTGCTGCCTATAAAGCCAAAGCTAAAACTGCTCTACCACCAGTACCGCTATCGCTACCAGAATCTACAGAAATTGCCATTGAACTCGAGCAACCCGAAATGGAAACCTTGGAGTCTATGGCTTACGAATACGAATAGGCTGCGATCGTTGTTTCGACATTTCAACGCTGATAGGGTAGGGTGAGCATTACCCACCCTACTCGTAGTATGAAGTAACTTATGACGTATTAGAATCAACCGGCAGGTTGCCGGACTCGACTACCGATCGGGGGTGTCGGATGCATCCCCTTTAGGCAGAACCAGGAGGGTAATTCCTTCTAGCCCAACCACTTTGACAGCGTCCCCAGGAACCAGCACCGGACACGCTGCTCCATAAAATCGAGCCTTCCAGGTGCTGCCTTGAAACCGCACTCGTCCTGGCTGTGTAGGGGTGATACGCTTCTCAACCGTACCGTAGACATTCTTAGGGAACAACTTGACGCGCTGAGGCGAGGTTGTCTTCATGACAGATTTTCCATCGAAAGGAATTCAAATGCAATGAATGGATACCCGATCGTTTTCTCCAATTCCGGACAGCTATTAAAGATTCTGTAAAGCCAACAGACTGATATAGAATTAAGCCACCTGAGAAGGAAGCGCATTGGTGGGTTCTTCCAGGATGCAGTTGGTCAGGTAATCCGTTCCCAATGCCCAATTTACCATCCGTAGATAAAGAATCGCGCCCGTTTCGGCTCCTTCGCGCAGGTCACGAATATTGGCTACGTCTAGGGGCACATCTTTCAGGGTTTGTACAATCCAATCCCCGTGGGGCAACTCTTCGTGTAGGTGAATTTGCACAAAGCGAGACGTGCGTTCGTTGATAAATGGGGCGTTGCTCATCAGTCGCTTGACGACATCGCCACCACCTGCGCCAAGGTTTTCCAAAATGCAAGTTGCACCCAGCCGCACCAGCGGACGCGAGTGAATCACTGAATCAAAATACGTCCACCACAATTTAACGTCCAATGGCACGGGTAAAACGTCATACCCTAGATTTTCTAGATCTTTACAGGCAATTTTGTAGTGCATCTCTTCTTCTAATCCGAAGGCGACAAGAAATTCGCGTAGTTTGCCTTTATGAGCTAGCAAAGGATGTCCTGCGATCGTAAAGAAGTGCCGTTGGACATTGCGCGTCAGATGATATTGCATCGACAAATAGCGAACATATTGTTCTAGGGTTAAGCCGCCAGATTGCTCGACTTGTTCTAGTTTGAGGCGAAAAATTGTTTTGGCTTTTTGAATGACCTGCAAAATTTCCTGCACAAGTTTTCTCCTTATGAATGGGGTGGGATAAGTAGATGAGTAGATGAGTAGATGGGTGGGAGGTAGAAGGGGCTAAGGTTAAGCAGCTTGATTGATGTTGGATGAAGATAAATCGGTCGATCGCTCGTAAGTCACATCTTTGGCAACATACCGTTCGCACAGCGATTGAGAGACCTGCAAAAAGAACTGACACATAGCGTCGGGCATGGTCTTGATCGCTCGCATAGCGGCTTGTTTGGGCAGCACAAACAGTTCTACATCGGTGACGGCTGTGACTTGTTCTGGGGATGGCAGCGAAGCAAACAGGGTGACTTCTCCAAAGAAATGATGAGGATTAAGTACTGATGTAGTGGTGGTGTTAGAATGAATGGTGCTCTGGCGTTGAACGATACCCGACAACACAACGAACACTGAGCTATGGATATCCCCAATCCGCACGATGTTCTCACCTGCTTTCACCGAATGAAATAATCCTTGTCTCAAAAGTTTTTTGAGTTGCTCTCGATCGAGAGATTGAAAAATAGACACTGGTTGATCAGAATGATTTTGTTGTTTGTGCAACCAAAATTCCCAAACTTCTTCGGGCGAGTGTTGATAGGTGTTGAAGAAATCAGCAGCTTTAGGAAAGGCTTCAAGAAACCAATCTCGTGTAACGGTTGGTGTGGTTACTCGACGAGCCGATCGATACATAGGAGAATGCACCGCTTGCAAATGGGCAATATCGTCTAGCAGCAACACTAATGGAATTTGTAATCCAGCATCTACATCCAGAAAATTATCGCCGTAGCGACGAAACCCCAAATTTTCATAGAACGGAACCAGCCAAGGTGATGCATGGGAAAAATCGAACAGAATGCCTTGTTCGCGGGCTAGTTTATACGCTTCAACAACGATCGCCCCCGCTATCGAAGAGTTTCGATACTTAGGAGCCACCATAAACCGAGAGCTAAAAGAAAGCACATCCTTTGGAAAAGCCACCATAAACCGCTCGATTTCTAAAGCGCGGTGGATCAAGTTAGGTAGGGGAGTTTCACTTAATCTATTACGTCGTAGGGTGGCCGCAATGTCGCCATCGATCGTCAGGTAAAGCAAGGTAGCTGTATCGTCTAATTCATCTTTGAGAATGCGTTCAGCATGATTGGCTCCGCGAGGATTTTTGTTCATCTCCTCGACGTAAACACGATAGCGAAATTGATAGATTTGTTGACGCGCTTCAGGTGTAGTTGCAAGTAACACTTGTGCCATGGTGCACCAAATGATGGGTGATAGATAAGTGACGTAAGACTTAGTTTGTAAACCAAAAATTGCAAGTAACTTAAAAAAAATTGTGCGATTGCTTGCAAATTTGGCAACTTAGACACGCTTTAAAAAGCGTTTGAAAAGGCGATCGATTTAGAAGACATGACTTTGAAAACAACAACAGTGTAATAAGCAGGTAGATAGGACGTGTTGAATTCGTTAGCTTTGGAAACCCCCTTTAACATTGCTGTTGGGTAAGATAGCAAAGCCTAACCCGTTCTGAATTTACAGCTATCTAGCGGCTCATTTTGCTTTGACGGTGTTTAGCTAAACGTTGTTGTTTCACTACTAATCAAGCTCAGTTTCTCTCAAATTCCACAGTTGCTTACCCAAGTACTGCAATGCTTCCGTGCATCAAAAGCAAGCAAATATTTTCTTGGTTCAGCCTCTATTAATTTTGAGAAATTCAGGACTGAACTGACTGTATTAAGACCTAGGTAAAATTTTTCAACTAGTTTCTTGGGATCAGGTTTCTGCGGATAAATCTTCGTGAATGAAAAGGACAACTAGCGTCTGCGGATACTTCTCGATTCGATTTAGCTCTGTTACCGGCTGTGTTTCAAACTAGCTAGCTTCTTAGTGATCTAAGCTTTATTCAAGCCATCGATCGTTGTGCTATCAATGTGCGATAGCTTCTTCAGCCAGCAAACCGTTCTTTTTCAGCTATTAAGCTCTACACCGGAACAGGCGACTATTTCGTATTTTGTCACTATTTAATTTAAGGCGAGCGTTAACCTAAATCGTTAACCTAAGACGCTCGAACTGGGTTGACTGCCATATTCTTTGTCTCCTCATCCCCCACTCCCCTCTGCCATAGGGGGGAGAAGGGGAGCCGAAACGATTGAATTGCTGTCACCATACCTCAGCGAGTTAGTGTCCCGATCGCATACCCGCAGGTGCTATTTGAGCAGGTGTACATTTGAATGGATAGTCGATAGTTGCCTGTGTTTGAGGGCGTAAACGAAATAATCGGATAATCATCTGTGTCGCTATCTGAATCCAGTAATGTTTGACCGTAGCGATCATATAAATATAGATCTACATCGGTACAATAATCGTCGCAGGCAGCCATAAAGATGTACTCGACTCCTGCTCGTAGTCGTACAGTTCGATGAGTATACTGTCCTCCTGCAATTGAGCCAGTTAACGGTCGTCCTGAGAAAACATAATCGGGTAATTCGTCATAAGCTGCATTTTCTAAATAAGCACGAGCTTGATCGGGGGTGGCGATCGCGGAGCTAGAACAAAGCAGAGTTGCACCAACCAATAGGGCAGCACTAGTGCGAAACAAGGATTGAGGGCGCATGGTTGTTTCTCCAAGAATACGATGATTGAAAGTGTGACGAGAGTGATGAGTAGATGCTCAATACAAGCTATTGTTTTATCTCTACTAATTTGGGCAATCTTGGAACCGTCCATCACACCACGCACTAGAGCCGGGGGCGATCGGTTCTTCTAAGGCAGGTTGGAGTGGCGCATTCTCCGTTAAAGCTGTGTCAGTATGACTAGTATCAGCCTGGTTGAAATGGGACTCAACTTGCTTAACCCCAAATAGAGCAGTTAACAGCACAACGGTTCCCAGCGGAATGATCATGAGGTTGAAGGGAGAGGAGAAGTGTAGATTCATAGTAATGTCACCGAAATAAGTACTGATCTCAAGAGTGAGAAGGAATAATGTGGTAAACGCCATCCACCTGAAAGGTTATTTCTTCTGCGTTTCTACTTTCATCAAATCAACACAATGACTGAGTTTGTGATTGAGAATGCCTGAGTTTTTATTGAGTTTTTACGAAGTGAATAGATTGACAATCGAAGGTATTAATTACAATCAAAGGTATTAATAATTACAGAGTAGAGAGGCCCACTACCCAATTGCTCGGTTATTCTAAATAGGCTGCAAACCTCTCGATGCATCTTCAGGAATCTCTTAGAGGTTGTTTGAAGATGCTCTTATCAAACCCTGTTGCTGACTGAGATCGAACCTGAAAATGACTGACTTGTTATGACTTGCGATCGACCTTCTTATATTTATTTGAAACGTCACAGAATTCAGGAATCTATCGGTGAAGAGCTATGTCACGATCGCTTAGAGTGGATCAGGTACACATTGGAACCGTAAAAGCAGCGGTTCGGGCTAGATTTCATACTCAACGCGAACTGTCTGAAGAGTTGGGAGTTGCTTTAGCGACGGTTAGTAATTTCCTCAACGGTAAACCGGTCGATCGCGCCATTTTTGAGGAGCTTTGCACAAGGCTATTGCTGCACTGGAAAGATGTTGCTGCCCCGCTGGAGGAATCCTCACCTCCACCTGCGATGCCAGTAACTAACGTCGATCGCCCCGCAACACAGCAGGATTGGGGAGAAGCGCCCGAAGTGTCAACGTTTTACGGTCGCATGGATGAATTGGCGACATTAACCCAGTGGATCACGGTCGATCGCTGTCGCTTAATCGTGATTTTAGGCATGGGCGGCATGGGCAAAACCACCCTAGCCGTGAAGTTGGCGGAACAGATACAGGGTGAATTTGAGTATGTGATTTGGCGATCGTTGCTGAATGCACCGCCGATTGAGGAATTACTCCAAGAACTAATTCAGTTCCTATCCAATCAACAGGAAATCCATCTTCCTGATACTTTAGAAGGGCGACTTTCTCGTCTAATTCAATACCTGAATCAGCATCGCTGTCTTGTTCTGTTAGATAATTTTGAATCTACTTTACAAAGTGGCACTTGCGCGGGTCACTACAATTCAGAATATGAAGGCTATGGTCGTCTATTACAACGCATGAGTGAGTCATCACACCAGAGTTGCGTATTGTTAACCAGTCGTGAAAAACCCAAAGATGTATCGTTTCTAGAAGGTATTGATGCACCCGTTCGATCGCTCCAATTGAAAGGACTAACACAGTCCGAAGGTTGGGAAATTTTCAAGTCAAAAGGATGTTATGGTGCAGACGATCGCGAATTGCAGGAAGTTTTTGAGCATTATGCAGGGAATCCATTAGCACTACGAATTGTTGCATCTGGAATCCAAGAACTTGCAGAGGGTGACATTGCTGAATTGCTGCCCTATTTGCGACAAGGCGAATTTCAATTTGGTGATATCAATGATTTACTCAAACGTCAATTTGAGCGCTTATCGCTAGCAGAACAACAAGTAATGTATTGGCTGGCAATCAATCGTGAGCCAGTTACACTAGCTGAGTTGGAAGCGGATATTGTTTCTGATCTGGTGCGACGACAACTGCTGGATGCAGTGCAATCGCTAATCCGCCGCTGCTTAGTCGAACGTACAACAAAGCAACTCTCGCTTCAGCCGGTTGTCATGGAGTACATAACTTATCAACTTATTGCAGGCGTATGCAACGAGGTCGTTAAACGACAACAAACTCTACTGAGGCACTATGCCTTGCTCAAGGCGCAAAGTAAGGATTATATTCGGCAAGCGCAAATTCGCCTGATCATTCAACCAATTCTCACAGAATTAACAATGAAGTTAGGAAGTATGCAGGCGATCGAGCAGCAGTTCAAAGACTTGTTGGTGATGCTCAGACAGGAAGCCCCTCTGCAACCTGGATATGTTGGCGGTAATGTTTTGAATTTGCTGGGTGAGTTGAACGCTGATTTAAGTGGGCTAGACTGTTCTTCTCTGTGTATTTGGCAAGCCTACTTAATTGATAAAACCCTGCATCAGGTCAATTTTGCTAATGCAGATTTCTCGAAGTCGGTTTTTGCTGATGCGCTGAGTGCTACCTTAGGGCTGGCATTTAGTCCAGATGGACAGTTTTTTGCTGCCGGAAACTCGGACGGCTTGGTGCGAGTTTGGCGAACCACTGATGGACAGAAGCACTTGACCCTTGTGGGACATCACAGTTGGGTCACTTCGGTTTCCTTTAGTCCTAACGGACAGCTTCTAGCAAGCAGCAGTTTTGATCACACTGTTAAGTTGTGGAATTTGACTACTGGACAATGCCTACGCACGCTATCTGGACATACCAATTGGGTCTGGTATGGATGCTTTAGTCCAGATGGGCAAACGCTAGTCAGTAGCAGCGCTGATTGCACTGTGCGACTTTGGAACGCCAAAACTGGTGAGTGTTTACGTGTTTTGGAGGGTCATACAAGCACGGTCTGGTATGCGAAATTTAGTCTGGATGGTCGCTGGGTGGCTAGTGGAGCCGGGGGAGACGATCGAACCATTCGCCTGTGGGACGTGCAAACTGGGCAGACTTTAAAGGAATTTCAAAATCAAGGGTGGGTTCGATCGGTTATCTTCACACCCGATGGACGCTGGTTGATTAGCAGCAGTAGTGATTCTGTTGTCAGAATTTGGGACATTGCTACAGCAACTTGTATCCGTCACCTGCAAGGACATTCTAGTACAGTTACCTCTCTTGCCCTGAGTTCCGATGCTCAAACCCTAGCCAGTGGCGGACAAGACACAACTGTCAGAATTTGGGATATTGCTTCTGGACAATGTCTTAACACTTTACGAGGACATCCAAACGGAGTTTGGACAGTCGCATTCCATCCGGATAAGGAAACGCTAATTAGCGGTAGTAATGACAGCATGATCAAGCTCTGGAATGTCAGAACTGGTCAATCGGTAAGAACCCTAACAGGATATGACGATGGAATTAGAACGATTGCTTTCAACTCTAAGCAGCAACTTTTAGCAAGTGGGGGAAACGACAAGAAATTGAAACTCTGGGATATACAATCGGGTGAATGCATTAAAACAATAACTGGACACAAAAGCTGGATTTGGAGTACAGCTTTTAGTCAAGATGGCCGCATACTGGCCACTGCAAGCAGCGATCAAACAGTTCGACTTTGGCACGTGGACACCGGTAAGCCCTTACATGTTTTGTATGGTCACACTAACCTAGTTATGTCCGTGGCATTCAGCATAGACGATCGACTGTTAGCAAGCGGCTGTAGTGATCAAACCGTGAGAATTTGGGATGTTGAAACAGGGCAGTGTCTGGAAACGCTTCAGCATCCAGGGCAAATCTGGTCGGTGGCTTGTGGTGTTTATCCCGATCGCGCTGCCGGTGCTGGCGCAATATCACACATTTTAGCAAGCGGCGGCGATGATAAAGTTGTACGGTTGTGGCATATTCCATCTGGCAAATGTTTCAAAATCTTGGAAGGTCATGACAGCGCAGTTTGGTCAATTGCTTTCAGCCCAGATGGTCAGATGCTTGCAAGTGGGTGTCACGATCGAACTATTCGCCTATGGGATGTGCAATCGGGTCAATGTTTACGGATTTTAACCTGCGATGGCCGAATTTGGTCTGTACGGTTTAGCGCAGACGGACAACAGTTGGTAAGTGGCAGCGACGGTAAAACCGTATCGTTATGGGATGTTCAATCTGGTGAATGCCTCGTAACTATGGTCGGGCACATAGGTGAGATTTATACTGCAACGTTTTTAGAAAATCAGTCAATGATTGCAAGTAGCGGGCAAGATGGCATGATTAGACTTTGGGACTCACAGACAGGAGACCTCATCAAAACACTACGAGATAACCGCCCCTATGAACATATGAATATTACAGGAATCACCGGGTTAACCACTGCACAAAAAGCAACTTTGTGTAACTTAGGAGCGATCGAAGTATAGAAACTGAGTGATAAAAATCATCCTATCGCCTGTTACTCATTGCCTATACTAAATTCTGCTAAGAAATGTAGCGCTGAAATACTTGGCAAGAAGAAGTATCCGCCTGCTCTGACTGTGACGAAAGTGGGGAGATTTTGCAAAGATTGCCGAATTGGTTCTTGCTGAAGCGTCATCTCTCGTCGTGCTTCTTTGGGATCTTTACCAATTAGGGGATCAATCTCTCCGTATAACCCATTGAAGTTAGAACTTTGTACCCAACTCTGTTGGATAAATTCAAACTGACGACGAATGTTGGCATTGATGCAGATAAACAATAGCCCCTTTTCTCTACCTTCTGTATCTTCATAAAGTGCGCCACGGCGAATAATTCGATGGAGCTTCGACGTTTTGATTGACTCTTCAGGTTCATTTCCCAACGAATCACGTGGATTGACTCGACGGATGTGAGCACCCAGTGGACATCCATAGCCAGAAGCATCTTTGTCTCGGTAGGAAAAATCGTTGAGCTTTGCCTCCCATTCCTCGATCAGTTTTGCGTCACCGTTTGCATCTGCTAGTGGATCGCGATCGGGCGACAAGCTAAGGGGTACACCACTCGGCCATCGCCCTACAAGTTTAGCTTTCATCAACTCCTTTTCTTCTTTTTCAAACAGGTCAAAATACTTGTGAAATAACTCCACATCTTGACGCAGTTTACGAAATACCAAGTAACTGCCGTTACGCCCAAAATCTCTGAGAGAACCTCTCAAAACTTTCAGATGATTGAAATCTGTTTTAACTATTGGTGTAGGTGGTAAATGAATCTTAGTGTTAGTACTTAATGCATTGGGATAACCTAGAATGAATTCTCCTGCCTTGATACAGTCTTGTCCCGGAGCTAGCAGCTTGCCGCTTCCTTCAATCGCAGGTTGTGAGATGCTATCACGAAATCCGAAATGTTCTTTGAAGTAGCGATCGGGTTTATTCTGCCCACATTCGCTAGGTTTATACTGATAGCCATCTTGCTTATAAATAATTCGCCCAGCCTGACTCAAATCTGATTTCTTTGAGTCGTCAAATTGCTTCAAGTAAACTTCGCAACACTTTTCTAGCTGATAATGATCTGCTGCTTGGATAATGAGCAAGATATGAATTCGTTGTTCTGCAACTTGATAGTCCTCTGGGTTTAAAGTTTTAGTCCACTCTCTGCGCCAAGGCTTTTCCCACTCTTCTGGCTTACTCTTTTCTACGTCTCCTAACTGCCGTGATCGATACGGTGCTGCCATTCCTTCAATAAATTCTTGTGGGAAGGTATTTAATGCCTCATTTGACAGTCCCAACTGTTTTAACCCTACATGCGTAAAGGCAATATTAATAGCAGGGTCACGACGAGCGCGAGTTTGTTCTATTTTTGCTGTAGTGATAGCGGGACAAATTTTCTTCAACCAGGTTCTTGCTTGTACCGGATTATCGATCTGTAAAAACAGATAGCGAGAGAATGGCAAATACTTAAAGCCACTAATAATAATTCCTTGAATATCTCCAGTTTCTAGGTTGATTGATTGCTGTAACGGCTGATCTTTGTCTTGCAAATTCATTTTTCTTAAAACTTTAACTTGAGATGAGAACAATTATAGGTTTGTAAGAAATCTTTGCACTTCTGCGTGTTGCAGAAAATTGAGCAGTTGTATTGCTCGTTCGCCAATTTTTCGATCGCGTTGAATTTGCCCAATCGATAGATTTGGATGAGCACTATAAAACATTTGAGCCGGAAATTGATGCTGACGGATGTAATATTTAAACCACTCAATATCGTCAGCACCCGTTTCAGGAAATCCAACACAGGGTCCCCAAATCACATTCATTCCGTCTCTTGTATACCTAACAAAATCATCAATATAAGCATCCCAAGCTTCATCGTAGTTGCTTTCAAACAGCAAATAGGAAGCCTTGCGACGACGCTTGTTCACCTGTGTTTCTAAATCTACAATTACCCACCGTGCTAAATGGATTGTACCTAGTTTGGGAAGCCCATTAGGAGCACCCCGTTTTAGCAAAAACAAAACAATTGTCAACGCAATCCGATAAAACCAATCGACTTCGATTCCATAGGGTAACCTCCAGGTTTTTAGTGGAGTTAGTACTGTTATTTGATTTTGTGTAATCTTGTCTTCTAAAGCGGTAAGTGTCTTCAAGTTTCTTTTAAATCCTGGTAAGTCAAACTGTTCATTGAGTTCTACAATTTTGACAAGATCAGGGGGTCGATTAGAGTTAATTCCTAGAAGAAATTGCAGCAGCTTGGAACCAACACCTAATAAGGAATCACTCCTTTTCTCCACTAACTTTTTGACTGTTTCTATTATGGTTGACCAGATGCTTGGTGCTGGCAAGCTGGCAGGTAAGGAAATACTATAAAAATCTAGTAAACTCAGCTTAAAACCTAGACTGTCAAAGTACTGTAAAAGCCGTTTTAGTATGGCATAAATTTCAGCGTTCTGGCGTATCGCTGCAACGGATAGACCATATTTGGACTGGGTGAATTGATAAGCATTGTAAAACACGTTTTCCGGTTGAAATGAATGCGAGCGAATGAAGCGAGTTAATCGAGCGGGGTTCAATGCCCACCCTACAGTGTAGCCTTCGCAACACTCGAAAATCTTGTCGAGCTTATCGCCCATTAGGGCAATTAGTTCTTGAATATAGTCTTCAAACGCGCCATCATAGTTGGTACTGAAGTACAGATGTGGCTCTAATCCCTTCAACGTTCCTTGGTCTTCTAAAATTACAAATCGAGAAAAATGAGTCAAATTCGAGTCTCTAAATCGCGATCGAATTTCATTGTCTTCAATGATGATAAACGCTAAATAACACGCTCGCAGAATCATCCAAGGATTAAATTCTTCTCTTTTATCGACTTCTTTGATTAACTTCTGATACCAGTACAACCAAAGCAGTCGTTCCTGAATAGACTTGTAGTTGATAGTTTTGATTCGGCTTTCTAAAATCGCTTCAAGATCAGCTTTACGATCAGTTCGAATTTTAACAACAACTGTCAAGGGGTATTGTTGCACAGAACGATCGCTCAGCATGACTGAATCTAGTAGTTGAGGAGTAAAAGCATCCGGAGTCGGTTCTTGAGGCAATAGGTTCCTTTGGACATGCCTACGTTTTGAAGTATGTTGATAAGTATCCTTACGTACTTGATTAATATCACCAAGTGGTTCATGCTCTGGCAAGCAGTGCCAAGGTGTAAAAGACAAATTCTCACCGAATTCTCTTTGCTCTGGAAGGTCAAATATCTGTGCTGGAATGCGTATCCTTGCGACGCGATACGTCTCAGCGTTTTTCCACACAATCCTTGGATCATCTACAGGCGTGCGGTTGGGATTTATTTCATTTTGTAGCTGCACATAAAAGTCAAACTCAGCCGATCGATACGTCAAATGGTTGACCATCGCTTTGCTCAAGTAATCGGAGTCTTTCTTCGATGATTGAGTTCCGTGGTTCTCGATTGCAGGTTTGACAAAAAATTTAATCGCTTGAGATCCCAAACGATAGGGCGTTCCACTCCAATAAGGAATTTCTAGAGGACTCGCTGGTTTTCCAAAAAATTTCTTCAACCCTGCGGGTAATAGAATCTGAGCCTCGCGCCAGCGCCATTGCAGTGGACTCCAACTAGGAACAAGAAACTGAGCAAATGCCATCGATTCACTATTATTCGCTCTACGCTTCTCAAGCAACTCGACATAATCCTCTGCATCGTTAACAAAAAAAGCAGGTAGTGTAGATAACACAAAGTCTTGAGTTTCCGCTTGCTCTTCACCTTCTAGAACTTTCTTGCCCTTCACTCCCATAAGTTTGATGGCCATGCCGTAGACCAAATCTCCCTTAGAGTCATTCTGAGCTTGACCATTCGAGAAGCGAATCCAAGCTGGAAAAGTATGGGGTGCTGCAAACACTCCAACTTTGAGTTTCTTGGGCAGGTGCTTTAATATGGTGAATTCCGCCCAAACACAGCCGTGCTGCTTCGGGTGTTGATCACGTTGTCCTTGTTCTACCCTAACTTCGCTGAGTTCAACAATCCTATCAATAATTCCGTCCGCTGCTCCGTTGTTATCAACTGGAGGCTGACCCTTGAATTTGGTTTTCACAAATAATCCAATATCTAACTTTAAAAGTGTAAGAAAAGTCCGATGCAGACCTAATTTCTATTGCTTCAAAACAGCATAGATCTGTCTGCCGAGGAGAAACCCGTTGCGAGTGGCAGAGAGGAGTCTAATAACCTGGAGGATACTCAACGTTAATATACAAGGTAGGATCGATCCCCTCAGGCATACTTAGATCAACTTAACAAAATTAATTGCTTCCAGTTTGGATTTCTCTGAGTGCTGAAGCCAATTGATTCCATTCAGAAATTATCTACCCAGACAGTGACGGCAACCAGATGGCAGACAACACCGAGCAGTTTCGTTGGATTGTCACGATTCAGCAAAACTTAGATTGGTTGTTTGCCGAGCCCAGATGGGTTTGTGGCAGGTGACTTGCTGTGGTATCCGGTAAGGAACGCCAACGCGCTAATCGATTAGCTGAGCAGTTGCGATCGATGAGCATCAACCCCGATGAAATTCTGTAGATCTAGAGAATAAAACCTGCTATATCTGGAGTAGGCACGCTGGTTAAACATTCTGTAAAAAATTTCAGGATGGGTAGGAATGAACGCGATCAACTAAGTAGCAACCACAAATTAATTATCATGAAACGCCGAATCCATTCTCGTTCGTGGATCAATCCTTGGAGTGCGAGGATGTTATTAAGTTTGTGCTTGAGTTTATCAATTACAGTTGGGGAGGCGATCGTTGTACCTGTCGAGGCACAAACTTGGATTGCTCAACGCATGACGGAGCTACAGTACACAAACACTCGCTGGATCGAGATCAACGTGTCTACTCAGCGCTTAATTGCTTGGGAAGGAAGAACACCAGTATATGCCATTATTGTTTCTACCGGAACAGACGACCATCCCACTTTAGTTGGCTCATTTACAGTGCAATCAAAACATCGCACAGCACGGATGCAAGGGGATGATTATGATGTTCCTGATGTTCCGTTTGTGATGTACTATGACGGTAATTATGGTATTCATGGAGCATACTGGCATCGTTCATTTGGCACACCAGTTAGTCATGGTTGCGTCAATGTTGCCGTAGATCATGCTGAATGGCTATTCAATTGGGCGACGATCGGCACTCCAGTTGTAGTGCATTATTGAAGTTGATAATCGGTAATTGAAATTGGTAGTCTATTACCGACTCCCGACTCCCGACTCCCCACCATCAACTTCCCCTACTTGAGCAGTGCTAGGAGTAGATGACATTAATAAGCGAGGTTTAGGAATCTCCATTGTCAGCACTCGTTGTAAATCAAGGAGAAAGATAGGTACCGTTGTCGATTGTAAGGTGGCTACTGCATAACTGATGCGTTCAGGCATACTGGAGTGGCTATTGAGTTCTGGCAGTGAATGCACTAGCGCAGCGGACAACTCTACTAGATCAGGAGGAGTACCAATCGGAATGCCATACAGGTGTCCTTGAAAATTATGGATGATCACTAAAATCGATCGATTTTGCAGCGAATCCGTTGCACTAGCCTGTAATGATTCATGAAGATCCAAGAGCTTGATAACGTAGCGATCAATTTGCAGTAGCCCAGTTTCGTTAGGTTGACCACTTGAAGCAGGACGACGAATCACTCGCAGTACCTGTTCGACAGGCAAAGCAAAACGATAGGGTGTAATCGAAAAGACAATATATTTGGCTAAGTTGGGGGAATGATGACTAACCATCGTACTCCTCATTCAGATACCGTATTGAGCAAGGTTTGCTGCAATAGATCAGTGATAGTGGCTAGTAGTTTGTGTTCAATGTAGGGCTTCGTCATATAAGCAATTGCCCCTAGTTGAGCAGCTAGCGATCGATAGCTGTGATCAGTACGAGAAGAAAGGATAATCACTGGAATATGAGACAGGTGCGGTAGTTTTTGAATATGTCCCAAAAACTCAAATCCATTCATCGTCGGCATTTCAATATCGCAGATTACTAAGCGAATGTGATGCTGATGCTGTAGCTGGGCGATCGCTTCTTGACCATCTTTGGCTTGAAACACTTGATAGCCAGCTTTCTGTAACGTAAACACGAGTGCTTGACGGCTAGTAATGGAATCTTCCACAACCAAGATTCGGGTGTTCGGAGGCACCTGAGACGGAGCCAACCGTTCGGGAGGGGAAATAGAACCAGTTTGATGAGATGGGTCAGCCGATAGCAAACTTGGCGCAGTTGCATGAGTCAGAGTTTTAGCAGAGTCCGACCAATGGCTGTGGACATTTGCTTGCTGACGGGCAATTCCTAACTGTACCAGCTTGGCTCCATCGAGAACTAACGCTAACTGCCCAGTGGGTAAAACACTCGCCCCTTGCACATAGCCAGGGGCTTCAATCATTTTTCCTAGAGGCCGAATCACCAGTTCTTGTTCACCAATCAAGCGATCGACCTCAATAGCCAATAACCCAGTTTGGCAGCGCATCAGTACAATCGGTTTGCTTGTTTCCTTTCCGGCAACCGATGGCAACCGAAAATTGGCTGGAGGATAGATGATTGCACCATAGTTTAACAAACTAGAAAGTGAAAAGATGGGTACAAGTTGTTCTGGTCCCTCTTTCTTCCATTTCAACGCTTTGCAGCCATGACGCTCATAAATATGACTAGATTGAGGAATCAAAATTTGCTCAACAGCATCATCTAAGAGAGCATAGACTTGAGAACCCGCTTCACACACCAGTAATGAGGCGATCGTCAAATTTAGTGGAATTTGCAGCGTAAAGGTAGTACCGTGATGTGGTTGGGTCTGTACAGTCACAGAACCTCGCAATGCTTTTAGTTGACTTTGCACCACGTCCAGCCCAATCCCTCGACCGGACAAGTCATTCACCTGAGCTGCTGTTGAAAACCCTGGTTCAAACAACAAATCAATCAATTGGGATTGGCTTAGTTGACTAGCTTGCTCGAGCGAAAGCCGTTGTTGCGCAACAGCCCGATAACGAATTTGGTCAAAGTCAATTCCCTTGCCATCATCGCGAACTTCAATCATGAGACAACTGCCTTGGTTATGTGCGGCGATTGTAATGTGCCCCTCAGCAGATTTGCCTTGCTCTTGCCGAACAGTGGGCGTTTCAATACCGTGATCAAAAGCGTTGCGAACCAGATGTAACAATGGATCGTACAGCTTCTCAGCGATCGCTTTGTCAATTAATACATCTGTTCCCTGCAAATTTAAAACCACGGGCTTGTTATGCAAGGTCTCTAGCTGTTGCAGTACTTGGGGAAAGCGCCGCAAGACTTCTCCTAGGGGCAACATTCGTGCTTCAATCAAAGCATTGCGGGTATTTGTTAGCAGATGACGTTGCTTTTCCTGCGTCTGAGTAGACTCGCGGGCGAACAAATCAATCGCATCGACCGACTCTGTCAATTGCACCAGATCATCCAGTAAGGCTTGAATGAGGTAGGCAGGGCTGTGGCGATCGGGTTTAACAGGCTGCGAGTGAGCCACATCAGATTTTAGATAGTTCTGTGATGGACGCACCGAGGAAGATTTGTTGCGTTTGCCCTTTCCGCGCCTTCTCGTTTGCTGGAGCGCTTCTTCGCCCATCGTCAGGCGATCGGAGAAACGCCGCAGTTGATTGAGCAGTTGTTGATGCTGATTGAGTCGTCGTCGCAATGTCAGCATATCAAACCGAAGTTGTTCGGTTTGCAGCAATTGTCGGTTTTGATGAGTGAGGAGTTCTCCAACTGCATAGTTAAGGTGATCGAGATGTTTGACATTCACCCGTACGGTAGAAGGGGCTGCTGAATCGTTGACCGAGGGAGGGGGGGATACATGCATGGGATGGGATGACGCAAACGAACGATCGTTCCCCCAATCGTTCGTTGAGGATGCAGTCATCGCTGCAAACAGATTTAGCTCTGGCTCAGTTGGGGTTTCCAGTGCATCTGCACTCGCTGTTCCCCAAATTGACTCTAACAACGAGTTCGCATCAACTTCAGGCAACGGATTAACGGACTCTGTTGTTTGTTCTGCCCACGCTTGCAAGGAGGGAGATGGTTGCCCACCCTGCTGGCGATCGCCGGTCAATACCGCCGCTTGCCCTTCCCGAAAGTCTATCAAAGCCTGTTGCGCAATGGCGACGACCTGATCGGGATGCTGATCCAAGGCAGTCATTGTTGCTTGAGCAATGGCCGCAAACCCAACCAGATTGAGAGATTCAGCAATCCCCAAAAACACCTCGGTCTGTGTACGCAAGAGAGCCGAAAGTTGATTAGGTTGCAATTGATCGATCGCCTCAGACAGTTGCTCTAACCGTTGAGCCACTCCCACTTCAAAAATCGATTGCGTCACATCAAAGCCCAACTCTTCCGAGGTGGGAAGCTGGGCATTGTGATCAAAACAATCGCCTAATTTCTCCTGTAATTGAGCAAAAATTGCCGCCGTTCGATCTAAGATTTCTCCATGGTTCACCGATCGCCCCGTTAACTCTGCCACCAATGGCAGCCGCAGACACTCCACTCCTTCAAACAGCAACGCTTCTGCTTCCGAATCAATCATCAGATCTGGCTGACAGAGCGCCTTAAAAATATCTTCTAAAGAATGAGCAACCGTGGCAATTGTTTCCAATCCCACGCTAATAGAAGCACCCTTCAGCGTATGAGTCACGCGCAGCAACGTATGAACATGATGAAGACTGCGATCGCTTTTGAAATCCAGTAAGCCTTGCTCCAGTGCTTGCAGCAGTTCTGGTGCTTCCTGAACAAAATATCGGTAGGTTTGCTCGCGAATGGTTGGATCGAGGGTCATGACATCGCTTAGAATTACAGACTTACTATCAAGAAGAACAGAAAAAGCAAAAAACAGCAGACAAGATAAATTGTTTTAATTCCCTACTCCCTACTCTCTCAACTATGCCACCCTAAACCGATTACTTTTCGCGTGTAGATCTTGAGCCATAGCCAGCAGATCTTTAAAGGAAGTAGAAATGGTGACAGAATCCTGCGAAGTTTTGTTTGCACTCGTCGCAACATCATTCATTGTTTGTGTCAGCGTTTGACACTGTAAAGTCTGCTCTTGCATGACCTGAGTAATATGAGCTACGAGTTCACTAATTTGGCTAGTTGCATTCACAATTGAGTTTAAATTCTCGCGAGCTTCATTCACCACTTGAGTACCCGACGCTACCTGTTGGCTACTTGATTCCATTGCCGTTGCCACTTCTGCGGTACTGGCTTGAATGTCTTGGACAAGTTGTTCAATTTCTACGGCTGCATCGGCCGATTGTCGCGCTAGTGATCGCACTTCATCAGCAACGACAGCAAATCCTCGCCCATATTCACCAGCTCGAGTGGCTTCAATGGCAGCATTCAGGGCTAATAGTTGGGTCTGAGTGGTGAAGTTGCTGATAACGCTAACAATTCTGGAAATCTTCTGCGATGATTCGCTCAGCCGTTGCAGCCGCAGATTAGCCTCTGCAACAATTTCACGAATTTTGTCCATTTCATCGACCGTTCGATCGATCGCCTCATCACCCGACATAACAGTTTCGTTAGCTTGCTGAACCGTAGACTGCACTTGTTGTACATAGGTTTCCACGACTTGAGTGGAATGTACCAAACGTTGTACTTGGCTTAGGGCTTGATTTAATGATTGCAGTTGCAGTTCCGCTTGGGCAGACAAACTTGATAAAGATGCTTCACTTGATTGAGAAGTTTGAGCAACCAGAGTTGATGCAGTTTGCATTTGCATCACAATTTGCTGTAAGCTGCTCAACGTGTTGTTGTAAGCATCGGCGATTGTGCCTACTGTGGTATCAGTCACAGGTGCACGTGCGGTTAGATCACCATTCAACGCGGGTCTGACAGCTGATAAGAGTTGAATAACTTCTTGCTGAAGATTTTCTTTAGCATTCCTACTCTGTTCAGCAATCTCTAAGAGTTCCTCTGATTGTCGCTGTAACTGTTCAACATATTCTCCTTGCTGAATTGCAATATTGAGTTGAGCCGCAATTTGTTTGACAAACTCAATATCAGTCGAATGCCATTCACGCGCATCCTGACAATGGTGTACACAGAACAATCCCCAAAGCTCATCTCCACGCAGCAACGGAACGACCAAATTAGCCCGCACCTGAAACTTTGAGAGCACATCAATATAACAGCTTTGTAGCCCACCTTGATAAATATCGGCGGTAGCCCACACTCGTCCTTTGCGATACATCTCCGCAAAATTTTCGCTGAAGCAGTGATCGACAACTTTGACGGACAAGGCAGAAACATAGCCTGGCTGTACATCTTCGGCGATCGTTTCTCCTTCTCGGTAGCCAGACTCTGCATCAAACTTGAAAATAGCCACGCGATCGACTTCTAAAAAGTTGCGAATTTCTCTAGCAGTGGTGCGGAATGTCTGCTGTAAATCCAATGACTGCCGCACTCGTTCCACAATCTTGATCACCAATTGCTCGCGCTGCACCGTTTGCGCTAGTTGTTCTGATAACTGTTGCACTTGCATTACTTGATCAATCTGCTGCAAAGCTACGCCTACCTGGAGACCAAGTTGCTGCAAGGCCAACAATTCAGCATCTGTCCACTGTCGAGGCTTACCAGATTGATACACGCTAAGAATTCCCCACAGGGCCCCTTGCTTAACAATCGGCGTTCTCACAAAGGCTTGAATCCCCAATTCCTCGAAATACTCCACTTCCTCAGTCGTATAATCAGCTGTATGGATATTGTGTACCACCCAACTTTTGCCTTGGCGATACAAATTCTCTTGCAACATCAGCACGGCTGGATTGAGGCGGCTCTCTAGTTGCACCTTTTCAAGGGAACTGAATCCCTGCGCTACCGATTCTGCTAGCCATTCACGGCTACCATCATCCTGCAAGCGATGAATAGTTGCCCGATTGCACTTTAATAATCGTCGCACCGATTGATTAGTGAGTTGGAAGAGAGTTTCTAGGGATTGGGACTGAAGTAACCGAGGAATCATCGCCGTTACCGATTGATGCAGTTGAACCACATCAATAATGTGGGCCGTCTGTTGATGTAACTGCATCAAATCATCAGCTTGCTGTAGCGCCACATTCAATCGCTGACTAATCTGGGTCAGAAACTCTATCTGATCTGACGACCACTGGCGAGCACCGCTGTGTTGAAACGCCCCCAAAGCTCCCCATAAGGTTTCTCCCTGAACCAGTGGCACGATTGCACATGATTGAATATCAAACTGTTCTAAAAAATCTAAAGACTCTGTTGACGTTGTAATCCGGCTGTCATTGACCACAAGCGGCAAGTTGTCACGAACGCGATCGCTGATTACTTTCCAAACCGCATTAATCATAACAGGCAGATTGGCTGTAGCTTCCCCCACAACCTGGATTGAGGAATCTTCTTGAGAATCTGGGCAGAATTGAATAACGGCCACCCGGTCTGCACCCAAGTGTTTACGCACATCTCGCACTACCATCGCTGACAGATCACTCAGGTTCACTTTTTGTCGAATCTGATCATTAATGCGATCAAATAGTTGCCGCTCTTCTCTAGATTCCAGGGGCTGTAATGCAATCTGTAACTGCGCCACAACCTGATGCAACAACAGAATTTGGGCTTCCTGCCAGTAATGAGGGCGTGTACATCCTTGAACCACTAGCAAACCCCACAGTTGGCTGCCCATGTAAATGGGAATGCACAAACTTGCCATGACTTGAAACCGTTCAAACAGTTGGCGCTGGTGTGGGGTCAATGCTCGTTTCGTGGCATCTTCAATACTAACGAAGGGCAATTGCCAGTAGTGCAACGGCTGTTCTGCACCAAAGGCGATCGCCGGTAATGTTTCTTTTAAGCTAGGTGTGTATCCGTTAGCGATGGATTCAGCTAGCACCGTGCCTTGACTCTCGGACTGAAACCGAAAAATTAGAACCCGATCGACTTGGAGATGTTGCCGCACTTCTGCCACTGTAATGTTCAGCAAGGCTTCAATGGTTTTCGCTTGTCGCAGTTGTTGCGTCGTTATCAATAACCACCCCAACGTTGAATCTCGACCGATGGAAGTGGATGACTCGTTCATCAACATGGAGTTAGACATGGAATTAGGTATTGAACTAGAAGTTGAATAGAAACTTGTATTCGATGGAAATCTGAGAAATCTGGAATTTTCACTCGAGTTAAAACTACGCATGGCTTCGCTGGGTGGAGGATCGGCGACGGATTGATCATCAAACGGTAGATGCATACTAGTGTGATCATCTACAACATGAGACGCAGAAGAGGAATCGATCGAGGATGTCTCTGATGACGCCGTTGATAACTCTGGGTTGGGCGTAAAGTCAGGCGGAATTCTCAGCGTAATAGAGGGAGCAGATATCTCTATCGCCGCTAAGGAATCCTCTGGAGCCTGCTCTACTTGCTCTGAAGATTGACTTGAATCCGGCTCTGAAGTTGGGTTCCGTTTGAGGCGCTTTTGAATTCGTTTAATCAGGCCTAAGGATGGAGAACCCTCGCCTTCAGACACTAAGCCTTGATTGTCTGGTTTTTCCATAGGGGATACTCCGCAATTGCCTTTATGTTCAAAACGGGGTCATTGCATTCTGGTAAAAGCCCCCAAACTAGCGGCAGCAGTCCTGGTGATACTAAGCCGGAAACAATCGGTTGAAGTTGCTTCAGATCGTGTAACTCCACCTCACTAACCGCTGGCACACCAACACCGATCGCTTGCTGATTCACGCGGACGATCACAGAAAATATCGATGGAGGCAACGGTTCTTGCTGAAAAGGTGAAGGATAGCCTGACACCTGACACAGATCAACCAACCAAAGAATTTCTCCTCGCCAATTGCAAATGCCGAGAACGCATTCGGGCAGTTCAGGCACCGAGAGCACATCTGTGACATTAACTTGTAGAATTTCGGTGATTTGCTCTAGGGGTAAAAGGGCATTATCTTGATGGTTCAAGCTAATGCGCAGAAGCCGCTGCCGATGATCTGAAGCGGGGGTTAGGCTCAGAGTATCTAGCAAACTAATGATTGATAGCTCTGGTTTTAATGGTTGCACGATCGCCTTTCCCTCTAAGCAATAGTAAATCGTAAAATAATATTCATCAACTCTTTTTGATCCACGGGTTTAGGTAAGTAAGCATCAGCCCCTAGCAATGCTCCCCAAAATTTATCCGCTTCGGTTCCTTTTGTAGAACAAATAACAATTGGAATTTCTTTTGTTTCTGTATTTGTTTTCAGTTCACGACATAATTCAAATCCACTTTTTCCCGGTAGCATTACATCTAAGACAATTAGATCAGGTTTTTGATGTTGAAATTTTTTTCGAGCATCCTCACAATTCGTCACACTAATTACCGTCAAACCTGCTTTCCAAAGGTAACGAGTCATGATTTCAGTATCGGTCAAACTGTCCTCAACTAACAGTACAGTAGTCATACAATCAAGCTTCCTTAAGCAAGTCAGAGGATTGTCACTAAGAGAATTTGAAAGGGTTCAGAGATTGCATCAATAAAGGAGATAAATATGAGCCACTAAGGCGCTGTTAATGGTAGATGATGATGTAAGACAGACAGTACTTTCTTTGATTCGATCGGCTTTGAAATGAAACCGGACGAATTCACAAGTTTTGCTCGCACGCGATCGACAATGCCATCACTACTTGTGACAATAATAATGGGTGTATTTCTAAACATAGATACCCGTCGAAGTTGTCCACACACTTCATAGCCATTGGTTACAGGCATGATCAAATCCAAAAAGATCAAGCCTGGATTTTGTTCAATCAAAATGGGTAACGCCTGTACTGGATCGCGAACGTTAATAAAGCGATATCCTGCTTGTGCCAAAATTTGATTCATGGCAATGCAGTCAAATCGGCTATCCTCGATATAAGCTACTAGTGGACTGGACGATAGAACTTGTACAGGTGGAGGAGTGATCGGGGGCGATGAGTGAGTTGATTGCGTTTGATAGTTCCAATCTCTCACTTCTACGAGTCCCATGATGCCCTTACGAATGTAGGGAAGCAGCGATAGGGCAAGCGAAACAAGCGGTTGCTTTAACTTGGCAGCTAAGTCTCTGAGAGTGCGATCGCCGTCAATGATGGTCGTGAGGTTGTGATAGACCAGCAGCGAGGTTTGGCGACGCAGTTCCTCGGCATCCCAAATCACAGGGGCCCAATTAGGCGACCAGCTTCCCAGCCCAGCTTGTTGCCACGTCTCCCACTGTTGGCTAGCCTTTTGCCAAATCAGCGCGGGTGAAATCCGAATTGGTAGCGTGATTGCCGTCTCGCTTGGTAACTGGCGATAGGTAAGGTGCATCAGGCGATCGAATTGCAGGGTGTAGAGTTGCATCAAATCAAACAAAATTTCGACTAAATTTCCTGCCACCACAGACACCACCTGCTCTTGCGACATTTTGCCCTGCTGAACCAATCCAACCAACGTCTGCTGGTTCCAGTTCTGAGATAGATCTGTGCCTTCTCGCGATCGATCGAGCAGTTGAGGGCAGTAAAGAGAAAGCTGTCGATGCCAACGGCGAACCGAGTGCAACACACTTGTACCACCCACTAAACTGCCACCGCGGAAGAACAGGCTCCACTGCGGGCTTTGAGAGGTTTTGTTATGAATGTCTAAGCGTCCTGTAAATTGCGACTGATGGCAGGCTTGAAGGCGTTGATTTAATTCATCAACGTTTAAGATTTTGTAGGTTGCGATCGGAGGTTCTATAATGTTCACAATATTCACAAAGAGCCATCATTCTTTACTACAACTTCACTAGCATTTCACCGCTGACTGACTGACAAAACTAAAACTTGACCCGCCCTCACTCCGACCCCTCTTCCAGAACGGACGAGGGGCATTCACAGATTTTTGGTTTTCAATTCCTTTACCCTTGGTGGAACAAAGGATTGAGGATGAGGGACAAAGAGTTGTTAGTCAAGCAGGTTTCACCGTTTCCCAACCAAAGAAGGACTGGATTCTGTTACAGCTTTATTACAACTGTTTAATTGAAACAGAGAATTGGATAAATTGGAGAGTGGAAAAGGATTGGGAATCAGATTGGTTTTAGAAATAACCGTAAACTGATAACAGGGTGTCATTCCTATTACCTCAACTGATTGCATGAACTCAATACCTATGACAATCACCCAACACTTCTAGTTTTCTGGTTTTTCAGAGCGCATCTTAACGGACTCTGACCCTATGAAGAACAGTAGATGCGCCCTCCCTACATCTGCAAACTCTGAATTCAAATTCTGAATTTTGTTCAGTGAACCAGTTCGGATGCACCTTTCAACGCACCTTTGAACATGGACTCTCTTAAACACCTGCTCTGAAGAGTCCCCGACAAGTAATACGGGTTCGCATCTGTGGCATCAGAACACTGATTAAGCTCGCACCTGCCCTGATGCTAGTCTTAGCCATCCTTGAGCAGTGCTTAAAGCATTTCTAGTGTGGTTTTCCGGGTGTTTATCAAAAGCCATGCTCAACAAAGTAGAATGCAGCCTTGTAAAATGATGCGTACCCATTTGCTGCTTGACATGAAAGACTAGTAAATGCGACCCTTCTTTATTGCGATGTTTCTAGCTATTCTCTCGAGTGATTCCTCTTGGCGGTAGCTATCCCTGACCGTAGGCAAACCCTGTATAACACTTGCAATACAATTGCAATACATCAATGCTAGAACCTATTTTCTCTAATGGCAACGCCTCTTCGCAAGTGAGTTTGGTGGGAATCTTGAATTCTGACATCCTCCTTAAGGAAGATTCTGGAAAGGGTTCGAGGGGTAATTAAATGACTGCAAAACTTCTTGGCAGGGCAAACCTGTCTACGTGGAGAGCTAGAGACGAAAGGTAGCCATCCATCGGTAGGAAAAGAAGGTTATGATGGGCAAAACAAGACAAGGGATAGATTGCGATCGATCGCTAAAAAACAGGCAGAAAGGTGATGTCAATGGGCGAACCATTGAACAAGTACTTAGCTTTATGCTCAGCCTGACCGATCCGACAGTGCCAAAATTGAAGGTCACGGCTTAACTGTCCCTAACAGGTGGGGTCAGTGTGGCTCAATCCCACCTTCTAACAATACTTCGTGACATCTTCTTGACATTCATCTGCTAAATAAGTTAGGGCGCGAAAGCGTAAGCCGACTAGCTGGTCATAAAGCGGGTTGAGCTTACACATGGGCGGAATATGAACCACCTTTTGTCCAAAGAGTTTGACATCTCGCTCAAAGGGACACTGTGGCGGAATCATTTTGCAAAGAAAACGCGCCAGCCTTGGATCGTGTACTTCTAAGTGATCAAGCCATTCGCGCATGGGGGCCAGCAGATCAGGCTGATCCGCTTGAGAGAAATCCGACATGGGGGCCCCTCCATCTTCTGGGCGGTAATTCAGCGTCAAACGGAGGGATTCTAAAAGCTTGGGCGGCAAATCCAGGGCAACACAAAAGTCATGCAAAATGTCATCTTCAGAACTGGAATAAACGCCATCGGCGATCGCCACCATCACGGCTGTGCGCATAAAGTTTTCAGCTAGGCCTTGATCGCCCCCTAACGTCCTAGCTAATTCTTTAGCAGTAATTGACTCTACCTTGCCTAGCTCGGTTTTGGGCGCAAGTTCTGTTTGAGTCAGTTCGCCAATCAACGTTTGCTCTTCCGGATCAAAGTGCCCATCTGCCCAGGCAACCGTTAAAAGACCTCGTAGCCAGACGGCAATCTGCTCATCGGTGTAAGGAGAAACCGCACTAACCATGTCAATCACACCTAGTTTTTAAAACAATCTTTACAATTCCAGTTTAACGCTACTGTTCAGTATGCCCCAAAAGGTTGCAACCTGGTTGTAAACTACGGATGTTCAATTTGCAGGAATTCGTTTATGCAAAATCTTTGGCGACCGATGCTTCAAGGACAACTGCCGTGACTCTGCAAGAATTTTTTCTACTGCTGATTTCAATTTTGGCGAGTGTGGGCGGACAATTTTTTCTCAAGGCAGGTGCACTGAAACTGGGGCAGGTGAATTGGGAAAACCTGACCCGCCATATTATTAGCATCATCACCGTGCCCGAACTGATTGTTGGATTAACCTGTTATGCCATTGGCGCGATCGCCTATATTTTAGTGCTCACTCGCGTTAATCTCAGCATTGTCGGACCCTCAATTGCCATGAGCTACATTTTTTCGGTGTTGATTGGTCATTTCGTTTTTCACGAAGTCATTCCGATTGAGCGCGTCATTGGAGTGGGGTTGATTATTTTGGGCGTGATTTTAGTGGTTTGGCAAAAGCCCTGACCTATACGCTTTAACCCTGTACACTACAACATCGATAGCATTGCATTGCCCCATGTGCGGTAGCCACGCTCGTTTAAATGCAAGCCATCGGTGGTGAGATCGCGATGAAGGATGCCCGTCTCGTCCATAAAAACTGGTTGCAAATTCAAAAAGAGCACGCCTTCTTCCTGTGTCATTGCAGCAATGGCTTGATTGAGACGATGAATCCGAGTGGTAGGCAGTGCAGCAAGGCGGGTGGGCAAAATTGAGTGAATAATGATCTTTGCATAAGGATGGGCGCGTCGGAGTCGCTGCATAATTAAGCGCAAATTGTTTGTCACCTCAGCATCGGTAGCTCCACGCCGCAGATCATTGATACCTGCCATGACATAAATTGTGTCGGGGCGCGTTTCGCGAAACGCGTCAAGGCGTTGCAAAATCCCGGCGGTCGTATCACCGGAAATGCCTTGGTTGAGCCAAAATCGATCAGTGCTCATCAATTCCAAGGGAAACCACAGTGACAGCGAATCTCCGAGTAACACGGTGAGTCGGGCGTTACCTTGTCCGTTGGCCATAGCGCGGGCTTCCTGATGTAGCAGATCTATCCACTGATTATGAGTTGGTTGTTCCGTTGCATTCAACCAGTGTTCGTGAAAACTATCGACTGGCAAGCGAGTATAGGTTTTGCCTGCTATCAGGGCTGCAAGCCGCTGTTGATAGAGTTGTGCTCCTGATACAGGACGAATGGGAACATCAATCGGATCATGAAACAGCGGTTCTGGCAACGCGGGTGCTTGAATCCGAACTGGAATTGGAACGGGAACAGAAATAGACCGATCGGGTGCCCACGTCATGGCAGTGTCACCCAGCATTGCCATCGGCACAACTCGCGGCTGATGGCTAAATTCCGGGCGATCGACTTCAACCTGGGACACAAAAACTGTATGTCCTAGATTTTCAATTTCTGCGATCGTCATGCGATTACACCAGCGAGAGAATTCTTCAGTGATGACATTAGGAAAAAGTGTTGGCAGCTTAGAGATTGAATTTGCCAATAGCCAACCAGAAATCCGTCCCTGCGTAATTAGACTGGCAACTAATAGACACAGATCGCTCATTAACATCAACCATCAACCTCTTTTCGGAACTCCTTGCTGAGTAGTGGCTCATGTCTTTGCCGAGTGCAAGTCCTAAAACGCATAGCTGGCTAGGAAACCCACGATGCTTACTTTTCACAGGTTTTTCTGGCAAGGTCAGGATAGGTTTGATCGATCGATTGAAAAGTTTCAGTGAACTTTAAGCGATCGAATTCAAACTGTTCGGTCAAACAACTGTTGTTCACCAGCCTCTAGTCAGCAATTCAGTTTTAATCATTCAATTGCAAACCAACAGCATCAGGCTAATTCTTGTGACACAAGGCGGCGCAAAATTTCGGTGACTTCGGCAGCTATGCGGGCATCCAGTTGTCGGGCTTCTTCGTTAGCATCATTGAGGTCTTTAGCAGCTAGTAGCGATAGCGCCACAGTGTACTGTACAGCAGGTTTACCTTGGCGACGCGGGCGAGTATCGGCAAATTGCAGCAACGCCACATAGCAAATTTCGGTGCGATCGCGGCTACTGCTGCGTCCAAACCCCAATTTCGATAAAATTACTGGCGATTCGATCACAGTATTCAGCCCCAAACGCTCGATCGCCACATCCAGATAGCGAGCCGTATCGGTTCCCATGGCCCGCACCACAGTTTCCAAGCTGTTCCATTGCGCCGAGGGTAATCTTGCTTCTTGGGCAAAATAATTGTGCCAGCCCAAAAGCGAAACAAACCGCGTCAAGTCATAAGCCGACATCAGGTTATCTCCTGTGTGACTGGTGCTTGGGGCAGAAAGAATGACCCGCTGCGACGGTTGGTGAAATAAATCAGGTCGATCAATGAACGGTGCTTCGCCATATCGCCCCCGAAACGTGAGGCCGCTGTTGCCGGTAATTCGCTTCACCCAGCTTTCCAAATCCGCTGGCGTGAAAAATTGCTTGAACTTGGCCGCCACGGCGTTGGAACTAGCGATCGCCGATCGATAGCTAACCAAATCCACCACCAAATTGTAGAACCCATAGCCGCTGGCACTGCCGATCGGCCGCACCAAACAGTCGCGCATACTGGCTGATGGCTGTACCGCATTGGCCCGAGCCACCACATTTAAGACGGGAATAATTTTTGTTGTACTCCACTGCTGGGCATTAGTGAGAGGATTGCGGCCCAGCCAATGCGATCGCAGTTTACCATCTACAATGCTGCCCACACAGACACAAGCATATTTGATATCACTGTGCAAAAACTCTAACCCGCCATCGATTTGCGGACGACTGCCGATCGCCGGATAGGGCGCAAACGTAACGACTGTGTTGGTTCCCGTTAAGGTGACTTGCGAACCTAACGAGGTCAACTGTGTGCCGTCAGGAACCTGCTGAAGCCGCGCCGGATACTCTGGAACATCATCGTGGTAGGGGGAGTTTTGAATACCACGATCGAGAAATGCCAACTTGGTGGCATCATATCCTGCTTCTTGTGCCAAAAACTCGTTGTAAATTTGCTGCCGATCTTTCGCATACGCCAGGATAAAACTGACCGGATCGGCATTGAGTAACGACCAAGCAAATTTTTCATCAAACACGCCGCTACGCATATTCGGCAGTCCATAAAAATCGCAGAATTGCGTCAGAGCTTTTTCGGTTTCCCAGTTGTATTCACCATTAATCTGGTTGGCGGGATACAGTCGAAATGGAACCAGCAGTGTTTGTATATCCCGCATGAGCCGGGCACTGCCTTTCCAGGAAGCAAAGGGAACCGTCACTCCATCTTTAATGTCGTAAACGCCCCAAAACCAGGTTGAATACTCGGCTGGAACCACATTGGGAATCTTGAGCGTGCGACAGACCATCGCCGCAACGTCTCCACGAGTGGCATTCTCTAAGGGTCGCAATTGCCGCACCTGAGGATAGTTGACGATGATTTCAGCCGCGATCGCATCGGAGGCTGCTTTTTTGGCCCAAGTGGCGATCTGCCCTGCGTCTTCAAAATAGAGGCGTAGTAACTCATCTGGCAACCATGCTTGGTCAATCGATCGCGTACTGACCAGTACCAACACCGTTTGCAAGCGAGAAGTCATTTGGCTAGGCTGAAACGTACCATCCGGATAGCCGGAGAAGAACCCGCGTTCATAAGCCCACTGAATCGCACTGTATGCCCAGTATTGCGGAGGCACATCCGAAAAATTTACCGCTGGACGCACCGCTGGGGCACTGGGAAACGCGCCCTTCATCAACGTAGCAAACTCTGCTCGCGTAATGCCTGCATCCGGTCGAACGGTGCCATCTGGATAGCCATTAAGAATGCGGCGATCGGCCAAGGCCAGAATGCTGGCTTTTGCCCAATGGTTGTCAATATCTGAAAAATTACGATTCGTTGAAGGAGTCGCAGAACCGCTAGTCATGAAATTGCTCCTGATGGCACATTATTTACTTCAGCATACGGATGGTTTGAGGCATTACCCGTAATTCTCTGTAATGTAATTAGATTTTGTGCAGATGACACATTTATGAACGAATTTGCAACGAAACCCAACCCGATCGATCGCGAAATTATTGGACTCTTGCCTGCCGCCGGACAAGCCACCCGCCTTGCTCCCTTACCGTTAAGTAAAGAACTGTATCCGATCGGATTTTATGCCGATTCTGCTAATCAACCAAAACCCAAAGTAGTCAGCCATTACTTGCTAGAAAGTATGCAGCAAGCAGGTGCACGAAAAGCGTTCTTCATCGTGCGTCCGGGCAAGTGGGATATCCCAGCTTATTTTGGCGATGGATCGCGGCTAAATTTGCCCTTAGGATATTTAACGGTGCATGTGTCTTACGGAGTCCCCTTTACCTTAGATCAAGCCTATCCTTTTGTGCAGCAAGCCCAGATCATCTTTGGGTTTCCAGATATTCTATTTCAACCCAAAGATGCGTTTTCACACTTAATGGCGCATCAAACTCAAACTCACGCAGATATTGTATTAGGACTCTTTCCAACTGAAAATTATCACAAAGTCGGTGTTGTAGAGTTTGACGATATCGGACGAGTTCAGCAAATTATTGAAAAACCAGCGCAAACAACACTAAAATACATGTGGGCGATCGCAACATGGATGCCTACCTTCACCCAATTTCTACACGACTACCTACCAACCTGTACTCGCGATCGTGAACTTCCGATCGGCGATGTGATTCAAGCAGGGATCGATGCTGGTCTATCAGTTCAAGCGGTTCCCTTCGCCAATGGCTCATATTTAGACATCGGCACGCCGGATGATTTGGCTCAAGCAATTCGATCGGCGATGACTGAACCAACCCAGACCCATTCGCTGAGTGAGGTCAAGTAATATCCATCAATATCCATCAAGGGTCCGCAGGCGGTGGGTGCTCTGAAGGTGTTCTGGCGTGAGAGCATCATTAGCAAGCAAATCGCTCCGTCGCCGAGTACACTGGGGGGTGGACTGCATGAATTGATGTTTTGTTTAGGTAAGTTTAAGTTGCCATGCTGAGAGCCGGGATTGTGGGGCTGCCCAACGTCGGTAAATCGACTTTATTTAATGCGCTTGTGGCCAATGCCAAGGCACAGGCGGCCAATTTTCCCTTTTGTACGATCGAGCCAAACACAGGTGTGGTTGCGGTTCCAGACGAGCGATTGCAAGTGTTAGCAAACATTTCTGAATCGGCGGAGATTGTACCTGCTCGCGTTGAATTCGTGGACATTGCTGGTCTGGTACAAGGGGCCAGTAAAGGGGAAGGGTTAGGAAACCAGTTTCTCGCTAATATTCGCGAAGTGGATGCGATCGTGCATGTGGTGCGCTGTTTTGACGACGACGACATTATTCATGTGTCTGGCTCGGTTGATCCAGTGCGGGATATTGAAGTAATCAACCTAGAATTGGGCTTAGCCGATTTAGGGCAACTTGAACGGCGAATAGAGCGAGTTCGCAAACAAGCCCGCACCAGTAAAGAAGCGCAAGCAGAACTGGCGGCCCTTGAGAAAATTAGTGCTGTGCTGAACGAAGGCAAATCGGCACGACAGGTGACCCTGACTGAGGAAGAAGAAGTCCTGATTAAACCGCTGGGATTGTTGACGCGCAAACCCGTCATCTATGCAGCTAATGTCTCCGAGGACGATCTCGCCTCTGGGAACGATTGGGTCGCGCAAGTCAAGGCGATCGCCGCTCAGGAACAAGCGCAGGTGGTGATTGTTTCGGCGCAGGTGGAAGCAGAACTGATTGAACTGCCAGAGAGCGATCGGCAGGAATTTTTAGACTCGCTGGGGGTAAGCGAAGGCGGACTAAAATCCCTGATTCGCGCCACCTATGAACTGCTGGGGCTACGTACCTACTTCACCACCGGACCTAAGGAAACTCGCGCTTGGACGATTCGGGCAGGGATGTTGGCTCCCCAGGCAGCAGGCGTCATTCACTCCGATTTTGAACGGGGCTTCATTCGGGCAGAAACCGTTGCCTATCAAGATTTGGTGACAGCTGGCTCAATGAACGCAGCCAAAGAGAAGGGGCTAGTACGCAGCGAAGGCAAGGATTACGTAGTCAAAGAAGGAGATGTGTTGCTGTTTCGCTTTAATGTGTGATTTCCCAACCATAAGGACGTTGCACGAAACGCCCTACCCACGATCGCTCCTTACTGGCTGGCCATGCTTTGCACATACTGCAAAATGCCCTGCGCAATCGCCCGGGCCATCTGCGCCTGAAAGTTGGCATCGGCGAGGCGGGGGCCATCCTCACGACCCGTAACATAGCCAATCTCGACTAGTACAGCGGGCATAGTCGTTCGTCGCAGCACGTAAAATCGCGCTTGGCGAATGCCGCGATCGTTCGTGCCAACAGTATTGACGATGTTCGTTTGGATCACCTGTGCTAGCCCGGCCCCGCTGGAATAGTAATAGGTTTCCGTACCGTTGACATCGGGACGATCCATGCCCATTGAGTTGGCATGAATGCTGACAAACAACGTAGCATTGGCTTGCTCGGCCATCTGCACTCGTGGTTCTAGATCAATTTCTCGATCGTCGTTGCGGGTCATCACCACATGCACTCCCTGTTGCTGCAACAAGGCTCCTACTTGTTGGGCGATCGGTAATACTACGTCGGCTTCATGAATATTACCCACACCAACGGCTCCCACGTCTGCACCACCGTGCCCCGGATCAATCACAATCACCAGCCGACCGTTGGGAATTCGTCCCGATGAAGGGAGCATCGATAATGATGGAGCCGAAGAATTGTTCTGTGAAACCGGATAGCTGGTTCGATTGGAGGCGGGAGGAGTTGCGGCGGTTGGTGACGATCGTTCCATTTCCAGCGCCAGTAGTTGTGGCGTCACCCAATTGAGCGCACCAAACCGCACCCCGGCGGCTGGTTGAATCATCACCACTACCGTCTCATCCTCTTCTTCTCGTAACCGTACTCGTAGCAGCGGGCTATCAGTAGCAAGCTGTGGCCCCGTCACCTGATTGGCCAAACGAGCCGGAAACAACCGCACTTGATACATGCCACTTCGCCATTGCCCTGCATGAGTCATAGGACGATCGGAGCGAATCAGCAATTGGCGGTTGCTGGGGTCGAATTCAATGCCCTCGATCATGGCAACAGATAGGTCTGGTTCCTCGGCAGATGCCGTAGACGGATTTAAGGCGTCGGGTGCTTCAGTCAGGTCTGGTTCCGACCGCCGTTGCGATCGCCGTGACACGTTTTGGCTAGAAGCCATATTGGTGCCCTGAGTGGCGTCCTGAGTGGCAGATGATCGCCGCGCTGTCTGCCGAGCCGATCGTTGTTGCGGCAGTAGCACAATTCCCTCGATTCCACTGGCAGAAGCATTCCAGTTGGGGCTATCGCGATCGATCCTGAGTGTAATCTTTACCGATGGCAGATCGTTGTTGTCTTCATTGATTTGTTCAAACTGCAATTGCTCGATGCCAAACTGCTCGATTGCTTGCTCTTGTTCGCTTAACTGAGGAGCAATCACAGCGTTCTCGACTGTAATGGTGATCGATCGGCGGTTACGGCTGCGATCAATGTCATCAATGGTTGGGGGAGCGCCGCGGGTGCGAAGAAACAATCCATCGTTGGTGATTTGTAGCGACTCTATTTGTGTCACCCCATCCTGTGTCACTGCATCTTGAGCCATCGAGTTGTTTCCCCCCGCCGGCGGCGGACTGGTAACGGCCGGCCAGTCTAGGGTGGGAGTAGAAACCACAGAACTGACACGATCGGGCAGCGTTACAATTGCCGGAGAAGGCAGCGCGCTCCCTTGAACCATCGGTGGAGGGGATTGAATAGACGAAGATTGAATAGACGAAGTAGGTGGGGGCGGAACTGGAGGAGATGGGGCAGCAGCATGGCTCAAGACACGATCATCAGAAGATGTACCCAAAACAGGCAGGGGGTCCGCCACACCCACATAGTCAGGAGTGGGAAGCTGTACAATCCATTCGGTTGGCGTCAATCCACGAAACTGCACCTGCTGCGGATCGAGCACATATCCCGGAGCCAACTCCACCACAATGCGAGTTGTTGTCGCATCAAACTGCCCAAGGCGAACTTGCCGAATACTACCCGACAATTCTTGACTGCGCTGCACCCCACCCATGGTTGTGCCGGGTAAGTCAATCACTAATCGCGTTGGGTTAGGAACTAACTGCGCACGCGGCTGCACCCCTTCGTTGGTCGTAAACTCTAACCGATTCTGCGTTGGGTCAAACTGCCAGGATGCAAGTTCGCCTGCGATCGCCGGACAGGTTAACCAGAGGAAACTCATCAGACCCGGTAGAAACCATTGAATCTGCAAACCTTTCAAAACTGTTTCACCTTAAACGTTGCAAAGAAGGAACCGCTCTCAAGAACCGGAAGTTTATCTCTGCTGACAAAAAACCGAGTCAACCAGTCACAAAACCTCATATTCTGTTGCAACTCTTAACGTTGTGAGGGCGCATGGGTACGGCTTAGGCTGATAGACTAAAGGACGTAAATAAACCCCTTTCAGAATTCACGAAGCCTCAGTTCCACAGCCAAACGACTCTGGAACTCTATCTGAATCCTGAAGCAGATTTTGAGTTTGATTTTGAGTTTCAAGATCTCCAGCGATCGGATAGCTTTTCAATGGCTGAGGTCAGAACGATCTAGAAGCAAGAGTGAAGATACACATGGTAGATTCTCTGAAAAAAACGTCGGTTGAAGAGCTTCGTCCTGGAATTAAGGCTCCAGCCAAAGACACCATTCTCACGCCTCGGTTCTACACCACAAACTTCGAAGAGATGGCCACGATGGACATTTCTGCCAACGAAGATGAACTCTTGGCAATTTTGGAAGAATTCCGGGCTGACTATAATCGTCATCACTTTGTCCGTACTGATGAGTTTCAACAATCCTGGGATCACATTGATGGAGAAACCCGGCGGTTGTTTATTGAGTTTTTAGAGCGTTCTTGTACCGCTGAATTTTCTGGGTTCCTGCTGTACAAGGAATTATCGCGGAAGCTGAAAAATCGCAGCCCTGTGCTGGCCGAGTGTTTCTCGTTGATGTCGCGGGATGAAGCTCGTCATGCTGGTTTCTTGAACAAAGCCATGTCCGACTTTGGACTTCAGCTTGATTTGGGCTTCTTAACCGAAAGCAAAAACTACACCTACTTCGCGCCCAAATTTATCTTTTACGCCACATATCTGTCTGAAAAAATTGGCTACTGGCGCTATATTACGATTTATCGCCATCTTGAGTCACATCCCGAAAATCGCATCTACCCGATTTTCCGATTCTTCGAGAATTGGTGCCAGGACGAAAATCGCCACGGGGATTTCTTTGATGCCATTATGAAGTCCCAGCCTCAGTTCTTGAATGATTGGAAAGCACGGCTATGGAGCCGATTCTTCCTACTGTCGGTGTTTGCCACCATGTACCTCAACGACATTCAGCGATCGGAATTCTATCGAGCGATCGGGCTGGATGCACGCGAGTATGATATCCATGTAATTCGCAAAACCAATGAAACAGCTGGACGGGTGTTCCCAGTAATTCTAAATGTAGACCATCCCGTCTTCTTTAAACTTATGGATGTGTCGGCTGCGGCAAATTTGAAGATTGCTGCTATCGCTAACTCTAGTGCACCAAACTGGCTGAAGACCCTGCGCAAGCTGCCGCATATGGCATCGATTGCTGTCAATCTGCTGCGTCTTTACTTGATGAAGCCGATTCAACCTCAAGCGTCAGTTCATTGAGTGAAAAGCTGTCGATTGACCCTTATAAAGGCGTTTACAAATTAGTAGAATCCATCACAGGCAGGGTAGCGATGCCACCCTGCTTTTTTTATGTTGGTTGTTAGAAGAAGGTACTACACCACGCCGGTTGTCTGCTTAATCACCTTGGCTGGCACACCCACCGCCACCGAGTAGGGCGGAATGTCTTTCGTCACCACTGAACCCGCTCCAACCACACTGTTGCGACCGATCGTCACTCCGTCCAATACCTTCACCCCAGACCCCAACCAGCAGTTGTCTTCGATGGTGATGCCTTCTCGGCTGAGTCCATAGGAGCGGTGGTTGTTGGCATAGATCCCCGTTTGAGAAGCAATCATGCAGTTTTTGCCGATGATGATGGAACCAGGTCCCGCCATACACACATAGGGTCCTAGGTAACTATGGTCGCCAATGTCGATCAGGCAATCGTCCCCGGCTACATTGATATCAACTCCTCGATCGAGACACACTTCGTTGCCAAGGCGTAGTCGCACCCGGAGATACTTGGCATTCAGTTTTACATCTTTCAAAATTTGAACATTGCTACCAATTTCAATAGAATTGCAGCCAATCATTTCACTGCGCTCTTGAATGTAAACCGATCGACCCATGCGCGCAAAAATCAGTGGGTATAACCATCGCCTCAAAAGAACGCCAGTCGGTCGGGTGATTTCGCCAACGAATGTGATCAATGTGCGCTCAAGCAACCAACGCCAGCGTTCATGAGAATCTTTTGATTGGGTGAGTTTTATACGATGATGCGGAATTGATTCAATGCGCTGTTTTAAAACAGTATTTGACGTATTAGTAATTTTCATGGTTATCAACCTAGCCATTCAAAGAACATATTTCGAGAACACACTATGCAAATTGCAATGCAATGAGCGTGAATTAGAGAAAATTAGTTAAGTGACAAACTCATCTCTAGGTGAATGAATGCTGCACTCAGCCACCGCTGAGGATACTTTGTAAATGTATCTTCAGTACGATTTTTATACAAGCTTGGGAGCGGACAACACGTTATTAAAATTTCTCAATAAAGTGTTCCACTAGTGTTCTGCTTATTGTGCCGCTAAGAAGCACTTTTAGGTTCATCCAGTAAAACTAATGAACGCAGATTGATATCGGATTACAACCAAGACGATCGTTGAAGATTGAACTAGGAACTAGAAAATTTCTTTCCGAGCCGATGAAATAATGCTCTGAACTAACTCACTAAATTTCGGTTAGGGCAAAAAGTCATCTAGCTATCGTTGACTCCGATGACTTCACGGTGGACAAAAACCGCCTGGAACACGTACCGCTGCCACAGCGCGGATTACAACTTCACGATACAGCCATGAAACGCCTTTCAAAAGACGTTGATAAATCGCTGCGAGGATCAATAACCGAGTCGTGTTGGGTTTAAACATAAGCAATTTCCTCAGCAGATCAGTCTGTTTTAACCCAAGTGCTGATACTCTGTTGCCAGCATGAAGCCGCTTAGGGAAACTGAGTTCTTTTAAACTAAACAGATTGAGCTTGGGGTATTCAGTCAGGTTATCGAAACTTCACAAGGAACTTTACAAAGAATTGAATCTCTTCAGTTGTATTCCTCGTCCCGTTTGGGAATACTGATTGCCTGGATAGCAGGTAAGGTACTACACCACGCCGGTTGTCTGCTTAATCACCTTGGCTGGCACACCCACCGCCACCGAGTAGGGCGGAATGTCTTTCGTCACCACTGAACCCGCTCCAACCACACTGTTGCGACCGATCGTCACTCCGTCCAATACCTTCACCCCAGACCCCAACCAGCAGTTGTCTTCGATGGTGATGCCTTCTCGGCTGAGTCCATAGGAGCGGTGGTTGTTGGCATAGATCCCCGTTTGAGAAGCAATCATGCAGTTTTTGCCGATGATGATGGAACCAGGTCCCGCCATACACACATAGGGTCCTAGGTAACTATGGTCGCCAATGTCGATCAGGCAATCGTCCCCGGCTACATTGATATCAACTCCTCGATCGAGACACACTTCGTTGCCAAGGCGTAGTCGGCTTCGATTGGCTTTCAAGTTAATGCGCACATCCCGCAGCAGCCGAACTTCATCGCCGATTTCAATTGATTGTGAACCGATAAACTCGCAGCCTGCTTGAATGTGCACCGATCGCCCCATTTGCGCAAAAATCAACGGATAGAAGCCTCGTCTGAGGTGTGCTCCCAGGGGGCGGGGAATTCCTCCAATTAAACTGATCAAAAAGCGCTCAGTCAGCAAGCGCCACCGATTCATTGAGTCTGAGGATTGCTCAGGAATTTGTTCATGTTGATGAACATGCTCAATGCTTTTTTCTAAAGTCGTGTCTGTTATTTTCATCCTTGAAACCTTGCTACAAGCTCAAATACCATTCATTAGAAGTGCGGAGTTACCGTCCCACCTCCGCAACGCTAATAGAACTGAGAACTTACTCAATTCAGGTGATCTGCTGATTCAGAGATTTAAACGGAATGAATGCTGCGTTTATGCAAATGCTAGGAAGCGATCGGCAACTATGTGATACCTACGGAATCAAAATTCGTCAGAACAAGATTGGGATGTCCGCCTGCTTAAGCACGAGTGCAACTAGCCGCTTTCCACTGCCCAAATCAAGAGCAACTATGACAGTAGATAAACACATGAGGAATATCTAACACCGTTAAGCGCTGGCTGCGAACTCAAGAAACGGTTCGACTTGTTCTATCTATCGAAAGAAACAAAGCTGTCAGTGGAGCTAGTTTCCACTATTAGTCTCCAACAATGGACAACGACTAGTTCTGAAACTCACAGAGAAGCTTTCAAGGTGGACAACATCCACCCGGAACACGCGCGGCAGCAACGGCAACAAGGAAGACTTCCCGCTTCACAAAGAGAACGCTTTTCAAGAAGCGTTGTTGAATGGCGGCAAGAAAAAGCAACTGAATGTTGTTGAGTGCAAACATTCCCTTTATTCCTCGGCGTCTAAGCGAACTGTCCGATACATAATGAACCTATCGGCCGATCGAAGTATACGGAGTTCTACTAATGTAATCAGCGTGAGTTCCGACTTTACGGAAAATCACAGCGGTTTCACGGAACTTCATCAATTTTTAAAGTGTTGTTGATATCGAACAGTTCACGGAACGCCCGTCTCCTTACCTTGCTAGCAACGGAACTTTGGAAGACACAACATCCCTCAATCTCTGCTCCTACGCGAGGGCGCAGGGACTTCAACCCCAAACCCTGGAACAAATGCTCCTCGTCTGCTTCGACAGAAGGCTTGGGATGCGGACAAGTTACAGGAATTTTTGGAATTGGTTGTCAAAGCTGTAAATCCCTCGCTATACTAAATAAAGTTCGACGCGGGGTAGAGCAGTCTGGTAGCTCGTCGGGCTCATAACCCGAAGGTCAGTGGTTCAAATCCGCTCCCCGCCACCATCTAGTTAGAAGCCTCCTGAGTAATTTCAGGAGGTTTTTGATTTGGGAGTAGCTCTCTGGCTAGAAATAGGCTTGGTCTCTGAACGGCGCTACTTCCCTGTCAGTTGCTCTAGCTGTTTGTCACATAGGCTGCTTCTTCGATCGAAGTTGCATAATCGTCAGGGGTCATTCCGGCTTTTGCCGAG
This sequence comes from Thermocoleostomius sinensis A174, assembly GCF_026802175.1. Taxonomy (NCBI): domain Bacteria; kingdom Bacillati; phylum Cyanobacteriota; class Cyanophyceae; order Oculatellales; family Oculatellaceae; genus Thermocoleostomius; species Thermocoleostomius sinensis. The sequence goes on along the minus strand of NZ_CP113797.1, from coordinate 1,296,006 downwards.
ACCATGACTGCGATATGTTCTGGCTGAATGCGCTGACAAAATTCTTCTAGCTGTGGCTTAGACAAGGGGACATCTTTCCAATATCCAAGACAGTATGCCCCTTCGTCATAATAATGTCCTGCTTGCTCCTGCAAAATATAGTCTACAAATGCGCCATAAAGCACATACTCTGATAGATGCCAGTGGCTGGCAACGGCTGCTATCCAATGTTTTCCTGACACCGCTTCAATGTGCCGATGCAGTTTTAGAACATTATCGCGCTTCCAAGAGACGATTTGCCCAATATATTTATTGGAGGGAATGGCAGGTATTCCGAGGAGTTCAATGGCGGTTTTCTCATACTCTGGAAACGGACTTCTTTGAGCGATTCGAAATAATCGAACCTTATCGTCTTGAATAAAGATATCTTCGAGATTAAACGGTCGAATAAAGAAAACATCTGAATCAATAAACACTAAAACTTCATCAGTAATGGTTTCAGCCATTGCCAGTTTAATAATTTGCTGAAGAATCCAGCCACGAATTGGCAATCCTCTAAAATTTAGCCAAGCATTTACTCTAGGTAATCGTTTAATCCACCAGGGTACAATTTCTTCTTTCGTGACAATGTGAGTTTGCGCTCCCTGCAATTGGCGAAACAGCGCTAAGTCTTGACGATCGACAACAATGTAGTGATTAATGGCAGTCTGAGCGAACTTTTCGATACTACGACACAGCAACTGACAGCGCTCAAAGTCTGGTTTGTAGCTGGGAGTAATGAGGCTAAAGCGAAATGTTGTCATGGTTAAGTTCCCTGATTATTGAACTGGCAATAGAAACATTGATGGATCAGCGACACACTCTGCCTTCGTTGAAGCGTTTCTTTCCAAGCTATCTAAGTAAGACGCAGTAGAAATGACCGTTCTAATTACGAGTCTGTCGATCGGGTTTTCCTTACTCCCGGTCTTGACTAAGTGAGTTGCTGGCTATGTTACCGTTAAATGGGTTAGGAAAGATGTATCCCGCTGACACTTTAGTCACACCCAGGATAGACACTGCCTACCCATGTTTACCTGCTTGCGCTTCACTGCTTTGTCCTATGGCTTCTCTATTGCGGCGTCCAATTTTAGTTGGTGGGCTTGGTCTAACCGTTGGTGCTTGGGTCTTCAGCGCCATTGATCCGAGTTTGACTCACTTGGCTGACTCTGCTGTTTGGGGAATTGCAGCACTGGGGTCTGGACTCTGGTTGCTGAAACAGCGAGGGCAGTTAGGGCTGACATTTCAAGCGCCGGTTGTGCTCGATCGCACAGCGGTAAATCGGGCGCTGGGGGATGTGGAAACCCGGATTCAACAACTAGAAGCAGAAAGCCAAGCGGCCAATCTCAATGCGGCAACCGCTCAAACCATGCAGGAATTGGTGGTTCAACTGCGGCAACAATTAGCAGCACTGCGGCAAGAACTCGATCGCCAAGAGTTGCGCTTAGCGGTGACAGGCGGCAAGGCAGTGGGAAAAACAACGCTGGTAGAATTGTTGAAAACTCAAAATTTGCCTGTGCCTGCTGCGATCGATGCAAGCCTTATGTCTGGCACGACAGAGAGCGCTATGGCTGAGCCAACGGTTGAACCAGAGCAACCAGCCGCGGGTTCTACTGAGCCAACCTCTCCGGATCTAACCCCTGAGCCACATCAAGAACCCCAACATCAAGCAACCCAAGACATCGATACAGCCGACCTCGTTCTGTTTGTTACGACGGGCGACTTGCGAGATTCAGAATTCCGGGCGATCGAGCCGTTAGTTCAGCGCCATCAACGAGTGTTGTTGTTGTTCAATAAACAAGATCAATATTTGCCAGATGAACGACCGCTGATTTTGCAGCGGTTGCGTGAACGGATGCAGGGGTTAATTGCGGCTGAGGATATTGTGGCGATCGCGGCCCAACCCGCCCCGGTCATTGTGCGCCGACAGCAGTTTGATGGTTCTGTGCAAGAAACCTTAGAGCACCCTGAGCCTGACATTGGGCTACTGAAAGCCCGTTTGAAAGATATCGTTGCTCAAGACGGATCACAGTTGATTCTCAATACGGTTTTGCGGCAGGCCAAGGTGTTAAATATTGTGGTGCAAAACGAACTCAATCAGTTTCGTCGTACTCGTGCGATTCCGATCATTGAGCAATATCAATGGATTGCTGCGGCCGCGGCCTTTGCAAACCCTGTCCCCAGTCTGGATCTTATTGCTACTGCTTCGGTGACAGCCCAACTGGTGGTAGATCTGGGAGCGATTTACCAACAAAAATTTTCGATCGATCAAGCTAAAACGGTGATGGTTCAGTTGGCTGAACAAATGGTGAAGCTGGGTCTTGTTGAGATGGCAACCCAAGCGATCGGCCCACTGTTGAAAAGCCATGCCCTGACCTATGTTGCTGGAGGAACGCTGCAAGGGTTAAGTGCTGCCTATTTAACACATATTGCTGGGCTAAGCTTGGTGGAATATTTCGAGGAACAAAGCCTGCAACTTCAGGTCCAATCTGAAACGCCTTTTCAACTCGATCGCTTGGTGCAAAAAATCAAAGCCGTATTGCAAGACAATCAACGATCGCTGTTTGTGCAGCGATTGGTGAAACAGGGTATTCGTCGTTTTCTGCCTCAATCTACGCAAACTGAAGTTGCTATTCAATCTGAGATCGAGACGAAGGTACAGGCATCAGGCTAGGCAGAAGTTGGCATTCTGCTCAAGAGCACTCGCGACTTAACACCCAACGACCATCCTCTAGTTGGTAAGCTCCCTGCGGCTCTACAATGGGGTCTCCCGGTTGCCACGATCGATCGTCGTCAACACTGCTTGCACCCGAAACCGATCGCACTGGATTAGTCTCATAGGGCAACAATGGTCAATCGCCTGGTCGCAGAGGCAATCCTCCGGTTCCAGTAATCGTGAATGTGTTACTACCATTCTCACTACGCACGACACAGCTATTCGCCACTAAGGTATCAGTATCAATCGCCGTATCGGGCAATTCCGTTAAACTGTTTTGCACCAAACTCGTATCCGGTGTGGTAATATTTCCCGGTTGCGCTCCCGATGCGTTAATGTCAGCGCGATCGTTCCCTTCCAAACTCTCTGGATCTTGATCTACTGTATCCGCTTGATAATTTTCACCAAAGTACGCGGCTGTATTGAGCGTGATGTCACCACCTTGATTGCCTGCTGCTGCAATAATGTCACTGTCATCAAAGGCGAGAATTGAACTGGCACTGAGAGTAATATTGCCGCCATCTACGCTGCTGTTTGTGCGAATGTCACTGTCTCCGTACAACTGAATGCGATCGGCTTCTACATTAATATCTCCACCCGATGAGTTGGTGGCGATCGTTTCAATATCACCATTTCTTGCTTCTAATAATCCAGACGCATTAATTTCAATATCTCCAGCGATACCTGTGCCTTCGCTGCGGGCTGAGATACGAGCGCGATCGGTTAGGGTTAAGTTCGTGCTATTGACGGTAATCCTGCCACCGTCGCCTGTGGAACCAGCACGAGTGTTGGCAAACAAGCCGCTTTCTCCGTTGCCTTCATTGGCAACACGCAACCTCAAAGTAGGGTCTGCAATTCGTTGAGCAAAGGTGGAATCGCTGCCTAATAAGCGCACCTGATCGGCATTGATGGTAATGTTTCCGGCTTGCCCTTGTCCCAGGGTAGAGGTGATCACTTGTCCACCGTTGAAGGCTTCAAACCGATCGGCTTGGATGATGATACTGCCGCCACGTTGGGAATTCTCAGTTCTGGCATTGATGACCGCCCTATTAGTAAGGCGCAAATCAGGTGTGGTAATCGTGATACGCCCTCCTCTACCCGTTGCTGTTGTGGTGGTACTGGTAAAAAGTGCGCTAGAGAACCCATTGGAGCTAACTCCATCCAGCAACACGCGATCGGATACATTGATAATGATATTGCCAGCCCTACCTTGTCCAAAGGTACTAGCGATCAGTTGTGCCCCATCAAGCACTTCTAGAATGGGAGTGGTAACTTCAATGTTGCCGCCTGCTCCGTTGCCAGTCTCACCAACCAGGCTCAAGACATCCCCTCCATCAAACACGATCCGATCGCTTGCTGAGATCACCACGTTGCCAGCATCACCTCGTCCGCGAGTACTGGCATTTAGTTCACCATTATTGGTGAGAAATAAAGAGCCAGTAAAGATTTGAATGTCACCACCCCGTCCAACCCCCTCCCTCCCGACTGTGCTAACAGCAAAACCACCATCAAAGCGAACCCAATCGCTTGCTCTGATTAAGATATTCCCTGCATTTCCCCCTCCAAACATACGAGTGGCTACTTCGGCAGCGTTTTGAACGAGAAGTCGTTCGGTATTGATTTCAACTGTTCCCGCACTTCCAGTTCCACCTTCAGAGGTACTGTAGGCACCTGTGTAACCCGTATTGAATTCACGTAATATAAAATCATTTTGATTTGTGCCGTCAAAGTTCACCGTATGGGCGTTGATGATCACATTTCCGGCATTGCCACTGCCACCTCTATAAGTACTGGAGGTTAGGTAAGAACCAGCCCTAGCAGTGAGGATATCAGTGTTAACAAAGATGTCGCCAGCGGAACTTTGCGTAAATGTTTCTGCGTTTAGCGTGCCTCCATTCGCAAGCGTGATTCTCTCACGAGCCGTAATGCTTATATCTCCTGCATTGCCATTGCCAAACGTACTAGTCGTTAATTGACTACGATTGAGAACTTCAAGGATGCCAGCAGTGACTTGAATATTGCCCCCCTGTCCGACTGCTCCCTCTCCTACCGTGCTGAAGATTGCACTGGAAACCCGACCAACACTGCTGGTGCCATCCAGCAACACGCGATCGGTTGCATTGATGATCACGTTGCCAGCCCTGCCTCGACCCAAGGTACTAGCGACTAGTCCTGCTCCATCAAGCACTTCTAGGATAGGCGTGGTAATCTCAATGTTGCCACCCTCACCATTGCCGGTTTCACTAACCCTGCTGAAGGCAGCACTCGGAAATCGTCCATCGGTACTCCTTTCCCTAAACGTGACCCGATCGGTGGCATTGATCATTACGTTACCTGCATTGCCCTGTCCAAGGGTATTAGCAACCAGTTGAGCACCATTGGTCAAAAATACTGAACCAGCGTTAATGGTAATGTCGCCAGCATTGCCTTGTCCAAGGGTAATAGTAGCCAGCAATGCCCCATCCAGGGCTTCCAGAATAGGAGTAGCAATCTCAATATTTCCTGCATTGCCAGTTGCGTCTGTCAGAACTGCATTGAAGACATTACTTTGAGCGATTAGAATTCGCTCTGTTGCATCCAGCCGAATATCACCTACTTGACTTCCTTGAAATCCTTGCCCTCGGAATATCCCGGCAAACAATACACTTTCATCAGCCACTGTAATCGATCGGGCAGTAACAGCAATATCACCGCCGCTTTCCAATGTTCCCACGTCTGCCCTAGCTGCATCAGTAAAAACAACATCTCCGCGCTGAATGCTTGTTGGAACATTGAAACTGCCATTGCTATTGAATCCAATAGTTCCAGCGCCACTAACCGCACCAATGTCAATTCGTCCTCCGAGGGCATTCAGTCCACCTCCCTCAATATTGACATCACCTCCTAGCAGCGTCAGATTCTCTCCTAGTGGAACAAATAAACCGTTGATGCCAGAAATGACCGGAGTCGTAGACTGTACCGTGATACTGCCGACGGGAAGCTGATTAAAGAAAAACGCAGAAGGATCGATCGTCAATAACTGCGAAGGGGCTTCTGGATTTGTGGCACTAAAAAAACCGTTTTCACCAAACTGAATACCATCGGCGGTTGTTGCAGCGAATGAACCACCGACATCTAAACTCGAATTAGGGCCGAATAGAATACCATTCGGATTAATGAAAAAAAGATTGGCAGTAGAACCAACAAACGCACCATTTTCAAATGCACGAGTTCCCAATACTCCATCAATTTCCGATCGCGTTTCGCCTGTAACCCGTGAAAAGATATTGTCGATACCTAACTGATGAATGAAATAAGCTTCTCGTCCAGCATCAATATTAAATTCTTGGAAGCTGTGAAAGAGGTTGCGGCCTGGCGTTGCACCGCCTTCAATCAAGTCAATGGTGCTATTCAACCCTCGAACTTGCGATCGTTCACTTCCCAACGTCTCATCTGGTTCAATCCGGCTTTGAGCATTGGCGCTGTCACAATATCTTAACCCCAGCAATAGACCTGTGACAGTGAAAGCACTGGTGATTCCCAACCGAACCAGACGATCGATCCTGATTCTCATGAGTTTGCTCAACTTGAGTAGCAGCTTAGCCAAATCATGGCAGATGGATCGATCAATTAGGTAGCAAAAAAAGGTTAAATTTTTGTGTAGAGTTTTGCTTAGCTTAGGCAACGTGATAAGGAGCTAGTTTAACGAGTTCTCAAAGGAATTGGTTTTATTCCACCGATAAATGCTGAAGTCTCGACGATCGGTAGTTAGAATCCGTCCATGCTTTAAGTTTTCTGCTAATACAACGAGAGATGCATCAGCTAGATCCATTGGCAAATCCGCATAGCATTCCATCAACTCAATCATGCGTTCAACATGCTCACGCTGCAAGCTGAACACTTCAAATGCACCAGCGACAAATTCTTTCAAAAAGTTGCATTGAACGACATGTCCCGCTCTTGCAGAGGGCAGATAGCATGTTTCAGTAATCACAGGATAAGTAGTAATTAATGGTTCATCTAGCGAAGCAAGAATCTGTACAGCACGTAGATGATCTTGATCGCGGCGATTGCCAATTGCAATAAAAAATCCAGTGTCTGCAATAATCATTTTTTCTATTGCAACATTGAGCGCAAAATTGCCTCAGCATTGGCCGCAAGATCAGGTTCAGCTTCAAAGCTACCAATAAACTGACTCTGTTGGAGCTTTGTCGGTGAATCATCTGTTTGTTGAAGCTGCTGATAGCGCAAATCGATCGATGCCTTGATTACCTCTGTTACATCCTGTTGGGTTTGTTGCTGGATGCATGAAAGTTTTTGGATGTATTCGTCGTCAAGCTGAATATCAAGTTTCATGGGTTGGTTAATCTTACAAAGCCGTTTTTCCCAAGTTTAACATTCGCTCCAAAGATGGCGATTTAGCCAAATCATGGCAGATAATTCGATCGGGTAGCAAAAAAAGGTTAAATTTTACGTAGAATGCGTAGAATCCTGCTTAGCTTGAGAAGCGCGATCGACTAATTCTGCCTGTTTTGGTATATCAACCTTCAGAACAGTTTCTTCCCAAGCCTAAGAACTAATTGATGACACCTGTGGTGATGCTTGTCTAAGCCGCTTGGGTTGGTGGGGGTGTTTCAGGTGCAGCAGATTGGGACGGTTGGCTCTTGCGCGTGCGGTTGGAGCCGCCTGCCTTGAGATACTGCATACTGTTTCGGCCATACCTAGTCGCGACACCGCTCAGCATTCGCCCAGATAGTTCAGAAAGCGCCCTGTCCATCTGGTTCATGGTCTTGCGAGATTCTTCAATTTCAGACAGCAACGTGTTGTGAGCTTCCAGCATGGCGCGGGTTTGATCAATCAATTGGCCATAGGCGGTAACGGTCAATCCATATCCCAGATCCAGATTTTCCTCAATAGATTTGAGCAAAGCCAGACGCCGTTGTGCTTTGTCAAGAGCCGCAGAGCCACGTGTTTTAAGTACCATAGAAATGATTCTCCTGTAAATCGTTGCTCTTAAAATAGCCAAAAGCCAATTGATTTGGGATGCGTATTTCTGTGAGTTTAAGCAATATTTTTAACTGAAAAGCTGAATTTTTTCTGTGTATTTGCGTAAATAATAGAAGTTTTCTGCAATTTAGGGCAGCAATTCTAAGATGGCGATCGCCAATGCAGAAACGCCTTGCGCTGATCCAGCAAAGGCGATCGGCAAAGGTGAAAATGCAGCAAGCAATGCTATAAATAGAGTGACAAATTTAACAAATGCAATAACCAATTGAGCAAATGGAGTTGCTGATCAAACAAATGCAGCTAGCGATCGAGCAAATGCAGTAGCCGATTGAACAATTGCAGTGACCAATTGAGCAAATGCAGCCGCCCATGCAATAACGGTTGCAGCCAGAGGTGAACTCAACCCAGCCATTGCTTCTTGCCATTGAACGATCGCCTGGTTTTTTGCACTCCACGCTTGTGTAAACTCCTTGCTTCTACGGTTTGGCAAGACATGATGATTAATCAACGATCGCCAGAGCAGGGAGCCGAAAACTGGGACTTGCCCCTACCTGCCATCTGTGAGATTATCGGCTACTGTGAGCAGCACCAAGAACTGCTCAAACTAAACGCTAAAGTCTTTCTTGCCAGGATTTTGGATTGCGTTTACTGTGAAAGCAAGCAATGATGGAAACAGTATTTTGATCAAAGACGTAGAGAATGCTATAGGGAAAACGGCGGACGAGTGCTCGTCGTGCTTGCTGATAGAGCAGGGGATAGGCAAGTGGATTGCGACCGATGCCAGACAGACACGTATCAATGGCTCGGATAAATTCAGACCCTAAGCCAGGAACCTGCGTTTCATACCACTTGAAACCATCTTGAATATCTAACTCTGCTTCGGGACGAATGATGAGATTGTAGCTCATTCAGGAAAGCCTAATCGTTGCTTAACTGCTTCCCAGGTTGAACCCGCCATCGGATCTTGCTGATATCGCTCCAGTCGGCGATCGAGTTCTTGTTTCTGAGCATCAGTCAGCGGTAGTTTGTCTGGCTGTTCCAGGATGCTATCCCAAAGGTCTTCAGCGAGTTGGATGCGTTCAGCAATGCTAAGTTGAGAAATTTCAACCTTGAGCAAGGGATGAGTACTCATTGCAGCAATTTGATTAGGTCAGTGACTTCATCTTAAAAGATAAGCTGAGGGAATTAGCTATGATTCCAGTCAATTTTAGAAATGTTGATTCGATCGCAGCAAACGCAGCAGCCTATGCAATAACCGTGACAGCAACAGGTGAACTCAACCCAGCCATTGCTCTACACCAGTGAACGATCGCCTGGTTTTTTGCACTCCACGCTTGTGTAATTCGATCGTTTGTTTTATGCTGGCGAGTACTGGTTTTTTCCAGCCCGGAGATGACCAGTGACCCATCGGTTCAAGGTGAGGTATAGCGCTGATCAGGGAAGCTACCAACAACCCCGACCAGCTAACCTAACTTCCTGACACCAGCAGGAAGCAGGCTTTGATGAGTGTATCATCTGGCCTTGCTGATGCTGCAATTAAGTTTGAGAGCCGTCTCTCACACCTTGGGCTTTTTCTAGAGATGCGATCGAGCTTTGGGGAATGGGTAATCGGTAATCGGTAATCGGTGATGGGTGAGTCGTGTGAGGGTTCAAACCGCCTTGCCACTCTACCCATTGACTCTACCTTTCTAGAGGGGGTGCGGGAGATGTAGCCGTCCTCCACTGGGAGCGTGGGAGGAACCCCCAATTCTTGGAGTCTCAGCACGATCGCGCTTGCAGCACAATCCGCAAAAAAGGAATACCAACATGACTGGAGAATGGAACGAGCAATTGCCCATTGTTGACGACGATCGGGTACAAATTTGGATTATCGGTTCTCGCGAGCAAGTGACACACCAGATGAATGAGTTTTACGTGCGCAAAATGACCAACGATCGGGTGAAATTCACCCCCATCATTCCCGCGCCTTTTGCAGCAGGCAAATACATGACGGTGTTGGTTAGATAAACGCCAGCGGCAAGAGCTTATACCCATAGTAAGGGCGTTTCGCGAAATGCCCTTACAGATGCGTGATGCCCTTTACAGATGCGGTGATGAATAGTCCAAGTTTAGGGAACAAGTTTAGAGAATTAGTATAATTCAGCCAGCTTTTAGAGGAATCAATGAAAAGACCCCTCTCTCAAGGTTGAAAGAGGGGTACATGAATCAAAACGAGAATCGATCGAGCATGGTTCAGAGAACTGCTAGATTTCAGCGACCGCCCGCTCAATTAAGCGACGTGCTAACGTTTGAATGCCTGTGTGGCGATAGTATTTCACCGAAACATCCAATAACGCGCCCAAATAATCCACCTTATCTTTCGAGAAATCAATGAATTTCGAGAGGTTATCAATCAAGCCCGCCTGAGTTAGCCCTTTAGACGCAACAAAGCTGTCCATCCAGCCCTTCGTCGATTCAAAGCTTTCAGTGATAAACGCATGCTTCCCAGCATCATTGTTGCCCGGAATCAAATCCTTGACACCTTTGAAGGTTTGATTCTTCTCCAATTCGGAAGCATTCATCCCCTTAATCATCGACAGGGCCTTATCGGTGAAGCTAGGCCCCAGCGGAATCAACCCATCAAACGATACCAACGCCGCCATCCGCATCAACGACTCGCCGCTGTAATCTTTCAGCGATGCCAAAAAATCGCCAATGCTGTCGCCAGGAATGCCGTTGATTTGGCAGAAGGCAACCAACTCCGTGACGAGTTTAACGCAGAGGTCAATACTTTGCGCCCGTTCGGGTTTGGGGGTCAGGTGCTTCAAAAAGCCTAAAAACGAATCTTGCCCAATACGGTTAGCCAATGCTGCTGTTCCCAGCAACCCAGAGGCCGAGTCAACGGTGTCATAGAGCCACAGGGCCCGCTGATAGCCTTGCGACTTGTCGTTATAGAGCGCCACGGCTCGTTCGCCGATCTGTTGAATTAGGCTTTCGTCAGTTTCGCCAGTGACGGTGCGAATTGTGTTGTCAAAGCCAACCAAATTATCCCACTGTCCTGGCACCACGAAGTCTAACGATCGCAATGCTGATACGGTGAGGCCGCCTTTCGGTAACTCATCGACCAACTCATAGATTGGTTTACTCACGGTAATCTCCTTATCTTATAACTGCGCGGAACCCTTCAGGTTGAGGTGTACAGCGATCGTCGCTCGTTAAGTCGCAGGCTGAGGAGACAAACCTGGAGGAAACTCAAGCTTCGGTTTAGAATCCGCTGTTCTAGACGATCTGGGCAGGGTGGGTGTTGAATCTGCGGCTTTAGAGGGTTTTGAAGTTGTCGCTGTTGTGGAAGCGGGAGCCGATTCTAGTTTGGCTAATCCCTTCAGGTCAAATTTTTGTAGCCACGCGACCCGATCCTCACGGGTAAACGAAGCATCTCGCGAAAGAACTTTCACTTGATAGCGATCGTTCACTAGAATGCCAGTGGCCGTTGTGCCTTGATCGACTGCCGGATAACCAGCGACCTTCTCAGTGCTGGTTTTGTACTTGGCAGCCGCAGAAGGCAAGCTTAGCGTATCATTGATCGTCAGCATGGCAACCGTTTTACCATCCTGGTTGATTTTGTACTCGGCAAAGCCCTTCTTCTCTTGAGCAGGCACAACCTCATAGGAACCCATAGACCCTGGGAAGAACTTGTTAAACGTACCTCCCTGTTCAGCCGTTTTCACCACAGCCGACGGTGCACCACGGCGCGTTGTTTCCTTCTGAATATCCGAGTAACGAGAGGTTTGCTTTGGGGCACATGCTGAAACAAATATCAACAGGCTAAGGAAAATGGGAGCAAGTACCCTAAGCCAGCGATCGGAAATCATTGTTTTCTCCTGAAACTAAGGCGAATTAATTGAATATTAATAGAAGTAACTAACCTTGTAACGAGCTTGCAAACTATTGCAAGAAATCAAGCTTGAAAAGCGTTGATGAGAGGCAATGACTTTAGATGCCAAGGGCGGCTTTTACCTTTGTCAAAGCCGCGGCTTCTTTATCTGTGACTTTGGGGCTACCTGACCCAAACAAACCGCTGCCGGCTGCATTAGCCACTGCATCGGCACAGGAATAGATGAACTGCTTATACTCCTGCACCTCTTCCGGAGTCGCCTTGCTGCTGACAATCGCCACCGCTGCATCAACTGCCGCCAGAGCCTTATCTACAATGGCACCCGATTGCACTTCTTCCGACTTCACATCCGGCTTTTGCATTTTCACAGCACCGCTGCGTAACACCTCATCGGCAAACACCGAATGAATAATGGAATTATTGGGATACTTCTTGGCGGCTCCAGTAATTTCTTTGGACATCGCAGCGGCTTCAATGGCCGTTGAAACAATGCCCATATCAACCGAGGCGATCGCCATGCCAATCATCATCGGTGCAGAGGCGATCGTACTCATTTCTTCAGGGGTATAGATGCTCATAAATCCTCTTCAAGAACAACATCACAACATCGAAAATCACAACAAACAATCAATGCTGAGGTGATCATACCGTAGCTTGAAGCAGCAAAAAGCTAATCAATGCTAAAAAGAGACAAAACAAGAAAAACAGTGAAAATCTTGTTTTATCTCTTTTAAAAACAGAAATTATCTAATTTTTAGGCTTAAATGTTCGCTTGAAAGAAGTTAACTGTAACCATTCCAAGCAACGTCCAATTTCACCTAATTGACATAGCGTGTAGCCGTTTCCACAAAGCGCACTGGCACCCAACCGCCATTTTCAAGCTCAACCCAGTCGTTGTCATAACGTCCGGACAACACAATGCGCTGACCATTGCGCAAATTGCCCGTCACGCGAGAGGTGCTGGTTGGGCCAGCGTGAACATTAATTCCATCGGCACTAGTTCGCACAATTGCCTCTGAGCGTTCGCCAATGTAGGTCCTCTCGCGGGTGACCACCCGATCGCGGTCTTCCCGACGACCAGCCGCCCACCATAACAGCAACGGCAACCCCACTAAGAGTGGCAGAAGAATACCTAACCACGGATTAATCCAGGGAGCATAGGTGCGGGATGCATTCGTGGTAGTGACAGTTTGGTTAGAGGCCGTATATCCACAGGTTAGTTTAAACAGTTGCCCATCACGGGTAAGGTTCAACACCACATTCACCGTGTCTGCATCCACTGCGGCAATATCTACAACTTCTGAAAGTTCAAATCCATCGGCGCGAGCTTTATTGATACAGGCTTCTTCCGCTTGGGCTTCTAATTCCGGCGTGATGGCTTGCGCTTGAACCATCGTACTGGTTGAAACAACCGTCATTGCGACTAGGGCAGCCGTCGCCGAGAATAACTGAATCGATCGCTTAAAGTTCTTCATAATGAATGCTCCTGTAAACCATCTATTAACGTGGCAAACGAAAATCTAAACATAGGATGAGGAATAGGTTGCGACTTCGACTATTCAACTAGCGCTTGAATCGCATCACTAGCTTTCTCAAGTACCGCCTCTAACGACGAGAATTGTTCATCCCATTGAGTGGGCGTAAACGGAACCTTGCCGGTCGTAATTCGACTGGTTCCATCTGACACACTACTAATGGCTTTTGCCGTTTCCTTCAGGGTTTGCTTTAAACTCGCTACCTTGTCATGGGTTTCGGTTTTCAAACCATCTTGAGTTTGGGAAATCGATTTTTTGAACAGATCATAGGCATCGTCGATCGCTGTTTTGTATTGTTTTTCAGCTTGCTCGGCGGCAGCAATTTGCGTGTCAAATGAGTTAGTTAACTCTGTCAAAGATTGCTGCTTTGCTACAATGTCCCGTCGCAATCGATCGCGGGTTGTAAGGTCAGTCTCAGCAGCAAATTTCTCTAACTGCGTTGGCAGATCGCTTAGCATGGCTTGCGATTCGCGAATACCTTGGCTCAACAGATCCTTCGATTCGCGAGAAAAAGTATCAAAGTTTGTTCGCGCTTCATTGACAGCATTCAAAAACTCTTGAGTTGCCGTCGAGATCGCATCATCGGCATGAGCAACTCTCGTTCCAACCGGAACCACAAACAATAGGAAAACGAGGCAACCTGTGACTATAAATTGCTGAATGGTTTTCCGAATGGTTTGGCTAATGCTTGTTCTGGTAGCAGTTTTGAAAAAGTCTTGCGTTCGGTGTTGCACAATAGATTGCACAATATAGCAGTTTAGCCCTTGATGCACGATCGAGTCTCCTTGGGGGAAAGGACAAACAGTGAAGGAAGAACGCTAGTTGAATGAGCAACCCACGCTATCTTCTAGTCCTTCAAAAAATTGGTGAGATCAGCAACGATTGATTGCTGCCATTGGCCGCACTCTCCCGTCAACCAACCTCAAGGATTGATTGCTGAAATGGCTATCGGCCAACATCTCATGGCAATGGAAATGGCAGGAAACCAGGATAGGTCAGTCAGGCGATCGTTAAAGTCTGTTGATGCGAAGTCTCGGCACAGCATAGCCAGAGAAAGCACGATCGACCTTATGAAACCAGCACATTTGCACAATATCAAACTTCTGTGCACTTTCGACGTGATTCGGCACACATTTTAGTTTTTCTTTGGAAAACAGCGGCTATTGTCTGCCGATTCTTCTTTAGAATTAAGAAGCATTAAGTAGAGACATAGGGTTCTGGACTAGAACAATTCACCTGTTACCATTGACGCTGAAGTCAGGGGCGATCGGGAACCGCTCCTAGTGTTGATTCAAATCTTGATTCAATTTGCCAACCCCGTAGAACGTTCCGTCAGGCAACCCCCTGCATGCCTCAACCCACTCTACTCAACAAACCCAACCCGCCCAAATTCTTCAACTGTAACTGTTCCTTGAGCATCGATCGTCTGCACCAGACAGCTACCATTGGGATAAATGCGAACATAGGTCGTTGAATCGCCTGCATATCCATAGGTAGTACTGCCATCGGCATTACTGACAATGGCAACTGGAGTGACCTGACTAAAATTGGTTCGATCGGGTTTATCGACATAGGTCATACTTGGGCCCCCATCTTGCCATGTCACCTCTGCGAAATGACTGGGAGTGTCGCACGCCACATTTTTGCCCGCTGTTTGGGTGGAAGCATTACCCGGTGTTGAGTTTGCCGTTTCTGCCCCAGGAGATGTCTCCGTTGAGTCGGTCGCCGGAGCATTGGTTGTGGAATTTTGGCTGAGTAGATCGCGGTTGAGAAACTCGCATCCCACCAGCAACCCTCCCATTAGCCCTACTAAACACCCCTGCACCAATGCACGCTTCATCGCAGAAACAGTCATAGAGTTTTTCAGCATAAAGGTCGATCGCATAGGAATAGGCTTTAACAATATCATTTCATCTCTGATTTATTCATTAATATTAGTTGACTAGAGTCTAATGCTCCAGCCCAACTCCCGACTCCCTATTCCTAATTCCACCCATCGCTAAACTCAACATTCAGTTCAATTTCATTCTCAGAAACATTCATTGATACCGGATAAGACTGTTCCACAGCCTCAGAAATTTCATCCGATGCATTCTTGTTGATCGAGTCCACCGATAAGGGAACACTTTCCTCTAACTGTGAAGACTCGGAGGGTAGGAGAGATTCGATCGCAGAAGATTCGGTTCCGGACGGCAATTCTTCCACAACGGGTTCAGCTTCAACAGGAATCGATTCCAGTGCCGGTGCCACTTCCGGAGGTTCTTCAAATAGGGTGGCATCATCCAATGGGGGAAATACCTCACGGATGGCTGGAGGTTCGTTGACGACCGAAGCAGGAGTATCAGAGGAGTGAGAATGGCGACGAATTAACCGGGGCACTCCATCAGAACGATATTCAAATCGGGCAGCGGGTTCCTCTTCATACAAAGGAGCAGACTCTTGCAGTACAAAAGGCGAAGGTGGCGCAAGTTCTGGTTGTCGGGTCGTTTCCTGAGGTGGCAACACAGGAGTTAATTGGGGCGATGGAGGGGTGACAGGGCGTTCGTCCTTGGCTGTCTTTGCCACCGTAGGTGTCTGCACCCAATCAAAGGACTCTGGATCAGCTTGAGCGGAGGAAGTAGGATAGGACGAGTCTGGCGTATTAGCAACATTCGATTCATTCGATCGGGCTGGTCGTGTGCGTGCGATTTCAATCCGGTTTAATTCTGCTTGCCAACCGGCAATTGCCGCTTGCGCCTCATCGTACAAGGCTCGATCGGCTGGAATTTGAGCCGCGATCCGAATTGCATCTGTCAGGTTGCCCTGTTGCGCTTGGGTGGTTGCTTCGGCAAGAAGAGGTTGATCTTCTAGAACTTGAATTTGCTGAGTCCAGTCATAAATCAGCCCTTGAGCTTGATGACGCAATACCCGCCCTGCCTCAATTTTGCTGGCTTCGGCGATCGCCAGCTTCAAGTCTGCAACCGTACCAGCTTCCGCCAACTGTTGCGCAAACAGCAAATAAGGTTGGTCTTCAACTCGTTGCACTTCCTGTTTCCAATACGCGATCAAGGTTTGAGCCTGTAATCGTCGGGGATGAGCCGGAGGAATTTGTTCTGCTTGGGCGATAGCAGTTTGCAATGAATCACGCTGTCCCAAGTCTGCTAGTAGATTAGCAACCTGCAACTGGGAGGTGGCTTGCAGTTGTGCATCCCAACTTGCCAGGCTCTCTTGAGCTTGAGCATAAAAGCGACTAGTCGATGGAATGCGCTTGGCCGCTGAGACCGCTTCCATCAAGTTCCAAACGTGCTTGGGTTGAGGCTTCCAATTGCCACCACTGGCTAATGCCAACTGTCGCGCCTGACTCAAATCGATTAAGTGTTGTGCTTCGGTTGCCAAAGCAGAACTAACACTTGCAGCCTCCGCATGAGCAATTGCTTCATCAAAGCGTTTTTCACGCCAGCGATCGAACCCGATGGTCAGTAGTGTATTTCCCCACTGAGTCAAAGTGGGTTGTGCGTCCATCCAGGTATACGTCGTAGTGTCCAAGGTTTTGGCTAGTTTCAATGCCGCTTGCAGATTGTCAGGCGTTTCCACCTCGGCTGTGCGCTTGGCTTGCGCTAATATTTGCCGTGCCTTCTTTTCGCTCAATACTTGTTGAGCCAGTTCATTCACCTTTTCAGTATTCCAGTAATCATAGGGCGATTCACTTAGCTCCAGAATATGGTGCGAAACACTATCCCAATCTTGATTTTTAAGAGCCGTTTGTGCTTTGGCATAGATTGCTTCATCAATCTGCCAATTTTCTTGCCATTGAGCAATTGCACTTTGGGCCTCTGCGTATAGAGGGCTAGAATTGGGAATGCGATTGGCCAACTCGATCGCCGTTTCCATATCGCTAGCTGCCATTTTTTGACGCGCAATCACCAATACCGATTGCGACCATTCTTTCATCCAGCGGCGCGATTCATTATAAAGGGGATGATCAGGAGACCACGCCTCTACCAGTTTCAACCCTGTCATTAAATCGTCTAATTCTCCCGATTCCGCCGCCGCTTGGGCACAATAGAGTCGATCGATATCTGGAGACAAAGGAGAAATTTCACCGCAATTGGTCCGCGGGGGCAGCGAGGTTAACCAAACAAAAGCGAGTGTGGCTAACCCACCCACTGCACAGCACAAAACGAGTGCCGTGAACAACCAGCGCCAAGATGATGACGACTCGCTGGAGGGTTGCTCTATTGTAGTGGGATTGTTCGACAGTGAGTGCTCCATCAATTCAGTAGGCTGTTGCACTGATTGCTTAAGCGCGGAATTCTCAACCGTATTCATCCGCATTGAATTACCCTGTATCTCGATCGGTTCGCTATGACCGTCTAAATGAAGTGACTCTGCTTGATTAAGTTTGACTGGTTGATGAGCAGATGCACCCGCAAATTGAATTTTTAGTGGATTCGATCGACCGTTCACTCCATTCTCTCCCTGCAATAACCGATTTAAGTCATCAAAATTACCAACTGAGTCGATTCCATATTGAATTGAATTCGTCACGAATGATCGATTGCATTGCCCATCACGATATCGATCATTTCTTTCACAGTTCCAGGGCAACTCTGAGTTGATCTAGTGCTGCCGCTTCTTGAGGACTGACCTTTTCACCAGCGCCAAACAATCCGCTACCGGCTGCGTTTGCTACCCGATCGGCACAGGCATAAATAAATTCTTTGTACTCCTGAATCTCTTCGGGTGTGGCTTTGGTATTTAAAATTGTCAATGCAGCATTGATTCGATCGATTGCAGTATTGACCGCCGTTTCGGGTTTCATCTCCTCCGGGCGCACTTCAATTTTTAAACCTTGATCCTTGGCACGCCTAGCAGCGTCCTCAGAGAATAGGGCTTGGATCACCGCATTGTCAGGATATCGTTTTGCTGCTCCAGCAACCTCTTGGGCCATGGCGTTGGCTTCGATCGCCGTCGAGACCACGCCAACATCAACCATTGACACAGCCATGCCACTTAACATGACCGCCGCTGCCAAGGTCGTCAACTCTTCCGGGGTGTAATCGGTGGTAGTACTCATACCCTATCCTTGTCAAGTGCTGAACGAAAAAAAGAAACGTGGTGGAGTCAACGTGATGAAGCCAAGCCCATTTAGCCATATTGTGACTGACCAAAGCCTGGCAAATTGAAGGTACTTCAATTGCTTAAGCAGCCCGAGGCGCATTGATAAACCGAGAAGCAAACTTGAAAAGATCACCTAGATCTGTGTTTCCATCTCGATCGCCATCCAAAAACGCACTAAGCAACGGATTAGCTGCATTTGTAGAGGTAGAAGGTTTGCGCGCTCCCATGCTGAACACTCCTAGCACTGCCGTCAACAACATGGGTAAGATGCTTTGAATCATCGTGGAACTTAATCCGGTTTTTTTGGCAATGCCTTCGGCAAGCTGCTGTTGCAGTTGGGCCGGAAACAGCGATTGAATCACAGAGGCGATCGCTCCGCTGCCAACACTGCGACCGATCAAGTTATCCAATTGGCTACTGCCCATCACCGCGCGCTGCTGTTGCAACGATGGACGAATCGTCTGTCCTAACACAGACATCACAGTCTGCATCGTAGAGGGTTGAATTCCTCGCCCGGCTGACAGTTCTTGAAGAGAGTTGGTAATCGTGGCTAATTGAGCCACGCTACCCTGTTGGTTTGGATTATTAATTGCGCTGAGAACGTCAAAGAAAAGTCCCATTATTGTCTCCTAGTATCTCCAATCAAGTGAATCAGTAGAGGAAGGTAGAATCACCCTAACTGAACACCAAGTTTAAAATTGTCACGGCCCAACATATTGACCAACTCATTATCAGGACAGCTTCCAGAACATTGCACCCAGCTACAAATTTGTACCATCTGAGGGAACCCGAACATGCAACGAACGAATTAACCGTAGCCATCGCCCGTCATTGCTGACATACCCTAATTCCGCCACATAATCTCGATCGCTCACAGGAATGGAAACGTGTTTATCTTGCTCACCTTCATCACACACATAATCCTGTGTACTATGAGCAGGTTGATAATCGATATCTAGATCGGTAGCATCGTGGATGCGCAACATCAAAATTTGCCCCCCCTGACGCCGCAATTCTTCTTTGTAATCATCTGAAACTTCCCAGTAGGCATAGGCAGCATTGGGGGTTCGTGGTACGAGAATAATGCGACACTGCCGTTGGCGCCCATCGGTTCCATCCGTCATCCGCTGGCGATCGCTCTCTGTATCTGCTCCCAATCGATCGCGAGCTTGGGCCATGCCTGCTCCAATGGCGGCCGCGCCTCCGGCCAGCGCTGCCCCGGCGGCCTTGGCGGCGTCACTAACTGGATTAGCGCCTGATTTACGCCGATCGTCTACTCGATCTGGCGTTGTCCGACTAGGTAACTCCACTGAACCAGTCGCTTTTCCAGCAGCGCTTCCCTCTGGCATGTCAGCCGTCGCTCCAGCAGGACGAGGTTCACTGGACTGACGCACCATCGGTGTCGGTCTGACTGGCGGTGGGCTAGGAGGAGTTCGAGAAGCAGCCTCCGAACTGGACGTTCCCGAGGTAGGTCCACCAGATGGCGCACCAGTTCTGAGGTTAGTGGTTCGGTTAGTGGTTCCAGTTGTCGGTGAATTGGCAGTTGTGCGATTGGCCAGCGGCATCACTGGCATGTGCACATGGGCGGATCGAGCCAGTCGTAACCAGCGGCGATCGGCCGTCACATATCCCAACTCTGCCACATAGTCTCGATCGCTTGACGGAATGGGAACATGCATATCTTGAGCCAGTTCATCACAGCGATATTCCCGCATACTATGCGCTGATTGCTCATCGATATCAATCCCGGTTGTGTCGTAAATACGTAGCCTTAGATCGCGCCCACCCTGTTGCCGCAACGAGTCTTTGTGTTCCTTGGACACTTCCCAATACACATAAGCTGACTTGGGACTACGCGGCGTCAAAATGATGCGACTATGCTCCTCAATTAATTGCGGATTGGGGGCCGATCGAGCGGTCATTCCGGCCGCCACTCCGGCCGCCCCAGCCTCAAGAGCCGTCGCGGTAGAAGCTAAGGGCGTAGCCGTTGTTGCAGACACAGGTGTGGTAGTAACGTCAGTGGTGTTAACTGGACGTGGGTCAGGTTCACAGGCAGGAACCCGGACCGGGGCAGATTGAGTGATGCGAACCCAGCGATCGTCGTCAACAAAATATCCCAGTTCCGCCACATAATCACGATTATCTACCGGAATAGCAACGTGCAAATCCTGTGCTTGCTCATCGCAGTCAAACACGTTCATTCGCTGGGTAGATTGAGATTGGGACAAATGTCGATCGATATCTACATCAGTGACGCTATAGTCTGTGATGCCATACTCTGTTACATCATGCAACCGAACCTTCAGCGGGCGATTTTGGGCACGCAGATCGCTGACCAGCCGATCGGGCAGTTCCCAATACACATACCCTTCTCGACAATTACGCGGCGTCAAAATCATGCGGCTATTGGCATCAACCAAAGGAACCGCCGCTGGAGGAGGAACAGGGGCCGATCGATCACGCAATAGCCACCACAGCAACGCTCCCAACAGCGGAATGGCCAGAAGCCATAGCCACCAAGGAACCCCCGTTCGATCGCGCTCTGTTGTGGTCACGGCTCCTGGTGTTGCCTCGGTTGGGGATGGATCAGGCGACGGAACAACCGCTGGCTCGGTCGCGTCGGTTGCTGCTGGCGATGGACTAGCCTCTGGTGAAGCAACCGGACTCGGAGAGGCTTGGGCTGTTGTTGGTACAGCCGCCACAATGCCAGCCCGTCGTGCTTCTTCTACAATTGGTTGATTTTCCGGAGCCGCTGCATAGCCCAGAAACGCTTGAACTTCAGGGCTTGGGGTTGGGCCTCGATACACATAGGATAAGGGCTGCGAGAAGGGATAGAGCGGATCGGTTGGTGGAGTCTCATGCATCAACAGGGCCCGAATCGTGGGACTACCAGCTAGTTGATCGGCCATGACATAGCCAATCCCATCCGATCCCAGTTCATTGGACACCGCTTCAGCACTGTCTTCGGTCAACTGCACTGCATTGGCCCCAGTAGCAAATGGAGCCGATTGAAATACTGGATATTGCTGAAACGATCGCCGAATATCACTATTCTCTGGACGATCGATGAAGCGAACCGGAATAGGTTGTCCGCCCACCTGCGACCAACTCGTAATCTCACCGCGAAACATCTGAGCAAATTGGTCAGAAGTCAAACTGCCATTAAACGGGTTATCTGCCCCTACAACTACGGCAATTTTATTTCGAGCCACAGGCACCGCCACTAACCCCTGCGCCTGCTCTTGTTCAGTTAAAGGTCGGCCAATGGCTGCCAGATCGATCGAGCCATTCAGTAATTGTTGCAATGCCTCATCTGATCCATCGTAGGCCGCCTCTACCGTTGTCCCTGAGAATTGAGACTCGAACCGCTGCTTTAGCGCCTCATTGATTGATTCTAGGCTTGAAGACCCATTGATTCGCACAGTTGTGCCACTAGGAACCGCCGTCGGCAACGGAAAAGCTGGACTAGGAGACTGGGCAAGACCTGGACGAACCAGCAGGGCTGAGGTCAAGGGAACGGGGACCGCGACGATCGCCAGCAGTAATAGTAGAGTAGCCGCCGACATATTCGACGATCGAGGAATTGGACGGGGCTTCTTAGGAAAAGACATAAGGTTCTCCGGATGAGGGCTACGACAGGACAGAACCAATTGGAGGAGGACGAGAGCAGCAAGAGGAGCAACGAGAGGACAGCAATCTGATCAAAACCTAGCGTTATACCAACAAATTCACATCAACCAATCAACCACATCAACGAACTAACCGACGACTTGAATCAATACCTTCTAAGACTTTCTTAAAGCAGATTGCTGGTGGTTTTGTAAAGTTTTCATTAATCTACTTGGCAGATGTGGCGACCGAACCCCTTCCTTCCCCAAAATAAGCATACGTGACAACTGGGACTGTTCATACAATAACGCCCACACCTCTCATTTCATTCTGCTAAAAATACTCTGCTAGCACAAATACGACCTGACATCAGTTTCACTTAGCATAGGTTTTCTCAATCCGTTTTACAGGATTAATACACCCTACTTTGAAGAAAGGAAAAAACCACGGCCACGCCCTACACACCCTACATTGTAGGAAGTCCTGCCCCCTCAAGCTCCTAAGAGACTTGTGAGAGCAGGAATCTTTACGCTGGTTTTAACCTGACTGGGTTTCCTCAAGAATAAGAATAGGAAGTTTAGTGATGGTGTTACATCCGCCATCTCAGTGATTTCACGTGCTTAGACCTGTTTGGCATCTATTTTGTAAATATCAGCCATTTAGTAGAAATAGATTCGGCAACTTGGCTGTTGACAAAAATCGAACTTTGTGGAAGAAACGAATGAATAGATTCCTTAGGTTAGGCTGAAGCCAGCAGTGATGCTTGAGTAAGCCAGAGATTACAAATTATGTAGAGGAAGTCTAATTTGTTCGCAGCGTTAGAACGGTATCTGGCTTAGATTTTTCCCTCTTTTGACAAAATCTTAACCTTTTTTTCCGATTATGATGCAGTTTTTTTTGATCATTCTGTCATCGTTTTATAAAGTTCACTTGCTTGAAGTATTCAATGAACGAGTTGATGCTACCGCCATACTGAGGATTCAGCAAAGCAGCGGAAGCTTCAATCTCTAATTACTTCTACGCTTAATCACGTTGTATTGACTCAGCCCGTGTTGAGTTGACAAAAAATCTAAACTTGCGCAAGCCTTAGTGGTTATTTCGTCATAGTTTAGGGTTCCAAGGAGTTGTTCATATGCCGCTTGTAAGTCGCTGTCTTGCTGAATTTATAGGAACGTTCTGGTTAGTTTTTGGGGGATGTGGTAGCGCCGTTCTCGCGGCCGTCTTTCCCTATAATGCTGCTGCTGGCACAAATCCCCTTGGCATTGGTCTAGTGGGTGTTTCTCTTGCTTTCGGTTTAACGGTATTAACCATGGTCTACGCAGTAGGGCACATTTCTGGAGGACACTTTAACCCGGCCGTGTCGTTTGGGCTTTGGGCGGGTAAGCGGTTCCCAGCTTCGGAATTGCTGCCTTACATCATTGCTCAAGTTTTAGGGGCAATCGTAGCAGGGGGCATGATCTACGTCATCGCCAACGGTCGTGAAGGGTTTGCCTTAACTGGATCAAATCCGCTAGCAACCAATGGCTATGGAGAACACTCTCCGGGTGGCTATGCTCTGTTGGCTTGTTTTCTCATTGAAGTTCTACTAACGTTCATCTTCTTGCTCGTTATCATGGGAGCAACAGACGGACGGGCCCCAAAAGGATTTGCGCCGATTGCGATCGGGCTTTGCTTGACATTAATTCACTTAATTAGTATTCCTGTTACTAATACCTCTGTAAACCCGGCTCGCAGTACTGGGGTGGCTGTGTTTGCAGGGCCCGAATTATTTGGGCAAGTTTGGTTGTTTTGGGTCGCCCCAATTTTGGGGGCATTACTGGCTGGTTTCTTGTATTCGTCTGTCTTCAGTGCACCCTCTGTCCCAGAGATGCAGCGCGTTCGAGAAACCGTATAGCCAAGATTGCTTATCGAAAGCAGCGGTAAGCTGCCTTTAAAAATATCCAAGTGTGTCCTCACATAAGCCACGTGGGAGATTGTGATAAGAAAGCCGGTTTAGGCGATCGAAACATCTCCCACTTTTTGTTGCTTTGTATTGCTTTGCATTGCTTTTTGTTACTTCAATTGAGGCTGTGGAAAACTTTTAGTTTTCTGTGGAAAGCAGCTTGAAAAACCCGTGGAAAACCCGCTTTGCCAATCGAAAAACCATGACAAGTATTTATACTTAATCAGAAACAGAACCCGTTTTCCCCATGTTTTCCACAAGCTCAATCGCTGGAATCTTGCTTTGGATCTATGCTTTAAGAGTTTTCCACTTTTTCCACAGGCTCTACTACTGATCGATCTCTTTAAAACTATTTTTAGATATAGAGATTTGTTGGGTTTGGGGTCTATACTTTGAGCGAAACAAATTGAAGCTTTCGATTAACGGTGCTAGGATCACTCTTCAAATCCATGCCAACTCGATTGAGAGAAGATGATGCATGAAGATTGATGAATGCAGTTTGATCGACACCCGTAATCGAATCAACGATTGAGGCGGCGATCGAGTTAACGATCAGGATCTAGATCAAGGGTTTGATCGGAATTAGATCACGGGGTGAGTAAACAAAACCCCAACTTCACAACCATAAAAATTAAGCTCCTCGATCCGATTTCAGCATCTCGATTTACAATTTACCTCTCACGCTCATCTTTCATCTGCTTTTTTTAAGTCTCAGCGCCCAGTTCCCCCTATGAAACTTATCTGCAACCAAACTGAACTGAACACTCATCTTTCGCTTGTAAGCCGTGCTGTACCATCGCGTCCAACTCATCCAGTTTTGGCAAACGTGTTGCTCATTGCTGACTCAGACACACAACAAATTCGTTTAACCGGGTTTGATCTAAGTTTGGGAGTGCAAACAAGTTTTCAGGCTCATGTTGAACAAGGTGGAACCCTGACCTTGCCTGCAAAGCTATTTGGAGATATCGTTTCTCGTCTGCCCGATGGTGAACTGACCCTAGATGAAGATGAGGATGACGCGATGGTGACGTTGACCTGTGCGACGGGTCGGTATCAGGTACGGGGGATGGGAGCATCTGACTATCCAGAGTTGCCGTCGATCGAAGAGGGTGACGTGGTTCATTTACCCAATGATGCTGTCATTGAAGGGTTGAGAGGATCATTATTTGCAGCAAGTTCGGATGAAACGAAACAGGTGTTGACTGGGGTACACATTACGGTAGAAGCAGAAAGTTTAGAATTTGCTGCTACGGACGGTCACCGGCTGGCTGTTGTCCAAACCTTCAACGCAGAATCCGGTGCAGATGAGGCTTCTGGCATTTATATTCCGGAGACGATAGCGCCCTTCAACATGACGGTTCCTGCAAAAGCGCTACGAGAGTTAGAACGAATGTTGCAAATGAATGCGGCAGAGGAATCGGTGGCGGTACGTTTTGATCAAGGACAACTCGTGTTTGAGTGGCAGAATCAACGATTAACCAGTCGGCTGCTAGAAGGACAATATCCCAACTATCGTCAACTGATTCCGCGCCAGTTTTCTCGGCAAATGACGATCAATCGGCGATTATTTCTAGCGGCTCTAGAACGGATTGCAGTACTCGCCGACCAGAAAAACAGTATTGTAAAACTGAACCTTGATGCGGTTAGACAGGAAGTGGTCTTGTCGGTGGATGCACAGGATGTTGGCAGCGGTCGTGAAGCTGTGCCAGCCCAAATTTCGGGGGAGGATTTGGAGATCGCGTTCAATGTTAAATATTTGCTAGAAGGACTAAAAGTATTCAATACGGTGGATGTGCAGATGCAATTCAATACGTCAACTAGTCCAGCTATTCTGAGTCCGTTAGGTGGTATGAAAATGACTTATTTGGTCATGCCTGTGCAAATTAGGGCTACCTAATCAAGAGGAGTGCCAACGAGGAAGGGCATTGAGCAGTGGTGGTTAGAACGCCTTGGGTAGTCCTGCCTGTTTGAGGACAGCATTTGCCGTGTGACGAGATTTAATCGAGCCGTCTACCACAAACCGCCGATCGGTCATTGGGCTGTACCAGATTTCGTGGTCTCCTTTACCTTGACGTTCAAAAGAACAACCTGCTTCTGTCAACAGTTTTTTGAGCGCAGGCATGAGCAATGTAGCCATTGATCAAGCAACCTTGATTAGTTCTTGCCGATGGCTGGTAAGTTGAATAGCAATCGTCCCTGCATAATCGGCAGAAATGACATGGTTGAGGAGCAGTAGATCGGGGATGATCTGTCGTAGCTTTTGACTCAGTGCCTCGATCGTATCCGCTTCAGTGGCTAATCCCGGTACATCTTCACTGGTTGCCACCCAGACGGCGGCTTCTGCATCCCAAAAGGCATCAATTTGATAAGTGTCCTGTTCCATGCCTGCCTCTACCTGAGCGATCGTCTTGGTGCTGCCTGTGATTTTCAGGTTATGGGGTTAGAGAGCGATCGCCTCGTAGAGTGGATTCTAGAACAGCAATTGCCGTTTGATGTGCTGTATTACTATGGGTGCGATCGACCCATCCACATCAGTTATGCTCCTCAGCAAAGACAGAGTATTTGGACGTTTACAGACGGAGGAGTGCCTAGGCTTCAGTTCAGTCAATAGATATGTCATCTTTTGTATTCAGAAATATACATATCAATGAATCTGTTCGATGTTTTGTCTTTACTCATCTTTATCTTCCAAATTTTCAAGTCTAAGTAAAGTTATTCTTATTTGTTTACAGAAATACTAGATGCGTACTGAGTTTGAGTGTCGCTTTGAGTGCTGCTATATCCTCATGCCGCATCTCAGAAAAGCCGAACGAGTTGATGAAGTTGTTTGCGAGTCTGCTGAAGGTTGAGGATGAGGTTGAGGGTGACCTGTAAGGGTTGGAAAATGCGACCTTTTCCAGCTACGCTTAACGGCTACACCGATGATTCTCGATCGAAAATGTGAAAGGGGTTGAAGTTTGTGTGGGTGTCGTAATAATCTTCCCGTTCTTGCTGCTTCAACCAACCGGTAATCCAGTAAGTCATCGGAGTAAACAGCACTTCCACACCGCACTTAAACAAATAATTTGAGATGATCAGCGTCAGCAGCAGTGCGTTGGGAACTACACCCGTAAAGGCAATTAAGATAAACAGAGCAGTGTCAATCACTTGTCCAATCAGCGTTGAGCCGATCGTGCGTGTCCACAAATACCGGCCGCGTGTGACAAGCTTCAATTTCGCCAGCGTAAACGAATTGGCAAACTCTCCAGCAAAATACGCAATCAAACTTGCCACAACAATGCGAGGTGTCAGCCCCAGAATTTGCTCGTAAGCGGTTTGATAAGTCCAATCTGGTGCAGGCGGCAGTGCCCCCACAACAATAAACGTGACTGACATCAACAGGGCGGCAAAAAATCCTAGCCAAATCACCTTACGCGATCGAGCATAACCGTAGACTTCGGTGAGAATGTCGCCAAAAATGTAGCTAAGTGGAAACAGAATTGTGCCACCATCGAACGTCAGCGGCCCCAGCGCCACAATCTTGGTAGATGTTACGTTGGAGATCAGTAGTACCGTCACAAACAATACGGTGATGGTGTCCAGATGCTTGAAGGATTTAGTCATAGTCGTAGGGTGGTTTGCGGAGAGGGAAAATGTGGGAGATAGGAAATTCGTCTAAAAACGCACTGCCATAGCTGTAGTCGGAGTATGAGGGTCCGATCGTCGATTGACTAAAACAACCTAGTGGCAACTGTCCTTTGTTTCTGCTCCTGCTTTGCACAATAAAAATGCACTAATTGAGTTTAGCGGATTTCCTTCCCCTTCATACCATAGGGGGAAACCTCGACCGATCGGTGTAGGTCTCCTGACTGCCAATTCGATTGCCACAGGGCACGATAGAGACATGAAGAATTCGCACTGAAAATCATTACTTAAGAGATAAACCAATGATTGTTCGTTACTGGCAACCCTGGCGTGAAATGGAATCCTTAAGCCGTCAAATTGATCAAATTTTTGATGAGTTAATCGGTACAACAACTCCTGAACCGGTATGGTCTCCAGCTATTGAATTGAAAGATGCAGGTGATACGCTGGTACTGCGGGTGCAATTACCTGGAATTGATGTCAATGCACTGGATGTTCAAGTTGCTAAGCAAGGAGTTTCAATTTCAGGTGAACAGCATCGCGAACAAAAAACAGAAGAGAAGGGTTACTTCAAATCTGAATTTCACTATGGTAAATTCCGTCGCGTTGTTCCACTTCCCATTGCAGTTGAGAACGACAACGTGCAAGCGGAATATAAAGATGGCATCCTAACGTTGACCTTGCCAAAAGTGACGGAAGTTCGCAATAAAGTTGTGAAAATTAACCTGACAGAGAGCCAACCTGTGGCTGAAATGACGGGTACTGATGAGACCACTCAACCGATCGAAGATGCTTGGGCAGACCCTAGCCACAGCTAGTCTAGAAAGACGATCGGATCTGTCAGCCCTGAGGGCTTGTTAACCTCATCATTGGCTTTGTATGTTTGCCCATGAGTGTTAGATAGATGAAATTGAGGAGGTGAGTTCGCTCGCCTCTTTTTTTATGTCCTTTTGTTTTTTATTGCCTCTTATTGCCACTACTGATTCGCGATTGCTGATGCTAACTTCCGATTGTCCGCACTGTGCCTCTGTTGCCATACTATAACGATAGGTTGGGATGACTGATCTGTGTCTATGCACATTCTGTTGGTTGACGATGAACCCGAATTGACAGACCCCCTCAGCCGCATTTTGCGACGGGAAGGCTATCAGGTGGAAATTGCCCACGATGGAGCCGAAGGCAGTCGCTTGGCCACGGAAGGGCAGTACGATCTCCTAATTCTAGATTGGATGCTGCCGCATCGATCGGGTCTAGAAATTTGTCAGCAGTTACGCTCCCACGGTGATAGTACGCCAGTGTTGTTTCTAACCGCTAAAGACACCATCGACGATCGGGTCAGCGGGCTAGATGCCGGAGCCGATGATTACATTGTCAAACCGTTTGAGTTGCGCGAACTGTTGGCCCGGGTGCGAGCGTTGCTGAGACGTCCTTCCACGATCGAGCCGTTAGCTGCACAGCGCTTGCAAGTGGATGATCTAGAACTTGATTTGTCTAGCCAAGTGGCCTATCGACGAGGGCGATCGATTGAGCTATCGGACAAAGAAAGTCGGCTATTAGCTTTCTTTATGCGTCATCCCAATCAACTACTCACGCATGATCAAATTCATCAACAGCTTTGGGATGACGATGAAAAACCGAGCAGCAATGCGTTGGCCGCTCAGGTGCGATTATTGCGACGCAAAATTGAGGTAGGCGATGAACCCACCCTCATTCACAGTGTGTATGGTAAGGGCTATCGGTTTGGGGTCTCTGCTGGATATAGCAACGAATAAGTCGGTAAGGACTTCCTTGCCCAAGCTTGCTTACAAGGAAATGCCCAGCGGCGACAGCAGTTCCGAGAGTTTCGATCGCAGGGATTGTTGTTCGAGCCACACCGAAACCGAGCCACCGTTGCAGCGAAACTCACCCCAGCCGTGCTCGTTGGTTTGAATCGGTTCTTTGACGCTTTCGGTAATGTCATAGAAAGTGGCGTTGGGTTTGCCGACTTCCATCCACTTGCTGCCGCCGGGCCCATCGCTCATAATCACAGCCATGGCTCTGGGATGGTGCTCATTGCCGAGGCGCGTCCAGCCAATAATATCCGGGTGATCAAAATAATCATATTGTGGCCCATAGGCAAAGTGCTTGCGGGCAAACAATAGGCGATCGATGATCCATTTGTGGGATTCCAGCCAAATTTCGTACTCGTTGCCGTCACGCCCTTTATCTCGATAGTGAGCCCCGTAATAATCAGGATAGAAAATACAGGGATAGCCCTCGCCCCGCAGCAAAATTATGGCGTAGGCTAACGGCTTAAACCAGGATTCTACGGGGGATTCCAGGGCTTGCAGCGGTTGCGTGTCGTGATTTTCTACCAGCGTGACGGCAAACAGAGGCAGATTTTTCATCAGCGAATTATCCAGAATCGATCGCATGTCGTAATAGCCCCCGGCTTTACTAGCCCGGTGGAAGTTGTAGTGCAATGGTGCATCAAACAAACTCAGTCGCCCTCCCGCATTACCGATGTACCAACTTAAGGTGGCGAAATCCTCTGTCCAGTATTCGCCCACACAGAACAAACTGCGCTTGGCGTAGTGTTCTAGATGCTCCAACCAATCTACGAAGAAATCTCCATTGATGTGCTTGATGGCATCGAGGCGAAACCCATCTATCCCCACTGTATCTAGCAACCATTCGCCCCAATACTTCAATTCGCCCCGCACTTCGGGATGATTCACATCTAGATCACAACCCATGAGGTAATCATAGTTGCCGCCTTGCAGGTCTACTTTGTCTTCAAAGTTTTTATCTTTCATGCGATAAACAGCGCGATAGCCAGGGTCATAGCCGTTGTAGTCTACCGAGTCAAAGTGCCACCAGTGCCACTTCATGCTAGAGTACTTATCACCTCGACCTGGGAAGTCAAATCGTGTCCAGGATTTGATGGTTCGCGCATCGCCTAACGGTCGGTTGCGATCGTTGAAATCGAAGGGAATCGCTTCAAATTCTTCTTCGGCATCTCCTCCCATTTTGTGGTTAAAAACCACATCGGCATAAACCTGTAATCCGGCTTGATGAGCAGCCTGCACTGCTGCTAGGTATTCATCCTTGGTGCCGTACTTGGTGCGCACAGTGCCCTTTTGATCGAATTCACCCAAATCAAACAAGTCATAAATGCCATAGCCGACATCATACCCACCCCCGTTGGCTTTCGAGGCAGGTGGTAGCCATAGGGCAGAAATCCCTGCTTTGGCTAAATCTGGGGCGCTTTGTTTCAACTGATTCCAGTGCGTGCCATCGGGGGGAATGTACCAATGGAACCACTGCATCATTGTGCCGTTATAGTCTCCTGTGGCTTGGCGCTGGGCCACTTGTGGATAGTTTTGCTCTAGCCATTCTTTTAAGGTGCGAACTGATTGATCTAAGACTTCTGGAGTTAAGTTTTTACCGATCGCTTGAAACCGCTTCTGGAGGGTTTGAAATGTGTTAGCCATTTTTATAAGACGGTTAATAAGTTCAAGCTGACTGTATCCCAGAGCCGCGATCGATTGGAGTAAGCAACATTACGTTTAGAAATTTGAGAAAGTTGCTCCTTGCCAAGTGTTAAATTCCGTGGCTTTTACCAATCACCCAGTGGCGACGAAAGAAGCGAGATAGACTGGTTTCTGCTAGGGGTAAATAGATAGGGCGACCATGCGGACAGGTGCGCGGGTGGCGGGTTTGCTGCCAGCGATCGAGCAGGTCTTGCATGTCGGAGAGCGAGAGGGGCGTCCCATTGCGAATAGCGGTGCGGCAGGCGGTCGCTACAAGGGCAGCATCTAAATTGCCTCCCAAGCTGAGTTCCAGTAGGGCATCGGCACAGTCCGATCGAGGGGCCAACGGTTCTGGAGCCGATCGCACCGCCCAAAGCTGCTCGCCAAATGGTTCAACCGATATTCCAAGGCGCTGAAGTTGCTCAAGCTGGGCAGCGGAAAGTTGATGCAAAATCAGGGGCGGATCGAGAGCCACCAGTTCCCAGCGCTGGCAGAGTTGCTCATACAAAACCCGCTCGTGGGCGATGTGCTGCTCTACAAGCCAAACTCCCGCCGGATGCTCGGCCAGGATGTACATGTTGTGGACTTGAGCCACGGCTTTCAGAGAAGCGGGAGGAAGGGAGGAAGCCAGGGAATCAGAAAGTGCGTCGGTGTCTGGTTTTGGTGGTTTAGAGGAACTGGCGCGATATTGCCCTGCGCCTTCGGTCACTTTCCGATCGGCGGTTTCAATTAGGTGGCCGACACGGGTAGCATAGGCAGAGTCTGGTAATGTTACTGAACCCAACCGCAGCGCTTGATCAATTGCCTCAACGATGGCTTGCTGCCAGTCGCTCATCGATCGCAAGTAAATTTCGGCCTTGGCGGGATGGCGATTCCAATCGATCTCGCTGGGCGGAACTTGCAAATGTACAAAGCAAAGGGGATAGCGATCGCGGGGAAGGGTGTGACGAAAGGCACTCACAATGCACTGCTCTAGTTCTGGGCATTTGACCATGCGCCCATTGATCGCCACTTTGACCCAATCCAGGCGATGACGATGACAGCGATCGGGCAATCCCATCAATAAATCAAGCGCCCTAGCTGCATTGGAATTACTCGATTGCATTAGCGGCACTTGCACCCGTTGCAGATCGCTGGGCTGCACATCTCGCAAAATCTGCGGCAAGATTTGCTGAGCCGTGGTCCCAGACCCAATGGAAAACCAGTTGCGATCGCCCTGCTGCACCTGCCAAGTCACTTGCGGATGGCAAAGGGCTAAATGATGAATTGTTGATTGAATCAACCGCAATTGTTGGGTAGGCGGCGGTGTCTGGCGGCGGGCTGTCCAGTGACCAAACAAATCCGAGACCGTGACAACCGTTCCAGGGGCAATGGCCACCGTTTCGATCGCCTCAACTTCACCCTCAGCACTATACTTGACGTGCCAACCGTCTGCATCAATACAACGGCTGCAAATCTCCAAATCCGCCAATTGCGCTAGGCTGTGTAGCGCTTCGCCCCGGAACCCCAAACTGTGAACGTGCCACAGATCTTGGCTCGATCGAATTTTGCTGGTGCTGTGAGAAACAGCCGCTTGGTGCAAATCGTCTAGGGGAATACCTACGCCGTTATCTACCACTCGCACGCGCCATTGGTCTAACCAAACCGAAACGACAATTCGTGTCGCCTTGGCGTCTAAGGCATTTTCGGCTAATTCGCGCACCACCGCTGCCAAAGAGTCAATCACTTCTCCAGCCGCCATCAAGTGAATGACTTCAGTCGGCAGCGTTTGAATGGCTGTTGTATGACTCGGTTGCTGGTCAGATTGACGGTTAGAAGCCATGCCCTCTTTTAAAGCCAATGCCCCCCGATCGATCGCGAATTTGTCCTACTGGTTTTACTGATCCTAACGAATTCTCGTTCGGGTGAGTGGTCTTGCTCCACAGCAGGAGGATGATTCATCCCACTGGGTACAACAACTGTCGGAAGCTGGCACAGGGACGGTTTTTCTATGCTGGAAAATATCTAATTGGTCAAAGATGATACGATGAACAGGTTTTTGAGCAGACTTCTAGAGCGTGCAGATGTTGATTTTCTCGGCGGCGTTCTACTGGATGATCAACCACTGCCGCCATCGCCTAGTGCCAATGAGTGCAAAGGGAGGGTGGAAAAAGCCTGCCAACGTCGTTGTTTGAAGCAATGCTGGCTCCAGGATAGGGAACGGCAAGAAGGCAAGCGTTGTCTAGTGGCTTGCTGGCAACCGGATCAACAACAACTCATCCCGCAAGCGTTGTTTTGGTCACTGTGAGGGGAAGGCTATAGCTTCAGAAAAACAATACTGTGGAGCGCATCGCGACTGCCGCCATAACCACTGATTGTTACAGATTGCACTGGTTCTAAGAAGGGGCGCAGTGGTTTAAGAATCGATCGCAGATTGGTAGAGCGCTCTAGGTGTTTTACTACGGTTTTATCTAGGTATAGGTAACCGCTGTTCGGCGTTGGTAGTGGTGCAATGGCCTGTTGAAAGGCGCCCGCTGAAAGCATCGTGGGTTGCGATGGATCGATCGCTTGGGTCATAGCATCGAGTGAGGTGGCGATGACTTCATAATTGCCCACCGTGGTGTGAACGCCCTCGACTTCGGCTTCCAGCTTCACCGAGGAGCGCGACGATCGCCCAGAATTGACTGAAATGGTGGAAAGTTTTGTCCAAGCCGTCACAGGTTGGTCAGCAATGGTAAACGTGCTGACGCTGTCGCCTCGATTTTGCGCCAGATCATCTAGGTGGGCCAGGCTAGCAATCGTTGCGTCCGATCGTTCGGTGACAATCACCCAATCTAAAGATTCAGCGTCCTGGTTAAGCCAACTGAGAGCATATTCGCCGGGAACCAGCGCAAAAATCTCTTCCGGTTGCACTTGCCAGCGCTGTGCCAAAGTTTGTAGAGGTTTACGAAACTGGGTTTGCAGAGAGCCTGCTAGACCTGTGTCCAATTGCTGCCAAAGTTGTGCCAAGTTTTTGCCTGCTACCACTAGCGGACTTGTGGCTGGAATATATTGCAAGGCTGGTACCGGTTCAGACAACTGAGGTCGGCTGACTTCGATCGTTTGTCCAGGTGCGGTCAATAGCAGCGCATCTGCCAACAGTCCCTGGGAGGTAAGCTGCACGTCCATCACCAAACTGTCAAACGTAGGAGAAAGGTTGGCGATTGTTGGGTCAGAAATAGTGGTGTCTTCTAACCAGCTTGCAAGTTGAGGAAAATGAACATACACCATACCAATGCGTGGATTGGTTAAGCGGTCGATTGCCTGTTGATAGGATTCGCTGTTGCCTAAGCTCAGTTCTGGCACTTGCAGATTATTGATGGCATCCCGCAGCACTTTGGGAGAATTAGCAAACAGGACGAACTGATCGCCAATCATGGCAGTTGTCAAGCTTTGTTCAGAATCGGGAGTTGTCGTCGTGCCGTCATTGGCATGAATCAGGGTGACGCCCGCATAGGGTTCAAACACCAAATCTGCGCCTGTGGTGGCTTGTCGCTGCCAGAAGGCTTGGATCGATCGTTCAGCTTGCTCCGGACGGTGAATCGCTGCGGCAATTAAATATCCAGTTTGCCGACCATTGCTGAGATCCCGATCGAAATCGGTAGTTGTGACAGCAAAGGTGAGTTCATTCCCCAACCAGGGCTGGATATCACGGCGGTAGTTTAATCCGGTTTGCTCTAACAACGTTTGCCGAAACTGTCGCCACTGTCCCAACCATTGCTGTCGTTGCCCCGGTGGGGTTTTCGCTAAACCGGATGCTGCTAACCGATCGGGATTTACCAGCAGCGATACCACCAGTGGAGATTGCCGTGACACAAACTGCGTGGCGTGACTGGTCCGTTCCGCTTGCAGCGCTCGATTGGGATGATTAGCCGCTAACCAATAGGCTCCAACACCACCAATCAGCAGGAGCACGAGGAAGATAGCAACGAGAATAGAGACAAACGATCGAGTCTTCATGCACACAATTAAGGTAGGCAGCAGGGTAAGAAGCAGCACTTGATGCAGAGCAGCACTCCCGTACCAACCCTTAGTGTAGTATTGCCAGTGGTTAAAAACACATCAATAACAATACAAACAATACACCGTTGTGGTTTATGGCAGATGCTGTACCGTTCCCCACCGCTTGGCAAGGTTGGGCAAGGTTACTGAACTTTGACCCGTAGATTTTTGCTGATGTTGTCGTAGCCCGACACAAACCCGTTTTTCAGTTCAACCGTGCTTCCGCCATAGCGCAATGTTTCGCGGCATAACGAATGTTCAAGTGACACTTGGGATGGGGTGCCTTGTACTCGGAACACTTCATTGCGATCGGAGCCGATCGTCCAGAAGCTGCTGAAATTGGTGTTCGGTAATAGTACGGGTGTCATCGCTACTTTGAGGGTTCCGTCTAGGTTGTTATAACCCGTAACATGATCATCCGTTAGCTCAATTGTGTTGTAGTTGTAATAAAGCGTTTCTTTGCGCAAAGAGTCATAGCGCACAACACGGCTAGGAGTTCCCTGAATTTTGAAAACTTCATCTTTGGAAGAACCCAGCGTCCAAACGAAGGGAGCCTTAGGCGCTGACACTATCGCATTGTTTGAAGCAACTCTTAGGTTTTTGTCTTGGTCTTCATAGCGCACTACAATTCCATTACTCAATTCAACAACACTGCCCCCGTAGTACATCACTTCTTGACAGAGTGCATCATAGCGAGACTGATGGGTTGGCTCTCCTTGAATGCTTAAAACATCGATGCGTCTAGACCCAATCGACCACAAATGGGTCGCTGTCACCCCATTGCGGTTGTTGTTGTCTACGCGAGTTTGAGCATAGGTCAGGTTTTGCTGATATTCTTCTACTTTTTGTTGTGCTAGTTGATACTTGGGATGCGATTTGGGCACGGCTCCCATCAACTCGATCGCCTCTTTCCACCAGGTACTGACGATCGACCACTCATCCCGAGAATTGGCAGTTTGGGTGAGTTCAGCCGCACTCATGGCCCGGTTAACCGCCCACCGAAAAGCCTCGGTTTTAAGCGTCTCCACCGCTGGACCATGTTGCTTGGTGTCTCGAACAGTAAAGGCAACGGCTAGTACGATCGAAGTGCAAAAAATAGCGATGGGAAGAATGGGCACTATCCACCGCAATGATCGCTTCGGAGGTGCAGGAGCGGTAGGGTTAATGTCGAACTCTTCTTTAAAGTAAAAATGTGAAATCCTCCCGGATGGAATTCGTCTATTCGCCCCAGCATCACGTCGCTTGCTCATATCCGTCCACGATGAAGACGTCACATTGCAAAATATTCTTGACCATATTAAGTGAAATTTCCACCACTAGGCATATTTTGGGTGGCTGAAGTGACAAACTTTGTCGTGGCTTTAAATTTCTCCGTATTTTTTCAGCAGTTTCCTGAGGACTTCGGCCATGGTCGATCGCTCGTAGGTTGAAGGAGTGGTACGTGTCCAGGTAAGCGGCTGGGGGCTGGGGATAGCCGGATCGGAGTTCTGAATGAGCCATCCTTGGGTGGTTTTTGGCGATCGCCATAGCTCTAGGTGGGCCACGGCTGGATCTGCGTAAAAGGCGAGGGATTGTCCACCTAAACACGCTGAACTCCAAGCGGTAAAAGCATCGTGACTGAAGCGGTACAGCGGCACGGTTCCCAGTTGTGGAACTCCCCACCCATCTAGCGCCATCACCGCTTTCACGCTCCCATGTAACTGCCAAACCGTCGCTGCACCCACGGCAGCTACTGCCCCAGCACTGAATCCAATCAACAGCAAAGCCTGCTTGGGTTGCTTTGGAACCGTCTCTTGCAGAAATTGCACCAGATGATAGACCGAATAGGCCGGATAGCGATTGGTCGGAAACACGAGCAGGTCATGAGGCGAAATGTCAAGCCCTTTGATGAAAGATTCGGTAAAAGCGGGAGGATGGATACCTGGGCAAAGAACGATCGTCATAAATTGCGTAAACTAGAAACAACTAGACACCCCACCTATCCCTATCTATTAA
This sequence comes from Thermocoleostomius sinensis A174, assembly GCF_026802175.1. NCBI lineage: Bacteria > Bacillati > Cyanobacteriota > Cyanophyceae > Oculatellales > Oculatellaceae > Thermocoleostomius > Thermocoleostomius sinensis. Next base: position 1,259,078 of record NZ_CP113797.1, on the reverse strand, counting down.
GACTACTAAGACTACTAAGACTGAATTCCAGCGGGGGGAGATCGCGACTACTGTGGTTCGGTTCTAAGGTTGTTTCCAATCGGCTCCTCCCAGTATTGTCGTAGTAGGAGCTACTTAGGAGACATCCCTCCGAAGTATTTTGCTAGACGTTGCTAATGGTCGATCGGGTGGTTTCTGTGTACAAGTGGTATTTGCCAACCTTAAGTGAAATCATGACTTTGGCGGAGCCAGATCAAGAACCGGGGTTTGGCTTTCCCGCTCAACAACAGGTGACGGCGGAAGGGCAATGGTCTGGTGCGGTTGCAGCCTTGAATCAATTATTGCAGCGGACAATTGCAGCAGAGCGCCTAGCGTCAGATATCTCTGCCAATTCGTCTGCCCATCTATCTGCGCAGGGAGTGACTCGTACTAGCCGAAATGGCGCACGCGCCGACTCCACTTCTACCGGACAAGCCGTTGCTGGAACCACTAAAATCAAGCCCCTAGACGGTGTATTACTATCGGGACCGTTCCCCGTTCTGAATCCATCTGAATTAACCGATCGCTTAGCTGCTTGGATGTTTACGGTCGCTGCACCCGGTGATATTGTGCAACTGCTGCCTGCTGCTGATCCTGATTTGTCATCCCGTTATGCCAAGGTACTGACGTTGCCGCTGTTGCCACGAGATCCAGTCGCTGCTGAACAGTTTTGCTTGGTCTTGACGCACGATTTTAGCTTAGCTATGGTGCTAGGAGAACAGGACGCCGGCAAACCTGCATTTCAGTTTTCCTTTGATCCGGAAGTGGTGTGGCAAGTTTGGCGATCGTTGGAAGCCAGGATTAAGTTAGCGGCTCCTCACATGCTGCCAATGTTGTCGCGGGTAGTGCAGCAATTTCCGCCCGTTACGCCCGACTATCGCCTGGTTACGCAATTTAGTCGCTTACTGTTAGCCAATTTGCCGCAGGTGTCGGAATTAGAAACAGAGGCACTTGCTCATAATAGCCGTCTTGGCCAAGAGCTAGTGGGTCAAGAGTTGGGGGCACAAGTTGGTAAGGCATTTATCCCCACGACTGAATCGGAAGTGACGGTCTCTAAACCTCCCCATCGGACAAAAACGTCTGGAGCAAAAAGTAAAAGCCATCGCGCTAAACGAACGGTTGCAGAATCGACTCGCGCTCCGGATGAGAAAGCACCCGCTCCACAACCAAGCTCCGATGCAGAATTGCTGAAGGCGATCGCCCACGAAGTACGCACCCCCTTAACGACGATTCGGACGCTGACGCGGTTGCTGTTGCGGCGCAAGGACTTGAACCCGGATGTAATCAAGCGCTTGGAAGTGATTGATCGCGAGTGTACTGAGCAAATCGATCGCTTCAGTTTATTCTTCCGGGCTGTGGAGTTGGAAACGACGAATACGCAAACCTTAATCAATTCGTTGGCTCCCATTTCCCTCGATCAGGTTTTGCAGCAGAATATTCCTCGCTGGCAGCAGCAGGCCAGTCAGCATAACCATACGCTGGACATCGTCTTACCACAGAAAATGCCGTTGGTGGTGACAGACCCCACCATGCTCGATCAAGCCTTGACGGGTCTGATCGATCGCATTACTCACAGTCTGCCACCCGGTAGCCATATTCAAGTTCAGGTATCCTTGGCGGGTCATCAACTCAAGTTGCAGTTAGAATCTCATCCTGAGTCAAATTCGGCGCTCGGGGATGGCTCTGGCAAAGGCAGCGGTTCAAAGTTTGGCTTCACCCCTACCTTGAAATCATTGGGGCAACTGCTGATGTTCCAACCAGAAACAGGAAGCATTAGCCTAAATTTGACGGCGACCAAGAATCTGTTTCAGGCGTTGGGCGGTAAGTTGATTGTGCGCCAGCGACCCGAGCAGGGCGAAGTAATGACGATCTTTCTGCCCTTAGACAGCCGCAGAGATTAGAGCCTCTGTGGGCAGCAACGGCAACGTTAGCACTAATAAGCACTAGCACTAATAAGTACTAATAGAGGTATTTAACTAGGGGGCAACGCTGATGCTTCAACGTTCATGTTGTTGCTTCGGGCAGAATCAACATGGCATCTCCAAACGAGTAGAAACGGTAGTGCTGATCGATCGCTTCTTGGTATAACGCTAACAAGCGCTGTCGTCCAATTAAGGCACTAACTAACATCATCAGGCTTGATTTAGGTAGGTGAAAGTTCGTGATCAGTCCATCCACCACACGCCACTGATAGCCAGGATAGATAAATAGTTCAGTTTTGCCGCAGTAGGGTTGAAGGGTTCCGGTTTGGGCCGCAGCCTCCAGCGATCGAACAGCGGTTGTCCCAACTGCAATCACCCGTCCCCCGTTGGCTTTGGTTTGCTGGATTGCTTCTACCACAGATGGCGAGACTTCTAGCCACTCACCATGCATTTTGTGCTGGGTGATGTCATCCGATTCGACTGGGCGAAACGTTCCCACCCCCACATGTAATGTTAAGGTTACGTGCGAAATGCCCTTGGCTTGTAGGCGATCGAATAGCTCCGGTGTGAAGTGTAATCCAGCCGTAGGAGCCGCCGCCGACCCTGGACGTTTAGCATACACCGTCTGATATTGCTCTGGGTCAGCTTCCGAGTTCGTGATATAGGGCGGCAGTGGCACAACTCCCCGTTGCGATAGCCAAGGCAACAACGATTGTTCAGTGGGCAAATTAAATTGCAGCAAACGTCCCCCGGTGTCTGTGTCAATTGCCACCACTTGTGCCGTGAGACGATCGGCAAACTCAATCTTTGCTCCGGGTTTCAAGCGTTTACCTGGTTTGACCAGGGCAAGCCAACAGTGAGGCTTCTGTTCTTCTAGTAGCAACACTTCTACCTTGGCTCCATCTGCAATTTTGGTACGATCCACCTTGTGGCCATACAACCGAGCCGGAATCACCTGCGTATCGTTGAGAACCAACAAATCGCCCGATCGCAGCAAAGTTGGCAAGTCACGAAACACACAGTGGCGAAATTGAGGTGGTGCATCCACTACCAGCAAGCGCGAACTATCTCTAGGTACGACCGGATTTTGGGCAATGCGATCGGCGGGCAGTTCATAGTCGTAGGCCGCCAACGAGCGATCGATATCCCGATCTGTTGCAAAATCAGCACTCATATTCTGTTGACTTAAATCGAAAGAAGAACCCATTGCCGTCGCGATCGGAAAATTAATTGACTTGAAAATTAACCTGAAATCGGATAGGCCATATGCCAGGCTTGACATTGACGGTTGATTAAGTCTTGGGAAAGATACAGTCAAGTGCAATCAGCGGCTAAATTGTAAACAAAACAAGCCCCGGCCCCGGCATTCGGCAGTTCTAGTTCATTATTACAGGTATTGTAACGGTGTGTTTGATCGACTTAGGCTATCACACGACACCTGCGATCGGGTCACAGCCATCTATTTTAACCTTGGTATGACTGTCAATAAGGATATATTCATGCGAATGACGATCGGTCATTGTATGCAGCCTATGCTGTCGCTATTGCGGTGAGCGGTTCAGAGCAACTATTTGAAAAGCTGAGGAAACACCATCATGGACGAGCAAGAAACAGAATCATCCCCAATTCTTCGCAAAGGAGACACCGGCGAGGCCGTTACTCAATTGCAGACATTGCTAAATGCCCAAGGATCGAGCCTAGCGGTGGATGGCATTTTTCAGGCAACAACATTGGCATCGGTGATTTCGTTTCAACAGCGGCATGGGTTGCCAGTGAATGGAATTGTGGGCCCAGAAACGTGGCAACTTTTGCAACACCCTAAGAATGTAGAGGCATAAAAAATCCCCCTAGCTCGGGACCAGGGGGAAACAAATCAGGGTGCATCTACCAATTCAGTTATTCGCACCCTTGCTGCGTGTTCCGGATAGTTTGATCAATTTAATTACTTGATTGCTTAATTATTTTCGAGGTTTTCTGTCGTAGCGCCTATTGACCTGTTCTGCTCATTCAAGCATTGGTCAACACTAGTGGACTTAAACATACACAAACCCGGTTGTAAGATTCGAGGGCGCTTCGCCGTGCACCAATCCAATCAATTCAGGGGTTAGTTGTCCGGCTGTATAGAAAATGGCGGTTGCTGTCGGATCGATCGTAGACACCCCTAAGCTGTAATCCCTAGCCGATCCTTTTAGTTGAATTCGATCGCCCGCTGTTAAATCGAAGTCTCTAATCACGGCATAATCGCCGTTGCCACGGGTATCCTTGCGGCCGTCGTTGTAAAAGACACTGGTGCGGTTGCCGAGAATGAAGCGATCGGGCGATTGCCATTCGTAGTCGGCTTCAGGAGCTAGTTCACCAAACAGCACATCTTGTTCGCCACGCCCCGGCGTCGCCGAGGTTGGGTCAACTCCAGTCAAGACATCGCTGTCATCATCGCCATAGAGGATATCGTTGCCGCGTCCGCCAATCAGCGTATCCCTGTCGACACCACCATTTAAGGTATCGTTGCCTGTGCCGCCATCTAAGCGATCGTTGCCACTCTCATCCATAAAACCGGGGGGAACCCTGATTTCTCGAGTTCCCAAGCGATCATTGCCCGCGCCACCGCTCATGGTGTCGTTGCCGGAACCCAGAATGATGTAGTCGTCTCCGCCATCGCCAAACCCCCGATCGTCCCCCGGAGAATCACCAATCAAATAGCGACCATCTACTCCAAAACCAATGTAATCGTTCCCGGCTCCACCCCGCATCAAATCATTTCCGTCGTCACTAAACAAGCCATCGTTACCCGCACCACCCAAGAGGGTGTCGTCTCCGGCATCTTGACCAAAGCGATCGTCATAATAATAGTAATTGCCAATGTTATCGTTTCCATTGCCGCCTACTTGCAGATCGTTTCCATCCCCGCCGCTGATGTAATCGTTTCCATCCCCGCCGAGAAGCGTATCGTTGCCCGCATCAGAGCCATAATAGTATTGGCTGTCGTTGCCTGGACCTCGACTGCTGAACGCACCCAACAAGTCGTCACCTGTTCCCCCCAACAGCCAATCGTCTCCATCTCCGCCGCTCATCACATCGTTGCCTGCGCCCCCTTGCAAACTATCATTGCCAGCTTCCCCCGCAGAATCATCTTCGATGCCAGGGAAAGCTGTGCCCATGACATCATTGCCAGCTTCCCCCAACAATTGATCGTCTCCGGCTCCACCCCGCAGCGTATCGTTACCATCCCCGCCGCGCAAGGTATCGTGGCTGACAATTAGATCGCCACCTGTGCGATCGGCAAATCCATATAAGCGATCGTTTCCGGCCAATCCCAAGATAATGTCATTCAGATCGAGGGGGTTGGTATCTCCAAACAACACGTCATCATGAAGCGTGCCGATAATTCTATTGGCCATAAATCCTCCTGAAAAATACACCAACGCAGTTCCACGCTGGCTGTTTTAATTGGTTTACTTAGGAATTAAGTTTCTAGGTATTTCTAGAGTGCATAGTGCAGCGCTGCCGTTTCTAGAATGTGTTCTAGAGAACCCCGAATCTGTACGAGATAATGTACTTAATTGGTTCTATATTCAATTCACTTCCATATCCATCATAGAGAGGATTGGAACACAAGCGTAGCTACGAATGATAAACGTTTGACAAACTTTACAGCCGCAAACTCAATGGCTCTAGGCTTCAGTTAAAGTTAAGCGAGGAAATTGCTAATCAGGTTACTCACCCAAGTTTTGCCGGTCAATTTTTGCAAAGTAGTCGATCGCGTCCGAAATGGGGGACGATGCGGCTGAGGTATACCGTAACACCCTAGGGTAGGACAGACAGATTGTAAGCCCCCTTCTCTGTCTGTCCTTTCTTCCTAAGGTAGGGTTGGTAAACTAGCCCTGCTTTTTAAGCTAAGGCCGATCGTTTGAAAATAGTCCAATTCCAGATGAAGAAATTGCAAGGAATTGCGGACTGGCAACGTGGGGACATGCGTTCAACGCTTAACCTTCAATGCCTAACCCTTAACTCCCAATTTCTCCCGTAACTCGTCGCGAATTCGGTTCATGATCGAGGTTTCGTCTAGGGTCGAGAGAATGCGATCGATCACGGCTTTAGGGCCATCGGGACCCCAAGAGGCTCCGTTAGCCAGATAAACCTTGATCACCTGCCCAATTCCGTAAGTTGAGACGCCCGCAATTCCCGCTTGCGTGACCGCAACAGAGAGATAGGGAGCCAAGGAAACCCCGCCTGTGGCCGGAGCCGAGAGACCTAATACACTTTTGAGGGAGCCTAGCCCCGCCGTAATCAACAGTTCGCTAGCGGTAATTCCCCCCAAGCTAATTGCAATTTTTTGCAGCAACGCCACTGCTCCAGCTTGAGTCATGGCAATGCCATACAGCCGAGACAGTGCCACAATCATCGCTACGTCAATTGCCGCTCCGCTGAGCAAATCCACTACGGTAATTGGATTGAGGGCGGTGGTGATGGCTTTGGTCATCGTGCCATTCCAAATGATTTGATTGGCGCTGCGATCGCGAATTTCCAGCTTCCGTTGTAGCACCTGTTCATTCACCGAATCGGCAAACAGCATCGTGTTAAGTGCTACCAGTGATTTTCCTTCGCGGTGCAACACCTCCAGAATTTTCAGCTTTACATCTTCAACTTGGGGTACCCCTCGGTTCAACTGCGGAACGAGTTTGCCATCCGATCGCCGTACTGCTTTAGCAACCAAAGGAGAAGCCGCTGCCATGACAATTTCATTGGGTGAAAGTAACGTCCGCACGCGATCGTCGCGAATTTTTTCATAAATTGCTAAGCGATCGGCGCTGGGATACTGATCCATCTTATTCAGCACCAGCAGAATCGGCTTATTGGCTTGACGCAGTTCCGACAGCGCTACGAATTCTACCTGAGTCATATCGCCAGCGATGACAAATAAGATCAGGTCGGCTTGTTTGGCCACCTGCCGAGCCAGGGCTTCTCGCGCTTCACCATCTACTTCATCAATGCCAGGGGTATCGATGAGTTGAATGCAGGAATTGCCAACACCGGGCAGCGACACCTTCCACAGCTTCTGGTGACTACCATCGATCGCCTCTTCACTGGTTGTCCACTCAGCGCTCTGAATTGTTTGTGTCACGCCATGCGTTGGGCCGGTAGTGAACACCTCCTGACCCAGCAGCGCATTCAACAGCGATGACTTTCCCCGCCCCACCATGCCAAATACCGCAATGTGCACCACTTGGCGATCGAGCTTGTCCAGCATAGTTTCCAGACTTTCTACCTCCGCTTCTAGCCCTTGCCGTTCAGCAGGAGTGAGGTCGAGCTTTTGTACCAAATCGCGCAGTACCGTTTGTGCTTGCCGATAGTTCAGTTCTGCCTGAATGTCGCTGAAACTGAGGATTGTTTCTTCCAGTTCCGCATTCACGTTTGTAGATCCTGTAGATCCGTTATTGAGAGATCCATAGTTGGGAACATTTCGTTGAGTCATAAGCCTTTCGACGCTCGTAACTGACCACAAGCTGCATCGGCCTCCAGCCCTCTGGAATAGCGCACGCTCACAGCAATTCGATGTTGCTTTAAGATATTGACAAACGCTTGAATTCGATCGCGATCGGGGCGCTGGTAGGCCACTTCGGAAATAGGGTTGTAGGGAATCAAATTGACATGGCTTTGAAAGCCACGCAAGTGTTGAGCTAGCTCGATCGCGTGTTGTGGTTCATCATTTAAACCGGCTAGCAAAATGTATTCAAACGTGACTCGTCTACCTGTGATTTGCACATACTCGCGGCATTCGTTCAGCAACGCTTCCAGCGGATATTGCCGTGCGCTGGGAATTAACTGTTCGCGAATCGTTTGATTGGAAGCGTGCAAACTCACCGCTAGTGTTACCTGTAGCTGATGTTCGGCAAAGCGACGAATTCGCCCCGGAATGCCCACAGTCGATATCGTGATCGATCGCTGCCCAATGCCTACATCGCGATTCAGCGATCGTACCGCCGCCAACACATTCTCGCTGTTCAGCAACGGTTCCCCCATGCCCATAAATACAAGATGGCTGACCCGCTGTCCAAAGTCTTCCTGTACTGTTAGCACTTGATCTACAATTTCGTGCGTTGCCAAATTCCGGACATAGCCGCCCTTACCTGTGGCGCAAAAATCGCACGCCATTGGACACCCCACCTGAGACGACACACATACCGTCAGGCGATCGAGCGGTGCAGAGGAATGCAACGATTGAGAAGAATGCTTCGTCCGAGTCGTCTGGGCTTCCCTGCCCAACCCCCAATCCCCAATCCCTGATTCCTGCTTATATGTAGGAATTCCTACCGCTTCAATGATTTGCCCGTCCGTCAGCCGCAGCAAATACTTCACTGTGCCATCTGGTGCTTCTGCCCGATAGTGCAGCGTCGATCGCCCTACTACCACGTCTGTAACCGATGCCCGCCACTGTTTGGAAAACACCGTAATCTCGGACAGCGATCGAGCGCCCTGCTGATAAATCCACTGGTGCAACTGCTTTCCACGATAAGCAGGCTGTCCCTGTTGCTGCACCCATGCCGTTAACTGTGCCAGCGATTGACCCAACAAAGGTGTTGATGGGTCGGGAAGGGTCGCCAACTCAGCAGCAATCGGCGCGGAAGCAATAAAATTGGCAGAACCAGAAGACATAGGCAAAAGGCATTAAATGACGAAAATAGAGATAGCATCGATCTCCATCTTAGACTAGCCCTTTCGTCTCTGTATGTATGTATGCCCTGTATGCTTCAACAGTCCGCAATCACCCAGTTGCAATGATCCATTCTCTACTACGGCATCTCGCACAGCATCCAGTATTTGTTGAGCGTGATCATCGCCTCAGCGAAGTTAGAGAAAGTAACGGGTTTCAGAATATAACCTGCTACGTTTAGCTGGTAAGCTTCCACCCGATCGCGGTCTTGATTTGAGGTCGTCAACACAATGACAGGAGTCATGCGTAGATTGGGATCGGCCCGCAACTCATGCAAAAACTCGATGCCGCCCATTTTGGGCATGTTAAGGTCAAGCAGAATTAAACGCCGACTTGCGGGAATTTGAGGCGATTCGCCTTCACCCCGCAGCATCGCCAACGCTTCTAGTCCATTTGACGCAACAAAGAGGGGATTTGAGATGTTGCTTTTTTTGAACGCTCGCTTGACGTTCATGACATCAACTTCGTCATCTTCAACTAGCAAGATGTTAATCATCTTTTCAACCGCTTCTATCATGGACAGCTACATAGACGTTTAACTAGAAACTTAAAGACGTTAACAGCTTAAACTTATGTATTTGTAACATTAGCTTCAATTTTAGAAATAAGTAATCTTCTGCACCTCAGCCGCCGGTATGAAATTGTACCTACGCAAATAAACAGGTATTTTTTATGACTTGATATGCGATCGAATCATTGTTTTGGCCAGGTAAAAGAAAACGTTGATCCATTCCCTTCTTGGGACTCTAGCCGCACCGTACCACCTTCTGCTTCCACAATTTTTTTGACAATCGATAAACCGATGCCTGTACTTTCCTTGGTGTCTCGCGCTTGCAAGGTTTGAAAAATTACAAACACCTTGTCATGATATTCGGCGGCAATGCCTGGTCCGTCATCGCTCACGGCAAATTTATAAGAGTCTTCCTGCTCTTGTGCCGAGATTTGAATGTGTCCATTCGATCGATTGTGATGTTTAATCGCATTGCCAATTAAGTTAGCAAACACCTGACGCAGCAGTACAGCTTTGGTTTCCAAAGTGGGCAAATTGGGAGCCACGTCGATCGTGAAAGAATTCGGCGGATCGAGCGAATCAATGACATCGGCAATGATATCTGCCACTGCTACTTTATCTACGGATGATTGGGTCCGCCCAATGCGTGAATATTCCAACAGTCCATTAATCAAGGCTTCCATCCGCAGCACGCGCCCCCGCAGCAAGCGCATTTGATGCTGATTTTCGTCGGGCAACTGTCCGCCTAGATCTTCCTCAATCCACTCGGATAAATTGGCGATCGCCCGTAGGGGGGCCTTGAGGTCATGAGAGGCCACATAGGCAAATTGTTCAAGCTCACGATTTCGGTGTTCTAGGGCTGTGTTAGTTTGGGCCAACATCGTGGTGAGGCGAGCCAGTTCATCAGCCCGTGCCTGTAATTTGGCTTCAATTTGCTCAAACTCACTGATGTCCCGAATGATGACAATGCGGCGATCGTCAAGTTGCACATCACTGATTGATACCTCAACAGGAAACACCGTACCCGCTTTGCTACGTCCTTTCGTTTGCCATTTCGATCGATGCCAAGGAGCCACCACTTCCTGTCCTCCATTGGTTTCCATCGCATCCGGTAGGGGTTGGTCTAACAACAAACCGAGGTCTTGCCCTACAACATCCTCGACTCCATAGCCAAACATAGTGGCAGCCGAGGGATTAAACAGTTCAATTTTGCCTTGAGCGTCTAATGTCACCATGCCGTCTACGACATGGGAGAGGATAGCTTGCAGCAACTCTTTATTTTCCTGCAACAACACATCACGGTTTCGCAACGTTCGATCAAGATAAGTGAACAAAAAAACGGTTGCTAAAAAGCTGACGAGACTGACCAAAATTGTCAACCACAACACCAGCGTCGTTAGGTCTGTTACCTGTTGGCGTTGTTGCTCATAGTTGTCTAGCACTTGCTGTTCGTTTTGCTGAAAGCCTGCTACCAAACGCCGTACCGTGTCCATTGCTTCCTTTTCTTGATAGAACAACGGCACAGAGACAGTTGGGGTTGGAGATTGTAGTGATGCTTCAATGTCAGATAAGGTGGTCTCTAAACGCTCCATTTTGCGTGCAACCGCCGCTGTCATGTCTTGAAACAGGGCTAATCGATCGGGATCGTCGGCTCGAAGGGTCTGTTCAAACTGGATTAGCTCTTGTTCTAATGCGCCCTGTGCCTGATTGTATGGCTCCAAAAACGTCGGATCAGAGGTCAGAGCATAGCCCCGCACGCCTGTTTCGGCGTCTAGAAGGGTGATTAACAGTCGATCGCTGCGTTGAATGAGGGATTCCGAATAGTCGATCGCGACGCGAATTTCTTGCAAGGCATGGCGCGACCAAATCCAAGCTCCCACTGTAATCAAAAGACAGGCCGAAGGAATTGCAACCACAACGGTTCCCTTGCGACGCACTGACAGATCAGTCCATAGATTGCCCAACCGCCTAAAGGGGGCTGCAAGAACTGCAAAACGCATGATTAATCTGCAATCACCCTATTCTTTACCCCATTATGCCCTTGTTCTTGAATCATCTCTGTTCCACTCCTTGTCCCTCATAACGCTAATACCGCTCCAGCAAAAGGCGCACCTCTTCTTCCAGGGTAAAATCTTTGAGATACTCCCACTCGGCTTGACGCACTGCTAAAAACGCTTGCGTCAGGTCAGATCCTAGTGCATGTATCAACGTTTGGTTTTGTCTGAACTGCTCGATCGCCACTGCTAACGTTTCCGGTAGCCGATCGATTGAGCGAGATTGGCGTTCGGCTTCGGGAAGATGTCCTGGATCAAGGGGCACTGGCTCACCTGGATCAAGACCTTGCTGAATGCCATCTAAACCTGCTGCAATCACCGCTCCTAGGGCTAGATAGGGATTGGACGTCGCATCGACGGTTTTCAGTTCGATATGGGTAGGGCTAGGAAGACTTGGATTGCTGGGAATACGGACAGCGGCCTCTCGATTGTCATATCCCCAACTGCGAAAGGCCCCGCTCCAACAATGGGGTTGTAAGCGACGATAGGAATTGACGCTGGGGGTCGTAATTGCCATCAATGCAGGAAGATGGTGCAAAATACCTGCCACAAACGATCGGCCGATCGTTGAGAGTTGTCCTGGATGCTCGCGATCGGGCAAGAGGTTCTCTCCGTTTTGCCACAAGCTGAGATGCAAATGGCAGCCACTTCCAGCCTGATCAGCGAAGAGTTTGGGCAAAAAGGACGATCGTAAGTTGTGCTGCAATGCTACGCCTCGCACCGTTTCCCGAAAGGCAATTTGCCAGTCTGCACACTGAAGAGCGTGCGTGTAGCGAATCGAGAGTTCGTGCTGTCCCCCACCTGACTCGGGATAGTAGCGCTCGATCGGCAGGCCTTGGGTAATCAATGCCTCAGAGATGGCATCAATCACAGACTGATTCAGATCCATGCTCAACGTTGACGCAAACACCGTATTGTCTGTGGGCCGAATTTCCCCCTCGCTGTTGATCTTCAGCAAATAAAATTCATTCTCGAAGGCGGCCATAATGTCTAACCCATGCTCCAGTGCTTGAGCGATTGTTCGTTTCAGAAACCCGCGAGGACACAGCGACCACGGCTGACTATCCTTGACCAAATTGCCTATCACCCGTGCATGACCAGGTGCATAGGGAAGTGCCCTGAGGGTTGACCAGTCCGGCACCAGCCAGGCTTCACCCACTGGACCCAAACCACTGCCGGACGCTACGGCATCGTACATTACTGGAATCGCCTGTTGAGCAATCGAAATACTGACCCCGTGAGATTGGTGTTCGCTTAGGAAGCGGGTGTGAAACGCCTTGGCGCGGATCACATTAGCATTGTCGCACCACAGCACTCGGACAAACTCAATCTGCTGTGCTGCTAACAACGTGTGAAGGTGGCTCTCCATCAACCCTGCCTCGTCCTATCGATTCAACTTGCGCCAAAATTCTTGCATAATCTGGTTTGGGCGATCGGTTCCCTGCAAGCGATTGGATTCACCACTGGTTGTTGCATCAGCATTTTTGTCAGGCTCGATCGGGTCTAGTTGAATGGCGGCTTCTTCTGAAAGAGGTGGTACTGCCACATCGTCAGGGATGGGTGAGACCTCGATCGCAGAGGACTCCGCTGAGGCGGCAGGGGTTGGTGCAGTGTGAGTTGGAACTGGCGAGAACCCCGCAGGCGGCACACCGTTGATGCTATTGAGGTAACGCTGAACAAACACAGAGACGATCGCTGTTGCCACGATCGAACAAATACCCACCACGCCGCGCATCATCAAGGTTGCAAAATCCTTCATGGTCTTCCTCATGCCGTGCAACAACAGACTACTATAGCGGGTTTAGATGAATTGGAGGAGGAAGAAATAGATGCCTGGCTGAGTAGCTGGAACTTGATGCACTCACCCATTTTCTTGCTTTGTGACAACGTGACAACTTCTCTCAATATGAAGCTTTGTTACAATTATGAGGTAGCATCAAACTGAACATCCATGCATCTGACTTGGTTAGACAACAACTCCTGGCTGATTGAGATGGCAGGGCAGCGGATTCTGCTCGATCCGTGGTTGGTGGGGCCGCTGGTGTTTGGCAATCTTCCCTGGTTGTTTACTGGAAAGCATTCGCAGCCGCGCCCCATTCCTGAAGCAGATCTGTTGTTGTTGTCCCAAGGCTTGGAAGATCATGCTCATCCTGAAACCCTCCAGCAGATCGATCGTATGATTCCGGTGGTTGCCTCACCCAATGCGGCTAAGGTGGTGCAAGGATTGGGATATGTCAACGTCACACCTCTGTCGCATGGTGAGCACTTCACTCTTGCCGATCGGCTTGAAATCCAAGCGGTACCGGGAGATCCGATCGGGCCCTTTTTAGTAGAAAACGCCTACATTCTCACAGATCTAGAGCGGAATATAAAACTTTATTACGATCCTCACGGTCATCATTCCCCTTCACTGCGCAATTTTGCGCCTGTTGATGTTATCATCACGCCCTTGATTGATCTACGCATTCCCTTGCTGGGGCCCATCATCCAGGGCGGAGAAACTGCACTCCAAGCCGTGCAATGGTTAAACCCGCAGGTGATTGTGCCAACTGCTGCGGGTGGTGATGTGGTGTTTGAAGGGGCGTTGGTGTCACTATTGCAGGCGAAGGGTAGCCCGGACGAATTTCGTCGTTTGTTGGAACAGCATCATTTAGCGACCCGGGTGATGCAGCCGACACCAGGACAACGGGTTGTGGTGGAGCTATCTCCAGTTGACGGCTAAGCTCAATTGACCGTTAAACTAAGAGGGATCAAATTTAAACGCAGTAAGGCGTTGTCTAATGGTTCGATCGCATTCTCAGCGCATGGGTTCCTCGCGGGTAGCCAAATCCCAAGCTTGCGCTTCTGACCTTGAAGATGGTCTGCCTGATGATGCAGTCCAAGGTGACTGGTGGGAGCGAGGCTTGGAAACTCATTTTGCAAATACTTTGCAATTAGTGACGTGTTGTTTGCGGGTAGATGAGCAGTTGCGTTGTGTACAAGCGAGTACTGCTGCTGCTGCCATCACTGGATTGCCGATTGAAAGTCACTTGAACGCAGCGCTGCGAGATTTATTTCCTCACTGGTCTTCTACCCTCGAGTACTGTTGCCAACAAGTGCTCAAAACTAAAGAATCTGTTGTAAATATTGCGCTAGCAGACGAGTTTGTTGCAGAAAACTCTACGGTAGAACCACCAACCGATCGTCGCACTTGGTGCGTCTCTTGCTTTTTTGTGGCCGCTCCCTGTCCTGCGGTTACAGTTTTGCTTGTAGAAACGAAACCCGATCAGCAAGCAACCTTGGATTCACATCTCAAACAGATTGATCGGACGCGCTCTATAACAAGCGGTCTGGTCTGCAACCTGCCATGTAACGAGATGGAATTTCGAGACGTTGCATCTGCTGAAGCTGAACTTTCTGACGATTTGGCTGACGATTTGGTCGCAACGGCACACCTGTCTCCTGATCTTTCTCCTGATCTAATTACCTTGGAAACGCTACAACAGCAGTTTGAACGCGAACGTATTATCAACAAGATTGCTATGCGAATTCTGCAATCACTGGAATTGCAGGAAATTCTTGATACGACCGTGACGGAATTGCGTCAGTTCTTGCACGCCGATCGCGTCATTATCAGTCAACGCAGCGACGAAGACCAGTATACCGTGGTTGCAGAATCCGTTAGTGACGAATGGCCGAATTGCTTAGGGAGTTTGATTCGCGATCCGTGGTTACAATCCCATCTGTGTTTGGAGTGTTTGGAGCACCAGCCGACGAAGTTGATAATTGATGATCTACAGTCGCTACCAGTCTCCGACGAGGTTAGAACTTGGGTAAACTCATTGCAAGTTAAATCAAGGTTAGCTATTCCGATCGGGTTTGGGGAACAGTTGTGGGGCATCTTATCGGTGCATCACTGTTCAGCCATTCATCAGTGGGAACCGTTTGAAATTGAACTGTCGGAAAAACTAGCGACGCAGTTGGCGATTGCCATTCAACAATCTGAGTTACACCAGCAAATTCAGCGACTCAATGACGAATTGGAGAATCAGGTTGCCACTCGCACGGCAGAGCTACAGGTTGCCTTTGAGTTTGAAGCCACCCTAAAACGCATCACCGATCGAGTGCGGGATAGTTTGGATGAAGATCAGATTTTGCAGGCAGCGGTGCGCGAATTGGCCTTGGTGCTACGAATTAGCGGTTGTAATGCGTCACTGTACGACCTAGAGCAAGGCACGTCCACCACCTGCTATGAATACACAAACTCAATTTCTCCCTACCAAGGACGGGTATCTAAGTTTTCGGCGGCGGCTGAACTCTATGATCAGTTATTGCGAGGGCAGTATTTTCAGTTTTGTTCGCTGGTTCCCAATCCCGAACGAGGGGTAGTATCCATGCTGGCTTGCCCAATTCTAGATGATCAGGAAGTAATTGGGGATTTATGGTTAATTCATCACAAGTCCTATGCGTTTACCGATCAAGATATTCGATTGGCTCAACAAGTGGCGAATCAGTGCGCGATTGCCATCCGTCAAGCGAGATTATATGAAAAATCACAAGCCCAGGTTAAAGAACTAGAACGCTTAAATCAATTGAAAGACGATTTTTTAAGTACGGTTTCTCATGAATTGCGTACACCCCTCTCCAATATCAAAATGGCGATTCATATGTTGCGCACTGCTCCGACTGATGAGAAACGAGAACGCTACATGTCAATCTTAGAAGCGGAATGCAATCGCGAAACTGAATTGATCAATGATCTGCTCGATTTGCAAAAACTAGAAAACGATTCCTACTGCGTCACCATGGAACCGATTCAGTTACTTGATTGGTTGCCAAACGTCATTGCGCCATTTTCATCGCGTGCTCAAAACCGTCAGCAATCGCTGATTGTTGAAGCACCGGAAGTCGATCTAGTTCTGATGTCGGATCAGCGCTGCCTAGAGCGAATTTTAGCTGAATTGCTCAATAATGCCTGTAAGTATACTCCGCCGAATGGCACGATCGTCTTGCGCATTTTGCAGCAGCCGAGTATGGCGATCGACGAGAGTATCCGTCCTGTTATCAGCTTCATCGTCAGCAATCAAGCCAACATTCCTACGACCGAAATTCCGCGCATCTTTGAAAAGTTCTACCGCATTCCCAAAACCGACCCGTGGCAACAAGGCGGTACAGGACTAGGATTAGCTCTGGTAAAGAAGCTGGTAGAAACACTACAAGGAACTATTAGTGCCAGCAGCCAAGATGGGTGGACGGCCTTGAGAGTGGATGTGCCTATGCTGCTCGCGTTTGAACCGTAGAATTTACATCTACATTTACATCTACTAGGAGCTTGGTAACGGACGTTGGTCGGGGACATCCGAACGCTCCAGCGTTTTGGGCAAGTGCCAGCCTAACACTAACGCTGTCACCGTTACGTACATGACCAGCGATAGCCACAACAGATGGTTGCTGTGCACATACCACGCCGTCACTGCTACAGGGATAAATCCCAACCCAAAGGCTATCAACACGGCATTTCGCAGCGTTTCGCCTGCTTTTAGCCCAATGAAATAGCCTTCCAACATAAACGCCACGGCCGTAATTTCCAGCAGCGGCAACAGCCATAGGGTGTAGTTGGTGATGTGGGCATTGACTTCTGCATGATTTGTAAGCAGTCCAAATACCGTTTCTGGAAACAGGATTGAAACTAGCGCAAAGGTAAGGGCGATCGGCAACGTTGTCAATACTGACACGATCAACACCGGCAACAACCGATCGATCGTGCCTTTACTTTTGAAATTACCAATTAGCGTTTGCGTCGTCATTCCAACCCCTTGAATTGTGAACTGACTCAAGAGGGCAATTTGCAACAACAACCCATTCTGCGCGAGTGTGGTTGTTCCCATGGCCGAACTTAGGTTGGTGAAAATGGCATACGTGGAAATGAGCACCAAAAACCGAATCAAAATATTACCCTTTAGTGCCACCGTTTCCTTCAGCGCCGCCCAATCAAATATCTCTGACCACGCCGCCGAAACTGCCGTCCAGGGAACAATAACGCCCATGCCAATTAGTCCAATCAGCAACGATAAGTATTGACTAGCAGCCGTTGCCAGTCCGGCTCCCGCGCTAGCCCAGCCCCATTGAGAAATCATCAAGTAGTCGAGCAACACATTAGACCCGTTGCCGACGATCGACATAACCAGCACCAGCCCATTCTTCTCTTGACCTAGAAACCAGCCAATCAAAACAAAGTTGAGCAATACAGCGGGTGCGCCCCAGATGCGAGCATAAAAATAGTCCACACCCGATGCTTCTACGTCTTGCGAGCCGCTAAGAATAGCAAATCCTGCTTTTTGGAGTGGATATTGCAGCAATAGGATCACAAGTCCGATCGCCAGGGCAATAAGACCGCTGCGCACTCCTGCCAACACAATCGCTTTTGGATCATCACGCCCCACTGCTTGCGCTGTGATAGCATTTGTACTCGATCGCAGAAACTTCAGTACTCGATATAAATAATCGAACAGGATAGACGCCAAAATGACGCCAGCCAAATGTCGAATGTCGGTCAAGTGCCCCAGGAAGGCCGTATCCACTAGCCCCGCCAAAGGTACCATCATATTAGAGAGCACGCTGACCGATGACAAACGGTAGAAACGAGGCAAAAAATTGTAGTGACTTGGAAGTGCAAACGGCATTGCGATCGACCTGCAAACATTTATCTACGATACTACTAGACTGTTTGCAGAATCGAGAGAGGAGGAACCGAAATTGAAGGTTGAACTAGCCGCTCCTGATGATGCATCTCTACAACTGCACCTAAACCAAATCAAGAATCACTGGAGAGGATTCCTATGATCTGCGACGGCGGCTCGAAGTACTGCGCGGGCTAGACTTGGCTGACGATGCTGTAGACCGGCGGCGCGTGCGAGTAGAGCGGACAGGTTCAGCTTCCTCGATCGGTAGAGGCTCAGACGCTGTTTCTTTGTCCGCACGTCCGCGTTTGCGAGCAGGCGCATCGGAGATATCATCGGTGTCATCCTCGTCATCGACGGCGGCTCCACTGGTTGCTGTGAGTTTGGATACAGCATCGGTATCGTCCACCTCATCAGACACAGCCTTTCTGCGGCGACCACGGGTGGTTTTACCTGCACGTTTACCCGTCCGATCGCTGCGAGTGAGCACATAGCGCTTCAAAGTCGAGGGTTGAATATCGATTCCCTGTTGAGCCAGCATGGGAACAAGTTCTTCATAGCTATAGCCCTTCGCCAAGGCGGCTTCAATTGATTCTCGCAATCGTTCGATCGTTTGCCGCAGAGAGAGCGTGTCCGGTGTTTTTTCCGGTAACTCTTGCAGAAAAATTCCAACCTGTTCAACGGTTTGTTTGGATACAAACTTTGCCCTAGATCGTTTCAAGACTTGAGTTGCCATTAGTTGCCACGAGACGGAGTGTTCTATTACCTATTCTAAGTCTGATTTTGAAAACAGGAGAACAAATATGGAGAACTAAGAATGAATCATGTAGAGAATTTTCATCGTTCATGCATTTTTCTGCAATCATTCTGCAATTGTTCTGGTTTAGTTCCACCGTCAATGATGCTCGAAACCTGTGGGGGCAATCGAGGAAAACAGCCTGAAACCCTAGAAGCATTCAGCTTTTCCGCTACCACCAGAATAGGAGATCGCGTAGATCAAAATTGGCGGCCAATGCACCTGCAAGGGCAGACGAAACAACACCAGTTGTGGCTGTCATGACTAACCACCAAGCAGCGGTAGCAGCGGCTCTGCGAGTCTCATCTAGCCGCTGTTGAGTTTGTTGCTTGGCGGCATGAAGGCGATCCTGAGCAGCTTGTTGAATCAAGTCTACCTGTTGCAGCGATCGATCGCGCCAAGCTTCCAATTGTGTTACCAGTGATTGATTGAAGCTTGCCAATTCAGATGAACTTTCTAACAGTTGATTCAGCGATTGACGCAGAGTGACATAGTTAATCAATGAACCCCCTCCACGGGATGGAGCGTGTGCTTCATGGTTTGATGAATTGGGGGTAGATGACTCAGCATCCATTAAATTAGTTGCAGTCATTGAACTGCGAATTTTGTCGAGGGCGATCGACAAAATAAGGGGAACCAAACTTGGCATCTCAGCAGGCATGGTTGTTTTCAGCCATTGCAACAACGTTGGTAGATTAGCAAGCAGTTGTTCCAGGCTAGCTTCTGACGCCGATTGCATCAGTTTTGTCGTCAGTTGCGCAATTGACGACTGGGTAGTGCCATCAGAATCGTCAGTCTTTTTAGTCTCTTCGGAGGCAGTAGATACTTCTGCCTCCGGTTCGGCCTTATTTAGAAAATCTGTCCAGGTTTCCTGCAATTGATCGAGCAGTCGCGTTTTCTTTTTATCGCTTAAATCATGGCGCTGTTCTAAAATTTGATGCAGTGCATCCCGATCATAGAACTGATCGAGGTTGGGATTTGTAGAAATTCTCACATGCGACTCAAACTTAGCCTGAGTTGCCTGCCACATGTTTTGCAACTGACGATCGAAGCGTTTGGGAGCCAAGGCTTTCGGGCTAGCAATCTGTAGGTAGGATTCTACCTGTTGCCAAAAATCGATCGCAATGTCACTGGTGGTGGCAGACGATTTAGTCGCCGTCGTTTTAAGCGCAAGAGAGGCATTACTATGAGGAAACGGATCAGGCGGTAACGATTGCAGTTGGGTTTCGAGCAACTGGCGTAAATTTTCCGGGTCAAGAACAGCTTGCATCTCCTGCATTTCTTGTTGCAACGCCAGCAGTTGTTGATCGGTGGGCAATGCCTCGGTCTCAGAGCGACTGAGTGCTGTTCCAATGGTGGAAAGAAGCTGCCGAAACCCACCAGTTGTGGCTCCTACAATCGCTCCTACGACTGAACTCATTGCGGTTGAACTGAGCCAAATTAACAGTAAAAAATAGGCAGACCAAACCACAACGCCTTCGATTGCACCAGCGATAGGATCAACGGCTTGACTAAATTTAGCGGCCAGAAAGCAAGCAACAAAGAGCACAAAATTAACGGTCAGTAGAATACTAAAACCCGCCATTGTGCCAATACCACTAGCGCCTCTGGGTTCTTGTCCGGTTAGTTGGGAAGAATCAGCCGACGGGGTGTTCGAGCGTGAGTTGGATTGGGTGTCCTGGTTGAGTGACTCTGATCGATCGGGTGTGGCAAGACTCCAGACGGATAGCCCTATGGCGATGCCTAAACTGGTCAGCAAAAACTGAAACGCAAATGCTGTCAGCAATCCAACTACCAAGGCGGTAAGAATTTGTGTCCAAACAGAGCCAATATCCATCGATGCAACCACCCGAATGCAGTAAGCAGGATAGTGTAGCCCGATTCAGTTGGTAGCGGCTACCCATAAAAACCTACTAAGCCTCTTAGCTTAGCGATACTTGCACCAACGACGCCTCTGGCTAGAAGCAGATTTTGCAATTGGCGTGGTCATTTCGCTACAAAGTTCCATAAATATCTTGAAAAATACCAAATT
This sequence comes from Thermocoleostomius sinensis A174, assembly GCF_026802175.1. Lineage (NCBI taxonomy): Bacteria > Bacillati > Cyanobacteriota > Cyanophyceae > Oculatellales > Oculatellaceae > Thermocoleostomius > Thermocoleostomius sinensis. The sequence continues at coordinate 1,238,374 of NZ_CP113797.1, read as the reverse complement.
GGGTTTCACTGCCCATCACCAGAACCTGCATCAGGTCGTACTGCCATTGATACAGCGAATTTTCAGCATGGGCTGCAACGTTACGCAGTTTATTGATTTGATCAATCGCAGACGCGGCCGCCACCTTATGTTTCAAGAGCCAGTGGGCCACGGCATGATCCCACTGATTCAAGAAAGCATTAATGCGATCGCGATCGGGTTGATGCACCTGATCCCATTTAATCGTGCAGTAAAAATCCTCTTCGGGTAGCTGCGTACAGGTTGTCAAAATGGTGTCGCGAAATGAATACCATTGTGACGACAACAGCGGCGGCAACATTCCCAAAGTATAGCGTTTACGAGGCCGCAGCGTTACCCCACCAATTTCATCCAAGCCATCGTTGTTGAGTAGAAATTGATGTAATTGCCGAAAGAAGGGTTGAATCACTTCTCGTTCCACCGCACATCCGAGCCGCAATCCTGCTTCAGAGTAATCGGTGACAGACGCTGTAAAGGTTTCAGCTTGAATCGAGTAATAGTGCTTGAGGGCAGCAGTTAGATCCTTTTGACTGTGAGGATTCAAACATTTCCAAACGCTATCACCAAGTTGCGATCGAGCTTGATGTTTAAGTTCCTCGGGTTTCGGTAGCGGTTTGTGTTGGCTAAGCTGCTGTTGCAGTTGGGCAATTTGTGTTTCGTGATTTTGAACCAAAGTTTGTCGCTGTTGTAACTCAGATTGCAGCGTTTGAAATTGTTGCTGTTGCTCTTGCGACAGTTGCGTCAATTGACGATCGAGCATTTGCAACTGCTGATTGAGCATTTCAATCTGCTGATCTTTGGCTGCCAGCAGGTGATCTTTCGCTTGAATGAGCAGCATTTTTTCGGCGAGATCGAGCGCATTCAATGCTGCCCGAATCAAGTTGAAATAGTGTGGATGAGACACATCAATTTCTCTGGCATCGTCTCGTCGCTTGCCCAGTAAACCGCGTCGTTGTTGTGGTTGCACTGTGAGAACTTGTCCTTCCCAATTGCGAATGCGCAATTCGTGATTTTCACCCACTTGCAAAAGTCCGCAGGTATATTTGCGCTTGTTGTAGTAGAACTCAATGCGAGGAGAACTGATTTTAGCAGAGATTGTATTGGAAGCAGTATTGGATGTCGTATTGTTTGCACTGTCTTGATTCGACTGAATCTCCTCCGAACCCTCGGCAACAGACATAGGGTTTGCGGGAGAGGGCGAGGGCGGCTCGACCGGATGCGTAATCGATCGAGCCAACGATTTCGATCGCCGCGCCATGGACGGTGAAGATTTCGGGGGTGGAGATTCTGATGCAGAATCCGCTCCTAGCAAGGTTGGCGATGGAGATACCGCTCCAACCCCCGTCGATCGATCGTGATCCGTCATCACAGATTGAATCGTGGGTTGAGTTGTTATGTCAGCCAGTTCCCCTTCTCCATCATTTCCTTCAGGAACTCGCACCCCAACCAACTCTAGCTCCACCGTCTGCACGCCATTCCAATCATTCAACCGCAGTCGATATGCCACATCCAGCGGACTCGTCAGGGGATAGAACTCACCCCAGCGCCAGGCGATCGCTTTGATGGATGTTGGTAATTGGTAGTTGGTAATTGAAGGTTGGGACTCTAAAGTTATTCCGACTCCGGACTCCGAACTCCGGATTCCCGATTCCTGCACCAACGTCAACTTCAAGTGTGCCTGTTGCCGTCCAATCGCCTTTTGATCCAGAATCCGAACATTGGGCGTCCAGAACACCGGATCGGGATTCTCAATGCCGCACGGGTGTAACACGTCGAGTTGTTTGTAGAAGTCCAGCGTGAGGTCGCTGAAGTTGGCTTGTGCGTCGATTGTCACCAATGGCTTTAGATACTGGGGTTGCAGTTGTCCATGGGCAAACAAACGCAATTGCGATCGAAATGCTTCTAGGTTTTCTGCCTTCAGCGAGAAGCCGCCCGCCGCTCGGTGTCCGCCATATTTCTCTAATACCGAATCACAGAATTGTAGCGCTTCAAACACATTAAATTCGGGAATACCCCGGGCTGAACCGCGAATGTGGTGCTCGTCCTCCTCTTCATAGGTGCCAATGAACACGGGGACGCCATAGCGTTCCACTAGTCGCGACGCCACAATACCAATGACGCCATGATGCCAACCAGGTTGCACGACAACTAACACCCGCTCGTGCTGACAATTGATTGCACGTTGTTCACACCAAGCGATCGCCTCTTGCTCAATTAATTCACACAATCGTTGCCGCAGTTGGTTGACTTGTTCACATTTCATCGCCAATTCCAAGGCGCGACCCTCATCGTCTGTGGTCAGCAAATCAATCACAATTTGCGGGTCAGCAATGCGACCAATGGCATTAATGCGTGGCCCTAAGCGAAAGCCGATCGCCTCTGGTTTCAATTCTTTCTCGTTGCTCAGCCCTGCCACTTGGATCAATGCCTGTACCCCCGGCAGCCGCGATTTGGGCAGTAATTTTAGCCCCCGTTTCACCCAGCGTCGGTTTACCCCGGTCAGTGGAGCCAAATCCGCGATCGTGCCCAGTGTAAACAACTCAATTAAGGGTGTCGTCAGGTCTTGAGTTTTCTGAAGGCATTGTGCTAAACAAATTGCCAGAATATACGCTACGCCCACTCCTGCCACCCCACGATAGGGCGATGCTTCATCAATTAGCTTCGGATTTAAGATGGCATTTGCAGGCGGCAATTGTTCTGGAATATCGTGATGATCTGTAACAATCACCGTTAAACCCAGTTGTCTGGCACGGGCGATCGGCTCATAGGCGGCAATACCATTGTCCACCGTCAGAATTAATCCCACCCCTTCGTTGTAAAACTCTTCGACAATGCGCTGATTAATGCCATAGCCTTCCTGCATCCGGCTGGGAATGGCATACTCCACGATCGCTCCCATCACCCGCAAGGCTCGCAGCAGCAACGCGGTACTGGTCATGCCATCGGCATCATAATCGCCGCAAATGGCGATGGGTTGATGGGTTCCAATCGCTCGCAGCAATAAATCTAGGGCGATCGGTAGATCGGGGAATTCTTCTAGCGGTGATGGCAATCGCTGTAATTCGGGGTTGAGATAAGTTTCGGCCGCTTCCGGCGTATCGATACCACGATTGAGTAGCACCTGGGCTAACAGCGGTGAAACCTCAGTCAGATCAGCCAATTGCACCGATCGCACTGGGTCGGCTGATGCAATTTGCCATCGTTGGTTGGGAAATCGAGACACAGACAGATGGGGATGGAAGAGTCATTCACTTGAGCAACCAGTTTATATCAATGTGGGTAGGACGAATATACTAAGCGGCATAATCACTACCTCAATTGTCAAGTCAAGAATTTTAAGCCACGTTGCATTAAATGCTCTGCTAATCGATAAACTATTACTTTCCTCAGACCGATTTCATAGCAAAGTGGGCAATCTAGTGGACACTTGCCTTGCAGCGTGGCAATTGCGACTAGCAAAAAGCTCGCCAACCCACTGTATCCCTTACCCTGATGGGACTACTCAGTGCTGTAGTATTAAGCACCCCTGTTCAAACCACAGATTCGTGAACTCTACCATTGCTAATTATGTCTAGCCTACTGACGTCTGCCTGTTTTTTAGCTAATATCTGGCTGATGATTTACCTCTGGCAGCGAAGAACACTTTATCTGCTTGGTGTTAGCACTCTTAACGAGAGTCGCTTCTAACTCCCAATCCCTGATCTACCCCCTACTGATGTGTGAGGAAGTTCGTGTCCAAAAGTTTTTCAACCTCCCCTAAAGTTCTGAAGCCGCCAGTCAGTCATCGTCGCAAGTGGCTCTGGCTTCTCTTAAGCTTGATCGGGGTGGCCAGTGTATCAGCGTCGGCTGGCGCATTGCTTGCCGTCACGATCGCTGGTACACCCTTTATGCATCGAGCCTTCACTGGAACGAGCAAGCCTGTCTTTGAGTTCAACCACGATGAACCCATTTCCACAGGCATGAACTTTCGGCTACCAAAGCTAACTCGCCCAGTTAATATTTTGGTGCTAGGCACCAAGATTCTAACGTCCGATGTGGTAGATCCCCCTGAAGAATTGCGTGACCAGGGGTACCATGCTTTGGTTAATCGGCTTGATGGTTTAACGGATACTATGCTGCTGGTGCGGTTCAATCCTCAGACGCATCAAGTAGCGGTGCTGTCATTGCCACGAGATACTCGAACCTGGGTAGAAGGGGCAGGCTTAACCAAGCTAAATGAGGCTAATCTGTTAGGTGGCCCGGCGTTGACGGCGCGATCGGTGAGCGAATTGTTGGGAGGGGTGAGCATCGATCGTTATATTCGCATTAATGTGCAAGGGGTAGAGAAACTGATTGACGCCCTGGGCGGGGTAACGGTGTATGTGCCGCAAGACATGAAATATCAAGACGATAGCCAACACCTTTACATCAACCTTAAAAAAGGAGAACAGCACCTCAACGGCGAACAAGCCATGCAGTTTCTCAGATTCCGCTATGACGAATATGGCGATATTGGCCGAGTGCAACGCCAGCAGATGTTAATGCGAGAATTGATGGAACAAGCCTTACAGCCTTCTACCCTACCTCGATTGCCACAAATTCTTTCGGTCATTCAATCGAACCTTGATACAAACCTCAGCGTGGAAGAGTTGGTAGCCCTGGTTGGGTTCGCTGCTCAAACCGATCGTCCCAATGCTCAAATGTTGATGTTGCCTGGTGGGTTTGATAGCGAAACTGGGGCTGGCTATTGGTTGCCGTCGCACAGTGAGATTGACATCATGGTGCAGCAGTATTTTGGTCATACTCAGGCTACCTATGGATACGAGTTGCCTAGTGGTGCCGCCTATGTTCGAGTGGTCGTACAAGACAGCACGGGTGATGCCTATGCGCTGCAAAAGTTAATGAATCTCTTGGGAAATGCGGGCTATGGCAATGTCTATGTCGAAGATAAATCCTGGGAACAGGACTTGCCAGACACACGCATTATTGCTCAACACGGCGATATCCGTAATGCCGAAGCTATTCACAAGGCGCTGGGGTTTGGGGAAGTGTTGGTCGAAAGCACGGGCAATTTAGAGTCTGATATCACTATTCGTTTGGGACAAGATGCTCTACAAATCTTGCATCCCCCTGCTGATATTCCAGATGCCGAATATCCGATCGAATCGCCAGTACCAGAAGCCGCTGCGATCGAATCTGGGCATGAGTCAGTGGACCCAAGCGGCGCGATTGATCCAGCCATCGACGACTTATCGCCAGACAATGCCCCTACCGTTTGGGAAACTGAACAATTAGAGGTACTATCCGAGGAACTGCCTTCTTCGGTGCAACTTGACTAGTCCGACATTCACGTTCAAACGCAGCTATCATCTATCATCGTTATTGGCAGAACACTACACTGGCAGCACACAAGACGATCGGAAGGACAACTACTACGATGGCATCTTCTCCTCCCACAGTTTGGCACTACAAACCTTGGTGGTGTCAGCCGTGGTCAATTGTTCTCACTGGAATTGTGGCGATCGGCGGCAGTTGGTGGCTCTTGCGCCTGGTTTGGGTGACGGTGCTAGTGGCGATTCCTGTTTTGGTCTGGATGGGCTTCTTTTTGTTGATCTATCCTCAGGTGATGGCGAACGACCTAGCGAACCTCGCCAATGAACAAACACAAGCCTCTGATGGGGCTACTGATGGGGCTACTCACAGGACCGCCTCTAGAGATTGAGCACCTGACTCGCGGTTAGCTGTAAGGAAGTCCCTGATCAAATCCCTGATTCGAGTTTCGATCGCCCCATCCCCCGCAAATTCCTTCGCTTCATAGAATCCATGTTCTAGGGTCAATCCTGTTACTTTCGAGCGCCAATACCCTGACCAACGCCACAAACAACCGTTTGGCAATCAGCAAATTGATCCAACTTGCGGGTAGCATCTCCACTAGTCCCCCATTGATCAGTTCATAACAACAAGGATCTGTTCCGTTGTCAGGCGACGGGTTTCCTGTTGATTTGCCTCCTCCAACTTCTTGGCAGTGACCACCATCAACCAAGCATCTCCGATCGACTCGTCGCATTGATGCGATCCTATTGCAATTCTGCAAAGTGGTCCCGCCTTTAGAGTTTCTGAAGCAGCTAACGCTCCGGAAAACGGCTGTGAGCATTGCGATCGGCATTTGGCTAAACAATCAAAGTTAAAGATTTATGGGATTGATGAGGTTCATAAGCTTCTTTATATGAATTCTCGATGGATTTCTGTTGCTCAATCATGATGTGTTGTTGAGATGACTGAAGTTGTATCTGTCCGTCGTTGTGAACCCTGTTGCTATTATGATTCAACTTCTTCGCTTCCTCAGCTTACCGATTGCCATTACGATGGCAGTGACCGGCAACGCATCGATCGCCTTGGCTACCACTCGCATAGAATTTGCCTCAAACAGTTATTGCGGAGCATATGCGGGTGACTTCTCTAGAGGCAGAGAGTTTGTGTTGAATATAGGTTCTGGACAGACACTAACCCTGAGAAATATTGGCAATGGGACGCAGTACACCGCCTATGTTTCTGGCCCGAACGGACAAATTTACGGCGACCAAGTGGAGTTCGACCAAGTAAACTATTGGATTCCTGAAACGGGCGACTACTATATCTACATTCAGTCCAGCACTGGGTATAATGCGGTAGAATTTTGCGCTTACTAAGTTCTATCGCACTTCAAGCAAGAAAGTGCAAGCAAGAAAGTGACAGATCGCGTGCTGGCTCAAGGGCTTAGAAGCAACTTAGTTCTATTCTTGCTGAACTAGAAGGCTTGTAATGGTTTGCGGGGAAATATGACAAGGCTAAAACAACTTCTTGTTGCCGGCATCTTGGTGATTAGCCCAGGGGTGACAGCGGTTTCTGCCAAAGCTGATGTAATGGTTCAAGCCACTGAAGCCAATCGCGCCATGTATCGTCAGCAACAGGAACGGCAAATTCGTCCAGAGCATTACGACCTGAACCTGCGCCCTGTGAATAATGCCAATGAAAGCTTTTGGCGCAACCTGCTGTGGACTACGGCGATCGTTGAACCGCAAGCCCCCTATGTAGCCGAAGCGATCGAGCAACTGATGAGCTTGGCAACTCGCTCCAATTTGACCACAGCCCAACAGCGCACCATTGATATGGCAATGCAGGTAGGAACGCAGCTTTATCTAGGGCATCCAACCGTGTACAGCCGCCTAGAGCCAACCTTGGTGCAAACGATCGAGCACAGCCCCGATCCAATGTGGGTGGCGATGGCGTTTTCAGCCCTAGTGCAACGTGGACTAGACCCAGCCTCACAGCAACAGTGGGCCACCGCTATTCAGCAGCGCTTTCCTAATTGGACTCACAATGTTTACTTGTACGCCACGCTGCGCGAAGTTGCCGAATACAGCCAAACCCCGCCGCCGCTCTCTGATTTACTGGAGTGGACAATCGCGCCCCATCAACCCCACTTGTATGTCCTTTGCCGTCCCGATCGGGGTGTGCTATGTCAGGCAATTTTGAAGGATCGTCACGGTCGCTTCCTGACAGACAATGGACAGCTTTGGTCGGTGCCGCTGTCATTGCGATCGATCCATGATTTATCTTGGGTGTTTTCGCGGGGGCAGACACCGCAGGGAATTTATCGGATTCAAGGGGCAATTCCTCAGCCAGACACAGAGTTTTTTCGAGCCTTTGGGCAATTTTCACTGGTGAATTTATTTGTGCCGTTTGAGGCAGGTGTGCAAGAATTTGTGGTAGGGCGATCGGGTTCCTGGGTTGGGCTGTCTGACTATCAAGCACTTTTGCCTCCTGCTTGGCGCAATTACTTCCCGATTCAGCAGATCTACTGGGCCGGTAAAGCGGGACGGGCACTATTTCGCATCCACGGCACAGGCGAAGCCACGACGTTCTTTAGCAATAATCAACGCTACCCCACCAGCCAAAACTGGAACCCGACGATCGGTTGTTTGTCAGCGCTGGAGCTTTATGACGAGTCGGGACGCTTGCTAGCAGCAGATATGCCAAAAATCCTGGAGGCTCTGAGAACCGCAGGCGAACAAAACTTCACAGGATATTTAATTGTGGTGGATGTACCCGGCGATGAACCGATTCAAACTGAACTGGAAACGCTAAACCTTGCTAATTTGACACCTCAGCCATCTCAATCACCCGTCCGTCCAAGTCCTTAACGAGAAAATTCAACGGTTTGTCGCGACGGATTTTGAATTTCAGCCCATAGGATTGAACCCGCAACAGAAGCTGTTCTAAACAGTCGTGATCGAAACACACATGGCGCTGCCGATTTTTTGCACCTAGACTGGCCCCTGAAATCACATGCAACTGGGTGTTTTTCTTAAGCTGATACCATAGCCCATCTGAGTTTTTGTAGGCTTGGGTCGTCGGTTGGCTAAAGCTGGCCGTAGAGGCATACAGCGGATCGACACCAACGGCTCCTAGCGTTTGTTCATAGTTGTAGTAATAGTGCAGGGGCACATCCGCTACGGGTAAATCCAATAGTCCCTCATAGAACTGTCGAGCCAACTCAATGTCAGACACCATGACGGTGTAAACTTTGGGCGCACTCGTCAAAAACATCCACATCGCTCCAGCATAGGCAATCAGGAGCGCTACCATAATACCCTGCGTTGAGAGCAGGCTGTCTAAGGGCAGTGAGGGTAAAAACGAGGCGATCGTCTGCGATGCAAGTGGAAGCAGTTGAATAGGAGATTGAGCAACAGTAACCATGAACGCTAAATAAAGATCTCCGTAAAAGTCAATTAACAACGTCTGCACAAAAGCCTGCGCAAAATAGAGATTTTAAGGATATGTTACTTCCTGAATATTCTCAGTCTACCAACCCGCCCTTAATCTCGTCTAAGCTTGCCGTAAAGGATCAGGAATAAGCATTAAAGTAAGGCAAAGTTTTAAGTTTTGGCAAATTCTATGCATTCTGCGATGGAATCAGGTGGCGATCGAACTCGAGTCACTCGCCATCACAAGATTCTTGGCAACGACTGATTCGGCTTTTCCGTGATAGATAATGGGAAGAAAGGAACAAGTTGTGGCTCACCCTATAGAAAAGAGAGAAGACCAATGGCAGGTCAGCTATTGCTAGTAGATGATGAACCAGGGTTGCGAGAAGCGGTCAAGGCTTACCTCGAGGAGGAGGGGTTTACCGTCCATGTGGCTAGTAATGCTCGAGAAGGCTGGGAACTGTTGCAGCAAATTTCGCCAGAACTTGTGATTTCAGACATTATGATGCCGCAGGTGGATGGCTATCAGTTTTTGAAACAAATGCGCGAAGATCCTCGCTTTGAAAGCTTACCTGTGGTGTTTCTGACAGCCCGAGGTATGACCTCCGATCGAATTCAGGGATACAATGCGGGAGCTGATGCTTACATTTCCAAACCGTTTGATCCAGATGAGTTAGTGGCGATCGTGTCTAACATCTTGGCACGGCGGGCGGTTGTGTCTAAATCTGCTAGTGATGGTGAAACCCCTGATATTGCTGATATGGCTAGACAAATTGCTGAAATTAGAGCCATGTTGACCCAGCGCGGCAGTATCGCCCAAACTCCGGCTCCGATAAAAATTGACTTCACGCCGCGAGAGCAAAGCGTTTTGGAACTAGTGGCTGAAGGATTGATGAATAAGGAGATTGCTCGTCGCCTAGATACCAGTGTGCGCAACGTTGAAAAGTATGTCAGCCGCTTGTTCAGCAAAACGGGAACCAATAGCCGGACAGAATTGGTGCGCTATGCCTTGGAACATGGGTTGGCGAAGTGAGAGAGTGGACTAGTTTGGAAAACGGGAGTCGGGAGTAGAAGGATTGATGGGATGAAGGGTTGGGAGTCCCAGTTTGGTGCTCAGCGCGATTGGGTGTGGCGCGGTTGGCAGGTGCGCTATACCTATTTGCGCTCGCCGCTTGTGTCGAGTTCGTCCACTCCACTGCTGTTGTTGCATGGGTTTGGTTCGGCGCTGACGCAATGGCACGAAAACTTGTTGCCGCTCAGTCGATCGCATCCAGTATATGCACTGGATTTAATGGGCTTTGGTGGGTCTGAAAAGGCAGCCGCAAATTACAGTGTGGGGTTTTGGGTGGAGCAAGTCTACGAGTTCTGGCGCACATTTATTGGACGCCCGATCGTCTTGATTGGTCATTCCCTCGGAGCCTTGGTGGCATTGACAGCGGCGGTTGCCCATCCAGAGATGGTGCAAGAGTTGGTGTTGTTGACCTTACCAGCGGCACGGCAAGAGTTGTTGACTGGACGCATGCAGGCTTTGGCGGGCAAATTGGAGGCGCTGGTAATGACATCGCTGTTTACGCGGTTGGTGTTCTATTTTATCCGCCGTCCCCGTGTGATTCGGGCCGTGCTGCGAGCGGTGTATGTCAACCAGGAGCGGGTAACGGAGGAACTGGTGCAACGGTTTTTGCAGCCAGGATTCGATCGAGGAGCCGTGCGGGCCCTGACTCGCCTCACCAAGGCCCGAACTCGCAGCGATTTTGCCCGTGCGACCAAAGACCTGTTAGCCGAGGTACAAGTCCCAATTTTGCTGCTTTGGGGAGCGAACGATCGGGTGATTCCCTTGACATGGGGACGACAATTACCAACTCTCAATCCTCAGTTGAAGTTGGTAGAAATTCCAGATGCAGGGCACTGTCCGTATGATGAATGTGCGGAATGTGTCAATGCTGAAATTTTGGCTTGGTTGTCCGATCGGTCATCAACGGTTGCCCCCCTGACTGAAAAGCGGTAGGGGGGCTTCCACCCGTATACAGGGTAGCTCTTTAGACAAGACGCTGACCGTTCAAACCAATCCGGTTGCCACAACAAGCGTCTAGGTTACAGTGGTTTCACTAAACAGGCTGTGCAATCTGATAGGGACTGGTTAACCGATCGAGTTGTTTCACTAACAGGCTGAGGAATAGTCCTACGTCGGTGACAACACCCACCGATTCAACAGAACCGCGATCGCTCAGTTTTGTCACGACGGCAGGGTTAATGTCTACACAGACCATCTTCACGCCTGCGGGGGTCATGTTGCCAACGCCGATTGAATGCAGCATCGATGACAGCATTAGGATCATATCTGCGCCTTGAATAAGCTGCGCATACTCACGCTGAGCTTCCAGCAGATCCATACGCGTATCAGGCAGCGGTCCGTCATCGCGAATTGATCCTGCCAACGAGAACGGCACATTGTTCTTAATGCATTCATAGAACACGCCGCTTTGCAAAACACCTTGTTCCACAGCCTTGGCAATGCTGCCGCAGCGACGAATGGTGTTAATAGCCTTAAGGTGATGTCGATGACCGCCCCGTACCGATACGCCGCGCTTCATATCTACACCCAGCGAGGTGCCCATCATCGATTGCTCAATGTCGTGAACGGCGATCGCATTACCACCCAACAATGCCTGCACATATCCCTCGCGAATTAACCGAGATAGGTGTTCGCCGCCACCCGTGTGAATGACAACCGGTCCAGCCACCACCACCACCCGACCCCCTTGATCGCGAATGCGGCGCAGTTCCCAGCCAATTTGCTCGACGACCAGTTCGACTCGACGTTCGCTGGATACACCCGATCCCATAAAACTGAACTCTTTGTCGTTAGTGGTGCGCTGTTCCCGTGATTCGGTTTTGCGCACAGTGCGAATGCCGTCCACGCCCACGACCACCTTATCACCCTTCTTCAGGTCGCGCAGCAGCTTACATTCTGCTATTGGGCCCTCTGCGGTTTGGCTAACGACGATCGCCCCATCCATGCGCTGATTGTTGACCCGCACCCACTGGCAGTTGACCCGTACTTCTGTTGGGTAGATGGTGGTGACATAGAAATCATCAGGAGCGACGCCGTCTAGAGTCACTTCCTCAAGCGGATTATCACAGACCTCCTGAGGCCGCAGCCCGGCCCCCAAATCGATCAACTGGGACATCAGTTTTTCCATCACATCATGCGATGGCGCTGTGACCCGTACTTCCGCCGAAGATGTACTTTGCCGCTGTTCGCCCAAGCTGAAATTGAGTACTTGGAAGCTGCCGCCACCTTCCACAATTAAGTCGAGGGCGCGATTGATTAAGCCTGAATCTAACAAATGACCTTCTAGTTGAATTGTGCGACTTTCCACCGTCGCGGCGGCATGATGCACAGGTTGCAACGGTTCGGTCACGCGCAAGGTCAAGCATTTGGCTGCACCGCCCGCTTTCATAAATTCGGTCAGGGGTGTTTCAATGATATGGAACCCGACTTCTTCCAACCGTGCTTTCAAGTTATCGCTGGCTTTGTTCATCACGACAATGTGATCGATATTGACCGCATTGCAGGCAAAATTCACCGCATCCGCTTCATCAATCGCAATTCGTTTTTCTGGCGGCACCCGCATTTCAATAAGACGATTGGAATAGGCATCAAATGCGGGGGGATAGTAGAGCAAATAGCCATTGGTTAAGGGACAGAAGCAGGTATCCAGGTGATAGAACCGATCGTCCATCAGCCGCAGCGACAGTACCTCAATATCTAGCCACTTGGCCAACAGCGGATGTGAATCTAGTTCCGATCGAAATCCGTATCCTGCCCATAGCCAGCGCCCTTCGCGATCGAGCAGAGCATCGCCCGCGCCTTCAAATGGCAGTTCTTTGGGTAAGGTGTAAACGGTAAAACCCTGATCTTCAAACCACTGTTGGAAAAACGGTTCTTCGCCTTGCCGTTCCTTGTGATAGAAACGACTCAACACCACTGTTCTCTCTAGCACCAAGCCCGCATTGGCCGTAAACACCATATCGGGAACGCCTTGCTGCGGCTCAATTAAATCTACAATGGCGTGTTCTTTCAAAATGTGATACAGCTTTTGCCACTGTTCCGTAGCTCGATCGCGCGATGATTTGTGAACATTACCCTCCATCCATGGATTAATCACATAATCCACATCATAGTGTTTGGGAGAGCACATTAAAAAACGAATGGAAGAACTCATACGTGAACCTGTAATTTGACCTGAAATAGCAACAACAACCTTGTAAGCTTGAAAACCTTTAATGCGGCAACTCTGGGACTCAATCTGAGATTAGGAAAGGTTCTTGATCGTCAGTTCAGTCACCCCAGCCACTTTCCAAACCAAAATCACGATCGCGTTCGTAACAACGTAGTCAAACTTCTATCTTATTACGCCGAAGCAGTTCCATTAGGCAGTTATTACGTTTGTCAGCAATTCAACACAAAACCTAAGACTCGCTTCCCGCTCTCTGCTAGCTTAAAAACAGAATCAAGACACGGTTTATGAACCTTTGGCAAGCTGACTTTTATCGGCGTCCGTTACAGGATGAGGCTGGCAATCCCTTGTGGGAGTTGGTGGTTTGTGCTGCCGATCGATCCTTTACAGCCAGTGCCTACTGTCCACAGCCAGAAGCCAATTCTGCGTGGATTGCTCAGCAGTTACAACGCTGGATCGAAACAGAAGGAACGCCCGATCGGATTCAGGTATTTCGTCCCCAATCGGTTAGCCTGCTGCAAGCCGCTTGCCAGCCGTTGGGAATTGCTGTAGAACCCACTCGTCGCACGCCAGTCTTGAAGCAGCAGTTGCAAGCCAGAGTACAGGAATATCGCACGCTGCCCAATTACACCGGACAGCCCTATGAGCCTGTGCAACTAGAACAACCGCCTCCTGTGCCTTTGCCAGAAAATTTGTGGGGCAACCAATGGCGATTTGCGGCGATTGAAGCGCCCGAACTTCAGCGATTTCAACATCGTCCGATTCCCATTCTAGAAATGCCAGAGGTGTTTTTGCCGCTCAAGCTTCAGCTTCCTTCCACTGCCCTGATTCCCGGCGTGGTAATTGATGGTGGACGGCGATCGATGCCCTTGGCACAGTGGATTCAGCGGTCCAAACCCGTTGCCCTCAACTACATTCCTGGACAGCCGGATGGCTTAATCTTGGAAGCCGGATTAGTTGAACGTTGGATTTTAACAACCTTTGAAGATCCAGAGGTGATCACCGCCGCTAGAACCTTTCAACAGCGACAGCACACTGCAAAGGGGCTACATTTTCTCTTAGTTCAACCCGATGACTCCGGTATGACCTACAGCGGCTTTTGGCTACTGCAAAAAGAATTCTAAAGCTTGGGTCGATCGCCATCTAAGCCAGGGTATTTTTTATTCAAGCAATTAAAACTTGAGCCACCTTCTGCCTTCATGCTCGATCGCGATCGCTTGCATCAATTTATCCATGAACAAGAAGCTTTGCTGCATCAAGTCGATCGCATTTACTGGGAAGTGGAGGGTTGGCTGCAACAATCAAGGCAAATTGGCAGAACAGAATTTGCCCGCATCCTGGCTGAGCAAGAGCGATTATTACAGGATCAAACTGATCGTCTGAACCTACTCAAACAAGAATTAGGGCAACAGCAACAGCCGATTCCGCTGAACTCCCACAATCGGTTTCCCTATTTGGTTTTAGTGGAGATAGAGTCTGTCCCGGTGGCGATCGAGCAATCCTCTCCTTCACCCACCTCTCGGCTCGTTGATCTGAAAATTACTCTGCTAGTGATTTTTTGAGGTTTCTCGCAAACTAGGACTAGATCCCCTCAAAGACTATGCTGAAGCTGACTTAAGCAGTGTAGATTTGAGTCATGCCAATCTAGCCGGAGCCAATTTCCAGCGCACGAACTTGAGTGGCGCAGATCTAGGTATCGCCCTCGCAGGCTTTATTGCAACTGCCGCAAATTGACGAGTCTCCAGGTGTTTAGTTGGTTGAAACGTGGGAGCTAAGCCACCCAGACTGGTACAATATCCACGCACTCCAGCACGATCGAGGAGCTAGGGCAGAAATGGCAGATCAGGTCAAAATTGGCATCATTGGCGGCAGCGGCCTCTACAAGATGGAAGCGCTGAAGGATGTGGAAGAAGTGCAAGTGGAAACACCCTTTGGTTCGCCATCCGATGCGCTGATTGTGGGCACATTGGAGGGAACGCGGGTGGCGTTTTTGGCGCGGCACGGTCGCAACCACACCTACATGCCGTCAGAACTGCCGTTTCGAGCGAACATCTATGCGATGAAGAGTTTGGGGGTGGAATACTTGATTTCGGCATCGGCAGTGGGATCGCTTAAGGCAGAGGCCAAACCGCTGGATATGGTAATCCCCGATCAGTTCATCGATCGCACCAAGAATCGGGTTTCTACTTTCTTCGGCGAAGGCATTGTGGGGCATATTGCCTTTGGCGATCCAATTTGTCGCAACTTGGCGACCGTGTTAAGTGAGGCGATCGAGTCTCTGAATTTGCCCGACGTGACGCTGCATCGAGGTGGCACCTATGTCTGTATGGAAGGCCCAGCTTTTTCCACCAAAGCCGAATCAAATCTGTATCGTAGTTGGGGAGCCACGATTATTGGCATGACCAATTTGCCGGAAGCCAAGCTGGCCAGAGAAGCCGAGATCGCCTATGCCACGCTTGCACTTGTCACCGATTATGATTGCTGGCATCCCGATCACGACAGCGTTACGGTGGAAATGGTGATTGGCAATTTGCAAAAAAATGCCGTGAATGCCCAACGGGTGATTCTAGAAACCGTGCGTCGCCTCAGCCACAATCCACCCCCTTCTGATGCTCATTCGGCCCTAAAGTACGCCATCATCACACCACTCGACAAAGCCCCCGTTGCCACCAAAGAAAAGCTATCTCTCCTTCTCAAGAAGTATTTATAGGAGCTTGCAGCGATCGCCCCTGAAAAATGGCAACTAAACCAGTCACCCGATCGTCAGCAGTTATAGAGAGACGGCGCACAGTCAGGGAGGCAATTGTGGGTTTATTATCTTCATCGAGGGCAAATATTAAGGCAACTATCGTAGCAACTGTAATGGGCAGTAGTGTCTTGGTGTTGCTCTTAAGTCCATCTGCCCTAGCGGCCGAGCGCGTGGTATTGCGATACCGTATGTTTCAACGTTCGGTTCCCGTAGAAGATTTGACCACTTTTGTCGAAACCGGGGAAACTACGCGCCAACTGCGCAGCTACTTTCGGCTGTCTGGACAAGATCCAGAGCGGATCAGACGCGCCCTGGCCAATGAGGTGGAGGTGGATGTTGTACCGCTCGATCGCGTGTTAAACAGCTTTTTGGGAGATGCCATTCTCGATCAAATGGGCGGCTTTGTTCACACACCCTCAGGCACAGCTGATCGAGAAGCATTGCGATCAGCCCTGATTCTTTCCGCTAGCGACGACAACCGCATTAGCCTGATTGAAGTGATCCAAAACTATCCCACTCGCGAACTGCACGTAAACGGCAATCGAATTGTGGCTACCTATCGCCAAATTCAGAATATTCAAGAAACCATTACCAATGCACTAGAAAAAATCGGGTTACCTTGGACTCGATAGTGATTTCTCTGTCTCCTGTCCAGCTTCCTAGTAGGCTAGTGTCTCCAGGGTTTCGCGTAGATAACGATTTACAAGCTGGTCTAGCGTCGAGTCGGCATCACTATCAGTAATAGAGCGATCGGCCCGCCAACGTTGAAACCCAGAACTAGCGGCGATCGCTTGCTTTAAATGATTCCAGATCATATCGTCAGCAAAGTGGTTTGGAGTGGTTGATAGAGACGCCATAAAAAACCTCAAGAAACCCGACAGACAACGACGATAAACCGCACGCTGCAACAAAAATTTAACTTTTCTTTCTTCTTAGAATAGCGTAGCTGCCCGGCGAAGGTGTGTCGTTCTACACAACTCACCTGCTCTGGACGACATGTTCTCCTTGGCCTTTTCTGATACAAGTTATAAACAGATGTGCTGTTTGGAGACTCATGGATGCTCAGCCTGAAATTAATCTAGCCGAATTTATCGATCATGCCCTCCTCCTACCGGGTGCAACGGCGGACCAGGTAACTCAAGCTTGCTTGGAAGCCGATCGATTTGGCTTTGCCACAGTCTGCGTCTACCCGGTTCATGTGCGGCAGGCGGTGGATCTCTTACATCATAAACGTCCTGGTGTCTGTACCGTAATTGGCTTTCCTACCGGAGCCACAACCAGCGCTACAAAGCTGTTTGAAGCCCAAGAAGCTGTGGAAAACGGAGCCACGGAGTTGGATGTGGTGATCAATTTGGGCTGGTTGAAAATGGGCGAAACCGACAAACTACATCGGGAACTGGCCCAGATTTGTGAAGAAACCGATCGAACCGTGAAAGCCATTCTGGAAATGACCGTGCTCACCGAGTCCGAGAAGAAACTAGCGGCGGAGGTGTGCTTGGATGCAGGCGTTTCCTTTTTAAAGACAAGCACTGGCTGGCACGGAGGGGCGACCGTTGCCGATGTCAAGCTATTGAAACAAATAACTAAAGATCGAGTTGGCATTAAAGCCGCTGGCGGCATTCGCACCGTAGAACAGGCGATCGAGCTAATTCTAGCAGGAGCAACACGGCTGGGAACGTCTCGCGGGCCCGAATTAATCCGACAACGCGATAGGCTGGATAAGGAGAAGAGTCAAAAAGAATAGCGGTAGACCAAGTATGAACGAGAGGCATTACTCTAAAAACTTCATCTATTCAGCCTAAATGCTGAGATTGTGCTCTGACTATGGACGCTTTTGCTAATACACTGGGCTTTACTATATAGATTTCATGAGCGGAACGTACAAGGCTATTGGCATCAACCTTAAAAGTACCCCCTTGGGGGAAGCCGATCGCCTGCTAACTATTCTGACGGAAGAACATGGGCTTCTGCGGGCCGTTGCCCCCGGTTCTCGCAAACACAAATCTAGTCTGGGTGGGCGCAGCAGCGTGTTTGTTGTGAATCAACTGTTGCTGGTAAAAGGGCGTAACCTTGATAAGGTCATTCAAGCTGAAAGTTTGGAATCATACCCTGGGTTAAGCCAAGATTTGCGTAAACTGACAGCCGGGCAATATTTGGCTGAATTAGCGCTCTATCAAGCTCTCAGCAATCAACCTCAAGTTGAACTATTTCGTCTACTCAGACAGACTCTAAAGTGGCTAGAGCAACTTCCGACTCATTTGACGCTGCCTTGTTTGACTTATGCCACGTTTCATCTGCTAGAGACCGCAGGAATTGCACCCCGAGTTCAAACCTGCTGTGTGACTCAACAGCCTGTTCTTCCAAATTTTGCCGAGTCAGATTGGCGCATTGGCTTTAGTACGGTTGCTGGTGGTGTGATTAGTGCTACTGCCGATCCTCCACCCGACCTTTCTGCCCAACTGACGGCTGCCGAACTGTCCGTTCTGCAACAGCTTGCCAAACCAGATTTGTTGAAAAACCTAACCGAATCTGAGCTAGCATTTTCCCCATTCAACCACCCTCAATCCTGGCTTTCGATCGAGCGAATTCTGCGGCATTATGCTCAGTATCACTTCGATCGACCGATTCGTTCGGCTGCTTTAATCGATACGTGTTTTGCTTCGATTCCTGTTTCTTCACCTATCAAATATCATGATGCGATCCTATAATCCTGACGTACAACCTCCAGCTTCAAGATCCCTGTTGCCTACACAGCAAGAACTGGCGACACGGAGAGCGTCTGGTATTTCGGGAGTCCTCAATCGTGACTATTTGCCTTCTGCTTCAACTCAGCTTGCTTCGGGAAAGGTACAAATCTATCACACTGAATCAGAGCGGTACTCACCGGGTGGGACGGAAAATGGGCAAGGATCAGAGCCAGTACGCGATCGGATTGTGGCAGAGCGATCGGCAGCGGATGCAGAGGCGCTAGACCTAGAGGAAGCAAACGGACGAACGCATGGCAATGCCATCCGGCTAGATGACCCATCGCTTGAGGTTGAGGATTCTACGGGTTACGGTCATGGCAATGGCAACCACCTTGGTCTCAATGGAGATAGCGATAGCGGCGATGGAAGACCTCATCAGGGAGATGGCGACCTAGCTGGTTCAGATTTCTCTGCTGAACCGATCGCCGCTGAACCCGAACGAGGCTTGTTGCCGGTACTTAAAAATCGCAACTTTTTAACCCTATGGAGTGGCCAAGTTTTTTCTCAACTAGCTGATAAGGTGTACCTGGTACTGATGATTGCCCTCATTGCCAGTCGGTTTCAAGCGGCTGGGCAAACCATTAGCGGCTGGGTGTCCTCCTTAATGATTGCCTTCACAATCCCAGCGGTACTGTTTGGTTCGGTGGCAGGTGTGTTTGTCGATCATTGGCGCAAGCGGGCGGTGTTGGTGTTCACAAATTTGCTGCGCGGTGGGTTGGTATTGGCACTCCCAATTTTGCTGTGGCTCACTCAAGACCTTCAGCCTTTTGTGGGGCTGCCAGTTGGGTTTTTAGTAGTACTCAGCATCACGTTCTTTGTCTCGACATTGACGCAATTCTTTGCTCCGGCCGAGCAAGCTGTGATTCCGCTGATTGTGGAACGAAAGCACCTGCTCTCGGCCAATTCGTTGTACACCATGACGATGATGGCGTCGGTGATTGTTGGGTTTGCTCTAGGAGAACCCCTTTTAGCGATCGCCGATCGCCTCCTACAACCGATCGCAACCTCACTAAACTTGGGTCCAGATCTAGGAAAAGAACTATTGGTGGGTGGCAGCTATACGATCGCTGGATTGTTGCTGATGTTGCTGAGAACCAAAGAAAAAACCGTGGATGCCGATGAATCCTTGCCGGATGTATGGCAAAACATTCGCGATGGTTTACGCTACCTCAATGGGCAACGACGCGTGCGCGCTGCCATGATTCAATTGGTCATTCTATTTTCTATCTTTGCAGCCCTAGCAGTGCTGGCAGTACGGTTGGCGGAAATTATGCCGGAGCTGAAATCCTCGCAATTTGGTTTTCTATTAGCAGCAGGTGGCATCGGCATGGCAATCGGAGCCGTGTTGGTAGGTCAGTTTGGTCAACGGATTTCTCGGGCGCAATTGGGGCTGTATGGATCAATCGGAATGGCTGCTTCCCTGGCTGCAATTTCGCTAGTGGCCCATCATCTTCTTCCCACATTGCCGCTACTGGTGATGCTAGGAGCCTGTGCGGCTATTGTGGGTGTTCCTATGCAAACGGCTATCCAGGAAGAAACACCAGCCGCCATGCGCGGTAAGGTATTTGGACTACAAAATAATGCGATTAACATTGCCCTAAGTTTACCGTTAGCCCTAGCAGGCATTGCGGAAACCTTCTTTGGTATTCAAGCGGTGTTTTTAGGATTAGCCCTATTAGCCATTGTCGGTGGGGTGCTAACCTGGTCAATTTCTCGGACTCAATCCACTGAAAAAAGCCCATAACCCACTAGAATCCTTAATACTGGATTAAGATTCAAACCGTTCAACGATTAATCTGGATGCATATTGCCTGGCTTGGAAAGAAATCTCCCTTCTGTGGCAACGTTACCTATAGTCGAGAAGTCACGAATGCCCTCCTCGATCGCGGCCATCGCGTCAGCTTTCTGCATTTTGCCCAGGAAGACGACAGCGCCTTTTCCTCGATCGAAGGTCCAACAGATTGTCCAGAAGTTCCTATTCCATTTCTTTATAAATCTCAAATCTATACCATTCCCTCCTTAAAATCGAGCAAGGTCTTAATTCGAGCGCTCAAACAACTGAAGCCAGATATCGTTCATGCTTCATTGACCCTCTCTCCATTAGATTTTCTATTACCAGAAATTTGTGAAGAATTGGGCGTACCCTTAGTTGCGACCTTTCATCCAGCCTTCGACCACAAACGACGAAATCTCACCTCTGGAACTCAGCATTTGACCTATCAACTCTATGCTCCGTTTCTAGCAAACTATGATCGGGTGATTGTCTTTTCTCAAATTCAACGAGATTTATTGGTGCGTTTAGGTGTACCGCTTGTCAAGGTGGCCGTAATTCCTAACGGTGTGAGTGCAGACAAATACTCACCAGGTCTGTCAAAGCTAAAGGCAGAATTAGGCGCGCAACGGATCTTCGTCTATCAAGGGCGAATTGCGATTGAAAAAAACGTCGAGTCGTTGCTCAAGGCTTGGAAACAAGCTGATATGGGCGGTGATAGCAAGCTGCTGATTGTGGGTAACGGACCCCTAGCTCCAGCGTTGATGAGCGCCTACGGTCAAGAACTGGGTGTAATTTGGATGGGTTTCATTGCCAATGAACAGCAGCGCATCCAAATTTTGCGTGGTTCGGATGTCTTTATTCTGCCCTCTTTAGTAGAAGGACTTTCACTGTCCCTCCTGGAAGCAATGGCCTGCGGTGTGGCTTGTATTGCCACCGATGCCGGGGCTGATGGCGAAGTCCTGGAAGGCGGTGCCGGAATCGTATTGAGCACGCAGCAAGTGTCCATGCAATTACGCACTCTGCTACCTGTATGTCGGGATCATCCAGAGTTAACCACCCTTTTAGGACACAAAGCACGACAGCGCGTTCTCGATCGGTACACCCTGAGCGCCAACATCTCTCGGCTTGAAGAGCTTTACCAACAAGTGCTGCAACACCCTCATCTCTACTCCAACCGATCGGTTTCCATCTAGTTCAACTCGCTATCTCTACAGACGGATCTTAAGCAGCCCGTAGCATCAATGATTTATACCCATTAGGTGATGCACTGGTTCAAAGCATCAAAAATCTACTCGAATTGTTAACGAATGTAACAATATTGCTGTCATAGCGTTCTGCTGGCTTGACAGCACAGGATTCTACGGATTATTCTGACATCCATACCCGGGTATTAACCATGTAGTTGTTCTATGCAAGATAAGCACAAAGTTACACTGTATCTCCCTCCAGAACTGCACCGCCAGTTGAAGATTCGTTCAGCCGTTGAATTGGAGCCGATGTCTACTTTAGCTGAGCGAGCGATCGTCTTCTACCTGGAGCATCCTGACCTTGTAGACGAGGTGGAAGTGGCACATGGTCAAACTCACCAGCTCTATCATTGTCCAGAGTGCGCTAGCTCTTTGGTGATTCGGCAGGGGGAATTAGTTTCTGTCAGTGAGCCGCCAAGCCTCCTCTCTGAAGATGATGTCACCGATATGTCGAATCAGTCTTTGGAATCTGATCAGAAGGGTGAAGAATTGGTCTCGCTGCTGGGATAGCTTTTGCGGCTATTTATTAATCCCGATATACACCTAGCTAAAACTTTCGTTTGCTTTGGGCAGATGTAAGTTTTCCTCCCCACTATTGCAACCTCTGCACCGTCTCTTACATTCTTAGGTTGATGATCATGAAAGAAGAGCTTAGTATTCTAGTTCAGGCTCAATATCCTCTGATCTACCTCGTTACTTCCGAGGAAGAGCGGGCTGAGCAGGCGATTGCAGCGGTCGCGCAAATGAAGCCGCAACGGCGGGTCTTTGTCTGGACAGTGACGCATGGAATTGTTGAGTATGGGCAACCCCGCAACATCACACAGCACAATACGGTTTCGCCAGAAGCTGCGATCGAATGGGTAGTTCGACAGCGAGAACCTGGGATCTTCGTCTTCAAAGACCTGCATCCATTTATTGACTCTCCGGCTGTTACCCGCTGGTTACGGGATGCAATCGCAAGCTTCAAAGATTCTCACAAGACGATTCTGCTAATGTCCCCGCTTCAACAAATCCCGATCGAGCTAGAGAAGGAAGTGGCGGTTGTTGACTATCCCTTGCCTAATATGGAGGAGTTGAACCATGTCCTCTCCAGTCAGTTAGAGCAGGCACGACGCGAGCAGTCTCCCCGTCGGGCTGATTCTGCTAAAATTACTACAGAAACGCGAGAGAAGTTGTTGTCGGCGGCTCTGGGCTTGACCCGAGATGAAGCCGAAAAAGTTTACCGAAAAGCTTATGTGACGGCGGGTCGCTTAACTGAGTCTGAAGTCGATATTGTTCTCTCTGAGAAGCGTCAGTTGATTCGCCGCAATGGTATTTTGGAGTACTTGGAAGAGCAAGGAACTCTAGATGATATTGGCGGTTCGGATGATTTAAAGTTGTGGTTGAAGCAACGCTCGATCGCCTTCACCGAACGTGCCCGAGAGTATGGATTGCCTCAACCGAAAGGGGTTTTATTGCTGGGTGTACCCGGCTGTGGTAAGTCTCTCGTTGCGAAGGCAACTTCAAATGAATGGCGTCTACCCCTGCTGCGTCTGGATCTGGGTCGTGTGTATGATGGTTCAATGGTGGGGCGCTCGGAGGCGAACTTGCGCAACGCCCTCAAGACGGCTGAATCAGTTTCTCCGTGTATTCTCTTCATCGACGAATTGGATAAAGCATTCGCTGGAAGTGCTGGTTCCGCAGATTCAGACGCAGGTACCTCTAGCCGGATTTTAGGAACGTTCTTGACCTGGATGCAGGAAAAGCGATCGCCTGTGTTTGTAATGGCGACAGCTAACCGGGTTGAACGGCTACCCGGAGAATTTTTACGAAAGGGACGGTTTGATGAAATCTTCTTCGTCGATCTGCCTAATGAAGAAGAGCGCAAACAAATTTTCACGATTCATCTTAGCAAACGCCGACGCGACATTAGTCGATTTGATGTTGATCAACTAGCAAAGATTTCTGATGGTTACTCTGGGGCTGAAATTGAGCAAGCAATTATTGCAGCTATGTATGACGCTTTCGCTCATAACCGCGAGTTTACGCAGTTAGATATTATCGCAGCTACCCGAGCAACCTTCCCACTCTCCAGAACCATGACCGAGCAGGTAGAAGCTCTTCGCAAATGGGCCCAGCAGCGCGCGCGACCTGCATCGGATACGATCGCTGAATATCAGCGACTGGAGTTTTAACAGGCTTTCTCCTCTGCTCCCAACAGAGGGGGAAAGGCTAGCTACTGGCTAGCAGTTAAATACAGCAGCCGCATTTGTTGGCATTCCAACCGCTGAACGGTGTGGCGATATCTATCACCTCTTAACTGTTGTCGTTTCTCTCAACTTCTCTACAGGAGGAATCCTAAAATGTCTCACTTTAGCACTCTGCGCACCAAGATCACTGATGCTGAGATCCTGAAGTCTTCTTTGCGTGATCTGGGTATCACGGTTAAGACTGAGGCTGATGTTCGTGGCTACAATGGTCAGCGCGTTCGTTCCGACATTGTTGCTGTTCTTGAAGGTGAGTATGATTTGGGCTGGTCCCGCAATGCAGATGGTTCTTTTGACCTGATTGCTGACCTGTGGGGCGTTGCTAAAAAGCATAACCAGACCGAGTTAATTAACTCCATCAACCAGAAGTATGCTGTGAACAAGACTCTGGCTGAAGTTAAGCGCCCTGGCTTGCAAAACGCTAACGTTAAGCTGGTTGTGCAAAAGTAGTCTCTCTCAGCGTTCCCAAATTGGCGGGTTAATCCAGAAAGGCGGGTTAGCCCGTTTTCTAACTTACTAACCTATCTCAGCTATTGACCTGGTTCGTTGCAGTTAGCGCGATCGGTTAATAGCTGATATTTTTATATCCACTAATTACTGCTATAAAGGGCGAATAAGCCAAGAAAGGCTTACTTTGCGGTAAAATACGGACAAAAGCAGGCAAACTGAAGCGTTATTACGTTTGATGGAGATTTTCATCGTTCAGAGGTAGTAGCGTGAAACCATCCAAGGAAGACTTTCAATTGGGCGATTATCGTCCAGAATGGGGGAATTCCTCACTACCAAACTCTGAGTTTTATATTGAACGACCACTGGTAACCACTTGCGATTTGCACGATGGCCTCGTGCACACGTCCGATCACACTCCATCGTTCCTTACCGTCGAAGCTGCTTGCCATGCAGCAATTTTGCAGCCTGGAGCCTTGCTGCGCATCAAAGGCGCCGAGCAAATGGGAAAAACATCGCTACTGCTGCGCCTATTGCATCAAAAAGCTCAGCAGAATTTTGATGTAGCATTGCTGAGTTTGAAAGCTGTAGAACCCTCGATGCTACAAGATATTGATGCTTTGCTTCAGTGGTTTTGTCAGCAGGTGACAGTCGCCCTACAGTTGCCCAATTACTTGGATGACTATTGGGATGATGTGTTTGGCAGCAGCATAAGTTGCAAAAGCTATTTTGAAGAATATCTGTTACTTCAATCGTCACAGCCGTTAGTGCTGGCATTAGATGATGTCGATCGACTATTTCCTTACATTGAGGTAGCCGATGAATTTTTGGGACTGTTGCGAGCATGGCACGAAGATGCTAAAACCCGCGATACATGGAAAAAGGTGCGGCTGGTGCTATCTCACACAGCAGATGTGTATATTCCCCTAAACCTCCATAAATCGCCATTTAATGTGGGTGTACCGATCGAGTTAATAGGTTTCACACAGACTCAAGTTCAAACCTTTTGAGTAACTCTGAATCGATTGCTCGATTGCTCGATCGGTTCTCGTGAAGTCTCGTGAAGTCAACCTCGCTTAGCCCGCTTGATTGCAGACGCTAGAGGCTGTTAACCACAGTGAGGCTGCAATTCTATGGCATATAGATTTTAAGATGCGCAGGTGAATCCACGTTGTGAGTGACGTGCTCGCAACGGCTTAACGTTGTCGAGAATGTTCTCGGAATATCTCCGGGTATGAGGTGTTTGTGACGCATCAATGGGTTCGAGGAGTTCGCTGTTGGCTGCTGGTTCTGTTGTGGGGGCTATTGTGGGGCATAGGGCTAGCGTCGTTGGTTGGGTGTGCTCCGCCTACGATCGATGCACCGTTACCGAGAGGGACGATTCGCATTGGCATTATTGACTCGCTGACGGGCGACGATGCCGATAGTGGACGAGCAACAGTGGAGGCGGCGATGTTGGCTACGCAAGCTGTGAATGCTCAAGGAGGACTTGAAATAGGCGGACAAAGACAGTTCGTTGAACTGGTCATCAAAGATGCCCAAAGCCAACCCGACATCGCAGCAAGTATGGCCCAAAGCCTAATTACTCAAGAAAATATTGTGGCCATTGTGGGTCCAAACTACAGTCGCTATGCCATCCCGGTCGCGCAAATAGCAGAACAGGCCCAAATTCCTATGATTAGTCCTCGATCGACTCATCCTGAGACAACAGCCGATAAACGCTATGTGTTTCGGTTCAGTTTTGTAGATACTCTCCAAGGACGGGTGATTGCTGATTTTGCCTACACAGATTTGAAGGCAAGCACCGCTGCTGTATTGTATGACATTGCTAGTCCCTATAATCGCGGGATTGCCGAAGTCTTTCAGCAAGCCTTTCGGGAACAGGGAGGAGTCATTGTAGCATCCGAGGCTTACACAACCGGTGAGCAAGATTTCACTGCACCGCTGCAAACGATTCGCGATCGACAACCAGATGTCTTGTTTTTGCCCAACTATGAGAACGAGGTGCCCAAGCAAGCTGCGCAAGCCCAAGCCTTAGGAATTGAGGCAACGCTGCTAGGGGCTGATGCATGGGGCAATATCAAAGCAGGCGATCGGCAATCCCTAGAAGGCGCATACTACAGCGATCACGTTGCACCAGCAACCAAACATGGAGCCACACGCACCTTTATCCGCAATTATGAACGGGTGTATGGCTATGAACCTGGCGCAAATGCAGCAGCCACTTACGATAGCATGAACCTGTTATTCAGTGTAATGCAACAACACGGCACAACTCATGCAGAGACCATTCGGCACGGTTTAGCTAACTATGGGCCATATGATGGCGTCACTGGGGTGATCAATTATCAAGGAACAGGTGACCCTATTGTCACCGTCACGCTTTTGCAAATTCAAAACGGCAAACCAACCTTCCACAAGGAGATCAAACCAACAATCAGCCGTGGCTTAGCTCCAATCACACGCTAGCGATTCCATCTTCCCTATTTCTTCCCTTTTATGCTTTATCTTTGACTTTCCCTCCTTCAATTCCTTCTCATTGCATGACCCCCCATTTCCACTTCTTTCCCCGACTTCGACCCTATGCGATTCTGGGATTGGTTTGCGCCTGGATCGTTGGGTTAGCCGCTTGCGCACGGCCACTCGCCTGGCAAAGTTCTGAAAGTCATGACATTCATATTGGGTTAATTGCAACCCTAACAGGTGAACTGGCAAGCAGTGGTAGGGCGATGGTGCAAGGTGCAGAATTAGCCGCGAAGCAAGTGAATCAAGCAGGGGGACTGGAGATCGATCGCCAACGATATACCGTTGTTTTAAATACTGAAGATGATCAAGACAATGTAGATGTGGCGGTTCATGCTGCTCGAAAATTGATTTATCAAGACAACGTTCAGGTGATTGTGGGACCGCAACTGAGCCGAAATGCTATTCCCGTGGCTAAGTTTGTTGAAACGGTGCAGATTCCTATGATTAGCCCAGTTTCGACAAATCCCGAAACGACGATGGGCAAGCGCTATGTGTTTCGAGCCACCTTCATTGATCCGTTTCAAGGGCAGGTGATGGCGCAGTTTGCCCATCATGAATTGGGAGCAGAAACAGCGGCGGTACTCTATGACATTGCCAGCGCCTACAATCAAGGCATTGCGAATGTGTTTCGGCAGGTGTTTGAGGCAGAGGGGGGGCGAGTGGTTGCGTTTGAGTCCTACACCACAGGTGAAAAGACGTTTGATGCACAATTGGCGGTTATTCGAGACCGCAATCCAACTGTGTTGTTTTTGCCGAACTATGTGCATGAGGTGCTGTTACAGGTGAAGCAAGCGCGGGCGATGGGAATGAATGTAACCTTGTTGGGGGCTGATGCGTGGGGGAATATACCAGCTAACCAGCGCCAATTAGTCAATGGGGCGTTTTTTACCGATCTTTATTCGCCAGATATTCAAAATCCCTACACTCAGGCGTTCATTGATCAGTATCAGCAGAGGTACGGTGAAGAGCCTGGCAATGCGGCGGCGGCAACATATGACACCTTGAATATTCTGTTTCGCGCCATGCAAAACCAACAAAAGGTGGACTCAGAGTCGATTCGCCAAGGCTTGGCAACATTGGGACGTTATAGTGGGGTGACGGGAACGATCGAATATCGCGGGACGGGTGATCCGATTCGTAGCGTCATTATTTCCCACATCACAGATGGACACGTGCACTTTCTCAAGCAGGTTGATCCATGAGAACAAATCTGTGCTGCCGCTGTGTGACTAGGATGAAACCGGGTGTATCTAATAGCGAAGGCATTACAGACAAACTGAGTGGAGAGGAGGGATGAGGTTCTGGAAAAAAAGCTTGATGGCTCGCTTAGTGGGCTATTTTTTAGTGTTGTCTTGGGTGACAGTGGGGTTAGTTGGTTATGTCGCCTTTTTACAAGCGCGATCGGCGTTAGAACAATCCGTGTATGAACGGTTAAGTGCGTCGGCTGCTTTCAAAGAAGGGGAGCTAGATCGATGGGTGAGTGATCAGAAACAAGACGTAGTGTTGCTATCGCAATCGCCCTTTGTAGTGTCACAGATGCAATTGTTGTTGTCGTCACCCGAAACCGATTCAGCTTTTATTGAGACTCACGATCGCCTACTCAAATATTTCCACTCTATCAACAATAGCCGCCGCGATTGGCAAGACATCTCGCTGCTGTCGATCAAAGGTGGCAAGATTCTGCTGTCTACCAATCCTGCCCTTGAAGGACTCTATCGCATTCGAGACAGCTATTTTTTGCAAGGGCAACACCGCACCTTTATTCAAAATGTGTACCCTTCGCCAATTACTGCCAAACCAACTATGACGATTGCTGCACCGTTGCGGGATACTATTACTCAGCAGCCAATGGGTGTGATGGCAATCAATCTCAATCTCGATCGGTTGGATGAAATCATTCAAGAGCGAATTGGATTAGGGCAAAGCGGTGAAACCTACCTAGTCGATCAATTTAACGTGTTTGTATCTGGACAGCGATTTGGACGACAGAGCTATCCACGCGGTGTTCACACAGAGGGTATCGATCGAGCGGTAGCAGGCAATAATGGGTCTGGGCTATATCTCAACTATGAAAACATTCCAGTCATCGGCGTTTATCGCTGGAACGAGCGACGCAATTTGGCGCTATTGGCTGAAATTCACCAAGAAGAGGCGTTTGCTCCGGCTCGTCAGTTGGCCCGGACAATTTTTGGTGTTGGTCTGGTGTCGGCGGGAGTGTTGGCAAGTGGGGTGTATTGGCTGTCGCGTGAAATTACTCGACCAATTCTAGAGTTAAGTCAGGCCGCTACCCAAGTTGCGGCTGGGGATCTATCTTCAACAGCCGTAGTGTCTACTCAGGATGAAGTTGGAATTTTGGCGCGATCGTTTAACCAAATGACAAATCAATTGCGGATTTCTCGACGAAATCTAGAGGAATATAACCGTACTCTTGAAGAAAAAGTTGAAGAACGAACGCAGGAACTATCTGAAACCTTAAAAATTCTCAAAGCAACTCAGGCTGAATTATTAATTGAAAATGCGCTGTTACGTAGTTCCGAATCGCCTTCTAATTATGATTATCAGGTGGGAGGCAGTTTACCCATGGATGCTTCTACCTATGTGGTGCGTCAAGCCGATCGTCACCTATATGCAGCATTGAAGCGAGGAGAATTCTGCTATGTGTTGAATGCTCGACAGATGGGAAAATCAAGTTTGCGGGTGCAGATGATGAAACGCTTGCAAGCAGAAGGAGCGGTCTGTGCGGCGATCGATATTTCTGAAATCGGCAATCATCAACTTACGTTAGAACGTTGGTATGCGGGGTTGGTCTATATCTTAGCTAGCAGCTTTCACTTGGTGGGAACAGTCAATATTCGCGATTGGTGGCGCGATCGAGACTGGCTTTCACCTATACAGCGGTTGAGTGAATTTGTTCATCAAGTCTTGCTCAAAGAAATTCACACTAATATTGTCATTTTTATTGACGAAATTGATAGTGTGCTCAATCTAGAGTTCCCCACCGATGACTTTTTTATTTGGCTGCGCTCCTGTTACAACAAACGAGCCGATGATGCAAATTACAATCGCCTCACCTTTGTTTTATTTGGTGTAGCAACGCCATCTCAACTGATTCATGATAAAACCCGAACACCATTCAACATCGGGCAAGCAATTCAACTGAAGGGATTTCAACTACATGAAGCACAACCGTTGCTGCAAGGGTTAGCCGAAAAAGTAGAAAATCCGCAAGCAATCTTGAAAGAAATTTTGGCTTGGACGAATGGGCAACCCTTTTTAACTCAAAAAGTTTGTAAATTAATTCGCGATGCTGACACACCATCTGTCAAATTCAATGAACAAAGCTGGATTGAGGAACTTGTGCAAACTCGTATTGTCGAGAACTGGGAAGCCCAGGATGAACCAGAACATTTAAGAACCATTCGCGATCGGTTGTTGAATCCAGATGCACAGGTCATCCAACGGTTGCAACTCTATCGCCGGATTTGGCACGGTGAAGCTGTTGACCCGACCACCGTTGAACCTATGGAATTGCTGTTATGTGGTTTAGTCATCAAACAGCAAACCACTTTGACCGTACACAACCGAATTTATGCACTGATCTTTGACGATCGCTGGATTGATTGTATGTTGCAGCGGTTAACTCAGTGACACCGAGTGGATATCAGGAGAAAAGGATGCAGCGTACAAGTTAGCCAAAATTTCTAACCAATCGCATGAGTTCTTGGGGTAATTGACCGATCTCAAACCACAATTCCCGTGGACTAATCTCAAATCCATATTGCAGAATCAGCACGATCGCCACAATCGCTAAAATTAGCCCTAGCCCTACATTTAAAACTCGAAACACCAAGCGCAACGCTAGCAGCGACACTGCAACTGCCGCAATCACCAAAACCGTTTGTGAATCAATTGCCTGTGGTAACGCATCCATACCTTGAACCTGAAAAATGCTCTTTGTTTAGTAAACTGGATTGCCACCTCTGTGTCTGTTAAAGCCATCACTCAATTGCTCATTCCCCATCTCCAAGTCCCCGCTGCCTCAATGCACTGCGATTATTCCATATACGTCCGGATTATCCATCGCATGATCATCCGCGTGCGAAGCTTGGTTATTGACGAAAGTGGGCAATCGATCGAATGCTATCACTTGGGGAGTGGTTGCTACCTTGGCGTGATCTTTCAACGCTTCAGTCACGATAAAAATAGCGCCGCCTTTCCCTTGCCCGTTGTTTGCTCCTGCCCCCCCAATCGCTTGATTGCGTTCAAAGGTGGTGTTATAGAGGGTGAGGCTACCCGATCGGACAAAGATTGCCCCCCCCAAACCAGCACCGCCGCCGCCGCCAGTGCTACCATTCCCGCCGCCAAAGCCCCCATCCCCCGGCATTCCTGATGCTCCCGGTGTGCTCAGTATACCGCCATTGCCGCCGCTGCCGCCGCTGCCGCCACCGCCACCAAAGCCCCCATTGCCGCCTCTCCCTCCCTGTCCCCCATTGCCGCCATCTGCGATCGGAGCCTTTGCATCGCCGCCTTCGCCCCCATTGCCCGCATTGCCCAAGCCCCCGAAACCGCCGCCACCGCCAAATACGGCTGTTCCTACTCCCTGCTTGCCCCAAATATCGAACGTACTGAACACACCCGTTCCCCCATCACCGCCATTGCCGCCATTGCCGCCATTGCCGCCTTCAGTCCCCCCATTGCCGCCATTGCCGCCATTGCCGGCATTGCCAAAGCCCCCAAACCCACCGCCACCGCCAAAAGCGATCGTCCCAATTCCGCCAATGCCAATCCCATTCACCCCCGCAATTGCCCCGCGATCGGCCCGATACTGATCTCGATTGCTGTCAATGCGAACACCCTGCTCGCCCAACGCCACTCGGTCGAGATCGGGTAAGCTGATGCCGTTAATTCCAACAATTCCCCCTTGACTGACAGTCAAGCGGTTTTTGTCAGCCGCAATCGTCGTTTGCAGGGCCATTGCCGATCGTCCCTCGTCTTCTACCGAGTTCTCGCCAGTCTCGGTTTGCACAGTGCCATCACCGCCGACGGCTCGATTATTCACAAACGTCACCTGACTCAGCATCACACGACCACTGTTGACAAACAAGCCGCCCCCCAGACCGGCTGCACCACCCGCCCCATCGATACCATGACTACCGAGCGCCAGCCCATCCGCGATGGTAAGATTACGAATCGCCACATTGCCTCGATCAACATATAGAACGCGATGTGACTGATTGCCGCTGATGATGTCATCCCCGTTGCCCGCCAACGTTAAATTACTTCTGATCGCGGGCAGGCTTTGCTGAAGCCGAATTGTACCGCTGATCTGACTTAAATCAATGAAATCATCTTCCAGAGACGTGTTAGATTGCTCAATTGCCCAGCGCAAGGACCCCGTACCTGCATCGTCTGTCGTGGTGACAGTAATTTGCTTAAGCACCCCTTCATAGGCTGAACGGGCAGACTCGGAGAAAGCGATCGGAGTTTCGATCGGCCCAGTTGTAGCTTCCAGGGTCCAATCTCCGCCTAGCTGTGCACTGCCTGTCAAATTGGTTGAAGCAGCCACATCGGCTTCAATGACCTGACTTAATTGGTGTAACCACG
This sequence comes from Thermocoleostomius sinensis A174, assembly GCF_026802175.1. Lineage (NCBI taxonomy): Bacteria > Bacillati > Cyanobacteriota > Cyanophyceae > Oculatellales > Oculatellaceae > Thermocoleostomius > Thermocoleostomius sinensis. The sequence continues at coordinate 1,206,049 of NZ_CP113797.1, read as the reverse complement.
CCTCGTGATCCACAGCGACCTCGCAGCCATAAACCAACACATCGGCTGACGCTGATAGGGCAGAGCGCCACTGAACTAAGTGCGATTGATAGTGCGCAAATCTGTCCGGCGATATCACCTGATTGCCTAACTGAAACTGTCCAGCTTGCCCATGCGATACCAAGTGTAACGCTCTTAAATTGCCATAGCGAGACAAAACTTGAGTAATGGTACTTACACCATCATGCTCAGATGAGAGCGTATAAACAGCCGTTCCCGGTCTAACACCTCTGGCTAATATCTCATGATGGACAATTCTAGAATCAATAAACATAACGTCCGTTACTGGAGCTATTGATGCTTCAGTGAACTCTGAATTAAGGTCATAAAATGAATAATAAAGAGATATAACCGAAACTAGACTAAGACATCCTAGTATACAAAACAAAATCAAGCTAAGTATAACCGCACGTAGGGACAAGAAGGAGACTTTGAAGACACATTCCATAGAGATAATGATTTGAACGAGTGATGAAATCAGCTTTCATTAAATCAGCTTTGTTCACTCTTTGGATACCCTTCAATCGATCGGACTTCAAATACTGTATCCAATTTGACGAAATAAGCGATCGCTTGCTTGTGCCAAACCTTGACGATTCAGTAGAGGTTTAGCAAAAAGTGGATGAATGAGTATTATGCTGTCTTACTTGCGAAGAATGATTCCGACAAAACAAAAATCGTACCTATGATAGACGTAAGAATAACTGGAGTGAGCCAAGTTGAAGACAGACTTTTACGACACGATCAAGCTGTCATCAAGTGAAATGTATGGTTGTAGGAGGAAACAGCAAATGCGTTATGTTCTAGTGCTCATTCTGTGCATTTGCGTCTTTGTGTCGGGTTGTGAGTATATTATCCCCCACACTAGTGATGCACTGTCTCAATCTAGGCAACTGGAAGAACTTCAGAAACAAACGAAGCAGATCGAAAAACAAACAGAAGCGCTGGAACGATTATCCAGATCTGCTGAAAAATTAGCAAATCCTCAGAGGTAAAGTGAACACACAATCTTCTTGCTTAACGGCTTAGTTTAGGTGAAGTGCGTTGTTGCGCCGTGATTTTTTCTCGGAAGGCTTCGCTAACACCTACTCACCTTGAAACCTAAATAAAACGCTATAGCGAGGGGGCAGCGTTCTCACACACATTGTCTGAAGGGTTGGATATTCAAACAACCTCTTAGACCAAATAGTGTAGAAAGAGGCAGTCAATGAGAGACACCAACTGCCGTAAGCCCAATAAAGTGGCTAAACCCGGTAGTGTGAATGGAGTTTAGCCACTAAAGCTTCAACACCGCCATAAATGCTTCTTGTGGCACATCTACTGTTCCGATCGCCTTTAAGCGCTTCTTTCCTTTAGCTTGTTTTTGCAGCAATTTCTTCTTTCGGGAAATATCGCCACCATAGCACTTCGCTAATACATCCTTACGCAGCGCTGGAATATGTTCACTGGCAACAATGCGTGACCCAATCGCCGCCTGAATTGGAATCTTAAACTGATGGCGAGGAATCAATTCCTTTAGTTTTTCTACCAACGCTTTACCCACGTAATAAGCCTTATCGCGGTGCACGATTGTGGCTAGCGGGTCAACCCGATCGCCATTAATTAAAATATCTAGCTTCACCAGCGGATTTTCGCGATAGCCAATCAAGTGATACTCCATACTGGCATAGCCCCGCGAGCGGGATTTCATTTGGTCAAAGAAATCTGTCACTACTTCTGCCAGGGGAATTTCGTAAGAGAGGGTTGTCCGGCCTTGCGTCAAGTACTTCATGTCCTTGAACACACCGCGCCGGCTCTGGCTCAATTCCATTAACGGCCCAACGAACTCCTCGGGTGTGATCATATCTACCTGCACATAGGGTTCTTCGATCATCTCGCGATATTGCGGATCGGGCAGCAGGCTGGGGTTGTCAATATAAATTACTTCGCCGTCAATTTTGGTGACGCGGTAGATAACCGAAGGAGCCGTGGTAATTAAGTCGAGGTCATACTCCCGCTCCAGTCGCTCCTGGACAATCTCCATGTGCAATAACCCCAAGAAGCCACAGCGGAAACCAAACCCCATTGCACTAGAGGTTTCTGGCTCGTACTGTAGAGCAGCGTCGTTGAGGCGCAGTTTTTCTAGGGCTTCTCGCAAGTCTTCAAACTGATCGGCATCGGTGGGAAACAGTCCGCAGAACACCATCGGCTTAGCTTCGGTATAGCCAGGCAACGGTTCGATCGAGGATTGTTTACCAGCCAAAGTAATCGTATCCCCGACTCGGGCATCTTCCACCGCTTTAATGGCGGCGGCCAAGTATCCCACTTCCCCTGCGTGCAGTTCTTCAACTTGAACCTGAGTGGGTGACAGTACGCCCAACTCGTCAATTTCGTATTCTTTACCCGATGCCATCAACCGTATCCGATCGCCCCGCTTCAGGGTACCATCCATAACGCGGAAGTAGACGATTACGCCCCGATAGGGATCATAGTAGCTATCAAAGATCAGCGCTCGTAACGGTTTTTCGACAGTATCTTGTGGCGGCGGTACCAGATAGACAATCGACTCCAAAATGTCAGTGATACCAATGCCTTCCTTCGCCGAAGCTAACACTGCCCCACTACAATCTAGACCAATAATTTCCTCAATTTCTGATTTAACGCGATCCGGTTCTGCCCCTGGTAAATCAATCTTGTTGAGAACAGGAATAATTTCTAAATTATTTTCTAAAGCTAAATATACATTTGCCAGGGTTTGGGCCTCGACCCCTTGCGAAGCATCCACCACCAATAACGCCCCTTCACAGGCAGCCAGCGATCGGGAAACCTCATAGGAAAAGTCTACATGTCCCGGTGTATCAATCAAATTCAAAACGTAGTCCTGCCCATCTTGAGCCGTGTACTTCATGCGGGCGGCTTGAAGTTTGATTGTGATGCCACGTTCACGCTCCAACTCCATGTTGTCGAGGAACTGTTCCTTCATCTCGCGCGCGCTGACGGTGCCCGTCGTTTGCAGCAGGCGATCGGCCAGGGTGGATTTGCCGTGGTCAATGTGAGCAATGATCGAAAAGTTGCGAATGCGAGAAACAGGTACGTCGGTCATAGATTTCTTAGATAGGCAGCATGAGATGCTTAAGATATTGTAATCCTTTCGATTGCAACAGTCAGTAGTTTGAAGGCTGAGGATTAGGGTTGGCAACACAAAGGATCAAGAATGCAGGCTAACGGCGAGAAGAAAAAAGCTCGAAAGCTCGATCGCTTCTCTATGCGTTTCGTTCACGTATTTATGCATTATTTATGCATTGTATTTATGCATTCACGACCGGTTCCCATCTTTTCTATCCTCATTCACTGTTCTCAGCTAACCTAGTTGAAAGTCGAATGATGTTTAATGTAGGTAGGGATTTGACTTCGATTAATCAAGGTCAGCAGAACCAGGTGAGTTTCCTTGTTCTTCCCCACTGTGTATAGAAATTTTGTTGTTTAGACCTTGCTCCAAAGAGCCTGCAACAACCTATGAACGATCCTGCTATTCAACCTAAGCCTGGCAAAGTGAATCTTTCCATTGAAATTGATGCTGAGCTTCTGGAGCAGATTCGCCACCTCACGAGTGATCCCAGTAAAGTCATTGAGGTTGCTGTGCGACAATGGCTGGGGGGTGGAAGTCGCCGGGACGATGATTTGACTCGCACCATGCGCCCAAATCCTCCTGTTCCGCCTAAGGGTGAGTGGAATGACTAGTCAAGCAGGGGGTGCAGCAGCGTCGAGAGTGGTTTTGCTCTCATTCCGTTATTCAACGGCTTTTTAGCTACTTTTCCGTGAACATTTTCATCAACTTGAGGCGATTGGATTCTTGGAATCGGGAATTCTCACCTTGAGTGTTGAATCTGGAAGTTGTTCTTGAACATCCACCGTTGCAGTTGCTTCGGTTACCTCAGGGTCAATTCTGGAAAATCAAACCTTCCATCTTGCCGTTTGCAGTCCCACGCTAATGACCTTGCCCAGCGATCGCTCCTCTTCTACAACCGAACCAACCCATTCGGCGGCGTCATGTCGATTCGATAGTTTGTTGTCGGCATCGGGTGCAGATCTGGTTTTGACGCAAGACACAGCGGGGCGATGTCTCTCGTTCTACTGGAATGCCGCAGAGCGATACAATCTCTGCCTAGACCAAGTGATTGGGAAACCAGTTGATCAAGGATTCTCGCCTGTTTCAGCCGAATCCTATGTGCAGCAAGTACAGCAGGTACTAGAGTCTTTGGTTCCGGTTAGCTTTGAGTATCCGTTTACCTATACCAATCAGTATTTTGCTTTCGATCTGACAATTAGCCCCATCCTAACGCCTTACGGAGCCGCCAAACTGGTTGTGGTAACAGGCAAGTTTCTCTGTAATGTCTCCGAAAGCCGAGCGCTAGAACTGGTGGATCGCTTATTGAAATCTGACTCATCGCACCATTTTCGGTATCAAAAACGACTGAATCAAGTTATTTGGAATATTCGCCGCAGTCTTGACCTTGAAAGCATTTGGCAACAGACCGTAAATGGTTTAGGAGAAGCCCTAGAAGTCGATCGATGTTTAATTTGTCCCTACAAGCCAGACGAACCTGTTCTAAAGGTACTGGCCGAGTACCGCCATCCCTCGTTACCCTCTATGCTTGGAACTGAGTTTTCCTTGGAGACGGCCACTCGACTCCGGCAAGCTTTGACGACTCTGCGCCCCGTGCCAATCGATTTTGATGGACTAGGGGTCGATGTATCGTCTGGGCTGGCGATTCCTACAACCTACAAAGATCAGCCAAATGGCTTGATTATTCTGCATCAACCAGAGCAGTTGCGGCGCTGGAACGATGTAGAAATTGAATTATTACAAGAAATTGCCCAACAGGTGGGAGCAGGGGTGACCTATGTGACGCTGTTGGAAGAAACCCGCAGTTTGGCTGCCGAACTGCAACGCGCTAACGAAAATCTGCGGCAGCAACACAAGGAATTAGAAGAAGCCCGGCGGCAAGCGGAAGCGGCTTCTCGGCTTAAGAGTGAATTTTTAGCCAACACCTCTCATGAACTGCGCACCCCATTAAATGGCATGATTGGCTTCCTGAAGCTGATTATGGACGGTATGGCTGATGATCCAGAAGAGCAAAACCAGTTCATTCAAGAAGCCTATCGATCGGCAATTCACTTGCTCAATATCATCAACGACATTCTAGATATCGCTAAGATTGAGGCTGGCAAAATGCAGCTTGATCTTAACCCGATCGAGTTAGATGATTTGCTCACTGATGTAGAAAATTTCACCCGTCCTCAAGCTCAGCAAAAGAACTTGTCCTTCGAAATTCTGACTCCTGCTACCCGTGATGAAGTGGTGATCTATGGCAACTATCAGCGATTACTGCAAGTGATGTTGAATTTAGTGGGCAATGCCATCAAATTTACCCATGAAGGCGGCATCACCATCAGTGCCGAGGTGATTCCGGGTAAAGTCGTGGTGCAGGGGGAAGAAAAACCGGGTACGGTGAAAATTAGCGTAGCGGATACGGGCATTGGTGTGTCCTTAGAAAAGCAAGACAAACTGTTCCAAACTTTTAGCCAAGTCGATGGTTCCCGCACGCGGCAATATGGCGGTACTGGGTTGGGGTTGGCCATTTCCCAAAAGCTGGTGGAAGCGATGGGCGGCGTTGTCAATTTCTTTAGCATGGGTGAAGGTTTGGGTTCAACCGTCACGTTCACTGTTCCGCTATATCAAGATCCAGTAATGATTACCTCGCCGATCGCTGACTCCGTTGATCTGCTGATGTAACCCCCTACTCCCTGCCCCCCAATTTCTAGAACAGCTTAAGAACTTGTTAAAAGAAAACCCATCTGGCATTTCTCCCTATACTCTTTTATTCAGATACCTCCTAACTGCGTCTCCAGCCTCATCTGTTTCACCTTTAGGTAATGCGGTGGGGCTGCTCTTTTTCAAGATCAGTTTTGAGTTCAGAAAAATTCGATGCCAGCCACGGGCATCTGTAGGTATGATCGAGCCAGCGATGCGCAATTGTGCCACGCTTGTGAAGTAATGCCTTGAATCATGATAGCGATCGTTTTACTTTTGAATGGGGTGCTGGCGTTCCTGTGCCTGTATATGGCTTGGCAACTGTGTCGGTTGCGATCGGTCTTAGCGAAGGCAGCAGATGTTCTAACGCTGGCAAATCATACAACACATCGAGTTTTGTGCAATGCACCCGTTGCGATCGGCTCTGGACAGATGGGTAGCTTTCAACTCCGGCAGCGATATCGCTTATTGATTTTGCAATTGCAGCAAGTACAACAGGTGTTGTCGTTGCTGGGCTTAGGGCAGTGGGTTTGGCGATACTATGTCAACCGCCAGGCTAGGTATCATACTGGATATTACGCAAGACATAAAGTTGATTCTTGCACTAGTGCCCGATCGAGGCAAAAACGAGTTCACCATAGCAAATATTCACACGATATGCGATTATCTGACCCGCCCCGCCCCAACCCTCCTTTCCCCCATCTGGACGAGGAAGGAGTGAGAGAAGCAGGGCTGGGAATAAAGGCGATGCAGGACTCCTCTACCTCTGTCAGAAAGTTGCCCATCGCATAATCTTCCCAATGGGCAACGACATCGAAAAAGAACTTAGAAGAGAGCTTGGCAATTTCAGTCCGTTTTTGAGTTGGCTTCGAGTAGAGTTTACTTATTAGTAAAAGCTAGTGCCAAGGATGAGCAGCAATGTCAGACAACCGCTCAGAATCGACAGGATCATCAGGATTATTTGTAGGAGGCTTTCTAGTTGGAGCCATGATTGGTGCGGTTACAGGTCTTTTGATAGCACCGAAAGCAGGGCGAGAAACGCGGCAACTGTTGAAAAAATCAGCTGATGCCTTACCCGAATTAGCCGAAGATCTCTCTAGCAGTGTGCAATTGCAAGCCGATCGCCTCTCTGGTTCGGCATTACGTAACTGGGATGAAACCCTCTCCCGCTTGCGGGAGGCGATCGCGGTTGGGCTAGAAGCGTCTCAACGCCGGCGACAAGAACTTGAACAGGTAGAATCGCCCCTTGCCGCAGAACCCCACCCTTCTGTCCACGATTCCGGTACGAAATAGGCAAATTCTGTGGTTGATCCTCTTTTTTGGCTAGGGCTATCTCTTCTGTTAGTGGCAGTGAGCTTAACGGCCGTTCTGGTAGCGGCGCTTCCGGCATTGCAAGAACTGTCGCGGGCAGCTCGGAGTGCTGAAAAGCTATTTGATACCCTCAGTCGAGAGTTACCTCCTACTTTAGAGTCCATCCGGCTAACAGGTATGGAAATTAATAACCTAACGGACGATGTGAGTGAAGGGGTGCAAAGCGCTGGACGAATTGTGCAACAACTCGATCAAAGTTTAAGCGGTGTCAAGCGTCAAGCCCAACAGGCCCAGGTGACGACTCGGAGTGTTGTTGCAGGATTTAAGGCCGCTTGGAAATCCTTTAACCGTCCATCGGCTACCCGACGATCGCGTGAGGGAGCGATGTCAACTCATGACCTAGCGCATGACCTCAGCCCTCACGAATCTAGCAGTCGGCTACCGGCTGACTCTCGAATTGCTATGGAGGCAGCAAGCCAAGGCTACCATGCCTACAGCAGCCCCTACCATCGCAACAGCTACACCGAAGCACCGAACGAATTACAGGATGAGCTAGTCAACTCAGACGAGCGAAGCGATCGGGCTACCTCTTTTCAGGAACCATCTCTTGATGAGTTTTAAGCAACGAGTCACGAAAATGAGACAGCCACGATTTCAATTCAACCTGGTTGAATCGAACTGTAAAGCGGATTGATCTGTTTCTAAGCTTGGGCAAGGCACGTTCGGTGCTGAGCTATAGATTGGCGATACTACGTACTTCTTGTACTTCTTGTTAAGCATTCAGCTTACTCATTACCCTCCGCTTTTTGCTATATGATCAACATGAGAGCTATATTAACAAGTGTAAAGAATCATTGATGATTCTTGGTATTCGTAGTGATCTATTAATATTTCACCTTGAGGATAGTTGGATCTGTCGATGCTACACTTCCACCCGTCAAAACTGTTTAGTTGCCTGATTGCCCTGTCGATTGTTCTGCTGAGTTGGGTCATTGCCCCTGTCGCACAGGCCTACGATAACCCCGAGTTGCTGCCCGATCACTATACGCCTGTGATTGATCTGGCAGATTCGCTTACCGATATTCAAGAGCAAAATCTGGCGCAACAACTCGATGAGTTCGAGGCAGAAACTGGGTGGAAACTGAGAGTATTGACGCAGTTTGATCGTACTCCTGGTCGCGCTGTGAAAGAGTTTTGGGGTCTCGACGATCGCAGCGTTATGCTTGTGGCCGATCCAAGAGGCGGTAATCTCCTCAATTTCAGCGTAGGCGATGCATTGTTTGAGTTATTACCCCGCACATTTTGGATTGAACTCCAAACCCGCTATGGCAATCAGTTTTTTGTGCGAGACAACGGTGAAGATGCTTCGATCTTAGAGGCCTTAGGATCTCTAGAAGGATGCTTACGTCAAGGGGGCTGTCAAGTTGTGCCGGGTCTACCCAGAGAACAGTGGATTCTGACGCTGGTGACCTCGGTGATTGGAGGCTTGGTGTTTGGCTTTGCGGCTCAACCGCGTGAACCAGGAAAACCATTTTCGTGGCAATGGGCCCTGATTTTTTCGCCTTTGTGGGGAATTCTCTTCATTGCATTTGGTATTGGCCCAGTTGTAACGCGTACGGCGGATTGGTTACCGCTCTTCCGCAATATTGCTGGATTTGTTTTGGGGGCTTTGGTTGCCTACCTATCTCCTATGTTGAATGCTTCTTCTACGTCGGAAACCTAGAAAACGTGAGTTTGAGATAAAGAGATAAAGCTAAAATATGGTAGGTTGAACATTTCTGCCAGCGCTCTCCGGTCAATCGCTTGGTTAACAACTGATGTGGTAAAACCCAAAGAATTGAGAGTTAAGGGGATTGGGGACAGTGCCCACAGGTCACAATGCCCCTAATTTCCCCTATACTCGTGCTTCTAGAGACTTGAGGTATTCTGTATTTACTCCTGATTCTCGCATCAAGGCAATTTTTCCAGTACGGGCTACTTCTCGCAAACCAAACCGATTCAAAACTTGCACGATCGCCACCATTTTCCCAGGATCACCAACCACTTCCAGGGTCAAGGAATCTTCAGCTACATCGACAACTCGGGCCCGAAAAATTTGTGCTAGTTCGATAATTTCCGATCGATTGGTACTGGTGGCATTTACCTTCAGCAGCATCAGTTCTCGTTCGACACACGGCACTTCGGTAATATCTTGCACTTTAATAACATTGATAAGTTTATAAAGCTGTTTGGTCACCTGTTCGATGGCGCGATCATCCCCCGGAACCACCATCGTAATTCGAGAGATTCCTACCTGTTCAGCTGGGCCAACAGCAAGGCTTTCAATATTAAAGCCTCGCCGAGCAAACAATCCTGCAATACGAGTTAAAACGCCAGCTTCGTCTTCTACTAATACGGAAAGTGTATGTTTCATCCGTCACCATCCTTTCTGAGAAATAAGCAAAATTACAGATACGACAAATTGCTTTACCGAGGTTTTCTAACGAATCGCTGAATGTCATCCGTAAAGCTGTTTATTTAATCACGTTAACCGTAGGTCTAGTCCCTTATCATAGCTTGTCTTTTTAACCGTTTAAAACAACCGTCAAAATGGTCAGAAATCGATCATTTTCCGGTCTCTTTGTCATCTATTAATACCGAAGTTCTGTACTCGATGTGTAACTGATTTGACTTCAATGGGTAGCCTGCTTATAGGGATTGATTCACCAATTCACTATGTCCTGCTGTCACGCTGAGGGGAATTCATACCATGCCAGCCACTCCCGGTAATGAATTCAGAGTAAATACGACTACCGAAAATAGTCAGGTTACTTACGGGCCTTTTTCCTCAACCGATCATCGCACGACTCGCGCTGTTGCTGCCGATGCCGAGGGAAATTTTGTGGTGGTGTGGTCAAGCCAAGGGCAGGATGATCCCGCTGAACCCGTGGGCTGGGGTGTGTATGCCCAACGCTACAACAAAGATGGCGTGGCGCAAGGTGGCCCGATTTTAGTGAATCAGGGGCATGTGGTGACAGGCGATCAAATTTCGGCGGCGGTGGCGATGGATGCGGATGGGGATTTTATCGTCACATGGTCTAGCTATGCCTTCTATCAACCACTCGATCGCGATGGGTTTGGGGTGTTCGCTCAACGCTTCAGCCGCACTGGAGCCACACAGGGATCAACATTTTTGGTCAACACGACGACGACGGGCAATCAGGAAGATTCAGATATTGCTACTCTGGCGGACGGACGGTTCATTGTTACCTGGACATCACGAACCCATAATCACTCCGATGTCTACACGTGCCTCTATAGTGCCACGGGTGCTGCTCTAGGACCTGAAATTCTAGTCAACAGCACTACAACGGGCGATCAGCGCAATTCATCAGTCGCAGTCGATGCCCAAGGGCGGTTTGTGGTGGTGTGGGAAAGTGAGGGGCAAGACGGCAGTCGATCGGGGATCTATGCTCAAATCTTCGCGGCGAATGGCGACAAATTGGGGGGAGAGTTTCGCGTTAATACCTACACGACCAACGATCAGAAGCATCCTAGTGTAGCGATCGATGCCGACGGCGATTTTGTCATCACTTGGTCAAGTGACGGTCAGGATGGCAACGGGTGGGGGGTCTATGCGCGTCGCTTCAAAATTGATGAGTCTGCTGCCAATAAGCGCATTGAGAAAGATGTAGCCGATGTGCGAGTCAACCATGTTGTTAGTGGCAGCCAGCAATATTCGGCGGTGGCGATGGATGCCAACGGCAACTATACCATTACCTGGACAAGTGCAGTTTCGGGCAGTGGCAATGATGTTCTCTACCGTCGTTATGACGCCAACGGCAATGTGCTCGATCGCGATCAGGGGGGGGAAGGGGTCTTTTCGGCCAATGCCTACACGCTGCGAAACCAAGAGTTTTCGTCGATCGCGATCGATGGCAACGGTAATTTCATCATCGGCTGGACGAGTGAAGATCAGACTACTGGCAATCCTGCAACGAGTGATCAAGGAAATGGTGTGTTTGCTCGTCGGTTTACGGTTCCGTCTACGGCCAATCGTACCCCTACGGATATTCGCTTAAGTGCTAGCCAAGTCCGTGAAGATGCAGCGGTAGAGACGGTAATCGGTACCCTCAGCACGATCGATCCAGATACAAGCGATACTCATACCTACACCCTGGTGGCGGGTGCGGTGGACAATGCCACATTCAAAATCGTCAGACTCAGCACGGGACAATATCAACTACGAGTCAATGGTCCGCTGGATTATGAAACCAAGCCCACTTATACCGTTCGGATCAAAACCGATGATGGCAGGGGCGGCACGCTGACGAAAGACCTGACCATCACCACACTGAATGTCAACGAAGCACCGACGAATTTGACCCTAAGCAATACGGTTGTGGCGGAAAATGCGGCGATCGGCACAGAGATTGGCACGCTGACCGGCACAGATCCTGAAGGCCCGTCGGGTCTAACTTACTCATTAGTAGACAACTTAGCCGACAACGGAGCGTTCCGGATTGTCAACAACAAGCTGGTGGTGAATGCTGGGCTGGATTTTGAAACCAAGGACACCTACAACATTCGCATTGCTGTCACCGATGCCGAGGGGTTGCGCTTCAAAAAGGATTTCACGATCCAAGTCACAAATGTCAACGAAGCGCCCACGAACCTGACGCTAAGCAAAACGACGGTGAATCAGAACGTCGGCAGTAATTTCGAGGTGGGCAGTTTTACCACTACCGACCCCGATCGCAACGACACCCATACCTACGCCCTCGTCAATACCAGCACCAACCCAGACAATGCTGCCTTTCGAATTGAGAACAATAAGCTGATTCTCATCAGTCCACCGCCATCGGGCAAAAATTCCTATCAGATTCAAGTTCGTACCACCGATGCTGGGGGAGCTAGTTTTACCCGCACGTTCACAATTACAGTCGATCGCACAGCAGCTAACGCTCCTACGAATTTGACGTTAAGCAACGATCGAATTGCTGAGAATACCGGAAACAATAAAGAAATTGGCGTTTTTTCAACCACTGATGCGGATGCAGGCGATACCCATACTTACACTTTTGCGGAATCGACTGCCTATCCTGATAATTCAGCATTTAGGATTGAAGGAAACAAACTAGTTCTAATTAACTCGGCAAATTTTGAAGTACAAAATCGGTATCGAATTAAGGTTCGCACAACGGATAGAGCGGGACTATTTATTGAGCGAGAATTTACCATTCGTATTACCAATGTCAATGAAACGCCCACCGCACTCAGCTTAGACAATACCGAAGTTAACGAAGGTATCCCCAATAACTTTACGGTTGGTACGTTTGAAACCACCGATCCAGATGCAGGCGATACCCATACCTATACGCTGATTGACAGCACCAACTTTGCCGACAATGCGGCGTTTCGGATTGAGAATAATAAGCTGATCCTGATTAACTCGCCGAACTTTGAGACCAAGCCTGAATACATCATCAAAGTCCGTACTACCGACGCAGGCGGCAAATTCCTCGATCGTACTTTTACGATCACCGTCAACGATACAATTTCTGGTCGTCCTACCGGCATCAGCCTTAGCAACGATCGCATCGTCGAGAACTCAGGCAACAATCAGGAAATTGGTCGTTTCAGCACCACCGATCCTGATGATACGCAACACACCTATACTTTTGTTGGAACGTCAGATTTCCCCGACAATGCGGCGTTTCGGATTGAGGGCAACAAGCTCATTCTGATCAACTCGCCCGATTTTGAAACGAAGCCGAGTTACCGCATTAAGGTACGCTCTACCGATGATGACAATCTGTTCTGGGAGCAGACCTTTACGATCGTGGTGGAGAACGTCAACGAAGCCCCTACTGCTCTGGTGCTCAGTAACAGCACGGTGGCGGAAAATGCGGGAGAGAATACTGAAATTGGTACGTTTGCTACCACTGATCCCGATCGCAATGATACCCATACCTATACCTTCACCAGTAACAGCACCTATCCTGACAACGCGGCGTTTCGGATTGAGGGCAACAAGCTCATTCTGATCAACTCGCCCGATTTTGAGACGAAATCTGAATACACTATCAGAGTTCGTACGACAGATGCAGGCGGTAAAAGCCTCAACCGTACCTTCACCATCACCGTCCAAGACACAGGGGAAACGCCCACCGCGCTGAATCTCAGCAGAACCAACGTGGATGAGAACGTGGGGGATAATTTCACGGTAGCTACCCTCAGCACCGTTGATCCCGATCGAGGTGATACCCACACCTACACGTTTGTCAACAACAGCATTTATCCCGATAATGCCGCCTTTCGTATCGATGGTAATCGGCTAATTGTGCTGCGATCGCCCAACTTTGAAGCTCAGCCCAGTTACCGGATCAAGCTTCGTTCAACCGACAGCGGCGGTCGGTTTGTTGAACGCGAATTTACCATTACTGTAAACGATCGCCCCGATCGCCCCCCCTCTGACCTGACGCTAAGCAATAGCCGCCTTGATGAGGACGCAGGCAGCAATGCTGAAGTGGGTACGCTGACGACCACCGATCCGGATGTGGGCGATCGACATACCTATTTGCTGGTGGGTAATTTACCGGATAACAGCGCCTTCCGACTAGAGGGCAACAAGCTGATCTTGAGAGATGCCCCTGACTTTGAAACCAAATCCAGCTACCGGATCAAACTGCGCACCACCGATGGCGACGGGCTGTTCTTTGAAAAAGAATTCACGATCACGATCGACAACACCAACGAAACACCGATCGGACTGAACTTAAGTAACACCCGCGTCAATGAAGACGTTGCCAATAACCATACAGTGGGCACGTTTACCACCACCGACCCCGATCGCAACGACACCCATACCTATACCCTGATCGGCAATCTCCCTGACAACAGCGCCTTTCGTATTGACGGCAATCGATTGGTGCTGATCAACTCCCCCAACTTTGAAGTCAAACCTATCTACACGATCAGAGTTCGTACCACCGATGCGGGCGGCAAATTTTTCGATCGCACGTTCACCATTACTGTAGACGATCGCAATGATGCTCCCACGAACCTTAGCCTCAGCCGCACCGATGTCGATGAGAACGTGGGCGATAATGTCACCGTCGGCACGCTGACAACGACTGATCCCGATCTAGACGATACCCATACCTACAGTTTGATTAACGGGTTTGGTGATAACAGTGCGTTTGCAGTTAGCGGCAACCGCTTGATAGTGCGGCAATCGCCCAACTTTGAAGTTAAGCCCAGCTATCGCATCAAAATCCGCACCACTGATGCGGAAGGGCTATTTTTCGACAAAGAATTTACGATCACAGTCAACGATCGCCTCGATCGTCCCCCTACCGATCTGCGGCTCAGCAACACGCAAGTCAGCGAGGACGTGGCCGATAATGTTGCAGTCGGCAGCCTCAGCACCATCGACCTCGATCTGGGCGATCGCCATACCTATACACTCGTGGGGAATTTACCCGATAACAGTGCTTTTCGCATCAATGGCAATCAACTGATTCTAATTAATTCCCCTAATTTTGAAGCCAAATCCAGCTACCGGATCAAACTGCGCACCACCGATGGCGACGGGCTGTTTTTCGAGAAAGAATTCACGATCACTGTCCTGGATGGCAATGATGCCCCCACCAACCTTACTCTCAGCAACACTCAACTGAATGAGAATGTGGGAGTCAATGCGGAAGTGGACAGCTTCAGCACCATCGATCCTGATGCGGACGATCGCCACAGCTATAGCCTGATCGACAGTGCTACATTTGCCGACAACAGCGCCTTTATCATCAGCGGCAATAAGCTGATTCTTCGGGCTAACCCCGATTTTGAAACGAAGCCCAGTTACCGCATCAAAGTTCGCACTACCGATCGCGGCGGTCTCAGTTTCGACAAAGAGTTCACTATCACCATCAACAACGTCAACGATGCCCCCAGCGATCTACGGCTCAGCAATGCCCAACTCAACGAAAATGTCGGTGACAATAGTGAAGTAGGAACTTTCAGCACGATCGATCAAGATGCTGGTGACAGCCATACTTACAGTCTTGTTTCAGGCTTTCAGGACAACAGCGCCTTTATCATCAGCGGCAATAAGCTGATTCTTCGGGCTAACCCCGATTTTGAAACGAAGCCCAGTTACCGCATCAAAGTTCGCACTACCGATCGCGGCGGTCTCAGTTTCGACAAAGAGTTCACTATCACCATCAACAACGTCAACGAAGCGCCGATTGTGACAACGGCGTCAGATGTACTGACCTACACCGAAGACAGCGATGCAATTCTGGTCGATGCAGCAATTCTGGTACGAGATCCCGACAGTGCTACCCTTGCTGGAGCTACGATCACCATTGGCGGCTACCGGGCGGGCGATCGGTTACTGTTCACTAATCAAGGAGCAATCAACGGCAGCTTTGACCCAACGACGGGAATTCTCAGACTAACGGGCACGACTACAATCGAGGCTTATCAGACGGCGCTACGATCGATCCAATATATCCACAATGGTCACAATCCGGGTACGGGCGATCGGTTAATTCGCGTTACTGTCACCGATGGTGAGGTCACTAGCCGCGTTGCCACTCGCACGATTCGCATCGTCCCAATCAACGACGCGCCGATTGTCACCACCTCCACCGGAGAATTGACCTACCCAGAAAATGCTGGAACGCTGATGATCGATGCTGACCTCACCGTGCGTGACGAAGATAGCCTCTTTTTAGAAAGCGCTACCGTTACCATCAATGGTTATGTAGCCGGACAGGATCGCCTGGAGTTTACCAGCCCCGATCGCAATATTGGCGCCATTTTCAATAACGCTACGGGAACCCTGCTGCTCACGGGACGCGCCCCCGTCACCACCTATCAGGCGGTACTGCGATCGATCGCCTACAGTAACAGCCGCAACAATCCCAGTCAAACAATCCGCACGATTCAGTTTTCGGTATCAGATGGAGAAGCCAGCAGTAGCCCGGCTAGTCGCACCGTTCGCCTATTGCCCGCCAATTCGGTTCCAGTGGTTAACTTGACCGATCACGTCTTGATCTATCGCGAAAACGCTAGTCCGATCGCCCTCGATGCTGCCATGCGGGTAATCGACGACAGCGGCAACTTAACCGGAGCCACGATCGTCCTGGAAGGCTACGTCGCCAATCAAGATCGCCTTCACTTTGTCAATCAGAACGGGATTCGTGGCAGCTTTGCCAGCGGCATTCTCACCCTGACAGGAACTGCCTCGATCGCCCAATATCAGCAAGCGCTGCGATCAATCACCTACGCCAACAGTAGTGAGAACCCGGATACCAAAAGCCGCACCATTCGCGTGACCGTCACTGATGGCACTGCCACTAGCGTTGTCGCCACTCGATTGCTGCAAGTGGTCTCTGTCAACGATGCCCCGATTGTTATCCCATCTGTTCAGTCTGTCCTCGTTACTGAATCTACCCGCACCATCACCCTCGATCCGGGGCTAAACTTGCGCGATGCCGATCACACCAATCTTACGGGCGCTACGCTCGTCATCAACGGATATCTTCCCGGCGAAGATCGACTGTTGTTTCAAGATCAAAACGGCATCACCGGCCGCTTCAACAGCGCTACGGGGGTATTAAGCCTGACGGGAACAGCTTCCCTGAGGCATTACCGAACAGCGCTACGTTCAATCCAATATGCTAACCTCAGCACCGTCCCCACTCCTGCTTTCCGCATAGTGGAACTGACGGTGACAGATGGGATCACGCCTAGCCACACAGCAGCCATCCCAATTCGCTTCGATCGCCGCCTAACGCTACCTGTGTTGGATCTCAACGGCGCAGACAATGGACTCGACTTTCGTAGCACCTTTGTGGTGACCGGCCCGGCGGTGTCGATCGTATCATCCGATGCCCGACTCACCCATCCCAATGGCTCTGTATTAACTTCAGCGCAAGTCGTGATCACTAATCCGCACAACTGGCAAACCGAAGAACTACTCGTTGAGATCCAGAATACTGGGATTACAGCCCGCTACGATCGTCAACGCTCCACCCTCAACCTGAACGGCATTGCTTCCCTTGCCACGTATTTAGGGGTTTTGCGCAGCGTTCGCTATTACAATTCCTCGCCTACACCCGATCGCACCACACGAACGGTTGTGTTTTCGGTCAGTGATGGCACAGTTCGTAGCGAACCAGCCGAGACAACGGTGCAACTAACGCCAGTGAATCTGTTGAATCAGGGTACTCCCAATGATGATCAACTGGTGACGACCCCAGCCACAGACTTAATCAACACCCAAGCTGGCAATGATACCCTATTTTCCATTCTAGATTACCTGCAACAGAACGATCAAATCAGCGGTGGAGATGGTCTGGATACGTTTGTGCTGCAAGATGGAGCCGGGACAGCCTGGGTGCAGGTCGATAATCCGGTGAATCAACTCAGTGGTATCCTCACAGGTAACACCACTATCACTCAGTTTGAATGGTTCGATTTCAGTAGGTTTACGGGCAGTGTTACCATGCTGGGCAGCGATCGTCGCAGCAACCATTTAACGGGTGGACGCGGAAATGACGTGCTGGTTGGCGGCAGTGGCAATGATGTTCTGATTGGCAATGCGGGTCACGATCGCTTGGATGGCGGCGCTGGTGACGATACGCTAATGGGTGGGTTCGGCGATGATACTTACGTGGTTGATAGTGTGAGGGATGTCATTGTTGAAGACGTGAACGGTGGCTTTGAGACTGTGATGGCGTCCGTAAATTGGACATTGGCATCACCACTAGACGATTTAATTCTGACCGGTACAGCGATGGTTGGTACAGGCAACGACCTCAACAACGCTCTTACGGGAAATGCGATGAATAACCAGTTGCTTGGCAATGGCGGCAATGACATCCTACTGGGGCTGGGTGGCAACGATCGCTTGCTGGGTGGTGATGGCAACGATGTTTTGCAGGGCGGTAATGGCAACGATCGGCTAATCGGGGGCAAGGGCGACGATCGGCTAATCGGGGGCAGCGGTCGAGATGTACTCGCTGGGGGGAAGGGCAAGGATCGCTTTGTGATTTTGCAAGCGAAAAAAAGCCGCGATACCATTAAAGACTTCAATCCAGCGGATGACACGATTCAAATTTCTCGGCAAGGATTTGGGCGCGACTTGAATCGGGGGAAAATCAAGTCCCATCAATTCGTTTTGGGGAGTCGCGCCACTGATAGCCGTGATCGGTTTATTTACGATCGATCGGCAGGTGTGTTGTTCTTCGATCCCGATGGCGTCGGTGGAGCTTCAGCCATCCAAGTTGCTAAACTGTCAAATCGACCAAACTTAGGGCGAACAGACATTGCTATTGTGCTTTGATTGTGCTCTGATCGTTAGACTTCAGCCTTAGCGATTAAGCCCAATCACACCGTCCAGGTCGGCTCCAGTGAAGTTTGCTCCTGTCACATCTGCATTAGTCAGATTAGCATCCTCTAAATCGGCGTTGGTGAAATTGACCCCATTGAGATTGGCTCCTGTCAAATTAGCATTCTCTAGGTCAGCTGAGGTTAGATCGGCTCCGCTCAGGTTGGCGTTGCTGAGGTTTGCCCTTTCTAAATCAGCATCGATCAAAATGGCGTTGCTCAAGTCTACTCCACTTAAGTCTGCCGCTTCTAATCTCGCTCCTCGCAGGTCGCATCCCTGGCACTGGCGAGTAGATAGTAACTGATCAATTAAGGCTTGCCGATCGGTTGTGGCAGGCGATTGAGCAACATCGGAATTTGGTGCAGTTGGCTGTACGGCAGTATTTGGTTGAGGTGCAGTTGGCGCAGATGTATCAGCCTCAGGTTCAACGGTTTGCGTCGGAGTTGGGGAACAGCCAAGCGCAACACCCGCAACTAGCAGCCCAATTGCCATTCCCTTCAACTGCTTATGAAAAGGGAGATTAAAGAATTTTTGGTTCAGTGCCATGAAACGTTTCGCTCTTTTTTATTCCTTCGCTATAACGTTATCGAGTTAGATTTGGCTAGATCACCTCCCCATCGGACGATTTCTGCACAGACAAGTTATACCTAAGCAGGATTCTGCACTATTTGTTGAATAACACGCTTGATGGATTGGTGAAGCTACAGACAAGCAGGATGACGAGAAACTCCTCACAGCTTTAAAGATTTATAAGATCTGAATTATGTTCAGGATTTGTGGTGAGAATTGATTTTTGATTATTGTCAATTCAACCACTGATCCCCATGCCCCTAGAACCGATCGCCATTACTGGAATTGGATGCCGTTATCCGGGCGCAGAGTCGCCTCATGCGTTCTGGCAACTGTTGCGAGATGGCATCGACGCGATTGAAGAAGTGCCTCCGTCGCGCTGGGAAGTCGATCGGTTTTATGATTCCGATCGATCGCAGCCCAACAAAACCAATACGCGCTGGGGCGGTTTCTTGCCGCAGATCGATCGATTTGATCCACAGTTTTTTGGCATTGCTCCCCGTGAAGCCTACAGTATGGACCCACAGCAGCGATTGTTGTTGGAAGTAGCGTGGGAAGCCTTGGAAGATGCAGGACAGATTCCTGAGCAGTTACGCGGCTCTCAGACAGGGGTGTTCATCGGTATTGGGACGCACGATTATTCAATTATGCTGTGGCAAGATCCGGTCAATGATCCCTATGCCACAACGGGAACGGGCAACTGTATTGCGGCCAATCGCATTTCCTATGTGTTCGATTTTAAAGGGCCGAGTTTAGCGATCGATACGGCTTGTTCGTCATCACTGGTAGCGGTGCATTTGGCCTGTCAAAGTTTGTGGTGTGGTGAATCAACGCTGGCTTTGGCAGGTGGTGTGAATGTGTTGCTGCTGCCTACCGTGACGATCGGTTTTAGCAAGGGCGGTTTTATGTCATCTGCGGGGCGCTGCAAAAGCTTTGATGCCAGTGCCGATGGCTATGTGCGCAGTGAAGGCGCAGGGGTTGTTGTTCTAAAACCCGTGTCGCAAGCTTTGCGGGATGGCGATCCAATTTATGCCGTTATTCGCGGCAGTGCGGTGAACCAAGACGGCTTCAGTAATGGCATGGCCGCTCCTAACCCAATCGCCCAAGTCGCCGTGTTGCGCGAAGCCTACCGCAAAGCTGGAGTGTCGCCCGGACAAGTGCAGTATGTGGAAGCCCACGGAACTGGAACTAAACTGGGTGATCCGATTGAACTTAAAGCGTTAGGAGCCGTGCTGTCTGACGGACGTGCACCCAATTGCCCGTGTGCGATCGGCTCGGTGAAAACAAACATTGGTCATACAGAAACCGCCGCAGGGGTAGCTGGCTTGATTAAAGTAGCATTATCGCTGAAACAGGGTCAAATTCCGCCCAGCTTACACTTTAATACTCCCAATCCACAGGTCGATTTTGCAACCTTGCCGTTGCGCGTACAGACGAAACTTGCGCCCTGGACCCCTCAATCTAAGCCAGCTTTAGCAGGAGTAAATTCCTTTGGCTTTGGTGGCACGAATGCGCACGTGGTCGTGGAGGCTGCGCCAGTTAGGCAAAGAAAAAGGGAACAGGGGACAGGAAACAGGCATCGGGGTTGGCATCTGTTAACGCTTTCTGCAAAGAATGAGGCGGCGTTGAGAGAGATGGCGCAGCGCTATGTTCAGTTTCTGCAAGCCCATCCAGAAACAACGATCGATGATCTGTGTTTTACGGCAAATACAAAGCGATCGAGATTTCAGCATCGGCTGGCGGTGGTGACGGAATCGGTGGAGCAGTTACAGCAGCAGTTGAGTGCGTTTGCAACTGGTGTTGAAGCAGCCAGTGTCTTTCATCATGTGACAACGGACGGAGCACCACGACTGGTGTTTTTATTCACAGGACAAGGTTCACAGTATGTAGACATGGGGCGGCAATTATATGAGACAGAACCTGTATTTCGCCAAGCGCTCGATCGCTGTGATGCCATTTTGCAATCGGAACTCGATCGATCGTTGCTATCTGTGCTTTACCCAGATCTCAATCTTGTAAACAAAAAACCCAAAAAGAAAGAAAAGAAACAGAACAGCAAAAAGAATCATTTTATTACTGATTCAGCGACTACTTTAAATCAAACAATTTACACGCAGCCAGCCCTTTTCGCGATTGAGTATGCTTTGGTGGAATTGTGGCGATCGTGGGGGATTATACCAGCGGCTGTTATGGGGCACAGTGTTGGGGAATACGTCGCGGCATGTGTGGCAGGAGTCTTCAGCTTGAAGGATGGATTGAAACTAATTGCGGCACGCGGGCGCTTGATGCAAGCATTACCTCAAAATGGGGCAATGCTATCGGTTCTAGCGGATGAAACCACGGTTCGATCACATCTTGTCAATCATTCTACTGTGTCGATCGCAGCCTTGAATGGATTGCATAGCACAGTCATTTCAGGACATCAAGAGGCAATTACGGCGATTGAACACACGCTTCAAACTCAAGGTATCAAAACCACTCGTCTGAATGTCTCCCATGCTTTCCACTCTCCGTTGATGGAACCGATATTAGCTGAGTTTGCCAAAGTAGCAGCTAAGGTGAAGTATGATGTGCCTAAGTTGCCAATAGTATCGAATGTTACAGGGCAATTCATTACTGGCGACGTTGCAACACCTGACTACTGGTGTCAGCACATTCGTCAGCCTGTGCAATTTAGTCGCGGTATGAATACCCTACATCAACAGAACTATCAAGTATTTCTGGAGATTGGTGCTAGTCCAACGCTTTTAGGATTGGCGCGGGGCTGTTTACCACAGCCTGAGAAAATTTGGCTACCGAGTCTTCGTCCTGGGCAATCCGATGAACAAACGCTATTGCAAAGTTTAGGAATTCTATATGGAAATGGTGCTCCAATTGATTGGACTCAATTGACGAATAATACTAATACCACTCAACAGATTCTACCTATTCCAACTTATCCATTTCAACGCCAGCGTTACTGGTGGGACGAAGCGATATTACCGGGAATGCGAAATCGATCGCAATCAAATAATGAACTAACATCATTTCATCCATTGTTGGGAGAGCGGTTGCTATTAGCTGGAAGCTCAGAGTTGCGTTTTCAGGTTCAAGTCAGTGCCCAACATCCCACGTATTTGCGCGATCATTGCGTGCTAGGGCAACCCGTCTTTCCAGCCGCCGCTTACGTCGAGATGGCATTAGCCGCAGGCCAGCAGGTGATGAAGACGGAACAATTGACAATCGAACGATTAACGATCGAACAACCCTTGTTGCTGCATTCATCGACATTCACAACTATACAAATTTTGCTTGCTCCAGAGGGCACAAGATATTTATTTAAGATTTTCAGTTTTGACGCTGATTTGAATCAAGCTGACACGGCAACTTGTCATGCAACTGGAACGATCGCAACTCATGAAAAACCATCAAAATCGGCAATGCATTTCGCGGAACTTAGAACAAGCTTTTCTAATTCTGCGGTCGATCGAGATAGTTACTATCAACAATTACGAAATCAAGGATTACACTACGGTGAGAAATTTCAAGGAATCATTCAACTTTGGCATAAAGCTGGACAAGCATTCAGCCAAATTCAGTTGCCAGATACCCGAACGGATACCGATTGTTACTACCTTCACCCAACTGTACTAGATGCCTGTTTTCAAACGATTGCTGCTATCTTACCCCCCCTCGATCGCGGCACCTATTTACCTACTAGTATCGATCGATTACAGGTGTATCGCCCTGCCGGAAAAAGTGCGTGGAGTCATGTGACGCTTGAACCCGCTACAAATGGCTCTTATGCTGGATCTTTGAAAGCGAATTTACAGCTATTCAATGAATTAGGCGCGATCGTCGCTGAAATTGAAGGACTAACCTTGCAATTCGTGGCATTTGCTTCGCTGCACCAGTTAGTTAGTTCCAATCCATTGTGGCCCAGTGTTACTACTGAGCAATGGTTCTATCAAATAGAGTGGCAACCGCGACCGCTGCCTGATCAACAAACCAATCAGAATCGTGATGGTTTTCGCACGCCTCAACACTGGCTGATTTTTGCTGATCGGCAAGGCGTTGGTACAACACTGGCTGATCAGCTACAAGCACAGGGCGATCGATGTGTGCTAGTGTTTGCGAAATCCTCTGCTTCAGCCTCGCTACCACAGCGCGTGGCTCAGTCGTTGACAATTGATCCGATCGTAATTGATCCAACTAAGGCGATTGAATTCCAGCAGTTGTTTACCAATTTGTCTAATTTATCTGCAACCACAGCAGATGCTTACGGCGTGATTCACCTATGGAGTTTAGATTCAGAATCTTGTGAGACCAGTCATGAGGATGGGCTGTTGGCGCTGCAAACGGCTCAAGAATTGGGTTGTGGCAGTATTCTTCATTTGATTCAAGCCTGGGGACAGACAAAATCTGTACGATTGTCTCGATTGTGGCTAATCACACAGGAAACTCAAAGCGTGACGGCCGAGCCATTGATGGTAACTACCCCGCGGCAATCAATTCAGCAAGCTAGTATCTGGGGCTTAGGACGAGTGATTCAACTAGAGCATCCAGAGTTGAATTGTGTTTGTGTTGATATAGATGCATCTTACAATCAACATCCAGGTTCATCTCTGGTCGCTCTGATTTTACAAGAAATCTATCATAATTATTCAAAAAAAGTAATCTCGACAAATCAAATTGCTTATCGTAACCGCGTTCGCTATGTTGCTCAGTTGGTTCCATTTGATCGCAATTATCCCCCTGGAAACGCTCTTCAAATTCCTGATGCACCTGCATTTCGCTTAGGAACATCTAATGATGGCGTGCTCGACAACCTAGCTCTTATTTCTACCGATCGCCGATCGCCCCAACCTGGTGAAATCGAAATTCAAATCAGTGCAGCGGGTGTGAATTTTCGTGATGTGCTGAATGCGTTGGGAATGCTGAAGCCACACTTGGAACAGGTGGGTGTTGTCAATGCCAATGAAATTCCGTTTGGGGGCGAATGTGCTGGACGAGTTGTAGCGGTGGGAGCAGGCGTAACGGATTTTCAGATTGGTGATGAAATCATCGCAGCCCCCGCGATCGGCAGTTTAGGGCAGTTTGTTACGGTAGACGCCCGATTTGTAGCACGGAAACCCCGCGCACTAAGTCCGGTGGCCGCAGCCACGATTCCTACCACATTTCTCACGGCCTACTATGGGCTATGTCGGTTGGCAAAATTGCAACGGGGCGATCGGGTACTGATTCATGCAGCGGCCGGCGGCGTGGGACAAGCAGCAGTACAGCTAGCCAAATCGGTGGGCGCAGAGATTTACGCCACCGCCAGCCCTAGTAAATGGGAGTTTTTGCGATCGATTGGTATCACCCACCTATTCAATTCTCGTGATTTGGAGTTTGCCGATCAGATTTTGCGTCTTACCCAAGGACGTGGCGTGGATGTGGTGCTAAATAGCCTCAACGGGGATTTTATTGCCCAAAGTTTGGCTATTCTTGCCCCCAAGGGGCGCTTTGTCGAAATTGGCAAGATTGGTATCTGGAGCACCGAGCAGGTACGACAAGCACGATCGGACGTTGCCTATTTTCCGTTCGATTTACTGGAGGTGGCGCGTCAAACTCCCGCAATGATCGCTGATCTGCTGCAAGCCTTGATGCCGTTGTTTGATCAGGGCAGCTTGCATCCGTTACCCCATACGGTGTTTCCAATCGAATCGGCTCCTGCGGCTTTTCGCTATATGGCACAAGCGAAGCACATTGGCAAAGTGGTGCTGACGGTGCCCCCACCTGCATCTGCGTGGATTGTCCAATCTGAGAGTAGTTATCTGATCACAGGAGGATTAGGAGCGCTGGGATTGCAGGTAGCGCAATGGTTGGTACGGCAGGGCGCAACGCACTTAATTTTAGCTAGCCGTCGATCGCCCTCAGCCTCAGCCATGCAAACGATTCAGCAATTAGAGCAGTCTGGAGCTAATATTGTGATTGCTCAAGCTGATATATCGCAACGGGAAGAAGTCGATCGTTTGTTAAGCTCCACTGTGCCAATTCGGGGCATTATTCACGCGGCAGGCGTGCTGGATGATGGAGTTTTGCAGCAGCTATCGTGGCAGCGGTTCCAGCAAGTCTTGGCTCCTAAGGTGACGGGCACATGGAATCTGCATCAAGCTTCGCAAAATCTGCCGTTGGACTTCTTTGTTTGCTTTTCCTCGATCGCGTCGCTGCTTGGCTCACCCGGACAGGGTAGCTATGCGGCTGCGAATGCATTCATGGATGCGCTCATGCACCATCGCCGTCAGATCGGGCTACCCGGTCTGAGCATTAACTGGGGACCTTGGGCTAAGAGCGGTATGGCAGCCGAGTTGACTGATCGCTATCAGTCCCGACTATCGTCGCAAGGACTGAAGCAAATTGACCCACAACAAGGATTGCAGGTGCTAGAAACGCTACTGAGACAACGTCATACTCAAGTTGGTGTTTTGCCTGTGGACTGGGCAATATTTCTAGAGGCGAATCCAATGGCATCATCTACTTTTCTGTCAGCTTTGGCATCAACCACACGGATTGCCTCAACCGCCTCAACGACACAACCGCGATCGGAATTGTTGCAACAGCTTGAGAGGATGGGACCGAGCGATCGATTGCTGCTACTACAAGATCATCTGCGGATGCAATTGTCCAAAGTACTTGGATTTAGCTCCCCTGACTTGATTGATCCACAGGAGAATTTTGCTGATTTGGGCATGGATTCTCTTATGGCAGTGGAATTTAATAATCGGTTGCAAACTAGTTTGAACTATACCATTCCCCAGACTCTGACGTTCGATTATCCCACAGTAGAATTATTGGCGAACCATTTGCTGAAAACTATCCTGGAAATCCCTATTACCATTGCAGGATCAAACTTGTCTCCATCTAGTTCATCGACAGATATATACAAAATCAACCGATTAAACCAAGATCAGTCTAATCAATCCAAACATATTGAATCCAAAAGTGATCGATCAGCCAACTCCACTCAGTCCGCTCTGCCTCTACTACTTCATTCAGCCCAGTTATCGTATATCCCTGAAGGATATTATCAGTTTGATAAATCTATAGAATATCAAAATCTTCAAAAAGATTTAGATCGGCTAAAAGAACTGGGCAATCCTTTCTTTGTTGTGCAACAAGGAACAGCTAGAGATACAACTTGTGTCAATGATCAAACCTTAATTAACTACTCTAGCTACAACTATTTAGGCATGTCAGGAGATCCGATCGTAATTCAAGCAGTGAAAGCTGCAATCGATCGCTATGGTACGTCGGTTTCCGCAAGTCGTGTTGTGTCGGGAGAACGCCCCATTCACCGAGAACTAGAACAAGAAATTGCTAGCTTCCTAGGAACTGAAGATTGCATTGCTTATGTTGGCGGGCATTCCACTAACGTCACCACGATTGGACACTTATTGGGTGAACGAGATTTGATTCTTTGTGATGCCCTCAGCCACAACAGCATTCGCGAGGGTTGTGCCTTGTCTGGGGCGGCTGTAATGAATTTTCCTCACAATGATTGGCAATCGTTAGAACAAATTTTGTCCCAGCATCGTCACCATTATGAGAAAACTTTAATCGCTATTGAGGGCCTTTATAGTACCGATGGTGATATTGCACCATTACCAGAAATTGTCAGTCTAAAGCACCACTACAAAAGCTTATTGCTGGTAGATGAAGCCCATTCCATTGGAGTCTTGGGAAACCGGGGTCGAGGCGTCGCTGAACACTTTCAAATGGATTCAACGCAGGTAGATTTGTGGATGGGAACTCTGAGCAAATCATTCGCTAGCTGCGGTGGCTACATTGCCGCCAGCCAAGCGATCGTCACCTATCTGAAATATACCGCACCAGGATTTGTCTTCAGCGTGGGCATGTCTCCAGCTAACGCAGCGGCGGCCCTTGCTTCCATTCGCTTATTGAAGCAAGAACCCGAACGAGTAAAACAATTACACGATCGAGCCAATTTGTTTTTAACCTTAGCAAAACAACACAACCTTAACACAGGGGCTAGCCACAATTCGCCGATTATTCCTGTGATTGTCGGTGAACCACACAAAGCCGTGCAGTTATCCCATCGCCTACAGGCACAAGGTATTCATGTTCAGCCAATGGTATATCCATCGGTTCCTTACCATGCGGCCCGGTTACGCTTCTTTGTTTCTTGTCTGCACAGTGAAGAGCAAATTCATGAAACAATCGATCGAGTAGCCGATGCCATTCACTGGGTGGAGAGAATAGGGAATACTTCGGAGCAGCACATTTAGCGTTTCTGCCACTTTAGGCAGAAATTATTTAGAGTCTCCCTCTAGGAAGACGGCACAAAGCAGAACATTCCTTAACCTAGACTTAATGAAACAAAGCAGTAGCTCAGAGCATAGATGCAGGTTAGTGAACAGTGAACTAGTTTGAACAGACGTGCAGCATTGGTTCACTTGTCTGTTTCGTTCTCTAACCTGCAATGCTGAATAGGAGGGTAATTCCATGGTTGAATCACATAACACACGCAAATTTAATCGCACTAAGCTCGGTTTGGGTAGTGGCTTGGTCTTAATGGCTGCGATCGTAGCTGCCTGTGGACAGCCGCAAACCCAGACTCAGACTGCTCCTCAAACCGAGCCACAAACTGAAGCTCAAACAGAACCACAAGCTCCTGTTACTTCGGAAGATGTATCGCAAAATCCAGAAGAGTTGTTAGGCCAAACAGTGACCATTCGTGGTGACATTAACGAGCGTCTCACCACAAATGTTGTGGAACTGGAAAGTGAAGGGTTCTTCAACGGAGAGGAAATTTTGGTTGTGCTACCAGAAGGTTTTGCATTGCCAGCCGAAGATGATGTTGTTGACAGTATTCAAGTAACTGGAGAAGTCCGTCAGTTCACAGCTGACGAAGCACAACAACTTAATCTCACTATTCCCGAAACTGACTATGCCGATTATGAAGGCAGACCCTTAATTGTGGCTGAGACAGCGGCCCTGTCCCCCAGTCCTAATGAATTGAGCGACAACCCAGATGCTTTCTACAATCAAACGATCGCTCTTGAAGGAGGTATTGAGGAACTGGGTCCTAATACTTATCGACTGACAGGTGACGGATTAGGCGGGGGTGAGATTTTGGTGCTAAGCCAGCAACCGCTACAAGAAAATCCTGATGAGCTAGATAGGGTGGTCGTAACAGGCGAACCTAGCCCCTTTGATGCAGCGGCGCTTCAGCAGCAGTTTGGTTGGGACGCTGAATTGCAACAGCAGCTTGAGCAAGATTATGCTGATAGACCTGTTATCGTAGCGAATGAAATCTATCCGCTAGAGAAGTAAATCTCGCTAGGTAGAAGTAATTAAAGTTCAATTCCGGGAGTCAGTTGTCAGAAGCATTTCTGATTTCTGGCTCCCCAAGCTTATGCAAAGATGAACGCTAGAATTAGACAAACATTGCTGAGGACGCTTGCACCATGTCATCTGCCTCTCCAAAACTTATCATCATTGGATTAGACTGCATGGAACCGTCGCTGGTTTTCGATCGCTGGCGATCGGACTTGCCGAATCTGTCCCGATTGATGACACACGGCAGCTATGGTCATCTAGAGAGCAGTATTCCAGCCATTACCGTTCCAGCTTGGAGTTGCATGATGAGTGGACGCGATCCTGGTGAATTGGGTATTTACGGCTTCCGGAACCGCAGCAATCGCAGCTATAGCAGTATGTCGATTTCGGACGGACGCGCTGTAAAAGTTCCGCGCTTATGGGACATTCTGGGTGAACAGGGTTGGAAGGTTGTTACCCTCAGTGTTCCAGGTACATCCCCTCCATATGCAGTGAATGGTTTACTGGTCTCCTGTTTTCTTACGCGCGGGCAAGATGCGCCCTTTACTCATCCCCCTGAATTGGCTAATCAAATCAAGGAATGGATGCCAGAGTTTATGTTGGATGTGCCTGATTTTCGATCGAACGACAAGGCTCAGATTCTCAGCAACATCTATAAATTGTGTGACCAGCGATTTACGCTGGCTGAAAAGCTGATTGAGCAAGAAGCTCCCGACTTTCTGATGCTGGTTGATATGGGTGTCGATCGCATTCATCATTCGTTCTGGAAATCGATGGACGCTAGCCATCCACAACACGAACCAAATTCGCCCTACGCTAACGCCATTCATGACTATTACTGCTATGTGGATCAGCGGGTGGGTGAACTACTAAACCGATGCAGCCCTGATACGGCTGTGTTAGTGGTTTCCGATCACGGAGCACGACCGTTGCTGGGCGGAGTCTGTTTGAACGAATGGCTGATTCAACAAGGCTATCTGGTGCTAAAATCGATGCCGACTGAACCAACTTCGCTGGATGAGCTTGAGGTGGACTGGAGCCAAACTCGCGCTTGGGGGGCGGGTGGCTATTATGGGCGCATTTTTCTCAATGTTAAAGGCCGAGAACCGCAGGGCATTATTCCCTTAGCAGACTACGAAACAGAACGATCGCGCTTAGCAGAGCAACTAGCAACGATTCCCGATCCAGAAGGACAGATCCTTGGGACAAAAGCGTTTAAGCCGCAGCAAATCTATCAGAAAGTGCGCGGTATTGCTCCCGATCTGTTGGTATATTTCGCAGATTTAGCCTGGCGTTCGATCGGGACAGTTGGGCATTCAGCTTTGCATACCACCGATAACGATACAGGTCCGGATGATGCCAACCATGCTCAGTATGGTCTCATGATTTTCTATGATCCTAATCAGCCTAAACAAGGACAAGCGATCGAGAATGCACAACTCTATGATATTTTGCCGTCCCTACTGGCTCGATACGGTATCGCTGCTCCTGCCGGATTGCGTGGTAAAGTTCTCAACTGGTAAGTTTAAGTAGAACAAAAGTATGGGGCTTAATATCCGCAAATGACCATCCTGATGTAACAAATCACTTGATTAACAAAGGATAGATTTTGCGAACCGCCAAGGTAACAAAAACAATCATCAAACTCACAAGCCACAGAACTTGGAGCCACCACCACGCTGATAAGCCTAAATTCCAACGCAGAAGATCAATGAGAGAAGATAATGGCAATACAGTAGCGATATGGTTCAAGATAGGAGGAAGCGTATCGCGAGGAAAGTAGGTGCCGCAAAGGGTAAACATGGGAATAATCAACAAAAAGATAGGAATGTTGATTTGATCAATTTGGCGAACCGAGCCAGCCGTCAGCAGCCCCATTGCTCCAAATACCATGCTTCCCAGCAGCATAATTGGTAAAGATAGGAACAAATTCCAGCCAGAATATAAGCCCCAAATGACCGCAATTAATCCAGTAAGTATTCCGGCAATCATGCCCTTGGTTGTTGCCCAGAGCCAATCGCCTACAAACACATCTGTGAAGCTTAAGGGAGCCGTCAGTAAGGCTTGCCAGGTTTTCTGAAAATTTAAGCGAATAAAGCTAGCGTAAGCTCCTTCAAAAAACGACTGAAACAAAATTCCGATCGCCATCATGGCGGGTGCAATAAACTGAAGATAAGGCACAGCTTGATTCCCATAGATTACGTCTCCTACCAGTGGAGTCAGTCCATAGCCAAAAGCCACTAGGTAGACGATCGGTTCTGAGAGGGGAGGAAGACAGTTGACTAACCAGGTACGTTGATACACTTTGGCATGGCGATGCCAAACCGAGTAAACGCCCCAAACAGTGAAGGATGGTGATTTCATTGCAGTACTTTTCCTGTGAGATGAAGGAATACGTCTTCTAAGTTAGCTAGGCGACGGGTCAAGCGGTGCGGTTGCAGGGAACTGAGTTGTTCCCACAAATGAGTAGACTCGCTCGGCAGAGCAACGAGATACCCACTGCCAAACGGTCGATACCAAGTTCCAGCTTGTTTGACAACCGCGTGTAACTGAGCCTGATCAACCCCTTCAAGTTCTACCACTTCCCGACCTACTGTGCGGGCAATTAGCTCAGTTGGAGTACCTTGGTCAATTACCTGTCCTTGTTGCAGCAACAATAGCCGATCGCACAGGCGTTGAGCCTCGTCCATGTAGTGCGTTGTCAACAGCACGCTACAGCCTTGCTGTTTGAGATAACTCACCAACTTCCAAAACTCCTGACGCGCATCGGGATCAAGCCCGGTGGTTGGTTCATCCAAAAATACGACCTGTGGTTGATTAATCAGTGCTCGAGCTAAGACTAAACGCCGCTTCATACCACCTGATAACTCATCGATCGATTGACGGGCATACTCTTGTAAATCTACAGTTGCTAACAGTTCACCAGCTCGTTCGCGAGCCGCTTTACCGACAATGTGATAGTGATGGGCAAAGTGAATCAAGTTCTCAATCACTGAGAAATCTGGATCGAGGTTATCTTCCTGTGTCACAATTCCCATTTTTGCTCGCGCTGAGCGACCATTGCTCTGCACCTGAGTTGATCCAAGCTTGACAAACCCACGGCTGGGAGCCACCGCTCCATATAGCATTCCCACCGTTGTAGTTTTACCGGCTCCATTGGGTCCCAAAAGACCTACAATTTCTCCTGGATTTAGCGTAAAGCTAACCCCTTGTACAACGGGTCGATCGCCGTACAATTTCCACAGATCATAGGCGACAAGAGCCTCCACTTCGGTTGGTACATGGGTTGTGTGCATAGTGTTATAACCATCACAATACGAGTGTCAATTGCAGACTACTACCA
This sequence comes from Thermocoleostomius sinensis A174, assembly GCF_026802175.1. Taxonomy (NCBI): domain Bacteria; kingdom Bacillati; phylum Cyanobacteriota; class Cyanophyceae; order Oculatellales; family Oculatellaceae; genus Thermocoleostomius; species Thermocoleostomius sinensis. The sequence continues at coordinate 1,174,294 of NZ_CP113797.1, read as the reverse complement.
GTAGAGTACAGTGCTACCGAGCGCATGTAATCCTACTATTAGACAATAGTGATCTTACACTATACTACATTATACTACAAAGAGAGTGGCGAACTTGGCATCATAGAAAGGTAGCGTTTAGGAGAAAAGCCAATGCCGACTTGGAGAGCCTGGTTAGTGGTTTTCTTATCTCTGATAGGAATTTGGGTGCTGACCAATTGGCTGGTATAGGGTGATCAATAGTTCGCGGAAGTTCTTGGATAGTTCTTTGATGTAGACGTTGAACTCGTGACGATCGAGGTTTGTCTAGCTAGGGTGGGCACTGCCCACCTTTACGCGCCCGATTGTTGGGTAGAGTTGCAAAATCTAACGAAAGAAAGAACCCAATCCGATCAATCAATGGTTAGCTTAGAACTATTGCAGTAATTGAGCTGTCTAGTTATCTGTCTGACGCATTATGAAATCTCGACCTTTGATTCCTTATCAACGAGGCGCAAAACCCCCCAAAAATCTTTCGCCAATCGGCACTGTCAAAGCTACTATCTCTAATCCCTCAGTCCATCCTAGCTTGGGACAGCAGAACTAAACACCTTCAACTAATATCTAGATTCTGAATCGGAGGTAGAAAACTCTATTCTTAGCACAGCACAGCAACATGAGAGCCAAGATGTTCAATAAGTAGAACTTGTTTAAGTAGAGTCTGGCACTCATTTAAGTTGCTTTTAAGAATAGAGTTTTTCCATGGTTTAACAATTTTTTAGTTGCCTAAGCTAAAGCAGCTTGACGTTTTGAAGTAGTCATTGGAGGTATCAATGAATCATGAAGTCAGAGATGAGAACACAAAGCGATCTTCTGAACAAGCAGATATGGTCGAGGAACATGACGCAGAGCATGGCGCGACTCAAGAAATGAACATAGAGGCAAAAATAGTAGATGTAAGGGAACTGGTCTATGGCGGTGGTTCCGATCGTGATCCCCAAGAGTTGCTGACGAACCCAGCCGTTGCGCCACAGATGCTTGACGATCGTCGGGATGTGCGCTCAGATCTAATGCGAGATAGCGAGAACCCGTCAACCGATGTATAGCTGCTAAATCAACCTTCCATCAATTTAGCTAAACGTGTCTCATTTTATGCGGGTGATACTTGAGATTGGGAGGTGGCGATCGCAGCGGGGCAATTAGTTAAGGTTTGCAGATTCTACGAACAGCGGCAGGTTCAGCCTGTCAAGGTATAGAATCATTCTCTACTTTTTCTCTACAGGCAGCTAGGGCATTTTGAAATTCTTCCGATAAGGTAAAGGAGCTTTCTCTTTACCTTGCCCCGATCGCCATTCTGTTCATGTACACTCGTATCTAATGAGTTTCAATCCTTTCTCGATGAGAGATAGGAATCGTAGAGATGGTTGCAGAACATTTGGCGCTGTTAAAATGGGGGACTGCCGCTTGGAGTGACTGGCGAGTCAAACATCCTGAGCTTGAGCCAGATTTAAGCGAGGCGGACCTACGCGGGTTCGATCTCCAGGGGGGTGACTTCAGCTACACAGATCTGAAACGTGCTTATCTTCTGGAAGCGAATCTACGGAATGCAACCCTGCGTCATGCTAAGCTCAGCAAAGCCAATCTCTATGAAGCCGACCTGACCCACGCTGACCTTACCGAAGCCGAATTGATAGATGCCCATTTAATTGGAGCAAACTTAACGGGAGCCGATCTACGCGGTGCCAGTTTACGCGGTGCCGATCTGCGTGAAGCCCAACTGATGGATGCTGACCTTAGCCTGGCCGATTTGATTGGTACAGATTTGCGGGGCGCAAACTTGAACCGAGCCGACCTGAGCGACGCTAATTTGACCCGCACTGAGTTCGATCGAGCCTTGCTGATTGCCGTCAACGTCAGTGGAGCTACCCTCAGCCGTGCGAACTTGCGGCGATCGGAACTCATGGAAGCCAATTTATCTAAGGCCAGCTTCTACAAAACAATTCTGATAGACGCGCAATTAGTAGGAGCAAATGCCTTTGCTGCCAATTTCATCGAAGCCAATTTAATAGGAGCCGATCTAAGTTGGATCAACCTCAGCCGTGCCAACTTGGTGGGGGCAAACTTGCAGGGAGCCAAACTCCGTGGAGCCAACCTGTCCAGGGCTGACCTGCGCAACGCCAACCTCACCGAGGCCGATCTGCAAGGAGCCAATCTACATCGGACGAACTTGGCTGGAGCCAGGCTCAGTCGGGCTAATCTATTCAATACTAATCTTACGACTACGAATCTGCGAGATACTATGATGCCGGACGGTATCTTGCATCCTTGAAGTAAGTGTCACGACGTTTTTCTATGAGCTATGCTGCTTTGTTGTAGGTGAAGTTTTTCAACTCCAGGGATGCTTTCGCTCGGACTAAGCCAGTCGAACGGAGTAACTTGCCCCCCATCTGCATCCTTCATCGCCCAAACACATGCTCGACTTTGGCACGAGTTTTGGATTTGTCTCGATTCGACTTTTGACAACGACTGTAGCATCGGAAACTTCATCGGCTAAGCTAAACCCCATGAACTGCATGAAGGATAGACAGTCACTTACCTGGGACTCTAGTTCTTCGTCGCTAATGTTATACAACTGTTGCAGTACCAGTAACTTAAACATCACAACTGCGTCAATTGCTTTACGACCCGCATTGCTCTTAGGGGGTTTGTCATGGCTTTTCTCTAAGGTTGGGCGAAAGGACTGCCAAGGAACAATTTCATTGAGCCTCACCAGTAAATCTTTTTTCTGATTCAGTTTCTCTTGACGGTCTTCCCAGTCCCAAAATCCAGGTTGACTCATTGAAAGTTCCCCCTGTTCCAACCATGACCATGATCTCACAGTAGTCTCAATTCAAGACGCTCCTTAACAAATTTTTCGAGGTGCCCATCATTTGCCAAGCCTCTCCAGGGTCTGTTCTAACCCTATGGCTACAATAGAATACAAGCTAGATTCAGCACAGACAGGCAGTTCTCAGTCTTCTAATGATGTTCTCTGATCCAGCCTTGTGCAGGCAGAACTGGAAAGTTGATAGGCTAAACGCCGCTGCCGTTGCATCCCATAAGTCAGCTACCAAAAAAAGGTCGCCAGTTGGTTCGTCGGCTGTACCCATTCTGGATAAAACCAGGAATAGGCATCCTCTCGTCCTAATTCGGCGATAACGAGTTTAACAAATTGAATGATGTAGCGGGTGAAAACCGCAATCAAGGCAACAATGACCAGATTCGGCAGGTATTCCACAAATGCGGCAATAGTCTGAACTGCCAGACTGAAAATCAGCCAAGGCTGCAACCGCTGATAAAGCCGATGAGATTGCTGAAGAAGGGCTTGCATCTCCTGATTCCTGGCGCTGTTTTAAAGCAAAACAACAAGCGCTGCAAAGCGACTATCCTGACCAAGACCTACCAAATCCGGCTGAAGGCTTGAAGTCTTTGAGTCACTATGGTGACAATCTAGTGGAAAAAAATATGAAATTAATAGGAAGGGTTGCTTTCATCAGAAATATATAGAGGCGAAGTCGGCAAGGCTCGATCGAATCACTTGTTGAAAATCAGAACTATCGCACTAGCAAGACGCCTCAGTTTGTAGGACATTGGTGACAAGTTTCACTAATTCTTCAGCCGTGTAAGGTTTGGGTAGAAACGTTTGAACGCCCAACTGAGCGGCGATCGCAATTTGATCACTAGATGTTAATCCACTGGCTGCAATGATCTTAACGTGAGGGTTGATCTTTTGAAGTGTACGAATAGTGGTAGCACCATCCATCGCGGGCATCATCATATCTACTAACACGAGATGAATTTCAGACTTATGAGCAATGTAGTGAGCAACGGCTTGAATTCCATCTTCAGCGATGAGAACGCGATAATCATATGCTTCTAGGGCCAATTGGCAAACTTCGCGAATAGCGAATTCATCGTCTACTACTAAAATAAGTTCCCCATGCCCACTAGGAATGCGTTGATCAAGTACTTCTACGGGTTCCATGACATTCATAGCAGGTAGAAATAGTTTAAACTGAGTGCCCTTACCGACAGAACTTGCGACAGTGACAAACCCACCATGACTTTTAATAATGCCGATGGCTGTTGAAAGTCCTAAGCCAGTTCCTTTACCAATCTCTTTCGTAGTAAAGAATGGTTCAAAAATACGATCAATAATTTCAGGTGAAATGCCAATTCCCTGATCTGAGACAGTCACAAGGATGTATGCACCCACTTTTGCTTCCAGATTCATGCGAGCGTATGCTTCATTAATGAAGAAGTTCTCAGCGGTAATTTTCAATATCCCGCCCTCAGGCATTGCATCGCGGGCATTGACACAAAGATTCATTAGAACCTGGTGTAACTGGGTGCTATTTCCAGTAACCGTCCAAAGATCTTTAGAAACTTCTGTTTGGATTGTGATGAATTTAGGAAAAGTTTGTTCAACAACCTGCTGAACTTCTCGAATAATGTGTTTAATTTGCAGAACAGTATGTTTACCTTCAACTCCACGGGCAAATGATAAAACTTGCTGCACTAGAAGTGCGCCTCGTTTAGTATTCGTTTCGATCGTCTTCAACATTCGTTGGCTGCGATCATCTAGGTTTTTGAGTCGCATTTGCAAAAGCTGAGCATTCGCAAGAATGGGTGTCAGAATATTGTTGAGATCGTGAGCAATACCACTGGCTAAGGTTCCAATGCTTTCCATCCGTTGAGCACGCAGAAATTGAGCTTCTAACTGCTTTTTCTCAGTCACATCAGTACTGACGACAAGAATTGATTTGGGTTGGTTGCGTTCATCTCGCATGAGCGTCCATCGACTGATCACAACGATCGCCTTACCATCACGAGTGACATGATTAAGTTCTCCATACCATTCGCCTTGTTGCATTAACTGGGTTTGAGCTTTTTGGAATTGAGATGAAGCGGATTGGTATAGCAATTGACTCACATTTTTCCCTAACGCTTCACCTGCTTTCCAGCCATAAAGTCTTTCTGCCCCTTTGTTCCAGAATAGAATTTTGTTATCTAAATCTCTGACTAAAATGGCATCTGTTGCAATGTCCAACAATGCTGCTTGCTCACTAATTTTTTGTTCTGTCCGTTTGCGCTCAATGGCATAGCGAATGGATCGAACCAACAGATCACTACTAACTTGCCCTTTCACAAGATAATCTTGTGCTCCTTCTTGAACGGCTCGAAGCGCAAGCGTTTCATCGTTTAAACCTGTAATGACGACGATCGGCACTTCTGGCACACATTGATACAATTTGACAAATGTATCGAGAGTTTGGCTATCTGGTAAGGTCAAGTCTAATAGAATCACATCAAAAGCACGCTCACTCAGGTGCTGCAACCCGTGACTGAGACGATCGGCGATTTCTAACTCAAATTTCACCGAGGTGACTTCATACAACAACTCTTGCAACAAACGAATATCACCTGGATTATCTTCAATCAGAAGAATTGTGATGCATTGTTCCTCCATTTTTCTTACTCCGGCGGCAATTTTACAATGGTTAACCAAAATTGTTCAATTGACTTTACAACCTGAATAAATTGATCCAGATCGATCGGTTTAGAAATATAGCAGTTGGCGTGAAGATCGTAAGCTTTGATAATGTCATCTTCTGCCGCAGAGGTTGTCAAAATAACAACAGGAATTCGCCTCAATTTCTCATCGGTCTTTATTTCTGCTAAAACGGCTTGCCCATCTTTTTTAGGCAAGTTAAGATCAAGTAAAATTAGATCAGGCGAAGGGGCCTTTTCGTAAGGAGTTTCTTTGTGAAGAAACGCCAAAGCTTGCACACCATCTTCCACTACATTGAGGTTGTTGTAAATTTTGCCATCGCGCAAAACTTCCTGCGTCAGACGAATATCCCCAGGACTATCTTCAACTAACAAAATTTCAATGGGACGGCTCGTATTCCCGCTCATGATAGGAATCTCCTAATATGGGAAGCGTAAAGTAAAACGTTGCACCCTGCCCCAATTCCGATTGAACCCAGATGCGTCCACCGTGACGTTCTACAATCTTTTTACAAACGGCTAATCCAATTCCTGTGCCTGTGTAATCTGTGCGGCGATGAAGCCGTTGAAAAATCACAAATATTTGCTCAGCATACTGCGGCTCAATGCCAATCCCGTTATCTTGCACAGAGAATAACCACTCCTGCGCTTGGAGTTCTGCTTGAATTTTAATGACAGGAGGAACCTCGTTATGAAACTTAATTGCGTTGCTAATCAAGTTTTGAAACAGTTGAGTTAATTGAACTGCATCTCCTTGTACAGTTGGTAAAGTGCTATAGGTAATGATGGCTTTGCTTTCTTCGATCGCAATTTGAAGATTCGCCATTGCCCGTCTTACTACCATTGTGCAATCTGTGCGCTCAAATGATTTGCCATGGGTGCCAACCCGAGAATAGGTCAGCAGGTCGTTAATCAGGACCTTCATTCGCGTTGCGCCATCCACCGCAAAGGCAATAAAGTCATCAGCACTATCATCTAATTTGCCCTTATAGCGCCGCTCCAGCAATTGCAAATAACTTGTCACCATACGTAGCGGTTCTTGTAAATCGTGAGAGGCAATATAGGCGAATTGTTGTAATTCTGTATTAGAACGCGCTAGTTCTTGACGCTGCTGAGTTTCCCTCTCTAGCAGTTGTGCTTGCGTTAGGGCAATGCCAATCTGATTGGCCAATTGTTTCAGCAATTCTGCTTCATAATCAGTCCATTGTCGGGGCTGATAACACTGATGCGCCACCAGAAGCCCCCAAAGTTCTTCTTTCGCAATAATTGGAACCACCAGCTTTGCTTTCACGTGGAACTGTTGCAGATATTCCACCAGACAAGGAGCAATGTCTTGATCATTTTCTACATTTGCCACTGAACCAATTCGTCCCTGAAAGTAAAGCTGTCGCATTTCCGCAGGAAACACCTCTTCTGGAAAAACATGTCCCACTACTGAGGGCAATTCCGGTAAAACCGCTTCGGCAATACTGCTGCCTGTGCCGTCCGGCCACAGACGATACACCAGGACTCGATCGGCACTCAGAATTTTTTGTACTTCTGCCACCGTTGTCTGCAACACTTCTTCAACTTGCAGCGATTGCCGAATTTTTAGCGTGACTTCGGCAAACAGTTGTGCGCGTCGATTTTGGCGTTCTAATTCGTCTTGGGCGCGTATGCGATCGCTGACGTCTGTCATGCCGCCCAACATCCGAATGGGTTTTCCGTCTGCTGCATGAACCACATACCCGCGATCGAACACATAGGCATAGGTTCCATCAGAGCAACAGAATCGGTAATCGGCTGACCATGACTGGCCATTTTGCTCAAGAGCAGTTTGAATTGCTGACATCACTCGATCCCGATCGTCTGGATGAATGTGGTCATGCCACCAAGCAGCAGTTGTTCCTATCTCGTCCTGCGAGTAGCCAAACAACGTAGTCATGCCCTCGTTCCACCAAACCCGATCGGAGAGCATATCCCAATCCCAGACAGCATCATTTGTAGCGCGGACAATTAACTGAAACCGCTCCTCACTCTGACGCAGCGCCACTTCTGCCTGTTTCTGTTCGGTGATATCCGTTAGCACCCAAAGCCGCCCCGGTAGATGACGGGAATGGACAGGTGTGCTAGACAAGCTCAAAACCTGTGGAGGCTGACTGAAATGCCATTGCCAATTGCGAATTTCCACATGAGGCTGTGAAAAGAATTGAGCTGCCTGCTGCGCCAGTTCTTCTGAATGGTTAGATCGTTGGCGTAGCGCTGTCATGGCTTGGGCAATAGCGATCGGCTCAACTAGACCCTGGGGCAATCCTAGTTGGGTAGCGGCCGTTTGATTGAGCCAACCTTGTTCCCCCCCTTCGTCAATAAATACGACTCCCTGCGGAATGGTCTCTAAAATTGCAATGAACCGAGCCTGAAGCTTTTCGAGATGTAGGGTCAGATCTTGAAACCGCAAGAGATTACTTAATCCTTGCTGAAGAGATTCAATATAGTATTTGAGGTTTGATGAAAACTGGGTGGGTCGTTGCCAAAGCAACAGCATTGCGCCTCGAACATTTCCCGGTTGCTTTAGGGGCAAGACGATCGCCGACTTCACCCCTTGAGCCAAAAGCAACGGGGCTGCCTTAGTTGCAGTTGCATAGTTTGGATAGTAGCAGCTACAGTTGCGGGTCATTGCCTCTTCAAACAGGGTTGGTGCGACCAAGCGCGTCGGTAAAACAGTTTCTGGCAAACAGATCAGCGCTTCTGCTGTGACATCATCCAGTTGCCGCAAGACAACAGCCGCATCTGCATTTACGACATCGTGCACGATTCTAAGAGCAGAGGCAAGCGACTGTTCAGGACTCGTAGCCCTTTCGCTTTGGGTTAAAGATGCCAACGTACTTAGCGTCACCCTTTCCCATTCTTGTCGCAGAAGCCATTGCCGTATCCAAGGACTCAACAAAGCAACCACCCCAACTGCACTGATTGCGCGAGAGGCTGGATCAGCCATGCTTGATACCACAAACCGTGGCATGACGAATGAAGTCAGCAGCAACACACCCAGCCAGCCAGCCGCAACAGCGATCGAGTGTCGAGACAGGGTACAACTGGCAAAACAGATTGGAGCCAGCAGCAACAGTGGAGCCACTCCAGCTAACGCGGCAATTCCCAAAAGCGCGATCGTTAAACCTAGCACCGCAGGGGTAAACGTCGGCAACCGCTCGGGCCGATTGATCGATCGAGTAGCTATCCTATCGTGTGAAACTAGGTGACGAAACATTGAGCAAGGGTTCGAGTGACTTCATCAGGAGCACTCAGGTGAGGTAGATGTCCTTTGGCGTTGATATGAATGAGAGTTGAGTACGGAATCCAATTCGCCATATATTCCCCCACACAGGTGGGAACGGCAATGTCATCACTGGATTGCAGAATCACCGTCGGAACCATAAGCTTTGGTAACTCGGCTCGGTGGTCAGATTGAAAAATCACGCGGGCAACCGCTTGGGCAATGTCTGGGCGAATGGCAGAGAGGGTTTTAGCGAATTCTAACGCCAACTCCGGCCGATCGGGGTTGCCCATGGCCAACGGAGCAAAGCCACTTACCCAGGCATGGTAGTTTGAAGACATGGCAGCATAGAGCGCATCGAGATCAGCTTGCTCAAAGCCCCCAACATAACCAGCCGCCGCATCATTCAGGTAGCGAGGAGATGCACCAACAAAAATCAGTTGTTTGAAACGTTTCGGGTCTACAAGCGCCGCTAGCAAGCTAATCATGCCGCTGACGGAATGCCCCACCAAAATGATTTGAGATAGCTCTAATTCCACACACAGTTCTAACAAGTCTTCAGCATAGCTGTGTAACGAACTGTAACGAAGCGGACTGTAGGCTGACAGGTCAGATTGCCCCGCCCCCACATGGTCAAATAGAACGATGCGATAAGTATCCTGAAATGCAGCAACTTGATGTCGCCACGCCGATTGATCAGAACCAAACCCATGGGCAAAGACAATGGTTTGTGATCCTTGCCCCAGCAAATGCACAGAGTTTCGTTTTATGACACTGCTTCGCATGAGTTCGCTCTTAGCAACGCTTTTCCTCAGTCTAGATCTTAGATTTATCTGTTAGATTGACAGATTCAGATTCTGTTGTAAATCTTCCCGATCGCTACCCGCTCAACCAACTTGCAGCAGGCGCTAGACTGATGGGGATAGAACTTGAAAGGCTCATGGCACTGTTGACATTGCGATCGGTTCAGAAAGATTTTGGCATTAAGGAATTGTTGCGGAATGCCAGCTTTAGCCTGGAAGAAGGCGACAAGGTGGGGCTAATTGGCACCAATGGATCTGGAAAGTCTACCTTACTCAAGATGATTGCAGGACTAGAGCCAATCGACCGTGGCGAATTGTGGGTTAATGCCGGCGTCAAAATTGTTTACCTGCCGCAACAGCCCGATTTGGACGCCGATCGCACGGTGCTAGAGCAGGTGTTTGCCGATACGGGTGAGCAGATGGACTTGGTGCGGCAATACGAAGCATTATCGGATAAGTTAGCGCATGGGCAAGGTGATTTAGACGGGCTGATGGCGCAACTGTCCAACCTATCAGAGCGCATGGATGCTGTGGGCGCTTGGGAACTTGAAACCCATGCCAAGGTGATTTTAAGCAAATTGGGCATTGAAAATTTTGAGGCTAAAATTGGCGCACTTTCTGGCGGTTATCGCAAACGCATCGCGTTGGCAACGGCTTTATTATCTGATCCGGATGTGCTGTTGATGGACGAGCCAACTAACCACCTGGATGCTTTATCGGTGGAATGGTTACAGAGCTATTTAAATCGGTATCGGGGTGCGCTGCTGCTGATTACACATGATCGTTATTTTCTCGATCGGGTTACGAATCGAATTTTGGAGATCGATCGGGGGGATCTCTATACCTATGCGGGCAATTATGCCTACTTTCTAGAAAAAAAAGCCGAAGCTGAAGAAGCGGCAGTCAGTAGTCAGCGAAAACATGCAGGAATATTACGACGTGAGTTGGAATGGCTGAAGCGAGGCCCCAAGGCCCGTAGCACTAAACAAAAGGCGCGGATCGATCGCATTCGCGATATGCAGCAGCAAGAATTTAAGCAAACGCAAGGCAAAGTCGAAATTTCTACGGCTGGTCGGCGTATTGGTAAGAAAGTAATTGAGTTAAAAAACATCTATAAAACCTATAGCGAACGCACGCTCATTCAGGATTTCACTTACCTATTCAATCCTGAAGATCGAATTGGCATCATTGGCAGCAATGGATCGGGTAAATCTACGTTGATGAACATCATCACTGGGCGGGTAGAACCCGATGCAGGAACCGTTGAAATTGGTTCGACAATTCATATTGGCTATTTTGATCAACATTCTGATGATCTAGCCCAATTCAGCAATCAACGAGTAATCGATTATCTGAAAAACATAGCAGAATTGGTCAAAACTGCCGATGGCAGCGTCATTACAGCATCACAAATGCTAGAGCGATTTTTGTTTCCGCCTAGTCAACAATATGCCCCGATTCATAAACTATCTGGGGGTGAAAAACGCCGCCTATTTCTGCTACGAGTGTTGATGAGTGCTCCCAATGTACTAATTTTAGATGAACCAACGAACGATCTAGATGTGCAAACTCTTGCCGTTTTAGAAGAGTATTTAGAAGATTTTAATGGCTGTGTCATTGTTGTATCTCACGATCGCTATTTTCTCGATCGCACAGTAGATACCATTTTTGCCTTTGAGGAGGATGGCCATCTTAAGCAATATCCTGGTAATTATTCTGTTTATTTGGATTGTAAAAAAGCCGAAGCAGCAGAAATCGAGAAGATAGAGAAGGAACAAGAAAAGACAAAGAAAGCAAGCCGAAGCACAAGCTCTGCCCAAATGCTTGGTTCTGCTACCGTAAAGTCAAATAAGCCACGAAGATTATCATTTAAAGAAAAGCGAGAATACGAAGCCCTCGAAAATCAAATTTCTGAGATGGAAACAGAGAAATCCGAACTTGAAAATTTGCTTTATAATCACCCTCCTAGTAACTTTACAGAAATGCAGAAATTAACCGAACGCTTGGCAGCATTGACTGACGCGATCGATTCTGCAACTGAACGATGGTTGGAATTATCCGAGTATGCAGAATAACTAAATTAGGGTAAATCAACTATGACAAAAGAATCGCTTTTTCTGCCATTAATGGGCTGTGGAACCTGGGCTTGGGGAAATCGTCTGCTCTGGGGCTATGACGAAAGTATGAACACTCAACTGCAAGCTGTGTTCAATCTTTGTGTGAATCAAGGTGTCACCTTCTTTGATACAGGTGATTCCTATGGCACCGGACGGCTAAATGGACAAAGTGAGAAACTGTTGGGGCAATTTACTCACGATTATCTTCGCTCGGCGAATACTATTAATAGTGAAAAAATTTGTATCGCAACGAAACTGGCGGCTTATCCCTGGCGGTTAACCCGGCAATCGATGATTTCGGCGTGTCAAGCTTCTGCAAAACGGTTGGGTAGGCCGGTAGATTTGGTGCAGATGCACTGGTCTACGGCCAACTATGCCCCCTGGCAAGAAAAAGCATTACTGGATGGATTAGCGGATTTGTATGAACAGGGAACCGTCAAGGGAGTGGGATTATCCAACTATGGGCCTAGACGGTTGAAATGGGTGCATCAACGCTTTGCCGAGCGCCATGTTCCGATCGCCACCCTGCAAGTACAGTACTCCCTGTTATCGACTTATCCAGTTACAGAATTACGGCTAAAAGATCTGTGTGATGAACTGGGTATTAAGCTCATTGCCTACAGTCCTCTCGCGCTAGGGTTGTTGACGGGTAAATATTCAGAAAATGGACCCTTTCCTAGAGGCATTCGTGGTATTTTGTTTCGACAACTTTTACCTGGCATTCAATCGCTGTTAGCTTGCTTGCGCGATGTTGCTGAGGACAGAAACAAAAGTATGTCACAGGTGGCGCTGAACTGGTGCATTTGCAAAGGAACCCTGCCAATTCCTGGAGCAAAAACGATCGAACAAGCCAAAGAAAATTTGGGTGCGTTGGGTTGGCAACTCAGCGACGGAGAAATCGCAGAACTTGATCGAGCCGCGACAAATAGCAACAAAAAAATGGTGCAAAATATCTTTCAAACTCGATAAAGCGGTGCATTGTGATGGCGATTACTGGTTTTCTGCTCAATTCGATTGAGTTTGGCTCTTTTTTGCTTCCTTAGATAGGGGCATGATTGCAATGAGAACGCTAGGCTCAAAATAGCAGCGCGATTGTTGAGAGCGCTATTGAAATGAAATTGAAACAAGATTGAGACAAAGCATAATGAATTCTCCTAATGTTGCATCCCAACCAAACGTTACGCTTGACGAAAATCATAATCGAACGAGCGATCGTCCGCTAATTGTGGCAGGGCTAGTGCTGGGAGTGGGGCAAGGTGGCTTTTTTGATGGGATCATATTTCATCAACTGTTGCAATGGCATCACATGTTTTCTAGCATCAAAACCGATATGACGGTAGCTGGTTTGGAACTAAACACCATTGGCGATGGCTTGTTTCATCTATTTGACTGGCTGATGACGTTATTAGGACTATTTCTGCTATGGCGGGCTGGTCAACAGTCACCTTCTTGGTCTGGGCGGGTGTTATTAGGAGCAATGCTGATTGGGTTTGGCGTTTTTAATTTCGTTGAAGGCATTCTCGATCATCATCTGTTGGGGATTCATCACCTTAAGCCGGGTCCCAATCAACTGCTGTGGGATCTGAGTTTTTTAGCATCGGGTGTAATATTGGTGCTGATTGGGCTGGCTCTGGTGCAATCGAATCGAGCGGCTCAGGTGGGTAAATAATGAGAAATAGTTTGGCAATAACCATTTCAAACAAGTTTGAAACCAATTTTTGAATTAATGTTTGAAGTAATATTTGAATCCATTGCAGTTGGTATTAACCACGTTCGCTAACCCTAGGAGAAATGAGCATGGCTTTGCAAGGTGTTATTTTGGATATTGATGGAACACTCGTTTTAAGCAATGATATTCATGCTCAGGCGTGGGTAGAAGCGTTTGCTGCCTTTAGTTACGATATTGCCTTTGAACAGGTTCGACCGCTAATGGGTATGGGTGGAGATCATGTGATTCCTCTACTTGTTCCTGATTTAAATGATGAAGATGGGGATGGTAAAGCGATCGCCGATCGCCGTAAAGCGTTGATTTTGAACGAACTAGGACAGAAAATTGTGTCTGCCAACGGTTCTCGCGATCTAGTACTGAAATTGCAAGCAGAAGAATTAAAATTAACGATCGCCAGTTCTGCAAAACCTGAAGAATTAGATCTTTTGCTGAAGGCGGCCCAGGTTGATGACTTATTGCATGAAGCGACAACTTCTGCTGATGCCGATGAATCAAAACCCGCTCCAGGTATCATTGAAGCGGCGTTACAGAAAAGCAAGTTTGATCCCAATCAGGTGGTAATGCTGGGAGACACTCCCTACGATATTGAGGCAGCGGGCAAGGCAGGCGTTAGGATGATTGCCATGCGATGTGGTGGTTTTAGCGACGATGAATTAGCTGGGGCGATCGCCATTTACAACGATCCAGCCGACCTGTTGCAGCACTATGATCAATCACCGTTGGCGCAATGAGACTTAGGCACTGCGCAACGCCACAATCGGATCAAGCCGAGCCGCCCGCTGGGCCGGAACGACACCAAAAATCAAACCAATACTGCCGGAAACACCGATAGCAACCACGATCGCCACGATCGACACCGTAGGCGTAAGCGGCGTCACAAGCGACACCAACGCGACCCCTCCAACACCCAGCGCAACACCCGCTAAGCCGCCTGCTACTGATAAAACAATCGACTCAATCAAAAACTGCATCAAGATGACATGCTGGGTCGCTCCAACCGCTTTGCGGACTCCAATTTCCTGAGTTCGCTCGGTCACAGACACCAGCATAATGTTCATAATGCCAATGCCGCCCACCACCAACGAAATGCTGGCGATTGCACCCAACATTAAACTCAAAACGCTTCCCACTTGATTGACCAAGTCTTGAAACGATTTATTAGTTTCGATCGTAAAGTCCTTCTTACCATGACGGCGCGTCAGAAGATTGGTGACTTGAAACTCGGCGGCTTTCACACTTTGCGGATCATTTGCCGAAAGTTCAATGGAATCTAGCGGAATACCATAGGGAGACGATCGTCCATCGACTTGAGCCGCCAGCGTCGTAATTGGCACCAGTGCTGTATTATCTTGGTTGATGCCATTGAGCGATCCCTTCGATTCCAACACACCGATCACACGAAAGCTGATGTTGTTAATTTGTACATCGCGCCCCAAAGGATGCTCATGCCCAAACAACTGACGCGCCGGAATAGAACCAAGGACAATCACCGCTGCATTCTGCTGTTGCTCGGTTTCATCAAAAAATCGTCCACTCGCTACTCGAAAATTGCGCACAAACAAGAAATCAGGCGTTGTGCCCGTGATGTTCGGTTGCGTGCTGCGATCGCGGTAGGTAGCAAGCTGAAATGACGAGATCTGAGGGGCTACTCGGTCTACAGCAGGAGCATAGCTGCGAATTGCATCCGCATCGGCTAGCACCAATCTCCAGGTCTCCTCGGCGCTCCAGCTACCAACCTCACCGCCTCCTGGAAAGATACTGAGTAGATTAACGCCATAGGATTCAATTTGCTTCAAGGTATAGTTTTGTGCTCCTTGGACAATACCTACCATAAGGATAATTGAACCATTTCCAATCAGAATTCCTAGCATCGTTAAACCGCTGCGCAGTTTGTTATTCACTAAAGTTTTTAGGGCAATTCTGGCGTTCTCTAGTATGTTCATCGTTTTGGTAATCGTTTGTTTTAAGTAATAAAAAACGGCGATGCTGCTTGGAAGTATAAATCTCGTAGGTACGTTTCGCGAAACACCCTTACAGTCGGGATAAAGGTTATCAGGTCATACATGAATTCAGCAACGCCTAAAAAACTTAGCTCATTATTCAGAGTGCTTAAAAAGCCGGACTAATTTCTGAAGGTTCTGATTGATCAGTCGGTGAGCTTAACAGAATGCGTTCTCCTTCAGCCACACCTTCAATAATTTGAATTTGATCTTCGGCAGTGACACCTACCTTCACCGATCGCAGTTGGCTTTGATTCGACTCATCTAATACATATACACCCGTCTCGCCATTAGGTTGTGTTACCACTGCCGCTAAGGGAACCACTAATACATTCCTAATCTGTTGTCCTAAAATGTCCAGCTTTACATTCATTCCCAGTTTCAAGCGATCGTGTCCATTAATTAGTTCAACTTTAGTTCTAAAAAAGGTAATATTATTTTCCTTGATAGCTCGCGGTGCAATCAAGCGCAGGCGTCCCTGAAATACCTCGTCGGGAAAAGCATCGGTGCGAACTTCCACTAGTTGTCCCACTTGTAGTCGCCCAATACTAGCTTCTGGCACTTTCACTTCTACTTCTAGCCCAGATGATAGTTCTGCGATCGAAGCCGAAGTCGCGCTTTCGTCAGATGACGCTGATGTTGTGGGGGTAACAAAATCTCCTTCCTGAACAAACAGTCGCGTAATGATGCCCGAAAATGGTGCTCGAATTTCTGTATTGGCTAGTTGGGTTTGATAGGATTGCAACTGTGCTTGCGCTTCGGCCACCCGGGCTGCGGCTTGAGCAATTTCCTCACTGCGAGTTCCTGCCCGTAGGCGATCGAGGTTCTGCTGCTGTTCTCGTAATCTGGACTGAGCCGCTTCCAGGGCTGCCAAGGCTTCTCGTTCTTCGGCCACATACTCACTTAATTGACTTTGCGAGATCGCTCCTTGCTCGGCCAAGCGTTGGTTGCGCTGTAATTCTTCCTGAGTGCGAACTGCTTTGGCTTGGGCCTGAGCAATTTCTGCCTCGGCGGTGGCCACCCTTGCTTCGGCTTCGGCAATGTCTTGAGGACGATTCCCCGCTTGTTTAAGGGCTAGCTCTGCTTGGGCTTGAGCTAGTGCGCTTTCATATTGCCGCACTTGTGCCTGCACTTCCTGGCTATCCATGCGGGCAACGACTTGTCCCTGCACCACTGAATCGCCTTCTTCAACATACAACTCAATAATTTGTCCTTCGCGATCGGGACTCAGCTTACTGGTTCGCACGGCTTGCACCACACCGTTAACCGGATAGCGCACTGTCAAATCGGACGTTGTGACTTCAACAGTATCTAACTGCACAGTGGATTGCGAGGCTGACTGACGCACGACCACAGCTAAGTAGACCAAAAAGCCTAGCAAACCGGAAAGCAAAACTCCAGTGACCCAGCGCGTTGGCAGCTTCACGTTTTTCAGAGTTAAATGTTGCATAAACTATCCCAATAGGCTAGCAAACTTGACGCAAAATTCAGGCTCAATGACTGCAAATTTAATGATGCAATTGGAGATGCAGGTATCTCGGTGATTATCAGATGCTCTAGATCTATACTGATGCTGGTGAATGAGGCTGCGGTGAATCCATGTAGCTCTCAGCTTGCAGACGATAGAGTTTAGCATAGGTGCCATTCGATCGCATCAACGCTTCATGAGAGCCATATTCTACAATCCGGCCAGCTTCCAGTACGGCAATGGCATCGGCCATCCGCACCGTGCTGAAGCGGTGAGAGATTAACAAACTGGTGCGATCGGCCATCAGTTGTTTGAAATGGCTATAGGTTTCGTATTCTGCTTGGGCATCTAGGGCCGCTGTGGGTTCATCTAAAATCAGCAAATCGGCTTCACGGGCAAACATCCGAGCCGTGGCGATGCGCTGCCATTGTCCCCCCGACAAATCAATCCCTGCTGCTTTTTCTCCCGTCATTTCCTCGGCAAACATGCGAGTAATTTCTGTTTCATAATCATGCGGTAAGCGCAAAATCTCTTCATGAATATTGGCTTGTTTTGCCGCTTTTTGTATCCACGGCATATCCTGAATGCGGCTTAGATCTCCGAGTCCAATATTCTCTCGCACGGTCAAATCATAGTGCATGAAGTCTTGAAAAATCGTGCTGATATGGCGACGAAATTCATCTGGTTCGAATTCGCGAATATCAATGCCATCCCACAAAATTTGTCCGATCGTGGGGTCATACAATCGCGTTAATAACTTCACTAGCGTTGATTTGCCGGCACCATTCAGCCCGACTAGCGCCAAACAATGATGAGCCGGGATTTGCAAATTTACATCGCGTAAAATCCAGGGATGATGATCGCTATAGCGAAACGACACATTCCGTAATTCAATACCGGATGAAAGCGAAGGAACAGGATAGGGTGTAGCTGGAACCGGGAGATCGGGTGATAAATTTAACAGTTTCTCAAAGAAAGAGTAAAATAAAACTCCTTCACTCAAGCCTGCGATCGCTCCAATCAAACGACCGGATGCCATTTGCACTGAGGTGACAGCGTTAACGTATAGCATGATGTCGCCCAAGGACACCCGCTCTGCGAAAGCAGCAGAGACTACAATTACAAAGGCAATGCTGGCAACGATACTAGATATTATATTTAATCCCAATTCCCAACGAAGTTCCCGTTGTTGTTGCTGGCGTTCTGCATGGTGAGTACGTTGATATAGCTGTAGTAGCTTGTCTAGAAAGTACGTTCCCAATCCAAACAATCGCACCTCTTTGACTGCATAAACATCGGACAGTAAAAAACTGTAGTAATGCTTGCGGCGCTCCGTGGGGCTAAGTTCATATGCCAAACCGAATCGTTGTCGTCCGATCTGAAGTTGGGTAATCAGTTGCGGCAGAGCCGCCAACAGGACTAGATTGGCTAAGAAGAGGTTAAAGGAAATTAAGACACTGACAAAACTCAAGAGCGTCACCAGGGATTGAATTAAGTCTGTGAGAACCTGCAACGTTTGTCCAGAACTTTGCTCTGCTCCTTCTTCAGCTAACCGAATTGTGTCGTAAACTTCTGGATTTTCGAAGTGAGCGATACCACGGAACTGATTAATTTTCTGATAAACAGAGGATTGAATGGATATTGTGAGCCGTCGCCCCAGTTCTGCGTTTAGATATCGACTGACATTTGGTAACATTGCCGCCGTCACAATCAATACGGTTTGGGCAATCAGCAGTCCCATCAATTGCTCATTAATAATATCCTTCTGCCCAGCAAATTGCTCTGCTAACCAGTCAAGCAAGACTTTGAGAACCCAGGCATTAGCCAGCGGAATTAAACCCTGTAAGATTGTTAGAATGACTGCTACTACACAACCAAGTGGATGCGATCGCCAAACGAATTTAACCAATTGCGTAACGGATTGTAGAAAGTGCCACATATCAATATCACTCTATTTGTGTAATCCGAAAAAGAATAAAAATTTGAGTAATTTGAGTAGTCCGGACGCTTTTGTGCCAAGCTGCCCTCATCCCCTAACCCCTTCTCCCCAAAAGGATGAAGGGGAACCGGATTGAAAGCTCTCTCTCACGTTAGGAGAGGGATTGAGGAAGAGGACCGAAATTTGTGACGCGGCAAGGGTTTTCAACATTTACACAAAAACGGTCCAAAGGATTGTGATTTAAACGAGTTAATCCATTAAAGCAATGGTTGAGTCAAGCTGTTTGATGATGCATGTGGTAACTTCAGAATCACAATGCCAGTGATGGCAGAGATTGGAATTGGACCAACCAATAATGAATCTGCGCAAACTAAACTGTCTCCCCGAACAAAACAGTGATTGTCTGGCACCTGCCAAACAACATTGCCTTCAGCATTACCTTGCTCTTTCAGCATGGCTTGCATAAATGCATGTAAGCTAGAGAGAGAAATCGTGATTGTATCGCCTGATAAGCCAGCAATGCGTTTGATGAATTTAGAGGACTCTGGTTCCATCTCTACTTTTACATCGACTTGACCAAGCAGTTCCGCTTCAGACGGAATGAGATCTAACTCCCCCGGTTCTGACGTATTGATATATTCTGAGAATGCGTGATTGATGGCAGGTGACACGTTCAGCATTTCTAATTCCCCAACTACGATTTGCCCGTGTTGCAACCAAAGGTGAGGCAAAAGATTAAAGGTCAGTAGTCGATCGCCATCTTCTAAGGCGGGGGACATGCTGTCGCCACAGACTGTTGTGATAGTGAAGCAAAAGCGTAGGAACGCAGTTGCTCCTACGCCAATCAGCAAACTAACAATAACTACAATTCCAATGAGTTGCATTGATTTACGGTGGAACGAGTTCACTCGTAAGTTGTTTTAAGACAGATCGCTAGCGGTAGGCTGCCACTAGCGACCCACCTGCCATAGGCATATAGAACTAGCCCAGGTGCTAACCGTCTCGGTCTCACCCTAGCAGTAGTAGAGTCCTAAATAGCGGCAGCGTCTACCCCACCAGGTATAACAGCACCTCCAACGGCGCTGAATATATGCATAATAGTAGTAGCTGTAGAAGCACCTACCGTAGGAAATGTAGCAGGACGCAGCCGCCGTATCCTTGCGAACCAAATGACTCAAAAGTGCATCAGCAAGGTTAACCAGGGGGTTGGAGGCTTGAGTCAGATCAAGTACCTTGCTAAATAGCTTGTTTGTTAGCTTGTTCATGGGGCTTATCCTTCATTGGTGAATGATACCTAGCGTGACGAAATTACTACATACAGTAGCCTATTCCGTATCAAATTAATCTCTCAAATCAGGTTATACTTTGATTGCACCTCTCTTCATGGACGGAATCACACAGTTGTCCAAGCTTGTGTTATCTGCTTCTCCCACTTGGGCCCAAGTAATCCAGCCGATTCAATGTAGCTGTCTGGATTCAGTAAGCAGTATGAAGGAACCGCTTCGGCACGGTAATTTCTGGCAAACGGATTACTTTCAATAGGGGCCACTAAAACTGGCAGTGATACTCCGTGCTTCTGAACTAGCCCTGCGATCGTACCTTTGTCGTCGTCGGTGTTGACAAGCACCACCTCTACTCCTGCTTGCTTCGCTTTATCAGCAAAGGCATTTAAGGCAGGAAACTTATCGATACAGGCGTCACAGTGAGTTGAAACAAAGATAAAAGATACCACTTTCCCCATGTAATCTGCTAATGTTAGGGTTTCTCCTGTCAATGTCTCTGCTTCAAAATCCGGGGCACGGCTTCCTGTTTCCAATCCAGATTCCATACCGCTAAACTCTGCTATTGAATCAGAAAGCTGATTAAATTGGCGTAGCAGAGCAATGGTTAGCAGCAGATTGAGTAGGATAGCACTCCACTGCAAGATTGAATTTGCAATAGAAAAAGACATCATTACAATTTTTCTCCGTACAAGTCGAAGTAAATTTCTAAGTCAAATCGATTCCTAACGTGATATCTAGCTCCGCACCTTGGCAGGATCATACAGGTAGTAAAGCTCACTTAAGTTTGACAATACTAGTGTGAAAATAAGAGCTATGAAGCTAGCGGATACTGAATCTACAAATGAGAGTTTTACCTGCATGTGGGGTTGAAGCGCCAACCAACCACCGACACTGGAACACACTAGAAAGATAGCGTTTCGTACTAAATCGATCGAAGAGATGGGATGTTGACTCGTTCCAAAACAATTGCATTGAATCTTAAGGTTACGCCACAAACTTGAGATCAAAGCCAATGTAAATAGAATTAACAAAACCGTTGCTAGTCCAAATGCGATCAATGAATGGCTGAATAGAAAACCAATAACTAGTAACTCTAATCCTACAATAGAGATACCAGTAATCTTTACAATCGAACTTGGTAGAATCTCAAAGCGATGAATTGTAAGAACAAAGCGGGAAAAATTTTTCACCTTAAAGAAACAAGATGCTGTAAATACAGAAAAAACTAAAGTTCTGCAAAAGATAAACAAATATGAGTAGTACATATATTCCTGTCGCACAAATTCAATTTGCACAAGCCTAAATCTCAGTGGAATGTAGCACTCTAACTACCCGTTCATCTGTACAGAATGCTCACGCGATCTTTGGACTAGTCCAAACTACTTACCTCGGCTAACGAAGCATCCCATTACTCAAACGTGGTAAGAGAATCGATCGTTTCTGTCACTGAACCTGCTGTTACCGCTCTGCCACTGAGGAATCTATCTGTCCTATCCTTGCAGAGTACTGGATAAATAGTTCATTTTGTGCAGAAAATATCAATCATATTTAGGCATGTAATTCAAAATCTTCAATTGAATGGAGAAGACTTGATAAAAAATGAAGAAAATGATTTTGTTCAAAAAAATCATAAGTTTCAATTGAAATATTGAGAAAAAGTTGTATTTATCAAATTTTTCAAATAATTCAAGCTATTCTAAGCAAAAACAGGGTTTTAAAAGTCATTATGAGCATCTCCGAAATTCTAGAACTAATAGAGATTGCTGATGAATGTTTGTCCGTAGCAACTGGTAAAACTTTAACCATTCATCAGAAAGAAATCCTTAAACAAGTTATTGATGGTAGAAAATTAAAAGAGGTTAGATTGGAGGGCTATTCGGATTTAACAGTGCAACGACTGTTCTGCCCAGAACTTTGGAAATTGTTATCAGAAGCAACCGGGCAAAAGGTTAGTATCAGAACTGTTCCCTTGGTGTTGAAGAACTTAAAGAATTTAATGCAGCCACCGATCGATCGGACGAAGCAACGCAATCGAGTATCCGATTCGATCGGTGCATTAGAGCCTTATGAAAATTCACTATCGCCAAATTCAGTTGCATTATCTACCTCCTCGACCTCTACCCGGCATAATTTGCCAGCCCACACTTGTAGTACATTTGTTGGACGAGAACAGGAAATCGCTCAACTCTTAGAGTTACTTTCACCTCAACATAGAGCGCGTCTAATAAGCGTAGATGGTATTGGTGGAGTTGGGAAAACCTCTTTAGTCGTAGAAGTTGCATACCGATGTCTATGTGCGGCTCATAGTGCTGATGATTGGTTTCAGAAAGCTCCAACATTTGATGTCA
This sequence comes from Thermocoleostomius sinensis A174, assembly GCF_026802175.1. Taxonomy (NCBI): domain Bacteria; kingdom Bacillati; phylum Cyanobacteriota; class Cyanophyceae; order Oculatellales; family Oculatellaceae; genus Thermocoleostomius; species Thermocoleostomius sinensis. The sequence goes on along the minus strand of NZ_CP113797.1, from coordinate 1,151,849 downwards.
TCGTTTTCACATCAGCCAAACAGCATTTCCTAACCTCCTTCAGCCTGCTGCAACGAATTAGCCGTCCTCAGCGGACATTGAAGGACATCATTCAACAGATTGCTCGTGTCTTGGGTGACATTAATACGACGGGTAAAAGCATTGAAGATCAAATCGAACTTGTAAAAGATGCACTAGCCCGTTTTCAGACGCTGTTGATCATCGACAATCTGGAAACGATCGAAAACCCACAAGATGTTTTGTCATTCTTATACTGCGACTTGCCTCCGACAGTCAAAGCTATTATTACCACGCGCAAGCAAGGAATTTTTTTGCCGCTACATCTATCTGTTCTCACTAAAACTGATGCCTTGCAACTCATCTATCATGAAACGCAGGAAAAGAAAATTACTCTTACTGAAACTAATCTATATAAACTATATGAACGAACAGGTGGAATTCCGATTGCCATTCACTATGCGGTTGGACAAATAGCAGGTGGATATTCAGCAGACTATGTTTTAGAGCAGTTGACACAAGCAAATGGAGATTTAGCTCGCTTTTGTTTTGAACATTCAGTTGCGCTCATTCAAGGACAACTCGCTCATCAATTATTGATGTCGCTTTCATTATTTACACAACCAATTTCACGAGAGATGTGGATTGAACTTTCGCTGCCAGAAGATTTTTCAAATGTTTCTTCGATCGAAAATTCATCAGGAAACGTTGTAGAGCGAGCTTTGGTTCAACTTCAGGAATTATCTTTGATTGTACTTGATAGCAATCTTTACAGCTTATTGCCTCTAACTCGTGAATATGCAATCGCAGAACTAAAAAACTATCCAGTATTCGAGCAGAACATTCGAGAGCGCTGGCTCAATTGGTGTTTGAAATTAGCTCAAACGCACAAAAGAGAACATGGGTGGGATTGGAAAACTCAAGATGATGTTTTAGAAGCAGAATGGGGTAACATTCAGCCAATAATTGAATGGTGTATGCATGAAGGACGATACAACGAACTCTACACACTCTGGAAATCATTTGAAGCACATATTTATCTTCGAGGCGATCGTAAAGACCGATCGAAATGTTGGAATGAGCACTTTGAATGGATGGATTGGCTGATTCAAACGGCTCAACAGCGTGATCTGGCTGTTGCTGCCGAGGTGATGTCCAGTCGAGGTTGGCTGCTGACAGCCTTGGGACAACCCGAATATTTTCAGGAAGCCGATCGTCTTTATGTCGAAGCTTGGTCTCTACGCCATCATCAAAGCTTAGAATTTCAATTAAATCTAGCGGTTAACATCATGGCACTGCGGGTTCATCAAGCGCAGTTTGAAACCGTTCAGCCGTGGTTTGAACAAGCGATGCAACTACTGGAACGGCATCCTTTAAGTGAGACAGAACGGTTGTTGCAGCTAAGCCGAATTCATTACTACCAAGGACGGGTACAGTTTCATGCAGGGGCGTATGAATCAGCCGAGTTTCACTTTAAAACTGCCTTAGATTGTGCCCAAGCTATAAACTGGCAGCGGGTAATCTGGCGCAGTCGTAATTGGCTAGCAGATATTGCCATTCAGCAAGGGAAATGGACTGTAGCGACTCACCTGTTGATGCAAGGGCTACAGATTGCTGAATCTGAGCGTGGCACTTATCAAACAGCCTTCTATCAGCGATCGCTGGCGAATTTAGCCATGGCTCAAGGCGATCGAGCGGCGGCTCAACACTGGGCAATAGAAGCCATTAATTGTTTCAGACGGTTAGATATGCCTTCAGAAGCCAGAGAACTGAATAGCTTGCTTCAAACTCTGCAAATTGGGACGGGGTAAGTAACGATCCTATGTGCTGGTGCCTACGTTGGTTCTGGGCGTAGTACGCAGTATGCGGGGTGTAGCCAAAGTGTTGGCTCTTGATGAAACTGCTGCGCTATCCGACGTTGAGTGCGATGGAATGTATATAGCCAAGCCAGTTGATCAATGTTGCCTCGTGTTCCAAACCCCTGTTCGTGCTCTAAAGCTCGATTGAATAATACCTCACAATCGGCCATGTATTGATCCTTAGTTGAAATATGCGCATGGATTACTTGATCGGTCTCTCGATCGGGGACGATTGCTTCATGGGGATAGCAGTACAGTAGAAACAGCAATTGCTTGTACTGATTAATTCCTTGTTTTATTTGTAGCGGTGTCCATTGGTGTTTCGACCAAAGAACATCAACAACAGGTGCAAAATTTATTTGTTCTAGCGTGTTTTGAAATCCTTGATGGCTCGCAATCGTATTCAAATCGGTTCGCACTGTCATGTCCTCCGATGAAAAACGAAGATGATAGGTTGAACATGTATCCCTGATTGACTGACAACTCTTTTCTTTACCCCCTCATCCCCCAACCCCTTCTCCCAACCTTGGGCGACGGGGAGTTGAAACAGTTGAGAGTTTTCAACGTCCCTCTCCTACTCTGGGAGAGAGATTTAAAGTGAGGGGAATCGAGTGTTGTCAGCTAATCAGCATATACTCTTGTTGACACAATAAAATTTATTAAAAACAGATTCATTCCTCCTTTCAGCCAACTTGTTGGTTCGAGTGAGAAAATTCGCTTTCATGGGATTACCACGATAGATTCACAAAACTGCAATCTCAAAGAAAAAAGCAACGCCCCCTTGCCTGTTTGAACGGTTGCTTGCCTTTACAACGATTGGCTGATTGGTCTTATGCACACCCAGGCTGGATATAAAAGCTGACTATAAAAACTAAATATAAAAAAGACACCAGCCGTTGGTAGGTTCAACTCAGCGGTGGCTTTGAAATGGAGTATGACAAGTGCTTGGGATGGATAACCGTTGCAGAGGTAATTAGGACAAGTTTAGTTTCATAACTCCTGTTCTGGCAGGCATTCCATTCTATCCTTCATCCAATTTATAAAGCTCTGCCTACGCGCTGCTTTCAGGATCGTTTAACCTCAGTTCAAAAATTTGTTGCAGCGATCGTAAGCTTTGATCAATTTGCAGCAGTTGATCCTCAGACAATCGATCGAGAAGAGCCGCAATCTGACGACGAGTTTGACTGCGCGCCTGCTGGAGGTGTTGCAGTCCAACTTCAGTTAGGCTTAATACTACTTTGCGACGCTCTTGGGGATGGGAAAGGCGCTGTACATAATTCTGTTGCACCAGCCTTTCAACCGTAGCGGAGGCGGTTGCCGCCGTTACACCCAAATGGTCGGCCAAATCAGACAACGAAGCTCCCGAATGCCGATCGAGAAATGCCAGCGTGCGAAATTGGGGAACTGAAAGCGTTGTTGCCCCAATTGCCCGCATGTCGGCTCGAATCACCTGCATCAGCAACGGCACAGTTTCCATCAGCGTAGTTGCACAGGTTTCCGATAGGGTGGTTGAGACCGATCGCTGTATGCCCATCTGTATGCTCTTTGCTCCACTTAGGTTAGCGCGCAACACGGGGATAGAGCCGACTACAGATCAGCGTTAGCACAGTAGCGATTGTTAACAGAATGAACACATCTACCCCCACACCATAGGTACTGGAACCTTCTGCTAACATTGTGGCTCGTAAGGCATCTACCTGATAGGTGAGCGGATTAATTTGCGAGACTACCTGTAACCACCCAGGCATCAGCGAGATAGGGTAAATGGCATTACTGGCAAAAAAGAGCGGCATGGTTAGTAGTTGTCCCACTCCGGTAAATCGTTCTCGCGTTTGTACTAAACAAGCAATAATCAGTGAGAAAGTACAAAAGCAGGCAGAACCTAGTAACACCACAAGAACGGTTGACAGAACGGCAATCGGATTGAGATTGAGATTAACGCCTAGCAGTAGCGACAGCCCATAGATGACGATAATTTGAAAAAGGCTGCGAATCCCCGTTGCGGCTGATTTACCTAGGACTAAGGTCACTCGTGGAATTGGACTAGCCAAAAATTTGTGAACAATCCCTAAATCCCGTTCCCAAATAATTGACATGCCGCCCGTAAAAATAGCGACAAACAAGACGCTTTGGGCCAAAATACCAGCCGCCATGAAGTCAAGATAGGGCAGTCCATCAGTAGGAATGGCTCGGACCCGAGTAAACACCTGCCCAAAAATCAGTAGCCACAACACTGGCTGCACCGATCGCAGTACCAAATCACTTGGATCATGACGCAGCTTGCGAATCTCTAACTCTGCTGCCACTGCCGTTTTTTGCACCAGTTCAATGCTGTTCATTCCAATCGATCGCCAACTGCTTGATTGCCAACCCGGCCGATCGCTAGCCCAACCGTTGGGTCGTGCGTCTAAGTTTTGAGGTTTCATGATAGTTCGTTCCTGACATTAATGGATCACCTGTATATTGAATAAAAACATCGTCGAGCGTTGCGTCAGGTTTGCCCAGTGAAGCTTTTAGATCGCTAGGCGTTCCTGTAACAATTGCCTGTCCTTGATGCATGATTAAAACGCGATCGCAGAGATAATTGGCTTCTTCTAGAAAATGAGTCGTCAGAACCACAGTCGTGCCGTAATTAGATTGAAGCTGCGTCACCAACTCCCAAACTTGGCTACGGGCTAATGGATCGAGTCCAACAGTCGGTTCATCTAAGAACAAGACGCGGGGACGATGTAAGATGGCTTGGGCTATTTCCAGCTTGCGGATCATGCCGCCCGAATACTGCCGCACCAACCGATGGGCCGCTGCTTGCAACCCCATTAGTTCCAGCACATCTGCAATTCGGTGTTTTCGCTGTTCCCGAGGAATATCATACAGTTTGGCAAAAATCAGCAGATTTTCGTAACCAGTTAAGCTACCATCGGCCGAAAGCGCTTGCGGCACATAGCCTATCACCCGCCGCACCAACGCCGATTGTCGCACCAAATTTAGACCAGAGATAGAGATCTGTCCACTGCTAGGAGGAAGCAGCGTTGTCAGTATCTTGATTACCGTAGTTTTTCCTGCCCCATTGGGTCCCAACAAGCCGAAAATTTCGCCAGTCTGCACCGTTAAATTGAGATCATCAACCGCCGTAAACTTACCAAAATGGCGGGTTAACGATCGCATTTCTACCGCCGCACTGCCGACCATACCAAGCGCCTCTAGGGGCTGAGATCTTCGAGTGAGTCTTGCCACAAACGTATTTTTAACATCAACATTTAGATAGTCTAACAATTAGAACGGCATAGTGTTGGGATATTCCCCTTGGTGTGGTTAACTAATTGAGGATAGATAGTCATCGAAGTAATGATTGGACTGGCGGTACTTCGGTTGAGCAATCTTTTTTTAGCTAAAAGGTTGATTCATCCGGTTGCTAGAGAGTGGTTAGCATCGAGTGACTGTCTAAAGAGGTTGTGGGGTTGTTTTAACAGGAACGGGACAGGTATGCGGTGTGCAATTATTAGTCGAGCAGGGCAAGTTTTGGCCAATGGATCGCTGCTGCTGAAGCAAGATGATAACGGTGAATGGCGATTACACCTGAAGACTGATGGGGGAAAGTTAATTCAAGGTGGTGTCATTGGGCCTGACGGCGATTTGACCGCGGCTAGCCAAATCTTATTTCGTCAATTTTTTGAAATTTGGGGAATGAGCGATCTCACGCTAACGGTCACTGTGCGGTAATTCAAATTCGGTCAGCCATTGAATAATTCTTTCGGTATGAGTTTGACGGAGAAACGGTCACTATAACAACTCATGGCGCGTCTTCAGTTTTGCTAACTCTCGATCGCACCATTCTAAACTAAACACCGTTTCATAAATCCGATTTGCTACCAGCAGTTGACCATCGCGCTTGCTCACCAGTCCAGACAACAACAATTCAGTTTGTTCAAAGCCATTATCAGTAGGAATTGCTTCCTGGCACAAAACACGCTGATAGAGATGCAGCAGTCGCACTACTAAATCAGGGCTAAACCGATCGTTATTGAGTATTCGATCGCGAATGGTCTTCAAATGTTCTGGTTCATCGTGCACTTCCCAATTATCAATGATCTGCGAGCGAACCAATTGCTCAATCCACTCAGGCTCTTTGCTGGCTGGAATTCGATGATTGACATGGCGCACCAGTTTACAGAGCTTTTGTGTTAGAAAAGGTTGACCGTTCGTCCAAGCTAAAATTTCTTTCAATACAGCTTGAGGATTATGGACATAATCGGTGAGTCCGCGCAGTAGCGGTTGAGCTTCGTGTAGTTGAAACCCATTGAGTTCAATCGCCTGTCCGATATTAAATGGAGTCCGATTCTTGTCCTGAATGAGATGGGACGGAGTTGCCACGCCCAACAACACAAAGGTTAATCGTTTATAGCGCGGTTGATCGGCGCGACGATTAAAACAAGTTCGCAGCAGAATAAAGAAATCATCCGTGGCAAAATCTAGACTGAGTACACTATCAATTTCGTCAATAAAAATCACAATGTTATTTGGAATGATTTCTAGCAAAACAGTGTTGATAAATTCACCCAATCGCTGCACGGGCGTCAAAAAGGCATGTTCTCGCCACCAAGTCCGAATATTGACGTGATTGAGCAATCCAAGACTGCTTGATAGTCCATACGCTAGCCCCGCATACCACTGCTCTAACGTTGTTTGGCGATTGCCAATTTCTGAAATATCGATCGCTGCACACACCATTCCTTCAGCTTGCAGCCGTTTCATAATTTGAACTCGCAGGCTTGATTTTCCCATCTGACGAGCGTTGAGAACATAGCAGAATTCACCTAGCTTCAACGCATGATAAAGATGCCGATCGGACTGCCGCATCACATAGGTTGGTGCATCCATCGGTAAACTGCCACCCACTTGATAATCATAGCTAGAAGGCAGTCGATCGCTTCTTAGAAGTGCGTTTTCAATTTCCAGTTCAGCCTGAGTTGCCTTCAGAATTTCCAGTGTTTGGAGCAATTCGCGAGTTCGTTCTTGTACTTTTTCTTCTAGCGTTCGATTGGCAATCGCCAATTCATCTTTTGCTTGTTGCAACGCTTGATTTTTACGTTCCAGTTCTTGCGTGAATCGTACTCGTTCCAATTCTGCTTGTCGTCGCTGCGTAATGTCTTGGAATGCCACGATCGCATAGGCGATATTGCCCTTTTGATCGTAAATTGGGGTTGCCCACGCTTCTACGGGAATCACGCGATGAGCTTGTCGAATTTCAACATCATCTGTGGTATGTCGATCGCCCTGCAAGGCTCGCACTACCGATAGTTCTTCAACTGGATATAGTTGATCTGTGCCTGCACGGTACAGTTGATACACTTGCGAAATGGAATCAATTGGGGCATTGGGATCGCTCGTTCGCCCCAATAATTCTTCAGCTAAATGGTTGCTGTAAACAGGCTTGCCGTGAATATCGAGTACCGCAATGGCTACAGGTAATGCTTCCAAAAACTGCGTTAATTGCCCTTCACTTTCCCGTAATGCTTCTTCTGTTTGCTGACGAATATCAATTTCTTGCCGCAAGTGAACCAGTAGTTCAGTTTGTGCTTGTCGAGCTAAACGTTCTTGTTCAAGCGCGTCCTTGATTTGCTGCACATATTCTAATGTTTTGCTCGTTGTAATTTCTAAATCTTGAAAATCGATCGGTTTTGTTAGAAAATCAAACGCGCCACGATTCATAGCTGCGCGAATATTTTCCATATCACCATAGGCCGAAACAATCACTGCCTTAATTAAGGGATGAGCCGCTTTCAGTTCAGTTAATAGCGTCAGTCCATCCATTTCAGGCATATTAATATCTGTCAACACCACATCGATATCCGGTTCTTCCTGCACTTTTTGTAGGGCTTCAAGTCCATTGCGGGCAAACACGAAATTCAGTTCTTGTTGACGGATTTGCTTCCTAAATTTTTGTCGAATGAGAATCTCCAAATCTGATTCATCATCCACAACTAAAATTTTAGAGGGCATGAAAGAAAAGGGCGAAAGAATAAAGGATAAGAAAGGGATTGATTCAATTTTTCAAGGTGTAATTAAGATTCAAATATTTTTGCTTTTAGGCGATCGAACTCGATCGGTTTATGAATATAATCATCTGCACCGTATTGTAGGGCTGTTTGGTAGTTTTGTTCATCTCCATAGGCTGTCACCATAATCACTGTTAAATCCGTAAAACTTTCTTTAATGATCCGAAGTAGTTCAAGTCCATTCATACCCGGCATATTAATATCTGTTAAAATTAACGCTAAGCAAACAGGGTAATGATGTTTTAAATAATCTAGTGCTGCCTCGGCCGAAAACATAAAGCAAAATTCAACCTGTCCCTGCTTAATTTCTTTGCGAAACCGCTGCTTAAACAACACCTCCACATCCTTTTCATCATCCACAATCATGACTCTTTTCATTCTGCGTCTCTCCTCGATTCAATTAGCGTTGGGAGTTCGATCGTTTTTGGCAAAGTGATAATAAACTCGGTATAGTGCCCATATTCACTATCAACTTGAATTTTTCCCTGATGTTCCTGCACGATAATTTTGTGGCTCATTGACAAACCCAGCCCAGTTCCTTCACCAGCCGGCTTGGTGGTAAAAAAAGGTTCAAATATTTTTGTTTGAATTTCAGGAGCAATCCCCAAACCATTATCGCGGACATAGATCTTGACGTGTGTTTCTAAATCGCGAGTGCTGACAGTTAGTTGGGGGATATAGGACGCGTCAGTGAGGTTCCGTTGCTGCTTTGCTTTAGCGTGGGTAGCGTAGCAGGCATTATTAATTAAGTTTAAGAAAACACGGCTCATATCTGATGCTACAACCTTCATTGGCGCTATTTCATCAAAATCCAGTTTGATGGCAAGGTTAAATGAGCTATGTTGTGCTCGCATTCCGTGGTATGCCAAATTCACAGATTCATTTAACAGTGCATTAATGTCTGTTAATTGGCGTTCGGATCGCTCTCCTCGTGAATGCATCAACATACTTCTCACAATCTTGTCTGCTCGCTTGCCGTGCTCATGGATTTTCTGAGCGTTTTGGTGCAAGTCCATCAGTAACTCATCCATGTACGATCGAGCATTTTCATCTACGCAATTAATGCTTCGTTTAATTTCCTCAACTAATTCCTCAGTCAATTCCACCGATAATTCTGCAAAATTATTAATGAAATTTAATGGATTTTTGATTTCGTGCGCGATGCCTGCGGTTAAAGCTCCCAGGGACGCCATTTTTTCTTGAGCTACAATTTGAGCCTGTGTAGTTTTTAGTTGTTCTAACGTTTGCGACAAGATATGAGTCCGTTCTTCTACTTTTTGCTCTAGCGTCGTAAAAGATTCTTCTAGTTGCCTGGCCATTTCGTTAAAGGAATCTGCTAGTTCCCCTAATTCATCACGACGCTGAATAGATACTGTTTTGTCCCACTTTCCTTTAGCGATAGCTTTGGCGGCAGCATTAAGGCGTAAAATTGGTTGCGTCACCCACCGAGCCGTAAAGATAGCGATCGCAATGGCTAATACTAAGGCTAAAAGGCACAACCCGATCGTAGTCCGAGTATTGACATTGATTTGTCCCATAAAATCTGAGGCGGGCACGGCGACAACCACCAGCCAATCGAGTCCATAGCGATCGTTCCACGGCGATACTTGCACAAACTGACGTTCGCCCTCCAGATTGAAGTGTAGTAATTGAGTGTGAACCACTTGATCGAGAGTACCAAAGCGCTCAACCAAATACCGAGTCGTAGCTTGGATCAACGGGTCTTGACTTTTGGCAGCATTGAGCCGTTGATAGGTGCCATTGATCTGCACATAAGCTTGCTCCTCACTAGAACTAGCCACCACCAGCCCATTCCGCTCTAAAATGAAAATTCTGCCTGATGGACTCACATCTAAACTTTTAAGAAAGTCATTTGTTTGCGACAGAATGTGGTCTACACCAATTACGCCAACTAAGTTGCGCTGCTCATCATAAACCGGATAGCTTGATGAAATCGAAAAGATCTCCGGCTGATCATTCCACTGATAAATGGTGCTCCAAACGGGTTTGCCAGCCGCCACCGCGTCACTATACCATTCATCCATATGGGGGTTATAGGTTTCAGACCACAAAAACTGTTGCCGATTTCCTTGCGCATCTAACCGATAGCGGTAATATTCGGTTGGATGGTTTGTGTCAATGATCTCAATAAAAAGTTCGCCATCATCTTCTCGACCTACGCCCACAAATTCACCCGCTGCGTTGGCAAAATTAATGTAACTAACATTCGGAAATACTTGCATTTGCTTCCAAAAGTAGCGTCCTAGGCGCTGTTGATCTTCTAGCCGAATTAATCCTTCTTTGAGAGCAAATAAATTGAATTGATTAATCTGCTGTGGGGTATTCAAATAATCAGTTAAATGTTGATCGATGCGATCGTTCACTTCATCCACTAGCTGACTCGCCAAATTTTCCACAGCCTTTTGCCCATTGCGAAATGAGAGATAGCCCACGAGTCCAACAGGGCCTAGAATTTGCAGCACAAACGCTGCAATCAAAATTGTTCGCAGGGAACCAGGATAAGCAGGCTGAACCAGTCTTCGTTGAAAAAAACGTCCCATGAGCAGTACACAGATCCCCTAGCGGTGATCAATCATACGGTTTGTTCTTAGAGAGAAGATTAATTCAATTATTGGAGTGGAACTTGCGGGAAGCCACCTAAGATAAGCCAGTTTTTCCGATCTTAAGCAACTTTCTTAAAATCCTAAACGTTGACAACGTTTTGACTGGGGCATATCACGTTTGTAAGTCTAGCCCTCATTTCCCCCACCCTTTTCTTCCAAGCAGAGAGAAGGGAAGCTAGAGCGAACTCCTTCTCAACCTCTTAGTAAGGGGAGGTGCCGCAGGTGGTGGGGGAATCTGGTGTGCGTGCTATTTAAATCAGAGTTAAGGTAAGGACGACAAAACGTGACAGGAAACATGACAGACTCCCTTGTGACTCCGCTTGAATTCTGTATGTAATTGAAGACACTGTTCTATCGATGAGACTGAAAATACTGACGATATAATCGACAGCTTGGAACGGGTCGATTGCCTTGTAGATGAACCAATCCCATACTTTGCAGTTTCGACAACTGCACCAAATCGAACTCTGTGGATGATTGTGTCAGCGCTTGAGCAAACACCTCAGCTAGTTCTGGTTGTTGCTGAAGATACCACAACTGTTGCTGTAAATGCTCGTAGTAGATGCCTTCTCCACTGGCTGGTGTTTGAACTAATTCATCTAGGGTGACATTGTTGTGCCAAATATGATGTAACCCTTGGCGCACTAGAAAAGGGTGACCATCAACCAGATCCATCAACTTCTTGGCATCTTCTACTGACCACGACAAGCCATATCGATTGGCGAGCGTTTGCACTTGTACCACAGTGAACGGTTTAAGTTCAATAGGCAGCCCGACATTAAACGGCGATCGATTAGCCTCTAACGGAATATAAACCTCATTAGAATGGACTACCACCAGCCGCAATTTCTTCCAAATCTCCCGGTTTTTGCCTTCTTCATGCCAACTGCGCAATAGCCCAAAAAAGTCACTGGCTAGATGAGGAAATTGAAACAGGCGATCGACATCATCCAGTCCCAAAACAAGCGGATGGGCAATGGCGGTCAATAGGTATTGTTCAAAATACATCTTGCAGCTAATTTGGCTGCCAAATAGATCATCCCAATAGTCTGTCAAGCGACTGGGTAACTGAAGCCCTAGCCCCACACTGGCACAGAACCACTGCAAAAATCGGTTCAAATCTTGAAAAACTTGGCGATCGGCAAGCTGTAAACTGAGTGACACCGTTTGATAGTGCTGTTGAGCAGCATAATCGAGCACTCGTACCATCAGCGAGGTTTTGCCCATGCGGCGCGGTCCCTTAATGCGAATCAGAGCACCCGGTTGCAAGATGGTTTTGTAGCTGTCCGCTTCGATCGGCGGTCGCTCCATGTAAAACACAGAGCCAAGCGGCACTTGTCCTTCTGGTAATTCTGGCTCGCTCAACGATTGGAGCGATTCTGTCTTTAACTTCTCTGGAGGTTCGGATTCAGGATAATGATAATCTGCGGTCTCTAACTGCAAATTAAACGCTTTAAAGCATAATTTCAATGTCTGTCGATCTACCCCTGCCTCACCCGCAAACACTTTCATCAAAGTATCTACAGCTAGACCTGTGCGTTCACTCAGTGCCTCTAGAGTATAGCGATTGCCAGCGTTCTCTTCTAGCTCCGCCAATTCTTTAGCATCTTGGAGCTTCTGCAATCCGTGGGTTGTGAGAACCACCCCCCGGCGGCGGCGACGTTTTGATGGGTAACTTTGTGCCATGTTCAAGTGGTGCAGCAGACAGATCCTACAACAAGGTTTAGCCCACTATAGCGGCAGTTGTGATGCATGAACCTATTACAATCACTTCCAATGAAATGCGCCATCATTCCTGACATTTCTGTCCTATCTGAGTCACAGCTAACTTCTAGGGACAACCGTAACATCAAGCGCATAGACTGGTGGCTTGTTCTTATTTGGAGCATTATCCAAGCCCCATGCGAACACATCAAACACCATTTGATAAGTTCCTGGCTCTCTGGGAAACATAATTCGTCCGATCGCCTCGGTTGTTTCTCCAGAGGTTGGCATTCCAGCAATATTGAGCCAGCGGCTTTCACGGGGAGGGAACTTGTTACCATTAGCATCGACAAAGTGAACGCGCAGCTTGGTTTCCCCTTGTTTCACCATGCCAGTTTGATAACCAAACCAGGGTGATGTGCCAGTATTGACCAGTGTTGCCCGAACCAGCCTGCGCCGTTTTGATTCGATCACCAATCCATTGCTGATGTCAGTGACATTGCCTTGGGCTAGTACTTCTACTTTATTAACGCGCCCATCCAACCCGCGCACATACTGTTTCCGATCGTGAATGGGAGGATGAATGCGGATCAGCAAATTGCGAAAATGGCGTTCAATTCGGCTATCCTGTAGCTGCCACAGTCTACTGCGATCGGCCAATACTGGAATTGGCGACGCGCCCCAATCAGTAGAACTATAGGCTCCGATTGCTTGGATGCCTGTAGAAACGAGAGTTGTAACTAGAAAAAGTGTGAGCAAGCCAGAAGCCAGCTTGGTTGTGGCAACAGGTCGGTGGCGATCGAGCGTGACCTGCTCGATCGGTCTTACTATAGCGGCTAGACAATAAGCTACCAGCAAGCAAGCAACAGGCAATGTATCGGTTAAAAAGCGGCACCCATAGGAATCGCTACCGCCCGCCCAAGATCCATAAAAGCCGTAGTTAATAAATAACCCGATCGCCGCTACCGTTAGGCACAGCAGCAGTTTTTCGTCGCGTCCGGCGCGGTGTCGAAACACCTGATAGGCTCCTGGAATGGCAAACAACAGCACCGGAGAATAAGCAAACAATCCTTCACTGGGGCTAATCAACAGACCAAGTGCAGCAGTGCGAAATTGCGTCAGGGTAAATTTGTACGTTGACGGGCGATTTTCAAACTGCTCAACGTAGCCACCTGAAATTAGATTGTCAAACCCAAAATAGTAGGCATTCCAAGCGAAATGTAGCAGCACGCTGGGCAAACCCAACAGAAAAAAAATAGCTTCTTTGCGAAAGGCAGAGAGGGTGTAGAGGGCAGCCATCAAGGAAAAAATTCCGCTAGTTACGCGCACACTGGGCAATAGTCCGCAAAATATACCTGCCAACAACAATAAAATTCGTCGAGCCTTTCCCTGTCTCCGATCGGCTTTCATGAGACAGAAAATGATAGTGATTAATACTAAATTAGAAATCGTATGTTGTCGCAAATCTTGCGAATTCAATACCCAACTAGAGGTGGCAAAGGCAAAGATGAAAGTTGAAATGAGGGCAATGCTCTGACTAAATTTGAGTCGAACTGTGAAGTAGAACAGCACAACAGAAAACGCTGTTGCGATCGCTCCTGCTAGCTTGCTAAAGCTAGTTCGGTAAATTCTAAAGTCCTGACTGGCAATGTCTATGAAATCAACAGGTTGTCCAATCCTTATGCTTTGCACTAAGGTATCTAATTTCAAGTACAAGTAAAAGCCAACATACAAAGGAAAGGTAATGACTGCGGTTCCAATAGGATAACGCGAGGTCAATTCACCATTCAATCCTTTAGCAAAGAAATAAGGAGATTCACCGCCTAAATAGGGATAACTATTTTGGAAGCGATTGAAGTCTAATGTTTGATTTTCTAGCCAATTGAATGCAAGGAGCGAGTTAGGAATATTGTCACTAGAGCCAAGGAAAAAATCACTACCGTTGCTCAAGTACACAAATAAACAGGTTGAAAAAATCAATAATCCCCAAACAATATTTGGGTAGCGAAACGCGATCGATTTAATAGCATTAATAACATGAAGGTTATATTTCATTGATTTATTGCTTGCACAACCTAACTTTGCACTCCACTACTAATAAATGAGCAGCGTTGCTAAATTCAGGCATGATTTGCCAACCTTAATCTAACTATCAGAGCGTTTTCAAAATGCCCTTACGAAATCCATATAAATGTCATGAGTTTGGAAACGTTGTATAAGACATAGTTCAATGATTAGTTTATGACTAATTTGTAGCCAATTATTTGTAGTCGAGCACCATTTCAAGTATCTTGTAAAGTATTTTGAAATTGCAATCCATCCTATCATATTTGCCTAGGCTGCCAGCCGTTTCTAGATTGACACCCCATGCAAATTCAAGTTAAACCCTTTACCGTTCATAAGCGCGTTCCACTCACCATCAGTCGAGGAACAACAGCCACCAGTACCAACCTGTGGGTGATGGTCGAGCATGAAGGCATTGCTGGCTGGGGAGAGGCTTCACCTTTTTCGATCGGTCAGCAGCCTCAACTCACCGAAACCTTGTTGGCACAGCTTCAAGCCCTGATTCCGAAGCTATCAGATTATACTCCCTACGATCGTCAAGCCATTGATCGCTTCTTACAAGCAGAACATGTTCTGTCTGCTGTCCGCACGTCTTTAGATGTGGCGTTACATGACTGGTTGGGCAAACGAGTGGGGCTACCGCTGTGGCAACTGTGGGGACTCGATCGCCAGCAGATTGGACCTACCTCTGTGACGATCGGCATTAGTTCACCCGAAGCAGCCCAACAACGCCTGCTTGATTGGCAACAAACCACTGTCGTGAAAGCTATCAAAGTCAAGTTGGGTAGTCCAGCAGGCATCGCCGCCGACCAGTCCATGCTGAAAGCAGTTCAAGCGGTTGCCCCTACTGCCGCAAAACTGAGCATTGATGCTAACGGTGGTTGGAGTTTGGACGAGTCTATTACTATGAGCCACTGGTTGGCTGAACAGGGCATCACCTATATAGAACAGCCCCTTGCCCGTGGACAAGAGGATGATTTGCCGCACCTTTATCAACAATCTCCGCTGCCCCTTTTTGTCGATGAAAGCTGCTTTACAAGTGCTGATATCCCCAAGTTGGCCGATCGAGTGCATGGTATCAACATCAAACTGATGAAGTCGGGCGGATTAAGCGAAGCCTGGCGTATGATTCATACTGCAAAAGCCTGCGGTCTGCAAATTATGTTTGGCTGCTATTCCGACAGTGCCCTGTCTAATACTGCCGCTGCTCACCTTGCCCCCTTCGCCGATCACCTTGATCTTGATAGCCATCTCAACTTACGCGACGATCCGTTTGTGGGCGCGTTTATGCAAGCAGGTTGCCTCGTTCCCAATAACAGTCCGGGCTTGGGAGTGATGGCAAGGGATGGAGAAACAACATTAGAGAAACAACATTAAACGAACGCAAGGATGAAACCCACGGTTAGAAATAGCGTTCAGGGAACGATCAATTTAAGTGGCTATCTAACTCGCCGTGCCCCAATTTCGATCAATATCTCGAAGAATAGCAGCAGTACCCCGACGACGGTTTCCAAAGGGACCATGTTGGGCGATTTTCTTGCCTCTGCTCGATCGATCGCAGCCGTTAGCTCTGCTCGTTTTTCTCCTAATGCCCCTGTCAGCGGAAGCTGACTGGTTTTGTTTCTGGCTACCTCTAGCTCTCCTTGTTGTAGGTGTCGCTGAATCTCCATGACCAGGGCTTGATACTGCTGCTGTTTCGCCTGAAGTCGCTCAATCAACGGCAGAATTCGCATGTCCCAGTAGGGATGCTTCACCACATGCGCCAATTCGGTTGCGGCTTGTTCTAGATCATTTATCTCGATCGCTATGTCAGCCGCCCGCCAATGGCGTTGATTCGTTTCCCAAGTTCGCTGCCACGCTTGAACCTGTTGCCGCACAGTGAGATAAATAGAGCAGCGTTCAGGAATGCTATTCGCCGTTGTAACGGCAAGGTCTAATTGATCAATGGCAGACCAATAGTAGCGTTGGGCTAGTTCCCACACGTGAACCGACCACGTTTCAATGTCCTGGTGAGCCGCTGCAAAGTGAGCAGAATCGGCAGAAATACTGGTTGCAAGACCGATCGCTCGTTCCAATTGATCGACGGTAGCCAACGCTCTGGCAGACGCTAAGGTTGCTCGATCGATCGCATCTTGACAAAACTGCGATAGCATCTGAGCTTCTTGGGAAACGGGTGAATTTAGAGCCACCTGTTGTGCTTTGTTTATACAATCTTGATAATTCCCAGCCAGCCAAGCTGCGTTAATTTGGCTGATAAATTCCTGATTTTGATACTGCTGTTGGACTTGATAGCGATCGACTAAGAGCAAAGTTGAGGCAAAAGCAATGGCGATTGCCAGGAAAGCAGCGATTTTGACCCGAAGCTTTGGAAGGAATAGTTTCAATTTAAATCGCATCGCCCCTCCTGAGAATCAAGCGATACCATGATCATATTATATATTTTTGATATTTGCTCGCAGATGCCAATTCTTGAGAAGAAGAATAATTATCAAAAAAATAAGACAGCAGAGTTGCTGTCTGTAAATTGATGATAAAATTACCCAACGACGAGTATGCCAGAAAAGCACAAGTCCTAAATTTGCTGACGGCTCCAATGCCGTGGCTGTCCTAAGCAGCTATTTAACGCATTGAAACAGAGGGCAGATGCGGCACTATTAGGTTGCAGGTCGCCACTCGTAGAGCTTTCTACGGAATTTCTCAGCTTCAGTCATGACCATCAACCCAAGCTGTGTGATGCGAAAGTATTTTCTTCTCGCTCCTCCTCGCTCATCTGCCGGACGATCCTTCATCCAAGAGTTGACTAGTCCTTTTTCTTCCAGCCGGTTTAAGGTCGGATAGAGGCTACCAACACCGATCGTCCGCTTACCGCTACTTGACTCTGCGAATGCTTCGATAATCTGTAAACCGTACAACTCTTTGCCTGCCAATAGGTTGAGAATTTCCTCCTCCAATTTGGAAATGGTAATGTCTTCGTAAGATGCATCCTTTTTGGCAAACTGGCGATGCGATACCTGTTCCTGATGCGCTTTAAGTTTCTTTTCGTCCTTGCGAGTAGTCGTCACCTCTTCAGGACTGGCAAAATGGCTGCTGTGCTCCACTTTGTTGACTGAAGAAGCTGTCTCGTTGAACATGTATCCTCCTTTGGTTGAGAGTTGCCCTGATGGGACAGATTGTCAGCAACACTAAACATTGATTGAACTCAAGGGTTCATCAATCGAGCCAATGAACCAAACTAGCCGCAGACTATATCCGATCAGACTTTGATCAGACAAGACAGCGAAGCAACGCCAGGTAGTCATGAGCTAGACATCTGACGTATTTGCTCACTAGAGTGAGATGTCCATCGTTATATTATACAAATTCGATAATCAACATACCATCAATTTAAGAAATCTCATATTTTTATTGTGTCAATTTATCCTTTTTTGATAGATATGTAATTAATTAAATCAGTAGGTCATTTCCCGTTGACGAAAATCGCTATTCAGTCTAGTAAATTGCATCATTTGCCTATGGGTTGAAATTTTGATTAACAAGGAGCGTCTTTTTGCTTTGTCACGCGAGAATTTGATGCATAGCTTGCTCGATCAAATATCTGCTTGGTGTTTAAGGAAGTTCGGCAGCTTTGTTAAAGCTTGGTTGCTGTCAGTTCAAGACCATACCGTCCCGCTTTACCATGACTATGTTGAAGGTATGATTTCGGACTACATTGATCAGCGGCAGAAATGGCAAGACCAGAGCAGAAGCGAGCTTCAAATTTTACTGCAATCGGTTCCTTGGGGAATATCGATTCTCCTGGGAATTTGTCGCTTGAACGTTTGTCGCTGGCGGCGGGGCATTAGTCTTTTGGCCTATGGAGTGGAACAATTTTTGTCGCTTTCTCATTCGCTTGCTCCACTGCCGCTGTATGGGCGGTTGATGAAATATTTGCTGGGTTGGTTGCATCGGATCACAGGTAATGTCGGAATACATACCAACAAAATTGAAGTGAGGTTGAGTAGTTCAACAGCAGAAGTGACCGCTTGGAGTCATGGAGCCGAAATGGTGCTTGGTTTTACAGCAGAAGACGTGCTACATCAACCTGCTACGACATCGTTTGTTCCAGAAACCGAAAGTAGCGGCCGATCGTTAGTGACATTGCTACAATCGGTTTGCACGGTTCCTGAATCTCACAGTCTTAACATCAATGAAAATCGGGATTGTAACGGCGATCGCTATTGGATTTTATGGGTGAATGTGCCGATCTATAGCGCCACTCAAGAATTAACTGAGGTTTCCTGCATTGGTATCAAAATTGAAGACCCAACGCTGATGCAACTTCTGGTACAAGGATGGAAGGTATGGCGCAAGCTATTGATTAGCTAAGCATTTCCAAGATCATGGGAATTAAGACTCCTTAGACAACGAGGACATCCTCACCAGCGAACAGAAGTTACTGGTTGCAGTTTGGGCTTTTCTGCTGCACACAGCTTCACCATTCCATTGCTCAACTACCGCTCAAATCAGAGGATACATCATGAATACTGACTTTGAAGCATTGACTCCTGAAGCAAGCAGTTGTCTTAGAGAAGCCCTCAGCGCGATCGATCAGCTTTCTCTAGAGGTAGGCGCTGATGGTGGCTTCACTATCATTGAGGAACTCTACTTATTGATTACTAAAATCCTAGAACGATATCCAGAGCTAGAGCTAGATGATGAAGAATCGATTGAGTAGAATTATTCACTTGGATTCAATAATGCTAATAAAAAAGTTAAAGAGGGTGAACGTTGGTTGACCCTCTTTAACTCTTGACTATTGGTGATAATTGTTCAAATACATTCAGTCTCTACACTGGCTTAGAACTGAGTTAGTAGCGGCGAGAACGATTGCCGTTACCCCAACCACCACCTGCTGGTCGTCGTTCTTCACGAGGCTTAGCTTTATTCACTTTCAAATCCCGCCCCATCCATTCTGCACCGTCGAGCGCCTCTATAGCCGCAGCCTCTTCAGCATCGCTCGACATTTCAACAAAAGCAAACCCCCTGACACGGCCCGTTTCGCGATCGGTCGGAATTTGAACCCGCTTGACAGTTCCGTACTCTGTAAAAACCTCAGTGATATCCTCTTCAGTAACCTGAAAGGATAAATTGCCGACGTAAATTGACATGGAAGAAATTGTGAGAGTCAAAGACAATAGTAAAACAATAAAGGAACTAGCTCCGGAAAATTGCCTGAAAAGTCAACTGCCGCACAAAACTAATTCTTCATGACCCTAGCACAGGAATGCTGATACTGGGGAGCACATTCATCAATCTACATCTAAGCTTTAGCCAAGACGAGTAGCGCACTGTTCTACTTTCACGGTTCAACTCTGCACAAATACAACGTTGTTTATAACGTTGTTTATAACGTTGCACTTCACCCACATTTTCTATTTCCTCCTGCTAATACCAATCCTTGGTCATGTTGCATAGAATTAACCCCACCGTCCGCAGTTCCTCTCACTAATAATGGAAGGTTGGGAGGAGTCGGTAACTGGGCACCCCAATAGTGTTTCATGCTTCTCAGAATATGCTTCGCTTGACGCTTGTAAGCGATCGAAACTTAATGTCGTAAGACCAGACTAATTCAAGGATTGAAGCGAATTTCGGAAAAACTTGATAAAACCGTTGACAAATCTGAGCAGAGTTAGCTATCTTGGTAAAGCGGTCGAGAGGGGCGAAGCGAAGCGAGAGCGGAGCGAATGCCTTCAAGGCGCGCCGAACCTAGATAAATAAATAGTTTGAAAGCCAGAATAGCATCAAGAGCCTGTAAAAGTAAATGACTCTTCGGAGGGAGTTTCGAAGAGGGATTGAAAAGGAGCTACTGTTGAAGGGACTGGGTGAATAGCCAGTTCAGATAATTCAGCGGTAGTGGATGAAGAAGCCAACAAACTCAAGACAACATGGAGAGTTTGATCCTGGCTCAGGATGAACGCTGGCGGTCTGCTTAACACATGCAAGTCGAACGGGATTCTTCGGAATCTAGTGGCGGACGGGTGAGTAACGCGTGAGAATCTGCCCTTAGGAGGGGGATAACGGTTGGAAACGACCGCTAATACCGCATATGCCGAGAGGTGAAAGGATTTATTGCCTGAGGATGAGCTCGCGTCGGATTAGCTAGTTGGTGGGGTAAGAGCCTACCAAGGCGACGATCCGTAGCTGGTCTGAGAGGATGACCAGCCACACTGGGACTGAGACACGGCCCAGACTCCTACGGGAGGCAGCAGTGGGGAATTTTCCGCAATGGGCGCAAGCCTGACGGAGCAAGACCGCGTGAGGGAAGACGGTCTGTGGATTGTAAACCTCTTTTGATAGGGAAGAAGGACTGACGGTACCTATCGAATCAGCCTCGGCTAACTCCGTGCCAGCAGCCGCGGTAATACGGAGGAGGCAAGCGTTATCCGGAATTATTGGGCGTAAAGCGTCCGTAGGTGGTTGGTCAAGTCAGCTGTTAAAGCGCGGAGCTTAACTCCGTAAGGGCAGTTGAAACTGGTCAGCTAGAGTGCGATAGGGGCAAGGGGAATTCCCAGTGTAGCGGTGAAATGCGTAGATATTGGGAAGAACACCGGTGGCGAAAGCGCCTTGCTGGGTCTGCACTGACACTGAGGGACGAAAGCTAGGGGAGCGAAAGGGATTAGATACCCCTGTAGTCCTAGCTGTAAACGATGGGTACTGGATGTTGGGCTCACTTCGGAGCTCAGTATCGAAGCTAACGCGTTAAGTTCGCCGCCTGGGGAGTACGGTCGCAAGACTGAAACTCAAAGGAATTGACGGGGGCCCGCACAAGCGGTGGAGTATGTGGTTTAATTCGATGCAACGCGCAGAACCTTACCTGGCCTTGACATCCACGGAACTTTCCAGAGATGGATTGGTGCCTTCGGGAACCGTGAGACAGGTGCTGCATGGCTGTCGTCAGCTCGTGTCGTGAGATGTTGGGTTAAGTCCCGCAACGAGCGCAACCCTTGTCCTTAGTTGCCAGCACTTCGGGTGGGAACTCTAAGGAGACCGCCGGCGACAAGCCGGAGGAAGGTGGGGATGACGTCAAGTCATCATGGCCCTTACGGCCAGGGCTACACACGTACTACAATGGTGGGGACAGAGGGCTGCGATCCGGCGACGGTGAGCCAATCCCAGAAACCCCATCCCAGTCCGGATTGGAGTCTGCAACTCGACTCCATGAAGTCGGAATCGCTAGTAATCGCAGATCAGCATTGCTGCGGTGAATACGTTCCCGGGCCTTGTACACACCGCCCGTCACACCATGGGAGTTTGTTGCACCAGAAGTCGTTACTCCAACCGATTCTGTCGGAGGAGGACGCCGAAGGCAGGGCTGATGACTGGGGTGAAGTCGTAACAAGGTAGCCGTACCGGAAGGTGTGGCTGGATCACCTCCTTTATAGGGAGACCTCCCGACTCTACGCCTGAAAGCGACGTGCGATTAAGGTAAGAGTTGGTCATCCCAAGGTCGGTCAGGCAGTGGTGCAGAGGCTTTCAAACTAGCTGGTTCGGTTCATGGGCTATTAGCTCAGGTGGTTAGAGCGCACCCCTGATAAGGGTGAGGTCCCTGGTTCGAGTCCAGGATGGCCCACCTTGGCAAGAGGGAAGAGGGAAGAAGGGAAACAGAAGAGAGCCTGATTTTCTTTGGTTTTGAATCTTCCGGATTCAATCTTCGACATGGGGGTTTAGCTCAGTTGGTAGAGCGCCTGCTTTGCAAGCAGGATGTCAGCGGTTCGAGTCCGCTAACCTCCACTGGGATTACCGCCCAAGGTGAGTAGTTATTGAGTAGTTATTAGGAGACATTCAGCACCTGGTCTTGAGGCTTGAGGGAAGCGCGCAAGAGAGACTGCTGGATGCTATCCAGCCAGGACCTAGAAAACTGCATAGCAAGAAATAGTCAGGTAGCAACAACAGATACCAATGTTGACATGGTCAAGCTAGAAAGGGCTGATGGTGGATACCTAGGCACACAGAGGCGAAGAAGGACGTGGTTACCGACGATATGCGCCGGGGAGTTGGAAGCAAGCAGTGATCCGGCGGTTTCCGAATGGGGCAACCCTAGTAAACGGTCATCTGAATACATAGGATGACACGAGCGAACCGGGCGAATTGAAACATCTTAGTAGCCCGAGGAAGAGAAAGCAAACGCGATTCCCTTAGTAGCGGCGAGCGAAGCGGGAACAGCCTAAACCGATGGTTTTAACTGTCGGGGTTGTGGGACAGCAACAAGAGCGCGAGCGGTTAGACGAAGCACTTGAAAGGTGCACCAGAGGAGGTAAAAGTCCTGTAGTCGAAAACTTAACGCATCTAGCTGCATCCCGAGTAGCCCGGAGCACGTGGAATTCCGGGTGAATCTGCGAGGACCACCTCGTAAGGCTAAATACTCCTGTGTGACCGATAGTGAACCAGTACCGCGAGGGAACGGTGAAAAGAACCCCGGGAGGGGAGTGAAATAGAACATGAAACCATCAGCTTACAAGCAATCGAAGCCCGATTAAACGGGTGACGGTGTGCCTGTTGAAGAATGAGCCGGCGACTTATAGGCAGTGGCAGATTAAGACGAATATGTCGAAGTCAAAGCGAAAGCGAGTCTGAAGAGGGCGAGCGTCACTGTTTATAGACCCGAACCCGGGTGATCTAACCATGGGCAGGATGAAGCTTGGGTAAAGCCAAGTGGAGGTCCGAACCGACCGATGTTGAAAAATCGGCGGATGACCTGTGGTTAGGGGTGAAATGCCAATCGAACCCGGAGCTAGCTGGTTCTCCCCGAAATGTGTTGAGGCGCAGCGGTTGTGACTATAGCTGGGGGGTAAAGCACTGATTCGGTGCGGGCTGCGAGAGCGGTACCAAATCGAGTCAAACTCTGAATACCCAGTGGACACACAACCAGTGAGACGGTGGGGGATAAGCTTCATCGTCAAGAGGGAAACAGCCCAGACCACCAGCTAAGGTCCCCAAATCGTCATTCAGTGGCAAAGGAGGTGGGAGTGCCCAGACAACCAGGAGGTTTGCCTAGAAGCAGCCACCCTTAAAAGAGTGCGTAATAGCTCACTGGTCAAGCGCTCCTGCGCCGAAAATGAATGGGACTAAATGACGTACCGAAGCTGTGGGATTAGCGTAAGTTAATCGGTAGGGGAGCGTTCTGTAGTAGTGCGAAGCATCAGCGGAAGCAGGTGTGGACGAAGCAGAAGTGAGAATGTCGGCTTGAGTAGCGAAAACATTGGTGAGAATCCAATGCCCCGAAATCCTAAGGGTTCCTCCGGAAGGCTCGTCCGCGGAGGGTTAGTCGGGACCTAAGGCGAGGGCGAAAGCCGTAGTCGATGGACAATCGGTCAACATTCCGATACCGATTTGACGTTGTGCCGAGGGACGGAGAAGGCTAGCACAGCCAGAAGATGGTTACTGGTGCAAGCGTGCGAGGCGATGAGGAGCGGCGAAAACGCTCCGAGCTGAGGCGTGAGACCGAGGGGATACGTCCCCGAAGTGTGTGATGTCAGGCTTCCAAGAAAAGCTCGAACCACGTTAACGTCAAATTGCCCGTACCCGAAACCGACACAGGTAGGATGGTTGAGAATACTCAGGGGCGCGAGATAACTCTCTCTAAGGAACTCGGCAAAATGGCCCCGTAACTTCGGGAGAAGGGGTGCCACCGCGAGGTGGTCGCAGTGAAGAGGCCCAGGCGACTGTTTACCAAAAACACAGGTCTCCGCGAAGTCGCAAGACGAAGTATGGGGGCTGACGCCTGCCCAGTGCCGGAAGGTTAAGGAAGTCGGTCAGGCGCAAGCTGAAGCTGGCGACTGAAGCCCCGGTGAACGGCGGCCGTAACTATAACGGTCCTAAGGTAGCGAAATTCCTTGTCGGGTAAGTTCCGACCCGCACGAAAGGCGTAACGATCTGGGCGCTGTCTCGGAGAGAGGCTCGGCGAAATAGGAGTGTCTGTGAAGATACGGACTACCTGCACCTGGACAGAAAGACCCTATGAAGCTTTACTGTAGCCTGGTATTGGGTTCGGGCTTTGCTTGCGCAGGATAGGTGGGAGGCGCAGAAGCATCTCTTGTGGGAGGTGTGGAGCCAACGGTGAGATACCACTCTGGCAGAGCTAGAATTCTAACCCTTACCCGTGATCCGGGAAGGGAACAGTATCAGGTGGGCAGTTTGACTGGGGCGGTCGCCTCCTAAATGGTAACGGAGGCGCGCAAAGGTTCCCTCCGGCTGGTTGGAAATCAGCCTGAGAGTGCAAAGGCATAAGGGAGCTTGACTGTGAGAGTGACAACTCGAACAGGGACGAAAGTCGGCCTTAGTGATCCGACGGCACTGAGTGGAAGGGCCGTCGCTCAACGGATAAAAGTTACTCTAGGGATAACAGGCTGATCTCCGCCAAGAGTTCACATCGACGCGGAGGTTTGGCACCTCGATGTCGGCTCATCGCAACCTGGGGCGGTAGTACGTCCCAAGGGTTGGGCTGTTCGCCCATTAAAGCGGTACGTGAGCTGGGTTCAGAACGTCGTGAGACAGTTCGGTCCATATCCGGTGCAGGCGCAAGAGCATTGAGAGGAGTCCTCCTTAGTACGAGAGGACCGGGAGGAACGCACCGCTGGTGTACCTGTTATCGTGCCAACGGTAGACGCAGGGTAGCCAAGTGCGGAGTGGATAACCGCTGAAAGCATCTAAGTGGGAAGCCCACCTCAAGATGAGTGCTCTCATGGCACAAGCCAGTAAGGTCACGGGGAGAACACCCGTTGATAGGTTCTAGATGGAAGTGCAGTAATGTATGAAGTCGAGGAATACTAACAGACCGAGGGCTTGACCTTAACGTCGATAGGTTACTGTGGTCATGCTATCTGCCTTGCTATGCAGCCTTCTGGGTTGTGATTGAGCACAACGCCCATTCCTGGTGTCTATGGCGGTGTGGACCCACCCTCATCCATCCCGAACTGAGGAGTGAAACGCACCTGCGGCGAAGATAGTTGGACGGCTGCGTCCTGCCAAAATAGCTCGATGCCAGGTTCTTATTCACAGCCGAGGTCTGCTACACAGCAAACCTCGGCTGCTTTGGTTTTAAAAGGAGGAGTTGGGGTGTTTTGTCAAAATCTATTGTTTAGAGATTGTCTAAATGGTCTGTCGGAACGCAGAGATTAGTTTAGATTAGAGGAGAAATTTTTAACTGAAGAGTGTTGTGTCTACTGTATTGTCCTCCGCCAAGAGACCAGATTTAAGTGAGACCATGTCCAATACACGCACATTTCGCCTTTCACCGATCGTTCGCGCAACGTTGTTATTGCTTTATTTAGCTTTAACTTTACCATTGCCGTGGCTAGCGGCAGCGACGGAAGCTTCTGTGTCTCCTGCATTACTTTGGGCAGGAGTTGCAGTTGGGTTTCTCCTGCTTTATGCGGCACTTTGTGAACGGGTTATTGTGGATGATCGCGGAATTCAAGTGACCTATCCTGGTTGGGTTCCCAAGGTGTTTCGTAAAGGTTGGGTTTTATCCTGGACCGATATTCAAGCATTGAAGCCCCGATCGACTGGACAGGGTGGCATTATTTACTATTTTCTCAGTGAGTCGGGTGAAGCCTATCTGTTGCCGATGCGCGTGGCAGGTTTTGCGGAACTAGTGCGACGAATCCAAGCTGAGACTGGGATCGATACGACAGATGTGAAGCCATTGTCTCAACCGTGGATGTACTTCATTTTACTTGTGTTTACGCTGCTGTTATTGGCGATCGATGTCTGGACGATCTTGACAGCCATTGCTCAAGGGTGAAGGGTGAAAGAATTATACGATGACATCGCAAATGTACCTGAGCCTTGATTCTTTAGCCTTTCTGTGCACATGTCGCAACTTCTTCTAGAGCACGTTAGCTTGACAGCTTCAGTTGGTTCACACCCTTTGCTGCAAGATGTTTCATTTGAAGTGAAAGCAGGCGATCGAGTAGCGATTGTCGGTCCTTCTGGAGCAGGCAAAACCTCGCTGTTACGTCTTTTAAACCGATTGGGTGACCCAACACAGGGGCAAATTTTCTTTGAAGGACGCGAGATTCGTCAGATTCCACCTACTCAGCTACGTCAGCAGATTGTAATGGTGCCGCAGGAGTCAAAACTGTTGGGGATGACTGTACGGCAAGCGTTAGAATATCCATTAACGTTGAAACGAATCTCACGCTCAATGATTCAACAGCAGGTTGCCATTTGGACGGAACGATTGCACCTGCCCGAAGATTGGTTAGGACGGACAGAATTGCAATTATCTGTTGGGCAACGACAATGGGTGGCAATTGCTCGAGCACTGATCATGCAACCAAAGATTTTGCTACTGGATGAACCCACTTCAGCATTGGATGCCGGACGCAGTCGTTACTTAATCAATCTCTTGACGGATTTGGCCGAGAATCACCGAATAACGATTGTGATGGTGAATCACCAGCTAGACGTAGCTGAACAGTTTTGCGATCGAGTGCTACAGCTTGAGGAGGGCAAGCTAGTTCAAGACAAAATTCTGCGTCAAACTGATTGGTTAGAGATTAAGCAACAATTAATTGATGCAGAAACCCATGCAGCAGAAGGGTGGGAATAGCGTATAACTGATCAAGATGGTAGGGCTGGAGGCGGCCAATCAATGACGGAAGCAGAACGCCAGTATCTGGATATCGTCAAGCGGCTCGTTAA
Source organism: Thermocoleostomius sinensis A174 (assembly GCF_026802175.1). Taxonomy (NCBI): domain Bacteria; kingdom Bacillati; phylum Cyanobacteriota; class Cyanophyceae; order Oculatellales; family Oculatellaceae; genus Thermocoleostomius; species Thermocoleostomius sinensis. Next base: position 1,124,861 of record NZ_CP113797.1, on the reverse strand, counting down.
AAATAATCGAGGAGACATTGAAGGCGAACGATCGCATCTGGAGTGGCATCGCGAGCGTTTAGGCGTTTCTTCTCAAGCGGCTGAGGCGATTGAGCACCGGGTATTAAATGCATACCAAAAATTTTTAGGACAAACGTTAGGTTCAGCAGATGGACTGAGACCAGCTAGCCGTGATCCCCAAACGGAGGAACAATTCGCTCCACAAGCTGCCAGCCTGCCCGATCCTAACTATGCCGTTAAATTAGAACGCTATCGTAACGTGTTTGCTCAAGCTCTCGATGCTAATAAATTAGCAGACGAAGCCACCCAGGATCGGCTGTGGCAATTACAGCGAGAGTTGCGCCTTGATGGGCAAGATGTAGCCCAAGCAGAGCAACAGGTGCTAGCCGATCGTTTAAAAAGTATAAAAAGTACTCAATTCGCCGCGAACTCTCGTGCCTACGACGAGTCTGCCATGACCCAACCTCCCTCTCCTACAACTCATAGCCTACCGCCTACAGAACTTCAATCACCACAATCCCCTTCCTCGTTGTCGGTCACGGCTCAGTTACCGGAAGCCTACACCAAGTTGCACCAGCATCTAGCTAACCGTGCTTGGCGAGAGGCCGATCGAGCAACGTTTGATCTCCTGCTGTCCCTAGCCGATCGCCGAGAAGAAGGATGGTTAGATGTGAATGCGATTGAAGAATTGCCCTGTAAAGATCTCAATCGTATTGGTCAACTGTGGCATCAGTTCAGCAACGGACACTTTGGCTTCTATAGCCAACACGAAATTTATACTCAGATTCCTACGACTGAACCCGATTTCATTAATTCGGTTCAAGCCACCTATACAAAAGCCTTGGAATTTAGCAAGGCGATCGGGTGGTGGCAGCGGGGTGCCCATTTTCATAAGTACTATAGTCAATTGATCTTTACACCAGAGGCTCCGAGAGGGCATCTACCAGCCTTGTGGTATTGGAGAATTCCCTGGTGGCGAACGCTACAGTTTGGCGGATTGGGGACGGGGCGAGGTGGCTGCCGTGTGGATGCAGACCTGATTGTAGCTATGATGAAAAAGCTTCAGGACTGTGACAAGTTGCGCTGAGCCGAGTTTGAGTTGAATTGGGCTAAATGACTCTCGTACTGACTCTTCGTTCAATTTCAATTGTGAATGCGACAGATGAGATCCCTCTCAACCTCCCCTGATCAAGGGGAAGTGTCGCTTAAATCAGTTAAAGCGATATCAGTTCATTGGATTTCGGTGAATTTCAGCAAGCTCAACCTAATACGTCTGACAACGATCGGCGCATTACTTCTACGGGTATAGGCTGTTGTAGCCAGTGATGTAAGGCGGCGGCTCCTTGCTGAACTAACATTTCTAGTCCGTCAATGACTGTTGCTCCCTGAGCTTGGGCCATCTGAAGAAATTGAGTAGGGCGCGGTGTGTAAATCAGATCATAAGCAATTGAATCGGGTGAGAAAGATTGCAGTTCGGCTTCTGTTAGGGGAGACGCTTGGACATGGGGAGCCATGCCGATCGGAGTGGTGTTAACCACCAAACCAGCCGTAGGAAGCAACGTTGGTAAATCATCCCACAAATGCACGGTTAAGGGATAGAGATTCGCTTCTGAGTCTTTGCTCGATCGCCAAGTGTGGAGAAACGCTTGAAGTTTTTGAAGGTCGCGCCCCACGATCTGCACCTGCTGACAGCCTAATTGTAGGCAACCCGCCGCCACCGCCCGAGCCGCCCCACCATTGCCCAGAATGATCACTGGGGTTGATTGCCAGTCGCGTTGATGAGGTTGTAACGGTGCTAAAAACCCTATGACATCTGTATTAGTACCACACCATCCCTGTTCGGTTCGCCAAACTGTGTTGACCGCTCCGATGGCCTGAGCAACCGGGGAAATTTCCTGCAACAGCGGCAGGATCGCTTGCTTGTGAGGAATGGTGACATTGAACCCCTGCACCCCGATCGCCCACAGCCCTTCGAGCGCCACAGACAACTGATCAGGCGTTACGGCGAATGGTACATAGGTATAATCTAGTCCCATTGCGGCGATCGCCGCATTTTGCATCACTGGCGACAAGGAATGCTCGATAGGATAGCCCATTACCCCCAAAAGTTTTGTTTTACCAGTAATCATTCTGAGGAACCCTGAAGTAAAAGGTGGTGAGGTAAACCGTGAACTCTAAACCGTGAACTCATTGTAATCCTGGCTCATCCCCCAATCCCTACCCCTTAATCCTCAATTCCCACCACTGCATGTGCCAGAATCAGTAGACAAACACCGTTAACGCACTATGCCAACTCTGCTAGGAGCGCGATATCAAGTGATAGCTGTTTTGGGGGTAGGTGGATTTGGGCAAACCTACCTAGCAGAAGATATGCATCATGCAGACCGAGTCCAGTGCGTCGTTAAGCAGTTTAAGCCAACCAGCCAAGATCCACGTTTTTTAGAAACAGCACGACGGTTGTTTGATACTGAAGTAGCAACGCTGCGACGGCTAGGGCAGCATCCACAAATCCCTGACTTTTTGAATTTTTTTGAGGACGCTGGCGAATTTTATTTAGTCCAAGAGTACATTGACGGGATTGCTCTCAGCTATGAATTTGCTACCTGCGGCAAGTTGAACGAAATCCAGGCGATCGCCATCTTGCAAGATGTGCTCACTGTTTTAGAATTTGTGCACAGCAACCAGGTAATTCACCGGGATATTAAACCAGGCAATTTGATTCGTCGCCGCTCAGATAACCAAATTGTGTTAATCGATTTTGGGGCTGTCAAAGAAATTCAAACGCAACTCAATGCCCAGTTGCAGGAATCCTCTGGACAGACAAACTTCACTGTTGGTATTGGCACACGTGGCTACAGCCCCAGCGAACAGTTGGCAGGACAGCCACGCTTTTGCAGCGATATCTATGGCTTGGGCGTTACGATGATTCAAGCCGTGACAGGACTACATCCAACTCAGCTACCCGTTGATCCCGATACGGGGGAACTGATTTGGCGAGATTATGCCAACCTCAGTCCTGGTTTTGCTGCCATTCTAGACCAGATGGTGCGCTATCACTTTAGCCAACGGTTTCAATCAACGCAAGACGTGCTCTTGGCATTGCAAGAATTGTCTACTGCGACGATCGATCGCACCCACATTCCAGTAAACCGTCGGCGATTGCGATCGATGTTTCAGCGTCCTTTTACCCAGGTAAATCCTTCTAAGCAAGCTACCTTTCTACGGATGCAGCCAAAAACGCGCTTGGACGGTGTGCCAAAGCGCCGATCGAGGCGATTTATACCAACTGCTTGTCATCTGGCCCTCGTTTCGCTTGCCATTACAGGATTGGTGATAGGATGCCGACAACTCGGCTGGCTAGAAGTACCAGAACTGGCGGTTTACGATCGACTGGTGCGATGGCGTCCGGCCGCAGGACTCGACTCCCGCCTGCTGATCGTAGAGATCTCCGAGCAAGATTTGCAAACATTGCAACGTCCAACACCGTCTGATCGCGATGTAGCACGGGTGATTGAAACCTTAGCACAGTATCAACCCAGCGTGATCGGGCTAGATTTGCTGCGAGAATTGCCCCAAGAGCCAGGACGCGCAGAGCTATTGCAACAGCTTCAATCCTCCAATGTTGTGGCCATCTTTAAACTGGGCCAGGATGGGGTTGAAATTCCGGCTCCTCCCGGTGTGCCGATCGATCGCATTGGCTTTAGCGATGTGGTGGTCGATGGGGATGGAGTGATTCGTCGCAATCTTATGTTTGCTACGACCGCAACGGGTTCGTTTTCATCGTTCGCGGTGCAACTAGCGTTGAATTACCTGGGCAAGCAGGGCATTACTCCGCGCAACAGTGCCGCCTATCCCGACTTAATGCAACTGGGAGAAACTGTTTTTTTTCCCTTAGACCCCCACGCTGGCGGCTATCACCAAGTAGATGCGGGAGGATATCAAATTCTGCTGGACTATCAAGCGCCAACCAGCCCGGCTCCTGTTATTGCGTTCACAGATATCCTCAAAGGTCAGTTTGATCCGGTTCTGATCGAGGACAAGATTGTCTTAATTGGCACCACTGCTGCCAGCAGCAAAGACGTGTTTACCACGCCCTACAGCGCTGGACGAGCGGCCGATCATATGCCTGGTGTGATGTTGCATGCGCAAATGGTGAGCCAACTGCTGCGAACAGTACTCGATGCCCGTCCCTTGTTCCGCTTTGTGCCAGATTGGGCAGAACTGCTGTGGATTGCCGCTTGGGCTGCGATTGGCAGCAGCATGGCACTGTGGCTGCGACACCCAATTGCCGTCAGCATTGGAACTGCCGTTGTCATCAGCCTTTGTGTTGGTGTTAGTGGTCTGTTGTTTATTAGTTATATTTGGATGCCTGTGATTGCTCCAGGTGTGGCTGTCATCCTTGCTAGTGTGGTGATTATCTCTTTGCGATCGAATCCCTAATCAGTGAACCTTCATCCGTCCATCATTCGGCGTGAGAGCGAGTACCAGTGGGTTAGGACGCTGGAGAACATAGCTGAATCAGATCCGCCGGATTCATTTTTTCGTACTGTTCAAACGGTTGATGAATCCACGGATTATCGGGTAAATAGTCTACATAATAGTTAGGCTCAATCACTGAACAAGCTTTGTACCACAACACAGCCGATCGAATTTCTTCAACATAGAAGCCATAGTTTCGATCGAGCCAAATCAGCGTTTTTTGCAGACTGGTTCCCGAATCGACCAAATCATCAACCAATAAAATATGGCTACCTAAATGCGGGGTTGTCATTGTTAAATCGCGAGAAAATACGATCGTGCCACGAGCCGTTTTGCCGCCGGAACCGCGATAGGAAGAGGTGGATAGAATAGCTAAGGGTTGATCAAAGATGCGAGACAAAATATCGCCAATGCGCAAGCCACCTCTGGCTAAACAAACAATCTGATTAAATTCCCACTGCGACTGATGGACTTTAGCAGCAAGGTGCTCAATCTTTTGATAATAGTCTGACCACGAGACGTATAAATCTGACATAGTTGGTTTCACCGATCGCAAGCTTGAAAAGCATCATACAACTGCTTGCCCCTCTGCTTGTACTGTCTATACCGTCTAGTTTGAAGAAATAAAGATAACCCGTCATCAAATTAGTACAGATGAACTGAAACAAGATTTGGCATAGGGTAATAGGGTAGGGTCACAAAGCAAGAGGTAGCTATCTATGGCCAGCTTGGGCAGCTTGAACCATTTATCTTTAACCGTAAGCGATCGCGATCGGTCTGAGCCGTTCTACAATACCATTTTGCAATTTATGGGCTATCAACCTGTAGAACGCACCGAAACCTATACGATGTGGTGGTTGGAAACGGCTGGGGCAATTCTCATCAGTTCTGCTAAACCTGATTGCACTAATCCTATCCACGATCGCTATTCACCCGGCTTACATCACATTGGCTTCAACGCCGACAGTCGTGAACAGGTCGATCAGCTTTATCAACTGTTAGTGCAACTTGGAGCCACCATCCTCGACCCGCCTGCCGAATATAACCAGTACGCGCCCGGCTACTATGCCGTGTTCTTTACTGACCCAGACGGCATCAAGCTGGAACTGGTACACATGCCGATCGTGCCCTAGTTGTGGCAAAGAATTGTCAAGGGATAATCACTTTCCGCTATTCTCCATTCCCGACTCCCCATTCCCTATTCCCCAACTCCCAATATTGAGTTATTGAGCATAGCAGTGTATAAATTTCTGAGTTATCATCGCAGATCAGCTTGATGGTCGGTGGTTGATACTCACAACGTGTCACTGACTAGCGGCAGTTACACTCAACTTAGAATGTCAGGTGGGCCAATTTTATGAACGGGTTTTTGGTGTGGACTAGGGCGGTGTATCGATCGCGGCGATCGATACTAAAGTTCTTGAGTTTGTTCAGTCTCTGTTTGATTTTGGTTGTCAGTTGTGGCACGGCTTCGGATCAACCAAGCTCAAGTACAAATAGCAGCAATACAGCGGCGAATAGTGGGCGGGTGACGATCGGCACAACGCTGAAGGCGGAAACCCTCGATCCGGCGGATGTTTATGAGATTTTTCCAGGAATCTTGCTCTATAACTTGGGCGATCGGTTATATACCTATGAGCCAGGTACAACGGAGCTTGTGCCGCAACTAGCCACCGAATTGCCTGACGTTAGCGATGATGGCTTAACCTACACGATTCCGTTGCGAGAAGGCGTCACTTTCCATGATGGAACCCCCTTTAATGCAGAAGCCATGGCTTTTTCCATGCAGCGGTTTATGGAAAACGGTGGTCGTCCCGCGTTCTTACTGGCCGATCAAATTGAATCGGTAGAAGTGACGGGTGAGTATGAGCTAACCATTACATTGAAGCAACCGTTTGCTGCTTTTCCGTCACTGTTAGCGTTCTCAGGCGTTACCCCGGTACCCCCGAGTTCTTATGAAGTGGGCGCAGGTCAGTTCAGACCGGATACTTTCATTGGCACAGGTCCCTATAAGCTGGCGTCCTTCAGTACCGACGCTATCAAGCTGGATGTCAACGAAAATTACTGGGGCGAACAACCTGCGAATCAAGGCATTGATATTCAGGTAATCAGCAGTTCGGCTAACCTGTTCAACACCTTCAAAACGGGTGGGCTGGATGTGGCCTATCAAACCCTTGACCCAGATCAGATTCGATCGCTAGTGAGTGAGGCCGATCAAGGTGGTTGGCAGGTGATTGAAGCCGGAACCAATACCATCAACTATTTGGTGCTGAATCAAAGAAGCGAACCACTGGATGATGTGCGAGTGCGACAGGCGATTGCGGCCCTGATCGATCGCAAGTTAATAGTCGATCGGGTGTTCCAAGGTCAAGCCGAACCACTCTACAGCCTCTTGCCCAATACCTTCCCCACCTATAAACCCGTGTTTGAAACCGAATACGGGGACGGCAATGCTGACAAAGCCAGAGCACTGTTAACGGAAGCTGGTTTCTCGGAAGCGAATCCACTGACGCTGGAAATTTGGCACTCGTCTACCTCAACGGCTCGTAGCTTAGTGGCCTCGACGCTCAAGGCATCGATCGAACAGAAGCTGCCCGGTTTGGTGAATGTAGAAATTAACACGACTGAATCTGCCACGATTTTTGACAACCTGGACAAGGGAACCTATCCCACCGTGTTGTTGGATTGGTATCCCGACTACTATGACGCCGACACGTTCATCACACCCTTCTTGTCGTGCGATCAGGGATCGGTAGAGACCGGTTGTGAAGCGGGACAAACCCAAGCAGGTGGTTCGTTCTACTACAGCGAACAAGCCAACCAACTTGTGAAACAGCAAATTGCCGAACAAGACGAAACCAAGCGAGAAGCCCTATTCGCGGAACTGCAAGCGCTAACGGCCAAAGATGTGCCGTATATTCCGCTCTGGCAGAATAAAGATTACGTCTTTGCCAGACAAGGGCTAGAGGGCGTAGAAATTCAGCCAACGCAGCAATTCTTGCTCTGGCAAATTGAGAAACAGCCAGCCTGATGTATTTTCACCCCAATCCTAACCCCTAACTCCCAACCTCCATGTCCCGTTCTACCGCCCTTCGCTACTATGTGCTTTCGCGCTTGCTGCTGGCTCCATTGATGATCTGGGTGATCACGACGCTGATCTTCTTGCTGATGCGAGCGACCCCCGGTGATCCGATCGATGCACTGTTGGGCCCCCGTGCGCCGGAGGCTGCCAAACAAGTCTTGCGGGAACGATTGGGCTTAGATGCGCCGCTGATTGTGCAATATTTTCGGTACTTGGGCAATTTGCTGCGATTGGATCTGGGAACTTCGATCGCCACGCAGGGGCAAACCGTGTGGCAAATTATTGGCAATCACTTCCCCGCCACTGTAGAGTTGGCTATTTTCAGCGCCATTGTAGCTGTAGGGGTAGGCATTTCGGTAGGCGTGCTGGCTGCCTCTAAACCAAATACAAGCTTAGATGTCGGCGGTCGTTTGTTTGGCATTGTTACCTATGCCGTACCGATGTATTGGTTTGGCATGATTCTGCAATTGATCTTTGCAGTGCAACTCAACTGGTTTCCGATCGGCACGCGCTTTCCCATTTCCCTACAAGCTCCGCAAGGTCCAACAGGATTATATGTCATCGATAGTTTACTGAGCGGCAGCCTCAACCAGTTTGTCACCAGTCTCTACTACCTCACCTTGCCCAGTCTCACCTTGGGGCTACTGATTAGCGGTATTTTTGAGCGAATTGTACGAGTCAACCTCAAACAAACGCTCAAATCAGACTATGTAGAAGCGGCACGGGCCCGGGGCATTCCAGAACGGCGCATTGTGCTGGCTCATGCTCTCAAAAATGCGTTGATCCCAGTGATCACCATTTTGGGATTAACGATCGCATCCCTGCTCAGCGGCGCACTTCTCACCGAAGTCACCTTTTCTTGGCCAGGGCTAGCCAACCGCCTTTATGTAGCCATTTCCCAGCGCGACTATCCCGTCGTTCAAGGAATTATGGTGTTTCTGTCAGTCATTGTCGTTCTGTCCAGCATCCTAATTGACATTTTAAATGCCTATGTTGATCCCAGAATTCGGTACTAAAGGCTGACGAGAAAGGGTAGAGGGGATGAAGGCTAAAATATAAACCATGCATGAATGAGTCGTTTGCTTTTACAGTAAAAGAGCGGCTGCTAGGTTTCAGCCGTTCGATCGAACCTAACTTTCCGCGCTACACCTATCATTCCAACATCTCAATTATTCATTCCCAATTACCCAATCCCTACTCCCTAACCCCATTTCTATCGCTTCAACCAAAATGCTTGCTGTTGGCTCCCTTCGATCGGCGTCATTGTCTTTTCGGATGGGGAGCGTTCTGGCTGCTGAGCCGTGGTAGCACTGGGTGCTAACCAGATGATTTGTCGTTGATTAGGATTCATCCGGGCGCTTTGCTCTTGCATGACATGCATCGACTGCTGGGGATCAAAATGCCGATCGAATTCTGCTCGCAGTTCATCAACCCGCTTGTCTAGTTTCGCCACCTCTGACCGTGCTTCCTCTAACTGCTGCTGTTGCGATAGATTGTATGGCACTAGCTTCACTAGGGTAGAAACTGCAATGATTCCAAGTAAGACATTCACACCCAAGCGGGCAGAAACCTCAATCGCGGTGGCTTGATAAGACTGGCGGGGCGATCGTCGGCGCACACGAGCCACTGCCCGATCGGAAGGCTGCCGCGAAGCTTGAGACGGAGATGAAAGGCGGCGAGAGGGTTGTGCGCTCATGTCAAGACACCTGCGGAATAAACGGCGGTATAGCGAGAATCAGTGAATCATTGAGTAGGTCAGCCACTTCAGCTTGGACTAGTTCAATGTAGCCTTTCATGCCAAAGGCCCCAGTTGCCCTTGGGAAAATTCAAATGCTAAACAAGGCTCTCTTTATCACAGAGAGCTACCACTGAAGCATACCCAATTTCAACAAAATTTTCTAGAGAAACAAAATAGCGAATTGAAAAACCGCCTCAAGAATAGTCCCTCTCGACAAAACTAGCAAGCGAAAAAGAAAGGATGAAGGGGGAAGGGGATACAGTCAGATCTTGTTCTACCCATCCTTTATCCCTCATCCTTCATTCCTTGCGGCTACTTGTACAGTTCAGTCGATAAGCGGAAGGCAAGGACAGCGGGGATTAGCGCCACGACCAGCGCGATGTAGACTTGGGTATTTGATAGATCCATGGCTAGAAAACTCCTATATCAAGGTGCGTTTTTTAGCGGCTAGCATCTCCTCTCTAAAAAAGAGCAGACACAGGCCAACGTTCCTTAATGTCGGCTAAATCACTGCACTCTGGAACCATTTGTCACATGATGTAACAGAAGGATAAAATTTCTGCGACCGCCCGATCGAGGCTTGCATGTCGAAACGAGAGTTCGCTAATCTGAGAGTCCTACTAGCTTTACCAACTAGTCGGCGGGAATAAAATAGGTAGGAAGTTTGGTGAGGACTGGAAAGCCAGCTTGCTGTGTACTCTCCACACTCGATGTGAACATTAGATGAAATCTGCTCAGGAGTGCTCCCTTGGAAAGCTCCAAACCGATTCGGATTCAGTTTGAACGCCAGATGCGACGTGTCCAACGGGATGTTTTACGAATGGGTGCTCTGGTAGAAAATTCCTGCTGGTTGGCCCGTAAGGCATTATTCGAGCAAGATCTAGAAGCCGCTTACCAAATTGTGCTTCAAGACAAGCAAATCGATCAGCTGTATCGTCAAATTGAGCTAGATTGTGTCAGTCTGATTGCCTTGCAGACACCTGTTTCTCAAGATCTGCGCCTTCTCAGTGCGCTGATGCAGTTAATTCGAGATTTAGAGCGCATTGGCGATTATGCTGAAGATTTGGGTGAAATTGCCGTTAAACTATTTGCCTATCCGGTGCATCCCTGCATGGGACGTGTGCAAATTATGTTCGATCGCTGCCGAGCAATGCTGGCAATGGGGTTAGCGGCCCTGTCAGATATGGATGCCGAATCAGGGTTGGATATCAAGATGAAAGACGATGCAGTGGATTCGGATTATGAATCGCTTTACAATCTGTTGGCTCGTCAAACTGATATTCAAGGATCGATCGAACCATTTGTACTGCTAGTGTTGGTGATTCGCCATCTCGAACGCATGGCCGATCACGCCACCAATATCGGCAAACGGGTTGCATATATTGTCACGGGGCAACGATAGAATTGCGAAAAATTACGAAGATTGCGCCAAATTCACGCTAAAAATTTGCTTCAAAAAATTCTTTCCAAAAAATACTTCCGAAATCCATGTTCCTTCGTACGAAAGTCTGAATAAAATGAAGAAAGTGCAAAATTGAGCGAGAATTTTGCACACCCTTCAAACATCGTTCACTCAAGTCGGTGTTCATTACCACTGTCCTCTGGCCGTGTTGTCACTTCGTGGTTAGCTGGTCTGACTTCTCCAAGCTTGGAGCCACTGCCCTAGTGACAATTGCGAATGTGGAGAGTCTTTGGGGATACGGTCTCTACTTGAGAAACGACACTGCGGCGCTTGTCACAGGGTAAGGTGGTTCTCCTAGTCAAGTTGGACTCAACTCCCTAAAGTCGTTGGAAACTCACAAGCTAGTTGCAATTGGCTTACAGTTTCATCGCAGAGTCAGGAAGTTAAACCAACCCATTTGAGGATTGATCGCTACATGGAATTTTCAATTGCTGAACTGTTAGCAAACTTTACGGATGATAAACTGGTTGCCCCCAAGGCGTTAGAAAAAAAGCTCAACTGCAAAGACGAAAACAGTCTCCGCAAGTTGCAAATTGCCTTGGATGCGCTAGAACGCATTGGTATTTTGGTGAAGGAACGGGGTAAATATCGGCGTGTCTTTGAAGATGACGTAGTAGAAGGGCGGCTGCGTTGTTCCAGTAAGGGATTTTGTTTTGCAATTCAGGACGTAGAAGGAGCAGAAGATATTTACATTCGCGAAAGCCATTTGAACACGGCTTGGAATGGCGATCGGGTGTTGGTTCGCGTCACGAAAGAAGGTACTCGTCGGCGTAGTCCTGAAGGCGAAGTGCGCTTAATTCTCGATCGAGCTAATTCATCAGTGCTAGCACGGGTCAAGCAGATCGAGGAACACTATCGGGCCCTGCCCCTGGATGATCGGCTGTTATTTGAAGTGGAGTTGAAAGCCAATGGCATTAATTTAGCCGAAGCGATTGATCAGCTAGTGCATGTGGAAATTCTGCGCTATCCACTGGGACAATATCCTCCCTTGGGGCGTGTCGCTCAAATTCTGGGCAGTGATGCAGAGGCGGCCTCCGAATTTGAAATTGTTCGCTGCAAACATGATCTGCCGCGTGACTTTCCTGACGATGTGCTGGCGGCGGCTAAAAAGTTGCCAACAAAGTTACGAAAAGCAGACATTAAAGGACGAGTCGATCTGCGCCATCTGCCCACCATTACAATTGACGGCCCGCCCACAGCAACTGGCCCCGCGATCGATGATGCTCTCACCCTTGAGCAGACCAAATCTGGCAATTGGCGGGTTGGCATTCACATCGCGGATGTGTCGTATTATGTCGAGCCGGACTCGGACTTAGATATTGAAGCACGGCGACGCGGCACGTCGATTTATCTGGGCGACCGGGTATTGCGGATGTTGCCAGAACCTGTGCACAAATGTTGCTCGCTGTTAGTGGGGCACGATCGGCTGGCGGTGTCGGTGTTGGTGACGCTAAATGCTGACGGCGAAGTGCTGGAATTTGAGATTCAACCCACGGTGATTTCAGTCGATCATCGGCTCGACTATCAGCAAGCCCAAGCAATCGTGCAACGGCACAACGCGGTTGATCCAGAGGCAACGGCATCCACTTACGTTCTACCAAGCTTAGACGAGTTGCAAGAATTCAAGTCAGTGTTTGAGATGCTTGATCGGTTGTTTGCCCTCAGCCAAGCGGTACGCACCCAACGGCATCAGCGGGGCGCGTTTGATCTCAACCTCTCCGAAAAGTTGTTTCCCAATGAAGCCAACCCCGAACTGAGCAACTTTCTTTCCGCCAAGTTTCAATACGATGACGAAGGCGCATTGAGCGCGATGGTGGTGTCGTCTTTCTTGCCAGCCCGATCGATCGTGACGGAATTTATGTTACTAGCCAATCAACTGGTGGCATCTCATTTGGTAGCGTTGCAAGTGCCAGCCATATACCGAGTGCATCGTCCGCCCGATCCCAGTGATGTGCAAGAATTGCTCAAACTGGTTAGCAATATGGGCATTGACGCTCACCTAGAGCAGGAAGATGCGGTGCATTCTCGCGACTATCAACGGTTAGTGAGCCAGTTTGCTGAATCTAAGGTGGAGAAAGTGCTGACCTATTTACTGCTGTCTACCTTTAAGCCCGCCATTTATAGCACTACCCCCGGACCGCACTTTGGGCTGGCAATCGAAAACGGCTATACCCATTTCACCTCTCCAATTCGACGCTATCCCGATTTGTTAGTGCATCGGGTACTCCATGCCATCTTTGAATATGGGCGCGATCGCCGCACCACGCGATCGAAAGATCGGGTGAACCTACGCAGCAGTTCGTGCCATGGGCAAATTAATTGGAACGTGTTGCCGACCGATATTCAGGCAGAACTGGAGGAGAATTTTGCTGCCGTGGTGGTGCATCTCACTGAGCAAGAGAAACTATCGCAAGAAGCCGAATCGGATATTGAAGGGCTGAAAAAAGCCGAATTTATGCAGCAGCACACAGGTAAAATCTTTCACGGGTTGATTACTGGGGTGCAATCCTACGGCTTCTTTGTTGAAATTGAGGAACTGTTGGTGGAAGGCCTTGTGCACGTCAGTTCTCTCAAAGATGATTGGTATGAATATCGATCGCGCCAACAGAAACTAGTGGGACGTAAAAACCGCAAGCAATATAAGTTGGGCGATCGAGTGGAAGTTCAGGTGAAAAGCGTGGACTATTATCGCCAGCAAATTGATCTGGTCGCGGTGGGAGGTGGTAGCGAAGCTTCAGATGAAGATGAGCCAGAAGAGCCGTTACTTCCCGATGACGAGGAACACGATGAGAACGGCGAAAATGACCATGACGAGGTTGATGCCTATGATGAAGAAGAATAGGTGGAACCAGATAAGGGATGCCAGACCAACTGCTCCTTCATCCTGCTACCTCAATCGATCGGAATGGTTCGGGGGGTATCATTCGATGGAGAAGCGGTCGCGGTTTCAGAAGTTGATTGAGCCTTGCCAAACCAATCTTCCACTTTCTGTTTAGCGGCTTGTTGCACTTCTGGGGTAATGCAGATGGCAACCGCTCCCAAGGCAGCAATTAGGGAAGCTAAATCATCGCTATAGCCAGCAGCAGGAATAAAATCGGGAACGGCATCGGTGGGCAAAATAAAATATGCCAACGCGGCGTATATGACTGTCTTTGCCCAAACAGGGGTTTCAGGGCGTTGCGCTGCATAAAACAGCACTAGTGCTTTCTCAACCACCTCTTTGCCTGCATAAACGGCAAAATCCTTTAACTTTCGCCAAAAATCCTGTTCCGAATACTGTCCATTGGGAGTGGCCATGTTGCTACCTCACATCTACCTCTCCCAAGACTAGCGCAGAGCTAAAGGCATTGGGGACTGTCAGCAGGAGATTTCCAGACTTTCATGGGAGCAGGGGTTGGGGCATGAGGGCGAATGCCGCAACTTGCAAACATGACAGGCTCCCCTGAAACTAAACCGGTAGGGAAACTGGGAGATTCACGTTTGCTTCAGGACTCAACCCGATTCCCGATCGCCCATTCCCAAACATCCTAAAATATTTTGAACGTCCCGATGCTCGGATTTACTACTCTTCCATTTCGCTGAATCGATCGCCCATGAAAATTGCTACCTGGAACGTTAATTCCATTCGCAGCCGGCTGAGTCACGTGATTCGATGGCTGGAGTCTAATCCGGTGGAGGTGCTGTGTGTGCAGGAAACCAAAGTAGTGGACAAAGACTTTCCAGTCCTCCCGCCCGAACTGGGGTATCAGATCTATGTGTCGGGGCAAAAATCTTACAACGGTGTGGCGCTGTTGAGCCGTGTTCCTCTAGAGTTGGTGGATACTGGGTTTGCCTGTATCTTAGGAGACACGATCGCGGATTTGGATCAACAAAAGCGCGTGATTACAGGCGTGCTGAACGGCATTCGCATCGTCAATCTTTATGTACCCAATGGCTCAGAAGTCGGAAGCGAGAAATATCAATACAAACTGCGCTGGCTATCGGTATTGCGCGATTACTTGAAAACTCGCTTGGCTCAAGATACTCATGTGCTGGTCTGTGGTGATTTCAATGTTGCACCCGACGATCGCGATATTTATGATCCGACGGGCAAGGCGAACCATATCATGGCGTCTGAAGCCGAGCGACAAGCGTTGCAAACAGCTTTAATTGATTTAGGGTTTGTAGATAGTTTTCGCCAGTTCAACCAAGAGACCAATCAATTTACTTGGTGGGACTATCGCACCGGCGCGTTTCGCCGCAATGCTGGCTGGCGCATTGATCATCATTATCTTTCGCCTGAATTGAGCCAACGCGCCAAACAATGTACGATCGATATCCTGCCGCGCACCTGGGACAAACCCAGCGATCACACTCCAGTTATTGTTGAGCTTGATTGCCCTTGCTGATTAGGGCAAATGCAAGACTCGTTAAAACTGAATCTTTCAAATTAAAACTGATCCTTCATTCCCCGTAAACGAGCAAAGGTTCGCACGGGGTCGTCGCTATTGACCGCTGCCTGAAGGACGGGCTGATCCCACCGCAAAAAGGGATTGGTGCGTTTTTCATCCGCTAACAGAGATGGAATCGTTGCTTCGCCGCGCCGCCGCATCGCTTTTACCGTTTCAAACCGAGATTGCAAGTCGGAATTCTGTCTATCTACGGTGAGGGCAAACTGCAAATTTTTGAGAGTGTATTCGTGAGCGCACCAAACGCGCGTTTGATCGGGCAACGATCGAAGCTTGCTAAGAGACTGCACCATTTGCGTTGGTGTGCCCTCAAATAGGCGTCCACAGCCGCCCGCAAACAAGGTATCTCCGCAAAATAAATCCCCTGGTTCGTCCGATTGCACCGGCGCAAAATAGTAGGCGATATGGGCTTGGGTATGACCTGGCACAAACAGTACCTCGGCCGAGCGATCGGCAAACATGACTCGATCGCCTTCCCGTAGAAATACATGCTGTCCTGGAATTCTGCCGCGATCTTCAATGCCTCCATATACGGTGGCTTGTGGAAATGCTTTGAGCAGTTGCGTGTTTCCGCCGACGTGATCTCCGTGGTGATGGGTGTTGAAAATGGCAACGAGTGACGCTCCCAACTGCTGCAACTGCTGCAACACAGAACTTGCCTCTGCTGGATCAACAACGGCTGCAATCTGGCGATCGGCATCGTGCAGCAGAAAGATGTAATTGTCCGATAATGCCGGAAGGCGGTAGATTTGCATCATTCTCTTCAGAACTCCTATACAAATTGTCACCTTGCTGAGCAAATCTAGGCAAGCGTTAAAAGCTTTATGGAATGCTTGGTAATCTTACTATCCGAACTTTGCCCATAGTCACTTCTCAAATTTGAGCCTAGAGTTAGGCAGACCATAAAACATGCCATTGAAACACAGGGACTTCTACGAGTTACACATTTTGTGACGAGCACTTTGTGAAGGACGATCGCGCTTTGAGAGGAATTGGAATGACCATGACTCAAAAATTGTGGCAACGAGACATTACGCCATTAGTTGAACAAATCCTTTGCACTGGACAAATGAGCCAAACCCAGCATTTTCAATTAGCATCTGCACTTTTGAGTAATCAACAGATGAATGAAGCCGATCGTCGCCAAATCAACCGCGTTTTTGATTATCTATGCACAGGACGGGTGAAATTAATTCGCTAATCAAGAATCCAGGCAATCACTAAAGTAGTAACGTTAATATCATCTTGTGCCAATCTCAACTGTTGGCTGCGCAATGGCATCAGGCTGATTGACTGACAAGCCTCGATGACCCTCACCCTACATCCCTTTTCTAGAGCCGAAGAGGGACGTTGAACCCCCTCAATCGGTTCGACTCTCCTTCGCCCCGTCTGGGAGCAGGGGGCGGGGAATGAGGGGACATGGTTGGCAAAACTGCTGAAGTTCTTGAAAATCACAGGATCAATGTTGGTTGTACTTCTTGGTTGTACGTCGTTGACCTTGCGGCAGGCCGTATCCCGGCTTGATTGCCTTTCTCTACACTATTAGTTCAAATAACGTCATAATGAAGCGATAATTCACCCTCATCCCCTGCATCACATCGAACACCAGATACGATCGAGGACTGCTACACTAAGCGATTAAACGAAAGCTACTTCTTGATTTCTGCCCCCCATGACAACCAACATCGAAGCTCTTTACGAAACGGCGACCGCCCGTGTCCAGGTACTTAGCGAAGCCCTGCCCTATATTCAACGCTTTGCAGGACGGATCATTGTTGTTAAATATGGTGGTGCCGCGATGAAAGACAGCCGCCTCAAAGACAAAGTCATGCGAGATATCGTGTTTTTGTCTTGTGTAGGGTTGCGCCCTGTTCTGGTACATGGCGGTGGACCAGAAATTAACTCTTGGCTTGACAAGTTGGGAATTGAGCCACAATTCAAGAACGGATTGCGGGTGACAGATGCCGCCACCATGGATGTGGTAGAAATGGTATTGGTAGGACGGGTCAACAAAGAAATCGTCGCGTTGATTAACCAAGCGGGTGGTGCGGCTGTTGGACTGTGTGGCAAAGACGGCAACCTCATCAAAGCCCGGCCGCAAGGCGATGAAGGCATTGGTTTTGTTGGAGAAGTCACTGCTACAAATGTGCAATTGATTGAAGCATTGGTGCGCGATGGCTATATTCCAGTGATTTCGAGTGTAGCTGCCGATGAGCAAGGACAAGCTTACAACATCAATGCCGATACGGTGGCCGGAGAAATTGCCGCTGCCCTCGGAGCCGAAAAACTGATTTTGATGACCGATACAGCAGGTATTCTACGCGACTATAAAAACCCTAGCACCCTCATCCCCAAAGTAGACATTCAAGAAGCACGAGGACTGATTCAAGAAGGCGTGGTGTCTGGCGGCATGATTCCCAAGGTTAACTGCTGTGTGCGATCGCTGGCCCAGGGCGTCAAAGCGGCTCATATCATTGACGGCCGCATTCCTCACTCACTGCTGCTAGAAGTTTTCACTGATTCAGGGATTGGTTCGATGATCGTCGCTTCAGCCGAATTTAAGTGAAGATAGAAAGGAAAGGAAGAATGGAAAGGAGTTGATGGGCTGCACCATGAGTGGCAGTCGAACGGTGGAATGAGTGAGTGAGCCACCCCCAACCCCGATTCCTAACTCCGATTCCCCAATCCTCATTTTTTCAAGAACCGTGACAGCAGATCATTCAGAACTAGATCAAACGGAGCTAGCGCAGGACTTCTACCAAGCAGGGCGCAACGCGTTTGAACGCGGGCGCTATCGTGAATCGGTAGAAGCTCTAGAGAAGGCTGTCAGCCTGTCTGGGCCGCTATCCTCCTTGGGCGGAGAGGTTCAAATTTGGCTGGTGAATGCCTATCAGGCGGCTGGCCAATCTACAGAAGCGATCGCCCTGTGCGAAAAACTGGGAACCCATCCCCATCTCAGAACCCGTAAACAAAGCCGCCGCATGCTATACATCCTCAAAGCGCCGCAACTAAAGCGCCGGGAGGAATGGCTGACGAAAATTCCCGATTTAAGCAAGATTGAGGCTGCCAATGGCGACAATCAGATCGCGACTCGATACGATGTATCTCCTAAACGCCCACCTCGTCCACGTCCCAAGCCCGAACCGGAAGAAATAGACCTGAGCCAGGTTAACACCAAAGACAATAGCTTTCTCTGGATTGCTCTGGTTCTAATTGGACTGACGATCGGTGGTTTAATCTGGTTTAGCTAAAAGTTTTCCTTCCTTTCGCCCCCCTTACCCATGAATGATTCCACCCTCGAAAAAATTCTTGATTTGGCCAAACCCCGTACAGATGCGGCGGAGGTATACTACCTATCCAGCCAGTCAACACCGATCGACTTTGAAAATAATCGGCTGAAGTCGCTACAAACAAAAGCGGTTCAAGGGGTAGCGCTGCGAGTAATCTGTCAGGGACGCTTAGGATTTGCCAGTTCCACCGATCTAACACGCCTAGAAGATTTGGTAGACGCTGCTGTTCAAACGGCTGCGATCGGTAGCCCGGCCGAATTTGAGTTTGCTGCCAATTTTCACAGTTGGGATGGCAATGGCCGATCGAGCCATACCCCTAGCACCGAAGCCTTGGTGGAAACTGGCGAACATTTAATTCGAGCGGTACATGAGTATAACCCCGACATTCTCGTAGACGTGGGATTTCAGGTGCGATCGGGCACGATCAAACTTGTCACCGACAAAGATGTGTATGCCGAGCGATCGAGCCAAACCCTGAGCGCCAGTTTATCTGGAAATTTAGTGCGCGGCGAGGATTTCCTTCAGCCCTATACGTTTGATGTCGCTCGCGATCGACCCGTCGATTACGATCGGTTGCTCAACGATCTGTTGCAAAAGTTTCGTCGAGCCGAGCGCAACGCCACTATTACCAGTGGTTCATATCCCGTCCTGTTCACACCTAAAGCGGCCGCCAGCACATTAGGGCGGTTGTTTAGTACGCTGCTGTCGGGGCAAGCGGTGCTGCAAAAGGCCTCTCCCCTAACTGACAAAGTGGGACAAACCGTGTTTGATTCACGGCTGACACTGTTTGAAGATCCCAGCTTGGGCGTTAACGCTTGCACTTTTGATGATGAAGGTACACCCACCAGCCGTAAGGCTTATGTTGATCATGGAACGGTCGTGGGGTTTTATTGGGATCGGCGCTGGGCAGCGAGGGCAGAGCGATCGTCTACGGGCAACGGCTTTCGGGGCGGGCTATCGCGACCAAGCCCAAGTCCAATCAATCTTTGTGTTGCCCCAGGCAGTGCTTCTACCGCAGAGTTGATTGCCAGCATGGACGAAGGACTGATTGTTGATCAAGTGTTAGGAGCCGGGCAGTCAAACCAATTAGCTGGAGAATTTTCAGTGAACTTGGCGCTGGGTTACAAGGTGGAAAACGGAAAAATTGTTGGGCGCGTTAAAGATACAATGGTGGCTGGCAGCGTCTTTGAAGCATTTCAGCATTTGGTTGATCTCAGTGATACCCCCGAATGGGTAGGTGGTGGCTCTTATCTGCCCAGCTTTCTGTTTAGCCAGTTGGGCGTAGCGACTCGGCAATAGGGAAGTCCACCACCCGTCCTATATTTCTTAGGGCTGTGAAGGGGTCACTTCACCGGAATTGATCTGATCTGGAAGTGCTCGATTCTGAATCCAAGCAAAGAAGGCGGCATTACCCAGAAGCACCAGGGTAATCAGGCTGACGAGTTGAAGCATAATACTGTATCGCATAGGAATAAAAGCCAAACATTGAGTGTTGATATGATAGGGGCTATGGAGAATTAAGCCAGGTTGAAGTGTTCCATATGTACATTCGTTACCGGAACATCCAGATCGTGTAAGGCGCGTTCGACCTGATCCATCATGCGTGGGGCTGCACAGATAAAGTATTGACGAGAGCCACGGAATTTAGGGATATAGCGATCGAGTAATTCTTGATCGACGTATCCTGTTTCACCCGACCAATCTTCGGGCGGTTCGCGCAAAACGTGAACGATGGTAAGATTCAGTTTCTCTTTTAAATTCTCTAACTCTTCTCGATAGGTGATATCGTCCCAGGCTTTACTGGCGTAGATTAACAAATAAGGGCGATCGTCACCTCGTTCTGCCGCTGTTACCAACATGCTCATCATCGGAGTAATGCCAATACCGCCCGCAATCAATACAAACCCAGCCGTATCATGATAGCGATCGACCGTGAACACCCCATAGGGCCCATCAAGGTATGCTTTTGTACCGGGTTTTACATCTTTAATGCGACTGGTGAAATCTCCTAAAGCTTTGATGCCAAATTCGATCCGTTCTGGATGTTCTCCACTCGAAGACATCGAGAAAGGATGTTCTCGCATACTGAGGGGGGTGATGTTCAGCGTAATCCAAGAAAACTGCCCTGGTTGAAACTTAAAGCCATCATGTCCCCACGGGCGCAACGCTAGCGTCCATACATCGCCTCGTTGTGGAATCACTTCTTCCACCAAATAGGGGCGTCTGGTCATCAGCCAGGGTTTTATCAACCGGACATAGACAATCAACCACAGCGCCGTAATGGCGATCGCTGCCCACAAAACACTCTTCCAAAATAGCCCCAAATAGTTACCTACTAGTAGAGCGTGCCCCAACCCCAACACCAATGCCAACACCGACAGAATGGTATGAGACAGACGCCACGGTTCGTAGGGAATGCGCAAGGGCTTGCGCCAAATTGTAGTTACGACCAGAGCAATGAACGCTAACGTTCCTAGCACGGCAAGCCTGGCCCGTAAAGGAGCCTCGAAAAAATTCAGCAGTTGCAGCGTTTCAGGTTGTACCACAAACAGCATCACTGGATGAACCAGCACAAAGACGAAAGCAACGATCGATGTAAAGCGATGAAACTGAAGCAAAATATCAATCCCATAGGAGGCTTCAATGCGATTGATGCGGGCTGTGATCACGAACTGAAGCGCCATCATGGCCAGCCCAATAAACCCGAGGGCAACAGAAAATTCAACCCAAAAGCCACGTCCGCCCAGTGGTGGATAAATCAAAAGAATAAACAGCGGTAGGACTGCAATCAACACATAAGCCACAATCCAGAAGAAAGCAATTGCGATCGGACTCCGCATTAGAAGGCTTCTCATGTCTCCCTATCTCCATCTCCGTATAACCTGAATGCTGCCTTAAGACTTGGTATAACTTGAACCGATAAAAAACTTGCTAATACTAATCACCTAGCATAAAGCGGGGCAGAGGAACACAAAGGGGCAGGAATCTAATCCCGACCAATCCAAGTGTCTTACTGAAACTGGTTTATCCTCGCTGGCGGTAGGACTGGAACTTTAAAGGCGACTCCAACGACTCCAACATTTTCCCTTCATTCATGACTCATTAAATTTTGTCCTTTAGATTTCTGTCTTCATGCAGGTTCAGTATTAGTAGTAAATGTGATTTAAAAGTGAATGGACGATCGCCATTGAGGTCGGTATGTGCTGTCTTTGATCCGTGCAGGAGAAACTAGACTGTGAACTTTTTTGTGCAAACTGTGGGCGTTGGATTGATTCTTCTAGCCCTCCTAGATATTTATTTAACAGTGTTACATCCACGGATCGAAAGTAGCTTGCTCAGTGCGAAAATTGCCAGAGCAACTTGGTATATTTTTCGCGGTGTTGCTCAAATTTTTCCAAAGCAACGGAATCAATTGCTGACTTATAGTGGTTCGGCTATCATCCTCACGATCGTAGTTATGTGGGTTTTGTTGTTGGTTTTAGGATTTGCTCTCATTGTTTGGAGCGGATTAGGAACCGCTATTCAAGCTAGCGAAGGACAAACACCAACAGATTTTGCTACCGCCCTTTACTACAGCGGCTATTCTCTCACCACTTTAGGAACAGGCGATCTTGTTCCCAAAACAGGTACTTACCGTTTACTCATGTTCCTGCAAGCGGCGTTAGGATTTTCAATTTTTACTTTGACCATCACCTATATTTTGTCAGTTTACAGTGCGTTGATTCGGCGAAACACCTTTGCGCTCAGCCTGCACCACCGCACAAACGATACAGCTAGTTCGGCTGAACTCCTCGCGCGCCTTGCCGCGGGTGATAACCTCAACAACATTCAGCAAGATATTTCCAACATTGCCAGGGAATTGATGAACCTCCTGGAATCCCAAAATACCTATTCAGTGCTGCTCTACTTTCGCTTCCGTCAAAGTTACTATGCGCTTCCTCGCATTATGTATCTGGCAATGGATTTAGCAACTCTGATTCAAAGCGCATTAAATTCTAACAAATACCGATCGATTGTCGAGTCTGCTGCCACGGCTGAACTTTGGTGTGGCGGATTACATTTACTAGAACAAGTTTGTCATGCCTTGTTACCTAATGCCCGCTCGGATGAACGAGATTATAACGAGCGACTATGGCGAGAGCATTATTGTACAGCGATTAAACGGTTACAGCAGGAGGGAATTGAAACAAATCCCGATTTAGAAGCAGGTATTGAACTATATCTTTCCTTACGGTACGAATGGCAACCCTATCTTTGTAAACTCATTCACTACATGGAGTACGATCGATACGAGATATTTTTCAGTGAACTTCAGCGAACAAAATTAAGGTAGGAATTTACGTCGAAATTTTTAACGTCGAAATTTTTATGCCGAAATTCATTTCACGTTTGTCGCCTGCTCAATCCCTCTGCCAAAGGACAATGAGAGTTAGATGGGCAACCGTGACATACCCTCCACTGAATCATTGGTTCAGTCAATCACTTTCAATCGCGTGGTAAATCGCTTGACAGCGCGTGCGAGCATTCAGTTTGGTTAGCAGATTATTGATGTGAAATTTTACGGTGCGTTCACTAATGTGAAGCGCTGTGGCAATATCGCGATCGCGTGCGCCTTGCATCAATAACTCCAAAATTTCCTGTTCACGTTCAGATAGAGATTGCCGGGGTGATTCTATCGTCGTTTCTAGGCCCCAAGTTTCCCCCCGCATCACCGCTTCTATGGCCGATCGCAATTGAGTAGCGGT
Organism: Thermocoleostomius sinensis A174; assembly: GCF_026802175.1. Taxonomy (NCBI): domain Bacteria; kingdom Bacillati; phylum Cyanobacteriota; class Cyanophyceae; order Oculatellales; family Oculatellaceae; genus Thermocoleostomius; species Thermocoleostomius sinensis. The sequence continues at coordinate 1,101,617 of NZ_CP113797.1, read as the reverse complement.
GGTCGTTAAATCGAGTTTGGCGGTTATACCTTTAGGAATGAAGCGATTGTGGGCGATCCACAATACAGGGCTGACGGCTGCACTCGCTTGTTTAGGATCATCTGTTAGTAAGGGAATTTGAGCATCCTCCAAGCTACCAAACATTAATCCTGCTTGATAGGCTAGTTGGGTGAAGGCGGTTTGCAATAGCGGCAGTTGACAGTGAATCCGAATCCAAGGGCCAAGCGGACAACAGGGATAAGGAAGTTGTAGTACTACCTGAACCACATTTTGATTTGCACCAATGAAGGTTTGTAGCGTTCCGCCCAAATAAGTGACTGCCAACAGCAGGTCACTGAAGCGAGATGTAACCCAATCTCGCAAGTGGTGGAGTTCAGTTTGAGGTAAAACAACGGCTTCCAGCGTAATTTGCTCAGATCCATAGCTGAAGCGACAGTAGGAACAGTCCATGGTTTGCAGAATCTCTGCCGATCGCAACAGCAAAAACGCAAAGGATGGGGACAAAGGGCGCTCGGTTCCTACCAAAATAAAGCGGGTGTGGCTAAGAATTTGAGACAGTTGCTCTGAAAGCGGCGTGTGCGCAAAGGTGATGACTGAACTGGGTGAACCAGGTTGCTGAAGATGAATGCTAATTTCTAGGGTGATGGCCAGCGTGGTACAGAGTCCTTGCAAAATTTCTAAAAATTCTGGCGATAGAGGCTGATGGCTAAACACTGCCAAAACTCCAATCACCTTATCGTCAATGACGAGAGGGTAGCCGGCAAAGCCAGTAATTTGCTTAGCGATCGCCCAGTCTCGATCTTTCACCCACGGCTCATCGGCCAAATTATTGCTTAAAAACGGAATCCGATTCTGCGCAATTTTTCCTACTTTGAATGCGCCTAGTGGAACTTTGCTAAAAAAACCATTGGTATTGGTATACATGCCGGATGAGGCAACGAGCCGTAGCGCAGCCCCATCGGGTTCCATTAACCAGATTCGGGCAAACGCACAGTCAAATTTTTTGACTAGTCCATCGGTTGCTCGCTTAGCGATGCTGTTGGGATCAAAACAGCCACTAAAACTTTGCACCAACTCACTGACTCGCTGTAAGCCAACGAGTAGGCGCATCGAGTCTAGAATTCCAGTGGCTGGTTCTGACACAATCAACGGTTGAAACAATCAGCAATGTAAACAGCACCAGTTTCATTGAGGCGCGAATTGCAGTCTTGGCCTGTAACCAACACTACCGTTAATGCGATCGTCGAGTCTGGCTACTGCATCTGTTTCATTCTATTGCGCTTTACAAGTTCTGAAAACTTGGTGGTGCTGTGCAAGCCGATAAAGTTTTGCTGAATGAGCCTGAAAGGTTAAAAGTAAAGGTAGAACGTGCAATACGATCGTTTCAGTTATTATTAGCCTAATGACATTGGGTTTTGCACCCCGAACCCCCTCATCTCCCCACCCCGGCTCCCAGCACTCGGAGAGAAGGGAAACACAACGGGTAAGGGCGGCTGACAAGATCTGGCAAATGAATCGCCCGTGGAGAGAGGAATGTAGGGCAAGGGTGACACACATGACAGGCTCCCTGCCAAAATCACCCGCCACTACCTTTGCGAAGGCAGAATTTACGAATGCAGATATTTACAAAAACTAGTTTCCTTTAAAGCTGTATACAGTTCCTCATAGTTGCTGACAACAGTAGATAAATCGTCCGATAGAATTTTGCGATGACTACTTTTAACACTCACTGGTTCCACATTAAGAAATTCAAAAATTCTGTCTCTGTAGTGGTTTTGTGCCTGTTCAGATTCAAATAAGTCTTCATAGCGGATATTCAAAACGTTTCGAGCAGGCAGCTTAGAAATCAACTCAAATTGATCATGAGTTTCCTGTTCAAATATTGCTAGATCGTGCAAAACTGTATCGATCGGAATGTACATTTTCTCCCGAACATTGCCCTGGTTTTGTTCTACCTTAATCGTACCCGTTCGTCTCATAACAAACCGTGATAGTACTCGCTTCAGAGCATTTTCACGATAGAGATTAATCACTAAGATATCGCTCTGGTGCTGAAAAAAGGATTGAAGTTGTCGTTTCTGAAAATTAATCGAAAAATCTTTAATTCCAATGCTTTGAATCTGATTCCAATGTTTAACTCTGGGTTGCTTCTGGTTACGCAGGCGAGAAAATGCTGAATAGGTTTGTGCCGAATAGAAAAAAACCTTGCTTGAATAGATATAATCCAAATACTCTGTAACCGAATTGCCTCCTAGCTTAAAGCGTTTATGCAGCTTATAAGGAAGCATCCAATCCCCAAGCACTTCTCCATAATTGATGACGTGAGGGTGAGAATTGAGTAGATTCACAAGGTAGTTGCTACCACTGCGCCCATTGGTTAGGATAATATGTCTTTGCATAGAGCCAGGTGAGAATGATGCGGCCCCTGTAAGATATACGGAAAACCTTGAAGCTAGCAGGACATTTCCAATCGAACTTAGCTGCAACTTCATCAAAGGCAGCTTGTTTCTAAAAGTTCTGTAAAGATTTGCCGGATTTTCTCGGTTACTCTAATCCCAACTCTCGTTTTAACAGTGCGATCGACTTTTCGCCAATATAGTTTTCACAGCAGATGAGTTGAGGCGGACGAATCAAATCTTCACGCGAGGCGGCTACGGCTGCTTTCACGGCTGTGCAACTTGCTTGATCAAAGCTGAAAATGGTTTGGGCGCTGCGCACCATGGCAGTCAGCTTAAACTGATCCTGTGGCTGAGTGGTCATAATCAGCAGATCTTCGCCCCGTAAACTGTGTACAATTACTTCGGCCGCTCGCAAAATGCCAGAACTGATGCTTACTAATCCCAACCGGCTATCTTTAGGTAGCTTCAGCAGTTTTTGAATTTCTGCCCCATAGTCATAGATATCTACCGGAATCACGCGCACCGCCTTGGGAGAGGCGATCGCTTCGGCATCTCCGATGAAATAACGGCTGGTAACGACCGTACCCGATCGAGTTTGCTCGAGCACCTGCCCCAATTCTTCAAGGGGAACTAATTGAACCGGAATTTGTAGTGCTTTCTCCAGTTCTTGGGCCATCAACTCGCCCACACCAATGTCCTGCTTTTGTGCCGTCACCAACACCCGCGCACTACAGCGCAATCGCCAGTCAATTTCTGCCAAAAATAATTCTCTAGCTTGGGTCAAAGAGCAGCCTTGGCTCAGCAATTCGTCTAAACTTTTTTGCACTAATTTGTGCGCCTGTGGATATCGCTCCATTAACGGAGAGCGAACTTTAGAGTTGCCCCCTTCGTCGCCTTGGGCACGTACATAAATGCCTGATCCTGCGTGGGCATCGACAATGCCATCTAGCTCTAGTTGACGATACACCTTGCTAATCGTATTGCGATGCAACCCAGTTTCCATTGCTAATTGTCGAGTGCTGGGCAATCGATGACCAGGGGGATATTGACGGGACGCGATCGCAAAGCGAATTTGATTGTATAGCTGTGTGGATGCCGGGATGTCACTGTCGGATTGGATGTGAAACCGAACCATAGAAGCCTCCAAGGTGCTCGTATTGAGCAGTTAGCGCGTTTAACTCAGGTTATTCTACTGCCAATCGCCTAGCTGACCTACAGCTTAAACTAGGCACAATTTGGCACTTAAGAGTTGCTGTGAATGATTGACCTCGATATAGGAACTAGCAAAGGAACTTAAGAAAGGGAACTAAATCCATCTTACATTTTGCAAAAAGAGTAATTTTACAAGGGCTAGATTTCGATCGTTGCCAATGCAGTAGACTACGAAAGGCAACCTAGCAATCAGTCAAACAAAGGGCGGTGTTTGCATGACAAGTCAGGAAATATACGCAGATTGGGTGAAAGTTTCCAATGGCGAGTTACACATGGATGCTTACCTGGCTCATCCCACAGCAACGGGGACCTTTCCAGCCGTGATTGTGATTCAAGAAATTTTTGGCGTCAATGCCCACATCCGTGATGTCACTGAGCGGTTTGCCAAAGCAGGCTATGTGGCGATCGCTCCAGCAATTTATCAGCGTGTGGCTCCAGGGTTTGAAGTGGGGTATAGTCCCGATGATGTTATAACGGGCAGAAAATATAAAGAGCAAACGAAAGCGGATGAATTGCTAAGTGATCTACAGGCGACGATCGGGTATTTGCAATCCTTGCCCTTGGTGAAGCCCGGGTCCATTGGGGCGATCGGGTTTTGCTTTGGTGGTCATGTAGCTTATCTAGCCGCAACCCTGTCAGATATCCGGGCTACGGCCGCTTTCTATGGCAGTGGCATTGCCACGATGACACCCGGTGGTGGTGCTCCCACTCTTACGCGCACAGCCGAGATTCAAGGGGAAATCTACCTGTTTTTTGGCACAGAAGATCCGCTAATTCCCAACGAGCAGGTAGATCAAATTGAATCTGAACTGCAAAAACACGCGATTCGCTATCGGCTTTTCCGCTATCCAGCAGGACATGGTTTCTTCTGCGACCAGCGATCGGACTATGATCCTGAGTCCGCGGCCGATGCCTGGAAACAGGTGCTAGAACTTTTTGGTCGAACCCTATAAGCTCGAACCTTATAAATTTACGATCGTAGCTGCCAAAGCGTCTGCCACTGCTGTTGAGTATTGGGTTGCATCCACCTCAACCTACTGATGTTCGTGGGACTAAATTCATGGAAGTAGTGCTGTGTTTGTGTTTGAAAAGCTTGAAAACTCCGATCGGTTGCTTGCAGTTCAGGGTGTTTTTCTAAGCAAAGATCGATCGATCGACGGGCAATTTGTGCCCAAATGTTGGCATAGGGAACGTTAGTTTTGGCATAGTACAAAGCACTGCGATATGCCAAGTAAGCAAAGCGATAGTCTTGATTCCATCCGTGCAATAGAGACAAGCATCGTGCAGCCAGTTTAGCCCTCCATGGCTTGGGCGGATAGCCGATTTCTAAGTTCGGCAATGTCTCCAAAAAGGTGTCTAAATAATTAATTGAGTAATTCTGCAAGTAATCTGCTAATTGAGTATGAATAAAGCGTCGCTCATATCCCCAGTAGTGTTTAACCAAATGCGGACAAATCGATAGATTTGTGGCTTGGCTCAAGACGACTCCTAAAGCAAATTGCTCAGTATTAAATACGGGAAAGACTTCATAAAACCGATCGAGAAGTGCAAGTGCCTGGTCTAGAAGCGATCGATGGCTGATATCGATTCCCACTACGCCAGAGTTGAACATCGGCAATTGCGGGGAAATTTGGATGTCATTACTAGTTGTCTGATATATCTGTTCTAACTTTTCCGGTTCTAACGAGTTGAACATAGGTTGCCAAAGCCGATGATCTCCGATCGTACATTCAAAGTTATGCATGAGTGATGCATCAGGTGATATAAACTGGAATAATTCCAGTGGATTTTTGAGAAAATAGGTATCTGTGTCAATCAAGACGGTGGGTGCTTGATAATGGTCGATCGCCTTCATTAGAGCAAGAATCTTGGCGCGATGAGGATAAACTCCGCCTTGAGTCCAATCTGCAATTTCCTGCGCAGATACACCAATCCGATCGATTGGTAAATCAAAGCCTATGTCGTCTCGATCGCTGATCACGCTAATGGTACAGTCGGCTTGATGGCGCAAAAACCGCAGGGCGGATAGCACACTAAAAGCGAGTTCCAACTGATATGTCCGGTTGTCACCGTATAACAAATAGGTGATTACAGTCATCGTGCACCCTCAACTATTGCTGAACTTTCCGGGCAAGGTTGTTTGGGGAACAATCCTCCAACTCCCCGCTCTGCCATCGCCACCTTCGATTGACTCGGCCCTTAGATGGAACTTTTTCGTTTTATCATGCTGGTTTTGAGTTGAACGAGTCTTGCGCAGCTTTCTTCCTTTTGATAGAACTTCAGCTTTTGTTAATCGGTGTTTGCAAGTAGGATTGATATAATTTTGGCGACCTATCGAATAGAGCGTATTTGGTATGGCAACTGCGACAGTGCTAGAGTTCATGCAACGAACGGCTGAAGATGAAGCGTTGCAGCAACAGCTAGAGAATTTGCTAGGTGTTGGGGACGGTAATATCAGCAGCGAGACTGAGTTAGACCCGGCGGAGTCCGAAGCCCTGGGAGAGCGTGCCCCGATCGTGGCTGAGTTTGCAGCCCAAAATGGCTTTTCGTTCTCGGCAGACGAATTATTAACTGTCGTTGATGCGTTTCAGAAACACCAGGCGGGCGAAATGTCGGATGAGGACTTTGCGGCCATGTTGGGAATTTCGCTAGCAAACGAGAGTATCGATGCGGCGGTGCCCACGAATCGCCTCAACCGTCTAGTCAGATACCTCTCGAAGACATACTTGGGCTACTAGGGCTTCGTCTCAGCATCCCTTTGGCGTAACGTGGCGCTGGTACTAGGCAAAACCAGCTCGATCGTTTGCTCTTCTATGGCTTTCATGAGTTGATCGGGGGTCAGCACGTGCACCAGGCTGATTGGTAGCGAGGCCTCGGCAATATATCTGGCGTAGGATGCCTCTAAATACGGCAGATAAGTGAAGTCACCTGCCACATGCAGACCCAAGAAAGCCAGTCCGATACTCTGAAGGTAGAGATGGGCAATTTGCGGATTGGGCCCCACCACTTCAGACGGTAACTGCACGAGTGTTCCTTGAGACAGTGAGGCTTCTGGATCAGGAACATCGATCGATGAGAAGTGGGTTCCTCCCTGTAGAAGCAACAGATATCGTTCGGGCGTTTGCAGCCAAGTAAAGGGACGAATTTGTTCGGGCAGGGCAGGGGCGATCGTGTCAGCCGTACCACTCACTATCATGACTGGAACCTGAATGTTGGCATAATCGGCTTCACCTAAAAGACTGCTGCCGATCGGGTTGATGGCCAAAACCGCTTTGATGCGAGGATCGCGCAGATCTGGCAAAGGTTGAGGAAGATTGAGGGCACGGCATTGAAGTAACAGCGACAGATTTAAGGTGTCAGTGGTGCAATCTGCCTCTAACTGCTCCACGTTAATTTGTGCTCCGGCCAAGGCCAAGCCGGTATATCCACCCATGGATTGTCCAATGATGCCCACTTGGTTCAAATTGAGCCGCCCTGCTAAGGTTGGGTCGGTTTGTGACAACTCAGCGAGTTCATTTAAAAGGAATTGAATATCCAAGGGGCGATTGATAAATTCATTCGGTTCCGTCACTTGGCTCGCTTGTCCTGAAATCAGCGCTCGAAGCTGCTGGGCATTGCTGCCAGGGTGTTCAGGGACTGCTACCACAAAGCCGTAGGAAGCTAGATGCTGCGCTAAGTAGGCATATGTTCCTCGATCGGAGCCAAGTCCGTGGGAAATAACAATGACTGGGGCTGCTGTCGCGGGCGTTTGCTCGGACGCTGTGTTCAGTTGCGGCCAATAAATATCAACGGGAAACGATCGATTGCGCTGTGGATCATACAACCCAAGGGTTCGCCGCTGCCAAGGAAACGAACCAGGTTGGCGCAAATCTGGCAAAGACGAAAAATCAATCCACGACGTGAGGTAGGCCTCTGCGGCAGACTGCTCTTTAACTAACGCCACGGCATCTTGCGTTTGGCGAATCAGTTCTTCTAAATCTCCGACAATTCGTAGCGTTTGTACCAAATCTACCCGAACCCGGGATAACGGAAATTGCTTCAGCACATTCAGCACAGTTAATCCTTCGGTTTCGTCGGCCGCCGCCAAGATCAAAGCCGATCGAATGGCATAGAAGCCAGAAAGATTAGACTCGGTGCGTACCACATTGCCCAAGCGTTCCAGCAGCATCTCGCCTTGGTCAGTGTAAAGAAACTGCGCCACCGCCACTGCTGAAAGATCCGCACGAGTCGAGAGAAATTGCCGCAGAGTAGCAAGCTGCTGATCATTGAAAAAACGAGTGTAGGCTTTGAGGTCGCTAGATACTGTGCCCTCTTCAGCATACGCAGCTAGGGATTTGACAGCAATCGATCGTTCAACAGCGCCATAGGACAACGTAATGCGTTCGGCTCCCAACGCTGAACCAGCCGTGAGAATGATGGGCAAAATTCCAATGCTGACCAGTCGCGATAAGAGTCGCTGGAAGTTGAACCCAGCTTTGGTAGATATGTTCCCATTTTGGGATTGTTTGACCGTGCCTTGTGCAAAAATGCCAGGAGGGCACAGAGGTTGTACGGATCGATCGCTCGATCGATGAGAGACAGGTGATCGTCGAGTCCGGGACACAGCGAAGGGTTCGCAATTCATAACCGGATGTCACCAAGGTAGGAGAGTTAAGTCCACTCTAGCTGTCAACCATCCAGGCTAGGGTGATCTCTCTTCTAACGATGCGATGAGTTTTTGCAAATCGGCTTCGGTCAACTGGGTGATTCCTAACTCTTCTGCCTTGGCCAATTTTGATCCGGCCTCTGCTCCCACGACTACATAACTAGTTTTGGCGCTAACAGAACTAGTAACTTTGCCACCTGCTTTTTGAATTAGGGCTTTAGCCTCGTCGCGGGTCAAGTTAGGCAGCGTTCCAGTAATCACAAACACTTTGCCTTTGAGGGGCTGTGGTTCTAACGCACTCGATCGGTGAGATTCACCCGCTAGCTGCACCCCTGCCGATCGCAACCGCTCAATTAACGCTTGATTGGCCGGAACCCGAAACCACTGGTGCACCGATTGGGCAATTTCTGTGCCAATGCCATACACCGAGGCGACCGTTTCAATCTCTGCGGCTGCCAGTGCCTCAACCGTCGGAAAGTGATCAGCTAAGACCTGCGCATTGACGCTGCCAATGTGGCGAATGCCCAAGCCATACAGCACTCGCGCCCAAGGCTTATGCTTGGATTGATCGATCGCGTCTACGAGATTCTGCGCAGACTTTTGCCCCATACGATCGATCTGCATCAGTAGCTCTACGGTGAGGTCATACAGATCGGCGACGGTGTGTATGAGGTTGCGATCGACCAACTGTTGCACCCACTTTTCTCCTAGGCCGCGAATGTCCATGGCGTCTCGGCTAGCCCAATGTTCGATCGCCTTGCGCAAAATTGCCGGACAGGAGGAATTGACGCAGCGAATCACGGCTTCTCCGGTTTCGCGTATCAGCGGTTGACCGCATTCTGGGCAATGGGTCGGCATTTGGTAGGGTTGCGTAGCTTCTGGACGCAATTCAGGCAGCACCCGCACCACTTCGGGAATAATTTCTCCAGCTTTACGCACCACCACCGTATCGCCAATGCGAATGTCTAGTTCTGCTACGCGATCGGCGTTATGCAGGGTTGCGCGTGATACCGTAGTTCCCGCCAACTGCACTGGTCGCAAAAACGCCATCGGTGTCACTGCCCCAGTTCTACCCACGTTGACATCGATCGTTTCAACTACTGTTGGCGCTTCTTCGGCTGGATACTTGAGGGCAATGGCCCAGCGTGGAAACTTTTGCGTAAAGCCAAGCCGCTCTTGCAGCGTCAGGGAGTTGAGCTTGACTACCACCCCGTCGGTCAGATAGGGCAACTGCAACCGCTCCGTAGACCAACGATCGTAGTATGCAGCCACCTCCTCCAGCGATCGACAGAGTTGACGATGGGGATTGACCTTAAAGCCCATGTTTTGCAAAAGTTCCAGACAATCCCACTGCGTTTGCGGCGTTTGGCGTGTGGCATGTTCTGGTTTTAGAACCGTGTGCTGAGGCGACGCGAAGGTGGTTAACAGGGAAAGCTGCGCTTCAGTATCCTGTAAAGTCTCCCCACCTTCCGATTCCCGGTTTTCAACCCCCATCGCCTCATCCACTACATGCAGGGTATAGGCAAAAAAAGCTAGCCGCCGTTTAGCCACCACCCGTGAATCCAGTTGTCGCAGGGTTCCCGCTGTAGCGTTACGCGGATTGGCAAACAACGATTCTCCGGATTGCTCGCGTTCTTGGTTAATTTGTTTAAACACATCCAACTCCAGAAACGCCTCGCCCCGTACTTCCACGATCGACGGTGGATTCTCTAAATTGAGCCGCAGGGGAATCGATCGAATAGTTTTGACATTTTGGGTAATTTCTTCTCCGGTCATGCCGTCTCCTCGCGTCGCCCCTCTCACTAAAATCCCCTGCTCATATGTGAGCGCCAAAGCATTGCCGTCTATTTTGAGTTCACAGACGTACTCAAATGACTCCACCTCTGGGGCTACCCGTCGCCAGCGCTCTTGCCAACTCGCAAACTCATCGAGATTAAACGCATTCTCCAGACTGTAAAGGGGAATATTGTGTTGAACGGAGGTAAACCGCGTCGCTGCCTTTTCGCCGACTCGCTGCGTGGGGCTATCGGGGGTAATCAACTCTGGATACTGCTGTTCCAGGTTTTGCAGTTCTCGATAAAGCTGATCATAGACAGAATCGGGCATTGTGGGAGCATCCAGCACATAGTATTCATAGCTGGCTTTTTGCAGCAGCTTCCGTAGTTCGGCAAGGCGCGATCGCGCAGCTAATTCTGGAGTGGAAGACATGGTGACTTCGTTCGGGTGCGTGAAGACTCTAGGATAGGAGAAACGAGATGAGTAGATCAGAAAAGGCTAACGAATGAAGACTCAAGAACAACAATCAATGAGCGAGTAGTTTTTTAAGATCAAATGTACCAGTTTCCTTTTGTTTATCATCGCACAGTTCGGTTTCAAGATACGGATGCAGCAGGCGTTGTCTATTTTGCCAATGTTTTATCAATGTGTCACGAAGCCTATGAGGCAGGGTTGGTAGCCGCAGGAGTTAAATTGCAGGAGTTTTTCAGTGGAAACCCTGTAGCCATTCCGATCGTTCACGCCAACGTGGATTTTTTGCGCCCGATGTTTTGCGGTGAACAATATGCTATTCATCTGACGCCTACCGTCGTCACAGACACTAAATTTCAGTTGTCTTATACTCTATTTCCGATCGATGACTCCCTGGCCAATCGGCCTACATTAGACAAACCCAGCGCCCAAGCCACAACCGTGCATGTTTGTATTGATCGCCAAAGCCGTCGCCGCGCCCCCTTACCGAGAGCGATCGGGCAGTGGCTTCAGGAAAAGCATGAGAAGCAAGCAGCAAAGGATAAGGGCTAGAGGAAACAGAGGGATTGAGGGTGAGGGCTAAACCCAACGGCATGGCGAGAGCAGCGTTCTCACAACCACTGCCCGAAGGATTGTTAATCAAATCCTGACATTCCTCCAAATATCTTCATTTTGGAATTAGGATTTTTCTATGATCAGAAATGGTTCACATTGAGCCTAACTTGCAAATGGTGCGAGTGAGATGCCAAAACTTCTTTGATTATTTACAACACCCATAGGAAAGCTGGCGTAAAATCAAATACTCAATCAAAAAAAGCCATAACTTCCTGTCGATCGTCGCTGAACTTGAACAATTTTTTAGATTCCGGTAGCTCTCTATATTGCAACCTGTTGTTTCGACTTCCCGTTTGGAGGCGTATCTCGTGAGTCCAGAAACCCTTGTCCAACCACCCACTCTAGAAACTGCTCCGTTACAAATTTCGCCAGCAGATTTTGATCACTATGTCATGTCAACCTATGCACGCTATCCCATCACCCTAGAAAAGGGAGAGGGCTGTCGCGTGTGGGATACGGATGGGCGAGAGTATCTAGACTTTGTAGCTGGAATTGCCACTTGCACCTTGGGACATGCGCATCCGGCTATGATTGCAGCAGTGACGCAGCAAATTCAGAAGCTGCACCATGTTTCCAATCTGTATTACACCCAAGAGCAAGGAGAACTGGCCAAATGGCTGGTAGAGCATTCCTGTGCCGATCGCGTGTTTTTCTGCAACTCTGGAGCCGAAGCTAACGAAGGTGCCATTAAGCTAGCTCGGAAGTATGCGCATACTGTATTGGGAATTCAAAGCCCGATTATCATTACGGCACATGCTAGCTTCCACGGCCGCACCTTAGCCACCATCACCGCCACTGGACAGCCCAAGTACCAGAAGAACTTTGATCCGCTGATGCCGGGTTTCTACTATGTTCCGTACAACGACATTACAGCCCTAGACGCGGCGATCGCGCTGCTAGATGGCAATGAACGGCAAGTGGCGGCAATTATGCTGGAAGCGTTGCAGGGTGAAGGCGGTGTGCGTCCAGGGAACTTAGAGTATTTCCAGCGCATCCGCGATATCTGCAACGAGAAGGGCATTTTGTTGATTGCTGATGAGGTGCAGGTAGGTATGGGCCGTACCGGGCACTATTGGGGCTACGAAAATTTGGGCATTGAACCTGATATTTTCACTTCGGCAAAAGGACTAGGCGGCGGTATTCCCATCGGCGCTATGTTGTGTAAGTCGTTTTGTGATGTGTTTCAACCAGGTGATCACGCGAGTACCTTTGGTGGCAATCCTTTTGCAACTGGGGTGGCGCTAGCAGTGTGCAAAACGTTGGAACAGGAAGGGCTGTTGGCGAATGTGCAAGCACGGGGCGAGCAACTGCGATCGGGTTTGGGAACGATCGTGCAGCAGTATTCTCAGCACTTCAGTGAAGTTCGGGGTTGGGGACTTATCAACGGCTTGGTGCTGAGTGGCGACACTGAACTTGTATCGGCGGATGTTGTTAAAGCAGCGGCGGCAGAAGGGCTGTTGCTGGTACCAGCCGGACCAAAGGTGGTACGGTTTGTGCCTCCACTGACGGTGAGCGCGGCTGAAATCGATCGGGCGATCGAGATCATTAACCGGGGTATGACTACACTGGTCTGATTTCCAATTAAGGCAGGTTGTCCGAGGTTTGCGTTTCGGCTAACCTGCTGCTCACAAAATTTGCAGCTAGGTTTATAGCTATTCCAGAGATGAGCCAAAGTCACGGGCTAGGGCAGTTCGCGAACTGCCCTAGCGGGGATCTTTGGTTGATGCCAGTGAGATCTGACACGATAACCTAAATTAAGCTGGCTGCTCCACCTTACCTACCAGCAACGCCACTGGAAATTGAGCAAAGATTTCCTTGAGCCACAGGGTTTCCTCACTTTGAATTTCTTCACCCGTAATCGCGTTGTGCAGCACAGCCGAAGAGCCAGGTGGTTGCAAGATTCGGGTTTCATGCCAAACTTGTTCGCCCAGCGGATATTCCCCTGCTTTAACCAGTTCTGTGAGCAACCGCGGCACCACCACGATCGCCCGCAGGTCTCCTAGTTCCCGAGTAAAAGCGACTACATGTCCCTTCAAGCTGCCCAACACAGTCAATTTTTCGTAGCTGCCCCGTTGAAACAACTCAGCATAGGTGCGACGAGCTTGCAGGGTGCGATAGATCAAGAATAGCTTTAAGCGAGCATCTTCTGGGGTTTTCAGTAACTCTTCAATGTAGGTCAAAATGCCTTTTTTGGATTTCGATCGCGCCTTAGTTTTAATTTCTTTAAGGTATTCTAGCCGACGATCAAAATCCACAGGACGGCGATTATCGGGATCGACTAAGCTTAAATCCCATAGTTCCGTCCCTTGATAAAAATCAGGAACCCCGGGCGTTGTCAGTTTCAGCAGGGTTTGAGACAGCGAATTGAAAACCCCATAGTGCTGAATTTTGCGTTGAAACGGGCGAAACGCTTCCAAAAACGGATTCTTGGCTGAATTATCCAAGGTGCGATCGATAAACTGCATAAACGCATCTTCGTACTCTGCGTTGGGGCGAATCCAGGCGGTGTGGGTTTTCGCCTCGCGAATTGCTTTAATAATGTATTCCTTCATTCGCTGCACAAAATTGGCATAGTCAGCCTCATGAAAGGGGAAGGCTCCTACTAAAGATTGATAAAAGAAATACTCATCATTGCGGCTGGGTGCACTCATGTTGCCGACTTTTACCTTATGCACAGCGTTGATTTCATGCCACTGTTTCAGGCAATCTACCCACTCTTGCGGCATTTCCGACAGCACGTTAATCCTAGCCCGCACATCTTCGCCGCGTTTGGTATCGTGAGTGGCCGTAGCGTTCATGGCGTGGGGCCAGTGAGACGATCGCATCTGATTGAAAGCATGGAAATCATCGATCGACAGACCAAAATGAGCCGGTGAAGACCCTACCTCGTTGAGTGAAATTAAACGGTTATAGACATAAAACACCGTATCTTCAACGCCCTTCGCCATCAATGGCCCCGTAAACTGCTGCAAGCGCATGATGAAATGCAGCCACAGCTTCTCGTCCTCCTGACTGAGGTGATCATCAAAATCTAGCGACAAGAATTTTTCGATGAAATAAAGCTCGTTGCCAAAATCGGGCAGATTCTCCTTAGCTCGACGCACTACCCACTGCATACACTCTTGATCGGCTTTGCTGGCTCCTTCACGGCTGATGTAGGTACGATAGACCGGAAACACCGCCAAAATTTCTACTAAGGCCCGTTTCAAACCATACATGGTGAAATCACTAGCATAACGATGGCGATCGGCAATTTGCTTCAATAAGTGGGCTAAGTTATCAATATCACCCGCCAAGTGTTTGCCAATAATCAGGCGTTTATTTTCATCAATTAACTTCTCCAGATCCACAAACTTGCCAATGAATTGGTGATAGATTGCATCAAACTCTGATTCATTCGCTTGCTGACAAAATAAACCATTCACCTGACTCATGAAGTCGTAGCCTGTAGTTCCCTGAATCGGCCAGTTCAGGGGCAGTTCTTCGTCCGCTTCCAGAATTTTCTCGACGATGAGGTACACATCAGGCGCACCATCGCGCAACCGGCTGAGATATTGAGCGGGATCATAGAGTCCATCGATGTGATCAATTCGCAGTCCAGTCAGTTTACCTTCTTGTACCAGTTGCAAAATGAAGGCATGGGTTGTGTCATAAACCTTCTGGTCTTCCACTCGCAGCGAAATCAAATCATTGACTGTAAAAAAGCGCCGATAGTTCAGTTCTTCGTTTCCCACCTTCCAATAGGCCAAGCGAAAAAACTGCTCATTTAGAAGACTGTCAAGCAGATTAAAGCTTTCCGGCTTCCCCACTTCTCCGTTAAACGTTTCGATATTCTGTTCAATAAACGCCTTCACCTCAGCGCTTTCGTTCCAAAGCTCCCACAACATGCGCTTGATGAAGGTAATTTGATCGTAGCGCTCTCGTCCTTCTGCCCCTGAAGGAATGTACTTCAACATGTAAAGCACCCCCAGCAGCTTGATAAACAGAGGGTGATTGCGCCCTAACTGCTCCCGCAGCCGGGACAAGTCATACATCAAGATGTGGCTGTAGGATTCAATTCGCAAGGGAAAACTTTGATCGTAGTAATTGATAGAAATTCCTGCTTGGTCATAGCGCAGTTTCAGTTCACCGCTTTCCAAACAATCACCGCAAAACTTACCCAAAAACGGAGCTAGAACCCGACCGTTGATGCCGTTATAGGGATGGTTCCAGTCAATGTCAAAGAAATTGCGATATTGTGAGTCTGGCCCATTTTCCAACACATCGACCAAAATATGATTTTGGCTGCTGAACGCCATATGATTTGGCACAATATCTTGCACCCAGCCCATCTCATAGCGCTTTAGTGTCGCCACCAGTCCCTCAAAGTCTTCTGTTCCTCCCAATTCTGGATTAATCTCTTGAGGATTCACGACATCATAGCCGTGAGTACTGCCTTTGCGGGCTGTGAGAATTGGGGACGCATAAAGGTCAGAAATTCCTAGCTCGGCTAAATACGGAATGATGGTTGTTGCGTCTTGAAAGTTAAAGCCTGCATTGAACTGAATCCGGTACGTTGCGAGAGGAATTTGCATCATGATGGGATTGGGGGGTAGGTCTGGATCAAGTTGAATTGAGCAGATTAGGGATAGCGTAACGCAACAGTTTGTAAAACACTAGGTTGCTGAGGTTGCCACCTTTGTTACAAACCCCACGTCGATCGAGGTCATTCAAATACTCTGGCTCACCCGTTTGACGGTAGAAAATGAGACGTTGGAGCAACCTGCCAATCGCTCTCAATCGTTGTCTTTGGGCTTTGATCAAGCTCATCTGCATAAGAGTCGCTAGAGTCGCTATATTGTCGCTCTGAAGCCGATCGCTTCGGCAAGAGGGATGTCACCCCTTTGTTAGTTCTTACTTAATATTTTGCTAATGTTTCGTTAATATTTTTAGCATGGAGTCGAACCCCATTTCTAAAAGTCTGGTTTGTTGGGGCATAGCTAATCTCTAATTGCAGGGAACAGACGATCGTTCAAATCCAGGATGTTCAAACTCAAATTGACTCACTATCAGATATCGTAACGTTGCCCCTAGCTATGAAAGATGCACGGTAATAGCCGCGAACCCATCAGCACCCTTCTTCAGCAAGCCACAGATGCAGGAAACACTCGATCGAGCTGTGTTAATGTTTAGAAAAGCACTGACTCAAACAGAATTTCTAGTAGTCTAGCGCACAGTTAGAAGAAACTGAAGCAAATCTGTGCAACCTTGATTCAAGTTTGTAGCAAAAATGGAGATGTCATTATAAAAACATCTCCGAGGGCCGCCACTTGCACTCAGTTGCGGAGGGTGGGCATGGTTCATTCCACCCCGTTTTTTTATAACTCACTCAGGTAGACTACTACACTGTGCGGCGCGATCGAAAAGGATTGTTGGGACACGGTGGCGTCTCGTGTGGTTGGCATCACATCAGGCAAGGTAGACCCCTGTCCTTGCCAACGAGCATCAGCCGAATCAAGCGCTTTTTTCCAAGTTCCCAGTGGCAACGCCATCGTCATCTCAACTGGCTGCTGATTAAAGTTCATGAAAGCTAACATCTGATGACTTCCCTGCCAACGTCGCAGTCGCAATAGTTTCTGCTCTTCTATCCCGGTCACTTCGTAGCTTTGGCGATCGAGCGCTGCATGAGCTAGAGCTGGTGAGGTTTGCCGTAGCTTCAGCAGAGCTTGGTAGAACTGCCACAGCGTTTTGTGGTGTCCTTCGTGTCGCTTGTGCCACTGCAACTTAGACCGTTGAAAGGTATCCTCCGCCTGGGGATCGGGGGCTTCACCATCAGCATGGAAGGCTGCAAATTCCTGCTTGCGGCCTTGGCGCACCCCTTCAACAAGAGCGGGATCGCTATGGCTAACGAAATACAAGAAGGGATTGGGTTCGCCGTACTCTTCGCCCATAAACAGCATGGGTACAAACGGAGACAGTAACAGGGCTGCCGCCGCCAGCTTTTTCGCGTCAAAGGAAATTAAGGTCGAGAATCGATCGCCCAACATGCGGTTTCCTACCTGATCATGGTTCTGAATGCACACCACAAATTGCTTTGGGGGGCAATCGCTGGGATCATCGCCGTGGTAGCGCTGGCGGTGGGGCGAATAGTCCCAGGTGGTGATGTAGCTTTTTTCGTAGGCTTTGACCAGTTGGTTGAATGCGCCATAGTCTTCATAGTAGCCATGCTGTTCCCCGGTCAGCAGTACATGAATGATGTGATGAAAATCATCGCACCACTGCGCATCAATGCCATAGCCACCCACACTGATAGGACGAATCAGGCGGGGATCATTCAGATCAGTCTCGGCAATTAAGTAAAATTTGCGGCCGATCGTACCTGAAAGTTGCGCTGTGGCTTCGGAAATTTCTCGCATGATATGCCGTGCACCAAAATCATAAATAGCGTGCACCGCATCTAGTCGCAAGGCATCAATATGCACATGCTCAAACCAATAGAGGGCATTTTGGACAATATACTCTCGTACCCCAGCGCTGTAGGCATCATCGTAATTAATAGCGCTGCCCCAAGGCGTTTTATATTTGTCTGTAAAATAAGTGCCCATGAACCAGAGGTAATTGCCCTCTGGACCTAAGTGGTTATAGACCACGTCTAGTATTACAGCAACTCCTGCTTCATGGCAGGCATTCACTAATGTTTTCAGCCCATTCACACCGCCGTAGGAATTTTGTACTGCATAGGGAAAAACGCCATCATACCCCCAGTTGCGATCGCCTGGAAATTGAGCCACTGGCATAATTTCGATGGTATTCACGCCTAGTTCCTTCAAGTCTGGCAGGCGATCGATAATGGCCTCAAATGTGCCTTCTGCTGTGAAAGTACCCACATGTAGTTCATAGATCACCATCCCTTCGAGAGGAATGCCCTGCCACGCCTGATCTGTCCAGTTGAATGCCCCTTGATCCACTACTTCTGAGGCTTTATGAACGCCTTCAGGCTGTAAGTAGGAGGCTGGATCAGGAAATTCTTGGTCGCCATCATATTGATAGACGTAGCGCGTTCCCGGTTCTGCTTCTGTCGTGACTTGCCAATAGCCTTGTTCGTTCCGCTGCATGGGAACCAGTTTGTCTGCTGGTTCAACCAGGTGTAAGGACACTTCCTGTTTCAGAGGGGCCCACACCGTAAACTGCGTTTGCCGATCGCCCAAATACCAAGAACCTAGTTGCATAGCTTCAATAGAGGGGTGAAAGAAGTTTCAGTAAAAGCAAATTCCCAAAACTAACAGAAAACTCTAAAGCGATTTTGCGATTTTTCACAACCCTCTCCAGAGGTAGGCGGTGAGGAGACAGGATAAAGGCTAGCGATCAGGATTTAGAAAAACTGCGCGCGTTGTCGATCGGGTTCATCGACTTCTGAGCCACAACCACTTTGTCTTGACAAAGTGGTTGTGTAAAGCAACTCTGAAACATGTCTCAAACACGTCTCGCTGCTTCCAATTACACGCAGATCTGTCTCCGCCAACGTCTCGTTCAATGGAGCTAAGCGGATTCGAACCGCTGACCCCCTCAATGCCATTGAGGTGCGCTACCAACTGCGCTATAGCCCCGCATCGCGTTTTCTATGATTCCCCAAAGTGAAGCAATTTGTCAACAGTAGCTGAGAAATAATGTGCCGCATCCAGCCATAGTTTAAATTCGCAACAATGCCGATCCGACTCAGAAAGCGATCGTTCCTCCTTCATATTCGTGATAGGCTAAGAACTGTATGACTGATTATTTCATAGACTGCCACAAATTAAGCTATGTAGATAAAGAATAGACGAACGGATTCTCTAATAGATTCTCTAGAGTTGATCGAACTAGATTTGTTCGTCATTACAAAACTGGAAGAATTGGGTAACGAATTGGTCAACACTTGGTTGTTCATTGAACGGTGAGGACGGGCTACACCTTGTGTAACCTTACTTAAGAGTAGCTTTTGCCTATGAGCATCTCAAAGCAATGACCCAGAAATAGAGTTTGTCGTAGTTGTTGAAATGAAATTTTGTTGTGAATCCTAGTGTGAAAGAAACTTATCATTGTTGGCCTTGAACATTTCTCTGATTTCAATTTTTATTTGCTCTTCTGCTGGTGTTTAATCCATGGCTTACTACATTGCTCCTCGTTTTCTCAATAAACTAGCTGTTCATATCACTAAAAACTTTTTGGATTTGCCAGGTATTAAGGTACCGCTAATTTTAGAGGGTGTTTGAGAAGCCAGGAAGGTCGTAAAAAAGCTCACTCAGTGTAGGCTGCGAATAGCAAATATCTACAGCCCTGAGTGAGTCAGATGAGTAAAGCATATCCCAGTAACCTAACCCGCGCCCAATATGAGGTTTTGAGTGAATTAATTCCAGCAGCAAAGCCAGGTGGTCGTCCTCGCAGCGTTGACCTGTGGGAGGTGCTCAATGCCATGCTCTATGTTCTGGTTGAAGGCTGTCGTTGGCGTTCTTTACCTGGTGATTTCCCAGCCTGGCAGACGGTGTACACGTACTTCCGCAACTGGCGATTGGACGGCACCTGGATTTCCATTCATGACCAGTTGCACCAGTGGGTTCGCATCGATGCGCAACGCTATCCTAGTCCATCAGAAGCGATCATCGATAGCCAAAGCATCAAGAGTGCAGCAGGAGTTCATCAACAAGTTGGCTTTGATGGAGGCAAGCTGATTACAGGACGCAAACGATTTTTAACGGTGGATACGTTAGGACTGGTTTTGCGGGTGTTTGTGAGTGCGGCAAACCTGGGGGAACGCGAAGGGGGCAAACGTGTCCTCAAACGAGTCAAACGGATGAAGAAAAAGGTTTCACGCTTAATCACCATTTGGGTAGACGGCGGGTTCGATGGCGCCCCTTTTCTGATGTGGGTGATGGATGTTTGTCGTTGGATTGTGCAAGTTGTACTGCGACCTGAGCAAACCAAAGGCTTTAGCTTGCTCAAAAAGAGGTGGGTGGTAGAACGAACTTTTGGTTGGCTAATGGGATGCAGACGGTTGGTCAGAGACTATGAATTATTACCAGAGACATCAGAAACCTTGATCTACCTTGCCATGATTCGGATTATGGTGAGGCGGTTGGCATAAATTTGACACCTCAAATCTTTTCAAACACCCTCTTAGGCATTCATGGACACAAGGGAGAAGGTAAATCCTTTCAGTGTGAATTAGTATTCAATTTAATGAAAGTTGAAGCGGTTCATATGTCGGCTGGAGAAATGGAAAGCCCTGATGCAGGTGATCCCTCGCGGTTGGTGCGTTTACGCTATCGAGAAGCGGCAGATATTATTCGTAAGCATGGCAAAATGTCTGTCTTGATGGTGAATGATATTGATGCGGGAGCAGGTCGCATTGACGGAGGGACGCAATACACCGTCAATACCCAGTTGGTAAATGCCACGCTGATGAATATTGCCGATAATCCAACGAATGTTCAACTGCCGGGTAGCTATGACAGTGAACCCCTGCCGCGTGTGCCAATTATCGTCACTGGTAATGACTTTGGCACTTTGTATGCTCCCTTGGTGCGAGATGGACGTATGGAGAAATTCTATTGGGAACCCACTCGAGACGATCGCTTGGGAATTGTGGGCGGCATTTTTGAACCTGATGGATTAACAGCCGCCCAGGTGGAACAGTTAGTCAATCATTTTGAAGGACAATCGATCGACTTCTTTGGAGCACTGCGATCGAGTATTTATGATGAACAAGTTTTAGCATTCATTGAACAAACAGGGTTTGACAAGGTAGGAATGAAGTTGGCAAATCTCAAAGAGAAGCCTAATTTCCAGAAACCAGATTTCAGCTTGGAACACCTGTTTGAAAAAGGAGAAGCAATGGTCAGAGAACAGCAACGCATTCAAGAGTTGCGTCTGGCAGCCGCTTACAATCGTTCTTTGGCAGAAGCTCAAACGGCACAGCGCTATGGCGCTCAGTTAGACACATCTCCGTCCCTTCGCGCTTTTGAAAGTAACGGGTTGAGTCAAAACCACAGGGTTCAACACTCGTCTCACTCTCAAACACCTCAGCCAAAAGACGCTCATTTTGAAGCTCACTTTAAAGACACGCAGCCCAGCTATTCACCTGAGTTTACATCTAGGTTCGATCGTTCTCATCTAGCAACAAAACCATTAAGTGCAGAGGTGATTGAGCAAGTACGTCAATTAGTAGCACAAGGGTATCGAATTGGGATGGAACATGTCGATCGCCGTCGCTTTAAAACTGGATCTTGGCAAAGCTGTGGTTCCATTCAAACTCACAGTGAGTCAGAGGCGATTGCAACCCTAGAAGCTTGCCTGGCGGCGCACAGAGACGAATATATTCGCTTGTTTGGAATTGAACCTGGAGCAAGACGACGAATCATGGAGACAATTGTCCAACGTCCGGAACACTAAACTCAAAGGTTTAAATTTTGTTGGTTGGAAGCGACAATAACTGTAACGATACGAGGAAGCTATTTCAATTAAGCCTTGAAAATTGCGCCTCGATCGAACGAAACAACAGCAATTCTAGCGTAAGCAGAAACCCACTTAAATAGTTCTGCGGTGTCATACGGAAACCAAGTCTTGCTAAATAAGATGATGGCAAAAATGTTTCCAGACGGTAACATGCCACCAAACCCCAGCACCGATTTAATTTGATAGGGAATTACGAAGTCTTTTTGAGTAGGAATGTGAGCACTACCTAACGCATCGGGTACATAAAACACATTAAACTTCGTGCGCTGCAAATCAAGGATTAATTTGGGATCAGGCTTCAAAATGGCCTCAGCCTCAAGCCCAAATTGTTTAATAAGCTGCGAAATCATAGGTGCTCTTTCAATAAAATCGCGATCGATCAATGGAATTGCCTTGTGCCCAGTGGAGTGATGACGAGAATTCCAGTGTGGCTCATCGCCTGCTGTGGCTAAAAGGGTTAGACATTTGGTTGCTGGAATAATGGAACGGCTCCCTAAAATATCACACGCTGCTTCTTGAAGCGATTGATGGAGATCGCGATAGGAGTGAGTTTTGAAAAAGCGCACCAGCGCACAAGCAGGTTTTCCAGTTTGTTGATCAATAAGATTTTCATAAAGATAACGCACCATGCGATCAGCAACTTCCTCCATGCTCTTAGCGCCTAAATCAATGTTTCGCAAGGCGATCGCGCACTTGAGCATGTCGTCCTGGCTAAAGTTGGTGAGGTTATACATACCTGGTTATGCGCTGCTACTATACTAGGGGTTTTAGTTATCTACTTCAATCACTTCCTAGTTCATTGAAATGTTTACTGACTCAGGACAATTCCAATAAACAAGTATCAATATTTCTCTATGCTAAGAATTAAATTTATAAAAACTTAATCATTGTTTGATTCTGTTATTAGACCTATGTGTATTATTTGTTAGTTGGAATTTAGTTCCGTCCTATTTGACTCTTTACTATCTAAAATTGAGTGAGTTTTTACTCAATTCTAAATCACTCGTTCTTGTTTAGGTATTCACAAAATCATTGAAATTTCTATTCAGCTTGAAAGATGCATTCTTTTTGTTTTCACCTTTCTGGGTAATTTGTATGAAAGTTACCTCGTGATTTTGTGCGGAATCGATTCACCTTTCAAGTAACATGGGGTGTCTAGGGATACTTGAAAGTATTGGTATATTGCGTCAGTGTACGTTGAGCACTGAGCAAGCCGTGCGCTTGTTGGTTGTATTTCTGTATAGATGTTTGTGGTTAAGCCGTTACACCTTCCAACTCCTCATCAGCTAATTCGTACAATTCACGAAGTTTCTCTAGTTTCTCCAAGTCTGGATGCCAGAAGCCGCGACCGTGTGCCTCCAACATTCTGCCGACGATATTACGGAAGGCTTCCGGATTGGCTTTGCGCAGTTTTTCAGCCATGTCTGCATCTAGCGCATAGGTATCAGCCGCCTGATCGTAGACCCAGTTTTCCTTAAAGTCGGCGGTTCCCGCCCAGCCCATCAGTGCCGTCATTCGTTGAGAGATTTCGTAAGCCCCTCCAGAACCTTGATTGACCATGGCGTCTGCCCATTTAGGGTTCAGCAGTTTGGTGCGATACTCCATACGCAACAAGGCTTCCAACGGACGAGGCGTTGTGTCCTTGGAGAAGCTTTCCACAAAACTTGCCGTGACTTTTTTCCCGCGTTGTGTCTCTGCGGCTTTCTTCAACCCACCCGTGTTGGCGTAGTATTCCTGAATATCTGTCAAACCATATTCCACCGAATCGATCTGTTGCACAATTCGATCGGTGCTTTTCAGCAATGCTTGTAATACTTCAGGACGGGACTGGCCTTTATCGGTTCGTCCATAGCTAAAGGTGTTACGACCTTTCCAGGTATCACCCAATTCTTCAGCCGATTCCCAGTTAGAGTCCACAACCCGATCGTTCACTAGCGAACCAAAATCACCAGATGGATTCGAGAATAATCGGGATGCTCCATTCTCAACTCCTTGGGCTTGAAGTTCTAAGGTATGTTTGCGAATGAAGTTCTGCTCAATAGGTTCGTCAATCGTTGCGGCTCGTTGAAATAAATCATCTAGTAATTCAATAATATTGACAAAACTATCGCGAAAAATACCAGATAGATTCGCCAATACATCAATGCGGGGATGATCCAACTCAGCTAACGGTTTTAGCTCATAGCGGACAATCCTTCCAGTCCCTTCCTTGACAGGTTCTGCTCCTACCAGTTCCAGCAAAATTCCGATCGATTCGCCGCGTGTTTTAATCGCATCCAACCCCCACAGCATAACGGCCACGGTTTCAGGATAGGTGTGATGTTCTTGCTGATGCTGGGCTAGAATTTTTCGAGCAATTTCTCGGCCGCGTTCATAGGCAGCTGGAGAGGGCATCCGATAGGGGTCAAGGGCGTGAATATTGCGACCGGTGGGTAACACTCCTGGTCCATCTCGCAACAAATCCCCCCCGGGTGCAGGCGGGATGTATTCACCGTTGAGACCCCGCAGCAAATTAGTAAGTTCATCGGTGGTTTGCTGGAGCCGATCGCAAATATCTTTGACCTCAGCCAAGTTGGGGTGATTGCCGCTGTGACTCGATGACTGCCAATCGGCGATCGTTGCACTATCGGGACAGGCATCACCCAAATACGCTTGCAGGTAGCTTTGTACCTCCTCCTGATTCGGCGGTTCACCCAACACGTGCAAGCCCGATGAAAATAGGCGATTTTCCAACACGTGCAGATAGTCGTAGAGGTGCACCAGGTAGTTTTCAAACGCTTGTTGGCTGAACATCTGCACCGTTTCGGGGGTGAACTCTATGCCTAGCCGTTTGGCATCGAGAAAAGGACAGTCTGCTTCTAGCCCGGTATCTAAAATCTTCTTGCAAATTGCCTCTTTCAAGGCATAGTTTTTTTCTGGATCTTCGCGATATTCGCTAATTAAATCGCGCAGCGCTACCAGTTCTTTATACAATCCAGCCCGACCATAGGGGGGAACGTTGTAAGACACTAACACGCCATAGCCCCGTCGCTTCGCCAGAATCGACTCTGAAGGATTGTTGGCAGCATAGAGGTAAAGATTGGGCAAATTGCCTAGCAGTACATCTGACCAAGAATAACCCGTGTTGCCCAAGGGAGACCCCGGTAGCCACTCAACGGTGCCATGCATTCCAAAATGAACGATCGCATCGGCTTGAAACTCGTTTTGTAGCCACTGATAAAAAGCTGCATACTGAGGATGGGGGGTCAAATCGCGCTCAAACATCAACCGCATCGGATCACCCGCCAACCCTAGCGGTGGCTGTACTCCAATCCAAACATTACCCAGTCTTACCCCTCCGAGCAAATACTGAGATGCTTCCGGTCGATCGCCATTCACTAAGGTGCGAATGCCGCTAGCTGTTAACGAATGCCACTGTTTTTTGATGCGATGAGTAAGCAGATAACCAAGCCACTGTTCTAACGATTGCGCGGTGACAGTGGTTATGCCTGCTTCGTCTAGACTGGTGTCTGGGGTGTGACCCACATACGCTTCATCCGCTTCCTTCACCTGACGAATTAAAGCTTCCCCGTCGGTAGGAATGTCTCCTACGGTATAGCCCGCTTCTTTAAGGGCGTTGAGAAACTTGATGAGTGATTGGGGCACATTCAACAACGCCGCTGTTCCGGTTGCTCCGTAGCCTGGCGGAAACCCGTAGAGAATTACAGCAATTTTGCGTTCAGAGGGTGGCGTTTGCCGCAGATGAATCCAACGTTTGACCCGCCCCGTCAGACGTTTGACCCGCTCTGGGATTAGGTAAATTGTGTCGCCCACTAGCCCCCCCAAAGGAATCGTATCGATCGCCCCATCTAATTCTGGCAGCGCATACAACACCACACTTTGCAGCCCGCCAATGCCTTGCCGCGTCCACGAGTGAATATCTTGAATTAACAGCGGAGCCGCGACAAAGTAGGGCACATTTTTGGCGCTAAGAATGCGCTTGGCCACCTCCACCTGTCGTCCTGCTTCCATCGAGCCAGCCGGACCGCCCACCAACGGAAACCCGATCGTAGACACGATGGCATCAACCGTAACCGCCTCGGCTGACAGCGATGGTGTTTCCACAGTGCCCTGTTGCCGTTGGGCTTGCTCATAGGTTGTCGTCAACCAATCGCGCACAGCAACATGCCCTTCCACGCCATTAATGAAAATGGGTAATGGCACTAACCCAGCTTCTTCAAAGGCGCGAATCAGTTGCGGGATGTAGGGCTGTTTAGTGATGACATGCTTACGGTAGAGGAGGATGCCAATAATGGGCGGATGAAAGCATGAGAAAGATGCAGAAGATGCAGAAGATGCAGAAATTACCCCCCCTACCTGCCCTATTTTCTTCTGCTTTCGATACCACTCCAAGTACGCCTTGGGTGAGGTGAAATAGCCGGTGTAATCTGGGTGAAGCAGCCCCATGTTGGGAGTGTCGATCGCCGCTGGGATGTCTCCAATGCTTAAGCCTAAATAGGTTTCGGCTAAAAACCAAAACAGCGCTGCCACGTTATCTGAACCGCCTGCATTCCAGTAGCCATAGATAATCAGCCAGTTGCGCAGATCTTGCACCTTGCCCACTGGAACAAACTTGAGCAGCTTTGGTCCGACTTTAAGAAAGCTAAGATAGCCCGCCAGTTTGTCTTCTTCGCGTTGGCTACCTCCAAACTTACTGAGAATAAACTGCACGGGCTTCGGCATTCCCTTGGGTTTATCTCCAATGGAAAATTTTCCCAATCGCGTCAAGCTCATTAACTCCAGCGC
The DNA here is from genome assembly GCF_026802175.1 of Thermocoleostomius sinensis A174. Taxonomy (NCBI): domain Bacteria; kingdom Bacillati; phylum Cyanobacteriota; class Cyanophyceae; order Oculatellales; family Oculatellaceae; genus Thermocoleostomius; species Thermocoleostomius sinensis. Next base: position 1,075,244 of record NZ_CP113797.1, on the reverse strand, counting down.
TGATTCAAAGATAAGCCGAATTGGAATGGATTCTATGCGCGATCGCAGCCACAGCACCTGGTCATAATCAAACAACAGGCTGCCAAAAAACACATCGGCCCGGTGTAAGGCGGCCTCAACGGCATCGGGATTCGCCGCTAAATCTCGATCGCTGAATACATGAATGTTCAGATCTGGACAGCGAGCTTGAGCAGCGGCCGCTGCCTGCCGATACAGATCGGCGTTGAAAGACTCAAATCCTGCAATCAACACAATTCGTTTCATGTCTGCCGCTGTTACTCTACGCTGCAACACCATCCATGAATAATTGTAAATTCGTTTTTGACCTCAAGTGTGTCCTCAAGCGTATCCTGGGTCAATAGAATCGTGCCGAGCGAATCAGGCTTCCATGGCAATTCAGAAAACGTCAGCATTAATTATCAAGATTTTGTGAAGTAAGCCTATCTTTGTGTAGATGCGCTAAGAATCTCTAAATCTGCTAAAACTATCTAAGTGTTTATGAGCACGCAGCTTCTCGTAACACAAGGTTGGACGTAAAGCAAAAATGCCTTTAAAATCTTCTGGATTTGGAAGTCGGCTTGCTAGCGATCAACTTTTTGACTATGGGATTTTGTTGCCTCTAGTCGTTTAGCTCCTCGTCGACCTGTTTATCCTTTTGATTGCAACCTGTTTAAGAGGGAAACACCATGACTAAGAAAGCAATCGGTTTATTGTTGGTTCTAGGACTGTCGTCTGTGTTAGCGGCTTGTGGCGGCGGCACAACGGATGCTCCGGCTGATGCTCCGGCTGAGTCCCCCGTCGAGACTCCGGCTGAGTCTCCATCTCCATAGGTTTAACAACCTGAACCGTCTAGTTTGGGCGCAGCGTTTATTTACCTGTTGTATATCTGTTGTGTTTACCTGTTGTTCCTTTGCCTTTATTAACACGTTTTAATGACAGCTTACGGATGCTTCAAGGCCACCAGGGATGCCTTCTAGGGTGCCTACGGGTTAGCGATCTGTAAGCTGTTCATCTTGGTTGATTTTGGGGTAGATTGTTTGGAATTCAGGCAACCAACAACGCTGATATAGAAAGCGAGGTCAGCATTGGTAAGTGAGCATATAATAACTATCTCACGGTCTGCGATCCAACCGATCGCCGCTCAACCTAGTCGATCAAGCTATGGTCGGCTTGGCGCTGGGCTGTTGCTAAGCAGTATGATTGCTACCGCTGGAGTTCCTGCTTTGGCACTTCCGCCGCCTGATGATATTCCTGAAGAGATTCTGCGTACTGAAATTATCACCGAGGCTCGATCGCCCGTAGACGGTCGGCCTCTAACGGCTGCCGAATATGCCGAACTGGAAGCTCGGTTGCAGCGTGAACCCGAACTGTACAACACCCTGTCGCCGCAAATTCGTCAACTAATCTTCCTGCTACAAATTCGCCGCACCATTCGCACAATCGCCCCATTTTTGCTGCAATAGCCCTGCCTAAGAACAATGAGAATGCTATCGTTCGCAATTTGGAGAGCTATCCGAAAATTCATAACGAGCTTGTCCAGGGGGTGGAAAGTGACAATCGGTTCGATCGACCACTAGAACCCAATCATTGCCGCGCCCCTGACTGGGAGGAACAAATCCCTGGGGTGCGATCGTGCCAAACTGTCCGTCAATTCGCTGCGCTTCACCCGTGCGCGGATTGTACCAATGAACCGTTGCCAAGTTGCCAGCAATGGCTTGAAGGTTCACCGTCACAGGATTTCCCATGGGTGTGTAGACCCACAAAAAGCTGCCGTCTTCTGCCCGCATTGCGTTGGTGTAGGCGGCTCCGATTTCAGTTGGACTCATCAACACCGCTGCATCGGGAACCAATCGAGTGAACGGCCGCGACTCAAACAACCGTCGCACATAGCCCATTTGCACCGCTCCCGGTCGATCGAGGGCCTCTTGCCACGCAATCTGGGCTGGCACAAAGGAAGGACGATCGGGTTGCCACATCTGCCAGACGCTGTTGTTGCCGTAGGTATGACCTGCCGCCCCGGCCATCAGCGACCAATAAGCGGCTTGTCGCACATCATAGGCGTCAAACACGCCCCGCTGATACTGCGCCAGTTGCTTAACGATTGGCAACCCTTGCCATCGGTTGCTGGGTTGATCAATTTCCCAAAATCGGACTGGAATATCTTCGTAGCGCGGCTCACCATCAAGGGTGGGTTTGACCGGAAATAGCTGATAGTTGTGCGCGGTGGTTTGATGATTGGGAAAATCCTTGGCGGCGTGTCCCGACTGAAACAAATTAAAGTCCAGCCAATCCTCCTGATGAAACCAAGTGGCCGAGTTGCTTTGGCTATGAAACGTCATCAGGTGCTGCCCTTCATCCCCCTGCCGCAGCCCTGCTGCCATTGCTCGCCAGATGACCAGTTGTTGTTCAGTGGCCGGATCACGATCGCCGCCCACAATCCAAATAATCGGTCGATTGCGATAGCGTCTGCCCAAAAATTCGCCATAAATTCGGGCGTTTTCTGGCGTAAAGATTTCGGGCCCAATTCCCCACTTGCGATCGACTTTATCTCCCCAAGTTGGCAACAGTCCTATATACAAGCCCAACTGCGCCGCCAGATCCACAATATAATCGACATGCTGAAAGTACGCCGCTTGCGGTCGAGTTGGATCGTTGTCTTGTAGGGGGGTATGTCCGTAAGGATTCGGAGTATTGAGACCATCAAGTTCTGCGAGAACGACGGCTTGAATGACGGTAAACCCTTTGGCGGCTCGGTTTTCTAGGTAGACCTTAGCGGCATTGCGATCGAGACGGTGAAATAGTTCCCAGGCGGTATCACCCAAATAGAAAAACGGTGTGCCGTCTGATTGAACAAAATAGCGACGATTTTGGCTCAGGTGCAACGGCACAGGTATCTCCTTAACGAGTCCGAGCAACAACAGTTCGGTGACGTGGGCTATTACAGGTTACAGTCGGTCGATCGAACCCCGCTTCATAGATAGCTTGCTCTAGATCGAACGCGAAATAGTCGTCTAAGTAAGGCTCGGTACTCTTCAGCAACGTCAAAATGTAAGGCGGCATGGTGGCATAGACTTCTGACCGAGGATTCATGTCCATAATGGCAAGGTATCCACCCGATCGCAACAGACGTCGAGCTTCTTGCAAGACGCCGATCGCCGCTACTTGAGGCAGTTCGTGAAAAATTAAATGGGCTGAGACTAGATCACAGCAGGCGTCTGGCAGTCCGGTGGCTTCGGCAGGAGCATGTCGCCAAGTGGGGGAGTGGGGGGATGAAGGGTGAAACTGTTGGCAGCGATATTGGGCGATCGCTAAGAAATAGGGGGATAAATCTACACCCGTGATTTGGGCATCGGGATACATGGCTTGCAGAGCAAAGGTGCTCATGCCAACGCTACAGCCAATATCGAGAATTGTGTGAGGGGGGCGTGAAAGTTGCTGTTGAAGAACGGTGTGATAGCTCTGTCGCAGCATAGCGTCTCCGTTTCTGCCAGCCTTTGGCCAGAGGCGAGCATGAACCGCATGAGCCGCCACTTCTACCTCCATTGCCGCATCCCAACTCAAATTGCCCTGCTCGTAGGCATGGAACGATCGCCTGTAGTAATCGGGATATATAACCTCGGTATTCGTGATCCGCTCTAGATCAGCCTCCCACTCGTGGGAAAACGCTGCATCACCACCGCGCGATCGCAAGGTTGCTACTTCCTGTCGCCAATACACACCCATTGACTCCGCTCGTTTAATCATCATGGAGCGGGCCTGATGCTTGGCTAGATTGGCAAGGGGTTTGATCGATAAAACACCATTGACAAGGCGGGAAGCCATCGGGGTATCAGTTGCAGCGATCATAGGCGCGGTTGGAGAACTGTCAGTACAAAAACACAATGCCAACCTGCATCTTAAGACAGTCCGCTACCAAAACTGACACTCTACAATCAACCTTTACAGAGGCTTCTGAGCCGGAACACCGATCGCCCGTGGAAAGGTAGAAGGCGTTTGCGTTTGCTTTTTCACATAAAGGCAATGACGTAGGCTGTGCGACAGAGGCGTGGAGAGTGCCTCCACCTGTTCTAGGGTACCCCCTAGCTTTTTTAAAGCCGAGGATAACCCGATCGCTTCGGCTTCCGTCCATTGCCCACGATACAACACCGCTATTCCACCAACCTTCAGCAAGGGTAGGGCATATTCGACACAAACTGTTGCGGCAGCGACGGCCCGAATCAACACCAGATCGTAAGCTGCTCGATACTGGGGATTATGCCCTATCTGCTCCGCCCGATCGACGATTGTTTTCGCATTAGCTAGCCCTAGCACTGACAAGGCCTCATCCAGAAACACCAGCTTTTTTCGCGTTGAATCTAGCAAGGTCACCGTCCATGAAGGAAAGCCAATAGCCACGGGCACACCTGGAAGGCCTGCTCCTGTGCCGATATCAAGCACGTGCCAAGCGGCAGAGGTGGTGGCCGCGCTCGGCTCATGGGCTTTTTCCCAACTAGCAACTCCCGACCCTGGCAACAACCACGGCTTCACCCCGCTCAATGAATCCCACAGGTGCTTCTCCCAAAACTCTTGAGGTTCTGTAATTCGCGTTAGGTTTAGCTGTTGGTTTCTCTCTAAAATCAACTCATAAAACTGCTGAAATTGCGCGTATTGCCTGACATCGGGTTGCCAACCTAACGTCTGCTGCCACACTTGGGTCATTGCTGGCAGAATCACTTGTTCTACAGACTCATCCTTCATTCCTCATCCCCTTCACTTCCGACAGACTGAATACTGCCCTTACGGTATCCTTTATCCCCTGCCTCTTGAAGGGGTAGAGGTAAAGGTCAACGAGTCAAAGAGAGGATACGGGAATCAGCCGGGAGGGCTGTAGAGCCAAATCTATGGGAACACACGACTTCACCGTTGAGACCCCATGCTTGCTGTGATCTCACCCAGATTGAACCAATCGTCTGGGTGAGAGGTCGGCTTGCTCTTCCTTAGGTTAGTTCGCTTGAAGCTCGGCGTAGATGGAAGGGGAACGACCATTGAGGGGCAATCACTGGTTCCCATTCTGCCACCAGTTTAAAGGCAGTAATGATTCGTTCTATGTGCAACTCGCTAGTATGTTCCTGTTGAATCAGATCATATCCCTGCTGGGCTAGGGCTTCTGCTTGTTCAGGGTGATTCAGCAACTGCATAATAGCTTGCCGCATTCCAACCGCATCGCCTGGCTCAACCCCCAGGACAACGCCCCGATCGATTAGTTGTTCAGCTAAACCCGTTGTGCGCGTCATAACAACAGGACGACGGCAGGCCATCGCTTCCATCAGCACTGTTAAGCCAGCCGAATACTGATTTTGCAAAAGACTGATGGCAACGACATTGGCGTCGCGATAAAGCTGTCGTAGATCAGTCCAATCGTAATGCTGAGCCGTCATGTTACTAGGCATTGGGTTCGGGAAGCGTGATTGCTTCGCGGTGGCATTGGGCGAAACAGCGCAAATTCTGACATCCAGATCAAGATTGTGGGTTGCTTCCGCCAAGGTGTGATAATCGCGCTGCTCCAGACCAGCACTAGCTACAATCGGACGAGTTTTCTGAGGGGAAGGCTCGCCGGGGGTGAAGAACTTCACGTCGGTTTGCTCACTGAAAATAAATACCCGATCGCTAGTCAGCCCCAAATAGCGACAGAGAGAATCTGACTTAACTTTGGTATTGGTTAAGAATAAATCAATTTGATTAGCTAGCCCAAATAGTTGCAGAGCGCCTCGGACACGCGGACGATCGGGAGCCATCACGGCCATAGCTAGCTTGGGTCGTTTCCCCCTTAGCTTGCAGAGAATTGCTAACGGTAGCCCAACATCTTCACCCTGGCAGTAAACAAAATCGTTTTCGTCGAGTTGAGAAACCAACGCTCGTCCTAAAGCCCAATGCTCCGGCTGTCCGGCAATTCGAGCACAAATTCGATCGATCGCTGTAATGGGATGGTGCTCTGGCTTATGCACGGTAGCATTCAACTGCTGGCTCAAATTCCACATAATATGGCGAGGGCAATGGTCAGCTTCAGCCCTTTGATTGAAGCTTGCTAAGTCAACCGGTTTGCTTAAAACAACGTGATATTTCAAAGCTCCTCCTATAACCCTCAATATAAGGGAAAGTGTCTAATCAGGCAGCTAAATTCATTGCTTTTTGCACAACTACTTTCCACAAACGGTTGACTTGGCTGAAAGATGCAACGAGTCCCTGGCATTAATCTAAGTATTGTTCGTGTTATGTCTCTAACTAAGTAACGTTCAACACAATCGCTACGGTAAAAACTCGGTTGCTCTGGCTTGAAATTTTGTAAATTCAACTCCTGGCTAGAGCAACTTTATCTTTGCGATCGCACACCCCTGTTGAACAAACCCTATGTCTGTGATGCTGCTATTCTTGAGACTTTGTTTAAGATAAATTCGTACGATGTTCAGCCCAATCGTCAATGGTTGTAGAAGGTAAAAGCAACATTGTCTTGTCGTTAAATCTACTGAGTTTGCACCCGTTAATAATGTTCTACCTTGAACAGTAATTTGCGATCAATACTCTAGGTGATCTATCCGGTAAAGAAGCGGAATGATTTGATTAAGATCTGATGAAGTGAGAGAGCGTCTCCAGTAAAATCAGCAACATCTGTTTTTTCATGATCAACTCAAAATGAACACTGTTGTTTAGACTTACGAAAAAGCACTTGCATGAGATGCGTTGAAGCGATAGATGTATAGAGAACGGCTGATTTGACTACAGGGAAATTCGGTGACTAGGGTAGGGTAGCGATTGCCTGCTGAAGTGGCAGAGAAGCGATCGCCACCGCGTCAGAGGTAGGCTGAACCAAGGACTCAATTTTGCGCACAAACTGATTTTGCTGAAAGTACGCTTTGTATGCGGTACGGGCATTATGAATGATGCGATTGGCTTCATCAGGATGGTCTAGATAATAGCGGCACTTCTCGACTAGATCGGCATAATCCCAGCGCACGGGCACATAGGTTTCTCCAGGAATGAAGATATTAGGTTCTACATCAATATGGTCTACAGAAGGTTTGACCAATAGACAGCCATAGCAAACCGCTTCATAATCTCGTAGGGTAATTTCTCCCCAACCAAATGGACTAAAGGCAATCATAGCAAACCGCTTCATAATCTCGTAGGGTAATTTCTCCCCAACCAAATGGACTAAAGGCAATGCGGCTGCGTTTGATCTCATTAAAATATTGCCGAGTAGAAACTGCGCGTTCACCTGTATATTCGCCACTGACTGCTAGCCGATAGGTTGACGCTAGCGGTTTAAGTAATTCGATTGCTGCCATGCGGTGTTGACCATACCACTCCAAATTATTTCTAGGCCCGTAAGAGACATGGCAAAAGATGTCGATATCTTTTTGGCGCGATCTTCGCTCCCACGGCAAGGGACGATGAAACAACTCGCGCTTAAAGCGAGGAATCAGTGATAGATACCAACCTGTATCAATTCGAGATTCATAGCCACTGGGCACGTCGGAGCCGACATGCCAATGGTTGAGATCATAGCCAAGTTCCTGCGTCAGCCGATCGGTGAGAAAGGTGCCCCCCACCAGTGCTTTTGTGTAAGTACTAACGTCTTTTAAGCGCTGATACTTCAACAGTCGATCGACATAGGGCAGCACATTGAAGAACCGACTGCTAGTTTGATCAAACGGATCAATGAAGATAATTTTAGCCGTGGGGTTGTGACGACGTAGTTTAGCCATCACCCGTTCTGCTTCGCTAGGGCTTTCTTGCCAAGCCGGACGAATGAAAAAAACATCTGCGGACAGCCCGTCAGTCACCTGCTCAATTTCAGCAAACGTATGGGCATGAATGTGTTGAACCTCTAGTCCAAGTTCGCGACGTAAAACCGCTCGGTGACTGAAGAACGGATAGAGTTGAGAAGCGGGAATTATATCTGGATCTTTAAAGCTTGCCTTACCAATCAGGACTGCTTTCATAAACCTCCCCAGTTAAAGCGTAAAGTTGAGTTCAATGGCTGCACTTGGTAACGGCATTACTCTTCAGAAGAACCCATCTTCCGAAGGAATGGCTTCAGAAACGATTGCTAATCTTTGCGCAGAATTCACGAAACTCAGCGGAAACAGGGAACAGTATGAAGTTAAGGCACCCCTATCAAACAAAGTAGCCATTTTCTGAGCAATTGTGATGGAAATAGGTTTGGATTGGAAGCGTAACCCACACCGTCACCGAAAACCGCTTGTTGCGTTCGCACTTGTTACCTTCGTAACGTTCTCGGCGGGTTTTCAAGGTGCGTAATCCTAGTTTTACGGATTCACAAGGCTTGAGACAATGCTGCAAGAACCAGAAAGAGTAAAGAATAGATTCAGATTGTAAAGGAGCCATAAAACGATCGCTGGCATGACCGCCTCTCAATCCTTGTATTCATTAATACCAAAACTTTGCGACGATTACTGGGTGTATCCCCTGATGCAGGCCTCATTCTCAATTTTCCTCTCAATGCCAGTGGAGCTGCGATCGGGAAGAATAGGCGCTGCTGAAGCCGCGGGATGGTACTCTGACTCTTCGTCGCCCAAGGATGGAAGCTGGGCAGGGAGATGAGGGTAGATACAGACTCCCAATATCAACGTGGGATGCACGCTCGATCCTTAGGATTTAGCGGACTAGAGCAAGATTAGCTTTCAGTCGATCGGCGAAATACATCATGCTTGAGTTTACTTTGTGAGACTAGAGTGGAGGGGTATTATCTCAAGATGACCCTCTACTCGTTGGTCTTGATTCCCTCTTTTCTCAACTGCTCCTGTGAATTTTCTACCTGTTTCATTGTCGCCTAGTTCACTGCAACCGCTGATGGCACAAACAACCCCTATCTTGGGAAACCTTTGGGTGGATGTCAGTGTTCTCATCTTGATGTTGATGCTGTCTGCTTTTTTCTCTGGCTCTGAAACAGCCATCACAGCACTTGACAATTTAAAGCTAAGAGCCTTGATCAAGGAACAGGGCGATCGAGGAGGACTTTTTTCGCTTGTGCTCGAAAAAAGAGCCAGATTTATCACAACGTTGCTCGTTGGTAATAACTTAGTCAACAATTTTTCTGCCATCCTCACCAGCAACTTATTTGCTGTTTGGTTTGGCAGCAGTGAAGCCGTTCTGGCAGCCACAGTGGTAATTACGGTTTTAGTGTTGATTTTTGGTGAAATTACGCCTAAATCCCTGGCTATTAACAACGTGATGCCCATTTTTCGAGCGGTGGTACGCCCCATCTACTGGCTCTCTAAACTGTTGACGTGGCTAGGCATCGTGCCATTGATGGAAGCCATCGCCCAAACCGCCATTCGCCTTTTTCAAAGCAATGTGACACAACAAGGTGAATCGGTGCAAGATTTGCAACTGATGATTGAAGTGTTGGGTGGTAAAGGACAGTTAGATCTCGATAGGCGGCAACTGCTCAATAAAGCATTAATGCTCGATCGTATCCGCGCCTATGATGTGGTTAAACCACGGGTGGACATGCGCACCATTTCCCACGAAGCCACTCTACAGGACTTAGTTGATCTCTGCCTAGAAACCGGATACTCTCGCATTCCTGTTCAGGAAGAATCGAAGGATGAAATTATTGGAATTGTTCACTTGAAACGGGCACTGCAAGAACTCAAAACCTTACGTGAACAGGGTTGTGAAGTCGATGCTCCAGTTACACAAGCCATGGATGCTCCGGTCTTTGTCCCTGAGGTAAAACGAGTAGCCGATTTGTTGAAGGAAATGTTGCAACAGCGTCTCCATTTGGCGATCGTGGTGGATGAGTATGGCGGCACAGTGGGAATTGTCACTCTAGAAGACATCCTAGAAGAACTTGTGGGGGAAATTTACGACGAAAGCGATTTTCCGTCCCGACTAAGCCTGCGAAATCGCTCTTTGGGAAATCTTCGAAAATTTGGTTGAATTAAATTTGCTAGTTGTCCCCATAGATGTGCTAATATCAATATCCGTGGACAGGGCGGGTCGGTGCCCGAGTGGTTAATGGGGGCGGACTGTAAATCCGCTGGCTACGCCTACGCTGGTTCGAATCCAGCCCGGCCCATCCACGCAAAGTGAAGGTAACGGTACATTGCTTTTGGCTTTTATCTTCCTACAGATTTGAATTTGCCCGTGTGGCTCAGTGGTAGAGCACACCCTTGGTAAGGGTGAGGTCGCGAGTTCAATCCTCGCCACGGGCTTACTCCTTGAATCCCTGAAACCTACAGAAGCCAATGGTTTTAGGGATTTAACTTTTGCCTTTTGCTGACTATTAACTTTGACAGCCTTGTCATCATGCTCACAAGATTTGCATCGCGCACTGTTGTCAAGGAGAGAACTGCAACTTGCTACACTGGAATGTCTGAACGGCTGTAACACCCTGATCGAATCAGATCCTCAGTCTGTTCTAAAGTCTATTCCAAGTTAGGCGTCAACCTGTTTCATGAGTCGTTTGAAAGCTGCTCCGTTGAATTCGCTATCTGTGCCACCGTCCTCTCGGGAACATCCTCTGAGTGTTGCCCCAATGATGGATCGCACCGATCGCCACTTTCGCTACTTCATGCGGCAGATTACTCGTCGCACGTTGCTATACACCGAGATGGTGACAAGTGCAGCGATTCTGTATGGCGATCGCGATCGGTTATTAGGGTTCTCGCCTGACGAAAAGCCGTTGTCTTTGCAAGTGGGCGGCGATCATCCAACTGACTTGGCTGAATGTGCACGAGTGGCAGAGGCAATGGGCTATGACGAGATTAACCTGAACGTGGGTTGTCCTAGTAGTCGTGTACAGGATGGCAATTTTGGAGCTTGTTTGATGGCTCAGCCTGCCCTGGTTGCTCAATGTGTAGCGGCCATGATGGAGGCAACTCATCTCCCTGTCACGGTGAAACATCGCATTGGTATTGACGATCGCGATCGCTATGAAGATATGGTAGAGTTTGTGCGAATTGTGTCTGAAGCAGGCTGTCGGCGATTCACGGTTCATGCTCGCAAAGCGTGGTTACAAGGATTAAGCCCCAAAGAGAACCGCAACATTCCCCCCTTGCGCTATGGCGATGTCCATCGACTGAAGCAGGAATTTCCTCATCTATGGATTGAAATTAATGGTGGATTTACCACCCTGGAACAAGCCCAGCAGCAATTAAATGTTGTGGATGCGGTCATGATCGGACGTGCCGCTTGCGACAATCCCTATCTGTTTGCCCCAGTCGATCGCCTAATTTACAGCGAAGAAACAACCATTCCCACTCGCCATGAGGTAGTACAGGCAATGCTGCCGTATATCGATCATTGGACTGGTAAAGGCCTGAAGCTGAACAAAATCACTCGCCATATGTTGCAACTGTTTACCGGACAACCGGGCAGCCGCATCTGGAAACGCATCTTAACCGAAAAATCCTGTCAGCTTGGGGCTGGTGCGGACATCGTACAGGAAGCCTTGGAGCAAGTACGAAAGGTGGAAATTGGGGGTTAGGGTTGGCAGGAGGGTTAATGCTTGACGTATCAAGGCTCAAGTATCAAGCTATCAAACTCAGCTTCTGAGGTTTATCCTTCAGCCTCTAGCTTTTAATACCGTCTTCCCTTAACTTGTGCCAACGCTTCGGCAGCCAAAATGTCGTCTTCCGAATAATAGCCAGAGGCTTTTTTCGCTTCAATTTCGACCGAGGCATCGGCAGGAATCAACTCCTTGGGAATGGGAACTCGCTGCACCACCTCAATCCCGGCATTCGTGATGGCATTGTACTTCAAGTTGCTCATGGAAACCAGCCGATCGATTTTGGTGACGCCCAACCAGTGCAACACATCCGGCATCAGTTCTTGAAAGCGCATGTCTTGCACGCCAGCTACACATTCAGTCCGCAGGAAGTACGCATCGGCCCGATCGCCTCCTTCTTGGCGCTTGCGGGCGTTATAGACCAAAAACTTGGTGACTTCACCCAAGGCCCGGCCTTCCTTACGGCAATAGATAATGATTCCGGCTCCCCCGGCTTGGGCTGTTTGAATACACACTTCAATGCCGTGCACTAAATAGGGGCGACAAGTACAAATGTCGGAACCAAATACATCCGAGCCATTACATTCGTCGTGCACCCGCACTGCCAATGGTCGATTAGGATCGGCGATTGCTTGTACGTCACCAATGATATAAACGGTTGTGCCACCGATCGGAGGTAAGAACACATGCAAATCGGGACGGGTGACTAAATCGGGGAACATGCCGCCGGTTTGTTGAAACAGAGTGCGGCGCAGTGTCCATTCGTCAATGTGGAGACGCTTGGCAATACCTGGTAGATACCAAACGGGATCGATCGCCGCCTTGGTAACAACCAAACTAGCATCAGCTTTGAGAATCTCGCCATCGACCTGCAATCGCCCTTGCTCGATTTCATCTTTAATTTCTGGGATGTTGATATGCGCTTTGGTAATGGCGATTGTCGGCAGAATGTCATAATCTTCTTGAGAATAGTCGGTAAAGATTTCACCCGCCATTGCTCCGAATGGATCTAGCGAAACAATTTTATCGGGATCACCCCAACTGGGATGGGGACCGATCGGAATAATCGGAGCCGTGTCAGTTAAGTCAGCCTTATGGGTTGGGTCTAGCACCCCACTAGCCACAGCTAAGGCTCGATACAGCCCATAGGACCCAGCATGAGTCCCAATGACATTCCGGTGCTTCAAGCTGCGCAGCGAGCCAATGATCGGTCCTCGCTGATATGGATCGATCGCTCCCCACTGAATCGGTACGACGGTTGCGCCTCCCCGATGTTGATGAGAGGTCAGGATAATATGTTTAGGATGAGACTGCCCCGACGAAAGCGTATTGGACTGAAAGCTGCCCGATTGCAGGTGATCCGGCGGCTGGCTCAGCGGGTGATGGTGAGGCTGATGATCTAAGTGGTGATTGCCCGAATGATTGGTTGAGTGATTGGTCATACCCGACAGTTGCACCCCATGAAGCGATGGTATTGTATTTTAGTACCTAACGCTCTCGTAAGTTTGAAACCGCAAATTTGAAACCAACCTTGAGCATGGCTGTTGTTCCTCATGCCCAGAGGATGCAAATCGGGTACTTGAGCATAGCGCACCCGAGCGTTCTTCGATGGTATCGTAATTTACCAATCTATCTTCCAAGACCCTATGGCAGAGGTTACGGTCATTAAGCATCCCTTGGTTCAGCATAAGTTAACCTTGATGCGGCAGGCAGACACCCACACTCAAGATTTTCGCAGACTGTTGAAGGAAATCTCGATGCTGTTGGCCTACGAGGTTACTCGCGATTTGCCGTTAAAGTACGAGAAAATTCAAACACCACTAACTGAAATGGAAGCCCCCATCTTGGCAGCCGATAAAAAAATGGTGATTGTCTCGATTCTGCGGGCTGGACAAGGTTTGCTAGACGGTATGCTGGAATTGATTCCCACAGCGAAAGTAGGGCACATTGGGCTATATCGTGAACCCACGACGCTGATGGCGGTCGAGTATTATTTGAAGCTGCCGATCGATGTGGAATATCGAGATATGCTCGTGGTTGATCCCATGTTGGCAACGGGCAATTCAGCCGTAGCGGCGGTCGATCGGCTCAAAGAAACCAATCCTACTTCGATCAAATTTGTCTGCTTGTTGGCGGCTCCTGAAGGCATTCAGCACTTTCACGAACAACACCCAGATGTACCGATCTATACGGCTGCTATTGACAGGGGCTTAGATAGCCACGGTTACATTGTTCCTGGATTGGGCGATGCGGGCGATCGGCTGTATGGGACTCGGTAACTAGCTATCGTAACTTCATGCAGGAACTACAAAAACACAGTGTATTGTAAAGAAAATACAAAAACACTATCGACACTTAGGATCTTGCAGGGTAGATCCTCTAATCTTTATCGCGGATTTAAGAAGATAACCGTAATTTTGCGGTTGTTTGAGCAGGGAAACAAACAGATTAACCCCAAGCTTGAGCTTTGAGGTGACGGTTGAGCTAGCCTTCACCATGCCTTTTTATACATTGAAAGATATCGCAAGCCTACTCAAGGAGATCGCCATGCGTCTACCGGATTTTCTTATTATCGGTGCAGCCAAATCAGGTACAACAACATTATTTCGATATCTCAGTAAACATCCGCAAGTATTTGTTCCTAGGGATCGCAGAAATAAAGAACCCAATTTTTTTGGATTAGATGAAAAATATGCGAGAGGGCTAGATTACTACAGTTCGTTATTTGCAGATGCCCAACCTCACCAGATTTGTGGCGAAGCTTCAACTGATTATGCCAAATGGCCAAAGTTTCCAGAAGCAGCCTCGCGCATTGCTCAGACCCTACCGCAGGTGAAGCTGATTTATGTGATGCGCAACCCGGTCGATCGTGCCTATTCCTACTATGTGCACATCAACCGCAATCGACCTGTTGAAGAAACCTTCGAGGATTATATTTGTCGAACCACCGAAGCCCTCGATGCCAGCAACTATATGCTGCAAATTGAGCAATATTTGAAATATTTTTCCAGAGACGCCTTCCTGTTTCTATTCATGGAAGATCTGATTCAACAACCTGCGGCTGTTGTTAAGCAAGTCTGCCAGTTTTTGACAATTGACGATCGGGTTGACTGCACCTCAGAAGTGATTACAGCCAACCAAGGCAAAAAACATTTCGACGATACCATTCGCAGTAAAATTACGGCTCCACTAAAATCTATTCCTCTAGTAGCAGCTACGGCTACAAGATTGCCTCAAGGTTGGCGAGATCAGGCCTATAACTTCCTGCAAAAAACGACCTACGCTAAAGGCTTAAAGCAGCAGTATTCGCCCCATCCCATGCGTTTCGAAACACGCCAGATGTTAGTCGAAAAGTTCATGGAACCAAATCAGGCGTTGTCCAAGTTCCTCGATCGCGATTTGTCCCATTGGAATCAATAATGATCAGCATTGGTTAGTACTGTATGAGGTCAGGGGTGTGTCATCGATTCAAGCGAATCAAGCGAATCAGCCAGATCCAATAGTTCAGAGTTCTGTAGCAGAGCAGCAAGCTCTTGCCTATCTCCGCTCAACCCAAGCGATTCGCGATCGCTGCGGATTTCTGTTTGATCTGGCTTGTCAGGACAAACTCCAGTCGTTTCGCTGCAATTTGAATCAACTTGATCGAGCGGCAACCTATGTGCTTAAGGTCATGCAACAGCGCTATCCCGATTGGCAAATTCCCTTTCACAGCCGCTGGCGGCATTTTGAAGCGGGCAACTCCGATCGCATCGCCTACCTCAACACCGTGTTGGCAGGACTGTCCCCCCTGGAGCAAGCGCGCACTCAGTTTGATTTAGTCATCGTTAGTGTGTTGCTTGACGCTGGAGCCGGCCTCTCATGGCAGTACGTGGAACCAAATACCAACCAAGTATTTCGACGATCGGAGGGACTAGCGATCGCCAGTTTTCATCTATTTTTGCAGGGAGGATTTTCTAGCGATCCGAACTGCCCCCTTCAAGCGAACGCGCACGGGCTGCAAAATTTCACTGAATCAACCCTGAAACAAGGGTTCCAGGTTTCTGAACATAACCCGCTGGTTGGGGTTTCTGGCCGAGTGCAGTTAATGCAACAGTTGGGACAAGTGTTACAGCAATCACCGCTGTTGTTTGGAGCCGACAATCCGCGCCCGGGATATCTAGTAGATTATTTGATGCAGCAATCCGGAGACGGAATTTTGAGCGCACACACTGTGTTTGAAGTAGTACTAGCTGGGTTCAGCGAGATCTGGCCTGGTCGATCGAGACTGGCTTCTGTCAATTTAGGAGATGTTTGGCGTCACTCTGCCCTGCCCAAAGGTACAATGGGCGCTCAGCTTGTGCCGTTTCATAAACTATCGCAGTGGCTTACCTATTCATTGCTAGAACCGCTGCAAGCCTTGGGTTTAACCATCGTAGGACTAGACGAACTCACAGGCTTACCAGAATATCGCAATGGCGGTCTGTGCGTGGATCTGGGTCTCTTACAGCCAAAGTCAGAGGCGATTGTTACTCAGCCCCATGCGGTTGACTCGGAGGTGATTGTAGAGTGGCGAGCCTTGACCGTGATATTGATCGATCGCCTAGCCCAGACGATACGCCAGAAATTGAGCATGACGCCAGAAACGCTACCCCTTGCTAAGGTGTTAGAAGGCGGAACTTGGGCAGCAGGCCGAGCCATTGCCGCCGATCGCCGAGCCGATGGCAGACCTCCCATTCAAATCATCAGCGATGGCACGGTCTTTTAAAACAAGTAAAACAAAACGATAGGATTTGAGGGTTTGGCTCTAGATTGTTATCGTTGTTGTAGCGCAGTTTGGATATACGGTGTTTCTAATGAGAACAACATCTGGTTATTAAGCTGTTAGCCAGACAACAACCAGTTCAAAACGATCGTGCTAGGCTATAGTCAACTGTTATATTCCTCGGTAGTTAATTTCATACCTCATCCAGTTTATTGTTCAATTGATTGATTTCCACTTGGTTACGGTTCGATAGGTTTTTCTAGGTATTTGATTTCTAAATATTTGATTGTATCAATGCTAGTGATTGATTCCTTGCTACTACTAGCAGTTTAATTCTATTTTTCTCAGTATTGTTTGATACTAATTTCGCCCCTCCTAACGATAGAAATTTTAGTTGACGCTGGCACTGTTCGCTTGCAGTCCGCATCCTTCTGATTTGGGTAAGACGATCATAGGTTTGGATTCGTCGTAAGGTTCGATCAGTGAAACAAGTGCAGTATACCCTTTGATTCATGCTTGTAAAATTTATATAGGTCTAGTTTTAATGCGCTTGAGTTGCTCGATCGATTGCTCTAAGTTGAAGCAATTTTCCTAAACCGTCACAATTGGTTAGCAGAGCGAATCCTCTTAAATGATTATTAATGTTTACGTTCTCTGCTCAAAAAATTTGGTCAGGAAAAAGCGCCTTCAACGTCGAATTCTTGCGAAATCCTTAAGAAGGTTTCCCATGTACTTGCTAACTCCTTGGAAAGTATTTTAGATTCGTCCACATCAGCCGCGAACGAAACTATTGACAAAGGTAATACTGACATCATGGTTGTTGCAATTCCCCCTGAAACCAAAGCTTTATCAAACGAAGAATTGCAGAAAATGCACGCCTTTTGGCGAGCCTGCAACTATTTAGCCGTTGGCATGATTTATTTGAAAGATAATCCGCTTTTAAAAGAGCCTTTGAAGCCTGAGCATGTTAAAAAGCGGCTTTTGGGGCATTGGGGATCTAGCCCGGGCCTCAGCTTTATCTATGTTCACCTCAATCGCATCATCAAAAAATACGACCAAAGTATGGTCTATGTGGCTGGCCCCGGTCATGGTGCGCCTGGCATCCTAGGTCCAGTTTATCTAGAAGGCACCTATTCAGAGGTTTATCCTGATAAAAGCGAAGACACCGAAGGGCTGAAAAAATTCTTCAAGCAGTTTTCCTTCCCCGGTGGCATTGGTAGCCACTGCACACCCGAAACCCCCGGATCAATTCATGAAGGTGGCGAGTTGGGCTATAGCCTCTCTCACTCGTTTGGCATCGCGTTTGACAATCCAGAGACGATCGTCGCCTGTGTCATTGGTGATGGCGAGGCAGAAACTGGCCCCTTAGCCACCGCTTGGCACGCCAATAAGTTTCTCAACCCGATTCGCGATGGTGCTGTGTTGCCAATTCTGCACCTCAATGGCTATAAAATTGCCAACCCCACCATTCTGGCGCGCATCAGCCATGAGGAACTAGAGTCGTTGTTCAAAGGTTATGGCTATAAGCCCTACTTTGTCGAAGGGGCTGATCCAGAATACATGCACCAAGCTATGGCTGCTACCCTGGATACGGTCATTACCGAAATTAGAGAAATTCAGCAAGAAGCCCGCAGCACTGGCGTTGCCAAGCGCCCGATGTGGCCCATGATTGTGCTGCGATCGCCCAAAGGTTGGACAGGTCCAGCAGCCGTAGATGGTCACAAAACAGAGAATTTTTGGCGATCGCACCAGGTTCCCTTAGCGGGAATGCACAATAATCCAGAGCATCTACAGATGCTGGAAAGCTGGCTGCGCAGTTATAAGCCTGAAGAATTGTTCGACGAAAACGGCACATTGGTTCCTGAACTCAAAGACCTTGCACCCACAGGAAATCGCCGGATGGGAGCCAACCCGATCACCAACGGAGGCTTGTTGCGGCGGGAACTCAGAATGCCCGACTTCCGCAACTACGCGGTGGATGTACCGCAACCCGGCAAAGTTGAGTCCGAGAACACTCGTCCTTTGGGGGCGCTGCTGCGGGACGTAATGAAGTACAACATGACCAACTTCCGCATGTTTGGCCCAGACGAAACTGCTTCTAACCGCCTGCAAGCTGTCTATGAGGTCAGCAAGAAAACCTGGATGGCAGAAATGTTCCCCGAAGACTTGGACGGTAGCGAACTTTCCACGGATGGGCGCGTTATGGAAATGTTGAGCGAGCACACGCTGCTCGGCTGCATGGAAGGATACTTGCTATCGGGACGGCATGGATTTTTCCACACCTACGAAGCCTTTGCTCATGTTATTGACTCGATGTTTAACCAACATGCTAAGTGGCTGGACATCAGCAAGCGCGAGATTCCTTGGCGTGCGCCTGTTTCGTCTTGGAATGTGTTGCTCTCTTCGACGGTCTGGCGGCAAGATCACAATGGCTTTTCTCACCAAGATCCCGGATTTGTTGATCTGGTTACCAACAAAAGTGCTGAAGTGGTGCGCATCTATTTCCCACCCGATGCTAACTGCTTGCTGTCGGTGGCCAGTCACTGCCTGCGCAGCACAGACTATACCAACATCATCGTGTCTGACAAGCAGAAGCATTTGCAGTATTTGAACATGGAAGAAGCGATCAAACACTGCACCAAGGGCATCGGCATTTGGGATTGGGCCAGTAATGACGATTGTGGGGTTGAACCCGACGAACCTGATGTGATTATGGCAAGCTGTGGTGATATTCCTACCAAGGAAGCCCTGGCGGCTACAGCCATTCTGCGCGAAGAGTTTCCGGAGTTAAAGGTACGGTTCATTAATGTGGTCGATTTGATGACCCTCCAGCCAGAGACCGAGCATCCCCACGGCTTGTCGAACCGCGAGTTTGACACACTGTTTACTCCTGATAAGCCCGTGATGTTCAACTTCCATGGCTATCCCTGGTTGATTCACAAGCTGTGCTATCGGCGCAGCAACCAAGAGCGCATTCATGTGCGGGGTTACAAGGAAAAAGGCAACATCAACACGCCCTTAGAGTTGGCCATCAACAACCAAATCGATCGCTTCAACCTAGTCATTGATGTGATCGATCGGGTGCCGTCATTGGGGTCGAGAGGGGCCCATGTACGCGAACGGATGAAAAACGCCATTATCGATAGCTGTAGCTATGCTTACGAGCATGGCAACGATCGCGATGAAATTACCCATTGGCAGTGGCCCTACTAAGCTAGTGCGGGTAAGTGGGGGTTGGGAATTAGGGATCGGGGACTGGGGATTCGCTCGGAGTGATTCGGATGAATTACCCATTACCCATCCCCCATTACCCGTTTTTGTGTCCAATTCCCCACAACTCAAAACCAATGAAAATTGCATTTTTCAACACAAAACCCTACGATCGCCAGTTTTTTGAGGCCGCAAACGCCAGCCACGGTCACGAATTTACTTTTTTTGAATGCCACCTCACGCCTGAAACAGCCCCGTCGGCGGTTGGCCATCCGGCTGTTTGTGTGTTTATCAACGACAAAGTTGATGCAGATGTTCTACGCACCTTAGCCGCTAATGGCACACATTTGGTTGCGCTGCGCTCGGCTGGATTTAACAACGTTGATTTGGTGGCAGCCGAGGAGCTAGGCATAACTGTTGTGCGGGTACCTGCCTATTCTCCCTATGCTGTTGCGGAATTTGCGGCAGGGCTGGTGCTAATGTTAAACCGCAAGCTGTACAAAGCCTATAACCGAGTTCGAGATGATAATTTTGCGCTAGATGGATTGCTGGGCTTTGATTTGCATGGTTCGACGATCGGAGTAGTGGGAACAGGCAAAATCGGACAGTGTTTTGCCCAAATTATGAAAGGATTTGGCTGCCACTTACTGGGCTATGACGTGTACGAAAGCCCAGCCTGCATTGAACTGGGTTTGACCTATGTAACGTTACCGGAATTGTTGTCCAATTCGGACGTTGTTTCCTTACACTGCCCATTGTTACCAGACACCTATCACCTCATCAACGCCGATTCAATTCAGCAGATGAAGCCGGGCGTCATGCTAATTAACACTAGCCGGGGAGGACTAGTCGATACTCGTGCAGTAATTGAGGGCATCAAGTCGGGACAGATTGGCTACTTTGGCACGGATGTGTACGAGGAAGAAGCCGATCTGTTTTTTGAAGATCTATCCAGCACCATTATTCAAGACGACGTGTTTCAACTGTTGCAGTCGTTTCCTAATGTGGTGATCACAGCACACCAAGGTTTCTTTACGCGCAATGCCCTGAAGGCGATCGCGGAAACGACCCTTGCTAACATCACTGACATTGAACAAGGGCGGGTTTGTTGCAATCAGATTAAAGCCGAAGAAAAAGTAGTGACTAAAACACCTGCATGCGCCATAGACCGCTAGGGTTTGCATGAATGTGGCGATTTTGCCATGGCTGGGCTGTGGGTTTCCTGAAGCGAGTGTATGAAGCGAGTGTACTCAGTCCATCGGTTACGCTCTCACCCAATTTCACCAGCTAATCCTTTACTCACTCAATCAGTAGGAAAAGAATTATGAGCGCTATTCAAACAATTCACGCTAGAGAAATTTTAGATTCACGGGGCAACCCCACTGTGGAAGTAGACGTGGTGTTAGAGGACGGCAGCAAAGGTCGGGCGGCGGTTCCGTCTGGTGCATCGACTGGTATTCGCGAAGCCGTAGAATTACGAGATGGGGATTCGGTCCGCTATGGCGGTAAAGGGGTGCTGAAGGCGGTAGCCAATGTCAATGAAACGATCGCCCCAGCCCTCAAAGGTATGAGCGCCACCAATCAAGCGGCTGTGGATGACAAAATGCTGGAAATGGACGGCACTGAGTTCAAATCCACATTGGGCGCAAATGCAATTCTGGGGGTTTCCATGGCGGTAGTGCGGGCGGCAGCAACGTCCAAAGGATTGCCAGTGTATCAATATTTAGGGGGGGATAGTGCCTATTTACTGCCTGTGCCTTGTTTCAACATTCTGAATGGCGGTGCTCATGCCGACAACAGCGTTGATTTTCAAGAGTTCATGATTGCACCCGTAGGAGCGTCTACGTTTGGGGAGGCTTTGCGGATGGGGGCAGAAGTTTATCACGCGCTTAAGTCGATTCTGAAGCAAAAGGGCTATGCCACAGGGGTTGGCGATGAGGGTGGGTTTGCCCCGAACCTAACATCGAATCAGGAAGCCCTCGATGTGATCATGGAAGGTATCACTAAAACGGGACTGAAACCCGGTGATGAGGTGGCTCTCGTACTTGATCCTGCTGTCAGCGAACTGTATCAGGAAGATGGTAGCTATTTGTTCTACAAGTCTGACCAAAGCAAAAAGTCGTCAGATGAACTAATTGATTTGTGGGAAAGCTGGGTCAACCAATTTCCGATCGTTTCAATTGAAGATGGGTTAGGCGAAAAAGATTGGGATGGCTGGCAGCGCTTAACTAAACGGTTGGGCGATCGGATTCAGCTAGTGGGCGATGATGCATTTGTCACCAATCCCAGCATTATCAAACAAGCAATTGCCGATGGCGTGGGCAATTCGTCGCTAATCAAGGTGAATCAAATTGGTTCTGTTACCGAGACGTTGAACGCCATCAAAATCTCCCATGAAGCAGGCTATACCTGCATGGTCAGCCATCGATCGGGCGAAACCCCTGATGATTTCATTGCCGATTTGGTTGTTGCAACAGCCACTGGACAAATTAAGTCGGGTGCACCTTGTCGAGGTGAGCGTCTTGCTAAGTATAACCAACTGCTGCGCATTGAAGAAGAATTGGGTAGCAAAGCCCAGTATGCTGGCATGGCTGCGTTTAAGCGGAAGCAGCTTGCTTAACAGGCGCTTTGAAACCAGGTTTCCTAGTTGCTAAGGATCGCATACTGCCTACAAACGTCTTCAAGGATTTGGCGATCGTCCAAATTAACGATATTCCTAATTCAAAACAAGGAAGCTACCATGTCTAAACTTATTATGCTGCGCCATGGACAAAGTCTGTGGAACGCAGCCAATCGCTTTACTGGATGGGTGGATGTACCGTTGAGTGAACGCGGCCGGGCTGAAGCGACGATCGCCTCCTGCAAAATTCGAGATGCCGGATTGACTGTGGATGTTTGCTTTACCAGTATGCTGATTCGCGCGATGGAAACCGCGATTGTGGTTATGACCGAATGCGATGAAATTCGCCAAGGCAAAATCCCCATTGTCCAACACGCCACCGATGATCCCAATTGGCACGGTTGGAACAAGTATTACAGCGATCCAGATAAGGAAATTCCTATCTTTCCAACTCCGGCTCTCGATGAACGCTACTATGGGGAACTTCAAGGTTTAAATAAAGCCGAAACTGCCGAAAAGTATGGCAAGGAACAAGTGCACATTTGGCGACGATCTTTTTCAGAAAAACCTCCCGGTGGAGAGAGTTTAGAAGATACGATGCATCGATCGGTTCCCTTTTTTCGCGATCGAATTTTGGCTCACCTTAAGCAAGGAGATGATGTATTGATTGCCGCCCATGGTAATTCGTTGCGTTCAATCATCATGTACTTAGATGAACTCAGTCCGGATGAAGTCGTGAAGCTGGAACTGGCAACTGGTGTGCCGATCGTGTATGATATCGACGCCGAGGGTCAGGTTGTTACGAAGCAGATTTTGGATAGCTGATTTCGACCAGCGCTGGTTGAAGTCGATCGCCAAACTACACAAACCCGTACTGATGAAATCGATTTAGCACCATAAATCCAATCAACAAATCCAAATTCAACTAACAACAGGCAGCAGGAAACAGAATGCTACTCTTCCCGCTGCCTATTCTTATTCGGGTTGGTCTTCTAAAAGGTAAGTAATCCTCACGCAGTCAGACTACTAATGAGTCTAGAACTACGCCTTCACTGGTACTTTGGACTTGCCAGTAGATAGTTTCCCATCTGCTTTCAGATCCTCACCTTCAATGAAAGAACGAAGCATCCAAGCCATCTCTTCATGCTGTTCCATCAAACCTGTGAGGAAATCAGCCGTACCTTCGTCATGGAAATCATCGCTGCACTGATCAACATGCTCACGCAAGTTGCGGATCACCTGTTCATGATCGTCTGCCAAGCGGGAGACCATCTCGGTCGCCATAGGAATATCCCCACCATGCTCCTTGATGCTGGCTAGTTCTAGGAATCCTTCTGCCGTTCCTACCGGGTAGCCACCTAACGCTCGAACACGCTCTGCGATGCTATCGATGTTTTCGGTGAGTGCTTGGTACTGTTCCTCCCACAACTCGTGGAGGCTGCGAAACTGAGGACCAACAACGTCCCAGTGATACTTCTTCGTTTTAATCAATAACAAATAAGCGTCTGCCAAGTCGCGATTCAGCAATTCAATAACGCCTTGGCGTTGTTCTTCGGAAAGACCAATGTTAATGGTTCGCATGATGTTTAATCTTCTCCAATCGCTCCACTCCTTAGTGGACCAGATTTACCCTGCAAAAAGCATCAATCAATGGAGAGATTCAAATCTCGATCGATCGTCCTTGATTTCTACTTTAAGAAGTAGAGACAGGGAAAGATGAGCGCGGATGGTGACTGATGAGGAGGTTTAAAGAGTCCCCGATCGCAATTGTGTCTGTTGTGGTTACTGATGGTGGTTACTGAATATCTAATTACTGAATATCTAAAATGAGCCGAGCCGTGTTGAGATAGATCAACACTCCTAACACATCCACCGCTGTGGTAATGAACGGAGCCGACATCAGAGCCGGATCAAGACCCAAAAATTGAAACAGAAACGGCAAGGCCGATCCTGCCACCGAGGCCAGCACCGCAATGGCAATTAAGCTGATGCCAACCGCGATCGCCACCACCAAATTGCCTTGTAGCACATAGGCCCACACAAATACCACAATTCCCAACATCAGTCCTAGGAGTAGGCCCGCGATCGTCTCACGCCCTACGATCGTTAGGGTTGTTTTCCTGCCAATTTCATCAGTGTTTAGCCCGCGAATTACCACCGTTGAGGATTGGGCCCCCACATTGCCACCTGTGCCAATCAATAGAGGAATAAACGCCGCCAATGCTACTACTTGTTGCAAAACGTCCTCTTGACTGCGAATCACGGCTGAAGTGACTGTATTTGTAATCAGAAGTACAAATAGCCAAACTACACGCCGCCGAGCGACCGTCAACAAACTTGTTTGGAAGTAGCTATCGGCTCCGGACTGTACTCCTCCCAGGGTGTAAATATCCTCTGTTGTTTCTTCTTCTAGTACATCAATGACATCATCGACTGTAATGATGCCAACAAATCGCTGCTCGGTATCTACTACTGGAACTGCCAAAAAATCATAGCGTTGAATGAGCCGAGCGACTTCTTCTTGATCGGTATCAGTTTGAACAGACACCACCTCTCTGACCATGATGTCACCGATCGTTTGATCAGGTTGGGCTGTCACCAGCGCTCGCAACGACAAAATCCCAGTCAGCCGCCGAGCACTATCAGTGACATACAGGTAATAGATGGTTTCACTGGCATTTGCCAGTCTCCGGATTCGCTCTAGTGCCTGAGCAATTGTCCAGTTTTCTTTCAGTGAAATATATTCGGGCGTCATGATTCGCCCGGCGGTTCCAGCTTCGTACCCCAGCAGCAATGCGGTTGCAGTTCGCTCTTCGGGGCTTAACTGAGCCAATAACTGGCTGACGACTTTGGCAGGCAGTTCGTCAAACAACCGTGCTCGATCGTCAGGTGACATCTTATCGACAATGTCCAATACATCCTGACGCTTGAATTCCTCAATTAAGCTTTGTTGAACCGTTGAATCAAGATGTTCATAGACTTCGATCGCCTCCCCTTTAGATAACAAACGAAAGGCAATTACCTGCATGGGTTCTGGCAACCCTTCGATCGCTTCGGCCACATCGGCGGGTTGCACTGGGATCAACAACGCTTTCGCCCCTGGAAAGTTGTTTTGTTCCAAGAGCATTTCTAGCTGCGAGCGCACTAACTCGCGCAATTCTCGACGGGAGATTGCCGTTGTTGTGATGGTTAGGTCTTGATCTTCGTTCAGTGTCAATGTCTTGACCCAGTTAAGGACGGAGCGTTAGAAAAAAGCAAAAGCTGTTTAGAAAATATTAACTGGGTTCGGTAACGACGTATCCTCTCGATCGGAGTTGTTTTCTAATCGGTATCTTCTTCGGAATCCAGTTGCCTGAGGCGAATGTGCTTACGCCCTAGGGAAATTTCAAACTCATCTCCTGGTTTCAAGTCCATTTGCTTAGTGTAGGCAGCGCCAATTAACAAGTTGCCGTTCGCTTGAACGGTGATCCGATAACTGGCACTTCTACCGCCGCGACCATTGCCTGACTGTTTACCATCTAGTTCAATTTCCTTCGCTTCGAGAAGGGCATTGTAAAACTTCATCATGTTAACACGCTCTACACCTCCCTTTGTGATGGTATAGTAACCACATTCTTTGGCTTTTTCTTCTTTGCTTAGATGCTCTAACTCCTTCACTTTAGCTAGAAGCGCATCACCGGTGAGGGGTTCATTCTTCTTCTTCTTAGTCATCATCGAATCAAGTAAATCACTGAAAATCTGTGAGTATTGAGCGGCTGATAATTGCTACGAAGATGTCTATCTTTTGCTTGATTTCAGCTTTAAGCTTATACTACCTCGACAATTATACTTTTTTCATCTTTTTTGTCACCATCAATAGAATCATTTAGAGGCAGTTGTTTGCAACTAAGATATGTGATCACTGTTTAGGTTACCGCGTCATCGTTGACTGTTTGTCATGAAAGGTTGATCAATCACCGCCAATCAAGTTAGTTTGATCACAGGTAAAGCGTTACTGAAAATCGCTCAATTCTTGATACTCCAAACGAGTCGATCGTTGCTCAAGGATTGACAAGTAAATAAGAGGTCATTGAAAGGTCGTTGAAATGCAAACCAGTCAATTGATCCAGTGCACCAAAAATCAGCTAGAAGACTACTAGGAAACGCTCCAACCAAAATTAAACGGGGGTTAGTACCCTAAGCACCGATGAAATTAACAACTCGTGGACATTACAGTGTAAAAGCCTTGCTGGATTTAAGCCTGCAACCAAACTATGGCCCTACTTCTGTAAAAGCGATCGCGCAACGGCAAGACCTGCCTGCACCGTATCTAGAGAAGCTTTTGATTGAATTGAGACGAGCGAAATTAGTTGAATCAATTCGAGGTGCACAAGGTGGTTATCGGTTAGCTCAAGCGCCCAATCAAATTTCCCTCGGACAAATTCTAGAAGCAGTAGGTGAAACAATTGATCCGCTACCAAAGCATTTTCCTGAGGCTGACCAGGCCGAAGATTGGGTAACGTATACGGTCTGGTATCGGTTGCACCAAAAACTCAAGGAAGCTTTATACAGTATTACTCTAGAAGATCTCTATTACGATGCTCGCAGTTGGCAAGCGATTCAAGGCGAGGCCGGAAGTTTTGTAGTGTGATTCTGAATAGGTATCGGCTTGTTTCTTCATCCGCTTTGGTTGAAGGTTGGTTGAGCAGATGCCACAGAAAAACAAGGCCCGATCATCGATCGAACCTTGCCCCGTGCTTTTCAATGGATTGAAGCGACACCACTATCCACACAACAAGACACAACAAGATATTGTGTCAATAATTTAGACAACTGATAGCAATCGTAGATGGTCGTAGTTTTCCCACCAATGGCACACAAAGCTACCGTCTACAACCCGCTTAATTGCGTCCAATTGATCAGCGCTTAGCTTACTTTGCCAGGTACTTGCAATTGAACTAGACTGAGATGACCCTTGCACCACCTTTTGTTCAATCTCATCTGTCCAAGGTAATTGACATTTTTGATAGAGTAGCTTTGTCACCGCCACTGGATCGCTCACTAAGTCTTCGTAGATGACACGCACATAATTTGAACGTCCAGCCCCAGTTGAATCGATCGTTTCGCTAGTATATCGCCAGTACCACAACTCCGATTCATCAACGGTCATGATGTCGATGTGATTGAGTAAGGAGCGCCAATGGGTATCAAATTCTGCAACCCGGTGCAGGCGTTGATGATTATCTTGTTTTAACTGTTCAGGATCTTGAGTTTTAGAATAGCGGCTTTTCCAAGAATGCAAAAATCCGCCAGGATGCCTCACAATGTGAATCACTAGAACGTTAGGTCGGTTTTGTAATACCCAACTTGCCCAACCTGGAACTTGATTTAATTTAAAAACTGGAAGTGCCTGCTTTAGTTTTTGTAAATCTAGTAACCAACTGGGAACTGCCCAATCTAATTGCCGAAATTCTGGATTTAGGCTTGTTAACCATTGTCGTCGTTGCCTGCCTGCTAATAAAAACAGCCCCCCTGGAACACGAGGCTGATGGATATAAAATTTATGTTCTAAATTCAATCGATCGCGATCGCCCATCCGCATTGCCGCCGCCGCAATGGCACTATCCCACGCTTGCGCAAACTCTGGTTCCAAGGTGTTACGAACAGTGGCGGATGGTAACTCGGTCAATGGTGACGGAGGCAACTTATTTGCTTCATTCCGGCAATAGGTTTGAGTACTTAAATCCAACAGATCAAGCAACCAATTTGTTCCAGAACGACCTTGTCCAACAATCAGGACATAGTCTGGTCTCATGGGAATACCTCAAAATAGATAAGATGCAGAAGATTCGATGAGCAGTCAAACCAATCACCCTGTATCAATAGTTGACTTAGGTGATTGATACAATTGACTGATTTATTGACCAATTTATTAGCCTCCTTTGTCAATTCGACGGCATGAGACTTTTTATTCTTTTCTAGTAAATCAAGATACGATGAAGCTGTAGCTCACTGCTGGAATTTATGTCAGTGAGCTTTCTAATCATCAAATCCCTCTAGAGGAACGAGGACTACCTTCAACGCTGCCTCCTGTGAAGCCACAGTGAAGGGGTGTTCGAGGCCATGGCTCGATTGAATAACCAAGTCTGGTTTCATATAGTTGACACTTTCCCTAATTATTCGCGACAATGAATCTCTGACCATTTACCCCGCTCGGATCAGGTCTTCAAAGGCATGAACGGTTTTGAGTGGTAAGGAGCAGGACTAGGCAGAACTTTTTCCTCTGTTTAGATGCTCGTGGCTCAAGGCTGTCCAACTACCTGTACGGCGATCGAGGCATATTGATATGGCATACGCGATTATTGAAACGGGTGGCAAGCAGTTACGAGTTGAACCCGGTCGCTTTTATGATATAGAGCGATTGGCAGTTGAAGAAGAAGATGCTGTGACCATCGATCGGGTCTTATTCATTGACAACGATGGTGAGTCTCACGTGGGTCAACCCTTGATAGAGGGCGCAACCGTGGAAGCAACGGTATTAAGCCACTTGCGAGGACGTAAAATCATCGTCTATAAAATGCGTCCTAAGAAAAAGACCCGCAAGAAGCAAGGCCATCGGCAAGAACTCACTCGAGTGATGATTAACTCTATTTCTGTGAATGGTAATTTGATTGCTGCATCGACTGCATCCACAGACTCTTCTGCCCCTGCTACAGAGTCGGTAGCGCCAACAGCCGACGATGAAGCAACGGAAGAATAGAGATAAAATCTAAAGACTTAGTGGCTTGGTGGATAAATCAGCTTGACGGATAAAGGAGACGACAATGGCTCACAAGAAAGGCACGGGTAGCACTCGAAACGGACGGGACTCTAATGCTCAGCGTCTTGGCGTGAAGCGCTATGGCGGTGAGGTTGTAAAAGCAGGCAATATCTTGGTGCGGCAACGCGGTACAAAAATTCATCCAGGTAACAATGTTGGACGCGGCAGTGATGATACCCTATTTGCCCTCATTGATGGCGTTGTCACATTTGAGCGCAAAGGCAAAGGTCGTAAGAAAGTCAGTGTCTATACAGTGGCTGAGACGGCTTAGTTGCTTCTGCCTGTTATCTTAATTGCTCAATTTGCTCAGTAGGGGACAATCTTGAACTGTCCTCTATTTTTTATCTTTTTATTTTCTTGTCTTTGTTGAGTTTCCCTACGTAGTCAAGTGAATCATGATTGGTAGAACTTAACCTTCACTTTCTTTGACCAATGTCAGAAATCCTTCCAAATCGTCAAACGTGCCTGCATAAGTGATTGTAGGAGTATCGTATCCCTTTAAACTCACTGTTTGCTGTTGAAACAAGCGATCGTCTATTCCAGACTTTGTCAAATATTCGTAGGTCGTTTCTCCTAGCGCGACATCCATCCCAATTTGCTTGGTGCAAGACTCTAAACGAAAAGCCGCATTCACCGTATCCCCCAATGCCGTATAGTCAGGGCGATCGCCCGTGCCCGTATTACCGACCATGGCATATCCCGTATTTAATCCGGCTCCAATCTGTAGGGGAAAAGGCAACGGATAGCGTTCATGTAAGCGACTTGTCATCTTTTGGAGAGCATTAAGCGCACGCATAATACAAATCATTTCTTTAGGACTTACCCCCTGTGCTCCATGAATCCAAACGGCCATGACCGCATCGCCAATGTATTTATCAACCCAACTGCCATACTCGCGGATGATGTCACCAGCGCAGCGAAACCAAGTCCCAATCACTTCAGACAGAATTTTTTCATCGATTTGGCGCGTCATTCCCGTAAAGTTACGAATATCTACCACCAAGACTGAAATTAATCGGCGTACATGCAGCGTAGCAGTAGCAGTAAATTCTTGTGAATCGCTGCTGAGATTGTCTGGCACCTGCTCGACATTGGGAGCAAAAAACTCTAGCTCTGTTTGTCCAAATGTCAATTGATCGCCGTTTTGGAGGGTCACAGGCACACTCACTCGACGACCATTTACGAAGGAACCATTTCGACTACCCAGATCAATGAGGTAATATTCTCCAGTCTCCATGCGTTGCAGCATCGCGTGGTTTCGGGAGATCCAGCGATCGGGTAAAACAAAATTGTTATCATCTCCTCGGCCAACAGTCCAGCAATTGCCGCCAATCAGAGAAAGATAACGACTACCCGACTCAGTTCTCAGTATCAATTGAGGAGTGGATTGTGCAGTCACCACAGGCTAAGCAACCATAGATGTTTCCTGATTATCATGCACCCAACGCACCCAATGTGAGCGGACGCAGGTTCGTAACCACAGAATTATAGAAAGCTTCTGCTCGACCTGAACTCCGCGTGAACCATTAACTTTTCCTAAAATTAGCTTAGCAACTCAGCCCAACTAATTGATACAGCAACAACCTCAGAGAGGATGGCTAGGGTGGAGTGGAATGGTTCTTGTCATGCGTCTGGGTTGACCTTGATCATATCCTCAGTTGCCCTGAAACTGCTACGAAGGACGAAGGACATTCTGCATCTAGGACAGTTTGGCAGCCAACCAAAATAATCCATCCACTAACACCGTACTGAGAACAGCACCACTAAACGCCCACCCGTGCACATGGGAAGACCGCAGCGGCCAACAGCCAGTTACCAACAGCAGCAGAGCTAGGCTAATTGCGCAGCTAATGCCCCACGGCGTCTCTACGCGAGTCAGGGCACTCTGGAAAATCGGTTGCACCAAGCTGGGATCGGTAAGCATGATTTGCCGCCAATGCGGAATTAAATCTACTAAGTAAAAATACAAGTCGGTTACAGCTGTACCGAACAGCGATCCTAGATAAAACCAATTACCGATCTTGTCCAATCCTCGGCTGAGACTGAACATCGCGAACGGCAGCCCGATCGCCTCGATGGGCAGGTGCCAAAATGGTTCCCAACGCAGCCATCCCCAATAAATTGAACCCGCCAACCATGTCCAACTGAACCCCAACAGTAAATCGCCCCACAGATGGGTTGCGTGCCGCGATCGCAACGATTGACTCAGCCACAGCCATCCGGTGGTTAAACCAAGGCTCAACCAGGGAAACGATCGCACTAACGCGGCCTGAGCAACGACCGGAACAGAGACTAAAAAGGCAGCGACCAGGAAAAACAGCCAGTGAAGCCGCATCCAACCCCAGATTGCTGGTACGGTAGGCAAGTCTTCAAGCGGTGCACCCAACGGCTCGGAATAAACTTCTTTTGGAAAAGGCGTTAAGGAAGACAACGGTTTTCTAAGAATTTACTTCAATTTTTTTAACATAGCATAGATAAATGCCCTAGGGGGGCATTTCTGATCAGCTATTGTGCGATCGGAAAGTGGCTGTAGGCAAGGAAATATAATTCAGACAGAGAAATCTGGCCATAGTCAACCAACTATAAAAGTTTTCTAAAGAGCGGCTCAAAGATTGGGCGGTATTTCGACTGACCTCCTAAGCTGTAGGTTGAACTTTTACTGTAGAGAACGGTTAGTAACAGGTCGTCAGCTAGTATTGACAGCTAGCTGTTAGTGTCCAAAGCAATTAGGTGTTGACGTGACTATCATTCAAGACTTATTCCGGGCCATCGTGCTGGGCATTGTCCAGGGAATTACCGAGTTTTTGCCGATCAGCAGTACGGCGCATCTGCTGGTTTTCACAAAAGCCTTCGGTTGGACGGATTTAGTAGGACAAAAATATTTTGTCGATGCCATTCAGTTTGGTAGTGTTGTTGCTGTGCTGATGTATTTCTGGTCTGACATCAGGCAACTGTTGAGCGGTGGTTGGACGGCGTTACGTCAACAAGATTGGAAACGGGAAGAATGGAAAATCTTGGTAGGGATTGCGGTTGGCACGCTTCCGGCGTTAGTCGTTGGTTTTTTGGTGAGGGACGTGCTGCCCGAAAGTACCTTGGTTATTGCCACCATGTCTCTGGTGATGTCTCTGTTGTTAGCAGTGGCTGAACTGATTGGAACGCGCACGCGAAAATTTGATGCGTTGACCATTCGGGATGGGTTTTTGGTGGGCTTGGGGCAAATGATTGCCTTGCTACCGGGTGCATCACGATCGGGATCAACCTTAACCACTGCCTTATTTTTGGGCTTAGAACGTCAAACGGCAGCCCGCTTCTCATTTTTGCTGGGTATTCCTACGTTGACGATTGCGACGCTTTATCAATCTACCAAGGCCATGGGAAATGCAGACAATTTAATTGTGCTGTTGGTTGGCATTGTTTCCACGTTTATTTTTTCCTATCTGTCGATCGCATGGCTATTACGCTATTTACAGCGGCATAGCAACTGGATTTTTGTCTGGTATCGCTTGGGGTTAGCGGCTGTACTGTTTAGCGCCTTGGCGTTGCGTCAGTTGCAGTAGCTGTGGCTGTGGGCACGCCCCAATAGATAGCATTCATTCAGCCTGCATTTAGCCTTTATTGATTTTGTTGCTCACCTTTTTTATCCAATCTGGCACTTGCGAAGGACGGTTAACCACAGGAATTTTAGCTTGCTTAAATGCCGCCAATTTGCTTTCGGCGGTGCCAATGTCGGTGCCCATATCGGCAATCAAGGAGGCAATAATCGCTCCAGCATGCCCCATGGATTGGCCTTTGGGGGCGGTTCGGCCAGCTAAGTAGGCGACTACTGGTTTGTCAATTACTTCTGACACATATTGAGCCGCCATTTCTTCACTGTCACCGCCAATTTCCCCGATTAACACAATGACTTCTGTACGATCGTCTTCTTCTAAAATTTGCAACCATTGCTGAAACGACGATCCTACAATCCGATCGCTGCCAATGCCAATCACCATCGATTGCCCCAGCCCCGCTTGCGTAAGTTCCCAAGCAATTTCATAGGTTAAGGTGCTGCTGCGGCTGACAATGCCTACTGAGCCGGGTTGATAGAACAAGGGGGGATGAATACCCAGCAACAATTGACCTGGAATAATTAGTCCAGGGGCATTGGGGCCAATGACCAATGTCTCGGTGGCTTCGGCCTGTCGCAGCAGATGCACCATGTCGAGGGGAGGCACTCCTTCGGTGATAATAACCAGTTGCCGAATTCCTGCGGTTATTGCCTCCAACGCAGCATCCAAAACCGCGTAAGGCGGAACGAACAAAACAGTAATGTCGATTGTGCCAACTTGGGCTATGGCTTGCTCTACCATGTCATAGACTGCAATGCCTTGGATGATTTGTCCGCCTTGTCCCGGATCTACCCCTGCCACAATTCGGGTGCCATACTTCTGCATCCGAGGTGCATAGATCCGTCCCAAAGGGTCGGTGATACCCTGAATCAGCACGTTGCTGTTGGAGGAAAAATTCATCATGGCAGAGTTAGGCGTGTTGTAGAAGATTGAATCACCATCAAATCGTTAGTTTAATGGCATAGGCAATGGCATCATCTAGGCGATCGAAAACAGGCACATGCAGCGAAGATAGGTGTGCTTGGGCTAAGGCAAAATCGTCACCGACCAACCGCACTACCAACTGCGGGGAAGCCACCAAAGAACCATTGGCAAACACCCGAGTGTTCCAACTGTCGGCGATCGCATTGGCAACTTCCAAGCAAGAAAAGGTACTGCCAATTAAATTGATCAAGATCACAGTCACTTCAGGAACCTGTTGAATCCAATCGAGTCCGTGTTGCAGGCTTTCTTGCAACGACAGCCTCGACCCGCTTTGCCGATACTCTCCTCCTACATCAACAAACCCAGCCGGTTTGCCCTTGGCTTGATGAATTAAATCTAGGGTAGCCATGGCTAAACCCGCCCCATTACATAACACTCCAATATTGCCCTCTAGTTCTACTCGATTCAGCCCTCCACTGGGTGTTTGCAGGGAGGACTGGCTTAACAAGCTAGGAAATAATTGCCCCAACCCGGTATGTCGCCCCAACGCGGCATCGTTGATGGTGACTTTACCATCGAGGGCCATTAAGTCACCCGTGACATTGATTCCCAGTGGGTTAATCTCGATAAGATCGAGATCGTAGTGAATAAATAGCGTGTACATTTTCTCAACAATAGCGCTGACCGACTGAATCAGAGTCCCCTCTACCCCCATCTTGAGTGCCAATCGCCGCGCATAAAATGGAGAAAATTCGCGCTCTACAATTACCTGTTGCATTTGATCTAGGTGAGCCTCGACATCCTCGCCGCCATACTGAGAACCAAGTAGTACTGGGCGTCGGCTAGAGCTATCTAGAACAACAGCCAGGTAAAACTCGTGTTCGGCATCATATTTAGCTTCAGCTAGCAATAGCTCTGGGTAATTGCCCTGGATCGGTAGGTGAAAAATCGTCTGGGCAACAGCCATGGCGTCAATCGTATTTTCCACAAAGCGAATGCCGCCTGCTTTTCCGCGCCTACTGGTGTGTACTTGCGATTTCAGCGCGATCGGATACGGAACTGTGAGACTGCGTAAATCTCTGGGTTGATAAATACGCTGAGATGGAAGAACCGGAATTCCCATCTGGCGAAATAGTTCTTTGGCTTGGTACTCTAGCAGTTCCATAGTGAGTTCGATCGCTTAATCTAATGAGACAACCAGAATAGGGGATAGACCTGGAAAAAACATCCGGGAATTCTTTTGAGATTAACGGGTGAACTACTGCGGAGTTGCAACAAAAGTTGCAGTGCTCTCGAAAAGATGAACTCACTACCACCTAATTGAATTCGTCGAATTAAGCTAGAGGTAGAGCCAGGGTTTGTTCATTGTTTGATCTGGCAAGTAGAGGAAGTAATGGAAATTGGTGTGCCAAAGGAGACAAAGGATCAAGAGTTTCGGGTTGGGTTAAGCCCCAGCAGTGTGCGAGGATTGTGCGACAGTGGGCACATGGTGTTTGTGGAGACCGACGCTGGACTGGGGGCCGGGTTTACCAATGAGGACTATCTTCAAGCAGGTGCCAAGATTGTAGCCGAGGCAAAAGATGCTTGGAATCGCGACATGGTAGTCAAGGTGAAGGAACCTCTGCCGCCCGAATTTCCCTTGATTCAAAAAGGACAAATTTTATTTACTTACCTGCATTTAGCTGCCGCACGCCCCTTAACAGAACATCTGATTCAGGCGGGAGTAACGGCGATCGCCTACGAAACAGTAGAATTACCAAACCATAGCCTGCCACTGTTGACCCCAATGAGTATTATTGCTGGCCGGCTCTCAGTACAGTTTGGGGCACGGTATTTAGAACGGCAACAAGGAGGACGTGGGGTTCTGTTGGGCGGGGTTCCAGGGGTCAGTCCTGGGCGCGTTGTCATCTTGGGCGGTGGTGTGGTGGGAACAGAAGCAGCTAAGATGGCGGTGGGGTTGGGCGCACAGGTGCAAATTCTAGACATTAATTTGGAGCGTCTTGCTTACTTAGAGACCTTGTTTGGTTCGCGGGTAGAACTGTTATATAGCAATGCCGCTCAAATAGAGCGAGTCGTTCCTGACGCCGATCTCCTGATTGGTGCAGTTCTTGTGCCGGGTCGTAAAGCTCCTACACTGGTGTCTCGCGAGTTTGTGGCAAAAATGCGATCGGGTTCTGTCATTGTAGACGTGGCCGTTGATCAAGGAGGCTGCATTGAAACGCTGCATCCTACATCTCATACGCATCCTACCTATGTCGAGGCAGGTGTTGTCCACTATGGTGTTCCTAATATGCCGGGGGCTGTGCCTTGGACGGCTACACAAGCTTTAAACAACAGCACCTTTCCCTATGTGCTCAAATTAGCAAACCAAGGTCTCAAAGCATTAGATGCTGATCCATCGCTGGCCAAAGGATTAAACGTTGCAGACCACAAGCTGGTTCATCCGGCCGTGCGAGAAGTATTTGCTGATTTGGTCTAGAGTTGAGCTAACGGGAGGCATTGATTCGGCTGCGCTCAACCGCACAAGACTATTGATGTAGTGAACGCGGTCGAACCCTGTCTCTTGCTTCAACTGGGGGCGTTCTGTTCTAGGTTGCTAGCTTGGCGAATCCGCGATCGATTCAACGACTTTAAGCTTAATTTCTCTAGGCGCACTATTATGAATGAGAGAAAATCGCATGGGTCAGCTTGATCGATGCTCTTGCCGTTGTTCTGATTAGCTGCGCTGTGACTCCTAACATTAATGAATCTCGCACAACCGATCGAACTGAGCGAATGACCCGCAATTCTTCACAATTTTGGTGGAGTATCACGATCGCCGTCTTAGTTTGGGCGACGATCAGTTGGTTTCAAGAGGGGCGATTTCGTTTCAAACCCTTTGTCGATCCTGTGTGGAATCAAACTCCTGCCCCCCTGGTGATGAAGGGAGGTGATCCTTATATTCGGGCATTGATGCGAACCATTTCGGCGAGCGAGTCCAATAGCACCCGTCCCTATTCTCTACTCTACGGCGGTGAACACATTTATGATTTGAGTCGCCATCCAGATAAGTGCGTCACGATCGTGGCAGGCCCCAATCGGGGAGACTGTACTACGGCGGCTGGTCGCTATCAAATGCTGACAACAACCTGGATGCGGCAAGCCCAGCTTTATCACCCCAATAGTCCAATGTTTTTCTTTTGGCAAGATTACAGCTTTGAGCCGCAGTATCAAGATGAAGTGGTTTATCGTTGGCTGAGCGATCCGTCTGCGTGGGGAGCCGATCTATCTCAATTGTTACAAGCAGGTCGATTAGATGAAGTGCTGTATATTCTTTCCCCCACTTGGACAAGCTTAGGCTATGGCATTGAAACCAATGATATGACCAGCTATCTTCCCGAAATTTATGAGGAGATGCTCCAGGAGGAACTGCGATCGGCAAATCAATAGGAACTGAATCTGACGTAAGCCGACGGTTGAACCCATTTATGATTTATGACAGAAAACGATCGCCTCAATGAAGAAGCGATCGATCAAGAGGTCGGTTTGCGAAGGAAAACTTGAACGTTGAGAGTCCGATGCTCTTACAGAGGGGACGTGACACGGTTGCCAGTCTCACCCTTATTCCCCCATCCTTGCTCCCAAGCGGGGAGAAGGAGAGCCAGATTGAAGTTCCTCGTTCTATGGAAGAAGCATTGAGGGTAAGGGCGACACCCTTGACAGGTTTTCCTCATAGATACATCTGCTCTCAAGCAAGCGCGGCTATTTCGTGACAGGTGTAGCACAGCGCTCATCGATGACTTTAATGACAGATTGAATCCGCTGAATTAATTCGGCGTTAGAACCTTGATGGTGGAAGAGTTGACGAGTTTGATCCAAAATAGAGCCGGAAAGTTCGGGGGAATCGGCTGAGGAAGATTGACTGGAGAACAGGTGCAATTGTTGTGACATGATACTTTGGGGTAGTTAGAGGTGATTGACGTAGTACAATCGAACCTAGAACTAATGTACTATAGATTCCAAAGAAGTCAAGCCCTTTTTCGACTCAGTTTAGAGATTGTTATATTTGTTCGCGATGGTTGGCAATTGCTGTTTGAGTGAGGTGAAACAAAAAGGATCGAAGCATGAGATGGTTGATTTGTGGGTAATTATTCCAGTGAGTGGTTATTCCTGGCTTTAGAGAGCGATCGGCGTCTGAAGAATATCCAAAGCTTTTGGGCTGCGAAAACCAATACGCCGATCACAATCACGCCTGTAAACAGCGGTAGGGCAATTGCCATGATTGACAGCAACGTTGAGGTAATCAGTTCCATGGTGGCCAGCAAAGGGTTGGCCACTCCCCCAGTAGACAGGGAAGATGTCAGCCGCGTTATATCTGTTAAGCCCTGAATAATACTCGCTGCTCCGCCACCAGCCACGATCGCCAACGTCCACTGAAGCATGGGACTCATCTCGGTAATAGTAGAGGCGGTGGTCAAGGTTCCAGCAACAACCGCAGTGGGAGTGGCAATTACGTCAAGAATTTCATCCAACCAAGGAATATAATAGCCTCCTACTTCCAAGACTGTCGCGATCGCAAACATCAGCAGAGCGGCGGGGCTACCAATCCAGGCAAAACCTGAATCGAGGGTAAGGTGTCCACTGAGTGCGGCAATACTCATCACCAAAAATGGCACAAATATTCTGAAGCCGCAGGCGGCACTTAAACTAATTCCAAGCAGTAAACTGAGTAGGGTTTCCAAAATATAGACTCCTCTTCTGTTCTCCTATGCAACCACATCTGGAGAGGTTGGAGGAGCTTCTCGACGAAAGAATTTGCGAATTCGCTGTACAGCAATCACAAATCCAGTTACTAGTAAAACGCTTGTCAGTACTGGAACGGTAATCGCTAATACGGTCAAGAGAATCGCCAAAGCTAATTCGATCGTAGCAATTATTGGATTAGACAACCCTGCAAACACAGCCGTTGCAATCACGCGAATAACAGCCGTGGTTCCTTTGGTTAATCCAGCCGTGCCACCTCCTGCAATAATAGCGACTGTCCACTGTAAGAAGGGATTTAAATCCGAAGCCAGAGACGCGGTAATCAGGGTTCCGGCAATAATCGCCGCAGGTGTGGCGATCGTATCTAACAAAACATCTAAAAACGGGACGTAGTATCCCACAATTTCTACCAAACTAGCTATGGCAAACACAATTAGGGCTTGATCGGTCTCGATCCAATCAAAATCAGCTGGCAAGTCGAAATGTCCCAAAACCGCAGCCGCACTCATCACCAGCAACGGCACAAATACTCGAAAACCAGCCGCCGCACTCAGTCCAATTCCAAGTAGGAGGTCGAGTAGGGTTTCCCAATTCATAGTTGTTGTAATGTCCATGTTCTTTTCTCCACGTTGAAAAAAGGTTTACATACCCGATCGCTAATAATCATCAACAGTTAGGGGTTTAATAAAACCTTGAAAACCCTTGAGAAATCGGCCAGTATTATCGCTAAATACTATGTAGTGTAGTAGGCAAGCAGCGGTTTTATTGGTTAAGCCACGAACACTCTTGACTCACTATTTCGAGCCACCAACCAAGTTCTCAACGTTACCACAGCGGTTTTCATATAGGTGGAACCGAGCCAAAATAGCTTCCGATTCCTTCTGCATCTTGCAACAAATCTGCGGCTGTCTGTTAAGTCTTAACAGCGATGGGGAATAACTAGAAGTGGAAAGACTGGTGTGAACTTCCAGTCATTATCTGCCATCAACAGGATGCTGCTAAACACAAGATCTCGATCGGAGCAGCTAGCGACTGAATCGACCGTTCCATCCAGCCCAGAGTCATCGCTGAGCTTGAAGGAGCGCATGACCCAAAAACGCAAAGCCGATCGCCTTCGAAAGGAGATGATTCGCTTTACTACGGCCGTGGTATTCATTGCGGTATTTGTGGGATTCTTGCTAGGATTCATCGGTGGCATTAAAGCAGCCGCAGCAGGTGGGATTGGCATTTTGGTGCTAGCACTTTCCTTCAAGTATCCCCGCTATGCTATGTGGGGCTTTTTTCTCTATGTTCCCTTTGGTGGCACAATTACCTACGCGATTGGCAACAGTCCCCTATTGCAACTCGCAAAAGATGGGTTTTATCTACCTGCTTTGATTGGGTTAGCGCAACGGTGCCAACGCGAGCGATTACCGATTCTTATCCCTAAGCAACTAACTACACCCTTGGTTTTCTTATTAACCTCCTGTAGTTTCACCATTTTGTTCGTGAATGGATTCCAGCAGTTTTTTGGAACACCGGGTGAACAGCCAATCGCAATGGGGATTTTGGGATTAAAAGTGTTGATTGGCTATGCTCCTCTGATTATTTGTTCCTACTATCTCATTCGCAATCAAAAAGATTTATTGTTTCTAGTTCGATTAACATCGGTTTTATTTCTAGTTGCTTGTGGATTAGCATTCGTTCAGTATCTAATGCTACTGACAGGAGTTTGTCCGGGAACTCGGTTTGAATCTGGTAGTGATCTATTCAAGGCATCTTTGCAGGCTCGATGTTTTGTGGGTGGAGCGCTGCTGTACAGTCCGCAGCAAGGAGTAATTCGTCTACCTGGTACGTTTGTGGCTCCGTGGCAATGGGGATGGTTTCTCATTTCAGGGGCTTTTCTCACCTTCGCTTCTGCCTTCAGTGATCCTAAACCACTGTGGCGTCTGATGGGCTTGCTGTCTCTAGGAGCCGTTTTTGTTTTAGCTGTGATTTCGGGGCAGCGCATTGCTCTAGCGTTGGTTCCGTCGATCGCTGCGCTGTTGTTGGTATTTACTGGACAAGTTACCAACCTCAAACGCTTTATTCCGATCGTGGTAGGGTTAGGCATAATTCTCAGTGCGGCTGCTCTAAAAAATCCGGAGACGGTGCAAGAGCGCATTGATAGTTTTATCAGCCGTTGGAATGCATCACCACCCTATCAATTTATCTTTGGTCAGTTTGGCTGGGCTATGCAGGGATACAACATTTTAGGGCATGGGGTTGGACGTGCAACGAACTCTGCGCGGGCTTTAGGACGAACTGAATTGGTAGAAACCTACTACCCCAAGCTGCTATATGAAATTGGTCCTATTGGTGTATTAGCGTTTCTGAGCGTTGTTACGGTTCTGACCCATGTGACATTTAAAACCTATCGATCGTTGCGCGATCGTAATCTTCGTAGCTACGGAGCATCGCTGTGGCTATTTGTGCTGTTTATTAGTTACAACACCTATTACTATCCACTTGATGTTGATCCGGTCGCCGTATATTACTGGTTTTTTGCAGGCGTAATTTTGAAATTACCAGAAATAGAACGATTAGCTAAACTAGAGCCACAAGTCGAGGAAAAATCCAAAAGTAAAGGAAAATTCAATAAGAAGAAAAGAAAACAGAAAAGAAAGAAGAAACGATAGTGTAAACAAATTAACTATTCAGCTACTCATTCAAAATCAACCTATCATGGTAATCTTTGTTTCAATTATTATTCCAACATACGGTCGTGATGAAGTGCTACGGGATACGATCGCGAATGTGCTTCAGCAAGACTATTATCCCTATGAAGTGCTGGTGATTGATCAAACAATTACCCATGAACCTGCCACTCAACGCTATCTCGATCAGCTAGAGAGAGAAGAACGCATCCGTCTGTTTCGAGTCAGTTGGGCTAGTTTACCAGGTGCTCGCAACTATGGAGTGCGGCGGGCAAAGGGAGATGTGGTGCTGTTTTTAGATGACGATGTGCAATTACCACCTGGGTTTCTCAGTGCTCATGCCCGAAACTACATCGATCGTCCTGACATAGGTGCCGTAGCTGGGCGGGTGTTCGATCGCATGAAACTAGCCGATGCCATTCCTGGGCTACAAATTGATTATTTACCACCAGAGGCTATGAACCCTGGAATTGCTTGGTATCACATTGACTTGGTACATACAACCAAACCCCAGCAAGTGTTAACAGCGCGTGGCTGCAATATGTCATTCCGGCGAGAGATTTTTGAGCAGCATGGCATTTGGTTTGACGAGCGGTTTTGCGGCAGTGCAGTGCGTGAAGAATCTGACTTTTGTTTGCGACTGCGACGAACGGGTTTGAAAATTTGGTACGACCCAGATGCGAACTTAATTCACCTCGGCGAAGAAACCGGAGGCTGTCACGACATCAGCACTCGATCGCTTCAGTATCAAGTGACGTTCTATCACAATCATTTTTTGATGGCGTTGAAAAACCTTACTCCCTTTCAACTGGCTCGTCTTTGCGCCAAACTATTTGACTGTCATGTGTTGGGACATCCTCCATGCTATAAAAGTGGTTCTCCCATCAAAATCTTGACTCGCGCCCTGTTCTACACGATCGGATTTTTTGCAGCCCTGAACACGTTAATTCGATCGATATGGAATGATGGTCAGCAATATACACAGTTGGACAGACTCATATCATCCCAAACATCCCATCGTTAATTCTATAAGTTATCTTTGCGTTTTACTCGGCTCTATTTTGAGTTTATAAAAGTATTACCATGAAAATTCTCATTGCCAGTCATACTTATATTGTCGATCTAAATTGCGAAAAGTATCGGGCGATGACAACCTTAGGGTCTGATATTGAAGTCACGATTGTCGTTCCCAAATACTGGCAACCTGGTGGCGTGCAAAAGGATGCAATCGAATCGCACGGTTGGCAAGATGGATCGTTGCGCGTTGTTCCAGTGACCAACTTTAGCTATAACAACCAAGGATTGCTTGCGTTTGGAACTGAGCTTTTCCCCCTATTGCGTCAATTTCGTCCACAGATTATTCAAGTTGAACAAGGCTCAAAATCGCTGGGCTATGCAGAACTAATTACGTTCAATCGATTACTGGGACTCAAGGCCAAAAATATCTTCTTCACTTGGTGGAATTTGCCCTACACACTACAATTTCCAGTTTCTCTATTAGAGACGTACAACTTGCGTCAAACCCATGGCATTATTACAGGCAACCAAGATGGATCAGATATATTGCGTCAGCGTGGCTATGGCGGGCCAATTCAAGTTCTGCCGCAGTTGGGAGTCGATGAGCGTTGCTTTCGTCCACAATCACAGCCAGAACTAGCCGCTCAGCTTGGCATTCAACCCCATGATTTTGTCATCGGATTTGTAGGGCGATTTGTAGAAGAAAAAGGGTTACTAACGCTTTGTGATGCTTTGGGTGAGTTGCAACACCACAGCGATCGCCCTTGGAAGTGGCTGCTATTGGGACGTGGACCCTTAAAAGACGCCTTGGTGGAAAAAGCGACGGCATTGGGCATCTCCGATCGCTTAATTTGGATAGAAAGTGTACCCCATGACACCGTACCCAACTACATCAATTTAATGAGCACATTGGTATTGCCTTCTCAAACAACCTATCAATTTAAGACACTCACCTCTGTTGGCTGGAAGGAACAATTTGGACACGTGCTAATTGAAGCGATGGCCTGCCAAGTACCGGTCATTGGCTCAGATTCGGGGGAAATTCCCCATGTGATTACCGATACCGGATTGGTCTTCCCCGAAGGGCAAGTGACGGCTCTCCGAGATTCCCTCCTAACGCTCATGCATCAACCGGAACTGGCGATCGAGCTTTCAAAGCGAGGATATCAACGTGCGATGAAATACTACACCAATCGAGCGATTGCTCAGCAGCAGTTTACTTTCTATCAAGAGTTGCTGAAACACGATGATTAATGTTCATAAAGCTAAAATCCTACCTCAAACGTTTAGGTTTCAGGTAGGAATTCTAAATAGAAACTGTTTTGAACTGCTAGGAACAGCTAGTTAAAGCAGAACGCTTTCATTAAACGCCGGTAACATCTCCGCTTGTTCCTTGGTCATTCCAGCAGCATATACCCGATCGCTCTTAGCATCAAACCGAGCTTGTTCAGCGGGTAGTAGCACTTGGCGACCTGTCGGTGCCGCTCCTAGATCGACTACAAAGTATTGAATACTACCTTGCTGATCAACCAATACATCCTTAACAGTACCAATTCGTTCGCGCGTGTCATCCGTCAGCATTCCTGCTGTCAAATCTGATACCACGGGTAGCCCCTTAATCTCACGGCCAGAAAAACTATCGCGATAATTTGGGTTAATGTCTTCAATTCTGCGATAATTCATAACTTTTCTCCTTTATAGATTTACTAGAACTGTAAAGATTCCTCTAGCGCTGTGCATCTTCCCGTAGACAGGTCGGATGTAAGCTGTATTACGTCATTGGGCTGACTGTTGTCGTTGCCTCTGTCTGTGGGAAGAATAATGCTTGACCAAGCAAGCGTTTACTAAATTTGTTATTCCTACTGACTACCGATCAAAAGTCTTAAATTAAACGTCCTAAATTTATTCACACTAAAGTTAATTCTTCA
The DNA here is from genome assembly GCF_026802175.1 of Thermocoleostomius sinensis A174. Lineage (NCBI taxonomy): Bacteria > Bacillati > Cyanobacteriota > Cyanophyceae > Oculatellales > Oculatellaceae > Thermocoleostomius > Thermocoleostomius sinensis. The sequence goes on along the minus strand of NZ_CP113797.1, from coordinate 1,031,467 downwards.
TGTCTTTGAAAATTCTTCAAATTGTTCCCTCAATCGCGCTTGTCTATGGTGGTCCTAGCCAGATGGTATTGGGATTATCTCAAGGCTTAGCAGCTTGGGGCGAAGATGTAACCGTCCTAACCACCGATGCCAACGGTGATGCTGGCCAACCCCCCTTGACGGTGCCGCTCGATCGTCCCGTTGAACAGGACGGATATCACATTCGCTATTTTCGCTGTGCTCCTTTTCATCGCTACAAATTCTCGATCGATCTATTGCAGTGGCTAGCAATCCATGCTCAGGAGTTTGATATTGCCCACATTCACGCCCTGTTTTCTCCAGTTAGTACCTTGTCAGCTACCGTGGCCCGGTTGCAACACCTGCCTTACATCCTGCGACCCCTAGGTACTCTCGATCCAGCCGATTTACAAAAAAAACGCCGAGGTAAACAGCTTTATGCGGCGTTGTTTGAACGTGCTAATCTGGCTCATGCTGCTGCTGTTCATTTTACCAGCGAGCAAGAGGCCAAGATTTCTGAACGATTTGGGGTTATCACTCGCGACTTGGTGATTCCACTGGGGGTTTCACCGTTTCAACCGGAACCTGCCTGGGCACTTTCATCACCATCAGAAACACCAACGATCTTGTTTATGTCGCGCCTTGACCCCAAAAAAGGATTGGACTTGTTACTGCCAGCTTTGGAAGATCTTTTACAGTCTGGGCTGAAGTTTCGCTTCGTTCTGGCAGGCGCTAACCCTCAAGATCCCGCCTATGAGCAGCGCATTCGCGATCGTATTCAAACCTCTCCGCTTGCTCACTGCACGAGAATGCCCGGATTTGTCACAGGGGACGCCAAAGCTGCGCTATTACAAGCCGCCGATGTGTTTGTGTTGCCGTCCTACTACGAGAACTTTGGAATTGCAGTGGCAGAAGCAATGGCGGCGGGAGTTCCGGTAGTAATTTCTGATCAGGTGCATATCTGGTCTGCGATCGAGCAAGCCCAAGCGGGATGGATTAGCCCGTGCCAAATTCCAGCCCTCGCTCATCAACTGCGTCTGGCCTTGCAAGATGTCCATGAGCGCCGACGGCGGGGTGAAAATGCCAAAGCTTATGCGACTCAGCACTACAGTTGGCAGGCGATCGCTTACCAAACGATCGAAGCGTATCATCACCTCCTCTGCCATTCATCATAAAGGTAGTGCACTACATGTCTGTGCGATCGTTCTGCTTTATTGACTAGGCGGGCAAGATGCCTACTTTACATCGGTTTGCTCAAGAAACCTGACTCAGGAAATTGTGCGAGAACTGCGCAATCAGCTTTAGTGGGGGCAATTCCTTTACCTGTCCCTCACCTCCCCAACCCTCCTTTCCTTAACCTGGGACAGGAGGAGCTAGAAGCAGATTGGCTCCCTTCTCTCAGGCGTAGGAGCAGGGCTGGGGACGAAGGGGATTATCGACCGTTCACATCAGCCAAATCTAATTGCAGCATGGCATCAGGTTGAGCTTGAAGATAGGCGGAAAATTCGATCAACTCTTCGTCGGTAAGAAAATGACGACTCTTCTTGCCGTAGGTCTGCTCTAGATGTGATTTGCCATCCTTTGCACTCCAGCCCAACCGTGCCATCTCCTGTTCCGTTTGAGCCAGTAAGAAATCGCGATCAATGTGCTTTGGAGCGGGGGCCCCGTCGTTGAGCCAATCTTTCAGAACCGAGGCGAACTGTTCACCGGGTTTAACAATCACTTGACCAGATAATGCTGAGCAGCGAGACTTCGAAATGATTAGTTCATTATCTAAGTTCAATTCGCCACACACATCAAACTCGTACTCCAAGCCATCTCGCTGAATGGGAGCCAAGCCAACCTTACGCGGAGCCGACTTGCCCTTGTCGTTGGTTTCAATAACATATTCCGTCTTGCTGCGCATGGTGACAATTAGGTGATTGGGACAAGCCAGCATAGTCTCCACCAGTTGGTTGTGTAAGGGAGTAACATCGCGCCAAGCGGCAAAGGTGTTGTTGTAGTGTAGCCGTTTCGCTACGCGATCGACCTGTTCCAGGGTTCCATCTTTGCCCATCCAGGCATGAGACAGGGAATCAATAATCAAAACATCGTAGTCAGAGGCGGCACGAATAGCGCTGATGTAGTTTTGAGGATGAAAACTCGTCAGTTCGCAGGTGTCAAACTCAAACAAGTCAGCATATTTGCTGGCCGAGCCGTGCTCCGAGTCAATCACGGCAATACGGGGCTTGCTTCCATCGCCAGAGACACGACCTAAATGGGCAGCGATCGCCAACGCCGAATAGGTTTTGCCCGATCCAGAGGGGCCAATTAAGGCTAGCCGCAAGCGAGATTTGGTTTTCGTAGCTTTCTTAAACATAGGAATCACCTCAGCGCGAAGATGGGGAGGAAACGGCGAAGCGGAAGTTGACGGACAAGTAGAAATGATGGTCATCGTGGATCAACCAGTGGATGAATCGTCAATTAATAATGGGTCACAAAATAGACAGTGCCTATCTGACAAGTGCTCGGAAAGAAGTGCTAAGAATTTAGTGATTAAAATTCGTCATCATCACCAATCGGCTCCAATCGATCGTCCCAGTCGTACTGAGAGCAAGCTTTATCGTGGGACAGAACCCGCGTCGCATGGAGCAGGCAAAGCCCCACTGCTGGAGTACGATCGGAAGGTAAAAACTCAGCACAACTACAGCAGGATGGCACAATTACTGACAGATACGATGCCGTCGATCGGGGACGATCGGGCGTTGAAGTTAATGAATTCATGCGTCCTCTGAGGGTTGGGTGGCAGCCTATTTAACGCGCTGAATGAAGTGATTCAGCCACTACCTGAAATGGTTTCAGCACCGGGCAAGCTACCCGTATCAGTACAGCCGCTTCTTCTCGATCGGCTAATTGCTGACTCACCCCAGTGGGCGGTTGCCAGTTCAGCGGAACTAAATGCACATGACAAGCTTGCGATCGCGTAAAAGCTGGAATCACGCGACGAACTTTTAACCGCGTGCCGTGATAAAGAACCTGTTGCCCCTCCTGCAAATCGCTAGCCAGCACCAGCACTGTAGATATCTCAGTGTGACAATTTGCTTCGTAAGGAGTTAAAAGATCCGGAGTTTGATTTACCATTGGAACTATCCTTTTTGGAATGGATTTCCCGCTTCTGTCTAGGTTGCTTGCTGAGCGTTAGATAGAGGCGGGTTTTTATTAGAAACCGAATCGATGCCCGATGAGTGGCGCACCGCAATGCACCAACAAATCGCGCTGGATGTACTCTCATCGTTGTACACTCAATATAGTACTATTGTACTAAACAAAAGCTGATCTGGCCAAAAATTTACCAACTACGAGTTGGTTGTTAATTGGCGAAGAGGGAATAACGGTGGTGCATTGAAGTGTTGTGTAGCGTAGAACAGCAGTATGGTGGTGAAGATTACCCTTAAGCAAGTTCGAGAGCAGCGCGGGCTATCCCAAAACAAGCTGGCTCAGTCCGCAGGAATGACACTGCAAAATCTGCAAAAAATTGAATATGGGCAAGCGAAATCCTTGACGCTGCAAGCACTAGACAAATTGTGTGCAACTCTCAACTGTCAGCCTGGAGACTTGCTGCAATACCAGGCTGGACAGAACAGTCCTTGTGTCGATCGCATTGAAGGTGAGAAAAACTAACTTAAGCCCATCCCCTTTTATCACTACATCGAGCAACCTTCATCACGCCATCAAGGTGTAACGCTCGTCTAACCGGTGCATGCGTTGCAAGAGTTGCTGTAATTCTGTTTGTTTCACCCGTTTCATGGCTTTGGCAAGGCTAACCCATTCTCGCTGCCGTCGATCGGCTTCATCCCAAGTTTCAAGGACCGTGTCTACTCGCATCAGAAATACTTCGACACGACAAGGTACTCCTAATTTGCGGTGCTCATAAAACCCAATCGCCGGTAACTGCACCTTTCCTAATACGCCTGCCTCTTCGCGGGCTTCTTTCGCGGCTGATTCGGCTGCACTCATCCACGGCTCGATCCATCCCTTGGGAATGCCCCAGCGCTTGCGCTTAGACGAGGTGATTAATAACAACTCAAGCCTGCCTTGCTGGAAACGGTATGGAACGACACCCGATTGCTTAAACATGATAAAAGTTCGATCGCCCAAGGGACGGCTAATAGTTTCTATCGTTAGTCTCTTATCATGGGCAACAGCAAACAACGAGGCATCGCTCTCTGGATAGTTTTATCCACATGGGTTTATCTACCCTGGGTTTTACTCACGTCATAACGAAGTTCGGCCATACCAGCGCCCATTTGACGAACCGACACCAGACGTAAAGTTGGACTCAGCACCCGCCGCGGAAACAATTGCTTTCCTCTGCCCAGAGTAGCCGACCCAATCTGGACGATTAGCTCATCCAAAAGCCCAGCATCGTAGAATTGTCCGGCCAAGTCACCCCCTCCCACGATCCAGATGTTTTTGCCTGCCGCCGCCTCCCGCATTTCCTTGTGAATTGGTTGCACATCTCCTTTGACAAATCGAATGATTGCACCCTCGATGAGCGGGAGCTTACGACTGGTGAATACCCAGACAGGCTGAGTGTAGGGCCACGCGGCTCCGGTTTCGGCAGCAACCTGATCGGCATTGCGAACAATCCACTCGTAGGTGGACGCTCCCATAACCAAGGCACCGACCTCGGCAATGAACGCTGGGTAGCTAGAGTTAGTCAGGTCGCCAAGCGAAAACAGCCAGTCCAATGAATCATCTTCGGTTGCGATGAATCCGTCAAGGCTAGTGGCTGTATAGTACTGAGTTTTCATTCTTGGGTTTGCTTGTAATCCCTAACTGCGATCGGACATCAACGAAATTGGTGGACAGCGTCATCAGTGCTTGGTGTGGCTGTATTCACGTTGGAGTTGCCCGCATCCCTGCCCCTTCTTCCTCCAAGAGCAGAGAGCCGGATCGCTTCCTCGCCAATTGGGAGAGGGGGAGGGGAAGGGAGAGGAAGTCCGATTCGTAGCTCGATTCAGCCATGCCTAGTGCTCTTGCACCTTGACGTTAAATTTCGACTAGTCTACTTAGATTTAGGATCGATATTTAACACATTTTCACTGTTTAACACGTTTTGTGTGACAAATATTTGATTTGCGTGACAAATGTTTGAGCATAGAGCGGCAAGTTAAGCCAATGGGAATTATTCCGTTAATACAAATTAAAAATAGGTTAAAAGATGCATGATTTTCTATTTACGTCTTGTACCGAAAGGTAGAGAATGTTGGTTAATCTATTGCAGGATTCTTCACACACCAGTTTGAACTACCCCTTGGAGCGTCCTGCAAATTTAGCGCTAACTTAACTGAGGTAAGATGACACTGTCTTTTAACCGCATTGAGGAATGGGAGCAACGTCGCAGCGAGGCCAACCACTGCTATAAGCAAGGGCGATTCCAAGAATATCTTGATCACGCCATTGAAAATTTGCTTTTAGCCAGAACGTTGCCCGATCGCGGTAGAGAAGGCCGAGCACTCAACGACGTTGGTTTAGCTTACCTTAGCTGTTGGCAAATACAACCAGCCCTAGACTGTTTTGAGCAAGCCTTAGAGTTGGCAAAAGAACTGAACAATCAGCGGGCTGAAGCAATTACCCTCAGCAATATTGGCTCTGCCTACAGCCGCCTCGGTCAATTCTCGCAAGCGTTGGCTTATTTTAACGAAGCCCTGCCGATGTTTAGAGCCTTGCAAGATACCGAAGGCGAAATTTCCACTCTGAATGATGTGGCTCTGATTTATACCAAACTGGGGGAGCCAAAGCGAGCACTGTTGTTGCAGAGTCAAATCTTGGAAATGCGGCGCTTGTTGGGTGATTTTTCGGGGGAAGCTACCACGCTCAATGGTATTGGCTTTGCCTACAGCACCCTTGGGCAGTTTGAGCAAGCGCTAGAGTTTTTTCAGGCGGCGCTGCCGATTCAGCAGGCAGTTAAAAATTTGGCGGGAGAGGCCATTACGCTCAATAACATTGCGTCGGTGTATAGCGATTTGGGCAAACCCAGACAGGCGCTTTTGCTCTATCATCAGGTGTTGCTAACTCGCCGGGTTTTGAACGATCGCGCTGGGGAAGCCACGACGCTTCACAACATGGGCTATATGTACAGCCTGCTGTCTGAGCAACGGCAAGCGCTGAAGTTCTATAAACAAGCCATCAGCATTCACCAAGAGTTGGGCGATCGGCTCGGTGAAATTACAACGCTGCTGAATATGGGCAGCCTGTATCGTAGCCGTCGTCAAAAGAAACTTGCCCGATCGTGTTACTCCACTGCACAAAAATTGGTAGAGCAAATTGAGCATCCGCCGCTGCTGGAAAAGGTGCAGCAGTGTATGAATTCGTTATAGTCGGGAGTCGGAAGTTGGGAGTGGGGAACAGGAGATAGCTGAAACGTTGGAGCAATCTGATACCTTCAGGGCAATTGTGCTGTGGAAGTAATTGATGAATAAAATCGTAACCCGGCCGCAGCTAAACAATGACAGGTAGCATAGAAGAATGGAGTTATTGAATGATTTCCAGGATTGAGAAAGAAAGGAAGAAGGCACGGTGGCTGCTCAAACTGGAATTGTTGATGACACAACAATTTGATTCCTAAATGAACACATGTATAGCACTGACTGAGGAACTAACGATCGAATGATCGGTTTATCATTGACTAAATCGTCATCGGTGAAATCGGCTCAATGTCTGGATCGTAACCTCCAACTTGGTTCGTGCGCAGTACCCAAACCGATGCCCCCTGCTCTAGAAAAACTTGAACTACCATATCACTGGACTTACGCGGCAACAGGGTGCGCCAACTGCCCAAGCCCGTGATTAAGTTGCGGAGCGGTTCATCTTCTAAACTCCTACCCAAATTAAACTCATTACTTTCCCAATCGGTGCGGGGCGAACCAAACGGCTGCAAGCGTTGATACAGTTTGGTTTTTATTTGCAAAAGCTGTTGATAGCGCTGAACTTGGTCGGGTTGATGAGTTAGCCAAGTTTGCAACAGAGGTTGATTGGCATCGATCATCTGCGACAGTGTACGCAGGCTAGCAAATAGGGCTTGGTTGGAATCTTGAGCACAATTATTCGCCGGTCCAACATAGGTTGCCCCCGTGCCATCGCCAATTCGATAGCGAGCCGTCATCGCTTCCAGTTGCTTCACCATCGTTGTCAGTGCCGATCGCCGATCGCCGTTGATATCAAACTCGCCCGTGAAGGGGTCAAATTTGATCAAAATATCGCAAACCGGGCGCGTTCCCACCCACCCAAATTGCCGATCGCCCATATACCGTGACCAGTGCAGCGTTCCCGCCGTCAGTCCATCGGTGTTGTGGGAGTACACCTGGTAATAGCAAATATCAAACCGTCGTTCATCGCTAATTGGATCATGAATCACTGTGGCCAGCCCATAGGAAAAATGGCCAAAGAAGATTGGGGTAGCCGCCGCTGGTTCCTTATTATTGCCGCCAATGCCGCCATAGACATGCAGCAACAGCGCCCGATCGCCCACTTGCCACTCATCAATCGCGGCCTGAATAGAATCGGAGCGTTCCTGGCTGGGTTTGCGGCCGCCCACACACAGCACTGACGAAATTCTGCCCTTCTGCGCCACTACATCGGCCCAAGATTCCCGTCGAATATAGCGATAGGATGCTTGACTGCCAAACACAACGCGATCGGGTTGGAGCCGAAACAGCGATCGGGGAGCCAACGACTGCACCACAAACTCCCCATTGGCATCCTGAGCGCCATAGATATACCAACCTGTCTCATTGAGCGGGCTTTGCTCTAGCTGGTGGGTGGTTGAAGGAAAACTACCGTAATTCTTTGCCTGGACGACTGGCGGCAATCGCACCACTTCTTGCCCACCATCAAACTGACGAGAAATAGTGTTGAAATGGCTGACCTGAAACCGATCGGTGTTGGCAATCGGCGCTTCAAACCGCACCAGTCCGTAATAGCGTCCCGTGATTTCGATCGGTTGGTGGCGAATGTAGAGGGTGGGAAGGGAGGAGCGATCGGTGCTACTGGCTGCCTGAACGTCTACGGTTCCCGTCAACATCACGATCAAATCATCGGTGGGATGAGACCCCGCCAGCGATTCTAAGGGCCCCACCTGCTGCCAATGGTTGAGTCGTTCTGGATGAATTGTGCCGTCGTATTGACTGGAATAGGTAGCATCAACACTGAAGTGCACGTCTTGAGTGACAGCCCGCACCAAGTTTTTCACCCTCGGCTCGTCGGCCCAACGCAGCATCACTCGTTGCCCCACCAGATTCTCATAACCTCGATCGGCATGATGCACTTCTAACCAGACACCACGCACCAGTCGTCGTTCCGATGGTTGCGGTAAAATCAATCGTCCCATCCACGGTGCGATCGGGCGATACCAGTGGGCATTCACGGTCTGCATCAGGGGATAGTAGGTGTGGTTGTTAAAGTCGGCCTGCTTATACAGTTCATAATTGCTGAGTTTGCGATGCGGTTGAGGGACAGTATCCAGCAGCCGACCGTCCAGAATGGACAGAATCAGGGCGATCGTATGTTGCAAATGGCTTTCACCCGTAGGCAGTAAGGCGTGAGGGTCCATAATGCCGCCGGGGACCTGATGTCCCACTGGGCCCAACGCAATCTCGCTGATTTTGCCCTTGCGCATGGCTCGGTTCCAATAGGACAACGGAAACCATTGGCGTCGTCCCGGAAACAGCAACGGCCCTAGCTTCGCTACTCCATCTTTGGTGCCCACTAGATGGTAAAGATGCCCCAATTTCAATACATTGATATTGGCACTCATGACGCCTCCCAAGGAGATCACGTCAATTTCACTGCCCAACACGCGCTTGAGATAAGGAGCCGCCGCGATCGACATCTGCGCACCGCCACTGTAGCCAATTAGGGTAATGGGAATGCCGCCGCCTGGCTGATAGCCCCGGTTCAGCAGCCCGTTGTAGAGCACTTGAGCGATTCCCTGGTTGTAAATTGGGCCATAACGTTTGTCCGCAGAGATTGCTACAATCCAGGCATTGCGGACATTCACCATAAAACCCAACAGCGCCGTCGGGTTTTCCCAACGCATTTTGTCTGCCAATCGCCACAGCCAGGCCAGCGGTCGATCTTGATTGAGGGGTTTGTTGAACACCGAGTACATCATTAACCCCTGGATGAACTCCACATCGTCTGGCAAAACCTCCTGAAGTGCTTCGACAAATTCTGCTACATCGGGCGTATAAGCGTCGCTGGATTGACCCACACCATCCACATAAACAACATAGCGAGACGGAGAGTCTGAATCGTGATTCTGACGAGATAACTGAGCTGAGGTTGTCGGTCGAGAGCGGGTAGTATCTAAATCGTCGTTGTACCAACCAGCCCACCAGCCCAAGGTTTCTAGGGGAGCTAATAGCCCCGCAAACACGAGTGCCACGAATCCAATCCACGATAGATCCAACACTCGACGCAACACCCATGGCAAGCTGTCGTACCAGCTAAATAAGCTGAGGCGAACGGGGCGCAACAGCAGGGCAATCACCAGAAACAACAGCACCATGCCTAGTAACATGATGCCCAAGCGAATGGATTGCGGAATGGCTGGGGTTCGAGGTGGCGCTGCGATCGGTTCGTCAGGGTTGAGAGCGTCCATTGGCAGGGTGGCGGCACCCACTGAGGCGTTCGCAAACAAAGATTCAGCAGACTGTGACGTTGAAATCGAGGCTTGGCGATCGGGCGTTGCGATGTCTAGTTGAACGGATGGAGCCGCTACGGTAGTACCGGTAAAAAATCGAGTGTCAAAGCCAGATTGCAGAATTTCAGTTAGTTCCTTCCGATGTAGTGCCAGATGTCCTCCGGCCACTCGTTCAGCCAAACGCCGTCCTAGCTGAGAGAGCGGTTGTCCAATTGTGTTTCCCAATAGTTCTTTGACAAACCAGCCGAACGCGACATAGCCAAACGCTGAACTCATGCCAAGATTGGTTACTGCACTGAAGCCGACCACCATGGCCAACAAGTGCCAGATTGATAGAATTCTCAATAAGGGAAACCCTAGATACGGCAACGCTCCCAGAAAGCTGAACAGCAGCGGTGCATAGCTGAGTCCCAGAACAATAAACAGCGTAGGTAATGGTAACTGAACCGATCGCGGCAGCAGACCAATTAACCAAGTACTAAAGACCAGAAACAGTACTTCGAACAGATAGAGAATAGCGCTAATGAATAGGCTGAAGACAAAGCGGATCGGTTTCACCCGATTAATAAATAAAATAATGCTTTGACCGATCGCTAGCGACAGCCCAGCCAACAACACCACAAGCAGCGCCAACAGTCCTCCTCTAGGAGCAGCGGCGACTTCTCTGAACACCTCACCGTTCAATCCAAAGACCCAGCCCAGGACTTCCCAAATACGATCGAGTGTGACAAAAGACATAGACTTTACCGGGAGGATATTCGTTCGCTAACTGATTCAATCCCTAGCTTTAGCGCATTTGTACAACATCCGAGACGACACTATTGTTGAAAATAACCTGCACAATGGCGCGATCGGTGTCCCGATGCCATTGCTCCACCACACGGGTTGTAGTTTGCTCAATGGTCTGAGTGAAAAAGAAATCATTTTGTCTGAGCCATTCCCGGGCCCGCGTAGCATCTACCCCCAGCAAATCTTGGCGCAGGGCAGCCACCGAACCGGACGACCCTGTCCCCCCACCCGGGCCTGTGCTGGAGAGTCCACAGGTTCCTCTCGACCAACCCCACTCTTCCACGCCAACTGAGATTTCTGAGCTAGGGCGCACATCTCCTGCCGACAGATCCACCAGCGTCACTGCTACGGCCGCCATCAGTGATCCGCGATAGATAGGTTGTCCTAGGGCGTTGGTGGAAGCAAAGGTCAGTTGCGATACTTGTGGCGGCTGTCCCGAACGCTCCCAACGAATTTGAGTGAACCGTCCATCCAAAAACTCCGCCGTATATGCCCAGCCGTTCGTCATGCGCCCCGTGCAGAACAATTGCTGTGTTGCCTGAACCGGAGAGAAGATGGCATCGGTCATCAAAAAGCTCAGTCCTGCGAATCCAGTGACGATCGAACGTCTCAACCATGTCATCATTGTTACCTTATAATTCCTTAGCGCGAAAACAACGTTTGAGAAACGAACCCACAGATTAAAAACAGCGGTTTTCAGGACAGCCATCATGCCGTCTCGACTTAAACTTGACCAATCCTCAATCTTGAGCGCTGCGGTGTTGCCCCACCTGACGCAGCAGCAACAAAGCTACCACGACCCCCACTAAACCAGCCGCAATGGCATTAATCATGGCTTGAATGGCAATCATGTTGGATGGCGTAATCAACGCGCCTTGGGCGACGGTGGTTCCAATCTGATTAGGAGTAATCACCGTTGAACCTTGTGGCAGCGTCAGCATCCGGAAGGTTAACGAACCAACACGCACCAGAGCAATGAGGATGGCGATCGCCATAATTCCCAAATTGATCAATAACCCCAGCTTTAGATCGCGTTTCACCTGAGCTTTGGCAGGACGCAGATCTCGGTTTTCCATTTTATGCCCTAATAGGGTATAGCGAAAGCACCAGTAAATGCTGAAAACCAGGCAAATCAGACAAGCGATGGATAATCCAATTCCGAAAGAAGGTCCGCGTGGCTGCTGTCCTGGCCCAAACAGTGTTCTTGTGACGACCACTAGAATTGGAATAAACCCCAACAGAGCTTGTAACCAAAAACCGCTCCACCCCAGCCATCGCAGAGAACGAGCAATTTGATGAGGAGATGGATTAGCCGTTTCCGAGTCAAGTAGTTTGAACATATAAAACTAGCCATAGAGCCAAACTGTTGAAGTTAGAGGGAACCACAGGTAGGGCAACAGCGGTCATCCAAAAATCCCAGGATTGATACAATCAAGATTAGCAATAACGGTCACTGTTCTATCGCTTGTCTCATAGATCTACTGTAAAACTTAAGATTCTTCGGTTTCTCGAAAGATCACGGGAGCATTCTGCAACCGTCTGTATAGTTGGTAACGATGATATAGCTCACGATTTGTAAAGAAGAACAGAGAAACGGCTTCCCACAAAAACACCCATCCTCCAATCAATAGCGCCTCCGACAGCAAGGACAGTAATCCTTCCCCCAACTGCTCTGACGACAACGTTCCAAAAGCCAAAAATGCAAAACCGAGAACAACACAGCGCAGCATCTGGGTATTGGTCTTCTCCAATTCTTTTCGGAGTAGGTATCGTTTGAAGATAAAACTGTTCTTTAGACCGTGTCGTGTTTCTTCTTCAAGCCGTTCATCTCGACTGCCCTTGGGCAGGAGAAAATACAACTCCACTGGATGACGCAGCGGAATTTCTTCAGAACTTCCTTCTAAATAAAGCTCTAAGTCAGGATCGAGAGCGCGACGTTTAAAGGGGGCAGGGTCCCATTCGTTGAAGATATCTCCATATTGATCCAGCGCAATCTCGATCATGTAAAGTCCGGTATCTTGATCGATCGTATAAATTTCGCCAAAAACTCGATCGCGTTTCATCGCTGGATCTCTAGAATTTAGTCTCCAGTTATTTTTCAGTGACCGATCGGCATAGTTCATGGGTAACACAGCCGAAACTAGCAATGCAGTGTAGGCATTGTCTACCTGAACGATTGATGGTCAACTCAGCCTTCAATAAGGTATCACGATAATATGTTACTAGTAATGGGTCACGGTTCGTCGTGCCACCAACGCCGCTGTCAGCAGCGAAACGCCGCTCATCAGCAAACTGATGCCTACGTATAATCCAATCAACCAAATGGCACTAGAGGGAAAGCGATTGAGCACCATAATTCCTAAAATCAGGGTAACGATACCGTTTAAAGCCACCAACCAAGAAGCGCGACTGCCTGCTCGATTGGTGAACGCCATGATGATTGTGAAAATTCCTTCAACGATGAACAAGACACCAAAAGCGAAAGTCAACGCCAGAACGGCGGTGCCAACATTCAAGACAATGTAAATTCCGGCAATGACATAGAAAAGACCTACCAACAGATTCAGCCAAAACCCTCGCAGAGGACGCGACTGAAACGCCTGCACAACCATGACAACTCCGCTGAATAGCGTAATCCAGCCAATCACAGAAGTGAAAAACGCAGAAGCAATGCCTGGTAACAGAATGGCTACAATTCCTAGAATGATTAGCACAATACTGAGAGCAATTACCCAACCGATCGATTTTCTGATATTGGTTTCCGATTGAAAATCTGTTGTCATAGCACTCACCTGAATTGAAATCGTTTTTAGCGTGTGTGTATCAGCCAAGATACAGTCAAGAGGTGAACAGTCAAGTCACTGTTGAGTTCGCACGATTGTACAAAATCTGAAGGATACGGGAACCAGGTTCTGTCAAAGCATCACGTGCAATTGTCGCCACTTCCCCCGCTACACTGACAGTGTACTCTGCCACAATGTCACCAAAGGAATTGCGCTGAATTGCCACTGTTTGTCCTGGTGTCACCTTGTCTTTTAGATCCACCAGCATTTCTAGATAGCCACCTGTAGTCGCGCGAATGGTTTCCATCTCATCCCCGAAGAATGTTCCTGCCTCTCTGGAGGTGCGACCGATCGAACCCTCAATCACCTGATAGTGCTTCAGCACATTCAGGCTGCCTTCAATCGCCATGGCAATCTTGCGGGCATCAAAAACTCGAGGGCCACCAATTTCGATCGTCATTACCGGAATGCCTGCTTGCGCAAACGCCAGTTCCAAAGAGCCACCTTCCCCCGGATCATTTTTGATCTGCTCGACTGGAAACAACTCTGCAAGTTGACGAGTTTCTGGGTTGCGGAAATCAGCAAAGATGAACATGGTGAAGTCGCCTCCGGTTGAGGCGGTATGAAAGTCAAGCGCCACATCCACATTCGGTTGGAACAGTCGGTTCCACAATAACCCAGCATGACGGATGGGAGGATGATCACCCGCTTCATCACCGGGCCAAACTCGGTTCAGGTCAATTAAGGCTCCGCCCTTCTGCGCGATCGGCCAATTCCGCTGAGTATATTCCTTCGCTGGACGAGAGAGATCGTAGACTGCCATCACCGTACCTGTCATTTGCAACGGGTCAAGTTGTGCCATGATGCGTTGCAACGCATTCACCGGACTCAACTCATCGCCATGTACACCGGCCGTCAGGACGATGCGTTTGCCCGGTGCACCCTTTGCCACCACGACTGGCAAATACCAGTGTTGTCCTGTTCCCATCTGTACGCCCTGAAAGAAAAAGCGGTGCTTTCCCACTCCCAAATCGTTCACATTTAATTCACTGATTACCGAGACGCCCTGGAGCCGATCGCCTGTGTAAGTTGTCTGCACTGAAGTCACTGCTGCGGTATCAATTAGAGTTGTCATAATTCACGCTCGCATTCTACCTTCAATACAATCAACTATTTTGGGAACAAACGATCGTTCATCCCCTTTCACTCATCAGCAAGTCCACGGTTCAAAATGAATACTACACCCGATGAATATCACACCAGCGGTTGGTGTGTTTTCAGATTAAACCGATAGCCATGCGGCAGAATGTGTAGCTTGACGCCACACAGAGCGATCGGCTCGTCTTTCAATAAGCCCTCCAGATTATTGTGGGTTGCAGTCGTTTCATCGACAACGGTGACACTACCTTGCCCAACTACTTCAAACTCATCACCGTTGACAATGATACCCGTGTCTTCGTCAATGCCCAATCCCAATACGGCCGGTTGCAACACCAGCGCCGCCAGGAGACGCCCCAACCGTCCCCGCTGGGCAAAATGTTGATCGATTACAATACCGGGCAAAAAGCCCATTCCCGGCCCCATGCTGACCGCATCGACACTAGGGTTGGCAACCGACGCGCCACCTACAATCATCTCATCAGGCATCATAGCAGCCCCAGCACTGGTACCCCCAATCACGGTGCCTTGTTGATGCCGCTTGTGAATGACCTTGTCCAGAGAAGTGCCTCGAATGAAATCCACAATCCGCGACTGGTCGCCGCCTGTAAAGAAAATTCCTGTCGCTTCTTCAACGATGCGAATCGAAGCTTCCCGCTCCGAATCATCGCGATGTTCGGTATGAATTGCATCCACCGACGCTGCTCCTAGCCGCTCAAAGACGCGAATATAATCTTCTCCCACCTCTTTCGGTAAACTAGTAGCCGCTGTCATGACGGCAATGCGAGCATTAACACCGCCTGCCGCTCGAACAAATTCTCGCAAGACAATACAATCACCGTCTCGATCTTCGGCGCCGCCAATGATAACCAAAGCGCCTGGTTTCGACTCAGTACTCATAGTGCATACTCCTGATAACTCTGACGATTTGTCGATTTGTAAAGCTGGGTCAGCGTTACACACTCTTACACACTCACTCATCTTACCGTTGATATCCCTAGCGATACCTAAGCAGTTTTCCTTCCCGTTACATTTAGAAACGAAGACAAATACAACTAACTCAACAGTCTGGCTTTGGCAAGTTGAAACTCGGCGTCAGTCAGTGCTCCTGCTTCCTTTAACTGCTTTGTCTCTCCTTTGAACAGAGCAATGGGAATTGTCAAACCAATCACAAGGACAATATTGAGAGCATGATTTTTTTAATGTTCATATCAGCTACGACTACTTTCAAAAAACGATCCAAATGAGTTGGAAAGAGAACAAGAAACGATACGATCGGCTAAAAATCAATCGCAGTTGGAGGGGGTCAAACGAGAATGGGCCAAACCCGGTGAACAACCATTACCTTGCGCAGTTTGCCTACTTCTGAGTGAACGCCATAAGCAACAGAGGTTTGATTAGTAGCAACAGGATCAGTAGCAACAGTCATGACAACTCCGTTTGATTGATGTTGATTCAAGGTCAAACACGTTCAATCTGTGGTTCTAGTTATTACGGGCAGGCATCACTGGCACAATGAATTGATCGGCCGTCACACTATTTAACCCGACGGCTGCCACAATCGCGGTTGCAAACATAAGACCAGTGGTTTTTGCTCGCAGAAGCAAATAACTAACGAAAGCAACGGAACGATCGCACCTAAGTACGATGGACCTCTGATGGTGCGCCTACGAGGGGGGACATAATGCAACATTTCTGATAAATGACGAAATCCTACAATCAATGCACTGCTACGTCGGTTGCTTCTCGGTATCTAATTCAGCATCTAACTCAGCGCCAAAGTCCTCCCGCAGCTTAGCTTCTTGCTCGGCCGATAGATTGGATTGAATCAGTTCACCCTTTTCTTCGGCTGTGAAGGCTGCCTCGACCTTATCTAGGGTCACTTGCCCCGTGAGCAAAAACAACGCAGACGTTCCTTCTGTTACCTTATTCTGCAACTCTTTGATGAAATCATCATTGATGCCATAGTCCGTAAACTTACCCGATAGTGCACCTGCTGTTGCACCCACAATCATTCCTAATAATGGAACGAAAAAAATCAATCCAAATAACATGCCCCAGAATGCCCCACCTAATGCACCTGCTCCTACGGTATTCATGGCTTGATAGGTTTTGGGGCGCTTGCGACCTTGGGGCCAAGACGCGATCGCCGCATCCAACACCTGAATTAGCTGCTGTTTTTGCAAATTTTCTAACTTAGTTAGGGCCTTATCTGCACCGTCGGATGTGTTGAATTTCCAAACAGTTAATGTTGACATAACGCTCTCCTCAATTAGTTATTGGTTACGAGATATTCCAGTTAGCTATGCTTTAGCTACGTTCAATGTTTTTAGCTTTGAAATGAGCTAACTTCTGCAATAGAAACATTGCAAGTTTTAATCATTCCATCCCAATAAATGAGATATCTGAGTCGGCAAGGTAGAAGGATTAAACGGTTTAGTAATAGCTCCGGCAAATCCCATTTGTTGAAGTTGATTTTTGGTAAACCAACTAGCTCTAGCTGTAATGAGCACAATAGGAATTGATTGAGCTACAGAATGGCACTTCAACTGTTCAACAAAAATCAGCGCATCGGTTTCTGAAATCGATGCATCCAGCAAGATGACATCAGGATGAGTCATCGTACATAAATCAACCCCCTCTTGAATTGAGTTTGATAGCGTGATCCCCCAACCGCCAAATTCACTCAAGCAGCTACATAAAACTTCACCAATTGTAGGCTCATGCTCAATCAACAGAATCGATTTACTAAACATGAATAACGTTCCCTTTACTGAAACAAGGGAACAATCTGGTTCAAAATGCTTGTTCACCTTGGAAATTGCCTCAAAAGCTGTTCAAGCATGGTTTCAGCTTGAAAATGAAGATCGAAGTTGAGTTGCAGATCCTCTAACACTTGTCTGGCAAGAGCGACCATAACTTGTGCAGAAGCATAGTCATGCTCGTTTAATTGCTGTTTAGCTCGGTTTAAAACATTGATCGCAACTTCAACACGACTAATTTGAGAGTCATCGTTGAACATAGCGCAAAGGGTTCGAGAGTGATTAAAATAATTTGTTTTCCATCGTAGAGCAATAAAATATGAAACTGATATGAAGGGAGTTTGCAAGTATTTATAGATGTTTAATCAACTCGATTGTTGTGCTATTCAACTTGCTATATGTACTGCATATGCTGCAATTTTGTCGCGAAAGATTACAACCCGTTGCTCAAATATCATGGCGGTGAAAAGGCTTGCCCATGATGTCACACATGAATCTACAAAAGCGCGAGGCTGGGCAAGTACCTGAAACCATTGATCGATTGATCGATAGAACTAACCAATAATCCTGACTGCCTGACACATTGCACATAAGGTTCCCAGGCACTCAAGCTCAGTTCTCCACTACAGAGCAAGGCACTCACCCTGCATGCCAATGCTTTGAGATGGCGCAGATCACGGGCATGACTGTATTGACGCAGGAAGGCGAATAATTGACCATACAGGTGGGTAGAGTTTGTCATGATGCTCGGCTTTGGTGTGGTAACTTTAGCCTCTCATGCTCTCTACCTTTTTGTACGCATCCCACTGCTATTAGCTTTTAACCACTTCTGTCAGGCAGCCAGGCTCATCTGTCATTGACCGACAAAATACAATTAAGCGTTCATCCGTTTTTCGTTGCTCCTGTTGTAGTTTTGCACAGGTATCAAATCGGCTCTTCAGGCTCAAAAAATTTCCAAGCTTCGGTATTAGGCGCAGGGTAAATGCATCTAAACGAGAGTAGACAGGGGTGTAAGATAGAGAGCCTTCCCCTCCCTTATGCCTCCAATTGTTGGCCGAGAGAGCTTGTCTGCCTGGAACAATGCTTTGGTGAGATTGCTGACCCTAGAGTCGAACGCACCCGTGCCCATCAATTGCTCGATATCCTGGCGATTGCCTTGTTTGCTGTTCTAGCGGGTGTAGACAGTTGGGTTGCCATCGAAACCTATGGCAATGCCAAGATTGGGCAGGGTTACAAAGCTTGGTCGTTGTGCAATCAAAGCGTCGGCTCTGGAACAAGGACTCCTTAGAAACCCGCTATTTCCTCAGTTCCCTTGCCGTTGATGAGGCTACTTTTGCTCGCTATATTCGCGCACATTGGGGCATTGAGAACCAACTGCATTGGTGTCTTGATGTCGTCTTCAACGAAGATGCTTCTCGCATTCGTCAAGATCATGCCCCTCGCAACTTCAGCGTCCTGCGACGGTTTGCCCTCAACTTGTTGCGCCAAGATACCTCAAAGGGCAGTTTGGCGATGAAACGCTACAAAGCCGGACTGGATGAGCAGTTTATGGTGCAAATTCTCACCCCACTCCTAGCGTTGGATGAGGCATAGTTTGTCCCTCGATTTTGACGCGTTTACCCTGAACAAGAATTTTATTGGCAATACTTATCATGACTGATTTCGTAAGAGTCGCACCTACTTCTACTCCTATTGACACTCCTATAATTTTCATTAATTCACTAAAAGAGACATTATATACTCCCTTTTTGTAACAGTTTATCTTGTGATATCTAGACAGGTAATTAAGAGGGTGTTTGAGAAGCCAGGAAGGTCGTAAAAAAGCTCACTCAGTGTAGGCTGCGAATAGCAAATATCTACAGCCCTGAGTGAGTCAGATGAGTAAAGCATATCCCAGTAACCTAACCCGCGCCCAATATGAGGTTTTGAGTGAATTAATTCCAGCAGCAAAGCCAGGTGGTCGTCCTCGCAGCGTTGACCTGTGGGAGGTGCTCAATGCCATGCTCTATGTTCTGGTTGAAGGCTGTCGTTGGCGTTCTTTACCTGGTGATTTCCCAGCCTGGCAGACGGTGTACACGTACTTCCGCAACTGGCGATTGGACGGCACCTGGATTTCCATTCATGACCAGTTGCACCAGTGGGTTCGCATCGATGCGCAACGCTATCCTAGTCCATCAGAAGCGATCATCGATAGCCAAAGCATCAAGAGTGCAGCAGGAGTTCATCAACAAGTTGGCTTTGATGGAGGCAAGCTGATTACAGGACGCAAACGATTTTTAACGGTGGATACGTTAGGACTGGTTTTGCGGGTGTTTGTGAGTGCGGCAAACCTGGGGGAACGCGAAGGGGGCAAACGTGTCCTCAAACGAGTCAAACGGATGAAGAAAAAGGTTTCACGCTTAATCACCATTTGGGTAGACGGCGGGTTCGATGGCGCCCCTTTTCTGATGTGGGTGATGGATGTTTGTCGTTGGATTGTGCAAGTTGTACTGCGACCTGAGCAAACCAAAGGCTTTAGCTTGCTCAAAAAGAGGTGGGTGGTAGAACGAACTTTTGGTTGGCTAATGGGATGCAGACGGTTGGTCAGAGACTATGAATTATTACCAGAGACATCAGAAACCTTGATCTACCTTGCCATGATTCGGATTATGGTGAGGCGGTTGGCATAAATTTGACACCTCAAATCTTTTCAAACACCCTCTAACTTAAGACTTTCAGCTTTAACTTTGGATACGAACAGAAAAGCTTTCAGCTACGCCCCTACCAAAGCTAAGCAGCATAACGGTGAAGTTGTGCGGCGGCAGATAACCTCGAACTCTCACCAAGATCTCTCGCCCGTCCGCACCAACGCAGTGTTAGCCTGCGCCGCTACTACGATGCTACAGCAAACTCCGTATACTGCCTCATCTTAGGCTCATGGAATGCCAACACGATATCTTCTTTGGGAACACCTTCGCGAATTAAATCAGTCGCAATACCGTTTTCAGTCCAATCTTCTTCGATCCAGAATTTACCATCCCGAATCCGAACATAGACTGTCATCCCAGCAATACGTTCCCCATTCTGCCAACCAAGGTTCATCCAGATATAGTTGGCTTTAGCCTCATCTACAATCAAAAACGTTTCAATGTCTGGATTAGGGTGACGTTTACTCAACTCCACGTACTCAGTCAAAATGCGCTGAATTAGCTTTGGATACTCAGTCAATTTATCCATTGCAAAATTTCCTCCATTTCTATATCTACAACAATGATGGGAAGTCGATGTTTATTGAGAATGAGTTGAGTCACATCTTGAGTAAAAAAGGTATTGTATGCAACTTTGTTGACGGCAACGTACAACTTACGGTCTGGGGCTATTTCCTCTAAAAGATAGCGGTATATGTCATACTGACCGAGAGCCTCTTTCAAATCTTGTATCTTAGATGCTCCAACAAAGCTTTTTACCTCCACAACTAGCTTCTGCCCATTTCGTTCAACTGCAATTGGACGCTCAGCACCCAGATCAGCATACAGCACGGTTCTGCGGTATTGAATGACGTAAGGATCATCTGTAACCAGCCATCCATCCTTAATCAGTGCATTTTTTACGGCATTGTGGATAATGTCTAGTTTGGGCATAAACCAAGTATATGTCAGACTCTTATTGGTCAGGGTACAACTCCAGTCTGGTTTGCAAATTATCAAGTCTAGGAGTGACCCACCTTTCGTGCCAGTAACTCACTAAATCCGTCTGGCTAAAGCTTTTCCAAACTACCCGGTTGGTATCTCCTAGTAGATACTCTTGCCAGTTCTCGGCTAGTGGGCAACGGTAGTAACCTCGCTGCCATCCAATACTCAGCATTTCTTCTGATAAGCCAAGTTCATGTAAAGCTTTTCTCAAGGTACGCATTTTCCAATTTGGCCCTTGACCAAATTCATAGGTTTCAAAGGCATCTTCTGAGACAACTTGCCTAATAAGCTCCCAACTACCATTAGCTGTTATATGTAGATGGCTCTGTCCTTTGGTATAGTCTATGAATTCCCAGTTAAGCAGCCGATTATAAATCGCAGATTTTCCAAACGCCCCCAGAGTGTCGATATAAATAAGATGGGATTTTTTATTTTTACCAGAAATGATAGAAGGACTATCTTTATATTTTTGATAAAAGTCCTTGCGAACTTTTGGAAACATTAAAGTAAGGGCAACCAACTTAGAGGCAAGTATGCAATTGTAAGGTGGTATTGCCCCAAGAATATAAGCGGTCATGCAGTTGTATAAGCGCTGCATCTTTTGCTCTTTCGTCCATCCAATAGATTTATCGTCTCTAAGAGGGTGTTTGAGAAGCCAGGAAGGTCGTAAAAAAGCTCACTCAGTGTAGGCTGCGAATAGCAAATATCTACAGCCCTGAGTGAGTCAGATGAGTAAAGCATATCCCAGTAACCTAACCCGCGCCCAATATGAGGTTTTGAGTGAATTAATTCCAGCAGCAAAGCCAGGTGGTCGTCCTCGCAGCGTTGACCTGTGGGAGGTGCTCAATGCCATGCTCTATGTTCTGGTTGAAGGCTGTCGTTGGCGTTCTTTACCTGGTGATTTCCCAGCCTGGCAGACGGTGTACACGTACTTCCGCAACTGGCGATTGGACGGCACCTGGATTTCCATTCATGACCAGTTGCACCAGTGGGTTCGCATCGATGCGCAACGCTATCCTAGTCCATCAGAAGCGATCATCGATAGCCAAAGCATCAAGAGTGCAGCAGGAGTTCATCAACAAGTTGGCTTTGATGGAGGCAAGCTGATTACAGGACGCAAACGATTTTTAACGGTGGATACGTTAGGACTGGTTTTGCGGGTGTTTGTGAGTGCGGCAAACCTGGGGGAACGCGAAGGGGGCAAACGTGTCCTCAAACGAGTCAAACGGATGAAGAAAAAGGTTTCACGCTTAATCACCATTTGGGTAGACGGCGGGTTCGATGGCGCCCCTTTTCTGATGTGGGTGATGGATGTTTGTCGTTGGATTGTGCAAGTTGTACTGCGACCTGAGCAAACCAAAGGCTTTAGCTTGCTCAAAAAGAGGTGGGTGGTAGAACGAACTTTTGGTTGGCTAATGGGATGCAGACGGTTGGTCAGAGACTATGAATTATTACCAGAGACATCAGAAACCTTGATCTACCTTGCCATGATTCGGATTATGGTGAGGCGGTTGGCATAAATTTGACACCTCAAATCTTTTCAAACACCCTCTAACACCCAAACCAATAACAGGATCACAAAGACCGACAATACCAATGAGTTTATCATTCTGATGATCAAAGACGAAATATCGAACACGTCTGCCATAGCCGACCGTAACAGGGACAGACCAATGGGATGTAGCATAAGCCCAAAGACGTTGATGTTCGTCTCTAGACTCAACCATAACAAGATAAGGACTAATTTTAGATATATCTATATCTGATGACTGTGCAAGATATTTTTGAACTTTACTCTTATAATCTTGTCCCTTTGAATTTGTCCGCTCAGCTAGTTTTCGCTGGACTTCTCTAAAATCCTCAACAATAACTTGATGCTTTTTCTCATTCCAGATGACTCCATAATCTCTTAGGTTTTTAAGAAGCTTTCGCTTAAGAGCTTGTTTTTGCTTTTCTTCCATCATGTTTTGCCTGAGAATTGATTAACTGTTATCCTCAAGCTAAATCAATCTTTAAATCTAGCTTCTGGGTATACCTTCTCTCCTACCAGCTTTTCAAATTCAGTGACTCGAACAGGAAGGGCAAAAGCTTGATCTGAAGAAACCATATAGAGATTACCTGCAATCGTCTCACGTTGAATGAAGTTGGAGATCACTCCATCATAGTTGATATCGGACTTTACGAGGGCTTTAATATCATCAGAGTTACCCATGTGGAAAGCAAAGAAATTTTCTGCTTGGGTTCGGATCTCATCAGAAATTGCAGAAGGGCGCTGAGTTACTGCAACTAAGCCAAGTCCAAATTTACGTCCTTCCTTTGCTACTCTGACAAATGGATTTGCATTAGATTTAACGAATTCTTGGGATAAAACGTTTTGAGCTTCTTCTACAAAGATGACAGCATTGACAACTTCCTCTGGCTCATCAGAGGTGAATTTCTCTTTATTGCTTTCAAATAATTTACGAACCAGAATAGTCGAAATAATACTGGCATCCATATTATCTTTTAGTGACAAGTCAATTATGACGGTTTTCCCTTGTTTTAAGTACTTGAAAACATCTTCTATAAGTTTTGAAGAGCCAGAGTGTAAATTACCCTCGTCAATTAGATGACGAATTCTCTTACGAATAGCCATAATTGTTTTTGGTAATGTTCTAGACCTGTGGAACTGAGATAGAGTAGTTTTGCCTCTACCTGCAAATGCTTTATGGTTCAAGAACCTATTTTGTGTCCTGCTTGTAATAGCTCTGATGTGGTCAAACATGGCAAATCTCAGGAGGGCAAACAACGCTACAAGTGTCGTAATCCCCAGTGCTCCCGTAGCACCTTCATTCGACACTATTGCTACCAAGGCTACCTGCCAGAGGTGAAACAACAAATTGTGGACATGGCAGTCAATGGCAGTGGTATCCGGGATACAGCTCGGGTGCTGAAAATTAGCCCGACAACGGTGATCGAGGAATTAAAAAAAATCCCGGCACTTGAAGCAGGTTAACCCAACATTGCTAAAACAAGCATCTCAGTCAAAGGCAATCGAAGTTTTGGTTAAGCGGGTCGATGAAGTCGAGATGGATGAAATGTGGAGCTTTGTGGGCAACAAGAAACAGCAACGCTGGTTGTGGCATGCAATTGACCATAGGACTGGAGAAGTTTTGGCTTATGTATTGGCTCCCCACACCGATGCTGCGCTGGAATCGTTAATGCTGTTGTTGATGCCCTTTGGCATTAAGCGGTTCTACACAGATGGTTGGGGTGGATACACTCGGATATTGGCGGAGAACCAGCATGAGATCGGCAAGCATTACACCCAGAAGATTGAGCGGAAACATCTAACACTACGAACTCGGATTAAACGATTAGCACGTAAAACGATATGTTTTTCGAAGTCGGAGTGGATGCACGACATTGTCATTGGATTATTCGTAAACCGTTATGAATTTGGTCTTTCTATGTAGCACCATCCACAGGTCTAGAACACTACCTTGTTTTTCTGGCAGAAACATCTTCCTTGACGTTGCCTTTTGAATCTTTCTTCTGCTCACCAAAGAAGTCAGAAAAATCAATATGAAGGCGGCTTGGGTTTCTAACATACTCATCGATATTCTCAATAAAGTTAGATACTCCATCTTCATCAAGATATAGGAGAAAAGATTTCATTACTTCAGAAAAGCCTGTGCCAAAATTTAAAATGTCACCAACTGCCAAGTGTTTGTGCATATTGAGAGCGACTTTGCCACCAAAAACAAATCTATTCTGTTTCGTATAAATTTCTGGTAGTTTTTTATCAGTGTATACAACTACGTTATCTCGAATTGGATTTTCGTTAATATCGCCCAACCCGTATGTGGCAGTGCCGCGCAAGAAATACTCACCATTGAGGTCGAAAATTAATTTGCCATATGATGTGTCGCGAGTCATATGGTAAAGAAGCACCTTGACGAGATTGGTTTTGCCAAAGCCTGATTGAGCAAAAACTATTGTCCGCTTATTACGGAGCTTTCTAATATCAAACAGGATTGGCCCCTTATCCTCAAATACTGTTTCTCCTACACAAAGATATCCAATCTCAACGCCATTTTCATTAGTCTTGTTGAGGATTGATTCTATTTCGCGTTTATTTAGATGTCTTGCAATGTACGAAACGACTGGCAGCTTTCTTACAGCCGTCGTAAAAGAAATTTTAGAGCCACTATCTGTAAACGTGCCTAGAATTCGTACTTTGTAGGTATAGCTGAACATTTTTTGCTTATCCCGTTCAGAAAGCTCTCTCTCTGCAATACGGGCATAATGCACAGCAATTAACGTCTTATCCTGAGATTTAAAGATCGGGTCTTCATCGTAAATTTCAGCTTCAACCCTTGCAAGATATTTTGTGTTTCCCTCATCTTTGGGGGTTAGCACTATAAAATCACCAGTTTGTGGGCTGGCTTTAGCATCCTCGTAAGAGGAATAAATTAGCAATGCATCTTCAGTAGTTTTCTGACCGTAGAGAACACCAAAGTCAACCTTTCCCATAATTTAGTCTTTCCTAAAACCTTTCATGTATATTTAAAAAGAGATTCTCAATATCAACATTGTCCATTCTTTGATCTCTATAAAGAGAGTATTTCAGGCGAGCTATAATTTCTTCCTTAAAGTGCTTTTTTAATGATATGAAGTTGTGAACTTCACATAATGGATAGGGATAGCCAAGGATATAATGTTCCTGAGTGAGACGGGTTAATTCTTTAAATATAGAACCTAATTCAGCAGCATCTCGCTCAGAGTTGTTAGACTCAATCTGTGGAATTGCATCAAAGATATTTACATCAACAATGAGCCAATCATAATTTTGAAGCTTTTCAACATAGTCCAATCTGGCTGCAAAAAACAAACCAAATCCTCTTCCTCCATGAGTAGACTTTTTGATAAACATATCACCTTGATATGCTGACTTGAGAACTACATCAGGAACCTCAAGCCAACAGCAGAGCTTCTTACGTTTTGGATCTGTTTCCACAAAAGGATACTCGTGTTTAAGCTGATCTTGCAGGTAATTATCTATTTGCTTAAATGTATAAGCAAGTTCCATCTTAATGGGGGATTGCTTTGTGACAGCAATTATTTTTACCCCTTTTTCGTGAGCATATTTTCCTAGTTTTACTAAATACTTTTGCTTAATTTGCAAGGGACGTAGCGTACCATCTCGTAAAATGAAATCCCCTGGCTTTGTTTCTGTTAAGTTGACAATTTCTAAGACAAGTGAAATTTCTAGTACTTCTTGGCAAAATCCCAATAGCGTTGACAGATTTGTGCAAATTTGTTCCTTCTTATAAGGAAATATTTCTTCTGGGTTCTCATCTAGAAAATCAAGTAATTTTTTTACTGGTTCTAAAGTTAAAAACTCATCATAGATAACATCTAGATGTTCTTGATGGGTAATTAGAATATTTTGTGGATAATACGCTTTACCCAATATGACTGGATCATCCAGAGAGTTCATCCGGATCTGCTGACCTCTATGAAAGCAGATATAGCCCGCCGCATAGATAGCAATACATAAACCGTTGTAAAACTGCTCACTGTTATAGCTACCATCAATCGCGTAGAACCGGCGATCGCTATCATCGATTTGATCGAATGAAATAATCTCAAAGATTTGGGGAGTCTCTATATTCTCCTTGTGCCCAACTACGGGAATACTATAATTTTTGTTGCTTCTTGTGTTGATATGTTTAGCAACTAACTCAATGGCACTGTCAGGGATCTCTTTTCTGGGCATACCTAGTTTTCAGCACTTTCACCTACAGTAATTGTACTCACCAGCTTTGAATTGATGCACATCTAGAAATCTTGTATGCCTCAGCTTTATCATGTCATCCCTAACTGTAGTCCTACTAACAGTTTTGAGATGTAATCTAACCATGCTGCTTTCATGCCTACTTTGCTCTAGCTGCTAACGGGTATGCTTTGGGTTGTAGCCTCACCGTTGACTCAGCAGGCTAACTACTGTTTATGCTGATTCCCCTGCCTAAATTCCGTCTAACACCCTGTAGCAAGGTAGTTAGCCAGAATCAGAGTTGCATATCACCTCCTCTGGGGGTAGTTATACCGAATACTATCCGCATAACTGCCCAAATCGGAATGTTATATAGAACTCTATCGAGCTACTTACTCGAAGTCAGTAGGCAGGCAAGAGATGTGGCATTTAGCACACAAACACTGCTGATATCTACCCGCCTCGCGATGGCATCCCGACCCAGAAAGCTGCTTGACCAAGTTCGCGATACGATTCGTCTGAAACATTATTCCTATCGAACCGAGCAAAGTTATGTTGCCTGGATTCGCAGGTACAGTCTCTTCCATATCTGCATGAAAGTGGGGTACAGAAAACGCTAAAGCAAGCGGTTCGTGTAGCTGGCATTGCGAAGCGAGTGGGGTGCCATACCTTTCGCCATAGTTTTGCCACGCATTCACTCCAGAATGGCTACGACATCCGCACGGTACAAGAGTTGCTGGGCACAAAGATGTGAAGACCACGATGATTTATACCCATGTGCTCAATCGCGGTGCGTGAAGCCCGATCGCCCTCTCCTGCCTCATCATCAAAACTTTCTGACAAAAAAAGGCTCGATACGCTTGTGCAGACCGATCGAGTTGGTTTATGCTATGGCGATGCTGGTTCTTTCGCAGGACGAGAGGAACGGCTGAACGGCTCAAGGTACTGGCGCTGATTAGGGAAGTTTGGCCGCAACCCTAACCAGCTAACCTAACTTCCTGTGGGTAGCAGGAGGCTAGGCTGTGTTGATTGTAGACCAGGTGTCTGCGATCGGCACACCTTGCTGATGCATGGTTGGGTGACCCCCATGCCTTGGGCCGTTCTTAACCCAATAGAAAACATCAGCAAGGAAACGAAGAGGAATACCACCATGACTGGAGAATGGAATAGTGAATTGCCCGTTCAGGAGACTGAGCGAGCACAGGTTTGGATTATCGGTAATCGTGAGCAGGTGACACATTTGATGAATGAGTTTTATGTCAAGCGGATTGCCACCGACCGGGTGCAGTTTACGCCGATCGTTCCGGCTCCGTTTGCCACAGGCAAGTACATGACGGTGTTGGTGCGATAAACGCTAGGGATGCTGCTGTAAAGAGTAGGCAAAAGAAAAATTACTCCTCTTTTACCTACTCTAGAACAATGTGGAGAACCTGATCAGAATCACATTGCTCTGCTATGCGCAACAATCGTGCTGCTTCATTAACCAATATGTTGGGCGATCGATCCACAGTAGGTTTAGTGCTGGCAACGCTGGCGATCAGTGTCAACCACGAATGATTTACAGTCCAATCATTGTTGGTGGAATAGAGATATGGCAATGCGGCAACTCCAGCTTGAAGTTGTTTGGCAAGCAATCGTGCCCCCTCTACCGGTGTTTTGGGTAAAACAATGGCAAATTCTGTAGCGCTATGGCGAATGACTAAATCCGCAGAGCGTTTGATTGTGCGATCGAAAATTGCAGCGATTTGTTGATAGATTGTGGGCATTGCAGCAACCGGGTCGATGACATTTTCCTTCATAAATTGAAACGATTGCAACCCGCGAATGCTACATAAGATGACCGTTAGAAATGATTGCTCAATGGACATCTGTTGCCATTGCTGTGCTAAATATCGATCGAAGTGATGACGGTTGTCTAATTGAGCCAAATTTTCTGCAATGGAGGACGGCGGAGCGCTTGGCGGTGGTTCTTGTTGCTGAAGATGAGTTCCTTGATCGTTATTTTTATTGATTATTTGTAAAATAACTTCTAAATCTTCCCGGTGTTCAGTAGCAAATTCTATGAGCGTTTCCAGCGGTATTTTTGCTTGTTTTCGCTTTTCAGTTTCTGCTTGATGCTGCCTGATTGTGTTGTGAAGTTGCGCCGCCATTAGATTTCTGTGCTCAGCTGCCGCCGCTAGCGCTGTTTGCAATTCACAATTGGTTTGTTGCAGTCTCGCCATCTCTTCACGAAGCTGTGTAACCTCCTTCAGCAGTTGGTATTCCCGAGTTTCGATTTGCATTGCTCTTGCTAAAAAACACCCAGATTAGATTAGATAAGAAACGCAGAAATCAGCGGAAACGGTAGATGGTTCTCGATATCTTATTTCTTAAGGCACATTCTAATCAAGTTCATCAAGAAAGTATAAGTTTTTAATCTTATTCTAGGGTTTCAGTAAATTTGAACAAAGCTGACGGGTTGAGGCGAGAGGGTCATTAATTCGATATAGTTCCTACTGGACAGACTTTTTTACGATTGGATTGGCGATCGCTCAGGAGTTTTCTCTGTGTTAGGGATAAAGTTAGGCATTGAAACAAGAAATCGGTGGCGACAGCCCGTGAAATGGCTGATGACCGTCCTACTAGTTGTCATCACTGGATTAGGTCTAATCAGTTGTAGTCAACCCAGTGCACCCACGCTTCCAGGGCGTCTTAAACCCTCCAGCCGCCTGTCAGAGGTTGCGCCTCCAGCCATGATTCAAGAGCTTCGAAACGTGCTGAATAAGTATCAACCGCAAGTGACCATCCTCAGCCCCCGCGCCGATGAGATTGTACAGGACACTACGGTTTCGGTACAACTGCGCGTCAATGACCTGCCTCTGTTTCAAGATGACACGCTGAAGCTTGGGCCGCACCTGCATTTCATCCTAGACAATCAGCCCTACGAAGCTGTGTATGATGTCAGCAAACCGATCCTTCTGGAAGACTTAACGCCTGGAACCCACACCGTTCGAGTCTTCGCGTCGCGTCCCTGGCACGAAAGCTTCAAAAATGAAGGCGCTTACGCCCAAACCACTTTTCACATCTTTGCCAAAACGCCAGACAATTCCCCTCAAGCCAATCAACCCCTCCTCACCTATAGCCGTCCTAAGGGCGACTATGGGGCAGAACCCATCATGCTAGATTTTTATCTGACCAATGCTCCCCTGCATTTGGTTGCCCAAGAAAAGGCAGATGATGAAATTCACGATTGGAAAATTCGCTGCACCATCAACGGTGAAAGCTTTACGTTCGATCGCTGGGAACCAATTTACCTTAAGGGGTTTAAGCCAGGACGGAACTGGGTACAGCTAGAATTACTCGATGAACAAGGGAATCCCTATCCCAACGCCTTCAACAACACCGTGCGTCTCATCGACTACCAGCCGGGCGGTACCGATGCCCTCTCCAAACTCACGCGAGGCGAACTGGACATCACAGAAGCGATGTACATGGTTGATCCAAACTATGTGCCACCGGCCCCAGAACCAGAACCAGAACCAGAGCCAGAACCAGAGCCAGAGCTAGAACCAGAACCGGAAATCACTGTCCCATCTGAATCTCCCTCTGCTACTGATGTACCTGTTGTACCCGTTCCAGAGGTGAGTCCGGGTGAACTACCAGAGGTATTGCCCGATCAATCAACAGAACTCAGCCCTGTTGTTCCAGATAGACCCACTGAGGACTTCGAGGACTTCACCAATCTCGATGTACCCGAATTTCACTCCAACGAAAATACCTTCTCCAAGCCCGATCGCTTGCCTGATCTAGACCTGCCGAATTCAGAACAGTCGATCGAACAGTCCATACCGCCATCCCCATCTCCTGATGCCCAACCGACTACCGTGAAAAAGACCCTGACCGACGAAGTGGAGGAGCAACTTCAGGAATTGCAATCCTCGACTTTGGAACGTCCCTCTGTTGGAGCGCCTCCAGAGATAGCTCCAATTGCCCCAGTTTCAGATACTACAGTAGAGCCACTGGACACTCGCCCCGATAATCGTTTTGAGATTTCCCCTGTGGAGCCTGCCCCAACCCAGTCGATCGCCCCTCCAGACCTGTCTCCGCCTGCACCTATCAGCGAGAAGGCTCCAGAAAACGATAAGTTGCTGAGGCGTGCACGGCGGTTTTTCGATCGACTGTTGCCTACTTCGGAGCCTGAAGCGCCAGCCAATCCTACGACCATTCCACCGTTGCTTGAGGAGGTGACGACACCAGCAGCAAACTAGAAAAAGACCACTGCGACCCAGAAGTCACGCTGCTGAAACTATTGCTTGACTAGCCACTAGGGATGAATAGTGCCGTTCGGCATGGTTGCGCCCTGTAGGGTCGCTCCCCTCAAGTTGGCACATCCTCCTAGATTGACGCTAAATGTAGCACTGTTGTTGTCAGTACTAATATTGAAGCCATAGGGAAAGTTTTGTGGATTGCTGGCTTCTGGATTTTCGTCTACATTGAAATCTAAATTGGATGCGTTCTCATTGGCGCGAAGGCTGAAGCTGAAGGCAGTGCAGCCCAAATCAGCTTGCTTTAAATTGGCCCGACGTAAGTTGGCCCGTTCCAAGTTGGCCTTGCCCAGTTTAGCTCCTTGCAGGCTTGCCCCCTCTAGATTGGCGTCTTCTAGGTTCACCCCTTCCAAGTTCATTCGATCGAGGTTGGCTCCTTCCAAATTACAGCCTCGACATTCTCGCGTTTGCAATAGCCGTTGAACGTGATCTTGCTTTGCTGCAAAATTGACACCATAGATTCCTGCTACCGCGCTGAGGGCGATCGCAGATAGAACCATTAGAATAACTTTTAGCTTCATAGGAACCATTCAGAGCATTGTGCTCTTACTACCTGACTATCTAGTGATACAACAATTACGCTTACAATTTCGGAAGACTAGTCATCGAATGCTGGTCTATATAACTCCGGATTGATTTCAGACTTCAATCTTAGCGCTCCTTGGATTGTTACGGCTTCTTAACAGACGTGGGTGAGGTTTTGGGACAGTCTAATGGTAGATTCTGCCTCTTACAGATCTCTGCCTGTTGATTGACGGCACATCCCAGGCGATCGCCGTAGGCTGTTACGAGGATAACTGAGTTAACTAAACAAGGTTGATACGACATAAGCTTGACTGCTTATTGCACTTGACCAACTTAGTTTCTCGATGAACTCTGTACAAGTCTAGGAGGCTTAATGGTAATGCTCCGAAACAGCACAATCTCGAAGAAACTGTTAGCTGGAATTGCAGGGCTTGGATTAGTTGGAGCTTTAGCAGCTTGCACTCCGCCTGAAACAGCCGAATCACCGACCACAGATGCTCCAGCTACGGCTGAATCTCCCCTTCCTGGCGAAGACACTCCCGCCGTTGGCACCGATCCGGCTGCTCCTGCTGGTCAGACTTTGGCTGGCAGTGAAACCCTGCTAGAAACTGTAGAAAGCGATGGCTCCTTTAGTACGTTAAGCCAAGCCATTCAGGCGGCAGGACTGGAACAAACCCTGAGCGAACCAGGCCCTTACACCGTCTTTGCACCGACTGACGAAGCCTTTGCAGCCCTGCCTCCTGAAGTTCAGGAACAGTTGCTTCAGCCCGAAAATCAGGATGTGTTACGGCAGATCTTGTCCTATCATGTTGTACCCGGCAGTATCACCTCTCCGAGCATCACACCGGGTGAGGTAGAAACGGTGGCTGGTCCCTCAGTGACGATCGACGATGCCGCTGGTCAAATTACTGTAGATGGTGCAAATGTAGTGGAGCCTGACATCATTGCCAGCAATGGCGTCGTGCATGCGATTGACCAAGTACTACTGCCTCCAGATTTGCAAGTACAGTAGTATCGCGATGGGAATAATCCTCCGTTTGTTCAGGGCGTGTTTATGACGGCTGGACAAGGGTAGGTTCTGTCACCAGCGTTGGCTCTATCAATGATTTGTAGGAGCGCTTGCTTGAGTGTGAGTTTCAACGCCGATCGTGCGATTGAAGTAGAGCCTGCCACGACCGAGAGTGATGAAGTAGTGGAGCCATGACGGTCGATGCCTTGTGAATCCGCTGCTTTGTTGCTCTCTTATTGCTGGTTGCCAGCAATATTTGTGAGTTAAGGACCTGAGTTTTCTACGCAAAAATCGAGTTTTCTACGCAAAAATCATTGCCCTAATCATCTGGAAATTGCCAACAGGCAATGGATTCCACTTGAGCACTGCCACACTCGCAGACACTGGGCTTGGATGCAATCCATTCGCGATCGCACTGCCGACAGTGGCACCAAATATTATGTCGATTGGCAACTTCAATCTTTAATTGCCACTCGCGTAGTTCGTCTGGGTTAAGCTGCGCTGGAAAATGATTCATGGTGTTAGCCTGTTTTGGCTGCTGAAACTAACTCCTCTAGCTCCCGATCCTAATGGCTCCCGATCGTCTTGATCCCAATCTCGCGTTTTTGATCCCAATTTGTCAATCTTGTAGTCCTAGCCCCTTGCCAACTTCCACTTACAGTCGGACACTGTAGTTGGGAGTTGATCGGTCGTTAAGAAGCAGTTAAGAGAGGTCACTGTGAAGAAAGTATTAGCCATCATTCTAGGTGGGGGAGCCGGAACCCGTCTGTATCCTCTAACGAAACTTCGGGCAAAGCCTGCGGTGCCTCTGGCAGGTAAGTATCGCCTTATTGACATTCCTGTGAGTAACTGTATTAACTCTGGAATTTATAAGATTTATGTACTAACGCAGTTCAACTCTGCTTCGCTTAATCGCCACCTCTCTCGCACCTATGCCTTTTCTGGATTTCACGAAGGGTTTGTGGAGGTATTAGCTGCGCAACAAACGCCTGAAAACTCGAACTGGTTCCAAGGAACAGCCGATGCAGTGCGCCAATATATGCGGCTGTTTCAAGAATGGGACGTAGATGAATACTTAATTCTGTCTGGGGATCATCTGTACCGGATGGATTATACGGAATTTGTTGAACGCCACCGAGAAACCAACGCTGACATCACGCTTTCGGTATTGCCGATCGATGAGAAGCGCGCTTCTGACTTCGGGTTAATTAAGATTGATAGCAGTGGCCAAGTTACAACCTTCAGCGAAAAACCCAAAGGAGATGCTCTGAAGCAAATGGCGGTAGACACCACAATTTTGGGGCTGTCGGCCGAAGAGGCTAAGCAAAATCCATACATCGCTTCAATGGGCATTTATGTGTTTAAGCGCCAGGTACTGCTCGATTTGCTCAACTCCTATTCCGATTTCACGGATTTTGGCAAGGAGATTATTCCAGCGGCTGCCAAAAACTACAACACTCAGGCTTACTTGTTCAATGGGTACTGGGAAGATATTGGAACGATCGAAGCGTTCTATGAGGCAAACTTGGCACTGACTCAGCAACCCATGCCGCCGTTTAGCTTCTACGACGAAGATGCACCCATCTATACTCGGGGTCGATATTTGCCGCCAACTAAGCTGCTAAATTGCCGCATCACCGATTCAATGATTGGCGACGGTTGCATTCTCAAGAACTGCCAAATCCACCATTCAGTGCTGGGGATTCGTACTCGCATTGAGTCAGGTTGCAACATTCAAGACACATTAATTATGGGGGCTGATGCTTACCAACCTGTAGAACAACGGCAGATAGAATTGGAAGATAAGAAAGTTCCGTTGGGCATTGGCGAAAATTCGGTGGTTCGTCGAGCAATCATTGATAAAAATGCCTGCATCGGCCGCGATGTGCAACTAATTAATAAAGATCGAGTAGAAGAAGCTCAACGAGAAGACCAAGGATTCCACATTCGCAGCGGCATCATTGTCGTCATCAAGAATGCTGTCATCCCTGATGGAACGATTATTTAGAAAAGGCTGGGATTGCTCTAGAGCATGGAAGTAAACCTGCGACTAGGAAAATGCAGCCGGCAAAAAAACAAACAGGGAGCGATTTATGCCCCCTGTTTTGCTTTTCTAGCTTCCTTTTATCTTCGGTTAAAACAGGCTGGTTGGGCTGATACTTCCCGCCACATCGTGCGGCTTGGATGCCATGATTGCGAAACTACTTGTAACTCGTGAGGATAGCGCGGACGCGGATCATGTTCCAACCAAATCGGAGGAACCATCATGGGATCGTACTGCACGATCGTATCAACTGTACCGGGGTTAGACTTCAGTTCTACCCGTTGCCCCGGACGATATACAACTGCTTCATCCCAGTCCACATCTACCCTGTGAAATTTCATAGCCGCCGATCAATCCTAGGTAAATAGTATCTTCTGATACTAATTCTAAGTTTTTTCTATTGAGCAGACTATCAAACCGTATCTTTAGATACAATTTTTAACCTTGATTGAAGCGCTACGTTATAGCTACGGTTCACCCATCAGCCGCTGGTAGGCTTGCACCAAAGCGTAGCGATCGCCCACATTACCTGGAAACAACACCACTGGTAAATTTGGGAATTGTGGGTGATCGGAGGGTGTGCGCACAATCGAGACCCCTGGCAGAATCTGCCCCAACAGCCGCGCCGATTGCAGCGCCAATCCGGTGCTGAGCACGTCATTGGATGTGATGCCGCCTTTGCTGATGAGGAAGCCCAGATCCGAGGGCAAACCGCGCACAATGTCCATCAGCAGCCTTGACACTGCTGCCCCAAACGCCAAGCGGGTTTGAATATCGGCAAAGGTCAATTCCTGCCGACTGGTAAAAATAGCTGGCGTGTTCAACTCCGCATGAACGGCTTGTACGCGAGCGAGCACCTGATGCAGTAGTTCGGCTCGCTGAGTCTCCGACTCTTCCAGCAAATGCACCACATCCACTTCGATCGGCACAATCGTCGGCTCATTCAACAGTTCTTCTAGTTGTTCAGTGGTTTTTTTGACATGCGATCCCACCAGGACAGCACCGGGTTTGCCGTTGCGGGTGTAGGTAGCCATGTCTTCAGGAGCCACATGCTGAGGTGGTAGGTTAGCCAACGCCGTCAGTAAACTGGCAGCACTACGAAAAAGGAAGCGTTTGCCTTGCGAAACTGCGGCTAATACATCGGTGGCAAATTGATTCAGATCTGCCTGCGTTTCTGCATCCACCACCACACACTGATTATTTTGTAGTTGCATGAGGCGATCGAAACAGCCCGATCGCACCTCGGCGAGTAACAATTGTTCTACCTCACTCGCTTTGATGCGTCCTTGAGTCTTTTCTTCCACATAAGCTGGCAAATAGCTGTGGTGATAGCCAAACACAGAATCGCGAGCAAATTCGGTTTGGTGAACTGGGGTCGGAATACCGTTGACAATCAGGTAATGCACACTGTCGCTGGTGAAGCGTCCCCCTTCAAAAAAGGCAGGGGTAAGAAAATGAGCATCGAAGGGTCCCAACACTTCGGCAATCGCATCGGTTTCGATTGGATAATGTCCCCGTAGGGTGGAATCAGAACGACTGACGATTAAAAATTCCTGAATTCCCACCGCTGCGATCGCCTGCTTCAGATTTTGACAGACCGATCGAACCGTTGCTACGGCTTGGTCAGGCGGCAGGGCACGGGTGTTGGTCAACACGAAAAAAATCGGCGATGCATCGGTTAACCCCATCTGTAATGTTTCCACATCCCACCGCATCAGCAGTAAACAGCTATGAACCGTTTGGGAGCCAGTGGGGTCATCGTCTAACACAATGATTTTAGGGTTCGCACTCATTACATACATTCACGCTCATCGCTTGAACACTACCATGCAGCCGCTGCTTCTAGAGAGAAACCCTCTACAATTCTGTAATTCTGTAAACTTTGAAGAAGACAGCGGAGCACGCCAAAAAGCGCTTGTTATTTAAAGAATGACGAATGGTGTCCGTTTGCGTTGCGATCGGGGAAAAAACTACGGCGTTTCGTAACGCACATTTCAAATATCAAGGTATAAAATGAAAGCGCTTTCTCGGCACATGCCAAGGGCCATTATTGACTAGCTTAGCTGGCGCATACGACTCATACACTCGAGGTTGCATACGGATGGGGCAACTGGACAATCTACCCGACAACATGGAGTCTGAAGACTTCAACACGCCGCAAGAACTGCTGCGGACAATGACCTATGACCTGAAGACATTGCAGCAAGATGTAGTCGCTCAGCTACATCAAGATATTCGGCGGCTTCAGGCTGAAAAATCGCGCTTAATGAATGACATTGAGAAACTGCAAACTCAGCAACAAACGCTCCAGTCGCAGCATGAAGTCACGCTGTCGCGGCAGCAGTTGGCCCAGCAACAAGCTTGGGCGAAGCAATTAGCGTTGGCGTTAGCTAATCATTTGCACACTGCCTTAATGCAGCGCTTAAGCCAAACCCTCAGTACTCAGCCGATGCCGCGATCGGACGATATGCCGCAAATTGCCGGGTCTGCTCAAGGGGGTGCTCCAATCGATCCAGAAAACACCTATCGGGTGCTAGCCTCGATCGATGAAACCATCAACCATGCCTTGGCTTCGCTGCGCCACGACTTAAACAGTTATCAGAGCGCTTTGTCTCAACAAATTAGCCGGATGCACGATTTGGGACAACAAGGGGAGGCGATTCTCGATGTGTTGGTCAGCCGCATCAGCCAACAACTTCAGGCAGAAACCTTGAAAAATCGCAGCGAGCGTTCCACTCCAGACTCTACGGCGCGATCGGCTCTTGGCTCTCCCCCTGCTCCAAAAATTGTTCCGTCCGATGTGATCGTTCCACCTCTGCCTAAACCGCCAGCACTGACTCCTCCCTCCACTTCCGTTGCGCCTGTTGCAGAACCATTTCTGCCTGCGCCTATGGATCAGCCTTCCAGTCAACCTTCTAGTCAGTCCTCTGAGCAAGCCGCCTCAGATAGCCCGACACCAGCAGAAGCTCCTGAACTAGCGGCGGTGGTCCCTACTCCTCCTACCACTCCAACTCGATCGACTCCGGCGCGACGATCGCCCTTTCAAGCCGGTTTTCTGCTGATTTTATTTTCTACAGCAACCTTGGCCCTGC
Source organism: Thermocoleostomius sinensis A174 (assembly GCF_026802175.1). Taxonomy (NCBI): domain Bacteria; kingdom Bacillati; phylum Cyanobacteriota; class Cyanophyceae; order Oculatellales; family Oculatellaceae; genus Thermocoleostomius; species Thermocoleostomius sinensis. Next base: position 993,890 of record NZ_CP113797.1, on the reverse strand, counting down.
ATCATGTGATTGTGCAAATCATTGGCACATCAGGGCGATTATTTGGCAGCGAAGCGTTGCAAGTAGGTGGTTTTATTCAACTCAGCACTTTCAGTAGTGCGCTATTGGTGCTGTGGGTGCGCATGGTGGCAATTGTGCCGCTGATGGCTTGGCTATCGGGATTGCTCTACCGCCCCGTTTGGCGAGACTTTCGCTCGTTCTTTGTATCCAGAGAGCGACGATTGCTGTGGAGTCTTATCGGCAGCGGCATTTTTCTAATGCTGTCGCAAGTATTTTTGTATGTAGCAATCGGCGAACTGGGCCCGGCGGTTGGGGTTGCGATTTCGTCGCTATATCCCCTAGTGACATTACCGCTGATGTGGCTATTGTTTGGAGAGCGCCCCTCACGATTGCGCATGTTGGCTGTGTTTGCCATCGCGTTAGGAATTGCTTTCACTGTGTTTGCAGCCCGATCGCTGTTATCTGATCAGGGCATGTTGGCGGCGGTCATCTCTGGTGTCACATTTGGGCTATACCTAGTGTCAATGATGTTGATTAATCGTCGCAAGCTGAATCCGCTCCCAATTAGTTTGATTCAAAATGCCACAATTTTTGTGTTCAGCAGCCTATTTTTGATTGGGTTTGGCTCCAGTGCAGCGCCGAGCAATTGGTCAGGACTGATTATCAGTGGGCTGATCTTAGGCGGACTAACGATCGTCAGCTATATTCTCAATGACGTTGGCTCTCGCATTCTAGGAGCCGCCCGTGCCACACTGATTACTGCTAGTGTGCCTGCGCTCACGGCTCTGTTAGCTTTCTTGATTCTTCCCAATGCCCAAAACTTTCTGAGCTTGGGACAAATCATCGGAATTTTGATTCTCACTATGGGAATTGCAGCCCTCAGCTTAGAGCGAATTTTGAACCAACACAAACCCGTCCGATCCGTGGGGCGATAATGACGGTTTAATTGGCTCACTTGTATGAATTGAGCCTAGAGGAGCCTAGTAGAACGGCTCTTTCTAACGAGAGTCAAGAAAAACTGCAAGAGCCAATACTAACCTAAATTGCGGCTGGGATTCCGCTTGGAAAGGGCCCGCTGTTGCTTCCAAACTTTGCGCATAATCTCAAGGAAGGAAAGTGGAAGTGCAATAAACCAAAAGATCGAGGCCAGCGCAACAACGAGCCAAGAAATAACATGATGCTTGGGTGTAGAGCGATCGGAGAAAAATGCCAAGCAAAGAATTGAAGCAACAATCAAGACATTGAAACCATAAATCTGCAACAACAACCCTGTCTGCATTCCCCAAGCTCCCAGCATGTATTACCTTATACTATTCCCGCATGACTTGGTAGATGCCCGCTATTTGCAAAATCTTAACACTGATCTAAAAAAAGACAAGATCTCATAAAGATTTGCCAACCCCTAGTAGGACACTCTTGGCTTAGTTCAGCTTCAGAAACTTTTCGAGGGCGCTGCTCATAGCTGGCGGCCAGCGGCGAATGTGGCTGACCCAATTGATATCTTTATAGCGGTTATCTAACCCCATCACGGCAACCCAGTTGCTTTCCGCTTCACCACGATTTCCTGCTGCCCACAACGCAGCCGTTAAGGCAGCCCGCATATCGGCAAATTGTGGATACTTGCGCACAAGGTTACGCATTTCTCGGATGGCTGAGTCAGCTTGCCCCGCTTGATATAAAGCTAGGGCATAGTTAGCCCGGGCAAAGGCGAAATCCGGTGCTAGCTTGGCAGCTTGTTGATAATCGGCGATCGCCTGCTCCCAATCTCCCAGACCAGCCTTGGCGTTGCCGCGATTGTTGTAAGCGGCTGCATCGGTGGGATCTAACTCCAGAACGCGATTGTAATCGGCAATGGCTTTATCCCACTCTCCTAACCCTTCCAAGGCCGTGCCGCGATTGAGGTAGGGATCGGGGGCCGTGGGAGCTAGTTCGATCGCACGATTATAGTCGGCGATGGCTTCGGCAAGCTTGTTCTGGCTCACTCTGGCATTACCGCGATTACTCCAGAGGGCGGGTTCGCCGGGCAGCAACTCTAACAGCTTTGTCCAATAGGCTTCGGCCGTTGCAAAATCACCTTGGTTGGTGGCAGAAAAGGCCGCAAGTCGCCATGCTTCAATATCCTGAATTTGCTGTTCACTGAAGGGTGAAGCATCAGAGGCAGGAATTTGGCCCATCAGGGGCTGCGCTAGCCCGATCGAACGGATAGGAGTAGCTGTAAACCAGAAGGCAATGGACAGAAGCAGGACAAATAAAAATTTCAGCATACTGTGATCATGACAGGGTTTCTGCCACAATACAACCTTGTTATAATCTTGTCGTTACATACATGGCCTCATGCTAAGCGAGGTTGCTTGGTGTGCTGGCTGAGCAGATTCAGAATTTTCTGCCACCTTCATTGCTGCCTATCTAGTGCTAACCCGCATCATTCGCTAGGACTTGCTGTAGTGACTCAAAGGTGCTGTTAGAACACAGTCCCTAGTAGGGTTAGCTTGCTCAGTCCCTATTCAGTCCCTATTCAGTCCCTATTCCATCTATCAGTCACTATCGTAACAACGATAACTGGCTGTCAGGGGGATCGCCATAGCCCAAGTGCTTCCATGCGGCGGGGGTGGGAATTCGTCCACGGGGAGTTCGCTGGAGATAGCCAATTTGCAGCAAATAGGGTTCATACACTTCTTCAATGGTTTGGGCGTCTTCTCCAGTGGCGGCGGCTAAGGTTTCCAGCCCCACCGGACGACCACCAAAATTTTCAATCATTACTCCCAATAGGCGACGATCGGTCCAGTCTAACCCGCAAGGATCAACACTGAACAGTTCCAGGGCTTCGGCCGCGATCGACTCGGTGATGGTGACTCCGCCAGCTTTGACTGCTACGTAATCTCGCACTCGTCGCAACAAGCGGTTCGCAATGCGCGGTGTTCCTCGAGCACGACGGGCAATTTCAGCGGCTCCTGCTTCGGTAATGTCAGTGGTCAAAATAGCAGCGGTGCGCAAGACAATCTGCGTCAGTTCATCGAGTTCGTAAAACCGTAAGCGTTGAATAATGCCAAAGCGATCGCGCAACGGCGAAGTTAATGCCCCCACGCGAGTCGTTGCCCCCACTAGCGTAAATCGCTGCAACGGAATGCTGCATGTACGGGCAGCTTGTCCTTTTCCAGTGGGAATATCCAGCCGATAATCTTCCATTGCTGGATACAAAATTTCTTCGGTAACGCGAGGCAAGCGGTGAATTTCATCAATGAACAACAGATCGCCTGGCTGTAAGCTGATTAGCAAGCCCAAGATGTCTCTCGGACGCTCTAGGGCTGGAGCAGTTGTGATTTTGCAATTCACCCCCATTTCTGTAGCCAGAACGAGTGCCATCGTCGTTTTGCCTAGCCCTGGTGGGCCATAAAGTAGTAGATGATCCAGCGTCTCATTGCGAAACTTGGCAGCTTGAATAGCAATATCTAGGACTTCTTTGAGGGCTTTTTGCCCAATATATTCTGCTAATCGCTGCGGTCGTAGCGTCTCTTCTTGTTTGTTAGTTTCCTCTAACGTGGCAGCCGATTCGAGCAAGCCGGGTTCTGTTCCACGACGGGCTTTCCGCCCCTGTTTAGACAGGGCAGCCGCTTGCTTCGGTGGGTTTGGTTCTGGCGGTTGTTTCGAGGATATGATTGCCATGACATTATGGTACAGGCGTATCCGAATTTTGCAAAAACAAAATTTGGGGGGCAAGGGGAATTGAGCACCAAGGGTTGGGAGCAGGAAGCTGAGGAATTGACAGGAAAAGTTGCCCAGGAAAGTTCTTCTTAATTCTCAACAAAGTTTGTGTTCTAGGTTCTCGTTCCATGATCCCGCTTCTGTGGCACTCTGGAACATAAGCAGGGTACCTGGATAAAAGATTTAATAAAATGGCTAATTTTTGCCATGATGGTCGTAGAAAGGCAGCGATGGACGCTGAAAACTGTGGCAATTACCTCAGTTATTTGTTCGTTTCATCAATCCTGTTTTCGCTCTTGTATTTAAGACTCAACCGCTCAATCGTAGCGACTTGATTCCCTTGGTTTCCGGTTTCGTGTTTTATATCGCACCACTCATTTGATAGGGTATGCAGACTCTTCCGACTCCTGTTACAACGAAAGTTTCCTCTATTTGCCTCGCTACCGACGGCAAAATTCAACGTCGCCAAACGCGCCCCGTTCCTGTCGGCAGCATTACGATCGGCGGTGGTCATCCGGTAGCGGTCCAGTCAATGATCAATGAAGATACGCTGGATATTGATGCGTCAGTGGCAGCGATTCGGCGATTGCATGAGATTGGCTGTGAAATTGTGCGGGTGACAGTGCCCAGCATGGCCCATGCTAAGGCCATGGAAGAAATTCGCCACCGTGTATTCACTACATATCAGCCTGTTCCCCTGGTGGCAGATGTTCACCATAATGGTCTGAAAATTGCGCTAGAAGCAGCCAAACATGTTGATAATGTGCGAATTAATCCGGGTCTCTATGTGTTTGAGAAGCCCAAGCTCGATCGCACGGAATATACCCAGGCGGAATTTGATGAAATTGGCGATCGCATTCGCGAAACTCTAGAACCGTTGGTCGTGTCTCTGCGAGATCAAAATAAATCGATGCGTATTGGCGTTAACCACGGTTCGCTGGCTGAACGGATGCTGTTTACCTACGGAGACACGCCTGAAGGCATGGTAGAGTCGGCGCTGGAATTTATTCGTATCTGCGAATCGCTGAATTTTTATAACTTAGAAATTTCCTTGAAAGCGTCCAATGTACCTGTGATGATCTCTGCCAACCGCCTGATGGTGCAGCGCATGGATGAACTGGGTATGAATTATCCGCTGCATCTAGGAGTAACAGAAGCAGGAGATGGAGAATATGGCCGCATCAAATCTACAGCCGGGATTGGCACATTACTGGCAGAAGGCATCGGTGATACGATTCGCGTTTCACTGACCGAAGCCCCTGAAAAAGAAATCCCAGTTTGCTATAGCATCTTGCAAGCTCTAGGACTTCGACGCACAATGGTGGAATATGTGGCTTGTCCATCTTGCGGTCGAACGCTGTTTAACTTGGAAGAAGTTTTACATCAGGTTCGGGCCGCCACAAACCACCTTACGGGGTTGAATATTGCGGTTATGGGGTGTATTGTGAATGGCCCAGGCGAGATGGCCGACGCCGACTATGGCTATGTGGGCAAGCAAGCGGGCTACATCGCGCTGTATCGGGGGCGCGAAGAAATCAAAAAGGTTCCCGAAGATAGGGGAGTTGAGGAGTTGATCAATTTAATTAAGGCAGATGGACGTTGGGTTGATCCTTAGGCATGGCAAGGATTCGTTCAAGGGTTCTGATGCTCTCTCGGCTGTTTGTTACGTCGAATTTAACGGTTGTTTCCTGTAGCCTGTGTTAGATTGGGCGTACCTGCCTTGTAATTTATTTCCTCCACTCTGATTCAAGCGAACTATGAGTATGACAAAGCGTGGACTCGTTTTAGGCGCAACTGCGGTCGCTGTTACTGCGGTTGCTGTGACTGGTGTAGGCTTGCATTCTTCTCAAGGACAAGCCTTTTTTCAAGAGAGTCCCAAAGAATTAATCGACGAGGTTTGGCAGTTAATCGATCGCAACTACGTTGATGGCTCGTTTAATCAAGTGGATTGGAGGGCCGTACGGCAGGAATATCTTGGACGGGCTTATAGTAGCCGCGAACAGGCCTATGATGCGATTCGCGAGATGCTGGAACGCTTGGACGATCCCTACACCCGCTTCATGGACCCACAAGAGTTCCGCAACATGCAGATTGATACATCGGGCGAGTTGACGGGGGTAGGCATTCAATTGGCCCAAGATGAAGAGACTAAGGAACTCGTGGTGGTGTCTCCAATTGAAGATACTCCTGCCTTTGAAGCTGGCATTTTAGCTCGCGATGTCATTATCAAGATCGACGGTCAAAGCACCGAAGGCATGGATACTAATACGGCAGTAGGGCTAATTCGCGGTCCGGTGGGCACAGAGGTCAATATTACCATTCGGCGTGGCAATCAAGAGTTGGACTATACCTTGAAGCGTGCCTTGATTGAACTGCATCCGGTGCGGTACTCTCTGCAAACTGAAGCAGACGGCACTAGAGTTGGTTACATTCGCCTTAGTCAATTCAGCGCCAATGCAGCGGATGAAATGCGGGAAGCAATTCAAGATTTAGAGTCACAAGCGGTGGATGGCTATGTGCTAGACCTGCGGATTAATCCGGGTGGATTGCTCTATGCCAGCATTGACATTGCGCGGATGTGGTTAAATGAGGGCGTAATTGTCTCTACAGTCGATCGCCAGGGAGTGTCTGAGCAGGAAACTGCCAATGGTACAGCCCTGACCGATAAGCCATTAGTGGTGCTCATCGATGGCGGCTCGGCCAGCGCCAGCGAGATTCTCTCCGGTGCTTTGCAAGATAACGGCCGTGCTGTACTGGTGGGTAGCCAAACCTTTGGCAAAGGACTTGTGCAGTCTGTGCGTGGTTTGAATGATGGTTCGGGTTTAGCCGTAACGGTGGCGAAGTATTTGACGCCAAACGGTACAGATATTAACCATCAGGGCATTTCACCGGATATTGCCGTCGAACTCACAGATGAACAGCGGCAAAACCTGTTTGGAGTGAACAATGAAATTGGGACCGATGAAGATCTGCAATACATTCGTGCCTTGCAAGAACTAGATCAGTTGATTGCTGGGCAGCAGAACCGCAGACAGGCCTCTCAATAGTTCCGCTACTTATTTATCAATTGTCAATTGAGAGAGTGCTGAGTGGAATCATCTAAGAATTGAGCCATCGTTCATTGCTTAGAGTTTGCTTCTCAGCACTTTCCAACCTGATAGACTCCTAAAGTGGTTGACATTTGCCCGCGCGAATCAGACCCACTCGACGGGCGATCGCTTGTCCTTGAGAATCAAACGGGCCCCAGTGTTCTGGTTCGGTTTGCTCCGGCTGATCTGATTGGGCAGCCGCGGAAAGCGCTTGACCTGCATCCAATCGCACGATCTCACAGTGCCCGTCTGGTTGCTTCACCACATACCAAGCGTCTGAATTAGTCATCATAGGACATTTGCTCCACGCTAAATTGAATACAACTATTCTAGAAAGACCAAACGCACTGTCACGCTTTCCGGAAGGCTACTAGGGGCTACCATCAATTCAAGCTAGAACCCCAATGGCTAGTTAAGGGGGTCCCTAGCTTGGTTTGTTAGACTGGGCGCGATAACTCTGACTTCTCAAAGGTCTCATTTCAATTAATGACGCGCCCTAAGTCGATCGCCAATTTCGCCGTCTCATGGCAAGATCAGCAGGGAACAGTATTTGTCCGTTCATCATGGTTCACATTTCGCGCAGCTATGGCTTCTGAACAACCAGATTTAGGCACCCAGCAATCCACTGAATTGCCTTCATTGACTAATCCTTCGGGTTCTTCCCCCGATCAGGCTAAAGCTGAGTCAAGGTTGCCGGGTCGTTGGTGGTCGCGATTGTCTAAACCGCAGCGCGAGAACCTGCAAATTCTAGCGATCGCCTTGGTATTGGCTGTAATTCTGCGGCTGTTTATTGCCGAGCCGCGCTACATTCCCTCTGATTCGATGGTGCCAACGCTGGAAATTGGCGATCGGTTGGTGGTGGAGAAGGTAAGCTATTACCTGCGATCGCCTCAAACCGGTGACATTGTTGTTTTCGATCCACCGCTGCAATTGCAAGAATTTGGTTATGCTCCCGACAAGGCCTTTATTAAGCGCATTATTGGAACACCGGGCGATGTCGTGCAAATTCAAACTGGATGTGTGTATTTGAATGGGCACCCCCTAGTCGAGCCATATGTAGCAGAGCCTCCGGCTTATGACATGCCAGCAGTTCGCGTGCCAGCCCAGCAGTATTTTGTCATGGGAGACAACCGCAACAATAGTAACGATTCTCATGTTTGGGGCTTTTTGCCTCGAGAAAATATCATCGGTCGAGCCGTGTTTCGCTTTTTTCCACTCAATCGCCTTGGACCCCTTAAAACCGAAGATAATGCATTATTTCTGCGGTGAGTGTCCCCGCTAGTCCAAGACGCTGTTGGAATTGCGACAGCGATCGATAGGCTCCTTGTTGCTGCCGATTTTGCACAATTGCCTGGGCTAAAGACAAATCGATCGCCGGAACCTGGAGCAGCAGTTCAATCGAAGCGGTATTGGGATTCACCGTCTGAAAGGTGCTCACACTCTCCGCATCGTAGTAGCAAAATTGCAGAATCGGTTCCAATGGGCGCAATGACTGAACTGGCACACTCAGCGCCGCGGCTACATCATCGGTACAGTGAAATGCTACCCCCGATCGCGCTAATTCGACCAACGTTCGAGCCTGATGAATCGATAGCCCTGGTAAGCGCAACCAATCGTCCACGCTCGCCTGATTGACATCAATTCGCACGCCTTGCTTAGCTGCGATCTGCACTTCCTCTAGCGATTGAAACCGATAGTAGGGATCAGTCAATCGCCGCGATCGAGATGGACGCCATCGCCCCAGAAATCCTTTGTCCTTCATCCTTCATCCTTTCTTACAGTCGATCGAGTAGTTGCCGGCGCTTCTGCTCGAACTCATATTCAGACATCAGTCCATCTTGGCGCAGTTGCTCGAGTTGGCGTAGAGCCTCAGCTACCGCATTCACGTGAGCAGGAACCACCGTGGTAACTGACTGTGCTGACACAGCCGCTACATCAATGGTGTCCATCGATTGTAAGTTGGAATTAAAGTAACGATCGAATTCCTCTGGATCTTGAAATAAATACCAGAATGCCTCTAGCGCACTAGCTATCTTGGGGACAGGAGTCCAAGACAGCAGCAAGTAGACAACGCCCCAACGCATTTGCCCTAGGTAGAACTTGTGCAGTCCGGAAGGCAACGGCGGAATGGTACTGATGAGAGCAAGCAGGGCTGCGATTTTACGATCTTTATGTCCAACTGGCATGAACAAACATTCAAATTTGCTTTCCTATGGTATCGAATGCTTCACCATCTCATGTAATTGCTTATGAGAAATTACAGTAGATTGAAAATCAAGTCCTGGAGTTGATTGACTAACAACCCTCAAACTGCCCTCATTTCGATCCCGTCCAGAGCAGACAAGGGGCTTTCGATCGGGGTTTGGAGTTGAAGTCCCTTCGCCTCGTGTAGGAGAAGAAATACGGGGATGAAGGCAAATCCGACTTGAATTCAGCAACGCCGGAAAAGATTTTCCAGTCAACCAATGTCCAGAGTGCAGTGAGTCCCACGTGGTGAGTGATGAAGGGATAAGAACGAACGGAGGTCGATCGGGATACAATCGGTTTGCCGTGACATGGTTTTCAAAACGATCAGGGACTAGAATAAGGGTCAGTCAATTTCGGTCTCAATTTCAGTCCTGAGTGGAGGTATTGCCCCTATGTGTGGAATTGTCGGCTACATCGGAACACAGCCAGCTAGCGGAATTCTCTTGGAGGGGCTACGGAAGCTGGAATACCGAGGCTACGACTCGGCCGGAATTGCCACACTGTTTGAGGGGAAAATTGACTGTGTGCGGGCGAAGGGAAAACTGCACAATCTGCAAACTAAACTAGTAGGACATGATTATCCCGGTTGGATTGGTATTGGGCATACGCGCTGGGCTACACACGGGAAGCCTGAAGAACACAATGCGCACCCACACCTCGATATGTCTAGACGAGTGGCGGTCGTACAAAACGGCATCATAGAAAACTACCGAGAATTGCGGGAAGATTTGAAGCAAAAAGGTTATGAATTTGTTACCGAAACAGATACCGAAGTCATTCCCAACTTAGTTGCTAATCAACTTGACCAAATGCAAGCCAATTGTGAATTGGAGCAGTATCTTTCTCCGTTCACAGAAGCGGTGCGCCGTGCAGTACATCAACTGGAAGGTTCGTTTGCGGTTGCTCTCATTTGTACAGACTATCCCGATGAAATTGTGATTGCCCGACAGGAGTCGGCCCCGTTGGTGATTGGCTTTGGGCAAGGAGAGTTTTTCTGCGCTTCGGATATTCCGGCAATTCTGCCGCACACGCAAGCGGTAGTGACGCTGGAAACCGGCGAAATGGCCACGCTGACGCCGCTGGGTGTATCGGTCTATGACTTTGAGGGAACGCGCCTACGCAAACATCCCTATCTGCTTAGCGGTGTTTCAACTGCCACCGAAAAGCATGGATTCCGCCACTTCATGTTGAAGGAAATTTATGAGCAACCGGGCGTAGTACGAACATGCTTGGATCATTACCTCAATCTTGATTGGGTGACCGATCGATCGACAAATCCCATTAACCTGGGCTTACCTGTCGGACTCTATACCAATTTGGAACAGGTGCAAATTATTGCTTGCGGGACTAGTTGGCACGCCAGTTTAATTGGCAAATACTTGATTGAACAATTAGCTGGAATCCCCGCTCAAGTCCAATATGCTTCAGAGTTTCGCTATGCGCCGCCGCCCTTAACACCGAATACCCTAACCATTGGTGTAACGCAATCGGGAGAAACCGCTGATACCATTTCTGCTTTGAATATGGAAAAACAGCGTCGTGCCGATTTGGACGATCGGTTTCAACCACGTTTGCTAGGCATTACCAACCGTATGCAAAGCACATTAGCTCGTTTGGTAGATTATGCAATTGATATGCATGCAGGAATTGAAATTGGCGTGGCAGCGACCAAATCATTTACTGCTCAATTGATGGCGTTTTACGGCTTGGCGCTTGATTTAGCCTATCGACGGCAAACCTTGTCGATCGATCGATTGGAACAGATCATTCTGCAATTGCGACAATTACCAGGACAGATTGAAGCTATTCTGGAAACTCAAGAGAAACAAATTGAGGAATTGGCACACGAATTTTCAGAAACTCAAGATTTCATTTTTATAGGACGTGGTATCAACTTTCCTATTGCACTTGAAGGAGCATTAAAACTCAAAGAGATCAGCTACATTCATGCGGAAGGCTATCCGGCTGGTGAAATGAAGCATGGGCCGATCGCTCTATTAGATGAAAAAGTTCCGGTGGTGGCGATCGCAATGCCTGGCAGCGTGTATGAAAAAGTACTCTCCAACGCCCAAGAAGCCAAAGCCCGTGACGCTCGCCTAATTGGAGTTACACCCGTCAATGATCCACACGCAACTGAAATTTTTGATGATGTATTGACTGTGCCGGATGTAGAAGAATTATTGTCTCCAATCCTAGCGGTTGTGCCGTTACAGTTACTGTCCTATCACATTGCTGCCCATCGGGGCTTAGATGTGGATCAGCCGCGCAATTTGGCGAAGTCAGTCACGGTGGAATAATCATTGACGCAATACCAATCTTTACTGTCAGTTGCAACCTTGAAGAACTTGTGCAGGCTCAGGTGATTTCCTTGGTGCCTGAAAATGAGAATAGCTGATTTGCTCAAGTGAAGCTTGTATTTAGTTAAACTTTTAGTTACAATTAATTATGGCATAAGTACACATTAAAACTTTTGGCTCAGTAGCTCAGTGGTTAGAGCAGGGGACTCATAAGCCCAAGGTCGCAGGTTCAAATCCCGCCTGAGCCATCAACCAAATCAAGTTCTGAAAGGCATTTCAGGAGGTCATTCCAAGACCTCCTGAAATTTTTTTAGGGTAAAACGGTGGAGTTTGGGGTAAAAAGTGGTGGAAGTTTGGTGGAAAAAATCAGTACAGATGAACTACTATGATGGTAACCCAGCCTGAAATTGCAAATGGACTTTGTAGATTGCTAATAACCCGACTACTTCGGAGGCGCTATTATGCAACCCAGGAAACGCCAAAGCAAGGGAATGGTTTCTGTCATTTCCACCCACGATCGGTTACAACTTCGGTTTCATTACGGGGGTAGGCGTTATTATTTAACACTCGGCTTGGCAGACACTCAAGTTAATCGGAAAGTGGCAGAGGCAAAAGCCAAGCTTATTGAGTCAGACATCATTTATGAGCGCTTTGATCCAACCCTGGAGAAGTACAAGCCTCAAAATGCCTTGAGTGTTGCCAACACTGCTGCACCGCTTCCCGTCCCCAAAACATCACTGCTTGACCTGTGGGAGAAATACACCCAGTTTCAGCAGGCGCATTTGGAAGAGACAACAATTATTAGAGACTACGGCAAGATTGAAAAACGCATCCGGAAGTTCCCCAAGCCCTATTTAGAGGATGCCATTGCCATTCAAGCTCACTTGCTGAGTGAGTTTGCCGCAGAAACAGCCAAGCGAACCCTGAAGCAGCTTAGTGCTTGTTGCAACTGGGCAATCCGAAAAAAACTGATCTCCGAGAATCCATTCAAAGAACTGGCTCAGGAAGTGAAGACGAAAAAGGCGAGCAAAGTGTCTCGCAAACCGTTTTCCAAAGAGTGTGTAGCGGCAATTATTTCAGCGTTTGAACATAACACTTACTGCTCGAAATACTCTCCGATTTCCCATTCCTACTATGCTCCCTATGTCAAATTTCTGTTTCATACGGGTTGCAGACCTGAAGAAGCGATCGCCCTTAAGTGGAAGCATGTTGAGAAGAACCAGATCTACATCTGCGAAGCTGTCGCCACTGATGTTCGCATTCGGAAAACAACCAAAACCGACACACCTCGCTACTTTCCCATCAATTTTCCCATCAATGAGGAGCTAAGAGCTATCTTTGAGGCAGTCAGACCAGAGCATCCCGATCCAAATTCCCTCGTATTTCCGGCTAGAAGGGGCAAGGAGCTTGACACCCACAACTTCCTCAACCGGGTGTGGAAACCCGTGGTGGAAAAATTGGTGGAAGCAGGCAAGGTGAAGGAATATTTGCCTCAGTACAACTGTCGGCACACATTTATTACACTTTGTTTGGAAAGTGGGATTATATCCAGGCGAGTGGCAGATTGGTGCGGTACTTCAGTAGCGGTCATTGAGGAGCATTATGCAGGAGCGATCGCGCATATCCAGGTTCCTTCTTTCGGATTGACCGATCAAACAACTCTGGAAGATTAGGGGTAGATTCCTAAAGGTGATCTTCAGGAATAACGAAGATAACAGGCATGACGCTACCTGTTAACTCATTAGAGGTCGCCTCTGTTCGCACCGTGATGACCCGTGTCGGAATATCACCGTAGTTGCTCTTCAGAACAATCGTGGTGTTGGGGGCGGGAACATGCGAGAGGGCAGTAATCGTGCCATCTAACTCCCGCAGCCACGTCAAATCATCCACAAATTCTGGTCGCTTCTGCTCGGCTTCTTGGCAAACCCATAGGGCAGCACACAGGCGGATCAAAACTGGAGTCATTTGGCTTACCTCTTCCAATTAATTCAAGGGTGACTGAGCAGGCGGATCGAACACTAGCTCGAATTGAGTCTTGGGCATAAATCGCCGCAATTTTCGCAAATGGTCTTCGCCATCGGAGCGATTGCGAAAACGAACCAGATCTGAGCGCTGGGCATTGGGCTGAATCAAAACGATCACCCAAGGACGAGCCTCGATCGCGCAAGTGGAAAGGGAAGGTTGAGCGTTCATAGAGCTGTAGAAAACACAACTTGCCAGCCTACTGGTAGCGTACCTGTCAAAGACAGCGCCACTGGCAATTGAAAAAATTCGACTTATGTGCTGGAAGAGTCTGGATTCTGTGGCTGGATACGTTGAGGAGAACCACACAAGCGATCGAATAGGTCTGGCGGAACTTCGTCATAGTGTTCCAATAAAAAGTCCATCAGCGCCAGATGTCGCAAATCATCAGAACTTGGGGCACGGTAGTGTTTGCCTTTGCCAAACCAGCGACGTACCGTGGAGGGAGAACGGGAACAAATGCTGGCGATCGCCTCATGGCTCACTTCCCGCTTGGCATAGAAGCGACGAGGAGAAAGTCCCAGTTGGCAGTTGGCATAGAGGTTGATTAGTGCCAGGTCGCGATCGCTCAAGGGACGAGGACGAGTCATGGGTATTTCTCCTCCTCCAGTGATTCCAAATCTTCTTCCCAAGCCGTATCAGCAAGGACTCCACTGGAAGTGTCTTTGAGCCAAATCAGATACTTCCACTCCCACTGCCCATGATGGGAAGCAAAGGCAAAAAATCGTCCAATGACGATACCACGATCGGTTTGGGAACAGTTTGGCAAGGATAGCCAGCACACCGAGTCGCCATCAAGAAATCGGGGGGCTGAGGTTTGGTGGGGAAAGCTTTTAGGGAGGACAAGCAGATGTTGCAGTGGTTTTAGCTCCAGCCTGGGTAAATCTGTGATTGTCCAAGCATCCGCATTTCTCACGACGTTGAGGTAGCCAGCCATCATCTTGCCATTGAGACTGACACAGAGTTGTTGGATGAGGAGGGTGGCGAGATGCTCTAGTTCCTGCTCCTCCAAATGCATCCGTCCCACATCGAAGTCTGGATCACAGAAGTTGCTCAGCGCCTCAATCAGCTCAGCGATGCCAAAATCGCAAAGGGCTTGCTGATAGCTGGCGGATGGGTGGGATCGATCGATGAAAAGCGGAGTGGATGTCATAGGTCAAACCTCTCAAGAGAAAACAGATTTCATTGCGGTAGAGCCGTTTGCGGTAGTTGAACTCGCTAGTTGAAGCTGCTTGGAACAAGAAACCCCCAAGCGGGAGAGCCTGGGGATAGACTACGGCTGCTAAACGCTAAATCTCCTCTGGATAGCCGTAGTCAAAGTCGTCAAAGTTCTCTTCATGCTCCTGATCGCTCTCCGCTTGGGCAGAGTGAGGGGAAGGTTGCCGCTGGGCTTGTGCCTCAAGCTCTCGTTCCGGGTTGCCAAAACCAGCCCACTCATCGAACTGGGTTAGAATCCGTTCCTTGAGTTCGGGTCTGTAGCCAATGAAGAAGGACTTCCAGTTCTCAACGGTTGGAACGCCATAGTCCGCCACAGAACAGACCCAGGATTTCTTCGACTGTCCCTTGAGTTCGGGCTGGACTCGAACGGCGAGAATGCTCAGTGCCATAAACCGATCGCCCCTCGGCTTCTTGGCTCCAGTAGCCGCACCATAGGCTTTGCTCATGTCGTTGCGGAATTGCTCCACCGTCTCGCCAAAGCTACCGGAGAACGAACCCTTGGTCGTCAGGAGTAGGGGCGAATCATGGAGCAAGCGCTTGTCTTTGCTGATGGCATAGACCAAATAGCGGGTCTTGAGAATCATGATGCTGCGATCGTATTGAGACTTGCGGTACACCCCGATGAACTCACTGTTATCGCGATCGAACATCATCAGCTTGGACTTGTGCAGGATCAAAAACCGCGCCAGTAAAGAGCGGTAGCCTTCTGCGATCGTGCCATTTTGAAACGTGGCTGTGTGGGGTGTCCACTCCTCAGTGGGAGTGAAATTCACCAACTCCTTGTTTTCAGTGGTGATGAAGAATCCAGATTGATCAGGGTCTTGAGAATTCAGCAGTTGCAGATAGGGCAGGGATTCTCGTTGGGCTTCAAACGCTTCTGAATCAAACTCATCGCGTTGGGGCAAAGGAGCAGTGGTGGAGGGTTGAATGGGTGTTGCGGGGCGCTGATGTCCATTCTGTTGAGCGTTGTCGTGAAGTGTTGTCGTTGCCATAGTGAGTGTCCTTGTAGATGTAGTGAGATAAAAGAAAAAGGGCTAAGATTCTGTTCTTAACCCCGTTGCAATCGAATATTCAAGGTCTAAAACTCGTAGTTGCTCTCGCCATCGGTGCCGTTGCCAATGCCATCGACAAAGCCAAAGGCAAACTTCTGATAGGGACTGCTCCAGCGGATCTCACCGATTCCCTGGTCTCTGGTACGGCGGATACCCTCGGCATACCCTAGAACGTAAGGCTCCTCGTTCCGCTGAGGTTTCGCTCCCATTGCCCCATCAGTTAAACCATCTAGGTAGAGATCCTGGCAGACTGCATCGGTCTTCGCTTCCGATTCGGCTCTGATACAATCAAGTTCAAATGGGGTCATAACAACCTCCTGTGTTGTTGTGAACAGGCAAACTGCCCTGGGGAAGTTGGTAGCTCGTCCAGGGCATTTGCGTTTTTAGGGCAGTTCAAACTATTGACACTCCTCGTGACGGCTGGCGGAGTTCCTATCGACCTGATAGCGGCTCTCCCAAGTGGGCGGCTTGCTCCGGATTCCAGTTCTGCGGTAACAGCAGGTTCCCCGTACTTTGTCGGCTCCGGCATCCATCTATCGCTTTATCTATATTATATGTGTATAATAGATAAAAGGGAAGGGTTTGCTTCTAAAAAACCAGTAATTTCACAATTCTTTATCGACTTTCTATATAGAAAATAGAGTGCTTGCTTGATCTGCTGAGGACAGAAGCTTAATGTAGAAAGCTCATCCTAATAGGCAATGTCATGACCCCCAAGCAAAAAGATCCGGATGATCGTCGAGGGAAGAAACCCCAAACGAATCCACGTTCCCTAGCAAACCTGACCCACGAGGGCAGGCCACTCGCGTATGACCAGCCGAAGAAAACTCGCGCTATTACTGTTACCGATGATGGTTGGAAAGGCTTTCAGACACTTGCGGATGGAGCACGGGGAACGGGTGCTAAGGGACTATCGGCTAGCGAACTAGTCGAGTCTTTGGGGCGAGGGGCGATCGATTTACGTCAACCCGTGAAGCAGCTCATGAGTCCTGAAACTTTGGCAAAACTGAATCTCACGCCAGTCGAAGTTCTGGAAATGCCATTGCTGGAATTGCTCGTCCGCATGGCTGATCTGGATAAGTGAATGTCAATGAGTAGAGCAGATGCGAACCTTGCTGGGTTTATTTTTTCCAGGTAGAAGGCGATCGGCTTTAGGGAAGGTCAGAGCTTGATGTCGGTGTGTAACAGATGATGTGCTGAAGCAATTCTTCAAATAACGGTTCACCAAAACTCATGAGTCGTAGTGAGGGAAACTCATCGAAGCGATCGGGGTAAAAGGTGACAGCGTAGGTTTGCTGCCTGTACATAAGTTTCCAAGTATTGGAGCTTTGTCGCTCAAAGACTGCTCCAACGGCTTGCGCCAGAGCCAAAGTGGTGAACAGGTGTTCGATCGCCTCAGGGGTTGTGGGTGTAGGAGGAATGGGTTCTCTGATTGCGGTCAGATCAGCCTCTACATCCATAACTACCATTTCATCCAAGGCAGGACGAAGGAGTGGGGTATCTAAAGTGTGATCAAATTCGGAGAGCAGGACATCTTCTTCTTGCGGATCAGCGCTCATGACCGCACGTTCTAGGAAGGTTGGCACTGTTGCCAGGATGGGTTGCAGGTTGCCAACAACCGTTGCAAAGGCATTGATGCGATCGCGCAGTTTCTTGTACACCTTTGCCTCTACTGTACCGTCGTAGTAAAAGTTATGAATTCTTACAGTAGTGTACCGCTGCCCAATTCGATCGATTCGTCCGATCCGCTGCTCGACTCGCATCGGGTTCCAGGGCATATCATAGTTGAACAGCACCCCACAGGTTTGCAAGTTTAAGCCTTCACTGGCAGATTCGGTGCATAGTAGAAGTTTAATGTCTCCTTCTCGGAAGCGATGTTTGATGTCTTCTTTGGGCACGGTCTGCCATTTCCCGTTTCGATACAGTTCGCCACTGCGACCAGAGTAGCAGGCAATTAAGCTACCGAAACTAGAACTGAGAAAGTCCCGCAAGTAGTCCATTGTGTCGGTGTATTGGGTGAAAACGATCGCACTTTCTCGTTCGTTCAATTCTCGCCGTAGCATGGTGATGAAGCGGGCACATTTGGTATCTTCTCCGGTGTTGTCAAACTGACGCAGTAGGTCTTCAAGATATTGAATTTCTTTTGGGTCAATCGGTTCCAGATAAGACTCTAATCCTTCAATGACGGCATCCTCTGCATCATCCAGTTCCGTAAGATCATCAGCGGTGAGTCCGTTCCCTTGTTGAGTGAGTAGCGCATCTAGACGGCGTTGCAAAGATTGTTGCACGGCGTAGAAAGAACTGGTCAGGCGTTTGCGGTAGAGGGTCATGAGAAAGCCCAACGCTTTGCGATTCTCTTTCTGTGCCAATCGATAGAAGTGACGAACGTAATCACTGACAGCGCGGTAAAGTGTTGCTTCTCGGTTGGGTTCCAGCACAATTGCGTTGTCCCACACTTCCCGCACAGGAATATCGCGCTCTAGCAGTCCCCGACGATAGTATTGCCGCAGGGTATCGCGGGTGTGGCGAAACATTTTGTCCTTCAGTGGGGTGTTGGTGGTCAGGTATTGGCGGGAGGTTGCGAGAAACGGTTCATCTTCAAGTAGCTGTTTACTATTGATGATTTTTCGTCCGTCTTTCCAAATGTCTTGCAGGCGATAGGTCAGCAGACGGTCTTTCTTTTCTAAATGCTGTTGTAATCGAGGACAGGCTTGACCACCAAGAGCAAAATAATCCGTAGACATTTGCTGCCAGAACTCTAGAATGAAACGGTCGGGTTTATCGGTCAGGGCAGCAAAGTAGTTGCAGAAGTTGTCGCTGTACTGCCAGTGTCCTTCTAGTCCTAACAGGCTGAGTAGATCAAAGACTTCGATCGAATCAATTTGCATGGGAGTGGCGGAGAGGAGCAGTAATGCTTTCGTTCTTTTCCGCAGTTGGCGCATCAGTTCGAGTAGGCGGTTGGGAGTGTCTTTTCGAGCTTGAGGACTTTTGCGGCGGGCATGATGGGCTTCATCAAGAACAATGAGATCCCAAGGTTCGGCTTGGAGGAGTTCTTGCATCCGCTCTTTGCGACGAATGAGATGGCTGGATGCAAGAATCAGATTTTGGGTATTCCAGATATTGTCATTTGTCACTTGACCTTGGCTATCTGCAAACGACAAATGACGATTGACGATTGACGAATAACCGTAAGGATCTTTCAGTTCACCTTGAATCAACGACCAGAAATGGAGATTAAATTTCTCTCGTAATTCAGTTTGCCATTGAGGTTGAACGCTAGCAGGAGCCAAGACTAATACTCGTTTGACCTTTTGGGCAAGCAGCAGGTAGCGGAGAATTAGCCCAGTTTCGATCGTCTTTCCTAAACCAACCTCATCGGCAATCAGATAGCTACGAGGAAAGTCTTGAGCAACACGACGAAGAATTTTGAGTTGATGGGGCCATGGGTTGACGGGTATAGATTTGATTGAGAAATCAAGGCAGCCTGCTTCTTGATGAAGGTTGGCAAGTTTCACGAAAGCTGAATGCTCCCGTTCCCAGTCCTCAGAGGACATGGCGACAGGGAGACACGGAGACGCGGGGATCTGCTCTTCCTCACTCTCAGTGTCCTTTGCGCTCCCCTTCTCCACGTCCTTCAAAGGGCGGGTATCAAATTCGACTTGTTGGTTCCAAGTAGGCTGAGTAGAGGGGGTGTAACGTAGGAGCTTATGTTTGACGGCTTCAGGCACTTCAAACACTCGCACACCTGGCATCTGATTCGTCCAAAGTTTCTCGAACCGGATAATCTCAAGCTGCACCCGTTCTAGATCTCGCCCACCTTCCCAAGCGAGATAGACGTGGAAAGACTCAATGTTCGCTTGCCAGCCGCCGATCGACTCGTTATTAGAGCCACTGAAGGCAAGCTGATCACCGTTTGCGTCGGTAATGATGCCAACCTTTTCGTGGAAGATACGGTTAGGATCAAGTTGGCGTTCGCTCTCTTCGGGTGTCCCGTCTGACTTGAGGGAAATGGCGATGCGAATATCGAGGTATTGATTCTGAATTAGCCAACTGAGAATCTCGAAATGTTTGAGTTGGGCAAAGTTTTTAGGTGGCTGAAGATCGGCATCCAGTCGTTGAGTCAGTACCTCTCGCAATTGGTATCCCTGCTTGATTGCCTGCAAATCTTCCGGGCTGAACTGGCAACCCATAACTAGCCGTATCTGTCCCTGGTTTTGCAACATGGCTCCCAGTCCTCGTGCTACTTTGCTGAGAATGGTGCTGTTGAAGAAGCCAGATTTGCGATCGTACTGAATCGCACATTCCAACGCAGGAATGTAGAAGTCCGCGACGGGATTGTTTTCGTCGTTCGAGTAGCTGATTTTCCAGGGGTGATTACGCAGGAGATAGGGCATAGCCTAGGCACAATTGGGGAAATTAATCATCACGGAGTGACCTCAGACAGAATCACAATAGGGAGATTCGACAGACTTTTGAATTGCCGTCAAGATTCCCATGCATCACGTTCCTGACGAATGAACTGATCAACGTCTTCGGGAGTAGCAAAACTGCCTTTGGCAGATCCAATGAAGCTGGTCAAAGGGCGCTGATCGCCATCAGCTAGCTCGTCACGACTGCCGTAGTAGAGTTCCAGCATTTCTCGTTCTTCCGCTTCCATTTTGGCGATTGTTGTCGCTAAGTCTTTGAGATCTGCTTGATCTTTAGGTGAGTTGAAAAACTCTTGAATTCTTCTCTGAAGTTGCTCAGGTGTTAACAACTGGCGATCGTCAATCTCAACAGAAACCTCTGTGCCATCGGGAATATCGATCGCCTCAACTAATTCAATAATTTGTCCACGCTTAATGCCTCTGACTTTCATATAATTTCTCCTGCAATTTAACTCACCACTAAACGACCTAGATGTCGCAGAATTTTCAAGACTTCGCCAAGTGTGTTGCGATACTGCGATCGCGTTGAGAACACATCAGAGGTTCCATATTGTTTGCCTGAAGTTTTAACAAACAAATGGCTGCTTCCGTTGGTGATCATGCCGTAGAGAACTTGTTCGAGCTTTGGATTTGCTGCCATGTAAGCTAAGGTTTGAGGAAGTGCCAATTCCAAATCAAACGTTGTTTTCTCTGATTCAATTCGAACAATCCACAGCTTATTTTGCAGCACCAGGGCATCAATCCGACCTCGTAAAACTTCATCGTCATCACCCAGCGCTTCAATTTCGACGGGTACTTCTGCCCGAAATCGGTAGGGAGCTTGGTAGAAGCCAGCAAGTTCCAGTACGGGAGAAAGAACAACCATCTTAATCGTTTCTTCTAGAAGAATCCCTTCTGAGACTTGATAAAGATAATTAGAACGTATCTGGTCAACACGAGTTTGTTCGTATTCCGTTAATTGAGGTTGTTCATCCATCCATTCAGTAAAAAACTCACGGGCATCACTCAGGGTTAACCCTAATTTTTCTTCAACCTGTCGAAATGTTGTAATGCCTTCTGCGATCGCAATGATATTAGTCATGTGAAGTCTCAGATAGTAAAGTCAGTTTTTACGGCGTGATGTCTTGAAGCAAGTTTTGCTCACAACGTTCAAAAATGTGGCGTAATCGCCCAAGTAAAAGATCCATGTCGCCAACCGAATAAACTGGGGTTTCGTAAACCTCTCCAGTGATAGTCAGTCGATAGAATCGCCAACCTTCGCCATTGGTGACGATTCCAAACACATCAATTTCATGATTGGCTTGACGGTTCTGCCATTGACAGACTTGCATCTCAACCAGGCATCGAGCTAAACCCTGCTCAAAGTCATCCTGATAGGCTTCAGCAATAGAAAGAAGAAAGGGGGGTTCTAAGCCACTTTTCTTTGAAGTAAACAAATATTGAAGCTTGCAGCGTAAGTCGTTGCTCTTTAGGACTGCACCCTTCCAACATTTAAGACTAGTGAACCCCGATAGTGCCTCCTGGCAGATTGCATCAATGAAGGGTTGTTTTGCCTCTCTTCCTTCATGAAGGCTAAAACACTGCAAGCGATCGAGATATTGCCAAAAGAAATCAGTAGGAGTGATTGCCGAACAATCAATCTTCCAGGGAATGAGGCGAGTGAGTTGAAGCCGCTCAAATGCCTCTTTCAGATTGACCTGAGAAAAATCTCTTTTTTGAAATACAGGAGATTTCATCTTAGGTATCCTCCGCGATCGCATCAAAATTCAGGGTTTGCTGCCCGTACCCTAAGTCTAGTTCGGGCTGAACGTAGACGACTTTGGCTTTGATCTCATCCATTGCCAACCACAAATCCGCGAGAGCTTTTTCTTCGGGGATACGTTTGCGTTCGTCGCCGATACGGGGGATGACTTTGAGGGCGACTTCCCACGATCGCATAAATAAGTCATTACTCAGTAACCCAGTTGATTTGAGGAAGCGGCGGACGGGTTCGATCGCCTGTTCTTCCAGGTACAGAGTGATGATGGCGTGGAGGGCATCAATGAGATAGCGGGCGGAAAATTCTTCTTCGACCAGGGAGAAGGCGCGTTTTTTGTGGCGTTGTTGGGGGGTGAGGAATTTGCAGGTGCCGCTGGTGGAGTCGAGCAGTTTGTAGGTTTTTGCCAGGTCTGCGACGTTGAAGCCTCCGACTGCCAAGGCAAGCTGACGGGCATCATCGAAGGGGAATTCGCGGGCGCGGAAGGCATCCCAGGCGAGCATATACCAGGTGGTGAGGGGGTCGAATCCAGCGGTGTCGGTTTGGGCGAGTTTGCGGAAGCGGTAGTTGGCAATGGCGCGACGGGCTTCGGCAAAGGCTTCTTCGGGGCGGACTTCGTTACCGGAGGAGTCGAGGATGGGATAGTTGCGGGAGAAGACGTTGAGGGCGGGACCGAAAGCACTCAGGTAGAGGTCGATGCCCGTGATGTCGTTGGCTTCAAATTCGGGGGCGCGTTGTTCGACGAGGTTGGCGACATCGGGGCGGAGGTCATCCCACCAGGCTTGTCCGGCGTTGGGGGCGCGTTTGCGGCAGACGAGGAGGACGGTGCTAGAGACAGAGTTTTTCTGTGCCTGGTGCAGGTTTTGTGGGTTTTCGGTGCTGACTGCCCAGGATGCGGTGATTTCAAACCCGGCATCAATCAGGGATTTGGCGAGAACATCCCATGCGCCGGAGTCTTTATGGTTGAACTGGACGGTCATCACGCCATCGTCGCGCAGGACTCGGTAGTATTCGGCAAAGGCGAGTGCCATTTTTGCTTCATAGTCCTGATTGGCAAGTTCTTCGGGCGAGGCTCCCATGTTGCGGAATCGTCCAGGGTTGGCGATCGCTTCATTATCTTTATCAGTTAATTCATTGAAAAATAGATTTGGAAAAATATCTAACAGATTTGCTCTCAGCCAGACATAGAAGAAATCAGAAATTTCACCATACCTAATTGCGTCATAGTAAGGAGGATCAGTTACAACTACATCAATAGATTTGTTAGCAATATGAATTAAGCTATCAGCAGACGCTAGAGAAACCTGAATATCAACAGCAGAGTCTTTATCAACAAGAATATTAAACTGACTACTGACATCTAATAAAGAGCATAGATCACTATATTCATTTCTTATGCTCTGAGAATACGATTGCCACAATCTAGAGCTTCCTGTAGTTTCATAATAATTCCACATTAAGTTCAGGGAATGCTGTGCCAAAGCACCATGAAAAGACATATTAGAAGCAGAACTCCAATGTCCCAAACGAGAATTGCGGTCAACGCAACGATCAAAAGCAAGGGCTAAATAGGCTAACAAAACCTGAGCTACTCCAGATTCATAACTTTTTTGAATTTCTTCCTTTGCTTCGTTAATAAGCTCTACATAGGTTGCTAATGTCAGAAGTTGGCGGTCATTGAATAATTTCTGCCAATGGTAGATTCCATAGAGATACATATCTGTACCCCTGTGAGTATTAGAAGGAATTTCCTGGGTAGGAATGAAACCAGATAACTCCCACTCAATCCTTTTTTTAGATAGAGACTCTTCAGCTTTTTGGATACCTTCAAAATCTAGGTCTACGGGAATTCTAAATTGAAGAGACCCATTACTCTTCTTAAAAGCTACTGCATATAATTGATCACCCAACCCGCAAGACTGAGCAAATGATTTAATAGCCTCGTCCTCAATAATATTTCCACAGTTCAAACATCTTCCAGTACCTCGACTAATTGTTGCTTGTGTTAATGGATCATATTCTCCAGTAGATGTTTGTATGGTTGTTGCTGAACCCTTTTTACCTCGAATCATTTCAAAACAAACTCGTTTGTTTTCTAGATCAGAAATGGGGTAAACAGCACACCATTCACCTTTTTTTGCAGAGGCAGGAGATTTATCAACCCACCAGGTAGGACTTAAAGGAACAACAGACTGACAGTTAGGACACATGACTGTATGTGCCCAGAAGTAAGCTTGAACTTTCTCCCCTGGCAATGATGGAAAAAACGGGGCAAGACGTTTTTCTGCCTCATCCCCCACCCACTTCACCCACTTATCAATCTCCACCTGAAGATCTGCCCCAAACTTCAGCGGATACTCGATCGCCGCCTTCATTGTCACCACTGCCACCGGGTTCAGATCCGAAGCCAGCACATTCAACCCATACCGCGCCGCCTCAAACGGAATGCTGCCGCCCCCCGCAAACGCATCCAACACCGTTGGCGTTTTCGTGCCCCACATTTGCTCACAGAGTTCCTGCACCTTCTGGATGCGATCGGGCGAAGGCGGAGTCTTATACAGCTTCGTCGTCTTGTCCTGCATTCCCGCCACCCGACGATTCAGCCCCAGCAGATACTCAAACTCCTCGATCGTCACATCCGCAGAGGTAGCAGCGATCCCAACACACTCGCTCGACTAAACGACAACGGCTTCCGTGAATACCACCGATGCAAGCCTTTGAAGGGATTGCCCCCATGCTCGTAATACACCTGCTCATTCAGCAGCGTCACAGGCATAATTTTTTCGATGAAGACGGGTTTGCGTTTGGGAGTGGAGTCAGTCATGGGTCAGTTATCCCTTGTTTGTTGCCGATTGAGATAGCCAGAAATACCGTTTTCGTAGGGGAGAGGCGAGCGATAGCCTTCATCAATCATTCGAGCATGGAGTGCATCCGCCTCGGTTAACCGAACAACTCCTTGCTGAGCCGCCTTGATCAGAATGCCCAAGCTTCCCGTAAGGCGAATACTTCGCTCTTGAGCAAATCTTCTTGCTGCACCGTCATCCGTTGCCAATACCCAACCACGAGTACGAGCGATCGCCATTGCCTCTGCTTCTCCTGCCCCAAACCGTTGACCATACTCCAAAGCCAGTCTCAACTCTAAAACTTCATCACTGGGATCTACATCATTATCCGGAAATTGTAGCCAACCTGCTTCGATCGCCTGATTAACTGCCTGTAGTCGGGTTCTACTCCGCAGTTGAGGATATTTCCAACCACTTTCTATCCCTGCTTGAATTTCCTGCAACACCGCTCTACAAATAAAGGCTCTACCTTCGTAGAGCCTCCGTAATATTTCAAAAGACTGCGCCAGAGCAAAGTTGCTCAGGACAGTGTTATCAAAAATGATGGGTGACGATTCAGGTTCAGGCGTTCTCGATGTCACGGAACAAATCATCCTCACTGCTCACACCTAGATCAATTGGCACGCCACGTTTCTCTAATTGCGCCTTTGCCTCCTCGATCGGTACGTCTAACAATTCTGCCAACTTACCCAAACTAATCTGCCCCAGGCTATATGCTTCAAATGCCATGTCCACATACTCCACAGGAAATTGATTGATTTCAAAGCGTGGAATAGTACGCCCTATCTGAACGAGTAGATTGGTCACTTTTGCTTTTTCTAATTGCTTACGAGTCTCTGCATCAATCAGTTCCACCCCCTTACTCGACATCCGATTCAACATCGCTGTATAACTCACACCAAAGTCAAGCGCCAAGTTCATCACAGTTTCAGGCGTAATCACCCCTTCACCCTGCTCCAGATATCTCTGTAGACGAGGAACCAAAGCTTCTTCTGGCATCAAAAAATTGGCGGCAAACCATTGAGCAAAATACTCCTCAGGCTTACGATAATGCCTGCTGGGATCACAAGTAATCCCCTTCTGCTGCCGATGAATCAGGTCGTGGCAATACTCATGAGCCAATACAAAGTTGACCATATTGGCTGAATAGTCTCTCAGATTGCGTTTAACCAGGACAAATGAACCAAGCGTTGGCGAAAAAATAAAACATCCTCCGAGCTTTGGTGTGACCAGCTCCCATCCCATGACTCTCACACCCTGGCTTTGCAGGATGCTCCGCATATCCTGGATAGGACTAGAAAGCGGCAATCCTAACCGAGCACGTTCCTGATTTGCCATCCATCTTGCAGCCGCTGGAGTCGGCTTGTAGACGTTATAACGCGGCTGAGTAGAACATTGACCTGGCATTCGGTTTAGCATTCGAGCAAGATGCACGAACTCTCGATGAAACTGTGCGAATCGTTCGATTTGAGAACGATCCTGTGAAATATCTACAACCTGATTGGCGCTGAAAAGAATCTGGGTTGGATCTTCGTCATCTAAAGACTGAGCCTTAACTGTAGCTGTTTCATCATCCAGGAAGAAGGCAACGCTCCTACCAACTAACTGAGAAAAAGAACGAAGCTCTAGACTATCTACCTTCCGTTTGCCGCTTTCAATTAACGACACAGCAGAACGAGTCAATCCAAGATGCTGTGCCACAACATCTTGAGACAAGGTAGCCTCCTCTCTAGCTTGGCGAATCCGGCGACCTAGTTCTGCATAATTCATGACCCTCCTGACTTTCGATAATCAAACGCATCCAAAACCATCCTATCCGAATTTGACAACTTTTCTTTTTTCTATGCTAGCGTATGAATATCGAACGAGACAAAATTTGTTTAGTTTGATAACTTACTCTCAATTTAGGAGAATTACGATGCCTGAAGAACTGAAGCGTCCTGGCGAAATTGCTCAACGCTCCGGGCAATACGAGATTACGGGTTCCCGTGGTGGTGGCACCGGAGAGGAAAGGACGGTCACTAAGGGTGAACCTTTGCCTCCCACTCCACAGGCAGGTCAACGTTACCGTCTCGTTGATCCAACAAAACACAAAGGCTCTAAATAGCTCAGATTGGATTATTGGTCGGTGGAGGAGTGGCATCAACTTTTTGAACTCGTGCCACTCCTCTACTCAATAGTCGTCAAAAGTTTCCAGCCGCCACTATGGAATGTTTTTGTCAAGGAGGTATGAATGAAATTTCAAGGTGCGATGCTTAAAGAGCAAGGGGTTACTTTTGCTATCGTGATCGTTAAAAGACACATCCTTAATCAATCATCTGAGGCAGAGCGGATGGTTCGATCCTTTCAACCCTATTTCCCAGGAATACCCATAGTGCTGATGGCACAGGATTCCGTGGGAATTCCAACCTACTACGGACGTAAAGACATTACTCGTTTTCTGGCAAGAGTGCCAATTCACGCTATTCCCTGGAAAGAATATGCCATTCGTTGAAGTCTACTTGGACAGAATACGACGGTAGTTGATGGCTCAATCTCCTAGCAATACCCGAATTGCTCTTAATGCTTGGCTCCGCTTGCCATTCGATACCTTCGCAAACCAATAGTGCGATTCCTCATTGCTCATCGATCGCACCCCAGCAGCAATATTGGCAATTCGCTCAGGCTTCGAGAGTGGTTGCAAGGTCTGAAACAGTAAAGCCAAATTCACCCCCGATTCCTCACTCAGGGTATAAGGGGTCTGTCGGGAACTGGTCAACGTTTTTGGATCATAGCCGTTTGTTTTTAAGCAGTCATAAACTGCCTGTCGTGCCTGTACTAATGCCTGCCCCCTCAGTCGCCCAATCCGCTTCGCCGCAGGGCGCTTCTTCTCGCCTGCCTTCTTATAGGCACACTGATACAACTCCAGGGCAAAGTTGTTATTGTCAGTTGGAACAACGCGAAGCTGAAATTCCTGCATAGACGGGAGGCAACACAACAGACAGACAATGGGCAGTAGCCCTACAGAACTAATATGTTACTCGTGCTATCAAGTTTACGCGATCGACTGGATTTCGACTCAATGTTTGAGCGATCGCTCGAATTTCCTGCCCTTCTGGCTCCACAGGGGATGGAAACTCCACTACTAGCTTCAGCATGACATTTGCCTGCACATCGGGACTGCTCAACAAAGCATTGGTCGGAGTCAAAAAACTCTGAAAGCCTCGCATCGTTCCCTGATACTCCAGCCGGACAAACTGATCTCCGGTTTGAATTGTGACGGTTTGATCAATCTGGATGGGGAATTTTGCTAGTAAAGGCAGGGCGGTTGTGAGCTTCCGGTAATCCATCACCTGACTGACCGAGAGTTCTAACGCCGTAATCCCCTTGACCTTGTGATCGTGGACACGATCGCCTAATCCGCTAAACACACTGTTCGGGGTTCCTTCCAAATCAAACTGCTCTGGCTTGATGGCGAAAAGGGTGGAACCGTTGCTAACCGTTGGACTACCACCCGTGCCGCCGTTGTTATAAACCACAACCTTTGCCATTGTCTCTGCTTGTGCGGTTTCACCATTGCCGTAGTCTGCCACAACCCGAAACACAGTGGTTTGAGCGATCGTCCCTTCGTACTCATCAGAAGGTCGGTAAGCTTGCCCCAACAAGTTACCATCCTGGTACAAACTAACGGTCAGTGCTCCCTGTGCCCGCCAACGTACTCGCACAGGTTTGGTCGCTTCGGTACTGGGCATCACCTGGGCACTCAATTCAATTTCCCTCGGTTTGGGAGGTTCCAAAATACCGCGACGGTACAGCACCATGCGCTCGGAAAATTCGATCGTCTCTGGCAATGCAGGCAAGCCTTCATCCGTTTTGATGAACACCCGCTCACCGACTTTCAAATCCCATTGCCCCGTCTGCAAACCCTGCCGAATCGTATCTCGTAGTCTTGAGATTTCGGCATCCAGCAAAATATTCAACCCCAAATCTTTGGCAAACGCCTCCCGCAGTGCCTTTGTCGTCCAGGAGTCCAATCCAGACGGCCAAACCTTTTGCAGCACATAGGCAGGAGCAAAAGGCAGGGCATCCTCCGAGCGCACCTTCTGGCAATCCTTCAGGGCTTTCAGGATCACTTCTTGCTGGTTATTCTTGCCCTTCACATCTCCAACATCTTGAGCTGGAAGGGGATAGTGCATCAGTCCCTTTGCTGCTTTAACCGGATCATTGGACGGGTAGAACAAATGGCGATAAGCATTCGTAAGCGACACTCGCACGCTCAGATCCATGCTGCCCGCTTTATCCTTAAGCTGCTTCTGCTGGCTTTCTGAGAGGTCTTCTAGTCGATTGGCAGAGTTGAGGATGTTCTTAACGGCGCGGTACTCCCTGGCATTCTCGATCGCCCGTTCCAACTCATACCGATTCGCCACCAGAAACAGCAGCCGATTGCGAAACGTGCGAAACTTGCCAGAATCTCCGGTGTTATTGAAGATGCGCTCTACGACTCCAGGTGGTTCATCGGTGGAACTCTTGACGGTATCCTCGTCAAAGTCAATCAGACAAAGCGCAACGGGTTCAGCCACATCATCCACATCTCCTGGACTCTCTGGAGCCGGAATGAGCTTGAAGAACTTATCAGCAAAGATGGTGTCACGGCGCGATCGCAAGTCATCCTTTGCCTCACTGCGCCCGACTTGCTCCTTTTCTTCAGCAATAATTTTGTTGATCGAAGGTTCTTCCTTGAAGCGGGCGATCGAAGTCACCGGGTCATTGTCCAGATACCAGGCCACAGAACTGAGCCGCTCCAAAGCGATATCCATAAACCCAACTTCAACTCCTGGTATCAGCAGGGACAAGTTCAATTCAGGACGGCGAATCCCAGCCGTAATTCCCTGGTTGATCGAGTGCAAGAAAATCGTTCTGCTCACCCAACTAGAGAAAGGAGGTTTGCCTGCCGCCAACCATTCCTGATCCTGAAGTTGAGCGTGGGCCTCTCGTCCATCTGGATTGTAAATATCTGCTTGAATGGGCAACCGCATCAAAGGACGCTCCAAGCGAGAGGTTAAGTCGCTCGTGATCTCCTCGTCAACTCCAACCGGCAAACAATGAGGATGAATCAACGGAGTCCACACAGATGGGTCTCTCCAGAGAAAGCGGGCAACTCTGGCAAACAGTCTCAAAGCCCCTCTCGTGCGCTGGAAGTTGGGGATGGATGCAATCTTCTTCGTCAGCAGGCTGAATAGCTCTGGGTGAAAGGGGTAACTGTCCTGAATCACCTGAGCGTAATGACTATCCTTGCAACCATCTGGCAACGTGAGGCGACTGGCTCGATAGGTTCCCAGGTATTCCCGTGCCGCTGCTTCTGCTGCTTTATCGTTAACGCTGCTGAAAATTCGTTGCTTGACGATGTTGTAAATTTCTACGTCTGTACTCGGACTAAGGACACGCTCCTGCCGAGCAGAGGCTTGAATGGCTTCTCGAATCTCGATCGTTTCTTCTCCAAAACTATCGGAGGACGAAGCCAGGGCATAGACAAAAACCAGGTTGTTGCAAGCTGCCGCCAGATCCATCAGCGAGAACAAAAAGGCGACGACCTGGGCTGCCAAGTCGCTATTTCCCACCGGGGTTGCTTTTGCGGCACGTAAATGGCGAGCAATCTCATCGAGCACAATCAGAGTTGGTTGTCCTTTTGTCAATCGTTCCAATACAACGGTGCCAGGGCTGACCCGTTTCTCGTCCGATCCCCGCAACAGGCTATAGCCCTCAACTCCACCAATTTGATAGGCAATCTCACCCCACAGCGTATAAGTTGTGATGCCGGTTTCAGAGTGATAAACTCCATTCACGGGGTCAAGATCCTGACAGGCGATCGCCGCGACTTGAATCGGATGGTCTGGAATCCAATGCAAATGCTCGACAAAGCGCTCTAATCCTGCAATGTGCCGTCCATGCTTGGCAATGTGCCACAGCGCAATTTCATCATGGGTTTTCCCACCCCCAAAGCTAGTCTCCAAGCGGATGATCGGGGAACCAACGGATGCTCCCATCAACCGACCAAACACCTCTGAAATCAAGGTTTTTAAGCCATCGGTGGGGAACGTATTGGCAAAGAAGACTTGAGGATCTTGATAAACTTTGGGAGCACTCCCCTCCACAACCAGTCGGAGTTTCGCGGCAAAGAGATCAAGCGACAATTCTCCAGCCAGAATCTCTTCTCTGGGAATACAGGTATCAAAAATAGACGGCAGCAAGATGCTTAAACTCCTTCAAAAATCGGGTAGGGAAGATAGGTCTAGAATTTCCACTATCTTGGCATTCAACCCGATCGCGTGTCATGCCTATGCTGTTGGAGAAGTTTGACTAACTCACTCTGTTATTCTGGTGGTTCTGTACGAATCTGACACGAATACCCTTCATCCGCTCGCATCCAGACCCGGTATAGTATTCTCTGTTGCCCATTACCCAGTTCAACTGTTAGCCGCTCCCAAGTTTGCGATCGATCACTTCCTTGGCTGGATGGCACCACCAACTCTATGTTGAAGATACGTTGCACCTGTGCTAGCAGTGTCCATTCACATTGAGGGGCTAGAGAATTACTTTCCCAAACGTCGGTAATCAACTCTACTGCATCTGGAGACAATCCTTCAGGCTGGAGCGATTCTGGTAGCCCGATCGCTATTGTCAACAACTCATCCGACCACCATGCCCACCACTCAGTGCGATGAATCAGTTCCGCGTCAGCAGTGTAACGAATCTCTGCGATCGGCGTTTGGTCGAGACCTGCTAACCTGACTACCTCATCCCAATCGACTGCCACATAGCGCCTAGTCAAATATCGACCCATCGTAGTTTAAAATCCGAACGGTCGAAGACAAGCAAAACGGAATTCTTAACAACTTGCTTGAAAAGCAAAGTTCTCAAGCCCCAAGCTGTATCAATTGCTAAACACAGCGATATTGTCAAACTGTACTTGTCTTAAATTGCAAACATCAGGCAATCCGCTCTGCGACGGAGCTAAATTACCTCAGTCAGTAGTTCACAGATGAATGAGACTTTGAGTATCAGTAGTTTTCATTTGTCTATTGATACATTAAGATTCTTAACTATCCGGAATATTTGTTGAAAAAGATTAAGCAATTTCAAGATTAAGGCAACTCGTTGCTGCCCTCAATGTCTGCTTCCATTCGATCGATCGCCCGTTCATACACTCGCAGTCCTAACAATATGAGCCGAACGAGCATCTGATCGGGATGTCGTTGACTGGCTTCTGCCAACTCCACAATCCGAGCCGTTGGAATATGATCATTGAACAACACCAGGCTGCTCTCTAGTTCATGCATCAGGCTACGACGATGTTTCTGAGCATTCTCCCGCAATTGCTCACCCACCGGAGAAGTCAGCAGGAACTCTAATACCTCAGCCACAAAGGGCGATCGTTTTTTATCCTCCGCCACCGATTGGGCTTCGATCGCAGCTAACAGATCCGTACTCATATAAAAAGTAGGACGACAAGCCCCTTCTGGGTTCTCATCTTGTCCTGGCTTGGGATTGGAAGGTGCTCCTCCATCTTTACTCTTGGAGCTTGACATCTAGCCGAATATCCATCAGTGCAACTGATGTCATCGTAAATCTCGTTGCTGGGGAAGTAAATAACGTGATAGCGATTTTATAGAAACCCTATGGTGCGTGGATTGGAAGCTAAGGTCACTTTATATTGACTTTATTGTAGGATTGTCCTACTTCGTAGGATAAAGATGCCAGCTTGGTTACACCAGAAGACTTCAAGATTAAACTTGCTGCTTGGCATACTCGATCCGTTTGTTCCCCATAAACTCGGAATGAGGAAGCTATATTCCAAGCCATGACTGATGCTGTAACCCACAGGTTAGCTCATAGACTTTAAGAAAGTACACCGAATTCCTAAGTAAGTTTAAAGTCTCTTGCGGGTTGCTGCAAATTGTTGGACTATTACCTTAAGTACAACATAAATAGCTTTTCGTAGGACATTGATTTTTGCTCCTACTGCTTCAAGGGTTACGACTAGGATTCTCGTGATTCTATCTTTTCTCTGCATCCTCATTTGACTGATTTCGTTTAGGGCGCAATCTACCACCTTTTAAGTATCTGAGTATTTGAAGGGGTAGCAGCTATGCAGGTTATCTTGAGTGTTCCGGTACAATTCTCTACGCTGCTGACCGCCTCAAGAAAGAAAGCTTGTTTGTTTTTGTCGGTTGAGGAATTGAATCGTTACTGCGATTGACTGCGCTCGACCCAGTTCGGGTTAGGTCGTGAGGAGAATTTTCTATACAAGGTTCAATGCAAGGCTACACATTGCTTTGTGTGAATTCGTGTTGATTTTCAACTTGATTGTTGATTTTCGTTTCAGGAATTTTCAATATGATTAATACTCGTTTTTCTCCCAAGCCTTCTAGCAAAGGTAGATATTTTGTTCGATCGCTGTCTCTTCCAGCATTCATGTCATTAGGAATTGGTGGATTATTTCTGGTATTTCAGTTTCCACTGGCACTTCATTTTGCAGTCGCTATCGGTTGTCTTTGCTTGCGCTTTCCAGGTGCTGTTAATCAAGGAATAGCAGCGATTGCTTCTCATCCTTGTTTTCAACGCTTGGGAGGGTATAGAACACTGGGGCTTCTGTTGGGTACACTCCTATTCCTAGACATCACTGCTAACGCCAATCCAGCTCTGGCTCAGATATTCGATACGGCTGAAGACGAGGTAGACACTATCTTCGGGGAATATCTGGACAGTGAGATCATTACCTTCCTATTTGGGCTAATCCGTGTTGTCATTTGGGTGTCTGCTGTGGGCTCTGTCTTCTTTGCCATCTACCAAGCTCAACGGGGAGAACAATGGCAACCCCTGGCTCAAAATGCCTTCATCATTGTAGCGGCTGTTGTCTTGGTAGAGGGATTGAGTGCCTTGTTCTTTGGAGATGGCGCAGGTGGGGGAGCAGGCGGAGGTGCAGGTGGGGGAGCCGGTGGCTAAACTTATGCTTCCGTTCCTTCTCAGGAGCTAGCCATCATGACCCAGCAACATGAGCAATCCTTTCGACTAGTAAATCAAAGCCTGGGACAACAACCCACCCTAGGACCCCTTCCTGCCAACCTACTGGCTCCATCCGGTATCATTCTGGTTCTCGCGTATTTCCTGACTCAAATCCTTTTACATCTGGGCTTTGCGGTGTTCATGGTCGTGAGTGCTTGGGGCATCAGTAGTTGGTGGATTGTGGTGGGAGAGAAAACCTGGAAGTTCACGAACAAGTTTGTTGCTGTCCCAGATTGGAAACGAGGACACGTTCGCTACACCCGCTGTTTGAACCATGATGACAACTAAACCACGGACTGGAAATCAACGCTACCACTTCAAGCCGTTTGAAGACGAAACGCATTTGGAGTGCATTTGTAAACTTGCTCTGCGAGGGCGAAATGTCGGCGCTTACCTGCTCAAACGAGGACAACAATTTAGCTTTGTGTTTGGCTTTAAAGCACCAGGCATTCACACCATGCTCTCCAGAGAACAAGCCGAAGCAACCCTGACACGAATCGAAGCTGGACTGAAAGGCTTTCGTTCAGGCGATCGGCTTCGTATCCATCTACATTCGTTTGCGGATGATGGGGAGCGTCAGCAGGAATTAGAACCGCTAATCAATGCAACTGACAGCTTGGAAACACAATTTTTACTTCTGGCGCAACAGCGTTCCACGCGATCGCTAACCGAAAATAGTGAACGACAAACGAAACAGCTCTACCTCTTTGCGACATACACGATCGAACCGGGTAAAGGAATGAGTTCCGATCGGTTAGAGAAGTTCCTTGCCTGGATGATTGAGCAGTACGACACGCTCAAAGGCATGAAGGAGCGTAAGGAATATGAACACTACCAGCAAATGCTAGAACGCGCGTTCAGTTACGGCTATCTGCATTGGGAGAATTTGATTAATTCCCGTATGGGGCTTCAGGCTTCCCCAATGACGGCTGATGATCTGTGGAATTACTTATGGCAGCAATTTAACACGTTGCATCCCCCTCCTCCTCCTCAATGCTTGGTCTTGCAGGATAACAAGGGTGGTCTCTCCCTGGAAGAAGAGATCCAAGCAGATCTCCATGCCGTTTCAGTGCTGATTCGAGGCGAACACGGTCATCCTTCTCATCCCAAAGCCGATCGCCAATGGGTGCGAGTGCGAGGTAAGTTTGTAGGCGCTTTAGCCCTGGGTCCAAACCCACTGGCTTTGTTTCACCAGAACACCAGCTTTACTACCTCTGGCAAGCGCTTTCAGATGTTCCGGATTGTGAGGTGGTGTGCGAGCTAGCTGCCGCAGACCGGATGATGACCCGGATTACTCTGCAACGACTCACGCGGCAAAATATCACCGCAACGCATCGTGCTACCGAGTTCAAGAACGTTGATGTGGCTTCACAAGTACGAGCCAGGCGTGGCATTGAAGCCCAAGAGAAAATTTTTGAGGGAGCGATGCCAATTTGGATCAGCGTTCTGGCACTGGTGGGTAATGTTCTAGACCTGTGGAACTGAGATAGAGTAGTTTTGCCTCTACCTGCAAATGCTTTATGGTTCAAGAACCTATTTTGTGTCCTGCTTGTAATAGCTCTGATGTGGTCAAACATGGCAAATCTCAGGAGGGCAAACAACGCTACAAGTGTCGTAATCCCCAGTGCTCCCGTAGCACCTTCATTCGACACTATTGCTACCAAGGCTACCTGCCAGAGGTGAAACAACAAATTGTGGACATGGCAGTCAATGGCAGTGGTATCCGGGATACAGCTCGGGTGCTGAAAATTAGCCCGACAACGGTGATCGAGGAATTAAAAAAAATCCCGGCACTTGAAGCAGGTTAACCCAACATTGCTAAAACAAGCATCTCAGTCAAAGGCAATCGAAGTTTTGGTTAAGCGGGTCGATGAAGTCGAGATGGATGAAATGTGGAGCTTTGTGGGCAACAAGAAACAGCAACGCTGGTTGTGGCATGCAATTGACCATAGGACTGGAGAAGTTTTGGCTTATGTATTGGCTCCCCACACCGATGCTGCGCTGGAATCGTTAATGCTGTTGTTGATGCCCTTTGGCATTAAGCGGTTCTACACAGATGGTTGGGGTGGATACACTCGGATATTGGCGGAGAACCAGCATGAGATCGGCAAGCATTACACCCAGAAGATTGAGCGGAAACATCTAACACTACGAACTCGGATTAAACGATTAGCACGTAAAACGATATGTTTTTCGAAGTCGGAGTGGATGCACGACATTGTCATTGGATTATTCGTAAACCGTTATGAATTTGGTCTTTCTATGTAGCACCATCCACAGGTCTAGAACACTACCCAAGTCGGCTAAAGTTGAAATAGGCTGACGGCGATGGAGAAACGGCATGGTGACAACTCCGGCTCAAATTGATGACCTCCAGGTAGACGATCTACAAGGCAAAGTGACCCAGAAGGTGGTGCTAGAAAACGTAAGCTGGCAGACTTATCAGGCATTGCTGGCAGATCTGGGCAATCATCGGGCATCCCGCCTGACTTATGACGAGGGGACGTTGGAAATTAAGATGCCGTCGAAGCTGCATGAAATTATCAATCGGCTGCTGGAACTGATTATTACTGCACTAGTGGAGGAACTGGGGTTGAGTATCAAGGGCTATGGTTCAACGACGCTCGATCGCGAAGATTTGCAGAAGGGCGTGGAGCCAGACTCCTGCTTTTTTATTCAGAATGCCGATCGACTGCAAGGGCTAGATCCGGAACTACCGGAGGATTTGCCTCCAGATTTAGCCGTAGAGGTGGACATCACCAGTTCCTCAACTCGTCGAATGGGCATCTATCAGCAGTTGCAGGTGCCGGAAGTGTGGCGATACACCAAGCAAGGCATCACGATTTCTCGCTGGTCAGGTGGTGGGTATGTGGAGTGCGAGTTTAGCCCCACCTTCCCAATGATTTCGCCAGCGGTTTTAGCAGAGTTTGTGCAGCAACGCCAGACAACCGATGATATTGGCGTAGTACGTTATGTTCGAGCCTGGATTCGGGACTGGCAACAGAATGAAGCCAACTCTAGCGAAACGTGACGTGAATTGTGAAAATGACTTCCAGTTAGGATGCGATCGTCCCTCAACTCATCTCTAAAACTCAGGTACAAACAATTCTCTTGCCTGTCCAGCATAATGCTCATAAATCATTTTAGGACTTGTACCAACCAGCCTGCCTACATCTTTGGCATCCAGCATTTTAATTTTGCCATCAGGCATCGTCACTGCTGTTTCTAAGGCAGCCGTGATAAAGGTGTGCCGAGTCTGGTAAAGCTTGCGGTACTCAATGCCTTCTAACTTTGATAAAACAGCGCGCCATCCCCGATTTGTCAGATTATGAACGTCGATCCAGGTGCCCTTTGGCGATGGAAAAACTTTGGTTTCCCCAGTCGCATGAGCGGGTTTGATCGATGCTAAAAGTGCAGCCAGTCGGTCGTTGGCAGGAAATGCTCGCTTTTTCTGGGTTTTGAGTCCCTTCTTAAAAACCAGCCCTGTTTCGGAATCGACAACTGCCTGTTCAAACCGAATAGAACAACAATCGGCGGAAATATGTTGCCATTGCAGGGCAACGGCTTCGGAAGGTCTACAGCCCGTCATGAATAGGAATTCAATCAGGGGAGCGTAGTATTTGTAGTAGCGATCGGTCTCAAACGCCTGAATAATGCGATCGCGTTCCTCTTTGGTAAAGGGATTGATATCCTCATCTTCACTCAAGCCTTTGGGAGCCTTGATCTTCAATGCTGACGAAAGGATTCGTATCAATTAGCCCATCTTCTACTGCCCAGTTGCAGCAGGCTTTCAAGTAATTCAGGCAGCGTTTTGCCGCATCCAGCGTGAGATTTTCGAGTAGGTAGTCGCGGATCAGCAGAGCGTCGTCCAAAGAACGAGCGGGCAGGCGGTTAATGTGGTTACGGCACTTGATGTAGTCCTTGACATAGGTGCTAGGACTGATCTGGGGCTTCTTAAACTCGCTGTACTTTGCCCACAGTTCATCCAACTGCGGCTTGGCTTTGGTAGTAGGTGTAGTGGGTGTAATTGTACTGAGAGCAGATTGAGGTTTGTACTTTTCGAGGGTGGGATCAATCCGCTCGTAAAGAATATCCTTTTCGATTTCCGCTGCTTTCAATTCAGCCAGTTTTCGATTGGTGGCGATATCAGGTAGTCCCAGCGTTACATAGTGACGCTTGCCGCCATAGCTGAAGCGAAGCTGGAGGCGATCGTGGGTATTGATGATAGAGACAGAACCTTTGGAGGCTCGACCCGTAGGCGTTCTGGAGAACATCATCCTCTCCTTTTCCTAGTGGCTAGTTACGTTATAGCACCTCCACCACTTCCACCAGTTTTCCACCAGTTTTTGCCCCAAAGTCCCCCAAAAGCCCCCAAAAAATTGACCCAAGATCTCCGGTAAAGAAATCTTGGGTAAGCAAAACCCCTACTAGCCGTAGCTTTTCTTGATTTACTTTGAATGCCAGGAGGCGGACTTGAACCGCCGACACGAGGATTTTCAGTCCTCTGCTCTACCGACTGAGCTATCCCGGCATGTCTTTTAACAAGCGCTTATCTAGCATACACTAAACTTAATCTAGAATTCAAGCCCAGACTTAGTCCAGATCAGGTAGATAACACTGAGCCTGTTGCTAAAGAACCTGTTGCTCAAAAAACAGAGTGAACTTAGCAACGCTGTTCAATCAGATTAGCATTGAGAGGGACGCTTGAGTAGAGTATTTTAGTGAAACCTAAAATTTAATAACCTCAAACGTCTCTCACACTGCTCTAATAAGATAGAAGTAAGCCACACTCTCATCCCCTCAAATTTCTCAAACCTTACACGTGGTTAGTCAAGATTGCCATGCTAAATCCCAATCTGGATGAAATCCAGCTTAGTAAAGAAGAATATGAACGCTATTCCCGTCACCTGATCCTGCCAGAGGTTGGTTTAGATGGACAAAAGCGCTTAAAAGCCGCAAGCGTTTTGTGTATTGGAACAGGAGGACTAGGTTCTCCGTTGTTGCTCTACCTAGCCGCTGCTGGAATTGGGCGTATTGGGATCGTAGACTTCGACGTAGTGGACTACTCTAATTTACAGCGACAGGTGATTCACGGCACGTCATGGGTGGGGAAACCTAAGATTCAGTCCGCCAAAGATCGCATCTTGGAAATTAATCCCTATTGCCAGGTGGATTTGTATGAAACTCGGCTTTCATCAGAGAATGCCCTTAGCATTCTTGAGCCTTATGATGTGGTCGCCGATGGTACAGATAACTTTCCAACTCGCTATTTGGTTAATGACGCCTGTGTGCTGTTGAATAAACCGAATGTCTATGGCTCCATTTTTCGGTTTGAGGGACAAGCAACAGTGTTTAACTATGAAGGTGGACCCAATTACCGCGATCTCTATCCAGAACCACCTCCGCCTGGTTTAGTGCCATCTTGTGCTGAAGGAGGCGTATTGGGAATTTTGCCAGGGATCATTGGGGTAATTCAAGCCACTGAGACGGTGAAGATTATTCTAGGACAAGGGCAAACGTTGAGCGGTCGGCTGTTGCTTTATAATGCCCTGAATATGACGTTTCGCGAACTCAAGCTGCGTCCTAATCCAGTGCGTCCGGTGATTGAAAAGCTGGTTGATTATGAAGAATTTTGTGGAATTCCGCAAGCAAAAGCCGCTGAAGCCCAACAACAAGCTGCCATGGAAGAAATTACAGTTCAAGAACTCAAGCAAATTTTAGATAGTAGGGCTGAGGATTACGTCGTTGTAGATGTTCGGAACCCGAACGAGTATGAAATTGCCCAGATTCCAGGCACAGTGTTGGTGCCACTACCAGAGATTGAAAATGGTGACGGAATTGCCAAAATCAAAGAACTGCTGAATGGGCACAAACTCATTGTGCATTGCAAAATGGGAGGCCGATCGGCAAAAGCAATTTCTCTCCTCAAAGAGGCTGGTGTAGATGGCATCAACGTCAAGGGTGGAATCAATGCTTGGAGCCAGGAGGTTGATCCCTCAGTGCCGCAGTACTAGTTAAATCTTGTCAGTGATCAATTTCATTGAACGGGTGAAGGAACACAGTGAAAACCTACTCGTGGGTTCCTTTACCCGTGCCAAAGTGTGTAAAGCTTAGTTAAGGCATGATTAGCGATAAGGTTTGTGGTAAAGCTCGATCGTCCTTTGTTGTTCGTACCTGAGACAAGCCCAGGTTAAACTGGGGTCGATTGACGAGCGTTTAAAATGGGAAAGAGGAACAGTCGCAGAAAGGAAAACCATTCGGACTTCCTAAAGCTTGTTTGCGAACTGCTCCTCCGCAGCATTCATTCACCTGTGATTTCAAGATATCAACCGGGTTTGTCAATGCTGTTTTCTTGAGATGAACTTTCAGTGACAAAAAGGTGGGGCGATCGGGAGTAGGAAATACACAGTCGTAAAGCGCTATTTTATCACCCAGGAATTTCATAATACTGTGACGAGACTGTCACTAAGGCGCCATATCGGTTAGCTATTCTAAAAATCGTATTTCCTAATTGTATTTATAGATATCGACGTAGCAGTGGGCACAGTACTCAAAGATGTAAGACTACTATTGAGGAAAGGTGACAATGAATGAGGCTACACGAAAGTAGACAACTGTAAGTAGGTGATAGTCGTATAGATTCTTTTTTTCTCACCATACGTTAATTACTAGTGGTTTTCTGCCGAGTTCCGAATAGTTGCTTTGTTGTATTGTTGCTTTGATTGCTGCTTCAGCTTTTTCCATAGTTTTATAATTCTTGGAGACAAGGATAGCTGCGTATGAAGACCAATCCCCGTTCTACCTATGATTCGTTTTCAGACGGTGAGTTCAATCGAAGTGAGTCGAGACGCCCCGCTTCGGCTAGCCGAATGAAACAAACCTTGACCTATTTATCCTTACTGCTACTGGGTGCAGGTGGGGTGGTAGTGGGCGATCGTCTTCTCAATGCTCAATCTGCTCCGCCGCCTCAGCAATCTACCCTAGCATCCCCCATTGCTCCACAACAAACAGCCGTCCGCACCGAGGTTCCCAACAATCGCTCGAGTGCAGCTGTGCCCCAAAATTCAAACTTCATTGCAGACGCGGCTCAACGAGTAGGGCCGGCCGTAGTACGTATTGATTCGCAGCGTACAGTTTTAAGACGTGGCCCTAGTGTGCAAGATCCCTTTGGTCGCTTCTTTGGCGATAGCCTTCCCCCTTCCTCGCGGGTACAGGAAGGAACCGGATCTGGCTTTATTATCGATGCCAACGGCATTATTCTCACCAATGCTCACGTGGTTGACGGGGCCGATCGGGTGACGGTCGTGCTCACCGATGGGCGTCGCTTTGATGGTGAAGTTCTTGGGCAAGACATTCTCACCGATGTGGCGGTTGTCAAAATTGAGGCGACCGATCTACCCACTGTGCCAATAGGAGATTCTGAGCAGTTGCAGCCGGGAGAATGGGCCATTGCGATTGGTAACCCTCTGGGACTAGATAATACTGTCACAGTGGGGATTGTCAGCGCCACTGGACGCTCGAGTGCCGATATTGGGGTTAGCGATCGCCGAGTAGGCTTCATTCAAACCGACGCTGCCATCAATCCGGGCAATTCGGGTGGGCCGTTGCTGAACCAGCAAGGGGAAGTAATTGGCATGAATACGGCCATTATTAGCGGCGCTCAAGGGCTAGG
Organism: Thermocoleostomius sinensis A174; assembly: GCF_026802175.1. Taxonomy (NCBI): domain Bacteria; kingdom Bacillati; phylum Cyanobacteriota; class Cyanophyceae; order Oculatellales; family Oculatellaceae; genus Thermocoleostomius; species Thermocoleostomius sinensis. The sequence goes on along the minus strand of NZ_CP113797.1, from coordinate 952,523 downwards.
GTTTGCGGTTCCCATCAACACTGTGCAGCGCATTGCCGATCAATTGGTTGCCAACGGTCGAGTGGATCACCCGTATTTAGGGGTAGAAATGATGCCACTGACGCCAGAACTGAAAGAGCAAATTAATGCTGATCCGAGTACGGATTTTACCGTAACGGACGATGAGGGCGTTTTAATTGTACGGGTGGCGGAAGGGTCTCCAGCTGCCAGTGCCGGACTCCGCGCTGGAGATATTCTCCTCAGGATTGGAGATCAAACTGTGACGGATGTGGGTACGGTTCAAGCAACCGTAGAGCGTAGTCAAATTGGTCAAGACTTGCCGATCGAAGTTCGCCGTAATGGTGAGACCCTACGTCTATCAGTTGCGCCGGGAGTCTTGCCAACACAAGCACAACGTTAGCGACCGATCGTTGCAAGATTTGTTAACCTACACAAGCTTGTTGCATCTACCGGGTGCATTGCCGGTTCGCTCCATACAAGACGAATACAGGTGAGGGGAGAAGGTGCACACTCATGCTAATCCCCTCTTTATTTCCTCTTTGTAAAGAGAAAATAAGAGATTGTGTGTTTATTAGAAATTGCCGTTGAAATTACCGTTGCAAGGATTACGCTTGGGTCTCCTGCCATTCATTCTACAAATCGTAGGGACGCGGACTAGGGGCAGGACGAGTTGGGCGAGACGATTCGTTCCCATCGGCGTCTTCCGGATCATCAACCATATTGGGGCTAATCAATGTGATGTCATATTCGTCTGGAGGCACGGTTGTAATGGCATCTCGCTTTAGCAAATAGTAAATGGCTTGAACTTGCGGTCCAAAAACAATTTTGTCTTGGTCTTGCAAATCATGAGCTTGTAACTTGCGACCATTAATTAAAAGCCCATTGGCACTGGGTTTTCCCTTTAGGTTGCCATCCACAATCCGATAGTAGAAGCTTCCGTCTTCGTTGGGAAGCTGCACTAGGGTAGCATGGCGACGAGAGACAAACTGAGATACAAGCCGGATATCGCATTTGGGGTCTCTACCAATGGAATAGACTGGGCTATCCAGGGTATATTCCCGCCGTCCCTTATCATCCTCAATGATCAGTAGGTGGCTTTGATGCGGTGCTGAAGTCATCGGGCTGGGATTACTGGGATTACTAGAACTGGAGGTTGCTATCAAGGAGTTTAATATCAAGATTAATGAACTTTTTACAGAGTGAAAGGTAGGCTGGTTTTTTCTTTGACCTATCCTAGCTTTCAAAGTTCCATTTTGGGAAATGGCTTTGACATTCTTGATTTTGACCTTCTTGATAAGAATTTAGGCGGAAAAACCAGGAGAAACAACGTGGATCAGTGGGGATGAAGATAGTATTTCTACTGTCTTGGCTCATGACTGTGTTCCAAAATTCTCCAATTGCTTCTCCAACTAAACTTTTTACAGTTTAGTCACAGTTTAGGTCAGATCTCTAGTCTAGCCGCGCTCCCATACCAGAGTCCATGTATTCATTAATTTTCCTTAAGCGAGAAAAGTATCTAGCTTCCATTGCTCGATCGCGCTTTCCCGGAAAGAGTACCACTGTGGCTGCAAAATGCTAGTATCTAGCCTACTAGCAGTGTTTCAGACCGCAATGTTCAACAGGGAAAAGTCCAGGGTGCAGGAGTTGAACCTGCCTAAGGCGAATTATGAGTTCGCTGCCTAAACCGCTCGGCCAACCCTGGTAGTTCTAATTGCTAGGCTCCTATTGTATCTTGAGGCAGTACCAATCCGCAGCTATGAGAGTAAACTCAACCGTTGCTTTAACCTTAGTGTTGTTAACCCTGATGATGGGTGCTGGCTTGGCAAGCGCCATCTGGGGGTACAGTCTGGGGCGCGATTCTCTTAAAGGCGTGACCCAGCCGAATACACGACCGATTAACAATTCTGATGGCGATGAAAATCATCTTCGTCGCGAGGAATTGGTTTTTCTAAAAGAAGAAGATATTTTGGCAAATGTGAAAGCTCAAATTGAAGGGGGCGGTGTGCCTCCAGCAGATGTGGCTCCAGTTAGTCCTTAAATGGATTTGCCAATTATTGTTGCTCGTAGATGATTTCCCTTGCCATTGGTGTTCTGGCGGTTGTTCCTGTGCCTCTATTGTCGGGGTCAGATGTTTTCCTACGGCTGCTGGCGGTCTTAGTTTTGATTGCTATTAATGCGTTCTTTGTGGCGGCTGAATTTTCGATCGTTTCTGTGCGGCGATCGCGGATTGCTCAACTGGTATCGGCAGGTGATGTGCAGGCAAAAACAGTGCAAGATCTTCAGCGCGGTCTCGATCGGCTGTTGTCTACCACGCAACTTGGCATTACGCTGTCAAGCCTGGCACTGGGCTGGATTGGAGAAGGCACGATGGCGGTGCTGCTGGCGGTAGTTTTGTCGCGGCTACCCTTATCGGCAACCAATCAGCAGTTTGCTGCCCACTCGCTGGCCATTCCGCTGGCCTTTGTGCTAATTGCCTATTTACAAATTGTGTTAGGAGAACTTTGCCCTAAGTCGATGGCATTGCTGTATCCTGAGCAACTAGCCAGAATCTTGGGAGCGCCCAGTCTGGCGATCGCCCGTTTATTCAATCCGCTGATTTGGATTCTTAATCAATCAACTCGGCTATTATTACGATTGGTGGGTGTGCAGTATACCGGTCAGGGGTGGGCCCACCGAGTGACCCCTGAAGAACTGCAACTGATTATTAGCACCTCCGCAGAAACCCCTGGTTTAGAAGATGAAAAGCGCGAATTACTGACGAATGTGTTTGAGTTTGCTGAGGTGTCGGCTGGTGAGGTGATGGTGCCGCGCACAAGCATTGTGGCCATTTCCGGGGAGGCTACCTTTCAGGATTTACTGCATGAGGTTGTTAGTTCAGGCCATTCGCGTTATCCGGTCATGGGCGAATCGTTAGATGATATTCAAGGCATTATTCACTTCAAGGAGTTAGCAGAACCCGTCGTACAAGAGCAACTGAAGTTGGATAGCTCCATCTTGCCCTGGGTGCGACCCGCTCAGTTTGTTTCTGAAACGGTGCCGTTAGATGAATTACTGCGGCTAATGCGGCGATCGGGGCAGGCAATGGTGGTAGTGGTAGACGAGTATGGAGGCACTGCTGGACTTGTCACGCTCCAGGATCTGGTTGCAGAAATTATTGGCGACACGCGGGAATCTGAAGGAGACGACGAAGAACCTACACTGCAAATTTTGGACGAGCGCACGTTTCTGGTGCAAGCGCAGACAGACTTGGAAGAAGTCAATGAACTACTAGATTTAGAGTTGCCTTTGGCAGAGGACTATCAAACGTTGGGCGGCTTCTTAATTTACCAGATGCAAAAGATTCCAACGGAAGGGGAACAAATGCGCTATGCCAGCTATGAAATGACAGTGGAATCGGCCGATGGCCCTCGATTAGAGCGGATTTTGATTCGCCGTTTAGAGGACATAGGAGAAGCAGGTAGTGGAATGGCGGATGATGATCTGCTGGGCTATATGGATTCAGACTCGATAGCTGACCCTTGGTCATCTGAGGTCGAGGAGGATTTGTTGTCGGATGCGTTCGGAAGCGGAACCCACCGCGATCGTCCCCGCGATCGATCGATCGATCCAACAGATGAAGAGGATCTGCAATCCTTCGATGCCATTGAGTGGGATGGGGAGTCGCCTTCGCCTGAATCTGCTTCTTCCGATCCCTGGCTGCCCAACAATCACAATTCTTCAAACTCGCATTAGTTTACTTGTTGGTTTGCTTGTTGTTTTTTAGTCTCCATCCAATGAATTATTGGCTGATGAAGTCGGAACCAAGCGTCTATAGCATTGCTGATTTGGCTCGCGATAAACACACAATTTGGGATGGTGTTCGCAATTATCAGGCGCGCAATTTCCTGCGATCGATGGCTGTAGGCGATCAAGCGTTTTTTTATCATTCCAACACCAAACCGCCGGCCATTGTGGGATTAATGCAGATCAGTGAGGCTAACCTCGACGATCCCACCCAATTTGATCCGAAAAGCAAGTATTACGACGCGAAATCTACACCAGATCATCCTCGTTGGCAAACCGTGAAGGTGAAATTTGTGCAGGAATTTCCAACACCGATTTCGCTGGACGTACTACGGCAAAGCTTCACTCCAGAACAACTGTGGGTTGTGCGGCCAGGCAACCGTCTGTCGGTGATGCCCGTTGCAGAAGCGGTGGCGAGGCAAATTCTGAACCTGCTCTCCTGACTCAGCCTGAGTAAGCCTGAATCGATTCGATTTGTAGTTGAAAGAAGCCCGGTTCAAAGTGAGGGTTCAAGCCACCGTCATATTCAAATTTGCTGAGCATCAACTGCATGGCGTGAATACGGCTAGGGTCGAGAGGAGCATTGTTGACCGTTTTCGCGCGAAAAACTGGAACAAAGGCTGTAAAGGGAATTTGTACCGTTATCCAGGTATCTGGTGTGGTATCGAAAGAATAACAGTGTGCTATTCCATCCCAGCGGGTTTCAGTGCGCAGCATAAACTTGTAGCGGTTGCCGTCTCCTTTGACGCGTAGTTCAATGCCGGCAAATCCAGATAGATCGATTGGTGGTTCAAAGTTGCGTGTGCGTACCGAAGCGAATCCGCCCGAATTCGCTGTAGACACTGTGCCAGAGAAAAAAGCCCCAGCCGCTCCTAGTTGCAGCCCACTTTGGCTAACCCCCCCCATCACCACATCATCGAGTGCCCCCCAAACTTCGCCTAAGTCGCTACTGGGTTGGGTGAAATCAAAAATCAGCTTGTGAGTAGGCATAGAGGAATTTGACTTCGATAAAGCAGTGCTGTCTACGCTGGGATGGGCACGACTGCCAAGCCACTGTTGGAACCAGTCTAGATCGCTGAGAAAGGGAATTGCACCAAAGTAGGACAAGGTTTTGACAAATCTGCCTAGATCCCACTGTGTCGATTGCTGATTTGTCGCCATTCGGTTCACCTAAGTTGCGTCACTATCTTTATCCTAGAAAATTCCCGATCGTCTGGGGTTGAACCTGCGAAAGATTTCAGCGGTATTGAAACCAGCCAACGCGGGTACTCTACCGATTGGACAGGAGTTCAACCACGCCTCAGACGCCTCATGAGTAATTTTGCTGACCCCACTGCCGATCGAACCCCGACTGAATTAAGCACGGCGGTCCTCCACGCTGGATTGGTAGCCCTTCAGGACAAAAACTACCAAACTGCGATCGAGAACTTGCAGAGGGTTGAGCGGATGACCCTTGATCCAGCCCAGCGGCTCAAAGCGCAGATGGGATTGATCAAAGCCTATGGGATTACCGGGCAACTCGATCGCGCTAAAGCTCAGTGTCATCCATTGTGTCACCATCCACAGCCGCAAATCCAAACATGGGCCAAACGAACGCTAGTGCAGCTACAGCGATTGGAACGGCGATTGCAACCGCCATCTGTGCCAGCAACGGCTGGTTCTAACGATTCCAGCCAATTAGACAAATTAGATCAATTAGATAAAGATCGATTAGATAAGACGGGCTTCATTCCATTGGCAGCGGTTCCCAAGCAACCCAACCCTGCATGTTCTGCTATTTCGCCTCTTAAGAAGAAGCCATCTACTCCACCCACCGAGCTTAATGTCAACCGGGAAACGAGGATTCAGCGATTGTCCCCCTCTTATGCAATTGAATCGGATGTGATTTCAGAGGCCATTGAAGAATTGGTGGCTGAGGAATCAGACGAAGAAATCATTGCTGCACTATTGACCTATACCAATACAGATTCACCGATGCCAACTGCTTCGGTCGAGCGAAGTCAGTCTCATGTAACGACAGCCCCGCCTTCAACCAGCTTGCAATGGCGGCAGGCAGGACGACGACAACCAAAGCGCTTAGCTCCTCAACCAACTTGGCCCCTGTGGGGCTTACAAGGTTTAACGGTACTGCTGTTGATTTGGGTCCTGCAAACCCTACTAACGATCGCCCAAACGACAATTAATGGGCTAATCTTTTTCTTTGCTTGGATTCCCTTTGTCCGATCGCTCTATGTCGAAGTTGATTCTACCGGGGTGGCGGTGCTGACAGTTGGCATTTTGTTTAGCGTATCGCCTTGGTTGTTCGATCGAATTTTGCAGCGCTGCTATCGGCTCAAACCGTTGAGTTTGCAAGAACTGGCAATCCATAGCCCAGAGTCGGCCCGTTTGTTTCAGCGTCGCTGCTCACCCCAAATCATGCCTAGATTAGGAATTTTGCCAACTACAGCCCCCCTAATTTTCAGCTATGGACATCTACCCCGCTATAGGCGCATTGCGATCAGTCGAGGTCTCTTGCAGCAACTCAGCGACGATGAAATTGCTACGATGTGTGCCGCCGAACTTGAGCCAATAGACACCTGGAGCATTAGCGTGCTCTCTGGGCTGGTTTTAGTGGCGCAACTCCCCTACTGGATGTATTCAACAGTGGCTATATGGGGCGATCGCCAATCCGATCGGGTCTTGCAATCAATGGCGGTGCTGGTCTCGTCAATTGGGTATGGGGCGTACTGGTGCTGCGCGTGGGCAGGACGGTGGCTATCGCAGAGACGGCAATACTACGGCGATCGCTGGGCCACCGAGCGAACGGGTAATCCCAATGGGCGCATTCGTGCTTTATTAAAAATCACAATTGGCATGGCCGAAGCCCTACAACACCAAGGACAGACCCCTGCTGTACTGGAAAGTTTTGCCTTGCTATTACCCGTGGATGCACGAGCAGCGACTAGCGTGGGCAGTGTTTATTCTCGATCGCCGACTGCTAGCCTGTTCGGCTGGGATTGCTTGCACCCGTATCGTCGTTGGTTTGCTGTTTGGCACAGTCATCCGTTGCTGGGCGATCGACTGAAGCAGTTAGCTGGGTATGCCAACCGCTGGCAGCTAGCTTCGGAATTTGATCCTCCAACCTCCTCTGCTCCTCGTTCTCCATCTGTTCAAACCATGCTGTTGCAAATGGCTCCGTTGGTGGGTAGCGCGGTCGGGCTTGGGATCAGCTTACTGCTAGGTGCAGTTGGCTGGATTTCCTATCAAGCAAATTGGATTAGCCTAGATTGGCTGTGGCTGGAGCGCGGTTCTTTGTGGCAGGGGTGGCTGGGGCTAGGGTTTGGGGTAGGGTTGCTACTGTCGATTAATCCCCATTTTCCAACTATTCATCGATCGGCGTGCTTGGCTGATCCGGCGCTAGAGACGTTATTGCGTCAGGCTGATGCGCTGCCAATTGACAGTATGCCTGTGCGAATACAGGGAACATTGCTGGGGCGACGTGGTTTTCAAAATCGCCTGTATCAAGATCTACTGCTGCAAACAACAACCGGATTGATTCGGCTGCACTTCACCTCCAGAACCGGATTCGTGGGCAGCATAGTCTCGCAAGCACCACGTCCCACCGAGTTGCTCAAACTCCACGACTCTGTCATCGTAACGGGTTGGTTCCGTCGTGGCGCACAGGTTTGGATCGATGTGGACACGATTCAGACAAAACAGGGCGCTGTGTTTCGCAGCGGCTCTCCGATTCTGCTGACTTTGGTGGCGAGCGGCGCGGCACTAGGGGGGGTACACATTATTTTGAACGGCGGTTGGTAAGCAACTTCTAATGGCTATGACGAAGCGATGCCCGACGATCGCAACGCAACTTGATTAAGTCACTCAGAGTCCATCGCTGAGGCAGATCCGCTGCCAGACGTGAATGTGATAATTCTTCACATATTTCTGGCTAGATGCGTCCATATTTGTCAAGAAATAGGGATGTCAGGTCTGAATAGAGGGGCAGGGGTTGCCATCCTTGCACTGTCAACTGAATCATTCAAGTCAGTCATTTACAGCTTCATCCAGTTATGGTTTCTCGGCGTGATGGTATTAAGCCTCCGGTTAACTGAATCGATCGTCCCCCACGCGATCGCATTCAACCTTCAGCAATGGGTCAATGAGTCAAGGTTTAAATTTTGCGTGACAAAAATTCGTGGGCAAGGACTATGATTAAGCGATTTGTTCTGGTGGTGTGAGGTATAGGACGTTATGAGCCAGGATGCACTGAGGTTAGCCCGTCAAGGAGATGCTCAAGCCATTGCTTTTCTGATCAATCAGGCGTTGCAGCCCAGAGGGATTCAGGTACGGGCTAGACGCGACCAAGCCTGTTTGCATGTATTGCTAGAAGCCGATCAACCCCCCAAGCGCGATTTGGCCCGGTTTGTGCGGGGAGGAATTGTTTGCTTGGGTACGCAGTCGATCAAACTACTCCGGGTATACGGACGGCAACTGGGAACTTTGTCTCCAGCCTGGACCCAGGAATGGCGATTGCAGTCGGAGGTGGCGCCCACGATCGTACCGTCGGCCGCCTCCCAAGCAACAACTCCACGACAAGCTGTCCCCTCCCGTTCTATCTCTTTGAAGTCGCCCGATCCGCGGGCTGAGGCAACTGCTCCACCGCCAGCGGCGCCTGTGCCCCAACCCGCGCCGATCAAAACGCGGCGAACGTCTGCTCCACCGTGGCAACGAATAGCCGCATTGCGGGCAGGCTTGTTGGTTCCCCTAGCCTTTTCGGCTGGATTTGTTGCTGGAGCTAGTTGGAATAAGCTATTTGATCAGCCAGACATGGCGCCATCTGAGTCCGATTTAGATGCGTCGCTGAATTCCTCGGCGGCGAATCCAGCCATTTCCCGATCGCAAGCTGATTCCTCGGTTGCCCTCACCCCCAGTGTGGAATCACCGTCAGCAATTGCTCCAGTAGAATCTTCAGTCAACCCGTTGGTCTCCACTGTACCGAACCAAGCGCAGCCTGCTCTCACCATCAAAGCTGTAGGAGATATCATTCCAGGAACCAACTTTCCCAACGATCGACTGCCGGATGGCGATGGAGCTTGGTTGTTTGACAACGTCAAGCCGTTTTTTGATGGCGCGGATATTTTATTCGGCAATTTTGAGAGTACACTGACCGATCATCCCAATGCTGCCAAAGATATCAGCCAAGGTCAAACGTTTGCGTTTCGATCGCCGCCTGCCTTTGCCAATATATTAAAGCAACTGGGATTCGATGTCCTGAGCGTGGCCAACAATCACTCCTTTGATTTTGGCGATCAGGGGTTTGCCGATACTGTTACCCATATTCGTCAAGCTGGAATGGAAGCGGTGGGGCAGAAAGATGACATTGTTTACACCGAAGTCAATGGCGTCAGGGTGGCGTTTATTGGCTTTAGCTATTTCCCCGACCACAACTCTCTGCTGGACTTAGACAGTGGCCGAGCACTGGTCGATCGAGCCAAACAGGAAGCAGATATTGTCGTGATTTCAGTTCATGCCGGAGCCGAAGGGTCCGACGCTAGCCGTACCCGCAACGAGACGGAAATTTTCTTTGGCGAAAATCGCGGCAATATGGTGGAATTTGCTCGGGCAATGGTGGATCAGGGAGCAGATTTAATTCTAGGGCATGGGCCGCATGTACCTCGCGCCTTAGAACTTTACAACAGTCGGCTGATTGCTTACTCATTGGGAAATTTTGTTGGCTATCGCACCTTGTCGAGCGAGGGCGTGTTGGGCTATTCGCTGATTTTGGATGCGCAGTTAAGCAATCAGGGCGAGTTTCTTACGGGTCGAATTATTCCGGTGCGCTTAGATGGGCAAGGCATTCCCTATATTGACGACAACTTCACTAGTGTGAGCTTCATTCGCAATTTGATTGAAAGCGATTTCCCGGTAACGCCTCTGTTAATTGACGAATCTGGACAAATTTTGCGCAACGAAGCTCCGTTACCCTCGACATGAGGCGGAAGGATTGAGCGAAGCCCGATCGCCTACTGCAAGAGAACTCGACGAGGCTAATTACTTGCGGTGAACAGTTTGTGGCGATCGGTTGTGCTATGTGTGGATCTTGGTAGTGAAGGTTCTCAAACAACAGCCCTTCTTTGATTCATGGCAACCTTGCCACGCCACTTCCTGTATCGCTATGTCTCATTAGGAATGGCCGTGTCAGTCGATTATACGTCGATGATGCCTGCCGCCTGGGCTGGAGAGGGATGGGGCAATTTCGTTAATCTACCGAACTGTCGTAAGTGCTGTTCTGCCTCTTGCCAGGAGGGTAGCTCGGCGCTTTCCTGCTGCCAGTGCGTCACAGAGGCTTCATCACACCACTGAGCTAGCTTGGGCATCGCTTGGCGATGAGATCCAGAGGTCATGTATGCCCGCATTGAGGCTTCATCGTGCCAGACTGTTAGTGTCCAAAAGACCCGAATTCCCTGCCGCCGAATTGTAGTTTGCAGGTTGCCTGTTGCTTGCTTAGCTTGCCTGAAGCTGGAAACGGCATGGGTAAAAAACGCAGGCAGGTAGAGGGGCGATCGTAATCTCAGCCGGGTTACTGAAACAAAGGACATCATTTCACCTCCAAGAGTTTTCATTTCTACTGCGTAAATTCCATTAGTTTTATGCAACTTTTTGCATACACCTTTTACTCTATAGTGAATGAACAACGCCTGTCAAGAGAGGGGGCGGAATACAGGAAGAGAGACTATGGCACTGGCGCAAGCAGTTCTATCGTTGTTATCGCACAAGCCCTCTAGTGGGTATGAAATCGCCAAAGCGTTTGATGGCTCAGTGGGCTATTTTTGGCAAGCGACACATCAGCAAATCTATCGGGAATTAAAAAAGCTAGAGGAACAACAGTGGGTCAGCGTGGAAGTGATTCCGCAAGAAAAGTCGCTAGACAAAAAAGTCTATGCCCTGACGCCGCTGGGTCAGCAAAAACTAGCCGAGTGGATCGATGAGGAAACCGAACTGGGGCCGCTGCGGGAAGATATTTTGGTGAAAGTGTTTGCAGGGCATTTGGTGCCATCGCCAGTGCTGCTGAGGCAGCTTGAGCATCATCGCCGTCAACACCTAAAGCGGTTGGCTACTTATGAATCGATCGCCGCGGACTATTTCCCCACCCCCGACCAACTCACCTTTGAGCAACGCTGCCAATACTTGACACTGCGGCGCGGCATCCGCAATGAGCAAGATTGGATTGCCTGGTGTGATGAAGCGATCGAGGCGTTGCAGCCGTAGGGGCGATCGGTCAATCACTCATATTCAAGCGTGACGGTAGAGTTGTCCGTAACAATGTCGCTTTGAATCAGTACTACAATAGAGCCATTCGATCGTTGCTTATAGCGCTTACAGCAATTTCCATGACTACTGCGACTCCGGCTAAAACTAAATACGAAGCCATCATTGGACTGGAGACCCATTGCCAACTCAGCACCGAAACGAAGATTTTCTCGAGCAGTTCCACTAAGTTTGGAGCCGATCCCAACACCAATATTGATCCGGTTTGTATGGGGTTGCCCGGAACATTGCCGGTTCTAAACGAAAAAGTACTCGAGTATGCCGTCAAAGCCGGTCTAGCGCTCAACTGTACGATCGCTCCCTACAGCAAATTCGATCGCAAGCAGTACTTCTATCCAGACTTGCCAAAAAACTATCAGATCTCGCAGTACGATTTACCAATTGCCGAGCACGGTTGGCTAGAGATTGAACTCACCGACGACAAAGGCAAGCCGATTGTGGGTGAAGACGGCAAAGCTCTGACCAAGCGGATTGGCATTACTCGTCTGCATATGGAAGAAGACGCTGGCAAACTGGTTCATGCTGGTAGCGATCGGCTATCGGGGTCTACGCACTCGCTAGTAGACTACAACCGGGCAGGTGTGCCATTGGTAGAAATTGTTTCAGAGCCGGATATGCGATCGGGGCAAGAAGCCGCCGAATATGCCCAAGAACTGCGCCGCATTATGCGTTATCTGGGCGTCAGTGATGGCAATATGCAGGAAGGCTCGTTGCGTTGCGATGTGAATATCTCGGTGCGTCCTGTCGGTTCCGAGAAATTTGGCACGAAGGTAGAAATCAAAAACATGAACTCCTTCAGCGCCATTCAAAAGGCGATCGACTATGAGATCGATCGGCAAATCACTGCTATTGAGGCGGGCGAGAAAATTGTTCAAGAAACACGCCTGTGGGATGAAGGTTCGCAGCGCACCTTTACCATGCGGGTGAAAGAAGGCTCCAGCGACTATCGCTATTTCCCCGAACCGGATTTGGGCCCGATCGAAGTCTCGAAAGAGCAGTTGGCGCAGTGGAAGTCTGAATTGCCGGAACTACCAGCCGCTAAGCGTCATCGCTACGAAAACGAGTTAGGCTTATCGGCCTACGATGCCCGCGTCCTAACCGATGATCGATCGGTGTCTGAATACTTTGAAGCAGTGGTAGCAGCCGGGGCTAATCCCAAGCTAGCAGCTAACTGGATCATGGGTGATATCAGCGCTCACCTTAACAACGAAAAGCTAAGCATTACCGATATTCCACTGAAGCCAGACGGATTGGCGGAGATGATTCAACTGATTGAAGCCAACACCATCAGCAACAAAATCGCTAAAGATATCTTGCCGGATTTGCTGAGCCAAGGCGGTTCTCCTAAGGCGATCGTCGAGAAGAAAGGGCTGCTACAAGTCTCTGATCCAACGGTGATTGAAGCGGCGATCGACAAGGTGATGGCGGCGTTTCCCGACGAGTTAGAAAAATATCGCGGCGGCAAAACTAAACTGTTGGGCTTTTTTGTCGGACAGGTGATGAAGGAGACGGGCGGCAAGGCCGATCCCAAACTGACGAATCAGTTGCTTCAGCAAAAACTGAATGCTGAGTGAGGTGGGTAGATACACCCCCATTGTCTGCCTGCGTGCCTCACCTTCGAGTTTCAAGCGAGTCACTCAAGAGCGCGGCCGCCATTGGTACTAGGGTCAAAAACACAAACCCACAGACGATGAATGCTAGCCAGGTATTATCTAACCCAGAAGCCGTAATTACCTTGTTGTATTGCGGCACAAATACAGCCGCTGCCATCCCTGTATAATGCATTGACAGGACAGCTCCTCCCATCAAGCAGGCCGTTGCTAGTTTTTTACCCACCTGTTTCGATCGTTGTTCATCTTGAAATCGCCGAGTCAGTTGCAACGCGACATAGGAAACTGAAATTGCAACCAGAATTGAAACGGCAAACAGAATGGGCTGATATTGCAAACTAGCTGGCATGTGCATTGCTGCCATTCCGGTGTAGTGCATTAGGGCAATGCCAATTCCCATAATGATGCTGCCGGTTAGCAACGAGATGGGTGAATGGCGGCGACTCACGATGTAAAATGCTTGAGTTGCTGCTCCGATCGCTAGTATCAAAGACAGGAAGACAAGCGGTAGGTTGTAGCTAACATACAGTGGGATGTTAAAGGCAAGCATGGCAATAAAGTGCATCGCCCAGATGCCCGTTCCCATGACAGCACCACCGCCAAACAACCAAATTTGCTGCTGGTCTTGTCTAGAGTGAAGTAACCGTCTAGCTACCTCCAGGGCAATATACGCAGAGACGATCGCAATCAATGCCGAAACAATAACAAGGGAAAAATTATACGTACCACTCATCGTTCTGTACTGCGAAACTTATGTGAGAACATAGATAAAAATCTATAGCGTTGCGGGCTACAGACCATCAAGACAGGATAAATTTCGCTTGGGTAGGCAACAATTTTGTATAAAGAGATGCAATTTTCACCTATTTATTGCTTTTATTGCTTTTATTGATCTTGCTTCTATAAATCTTGATCTCGGTGTGGTGAAACCGTAGCGCCATTATTCCAACCCACAGGTAAAGTTTGAACCACCGAGCAGGGCTGAAGCGAGAAAATGAGGAAATTCTCCAGCTAGCCCCTGTGTCACAATACAGAGAATAGAGCCATTTGGCTTGCAAGACACGTTCTGGAACAGACAGTGCGCTATGAACCTTGAATTTTTGTTTAGTGCCGCAAATCTATTTGTGCTACCCTTCTGGGTTCTGATGATTGTGTTGCCTAACTGGGGCATCACTCGTAAAGTCATGAGTTCATTGCTGCCGTTTGTAGCGCTAGCAGGACTTTATCTGTATCTATTCATCAATAGTCTTGATCCGGATACGGCAGGATCGTTTGCCAATCCCCAGCTTGCTGAGCTAGCTCGTCTGTTCGCCGACGAAAAAGTAACCTTGACGGGCTGGGTACACTTTCTGGTAGCAGATTTGTTTGTGGGTCGCTGGATTTATTGGGAAGGGCAGCGCACAGGTCTTTGGACCGTGCATTCGCTGGTGCTTTGTTTGTTTGCTGGGCCGTTGGGGTTGTTGTCCCATGTTGCGACTCAAGGATTTGTCCAGCTTTTCACGGGTCGATCGCCCAACGATACGGCACCACTGACAACAAATGACTCATCGCCACCCGTCACAGAATCAGCAAAATAGGCAGAATAGTAAGAGCCGATTGAAAGGGTTGCTGTTATGTCTGATGCTCATACGCACTCAAATGCTGATTTCAATTTCGCTGTCCCCGATGCCATTACCTTTGACCAAGCAATCGATTTAACTCATTCGTTGCTGGCACAGATAGAAGCGGGAAGCTTGCCAGACTCAGCTATTGAAGCCACGTTGGCAAAGTTGGTCAGCAGCGAAAACGGTGCACGTGGCTTCTTTGTCACCTATCTCACCGACGATCGTCCCTTAGCCGACCAACCTTCACCAGCGGTTGTTAATGCCCTCAAAACGTCTGCCGAGATTGTGGCAGAGCTACTGGTGAAAAACTTGGCTATGTCTACAGCGATGGGCCTAGCTCACCGTCGCAATCACAATGAAACTATGGCCAATGGTTCCGATCGAGTGCAGCAGCGCACGACGCAATTAATTCAGCTTGTTCAACTGCCGCAAGTAGCTGAAAAAGCAAGTCAGTTACAACAAAGTGCCTCTACAGGCGCAGGGCCCTATCAACCATTTCTCGATCGTTGGGGCTACGATGCCGAGCAACGACTGGCTATTCAACAGGCGATGGAACGGGCAATCCATTCTCCGACTTAAGTAGGTATTAACGGTTCTAGGATGTTCCCACGTTTACCCCCTACCGCCAAACTATGCTCGATCTGATTAAACTGGCTCGGCAACTTCAAGATATTGGTCAACATCTTAATGATGAGGCGACAGCAGCACGATTACGGCTAGAGCGGGCCCAAACCTTGCTTCAGCAAGCCCGCGATCGTCAAACCGAACTGGTTGAGCAACAACAGGCATGGCGCGATCGGATGGGGTTTACGGCTGCTACTCCACTGGAACCGTTGGACACACGCCTTGATCTAACCGCCGCTCCGCCTGTGCACACAGTAATTGCTACCGACGGCTCCCAAATTGCCCCCAGTCATCATGAAATTGCCTACTGTTATCTCATCAATGTGGGGCGTGTGGTGCTGCATTATGGGCAAAATCGCCATCCGATACTAGATAGCCTGCCAGAAGTGTTCTATCG
Organism: Thermocoleostomius sinensis A174; assembly: GCF_026802175.1. Classification (NCBI taxonomy): domain Bacteria; kingdom Bacillati; phylum Cyanobacteriota; class Cyanophyceae; order Oculatellales; family Oculatellaceae; genus Thermocoleostomius; species Thermocoleostomius sinensis. The sequence goes on along the minus strand of NZ_CP113797.1, from coordinate 937,197 downwards.
TCCCGATGATTTATATGGATCTCGACAGTGGGGCATTCGCACCGAGGAATGGATGGGGTATCGTCGCACGGTGTCTGAGGCTGTGGTTTTAGCGGAACTTGGCACAAGTGTTCGATCGAATCTTCAGTCTGCCCCCAATCCCCGCCATTGGTCTCAACGTGAACCCGCTGAAGTCACCGAAGTAACCTATGAACAAACAACGCTGGATGGTATTCTTGCTCCTTCGTCGCTCCTTGCTCATCCCTGTCTAGCCATGGTCGATGGTTCTCTGATTCACTGGTTTCTGGAACCATTGCCCATGGAAGCCCGCGATCGAATTTTGCCTCCTATTCTGGACGCTTGGAATCAGCTACAGGCGGCTAGAATTCCGCTGGTAGGATATCTCAGCGTTGCCCGCAGTGGCGAGGCTCTAAATTTTCTGCGATTGCACAGTTGCCCATACTCGGCTCCTGATTGCCTCACTCATTGCCCTGGCGCAACCGATCAAGCTCCTTGCCAAGTGTTCGCTCCGCTGCGGGACACAGCGTTGTGGGAACTGCTACTAGAGCCAGGACAGCGCGGCCCGATTTGGCGCAGTTCAGCCAAAATTTTGGAGTGTTACGGCGACCACACCATTTGCTTCTGCTACGTCCATATGGGGTCAGAAATTGCACGAGTAGAATTTCCGTTATGGGTAGCTACCGATCCAACCTTACTGACGATTGCCCTTAGCTTGACGCTGACTCAAGTGCAGAAAGGCTACGGATATCCAGTTGCCCTGGCAGAGGCGCACAATCAAGCCGTGGTGCGAGGGGGCGATCGGGCCCGGTTCTTTGCCTTGTTAGAGCAACAAATGATTCGCGCTGGACTTAAAAATATTGGGACTTCCTATAAAGAAGCCCGAAAACGTGGCAGTATTGCGTGAAACTCTCTTGCTTTCGGTTACGGTACATTGCGATACGTAATGCGATACATAGTTAGGGCGCGTACACTACGGTATATAGGTCGTAGCGGGTTCAACGTTCAGTTCGCGGCGCCAAACCGCCACAGGTTTTTCCCAATGCTCTTCCCACTTTTGAGCCAAAAATGGCTTAGCTCTGGCACCCATACGATACCCGATCGCCACTTGTTCTAGTAATCCATCCAAATTTTCGGGGGTTTTGAAGAGAGTTCGGAGCAACCCACCTGCTACTAGCATCGCCGAAAGAGTGCGGTGAACTTGAGCAATTTCAAAGGCTTTTAATCCTAATTCGGCATTGACATCAACACCAAAACCTGTAACCACATGCCAAATATCATGGGTTTGCCGCATTCGCATAAACAGATACGTCACATCGTCTTCGATCTCAGTTTTGCGGTAGAAATTGGGATCAAACCCGGCTTCGGTGATGTAAAGGGCATAGGCATGACCCAGCGAATCATCTGGCAGCTTGAGCAAGGATGGAACATCGGGTGGAGGAGCCAAATACCGCTCCGCAAAAATGTCAGCTACACCAGGTTTGGACTTGGCATAGTCGGTAGCTAGTTGAGCCGCTTTGGTGTGGCGCAACCCATCTTCAACATCAAACACCGAATTGGTTTGCTCTGGATCACGCATTAAGGAAACGAGTCCTTTCAACGTAATCAGCATATCAAGGTTTAACTTGCGCAAATCTTCGAGTCGCATCTGTCCGACTCCTATCTCTTGCTTCTATTTCTTCTTTCTTTTGTCTGTCTTTTCAGCTTTTTTCTTCTCTTTCAAGCTCGATAGATCATCCAGTGCACCGTTCACAAGTCCGTTCAAGCCATATACTTCACGTTTGCCCACCAATGGTACCAGCGTTACGGTTTTCTCATCGCCAGGTTCAAACCGAACCGCTGTACCTGCTGGAATATCTAAGCGCATCCCTCGTGCCTGGGATCGATCAAAGATCAGGGCTTGGTTTACTTCAAAGAAGTGAAAATGAGAGCCAACTTGGATAGGTCGATCGCCCGTATTTGCTACGGAAAGGGTCACAGTTTCTCGCCCAGCGTTCAGTTCAATATCGCCCGGTTCTACCAATAATTCTCCAGGAATCATAGCGCCGCCTAGGTTGCTTGATGATATGGCTTGAGTGGCATTGTAATAGATTTTGGCACAAAAAAAGGGGAGAACAACGACTCCCCAAACGATATCCATGGAAAATGGCTGCTATTGAGACACTATTGAGGCGGTAAGTAAGCGATCGGATTGACCGTACCTTGATTGGGCAGATGTACCTCGAAGTGTAGATGGGGGCCAGTACTGTATCCAGTGCTACCCATTTCACCGAGTTGTTCACCCTGTCTGACTGCTTGACCAACCCGCACATAAACAGCGTTCATATGGGCATAGCGAGTCATACTGCCATCGGGATGACGCACTTCAACCATGTTGCCGTAGCCGCCAGAATTCCACCCGGCAAATTCGATTACTCCAGTCGCAGCCGCATAGATTGGAGTACCAATATCGGCAGCAATATCAATGCCCTGGTGCATCCGACCCCACCGCCAGCCATAGCCTGACGTTAGTAAGCCCGTAGATGGCCAAATGTATCCGTTGAACAATCCATCTTCAGGCAAGAATGTATCAGCGCCCGGCAGTGGGGGTAAATCTGGCGATACCATCCGCCCTGTAATGGGTTGAAGCAATGGATCGTAACTTTCTGACCCCAACGGAGCCGCTGCCACCAAATTTGGTGATGCAGGTGTTGTTTGCGTGGCATTACTAATGGGACGAGTTTCCCCAACCTGACGCTCGACAGCCGCTGGGTTGAAGTGGGGCGAAACTGCAACTTCACTGGCACTCGATGGGGAAACGACAGCAGCAGCGCGTTCCGGTGGCTCTTGGGCTGGAACTGATTGCGCTTCTGAAACAGTTGCAGGTTGATTGCGCTGCCTCAAGGTCTTAATTTCCGACAGCAAGCTAGCCACATAGGGGTTAACTTGAGAGCCTGGATTGGATTCCATCATTAGGCCTGGCTCTGAATCAACACCCAATGGACCTACTGATGCTTCAGGCAGCGGAGCAACGGCAATCTGCGGTCTAGGCTGCTGAACCGTTGGAGAAGCAATTGGATGGGGCAAGCTCTCGGACGTTGATTGTGCCAACAGCGACGGAACCGCAGGAGCCTCAGTATTCACGGTCTCTGTGGTAACGGTGTTAGACGTATCAACAGTGCTCAGTCCTGGGGCTGTTCCTCCTGTGGGGATGGCCGGCAGAATGGCAGCCGATAATGTTTCTGAGGCAACCTGCACTGGAGAGGCGGGTGAGGTTGGTTGAATGGCTGGAACCGTTAACGTTTGTCCCACAAAAATTACATTGGGATCGCTCAAATTGTTGGCATCAATCAACAGCGATTGAGGAATATTGTGAGAACGAGCGATCGCCGCCACCGTATCCCCAGGATTAACGCGATAAACTTGGGCGGTTGTTGCGCCTACAGGCAGGGAGGGAACAGCCGCTTCATCATCTTGGGTTGCCGAAACACGAGCGACTTGAACAGAATCGGTATCCTGAGTTGCGGATACAGCCTCTCCAGACAAGGACTGAGTAGGCAACGCAGCTAGGGTCGATTGCTCCGAACTGGCCTCTAGAACCACTGAACCGAGTGTAGACGCAACGACGCTGCGGCTGGAATCAGTAAAGTCGCGCTTAAGAACATTAACCGCAGGTTCAGACTCCTCACCCCTCAACTCCGCCAGACTATCCCGCAACCGATCGCGCTGTTGTCGCAAGCGATTGAGGGCATCGTTCCGATCGGTTCCCAAACTTTCAGATGCAGCCACGGGGCCGTTCATCTCAACTTGATTGAGATGAGCTGATGCGACCAAATCACCAGACTCTGAGCCTCCTACCAGACTCTCTATTGCCACTGCTTGCGCAGGACTGAGTTCACCGCGGACAGGAACCTTCAAAACTTGCCCAACCATTAACTCAGAGTTAGGCGTTAACCCATTGGCAACGGCAATGCTCCAAACATTGACCTGATAGCGATCGGCTAATTGTTGAAGAGTTTGTCCCTCCTGCACCATATGCTCAACCATGCGGACGGTTGGAATGGGTGCTGAAGATTGAGAGTCTGACTCGGGAGCGGTATCAGAAAAAGCGGCTGAAATAGTATCAGGCGCTTTCGGTTCGGCCGCTGCGGCTCCATCATTGTGCCGAGGGAGCAACAGACTAGTTGTGCCCATCGAGAGGGCTAGCCCTATCATGGCGGCAGAAGTTCGTGTCCTACGATTCATTCCTGGGTGAGGAAGCTCGGACTGAGCCGAGAGGGAATCGGCAGCTTCCCCTGGGAAAGGCGACACAGGCTTTTCCTTCCGCAAACGTGCTCGCTTCAAAGAATGACCTCCTGATGACCAGCGTTCAACTGTCCTCGAATCTATTGGGCTTCTGCCTATTGGCCAATTGCCAATCAATGACTCGAATCACATTAAGCAGAGATCCAGATCACATACATTGGACATGACTAGGCAACAATACCCTGCTTTTTTGACTTAGACAAGCTTACACCACCTAACAAAAATTTCAAGGCTCGACCATTAAGGAAAGCTAATCTATCAGATTGTTCTTAATGTCAAGTTGATATTTCTGTGCTGTTGATTGGGCGAGTCTATGACCTGAATGGCTAACATGGTAGCCTGCAATACTCCTAACCAAGAGCAGGAGAATTGACTCAGACAAGGCGATATTGTAACTAAACTGCGAACCAATTGAAAGTTACAGCAAATCTGCCTTTGTTCCTTCATAGAAAAATTTAATAAGCCTTCAAGCCGCTGTCTGTCAAGCCTTTTGGCGTGTAAAAATCCCTGAACTTAATTATTTTTTGGACTTAACTCTAGCGTAGAGATGTCACAAAAAGGCTCCGTTATTCCACTTTTCAAAAACTCTGTAAAGAGATGAACGATACGGTTGACATATCAACTTTAAGCGGTCTTGTCGCTTTTAAACGAGGCACCCGATCGTGAAATTACGGGTTTGATCGCACCCTACTCATCCAATTCAACCGTAGAAATCATTCTATATAAATTTTTTATAGGATTCCTACAGAATTTGTAGTTTGGAAGACTGAAGATCTGAAGAATATCGCAGCCAATTTAACGGCTGATTAGTTAACTCTTAGAGTCACCAAAGGATAACTCAATTGTTGAAAAACAGGATCAGTTTCCTCTTTAAATTGATGCTTAGATATGTATATGAAAATAAAGAGTTTTATGGGCAATTCCCCATAGGGGTTAGTCCCTTCAGCCAGTATTCAAGCAAAATATCCAAGTTGACGACGCGCTTCAAAGAGACCGATCGCCACACTCACCGAGAGATTCAAGCTGCGCACTTGAGGTTGACTCATGGGAATGTGCACGGTGGCATCACAGGTTTGCAAGAGGTCACGCGGCAGCCCATTGGTTTCACTGCCGAACAAAAGCCAATCATCCGAGCGAAACTGAAACTTTACATAACTACACAATCCTGAAGTGCTAAACCCTATCCAGCGTCCGCCTTGCGTTTGGTGATGCGCTTGAAAATCAGCCAATGTCTCGTGATAGTGCAAATTAACGTAGGGCCAATAGTCCAGTCCGGCTCGTTTCAGATAGCGATCGCTTATCTCGAATCCTAGGGGCCCAACTAAATGCAAAGGAGTACCTGTTGCAGCACAGGTTCGAGCAATATTTCCTGTATTAGGAGGGATGAGGGGGTGAACTAAAACAACTTGCGGCATACTGCCTATTGTCGCAAGCAATGGGGTGAACTGGCAAAATGTATGCAGGGTTAGGACACACAAACAGAAAGCCGTCAGGAGCCTAGAACTTACCCTAGGCTGCTTGACGGATTGCGTATAGTTAGGAGATTAAAGGAGATTGAATCAGGATTGTTTTGCCACAGAGGCAGTAGGGCGGTTGCCTTAGTCCTCGCCAAATGTTAAGCGGCTTAATTTAATGATGGAATGTTAACTGTTTGAACGAATCAAGTGGCTATTCGATCGTGGTTACCGCTGGTTCTCGAACTTCACAGTCTGGAATGTCTGCTACCACTTCTAATTGCAAATCCGCTTCAAGCTCTGCCTCTAGGCGCAAGCGATCGCAAGGAATGGTGTCTGCCAGAATGGCACTGGCCATCATGCCGCAATGAACTTCCAGTTGAGCTTGGGGCATTGCTTCAAACACAAGCCGTTGTCCTGGAAAAACCACCCGCTCAAAATACCAGTTGGGAATATTGGTGATTCGAACGATTTGAATTTTGCTGGTGGCATTGACATAGCAACAGAGAATGGGATCAGACGCATCAGACGGAACGGGATCAAAGAGTTGAGCCATGGTAGAGGAGCCTTATGAATTGGACTGAGGTTTATCCGACCCTATCATTCCCTGATCCCTGCTAGCTGTAAACCCGATTACCAACCCAGATGATCCCTCTAATTTAGATGAGCAGAAATACTCAGGTAATGCGGCGCGATCTCACCTCGATTGCCTACGAATCCTTCACCTCGCCATGCAGGGATTGAGCGTCGATGCTATTGTGAAGTTATATAAAAACAAATCATTTCTCAAATCTTTGAAGCCGCTTACACTAGCTTCGATTGAATCGCCACGAGATTCTAGTCCAATGAACGATCGCATCCTCTACGTCCGCCTGCCTTGCAATCCAATTTTTCCCATCGGGGTTGTTTATCTTGCCGATCATATTCATAAGCTTTTTCCACACATTGAGCAGCAGATTTTTGACTTGGGTACGGTTCCTCCTCTTGATTTTGCTGCTGCGCTCGATCGCTGTATTGATCAATTTCGCCCGACTCTGCTTGTATTTTCCTGGCGCGACATTCAAATTTTTGCCCCGGTGGGGGGGCGTGGTGGCAATCCGTTACAAAATGCGTTTGAGTTTCAATATGCTCGCAATCCCTTGAAGCGGCTGCGGGGAGCATTCGGCGGGCTGCGCATGGTGACAGCCTATCTCGATGAACTGTGGCGCAACCTCAGCTTGATTAAGCGAGGACTGAAGCGAGCCAAGCGCTATTGCCCAACGGTGAAACTTGTGGTTGGGGGCGGGGCAGTCAGCGTCTTTTATGAACAACTCAATACGATGCTGCCGAAGGGGACGATTGTGTCGGTGGGCGAAGGCGAGACGTTATTAGAGCGGTTGGTTCAGGGGCAAGATTTTTCCGATCAGCGCTGCTATGTGGTTGGCGAAACGACTCCTCGCGAGCGCATGATTCACGAACAGCCTACACCATTCGAGAAATCAGCTTGTAATTATGATTACATTGCCCAGATTTGGCCGGATTTAGACTACTACATCCAAGACGGTGACTTCTACATTGGGGTGCAAACGAAACGTGGCTGTCCCCATAACTGTTGTTACTGTATCTATACGGTTGTAGAAGGCAAACAAGTTCGGATTAATCCTGCCGATGAAGTGGTAAAGGAAATGCGCCAACTATACGATCGGGGAGTGCGTAATTTCTGGTTTACCGATGCTCAGTTTATTCCGGCACGGCGATTCATGGATGATGTGGTAGAACTGCTGCAAAAGATCTTGGCAGATGGAATGCAAGATATTCATTGGGCAGCTTATATCCGCGCTGACAATTTGACGCCAGAACTGTGCGACCTGATGGTGAAGACGGGCATGAATTATTTTGAGATTGGCATCACCAGTGGATCTCAAGCGTTAGTGCGAAAAATGCGCATGGGTTATAACTTACGTACCGTTTTGCAAAATTGCCGCGATCTCAAGGCTGCCGGATTCAACGATTTGGTGTCAGTTAACTACTCGTTCAATGTGATTGACGAAACCTTCGATACGGTGCGACAAACGATTGCTTACCATCGAGAACTAGAGCGAATTTTTGGAGCAGACAAGGTTGAGCCAGCCATTTTCTTCATTGGGCTACAGCCACACACCCATTTAGAAGAGTACGCCTTCAAACACAACATCTTGAAGCGCGGCTATAATCCCCTAAATATTCATCTGCCCTGGGTAGCGAAGAAGCTCTTGTGGAATCCAGAACCGCTTGGCTCTTTCTTCGGCGAGGTCTGTCTGCAAGCATGGCAGCGCAACCCTGATGATTTTGGTCGGGAGGTCATGCAAATTTTAGAAGAGCGCCTGGGAGTTGCAGAACTAGAAGATGCCCTCAACGCGCCGATCGAAACTGAGACAAAGCAATTAGTGCGAGTGTAAAACCATTATCTAACAGCCTAGTTCAACCAAATTTTAGTTCAATCAAATTATCGAGGCAAAGGTGGGCCCTGCTCACCTGCCTTTGTAATTGTCTCTTAACAATAGAAGCTCACTCAACTTAAAATTAATTCCCTAATTACGCCCAAACGCTAGAGCGTTTTCCAGGCTTCGGAGACAATATCGCTAAGCCATCGCCGCGATTCAAAATCCAGCAAGCTGTCGTCGGCCAGCACCTCGGCTGTTAAATCTTCTAGCGATTGTCCCTTGGAGCGGGCAATGTGGACAACACCCGCGATCGCCGTGGCAATCAACTCTTCGTTGATCGGTTTTTGTCGCAAGGCAGCAATCTCTTGAGAGTTTACAGGAATAGGATAATTCATTGCTAACCAGAATAAAAGAACCTTCTCTAGATAAGATGAGAACTATGTAAAGTTTTTTGAGAACTTCCAATGTACTCGGAAGTTTAACGCACTCTGGAGGATTGTCAACCCTGTTTTTATCGGAAGTTTAATTATTTCCACAGAAAATTTATTGTTGCTTTAGAATTCGGGGATGAAACAAATTCTTTATCTCGAGGTTCCAACACCAGATACAGCGGCTGTTCGCCAGTGGCTACAGCAGCAGTTTCAACCTGCCCTTACGTCTCGATCGACCGAGAAGCAAGTGACACCGGATGGTTGTCGGCTCAGGTTTCTAAGAAATACCCATCAGTCTACTCAAATTTCTGAGAAACGGAAGCCGTTAGCTGAAAAACTTTCACCGGAGGAACTCTCTATTTTTACGTGGTCGGTTCAGCGCACCACCTATTTGAAGGTGTTTCGATGGTCAGAGCAGTCTGTTGCACAGGAAGCTCAGCTTTTAGCGCAATTGACCCAAGAGCTACGATCGCAGTTTCCCCAACGCTATCCTGCACCGCCAACTTTGGATTTAACCAAGCAATCGATTTTTGAAGCACTGGCTCCGTACTATCCCAAAACCGCCAAATATTTTCGATCAATTCCCAATGGCGAATATGACCTGACACGAGTCTATTGGTGGGAACAGCGCTGGCGATCAGGAGTCCAGCAGCCGCAATCGCCCAAACAAGTCATTTTTAAGGCTGACGAGCGCAGCCCCGCCGATCGGCTTACACCCGTATCTTTGGATTCGTCCCATCTATACGATCTGATCTACATTGGCGGTGCCCTAGGTGTGATTCATGCGGCGGTGATGGCGCAGTTGGGCTATCGGGTGCTGCTAATTGAGCGGTTGCCCTTTGGGCGCATGAACCGAGAATGGAATATTTCGCGCCAAGAGTTTCAAACGTTGATTGACTTGGGATTATTTACCCCAGCCGAATTTGAAACTGTCATCGCCTGCGAATATGAAGACGGATTCAATAAATTTTTTGATGCCAACAATCCACCACAGGCAAAAGCGCCCGTATTACATACTCCTACAGTGTTAAATATTGCTCTAGATGCCGAGAAGCTCTTGCAGCTATGTGGCGAAAAGTTGCGATCGGCGGGGGGGGAAATTTGGGATGAAACCGAGTTTAACCAAGCAGAAACTAGCCCCAACAGCGTCACGGTAGAAACGGTGCATCTGCCTACCCAAACCACTCGCGTTGCCATTGGTCGCATTTTAGTAGACGCAATGGGAACTGCTTCGCCGATCGCCTGGCAACTCAATCATGGTCGAGCGTTTGACAGCGTTTGCCCTACTGTTGGGGCGGTGATTGATGGTGGATTCGAGCCGGGTGTTTGGGATTCGCGCTATGGGGATGTGCTCAACAGTCATGGCGACATTTCGCGAGGACGGCAATTAATTTGGGAACTGTTTCCCGGCAAAGGTGAAGAACTAACGTTTTATCTATTCCATTACCATCAGGTGCATCCAGATAATCCCGGTTCGCTGCTAGAAATGTACGAAGATTTCTTCACTATTCTGCCAGAGTACCGTCGCTGTGAGGTAGAGAAGCTGCGTTGGAAGAAGGCAACCTTTGGCTATATCCCTGGACATTTCAGCATTCGGGGCAACGATCGGCGCGTTGCCTTCGATCGATTGGTGGCCATAGGAGATGCGGCTTCGCTACAATCACCGCTGGTGTTTACCGGATTTGGTTCCTTGGTACGCAATTTGCCCCGCCTCACTGAATTGCTGGACACGGCCTTGCGACATAACTTGACCCAGGCTAAATACCTGAACCAAATTCGTGCCTATCAAAGTAACATTGCCGTCACTTGGCTATTCTCCAAAGGCATGATGGTTCCCACAGGGCGCACTCTGCCACCTGAGCGAGTGAATGCCATGTTGAATACATTCTTCGGCATTTTGGCCAGCGAGTCGCCGCAGGTGGCCGATCGCTTCATCAAAGACCGGGCGGGTTGGTTGCCCTTTAATCGTATGGCAATCAAAGCGGCGGCCAAAAACCCGGCGTTGCTGCTGTGGATTTGGGATATGGCCGGTAGGCGCGATCTAATTCGTTGGGTGGGTAGTTATATCAACTTTACCGTCAGTGCTATGATTAGCTGGCTGTTGCGCTGGCTACCGGATAGGGTGCGATCGCTGCAAACTTGGCTCGAACCTCGAAATCCAGCGCTGTGGTTCTGGTTGCTGTCCCAAAGTTATGCGCTGACGTATGGCGTTGGCAAGCCGCGCCCTGAGTGGATACAACATCAGCGCCAATGGCAATCCCCTGAGACACCGCCGATCGTGGCTAATCCAGTGACTAATCCAGTGGTTAATTCAACAATACAGTTGGAGGAGTAAAGGTGTTGAGGAAGTTTGAGTTTGTGTATCGCTGGCAGGGCTGATGTAGAAATTGGGAATGAGCGAGCAACTTAGCGAATGATGGTGAAGGAGGAAGAGTATCGACCGTGTCCTTTACTCACCACTCCAGAGCGCTGGCTGGCTGTAAAGGCTTGCTGCTCGCCATGCACTTCGATCGTGACGTTCCCACCTTCTGCTTGGGTGATGACGCCAGCATGAACTGCCGCCTCACAAACACTAGAATGCCCTGTGTAGATGTCAGTTCCGTATAGGCGATTGATTGGGTCTCTACTGGGAGGGCATTGAAATGTGAATTGCTGCCCTATACTTCCTCGCAAACCCAACTTGCCGTTGATAGTATCACTCCAGCGAATTAGAGGAATGTCAGTATCGACAGGAGCAGGCATGGAAGGAGACGTTGAAGATGGAGACGTAGGAACGGAATCAGCATGGGGGAGTGGAGATGTGTCAACAGAACTGGGCCCCGACGCGGAAGGCGTATTGTCTTGCGAAGTCTGTAAAGCAGATTCCGTGGGAGATTCAGGGAATATTCGTTTCACCAAATCGGGGAAAAGAACAGGCGCACCGATCGCTGTCATCACTGCTGCGATCGCTGCTATGATTGCTGCCCAACCAGCTAAGTCCTTTTTCAAAGCTCTTTACCTCCATTCACTAGACGTTAGTCACCCCAGTCTTGATGTGTCACTTTAAACACAAGCCCTGGGATTGGTTCTTCATTCATAGCAAATTGGGCTGGAATCTATCCAACGGGAGTGGCGGGTTGCTTCTTAGGTAACCCTCAAGTTTATTCATCATCGCGAACATCTTTCAAGTCATTAGCATCCATGGTTACAAGGCAGACCTTTACCAAGTTCCAGGGAATTGGGGTAGGGGCAAACACGCTCAGCCAATAGCTCAACCGTTGCGCGGCTGGAGTTAACTCATGCCAACTCAACTCGACAACAGCGGCCAGGCTTTCGTAGCTAGTGGTCATGGCCGGTTCGGGTCGATAGAAAGCACGGGCATCCAAGCGTTTTTTAATTAATTCTTGCTGTAGTTTGGCGATCGACCAATCCGGTTTCTGCGCCAAAAAACGTCCCACCAGTTCCAATCCCAATGGCAAATAGCCCAATTGAGCACAGAGGGATTTGGCTCCCTGTAGTTCTGCCTGAATTCGCGCTGCGCCTGCTAGCTCTTGCAACAATTCTAGGGCGGCTGCTTCGGTTAAAACGTGAATTTCCAACGACTGCACCGATCGACCCAACCGATGGCGCGTAGTGATCAACACTTTGAAGCGGCGATCGGCGGGGGGGAGAAACGGGGCGATCGAGTCGTAATCTCTGACATCATCTAACAGTATCAGGACATCGCCATCGCGCCACTGTTGCCAGCAAAACGCCACCTCTTGCTTTAAATCCAGTCCCTTTGGCAGTTCTAGCTGTAACTGGACTTTGGCAAAGTTCACCACTTGTCTGCCAATGTCTGGTGCTGTTGCCCGCAGCCAGCACACTCCCCCTTCATACGATTGCTGCTCATAGTGAAAGTGGGCATACTGCAACGCCAACTCAGTTTTGCCGATGCCGCCCATATCGGCGATAGCGGTAATTGCCACGCGATCGGTTTGTTGCAATAGCCAATGCAGCCGTTTCAAGTCGGTTTCACGCCCGACAAACTTGACGGCTCTACTGCGCGGCAGGTTGGTAGGGGGAGTTAACTTTGCCCGTTCCCGATCGGGCGACTGTGGTCAAGGCTGCGGTGGTGCACCGGAATGATTGTGGTTTGTCAGAGTTCCTTGTTGAGCTGAAGTCTTGTCACTAGTACTCTGGTTGTTAATGTTCTGGTTATTGAACGGCTGTTCTTGTCCACCAGGCACATTCCGCACGTTTTGTCCCTGCTGCATCGTGCTGATTTCCTGATGGATTTGTTGCGCTAACTGCTTTACCTCAGTGGCAAATTTCTCATCATGATTCATCTCCATCTGCAAATAAGTAGCGATATTCTCCAGTTGGTTAGGTGTCACCTGTTGCGATCGCTTAATTGTGGTTTCCAATTCCTGCATTTTTCTAGACTTGAACCGCAACCGCCCCCAAATTTTCTGGCGCAGGACATCCATTTGGGTCAGCACTTTCTCAGTTAGGATTTCAGAGGCTTTGCTGATGCTAGCTTTCCCCACTTCCGGATTGAGAAACGCCTGGAATGCTAATTGCACGATTGTCCCTGCGGACATTGCTGTCATGGGGTTAACCATAAGTCTCCTTGGTGGAATAGAACCGTCAACTAGAAATGGCAGAATCCCTCTCAACCAAATCAATTACCCTAGAGATTCCGTAAATTCGTCCACCATTTCTGATTGCATCTACGAAACTTGACAATTACAACCGGGAGAATCGGTCAAGAACAAAATCGATCGTGGCAACGGATGAAGTACTTGGGACAGGGCCAGCGCTGTAGGAGACATTACACAATGACTTAACTATCCCTCGGATTGCTATAAAAGCTGCAAGGGAACAGGAAACGATTGAAAGGAGACGATGAAAGGATGGAATATAGAAAGGATAGATATACAATGGCTCGGCTATTTTTTTCAAGCAATTGTTCTAAGAAGATATAAATATCCTTTTTGTCACCATCCTTTTTGTCACCTTGTTGGTGTCGGACGGCGCAAACTATCAAGACAACGATCGTCTCTCGTTGCACTTTATAGATAAAAGGAAAATTTGTCTAGACTTATTTATTTGATTTTGCCTTCCGAACCCCCTTCATCCCCCAGCCCCTGTTCCCAGAAAAAGAGAGGGGAAGCTGGTTCGAAAGTCCCTCTTCCAGAAGGCAAGGGATTAAGATGTAAGTATTTACTTATTTTAGGTATGTCAAGTATGTCCATCGACTTACAAAGGCGATCGAGGTCTTCTGAGGTTTGTTGTTGCTTGGAACAATTAACTGCGAATGCGGGCGAAGTGTTCTAATAGCAAACGGTGAATGAAGATATAGCCCCCCCCGACTTGCTGGAGAAAAGCTTGTTCCGTCGCGTAGTTGAGGAATCGCGCATAGTTCCAGGGGATATAGCCATTACGATACAAAATCGATCGCAGTACGAAATGTTTAAGGCAAGCTTGTCCACCACCAAAAATGAATCCGGCGATGGCGCCTCCAAAAAAGCCGTAGCTGAGACCGTAGAGCGCGCCTAACTTCCAGCCCAGGATAAGCCCATAAATCACCATAATAACAACGGCATCAATTGCTCCACCCATGAGGCCACCCAGCCCAGCACTTTTAATGGTGCGCCAAATACCTTGATTGGGTATCGTTTTAGTTTCGATTGTGGAACCTCGCAGCCCATGCGTTAAGCCATAGATAATACCACCAACAATTCCCGCGCATGTGCCACCCAACATTCCCAAAAACATGCCGCTGCTAACCTGCTGATTAATCTGCGATGGAGTCACTCCCGGATTCAATTCGCTGAGCAAGCCAAAAATGAATCCTGCCACCAATCCCAACGGAATGCCGTTCTTCAGCCCCAGTAGCAAGCTTTTTCGAGCTTCTCGCCAAGACCACTTTAGCGTTTCCACCGTTTCAATATCTGGTTTGCTGACGATCGCAATTACGCCAAACGCCACGCCAAAAATCAGCGCATTCATCAGCCCCTTGACAACTCCGCTGCGCCAACCGTCGAGAATGCCATTGGTGAACCCACCCGTGATGATGCCAAAAGGAACTCCCATCAGCACGCCAGACAGCGCTACGCCAAAACGATATAGCCGCTTCTGTCGAACCGTTTGCAACCAAGACGGCTGCATTTGCTCAATGAAAAACACTCCTTGCGACTGCCGCATTAGTTGCTTGGCCAACCACGACAACCAATCGACTGCCTGTACCTCCGAGTAGCGCCGATCGCTGCGCCGTTGCAACATGCTTTGAATGTAGGCGTTGAATAACTGGCGACGACGTTCTTCAATCACCAAAATTTCCGTGACATCTTCAGCTGCCACTCCCTGATAGGCCAACACCATTATGTTGAGCATCAGCGGCGATCGGGCCAGTTCCCGCAGGGAGGGATCGTCTTGCAGCAGGGTTGTTAAGCCACTAAGGTCAGCATTTAAACAATCGAGATACTGATCAACTTGGGCCTGGGTCAGCGATCGCAAATAAACAGCACTTTGAAAATCGAGCCGATTGGACAACGCCTCATAATCTTTGAGGCGGCTACAAACCACCATTTCAGTGCTATATTGCTGCTGAAACTGATTCAACGCTTGCACACAGGACTCTCGATATTCCGCCTGCACTTCGTCCAACCCGTCTAGCAGCAACAACAACTGCTGTTGTTCCACCCAAGGTTGAGCAATTTTCTTTGGAACTTGATATTTTTTGTTGAGTTCTTCCACGAGCCAAGCCGCAATGTTTTGATCTGTGCCCGTCCAGGACGAGAGGCTCAGGACTACGGGAATTAGTTGAGAAACATCCTGTTCTGCTCGATCGATTAAATCACGCGCCAATTGCAGCAATGTAGTGGTTTTACCAGCCCCCGGTTCTCCCAAGATTAGCAGCGTGCGCCCCGTTCCCAACTGATCAAACAACGAAATGACCGGTGTGCCCTGGGGCAGGGTATGCATTTCTTGTTGGTGGGGTTGCCAAGCCAAATTCCAAGGCGAGGTGACAGCCTCGGGGCGTTCTTCTAACCCCAGAACAATTAGAAGCTGATCGTGCAGCGAGGTGTCTAGAACTCCCCGTACCCAGTAGTGCTTCACCTTAGTCAGCAGAGCTTGGCGATTGCGGTATTCTTGCCGAGTTAGTGGGGTAGCTGAAGAATGGCTAGCAACGGCAACTTTGCGGCGGCGATCGTGCTTCCCAGTCAGCGGCATTCGATTAAACTGCGCTAAGGACTTGACCAACTGCGGTGCACGTTTCGGCGGCATCGTTTCGTCTTGGTCATGTGTATCGACGACGGCGGGTACGGGTTGTAGCACGGTACTAGAGGGTAACGCCATCAGAGCAGCGGTGGTAGACGGATCGATCCCCGACGTAGAAAAGGCCGATGCCAAGGCTTTCAGCGCTTCCGACGCATCTTGATAACGGTATCGATAGTCATAGCGCACCATTTTATCGAGCACCTGTGCTAATCCTAGACTGATCCCCAACGACTCGCTGCTAAATTCGCCCGATCGCTCATCTTTAGGAAGTTCTTTGGGGTTGATACCAGTTAACGCCTGGAGCGCTACCATACCTACTGCATAGACATCGCTGCTGAAATGGGGCATCGACGATTGCTGCTCTACAGGCATGTATCCCGGAGAACCAATCGCCACCGTAATGCTACTCTGTCCCGCGCTCGGATCATAGTGGGCACTAACCTGCTTCACGGCCCCAAAATCAATCAAAACAATGCGGCGATCGTGCTTGCGACGAATCAGGTTCGAGGGTTTGATATCGCGGTGAATCACCTGTTGTTCATGGACAAACGCCAGCACCTGTAATATATCTTGCAGTAGCTCCACCACCTCGGCTTCACTAAGGCGCGGCTGTCGATCGAACTCCTGTTCCAGCGACCAGCCCTCAACATATTCTTGTACTAAATAAAATTCGCCATCTTGTTCAAAATGAGCCAACAGACGGGGAATTTGATCGTGATTGCCCAAGCGATACAGCGTTTTCGCTTCTAGATCAAACAACCGTTTGGCAACCGCAAGCGACTTGGAGGCACTCAGTCTTGGCTTAAATTGCTTCACCACACAAAGTGGCTGTCCAGGTAGGTGGCTGTCGCGCGCCAGAAATGTCTGACCAAATCCACCACTACCCAACGGTCTAACAACGTGGTAATGCCCTGCTAAGATCGAACCCATTAGCGAATCGCTGTCCCGTTATAGTAATCAGGTTTTCCGTTGGCGATCGTAATAAAACCCGAGTCGATCGCCCTTCCAGCTTAGCCTTCCTTTCTATATTCAGATCCACTGTCAGGGGATGGCAATACGGACAGACCCCTCACTCATTTCCCTCACTCATTTTGCTCTCACTCATTGTCAGGCAGGGTTGTCTTTCGCCGCCTCACCAGAGGTTTTGAGGGTTTGGCTGTCTTGGCTGAACGAGTTTTGGTTGTAGTTGTTGTAATCGTTGCTTTGTTTACCAGGAACGTGCCCCGCTGTGATAACACCTCCAGAAAATGCTGCATTTCCAGCGCGTCTGCCTCGGCACTAGCTGCCTGAAGAATGGCATTTTGCACGATCGCCGCAATCTCACCACCGCTCAATGCCAACTGTGCCAAGCTTTGCCAGTCAATCTCAGGACTGTGGGGAACTTGGGGTGGAATGGCCCTCTGCCACAGCCGAATTCGAGCGCTGGCATTAGGTTTGGGAAAGCTCAACACTTGATCCGCTTGCTGCCGCCACTGAATTTGCATCGCTGAAAGGGAATGGGTGCTCAAAATGGTCAGGACTGGCCCCTGTTCTCGTTGTCGTAGCTGCCACAACTGATGTTGCTGATGAGCCAGTAGCAATGCCGATCGCCCAAACCACATCTGTGCTGATTTGAGCAGCAGCACGGCCGGAGCCACCGATCGAATCGTCTCTAGCCAGCGTTCATAATCATCTGGATTGATGGTTGCTAAATCAATGCGGTAGAGCGGTTCCCCCAATGCCTGAGCTATCACAGTAGCGGCTGTGCCCTTGCCAGTTCCCGTTGTTCCTGTAAACAAAACGATCGTCCCCGGTCGCGCTCCTATTTGAATAGACGAGAGTCCCCAGTGGGTTTCCGCTTTGGCATAGTTCTGCTGCCGTTGTACTAATCCCTGGAGTGTTTTAATTAATGCATCAGGTAATACCAGACGTGACCAGTCGAGGCTGGAAGTCTGAGAGGGAACTGGAGACGGCAAGAACTCAATCGGTTGGATAGAGAACGATGGGAACGATGGGACAGCCGTAACTGTGGGGAGCCGTAACAACTGCTCTAAGTTTTCTAGACTGGGCTGGGCTGCCAGCAAGTAATTGACCAGTGGTGCCACCAGTTTCAGCGGACAGTTCAACAAACTATCCACCGTTGGATGCAACCGCAGCAATTGATACTGCATCAAGGGCGAAGCCGTTACTAATCGATGCCGTGCTGATCGCCATTCCTCATCATTCCGACAGAGCAACCGCAGCACCAAGTCGAGCGTGGGCAAGTCGGTTTTAACTGGAGCATCATCCCCCTGAAGATAGCGATACAACCGAGCATAGCGCCGATTGATTTCCGGAGCCAGGCTCATTAACACCAAATTTTTTTCAAACAGCGTCAGTCCCAGTCGATCGCGCAAAGCTGGTAAACCCAACAGAACGCCGTGTCGATGGCTAACCTGAATTTTGTGCTCTAGCTGCTGCTGGTAGGTTGCCTTGGCTCCTCCGGTTCCAGCCGGTGACAACTGACGATGCTCATCATAAGAGACCTTGCCTTCGGGTACGATAATGCCCTTCCACCAAGCACTCGTGACACGATCGGCTTTCGATTGAGTCACTCGCTCTAGATCATGATTCTCTTTACGTTGCCGCGCCACCGCCACCATCAAAATCTGATCAAGCCAGCGCAGTTCTGCTTTCAAATATGCCCAGTTATCAGAAAAACTCTCAGATGAATCGGTTGACATACAGCAGAGCGTTGAGATGGAGGGTAGCCATTCTATTGTGTCCGATCGATCGTGTTGAATGGATCAACAAAATTGGTTGAGATTGCCAGAGAAAACAGCCAAAGAATCATTCCCTTTCACTGGACTTTTATCATCTATCCATTACCGAATTGTTACATTCGGAATAACATAGAACTGGACATATTCCTAGCTCCAGTTTTTTATGAGTGAATCTACTCAACCATCGCCATCACCGGGTTTACCCACCAATAGTCCTGCAATGCCCAACGCTTCTGAGTCATCATCGCCTCCTCAAGAGTCCAATTTCTCAGAACCCAAACCCAGCTATGTGAAGCTTGCTATGCGGAATATGGTTCGCAAGCGGGGAAAATCACTTTATCACTTTGCGCTCACGACGATCGGGCTGCTAGCGGTGCTGATTGGTCTTGCCTATCTAACACGCTAAGGGAGAGAGCAATGCCCCACTCGATCCTAGAAGTTGAAGTGACAATACAAGATCACTTTTTTATTGAGGCAGCTGATGCCTCCCATCGACTGGTTCCCTGTTTCGATCGATCAACGGCTCCCATCTCTACCGACCTGTGGAAGCATTGGTTTAATCGGTGGCTCAACGAGCTTTACTCCTATTTACCAACTGGCGATCGCGATGAACATTGCTATGAACTAACAGTACGGCTAACGGACGATGATGAGATCCAAGCCTTCAATTCGCAATATCGTCACAAAAATCAACCGACAGATGTATTAGCATTCGCTGCCCTAGAGGTAGACTATCCTCAACTTGAAGCGTTTGACCTTGAAGCATCAGCAGATGACTTTCTGTATCTGGGAGATATCGTGATTTCAGTCGAAACCGCCCAAAGACAAGCGGCTCAACTGGGGCACTCGTTGCAACAGGAGTTGGCATGGCTGGCTGCTCACGCTCTTCTTCATCTGCTGGGTTGGGACCATCCAGATCAAGACTGCCTGCTGCGTATGTTAAAACAGCAGGAAACTTTGCTACAAACTGTTGGGTTATCGATCGATTACCATCAAATAGAAAATTTAATTCGGCAAGACTATTTAGACACTCCTTCAGATACAGACTTATGCAACCTGTAATGCATTCATGCTTAAACTCCTGTGTAGTCCACTGCCGCTTTAGCACTGCCTAATGGTCTCTTGCTTCTTTCTCCCTCTATGATTTGATCGTCAATCGCTTCTGCTGTCAAGAATAGTCCTTCATTAGTACGAGTATGTCGCCAACGACTCAAGAACTCCCACAAGAAACGCAACGGTGTTCTAGTGCCCTTGCCAAGCCCAGTCGATCGCTATCTTGGCGTGTTGCATCCAACCTGTTTGTCAGCTTTCGGTATGCTTGGACAGGACTGAGCTATGCGTTTCAAACGCAGCGCAACTTTCGCATTCACCTGTTTGTGGGCACAATTGCGATTGGTCTGAGCGTGTTCTTAAACCTGAGCCGGGTAGAAGTTGCCATTATTGGCTTAACCATTGGTGCAGTGCTAACCATGGAATTATTAAATACGGCGATCGAATCTGTTGTAGATTTAACGGTTCGGCAAACCTACCATGAGCTAGCTAAAATCGCCAAAGATTGCGCGGCTGGGGCAGTTTTGATTTCAGCCTTTGCGTCGGTGATCGTCGCTTGCTTTCTGTTGATTCCACCGCTAATTGAGCGGGTACAGACAAGTTGGTTTTAAGCGCCGATTCAACTAGCCTCTTGTGGGCGCTGTTCATCTTGCTTGAAACCTATCTCCCTGGTTGCCATGATTCTTGTTATCGATAACTACGACAGTTTTACCTACAACCTAGCCCAATACTTAGGAGAACTTGGCACAGAGCTACCGATTGCTGCCGAGGTGGAGGTTTATCGAAACGATCGGATTTCACTAGACCAAATCCGTCAACTGAACCCAGATGGCATTGTCATTTCTCCGGGACCAGGACACCCGAATGAATCTGGCGTTTCACTAGCCGTGATTCGCGAGTTGGGACCCACCATACCCATTCTTGGGGTCTGTTTAGGGCATCAAGGCATTGGACATGTGTTTGGCGGTAAAATTACCGCTGCACCTGAACTGATGCACGGTAAAACTTCACCAGTACACCACACAGGTGTAGGCGTGTTCGCAGGCTTGGAGAATCCCTTCACAGCCACACGCTACCATAGTCTAGTGATCGATCGCCCAACCTGCCCTGCCATCCTAGAAATTACGGCTTGGGTAGAAGATGGCACCATTATGGGGGTTCGCCATCGCCAGTTTCCCCATATTCAAGGCGTACAGTTCCATCCAGAGAGCGTTTTAACTCACTCTGGTAAGGCACTCTTGCGAAATTTCTTGATATCGATCAAACAACCTCTTGCGGTTTGAGGGAGAGGGGGGCAAAATCCATCCCCTCAAACCATCATTGCTAGCAATCAGTTGTCTAGCTAGATTATGTTATGTGGCTACCGAATTGGATCGTGCACAGTCACCAGTTTTGTGCCATCAGGAAAGGTAGCTTCTACTTGTACTTCGTGCAACATTTCGGCAATACCATCCATCACGTCAGCGCGAGATAGCAACGTTGTACCATAGGTCATTAACTCTGCGACTGATCGCCCCTCTCGAGCGCCTTCAAGGATAGCTGCCGAGATATATGCGACCGATTCCGGATAGTTTAACTTTAATCCCTTGTTCTTGCGGCGTTCGGCCAACAGTGCAGCCGTAAAAATGAGCAACTTGTCTTTCTCTTGCGGCGTCAATTGCATATTTTATGTCTCTAACTGGGGTGCTAGGATTCGAACCTAGGAATGGCGGGACCAAAACCCGCTGCCTTACCGCTTGGCGACACCCCATCGCATCAGCCATCTTATCTTAGCAGTTGAAGTCGTAGAAGTGTCAAGATTGTTTTCCATCTTTTTGAGCCAAATTACAGACGGGGTTGGACGAGGCAATTAGCCGCCAGCTAAACCAAGTTCCTTGACTCTAAAGAGAATATCTAAAAAGACCCTAGAAAAGGGCACAGACATAAAATCCATGCCCTCCTCAATATTGGTGCAAGTTGTGCGGTATCGAGGTCGTATCGAGACGTTTACCCGAGGCGATTAGGCTACCAGCAAACCCAGTAACGCCAGCAGCCCTCCAATCAAGTAAAACCGAAATACGACTTGGGTCTCACTCCAACCAGTTAGCTCAAAATGATGATGTAACGGAGCCATTTTCAGCAAGCGTTTCCCAACACCGCGATCGTCCTTGGTTGCTTTATAGTATCCAACCTGCGCCAATACCGACAGCGATTCGGCGAGGAATATACCGCTGAGAACAAGTAGCCCGAACAGCGAATGACTGACAATGCCAACGGCTGCCAGCGCTCCTCCTAACGCCAACGATCCGGTATCTCCCATAAACACGCGAGCCGGATTGTGGTTGTGCGACAAAAAGCCTAAGCAGCCGCCCGCCATACAAGCGCAGAATACTGCCAAATCCGGAGAGTTTGAGACAATCAACGCTGCTAAGCCCATGAGCGCGATCGCCCCCGTACCAGCGGCAAGCCCATCTAAGCCATCAGTGAGGTTGGTTGCATTACTTTCAGCTACCAACACAAACCCCGCCAACAGCCAGAACAGCCCACCCAACGGCAACGTAATGCCCAGGGGAAGCGCGATTGTGGAAAAATCGATCGGTTGAGTTAAAAACAACCAAAGACAGAACACTGACCCAAACAAAATTTGCAGGGTCAGCTTCATGCGCGGAGAAATGCCCTTGTTTGATTTCTTGCGCAGAATTTGCCAATCATCCATCCAACCGATCGCTGCATACGCCGTTGTTAAAGCAGCCACCGCCAAAACCATCGGAGAAAAGCCAGACCACAGCGTGGCCATAATTACCGCCACTGGCACAAAGAAAATGCCCCCCATCGTCGGCGTTCCCGCCTTTTTCAAGTGAGCTTGGGGACCATCTTGGCGAATCACCTGCCCAGCCTTTAGTTGTCGCAGCAATGGAATCACCCAGTAGCCTAACCCAGCTGTCAGCAAGAAACAGGCTACTAATGGTAACGTTAAGCTCACACTAGACAGGAGCGATCGCCCTGCCCACCAATCCAAAATCAATGCAGCTGTACTTAATCCAGCACCCAATCCGATAAAAAGCTGATTGCCCGTTAGACCGACCGTCCGATCGGGGATTAACTTTGCATCCACAGCGTCCTACACTCCACACCACATATAAATTAGAGCTTCAAAGCAGTCCTTCAAAATCGAGAATGTCATCCCAGACTTCAACGCTAATAATCACGAACCCGCACTTCATCTCCGGATGATTTCGAGAAAGTGCCATCGCACATCACCACTGCTGACACTATAAGAAAAATTACTCATCTAAATCAAGAGAATCGTCATCATCATCGTCAAGATCAAAGCTACTGTCGTCGCCCGTCATCAGTTCCGTAATTTCTTCTTCGTCGTTTGAGAAATCAAAATCACTGGCTTCACGAGATAACAATCGCCCCGTTCCCTCTAACCAATCGAGAATAGAAGCATCGCGCTGCACTGGAATCACCGTAGCAGGTTGATGACGCGGTTGTTCATGTAAGGCTGGATTACGCATAGGTTTCCGATTTGTGTTGGTTGTAGTAAAAGTTGGATGCTGTCTCTACCTAACTAGGTAAACAGATCTAAACCTAATCGGCAGCAGATCTTATGTTAAACAACAATTAGGGAATACGTTGGGGTGATAACCAGTCCATAAGGCTTGAATCAAAACTATTGAGCTAGCTTCAGCCCACCCGATGTTAATCCAATGGCAGAAGCTAACTAACACGGGATAGTAATAGCGTGGAAACCATTCGATGTCAAGAGAATGATTGACATCTATTGGCTTGAGTGTAAACAGCGAACCGTCAACGTCTGTTTAGTGTAAAAGCATCTTTCTGGATTGAACCTCAAGATCTGTTACGGCTTATGTATTTAGTGTATGGCGAGGTGGACAAAAATGTTGGGGAAAGCAACTTTATTAGAGACGATCGCCGGAAAAAATCGGGGGATTTCGGCAACCGCAGCCGAGAAACAGGCAATTCTGTCTGCTATCGCCCAATTAGAAGACCGAAACCCAACCCCGCACCCTGTTGAAGCGTTGGACAAATTGAACGGGAACTGGCGACTTCTTTATACCACTAGCCAAGAGCTACTACAGATCGATCGCCTACCATTCCTGAAACTTGGACAAATTTATCAATTCGTTCAAGCTTCAGCTGCCAGGATTTATAACATTGCAGAAGTATCGGGATTACCCTACCTAGAAGGTTTGGTCAGCGTTGCGGCTCGGTTTGAACCCCTGTCACAGCAGCGCGTTAAGGTTAACTTTGAACGGGGCATTATTGGATTACAGCGACTAGTGAAGTATCGATCGCCCAATGAGTTCATACAACGAATTGAATCTGGACAAAAATTCGCCGCGATCGACTTTAACATCACCAATCGAGACCAAAAAGGCTGGCTCGATATTACCTATCTAGATGACGACCTGCGCATCGGTCGTGGTAATGAAGGTAATGTATTTGTGCTCACAAAAGCGAACTAACCTCATCCTTTCTCCGTTAGCCTTTCCTTCATGTTTCACCTTTCCCAAGGGCATCTCAACCTATTGCAAACCTGTCCGCGCAAATTTCAGCACGTTTATCTAGAGCAACTCAGCGTTCCAACGTCTTTTGAGCAGCAAGCACGCTTGAACTGGGGCGATCGCTTTCATCGACTGATGCAGCAACGAGAACTCGGCTTACCCATCCATGAGCTATCCGGTATCGAGCCACCCTTGTCTCGAAGTATGTCAGCGCTCTTTCAAGCCGCCCCTGAATTATTTGAACCCAACGAAGCACAGGTTCGCCAAAGTGAACATCGCCGCACCTTGCCGCTCCAAAACTACCTGCTGACCGTTATCTATGATTTGCTGATTTTGCAGCCACAGCAGGCGCAAATTCTTGATTGGAAAACCTATGCCCGTCCGCCCCATTCTCGCTGGCTAGCGCAACATTGGCAAACTCGCCTTTACCTGTTTGTCCTAGCAGAAACCAGTGACTATACGCCCGAACAACTGTCTATGATCTACTGGTTCGTGGAGGCAGATCCCAATCGCACCAACCAACCAACCAGCCTGACGTTCACCTATAGTTCGATTTTGCATCAACAAACCAAGCAGGATCTAATGCGGTTACTCCAGCAGCTAACCGCCTGGAAGCAGCAGTATCCAGAGCAAGATTTCCCGCAAATTCCAGCGTCGAACCATCTCTGTGAAACATGTAACTTTGCGGTGCGTTGCCAGCGAGAGAATAGCGATCGACCCACTTTCGCCCGGCTGGATGTAGACACAATCGAGGAAATTGCTCTGTAGCGGGGCTATTGTACAGATTAAACTTACAGATTAAACTGGCATGGAATAGCCCAGCGCTTGCTTCACCTTCACCAGTGTTTGATTAGCGATCGTTTCTGCTTTTTCGCGTCCATCATGTAACACAGTTTTTAGATAGTGCTCGTCAGCCATAATTTCGTCGTAACGCTTCTGAATTGGTTTCAACACCGAAATCAAAGCATCTGTAAACAGTGGTTTGAACTGTCCCCAACCCATTTCAGCCGCTTCAGCCGCCACGGTTTCCTTCGGTTGGTTGGTCAAAATCATGTACAGCGTCAGCAGGTTGTTGCACTCTGGGCGATCGGGATCATCAAACGTTAGACCCCTCACAGAATCGGTTTTGCAGCGCTTAATCTTACGCTCAATCAAGTCGGGTGGATCAAGCAAATTAATTCGACTCATATCCGACGGATCAGACTTCGACATCTTACGAGTGCCGTCCGTCAAGCTCATCACCCGTGCCCCTTGCTTGGGGATCATCGGCTCTGGCAACTTCAAAATCGGCTGTTCTTCTTTGCCAAATTGATAATTGAGCCGGGCAGCAATGTCTCGTGTCAATTCTAAATGCTGCTTCTGGTCTTCGCCTACGGGAACCTTGTCAGGTTGATACAGCAAAATGTCGGCCGCTTGTAGCACCGGATAGGTCAATAACCCTGTCCCCACATTCTCGCCTTGCTTGATGGCTTTTTCTTTAAACTGCACCATGTCGTCTAGCCAGTTTAGCGGGGTAATACAGCTAAATAGCCAGGCAAGTTCTGTGTGAGCAGGAATATGCGACTGCACAAAGACAGTGGCATGCTCTAAGCTGATACCACAAGCCAAATACATGGCAGCCACTTTATAAGTATTGTCGGCGAGTTTGGTGGGATCATGCGGAACTGTAATGGCATGAAGATCAGCCATAAACAGAAAACTGTCATAATCCTGTTGAATTTCAACCCAATTCCGAATTGCACCCAAATAGTTGCCCAGATGCAGTTCGCCTGTTGGCTGAATTCCAGAAAGAACACGAGGCTTGCCCATAGGTAGTTGCTAGTTTTTTCACAAGCAATTGTAACCATTTTGCCTGAAACTATCTTGTCTGTTAATTGATCTCGCGTCACCATGGGCAGGATTTAAAGACTTGATTAATCTCGACCATGATTGCTTGGCAGGATCAAACTCGACACAGCACAATCAAACAAAGTAATCCACAATGACCTGTTGCTGACTTCAGCACACACCCTCATTTTTCAGCTATGACTGAGTCCGTCACCGCAGATCCGATCGTTCATCTTCAAGAATGTGTCTCGTTGGTTATCGATCGCTCGTGTTATGCCGAAGCAAATCAGGCGTTTACCCAATTAAAAGAGCGACTGGCAACCGATGACCCCTTAGCCGCGAAAATGCTGGAACTGTTGTGGGATGAAATGCTCTCTGCCCGTCGATCGGCAAGTTTTTGGGAACAGCTTTCCGACATTGAACGACAATTCACCGAACAAATGGCTGCCAGTCATGTGCAATTACAGCAGAACTATTTACGCCTCATTCAAGAGCAGTAACTAGCGGCAAGCCCCTCAAATGCGGCAGACGATCACATGCTGTTTGCTTGTTTTTCTAGTGGCTCCTGGAATCATCGGCTCGATCGCTTCACCTAGGAAAAGCTGATAGTAATGATTAGAATTTCCTACCGATCCGTAGGGGCAAGGAAGAGTGAAGCATTTCTAACAGCCAGTTTGCATAGATAGCAGCTGGGTAAAGCAACCAACCCGTGTTTCAACCTTGTTAAGGTTTTCTTTATGACAAGGTAAGTCGTTTGTAACAAGAGAGTTTCGCAGGCAGCAGTGACCATAGCGTCCCCTTAAGCGCAAGCTGTGCAAAGGCGAACGCAAACATTTTGTTGGATATACGCTTGTAATAAAAATCAGTCAAATCAAATACATTTTTTAGCTTCCAAAGGTAGGGATATCCCTAATACCTTTGGTGAAAAATCCGCATTGTCGAAAAAAGTGAACTTCTCTTAAATTTTCATTCAGTTCTTGTCATTTAGTTACTTAGAGGTAACTCTTAAGCGGGATGTGCTACTCGGAAGCAACCCGTAGAGTTTAGAAAAATCCATTTTTGAATCTTCCTCTCAATTAGGAGGTTAATGTATGCGAATTGCTCAGGTCGCTCCTTTGTGGGAAAGAGTTCCCCCACCGGCCTATGGCGGCATTGAATTGGTGGTTAGCCTATTGTCGGATGAGTTAGTCCGGCAAGGTCATGAGGTGACACTCTTTGCGTCTGGAGATTCGTTGACGCTGGCTAAACTAGAATCGGTTCATCCTCGGGCTTTGCGACTTGATCCGTCGGTCAAGGAGTATGCAATTTACGAAATGCTGCAATTAGCGCAAGTGTACGAACGAGCCAGTGAATTTGATGTGATTCATTCTCACATGGGCTGCGCTGCGCTTCCCTACTCTAAACTGGTAAAAACGCCGACGGTACATACCTTACACGGAATTTTTACACCTGATAATCGTAAGCTGTATTCTCATGCTAAAGAGCAACCTTACGTCAGTATTTCTAATACACAACGCGACTTAAATCTAGGGCTGAACTGTGTTGCTACCGTCTACAACGGTATTGATGTCGATAGCCACAAGTTCTTTCCACAGCCAGACGAGCCTCCTTACTTGGCGTTCTTGGGGCGAATGTCACCTGAAAAAGGCCCCCACCATGCCATTACGATCGCTAAAGCGGTTGGGCTGCCGCTCAAGATGGCTGGCAAAGTTGATGTGGTAGATGTTGAATACTTTGAAACTGAGGTGAAGCCTCATATTGATGGCGAGCAAATTCAGTTTTTAGGTGAAGCGAACCACGAGCAAAAGAACAATCTTATGGGACGGGCCGTAGCCACCCTGTTTCCCATTACTTGGCGCGAACCATTTGGACTCGTCATGGTCGAATCAATGGCAGCCGGTACTCCTGTGGTAGCGATGAGATTAGGGGCAGCTTCCGAAGTCATTGATGACGAAAAAACAGGATTTCTCTGTGACAGCGTTGACGAATGTATTGCTGCGGTTCATCGCATTGCAGAGATCGATCGCCGCACTTGCCGAGAACACGTGCTCAACCATTTCAGCGTTAAACAGATGGTGAAAGGGTATGAGGCTGTTTATCAGCAGATTTTGGCAAACCGCGTCACTCGGAATGGTCATTTCCATCACTCGGTTATTTTGCAACCGTAGCGTAACGTTTTTCTTTCGGTGGTTTTCCCTGATCTGGTATCTAGGGTTGTTGCGTAGATGTCCCAGTATCGGAAACTCTAGTAACTAACACAGCTAGTCCATAGATCCAGTTCAGACTTTGCCAGTAGGACCTTAGACATCAACTTGACCCTGGACTTGACCTGCAAGCGAATTAATGGTTTAACCCATCTTGTCCTGCTTTCTGTGATTGATGGCAGCTTCTGCAACGGAAGTGGTAAGCCAGTTTCGTTGAAAGCAAGTGAAAGGTTAAACCCGACTCAGTCTCTGTGTCTCTATGGCATACCGATCTCAAACATAATGAGGTAAGAATATGTCACACTCTGATGCACAGTCCCTTGCATCTATTTCAACCCCTAAGGCTTCTGTGCTGCCATCCTCTTCTTTTGCAGTCAGTAAGCGAGCCATTCCAAATCGCCAGGCGATCGCCCTAATTTCCGATCATGGCGATCCAGCCGCTGAAATTGGTCGAGAAGAAGCGGGTGGACAAAACGTTTATGTTCGTCAAGTGGGAGAAGCCTTAGCTAAATTGGGCTGGCAAGTGGACATGTTCACCCGCAAAAGTCATCCAGATGACCCTGCGATTGTCCAGCACTCGCTCCATTGTCGGACGATTCGGTTGCAGGCTGGACCTGAATCCTTTGTCCCTCGCGATCAGTTATTTCAGTATCTACCAGAGTTTGTTGAAGCCTTTCAAAAGTTTCAAGCGAAGGAAGGAACGAATTATCCTCTCATTCATACCAATTATTGGATGTCAGCCTGGATTGGCTTACAGCTTAGACAGCAAAGCAACATTCAATTAGTGCATACTTATCACTCGTTAGGGGCAGTAAAGTATCGCGCTGTTGCTGAAAAGCCTGCGATCGCTGAAACCCGGTTGGCAGTAGAGAAACAAATTCTAGAACAAGCTAATTGCATTGTTGCAACTAGCCCTCAAGAAAAAGAGCATTTGCGATCGCTCGTATCCCAACAGGGGTATATCGAAGTCATTCCCTGTGGGACAGACATTGACAAATTTCATGTCATGCCTCAGTCGGAAGCAAGAGTTGCATTGGGCTTTCAGCCCCACGAAAAAATTGTACTGTACGTAGGACGGTTCGATCGGCGTAAGGGTATTGAGACCCTGGTACGGGCCTTCGCTCAAGTCAAGCAGCAATTAGAAGCCAACTGGGCAACGGATCTCGATACCTTGATTCTCAATCCGAGCTTGCCTTTACCAACCTTGCGGTTAGTGATTGTAGGAGGTAGCGACCCAGCCCAATCAGACGGTCAAGAGCGCCAGCGAATTGAACAAATTGTGCGAGATTTGGGCCTTACAGACCAAACCTTATTTGCCGGACAAATTGGACACGATCGTCTGCCACTGTACTACACAGCCGCCGATGTCTGTGTTATTCCCAGCCACTACGAGCCGTTTGGATTAGTTGCCATTGAAGCAATGGCGTGCGGCACACCCGTTGTTGCCTCGGATGTGGGTGGGTTGAAGTTTACAGTTGTACCGGAAGAAACAGGGCTGTTGGTTCCTCCCCAAGATGGGACTGCCTTTGCCAATGCGATCGAACGAATTTTGACGGACGACATTTGGGTTCGCAAGGTGCGGCGACAGGCGTCGGCACGGGTACAGCAAAACTTTAGTTGGACAGGCGTTGCGGTTCAACTCAGTGACCTATACCGACGCCTCATGGCCCAATCCCTATTGGCACCATCCGCCTTCACGGCTCTAGATCCAATGGCGGCAACTCCCGAAAATATCGCCACTGCTGCGGTTCGTGCAGAGAATTTGGTTAAAGCCTCTTAAAGCTGTATTAAAGTCCTCAATCGTGGTTCACACCCACTTTCTGAGAGGCACTTGAATCGGTTACAGCAAAAATGAGTTAGCTAAACAGGACACCTCGATCGGGGTGTCTTTTGGCAAGTCAAGACGGAGCACCTAGAGAGCGACCACATCCCACCACTCATATTCCAACAAACTAACAAAGATTAAGTCTTCTCCATTGTTTCATTGGTTTCTTAAGATTTTTTCTCCGGAGTGTTGACCGAGTCCATTGTCAAGGTAGGTGAAGCTTGGTTATCAAGCGTCTCTATGGACTTTTCTATCCACTCAAGGGAGTTCTCAATGTCTGAACGACTACGCGAACAGTTGGGAGACTTCAGCAGCATCGTTTGCCTCAAAGCGATTATTACGGGAATGGAAGATGCGCTAGGTGAGAAAGCCACCGCCATTTCATTAATTGCCGCTGGTCGTACCCGTGGCAAAAAATTAGCAGAGTCTCTAGGGCTTGTGGGAGTAACAGACTTTGAAACCGTCACACAAGCTTTGTCTCAGGCTTTGGGCCCTGAAGGAACTCGCTTGCTGATTATTGAAAAAATCGTCCAGGATGGTACTTGCATTAAAGTCTATGTCAAAGAGACGATCTGTTCGGCAGGCGAACCACAGGGATCTACTCGTCAATGTACGTTTACCCTAGGAGCCGTTTGGGGTGCTCTAGAAAAAATCCTAAATAAGCGATTGCAGGGAAAACATACGGAATCGGTGCTGCGGGGTAGCGCATACGATGTGTTTGAGTTCACTGAACTTGGTTAAGAGGCGATTGTAACCCTTGGCGCTACCCTCGGTCATTAGACCGACGCACACTTCCTGACTTCATCTAAAGTAGGTATAGGTAGAAGTAGAATGAAACGTAGAGCAACATAGCCATACATGGACAACGAACCGATCGTCCTGCTATCGAAGCGGGAACTGGAAAAAATGCGGCAGGCGGGGCGTTTAGCAGCCGAACTCCTCAAGTACCTAGAACCGATGGTGAAGCCAGGTGTATCAACCTTAGAGTTAAACGATGCAGCCGAGGCATGGACTCAGCAACACAATGCTAAAAGCGCGCCCTTGGGCTATCACGGCTTTCCCAAATCGATTTGCACAAGCGTCAACGAAGTCGTCTGCCACGGCATTCCCAACGCTAAACAAATTTTACGCGACGGTGACATCATCAATATTGACGTGACGCCCTTGCTCGATGGCTACCACGGTGACACGTCTAAAACTTTTTTTGTTGGAGAACCATCTCCCTTAGCGCGCAAACTCGTTGAGGTGACAGAGGAATGTTTGTGGCGCGGCATTAAGCAGGTAAAACCCGGAGCCAGAGTGGGGGATATTGGTGCAGCCATTCAAGAATATGCCGAAGCCCATGGCTTTTCGGTCGTGCGAGATTTTGTTGGGCATGGAGTTGGGCGAATTTTCCATACGGCTCCTCAGATCCCTCATTATGGCACTCGCGGCAAGGGCAAAAAGCTGCGATCGGGGATGGTTTTCACGATCGAGCCAATGATTAACGAAGGCACTTGGGAGGTGGAAGTGTTGGCAGATAAGTGGACGGCTGTCACTAAAGATCGCAAGCTGTCTGCTCAGTTTGAACATACGATCGCGGTGACAGACGATGGCGTAGAAATCCTGACCCTAGACTCTGCTCTCGTTCCTACGGCTTAACCATGGGCTGTTACGATTTCTAACGACGATCTTTGACAGCCTGTCTTTTGACGGAATCAAGAATTTCTCGCAGGATAATGTCAGGAGAGGGCTGTGGATTCCATTCTTACTTGCAAACAACAGCCCTTTTTTCATCTTCTCCTGACATTGATAACCGCTTTAACTCCTTGAATTAAGCCATCAGGGCAACTCGAAAACCGCTCCTCTCTAAACAGCTATTGCCTCCGCCTTGACATCTTGACAGTAGGTTTCATAGATGCCATCTAAGAACGACCACAGCGCATCCACCGCCGCTTGAGCGACTGCCGCTGCTTCTGCCTGTTGAGCCTCGGTCGTGGCATGAGCTTCAATGAGTTGCACTGTTGCTTCCGTGTGGTAGACATCCGCTTCTTGGTGCACCGTGAAAAACTCGTAATCGGTCGGATTACTCATGCCATAGAACTGCTGCAAGCCCTCAATCTTTACCTTCGCTACTTCAGGAACTTGAGACTCATAAGCATAGAGAGCCGCTAACCCGGCATAGAACGGCGAGTTTAAACACCGATCGCGAAAGGTTTCAATCAAATTAGCTGTGGTATCCAGCAGTGGTCCCGTCTCCAGTTCTGCCTCGGTTGCACCCAGCGCCAAGGCAAAATTGCGCCATAGGGCTGGATGATTCTTCTCACCTCGTTCTTCTCCAATCAAGTTTTCCAGCAGTTCTTGCCGCACCGCCAAATGAGGCGTGTTGTAGTGAATGGCACTGATGTAGGTCGGAAATGCCAACACATGATGGAAATATTGCTTGGCATATTCTTTGAGGTGATCGCGATCGAGCTTGCCCTCCGTCCACGCCACATAAAACGGATGAGTGAGCAAATGCTTCTGGGCGACGATCGCTTCTAGGGTTTGGCGAAGAGACATAGCAAAGCTCCTAAACGTGAGAAATCAGTAAGCAAATTATCCCAGAAAATATAAAATCAGCCCAGAAAAAGGATAAATGCCTCCACACCTCAGTCAGCCATTTTCCCAAGCCTACCCCTCCTTATTCCCTATTCCCCATTCCCCATTAAAGAAACACAGTGTAGTCCTGTCCCAGAAACAAGGCACGTTCGGCTCGTCTGCGGCGGGTTAAACCAGGCAATTCAGCACCACCCGCCCGATTCCAACGCAAAAGCTGGTCAGCCGCGCCCGAATAATCTCGTTGATTTAACAAACGCAACAGGGTTGAACTGGCCAGTGCTCCTTCGCCCACGTTGTAAGTAAACGACACCAGCGCCGAAAATTGATTGTCGTTGACCGGCACATTGACCAAATCGGCAACCGCATTTTCAAATCGTGCCAAATCTCGCCGCAATAAGGATTCTGCTTCTGCCTCAGTAATTACCATGCCGGGGCGAACGCCTGTGGTTGTGCCATAGCCGATCGTCCAAACCCCCACCGGATCTTGATAAGCTTCTAGCCGCAGCCCTTCAAACGATTTCAGCAGCCGCAACCCGTCTGCGTTAATTTGGCGTCTTCCGGTAGGCGAAGGCGTGGGGGAATCGATCGGTCTGCCATTTTGAAGTAATTGAATTGCCGGGCGATAGACAAACCAGGTATTGCGGCCCTTAAACTGCACCTGATTGCCCTGTGTGTCAACTCCTAATGTAATTCTCAAATGATTATCTGGAGCCGATTGAAAGGCTGCCAGCGGCAGGACAGTTCCCGCATTAATCAACTGCTTTTGGTCATCGGATAATGCCGTGCTTTGAGCCGTACTTTGCTTCAGCCACGTATCGATCGTGGCTCGGAACGAGTAGGGTGATTGCATTGGGACGGGGCTAGGGCTGGGGATGGGATTTGGGGTGGGGCGGGGAGTAGGCGGTGGATTGGTTGGGCCCAGAATGACTCGGCCATCGCGCAAAACCTGCACAACAGGACGATAAACATACCAAGTGTTGCGCTCCTTAAATTGCAGTTGTTCCCCCTGATTATTGCGTCCTAGGGTGATTCTTAGGTGATTGTTTGCGGCTGTAGCATAGCTGGCGATCGGCAAGATCGTGCTGCCACTGATAAACTGACGTTGTGCATCTGGCAAGCTTGATCCTTGAGCGGTGCTTTGTTTCAGCCAGGTATCTGAAAGCAGCCTCACGCTGTAGGATGCAGTTAGGGCAGGCGTTGGGGTTGGTCTTGGTGTTGGCAGCGGCGGATTGGCAATTCCCACAATTACCTGTCCGTTTCTCAAAAGCTGCACCGCTAGACGATAGACGTACCAGGTGTTGCGGCCCTTGAAGGAAATTTGGTTTCCCTGCGCATCTAATCCAAAGGCCACCCGCAAGTGATCATTCTCGACTTGCTGAAAACTGGAAACTGGAAGCACCGTCCCTGCTCTGATAAATTGTCGTTGATCATCTGGCAGCGTTGCGCCCTGGGCTGTACTTTGCTTCAACCACGTATCTTCAACGATTTTCAGGGTATAGGTAGAGACGATCGACCCAGACGGAGATGACGGTGAAAAGGTCATACTTGCCAGTTGCTCCTGTGACACAATTTGCCCATCTTTCCAGAGTTGCACAGTCGGCCAATTCACATACCACGTGTCTAACCCCTGATTTTGGACATCCCTTTCAGTTTTATCGGTATTAAAGGTGATCTTGATGTGATCGTCCTCAACCAACTGGACGTTGCTGACAGAATAGACAGTTCCAGTTCTAACAAATTGCTTTTGTGAATCAGTTAAGCGATCGCTGTGAACAGGTGTTTGTTTCAGCCACGTATCTTCAACAATCTGGAGCGTATATTCAGCTAGCCGATCGGATTGCAGGATAACAGAGGTTAGAACTTGGGACATGGTTAAATAGTGCCTATTCAGTGGCGTCTGGTTGATTCTTCAATATCCGGCTAGTGGATGGGTACTAGCAGTATGCCCACTGGCTCAAAATTCTTTAACAAACCATGTTCCAGTTCTTATTCGTGTTGTCTTCATTCAAGGCATCTGACTCGGTGGTGCGTTTTGCTGACGCTAACAGCACCTTCCGCGGCTAATGGCTTATGTTATCCTACCCCCAACCCCCAATTGCCAATCTCTAACGAAACCAACATGTAGGTGAATAAGCAATCCTGCTATCAGTGCTATGCGGAATTGGCAACCGTTACGTAGATGTTTAAAGGTAGCCCCCTTCAGTATTTGGTGTTAGGCAACTATTCTTTTTTCATTCTTTTTCATTTTTTAGCAACCCTATTAACTCATGGCTCGCCGTTATTTTTGCCCCTGGTTTCTACTGACGTTGCTGGTTGTGTGGCTAGCTCCCATTGCGACCTTGAGCCTTTCTGCTTCAGCGACTCCCTGTACAACCGCTCGGTCGTGTTCGACCAACAATGAGGAAAACTATCTAGAACCGAATTCAAGCAACACACCAGCCCATGCGATCGAGGTTGAATCTGTTGCTCAATGGCAGGATGAACCTAACTTTGAGCAGCCTACTCCATCGAGAGCGATTGATATTGGGCAAACCACCCGATTATTGACTCGTTTGAAACTGTGGCTAGATCGCTATGACCAGTTTTTTCCAGAAGAAGCCGCGCCCTAAGGACTTGCTACTACGATTAACCTGCAAGAAATCCCTAGAAGCAAAAAAATTTATATTGTCCTGCGGATTGTCCTGCGGATTGTCCTGTGGACATGCTAAACTAAATCCAGAAAGGCTGAAGGGTCTAGGGAGAAACGCTTCCGCTGGTAGGTAAACTCCCGCTGGCGCACATTGCCAGAGCGGCTAACAGTCCATCACCCAAAAATTGAGGTGATGCCAGTGCTAACACCAACATCACCGTCAACGACGCTAACGAAACAGAACACAATTTAACTTAGTAATCGTATGTCATCCTATCGAGCCAGCTTGCACCGCTGGCTTTTTTCATTGTAAGGGTTTAGAGACTCTCCAGGCTACCTCTCCTCGCGATCGATAGCCCGCTTTGGTGAACATAAAGCCTGCTTCCGAGAACCGATCGCCATAGTGTCGCAGTTCAGATTCGGGTAACTCTAGTAAATACGCCACTTCTGACGATCGTAACAACCAACCGTTACGAGCCGCCCGTTCCAGGGTTTCAAAATAGGCAAACCGATCGCGCTCTGCTGGAGGTGGCTGAAATTTGGCGGCAATCTCCGAAGCAATCATCGCTACTAAGCGGATAATGTCCGGTTGATTCACATTGAGTCCAGAGGACAGTCCAGAGGACAATTCGGATTTGTCTTCGGCTTTTTCAAGCCCCCTCATCTCCAAAAATTCTGCCGTTTGTCCGCCACTTTGCAGATAGCGGTGCAAATCGTCCAATAGCTGTAATTGCTCACTATTGATGTAAGCCCGATTGCCGACTTTTTCCGGCTCAATGTTTAGCGCGTTCAGTCTGGTATAAATCGCACTACGCGCTACTTTATATCGATCTGCTAATTGATTGACAGGTAGCCGATTGATCTCCCCGTTGCCCATTGTTGTCCTGTTATCCTCTGGACTGTCCTCAGGATATCTCCTATTTTCCAACAAACCTCCCGAAGATGGAAGCAAACAGCGCAATTTGCTGGTCAAGATTGCATAACAGTCTTTGAGGTCAGGTTCTACCTGTCCACCCATCTGCTCCAAATCTACCCCTAGACGCCATTACTGCACGCGATCGATCGTGCGATACTGGATCGCCTCGGCTACATGCGGCATTTGAATAGTGTCCTGTTCAGCCAGATCGGCAATGGTGCGCGACACTTTCAGAATGCGATCGGTGGCGCGGGCAGAAAGCCCCAGTTTGCGGATTGCCCCTTCCAGCAAATTGCGGGTGGCGTCGTCCAGTTGACACCACTGGCGAATATGGCGACTTTGCATTTCGGCATTACAGTGTAGCGAATCCGTTTGAAGTCGATCGTGCGCCCGTTGTCGAGCAGCTTCCACTCGTTGTCGAACTGTTAGGGAATCTTCACCCCCAGTCGATTGTGTGATTTCCTCCGGTTTCAAGCGACTGACAATAATATGTAGATCGATACGATCCATCAATGGACCCGACAGCTTGGCCCAATACTGCTCTCGGCTGCGGGGGGTACAGGTACAGGGCTGTACCAAATCGCCAAAGTAACCACAGGGACACGGGTTTGTGCTGGCAACAAGGGTAAACTTGGCTGGAAAGGAAACCGACTGGCGGGTACGAGAAATAGTGACGTGTCCGTCTTCGAGGGGCTGGCGCAGAAATTCCAGCACGTCTCGCTTAAACTCTGTGAGTTCATCTAAAAACAAGATTCCTCGATGAGCTAAAGAAATTTCGCCTGGTTTAGGAAAACTTCCTCCACCTACCAACGACGGCCCAGAGGCAGAATGGTGTGGACTGCGAAAGGGTCGATCGCCCATTAACGATCCCTTATCCTTTAACAAACCCGCGACTGAGTGAATTTGAGTTACTTCCAACGCCTCCTCGAACGTCAGCGGTGGCAAAATCCCCGGTAGTCTGCGGGCCAGCATGGTTTTACCG
The DNA here is from genome assembly GCF_026802175.1 of Thermocoleostomius sinensis A174. Taxonomy (NCBI): domain Bacteria; kingdom Bacillati; phylum Cyanobacteriota; class Cyanophyceae; order Oculatellales; family Oculatellaceae; genus Thermocoleostomius; species Thermocoleostomius sinensis. The sequence continues at coordinate 900,119 of NZ_CP113797.1, read as the reverse complement.
CTGCCAGGCGGGCCGACAAAGATCAAGTTATGCCCACCAGCGGCGGCAATTTCGAGGGCGCGACGGGCATAGCTTTGGCCCTTCACATCTTTGAGGTCTAAACTGGGGAAGCGCGATCGATGCAGTTCTTCTACTCCGTTAACTTGGATGGGTTGATAGCGGTTGGGATTGTTCAAAAAATCAGCCACTTCTAACAGATGCGGAAAACCATAGACAGCCAAGCCTTGAACAACAGCGGCTTCGCCAGCGTTATCTGCCGGAACAATCAAACTCTTGATACCAAGCCGTTGGGCTGTTGCGGCAATGGCTAACACCCCTGCAACTGGTCGCAGTCCACCATCTAGCGAAACTTCACCAAGAAACAGATAGTCTTCTAGTGGTTGCGTGTTGACTTGTTCAGAAGCAGCAAGAATACCAATAGCAATGGGAAGATCGAAGCTGGGACCCTCTTTGCGCAGATCGGCTGGGGTTAGGTTAATGACAATTTTCCGCATTGGCACAGCATAGCCCGCATTTTTCAAAGCAGCTTTCACTCGTTCGCGGCTTTCTTGCACGGCCGTATCAGGCAAACCCACCACCACAATGCCGGGTAAGCCGCCTGCAATATCAATCTCCACCCCTACTTTGACGGCCTCAATGCCAATCAACGAAGCACTCCAAATTTTAGCCAGCATGTTGCTTTGACAGCCGCTCCAGCACGTTTCCGTAGTTTCTGTAGCTAGAGTGCCCAAGAATACTGTCTCAGCTATCAAAACAAATGAACGACGGCAATGGAGGACAACGGGAGGGTAATTCACCCCTGGTCAGCGCCAGATTGTCTTTCACTACTTTCACTAATAGTCTTCAACGCGAATAGTTTGGTCACGCACGAATCCACTGGATACACCCCGATCGGGATTTCGCAATCGCACATCCGGATCAATAATGAAGCCGCATGGTAACGGAATATCCCAACAAACTTCGCCTGTAACTTCAGGAGAGAAATAGGTAATGTCATTGACTTGTTTGGTAACGAAAGCCGTAGTTCTCATTGGCGGCGGTAGAAACACGTGAGCGATTGGATTTCGTTGCAAAAAAATGGTGAGTACCACAGCTATGACCGCTAAGGCTATACTGACGATGATTTGATGAGGAATCCCTAGCAGCCTGGATAGGTAAGAGGAAGAAACGGAGGGAGGAACGAAAAAGTATTGAAGAGCCACACCAGATTCATCGCCAGACAATGCAGCGCGAGGAAAGATGCGTTCATACCAAATTAGCAAGACTAGGGATGGCAAAACCAGCAAGTAGGGAAGGGCAAAGCGAAGAAACGGAGCCGTTGCCATCAAAAAACTAAATCCCAGAGTTCCAGTTGCTAGCACCCAATATTTACCACGAACGGAGCTTTCAAGCAGTGGTTTTAGAGAGACGACGATCGCAGTCGCTGACAGCAGCGACAGTAGAACGATGCCCAAGTTGCTACGCTCTGACTGTAGCCAACTTCTCAATAGCCAGAGCCACGGGTTCTCGTTGTCTGGAGGAGAGCCAAACCACGTTGTCCAACCGTGGGTTCCTCGTTCTACTTCAGTAATTTTTTCTAGAGAGGGCAACCAGGGTAAGTCGAAACAGAGAACCGACGACGGATAGAGTGGACAGCCAGACATTTTAATTCCCGCTAGGAGCATCGGAGCCAGCAAGAGACCCGCCACGACCCCTCCAACTCCAAGCTGCCGACCCGATCGAAAATTGCGCGTCAAGTAGTAAAGGCTACCAATGACCAACAGCGGGAAGGTAGTGAGTTTAATGGTCATAGCCCCCACTGATAGAATCAATGGAATGATCGCCGCATGGTTAGTTCGTCGCCTCGGTGGTTCTGGTTTGATCTCGGCATTGTCTATCACCAAAATCGCCCATGGCACTATGCCAATCAAAAACGCCACGGGCATGTCAGGCGAAGGAGACACCAAAATTTGGGTAAACAACCGAAACAACAAGACAATCGGTAACAACAGCGACAAAAAAATGAGACCAAATCGATCGCTAGCTTGACCACAATTGTCAATCCATTGCAGCAGACAAACGAGCCAGTGCAAAACCGCCAACAACAGCACAAATCCTCCTAGTACAGCCGCCCCTCGTGCGCCCAAAATGGCTGGATTGAGTGGAGCCGAGAGAGCAAACCAAGCGGAAACAAACCCCAAGTTGTTGAAGATCAGCGCTACGCCTGTGACGCTGCCATACTGAGCCAACCACTGAATCGCACTGTAGTGATACAGTCCTGTGTCCAACCAAGTGACAGGACGAGTAAGCAAGGCTGCCAAGGAGAGAACAACGGCACTGTAGCCTAGTAAAATAACTCCTTTGAGTTGCTGAAATTGACCCAATAATTCTAGACGAGCAGATGGAGACATTAAGGCTAGGCTGCATAGAACACTGGCAACAAGAACGCCGATCGGCAACGAAAGCGGAGCCAGCAATGACACCGCCAGCAAAGTAACAGCCAGTACAATGACGCCAAGCCACTGAGAGATTATGAGCCGATCGCCGACACGGACAAACGCATTGCTCCGGCTCCAGTGTCGCAATCCTGTTCCTATGACCCCACAAACAAGTAATAGAAGAGTCCAGATAGTGGCGAAATACAACATAGACGCATGGAGCTACAAAGGCATCAAGTTTAAACGCACCAAGTTCACCCAAATCAGAGAAGTCTGGTGGTCAGACCTTAGTGTCATGCCATTTGGCAGGCAAAACTTCGGTGTACATACCGGTTACTGGCAAATGTATCGAATGGTAGCAAAGCGTTGACCAGAGCCGAAAGGGTTGCAGTTCGCTTCGACTTCGCGTTGCTAGTATAAATGCCCCCAGGGATTTTAGCAGCCTTCCAGACTAACTTTACAGTTTCTTTATAGGACTGAAGTAGTGTAAGCAACAGAAACTTTAGTCATTTAGCGCAGATTTCTATGCCAAAAACCGCAACATCTCATCCTAAATTGATTCAAGCGATCGCAACGATTTGATTCGTTTAATTAGTAGCTTGAATGACGTAGGAGTGAGATTAAAAACTTAGCTGCTCAAACAGTTAAATACCTCAATAAATCAATCTACCGTTAGACAGATATTTGCACCAAATTACTCGGCTGATCTGGGGGTGTAAGTAGAGGCGATCGCTTGCTATGCTTGTCAGCAGCCAAGGGATTGTGACCGGCATCACTAAAGACTGAAATCAGCAAGGTGGTGATTGAGTTTTGACACATATTTGAACAGAAAAATCATGAGAAAAAGATGAGAATTTTCTCATGAATACCAGCTTAGAAAGAGGGCGACTGATTAAATTTCCAGTGAAGTACAAACAGGTTCACTTATTTTTTTCAGGATTTCCCTTTACGATTCATGAAGAATGCAGCGTAAATACTGAAAGGGCTGAGAAGTAACCAATGAGCTTCGGCAAAACTTCACAATTAGGTGTTTCAGTAGTTATACCCGTATACAACGGGGGAGAGAGTTTCCGAAGGTGTTTAACTCAGATCCGTCAGGCTTCACCAGCCCCATTGGAAGTTATTGTCGTAGCCGATGGTGATACCGACGGGTCTGGCTCTCTGGCTGAGCAATTTGGAGCGACTGTGATTCAATTGCCAGTTTCTGGAGGGCCAGCTAAGGCGCGGAATGTGGGTGCCCGCGTGGCAAAAGGAGACATTCTCTTCTTTGTGGATGCCGATGTAGAAATCCGCCCAGAGACGATCGAGCAAGTAGCCTCGGCCTTTGAGCAGGATTTATCGCTAGCCGCTTTGATTGGCTCTTACGACGATGCTCCTGGAGCCGCGAATTTTCTTTCGCAATATCGCAACTTGCTGCATCACTACGTTCATCAAACCGGACAGCGCGACGCTTTTACCTTCTGGGGTGCTTGTGGTGCTATTCGTCGTGAGGTGTTTCTGGCGATTGGTGGGTTTAATGAGCACTATCGGCGACCTTGCATTGAGGATATTGAATTAGGCTATCGGTTACGGAAAGCCGGGCACAAAATTGAACTGCACAAGTCTATTCAGGTAAAACATCTCAAGCGCTGGGATGTTGTTTCCATGCTGCGGGCAGATATTTTCTACCGGGCCCTACCCTGGACAGCCTTGTTATTGCAAGAGCGTCAAATGACTAACGATCTAAACCTACAAGTTTCCAGTCGCGTCAGCGTTCTCTTGTTGTTTAGTGCACTTCTGACCGCGATGGTTGCTTGGTGGTTGCCAATGGCCTTGGCAATTGCCCTGCTGTTGCTTGTGGCGCTAGGTGTGCTTAATTGGCCTGTTTATCAGTTTTTTTATCGAAAGCGGGGGGTGTTATTTGCTCTACAAGTGGTTCCTTGGCACTGGCTTTACTATGGCTATAGCGGTTTGGCGTTTGGCATTGGGTTGATTCGTCACTGGATGCAGTCGATCGGTCTTCATCAACTGCGAGTTCAATCATCTAACTAATCCCTGAATAAATCATCGAGTTGAGTGTAGATCTCACTTTGTTTATTTGAGTTTAACGCTCACAATTTCCTTAACGCTGGTTAGCAGCATTACCTGATACTTAATCTATGCAAAGATTGGGAGGCGCAGTGAAAGATCATTATCCAGTAGTTGTTCTTGGGGCTGGCCCGGCTGGTTTAACCGCTGCCTATGAACTCTTTAAGCAAGGGATGCAGTCGATCGTCCTAGAAAAGGCAGACAAAGTTGGTGGTATTTCCCGCACCGAAGTTTATAAAGGCTATCGATTTGATATTGGTGGACATCGGTTTTTCACCAAGGTGGATGCGGTTCAAAAATTCTGGAAAGAGATTCTAGGCGATGAGTTTATCAAGGTCCCTCGGCTCTCGCGGATCTACTATCAGGGGAAGTTTTATGACTATCCCCTATCGCTGTTCAATACATTGAGGAACTTGGGGATTGCTCAAAGCTTTTTGATTCTGGTGAGTTATCTAGAAGCCAAACTCAAGGCTAGACTAGGGCTAAGACGTGAGCCAGAAAGTTTTGAAGAATGGGTAATTGACTGTTTTGGCGAGCGCCTGTATCGTACTTTTTTCAAGACCTACACTGAAAAAGTATGGGGCATTCCTTGCAGTAAAATTCGCGCCGATTGGGCGGCTCAGCGAATTCAAGGCATGTCGTTAAAGCGGGCAGTCATTAATGCTGTATTTGGTAGCCAAAATGCCAAAAGCTTGATCAAGGAATTCGACTATCCAATCTTGGGACCTGGCATGATGTGGGAACGCTGTCAAGAAATTCTAGACAGCAACGGATCGCCAGTGCACTTGCATACAGAGGTAGTGCGGGTAGAGCGTGATGGAAAGCGCATCACGCGAGTGATTGCTAAACAGGGCGATCGCATGCTTGAGCTAACGGGCGATCAATTCATTTCTAGTTTGCCCGTCACAGCGCTGCTGCGTAAAATGCACCCTGCTCCTCCGGCACCTGTACTAGAAGCGGCGAAAGGTCTCAAGTATCGCGATTTTTTGATTGTGTCGTTGATTATTGACCAAGACAATCTCTTCCCTGATAACTGGATTTACATCCATAGCCCAGAGTTTAAGGTGGGACGGATTCAAAACTTTAAGAATTGGAGTCCGGCGATGGTTCCCGATGAGGGCAAAACTTGTCTAGGAATGGAATATTTCTGTAGCGAAGGGGATGCCACGTGGGAAATGACGGAACCTGAGTTAATCAAACTGGCCAGCCGTGAAGCTGTTGATTTAGGGTTGGTTGATAAGCTCTCTTTAATTCAAGACGGCACAGTGATTCGGCAGCATAAAGCCTATCCTGTATATGACGGTGAGTATCGCAAGCACTTGAAGGTGATTCAAGAGTACCTGGAAACCTTCGAGAACTTGCAAACGGTGGGACGCAACGGAATGCACCGATACAATAACCAAGATCACTCGATGCTGACAGCGATGTTGGCGGTGAAAAACATTCTGGGCGAAGATCACAACCTCTGGGATGTTAACACCGAACGCTCATATCATGAAGAGTTCACCCGGGACGAGATGAAACCGCAGGAAAGCCCTACCCAAGCGGCACAGTTAGAACCAGCAGCATCCTAAGTGAACACTCTTAAGTTAACACTCTAATGTCTTCGCTAGTTCGTAGTTCATTTTTACTGGATGTTCATACGTTGATGAGGCAAAAACGATGAATAATCCATCTCCAAGTGCCGAGGTGGTTCCTGCCAATACACCATCAGAGCCAACAGTGCCATTCGTTTCTGTCATTATTCCGGTTCTCAATGACGCCAAACGATTACGGCTTTGCCTCCAGGCCCTAGCTCAGCAAACTTATCCAGCCTCCTACTATGAAATTATTGTGGTAGACAATGGCTCGGACGCGGTAGAGGATACGGCCGCGGTGGTCGCTGACTTTAGGCAAACATTTGAACGATCGATCGCCGCCTACGAAAGCTATCCCAGTTCTTTTGCGGCTCGCAACAAGGGCATTACGCTGGCAACTGGTGAGGTGATTGCCTTTACCGATGCAGACTGTGTACCTGCGCCCGATTGGCTAGAAGCAGGAGTTCATACTCTCCTCAGGGTGCCCAACTGTGGATTAGTAGGCGGTCGAGTGGAAATTTTCTTTCGTCAGCCCGATCGTGCCACGGCGGTTGAGTTATATGAAAGTATCACTGCCTTTCCGCAACAGGAACTCATAGAGCGTCACCAGTACGCGGCCACCGCCAATGTTTTTACCTTCAAGCGGGTGCTGGAACAAGTGGGCGGATTTGAAGCCGATTTAAAGTCGAGCGGAGATATTGAATGGGGTCAGCGCGTCGCCGCCCATGGCTATCAACTAGCGTATGCTGACGATGCCCAGGTATCCCATCCGGCACGGTACTCTTGGAGCCAATTGTTTAAGCGAACGGTGCGCTTGGCAGGAGGACTATATGACCTCTATCAACGACAGGGTGACTCGGCGATCGATCGCAATCGCGTCTATGCTAAGCAGTTACTCGAGAACCTAGTGCCTCCGGTGAACTTTGTGCGACGCATATTTTTCCATTCTCCACTGCCAGGATGGAAGCAAAAGCTGCAAGTATCTGCTGTGATGGTGTTTGTGCGCTATGTCAGCGCGGGTGAACTGATCCGCTTGAAACTGGGCGGTACGTCCATGCGGGATTAGGGGTTGGGAGTTTGGCAATTGGGAGCAAGCGTTCCATAGGAGTCGGAGAGAAATGGTTCGTTGGAGGATTCGCTCTCGGTGAGCGGTTGAATCAAGAAAAGCAGGAATCATTATGCATCAGTTTGTATTGATTGAAGGAGAGGAAGCATGGAGCCGACTCTGGAGCCAATGCAGCCGTTTGTGTCGGTAGTGATTCCGGTATTCAATGACGCAGATTCCCTACAGCTTTGTTTGCGAGCGCTGGAACAGCAAACCTATCCTCGGGCAAACTATGAGGTGATTGTCGTAGACAATGGCTCCGATCGAGCAGAGGCGGTTCAGGCAGCGGTGGCAGAATGCGGGCAGGCGATCGTGGCTCAGGAAGCGCAACCAGGGTCTTATGCGGCTCGCAACAAAGGGATCTCCCTAGCCAAAGGAGCAATCATTGCCTTCACCGATGCCGATTGCATCCCCGCCCCAGACTGGTTGGAAAGAGGGGTAGCCCATTTGCAAAACCACCCAGATTGCGGGCTGTTGGTAGGGCGCATCAATATCTTTTTTCAAAACCCCGATCGACTGACGCTGGTAGAACAGTATGAAAAGGTCATGGCGTTTCAGCAAAAGGAACATCTGGAACTGTACAACTATGGCTCGACGGCAAATGTGTTTACCTTTAAGCAAGTGATCGATCGCGTCGGAGTCTTTGATGCTTCGCTTAAATCGAATGGAGATTTTGAGTGGGGACGCCGCATTCATGCCCACGGTTACAAGCAACTGTATGCCGATGATGTTTGCATTGACCATCCAGCCCGACATTCATTTGCGCAGCTTTATAAACGCACCGTGCGTTTGGCAGGCGGCATTTATGATGCTCAAATTCAACGATGCGGCACAGCCGTTCAGCGCAATAAGTTGTTTGTGCGCAGCGTGTTGGAAGATTTGGCTACACCGCTGTTATCGGTAGCAGATATCTTTTTTGATCCAAAATTAGACACTTTCGATCAAAAAATCAATATCTATCTCATTAATTCGTTTGTCCGCTATGTGCGAGCGGCTGAAAAGATTCGGCTGAAATTAGGAGGGATATCTACCAGAGGATAAGTTTAGAACCGCTGATTGTCTTACTGCTATTGTGGTTAGCATTACTGTTTGCACGATTTGTCTTATCTTTTAGTTGCGCTGTGTAATTATGGCTGTGTGATTATGAGAGTTGCCTTCATCGTTGGTCATTTTCCTCGCCTATCAGAAACTTTCATCCTCAATCAAATTACAGGATTGATCGATCGTGGGCATGAGGTAGATATCTACGCTGAATATGAAGGCGAAACAGCGAAACTGCACCCCGATGTAGAAAAGTATCAGTTGTTGCAGCGAACCTATTACTTAACACCGATTCCGACTCACGGGTTAGTGCGAGTTCTGAAGGGTGTTCTGTTACTGTTCCAGGGTTATACTCCAAGACGGTGGCTGCGATCGCTCAATGTGTTTCAATATGGACTGTTAGCCGCTTCACTGCGATTGTTTTACAGCATAGCACCGTCTATGACACAGCCTTATGATATTGTTCACTGTCAGTTTGGCACACAAGGATTTCGCGGCCTTTGGTTTCGAGCAGTGAACGCTCCTCAGGCAAAACTGATCACGATGTTTCGAGGGCATGATATTAGTCAATTTGTGAAAGAACGTGGCGAAACAGTGTATCACGAACTGTTCCAACAAGGAGATTTCTTTTTAGCGAACTGCGAATTCTTTCGACAAAAAGCTATTCAGTTAGGTTGTGATCCTGACCGAATTTTGGTGCATTTTTCTGGGCTGGATGTACATAAATTTACCTTTAAGCCCCGCTATCTTCAACCTGCCGAACCGATTCGCCTAGCAACTACAGGGCGGTTAGTAGAAAAAAAAGGAATTGAGTATGTGATTCGAGCGATCGCTCAGCGAATAGAGCAGTATCCCAACTTGGAGTACACCATTATTGGCGACGGGCCGCTGCGGCACTCGTTGGAACATCTGATTCAAGCCCTCAACCTGAGCACCGTTGTGAAACTCGTGGGGTGGAAGAACGAGCAAGAGATCATCGAGATTTTGGATCAAACCCACCTTTTTATTGCCCCCAGCATTACCGCTGATACCGGGGATCAAGATGCACCGATTAATGTCTTGAAAGAAGCGATGGCCATGGGTTTACCAGTGGTCAGTACATATCATGGTGGCATTCCCGAACTGGTCGAAGATGGTGTATCAGGACTGTTGGTTCCAGAACGTGATGTCAATGCCCTAGCTGAAACATTAGGGTATTTAGTGGAGCACCCCGATCGCTGGGCGGCAATGGGGCAGGCGGGGCGCAGGTACGTAGAAACTCATTTTGATTTACAGTCCCTTAACGATCGCCTAGTTTCCATTTACCAACAGGTACTTCAATCTACTTCTAACCAATAGGATTATTCCAATATGAATCAGTGACCTTCAGTTTGAAATCTACTAAAGAACATAGTGAGATCAATCTTTTACAAGGAGTAAGAACGATGAATGAACTATTAGTAACCCTCGTTGTTGTGCCACGCGAACGATTTAGCTGTGCTCAAGCATCCCTCGAAAGTATTTATCAATATACAACGTTGCCGTTTCAATTGGTATACGTTGATGGCAATTCACCTGCGAACGTTCAACACTATTTAAAACAAAAATCCCAAGAAAAAAACTTTCATTTAATTCGTACTGAATATTACCTTTATCCGAACCAGGCACGTAATATTGGTTTGGCACAGGTGAAGACAAAATATTTGGTGTTTGTAGACAATGATGTGATTGTGTCCCCCGGTTGGTTAGAGGCATTAGTACAATGTGCCGAAGAGACTGGTGCCACTGTCGTTGGGCCATTGATGTGTCAAAACGAACCTGTTCATGAAATTGTGCATTTTGCAGGCGGACAATCGCACGTTTGGCAAGATAATACTGGGCGACGACGGATTCGCGAGAAGATGTATAGTCAAGGACAGCAGGTGTCAGCCTTGCGCCAGGATTTAGAGCGTCAACAAACAGAACTGGCAGAATTTCACTGTGTGTTGGTGCGCACTGAGATTTTCGATCGTATTGGACAACTAGATGAACAAATGCTCAACACTAAAGAGCATTTAGACTTTTGTATGACCGTCCGGGAAGCGGGCGGCACAGTCTATTTTGAACCCGCGAGTTTAGTGACCTATGTGCCGGGACCGCCCCTAGAATGGAGCGATTTACACTATTACATGCTGCGCTGGAGTGATGCTTGGACGCTGAGCAGTTTGCAACGCCTCCGCGAAAAATGGAATTTAGCAGAAGATGGTTATTTTCAAGCAAAATACAAAAAACTAGGCTGGCGACGCTATGGCACAATTATTGATCCATTTGTGAAACGCGCAACGTTTGGAATTGGCAGTGGCTTGCTATCACAGGGACTGATGCGCTTAGAGCATCTGCTGAATCGGTATCTGACTGATCGCCACGCTAGGCAAACCCAAAAGTATCGATCGCATGATATCTCTTCTCAGACGACTACCACGTCTTTGATTAGTCATTCAAAATAGTTGTGATGATTGGGTCAGCCATTCACACTTGGGGTTGCCAAGCTGATTCGTTATTTTGGGCGAATGCGGGCATTTGATTCACTATCTATTACCTTTATTGTTTCACTCGCCTTTACCAATGATTTCAGATCACCTGCTTTTCTCTATCGTCATTCCCACGTACAATCGTCCCGATCGCTTAGCCAAGTGTTTAACTGCCATTACTCAGTTAGAGTATCCGCGCGATCGATTTGAAGTTGTGGTCGTAGACGATGGCAGTCATCCTCCGATTCAACCAACAACCGTTCCCTTTCAGGAATCGCTTAATCTCACATTGATTCAACAAGCCAATGCGGGACCCGCTACAGCCCGCAATGTGGGTGCAACTCAGGCCCAAGGGCAATATCTCGTGTTTACCGATGATGACTGTGCCCCGTTGCCAGACTGGTTGCAAGTATTAGAAGCTCATTTTACAAAGTATCCAGACTCGATCGTGGGTGGACGAGCGTTGAATGCACTGCCGCATAACCTTTATTCAACGGCAAGCCAATTGCTGATTGATTACCTATACGACTATTACAATGCTCAGGTTGATCAGGCTCAGTTTTTTGCCTCCAACAATTTTGCCTTGCCTACGCATCTGTTTCATAGCATCGGCAGGTTTGACACGACGTTTCCGCTAGCGGCCGGCGAAGATCGGGAACTGTGCGATCGGTTGTTGCACCACGGCCACACCATGCGCTACGTACCCGCCGCACAGATTCACCATGCCCATGAGTTAACACTGAAGAAATTTTGGCGACAACACGTTAACTATGGACGCGGAGCTTATCATTTTCATCAACTGCGGGCCCAGCGATCGGCTGGCAAAATTCGCGTGGAACCGTGGTCGTTTTACTATCACTTGCTAATCTACCCGTTCTCGCAGCCTACGTCACAATCGCGTTTACTCCTCAGCATACTGTTCATTGTGTCTCAGGTGGCGAACGTCGCAGGATTTTTTTGGGAACAACGCCAGCAAAGGAAGCAATCGTTTAGGAACATGCTAGGGATGATTCATCATTCACAATCGTCAAAATAGAACCAGTTGGTAGACTACAAGGCTGTGGCTATTACAGGACTCTATCTCAAGATAGAGAGCCGCGCTTGATTTATCACTCATATAATGAACTATTTAGGAATCTATCTATAAGTAGAGGGTTATGCTGTGGCATTGTCTAGGCACACCTCTATCGAGTGATGGCGATCGTCTTAAATTTCTTTGCTTAGTTTTAGAGATTCCACTCTCGCACTACACCGATCCCCTGCGTCAACCTATCCTTTGAAGGTTTTCCAATGTCAACCGCTCAAGCCACTCCAGATACCGATAGCCTTGACCTCAAACAACTGCTACGGACGTTGACAGACGTTAAAAAAGGCAATTTCTCAGTCCGAATGCCCAGTGACCAAGTGGGGATTGCAGGCAAGATTGCTGATACGCTCAATGACATCATTGAACGCAATGAACAGATGACAGCGGAGCTAGAGCGCATCAGTACGGTGGTGGGGAAGGAAGGCAAAATCAATGAACGTGCCACGTTGGGCAGCGGTGCGAAGGGATCGTGGCGGGCTTGCATTGACTCAGTGAATATGGTGATCACCGATCTGGTGCAACCGATGACGGAAACCACACGGGTCATTCGGGCAGTTGCCAACGGAGATTTAACGCAAACGATCGCCACCGAAATTGATGGGCGACCCTTACGGGGCGAGTTCCTGCAAACCACTCATATTGTTAACACGATGGTGGATCAGTTAAACTCGTTTGCCTCAGAGGTAACGCGCGTGGCGCGGGAAGTGGGCACTGAAGGCAAGCTGGGAGTACAAGCAGAAGTACCCGGTGTGGCGGGCACTTGGAAAGACCTGACGGATAATGTCAACTCGATGGCGGGCAATCTGACTGGACAGGTGCGCAACATTGCTGAAGTGGCAACGGCGATCGCCAACGGTGACTTGTCCAAGAAAATTACGGTGAACGTGCGCGGCGAAATCCTAGAGTTGAAGAACACCATTAACATCATGGTGGATCAGTTAAACTCGTTTGCCTCAGAGGTAACGCGCGTGGCGCGGGAAGTGGGCACTGAAGGCAAGCTGGGAGTACAAGCAGAAGTACCCGGTGTGGCGGGCACTTGGAAAGACCTGACGGATAATGTCAACTCGATGGCGGGCAATCTGACTGGACAGGTGCGCAACATTGCTGAAGTGGCAACGGCGATCGCCAACGGTGACTTGTCCAAGAAAATTACAGTTCAAGTCAAGGGCGAAATCCTAGAGTTGAAGAACACCATTAACACCATGGTGGATCAACTCAGCGCTTTTGCCTCAGAGGTAACGCGCGTGGCACGGGAAGTGGGGTCGGAAGGCAAGCTGGGCGTGCAGGCAGACGTGCGTGGCGTGGCAGGTACCTGGAAAGACCTCACCGATTCAGTGAACTTTATGGCAGGTAGCTTAACGGCGCAGGTGCGCAACATTGCTACCGTCACGACAGCCGTGGCGAACGGGGATTTATCGAAGAAGATTACTGTAGATGTCAAGGGCGAAATCCTGGAGTTGAAGAACACCATTAACACCATGGTGGATCAGTTGAACTCGTTTGCTTCGGAAGTGACCCGGGTGGCGCGAGAGGTGGGGTCTGAGGGAATTTTGGGGGGGCAAGCCGATGTCAAAGGCGTGGCAGGCACCTGGAAAGACCTCACCGATTCGGTCAACCTCATGGCGGGGAACTTGACAGCCCAAGTCCGGGGCATTGCGGAAGTGACAACCGCTGTAGCGAATGGGGATTTATCGAAGAAAATCACCGTAGATGTCAAGGGCGAAATCCTAGAGTTGAAGAACACCATTAACACCATGGTGGATCAACTCAGCGCTTTTGCCTCAGAGGTAACGCGCGTGGCACGGGAAGTGGGGTCGGAAGGCAAGCTGGGCGTGCAGGCCTATGTGCGTGGCGTAGCAGGAATCTGGAAAGACCTGACGGATAATGTCAACTCGATGGCGGGCAATCTGACTGGACAGGTGCGCAACATTGCTGAAGTGACAAAAGCCGTGGCGAACGGGGATTTATCGAAGAAGATTACTGTAGATGTCAAGGGCGAAATCCTGGAGTTGAAGAACACCATTAACACCATGGTGGATCAGTTGAACTCGTTTGCTTCGGAAGTGACCCGGGTGGCGCGAGAGGTGGGGTCTGAGGGAATTTTGGGGGGGCAAGCCGATGTCAAAGGCGTGGCAGGCACCTGGAAAGACCTCACCGATTCGGTCAACCTCATGGCGGGGAACTTGACAGCCCAAGTCCGGGGCATTGCGGAAGTGACAACCGCTGTAGCGAATGGGGATTTATCGAAGAAAATCACCGTAGATGTCAAGGGCGAAATCCTGGAGTTGAAGAACACCATTAACACCATGGTGGATCAGTTGAACTCGTTTGCTTCGGAAGTGACCCGGGTGGCGCGAGAGGTGGGGTCTGAGGGAATTTTGGGGGGGCAAGCCGATGTCAAAGGCGTGGCAGGCACCTGGAAAGACCTCACCGATTCGGTCAACCTCATGGCGGGGAACTTGACAGCCCAAGTCCGGGGCATTGCCAAAGTGGTGACGGCAGTGGCCAACGGAAATTTGAAACAGAAGCTAATGCTAGAAGCTAAGGGCGAAATTGAAACGCTGGCAGATACGATCAACGAAATGATTGAAACACTGGCAACGTTTGCGGAACAGGTGACGACGGTGGCGCGAGAAGTGGGTATTGAGGGTAAGCTGGGCGGTCAGGCGAAAGTGCCGGGCGCATCTGGAACCTGGCGTGATCTCACTGATAACGTCAATGAACTGGCTGCCAACTTGACGACCCAAGTCCGGGCGATCGCGGAAGTAGCGACGGCTGTTACTAAGGGCGATTTGACTCGATCAATCGCCGTGGAAGCGCAGGGCGAAGTGGCGATCCTCAAGGATAATGTCAACTTAATGATTGCTAACTTGCGGGAAACAACGCAAAAGAATACCGAGCAAGACTGGCTGAAAACGAACCTCGCTAAATTCACTCGTATGTTGCAAGGACAGCGCGATCTTGAAACGGTCTCTCGGTTGATTCTGTCCGAACTTGCTCCCCTTGTATCTGCTCAGCACGGTGTCTTCTACTTGATGGAGAGTAGCGAAGATCATGCTCCTTACCTGAAGTTGCTCAGCACCTATGCCTACCGAGAGCGTAAACATCTGTCCAATCGCTTTCACGTGGGTGAAGGTTTGGTGGGACAATGTGCCCTAGAGAAGGAGCGCATTCTACTAACAGACGTTCCCTCTGACTACATTAAGATCAGTTCTGGACTGGGCGAAGCGACGCCTTTAAATGCGGTTGTGTTGCCGGTGTTGTTTGAAGGGCAGGTGACAGCCGTCATTGAACTGGCTTCGTTTCAGCGCTTCAGCGAAATTCATCTCACCTTCTTTGATCAACTGACTGAAAGTATTGCCATTGTGCTGAATACGATCGCCGCTAGTATGCGCACCGAAGAACTGCTGAAGCAATCCCAGTCATTGGCAGAAGAACTGCAAACTCAACAAAAAGAACTGACCGAAACCAACAAACGCCTAGAGCAGCAAGCGCAAACGCTGAAAGCATCTGAAGAATTATTGAAGAATCAGCAAGAACAATTACAACAAACCAACGAAGAGTTAGAAGAAAAAGCGGAACTATTAGCGATACAAAACCGCGAAGTTGAGCGGAAAAATCGTGAGATTGAATATGCGAAACGATCGCTAGAAGAAAAAGCCGAACAGTTGGCACTGACTTCAAAATATAAGTCGGAATTTTTAGCCAACATGTCACATGAACTGCGAACGCCTTTAAACAGCTTATTGATTTTGGCAAGACTTTTGTCAGAGAACGGCGATCGGAATTTAACTGACAAACAAGTCGAATATGCCCGCACAATTTTTTCGGCTGGAAATGATTTGCTGTTGTTGATCAATGACATTTTAGATCTAGCGAAGATTGAGTCGGGCACGATGTCGATCGATCTAAGTGCGGTGCAGTTCCGCGACTTGCGAGAACAAATGGAGCGCACCTTTAGCCAAATTGCCCACGATAAACACTTGGAGTTTGTGCTTCAGTTTGACCCTAACCTACCACCCACCATCCAAACCGACTCGAAGCGGCTTCAGCAAGTCCTGAAAAACTTGTTGGCGAATGCCTTCAAATTTACCGAACAAGGTCAGGTAACGTTGGATGTGAGCCTTGCCACCCACGGTTGGTCCCGTGATCAAGAAACCTTGAACCAAGCCGATCGCGTCATTGCCTTCAGCGTACAAGATACAGGCATTGGTATCGCCTCAGACAAACAGCAACTTATTTTTGAAGCCTTTCAGCAGGCGGATGGTACCACTAGCCGACGTTTTGGTGGCACTGGCTTGGGATTGTCGATTAGCCGCGAAATTGCACATCTGCTAGGCGGTGAAATTCGTCTGACCAGCGAACTAGGACAGGGCAGTACCTTTACACTGTATTTGCCGCAATCCTATCCACTGACGATACCCTCAAAAGCCCGATCGGAAACCCATCGCGTCTTTCGTCGAGCGTCTGTGGAACCGTCCTCTGCCACTTCTCCTGTGTCTCAACCAATAGATCAGTTCATGCAGAACGAGCTTGCGGATGATCGGGCTGTAATTCAACCTGGCGATCGATCGCTATTAATTATTGAAGATGATCTCAACTTTGCTCGCATTCTGTTGGACTTGGTACGCGAACAAGGCTTCAAGGGGTTGGTGGCGCTGCGGGGCGATGTCGGCTTGGCACTAGCGCAAGAGTTCAAACCCTCTGCCATTGTGTTAGATATTCGCTTACCTGTGATGGATGGTTGGATGGTGCTCGATCGGCTCAAGCACAATCCGACAACTCGCCACATTCCGGTACACATTATGTCGGTGGAAGAAGGGCTTCAGCGCAGCTTACAGCGAGGAGCCATTGCTTATTTACAAAAACCAGTCGGCAATGAAGCCCTCTTGAATGCTCTGAATGCCATCAAACAATTCGTAGAACGTCCAGTCAAAAACCTGTTGATTGTCGAAGACGATGAACTACAACGCCAGAGCTTGATGGAGTTGATTGGTAATGGCGATGTTTCAACACTGGCAGTGGGAACCGGAGCAGACGCCTTGAAGGCACTGCGATCGGAACATTTCGATTGCATGGTCCTGGATTTGGGACTGCCAGATATGAATGGATTTGATCTACTGGAGCAAATCAAACAAGACCCAAACTTGAACTATTTGCCCATTATTGTTTATACCGGCAAAGAACTAACGCCTCAAGAGGAAACCCAGTTGCGGCGCGTATCAGAGAGCATCATTGTCAAAGATGTGCAGTCACCTGAACGTCTCCTCGATGAAACCACGCTGTTTTTACATCGCGTTCAAGCTAACTTACCAGAAGCCAAGCAGTCGCTGCTGGAGCAGTTACAGCAAAATGACCCCGTGTTGGTCGGCAAACGGGTATTGATTGTCGATGATGATGTTCGCAATATCTTTGCCCTCACCAGTATGTTGGAACAGTATCAAATGCAGGTGTTTTATGCTGAAAATGGTCGAGATGGCATTCGCATGTTGCAAAGCACCCCAGGCATTCACTTGGTGCTGATGGATATTATGATGCCAGAAATGGATGGATACGAAACCATGCAGGCAATTCGCCAGATGGAAGCGTTTGCCGAAGTTCCCATCATTGCTCTAACGGCCAAAGCGATGCAGGGCGATCGCGAAAAATGCATTGAAGCAGGAGCGTCCGATTACATCACTAAACCAGTAGACATTGAGCAACTGCTATCGTTGATGCGAGTTTGGTTGTACCGCTAGCGATAAACTAGAAAATTGAATCCTGCTCTCAACGGAGCACTCACGTTTGTATTACTCATGCTGCGTCGGTTAAAAATCGGTTCTAAGATTGGATTGAGCGTTGCTCTGGGCGTATTGCTATTTAGTGCCTTGGGGCTGCTATTTTACACCAGTGCGCTGCAATTGGTAAACCGATCGCGTTGGGAAACCCACACCTATGAAGTATTGTCCAAGCTAGAAAGCTTGTTGGTAACGGTCATCAATGCCGAGACGGGACAACGGGGATACCTCCTCACAGAAGATGAACGCTTTCTTGAGCCGTACACCACAGCGGTAGAGGTCGTTGACGAGCAAATCCGCGATCTACGTCCATTGGTTCAAGATAATCCAGAGCAACAGGCGCGGTTGAACGATTTAGAATCGGTAATCAAGCGGCGACTGGGAATTCTGCAAGACGCTATTGAAATTCGCAACACAACTGACTCGGTTGACAGCTTGGCCCCGTTGCTAGAACAAGGCCGGCAAGCCATGGCTTCTGTCCGCCAAATTGTGCAAGAGATGGGAGCCGAGGAACAACGATTGCTACAAGAACGATCGCAGGCAACCAATGCATCCTCGCGACGAATGGTGTATGCCCTCACGATTGGAATTCCGCTGTATGCCATCCTTCTCAGCTTGATTGGCTTGGTGTTGGCTCGTAATATCTCGAACCCCCTGCGTAAATTGTCCGCCGCTACTGAGCGCGTGGCCGCTGGCGATCTCTCGGTGCGTTTACCTGTACCCAATCGTCACGATGAGGTAGGTCAATTGGCTCAAGCCTTTGATCAGATGTTAATCAATTTACGAGAAACAACCCAAAAAAACCAAGAACAAGACTGGCTTAAAACCAACCTCAATCACTTTGTTCAATTGCTTCAGGGACAGCGCAACCTAGACACGGCAGCCCGATCGATTTTGTCGCAGCTAGCTCCCTTGGTAAATGCCCAACAGGGCTTGTTTTACCTAATGATGGAAGATGCCGATCAACCAGCTTACCTGAAATTGCTCAGCACCTATGCCTATCAAGAGCGCAAACACTTAGCGAATCGGTTTCAAATTGGAGAAGGATTGGTGGGGCAATGTGCCCTTGAAAAACAGCGGATCTTGCTTACCCAAGTGCCAGCAGACTATATCAAAATCAGTTCTGGTCTTGGGGAAGCTACTCCACTTAATCTCGTTGTCTTACCAGCGGTGTTTGAAGATCAAGTCGTTGCAGTCATCGAATTGGCGTCTTTATATGTGTTCGATCGAATTCACCTACAATTCCTCGATCAGTTAGCAGATAGCATCGCCATTTTGTTTAATTCAATTTCGGCAACGATGCGAACTGAAGAGCTATTAAAGCAATCCCAAGGATTCACAGAAGAGCTACAAGTACAACAGGAAGAACTCACCGAGAGCTATCAACGCCTAGAAGAGCAGACCCGATCGCTTCAGCGTTCAGAAGAACTATTACGGCAACAACAGGAAGAACTGCGGCAAAGCAACGAAGAGTTACAGCAACTGAATGAGGAACTAGAAGAGAAATCAGAATTATTGACGCTGCGAAACCGAGAAGTTGAACAGAAAAATCTAGCCCTAGAACAAGCTCGACAGGATATTGAACTCAAGGTCGAACAATTAGCTCTTAGTTCCAAATACAAATCGGAATTTTTAGCTAATATGTCGCACGAGTTGCGAACGCCATTGAATAGCTTGTTAATTCTGGCACGGCTGCTGTCAGAAAACAATGAGGGCAATCTCACTGACAAACAAGTGGAATATGCTCGCACGGTTTATGAAGCAGGAACCGATTTACTGTCACTCATTAACGATGTGCTGGATCTAGCCAAAATTGATTCTGGCACGATGATCATCGAACCCAGCAAGACATCATTGCCCGATCTCTGTGCCCAACTCGAGCGAACCTTTCGTGAAGTTGCCAATGCGCGTCATCTAGACTTTCATCTCCATCTAGATAGCCACTTGCCCTCAACACTTTATGTTGACTCAAAGCGGCTTCAGCAGGTCTTGAAAAATCTACTGGCTAATGCATTTAAGTTCACGGAACAAGGACAGGTGCAGTTGCGGGTCTATCCAGCCCGTGATGGGTGGAGTCCCGATCGAGACTCTCTTCAATCGGCCGATCGGGTAATTGCCTTCGCCGTACAGGATACCGGGATCGGCATTGCGCCCCATCAACACGAGGTCATTTTTGAAGCCTTTCAACAGGGAGACGGCACCACATCGCGTAAGTATGATGGCACTGGGTTGGGGTTATCCATCAGCCGCAAAATTGCCCATCTCTTGGGAGGAGAAATTCGGCTAGAAAGTGAAGTAGGCAAGGGCAGCACCTTTACCCTCTACTTGCCTCAGTCGAATTTGCCACAACCGCTGGCAACGGTTTCGCCCGTCCCCTCCGAGGCCCCTGCCCTTCCACCCCAACCAATTCACCCAACCACAGCCCTGCAAGAAACGGCTGAAATCCCAGACGATCGCCATTCCATTACCGCTAACGATCAAATCCTGCTAATTATTGAAGATGATCTCAAGTTTGCGCAAGTGCTGCTGGATCTGGCTCGTCAACAGGGCTTTAAGGGCATCGTCACAACTCGTGGCAGCCACGGACTGGCGCTAGCCAAAGCGTTTAACCCAGACGCGATTATGCTGGATGTCCGCCTGCCAGACTATGACGGTTGGATGGTGTTAGATCAACTTAAGCATAATCCGACGCTACGCCATATTCCTGTTCACATCATGTCGGTAGAAGAAGGCCGACAACGCAGCCTGCAACTGGGGGCGATCGCGCATTTGCAAAAACCCATCAGCCGTGAAGAACTAACCCAAACCCTCATGGGGCTTCGAGATTTTGTCGAGCGGCCGGTCAAAAACTTGCTGATTGTTGAAGATGATGAACGGCAGCGACGCAGCATTGTTGAATTGATTGGCAACGGCGATGTTCAAAGTACAGCCGTGGGGAGCGGAGCCGAAGCCTTGGCTGCACTGAAGTCCGATCGGTTTGATTGTATGGTGTTAGACCTGGGTTTACCGGACGTAGATGGGTTTGCCCTAATTGAGCAAATCAAGCAACAAGCAGATCTTGCTTACTTGCCCATCATTATCTACACAGGTCGGCAACTGACAGCCTCCGAGGAAACACGGCTGCGGCAGCTTTCAGACACCATTATCGTAAAAGATGTGCAGTCACCAGAACGCCTCCTCGATGAAACCGCACTGTTTTTGCATCGTATTCAAGCAAACTTACCGGATTCACAACGGCAAATGTTGCAACAGTCTCAGCAACAAGACCCCATCCTTGTTGGAAAAACTGTGTTGATTGTAGACGATGATGTGCGCAATATCTTTGCCCTGACAAGTCTGCTAGAACAATATCAAATGCACGTCCGATATGCCGAAAACGGCCGTGATGGCATTAGTCTACTGCAAGCTAACCCCGATATTGATTTAGTACTAATGGACATCATGATGCCGGAAATGGATGGTTATGAAGCAATAAGTGCCATTCGCCAAATGGAGGAATTGAAGTCGTTACCAATCGTGGCACTGACCGCAAAGGCGATGCAGGGCGATCGCGAGAAATGTTTAGACGTCGGAGCCTCGGATTACATCACCAAACCAGTTGATACCGAGCAATTATTATCGCTGCTGCGGGTTTGGCTGTATCACTAATGGGATTAATTATCCCTCGCCATCTCCATTCCAACCAAACCCTACTAAAACCAACCCATCAACACCGATCTATGAAAATGAATAAAACCCTCAACGCAAAAATCAGCCTTCTGATAGTTTTTATCTAGACTCTAACGGATTAAGCTAAACGAACCGGGATTTTAAATTTGCGAAAATCGGTGTGCTCAATCCGACTGGTTTCGTTCTCCTGACTGCTGTTACTCTCCATGTCCATTCCTCTCATTCCAGTCATGCCAGCAGCTAAATCTACCTTAGAGGACATTGAAATTCAACTGCTGTTGGAGGGGATTTATCAGTACTATGGATTTGACTTTCGCGATTATGCTCTCGCTTCCTTAAAACGACGGGTGCGCCGAATTATGCAATCTGAGGAAGTCAGCACAATTTCTGCCTTGCAGGATCGGATTTTGCATGATGCTAACTGTCTAGAACGGTTTTTAATTGGGTTAACCGTTCACGTCACTGCAATGTTTCGAGATCCCAGTTTTTTTGTCACCTTTCGGCGACGAGTCGTTCCACTCTTGCGTACCTATCCTTTCATTCGTATCTGGCATGCTGGTTGCTCTACGGGGCAAGAAGTGTACTCGATGGCAATCTTGCTGCACGAAGAAGGGTTATATCACCGCTGCCGCATCTACGCCACAGATATGAATGACTATGTTTTGCAACAAGCCAAAAGTGGAATATATTCCCTAAGGCTGATGCAGGAATATACGCATTTGTATCTTCGCGCGGGTGGAACCCGATCGTTTTCGGAATACTATACAGCCGCTTATGAAAATGCCATTTTTCGATCGTTTCTTAAAGAAAACGTTGTGTTTTCGCAACATAATTTAGCCACGGATAACTCCTTCAATGAATTCAACGTTATTCTCTGTCGTAACGTTTTGATCTACTTTAATTCCACCCTGCAAAAACGAGTGCATCAATTGTTTTATGACAGTTTGTGCTCGTTTGGGATCTTGGGTTTAGGGCGGCAAGAAACGCTGAAACTCACGCCGTTTGAACAGCACTACGAAGAACTCGATCGGGACAATCGGCTGTATCGGAGGTTGCACTGATGGCAGTGGAAGCCGTTGAAATTGTGGTAATTGGAACATCGTTAGGAGGGCTATCGGCATTACAGGTCATCCTTCGCAACTTAAGCCACCAGTTTCCAGCGGCGATCGCCATTGCTCAGCATCGTCACAAAGAGTCGAACGCCCAATTAAGTCAATTTTTACAACAGCACAGTTCCATGCCCATCAAAGAAGCCGAAGATAAAGACCTGCTTCATCCGGGTCATGTCTACCTCGCACCACCCGATTATCACCTGCTCGTTGAGCCAGGCTATCTGTCCTTGTCTACAGACGAGCCTGTGTCTTATGCTCGCCCGTCGATCGATGTGCTGTTTGAATCGGCCGCCGATAGCTATCATGAACGGACGGTCGGGGTGCTACTCACAGGAGCCAACCGCGATGGCGTTCAGGGCCTAGCCCGGATTGCAGCGGTTAATGGCCATACGATCGTGCAAGATCCAACAACGGCTGAAAATGCGACCATGCCCCAAGCCGCCATTCAATCGATACCCGTCGATCAAATCTTACCGTTGTCTGACATTGCGCCTTACCTCACGCATCTCTGTTTTTCTGTTCGGAGATAGCTCATGTCCTCAGATCCTAAAGTCAACATCCTTCTGGTTGACAATCATCCCGAAAATCTACTCGCCCTTGAAGCCGTCTTAAGCAGCCTGGGAGAAAATTTGGTGAAGGCAAATTCTGGGGAAGAAGCCCTGCGCTGTTTGCTGCATCAAGATTTTGCAGTCATTCTGCTAGATGTGCAGATGCCGGGAATGAACGGCTTTGAGACGGCAAACTTAATTCGCAATCGATCGCGCTCTCGACAAACCCCGATTATCTTTCTGACGGCATTTAGCACTAGCGATGACCTTATGTTTAAGGGATATTCGTTGGGGGCAGTCGATTATCTTCACAAACCGATCGACCCGATCATTCTTTCCTCGAAGGTGACGGTGTTTGTGGATCTGTTCCGTAAAACCGAAATGATCAAACAGCAGCGCCTAGAAGTAGAGCGACAGTCGGCTCAACTGAAGCGCATGAATGCCCAACTTCGCCAAAGCGAGGAACGATTTCGCCTGCTCAGCAGTTGTTCGCCAGTTGGCATTTTTCTGCTGGATATCGATGGGCAATGCACCTATACCAATCCTCGCTGTCAAGAAATTTGTGGGTTTACTGCCGAAGAAGGGCTAGGCGAAGGATGGCTACAGTTTTTGCACCCAGACGATCGCGATCGGGCAGTGGCGGCTTGGAAACGGTACATTCAAGAGTCGAAAGAACTGACCCATGAGTATCGATTTCAACCACCCACAGGGGCGGTACGTTGGACCCATGTGCGCACTTCTCCCATGTATTCAGCCCACGGTGAACTGATTGGCCATGTGGGCACGATCGAAGACATTACGGCTCGCAAACAGGCAGATCTGGTACGTGAACAAATGCTGCGCGAACAAATTGCCCGCCGCGAGGCTGAAACCGCCAACCGCATGAAGGATGAATTTCTAGCGGTGCTATCCCACGAGCTACGTACCCCCCTCAATGCCATGCTGGGCTGGTCACGGCTTCTGCGAACTCGTAAGCTCGATCAAAAAACCATCGATCGGGCCTTGGAGACTATTGAGCGCAATGCTACAGCCCAATCCCAACTGATTGAAGACATTCTCGATGTGTCAAAAATTATTCGTGGCAAGCTACAACTGAACTGGCTACCTGTGAATTTGGTATCCGTGATTGAAGCAGCCATCGATTCGGTGCGCCCCCAAGCCGAAGCAAAATCGATCGATCTGAACTTTTTAACCTCGGAGTCGGCTTACCACACTTGGGGAGATGCGGTGCGGTTGCAGCAGGTCGTCTGGAATTTACTGTCGAATGCTATTAAGTTCACGCCCGAAGCGGGACGGGTGACGGTGCGGCTAGACTGCTTCTCCTCAGACCAGTCCCCATCGCCAGCAGCAACCAATGATTCCTTAAGTAACGCATCACCAGACACTCAATCAGCCTTAACCACCGCCTCCCTTCCACCGCCCGATCGTTCCTCGTCAGTCCAAGAAACTGGTCATATGCAGATTACGATCACCGACACCGGCATTGGCATTAGCCCAGAGTTCTTGCCGCATGTGTTCGATCGATTTCGCCAGGCTGACAGTACCATCACGCGCTCTCACAATGGGCTGGGATTGGGCTTAGCCATTGTGCAACATCTAGTCGAACTGCATGGGGGCACGGTCGAAGCGGCTAGTGATGGAGAGGGACAAGGAGCCACTTTTACCGTCAAATTACCAATCCGTCAAACGTTTCAACCGGCTGTCACGGTCGATCCGATTGCGGCAGAAACTCAGTCTGTCTCGTTATCCGGCATCAATATCTTGTTGGTGGAAGACGAAGCAGACGCTCGTGATTTCCTCAGCTTTGTGCTGCAACAGTATGGAGCTACGATCGAGATTGCGCCTTCAGTGCAAGCAGCGCTGACTCTGTTGTCAGCATTTAACCCCGATGTGTTGATTAGCGACATTGCTATGCCCGGACAGGATGGCTACACGTTAATGCAGGAAATTCGATCGAAGCCGCACCTAGCACAGTTACCAGCCATTGCTCTCACTGCCTATTCCGGTGAAGCAGAGCAGGAGAAAGCCTTAGCTTCGGGGTTTGATGCTCATCTTACCAAACCCGTTGAGGTGCATCAGTTGATTCACACGATCGACCAAGTTATGAACACGAGCCACAGACTAGCCTCTCGTTCTCACTAACCTCGCTCTACAAGAGGTTGTTTGAAGCGAGGTTCCGGGTCTCTCCGGCGGGTGCAGGCTATCTGAGCCAGCATTGATACTGTTCACACATCCTCTAACGATCCTCCCCTCTCTCAATCTTACAAACCCTGGAAACTGTACCTAAAAGCCATGGCGAAATGATGGAATGAACCGTGGAAAAAGCTGAGCGATTTGTGTGTTATTTATTCTCATCTTGTTTGAATTCGGACAATTTGTCGTACTTACTAAGGAGGAGGCTGGCAACGGTTCGACTCGTTCTAGAGGATGATGGCAAATCCCCCGACAAATATTAAAACTTTTGGTATACGCGACAGCGTTCCTGTAACCGCTTGAGTCAAGCGCTTTTGGGTAACGCTTACATTCGGGTGCGGTTCATTCATAATCGCTGAACTAGTTGAAACTTTTTCTAGAACTTTCTATCCACAGTCCTTCCGAAACTTTCTAGAATTTGCTTCATTACGCTCTCCCTTGAGATGCGATCGCAACCTGCCCCGAATGGTCTATGTGGCATATATGGAACTGGGTTTCATTCTAGGCTAGGGTTTCACTGTTTCCCCTAGCCCATTTAAAACTATCGTTTCACATATTAACCTTCAGATGAGTATGATCAATGACGGCAATCCTGGAGAGTATCACCGATGGTGTTGCCATTTACGATCGCGATTGGCGCATCACCTTTATTAATCAACGGGGGGCCCAACTGGCCGGACAATCTACAACCGACCTGCTAGGCAAACCCATCTGGGAGGTTTACCCGGAAGCGCTGAAAACTGAGTTCTACCAGAAGTTACAGTCTGTTTTTGAGACCGGAGACAGTACACGGTTTCAGATTTTCTACGAGCCACTGAATGTTTGGCTGGGGGTACGGGCCTATCCTTTGCCGATCGGCATGCTGGTGCTGTATGAAGATATCACCGAGTGGAAGCAAGCCGAAGTTGCCCTCAATGCCAGGCTACAACAAACGCACACTCAATTAGAACAGCAAACCTCGCGCCGTCGCCGAGCCGAGGAAGCGCTGCGAGCTACCAATGAAGAGTTAGCCGAAATTTTTGAAAGCATTACCGACGGCTTTTGCGCGATTGATGGGCAATGGCGATTTACATACATCAATCAGCGGGCTGAACGGATTCTAGAACGCCACCAAAGCGAATTATTAGGACGAAATGTTTGGGAGGTGTACCCCCACGTAGTGAATACTCGGTTGTATTATCACTGCGATCGAACCGCTCGTAGTCGGGTCTCAACTCAATTTGAATACGAATGCTCCACCTTAAACCGCTGGTTTCAGATCAATCTCTATCCAGCCCGAGATGGGATTGCTGCCTACTTCCAAGACATCACATCCCGCAAGCAAATCGAGCGCATTTGTGATCAACTGCTACAACAAGAGCAAATGGCGCGGCGGCGGGCAGAATTGGCAAATCAGCGATGTGCATTTTTGTCAGAGGCCAGCAACATTTTGGCATCATCCTTAGATTATGAAACGACATTGAGTAATGTGGCGCGGTTAACCGTGCCCGTGTTGGCAGACTTTTGCTTGATTCACAAGCTTGAAGTGGATGGGGTCTTGAAACAGGTGGCAGCCGTCCATCGCCACCCAGACAAACAGGCGCTTGTGGATGAGTTGAGCCATTTATATCAAACCTCCATGCAGACCCCTGACAACTTGCTAGCTCGGGCCCTGCAAACCTCAGGTCCGGTGTTAGTGACCGATCCGCTCACACTGCATCCCATTTCTCAAGACCCACGGGTCATTAGAATTTCTGTCGAACTAGCTCCTCGGGCGTTGATTATTGTGCCGTTGATTGCGCGTGGACAAAAGCTTGGCACAATGGTGTTAGCCATTGCCGAGTCCGATCGCGACTATGACCCGCTTGACCTATCGGTGGCAACGGATTTATCTCAACGGGCGGCGATGGCGATCGATAATGCCCGTCTTTACCAACAACTGCAAGAATCAAATCGCCTCAAGGATGAGTTTTTAACCACCCTATCTCACGAACTCCGCACACCTTTGCATACCATTGTTGGTTGGACTCAAATGCTGCGGTTGCGTTCCTTCAATGCCCGCACACTGGATCAAGCCCTGGATGCAATCGAACGCAAGGCGAAAGCACTCACGCAGATTGTCTATGATCTGCTGACCATTTCGCGGGTAATTACTGGACAGTTTCGACTGAAACCAAGTTTTCTGTGGTTGAGTTCGATCGTTCAAGAGACGGCGGAATCTCTGAAATTGGCGATGGATGCCAAGGACTTGCACCTGAGCCTCAATTTAGACCCAACCGTTGGCCCCGTCCGGGGAGATTTGCGCTACCTGCGACAAGTCGTATGGAATTTACTGTCGAATGCCATGAAGTTTACCCCTCGGCATGGGCAAATTACCATCTACCTTCAGCAGATCCACGATCGGGTGCAACTCCAGATTCAAGATACAGGTCAGGGGATTACGCCTGAATTTTTACCCCACGTGTTCGAGCCGTTTCGTCAAGCCGATGGCAGTTCAACCCGATCGGGGCAAGGGTTGGGGCTGGGCTTAACGCTGGTGCGACACTTGGTAGAACTGCATGGGGGGACGATAGCAGCGGTCAGCGACGGCGAAGGGCAAGGAGCCACTTTCACGGTTGAAATCCCTCTAGCCAAAATTCATGCAGACGCCAATCCACTGATGAACCATCATCAGAATGGGCCACTCGATAGCAACCCAGACCCTAGTCTAGGTAACGTTCCAGATCCCATAACCGATAGCATGATCGAGCTTTGCCCCTTACACAATCTGCAAGTTTTATTGATCGATGCGAAATTTCATTCACGTGACCCCTTGGCTGTGCAGATGGAAAACGATGGGGCCGAGGTGATTGCAGTAGCCTCTGTGTCCGATGCGGCTGGGCTGGTTGAGCACTTTAGCCCCGATGTGCTGCTGATCAACATCACAACGCTGACGGAGCGCGATATGGAGTTGATTGCGCGAGTCAAGGCTCTATCAACGGCTGAAGGGCGACCGCTGCCATTGATTGCCTTAACGACTAAAAGCAGTGAAGATGAACGGCTGCAAGCGCTGTCTATGGGATTTCAGGTCTACTTGTCAAAACACGTCCATCCAGTAGAATTTGCAACCGTCGTAGCCGCGATCGCACGAACCCAGGCATAATTCTCTTTATTCTCTTTAAACAAAGACTATTGACCTGCCATCGTCTCATTCTCGATAATATTGACGCATTCTGCGAATGCAACGGATAACAGAACTTTTAGCAGAACTTCGCCAGAGCTTCTAGCTAGCAGTTCAATCTTGGGTTTTGTGAGGACGATCGACATGAACGCTGAAGAGCTTTTAGCGCGGTATGCTGCTGGTGAACGTCATTTTGAAGCGGTAAACTTGGCGAGGGTTTCGCTGGCAGGAGCCAACTTAAGCGGCATTAATCTAGATCGCGCCAACTTGGTGGAAGCCAATTTAAGTCGCGCTAACTTGAGTGGAGCCAGTTTTCAGGAAGCCAATCTGGCCAGGGTGAACTTGACCGAGGCTGACTTAAGTCGGGCATTTATGCTGAAGGCCAATTTAACCGAAAGCCAATTGAGTTCGGCACGGCTCGTTGGTGCGGTGTTGGTGGAGGCAAACATGAGTCATGCATTTTTGTTTGAAGCGAATCTTGAAGATGCCAAATTAACTGATGCGCTGCTGGTGGGAGCGGTACTCCCCGATGGCACAGAGCAACAGTCGGCAAAATTTCCATAATCTTACGGCTGTCCTCTCTGAGTCAGTTTCAGGGAGCGATCGCCCTAGCAGAGACCTCCTCCTCGATTCGGGATACGCCCCTTGCTATGAAAGCTGCTGTAGAGTTAACGATTCTGTTTGCGATCGCGCTAACGGTAGTGGGGTGGCTGGCTGGCAACACGGGAGTCAGCTTAATTGGGACTGGAATCGCGCTGATCCTATCTACCGCTGTCATTGGACGGGTTGGCTTGCCGGCTCTGCGCAATGTGCTGACACCATCACAGTGGCGATCGACCGCCGCTCACCTAGGAATTGTTGTCGCTAGTAGCGGCTTGTTCCTCATGAGTCCAATTGGGCAGCGCGCGATCGCTACTTTTTGGCAGCTAGATTGGCAAAAAGTCAGCACCCTCGGATCGATTTTGGGAGCATTAGGGCAAATTCTGATCGCTATGCTAGCCGTCTATGTCTCTTGGCAGCAATATGTCATTTCTAAAGATTTGACCATTCGCTCAAATACTATCACTCAACAGCAAACCATAGATGCTTACTTTGATGGCATTGCAGAACTCATGTTGACGGAGGATGGACTGTTAGAAGATTTTCCGATGGAACGAGCCATCGCCGAGGGACGGACTGCTGCCATTTTGAGTAGTATCGATGCCAGTGGCAAAGCGAAGGTATTACGGTTTCTGTCGCGATCGGGGTTAATTACTCCCCTCAAACGCGATCAGTTATTGGGACGGCCAATTCTAGACGGCAGGGGAGTCTATTCAGAAGATCGGCAGGCTGGGTTGCGTGTCATTCATTTGGGGGTGATGCTAGCAGGCGCTGATTTGGCAGGTACCGATCTACGGTGGACTGATCTCAGCGATATCAATCTGATCCGCGCCAATCTCAGCCATTGTGACCTAGTTCGTGCCAACCTAGCCCGTAGCATTTTGTCTGAGGCCTGCTTTGCCGGAGCCGACTTACACCGCGTTCGCTTCTTCTATGGCAAGTCAACCACTGCAACCCCCCGCACTGCCATCCATCAACCCAATTACGCCAATGGTGAGTTTACCGGAGCCGTGATCGAGGGGGCAGATTTCACGGGAGCTAAACGGCTATCACCGGCTCAGCGCTACTACTGCTGCGCATGGGGTGGGCCAAAAACTCGCAGCACAATTCCGGGTGGGTGCGAGGGCATTCCCGATCGGCTTGAGTCATGATTCCCGTGAAAACCAAGAACCCGAAATTAGGCTCCTAGCTGCGCTAGCGAATGGATCACAATATGACTAACGGGCAGGCTATCTTGCTCACGAATATGATAGGCAACCTCTTCGGCAATCTCTTGTCCAGTTAAAGCCCGATCGCTAATCACTCGGCAGCGAGTGCCTTGAATCTCAATTTCGTTCTTGTGTCCAGCGTAGGCGGTGTAGTTGACAAGATAACGATGGCGGCTCTGAAATAGTGGCTTGAATTCGAACATAGAGACGGTTCTCCTTTTGGATGAATAATGTCAAAGGTCAGCGCGACAGCACCCGATGGCTGACCATGGAGAGATTGCGATCGAAACCCAAATCAAGCGGTTGCCGATCGAAACCACACTATAGGTAGACAGAGTAGAGATAAGGCTCCAATTATAAATACCCAGGTTTTTGCTAAGACTCGCCAATAAATTACGGATTTTACGACAGAAACTAATTATTAGACGGATAAAAATTAAGAAAATTGGAAATGTCTAGCAGATAACTTCAAAAGGGCAACAAAATTTGATACTGTAGCCAGTACATAGATAGACGAGCTTCCTCCGGATGTCTTCACTGGATTTTGCGCTAATTGGAGCCATGGCTCATCGCCTAGAGTGTGAGGTTCAGCTTAGACATCAGACAGAGTAGACAGAGAAAATTGGGTTTCCTAACAACAAACTGACTGGCGAATCATCAAGTTGGGTTTCCAGACAAGCATTGTTCTCATTGGTTCGATCGACAACTCTTACAAAAATTGGTGGTGAATCGAAACTGTAGACTGTAAAGGCTGTAGATCGCAGGAATTTATGAATGGCCTCTATAGATTCCAAGTTCTATGGAGGTGCACCTGGTAGGCTGTTACATAGTCGCGATTGTAACAACGTTGATCGTCAATAGTATTTGGGTTTGACTTTAATAATTAGGTCAATTTTCCTTATCATTCCTAGCTCTTGTCCTAAGAGTTTACATCTCAGGAATTGTTGAAATATTGGCAAGCCATGTGCTTGTGTGTAGCGAACTGCGAAGTTATTTCCCAGTTCGATGTTTGTGCGGTGTTTGGTGAGTGATCTTTGGTGAGTGATCAAGGTGTGCTTGTGAATTATCACTGAATGTGGATCATGCTATGTCGGTTGAAATAGATATGAGATTGAAAAATTTGAGATTAAAGAAGAATAGAAACATAGCCATGTAGGCAGTTGACTGGTTTTAAGCAGATTGTCATGTACTTCAAACGGTCAATATTTTGCTTCATTGAAGGCGATCATATAAATCGATCTCATCCAGCCATTAATTCTCATGATTAGTTAATTTGTAAAAAGGAATTTCATAAGTTTCAACATACTAAATGTTGTCAAAAGCGGCATTTGGTAAGGGTAATAGCGGTAATACCCATAAAATAGTGTGGGTAATATTGAGGATTCAGTGAATGCTTGATTGTTTGACGATCGTCTTTCACAATACTCTTTATTGCCTATTAATTGCGCTGTTATCTAGTTTTTTATGTAGATAATTTGATCAAGTTAGCTACCAGGAATTTCTCAAAAAATTAATAGATGAAATCAAAAACTAGGGTTTACAAATGAGCAAATAAAGGGTAGTCTATAAATCGTTGTTAATACCAAAAGGTATTACAAAGAACAGAGATTTCAAGGGGTATTTTTAACGATTGATTTACTCTATTACTGGTTTTAATTAAAGTTGCCAAATAGGGTGATGCTCGTTCAACTTCTATCCTGCTCAATGGTTTGAACTGGTTAATCTGTTCAACTTGAGTTGCAACTCTGTTCTGTCTCAGCTTTTCTAAGCAGGTTCTGTTTAGTCGGTTTTATTTAGTTGCCAACGTTAGTTTTTGGAGACTCTCATGAGCGAACAGCAAAGTGGTTATGTCGTTCCCGCTGATATCAATGCTTTGAGCTTCGACAGCTTTGGACGGGATGCCCGTCGCGATGTCGTGTGCTTAGCTCCTATCCGCACCGTCATTCGCCGCGAAGAGGAGATCGTGTTGGTTCGTAAGGTTCGCAAAGTAGAAGAGATCGATGCCGGACTCTCCTGCCCCGTTACGAGCGAAACCATGTCGTCTAATCCGTTTGTGCAATAGTCGATCGATTTCGCCTCGAAAGGCGATCGCTTAATGCCTACGATTTAGTTTTTGCAATTTAGTTCTTAGTTCTTGCAATATTCTTGGAGACTCTCATGAGCGAACAACAAAACGGTTATGTTATTCCCTCCGATGTCAGCGCCCTGAGCTTCGACAGCTTTGGACGGGATGCCCGTCGCGATGTCGTGTGCTTAGCTCCTATCCGCACCGTCATTCGCCGCGAAGAAGAGATTACCCTGGTTCGCAAGGTTCGCAAAGTAGAAGAGATCGATGCCGGACTCTCCTGCCCCGTTACGAGCGAAACCATGTCGTCTAATCCGTTTGTGCAATAGCAACTGAGAGACAGCAACTTGAACTATCAGGTTGCTGCTGGTTGCTGAGAATGGTGGTTTAGGCATTTTGGTGATTGTATCTCGAATGCCTGACCATCATTTTTCCATGCCACCAAGATACGTGGCATTTTTCAGATTCAAGATTGATGCTTTTTTGTTCTGCGATGAGTGATTTAACCATTCCCACTGATATCAGCACCCTGAGTTTTGATAGTTTTGGACGGGATGCCCGTCGCGATGTCGTGTGCTTAGCTCCTATCCGCACCGTCATTCGCCGCGAAGAAGAAATTACCCTGGTTCGCAAGGTTCGCAAAGTAGAAGAGATCGATGCCGGACTCTCCTGCCCTATCAGCAGCGCCCCCTTATCTACCAATCCCTTAGTTGAGCCAGCCGGACAGTCCACTGCCCATACCCAACCTATGCCCGCCGCCGCCATCTAGTCGTCCCTATTGGAGAGAGATATGAGCGATCAGTCAAACCCCTCAATCATTCCCACTGATATCAGCACCCTGAGTTTTGATAGTTTTGGACGGGATGCCCGTCGCGATGTCGTGTGCTTAGCTCCTATCCGCACCGTCATTCGCCGCGAAGAAGAAATTACCCTGGTTCGCAAGGTTCGCAAAGTAGAAGAGATCGATGCCGGACTCTCCTGCCCCGTTACGAGCGAAACTATGTCGTCTAACCCCTTTACAGAGCAGTCCACAACGACGCAGACAACTGTCAATCAGACGGTTACATACCCCACAGCACCGTACCGATCGACAACTCAGCCGGCTGTTTCCTACCAGCCTACGGAACAACCAACCTATGAGCCTAGACCTGAACCAGTCATTGCTCAGCCAGTCGCTCAATACCAAACTGCTACGGTAGAAGGCTATTCCACCAGCCCCCAATCGACACCGCAGTATCAGTCGTCCTTTTCGGAAGAGGATCTGATTGTTCATAGCCGGCGCAACTGCTTCTTGATTGACCCGGCTGCAATGGGTCGCCTCCAGCATCAAACGTCAGTGTCTAGAGTGCTGCAACCTGGTACTTATACGATCAAACTCAAGAGCGGTGCGTTCGACTATCGCATCGAGTCGGGGCATGAAGGCGAACCTTTGGTTCTCCTTTGGATTTATGGTGGCAAGGTCGTAAACCGCAAGACGGGCGTTGAGGTTGGTGCTACGTGGTCCACTCTGAATGGAATTGGTGACTCATTGGTACTGGAGGTACTGGAACCAGTCACCCTCTGCGGCTTCTTCTTTGATACTTACCTAGAGGACAACGAAGGACAAGTGGTAGTGACGATCGAAGGTCCTACCTACAGTGAAGATTTGACGATCGATAGCCGGCGCAACTGTTACTTCATCGATCCAGACTCGATGCGGAAATTAGAGCAAGAGGTTTCGGTTTCTAAGACATTGCAACCAGGAACCTATGCGATTAGGCTCAAGAGTGGTACATTTGGCTATCGCGCTAATTCTGGGTTTGCCGGAGAGCCGATCGTGCTGCTGTGGATTTATGGCGGAACCGTGATCAATCGTAAGACAGGTGTGACGGTCGGGGCGACTTGGTCGTCGCTGAATGGTTATGGTGACACGTTACTGCTGGATGTGCTGGAACCAGCTACTGTTTGCGCCTTCTTCTACGATACCTATTTAGAGGACAACGAAGGCGAAGTGACACTTTCAGTCACTCGAATGTAGGATCAAGTTTCCTCTACAAACTTCATTCAACAGACGTTTAACTGCTTCATCAATCCCTGCAAGGCGTTGCGGGGGTTTTTTATTGAGTCGAGATAGACAAGCTTAGGGCGTTGGGCAAGGAGGATTTTGTTCGATTGCTGGAGCGATCGAGCGATTTTGAGAGTAAGCCACCAACTCAATCTCACCCTGTGTTCCGATTTGCCAACCTTGGGCTTCTACAATTGTCTGTGAGTTAGGAGGCTGTGAACCCGTTGCCAATTCTGGCATTGCAGTTTCTGGAGAGATGGCTGTTGTTGTGGAGAGTTCCGTCGGTTCCGTTTGAGGGGGAAGGGTCACCCAATCTGATTCTACGGGGTTGCTGCTGCCCGGATCGCGAGGGCTAGAGGGCAATCCACCGCGCCCAGTGATGACAAACGCGCTTTGAGGAGCATCCGGATTGGCTGGACGGCAAGTTCGAGCAATCAACCGCGACCTATCCACAATATCCGTTGGCAATTCTAGTAATCCACGAGTGGGGTCAAATTCGGGTGAACGGATGGTAATTGTGCCGCTGACGCCTTGCTCGGAACTGGCAGTGATCCCACTTTGCGGAGAGGTGGGGCGATCTTGCTGAACCAATCCAATAATGTTTGCTGTAATATCGACATCTCCTCCATCCCCCTGACCTGCATCCGCAGAAATATCGTTATCACCAACAGGTTCTGCCACGATGTAACGGGCTTGTATGCGAATGGTGCCCCCATTGCCGCCGCCAGTTTCTATCCCAGCACGAGTGGTAATTTGGCTGCCGCCTTGCAAACTCAGTAGCTCTAAGCCGCGTAGATCAATCGTGGCACTGTCGCGACCTCCCGATTCGGTGCGAGCGTTGAGTTGGGCATTGTTGCTGAGGGCGATCGATCGGGCTTGAATTTGTAGCTGTCCGGCCCCCGCTGCCGCCGGATTAATGCTACTAGTTGCAATGACTGCCCCGTCTTCAAGGCGCAAATCTTGAGTTGTAATCTGAATATTACCGCTGCTGCCTGTCGCACGACGCACTTCTCGAAATCCCGATCCAGGAAATCCGCCAGAAATCGCGGTAATTCCGGTAGGGATTAAATTACCCGGAGCACGACCGCTGACTGTAATAAACTCTCTGACGCGAATTTCCATATTGCCAGCATTGCCACTGCCAAAGGTGTTAGTTTGCAGCACAGCCCCATTGCGTAAGCTTAAACGATCGGCTGTCACGCGCAACTGTCCTCCGCTGCCCGTAGATCCCGGCCCGGTTCCCGAAAACAGACCGCTGGGATACGGTAAACTCCCATCTTCCAGCGACGACAAAAACGGAGACCCGTCATCGTCTAGCGCAATTCCCGTTAACTCAATGTCTCTAGCCCGTACCGTTAGCCGTCCCGCATCCCCACCGCCTACAGTCGATGATGCAATCTGTCCACCGTTTTGTAACAACAGGCGATCGGTTGTAACGGTAATATTTCCAGCGGCTCCCGCATTTTCACCGTTTGCTTGGGTTTGGGCCAACAAATTGCCCCCCCGATCGTCATCGGTCAACTCAGGAGCAGTAGAAATGCCAATGATATTCACTGACTCTGAAGCGTTGACCATTACATTCCCGCCGCGTCCAGTACCACTGGCGATCGATCCCACTTCGCCACCCTCAAGAATATGCAATTGTCGGGTGGAAATCTGTAAATCTCCGGCCGCTCCGTCTCCATCGGCCAACGTTACCAAGCTGCTGGGTCTGCCAATCACCTCAATGGTCTCCACGGCATTCACCATCACATCCCCGCCCTTGCCGCTTCCAGACGACAGAGACGTAATAAACCCGGCATCGCTGATTTGGAGTTGTCTGGCAGAAAGTTGAATGTCGCCAGCAGAACCACTTGCTTGGGTTTCCGTATACAGCAAACTATTTCCTTGATCAGAGGCTCCGGTGACGATCAGGCGATCGGTGGCATTCACAATCATAGACTCACCCCTGCCCGCCTGCGTCACGGACAGGAACTGCGAACCGCCACTTAGTCGAATATTGCGACCCTGTACAACAATGGCACCGCCGCTGTTGCCGCTGGTGTTGACAATTGCCCCTTGCGACAAGCGAATATCATCAAAATTCTGCCCGGGCGTCACCCCTAAGCTCCAACCCATTGTGCTAGGAATGAGGCGAACAACTTCGTTAGCCCCCACACTGGCTAATTCAATCCGTCCACCCGGTTCAGTGTTCTCGCTTCCTGCCACCAATCCCCCTCCGCGTAACCTGATAGAACCGCCTACTAGCGCCAAGGTTTGACCTGGCAACACTCTGAGACCGCGTGCTTCACCATCAAACGGATCAAGCAGAACCTCGCCAGTGCTACTGAAATTTTGCGCCATCGATCGGTTCATAATGCGACCTGGATTGCTGCCAAACTGCAACCCAATCGGCGTGCTAACTGTTAGCAAGGGAACATCTTGAGGCGTGCTGGCGCTGAACTGTACCCCATTGGCAAATTGAATGCGATCGGCTGTAGTCGCAATAAATGAACCACCCAAATTGAGCCGGGCATTGGGCCCAAACAGAATGCCGTTGGGGTTTAGTAAAAATAGATTAGCGGAACTCAGTGCTCCATTGGTTTGTAACGCTTCGATCGTGCCATTGATATTAGAACGCAGTTGTCCTGTGACTCGCGCAAAGATGTTAGCAATGGCTGGATCAATGCCTTGAAACGAAGCTGTCCCATTCTCCGGCACAGAAAATTCTTCAAAACTATGAAACAAATTAGTTCCTCTGAGTGTTCCTTCCGTGATCACCCAGCGATTCCCGTCTAGATCGACTTGTGAGGTACGAGACAAAGTGCGATCGGCGCGAACTTGAGCTTGGGCCATTGGAGGGCGAAACAATTCCAGCCCAAGGGTAATGTTTAGGCAAAGGCTGAGCGCAAGACTCAGACGGGGATAAAAAGCAGAATACCTCATGAGTCGATCGGGCTAACTATTCAGGAACCATTGCACAGTTTGCACCGATTGTATGAGAAATGGCTCAACGAGGTGCTCGATCGCATTAAATTGTGACTTTCGCTTTCTAAACCAACACACTAACTCTAGAGCTGGCGATAGACAGAACCATTAGGGTCATTGCTTGAAGTTACTGTTTATCCGCTATGAAGCTTAACGATTTTAATATAGTCCTTCCATTGTCCTCCGTTGCTGTAGAGCTTAAACAAACACAAAATCACGCGCAATGTTGACATTAATACTGTCTTGGATAATGCCAATGCGATCTTTGAAGCCGCGAGAGTCGGTGAAGTAGATTTCTGTATCCAACAGAGCAGAGCCAATACCACTCACGCTCTTGAACTCTAGGCTATAGGTGCCGCCGGGCACATTTTTGACCTTGATGCGATCTTGAGTCGCTGTCCAATCGCTGATCACGGCATAGCCATCGCCCGGTTCGACATACGAAACGCCCCAAGTTCCACCCAACACAAATACATCGTTTCCGGCTCCACCGTTGAGGGTGTCGAACTGAGACACGGTACTCGCTACAGTACCAAATCCATTCAGTTCATCATTGCCGTCACCACCGAATAAACTATCATTTCCACCGCCCCCAATTAGGGTATCGTTGCCGGCTTGCCCCGACAGGGTGTTGTTGGCGTTGTTGCCTTTGATGACGTTAGACAAATTATTGCCTGTGCCATTAATCGCTGCATTACCCGTCAAGGTGAGATGATCCAAGCCAGTTTCAACATTTGTTTCTACCTGAAATCTATTGGTTGTTTCACCATTAAATTTTGGTAGAGCAATCACCTTTCGACTCAAATCCCAATCGACATAAGACACCACCGTTTCGATGCCTGTCTGAGGAGTTTCATCGATTTGGGTGTTGCTGTCACGAACGATGTAAGTATCATTACCGCGCCCACCGCGCATATAGTCAGCGCCACCACGCCCATCGATCGTGTCGTTGCTATCCCCCCCAATCAGGGCATCTCGGGCTGATGTTCCTACAATGTTGCCGTTACCCGCAATGGCAATTCCACCTCCTGTGCCGATGCCCAAATCACTGAAATAGAAGCCAGCATATCCCGTTTCTGGCGAAATCGTTGAGCCTAATGTCATCGAAGTTTGACGAGAACGAGGATCGATCGTCACTCTGACTTCATAGGTGAGATAAGTAGAGCCATTTTCTTGGGTATTGTTGATTCTACGCAGTTGTAGCCGGGTGATTCCACCGGGTTCACCGCTGAGAATGGTAGTCAACGAATAAAGCTGTACGCCCGAACTGGAGCCATACGGACTACCAATGTCGGTTGAAACGCCAGTTGAGCTTGTGTCAATGTCTCTAAGAATATAAGTTCGTGTTACATTTGTTCGAGTAATTTGGCGATCGACATAGCCAAATGGATTCTTTCGTCCTCGCCCTATCATTGAAACTGGCATAAGCTCTCTCCTTGTGATCAACAGGTCTGAACAAGTAAAGAAACAATCACTACAAAAGTTATTTCGGATCTTGCTTATACCGCTTTAAACCATCTCTGCGACAGATGAACCGCTCGTAAGGGTGATTCGCGAATCGCCCTTACCCGATTTGCCACGTTCTCAATTTAAATTGGTATTAGGATCGAAGCGGAAGTTAAATGTCTCCCACGCTCGTATTGGGGTTGCTGTATCTGCCCTCATCCCCTGCCCCGGCTTCCATGGTTGGAAAAAAGGGAAGGTGTTGAGGGCTGCACAACCGAGAGGCACCCTGTGGGTTAGAGAGCGATCGATCCCACTGTGCCATTCACCGCGCGCAAATAGTCCGTTGGGGTTAATTGAATCATCAGTCCGCGTTGCCCTGCGGAAACAGCTACCCACGGTAATGGTTCGATGGTTGCATCCACATATACTGGATAGTCTTTCTTACAAGCTAAAGCTGTAACACCACCGCGAATGTAGCCCGTCAACGGTTGCACATCTTTCAGGGGTACCGGATCGATGCTCTTGTTACCGCTCAGAGCGGCCAGTGCCTTTAAATCTAACTGAGCATTGCCAGGAATTACTGCCAGACATACCCCTTGTCGATCGCCCTTAGCGACCAGCGTTTTAAAGATTTGTGTTGGGGGCAAGCCCAGTTTTTGGGCTGTACTTTCTGCGGATAAATCCGCCGGATCTACGTCATAGCTCAGCAGGTTGTAGGCAATCTTGAGGCGATCGAGTAGCCGCACCGCATTAGTTTTTTTCATCATTACTCCATCTTCCAGCCGCTAACACGGCTCCTCCAACAATCAATACACAGGCTAATCCTAGCCGCCAGCTTGCCTCTGCCAGTCCACAAACTACCAAAAGCACCGTAGACAATAGCGGAGCCGCATAGGACAACGCACCTAGACTTTTGATATTGCCATGTTTGACGCCATAATCCCAGGTGTAAAACGCCAGCCCCACTGGGCCTAGTCCCAAACCAAGAATTGCCGACCATTGACCACCTTGGGGGAACACCGTGCGTTCAAACGCAAAATGACAGAGCCAGGCTAGTAGGGCTGTAACCAAGCAGAAGCCACCAACAGCATGGGTGGGAATATTGCCCCATCGCCGTGACAAGACCGAATAACTAGACCAGGTAAAAGCACAACCTAGAGCCGCTAGATAACCCAAACTATACTGTGGGCTGAACCTGAGTCCCTGTCCTTGGGTGACTAACACTGCGGCTCCGACAAATCCAGCGATCGCCCCGACTACATGAAACCAGCGCAGTGATTCATTCGGCAACAATGCAGAAAACAATACAATCAACAGCGGCCACAGGTATGCAATCAGGCTAGCTTCTACGGCAGGAGCTTGCTGGAGGGCAATGAAATAGAACAGGTGATAGCCAAATAGACCAAAGATGCCCAGTCCCCACACGGCGGGCGGTAACTTCAAGGAACGGACGATCGAGCCGCCTTGTTTCAACCAAACGCCTACACCAATCAGCGCTGCGATGGTAAATGCCATTGCTGTCAGTTGAAAGGGAGGTAGATTGCCACTGAGCTTGGTGAGTAGAGCCAGGGTGGACCACATGAGAATAGCACTGAAGCCAATTAGGGTGGCTCGTTGTCGGAAGCGTTGCGATCGATCGAGCATAGCGAGATTTTGGGAATGCGGAAACGTAGGGACAAAGCATTGGCGCCGATATCGGTGCGATGATTAAAGCAATACGGCAAAGCTTCACCGACATGGGCATTGTAGAGCTTGTACAGACCAACTTACTTAGCCAAATTTTGGAAACAGGTGGCCGAATTTCGGCTGTGTTGCCGATAGGCTTGTGGAGTAAAGGCGCTAAACTGTCTGAACAGGCGAGTCAAGGAAGCAGGATGTTCGTAGCCGATCGCATGAGCAATTTGAGTGACAGACCAATCAGTCGCTTGCAGCAAGTGCTTTGCTCGCTCGAACCGCAATGTTTGAATGTACTGTTTGACGGTGCTTCCAGTCGTGAACTTAAACCATTCGCAATAATAGGTTGTGTTGTATCCTTCAAGTTTGGCTAATTCAGGTAATGTAATTGACTGATGATAATTCTCCTGAAGATATTGAATTGATCGCGATTGCGGTTTCAGTTGTAGTAAGCGCTCAGCATAACGAAACAAATCTGTTAATGAGTACTGTGATTGATTAATTTCAGCTAGGAGTAATTGACGCAATGCTTGCCAGCGATCGTCTAAAATAGTTTTGATGCTAGTATTTTGTTGAATACAACGGAGATTAAAAATGCTAGATTTAGGAATATCCAAGACTAGAAATTGGTTGCAATCTTTGGCATAAAACGTATGTTGACAATGGGGCAACAAAAAGAATACATGCGATGATTGCAACTCAAACTCCTGAAACTCGGTCTGAATAAATAAACTACCATACAGAGGCAACAACAACTGAGCATAAGCGTGATCATGCGTGTCAACTCGATCGGAGTAAGTTCGACATTCGCCGATGATTGTTTCGAGAGCATCCATAGACTGCTGTTTTGTAAGGTTTAATGAGTTCTGATGAGGTCTATCAACCTTGAATTTCTTGCCTAAATTTCTCGATTGTATCCCCATTCACCCATACCTTCTTAAACGCGCCGTTTGCCACACTTGACGACAACTTGCCCATTGCCAGTTAGGATCAGGGGAAACGAATGCCTTAACAAAACCATACAAATTGCTTGAGTATATGTACTTATCACTCTGGTCTGGTAAACCTTACCCCCTAGGCGCAACCTGGGATGGGAAAGGAACCAACTTTGCCCTGTTTTCCGAACACGCCACGAAAGTTGAACTGTGCCTGTTCGACAAACAAGGACGAGAAACCCGACTGCCGCTGACGGAGATGAGTAATTTTGTTTGGCATGGCTATATTCCTTCGGTAGGGCCGGGACAGCGGTATGGCTTTCGGGTCTATGGCCCCTACGAACCACAGTGGGGGCATCGCTTTAATCCCAACAAGTTGCTGATCGATCCCTATGCTAAAGCGATCGAAGGCGATGTGCAGTTTGGTGAAGCGACGTTTGGCTATTCCTGGAGTGACCCGGGGCGGGACCTTTCATTTTCCCACGAAGATGACGCTGCCTTGATCCCGAAAGCTGTTGTCATTGACGAACTATTTGATTGGGAAGAGGATGCGCTGTTGCAAACGCCGCGCCACGAAACGATTATTTATGAACTGCATGTGAAAGGGTTCACACAACAACATCCAGATATTCCCCCAGCGTTACGAGGCACCTATGCCGGGCTCGCTCATCCGGCGGCCATTTCCCATTTGCAATCGTTAGGGATCACGGCTGTTGAACTGATGCCCGTGCATCACTTTTTGGCTTACCCCGGACACTTAGTTGAGCGTGGATTGCGCAACTATTGGGGATATGATTCGATCGGTTATCTTGCCCCCTACTCTGGCTACAGTTCCAGCGGTGTTCAGGGGCAACAGGTGGTGGAATTTAAGCAAATGGTGAAAGCATTGCACCAAGCGGGCATTGAGGTGATTATAGATGTTGTCTATAACCACACAGGTGAGGGAAATCATTTGGGCCCTACCCTATCCTTGCGCGGCATTGACAACGCCTCCTACTATCGTTTGGTCGAAGGAGATGCTCGCTACTATATGGACTTCACGGGCTGTGGCAATTCCCTGAATGTGCGCAATCCTCAGGTGTTGAAGCTGATCATGGATAGCTTGCGCTATTGGGTGCTAGAGATGCACGTCGATGGCTTTCGCTTTGATCTGGCATCAGCATTAGCGCGAGAATTGTATGCGGTCGATCGTCTCTCGGCTTTCTTCGATATCATTCACCAAGATCCGGTTTTAGCGGACGTGAAGCTGATTGCCGAACCCTGGGATGTGGGCGAGGGCGGCTATCAAGTGGGCGAATTTCCATTGCTGTGGTCAGAATGGAACGGTAAATACCGCGATACGGTGCGCGACTTTTGGCGTGGTGAAGATAGCCGCTTGGCAGAATTTGCCTATCGGTTTACGGGTAGCTCGGATTTGTATCAAAGCAATGGTCGCAATCCCAGTGCTAGCATCAACTTTGTTACTGCCCATGATGGCTTTACGCTGCGCGATTTGGTTAGTTATAACGACAAGCACAACGAAGCTAATGGGGAAGATAATCACGATGGCGAAAGTCATAACCGATCGTGGAATTGTGGAGAAGAGGGCGAATCTCAAGATCCGGCTGTGTTAACTCTGCGGCAACGGCAACAGCGCAATTTCCTAGTCACCCTCCTATTGTCTCAAGGGGTTCCGATGATCCTCAGTGGGGATGAAATGGGTCGATCGCAGCAAGGCAACAACAATGCCTATTGCCAAGACAATGAGGTGTCTTGGTTGAACTGGCAACTTAACAATGAAGATCATGAACTATTAGACTTTACTCGTCAATTGATTGCCCTACGCCGCCTCCATCCGGT
This sequence comes from Thermocoleostomius sinensis A174, assembly GCF_026802175.1. NCBI lineage: Bacteria > Bacillati > Cyanobacteriota > Cyanophyceae > Oculatellales > Oculatellaceae > Thermocoleostomius > Thermocoleostomius sinensis. The sequence goes on along the minus strand of NZ_CP113797.1, from coordinate 857,120 downwards.
GTTTCGCCGTCGCAAGTGGTTTCAAGGCCGCGCTATTCATGGATCGGGAGTGCACGACATTGCCTGGTTTAATCCCGATGGTGGTGAGATGACTGAGCACCAGTGGAACGATGGGTTTGCTAAGGCGATCGCGATTCTGTTGAATGGATTAGAAATTGCGGAACCCGGCGAACGGGGCGAACGAATCATGGATGACAGTTTTTTGCTGTTTTTTAATGCCCACTATGAAATGCTGGAGTTTACGATTCCAGAAGGGTTGCAGCCACGCCACTGGCAAGTGATTGTGGACACTCGCCATCCTCGTTTGATTGAAAATGGCCTATGGTACACCAGCGACAAACCCATTCCGGTGCTCGATCGATCGATTGTGGTGTTAAAGCAGATCGGTTGAAATCGCTCGGAACGATTACTCTGTCATTTCTGCTGATTGGGAGGATTCGATCGTTTCGCTTGTCTTCTGGCGGCAAACCACTGCTGTAATTGCTGCTGACAGGTGGATGCCAGAATCCCACCCATCACAGGCAATTTGTGATTGGAACTGGCCCCATCGGGAATGTTGATCACCGTGCGAATCGCGCCCGCTTTGAGGTCATCGGCTCCATAAACCAATAACCCTAATCGGGCTTGCACTAACGCGCCAGCACACATGGGACACGGCTCTAAGGTGACATACAGAGTGCATTGCTCCAGATGCCACGTTCCGAGTGCGCGGCCGGCCGATCGCAGTGCCACAATTTCAGCATGGGCGGTGGGATCATGATCCCGTTCGCGCCGGTTTTCGCCTTCTGCAATGAGTTGTTTATCTGCCACGATGACTGCACCGACAGGCACGTCTCCAGCGTCTCCAGCCGCTGCGGCTAGTTCGATCGCTCGGCACATCCAATGATAGTGGTTGAGGTATTCGGGATGATTGATGGCAGGGGGGGGGATGGATGGAAGCACAGGGAATGGAAAATGGAGAGTCGGGAGTTGGGAAGTCGGGAATGGAGAATCGGATGTTCGGTGTTCGATTTGTCCTACTCAATTGGGGTATGGTTGTGCAGCGTAAGCTTACCAGTAGCGGTATCAATCGCTGTTTGCAAATATCCATCTGCCTGTTGCAAGATCATTTGTGCTTGTTCTAAGGGTAAATTCGTTCTTTCAATCAAAATGGCTAGCTTTACGTCGTAGTGGGTTAATTGCAGTAGGGCTTCTGCCCGCGATCGATCGACTCCGGTTGCTTCGCTGACAATGCGCTTGGCTCGCTCTACTAATTTCTGATTTGTAGCTTGTACATCAACCATTAAATTGCTATAAACCTTGCCAATTTTAATCATTGCTCCGGTCGAAAGCATGTTCAAAATCAGTTTCTGTACTGTTCCAGCTTTCATTCGTGTTGAACCCGTAATTACTTCAGGCCCAGGTGAAACTTCAATGGCAATATGAGCAATCATGCCAATCACCGAATTGGGGGTACAGGCAATGGCGATTGTCTGTGCACCCATGTCCTGAGCATATTCCAATCCACCAATCACATAGGGCGTTCGTCCACTGGCCGCCAGCCCCACGACGACATCCTGCGCTGTCAATCCAAGTGTAAGGAGATCCTTAGCGCCCAATTCACGACTATCTTCTGCCCCTTCTACCGCTTTGCGAATGGCTGCATCACCCCCAGCAATTAACCCAATCACTAAGTTCGGATCGGTGCCGTAGGTGGGAGGACATTCTGAAGCATCCAAAATTCCCAAACGCCCGCTGGTTCCCGCTCCTAGATAGATCAACCTGCCACCCTGTTTTAATTGAACGGCAATGATGTCGATCGCCTGAGCAATGGTGGGCAATACGTGTTCAATAGCCAGCGCCACTTGTTTATCTTCATCGTTGATCAGTTTAACCATCTCCAACGTCGAAACCTGATCAATCTGTAGCGTGTTGGGATTGCGCTGTTCCGTAGACAGACGATCGAGATTGAGCATAGGACGTACCGACCATTGCGTAGTTTTGTACCAAACTATATTACGACCTTGACACAAGGGCCGTCTCTCGCCGACATTCAACGATACAGTGAAAAACATATCCCTGATTTAGCTGTGCAATGTTTAGGCATGGCGATTCGACTGCCTCATTGAGTGAATTGAGCGCAGCCGAACCCACACTTCTCGATCGCGAATGATGAGTTGCCAGCGTAGTCAGATCGTTGAGTTGAGAGTTTCGTATGAAATTTGACCCGTTTCTAGTGAAGCCCGGTAGCCAGATCAAATTAAAAGATTATAATCCCCGCTTCATCAGCAGTTTTGAAGAGGAACATCACAAATTCTCTAAAAGTGAACTAAAGGAACGCTCCAGCGAGTTATTGGCGGCTGGTGTGAAACACTTGGCAGAATTTCAAGATAAACTCTATGCCCAGAATACCTATGCTTTGTTGTGCATTTTTCAAGCAATGGATGCCGCAGGCAAAGATGGCACGATTAAGCATGTAATGTCGGGCATTAATCCTCAAGGTTGTCAAGTGTTTAGCTTCAAGCAACCCTCTGCTGAAGAACTCGATCACGACTATCTCTGGCGTTATGCAAAGTCACTGCCAGAACGTGGGCGAATTGGTATTTTCAACCGTTCTTATTATGAAGAAGTGCTGGTGGTTCGCGTTCATCCTGAGCTTTTAGAGCGGCAACAATTACCTCGATCGCTGAAACATGACGAGCATATTTGGCAGCAGCGATTTGACGAAATTAATTGTTTTGAACGTTACCTCGTCAATAACGGTATCATCATTTTGAAGTTTTTCCTGAATATATCGAAAGAAGAACAGAAGAAACGGTTTTTAGATCGATTAGATAAACCGGAGAAAAACTGGAAGTTTTCTGCCAATGATGTCAAAGAGCGACAGTATTGGGATGATTATATGAATGCATTTGAAGAGGTATTTAATCATACCAGTACTGACTGGGCACCGTGGTACATTATCCCAGCCGATCGCAAATGGTATATGCGCCTTGTAGTAGCAGCTATTATTTATGAAACTCTGGAAAAACTGGGTTTGAAGTATCCAGAGGTGACAGACGCTCAGCAGCAGTCTCTTGCAGAAGCCCGGCAGTTGTTGGAACAGGAGTAGGGAATTGGGAATCGGAAGTCATGTACAGGGAGTAGATGCACCAGTCGCTGACTGATTTACTCCCCCTACCCCTTCACTTCTACTTCCCGACCTCTTTTTTGTGTAAATGGTGAGAAATCGTAATACGATCGTTTACCGTTAAGAGTATTTCTTAATTTTTTGGTTCTTCAACAAACGCCGTATCTTATGACTGCAACTGACGATAAAACTGTAGTTCGCGAATACTTTAATGCCACTGGGTTCGATCGCTGGCGACGAATTTATGGCACTGGGGATGTCAATAAAGTGCAATTGGATATCCGCAAGGGGCATCAGCAGACGGTTGATACGGTGCTGAACTGGCTCAGAAGTGATGGCAATGTGGCAGAATTAACCATCTGTGATGCAGGGTGTGGCGTTGGTAGTCTCAGTTTACCGCTGGCACAAGCAGGAGCCATCGTTTATGCCAGCGATATTTCCGAGAAAATGGTGGGTGAGGCGAAGGAGCGGGCTATGGCTGCTGGTATTGGCTCGGAAAACCTCACATTTGTAGTTCAAGATCTGGAATCGTTGAGCGGACAGTATCACACGGTGGTTTGTCTAGATGTGCTGATTCACTATCCCCAAGAGCAGGCAATGGGCATGATTGCGCATCTCAGCAACTTGGCCACCAATCGCCTCATCCTCAGCTTTGCGCCGAAAACGTTGGGCTACAGCTTGCTTAAGCGCATTGGTGACTTCTTTCCTGGCCCCAGCAAGGCCACTCGCGCTTATCTACATCGGGAAGCGATGATCGTCGAGGCGTTGCAAGCAAACGGTTGGACAGTACAACGCAATGCGATGACCAAAACCCGCTTCTATTTTTCACGACTGCTGGAAGCTATGAAGGAATAAAGAATTGGGCTAGGATGGCAGCATTAGCGGATAGGAAATTCGGGTAATGGTCAGACTCTTTTTACTGATTGGGTCCATGTTGGGTGGCTTGGCAGTTGCGGCTGGAGCCTTTGCTTCCCATGCCCTTAAAGACAAATTAACTGACCGATCGCTAGAAATTTTTGAACTGGCCACGCGCTATCAGATGTACCACGCGCTGGCGTTGCTGCTGATAGCCTTACTATTGAGCCGTGCCGAAGCTGCGCCGCCCCTGCTATCTGCCTCTGGGGCAGCGTTTATTGCTGGGGTGCTAATTTTTTGTGGCAGTCTGTATGCCCTCAGTTTTACGGGAATCAAGGGGTTAGGGGCAATTACTCCAATCGGCGGGGTCGCATTCCTCGCAGGCTGGATCTGTTTGGCAATTGCCGCTTGGGGATACAAATAACCCGCCCCACACCCCACAACAGAGGGCAAACCCTACTTCACCCAAATTTGCTTGGCATGACTGTAACCACGCCTAACTTACCTGCCTAAAACCTGTGGAATTTGCTGTCCCTACTCGTCTGTGTTAAACAGATCGAAATCACTCGCATCGAAGCTTAAAGGCGATGATCCTTTGATGCTGGATTCTAGCTCCATCCGTTGTTCCATGCGACGTAGAAAATAGCCTGTCATCATGGCAGAGGCTAGCAAACCAGCTAGATTCTCGCGATCGGTCGTAATTTGCACATTAAAGGTTTCCGAAGGTAAAACACCCACCAATCCCTGAACATTCTGGGAGATGATCTGCTTAATTTCAGGGCTAACGGATCTGGCAACTCTCGCTAGCATTTCAGGAGACTGATGCTGAAGGTACTTCAACAACTTATTCGCCTGACCCTCTTCGATCTCACCGCCGAAGAACTCAAAATTGTCAGGGTTAAAAACCATAGTAGCCTTGGATTCCTAAAAAATGTTACAGACACTTTCATCTATTGTGACATCGATGTCTGCGAGTGCGACTAGTTACTCCTAACTTAACACTCTTAATTTGCTGATTGCACCCCCCCCATGAGTCATCCAAAACTGGCTAAAGAGGCGGTACAGGCGGCTCTGAGGGGTTAGGAAGTTTATCAACCTGAAAATATTGGTAAAACTTATCGGTGACTTGCAGCCGATACGATCGCCCGTCCGATTGTCGCCGTTTACGCACAAATCCAAGCTGTACGAGTTCTTGCACATGTTGATATGCTCCAGAGCCGCGCAGTTCTACCAACTCAGGTTGGGCGATCGATCCTTTGAGGGCAATGGCTGCCAGCGTCCGCAGAGCACCAACCCCCAAGTCTACTGGAATTAAGGTTTGTACCAAATCTTGAAACGGTTCTCGCAGTTGCAAGCAGTAGCCTTCTGGAGTTTCTACAACTTCCAGGGCACTGTCGCGGTGAGCATAATCTGACATCAATTCAATGATGCCTTCTTCTACCTCATCTCGATCGCACTTAGCATACTCGGCAATCTTGGCAAGAGTCAGCGGCTGAGCTTTGAGGTATAAAATGGCTTCAATTTTGCTGGCGAGGCGCATCATCGGTGAGGTAGAAACCGGAGAAATCAGAGATGAAGTCACTTGAAATCGCAAGCAAAGCGCTAGGGTGAAACATTGCCTGAAGAGTATAGCTGAATTCTCAAGAATGAGCGATTGGTTTTATTTATCAATGAGAAAACAGTTTTAGCGAATACAGCGACCGATCGCACTACTACATAAACTATGCCGCTCGTGTAGCGGATGGTTGAAGTCAATAATTGAACGTTGCTTGACTTCCCACTCGCTTGGACCCATTCAGGTTATTTCAGGTGGCACAGTCCTAATCCAAATTTCTCCCGGTCAATTCTACGAAAATATCTTCTAAGTTGGAAGGGCGTACCATCATCCCGGTTTTGTCTGGTTGTTGATCGAGGAAGATTTTGGCATCGTCGAGCGTTGGGAAAAAGTGATACTCCCAGCGATCGCCGTTTTGCTTCATCAGCAACCCCTCGCCGTGTTTTTGGCGCAGTTCTTCAAGGGTACCAACTTCAATGAGCTTGCCGCTGTCCATAATGCCGATGCGGTTGCAGAGATATTCCACCTCTTCCATGTAGTGGGTCGTCAACAAGATTGTCATGCCCTGTTGATTCAAGCCTTTGATAATTTCCCATAGCCGACGGCGGGTTTGCGGATCTAGCCCCACAGTTGGTTCATCTAGAAATAGAATCTGGGGGCGATGCAGCAAAGCTCTAGCAATTTGTAGGCGACGCTTCATGCCGCCCGACAAGGTTTTCACCAGGTCATTGCGGCGATCGTCTAGCTCCACATACTCTAACCACCGCTGAATTTCTTTTTGGCGAATCGAGTTGGGGATATGGTGCATCCGTCCGTGAAACTCCATATTTTCCCAAACGCTGAGATCCAAGTCTACGCTGGTTTGCTGAAGCACAACGCCAATCTGCTTCTTCGCGCCGAAGGGTTGCCGCACCACATCATAGCCAGCCACCACAATCTCTCCTTGGGTAGGTTGGGTCAACGTGGTTAACATACGAATCGTAGTCGATTTTCCGGCTCCATTGGGCCCCAGCAACCCAAAGACTTCTCCCGGCTCAATCATCAAAGAAAGGTCATTCACAACTGGCACGTTGTTATAAACCTTGTGGACATTTTGCAGACAAACCGCAACAGTCATAAGAACGAGGAGTATTTCAAATCAGAAGCGTTTAACTTTACGTTACACTAGCTTGACAACCTAAGGGGCAGACTGTGTGAATTTCCTTAGACGAGTTTTACGAGACAAACACTCGATGCTGTAGAGAGGGCATTTGGCGACGCACTTGTTCAATTCGAGTGGGAGCAATGGCAGCGATCGCCACACCGGGTTTGTCGCCTGCGTTGGCTAAAACAATGCCCCAAGGGTCAATGATCATGGCGTGGCCATGCGACTGGCGAATCCCGAAGTGTTTCCCAGTTTGGGCAGGGGCGATGACATAGCAAGTATTTTCGATCGCCCGCGCTTGCAACAACACCTGCCAGTGGTCTTTGCCCGTGTAAGCCGTAAAGGCGGCTGGAACAATTAAGACCTCGGCCCCCTTATGCGCTAGATGGCGATATAGCTCTGGAAAACGCACATCATAGCAAACCGATAGTCCTAAATTACCAAACTCGTCAGAGGGGTAGACAGGCGGCAATTGGGTTCCAGCAAGTACCGTCTTGGACTCTTGATAGGTATTGCCATCGGGAAGGTTCACGTCAAACAGATGCACCTTTTCATAGCGGGCTAATTCTTCGCCTGATGGCCCCACCAGTAGCGCCGTATTATAGACCTGTCCATGCCCTGTTGGTACTGGAAAACCACCACCTAGCAGGGTAATTTGATGGCGTTGTGCCATCGTTTTGAGAAATTTTTCACTCCTTTGGGCGATCGTCTCGGCTTGCAGCATTTTCGCGTCTTCGCTTCCCAAAAACGAAAAGTTTTCTGGTAAACAGACCAACTCGGCTCCTTGCCTCACCGCCAACTCAATCCAATCTTCTGCTTGAGCAAGATTTTTGGACAGATCCGGTAGGCTGGTCATTTGCACAGCAGCAGCAAGGTAAGACTTCATAGATAAACCCAAACGTAGCTAGGTGGCTAAATACTTCAAAATAATCAGTTAACTAAGAATCAACTAAGATAATTATGCAGTTACTAGGGGATGGTTTGAATAGCCCTAGCAATACAGTAGATTCTGCTTTTAAACAAACGAGGTTGATAGGCGCTCACGTTTCAAAACGTTTATTGTTTTTCTATTACTTTCTGACAAGCAACAACTCAACAAAAACTAAGGGACTTGTTTTATGACAATTGAGCAATACAATCGAACAAGGCAAAGTAATTGCATATCAATTTCAGCCTTAACCAGTATCAGTCTTGACATATTTACAATGTCAAATTCTACCTAGTAGGTTGCAAAAATGGATGATCATCGGTTGAGTGTTGATGCGATTCAAGGATTCAAAACTTGACCGATGCTTTTGGAGATGAATTGGCTAAGTGTCTGTCAGAGTCGTCAATAAGGTCGATTTTTATTGTAAAACTTCTTGTCTGCCTTGGCGAAGCGATTAACTAGTAATTTTTAGTTGGCGGCAAACTGGTTTGGGATGGCTGAATCAAATCAAGGTCATACGTCAATTTCTGCCGATAAGGACTGTTCGTTGTGTCAACGTCATGGATGTTGCCTCGATTGATCTGCCACCAAACTAAGCAATTAGACTCACTGGTTTACGCAATACTTGGCTTTTCTTACATTTAGTAAAGTGTTGATAAAATCCACCAAATGTAGAGTTGCAAAACTAGCGGAAGTAGGATTACCCTTGCAGTATCTCCACTCTACTTGGCAAGTTGCTTGACAGGTTGTGGCAATTCTTCTGTGGCAATTCTTCATAGAAGGGATTGCTGACTGGCTGTCTAAGTAGCGTTGATGAAACAGGGTAGCACTGCCAAGGGTGATGGTTCAATTTTTGCATTCAGATAATTTTGCCGAATCGGGCAATCCCTCGTGCGATTTGCCTCTATTGGGCTTAGGTAACAGAGTGATTTCCGCATTTCGGTCTTGTGCCGCAGTCCCAAGATAGTTAACCGATGGTAGGGCAAATCCATCTGGTCATTTACCCGTTGGCAAAGGTAAGAACCCTTTCAAGGACAGGTGCCAAGAAACGCAAGAATCATTGCCAGGTTTTTTCGATGCAGTGGAGTGTGCTCGATCGATCGCTAGGCGATCACTGGATTGATTCACGTTTTCAGCCTCCCTATTACAAAATGCTATTGAATCCTTCTGATTCTTCATCCAATTGCTCTAATCCGTCTTTTCAGTTACTGGCACACCAGCCAGCATTATCCGAGTCGCTGCTTGATGAGTATGAGTTAGAGGACGTATCTGCCCTTATGGCTCCTGTCCTCAAAGCTCCTCAACGCTGTCAGCGATCGAAGCGCTATATTCAAGCGGTGACGGCAGGTTGCGTCGCGTTCTTGGCCACCAACGCGATCGAGCCACACGTTACTGAGGTGACACCTGTTTCGTCAAGTTGGCTCATTGGTCGCAGCCGCGTTTGTGCCATTCAAGTTCCTCATAAGTCTGTTTCGCGTTGTCATGCTGTCATTGGGCATTATCCGTCTGGATTCTACATCACCGATTTGGGTAGCCTAAATGGTACTTGGGTGAATGAACAACGACTAAACCCCGCCGATCGCACAGCCCTGAAGGATGGCGATTTAATTCAATTTGGAGCGGTGCAAGTTGAGTTTTTTCTGTCAATTCGGGGCAAGATGATGGGGGAATCGGAAGAAACGATTGGGTAAAAATGAAAGCAAGGGCAGTACTGACGTGTCTACCCTTACTTAAACAGCGAACCAATTGTCGATGATTCCATCACTCCTATGAAGCCCTATCAAAAAATTCCGATCGTGGAGTGTGGAGAACCACTCGTTGCCATTCCTTGCAATCACTTTGCTGTTGAGCATCCCCATCCCTATGTCAAAGCTGGGGCCCCCTACGGCGATAAATCACCCTATTACCTACGCCAAACGGTGGTGGAACGGTTGCTACAGGCTCAAGCTGCGCTGCAAGATCGGTGTCCTCGCTGGCGAATTCAGATTTTTGATGCCTACCGGCCGCTGGCGGTGCAGCAGTATATGGTGAACTATAGCTTTGCCCAAGTCGTGGCAGATCAGGGGCTGCGGCTTGATGAATTGACTGAGGCGCAACGAGAACGCTGTTGGCAACAGGTCTATCAATTCTGGGCCGTTCCCAGTTCTGATCCGACAACTCCCCCACCCCATAGTACCGGGGCTGCGATCGATGTGACGTTAGTGGATGCAATCGGCGCAGTGGTAGATATGGGATCACCGATCGACGAGATGACGCCTCGCTCCTATCCAAATTATTTTGCTGATCAGGTGGGGGGTAGCAGATTCCATCAGCATCGCCAGCTATTACGGCACAGCATGGAGTTCGCTGGTTTTCGCCAGCATCCTCGTGAGTGGTGGCATTTCTCTTGGGGTGATCAACTGTGGGCTTGGTTGTCTAATCAAGAGCCAATCAACTCACACGAGCCGTTGTCTCATCTGACACCCATTGCCCGGTATGGAGCGATCTAGGGCAATCGATCGCGCTATCCCTAGCGAGTGGCACAATAGGCATTAATTTCCTCCACCAGTCCAGCCTCGCGACTGGTAGCTGTTTTGAAGTTATCGTAGGCTTCTCTGCCTGCTTCTTGATCTCTAGCTTCAGCCGCTGCTAACATATCACGCGTGGTTTGGCGAATCTCGGTATACATATCAGCATAACGAGTCTGAAACCCAACCAAGGTTTCGTCATCCAGTGATAGGGCTTGCATGTTGACGCGGGCCTTTTCTGCGGCTTCTGCGACTTTGGTGATGACGGCAACGCTGTCAGTGCTGTTATTGTTATTGCGATTGGCTGTATCGCCATTCGTACTGGTGGCGCTGGCGTTTTGAGCTACCGTTTGAACATCAGTCACCACCTGGTTGGCCACATCAATCAGCTTTTGGCATTGTGCCACCCGACTTTCAGTGCAGCTTGTGACGAGCAAGCTTAAAACAGCAACCACAGCGCAACCTGACCTTTGACGAATGTGCTGCCTCAATACCTGCATGAACTTCCTCCTGAATTGGCTGGAATAGAACACTTCCAACCCTCTCTAGTTATACGACCCTGAAAAATTCAAGCACACATTGGTTAAAAATCGTGACATTTCCCATCGATCGCTACAGAATCTTTAGGATGGGCAATACAAATCCCACCAGAATCTAAGACGATGACTCTGCCCGAAGTTCCTGCAAGAGTTGCTCAAGTTGGTCGCTATTAGCTTTATACACCTCGCCGCAAAAGTGGCACGTTACCTCAGCGTCTTCGCCCTCATTCAACATATCTTGCAGTTCTGCTTGTCCCAGAATCTTCAAGGCACCCAACACACGGTTGAACGAGCAACCACAGTAAAAGCGGACCAACTGAGTTTCAGGTAAAATGTCTAGCTCCATGTCTCCTAACAAATCGTCCAGGATTTGAGGGAGGGTTTTGCCAGCCCGCAGCAACGGAGTAAACCCCTTGAGAGCGGCCACACGAGATTCCAGCGTTTCAATCAGGGCTTCGTCTCTGGCAGCTTTGGGCAACACTTGAAGCAGTAATCCCCCCGATGCGGTGACGCCTTCCGCACTGACAAACACCCCCAGCATCAGCGCTGACGGAGTTTGTTCAGAGCTAACTAAGTAGTGGGTAATATCATCACCAATTTCACCGGAAACCAACTCCACTGTACTGGAGTAGGGATAGCCATAGCCCATATCCCGCACAACGTAAAGAAAGCCCTCATGCCCTACAGCCCTGCCCACGTCTAATTTGCCAATGCTGTTGGGGGGAAGTTCAATATCTGGATTGTCCACATAGCCGCGCACCGTGCCATCTAATCCAGCATCTACCAAAATACCGCCCAAGGGGCCATTGCCACGTACACGGATATTTACCCTAGCATCCGATCGCTTCATACTGGAAGCCAATAGCAAACCTGCGGACATCGTGCGTCCCAATGCAGCCGTCGCGACATACGAAAGCTGGTGGCGTTGTCTTGCTTCTTCGGCCAGGCGAGTTGTAATCACCCCGACGGCGCGAATTCCACCGTCCGCCGCCGTTGCTCGAACTAATTGATCTACCATGAACCCTATCGTTACCCTATACAGTTCTTAACAATCTCACTGTCTCCATTCTAGGATGTCTGCTTTCTGACTGCGTTGCTACGTCTGGAAGAGGGATTGTTGATTCAGGGCGATCGCTACAGTCTCATCCCCAGTCTTTGTCATGTTGCATCGAATTCCCCCATCGCCTGTAGCTCCTCGCTCTAATAAAGCGAGGTTGGCAGGGGTCAAGTATACGGTGCAACCTCATAGAGAATCTGCACCGATCTACTTTCCACGTCTTTCTATCGATTCATCCATGCACTCATCTACTCAATTCCCGGCACTTCACGAAACAACGCGGTAGATTGAGAAGAAGCGGATCATCTCGATCGAGAGTTTGGGCGAGAAGCTAATTGCCTGGAAGCTTGCTTGAACTTAGTCGTTATACTCATCAGGAGCGGCATGGATCAATACTATAAACCGGAGCACCTGGCTCATTTTGGTCAAATTAGTGAAGGCAATTCCGAGCTAGCCGAGAAATTTTTTGCCTACTATGGAGCCGTGTTTCAAGAAGGCGCCCTTTCGGTGCGTGAGAAAGCGCTGATTGCGCTGGCGGTGGCGCACACGGTGCAGTGTCCCTATTGCATTGATGCCTATAGCAAAGAGTGTTTACAGCAAGGGTCTGACTTGGAGCAAATGACCGAGGCCATTCATGTGGCTACGGCGATCCGAGGCGGGGCGTCGCTCGTACATGGATTACAAATGCTGGATCACGTGAAGCAGTTGGCAATGTGATGGGGAGAAATGGATTCCATGTTTGAAGATACACAGACGCCTGAAATGACCCTACCCTATGGCGTTGATTTAAATGAGATAGCAGCCGGACCCAAGCCCACTACGTCTTTGCAACGCCGTCGATCGCCTCTAGCTGAGCCAAGTCGTCAGCTTGCCAGTTTAGAAGCCATTGACTTATCGCAACTGCCCCATGCGGGAGAGTTTTCGGCACGGATTGCAGAAGCGGGATGGGCAGAACTTCGACCAGCGACACTGGAAATCTTCCAAATTAATGTTGGTAAATTGTGTAACATGACCTGTCGCCATTGTCATGTCGATGCGGGGCCCGATCGACGGGAAATCATGGATCGAGAAACGATCGAAGCCTGCTTGCAAGCACTGGATCAAACGACTGCACATACTGTCGATATCACTGGCGGCGCACCAGAACTGAATCTGCACTTTCGCTATTTAGTCAATGAATGTGTGGCGCGGGGCAAGCATGTAATCGATCGCTGTAACCTGACGGTGCTGCTATTGCCTACTTTGCAAGACTTACCTCAATGGCTAGCAGAACGCGGCGTCGAAGTGGTGTGTTCCTTGCCACACTATCGTAAATTCAACACCGATAACCAGCGCGGACAGGGCACCTTTGAACAATCGATCGAAGCGCTGCATCGACTGAATGCGGTAGGGTATGGTACGGGTAATCCCCAACGCCGACTCACGTTGATGTCAAATCCAGTGGGGGCATTTCTAGCGAGCAACCAGACCAAGATGGAGCAGGAATGGAAAGCAGGACTGCTCAAAAATCATGGGGTAACGTTCGATCGCTTAATTGCCCTGAATAATATGCCGATTTCTCGCTTTTTAGAGTGGCTGGAAGCATCAGGCAACTTAGAGGGGTATTTGGAACTGTTGGTCAATTCCTTTAATCCAGCTACCGTTTCCGGTCTCATGTGTCGCAACACGCTGTCCATCTCCTGGGACGGGCGCTTGTTTGACTGCGACTTTAACCAGATGTTGAATTTAGAAGTGCAATCTCCGACGGATCAGCGTCCGCATATTCGTAATTTCCACCCAGACTGGTTGGCGCAGCGGCACATTGTTACTGGGCGGCACTGTTTTGGCTGTACGGCGGGGGCTGGAAGTTCCTGTGGTGGAGCGATCGAATAGTACCAAATCGGTGTCACAAGCGATTGACTTGGGGAGGATGCAGCCCTACAGCATAGGTGTTGCTTCGGCCAGTGTCACTTTGGGCAAACACCCGCCCTTACCGATCATTGCTTTGATTTGCTATGGTCAAACATATGGTTTATGGAACGATTTCTCCCCATTTTTCTCTCCGTTCATGCAACTTGCTCCGTTCTTCCCGCTGATTCACAAAGTCCTGCGACCCACCTTCCCTACTTGCTTGTGGACAGGAGATGCCAATTCTGCCACGATCGCCCTCACATTTGATGATGGCCCACATCCCACTCACACCCCACAACTCCTGGAAGTTTTAGATCGCTACGAAATCCCCGCCAGCTTTTTCTGGCTAGGGGCCTGTGTACACCGATCGCCTCACATGGCCCAAGAAATTTGGCAGCGCGGGCACTGGATTGGGCTACACGGCTATCAGCATCACTCGTTTCCCCGGCTCAGCGCTGATGAATTGAAGCAAAGCTTGGCAAAAACGCAAGAGGCGATCGCGCACGCCTGCCAGGTGGATCTAGCATATGTGCAGCAAAACATTCGCGATGTGCGTCCCCCCAATGGCTTATTCACGCCACAAACCTTGCGCTATCTCCAGCAATGGAACTATCGCCCTGTCATGTGGAGCGTAGTTCCCGAAGATTGGGTACGTCCGGGCATTGATATCGTCACTCAGCGAGTGCTGAGCCAAACCTGCAACGGCTCGCTGATTGTGTTGCACGATGGTTACTGTGGCGGCGAAGATGTGGCAAAAACTGCCGATCGTTTGATTCCTCGCTTGTTAGATCAAGGCTATCAGTTCGTCACAGTCGATGCGCTGTGGCAACAAGCCGCGATTGGTGTGCCAGTGGTCAAAACTTGACAACCCTTCTAGAGGGGGTGCAGGAGACGCCGCCGTCCCCTGCTAGGGGTTGGAGGGGCATCCCCCAATTTTCAACTTATCCTCGCTGAGTTAACAAGGTTTGATAGGCTGTTTCAAAATCCTCTGGGGTAATTTGCAGCAGAGTTGGATCAGTATGTTGTTGCGATCGGTAACGTCGAATCGCTTGCAGGGCCGCCTGATTACTTAATAAAGCTAGTTCGGCCCCATTCCACCCCTCGGTTCGATCGGCCCATTCTGCCAAATATACTGCCTCCGTTAAGGGGCGATCGTGATTATGAACCTGCAAAATGGCCAACCGACTGGGCAGATCGGGTAAATCCACCTTCAGTTGTAGATCCAACCGACCTGCCCGCAACAAGGCTGGATCAAGCGCCTCTGGTCGATTGGTTGCCCCAATCAACAGGACATTGGCACAGCCTTGTAGCCCATCGAGCTCGGTCAGCAGTTGCCCCACCACGCGATCGCTGACTCCAGAATCGCTTTGAAAACTACCTCGGGCCGGAGCCAGACTATCAATCTCGTCCATGAACACCACACAGGGGGCCGCTTGCCGCGCTTTGGTGAACAGGTCTCGCACCGCTTGTTCCGATGCCCCCACCCATTTGCTGAGCAACTCCGGTCCGTTCACTGCTATGAAATTAGCTCGTGCTTGTGACGCCACCGCTTTAGCCAGCAAGGTTTTACCCGTTCCTGGTGGTCCCCACAGTAAAATTCCTCTGGGGGCTTTGGCTCCGGCCCGCTGATATAGTTCGGGATACAGCAGCGCGCCTTCTACCGACTCCTGAAGCGTTTGCTTCACCAATTCCAGACCGCCGATCGCCTCCCATGCCACGTTGGGTGATTCCACCTCCACCGATCGCAGCACCGAGGGCTTAATCTCTTTGAGGGCTTGCTGAAAATCGGTTTGGTTGATAGTCAGATTGCTAGAAACTGAGGTTTGCAGATTCGGTACTTGTCGTCGCAGCGCTAGATACGCTGCCTTTTGGCACAGCGCCTTCAGATCTGCCCCCACCATGCCCACTGCCAAATCGGCAATATTTGTCAGTTGTACTGACGCATCTAACGGCATCGATCGCGTCAAGATCCTGAGAATTTCCAAGCGACCGTTGCGATCGGGCACTCGAAACTGCACCTCGCGATCGAAGCGTCCGGGTCGCCGTAACGCTGGATCAAGATGCTCTGGACGATTGGTTGCCGCTAGCACAATGACGCCGTTTAAAGCGGCAAAGCCGTCCATCAGACTCAGCAGTTGAGCGACGACTCGTTTTTCTACCTCCCCTTCTACATTGGAGCGATCGGGGGCAAGGCTGTCAATTTCGTCAATAAATATTATGCAAGGAGCCGATCGTTTTGCTTTCTCAAACAAGCTGCGTAATCGGGCTTCGGCTTCCCCGTAATACTTGCCAATAATTTCTGGGCCAACAATGGCGATGTAGTTCACACCCAAGTCTTCCGCCAGCGATCGGGCAGTGAGGGTCTTTCCGGTTCCGGGTGGCCCCACCAACAGCACCCCGCGTGCGGGTTCTAATCCTAAACTTTGCAACAGCTTCGGCCGCTTCAGCGGAATTTCAACCAGTTCTCGCAATTCTTGCAGTACGTCCGACAAGCCTCCGACTTCTTTGAGGGTGGTGGGCGGAGCCGGGGGAGCCGTGGCAACGGTTGATTGATTCGTATCGGTTGCTGTCGGCTGCGAGTAAGGACGCTCTGGTTCAGGAGGCTTTGGGCGAGATTTTACCTGTACATCAAACCCGAACCCACCGCCGAGTTGTTCTTCAAACTCTTCAACAAAATCGAGAAGTTGTTCTAAGCGCTCGTCAACCAGTTCTTCTAGCCGCTTAAAATCTAAAAATTCTTCTAATTCTTTAAATGGATCGCTCATCACATCTGATCTCACGCCGCTCAGTCTTCATTCTAGTCTTTTGTCCAAGACAGACATGGGAAAAGGTATCTGGTTTGTTACATCCACGCTCTAACCACCTAGGCGACGTGATTTCGAACGCGGGGTTATTGCAGCAGCCAAGCGGTCAGATGTTTGAGGGTGCTGAGAACGTACTGACATTCGTGAGAGCGATTAATCGAAAAGGACTCAGAGCAGCAATAGTACAGATGCTTGCTCTAGAGTTACCAACGTTAAATTAAACCATCGCTCCAACTCATATAGACTAAGCGTCTTTGCTTGGATCGTTGGGATCATAAACAAGCTTCTCTAGAACCGCTTTCCTTACACTGCCTTGTTCTAGATGACTGGTAATGCGGATGGCGAGACTCGAACTCGCAAGGCAAAGCCACACGCCCCTCAAACGTGCGCGTATACCAATTCCGCCACATCCGCAGGTTTAGTTGAGCAATGCAACAGCAGACCTGTTCACTGCCTTGAACATTCAGCATACCTCATCTAATCAATTTCTGCCTAGTTCATTTCACTGCAATTTCAAAAATCTCTGATCGACTGAGCGCATCTGCTCAGTTTTGTGGGAATTCTAAACTTGTGTCTTCTCCTTTCTCTCTTCTCCTCCAACCAACTCAATTCTAGGGTGCTGTTATGAACCGTGAGCAGGACTGCAACGACGACCACCCTTGTTTCTACTTGTTGTTGCCTCTAGCCCAGCGACCGCTAAGTCAACTAAACCCAGTCGATAAGCAAAACTCTGACCGTGGCTTTACGCTGATTGAACTGTTGACGGTGGTGGTATTAGTTGGCATTTTGGCGGCAATCGCGGCCCTTGGGTGGCGATCGTTTTGGCATCAACGGTTGTTGGCAGCCGCTCAAGATGAAGTGTTTCAAACGCTGCGGCAAGCTCAAGCCCAAGCCCAGTGGACACAATCAAATTGGCAGGCTAACTTTCAACAAGTGCATGGAGTGGTGCGCTGGTCAATTCACCCCGTGACAGCATCTCCGAACGACATTCAATGGCAAACGCTGGATGCCAAGATTCAGATTACTGAACCTACCACGTTGCCGCAGCTTAATCAGATGTATCGAGTTGAATTTAACGCTCGAGGACACGTTTCATCCCTCTTGGGACATCTGACGCTGACGGTGAAGGACGGCGGTCCAGCCAAGCGCTGTGTGTTTGTCTCGACGTTGCTGGGAGCCATGCGCAAAACTAACAATTGCGGCTGAGCACCGATCAATACCACGCTAGTAACAACTCGGATGGTAATCTGTGTCAGGACAGGTGTTGTATAGCTAGTTGTGTTCTGAATGGAAGAGCTAGATACCAGGGAATGGTTATTAACCAATGGATTGGGGAGCTTTGCTAGCGGTACGGTCTGTGATGCTCATACGCGCACGTATCACGGTTGGCTAATTGCTGCCCTCGAACCACCAAGCCAGCGGACATTACTACTGTCGCGGATTGATGCCAGTTTAGAAGTGCGAGGCCGATCATTTGAATTAAGCACTAATTTCTGGACGAGCGGTGCGATCGCCCCAATGGGATATAGACTGCTGCAACAGTTTCATCCTGACCCGGTTCCAACCTGGAGTTGGGGCTGGAATGATTGGCAACTGCAACGACGGCTGATCATGCCCCACGGGTTGCTGGCTCCTGAAGTGGAGGGTGCACCGCCGCAGTTCTACCATTCCATTTTGGTGGAATATCGCTATGACGGCTCCGAGGCTGCGTTGCTGCAACTGCGCCCCATGATTGGCGATCGGATTTTTCACTATCAGCAACATGCTGATTCGGAGTTGCAATTTGTGCAACTGGTTGAACCCCATTGCATCCTGCTGCAAGCCAAAAGCCCTGCTTGGATGGGCACGCCGTGGCAATTAAGTTGGAGCCAAGGTAAGTATTCTAGCGATGGCATGTGGTACTGGGGCTATCGCTATACCGAAGAAACCAAACGGGGCTTGTCCGATCGCGAAGATTTGTTCACTCCAGGTGTTTTATCGGTACTGCTACAGCCTGGTGAAACGGTGATTCTGGAAGCCAGGGTTGGACACTCAGATTCTTCGCCCGATTTGCTAAGTGCAGAGATATTTGAACGAGCCATCCAAACCGAACAACAGCGGTTGAATACAGCATTTGAGGCTGTTGTTTCAGCCGACAACACTCAACAATCTGCGCCAGAGTCCGCATCCCTGCAACAGCGTTTGTTGCGATCGGGCGACCAATTTATTGTCTATCGTGCCTCCATCAATAGCCCCACCGTGATTGCAGGCTATCCCTGGTTCAATGATTGGGGACGCGATACGTTGATTGCGTTGCCGGGGCTGGCATTAGTGACGCAGCGCTATGGGTTAGCGAAGGGCTTGCTGCAAACATTTGGCATGTATTGCCAACAGGGCTTGATTCCTAATGCCTTTCCGGATGCTGGTACACAGCCTTTTTACAACAGCATTGATGCGGCTCTTTGGTGGATTGAAACCCTGGGGCTATATTTGGAAGCAACCCAAGACTGGGAGTTTCTAGTAGAGCAATACCCGATCGTTTGGCGCATTTACAAAGGGTTGATGGCAGGCACTTGGTACAACATTCGCGTGGATGCCTTTGATGGGCTAGTCACTTGGGATGCGCCTAATGTAGCATTAACCTGGATGGATGCTGTAATTAAAGAAGAACCCGTGACCCCGCGCCGGGGCAAAGCCGTTGAAATTAATGCGCTTTGGTATTCAGCTTTGTGCTGGGCAGAGCAATGGGCCACGCGGCTGCAACAAGATGACCGCATGGACGGAGCCGCCCTGACTAATCAAGCTCGTCGCTTTAGCTATCAGACCGAACAGGTGAAATCCTCGCTGCAAAAGTTTTGGAATCCGGCTTTGGGATATTTCTACGATGCTATTTCCCCCGATGATTATCCTGATGACAGCATTCGCCCCAACGCCGTCATAGCCCTTTCCCTCAGTTACTGTGGGTTTCCAGAGCAGATTGGACAACGAGTGCTGCACGTCGCTCGCGATCGACTCTTAACCCCCTACGGATTGCGCGCTCTCGATCCATCTGATGCGCGATATGTTGGCAAATATGAAGGCGGCATTTGGCAGCGCGATCGTGCATATCACCAGGGTACGGTCTGGAGTTGGCTGATTGGCCCTTTTATTCGGGCGTGGCAACGGTTTTACCCCAACGCTCCCGTTCCGATTGATTGGGAACCACTCTTCACCCATTTTGACGAACAAGCGTGCTTCCATTCCATCTCCGAAATGTTTGATGGCGATCCTCCTCATGCTCCTCGTGGAGCCATCGCCCAAGCTTGGTCAGTAGCAGAAGTGATTCGGCATAGTTCGATCACTAGGAATTAGAAATTGGGGGTTAGAAAAATCGAGAGAATGAGCCGAGTCGAGAATTTTGACTCGGCTGAAAATATACTTTCAATCAGCACAAAGATAAAACAAACACAATCAGTGCTAAACAGAGGCGGCTCCCGACGTAGAAGCAGCGAGTTCTGCCAGGCGTTCCTGTTGATCTTGAGAGATGCAGGACTGAATGACCTCCTCGAGATCTCCTTCTAAGACGGGATTCAAAGTGAAGTTCTGTCCCAAGCGATGGTCAGTGACACGATTGTCTTTATAGTTGTAAGTGCGGATTTTCTCCGAACGCGAACCTGTACCCACTTGCGATCGGCGCATAGATGTTACTGCTTCTTGTTGTTCTCGCAGTTTCATCTCATAGAGTTTTGCTCGCAAAATTTGCATCGCCCGTTCACGGTTTTGCAGTTGCGATCGCTCCTCGGTACAGAAAATCCGGATGCCAGTGGGCTTGTGGAACAGATCCACAGCCGTCTCCACCTTGTTAACGTTTTGCCCGCCTGCTCCACCCGATCGAGCAGTGGTCAGTTCAATATCTTTGGGATCGATTTCAACTTCAACGTCATCCACTTCTGGCATCACGGCCACTGTCGCTGTGGATGTATGAACTCGTCCACCGGCCTCTGTAACTGGAACTCGTTGGACTCGGTGAACGCCCGCCTCAAACTTCAGTTTGCTGTAAACTTGGTCGCCTTGAATTTCCAGAATCGCTTCTTTGAAGCCACCCATATCCGCCAACGACTCACTCACTAGCTTCACGCGCCAGCCCTGGCTTTCGGCATAGCGAGAATACATGCGCACTAGATCCCCAGCCCAAATGCTCGCTTCATCGCCACCTGTACCAGCCCGAATTTCTAACATGATGTTTTTGTCATCGTTCGGATCGCGAGGCAACAGCAAAATCTTGAGACGATCTTCTAGGGATTCTAATTTCTCTTGCAACTCTTCAACTTCCAATGTTGCCATTTCTCGCAGTTCGGCATCACCACCTGCATCCCGAAGAATTTGTCGCGCCCCTTCCAAATCCTGCTGAGCTTTTTGCCAGTTTTCGTAGGTCATGACAGTCTCTTCCAATGCTGATCGCGCTTTCGCCACGCGCTGAAATTCAGTTGGATCAGTGGCAATATCTGGATCAGCGAGCCGCCGAGTCAGTTCATGAAACGTTTGCTCAACAGACTTTAATTTATCTAGTAAATAAGTCTCAGCCATAAAAGTAGCCTTGCAATAGAAATAGTCGGTATAGATGGCAAAAAGTCCAGCAATCAGCCTTTTCTATGTTCGAACGCTGACCGCTGAAACCGTCCAACACCGACCCCGCTATTTTTTAGCGTCAGACTTACCAGATTTACCGCTATCCATCATGCCATATTTCCGCAGGAAGCGCTCAACGCGGCCTTCAGTGTCGATGATTTTCTGGGTTCCAGTAAAGAAAGGATGATTACCCGACCACACATCTACATGAATTTCAGGCTTGGTTGAACCAACGGTCATTACAACTTCGCCATTGCAGTATACTTTTGCTTCCGGATACCACTCCGGATGAATTCCAGATTTTGCCATGATGATTGATTGTCAAAACGAGTTGAACTGTATTGCTGATCTGTAGTGAGCAGATCAGGGCTATCCATTGTTACCACTTACTCATCGAAGTCACACATCGATCGCAAGCTAACAATGCTAACAGCCTATCCATCACAATTTTAGCGCTTAGAGAACTGCGGCGCCTTACGAGCTTTATGCAAGCCATACTTCTTGCGCTCTTTTGCCCGTGGATCTCGCGTTAAGTAGCCTTCTACTTTCAACGGCTTGCGATTGTCAGGGTCGAGTTGGCACAGTGCCCGAGCAACACCCAAGCGAATAGAATCGGCTTGTCCAGTTAATCCCCCACCGCTAACCGTGACCAAAATGTCGTACTCGGTCTCTAGTCCTAGGGTCTCTAGGGGGGCTTTTGCCGCCGACAAGTAGGTAGGGTTAAACTGAAGATAGAGATCGCCAGGTTTACCGTTAATCAACAATTGCCCATTTCCAGGTACCAGCCGGACGCGGGCAACAGCCGATTTGCGGCGCCCTGTACCTTGGTACATGACTCGATCGGTTCTTTCAATGGCTTGCATTAGCGTTCACCTCCAGGAATAGTGTTAATGGTCAGAGTTTCAGGTTGTTGGGCTTGATGGGGATGGTCAGGCCCTGCATAGACTTTCAGCTTTGTAAACAACTGGCGTCCCAGCGAGTTTTTAGGCAACATTCCTTTCACAGCTTGCTCTACAATGCGTTCGGGTAAGCGAGCCTGTAGCTGAGTAAAGGTTTCAGTTTTCATGCCGCCTGGGCGCCCTGAATGGCGACGATAGAGCTTTTGAGAACGTTTCTTGCCAGTTACGGCCACCTTTTCGGCATTGATAATAATGACAAAATCCCCAGTATCCATGTGAGGGGTAAAGGTGGGTTTATTCTTGCCGCGTAGAATCATTGCCACTTCGCTGGCCAATCGACCAAGGCGTTGATTTTCAGCATCTACAACGTACCATTTCCGCTCTAGTGACTCCTGCGGAGGGAGATAGGTCTTATTCATGAGTCGTGTCCTCAATGACGCAGTATCAGTAATTTATTAGTAACGCTTGAAATGATTAGAGGAAGGAGAGAATTAGCTACAAATTGGCTCCATGCAGGGGGGTAACAGAAATTGAGGTTGGCTATCATACCAGATGGTTCGGGGGAAGGGAAACTCTGGATAGCCGACTCGCAACAAACAAAGTCCTTGGGGAGGAGCTGCATACCTCACTAAGTCCCGTCGCTGTTGTTGCCAAATGTCTGTGAACGATGCTGGCGATCGATCCCCAGTTCCTACCTCAATTAACAACCCCACCAGCAACCGCACCATGCCATATAAGAAGCCACTTGCCTGGATCTCAATTTGTATGAAAGAACCACGCCGCACACATTCAGCCGCTTGAATTTCAACCCAAGAATGCGGACGTTTAGACCCAGCCCGATGAAACGCCGCCAAATGATGACGACCAATCAAGGGAGTTAACGCTTCCTGCATCAAATACTCATTGAGCGGTTGATAGTAGTGCCAAACAAACGGACGAACAAACAAGTTTGGTCGAGCTTCCGTAAAAATAGTGTACCGGTAGCGTCGCCATGACGCTGAAAACCGAGCGTGCCAACTTGAATCTACCGCCGCTGCCGCCCGAATCACAATATCTGGAGGTAAGCGGCTATTGAGAATATCTGTCCAGCGATACGCCGGAATGTGACTGGGGGCTTCAAAGTGAGCCACTTGTGCCGCCGCATGCACTCCGGCATCAGTTCGTCCAGCTCCATGGAGTGTTACAGGGCGATCGAGCATTGAAGCAATAGCCCGCTCAATTTCCTCTTGTACAGTCCGCTGATGCAGTTGTCGTTGCCAACCATGAAACTGCGTGCCCAAGTATTGAATCACTAGGGCTACCCGCTGTGACTGCACTGACAGGTTCCGATCGCCAACGCGGTTGGATTCGGAAAGCGTGTCAGAGGATGGCAGTGGCTCAAACAAATTAGACATGCCAGAGGTTAGGTATCAATCAGGTTAGCTCAATGATGGCCATCTCAGCATTGTCGCCTCGGCGATTCACGGTTCGATAGATCCGCGTGTAACCTCCATTGCGATCGCCATAGCGCTCGTTCACTTGCGCAAACAGCGTATGAACAAGTTCTTTGTCATAGAGATAGCCTAAAGCACGACGGCGAGACGCTAACGACCCATCTTTAGCCAACGAAATCATTCGTTCAGCCTCAACTCGCACGGCCTTAGCCCGCGCATGGGTCGTTGTAATGCTGCCATTTCGAATCAATTCGGTAGTAAGCGCCCTTAGGAGGGCCTTGCGCTGATCAGCAGGCTTACCTAATTGTGGGACACGACAACGGTGACGCATAGCAGTACAAAATGAGTGATAAACAACAGTGAAGCAATCGACAGCTGAGCGCCTCAGCGAAGCATCGATTTAGGGACTAGGACGAGAAGACTTGTCATGGGGTAATGTGATCCCCAAGCGGTCTTGTAGGGCTTGAATGACTTCTTCCGCTGATTTTGCACCAAAGTTTTTGATCTCTAGCAGATCTTCCTGCGTATAATCCAATAGATCTGCTACCGAATTAATCTGCGCCCGCTTCAAGCAGTTGTAGGCTCGAACCGAAAGCTGTAACTCTTCGATCGGAATTTGGTTGGTGGGGTCTTCGGCTCCCTCATCTGGGAAATCTTGATCGGTGAAATCAACTTCTCGCAAAGGATCAAACAAATCCACCAAGATCTTCGCCGCTTGACTTAGTGCTTCTTGAGGGGTAAGGCTGCCATTCGTCCAGACTTCCATAATTAAGCGATCTTTTTCTAAAGAACCGCCAACCCGAGCATTTTCAACGCTGTAGTTCACTTTGCGAACTGGCATAAAGATCGAGTCAATTTGCAGAAAGTCTAGCGCCGACGTTTCATCTCGGCCTCGCTCAATCGCCCGATAGCCAACCCCCTTCTCAATGCGAAATTCCATCTCCAAGGTTGAACCTGCCGACAACGTCGCGATGTACTGATCTGGGTTAATGGCTTCCACTTCAGAAGGCAACTCGAAATAGCCTGCCGTAACCGTAGCCGGCCCTTCTACTCGCAAGCGACCAATCTGTGGCTGTGTCGAATAACTCTTCAACACTACTTCCTTCATGTTCAAAAGAATGTCTAGCACATCCTCCCGGACACCTGGAATAGTCATGAATTCATGAGTGACACCAGCAATTCGCACCGCCGTAATGGCAGCGCCTTCCAGATTAGAAAGCAAAACACGCCGTAGCGCATTGCCAACCGTGATGCCTTGTCCCCGCTCTAACGGCTCTAATACAAATTTACTATACGAACTCCGATCATCACTTGTATCAGACTCTATGCACTCAACTTGAAACTGTGCCACAGTCCAACCTCCCTTTTCCTTCGCCCCGTATGGTGGTGACCTAGACTGTCAACAATAACCTTGCTTTGCTCGATCCGCTTCCCAGTCTATGTAAAGAAGCGGGCAAGGATTAAACTCGTCGCCGCTTTGGTGGGCGACAACCATTGTGAGGAATCGGAGTCACGTCTCGAATCAAAGTGATCTCTAAGCCAGCACCTTGTAACGCCCGAATTGCAGTTTCCCGTCCAGAACCCGGCCCGCTGACCATAACTTCAATTTGGCGCATTCCCTGATCGGTTGCGCGGCGGGCTGCATTTTCTGCGGCGGTTTGAGCAGCAAACGGGGTTCCTTTTTTCGCCCCCTTGAACCCACTTGAACCAGCCGAAGCCCATGAAATTGCTTCACCATTAGCATCGGTGATGGTAACGATTGTGTTGTTGAAGGTGGATTGAATGTGCGCGACCCCATTTGGTACGTTACGTTTGGTTTTTTTTGCTCCAGTTTTTTTGCCTGTTTGTCGTGCCATGTTTAGTTCATCTCAGCTAAAGGTTAGAGTAAGTATTTCAACACAACGAAGCTTCTTGGTGGCAGAATCCGCGATCGAGCTAGCTCTTAGCAGGAATTGAAGATCCTAAAATTTCTAATCAAATTGCTGCCTAAACTGTTTAAACAGTCTGAGACAGCAGCCAACTCTGGGTTGACTGCTGCAACGCAGTGGCCATATCTACTTCTTCGTTGCCTTCTTCTTGCCAGCAACAGTTCGCCGTCCACCTCGACGGGTGCGAGCGTTAGTACGAGTTCGCTGACCTCGAACAGGAAGACCCATGCGATGGCGCCGCCCCCGATAGGTCCCAATGTCCATCAATCGCTTGATGTTCATGGATTCCCATCGGCGTAAATCTCCCTCCACCTGATAGTCACTTTCGATCGTCTCTCTCAGGGAGGCAACCTCTGCATCACTCAAATCCTTGACGCGGGTGTCGGGGTTGATGCCAGTCTTGGCTAAGACTTCTTTCGACCTCGTCAATCCAATTCCGTAGATATACGTTAGACCTATCTCAACACGCTTATCCCGTGGAAGGTCTACTCCGGCGATTCGTGCCACTCTTTCAATCTCTCCAGCTTTGCTTTCCTTGACAGTTCTGACTTAAATTAGAGCAACCAACCGATGTCTCGCCATTGATTGCTATGCCGCACTCAGCCTATGAGTTAACCTTGACGCTGCTTGTGCTTAGGGTTTGAACAGATCACCATCACTCGACCACGACGGCGAATGACGCGACACTTTTCACAAATTTTGCGAACGGATGCCCGGACTTTCATGTCCAAAAGTATAAAGACTACAAAAGTAATATGATAGCAGTTTCAATTTATAAATGCAAGTTTTAACAGCAGATTGCTGACTTCCGCAGCATGAACAACTTTGCCCGGAAGTGTCAGCGATAGAGTGGAATCGATCTCGCCTTACTTTTTGCGCAGTCGGTAGGTAATACGCCCCTTAGTCAAATCGTAGGGAGTCAATTCTACCTTAACTCGATCGCCAGGCAGAATCTTGATGTAATTGCGACGAATTTTGCCAGAAATATGAGCAAGCACGTTAAACCCATTATCTAGATCAACGCGAAACATCGCATTCGGCAAGGAGTCCGTTACAGTTCCTTCCATTTCAATCAAATCTTGTTTAGACAAGGCAGTGTTCCTCAACGACAAATGAAACTACAAACAACTAGGCACTGACAGACGATCAAATAGACAAGCAAAACCGAAGCAGATCAACTGATGGATAAAGGTTTGGTCAAGCTTTGTGAAGGTTGGCTGATGTTATGCGCACCTTTTCAAACAGTTTTTCTTGTCGATACATCTTTATACAGCCTAACAAATGTTTATAACAACGGTCGGAGCCGTCAATTCGCAAAAATGACCAGAAAAGTAGCGAAAAAACAAGGGAACTTGGACTGGTTGACTCACCATCAAATTCCCCATAGCTAATGTATAGTTACTGGTTGGAATGAACGATTTGATCCAGTGCCGCAGAGACAGTTTCAATCGACTGATTGCCATCGACAGAAACCAGCTTATTGCGCTCTCGATAAAAGTCGATCAGCGGAGCCGTTTGCTCTCGATAGACAGACAAACGGTTGCGGATAACTTCTTCTGTATCATCTTTGCGCCCCCGACCCAACAAGCGTTCCACTAACACTTCATCAGGGACATCAAAATTGACCACCCAATCGCATGACTGATGCAAGTCATTCAACAGATCATCTAAAAAGGTGGCTTGGGTGACAGTGCGGGGAAAGCCATCTAAAATCCAACCGGCTTTGACATCGTCGTAGCCAAGTCGATCGCGCACCATCTCCAGAATCAAATGATCTGGAACCAGTTCCCCCTTATCCATATAGGCTTGCGCTTTTTCTCCCAGTTCCGTTTTTAGCGCCACCGCCGTGCGCAGAATGTCTCCGGTCGAAATGTGAGGAATTTGCTGTGCTTGGGCCAAGGCATAGGCTTGAGTGCCTTTACCGGCTCCTGGAGGCCCCAGGAAGATCAATCGTGTCACTATTGTTTCACCATCCCTTCATAGCGTTGAGAAATTACATAGGTTTGGATTTGCTTGGCAGTATCGATCGCCACACCCACTAAAATCAACAGCGAGGTCGCTCCAAACCCCTGAAATGTTGTGACACGTGTTGCACCCTCAACCGCCGTTGGAATGATAGCTACCAGTCCCAAGAAGATAGCACCCAGGAAGGTTAAACGATTTAGCACTCGCTCTAAATACTCACTGGTGGCTTTACCAGGTCGAATACCCGGAATACTGGCTCCCATCTTCTTCAGGTTCTGCGCCATATCAACTGGATTAACGACCAGCGATGCATAGAAATAGCTAAAGAATAGAATTAATGCTAAATACACCGCGACATAAAGCCATCCACCCGGCCGTAAGTACTGAATGGCTCTGGCTAAAATTTCGTTATTTGGTAGAAAATTCAGCAATGTTAAAGGAAGAAAAAGCACCGCAGAGGCAAAAATGATTGGCATGACGCCTCCCTGATTCAGACGTAGCGGCAAATAACTGCTTTTTTCTAAGTAAAGTCGTCGTCCCACCTGTCGCCGAGCGGAAATAATTGGAATCCGGCGGGTGCCCTCCTGCACAAACACGATCCCGACAATCATTGCCAGGAACACCAGAATTAGAATAATTACTCCTGCGACCAAGCTACGGTTCGCGTTGCTCTGAACTTGGTCAATTGTGGCTCCAATTGACGCAGGCAAGGTGGAAACAATACTGACGAAAATCAGCAGCGAAGCACCATTGCCAATCCCTCGTTCTGTGATTAATTCACCAACCCACATAACAAACATCGACCCTGCTGTCAAAGCCAGGGCGACCTTGGCGATAAACACTGGTCCAGGATTAATTGCATAATTATTGACCAGAATACTGATGCCAATGCTCTGGATGATTGCCCATCCTAGTGCCACATAGCGGGTAATCTGAGAAATTTTTCGTCGCCCCGCTTCACCTTCATTCTTTTGTAGGTCTTCAAGACTAGGAATAGCCGCTGCCATTAACTGCATAATAATAGACGCATTGATATAGGGCAGGATTCCTAATGCAAAGATACCCAGTGCAGAGATTCCACCGCCAGCCAAAATGTCTAAAAATCCAATCAAACTACCAAAATTACTGCTTTGGATGGCTTGACGAAATTCAGCCCGATCGATACCTGGCACTGGAATATAAATGCCCAACCGCACGAGAATTAACATGCCAATAGTGACCAGCAACCGACCTCGAAGACCAGCTGCTTGAGCCATCTGGACAAACGTTTCTTGTGCTGTTGGAGCCTTATCTCGACTGACAACCATAATAGGGATACCTCGATGCGTAGTGGCAATCACATAGCACTAATGGAAAATCCGCTCACAAATTCAGCGAACTGTTGAGCGCTGATGACACTAAGACGGGATGAACTGAATTGTGGAACCGGATTAGTGCAGACTCCAATATTGTTTAGTGTAATATTCTTATCCCCCATAACAACAACACAGGCTAACACTCAAGCAATGAGATTAACCTGTTGGTTTAGAGATAAATTAGGAAGCGCCACTGAAATCAACTAATTAATCACCTCACAACTGCCGCCTGCGGCTTCAATTTTAGTGCGGGCCGAAGCGGTAAAAGCGGCTGCTTGCACCTTCAGCGGAACAGTAAGCTCTCCATTGCCTAAGATTTTCAATGGACCGTCGTTTGTTGTGACAATGCCAGCCTCCATTAAGGTAGCCAAGTTCACTTCAGTATCTGCTTCAAGCGAAGCCAGATCCTCGACGTTGATCAAGGTGTACTGAGTTCGATTTACGATCGGGAAGTGCTTTAGCTTAGGAATACGACGGTAGAGGGGCATTTGTCCGCCTTCAAACCCAGGGCGAGTCGGTCGTCCAGAACGAGACTTTTGACCACGCATTCCAAAGCCACAGCTTGCACCTTGTCCTGCGGCAATTCCCCGTCCAACACGGCGACGGCGTTTCTGAGAGCCTTTTTTAGGTAAAGCGTCTTGTAATCTCATGGGTTTCACTTAGTTCCTATGCATACAGGTTTTCAAGCGGGATGCCACGCTCTTCAGCAACATCAGAAAAAGTCCGCAATGACGCTAGGGCATTAGCAGCCGCTCTAGCATTGTTTAAGGGATTATCTGAGCCAAGCTGTTTTGCCAAAATGTTGCGAACGCCAGCTAACTCTAGCACTGTACGAACGGCTCCGCCCGCAATTACTCCTGTACCGGGTGCGGCTGGGCGCATCATCACCTTAGCCCCTCCCCCTGCTCCACTGACCGGATGGGGAATGGAATTGGCTTTAGTTAACGGCACAGTCACCAGATGTTTTTTGCCATCCACAACCCCTTTACGAACAGCCCCAATCACATCACTGGCTTTGCCAACACCTACGCCAACTTGACCACGTTCGTTGCCGACCACCACGATTGCTCGGAAACTGAGCTTTTTACCGCCTTTAACAACTTTTGTAACTCGCCGGATCTGTACGACCCGCTCTTGCCAATCAGCTTCTTTTTCTTTGGTTTTGTTGCCCTTGCGACGATTCGCCATCCTTTTACTCCTTTCTCCTTAGCGGCTTCACGTTGTTAGAAATCTAATCCACCTTCTCGAGCAGCGTCTGCCAGCATTTTGATGCGACCGTGATAGAGCTTTCCACCCCGATCGAATACAACTTGCTGAATGCCTTGAGCGATCGCTCGCTCTGCAATCAACTTACCTACCCTAGCAGATGCTTCACAGTTTGCTCCGGTTTCAATTGTTGACCGCACATCTGCTTCCAATGTGGACGCCGCTGCCAAGGTGTGATGACGGCTATCGTCAATAATTTGGGCATAAATATGTTGGTTAGAACGAAAAACAGCCAGCCGGGGACGCTCCGCCGTACCAAAGACTTTGCGACGAATCCGACCATGCCGACGCCGGGTTGCTTCCTTGCGACTCAGTCTCATCTCTATTTCTTCCCTGCCTTTCCAGCCTTACGTCTGACAAACTCACCTGCATACCGGATTCCCTTGCCCTTGTACGGCTCAGGGGGACGCACAGCCCGAATTCGAGCAGAAAGATTGCCAACTAATTCCTTATCAATTCCTGAAACTACAACATTCGTGTTGTTTTCGACGGCCACCTGAATCCCTTGCGGAGGTTCAATCTGTACCGGGTGACTGTAGCCAACATTCAACACAAGATTTCGTCCTTGAACTTGTGCCCGATAGCCCACGCCTTGAATTTCCAAGCGTTTTTGAAAGCCGTTAGACACGCCTTCAACCATGTTGGCAACCAAGGTACGCGACAACCCATGGCGCTGACGAGCGACTCGGGAATCGTTGCGGCGATTAACAAAAAGCGTGCCGTCTTCCTGCACAACTTCCACTTCGGCGGGTAAGGTGCGGGATAGTTCTCCCTTGGGCCCTTTGACAGCTACGTGTTGACCATCAACCGTGACCGTCACTTTTTGGGGAATTGGGATAGGGCGCTTACCAATACGAGACATTCTTTTCTCTCCTAACTAAATATCAGCAGTTAGTTACTGTTACAGGGTTTACCACGCGAAGAACTAACGACCTTTTTGCCCTACCAGACGTAGCAAAGCACCTCTCCACCCAAGCCCTGCCGACGGGCATCGCGATCGGTC
Organism: Thermocoleostomius sinensis A174; assembly: GCF_026802175.1. Taxonomy (NCBI): domain Bacteria; kingdom Bacillati; phylum Cyanobacteriota; class Cyanophyceae; order Oculatellales; family Oculatellaceae; genus Thermocoleostomius; species Thermocoleostomius sinensis. The sequence goes on along the minus strand of NZ_CP113797.1, from coordinate 826,296 downwards.
ATAATACCGCTAGAGGTAGAAATAATGGCAATACCAATGCCACCCAAAACTCTAGGGAGTTCCTTCCGGTTTGAATACACTCGTAGCCCAGGTTTGCTGACGCGCTGTAACGCCGTAATGATAGGACGACGATTTCTGCCTTTATATTTGAGGGAAATTACCAGCATGCGCTTAGCTCCCTCTTCTCTCTCGCTAAAGTCTGTGATGAACCCTTCGTCGCGCAGAACTCTGGCAATGTTCTGAGTCATGCGAGTTGATGGTACTTCTGTGGTCTGGTGTCGCGCTAAATTTGCGTTACGAATGCGCGTTAACATATCTGCAATTGTGTCGTTAGCCGCCATAGTTTCCTCTTTGCGAAACTGTTTCAGTTATCCCGAAAGGGCATTCCTAATTCTTTTAATAGGGCACGGCCCTCTTCATCTGTATTGGCAGTCGTGATGATAGAAATGTCCATTCCTCGAATTTGGTCGATGGAATCGTAGTCCACTTCTGGAAAAATTAACTGTTCGCGAATGCCAAGGGTGTAATTACCTCGTCCATCAAAGCTTTTCGGACTCACACCTCGGAAGTCACGAATGCGAGGAAGAGCCAAATTCATCAACCGATCGAGAAAAGCGTACATGCGATCGGAACGAAGTGTCACCATGATGCCAACTGGCATGCCTTTGCGGATTTTGAAGCCCGCGATCGCTTTTTTGGCACGGGTGACAACGGGCTTCTGTCCGGTAATGATGGCAATTTCGCTCAAGGATGATTCCATTGCCTTCGCGTTTTGTGCTGCTTCTCCCAAGCCCCGATTGACTGTCACTTTTACAACCTTAGGAACCTGATGGATGTTGGTGTACTGAAACTGCTCCATCAGCTTGGGAACGATCGTTTCTTGATACTGGGTTTTTAGTCTAGTTGCCATAGTGTTTTAGAATCACTCCTCCCTGGTCTTGGTCAGGGAACTAAAAGGTAGGAAAAAGGTTAAGAGTGACGCGCGCGGGCTATTCTTTAGCGTTCGTCCTAGCGCTTACAGACTAATCAATGATTTCGCCTGTTTTCTTCAACATCCGCACCTTGCGTCCGTCCGCGTTAAAGGTGTAGCAAATGCGGCTAGCCACCTTTTGTTTAGTAGAGTAGAGCATGACATTAGAGCTGTGAATCGGTGCTTCAAACGTCGTAATTTGACCCGACTCGCCTTCGCCCTGGGGCTTGACATGCTTTGTTCTCACGTTTACTCCTTTAACCACTACTTTGCTGGACTCCGGAATGACCCGCAGAATCTCGCCTACTTTACCTTTCTCTCGTCCGGCAATGACCTGAACGGTATCGCCCTTCTTCACATGCACTTTATAGCGAACCTTTTTAGTCATCACAGTACCTCCGGCGCCAGTGAAACAATCTTGGTGAAGTTTTTATCGCGTAGCTCACGAGCCACTGGCCCAAATACTCGTGTCCCACGAGGATTCCCTTCTGCGTTAATGATGACAGCCGCATTATCATCAAACCGAATGGACATGCCACTATCGCGCCGTAATCCTTTCTTAGTTCGAACAACGACTGCTCGAACCACATCCGATTTTTTCACGCCCATATTTGGAATCGCATCTTTGACAACGGCGATGATGACATCTCCCACGTTGGCATAGCGGCGATTTCCACCAAGAACACGAATGCACATGAGCTTACGTGCACCGCTGTTGTCTGCTACGTTCAAATAGGTTTCTTGTTGAATCATGCGTCCTCTCCCTCTTCGCCTGCATCCGGAGTGTTTACATCAGGGGGGTCTACTGGATCAGTGGGTGCAGCCGCTTCAACCGCGAGTTCAGAACTCGCTTGAGGAACAAACGAGTGGCTAACGATTTCCACCACTGCCCACCGCTTGGTTCGGCTCAATGGACGGGTTTCTTGAATGCGGACTCGATCGCCCACCTGACATTTGTTTTCTTCGTCGTGCACTTTATACCGCTTGGTTTGCACCATAATTTTGCGGTATTTGGGATGAGGAGCACGGTTTTCAACCGCTACTACTACCGTCTTATCCATCTTGTCGCTGACGACTAAGCCGACTCGCTCTTTTGCTGCCATTGAAGTGTCTACTCCTGTACCTGCCTATTCATCATCTGCTGTTGAGTCTGAGTCTGGAGTTGCCTTCATTGCTGCAAGTTGGCGTTCTCGTTCGATAGTCATCAGTTGGGCTAAGCGATGGCGCAAATGCTTAAACTGATGAGGTTTTTCTAGCTGACGGGTTGCCTTTTGAAACCGCAATTGAAACAACTCTTTCTTGACTGAAACAATTTGATCGCTGACTTCCTGATCGCTGAGGTCGCGGATCTCATCAATTTTTGGTAAGGGCATAGGTTATGACTCCTCCGATTGACGGGCGATAAACTTGGTCTTGATGGGGAGCTTATATTGTGCCAAGCGCATAGCTTCGCGAGCCGTTGCCTCAGGAACACCAGCCACTTCAAATAGAATTCGCCCTGGTTTGACTACAGCAACCCAAAACTCTGGATTTCCTTTGCCCGATCCCATTCGGGTTTCCGCTGGGCGCATGGTGACAGGTTTATCCGGGAAGATACGAATCCAAATCTTGCCGCCCCGACGAATGTAACGAGTCATGGCACGACGACTGGCTTCAATCTGACGCGATGTGATCCAGCAAGGCTCTAGCGCTTGCAAGGCAAAATCGCCAAAATTAATTTCATTACCCACGGTCGCCATTCCCTTCATGCGCCCGCGTTGCTGCTTTCGGAATTTTGTTCTTCTAGGACTTAACATGGCTAGTACCTCTGGAAGGATGAAGGATGAGGGATGAGGAATGCCGGATTAGTGAATCCTTTCTCCTCACTGCCTTAGCCTTCGTTCGATCGATCTTCGTATTGCTGGCGACGACGTTGCTGGCGACGGCGCGGTTGATTGTTGGCAGGCTGGGCAACCTCTTCTTGTCCGGGAATAATTTCTCCCTTGAAGATCCAAACCTTGATGCCCAAAATTCCATAGATGGTTTGAGCCGTACGGTACGCATAGTCAATATCAGCTCTGAGAGTATGGAGTGGCACTTTGCCTTCGCGCGTATATTCTGTGCGGGCAATTTCGGCTCCATTCAGTCGGCCGCTGACTTGAATTTTGATGCCCTCCACCCCGGCTCGCTGGGCCCGTTGAATGGCTTGCCGAACCACACGCCGGAATGAAACCCGACGCTCTAACTGTTGAGCGACGTACTCCGCAATCAGACCCGCGTCAGCATCTACCCGCGCAACTTCCACAACGTTAATGCGAATCTGTCGATTGCTATCGCCGAGTGCTCGCTGCAACCCAGTTCGCAATTCCTCGATGCCTTGACCGCCTCGACCCACAACAACGCCAGGACGTGCCGTATGCACCTCTAGATCGATTTGATCAGCTTTACGCTCAATGCGGATTTGCGAAATTCCAGGGCTTTCTAAGCTCTTCAGCTTAGTTGGATTTTTTTCAAGGAAATTCCGAATAATGTAGTCTTCTTGCAACAGCTTGGGATACCGATCGGTATCGGCAAACCAACGAGATTTGTGTTCTTGGGTAATTCCTAGACGAAACCCAACTGGATGAATCTTTTGTCCCACGGTGCGTCCTCTGTCTATCTGAATCAAACGGTGATTAATGTGCTGTACTTACGCTTCATCGGTTTCAGTGGGAGCAACGGCGATCGTAATATGACACGTTGGCTTCCGAATTTGATAAGCTCGCCCTTGGGCCCGAGGACGATAGCGCCGTAGTGTGGGACCTTGATCAGCAAAGGCTTGACTGATGACCAGATCAGCCGGAGTATAGCCTTCATTGTGCTCTGCGTTAGCCACCGCCGATCGCAGCACTTTTAAAATTGGCTCACAGGCTTTGTAGGGCATAAACTCCAAAATAATTAAAGCTTCCCGATAAGAACGCCCCCGAATTTGGTCTAAGACTCGGCGCACCTTGTGCGGTGACATTCGAATATAGCGAGCAACTGCTTTTACTTCATTATCCGCAATAGCCATAACCTTACTCCTGTAGCAATTTTGGATTCTAGATTCTGAATGTTGACTGGTTTGATCATTGCTAAACTCGCCAATCTAAAATCCAAAATTGATTTAGCGACGAGCCTTCTTGTCACTCTTAGCGTGACCTCGGAAGGTACGAGTGGGGGCGAACTCACCAAGCTTATGCCCGACCATTTGTTCTGTGACATAAACTGGAACATGCTGACGACCGTTGTGAACGGCGATCGTATGTCCAATCATCTGGGGAATGATTGTGGATGCTCTAGACCAGGTTTTAATAACCTGTTTTTCGTTTTTATCATTGAGCACCTCAATTTTTTTAAGCAGGTGATCCGCTACGAATGGGCCTTTTTTAAGTGAACGGGACATAGTTTAATAACCTCTGATCAAGCTTGGAGAGTTTCGTGCAAGACCTTTAGGATTCGCGTCCGCCCCGACCACGCTTAGAGGTACGGCGACGACGACGAACAATCAAGGCATTGCTGAGCTTTTTCTTCTTGCGGGTTTTCATCCCCAGTGCTGGCTTACCCCAAGGTGTGACAGGACCCGGACGACCGATCGGGGCACGACCCTCACCACCGCCATGGGGGTGATCGACTGGGTTCATAACGCTACCCCGGACTTCAGGTCGGCGACCTTTCCAGCGTTTCCGACCTGCTTTACCAAAACTGGTATTTCGCACGTCGGCATTGCCCACCTGTCCGATCGTTGCGTAACATTCCCGACGTACCATTCGTACTTCCGTCGAAGGCAGCCTCAGCGTTACAAAATTACCTTCTTTAGCAACCACTTGGGCGCCCGTTCCAGCCGCCCGCACAATTTGCCCACCTTTGCCCGGGACAAGTTCAACATTGTGAACTACAGTTCCCAAGGGCATGTTGCCCAAGGGTAGAGCATTTCCGACTTCAAACGGCGCATCAGGTCCAGCAACCACAGTTGTTCCCACGGTTAGCCCTTGAGGATACAGAATGTAACGCTTCTCACCATCTTGATAATGCAGCAGTGAAATCCGAGCATTACGGTTGGGATCGTATTCGATCGACACCACCTTGGCTGGAATATTGTGCTTATTGCGATAGAAATCAATAATGCGGTAAAGTCGCTTGTGCCCACCCCCGCGATGGCGACAAGTAATGACGCCTCGGTTGTTGCGGCCCTTGGCGCGATGAATAGAAACCGTCAGCGATCTTTCGGGTTCGCTGCGAGTGACTTCCGCAAAATCAGAAACCACCCGTTCCCGGGTTCCAGGAGTGTAAGGTCGATAGTAACGAATGCCCATAGTCCAATCTCGTTGAATTCTAGATTTTAGATCTTGAGTTCCTTTGGATTCTGGACAGATCCAAAATCCAAAATCTGCAACCTTTAAACTTCGGGGAACAACGTAATTGAATCACCCGGTGCCAGCGTCACCACAGCACGCTTGAAATGGGATCGATGTCCCATAAACCTGCCCATACGACGCTGTTTTCGAGGCGGATTCATTGTGTTCACCCGAACAACTTTGACATCAAATAAATCTTCGATCGCCGCCTTGATGTCATCCTTCGTAGCTCTAGGAACCACTTCAAAGACATACTTATTGTCTTCCAACAGACGAGTCGCCTTCTCAGTCACGATCGGACGATGAACAATGTCTGGGAGATCGCGGGTTTCAAATCTAGCCATCGCTATATACCTCCTGGATCTTCGCAAGTGCCGACTGAGTTGCGACAATCTGATCCGCCGCCAAAATATCAAAAATGTTGAGATTAGTTGCAGAGATCAATCGCAAACGACTGACATTGCGTGCCGAAAGATAAGTATTATCATCACGCTCTGACACAATCAGTAGCACCTTTGCTTCTGGTTCAACGCCCCAGCGAGACATTGCCTGCACCAACTCCTTCGTTTTTGGACGCGGCAATTGAGTTGCAAAATCTTCCACCACAATCAAATCGTCTGCCCGACTTTGCAAGGCGGTTCGCAGAGCAAGGCGACGCTCTTTGCGGTTCATCTTAACTGAGTAATCCCTGGGCTTTGGCCCAAAAATCACACCACCGCCCCGCCATAACGGCGAGCGAATTGAACCAGCCCGTGCTCGTCCGGTTCCTTTCTGGCGCCAGGGCTTACGTCCCCCTCCCCTGACTTCTGCCCGCGTTTTGGCAGAAGCCGTCCCTTGACGAGCATTGTTCAATTGCCGCACCAGCGCCCGATGCACGATGTGTGCCGCATTTTCTTCCTTTGCGACCCGCAATTCCAGAGAAGCCTGTCCAGCCTCCTCTCCTTGCCAGTTCTTGACTACGCAGTTAACCATAAGCTCTATCTCTTTCTATAGAGGCTGCTAAATTGCCGATAATTCAAACCTTCCCTTGCCCTACTTCCGTCCCACCTTTTTAGCTGGTAGGATATTCAACAACGCGCCCGGCTTACCGGGGACGGCTCCCTTGATCAATAGCAAGTTACGCTCAGCGTCTACTCTTACAACTGTTAGTTTACGAACCGTCACTTGGGTATTGCCCAAGCGTCCGGCCATTCGTTTACCTGGATAAACGCGACCAGGCGTTGTACCGGCTCCTGTAGAGCCTGGCAACCGATGATTCTTAGAGCCGTGGGCCATCGGACCGCGCTTAAAGTTATGCCGTTTCTGATAACCAGCAAAGCCTCGGCCAATGCTAGTACCAATTACATCTACAATTTGTCCTGCTTCAAAGGCATCTGCCTTAATCTGCTGACCAAGTTCATATTGACTAGCATCCTCCAAGCGGTACTCCTGCAAATGGCGGAGGGGAGCAGCCCCAGATTTAGCAAGATGACCTAGCTCAGGCTTAGTTAAGGCTTTTTCAGCAACTTCCCCATAGCCCACTTGAACAGCAGAATAGCCGTCCGTTTGCTTGGACTTGATTTGAGTGATAGTGCATGGACCTGCTTGAACGATCGTTACAGGAATTGCCACCCCTGTTTCGTCGAAAATTTGGGTCATGCCGAGTTTTGTGCCAAGAATTCCAACAGACACCGTAGGGACTCTCCCTTGTTCTACACATTGCAAAAGAGCGGGGCTGGCAATGATACTTACTAGCCCACAGAACTCCAGATTCAACTAACCTCGGAAGATCTAGACTGGTTTGACAGCATCAATTGCTTGCCAATAGTTTTGATCCCCACAAGTCTCCAAGAGGGCTTGAAGATTGAAAAGCTGCTTTGCGCCTTGGCGCAGCTTAAGGAGCCAGGACTTGAATAGAAACAACTTGTACAACAAGTGGAATCTAATCAGTATCCTTTCCGACTCAAACCAACAGTTCTCCGCTAAAAACCCAGATGGCGAGAATATTGACCCAAAAAGAACAACCCGATCGCTAGATAGAGATTAAGCCTGCTTACACATCCTAGTCCAAGCACCCACTGCTCGGTCCTTGGCAAACCTAATACAACCTGTGGATCTAATCGCTCAATCAAAGCTTGGAGAACAAGTCACCTTGAATTTGGCAACAGCTACTAATCATAAAGCAAAAAATAGGAAATTGTCTAGGGTAGTGTCAATATTTTTTTAAGTCAATGATGCTCAAGATTGGTTTGGGTGGGCTGTTACGGGGGCTTAACAACTATTAGATAGTTTGTAACTTATGGTAACTGATGATAAATGATTGAAGCGGTTTAGGGGAATGAGAATGATTTAGAGATGGCGTTATATATCAATATCACGACTTAATCATTACCTATCCTGATGCAGCGAAGGGTGACAGGGCTTGATTGGGCGATCGGAGCTTCACTATAATCTTCTTAAAGATTTTGCTGGAAGGGGGTAGACGCTCCAAATTCCAGTTGAAATCTTTGAAGGCGCAGTAGCTGAACGAGAAACCTATGGCACTCATTACAACGGGCAAAAAATTTATCAAGGAACTGGAAACGGCGGGGGCAGTTGGCATATTAATTCCCCTAGAGGGTGGACACGAAGGTCGATATCAGCGGCGTGTGCGGGCAGCAGGATATGAAGTTCTTAACATCACTGCCCGGGGTTTAGGAGATCTTTCGTCCTATTTAATGAATGTGCATGGTGTGCGTCCGCCGCATCTGGGGAAAAAAGATACTGAACGCGAAGGAGCAGTTGGCTATCGCTATTATGTGGCTCCTGTTGCCAAGTATCCCTTAGAAAGCTTGCCATCCAATGCGAAGGGTTTAGTGATTTGGATGATGGAAGGAACAATTTTGTCCCAGCAGGAGTTACAGTACTTGACCACTTTGCCAGGTATAGAGCCTCGGCTTAAGGTTGTGGTTGAGATGGGAGGCGGGCGTGTCTTTACGTGGAAACCGTTGAAAGAGTTTTTGATTGCAGCCTAGGAAAGGGGCGGCTTGGTTGCTTGCGATCCCCTCTTGCTTCGTGCAATCGTTTTGCATTACCACCGCCTACTGCGCTGCAATTTGAGAGAAAACCATTTCAATCAGTGGGAGTTTGTTTAATCGTTTTAGGATCGACAGATCGATCGGTTTTAACAAAAGACGCGAGCAAAACAAAGATTCAAGCTACCGGGGATCATTTTTCTGGACAGTATTTGCACCAGCGATATTATCGATACATTTAGTTTTCTTGCCCTTGTAGTACACTAAAGCCATAAGTGACCTAGTCATTTTATCTGTAGCCTTTTAGTATGTAAGGGTGACTGATTTGTATTACCCCTTACGATCCCTAAGGGAGGGCCACTGGTTTAAGCTAATTTGTGGAGCCAGTTTTCAACACCTTCCTGCCGTTCGAAGTCTCACTCTTGCGTATACGTTGGCTGGTGCTGATTGTATTGATGTCGCCGCAGATCCAGCCGTAATTAACGCCGCCTATGATGCGCTACAAGCGGCAAGCCAGTTAGTTGAAGCTGCTAATCGGCAAGGCTTTTTTCCTACAACTTTGCCCTGGCTCATGGTTAGCCTAAACGACGGCGAAGATCCTCACTTCCGCAAGGCTGCTTTTGATCCAGCAGCTTGCCCTCCAGCGTGCGATCGTCCCTGTGAGAGGGTTTGTCCAGCCCAGGCGATTGTATTTAACCAGTCTGAAGCAGGTGTCATCGACAACCGCTGCTATGGCTGTGGACGCTGTCTGCCCATTTGCCCGGTACAACAAATTACCACTCGGTCTTATGTAGCCGCACCCAGTGTTGTGGCTCCATTAGTATTGGCTCATGTGGATGCCGTAGAAATTCATACGCAAGTTGGACGATTCCACGACTTTAAACGACTGTGGAGTGCGATCGCTCCCTTTACCGCGAACTTGAAGGTGATCTCAATTAGTTGCCCGGATGACGACGGTTTGATTGACTATCTGTGGTCTCTCTACGAACTGATGGCTCCACTTCCCTGCTCGTTGATTTGGCAAACCGACGGCAGACCGATGAGTGGCGATATCGGAGATGGTACGACTCGGGCGGCTGTCAAGCTTGGGAAGAAAGTGTTAAGTGCAGGTTTACCCGGTCACGTTCAGCTAGCAGGCGGCACCAATCGCCACACGGTGGCTAAGCTACATGCGGCTGGGCTGCTACGGTCACAAGTTGATGTAGGACGCTACATTGCTGGAGTGGCCTATGGAAGCTATGCACGAGTTTTACTCGCTCCCATCTTAGAGCAATTGGAGCAGGGGGGTAATGAGGCTAACGCGGCAATGTTTCAACGTGATCACCCCCCCCAATCTGCCTCCCCTCTTCGACTAGAAACCGTTCCCGCCTTGCTTTGGCAGGCTGTGCATCTGGCCAATTCCTTAGTGTTCCCTCTAAAAGCATCTATGACCTTAAAACAAACTATTCCTCGATAGCGGCTAGTACCGGGGGGCAGTGTCGCTCTGCAAGTTCTGCATGACTCCTGTCACCCGTTACGAATCTGAGCTTTCTGTTCGGTTGAAAATTGTCCGTTTGTTTTACTGAATAGGTTTGACTGCACCTAGATCTCCAGATTATCCATGACATTTAACGGTAAAAATTCTTCAGATAAACCAATTCATTCGGCCATACCATCAGACACCATTGGGCTTAACGCATCTGCGACACCACCTGCCATGTCCGTTCAAATGACAGACGACTTAAATCAACTGCTAGAAATTTTGCCGGAACCGATTCGGTCCCAAATTGACTCCCATCCTCATCGTAATCAGCTTGTGGAGGTTGTTTTAGATTTGGGACGCTATCCAGAAGCACGATTTCCGAGCGGTTCGGAGTATCTATCGGATGTTCCGGTCACTAAAAGCGATCTACAACATTCAGTTGAGCGAGTTGGGATGTTCAGTGGCGATAATCGGGCAGGCATTGAACGAACGTTGCATCGCATCAGCGCCATTCGCAATCGGGCGGGTGAAGTGATTGGACTGACCTGTCGTGTGGGTCGGGCGATTTTTGGCACGATCGGCATGATCCGCGATTTGGTAGAAACCGGGCGATCGATCCTCATGTTGGGGCGTCCCGGTGTAGGCAAAACGACAGCCCTACGAGAGATCGCTCGCGTGTTAGCCGATGAGTTAAACAAGCGCGTCGTCATTATTGACACCTCTAACGAGATTGCCGGCGATGGAGATGTGCCCCATCCAGCCATTGGCCGAGCGCGACGAATGCAGGTGGCACGTCCAGAACTTCAGCATCAGGTAATGATTGAAGCGGTCGAAAACCACATGCCAGAAGTAATCGTGATTGACGAAATTGGCACTGAACTGGAAGCGCTAGCGGCTCGGACGATCGCCGAACGAGGAGTGCAACTAGTAGGCACGGCCCACGGCAATCGGATTGAGAACTTGATCAAGAATCCTACTCTGTCCGACTTGGTAGGCGGTATTCAATCTGTCACCTTGGGTGACGAAGAAGCGCGGCGACGGGGCAGCCAGAAAAGCGTTTTGGAACGTAAAGCTCCACCTACCTTTGACATAGCTGTTGAGATGCTAGAGCGGCAAAAGTGGGTGGTGCACGAAGATGTGTCGGAAACTGTAGATAACTTGCTGCGCGGACGACAACCGAATCCTCAAGTGCGCACTGTGAATGAAGCCGGAGAGGTAGTCATTACTCGTGAATCTCCGATCGCTGCTCAACCCCCTGCTGCTCGACCGCTGCCGTTTGGTAATCCCGCGAAAAGTGGAACAACAAGAAGTGGTTGGCGAACGTCTGGACAGTTGACGCCCTTGCCGTCCTATCAACGCAATGACCTGGGCAGTGATATTGGGGAAACCAGTTCTTCTCGGATACTGACCGATCGGCAACAGTTTGATCAATTGCTGAATGAGTCAATGGATGGTGCGTTGGCATCGATCGAACCAATGGACGAGTTCTCTAGCAGGGGGCCAAATGGGGAAGACTTACCGTTGCATGTCTATCCCTATGCCATCAGTCGTCATCAACTGGATCAAGTGATTCAAACGATGCACTTGCCGATCGTGCTAACGAAAGATATCGATAGTGCCGATGCCGTTCTAGCACTGCGATCGCACCTCAAGAACCACTCAAAACTACGGCTACTGGCCAAAACGCGACAAATTCCCATTCATGCAGTGAAATCTAACAGCTTGCCGCAATTGATTCGATCGTTGCAGCGGTTACTTCATTTAGATACGGCTGGCTCCGATGAACCGATGGATTTGACGTTATTTTATCGAGGTGCAGATGAGGATGAAATTGAAGCCTTGGAGGAAGCCCGCTTAGCCGTAGAGCAGATTGTAATTCCGAGAGGGCAGCCTGTGGAACTATTGCCGCGATCGGCCAAAGTGCGCAAAATGCAGCATGAATTGGTTGAACACTATCGGCTAAAATCCACCAGCTTTGGCGAAGAACCTAATCGTCGTTTGCGAATTTACCCGGCGTGAGACACGAGTCGGCATCCAATCTACCCTGCATGAGACCCTGATCATGCAACAATGATGGAGATCCTTCAAGTCTAGGTGTTAACGCGCAAATTGACATGCAACGAGTCTTCGATCACATTCGTCGAGTTAATCTGTGGCAGAGTCAAGAATCGGTGTCTGGGCGTGGCTCTGAATTGGCTTGTACGGCCGCACTGCGAGCCGCTCTGCCAGACCTATTTCAGCAACTTGAAGTTACATCGATATTAGATGCACCCTGTGGTGATTTCAATTGGATGCAGCACGTACCGCGTCAGGGAATTACTTATACGGGCATGGATATCGTGCCAGAGTTGATCGAGGGCAACCAACAGCGCTATGCGTCTCCAGCCGTCCAGTTCCGCGTAGGAGATATCACTCAAGATCCATTGCCCTCGGTTGATTTGATCATCAGTCGTGATTGCTTGGTTCACCTATCTTGGCAAGACGCTTGCCGCGCTCTCCACCAGTTTCAGCAAAGCGGTTCTCGCTATCTGCTAACAACAACCTATCCTGGCACTTCCATCAATCGAGATGCTCCTACTGGGTCTTGGAAGCCGCTCAACCTCTGCCAACCACCGTTCAACCTAGCCAACCCTCTGCTATTGCTGCCCGATCCGAGTGACGATACTGGAGCGAACCCTGATAAATCAATGGGGCTGTGGGAGTTGCCAACCCTAAACCTACCGGCTGTTCCCCGCTGGAGTTCCTTAGAAGTCCTGGGAATCAGCTTGGTTCGGAGGTACATTGACCCATCGTGGAAGCTGTAGAAGCAGGATAAGTGCATTCCTAGAGATTACATCCTAGATGAACATCAAGAAGATCAAACAGAGTATCAAATGTTATCAAATGTAAATCCTTCATCGGCTTGTTGAGGACAACAGGGGTTCTGAGGCTAGGCGTTTTAAGACTTGCTTTAGTACCATTGCTGTCCAATCGATATCGGCATCCGTGGTATGGCGTCCTAGGGTTAATCGAATTCCAGTCTTAGCTAGCCGATCGCTTAGACCCATTGCCAACAATACCGGACTGGGAACCAGTTTGCCGCTGTGACATGCTGACCCAGAGCTAATTCCAATCCCAGCTAGATTCATCTGCCGCACGATCGTTTGACCACTCAACGTTTCGCTGTCGGCATGGCTGAGATGAAAACTGACATGATGAGGCAACCGATGCAATCGATCGCCCGTTGGTACCAGAATCGGTACATCGGCTAATCGATCAAAGAGGCGATCGCGCAATCGTATCAACCGTGGTATTTCGCTGATCATCTCTTGAGCCGCTAATACTGCGGCCTGTCCAAACCCGGCTATGAGAGGAACGGCTTGGGTTCCCGATCGCAGCTTAAACTCTTGTCCCCCCCCCTTCAATAGCGGATGCAGTTCTACACCCGGTCTAACATAAAGTGCCCCAGCGCCTTGCGGTCCATATAACTTATGACTAGAAACCGAAAGCAAATCAACGGGTAGCTGCTGAAGGTTAATGGGAATGCGTCCAGCCACTTGCACCGCGTCGGTGTGAAACAATGCCCCGTGATCACGAACAATTTGTCCTAGCGTTTCGATCGGTTGTAGCGTCCCAACTTCGCTTTGACCATAGATAATTGAAACCAAAACAGTATTTCGGCGCAATGCAGCTTGTAAATCATTCGGATCGACTCGCCCATGTGCATCCACTGGCAAGCGTGTGACTTGCCAGCCCCACTTTTCTAGCAAGCGAACAGGTTCAGAGATTGCCGAATGTTCCACGCTGGAAATAATCAAATGTTGCGGAATCGTGTACTGCTGGGCAATGCCCCAAATCGCGAGATTATTGGATTCGGTTCCACCTGATGTAAATACGATCGAGTCTGGCACAGCTTGAAGTAACTCTGCCACCTGTTCCCGAGCGGTTTCTAGAACAGTCGCGGCCCGCTGTCCCCATTGATGTAAGCTGGAAGGATTGCCCCATTGTTCGGTCATCACCTGCTGCATCAAAGCCATTGCTTCGGCACGCACAGGAGTGGTGGCACTGTAGTCCAAGTAAATTTGCATGATGGTTGGAGGATTGCCAGGCTGGTTAAATGAAGAGTGTTCTACTTCTCAGCATAAAGGTAGAAGCCAACTCCTAGAACTCTCACGCGGATGATTCCCATATAGAAAGCACTAACCCTCGGTCGATTGCATCGAGTCTAGGACGGTCTATCAAGAGAATTGCCTAACTCCATAATTTGAGTGGCACCAATGCCTCATCTGAGTTAGTTAATTCTACTCAACGTCATCTTCCTCGGGAGCTTGTTGAGTGATTTCCGTAGTAATTAGGGGAAGGTCAGACCGAGTGGGCAACGATCGAAGCGCGCTCACCGTGTCTTGTAATTCTTCCAAAACCGCATCACCGATACGAATTTGAATATTAGGTCCCGATCGCGCCAAGCGAATAATCACCCCATCAGTTACCGGTTCTTGAGTGATGCGCCTGCCATCAATGTAAGTACCATTTGTACCCAAGTTCACGACTTCCCATTGATTACCAACACGATGTAGCTCAACATGATGGCGAGATACAACAGCACTGTAGAGAACCACTTGGTTGTCAGTAGACCGACCAATCCGAATCTTCGATTCATCTGGAAAAGTCCAAACTTGGATTGGAATCTGCTTGAGCGGATGCAAGAGGGTTAAAGTAATCACGCGAAAAACTACGTCTAGATCAAATGAGCCTAATCAAGAGCCTAGGCCGATAGACTTTAGGTATGAATTATCAGTCTGATTTATCTATATAACTTATGAAGACAGTAATAAAACTGAGGCATTCACGTAGCTTATGAAGATCAGGCGCAATTAGGAAAGTTGAAACAAAAACGTAACTTTATCTCCTTTCCCTAGCGCAATTCGATCGCCAGGACGTAAGCGATGGCGATTGCCTGACGGTAGTGGCAAATTATTGATGTATGTCCCATTAGCACTACCCACATCTTCAATGAAGTAGGAGTCTCCTTCAATACGGATATCAGCATGGACACGGGAGACAATTTCGGAACTTGGGAACCCAGACACATCAACATCTGGTGGAACCCGATCGTTTGGCTTACCGATATGAACAACTGTTAAATTCGACGGCAATTCTACAGGCGTATTTGTTTGAACATGCAGCAACCGTGCTACCTGCGTTTGCAGAATCGTTTGAGATGGGGCGGAGGAAATTGGAGCTTGGGCGACCGTCGGAGGTGAAACCGTTGAAGGGGGTGAGTTAGGAGGCTGAGATGCAGCTTCGTGGGGCAAAGAAGGTTTAGACGTATCAATTCCACCAGTTTCTTGGGGCGGAATTGACGAAGAATAATTAATTTCAGAATTAGACGACATCTCTATTTCAGCAGCGAGTGGATCAGGTTCTACGATCGGTTCGGGGGGCAATTGGGGAAGATCGGGTGACAAATTAGGAACAGGTGCCGCAAGGATGGGTGGTAGTGCAGACACGGTTGCACCCTCTTCACCAGAGGGTGAACTTCTGGGGGCTGTAACAGTTGAAGGCAACGGGGAACTGGAAGACGTTGAACTGCTTGAATAAACCGTATTTTCAAGTAAACTTTCTGGTGGCTGAATGGGAACAGTAGGAGGAGCTTTATCTGGAGATACGGCTACAGTAGGAGGCAACGGCACAGCATTGCTTTGGGTGGCATCCTGCAAATGAAAACCACATTGCCCACAAAAACTCGCATCAGACTGTACCATGGCACCACAGCTAGGACAGTGCATTTCCTGTGGCAGAGGCGTAAAACAAGCCTCGCAATGAACTGCTTCGTCTGGGTTATGGTGATTGCAATTGGGACAAACGGTCATGCAAAGCTCTCCAGAATTGCCACTAATTCCTTAATGTCTCAGAGTTAGAATGGTCAGCGCTTGAATCTACCTAGCTTTAGATCGCTAATCAAAATGCGCGATACAAGTTAAAGATCCTTGTCCCCCATCATACCTATTGTGGGAAGTTAAGGCTCAGGGATTTAACACCCTCTTACGATCATTACGACTGACGGTGAATGTTTGGTCATTGCTTTACGTATTTCTACAGATCTGCTCCGTTTCATTTCTCAATAAACCTGGTTTGAAGTCCTGTTTTGAAAGCGTTGCTTTAAGATGCGACTGCAAGATTTTCCCCTGCTGCTTGATCTAGCAACCACCAGAGTTCTCCTACTGGCTGGATCATACGGGCAGGATAGGCAGCATCATCGGCTGTAGAAGCAAAAATTTGCGACAGCGCCGCTTGTTTACTGACACCAGACACCATAAAGATGACACAACGAGCTTGATTGATTAAAGGGGCTGTAAATGTAATTCGCGGCTGACCGTCTTTATTGCCCACAGTAATGAGTCGATCGTGGACTTGCAGAGCGTCGGTGTGCGGAAAAAGCGACGCCGTGTGCCCATCATCGCCCATGCCCAACAAAATCACATCTAGGGCTGGAATTTCACCAGGCTGAAGTTGAAAGATTCGCTGTAGGTCTTGCTCATAGCGTTGGGCTGCCTCGGCTGGATCAGACGCATCGGTGGGCATGGGGTGAATATTAGTGGCTGGAATGGGTACTCGATTTAACCAGGCTTTGCGAGCCATCCCTTCGTTACTGTCGGGATGATCCGGCGGAACATAACGCTCATCCCCCCAGAAGATGTGGAGTTTGTCCCAGGGACATGCTTGAGTTGCTAAAGCTTCATACAACGGTTTGGGCGTGCTGCCGCCTGATAGGGCTAGGGTGAACTGACCCCGATCGCGGATCGCGGCTTCCATCTTAGCTAGCACCAACTCGAGCGATCGCTGTACCAAAGCCGCTTTATCAGACAAAATCTCAACATTCTTAATCATTTCTACAACTCCTACACACGGTAATCGAGACGCTAACTAGGGCATTCGCAGGTAACATAGGGGACAATTGCTGTTACTTGGAAGATTAACCCATCTATCGCTTCCGCAACTGGCTTTGTAGAATAAAAAATATCCTTTATTGCTGTCGAGGAAACCTTCTCTTTCGCTGGAAGTTTCTCTAGCTGGTATCCAGCCAACTCGAACAATTTCACGTTAATTCCATCCTTTCATGGTGTAGATGTAATTGTCTAACAATCTAATTGCGTCGATGAGCGATCTAGAGCGGTATTACCGAGTATTAGGGCTGGAACCGGGGGCTTCCCTAGAGGAGGTGAATCAGGCCTATAAGGACCTAGTGTTTGTTTGGCATCCCGATCGCCTTCCCAAAGATAATCCTCGATTGCAAGAGAAAGCCCATGCCAAGCTGAAAGAATTTAACCAAGCCCGCGATCAGTTGCGATCGCATCATGTTGCTCGTAAAACCTCTGCGCCCTCATCCGACTCTTCAGCGACTAACTCATCCGCGTATCAACCTCGTTCTCCTTATCCCCATTCGCCCTATCCACGTTCAGCGCAGACCGTTCCGCCCCGTTACCACTACTATCAACCACCGCCGCGCCCATCCTATTCGCGAAGTCAACCTCCTCAGACTCCCTATTCTCCTGCTTCTTCATCTTCATCAGCACAAAGCCGAGTTTATCAACCGTCTTCGCAACCATCAACCTACGCGGCATCTGGGTCACGATCGGCAAATTTCGCTCGCAAGGACAAAGACCTCAGCGGCAGTGATTTTACAGGAGCCGATTTGCGGGAAAAAGATCTTTCCTGTCGTAACCTGAGTCAGGCCAACTTGAGCAACGCCAATCTGAGCGATGCGTTTTTGCATCGAGTCAACTTGGCAGAAGCCAACCTGCAAGGAGCGAATCTGTTTAGAGCCAACTTGCTAGAAGCAGATTTAAGACGAGCCAATCTGCAAGGAGCAAATTTGATTGGCGCAGATTTGAGCGGGGCAGACCTGAGCGGCGCCAATTTGAAAGGAGCACGCATTGGAGTATCGAATCGACTCATGGTCAAGCTAACAGGGGCTAAATTGGCTGGGGTTATAATGCCCGATGGAACCATTCATGCCTAGCAATCGTCTTGGCGTTTAAGCTAGTTAAACCAATCAATAATCACAACCATTTTTCTCTTAAAAGCAAAGCACTGTCTGCTTTATTAAACGATTGACCAGCTATACTGAGTATAAAGAAACACAAATTAATCGCGAAAATGACTAGATTGTCATTCGCTTTAACCTCCTTTGTCTTTACAAATATTTGCTCTAGAACTTACCTTCTGTCTAAGTTTCGGAAATTTTTTACCCTGTGATCCGTGCTAGGGGACACCTCCGTATACTCAAGCAAGATTCTCTGTATTGATACGCTTGTGTAGTATTGATGACAGATTTGTGTGGTAGAGTGTTTGTATCTTTATAGAGGTTTCACAAACATTTACTGAATCTTAAGGTGCAGTCGATTCAAGATCAATTTGTGATTCATGGGTGCAATGAACGCGGTCGATCAAAGCTAAGAAAACTGTACCATTCGACAAAAGTGGTTTGACAGGGTGCATATACGCTCGGTAAGTGCTGCTTTATGTAAATCAGAAGGGCGATCGATGGGTCAGTCTACCTTTACACCATTATTCAAAACCATTCCGCCTGAGCGGGTGGGGCTTTTCGGGGAGTATGATCACAAAGGCTTAGTGAAACGAGTGTCGTTAGCATTAAGCCAAAACTTCGAGCCAAGCGAAATTCGTGGCTTGCGTATCAATCAGCGGGGTGCCGTTGTGGTGCTAGTTGGACAGATTCCCAACCAGCGACTGCTCATCAAATTGGTCAACATCATTATGGACATCAACGGCGCTGTTGATGTGGAAATTAACGGCGTGAGTGTAGCTCATCGGCTTAAGACCTATCTGGACGTGAAACCTTCAAAAGATGCCTTGCTAAAGTTACTGACGTTAGTCAATAGCCACTAGGCCAGATTGCTATCCAGGCACTATCCAGACATCAGTCCAGGGCACAATCAAGGCACAATCAAAAAAATCAAGCTTTGAACGTGAGGCGCTCTCAGCATGTTTAAGTAGCCGCACGTTATAAGTTTGTGCGACCTCAGGCTTTGTGTTGATAGTTCTAGCAGCCCCAGTATCCCCTAATACTGGAGGACTTTGGGGCTGTCAGGAGTTTCTCAATTCTGGGTAGGTAGCAAATTTATACTCCTATTCAGCAACACTCTATAAACCTAGGAGCTTTCTGATGACTTACCTACCCATCTAGCCGAAGCTTAGTAATCCATTTCCTTGAGATTGTGTTTCTCGTCTGAGGCGAGATCATAGAAGCGTCCGGTGCGTCCAGCTACACGAGTGACAAAGGTATATTGCCGATTGTTTTCCGAGGGATTTTCAATCGCAATTTGGTAGTTGATATTCCGCAGTCCTTTGAACCAAAATTGCCCGCTGTCGTCGGTGTAGGTAGTCTGCGGTGGCAGCGAGTTAATTGTGACTTTGGCATGAGTAATCAGGTTATGCCCGTGGGTATCATACCAGTGGCGTGTATCGGACACTTTGCCGTAGAGTAAACTGGTGCCGTGTGGTTTTTGCCACAAATGAAGGACTGGACGCGCTAGCAGTAGGGCGATCGTCATGACTAGAATGGTAGCCGCTAGGAGCAGCCACTGAGTTTGACGGTTACGCATGGCTCGATTGAGATTAAGCATGATTCCCTCTCCAATTAGCTGTGGTAAGCTGTGCGATGCGTACTAGCCGGATGCGTCTGTTGAGCTAGTACAGACGGTCGATCGCTGGGTATCAAGGCGGCTAGTTGTCCTCGCTCACGAACGCCACTGATGGCGGCTGCCATACGCTGAAATATTTCGATGTTATCAATCACGCCATTGAACAAAGAGCTACCGGGTCCTTCGGCTGCAAGGGGCACATCATCGGCAGTGTGATTTGCTACCGTGGTCGATCGCTCTAGGTCAGCGGTCAGCAGTAACCCATCGGGATTGCGGGCTGGGTTGGGCGTAGACCCGTCTTCTTCCAAGGCCGGATCGAGATTAATATCATCGGTGAGAAAATCTGTGCGGAAGGCAGGTCGTGCTGAAATTCCTAGCACTAGTTTATTGGGCGGATCAGACTCATCAGGGTAGCCGTTGGCATCCAGATCACGGTAGTCGCTAAACCCTGCATCTGTGAACGATCGCATCGCCTCTTGCAAATCAATTCGTCCTTCTTGAATAGCTAGCGTATCAACGGTGCCGCCAACCGTTTGCCCTTGAGCATGATCAGCCGTCACCAAAATCAGCGTCGTACCCTCTTGAGCCGCAAACGCCCGTGCCACTCCCACCGATTGATCCAACGTCAGCACTTCGTACAGAGTACGATCGGGGTCGAGGGGATGAGCTAGCTTGTCCGACTGCGACGATTCGACTTGCAGCATCCAACCATTGGGATACAGTGTGTTTAGTACCGTAATACCCTTAGCCGTCATTTCTTCAAGCATAGGAATTGTGGCGAACTCTGGCGGAATCGGTGGATTTAGATCGGCCGCTCCACGACCGCGAATCGTTGCCTGTCCGCGAGACACCAACAAGTCCAGTGCTGAGGGAATATTTTGTGGTCCCAATGCTGCATCGGGGCGAAAATCCCCAAGAAATAACCCAAAAATTGGGCGATCGTTGGGAGCCGCATTCATGGTTTGCAGATCGGTTACGAAGGTATAGCCCTGCTCTTTAGCGACGGTAATCAAATCCTGGTTATCGCGCCGCACGCTGCCATCTTTGAACTGCTGTTCGCTCAGACCTTCATCGCCAATGAAGTGACGTGCTCCTGGACCCAACAATACGTCTACGGGTTGCGTCAGTTCGGCCAGGCTTTGGTAGCCAGTGGCGGGTTGATAGAACGCATCATCGTAGAAGTCGAAATACTGCTGGGCGATCGACTCATACTGGTTGCGGTGGCGAATATTGGACGCAAAGGACGATGGTGTGGCATCAGTAAGGAAGGCAGTCGTCACCATACCAATGCCCCAGTTATAGTTGCGCTTCATGTATTGCGGCAACGTTTCAACACGGGGATTATCAAGTGGATTATCGGGTGTGTTATCAGGAAAGGCATTGAGGGCATTGTTGATGGTTTTTGCTCCAGATACCCAAGCCGCAGCGGTGTTGGCAGAATCGGGAATCAAACTGTTGAGCGAATGCGTTGATACCAGCGCCAATTCTGGCATTTGCTCAATCTGCAAATGTCCGGCAGGTTGTCCATCCTGAATGCCATATTCCATGATGCGGGCCCCAGTGCGCAACGGGGTTCCCATGCCATCGCCCATCATCAAGATGATTTTGTTTAACCCATCGGCGGGTTGAAAATTTTGAACGCGATAGGTATTCGTCACGGTAATTGGTTCGCCATCCAATGTGACGATCGCCGATACTTCATAATTTCCCGGTTGGTCAAACGAATAGTTTCGTAATGTTTGACCCAAAAAACCAGAATCGGCGGGCGGCATTCCTACTTCCAGTTCGCCTCCGGCCATCGCCATTTCTGCCTCGATACCCTGTTGAAAGGTGCGGGTAACATCTTCCCCATTAATCGTCAGGGATTGCAGCATTGGTGGTTGCTCGGCAGGAATCGTAGTTTCTACTCGCAGGTCAAATCGTTGTCCAGTAATCAGAGTGGTGTTATTGACAGGCCAAATTCTCACGGGAGCAGGGTTCACCGCTCCTAACGTCAATGGATCGTCGGGCGATCGGGTTTGACCTGGTTGGGCCCAAACTGCTGAAATCGGAACAACACAATAGATATAGAAGATACAACAAATGAGTAGACACAGAAACCTGGTGGTTTTCAACCAGTGCCAGGTTCGTTCCCCATTGGAACGCACATTCATGAAATTCTATCCTCCTATGACAGATATAGCGCCTCGTCTGCGAGTTAACTGGTCAAGACGCAATCGGGCAGTTCAGCCAGATGACTAGCACAATCTGAATCAGTGAGTGCTTGCAAGACAATCGGTAACCCTCAGCCCATGTAGCGGACTGATCTCCTAACAAAGCAGCCATCTGTAGCACTGAACCTACTTAATTTACGGAATCACGGTTCCCGCTCTGCTCACTCATTAACCCGATCGCCCACACAACGAAGCTCCCGCAATCCCACAAAATCTTGCGGCATCCGTCAGCCCACACGGTGCTGCAACGTGAATGTTGACGAATGCAATTCGGTCTAGGTTGAGTTCTTGCCGACCAGGTAAAAACTAGCTGATTCGAGGTGAAGACGTGAACAGATTATCAGCCTTAGAACGACACGGTGTTAATCAGAATGTAAGCTTAGATTAAAGTTGAGTGATATAAGAAATATATATTAGGAAAAGGCGCAGCCAAAACGATCGAACGCTGAATTGATGCTAATTAATCCTCTTTCGGTCTAGCTAGGACTTGCTCCTTCGTTCCACCCCTTCCACGCCTCGCCTTCAGTTATTCTTCAAGCGATTGTTCTAGATATCCAGTTCAAGCGTCCGGTAAGATTGGAAAAGCCGCCACCAGAAGCTTGCCCACGAAGGAAGTTAGAGAGTCTGGATGACAACCACCATTACACTCAATGCCGATCAATTGAATACGCTGGATCTTTCGCCCGTCGAAACAATTTTGAATGAATGGCAACAAGCCGGATCGATCGCCACTCACGAACAAGAAATTCGCTTCGAGCTAGATTATCCTCGCGATGCTACCGATCCGCGAGAGCTTTCCGAAATTCCTGAAATTCGTCTGTGGTTTGTGCGCCTTGATGCTCGCTATCCCTGGCTACCAATCTTACTGAACTGGGAGTCCGGCGAGTTAGCCCGCTACGCCGCCATGTTAGTTCCCCATCAATTTAGCCCGGAAGGCATTCAATTCAACCCAGAGGCGCTGGAAATTTTCATGATGCACAAGGTATTTGTGTTGATGGACTGGATGAAACAGCAAGGGAACCTTCGTTACAGCCAACTCAAATTTATGACCCAGATGTTGGGCTATGAGCTAGACGACGGTTTCTTTGAGTTTTTGGGCGTGTAGTCAATCCTCCCACTTTAACCTTGCCAATATTCTGCTTCACCAATTTGCACCAAAAAGTTGCGTAGTCGCGCTGCATAAAGCTGCTGATAGTCGGTCACATTGTACTGATTAACCACAATTCCAACCGTCTTGTTGTCAGGGTGTGATAGTTGCCATTGTGAGGGTTGTTGCAACACCAATGCCAGTTGATCAAACACTTCGGGGTAATAGTGATTACCGTCATAGGTGTTATCAGTTCGGGTGGTTAGTGCCGAGGGTATGGCAAAGTCATACACTACATCAAAGACGGAGCTAAGCCGATGAATTCCCGCTAGTTGACACTTCATCAACCCTGATGAATAGCTTTTGTTAAAAATGTACCAACCGGAAACTGGAGCTACAAACCCCACAAATCGAGCATCAGGAAAGATTGTCTTTAAAGATTCATAGAAGCGAATTCGCGACAAATCGCATTGCTTTCGTTCATCATCTTTTAACAGCTTGGGTTCATATTTTGGCGCGTTTTCTGATACATGAACCTGAAACATACGATCGTACAACCGAGCAAAGTCATAGCCCCGTATCAGTGTTTTAATGGACAACCACAAACTATCAAAGGAAAAGAAATACGCCTTGTAGCGAGGAATTGGATCAGTAATGGCTGGAAAATCTTTAGGTTTACGTTTTTGGCTTAATTCATCTGGCTCAATTTCTACATAGACAGTTCGCGGTTGAATTCCCTTTTGTTTGGCATACGTGGCATAGGTGACTAGTTCTTCAGCTTTGGCACCACTAAATGAATAATTGAAACAGCGATCGGTTTTAAAGTCATTGACATCCAAAAGGGTGGTTCGGGATGTACCAAAAATTAAGCAATTCCAAGTTGAGGGTGGCTGCTGTAACAGTAAATTTGTTTTGGAAATGCGTTCGTTCCAGGGTGGATTAATACCGGTTAAGCGATTGCCCTGTCCATACCATAACGGATCGATAGCGAGATTGATTAATCCAACCGTGAGTAGAATTAAAATGAGCACTTTAAAGTAGGTTTTTAAGTAGGAAGTAACCAAGCTATACCTCCGCTAATGTTTGCGGCGCTTCATCAAAAAACTCAAAATTCAAAATATAAAAACTCGCTGACTTTAGCGAGATTCAGCAATGCAGTTGCCGTCATTAGAGCCGTAACAATTGCCCAAAATTGAGTTGGTTGCCAGTGCCATGTTTTTTGAAATTGCTGTTGAAAAAAAATCGAAATATTAGATACTTGTTCAGATATGGATGCGTCATAATTCATCCACTGTTGAGTATTGGGCAGAAATCGTACCACGATGAATTGTATGGCTAGCACTGTAAAAATCATTGCAGGTTCTACTTCATTGACATCATCCAACTGCTCAATTTCGATCGACAAATTCGGCAACCAACCCTCAAATTGAAACCCCAAAGTCTGTAAAAGATCTGATTGAAATGATTCGGGTAAAGAGATGCCATTAAAACAGGCCATACTCTTCAGCATTTCCACTGCAATATTCAGATTGGGTGCACGAAAAATTACCCACCCTACAACAACGGCAACAAATGTGATCAACCAATGGCTTGTATGTCGCCATAGAGGGTGTTGTAGCGCTGTCTCTAACTCGGTTGGTTGCAGCGATCGCCACCGATGATTAATTAGCAAATAAACGCCCTGTAGACCACCCCAAATAATAAATGTCCATCCAGCCCCATGCCACAAGCCGCACAGCACCATTGTGATCATTAAGTTAATATAGCGGCGAACGTTGCCTTTGCGACTGCCACCCAAGGGAATGTAGAGATAGTCACGTAAGTAATTCGATAAAGTAATGTGCCAGCGCCGCCAAAAGTCAATTATGCTAGTAGCTTTGTAGGGCGAATTAAAGTTAATTTGTAGTTGTAAATTAAATAGTTTGCCAAGACCGATCGCCATATCAGAATAGCCAGAAAAATCAAAGTAAAGCTGTAAGCTATAGGAAAGTGCCCCAATCCAAGCTTCAATCAGAGTCAACAATTCACCATCGGCTACGGTCGCAAACGTTTGGTTAGCATAAACCGCAACAGTATCCGCAAAAACAATTTTTTTAAATAATCCAATGGCAAAAATGGTTAAGCCGATCGCAAAATTATTCGGTTGAATTTGAAAGATAGATTTATTAGTAAATTGAGAAATAATCTCTTTGTGGTGCAAGAGTGGACCTGCAATCAGTTGAGGGAAAAATGCTACGAATAAGCAATAATCTAGTAAGGTATAGCTAGATGTCACTTCGCCACGATAGCTATCAATTAGATAGGCAATTTGCTGAAAGGTAAAAAACGAGATTCCTAATGGTAAAATAATCTCGCCTAAGTAAAAATTTGTTTGAAGAACTGCATTAGTAGTTTCAGCCAGAAAACTTGCGTATTTGAAATATCCGATTAGCGCTAAGTTTGATCCAATTCCTAGTGCTAATCCAGCTTGTTTCAGGCTTGAGTGAAGCGGCGATCGACTAAGTCCTGCACCAATAGCAAAATTAAATAGAATAGAGCCAATGAGAACAATTAAATTGATGGGATTCCACCAGCTATAGAAAATTAGTGAGGCTGCAAATAACCAAGCGATGGCTAAACGATAATAACCAAATCTGCCAATTTGAAAAAAAAGCAGCAGTGTTGCTGGCAAAAACCAAACAATAAACTCAACCGAGTTAAACAGCATGTTAGTTTCTTCAATTGTCCAAAAATCGCTATTATGTCCAACTCTTTCAAGCAGTTATGCGCCCATCCCGGAATATCGCTTTAATCCTAGCCGCCACAACACTCGATTTAAAAGGGTAAAGAACAAAATCCAACCCAGCATAATCATCAAACTGCGCCAAAAATCGGTCGGTAAGCCCACTAAAAGACTGGCAGGAAAATGAATCATGTAGGGAAATGGTGTCCATTCCACCACTTGACGCACCGCAGGCGGAAAAATTTCCAGCGGAGCTACAATGCCTGACAAAAATAGGTAAAGCAAAAACCAAAACGATTCGATCGCATTAGCCCGTTCCATCCAAAACGCCAGCATCGAGAAGGCATATTGGGTGACAAATCGCAGCACAAATGCCAGGAACACTACCAGCACAAACAACAGCAAACTTGACAGGTTGGGAAACCAGAAAGCATCCGGGTAAAGCCAGAAAAATAGCGCCACCAAAACGAAGGAAAATGGTAGCCGGGCAAACCGTTCAGCAAAGTGAGAAGATAGGTGATGCCAAATTGGATCGAGCGGTTGCAGCAATCGAAAGGACAGTTTCCCTTCCACAACTTCGCGCTCAAAGTCCCAAATCACCCAAACGATCGTAAATTGCCGCACCAAAAACACCGCCAAAAAATAGCGTACAAACTCAAGCGACGATAAGCCAAACTGCCCTCCCTCAGCCGCCTCAACCCAAACCCCCATCAAAATAAATGGCAAACTGCCAGATAACACCCAAAAAAATAACTCGGCCCGATACTCTAACATGTGGGCGTAATACACTGAAATCAGCGTTCCTGACAGACGAACCAGGTGGCGCAGTTGACGTTTCATAGATGTAAATGCTTTGAATGCAAGCCACGACGCTCTATGCTAGCTTAGCTAGATCACATTTGAGAACGGCTCGGTGTTAAACGGTTCTCTCGTCTAAAAGTTGCTCCTTCATCAACAATATCGTTATGTCCTGGACTCCGCTAAGTGATCGCCTATTCCACCTGCCGCTGATTTTAGCCGGGCCCATTCTGCGACGAACCGAGCCAGATGCCGTGACGGTGTGGGTGGCACTGCGACAGGCCTGCGATGTGACACTGGAGGTGTATGCAACGGAAGGAGAAGGCCGATCGATCGACCAGTTGCAGATGCAGGGCAGCCGAGCCACCATTTCCATCGGACAACATCTGCATCTAGTGGCAGTAACCGCCCGAACCACCCAGCAGCGCTTAACGCCCGGACAGGTGTATGTCTATGATCTGAAATTTCAGCGATCGACGGTTGGCAACTCGTCGGAGTCAGAGCCATGGAGCCTACCACAGGCGCTTAATTCTATGGCACTACCCCGCATGTCGGTTAGTTATTTTGACCATCAGCTTCCCAGCTTTTGCCTGCCGCCCGACGATCTGAACTATCTGCGGATTGTGCATGGCTCTTGTCGCAAAGCTCATGGTGGGGCGCGGGATGCTCTACCCATTCTCGATGACTTACTAGAGCAACACTGCACGATCGCTCAAACTAGACCGCACCAACTGTTTCTCACTGGCGATCAGATCTATGGCGATGAAGTCGCTGATCCGTTATTGATGGCGCTGACCGATGCTGGCGATACGCTGCTTGGTTGGCAGGAAGCATTGCCGATCGATCCAGCGTTGCACTCCGGGGTTGCTCCGCTGCTGCCGTGCCACCTACTGCCGGGACAACGGAGCCAAGTTGCCGAAGATATAGGCGGATTCACCGCCGGACTGTATGATCAACCCGAATGTGCTAAAAGCCACTTGTTCGGATTTGGGGAATACTGTGCCACCTATTTGTTTGCTTGGTCGCCGGTGCTGTGGACGGATTTTCCTGGTGCCAACGCCGTGGGTCGATCGTCCAAGGCGGCGAAAACCTGGGAACAAGAGCGCCAAATTATTGAAACATTTGCCCAAACCTTAGGAAAAGTGCGGCGGGCCTTGGCCAATATCGCTACATATATGATCTTCGATGATCATGATGTAACCGATGACTGGTACTTAAACCGAGAATGGTGTTTGCGCGTGCTCGGTAAGTCTTTGGGGCGGCGATCGGTGCAAAACGGCATGTTGGCCTATGCGCTCTTTCAAGGCTGGGGCAACCGTCCAGAAGATTTTGAGGCAGGAGCACGGGGAGAATCATTGCTGCTGGCGGCCCAACGCTGGGCCGCCTCGGAGGGAACCGATCAAGCGGCCGAGACAAACATTGCGCGCTATTTAGGCATTCCTGATCGCGATGCTACCGGAATCCCCCTGTTTCGCCTGGATGGGCAAGTGCTGATTCTCGATCGATCTAAGGAGGCGCTGGAGTGGAACTATGTTGTGCGAGGTCCACGCTATGAGGCGATAGTGCTTGATACTCGAACTTGGCGCGGCTATCCTGCCGATCAGCCCACCAATGCACCGCCTATGTTGCTTAGTCCGACCGCCTTCGATCGCCAGTTACGACAAACTATGCAGTCGTCGAGGCAGCGTCGGCAAACCGAACAATTTCCGCTAGAAGCTACTTTGGTTGTGGCCCCGACCAACTTGGTGAGCCTGGAAGCGATCGATTGGGTACAAACATGGAACCTGAAACAAGGCAAAACCTTTCACAACGATGTGGGAGATGCCTGGAACATCAATAAGCATGCCTTCTCGAAGCTGTTGAATACCCTGTTTGAGCAACGCGATCGAATTATTGTCCTCTCTGGGGATATTCACTATGGCTCGACCGTGTGTCTGCACTATTGGTCTCGTCAACTGGAGAACGATCGGGTGGATTTGTTACAGGCAGATCGAATTCAACCGGATCGATCCGAAAAACCCCACGTTTTGGTGCAACTAACCTCCAGCGCTATCAAAAACGCCGAGCTTAAAACCCGCATTGTACACACAAAAATTAAATCGCTGGTGGCAGAAAAACCGCAGGATTGGGCTGGATGGACACAACCTGTAGAATTGCTCAAAGTCCGATCGTTTCTGGGCTTTCGCTCTACCAAGCCCCTGCCGCCGCCTGCTCATCTCCCCGATGTTCAGCGGTTGCACCGTACTCATGGCAACTTAGCCTGGGATATCGCAGTCCGTCTGCCCCAAGCTTTTCCCGATTGGCGATACCATATCGAATGGAGCAAGCGCCAACCTGCTCAAAGGGTGTCGGTGCGATCGAGCCTGTCAACTCGTCCACCCCAAACTTGGCTACACCGCTTGACACACTGGTTTGTGCAGCACTTTTGGCATAACCGCTGGCTGCAAGAAGGGCGCGAAGTGGTGGGTCTCAACAATATTGGTTTGGTGCAGTTCCACTGGTCGGCGCAGTCTGAAACCTACTTAGTTCATCACGATCTGCATTGGTACGCTCCCTGGGAACCGGGCACAGTCGTTTATAGCCGCTATACTGTTCCGCTGGACCTAGAGCTTCCACCCCCTACCCTGCCCATCGTTCAGCCAATCAGTCAAACAAAGAGAAAGATACCCCCCATTCCTTAGGGGCCAGCCTGCCTTGCTTGCTTCACCATAGCAATTAATGTGTGGTGTGCGTCTTCCGCATCTTGTAAATCATGATCGAAGGCAATGCGCACAGATTTCTGGGCATCGGGTGTTTGCACAGTTAGATCCATCCCCTGGGCATCAATCTTCTGCATTGTGGCGGCAATCGTGTCGGGTTCATTGCCAAACACCTTGGCATACAGGGCGACAGCATCGGCATGATCATCATTCATGTGGCTACAGATCCGATCGCTAATTTCGGGGATAAAGGCGTTCGCCATGATAAATTCCTCTGCTTCTGACTACTAATTGGTTATTACGGAGTTGGAGCACCCTGTAGGTAGAACATCACCAACCGAAATAGGCTATTGCCGATAAACGCAATCAGCAAAAAGAAAATGACAATATTGAGAACATCCCACAGTCGTTGCATAGGTGGAACGGCGGTCCTCTCGGTGATACAACAGCTATTCCACTGTATCAGGCTTGAGCGCACGAAACAGTAGGGGGACAGCTAAGTCATGGACTGTCGCAAGGACTGCTGCGCCGCTTTGGTCAGTTGCTCCAGTGCAGCTATATCAAGCGTTGATCGATCGCGCTCACTCTGTTGCGGTTCACTTAACCACAGCAAATATTCAATATTACCGGCTGGTCCTAATAAGGGCGACCAGGTTAAGCCGTGATAGTCCCAACCCAATGCTTGCGCTGCTTGCAATACCTGATCGATCGCCTCTGCCTGATCGCGGGTTTCACGTACCACACCTTTTTTGCCGACCTTCTCGCGCCCCACTTCAAACTGCGGCTTCACCAGCAAAATCACTTCACGCGGCGGTTGCAGCAAATGCCAAAGGGGCAACAGAACTTTGGTGAGGGAGATAAACGATACATCCACTACACCAAGGTCAGGCAGCGGTCGATTGTCTGCATACAGATCTGCGGGCGTGAGATGGCGTAAGTTTGTGCGCTCCCGCAAAATCAAACGTGCATCTTGACGCAAACTCCAGGCCACTTGCCCATAGCCCACATCAATGCCATATACCAGCTTTGCCCCGGCTTGCAGCAAACAATCGGTGAAGCCACCCGTCGAAATGCCACCGTCCAGACACACCCGATCGCTCACTGGCACATTAAATTCTTGTAGAGCTTTGGCAAGTTTTTCCCCTCCCCTGGAAACATAGGGCGATCGGTGTTTGATCTGAATCTCGGCAACCTCTTCAATTTCGGTTCCAGGTTTATCCACTACCTGTTGATTGACCATGACCTCGCCTGCCCGAATCAACCGCTGGGCCTGCTGGCGAGAGTTGCAGAGTTGCCGTTCTACAAGAAGGGTGTCGAGGCGTTGTTTGGTCAAGGTAGGTAGGGGTGGGGTTAGGGGGTGGGAGTTAAGATAACCGATCGCGCAGCCAAGAAAGGGTTTTTGCAAGTTTCTCTTCGATCCAAACCATCCCGCGATCGAGCCAGTCAAGTAGTTGTTCCAGCGGGTGTTTGACATAAGCAACCAGTTGGACTTCGGCATCAATATCCACCCAGGTGGTAGAAATCCCCGTTTCAGTGGTAGGGGTGTCTGCGGTGGCAAGGTTGGAAGGTTGAGGAGTAAATACCGTAGGAGATAGCACGTCTTCGGACAACGGAGTAACATCTCCAGATGACTTGGTCGATCGCTGGTTTCGAATGGCTGAAGATTTCCGTGTAACGAGCTTATGTTCAGGAGCCGGATGAAACAAATCCCATTCGGATGTAGACGGTGGAGTCGGGCGTTGCTGAAACAGGCTCTCCCATGTTAGCCAAGGTTGAGGGACGGAAGGTGAGATCGAAGGGGCCGCTGGGGCAGACGCTTGACTGGAGGAAAGCTGCCTAGAAGCTGAAGAGGATGGAATAGCCGATTGATCGAGCACCCCATCAAAAGCTTGATTCAAACGAAGCCACGGACGATCTGCCGATCGCAAGGAGTATTGGGCAGTTGGTAGGTGGGCGATTGCCTCTGTTTTTGCGGCATGCAATAGGGCCAGGTGCGATTCCTGAAATAGATTGGTGGCAATTGCAATCGGAGTTGTCTGCATCCAAGCCATCAAGCGATAGAAGGCCCGAATTGGCAAAAAGGCATTGGGACGGTCGGCAGGCAGCGGTAGAAAGTTGAACGATCGAGCAGACTGAAGCGATCGGCGCTGTTGGTGATAGGTCACGAGTTCAGCCACCATGCGTTGTTGCAAGTGGCGTTGTTGTTCAGGGGTCAAAATGTCCAAAATACGGTTTTCAATTGTGACAAGCACCAACGAGCGGGTATCGATTGAAGAAGCCACACCATGAATCTGCAAGCGTTGAACGGATAAATGGGATGGGTTTGAATGAGCAATAGCATGAAGGGCAGCGCTAGGACGGTGTTCGATCGCGCCCTCTGCTGATTCACTAGCACATAACTGAGTCGCAATTGAGGTAGCAGGTAGGGATTGAATCACCGCATCGATCGCCTGAAGTGTATTTTGAATCGGTCCATCCGAGGTGAATGCGAATGGTGCGTCGTGAGAAGCTGATGTGGGAACTGGAGACGACGGCTTAGCGGATTGTAGCTGAGGAATCACTCGTTGCACTGCTTGCCCCATCTGACGACTCACCAATCGCGTAGTTTGAAACGCTGCATAGATGGGATACAGCAAAATCTGTGCTCCCCATGCCGCCGTAATCTTCATCTGCCGCCATGCTTGACCTGTTTTGTCTCGAAACCGCAATGATTGCTGCGAGACAAAGCTCAGAAATCGACTTTGAAAGCGTCCAGTAGGCATGGCAGGAGGGGGGTAAGAAAGGCTAGAGGCTGAAGGCGAAACGCGAAACTTGACAACAGTAGGGTGAAGTGAAGGACGGGTGGACAAGCTCAGTAACAAAATACAAACTTTTTTATCCTTTATCTTTTATCCTTCATCTTTCGTCCGACGTGGGGCAAGTTGGGTATAACAAACCCAGTGCTGCTCTGATCTTATCGAGGAATATGACGAACTTTGCCACTTCTGCTGCGTTGAAAAATCCGTCTGCGGGCGATCGGATCTCCGCCACAATTCATCGATTGCGGCAGTTAACTCAATTGGATGTTCAGGCTGGTTGGCGATCGCATTTAGGAGATTTACCAGTTGCTCAAGCAACACAGTCTACGACGTGGCAACGCTGGGCAACGGTGACACGCAACGATCGCGGTCATGTCACGTGGGTCAAAGGTCGTAAGGTGTTGTGGCTGGGACAGCGGATTGTCGTACCGCATAATTTGCAAGGCTATTATCTGCAAGGGTTGACGCTGCGACTGGGGCTGACGTGGTGGGCAGAGAACGCACAAATTTATGTCAACGGCAAACTGGTACAGGAAGGCGACTTGTTTGATGCGGTGACGCGCATTCTGCTGAGTGCATCGGTAAACATTCAAGATGCAATCGAGGTGGCAATTCGTTTGGTGAGTCCGGGACACGATAATGGGGCACTGGTGCGATCGATCTGTTTCTATGAACGCCCCAATCAGAGCTTGAATCCACCAGAACCGAGCTTTGTTGCCGATGAGCTAGCGGTATTGCAGGACTATCTCACAACCTTCGCTCCCGACAAACTAGCCAGTGTGGCAACGGCAACCGAAACGTTGCCTTGGTCGGTACTGACCGTCACCGATCGTGCCAGTTTCGATCGAGGTTTGACGGCACTGCGGCAACAACTTCAACCGCTCAGCAGTTTACTCAAACACCGGAAAATTCAGCTATTGGGACATGCTCACCTGGATTTGGCCTGGCTGTGGCCCGTCAGTGAAACCTGGCAAGTGGCAGAACGTACATTTCAGTCGGTGCTCCAGCTTCAGCAAGAATTTCCTGAATTAATCTTTGGACACTCAACCCCTGCACTTTATGCCTGGATTGAAAATAACCGTCCAGAGCTATTTGCAGCCATCAAAAACCAGATAGTCGCCGGGCAATGGGAGGTGATCGCGGGACTGTGGATCGAGCCGGAACTGAATCTCGTCAACGGAGAATCGCTGGCGCGGCAAGTGCTGTATGGGCAACGCTATGTAAAAGAGAAGTTTGGTCAAGTGAGCATCATTGCCTGGTTGCCTGATACGTTTGGCTTCTGCTGGCAGTTTCCCCAAATTCTTCAGCAAGGTGACGTGGAATACTTTGTGACGCAAAAGCTGCGCTGGAATGACACCACCCAATTTCCCCATGATCTATTTTGGTGGCAAGGATTGGATGGCACAAAGATTCTCAGCCTCAACTCGGCTCCGATCGGCGAAGGCATTGATCCAATAAAAATGGCAACCTATGCCCGCACGTGGGAGACCAAAACCAAGCAACAAACGGCTTTCTGGCTGCCAGGCGTAGGTGATCATGGCGGCGGCCCTACCCGCGATATGTTAGAAATGGCGCGGCGGTGGCAACAGTCTCCCTTCTTTCCGCAACTGGAATTTACCACCGCCCAAACCTTTCTCGACGAAATCAAGACCCGGTCAACCTCTAACCCCCAACCCTCAATTCCCAATCTCCCCACTTGGAACAACGAACTTTACCTAGAATTCCATCGCGGCTGCTACACCACTCATGCGGACCAAAAATGGTGGAATCGTCGCTGTGAGGATGTGCTCTACGAAGCGGAATTGTTTGCGTCGCTAACCACGCTGCTGCTGAATCAGCCCTATCCGCAAGCAGCGATCGAAACGGCTTGGAAACAAGTGCTGTTCAATCACTTCCATGATATTTTGCCAGGCTCGTCCATTCCGGAGGTGTTTATAGATGCTAACTGGGATTGGGAAACGGCGGCCCAAACCGGTAAAACTATTCGCGATCGAGCATTACACTCCTTGGCGCAACAAATTCAGTTTCCCCCGCCTCCCCACACCAATGCTCGAACGATCGTGGTATTCAACCAACTGAACTGGACTCGATCGGAAGTGGTGACGGTTTCAGTAGAACAATCCGGTTTTGCGGAACAGAAATGTTACTGGCAGATCTGCGATTTAAACGGACGACCGATCGACTCACAGCTTGAGTTTGAAAACCGTAACGGCAGCTATTTCTGGCATTTGTCTTTCTTGGCTGAAAATATTCCCGGCGTTGGCTATCGCAGCTTCTGGCTCTGTCCTGAGAAAGAGGGGCGATCGGTGACAAAACCCTGGCCAACGAATGTTTTTGTTTTAGAGAACGAGTTTTTGCAAGTCACGGTTGATCCAACAACGGGCAATTTATCTCGCCTGTTCGATCGTGTCCACAAGCGCGACATGCTCAGCCGTCCTGGTAATCAACTACAGGCATTTCGCGACAGCGGACAATACTGGGATGCCTGGAATATTGATCCGAAATATGCACAATATCCCTTGCCTGCACCGCAACTAATCAGTATTCAGTACGAAGCAAAGGGGGCGATCATGACTCGCATTCGCGTTGTGCGCAAACTAGGGCAATCTACATTTCATCAAGTTTATGTATTAGACAAAGGCGCTCGCGTCCTGAAAATTCAAACGCAGGTAGATTGGCAAGAACGGCACGTGCTGGTCAAAGCGGCGTTTCCCCTGAATATGGATGCAGCGACTGCCACCTACGACATTCCCTTTGGCGCCATTCAGCGATCGACCCGTCCCCAAACTGCGCACGAAAAAGCCAAGTGGGAAGTGCCAGCACTACGTTGGGCTGATCTCAGCGACACGGCCAGCAACAATTCCTACGGATTCAGCGTGCTCAGCGACGGCAAACATGGCTATGACTGCCAACCGCATCAAATTCGCCTGACGCTCCTGCGCAGCCCTGCCTGGCCCGACCCCAACGCCGATCGCGGCCTACACCAATTCACGTATGCGGTCTATCCACACGATCGCAATTGGCAAACTGCCCACACACTCCGACGCGGCTATGAACTGAATCAACCCTTGCGAATTGTGCAAACACAACCGACCGCATCGCTTCCCACTCCCCATTCTCCACTCCCTAGTAGCGGGCAATTCGTGAACTTATCTGCCAATAACCTTGTGCTTTCGGCCTTCAAGCGATCAGAAGAATCGCCAGATCAATGGATAATCCGCTGCTACGAAAGCCACGGACAGTCCGCCACCATTGACTGGTCAAGTGGGTTCAGCCCCATTCTGGGTCAACGGCTCAACGTTAAGGCTGTGAAGTCGGCTAATTTACTAGAGCGCCCAACTACTCAAGCGCCTAGCCCGATCGCACCCTGGAGAATTGCCACCTTTCTAATGAGTGAATTGTAATGCTGCTGTAGGGTGGGCACTGCCCACCTTCTCTACCAAGTTGGTCTAGGCAGCCGATAGTCCGTAAGCAGACATCCGCATAATGTCACGGGTGGTAAAGCCAATATTGCTAAGCGCCTCGCCGTAGCTAATCATGAAATCTTCCACTAACGCTTCTTTTTCCATGCCTAACACTTCTGCATCTGCGGCCACATCATTCAGCATCCGCCAAACCAGGGGTAGATTTTGCTTGTTAGCTTCCTCCAGTTCTGCTTTGGAAGCCTCAAAATTCGCCTTTAACCACTCTTCCCCAAAGTTGAGGTGCATGTATTCGTCTTTCACCACGCCTTCAGTGATTTTGCGAGCGAAGTCATCTGCTACAGGAATATAAATGTTGTACGCCGAAATGGCAAAGCACTCAATAATCAGTGATTGAATCAATAGACAGGTGACAACCCGACCTTCGGCAGCGGCTTCCTGAAAGTTGCGGTGCAAATCAGCAAAGAATTTTTGAGCAAAGTCCATATCGGCGGTCACTTGCAGGTTTTTGCCACAAGCTTGGAACCCTTTCTTGTGGCGACTCTCCATCTTCGCCAAGCTGATTAATTGTTCTTTCGAGTCTGGCAGCAGTTCAGCCAGTCGATTGTAGTTTGCAAATGCTTCTTGCTCGCCCTCAATGACGATCGCGTTGATGCGGCTGTAGGCATCTTTGTATGCTTCGCTGTGAAAATCAATCTCTGGGCTGATGTCAAGCTGCTGCATAATTTCCGTTGTCTCCTCATTGCTACAACTAGCTAATGTTTGTCTGACCTCACAACTAAGGTCAATTTCCTGGTTACGATAGCCAAAAATCTGTTCAGATCTCACCCTACCGGGAGGGGGTGGGAATTTACAATAAGACCCAGGAAATAAATTGGAACTTTGTCTACTATAGACGATTCGTTCCGCTCTCCTGATTTATCAATGAAACACAATACATAGATTTAATTCTATGATGAGTTTACTTTCTATTGGTTGAAGGCTATAAGACAGCGATGACTTCCAGTGAAACCGATCGCCTGCTCACAGACGTTACTCATTCCACTACTTTGCAGCCTTCATCCGTTATGAGGCAAGCCAGCACTTGGCTAGTCTTCATCCTGCTGGCTCTGGGGGCAATACTCGTGCTATATCCCTTGGCGGTGGTGCTGCGAGCGTCGCTGACCCCGGCTGACGTGCTTTCAAATATCGGAGCCATGAACACAGGTTGGACATTGGCCAATTATCAAGAAGCCTGGCGGCAAGGAAATTTTTTGCTGGCGTTTGCCAACTCAACAATCGTGGCGTTAGCGGTGACAGCATTTCAAATTATCACCTCGGCACTGGCCGGCTATGCTTTAGCCCGACTGTCATTTCGAGGGCGACAAGCCATTTTGCTGATTGTTTTGGCGACGCTGGTGATTCCGTTTCAAATTCTAGTAATTCCCATTTTTCTTGTTCTAAAATGGGGGCATTTAATTAACACCTACTGGGCCCTAATTTTGCCCACTGCCGCTAACGGATTTGGCATCTTTCTGATGCGGCAGTATTTTCAAACCATTCCCGTTGAGTTAGAGGAAGCTGCGGCTCTAGACGGAGCCAATCGTGTTCAAATCCTGTGGCGAATTGTATTACCGTTGGCCCGTCCGGCCTTGGTAACGCTATTTCTGTTTGCCTTCATTGGTGAATGGAACGATTTGTTCAAGCCGCTCGTTTTCACTACCCGTCCAGAACTGCGAACTGTACAGTTGGCCCTAGCAGAATTTCAAGAGCAATTCACTAACCGCTGGGCCGTGTTGATGGCTGCCGTTATCATCGCCACCATTCCCGTTGTGCTGCTGTTTTTGGTCAGCCAGCGACAGTTTCTACGTGGCATGGCTGCAACCGGATTAAAGAACTAACAAGCCTACATTTAAAGCTCACATTAGCCTTTCAAAGTATTGCTGCCGATCGGGCGGCTTGTTCCATCAGTAAGTTGTGGGTACTGCGTTCGGGTTCATCCTTGCCAGGTTGCCGCTGTACATAGGTTCCATCTGCTTGCAGTTCCCAAGCTTGGCGATTATCGCTCAGCATCAGGTCCAACAAATCCTTCAATTGTTTAGCGAGTTCGGGATCTTCGATGGGCGTCACAGCCTCCACCCGGCGATCGAGATTGCGCGGCATCCAATCAGCGCTCCCAATGTACACCCTTTCGTCACCATCGTTGTAGAAATAGAAAATCCGCGAGTGTTCAAGATAGCGACCAATGATACTAATCACACGAATATTGTCGCTAACCCCCTTTACACCTGCTCTTAAACAGCAAATACCTCGCACAATTAAATCAATTTTTACGCCCGCTTGTGACGCTTCATACAGAGTAGTAATGATTTGTGGATCGACCAAGGAATTCATTTTGGCAATCAAATGTCCCGGCTTGCCCTGCTGAACGTGCTTTACCTCTTGCTGAATCATCTCAATCATGCGATCGCGCATACTGATTGGTGAAACCAACAGCTTATGATAAGCATGTTCTTCGGCATAGCCCGTCAGAAAATTAAATAACTGAGTGAGATCGGCTCCCAACTCGTCACGGCAACTAAACAGCCCCAAATCGGTGTAAAGCTTGGCAGTTTTAGGATTGTAATTGCCTGTTCCGACATGAACATAGCGCCGTAGGTCTTCGCCTTCTTGCCGTACCACTAACACAATTTTGGTATGAGTTTTCAGCCCCACGAAGCCATAAACTACGTGAACTCCTGCCTCTTCCAGCTTTTGGGCCCATTGAATATTGCTCTCTTCGTCAAACCGCGCCTTGATTTCTACCAACGCCACCACTTGCTTCTCGTTTTCAGCCGCTCGAATCAGAGCTTGAATAATCGGTGAATCTCCAGAGGTGCGGTACAGCGTCATTTTAATAGCTTGCACGTTCGGATCATCGGCAGCTTGGCGAATGAAAAATTGCACTGAATCCGTGAACGACTCGTAGGGATGGTGTACCAAGATGTCGCCCTGTCGAATGATGGAAAAGCAATCTTCCACATCGCTGGTATCCAGTAAGCTACTGACTTTTTCTGCTTCTACGGCCCGTTGAAAGCGCGGCGGCACCACCGGAGTCCACGGTGGGTCTTTCAGGTCAGGTAGGGGCATCGATCCGAAGAAAAACAAATCTTTCAGGTTCAATAAGCCATCAATGTTGTAAACATCTTGCTCGCTCAGCTTTAACCCTTCTACCAGCTTCTCGCGCACAAATTCGGATGCCGACGCCTGAATTTCCAACCGCACGGCATCCCCTTTAAAGCGTCGTTTCGGTAGTTCTTGAGAGATCGCCACCAGTAGATCGTCGGCGCCATCTTCTTGGGCTGGAAAGTCGGCATCGCGGGTGACTCGAAACACACTGGATTCTAAAATCTCCATGCCCCGAAATAGCGACGAAAGATTATGCGCCACAATTTGCTCTAGAGGGACACCCATCCAGACGATCGCCTGTCCTTGAGGGTATAGGTCTGGTGGCAGAGCGATAAAGCGAGGTAGCAGATTGGGAATTTTTACCCGAGCAAACAGGGTTTGACCCGTCCGAGGTCGCTTCAGCGCTACAGCTAAATTGAGGCTGAGATTGGACATCAGCGGAAACGGTCGCCCTGGATCGACTCCCAGTGGCGTTAAAACTGGAAAAATTCGCTTCTGAAAGAAAGTTTGCAGATAGGTGCGCTGTTCCTTGTTGAGATCACTGTAACTTAATAGATGCACCCCCACAGTTTTGAGCTTAGGGCGCAGTTCTTGTTCAAAGTGCTGATGTTGTTGGGCAATCAGGGGACTTAATCGCTCCACAATCGCCGTCATTTGTTCCTGTGGAGAAAGCCGATCGGGGGCAAGCTTGACTTCTAAAGCATCGATTTGATCTTTTAGAATCGCCACCCGGATCATGAAGAACTCATCCAAGTTAGAGCTAAAAATCGCTAAAAACTTCAGCCGCTCTAGTAACAGCGTACGCTCATCAAACGCCTCATGCAAAACTCGGTAGTTGAAATCTAGCCAACTCAGTTCGCGATTGACGTAATATTCTCTGCTCGTTAAGTCAATGGTGGGGGATTGTTTCTTCACATCCGGCATGGTGCTGTTGTCTAGTCTGATTCGCTCACCTGCTAGCTTGACCTCAACGATCGGTCGCAAGTGCAGCGATCGACGGTGCCATCCAAGCAGTATCGTTCATCCTAGATCCTCCCAGAAAAAGATGAAGATTTAGTGTTGCCCC
Organism: Thermocoleostomius sinensis A174; assembly: GCF_026802175.1. NCBI lineage: Bacteria > Bacillati > Cyanobacteriota > Cyanophyceae > Oculatellales > Oculatellaceae > Thermocoleostomius > Thermocoleostomius sinensis. The sequence continues at coordinate 786,920 of NZ_CP113797.1, read as the reverse complement.
CAACACGTTTCCTAGATCTTTGGAATGGGTTTGTAAAGCAAACGTAACATCTTCGTCAAAAGTAAGTTCTGTGGCCTTGATCTTGCTGAAGCGATCGTGGTTCGTACCGGAATCTGTTGTGTAGGAATCGTATTTATACGGAGTCTTTATTGAAGAATCAAGCAGCGTTTGGGCAAGAGTGTAAAGTATGCTTTCAGTCTATTCCGGGATCTCAATAGGATTGGGAATAATATGAACAGCGGTTAGGGGATGCAGCCTCTAAACCCGGTTCACCACTACTCCACCTTGGCAATCTGGAGATTTGTCTAAGAAATCGAGTTCTATTCCTTGATTACGCTAAAACGGGGAATGCACAACAGCTACTTTCCTACGGGATAGCCTAGCTTCCGTCTGGTAGCAGCTTTGCGCATACCTCTAAAATCTCCTCACTGATTTTTCCCTTGATCCTTTCCATCAGCGGTGCTTCCCTGTGAATCGGGCTACAGTTGAGTCGCCCACACGCTTCTTGCTGTGCTTGAGCGGCGATGCAAAAAGTCGCAGTTTCGCCTATCGCTCGATCCCGTTTTCTAGATCTTCCACTTAAGTCCCTGGGTTACTGCTAACTATGAATCGAACGGTCTCCCTCTCCCCTCTGCTGCGCAGACTTCTGTACAGCGGAGCCATTGCCGCAACCGCCACTTTGTCGTTTTTAGGGTCGTCCCTTGGTTCTACAGCACAGGCAACATTTCACAACAGTCCGAAAGCGATTCTAGATGAGGCTTGGCAAATTGTTTATCGCGAATATGTTGATTCCAGCTTTAACCAAGTCAATTGGATGACGGTTCGTCAGGAGCTTTTGAGCCAAGACTACAGTTCAATGGAGCACGCCTACACAGCCCTCCGCCAAGCCTTGGAACAATTAGAAGATCCATACACTCGATTTCTTGACCCAAAGCAGTTTCAAGCCCTTACCAATCAAACCAGTGGTGAGCTTTCAGGGATTGGGATTCGCCTCAAACGGGATGAAGCAACCCAAACCTTAGTGGTCGTTGAGCCAATCGCCAACTCACCCGCTAGTCAGGCCGGAATTCAACCAGGCGATCGCATTGTGGCCATTGACGGCAGAATTACGCGAGGCATGACAGTTGAAGAGGCGTCTCGCCTAATTCAAGGTGAAGCGGGAACGCCAATTACGCTGCGGGTCGATCGAGATGGGAGAGGAGCGGTGACATTACCGCTTACCCGAGCACGCATTGAAGTGCCCAATGTTTCGTACTCGCTGCGAGCCGAAAGCACCCACGAAATTGGCTACATTCGTTTAACCGAGTTCAGTAGTCATGCTCCTGAACAGATGCGGCAAGCGATTCAGACCCTCCTCGATCAAGGAGCAGATGGCTTTGTGCTAGATCTACGTGGCAATCCGGGCGGACTGTTGCAAGCCAGTATCGATATTTCGCGCATGTGGCTGGAAGAAGGAGCTATTGTGCGAACGGTTAACCGCAGCGGCAACAGTCACGAAATTACGGCGAACCACACCGCATTAACTGAATTGCCCTTGGCGGTTTTAGTGGACGGTCATTCGGCTAGCTCTAGTGAAATTTTGACCGGAGCGTTGATGGATAATCAGCGGGCGATCGTGGTGGGCAACCGCACCTTCGGTAAAGCGTTAGTGCAATCTGTGCATTCTTTATCGGACGGCTCGGGACTGGCAGTGACGGTGGCCCATTACTACACCCCTCGGGGCACTGATATTAGTCATCGTGGCATTGCACCTGATATTCAAGTCAATTTAACCAACCAGCAGCGGCAAACGCTATCGGCCGATCGGAGCTTAATTGGTACGCCAGATGACCCCTATTATCAAGAGGCGGTCAGTGCTCTACAACCTGCAATCGCTCGTCAGATTGTGCCTCCCACCAATCCATTTGTGCAGCTTGCCGAACAAGAATCTCCTTCTCGGCAAAACTAGTACTGATCTAAATAGTGCTGATCTATATAGCGTTTACGCCAGATCGCCCCGCCGCTTGCGGCACCTTCCCTTCGTAAGGGGAGTTTGGGAGGGGTCTCATCTGTTGCCGTCACGATTTAATTGGTATAGCCCTTAAATTAGACGGATTAGACTAGCGTTGGTTCCTGTTGACTCACTATCTGAAGCTTAAGATCGCTACCTATCGTCTTAAGCTTCGGATAGTTGTTGGGGCGGATGATGGCATTGAAGTTTGGGCATCAGGCAATCTCTCGCCCTAACAGGATGTTTTTCCAAAGGAGGAAACGCTGCTAAATTAGGAACAGCGAATCACAATTTGTCAGCGCTTGTTGTTTCAGCCCCCCGACCCAGAACTTCAGCACAAGGCCATTTTGATTCACGATCGCCTGTGTGCCCTTTATGGCTGTCCAATTCCCTATTTCAGCGATCTTGATCCGCTCAGTGAACTTATTGCGGCATTATTGTCTCATCGCACAAAAAATGCAGACTCGCATCGGGCTTTTCAACAATTAGTTCACCAGTTTCCCACTTGGGAAGCAGTCCGGACAGCACCCACTGAAATGATTGAGCAGGCGATCGCGCCGTGTACGTGGGCAGAACAAAAAGCGCCTCGTCTTCAACACGTCCTACAGCGAATTCACGAACAATGTGACGATGAATCGCTGAGTTTTCTGAGCGAGATGCCTGTTGCAGAAGCCAGAGCTTGGTTAGAGTCGTTACCGGGTGTGGGCCCTAAAACCAGTGCTGCTGTCCTGTCCTTTAGTCGATTGCGAAGACGGGCTTTAGCAGTAGACAGCCATCATCACCGTGTTGCAGTTCGACTTGGGCTAATTGCTGGAACCATCAGTGTTGGTCCAGCTCATGCCATTCTAGAAGCCCAACTGCCTGCTGAATGGACTGCCCAACAGGTATACGACAACCACGAAGTGATGATGATGCACGGGCAGAAATGCTGCTATTACAAAAACCCTGCTTGCGATCGCTGCCCTGTTCTCGATCTCTGTCCACATGGGCAACGACGAATGATCGATCGGCGCAGAAGTTGAAAGATCTTGCATTGTTAGTGACTAATTGTGTTAGTGACTAATTGACGGATGTCCATGATGTTCAGAGAATTCTGTCCCCTAAACCTCCCAACCCTAAACCTCCCAACCTTCGATCGCTTGCTCAGCCAACCCTCAGATTTCCTTCAGACCCTCATCACGATCGCACCGACAATTCCCGCTACAGTAGAGGCAGAATGCTAGCTCAATCAGCCGTTCGATTGAGGTTGAACAAGTGGCATTCTTGCAGCAAGGAATCTAGGAATGATGGTTGCCTTCATTGTCAAACACCTCACCTTGTGGCTGAAGTCGCCCCAATCAACCCGCTTGATGGCGATCGTGGGGTTGGCGACGATTGCGCTGCTGCTGACCCCAACTCCAGTATGGTCCCAACCTGTCATGAATAATGGCTTCAATCCTCAAGACTGGCTGCGCGACAGCTTGCAGTGGATTGATGAGTTGGGGTGGGTTGGTGCGATCGCCTTTATCGCGATTTATATCATTGCGACAGTGGCGTTTTTGCCGGGTTCTATCTTGACCCTAGGAGCCGGAGTCGTGTTTGGCGTCATCCAAGGCTCGGTGTATGTTTTCGTTGGGGCTACACTGGGCGCCACGCTGGCATTTTGGGTGGGACGCTATTTGGCGCGCGAGTGGGTAGCTCGACGCATTGCCAACCATGACAAATTTCGGGCGATCGACGAGGCAGTTGGCCGCGATGGGTTCAAGGTTGTCCTATTAACTCGTCTTTCTCCTATATTTCCCTTTAATTTGCTTAACTATGCCTTTGGTCTCACCCAAGTCTCATTACGAGATTACATATTGGGCTGTGTGGGTATGATTCCTGGCACGATCATGTACGTCTATCTGGGGTCGCTCGCTGGCAATCTGGCTTTAATCGGTACCAATGAGCAGCCCACCAACCCTACTGTGCAATGGGCAATCCGCATTTTCGGGTTCCTGGCAACACTCGCCGTAACCCTGTATGTAACGCGCCTGGCTCGAAAAGCACTGTCAGAGTCGATCGACCCGGACACTCTGCCCGAAAAAAGAACCAGCTAATCTTTCCTTTCATCCTTCATCTCTTCAGGAGCTAATCGTGTCTCAATCTGCCTTTCAACCTGTGGTTGTTTCCCCCATGGACGAATTCAACCAGCGTTTGGTGTCTCGGGTGCATCCGCCAGACTGGACGAATCCGCAACCGCGCGATCGCTATGATTTGGTTGTGATCGGGGCGGGTACAGCAGGATTAGTGGTAGCGGCCGGGGCAGCGGGGCTGGGGCTAGGGTTGAAGGTGGCGTTGATTGAGAAGCACTTAATGGGGGGAGATTGCCTCAATGTTGGCTGTGTGCCGTCGAAATGTGTGATTCGATCGTCGCGGGTAGTGGCAGAAATGCGAGCGGCCGATCGATTTGGGGTACGATCGCCCAACTCAATTGAGGTTGATTTTGCAGCCGTCATGGCCCGAATGCGACAAGTGCGGGCAGGCATTAGCGATCACGACTCGGCCGATCGCTTTCGCAATTTAGGCATTGATGTGTTTTTGGGAGCCGGACAATTTGTTGAACCCGGTACGATTGCGGTAGGCGGAACAACGCTGCGCTACAAAAAAGCCGTGATTGCTACGGGGGCAAGGGCAGCGGTTCCTAATGTTGACGGATTAGATCAGGCTGGCTGTCTCACCAACGAAACGGTGTTTTCCTTGACCGAACGTCCATCGCGCTTAGCGGTGATTGGCGGTGGCCCGATCGGCAGTGAACTGGCTCAAACCTTTCAGCGGTTGGGGTCGCAGGTAATTCTGTTTCATCGCGGTTCCCATATTCTTAACAAAGAAGATGCCGATGCAGCCGCAGTGGTGCAGCGAGTGTTCATTCGTGAAGGCATTGATTTAGTCCTGAACAGCGCCTTGAGACGCGTTGAGTCTACGTCTGAAGGCAAGGTGATTCACTTTACTCGGGATGGCAACCCGGACTCCATCACCGTCGATGAAATTTTGGTGGGGGCGGGTCGTGCCCCAAATGTGGAAGGGCTGAACCTAGAATCGGTTGGAGTGGAGTACAATCGCCAGCGCGGGATCGCGGTCAATGATTATCTGCAAACGACGAATCCCCACATCTACGCGGCCGGGGATATTTGCATGGACTGGAAATTTACCCATGCGGCTGATGCGGCTGCTCGCATTGTGATCAAGAATACGCTGTTTGCCCCCTTTGGGCTGGGACGATCGACGCTCAGCAGCTTGGTCATGCCCTGGGTGACGTACACCGATCCGGAGATTGCCCATGTAGGTCTTTATGAGCAAGAAGCGCAACAACAGGGGATTGACGTTGAAGTGATTACCATTCCTTTTGAAGAAGTCGATCGCGCGTTGGCAGATGGTGAGGAATCTGGCTTTCTAAAAATTCTGCACCCACGAGGATCAGACAAAATTCTGGGAGCGACGATCGTGGCTCGTCATGCCGGAGAAATGATCAGCGAAGTCACAACAGCAATGGTGCACAAGTTGGGACTCAATAAGCTCTCTAGCGTCATTCATCCCTATCCCACCCAAGCCGAAGCCATCAAAAAAGCTGCCGATGCCTATCGACGCACCCTGCTAACGCCTCGAACAAAGGGATTTCTGCGAGCCTTAACTAAACTCTCGTAGCCAACAACCTTAGTTGGTCTCGATCGGCACCTACAATCAAGGCATCCAGATGGCTCTTATCGCTCAGACACACTTGATGAAGAGACACCAAGTTTGACTGGCACACAAACCATCTTTGCCTCAGTACGGGCACAGTAGAGTCATAGGATACGTCGATCGATCCAGCGCCCAGTATCGGGTCCTCAGACGGCTAATCCAAGCTGACTCATGCAACCCGTTGGTGGTTGACTACGCTGATTGAACCCTGTTGATTGAACCTGTTGATCGAGACCGTCATTCAGTTGAACCGTTTAGTTTCATGACTTCTGTTGCTCGCAAGAATCTGTTTGAAGACATTCCTCGCTTTTTGGTGGCGCAGGCTGGCATTATGTTTGCCGTGAGCCTCGTCACCATTCAGGTGGGGCTTTTGAACGGTTTCTCTCGTTCGGTTGGTGTTTTAATCGATCGATCGGCGGCAGATGTGTGGGTCGCCAGTGCCGACATGGTCAACTTGGAATTGACTCTGCCGATTCCCGCTGGACATTTGAAGCTGGCGCAGCAAGTTCCGGGAGTGGAGCGGGCGGAACCTTTGTTTCTGGGAGGTGGCATCTGGCGCAGCCCTCAGGGGAAAATCACCACTATTCGGCTGTTTGGGTTTGATCCAGCAGGACAATTATTTAGTCCGTCGCCGTTGATTGAAGGACAGGTGAACACCTTAAACCAACCCTATACGGTCATCGCTGATAAAGCCACCCTGAGTAGTTTAGATGTGCAACAGACGGGCACCACGGCTAACATCGGCTCGCTGGGGGTTGAATTAGTTGGTCTTACCGAAGATACGCAATCTATCGCCTCTAGTGCCTATCTATTCAGCAGCATTGAAACCGCGAAAGCCATTTCTACAGGCGGGCGCACAGCAAACTTGAACTGTCGCTTTCAAGGTGAAGAGTTCGTTTGTAGCAGTGTTTACGAGCAATCTACCCAAAGTAATCCTGCACTAACGCCGCTGGCAGACACCGATCCGATCACCTATGTCTTGGTTCGAGCTAGACCTGGCGAAGATCTGCCGTCTCTAAAGCAACAGCTAGCGCAACTCTTACCCAACACAAGGGTCTTAACACGAGAGGAAATGGCCAGCCGCACTCGTCGCTATTGGATTCGCCGCACGGGTGTTGGGTTTATCTTGGGACTGGGGGCGGCCGTAGGCGTAGTGGTAGGGATGGTTATTGTGGGGCAAATCCTCTACTCCTCGGTATCGGATCACATGAAGGAATTTGCCACCCTGAAAGCGATGGGCGTGGCCGATCGCATCGTCTACGGGATTATTATTCGTCAGGCGCTGTGGATGGCCGTTCTAGGCTATATTCCCAGTCTAATGCTTTGTATCGGGTTGGGGGTTTGGACGTTTACCACCCAAGGCATCATGATTCTGATTACACCCATCACCGCTACCGCCATATTCGGCATCACTGTGCTTATGTGTGTTGGTTCGGCGCTATTTGCAACACAGAAAGTGACCCGAGTTGACCCAGCGATCGTATTTAAATCGTGAAAATGTTCAAATCATGACAAAAATACATCTCGTTTTTACATAACGATGAATACACCCTATAGATCACCTGAAAGGATGTTACGAACCATAAGAAGACTCACTAAGATGAAACTAGGATAATCTACTCAAAAAACAAACCAGCACCATTAGTCTGTTCATCCCCTGTTGATTGCGTCTGTTGCCTAGCTATGAACTTAACTACGAATCCGAATTACATCCCGTTGGTTGTGAATCTACTCTTGATGCTGGATAGTTCGAGTATCCATAAACGCTTTGCTTTCGTTCTGCGACCACGAATTGCTTGATCATTAACCTGCTGACCTGCTTCCTAGCGCTATCGCCTAACCTTGAGTGACCTGTTGCCCATCTACGATACCCCTTCTCATGACTGCCACGCCTATCAATTTTCAAGTGAGTTTGACAGACACCGCAAAGCGGCTCGATGCATCCTGTGACTCAACGCCAAACACCCTGCATGGTGGTAAAGCGATCGTTGCTAGGGGTGTGGAAATGGTATTTCAAAACGGCTCTCAGAAATATCGTGCGCTCAAAGATATCAACCTAGACATTAATCAAGGCGAGGTGCATCTGCTGATGGGGCCGTCTGGTTCTGGCAAAACCACGCTGTTGTCTATCTTGGGCGGAATTTTGACCCCTACACAAGGGCGAGTTTGCCTACTAGGACACGATTTAACCCGATCGTCCCGTGCCAAGTTGTCTAAAATTCGGCTAAAAAATATTGGCTTTATTTTTCAGGAGTTTAATTTATTTCCGGCTCTAAATGCGATGGAAAACGTGGAACTGGCGCTGGAGATGAAGGGACTCAAAGGGCGAGCCGGCCGTCGAGAAGCGATGGCGTTGCTGGAGCAAGTGGGGCTGGCTCACAAGGCTAAGTCCATGCCACGCGATCTGTCAGGTGGACAGAAGCAGCGGGTGGCCATTGCTCGTGCCTTGACTGGTAATCCAGAAATCATCATGGCAGACGAACCAACTGCTGCACTCGATTCCCAAAGCGGTCATGCGGTTATTTCTCTGCTGCGGCAGCTAGCTAAAGAAAGAAATCGCACTGTGGTGATGGTGACGCACGATCCGCGTATTGTTGATGTGGCCGATCGCGTTACCTATCTGGAAGACGGTATGCTACAAGCAGATGGGCTTTTACAAAACCGATCGGCCATTCATTGATGCGAAGCAATTAATCTTTCAGCTAGTTTGTGTGAAAGCGCTGAACCCCCTGGCTATGCCGCCAGTTTTAGCCCTCCCCTCAACGTGGGAGAGGGCTAGGGATGAGGGCGGTTCGAGATAAAAGTGTTAGTTTTCTATTCGCAAGCAATCTCGCAGGGTTTGCTCTACCGATCGTGGTTGCCAGCCCAATTCTCGCCGAGCCTTCGAGCCATCTACTCGCACACAACGATCGTAAACATAATGCACTCGTTCACGGCTGATTGGGGGTTGCCAAGACAATAAGCGACCGATCGGATCGAGGAGATTTCCAGCCAGACGGACGATCGGCTCCGGCACTTCACGCGGTACAGGAATGCCCGTTTCTTGACTAAGAAACTCAAACATTTCGCGGGTGCTGAGATCGCCCGTAGAAATAATGTAGTGCGACCCTGGTGCCGCTTTCTCCACGGCAAGCAGCATTGCCGCCACCAAGTCATCCACATGCACAATGCCCGTCATGCGATCGCCCCCAGCCCATACCTTGAGCCGTCCGTTCAGAAACGTTTGCAACACCGGGCCAAAGTGCGGATCTTCTGCACCAAAAATCCCTGACGGCATAACACTGACCACGGGTAGTCCTTCGGCAGCAAACTGATCGACTAACTGCTGAGCCTTATATTTCGTGGAATCGTAGGCCGAGGAAAAATCGGCTTGCTGCCGCTGAAAGGTTTCGTCAATCACCTGCCCTTTAGTGTCACCATACACACCGATCGTGCTGCAATACACCAGCTTAGACACCCCTGCCGCCTTAGCCGTTTCCAGCACCGCCCGCGTACCCTCCACATTGATGCGTTCCATCTTGGCGGCATCGACCAAGCCCAGTTCCACATAAGCCGCTGTGTGAAACACCACATCGACGCCTAGCATCGCTGTTTGCAACGCGGTGCGATCGGTAATATCACCATGTACCAATTGCACCTGACAGCCTGCCAAACGAGACAGATCGCTAGTTTCACGTACCAAACCAACAACCGTGTCTCCCCGCTGCTCCAGCGCTTTGACTAAATGAGAACCTGTGAACCCATTTGCGCCCGTTACCAGTGCTTTCATTCCTACCCTTGACTCCCCATTCCCAACTCCCGCCTCCTCAACTAGCAATTGATTGAATCGACGAATCAGGTTCCACTTGCAGTCGCTGCTCTTCAGCCAAAAACTCTGCCAATTGTTTTTCGAGTTGATTTCGCACCACTTCGCGATACACCATAAAGTGTTCGCCATAGGCACAGGTAATCACAAACTTAATCCACAGCCTAGGATTGTGGCGCAACACGTTGAGAAAATGATGCCAAAATTTCCAGCGCGTCTTGCGTTTAATACCTTGCCGCCAAATCAGCGTTAGTCCGGCACGAATCTGATCAAAGGTAATCGGTTGTGCCGTTGATTTAACCCTGGGTGCACCCATCATCATGATGTGACGATAGACCCGATCGAGGTACACTTCCGGGTCGTACAGCGTCCAGAAAGCATCAATGTACTCACGGGTAATTTCCTCAATCGGACGAGTTGGCACAAAGTTCATTAAATTGGTTTGATTGCCGTTTACATCCTGGGTTTCTCGCAGCCGTCCTTCTTTCTTCAGCCGATGCCACAGGGCTGTATCAGGCAAAGCTTGTAACATACTGAAGAACGGGTTCGGGATGGTAGTTTGTTCCACAAAACGAATAATGCGATCGCCTGCACCTGGTTTTTCGCCGTCAAAGCCAATAATAAAGCCAGCCATCACCCGTAGTCCGGTTTTGGTAATGCGCTGCACTGCTTCCACCAGGGGACTGCGAGTATTTTGGAACTTCTTCGTAAACTCTAGGCTGTCTTCATCAGGTGTTTCAATGCCCAGAAACACCGTCCCAAAGTTGCACTCCAGCATCATTTCCATCAACTCTGGATCGTCGGCTAAATCTACCGAGGCCTCTGTCACAAAGCCGAAGGGATAGCCCCGCTCGGCCATCCAGCCTTTTAATTCCTTCAGCAGCAGTTTTACGTTGCGCTTGTTGCCGATGAAGTTATCGTCCACCATAAAAATACCGCCGCGCCAGCCCAATTCGTAGAGACGATCGAGTTCTGCCAAAAGCTGTTGAGGCGTTTTGGTGCGGGGTTTGCGACCATACAGGACAATGATGTCACAGAATTCACACTGAAACGGGCAGCCTCGCGAAAACTGCACCGACATCGAATCGTAGGCGTTAAAGTCCAACAAGTCATAGCGTGGAATCGGCGTCTGCGTCACATCGGGCTTTTCGCCATTAGCCCGGAAAATCCCCTGCGTGTCACCCCGTTCGATCGCCTCCACAAACTGAGGCAATGTCATTTCGCCCTCATCCAGAATCAGGTAGTCGGCCTCAGCCACTTCTTGCGGCAACGCGGTAGCATAGGGCCCACCCACCGCCACCCGCTTACCCCGGCGCTTCGCTTCGCGAATTTGCTCTAGTAAGTCCGGTTTTTGCACAATCATCGCCGAGAGAATCACCATCTCCGCCCATTCCCATTCAGCGTCTGTCACTGCTCGAACATTGCGATCGACGAGCTTGAACTCCCAATCTTGAGGTAGCAGCGCTGCCACGGTAATCAGTCCTAAAGGCGGAAACATGGCCTTGCGGTTTAATAGCTCCAATGCTTCCTCAAACGACCAGAAGCTTTTTGGGAACAGCGGATACAGCAGTAAAACACGCATTAGATGTCAGCCTCGTGCGATTGAGCAGACGACAAATTAGGCGATCTATCACGATCGTCTAATCATTTAATCTTGATTGAAAATAAGATTGGTTAATAGTCTACCGCCTCTGGTTCAGGATTCAAAGCTGATAGTAGACGCTTAGGAAAGTGGTTTCTATCAAAAAGGCGAAAAGATAGAGGTAAAGATGGAGGCTGAAGGATAAACGATTCAATCAAACTAAAGATTCTGGCGTTGCTGAATTCACGTCAGAGGTTGCCCTCATTTCCACCCTGCTCCTGGAAGGAGAAGAGAGCCGGATCAGTTGTTCCCTCACCCTGTTGGGAGAAGTCTAGGATGAGGGGAGGTAGTCAGATTCATAGCTCGATTCAGCCATGCCAAGATTCTTTTCATAAATACGATAGGTTTTATGAATGGTTCCTCCCGATGCTTCTACCAGTTTTCGGGATGGGTAATTGTCTTCATAAATATGTCCCAGTTCGGCTCGTTTATAGGGTTTTCCCTTCTTAATTCCACCCATCATACCTAGATAAATCAATGCCAGCGGCACCATTTTGCGGCGATGTTCTGGTAATGAGCAAATATAGATTACGCGCCCTTGGTCAATTTGCCGACGATACCAAAGAAATTTGAGCGTACCGATCAAGTTTAGGTTGCCACCTACATGCTTGAGTGCAATGTTGTAGTCAGGCAAGCCCATCCACAGCCCAATCATCTCGCCATTGTATTCAGCGATCGGAAATACATCCGGGTCTAATAGGCTTCGCATCGATCGTGTTTCCGCCATAAATTCCGCTTTCGACCATGGCGTAGAACTGTAGTTGTTGGCAAACATGCGATTGAGCAGATGAAATATCCGCTCGGCATCTTCTTCAAACCCTGGGCTTTTGGTTCGCACCGGACGAAAGGTGACACCCGCTTTGCAAGCAATTCGGTAAGCCCGTTCAAATTCATCAGGGAGAGGTTTGTCTAGCGCAAAGTTATAGGCGTACGCATCTTTCGCTTTGTACCAACCGTCTTGTTCCACAAATTCAGGGTAGTAGGGCGGGTTGTAGGGCATCATGATCATAGGCGGCGAGTTGAAGCCATCTACCAAAAACAGGCAGCTATTGTGCGTAGAGAGATTAATCGGACCTCGCACTAATTCCATCCCCTGCTCCCGTAGCCACTGACACGCTGCGTTCAGCAATGCTTTGGCCACGGTGAAATCTTCAATACACTCGAAAAAGCCAAATAATCCTACCTTTCGGCCTTCCCGCTCGATTAGGCGATCGTTCACCGCTGCCACAATTCGCCCCACCACTTCATCCGATCGCACCGCAATCAATCGTTGCAGTCGCCCATGCTCAAAAAATGGATTTTCGGGCGCAAACTGACTAGCAATACTACTGCGAATGGGCGGAACCCAGTTCGGGTCATTGGCATAGACCTTAAACGGCAGATCGAGAAATTGCTCTGCTTCCTGCGGTGTTGTTACCGATCGGATTTCTACAGTGGTGGGGGATGTGGCTTTAACCATATCGGTCATGTCCCTAAGATAAGCTTCGATCGAGAAAACTTCATCTTAGGACGTTATTGTACAGGGGGGAATGGGAAGTCGGGAGTCGGGAGTCGAGAACGGGGAGCTTTTCTTCCTTCGTCTCTTATCTCTCATTCTTTTCTTTCTACTACTGTTCCCGTGCGGCTACGGCTGTGTCTGGGAAGTCGGAAAACACGCCATCAACACCGAGTTCATAGAATTGTTGGTACTCGGCCATCGGGTTGCCTTCATAATCGACGGTGAGATACTTCTCTTCATCGCGGAAGGTGTAAGGATGCACCTGCAAGCCAGCCGCATGAGCATTTTCAATCACGGGCAGAATTTCCCCGGTTAAGCGCTCGGTGACTTCGGCGGTGCCGTCTCCGTTCGCATCGACGGGCGGATCGATCGGTTCGGTTAAGACAAATGTGCGTTTCCAAGGACCAATGCCGCTGGCATAGGTGGAAACAAAGTTGCGGAGGCTATCGGCTGAAATTAGATCGCCGTAGGTGCGCGGATCGCCACTGACAACAAAATCGTAGGGCTGAAGCTGAAATTCGTCGTATAGTTGCACCAAAGGGAGATCAATTCCGGCTTGAGCCATGAGAGCAGTCAGTTCGTCTTTGAGATTGGTCACTTCAAAAGACTGAATGAAAACACGCTGTGGATCAGTAAAGTCGCTAGCCACGAGGGTTTCAATCAGCGGTTCTTCCAGCGATAGCCCCAGTTGATCAAAATAGGTGGGGTGTTTGGTCTCAGGATAAATGCCAATGCGCCGTCCGGTGTCTGCCTCGGTTTGTTTCACCAAGTCAATAATTTCTTGCAGTGTTGGAATTTCATACTGATCGTTGTACGACTGGTCGCGCTGAGGCATGGCTTGCCGGGCCCGCAGTTCTTTGATTTCAGCGAGAGTAAAATCTTCCGAGAAAAAGCCCTCTTGCTCGGCTCCATCGACGGATACGGTTTTGCGACGATCGGCAAATTTTGTTACTTCACTGACGTTGGTGGTGTCGATCAAATTGGGTTCATGCCGGGCAATCAACACCCCATCCTTAGTGGACACCAAATCTGGCTCAATGAAATCGGCTCCTTGCTCGATCGCTAGTTGATAGGCCTCCAAGGTGTGTTCTGGCAGATAGCCACTGGCACCTCGATGCCCAATTACCAGTGGGGGCGCACCAGATAGGGTGGGATAGGCTGTCACAGAGCCTTGACTCAACAACACAAAAATGGCAGAAACGGCTGCCAGCCAGCTTAATCGAAAACGAACTTTCATGCACTCCTCTCTTGACGTTCAATCCAGGTGTTTGAATGCGGCGGATATGCAGGAGTGTATGAGAAAGAGGTTAAGCGCTGACGATCGTTTGGTTAAAAAGTTTGATTTCGATCGCCCGGGCAAAAAGCTGGGCGATTCCCTGAATCTTCTCTCTTTCTCCGTAGCGTAAAAATCAAGCAAATAACACGGTCTGTGATATGGCTCACAAATTCACCGCTGTAGATCAAAACATTGAGGCATCAGGAGATTGCGGTTGACCTTAAAGCAGCATTTGTAAAGTAATAGCCAGTGTGAACTTCTCATAAAAAACTGTAACGCTTTGCATAATGTCCCTATTAAAGGCTGGAGAACTTGATAGGACATCAAACACAACGAACACCACCTCAAACTTGCAGGAATCGCCAGGATGGGAGGAAAGACAGATGAACGCACAACGGAGAAATTTATTTCTTAAAACTGCAACTTGGCTGATTGCAGAAGTGATTCTCAACCTGGTAGGGCTTGACAATTTAGCCGATTATAGTGAGTTTATTTTTGATCAAAATTTAGCTGCTTCTGGCGATCGTCCTGCTATCACCACTACGCTAGTATTTGATCAAGGCAACGTTCCACGCCTATTTGTTTAACCATTCAATACTTTGCCAGCCACTGTGAACGTTGGCTGAATAATTGTCTAATTTCTGCAAGCGTTATTTCCGAAAATGTCATTCCCAAAAGTATCATTTTGATACACTGTTTTTTAGTATATTCTTCGCATCAATGTGTTTGATTCATTGTTCACTATAAAATCTCTTTGCAAGGGTGAGGTATCTCGCCCTTTTTTCTTGCTGTTTGTTGATACTTGCTGTTTGTTAATAATGTTTGGTCAATGTTGTTTGCTAGCACATCCTATATTAGTACTTTGTCATGTTGCATCGCCTTCACCTCACCGCCTGCGGCTCCTCTCCTTAATAAGGGAGGTTAGTAGGAGTCGGTACACTATGTAACTTGATAGAGAATTGCATTAATTGCGCCTTTTCCTTCTATCTTTATAATTGGTTTGGGATAAAGAGCAACGAATACCTATAAAGATAACCATTAACCACCATGAAGTCGTCACAAGAATCGTTGTCTACATCGTCTGTCCTAGGGTTGCCTGTGCACTTACTGACCAATTACGCTGGTTGGTTACTCGATCGTCTGCAACAGCAGCAAGGGACACATGTGGTAACGCTGAACGCTGAGATGGCGATGCAGGCAGAATCGAATGAAGCGCTGGCAGCAATTATTCGACAAGCTGAACTGGTGGTTCCCGATGGTTCGGGTGTGGTGCTGTATTTACAGTTTCATGGCAATCGGGTGCGGCGATGCCCAGGAATTGAGCTAGCTGAACTGTTGTTGCGACAATCTGTTACGTTGGAGCAGTCCTGCCCTGTTTTTTTCTATGGTGGTGCTCCTGGCGTGGCACAAACGGCTGCCGATCGCTGGCAACAGCAAGTGCCAGGGTTGCCAATTGCAGGGGTGCAGCACGGATATTTGACGATCGATGAACAGCCATTGCTCTTGCAAACCTTGAAAGATTTGCAGCCGCATATCATTCTGGTGGGGTTAGGAGTGCCGCGCCAAGAATTTTGGATTGCTGACCATCGCCACATCTGCCCAAACGCAATTTGGATTGGAGTAGGTGGTAGTTTTGATATTTGGGCAGGTACGAAAACTCGCGCCCCGGGCTGGTTACGCAACAATCATCTCGAGTGGGCCTATCGTCTGTATCAAGAACCATGGCGGTGGCGACGCATGTTAGCTTTACCGAAGTTTGCTTGGCGGGCGTTGGTCTACTCGGTTAGCGTCTAAATGCACTAGCGATCGCTATTCCTATCACCCGAAACACAATGGAATACATCTGGCTACTCAGTGTCCTACTGTGTGGCAAGCCTAATCAAAATCGCCACAATCGCAATGGTTCCAAATAACATGATTGAGGTAGCAATCAGGGTTAATAACGAACGAGAATGGGGCGTTTGATAGGGAAAGTTTGCCTGACCTAGCCCTTGAATTTGCTGAAGGTAACTGATGATGGCTAGTATCAACAAAATGACGCCTGCTGCGATCGCACTTAAACCGATCAGAGCAGTGAGGGTCGTGTTCAAAATCCGATCGTTGTTGGGAAATGTTTGATCGATTGCATTGAAAATCCGATCGAAGGCAATGCCAAAACCAATCAATGACAAGCAATTCTGAACCCAACTCATGAGTGTACGCTCAGCCGCTGCCCGGTTCCGCTCTTTAGCCAGTTCGTTGGTCGCGCCAGTCGGTGGTTCTGGTAAGGATCGAAATTCATCCCTCATTGCTCATCCCTCCTTCTTCTAGATGAACGCCCGCACTAAAATGCCAACGAACGCATAAATTCCAATGCCAACCAGCGCAAGGGCAACGGTTAATCCCAAAGAACGACGGGGAGTATAGCGATACTCTTCACGCTGAATTCGGCGCAATTCTTGGCGATGCTCGATCGTGGCCATTATCATGGCATAGATTCCCAAGGCGATGAAGGCTAAGCCCAGAATCCGGGAAAAGCGAATCGGATTGATCTCATTGGCAAACTGCAAACTGCGAATGGCACTGACGATGCTATCGATACCAAACCCAAAACTGATCAAAGCCAAACAAGTCCGAATCCATGCCATCAGGGTACGCTCGGCTGCCGCCCGATTGCGCTCTTTAGCCAGTTCAGCTTGCACATTGACGTGTCCAGGTTTAGAAGGGGGCATCGGATCATTCATAAAAGCGAAAGGGTGGCTCAGCGTTGGCTCATAAGGATTATGCTAAACCGTAATTGCCTCCGCCAATGATCCATTTGCTGACATCCGGCGGATCAATCATGCTCCAACATCAGTAAACCGAATCGGCCAGCCGCTGTTGGACACCCACGATCTACCTTCAAAATCTTGAGGTTGCCAGTATTTCCACTTGTCTGTCTAGACGTTGTTGGTGCTACCCAATGGCCACACACGACTGAGACCTCGTTAGTAGATATCGATTAAAACAGCTTTGGAAATTTAACGATGCAATCTTTTGCGGAATGGTTGAATCATTTGGCTGAAAGTATACTGCGGCGAAAGCTTCATTGCTCTTAACCAATTGACGATCGCTGCCTTGATTTGACCTTGTTCGTAAGAGGTTTGAGCGTGATCGTAGACAAATTTCGCAAACATTTTAGGATGAGCCTCAAACGCTGCTCGATGCTTTTGGATCAGTTGTTCAAAGCTGTGCTGACGCAACGCAGGATTTCTAGAAACTTGGATTTCTCCATGTTTATAGAGTTGATAGGTAATAACAGGTACACCAACGATCGAGCAAACTGGATTTAATCGGAGAAACAATTCAGAATGTACACGTGAACGAAATGTTTCATCCCATCCTCCCATCTGGAGAATGACCTCCCGCTCAACGACCAGTGTTTGCTTGGTATTGTAAGATTTACCAGCTTCCAACTCTTCCAACGCAAAGTAGCAACCACGAGGACGGATGGGTGGTGGAAACCGCTGATGTAGAGGTTGTCCCTGAGCGTTAATGACCTCAATACCAGAGATTACTGCAACGGGTGGTGGCAGAGTTGCTTGATCGAGCGCTGCCAACGATGTAGCAACCATATGAGGTAGTAGGCGATCGTCATCATCCAAATAGGTGATCCACCGTCCTTGAGCAGCTTCAGTGCCAACATTGCGCGCACCTGCTCCTCCACGAGACATTGAAAGGCGAATCACCCGTAGACGCGGATCATTCGGCAACACGGCGAGTTCCGTGGATGCATCATCCACCACAATCACCTCCAAGTCTTCAAAGGTTTGGTCAAGCGCACTTTGAACTGCCAAAGGAAGCAAATGGGGGCGATTATGAGTAGGAATAATGACACTGAGAGTAGGAGAGTTCATAACGGATGAATACAATAGAACATACAACCAGTGGTAATGGCTTTATCGCGTTTGAGAACAATCTCAGTGAGATTTAAATGATGCAGAATGATGAATCGTTTTCCACGATCGAGGTTGATAGAATAGACAGCGACTTACGTTTTTACTAGCCTTTACAGTGAATCGAAATGACTTGACAATATCAAAGGAGCGTACACCCTGGCGAACTGAAATTTTTGCGCTATAGACACCTGGTTTAAGACCCAAATAGGGCATCTGCATTTGAATCTCAACGTGACCAGATGGCAAATGAATGAACTCGTTGTCGCTGGCTGTGGTGAGATACAGTACCTTATCGTACTCACCTGCCAGGGCCGTAATTTGACAGCTCACATTCGCCGCTTCAACAGGTTCACAGACGTTACATTCAATGGACAAGAAAGCCGGCTCACCTGTAGCAGGAGCCGTTAACAAATCACCCTGTTCATCCTTAAAGCACAGTGCCGTAATGTCTACTCCGGTGCTTTCGCCAGGAGGTTTTGCAGGCAAGACCAACCGCCCTGTTGCCATTTCAGTTCCACTTAGGCACAAATCTTCTTCATATTGGCGAATAATGGATTCGGTCTCACCAGCCGCTAGCAACCTACCCTTGGCAAGATAAACTGATGTATTACATACATTCAAGACACTGTGTGGGTTATGAGAAACCAAGACAAAGGCGGTTCCATTCTCCCGTAGTTGCCCTAGGCGCTGATGGCACTTGACCTTGAACTTCACATCCCCCACCGACAACACCTCGTCAATTAGCAGTACGTCCGGCTCAATATGTACCGCACAGGCAAACCCCAACCGCGCAGCCATGCCAGAACTATAGCTTTGTACCGGAGCGTCGATCGCGTCCCAAATTTCAGCAAAATCAACCACATCATCAAATCGCCGTTTAATTTCGCGAGTTGATAATCCCAGGATGGACATATTAGCGTAAATATTTTCGCGTCCAGTGAGAATTGGGTTAAACCCGGCTCCCAGCGCAATCAATGGGGCAACTCTGCCCTCAACCATCACCGAGCCAGTGTCTGGTTTAATTAGACCACTGATGATGCGCAATAGCGTACTTTTCCCGGCTCCATTCGCCCCCACCAACCCCAAAGCCTCGCCCCGTCGCAGTTGAAAGCTGACGTTGTTTAGTGCCCAAAATTCGCCCGATCGCAATTTTTCAGTATGGCGTCTTCCGCCTAGCAAATCGCTGGTAATGTCTTGCACGCCATAGAGGAGCGATCGATGCAAATCGCGACAAAATTTCTTCGAGACTCGATCGACTGCAAGCACTACATCGTCATCATCCGGGATAACAGCGTCTTGAATTCTTGTGTGGATAGTAGTCATGAACTAACTCTCTCGATGACATACGGCATAGCAATGCGGAAGGTAATCCAAGTGAGAAAAATGCCAAGCCACGTCAAGATACTAACAATCCAAAACGCTTGAGCTTGGGTTAGCACGTCCGATGTTGCTAATTCACGAATCATGACGAGTAGCGGTGTCACCGGATTTAACCTTACCAACATTCCGAACAATCCTTCAGAGGGAACCGGATAGACGACTGGAGTAATAAATAGCCACAAGCCTAACAGTGACGTTAAACCTTTCGAGACATCTTGGTACAGCGCTCCTAATGGAGAAAGCAACGTGCCAACTAACGTTCCTAGTAAAATCAAGTGAATCAAGGGTACAGGAGTCAGAATGACTGTCCATTTAACTGAAATTTGAAAGTAAACAAATAGTCCAATGATGAGAATGAGCTTGATGGCAAAGTTGAACAGCACCTCACCCACCTTCGCTAGAATAATCGCCTCGCGCGGGAAGTTAACTCGTGCTAGCATCGGTTTTGCCTGTGTGACGGCTTGAACTGGACCATTGATGGATTCTGTAAAGGTTTGCCACAGCGACGTGCCAAACATGACATAGGCGGGATAGGGGATATCGGTTGCACCGACATTAAACACCTCGGCTTGCCCTGCCAAGGTAAAGCCAGTTGCCATGAGGATGGGAGGTAAGAAGGCCCAAGTAAATCCCAAAAACGATTGACGATATTGAGCGCTGATATCCCGCACCATCAGCCGCCATGCCAACTCACGCGAGGCTAATAAATCTCGCCACATCTCCCGCAGTAGCTTGAATGGCCGTCTCAGGTAACTTTCGGGTGTGTAGTAAGTCCTCGGCGGCATATAGATCCTCATTCAGATGCAGGCTAGACTCTATGGCCATATAACAGCAAAACCATTCCGCAAACATTCGTCAAGTTAATTAATTTGGCTTTACTAAAGATTTAGACAGAGATAACCAGTGAGTAACCGGACGATCGACCATCAAATCGACCATCAAATCGACCATCAATGAGTGTGCTTAATTCTGCGGCTTGGGTTCAACTGATTCTAGCGATCGTCCTACTGTTTCAATGCGAAAGAGATGGGTGAGAATGGCCGCCAACCCGCACAGCAGCGCCAACAGCACCAGCAGCGTGGAAATGCCCAAAGATTTTTGCAACGGTGGCAATAACATCGTTCCTATTACGGCCCCGGCTTTGGCCACCGCAGCGGCAAACCCAGCCCCACTAGCACGAATGGAGGTAGGAAATACTTCACCCGATAGAAGAAATGTGGTGGAATTTGGCCCTGCATTCATCGTCAAGTTAAACACCAAAAAGCCAATTAATACGAGTGCTGTAGTGGATATCGTTTCGGAAGCCAAGCGATCGGATACTGCCAGAATCAATAGCCCGATCGCCATGCCCACGAAGCCAATAATCTGTAAACGAATGCGTCCAACCCGATCGACCAACCATACCGCTATCAAGAATCCCCCAATTAGAAACAGATCGACCACTGCCGCGCCTTGAGCCGAAGCTATTGTCTGCGCCATAAAATCAGCTTCGTGGGCAAAAGCCAACGCAGTTAGAATTACCGGAGTAAAAATGCCAATGCCGTAGGTGGCAATATCTTGCAAAAACCAAGGTAGCGAGGCCAGGGCAGTAGCGCGGCGATAGGTGGAGGAAAACAGCGCGTGGTAGGGCAGTTGTGGTTCGCGATCGGGCGGATCAGTGTCAGGGGTGATGATGATCGGCTCTTCTAAGAGAATGGCAGCCGCCTTCGAGGCTTCGTCGTATTCGCCACGAGCGATATAGTAGCGAGGACTTTCTAGCAAAAAGCTCAGTCGTAATGCGCCAACGCCGATCGCCAGTAATAGCCCCACTCCCAGCATCGCCCGCCATGCATAGTGAATTGCCAGTTCATCTGTGGTGGAATCATATTGTTGAAAGAGATAGATCAACGTTAATCCGGTCACGGCCCCCAGCAATGCACCCACTGCTTGAAACGTAAAAGCACCGATTACCATTCGTCCCCGCAAGCGTGCAGGCACATTCTCGGTAATGTAAGCAACACTGATGGGATAGTCTGCCCCGATCCCAACCCCCACCAAAAAGCGAAATAGAATTAGCGATGCCGCATTCCAAGCCAGCGCTGTTCCTGTCGTCGCCACAACGAAAATGGCAATGTCCACCAGCAGCATTATTTGTCGCCCAATGCGATCGGTGACTGGTCCAAGGGTCAGCGAACCAACTAGTGCTCCTGCCACTGCGGCCCCCGCCACTGCCCCAATTTCCGTCGCGTTTAAGCCAAAATCGCGCTGAATGAACGGCAGCGCCACGCCAATAATGAAAAAATCAAACCCATCAAGGGCAATCAACCCGGCCGATAAGCCCCACAGTAGCCACATGACTCGCGTGAGGTCAGCGCGATTTAGCTGTTGCTCGAACGATCGAAGTTGAACGGATTCGGTCGGTGTCATGCGTGAAGGATGCAAAGAAAGGATGAACGTGGATGGGTGAATGAGTAGATGAGGAAGGAAAACCGAAAGGTGCATCTGTGGTTTAGCCGTTTGCCCAATTTCCCAATCCACTGTTCCTACTCACTCCACACAATAGTCCAACGTTAAGAACAAATAGGAGCTTAGGTTAGCAAATTGCTGTCTGCGAATGTCTCTGCCTGCTTGTCCTACCAGAAAATCATCCACGGTTTCCTGCCATTGAGCATCATCCTCTGGCAGGATCAGGCTATAGGGAGCACAAGTGAGGGGGCCTCTGGGCAATAGTGTATAGTCGTTGGTAGATAGGTTGGCTCGATCGGCAGCATTTAACAGTAGAATGCCGTCAGCGGCCATGGCGTCAATTGTCCCATCGACCAAGGCCTGCACGCCTGTAGTAATGGTACTATTTTCAGCAAACGGCACAAGGGTGGCACGAGGGTAGCGTTGTCGCACAAAAGCAGCGGTGGTTTCGTCTACTACCCCCACGCGCACATTGGCTAAGTTGCTGAGTGGGTTGATCTGCTCGGTTTCTGTGGTGCGCACTAAAAACTGAGTGCCAGTTAGGAAAAAGGGCGTAGAAAACCGGACATCTTCTAGATCGGGTCGCAACCGATTCGGGCCGCATTCGATCTGTACGGTGCCATCTTGAACGATTGCAAAGCGGTTTTCGCGAGTGGATTCGGTACTAATGTCCAGGCGCACCGGGGTGCCCAATTGCTGCTGCAAGCGATCGGTTAACCCAGTTAAAAGGGTGACGCAATATCCACGGATCTGATCGTTGGCATCTACAAAACCGAAAGGGGGACTGTCTACTCGAATCGCAGCGCGGAGTACTCCGGTTTCAGCAATGGTTTGTAAAGTCGCTCCTGATTGATCAGAACGATCGGGGCTTGCGCCTGCGGTGGCCATATCCGGGAAAAAGGGAATCGGTGGTGGCCCGCCAAACGCTTGCTCTAGCTGTTCAGGCGTTAACGATCGAATCAGTTCTAGCTGTAGCGGCTCTTGTTCAATTGACCGAGCATAGGCAGCGGTGAGAAACGCTTCATACTCTGGCTGATTTCCTAAGTACGTTTGCATAAACGCTGTACTGAGTTCGCGCACATAGGCTTGCCCCAACTCTGGCGCTGGACCCGACAACAATGTGCTAATCGCATCCAAGGTCGGATTACTGCCGGGCGGCGTGCGATCGACAAACGTATGACTACTCGGAACCATCACTGCTAGGTATTTCTCGGACATATCGAGCCATAGGAACGGGTGAATCTGTTCTTGAACCGCCGAGGCGATGAAATCATTGCTGCCCGCTACAATCATGGTGGGAGTCTGAATTTGCCCCATTCCCTCTGGTCCAAATACGAGACTAGTGAGCGGACTGACAGCGATCGTCGCTTTGATGCGCTCATCTTGCAGTGCAAAGGTGAAGGGCGGCAACGAAGCAGCCGTACATTGCAGCACAAACGATGCATCAAGGCGAGCGCTGAGGGTTTCGCACTGTTGCCGTAAATAGGCTTGAGTCTTGAGATTGGCCCCTGCTAGTGCCAGGGCTGTGTAGCCGCCAAAAGAATGGCCAATCACGCCTACTTGTTCCAGGTTCATGCGACCTTGAAACCGAGCATCTGTTTCATTCAAACGCTCTAGTTCATCCAGGGTATAGCTGATGTCAAAGGGCCGATCGACAAATTCCACTGGGGTAACAACGCTACTGAAAACTCCGGTTAATGCGCCCTCTCGGCGGCTCTCGTCACTACCAATGTGCTGCGGCAATACTGTCACAAATCCATGCGTGGCTAAATGTTCCCCCAAATAAGCAAACGCTTCGGGAGTAGAACCCAGTCCGTGGGAAATCACAACCACAGGGGCGGGTTCTGTCAATCCATTGGGCAAGTAGACCAACACCCGGAATCGCCGTTCGATCGTTTCACCCAACAATGTTTGTCGATCGCGATTTAGGATGAGTGATTGCATGGTCACAGCATACGGGCCGGGTTCTCCTGGAACAGGCAATGCTGGAAGATCGATCGCCGAACGATTCGCCGCTTCCAGAGTTGCAACTTCCTCAATAGCCGCAATGGCCGCATCCCGATATTCAATTTGCTTGGTTAGCTCTCGCCGTAATTGAAAAAGCTGTTGAGCACTAATGCGGATGCGGTAGGACGGATATTGTCGCAGCACCCCCAACACCGACAGCCCCTCTGGATCGTTGGCTGCCAAAATCATCGCCGATCGCAGCGCATAAAATCCATTGAGATTGGCATCAGTGCGGATAACATCCCCCAAGCGCCGCACGACATCTTCACCTAATGGAGAATAGGTAAGCTGCGAGAGCACAAACGGATTCACCTCAAACCGTCGCTGTAAAAACTGCTGAAATTCTGCTAGAGCAACATCGTCGAGGAAGCGTGCATAGAACCGCATTCCTCCAGTGATTTCTCCGGTTTCTGCAAATGTTTCTAGCGATTCGATCGATAGAGGGAACTCGAATGGACCGTAGGTGACTGAAACTTGTTCAGCGCTGAGAACAGGTTTAGGCTTCATCAGTGGCAACAGCCCCACCCCAATCGCACAACAAACCGAGAAAAGCTGAATCCAACGGTGTCTAAACCGAGATGGGGGTTGTGATGGTTCGATCGCTTCGTGCAGAGGGCAAGTGGCAGTTTGATCAGCTGATTGATCAACCGTTCGATCAACCGTGAAGTTAAATATGCTCATGCTTGATTCGTGGCTGTCGTCTCATTAGATACATTCTGCCGCAGACATTTCTCAACGTTTCTGTGACGTGATGTGATTGACTTTACCAATCACCATTGTCTTTCTGTAGCGATCGGAATTCTCCCTTGTTCAAAGGTAATTATACTTACGTGATGTGCGCCGCTCTGGCCTTTACCGCTCCCCAATCTGAGAGAGGAGGACACCAGAGAAGCAGGTTCGGCTCTCTGATGCCAAGTATGGGTCAGGGCTGGGGATGAGGGCGATGCAGGATTCCTTCACCGCTGTCAGACAGTTGTCTTTAAACTGTTCAACCAACTGTGAGATGGATTAGTGATGATGGAAGGAATTCATCTACTGAATGAACAACCCGCGGCGATCGATGGCCGCCCTAGCAAAAAACTTGAGAAGGACATATAGAGTGGGAAAGCGGGAAGTGGGAATGGGGAAGCGGGGATGATTGAGAAAATCCCCGCCTCTATGATGACTGATATGACAACTGATGCCCCATTTCCCATGCCTCGGTTAGTTAAGGTTGCACTACAAACTGGGATTGAATGGGCGGTACTTGCCCAGTTGCTTCTAGAGCTTGATAGATGATCGCTGCAATTTCAGCACGGGTGGCGGGCTGATTGGGATTCAATTGATTGACGTCGGGATGGTTCACAACTAATCCCTCATTCGTGGCAGTTGCTACGATGGGAATCGCCCAGTCGGGAATTTGGTCAGCATCCGTATATCGATTCACGTTATCGTTGCTGGCGGCTGGAGATAGCTGCAAGCCATTCACAAGGGATGTTAAAACCTGCACCCGCGATACGGGTTGATCTGGCTGAAAACTGCCGTCGGGATATCCTCGCAAAAACCCGGACTGCACGGCTGCGTTGATGGCGGGCGTGGCCCAATAATCAGCACTAACATCGTTGAAGGCGATCGAGGCTTGGGTTCGATCGGGCGGCAAAATTGACTGAATTAGCGTGGCAAATTGCGCACGGGTGACAGCTTGCTCTGGTCGATAGGTGCCGTCTTCCAAGCCGGTAATGATTCTGCGTTGGCTTAAATCATCAATGAATGGACGGGCCCAATAGTCGGCGGGCACATCGGGGAATTGTACAGCAGCGGCAGTGGGTGGTGGCGCAATTACGATTGGCCCCGTTGCTGCGGGAGGGGCTGGGGTGGTTTGGGGGGCTGTGGCAGCACGATCAGTCACCGATCGGGGTGGCACGACAGCCGGAGCAACGGGCGTGGCTGGAATTGGAGCCTGCACAGTGGGCGAGGGTTGAATCGGGGCAGACTCTTCTGTGATGATAGTTCGATCGCTCTCAGGACGAGTTCCTGGAATAATTCGTGTTCGATCGGATTCAAGGGTGGGATCAGCAAACACACCCAAATCAGTCAGCCTCATGCCATCTCCACGGGTCAAGCCCCAAAATAAAATGGTGCCGATCGCCGCTAGGGAAACAAAAATAGCAACTAACTCATCAAAGCCAAGATCACGGTTACGAGAACGAGGGTCCGGAGGGGGCTGTCCAGTCATAGCTACAATTCACTTAGATCAACGAAACGGTAGAGGGACACTAAGATGGGCAAGGGACACTTGCAGACCAAGAGGACTGATAAAAAATTAAGAGTTTTCTGCTGCGATTATCCCAGTAGGTTGAAAGGATTGCAAATTTTTAGAGTACCTCGAAAAAATCATTAAGTAGTGTCTTGCATTGAGACTGATATGAGATTGTCAAGCTCGGATAGATTGGAGTAAAGAGCAACGCTCTAACTCAGATTCAAAAGTGGACTTTATTATTGAGCAACCTACCTGTAGACCCGTTTGTTTTATCTATTAATTTGGGGCGTTGCTGAACGCAGATAGGAATTGCCCGCATTCCCAACTTTTCTCATTAGGAGAAGGGAGCCAGGCTTGTTGTTCCCTTTCCTTTGCGAGAGGGCTAGGGTGAGGACTGCAAGAAGAAGCTCCAGCACGAGAATCATACTTCTGTTCAGCAACGCCTAATTTGGCAATATCTGGCAACACTGTAGTGGCTTACGCTCTGGAGACGTTTCACCCCCTTAAAGCACTCGAAGCTGAATCTGCTGTGTGATGATTGGATGCGCTAACGTTGCTATAGGCAGTTGAATTTAGGAATCCATCATGGCACGATTACTCGGTAAATCTGGAATCACCATTACGCCGATTATTTTTGGCACATGGCAAGCTGGTAAAACGGGCTGGGTTGGCATTGAAGATGCAGAAGTAATTCAAGCCATGCGGGCGGCCTATGATGCGGGAGTAACCACCTTTGATACCGCTGAAATCTATGGCAATGGATACTCAGAGGAACTAGTGGCGCAAGCGCTACACTCGGTGCGCGATCGGGTGGTGTATGCTACAAAGGTATTTCCCAATCATCTGGAATATCAACAGGTGATGGATGCCTGTGAAGGTTCCCTCCAGCGCTTGAAAACCGATTACATTGACCTGTATCAAATTCACTGGCCAGCAGGTTCTTTTAAGAACAAAGTTGTGCCGATCGAAGAAACAATGCGGGCCCTAAACGACCTAAAGCAGCAAGGTAAAATTCGATCGATCGGCGTGTCCAATTTCTCTAAGGAGCAACTGGCGGAAGCAGCCCAATATGGACAAATTGATAGTATTCAGCCGCCCTACTCCTTGTTTTGGCGACAGGTAGAGCAGGACATTATGCCCTACTGTGTCGAAAATGATATTTCCATCATCGCCTATTCCTCGCTGGCGCAGGGATTACTGACGGGCAAATTTGGCCCAGATCACAAGTTTGCCGAGGGTGATATTCGCACTAAGAACAAGCTGTTCCAGGGTGAACACTTCCAACGGGCGCAGAAAGCATTAGATCAATTGCGACCCATTGCCGATCGTCATAACTGCACCCTTGCTCAGTTATCTCTAGCTTGGCTGATTGCTCAACCGCAAACTAGTGCAATTGTGGGGGCGCGCAATCCTGATCAGGCCGTTCAGAATGCCGCCGCCGCAGAAGTAACGCTCAATCCAGACGAGTTGGAAGAAATCGATCGGATTAGCCGCAGCGTCACCGATCACTTAGATGCTGATCCCGTGATGTGGAACTTTGCGGCTTAAGCACTACAGACATTTGCTGTAATGCAGCGTGGTGTGATGCGGACGAAACCCCACAGAGTGATATAGCTGCTGAGCCTGATTGGAATTCTGTTCATCCACATTCAGGCTAGCAATCTCCATGCCTGCTGCCTTTAGGCGCCGCAGTGCCGCTAGCAGCATGGCTCGCCCCAACCCCAAGCGACGGAACTCTCGTCGAGTTCCCAGTGCGCTGATGTGCCCCTCTAGGCGATTTT
The DNA here is from genome assembly GCF_026802175.1 of Thermocoleostomius sinensis A174. NCBI lineage: Bacteria > Bacillati > Cyanobacteriota > Cyanophyceae > Oculatellales > Oculatellaceae > Thermocoleostomius > Thermocoleostomius sinensis. Next base: position 759,241 of record NZ_CP113797.1, on the reverse strand, counting down.
GTTGCTGGTTGGTTTCAGGGTCAATCCAGCCATAGCAAAAGGCGGCATAGGTTCCATCAGCCGCTACAGCCGCTAAATCTAGGTCAGGACGATAACGGGGATCGTTCAAAATCTCGTGCTTGAATTCTTCGATCGTCAAGGGATGAAAATTCCAATGATCTACGAAGGTTTGGTTAAACATTTCCACCCAAGCAGCAAAGTCAAACTCAGTGCCCGTTTTCAGCGTAAAGCCATTGGGCAGTTGCAGCAGCGGAATTGGCTCATGCAACGATCGCCTCATGCGCGAAAATTGCCGCTCGATTGTGAATCCGTGCTGTTCCAGCAGGGTTCGGGAATGTTGCTGCTGCGATCGACAGGGAGTTAGGAGTTTCAGTGGCACACCGTCCGCCGCCACGTCCCGCAGTACCGCTTCTGCCCAAGTGATGATTTCAGCTTCTAATCCTTGGCAGCGAAAGTCAGGATGGACGCGAAACCACAACGAACTATCTACCTGTCCGGCTGTATTAAGTGCACTGGAAGGAATCCACAATTGTCCAAATGCAATCAGTTGTCCGCTGTTGTCATACCACAACCGCAGGTCACGATCGGGGTTGCAATCTGGGCTTGTAACTTGTTGTTGCAATTCTATTGTGGAGTAATAATTTTCTTCGCGATCGATCGCCTCGCATGTGTTCAATAAATCAGCGATTGGTTGTAGATCGCGTTCGTTTGCGTAAGAACGTGCTAGTAAAGTGATCATCACTTGTCACCGTTGATGACTGGTGCAAATTGCATGGTTGTAAAAACAAAACTGATACATGTCGATCGGTCGATCGGTTGTGCAAAGAGATGCTCGTCGATTTTTAGAAATTGGTATAAGGTGGGCAGTACCCACCCTACGGAACTACAAAGAAGAACCATTTACAGAAACAGCCGACGATTCAACGCATAATTCGATTCAACTTGGCGCAATTTGTTCACCATCGATTGATGCGCCTTTTGAGATAGGTGGTTCCGCTCGACAGACTTGAGTGAGTAATCTTGGTCAGAGCAATTCTTCTGTGGAGAAGAAGGTTGACGCTCCCGCCAATGCAAGCGTACATATAGTAGTAACATAGTCATCTCCAATGGGGAACAAAAGCTGCAAAACAACGGAAGCGAAAGATTGAAGCATCGACGATCGAAGTTAATAGCTGAAGCTGTCCTTAAGCTCGATTTTTCGGAAACTGTAGACCAGAAAATAAGTTACACTCTTTGTAACTTAAGCTACAACCTAATGCTTCAGCATTTCGAAATCTCGCGATAATTTGGTAATGAATTTGGGTGAGCAAAAGAAGTAGACGAATCAGTAAACAAAATGTAAACAGAATCAAGACAATAGGCAGAAAACAAGCAAAGTGTGGCTTTAAGGTTCAACAAGTTCAGTCTTAATTGTAGTACAAGATAATACAATTGGGTTACATGCGATTTCGGAAACTATCTCATTTCGGTTTCAACCTGCGCAAAATTTGGTTCTTATGCCAGTTGGGCCTACAGGCAAGGTAGGATACTAGTAGTTAACAGAACTTAAAAAATAACAATGGTAGAGCGTCCCATCAAAAAGTCGGAACGACTGGCAAAAGAAGCTGCTGGCGGACATGAGGAGCCTGCGACTCAGCCATCTGCCGATGATCGAGAATCTGGTTCCCGCCCCACTCGATCGTCCCGTCCCAATCGGTCTGGCGGTGAGCGACCTAATCGAGATAATAGCCGAGATAACGATCGCGATCGGCGCAGAGGCAAAGGTGGCAGAAAGGAAGGCAAATCAGATGACAAACCCCCCGTGAATTTGGCACTAATGCGTGGCCCAAAACCAACCCAGTCTAAGCCTCCTGTGGAAGAGGCTCCGCCGTCCCCGATTGAGACAGGCGAAGCGGGGGATATTGAAGCAGACGTTGAAGCAGACCCTGTGGCTGCAACCGAAGAACCCGCGATTGAGGCTGGTTCCGATGCGGCTGAACCGTCTAACTAGTCAAATCATCGCCAAATCGGAAACGTACAAGTTTGCGACGCTTGCCACAGTTGAAGCAAAACCAGTTCTGTTCGGGGGCTAAGGGCCACCACAAACATTCCTTCGGCTTCGCTCATGCAAGAACTAATCCAGATTCCTTGCAGACTAATTTCCACAAACTCGTCATCGCAGATCGAGATGGCGATTGTTTCTACTTCCTCTGGTTTGAGATATGTTTCTAAACTGGGCAAGCTGGGCAACGACATGGGTAGCAGAATGGATGCCCGGCCATGTTCAACCATTAGCCGTCGATTGGTTCGCAACGCTAGAACAACTCGTAGTGAAATCCACTCTTCAACAGACTGATTCAACCGTTCGATGTGCAAGCCGCTTTCAGTATAGGCAACTTTCAGCATGACCGAGAGACTCCATCAATGTTTAAGTACTTGGTGAAGTGGGTTCGGAGGAAGACGGTGTATCAATCCCATCTTCCGATCTACATCAGTGACGCAATTATTACGCTGTCATCGAAAGCTTGAAGTTGCCTGGATCGGTCAAGAACCCCCGCTTTCGGTGAGTAGAAGCGGGGGCAAAAGAACCAACAATGGCGTTCTAGTTCTGTTCGGGTACAAGGCTAGCATGGCTGTACCTCCCGCTTCTGTGTTTGTGCGTGCCGCCTAGCTGGTATCGAGCCAGCCCCTTGCGCCATCGATCGAACGCTCCACAATCGGAGACAACATTAGCGATGAACGCTGGAATAAAATCTATGCCGGTGAAAACAGCGCCATCATTGACCTCGCCATCAATTCCGCCCTCGACCGAAACCAGAGGGGAAATAATAGGGACAATGTCACGCTGTAGCAGGGCTAGGGGTGACAGGATTGGATTACCGCTAGGGGGGGCGATCGTGCACGGCATACCATGACCACCTGAGAAGCGATGCTCCAAAACAGCCACCATGCTGTCACCAGCACCATGAATCGTGGACTGCTGTGAAACCGCAAAGATTGCCTTAGTCATGGTTCCGCCTCACGGAAAGTACAGTTTGCATCTAGCTTTTTACATACTACACTTGTATTACGAGAGTGTCCAGACTTTCGGTCAATAAGTTCCATAACCCAGAACGTGTCCTGAAAAGGAGGAAAAAGATGTACACCATTAACCGCACTGCAACGACCGAGATGGAAGTGACGAGCATTCGGCTAGAGCGAGAATTGAAAGAAAAGCTTAAAGAACTGGCAGGCAACCAAGGCTATCAGGCCCTGATTCGAGATGTGTTATGGAATTATGTGCAGCAAAAATCCGGAGATTATCCACAGTTAAATCGATCGGACATTCGCGCAACCATGTCCGCCGTTGCTCAACAAGAAGAACGGTGTATGCTCACAGGTGCAATTATTCAACCGCAACAGCCAATGTTATTGGGGTTAACCACACACGGCGAAATAGTGCCCCTCAGCGTAGACAGTGTGGCGCATTAGAAACTTGGAATTGGGTAATCGGTAATTGTAATTGTACATCCCTACATCTTCACAAATTACTATTACCCATTACCCATTACCTCCCTCTCGATCATTCAGTATGCTAAGTAACTGATGATTGCAGCGAGGGTCGATCGTGAAAGCTATTTTAATGACCGCCATCGGTAGCCCTGATGTATTACAGGTGCAAACATTACCCACCCCCATCCTGGAACAAGACACGCAACTGCTAGTGCGCCTCAAAGCAGCGGGTGTAAATCCGATCGATACAAAATTGCGGCAACGCGGAACTTTTTATCCCGATCGAATGCCAGCCGTTTTGGGCTGTGATGGGGCAGGGATTGTGGAAGCCGTGGGATCGGCCGTGCAGCAGTTTCGAGTTGGAGATGCCGTGTATTTCTGCAACGGCGGATTAGGTGGACATCCGGGCAACTATGCCGAATATGCGATCGTCGATCAGCAGTTTGTTGCCCACAAGCCTAAATCGATTAGTTTTGCTGAAGCGGCAGCTGCCCCGTTGGTGCTAATTACAGCTTGGGAAGCATTGTACGATCGAGGACGGTTGGAAGCAGGGCAACAGGTGTTAATTCAGGCAGGTGCGGGCGGTGTTGGTCATGTAGCCATCCAACTGGCAAAGCTGGCAGGTGCGACGGTGTGTACGACGGTGAGTTCTCCAGAAAAGGCAGAATTTGTCACGCAGTTGGGAGCCGATCAACCGATTCTCTACAAGCAGGTTGATCCAGTGGATGCAGTACTGCACTGGACAAAAGGTGAAGGCGTCGATCTGGCGTTTGATACGGTGGGCGGTGCGGTGTTGTCGCAGAGCTTTGCGGCTACTAGCGTGTATGGGGATGTGGTAACGCTCTTGGCTCCCAATACCAATACGGATTGGAAAACGGCCCGCGATCGCAATCTGCGCGTCAGTTTTGAATTGATGCTGACCCCTATGTTGAAGGGATTGGTGAAGGCCCAACAGGAACAAGCCAAGATTTTGCGCCAGTGTGCCCGGTTGATCGATCAAGGCCAATTAACTATTCACGTGGGGCAAACTTTTTCCTTGGATCAAGCCGCCGCTGCCCATCAGTGCTTAGAGAGTGGGAGCATGATGGGTAAACTTGTCTTGCTGATCGACTAAGATATCTAACCCGCCTGCAAAGACAGTTCGCGAACTGCTCCCTCTGCATAACACGCCCAATTACAAATATGGCAACCTTGCTTGACTGTGTCTACTGCTACTGCGCAGGGGGAATGAGGAGTTGTAGCGTCCTATGAGAGCATCATGATTTTATGCATAAACCATTATGACAGAATCGCTTGATTTGCAGGTAAATGGGCAAGTCCACTCGACTGATTGCACACCGGGCACGTCACTATTGACCGTATTACAACAGCAAGGTTGGTATGGAGCGCATCGTGTCTGTGAATCGGGCGATTGCGGCAGTTGCACTGTTTGGGTGGATGATGTTCCGGTGCATAGCTGCATTTATCCAGCAGTTCACGCGATCGATCGCTCCATTACCACAATTGAAGGATTAGCACCCAACGGCGAACTTGCCCCGATTCAAGTCGCGTTTCTGGAAAACCAAGGCTTTCAGTGTGGCTACTGCACCCCCGGTATGATTATGTCAGCCGAAAAACTGACAGTTGAGACTGAGCAAGACATCCGACAGTCTCTAGATGGCAATCTCTGCCGCTGCACAGGCTATGAAGCGATCGTCAAAAGCATCTTGGCCGCCAAACACCCCTCCCTTTCAACTTCCGACTCCCCACTTCCGACTTTCTCCTGCCCTCAAATTGGGCAAAACATCCCCAAACAGGACGGCCCCGATATTGTCACTGGCAAACCGATCTATACGACCGACTGGGCCCCACCAGGTTTGCTGCATTTGAAAGTCCTGCGATCGCCCCACGCCCATGCCCGCATTCGCTCGATCAACACCGAGAAAGCCAAGACACTCCCGGGAGTTCATGCGGTGTTCACCCATGCAGATGTACCGCGCCGCGCCTATTCCACGGCAGGTCATGGCGAACCCGTGCCCGATCCGTTGGATCATTACTTGCTCGACAATAAAGTCCGGTTTGTGGGCGATCGGGTGGCAGCGGTAGTGGCAGAGTCGGTGGCCATTGCCGAACAAGCCTGTCAGTTAATTGAAGTAGACTACGAAATATTGCCGCATGTCCTCGATCCGGCAGTGGCAATTGGGCGAGTGGCATCCTCAGTTTCGGCAATAGATGCAGCGCCCGTGCCCATCATCCATGACGAAGCCGACTCTAGCCAAATTCATGATGCGGCTCGCAACATTGCTGGACAGGTAGTGATGAGCAGGGGCGATGTGGATGCTGGCTTTGCCGAGGCTGATTTCATTGTCGAGAATACCTACTATCTGCCAGCCGTCCAGCATTTTCATCTGGAGTTGCACGCCAGCATTAGTTGGATTGATGCTGACGGTACGGTGATGGTGCGATCGAGTACACAAGTGCCGTTTCACTGTCAGCGGGTGCTATCGGAACTATTCGATCTGCCCAAAGAAAACATCCGCGTCTTCAAAGCTAAAGTTGGTGGTGGGTTTGGCAACAAGCAGGAAATTTTGCTGGAAGATCTATGCGTCTTGGCTACCTTGCGAACGGGGCGTCCGGTGCAGTGGCAACTGACACGCCAAGAAGAATTCACGGCTACCACCAGTCGCCACGCTATGCAAATTCACCTAAAAACGGGGGTGAAGCGGAATGGTACGTTAACGGCGATCGACATGGAAGCCCTGGCGAATACGGGCGCGTATGGCAATCACGGCACACAGGTTGTGTTTTTGACAGGCAGTATGCCGCTGGGCATTTATGGCTGTCCCAATCAGCGCTATACAGGTTATTCCATCTATACCAACACCATGCCGGGCGGTGCATTTCGCGGCTATGGAGCCACACAGGGGGTATTTGCCATGGAGTGCCAGCTCGATGAAATTGCTGACAAACTAGGGCTAAACCCGATCGATCTGCGTCGTCAGCAGCTAATTACCGCCGACGATGAGATTTTGATTGGAGCCGATCATCATTTCCACCTGATCGGCAGCTATGGCTTAACAGAGGTGTTAGATCGAGTGGCTCATGCCTTTCAAGCTCAACTGAATGCGACTCCGGTGGTAGATGGCCCATTGCGGCGCGGTACAGGATTTGCCATTGCCATGCAGGGCAGCGGCTTGGCCAAAATTCACCTAGCCCGGGCCCGCATGTGCTTAAAACCAGACGGACGCTATGAACTGCGCACCGGATCAGTCGATGTGGGAACCGGATCAGATACAACCCTGCGACAAATTGCGGCTGATGCTTTGGCTACCACAATCGATCGCATTGACATCATTGCGGCTGATACCCACGAAACTCCATTTGATGCAGGGTCCTATGCTTCGGCTACGTTATACATTTCGGGGCAAGCCATTCGCTTGACGGCTGAAGCCCTGCGATCGCACCTGCTTGCTCGGGCTGCTACTATGTTGCATTCACCGGTAGAAACGTTGTCGCTCACCAGGGATGCCGTGATCAGCCAATCTGAATCGCTATCGTTGACGGCCCTTGCTGAAGCTGTGGCCCAAGGGCCACCCCTCGAAGTAGAGCGAGAGTATGCCGCTGATTGTTCCTCGTTGACGTTTGCGGCGGTGGGGGTTGATGTGGAAGTCGATGTTGAAACGGGTAAGGTTAAACTACTCCGCTGTGTGCAAGCGATCGATCTGGGCAAAGCGATTAATCCGCGCATTTGCGAAGGACAAGTTCAGGGTGCAACTGTGATGGGCATTGGCTATGCCCTCAGCGAAATGCTGCAACGGGACGCGCAAGGACATCCCCTCAATCCCGCCCCCCGTACCTATCGCTTGCCCCTAGCCAAAGACATTCCGCCGCTGGAGGTGATCCTGGTGGAAACCGTCGATCCCCATGGGCCGCATGGAGCTAAAGGAATTGGTGAAATCGGCGTCAACGGCATTGCCCCAGCGATTGCCAACGCCATCGCCCATGCCACCGGAGTTCGCCTGAGACAACTGCCCATGACCCCCGAACGAGTTTGGCAAGCCCTTCAAGCCTGATCGATGGCTGCCAGCGTGCGAATAATTTCTGCACAAAGCTCTGTATGACATTTCCCATTGCTGGCAACCAAACAGCCCCACTGTCGTCCCGACCCTTACAGGAGGGGAGTAGAACGGGAGTAGAAATCTAGTTATCACGGCTGCCATTGCCCATTACACTTCAGCTTCAAAGAGCCATTCGTCGTTACCAATGCGAATTAGGCTACCGGGGCTAAGAACGATCGGCTGCTGTGCCACAAGGCGTTGATTGCTGACATACGTGCCATTGGAACTGCCCACGTCAATTAATTGATACTGAACATGGTTCTCGGCATTCAACACTCGTTCAATTCGGGCGTGTCGTCGTGAACAGAGCGAATCTTCAGAAACCAAGCTGTTGTCCAATTCGCGTCCGATTGTGAAGGGGTTGACCGAAAGGGGTACAATGGCACCTGTTCTCTGATGCACTAGACGCGCCGTGGCCGCGCTTTGTGAGGGATCGGCTAGGGTGGTAGGTGGTAGCGGCACTCGATTGTGCGGCGGGAGGGCAGCCCTATTCTCAGAGGCCGCGATCGTCGGGTGAACAACAGATTCAGCCCGTTGGTTTAACTCGGCATGGTTGAGTTGCAATCGGATGGTTTGGTCACTTTCCGCAATCTTGGATCGAAGAGCAATCTCATGTTCAGCTTCTGCCCGTGCCGTCAAACCTTCAATTTGCCGTACCACCCCGCGCGCTTGGGGAAAGCTGATATCGCCGACCCGCACATCTTCTAAATTAAATCCGATCGAGTAGAAATCGAGATGGCTGATTAGATGTTGCCGAATATCGACTCGGCCTTGCCGTACCAAATCACTGAGTCGCATCTGGTTGACAATCACACCCAGCGTATCTTTCACTGCACTGGTAAGGGCGGCGATCGGATCGGAAATTTCTAGGGCTACTCGCTTTGGATCAATGACCTGATACAACACACTCAACGATACATTCACCAAATACTGATCCAGCGATAGAAAATCGCCCCGCGATATCACTTCTAGGTTGCGCAACTTTGTATCTACCAAAATAATTTGCGCTTGCTCAATCCAGGGAATTGCAAAGCTGAAGTGGCGTCCCGGTGTCAGCCTCCGTACTAGTTGCCCGTTTTTCACCAACAGCCCCACATAGCCAGCCGCAATAAAATCCATGCTCAAGCCTGCCCAGCGTTCTGGGGTGATCGTTTGGATGAGTGGTAACGAACTGTCGGCGTTGGCCATGCAATTACACCCAGGACAAGTCTGATGAAGATGAAAGAGTCTGTATCTGTCAATTTAACTTATTCAACCTTAGCAAGGGAGTGGGGAAAAGAGGGAAGGGGGAATCGGGATCGGCTCATCCTTTACCCCCATTTATCCTTTATCCTTTTCCTTTATCCTTTCTTCCTTCATCCACTGCCTTGTACCAAAAAACTGACAACTGTGGGCGGCGATCGTCGCGGCTTGAGTGAGGGCAGCTTTAAAACTGGTGTATTGGATGAAATGACAGAATGCCCCGTGGAAAATATCACCTGCGCCTAGTGTATCGATCGGGGTCACAGATGGAACTGGAATGAAGCCAGATTCTCCTTGGCTGAGAAATTGAATGGGTCGATCGCCTTGGGTTATGGCAATATAGGGAATCTGAAGCTTAGATAGGTAATGGAAGACCTGATCTGGTGTAGGACATCCGGGTGGATGGAAATTGGCAGAGCAGATAACGTAATCTGCATAGGGAAGCACTTGCTCAAAGCCGGGTTTCCAACTGCCGCCATCAATTACGATCGGAATTCCGGCAGCGCGGGCCCGCTGGGCAATGGTGTGACCCACCTCTATTTGATGACCATCAATTAGCACCACCTGAATGCTATGGTGTTCTAGATCGGTGAGAATTGAGCCAGGAATGGCATCAGCTTGGGCTTGGGACTTGCTGGCATTGAGAGACACCACTGCCCGATCGCCTGTAGCCTGTGTCACGATAATAGAAGATGTGGGCAAGGGTTCTGCTCGATCGGGTTGAAGATCGACAAAGGTAACGCCACATTGCTGCAAATCTGTGACTACACAGGAGGTCATGGCATGGCAACCCATCACACCCAGTAGAGTTGCTTGATTTCCTAAGTGTTTAAATGCAACAGCAGCATTGGTGGCAGGCCCACCCGCTGCCGTTAGGGAATCTAGCGCTACAACTTTCTGATTGCGATTAGGTAACTCGGTGACAAGGTAAAGCAAGTCTAGCGTAATCAGCCCGACAAATAGTCCATGAGCAGGAGTGTGCAACACTGATAGGAGTGAGAAATCATTCTTTCATTGTATCGAGAGATGAATCACAGCACCCTGACAGATGTCCACGGCGTCCTGTATGAGAAATGTGAATCCCATAAAAATTGCAACCTCTCCATAATGGTTTGGTTGCAGCGGTGGAATGAAATCGGAATGTGAGTCGATTAGAAATGTGCATGCTTGCTCCCTAGCAAGCGCCTTTCCGTTTAACAACCACTAGAATTGTTTTAAGAATCAGCCCCAGATCATAGGCGATCGACCACTGCTCCATGTAGCGTAAATCGAGGTTAACGATATCTTCAAAATTTGTGACAGACGATCGACCATTGGCTTGCCACTCGCCAGTGATGCCAGGTTTCACATCTAACCGCTTCCAATGACGATTGTTGTACTTTTTCACTTCATCGGGAGTGGGTGGGCGTGTTCCAACCAAGCTCATCTCGCCTTTCAGCACATTCCAGAACTGCGGCAATTCATCCAAGCTGGTACGACGCAGAAACCGTCCTACTTTGGTAATGCGTGGATCGCGATCATTCTTAAAAATGTGTCCTTTGGCTTGGTTAACAACGGTGTGCTTTAGTTGGTCAGCATTGACTATCATTGAGCGAAACTTCCAGATACGAAAGGATTGCCCCCGATAACCACAGCGAGTTTGACAATAAAACAGCGGTCCTGGATTGTCTAAATAGATGGCAACCGCAATCGGAAGCAACAAGACAGCCGTAAGCGTGAGACCAACGCAAGCTCCGATGATATCAATGTATCGTTTTAATCGGCTAGTAACCGATGGGTGAATACTCGACGAAACGGTCTCTTGTGGTACTGAGGACAAATGAGAAACAGTTCTTGAATAAAAAAAAGATATTTTAGGGGTTGTATTCATAGGTATACGAATGCCACGGTAAAGCACAAGGATGGGTCACAGTTAAAATAAGAACTCAGAGTATTGCTCATGGTTGACTCTTATGTCTATATTCAGCAGTATGAACTGGAATTCTGTTTGGATAAACCGTGTTCCCTCCAGCTTTACCAAGACTTGACGAATTAGGGTTCTGTATATTCAGCATATGTAATTTTATGAAGATTATAGTAAAAAATGTTACTTGCTTGATCAAGTAGTGGGTGTTCCTTGGCGCTGTGTGCTTGAGTGGGCGCTCAGGGCATTGGTTGCTATGGGCAAACATGCAAAAATAAGGGCAGGAATGTCCTCGATCGAGGCTTGATAGCAGGGTGAATCGCAGCAAGTTGCTGTAAGATGCCCGTATGGATATACAGGCTGGAACGCTTTACGTTGTTGGAACGCCGATCGGCAATCTGGAAGACATGACCTTTCGGGCGATTGATGTGCTGCGAAAGGTCAGCGTAATTGCGGCAGAAGATACCCGCCATACTGGAAAGCTTTTACAGCATTTTCAAATCACCACACCACAAATTAGCTATCACGATCACAATCGCCGCGCTCGTCATCCTGAACTGCTGCGACGCCTACACCAAGGAGAGACGATTGCCCTCGTGACGGATGCAGGAATGCCGGGCATTTCCGATCCGGGTTATGAGTTAGTAAAAGCTTGTGTTGAAGAACAGATTGCGGTGGTTCCGATTCCAGGCGTGACGGCGGTAATTACGGCGCTTAGTGCAGCGGGGTTGCCGACAGATCGTTTTGCCTTTGAAGGGTTTTTGCCTGCCAAATCTCAAGAACGTCGTCACTATCTTGAATCTATTCAAGCTGATCCTCGCACCTTAGTATTTTATGAAGCGCCTCATCGAGTACGACAAACGTTGTCAGATTTGGTGACAGTGTTGGGGGGAGATCGATCGGTTGTGCTAGCACGAGAACTGACAAAACTGCACGAACAATTTTGGCGCGGTACGTTAGCAGAGGCGGACAAGTTTTATCGCCTGCATGAACCTCAAGGTGAATTTACTTTGATTGTGTCTGGTTATGAAACGGCTGAACCTGTATTGTCTGAGTCGGCATTGAAGGCAGAACTACAGCAGTTATTGCAGCAGGGATTGTCGCGATCGCAAGCGAGTCGTCAATTAGCTCAACAAACTGCTTTACCTCGCCGTCAACTTTATCAACTAGCCCTGACAATTCCCGATGCGTTGTTTACCAGTTCGGATGAATTAGAGGATGAGGATTGATTGTAACTCTAGAAGACACACCGTTGAGCTAAATGGATGCGCTTCGGTCGTATTCAGGGTGAAGACCGTGAATTGGTTGACAAAACTAGGAGGACGATTTTTGTATCAACTATTGCGATTACATGTCGCAATTTTAGATTTCTGCCTAAACTGAATGGGCGAATTGATTTATGGGAAAGATAAATTGGTAATGTAGATAAAAAGAAAGTATTTTGCAGTCAGATATCAGCCGATCGCAACATGAGTTAGCTCCTAAAACGTATGAAGGAGAGAAAATGATGATCAAATCATCGATCGCTGAAGGTTGACCGTGAAATATTCACAACGCAAACTCACTTTCTTGCTTGAACGACCTAGGTAATTTAACGTTTGTAGGAACTGAAACATGGCCAAAATTAAAAAACGTTCGTCTGCTGCTGCTGTTCCCAAATCTGCAATTGAACAAGTCAGTTCAACGCTGAAGGATTTACCTGCGAAACCGAAGGAGAATCTGTCGCTGCGTGAAGCGGTTTTGGAATTACACGACTCAATCACAATGGCGCTCGATCGGGGTTACAGCTACGATGAAGTAGTAGAGATTTTGGCAGGTCAGGAAGTAAAGATTACGGTGGCATCACTGAAACGCTACTTGGCGGTTGCTAGAAAAGAAGCCGCTGAGAAACCGAAGCGAACTCGACGAGGGACGCGATCGCGCAAGGCTCAGTCGTCTAAACCATCTGAGTCTGTTGCCAATGTGGCTGTAATGGGTGAACCCTCTAACGGTGCCGCGGCTACCCGGATGGACTCTGCCGATTCCAATGACACATCTGCAACTAAGAAGCGACAAACACGCACAGGCGGTCGTGCTCATTCAACGCCCAAAACTAAAACTGCGGCTAAGGTCAAACCAACGTCGAGAGCAAAAACAACGTCTCGGTCAACCTCTAGCCGCAGCCGTCGCAAGTCAAGCGGTGCGTCTAATTGATGCAGCCATGATGCAATCACTTAGATGAAGCGATGCTGGCATGACCGCCAACCTTACTAGCCCAGATAAGATTTAGCTTCCTGGGCTACAGGTTCCATCTCGTCTTGGGTTAGTTGTTCTAAAGCAGCCCGTGCTTCTGGATGATCAAAGCGACTCAACGCTTGCGCCACTCGATAGCGAATTTGCCAGTCAGGATTAGACGCATACGGCAAAATTAGGGGCAGAGCGCGTTCATCGCCCAGTTCACCCAACGAACCAATTGCAGCCGTTTTAACCAGTTCGTTGTCGGACTGCAAAGCGGCTTCCAGCAGTGAAAATGAGCGTGGATCTCCAAGTTCTCCTAAGCAGGCCACAATGCTGAACTTAACGAGCCACTCTGGGGTTTGGTGATAAAGCCGCTCCAAATCCTCATAGGCTTCAGTCAGCTTTAGTGCTCCCAAGGCATCGGCAGCCGCAGCTTGCACATCAGGTTCTGGATCTTCGAGTAAACACCGACGGAGGATTTCCAGCGAAAGCGGAGCGTTCTGACTTCCCAGGGTGGACATCTGGCTCACGGCGGCATAGCGCACGCGCACACTTTGATCGGCGATCGCAGGTTGAATTAATTCAAAAGCAATAGCCGGATCAAGCTGCCGCAACTGATTGATAGCGCTGAGGCGTTGTCCAAAATCATCTGAACGCAACAGTTCTTTAACAGATTCAGGCGTAACACTCATTTTTAATCTCGGTTTCTGTAATGTTCTGTAACTAAATCTTTGCAAACGTTGAGCTTTGTCATGAGGCAATTCAATGAATGAATCATAAAATCTGGACAATACTAATCCCACTCTGATGTTTGATTGATTCCACAACTTTCAGCACTCAAGCTCAACGCAAAGGTCGATCGGCTCACTCTTGATTGGCAGCCATCAATCGAATAATGTCACCTCGAGTCAGCACCCCGACAACTTGTTTGGTCGCATCCACTACAATGAGTCGATGCACTTTTCGTTCGTGCATCAAGTGAGCAGCGCTGCGGACAGAGGTTTCTGGAGTCGTTGTAGCAATGTCTTTTTTCGTCATCACCTCGTCTACAGTTTGTCCCAGAGCTTTATGTAAATCGCGTTCATATTTAGCTGGATTTTCTAAATAAATGACGCTATCCAAAATCATGAAATAGGCAGGAGGAGTGACACCTGTTTCCTGCCACATGAGATCGGTTTCAGAAACAACTCCCACCAATTTGTTGCTAGCATCCACCACAGGTAGCCCGCTAATGCGATGCTCTGCCAGAATTTTGATCGCCTCATTGAGCGGCGTTTCGGGATGAACCACGATCGGATCGCGGCTCATAATATCGGCAACGGTCGTAGACATAGAGACTAGGAATTAGGGGTTAGGAATTAGGGATTAGAACATAGATAAGATTTTGATCCCTTGGATCATTTTAGGGAATTGCGGGATCAGGAGTGAAGCAGAAACAGCAAAAGGATACAGAATGATTTCACCATCCAAATCGACTGTGTCCGATAGCCCAATTTTGCGTAGAGATTGAGCGCGGGTTGATTGGTTTGAAACACTTGTAGCCCAATTTGCCGATCGCCTCTAGCTTTTGCCCAGGTTTCAGCGTATTGCATCAGAGCCGAGCCAATCCCTCGGCGACGATGGTCAGGGCTGACATATAACAAAAAAATGTAGGCATGGCGATCGCCCTGCACCTGATCTATAGCTGTTCCCAGCCATAGGCAAGCAATCGGAGTTGCATCTTCCTGCTCAACCCACCACAGCGGCGTTTCGGATGACAAATACTGTTCAACTGTGATTGCAAAATGCGTCAAATTGCAACCAGGGTAAAGCTCTTGATAGGTCTGCTGCATGAACTTAACCAGCAGCGCCCGATCGAGTCCAGACCCGATCCGTAGCCGATAATCTGAAGGCAGTTCTGCTAAATTTGGTTCAGACACGGTTTATTAAACATAACCTTTGAAGCACAGTTTGATTAAGCTCAATTTTGGTTATAGCCGAGTTCCCAAAGCGCGATCGTCTGGCAATCCATGCACCAACGCCTCTAGGGAAGGGGGAAGACCCGCTACATCTGGAGCCGCTGTAAGCTCTTGCTGCATTTCCGCAGAGAACCGTTGAGCCGTTGAGTCCACCTCCTCAATGGGAGCGGGAGCCGCCATGTCGGCTGGCAAGAAGCTGCGAATGCCAATGGCTACAAGGGCAAACAAAAACACCAGAACAATCAGCAGTGGGGCAATATATTGACGAAAGATAGCCATGATTGCAAAGAATAATCACAAAAAATGGTTGTGAGGACGATCGTAAACCGATAGCCTCAAGATTTGTGAAGCTATCTTTCTCTATCCTAAGCGATCGGCTGGAACCTATTTGGGATCAGCACTAGTTTTTTACCTTTGGATGATCGATGCTTGAACTTTGAATCCTTTGGCGTTGCCCTTGCCGCTGTCGCAACCAGAGAACTGCAACGAAAACCAACACCAGCCCCGGCACCGCCGTTTGATTGACAGTCGCCCAGCCGCTGTTATTGAGAATTCGCCCTGACAAAAATGTGGCAACAGCAACACAGGCAAACATCAAAAAATCATGCATGGCTTGGGTTTTGGCCTTCTCGACGGGTGTATAGGTAGCGGTCAGCAGCGTGGTAGAACCCACAAACATGAAATTCCAGCCGATTCCCAATAGCGTCAAGGCAACGCGAAAATGTCCAACCTCAACCCCAACCCCATTGACCCCCACACATAGAAAATTTAAGATAACGCCGCTGAGAATAATTGACAAAACGCCAAAGCGGGCAATCAGAAATCCGGTAAAGAATGATGGAGCGAACATGCCAAGAATGTGCCACTGAATCACAGACGCCGCTGCCTCAAAGGGATGATCGATCGCTACCATTGCCAAAGGAGTTGCCGTCATCAGCAGCACCATGACGCCATAGCCCACCATGCTACCCAACGTGGCGACGATGAATACGGGTTGCTGCATAATCTGCCTCAGCGATCGCCCTGCTTCTCGCTGCTCCGATGTCGAAAGCGGCGGCATCTCAATGCCTTGCAGCACGCCCAAGGTGACTACTTGTAAGCCTACGATCGGCACTAATGATCCAGCAAAGGTGGCAGTTAGCCAGTCCTTCGTCCAACTGGCCAGCCCTGGCCCCACAATCGCGGCCACCACGCCCCCCGCAACCACCAACGAGATTGCCTGCGCCCGAAACGACTCACTGGCAGCATCGGCCGCCGCAAACCGATAAAAGCCAACAAAGCCATTGAAGACGCCAAACAGAATCGTAGCTACGCAAAATAGCCAAAAGTGACCGATCACAGTACTAGTTACACCTAACCCGGCTCCTGCCAGACCGATGATTGTACCCAACACAAAGCCGAATCGCCGCCCGCGTTGCTTCATCAATAGCGAAGCTGGAATGGTAGTTATCATCACCGCGATCTGCAACAGCGCCAATGGTAGCGTTGCCAAGGATTTATCGGCTGCCAAACGATCGCCAATTAGGGCGGCCACGGTAAACAGAATGGTAATACTGGTCATGGCGAGGGCCTGGCAAATTACCAGCAACGCCACGTTCCTGGTTTCACGAGTCAGGGTCAAGGTCATGGATGCTTTGATTAGGGAAAACAGTTCAGACCACACAAACAACAAATTGAGATTTAAGAAACGTCGCACCTCTGCGGAATTGATCTACTATCTCATGTATTGAAGAGAGATGGTAACAACTGCGAGACTGACGGGTTGCTCCACCGACTGACAGGTATATTTTTCATGTTTTGCTGGCATTACTGAACGAGGAAAATAGGGCGAGCGTCTATGAGTGCATAAGGGTAATTTCAAATTGTCCTTATGAAGTTCATGTTTCAACTCAGCGATGCTATTCGATCTCTATATACCTTTTTATTCTCTACAAAGAACGGGATGGATACTATTGTGATGAATATAGAAACACTAAATGCACCAGAGGCTGCGCCCTCTGGGCTGGATTCTGAGCTAACTGCCCCCGATGCACTGCAAATGATGATGATGCAAATGGTGACGAGCTATTGGGTGGCGCAATCAATTTATGCTGCGGCCAAGCTGGGCATTGCCGATCACTTAGGCGATCGGGCCCAATCAACTGAGGTATTGGCTCAACTCACTGCAACTGATCCTCGATCGCTGTATCGATTGCTGCGTGCGTTGTCGAGTCTGGGAATTTTCGTTGAAACCGAACCGGGTTGGTTTGCCCTCACTCCCTTAGCTACGTATTTGCAGCGCGATCAGCCTGGTTCTGTGCGTGATGCCGCCATTATGCTCGGTGATCCAGAACATTATGCCAGTTGGGGCAACGTGATGCACAGCCTGCGCACGGGCGAAAGTGCCTTCGAAAATCTGTATGGCATGAATGTGTTTCAACACTATGCCCAAAATCCAGAGGCCGCCGCCGTGTTCGATCGGGCTATGACCAGCTTTTCATCCGTAGAAAATGTCGGCGTTGTCACGGGTTATGATTTCTCCCCAATTCACACCTTGGTAGATGTGGCGGGCGGTCACGGTAGCCTATTAGCCGCTGTGTTACACGCTAACCCTCATCTGCACGGCATTTTGTTTGAGCAACCAGCGGTGGTAGCCGGGGCAGCTTCGGTGTTGGCGTCTTATGGCGTGAGCGATCGCTGTCAAGTGGTGGAAGGGAATTTCTTTGAAGCCGTACCCACTGGAGCCGATGCTTACCTGCTCAAGCACATTGTGCATGACTGGGATGATGATCGATCGATCGAAATCTTAAAACAATGCCGACGCGCCATGACGGATAACGGTCGTGTATTGATTGTGGAACAAGTGATTCCACCGGGCAATGAACCGTTTATGGGCAAATTGCTGGATATGAATATGCTGGTGATGTGTCCGGGTGGACGTGAACGCACCGCCGCCGAATATGAGGTATTGCTGACCGCTGCTGGGTTCAAGCTGTCTCGTATTGTTCCGACGTCAACAATGGTTAGTGTTGTGGAGGGGGTGGCAGCCTTTTAACCCCAACGCCGGATTTTCGCGATAGTCTATCTCTGGCACCCAAACCTGTACTTGGCGATCGGCTGTAATTGTATACAAATACTCTACATCAGGATAATAGTGCAACCCTACCCGCAAATTAGAATAATCGTCTTCACAAATCTCAAAGCCAAATCGCACAACAATTTGGGCTACTAAACATTCTGGGGTATCGCTGATTTCACCAGAAGCGTCTCGCTCTTGCCAGAATGTGTCAAGGAATCGATTGAGAATCGGAAGTACCTTTTCGGGGGAGCCATTTCGACTTGCATAAACAATAACTGGATTACCTTCGACTAGAATATGACAAGGAATAGCGGGCATTCACAAATCTCCTTTTGAGCTTAAGCGATGAGCCGTCCGCAGAATTTGTCCAGCCAAAATAGCGGCTCCAAATCCATTGTCAATATTAACGACTCCGATGCCAGCCGCACAGGAGTTCAGCATTGTTAACAGAGCCGCCAAGCCGTTGAAGCTGGCTCCATAACCAATACTGGTAGGAACCGCAATCACTGGACAATTAGCCAAACCAGCCACAACGCTGGGTAAAGCTCCCTCCATACCAGCCACTACAATCAGCACATCTGCCTCGTCAATGACATGACGGTTATTGAGCAATCGGTGAATGCCCGCCACACCTACATCCCAAAGCCGTTTGACCCGAAATCCACACAATTCGGCCGTCACAGCGGCTTCTTCTGCGACGGGTAAATCGGCTGTTCCCGCAGACAGCAGGGCGATCGTTCCTGCATAGCGAGGTTCAAGTTGTCCAGGTTTCAGGGCACAAATACGGGCCAGCGGGTAGTAGTCCAAATCGGGAATTTGCGCTTGAACCTGAGCATAAACCTCAGGACGGATGCGCGTTGCCATCACCACCGAATTGTGCAGCCGCATGGTTCGGATAATTTGAGCAATTTGGTCGGGCGTTTTGTCTTGCCCCCAAATCACTTCTGGAAAACCTGTGCGCAGCAATCGATGATGATCAACTTTGGCGAACTCGTCGATCGGCTCAAAGTCAAAGTGTTTGAGCTTATCGAGTGCTACATCGGGACTAAGGGTTCCGGTGGCAACATCGTTGAGTAGATTGCGTAAGGCGTCAGGATTGGACACGGCGAGGAAAAGAAAAAGGTTGAAGGATAACGAATAAAAGGAAGGTGAAAGGATGGGCGCTAAAAGCGGATAGGATGCTTCCTTATCTTATTTAAGCGATCGGGTGACGCTTTTAGGGCAGGTTCAGCGCTCGTAAAGTTCTAGGGGCAAACCGTCGGGATCTTGGAAGAAGGTAAAGCGCTTGCCTGTCAAGTCATCTAGCCGAATGGGTTCAACCGCAATGCCCTGTGCGCTGAGGTCAGTGACGATCGCCTCTAAATCATTGACCTCAAAGGCTAAATGTCGCAGTCCGCAAGCTTCAGGACGGCTGGGGCGAGCGGGCGGGTCAGGAAAAGAAAATAGCTCGATCGCGTCGTTATCTCCCACTTTCAAATCCAGCTTGTAGGAACGGCGGGCGGCGCGGAAGGTTTCTTGTATCACTTCAAACCCCAGGATATTGACATAGAAATGCTTGGATTTTGCGTAGTCCGAACAGATAATAGCAACATGGTGAAAGCCGTTTGTTTTCATGTGGGAGTCTGTTTGCATTTACTGAAGGTGAACCTGAAGGTGAACCGTCTCTTCCCGATCATAGTCTTCCGATCGCAGTCTCCCCGATTAAGGAGTTTTTTAGACATCAATTTTCTAGACAAGACATAGACAAAAACTACCTATAGAGGCAGGTTTGATAACAGAACAATCGCGTGACGCCAAA
Organism: Thermocoleostomius sinensis A174; assembly: GCF_026802175.1. Lineage (NCBI taxonomy): Bacteria > Bacillati > Cyanobacteriota > Cyanophyceae > Oculatellales > Oculatellaceae > Thermocoleostomius > Thermocoleostomius sinensis. The sequence continues at coordinate 739,497 of NZ_CP113797.1, read as the reverse complement.
GATGGCAACATCTGCCCCCATGCCACCAGGGTATGGGCAAGCTGCTTACTCACACCATTTCAGCTTTCGTCCCATTCCTGAGCAAAGCCGAAGCCTAACCTTCTATTGACACCAGCGCCCAAATTTTTTGAAAGCAGGACAATCTTTCAGCGATACCCTAGCCCTCTCCTTTGAGAGAGAATAACAAGTCTGGCTCCCTTCTCCTTGGGGAGAAGGGTTGGGGATGCGGGCAATTCCTATCTGTGTTCAGCAACGCCTCTAGACCATACTGTCCTTAAAACTGGCGTAGGAAGCGGAGATCGCTGCTGTATAAGCGGCGAATATCATCCAACTGATGCAATACTTGGGCTAACCGCTCTACCCCAAACCCCGCAGCAAATCCCGTGTATACTTCCGGATCATAGCCCACCGCTTTGAGAACATTGGGATCGACCATGCCACAGCCCATGACCTCCAGCCAGCGACCGCGCCACTGCAAATCCACCTCAGCAGACGGTTCCGTGAACGGAAAGAAACTGGGACGGAAACGAATCGGACACTCGCCAAACATTGACTCTAGAAAAATCTTGATGGTGCCGCGCAAATCGGTAAACGTCAATCCTTCGTCTACCGCCAAAATTTCAACCTGGTGGAAAACGGCGGTATGGGTTGCATCGACTGTATCACGACGATAGACCCGTCCTGGAGCTACAATCCGAACCGGTGGCTCGTTGTTCTCCATGTAGCGAATCTGCACAGAGGAAGTATGCGTGCGCAACAAGTTACCATCTGGCAAATAGAAGGTGTCTGCCATATCACGCGCTGGATGGTCGGCAGGTGTATTCAAGGCTTCAAAATTATAGTAATCTGACTCCATTTCTGGGCCTTGTGCCACTGTATAGCCCAGTCCCACAAAAATATCTACAACTCGATCGATCGTACTGGTCAGGGGATGGGTACGACCTTGGGGTTGATAGATTCCCGGCATTGTCACATCTAGAGTTTCAGCTTCCAGTTGCGCTTCAATTTGCGCTGTTTGTAGCGTCGATCGAGTCTGCTCTAGTTCTGCTTGAATCAGTTCTTTGACTTCATTAGCCAACGCACCGATGCGTGGTCGTTCAGAGGCATCTAGTTTTCCCATACCGCCCAACACTTGCGATAAGCTGCCCTTCTTACCCAAGTACTTGATGCGCAGTTGTTCCAGTTGCTCTAGGTCAGATGCAGTGGCGATCGCCCGCTGAGCTTCTTGTTTTAAGGTGGACAGTTGAGTTTCGAGATCGCTAAGCTGTGTGGTCATGCCCAGAGGAGAAAAGTGAAAAAAGTAAAAGTGAACAACGCAAAGGTGATGGTGCCATTGTATCTTGAACCAGCTTATAAAGAGAAGGGATCAAGACTGATGCAGCCCCTCAACTTCCCCAATTCTGCGGAACTTTTAAGATCGCCACTTGTCAGATCGCCAATTTCCCCAAACTTGAGGGATTGGGAGAATGAAACGTGTTGAACTGTCCGAAGTATTAAAGTTGATGATCAACAAACTTTCAACACCCCAATCCCGGCGGTGATGAGATCAGCGATCGTGCAGTTCAGAAAACTCTTGCAATTACGGGATGAAGCCGCGTCATTTTTACCGAGCTTCATGAAGTTTTTCCAAGTACACCTTGATTGGCTCGTAGATGCTTAGCACCGTGACGGGAGACGCAATCGTAGTACAGACTACTTTTTTATTGACAGGGATCAAGGTCATGCAGACAATGTAAGGCTTTCAGTACTGGTACATTTCTGACTTTTTCCTGACTTTTCTAGTGTTTCTACTTAGATAAAATCTGACTTCTTAATTTTTTCTTCTCTTGCGCAAAGCTGAGGTCTTACTGCATGCTTAAAAGCAACATCTCTGTGAAATTACGCAGTGATATTCCATAAGTCGATCGCGCTTGGGTTACATGAACGAGTTGGCGATCGAGTTTTTGCTGTTTTGATTCATCGCTTGGCAAATCAGGAGAAATTTACCATGTCAAAAACAACACTGACTGTGTTGGATGCACCAGCAACGCAAAATTCCACTAATTTTGTGCCAAACCAGTACTACGAGTATTTTGCTGGGACTCTGCGCGGTGCGCCTTATGTGCGTCGCGATAGTATCAGCAGCTTCTTTGATACGGTCGATACGACATTGTTCTTCTTCAATGGTGGTAACTTCAATGCTTCTTTAACAGGAATTCGTCCAGGTACGGACATTGATATGCGATTAATTCGCGATAATAACAATAACGGTATTGTTGATAGTTTCGATACGATAATTGCCTCTTCCCTGAGAGGAAGCAATGCAGATGAGGCAATCAATGTCAATGGTTTAGCGGCAGGTAGGTACTTCTTACAATCCTACCTTTACAGTGGACCTGGCAGCACCTACACCTTGAGGATGTCGAACACTAGAATCGGTGGTAACTTGTTGCCTGTAGAAACCAATGTTGGAATTCTGCGTGGTTTCAGACAGTTCTCTGATTCACTTTACGAACCTGGCGAGTTTGGCAATGGTTCACGTGGTGATGCGGCTGACACATTTCAGTTCTCAGTTGCTGGCCTTCGCTTTGTTAATATTACGCTCAGTGGTTTGTCTGCTGATGCTGATTTACGGCTTGTTCAAGATCGTAACCGCAACGGTGTCATTGATATTCCTGAAATTATCGCTGAATCAACCAATGCTGGCATATCTCCTGATTCTGTGACAGCTTTTCTGGGAACCGGTACTTATTTTGCTCAGGTCTATCTCTATTCCGGTACTAGCACTGGTTACACATTAAGTTTTAGCTAGTTGCCATTTAAGTTTATTTTTCTCGTCTATCTATTCGGCTATCTAATCGATCGAGTGCCTCAATAGGTCCGATCGATTCCTATTTCTTTTTAAATTTTAGTTTTAGAATTATGACTATCGTTTTACAGATCAATCATCAAACCATTACTACTGCCGACTTGTTGCCATTGCTCATTCGTTATCGAATGCTGCCTGGTCTATTACGCGAGTTGATTCTCGATCGAGCTATTGCTGACATTAAATACAGCGATACTGAACTAACTCAATGGCAACAGCGATCAGAATTTCAGGCTTCCAATATCTGTGAACAAGATAGGATTCGATCGCTAAAAATTCATTTGTTTAAGCAACAACAGTGGGGCAACCAACTAGAAACCTATTTTGTTGAGCGGCAACGTTCACTCATGCAGGTAGTCTACTCACTAATCCGCACACCCGATCGCGATATAGCTTACGAACTATATTTTCGTCTTCAAGCTAATGAACAATCGTTTGCCAACCTCGCCGCCCAGTACTCGCAAGGCCCAGAGGCAGAAACAGGTGGATTAGTCGGCCCAGTAGAATTAGGAACGTATCATCCCGATTTTGCTCAGTTACTAGCCAATTGCCCGCTTGGCGTCGTGTCTCCACCGTTGCAACTGGATGATCGGTTTGTGGTTTTGCGGGTAGAAGCACGCATTCCGGCTCAACTCGATGCAACAGTGCAGCAGCGACTTCTAGATGAGCAATTGGAACACTGGCTTTCTGAACAAATGCAATCGATTGAGCTTCTGCCATCTCATCGCAACGCAATCTAATATCGCCATCAACTTTACCTGACTAGCTGCTGTTATGAGTGGGCATTCTCGATCACGCCACCCCCTAACAATAAATCTCCTTGATACCACACCGCCGCTTGTCCGGGCGTCACGCTGATTTGCGGCTTGTCAAACACCACCTTCACCCGATCGCCCTGTCCATCTTCACTGAGCGGAATCACCGTACAAGGAACAGCCGTCGCTCGATAGCGGATTTGCACTTCAGCACGAATTGGGGCAGTTGGAGGTGCGATCGACACCCAATTCACCTGCTGCACTATGCAGTCGTTGGTTTGAATCGCTTCGCGATCGCCCACAATCACCTGATTTCTGCCAGCATCAATGCCAATCACATACAACGGTCGTTCCGCGGCAATGCCAATCCCTCGACGTTGTCCAATTGTGTAATGGTGAATGCCATCGTGTTGTCCCAACACCTGACCAGACTGATCAACAATATCGCCTTTCTGCGGCGCTAGATACTTGTCTAGAAACGATCGCATCGAACCGTGTGCCTCAATCAAGCACAAGTCTTGACTTTCTGGTTTCTCGGCTGTGTGCAACCCGAATTCTGCGGCCATCCGTCGGGTTTCGGCTTTGGTTTGCTCACCCAGTGGAAACAGCGTATGGGCTAACACGTCTTGCTCTAGATCATATAGAAAATAGGATTGATCTTTACTCAAGTCAACGGCTCTCCGCAGTTGATAGCGCCCTGTATCGGGATCAACGGTAATCCGGGCATAGTGTCCCGTTGCAATGCGATCAACCCCCAACTCTTCGCGAGCATAGTGCAGCATGGGGCTAAACTTCACCGCCTTATTGCACTGTGAGCACGGCAACGGTGTAATGCCAGCTTCATAGCCACTGACCAAATAATTAATGATTTGCTTTTCAAACACATCGCGACTGTCTACCACATGGTAGGGAATTCCCAACTCATCACAGAGCCGAGCCGCATCGACCATCCCCTCCGAGCAGCATTGTCCCTTGCCTCGCATCAGCCAAAGCGTCAATCCTACAACGTCATACCCTTGACGATGCAGAGTTGCTGCTGCGACGGAACTGTCCACGCCGCCTGAAAGTCCAACTACCACCTTGTTCATGTGCGCCTGAAGCCGAGAATGATCGCGTAGATTTACCGATTTAGATTGAGTGTGTCAATCTCTCCTTCTAGGCTAGCATTCACCACTGGAGTACGGAGCAGCAGAACATTATTTCTAGGGTTCTAGTCCTGATTTTTAGGCTCACGAGTCATTCCTCACAGCTGATTTGGATCAACCCCTAAACTCCTCAAGCGTTCGGCTAAGCGTTCAGCCCGCAAACGTTCTGCTTCGGCTCGTGAACGTTCTGCTTCGGCCCGCAAACGTTCTGCTTCGGCTCGTGAACGTTCTGCTTCGACGGGAGTTGGAATCCAATTCGCATCTCCATCACACCAGCGTAGCCATAGCCGTTCAACGCCTTGATAACGTCCGTACCACAGTCCTAACCCTAATTCCAGCTCAGCAATCCAGATCGGCGAGCCATCAAAGAGGAGTTTCTGGTAATGGCGATCAATCAGTTGAAATGCCTGAAGCTGGTTCGTGTAGCGATCGAACACAACGTAATACGGAACGCGCAAAATTTGTTCATAAACAGACCACTTAGTCGGCGGTTGATTAATTTCGCGGGTTGTTTGGCCTAAATCTTCGGTTTCTGTTCCAGGCGACAACAATTCCACCACCACTAAAGGGGCTACCTCTTCCTGCCAGATCACATAGCTCAACCGCAAATCGTGTTCTTCGTACAGTCTAGAGATTCCAACGACCGCAAACCAATCAGGGCGTTTGTACCACAGCGGATGACGCACATCATAGTAAAGGTTGAGATCACTCGCTGTAAAAACCTGCTCAACAGGATAATTAGGAGGACAGAAAGTCTCTTGCAGCAATCGCGGTTGAAACAGATGAAACTCGTCGGGCACACCAGGTTCCTGCGGATCTTCACTGGGAAGATCATACATGGTGGGCAGCGTCTCCTTGGCGGGCAGCGACGGATCGGTTTGATACATAAGCGGGATGTGATCGCTCGATCGATTTGATTGTATCGACCTTCATTGTACCGACTTCTTTGCGACAACCGCGACGATTAAGCTAAAACCTGCCGCAATAGTTGATCAATTTGGTGATTGGTATGGCTGAGGTTAAACCGCTGGCTGGCCGTTGCTTGAACGTGCTTAGCCATAGCCTGGGTTTGCGCTAGCTGGTTGCGACACATTACAACCATCTCAGCCAGTTGTTGAGGATCATTCGGTGGACACAACCATCCAGTCTGAGCATGATCGATTAGCTCAACGGCTCCACCATCGGCAGCGGCAACCACCGTTGTACCAGACAACATAGCTTCCACAATGACGCGACCAAAGGGTTCCGGTGCGATCGAAGTATGTGCTACCAAATCACACGCTGCCATCAATTGTGGAATATCTGAGCGAAATCCCAAAAACTGCACCCGAGGTTTAAGTCCTAGCATGGCAATCTGTCGCCAGAGTTGTACCTTGTAGGCTTCTTCACCAAACAGAGCGTCTCCAACCAGCAGCACTGAAACATCCTCAGGACAATAGTGTAGTGCTTCAATCAAAACATGTTGTCCTTTCCATGGAGACAAGCGACTGAAATGTCCGACCACAAAGCGATCGCCAAGCCCCAATTCTGTACGTAAACGCGATCGTTCAGACTCATCAACCAAATAAGACTCAGGTTGAAACCCGTTGTACACGACCTCAGTCAGTTCTGCTCGACCGCCAGCTTTAATAAAGGCCGCTTGGCTCGCTTTAGAGTTGGCGATGACCAGAGAGGCACAGCGATTTGCCAAGTTCACTAAAAGAGACCGATTAGTTGCACTAAAATGCTCAGCAGAAATAATGTCGTGGAGGTGATAGACCAAGGGGCGATGGCTAATTAAGCTAGCGATTGCTCCAACAATGAGGGCTTTAGGCGTATTAGCATAAATCAAGTCAAACTGGTAGCTCAGTTTTGTCACCTGAATTAAGATTGGCAGAAGCTGTCCTATTTGACCAATTCCTTGAACGGCATTGTAATCTTTGCGAATATTGATTCCTTGTTTGGATAAGACACGAACAGGAACTTGATATTGTTCAAGTATTTCCTTGAAGGTGCCATCTGAAAATAAAGCAATTAAGGAGCGATCGTGGTACGACCTTGCGATATCGAGTAAACAAAGTTCGGCGCCACCGGGTTTACCGCTTTGATCCAAAAAAAGAATTTTCATTGCAAGAAAGCTGTAATTAGCAGGTGAACTTTGCTGCGCAGCAATACAGCAAATGACTCACCTTTGAATGTGGTGATGGTTGACCCTGAAGCTACCCACTTAAAAGGCTTAGAGGTTATGTACAATTAACTCAACTATTCGCTTATTCCTGTCCTAGTCAGTGAGTCCGGAATTCACACCAATTGACAAAAAAGGATTTACGGTTTCTTTACATTGCAGCAGGTTGTTGTGCGATCGAGCAGGTGATTCACTCTCTTTTCGCTCTCTGCTTCCCCTTCGTTACAAAATCTTGACAAAAAAATGCTCGATACGCTTGTGCAGACCGATCGAGTTGGTTTATGCTATGGCGATGCTGGTTCTTTCGCAGGACGAGAGGAACGGCTGAACGGCTCAAGGTACTGGCGCTGATTAGGGAAGTTACCAGCAACCCTAACCAGCTAACCTAACTTCCTGTCGCAAGCAGGAGGCTAGGCTGTGTTGATTGTAGACCAGGTGTCTGCGATCGGCACACCTTGCTGATGCATGGTTGGGTGACCCCCATGCCTTGGGCCGTTCCTAACCCAATACAAATCATCAGCAAGGAAACGAAGAGGAACACAACCATGACTGGAGAATGGAATCGCGAATTGCCCGTTCAGGAAAGCGATCGGGTACAGATTTGGATTATCGGAACACGCGACCAAGTGATACATCAGATCAATGAGTTCTATGTGCGCAAGATTGCCACTGACCGGGTGCAGTTTACGCCGATCGTTCCGGCTCCGTTTGCCACAGGCAAGTACATGACGGTGTTGGTGCGGTAGAACGGTGAATGGGGAGTGGGGAGTGGGGAATAATGCGCTCACCCACTTACCTACTCCTTTCTTCATTCTTCATCCTTTCACATCCCTAACTTGATTTAGCATTTCAATCATTTCCCGTTCAAAAATAACTTGGGCGCGGTTGGTGCGGCCACCCACATAAAACTTGCCGTTTTCGGTTTGCAAGGCCCAAATTTGCGAGTGCGAGATGTAGCTCATGATCACGCCGACCATCAGCAGTCCAAATCCAGCATAGACTAGAGGAATGCCGGGGTCTGCTTTAATTTGCAACCCAGTGCTGCCAATGATCTGAACGATCGCCAAATCCACATCGTTGACATGGGTAGCCATGCCTTCGCGCACGGTGGAGATTAATTGCCCGTTCATGTCATACACCAGCAGTGTACCCTGAAGATCTTTAGCCACCACAGAAACGCCAGCGCTCATGTCTGGTTTGGTAGGAATCCACGTGCCCCAAAACCGTCCATTGCCGCCCGTATCCAGCAGGGCCATCGGCAGTTGCAGCACAGGGCTATTATTAAGGCGAAACTGTACGCCCGCAATGCCCCAATCAGCCTGATAGAAGGTGACACCGTTGTGACGCAGTGGTTTATTAACGTGAATGGTTTGCCGATCGATCTCCTGTCCGGCTTGATCCAGCACCGACAGATCGGAATAGAACTGATCGATTGTGCCATCGGGGGTGTAGTCAATCCAAAACCGATTCACCTTCACCGACCAATCTTTGGGAATCTGCGCCGCGGCCCACGGCCCCGCATCAAAGATATTACGCACTTGAAAGGTTTCGCCGCTGGGAACCATTTCTTGGGCAAAAAATCCGGTCATGGCCCCATATAGCGATCCTGCCAAAATCAGCAACATGCTGACATGGACGACGATCGGGCCAATTCGTCCGACAATTCCTTTGTGGGCATAGAGCTTGTTTCCTTCTTGAAAAATTTTGTAGCGGCGCTGCCGTAATAGCGGAATAAAGTGATCTAAGGAACCGCGATCGAACTCGGCGCTGAGGGCAAATTTTTCAAACTGGCGCGGTTGGCTATAGAAATTCCAGGTACGGGAAAACCAGCGCAACGCCGGCAACTGACGCTTGAAAGTGCAGGCCATGAGGCTGGAGCCAAACAATATCAACAGGGCCAAAAACCACCAGGTGCGATAGACGTGATCGAGTCCGAGGGTCAGAATTACTTTCCAGGTCAAAAATCCAAACAAGGCCGGGTCTTCGGGATAATTGGCTTGGTAAAAGGCGAGCGTTTGTCCTTGCTCGATTACGGTTCCCGTCACGCTGAATACGGCAATGGCTAACAGAAGAGCGATCGCCAAACGCAAATCGGCCAGCAGGGGAATCAGTTCTCGTTTCCAGTAGCGTTGCAATCGCTTGAGTAGCCCGATCGACGTGGTGGAGGGTGGGTCTGACGTATCAACTGCCGTGTTTTTAGAGGAGTTGTTAGACGTGTTTAAAGTCATGGATATCAAAACTGGCTGTAAAAAAGAATCATACAAAGGCTCAACTTAAACGCTGCCAGATGGGAAGAGGCGAAACAATAGCGAAAACACCCCGAATCCTACCAATAGCGCCCCACTAGCAGGCGTAATCCATCCAGACCAACGTCGCACCTCCAGCAATTTCTTGATCGATGCGGTGAAGGTTCCCGCCAAAATCAAAGGAGCGACATATCCCGCTGTATACGCTAGCAGCAACACGCTGCCCAATAGGGGATCTTGCGTGGTAGAAACCCAGGCGAGTAAGGTGGCCAGAACCGGGGTGCTGCAAGGGGAAGCCACCAACCCAAAGGTCAAGCCTATTAGGTACGATCGCACGCCTTCGGGCAAATCTTTAGAGATCCACTCTATGCCGCCCCAAGCTGGAAGTCGCAGGGGTAAGGCTTCCAGCAAGTTCAAGCCCATCAAAATCGCGATAATGCTAACGATGATGGGCAACCCAATCCCCACCTGTCCATAGATTTTGCCTGCCACCGCCGCCACAATCCCTAATGCTGCTAGAGTGGTTGCCAGTCCCAGAGCAAACCAAGTCGATTGGGCCGCTGCCTGTAGTCGAGTCCGGGTTTCGTAACCGCCAATGTACCCGATCGTGATTGGCAGCATCGACAGCATACAGGGCGTCAGGCTGGTCAATAATCCTGCCAGGAAAATAATGCCCACGCTGACGATCGTCAGGTGAGTTAACTGAGTTGAAACCACGCTATCGGCGTAGTGTTCCAATTGGTAAAGCCAGGTTTGTAACGTCTCGATCATGCGGCACTCCATAACACGGTTGCACTTTATCATTGTATCGAGGAAGGTTCGGGAGATTGGGGCAATGTAAACAAAGCGAGCGCTTTACGAACCATTAGGAGTTGCAGAATATTGGGTAATCGATGTGCGAAGTACCGAGATTCTTGCCTATGCCATGCTTCAACAGGGAAGTAAACGAATTCAAAATTCTCAGGTTTTACTGGGGCTGACCCTATTTCTTCTGGAGGCAGCCCTCGATCGCAGCCACCATGCGCTCCACTCCCCAATTGGAGCCTGGTTCCTTCAACCGTTTTAACCCTCTCCCTAATCCTATGTCCCACTCCCAACCCTTACCCCCCAACCCCCAACCCCTCACCCCCGACTTCTGGGAAGGCCGCTATCAAGAAGGCACAACTCGTTGGGATTTGGGACAACCTGCTCCACCATTTGTGACGCTGCTAGACGCTGCGGATGCTCCTAAGCCGGGACGAATTGCCGTATTGGGGGCTGGACGGGGCCACGACGCCCTCCTGTTTGCCGATCGAGGCTTTGAGGTGGTGGGGTTTGACTTTGCTCCCTCGGCGATCGAGGCAGCTACGGCAGCGGCTCAGTCTCGCGGTGTGTCAGCGCAATTTCTACAACGCGATATTTTTGACTTACCTGCTGAATTTGCCCACCAATTCGACTATGTGTTGGAACATACTTGTTATTGTGCCATTTTGCCCGAACAACGCGAAGATTATGTCTATCTGGTGCGATCGATTTTGCGGCCGCATGGTGAACTGATTGCCCTGTTTTGGGCCCACAATCGTCCCGGCGGCCCGCCCTTTGGCACCAGCCCCGACGAAATCCTCCAACGGTTTTCTCCCGCCTTTGAAATTGTGTCGATCGTGCAGCCCACCAATTCGATTGAGAGTCGTAAAGATGAAGAATACTTAGTTCGGCTTCGTGCTAAAAAATGAAGCAGCGATGTCAAACCAGCGAACTGACCAGCCAAAGTGTTCTGGTAAGCAGTGTTGCTGATACGTATTAATCGTTGTTGATACAGTAAGCGTTGCGTCCTTGAGATTTTGCTGCATATAGTGCTTGATCAGCTTTCGCAATCAACATTTTTGGAGTTGTGGTTGTCGTTGGAGTTACCGACGCAATCCCCATGCTGAGGGTGATGTAGTCGCTGACAGGTGAGCAAGCGTGAGGAATGTGAAGTTGAGCAATTTGTGTTTGAATGTTCAGTGCAACATGCCTGGCTCCCTCAAGGTTGGTATTGGGCAAAACAGCCGCAAATTCTTCTCCTCCATAACGAGCTACTAAATCACTAGGACGTTTAACGGTTTGAGCGATCGCTTGCGCAATTTGCTTCAAACAGTCATCCCCGGCTTGGTGTCCATAATGATCGTTGTAGAGCTTAAACGCATCAACGTCACAAAGAATAAGGCTCAGAGGGGTGCCATCTCGTTGAAGCTGTTGCCACTGCCAAGCAAGATATTCATCAAGATGACGACGGTTGGCAACCTGAGTTAATCCATCTAGGGAGGCTAAACGTTGCAGTTCTTGATTGGCCGACTGGAGACGTTGATAGAGGTCAGATTGATAAATCGCAATCGCAACTTGGTTCGCTAATTGCTTCAGCAAATCGATATCGGACGGTTGCCATTGTCGGGATTCAGCACACTGTTGAGCCATCAGCACGCCGCGCAAAAATTCTCCTTGCCAGACGGGTGCCACAAGGTTAGATTTCACCTGTAGATTCTGTAACAATGCACCACAGGGGGGGGCAGGTTCTGTACAGTGAATATCGGCAATCATATGCCCAGTTTGTTTGTGCAACGCGAAGCATTGTTGAATTGTAGAACAGCTATCGAACAGGGTTTGTCCCAGCAAAGAAGGCCATTCCGGACTCACGGATTCCGCCATGACAACTCCGCTGCAATCATCTTTAAAGCTGTAGAATATAACTCGATCGGTCTGTAATAGCTGGCGAATTCCAGTCACAGTTGTGTCTAAAATTTGGCTTAACTCAAGCGACTGATGAATGTTTTGAGTAATTTCTGTAATTAGTTTATATCGTTCAGCTTGTTGTTGTAGAGCTTGTTCGGCTCGCTTGCGATCGCCAATATCACGAACCATACATAACACATCATCTGTACCACTAACAATGATTCGAGCTTCCTCATGGAGAATTTCCCCTGCCACCTCTATTTCATACTCATAGATTTGCATTGTGTTGGTTTCAAACGCTTTCTCAATGTAATATAGTCTTTCTTCAGCTAAATCAGGCGGAAAGATTTCACGAAGCGATTTACCAATGCATTCATCTTTCTGTTTAAGTAGCCTAATACGGCCTGGATTCACCATATCGAGGTATACACCCTTTCGATCATAGCGAATCATTAAATCGGGAATGGCCTGAAGCACCGTCTGATTCGTCAGTTCGTTCTGCTTTCGCAGAATAGCACCAGCAAAAATGGTTCCCACCATCATGAACAGGTTGATATCTTCGGGTGACCAGGACATAGAGCGCCCAAAGGTGTGAAACCCCAATGACCCAATCAAATTGCCCTGATAGGTTAACGGAACTGCTAAAAATGAGGTAGCTCCGATCGCCCTAGCCGAAGCTCGTTCAGCCTCGGCCTCAGGTGGTAATGCTGCAATGTCTGCCACAAACAGCGGTTGCAATTGACGCATTTTCTCGATCGACCATGCAAATGTTGTCATGGAGAGACTTGAAAGGTTTTCTAACGGCGACGTGATATTGGGTGCAACCCATTCGTATATTTTTGTCGCAACTGTTTCATGATTGGTATAGAGATAAATCCAACCCCAATCAGCTTGGGCAAAGGTGGCAATCGTTTGAAGCCCCTGCTGGAGATGGGCATCTATGTCGTTCAACGGTAGATTAATGAATTCAGCCGAAAGTTGAGCCAATAGCCGTTCAAACGCATGTCGATGCTCCAGGACCTGTTCTACTTGTTTGCGATGAGTAATGTCATGAATGATGCCAATCACCCCAATGATGTTGCCTTTCGCGTCACGAAAAGGGCTGAATTTGGCGGAAGTCCAACCAGATTTACCCGTCTCTGGGATGTGGAAATAGATATCTGGAGCCGTAATCGTTTCCCCAGCAAGCGATCGAAGCAACAGTTGATAGATGCCAGTTTCTTCTAGAAATGGAAACACCTCCAGCGGTCGTTTGCCCAAAACGGTACTGGCTCGTAAACCGCTCATCTGTTCCATGGCTCGGTTCCACACCAAATAGCGAAAATCTAGTCCGTAGACAATGACACCTTCTTGGATGCTATCAATCAGGTGTTGGTTGAATTCTGCCAATTCATTGAGAGCGTTTTGGGTCTGTCTGCGTTGGGTAATATCTTCGGCAATTCCAGCAATGCGGTAGAGTTCTCCTGATTGATTCCGAATGAACGACAATCGACTGAAAATCCAGCGAATTGAGCCATCAGGTCGAATAATTCGGTATTCCTGAGAAAAGGAATCTGCTTGAGCTTGTTGCTCTAGGGCAACCACCACGCGATTACGATCTTGAGGATGAATTGAATCGAGCCAAGCTGCTGGATTTTGGTAGAGGCTCTCGCAAGAACGTCCCCAAATGGATTCGTAGGACGGGCTGATGTAAAACATTTGGCTATAGTCTGCGGCGCAAATGAAGAAAACTTCCTGAATTGTTTCAGTAATTTGGCGAAAGAGTTCTTCTTGCTCGCGCAGGGTTTGTTCTGCTTGTTTGCGATCGGTAATGTCTACAATCGCCCCAACAGCGCGATCGACGCTGCCGTCAGGGTGCAACAACAACTGGCATTGATCGCTAATCCAAACATAATGTCCCTGATCATGACGAACCCGATATTCTGCTCGGAGGCAAGAACATTCAGCCAAAGATTGCTCAATTGTGCGACGTGTGAGCGGGCGATCGTCTGGGTGAACCAAGACCAGCCATTGATCTAACGTTTGTGGCATGACAGGACCCGGATAGCCCAAAATTCGTTCTGTGTTGGCTCCCCATAGGATTTGATCGGCCTTAACATTCCACTCGTAGAGAACTTGATGACTAACTTGATCTGCCACGGCATACCGCGCCTGTAGGGCGGTTAGTTCTGCAAGTAACGCTTGTTGCTCTGTTTCAATCTGCTTGCGCTCATCAATATTTTTGATGAAGATAGATAGCCCTGTTGCATCAGGATAAACGTGAATTTCCCACCAGCGATGAAAAACCTGCTCAAACGCTTCAAAGTGAATAGGACGCCCTGTCAACATTGCCTCATGATAGTTGTGATAGATGTCAGAATCTACCAACTGCGGATATTCCTGCCACACATTTTTCCCAATCAAGTCAATCCGGGGTCTGTCAATGACGGTTTCAAGATAGTGATTGAGGTAAACAATTTTCCAGTCGCGATCGATAACTAGGAAACCATCGGTGATTCGATCGACTGCCGGAGTGGACTGAGCCGCCAACTGTGTTTCAAGTTCTGCGACGCGCAACCGCAGTTGCCTCACTTCTTCAAACAGTTCTTCACGAGACTGGCTCATATCAGCTTCCATATCTAACTTGGCTACCTGATTTACCTGAAAGCAAAATCTGGAGATCGTTCCTGCATGGACAAACCCCGCGAGTACCTATACCTACCTTCACCCTAACGAAGACCGATTTTGGAAGCGTCTTGCAGCATTGAAGAGATTGATGCCCCTATATTAGCCGTTAACTATAGATTCTTGAAAAAACTATAAATAAATCCAGAGTTTTGTACATTCATGCTTTCTAGCTTATCAGCCTAGCATTGACTTTCAAGCTCTCTTTCAGGTGAATCTCAGCAGGTACACACTCAAGCAGCAATGCTTCATAATTTTTTGCGCCCTCTACACCGTTACTCTTCTACAATTTTGTTTACCCCAATTGTGCTCACCTCTATCGTCACTCGATGAACCAGTCAATATCGTTTGTGAGAAGCCCGTTACGCTATCCGGGTGGAAAATCTAAAGCGATCGATCGAATTTTGCCGCAAATTCCTAGTGATATTACTGAATTTCGCGAGCCGTTCATCGGAGGTGGTTCGGTCTTTTTGGCAATTAGCTCGCTGCGACAGTCTACTGCATATAGTTATTGGATTAATGACTTAAATTATGATCTGTACTGTTTCTGGAAAGTCGCAAGAACAGACATCGATCGATTGTTATCGGCCATCACCGTATTGAAACAAACCTATTCTGATGGTCGTGAACTGTATACCAAATTAAAAGAACCTAAATCAGTTTCATCTGCGTTCGATCGGGCTGTTCGTTTTTTTATTATGAATCGCATTACCTTTTCTGGTGTGATGGATTCGGGCGGCTATTCTCAGCAGGCGTTTGAAACGCGATTTACTTGGTCATCAATCGATCGCCTAAGGCAAATAACGCCCTATTTGGTCAATACGAAAATCACTTGGGGAGACTATGAAAGTCTATTGCAAGCCGAGGGAAAACAAGTATTTCTGTTTCTCGATCCGCCCTACTGGAAAGCATCCAAATCCAAACTCTATGGCATTAAAGGCGATTTGCACACTTCGTTCGATCATCATCGCTTTGCTGAATGCATGAAACAATGTTCCCATCGCTGGCTGATTACCTATGACGATTCTCCAGAAATTCGAGAGCTATTTAGCTTTGCCAAGATCATAGAAGAGTGGAAGCTACAGTACGGCATGAACAACTACGGTCGCAAGTATGCGCCTAAAGGCAATGAATTATTCATCAAGAATTACTAGCAATTTTTGTGAATGCGACGATCGACAATGCTATGATTAACCTCAAGCTAGGGGTGCCTGATGCTAAATGCCAGGCTGAGATTACACCCTCGGAACCTGAGACTGGGTAATGCCAGCGAAGGGAAGCACGAGTCGAGATTTCATCTAGAGACGGGTTCGTTTCTACCTCTCATGGCTTTTTGCCTCTAGCCCTGTTAATTCTAGACTGAAGGGGTTGAAGGACACATGTCAATTGGAGCGATCGCGCTGTTAGTTACCTTGGTGACAGCCGGTATTTTTGCGCTACTAGGTCTTCTCCATGCCAGCAAGCAGGTGATTGATCTGGAAGACTATATGGTCAGCCGTAATCAGTTTGGCAGTTGGATGGCGTTTGCAACCATCGTTGCCTCTGCAATGGGGGCGTGGATTTTGTTTAGTCCGCCCGAAGTTGGTGCGACCAGTGGGCTGGTTGGCATTATTGGCTACTGTATTGGTCAAGCGACGCCAGCTGCTGTATTTGCCGGCATTGGCCCCCGCATTCGTCGGTTAATGCCATACGGGCATTCGCTGAATGAGTATGTGCTATATCGATTTGGCAACGCCATGTACGGGTTAACACTGACAATTATTGTATTTTACATGTTTATTTACTTGGCGGCCGAGTTGACAGCCATTGCCAAAGCGGTACAGATTATGGCAGATGTGCCGTTGGGCTGGACGGCGCTGGTGGTGATTACTGCTGTGTTTGTTTATACGACTTATGGCGGCTTGGGAACGACCATTTTTACCGATGCGGTTCAATTGATTGTAATCGTGCCGTTGTTGCTCCTGAGCTTGATCGTGACAGTAACTGCTCTGGGTGGGGTGGGGGTCGCGCTGGAACCTGTGCGATCGACTACGCCTGACCTGTTGTCCTTTGGCAATCTTCCTGGTATAAAATTTGGCGCAACGCTTGTGATTGCTGTATTAGCAGCAGAGATGTTTAACCAGGGAAATTGGCAGCGAATTTATGCTTGTCGCAATAATCAAGTTGTAAAGCGTTCGTTTCTAACCTCATTTTTAGTGATATTACCCATGTTGTTTATTGCTGGCTGGCTTGGTATTTTTGCGGCTGGACTAGGATTCACCGATGATCGAGCCTTCTTTTCGTTAATTCAAGCACTTTCTCTGCCAGCATGGTTCACGATCATAGTTTTAATTCTGGCGTTAGCATTGGTGATGAGCAGTCTAGATACATTGCTCAATGGCATCACTAGTGTCTTCACACTAGATTTAATTCGTTTTTTTCCACAATTACGATCGCCTGGATTGCTTCGTATTTCCCGATTTTTGGTCGTATCAATCGGGCTAATAGCGGTGCTAATTGCCGCACAAGGTTATAACGTGCTGTATTTGTTTTTGTTAGCAGACTTAGTTTGTGCAGGTGCAATTTTCCCGATTCTCTACGGGTTATATTCGTCGCAACTAACAGGTGCAGTGGCCTTCTGGAGTGCCGTCATCGGAATTGCCGCCGGAGCACTATTCTTTCCCAAACCTGATTTTAGTCCGTGGTTGGCAATTCCATTCGGTGGTGATTTACTCGTGAGCTTCAGTGTACCGCTGCTAGTATCGATGGCAATCGTCTTTGGCTGGAATACCTACGCAACGAGTACAGGACGAGTCAAATACTTTGACTTTAGCCAACTGCAAACCCGGATTCGCGCTTACACAGACGGATTAGGGATGCGGGGGCGTTGTTGAATTTAGGTATGAGACTAACACCAATCTCCTGCCAACGGGTTAGTAAACTCTACGAAGACAAGGTGTACAGCGGAGCCGATCGAATCCAATCGGCCGTTGTCCCTGATTTTGCCCTCGCCCCAATGGAAATCTTGGCTTGAACGTCACCATTAAACCCCAGAAGAGGTAATTGCCTTGAATTTGCTACTCTGAATATCAGATTCTTGTTGAATTCAAGGTTGAATCGAGGTTGAACTCATGCCATCCGACGCTTCCTCTCCCGATGCTCGCCCATTTGCCGATCGCTATCTTGCTGTAATCAATCAAATTGTGGAAATTACGCTGAAAGGCAAACTGCGGTCTAAAGAACAAATCTATCAACAGTTGGTTCAGGATGTGGAGGCTGGAACCGGAGAAATCTTTGAGCGCTGTTTGGCAACCCGCTTTGAGGAAACACAAACTCAGCTTCAAATAGACGATGAACTAAAACAAGCAAAAGCAACTCGCATTCTACGAGCGTTACAGGCAATTCAAGGAGAATGGGAGCGTTACCAAAAAGAACAACACCTGACGGCAGCCGTATCTACTGCTACTCGATCGATTATAGAATCTTCTTCGGAAGATACATTAGTAACTTGGCTAGATTGGGTTGATCCAAATCAGACAAATGCATTGAGTACTGATCAGTTAAAGGCACTGGTACAGTCATTAAATCAATCAATTTCAACAAAAAAGATTGAACAACCGCAAGTCATTCAGCAACTTGTCGCTGGGATTGATAGCGGGCTAGCAACTCAACAACGCTTGGAAGATCATGTGATTCGCTGGATCTATGACGTACCTACGGCAATCGGATTTGAAGGTACACCCAGTCAGTGGGGTCCATGGAAACTCTGGGCTGAGCAGGTGACAAGCCCGTTGCCCAAGCAGTTGTTTCAAGTCATTACCACTAATCAATCAATTGAAGAAACCATTCAGCGTCAATCAACGATTGCAGTGCGGGATTGGGTGGAATTAGTAATTGTTTTGCAGTTTTTGCAGCGAGGCTTAGTGACTTGGTTTGAAAAGCAACCCTATGATTCCAAATGGGGGACTAAGCAATCGGTTGCTACATTTCTGACGTTTGCTGTGATCTGGAATCAGTTGTCGTTGGGGTTTGAGCGCGCCAGTTCGCTTAGTCCAGACGATCGCCACCGTCTGTCTCAAGGCTGTTTTCAGATGATGTTGCAAATTCTGCGTCGCTTTTCCCAGCAGCCCTATTTCCCGATGTACGGAGGGGTGTTTGCTTTGTTTGGCGGCAACGACTTGAAAGAAACGCTGAATTATCTGGATGAACCACTGCGACAGGTGCCTGGAACCCAAGAAAAAGCACGCATTTTGACGCTGTTGGGCTATTCTCGCCGCGCATTGGGCGATTACGATCGCGCAATTGAATTCCATCAACAAGCCCTAGACATTGCTCGCTCTGCGACCGACCAAGCCTGTGAGATTGCTAACCTCAACCACCTCAGTCGTATCTATGTCGCGCAAAAAGACTATACAGAAGCGATCGGCTACAGCCAGCGAGCGCTGGTGTTGGCGCGGCAGGTGGGCGATCGATTGGGAGAAGCCAATGCGTTGACTAATCTTGGCTACAGCGAAATTGTTTCGGCTCGGCAGCTAGAACACATTGACCCAGACGAATACGAATTACCGATTAGCTATTTACAACAAGGCTTGCAGCTTTCCGAAAAGCTGGGCGATCGGCAAAGTCAATCGCTGTGCTATCACAGCCTCGGCATTGCCTATGTGTTAATTGAGCAACCTCAAGCGGCGATTCCTTACCTGGAAAAAGGCTTTCAAGCCGCCCAAAAGTCTGGTGATTTATATCTGCAAGGACTGAACCTGCTCTATCTAGCCGAAGCTCACTACAGCTTAGGACATCGCGAACAAGCTCTGTTTGCAGCGTTCGTCAGCATGTATCTGCTGGAACAGATTCAAGCCAATGAGTGGCGACAGGCGGCCGGGCTACTGACTATTCTTGAGGGACAACTGGGCGATACCTTTCAAACCATGCGATCGCAGTATCGATCGGCCATTGTTCCCATCATTGGCGTGGATGGATACGATCACTTGCCGGTGTTGCTGGAACACTATAAACAATCCCTAGGCTAAGGCTCATTAATGACCTCTAATCGAGCCGTCTTAGCATGATTTACCGCGTTTGGCACAGCTAACCAGCATATCTAAAGCAACCTGCTCAAAAAGTTGCTAAGAATTCCTTAAAACGCTGTAAACTTTTATTAAGACACTTTTAATAACAATTTAGGTTGATGGCAATGAACACTCGTCTTGGCTTTGGCAAACCCCCGGCTCCTCCCAAGCCGTCTAAGCGATCGACTCAGCGGGCTGAGGCTGCTAAGCAGTTAGATCAAATGCGATCGGACAATTTTCCAGAGTATGAAGTCTACATTCGCATTCAGGGCAAAAAGCACTGGTATCCAGTGGGTGCGATCGCAGTAAAACGTTCTAACCAAATCAACCAAGCAATCTTTGGTAGCCAAGATGAGCTAGTGCAAGGAGCCGTTCGCCTCTATCCGGTATTGCGCAAGCACCAGCAGCAGTTGGAGTATGGCTATCGGCTAAAGGAATATAAAGATGAACCCATTCAACTAGCCGTTCCCCCTAGCGCCAGCCCTAACGGTATTCAAGGGCTTGTGGCTCAAATTAGTACTCGAGTGCAATCGGTATTTAATCGACCATCCTGAGCGATTGCCCGCTAGAAGCCGTGATTTAGTGCAACAAAATTTTTTCAGTAAAACTAAATGGGACAACTGGAACGCTTGATCCTCATGGCAGAGGATGAGTTAACACAATACAGTACTGACGCCCGCAAGATTGAAAAGCTTCGACAAAAAATTGGTCTATCAGTGCCACTCACAGAGCAACGGCAGATCAAAGCTACAGCAATCCGAAATGCCCACAGATGCTTTGAGCCAATTAGTCGAAAACCAGCGACAAACAGTAGCGCTGCCGTTTTGGGGTGTTGCAGGACTCAGCTTGCTTTTGGGAATTGCTCTGTTTCAGCCATTAGATTTCGTCATTACAGCGGCAGCAGGCTATGCAGCTATTAAACTGCAACAGTG
This sequence comes from Thermocoleostomius sinensis A174, assembly GCF_026802175.1. Classification (NCBI taxonomy): domain Bacteria; kingdom Bacillati; phylum Cyanobacteriota; class Cyanophyceae; order Oculatellales; family Oculatellaceae; genus Thermocoleostomius; species Thermocoleostomius sinensis. Next base: position 719,010 of record NZ_CP113797.1, on the reverse strand, counting down.
GGGTTGGCGACTTCAGGCAAAACGTTTAGTGATTCAAACACTAGAAGACATTGAACAACGGATTCAAAACCCAACCGACTAGCTATCCAGCGCAACGCTGCTGAAGAATTTACGTTGTATTTATTAACCATTCTTGCTACTTTGTATGCGATCGATGTCATTCGGCTACGCACCCAGCAAAGCAGACAGGTCGGCAAGTCGAATGTTAGGTTGTGTCCTTTGACACCGATCGGCGCGAAGCACAATAGAAGCACTATAATAGTTCGTCATACTTACGTGAGTCGCTGATCTTGGATAGAGACATTGGTTAGAAGATATAAACGTCGATCGCGCCGCCCGTCTCTTTTCTGTCTACTGCTCAGGGCTGTTGTCACATTGGCAATTGCTGCGACTGGGTTGTCGCTGTTGTTGGTTCTCCCGTGGCGTTGGGTGCCACCTCCTACCAGTAGTTTTATGCTGCAAACCTATTTTGCTACAGAAGCAAGGCAGCCTTACGCCTACATCTGGCAGCCCTATCCAAATATCTCGCCCTATATGCCTCTAGCGGCGATCGCCTCTGAAGATCAGCGATTTCCTACTCATCGCGGCTTTGATCTAACCGAATTGGAACGGGCTGTTGAAGACTATCAACGAGGAGAAGAATTACGCGGAGCCAGCACCATTACTCAACAAGTCGCTAAAAATTTGTATCTTTGGTCAGGGCGCAGCTTAATTCGCAAAGGGTTGGAAGCCTGGTTTACCGTATTGATCGAGTGGCTATGGTCAAAGCAACGCATTCTAGAGATTTATCTAAACATTGCCCAGTTTGGCCCAGCCGTATTTGGAGTTGAAGCGGCCAGCCAGCAATTTTATGGTAGGTCTGCGAGTGACCTCACTCCCGAAGCAGCGGCGGCTTTGGCGGCTGTGTTACCTGCCCCATCGGTTTATCAAGTGAATCCACCTTCTTCAGCAGTGGTGCAGCGCCAACGCTGGATTTTGCAACAGATGGAACAATTGGGTGGGTTGGATTATTTGCAAACACTTGAACAGGTGCCAGAGGAGGGATAAATGCTCTGGTTAAATTTGCTCTATTACGACGGGTATTTTCTAGACAGAATAAGAGTATCTCTTCTCACTCTTTTTTACTGTCATGGCCCAGTCACCTAAAGGTCGCCTTGTTTGGAACCACTCAACACATATTGCTGGGTTAATTGCTGTCTTAGAACGATTAACTGAAGTAGAGGGAATTTCTACCATTACTCCAGCGGTGATTGGCCCTGCTCGATCGAAACATCCAGCTTTGCAGCTTAAGGTATCGGTTCCTATTCGGGGTGGCTTCAAGGTGATTGCCCGCAAAGGTAAATCTGTGCAAGAAGTTTTTGTGCTCACCACTCTTAGCAAAGAAGCCTTAGAAAAGGCGATCGATCAGGCCATGATGCAGTAGGAATACCCTAGTTGAGCTTTGATGTCTTCCTTCTTTCGCGAATGCTGCTATTCCCAAACAATTACAGGGAATTCTAGAGTAGCAGTCATTTTTCAAGTCTTTGACAGGCTCAACCATGTCAAACCTCATCGTTTTCGTAGAACCCCGGTTGGCTCAGACAGGAACCCAAGCTCAATCCGGAGCCTCTCCATTGCAAAATCCTTGGACAATTACATCAGGGCTGCTGCTATTACTGCTGCTCGGTTTGGCCGTATATACCAAAGTGTCAACGGCTAAGTTAGAGAAGCAAAAACGATTTGAAGAATTTAAGAACCGAGAACTTCAAAAAAAGCTGAAATTTGCGCTAAATACCATCAGTAAGATGGAAAAAAATCCAGATTTGATTCACTCGCGGGAGTTTAATCTAGATTACTTAAAGATGAGAATGGAAGAAGAACAATTCCACTTCATCATCATGAATCAAATTAAAATCAAGGTCAAAGAAAAAATTTCGATCGCCCTACGTCCTAACCAAGCGGAACAGGGTTTGCTGGGGATTGCTAGCACTGGCCGACAGGTGGATGAAATTTTTGATGTGGAATATGATCCGTCCAATTCTCCCAAAGGATTGAAGCGCGTTTTATTTCGTATTCAAGTGAAGCTAACCAAACTACCAACTCAGCCGTCCTCAGCCACTATCAGCCAAATTATTGAGTGTATGCAGCGATTTATGAGCCAAAACCATGACAATTGGCAACCAACGATCCAAGGACGCATTGTGTCCATGCATTGGGATCAGAAAGCAAAACCAACGCCATTGCTCGTGCTTGAGCAGTCGAATGAAGGCGTAAATGTCACATTTCGCACAACGCGCATGGTGGAAGGCTAAGATCCCAACTCAGCCCCCTGCAACCAAGCCTGATCACTCCAGATCGTAGCCTGCGATAATTAAGGGACAAAATGCTGTCCTCCATGAGTAGTGCAACGATGGCTTTAGTTAGGGTGGGATTGGTGGGTACGGGATATGCAGCCAAGCGGCGGGCGGAAGCCTTTCAAGCGGATGCTCGATCGCAATTAGTGGCTGTAGCAGGGCATACCTGCGACAAAACCCAAGCCTTTGCCCAAACCTATGCCGCCGAAGCTAGCCCAACGTGGCAAGATCTGGTGACACGATCGGATATTGATTTGGTGGTGGTGGCAAACGTGAATCGCGAGCATGGTCGGGTGGTGCGCTCAGCGTTGCAGGCGGGTAAGCATGTGGTGGTTGAGTATCCGCTGACGCTGGATGTAGCAGAGGCAGAAGCGTTGGTGCAATTGGCGGACTCTCAAGCCAAGCTGCTACATATTGAGCATATTGAACTGCTGAGCGGCATTCACCAAACGGCTAAAGCGGCGCTACCGCAAATTGGGACACCGTTCTATGTGCGCTACAACAGCCTCAATTCGCAGCATCCGGCTCCCAAAAAATGGACGTACCAGTCCGATTTGTTTGGGTTTCCGTTGATCGGAGCAGTGTCTCGGATTCATCGCCTAGTCGATCTATTTGGGACGGTGGCAACGGTGAACTGTCAGTCCCGATTTTGGGGAACAAATCACTCAGAAAGCCAGTATACGGCTTGCATATGCACGGCACAGCTTCGCTTTGTCAACGGGCTTATAGCAGAGGTAATTTACGGCAAAGGAGAGGCGATTTGGCAATCGATTCGATCGCTGGAAATTCACGGTGAGCAAGGAGGTATTTTCGTGGATGGCGATCAAGGAACGCTGGTGCAGTCTGAGCGCACTCAACCGTTGGAGGTGGGCAGTCGGCGCGGTCTGTTTGCCCAAGATACAACAATGGTGCTTGATTATTTAGACCAAGGAACTCCGTTGTATGGGTCGATCGCGGCGCGTCTTCATGCCTTGCACGTGGCGGATGCGGCTCGACGATCGGCTGAAACTCAGCAGGTGATTGGGTTGGAATCTGGACAGGTAGCGCTATAAATAGTGCGTAAATATTGCTGTCGATTACTTCTCTGGAAAGGCACGGTGAACAGGTGTAGCTAATTCCGTCATTCCTTCACCGAGTAGGCATTTTTCTATGGTTGTTTTAGCCACACCTACAGCTTCGGTGGCTCCACTACCGTTGACTGATCCGGTTTATGTATTTTGTGTTTTATTACTAATTATTGGACTCGCACCGCTGATTGGAGCAAAGCTACGTCTACCACCGCTGGTGGTTTTAATCATCTTGGGCACGGTCCTCGGTACAAATGTGTTGGGAGTCTTATCTCGCGATCAACAGTTGCAGCTATTAGAAAAAATTGGGTTGCTCTACATTATGCTGCTGGCTGGAATGCAGATGGATTTGAGCAATTTGCAGCGACTGGGATCGCGAGCGTTGGTGTTCGGACTGCTTACCTTTGCGGTTCCGTTTAGCTTTGGCGTCTTGTCTGCCCATTTATTAGGCTATGCTCTGATCACTGGATTACTGCTAGGAATTATGTTTTCGCCGCATACACTAGTGTCCTATCCGATCGTGCTGCGGTTGGGCATTACGCGCCATGAAGCGGTGGGGGTTGCGGTCGGCGGTACGGTGGTTACGTCAATTTTAACGCTGACGGGGTTATCGATCGTCCAGGCCATTGCTAGCGGCGGGGTGGGCTGGCAACTATGGGCAAAGCTGCTGTTGGTGCTGCCGTTACTAGTTTTGACTGCCTTTTGGATTGTGCCTCGCTTGGGTCGGCGGATTCTGCAATCGACAACGCAACTAGACGCTAATGCGCTGGTGCCACAGTTTATTTTTGTTTTAACGTGTCTGTTTGTGATCGCCTCGGCGACGTTACTGCTGGGCATTGACTCGATCGTTGGGGCGTTCATTGCCGGATTAGCGCTGAATTCTGTGGTTTCCAAGCATCCTGTTTTAATGAAACAAGTGGAATTTGTCGGCAATAGTGTGTTTATTCCCTGCTTTTTGATTTCGGTGGGCGTACTGTGTAATCCTACTGTTCTGATTCAACATCCAGAAAATTTGGGACTAGCGGCGATCGTCATTATCTGTGCAGTAGGGGCTAAGTTTTTGGCGGCGGGCATAGCGGGCACGGTGTTCAAGTATTCATTAGCGGAAATCATGACAATGCTTGGGCTGACTATGTCACGGGCAGCGTTGGTGCTTGTGGTGGCGCTATATGGCATGAAAACCGTGATTCCCGATGGAACAAATACAATTTTGAGCGAGGGATTGTTTAACGCCATCATTGCTTATATCATCGTCACCTGTTTGGTGGGGCCACTTGTCACCAATACCTTTGGTCAACGGCTTGCGCTAGCGGAACAATCGCAACCGTCTTATCAAGATGTTGGATAGATTACAAGGGGTAAAAAGCTGGTCATACCAACTCTTTGTCATGCTGCATTGCATTCACTCTACCGCCTGCAACTCTTTCCCCTAACCAGAGGAGGTCGAGAGGGGTTGGGCTGATGTGCCACCTGACAGAGAATTGGTATTACTCACCGTGCCCTGCCGAATCGATTTAACCCTTTTTAAATAAATTTCCAACTTGCTACCCTTCCGTTGTTACACTTTGGCGAGTTGGGGCGGTTTGGCTATTGACAGTCGGCTGCTTCTTGGTAAACGACAGCTTGTGATCGGCAACGTCTACAACGATCGTATCGCCTTCGATAAAGGTATTCTCCAAAATTTTTGTGGCGATCGGGTTTTCAATTTCCTTTTGAATGGCTCGTTTCAACGGGCGGGCCCCATACACCGGATCATAGCCAACATCAGCCACATAATTTTGGGCCGCCACGCTCAGTTCCAGCCCAATCTTTTGATCGGACAACAATCGCCGCACTCGCTGAAGTTGTAACCCAACAATTTGCCGCAGTTCTTTAAGGCTAAGGGCGTGGAACAGAATAATATCATCAACGCGATTGAGGAATTCTGGGCGAAAATGACCGCGAAGGGCATTCATCACCCGCCGCTGCATCTCGTCGTATTTTGTATCATCCCCCGACACATCTAAAATGTATTCACTGCCAATATTGCTGGTCATCACCACGATCGTGTTGCGACAATCAGCCACTCGACCTTGTGAATCAGTAATGCGACCATCATCCAGCAGTTGCAGCAAGATGTTAAACACATCAGGATGGGCTTTTTCCACCTCGTCCAGCAGCAACACCGAATAGGGATGCCGACGAATTGCTTCCGATAGCTGTCCACCTTCTTCATAGCCGACATAACCCGGCGGGGCACCCACCAACCGCGCTACGGAGTTTTTCTCCATATATTCCGACATGTCTAACCGCACCAAGGCATCATCGGTGTCAAACAGGCATTCCGCCAGTGCGCGCGCCAGTTCAGTTTTGCCAACGCCCGTCGGACCCAGGAACATGAACGAACCGATCGGTCGTCCCAGGTCTTTCATGCCGGCCCGTGCCCGTCGAATTGCCGCTGCTACCGCTTCTACGGCTTCTTGTTGCCCAATCACCCGCTGGTGTAAATAGCTTTCCAGTTGCAGCAGCTTTTGCCGCTCCGACTCCATCAGTCGATTGACCGGAATGCCCGTCCACTTGGCGACAATTTCGGCAATGTCGGCTTCTGTCACCTGTTCGCGCAATAGGCTGGCTCCCCGGTTTTGCACTTCGATCAAGGTGGCTTCCTTGGCTTCCAGTTCGCGATGCACCGTTTCCAGCCGCCCATACTTCAGTTGCGCCGCTGTGTTCAAGTCGTAATCGCGTTCTGCTTTTTCAATTTGTCGCCGCAGTTGCTCTTCTTCTTCTTTCAAGACATTAATTGCCGCAATCAAGTCTTTCTCGGATTCCCACTGAGAAGTAAGACGGTTTTGCTGCTGCTTCAACGCATCAATTTCTTGCTCAATTTTGTCGAGTCGATCGCGGGCGGTACGATAGACGCCAATCAACACCGAGGATTGTCCCTCGCCTTCCAGGGAGAGTTTTTCCATTTCCAATTGAATGAGTCGGCGTTCGATCGTCTCGAGTTCGACTGGTTTAGAGGTGATTTCCATTTTCAGCTTAGCTGCGGCTTCGTCTACCAGGTCAATGGCTTTGTCCGGCAAGAAGCGATCGGAAATATAGCGATCGGATAGGGTGGCCGCTGCTACCAAGGCCGAATCGGCAATTTTAACGCCATGATGCACTTCGTAGCGTTCCTTCAACCCGCGCAAGATGGAAATGGTGTCTTCTACGGTCGGCTGTCCTACGACTACCTGCTGAAACCGGCGTTCAAGCGCAGCGTCTTTCTCGATGTGCTTGCGGTATTCGTCCAGGGTAGTAGCACCAATACAGCGCAGTTCACCCCGCGCCAGCATGGGCTTGAGCAAATTGCCCGCGTCCATTGTGCCTTGGGCGGTTCCGGCTCCTACTACCGTGTGCAGTTCGTCAATAAACAGTACAATTTGCCCTTCGGAATTGGTGACTTCCCGCAGCACGGCCCGCAGGCGGTTTTCAAACTCCCCGCGATATTTGGCTCCGGCAATCAGCGATCCCATATCCAGGCTAATTAAGCGCCGATTTTTCAGCGATTCTGGTACATCGCCGTTAATAATGCGCTGGGCCAAAGCTTCGGCGATCGCCGTTTTGCCTACCCCTGGTTCACCAATTAAAACAGGATTATTTTTAGTACGACGCGAAAGCACCTGTACCACCCGGCGAATTTCTTCATCTCGTCCAATCACCGGATCAAGTCTGCCTGCCCGGGCCAATTCTGTTAGATCACGTCCGTATTTTTCCAGCGCTTCATAGCCAGTCTCTGGGTTACGATCTTTCACCTTTTGCGAACCACGGGCCGATTTAATTGCCGCTTCCAGTTGCCGATGATCAACATCTCGAAACAACCGGCGACCAATGCGATCGTCCTCAGCTAGCGCCAGCAGAATGTGTTCATTGGAAATATAGTCATCCTGCATGGTTTTGCGAGCCACTTCTGCCTTGTCTAGCAGAATATCTAACCCCTGCCCCAAGTACAGCTTGTTGTCGTAAGTCACACGGGGCTGTCGCTGGGCAAATCGATCAAGTTCTTGCCGAAACCACGTTGGATCGACACCTGCCTTTCCCAGCAGCGTGGTTGTTAGCCCCTCTTGTTCTAACAGGGCGATTGCCAAATGTTCGACCTCTAAGTTTTGGTGGCGAAATCGCCGAGCGACATCCTGGGACTTCACGATCGCGTCCCAAGCTTTCTCCGTAAATTTACTTTCGTCAGTGGGCTGCATACGCTAACAGGGGTGATCGGAACAGATCAAACAGATCAAACAATCAGAATAAGTCACGCAAAGAGCAAACCAGGGAGCTAAGGACAGAAAAGCCGCTAAAGCCTTAGAGCCTCAGCGCTTTCAGTATAACAATCGTTGACCAAGTTCCTGACCGACCGAAAGATACAGTCAACCTTGCTCAACCGAGGGCTGCATGGTTTCTTTCAGATTAGTTCAGATGCAAGGATTCGGCTAGCGGGGGGCGATCGTCAAACTAGCTGGCCGGCTAAAATCGCCTGATACCGATACTCCGCGCTGATTGGCATGTAGATGTCGCACAACTAGGTACAGCGTTTCCAACTTGTCGGTGGCTCCCATACGTTCTGCCAACTCCGTCAAAGACAGGGGTTGTCCAGCTTTATCGAGGGTTGTCACCAGTTGCCGTTGTAGGTCTAATACCCCCGCCGCTGCTTTTTTGCCGGCTTCTACCCCCGGTTGGTGATAGGCATTGATGTTGACCAACGAGGCATAGAATCCAACGGCTCGCTCATAAAGCGCAATCAACGCGCCTACCGTTCGGGGGGTGACACTGGGAATGGTGACAGTGATCGAATCCCGCTGGTTGTCATATAGAGCTTGGCGAGTGCCCTGCAATAGCCCAGATAAAAAATCGCCGCTTGTTGCGCCTGGTTCCACTTCAACCGATTCGCCGTTGCGATCGTGCAGCACCTCAATAAAGGTGACAAAGAAATTGGGCACGCCCTCTCGCAGTTGTTGCACATAGGCATGTTGATCCGTCGAGCCTTTGTTGCCATAGACGGCAATGCCCTGATAGACGGTGTTGCCATCGAGGTCTTTTTCCTTACCCAGCGACTCCATCACTAACTGTTGCAGATAGCGCGAAAACAGCAACAAGCTGTCTTTGTAGGGCAGCATTACCATGTCTTTTTCGCCCTTGCCGTTACCGATAAAATACCAACACAGCGCCAGCATGGCCGCCGGATTGCCGTTAATTTTGGGCACGCGCGTCGCCGCATCCATGTCTTTGGCCCCTGCCAGCATGGCGTCGATATCAATCCCTTGCAGGGCCGCTGGCAATAGCCCCACGGCTGACATTTCTGAAGTGCGCCCTCCTACCCAATCGTGCATGGGAAAAATATCCAGCCAACCTTCGGTTTGTGCCAGTTTTTCAAAGCGACTGCCAATGCCAGTGACTGCAACGGCGTGTTGCGCAAAGTTGAGACCTTGCCGTTCATAGGCATGTTTTACTTCCACCATGCCATTGCGGGTTTCGGGCGTGCCACCAGATTTTGAGGTGATGATTACGAGCGTGGTGGCTAAGCGATCGTTCAATTGCGCCAAAACTCGATCGATTCCTGCTGGATCGGTGTTGTCAATAAAGTGAATAGCCATTGGTGCATCAATTGCCCCCAGGGCTTCGGCGACAAATTGTGGTCCCAACGCTGACCCACCAATACCAACAGACAGAATATCGGTAAACTTGGGTGCATCTGGTGGGTGAATGTCGCCACGGTGCACCTTTTGGGCAAACGTATGAATCTTTTCTAAGGTCGAGGTAATATCGTGCTTTAGTTCCGCTGTAGGAGCCAGATCGGGGTCACGCAACCAGTAGTGTCCTACCATGCGGTCTTCATCTGGGTTGGCGATCGATCCAGCTTCTAGCTCGGCCATGGCTTGAAACGCCTGCTCAAACTTTGGCTGCATCTGCGCCACAAAACTATCGTCGAACCGAACACGACTGACATCAAGAAACAGTCCTAATCCTTCGTGGTGATAGAGCCAATCCTGGTAGCGTTGCCATAGTGCTGTCGCGTCCATAACAGTCCTCAACCTACGTGTGACATCACCAGTTTACAGACTGTGTCAACGTCTCCGTCGATAAGGAATAACTTTTTGCAGATTTTGCGTGATGGACGGGAGTGTACTCCTAAAAAGCAGAGGAATGGAAAGGAGTTAGAAATAGACGGGTAGGATGAATCAGTCACAGCCAATCCTAACCTTAATCCCTAACCCCAATCCCTAATCCCTGGTTCTTAACCTGCCGTCTGCGCGATCGACAGCAACTCCAGAATACGCTGAAGCGGAATGTCCACATAGTCAGGACGATTTTCTAATTCGTATCCCAACTCATAGACCACCTTTTCTAGCAGGAAAGCATCCAGCAGGACTTGCAGTTCCTGTGGCTCTTTGGGCAAGAAGGCAGCACCGTTGGCGGTTCGGAGATACTGCTGTAAGAAGGCCACCGCTGCCCAACTATAGAAGAAGTGGGCCCACTGTTCCATCAAAGGCAAATTCTCCGGGCGAATCATGCCGCTTTCTTCCTCATGACGCAACGCGACACGAGAAGCATAGTAGAACGACTGCAACATGCCGGCCACATCCCGCAACGGCGATCGCTTCATGCGTCGTTCACTCAGCGATCGATTTGGCTCACCCTCAAAGTCAATAATGACAAAATCTTTGCCCGTATACAGCACTTCTTCCAGATGGAAATTGCCGTGGCAGCGGGTGCGCATTGTGGTAATGGGTTGTTCCAGCACTAGTTTGAACCGATCCATTAACCTCTCGCGGTGGGTTAGCACCGATTTGGCTAGCGGTTGCAGATCTTCGGGTAAATGCTTCAGTTGCTTTTGTAGCGACAGCAGCACCTTACCAGACTGGTTGCGCATGTATTGATAAATCGATCGCTGATAGAAAGAAGTAAATTCCTCGGGAGCAAAGCTAGGATTGTCAGTATCCGCCGCTAACGCCAAGTGCATTTCGGCCGCCCGCTGTCCTAACAGTTCTGCCGCTCGAATTTGCCCGCCCATCATTTCATAGGCTAACGTGGGGATTTCTTCCTCAGTGGTTGCCTTCAGCACATTCAGCGGCAGGGAAATATCAGCAATATCTACCTGCTTTGTTAGCACCTCCACATAGGCATCGCGCAAATTGTCCAGCACATACGACCAAGCATCACGGGTTTCGGGAATGTATTTCTGCAATACTCCCAGCGTCACTGGGTCGGCTCCTTTGCGGCGATATTCCAGATAACCAGCTACTGGTGCAATATTATCTGGCAGCGGCAGTCCTAGATTGGTAGAAGATTCGGTCAAGAAGCGCCCAATTTCCAGATCGGAGTTGATGCAATCATCGACTTGGTGGAACAGCTTCAGGAAAAAGCGCTCGCCATACCCCACCAGCGTATTGGTTCGTTCGCGCCGCAGCAGATGAGGATCAACCCCACAGGCCGCTTGAGGACTGGCCACCAACGACTGTGTTGGTTGGGTTCCCTCCAGACAAAGCTGATCAAACAAATCGGTGGGGGTGGCAATGACCTCACCCACGTTGCCAGCATAGCGTCGCTTTTGCCCGATCGCCGTCAGTGGAATGGTCAAAAACGCTTTATCCACTACGGCATCAAACAAAATTCCCGTGGTGTTTTTGCCTTGCACATAGGCAATCGCATGTTCACTGATGTGGGACTCGATCGTCAATCCATCACCAGTTTCCGCAAAGCCCAACGGCAGCACATAGGTTTCGGGAATGCCTTCAGTGAAGGAAACTTTCACAATCACCATATGATGGGCATGGGCAGGCGCCGTTTCCTGAGATGACTCCATCGGGACGGCATCAATAATTTCCAGCGTTTGCAGAATTCGAATCTTGCTGCCCATCCAGCGACAGGTGCGCAGGTAATCTAACAGTACGCTCTCCAGAGCAATTTTCGATTCGGTGCGGGTGTATACATCTTGCCAGTGACCATTAGCCAACACCACGGGCAACTGCATCTGTGGTTTGGGAAGCTCGACCAAACTGGTTTGGAACTGAAGCGTGAACCAATAGAAAGCATGAGGCCCCAAGCTGAGGAAATAGGGATCTTCGCCCACCGCCGGAAACTCGGTACGGCCAAAAATTTCTACTGGCACAGCCCCTTTAAATGCTGATAGATCGAGTTCCACTGCCTGCACAAATCGAGATAGGTTCGCCACCACTAAGATATGTTCACCCTCATAGGTGCGAGTAAATGCTAGCACCTTGCGGTTTTCTGGATAGAGTAGCTCGAACGTCCCCCGACCAAAGGCTTTAAAGCGACTGCGGACAGCAATCAACCGCTTTGTCCACCACCATAGCGAGTTAGGATTGGCGCGTTGGGCTTCCACATTCACCGTTTCGTAGTGATATTCTGGATCGACAATCACTGGCAAAAACAGCTTCTGCGGGTTGGTGCGGCTGAAGCCCGCGTTGCGATCGGCACTCCACTGCATCGGGGTGCGGACACCATTGCGATCGCCCAAGTAGATGTTGTCGCCCATGCCAATCTCATCACCATAGTAGAGCACAGGTGTTCCCGGCATTGACAGCAACAGGCTGTTTAACAACTCAATGCGGCGGCGATTGTTACCCTGCAATGGCGCTAGGCGACGGCGAATCCCAAGGTTGATGCGTGCCTGTGGATCTTGGGCATAGACTTTATACATGTAATCGCGGTCTTCATCGCTAACCATCTCCAGTGTTAGCTCATCGTGGTTGCGCAAAAACACCGCCCACTGGCAATTGCTGGGAATCTGCGGCGTCTGCTGAAGAATATCCAGAATTGGGAAACTATCTTCCATTTGCAGCGACATGAATAGGCGCGGCATCAGCGGGAAGTGGAAGTTCATGTGGCATTCATCGCCCTGCCCATAGTATTCTGCGGCATCTTCGGGCCACTGGTTTGCTTCCGCCAACAACATGCGATTGGGAAACTTTTCGTCAATGTGGGCCCGCAGCTTTTTCAGAAACAGGTGAGTTTGGGGCAGGTTTTCGCAGATAGTGCCTTCTTGTTCATAGAGATAGGGCACTGCATCTAACCGCATTCCATCTACACCCATCTCAAGCCAGAAATCGACGACATCAAAAATGGCCTTTTGTAGTTCTGGGTGCTCAAAGTTGAGATCGGGCTGATGGGAATAGAACCGATGCCAATAGTAAGCTTTGGCAACAGGGTCCCATGTCCAGTTGGAGGTTTCAAAATCCTTAAAAATAATCCGGACACCCCGGTATTTCTCTGGCGTATCACTCCACACGTAAAAATCGCGTTCACTGCTGCCTGGAGGTGCTTTGCGGGCCCGTTGAAACCAGGGATGTTGATCGGAAGTATGATTAACAATTAGCTCAATGATGACGCGAATGCCCCGCTGGTGGGCGGCATCTAGGAACATTTGAAAGTCCTCTAGGTTGCCATAGATTGGATTGACGCTATTGTAATCGGCAATATCATAGCCATCGTCCCGCAGCGGTGACGGGAAGAACGGCAGTATCCAGATCGCTGTGACTCCAAGATCTTGAATGTAATCGAGCTTTTCGGTTAATCCTCGAAAATCACCAATTCCGTCTCCGTCGCTATCTGCAAACGCTTTGACGGGAACCTCATAAATAATTGCGTCCTTAAACCAAAGGGGGTCATCACTTAACGGTGATTTGTGCATAGTGCCTCAGTCCAATATCCCAGAGTGCCAGAGTGTGTAAATGAGAGTGTCCTATTCAGGTGAACGTGTTCCGGTCGTTAAAAAGCCTTGCAACAAGCTCAGCAGCGTCGCAGAGTTACCCATCGCTGGGTCCGTGTATCTTAATTTTTGCAATCTAACGATCTCTTTCGTGTAGAACGAAACAGTCTTGACTTTATTAAGATCTCTATCCCACGATACAGACTTTCCCCCTTTCCCTTGGACTATCTTAAGGAGTAGGAATCAGAGCAAGCGATCGGGAGTTCCGCTTCAGAGCGCGATTGCAACCCTATCTAGAACTCTGAGCCTAGACTTACGATCAAGCCAAATGAAGGGCCAGTAGAGCCAGAACTGTGAAGGTACTCCTTCTTTATCCTACCGAGCAATAGAGAGATAGCTGGTATTAAGATTAGCGATCGATCATCAAAGCGCTTGATGAGCAAAGCGCGATAATGGAATAGCTAATCGGACCAAAGGGGTAAAGACTAACGCAAACAGGGAATCACTTGCAGGATTCCATTCCCTGCATCAGCAATGGTAAAGTCAGATGCTTCCTGATGATGGCGATTCGCTCCTTCATTGAACCAAGAGAAGGCAGTAGAAGGCGATCGTCGCGCAATGTCCTGAAACGTTACATGAACTTACATAACGTTTATGAGAGTGATATAGCCTGACAAAGCTTGTCCCATGCGGGCAAACTTCCGTGAACACAGCCTCCTATTCTAAAATTTTAAGGGCATTTCCTGCGGGAATTGCGGATGTCTTAGAATCCTTCACTTGATCTTTGTAAAACTGCAACAGGCGGTTCGTTTAATCGTTATAAAGCAGGGTTTACAAATCGTGAAGAAACTGAGTAGCGTTATAGTGGCTAGAACTGTGTGCTAGAACTAGCTGGTACTATACCTCGATCGGGGCTAGTGCTGCGGTAGGGTGCTCCAACACTCGATTGGAGACAGTCTTTATTTTTAAAAATTCAAATTGTAGTTGAGTAGGAATTGCTGTGACTTTTCAACGTGCCAGTGGAATTTTGCTACACCCAACTTGCTTGCCGAGTCAGTTTGGAATTGGGGACTTGGGACAACCGGCCTATGCGTTCGTTGATTTTCTTGAACGCAGCGGACAGAAACTATGGCAGATTTTGCCTTTGGGCCCAACCGGCTACGAACATTCACCCTACATCATGAATTTCAGCACGTTTGCTGGCAATCCTCTGATGATTAGCCTGGAGCAATTGGCGGAGGACGGTTTGTTGAATTCAGAAGAATTGACGCCGCTGCCGTCAGACGCTGATTCGCGCTATGCCCGTGTGGATTTTGCTCAGGTGATTCCTCATAAGTACGGGTTACTGAAGACAGCATTCGATCGCTTTCAACAGTTGCCCTCCAGCCCCGACTATGAAACCTTTTGCCAAGAACAGTCCTGGTGGCTGGATGATTTTGTGCTGTTCATGGCGCTGCTAGAAGCCCATGACTATAAGCCTTGGAACCAGTGGGAACCCGCCCTAGCCCGCCGAGAGCCGGCTGCCCTGCAAGCACACGCTGAAGCCTTGCAGGAGCAAGTGACGTTCCATCGCTTTTTGCAATTTACATTCTTTAAGCAATGGGCCAAGCTCCGAGCCTATGCTAACCAAAAGGCTATCCAAATTGTGGGCGATGTCTCAATCTATGTCTGCCACAACAGTGCTGATGTGTGGGCCGCTCCCGATATGTTCAAGCTTGATCCAGACACGTTTGATCCGGCATTCATGGCTGGTGTACCACCCGATTACTTCAGCGCGACGGGGCAACTGTGGGGCAATCCGGTGTACGACTGGGACAAGATGGAGCAAACCAATTTCAAATGGTGGATCGATCGCTTCCGGGCCACGCTGCTCTATGTCGATATTGTGCGGATTGATCACTTCCGGGGATTTGAAGCCTATTGGCAGGTGCCAGGTGGGGAAACCACTGCCATGAACGGTGAATGGATCAAAGGCCCCGATGCCAAATTCTTTGAGGCGCTGAAAGCGGCGATCGGCAGTTTGCCTGTGATGGCTGAAGATTTGGGTATCATTACACCTGAAGTTGAGTTGTTGCGCGATCGGTTTGAGTTTCCCGGAATGCGGATTCTGCAATTTGCCTTTGGTGGTGGTGCTGACAATGCCTATTTGCCGCATAACTATGTCAGCAATTGTGTGGTCTATCCAGGTACGCACGACAATGACACGGCGATCGGCTGGTGGCATACAGCCAGCGAGAACGAAAAGTATCATGTTGCCCAATATCTCGGCTATGACTCGCCCGATCAGGTGCATTCAATTAATTGGGAATTCATTCGTTTGGCACTGGCGTCAGTGGCAGATTTAGCAATTATTCCTCTCCAAGATCTGCTGGATCTAGACGGCAAGGCCCGCATGAACGACCCGCGCTACAACGATGGCCAGTGGCGGTGGCGCTTCACCGATGCCAGTTTGCTCAGCCCTGAATTGAGCGATCGGCTATTGAAGTTGACACACCTGTACCGTCGTTGACTATCGCTGTTGAAGCTGACGTAAAGCTACGATGGCAAACAGGATGACTCGGCATAGAGTTGCATGACATCCCCGATCGGCATTCGAGATTGCGCCCCGATTGTCAACGGCGAAACGTGTCCCCGATTCAGGTGATCCGCCGCCGCACAGGCAATCATTGCTGCATTATCAGTGCAGTAGGTGAGGGGAGGAAACAAAACGCGCAAATTGTACTGAGCCGCTGCCATCTGTAACTTCTGTCGCAAGCCACTGTTGGCCGCCACCCCACCCCCAACGGCGATCGTCTCGATGCCATAATCCAAGGCGCAGGCGATCGTGCGTTTGGTCAGCGCTCTGGCTACGGTGTCTTGAAAACTGGCGGCTAAATCCGCTACCGGAAGTGCCCCTTGCGGTTTGAGGCTTTGGGTTAAGCGCAACACCGCTGTTTTTAATCCACTAAAGCTAGAGTCATAGCGATGAAACCCGCCCTGGGGCAGCGAGATTTGACCTTCGGGTAGGGGAAAGGCTTGCGAATTTCCAGCTTTGGCTAGGCGATCGATCACCGGACCGCCAGGATAGCCCAAATCGAGCAACCGGGCCACTTTGTCAAATGCCTCACCCGCTGCATCATCGCGAGTTTGGCCCAAGGTTTCGTAATGTCCGCAATCCTTGACATGGATCAAGCTAGTGTGCCCACCTGATACGAGCAAACACAGAAACGGCGGTTCTAAGCTTGGCTCACTCAAATAAGAAGCGTAAATATGTCCTTCTAGATGGTGAATACCCAAAAATGGCTTTTGGTAGAGCATTGCCAAAGTTTTGCCCACCGTTAGTCCCACCAGCAACGCCCCAATTAACCCCGGCGCACAGGTAGCCGCGATGCCGTCAATATCTGCCCAAGTCAGACCCGATTGCTGAATTGCCTGCTCGATCGCCCAGTTCACGGTTTCCACATGTTGCCGCGAGGCCATCTCTGGCACAACCCCACCATACGCTTGATGCGTCGCAATTTGAGATGACACGATATTACTCAGCACCGTGCGGTCGCGTACAATTGCACACGAGGTTTCGTCACAACTAGTTTCGATCGCCAGAACGGTTGCCATAATGCTTGACTGTTTGACTATTTAGTTAGATTCGTTCCCACCCTCACCCCAAGTGCTCATCATTGTATTTCATCAATTGGTTTCATCAATTCAAAAGATTGAAGAAATGTTGAGTTTTTTGGAGTTACCTGTTGACAGAAGGCGCAGTCTGTAATTATCGGTTCTATTGAGTTTTTGCCAACAATCACCGACGTAAACTTCTTTTAAAAGCTTAACGCGATCGGGTGTAACTAAGGAGTATGATTGCTCTGACAGTCTAATCCTTCATGTACAAAAAACTTAAAGTTTTGTACATAAAAATTGCTTTTTGTAAACAAAGGGAAACAACTCCATGCGAAGATTGTTTGCTCTAGTTCTAGTTCTTTTCCTGTGGCTTAACTTTGCTCCGCCAGCATCTGCGGATGTAGCGGGATTGACTCCCTGTGGAGAATCAAAAGCGTTCCTGCAACGGGCTGCCAATGCTAGAACTTCTCAAGCAAAAGCTCGGTTTGAAGCGTATGCTAACTCCAACGTCCTCTGCGGCGATGATGGCTTACCCCACTTAGTTGTAGACGGTCGGCTGGGACACTTGGGTGAATTCATTATCCCTAGCCTTCTCTTTCTGTATATTGCAGGATGGATTGGTTGGGTTGGACGCGCCTACCTGATTGCAGTACGCGATGATAAATCTCCCGAAATGAAGGAGATCATCATCGATGTGCCGCTGGCCCTGCGAATTATGTTGACGGGCTTTACTTGGCCGTTGGCGGCTCTTGGAGAGTTCACCACGGGCAAGTTAACGGTTCCTGATCGGCAAATTCCTGTTTCTCCTCGGTAGTTACCCAGTTTTGGAGTGTGTCCATGCAGTACCTAACCAAGTACCTTTCGACGGCCCCAGTATTATTGGCCGTCTGGATGTTCATCACGGCTGGTATTTTGATTGAATTCAATCGATTTTTCCCAGATCTGTTGTTTTATCCGTAAACTGTTCTCTTCCTAGACAACTCAGAGGCTCTGTTTAGATTGTCATTGTGTGATTCGAGATTGATTCCTAACCAATTGACCGATCGCACACTTTCGTTCAGCGTCTCATTTCATGATTAGAGGCAAGCGATTGAGGAAGTGATTGCGGCATTTGTGTTGCAACCATGCCCTGAAGCGTTTGCCTCTTGTTCGTTTGGTTAATTGGCGTTGCTGACATACTACAGCAGGGTGAGCTTTCCCCACCCTACTCATGCAAAGCACCAGCCAATACTCGATCGATTAACGCTTGGCCAGCTTTTTAGCCATTTTGCGCAGCCGAATGGAGGCGGGTGTCACCTCTAGCAATTCATCGGGGCCAATATATTCCAGCGCTCGTTCCAAGCTCATATCGACAGGCGCTTGAAGCTGTACCAGTTCCTCTCCACTAGAAGCGCGGTGATTCGTCAATTGCTTGGTTTTACAGACATTCAGTTCCAGATCTTGAGGACGATTGTGTTCACCAACAATCATGCCTTTGTATACCTTTGTGCCGGGGGTAATGAAGAAAACGCCGCGATCTTCCGCATTCTTCATTGCATAGAAGGTTGCTGTTCCCTCTTCAAACGCAATCAACACACCGTTACGACGGGTTTCTACTTCGCCCAAAATTGGGCGGTAGTCGAGAAAACTGTGGTTCATGATGCCATCCCCACGAGTCAGCCGCATAAACTCACCGCGAAAGCCAATCAGTCCACGGGCAGGAATTGTGAACTCTAGCTGACTGCGACCGTTACCCCCCACACGCATATCCTGCATTTCACCTTTGCGCTGTCCTAGTCGTTCAATACAGCCGCCAACTGCCTCCTCCGGCACATCCAGCACCAGTAATTCAAACGGTTCACAGGGCTGACCATTGACTTCACGGTAGATCACCTGCGGCTGAGAAACCTGGAACTCATAGCCTTCCCGACGCATGGTTTCAATCAAGATACCGAGGTGCAATTCGCCACGACCGGAAACCAGGTATTTATCAGGTGAATCGGTTTCTTCAACGCGCAAAGCCACATTGGTTTCTAACTCGCGGAACAAGCGATCGCGCAATTGCCGAGAGGTGACAAAGTTTCCTTCCTGTCCAGCAAACGGTGAATCGTTCACCCAGAAGGTCATCTGTAACGTCGGTTCATCGACTTTAATCAGCGGCAGGGCTTGCGGTTCATTCGGATCGGTAATGGTTTCGCCAATATTGGCGTCGGCAAAGCCAGCAATTGCCACAATGTGTCCTGCTGAAGCCGATTCCATGTCTACGCGCTTCAACCCTTCAAAACCCAGCAATTTTGTCACTTTAGATTTGACGATCGATCCATCTTCTTTCACCAACGCAGCTTGCTGCCCCATACGAATTTCGCCATTGTGAATACGACCAATCACAATCCGTCCCAGATAGTCGGAATAATCTAGCGTTGTCACCTGAAGTTGCAGTGGCTTAGCCGGATCACCAACCGGAGGCGGCACATGGTCGAGAATTTCTTCAAACAACGGCTGCATATCTACCGATTCAGCCTCCAGATCTTTTTTGGCATAGCCTGCCAGTCCGGAGGCGAACAGGTAGGGAAATTCGCACTGATCGTCATCTGCGCCCAGTTCCAAAAACAGATCCAACACTTTATCAATGGCACCGTAGGGATCAGCTTGGGGGCGATCGATTTTATTCACCACGACGATTGGGCGCAGCCCTTTTTCCAGCGCTTTTTTTAGCACAAAACGGGTTTGTGGCATCGGGCCTTCATTGGCATCCACAATCAAAATACAGCCATCAACCATGCCCAAAACCCGCTCCACCTCACCGCCAAAGTCAGCGTGACCGGGTGTATCAACGATGTTGATTAGCGTATCTTTGTAGTGAACCGCCGTGTTTTTAGACAGAATTGTAATGCCGCGTTCCCGCTCCAGATCGTTGGAGTCCATCACACAATCCGGAACTTCCTCACCTTCGCGGAACGTGCCGGACTGCTTCAAAAGAGCGTCAACAAGGGTTGTTTTGCCGTGATCAACGTGGGCAATGATGGCAACATTGCGAATAGGCAGAGTCATAAGAAAGTTCCGGTATGAATGGAGAATAGGCAATGAGGGTTAATAGGGGATTATCGAAACTGGAATTTCAATCGTTTTCGTTCCTACCTGCGGTAGATCAGGAACAGGCGATCGACCCGACAAAATCTCTAAACGATCTCCGTCTGAACTCCAGAATCTAAAATCGGCTAGCTTCTTAACAAAGTTTTCCTTGTGATATCACCAACATTTGTGTAAAGAAGCCGTAATGATCTTAGCTTAATTGATCCCAAAGCGATTGGGTGAGTTTACCCGATCGTCCTAGGGCTTATTCTTCGAATTGAAGGGGAATAACATCCGCTCCCGTCATAACTAAGGCAACTAGCAGCAAGCAGTGGCGTTGGTTGTCCTAGTCTGTCAGGCTTACGATTTAATGTAATTTTTTAATGTAATTGTGCATGATCGGCAATCTTGACGGAACGGACTAGAGAGCCATTGCCGCAGGTTTTGGCCAGCGCCCTGTCGCCTGCCCAATCAGCGATAATTCTGCTTGCATGAGTCGATCGAAGCGCTCTGGAGTGAGGGATTGGGGTCCATCCGAAAGCGCTTTGGCAGGGTTGGGGTGCACTTCAATCATCAACGCATCTGTGCCTGCTGCAATGGCTGCCATTGCCATCGCCGGGACATATTCAGCTTTCCCCGTGCCGTGGCTAGGATCAATCATGATTGGCAGATGCGTCAACGATCGCAGCACTGGAATGACAGCGAGATCTAAGGTATTGCGGGCATATTGTCGATCGAAGGTGCGAATACCACGCTCGCACAAAATCACATTGGGATTGCCAGCTGCCAAAATATATTCTGCTGCCATCAACCACTCGTCGATCGTGGCAGACATGCCGCGCTTTAGCAGTACTGGCTTATCTTGCGCCCCCACCTTCTTCAACAGCGAAAAATTCTGCATGTTGCGAGCGCCCACCTGAAGCACGTCGGCTACTTCCGCAATTCTGTCAAGATCAGCAGTGTCCATCACCTCGGTAATAATGCCCAAGCCACTGGCCGCTCGTGCCGCTGCCAGCAATTCCAAGGCGCTTTCGCCGTGACCTTGAAAAGCATAGGGCGAGGTACGCGGCTTGTAAGCGCCGCCCCGCAGAAATTGAGCACCTGATGCCTTGACGCGCTGGGCCGTTTCAATTATCATGGCTTCGTTTTCCACCGAGCAAGGACCGGCCACCACCACAATCGGCGCCTGTTCGCTAAACGGGATGACGTCATTAGGAGTAGGCACCATCACCTCACTGGGTTCACCATGACGATACTCGCGGCTGACCCGCTTGAACGGCTTCTCTACCCGCAATACCTGTTCAATCCAGGGACTCATATCCTGCATTTGTAGGGCATCTAGATCGATCGTGTCTCCCACTAAACCAATTACGGTTTTGTGTTTGCCCACAATCGTTTCTGGTGTCAGTCCCCAGGACTGAAACTCCTGATTGAGCCGAGCCACTTCCTCATCAGGAGCACCAACTTTCATGACCACGATCATGGTTTCTACCCTCGTTTAGGATTGTTACGTGCTGCTTCCCGTGCCGCTTTTCGTTGCGCCTGCCAAGTCCCGGTCATCCGTCCCCAATTTGTTGCAAACTCAGCAAACCCCAACCGACTGCCTGGTATGTCTTCATCCCATGAGGCCGACAGCGCCCCGTAGCTTAAACCCACAACACCCAGACCAAAAAAGCCCAAACTTACCAGCAACACAGCATAGGTAGGGACTGCATAGAGATCATTAGCGATGACGAGATAGCTGACCACAAACGTAGACATCCCCAGGAACGTCGGCAGTCCACAAAAAACTGCCATTCGCTTTACCATGCGACGGCTAACCCTTTCTGGAATTCCAGCGGTTGAGTGAGCGTTCAATCGAGGGGAAGATGAACTAGATGCGGCTGGCTTTGGGACAGCAGTGGGGGATTTGGCAACTCTTTGTTCAGGTTTGCGAGCGACTTGCTTGCGGCTTTTGACTGGCTCGAAGGGCAGGGGCTGGCGATCAGCATCTGATGAACTAGAGCTTGAATCGGGCAACTTGGGAGACATAGCAAATCTTAACCCCGGATACCTAAACGCCCAATCAAAGCGCGATAGCGTTCCTGATCTTGTTTCTGGATGTAAGCCAAAAGACGCTTGCGCTGACCAATCATTTTCAGCAACCCCCGGCGAGAGGCATGATCTTTCTTGTTTTGCTGAAGATGAAGGCTAAGTTTGTTGATGCGCTCGGTCAGCATCGCCACCTGCACATCGGCAGACCCCGTATCCGTGTCGTGAATTTGGTACTCGGAGATAATCTCTTGCTTACGATCTTGCAGTAGTGCCATGAATTCAGTCTATTCCTATCAATTCTCATGCAGTCAACCATACTATCATACCTGCTTCATCGATTGGGGTAAAAGATGTGAGAATGAAGTCAACGCTATTGTTTGGCATTCAAATGAGTATTCTTGGGGACACTGTGCTTAAAAGCACTACATTTAGCCATCACTCAACAGTAGAGTCTAGTTCGGTCGCTTAATCTCAAAGCAACTGCGGCAACGGTTGGCTTAAAAGCACACCATCTGGCAGCTAGAAATAGCAAAGTTTGAGCAACGTGAAATAGCACCATAAGGTTTGGCTCCTACCCTGTGAGGCTTTACTCATGCAGTCGCCGCTCCAACGCATTCTGGTTGGCACTGTTTTCTTCATCAGCACCTTGCTGATAGCGATTACGGGCTATACCTTGCTTCAGTGCCCGTTGATTACGTCTGTTTACATGGTGATCATTACAGTGTTTGGAGTAGGCTACGGCGAGATTTGCCCGGTGCAATCTCCAGCACAGCGGATTTTCACAATCTTTGTGATTGTGGCAGGTTATGGCTCGGCGGCGTATACCGTAGGAGGATTTATTCAAATGATTGCCGAGGGAGAAATTAAACAGGTACTAGAACAGCGCCGTAAAACCCGCGATATTGCCAATTTGCAAGAGCATACGATCGTTTGTGGATATGGACGCATTGGGCAAGTGTTAGCGCACAAACTGGCGGCAGCCAATCAGCCGTTTGTCATTATTGACCAAGACCCGGAGCGACTGACCGATGCGGAGGAATTGGGCTATCGCGTTTGTCAAGGCAATGCATCGGATGAGCAGGTATTGCAGACAGCGGGCATTGAACGGGCGAAAACCCTGGCTACTGTCTTGCCAGATGATGCCCTGAATGTGTTCATTACCTTAACGGCACGCGGGTTAAATCCACAACTGACGATTGTGGCGCGGGGAGAATTGCCGTCTACCGAGAAAAAACTGTTGTTAGCCGGGGCCAATCATGTGGTCTCACCCGCCAGCATTAGCGGTATGCGCATGGCCAACTTGATCACGCATCCTAATACAATTCAGTTTCTCGATCAAAACGAAGATCGGGCCCGCTTAAACGAGCTATTGGCCCAAATGGATGTACAAGTCGATGAGCTACGTATTCCGGCCGATTCTCCCTTGGTGGGCGGTACGATCGCTGATTTAGAGGTACGCGGTAAAGGCACGTTTATTGTTGTCGCTTTGCGCAAGATCAATGGCGAGTTTCTGACCCATCCGGGACATGAGGTGCGTCTAGATGCAGGCGATACAGTAATTGTGCTGGGGCATCGGGGCGATATTCCTAATTTCAAGCGCCTGTATAACGTTAAACGAAAGTTGCGCTATCGCGGGGCGCGATCATAGGGGATTAGAGGGGAGGAAATAGCCGAGAACTGCCCAACTGGGATGCATCCTGTCCATCTACTTATCGATTCATCAACTCATCTCTTACCTTTCTTCTTCTCTCCTTCAGTCACGTCGCAAACGACGCGGAAGCCAATGAATTTATTGCGGGTGGTGGGAAGATCGCGATCGCGATAGGTCGATCGGCAAGCTCCGGGGTCTTTATTCCAAGCTCCACCCCGCAACAGACGAGGAGCATCCGGATCGTCTACCAGCCACGGTTGACCATTGCTGGGCGCGCCTTCGTAATTGTCGTGCCAGTGATCAGCGCACCACTCCCAAATATTGCCGTGCATGTCGTGTAGCCCAAACGCATTAGCGGGAAAGCTGCCGATTGGAGTAGTTTGCTCGCGGTAAACGCCCTTTGGTCCGTCTTCATAGGTCAAGTTGCCATTGTAGTTGGCCAAATCTGGGGTGATGGTTTCGCCAAAATGAAACGGCGTTAATGTGCCAGCGCGACAGGCATATTCCCACTCGGCTTCGGAGGGTAAGCGGTAGGTGCGTTTGGTGCGGCGCGATATCCGTTGGCAGAACTCGATCGCATCGTACCAAGACACCATTTCCACGGGGCGATCGGGGCTTTTGAATCGGGATGGATCGGGATTGAGATCAATACGGACTTTGGGTAGGGCAGCTACGGCTTTCCATTGGGCTTGAGTGACGGGAAACATCCCCATGAAAAACGGTTCGATGGTAACAGCATGTTGGGGGCTTTCGACGCTTTCCACACTGCGATCGGCGGGCATTCCCATCAAAAAATCGCCACCAGGAATCGCTACCATTTCCATAATTGTGCCGTTCCCCAGTTCTTCGGTAAAAAATTCTACCTCTCCGGCTCGACGCACGGTTTCTTGACCAAACACGTTCACACTCAGCACATCCAAGTTCATGGTCAACACGTTGATCAGGGGATCTTGTTCAACAATGTGCTGAAGCAACGTGGCAGCGGGTTTGGTCGGGTGTAGGGTTCCTATCCAAGGAGAAGAGGGCGGCAATTCTACCGCTTGCTTCAAGGCTTGCAGTGCTTCCCGCGCCGATGGATAGCGTTGGGCATAGCGATCGCGCACCATCGTTTGCAGCACATCGGCAAAGCGATCGTCGATTTCTACTTGATCGCGCCAGATGATGTCGCCTGTGTAGGGATCTTCGGGCAGCGACAGAGGATATACCCCACTCAAGGCTTCCACCGCGATCATACCAACCGCATAGACATCGCTGCACAGGCGGGGTTTCCCTTTAGCCTGTTCGGTGGGCATGTATCCCATCGTGCCAATAACAACCGAGGTGGCCACTTGCCCGATCGGATTGACCGTCATGGTACTAAATTCTTTCACTGCACCAAAATCGATCAAAACCAATTTTCCATCGGGGCGGCGCATCACATTTTCGGGCTTAATGTCGCGGTGAATCACTCCATTTTCATGAACGAAGACCAAAATTTCCAAGATGTCATGTAGCATTCGCACCACATGATCTTGGTTGAGACGACGCCCTGGACGAATTTCCTTGCGCAGCGAGTGCCCTTCTATGTAGTCCTGAATGATAAATAGTTCTTGCTCGACGGCGAAATGGGCCAACAGTCGAGGAATTTGGGGATGACGTCCCAATCGCTCCAGCACATCCGCTTCTTGTTCAAAAAAATCCAGAATCCGAAAATCGGTTACGCCAGGTTTGAGGCGCTTCACGACACAGCGAGGTTCCCTGGGTCGCTTCTGATCTCTGGCTAAATAGGTTTCTCCAAACGCGCCTTCACCGAGCTTGGAAAGAATTAAATATCGCCCATCTAGCAATTGTCCCAACATGAAGTTCGATCGGTCGCCCGCCTTATCAATCGCCCACCTTAGTATAGGCAAGAGAACTAGAACAGGGAAGCAAACAGCAAGGTGAATTGGCAAAATTGCTTGCTAGAGGCTAGATGAAGCTGTCGGACATACCACTCGGCAATGGTGGATCAGTTCGACTGTGATAGCTCCGACTGTGATAACCAAGACCCGCAAGAATTTACAAGACGCAAATCAAGACACCATCTACGATAGGTTTCAGCATTGAGAGCATGTGGGATGAACAAACCATTTGCCAAGCAGGAACAAGCCAAGGCATGGCAGTTGCCAGCCCTTGAGAATTTAGAGGTTCTCCATGCTACCTATCGAACTCACACCTTTGCTCGGCATGTGCATGAAGAATTTTGCCTGGGCATCATTGTGGGGGGCGTAGAAGCAGTTCGCTATCGCGGGACAACGCACATTGCACCTACTGGTAGCTTGGTGGTGTTTCAGCCAGATGAAGGGCACAGCAACTGGGCTGCCACTGCTGCCGGATGGAGCTTTCAGGTGATTTATCCGGCGATCGACCTGTTGCAGCGAGCGATCGGAGCCGAAGAGACCACAATAGCCATGCCGTTCTTTGCCGACCCCATCATTGCCGATCGATCGTTGTTTTGTCAGATATCCCAGTTTCATGCCCAACTGGCCCACCCTCAAACAACGATTCAGTTAGAGCAAGAATCGCAGTTGCTAGCAATTTTGCAAACCTTAGTCACTTGTCATGCCGTGTGGCACAAGCCCAATCAGTTTACGATTGGACGCGAACATCGCGCAGTGAAACAAATCAAAGACTATCTGCAAGTTTATTATGCGCAAGATCCATCATTAGAAGATTTATCGACTGTGTGTGGCTTAAGTCCGTTTCATCTAGCGCGAGTATTTCGCAAAGCTACCGGGCTGCCCCCCCATGCCTATCTCATTTCCTTACGCATTGCCCATGCCAAAATCCACCTGTGTCAAAACCGATCGTTAGCTGAGATTGCGATCGACTTGGGCTTTACCGATCAAAGCCACTTCACCCATACCTTCAAAGCGTGGGTAGGCATTCCACCTGGACAATACCGAACTCAGATAAAGTCTGGGTAAACCACCCCTCGAAACTAGCGGTAACGGGCAAGATGGATATTCTGGCTGTCGCCACCGATTCGCCACCGATTCTAGAGCGACTTCAGATTGTCCTTGCGTTGCTAGCCCACCGGATCACATTCGCTCGGAGATTCAATATGCCAGACACTCGCACCCTGGCGCTCAGTTCAGGCTGTTTGGCTGCACTGGGTTGGGGATTAACTGGAACGTTCATCAAACTATTGCCACAGTTCTCTACTTTTGAGATTCTAGCAATTCGCCTCGCTGTGTCGTTTGCGATGCTGCTGCCAATTCTGCTACTACGACGATCGCTGTATTGCCAACTAAAAATTTTGATTTGTCAACCAATCGTAATTTTATTGTCTAGCTTGATGGTATTTTATTATCTGTTTGCCGTTCGGGCCTTTCAACTAGCTCCTGTCAGCGATGTGGTGTTGGTGGTTGGACTGTCTCCACTGTTAGGCGTAGTGGGTAAAGTGGCAGCGCGTCAGGCTTTAAAATCTCTAGAAACCATTGGAGCCGTCACAGCCTTTAGTGGGTTGGTTCTGTTTGTGCTTCCAAAAGTGCAGGTACAAACAAGTGATGTGTCAATTTATTTCACTGGACTAGGGTTTGCGTTGTTGTCGGCCGTGGTCAGCTTAAGCTATGCTTCATTGTTTAAGCAATGTGCTAAAAACCAGCCCTTATTGAATCCAGTGCTCGTTGGGTTTATAACCTTTACCATTGGTTCCAGCGTTATGCTTCCACTAATAGTAGTTTCTAGTCCACAGTCATTCATCTCTGGGTTCAACATCGATGTGATCATAATTTCGCTGGGCTTAAGCGTGCTATCTACCGTCATTCCTACGTTGTGTTACAGTTATGCCGCCAAACATCTTTCACCGGTTTTGACTACAGCTTTAAATCTAATGACGCCAATTTTTGCTGCTGCGATCGCAGCGCTGTTATTAAACGAGTATCTTTCCCTAGTCAGCTTAATTGGGGCAGGGTTGATTCTGATCGGAATTTTGATATTATCTATTAGCTCACCATCTATTAGCACACCTCGCAAGCTCCTGAAGTAACGCCATCACTTCTTGAGCGCGCAAGGCAGGAACAAACAAATGATCATGATAATAGGCAGAAACAAGATTGGTGCTGATACCATGTGCAGCTAATTTATTAGTAATGGTTGCCAGAAATCCAACTGCCTCTAAGCTGGAATGAACAGAAAGTGTAATCATGCAAAATACGGAGATATAAGGTAGACCGGCTGCATCGGCTTGCTGGCGATCGAGAATCAGCGTCAGCCCTTCATCTTCTTTGAATAGACAAACCGGATCAACGTTAAAATTACGGTAATTTTGATCACGAATGCTGCAAAAGACATACTCTCTGTCGTGAAGAATTGGCTGCATCGATCGTAACAAAATATCGAGATTCGTTTCTCCTGACATTACTTCGCATTTTGGCTGGTGTACTCTAATCGATTGTATTCTGAGTGAAAGTGGTGAGGAGTTGGGAATGAAATTTAGTGAATTGCTGCAAGCGTTAGCACAAAGCGAAAATCATAGCCTGGTAATAAACCCTGCCTGCGACCCAGACATTACTGGCGTGGCTCAAGTGGAGCAGGCCCAGCCAGGAACCATCAGCTACATTGATGGCAACAAATTTGCCTCGGCGATCGACTCAACGGGGGCCAGTGCTCTAATTTTGCCCTTGGATGGTGCGCTGCAAACGAAAGCCACCGATCGCGAGATTGCCTGGGTCGCCTCCGATCAGCCACGCAAGTTGTTTGCGGAAACGATTGCTGTGTTCTATCAGCCATTTCAGCTAGAACCCAGCATTCATCCGACCGCGGTGATTCATCCATCGGTGCAATTAGGGAAAAACGTAGCGATCGGGGCACATGTGGTGATTCAAGCAGGAGCGACGATTGGTGCTGATGTTTGCATTCATCCCAACGTGGTGATTTATCCCGATGTGATCATTGGCGATCGAACAGTGTTGCACGCTAACTGCACAATCCACGAACGCACACGAATTGGCAAAGACTGTGTCATTCACAGTGGAGCGGTAATTGGAGCAGAGGGGTTTGGCTTTGTGCCCACTTCCGCAGGCTGGTTCAAGATGCAGCAATCGGGCTATGTGATTCTAGAAGATGAGGTGGAGGTGGGTTGTAATAGCACCATCGATCGACCAGCACTAGAAACCACTCGCATTGGTCGCCATACTAAAATCGACAATTTAGTGCATGTGGCGCATGGTTGTCAGGTGGGTGAAGCTTGCATTATGGCGGGGCAGGTGGGTTTAGCCGGAGCCGTAACCTTGGGTAAGCGGGTAATTTTAGCGGGGCAAGTCGGTATTGTAGATCATGTCAAAATTGGTGATGGGGCTATTGCCTCGGCCAAGGCCGGCGTGCATCATGATGTAGAAGCTGGTGCGATCGTTACAGGCATTCCAGCCATTCCGCACAAGTTGTTCGTCAAAGCCGCCGCTGTCTTCAGTCGATTGCCGGAAATGTATCAAACCCTGCGACGGTTGCAAAAGCAGAAATAGACATTTTCCTTGCATTTTAATAGGGCCGCTCTATATCTCCTGAAGATTAAACACATGGTAGCCCCAAGCCGGTAGATCGAAATAAAGACCAGATACTAAACTATGACCCGATCGTTCATACACAATGGAACTCATTAAATCTTGAAGCTGATACTGTTTCTCCACCAGAGCAGTATCTGGTAAGGTTACATAGCATTGACCAGCATGGGCAGAATAGTTCACAACAATGAGTAATCGCTTTTCATTCTTCTTCCAAGCAAAGCTGATGAAGTCATTCCAGGTATCGTTTCCTTCCCAGGCAGGTGTACAAGCCAGTAATTGCCACACTCCTTTTCGTACAACCGATAGCTGCAAACAGTTTAACAATTGACGATAGAAGGTATACAGATCGTCATCAATAGCTTCAACGGGACCACGTTGCAGATGTACCGAAATTTTGTGATGAAATCCCTCTAGCTGTCCCTGGTGAAAGAAGCGCAATCCTGGACTTAGAAAGGTGAGAATGGCAGCGGCTCGATGCACATCAGGTGGAAAAATGCTGGCAGCACGGGGTTCATCGTGATTTTCCAAAAAACGTGCTAACTTAATTTGGTAATTTAAGTCTGCCTCAAAGTGTTCTCGGACGGGTTGGGCATGTTGCTCACGCAAGCAATCATATAGGCGCTTATCGTAGGTATAGTCAAACCCAATGTGTTGTAACGTCCATTCCAACTCCCAGTACACCTCTGCCATGAAGATAAAATTAGGATGTTGTGATCGTACCGCCTGTATAGCAGTTTGCCAAAATGGTTCTGTCGCAATACCCCAAGTGCGTTGAAACACCTCCGGTAGTACCAACATAGCCATATCACATCGCACTCCATCACAGAATTGAGCAATGCTAAGCAACTCGTCTTGCATGGCAGTTTGTACAGCAGGATTGCCATAGTTCAGTTGTAACGTATCAGGCCAGCCCGGAAAGTAAGGATCACGACCATAGGCAAAGATGGCGTCGCCTGTTGGTAGAGACACCCGGCAATAGTTCTGAGGTTCTTGCTCCAACAATTCCTCAGTGCCATGAATAAAAAATTCAGGATGAGTTTGAACCCAAGGATGATCCAGCGCTGTATGGTTGGGAACGAAATCTAACATCAGCTTGAGACCTCGTTGATGAAGTCGATCGCGCAAGTGTTCGATTGCAATATTACCGCCTAAGCGATCGCTTCCTACATAAGCTTTGATCGCAAAACAGGAACCATACACATCATTATCATCAAAATCAGATAGCAACAAACGGTATTCCGTTAACCAATCGGAATGAGACAAAGAAATTAATCGCCCGGCTTCTCCGGTTTGCCAAACTCCTAGACCGTAGACCCAATCAAAACCCAGATTCACGATTTCATCTAAAGCTGCATCAGGAATGTCATCCAGTGTTGCTGAATCATTCAATTGCTTTGACAGCAAGGCGATCCAGACACGAGTGTTGACTTGGTATAACAGAGGGGCAGAAAAGGGTGTCATTGCTTTGACCTGCAAAGAGCCGCACCAACGACGTTGTTCAACGCAATTGATACCGCTCTATTAATACCGCAAAATTAGTGCGATATGGTGATGATCTGTCGCCGCTTACCGCCGCTTTTCCCTACTCAATCAAGTCTGGTATTTGACTGGAGCCATGGACGCACTCATGTCTAATACAGTTTCTTTGGTGAAGTAGCCCAATGCCTGAATAATTCGCGCCACGCAGCCTGTCCACCCGGTTTGATGGCTGGCCCCAATCCCAGCCCCATTATCTCCATTGAAATATTCATAGAACAAGATCAGATCACGCCAATGGGGATCAGTCTGAAATTTTTCAGCACCACCATACAAAGGACGCCGACCGTTTTCATCTTTGAGAAATATTCTGACGATGCGTTCGCTGATGCAATTAGCTACGTCATACAGGGTCACGTACTGACCAGAGCCAGTCGGATACTCTACAGTGAAATCGTCGCCATAGTAACTGTAGAATTGCAGCAATCCGCGCAACAGCAAAATGTTCATGGGCATCCAGATTGGCCCGCGCCAGTTAGAGTTGCCGCCAAACATTCCAGAGGTTGAATCTCCAGGCACATACCCTACTTTGTATTCTTGACCTTCGTGGTAAAAGAAATAGGGGTTTTCTAGGTGATAGCGCGACAGGGAACGAATGCCATAGTCACTGAGAAATTCGGTTTCGTCCAGCATCCGAGAAAGAACCCGGCGTAGTTTGTCCTCATTCAAGATCGACAGCATTAATCGTCCTCGGATACCTTCTTGGGACGGAAGATGAATATTACCTGTGAGTTCGGGATGTCGCATGATGAACGTTTGGGCTTTTGTCCGGAAGCGAGGCAACGTTTCAAAGGCTTCACGCGGAAAGACAGCTACCGCCATCAGTGACAGTAACCCCACTAACGATCGCACTTTCAAGCGAGTGGAATGACCATTTGGCATCCGCAACACATCATAGAAAAAACCATCTTCTTCATCCCACAATTCGTCATAGAAATCACCGATGCGATCCATTGCTCCAGCAATCCACATTGTATGTTCAAAGAACTTGATAGCAAAGTCTTCGTATAGGGGATCGTGCAGCGCCAGTTCGATCGCAATCTGAAACATTTGCTCACTAAAGAACACCATCCATGCCGTTCCGTCTGCCTGCTCTAAATGCCCCCCTGTGGGTAGTGCCGCACTGCGATCGAATACCCCAATATTATCCAGTCCCAAGAAGCCGCCCTGGAACAAGTTATTACCGCCTTCATCCTTGCGATTAACCCACCACGTGAAGTTGATTAGCAGCTTAGAAAAGGCATATTTGAGAAATTCAATATCTCCGTTACCTTGATTCAGCGCCCGATCGCGAGTATAAATTTCCCACGTTGCCCACGCATGGACTGGTGGATTAACATCCCCAAAGTTCCATTCATAGGCAGGAATCTGACCATTGGGATGCAAGTAATCTTCCTGCAACATCAGCATCAGTTGCTTTTTAGCAAACTCTGGATCGATGATGCTAATGGGAATCACATGAAATGCCAAATCCCATGCCGCATACCAAGGATATTCCCACTTATCGGGCATGGAAACAATATCATCGTTATTCATGTGGAACCAATCGCTATTGCGCACATGTCGCCGTTGGAAAGCCGGAGCCCAAGGATTGACGCCTCGTTCCCGCAGCCACAAATCGACATCGTAGTAGAAATATTGTTTCGTCCACATCATTCCAGCTAACGCTTGTCGCATGATATTTGTGCGATCGGCATCTGCTAAAACGGTGGGTGGAATGACAGTCGCATAAAAATCATCTGCTTCTTTCAAGCGCGTGGCAAAAATCTGATCAAAGTCAGCGAATAGGTTTCCGAGTTGAGCCGGAGCATGTTTACTAAGTCGCAAACGAATCACCTTAGTTTTCCCTGCATCTATCATGCATTCATAGTGCGGAGATACCTTGGTTCCCATATTGTATGGATTAATGGCATCCTGTTGTCCATGAACAATGTAGTTGTTGATACCATCTTTCACAAAAGGAGTAGCATTGTCTGTTCCAAAAATTCGTTTGTTGTTCGTTTCATTCTCTATGAACAATAGTGGAACAACACTATCGCAGTAAAAGTAATATTCAGTTATATGCTGCTTTAGCAGATTATTGGTGACTTGAGCATGAACAACACTGTTGCCCGTTCCTTCTCGTTTCGTTAAAACAGGTTTTGCACCACTGTCTGACCAAGACCACGTGTTGCGAAACCAAAGCGTCGGTAATACATGAAGCGGAGCTGCTTCAGGACCGCGATTGACCACGCTAATTTTAATAAAAAGATCTTCAGCATCCGCCTTGGCATATTCCACAAATACATCAAAGTAGCGATCGTCATCAAAGATGCCTGTATCGATTAGCTCATATTCTAGTTCGTAGCGATTACGATGACGATTTGTTTCAACCAAATCATCGTAAGGAAATGCTTTTTGTGGATACTTATACAGGTATTTCATATAGGAATGGGTAGGGGTACTGTCAAGGTAAAAGTAATACTCCTTGACATCCTCACCGTGATTTCCTTCGGCATTCGTTAAGCCAAACAAGCGTTCTTTCAAAATTGGATCTTGACCATTCCACAGTGCCAGCGCAAAACAAAGTAAATTGTGATCATCGGTGATACCTCCCAGTCCGTCCTCTCCCCACCGATAAGCCCGCGATCGCGCCTGATCGTGGGGAAAGTAATCCCAGGCATTACCGTCTGTACTGTAATCCTCTCGAACCGTTCCCCATTGGCGTTCACTTAAGTATGGACCCCACTTCATCCAATTGACTTCACCTGTGCGATTTTGTTCAAGGCGCTGATGCTCTGTGGTCATAGATTGCTCCTATTGATTCGGCTACTCAAACAACTGCATGAAGAGAAACTATTAATTTGCGGCGAAATGATTGCTGATAGCACGAGGCAGCATAATCATCCAAATTCCAGTAAAGATAAAACTAACACCTGTAAAAAATCCCAACAACCAAATCGCATTGTTGGGCCATCGATTCAAAATTAAAATTCCTAAAATCAGTGCGACAATACCGCTAAATACCATTAAGCCCCAACCCGGCTCCGAACGGATTTTAAGAGCTGTAATAATCTCAACCATTCCCTGAATCAAGATTGTCCATCCAAACACCAGTGTCAAGGTGAGTTTTGCTCCCAACATGTTGCTGAGTAGCAGAACGCTGGCCACCATGTAGAACATACCAATCAGCAACTTCAACCAAAAGCCCCGCTGTCGCCGAGATTGTAATGCATGAAGGATTCGGACGATTCCTGCTAATAAAAACGTCCAGGATAGAACCCGCGCTACCACAATCGAAGCAATGAAAGGTTCGACGATCGCCGTAATGCCCAGCATAACCATAACGACGCCCAAGGCAATTAACCACCCTAAACTGCGTCTCACTTCATTGATGGTTTCAGTGTTCATAACCATTTCTCCAAAGGGATACGCCAGTGTAAACCTGACTTCGCTTCTCGAACTTCCGTTTTTTATCCTGCTGATCTATGCACACTCCACACGGCATCTAACATCGTGCAATCGATCGCCTGTAAACTCTCTTAAGTAAGATACAGATCCGCGCTAAATGTGCTGCATTATGCACTCCCATTTCCTGAGAGAAGGACAAGTGCGTTGATTCGCTTAGAGAGGACATTTGGTTCTCGAAATCCTTGCTGCACAAGCTTTTTCCGGTTCGTTATGGTTCTTAAAATGTGCCGATCGGATCAAGATTGAGCCAAACATCACATATTTATTAAGAGACAGCAGGCTGAATATTGTTACTAGAATAATTTTGCTTTCAGCTTAGAACAAGAAAATATGAAACTGATATGAAGGCGCAGTTTACTCATATACACTGGGAGCCTGTCGCGTTTGCAAGTGTGGCATTCGCCCTCGTTCCCCAACCCTTTCTTCCAAGTTTGAGGGCAGGGAAAAAGGCTTTAAAGCCCCGCTCCCATGTTTGGGAACGGGATTTAGGGTGAGGGCACAAAGGTGACAAGCACACCATATACCTGCTACACGAGGGTTGAAGAGAAATGGTTATCAAGCGTTGAATTCAATTAACGACACCCTCTACCAACACAGACTGCATAGCACTGCCCTGGGTTTAATCGTCGCGCCGTTGCCGCCGCAAAGCATCGACTCAGAGCAACCTGTCTTGCGAATCTGCTGCCAGCCGCTGAAAAAGTTCCTCCTAGTCGTGGATGTCTAGCAAAACAAGTACAAGTATTGAGACCTAAACCTGGTAAAACAGCGCAAACAGGAGAAGCAATAGCAAAATTTGTTCCAGCAACTGTAATGCCTGCACTTGCTAAAAAAGCAACCAAACCAACTGCTGTTGAAGTTCTCATAGAAGTGTCTCCTATTTTAACTTTGACAAAAATATAGGCTAAGCCATGGCTCTAGCTCATGCCTTGCTGTCAAAATACATGTTTCGATGAATTTGAAAGCAAATGAACCACTCTTGATTTGAGATAAACTGAGAAGAATTTTTAGTAGAATCGAAACAATCGGTTCTAACTAAAAAATGACCTTATTCTTCATTAAGTTCTTTATGGTGTTCGTCTTCCTCAGAAATCTGGAAGAATCAGTATGAGAAATACTGAGACAGTTTTTTGATAAATAGTTAAAGATCAAAAATACAAAGAAAATTGAATGAATGCGAATTTGAGAAACAAAATCTATGGTTCGATAATCATCCTTCAATAGCCTAAAATCACCTAAATTGGTCGAAATTACTGTCGAATAGGGAGATACGATGAATGCTGTTTTGAAGCGTGCTCCTTTCCCCTTGACTATATAATATCAGCCTTTAATGAGTTTATATACTCAGAATTAACAGGGTGAAATAAACAACAAAATTATTGCTTAATCAAACCAAGTGTTGTGTTTCATTCCATCATTTGCAGTAAAAATCTAGTCTTCTTGAATCGTTTTGATTTCCCTCGATCCTACCTTGGCAAGCGAAATCTAAATGCGGCGTCAAGTTCCTATCTTTATGAGGGTTAGAGGGAGAAAACCCTGTCAACGTTTTAGGACTGTAAAGGTAATTTGATTAAATAGCTCTCAGGCATTTTGCTACATACAAGCAGAAGTATCCACAATGCGACCCTTTACACTCCTAAGGAACCGTTTCAGGCAACACAGGCGGATCAGCTGCAAACCATTTTCTGTAGATTGTTTCGTATTGACCATTCTTCAAAATGGTTGACAATCCTTCATTAATCGTTTCCAAACTAGAAGCATTTTTAGGAACAGCAATGCCATACAACTCTTCGTTTAGCAAGCGACCCACAACCTTCACGCCGATCGCTTCTCCTTGATTGATGAGATAAGCTGTAACAGGTGCGTCATTGATAACCGCATCCACCTTGCCATCCTGCAACATTTCAAGCGCCCGAATCACCGTTTCAAATGGCTTTACTTTTACTCCAGAAATCATTCTAGCTTTCGCTTCACCTGTAGAACCTGATTCAACTCCAACTCGCTTGCCTGGTAACGTGTCAATCGAAG
The DNA here is from genome assembly GCF_026802175.1 of Thermocoleostomius sinensis A174. NCBI lineage: Bacteria > Bacillati > Cyanobacteriota > Cyanophyceae > Oculatellales > Oculatellaceae > Thermocoleostomius > Thermocoleostomius sinensis. The sequence continues at coordinate 683,059 of NZ_CP113797.1, read as the reverse complement.
TAATTTCCGTATCGCTTGCCTGCGTTGCGATTGCCAAACCAGACCTGAAATAGGGATGAGAGAAATCTACAACTCTGGCACGATCGGGGGTGATAGTCAAACCATAAATGGCCGCATCAATGGTTGAAGTGTGTAAACTGCGAATCACCTGATCGATTCCATTTTGGTTTTCAAACTCCACAACAAAGTTAGAAGCCTGGCCAATCGCATTCATTAAATCAATATCAAAGCCCTGTATAGAACCGTCTTCTGCCAAAAAGGTAAAGGGAGGGAAATATGGAGCCGTTGCCACACGCATGACGGGTAAGTTGCCCGCATTGCCAGTTGCATCGGCTAATTTGATGGCTCCTCCATCAAGGGTATTGGCGCTACAAGCCCCTACGACGAGAACTCCCAGAAAACCGACGACTCCAAATAAAAGTTGTCGCAAGAACCGCGATCGAGTAAAAGGTAGCATACTAAATAAACTCCTTAGAATTAATAATAAATAAAGCTCTCTTGAGAACCATCTTGGAGGAAGATGCAGAGGATGGTTCAGATTGGTCTAAGTTCTTTACAAGCAGGCGCTTTATTTGCTCTATAGCGTGAATTATTGGCGTTTTTCTAGAAGTTTATGGAACAATTAAGCGTTGCTGAATTCAGAACAATTTGCTCTCTCCCCCTCTGCTTTTCCCCAGAAGTTGCGAAAAAAGTGTCTCCTATTGTGATGGGTTGCTCATTACGAGATTACCGAGCGAGATGATTGAGAATTTACAGACGGCTTAGATTATTTTGAGATCGAATGCTCCCTATTGCTTGCAAGGTGAACTGGAAGAGGTGTTGCGCCGCCTTGCCACTCAAGTTTTAGAAAAAGTGGCAATCGATGAGCAATTTACGTCGTTTATGGGGTTGGCTGATTGTGGGAGAGTGGGTTGAGTGGTTTCTTCTACGTTCCCACGGCTTACATAAATTCTTTTGGCAGAAACAAGGTACGGGACTGGCGCGATTCGAACGCGCGGCCTACCGCTTAGGAGGCGGTCGCTCTATCCTGCTGAGCTACAGCCCCAATCCGGCGTTCTGGACAATGAAACCCGATCGCCGATTGATACCCAATTTTAGCGTAACGAATTGAATTACTAGATCTTCTCTCGCTAAAAAGCGTAGCTCAATACCCGAATCACCGCGCCTGATTCCGGCAAACTGGCAGAACTGAGGGTAATTGTATCGCTGCTCACGGGGTCAATCGGCGTGCCTTGCATCAGAGCGAGGAAATTGTCGATCGGCTCAATGTCACAAGTGGCGTCATCTGCGGCTTGGGTACGATAGTGGGTTGGAATGATGAGGCGAGGATTCAGCGTTTGAATCGCCCCTCTGGCTTCTTCCGGAGTGAAGGCTTTAGGACCATTGCCAACGGGAACCAATAGCACATCAGGGCGACCAATCAAAATCTGCTGCTCAACCGTGATTGGCGCGGCGGCTCCGCCCAAATGCACAATATTCAGCCCGCCTTGATTCCAACGCCACACCACATTTATGCCAAAGCGGCGACCACCAATGTCATCATGGTCGGTAGCGATACCTTGCACTTGCATTCCCGGAAATTCGTAAATTCCTGGTTCTGAGAGCACTTGCGGATCATTGGGCAACCCGTCGGTCACGCCTTCATCAAGCAAACGGCTACTAATCATCACCAAATCTGCCGCTACTTGAGGGGCGCGATAGCCCGCCGTACAGCCGATCGGTCGAAAGGGATTGGTCAAAATTCGTCGCCCGTCACCCGTGAACAGAAAACTTGTATGACCCAAAAATTGAAGGGTAACTGAGCCAGTCTGAGCCTGCGCCAATGGGCGATCGACCAAACTCAATCCCACGGTGGCCAGCACGCCTGCGCCAGCATATTGGATAAATTGACGCCGCTTCATGCGCTCCTCTCCACTTTCATTGCATACCGTTGAATATCTGCGTCAGTGGCAGCCGCGATTGGGTCAGTTCTTTCCGCGAGTTCCTCACTGACCAGTCCCGAGCTAACTGACGACAAACCGTCATTTTACAGGTATTCGGCCCATAAACTTGCAAGCCATGTGGCAGGTTTGTAGATTGACCGGACTCTTGACGATCGCCAAATGATAGTATTAATGTACTATATTAATATCCTTAGAGAGGCTACCCTATGTCCCTAGAGCACTTGATTGCGCAGCAAAATGACTTGTTGCAGCAACTCATTGATGTACTACAGCAAAAGCGTCAGCTAGGGTTTGGGGAGTCTCCGCGTCCTAAGTATATCTACTGCAATCGATCGCAGGGTGGCCTGTGGTATTTTCTGTCCGAAGATGGGCACCGATCGCCACAGCTAATTCCTCATTCGGCGTTGACCTGTGTGGTGGAAAAACTGGAGTTAAAACAAGTAGAACGACGGGGGCGGGATACCTGGAAAACGCAGTTGCATGTGCAAGCCGATCGCCCCTATATTTTGGAAGCTGGCTACGACTCTAACTTCAGCCGATCGTTGCTGAGTGCCTTAGCCACCATGACCCCCCAACAGTTGCAGCGATCAATCACGATTGAGGTACAAGCGGCTGAATCCGAAGAAGTACTGTTTTGTCGAGTATATGCCGACGGCGGGGAATTGGTGTTTGCCCCGTGGGACACCCAAACCGATTGGCGCAACGTGGCCCAGCGTGCCATTGCCAATATTGACTTGGCTCAGGGTAAAGAATCGATCGCTGCCTGAGATGATTGCCGAAATGATTGCGGACTTCAGATAACTGCTTCTGGTTCCTGCCGCGCTACCCTAAGATAGCGGATATGTAAATGGAAGCAGTCAGGTAAAGGAAAAAGGTATGCGATATTTGATCACCAGTGCGTTGCCCTATATTAATGGCATCAAACACTTGGGAAACCTGGTTGGTTCAATGTTGCCCGCCGATGTGTATGCTCGGTTTTTGCGGCAAGAGGGCGAAACGGTGCTTTACATTTGCGGCACAGATGAGCACGGCACACCCGCAGAACTGGCTGCCCTGGAAGCAGGCTTAGAGGTAGCAGACTATTGCAAACGGCAATACGATCGCCAAGCCGATGTGTATAGCCGCTTTGGATTATCGTTCGACTATTTTGGTCGTACCTCGTCGCCAGAAAACCACGAACTCACGCAGCATTTTTATCAGCGGCTTGACGAAAACGGCTTTATTGAGGAGCGGGAAATTAGCCAGATGTATTCGCCAGAGGACGGACGGTTTTTGCCCGATCGCTATGTCGTTGGCACCTGTCCGAAGTGTGGCTATACAGCCGCTAGAGGTGATCAGTGTGAAAACTGTACCTCTGTCTTGAACCCCACTGATTTAATCGAACCCCGATCGGCGGTTTCCGGCAGTACTCAGCTAGAAGTACGGCAGAGTAAGCATTTGTTCTTGAAGCTGAATGAGTTGAGTGACGCCGTGCGCCGCTGGGTAGAGCAGCAAACCAACTGGCCCATATTAACCAAGTCGATCGCGTTAAAGTGGCTCAATGAAGGGCTGCAAAGCCGTTGTATTACCCGCGATCTTAGCTGGGGCGTTCCGGTTCCGAAACCCGGTTTTGAAACCAAAGTGTTCTATGTTTGGTTCGATGCACCAATCGGCTATTTGGCAGCGAGCAAAGCCTGGGGACAGCAAGCAGACGATCGCGACTGGCTGAGTTGGTGGCAACCCCATGATGATGTGCGATATGTGCAGTTTATGGCCAAAGATAATTTGCCGTTTCACACCATCATGTGGCCTGCTATGATTTTGGGCACCCGAGAACCCTGGAAACTGGCAGACTATATCAAAGGCTTTAACTGGCTCAACTACTATGGCGGCAAGTTTTCTACCAGCAGCAAACGCGGTGTATTTCTCGATCAGGCACTGGAAGTGCTACCTGCTGACTATTGGCGCTATACTCTAATGGCTTCTGCCCCTGAGTCGTCCGATTCGGCCTTTACCTGGGAGCAATTGCAAACCAAGGTCAATAAAGATTTAGCAGATAATTTGGGAAATTTCATCAACCGCATTCTCAAATTTGCCGCTTCGCGCTTTGATGGCAAAATTCCAGCGGGTGGCACACCGGGCGCAGCCGAACAGCAACTAGAAGCAACTTGCCGAGATATGGTAGAAACCCTGCGTCATCACCTGCATCATATGGAGTTCCGCAAAGCGGCTGATACGCTCTGCGCCTTATGGACAGTGGGCAACCAATATATTGACGATCGTGCTCCGTGGGCGTTGTTCAAGCAAGACCAAGATGAAGCGGCGGTTGTCATCCGCACCTGCATCAATCTAATTCGGATCTATGCGATCGTCTCCAGTCCGTTCATTCCGTTTACTTGCGACATCATCTGCGCAGCCCTTCACTTGAACGAGTCTGAACGCCGCAGTTCTTTCACGGATGTCGTTAATTTCCAGGCGCTGCTGCCCGATCGTCCCTTTGATGTGCCACCGCCGCTGTTTCAAAAACTAGACGATGATCAAATTGCCGAGTTGCGATCGAGGTTTGGCGGAGCGTAGGGATTAGGGGTTGGGAACTACCCTGAGCGTTGCCTTTATCCCTATCCTCACACCGCTATTCATCCTCTACTCATACTCATCTAGGGTTGATTTCGCTGAATCAATCGATTTAGAGTTGAATGATGATTTAACGGCAGCAACGGCTGCGATCGTCCATTCTTTGGCGGTTTTCAAGAAGCGGGTTGCTTGCTGCGAAAACTCTTGAGAGTTCTGGGGCAATTTTGACTTAAATTCGTCAGATTGCAGGTAGGTAATTAGTTGCTCGGTTTGGGTTTGTACCACTTTACCGAAAGAATCTTGATAGAACGGCACATGAGTCCGTTGCTCTACGGGGGTTTGTTCCCAGCGCAAGGCTAATGTTTGCCAACCAAACCAGCCAATCAGGGCGATCGCACTCATTTGCCCTAACAGCACGGCTCCACGAATCCGTTCGGCATAGTTCCAAAGTACATAGGCATAAAATAGCCCCACGCCGCTCCAAATCAAGTCATGTTTGCGGTAAAGCTCTGGAAAAAAAAAGGCGATCATATAGAAGGTAAAACTACCAAGCGCAACCCCGATCGCCAGCAGATAAGTCAGCATCACATCGCTCCTTCAGGCCAGTCTGTGCAAACTTCAGAAAGCTAGGTTGTATATTCTGCATTGATCTTGACATAGTCATAGCTGAGGTCGCAGCCCCAGGCCATGCCTGATCCAGAACCACTGCCAATATCGATCGCTACTAGCACCGTATCGTCTTGCAGATACGCCCCAGCCGCCGCTTGTTTCATATAAGCACTAGCTGCCGCCCGATCGAACGGTAACGGTTGTCCGCGTTCCATCAGCAAAAACGTGCCCAACTGCACACGCAAATGGTCTTGCTCAAACGGCACACCCGCCCGCCCCGCAGCGGCAGCAATCCGTCCCCAGTTGGGATCACGACCAAACACCGCCGACTTAAACAGAGACGAACCCGCGACCGTTCGGGCAATTTGCCGGGCTGATGCATCATCGGGTGCACCAGAGACCTGCACTTCAATCAAGCACGTTGCGCCTTCACCATCGCGGGCGATCGCCTTTGCCAAATGCATACATACCTCGGTCAGAGCGGCTTCCAGTTTATCGGACTCCGCTCCCGATTCGGTAATGGCTGGTGTGCGAGATTCACCATTCGCCAACGCAATCAAGGAATCATTGGTACTGGTATCTCCGTCTACAGTAATTTGGTTAAAGCTCTTGTCGGCGGCCCGGCTGACCATTTCCTGCCACAAGTGCGGAGAAATTGCGGCATCGCAGGTGACGAACGCCAGCATCGTGGCCATATTTGGGTGAATCATGCCAGAGCCTTTGCAAATCCCTCCCACCCGCACCGGACGACCATCCAGCATCAATTCCAGCGCGATTGATTTCGTCACCAAATCGGTCGTAATGATCGCTTTAGCCGCTGCATCAGAACCATTATCTGAGAGTGTTTCCACCAGCTTAGGAATTCCCGAGCGCATCTGTTCCATTTTGATGCGTTGCCCAATCACCCCCGTAGACGCAACCAGCACCAACTCCGGTGAAATTCCCAAAGCTTGTCCGGTCAGTTGGGCGCTTTCTACCGCATCCGCCCAACCTTGGGCCCCGGTTGCCGCATTGGCTTGTCCAGCATTACACAAAATTGCCCGGGCCGATGGTTTCGCTTGCAGGCGTTGACGGCAATAATCGACGCAAGCCGCCTTCACCTGACTGGTGGTGAACACTCCTGCCGCGATCGCATCCACATCCGACACGATTAGCGCTAGATCGGGCGAACCAGAAGGTTTTAGCCCGGCGGCAATCCCACCCGCTTTGAACCCCTTCGGTGCAGTGATGCCTCCCGAAACAACCTGCCAGTCCGCCATTGTGCTTTACTCCTCTACTGCTTCTAAACGGTCTTACTGCTCACTTATTGCTCAATCTTCACCGATACAATCTTGTCGCCTTTGCGAATGGCATTGACCACATCCATGTCATCCGTATGGCCAAACACTGTGTGGACTCCATCCAGATGAGGCTGTGGTGAGTGGCAAATGAAAAATTGGCTCCCGCCCGTATCTCGACCAGCATGAGCCATAGACAAACTACCAGCCACGTGCTTATTCGGATTAATTTCACACTTAATGGTGTAGCCTGGGCCGCCCCGTCCGTCACCTCGTGGACAACCTCCCTGAATCATGAAATCAGAGATCACCCGATGAAACGTCAAGCCATCATAAAACCCCTTTTGGGACAGGTCAACAAAATTTTTGACAGTGTTGGGGGCATCGTTGTCAAAGAGATCAAGATGAATCGTTCCCTTGTCGGTTTCCATAATGGCGCGAGTCATAAACCAATTCCCTCTTTTGCGATCGACTGACGTGAAGCCTAGTGTACGTCAATCTTTGGTGTTTCGCGCAACCCTGCTAGGAAAACCCATCAGAAAAGCCCCATAGTAAAAAGCCCCATAGTAAAAAGAACGCCTCCTGCTGAAGAAGCGCCCTTGCTCGGTGCTATTCAAGCTGACGTTAACCTTAGAACGATTGAATGGTTAGAACCTGAACGGTTAAACGGAATGTAGAGAGCGGGTGTTGATGCGTCATGTTAAGCGAGTCACTAAGGGAGCTAGCCTAACCATTCACCCAATGATGATTAGGGTTTGCCGATTCATCCAAACCTAGCCATGACTTAGAGTCTAGGTGTCACCCGATATCACTCTCATCCACCATTACAAAATTTGTAAGCTTTAATAACTCTTGACATATCTCAAGAAACATTGACCTAGACTCAGCAATCAATCATCTAGCTGAGCGAGGCATTGCTGCGATCGTAATCATCTCGATTCAAAGGCTTTCCTTGAATGTGGCTTTCGTAGTCAACCGTATCTAACCCAACTTCAGCGGCTGCACGAGTCAACATTGCCTGATGACGATTCTTGATCATCTGATGATGGCGAATCATTAATGCCCGGGCCTGATCTCTCGTAGACATAGTGAACCTCTCTGTTTATTAGCTGATTTGAACGTCCTGAACTGATTTCAGAGGGCGCGCTGATCTGCGTCATCAACCTCCACATATCAAATATAACAGAAAATTCTGTATCTAAATTTACAAAATGAACTTTGTAACAAAACTTGATAGAAAACTTATTTTATTTGTCTGAACAATCAGATTTGATTGTCTCTATGAAATTATTTCCCGATTCCCGATTCCCCACCCTTCCCGCTTGCTCAACGCCTCTAACAGCAGTAAGCTCAAACAACGATCGCATGGGTGAAGTCAATGGCAAGTCAAATGACAAGTCAGGAGAAAACAATTGCAGTCGGCTCCCTTCAGTGGTTTTATCGAGAAGCAGAGCCACTTAACGCCAGCGATAAGCCGCCTGTTGTGTTGCTGCATGGTTTACCGTCACAAAGCTACAGTTGGCGCCATGTGTTACCGGCCTTGGCAAACCAAGGTTTTCGGGCCATTGCTCCCGACTGGATTGGCTTTGGGTTTTCAGATAAACCCGATCGCCGCGACTTTGCTTATACTCCTGATGCCTATATCACGGCTCTCGCTGACTGGTTACAGGCTTTAAAGCTCGATCGGTTTTCGCTGGTGGTACAAGGGTTTGTTGGCTCCGTGGGATTACAGTATGCGCTGCGGCATCCAGACCAGATAGAACGCTTAGCCATCTTCAATGCGCCCCTGTCTCCGGATGCCAAGTTACCCTGGAAAATGAAGCAACTGGGCTTGCCCCTGCTTGGCGATATGCTAACTCAAGATCCGCTGTTGGTCGATCGCACGCTTGAAGGTGGCGGCGGCTACCAAGTGGAAGACAAAGATCTGGATGTCTATCGTCGTCCATTCTTGAAAAGTTCAGACGCCGGACGAGCTTTGTTGGCCGTGGTGAAAAATCTACAACTGACAAACGCCTTGAGCGAAATTCAATCGGGGTTAGCGACTTGGCAACAGCCGACTCTGATTGCTTGGGGGAGTCGCGATCCGTGGCTTCCGGTGGCAACGGCTCAAGCAGTTGTGTCATCGCTGCCAACGGCTGAATTTGTGGAATTGGAGGAGGTGGGGCATTATCCTCAAGAAGATTGGCACGAAAAAGTCAATGAGGCCTTGTTGACATTTTTGCGCCGTCAGATTGTCTAGGCCATTGCTCGCAACCCGGATAAATTGGGGCTTTCAACAGATGTGCCAGTCTGTTTATATATTGCTTGAGTTCTCATGACGATCGCAAAGCTCTCCGATATAATCCCCTCATTAACCTTGGGCGTTTGATGACTCGTTTGCGGTTTGTCCTCGAATTTGTCCTGGTGTGTCCTGTTGTGCCGAGCATGTTGTTTGAACTGTGTTGTTTAAAGTAGTATGGCTAGCTGAACTGTGATTGCACTCTACCCTGGCAGTTTTGATCCCATTACATTGGGGCATCTCGATATCATCGAACGAGGATGTCGGCTGTTTGAACGAGTGATTGTGGTAGTATTCCGCAATCCCAACAAAAATCCGTTGTTCACGGTACAGCAGCGAACTGAGCAAATTCGTCAGTCTACTCAGCATCTCACCAATGTGGAAGTAGATTGTTTCGATGGTTTGACCGTCACCTACGCTCGAATGCGCAACGCCACGGTTTTATTAAGAGGGCTGCGGGCAGTGTCCGATTTTGAAATGGAACTGCAAATGGCCCATATCAATAAAACCCTTTCCGACGATATTGAAACCGTTTTTCTAGCCACTTCGACTGAACACAGCTTTCTAAGCAGTAGTGTTGTCAAGGAAATTGCTAGATTTGGTGGCCCGATCGATCATCTCGTTCCTCAACCTGTTGCCCTGGATATTTACCGATGCTACGCCAAGACCCAAACCACCAAAAACTCAGCCCCAATGCTGGAGGGTCGCCCAATCGATCCATCTACGGAGAGGCAACCCGAACCGGGGGAATCGACATTCAGCAAGAGCTAAACAAGCTAGAAGAATTAATTCTAGACAGTCCCCGGATTCCGCTGAGTCGGCGCACGCTGGTAGACGAAGAACAGTTGCTAGACCAGCTTGACTTGGTGCGGTTGAATTTGCCATCTGCGTTTCAAGAAGCCACCGAGATTCTTCTTCACAAAGAGGAAGTATTGCTAGAAGCAGAGCAATATGCCCAAGAAATTATTGCCGATGCAGAACGGCGGGCTGCTCAAATTTTGGATGAAATGGGTCTAGTGCGTCAAGCTGAATTGGAAGCTCAGCACATTCGTCAGCAGGTGCAGCAAGATTGCGAGCAGATGCAACAGCAAACGCTGATTGAAATCGAACAAATTCGCCGCCAAGCCCAGCAAGATTTAGAAGAGATGCACCGAATGGCGATCGCCGAATGCGAAGAAATTCAACGCGGAGCCGACGAATATGCCGACAGCGTCCTGCAAGATATGGAACAACAGCTTGCCGAGATGATGCGAGTGGTGCGCAACGGACGTCAGCAGATTCAAATGAATCAACCCTCAACCAACCGAGCGGCGGCAAACTTCACCCCCAATCGATTGCCATCCGCCGATCGCTATCCAGGACCAGGACGCTGAATTCTAGCTGAAAATCTAGAGGAACTGTCATGATTGACCTGTATTACTGGACAACGCCCAACGGCCACAAAATTACGATTTTCCTGGAAGAAGCCGAATTGCCCTACATCATTCATCCAATCGACATCGGCAAGGGCGATCAGTTTGCGCCAGAATTTCTCAAGATTTCCCCTAATAATCGCATTCCGGCGATCGTCGATCGTGCTCCGACAGATGGTGGTGCACCGATCAGCGTGTTCGAGTCAGGCGCGATTTTGCAATACCTGGCGGAGAAGACCGGAAAGTTTCTGCCCACAGATGTACGGCAGCGCGTCAAGGTCATGGAGTGGTTATTTTGGCAGATGGGCGGATTGGGGCCGATGTTGGGGCAAAATCATCATTTCAGCCAATATGCCCCTGAGAAAATTCCCTATGCTATTGACCGTTATGTCAAAGAAACCGAGCGGCTTTATGGAGTGCTCGACACGCAACTGATCGATCGCCCCTTCATTGCCGGAGAATATTCGATCGCAGATATGGCGTGCTATCCCTGGACTGTGCCCCATGAGCGGCAACAAATTAACTTGGATGAGTTTCCCAATGTTCAGCGCTGGTTCAAGTCGATGCAAGCACGTCCAGCGGTGCAGCGAGCCTACGCCAAGGCCAAAGAGGTTAATCAAGTCAATGACATGAGCGATGCAGCCAAAGCCATTTTATTTGGGCAGGGCAGGCGAGATAGTAAGTAGATAAGTAGGCAAGGATGCAGGAATGGGGGCATGAACAGACCACTGCCCTTCGCGCCAGCATCACAAATTAAGCACTACAAATTAAGAAGCATCACAACTTGTTGGAGCTGACACTGGCACCGTGCTGTTCTGCTGAAAATCGCTGAGGTCTAACGTGGCTTTGCTGAAAAGAATCGCCTGCACCGACTCGATCGCCGTAGAATCCTGATTGACAGACTTTAAGCTAATGGTCTGTCCGGCGGCTACTTGTAAATCATCGCTGTTACCGGTCACATCCCAAGCAGTTAATTCAGAGGCTTGCAGTTCAGGACGCTGCTGAATCAGGTCGGCAAAATCGTTGGAAAAATATGTGGCTTTGCCACTGATCACATTGCCCCGCACCTGCCCCTCTAGACATAAACGAGTCTGACTAGGATCTGAAGGAACCGTAGACTGGTACTGCCCAATGATCCGATCATTTTCTTTTTGAAAGAGAAAACAGCGATCAGCGGTGGTCGCTTCCAAGGTCACGGATTGGCAAAAATGGTAGTGACCGTCTGGCAACCGATCGATTGATGTTTCAGCGAGTGCTGAGGGAACTGGATACAGCGATCGGTAAGAACTGGGTAAACTCTCTCGAGGCGGAGCAACAAACGAAGACGCTAGTAGGCAGATAACACTGACTCCAAAGCCCATTGCAATTTCTTTTTCCATAGATGGCTTCCACACTATTACAAAGTCAACGAAACGATTTAGCGTTCTGTGCCAGTGAATACACTGAGGTGAATGAACGCAGGTTCTCGTTGCCCGACACATTGGGGGTTAGCTCACAGGTTGATCCAGAATTATTCAGATCCAGAACAAAGGCTACCGATCGATCGGGTCTAGTCCATGTCCTCTCGCTAACCTGAAAACGAATTATCGCTAGGACTTGATGTTTTGGTTTTCCTGATTGTTACAGAACTATGTATCAAAAGCAGCGCCAGAGCCGTGAATTTACCCAGACTTTACTGAATACTTTGCTCACGTGAATGCGCAGTAAAGGACTGTAACAGGCTCAACCGATAGCTCGCCAAAAAGTGATCCAAGCCATATACATAACTTAATAAAACGGTAGACTAGAAGAGATGCAAGGATAGGGGGCAATCGTTTTATGAATCCTCAACGAATTGGTGCTAATCAAATCCAACCCTTACCCGTTGCTAGCCCACACATGGCTAAAGCTCAAACCATTCAATCGCGATTATTCGCGGCAGGACTCTTCATGGTGTCGATCGGTGGAACATTTGCAATTTTTGGCTGTGTGCCGCTGATGGCGCGGTTCATTTCGCCGATCTCGCCTCGGACAGTTCCTGCTCAAGTGCAAGCGTTTCCAGATCTGAGGGCTTCATCTGAAGCGTTACCGTCGAAACAAGCGGCTTCTCGGAATCAACTATCCCGGGCAACGCTTTCCAGCAATCGGACGCCTACTGTTCTCCCGTCTCGATCGTCGCTTTAGCGCAACGGTGAAGCTTCATTAACAACCTTCATTAACAATTCTTCGGACAGTTGTTGTGAGACCGCTGAATCCCTTTAGTCCTCACCCTCAATCCCTCTCCTACGTTGAGAGCGGGACGTTAATCTGGCTCCCCGTCGCTCGGTTTGGGAGGAGGGGTTGGGGGAGGAGGGCAGTTTAGGGTTAAAGTGTCTGGGCTGATTGCATTGAACTACTTATTAAATTGTAGGTTATTTACTTTTGGCTTCCAGCGTTTCTAGGCGGCTTTTTAACTCCTGATTGTCCTTTTTCAACTGCTCTAATTCATCTTGGAGTTTTTTTACAGCTTGGTCTTTGCCGATCCTCTTTTGTACCCGTTGCACTGCCTCTTCGGCCAAGCGACGCACTCGGCCATCGGGGGTTTGATCTGCCAGGGCTTGCAAAATACCAATCGCTTTGCTGGTTTCCATTTGCCCCAAGGCTGTAACCACCGAGACTTGTGTCAGGAAAAGGGATTCACGCGACAGTTCTTCTAACCGTACTAAAATCCGTTCCAGGTTGACGTTGTTTTGCCCAGTAGAAATGGCACCCAGTGCGCGAATGGCAGCAAGCCGTAGCGCTTGGGGTGTGCCGGAGACAGTGTATTCCAAGATGAGGTTCAGCGCTGCTTCAGAGGTTTTTAGTTTGCTGAGACCGCTGATGGCACCGCTGCGTACTGTTTCATTCCAGCCCGATCGGGTTTGCAAAATCGATCGCACTAGTGTCAGCACTTCTTCTTCTTGCGATGGGTTGTCTAGCTGTATCGAAGCCACTGCACATAGTCCAGTAATGGCCGCCGCTTCCACATAATAACTGGCATCACCCTGTTCGGCGATGGGTTTCAGGGCTGCATAGCTAGCTGCTGTTTTAAGTCCTGATAGTGCTTCTACCACCGATCGCCGCACTTTAGGATGGGGATCAGACAAGCCTGCTAGCAGTCCATCTAGCGCTTGGTCGAGTTTGACTGCTGCCAGTTGTTTTGCGACTTCTGCCCGCACTCCCCAAAATGGGTCTTCTTTCAACGCAGCGGACAGGGTTTTGACTGCCTCTAATCCTCCTTTCTTGGCCAAGGCTTCGGCGGCATAGATGCGCGAAATTGGATCGGGATCATGCTGAAGTTGAGCTTTTAGTTCTGCGATCGGATATTCCAGTACCACCGTCTTAAGCGTATGATTGCCAACATCAAAGCTGATAAACGTTGGCTTTTCGGTCAATGGGAAATAGAAAGTTTGTTCTCGCTCATGAATACGAACAGTGAAGCACTGAAGGGATGAGCTTGACGATCGAATCTGATTTGTGTGCAGATCTCCGTTTTCATGTTTCCCAAAACCGATCGGAATTTTCAAATCAAACAAGCCGCTGTTACTGCTGCTACTGCCGTTTTTGCTGTCCTTGACTTGGGTTTGTGTGACGGTAATTTTCGCCAGGTTGCTGTCACTATCCCAGGAATAGGCGACTTTGTAGTCGGGGTGTCCGCCCCGAAAGACAAATTGATCAAACAAAAATTGCAAGTTGCGGCCCGTGGCTTTGTCGATCGCTCGCAACAAATCTACAGTTTCCACAGTTTTATGAGCATTATCTTGAACAAAGGTATGAATCGCTTTGAAGAATAACTCATCACCTAAAACAGCCCGAATCATGTGATAAACACAGGCCCCCTTTTCGTACAGATGACGATCGTACAGTTCGATGGCTTCACGATAAATATGGGTAACAATGGGGCGACGATAGCGAGATGCATCTTCAGACAAATAGTTGCGGGTTTCGTTGAGGCGATAGTAGGCGGCTTCTTCAGCACCATACTGATGATCTGTCCACAACACCTCTGAATAGGTAGCCATGCCTTCTTTAATCCAAGCATGAGACCAGTGCTTAATCACCACTAAATCGCCAAACCATTGATGAGCTAATTCATGAGCGACCAACGCTTCAGCGGCGCGGTTGTCCAAGGCAGCACGTTCATCTAAAAGGCAGCGATCGGTCAGCAACGTAGTGGACGTGTTCTCCATGCCGCCAAAGATGAAATCTTCAACACACACCTGTGCATATTTGGGAAAGGGATAAGCATAGCCGAAGGTTTGGCTGAAAAACTCGAGCATTTCTGGTGTTTTGCCCATCGTGCGACGAGCATCGGCTTCACGTCCCTTTTCCACATAATACGTAACGGGAATCCCCTGCCAATCATCGCGTAGTTCGGCAAAATCTCCGACGGCGATCGCCATCAAATAGGTAGGATGCACTTGTTTCTGCAACCAGTGGTAAATTTTGGCATCACCTTCATCGTGCGTTGCAATCAATTCGCCATTAGAAATCGCAACGTATGGTTTGGGTACGCGCAGGCGAATTTCAGAGGTGGCCAACTGTCCAGGATAATCGAAACAGGGGAACCAGTAGCGAGAGTCTTCATCTTCGCCCTGAGTCCACACCTGAACGGGTTTGTGAGGATAATCGGGAGTGGGGGCAATAAAATAAAGTCCACGTTGAGGTTGTTCAACGTGGTACTCGATGCGCAATTCGATCGATTGATGGGCTTGAGTTGGTTGACTCAGGTGAACAGACAGTCGTTCATCATCGTAATCAAACGCTTGATTGAGATTATTTACCTGTACCGAATCGATGTGTAAATTGACAGCATCCAGCATTAAGGTCTCGATGCCATTGCACACTGGGGTAATTCGAGTGGTGCAACTGCCGCAGTAGCTTTGGGTGGGCAAGTCGAGGGCTAAATCCAGAAAAATATGCTCTACTTGTCCTGGACGATCGGGATTATAGTGAGGACGAGCACCTGGAAGCTCGAACGACTTGCGGCCATTATCATCATCAAAATAAAAGTTTTGCATTGAGAACCAACCCAGTGACATTAGTGAAAATCAATATCGCTTTCCCACTGTGCAACACAGCGATCGGGTACTAAGGATAAATGATAGATCGTCTCACTGGGTCTCTGCTCGTTCTTGCAAAACGGGCGTTTCAACGGTGCTCAATACCTGCCTTTCAGCTTGGCTTTAGCTAAGCAGCATCCACCAGTTGCAATTCGCGGATGGCAATTGCTTCTCGTTTTTCTAGTTTCAATACCGAAAACTGGTTGCGCAACAGGCTTAAGTCAATCTCAATTTCGGCCCGTTCATCTTGAGCCATTTGCAGTGTTGCCACAGCCTTCCGATATTCAGCGGTATTCATCAGTTCCAAGCGTTTAGCTTTACGCTGAGCATCGTTGCGCAATTCTGTATCAAATGCAATGGCAGTATCAATCTCAGCCGTATGTCGATTTAAGGTGTCCTGCAACCGACGGATACGTTGGTCCGCTTGCAGTAAATCTCGTTGCCGTTCAGCGATCGCCGCTGGATAGTCAATCAGTTTCATAGGAGTCTCTCGCAAAGAAAGGGATTTAGAGGAGGGTAGAACTCGTTAGACAATCGAACAGCTATGAGCCATTATGCAGCATGCACTGCTGAGATCGGCTGGCAAACATCCGTAGCTGCGTCGGGACGGTCAAGAGGACGGAGGCGCTTCATCTGCGACTCGAACGCAGACCGATTAAATGCACTCGATCGATCGCCCTCAACCACATGAAACAACGCATCTTCAACCAAGGCTTCCATCGAAAGCTCTAGCCAATTCTCTAAGGCCCGCTGCAAATCCTCTACCCGATAGATCTCGCCCTCTTGTTGATAAAAATAAGCCTGTAATTCGATCGCGGCATCTTGTAAAGCCGATTGGGGAGAGGCATCTAAATCAGAACTTGCAGACCAAACACGGGTAGAGCGAGGGGTAGCCATTGGATTGAATGAATGAACGGAGGGAAGGTTACTGATCATCGAGCAACTCCATCTCTATGCCTTTTTATTATAGCAAGACTAGTACAAATTGGCTTTATTGGTTAACACGCTTTTTTGAAGAAAAATAGTCTTTTTATACAAATTAATCTTACGAAAACTAGCGCGTTAACAAACTAAGTGTACTATATCAACAAAAGCGGGTTAACATGGTAGGGGTACTACGATGGGAAAACCCTATGCCTCTGTTGAATCCGAAGCAAAAATCTCAAGGTGGAACCTTCACACAAGTGGGAGACGAACCCCTATCCAAACAAGTGGTAGGAGTCCGTTTACCGGCATCCATTCATGCCTTAATTCAAACGTTGCCGAATCGCACTGAATGGCTGCGCCGCGTTATTGTTGAGGCGGCTCAACGCGAACTCGTGCATTCTAACAATCAAGTCTCTGAACGAACCGATTATCAGCCAGCGATCGCCAAGGATGATACCACCGTGCACTGCTCCAATGACTAGTTGCCTCTCAGATCAATTTCAAATTACGCAAGTACCTGTAACCTATACGAATTGATCGCTCAGGGCAAAATACGGCGTTGGCAATCTAGAAAAAATTCAAGAAAAGAGAACAGATCTCACCGGATGCTTCCGAATAGACATCCCCTACATAGAAGCGGTGAGATCTTCTTTGTTTTGCTGACTTGTTCTAATTCCAGATTTGCAACTAGACCTAGTTCCTCAAGCTCTGCTTTCTGCGTTGCTGAATTCAAGCTTGATTGAGCGATTTTGATCCCAATTGTCAAAGCGTTTCGCAAAACACCCTGACGAGACGATCCATCCACTCCGCAACGCCTGTCTTTTTGATGAATACTTGACGACTAGCACTATCAACACATTGCCATTCGTCAAATCAGTTCCAGCTCGCTTTCTCGCAGATGTGCTTTAAATTTGGCGTCAAATTTAACAAGAACCGGAAAATTTGCACTAATAGGCGTTCCTTGCCACTCATTCACCAACGCCATGACTTCGCCTTCTAGTCCTTTGATATCAAAGGCTTCGTTGCGGTGCTGAGGGTGGTGATAAACCACAACAGATTCTTTAACACGAACACGATCGCCAACTTTCATAATTTTTTCATTACAACCTTAACAATCTGCTTTATCGCTATGCAGGTTTTTGCTCAATCGCGATGATTGCGACATTCAGTTTTACGACATTCATTATCTTTGCACATGATGTTTCACTCGCGATCGGGCAACCGCATTCACCCTCAACCATCGGTGATGGTAAAGGGGCAGCGGTGGATCTGCTAGGGGTTTGGCGGCGGCGATACGGTCTCTGGCAAGGGCAGTGATGGAGACTCGCCGCTAGGGGTCACAGTTGTAGAATTCACAAGGCTCCACAGTAAAAAGCCCAACAATCCTGCAATCACAGCGACGATCGCTCCTAGTATCCAAGGTTTTTGGGGCGACAAGAACTCGGGTGATGGCCCAGGGTTTGGTCTAAACGGAGGAGACGGAGTTGGCTCATCTTCATCGTACAGTAAGGCCCGCGAGGCTTCTGTTAACTCAAACTCTGCTTCAGAGGCGGGACTTGCTGGAGCTGGTGGCATCGATGGAGCGGGTGTGGCGCTTGGCTCTGCTTCTCGATCTAAGTCTGGTTCTAAGTCTGGTAAGGTTGAAGCGGGGGTCACAACAAACCGCATGAGTACGACCGATGTATTGTCATGTCCGTTGCGTTGATTAGCCACATCAATCCAAGCTTGTACCGCCTCTTCAAGGGACCATTTGCCACTAAAGACCGGTAGGGTTAATTGTTGCCAAGCTTGCTCCACTCGATCGTTATCGCTCAGTCCATCCGAGCACAACAACAACAGCCCATCTTCTTCCACCATGAACCGTTGCACCGTCGGTTGCAGGGCATCGGCATCGCGGGTTCCTAAAGCCTGGGTTAAGGCTCCTCCATCCGGTCGTTCAAGGGCTTCTTGGTAAACACTCCGTCCTAGCCGCACTTCACGGGTGGCCACATCATCATCCAGCGTTAGCAAATGGCAATAGTTAGGAGTTAACCAGTACGCCCGACTATCGCCCACATGCACTAGATATAATTCATGGGCCGATCGCACGCCTGAGGGAGTTTCCACTTGTTGCGGCAACTGGACAGCCATCACCAACGTTGTGCCCATGCGTTGGCGCATCGCTCGTCCTTGGGCATCGTTTTGTTCAGCAATAACATTATTGACCACCCGCACGCGACTCTCTAACTGTTCAGCAACCTCGCTGGGTAAGGTGGGATTGGTTTGATGTTGAAAGTCAGCTAGCAGATACTCTGTCAGCCGTTTGAGATCGTCAAGGGCACGCCGACTCGCCACTTCTCCACCTTCATGCCCCCCAATGCCATCGCAAATAATCCCTACGCGGGGCCGCAGCGTGTCGTTCTGATCGGGATAGCGGGAATCAGGATAGCAGGCATCTTCGTTATGCGATCGTTGGGGACCAGTGTCGGTTTTACCTACTACTTCAATGTGCACGGGCAACTGGGCCGATTGCTCTAACAGCAGATGGTTCAGTTGAGTGGCAATCGTCTGTAGCCCAAGTTCGGTGTCTGCGGCCGTTTGCATCGCAGCGCAGATGGCACGGAGAGGAGCTTTGACGGTCGCATGAGCCTGTTCTATCCACGGTAACCATACCTCAGCCAAGTCCTTCAGTAGAAACGTTTGGGCTTTTACATCTCGCGAGGCAGCAGGATCAGGCGGCGGAAAAGACGGCGGCAGGGTAGGTGGCGGTTCTCGATCGTCTAAATCTTCCCGACGAATAGCCAGCGGCATTTCCAGTTCTTGGCGGTTGCGCAAAAGCTGATGCAGCCGAACCCGCCATCCTTGAACCCGCACATTTTCTGGCAGCAGCAAACTTAACGCCACCCCATAGTGATTAAGCGGTTCCCACAGTTGAAAAAGTTGCCAGAGCCAGTACACCTGCCGTACAGGTGGAACAGTGGGCCAAACTGATTCCAGCGATGGTAGCAGTGCTCCCGTCTCGTCGATCGGCACATTGTCTAGGAGTAAGGCGATCGATTTGTCGCTCAGCGGACAAAGTCCATGTAGTTCGGGAATGTGCAGGCGATGGGGATACAAATGCAAATAGGGCAGTATTCGTCCTGGCAGCACTTCTGGCACTTCTGGCACGGTGCCTGGGTTGGTGTCTAGCCAAATCTGAGGAGCCTTGACCAGATAGCGCTCTCCCACTACGGTATTGACGGGAATTTGCCGCACACCGTCCCCAATTGCCCAAAGATGGCGATAGACCAGGGGAACTTGACAGCGCTCGCAGACCGATTGACCGATCGGATTAACCGGGTGCAGACAGGTGGGATTGGAACACTGAAGATAAATGGGGGAACTGCTCATACGCATCTAGGATACTTACCCTAAAGATAAGCTGACAGAGCACCGAAATCACAGAAGGCTAAGCTAGATTGGGACTAGGTATACCGCCTGCAACGATATTCTGGCAACTCTGTGTCTTCACAACCAATGGCAACCAACAATCTGGTGATGGACTGGTAGCCAGCATTCTGCAACCTTTTTTAAGACGAACTCTGCGGCACATTGGTTATGACACAGGCATATCCCAGGTTGCATCCTAACGCCTTCAATTTACAAACGTTGATCGAGGTTTCGCTATGTCGCTTGGCACTCCATTATTCTGGATTATTGCAGGGGTGAGTCTTTGCATGTTGGAACTTGTTCTACCAACGGCATTTATCGAATTGACAATGGGCCTTAGCGCTATTATTGTGGCAATTTTTGCCCTATCTGTGCCGATTTTTTCAGTACAAGTTGCGCTTTGGCTCGTCTTGTCTATTGTGTTGACTATCCTACTGCGTCGCCTGGTTCCCCCCAGAAAACATCGTCAAATTGAAGATTCTAAAGAAGCACAAACATTAACAGAAATTCTTCCGGGACAAACCGGGCGAGTCCTGTATGAAGGCAATTCGTGGCAGGCTCGATGTGAGGATGACGATCTAACCATTGCCGCAAATCAACGAGTGTATGTTTTGGAGCGACGCGGCACTACGCTGATTGTCTTGCCTGCCAATTTGCTGCACCACTGAAGCATTTGATTAGATAAGAATCCTATCTGTAGGTGCATTCAACTCAACGTTTGTTTGCGGCTGAGGGTCTAGCCGATCGATCGGGGCAACCTAAGAACTTTAGAAGACGTTAGAAGATGTTGCATTAGCGGTCTACATCCACACTTTGGAGGTCTAAGATGGACTTTATTTTTGCCCTTATTGTTTTGGTTCTGGGCGGCACCAGTTTGGCAGGTTCCGTCCGAATCATTAATCAGGGAAACGAAGCTTTGGTTGAGCGCTTGGGCAGCTATAACCGCAAGTTGGAACCAGGGCTACGGTTTACGGTGCCGTTTGTTGAACGGATTGCTTATTCCGAAACGGTTCGAGAAAAGGTTTTGGATGTGCCACCACAACAGTGCATCACCCGCGATAATGTTGCCATTTCAGTTGATGCGGTGGTTTACTGGCGGATTGTTGATCTAGAGAAGGCTTTCTACAAAGTGCAAAATTTGCAATCGGCGATGGTGAATTTGGTCTTAACGCAGATTCGTGCCGAGATGGGCAAGCTGGAACTCGATCAAACCTTCACTGCCCGATCGGAAATCAACGAAGTTTTATTGCGCGAACTCGATATAGCCACCGACCCGTGGGGCGTTAAGGTAACGCGGGTGGAACTGCGCGATATTATTCCCTCCAAGGCTGTGCAAGAGTCGATGGAATTGCAGATGTCGGCAGAACGCCGCAAACGGGCCGCTATTCTCACCTCCGAAGGTGAACGAGACTCAGCCGTGAACTCTGCTAGAGGGCGTGCCGATGCCCAGATTTTACAGGCTGAAGCTGAGCAAAAAGCCACCATTCTGCGGGCCCAAGCGGCTCGACAAGAGCAAGTACTGAAGGCTCAGGCCACAGCCGAAGCGATTCAGATTATTGCCAAAATGCTGAAATCCGATCCGGGGGCGCGAGAAGCGCTGCAATTTTTGATGGCGCAGAACTACATCGACATGGGTTCCAAAATTGGCACGAGCGCTAGCAGCAAGGTCATGTTCATGGACCCGCGCAGCATTCCCGCCACTGTGGAAGGCATTCGATCGATCATTGGTGAGGACGAGGGCACCAAGTCCTGAGCGTGTAACAAGCTGTACAACAATCGAAGGGCGATCGGCGATCGCCCCGATCAATCAACCTACCTGGTGAATCAAGCCTTCAATCAGACACATCGGAGCAGCGGGATTTGAACCCACGACCCCCACTACCCCAAAGTGGTGCGCTACCAAGCTGCGCTACGCCCCGTCTAAACTGCATTAGTAAGTGATTTTATCAAGAATTTCAACCGTTTTCATTGATTGACTGACAAGCTTCGATGACCCTTACCCCATCTCTCTCTTCTCAAGAAGAGTGACGTTGAAAATCCCTCAATCGTTTCGACTTCCCGTCGCCCCATCTGGGAGCAGGAGGTGGGGGATGAGGGGGCAGCAATTTGTCAATCAATTTGTCAATCAGGTCGTTTTCATTAACTTAATGCAATCAACAAGCTAATCAGCAACAGCGCTACCACAATCAACAGCGGGGCGTTGCGCCGCAGCCAATGCTTCACTAGCGCTTGCCGACTAGGGCGATAGGTCAATACTTGTGTTGAAGTCTGCGGATTATGATACAGCGTACATTCTTTAGCAAAGGGTCGCTGCGGAAAGTTACAAGTGTCATCCTCATGATAGGTACAGGTTTGGCAAAGGTATTCATCCTCCTCGGCTCGAAACAGGGGAATACCGGGATGCCCATGGGCTTTAAGCATGAGGCGACACGTAGGACAAACGATCGCTTGGGATTCGACAAATTGCTGACAACGAGGACAAACTGGCATCGCACATCTAACCGCAGTTTTCTCAATCCTAGCCTATTGCACTATCGTCCTCGCCCATAGGGGTGGTGCGCTTGTCTCAAAGATTGATGTTCAGTCTCATTCGAGAATTTGCGAATTTGATAGCGAGAGGATTCTAGTAGCTCATAACTATCGCCCATGGACTGTCTAAATTGGGCTTCGATTTGTTCTAACGCTTGAGGCGGAATGGCCTGCCACTGCTCAAACGTTTCCCAGCGAATGACCTGTACCACCTCTGCTAAATCATCAGGGCTGATCCAGACTTCCTTACTAATGAAGCCGGGATATTGCGACAGTGCCGCTGTCCAAATCTCCGCATCCTTTTGCACAAACTCCTCGCGCCGATCGGGATTTACCCGGAATTTCAACCATTCAATTTCCATAGATTGTGTATCTCGTGTATCACTGCTCTACAACAAACGATCGGTTATCAAGAATTCCATCTCGGCATTATTTCGCAGAACATTTGCCAGAATAAGACTGTAAACTGCAAGCCGTTCAGTTTTATCATGCCTGGGTTCGATCATCTTGGCTAGCAGGAGGCAGAGAATAAGGAATCATTATGGACAACAACAATTTTCTTCAACAGCTATTGATGCTTGGCATTGGCACAACCTCCTTGGTTGCTGAAAAGATGAAAGAAGTCAGCGATCAGTGGGTAAAAGACGGCAAACTCGACCCAGAGCAAGCTTCTCATTTTGCTAACGATCTGATGCAGCAGTTGAAGTCTGAGCAAAGCAACTGGGAAGCTCAATTTCGCCGCCAGCTTCGGACGGTTCTACAAGAATTAGGGGTACCACGCCAAAACGAGATGGATGAACTGCGGGGACGCATCGATCGCCTAGAGCGCCAAGTTCGTGACCTAGAAAACCGCCTGTGGCGATAGTCAATCAGCCTAAGCGATCGCCTTGAAGCCTCCTAGCTGATATACACTGAGGGTTGGGTTTCAAGTTTGATCGAAGGAGGTCGATTTTGCGGGAAATTCTAATTAGCTTTGGGATCATGCTGGCATGTGCAGTCTTTCTAGTGGTGGCGCAACTGACTCAGCGAGGCAGCGAGGCGATTGCTGCTCAGCTTGCTGAGCCTCCGTCTATCTCCACCACCACCGCAGCTAATTCCACCCTAATTGCTCAAGCCTCTAGCACTGATGCCACAGATCTCATGCAGGAAGAAAATCAGGAGATTATCACTACCCCCTCTGGATTGCGCTACATCGACCTTCAGGAAGGGGATGGAGCCATGCCGCAATCGGGACAGAATGTAACAGTTCACTATACCGGCACGTTGGAAGACGGTACCAAATTTGACAGTTCTCGCGATCGCAATCGCCCCTTCTCGTTTCGCTTAGGTGCCGGACAAGTGATTCGCGGGTGGGATGAGGGGCTAAGTACCATGAAAGTCGGTGGTCAGCGACGGCTGATTATTCCCCCTGAACTGGGCTACGGAGCACGAGGAGCCGGTGGAGTGATTCCTCCTAACGCTACCTTGATTTTTGATGTAGAACTCCTGCGAGTTGGTGGGTAGGAATTAGGGAATAGGGAGTAGGGAGTAAGGAACAGAGGACAGGTTTACTTCGATTACCCATTACCCATTGTCAACTCTTACCGCCAATTCCTGCTTCCCAAGGCACTTAGCCTCGCAAGCCAAGCCGCTGTCCTTTGACCCGATCGCGCCGACGCACCAAAAAGTCGGGAAGTTCGGGAGTTGGGAATTTGGGTAGGGGAATGGATGGAGGTGGCAATGTTTCGCCGGTATTGGCGGTTAGAGTAAGCAGCGAGTTCAGGAGGTCTGTCAAGGCTGAAGGGATTGTGTCTGGTTCTAATTCCGATGAGACTTGCTCAGCTAGTTCATGCAACTGTGAGAGTTGATGTTGCTGTGCTAGATAGCGATCTTTCCAGTACTGTACAGCGGTTTCATACTCGGTTGCCTGTTGCGCTTGATGCAGAATTTGCTCTTGCAGTTCTGCGGTTTGCCGCTCCAAGATTCCTGTACGGGTTTGCAGCCGATCGCGTTCCTCTTCTAGCTGTTGATGGCTTTGTTGCCAATGGGCCTGAAGCCGGGTTTGCTGCGCTAGTTGATTTTCCAACATCTCAATTCGGCGATGCGCCCGCGTCAGATCGTGTTGCAGTGAAACCAATAGGGTGTTAGCTTCACTCGCAGATAAGCGCTGGAGTGGTAAGTTGATCGGTAAGCTGATGCTCGATTGCAGCTTTACAGCAGTTTGGCGATCGGACTGCACTTCTGCCAGTTGAGATTCTAATTGCGCCCAATCGGCCTGATACTGCTGAAGTCGGACAGAGAGATCTTTGATTTGTTGCTGGGCTGTTGCCAGTTGTTCGCGCAGGGTGGCTGCCAAGGTGCGGGCAGAAAGGGTCTCAGATTCTAGATCGGCAATGCGCTGCTGTCGAGTTTCCAAGGTAGTTTGAAGGTCTTGAATTTGCTGTGTCAGCAGGCTGCGATGCGTTTGAACCTCAACTTGATCTTGAGTGATAAACGAGCGTAAGCGCTCCAATTCTTGTTGCTGCGTGTGCGTCATCGTCTCGATCGTAGCCATCAGTTCTTGGATCGCTTGATCACGTTGTTGAGTTTCCAGCAGTTGCACATCAAGTGTTTGCTGTTGATCTGCCAGTTGTAGCTTCAGGCGAGCAATGGCCTGTTGCTGTACGTGAGCATATTCTTCCGTATTAGCAAGCTGTGTTTCCAGCAGGGCTTGATCAGTGAGTTGCGCCCGTAAATCATTCAGCCAAACCAAGGCTTGATCTAATGCTTGCTCAAGTTGCTGAATGCGATCGACTCTTTCTCGATCGAGCGTCTGGGCTTGTTGCAACTCTTCCAATAACACTTGGTAGTCGGCCGGAACTAGCGTCAAGCTCAAATTACGGGCGTCTTCACAATCTTGAGGCTGGAAACAGGGATCATTCACGATGTCATCACGATGTCTAGAACCTGACTGTACCACTCGTAACCTCCAAAACCCTACCAACGCTATCCTGTCATGCCACATTACCACTCAACATACCTGTATGGTTGCTCTAGCTCCATACACCAGCGGGCGATATGTTGCAGAAGCGAGTTGTGCTGGCTTACAGTCTACCGAAGGAACTTCAAATTGATATCAATTTGGAGAATCTAGGGATGGCAAGATTCAGAGGACGGGACTGGCTCAGGCTGAATTGGTTCAGATTCTACTGGCTCCGCTGGTGGGGACGCGATCGCATTGAGCACAGATGGTTCTGATGCCGTATGATTCAACGACCAGCGATAGTCAATGGGCACATTGGCGCGCTGGCAACTCTCTTCCAACTGTTTTTGCTGAGTTAATGCTTTACGCAACGTCACAATTAATTCATGGACTTGCTCCTGTTGCGGGGACTTGCGTCCCACGGCTAACATTGTTTGTCGCTCTAGCAATTGCAGAAGCAACTCGTAATGAATGTGAGATGGAAGAGGGATAGGTTCCATGCAGCCCGTGGTTCACTCATTGTGAATTTGTTTCAGTCTGACTTCAGTATGCACCTAAACCTGACCTTCTGTTAGGTACAGGAGCTACTTCTCATGAAGTTACCATGATGAGCTTACACAAACAGTGCACCAATAGCGACACCTGGATGGGGTTGCTTCATCAGCGATTCCCCGATTAATACCGCACTAGCTCCCGCTTGGTGAACTTGCTGTAGATCGGCAGCGGTATGCAACCCGGATTCGCTAACCACTAAAATATTGCGGGCTTGCAGTTGATCGCCTCTAGCTGCCAAAATCTGCCGCGTCGTGTCTAAATTCACCGAGAAATCCTTTAAGTTGCGGTTGTTGATGCCAACTAAGGCTACGTCTTGCAACGTCAGCACCCGATCTAGTTCTTCTAGCGTATGGACTTCAATCAGGGCAGACATTCCCAGTGCCTTAATAATTTTGAGAAAATACTGCAAATCGCGATCGGGTAGAATGGCAGCAATCAGCAGGACCGCATCGGCCCCATTGACGCGGGCCAAATACAATTGGTAGGGATAAATCACAAAATCTTTGCACAACAGTGGGCAGTCGATCGTCTGGCGAATTTGGCGCAAATAGCTGAAACTGCCCTGAAAGAATTTTTCATCCGTCAGCACCGACACACACGATGCACCGCCAGCTTCATAGGCCTGAGCAATGGCGATCGGATCAAACTCTTCCCGAATCACGCCCTTACTGGGAGATGCTTTCTTCACTTCAGCAATGAGGGCAGGTTGAGTTTTGCCCTGCCGCAGTGCTGCCACAAAATCTCGCGTCGCGGGTGCTTCTAAAGCTTTGTGTTGCAACTCCATCAGCGGTACTTGTTCCCGCATTTTGTCAACTTCTTTTTCCTTGTACCAAACAATTTCCTCCAGAATATGCTGCGGCTCTGCACCCTCGATCTGGACTTGATAACGCAAACTTTCAACCGCTACAGCGGGCCCGGGGGAACGACGACGAATCTGCATGAGTAGAAAGGGTAAAGGCTAGAGTATGAAGGCGAATGTAAAAGACACAGGACTAACGCGGTTCAGCGACTTTTGCTTCCCTAGTCCACCAGATTAAGGGGGAATCAAATTAAAGTCCCCCAGCGTTAGGGGAAGGAGCGAGGAGGATAAGAATAAATATCCTTTATCTATCCTTATATCTTGATAAACTTTATCCTTTTTCGATCGCTCGCTTATAGGCTTCGTCTAGCACTTCCGACAGGGTGGGGTGAGTGTGGACAAAGTAAGCAAGATCGTGCACCGATCGGCGTTCAGCAATAGCGTTGGCGGCTTCCTGAATCAAATCCGACGCATGAAACCCTAAAATGTGAACGCCTAATACCTCGCCGGTATCTTCACGGTAGATGACTTTAGCCAGTCCGTCGGTTTCGCCTTCAGCAATGGCTTTGGAGTTGCCCTTAAAGTACGATCGCACAGTGGCCACGTTGAAGCCTTCTGCTTGGGCCAGTTCTTGGGCCGCAGGTTCCGTCAACCCCACAAAGCTCACTTCAGGATGAGTGAACGCAGCGGCAGGAATGCTGCGATAGTCTACCGTGCGCGATCGACCACAGATATTATCGACTGCTACCATGCCTTGGGCCGAGGCCGCATGAGCCAACATCATTTTGCCTGTAGCATCTCCGATTGCCCACAGATGCGGCACAGGTTGTCCTTCTGCCAGTACGGCCATTTGATCGTTGACGGGAATGAAGCCCCGGCGATCGACCTCCACGCCCACTGTTTCCAGCCCCAGATCGCTAGTTGCAGGAATCCGTCCCGTCGCGACCAGACAGGCATCAACTTCCAAAATTTCCACAGTTTCCTTAGTTTTGGCGTCGGCGAGTTCAATCACCACGGGGGAGCCGGGTGTCACTTTCTTGGCTAACATTCCCACCTTGGTCTCGATATCGCGAGGCGCAATTAATACTCGCTGGGCCTGTTTGGCAATATCTGGATCAAACCCTGGCATTAACTGATCCAACGCTTCAATCATCGTTACTTCCGAGCCAAGCGCCGTGTAGATATCGGCAAACTCTAGCCCAATGTAGCCACTACCGACGATCGCCAGCCAGGACGGCAACCAATCCAACTTCACACCATCATCACTGGTGAACACAGTTTTGCCATCGAGTTCAATTCCCGGTGGCACAAACGGCACTGACCCGGATGAGATCATTACATCTTGGGCAGTGATTGTTTTTTCCCCTGTTTCCGTCATTACAGTCACTTTTTGGGGCCCTGCCAACTTGCCACGTCCGTGAATCGTTTCGACGTTGAGGCGCTTGAGGCTATTGGTCAAATCGTCGCGGATTTTTTTCACCAAACTATTGGCATGATTGGCGATTGCTTCTCGCTCGAAAGAAACATCTGGAACATGAATACCCAACGCTTTTAGATGGTGCGTGTCGCGAAGTTCTCGCACTCGACCGGAGGCTGCCAGCAATGCCTTAGAGGGAATACAGCCTCGGTTGACACACGTGCCGCCCATATCCGCTGCTTCAATAATGGCGGTTTTCAAGCCACACCGTACAGCATGTAGAGCCGCTCCATGCCCGCCTACACCTGCTCCAATAATGACTAAATCGTAATCGAATCCGTGACTCACAATTTCCCCCTCTGGGTAATCCTCTGCTCTATTTTCGATGGTGAAGGGGGTCTTAGACAAGGGAATTAGGGTTGGGCGATCGTAACAGAGCTAGGCAGCCTCAATCGCCTCAAGTGAACAACCAAGTGAAAACAACCAAGTCATCGCGAAGCCCAGCCATTTAACCTGGCACGATGGGGGAATGGGTGGTAGGTGATGGATAATGCGTAAAGACTATCGTGATTCCCAACCCCCGACTCCCCACTCCCATGAATTCGATCACACACCAGCTAGAGTCTATCGTTGGCACCGATGCCCTTTGCCCTTGGGAGGCTCTGGAACCGAGTCTGAAACACCAAATCACTCAAGCGGTAGCCCCAAATTCTACCGTGGAAGGGGTGGTTTACCCTGAAACGCAAGAAATGCTCGGGGAGGTGATAGCATGGGTCGATCGCCATCGGTGTCCTGTGTTGATCTGCGGCAGTGCTAGCAAGCTCCACTGGGGTGGATTGGCAACTGGCATTCAATTGGTGATCAGCACGGCTCGCCTCAATCGCTTAGTAGATCATGCTGTGGGGGATTTGACCGTGACGGCCGAAGCTGGAATGAAACTCTCAGATCTACAAGCTCAGCTAGCCACAGCCGGGCAATTTTTGGCGATCGATCCGGCTTATCCCGACACTGCAACGTTGGGTGGGATTGTGGCCACAGCCGACACAGGGGCGCTACGCCAACGATATGGCAGCGTCCGCGATATGTTGATTGGTTTATCGATCGTCCGTTCAGACGGTCAAATCGCTAAGGCCGGCGGGCGAGTCGTGAAGAACGTAGCGGGCTATGATCTGATGAAGTTATTCACTGGCTCCTATGGCACGTTAGGCGCAATCGCGCAGGTATCGTTTCGGATTTATCCGCTGCCCCCTGCCTCGCAAACGGTATTCCTAACGGGTAAACCAGAGTCCATTGCTAACGCGACAGCAACCCTATTGGCATCGGGATTATCACCAGTGGCGATCGAGCTAGTCACGCCGGAAGTAGCGTCAGTATTAATCAACAAGCAGGCAATGGGGCTGATTGTGCGGTTCCAAAGCTTGGATGTGAGCGTTGCTGAACAAACGGAATACTTGCAACAGCTTGGTCAGACGATCGGTTTACATAGCCAAGTCTTCCCTGGAAGCGATGAACAACCTCTATGGCAACAATTGCAAGAACAGATGCAGGCTTATCCCCAAGAAACCGAAATTACTTGCAAAATAGGAGTGTTACCGTCAAATGCGGTCGATATGCTCAGCAAGCTTGGCCATCTAGCTCCTTTAAGCTTTGGACTGATTCATGCCGCCAGTGGGCTAGGGTTGCTGCGGTTTGACACTTTATCACTAGAACAATTGGCACAAGCTCGTGCATTGTGTCAAGTTGAAGGTGGTTTCTTGAGTGTATTGGCGGCTCCGGTTGCGTTCAAACAGTCGATCGATGTTTGGGGCTACGTGGGGAATGCCTTCGCGACAATGAAAAACCTGAAGCAGCAATTTGATCCAGAGAATTTATTCAGCCCGCATCGATTTGTCAACGGAATTTAGTCAACAGCGATGACCACCAATTTACCGTCAGAAATCTCTTCCGTTTCAATTGATTTTACCGATATTCAAACTACGTTTGCGAACGGATTTGATCATAATCATCCACCTGATCCAAAGTTGATTGATGCTTGTGTCCACTGTGGGTTTTGTCTATCTACATGCCCCAGCTATCGCGTTATTGGCAAAGAGACTGATTCACCCCGCGGTCGCATTTACCTTATGGATGCAATCAACGAAGGAGACGCTCCCCTTTCCTCTGCCAGTGTTCAACATTTTGATTCTTGTCTTGGCTGTTTGGCCTGTGTTACCACCTGTCCATCTGGGGTGCAATATGACAAGCTAATTGCCGCCACTCGTCCTCAAATTGAGCGTAATCATCTCAGAGGTTTGGGCGATCGGCTATTCCGGAAACTCATCTTCTCGCTGTTCCCTTACCCAAATCGGCTGCGGCTGATGCTGGCTCCATTGGCCCTATACCAGAAATTGGGCGTGTCAAACCTAGTGCGATCGACTGGGCTGCTGCAACGACTTGCACCTCGGTTAGCGGCAATGGAATCGCTGTTGCCCAACATCACCGCAAAATCGTTTCAGGACTCCTTACCCACGGTGATCCCGGCTCAAGGCGAGAAACGCTATCGGGTGGGGATGATTCTAGGCTGTGTACAGCGCTTGCTGTTTAGCGAAGTGAACGAAGCCACGGCTCGCGTGTTGAGCGCCAACGGCTGCGAGGTTGTCATTCCCAAGTCGCAAGGATGTTGCGCTGCCTTGCCATACCACCAAGGGCAGGAAGCCCAAGGGCAAGCACTGGCTCGTCAAATGATCGATGCCTTCGAGGGAACCAACGTAGATGCAGTGATTATCAATGCGGCTGGCTGTGGACATACGCTCAAGGAATACGATCGCATCCTGCAAAACGACCCAAACTATCGTGACAAAGCTGCCGAATTTGCCCCCAAAGTCAAAGATGTCCAGGAATTTCTCAGTGCCATTGGATTAACCGCAACACTGCATCCTCTGCAAGCAGAACCGCTGACGATCGTGTATCAGGATGCCTGCCATTTGCTACACGGGCAAAAAATCAGTCTGCAACCTCGTCAGTTGCTGCGGCAAATTCCCGGTGTCACATTACGAGAGCCGATCGATGCAGCCCTTTGCTGTGGCAGCGCTGGCGTATACAACATGCTGCAACCCGATGTTGCCGAAGAATTGGGACAACAGAAAGTTGCCAATTTGCTCAATACCGGTGCAACGCTGATTGCCTCGTCTAATCCGGGTTGTTCGCTACAAATTCTCAAACATTTGCATCAACAAAACCGAACAGTCCCTGTCATTCATCCCATTCGGTTGTTGGATGCTTCAATTCGAGCTATTGGATTAGCTGACTTATTCTAGAGTATATTAACCTGTCCATAGTTTGATCTTGCCTTTTGTGCAGAAGCCTCGGTTCTGTCAGGTCAAAGCTCCAAGTAATTAAAAAGGCTCAGCATGGCAACCAGAGCGATCGCCACCACACAGGTTCCAAGCACATTGAGCTTGACCGAAGCGTGTCGATCGGGCGTTAACCAAAAGCTTAATCCTTTTGTCACTAGCGGCATGACTATCCACGTCAAAATAGAAGACGAAATCAGATTATTCACCAGCATAGAACTAGCGTGTGACCAGGAATGCATGAAATGCAGACTGGTAAATAAGAACGTCTGCACCATTACCAAGGGATAGAGTCCCAAAACTACCGCCAAATTTTGCTTCCAAGCAGACGGCCCTAACCCAAATTGTTCTACTTTGCTACTGCGCGAAAACCATCCCTCTAGTCCAGTACTAAAAGACTTGAATTGATACAATTCAAAAATTTTTCGCCCCTCTTCTATTAAGGCTTCTCGCTGTTTCGACTTCAGCCATTGATTCAGATGGTCTGGCGAATCAAAATGAATAATTGAGTACCAACTTAAATGATCGCCTTTCACTGGCGCGCATAAATCGACTCGAATACAGCCATCGCAACGACGGGCGCTATTTGCCAGCCGAAGATGCCAAAGCCGAAAAGCCAGCCCTTTGCCGTTGGGAACAATATGCTCAAAGACGAGGCTAGCTTGGGAAACAGATTCAGTTTCGGGTGCAAACCAACGGCTTGTCATGCTGATCCAAGGAGATGATGAAAACAATTTCTCCTAAATTGTATGCTGAATTCTGTATACAGACTAATATCAATTCAAGTTGCTAGAACTGAAATTATCTGAATCAGCCCTTCAGCACCTCCGATCGAACAATAGTGAACCCTGGTGAACCAGGGTAATGGCAGTCCATAGTTCGTTGTACTCGCTAATGCCGATCGGACTCATTTGACGAGCGCTGATATAACCCTTCTAGCCAAGCTTTGGCTTCATGCGACGTTTCATCGTGAAAAATTGGAGCATAAACACCCGTGCGCCAACTATGAACCTGCCACCAAAACGGATCGCTGTGTGTTGAGTCGTCAATTTCTTCGGTGAAAAATCGACTAACTGACTGCCAGATTTGTTGCAGTCGTTGCCGCCATCCCTGTAGATGCTCCGATCCAGCCTGTGAGCTTTCTACTTCATTGAACCCACCCGGTTGCTCAAAATCTGCTTGTCGGTATAATCGCTCAAATTCCTTGCGGAGCCGATCGAGTTGATTTTGCTCCATAATTGCACCCTCTTCAGTTAAATTAAATTCGCTTTCTACGCCTCTATTTTAATTTATAAGCAATAGTTTTGTATCATATGATGCAGTTTTATATGATTTTTAATGTATGTAGTTTCGGCTGATCAGCCATTTGGGGGAAATCTCAAAAGGAGATTTCGATCAGAGATTCCAACACCAGCCGATCGCTGTTAGTTGCCTCCAGCGATATCGCTCAACGAGCCTGTGGAGGATGCTTCCTCGAACAGTAGCCACACAATCGCTGCTGCAACTTCATGGGGTTGTCCGCCTCTTTGCAGAGGCATGTAGTTTATCACGATCTTGACTAGAGGGAGTTTGTGTGGCAGAGGGCTTCCCAGCAAGACTCCGCAACCACCGCCAGCTAAATTTCAAGGCAATTGTTACACTCGGAATGGCAACTAGCTAAACAAGTAGAACTTCGTCAAATCAATCTTATTAGATTGCCATTGATCTCAAATTGCTCTCAATCTGACTGGTTTTTGTGAAACATCGTGTTTTAGTCCTTGTTTTTGTGCTTTTGGGGTTTACGATGGCTCTGACTGTTTCGACCCCATTGTTGCAACCCTTGGCACCCATCGCTGAACTGGTTGTATTTGGGGATAGTCTTTCAGATGTGGGGAATGTATTTCAGGCAACTGGAGGACTGCATCCACCTTCGCCATATTTTCAAGGACGTTACTCGAATGGACGAGTTTGGGTTGAATATTTGAGCGATCGACTCGAGTTGTCATCTACAGATATGACCAATTTTGCCTATGGAGGGGCTACTGCGGCCGATACCCCCAATGCGCTAGTTCCCAGCCTTCACAGCCAAGTTCAGTCTTTTCTGTCCTCTTACTCTCAAGTAAGTACTCAAATCAATACTCAAGCACTTTATGTTATTTGGATAGGAGCCAATGATTACTTGCAGGGCAGTGCTCGCACCGACGCCCCGGCTAATGTAGTCATCGAGTCGATCGATACTTTGGTTCGGGCAGGAGCGACTCGAATTTTGGTCGCTAATTTACCCAATTTGGGACAACTACCAGCAACACAGAACAGCACTCAAGCAGACACGCTCAATTCCTTATCCAAAGCTTACAATCGGCGTCTACAGCGATCGTTGAACCAACTCAATCAATCACTGAGTCAAGAAAATCAACACACAGCCAAGTTAAAGCTAGCTGTTTTAGATGTCAACGCACTGTATCGCCATGCCATTACCAATCCCGCCAAGTATGGCTTGACCAACGTTACCCAAGCCTGTTTAACCGAATCTCAGCGTTGCGATCAACCCGAACAGTTTTTGTTTTGGGATGGGATTCATCCAACTACGGCCGCCCATCAGGTTTTAGGAGAGGCTGCATTTGCTGCCATTCAAGACGCAGGAATGACTCGATCGCAGTTGGCCCAATTGCCGTAAAAACTTGCACTCAACATGAAATAGGCATTGCTTTTCGCTTTTACCCTCTGCCTTTGTCTTTTCTTCCAACCAGCATTTCAACGATTTGTACCAATACGTCTGGTTCGATCGGTTTCGCCAAATGGTGATAGAATCCTGCGGCTATTGCCTTTTTTTGGTTCGACTCTCCAGCATAGGCAGTGAGGGCAATCGCTGGTAGCTTGGCTTGCTCAGTAGACAAAGAGCGAACCCGTTGCATTAACATATAGCCGTCTACATCGGGCATCCCGATGTCACTAATCAAAATATCAAGTTTGGAATCAGTATCGGATTGAGAAACAGACTGAGAAGTGGGTGGAGAAGCAAATTGGTTGAGAATTTCTAATGCCTCCATGGCTGAAGCGGCCGTAACCACAATTGCCCCAGCTTGTTGCAGCGTCACGGTCAGTAATTCGCGGGCATCTGCTTCATCATCCACCACCAATGCCCGAATTCCGGCTAAGGGTAACGAATTTGAAACTAGGAGCGATCGATCGGCTTCTCGATTTTCGTCGCTATGTGCAAACTTTCGCTGTGGTAGTCGCACCACAAAGGTAGACCCTTGTCCCTCTCCACGGCTGCTAGCATGAACAGTGCCGCCGTGAATTTCGACAATGTGGCGAACGATTGCCAGTCCTAATCCCAATCCTCCAAAGTTGCGTGTCGTGGAACTATCTGCCTGGCGGAAATAATCAAAAATGTAGGGAATCACGTCCGGAGTAATGCCCTTGCCCGTATCGGTGACGGTGATTTCTACATAGTGAATGGCAGAGGGTGACGAAGTGGCGGTTAGCGATTCGGAGATAGGATTGCGTGTTTCCCAACCCGTGCTCACTGCCAAATTGCCCAGGCCTTGTTCTAACCGTACTTCGATTTGGCCTTCTACAGGGGTGAACTTGACCGCATTTGACAGCAAATTCCAAACTACCTGCTGAAGTCGTCCGGCATCTCCCGCGATGGGGCCCACATCGGGGGTAAAGTGGGTTTGAATTTGGATTGATTTGGCGTCGGCGGCCAGTCGCACAGTCTCGATCGCAGCTTCAATGGTGGTGGCTAGATCAACAGCAGTGATTTGTAAAGACAGCTTGCCGCGCAGAATTCGTGCTACGTCTAACAAATCGTCAATCAATTGAATTTGGACTTTGGCGTTGCGTTCAATGGTAGCTAGGGCACGATCGGTAGCAGCCGCATCAAATTTGCGTGTGCGCAGCAGTTTTGTCCAGCCCAAAATTGGGTTTAGTGGAGATCGTAATTCATGCGATAGAACGGCTAAAAACTCGTCCTTAATTCGATTGGCTTCTTGCGCTTGGTAATAAAGTTGGGCATTGTCGAGGGCCAGGGCCGCCCGGTGAGCTAGCTCCTTGGCTAAGGCTAGCTCTGCTTCTGAATACGTGCGGCCAGACTCGGCAGTATAGCAAACCGTTAAGGCTCCCAAGCGTCGATCGCGGGCAATCAGCGGCACAGTCATGGTTGATTGCAACCGAGCCGTACGCATAAACTGCAAATGGTCTGGACTGGTGGCGATCGATTGCATCCATTGATCTGTCACCTGCGGCACCAAGATAGCGTCACCGCTCATCAAGACTTGGGCAACGGGATGGGTATCGGTCATTTGCGGCACATGCTGCGGTGCTTGCGCAAACCACTCCTGAGTTTCAGCATTAACGTGATACCAAGTGATGCGCTCAATTTTGTTGTCTACCGCCACAATGTCAAAAAAGCAATAATCAGCAAGGAACGGAACCGCTAATTGGGCGATCGTCCTTAACGTAGTTTGATAATCGAGCGAAGCCGCCAGCGTTGAACTCGTTTCCGCCAAAAACCGTTGCTCTGCCTCGAGGCGCTGTAAATCTTCAATATCCGTTGCCGTGCCAAACCAGGATATAACTTCACCGCGATCGTCTTTCAAGGGCACAACCCGCGCCAAATGCCAGCGATAGGTTTGGTCAAATCGCTTCAAGCGACATTTCACTTCATAGGGTTCGCCGCGCTGAATGGCCGTTACTCGCGTATCAAAGGTGCGTTGAAAGTCATCGGGGTGAATGAGATCGCGCCATAGCCCCACATTCAACTCTAAGGTAGTTTTGCCCGTATAGGCTTGCCAGCGCTGATTGAAAAACTGGATATTGCCTTTGGCATCATTCACCCACATCAACAGCGATACCGCATTCGCCAATGTGCGATAGCGGCTCTCACTCAACCGCAGTGCTTCTTGGGTGCGTTGTTGCTCTGTTCGATCTTGCATGATCTTGAGAAAACCGTGCACTTGGTTGGCTTCATCTCGCAGCGCCATCACCAACCCACTGGCCCAAAACAAACTGCCGTCCTTGCGCACATGCCAGCGTTCATCGTTGGCTCGCCCTTCAGTAGCGGCAACCTGCAATTCCTTATCAGCTTGACCCTGGTCATTGTCTTCACGGGTAAAAATGATGTGTACCGTCTGCCCCAAAATTTCCGCTTCTTCGTACCCCAATAGGCGCTGTGCTCCAGAGTTCCAACTGGTGATGCGTCCAGACATATCCAGCGTGAGAATGGCATAGTCTTTAGCACTTTCTAAGATCAGCCGTAATCGGGACTCATTTTCCCGGACCGTCATTTCAGCCCGCTTATAGTCGGTGACATCTCGCGAAATTGAGAGCACGGTTGAGATAGATCCGTCTTGGGCAAACTCTGGCACAAACCGCGTTTGGTAAAATCGCAGCCCATCGTGGGGAGACAGATATTTGAACTCGGTGGCTCCGCTTTGTCCGGTTGCAAACACCTGTTCCACCATGCGATTCCAGTTATTTGCCATGGTTGTAGGAAAGCCAAGTTCCAGTAGGGTTTTGTGTTGCAATTGCTCTGGCAACAGCCCGATCGCTGCTTCAACGGTAGGATTGACATACACAAACTGCAAGTGCCGATTTTGCCGAGCGACGATATCGGGTGAGTTTTCTACCAGCGCTCGGAAAGCTTGTTCTCGTTGATATAGCTTGGCTTCTGCTTGTTTGCGATCGCTAATATCTTCAATAATGCCCGCTATGACTGGCTTACCTTGGATCGTTTTACAGCGTTTATTAATCCGCACCCAGCACGCGCCGCCCCCAGATTGATATAGTTGCACCTCGTGAATGTGATTCGAGCCAGTGTCTTTGATAGAGCAATCAGGTTGTCCTAGTTGCGCCAGCAAGTCGGTATAGAAGTCTGAGGGAAAATAGTTAGTCAACTGTGCGATTGGCATGGCCTCGGCCGCCCAGTCTACATTCAACAATCGCCAGAAGGCTGGGTTTCCTTCTAGAAGGCTACCGTCGGATAGCAGACGATACACCCCCACTTCTAAGTCATTTAGCAAGGAGTGCAGCCGCGACTCCAGTTCATCGGCACGACGCTGACTAGTGACATTATCAAGCGCTCGACTAACCGCAGTTGGCAATCGGGCTATGCGCGGTGGAGACTTAATCACATAATCATCTAGCCCTGCCTTCATGGCTTCGACCGCAATTTCCTGGGAGCCGCTGCTGGTTAGCATAATGACCGGACAGGTTGAATAGTGAGATTTGATGGTACGCAAAACCGCTAAGCCATTTGTCCAACCCAAATTGTACTCGGTGATCACTAAGTCAAATCGCCCCTGTGCGATCGCTTGATCAAGAGCCTCTGCTTGCATGATCGGTTGAACCTGCAAATCGGACAAACTCTGCTCTAGGGCGCGAATTGCCAATGCTCGATCAGTTGGATTGTCATCAATAAGCAGAATCTGAATCATTGCAGCATTGCACGTTGAGGCTGACTGTACTGATTATGACCAGGATTGATTGCGAGACTGCGCTGTTGATCGCGTAGAAATGTAAACTTTTCTTTACTTGTACTGTTCAAAAATTTACATGCATTGTCTTCTAGCTCGAGGTAGATTTGCAACAAGTAATGAAGCATGAGTGGTTTAGGAAGCAACTATAGGTCACAATCCTTAATAACTTGACTATCGCTTTAATGAAAGCAATTAAACACTGTGTAGAGCACAGTTACATTGACTTCACGTTTCATGGTTCTGCTCAGCAACACCTGCTTGAAACGGGAACAAATCAGGTAGTGATGAAAATAAAACTTTTTAGTGACATAAAATCAACCATTTCAGGATTTTTCGCGAAATCTTTTCGCAAACTCGATCGCTCAAAAACACTGAACTCAATGACCATCGACAACAATATAATCTTTGCAACAACCCGCTTGTTGAGGAGAAATTTTACTAAGAAAGAACAACAACCTAACAGCTAATTTGGTAGTAGAAGTTAATGAGTTAAAGATAAAGCCAAAAACGATACTTCCCATGCACTAGATGACGCATTGATAGAATCCATTGCATCCTCCAGTCTGGTGAATCAAGTTGGTGAAGCCGAACGATCGTGTCTGATTTATGCTGAAAGGGCACGTCGTCAAGATGTATAACATTTATGGCTCAGTTTCACTATCAAGCAGCTACCGGGGATAACGAGATTAAACACTTGAGCCAAATTTTGTCCCAATGCTTCATTGGCTCGCCCAGCGAAAGCCTTGATTATATTAATCAGATTGGAGCTTCTAACTTTCGCACGATCGGCATCAATAAACAGTTAGTAGGCGGCTTGGCGCTGATTCCGATGGGACAGTGGTGGGGCGGGCAACGAGTCACTATGACCGGCATTGCAGCGGTTGGAATTGCGCCAGAATATCGTGGAGGCGGGGCTGCGATTACTCTGTTGCAACAGATGCTGAGAGAGTTACACGACACAGGTGTGCCCATTTCGGTGCTCTATCCTGCAACTCAACGACTCTATCGCAAAGCTGGCTATGAGCAGGGAGGAAGCCGCGTTAGTTGGTCGATGCCAACATCAGCAATTCAATTGCGCGATCGATTGTTGCCGATTCAATCCGTGGAGTCGATCGAAATCAACCGTTTTGTTGAACTTCAGCAAGCCTTTGCTCAACGTCAAAATGGGCATCTCGATCGTCATGTTGCCATTTGGCAAGAACGATTGAAGACTGACGATAAAACCCCGCTTTATGCCTATCTGATTGGCGAGCCGCCACAGGGGTACGTGATCTTTACTCAACGACGATCGGTGGAGCAGTCAACGTTACAGGTGCGCGATTGGGCAGTGACTTCGGCTGAAGCGGGGCGCAGTCTTTTAACGTTTTGGTCCGATCATCGGTCGCAAATTGACAAAATTGGTTGGACTGGGGCGGCAATCGATCCGTTGCTATTACTACTACCAGAGCAATCCGCCAAGCAGGTGTCAAGCATGAGTTGGATGCTGCGAATAGTCAATGCGCGATCGGCGTTGGAAAAGCGCGGCTATCCGGTTGAACTTGAAACTGAATTGCACGTTGAACTTCAGGATGATTGGCTTACAGAAAATAACGGTAAGTTCGTTCTATCGGTATCCGAGGGTAAGGGAGATGTTTCCCCCGGTGGTCGAGGCGATCTGAAGTTAACTATTCGAGGACTAGCACCGCTATACAGCGGATGGTTGACGCCGCTTCAGTTGAAATGGACAGGCTTACTCGACGCTTCTGACTCTGTTCTGACGATAGCTACCCAACTGTTTACAGGTAGCTGTCCTTGGCTGCCGGACTTCTTCTAGTACCAAGCTTCCAAATTTTGGCTACATTACTACACAACGAATAAGAATATGTGAGTTGACCTGTTGAAGCACTCTCTTCTCACAAGGGCTCTCAAGATCAGCTATAATGGCTACGATGTCCGGTCAGCCTCAACAGGCAAGGTTCAGGACTTCGTTACGGGATGTAGCGCAGCTTGGTAGCGCACTTCGTTCGGGACGAAGGGGCCGCTGGTTCGAATCCAGTCATCCCGATTTTTGGTATTGTTCATGTTCCTGAGCCGTTGGTATGCGGCTTGACAGTTGATGGCAGACATCGATCGCCTAGACAGGATTTCCTACTGTCTGCTTCCTTGATTCAGCAGCTTAAATCCCCGTCTGTTCTCATGGTGCTTGTGCAAGGACTGAATTTGACAAACCTTATCTCAATTCAGCCGTGCCATAAAAACCTTAGCAAAATGGAGCTGACGGGAGTCGAACCCGTGTCCGCTCTGGTTATTAGTACTCCGCTCATTCACAGGCTTAGCTTCTCTCATCCTCGAAGCGGGAACCGTTCCTTATCCCGAACGGTGGGATGCTCTGGTGAAGTCTTAGCTAGCGATCGACCAGAGGCAATCAACTAGCGCATCCGTTGGGGGTTGGTCCATAGTCCTTAACGGAGTCAAACTACAGACGCTCGAACCAATTAGAGGTTTTTAGGCAACTGCAACAGCAGCTTGCTTACGAGCAAAAGGTACGATGTTGTTCGCATGTACGTTGTTTTGAGCCATTGATTTTCGAGAGTTAGCTCGCTCTCGGCCTGTATCACGAAATAGCGTTCACCAAAACGTCGAAACCGTTACAGCCCCGCGTTGTGCTTTCCTAATTATAGCGCGATTCACCATTCCTGCCAGCCGAGGGTAAGGAGCCGTAGCAAGGTTACGGTTTGCCTTAAACGAGGAGCGCGTTCCGATCTGTACCGTTGCTGACAGGATTGTGCTCAAGTTTCGCTAGATAATGAGGACTTTAGTGATCGATGGGTGGTAAGGAGGACTTGAAATGAAAGCGCAAGACCTGAAAGGAAAAACGATCGCCTTTGCTGGTTCGGGCGGGTTGGATAGCTGCACCATTACTCGGTGGCTGACTGACCAAGGTGTGAAGGTCGTATGCTTCACGGCGGATCTGGGACAGCCCGATGAAGATGACATTGAAGCGATTCGATCGCGCATGTTGGCTGCCGGAGCCGTCGATTTCGTCATGCTACCTTGCCGAGATGCCATTGCTGCGATCGGGGTGGATGTGATTCAAGCTCAAGCCTGCTATGAAGGACGTTATTGGAACACTACAGGAATTGCTCGTTGTGTATTGGCAAAAGCTATGATCGAAGAGATGAAACAGCGCGGCCTAACGGTGTTTAGCCACGGGGCCACCGGGCGCGGCAATGACCAAGTGCGGTTTCAACTGATTACCAATATGCTGGCTCCCGAATTTGATGTGTATGCCCCCTGGCGCGATGAAAGCTTTTTAGCCCAATTTCCGGGACGCAGCGAAATGATTGATTTCTGTCAAGCGAAGGGGCTGGCCATTACCGCTTCGAAAGACAAGCCCTATTCCACGGATGCCAACTTGTTGGGGTTGACGCATGAATCCGGCTTGCTAGAAGACTTAAAAACACCAGCACAGTTCGTTAAGCCAATCATGGGATGCTATCCCCAAGATGCACCCGATCAAGCGGAAGAACTGAGCATTCGCTTTGAGCAGGGTCGCCCAGTGGCGATTAACGGTCAAACCGTCAGCTTGGTTGAGGCATTCTTGCAAACGAATGCGATCGGCGGTAAGCACGGGATTGGCATTGGTACCCATTTGGTAGAGAATCGCTTTGTAGGAATTAAATCACGCGGGGTCTATGAAAGCCCTGGGGTGGAAATTTTGGGAACCTGCTATGCTTATCTGCTGCAATTGATTCTCGATCGCCGGGCTCGTGAGTTTTATGACCAACTGTCACTGCTGATTGCCAAGCAAATCTATCAAGGCTACTGGTACGATCTGGCAACGCAGATGGCGTTACGGGCGATCGCACGCACAGCTGAACTAGCGACTGGAACAATCACCATT
Source organism: Thermocoleostomius sinensis A174 (assembly GCF_026802175.1). NCBI lineage: Bacteria > Bacillati > Cyanobacteriota > Cyanophyceae > Oculatellales > Oculatellaceae > Thermocoleostomius > Thermocoleostomius sinensis. The sequence goes on along the minus strand of NZ_CP113797.1, from coordinate 641,675 downwards.
TTGGTTTACAAAGGCACCATTTCCTTCCTCTCAGCAGTGGACGTGCCTCACATTCTCTATTCAGAAGAAAATGCATCTATGGAAGGGGTGGGCGAGTATAATCACTCCGACTCGGAAGGACTGCTGCGAGTGTTTGGCGTCAGTGCTCGAGTTTTAGCCACCAGTGGTCAGGTTACATTGGAACGTAATAGTCAGGACTTGCTCTGAACGCGGCTAATAAACTCAGCACAAACCCCCGTCTCTACTCCGGGTGAAGCTGCTATGGCAAGAAATCGGTGCAAATCTTTCGGGATAACAGAAAAATAGTGCAAAAGATACTGAAGAGATAGTATGAGGATGAAGTTGAAGACGAGAGGAAGAACACGAAATAACAAAGGAGCGGAAAGAAAAGAGAGGTAAATGAGATCAATCCAACATCTCTTGTCAGTCTCCGCTAACTTTCCTCTGTTAGATTCGGCTTGATCTACTACACACGGTGGGGATACTGCTAGCTCAAAACAGAAACTGGTCACCACTTGGCTAGTAACGCGGAGAGCCGGGGGTGAGCTTTTTGCAACTGGGGACGCAAGAAATTGCCCGGTGGTGTCATCGGTGGTGTCATCAATGAATTGAACTTAATTCACCCTCACCCCACTGTTCCATTCTCCAAAAGCTTATGCCCTAAAGCGCTATCAGCCGTTCCGAGGCTCTCAAATTGAGGTCGCGAAGGTAGTGATGCTCTTATGATGAGACTAATCATCGTAGACGACGGAATTTTCTGCCCCCTAAGAGGTTTTGAGTTAGAACGTGTGCGCGTGCAGTACTTCCGCCTCACAGATATAGGCAATGCCTGAATAATCGTCGAAAAACTGCACCGCGACCTCATCTGAAATCTTCACGGCTATATCCCGGCTAGCGGTGAGCACCTCGATCTTGATATTTGAGAAGCTGTCGCTAACGGTGGGTTGTCCCGACGAGCGTACATTGCGACTGCCTTTACCGCCAGCTTCCACCACTGTATAACCGGTAGCCCCGGCTTTGTCGATGATCTTGGCGATCTGTTTCAGCAGTACCTTTTCGGTGACAATGACGAGCTTGCTGGCTTTCTGGGGCATGTGAGTTACCTCTTGATGCGTTCTGCTTCGATAATCCAAAACAATACTCTATGGTTTTGCCTTGAACCATATCTTTAAGTTTATGCCAAAGTTCGACGAATCTATTGCTTTCTGTTGAGAAAAATTGACTCAAATCAGCAAAACTTTTATAAAAAACACTTATTCTTTTGGGACCCTAACCACTATTCGACCTAAAAATCAGGTGCAATCTAGTTGAATTGGTTCAACGTATAAGTTTCACTTATTAAAGAATTCGATAAGTTTGAGGTGCCTTTTCAGAAAAAGGTACTGCTTATCAGTCAAGGTTGTATAAACTTAGATATATAGTACTTGTTCAAATCATAGATTATTTTCTATGATTGAGCAAAGGTCGCTCAAGATATATCCGTTGTCTAAAGCGGCTATACCCATTACGCAGGTAGATTTTCGGCAGGTGTTCCATACGATACAGAGCACTTGCCTGTCAGCGATACCCATAACCAGTATGGAGCGAAAACCATGAGTAAGTTTGAGTCGAGGCAGTCACAGCTAAAGTTGGATACGGATGAGGGGTGGGTGGTGCAGGTGTATGGCAGTAATCGCCGTTTACTCTGTGTCTTGGAACCCTCCCACGCTTGGATTTTTCTGATCGGTTGTGTCGTCGGTTTATTGCTTTCAGTCATTTGGATGAACGCCGCTCGCTATAGTCCCCCTTTAGAGCCGACCCCACCAACCGAGTTACCAATCTGGCAAGTAGATTGATCGAGCGATCGTAGGGGCGAGGTGTTCTCCTTGAGACAGCGTCAACTAACAGCGAGGATTGCTTCAGTGACTAGTTTCCTTGGAATAGGTATCGATCGTTGGTCCAGATGCGGTTATGACCTACTCTAGCTTGGCAATAGAGCCAACAGCGCTGTGTCACTTGTGTGGTATACAAGTGTGCACTTTATTCATCCTTTACAATGATCTTAGTTTGTCCTTCTCTCTGAGTCTCTTTAATCTTCTTGACTTCTACCTCTCCTACTATTTTTTGATCAGGAGTATAGGACCCGATCGTTTTTTGGTTGGCAATTCTCGATGCTAGAGGTACGAAAAGCGTACTAGGTAACAATTCAGGTATTGGTTTCTAATATCGCTAGCAAATTGAGCTTTTGTGGAAGTGTTTGAAGATACATCTCAAGCTTGACTCCTTGATTAGACAAATCTCAACAAAGTGGCAATGCAAGTCTACATGGTATTGATTGTGCATTTGATTCTAATTATGATTTGCTGCCGAACATGCTTGTCTGATCAAGTATGAGGTTTTATGGCTAGATTCAATACTTCTGAGCTTTATCCAGTTTCAATCTTATGAAATTGTTACAATCAGTCATTGATGAATGTAAATAAATTGGCGTAGAACACGATTCCATCGTTTGAGGAACGCAACCATGCACGGATTTTTGATAGTTATCCTTGGCTCTTTGTGCTTGGCGTTTCAAAACGTGTTGCTACGAGTCATTTTTTCTGAAAGTTTGATTGCTGGGCAGTTTGTGTGGGGCGGTTTGTTAGCTCCTACCCCAGATCATTCATTGCTCATTTTACAAATTCGATCGGTGCTAGTGTTGCCAGCGATGGCGTTGCTTGCTTGGCGGCTCTATCCAACTACAGGCGAGGCTCTGCAAAAGTTGTTCCAGTCTCAACAACGTCCCCTCCTAATGCGGACAATCATCAGCAGTAGTTTCTTGTTTTTGGCATTGGCGCTGTTATTTTTAGCGATCGCCACAATTCCAGCCGGTGTTGCCACCGTACTGTTCTTTATTCACCCTGCTATTACTGGATTACTGGCCTGGAAGTTTTTTGGCAACCGTCCAACCCGATTGCGCGGAATTGTCACCGGGGGAGTGTTATTGGGTAGTGTTTTGGTGACACCGGGATTTTCTGGAGAGAACGGTAATGTGCTGCTAGGAGTAGGAGCCGCCCTAGGAGCGAGTGTAGCCTATTCCATACAAGGGCTTTTGGCACAAAGTTGTTTTGGCAGCATTCATCCCATACCCTTCACGTTGATCAATTTCATTGTGATGGCGCTGCTCTCTACCCTGCTTTTGCCGTTACTCACGATCGATGTTCCAGCCGGTGCATGGGAACCGCTCTGGATCATCAGCATCCTGGCATCGGTGCTGACCCTGTTAGGTCAACTGCTCTATAACATTGGCATTCATTTAGTGAGTGCAGCGTCCATGGCAATTGTGGCAGTTAGTAATCCAGTCTTTACAGTTGTCCTTGCTTGGGTGGGGCTGCAAGAAGATTTGCAATGGCGGCAGGTGTTAGGGGTGTTGTTGGTGATCGTTAGCATTGTTGCCTTGGGATACGATCGATCGCCTACCCAACCATCCGAATCTCCTTACTCGGTAGAAACCGAATAACTTGAAACAAATTGGCATGATGCCTAGCGGCTCGAACCCTTCGAGCCATAACTGAGTTACACTCCGTTAAGCAACCAAACTACGGAGACCTAACGTTAATACACTAATACACTAATTAGTCCAGATCACTGGCTCTACCGGCAGCTCAGGTTGATGTCCCCCAACGACTGTTCTCAAGCTTCGACGGATGCTGACAAGCTACGTGTAGCACCCGTTCAAAGATGGAGGACTAGGTGATTAGGTGTGACAGAGCCTAGCGATCTAACTGCCATTGTTGTAGCAGGAATGCATATTCAAAGGCGATCTCCTTCAGCTTCTCGTAGCGGTCTGATGCGCCAGCGTGTCCAGCGCCCATATTAGTCTTCAGCAGCAACACATTCTTGTCTTGTTTGAGGATGCGCAGCTTTGCTGTCCATTTGGCAGGTTCCCAGTAGGAAACGCGAGGATCATTGAAACCAGCGGTAATGAGTAGAGCCGGATAATGTTGCGCGGCGACATTGTCATAAGGAGAGTAAGACTTAATGTAGTCATAGTAGATTTTGTCATTGGGGTTGCCCCATTCTTCCCATTCCATGGCCGACAGCGGCAGCGAAGTATCAAGGATGGTGGTGACAACATCGACAAACGGAACTTGAGCCACAGCCGCTTTGAATAATTCTGGGCGGAGATTAATCACGGCCCCTATGAGAAGCCCTCCAGCGCTGCCACCTGAGATGGACAACTGTTGCGGCGAAGTCCACTGCTGTTCAATCAGGTATTCCGCACAGGCGATGAAGTCCGTAAAGGTGTTCTTTTTGTTCAGGAACTTGCCGTCTTCATACCATTTACGCCCCATTTCCGAGCCACCGCGAATGTGAGCAATTGCATACACAACACCGCGATCGAGCAACGACAGACGTGTGGAAGAAAAAGCATCGGGATAGCTGTAGCCATAGGAGCCGTAACCTACTAACAGGAGAGGGTTTCGTCCGTTGCGTTCAGTTCCTTTTTTATAGACCAGCGATAGCGGAATTGCCGTTCCATCAGGGGCAATCGCTTGTAATCGTTCGCTGATATAGTGCGATCGATCGTAGCCACCAAGTACCGGTGTTTCTTTTTTTAATTCTTGGATTTGGGTATCCAAGTGATAATCAAAAATCGATCGGGGTGTAATTAGGGATGTATAGCTGAAACGCAAAATCGAAGTATTGAATTCAGGATTAGCATCTTCATAAACTTCATAGGTGGGTTCTGGAAATGCGATGTAGTGCTCTTGTTGGTTCGTAAGATGGCGTACTCGAATTTTGGATAGCCCGGCTTCCCGCTCGTAAATCACCAGATGATTAGCGAATGCACTGACTCCTGACAACAGAACATCATCACGATGAGCAATTACCGTTTGCCAATGATCTTTGGAAGGAGCGCTGACAGACGTTTGCATGAGTTTGAAATTGATAGCGTCTTCGTTTGTGACAATGTAGAACCGATCGCTGTGATGCTCTACGGAATATTCAATGCCGGGCGCTCGAGGTTGAATCACCTGAAAGTTTCCGGTGGGCTGATTGGCATCGAGAAAATGGATTTCGGTAGTAACTTTGCTGCTCAACTCCAGCAAAATATACGCCTGACTGCGTGTTTCGTAGACACTGAGGTAATAGGCTTCGTCGGGTTCTTCATAGATTAAGGTATCGCTGGCGATCGTTTGTCCCAACTGGTGGCGCAGCAGTTTATAGGGACGATGAGCTTCATCCACCTGGGTATAGAACACGGTTTGGCTATCATTCGCCCACGCAAACGAGTAACTTGTGTCGGGAATGCTTTCAGAATACAGTTGCCGTGTGGCTAAGTCTAAGAAAAACAGGGTATAGCGCTCAGATCCTGTCGTATCCGTTGAGTAAGCCAGAATTTGATGGTTGGGACTAACTTGAAACACGCCCAGCGCAAAATATTCCTGACCTGCTGCTAAGAGGTTTTGATCCAGTAGCACTTCTTCTTCTGCCTCCAAGCTGCCCTGTTTGCGGCAATGGATGGTGTAGGGTTTTCCCGCTTCAGTACGGGTGTAATAGAAATAGCCATCTTTTTGCACTGGAACCGACAAGTCCGTTTCCTGAATGCGAGCTAGCATTTCCTGGTACAGCGTCGCTTGCAGCGGTTCTGTAGGCTGCATAATCGCGGCTGTATAGGCATTTTCTGCTTCTAGATAAGCCAATACGGCTGGATCGTGGCGATCGCGCATCCAAAAATAGGGATCGGGGCGATCATCTCCATGCAAGGAATGCGTATGCGATCGTTGTTCTGCAATAGGTGGGGCAGAGATATCAGTAACACCAGCGTAAGATGATTGGAACATGCTACCCATTATCAATAAGTGACTTCAGTGGATTTATCAGCGAACTCCTACTTCAAGCATAATTTTTTTTGCCTGCTATCCCTTGTTCTTCATGCTTTCATCATTTGGTAGGCTGGATAGAGACATCGTTTTTATAAATGTATAGAGAAAAATAGGCATGGACACGAAAGCCTTTAAGCGATCGCTCAATAGCTCTGCCAACTATCACCGTAAGGGATTTGGCCATGATGTGGAAGTGTCTGGGCAGATGCAGTCAGAATATCAGAGCCACCTGATCCAGAAAATTCGCGAAAACCACTATCGGTTGCAGCAGGGTGAAGTAACCATTCGCTTGGCGGAGGCCTTCGGATTTTGCTGGGGTGTTGAGCGGGCGGTAGCCATGGCCTATGAAACGCGGCAGCATTTTCCCAATGAACGCATTTGGATTACCAATGAAATTATCCACAATCCGTCGGTGAATCAACGACTGCGGGAAATGCAGGTGAATTTTATTGCCGTGGAAAATGGTCAGAAAGATTTCTCGGTGGTCAATCGGGGCGATGTCGTGATTTTGCCTGCTTTTGGAGCTAGTGTCCAGGAAATGCAGCTACTTAACGATCGCGGCTGCACCATTGTGGACACCACCTGCCCTTGGGTGTCAAAAGTGTGGAATACCGTAGAGAAACATAAGAAAACCAACCACACCTCAATTATTCACGGTAAGTACAAGCACGAAGAAACAATCGCGACCAGTTCCTTTGCCGGTACGTATCTAATTGTGCTAAATCTGGCAGAGGCCCAGTATGTCTGCGATTACATTTTGAATGGCGGCAATCGGGATGAATTTATGAGCAAATTCAGCCGCGCTTGCTCAGAAGGGTTTAACCCCGATCGTGATTTGCAACGAGTGGGTATTGCCAACCAAACCACGATGCTGAAGGGTGAAACTGAACAGATCGGCAAGCTGTTTGAGCACACCATGATGAAAAAATATGGTCCAGACCAACTGAACGAGCATTTTCTAGCCTTCAACACGATCTGCGATGCGACGCAAGAACGGCAGGATGCTATGTTTCAACTAGTGAATGAACCACTGAATCTCATGGTAGTGATTGGCGGCTATAACTCGTCTAACACAACCCACCTACAAGAAATTGCCATTGAACGCGGTATTCCCTCCTATCACATTGACAGTGCCGATCGCATTGGTCCGGGTAATTGCGTTGAACACAAGCCACTTCACCAAGACTTGACGGTACAAGAGAATTGGTTGCCCGATGGTCCAATTGTAGTGGGCATCACCTCGGGAGCCTCTACCCCCGATCGCGTTGTAGAACGGGTGATTGAGAAAATTTTTGAATTGAAGGCGTCCAGTGTGGGCGTTGCATTCCTCGGATGAGTGATAAGTCGTCATCGTCTTAATCCATTGTGCCCTATAGGGGGACCAACCCCTGTAGGGACACCCCCCTTGTTTGCCCAATCCGATCGGATCGTCCAATCTAACGGATGTACGTCCGATCGATTCCCTAGCCAATTCAATGGCAGGAAGCTGTTGATGATTCCCTGCTCATAATTGGGGATGGATCAACACAAGAAGTTGTTTCAAGTTGTTTCAACGAATGCAAATGTCGGGCTTAGGGCTATTCACTACTTAGACGCCATCTGTTCAGCAGAATTTAAGTGCATCGTGCCCTCGACGTTGCTCTACTTTCCAGAATTAGGCACAAATGTCGATCGGTTTGATAAAGTCAAAATTAAAGGCTTTGATTGGAACTGAGTTGCCCGCTGTCCACTTGTTGCAATCTGTAACGTCGGGTCGTATCTGGCAAACTCTGGCGAAATAGTACATATATACTCTATACTCAAAGCTCAATCCTTAGGCAGCAGTGCCACAATTTGGTCTACAAATTGCTGGTGATCCACAATCGGCTTGGAGATATAATCATCTGCGCCACTTTGCTTAAGAAAATTCTCGCGATCGCCTTCCATCGCATGGGCTGTCACCAAAATAATCGGGAGGTTGGCGGTTTGAGGATCGGCTTTCAGCATTTGGGTAATCTTGATTCCATCCACCGGCTTACCTTGGTAAACACTGTGAGAGAGCGAAACATCCATCAAAATGATGTCCGCTTCCCCTGCCTGAGCAATTTTCATGACTTCGTCCACGTTCTCGGTATGCTTGACTTCCAACCCACCGCGTTTAGTCAAAATCTTAGAAAACACCCGAGCATTGATCAAGTCATCTTCTACAATCAAAACCGTTTTCATAGTCTCTACCTAATCATTAAATGCCAGTCTAGTGCCAGTCTAATGTTTGATCGATATTACTCTCAGACTAATCCATAAGATGATTCATCGCTGTGCTTTGCGCATTGATGCGCCTGTGAACCGCCTGTGAATAATTTATTTAAATTTGCCATTTGTGATATTACGCTAGGACGCAACCAAAGGAAAACTCATGGCTGAACAATTGAGCATTCTCACCTCAGGACAGGTGATCTCGACTGCCCTCCACACCGAAGTGCAGCGTTCCTACCTTGAATATGCCATGAGCGTTATTGTAGGACGCGCCCTACCCGATGTGCGAGATGGGTTAAAGCCTGTGCATCGTCGCATTCTCTATGCTATGCATGAACTCGGGTTAACGCCCGATCGCCCCTATCGTAAGTGCGCCCGCGTCGTTGGAGATGTACTGGGTAAATATCACCCGCACGGTGATCAGGCGGTTTATGATGCGCTGGTACGGATGGTCCAAGACTTTTCCAGTCGCTATCCCTTATTGGAAGGACACGGCAACTTTGGCTCGGTGGATGACGACCCGCCTGCCGCCATGCGCTATACCGAAACCCGATTAGCGGCGATCGGCAACGAGGGCTTACTCTCGGAAATTGGCGAAGCCACGGTTGATTTCATCGGCAACTTTGACAATTCGCAGCAAGAGCCAATCGTCCTACCGGCCCAATTACCCTTTTTGCTATTGAACGGCTGTTCTGGGATTGCTGTGGGCATGGCCACGAACGTGCCGCCCCATAATGCCGGTGAAGTCATCGATGGACTCATTGCCCTGATCGATCGCCCGGATTTACCCGATGATGAATTGTTTAAGCTGATTCCGGCTCCTGATTTTCCTACGGGTGGCGAAATTATTGATACGGCTGGAATTCGCGATGCCTACAAAACTGGGCGCGGCAGCATTCCGATTCGCGGTGTGGCCAAGATAGAAGAAGTTCAACTGGGGCGCGGCCGCCACCGTCGCTTGGCGATTGTGGTAACAGAGCTACCCTTCCAGGTCAATAAAGCTGCCTGGATTGAGAAAATTGCTGATCTGGTGAACCAAGGGCGGATTGAGGGCATTATTGACATTCGTGATGAAAGCGATCGCGATGGAATGCGCGTGGTGATTGAACTGAAGCGCGAAGCCCAACCCGCTCTAGTCCTCGATAAGCTCTACAAGCTCACGCCACTGCAAACCAACTTTGGGGTGATCATGCTGGCTTTGTCAGACGGACAACCGCGCCAGATGCCACTGCGTGAGTTATTACAGCAATTTCTTCGGTTTCGCGAAGAAACTCTAACGCGCCAATATCGCCACGAATTCGAGAAAGCTGAAAGCCGATCGCACATCCTAGAAGGATTGTTGGCTGCACTGGAACACTTGGACGAAATCATCGATATTTTGCGGCATGCCCCAGATGGCGGCACGGCTAAACTGACGATGCAACAACGGTTTAATTTCAGCGATCGACAAGCTGATGCCATTTTAGCCATGCCCTTGCGACGGTTAACCGGACTCGAGCGGCAGAACCTCCAAACTGAATATGATGAACTGGTCGATCGGATGGAGGAATTGCAAAAACTATTGGAGCATCGCAAAGAACTGCTGAAAGCCTTGAAAAAAGATCTGCGGGCCCTGAAGCGACGGTTTGCGGATGAACGACGAACTCGCTTATTGAGTGCTGAGGAACAAGCCGCGGAATCAGCAGAGTTAGCGGAAATTGCTGCCGAGGAAGGATCGTCTGAGCAAGAAGCCGTACTGGAATTTACCCAACGCGGCTATGTGCGACGATTTTCTCCTAAAGCCTTCCAGCGACGGCAGGCGAAACAAACAGCATCTCCCACCGGCACCCTGATGGAGCAAGAGGATTTTGTGACATTAGTGGAAATGGCGACAATCGACCAAGAGGTCTTGGTGCTAACACGCAGTGGTAAGGCTTACAGCGTTCGCATCGGCGATATTCCCATTACCGGACGCCAATCGAAAGGTACGCCGTTGGTGAGTTTGTTGCCCTCGACGATGCAGGGCGATCCAGAGACGATTGTCACCCAATTTGTCCTCTACCCCAATGATGTAGAATCGCTTGATTTAGTGATGTTAACGCGGCAGGGGCGGATCAAACGTCTACCCCTGTCAGAATTCACCAACCTCACCGGACGTGGGCTATCTGCCTTGAAGCTAAAAGACGATGATGAGTTAATGTTTGTCACCTTAACGGAAGCAGGCGAGCAACTCCTTTTAGCCACGTCGGGAGGGCGGATACTGCGACTTGAAATTAACGACGAACAAGTGCCAATTCTGGGACGAGCCGCCCAAGGACAGCCAGCGCTGCGGTTGCTGAAGAAAGAGTCTTTGGTAGGCTGTGTGGCAGTGAATATCAATGATACGGTGGTGTTGGTAACAGAGCAGGGCTATGCTAAGCAAGTGCGGGTGAGTTCGATCAAACCAACCCGGCGCGGTGAGATTGGTACTTACCCGATGCAATTTGCCTTGAAAACCGATGCGCTCGTCGGTCTTGCCCCCGGGCTGCCAGGAACAGAAATTGTGGTTCTCACTAATGAAGAGCATTTGGCACGGTTGGCGATCGACGATATGGCTTATCAAGGGCGCGATGGCAGTAACCATCGCTTGTTGAAACTGAGTCGTAAGGAGAAGATTACCGAGCTAAGTGTCATTCTGTTGCCACCGTCTGATGAGGAAACGGATGAGGATGCAGACGATGAGGAAGATGGTGCAGACACGGATTAACTGGAGACAGAGAAATGGGCGATGGCGGTTGAACCGATCGCTGCCAATCCTGTTGATGAGTGTCGGTGCTGGGCTATTCTCAACCAGAGCAATGGCTACTACGTTGTTCAATGAAGTAGTGGTGCTGCTGACAAGTCCGTTGGATGTGGTAGAAGTAGCACGCCTGCGATCGGGCGATTTACCCGCAGGTGAGTCAATCATCACCGAGGGAACGATTTCACAGACGGGGTTAACGTTACCCAGCTTATGGTGGACCGTAGAGCAATTTGGTGGTCAACTGTTGGACTATTGGGTCGCATATACCGGCGCAGATAATGCAGAACCGCGCCGAGTCGATCTATTGGTGAATCAGCAAATGTGGGTGCGGTTCAACTACCTAGAGCGCTATGCTTTCTTGAACCAATTTGGGGCCGCGGCTAGCGATTTTGGCTATAGCACGCGCCTGTTTAATTGGCGAGGAGATTTAATAGGGGCATACATTTGTGAATTTGCGCCAGGAGCGATCGTCGGATCATCTGAGCAGGGACATGAGCAGGGACAATTTGAGAACATCATCCCAACTCGCTGTCAGACGTTTCTGGATGCTACTGGCCGGGGAGCGCTTAGCGGGACTTCCCCAGACGCACCGCTTCCCACAAACGGCGGTACTGATCTATAGCCGATTCTGGCAGCGGCAGCAAAAACTCGCTCTGTTGTAATACTTTGGCGGATGGCAGCAATTGCTCACTTTCTTGAAGGGCAGCAGGTAACTGACTGCGATCGGAGTTGAAGAAAATTGGTGAGATGCCCGAACTGAGCACCGAAAGCTGGGTAGCAATGCTCGGTTCCCAACAAAAGGCTAGCCATTGTTGTAACAATGTGGATCGTTCAACGGTTTCTTCATTGGTTTCTTCATTCGTTGTGTCATTACTGGTCAAAGTAGGCACTGAGGCGGGCTGTACCCACAAATCAGCCGTCAGAATGGTGCCGCTGGCAGGAACCACCGCTGCAATGCGCCGATCGCGCCTCACCAACGGCAAAATTTCCGTAGACCAACCCACTGCTAGGGCTGTGTCTTGTAATATCAGTGGTTGCAAATAGGCGTCCGAACTATACACCTTCACCTGTTGATGCAATGCAGCTAATTCCGGTTCCAAATTGGCGACAGCGGCTAAATCTGCTGTATTCACCGATTGACCGAGCTTCTTGAGCGTTAGTCCAATCACCGATCGCGGGCTGTCCAAAAGCGAAATCCGCCGAGCGAACTCTGGTCGCCACAGATCGCCCCAATCGGTGGGGAGTATCCATCCCTGTTCAGCAAACAATTCTGCTTGATAAGCAATCATCATCGTGCCCCAACGATAGGGCGCTGCCCAAATTTCCCCCTCTGGGCTGGGTTGCCCCTGTTGATCGCGTTGCACTAACGTTCGCCAAATTTCTTGATTAGCCAGCGGTTGCCAACCGTCTACCTGACTCAAATTCAACGGCTGAATCAACCCTTGTTGAATGGCAGGAGTCAGCCAAACATCTCCTAGTGTTAATAAATCTGCGATCGGGGTGGGACGTTGCTCCTCGGTTGTTTCAGCCCCTTGCCACCGTTGCAGCAGGTCGTATAAATCTGCAAGTTGTTCACTGCTGAGGAAATTCAAATTCTCGGCTGGATCGTTACGCCGTTGAAACTCCCTCAAAAGCTGGACAGGCACCGATCGATTCAACAGCCTGACCCGTACCGACCCCTGACTTGGACGGCCGCATCCGGTTAATCCCAGTCCGTGGGTAAGGGCCAGCATACTGGCGGCCATCAAGAACGATCGACGGTTCATTGGGTATCCTTCATCAGTGGTTTGGGCAGACACATTGGTTCACCTGTAGTGGTTTACCTGTAGTGTGACTTACTTATTGTGCTGAGCAAAATCGTAAGTTTGCCCCTTCTTCATCTTGCCACTGATTCAAAACGGCGTGCGATCTGACTGAATAACTCCGACTCAATTGCTCTGCCCCAATTGCCTCTAGTACTGCCTCTAGGTGACGAATCAAATTTCCATCTCCAGGTGAGACCTTGCGGGTATGGTTTGGTAGATAGCTTGATTTAAACCCACCACAAAGTCTTGCACGGTGATCCATTGCAATTCATCAAAGCACCCCCTAAGATCGACACCAAATTCTTGCCAACAGTCGTCGTATAGCTGCAAATTCCAATCGAACCAGCAAACATCCGACCAGCGCAAGTCTTCATGAAAGCGATCGGTCGGCAACACTCGCCCAAACTGTAGCCCAGAGTAGTGCTGCAACTGGCTGTAGGCAAAGATAACCACCGGATGAGCAACACCGTAAGCCTGATAAAAGCGGTGGAACCAGTCTTCAGCGCTAAGTTCGGGACGATCGCGCAAGGCTTTATTCACCTGTTGACGCACCTTCAGATCAGGACTTAAAACAGCGTAACTATTGAGGCTGATAAAGAGATTTTTGACTCTATGCCACATAAACTGCCTGGAAGGTTGATTGCTCGAAGCCATTACGGCATCTGAGTCCTTTTCTTCAGTATTCCCATTCACCCAATGAACTCTCGATCGAGGGGCGGCTCGTCGAACGGGCGAACGGTCGGAACGTGCAGGTGAAGGATTGACTCAGATTCTAAACTGGTCTGGGAGCAACAGTAGTGGAAATTAAACTAAAGATGCCGCGAGAAAAGATCTAAAGGGCTAGAAATCGCTGAGGTCAATATAGGGAGTCGTATCTTCGCGGGTGTTAGTTGCCGGTACAATATCGGGTGATGTTCCTGCCACAATTTGGGTGAAGCTAATTTGTAGTCCGCGAATCAGGTCTTCTGCCTCGAGACGAGTGCGCGTTGTCAAAATTAGCCCATCGGTGGCACAAATCCCCTGTCGTGCCTCATCTCGACTGTTCGCTACACAGACAACGGGTTGATTGTTAAGTGTTCCTGCGGTGAGAATTAGCCGATCGCGACGGGCATGAATGTCGGCTAAACGGGTTGAAACGGCTTGACAACGTTCTGTAGGCGAATAGGGAGCAGGGGCCCAATCAGAAGTCCACTGAATCAATGGAAATGTCTCATTGCGGCGACGAGAGCGGGCCATGGTGAGGGGCACTTCGCCATCCTGCTGACAGAAATAGCGCGATTGATTGGTTGTAGTGACTGCTATCGTGTCTGCGGCAACCATTGACGCTTGTAGCGTGTAAGGACCTTGCAGCCCACCGCTGTAGGAGTTGGCATAGACCCGATACACCCCATCAACGGGTAGCACTATATCAATTTGGGCATCAAGATTGCCAGCACTATCGTCATCTTGAGCAATGCTGTTGCCGTCTGGATCTAGCAAAATTAGGTAAGAATCTAGGGCATTACTAGTCATGGTAATAATCACCCGTTGCCCTGCTTGTCCGGTAAAGGTATAGACATCGATATAGCTATTGTCTTCCACCAAAAAATCATCGCTGGAATCCAGTTGTTCTTGAACGGGAGCACCGTCCAGTCGCAATGGGTGGTCATTCGCTTGGGCAGGAGAGGTACTGCCGATCGCCACAAGCAGCGCAGCAGTAGGGACAAGGGCAAACCATTGGAAGCAATCAGAGTGTCTCATTTGATACCGACCGTAATACTGAACAACAGGGGGGCTTGAGCTAGCTCATAGCAGACTTAGATGCAGCAATGGCAGAGTTCTATCAGTCATGTGCCACGAGTTCTTGTTCTACAAGTTAGTCAGCCCAACGGGATATTACCTAGTAGCACGGCTGACCCAATGCACCCGGATCATGATTGCGATCAAGTGTGAGTTTTGTTCAATCTTTATCTATAAACTTCTTTTCATTGTCACCCACCGATCGCAACAGCACCAGGGCAGTTTATGCAATTTAACTGACTCATATCGGCAATTTCACCAAGAGCCAATAGGCTGATCAGGACGCAGATGCGTTAGGCTAGCGATTGCATCCTATCAAGAACTCTTAGTCAGAACGCAGACATGCTGCCACGGGAAGATCTACTGAAGTCTATTGAAAATCGAGACACTGCTGTGCGAGTGGTGGATTTGGCTGAACAAGCCATCAAAACGTGGGAGGTTGTGTGCACTGATTTTCTGTCACCACCTGAATTAGCTGATGTACAGCAAATGTTTAGTCGGTTAACCGAGGTGGAAATACTGGCATGGGGCGGCTATCCTCAGGCAGAACGCCAACGAGTCGCGATTGCTCGATCGGACTTACCTCTAGATTCCTCACAGGTCGCCATAGCAGCCATCAGCGTTGCGGGCAATTTCTTGTTTGACCCCGCCACTCATCGCGATTTTTTGGGAGCCATGCTCGGTACAGGTATTGTGCGCGAGAAGGTGGGCGATATTCTAGTGTTGGGCGAACGAGGGGCCCAAGCGCTCGTGGTTCCAGAGATGGTGGAATTTCTGGAGATGAACTTAACGCAGGTGCGATCGGTGCCAGTGAAAACGCAGCGGATTGATTTCAGTGAACTCAAGATTCGTGAACCCAAAAAGAAAGAACTAACCACCGTAGAAGCGTCTCTACGATTAGATGCGATTGCCTCGGCGGGATTTGGCATGTCTCGAAATAAAATGGCGGAATTGATTACGGGTGGAGACGTGCGGGTAAATTGGAAGGAAATTACCCAATCCAGCTATCAAGTTAAATCGGGAGATCTAATTGCCATTCGCGGCAAAGGTCGTTTGGAAGTTGGCGACGTGGCCCTCACCAAAAAAGAGCGCTATCGGGTTCAATTGACTCGCCTTGTCTGATAGGTTGGTTTGTCTAATGTCTGGTGATTTTTTGCCATTGCTCAATTGCTGTCGTTCATTTTGCGTGGTGATACTCCATCATGATCGAGGTTGCTGCCGTTTGCCATCGCGTGGACGATCGAGAAATTCTGAAGCACATTACCCTGACATTGACCGAGCAACGCATTGGGATTGTTGGTAGTAATGGTTCTGGAAAAAGCTCGTTCGTGCGATTGTTAAATGGATTATTGATACCTGAACAGGGCAATGTATGGATTAACGGATTGAACACACGCCAGCACGCCAAGACAATTCGACGACAGGTTGGATTCGTTTTTCAAAATCCCGATCATCAAATTGTATTTCCCATTGTGGAAGAAGATCTGGCGTTTGGATTGAAACATCGAGCAAAATATTTGAATCTATCTAAGCTAGACATTGCAAGGACGATTGATGCGATTCTGAAGCGATATAATCTAGAACATTTGCGACATCAACCTACATATCTATTAAGTGGTGGCGAAAAGCAACTGTTGGCCATTGCTTCTGTGGTGGTGATGAACCCACAAATCATTATTTTTGATGAGCCAACAACATTACTCGATCTGCGCAATCGCAATCGCATTCAACAGGTATTACAAGAATTAGAGCAAATGTTGATTGTGGTGTCTCATGACCTCGATCTGCTGCAAGCTTTCGATCGAGTATTGGTATTTGAAGCTGGGGAAATTGTCATGGATGGGCCACCAGCGATCGCGTTGCCCTATTATGTGCAGTTAATGACCTGAGCTTTCAACCGAATCCTTGAACAGACTGCCGTTTGAAATTCCATGACCTTTGGAATCTATATTGCGCGCAAATCACCCATTCATGCGCTTTCTGCCTCAACCAAACTCCTGGGGCTAACGATCGCCAGTGTTTTGGTCTTTTCAGTGTCTCACCTTGTTGCTCTAGGGGGCATGCTACTTATTGGAGTGGGGCTGTTGAGGCTGGCAAGCCTACCACTACAAGCAGTTTGGCAACAGCTACGTCCGGTTATGCCCTTGCTGCTGGCAATTTTGCTCATTCAAGGACTGCTGGATAGCTGGTACACCGGATGGGTTGCATTGCTACGGTTTGCTAGTTTGATCCTGTTAGCCACGATTGTCACATTAACCACTCGCGTTTCTGATTTGATTGAGGTAATCGAACGAGGATTAGAGCCTTTGCAAGGGTTCGGTGTGCGTCCCAAGCAGGTCAGTTTTCTGCTGGCGCTGTCCATCCGCCTCGTGCCGCTGCTGCTGCAACAATTTCAAGAAATTCAGCAAGCCCAACAAGCGCGTGGACTCGATCGCAACGGTCTAGCATTGTTGGTTCCCCTATTGGTTAAAACGCTGCGCATGGCCGATGACCTAAGCGAAGCGCTGGATGCACGAGGGTTTGATGGAGAAGGATGAGGAAGTAGAGAGTGTAAAATTCCCTGCGCTCCTATTTCCTCTACTCTCCACCCCCGTTTCCTAACCCCGATTCCCCGATGTAGTTAACAACACGATGCCTGGTGCCGTTTAGCGCCATCCTAGAAGAAAATACCCTAAAGTACACGTAACGTTGGCAATTCATTTAGTAGGCTTATGGTTCTAGATCAATCGATCGACCCAACTCCGGTGAATGCTCGAAGCAGTGATGTGTTTGATTTGTTCAACTTCAAGCATTATGCCGGACCCAATCCCTATCTAGACCGGGGGGCGTTTGTGTTCGATTTTGCACTCTCAGGCTATGGCGAGCCGTTGCCACTAGAGCGTTACGTTGAGGCGATCGGACACTGTTATCCTCACATTCTGGAGCAGCACCGTGAGCAACACTATGAATCCTTGGCACAGTTAGTCGCTCAAACGGCGATCGAAGTAGGCAAGCTGAATATGAATTTGCATGGCGAGCATTGGGCGGTGCACACCCTCCATCCTTCTGATGATATAGCCGATCGCTCCCATCGCTCCGTGAGTCGAATTGCGATCGAGTCGATTCATGAATCCACCAGTCGAGGGGTAGCATATGCGGTGTGGGATTGGCTGGAATCATTGAATCGGGATGTGCCGTTTCAACTTGAAGCGCAAATTGAACTGCTGCAAACCCGCTTTCGGCGATCGGTCTATGGTGGGCCAACGGTATATGCACTGCTGCGCTCGGCTCATGCCAAAGGGATTCCTGCTTTTTACCTTCCCGACGAGGGACTGATGCAGTATGGCTATGGTCGTAATCAAGTGCGCGGTGTGGCCACTACGTTTAACCGCGATAGCCACCTCGACTCGGACTTCACCACTCGTAAGGACGACTGCAAAGCATTTTTGGCAACGCTGGGATTTCCGGTTCCCAAAGGCGATATTGTCCGAACCTATGATGAAGCGCTGCAAGTGATAGAACAGATTGGCTATCCGGTGGCGGTAAAACCCGTGGTGGGTCACAAAGGTATTGGCGTAACGGCAGATGTGCACACCGATGCAGACCTGGAATTTGCCTTCGATCGCGCCTTGGAAGCGCACCCAGAGGGACAGCCGATTCGGATCATTGTGGAGCAAAGCATCTCAGGATTTGATTTTCGCCTGCTGTGTGTGGATGGCAAGTTCGTGGCGGCCACCGAACGTCGTCCGGCCTCGGTGGTGGGCGATGGCAAATCGACGATCGCGGAATTGATTGAACGGGAAAACGCCAAACCCGAACGCCTGGATACACCCACTTCACCGCTGGGAAAAATCCTCAAGGACGAAGCGATGGAGCGCTATTTGGCGGAGCAGTATCTGTCGCTATCTACAGTGCTTGATCCAGGTGAAGAGATTTATTTACGCAAGGTTGCCAACCTCTCGGCGGGGGGACTCAGCATTGATGCCACCGATCGTGTTCATCCTGATAACATCATCTTGGCGCAGGATGTGGCACAGCATTTTGATCTAGTTTGCCTTGGTATTGATGTATTGACGGCTGATATTGCTCGATCGTGGAAAGACGGTCAGTTTGGCATTGTTGAAATTAATGCGGCTCCGGGGGTGTATATGCACTTGAAGCCCGCTGTAGGCAAAAGTGTCAACGTGACCGATCGCATTCTTGAAACCTTCTTTACTCGCCCTGAAGATGCGCACATTCCCATTCTCAGCTTCAACTATGTCTCGGTACGAGAACTAGAAGAACTCATCGATCAGATCACGATGAAACATCCTACGTGGACGATCGGGGCGGTTTGTCGTGATGCTGTGTTCATTAATCGATCGCAAAAACAAATGGGTGGAGCATACAACACCAAGATTCAAAGCCTGCTGCGCCATCCTAAGCTCGATCTGCTGATCGCCGAATACCGGGAAGATGTGTTGGAACAAGAGGGGTGTTTCTATGACTTCAGCGATATTGTGATTTTGGACGATCCCACCGAAACAGAATGGATGCTGGTGCGGAATCTGCGCCACAACGGTACGGTGGTAATTAAACAAGGAAGAACGATTTCGGTACGCAGTCGAGGCTTGGTCAATCGCTATGAACTAGGTGAAGAGGAACCGTTTAAGCGGGTGTATTGGAAAGAAATTGCCGCTATTTTGTAGGGTTATCTTGCAGGGTTAGGGTTAGATTTCACTCACCCAAGCTTCGATCGCCTCTGGGTGTGTTGGCAAAGCAGCCGTCAACACCTCCGGTTCTGCCTCGGTAATCAGCACATCGTCTTCAATGCGAATGCCGCGCACGTCGGCAAATTCTGCTAGCCGTTCCCAGTTAACCCAATCTCGATAGGTTTCGCGCCGATCGGGGTCTTCTAAAATGGCCGGCACTTGGTAAAAGCCAGGCTCGATCGTCACCACCATGCCGGGACGCAGGGGGCGATGCAGCCGTAGATAACACCAGCCAAATCGATCGCTGCGGTGTCGTCCGGGTTCATAGCCAGCCAGATCGCCTAAATCCTCCATATCGTGCACATCCAGACCCAAAAGATGACCAATGCCGTGCGGAAAAAACAAGGTGTGAGCATCCTGTTCTACTAACTCTTCTGCCCGACCACGCAAAATGCCTACGTCTACTAATCCAGCCGCCATCACCGTAGCCGCCATCTGGTGCAAATCGTAGTACTCGACGCCCGATCGTGCCTTCTCAATA
Source organism: Thermocoleostomius sinensis A174 (assembly GCF_026802175.1). Lineage (NCBI taxonomy): Bacteria > Bacillati > Cyanobacteriota > Cyanophyceae > Oculatellales > Oculatellaceae > Thermocoleostomius > Thermocoleostomius sinensis. Next base: position 622,035 of record NZ_CP113797.1, on the reverse strand, counting down.
CATACATCATGAGCCGCCAGTACAATCTCATAAATCTGCCGTTGCGTCGAGGAGAACTGCCCAGATACGGGCCAGGTGCGTGTCACATCCGCTGCCCAACCTAATTCCGTTTCTGCTCCTACATCTGCCAGCAGCAAATCGCCCGATTGCAGCGGGTTGTGGTAGCGATCGTTGTGCAACACCTCGCCGTGAACGGTGACAATACTGCTGTAGGCGGGCGTCATATTGTGCGAAAGAATTACACTTTCCATTGCGGCCCGGATCTGGGCTTCGGTTTTAGCAGTACGGGTAGCTTGCATTCCCGCTCGATGAGCCGCAACGGTAACTGCCGCTGCTTGGCGCATTTCGCCTATGGCCGCGGCGTCATGAGTTAGCCTCAGTGAGACGATCGCCCTAGCTAATTCCTGATCCATACCTTGCAACGCATTGGCAGGTGTAATCATGCGGTTTAACAGTTGCGATTGCTGCAACCGAGTCGCCGCATCTTGCACAGGAATGGTGGCTACCCCCTCGGCAAACGACTTGAGGCGATAAAGCGGATAGGCGGCCGCTGCCCCAATTTGTTCCGCCACTCGATCACGAGTAAACGACGCCCCATGCCACAGTCGATCGCTGGGTGTCGGGTCATCCATAAACAGTTCCATGCGACCTGCTTCTAGTCGAATCACCACATTGTCTAGCGGCAGCCCGGCAAAATACAAAAAGTGGCTACTGGCACGAAAGGGATAGGTATTCGCTGGAAAGTTACGGGCACTGCTGCGACCCGACCACAGTAACACGGGCGCATCCATTTGTTCTGCCAAGCGTTGGCGGCGTTGTTGCAAAGCTTGTGCCAGAGATTGCTCATTAGAGGGCACAGTGGATAGAAAAACCCGATCGCAAGAAAGAGGGGGAGATTGCATAATTCACTGCCAGCAACTGGAACTATTCTTTATCCTAGATGAATCACGGGCAAGCAATCGGTCAGCATCATCTTGTGATCACATTCCGTTTCTAAGCTAGCCCACAGTGTTTCACACACACATTAGGACTAAATCATCCGAAATCGCTGGATTCAGTAACGGTCTCTCTGAGTTGTATTCCTATTTCTTGTTCGACAGAACCGTTTATGCTAGAGAAACTAAAGAGCAGATCTGTAATCTAATGCCGTTCCATGAGGTACAAATGTTAGCTATCTTGCGCTTTTCAATTAAGACTATTTTGTTTACCTAACTTCGATCGTTTAGTAACTGTATGACTTCAACTCCACCCCAATCGACAGCTTCCCGTACCGAGTTGCGTGCTCTGGTGCGATCGCAGCTTCAAGCCCTGCTGGATCAAAATAATTTGCAGGGAGCCAAAACTCTGCTGGTTCCGGTTCCGCCTGTAGACATTGCCGAAGCCATCAGCGAACTGCCTGAAGAACAGCGGGCCATTGCCTTTCGGTTGCTGTCTAAAGATGAAGCGATCGAAGTCTTTGAATATTTAGACTCTGACATTCAACAAGATTTGATTGCTGAATTCAAACGCCAAGAATTTTTGGATGTCGTCGATCGGATGTCTCCCGACGATCGAGCCAGGCTGTTTGATGAATTACCTGCCAAAATAGTTCGTCGCTTGCTTGATCAACTAAGTCCAGAGGAACGCAACGCTACAGCGTTGTTGTTGGGATATAAACCCGACACGGCTGGACGGATCATGACACCAGAGTATGTGTCATTGCGGGAGTCCTGGACGATTGAACAAGCACTGGAGCAGTTACGTAGACTGGCAAACGATCGTGAAACCATTTACTACTTATATGTGATTGACGATGGGCGCTACCTTAGAGGCGTTCTGTCGCTAAAAGACTTAGTCTTGGCATCACCCGACCAACGAATTGGTGATGTAATGAGTCGTGATATTATCTCAGTCCGTACTGATACTGATCAAGAAGAAGTTGCTCGAATCATTCAACGCTATGACTTTTTAGCAGTTCCTGTTGTGGACATTGAAGGCCGTTTAGTGGGAATTATTACGGTTGATGATATTCTCGACGTGGTTCAACAAGAAACTACCGAGGATATCTATACCTTAGGTGGTGTTCAAGCGGGTGAAGAAAGTTATTTTCGCACCAATTTGTTCACAGTTGCACGAAAGCGAGTCGTCTGGCTACTGATTTTATTAGTTACCAATACAGGCACGAGTGCAGTCATTCAAAGTCAAGAAGATTTGCTAGAACAAGTTGTGGCATTAGCTGCCTTTATTCCCTTGTTGATTGATACGGGTGGTAATGTTGGCGCACAGTCATCAACTGTAGTGATTCGCGGATTAAACACCGATGAAGTTGAAATGGGCAGATCGCTACGCATTATTCAACGCGAGGCGGTTGCCGGGCTGCTTTTGGGCATCATGCTGGCGATTGTGGTCACGCTGTGGGCGTTTCTATTACAGCGCAACTGGGGGGTGGCTATGTCGGTGGGCATCAGTCTGCTGGCTATTTCTCTACTAGCATCAGTGGCAGGTTCTGCATTACCATTTCTGTTCAAAGCCCTGAAGTTTGATCCGGCTTTGATGTCGGCTCCGTTCATCACAACGGTGGTAGATGTTTTAGGCGTGCTTATTTACCTGTTGGTTGCTCGATGGATTTTGCAACTTTAGCTTACCTTACTCTAAGAAATTCAGTACGGTAAAAACAATATATCGAATGGCTCAGAGGCAGAGGAAGCAGGGGACTGTTTAGGCGTGACCGTACTGGTTTGAGGCAAAATGAGTGATGTTTGGCGCTGATGATCGGTAGTCTGTTCCAGATCAAATACTTGTGCTTCCAAAGCAACCAGCCGATCGAGAATTTGTTGCTGCCGCCGCTCGATCCGCTCAAGTTCTTGGTGTAAACGTTTCTTCTCAATCATTAACTTATAGCAATCTAGAAAAGCCGCTGCCTCCGATTTCGCTCGGGGAATCGCGCTGAGTTTAGGATCAATTCGCCTATAGCTTGGATGTCGGTACATAAGAAACTTACCAGTTGCGGGGCGCTCTTGCCGCCTGTGTAGGTAGTATGCCCCAATCGATCTCTGCAAAAGACACAGAAAGTTGCATCAGTGCAAGAATTCGGATGTTGCTAGAAGGAGTCCGAAGCGCCGCCTTGCAATCTTTACTAAAAAATCTCCACTCCGTGTCATCAGCTACAGTTCGTGTCACTTTGGTGAACCAACAATAGAGGGCTATGGAAACACAAAATTTCTGATGAACGAACCAACATCGAATGGGTCTGCCAATTTCCTCAGCTATATGAAGCCCCGAATTATTGTTTGCGGTTTGGGTCGTACTGGCTACAAGGTTTACAGCTTGCTGAAGTTGCAAGGAGCTACGGTCATTGGCATTAACGATCGTCCGCTTCCTCATCTTGAAGCTGATATAGCGGCGAATACGGTTTTGATTGGCGACTTTTGTTCTGCCCCCATTCTACTAGCAGCGGGCATTCGAGACGCTCAAACCCTTGTCCTTGCATCTAATAATGATGCAGTGAATTTAGCCGCGTTGACACAGGCACGTGTACTCAATCCCCACATTCGCATCATCAATCGGCTTTTTAATGACAGTTTGGGCGATCGGCTCGATCACATTTTGCCGGGCCATTTTTCGATGAGTGTAGCAGCGTTGTCGGCTCCAGTGTTTGCGTTTGCAGCGCTCGGCAATCGAGCGATCGGGCAGTTGCGGTTATTTAACCAAACTTGGCCCATTCGCGAAGAATATATCGATGAAGATCATCCTTGGTTGGGGCGCAAGCTCAGCGAACTTTGGGAAGAACGATCGCGAATGTTGATTTACTATCTTCCTGCCTACATGCAAATGGACTTGGTGTCGGCTGTGCTCAGCGGTCGTCATTTAGAATATGGCGATCGATTGATTATTGCCACTCAACCGCGAAATCACTCGGCTCGGCGCACCGTCCGACAGCAAATGCTGAACCTTTTGGTAGGATTGCGCTACTTTCAACAGCATATCCGCCCTACTATTCTGGTGACGATCGTTCTCCTGCTGACAATTTTGATTGCTACGGTCACCTACACAGCCGCCAGCGCCCACGTTTCAGTTATAGACGCGCTTTATTTTTCGGTTGGTATGATTACCGGAGCGGGGGGGGGTGAAGAAGTCGCTGAAATGGCTCCGGCTGATATCAAAGTGTTCACCGTATTGATGATGTTAGTTGGAGCAGCGGTGATCGGTATTTTTTATGCGCTGCTGAATGATTTGATTTTGGGAACCCGCTTTCAAGAATTTTGGAATACTGCTCGCGTTCCTCATCGTAATCACTACATTATTTGTGGACTGGGAGGCGTAGGTGTTCAAGTTTTGCAGCAGCTTCATGCAAATGGCTGCGAAATTGTGGTGATCGAACATGATCCCAACAATCGCTTTTTGAATGTGGCGCGAGCCTTGAAAGTGCCTGTAATTATTGGCGATGCGAAAGTGGCTACAACCTTGCAAACTGCCCGCGTCGGTGGAGCCGCCGCTTTGTTATCAGTGACAAGCGATGATGTCATCAACCTAGAGATCGCTTTGTCTGTCAAAGGGCTAGCGCCTAGAATCCCCGTCATTGTCCGCAGTCAAGATCCGCAGTTTGCCAATCTTGCTCAGCAGGTTTTTGACTTTGAAGCCGTCCTCAGTCCGGTTGAGTTGGCGGCTCCTTCGTTCGCAGCGGCGGCATTAGGAGGACGAGTGCTGGGAAATGGAATGACAGCCGATATTTTATGGGTAGCGTTGTCTACCTTAATTACCCCGGCGCATCCGTTCTGCGGCAAGCGCATTCAAGACGTAGCGATCGATACAGATCTAGTTCCGCTTTACCTAGAAACTAAACGGCAAACCACCCATGGCTGGAATTTGTTGGAAGTTGAACTCACGCCAGGGGACGTATTGTACTTAACCATGCCCGCTACCCATTTAGAGCAATTGTGGCGAACCCAGGGCGCAACCCTGCCGGTGCAGATGAGCTAAAGGGGCTGGGGGATTGGGGGTAGGCGAAAAGAAATGTGGTTTAACCAGCATCCCAACGATTGCAGTTGCTGCCCCAATTACCCCAACGCGGTCAGGGTAGTGGCGGGGGCGATCGGCTGCCATCCTACACCCGGGGCATTAAGTAAGGTATCGGTTATTACCTGTGTTCCATTCATGATGTACAGCTTTGTTAGGTTGCTAGTGCTGTGATGCCATAGAATATCAGCCTTGCCATCCCCGTTGAAGTCTGCAATTACTGCCCGATAGCCTGCTCCTGGTGAGGCGATCGCAGCATTGCCTGATGCGTCCACACTGCCTCCTACCATGAGAAAGATCCTTGCGGTTCCGGTTGTTTCGTCATACCACAGCAGATCGGATGTGCCGTCCCCACTAAAATCGCCCGTACCAGCGACCCCAAACCCGACTCCTATCGACAACATGGGCGTTGAGGTGGCAGTAGTGCCGTCCATGCGAAACACCCGGTTTTCCCCCGTACTAGCATTGCGCCACAGAATATCAGCCTTGCCATCCCCATTGAAGTCGGCCACAGCCGCGACCGTATGGCTGCTATCCATTGCCAACAGTTTGGCATTTGTGGCAACGGTACTGCCGTTCATTAGAAACATCCGGTTTTGCCCAGTACTGGAATCACGCCACAGCACATCATCCTTGTTGTCGCCATTGAAATCGGCGATCGCCTGCACCCGCCAACTGGTTGGCGTACTGAGTATCTTGACATTGCTCACCGTGGTGCTGCCATTCATTAGAAATACACGGTTACTGCCGTCATTCCCCTGCCAGAGGATGTCGCTTTTGCCATCCCCGTTAAAATCCCCCGTGCCTGTCATCTGGAAGCTTGAAGGCATCGTCAGCACCTTAGTATTGACATAGGCAGTAGAGCCATCCATTAAGAACAGGCGATTTGCTCCCGTGTTAGGATTATGCCAAAAAATATCGCTTTTACCATCGCCATTGAAGTCGGCCACGGTGGGTCGAAAGGTAGTGGCAACATCAAGCGATTGGGCGTGGGCAATTCTCTCAGGACCATTCATTGTGAACAGGCGCGTTTGTGTTTGCGTAGAATGCCGCCAGAGGATATCCGCGTTGCCATCGCGATTAAAATCGGAAGGTGTCACAGGAGCATTAGAGATCGGAGTCGTATTTCTGTACAGCTTGGTGAAAAAGTTTCCACCTCTGAACCCCGTTAACAGCAGATCGGGTTTGCTGTCGCCGTTGTAATATCCCCAAGCAACGGAACTGTGCCGAACTCGTGCCAGCCGAACACTAGTGTCTTCAATAAAACTCGTGCCTGTGTTGCGGTACAGTTTGCTGATTACGGCTTGTCCGTCATAGCCTGTCAACAGTAGATCCAAGCGCCCATCGCCATCATAATCTTTCCAGGACACCGAACTGTCGCGAACGCCTGGCAACGATGTACTAGTATCTTCAACAAAGCCATTATCGGTTTGGTAGTAAAGCTTGGTGACAATCGAGCTTCCAGACTTGCCCGTGAGAATGAAGTCTAGCTTGCCATCACCGGTATAGTCTCCCCATGCGATGGCTCCATGTTCAACGCCGGACAAGGTTGTGTCAGGGTCTTCTATAAAACTAGAACCAGTATTACGATACAGCTTGCTGATTGGCCCATTGGCTGTGTTGCCTGTGAGGATGAAGTCTAATTTGCCATCGCTGTTGTAATCTGCCCAGGCTACCGCGCTGTTGCTAACTTTTGGTAGGCGGATGCTGGTGTCTTCGGCCAGTCCCCGGCCTGTGTTGCGAAAGAGCTTGCTGATGCGCCCTCCTGAACTATTGCCTGTGAGCAACAAATCCGGTCGATCGTCATTGTTATAGTCTGCCCAGGCCACCGCGCCCCGGAAAATGCCTGGCAAGGTGATATTTGTATCTTCGGTAAATCCTGACTCTGTTTGATAATACAGCTTGCTAATATAACCCAGTCCATCGCCGCGATCGCCCGTCATGATGAAATCGAGGCGTCCATCCCCGTTGTAGTCTGCCCAGGCCACAGCACTGTTGTTGACTCCCAGCAAGGAAGTGTTGACCTCCACAAAGCCATTGCCTGTATTGCGGTAAAGTCGGCTAACATAGCCTTCTGCGGTTTCGCCCGTTATCAGAAAATCAGCTAACCCATCGCGATCGAAATCTCGCCAGGCAACGGCTCCATATCCCACCTGCGGCAACAAGCCACTGATTGGATCTTCGATCAACGATGGGCCAGGCGGCATTAACTGTCCAGCATACTGCTGCTGCATCGATGCACTGAGAGGCACACTGGCTTCAACGTTGCCTACTTGGGTATCCAATGTCCAATTACCTGCCCCTATCACCTGACTGGCTGCGGCGATGTTGGCTCCTGTGACGTGATGTAACCGTTGAACAAACTGTGCTCCTACCGCTCCCTTTCCCACTTGACAACCATACAGCAGTAACGACGGTGCGCGATGCTTGGCTTTCTGCTGCCCCAACCACTGCCGCACCCACACCGCCGCCCGATCGAGCGTGTTACCCGTCAACTGGGCATTGCCTAGAAAAAGGCAGCCAGGTGCACCATGACAAAACAGATGTAGAACCGAGACTGTGCGATCGGCTAGCAAGCGAGCGAGATGCGTAATACCGTTTTGGTGAGGATGGAGAACAATAACCTCATGGTGAGAGGCCAAGTCGTTGATTAGACTAGGGTAGTCTGGGAGAGCGGCATCAACCACCACGATTGAGGAAGACTGGCTTGAATCAAGTAGGGAAGTAGAAGCAAGAGTTCTCATAAAATTTCACGCAACCGTCAGAGGAATCAGCAATAACAACAACTGCAAAGAGAGGTTTGCTTCCCATGCAAAAATGGTTGCTACACATCGCTCATTGATCTCTGCCTCACGATCGCCCAGAGAAGTCATACTAATTTAAATTGAGAACGTGGCAGATCGGGTAAGGGCGATTCGCGAATCTCACTCATGAGCGGTTCATCTGTCGCAGAGATGGTTTAAAGCGGTATCAGAAGCCTGGATGGATAGCAACAAAAGAAGGTGGGAATAAACAAACGAGAGTCACCAAACGCTTCAGCCAATGAGAAAAGCGCGGGATGGCAATGCTATTGTTAAAGATTCCCCATCGACTGCGGAAACAATCGAAGTTTGCTTAAACTTTAAACTTCAGCTTAAAAATAAAAATTTCGGCGTGGCTGAATTCAAGTTGGTCTTCAACACCTGTGTGTTTAAGTGCTAGCCACCAAGCTTGTTGAGTCTCGAATGTGTTCCAGAGTCAGAACCCCAACGGTTGCGCCATTATCTTGCACGGCCAGCCGTCCGGCTCCAGTTTTAAGAATCAGCGACAGGGCATCGCGCAGGCTATCATCGCGATCGATTATGGGTTCACCGTTGTGACTGTAATTTTCCGGTGCATTCATCATCGCGGTCTCCACCCGTAGCAAACTGAGTTGTCGCACCATGTCATCGGCTCCTACCAAGTCATGCACGAATTGGCTGGCTGGTTTTGTCAGCACGTTGAAAGGGGTATCGTATTGCACAATCTGCCCATTTTCCATAATCATGAGACGATCGGCTAGCCGCAGCGCCTCTTCTACATCATGGGATACAAACAAGATTGTTTTGTTGAGTTGACGTTGCAGCCGCAGAATTTCGTCTTGTAAGCCCGTACGGGTAATGGCATCGATCGCCCCAAACGGTTCATCCATCAACATCACTTTTGGATCGCCTGCCAAGGCTCTGGCTAAGCCCACCCGTTGTTGTTGCCCACCAGAAAGCTGGGCTGGGTAACGGTGGCGATATTCATTGGGCGGCAGTTTCACCAACGTTAGTAGCTCGTCAATGCGAGACTGTGTACGCGATCGATTCCAGCCCAACAATTTTGGGACAACGCCTACATTTTGCGCCACGGTCATGTGCGGAAACAAACCCGATTGCTGAATCACATAGCCAATTTGCTGCCGCAGTGCTGTTGGTTTAATTTGACGAATGTTGGTATCGCCCAGATAAATTTTACCTTCAGTAGGTTCATAGAGCCGGTTGACCATCTTCAGCAACGTTGTCTTGCCGCAGCCGGAATGTCCCAAAATCACCACTAGCTTGCCCGATTCAATCTCACAACTGCACCGATCGACAGCCGGGCGAGGCGAACCAGGAAAGCGAAGAGAGACGCGATCGAAACGAATAGTGCTCACAGGGACGCTCCAAAACTAGAAATGGAGAGGAGTGACAGCAGTCGGGCCGCCAAACCGATCAAGTTGGCCAGCAAACAACTTAGATAATCAACGCAGTTCATCGTTCATCTATTGCCGGTGCCCATTACCGATGCACCTTTGATATCAACCCTTCTTGAGTGAGAAATTCTCTAGCCACCTCAGCAGGCTCGCGTTGATTGCCGCTAACTTCATAATTGAGACGCTGCATCGTTTCGTTGGTTAATTTGGGCGCAAGTGCATTTAATGCATCGGCAATACCTGGATTAGCATCCAGTGCTTCCTGTCGCACTACCGGAGCTACTTGATAGGGAGGAAACAACCCTTGATCGTCCTCTAGGACCACTAGATTAAAAGCACTGATTTCGCCATCCGTCCCAAAAGCCACTGCCACATCAGCTTCGCCATCCGTCAACCCTTTATATTTCAAGCCCGGATCAACGGCTTTATAAGCCTTCAAGGTAAAGTCTCCATATTTGGCTTTGATCCCGGGAAGTCCATCCTCTCGGGCTTCAAACTCCGGTGGGCCAATCATGGTTACCTGATCCGCTTTAGCGACCATCTCTGAAATGGATGTAATTCCCAAGCGTTGCGATCCTTCCTGCGTCATGGCTAGGGCTTGGGTATTATTCATAGGAGCGGGATCTAGCCAAACCAGGTTAAATTGCTCCTTGTAGCCCTGAGATACCTGCTCAAATACTGCCTGTTGATCGGTATTGGTTGGCAACTTCAATACCGTCAGAAGCCCCGTCCCCGTATATTCTGGATAGAGATCAATCTCGCCGCTTTCAAGGGAAGCCTGGGCAACGGGTGTACCTCCCAAATTCAGTTTTCGATCGACTTGAAACCCAGCTTGCTCCAACGCCAGAGCATACATTTCACCAATAATGAACTGCTCTGTAAAGTCTTTGGAACCCACTCGAATAGTTGGGTTGGCGCTGTTGGTTCCGCCACCCGCACATGCAATCAACACGCCAGCTGTGAAGATAGCCAGGAGCGGCAAGAGCAATAAACGACGAATTTTTTTCATGACACCGATCGATGGAAAGGTTAGGTGAGGGCTAGAAAATCAACAGTAAAATGGTCATTATCCTGACATCATACCGGACGAAAGCCGGAATCTGCCCAAATTAGGTTTATCCAATGATAGAAACCAAGGTTGCTCTCTAGCTTGTCGTCATTGCACTTCATCGGCAAACGTTGACCAGCGCACAAACTGAAATGGCCCTGCTACTGACCCCCAAACCAATTCATCAGTTTCTGGATCTAAGCCGCGATCCCAACTAATAAATTTTTGGGCATCGATCTCAAATTTGCTGTCAAGGTAGGTGGTTTTTCCTTTCCGCATAACCATACAAGCCTTGCCCGGCTCAACCTGTCCCAGGAAGCTTTGCCCAGTCCACTCTACTAGCATGTTGCAACCTGGCAACTTTTCTAAGTTATCCGCCGTGAGAGTGTGTAGTCGAGGCAAATCGCGAGATGCTCCATAAAACGGCTTTTCATCTTTTAACACATAGTTCTCGATGGCAATGCGATCGCTCTGTTCAATCAGTTTTAGTACCCGCACGCGATAGGGTACATTCAGCATGTAATCATAGGCCTGTTCGACAAAAAAGCTAATTCCCGACAATAGCTCGATTGGCAGTGGGCGCATACAGACACGAATGTGCGCAAAAAAAGGCGGATTTTCAAACGCCTGCTCTTGGTTGCTGAAATCTGCTGCCATCCATTGTCCTAACGTCTTAATGTCGGTAGAGTGGGTCATGATCTGAACTCGGCCTCTTTGGAGCGATTCCAACTATTTTACAGTTTCAAGGATTCGGGTGGATAAGCAGATGAATCAATCTCTCCCCGATTCCCGATTTTCTACTCCCGACTCCCTGTCCCCTTCCCCTATCCTCGATCGCCAATAGGACGGCGTTTGAGGCGTTCGATCGGGTTCATCCACCATTCCAATAGGCTAAAGATTTGGGAAGAGAGCAGGGTGAGGGTGAGGTAGACCAGAGCAACAGCAAAGTAAATCTCGAAGGCTCGAAAGTTTTGGGCAACAACAAGCTGACCGCGCCGAAACAGTTCTTCAAAGCCAATCACCGCTACAAGACTAGTATCTTTGAGCATACTAATGAATTCATTACCCAGAGGCGGAATCATGCGACGGAAAGCTTGTGGAAAGATGATGTAGCGCATGGTTTGAACAGGGTCAAGCCCTAGGGATTCTGAGGCTTCCCGTTGACCTAATTCGATCGATTGAATGCCAGCGCGAACAATTTCGGCAATGTAGGCGGCACTATTTAGACTGAGAGCGATGACCGCGGCTGTCCACTGGTTGAAAGTAAAGGACAATCCCAACGATCGCACCAAGGCGGGAATGCCAAAGTAAATCATGAAAATTTGCACCAACAGCGGCGTACCTCGAAAAAAATCGACATAGATTCTAGCCAAAACCCGAATCAACGGCGATGGAGCCAGTCGAGCAATGCCAATTAGAGAACCCGCTACTAGACCGAAGGCGATGGAAATGGCGGTGAGTTGTAGAGTAATCAATGCGCCTTGCAACAGAGTGGGCAGCGCATTAGCAATGATGTCTAACGCTTGTAGCACGAGTTGAGAATAGGGAGTGGGGGTGGAGAGTCGGGAGTGGGGAGTCGCCGATTACCGATTACTGATTACCTAAATTGGAGCTTGTTCTGGTAATTCAGATGGTTCGCCACTAAACCACTTTTGGTAAATCTCTCTGTACGTACCGTTCTCTAGGAGCGTGGCTAAGCCAGCATTGATCGCTTCTAGGTTAGGCGAGTTTTTGGGTGCTGCAATACCGTAATATTCTTCGGTTAACAATTCTCCAGCGACTTTAATACCCGAGGCACTACCGGATTTAATCGCGTAAAGAATCACCGGAGCATCGCCAATTACGGCATCGACATTGCCATTTGCAAGTTCTTGTAGGGCCAGGGGAGTGTTGTCAAACGTACGGACATCAGCGGCGTTGGCCTTATTGGCTTGATCGGCCCCAACAGTGCCAATTTGTACGGCGATACGTTTGCCAGCGAGGGCGTCGTAGGACGTGATATCCGAGTTAGACTCTTGCACAGCGATTGCCTGTCCTGATTTAAAGTAAGGACGAGAAAAATCTACCACTTGGGCCCGTTCGGGCGTGATTGTCATGGTGCTGATGGTGAGATCGACTGTACCTGCTTGCAATGCCGGAATGATGCCATCAAACGGCAGTCCTTGCATGTCTAAGGTTAACCCTTCGGCTTCGGCGATCGCGTTGATTAAATCAATATCAAAACCTTCAAACCCACCACCGCTGGTTGTAGTTTGAAACGGAGGAAAAGTTGGATCAAGCGCCACTCTGAGGGTCGTGTTTCCAGAGGTTTCCCCTGTATCAGCAGGGTTAGGGGTATTTGTAGAGGGGGTACCAGAGCCACAGGCCGCAAAGGTTAGTACGCAAATAAAGCTGAGCAACCCAAGCGCCCACTGGCGTAGAAAGCGAGATCGAGTAATGTGCATCGTTCGATTGATCATTCGATTGATTATGAGTTGATTGTGAACTGGTTAAAGCGGTAACGACGGCTTCTTACTAACTGATTTTACGGATTGTTAATACCATCCTTGATTTGATGAGAGGCTGTTTATTTTAACTGATGTGGGAGGAAGGAGAGAAGCTATTTGATATTTAGGTTAGATAAACACAAAATCGTTGGGAGTGAGCGTACTGGCAGTGATGCCTTCTAGCTCAGCTAGTTTATCGTCCTGAAACCGAATAACCGCTGCGGTACGTCGCTGTGAGAAGGTCAGCCGACTGAAGGTGAGCGTATCCGTAAGACCCAATCGATCTTGCCCTGGTCGAAAATCTACAATCAGGGCAAACCCCTTACCTATTTGCAAACCAAATGTATCTTGATTGCCACCGCCCTGCATTCGATCTTGACCGGCACCGCCCAGCAGCAAATCATCGCCGCGATCGCCGGACAATAAGTCATTGCCGCCCCCCCCTGTCAATGTGTCTTGTCCTGCGCGGCCTTGTAGCGTATCTCTACCATCGCCACCGTCTAAGCGATCGTTGCCAGCATCGCCAATCAGCAAATCATTGCCTTCCTGTCCCAGCAATTCATCGTTGCCTTTGCGTCCTCTGAGGCGATCGGCTCCAGTGCCACCGTCTAAAGTGTCATTACCATTGCCACCTGCCAACTCATCGTCGCCACTATCTCCTTGTATCAAGTCATTACCGCTGCCACCGCTGAGCGTGTCATTGCCTGCATCTCCCCGAAGCGTGTCATCGCCTGCATCTCCCCGAATTTCATCGTTACCGTCGCCACCCCGAAGCGTGTCACTGCCTTTACCACCAAATAATCGATCATTACCGCTGTTGCCTTGAATCTCGTCGTCACCTGCATCGCCACGAATGCGATCGTCGCCACCATCGCCTTGAATCTCATCATTGCCTGCATTGCCATTGATTTCGTCATCGCCACTGTCCCCTCTAATTTCGTCATCACCGCTATCCCCTTGAATTTCATCATTGCCTCGTCCTCCCCGGATGCGATCGTTGCCATCTCCCCCTTCAATTTCATCGTCACCACTTCCACCATCGAGGGTATCGCTAGCACCCCGACCAAAGATTTCGTCATCGCCGCCGCCGCCATTCAGTCGATCGCGCCGATTGGTGCCTCGCAATACCTCATCGGCGCTTGTGCCATTGCGGATAATGCCATCAACCGAGCCTCCCCCCAATAAATCGTCAATGATATTGGCGGTGACAAACTCGGTTTGAGGTGGCACAAAACTATTTAAGTTGGTTGCTTGAGTTGAAGTATCAATCTGGCGCAAAATAGTTCCTCCCGACGCTATGGACTGTCAAGTTAAGTTTAGAAGACTTCAGGTAAGTTTAGGGACGCAGATACCTAAAACTGCAAAAAACCGCATAAAACGTGAATACGCTCCCGAAGATAGCATTCTATCTTAATAGGTAAGAAGATTTTGCAGAAAATATTACTCAGCAAAATCTCCTCGTAATTCTAGAAATTATTGCAAAGTCTGTTCACTTATTCTATTCGATAATTGGAGGTAGAAATACCATGATTAAGGCTTTTTCATCAGCAATGGCTTTCGTTAGTCTGTCCCTTAGTCTGACAATTTTTGCACCTGTCTCTTATGCACAAACGACCAATCCCGAACTAAACGATTTGTTGCGTGGTGTAGGTCAAATTCAGCGGGACACTGATCAATTTATTAACGATTTGATGCTGCGGGATCAGCAACTTAGAGTTGCGTGTTGGCAGGGCAGTCAAGCTGCCTGTGTGGAGCTAGATAATTTACTGATTAACCCAAATTTAAATCCTTCTGGAATATGGGTTACTCCTCCTGCTGGTGCGTACTGGCCTTTTGATCCGAATGGGATTCCGCTCTACTAAGACTTTGCTCAATTACTGTCAGCTTGGCATTCAGGTCATTCCAAACCAATGAAGTATGGAGAAGTGGGGTGCAGGAGCCTGTGCGCATCGGCTTCTACCCCACATCTTTCATGCTTTACTTTTTCAAAGTTTCAGTTCCCTCCAACAAAAGGTGTTCCCCAAAACTCCCAGTTTTCTTTATTAAACGGCGATCGCCACTTGCGGATGAGAGCCGATTCTAGCCGTTGACGGGGTCGGGTTTGCACTGGAGCTTTTGCCCAAAAACTAATATTGACTTGCACTGGGAGATTGAGCGATCGATGGGCAGAAACGTAATTCATCAGATAACGCTTGCAATCGTGTTCTCCTTTCCAACGTTGGTTAGATTTCACCGTTTCGCCAACATAAAGTAAGAGAGTAGCTTGATAATCAATCACAAAATAAAGCGCAGCAATCCCTACATCATTGATTTTCCAGCGCCAAAATTCCGTGTTTTGCTGCGGTAGTGTGAATGGATCAATGTTATCAGAATCGACCTCCGCAGACCTCACCCAATCGGGTAAAGTGATCTGCGTTACATCATCAAACAAATTGCCTTGCTGTACCGATCCAGTCGTTTGCACGTGGTGCTGAAATGTAACAATTCGCTGTTTCCAAGTTTGCAGGGCTTCATCACTCAGAGGGCAACCCGCAATCAATGAACTGGGCGATTGCACAGGTGGTGGCAAAGTAGAAAATAGGGAGGGCTGATCAACCGTTGTCACAGTTAATTTGTATCGAAATAATTTTAACGACTGCTAAGCATAACACACCCTCATCACAACGATCTCAGCAGCACGGGGTAACAGGCAGTAACAAAAATCGATTTAACCGATCGCGAAAATCATGTGTATCAAAAGATTTGTCTAAAAATCACCCGTATGGTTGACTGGCTCTAACCCAAACGAGAGAGGTTGGCTGTGTTTGCTTCCATTTAACTTAATTATTGGGGAAGTTACGGCATTCCCTCGCTACTGCGACTCCCGCTTTAGGGAATTTTGCAATGAGCTTACATTTGCCTGTGTTAGTAAGCTGCACCTAATACACAAGTTTGAGCAGAAGCATTCATAGCGCTGATGATAGTTAGTTGTTAGTGAGTGTTAGGCATTAGGTAGGAACGGCGAGGGCTGTGGGTACTTTTACAACAGCATTGTTATTGGAAGGTGATCCTCATGCAGATGGATGAACAGCGTCGTGTACGTATGGAATTGGAACGAATCTATAACCAACCTTGTGCTGAGCGGAAATCATCGAAGGGAATTTGGCAACGATTGCAAGAGCTATGGCAACAGGCGATCGACTTCCTCAGTGAGGATGAACCTAACTTACACTATGGTGATTTAGACTGGTGGTATTTTTACGGCTGGCAACAGGGAATCCATGCTCCAATTTTTCCAACTCACGCGAATGAAGAAGTCAAGGCTTGGTTAGAGGAACTTTATCAACTTGAAGCCAACCATTCCTGGTTTGAATAAAATCTATACATTCCTGTGACTTTTACTACATCATTCGACAAATAACGATTGACAACAGAATTTGAATAGAATTGACTGTCAGTGATGTACATTGACACGAATAAATTTGCTGCTTACATCTTATGAAGAGACAGCAACTAGTGTGGAATCAGTACAGAATTATTACTCAACGGTTGAAGCGCGAGGTGATTGACAGCCTCGCGTTATTTTTGTGTGCGACTGGTGAAAGTCTTTGAGAGCTTAGAGGGTTCACCAATTCGGCTAATCCCTTTATACTTGTTTCTTTAATTTCTTTAACCTTATAGTCGTTGAGCATTCATTTCCCCTAAGCCTATGTCTCCTTTCAGCCAACCAGACTACAGTTCTGGCTATCAAGCCTTTCGCTCTGCATTTCTTGATTTTATAGGAGATCCGTTTTATCAGCCTGAAGCTGAGTGTGTGCGGTACATTGCAGACGGGTTATTAATTCTAGAGAATGGGCGAGTGAAAGATTTGGGACCATACGAAGCCCTGAAGGCTCAGTACGCTGATGTGACCGTAACAACCTATACCAATAAACTAATTCTGCCAGGCTTTATTGACACCCATATTCATTTTCCACAGACCGAAATGATTGCAGCCTATGGTGAGCAATTGTTGGAGTGGTTAAATCAATACGTATTTCCTATAGAAGGAAAGTTTCAAGACAAATCCTATGCGCAACAAATCGCCGCAATTTTTCTAGATGAATTGCTCAAAAATGGGACAACGACGGCTCTGGTCTTCACGGCCGTTTATCCAGAGTCAGTGGATGCATTCTTTGAAGCGGCAGAACAGCGCAACCTTTGCATGATTGCTGGCAAGGTGTTGATGGATCGCAACGCGCCGTCTTTTCTATCGGATACGCCTGAAACCGCTTATCAAGAGAGTAAGCGGTTGATTCAAAAATGGCACAAGCGAGGTCGTCTGCGCTATGCTATTACGCCCCGTTTTGCTGTCACTTCCACAGAAGCGCAACTGCGTTTGGCTGGAACTTTGCTGCAAGAATTTCCTGATGTATATTTGCACACGCACCTGTCGGAGAATGTGAAGGAAGTGGAGTTGGTGGCACAACTTTTTCCAGAGGCAGCCGGGTACTTGGATGTGTACGATCGCGCTGGGTTAGTGGGAGAGCGATCGGTGTTTGCGCATGGGGTGCAATTGCGCGAGGACGAATTTCAACGGCTCTCTGAAGCGCGAGCAGCGATCGCCTTTTGTCCCACTTCCAACTTATTTTTGGGCAGTGGCTTGTTTAACCTAGAGCGAGCCAAATCAGCCGAGAGTCCCGTTAAGGTTGGATTTGGAACGGATGTGGGAGCCGGAACCAGTTTTTCGCTGCTGCAAACCGCCAATGAGGCTTATAAGGTAGCCCAATTGCGTGGACAAAAGCTATCTGCCTTCAAAGCTCTGTTTCTTGCCACACTTGGAGGAGCAAGAGCGCTGATGCTAGACGATCGCCTGGGCAATTTTGAAGTAGGTAAAGAGGCAGATTTTGTTGTGCTGGATCTACGCCCCACCCCTCTGCTGGCTGTGCGTAATCCTACTGCAACAGCAACCTCGTTAGAAGAACTAGCCGATCGGGTCTTTGCTCTCATGATCTTAGGAGACGATCGGGCGGTGCAAGCCACCTACATTTTGGGAAATTTGGCATATACCCAAGCAGTGGGACAGCAGCCAGTCTGATTTAAAATTACTCGGTACAAAATCACAATTCCCCTACACAGTGGTGTAGTTGGTAACAAAACGCGGCCAATCTTGGCTAGAAGATAAGGCATGATTCGGGAGATGTATAATCACACATAATCAAATGAGCAATGAAATCGATTTAGGACTGGAAGAAAGAGAACAGGAACCGTTTCAAGAACCACCTTCCTACAGTGGATGGCAAGCGGCGATTGCTCGCTACTTCATGTTTGATTACTACCACACGGGGTTTCGCACCGAGATTCTAGCAGGTCTAACCACGTTTATGACCATGGCCTATATCTTGGTGGTGAATCCATTAATTCTTTCCGATGCCATCTTTTTGAATGAACCGAGAGATTTATTCAGTGAATTGGTAATTGCTACGGCGGTGTCATCGGCGATCGGAACGTTGATTATGGCACTGCTGGCTAAGTACCCGTTCGCGCTGGCTCCGGGGATGGGAATTAATGCTTTCTTTGCCTACTCGGTGGTGTTGGGATTGGGCATCGATTGGCGGCTGGCGCTAGCCTGTGTATTTGTAGAAGGCATTATTTTTATTCTTCTCACAGTCACCGATATTCGGCGGCATTTGATTACCGCTGTACCGGATGTGATCAAGGTAGCCACTGGCGTGGGGATTGGCCTATTCCTCGCTTACATTGGGCTAAGTGGAGCCGTTGAAACAGGTGGCGCAGGTTTAATCGTGGCGGATGAAGTCACCAAGACCTCCTTTGGTAGTTTCAGGCAACCTGCCACAATTTTGGCAACGGTGGGAATTTTTTTAACCGCGTTTCTAATGTTACGACGCATCAAAGGAGCATTGCTGTGGGGCATTATTGGCACAGCGTTGCTGGGATGGGTGTTTGGCGTGGCGGCTCCCCCTAGTGGGTTTTTGGCAGCCCCGGTCTTTCCAGCCGATCTCTTTGGCGTTGCCATCACAGGTCTAGCTGGTTTGAATGCGGCTAACTTCTTTGATTTTCTGGCAGCACTCCTCGTCTTTTTGTTTGTCGATATGTTTGATACGATCGGCACGTTGGCGGGCGTGGGCAAGCAAGCAGGCTACATTGGTGAAGATGGCGAACTGCCTCGCGCTAACCAAGCGCTCACGGCTGATGCCATTGCCACCACGGCAGGGGCCGTGTTAGGAACCTCGAGCGTTACCACCTATGTAGAATCGGCGGCTGGCATTTCTGAAGGGGGACGCACTGGCTTTACAGCGGTGGTTGTGGCACTGCTATTTGTGGTAGCGCTGTTTCTATCGCCTGTTTTTGAAGCGATTCCCGCCTTTGCAACAGCCCCAGCCCTGCTGATTGTGGGTGTGTTGATGATGATGAGCGTGGTGCATATTAAGTGGAATGACCTAACAGAAGCAATTCCCGCCTTCTTGACCATCTTTTTCATTCCCCTAGGATTCTCGATCGCAGAAGGGCTATCGGCCGGATTGATTGCCTATCCCATTCTCAAAACCTTTCAGGGGCGATCGAATGAAGTTCCGGCTGTCACTTGGATTCTAGCGCTGATCTTCGTCACGCGATATATCTTTATGACGCTGCGATTTGGTTAACTCGTTGCAGCAAATCAAATTCAGTTCACGGATACGGCTTATTCTCTGCACGCAGCTTATGGATTTGCACACGATCGAGACCTATCTGCGACCTACCGCCTTGGATCAGATTACAACTTGGCAACCGGGCTGGGCTTGGCTGGCCGGGGGCACTTGGATGTTCTCGGAACCGCGACCACAAACCCATACCCTGGTTGATCTGCACGGGTTGGGATGGTCTGAATTCAAGATCACATCGGATGGACTGACGATCGGGGCAACTTGCATCATGAGTCGGTTGCTTCAAGAAACCTATCCAGCTAGTTGGACGGGAATAGTCGCGTTGCAGCAAGCCGTCCGTGAACTGGCGTCATTTAAGGTGCAAAATGTGGCAACGATCGCGGGCAATCTGTGCTTGGCCATCCCCGCCGGAACCTTTGCACCGGCCATGGTAGCCCTCGATGCCCAGTACCAAATCATCTCCCTAGACGGCTCCGCTCGTACTGTTCCGGCCGTTCAGTTTCAAACCGGGCTGCGCCAGACGATTCTGCAACCCGGCGAGGTGCTGCGCCAAATTTGGGTTCCGGCTGCCAACCTAGAATGGCAGGTAAGCTACAAACGGTTGTGTCTGGCGTCGGCAGGATTGGCATTAACAATCGTGGTCGCGGCGTATCATCCTGCAACCGATCGTGTCCGGTTTGGCATCAGCGGTTGTGTCACAGTGCCTCGGTTGATTGAGTTTTTCAGTATTCCAACTTCTGAGCAATTGACGCAAGCCCTCGATCGTCATTTGCCCTTAGCAGAGGTCATCAATGATGCTCAAGGCAGTGCTCCCTATCGTCGGCATCTCACCCAGGTGCTGATGCAACGATCGCTGCAAGCAGTCATTCATTAAACCGCATTTTCCCATCTACCACCTCCCTAAACCAGCAAAATCGATCGCGGGTGCAAATGGTGATGAAATAGGCTCCTGCACTGGAATAGTCGTATCCTTGTAGGCGGATCGATCGTCTGTGGTGAATCTTAGGGTTGTATGGCATGGTGGAGAGAGATGCAATACATCATTCCCAAGATTCCCAATCCATTTCCGCAATTCCCAATATCGGATTTTTCACAAGGGTAGGGATGAAGCACTTACCAATTACTATAAACTCCTCAATCACTAGGCGGTGATTCGCCTGTGGCCCAATTGTCAGCGGGTGATACTCGATCGCTTTCGCAGTCGATCGGATGCCGAAGGACACGCTCGGGCGATGTGGTGGTTGGTTCCCGATGCTGAGTTTGTTGTAGTGTTTGAGCCGGTTGGGTC
Organism: Thermocoleostomius sinensis A174; assembly: GCF_026802175.1. Classification (NCBI taxonomy): domain Bacteria; kingdom Bacillati; phylum Cyanobacteriota; class Cyanophyceae; order Oculatellales; family Oculatellaceae; genus Thermocoleostomius; species Thermocoleostomius sinensis. The sequence goes on along the minus strand of NZ_CP113797.1, from coordinate 601,400 downwards.
TGCTTCAAATGAGGGCGATCGAACCTTTCTCAGGCAGCCCTTTCCCTTGCCTTTGCCGAATCCCTTATTCTTAAAGAAGTAAAACCCGCACTAAACCAAGTCGGATATTACATCATCTGACAGATTAAACCGTTGTTAACACTTCGTTACGATAGAACTATGTTAAAAATAATCATGGCTCAAAGCCAGGGGGGTCGATACAAATGAACGGCAACCTGCGCGTTGGCAATTTGTTTGGAATTCCTTTTTATATTAATGTCTCCTGGTTCCTGGTTCTGGCGATTGTCACCTGGGAATATGGAAACCAACTAGGATTTGTGTTTCCGCAATTGGGAGGACTAGCTTGGGGGTTTGGCTTCATTGCAGCGCTGTTACTGTTTGCTTCAGTGCTAGCCCATGAGTTAGGACACAGCTTTGTAGCAATTCGGCAAGGAATTCCGGTAAATTCGATTACGCTATTTTTGTTTGGTGGCTTAGCTAGCCTGGAAGAGGAATCAAAAACTCCGGCTGAGGCATTTTGGGTGGCGATTGCCGGTCCCCTTGTTAGCGTGATTCTGTTTGGCGTTTTCACTGCTATTAATCTTTTTACAGGAATTAGCGGCCCGCTAGCGGCAATTGTCAGTTTACTCGCTTACATTAATTTGATTTTGGCGGCGTTCAATTTGCTGCCGGGTCTGCCACTGGACGGCGGCAACGTACTGAAGGCGATCGTTTGGAAAATTACTGGCAAGCCCTATAGCGGCATTGCTTTTGCTAGCCGGACTGGACAGGCTTTAGGTTGGATTGGCATCAGCTTGGGCTTTCTGAATTTGCTGGGTGTAAGCAACATCGGCAGCATCTGGACATTGTTGATTGGTTGGTTCCTACTGCAAAATGCAACTCGCTATTCTCAGGCAGCAACGGTTCAAAAGCAACTAAGTGGGTTGACTGCGGCCGATGCCGTGAACCCCAATAGCCCGATCGTATCGGCGAATATTTCCTTGCGAGAGTTTGCCAACAACTATGTCATTGGTAATCCAGCTAACTGGCGCAAGTACCTAGTTATAGATGCTGAAGGGCAACTGATTGGTGAAATTGCGGTTGAGGCAATGAAGACCGTCCCCACAAATGATTGGTGGAATATTCAAGTTCGAGAGTTAATGCAACCGATCGAACAATTGGAAACCGTAACTTCGGATGAACCGTTACTAGATGTGGTTCAACTTTTGGAACGTAAGCAACTGCCGTCACTAGTAGTCTTGCGCGAGGGTGGGGCGCTCGTGGGCTTATTGGAAAAAGCAGCCATTATTCAGCTTTTACAAAAGCGAACACAGACACAGACCGAGGCGGAAGTGGTTTCTTGAACTGGATTGGTAATTGGTAATTGAATCATAGGCATGGCTGAATCGAAATCTGACTCTAACTGCCCCACTCCGGAAGTAGGGTTTGGGATGAGGGAGAATCCCAATTGAATTCAGCAATGCCAAATCACATTCATGGCTTATGCCCGATTACCGATTACCGATTGCCGATTGCCCTAATACTGATTACCGCTGATCCCAAATTCACCTATCCTCATTCTTCTGACTATCTTGCAACTGTTATCGTAGCAATCCATCTTCCCATAGTTCGTTGGCAGAATCAGGGAGTAGAGGAAATGGGTTTTTGGCAGCAATCGCTTCAGCCTCATTCAGGCTGATTTTTTGTTTAATTTCCTCTAGGCTTTCAGTGAGGTGCTGTCCAGACTGAATGTATTCGCGTACTAGCAAAAAATTGAGAACGTCTTTGGGGCTAATTTCGGGCGGTAAGCGATCGGTCATCATTTTGGTGGCATAGGCGATCGCTTCGGTTTCGATGATGAACGCTTGCTTGCGAGCTTCAGCCCGTTCAATCATGGCTCGTTTTTCACTAATCGCCGATCGTTCTTGCTCCAGGGCAGCAATGACACTTAGTGGCGGTTTAATGTCCTGAATTTCTACCCGCGTCACTTTTACGCCCCAGGGTTCAGTGGCTTCATCCAAACTTTCCAGCAAGGCACGGATGATCCGATCGCGTCCAGAATTGGTTTCTTCCAGCGTCATTTGCCCAATTTCCGATCGCAGGGTTGTAATCACAATATTTTCAACGGCTGCTTTGGCATCGGCAATTCCGTAATAGACCTTTTCTAGTTTAAAAATTCGCCAGAAAATAATCGCATCCACACTAATACGAACATTGTCAGCGGTCACCGCTTCGATCGGTTCAATATCAATAATCTGCTCGCGAATGTCTGCTTGAAATGAAATGTGATCAACCAGCGGTACTACGCCCAAATGTAAGCCTGGCGAGAGTTTACGATGATAGCGTCCTAACCGTTCCACTAAGGCTTCATTGCCTTCTCGTACTCGTTTAACTGAGCCAGCACCCGTAAACACAACCAAAATTGCGGCAACAATCCAGGGATTGAGGCTAGCTAGCCAAGCAAGTAACACTTCCATAACAAGTTTGGATCTGGGGGAAGGGCGATCGCAGGAAAACTGCTTCTACGAAAATGCCACAAAACTCAGAAAGTGACGCAAAGTTTTAGTTTTATGTAGCAATTGAGGAATAGCGTTTCAGGTATGTGGCTTCCATCTCCTCCGCTGTCACCGTTCCCCTCCCTAAAACTGTAGAGGGTCATCAAGAGATGTCACTAGGTTTGAGACACCACCCAATTGCGGCTAGGGTGAAGCTTGTTACAACTGGCGAAGACCGTGGATCAAGCCCCAACAAACCCCCGCCAAAAAATCTAGATCTAAGGTTTCCAGCCGATCGCTGCTTTGGTGATAGTGCGGGTTGCGCAAGAAAGCCGTGTCCGTTACCATCATGGCGCGATAGCCCAGATCCCAAAAGGGCGCATGATCGCTGGCGCGAGTAGCAGGCACAATCTGGCCGCGACTTCCGGCAGGTAGCCATTGGCAAGACACTTGCCCCACTTGGCGAATGCAGCGGCTAAGGCGAACTAAATCAGGAATTGTTTGCCAGTTACCAATCAAGCCAATGAAATCTCCTCGATCGGGATAAAACCGCTGTAGGCCGCTAGGGTAGCGCTGAGAACCGGGGGTGCGATCGCAATAGCCCAACATTTCCAACGACAGCATCAACCGCAAGCGTTGCCCTTGCTGGCGCAGTTGTGTCGCGTAGGCACGGCTACCGATCAGTCCACGTTCTTCCAAATCAAATGCAACCAACCGAACAGGATGTAACGGCGGCTCAGTTGCAAACGATTTTGCTAATTCTAGCAACCCCGCCACCCCCGTCGCATTATCATCGGCTCCCGGTGATCCCGGCACTGCATCGTAATGAGCACCAATCAAAATCGGCATACTCGCTGTTCTAGCAACCCGACTTGGTAGGCTGAGAATCAAATTTTGATGTTGCCGCCCCTCGTATACAAACTCATGAATTTCCACCGCGCCCCACTGCTCCAACTGCTGCCGAACATATTGCTGCACATAGAAATGTCCCTCACTCGACAGATACGGATCGCGATCGCGAATCAACTGCTCCAAATGCCCCTGCAAACTTTGTTTTAACGTTTCAACATCCACATCCTATTACCCTATTCCCCACTACCAAATCTTAGCCAGCACTAACACAAACATCAGCAGCGTCATCCCTCCCATGCTCCTCATCATCCAGCGCCCCCAACGGCGAGGTACAAAGCCAATGGTAGGCAACCAACCCCACACCACCGTTTGAATCAGTGCCGCGATCATGACATTGCCTGCTAAATTGGGGCTGCTGATTGTTCCCAGAATTTCCCGTAACCCTGTGGGTGCAACCGCAATCATTAGCGCCAACAATGCTCCTATCACAGTGGCGATCGCTGCTTGCACAGCCAGGGCGACCGTCAATCCTTGCAGAAAATAAATCCCGTCTTGCTGCTGTCTAATACTCAGCCTACCTCGTGGAAAAACCATGATGCCTGTTAGTTTTAATCTACTGCATAGAATAAACCTCGACAGGATGGGGCAGGAGGCTATGATATAAAGCAGTTGATAATTCTTAACGATCGAGTCTGAATGGTACTATCTTTCCCCGGCTCTACCAAACTCAAAGAGTTCCTCACCGAGAAGATCCTGTTCGGAAACGAACCTAGCCCAGAATTAATCGCGATTCTGTTGGTCTACTTTGTTCAGGGAATTCTGGGATTAGCCCGGCTAGCCGTCAGCTTCTTTCTAAAAGATGATTTGGGCTTGACGCCCGCTCAAGTTTCAGCCCTGATGGGTATTGCGGCCTTACCCTGGATGGTGAAGCCGCTGTTTGGGTTCATTTCAGACGGGCTACCCCTGTTTGGCTATCGTCGCCGTCCCTATCTGATTCTCTCCGGCTTATTGGGAGCAGGTGCTTGGATGGCGTTAGCCACTGTAGTAGATACAGCTTGGGCCGCCACTGTGGCGATCGCGCTTAGTTCTCTTTCGGTCGCGTTCAGCGATGTAATTGTGGACTCACTAGTGGTGGAGCGGGCCCGCCATGAAGCCGCTAAAGATGCCGGATCGCTGCAATCGTTGTCTTGGGGAGCCTCGGCGTTGGGAGGCTTAATCACGGCTTATTTCAGCGGATTTCTGCTAGAGCACTTCAGCAATCAAACTGTATTTGGGATTACGGCGACGTTCCCACTGATTGTGTCGATCGTTGCTTGGTTGATTAGCGAATCGCAGGTAGAGCGCACCCAAGATTGGCAAACCGTGCGGCATCAAGTCAGCCAGTTGCGACAAGCAATTACCCAAAAATCAATTTGGTTGCCCACGGCATTCCTGTTTCTTTGGCAAGCCACCCCTACGGCTGATTCCGCCTTTTTCTTTTTCACTACCAATGAACTTGGCTTTCAACCCGAATTTTTAGGACGCGTTCGCTTAGTAACCAGTGTCGCGTCATTGCTGGGCGTTTGGTTATTTCAGCGCTTCTTCAGAACTCTGCCCTTTCGCACGTTGTTCGGCTGGACAACGTGCGTGTCTACGCTGTTGGGCATGACGGCGCTGCTGCTGGTGACGCACACCAATCGGGCGATCGGCATTGACGACTATTGGTTTAGCTTAGGCGATAGCTTGATTTTGACCGTGATGGGACAGATTGCCTACATGCCGATCCTAGTACTGGCGGCGCGATTGTGTCCTCCGGGTGTAGAAGCAACGCTATTTGCCCTGCTGATGTCTGTCACAAATCTGGCGGGGCTATTATCCTACGAATTTGGGGCCCTACTGACCCACTGGCTGGGCGTGACGGAGACGAATTTCGATCGGCTCTGGCTGCTGGTGCTAATAACTAATCTCAGTACCCTGCTGCCGCTGCCGTTTTTAGGCTGGTTGCCTAGCGGCCAAGCGAGTGATGTCACGGCACCGGAACTTTCTTCCCTTACTTTGCCAGCGAGTCCAGCGACCACCCTTGAAACTGAACTTTCTGCCGTTGCAGCCGAGAAAGAATTAATTACCGAACTTCAGCAGTAAGAGAGAGGCAAGCAGGGTTTGGTATTGAAATACTGAAAGGAAGAGATGGTTAAACTTAGCTGCTTCCGCCGTCGCTTGAAAAAGCCGCCCGCGCGGGCCTCTGTAAAGACAGGGCTACCGACGATCGAATCTCAGACAATCAATTTTAGAGAACCAAACCAAGTTGGCTCACCACTCGTAATATTACATCGCACTCACCATAGACCTCACCCATGCAAAGGTTTCAACTGAATCAGGAAACATCCTCTGCTCAAACCGTTCCGGTTTCCTATAATTTGAATGATTGGCAGAAGGGCTATCGATCGCTGCGAGACGAATGCGCTTACTGGATTGATGAGATTGAAGGAGAGGTTCCGATTGATTTAAATGGAACCCTATTCCGCAATGGTCCAGGTCTATTAGACATCGGCGGCCGCCGCATTCACCATCCGTTCGACGGTGACGGCATGGTTTGCGCCTTTAGTTTTCGCAACGGTCGTGCCCATTTTCGCAATCGCTATGTGCAGACGCAAGGGTATTTGGAAGAACAGCAAGCTGAGAAAATCCTCTATCGCGGTGTATTTGGGACGCAAAAGCCTGGCGGTTGGCTAGCAAACTTTCTTGATCTGCGGCTGAAGAATATTGCTAATACCAATATCATCTACTGGGGCGACAAACTGCTGGCACTGTGGGAAGCGGCAGAACCCCATCGTCTTGATCCTCAAACTCTGGAGACGATCGGCATTGATTATCTAGATGGAGTACTGCAACCAGGATCGGCCTTTGCGGCTCATCCTCGCATCGATCCGGCTTGCCAATTTGATCAGGGCGAACCGTGCCTCGTTAACTTCGCCATCAAACCCGGCTTGTCGAGCCGCATTACTATTTACGAACTGAATGCTGCTGGAAAGGTAGTACGGCAACATGCTCATGCGGTTCCAGGCTTTGCCTTCATGCACGACTTTGCCATTACGCCCAATTACTGCATCTTCTTTCAGGCTCCTATGAGCTTTAATCCGATGCCTTACCTGCTGGGGCTAAAAGGAGCCGGGCAATGTCTTCAGGTGCGGAAGCAGCCGACGCAAATTGTCATCATTCCTCGAAATGGAACCGATCCCGTTCAGTTCATTCCTGTTGATGCGGGTTTTGTGTTTCATCATGCCAATGCCTTTGAGCAAGATGGGCATCTTTATATTGACTCCATTTGCTATGCCACCTTGCCCGATATTGAACCCGATGAAGATTATCTACAAGTGAAATTTGAGACACTTGATCCGGGACAACTGTGGCGTTTCCAGGTGAATCCACAAACTCAAACCGTCGATCGCCAACTCATTGATCCGCGCTGCTGTGAGTTCCCTGTGGTTCATCCCAGCCAGGTCGGGCGTCCGTATCGGTATTTGTATGTTGGAGCGGCTCATGCACCCGTGGGAAATGCACCGTTGCAGGCGCTGTTGAAGTTAGACTGGCAAACGGGCGAACAGAAACTATGGAGTGCGGCTCCGCGGGGATTTGTCGGAGAACCGCAGTTTGTAGCACGCCATAACAGTACCGCCGAAGATGAGGGTTGGCTCCTGACACTTGTGTTTAATGCCGAAACTGAGCGATCAGAATTAGTGATTTTAGATGCGCGTCATTTGCAACCTGTAGCAATCCTGCGATTGAAACATCACGTCCCCTATGGACTGCATGGATTCTTCACGCCTCAGACGTTCGCGCCAGCAGACTAGTTAGCGGTGCGCACTTTGGATAGATTCTGGGAGCACGCTTAAGTTCGGATCTACTCCCTTAAATGCTGCTTAAATGCCAGCGTATTTTCGGTTCAACCGTTTTCGCAGAGCAAAATAGTTGGTTTGTGTACTCACGTGATGTCCTGCTTGGGTCAACGTGTTTCAGGTGATAACTTCTGCTTAAAACCCTAAACGTGAGTGGTATAATTCCACGCCTCATCACAGACTGTAGGTATGAAATGTTTGAGTTGCTAGAGCCAGCCCCACGACTCGGCTAGAGTTTATCCGGCTCTGGTTTATAACTCAACACATTCATAACTGCTTAGCCGACCTCTTAACTGCTTAGGTGATTGCTGATCGGTTGAGCAATCGATGGGTTGGTACTAGCCTCCCATCAAAACCTCGTTGCTATTGAGCAAAACCTCATTGCTTAGTCAATTAGGAATCGGAATAACAAGCGATCGCTGAGGTAACAATTGTGAAGCTTGATTAGCTTCATGTCACCTCTGGCATCCTTTGTGCCGGTTCCTTTTTCATGGGTTTTTGCAGTAATAACTTGTACCTTGAACAGCCACAACATCATTTAGCGTTTGGTTACAGAGAAGCGATTCCATGAATAGTAAATTAGATACCTATTGGCGACTTGAACTCATTCCTCATACCGTTACATCCACTCAGTTTTGTCAATTCCCTCTACTGTTTCGTTGGCTTGGACATTTTTGTAGACGAATCAAGACCCCTTCTCCTCAGGCGGCAATTCCTTTCGTTTGGAGATCAAAAGATGCAACTGGCAATATTTGGTGGAATGTCTTCGATCGGCTCACTGGTCAAACGACACTGCGCATGTCAAATGAGCAGTTTTTGGGGTGGCTAGAGCGACGATATACGCATTCACTGTAGCGATTGGCTCAACCCGTCTAGTCTAATCAGAGGCTGTTTCACTTAGATTGATACAGTTGAGCATTCGCAACGTTGCGGCGGCTGCATAGTTGCGTTGAGCCGCTCGATCGGGAGCAAACTGGGTTCCACGTTCGTTCAACGGGGTTGCCACATGACAAAATGTAGACATTTGTCCAATCAAACGGCCAGCCCAATGTTCCGCTGTATCAGAGAAAGCGATCTCCGGTTGATTGAACGGTAACTGGGGTGACTGTCCTTGTCGAGATCGAGCGTATTCGGCAGCGCGTCGTAATACCGCCATCAGTTCTGCCCGCGTCACGGGTTGGGCTGGACGAAAACTGCCATCTTGATAGCCACTAACAATATTGTTCTGTCGAGCAAATTCAATTTTGGCTGCGCTCCAGCGATCGACACGGACATCGACGTAAGGACTGCTGTAGGCTTGGGGGGGAACACTGAATGCCATTCCTGGTAAACTACTTAGTGCTTCAATCACCATTGATACCAATTGTTCGCGGGTCAGCGATTCAGCCGGACGGAACGTATTATCGTTGAATCCAGCGATAAACCCGATTGTCACAGCTTGATTGATTTCAGCCAAGTAAATGTCGTTACGGGTATCTGGAAAGCGAGCGATGAGGTTGGGAGTGGGTTCGGGGAGTGCGGCCACATTACCGGAACGAATGCCGTCAATCAACGTGGCTGTCAGATCACCGTCATAGGTGAGATATACGTGTCCTACGGTGCGATCGTCAAAGGTGCGTCGCGTAAAGCGCCAGCCTGGACTGAGATTAAGTTTGACAAACTCGTTGGTCATACCATAAGCTCGACCAATCAAAATGTGAGGCATACGCCGATCGCCCGGTGCACCTACCAGCAGTAGATCACCATTGTGTGGAACAACTCGAACACTATAGCGTAACCCAAAATCTTCACCGTTGACGCGAATGGAATAGCCATTACTGTCAGTACTACGACTGCATACACCCGTGAAATCAAAATTGAGTAACAGCGGTTCTACAATCGTCAACAATCCCTGAGAACTGGTGTATTCCTGCCAACAAGGACGATTATCTGCCAGTTGTTCAAGAATCAGCAATTGATGGGCATTGCCATTTTGATAGGGAGATGCCACAGCAATGAATCTAGTTTGATCGACCTCTTGTTGTCCAAATTGACCAGCTTGTGAAGATGCTGAGAATCCAGTCGTTGTTGCTATGGTGGTAGCTATAGCGATCGCGGCTGCCCGATAGATAGCTAATTTCATGATTTGATTTGAGAATAAATGTGTGATGAGTGAATGAAGTAATCGATGAGTGGAAGAGTGGATTGGGTAACGGGTAATCGGGAATCGGCGATGGGGCATGGCAGTCTTTGCTTTCCGATCTCCGATTCCCGACTTTCGCTACCCGACTTCCGATACAATCGCCACTTGGCGCCCCGCCACCCTGATTATTTTTTACACCTGAAACGACTCAGTACAGACGAAGCGAGTTCCCTCCGACACATTTTTCAATAAAGATGGGAACGTCATCTAAAACGTTCCCACTGGTACAGAGAGGAAAATCAATTGGATCAGCAATAGGCTTCACTGACAAGAATAATGACAGCATCAATAAATACCGTGTTCCTGATTTAAGTAAATTCAAAAAGCAATTTCATCATTCCCAAATCGATCGACAACTTGCACACACTTAACGTGACTTAAGAGGTTAAATTTTCAGGAACATCTCCCCCGATCCACTCGGTTCTTGGCACACTGAAATTAGTGCCGCGATTCACTGAATAGAGACGTGTCGAATCTTCCGATCGATGATGGTTACGCTGCCTCCAATGACCCTTCACACTCTGGGCAGGGTTCGCCTGCTTCAAACTCGGAAGCGCTGCAAGGGGTGGTGGAACGTTTAACCTACCACTCTGAGGAAACAGGCTATACGGTAGCTCGCCTCAAGGCTCCACGCACGAGTGAATTGGTGACGATCGTTGGTAGTTTTGCCAATATCCAAGCAGGGCAAACGTTGCATCTAGAAGGCATGTGGCGTGATCATCCTAAATACGGACAACAGTTTCAAGTCGTCAAGTACCGTGAAACTAAGCCAGCCACGATTACAGGCATCGAGAAGTACTTGGGCAGTGGCTTAATTAAAGGAGTGGGCCCGGTAACAGCAAAGCGCATTGTGGCGCATTTTGGATTGGAAACTCTGGAAATCATCGAGAACCAGATTGAGCGGCTGCAAGAAGTTCCCGGAATTGCCTTGAAACGAGTCAAGATGATTCAGCAGGCCTGGACAATGCAGAAGGCTATTAAAGAAGTGATGCTGTTTCTTCAGGGGCATGGCGTTTCCACTACCTATGCCGTCAAGATTTACAAGCAATACGGCGACGACTCGATCGACATCGTAACACGCAATCCCTATCAGTTGGCAATCGATGTCTATGGCATTGGATTTGTTACCGCTGACGCCATCGCCCGTAACTTGGGCATTGATCCAGGGTCAGAATTTCGCTATCGCAGCGGCATTCTGCATGTATTGAGCGAAGCCTCGGACGATGGGCACTGTTTTTTGCCTCAAGCTGAGCTAGTAGAACGGGTGGTAAATCGCTTAGCAGTCGCTGACCATCAACCCGATCCGGAGGAAATTCAGACCCTGACCACCCAAATGGCCCTAGACGGAGAATTGGTGCTGCAAGGTGGGTCAGATCAGTTTGAGGGGCAGTTCATCTGCTATTCACCACCGTTTTATGGCGCAGAACAAGGGATGGCCGATCGCCTAACTCGATTGTTGGCGCATGATTTGTCGGTGGATTTGCCACGGGTACAGCGGTGGATCGATCGCTTCACCGAGAAAACTGGGCTTCAGCTTTCTGCCCAGCAACGTCAAGCCGTTGAAATGGCCGCCAGCCATCGGGTCTTAGTGCTCACGGGCGGACCGGGAACAGGTAAAACCTTCACTACCCGGACCATTGTTGCTTTGTGGAAAGCGATGGGTAAAACCATCGCCTTGGCTTCACCTACTGGCCGCGCTGCGCAACGCCTGAGCGAAATGACGGGTCGCGAGGCTAAAACCGTGCATCGGTTGTTGGAGTTTGATCCAAGTACGATGGCATTCAAACGGGATGGGCAAAATCCGATCGAGGCGGACTGTGTGATTGTAGATGAAGCGTCGATGCTGGATTTATTTTTGGCGAACTCGCTAGTGAAGGCGATCGCACCACAAGCACAATTGCTGCTGGTGGGTGATACCGACCAGTTGCCCAGTGTGGGGCCAGGTAATATTTTGGGTGATTTGATCGCGTCTGAAAAAATTCCGGTCATCCGTCTCACAGAGGTGTTTCGGCAAGCGCAAACCAGCCAAATTGTTAGCAATGCTCACCGCATTAACAAAGGTCAATTTCCGCAGTTGGAGTTGGTGTCTAATCAACCCCAAACGGATTGCCTCTGGATTAACGCCCCAGAACCGCCTCATGGTGTGCAAGCAATTCGCGATGTGATTGTTGATTTGATTCCAAAGCTAGGGTTCAACGCTGCGCGTGATGTGCAAGTGCTGTGCCCGATGGTGCGCGGCGAAGTGGGAACCCGTAATCTCAATCAGGTCTTGCAACAGTTGATCAATCCGCCAGCACCTGATAAATCAGAAATGACTCGCGGTGGTACAACGTTACGAGTGGGCGATCGCATCATTCAACAAGTGAATGATTACAATCGGGAAGTCTTTAACGGCGATTTAGGAACCATTTGTGCTATTGATCCAGATGAACAAGAGGTAATGGTACAGTTCGTCGAACGCACGGTGAAATATGACTATGCCGATTTGAACGAGATTTCCTTAGCTTGGTCGATTACCATTCACAAGTCACAAGGTAGCGAGTACGCTGTCGTAATTTTACCAATCTACATGCAGCACTATTTATTACTATCTCGTAACTTAATTTACACAGGGTTAACTCGAGCAAAGAAACTTGCGATTTTCGTGGGACCACAGAAAGCAATCGGCTTTGCGGCTCGACAAATTAAAGATCAGCAACGCTATACTCTATTGGCGCAACGACTAATGAAAGCGATCGATAGCCCATAAGGCTTGGTTTTGCGAACGAGATCGATTGTCAATGCGATCGAGCGGTACTCCTGTTCCTGATTCTTTATAGTTTCTTAATTTACTTTGCGGTTTAGAGAAACTACTTAGCGGCTCCTGGTCAAGATCACGCTGTTGATTCCACGGAGTTTAATATTTTTTCATACCGACTAGACTACGAGTTTTAACTAATATCGATCGCTCAATCCATTTGTCATACTAAGGCGTTGAAGTTAGTCACAAACAGAACAAATGAGGTTGTTCTTAAATACTACTGCCTATTCGCTATCAATGTTGGCGGCGTTAAATTGTCCTTACGTTGCCATTCGTTGCCACGATACTCCTCATGGTTTTGTGCAGTTTGGGCAGAATTAGACGGTCGTGACTGCCAACCAAGGTTTCCACCCTCATCCTAAATCCCTCTCCCAAAGCAAGAGAGGGACGTTGAAACCCATTCAATCCTCCTCACACATCACCGCCTTCAGGCTCTGCTATGAATTTGAATCACTGGGAACAATTACGCAACTGTTGCCGGGATGAAATGGCGTTTGCTCAGTTACAGCAACTCCTTTCAATCGCGCAGAAATCACCTGCCCTAGAGCGCCATTATGCCCTTTTACGAATCATCAATAAATTTCAAGAATCGCAAGAATCGTTAGATCTAGCAACAATCTTTGACACAACTGTAACAGAGGTTCGTCAACTTCTCTGTGCCGATCGAGCCTGCATTTTTCGTTTCGCCGCCAACTCCAATTGGACTCAAGGTGAATTTATTTCAGAAGATGTCATTCCAGCTTTTCATTCGGCTCTAGAGATTCAAGTTTACGATCGCTGCTTTGGTACACAACATGCCATGCATTACCAAGCCGGTCACATTCAAGCTGTGACTGATATTTATCAAGCGGGGTTTCAAGACTGCCATTTGCAAATTTTAAGACGGTTTCAAATCCGTGCAAATTTGGTTGTGCCGTTGCTTCAGCGATCGCGCTTGTGGGGACTACTGTGCGTTCATCAATGTGCGGCTCCTCGAAACTGGCAACCTGATGAAATTGAATTTGTGGCCCAGATTGCAAAGCATTTGGGAATTGCCTTACAACAAGTTGAGCTATTAGAAACGACTCAACAGCAGGCAATTGAACTATCCCAAACGATCGACCAATTGAAGGAAAACCAAGTGCACCTGGTTCATACCGAAAAGATGTCCAATTTGAGGCAATTAGTTGCCAGTGTTGTGCACGAAATCAATAATCCTGCCAACTTTATCTACGGAAATTTATCTCATGTCCGTCAATATGCAGAGAATCTGCTAGAGTTGCTTGCTCGCTATCGTCAAGAACATGCAAACCCTAGCCAAGCTTTAGTCAATCGCTTATCAGAATTAGATTTTGACTTTCTAGCAGAAGATTTTCCTAAAATTCTAACATCCATGCAACTAGGAGTCGATCGCATTCGTCAAGTTATTCTATCGTTGTGTCACTTTTCGGAAACTAATGAATCTAGAATGCGGTTAGTTAATATTCACGATAGTTTAGAGAGTGTGTTACTAATCTTGCAGCATCGGTTTAAATCAAACACTAAGTTGGGCAGAATTCAGCTTGTCAAAGACTATGGTGAACTGCCCTTAGTGGAATGCTACGCCAATCAACTGAGCCAAGTGTTTATGTACCTTCTCACCTATGCACTAGATGCTTTAGAAGCCCAAGCCAGTAGGAACGCTGAGGCAGCAATCAATCACCTGCAAATTATTATTCGCACAGGTATCATTCCTGATCTACAAACCGGGATCGATCGAATTATTGTTCGTATTGCTGATACTGGCTCCGGGATGCCTCAACCGCTTCAGTCTCAACTGATTGAGTCCAATTCCACAAGACTCACAAATCAGGACGGTGAATTGGGGTTGGCGATCAGTCGCCAAATCATTGTCGATCGCCACGGTGGCTCGTTGGAGTGCTATTCTCAACCCGGTGAAGGAACCGAGTTCTGGATTGAACTTCCCCTGCGACAAGAACTACCGCAGGAAGTGACGGCTGGCCGTACGATGGAAGCATGGACTTTCGATTAGGTTGTGCCATTTGGAGCTACAAGGATTGGATTGGTGAGTTCTTCCCCGTTGGCAGTCGGGCGATCGACTTTTTGCAGTTGTATAGCCGCCGCTTGACCGCCGTGGAGGCAAACACCACGTTCTATTCCATTCCCGAGGCCGACACTGTACAGCGGTGGGTAACTGAAACGCCTGACGGGTTTCACTTTTGCCCAAAGTTGCCGCGAACGATTACCCATGCTGGATTGCTCACGCCCACCTTGTCAGAGACTCTCGCGTTTTTAGAGCGGATGCAAGCATTACACCCGCGCTTGGGTCCCTTCTTTGCTCAACTTCCCCCTACCTATGGCCCATCCTATATCGACGATCTCACCACATTTTTGGCAGCTTTTCCGCGTCACGATCGAGCCTTAGCGCTGGAAGTTCGGCATCCTGATTGGTTTCAAGAACCCCATGCCACTGAACTCAATACTCGGTTGCAGCAGTTGGACGTTGGTCGCGTGCTGTTAGATACCCGCCCAATCTACGATAGCCCTGATGATCCTCAGCAATATTCTCAGCGCCGCAAACCGCAAGTACCACTTCAGCCTATTGTCACCGCTCGCTTCAGCCTGATTCGCTATATTAGCCATCCCGACTTGAACCAAAATCAACCCTATCTACACCAATGGGTCACACAGGTGCAACAATGGCTTCAAGCTGGCATTCAACTTTACTTTTTTGTGCATTGCCCCAACGAGCAACAGTCGCCAACAATCGCTCGTCATTTTCAGCGTTTACTAGAACAGCACGATGTTCCCGTACCATCGCTGCCGTGGGATGCAATTGAAGAGCCACCCACCCAACTCAGCTTGTTTTAACAGCGATCAGCCGTTCGGCCACCAAGGCCGTAGGGTAAACCCAATTTTCAGGATGGTGGAAATAGTGGAAATGAGGATGTGCGCGACAAACAAAGCTTACCGCAACTTATCCAAACTCTGCTTGCAGGGCCTCGTCATTATCATCGGCAATGGTAGCCACGATCGTGATGTTGCGCGAAATTTCCGCCGGAGACAGCCCTGCCAATGCCCGTTTCGCACAAACAACGATTTGGTCATCAAAAATAGCAAAACGCGCTTCGAATGTGCTGCTCCAGTTCATTTCCATTAACTTGCGCAACAGTCCTGCCTCATTTTGCACAGGTAGTTTCAAGACAGATGCCCACACTGCTAAATCATCATCTTCGCTGAGACCAGGAAGCTGAACAAACACTTCCACACTTCCATATTTAAACTTCCAGATATAGCCTCCATCCGTGTGGCTAACCATCGCACTCTGGTCTTCTTGCAAACTGGAGATGACTGTTTCAATGATCTCTACATAGTTCAGCGTCACGTCCGCATCCGTTACACCAGAATCCGTAGGAGTATCGAGTTCAAGTTCGTAGGCAGCCATAGGGATTGTTTGTGTGTCGTGAACAATATCTACCCCAACTCTAGCCCTTAGCTGTCCTCTTTGGGTGTATCTTGGCAATTTTTTTAATGCTTTGTCCTAGTTGGTTGTCCTAGTTTGTAAAAGCATCCAAGGGAACATCCAATGTAGTAGGCTCAGGTTCAGGTAGGGGAATTGGATCGGCAAGGTCAGGAACAGCAACATCCTCCACCACGGGATCAAACACCGGGTCAGTAAGGGGTGCTTCAGGAAAGCTATCAGGCGGTGGCGCAATGTCGGGCGGAATCGGATCTGGTATGAACACATCCGCTGGTTCGGGCGGTGGAATCTCTGCGGGATCGATCGCATCCGGCACCACTGGCACCACTGGATCATCTGGTGGCGCGGGGTCTTCTGGTAGAGTTACATCTGGCAGGGGGAGGTCATCAACCGGGGAAATGGCGTCTGGTGTGGCGATCGGCTCATCTACATCAGGTGTCAGTTCATCGGAGGGTGTTTCGGAAGATGTTTCGGCATCAGGTGACGAAATCACATCGGATGGCCCACTCTCACCTGGAGTGGCCTCGTCAGGACTGGTTGGCTCATCTGCAACCGTTCCTTCATCACTAGGAATACCAACCTCCGCTGGAAAATCAATGGGGACTGGGTTGGATGGAGCGGGTGATGAACCAGCCGATGGATCGGTCAAATCGCCTGGGTGAAACACAGGCGGTCGAGGATAGACGATCGGCACCGGCGGTAGCCATTTCCGCACCCAAGGAATGGGAGTCCAATGCAGTATTGGTTGCCAGTGGTGGGGCTTAGGAGGAGCATAACTCTTGGCATAGTGGGCGTCGGCTTTTGCCTTAGCTTTGGCCAATAATCGCTCGGCTTCGGCTCTCAGTTGCTCGGCGATCGCCAGCTTTTCGGCATTGGCTGCGGCTACGGACTGTTCGTAGGCAATAATTTCGGTAATTTTGTCCAAGATGATCGTATGAGCCTGCTGCGTCCAATAGAGCGTGGTGATTTTTTGGAGTTCTGCAAAAGCTCCCTTAAGGTCGTTGACCTGTAGTACCTGACGAATTTTTTGAATATGGTTGGCATTCGCTGTCCATTCTTCAGCCCATTTGGACATGGTTGCAGCAGCTTCTGAATGCATTGAACTGCTGGCAGGAATTGTGCGAAGCATGACGATCGCCGCGTCTCGGTTGCCCATGTCATACTCGGCAGTGGCACGATCGATCAGCAGTTTTGACCAATCATCTAGCGCAGTTTGGAC
The DNA here is from genome assembly GCF_026802175.1 of Thermocoleostomius sinensis A174. Taxonomy (NCBI): domain Bacteria; kingdom Bacillati; phylum Cyanobacteriota; class Cyanophyceae; order Oculatellales; family Oculatellaceae; genus Thermocoleostomius; species Thermocoleostomius sinensis. The sequence continues at coordinate 584,538 of NZ_CP113797.1, read as the reverse complement.
TCTAGGATTCAGGGAACGATCAGAAGAAATGCCGCCGAGAAGTTTGACAGCCTCGGTTAGGTTATTTTGTTGGGCCAACGTGTTGGCTTGGCTTAACTGACAGGCCTGCCGAACAGCTTCAGCTTGGTCATGCAGTGGCGATGCCGACGAAACTAGCTGCGCTTGGTTGATGCAGGCTTGAAAGCGTCCTTGCTGCTGTAGCGTGATGGCATATTCCAAGCTCGTTCGATCGGCCCCGGTGGCGAACCACTGCACCACAGTATATCCACCGAAGGAAACTACGATCGTGGCCACACTGGCACTAGACCACAGCACAAGCTTTTTCCAACGACGAGTTGAATTCTCTACCGAATGGGTTGCATTGGATGGAAGGGAGGGTTGCATGAGACGATGGGCATTGTAGGGATCACACTTCTCTACCTACAGCAGAGCTAGCAACTTTTACGGATTTCTAGAGAGAGTTCTACATCTTTGCCAGACATCTTTGCCAGAACAAATGCATCCGCAGAGGCTTCCCTCCCCGGTTGGAGGATGAGACAATAAACAACCATCACACTAGTCAATCAACTCGATCGACAACTCTGTGGACTATGTTCACGTTTACTACTCACGTTTATTACTAGTGTTATTTACCCCATCCGTTGCATCAGAATCCCGTGAACAAAAAGCGCTCTTCATCCACTGCTATTTCTAAAGCAAAAGCCTCGAAGAAATCCACACCCGAGGTTAGCCATGTCGATCGCGAACACTACATTAATCGCGAGTTAAGCTGGCTTGAATTCAATCGTCGCGTATTGCATGAAGCCATTGATGATCGCACGCCTTTACTAGAGCGGCTCAAGTTTATGTCGATCTTTAGCTCGAACCTAGACGAGTTTTTCATGGTGCGAGTGGCCGTTCTCAAAGATCAAGTCGCGGCTCAAGTTAGCCAACTGACCCCTGACGGGCGTACACCGCAACAGCAATTACAGGACATTAGTGCAATACTGCATCCGATGGTAGTAAAGCAACACCAACATTTTGAAACCGAGCTACGTCCTGAGTTGGCCAATCACGGCATTCATTTACTAAACTACATAGACTTGAACCAGGAGCAACGGCTGTACTTACAAGATCGGTTTGAGAAGCGCATCTTTCCCACTTTGACCCCTCTGGCAGTTGATCCTAGCCATCCATTTCCGCACATGTCGAACCTCAGCCTCAATTTGGCCGTGGTGATCAAGGCGTCGGCCCAAGCTGACGAAAAGTTTGCCAGGGTTAAAGTTCCAACGAGCATCCACCCGCGTTTTGTTGTCTTTCCCGAAGAGTTGCGACAACACGATGGCAAACCTGTAGTGTGGATGGGGGTGCCGCTGGAACAGGTGATTGCCCACAACTTGGAAATGTTGTTTCCTGGCATGATTATTCAAGAATATTCGCTGTTTCGGCTGACTCGCGATGCCGATCTAGCCGTTGAAGAAGAAGAAGCCGACGATTTGCTATTGGCGATTCAGCAAGAACTTCGCAAACGCCGCTTGGGAGGTTCAGCGGTCAGGATGGAAATCCATGCCTCGATGCCGCAGTCGGTGCGAGAGCGGTTAATGCAGGAATTAGAGCTAGCCGATAATGACATTTATGAAGTAGACGGCTTGATGAACCTCAAGGATCTCATGTCCCTGCGATCGCTGCCATTGCCAGAGCTAAAAGATCCGTCTTGGTCGCCTGTGGTGCCGCCGCGGTTGCAACTTGTGAATGAGTTGGTGGCTGAAGGAACTCCTCTGGAAGAGGGTAATGATGTCTTCTCAGTCATTCGTCGTAAGGATTTGTTGGTGCATCATCCCTATGATTCTTTTGCCGCTTCTGTAGAGCTTTTCATTACTCAAGCGGCGATCGATCCGAATGTGTTGGCCATTAAGATGACGCTGTATCGTACCTCTGGTGATTCTCCGATTGTCAATGCACTGATTACAGCGGCTGAAAACGGCAAACAGGTGGCCGTATTGGTAGAATTGAAGGCTCGCTTTGATGAAGAAAATAACATCAACTGGGCCCGCAAGCTTGAACAGACAGGTGTTCATGTGGTGTACGGGCTAGTTGGGCTAAAAACGCACACCAAAACTACTCTGGTTGTGCGGCAAGAGGGCGATCGCATTCGGCGCTATGTGCATGTGGGGACTGGAAACTACAATTCCAAAACTGCAAAACTGTACACTGACTTGGGTTTACTCAGTTGTCGAGAAGAACTTGGGGCAGATCTAACCGATCTGTTTAACTACTTAACGGGCTATTCACGGCAACGATCGTATCGCAAACTGTTGGTGGCTCCGGTCAATTTGCGCGATCACATGGTGAGTTTGATTCGTCGCGAGATTGAGCAGTGCAAGTCCGGAAAGTCGGGCCGGATTATTGCCAAGATGAATTCGTTGGTTGATCCACAAATTATTGCTACGTTGTACGAAGCCTCGCAAGCAGATGTGCAAATTGATTTAATTGTGCGAGGAATTTGTTGTCTGCGCCCTGGACTGAAGCCTGTTAGTGAAAACATTCGTGTGATTAGTGTAATCGGACGATATCTGGAACATTCACGAATTTTCTATTTTCAGAATAGCGGCAACGAAGAACTATACATTGGCAGCGCTGATTGGATGCCGCGCAACCTCGATCGTCGGGTAGAAGCAGTAACTCCGGTTGAAGATCCAGATTTAGCCAAGGATTTGCAAGAAATTTTGAGCATCATGTTGTCAGATAACCGCCAAGCGTGGGAACTTCAGCCTGATGGCTCTTATGTGCAACGCCATCCCCAAAACGGCGAACCAGAACGCAGTGCTCATAAGATGCTGATGGAGCTGGCCCGTCCCAAAGAGAATGATTGATTTAACCTAGCCAATTTCAAAATAAAATCGTTGCATGTTTCGGTCAATCACATCGCACTTATTGACCATCACGCTTCCCGAAGTCAGCCATTGAACTTGTACAAACTGTGAATGTATCTCCCGTAGTAACGCCTTATTGTGTAGATCAGGCAAGCAACTAACCATTGACACGCCAGATTACCCGATTAAGCCCAACCTAGAACGCATTGGAGATACAACAATGTTCATGATGAGAAACCCGATCGAAGATTATTCTCCTGTTGCTCTTAGCACCACTAGTTTAGAACGTGGAGAATACCATCACTTCTCATTTGTAATTACCGAAATTGAAAAACACCTATTGGGATATAAACCACAGGCGCAACTGCGTTATCTCTGTCATCTTACCAGCGATCGGTTGATCCTAGAGCCTCAAGCTAAGGCAAACGAGTTGCAAGCGATTAGCAACATTGCAGCGTCTTTATCTACTTCGTTGAACCGTGCTCCCTTCTATCAAATTACCTATGACAACATCGCATCTCTAACCTTAGTGCGATCGTTAAATCTAGCATCCTATGTGAAATTAACGCTGAAGCCATCAGAGAAAGATACTGTTGAAGAACTGACATTCATTGCCACTCCAACTCCGCAAGGACGGATTGAGAACCCCTCAGCCAATCGTTCTGCTGATTTTGTTGAGCTAGGCAATTTGATGCTACAGGTTGATGAAACGTTTATCCGCGAAATTCAACAGAGCCGCATTCCGGTATTAGTTTACTTCTGGGCGGCAGGTTGTCAGCCATGCGAGATTTTTGCGCCAACCATCGATAATATTTCTGAACAGTTTGGCGATCGGATCACAATTATCAAGGTCAATATGGACGCAGATCCCAGCTTGCCGATGCGCTATGGCATCAACACAATTCCTACCGTTCTCTTATTCAAAGACGGCGCGATCGTAGACAAAATTGATGGAGCCATTCCTGCGGCGTTGTTTACTAAAGTTCTCAGCCGTCATCTTGCTACGGCAACAGTTGAATAGCCGGCTATGAAAGTTTGTTAGGGCGTTCCACAAATCCACGCCCTGTAATCAACATTGGTATCTAAGCACACATCCTTCCTATGAAGAATTTCGTTAGAAATTTGATATTTCAGTTTTCCGAGATCAATCCGCTGACTCGGTTACGGCACAAGCTCGATGCGATCGAAATCACTGACAGAGCGACAGCAGAGTGGATTTGTAATCATATTCCAGCGCGGTGTCCGTTTGAACGGCGAATTTATTGGTTTAGCAATTCATTTTCGATTCCTCCCTTGTGTAAGCTGAATCCCTTTTATCGAGAATTAGTAGCGCTTCGATTGCGTGCAACCACTTATTTAATGAATGAAATTGACGAAGTCGGGGAATACAGCGAATCATTCCTGCGTTCCTGAGTGGATGTTGCTGTTTGTATCGATCGAATAACTTACATTTCATTCACGACAAATTCGTCAGCAAAGGAACCCGATCGGGTGATGTTGAGGTCTACTGGTTTTAGACAGCATGGAATTAACTCCATGTTCACTATCGTTCAACACCATCCAATCAGTTAGGAGATTGTCCATGACTTCTGATTTATCTTTCGTCATTGCCATTGTTAGCATTGCGGTTTGTCCTGCTCTCTGTGGCTTGATGGCCTATCGTGTTAGTCAAGCGTATGCGGCTCTACGCAACGCATAACAACGGGTTACATCATAAATTTGTGCGTTTTTGTGCGTTTTCTAAAGTCCCTCTCCAACTCTGGGGAGGGACTTAGGGTGAGGGCGGGAACCGTGTGTCAGTCAATCAGAACTTGACTGCCATGACTGCGGGGATCATCTGGGCGGGGTTGGGGAATGGCCGCTGAATCTAGTTCAGAAGTACGACCTTGCGATCGAACATAGGGCAGAGCTTGTCCAGCAATGAGCGCTTCCAAATTAGACGCCATAATTGTTCGGGGTTGTTCGCCGATGGTGCTGGCAATGGTTTCTCCCTCGGTACCTAAAAACACAAAGTGGGGAATGCCATCCACACGATACGCTAGCATTTCGGGCAACCATTTGCTGTTATCAACATTCAGCATGACAAAATTCACCCGATCGCCATACTCCTGCCGCAAATCGCTCATATCTTGCGCCATCGCCTGACATGCCGTACACCAATCGGCATAAAACTCCATGAGTGTGGGTTTGTGATTGCTCAAGGCGACATTCAGCGGTGTAGCTGTCTCGGCCATAGCGGCTAGTGAGGCAGTACTCGTCCCGGTGCGCAATCCCAAAAAAATAGTTACACTAAGCACGATCGCCACGAACACGACGACAAGGTTGCGAATACGAATAGCAACGGAGGTTGTGGTTGGTTCCAATAGTGGATTGGATGGAGTGGTTGGTTCAGATTGATTAACAGACATAGCGGACGATAATGGAAATAGGGAATAGGGAGTGGGGAGTGGCGGTAGATGAATGTCTACGCGTTACTCTTAGTTTATAAAGGTTGCAAATCCAGTTTACAAATCCTGCCGTGAAGAAGCGAGTCACTCTCATCTTTCCAAAGCGATCGGTACATATGCCAGTGACGTATCGGCTGGCAAAGGATTTTAATGTGGCGGCTAATATTATTCGCGCCCAAGTCACCCCCAACCAGATTGGCACGCTGGTAGTGGAACTGTCGGGAGATATTGATCAACTCGATGCAGCGCTGGAGTGGATGCAATCTCAAAATATTGGGGTTTCGTCTGTTGGACGGGAAATTGTGATTGATGAAGAGGTTTGTGTACATTGCGGATTGTGTACAGGGGTTTGCCCGACTGAAGCCCTGAACCTACATCCTGAAACCTTTCAGCTTAATTTCACTCGATCGCGCTGTGTGGTTTGTGAACAGTGCATTCCTACTTGCCCAGTGCAGGCTATTTCCACCAATCTCTAGATCAATCTCTGGGGTAGGAATGCCTCTAGACCCAAAACTAGTGGCAAAATGAGGAGTTGTTCTTACCCGTCAAGTAACCTAAACTACAAAATCTGTTTTCCTAGCGGTGATAGAAACAATCAGGTTACTCAGACTATAGACAACCACTTAACAACCATTGCACACCTACTCTTGTGTATCTAGGGAGTGACGGAGATTATGAAAAAAGTTGAGGCCATTATTCGCCCATTCAAGCTAGATGAAGTCAAAATCGCGTTGGTAAATGCGGGTATTGTTGGTATGACCGTCTCAGAAGTTCGAGGCTTCGGACGCCAAAAAGGTCAAACTGAGCGCTATCGGGGTTCAGAGTACACGGTCGAATTCTTGCAAAAGCTCAAGGTCGAGATCGTCGTAGAAGATGAACAGCTTGATATGGTAGTTGAGAAAATCGTTGCGGCAGCGCGGACAGGTGAAATTGGAGATGGTAAAATCTTTATCTCTCCGGTTGATCAAATTATTCGCATCCGCACGGGTGAGAAAAACCAAGAAGCAATTTAACAATCTCACTTAACGATCTCTCTAGCAATAGTCCGGACACTTGTATCCCGAACCCGCTCTCATCCCTCATCCCCTGCTCCCAAACAGGGCGACAGGAGCCAGATCAATGCCCCTCGCTCACTGTGGCAGAGGAATTGAGAGTGAGGGCTAAAACGACGGTATGACGAGGGGGCAGCGTTCTCACAAACACTGTCCGAAGGATTGCTCTAGAGATCTTGTAAGTATCTTAAGTATCTGAAGAGAGATAGAGTGGGCAGGCTGTAGGCATAACCGGCGAATAGTCAGGTTTGAGCGGAGTTGTCTAAATTTTGGGGCTATGCTGGCTTCGCTCAACCAACTGAAGCCGCTTGAATTATGATCGATCGAGTTCAGCCCGCATGAGTTGCCTAGTTGCTTACTTGGGTTTCTACCTGAAGTTTTGCTCAGTTGTGTTGTAGAAATCAGGTCAATGGTAAGGTAGGGAAGCCAACTATCAAGAACTTCTAGACAAATCGGATACGCTATGCCGACCTATCGATCGAGAACCTCTACTCAGGGACGCAACATGGCCGGGGCCCGCGCGCTTTGGCGTGCCACCGGAATGCAGACTGAGGATTTCGAGAAACCAATTATTGCCGTTGCCAACTCTTTCACCCAATTTGTGCCCGGTCATGTTCACCTCAAGGATTTGGGGCAATTGGTCTGCCGAGAAATTGAAGCGGCTGGCGGAGTTGCTAAGGAATTTAACACGATCGCCATAGACGATGGCATTGCGATGGGGCACGATGGGATGCTCTACAGTTTGCCCTCCCGCGAAATCATTGCCGATGCGGTGGAATACATGGTCAACGCCCATTGTGCCGATGCGCTGGTTTGCATTTCCAACTGTGACAAAATTACCCCTGGAATGTTAATGGCAGCCCTACGGCTCAATATCCCGACGGTGTTTGTTTCGGGTGGCCCTATGGAAGCGGGTAAAACCAAGCTGGCAGAGCACAAACTAGATTTGGTCGATGCGATGGTGGTTGCGGCCAACGACCAAGTCAGCGATGAGGTGGTCGAAGAATATGAGCGCTCTGCCTGCCCCACTTGCGGCTCTTGTTCTGGCATGTTTACTGCCAACTCCATGAACTGTCTCACCGAGGCGATCGGGCTTTCTTTACCCGGCAACGGTACTACGCTGGCAACTCATTTCGATCGCAAAGATCTGTTCCTAAATGCCGCCAGAACCATTGTCAACCTGACTCGCCGCTACTATGAGCAGGACGATGCATCGGTGTTGCCACGCTCGATCGCCAGTTTCAAAGCCTTTGAAAATGCCATGATGCTGGATATTGCCATGGGCGGCTCAACGAACACAATTCTGCACTTGCTGGCGGCAGCCCGCGAAGCCGAGGTCGATTTCACCATGACCGACATCGATCGCCTCTCGCGCCAGGTTCCCCAACTCTGCAAAGTCGCTCCGAATACGCAAAAATATCACATTGAGGATGTTCACCGGGCAGGCGGCGTTCCGGGTATTTTGGGCGAACTCGATCGGGCTGGGTTACTACACACCGAGGTGCCGACGGTTCACAGTCCAACCCTCAAGGAGGCGCTCGATCGGTGGGATGTTAAACGCACCCAAGATGCAGCCGTTCATACTTTCTTTAGGGCAGGTCCGGCTGGAATTCCTACCCAGCAAGCGTTTAGTCAATCAACCCGCTGGGACTCCCTGGACCTCGATCGGGAAAACGGTTGTATTCGCAACATTGACCATGCCTACAGTACAGAGGGTGGGTTGGCCGTACTTTATGGCAACTTGGCGGAACACGGCTGTATCGTCAAAACCGCAGGCGTAGACGAGAGTATTCTAGTGTTTGCAGGTACAGCGCGGATTTATGAAAGCCAGGATGCAGCGGTTGCAGGCATTCTTTGCAATGAAGTGAAACCAGGCGATGTGGTGATCATTCGCTATGAGGGGCCGCGTGGTGGGCCAGGAATGCAGGAAATGCTCTATCCCACTAGCTACTTGAAGTCGAAGGGGTTAGGCAAGGTTTGTGCGCTGTTAACCGATGGGCGCTTTTCAGGCGGAACGTCTGGCTTGTCGATCGGGCATGTTTCCCCGGAGGCAGCGGCAGGCGGCAATATTGCATTGGTTAATGATGGCGATCGCATTGTGATTGATATCCCCAATCGTCACATTCAGGTCGATCTATCAGCAGAAGAACTTGCAACCCGCCGAGCAGCGATGGATGCTAAGGGAAAAGACGCCTGGAAACCATCTCAACCCCGGCAGCGACGAGTGACAGCGGCCCTAAAAGCTTATGCGCTGTTGGCAACTAGTGCCGATCAAGGAGCCGTCCGCAATCTGTCGATGCTGGAATAGAGAAGACAGTCTCCACTGTTTAGGGGTTACTGTTCAGGGGTTTACATCCGAGGACAGCGCTTTCAACTGCGGCAATAAGGCCTCGAACGCTCGTCCACGATGGCTGACTCGGTGCTTGACGGCTGGTGGCATTTCTGCAAAGGTCATTTGTTCGGTTGGTACATAAAAGATGGGATCATAGCCAAACCCACCAACCCCACGCGGACTGTAGAGGATTTCACCAGAGCAAATGCCTTCTGTTTGCAGCACGATTGTTCCATCCGGACGAGCCACTGCCACTGCACAGACAAACTGTGCTTGGCGATCGGGACGTTCTCCCAATTCTGACAGCAGACGAGCAATGCGATCGGCATCGGTGTTGCCATACCGCGCTGAAAAAATTCCCGGTGCACCGCCCAGTGCATCTACCGCCAGCCCCGAATCATCGGCGATCGCCCATTCACCGATCGCCTGTGCTACCTGAGACGCCTTGAGGCCAGCATTTTCCAGGAACGTTTGTCCGGTCTCTTCAATCTCCAGATCGGCAGGTTTCAGCCGCAACGACCAATTTAAAGCCGGATCAGTCAAATAGGCTTGCATCTCCTTGAGTTTGCCGGGATTTCTGGTAGCAACAACGAGGGTAGGCATTGAAGATTGGAGTGTAGGAATTAGGAATTGGGATCAGCGCCAATTCAAACACCAGTATAGGGGGTTGTGGTTGGTTCTCCTATCCCTCCCCTTCTCATTTCTCTCCTGGCTGCCAACCTGCCATTGCCCCCTCCTAAATGGAATTTGCCCATGCTTCGGCCCATGCCAGATTTTGTTGAGCGTCTGCTAGGGTGAGGGCTTCCGAGTAAAGCCGCAGAACGGGTTCTGTACCGCTAAAGCGAATTAGCAGCCAGCTTTGATTGGATAACTGGAACTTGTAACCATCGATCGCTAAGCAATCCAGTACCGCCTGACCTGCAATTACACTGGGTGGGTTGGTTTGCAGTTGCTCTAACAAGCGGGCCCGCACGTCCATATTGGCCAGAGGTAGGTCAATGCGATCGTAATCTGAGAAATAGCCCGTTTTTTGCTGAAGTTGAGCATAGAGATCGCTGAGATCTGTCCCCGACTGCACAATTGCCTCCAGCACATACAGTGCCGATAGCAGCGCATCCCGTTCAGGAATGTGATGTCCATAGCCAATGCCACCAGATTCTTCACCGCCCAGCAGCACGTGGCTTTCTAACATACGATCGGCAATATACTTGTACCCGATCGGCGTTTCGTAAACAGACAAATTGTAAAGCTGAGCCACTTTGGGAATTAGATTGGAACCGCTGATGGTTTTCACGACTTCGCCGGCATAGCCGCGCCGAGTGGCCAGGTGTTCAATCAATACTGGAATTAGAATTTGGGAACTAAGGAAATTGCCGCGTCCATCCACCGCCGCCACCCGATCGCTGTCCCCATCAAACACCAAGCCAACGGCCAAGCCAGCATTGTCCTGTTGCCCGTGCGCGGTTAGTTTCGCCAACAGATCTGTTAGATAGCGCGGCAAGGGTTCCGGTGCGCCACCGCCAAACAATGGATCGCGATCGCCATGCAATTCCTGAATCGGAATTCCCAGCAGTTGCTCCAATCCAGTGGCTGCGGCCCCGTGCATGACATCGGCAAAAACCGTCAGCCGACCTTGGGCAATGGCCTCGCGAATCGCTGCAATATCCACCCGCGATCGCAACGCCTCGCAATAGCTTTCCCAAGGATTGAACGTCGTCAATGTCCCAGTCGTAGCCGATTCGACTGATTCATTAGTCGCTAGCATGGCTTCAATGTGCTTTGTCACCTCTGGAGGGACAGATCCGCCAAACGCTCCCTTCACCTTAAAGCCAGAATAGATTCCCGGATTATGGCTAGCCGTAATTACTAGTGCTCCTAGGGCATTTTGCTGCTTAGCCGCCCAGCTAAACGCTGGTGTTGGCGCATAGGTTTCCGACAACAAGACATCAAACCCCGCGGCTTTCACCACGTCTGCGGTGGCTTTGGCAAACTCCTCCGACAAAAACCGCCGATCGTATCCCACGATAATGGTGCGGCTGCCATTACTGCCATAGGACTGTGCCAACGCTTGGGCGGCGATCGGAGCCACTCGCATGACGCGCTCAAACGTAAAATCTGCGGCAATAACCCCACGCCAACCATCTGTGCCAAACGTAATGGGCTTTGTAACGAACGACGCCGGAGAAAAATGAACTGCCATAGATGTCTGATGTTGCGGTATAGGTTCACTAAATCAATTCAAACGGAGCGATGCAAAATTGGAAAAGTTGCCTTGAGTGTACCCAGGAAACAAATCAACAAAGCTAGGATCTAAAACTCTAGTCTTGCACTTTATAGCGTTTCAGTTACTTGATAGCAAACTTTTTTAAGAGCAACACCGTTAAACTTTATGCAGCCCTACAGCATGTATTTATCCTGTAAAGAACAGATAAATTCAGCGGATTATGATTCAATGGTATCGCAATCGCCCCTTCTGTTTGCTCAAGGCTAAAACAGAGAGAAACACGATTCTTTTTTCCGATTTCCCACTTTCTTGATTTTCTGATCCCCACCCCTACTCCCCACTCCTTACTTCCTATTCCATGCTCACCCCCGACCATCGCATCGCCATCCTGCTGCATGAAGGCACTCAGTCATCTAGAGGTAAAACCGGGCTTTCTCTCTTGCGCTACAGTGAAATTCCGATCGTGGCGGTGATCGACTATGAATGTGCGGGACAATCCTTGCCAGAGCTAACCAACATTCCCCGTGATGTGCCAATTGTGGCATCCGTTGAAGCATCGCTGGCCTATCAACCTACCGTCTTAGCGCTCGGCATTGCTCCCTCAGGGGGGGCGTTGCCAGAGGCATGGCAGGCAGAAATTAAACAAGCTGTAGCAGCCGGGTTGTCGATCGTTAATGGGCTGCATACTCCTATGTCCACCGATCCAGCCCTGAAGGCACTGTTGCAACCCAAGCAGTGGATTTGGGATGTGCGGCAAGAACCGCAGGGGTTGACCATCGGCAGTGGGCAAGCTCGGCGGTTACCCTGTCTACGAGTGTTAATGGTGGGAACGGACATGAGCGTCGGCAAAATGTCCACCGGGCTAGAGTTGCACAAAACCTCAATGCAGCGCGGTTTGCGATCGCGCTTTGTGGCAACCGGGCAAACCGGATTAATGCTAGGGCATGACGGTGTACCGCTGGATGCCGTACGGATTGATTTTGCATCCGGCGCGATCGAGCAACTGATGATGCGGTATGGCTATGACTATGATGTGCTGTATGTGGAAGGGCAAGGGTCGTTGATGAATCCAGCTTCCACAGCTACCCTTCCCCTACTGCGCGGTTCCCAGCCAACGCATTTGGTATTGGTGCATCGAGCCGGACAAACGCACATTCATAACTTTCCTGATGTGCCAATTCCACCGTTACGCAAAACGATCGAGGTTTACGAAACCGTGGCTTCGGCAGGTGGCTCCTTTGCCTCCACCAAAATCGTAGCCGTGGCACTGAATACATTTCAGCTTGATGAAGAGCAAGCCCAGCAAGCGATCGAGCAGGCACAGTTAGAAACAGGACTTCCTTGCACTGATCCGATTCGCTATGGGGCAGACCCGATTCTGGATGCTATTTTGCAATAGTTTGATGCTCTCGCCTCGCTCGCCCAAAACAGACTTTAGCGCTTCTAGGCTCAAGGCTCAATCAGCCCCCTGGATTAAATCCAGTGCTCATGGTAGATGCGCTCCGGAACGTCTGGTTGTCCGCCAATGGCAATTTGAATTCGGTAGTGGCTGCCCTTTAGATAAGATGCGGTTCCATAGGTGCGGTAAGCCAATAGTTCATTGGGACACCAAATATTGATGCGCGAATCAGTAATCTTGACTTTGACTTTGAATAGATCTTCAACAACAGTAGCGTTCAATGCATCAATCTTGCAAAGAAATTTTATGAGTTGGTGAGATTGCTTTGAGTCCATGGCAAAGCTAATTGATCTGCTAATTGATCTGCAATTTTGGACCTAAATGGTCGCTGAGTTGCGATAAACCAATGAAGTAAAGCGCTTGCTTCCAAATTCTCTACAGAATTCTCCTGCCAATCAAAACTGTGAGTCATGGCTGTAGCGATACGATGTGCTTCAGCTTCTTCCAAATCGATCCATGCCTGCTTCATTGCTTGCATTGCCAAATCATCAATTAAATCAGGGAATAGTTCGCTCATGAATTCCATAAATTCATCGATCGCCATTGAGGCGAGCAATTGATCAATAACGTCAGCTTGCATAGATGGTAAATATTGCAGTGTCTTAGAAACGGTAGATGCAATTCAATGTGTGCCATGTACTAGCAGATACCAAACTTGATTGACACTGACGCCAAACCCACTCTGCCTTTGCACACCGTAACAGGGAAGAGCGTAGGTCCACCCTTCTTAGGAAATATCAGTAGAAGAAACACTAGACAGGGCTAAAGATGCAAGTAGACGTAGATGCCAATTCCTGTCTTCTACTTAGAAACCACACGACTTGCTAAATCGATCTAGGCAGCACCTTGTGCCCACGAGACCGTATTCCAGGGCAACAACTGCCCTTGCACCTTACTTGTGATGCTATCATTTGAACCAAAATTGTGCAAGTGTGATGCAAAAACGATCGTAACTGTGCACTAAGCTACAAACAATCAAAAGCACCCGGCGTATTCCAAAGGGACGTATATCGGGTGCTTAGGGGCGGGTGCTCAGGGGCAAGAATTGTGTGCAGCTATGAATAATATGAACAAATGGAAAAGGGGAGCCTGTCACGTTTGCAAGTTGCGGCATTCGTCCTCCTCCCCCAACCCCTACTTCCCACGGTCGAGAGCGGGGAAGGCTTCAACGTCCCCCTCCTCCCACATGCGGGAGAGGAATTTAGGGTGAGAGCGCAAAGGTGAGTTGCACACTGGAAAAGCAAGACCAACCAAAGACGGCAAACTACCTGTTCAGGTAGCTCAATCCCCCTCAATCCTCCTCGTTGTCTGCTAGCCCCTGTTCTAATTCTTCTTTTTCTCGCTCAAAATCAAACCCGTACTGCTCCAAGATTTTATGCTCTAATTCTTCGACCGGCATTTCCAGTCGTTCGGCTTTTTCTTTGAGCGTCTGATAGATTTTAGTCCAGTGTTCATCGACTCGCATTCTTAAAACGACTTTTATCCAAGGGTTTAGCTTCATGTCTCTAGTTGCGGCCCAGAGAATTAATTTTCGCTCTAGGTCTGCTGAGATTTCTACTTGAAGCCGCCGAGATCGTTTTTTCACCATAGTGTCATCAGACCTTCAACACAATAAAGAAAAAGCGGCAGTACTATATCATTTGTAAGCAAGTTAGCAGGCTCGATCGTGCTATTTTTTGATAGGGAGCAATCGTTTGAGATCTGAATCAATCATTTACCACATCGGTTAATCTCATCCTGGAAGCTGCTTCAGCCTATGGTACTGAGGCAAGTTTGAGATTTACCTGGGGAGTTATGTTCAGAGGTGCAATGCTGTCGGAATATCAACGTAATCCTCACCTTCAAACTCAAAAAATTTAAAGTTTGCTGCCATAGATGCCGTTGTTGGGCACTGTGATTGCTGAGGGGATGATTGGCATAGTTCATTCTCACCCGACTTAGACTGAGTAACTCCGCTTGTTTTTGAAGTATGGATGAATTCAAATCTTCAAAATTGGGAAGTCGCTTTGAGTAAGGTATACTCATTCTGCATTCCGCTGGTACTCCATCCACTTAGAATGATAAGGCATGTCGTGGCTTTGGCGACTGCAATTCAGAGTTGATTTTTGCGAGTGGTTAGGTCGCTGTAGCAGATTGAATCCATCTATTTCGATCGACTCAACCTTACAAATGCTTGTTCTAGAAGCGCTAGCTGTAACTAGATGTTCGCTCAATTAGGCTTGTTCATCAATCAATTGATCACAGGGTCGAGCAAGTCACCTCCCAGAGGGATTCACCAAACTTCACAAATTGTCGCAGAGTCTATATTTATTTAGAACCAATATGCCTAAACGATTTACAATTGGCCCACTTGGAGAGCACGACGACCACTGGCTAACCGTGTGGGCTGCCTTGATTGGCAAAAGTAAAGCGGCGTTGGCAACTTCCATTGTGGGGCTGCGAGTGAAGCAGAACAAAGAGTCAATTTTGGAATTATTAGAATATTCCGCTAAACATCGTGGTATGACCGCAGATGAATTATTTAATGCGCTCCTGACCAATCCTCGCTTTCTAGAAGACAATCCGATCGCCGAAAGTGATGAAGAGGATGAATTTTCTTCCTCACGTTAATTTAAGAAAATGATATGCTTGAAAACAATACGCCATTTACCAATCGCTGGTTTTGAATTTGAGCTTAGGCTAGGCACACCCTTCTTGTGCTTTGCTGATGACTGGTTAATTTGATTGGCACTAATTGTTTCCTCCCATTCCATCACTTGACTTCAGGACTTTGACTTCAGGACATGGATGGGTCTGTTACTCGCAATACAACTCTATAGGCGAGTGTCCTGTATCGTAAAAGACTTGGCTTTTCTTGTTGCCTACTCGCTAGGCAGTATGGTTGAAAAACTCTTGGATAAACGCTAATGAAGCCAGAGTTTTTCCTCGATCAAGCATTCTTATTTATTTCGGTATCAGGGTCGCTAAACTAAATCAATGTCAGGTTCTTAGTGTCAGATTGTAGGCGTGAATGTGGCACCTCCGTATTTTCCAACGTGACTGCTGTGTCCAGTAAAAAGCCATTGTGCAACGAGCGTATCGTTTGATTTTACTGTGTCAATCTCAGTTCAATCCTTGAGAAGTATCTATTGAGTTTGTAATTGACGGTGTTTGTCAGGTCTATCGATCGAGAGTTTTCCGATCGCTGACAGCGACAAGCCAAGCGGGCCCATGACTCATGTCAGCGCCCATCAAGCGAAACATTCATGTTTTTCAAAAAAATGCCGAAGCGATTTACGATTGGCCCATTGGGCGAACATGACGATCATTGGTTAACAGTATGGGCAGCCCTTATTGGTAAAAATAAAACAAATTTAGCAACGGCCCTCATCGGGTTACGTGTACGTGAGAAGAAAGAAATGTTACAGGACATGCTAGAATATTCTGCTCAATTACGTGGCATGACGCCAGAATCGTTGTTCAACGCACTACTGAGCAATCCTCACTATTTAGAGCAACATCCGGCTCCCACTGGCGATGAGCGAGAGGATGCGACAGGCTCAATCTAACAGATGCCGATTTATTCGCTGCAACGGTTAAGCAGGGATTCGCCAGCCGAAGGTTCGTTGGAACGCTGGACGTTCAGCCAGTCGTTGAAAATAAGCAATAACGGCGGCATAGTTTTTTTCCTTTCTAAAATCTATGTTCATGCGAATTAACAGATAGGAAAGCTGTGCTCCCATGGCAACATCGGCAGCACTGAAGTGTTCACCCAGTAAAAAGCGGTGCAGTGTGAGGTGTTGGTTCAGCGCCATAAACAGGCGCGGCATTTCTCGTTCTCGACGAGCTTCTTGATAGATCCCCGGCTTAAAGGTGGCGTTGGTGAATAGCACCCACTGGGCGAGTTTGGTTTGTTGTTCAAGGGTGGCAGCGATCGGATCATACTTCTGAGACAGGTAAAGCAAAATAGCACCAGACTCCCACAGCTTAAAATCACCATCGACAATGGCTGGCACTTTACCAAACGGATTTACAGCCAAAAAATAAGGCTGTTTCTGTTCACCTGCTTCTAGATCAATTAAGACGAACTCGTAAGGAATTCTCAACTCTTCGAGATACCACCGAACAATTGCCGCACGGCTGCGGACGCCACCGTAAAGTTTCAGCATAATGGGGATTTCAGTCAGGCGTGAAATTAGGGGCTATGGGCGTTGCTGCACCACCTAGACGCATCGATCGTGGTCAAGGTTAATGTGAGGGTTGTGAATAATTCTAAGTAGATACACGGTTAAGCCAGGCTGGTAATTGAACAAACCGCTCCGACTTAGACGTTCAGACTTGATGGTAAAAGCAGCCTTTGACACAGTGAACGGCAACCGACTAGCTTACTAAATACTCAGTGAAACTACGAAATTACGAGTTGGGAAACGACACGAACCTTTGAGGTGTTTCACTGCGAAGCTTTAGCGGAGACACTTTGATAACAGCGCCATTCAAATACCGTGAATGATTGTGTTGCACGTACTGAAATTTAGTGTTGCATGTATTCTAATAGAGCCACGATCGCTTTAGCATTAAATTTTATCTATGCTTTTTTAGCTAGATATCAATGATTAAATGCGTAGATCAAATGTGATGCAGGTTTGTTTTTAGACGTAACAAATTTTGCTTTGAAGTGCACAACCCCAGTGTTTGCTTCACAAATCTTATTCATCGCTTTTCTAAGCAACTTTAGGTCAACAACTTAATGGGCGCTAGACGAATGGGCCGTTTTACCTGCCTTCTTCACTTGCGGGATGATTGTTGATGACACCAATAGACTTCACGATCGAACTTCAAGGATTAAACTTTAAGGATTAATAAGACTGACTCAAAACAGACAAAACTCAAAGCAGAGAGTGTGCCAATCTAGGTAAGCTTAAGTATTACAAGTAATTTCAGGCGCACGGTGAAATTATGACGTTTTGTGAATACAGACCGGGTCTGGAAGGAATTCCTGCCACACAATCCAGCATCAGCTTTGTGGATGGTCACAACGGAATCTTAGAGTACCGGGGCATCAATATTGAAGATTTAGCTAAACACAGCACGTTTCTGGAGACGGCGTATCTGCTGATTTGGGGAGGCTTGCCCACTCAAGACGAGTTGGCAGAGTTTGAGCATGAAATTCGGTTTCATCGACGACTCAAATACCGCATCCGAGACATGATGAAATGTTTTCCCGAAAGCGGTCATCCTATGGATGCGCTGCAAGCTTGTGCTGCCGCCTTGGGGTTATTCTACTCTCGTCGTGCGCTCGATAATCCAGTGTACATTCGTGATGCTGTCGTGCGATTGCTGGCCAAAATTCCCACGATGGTCGCTGCGTTTCAGTTGATGCGCAAGGGAAACGATCCAATTCAGCCCCGCGATGATCTTGATTATGCGGGTAACTTCCTCTACATGTTGACGGAACGGGAACCCGATCCCCTAGCGGCTCACATTTTCGATATTTGTTTATTGCTACACGCCGAACACACCATCAACGCTTCCACCTTTTCAGCAATGGTGACAGCTTCTACATTGACTGATCCCTATGGCGTGATTGCCTCTGCGGTAGGCACACTAGCTGGGCCATTACATGGTGGAGCGAATGAAGAAGTCATTTGGATGCTAGAGGAGATTGGTTCGGTAGATAATGTCGAACCGTATCTAGAAAGCTGTATGCAGCGCAAAGCTAAAATTATGGGCTTTGGGCATCGCGTGTATAAGGTGAAAGACCCCCGCGCCACCATTTTGCAACAGCTTGCAGAACAACTATTCGAGAAGTTTGGGCAAGATGAATACTACGACATTGCCTTGGCCCTAGAAAAGGCAGTAGCTGAACGTTTGGGGCATAAAGGCATTTATCCCAACGTTGATTTCTACTCTGGGTTGGTTTACCGCAAGTTGGGCATTCCTACCGATCTGTTCACCCCGGTGTTTGCCATTGCCCGCACGGCTGGTTGGTTGGCCCACTGGAAAGAACAATTGAACGAAAACCGCATTTTCCGACCTACGCAGATTTATACCGGGTCTAGAAATGCACCCTATGTGCCGATCGAAAAGCGCCACTCGGTGCAGGACGCTGAATTGTTGGGGCTAGTGGTGAGTTAGAAAAAATATCCTGCTAGAGGCTGAGGGACAACACACGATTCGTTAGACACCCAAGCAACGAAGCGCTGTATCCCTTACCAACGGTGGGATGACTCACCTATCTCTGAAGTCTATCCTGCGAAAAGCTCGAATAACCCTGATTTCACCTTTAAATCTAGTTCCTAATCACATTGCCTTGAAGAGGTCCTTGAAGATGGAACGATCGGTCGGGTGCCACAACTGATAGAACGCAGCGATCGAATCGTTTCAACTACCCCCTCAGCGACCCGATCGATCTCAGCTTCCGTATTAAAGCGCCCAATGCCAAAGCGAATGGAGGCATAGGCAAGGTCTGGAGCGCGACCCAAGGCTTGCAACACATGAGATGGCTCCATTTTTGCCGAGGTGCAGGCAGATCCAGAAGACACCGCAACGAAGGATTGTAATCCCAGTAGCAGCGCTTGTCCATCGACACCTTCCACGCTGATGTTAAGATTCCCAGGTAGTCGCTGGGTAGGGTGGCCGTTGAGGTGAACCCCATCAAGCTGACGAAGGCTGTGCCATAACCGCTCGCGCAGTGCTTGAATCCGCTGTGATTCCAATTCCATTTCGAATAGCCCCAGCCGCACCGCTTCGGCAAACCCGACAATTTGCGGGGAGTATAGCGTTCCCGATCGCAGCCCCCGTTCATGCCCACCTCCATGCAGTTGTGGAGCCAGTTGCACTCTAGGGTGACGTCGCCGCACATACAGCGCCCCAATTCCTTTCGGTCCATAAACTTTGTGGGCCGTTAAAGACATGAGATCGATCTGCATCGTCTGGACATTCAACGGAATTTTGCCGATGGCTTGAGCCGCATCCGTATGGAATAACACGTTGTGTTGGTGACAGAGGGCACCGATAGCTGCGATCGGCTGCAAAACTCCAATCTCGTTATTGGCTGCCATCACCGACACTAAAACGGTATCTGGTCGTATCGCTGCTTCTAACTGCTGTAAATTGATCAGTCCATCGAGTTGCACTGGCAAATAGGTGACTTCAAACCCTAGCGACTCTAAATAACGGCAGGGATCGAGCACCGCGTTATGCTCAGTCTGCACTGTAATGATGTGGCGACCCTGAGCAAAGTGAGCCTCGGCTACGCCTTTAATCGCTAAATTGTTAGCTTCAGTGGCCCCACTCGTGAAGATGATTTCTTCCGGAGAGGCATGAATGGCTGTGGCGATCGTTTCTCGCGCTTGAGTAACCGCTGCTTCGGCGGCCCAACCATAGGCATGTGTGACACTTGCAGAATTGCCGAAGTGGTCGGTAAAAAATGGCAGCATGACAGCCAGCACCCGATCGTCTACTCGAGTTGTGGAGTGATTATCCAGATAAATGGGGCGCTGCATAAGGCACAAATAATGGCGAGATTTGCCTGACAACTCCCGGCAAAATCAGGCTAGCATGAAGCAATGAGAACGATCGAACTGGCGAACTAAATCATCTTCCTCAGCTTCGATCGGACAGGTTGCATCCAAGCTCCCTAGTCCTGATTTCTACCTCTCAATTTCCAGTATAGACAGCAACAGAACTGTCCCTGCTGTGAATGGAGGAAGAACAGCAGCCTCTATGGTGGTGTATAGAAGCGCAAACGATGTTTAGCCTTGTTCCATCGACTCTCAACTTGCTGATCTTATGGTTCTGCTGAATCCATTGAGTAATCCCTTGAAAACGATCGTCTCCTCTCCTAATACGCATTCCATCAACTCGCGGTTTTCTCCATGGCTGACGCCTGCTGTCTATGCCCTGGGTTGCTGGGTGGTACTACCTACCTATTTCCGCATTCAGGTCAGCGGACAAGAGAATTTACCAGGAGATGGTCCGGTGATTTTGGCCCCAACTCATCGCTCTCGGTGGGATGCGCTGTTGGTTCCCTATGCCGCTGGGCGATTTGTCACTGGACGAGATATTCACTTTATGGTGACGGCAGATGAGGTGAAGGGGTTCCAGGGATGGCTGATTCGACAACTGGGCGGGTTTCCGGTCAATCCTCGCCAACCCGCGATCGCTAGTTTGCGCCACGGTGTTGAAGTGCTGCAAAATCGGCAGATGATGGTGATTTTTCCAGAAGGCGGAATTTTTCGAGACAAGCAGTTGCATCCCCTCAAACCCGGTTTGGCTCGATTAGCGTTGCAAGCAGAAGCCAGCCAACCAGGGTTAGGCGTCAAGATTGTGCCGATGCATCTCGATTATGATCAGCCAATGCCGTCGTTTGGGTCGCAGGTTCACATCAGCATTGGTCAGCCGATCGAAGTCGCTCACTATCAGGAAGGTTCGATCAAACAAAAAGCACAGCAGCTTACCAACGATTTGTCTCATGCCTTACAGGTCCTAATACAGGAAGACTGTCAACTGGAACGAGAAGGTGAATTTAGGTTGCACCAAAACTCAGAATTGTCTCCCTCTGACTCGTGATCGACTCGTAAGGTTGGGTCTGCTGCCCGGTTGATTCCTACAACTTAGGGTAATTTATGGGGCGAGTGGAGCATTAGGGGTGGGTTGACCTTCCAGTTGACCTTCTAACTCAGGAATCGTCCCCTCTTCCACCTCGCGAATAATGGGGGACTCGGTTTCGGGGGGTTGGAAGACAGCCTCTAGCGCTTCTTCGAGGGTTTCTGCCATAACAATGCGCGATTCATACGCCACAATGACTCTGGCTAAAATTGGCAAGCGGTTTTGTTCTGCTTCTAGATAAAGTGGCTCTACATAAATTAATGATTGTTCAATTGGAATGACCAGCAAGTTACCCTGAATAGCATTAGACCCACGTCGATTCCACAGAGAAATTTGCTGAGAAATCACCGGATCTTGATTAATTCGAGCTTCAATTTGCTCAGGGCCATAAAATAGGGTCTGTTTAGGAAACACATACAACAGCATCGTGCCGTACTGATCCCCATCCGATCGCGCCGAGAGCCACGCAATCATGTTAATGCGTTGCACGGGAGTAAACGGCCGCAGCAGAATGAATTCTTCTTGATCATCCGTTGTTGGCAGATTCATGATCAAGTAGTACGGTTCTACCAATTGTTCTTGATTGCCGTAAATTTCCGTAGGAGCACGCCATTGATCTTCCCGGTTATAGAACACGATCGGATCGGTCATATGGTACGTCATTAACTCATTCGACTGCACTCGATAAATATCTTGTGCATACCGAATGTGTCTCCGCAGTGCCTCTGGCATCTGATCCAACGACTGGAACATGCTAGGAAACACTTGTTGCCAACTGCGGATGATTGGATCTTCTGCATCTGCTACATAGAAGTTAACCGAGCCATGATAAGCATCGATCACGACTTTGACAGAATTGCGAATGTAATTGAAATCATTCTGGCTGGGATCAGAATAAGGAAACCGATCGCTTAGGGTGTAAGCATCGATGATCCAATATAGATAACTTTCGTCTAAGTCCGGCTCGGTATCTGGTGAATAACCGCGTTCCCAGGATTTATCACCCGTGTTGACCACAACTAAATACGGATCACTGTCATAACGCAGAAACGGAGCGATCGCTCGTACTCGATTGTTGATATTGCGGCGGAACAACAACTTGGTTTGGGGCGTAAAATCTTCCGTCAACAGCATCCGCCAATCGCGCATATGTTTAGCAAATAGCAGGCGTTGCAAAAAGTTGCCAATGCTCACTCCGCCGCGCCCGTCATAAACGTTATACACGTTGTCGCTGCCGCTTGGGTAATCTAGTTCCTCAATCCGGGTTTCAGTCATCACATAATTGTTGGTTAATTCCCCATAGTAAATTCTGGGACGACCGATCGGAATGGTGCCCTCTACCCGTGGATCGACAATCACTGGTTCAATACCACCCACTAGATACTCTGGCAGCCCACCTTCACCCACTGTATTAACTGGCGTCATCGTAAATCCATAGCCGTGGGTGTAGATTAAATGTTGATTCACCCAGGTTTGAGCCGCTGTCGGTACAGCGCTATAGTCCAGTTCTCGGGCAGCAATTAACACCTGCTGTTGGGTTGTTTGACCCGCATTGGTAGGTAGGGTGTAGCGATCGATATCAGCATCGGGAAATTCGTAGTAGAGACGAATGCGTTGAAGCTGGCGATTAGTTTCCAGCAAGGGACGGCTGTCCCAAATCCGAATGTTTTCAACGGTTTGTGCGTTGGCTTCTAAGTCTTCCAACGTCAACGAATTTTGTGGATCAAACGTTTCCACCCTGATGCGCTCTAGTCCAAAGGCTTCGCGGGTCAGGGCGATCGTATGGCGAATATATGGCTGTTCTAACTGCAATTCGTTGGGCTGTACGACTAAGCGTTGAACGGCGTATGGCAACACAAATCCAGCCACAATTGCCAGCAGCACATACAATCCAAGGCAGAGCCACAGCACCGGTGGCAACGACTTAACTCGAACAGCAGAAGTTTCGATGGCAGCCTCTTCATACTTCCAGCGCGATCGTGATGCCGCTGTCCAGCGAGTCGGTGATGGAGTTGGCGGCTTGACCGAGTGAGTTGTTCTGCGTGACCAAGCAAAGGTTCGCCAAAACAAAAATCCTGCTAGCAACAGCGACAGTCCACTGAGCAGTGTGTAGGCCGGCAGTTCTACCGTAACGTTGGTAAAGGTGGCTCCATAGGCCACGCCTTCTTGGGAATAGAGCAACGAATAGCGATCGAGCCAATAGCTAAAGGCCACCGCCAGCATCAAAAAGCCACCTAATCCATAGAGATGGCGCTGCTGCGGAGTCGTGAATCCCCGAAAATAGCCCTGACTTAAACTGTCGCCTGATAGTAGATAGAAAAGTCCAACTGCAAAGAAAGTCAGGATAGAAAAACCTAAAAACCAAAACTCAAATAATTCCCAAATTGGCAGAGTGAAGATATAAAAGCCAATATCTCGTCCGAATAGCGGATCGGTTTGATTAAACGGAACCTGCTGTAACCCCAGCAAAACTTTGGCCCAATGCTCTGACAAGATCAGACCAAAACTAAGGCTAATAAGAATCGCGATCGATCGCAGGGATATTCGAGGAAAAATTAGTAGCGCCACCATTAATCCGACAATCAGAATCGGCTGCCAGATCTGAGTTCGCCAAGTTTGCACCATGCGCCAAATCACTTCTGGACGAAACCGGAGCGGAACGGGCGTTGCGCCTCCATACACACTCATATTCGGTTGCCAATGGCTGATGGCCAACTGACCATGATGCAATAGAATCAACCCAATCACTAAGCTAATCAAAAGGGTGATGGGCAATAAGCCAGCCAAATTCATGTGCCCCGGCAGCGCCAGTCGATCGCCTTCCATCAACGGTTTCGACCAAGCATTGCGCCGTGCCGTGTTTAAGTTGCTCCACAGCACCACCAAGCTCAGGGTAAAAGGAATAACCGCCAAAAGCGATCGACTATAAAACCGCGTAAGGAAAACGCCGAGGTAATGCACCTCCTGAAACCACAAACTTTCGGCTATTAGGGTTGTGCCGACGTCAAATAACAGAATCCCCCCAATCAGCAGCCCGATCCACCAAAAGCGAGGCAAATTTTTGAAGAGACGGTTGGCAAGCATATGCGCGAGTTCCTGACTTGCTCTACCCTAATCGTAATCTGGCAGATGGGATTGGGGGAGTGGGGAGTGGGGAGTGGGTAATGGGAAGTCGGGAGTGGCGAGAAGAAAAACGAGGGAGTGGAGTAGCGACTAACGCATCCGCTATTTCTTATTCCCTACTCCCTATTTCTGACCGCCTATTCCCTCCTAGTAAACCATCGGATTGAGTGGATCAGGCGCAAAGGCCAACCACAGAGGAAATTGCAGCAGGGCAATGTCGATCACTTCTTCGGTTTCGTCCACAATAATCAAGGGCAGTTGCTTTTGCTTTAATAACCGATCGGCTCGTTGTGATAAGGGTTCGGGATCTTCAAATAGGACAATTCCTTCTTCGGAACCAAAGTCTGCGCGTGAAATGCCTAAGCAGTCCTGCAAACCACGTCGCCATTCGCCCAATCGTTCGGGGGAATTGCCTAGCACTAATGTTCGCAGCCGATCGCCATATAAATCTCGCAAGATTGAAATCACGGCCGAGGCGATCAAAATATTCTGTAAGCGCGATCCCATTGTGCGCAATGCACCACGTCCACCTTGGGTAAAAAACCAGTTAGATACCCGTTCAGCATGAATCGGCTCGAAGGTGCGGCGCAGTTGCCAAGGTGGGCCATAGTAATCGGGAGTCGAGCGATACTGATCTAGCAATCGCCGAATCCGTTTCGTCTGATCTTGAAAACTTTGTTCGGCAAACCGGGGAATAGGGGTTGTCTCTTCTACGTCTGGGTTTTCTATGGGGGACGCTGCACTGGTTGCTGGTGTGCGGGATGGTTCTGTGGTGGCGGGAACGAGTTGCAATTGTTCGGCAGCGGCGGCTAGATCTTGTAGGCTTCCTACCAAGTAGTCCTTGAAGCCCTGTACCCGAATTGCTAAATCCTGTGAAGACCCAGCAAAAGTGGTACGCATTTCGTTGCGAATCCGTTCTTGGCGACGCTCTAGTTGTTCCACACTTAACTGAAGCGTTTGCTTTCGTTGTTCTAGCTCTGCTAGCCCCTCTTGAACCACTTGCCCGATCGCTTGTTGAGCCTCGGCAATCTGTTTTTGCAGCATGGTGGTGTAGGCGGCTTGCAACGACGAAATCTCCTGTCGTAGGGCCCGCTCTTGTTGCCGCAGATCTGCCACCCGCTGTTCCAAATCGTTGACTGTCTCCGAGGCAGTGCTAAACCCCGTCGTACTGGCTTCTGCCTGACTACTCAAATTTGACACAGCCCCCGCAGACTCAAAGTTACCGCTTTGGCGCAACCGCTCAGGAGTAGATTCTGGGCTAAACGACTCATCTGAATTCATAGGACAGGAAATATAGCGTTTTTAGGATGGCATGGTTCGCCAACGACAGGCAAGGAACCGGGTAGAGGAAGATCTGTGTCTAAGGCAGGGCTAAGGTTTAGGACATCGTTGTTCTAAACAGGCTTGTAGGGTTTTCGGATCGAACAAAATCGGCAGAAAGTGAATGCTTTTTACTTCTCGAAAGTAAAACAAAATTGGTAGATTTGACCAAAAAATTTGCCAATTAAGCCAGTCTTGGTACGGAAACCGTCGCAGCAAGGTTTCTCCTCGATAGAGATCGAGATCGGTATCAGTAAATTGCAAGCGCAGGGTTGCGGTTTGAAACAGGAGAAACAAGCCAAATAGGGCTACCAGTCCGGCTATCCAAGGCTGAACGAAAATCAGCGGAATGGCTAATACAACTAGGGCGATCGGAATGGCATAAAAAGGAGTCAATTGAACTGTTCCGGTTAAGTTCGGGTTGGGAGAGCTTGTAGAAGTTGGTGTCACTCGGATGCTCCTCGTTGTAAAACTTCACAAAATCTGAGATCCAGAATACCTCTATTTTAAAGATGCGGGGTGCGGGGTGCGGGATGCGGAATGCGGAATGCGAAATAAAGGATAAGAGTGGATGAGTAGATGCGCCAGGTTCAAATTCATCTCTCCCGTCACCCATTTCCCTCAAGTTTCAATCTTCAACCCTTAATTCCTAACTCCAATCATCTCCTAACTTCAATCATTACTGAAGCTGCTGAAATTCTGCACCGATCGGCCCCTGGAACATCAGCCAGGACAGAAAAAAGTTGGCGATAAAAATGGCTAGTAGGGTGGTGACAACGGCTGTAGTTGTAGATTGCCCAACTCCTTTCGCTCCACCTGTGGTTGTTAACCCCCAACTAGAGCCAATAATGGCAATCAGCACACCAAAGACCCCGGCTTTAACCAACCCGCTGATTAAGTCCCAAAGTGATAGCAAATTGCGGGCAGAATCTAGAAAAATTCGCTGAGAAATGTCAAATAAGCCGTTGGCGATTAGCAAGCCACCTGCGACTCCGGTCATGAATGACAAAAGCGACAAGATGGGCAGCATTAATCCGCAAGCCAAGACGCGAGGAATAACTAAGTAATCGATCGGGTCGCTTTTTAGCATGTACAGGGCATCAATTTGTTCCGTTACTTGCATTGTGCCAATTTCAGCCGCAAAGCCCGACCCCACTCGACCTGCAATGACCACAGCGGTAATTAATGGAGCCATTTCACGGGCTAGGGAAATGGCCAAGACACCGCCAATAGCAGAACTCGCACCAAATTTAATAAATTCTCGCGACACCTGAATGGTGAACACCATGCCCATAAACAAGGCTGTCACCAACACAATTAGCAGAGATTCAGGACCCACGATCGCCAGTTGTTCCATTGTGTTGCGCCGGTGAATTTTGCCTCGCAGCAGGTGAACAACAACTTGACCACCTAGCAAGATAGCGGCAAGTAGTCGTTGACTCCATCGACGAAAACTAGATGGCCTAGAAGTTCGGCTCAATCCTAACGTCCTATTGCTACAAAAAGGTCAGATTTTCTCAGGGTAATTCATAGGTCTTCAAAAA
Source organism: Thermocoleostomius sinensis A174 (assembly GCF_026802175.1). Classification (NCBI taxonomy): domain Bacteria; kingdom Bacillati; phylum Cyanobacteriota; class Cyanophyceae; order Oculatellales; family Oculatellaceae; genus Thermocoleostomius; species Thermocoleostomius sinensis. The sequence continues at coordinate 557,596 of NZ_CP113797.1, read as the reverse complement.
GGTTTTTAATTAAAATTTAAGATTTCTGACATCCCTGCTGGTTGTCTACGATCGACCTTTATCTTAGGAAATGGCAGTCTAAGAACCTAAAATACTCCCTACAGCTTTAGTTCATTTCTAGTTCATTTTGTTGGAGCGTCCTTGTTGGAGCGTCTGTCTCTTATGAGCATTCTGCCTAGTTTATTGCGTTCCCTTCTCATTACTGGCATTTTCAGCTTTCTGACGCCAGTTTTGTTTATCGGCATCATTCTAGCTACCCTCTTTACCGTAGGGCATTTTCCACAGTTGGAAGTGGTTGGCACGGTTGGCATTGAACAGGTTCTTCACTTTTTGTCGATCTTCGGCAGCGGCAGCGCCTTGGCTGGGGTAGTTGTCATTAGTACTACTGGAAGCTTGGTTGGAATGCTGTTCGATGCCTATACTTTCTATCGTTACCAAAATTTGCGTCGCCCCTAAGATTAGTGCTGATTTATCTAAACCGTCCATCTTGCCAAACACTGCCAATGCCTTTAATGACTCCTCGCCCTACTAACCCAATTCCCCGGCCAATGACTTCGGTCAGCACATAAATGACCCCGTTGCCCATAAACGATATCACCGATCGCACCCGTGGGGCCACCGCATCTCGCGTTTCTAGAACCATTGTGACTAGCATGGGGACTCCCGATAGTTGTTGCAATTCTTGATGTCGTGGCGCATAGATGCTGGTTTTCTTGATCCCTCGTCCCGCCAGTACAAATAGTGAATAGCGGCTTTCAAAAATATTTGTGGGTTCGCGAACGTACTTTTCTAAGCGGTATTTCCAAGATAAATTGTTGCGAAACCGCTCAATTTCACGACTTGAAAGCAATCGTCGATTGTACAAGCTCTGTTTAATGGCCTCCACATTGGCAAACCGATTCAGCAATGGCTGGATCACCGCATTGGCTACTTGAATCATCAGGTTTTCAAGTAACCATTCCGCCCGCGCCAGTGATGCTGGGTTTCCGGGTGGATAGGGGGTACCATCTACCATAAGTGGCGATTGAAACAGCAGATGTTGAAACAGATTCACCACGGACGGAATTTTGTCTAGAATCTCCGTCTGAACAATCGACATATCCTGCAAAATTTCGTCTACGATTTCAACTTCAAATCCATCAACCGTCAGGGTAGAGTATTTCCCAAAAAAGTCGATTACCACAGCTTGCCACAGATCTAGCAACAGCAGCGATCGTTTCGAGGCTAATTGCTCGGCGTCTACTTGCGAAAAGCGTAATTCATCCAGCAAATCCTCCAGTTTGCGCAACACCAGGTAAAACAATTCCCGCTTTTTATCTTCCCGCAAAATATCGATTTCTAGGGGGGTTTCGGTGCCATTGGTCAAACTCAGTTGTAACTTGGCAGAAATGGCATCAAACAAAATCGATCGAACGTCACGGTCTGCTTGGGGCATCAAGCTCGATGAAGTCATGGATGGAGGCGCTAGGGCAGACGACGAGGCAGCACTGGAAGGCGCCATCGACCCTGTAGCCTGGAACGTTGTCGATTCTGTTTCCGATTGAACGGGTAGTTCACGAGTGGCTGTCGCTGAGCGATTGGTTTCCTGCGGCTGTTCTCCTAGAGCCGCATCTAAGGCGGGTGTTGCCAAGAACCGCTTCACCAACCAGCGGGCGGTTAACAGTTCTCGCCGACGGCCTGCCAGGAGCGCTCGATCCAAATCAGACAGATCTAAGCTGCGCAGTTGAGCGGCTGTCTCAGCCAGAGCCGTCTCAATTTGTTGAAGACCAGAAATGCGCAAATTGCGGCGAAAGCGCAGCCAAGGGCGACGCGATCGGGAGGGGGAAGCAGACGGCGTGGTCAGAGGGGCGGTGGCAGGGGAAGCAGAGGGCGTAGAGGATCGATCGAGACGCATCCAATAGGATTGACCAGTTGCGACGCGACGAATGATGGCAATCAGTTCATTAGCTTCCAAATTACGCGCACAATAGCCATTGGCTCCAACTCGTTGGGCAGCAGCCAGCATAATGGGTTCGGGAACAGCGCTCAGCAACAGCACAGCTACATCGGGATATTGAACGCGAATGCGGCGGCATAAGTCTAACCCCTGTATAGCGTCTCGAGTACGGCGTCCTAGTTCTAGATCGATAATTACCAGATCAATGCGGCTTGGCGGCTCCAAATAATCGGTTGGCTCGATCGCGCGGTTAGCGAAGGTGTCCAAAAGTTGGAGAGCTTCGGCTCCCGTTTCAGCTTCGGCGACTACCTGTAACTCAGCCGTGTCCTCTAAACAAATGCGCAGCCCCGATCGAAACAGTGGGTCTTCGTCAACAAGCACAAGTTGAAAGGAGCGGCGATCGGCAGCGGGCGTCATGGTGGGCTTTAATACAGCAGGATAGATGGCTTGATTCTACTCTTGTGAGTTCTCATCATACTGTTCATCGGAGTCGCCATCGACAGAAGAATCGGCTGGAAACGAGGGTAGGTTCTCTGGCACAAACAGCGGAGATTCGACAGGAGTGGGTTGGGACGGTGACGGCACTACGTCCGGGGCTACCAAACCAGGAAGAATTGGAGAGACTGGGGCTGATGGAGAGGGTTGGGGCGGAGCCACCAAGGAGGGGACAGGTGAACGCTCGAGGGTAGGGGAACCAAAGGGAGTGGGTTGGGATGGTGTGCTGCGAAGATTAGGAGGCAGGGTGCGGATTAGTCCTTCATCAACCTCGATGGCTTTGCCGTCTTCCAGGTCTTCCAGGTCTTCTTTGTCGGTTGATTCATCCACACGAAGGTCTTGTTGGGGTGGACGAAGTTGATATTCCCAGTCAGCTATCAGGGCTTGAGCCTCACCCGATAGCACTCGCCCTGTGCCAATTTGAGAGGCTACCCGAATAGCCCCAGACAAGTCGCCACTGGCAGCCAAGGATTTAGCTCGATCGAGAATTGGCCGATCGATGGCCAACTGACTTTCTCGAATCAACTGGGTCTCCCAATCATAAATGGCAGCCTGGGCTGATGCGTACAAGGCACGACCCGCTCGAATCGTTGCAGCGGTTTCAATCGCTGCCCCCAGTTGACCGTCACTCGCCAACGATCGGGCCCGATCAAGAATTGGCTGATCTTCCAGGGTTTCAATCTGAGTTTGCCAAGTTGCAATTCGTCCTTGGGCTTCATTGCGCAGCGATCGCCCCTGAAGAATGCGGCTTGCTTCAGCAATGGCAGCCTGGAGATCAGAAATTTCGCCTGGCTGTGCCAAGGCGATCGCTGTATCTAAGTAAGGCTGGTCTTCAATCCGTTCAATCTCGTCTCGCCAATAGGCAATCAGCGTTTGTGCTTGAATCCGACGAGGGCGATCGGGTGCGATCTGTTGCGCTTGTTCGATTGCCAATGCCAGCGTAGAGTGCTGCCCTAATCGAGCCGACAAGGTGGCGTAGTAAAGCTGAATGCTATCGTCTAATTGGGCTTCTAGGGTTTGCTGGGCCGCTTGAGCTTGGGCATAGAAGGGGCTATCCGGCTTCACTTGTTCTAGAGCCGATTTTGCTTCTAGCATCTTCCATACTTGAGCCAGTGATGGAAACCAACTGGCAGAAGGTTGCTGACTAGGCAAGCTTTGATGCAATAACTGATAAGCTTGACTGAAGCCAGCTAAATCCTGAAGTTCTGGAATGGTTGTTGAATCAGGCCCCGCTTTCAAAGCCGTGACTGCCCCTAAGCGATCGCCAGCCTCCCAGCGTTGTAATCCGATTGATAACAGGGTTTGGCTCCACATTCGCAGGTCTTGTCGCACGGTTTGCCAAGTATGCGTCTCGTGAGAAATGGTTTGCGCAACCTCGATTGCCTCCCCTAACTGTTCGGGACGACCGCCTGCGGCTACGTTGCGGGCCCGGGCCAACACCTGTCGGGCTTGTTTTTCAGCCCCAAGCTGTTGAGCCAGAGCATTAGCCCGAGTCGTATTCCAATAGGCATTAGACAAATCAGCCATCGCGGCAATGAGTTCAGATACTCGTGTCCAATCCTGGTTTTTCAGCGCTTCCTGAGCTTTAGCGTCGATGGTTTCTCCGTCTTGCCACTGCTGTTTCCAATACTTGGCGAAGGTTTGAGCCTCTTCATACACCGGGGTAGTTCGAGGAATGTGGCTAACGGCTGCTAGTGCCCCTTCTAAATCACTATTAGCGACTTTGTTTCGAGCGATCGTCAGCACTTGTTTTGACCACTCCTCGGCCAGTTTCTCGGTTTCGGCATACAGAGGGTCATCTGGCGACCACTGTTTGAGCAGCGCTAGTCCTGCAATCAGTTCTGGCAACCCTCCCGCTTGAATCGACTGTTGCGCACAATAAAGCAACTCCATATCCAGGCTGGGACGGACCGATTCTTTGCATTCTGGGGCAGGCGGCAAACTAATCAACCACAGTAGGGCGGCTGCCCCCATCCCGCTGATCACTCCCAAGGCGGCAAGACAGATGAGTGTCCAACGCCATGACTGAGGAGGCTTACCCGGATCGGGCGGATCGGGCGGGGCAGAAGTTTCTAAAACGTGCTCTGACAGCGGGAGAGACGATGAGTCTGTTGTCGAGTCGGCTGCCCTAGAAGTCCGAATTTGCGCCACTGACTGAATGCTGTGCTCTCCCTGATTAGATGAGGTGTCTACCGGAGCGGTGGACATCTGTCCTTGATGCCACGGGTTCAGCCACTGTATCCAGGAAACAAAAGGCGAGACCGCTTGATGCTCCTGATGCTCCTGAGCTAAATCCGATCGCTTTATTAATCGTTGTTTCACTATCACACCACGTCTGTCTTGCTAAAACTATCAGCTTCAGAGCCGGGTTTGGCTATTTATTGGTTCATTTAAATTACCGCTCCATTTCAGATCGCTACGGATTTTGCCTGACTAAATTTTAGATTTAGTTAAAACTTGTGAACCATTCTCTCAAGATTTCGATGGGGCGATCGTTCGGATCAATCCGATCAGTGTTCAAAGGGTATTCTAAGCATTCTCCCTTGACTCGGAAACCACCCTATCTTAATAAAAGGAAGGAGTTGAGGTGGCATCACTCATCATGAAACCATTACGTCATGTGGCATAGCGCGGTTCCCAGACAATTTCGGTACTTGTTTCGGGTTGGGTCAAAAAAAACAGCCATTTTTGAAGCCTGCGTCATCGGAGTCGTTTCCGGTTTGGCAGCGGTTTTACTCAAGCAGGGGGTGGGCTGGTTAGGTGGATGGCGCGTGTATTTCTCGTATCTCTATCCTGCTTGGCTTGTGTTGCCTGCGATCGGGCTAACGGGTGGATTTGTAGCCGGATGGTTAACTGAGCGACTGGCTCCTGAAGCGGCTGGCAGCGGCATTCCTCAGGTTAAAGCAGCCCTGGCCGGTGTCCCCCTTGCCCTCAATTTACGGGTGGCAGTTGTCAAACTGATCAGCGTTATTCTGACAGTAGCGGCTGGATTGAACCTAGGACGGCAAGGCCCGACCGTGCAAATTGGGGCCGCTCTGGCCGCTCAATTAAGCCAATGGATTCCCACCTCGCCAGAACATCGTCGTCAACTGATCGCAGCCGGAGCCGCAGCTGGTTTGGCGGCTGGATTCAACGCGCCGATCGCCGGTATTTTGTTTGTTGTCGAAGAATTTTTGCACGACTTCTCGGAGTTAACGCTAGGCACGGCCATTCTCGCCTCATTTGTCGGAGCCGTAGTGTCGCGGTTATTGGGCGGGCAAGGGCTAAGTCTCAATCTGCAAATCCTCTCGTCCCGGGCCAATGCGTCGCTGCAAGATATTCCCTTTTTCTTAGTGCTAGGGTTACTGGCGGGGCTACTGGGAGCGCTGTTTAATCGGGGCATTTTTGTCAGCTTGGCATTCAATCGGCGGGTGTTGCAGTTGCGGTTGCCTTGGAAGGTGGGATTAGCTGGACTCATTTCTGGTTTGGTGATTGCTTTTCTGCCCGCTACGTTTCGAGATAATGCTGGGTTGCGGGAGATGGTGATTGGGGGCGAATCAAGCTGGCTCGTAATTTTGCTCGTTTTTGTGGTGAAATTTGTCCTGACGTTGGTTGCTTATGGATCTGGTGCACCCGGCGGACTGTTTGCACCGTCGCTGATTTTGGGTTCAGCCTTAGGATACCTGACCGGGTATGCGGCTCAGACATTGGAAACGAGTGTAGGGATTCCTTTGGGCGTTGACCCAGGGGTAAGTTCACCCACAACCTATGCTTTAGCAGGAATGGGTGCATTTTTCAGTGCGGTGGCGCGCGGGCCAATCACGGCGATCGTCATTGTGTTTGAAATTACGATGGATTTCAATTTAGTCTTGCCGCTGATGATTGGCTCGGTGACGGCTTATCTCATTAGCGATCGGTTGGTGAGTGGGTCGCTCTACACTCGACTGCTGGCACTCAACGGCATTCATCTAGAGAAATATCAAGAGGCAGGTGGCCCGTGGTCGGAATTGACCGCCGCCGATTTGATGCAGCGCCGAGTAGAAACCCTCTCTAGCGGCATGACCCTGAGTGAAGCAACGCAAGCTTTTTCCCGATCGCACCATCGTGGCTTTCCAGTGGTTGATGCCGGCAAACTCGTGGGCATTGTCACGCAAACTGACCTCGCCGATCCTTCCCGCCGCCCTACTAACAAAGACGAAATCACTTTGGGTGATATCATGACGCCGCAACCTGTCACCGTTGCCCCAACTGATCCATTGACTCATGTGTTGTACTTGCTGAACCGCTTCAAACTCAGCCGTTTACCCGTCACCGAAGGCCAGAAGCTGGTAGGCATTATTACCCGTGCGGACATTATTCGAGCAGAAGCCGATCAGGTGACAGCCGAAACCAAATGGGGACCCCAAGCCGAACCGTCGTATGTCGTGTATCAAACCCGATCGCCCGCCACTGGCCGAGGGCGCTTGCTGGTTCCCCTCAGCAATCCTCAAACGGCCCCCCAACTCTTGCAACTGGCCGCCGCCATCGCCCGCGATCGCAATTATGAACTCGAGTGCTTAACCGTTATCACCATTCCCCGTGGTAATCCCCCGGCTGAAACCTTTGTACGCACCACCAACAGCCGCCGCTTACTGAAACGAGCCGAACACATTGGGCGGGAATATGACCTTCCTATTCACACACAGATTCGTGTGGCGCATGATGCCGCCTATGCCATGCTAGAAACGGTAAAAGACCGCCATGTTGACCTAGTGTTGATGGGCTGGGAAGGCAAAACCAGTACCCCTGGTCGAGTCTTTGGCACGATCGTAGATACCGTAATTCGGCAAGCGGACTGTGAAGTGGTGTTGGTGAAGCTAGAGCCCAATCCCAGCTTCGATCGCTGGCTAGTTCCTGTAGCAGGTGGACCCAATGCCTTAGAAGGCTTGCAATTATTACCCTCCCTGCTGACGCTGAGCGCCTCACCAGAAGTGCAAGTGTGTCAGGTATTCGAGACAAAACCTTCGTTTGCCGATCTGCAACCATTGCAACAGCTAGTGCAACGATTGAGTACCAGCCTAGATTATCCGATCGGACTCAAGCCACTGTGGGGTAAACCCATTCCCGACGCAGTGTTGCAGCTAGCTCAAGCCGAACAGTGTGATGTCATCATGCTGGGAGCTAGTCGTGAAAGCTTATTGCGACAAGTGATTAGCGGCAACATTCCAGAAGCGATCGCCAGTCAAAGCCACCGCACCGTGATCCTGGTACGAGGAGCCATTACTAGCGAAACAAGTGCTCCAAAACTATAACCTGCACCAAATATTCCTTCCAGGACAACGGCTGAGTTAGTGAAGACAGCCTCAAGTCACTGAAGCCTGAAGTGGGTGCATGATGCGCATACTGGTGGGAGAAAGAAGCCAGAATGGATCTAAACTACCCCCTTCGCTGGATTTGGGAGGTAAGGGCAAAACAGTCACCTAATGTATTATTCCCTACTCCCTACTCCCGATTCCTCCTACCCCTCCTGACTGCCAGTAGCCATAGCTGCCAGTACAGCTTGCTGGCTCACTTGAGCGTAAATCGATTTGAGGTGTTCTTGCACCAACTGAGCGACGATTGCGCCTTGACCACCGCTGGTTTCAGTCTTAAAAGGAGGCCCCAGTACATCTAAAACAGTCTCATTGCCAGGGGGTGGGGTAATTACAACCAGCGATGGCTCTAATTGGCTATCGTAGTGCCAAAACTTGTGCAAATCGATCGACGTAGGTGTAGCGGTTTCGGGTGCGTCGTCAGCGATCGTATCCTCTTGGGGTACGCTGCGCATTTGTCGCAACGCCGTGATGATTTGCTCTTTCGTGCGACCCCGTAACTGAAACAACACAAACGGATCTTCACTGAAGCGATCACCCAACAGATAATAGACCGCTCCAATATGCTTACAAGGATTTGCCGGATCAGGACAAGAGCAACGGCTATGAATGTCAAATTTCGTCAGTGGGAACAGGCTCAACCCATTAGCAGTAAACACTTCTTCAATGTTTTGCGGCATTTCCCCTGCTAGCAATTTGGCCGAAAAAATGGCTCGTTCTGACATGGATTCAATCACATATTGCCACTGTTCCTCGTTAAATGGATCGAGAGAAAGGGAAACCTTGTACGGTTCCGGGGCTGTTCCTTGCACCAATGCCGATACTTTCGCGCCTTTAAATTCAATTTGCAGCACATTGCCTTGCCGTGCATAGTTGCGAGCACGTTCCAGCCGCCGCCGCCAGCCAAAAGACTCCAACACGTCTACCCAGCGCTGGGCCCACCATTCACGATTGGATTGAATATCATAACTGGTCATTATTATTGATTCAATACATGCATCCTTAGCCGCAGTCCCGCAGGCATCAGGCGAAGGTATAGCCTCTGCCCGTTAGTCATTCAAGCGAGCCATTATAACTCATTATGACTAGTGTAGCGAGATCTCTGTCAGGTACATCACCTGGCGATGGTACTCGGTTCTAACTGCGGAAGTGTTCTTCGGGGCGATGACGCATGTTTAAGCACCGCTCTAGATATTGAATTTGATGCATGCGCCAGAAGCGTTGAGGATCTAAAACAACGGGAGCGGTGGGATCAAACAGACGTTGATTCAAAAATTTCCAAATGGGAAATTGCCGCGATCTGAATTTGGCGATCATGGTGATTCTAGACAACAGGATGACTGGGCAGAAAGATCAATGAGCAGAAACTCAATGGTGTTGCTGAACGGCGCATGTCCACTGTTGTTTCCTAGTCAAGATTGCCCAGTTTTCTGCCGAAATTCCCACTTGGCGACGACGACTTGCTGCGAGAGTTTCAATCCCCCATTCCCGATTCCCGATTCCCCACACCAGATTCCTCGATCGCAGGCAGATACACCTGAAACTCGCTGCCTTGCCCAACATCGCTACGCACTGCAACAAAGCCCCCATGGCTTTTGGTAATGCCCAACACCGCAGACAACCCCAACCCCGTTCCCTTCCCCACCTCTTTGGTCGTGAAAAACGGATCAAAGATGCGAGACAGGGTTGTAGTACTCATGCCAACGCCTGTGTCGCTCACCGTGAGTACAACGTAGGGTCCAATGTTTGCATCTAAATGTTTACGAGCAAATTCTTCGTTGCTGTAGAAATTGTCTAGTGAGATGGTTAACGTTCCTCCGTTAGGCATGGCATCGCGGGCATTGACGCAAAGATTCATCAACACCTGATGCAACTGAGTCGCATCGGCGGTCACTGTCCATAGATCGGTTGCACGATGGATGTGAACGTCGATCGATCTGGGAAAAGTTTGTTGAATGATGATTTCTAGATCGGTGAGTACAGCTTCCAGTTGCAGCGGCATCCACTCACTTTCACCACCTTGGGCAAATAGCAGGATTTGTTTCACTAAGTTTGTGCCATGCTGAGCGCTGCTTTCCAGGGCCTTGATCATTTGCTGGTTGCGTTCGCTGAGGTCAGGAAGCTTAAGAGGCAACAGTTTGGCAATGGCCAAAATCGGTGTCAGGATATTGTTGAGATCGTGCGCAATGCCACTCGCCAAGGTGCCTAAGCTCTCTAATCGCTGAGCTTGCAGGAATTGGGCTTCCAGTTGCTTTTTCTCGGTGATATCGGTATTGACAATCAAAATCGATCGCGGTTGTCCGGCTTCGTCGCGCACCAGAGTCCAGCGGCTTTGCACTAACACTGACTGTTGATCCTTTGTGACTTGCTGTAATTCGCTTTGCCAATACCCAATTTCAAGCAACTGGTGCTGTGTCAATGGATCGATGGGCAACGTTTCAGCCGAATGTATAAGATCGAGCATAGACTGCCCCAAGGCGTCCGATCGGTTCCAACCGTATAGGGTTTCTGCGCCTTTGTTCCAAAACAAGATGCGATAGTTTAACGTTGTAACGACAATAGCATCGGTAGTGATATCGAGCAAAGCCGCCTGTTGCATGAGTTGCTGATTGGCTGCCGCTAGTTCAGCAGTGCGGGCTTGCACTCGAGCTTCGAGGGCTTCATTGGCTTCGCGCAGGGCTTCCGACGCTTGTTTGCGTTCAATGGCATAGCGCACCGATCGCACTAGGTTATCTTGATTCACCAACCGTTTGAATAAATAATCTTGGGCCCCGTGACGGACCGCTTCTACGGCTAATTCATCGTTGTTGGTGTTAGTCAGTACTACAATGGGTAAGCTGGGAACCTGAGCAATCAGTGTGTCAAGAGAGTCGAGACCTTGGCTGTCTGGCAGCGTTAAGTCCAGCAGAATTACATCTGCCCAATCGGTTGTCAAGTAAGCAATGGCTTCCTGCAAGCGCTTTTTGTGCACTAACTGAAATTGTCCGACGGCTGTGCCTTTGAGAAACTCTTGCAGTAAACGAGCTTCCGCCAGATTATCTTCAACCAGTAACACCGTGACGATCGTATGGTCTATCGACCTTCGGAAGGCGGCAGGGTGGCAGTTTCCAACCAAAATTTCTCAATCCCCCTCACGATTTTGAACAATTGACTGAGATTGCGGGATTTAGAGATGTAGCAGTTGACATGGAGATCGTAGCTTTTGAGGATATCTTCCTCATTGCGCGATGTGGTCAACACAACAACGGGGATATGCCGAAGTTGCGGATCTGCCTTGATTTCTGCTAACACCTCCCGTCCATCTTTTTTTGGCAAGTTTAAATCCAGCAGAATGAGGTCTGGACGAACCGCGTTTTGGTGCTCCCCATCCTGCCGCAAATAGGCCATTGCTTCCATGCCATCACGGGCAATCACCATTTCGCACAGCGTGGCTGTGGTTTTCAAGGCCTCTTGAATTAAACGAATATCGCCTCGATTATCCTCGACCAAAAAGATAATTTTGCAGCTTGCGTCCGTTGGCATGATCGCGATCGCGTCCTCCTACCGGAATCGTGAAATAGAACGTTGCACCCTGACCAAGTTGGGATTCTACCCACATTTGCCCCCGGTGACATTCCACAATTTTCTTGCAAATAGCCAATCCCATGCCTGTGCCTGGATATTCGTCACGAGTGTGCAAGCGTTGGAAAATGACAAAAATCCGATCGGCAAACTGCGGATCGAGTCCAATGCCATTGTCCTGTACCGAAAACAGCCACGCTTCTTCTTGCCGCTGCACGCTGATGTGAATTTTGGGTGACTGGTCTAATTTTCTAAATTTGATTGCATTGCCGATCAGGTTTTGAAAAAGCTGCATCAGTTGTGTACCGTCTGCCACGATCGTCGGTAACGGATCATGGGTAATTTCCGCCTGAGTTTCAGCGATGCGTCCGCGCAGGTTGCCCAATGCCTGAGTGAGGGCTGTTTCCACATTGGTTAGCTGCCACTCAATGCCCTGCAAGTCCACCTTCGAGTAGGCCAGCACATCATCGATCAGAGTTTGCATTAAGCTCACACCTTCTACCGCAAAATCGATGAATTCGTCGGCATCTTCGTCTAGTTGATCTTGATAGCGCATCTCCAGCAGTTGCACATAGTTAGCCACCTGATTGAGTGGCTCTTGCAAGTCGTGAGAGGCCACATAGGCAAATTTCTTTAACTCAGCGTTAGAGCGTTCCAAATCTTGTGCTAGTTGCGCCAATTCATCCGCCTGTCGCAGCACAATGTTGACGATCGCTTTACGCAATTCCAAAGCCGCATTCACCTCAACCTGCTTCCACGGCAACGACCTCAGCCGCACCGTTTCTTTCCATAACTCAAACGATTTACGCGGACACAACCGGACGTCGCCTTGGGTTTCTTTCAGTTCAAACGCACGAGTGGGATCGCCGCCCCAGTTCACCGTTTGCACCACTTCGGGACGGAACCACAAGACACAGGTGCGCTTCGAAATGGGAATCGCTAATAAACCACTGGCCAAATCTTTGTATTTTTCGGCGTCGAGGTAGATTTGGGGCAGCGAATCGGTATAAAACACATCTCGATCGACATTTTTCGCCAACCATTGCACTAAAAAATCCAGTTCTTCCGGTTGTGGTGTACGTCCTACTGTTGTCCAATTGCCGTTAAAACAAATAGCGGCTCCCTGTGCATCAGTCAAATCTAAAAGATTAGGTTGATGGGCAATCAATCCATTCACAAAACTGTCTTCCTGTGACATGAATTCAACCAACTGCGATTGAACATGCGCCAGTTTGACTCGGTAGTGATAATCAGCCGTTTCCTCGCGAGTAGAGAGTTCAGAAAAGATCACCCGTCCTAAAAATTCGCAAGCTTTACGCAATTCATAGGGTACATGTTTCGGCGTCAAATGATGGCAGGCAATTATGCCCCATAGCTTTTGATCTTTTACTAATGAGATTGTTAACGAAGCGCCTACTCCCATGTTGTGGAGATATTCAATGTGGCAAGGATACGGACTGCGGAGAATAGACAGAGTGAGATCCGTGGGCTGTTGAGTTGCAGGATTCAGGGTAGGGGTTAACGCTACAGACTCACTATGTGTATCAGGAATAATACGAATCCAATTAGAGACAAACAGTTTGCGAGCAGGGCGGGGAATGTCAGATTCGGGAAAATGTAGCCCAAAATACGACTCCATGTCATCTAGCTTTTCCTCAGCCAATACGGTCCCATGTCCGTCCTCATCAAACCTGTAGAGCATGACGCGATCGAACCCTGTCACCTTACGCACTTCTTGTACAATAATTTGACAGAAATCGTGCAAGTTTGATGTAGATTCTAGTTGATTGATCGACGCGCGTGCCAAATGATAGAAACTCAAAAACGGTATGTTTTCTTGAGCAAATGCAGGCTCTAGTTCCAACACTAAAAAACCGTCAGCGCTGCGATGAAACACTGCATCAAACACTAAATAATCATCACCTCGTTCTTTTTTGCGAATCCATACTTTACTTGGGTTGACGAGATCCAGGTTCTCATGTACTAAACCTGCTTTAAGGCGATCGACTTGAAACGGATCAAGAATGTCTTCTAACCTCAAAGCCAACATCTCATCTGGGGCAATCCCAAACAAACTCAAGGTGTTGTTGCTCACTTGCAAAATCTGCAAATCTGGCTCTTGTAGAACTAGCAAAACTCCATGTGCTTGAATTTGGGTTAGGACGTGAATCGCAGGTTGTTTCAACTGAGTTAGATCGACATTCTTTAAAGCAGCATCTACCATGAATTCCTCCAATGTTTAGCATAAAAGTGTAGAGACAACACTCTTACGTTATTTGTTTGACAGTCAATTGCTTGTGCTTGGCATGAACCGTGTTGGCGAAGTGAAAAGCAACATTCTAAAGTCAACTCAATAGTTGGCTTCACTGGTTTTACCCAACTTTAATTTGACTCAAATAAAATGAAGCGGCTTAAGTTCTGTTTCAATATCAAACTTATAAGAACACCTACAAAAACCAAACAATATTTTAACTGTCCCTGCACAGTCAGTAGCATAACGCAGAAACTAGGAAAACCTGTTTATGGAATTATTGCTTAAAGATTGCTGCTTATAAATAAAAATAAATAAAAGTGAATTGGTGAACCGGATCAGTTGATTCAGATTATGGATCAGAGCGTCAAACTCGCTAATGACAATGAACTAAACAAATGGATCGATCGTCATCCGCCTAGTAACTTGATAAATTTCTTTTTATTCCAACGGAAGAGTAACAATTCCTAGCCAAAATTCTTCAATGCGCTTGACAATAGCAGCAAGCTGACAAGAATCATCTGCTTTAATGACATAGGAATTTCCTTGAAGCGCGTAGCTTTTCAAAATATCGGTTTTATCTGTGCAAGCCGTCAGCACCACGATTGGAATACGCCTGAGCTTAGCATCTGCTTTAATTTCTGCTAATACTTCTCGACCATCTTTCCCAGGTAAGTTTAAATCTAAAAGAATTAGGTGAGGACGGGGAGTATCAGTGAACTCGCCGCGTTGATGTAGAAAATCCATGGCTTGCCTGCCATCCCGGACGATCGCCAATTGATACGGACGCCCTGTTTCAGTAAACACTGATTCAATTAAGTTGGCGTGACGTTGATTTTCTTCAAGAATTAGAATAAAACAGCAGGTTGAATTCTCTTCCATCACGTGCTCCACCGCGCAGATTCCTGGTTTCAATCAGCCTGCGTAAGATATCTGCCCCTACAGTATACTTCGCTGCCCCATACAAGGCGGCCGATTGTTCTAACCAATTTATCTGAGGTAACGGTCTTACCAACTTTGTTGGACTTTGTCTACTTGGAATCTAACGTCCGGTACAGGTATTGCCTCAAGAGTCAGCATTACCATGTAGGCCCAGTAGCATTGGGGTAAGACAGATGTCATCTTCACTCGATCACGATCACGATTTAGAAAAAACGGAAGCGCAGCAACCCACGATGTTCGATCGTATATTTCGCGATAGCGCAGGTAACATCGTGATTGTTCAACCACCTAATCTCCCTATTTTGGTTGGGGTTGCGGCAACGTTGCTGCAATGGGTGTCTCCTGATGGCAACCTTCAGCTAGGACTTCAGCTAGTGGCGTTTGGTGTGTTGTTTACATGGGCTTGGCAGGAACTGTTTGAAGGAGTCAACTATTTTCGTCGATCGCTCGGGTTGCTTGGGCTAGTTGGTTTAGTTGCTTTAGGTCTTCGCCTTGGTGGGTTATAAATTGCCAATCTGCCTATTAACCTAGCCCTGCTACTAAGAGGAGAGCTTTTATTCTCAGGCAAGTAGACCCCTTAGACCAGACTGTAGGAACAATAAACCAAAGATTAAGGAAACAGTAATTGTAATCGGGCGTTGGTTGTCAGTTAACCAATCTGAGAGGTTTGAAAGAATGATTTCTGACTGAGTGGGCAGCAGGATACGGAATAAAATTGGTAATAATAATAGGGCTTCAGCAAGCAAAATAAAATAGAGAAATGCAATTGTGCTAGATGGCTGTCCTAATTGTGCTGCCGCGATCGTAGCCAGAGCGCTGAGGGTAAACACCCACAATTTCACTCCAATTAAGGGTAATGTGAATCCAATTTTAAATGCTGTGGAGGGGGTTGCACTGTCAAGCATAGTCAACCATTTGGGAGGCGGATCATCAGGATCTGTCTGCTTTTGCCACTTTTTGTAAGCGGCAACCAACAAAAGAATGCCTAGCACTAGAAGCAACGTTGAAATAATTGGATTTTTCCCCTCGCTGCTGTCTGCCAACGCCACTGACTCCGCAAAAACTAAGCCAAAAACCAACCCCTGTAATAGCCGTGTGACCGTCATGCCTGCCACATAGTTAATTGCCTTGAGCAGCCCTCGATCGGGACTTTTCAGTAGCAACAGTTCAATGATGATTTGCAATGGCACGGCCGCACTACCAATAATATACGGTAGAAGCGAAATAAATATAGAATTCATAAAAATAATCTTTAATCTAAGCAGAAGTAAGTGGCTTGAATCTTGTGCCTTTTAATTCTGAAGGATAACCAAACTAAAGTGTTCAATATGAAGCTAAAGTTTTCAATTAGATTCAGTCAGTTGACGAGTTTCTCGTAACTCCACTGCCAATGTTTCGAGAGTGGCTTCCATTCGATCGAGCCGTGATTCACTCGGGGCGTTGGTCATCACTCATTAATTCCAACCGATTTAAGGATCATTATGCCCTCTCATACATCAACGTTGCTCTTCAAGCTGGTCAACTTGAAGGAGGGCTGCTGGAATCCGTTGAATCGTCTAAGTTGCTTGATCTCTATAAATCAAGTAAGTCCAGCGACTATTTCGCAATGGGGGCGGAGAGACTTGAACTCTCACGACTTATACAGTCAACGGATTTTAAGTCCGCAGCGTCTACCATTCCGCCACGCCCCCGTATTTGATAGACTCCCGATTTGCAGAGAACCGGACAACAATTATATCCTTATTCAGGATGGTTTATGTCAAAACAAGTTAAATTTCTTCTTGAGCGAGCGTCTAGCTTAAGTTGAGCATCGTTTAAAGATTTCCAACATGGTTTCAATTCAAGATCAAATTGTTTTAGTGACGGGCGCCAGCAGTGGTATTGGAGCCGCCTGTGCCAGAGCCTTTGCCCAAACAGGGGCTAAGCTGGTCCTAACGGCTCGACGGTTCGATCGCCTCCAGCAACTGGCTCAAACCCTTGAGCAAGAATTTAAGACCCAAATTTACCCACTTCAACTGGATGTTTGCGATCGATCGCAAGTGGAAGGTGTTCTAAAAGCATTGCCTGAACCATGGCAAGCGGTTGATATCCTTATCAACAATGCTGGACTCAGCCGAGGGCTAGACAAGGTACATCAAGGCAGCGTTCAAGACTGGGAAGAGATGATTGACACCAACATCAAAGGACTGCTGTACATGACTCGGTTGCTCGTGCCGGGCATGGTCGATCGCGGACGTGGACACATTATTAACATCGGTTCGATCGCCGGTCATCAAGCCTATCCCGGTGGAGCCGTTTATTGTGCTACCAAAGCAGCAGTTCGTACTCTATCGGCAGGGTTAAAGATGGATTTGTTAGGAACCCCCGTTCGGGTTAGCGAAATTGATCCGGGCATTGTCGAAACTGAATTCAGCCAAGTGCGCTTCCACGGTGATACAGAACGGGCCAAACGGGTCTACGAAAGCACGACACCGCTCACCGCAGATGACATTGCAGAAGTCGTTGTATTTTGTACAACCCGCCCGCCGCACGTCAACGTTAGTGAAATCGTCGTTCTGGCTACAGACCAAGCTGCTGCCACTATGGTTCACCGCCGATCGGTCTAACTTTGTCATGAGCCAACCATGAATTAGCCTGCTTCAGCACTCTAAACACTTGAAAATGACAGCCCCTCTAGCGATCGGAACATTAGGTTAAATTAAAGCGTTAATACTCGTTAATCCAAAATACTAACGACCGAAATTTACCCCCACCCCTGCTTGAATGGCAGCGGCAGTATCGTTGCTATTCTTGTAGGCATCAAAAGCAATAATGGCGTTACCAAACAAAACCACATTGCTGTCGGGAAAGACATGATCAATTCCTGGTTGCAGCACAAAGGCCGTTTGGTTACCAACCGGAGAAGAACTGGTATTACTATCTTGAATAGCCGCACCAACTCCAAGATAAGCATCTGTTTGCCAGCTTAATGGAATGTCGTAGGAAATTGTTGGCACAAATGCGGTTGAATCACTAATGAGCACCTGACCTCTTAAGGAAATTGGCGCTCTTAAAAAGCGATATCGCACAGCAATTACACCACCTCCGCTGACATCATCTCCTGAATCACTTCCCGATACACCAATCGAGCCACCCACACCGATGTAACTGCCATAGGCGGCTTGTGCCGATGCTGTAGATGCCGTTGCCAATCCCAGCCCCATGCTAAGCACAGCACTACTAATCAACAACCAACAACGCGAAGCGCAGGTTTTCCAACTGAAAGATTTTGAGCAAGTGGAATCATTCATCCTAATCGACTCCTCGAAAGCCACGATTTTAGTGCTTAATAATCCTCAAAACGATAGCTCACCCATCCTGAAAATGCTAGTGATCGATCCTAGTAATTCACCAAGCAAATCACCGCACGATAAGCAACAGCGCCTTAAATTTCCTTGTTGAAAGTGAATTGTTTCTACTATTTTAGCCTTTGAGCGAGGAAAATCTTATTTTCTTAAAAAATCTCTAGCTCAGTTGCTAGGTAAGAGCACTGTCTTTGCTGCATTCGTATTGAATTCACGGGGAGATTTCTAGACGGTAAAGAGTTGCTGTCCAATTTTTCTCAACATTGATAGAAAACTTACAAGCATACTATAGTTTTAGATAGATGGATCAAGAAACTTTATCTTTGAAGGTTTGGGTCATGGATTAATTTCAAGCCTGAGCATAATGATTCGATCGTTCTCCCCAAAATGTGGGAATTCTATCTCAGGTAGCCTGTTGATGGCTCAATCCTTACTCAATACCCCTCGATACTACTTTTACCGCCACCTCGTTTACCAGAACTCTTAAGTTAGGCCTTGCCGTCATGTCAAAGCTTCTGCGAACTAGTCTCTTGCTTCCTACAATTCTGTTGCTTCTAGGTCGAAGCAGCACACCTGTCCATTCTCAGGAGTATCAAGGCTGTTTTTTAATTGACTTTGACGGAGTATTGGTCGATTTGGGAGAGATTTGCCCATCCCCAACTCAGGTGGTGTCTTCAGAAAACTCGCCGGAGTTAGGAACCGGCGATATTCAGGTTACATTACGGTGGACAACGACCGATGATTTAGACCTCGCGGTGACTGATCCAAGCGGTGATACGGTCACGTACTTTAATCGATCGATTGGTTCAGGTGGGCAACTCGATGTTGATGCCAATGCAAACTGTATCGAGCCAACCTCAAGTCCCATTGAAAATATCTTTTGGCCACCATCGCAAGCCCCGCAAGGTCAGTACACAATCGCAGTGAATTTATTTCAGCGCTGTGCAGGTAGCGGCCCCATTCCGTTTAACTTAACATTGCTGGTTCAAGGGAATACCGAAACCCTAACAGGCACAGTGGACGAACAGAACCCAGTGGCGACGTTTCCCTTCTCACTGCCTCGATCGCAATGACAGCTTGGCATAGAGAAAAAAAATTGCACTATTCTGGAGTTGTATGCAGTTACGGCATGGGGGTGGAGGAATGCGTTGGGTTGCAATCACAGCAATGATGGCAATAGCGGCGTTGCCAGTGAGTGGATGCGATTCTCTAGTTGGGCAAGGTGACCCCTCTCCTGAAGACGAATCTGCTGAGATTAATGTCACCGCCAGCGATGAGGCACCAGGTGATACCACGGTTGAGTCTCCTGCGGCTGAGGCATTACCGCCTGATGCCCCTTTAAATGCCCCCTTACCTGATGAAACTCGAGTGACTCGGTTGCCCAGTAATTTAGATTTGATTCCTTCTACTAACCCAGATCAGCGGGTGCAAGCCATTCAAACAGAGCGGACAGATCCCTTCTCACTGGTTCCTACTACCCCATCGGTTCAAATTGAAATTTCTCCCACGAACACGCCCTCTACCGCAACCCAGCCCACTGCAACGGCTCCATCGGGAACTTCGCCTGGATCTGGGACTGTGTCCAGTGCACCCGCGACTCGATCGACTAATGGTGGACAATCCACAGCAACCAATGGAACGAGTCATAGCTCAGGTGGGCTAGCTCCGATTCCCAATTTAGTTCCGCGCACGCCGACGGCTGTAGCTCCCTTGCCGCCCCAACCAACCCTTGCCCGAGCCGTCGAAGTTCTAGGAGTGGTGCAAATTGGCAACGTTCCCTATGCGATCGTCAATGCCCCAAATGAGCCGACTAGTCGGTATGTCCGGGAAGGGCAAAGCTTAGCGAATGGGCAGGTGATTGTGCGGCGGATTGATGCCCTAATCCCGGAACCTATTGTTGTCTTTGAGCAATTTGGGATTGAAGTGACGACAACGGTGGGGCAAGCGACAACGACAACGACCAGTCCGTCTCCGGCAGCCACGGTCTCTGTAGAACAGCCTTTTGGCTGACGTGGAGTAACGGACTCTATGCTAGAAAGATAAAAATTTGAAGGGCGTTTTGTCGCCTGGTGTTGACTGTGCCCGAATTACCAGAAGTTGAAACGGTGCGACGCGGCTTAAATCAAGTCACTCTGCATCAGCCGATTGTGAGTGGTGAGATCTTGCTCAATCGCACTATTGCGTTTCCCTCTCCCCCCTCGGCGTTCCTAGAGAATCTTATTGGTAAAACCGTGATCCAATGGCATCGGCGGGGCAAGTATCTGTTGGCAGAGCTAGTTGAACAAGAGGGACACCAGAAAGCGGGATGGTTAGGGGTGCATCTGCGGATGACGGGACAACTGCTATGGCTGCCGAACACAACCCCGTTGCAAAAACACTGTCGTGTGCGGTTGATCTTTCCTCAACTGCAAGAACTACGATTCGTGGATCAGCGTACGTTTGGGCAAATGTGGTTTGTGCCGCCTAATCATGCTCCAGAAGCCATCATGTCAGGACTGACACACTTAGGTCCAGAGCCGTTTTCGCCAGAGTTTTCTGTTGACTATTTGGCTGGAAAATTGCGCGATCGCCACCGTCCAATTAAGAACGCACTGCTGGATCAAACCATTGTGGCAGGCATTGGCAATATTTATGCAGACGAAGCACTGTTTCTCAGCGGAATTAAACCAGAGACCCCGTGCGCAGCGCTGAATTTAGCGCAGATGAGACGATTACATGCAGCGATCGTTCAAGTGTTGCAAACGGCAATTGAGGCTAGGGGAACCACCTTCAGCGATTATCGAGATGTGGCGGGAGTGAATGGAAACTATGCCGGGCTTGCCTGGGTTTACGATCGAGAAGGGTTGGCATGCCGGATCTGTAAAACAAAAATTATGCGGATCAAGATGGCTGGGCGATCGGCACATTTTTGTCCGGTTTGCCAACAGTAGCTCGGATGGGTTGGGGTCAGGAGTCAATGACTCTGAAACAAGATCTGAAATAAAAAAAATAAAAAAGAGGAGAAAGGCAAAATCACCTCTCTCCTGGCTTATGTCTAGTATCTGTTCAACGATGAACAAGAAGTTAAAAATGAACAAATTCAGGTAAAAACTCTTACAGCGACGGCAACTTCACGATCGACAGAGTGAGTTCACCTTCGTTGTCGTCCAAGTAAGTGTCAAAAAATAGAGCGTGCAGTGTAGTTGTTTCCAAAACATCTAGGTTGAGGAGGTCTGCATAACCATTCAACGTAGACCAAGTAGCAGTCACTGGTACATCTGTTTGCTTGTTGATGACCTTACCGCCTTGAATCCATAGCACTACCAATGGCTCATCGGCTTGGCCGATCCCCCTCGCGTCATAGCCAAATGTCCCGTCCTTAATACGAACGATATAAGAACCCGGTTCCAAGGTTTTAGTTGCAGAAACGCGCTCCTGGATCTGCCGCATTCGATCGTCGTTGAGCAAATAACAGTTGCGCTGGCTGTGCACAACTAGGTTTTGAATCGAGCAACGTGGCAACTGGCTTGGTAGATTTGTTGCTGGACGCTCCGCCACAGGCTCTACCGGAGTGCCAATGGCGGCTACCGTGCCAAGGGTTGCAGCCGTTGCTCCAATGGCAGTGGGAATGCTGGTGGCAGATTCAGTACTGGGTACTGCGGCTGGAACTCGAATGGACTCCGATCGCGCCAACTTCAACCACCGCCCATCACTAGTAACATAGCCAATTTCGGCAATGTAATCGCGATCGGTCAGTGAAACGGGCAGGGTAATTTCGGTGGTCTGATCATCACAGTCGTATTGTTGAACGCTGTGAGCGTGGTGCTCGTCGAGGTTAATGTCGGTGACATCATAGATCCGCAACTTCAGATCGCGCCCACCCTGTTGCTTCAGCAGGGACTTATGGGATTCGGGTGTATCCCAGGCGGCTACAATCTCTTTACCGCTGCGAGGACTCAGCACAATCCGGCTAGTAGGGGCTTGAATCGCAGGTGGTTCGGCTGGTTTATCGGGAGTTTTGTCTCGCAACACAGTCGCGGCAGCCAGACCGGTAACGGCTGCGGCTCCTCCAGCTAAAGCGGCCCCGATCGGATTACCATTGTTGCCGGCAATTTCCGATGGAACTCGTACTGCGTTGGAACGGGCAATTTTCACCCAGCCGTTTGCACTAGGATAACCAATTTCAGCTAGGTAATCGCGATCGGCCGCCGGAATGGGCACATGGCGGTCGGTGTCTCGATCATGGCAATCATACTCTTGAAAACCGTGGGCGGGCTGTTTGTCAAAGTCAATATCGGTGACATCATAAATGCGCAGCTTCAGATCGGGACCACCAGGACGAGCCAAGTCAGCCTTGAGTGCATCTGGCATTTCCCAATAGGCATAGGCATCACGAGAGCTACGCGGCGTCAGCACGATGCGGCTACCTTCTGTCGAAACTGGCGTAACCACAGAAGCAGGAGTCGGGGTTGATCGGTTTGCCGCAGCCAAGGCGGCTCCTCCGAGGGCAGCCGCTCCTCCAGCCAAGGCGGCTCCTCCGACTTTGGGGGCAGGGGCAGGAGCAACGCAAGCAGGTACGCGCACATGCCGCGATCGAACTAGACTTAACCACTTGCCGTCATCGGTCATGTAGCCCAGTTCTGCCAGATAATCCCGGTTGTCTACCGGAATCGGCACATGTAAATCTGGTTCCGATTCCCTACAGTCGAACTGTTTCATACTGTGGGGTGGCTGGCGATCGAGATCAATATCTGTGACATCATACAGGCGCAGCGACAAGTTGCGTCCCCCTTGTTCCCGTAAACGCGCTTTGTGGCGCTCGGGCACTTCCCAATAGGCATAGGCATTGCGGCAATCGCGAGGCGTTAAAATAATTCGGCTCTCGTCGTCGAGGGGGGGAGGTGGCACCACTGCCCCAGTTGCCGCGACAGGAGCCGTTTCGGCGGGACGACGACCCAGTAGCCACCACAATAAGCCACCCAACAGCAATAAGGGCAGTAGCCACAGCCAGCCTGATCCACCCCGATCGCGGGTTTCTGTCGCAACTGGAGCTTGAGCCGTTTCGGTTTCGGCAGGTTCCACTGGGGCAGCGGGGGCAACTGCCGCTGGTGATTCCACGGGACTTGGAGACGCCACGCCAGCATCTACAGCCGCTGCTTCGGCTTCTCTGGCTTCGGCGACTGCTTCCTGTCCAGGAGCAGAGGTGGCAAATCCCAGAAAGGCTTGGGCGACCGGATCAGGGGTTTCGCGATACACATAGCCCCGTGGCTGTGAGAAGGGATAGCGGGGATCATCCGGCAACGTTTGGTGCATTGACACAATTTTCACATCATTGCGATCGAGCACCTGATCCGCAATGGCATAGCCAATTCCATCACTACCCAGTTCGTTGATTACCGCTGCCGTGTCATCGTCTGCCACCTGAACGGCATTCGGACCAGTGACAAACGGGGCTTGTTCAAACACGTCATACTGACTGAAGGATTGGCGCGTGTCGCTCGATTCAGGACGATCGACAAAACGAATCGGGCCCGGTTCGCCACCAAGCTCAGACCAATCGGTAATTTCGCCGCGAAAAATGCGGGCAAATTGTTCAAAGGTGATATCGCCATTGAACGGATTATCTGGTCCCACAATAACGGCGATCTTTTCGCGACTAACTGGCACTTCAATCAGTCCTTGTGCTTTCTCATCATTCGTAAGAGCACGACCGATCGCCGCCAGGTTGATATCGCCATTCAACAGTGCCTCAAGGGCTGGTTGGGTTCCACTGGCCGCAAGTTCAACGTTAGCGTCTGCAAATCGTTCTTCAAATCGTCGTTTCAGAGCTTCGTTAATTACAGTCATACTGCTTGATCCATCGACTCGAAGCGTGGCATCAGCAGGTAGTGATTCCGGTAAGGGAAACGAGGCAGGCGCAGGGCTAGAAGACTGAGCATGAACCGCTTCTGTATCCAACACAGTGATCAAAAGCTGAGGAGTGGCTGTGAGCGCCAGCAAGACAGCCGAAAATTTAACGAATGCTTTTTTAGGGTACATCATCATTATGAACCGCTTATGATTGGGGCTGACTCATAAAAGTGAACTCATAATGAACGATCGGCGAAGTAACCAGTGAAAAGGCCTAGTCCTTTGCCTGCTTACTTCTGCAATCGTGCAATTATGGAGTATCTGAATGAGTGGATGCTGATTGAATGAATTTGATCGACTAAATTCGCACCACCGATAGCAATACTTCACCATCGTTGTCTTCAAGGTACGTGTCGAAGAAGAAAGCGCACAGCGTTGCAGGCTCTGAGACCTCGAGCGTCAGGGCATCGTCATATCCGTTCAAGGTAGACCAAGTTGCCCCCACTTCCACATTCGTCTTTTTGTTCATCACCTTGCCGCCATAAATCCACAGCAGCACGATCGGTTCACCTGTTATTCCAGAACCATGACGATAGTTAAACGCACCACTGCGAATCTTGATGATATTGGTTCCAGGGTCAAGCCGTGCTGTCACCGCCGTTTCCTGCTGAATGCGTCGCATCATCTCAGGATCTAGGAAAAAGCAGTTGCGCTTGCTATGAACCTTTAAATCTGTCACGATGCAGCCTTCCATTGTGTCACCTCGCTGTTGATTGATTGAATGTCGATTGGTTTTTAGTTTGGAGCGAAATGTGCTCAGTCAGCCAGCTTGGGGTTTTGTATATTCCCGCAACTTTTTCGAGATGGGTTGAATATTCCAAATCGTCTGGCAATATTCTCGAACGGCTCGATCGGACGAAAAAGGTCCAATTCGCGCGGTATTGAGAATCGACCGTCGCAACCAGTGCTCCGGAGTTTGATAGATCCGACTCACTCGCGTTTGGCAGTCGATGTAGGACTGATAATCTGCTAGCAACAGGTATTCATCGCTGTATAACAGCAGATTGACGAGCGGTTGGAAGAGGTCAGTGTCCCCATTAGCAAGGGCACCCGAGGCAATCAGGTCAATCGCAGCGTTGAGGTCAGGGTTCGTGTGATAGTAGTCGATCGGGGTATATCCCTGATGTCGCAGATTGGCTGCTTCTTGGAGGGTTAAACCAAACCAGAAGAAGTTCTCTGCACCAACTACATCCCGAAGTTCAATGTTGGAGCCATCCAGCGTTCCAATAATAACGGCTCCATTCATGGCAAATATCATATTACCAGTACTGCAAGCTTCTGTGCCTGCGGTGGAAATGTATTCTGCCAGATCAGCCGCCGGGTAAATGCGTTGGGCTGTTTTGAGATTATAGTCTGGCAAGAAGACAACCTTCAGTCGATCGCGAACATCTGGATCATGATTCACCAAATCGGCAACCGCATGAATTAGTTTAATAATCAACTTTGCCGTGAAATAATCGGGAGCAGCTTTGCCCGCAAAGATGAAGGTGCGAGGTGTCAGGTCAAGCTCTGGATTTGCTCTAATCCGATTGTACAGCGTCAGAATGTGCAGCACTTGCAAGTGCTTTCGCATGTATTCATGCAGCCGCATCGTGTGTACATCAAACAGTGACATTGGATCGACTTGAATTCCGGTTTGCTGCTGAATATAATCTGCTAAATCAGATTTACAAGCGTGTTTAACCTGCTGCCACTCATTGCGAAACTGAGGATCATCTACAAATCCTTCTAGCTTTTGCAATTCATCTAGATCGGTAATCCAATTGTCGCCAATTTCGCTAGTGATTAGATAAGCCAATCGTGGATTAATTAATTGCAGAAATCGGCGCGGCGTCACACCATTTGTCTTGTTGCTGAATTTTTCTGGGTAGAGATCGTAGAAGTCGTGTAGAATCGTTTGCTCCAGAAGCTGAGTATGTAGCTTAGATACTCCGTTAATTGCATGGCTGCCAACACAGGCAAGATAAGTGGTGCGAATATAGCGCTCTCCAGTTTCATCAATAAGTGATACTCGCTGAATGCGATCGAGATCATCCGGATACTTGGCGCGTACTTCATCTAAGAAACGACGATTGATTTCAAAGATAATTTCCAAATGTCGAGGAAGAAAATGCGCAAAGACCTTCACAGTCCATCGATCGTCCAAGGTTTCTGGCATGAGGCTGTGATTTGTATAGGCTAACGTCTTCTGAGTCACATCCCAAGCAATATCCCATGCCAATCCACCTTCATCTACCAGCAAGCGCATTAATTCCGCCACCGCCAGTGTTGGATCAGTATCATTGAGTTGTAGCGCAAACCGCTGATGCAAGGTGTCAAAAGAGCCGCCTCCGAGTCGATGCAGTCGCAACACATCCTGTAGCGCACAAGAAACTAGGAAGAATTGCTGCTTTAAACGTAAAGCTTTGCCTTGAACTTCCACATCTACCGGGTAGAGCACTTTGCAAAGATCACCAGAATCCGCTTTCCATAGTCGCAGAGGATTGATGGTGTAGGAGCGATAGCCCGGAATGGGTGTATCATAGGGAATGCCTGTGATCACCTCGTTCGGAATCCATCGCACCCGATATTGCCCGTGCTCATCAAGATATGCTTGGGTTTCTCCCCCAAACTTGACCTCAACCATGCCCTCGGGAACTTCTAGCTCCCACGGGTTGCCGTTGCGTAACCAACTATCGGGAACTTCGACTTGCCAACCGTCTTGAATGACTTGATCAAAAATACCGAACTCATAGCGAATGCCATAGCCGATCGCCGGAACATTGGCAGTAGAGAGCGAATCGAGATAGCACACCATCAAGCGCCCAAGTCCGCCTTTACCGAGTCCTGGCTCTTCTTCCTGTTCACATAGCGCATTCAGGTCAATGTTCAACTCGCGCATTGCCTGCTGCACTGGTTCTAAATAGCCCAAGTTCAACAAATTGTTGGCCAAATGTGGACCGGGCATAAATTCAGCGGCAATCTCACCCACAATCCGGACATCTGGCTGCTGCAAGTAAACCTCTGGGCGATTGAGCTTCATCATCCGATCGCGCACAACATAGGACAAAGCCATGTAACAATCTTGCACCGTTGCCGTTTCTAAAGATTGTCCACAATAGCTACGCAAGTAATCTTGAAATGTGCGCTTAAACGTTTCCACTGTCGGTTCCGAGTCATCACGCGGTACAGGCGTCATCACGCTGTCTGCGGTGGTATCGGCAATCGATGAACTGAGAATTGGCTGTGCATTGACAGTAGGGTTTGTGTCAGCCCTGCCAACGATGGGAGCTTCCAGGACGATCGGTTCCACCTGTCGAATTGAAGGATCTGCGAGTTGCTCGAAGGTTTCGGCAGAAGGGTCAGGCGCAGAAAAGCCAGTCCCAGTGTCCGGTTTCGTATCCGTCACCGATTCAATCGCTTCATCCGATGTTGCCGAAACTGGGGGTTGCGGTTCTATGATTTCGGCTTCAATAAATTCTGCGTCTATGGAGTCTGCCGCTGCAACATCTGACACGATTGGGTCTGGCAGAGGCACGGCTGGAGCTTCTAGCGGCATTTCGACCACCAGTGGTTCCGACGGTAGCGTTTCAGGTGTTTCGACGCCAGGAGTTTCTACCGTCGCGTCGGCTGCATCCATAGTTGCGTCGATCATCGCGGCATCTGATTGGGGGGCTGCGACTGGTGGTTCCGCTAGGGGCACTTCTGCTGACGAAGACACCACTTCCGCAGGGGGGGCTATCGGCACTTCTACCGGAGCTTCGGCGATCGTTGTAGCAGAAGATTCGGCAGTGACAATCTCTGGAACCTCGGCTGGAACCTCTGAAGCGGTAGGTCGAGGCGGAGATGGGGGATGGGTGGGATTCGGAGCGGCGGGAGCAGCGGGTTTATTTTTACCTTGCAGCCATCGAATCAATAACACAACCAGCGTTAGCGGTAACAGCAACCACCACCCAGTCCGTCGGCGCGGTGACTCTGCGGTAGGTGCTACTACTGGCTCAGTGGGTTGAGCGATCGGCGCGTCTGGCGTGGTAGTCTGAACGGGTGGTAGGACTGGCGGTTCTGCGGGTCGAATTTCATCGAGATCGGCTTGATCATCTAAGCGCTCTACAATCCGCTTTGGTTTAGGGCTACCTGTGGCAGGGGTATCAGTCTCAAGCTGTACGGGCTTCTCTACGACGATCGGCGAAGCAGGCGTATCAAAACCCTGCGGGTTATTCGGTTGGCTCAATCCCGGTGGTAGTACTCGTCCGGTTGGAATCGGTTTAATCACCTGCATGGCTGGCTTTTCAGCCGAACTTACTGCTGGAGTTTCTGCCATGGCTTGACCAATTACTACCTTAGATTCTTCGGCTAGGGGCTGAAGCGATGGAGCCGATGTTTCTAATGTTTCTTCCGTATCCTGCGCAGTTGGTTCTAACCGAGTTGCTTGTAAGCGAGTATTTGTTGTCTGGGTTACTTCAGTTGCCTCGTCTTTTGACGAAACAGCTAATGGAGCAACGCGATCGGCGAGTGGTTCTGCGGCTTCCGGTTGGGCGGCTATCCTATCTGCAACCTGATCCTCCACCTCAGGTGATGTTGCGTCTGTTGATTCAATCGTTGACTCGATCGTTGATTCAATCGCCGCTTCGGAGGCAGACGTGGTAGTTGGAGTGGCTTGGGGCAATGTTTGGGCGAGGGTGGCCGCCGCCAAGGCTGTTATCAGGGCTGTGGCTTCAGTGTTTTTTGCCGTCTCGATCGCTGCTTGTCCTGGATTAGTCGTTGCAAAACCCAGAAACGATTGAAGGGCTGGAGCTAGCTCGGTTTTGTAGGCATAGCCGCGGGAAAAGGTGTAGGGGTACAGCGAACTGTCTGGCAACACATCTTGCAAAATAGCAATGGGAACCAGTCGGACACCCGCAACGCCCCGAACCTGGTCAACAAGGGCATAGCCAATTCCATCAGTTCCTAACGCCTGAATCATCTCAGCGGTGTCATCCGTTTCTAGAGGCATGTGCGTGCGTCTGGAAGGAGTCCGCTCTGCTTTCAACCCCCCTGCTTTCAACCCACCATAGTCTTCAAAATAGTCTTCAAAAGCCCGGCGTGTATCACTTGTTTGGGGACGATCGATAATCCGAATGGGTGCATCGGGGCCACCGACCTCTGCCCAATTGACAATTTCACCCTGAAAGATTTTGCTGAGTTGATCGAGGGTTAAACTGCCCTTAAAGGGATTGGATTGGCTGACAAGAATCGCAATCTGTTCTCGGCTGATAGGAATTTCGACCAGTCCCTCAGCTTTTTCCTCTGGGGTCAGCGGTCGCCCGATTGCCGCTAAATCAATCTCTCCATCTAATAGTGCCTTGATGGCTGCGTCCGTTCCATGCGCGGCAACCTCAACCTCAATACCGGGAAAATCAGCTTCATAGCGCTGCTTTAGCCATTGATTAATCGCTGTCATGCTGCTAGAGCCATCAATTTGCACGACTCCACTATTCGCATCATTCACCCGATCAACGGACAGCACCAGAGACACGCGATCGGACTGAGCGAGTGCCATGGTTGTAGATGGCAATAACAAGGTAGATGCAGGTAGGGAAACGAGTGCAACTAGCAACACAAGTTTCCGCAAAACAGGCACTTTCTGATCAAACATAAGACAGGATTGGCTAAATCAACGTCAGGACCTGATGGAGTCGCCCAATGCAATCGCTATGCAAACTTTTGTCACGAATCCTCCCAAAAAGATCCGGTTAAAGGAAGTCCTGTCCTATACATTTCGCCGATTTCTTGAAAATTAGCAACTGCTTCTTAACCAGTCATGACGGTGTAAACACGATATAGTGCAGTCTGAAGACAAAGATAAAAAAACGTAACGTGATGGGCAACGTTTCTAATCCTGCTCCCCAATTGAGTGTGCAAGTTACCTTTGCGCCCTCGTCCTAACTCCCGCTTCCAAGCTTTGGAGAGGGACTATGCCTTAAAAAACACAGTCCTCAGAAGCTTAGTTCAAGCTCCAAATGCCCTGTGTTTAACCAACCGCACAAATTCACAAATTTGATTGTGTAGTATTTGCAAAGTTTTATTATTTTTCTGCCATCAGCTTTATGTATTAGATGTTACACGGATTCACTATTAACTTGCGCAAAACTTCGGTTAGAGCCTCAGTAAATTAGGTTGAACGACATCGAGCTAGCCGATTACTTGCTACCAAGTTTTTAAAATCCTACGGATTTGATCCCACCTTCTTGATGAATATTGTTCAAAGAAGTCGTAAATCGATCTAGAAATGGTGGGTTTTAGGGGTTACAAAGTAATATATGGATACAGAAGGCACTCCTTTCCTTCCACAAGGATAGTTGATCGGTTGCCTGTTTTGAACCAAGAGATTTCCTCGTGAGCGTTCGATTGGCGTTGGTGTCAGGGTATTGGGGCGAGGTGGGGAAATTATGAATGGCTTGCGCTATATATAGCGTGCTGCATAATTGCAGAATGTTTACCATCCACAAGTTCAACTAGACGACCATGTTACAGATAGCCTCTAGTTCTAATGTTTCATTGTGTCTGAGTCTAAATTTGAGGTGGGTAAACTGCCCACATAGGTTGTATTGACAAGATTGCAAAGTAATTGTATTGCAGTGTGTTACAGGCTATATACTATCATGGGGCGATCGCGAATTATCACAGATAAGCAAATTCTAGAAGCGGCTCGAGAAGTGTTTCTTGCAGAGGGGTTTGGGGCTTCCACGGTCGAAATAGCTCGTCGTGCTGGTGTATCGGAAGGCTCGATTTTTAAACGATTTTCCACCAAGGAAAAGTTGTTTTTCGCAGCCATGAGCGAGGCAAGTTCACCTCAGTGGGTTAAAACCCTCAACGCTCTCATTGGACAGGGAGATTTGAAGCAAAATTTGATTGCGCTCTCACAGCAAGTGATTGAATGCTTACGGGAATTTGTGCCCAGGATTATCATGGCGCGCTCCAAAGGATTGTTGTCCCCGGCTTTAGTTGGGCTTGATGAACCCCCTCTGGCACGAGATTTAAAAGCGTTGACAGACTTCTTCGATGAGGAAATGAAATTGGGTCGAATTCGAGCAGGCAATCCTGAAGTTCCGGCTCGGATCTTGCTTGGGACGTTAACAAATCACGTGCTAATGGAGAAAATGGCTTTTTCTACCAGTGATGTGCTAGAACACCCAAATTATCTTGAAGAACTCATTGATTCCTTATTAGAGGGGATTGCTCACCAAAAAAACTGCGATGATTGTCTCGATCGAAAATCTGTTTCTATGCAGCGAGAGTAAAATCGATTCGCTAACTGACGTTGCATGAGTCTGCCCAGTTTCTGATGGGTAAACATTCTATTCGTTCACGTCCAGACACAAGGTGAACCGGAAGATGGACGAACAGTAGATCGTGTCTATCCAGGGCTAGATGAGCAAGATTTCCATTCCATAATCCGTGAGCTTTTCACAGGCAAAGAGCAAGCTGAATGACCCCATAGTTCTGCATAAACATCCTTAACGAACGGACGGATGTGGGAAGACTTACCATTCTCCATCCACTTTCAATCCTATTTTCTGGAATTCTTCGCTGAACTCTCAGAGGGTGTTTGAGAAGCCAGGAAGGTCGTAAAAAAGCTCACTCAGTGTAGGCTGCGAATAGCAAATATCTACAGCCCTGAGTGAGTCAGATGAGTAAAGCATATCCCAGTAACCTAACCCGCGCCCAATATGAGGTTTTGAGTGAATTAATTCCAGCAGCAAAGCCAGGTGGTCGTCCTCGCAGCGTTGACCTGTGGGAGGTGCTCAATGCCATGCTCTATGTTCTGGTTGAAGGCTGTCGTTGGCGTTCTTTACCTGGTGATTTCCCAGCCTGGCAGACGGTGTACACGTACTTCCGCAACTGGCGATTGGACGGCACCTGGATTCCATTCATGACCAGTTGCACCAGTGGGTTCGCATCGATGCGCAACGCTATCCTAGTCCATCAGAAGCGATCATCGATAGCCAAAGCATCAAGAGTGCAGCAGGAGTTCATCAACAAGTTGGCTTTGATGGAGGCAAGCTGATTACAGGACGCAAACGATTTTTAACGGTGGATACGTTAGGACTGGTTTTGCGGGTGTTTGTGAGTGCGGCAAACCTGGGGGAACGCGAAGGGGGCAAACGTGTCCTCAAACGAGTCAAACGGATGAAGAAAAAGGTTTCACGCTTAATCACCATTTGGGTAGACGGCGGGTTCGATGGCGCCCCTTTTCTGATGTGGGTGATGGATGTTTGTCGTTGGATTGTGCAAGTTGTACTGCGACCTGAGCAAACCAAAGGCTTTAGCTTGCTCAAAAAGAGGTGGGTGGTAGAACGAACTTTTGGTTGGCTAATGGGATGCAGACGGTTGGTCAGAGACTATGAATTATTACCAGAGACATCAGAAACCTTGATCTACCTTGCCATGATTCGGATTATGGTGAGGCGGTTGGCATAAATTTGACACCTCAAATCTTTTCAAACACCCTCTCAGCAAATCCTCATTCATTGAGCTTGATAGTACGGCACGGTGTATATCATCTGTGTTGTTAGGAGCCGTATTCAAAATTTTTATCTATTCCTTAAGACGGTTTTAACAGCTATCTATTTCCTGCTGTAGTGATACAGCATGGTTCCACTGTATTATCTTTTGTGTTCTATCTAGTCAGTCTTCACTTGTAACAAATTTGTTGACTTTTTGTTAATTTCTCCACACCACCCGCTCGGGCAACTCCTATCTCCCATTCACACTTTGATTATGAAGCCTTCTCTATCCCAGATACAAACTAATCCTCAATCACTGACAAAGCACTATCAGCAGGTACGTCAACTCAGTGAGCAGATTTGTCAGCCGTTGGCGATCGAAGATTATGTGATTCAAACGATGCCCGATGTTAGCCCAGCCAAGTGGCATCTGGCCCATACTACCTGGTTCTTTGAAACGTTCTTGCTCCTTCCCCATCTCAAGGATTACAACGTTTTTCATCCTCAGTATGGGTTCCTGTTTAATTCATACTATGAAGCGATCGGGCAGCGTCATCCTCGACCGCATCGTGGGTTGTTGTCCCGACCTACCGTGCAAGAGGTTTACCAATATCGGCACTATGTAGATGCGGCGATGGAACAACTGATTGCAGATCAATCTGGGAATGAATCTGTAGAAAGCTTAATCACGTTGGGATTACATCATGAGCAACAACATCAGGAATTGTTGCTAACTGATCTAAAACATGTACTTGCCTGCAATCCACTACGACCTGCTTACCGTGAAATCGCGTCGATGTCTTCTCATTCAGGGAACGATTGCACATCAGAAAAGTGGTTAGATTATCCGGGTGGATTGTACTCGATCGGCTTTGCTGGAACCGGGTTTGCTTTTGACAACGAAGGACCAACTCACCAGGTGTATTTACAGGATTATTACCTTGCGGCTCACTTGGTCACAAATGGTGAATATCTGGAATTTATGAAAGCAGGCGGGTATGAAAAAGCAGAATACTGGCTTTCAGAAGGATGGGGGCTGGTACAAAAAGAGCAGTGGCAAGCGCCCCTCTATTGGGAACAAATTGAGGGTCGGTGGTGGACAATGACGCTGATGGGAATGCAGCCTGTCAACGAAGTGGAACCAGTCTGTCATGTCAGCTTTTTTGAAGCCGATGCGTTTGCTCGATGGGCAGGAAAACGGTTGCCAACAGAAGCTGAATGGGAAGTAGCATCTGCACAAGTTCCTATTCGCGGTAATTTACTAAACCCTAGCAGTGTAACTACCAGTCAGCTTCACCCGATCGCCGCCACTCGATCAACTCGTCCAGATCAATTGTATGGCGATGTCTGGGAGTGGACGCAAAGCGCCTACTTGCCCTATCCCGGCTTTAAGGCAGCATCAGGTGCAATTGGAGAATACAACGGCAAATTTATGTGCAATCAAATGGTGCTACGGGGCGGTTCTTGCGCAACGCCAGCCGATCATATTCGTTCTACCTATCGCAATTTCTTTCCGCCGTCTGCTCGTTGGCAGTTCAGCGGAATTCGCTTGGCGCAGTGATGTTGGAGTAGGGAAAAGGAAGGAACAAGAAGAGGAAATAGAAGATACTGTTTTGATGACGTTGCTGTTTTGATTCGGAGACTGATTTTATGACCTTAGCAACTGACGTTAAAGCTCACGTCAAGCTGTACGATCTACACCCACCAATCGATGATTTTCGAGCGGAAGCATTGACTGGTTTAATGAAACAACAGAAAACCATTTCACCGAAGTTTCTCTATGACAAATCGGGAGCAGAATTGTTTGATGCAATCTGTACCTTAGATGAGTATTACTTGACTCGGACTGAAATGGCAATCTTACAAACTTACGCTCACGACATAGCAGACTTGATTAGTGACAGTGTGTTGATTGAGTTTGGCAGTGGCAGTAGCCAAAAGATACGAATTCTGTTAGACGCGATACCACGCTTACAAACATATATTGCACTGGATATTTCCAAGCAACACTTGCAGGAATCTTGTTTGAATTTAGCGGAAGCTTACCCATTATTGGAAACGATTGCCGTTTGTACGGACTACACGCAACCGATTGATTTTCCGAATATTCCATCGATTGACAAAAAACGCAAAGTAGGATTTTTCCCAGGTTCGTCGATCGGTAATTTAGAACCCGAAGCGGCGATTGAATTTCTGAAGCAGACGGGTCAGTTGCTTGGACCTAGAGGTGGATTATTGATCGGAGTAGATTTAAAGAAAGATCGAACCATCCTAGAACCGGCCTATGACGATCGTCAAGGAATCTCGGCCGCCTTTGCTCTAAATCTACTAACACGGATGAACCGTGAATTAGGTACAGATTTTAATGTGGATGCATTTACCTATCGCGCTTTCTATAACCCGGTGGGACGCATCGAAATGTACATCGTTAGCCTTATCGATCAGGTAGTGCATTTAGACGACGTTGAAATTCCATTTTGGAAGGGTGAAACTCTACGAACGGAATATTCCTACAAGTACAGCCTAGAGGAGTTTCGAGACTTGGCACGGGCTGCTGGGCTACAACCCAATCAAGTGTGGACAGATCCAGAGCAGTTATTTAGTGTGCATTATTTGAGTGTTGATGGTGGGAAGTAGGGAGGGGGAGTCGGGAATTGAAGAGATTGAGTGTTTATGTCCTCAATCTCTGATCCCTAACTTCCAATTCCTCTCTACACCGATCGCAAAAATTGCCTAACTTCAGCGGGCGATCGCAAGATTATGACGGTTTTGTCGGGGGGAAGGGTGGCTAATCGGGTGAGAATGCTCGATCGCCGCCGTGAAGGATATGTCCACACCCAACTTAAAAACTCCCAATTTAGCTGTTCTGGGCAATCTGACGCCATATCAGGACGAGTTTTGCCGGCATACTGCCAACGTCGTCTGAACACACGCCATAGGCAAAGCAGCCGGGGCATATCTAGAAAAATCACTGTATCTGCGGCTTCAAGACGTGCGTTCATTGTGCCGCTATAATTTCCGTCCATAATCCAAGTATCCTGATTCATCAGATGTTCTACGGTTTGCTGCCATTTGTCTTGTGGAGTGGGTTCCCAACCCGCATTCCAATAGTGAGTGTCTAGGTGAATCACTGGTAAGTTCAATCGTTCTCCAAGTTGTCGAGATAGCGTTGATTTGCCAGCCCCACCCGAACCAATGACCAAAATTTTTTTCATGGACACTTGAAGGATGTTTGAAAAGAATTGAGGGATATAAGTAAGGGATACACAGATAGTCTAATCGTTTCCATCAGGTCTCAACATCTTCAGGAGTTGCAAACTGAGTTGCAAAAAGGCGACCGCCGCCAGAAAAATTCATTTATGATTTGGGAGCGATAGTTGCAACCAGGATAATTTTCAAACTTCTGGACAATAAGCTGTCTGCGCCATATCTTGCAGGTGGTAAGCAATGGGGAAGGCGACTAAACCTCCGGTGCGTGTTAAGCTGCTGATTACCAATTCACCTCGACGATCGCCTCGTTGGTCTTGGCTGTGGACATGGGGCGTGATGGGTAGCTCGATCGTGACAACGCTGGGAGGCATTTGGATTGGATTGCGGCTCATTGTCAATCCCGGCACAGTCAGTTGGCTGCATTTGTTTGGGCCGGATTGGCAACAGTCACCGCTAACCCGAAATAATCTGCATACGCTTTCGGAGGTACAGGCAGAGGCGAGTGCGCATGGATTGACAGTAGGACAACCCGTCCATATCAGCACTTTCCCAGGTTTTGCTAAACAAGCGGCTGGCTTCAACGATTTTCTGTTACCTCTGTATGCCGAGGCAACCTGTCGCGCGGTCGATCGATCGATTCAGGCGTGCCCGATGGTAGAACTGCGAGTGTATCGTCCAACCGAAACATTGCGGTTGCCAGGACAGGAGATGATGTTTGAGTTCATCGATCGCCTATTTGTGTCTGGGCCAGAAGAATTGGTTGCCATCGCACCGTTGGTGAATGCAAATCTTGCCAGTGCTGGCTCAACTCGTCGCTTGCCCTTACACACAATTACTCCCCTTACAGGACAGGCTCCTTTGCCGGGCATCTGGTTTCACCTCAGCGGTGACTGGCACCGCGGCAGTAGTCGTGTTTTGTATGGGCAACTGGTTCGGTATGATCCAGATCAAAGACATCTGCAATCACTGTTGGCATGGACAAGTCCGGCTCAACAATTTCCTCAATGGCAACAGGTGACGGGTGGAGAACCCACAGAGTTGCTTGTGAATCAAACGATCGGATTAGAACCAGGGTTTCAGGTTTATCAATTCGCAGCCCTTAGTTCTCCAGGTAAGCCGATTCAAGTGAAAGCTATTGACCTTAAAGCGGCTGGTTTGAAGTCGGCTAGCTATGTCAATGGGTTATTGCTAGCCCGCAATGGGTTGTGGTCGGACGGGTTGAACCGATTGCAAACTGCGAAACAAACTGATCCCGATTGGTCAGATTTGGCCCAATCGCAGTTGGATTTGGTGTCGCTTCACGCCAACATCACGCGAAAACAAGCTCAGCAAGCATGGGACAGCCCCCGATCGCAAATTTTGGCGCTACTAATTGATGGGCAGTGGGCAGAAGCTTTCAGTGTTTTGCATAATGCTCATCGCAACGGTTACGCCATCTCTACCCTTTTGGCAAATCCATCCGATCGATTGTGGCAACGAGTAGAAGCCGCCATGCGGGAAGAGGCTGGCTCTGACGTTCTCAATTGGGGCATTTTACTATCTGCTCTGCGGCACGATCGCGATGCGGCCCTAGCTTGGCGACAAGCTCAGGCTAACACTAAAGGCGATCGACCCATAGCAGCCGTCTTGGCTCTTCTCGATCCGCTGGTGACAACGGTGGAATCGACACAGTTATCCCCCTCTGTGCGGAGTACCACAGCAAAGACGCTCGCATCCACTTCCGCTGCTATCGAGTCAGGTTCTGCCATGTCTGATCCTGTTCATCGCCTCATTGGGTCTGCTCGTTGGCAACCTAGCATCAATCCATCTGATTGGATGCGTCCTGATTCCACACAAGCGTTAACCGTCGCCGCCGATCAGGGATGGTATGAAATTTCAGCGATTGGCATTCAAGATGGAGCAGACTGGCGATCGTTGAAGTTAGTCTCCAAGGAAGGAACAGAGTCCAACCTCGTGACTCAACTTTGGTCGCAGTTGCAACTAGACACCCGGCCGACGCTGCAACTATTGGCTTGGACAGGCAACATGCAACCCCACCTTCGCCAAGTTACGGTCAAAGGATTGCGCACCGTTGGTAGTGACGTTGTGCTCTTGGCGGCGGGTGATCCACCTCCGGTCAATCCTGATAGCCCTCTCTTCCTAGTGCTCACTTTGGACACCATGCCTTGGATAGATCCCATCGATCGCCTCACCGTGGCTGATCTCAGTCAGCAGCCAAACTGGTCAGACACCCTAGCACCGATGCTGTGGCAAGAACTACATCATGCCCAGTCCCTCTTTTTAGCAGAACCCACCAATCCAACAATGCTGCTGCAACAGATTGGCGGTTGGTCAGTGCAACTAATGGAATTGACAGGTGATGATCAGCCAGAAGCCATTTTGTCCCTCCGGATGAAATCGTCTTCTACCAGTCCAGCAATGCAGCCGCAAACGCTGATTTTGTCGAACCAAGGGCGCGTTCTATTTCGCGATCGAGTTTTGGCAACGGGTCCATCTCTGAAGGCGATCGTTGATTTGGGAGATGGCCCGGCTTTGATCATGGGAGATGTCCAAGGATATTGGATTGAGCGCTGGTCAGCCGCAACTCAACAGTTTCAGTCCCAATGATTCTAGGCACAAGGATTGAGTGGGCGTTGCAACACTGCCTCGCCGCGTCGATACAGTTCCCGTGCGTAATCTGTCCACATGCCCTGTCCCCAATAGCGAAAGCAACTGGTTTGTAGCAACAGGTTATACAGCAGTGCCTCCTGATAGTCCGATCGTCGTGTTACTGCTGGGTCTTGCTGCACCAACGCATCATACTTTTCATGAAATTGGGCACTTAGTTGACTCATGGGTTCCAGCACATTTTCGTAACCCTTGACCCAGCTAATATCATTAGTCCAAGACGCGCCATCCATGTGAAAGTGTGGATCGGTTTGATTCAACTCCGCAATCGTCTGGGCTACCGCTTCGGGAGTGGGGTGGTCGGGGTCAACTCGCTGCCAAATTTTGTGCTGCCCGATCGGTTGACATGTGGGATAGTGTTCTAGACTAACACCTGCTGCTTCTAAGAGTTCAATATATTCTGTGCCGTTGAGTCCTACGACCCCATTCTGGCTGCGACCATTGTTTTTGATCTCGTACCAAACGGGCATAAAATCGCGCGGAAATTCGTTCATCATGACGCCGCCATTCTCGCCATCGGCAATTTGAGTGACGCAACTGGGAACCATGAGATTTCCGATTGACTGGGGCGATCGACCTTTGGCTTCATGATAGGGCTGCATCTGCGCCACTAGCTTTGTATCCGAGCCTTGAGTTTTGATCAGTGCCGTAATGCTGAGAGTTTCACCATGGGAGTTACGAGCAATCAACCGATTGGGTACATATTTATCCGAGTGATGTAATCCAGTGCCATCTAACCGTTCTACCGAATGTTCTTGCACTAATAGCCAGCGATAGCCGCATTCTTTCAGTGCTTTGATGTATTCATACAATGTATCGGGGTGGTTGGGGAGGTGCATTTCTGGGGGCGAAAAACCTTTGACTCGTCGCAAGGCCTCCACGCCAAATAGGGCTGCAAAAAACTGCTGCCAGGCTTGTATATGCAGCTTGATGTCAGGAATGGGGGTGGATGGGACAACGGCATGACTCCACATCGTCCCCAACCATTCCACATAGGGTTGATAGGTATGATCGCAAGCCAAGCGCCGCAGATTGTTGAGGATATCGTCTCGCTGCATTTGGCACAGCCCCCAGAGCAAATTTCCCGAATAGTCCAGCATGATGCGAGGATTAGCTCCATTGCCGACTAGTTCTGGAATAAAATCGCCCATGCGGGAATAGCACCAGGCAAAGGTTCCGGCGTTGTGGTTATCACCCTCGTGAGGGCGATCGAACATCCACTGAAGATGACTGATGACCCCCTCTCCACAGGGAATGGTGGGCTGATGCATGTGCAGGGCACAGGCAAACCCAGCCGTAATCTGTGTGAGTTGTAGATTGGTGTGGGGTAGGAAAATAGGGTCAGGGTGATTGACGATCGTGGCTATCTCCCGTTCCCAACCACAGATGTTGGGCAAGCCCGATTGAATTGCTTCTAAGTCCGAAAAATTAGTAGACAGGGCAGTGGCAGTCATGGGCTTTCCTCAATGCTGACTTCTTGGGGTGTGCCAACTTTTGACAGAGACAAACAAGATCGGCGCACCTCCAGGCAAATCATAGATCGCATCTCTGTTACTGACTAGGAGAACGAGTTGCAGCAATGACCATAAGCTGTTTTTCACTATGGCTCAAGCCCAGCGTCGTTGAGGTTTCAGCTTGAAGCAACTCATATCAGTTGTTATACGGCTGGAGTGGTTACTACTTTTGAACCCGAGATCCAATTGAAATGGTTATACGTATATCTATGTGTTAGATCCAGTGAGGAACGGAAAGATGACGGTGTTGAAACACGAAGAAGGTCAAAGCCTACAAGTTTTAAGTGATAGGGTATGTATCAAATTAAAATCTGCCCAGTCTCTCAATAGTATGACAGTTGTGACTGTCGATGTTCCTCCAAATAGTTTTGTTCCTCCACATACTCATACCAAGGAAGAGGAAAGCTACTATATGCTAGAAGGCTCAATGATTATGTATTTGGATGGCGGAGAGTTGACGATCGAGCCTGGTGACTTTGTGCACGTGCCCGCTGGAACACCCCACGGCTATAAAAATAATTCTGATCAAGTTGTCAAGTTTCTTGCATGGGCAGTTGGAGGTAAAATTGATGAGTTTTTCATCGAAATGTCAGAGAAAATTAGAGAGTTACCCAACCATCTAGCTAAAATGCCTGAAATTCTTGAGAAGCATGGTATTCAAGCGGTTGAACCATCGGGAACATAGTTTTCTTATTTGACTTAGGGTAATTCAATGACAGAGTAGGAGAACAACAAAAATTTCATAAGAAACAGGATGGAAAAATTGCGGAGTGCTGGGATGAAATAGATTTTGCTCGTTGTCACGTTATCGGTAAGATGCAAATATCATCCTGACTACCATCCGAGCATTCTTTTTAAGTTCGCTTGGTGATTCTACAGGCGGAAGGTATGCTGGTAGCTAGACTTTACTAGCAACCGGTCTATGTCTTCTCCGTTCTATGAGATTTTGTTGCGGCATGGCAAGCTCTTGCACCCAACCGAAGCCCCTACAGAGGTAGATATTGCAATTGCAAATGGCAAAATTGCTGCGATCGCTCCTGAAATTGAACAGTCTGCCCAGTTAGAGTTGGATTTGCAAGGGCAGGTGGTGAGTCCGCCGTTTGTAGAGTCGCATATTCACTTAGATTCGGCACTGACGGCCGGAGAGCCTCGTTGGAACCAAAGCGGCACCCTATTTGAAGGGATTGAGATTTGGCGCGATCGGAAACAAACTTTGACGATCGAGGATGTGAAGCAGCGGGCCATTGCCACCTTGCAACAGCAAGCCACGCAGGGAGTACTGTTTGTGCGTAGTCATGCCGATGTCAGTGAAAAGAATTTAATAGCGCTCAAGGGCTTATTGGAGGTTCGGGAGCAGGTAAAAGATTGGATCACGCTGCAAGTGGTAGCCTTTCCCCAAGATGGCATTTATAGTAGGCCAGAAAACGAAGCGTTAATGGAAGAAGCACTCAAATTGGGTGTGGATGCGATTGGCGGCATTCCTCACTATGAGTTAACCCGCGAGGATGGTGTGCGATCGATTCACCGCATTTTTGAGTGGGCAAAACAATACAATCGGTTAATTGATATTCACTGTGATGAGATCGATGATGATCAATCTCGCTTCTTAGAAGTGGTCTGTGCCTGTGCAGTGCGATCGGGCTTGGGATCGCGAGTCACCGCTAGCCACACAACTGCGTTTGGCTCTTACAACAATGCCTATGCCTTTAAGCTGATGGGATTTTTGCAGCGTACCGCTCTAAATTTCATTGCCAATCCCCTAATTAACATTACGCTACAAGGGCGAACCGATACCTATCCAAAACGGCGCGGTGTCACTCGTGTGAAGGAGCTATGGCAACAAGGACAGAATGTTAGCCTGGGGCACGACTGTGTACAAGATCCCTGGTACTCGCTGGGGACTGGCAATATGCTAGACGTGGCCAATATGGCAGTACATGTTTGCCAAATGACGGGTACAAGTGAAATTGACGCCTGTTATAACATGGTGACATGGAACGCCGCAAAAACTTTGCACATTGAAGATCAGTATGGTGTTGAGGTGGGCAAACCCGCGAATTTGATTGTGCTGGATGCCGACAGTAAGTATGAAGCCATCCGCCACCGATCGCTCGTGCGGTATG
This sequence comes from Thermocoleostomius sinensis A174, assembly GCF_026802175.1. NCBI lineage: Bacteria > Bacillati > Cyanobacteriota > Cyanophyceae > Oculatellales > Oculatellaceae > Thermocoleostomius > Thermocoleostomius sinensis. The sequence goes on along the minus strand of NZ_CP113797.1, from coordinate 515,869 downwards.
TAATCTCGCAGGGCAAGCTATTAGTAGCGACCGAACCGGCAAAACCGCAGTGGAAGGGGGGAGTGGGGGTTGGGGAGTAGGGGTTAGGGAGGCGGCAAGATACTTACGCCGAATGGAGAAGAATCTACCCTGCGCCATTTCCGTTTTCCAGATCACGCCGGACTAGGATTTCGATGAGTTGCTCTAGTCGATCGATCGATTCGGTGTTGCGTTGCGCCGCTTGAGCTACAACTTGAAGCGCAGTCATAGTTCGCTCAAACGACACTCGCGTATCTTCTCGTAGCTGAGCAATCGCTGCACTATTGGACTCGATCGCCCGGGCGTTGGACTCCTGCAACTGGGCAATTCTATCGATACGACGATCAGTTTGCTCAAACAAGTCTCGGATTTCCTCAGGCGTCATCGGCTGGCAACTTCCCAACTAAAACTAATACCAATTTAAATTGAGAATGTGGCAGATCGGGTAAGGGCGAATCGCGAATCGCCCTTACGAGCGGCTCATCTGTCGCAGAGATGGTTTAAAGCAGTATCATGTACCCGTGATAAATGCTGGCAGCGCCCAGCAAGACCTACCCTACAGACCTACCCTACATTCTCCCTATTCCTTATTCCCGCATCCTTCTTTCTCGTCCGATCGCCAAGTCCACTCGTGATTGGGCCGTGGTAAGGGCATCTTCAGGAGTGCTTTTGTTCAACAGGGTAGCTTCAATCGATCGCCCTAGGTTTTCGGAAATGCGGTTATAGCCGGGAATAATGGGACGCGATCGCCCGTAGGGTGCTTGCTGAAGAAATACGTTGAGGGCAGGCTGTTGGGCAATGAAGTCCAGGTAAGCGGGGTTTTCTCGGGATTTCAAGTTAACGGGTAAATAGCCAGTGCCGATCGCCCATTCGGTTTGAAAGGCTTCACTAAGGACATATTCAGCGAATGTCCAAGCGGCCCGTTCTTCCTCTGGTGTAGTTTTGAAGATGAATAAATTCTCGCCGCCGATGCTCGTTGCCGGTCGGATACCAGTCGGGATTGGCATCACCGCAAAATCCTTGCCTGTTGCTTGCAGTTGCCCCAGTGTCCATGGCCCCGTGATTTGCATGGCCACTTGCCCTTCTAAAAATTTGTCGAGTTCATAGCCCCGTTCGGGTGGGGACAGAATCGCAGAGCCATCGTCAAGCAAATCGCGCCACAGTTGTAGAGCAGCGATCGCGCCAGAATTCAACACCGTCACCTCATCGGTTGGAGTCAGCAACTCTCCCCCACCGCTCCACATAAACGGTAGCCAAGTGAACACCGCCCACTCGCCTTTCCCCAAAGGAAGCTGAATGCCATGTTGATTTACTTCAGGACGAGTCAGTTGGCGAGCTACTTGCCGGAACGCTCCCCAGGTTTGGGGTAACTCGGTAATGCCAGCCGCTGCAAATAAACTGGGGCGATAGAAAATCCCAACGTTATTGACATCAAAAGGAATTGACCAAACGTGACCTTCCCAAATCATTGTTTCCAGCAGGGCTGGATCGATTTCTGCGCGAAGTGGACTCTCTGCTAGCCAGTCATCCAGCACTCGCAGGGCATCTAGCTCTACCAACTGTCCAGTAAGTGTCGGCGCATTCCAAAGCATATGAGGTGGTACATTGCCTACCACACTGGCAAGGAGTTTGGGCATTTGTTGGTCGCTTTGCCCCACATACAGCGACTCAACTTGAATGGTGGGATGGGTTTGATTGAATTGATCGACCAAACGTTGCAATACATCTCGGTTCGGTGGTGGGTTCACGCCGTGCCAAAGCGTCAAGTGAATCACCCCATCAGAGACAGGCGAGGTGGGTTGACACCCTGTGAGGAGTCCGAGACTCAACAACATCACAAGCAGGAACCGAAAAATCGATCGCACGGTAAATGTCATAGTCATTCCAAGGGCAGTCAACACAGCTACCAGCAAGCAATCGCTTTCTAATTCTTTCTAATTTTGCCTGTTAAGGCTGCCCATTAACGTTGCGCTTTAAAGTGTCTGGTAGTTCAAAGGAGCCATCTGCTTCTGGTTCAAAGGGATGCACCTGTACCACAGCCTCTAGGTTCAGTGGTCCGTAAAGATGGGGAAAGGCTTCGCCCGTTTCGATCGGGTCGTATCGCAAGTCTGCTTGCAGACGATCGGCATCAATTTGCAGCAACACTAGCCCTGTTTGTCCGCGATAGAACGCGTTAGCAACCCGTATCACCTGCAATTGGGTAGAGCAATGAATAAACCCTTCTGTGTCTAGCGACTCACAGCGATATAGCCCTTGTGCCTGTGCGACGTTCCATGCTTGCTGTGGTGTGATGTGAAAGACTGACTGCATCGATACCGAAGACAAGTTTTAGGGGCCTGAGAAAATCACGTTTTCTAAATCTTGACGACTGAGGGAATATTTAAACGATCGCTGAATGTCTTGCCCACCCTCGCCTGCTTTGAGATAACGCACTGTCAGCGAGTCTATCTCTAGCCACAGATCGGCTTCCCAGTCTGACTGTTGAATGTGCCAATGATGCAAATTGCCCTTGTCTTGCTGACAGCCCTTCAAAGTCAACCACTGTTCAATGTCGGGCAGGGGATGATTGTACAACGGGGTATCAGCCGGAGGAAGTGTCATGCAAAGAGAGAATAAAGAAAAGTAACAGTTGCTTTACCTATTTTACGCAAGTTTCGCAGAGCGCGTTGAGAGGACTGACGAGGACCTACTTGGTACGCACTGGCTTGGCAAGAACTGAAGGCGTAAGCTCTAACTCGGTAGATGGTGGTGAGAAGTTATACATAATGGCATCTTGAGGTGACTGAAGTGGCTCAAACGCAGAGGCATCTCCGGTGATGCTCAGGAAAATCACCAGTGCCACACAAGCCAAAAACGCTACCCCAATCATCAACAGGGCAAACAGTTCTCCGGGGGAGAGGGGGCGATCGGTGGGATCAAGGTAGGCCGTTGAACGATACTTGCGCGACTCTGATACCGGGCGATTCAGATCTAACCGAGGTTGTATCACTGACACCCGAGAATAGCCAATCTTGAGGTCATAGGCAAAGCGGCGCTCGGGACTGCTGAGGGTAGCATAGGCTTCATTTAATTGTTGGAATTTCACCGTGGCTACGGCGGTGGGCAACTCGGTCGTATCGGGATGGTAGAGCTTGCTTAACTCTCGGTACGATCGGCGGATCTCCTGCGGCGAAGCAGACGGATGTAAATTCAGCAGATCGTAAAATGTCGGAGCGGGTTTTGCCTCTGACATGCGACCTCCAATCAGCGTGAAATCTCCTTTTCTTATCTTTCTCAAGCCGGGCCAAAACACTCGGCACGAGTTAAGCGAATTTGCGCCAAGGTGAAAATCACCGGAATGACGCGCCCATAGTTGGTGGCGATCGCTCGCCAGCCTAGATCGGCAAGAAACCAAGCCCACATTGCCGGTCCCACCACCGCAAATAAACTACGCACGGCGCCATACCGAGCCGCACTAAGAGACATACTGCGATAGGTAGTGTGCAGCAAGGTGCGTCCTTGAATTTGTGTGGCGATCGTCGCCCCTCCTTGCAACGCTTGCTTCGTGATTTGGTACTTGGCTGCGTGCATGGCAAACTGACGCGACAATAACTGCAAAATCAGCGGTCGCACCACCGACGTAACCGCCAAGGCACTGCCACCCTTCAGCAACAGTCCCACCGGGTCACTCGAGCGAGACACAGGCAAATGACTGGTCAACTCCGACTCGGACAAGGCCCGCTGCAACTCGCCCGTCAAGGTCTGTTGTTCCGACGCAGGTAACCGTCGCCACGCTCGATCGAGCAAATGCAGGAAAATTTCAGCTTCAATTTCAGCCGTGGTCAGCGCTTGATTGTAAGGGATTTTGAGATAGCGGCAAACCCGCAGCAAAATTTGTCGATAGCTGACCTGATTGGTTTTACCGCACAGCACGGTCACTCCATCAGCCGCCAAAAAGCGAAACCGCTCTTCCAGAGAGTCAATCCAAGTTTGGCGATCTTGACTTTGAATACTTAGAGGTTCGGGTGTGCAAACATAGTCCAGCGGATTAAATTTGCGGCGGAACAGAATCTCGGTTAACAGTCGTAACTCCTCATCCGTTGCCAGTTCCAAGACGGCTCTTAGTTCGTCCAATGTGTGTGCCTCCACCGCTACAAGGTTAGACTTTTACCATTTCAACAGCGCTGAGTCAAAGCTGGGCAGAATCAATCTGGCTACATAAAATTCTGACCAAAAAATAGAGTTTGCAGCGTTGAACCTGTGTCCTGCTGTTCAATATTCTACAGAATGTGAAATCATCTAGGGTTGAGTTTTTGCGCAAATCTATTCGCTTAGCAAATTAGGAAATGGAACCATGATCGATGTGATCGTGATTGGGGCAGGAGTGGCAGGCTTAACCTGTGCCCAACAGTTGCAGCAGTGGGGCTATAACGTGCTAGTGGTGGAAAAATCGCGGGGTTTGGGCGGTCGCTTGGCTACTCGCCGGTTGGCACAAACTCATGCCGATCATGGGGTGCGTTGTCTCGAAGAGCAAGGCGAACTGACCCGATCGCTCATTCAAACTCTGGAAGCACTAGGGTTGCTACATGTATGGACAGAGCGAATCTATGCTCTGACACCAGCCGGGAATCTGGTTCCTTCAGAAGACGACCACCCGCGTTATGCCGCTCGTGATGGGTTGACTTCGGTGGCTAAATTCTTAGGACAGTCTCTTGCGATTTGTCGCCATCAGCGCGTTACCGCCATCACCCCCATGCCCGATCGCACTTGGCAACTATCCCTCAACTCCAATCTGTCAGCATCTCCAGCCCTACCGCCTGCCAAAGTAGTGGTAGTGACAATTCCGGCTCCCCAAGCCCTGGCGTTGCTGGCACCGTTGGCGACACAGGAATTACCCCCTGATTTCATTGCAGCCTTGCGATCGGTGATGTTTGCTCCTTGTATGACCACGATCGCCACCTTTGCTACTGCTGATACTGACAACACGAACTGGCTCTATCCTGCGATTGAATGTTCGGAAGATGCAGAGTTGGCTTGGATTGCAATTGACAGCCGCAAACAACGTCAGCCTCAGCAAACGACTGTCATCTTGCAAAGCACAGCGGCATTTGCTCATACACATCTGGAATCATCAGATTTGCGATCGGTGGGGCAACAGATGCTAGGGCGGGCGGCTGAGATTCTGTCATGGCAAGCAGTTCCCACCGATCTACAGATACATCGCTGGCGCTATGCCTTTGTGACGCACCCCTATTCTCAACCGCTATTACACACTGATGCACCGCTGCCTTTAATTTGTGGGGGGGATTGGTGCGGTGGTGCAAACCTAGAAGCGGCGTTGCAATCGGGCATGTCCTGTGCGGCTCAGGCTGTTCACTATTTAGAAACTTCCTCTCCTAACGCAACAAGTTCTGCTAAGGAAAGTGCCACAATAAATACGAGTCAACTGTTTGCAAATATGTTAACGACGATCGATCGTTCACTGACTTCCTAACTCAAGGATTCCCTCACTTATGTTTCTCCACAAACCTCAACCCAATCAATAGGTTTCCGCAAAGTGGGCAGTGCTCACTTCACAGCCTGATTTGTTGATGGCAGTAGTTTGTAATGTTAATTAACGCTGGTTTAGAAAAAACAGCGCAACTCGCTACTTGGCTGGTTTGAACTATCCGTAACGCCCTAGTCCTCCGTTAATTGCTACTATCTCTGGCTCTCCTTTCGGTTTTGCCTTACTTCCCACACCGCTTACCGGATAGACTGATATGAATGAACCCAATCAGTGCAAGCTGGTGTGTTTAGACTCTTTGTAAAGATATAAATGCCTCCGTCTGATACTCCTTGCCTAAGTCTGGCTATCGATCGCCTCAAAACCATTGAGCCGCAACACTACGCGATTTGGGTGTTGCAAGCTCCCTATGCGGGGGGCTATGTTCACCACGATTGTATGTGGACGGAATCACTGACGCAGGCATGGCACCTTTGGCAAAGTTTCTTTGCTCCCCATCGCCTGTCCGAAATGCCCAGTATTTCTCCGTCCTTGCCACTGGAAGAAACCGAAGCAGACGGGCAACCGAAAAACTATACGGGGCGCGTCATGCAGCACTTGGGAGTCAATCTCTGGCAGTGGTTGTTTGATGGTCCAATTTTGACAAGCTTTAACCAAAGTCAGGGAATTGCTATCGGGCAATCGCGACCGTTACGGCTGCGGCTAGAAATTCGCGATCCGGAACTGATTGATCTGCCTTGGGAGATCATGCAATCCAAATATGCAAAACAGGCCGTATCGCTGAATAAGCAGCAAATTCTGTTCAGTCGTACTACCAGTGATGTCGATCGTCTACCCCATCTGCGCTCTGAACAAGCGTTGAATATTTTGCTGGTGCTGGGCGAAGACTCAGAAACCGACTCGAGTCGATCGCTGGTGGGATCAGGTAGCCTCAATTTAGAAGGCGAGGCTGCCGCATTGGCGAGACTACTGGAACAAGCGGCCGAGGGCGATCCGCGCTATACTGGAATGCTAGCTCCCTGCCATGTTACGACCTTAGTTCAGCCCACTCCCGCTGAATTAATTGCGTCGTTGGAACGTGGAAATTATAATGTCTTGATTTACGAAGGGCACGGTGTACCGGCCGCCGATGGAGGGTTGCTCTACTTGTGCCCCGATGCCCGCATTAATGGTACTGAATTAGCACAGGTGTTGGTGCGCTGTCAGGTGAAACTGGCAGTATTCAACGCCTGTTGGGGCGCCCAGTCCGATCATCAAGGCTCGCAGGCTATTCCCCGCAGCAGCCTAGCTGAGGTGTTGATCCATCATGGTGTGCCAGCGGTGCTGGGAATGCGCGATCGCATTGCCAATCATGAAGCCGTCAGCTTTATTCAGGCCTTGGCTCAAGCCTTGGCCCAACGCTCGCCGATCGACGAAGCCGTAGCCATTGCTCGCCAGCAGCTTTTGACCCTCTATCGCTTCAATCAACCCGCTTGGACATTGCCTGTACTCTATATGCACCCGGAATTCAACGGCGAACTGCTGCGACCGTTAGCGGAAGGTGTAACCGAAATTCCCGATCCGTCGGTCAGTTGGTTGGGGCGCAATCCCCCGGCTTACCTGCGCTCGTTGACAACGCCACCCCGGGTTTGGCCAGTACGGGGTGGGGTTTTGCGCGTAGGACGAGGCGAACGCAATGACGTGGTGTTGCAACGCCCGGAAGTGTCACGGGATCATGCTGAAATTTTCTACCGCGATACCTCGCCGAACGGCGGCAGCGAATCAACCTATCTATTGCGCGATGTCTCCCGCTATGGAACTTGGGTGTTGGGGCGCGAGGGCTGGTTTCGAGTGCATCGACAAGAAGTGCCGATCGTCTCGCAAACTCAGTTAAAATTTGGAGATTTGCGCAGTCAAGCTCTAGAGTTTGTAGTGGAAGGCGCAAATGCTCAACATCAAAACTGAGAAATTTAAAAAGAGACAATAGCCAATTACGGAACTGGCTGGAATGCAGTTGTAGCTATGAATGTCAAGCAATGAGGTTAAGTTCACTTCGTTTCGAGGAGAAGTATCAATGACTAACCACCCCAATCACTCTCTTGTTCCTCCCTTTCAAGCTCAGGCTGAATTAGAGTTGCTGCAATTTATTTTGGAAGAACCTGTTGTGTATCCCTTCAATCCGATCGAGCCTGAAGCCGAGGCTTATTTTTCCGCCTTGGAGCAAGAGATGTTGGCAGTGGGCTGGTCAATTGATGAGTTAGAGCAGCAAGGGCACCAATTGTCTCAGCGGTTCGACGAGCTTTGGTCTACCTTGACCACCCCAACTCCGGTTGTCAGTCTCGATGCCTTAAGTAGCTTCCTGCATCAGCGCTTTGCTGCTCGTGCTCCTAAGCAACTACTAACCCATATTGCTCAGCAGGCTCAGCAAGTGGCTGTGAAAAACTTGACGCTGGCCGAGCAGTTGGTGCAGTGCGTTCAGGGTTGTTTGCCGACTTGGGGTGAAGACGATCTGCAAGTATTCGCCCGTCCACTGGCGTTTGCGATGCGTGCCCCAGAACCCAGCACAATGGAATCAACGATCGACGAGATTCGCACTGTAGCGTGGGAAAACCTTTCAGAAGTGGAACAGGCTCGCCTCAGCTTGGCCATTGCTCGCTATGCCCTCGCCCATGTCACATCTGACGCGACTGATCTGTCATAGAAAGCAGGTAACAGTAGCCTGCTTTCCTTGCTAGTTTTTTCCAGAGAGCATTGTCTAGCGCACGTCTAAGCGCGTCGCAAAGTTCTCTCGTCGGGTTGGAGATAAAGCCCTCGCTTTAAGGATAGCGGCGGCCAGGAACGCATAGGAAATCATTCCCACGGCCGCTAGTACCAAAATGTTAATGGCTCCGGTTGTATTCCACAAAGTGTGGAGAATTGCTGCGGTCAAGTAGCCGATTCCCAAAATCTGCCACCGCTTTGATGGCTTTAAGACACTCAACCCAATGAAATAGCCGAAGTAGCCGCTGTAGGCCATATGTCCAGAAATAGAGCCAAGAATCCGGGGGATTAACAGTTGCAACCCCAATAATTGCCCCAACTGCCCAGCTTCTGGTCCAGCTTGTAGCGTCACATCGCTAATAACAGACGGGACATACTGCCCCAAGGTTTCCAGCAGCGTAAATCCAACTGCCGAAGCGGTTCCTAACAAAATGCCGTCCAGCGGTTCCCAAACGCCAATCTGTTCACGCAGGGGAGACGATCGCACTTTTCGCCCAATGTAATAAGCCAGCAGCACTGGCACCGCCTTGAGCAGCTCCTCCATCAGCCCTGCGCCGAAGAACATATTGATGAAAAACACGCCAAGCCCTACAGTTGCTGGATCATCGGGAATTGTGCCCGGTAGAATTCCTCGAAACACAAAAATAAACATCAGCAACACTGGACTCAGCAACAAAAATGCTGTCATCAGCGCCGAACTTATCAATACCCACCAAGGTTTGCGTTTGCCGCAAAGCTGATAGACAAAATAGTAGGCTCCTCCGGCAATATAGGCAGCCAGCAGCGGATTGAACCATTGAGGCGATCCATTGGTGACAAACATCAGCACCACGAACACTACCGTAATCATGCCGGGAACGAGATAAGCTTTGCGCTTCAGATCCCGACCGGTAGAAATGATAGGAAACAGTTGGCTGAACGTGACAGCATCGGACTGAGCAACTGTTCCTGGGTTGGGGTGAGGTGGTTGAATGCCCGAAAGAACAGCGGGACTGGGTAAATTCGCTTGCTCTGGAACGGTATCCCCATCGGGTGACAACGCGACCGCATCGATCGACTGCACCTCAAAAATAAATCGTGGTCCCTCTTGCGCCAGGGTGATGCAATCCCCCCATTGCAAGGCATGACACCCGTAGATGCGGCGATCGTTGACATAGGTGCCGTTAGCACTGTTGAGATCACAAACTTGCCACCCTGACGGTGAAGTAGATGACGGGGCGACCTGAGCATGTTGCCGCGATACACCCGTATAAAATTGTGAGTCTAGAATAATTTGACAGCGGGGATCACGACCGATTAATACGGCCGTGGACGGCATTAGCGGGTAAAACTCAAGCGAGAGGGCTGCTCCACCGGGTGGAGGAACTAAACGTAGGACGGCAAATCGGGGGCTTGATCCGGTCATCGTTGAGGATGCCGTAATGAAAAAAGGAACCAAAAACCTAGATAACGACAGGTTGACGCTTTACTGATTCGCCCTCGCATCTTGAACAGCCGCATAGAATAAAATCACAGTCAACGGAATCGCCAGCGTTAAAATTATACCCGTCACCACCCCTCCGAGTTGAGGATGACCAGACGATAGCTCAAAAATCGAGCCGACCGCAGCGATCGCGGTAACACAAGACCCTCCTAACAATACGCCACTCTTTGGAGTCACAAAAGCTACCTCAATTTCTATACACTCAACTGAACCTGGAAGTATGGAAAATTCAACCAGTCCAAAGCTAGATAGGTTTAACGCTATCTACGGCAAAGCCATACTTGACCAATTCTTGGTTCATAGCCAGCGTGTTATCAACCCGATCGACAAACATAACACCGTTGAGGTGGTCAATTTCGTGCTGAATTACACGAGAAAGTAGCCCTGTTGCCGTGCGTTTTTGAGGGCGACCATTTTCGTCCTTGTATGACACTTCAATCGTTTCAGGACGGGTGACATCGAGATAGACTTTAGGGATGCTCAAACACCCTTCTTGGACCACACACATGTCCTGACCAAACTTGGTGATCACTGGGTTAATTAAAACCAATGCAGGTGTAGTTGCATCATCGGGGTCAGTATCCACTACAATAAGCTGCTTGTGGACCCCCACTTGAGGAGCCGCCAACCCAATGCCATCCTCGCTATACATCGTTTGCAGCATCTGCTTGGCTAGTTTGCGAATGTCGTCATCAACCTTGGAAATGCGTTTAGCAGGCTGGCGTAAGACGCGATCGCCCAAGTAGTGCAACTGTAACGGAGGATTCTTTAATTTTTTCTTCTCAACTAAAATTTGGGCTGTCATAATTTCGTCTGTGGCAAACTAGCGTGAATGCTGAAGCAAATTTCCTTAATTCCATGATAGTTAATTGTGCTCGTCTATGAGTAGGCAGAAAGAGTAGGCAGAAAAGCTGAGTAGGAAGGAGAAGACCCAGTGCTACGGCTGTTGACTAAAATCGATTATCTGCTGCGAGAGGCGCTCGTCGGGTTGAAGCGAGGCGGCTGGATGAATTGGGCAGCGGTGAGTACCGTGACGGTGCTGCTATTTTTGTTTGGTATAAGTTTGCAAGCCTCTTGGCAACTTGACAAGCTATTGAACCAATTTGGCAGCCAGCTAGAGGTTTCGGTGTATCTAGAGACAGGTGTCCAATCCAAGGATTTGCAGCCGTTTGTGCAAGCCCTACCAGACGCAATCGAAGTGACGCCGGTAACGAAAGAAGAAGCGTGGAATACCTTAACGCGAGAAATGGGCTTGTCAGATATCAAAGGTGCAACCGAGCAACTGAATGGCAACCCTTTAGTAGACGAGCTAAAGGTTAAAGCTAATTCTCCTGAGGCCGTACCCGTCCTAGCGGAGAAGCTCAAACAATTACAGGGCGTTGACGCTGTGCAATATGTGGATGAAGCCGTACAGCGCATCGCTCAGCTTAACCAAGGCTTAAATTGGCTGAGTTTAGTAATCACTGGCATTTTGAGCCTGACCGCGATCGCTGTGATCACCACTACAATTCGGCTAATTGTGATGGCACGTCGGCGCGAAATCGAAGTAATGCAACTTGTAGGAGCTACGTCAGCCTGGATTTATCTACCTTTTATTCTGCAAGGGTTAACGCTGGGACTAATTGGTGCGTTGATTTCCTGGGGATTGATTCGTGCGGTTCAGCATTTTCTCGAAGAATTGCTGTTGCAGCAGCCTGAATTCATTCAATTTTTAACCAGCGGCATGCAACTAACACCGCGTGAAACGATCCTACTGCCTTTGGCACTGTTGGGACTGGGCGGATCAGTTGGACTATTGGGTAGTTTACTAGCGGTGCGGCGCTTTGCTTTGCGCTGAAGAATTTTTTAATTAAGCACCAGAAATCACCAAAATTGCTAGAAAAACTCGATCGCTTCGAGAGTTTCAGGGCATGATCGGGAATACTACGGGGAAAGCGAATACGGTTTTACCAGAAATTCACTCAGCACTTGATTTGTCTCAGTAGTAACTGTTGAAGTGGCAGGGGATGAGAAAAGGATGGATGCGGTGAGGAAGGTGAGAAAGCGATCGAAACAGCGTCCCATCTCCCCCATCTCCTCACTCCCCGTCCCTCAGGTTTCATCCTTGTCACAAAGTTTAAATTAATACTGAGCACTCGTGTTTATACTGAATTTAGAGCGCCGTATTGTTAACGCTATAACCAAGTTCGCTATAACCAAGTTGAAGCGCAGACGGGGAAACAGCTATGGAAATTTACAAGAACGTCATGGAACTGCTGGTTGAAGAAGAGGTGGCGCGGCAATTTAAATTACTTCCACCCCGCCTTGCCTCCTATGTCAAAGAAGTTGAACTAACCGCATATGCACTGAATCAACTGCCGGCGCTCTATGCAACTAGTGAGCAAGGGCTAGAATATCAGCTAAAGCGGGGAAACGATCGCTACAAAAGCCAGATCAGTCAAGCTGTACAGCGTGCTCTAGCTGCGGTCAGTCGCGATCCATTACGCAATTCTAGTCCCCTCCAAGCCCAAGCTGTCACCGGTCTACGCGATGTGTTACATCAACTGCGGTTATTACTGAAAAACGATACGTTGGAATGGGAGAATTTACCCAGCATGGTCGAGCAGGCGTTGAGGCAGGCGACTCGCCGAGGGGCGGCGTGGGATGGGCGGCGGGCAGGGCGCTTAACTCCCGATGCAGGCAAGGAAGAAACACCGTTTGCAACGCATTACCCGATCGACGCCACGACATCACCGACAATCTCCTCGTCTCCGGCGGATCGATCGAGCGTTGAGGCGGGTGTTGAGGAATCATTTGGCTGGGATGATCCACTCTACCATTCTCATTAAGGCTGTCCCCAGTAATTAATGCACTGTGCCAGGTTTCGACTCCCTTCGACGAAGGTGCGAGGGGTTAACTTCATATTTTTTATCAAGTTGGATTGTTTCTCCGCTACACAACCTTACTCCTTTCTCATCGCTCAATTCCCCAAACTTCGCTACAGTCAAAGCGTGATGATTTAAGAGAATCTTGAATGGCTCCCGGACGTAAATACACTAAATCCAATTTGCCCACTAAAATTTGTCCTGTTTGTCAGCGTCCCTTTACATGGCGTAAAAAATGGGAAGATTGTTGGGATGATGTGAAGTATTGCTCAGAGCGGTGTCGTCGTCATCGATCCGAGGCAAAGTCCTCCAATCGTGGGGATAATAAGCCAGAATGAATGTCTCAAGTGAATTGTTTTAAGGGTCTCAATGGGTCAAATTCAACCAAAACTGATTATTCACGGCGGTGCCGGGAGTTCCCTCAAGGGTAAAGGGGGAGAAGAGGCGGTACGTCGATCGCTGCGGTATGTAATTGAAGAAGTGTATGCTTTGCTGCAAGCGGGAGCCGATGCCAAAACAGCCGTTGTGCGTGGATGTCAACTGTTAGAAGATGATTCACGGTTTAATGCCGGGACTGGCTCGGTATTACAGTCGGATGGTCAAATTCGCATGAGCGCAGCGCTCATGGATGGTACATTGCAGCGCTTTAGTGGGGTGATTAATATCTCGCGCACCAAAAATCCGATCGACCTGGCTGAGTTTTTGCAAAGCTCTCACGATCGCATCCTTTCTGACTATGGCTCGTTGGAACTGCTGCGCGAACTGCAAGTTCCCACTTATGATCCGCTGACAGAATTGCGGTTACAGGAATGGATTCAAGAGCGGCGTGGCAACTTTTCTAGAGAAATGGCAGGCGTAGTGGCAGAGCAGGAATTAGTTGCAGAGGCTGGACGGGGGACGATCGGGGTGGTGGTACTGGATGCGGAAGGTCGCCTCGCCGCTGGCACCTCCACTGGGGGCAAAGGGTTTGAGCGCATTGGCCGAGTCAGCGATTCGGCCATGCCAGCCGGAAATTATGCCACGACTCAGGCAGCCATTAGCTGCACGGGGATTGGAGAAGACATTATTGATGAGTGCTTGGCGGCTCGGATTGTGGTACGAGTAACCGATGGCATGTCGCTGCAAGCGGCGTTTGAGAAATCTTTTAAAGAAGCCTATCAGCGTCACCGCGATTTTGGTGCGATCGGTATTGATGCATCGGGGGCGATCGCTTGGGGCAAAACCAGTGAAGTCCTGCTAGCGGCATATCATGATGGCGAAAGGATGGGCGATACCCTGGATATGAGCCACCATATGGAAGTTGCTGGAATAATTTGAAACCCAGTTGTAAAAGAAATGTTCACAGCCCTGACCTTAAGGGAATCCTCGTGAACATTCCTAGCTTGCCTAGCTTGAGCGCTTAGCTAATGCTGGTGTACGACCGCTCAAGCCGGTCATCAGCTTCAGGGATAAAAATCTTAGAGGCCACAGCCGCCCCATAATCCACAATCCGGATCGGCGTATAGCGACGATCGGCCACCATTGATTGGAAAAAAACCGATCGAGAAAGTCTGTGAAGCCCAGAATTGTCAAGTTTTCTAGCTTACGCCAGCGTTCATAACGGCGCAGCACCCGTTCGCTGCCTAAGTCTTCACCTTGTTGATGAGCCGTTATCAGCACCTCTGCCAATGCTGCCGCATCGCGAATGCCTTGATTTAAGCCTTGCCCTCCGACTGGATGGCAACAATGGGCTGCATCCCCCACTAAGGCCAAGCGGGGATGGACGTATCGATCGCTTTGCATTAACTTAACCGGGAACAGCCGCCGCGGCCCCTCTAATTCCAGCTTTCCTAGCTGCCCTTGATAGCGGCGATCGAGTTCTGCTAAAAATTCAGCTTCCTCTACCTCTAACCAATGCTGGGCCTCCGCATGAGGAGCCGTCAGCACAATTTGGCAGCGGTTGTTAGGCAGCGGTAGAGTGGCAAAGGGTCCGCTGGGCCAGAAGTGCTCGCGAGCAATGTTTTGGTGAGATTTTTCTGGGTGTAACACCACCGTGACGCAGGATTGCCAATACTGCCAGCCCTGAGTACGAATGCCAGCCGCCTCGCGAATGGGAGAGCGAGAACCATCGGCCGCAACCAGCAAGTTCGTTTTGATCTGTTGCTGTTCTCCAGCGATCGAAACAGTCAAGGTAGCATTCTCTCCGTAGCTAGCATCAATCAACTTAGCCGGACAGAGCCATGTGACATTCTCAGCATTCGCTAGCGCCTTCAGCAGGGCAGCCACCAGCACTCGGTGTTCTCCCACATAGCCCAACTCCTCTGTTCCCACGTCCTGCGGCTGCAAGTTGACAACCATCGGACAATCAGCATCAGCTAGACGAATTTGCTGAAAGGTTGTGATCTTTGGCAAAATCTCTGACCAAACGCCCAGTCCCTGAAAAATTTGCCCCGATAACAGCGTAATAGCATAGGCTCGGCGCTGCTGTAGCCCAGCGTCGCGGGAGTTCGCTTCAATTAGAGCAACCCGTAACCCAGAGTTCTGGAGGGCACAAGCAAGAGTGAGACCAACAATGCCAGCACCGACAATCGTGACATCGTAGTCGAGGGATGAGGAATTGGGCGTTGGGGGTTGGGAAAACTGGGAAAGTGAACGAGCGGGTGGGGAAGGAGTCAGGGATGAGTGCTGGACGGATGATACCATTGAGGTCTAAGGCGAAAGTAGCAGACTAAATTATTAGACTAAATTATTAAACTAGGTCGTTCTACTTTGTATTGTGCCGCGATCGATGAATCCTATCAAGGCATAAAGCGTTAGGGCCACCAGGCGTACGCCTCGACTATCACGGTTTTTTCAACGCTGACAGCGGATCAAGCCACAGCAATACTGCCTGCTTCAATTCATTCAAATCGCGATAGACGCCCTGTTTTACAAATTGCCCGATCGCATCGAGGGGCGAAAACTCGGTTCCCGTTTGCCAATTTACATCCTGTCCCAACGGCGTCAAATGATTGCCTTTCAGAATTTTGACCGCCGTTAGCGTGGGAAAGCGTTGCTCCATCACTTCGCTCAGCGACTTAGTTTGATCAATATCGTCATTGGTGAATTTGATTAATAAATTACGCTGAACTTGATAGTTCTTTGTAATCAAGTCATAGGTTTCTTCAGGCGACGGGGTGAACTCTACATCAAAGTTAGGAGCCACCATCTGTGGAATGAACTGGGATGGAAACTGAGAACCAAATTGAGAAGCAAATTGAGTGGCAAATTCGGAGGTGAATTTTGAAAATTGCGATACTTGTTCCAACATTGGAATCGATCGACGAGCAGGATAATTATTGAATGAAATCAGAATATTTCCGGCTCGTTCTTGGGGAAACAGGCTGCCAATCAGTAAATGCAGCTTACAGCCCATACTGTGACCAATTCCATAGATAGGTAAAGCGCGGCTACGAAGCATGGTTTCCTGTACATAGTCCAACGCCAGATTTGACAACCGCATCACCCGCTGGGCGATCGTTGTATGATCCAAGGTATTTAAGAACGGCGTTGCCACCACCGCATAGCCTTGACTAGCCAAGAATTCCAATAAACTCCGATAGGTGATTTGGGGGGCCGTGGCCACAAACGCCCCTCCCAGAAAATGGACGATTGCGGTTGGGCGCGGAGGTACTAATACCCAATTGCCGTAAATTTCCTGCCACTCCATAGAATTGCCTGCATGATGCCCTGCGGATGTACTTATTTATCCTAGCGATTCAATGAATTGAATTCAGAGCTTAGCAGGAGTTCCAGCAGGTGAAACGGGCAATTTTGCCAAATTCTCTGGAAATAGTTCGATCGCCATGTTTTCATCCTCTCGAACCGAGAGCGATCGTTTAATTTGTCCTAACAATAAGGGCTGAGATACGCCTGGCTCAGGGTGCAGCACTGTGCGGGCACGAATCGTGAGCTGATCTTCTCCGCGCCCCAGTCGTCCCATTGAGAAGAGATCGCTGGCAGCTTGCTGCAAGGTTGCTGTTAATTCTGATTCGGTAATTGTTGGCGGCACGACGATGACGGCTTGGGCGGCCCCTGAGTCGAATACAGTAGAGAAGCGGACAGCCCCTGGAATCACAGTCCGCGTGAATGGGACAAGCCCTAGCGAAAATAAACCAACGGTGAGCACAGCCATGAATCCGGTGACACCAACCAGGCGAAACCGAATCCCCCATTTCAACAAAAATGCCAGCCCGGATAGTGCACCGAAAGCCAACGTAGCAATTCCAGCCCATTGGGCGTAGGTGGAAAAATCAGCGGTAGTTAGCATAGAGGAAAAAGCTAAACGCGAAAAAATAGTTCGTTTACTCATTACTGACAAAACCAGCGGGTTGAGGGCTGGTCGTTTCTTGCTCAAGAGCCGCTTTGAGCGTATGCCAAGAAAGATTGGCACATTTAATCCGGACAGGAAACTGGGCTACGCCTTGCATGACATTGAGTTTACGAAACTCTTGCGGAAATTCGGCTTCCCCCCGCATCATGGCTTGAAATTTCTGCACCATTTCCAAGGCTTCCTGTTTGGTGCGGCCTTTGAGCGCATCGGCCATTAAATCTGCCGAAGCCATGGCGATCGCACAGCCTTCGCCTTCAAACTTGGCTTCCTCTATTCGATCTGCTTCCAGGTTCAGCCTCAGTGTTAGTTCGATCGTATCGCCGCAAGACGGATTGTGTCCCTTTTGGTAACGGTCGATCGGATCGGTTTTGCCTCGATTGCGAGGCTTTTTATAACGTTCCAAAATCACCTGTTGATAGAGATCGCGTAAGTTATCCAGCGGCATGACTTATAAAGTGATCCATTTTCACTCTCCATGTCGATCCTATCAGCTTGCTTGAGTGCCGTGGTGAAGATTGCTGAGTGCATCCCACTTTCGTCTTGAGATTGCCGTCTCCGTCCTCATCCCCTGGCCCCTTCTCCTGCTGTGGAAGAGGAATTGAGGGTGAAGGCTGCCCTTACGAAGTGCTCTCTTTCCTACCTTACTTTAGTCTTTCCCCTGCTACTCTCCTCACAACAATGGGCATTATGAAGGTGTCCTTTCGCTTTTGTATGGGCTACTGCTTATGAGGTTAGAGATAACCAGGTATAGTTAAGGTCGGATGGCTGCATTTATGAAGTTTGATCTTGGCTAGCAGGCTGGGTATTTCTTGTCTCTGGTTTCTGCGCTAGTGGTGAACCCCGAACTTGAAGTTATATTAGCCTGGAGGCTCGCTGAGTTTACGCATCTATGAACGCTGTTCCCTCTTCATCTCCTTTTTCTCAGGATTTGGCTAGAACTCTAGCGGCTGACATTGACAACAGTATCAGCGACAACAGTATCAGCCACAGTGCCAACCATGAGCCTGTCATGGGAATGACCATCCAGCGCATCAAAGCAGGTATTGCATCTATAACAGGTCAGGTGATTGATGTGACGGTTCATGCGAATAATTCAGGGGTTGCCCCGGCGATATCTACGTTAGATGAGAGTGGGTTGAATCAGGCGGAACCAGCACGGTTAGACAATGGTGCTGTCCATCTCAACTCCACAGAGACTAGTGACTCTCCTGCTACTTCGAGTGCGTTGACCACTGCAAAAGGCTCGTTTTCCTCGTTTCTCGCCCCTCTCAAACAGGATACGTTCAAGCAAGTCGTCACCTCGGTAGAAGGTAAGCTAGAGGTGGTGAACCAGACGCTGTCCATGCTGGATGATGCTCTGAGTTCACAGAAATTTGATGCCATTTTGGATGAAATGCTGCGATCGATCACCCTGAAAACGGGCGAACTTCTCAATGCCGATCGCACCACAATATTTATTTTAGATGAAGAAAAAGATGAGCTTTGGTCGATCGTGGCTAAAGACGAACGCGGCAATAATTTGGAACTGCGGGTTCCAAAAAACGTCGGCATTGCGGGTGCAGTGGCTACCACCAAACAAGCCGTCAATATTCCCTATGATTTCTATGCCGATCCGCGATCGAAAGCTGCGCAGGAACTCGATAAGAAGAATCACTACCGCACCTATACGATGCTGACCATGCCGCTATTGAGCGAGAAGCGGGGTGAAACCGGAGCCGAAGACAACAAGCTTGTGGCGGTGGTGCAGTTAATTAACAAACTCAAACCAAACCATGATCCCCATGCACCCCTAGAGCAAAAAATCGATTTACAAGGCTTTACAGCAACAGATGAACAGCTTTTTTGGGATTTTGCGCCTTCAATTCGGCTCATTTTGGAATCATCGCGATCGTTCTATCAAGCTACACAACAGCAGCGGGCCGCCTCGGCTCTGATGAAAGCCACGAAAGCTCTGAGCCAGAGCAGCCTCGACCTAGAGGAAACTCTGAAAATGGTGATGGACGAAGCCAAAGAACTGATGCAGGCCGATCGCAGTACCCTGTGGTTGGTGGATCGCGATCGGCATCAGCTTTGGACAAAATTGCCCATCAACGGCACATTGCAAGAAATTCGCATTCCAATGGAAGCAGGCTTTGCCGGACAGGTGGTACAATCCGAGCAACCGCTGCTGATTCCGTTTGACCTCTACAATCATCCTAATTCCGATACGGCTAAGGAAACTGACAAAAAAACGGGCTACCGCACATGCAGCATGTTGTGTATGCCCATCTTTAATGCTGATAAAGAGCTAATTGCTGTCACTCAACTAATTAACAAAAAGAAGCAAGGCGATCATCTGCCCTACAATCCCGAAACCTACCCAGAAGCGCCCGACTGTTGGCGAGCCAGCTTCAACCGCGCTGACTTGGAATTCATGAAAGCCTTCAACATTCAAGCTGGTGTTGCCCTGCAAAACGCTAAACTGTTTGCCACCGTAAAGCAGCAAGAGCAGATGCAGCGCGATATTTTGCGATCGCTGTCCAATGGTGTCATTTCCACCGATAAAGATGGAAAAATCATTGCCGCGAACGAAAGCGCTAGGGAACTTTTAGGACTAGATGCAAGGGATGTGATCGAAGGCAAAGCGGTGGTTGAATTGATTCAACTAGAGAAGGGCGATTTTCCCCGCTGGTTTGAAATGGCGTTGCGAGCGCAGGACGATCGCAATCGTCAGCAATACTACCCCGATCAGACGCTGCAAGCTTTTAATGGAGAACAGCATAGCATTAACTTATCGATTAACACCATTGCCGATGCCAACGATGAGCAGCAGATATCCGGAGCGCTGGTGGTGATGGATGATATCAGCGATGAAAAGCGCCTGAAAAGCACCATGTATCGCTACATGACCCAAGAGTTGGCTGAACAGTTGCTCAACAGCGGCGATGCTAAACTAGGGGGCGATCGCAAAGAAGTATCAGTCCTGTTTTCAGACATTCGCAGCTATACAACGCTGACGGAAAGCATGGAAGCCGAAGAGGTGGTAGCCATGCTCAACGAATACTTTGAAACGATGGTAGATGCTGTCTTTGCCTACAAAGGCACCTTGGATAAATACATCGGCGATGCGATTATGGCAGTGTTTGGATCGCCACTGGAACTCGAGGAACACGCTTGGATGGCGGTACAAACGGCGATCGAAATGCGCCATCGCTTGGCTAGTTTCAACCAACAGCGTCCGTCCCATCGCCGCATCAAGATTGGAGTCGGCATCAACTCGGATAGTGTCATCAGTGGCAACATTGGTTCCAGCAAACGCATGGAGTTTACGGCAATCGGGGATGGTGTCAATTTGGGATCGCGCTTAGAAGGAGCTAGCAAACACTACGGCACCGATATTGTTATTAGCCAAAGTACCTACAATAGTTGCCGCGATCGCATTTGGGCCCGCGAATTGGACTGCATTCGCGTTAAAGGCAAGCTGCAACCCGTCAGCATTTACGAACTCGTGGGGCTGCAATCTGAACCCCTCACTGATGCTCAGAAGCGATCGATCGAGCTATATCACATAGGACGAGACCACTATCTCAATCGCCGGTTCACCAAAGCCCAAACTGCATTCGGCACAATCTTGGAAGAGATCAATGCTCATGATCAGGCGGCAGTTCTACACGTCAACCGTTGTGGCTATTGGCTCAGCCACCTTGACCTGATTGATACTCACTGGGACGACGGGGTGTGGACGATGAAAGAAAAGTAACGGAAGCAAATGCGACACAGCCACGGGGGCTTGTCGAGCCATCAACGTTTGAAGGGGCAAAGCGAATGATACGATCGCCCTATTCTGACTTCCATCTTCGATCGACATGAAACGCTTGATCTCCATTCTGGTTAGCCTGATCATTCTCCTGTTTATCTATTGGAAAATCGACTTTGATGGACTCATTCAAGTGTTGCGCAACTGCGATCGGTTGTGGATGGCAATCAGCCTTGGCATGGTCATTCCCATCACCATGCTCACCGCGTGGCGCTTACAGCAACTCATGCCCAATTCTTCCCCAGCTTCCCATCCGCCCCAACCCCCAGCTTCCCTAGCCTTCGCCGAAGCCAATAAACTTATCCTTGCTGCCAGCAGCCTCAATATGGTGTTGCCCTCCAAAATGGGCGATATTGCTAAAGCCTATTTCATGCAGGATCGGGGACATCTTACCGGCTCTTTAGCGTTATCGCTGGTGGTGTTCGAGAAAACCTGCGATATGCTGTCGCTGCTGCTGTGGTGTGTATTTGGGTTACTGCTGTATCCACAGAAAGATGTGTTGTTTTGGGGCATGACGTTCGGTGTCACGGTTGGTTTACTGCTAGGGTTAGCTATTCTTTGCTTCCCCAAATTTGCCCGATCGTTCTTTGCCTTAGTTCAATCCGTTTCACCCAAAAAGTTGCGAGCTAAGTTAGGGAAAATGAGTTTTGCCTGGCAAGAAATGCACGATTATTTCTGGCGAGATAAGCAACACCTGTTGAAACTTGCTCTCACATCTATTTTTATTTGGTTTCTGCACTTGTTGCAGATTTGGTTTTTCATTTTGGCTCTGAATGCCTACACCCCATTTTTGACGAATTTGGCGCTGTCGCCCTTAGCCATTTTGGCAGGGTTACTGCCACTTACCTTCGCGGGGGTTGGCACTCGCGATGCCGCCTTGATTTTGTTCTATCAGCCCTATTTCGATGCGGCCACTGGGGCCGCTTTGGGAGTATTGTGCACCTCACGCTATTTCCTGCCAGCGATCGGCGGGTTGCCATTTCTGCAAAAATATCTCAACCTTGCAAAACGCTCTAAGCCATTAGCCTAGATCTGGCCCTGACTCATAGCCAACCCCTGCGGCACGACAAGGGGCATAGCTTTCCAAGGCAGGAACAGGCTTAGCCAAGCAACGACTAGCTTGATGCGTTTGGGCATGGTGAAACAGCAATGACTCAGATAATTGAAAATCCAATGGATGTGGGGGTTCCGGCACAATGGAAGCCGCATGATGATCATAGGATTGAATCAAACTAATGATCCAGGGTAAAAAATCTAGCACTTCCTCGGGTAGGACTGTGAGTTCAAACGACCAAGTTTGATTAAATCCCCGACATCCTTTGCCGCGCTTCGACAGTACCCCAATTCCAGCCCCTTTGTTGAGCGATACTCGCAGAACAAGGGGGCGATCGGGTACAAGGGCATCGGGCGCAGTGTGGGCATAGACATAGACATAGTTCAACTGTTGTTGGGCATCAATCCAGGAAGCTGTTGCTGAATTACTCGCATAGGAATTGCCACTGGTGATATTGACTGGAAAATGCATGGCAGCGGCAAACTCAGTGTAAAATGTTTGCCTAAGCTGAGAAACCAGACGAATGGCAGCGGGAGTCATGGCAAAACCTCCTGAAAAAGTGATTATCGAACTGTATTGTGTAAAATTGCCCCCCGTATATCAGCCTGACTTAAATCTACATCGTGTAACGTGGCATCGGTTAAGTTGGCGTACACCAAATTGGTTTCGGTTAAATTTGCCCCGGTCAGTGTGGCATTGGTTAAATTGGCACGGCTGAGATTGGTGCGGGTTAGATTCGCTTTTGTTAAGTTGGCACCGCTTAAATTGACACCGCTTAAATTGACATTTCGTAGGTTAACGGCAATCAAATTCAGGTTCCTGAAGTCTCGTTGTCCTGCAAGATAGCGGCTCAAAAACTCTTTGGTATTCATGGGGGAAGTAGTTTGGGAAAAGATGGTTGAATGGGCTATTGAGGCTTGCCAGAACCAATACACCAGAAGCCATACGAATGACGATCGGTTTCACCCAAGCGCGTCCTTCGTAAAAGCACATCAATAAAACATCAATAAAAAAGGGTAGACCTTTGTCCACCCTCCTAGATTGCAGACTTAGAGGGTGTTTGAAAAGATTTGAGGTGTCAAATTTATGCCAACCGCCTCACCATAATCCGAATCATGGCAAGGTAGATCAAGGTTTCTGATGTCTCTGGTAATAATTCATAGTCTCTGACCAACCGTCTGCATCCCATTAGCCAACCAAAAGTTCGTTCTACCACCCACCTCTTTTTGAGCAAGCTAAAGCCTTTGGTTTGCTCAGGTCGCAGTACAACTTGCACAATCCAACGACAAACATCCATCACCCACATCAGAAAAGGGGCGCCATCGAACCCGCCGTCTACCCAAATGGTGATTAAGCGTGAAACCTTTTTCTTCATCCGTTTGACTCGTTTGAGGACACGTTTGCCCCCTTCGCGTTCCCCCAGGTTTGCCGCACTCACAAACACCCGCAAAACCAGTCCTAACGTATCCACCGTTAAAAATCGTTTGCGTCCTGTAATCAGCTTGCCTCCATCAAAGCCAACTTGTTGATGAACTCCTGCTGCACTCTTGATGCTTTGGCTATCGATGATCGCTTCTGATGGACTAGGATAGCGTTGCGCATCGATGCGAACCCACTGGTGCAACTGGTCATGAATGGAAATCCAGGTGCCGTCCAATCGCCAGTTGCGGAAGTACGTGTACACCGTCTGCCAGGCTGGGAAATCACCAGGTAAAGAACGCCAACGACAGCCTTCAACCAGAACATAGAGCATGGCATTGAGCACCTCCCACAGGTCAACGCTGCGAGGACGACCACCTGGCTTTGCTGCTGGAATTAATTCACTCAAAACCTCATATTGGGCGCGGGTTAGGTTACTGGGATATGCTTTACTCATCTGACTCACTCAGGGCTGTAGATATTTGCTATTCGCAGCCTACACTGAGTGAGCTTTTTTACGACCTTCCTGGCTTCTCAAACACCCTCTTAAAGACTTAGCGACAAAGCTTAGTAGCGACGAGATCCGCCTCGGTTGTTGCCGCCCCAGCTATTGCCACCTGATGGGCGACGCTCTTCGCGGGGTCTGGCCTTGTTGACCTTGAGATCGCGCCCCATCCATTCTGCGCCATCCAAAGCTTCAATGGCTGATTCTTCCTCAGACTCAGTTTCCATCTCTACGAAGGCAAAGCCTCGCATCCGACCAGTTTCGCGATCGGTCGGCAATTGCACTCGTTTAACCGTGCCATATTCTGCAAAAACCTGGGAGAGATCTTCCTGAGTGACCTCGTAGGACAAGTTACCAATGTAAATCGACATGAAAAGTCTCCGAAATCAGAGGGTGTAGAGAGTTAGATTCGGAGAAACGCCTAATATAATGCATTCAACAACCGAAAATAATCCTAGTGTTTAGCCTAGCATAGGCAATCAAGAAATGAAATCACCTATTCAGCAATTTCAGTATGAAGAATTAGCTGGTATTCGGTTGAACACCCAATTACAGTGGCATTTGAGATATCGTCCTTGCTATGTCTTCGCCTCTCGAACACTTATTTGAGCACTTATTTAATGACTTAATTGGGCAGCCGCAGGCGGTTGAACTCTTAACTCGTGCGATCGCTCAAAATCGCATTGCCCCAGCCTATCTATTTACCGGAGCATCCGGCATTGGACGCAGTGTGGCAGCCCGTTGCTTTGCTCAACGGCTCCTCACCCCTCCTTCCCGACTCTCGACTTCCGACCCTCCAACCCCACTTTGCCGGCGCATTCAGCAAGGCAATCATCCCGACCTCTTATGGGTAGAACCAACGTATCTCCATCAGGGCAAACGTATTTCTGCGGCTGAAGCAGCCGCACTAGGAGTAAAACGCCGATCGCCCCCAGAGATTCGCCTAGAGCAAATTCGAGACATCGCCCGGTTTCTCAGTCGTCCGCCGTTGGAAGCTCCTCGATCGGTGGTGGTGGTGGAACAAGCAGAAACGATGGCAGAAGCTGCCGCCAACGGTCTTTTGAAAACCTTGGAAGAACCCGGACGCGCCACCTTGATTTTGATAGCGCCCAGCGCCGATGCTCTGCTGCCAACGCTAGTGTCCCGTTGTCAACGCATTCCATTTCAGCGCCTCGATGCTGTCGCCATGCGACAAGTGCTGAATCACACAAACCATGCTGAGATTCTACAACGCTCCGATATTATTGCCCTGGCCCAAGGTAGCCCCGGAGCAGCAATCGCCCACTGGCAGCAGCTTCAGACGATTCCTTCAGACCTGTTATCGGCAGCCACTCATCAACCCACCTCGCTACGAGAGAGTTTAGATCTAGCCCGACAAATTACGCAAACGCTAGATGTTGAAACCCAATTGTGGCTTTTGGATTATCTTCAGCATCACTATTGGCATCAGCAGGGGCGATCGAACCGTTTGCAGCAGTTGGAAACCGCTCGACGGCAGTTGCTTCAGTTTGTGCAACCGCGTTTGGTGTGGGAAGTAATGTTGGGAAAGATGCGAGAGCAAGGCTAGCACTGTGAATCAGGTGCTGTTGATGAAAGTGATACATATTTCTGCACAGGCACAGGCTCTTGGTTAGAGTGATCTGCTGACGATCGCCCCGTTATCATCTTCTTAGGCTTGAATCTGACTTCTCACCCACTAGCGAAATGCTCTCACCAATTCTAAATAATCAATCATTTTCTCATTGATTGAGAACATCCTGCTGATTTTGCGGGGCTGCTACCACTGCTGCCACTTCATCAATCAAGTCTTGAGAAACACCCATCTCTTGAAGGGTGGCAATTAAATCTTCGGCCACTGCATTAAAATGTTCGCGGCTCAATCCTCTTTCTTTCACCAACTGTTGGTGGGCTTCTCGCAAATGGCGACCGTTGTAATGAGACGCACCTCCAAAGGCATAAGTGAGAAAAGCACGTTGATGGGCCCGTTGGCGCTTCATGTCTACTCCATCAAAAAAATGTTTGATGCGATCGTCACTCAATACGCGATCGTAAAACTTATCAACCGCTAGCTCAACCCCTGCACTGCCGCCCAATTTGTCAAATAACGTACTCATACCAGGCTCCTTGAATGTGCTGCAAAGAGTATCAAATCATTCCAAAATCTTCTCTAAAAGCTCCAGTTAGTCATTTGGAGCCTTTAGATTAGTAGAGGTAACGTGAGATGACGATGCTATGTTCGGGCTTTGTCTGTCTGTCTAGCCGTAATCATATCCTGAGTTGCCTAAATAGACAAAAAACCTTGACTAAACGATAAAATTCGCACATTTACGACGATCGCAATCAAATCTTGACCGTTTTCAGTAAAATGCTGAACCCCCCGCCAGGCTGTCAGTTTTAGCCCTCATCCTCAATTCCTCTACTACATTGAGAAGGGACATTGATTTGGCTCCCCGTCGCCCAAAAAGGGAGAAGGGGCTAGGGAATGAGGGCGATTCGGGATACACGTGTCCAGACCATTGATTTAAGCTGTCTTATGCGTTCCCCAATCAGGATTAGGACCTAGCCGCCCATTTGTGGAATCGTCACATCAATTTGCGTTACTTGCGCATCGGGCGTCAGGCTACTCAACGGTGGGTTGATAGCAGCAGCACTGCCTACCACTAATGTCACAATCTTGTCCGGGTTTAAGTTAGCTTGAGCCGCCCGTTGCACATCGTCGATCGTGGTAGCTTCTACTTGTTTTTGATACTGAAAGATAAAGTCTTGAGGATAGCCATAATAGTCATAGCGCATAATGCGTGACAAAATTTGTGATGGTGTTTGGAAGTTAAAAATGAACGCATTTAAGACCGAATCTTTGGCGCGGGCCAATTCAGCATCAGTAACAGGCGCAGTGCGAATTTGTTCAATTTCTGCCAGGGTTGATTTAATGAATGGAACGGTCGTTTCCGATCGCGTTTGTCCGCCTCCCACAAACATGCCTTCATAGTCAAACCGAGGTGACCAATAGGCATACACCGAGTAGGCCAAGCCCTGGCGCGATCGCACTTCATTCACTAACCGTCCCCCTAATCCATTCATCACTTCGTTCATTACCGAGAGGGCTGGATAGTCCGGGCTATTGAATTTTCCGCCCAAGTGACCAATTTGCACACTGCTTTGGGTGAGTTGTGGTTGATCAACAAAAAATATACCCCCTTGTTTCGCTTGAGTAATTTCAGAATTCACAGAACGAGCAGAAATGAGTTGCGTCGGTGGGTTGAAGTTTGGTCGAGGAGTTGTATAGGCACTAGAACGCCAATCGCCAAACTCAGCTTCAATCAACGACTTCATAGCGTTAGTGTCGAAATCACCCACAATGCCCAGCAAGATGTTTTGCGGCTGAAACGATTGTTGATAGAAACTCACCACATCGTCCCGCGAAATGTTGTCGAGCGTCGTATACTCCACCGTGCGAGCGTAGGGGCTGTCGGCTCCGTAAATTAGCTTTTGGAACTCACGATCGGCAATGTTTTGAGGATTGTCGTTGCGACGGGCGATCGATCCACGCCACTGGTTTTTCGCCAGATCAATTCGATCTTGCGGAAAAGCAGGTTGCCGCAACACCTCGGCAAAGAGTCCCATCACGTCTTCAGTATCTTCGGTTAAGGCGCTGAAGCTGGCACTGCCTGCGGTGATATCAATGCTGGTCTCCACAGAAGCGGCTCGCTGTTCCAGCAGTTGATTCAGCACATCAGGAGGATGGGCTTGCGTGCCGCCGCTGCGCATGACATCGCCTGTGATACTGGCCAGTCCGGCTTCTTCGCCAGGTTCCAATCGACTGCCTGTATAAATCATGGCTGAGCCGTAAACCAGCGGCAATTCATGATCTTCCAGCAAGTACACTTTCATGCCGTTGTCTAACTCATAGCGAGTATAGTCGGGCAGGGTTACTTCTGGGGCAGGCGGTAACTGTAGCTCGGTATAGTGGCGTGGTGTCACAGCCAAGGCAGGCGATCGACCTAGCCCAATCGCGAGCGTGATTATGAGGGTGATGAATCCGTAGCGAAGCCAGTGCTGACTTCTAATTGACCTTTGCATAATTCGGAGTTAGGGATTAGGGATTGGGGGTTGGGGTACTAACAGGTGAGGTGTTGGCGGTAATGAGCTTACCGATCGTTAGCTTGGTGGGCTGGAATAGGTCTTGGGCCACGCGCTGCACGTCCTGAGCGGTGATGGCTTCCACCGTTTTTAGGTCATCAAATAAATTGCGCCAACTGCCGGTTTTGGCTTCATACTCTGCCAGCAAACTTGCCATGCCCTGGTTTGATGCCAATGCTTTCAGCACACCCGCCCGCGTTTGCGTTTTCACCCGATCGAGTTCCTGAGCTGAAACAGGTTCGCGCTTCAGGAGTTCAATTTCAGCCGCAAAGGCATCGGCAATTTCGTCCAGGGTGTGTCCTGGAGCCGACAGCGCATACATCAACACCACATTCGAGAAGCGATTACCGGGAAAGTTGCTAATGAAATCAACGTTGAGGGCAATTTGCTTCTGTTCCACCAGCGATCGATATAGCCGCGAGGTGCGTCCCCCCACCAGCAAACTGGAGATAACATCATAAATGGCATTGTCGGGACTGTCGATTCCTGGACGCAAATACCCTTCAAAATACCAAGGTTCCGAAGGAAACTCTAGCGTCACTTCCTTAGGAGCATTCTGTTGCAGCATCGGCACGTCGAGAGCAGGCGATCGATCGCGGGCTTGATAACGCCCGAAATACGCTTCAGCTAGCTGTTTCACTCGATTCGGCTGCACATCTCCCACCACAGCAACCACAATATTATCGGGGGTATAGTGGGCGTCAAACAAATCTTGAATGTCTTGCCGGGTTAAGTTGCGGATGTCTTCTTCGTAACCAATCACCGGACGCCCATAGGGATGGCCTTCTAACGCCGTTTCCAGAAAGACCTCGATCATTTTGCCGATCGGTGAATTGTCGGTGCGAGTGCGGCGTTCTTCCAAAATTACGTCTTTTTCTTCGTAAAACTCGCGAAACACTGGTTCTAAAAAGCGTTCCGACTCTAGTGACATCCACAGTTCTAGCTTATTGGCCGGAAAACTGTAGAAATAGCGCGTCGCATCGGCTGAAGTGGTGGCATTAAGTCCCACACCCCCGGATTGCTCGACAATTTGACCATATTCGTTTTGCTTGACATACTTGGCTGCTTCAATTTGAACCTGATCAAACTCTTGCTGAAGCGTTGCCACTGTCTCGGTTTGTCCAGCGGCTTTAGCAGTCTGAATTTGCTCAAATAGTTCATCGAGGCGATCGAGTAAGGGCCGTTCCGCTTCATAGTTGGTTGTGCCAATGCGAGTGGTTCCCTTAAAGGCTAAGTGCTCCAGGAAGTGCGCGGCTCCGGTTTTTCCAGGTTCTTCTTCTGCTGCTCCCACATTCACATAGGTCATAAAGGACACCACAGGGGCTTGGTGTCGCTCCATGACAATAAACTTCATGCCATTTTTGAGGGTGAATTCGGTGATGCGATCGGCAACGCCATCTAAGTAGGGTTGAATGCTGGGTTGTGGTCGGGTTTGAGCGATTGCCACCGCTGGAATGCCGCTCCAAACTAGAACCACCGCCAATAGCACAGCAAGCCAACGCTGCCATCGAAACAGGCTTGAAAAAGAAAATCGATCGAGTTGCATGGAAACTGCTATACGCAATACCCATCCAGCATAAAGATTTTTCGGCCAAATGAGGCAGAATTGTTCATTTGAATTTTAGATTTGGGTGTCAAAACGAAATGATCAGGTAATTGTCTTGAAATTTGGCCCCTGTTACTTGTTTTCCCCGCAGTTCTGGCGGTAATGCAATATTGCGTCGTTGATCCCCTGCTTCCACGGTTACTTCTGGTCCAGATTGGGTTAATTTCACCTGTTTTTTATCGAAGCTGGGTAAAAACAGCGAGACCTTTCGTTCGGCAACGTTAATGGTAATTGGCTTGGGTGCTTGTGCCGCTTTGGTAAAATCGGGCATTGCCTGCATCAACGGCTGCCACTCGTCGCCACTGCGAGTTGGAATGGTGTTAATTGACAGCGGCGCAAAGTCCGATCGCATCCCTTCCGTAGTTTCGGACTGGTTCAACAACACACCACCGACCGTAAGGCCCACCTGTTGTGCACTGCCCCATAGGTATTTGGCGGTGGCGATCGCTCCCGCATCAGCCGTTGTCACCAGATAGGCCGCAACCCGATTGGGGTCAGCCAGAGCGGCTTTGCCTTGGTCAACAATCGTGCTGGCTTGATTGGCGGCAGGCTGCGAAAAAATATCACCCGACCAATTAACATTGAGCACCGCCGCAGAAATCGGTTGAATAAAGGGTGAAATTGTCTTGCCTAGATCAGAATCAAGAAACACTTGGCGAAAGCGACGGAAATACCAGCTTAGGGTTTCGGGCATTCCCAACATCCGCAGGGTGGCTTGGTCGCCGTTGCCGTCATACACAATCACGTCATAGCGATCGCCGCTGTCATACTCGCGAATGGCATTGAGGGCAAGGGCCGTATCCATGCCGGGTAAAATACTTAGCTCTTGGCCGTAGACGCTCTTTAAGATGGGTGTGCGCAAATACTTGGCTTCCTGCTGCTTCAGCTCTTCCCAAGCACGTTCCAGCAGCACTGTGCTTTGAAGTTGCACTGCATCTAGATTGGTCGCGATCGATTGTGGTTCGGCACTGAGAGGCACGCCCACTAGCAAGCTGAGGGCAGGGCTAGGATCTTGTCCGGCAAATAACACCCGATTGCCTTGGGCTGCACATTGCTTAGCTGCCGCAATTGCCACCGTTGTGCGACCAGTGCCGCCTTTCCCCAAAAACGTCAGAATTCGTGCCATCTCTAGATCTTCTACCCCAAACGTCAACAGTATGAACAGGCTCAAACCAAGTGCGATGCAACTATCAACTTATATGTAAAGGCTGGGTATGGAGTAACTGCTCAAGCTCTTGCCTTGCTCATCTAAAGGCGAGTGAGCTTACTAAGTTAACCATCATGGCTCATCCGAATTAGCGCCACAAGGGTCAACACTTCAGTCAACTCCATACTCCATCACGTCGCCTAGCTCATGCCCCTTTTCATTGTTCATACGGCTAGCCGTGGATGGTTAGGAGGGATTTCCCACCCGATCGGATCGGTTTTAACCGATTACTTCCAATTCATCCTCAAAAAACCAGGTCGTGAAATTATCATCAAACTTCACGACAATGCCTAGACCACTGCCATCGACCACTCTAAATTCTCGAATGATTCCTGTTTTACCCAGGCGTTTAACAACTTCCTGTGAAGTGCGATCGCGTAAACGCCGCACTCGAACTTTTTGACCTATTTCCATCACCACTCCAACTATGGACAAACCACGGACAAACCACCCAACAGTGTATCAGTGTATTGCACGCGATTACGCAATCGATCGATCGAGTTTTTGAGATTTCTAAGCAGACGTTTGGGAATTTCCCAAAAGAACACTGAGAAAGTGAAAAAACTGGGGTAATCTGAAAACCGTCCTAATGCAATTGATTTGTAATTCACCTGATTCAGTAGTACCTAATCATCATCAGTCGTCATGTTAGCGAAGCGCATTTTGCCTTGTTTAGATGTCAAGTCGGGTCGTGTTGTCAAAGGCGTTAATTTTGTAGATTTGCGAGATGCGGGCGATCCGGTCGAGCTAGCTCAGGTATATAACGATGCCGGAGCCGACGAACTTGTATTTCTGGATATCACAGCAACCCACGAAGACCGCAACATTATTATTGATGTGGTGTACCGCACGGCTGAACAGGTATTCATTCCGCTGACAGTGGGTGGTGGTATTCAGTCATTGGACACGATCAAACAATTACTGCGAGCCGGGGCTGATAAGGTGAGCCTCAATTCTGCGGCAGTGCGCGATCCAGAATTGGTCAATCGAGCCAGCGATCGGTTTGGCAATCAATGTATTGTCATCGCCATTGATGCACGGCGGCGGACTGACCCCACAAACCCTGGCTGGGATGTGTATGTGCGAGGTGGACGAGACAATACGGGGATAGATGCGATTGCCTGGGCCAAAGACGTTGAACAACGCGGTGCAGGTGAATTGCTGGTGACAAGCATGGATGCTGACGGTACACAGGCAGGGTATGACTTAGATCTAACTCGGACGATCGCTGAACATGTGCAAATTCCAGTGATTGCTTCGGGCGGAGCAGGCAACTGTCATCACATTTATCAAGCGTTGACCGAGGGCAAAGCCGAGGCTGCGCTGCTAGCTTCGCTGTTGCACTATGGGCAGCTAACTGTTGCGCAAATTAAGGATTATTTGCTCGAACACCAAGTTCCAGTTCGGATGAATCGTGCAGATTGGATTGAACAGCCCTAGTTCAAGGAAGCGTTGCTTGCTCGATTGATCTGGAGTTTTGTGAGTCGTGTGTGACGATTTACGTTTAAATTGCACTACATACTCCTGTATTGCACAGTTAGGCACAATTAACTCGCAGATAAGAAATTTCAATGAGACGACGTTGTAATTTTTTGCATTCTTCGTACACACTATAGGCAGCGATCGAGTTGTTAAAGATTTCTAGATATAGAGCAATAATGGCAGCAGCAGTCAATATCGCTGTCATCTTAAGTTGAAGGGTTTCAAGCAATTCTTCAACAATATGCCTCTCGCACTCGTTTGTGTCTATCCGTGGGTACATCAACCTACAGACAGAATTCTGAGAAGCTGTTAATATATGTAAACATTACGAATCGTAAAAACCAATTTAAAAATGTTCTTTATTCTGATCATAGTCATTGGTCTTGTTGCATGGGCCCTGCATCTGATGCAGGAAGCTGTTCAACATCGAGAGTTCTCGCTGATGCTAGCAGGATTTCTGGTTTCATCGGCAGCAGCGGCACTGGTAGCAGTCTATTTTCTGATGGGGCACTATGTCGGCTACATGACCGAGATGGCGCAACGAGCCTATCTCTCTGATCAGATCCCCAGTCCAACTGAATGGGCAGCGTTAGATGGTGTTTGGATTGAGGAGATTGTTGAAGTGCCTTCAGATTTTCCGTCCCGCCCAATGTCTAATTAAGCAAATGGTTCAATCAGCTAGTCAACCAACGTAGCCATTTTGCAGTGAATCATTTTTCTTGGTATTCTTTTACCTGCGACATTTCGATAATTAGCACTTTTTGCCTAGTGATTTTTAGGCTAGCGGCCATCTCTTAGTGTCTCAATGACGATGAAGCATTTTGGATGCAAATCGCTCGGTCGATCGGTCGGGCGATTCATTTTTGCAATTAGTTTTGCAATTAGTTTTGCAACAGTTCGTCAAAGTGTCCTGTTTAAGGTTGTAAGTGGTCGAGAGAGAAGCGTAATAGTTACTTAGAATCAAGTGCATCAGTTGTGTAAGCCCTCACCTTAAATCATTCCTCTCCCAAGTCCGGGCGAGAGACTTTGATCTGGAAGAATTGGTTTTAATTTGAGCCGAGTCATTTTTCTCTGACTTCCCTTCTCTTAACCTCGGGAGAAGGGGCAGGGGGATGAGGGCTGTTACAACCACACAGATACGAAAGTGAGATGCACCCTTTAAAACCTGAGTGATTACTGAGCCAGGTTCTAATGTTAGGTGCAATTTGTAGCATCAAAAAATTAATGCATACATCCTTGGAATGTTGTGTTAAAACTACTTTCGGGCAAAGGTTGGTCAGGAGTGATTCAGGTCATATCTCAGTCCCTCTGCTTTGCCTGATGATGCTGTTCAAGATCATTCATTCAATCTGACCTGAGTTGACAACGATCGCAAAAGCTCTGCTTGATCTTTCTAGTTTTAGGGTAGAGTTCAATGTAGGCTTTAGCTGTGTTGCCTATCTCGCATTGGTCTGGCTCATCAATTCATTTTTTCTGTATCCATTGTCGCTGTACCCATTGACTTCAGATGCCCCCTCAGTTCTATCACGTTGCTGCATTCCTGATTTCTGCGGTGGTCGTCCTCTTGACCACACCGTTGGTCAGAAAAATCGGATTAAAAAAAGGTTTTTTTGATGCTCCTGGTGGGCGTAAAATTCACAGTCGTCCAATGGTGCGCTTGGGCGGTGTTTCTATTTTTTTGGGTACGTTGATTGCGCTGCTATGTATTTGGTGGACTGGCGGCTTTGGGGTGCTTCCCCCCGATAAAGAGTACGAGATTTGGGGTGTGACGATCGGTGGTTTAGCGTTTTTCTTAATTGGGCTAGCCGATGATCTCTTTAGCCTCTCTCCGCATCTCCGGCTATTTTTACAGGTGGCAGTGGCTTGTTGTGCTTGGCAGGTAGGGGTACAGATTGAGTTTCTCACGGTTCCGTTTGTGGGTCTAGTACTGTTACCCGTATGGATCAGCTTGCCGCTCACTGTTACTTGGCTCGTTGGGATGGTAAATGCCATTAACTGGATTGACGGCTTAGATGGCTTGGCGGCGGGTGTTTCTGGAATTGCGGCGGTTGTGATGCTGGTGGTGTGTTTGTTTATGAACCAGCCAGCCGCGGCGTTAATTGCTGCTGCCCTAGCGGGGAGTGCTCTAGGATTTCTGCGCTACAACTTCAATCCGGCCCAGATTTTTATGGGCGATGGCGGAGCCTATTTCATGGGGTTTACCTTGGCCGGCGTCGGCGTAGTTGGGTTGGTAAAAAGTGTGACAACGGTGGCGGTTCTACTGCCTTATTTGATTCTGGCAGTACCCATTCTAGACATGTCAGCGGTCATTTTCGATCGCATTCGTAACGGACGTTCTCCCTTTATTGCTGATAAACGCCACCTACATCACCGCTTGCTGAAAGCTGGACTATCACAACGGTTAACCGTCTTATTCATTTACACCTTAACCTTATGGGTGGGAACCCTGGCGCTGGCTTTTTCTGGCATTCCAAGTGGCTTTACCTACGCGATTGCCGCTACGGTGCTGCTGAGTTATACGGGCTGGAAGGTTCGACAACACGCTCGGCAACAGTAGGTAGGAATTGGAAGTTGGGAATTAGGGATTGGGAGTTGAGAATTTCCAGGTGGAGGTTAGATTAGAAGTGTTTTGATCTTTCCCTTTCCCATCTTACATTCTTTTTCTTTCCCCCTCCGTCATGACTGAAGACAACCGCAGCGCTGAAGTGATTTCGATCGGGACAGAGCTCCTGCTTGGGGAAATTCTCAATACTAATGCTCAGTTTTTGGCACAGGAGTTGGCCCAGCTTGGCATTCCGCACTATTACCAAACAGTAGTGGGTGATAATCCACTACGAATTCAGAAAGCGGTAGCCATTGCTTGCGAGCGATCGCGCTTGTTGATTTTCACTGGGGGATTAGGGCCCACACCAGACGATTTGACCACCGAAACGTTAGCAGAATTGTTCAATGTGCCACTTGTCGAGCGTCCAGAAGTTTTGGAAGATATGGCGCGCAAGTTTGCGCAGCGGGGGCGGGTGATGGTTCCCAGCAATCGTAAACAAGCACTGTTGCCCCAAGGGGCAGAGATTTTGCCGAATCCAACAGGTAGTGCACCGGGGATGATTTGGAGTCCTCGTGCCGGATTGACGATTCTGACTTTTCCAGGTGTGCCCAGTGAAATGAAGGCAATGTGGCGACAGACAGCGGTTCCCTATTTGATGAGCCAGGGATGGGGACAGGAGATTATTTACAGTCGCACGCTGAGGTTTTGGGGCGTGGCCGAATCTACCTTAGCCGAGAAAGTAGCGCCGTTGCTGCAATTGACCAACCCGACTGTGGCCCCTTACGCCGGTAATGGTGAAGTCAGACTGCGCGTTTCGACTAAAGCACCCAACGAAGCCACTGCCCTTGCCACGATCGATCCAGTGGTGCAACAAATTCAAGCGATCGCTGGAGCCGATTGTTTTGGAGTGGATGACGATTCGCTGGCATCAGTTGTGGGGAAACTGCTGATGTCCAAACAGCAAACTGTGGCGGTGGCTGAATCTTGTACAGGGGGCGGTTTGGGGCATTTGCTCACCACTATTGCGGGCAGTTCCATCTATTTCAAAGGCGGCGTCATTGCCTACGACAATCAGGTCAAAGTAAATTTATTGGGTGTTAAGCCAGACACCTTGGTGCAACAGGGAGCTGTCAGCGAGGACGTTGCTTGTCAGATGGCGGTGGGTGTGCGCGATCGACTAGGTACAACGTGGGGATTGAGCATTACTGGCATTGCTGGACCGGATGGCGGCACAGAGACTAAACCTGTGGGCTTGGTCTATATTGGTGTGGCAGAATCAAATCAATCAGCTAAAGCGGTTCGGTTTCAGTTTGGAAGCTTTCGCGGCCGCGATTGGGTGCGGTGGTTAAGTGCCTGTAGTGCCTTGGATTTGCTGCGGCGACAATTACTCTAGTCTATCAATCTTCATCAATCTTCTAGGACAACCACGCCTGAACTTGTAACCGTGTAATACCGTCAATCCCGTCGCTTGGGCAAGAAGAGGGAGGAAGAGGGAGAAGTAGTCCAAAAGATCTCGTTTAGTTTAAGGATCATTGTCTTCACGATCGCTTCATGATCGCAGCAGCATCGCGTAATCTTACTTAACCTAACGGATTAAGATTGCACGTTGCCCTCTAGAGTTTGGGCATAATGGGGTTGCTGAAGTCCAAGTGTGATACATGTCCTCCGAAACTTTTCTGACAATTGACGAACAGCCCATTTCCATTGGGCAAGTGCTGAACTATTTGCAAGCTAGTCGCAAGCTGGATGCGTTTATTGGGGATATCGTGCGGCAGTTCGTCATTGAGCGTGCATTACAGTCACGAAGCGATTTAGAGGTAAATCCGGCGGTCATTGAGCAGGCGATCGTTGATTTTCGCTTACAAAATCAGTTGACCGATTCTGACGCGTTTCAAGAGTGGTTGACTGAAAATGCCTTAACCTATGAAGCATTCCATAACCAAATCTCACTAAGTTTTAAGTTTAAGCGACTCAAAGAAGTCGTGACAGAGTCGAAACTACAAGAATATTTTATTGAACGCAAAGTTTTTCTCGATCGGGTGGTACTGTCTCGAATTATCGTCACAGATAAGGAACTTGCTGACGAGTTGTACAGCCAACTCCAAGAGGGAGCATCGTTTGAACAGCTAGCCCGCGAGTATTCTATTACTGACGATAGAATCATGAACGGCATGGTGGGCCCCGTTAGCCGAGGCACAATGCCAGATATGCTACGATCGGCGGCTGATTTGGCAAAACCGGGTGATGTGGTGGGCCCACTCCATCTGGAAGATCGCTGGGGGCTATTTCGAGTAGAAGACGTGCTGCCGGCCTCGCTCGATCAGCCACAGCTTCAGCAGGGCTTACAAGATGAACTCTTTGAACAGTGGCTCGCTGAAAAAATGCAATCGTTACCCATCAAGCTACAAATAGGGGCATGATTACCAACGATCAACTCGTTCAGGTGGACTGGGATCAACCGCCGCTGGGCTGGCTGAATGCCAATCAGCAAGTGCAACTGAAAAATCAGGCTAACGCTCAAACCTATACGCTGGGCGAAATTATTTGGTCTACTGAATCAGCCAATGGCCAGTTCTTGATTGTAGCTGGCAAGGTGCGGCTTGTACCTGACGACGGCAAACCGATTGTGCTGGAACAAGGCGACTGGTTTGGGGATAGGCTGGAGTTAAGCGATCGCTGGAAAGCCCGGGCTGCTAGTAAGAAAGTCACAGTGTTGGCATGGAGTGCAGAAGCTTGGGCGGCTTACCACTCAGCAGAAATTCAGCAGTTCTGGGCATCGGTGCGATCGCGCTATCAGCCGAATTTTTCGACGGCTCCGCAACCTGTCTCCAGCTATCCCTTAGTAGCAGGCTTGAACACGGCCGCTGCTAGTCTCACCATGGTAGCGCAATATCTGGAAGCGCCAGCCCAGTTGGAATGGGTGCAACGACAACTACGGGGACAGCGCCCGAAAGATTTGATCAATGCAGGTGAAAAACTGGGTTTGCAACTGCGACGCTTGCTGATCGGTAACTGGCAGGATTTGCAGCGCATTACTTTCCCGGCAGTGCTTCAGTGGCAACAAGACGGGCATTGGGTGGTGGCCTATGGTGTGCGCGGCGATCGGCTAATTATTGGCGACCCCATGAATCTCGCTCAAACCTGCGAAAGTATGCCGCGATCGCTGGTGCAAGAATCGTGGGACGGGCAGCTATGGCAAGTGGAACTGATCGGCAAACAGGAACGGTTCAACCTCAGTTGGTTCCTGCCAGCGGTGTGGAAGTTCCGCACACTGTTAATAGAAGTGCTGCTGGCGTCGTTTACGCTGCAACTGCTGGGATTAGCTACTCCCGTGATCACTCAGGTGATCATCGATAAGGTGATGGTCAACAACAGCTTGGCTACCCTGGACGTGATGGCGATCGCTCTGTTAGGCACGGCGGTGTTTGAGGCGATCTTGGGCATGTTACGCATGTTCATCTTCACCCATACAACCAATCGGCTGGATATGGCACTGTCGGCGCAACTATTTCGCCATTTGCTGCGCTTGCCCTTATCCTACTTTGAAGCGCGACGGGTAGGCGATACGGTGGCCCGGGTGCAGGAGCTAGAAGAAATTCGCCAATTCCTGACTAGCACAGCGCTGACGGTGGTGCTCGACAGCATCTTCTCGGTGGTGTACTTGGGTATGATGGCGTACTACAACCTGAAGCTGACGGGGGTAGCGCTGGCGGTGATTCCTCTGTTTGCCGTCCTGACGTTGGTTTCAACGCCGATCTTGCGCAACTGGCTCAACGAAACCTTCAACCGCAGCGCCGATAGCCAGTCATTTTTGGTGGAAACCGTAACCGGCATTCACTCAGTCAAGGCACATGCCGCCGAAAAACCCACCCGCGATCGCTGGGAAGGGCTGTATGCTCGCTTTGTCCGCACCGGATTTCGTGCCACGACTACCGCCAATATTAGTAATCACATTGGCGATTTTCTCACCAGCTTTTCGGCCCTGCTGATTCTCTGGGTGGGGGCCCAGTTGGTGATTAAACAAGAACTGACGATCGGACAATTAGTGGCATTCCAGATGCTGTCAGGTCGCGTCACAGGGCCGCTGCTGCGGCTGATTCAACTGTGGCAAACCTTGCAGGAAGTGCTGCTGGCGGTCGATCGCATTGGCGATATTCTCAACACCGCTCCAGAAGCCGAACCGGGCACGGGCTTAACCTTGCCGCCTTTGCGAGGACAGGTTTCCTTCGATCGGGTCTTCTTCCGGTACAACGACGAGCAAGAGCCAATTTTGCGTGGCATTTCATTTGATGTGGAACCCGGTATGTTTGTCGGCATTGTTGGGCGCAGCGGTTCTGGCAAAAGCACGCTCTCTAAACTAATTCAGCGCTTGTATCCAGTCGAATCGGGACGGATCTTGATTGACGGTTTTGATGTCAAAAGCGCCGATTTGGCCTCGCTACGGCCGCAAATTGCGGTGGTGCTGCAAGAAGATTTCTTGTTTAATGGCACGATTCTAGAAAACATCACGCTGGGCAATCCCGATGTATCAGCCGAACAAGTCGTAGAAGCGGCACGCCTGGCCGTGGCCCATGATTTCATTTGCGATCTGCCGTATGGCTATGAGACCAATGTGGGCGAACGTGGCACGTCTCTATCGGGTGGTCAACGACAGCGGATTACCCTAGCGCGGTTGTTCCTGTCAGAGGCACCGATTCTGATTTTGGACGAAGCCACCAGCAGCCTCGATGCTGAAACCGAACAGCAGGTTTTGGAAAACCTGAAGCGCGTTTCGCAAAATCGCACTCTGTTTTTGATTGCCCACCGCTTTGCTCCCTTAAAACGAGCCGATTTGATCTTGACGATGGAAAAGGGCATGATTGTGGAACGGGGAACACACGATCGATTGCTTCAAGAAAAGGGCTTGTATTATTCGCTGTATCAACGACAGCAAGCAGCCGTTTAGGGACCAGGAAACCCAAGTTCCTTCATCGATGGCCAGCAACGGCAATGCAAAAACGGATCTATTTACCATTTGCCACAGCCCCTTGGCGGCTAAAAATGGGATTGAAGCCTCTGGAATTATGCGATTGGATAGAAATTGATCAAGAGTTCAAGGAATATCTCGATCGCAAAACCACGCTGTTGCAACATCATTACGCCGATGTGGTTGCTAGTTTGCCGCAGAGCCACGCCGGGCAACACGCTGTCTTAGAGGAATTGCTGAACTATTTACCACAGCAGTTTCCTACTCATTTTCAGCGACAGGGCAATCGCATCTATAATTTTGTGACCGGGCAGGTGTGGGAGATTGATGCCTTTGCCGATCGCCCCCTAGATTTAGCCGGACGACTGGTTCAAGAAGATTTATGCTTGATGCAGCCGGGTCCAGTGGGGTATGTGCTAACGGCTGGCTCTGTGTGTTTTCCTGCTTACTGGAGTTTATCCGAGAAACTGGGACATCCCTTGACCCACATTCATCACCCCGTCCCCGGCTATGCCGATCGCCTTGCCTGCTCAGTGGATCGGGTGTTTGATCGCCTGCGGATTGATGCGCCGTGTTATCGGCTCAACTGGAGCATTGTCAATACGCCAGAATTATGCTTAATCCGCCCATCTACTGCAACGCCTGCGCCTGTTCCCTCGCTGACCGTTGAAAATGCCGGGACGCAACTGTGGATTCGAGTAGAACGACAAACGCTGCGACGATTTGCGATCGCTGACACCATTCTGTTTACCATTCGTACCTATCTCTATCCCATGACAATCGTCGAGCAACAGCCCACCTTGGCCCAAGCACTGCTAACAGCCCTGCAACAAATGCCAGCCGCCATGCAGCATTACAAAAACTTCTCAGCCATTCAGCCTGTGTTGATGCCCTATCTTCGTCGCATTGTCGCCATGATAGCTCATTAAACCCCGTTTGCTCGATTATCAATCCTCGCTCCACACAACCCTCGAATGTTGTTAGATTTAGACCAATTTCGGGTTCTATCTGCGCTGCTACTTGTGATTTAAACGTATGCTGAGGAAGCAGTGAGTAAGCAAATGAACCTACATGAATTGGGACAAGATGTTGGGCGTTGCCGAAGAGATTACCGATCGCGTGGGGAAACAGCTTTTGCATGATTTTGGGCAAGCGCAAGCCACCACCAAGTCTGATGGTACATTAGTGACCCAATCGGACAAATGGGCCGATCGCACCATTCGAGAAGCCATTCTTCAGACCTTTCCCGAACACGGTGTTTTAAGTGAAGAAGTGGAGCATATTTTCCCAGCTACCGAGTGGTGCTGGATTATTGACCCGATCGATGGTACAACCAACTTTGCGCGCGGCATTCCGTTATGGGGCATTTCGATCGGTTTGTTATATCAGGGCACACCTGTTTTTGGTCATGTTGCCGTACCACCCTTGCAGCATTCGTTTCATGGATTTTGGTATGGTGACTCTGGGTTGACTGGCCCTACGGGTGCTTTTTTGAATCATCAACCCATTCACGCTAGTTCCGCCGAGCCGTCTGGCAATCAATTGTTTAATTTATGTGCTCGCAGCACGGGTGTTTTGTGTAACCCTAAACCGTTTCCTTGCAAAATTCGCATGTTAGGCAGTGCCAGCTATAATCTGCTGACCATTGCGGCGGGGGCGGCGTTAGGTGGTGTGGAAGCCACGCCCAAAATTTGGGACATTGCGGCGGTGTGGGCGATCGTGCAAGCCGCCGGGGCAACGTGGTATGCGCTGGATCGGGCTGCCATCTTTCCACTGCAACCCGGACAAAATTACCGGCAGCGATCGTATCCTACGTTAGTTGTTAACCGTCCTGAATTTGTCTCAATGTTTCTTCCTTGGGTTCAGTTTTTGGGAGAATCAATTTAATTCAATAATGTGCCTATGAATGATCCTTACGTTCGAACTATACCCTGGTTACGTCCTCAGTGGTTATGTTCTCAGTTAGTTAGGTGCCTACACTC
Organism: Thermocoleostomius sinensis A174; assembly: GCF_026802175.1. Classification (NCBI taxonomy): domain Bacteria; kingdom Bacillati; phylum Cyanobacteriota; class Cyanophyceae; order Oculatellales; family Oculatellaceae; genus Thermocoleostomius; species Thermocoleostomius sinensis. The sequence continues at coordinate 474,227 of NZ_CP113797.1, read as the reverse complement.
CTGGCTGGAGGCTGGGTTAAGAGGTGTTGTTCTGCTTAGTCTAAGCCTGGTTCTATGGCTTGGGGTGGGCATGGGGACATCGGTTGCAGTGACTTTGATGGAAACTGACGCTTCTCCCATGCCAGAAACGATCGCCCCGAGTCGATCGGGTTTGGATGCAAACGCAATCTCGTCTGAAAAAATTAATCAGTTTGTGCATGCTTATTTACAAGTGGTGGCGTTAATTGAGCAACGAGAAAGCGATTTGCAAAGCACAGAAACTGAATCGGAATCGTTGCAAATGCAGCGAGAAATTCAGGCAGAAGCGCTGGAACTGATTGAGACAGAAGGGCTAACCCTACAAGAATATCTCCAGCTTTTGGGCTTAGCCAATATCGATCCAGAATTTGGTGAGCGGGTGGCCGCTCAATTGCAGGAGGCAGCAGAGGCAATATGACCCATCCGCAGGTGCTTTGTTTAGGTGAAATTCTCTGGGATTGCCTAGCAGATCAACCCACTCAATCGGTGGAACAGGTAGCATCGTGGACGCGCTATCCGGGTGGTGCGCCTGCAAATGTGGCTTGTGCGCTGGCTAAATTGGGCACGTTCTCAGGGTTCATTGGCTGTGTAGGCGAAGACGAAGCTGGGGAACAACTGATTGACTTATTGGAAAGAGTAGGGGTAGAAGGGGAAGGAATTCAGCGTCATAGCGCCCCAACGCGACAAATTGAAGTGTTGCGATCGACCACGGGAGAGCGGCAATTTGCAGGCTTTGGGGGCAGAAACACAACTGAGTTTGCTGATACCCATCTACAAGCCGATTTGCTACCAGTAGAGTTGTTTGCCCATGCTGATTATCTAGTGATGGGAACGTTGGGGTTAGCCTATCCCGAAACGCGCCAAGCGATGGAATATGCCCTTCAGTTGGCCGATCGTCACTATCTAAAATTGGTGGTAGATGTCAACTGGCGACCCATGTTTTGGCCCGATCCAGACATAGCGAAACCAATCATTCGCGATTTTATTCAAGAGATAGACTTCCTGAAACTGTCGCGGGAAGAGGCTGAGTGGTTGTTCGATACGGCTGACCCTAGCGCGATCGCGGATCGTCATGGCGATGTGGAAGGGGTCGTCATAACCGACGGAGGACAAGGTTGTACCTATGCGCTCAGTGGACAGGTCGGTCGCGTGGCCGCCTTTCCCGTTGCTGTAGTAGATACGACCGGAGCAGGAGATAGTTTTGTGGCAGGGTTGTTGCATCAACTACTGCAACAGGGGATTCCAGCCCTTAAGGATGCTGAAGCGGCTCAACAGATGATTGTTTATGCCAGTGCTGTTGGAGCCTTGACAACCACAAAGCCTGGAGCAATCGCGGCTCAACCTACAGCGGCTGAAGTCAAGGCCTTTTTAATGCAGCAGGGGTTAGGGGGTTAAGGAGTTGGCTTTGCCATGAGTGTCAGCCGTAAGGGCTGGAGATTATCGATGGAAATGCCTCTAGTCCCTCTGAAGACGGCAAACATAAAACATAGCCGAGGATCATAATTTCAGCATTACAACCTGCCTAGTTTTGGTGGGACAAGTTCTCATACCGATCAATCCTCGGCGCTTAACTTGATTTCTCTTGGTGCAAGGACGATCGCTCACGTCAGAGACCCTGAAATTTAAACGGCTCTGAACTGACAAATTCGGAAGACACCTCTCCTGCATAGACTTCTCCATTGGTAAGTCTGAGCACTCTGGAGCCGCTGTTTTCGCTAAAGTCAATTTTTTTCAGATCAACCCAAAAAGTGTTGGGAGTGACAGTCGTCTCAAAAAAATAAAGCAGATTTTTTTGATCGGCAACCACCCTCCATTGAGTCGTAGCCAGGTTTGGAAACCCTTCTATGGAGATGCCGTAGGGGACGGAGGTATTTCTAATGACACTAAATACACTGGCTGCGGCAATTCTAGGATCATCGGTTTGGGGAATGACATCAAGATAATAGCTAGCTCGAACAAACCGATCGGCAGCGCGATTTGTACCCGGCAGAAACATCGTTCCTGGAATATTTCGCCAGTAGTCATCAATGGCTAGTTGCTGCTCAAAGGGTGGATCGTTGGTCATCACCGTATACGAAGGGTCATGATGAATGACCAAGCGACCGTCAATGTATTCAAAGATGGCGCTATCGCCCGTGGCGTCTGAGATTGAGAGGTGTACGGTGGTAAATTTGTCAGTCCCAGGAATGAAATCGGTTACAATCACAAACTCTTCTCGTTCCAGGGCTTCAACCGCTTCGGCTACCGTTGCGAAATTGTCAAGCACGTACTGCGCCCATGCAGCAATTGTCAATCCGGGCCGATCGCCATTGGGATCAAAGGGTGGATACTCTGACTGAACCAGCCACAGTAAGTTGGCAACCAGTCCCTTCTCGTTCATCCCATCTGGAGTTCCGATATCCCAAGAACTGGCAATCACGCTTCCGTACTTTGAAGTCCATTCAAGCGAGTTTGGCCCGACTTCACCGTTGCGTTGCATCCCTCTAGGAAAAATCCATAGATTCGTAGGAATGTCCAGCGAGAAGTCCATCGTTCGTCCCGTTAAAACCGTATTGTTCGGCCCTCGATAGAGCACTCTGGTACAAGCTTCTGCGGTAGGGATGAATGCAGAAAGCTTCAACAAGACCAGGGCGACGATCGCCAAAGTCCTTTTCATCAGCGTATTCATATATCGACTCTGTAGAATTAGTACTCTATAGAATGCCAATTCCTGTAGGTTTTAGAGAGTATACTCCTACTCATCCCCTGAATTTCTACACTAGATAAAATAAAACCAAACATAAATTCATTTGTTGGGTTTTCGATGACTGCAAGTCCGGCGACGGTGAAGTGCAGCAGACACACTCGCGAAACTCCTTTCAATTCTGGCACCGCTTTAGGAGAGCCAATTCGCCATGAGTCAGCCATCTGTTCCTCAACGTTCCTTAACTTTGTTTGAGCGCGGCCCTGGCGGTCTGATAGTCGGAGCACTCTATCCGTTACAGGCACTGTGGCTATTACTGAAAACCCCGCGATTGCGACGCTATATCTTGATTCCCATTCTCATTAACTTGATTCTGGGAATGACAGTATATGCCGGATTGTTGATTGTTGGGTTGAACGCGATCGATCGGTTTTTAGCAGTTCTGCCAATCTGGATAGCTGAAATTTCTCAAGATCTTTCCAATACAGCTACGCGGTTGCCGTCAATCGACCTGCCCACGATACCGACTGACGCGCTACCGTTGCCATCATGGTTCATTCCCTCCAACTGGCATATTAATTTACCAACATGGGTGCCGTCGTTGCCCAATCTACCTCACTGGCCGTTTCAATGGCCACACTGGGCTATTTCTCTACCAAACTGGTTGACAACTTGGAATGTGCACTTGCCTCTTTGGCTCAAGGCGTTACCCGATTGGGGAGTTGCCGCGTTCATCTGGCTACTGCGGGGGCTATTAACCTTGGTGTTGCTGTTTGTCACCGGGTTTATTTTTCTGCAATTCGGTGTGTTACTGGGTGCACCTTGGTATGGCAAGTTGTCAGAGGAAATTGAAATGCTCCGAACCGGACAAATGGTGCTAATTGAGGTAAATCCAGCGGTTGAAATTGGGCGGGCTGTTTTTTATGAATTAAGAAAGCTGGGACTGACGATCGGCATTGGGCTTCCTATCTTACTGTTGGGGTTATTTTTAGGCCCGGGAACCGGAGTGGCGACGATCGGCGGCATTACCCTAGCAAGTATGATTACATGTCTAGACTTTTTAGATGCAGCGGTAGAGCGACGGCGTCCTTCCTTTCGCCAAAAGTTGGGCGTTGTGTTTCGCAGCCTACCCGCCAGTGCTTCGTTTGGGTTGGTATGCCTAGGGTTAGTCAGTATTCCCTTGGTGAACCTACTGGCAATTCCCGTCTGCGTCGCGGCTGGAACACTATTTTTCTGCGATCGGGTTCTCGCTTGGTTCCAACCTTCTGAGACAATAAACAGTTAATGTCAAAGCTTGTGTATGGTGTACGCGATCGATTTTGGAACCAGTAACACGGTTATTGGGCGCTGGAACCCAGTAACGCAACAGCCTGAAACGATATCATTGCTAGGACTATCGCTTCAGATGTCCAATAATCCGCCGTTAATTCCGAGCTTACTCTATGTAGAAGATGCCACCCATCAAGAGGTCATCGTAGGGCAAGCTGTTCGCGATCATGGATTGGATTTGGGCACAAACCCTCGCTTTTTTCGCAATTTTAAGCGCGGCATTGGCACAGATATTCAAGGATTTATGCCCGAACTGGATGGACAAACTGTCACCTTTGAGCAAGCGGGTCAGTGGTTTTTGCAAACGTTGATTCAGCAACTTCAATCGACTGATCCAAACGTAGATGCTCTGGTGTTCACCGTTCCGGTCGATAGTTTTGAAGCGTATCGCTTGTGGCTAACGCAACTTTGTAAGTCGTTGCAAGTAAACGAAGTCAGGTTATTAGATGAACCTACAGCGGCAGCCCTCGGCTATGGACTAGACAATCAGGGCACAATACTGGTGGTAGATTTTGGCGGTGGCACGCTGGATTTGTCGCTGGTGCGGCTAGAAGGCGATCGGCAATCTCAAGCTAATCAAGCTCAAGCCAAACCACTAGGATTTTTGCTGAAGTGGGGACAGAAGGTGCTAGAAGAATCGGCCCAGCGCCCTAAGCTGGCCAAAGTCATAGCCAAGGCCGGACAGAATTTAGGAGGAGCGGATATCGATAATTGGCTGGCAGATTACTTCCAGCAAACCCAAGCCGTTGCCATCACCCCTCTGACTTTGCGATTGGTGGAACGATTGAAAATTCAACTGTCGCAGCAATCAGAAGCCACCGAAGTCTACTTCAACGATGAAACCTTTGAAAGCTACGAACTACACCTCGATCGCGAGCGGTTAACTGCAATTCTGCAAGATCATCAGTTTTTCGATCGATTGAATGCCTCTATGTCGCAAGTGCTTCAGCAAGCTCAGCGACAGGGGCTGACCCCCGAAGCCATTGACGCGGTGTTATTAGTGGGCGGCACAACCCAGCTTCCCGCTGTACAGACCTGGATTGAGCAGTATTTTCCACTGGAAAAAATTCGTTCCCAAACGCCCTTTGAGGCGATCGCACACGGGGCACTGCAACTGGGGCAAGGCATGGAAGTGAAAGATTTTCTCTATCACAGCTATGGCATTCGCTTTTGGGACCGACGTAACCACTGTCACGGCTGGCATCCGATTATTCGGCAAGGTCAACCTTATCCCATGCTGCAACCTGTGGAATTGTTGCTAGGGGCATCGATGGAAAAACAGCCCAGTATTGAGCTTGTCATCGGGGAACTGGGCGAAGCAACCACCAGTACCGAGGTATATTTCGATGGCGATCGACTGGTGACTCGTACCTTATCGGCAGGAAAGTCTACGGTAAAACCACTGAACGACAGCCCAGACGCCCGTACCATTGCTCAACTGTCTCCCCCTGGATATCCAGGCAGCGATCGAATTCGAGTGCTATTCCGTATCGACGAAGATCGCTTTTTGCGAATCACTGTAGAGGATCTGCTGACGGCCCAAACGTTGGTAGACGATCGGGCGGTGGTGCAGTTAAGTTAGGGGAGGAGTGACGTCATGGGGTGACTTCTGCCCTGTCAGTAGTCCAAATTTCACTAGACCCCGCTCATAGCCTCGGCTCATGAGTCCTAGCGAAAGGGCAGCTTGAATGGTTGTCCAACCAGAGCGCAGCAGCCCTACGATCGCGGCGGGGGTGAAAGCAGAATCGATTACCACATTCCAGAACGGGGCTACGGCGACCGACCAGTCTGCCGTTTGGATCGATTGCAGTCCCAGATCTTGAGCGATCGCCTCGTACTCTGGTAATGAAATCACATAGGGTAAACAATAAACCCGATAAATAGTTTCCAGATGCTGCCGTTCATCCTGGGTGAGCGTGGGGTGGTGGGGCGGAGTTGCCGGGCGGTGACACCAGGTTGCCATCAAAAATCGACCACCTGGCTTCAAGACGCGATAGCACTCCTGCATGAATTTTCGTTTGTCAGGCATGTGTTCGCCACTTTCTAATGACCAAACGAAATCAAACGATGCATCGGCGAAGGGCATGTTTAAGGCATCGGCCACCAAAAACGTAGTGCGATCGCCCAATCCAGCGGCTTGCGATCGTTGCCTGGCTCGATTCGCCTGCACCGGACTCAAGGTAATGCCCGTTGCCCTAGCGTGAAATTTTTCAGCTAAATAGAGCGAACTGCCGCCGATGCCGCAGCCTACATCCAGAATATCAGTTGCTTGCTGTACCTCTGCCCAAGTCAGCAATTCCTCAATTAGGTCGATTTGGGCTTGTCGCCGCTCTTTGCGATCGGTTCCAGTTGCACCATAATACCCATGATGCATGTGCTCACCCCACACTTGCTCCCACAATTCAGAGGAAGCATCATAAAAGCGGCTGATTTGCTGTTGTAGAGTTAAGGTCATTAGCAATTTTCTTTGAAACAGGCTCTTTAAATTTCTTTATCATCTTCTCGTCCATTAAACCTCATCAAGTTAAACGAATTCATGACGGTTGCTCGCACGATTTGCTTAGGTTTCTTAGCAGTCATCACCGTTGGCACCCTGCTACTCTTGCTGCCCATTTCCCTAGCAGATGGCGCTTGGGGAAACTTCACCACCGCTTTATTCACGGCCACCTCGGCTGTTTGTGTTACAGGTCTAATTGTGGTTGATACTGGCACATACTTCTCGCCGTTTGGACAGCTTGTGATCCTGATTCTGATCCAGGTGGGGGGATTGGGCTACATGACGGCTACCACGTTTTTACTGTTGGTTTTAGGCGTGAAATTGGGACTACGAGACAAAATCGCCATTCAACAGTCGCTTGACCAAGCAGGCATGTCTGGGGTGGGGCAGTTGGTACAGTCAATTATTGCTGTAACACTGATTTTTGAGCTAACCGGCACATTCTTGATGATTCCTATATTTGCGGCGGACTATGGACTTCGTTCAGGAATTTGGCTCGCCCTGTTCCATAGCATTAGTGCCTTCAATAATGCCGGGTTTTCTCTGTTTCAAGACAATTTAATTGGCTACGCCACATCCGTTCCAATTAATCTAATTATTCCAGGCCTATTTATTTTTGGCGGCATTGGCTATCAAGTCAATATGCAACTGTATTTCTGGTTGCGCGATCGATTGAGACAGCGTCCCGTCCACAGTTCTTTCCCCCTCAACTTCAAAATTGTCACCAGCACGACGTTGTTCCTTTTGGTGGGTGGCACGTTCGCCTTCTTGCTAGTGGAGTTTGATAATCCAAGTACTTTCAGTTCTTTCAACTTGGGCGATCGGTTGCTGCTGGCTTGGTTTTTATCGGCAACTCCACGCACAGCTGGGTTCAATTCCATTGACTATGGACTGATGAGCGATGCGGGCCTGTTTATTACAATCGCCTTGATGTTTGTGGGTGGCAGTCCGGGAGGAACTGCTGGCGGCATCAAAACCACCACCCTCAGAATTTTGTTCGACTGTACCAAGGCGGTCTTGCGCGGGAAAGAAGAAGTGATTTCCTATCGGCGTGAAATTCCCATGACCTTGATTCTTAAGGCGATTGGGGTCGTCTTTGGTTCGGGAATGACCGTTGTCATTGCCACAACATTAATTGCCATCAGCGATCCTGATATTGAATTTATTCGCGTCTTTTTTGAAGCTGTCTCTGCCTTTGCCACAGTGGGCTTATCCACCGGCATCACTGCTAGTGTGTCTACCTTTGCCAAATTTGTGCTAATTATCACGATGTATGTAGGACGAGTTGGCATTCTGCTGCTGATGTCGGCAATTTTGGGTGATCCCAGTCCAACCGCCATTAACTACCCAGAAGAGAATTTGCTAATCGGTTAAAATTTCATGACATTTTTTGGCATTAACAGGAATGAATGCATCAACCGAGTTGGGCTAGTTTCTTGATACTTTAGAAGAGCAGGCTGCCTCACACTGATTTTTCTCAGCATTGAATCAATGCCGCAGACCGCTTTTTCAACACTATGGTTTGATAGCCGTGAATTTACTTTCTCTTTCTTCGCTCAGTTTCTTCCGAGGCATGCGGTTGCAAAGCCGCCAGTTTGCTGTGATTGGTCTGGGGCGATTTGGACGAGCGGTGTGCATGACGTTGCACCATTTGGGTTATGAAGTTTTGGGCGTAGACTCGGACGAGCGGCGGGTGGCGCAAATTCTCACCGATCAAGCAGCGGCTCATGCGATTCAGCTAGACTCGACTGAACCGTCTGCCTTAAAGGAGGCTGGACTGTTTGAATTTGATACGGTAATTGTGGCGATCGGTAACTACATTCAGGAGAGCATTATTACAACTCTCAACTTAAAGGACGGCGGCGTGCGCTATGTGATTGCCAAAGCATCAACCGATGTACATGGCAAACTTTTAAAGAAAGTGGGAGCCGATCACGTAATCTTTCCCGAATATGAAATGGGCTGTGCGCTAGCCCGATCGCTAACAAAACCCAGTGTTCTCGATCGCTTTGAAATTGATCCAGACCACAGCATTGTGGAAGTTGCAATTCCAGCAGAATTTGATGGCAAAACGATCGTCGATTTGGATCTGCGCAAGCGCTATGGCATTAATATTCTGGCAGTTGGCAGAGATGGCAGATTTGATATCAACCCCAGCCCTGTCACTCGGCTACACAAGGGTTGGTTAATGGTTGTGATTGGTGCAAACAAATGCATTGATCAGCTACCAGTGGGATAGAGAAAACAAAAAAGGTAGAGGGCTAGATTTTCAATCTCTTGCAAAATTCTTGTGATGAATGTAATTGGGCTGATCAGCGGTACGTCTGTCGATGGAATTGATGCGGTTTTGGTCAATATCTCCGGGACAACCGATGATCTGGTGGTTGACCTCATCGCTGCCAACACCTACCCCTATCCAGCAGAACTGCGCTCACAAATTCTAGCCGTGTGCAATGGGGCAGCGTTGTCGATGGTTGAACTGGCAGAACTGGACGATGCGATCGCTACTGTTTTTGCTCAGGCTGCACTTGCCGTGCAGTCAGGTTTAGGTCAAAATCAACAGCCCGCTGTCTTGATTGGGTCGCATGGTCAAACCGTCTATCATCGTCCCCCTCAACCCATCCACCCCTCCCCAAATTCCCCGTTTCCCGCTTCCCGCTTCCCTTTCTCCCTCGGCTACAGCCTGCAACTAGGGCGAGGAGCTTTAATTGCTCACCTGACAGGTATCACCACAATCAGTAACTTTCGGGCAGCAGATATTGCCGTCGGTGGGCACGGCGCACCCCTCGTCCCACCAGTCGATGTTTGTTTGCTGAGGCATCCACAATATGATCGCTGTGTGCAAAATATTGGCGGTATTGGCAATGTGACATACCTGCCAGCAAAAGCCAACCCTACCCGCAATCTCGCTCTAGATAAGCGCCACTCTGGTCAATCTCATTCCGGAATTGTAGGATGGGATACAGGTCCAGGCAATGCGTTGCTCGATCTGGCGGTACAGCGGTTGTCGGGGGGGCAACAATCGTTCGATCATAATGGGGCTTGGGCTGCCCAAGGCAGTCCTTGTCTAGAACTGGTGCACCAGTGGCTACAACAAGAGTACTTTCAACAACGCCCGCCCAAATCGACCGGACGAGAGCTATTTGGACCCAATTATCTCGATCGCTGTCTACAAGACACGGCCCGCTACGGACTCGGTGATGCCGATGTGCTGGCTACATTAACGGAACTGACGGCCGCGTCCATTGCTCACAGCTATCGATCGTTTTTGCCCCACCTGCCCGATCAAGTGCTGGTGTGTGGCGGCGGTAGCCGCAATCAATACCTCAAACAACGGTTACAGGCAAATCTAAATCCGGCTACGGTTTATACCACCGATGAAATGGGGCTAAATGCCGACTATAAAGAAGCAATCGCGTTTGCCGTGTTGGCCTATTGGCGCATGAACCAAATTCCCGGTAATCTTCCGGAGGTTACAGGCGCAAGCCAAGCTGTTCTTTTAGGGGAAATTCACCTAGTTGTCTAGGATATAGACGATTACGATTAAGACGATCAGGGGTAGGATTTCACGCTGATTTCAATCTCACTGCTAATCTGCCTAAGACGGAATGGGACAGTAAGGACTCAAATTGTGTCACATACCTTTTTGTTGGAACCGGGAAAATGGATGCTACAAGGAAATTGGCTCGATCAAGACGCCTTACCTGTCACGGTGAAAGGTAAAATTTTGGTAGCGTGGAACCGTAACGATTGGTTCACAATGATCACCAAGTTGATCTTCCCACAGTCCGATCGGGCAGAGATTTCATGGCAGTATCGCGGACGGCTAAATACAGACAATCGCCAATATACGTTTGTGCTTCAGCATAGTCTATTAGGGCGGGTTGAAGGGGAAGGTTGGGTAGCCCCAGAGTCGATTGTGCAACGCTACTGGGTCTTGAGCGATCGCCAGCGGCGCACGGGCTTTGAAACGCTACACCAACTCAGTGCAGATCGGTACTGCCTCTCCAGCAGCCTCATGGCGGGGCATCATCTTATGAGCTTGATGGAAGCCACCATAGAACGATTGTCAAGCTAACTGAATGTTAGTTCGACGGTCGCCGCTTATTGGCTGATTCGCTGTCGCAAAATAAACTCAGCGATCGCCAAATCTACAGGAGTGGTAACTTTCAGGTTGGTTTCTTCACCTTCCACAATTGTCACTGGCAGTCCGCATTGTTCAAATAGGGCAGCATCATCTGTGACTTCCCAGCCATGACGCAGCCCTTCGTCATGACATTGGCGCAATGTTTCCACCGCAAAACCTTGGGGAGTTTGGGCCGCCCACAGTTGGTTGCGATCGGGTGTGCGGTCGATGATCTGGCTATCCGGCTTCACGATTTTGATTGTATCTTTGACAGGAACGGCCGCAATTAACCCAGCACAGCATTGTAGCGCTTCTGCACAGCGATCGAACAGATCGGACGTTGCTAAGCATCTCGCCCCATCGTGAATCAGCACCCGATTAGCAGTGGTGGGTAGTCCTTGTAAACCCCGATACACTGACTCTTGCCGAGTTGAGCCGCCCTGAATCAAGTGAACTTTGTCGGACAACTCTAGATGACTAATGATGTTCTTAAAGTCGAGCCAGTCTTCTGGTTGTCCAATAATGCCAATCCACTCGATTTGCTGCGACTGTTTGGCTGCCAGCAACGTCCACGCCAGCACGGGTTGCCCCAACAATGGCAACAGTAATTTATTGCGTTTCGCCCCCATCCGTCGTCCTGAGCCAGCCGCAGGGATCAATAAATACACTGTATCTCCTTCCTTGCAATCAAATGATTGGTAACTTTGGTAACTGTACCGTGTTCAGGGGATCAGGCGATCGAGAATTGGAAATTGGGACTAGTCCGATCGAGTAAATGGATCAGTTCAGCAACCGCCCTAATTCTTCATCCTTAAACCGATTCTCTATCCGGGTAGGACTGCTTCACCAGCGGCAACAGGAATCTGCTGCTCTAAGCGATTCTTTAGATCGGCTGTTAGGTCTTCGTTGCTGCGGTGGGCTTCCCAAGTTCCCGAATGGAGGACACCAATACGCCATTGTCCCTGCATATAATCAGCGGTTTCAGCCAGCGTTCCGGTATAGGCGACTTGATGAGGGGATGTCGTTAGATACCGTTTGGTAAAGCGAATGCTGCGACCAACGACTTCTCCTTCAATTTGTGCCTCTCCTAAATAATTGTCATCTAGAATGCGACCACTCAAGGCATTTCCACCTTGTACAAGTGTTGCTTCAAATCGGGTCGGAATTCCTTCTTGCCAATAGGTTCCAAGCCAAACGCCGTTTACATCTGCCATTGCTTTCCTCCTCATCGTTTCGGCCTGATTGTTTCAGATGCTGCGGTCTTTCTCAACCTCTGCAAGATCATGGCAACCCCAACAGCGATCGGCTAAGTCTGCTTATTGAGCTGCCGTCATCTTGAGGCAACCGTCCTGTCAAAGCCAAACGTCTATGAGTTTAGAAGACATCGTGATGGATTGCTATCTTTTCAAGTTATACTAAGGAAACCTTCAGGCTACTTTTCTTGTAAAAACTGTAGGTTGTACGGTTGCTTGTAACAGTCAACTTGATGATACTGACACAAAGCAAATCTTGCATAATCTGAAATATACTCTGGGCGATTAGCACAGTGGTAGCGCACATCCTTCACACGGATGGGGTCACTGGTTCGAATCCAGTATCGCCCATATATTCAAGTCAGCTTGTACATTCCAGAGCTATTTGTCAGTTTTTCATAGCTCTTGTCAAAGAATATTTTGAAGGACGAATTTTCAAGCGTTTCAGTCTACTGCTTGTAGACGATTTCTACTTTGAGTCTAAAAAGCCAGTTTTTTATAGCGCTTGTCAGAGAATAATTCTTGAAACATCGGCTTTTGAGGATTTGGACTTATAAGTTCTTGCTTAACTTTAAAAAGAAGCAGTTTGCTAAGTCCTCGTTGTGTGAAGGAAGTGCGCCTTTCTATCCACCATTGTTGATGCCAAAGTTATAGCTGAGGAGTCAATAAGAACCCAATAGATAGATCAGAGCAAGAATTCGCTTAGTCTTTCTAAACACCTCTAGCCAAGGAGCCGATAGAAACCCTGACAGTCCAAACCCTCGCTGTGATTTAACTACGCACATCTTTTTGACAAAGCATTTTTATCCGCTTAAATACTAATCTCTTCGTTCATTTTTTGATTAGTATCTTGCTATTAGAAACAGACAAATCGCCAAGTATGCAAGCGTTTGAGCAAATCTGGCAAACCTACCGGATTTTAGACCCCTAATCAGGTTCATCAAATGTAACTCGTAAGAATCGACTTCAATCGGTTTGTAGTACCAACTGGAACGGGCTAAATCTAGCAACTGGCACTGGCGCGACAGACTGATAGTGGGATGGTTAGGATCTACCAGCAATCGCTAATGGGCGAGGGACAATCCCAGCTTTTTTTCAACCAGTCCAACTCCACTTTGAGTTATCCAATCTGCTGATACAAGCTGCATCATGGAGTCGGAGAAGATCGCATCCCACTGGCTGAAGGGTTGGTTGGCTGTAATCAGAAGGCTCCGCCGCTCATAGCGGTGAGCAATCAGTTCAAAGAGCACTGATGTTTCTGCCTCATCCTTCTTGACATACCCCAGATCGTCCAGGATAAGCAGGTCGAATAAAAGGACAATTGCGACCGCATCAGGCAGGATGCTTTGGGCTTGCCTGAGTATGCTCTGAATCGTCCACAACCGGACGGTACTGCTCGGTTATGCCACCACTCGCCAAGCAATGGGAACCGTTCTGCCCCGATACACCACACCCACCCAGACAAGGCAAAAGCAATTCCATACGACAGTTGTGTCCAGGCTCAGATACAACCGTTCCTGGTTCCATTCGGACAGGGCTTGCCTGATCAAGGCATGATGAGCCGCAACGACATCAATAAGCAAGGGAAAGCGGAAAAAATGTTCAGCCATCCACGATAGAAAAATACTTGACTCTGCCGATCGCCAAAATCTAACCACTATAAAGGCAACGAATAACAAGCACCTGAAAAAGCACTCAGGGCGATAAGGGCAAGAATTTGTACGATAGTCGCTATTTTTTGCATGACAGAGGTCTTGGCAAGCATTGGTTTTTGACGAAGTTAGTATGAGTTTAGCTTTCCAACTTTAAAGATGAATTAAATAACCGAATTTGTTTAATCCTTTCAGTCGCGCTAGCTACCAGCCTCAAAACTGACGAATAAGTTCTCTGCTCTGTCCACGCGAAAGATCAGGTGGCATAACGACTCAAATCAGCGGCGATAAATAGCTTCAAACTCAGCACCGATAGCTCTTAGTCGTCCGCTGCATTTGAATTATGGGGGGACAGGACTGAAGCAGAGGGTGTAAGCTCAGCCTCAGGACTGGGAGACAGGGTGGGAGACGACCATGCATCGCGTGACACTTGATGTCTACTAACATATCGACTCGCCCCACCCTGTGCTTCTCTCGATAACGAATCCTCAGAGGACGGTGCGACTACACCTGCCATAATCTTTTCGCCTGAGCAGAAGCAGTCCCAGTTGCATCACCAACTGTAGTTCGAGAATAACATCATGAATCAGAACGTGTACGCTGCCTACATCGGGATTGATTGGTCTGACCGCAAACACGACATTTATCTTTACGATTGCACCACAGGTGAAATAGAAGAGTCTGTCATTGGCGCACAACCGGATGCCATTGCTGCTTGGGTCAAGGGATTACGAAAGCGATACGGCAATGCTTTGTTGGCAGTGTGCTTAGAGCAGAAGCGCGGTCCACTGATTTATGCGCTCTGCCAGTACGAAAACTTGGTGCTTTATCCGATCAACCCACGCACCGTTTCCAACTACCGCAAAGCCTTTCAGCCGTCTCGTGCCAAGTCAGACCCAATTGATGCCCGCATCCTGGTCGAACTGCTGCAAAAGCACCAGGACAAACTTCCAGCCTGGCAGCCGGAAAGTGCTCAGATGCGAGCATTAAGGCAGTGGGTTGAATCCAGACGGATGTTGGTCGGTGAGAAGGTCCGTCTGAGCAATCGCAGGATTGCTGCGCTGAAGAATTACTATCCTCAAGTGTTGGATTGGTTTGAGGACAAGGATACTCAGGTATTTTGCGCTTTTGTTGAACGTTACCCCACGCTCAAGGACGCTCAAGCGGCGCCCCCAGAGGAATTAACTCAGTTTTTCCGCTCTCATCAAGTGATTCGTCGTAGTGCCATCACTCGTCGGATTGCACAAATTGCCGCCTCTGGCATTTCCTTAACCGAAGACCCAGGCATTGTCGAACCGATGCAATGGCTCGTGCAAACCTTGATCGGTCAGTTAAAGCCGTTACTCCTACGCTTAACGGAACTGACGCTCAAGATCGATCGTTGTTTCACGGCACTTCCCGATGCAGGTTGGTTTGCAGCCCTTCCTGGTGCTGGAGAACATCTGGCTCCCCGATTACTTGCAGCCTTTGGGGAAGAGCGATCGCGTTTTGACAGTGCCCAGCAGATGATGTGTTACTTTGGCATTGCCCCTGTTAGAGAGAGTAGTGGCAAGAAGAATTGGGTGCATTGGCGATGGAGTTGTCCGATCTTCTTGCGACAGACGTTTGTAGAGTGGGTCAATCAAAGCCGACATCATTGTGCTTGGGCACAAGCCTATTATCGAATGCAGCGAGCCAAGGGCAATTCTCATCCAGCAGCGATGCGGTCGTTAGCGTTCAAGTGGATACGGATTCTGTTTGGTTGTTGGAAGAATCGAGAGCCATATGATGAGGCGAAGTATGTTGCAGCATTACAGCGTAAGGGTTCGCCAATTGTAAAGTTGCTGGGGGCAATTTGAGAAGGAAATTCAGTTTTTATTGGAGATAAAGTAGGAAAGATTAAAGAGGTAGAAAATGCAACAAAAATAGGAACGAATGGTTGATTCTGAAGCATACTATTATGCACATTTTCAGAGCCAACCTACAATCGTTTGTCTAAGTTTCAAAAGCCGAGAAGCCAACTGAAAAAGACTCAAAAACTTACTTGACCCCATCCTCCTCAGAGGCTATGTTGGGCTGCTGCAAATCCTACTGTTTTTGCCAATACTCGACCTATGGATATTCTTGTTTAAGAATTAGCCTAATTTCAGCATCAAGTGTAGGGATTTTATTGGCTACAACATCCCAAACAATGTCGTAGTCAACACCAAAGTAGTTATGAATTAATCGATCACGCATCCCAGCCATAGACCGGCCACTCAATCACATCGTATTTTTGACGCAACCCATCTGGCAACTGTTTGACAGCTTCGCCAATTACTTCAATACTACGAACGTAAGCGCGCTTCAGCGTTTCATCTTGCACAAATTTTGTCTTGTCTAAACTCGTAGAACTCGTCATGATGTAGGTCGTTTCATCAAGAATATGCTGTAAATATTCACGAGCCGACGGAGACATACTCGACCTCATCTAAAATATGCGGACCAATATAAGGGCTTAATGACTCTACAGTGATAAGGTCAACTGCTCTGCCAAAGAGATCTTCTAGAAAAAAGGATAGATGTATAAAGTTATCAAACGTTTTCTGGTCTGGATCAAAGACAACCAAGATATCAACATCACTTTGAGGGTGAATTGCAGTGTCACGGGCAAACGAGCCGAAAACGCCGCAACGTTTCACTCCAAAGCGGTGTAACTCTTGGTGATACTCCTGGAGCAGAGCTAGCACTTGGGCTTTTGTTTGAACAGGCATCGCTTGTATAGCCTACTCATTTGATATTGAGCTTATCACAGCCCACGAGGCTCACAGGTAGCATCAAAGTGCTGTTTCCACTAAATATGAAGTAACCCAACGTTCACGCTCACCAGACTATGTTGGCAAGTTCCGGCTCAGTGCGGTTGTTAGCCTGTATGGGAAGTGTGCTTACAGGTCTTTTAATAATGGGTTACAAGCAAACCTAAATTCTTCAACGGGTTTGCCTTCCAACAAATGCTCTTGAATAATGCGTTCACAGACCTCTGGCGTAACATGACAATACCAAGTCCCTTCAGGGTAGACAACTGCGAGCGGACCCCCTCGACAAAACATTAAACATTCCACTTCTGTGCGATAAATATTGTGTCCTTCTTGGCTAAGTTGCTTCAGTCGTTTACCCAGATATTTCCAAGTTTTAGCACCTTCTTCAGCCGGGCAACAAGTATCTCCACTTTGGCGCAACCCAGTACACAATAGAATATGTCGTTGATAACCACCTTGCCCATTAACAGCAATACCTCGTGATTTAGCCTTCTGTTGCAAGGGTTTTATATCCATAGTGAGGAGTCCTTTAAGGATGGTTGGAAATTGCGGTGTACAGGCGTGTGCGATACGTCAACCTTACCGAACCTTGGCGATCGCAAAAGCGTTGATGAAATACAGCTAAATCTGATATCAGTTTTTCTAAACCTTCCCCTTCAGACGGTGTAAATCCTTGACTGCGGGCTAAACCGATTAATCCTGGGAAATCTAAGGATTGATTAGAGACAAACTCGTATCGCTCTAAGTTTGTAAAGTAGGGCAACCATAACCCTTGCCAAAATAGTTGATAACGTATGCTTTTGAACCATGCTTTCAGTTGCATTCCAGATTGGGATTGAGGCTCTTGATCCTTGGATGCTTCAAAAACTAGGCGAGTGTATTCTTTGGAAATAAGGTCGCTTTGATCCCAGAAGCTCCATATTAATGCTAAGTGTCCACTGGGCTTGAGGATACGGCGAAACTCTTTGAGGCTTTTATCAAAATCAAACCAATGGAATGCTTGAAACGAGGTTACTAAATCGACTGATGCATTCTCCAGAGGAATTTGTTCAGCAGTGCCAATCAGAAACTCTACGTTTTTGTGCAAGGTCGCTGCTGTTCTCATGTCTTTGTTGGGTTCAATCGCCACAACCCGAATGCCTCGATCTGCTAACAATCTTGCACCAATCCCCGTTCCTGCACCAATATCAGCAGCAGTAATCTGAGTGAGAGATCCCAAATCTGACAAAATTTTATCGATCGCAGAAGCAGGATAAATCAGGCGATACTTTTCGTAATCTTTGCCTTGACCAGAAAAATAGCCCAATGGATTTGTGATTGAATCGGAAGCAGTTGAGAAATCAAAACTCAATTTCTAACCTCGCTGCAGGTTTTATTTTTAGATTAACTCAGAACCCAAGATTGCAGCCCAACGGTGAAGTTGTGCGGCGGCAGACAACCTCGAACTCGCATCAATAACCTTTGTGCCGTCCGCACCAACGTAGTGTTAGGCTGTCTCGCTACCTGCTGATTGTGGCATCGACTCGATCAAGGCTCTTAGCACTTTGTTGACTGATTCAGGCGTTGTAAAAACCTGAGCCACATCCTCATCTAAAACCACAACCGTTAATTTCTGTGGCTTTTGACCAGCAGCAAATCGATTGGGTTTCGCCTTCTCGTAATCAAACCGATACTCAGGTGAAATCTCGTCTTCAAAATTTTGTGTTTGATCAGAGGGCGTTTTGCTCATAATCCTCACGCTCATTGCGAGTAGCTAGACGGGCACTGATGATACGGACATTACCAGATCGCTCAGTAAAAGCAATTAACAGCAACCGATTTTGCCGAGAATGACCAATAATGATTTCTCTCTGTTCATCTACAGAATGAGCCTCATCATCAAAAATGACCGCCAGAGGGTTGTCGAATACGGTTTTGGCTTCTTCAAAGCTGACACCGTGTTTCTTCAAATTACTAGCGGCTTTCGACTGATCCCACTCAAACTTCATGCTTAGATCATACCTGATTGTTCAAGGAGTGTAGTAGCCTTGCACAGAGGTCTGCCATCTCAGCAATAAGCTCCCCAGCCTCAGACAAGAAGGTATAGTACTCAAATCGATACAATGCATCTAACTGGCTTGTAGAAGAAAGTTTTTGATGGAGTAGTTGTTTTTTCGGATCAAGATGTGACAAATCGCCAAAAGTTCTAGCTTTAAAGAGGTCAAGTAATGACAAATCAGGAATATCTGGCACATGAGTTATAACCCTGCCAGTTAACGCTTTAGCCTCTATCAATTCCTCAAAGGTTTTATACACTATGTTCCATTTGTTAAGGAAATTAGACTGATTTTTTGCTAGCTCGTTAACATGCTGGTTCACAAGACAGACACAAACACGGTCATTTTTTTGAATAAACTTGCGAAAGTGAAGAAGATAAGACTCAAGCTGTTCCACTGCTGGTGTGTTTTCAGGCAAAGATCCATGTGAAAATTCAATTTCTTCACTAGAACTGAAATGTTGATAAAACGATTTGGATGTGAGCTTGTTAACTTCAGTAATGAATAATTCTAATTCATTGACAGGAGAGCATTTCATGGTCGTTGAAGTTGAAACTTTCCTCAGTCTACTTGCTTAACCCTTAATACCATACCGGGGGCTGTAAGCAACGTCCTCACAGATAACTTAGAGCAGGCTAACGTTCCCGCTCACCGAACGCAGACAACCTTTGCATCTTACCCAAGCGGCTTCGGTCAATCCGCTGCACCCGAATTGTTAGGAGGCGGTTGAACTTTAGAACTGCTCAACAAAATTTGAAGCTCCTCAATGCTCAACGGAGGAGAGCGGCGATGAATCATGGCATGACAGTTAGGACACACGGGACGTAAATCTTTGACAGGATCAACCTCGTACTCTTCGGCAATCTCAGAAATGGGACAGAGATGGTGTACGTGAATAAAACCTTCGCCTAATTCTCCAAAAACCTGACCGAAATTGAAGCCACAAGCGAAACAACTTGTTCCATAGTAAGCTATGCATCTTTGACGAGCTTGAGGGCTGCGTTCATAAGCATTAACTGAAACTTTGCAGACTGCGCCTTCGCGGAAAACTGTAGTCTCATCAACTTCATCAGGAAACGTGACCGATGAAGAACGTTCAGGCGTAACCCAACCCAAAGCTTCGAGAGCTTCTGCAACTTCTGGATGCATTTCCCAGAAAAATCGATAGGGATTACGCTCTTCGTATCCGCTCGACCAGACAGACCACCATCGATGTGTACCAATTTCTCGCTGACTTGGCTCAAATCCTGTTGCTTCGCAGAATAACCGTCCTAGCCGACCGTATAGCAGATTGACCATGCCACGTCCGCTCTCAATGCCTATTAGCTCTGCAAGTTGGGTCGCTGTAACAGTGCGATTTGGGGCGTAATACTGCTCTTGTAGTAAACGAAGCTGTAATTCATTGATACGAGAACCGAGCGCAGATAAACCGGACACATACTCGTCAACAGTTGGTATTGTACTTGGTTTGAAAACATGACCCATACCAGGCACTTGCTGATTGTGATTTAAGTGTCACACTCATGGTCTTTCGGCTGCGCCCCCACAGATAACCTTGAGCCGCCTAACGGCCCCAATCACCCGCCGCAGATAATCTTGAACTCCAACCGATAACTTCTCAACGGTCGGTGTGCATTGGGATTGTTAGCTGGGTGATCGCTATTTCGATTGCAAAACCGCCACACGACATAATTCTAAGCCGTCTCCGTTATACCCCGAATGTGTTTCAACGACTCGAAACCCATGCCTTTCTAATTCTTGGTTGACCCAGCCTTGAGTTAAATCATCACGACGACTGCGATATTGAGAAATGAGTAATCGCCCCTCTTGAGCGACAAACTCAGCCAATAGCCTTTCGACAAAAGGTTTTCGATAATTGCGCGGCACATAATCGAGTTCAGTTCGCACATAATCAAAGTACTGAGGGGGAGTCCAGTCCCAAGCGTTCCCCCAATAAATATTGCTGGACGATTGAAGGCGTTGTCGAGCTAAATCAACAAGTTTGTCTGAATAGTCTAGACCGTGAGGTGTAAGCTCAATTCCCTTTAACTTTGCCCACGCTACCAAACATTCCAACAAATATCCATTCGCACAACCGATATCAAGATATGTGCCTGATCTCTGGACTGGTGCGAGGTTTGCGATCCGCAGTCGTGTCCAATCCTCAAACGTTCCACTCTTACCGGATTGCTGCCAAGCGGTAGGTGAGGCTACATAGGCTGTTTCCAAAGTCTGTTTAACTTCTGCAAACCAATCTTGTAAGTCCGCCAACGCTACGTCATCAAACACAAAACCACATTGGCACTGCTTCATCGACTCCATGACTTGTTGCAAACACTGAGGACACCGCATGGCGAATCAAATTTCAGAACAATAAGATCCAATCAATTTTCGCTGCCTACCGACAGCCTTCAAACTACTGCCACCACCCGAAACCGAAGCCAGCTAACGACCCCGTTCACCCGCCGCAGACAACCTATGCATCATACCGATCTACTTTCGGCGGTCGGTGTGCATGGGCGTTGTTATACCGCCGGAAGATTTGGTGATCAACAAGCTCTCATAGCCTATCTAGATCTCATTTTTCTGATTTGCGCCAGAGCACGTATGACAGGAGGATCTTTGACATCTTTGGGGAGAATTATCTTGTCATCAGGCTGAATACCACACA
The DNA here is from genome assembly GCF_026802175.1 of Thermocoleostomius sinensis A174. Classification (NCBI taxonomy): domain Bacteria; kingdom Bacillati; phylum Cyanobacteriota; class Cyanophyceae; order Oculatellales; family Oculatellaceae; genus Thermocoleostomius; species Thermocoleostomius sinensis. The sequence goes on along the minus strand of NZ_CP113797.1, from coordinate 453,185 downwards.
AATCAGGATCATGCTCGGCTATTTGCCAGGCAGGACGAATAAATATTTGTCGTTTTAAAATCCCTAATTCCCAAAAGAATTCTGTTCTAGAGAAATCTTGAGATATATATCCTGGAACAAGAATATAAAAGCCTGTCTTTTCAAAAAATGTTGAAAATTGATCAAGATTTCTTGAATTCTTTGGCTCCATAGTATTAATTCGATATGTCAAGATGAATTGCGAGTCACTAGAGGCTTTTATCCATTCAGGATTTACTCCAATGACAACACGATAAGCCGCTGGGTTATTGGCATCAATTCCAGTAATGATAGATACTCTTATTTTTTCTTCTATATCTTCATCGCCAAATTCTTGCTTCCACTGAGAAAAAATCTGTTTGCTTGCAGCTTCATTACGAAACAAAAGTGCAAGCTCTAAAAGTGGAAGATTTTGCTTATTTGGAATCAAGCCAAAACCCGTTCCCTTCCAACTAGCTTTATCCCAAAGGGCAACATCAAGTAGAGAATAAACTTTACGATCACGATGCTTAAGACGATCAACGTTCCTAAGTTCTGGAGGAACTTCACCCTGTCCTAGGCTAGGTTTTGTCTGAGTTGTCTGTTCAACAGAGGCAGTCTGAGTTGATCCATTATTCCAAACAACTACTCGACGAAGTGGAAATTTATTTTCTGTGTTATTTAACTGCCAGTCTGCAAGTCTAATTTTTGGAGTTTTGCCTAAAATATTCCAAATAGCAGTAGCTACATTCGTAAAGTCAAATGCACGTGAGAAAGCAGACTCTTCTCGCAAAAGCCTATCAAAGTATTGTTCTGAATCTGGTACAAAAGCTATGTGAAAAACTAATTGAATAATTAACTCAGCTAATTTTTTATTTAGTGTTTCAGAATTAATATCTGCAATATAAGATTCATTGACAGAATGCTGCACTTTTACGAGAGTTCCAAGATGCGTGGAATTCTCCTCTTCAATTTGAAAATCAATAACATCAGGAACTGAATTTGAAGGGATAATTTGAAACCTTATATTTGACTGATGTGGAAATAACTTAGAGTCGAGACTCGTTGCAAGAAAAGCTTCAAAAGCAGCAAGAATCGACTCTGAAATAAATAGAGATCTATTACTGCTTGGCGTTTCAGCAACTATATTACAGCCTAGTACTTGAGAGATAAGGTCTACTTTATCTTCTGCCAAAAACTCAGGAACCTCTGGCAGATCATTACTCGCTGGTTGTGCTATCCAAGCATCAAAAAGTTCACGAACACTTGATTCATTCTCTTCTTGTGGAATCCAACCTTCAGAACGAAGAGCATCTTCATGACCTAGGGCATATAGTGATGCTATGAATGAATGATTTAAACCAAGATTTTCGAGAATTTCTGGAATAGATTCCAAGCAATGCAAATCTTTGAAGGCAGTCTTAAGAAGAAGGATTCCAAGAACTTGATCTTGAGTTTCTCTCTCTTTCAGGAATCTTTCCTGAGCTTCCTCATCAAATTCAAGTACTTGTGCAATAACTGTGGCATTTTCAATCCATGTGAGAGTACTTGGAATTCGTCCTAACTGTAGTTCAATCCAAATCAAACGCTGTAAACAAGCGAAAGTTTGAATAGTAATCGCGCCATCTTCCCAATACTGATTAAAAGCCTGAGATGCTGCTAGAAGCATATTAGAACGTGCAGCCCATAGTAAACCTGCTGATTCATAAGCACTCGCACATAAGGCGAGTGCAGCGATTAACTCGCCACGGCACTCACGCATAGCTAAGTCATGTTGCGCCCGACCAAGAAGACGAATTGCCTCATAATGATTTCCACTAATAAGCTTTTGGTTGCCTCTCGTCAGAAGCATACGTCCAGAAGTTGCTCTGCTTTCTCGCTCTTGGGAAAGTAGAAGCACGGATTCAAAAAGCTCATCAAAGTCAGGATCATTAGGCAAATATTCACCTAATTTCATAAGGATTTTAATGAGGGGCGTTACAGGAAAATTAACTAAACCTTTGCCTTCCTCAAATACTTTACGAAAATCACTAAGTATCCTTTTCAATTCAAGAGGTTTATCGTGAGACTGACTAAGATCCATCAGTAACTCAATCGACCGCGACTGTAAAACAGTGCTTGGTCGATCTTTATCAGCTTGAAGTCTTTGTAACTCAATGCGTAAGGCTTCAGTCCGTGCATCTATTTTTGCATCAGAAGCATTAAGTTGTGAGCGTTGAACAGTAGTCCATAATAGCTGCCATAAGTTAGCTAATAATTCAATATCTGTGACTTGATCACTGCCAACTGTTAAACATTCAACATTATCATAAATTTGATTGAGCGTATTAAAGTCATCATGCCACCAAAAAGAAGTCCACGCTTTATCATAAGCACATTGAAGTTTTTGCCGATGCGTTCCATATTGTTCGGCTATACGCTCAGCTCTTGCGAAACGCCCATCGACTTCTATACGTGGCAATTCAAGCTCACGCGCCAGTTTAGCTACTTCAATGCAATCCTCTACAAGCTGATACTCAATACCTTGATATCGAGTAGGATCTTGTATCTGTGTCTCTAACTCATTTAACTCAGATTCACGAGCTGTATCTAAGGAACCTTTTTTAATAGATTGAGTCAATGGCGAACTAATTTTTAGAGTTTCTATAGCTAAATATTCGCGCTTATTCTGAAACACCTTATCTAGTATCCAAGTTCTGTCTAGAACTCGTACACTAACGTTGTATTTTTTAAGCAATTCATCTTCAATATTGGCTCTATCTTTGTCCTTGATATATCGACTACTAATGAAATAGATTAAGGTGTAACCACGCTGCGTTTCTATAATGCCTTGTACATCAGAACAAACTTTTGAGCGCTATTGTTGTTTTGCACTAATGGCAAATGCCCACCGTTCCGAAGCAGCTTCGCGTCCAATTCCCTCGTACCAGCGAATTGAAACAGCATCGGAAACAGGGTAGGTTTCAGAGTCTACCTTGCTATCTCCTCCTCCAGTCGGTCCTGTTTGGGGCAAGAGATTAGGACAAATTTCTTTTTCAGCTAATCGTCGGCAGAAATGCTCAAAATCTTTTTCTTGGCTACGATTAGTCAAAGTTTCTAAGTAATACTCAAGGAAACTCCGATCTAAAAGCGGCTCTCCAATTACTTGTGTATCAGAAAATAGATAGGGTCGTCGCGCCCTCATGAAATCCGAAGGACGAAAGGCTTCTGATTCAGGTTGCTGGTGCTTTTCATCCATAAACTTGGTTAAGCCTTAACTCAAGGACAATTCAATCAATATTCTTTAGGGAGAGTACAGAGATACTATTATATCTAATAATTTTTGTGATCACTAAGAAAGCCTAAGCAATTTCTGGCAGATCCCTTGAGGCGGTATAACGGTCGCGCTCACCGGACGCAGATAACTTTTGCAACCTAACCGATCATATTGATACGTTCCGGTGCAGCGCGATTGTTAGGGGGCGTTATCCTTCTTTTTCTGAACTTGATACTCCTTAGTTTCAAACAAAAAATCACAGAGAGTCTTAGCAGAATTAACCGCTAACTTTGCATGATGTTCTAATGGCTTATATGAAATAACATGAGAGTCACTCATTGTATTGCGTAAAGTAGCCAAACCAGAAACTATGCTCGTCAAACCCGACAGAATTTGCCTTAAGCATTCTGCAAGGCTCTCTTGCCCTGGCGAGAGATTCAAGTGCTTTTGAACCCTCTTATACAACTTCGGAAGATTGCCATCATATTCAGGCGGATTGGGATCAAATTCTTTCTCAATCGCTGACAAAACAGCTTCAACAAGAGAGCGTGCATTGGTAATTGCACCATCGAAGTCTCCTTCACCCAGTTTCTTATCACACTTCTTTATTTGTTCGTCAATAAAGATATGGGTCAGTTCAACTGAATTCTCATAAGGGTGCGATAACTCGATTAAAGAACCGTTTAATTTGTAAACATCCCATCTCTTCCCTGAAGGTCGCAATTCATAATTATCAAACTCAAGAAACTGGTTGAGATGTTCGACTGCAACATTAATATCGAGTTCTTTAGGGAGGAAGTGGCGGGGATCAAGAGCTGCAACAAGAATATCTTTTATAGTTGGTGTGTCATTAAATTCACGCAACTTCTCTTCTGCGTAATACCAACGAGAAGGGAATCCACTTTCATAAGTGTCGTTTGAACCAAATTGATTGAAGAACGAAACTAATTGTGGACCGGTTCGATATGGCGATCGCCCTCCATCCCCAGTGATAATCGAGCCAAGAGCGGATATTGTTTGTTCTGATAGTTTCACACTTCAACCAACCTTTACTACCCCACTCAATTATTCTAGAGCACTGCCCCAACCAAGATTTGAGCCGTCTAACGGCAAAACGCAGCGGCGGCAGATAAGCTTGAACTCAGCACCAGCGGCTTTCGACCGTCCGCTGCCGTGACGTGTTAGGTAGCTGGCAAAAACTGAATTACTAGCTATTTGCTTGCAACCACCCTTTAACAACTGCTTTCCCTATCTTCAAATACTTATTCTCCAGCAAAAATTCATCAATAGCAGCTTCACCACCCTCTTTTAGAGCAGTAACGACTCTTTGCTTGAAGGTAGGTGGAATAGCAGAGTTAACATAAGCCATCTGTTGATCTTCAGTTGCGTGAGGATTAGTTGCTTCTAGCTGTTTAAGAAGAGCCTGAATTTCTTGGGCAGCTTCTGCAATGGATTGCCTAGACTCCGAAGCATAAATATGTTGAACATTTTGCTGTTTACCGCCCGATTGAACCGCATCTGCAAAATTACCAAAATTAGAACCACGCATGTCATATTTAGGCGTTTGATTTTCAGCCATGACTTGAATAACTCCCAATAAATTTGTATTATTTTGGCGTTCAATCTTAATTTGCTGACGGAAAAAATCTAATTGCTCTCCTTGTATGTTTAAACGATCTTCTTTTGCTTTTAATAATTGCTCATACTTTTGTCTGAAAAACTTTTCAACTTCTGCTTTATTTGCTTCTGGAGGCACTCGTACTCGAACAACAAAAGCTCCATCATCTTTATTTTCAATGGCTTGAATTGTTAGCTCGACACCTTCCGCTTCAATCCTTAGTTTTTCTAGAGATACAACAAGAGCTTGCCAGTCAATACCATTACGAAAGATAAGATCAACAGTATTCAGTACTTTATGAAAAAGCTTTGTAAACTCCCCTGGAGCAAATTTTTGACTAGGGTTGCTAGGACGACGCTCAAAAAAGTTGCCTTTTATTTCCTCATCTTCCTCGTACCATTCAACTCTCAAGTAAACATAATCGCATTCAACCTTTTCTAGCTTTGTTTCACTATTAATGTTCCAATCCTGTAAACATGCTTCAGTAAATATTGATTCAGTAAAGTCAGTTGCGAGTGCTTCAGTTGCTATTAATATAGCTCCTGTAAGATCGGAACGGCTTAGATTTGAGTAACTCAGACTCGCTCCGCTCAGATCAGCCTTAGCCAAGATTGACATAAAAAGATTAGCTTCACTAAGATGAGCTTGGTCGAGTTGAGCTGATGCTAGATTGGCCATAAAAAGTTGAGAACTTTGTAGGCTTGCCCTGCTAAGATCAGCCTCAAAAAAATTTGCTTCACTAAGGTCAGCTAAGATGAAGTTTGCTTCGTGGAGATTAGCATGACTGAAATTAGCCAAAATACAAACAGAGTGAGCTAAATCAGCTTTAGTAAGGTCAGCTTCAGTAAGGTCAGCATAACTCAGATCTGAATAGCTCAAGTCAGCTTCACGTAAATTAGCACCTTGAAGATTCACACCAGCGAAATCAATCTCGCGTAGCTTCAGTCCTTGAAGATCAGCATGACTGAGATCAGGAACCGAGTTGCTATTTTTTCTCCACTGATTCCAGCTAACAACCCCTTTTTTCAATTGAGTAAGATGTCTTTTTTTAGCCACACCAGCTTTTCATCCTCTCTTTAAAGAATTCTATCTTAATTCTTTAGTTTCGCAGCAACGGTTTGCTATCTAGAATCTTTACCAATGCCTCTTTCCTATATCAGGACTTCCCTCTCAAAATTGTATTACGGTACAAACGATGCAGTGAACTGAAGCGACCTAACGGCACAATGCAGCGGTTGCAGATCACCTTGCACTCAGCACAAGGGGGGTCATCAATCCGCTGCCATGACGTGTTAGCTGGATGCCGCCACCGATCGCCCTCATCCACTCATCCTCTCACCACCCACCGATCGCCTTCCACAATCGCCCCTACCGATCACTTTCTGGGTGCTTTCACACACCATAGTTTGCCTTAAACTACTGTCTCAACAGACCCCCTTCTGGGCGTTTGCGCCTTTGCAGATCACCTCGAAAAGCGAGTGCAACATCTCTGTGCGAAGCCAGCTAACAATTTATTGTACAGAGTAACTCTACATATCCTTCCATCTGAGGTGAATGAACACACTCCCTGCTGCATATCTGCCCCAAATAGCTGGATATACAGCAATCCTACTGTATATTTACCTGAACCAAGGTGGATCTACAGCAAAATTCCGTAGATCCGACCAGGTAATCTCAGTAGAATGCCTATACTATAAAGACATATTTTATACAAAAGTATTACGCTATCCAATGCTGGAACCTCGTCCTCGAAAGCTACTTGACCAAGTGCGCGATGCCATACGAGTCAAGCATTACTCATATAGCACGGAGAAAACTTACGTTTACTGGATTCGTCGCTTCATTCTGTTTCATCACAAACGCCATCCTAACGAGATGGGCGCACCAGAGGTCACGCAGTTTCTCACCCATTTAGCTGTAACCGAACAGGTCGCAGCCGCCACTCAGAATCAGGCACTCAATGCCATTATTTTCCTTTATCGTATCGTCTTGCAACAAGAGCTAGTTGGCATTAACGCCGTACGGGCAAAGACATCGCGCTACCTCCCCACCGTCTTAACGCCAGAGGAAGTGCAGCAAGTCATCTCCCACCTGTATGGCGTGTACAAGTTGGTGATTCAATTGCTATATGGCAGTGGACTTCGCTTGAGTGAGGGATTGGCATTGCGGGTGAAAGATGTGGATTTTGCTCAACAGCAGTTGGTGATTCGAGATACCAAAGGCAAAGAGAGCCGAGTCACGATGTTGCCTGCTTGTGTGGTTGCTCCCCTGCAAACGCATCTGCAAACGGTGCGACAGTTGCACCATCACGACCTGGAGCGCGGTTATGGCTCGGTCTACTTGCCCTTTGCCCTGGAGCGGAAGTATCCCCATGCCGATCGCGCCTGGATTTGGCAGTTTGTGTTCCCTTCGCCGGGGCGATCGCCAGACCCACGCAGTGGGGTAGTGCGCCGTCACCATCTGCATGAAAGTGGGGTACAGAAAACGCTAAAGCAAGCGGTTCGTGTAGCTGACATTGCGAAGCGAGTGGGGTGCCATACCTTTTCGCCATAGTTTTGCCACCCACTTACTGGAAGACGGCTACGACATCCGCACGGGGCAAGAGTTGCTGGGCACAAAGATGTGAAGACGACGATGATTTATACCCATGTGCTCAATCGCGGTGGCAGGGGTGTTCGCAGTCCCCTCGATGCGTGAAACTCGATCGCCCTCTCCTGCCTCATCATCAAAAATTGCTGACAAAAAAAGGCTCGATACGCTTGTGCAACCCGATCGAGTTGGTTTATGCTATGGCGATGCTGGTTCTTTCGCAGGACGAGAGGAACGGCTGAACGGCTCAAGGTACTGGCGCTGATTAGGGAAGCGTCCAACAACCCTAACCAGCTAACCTAACTTCCTGACGACAACAGGAGGCTAGGCTGTGTTGATTGTAGACCAGGTGTCTGCGATCGGCACACCTTGCTGATGCATGGTTGGGTGACACCCATGCCTTGGGCCGTTCCTAACCCAATAGAAAACATCAGCAAGGAATACAACCATGACTGGAGAATGGAATAGTGAGTTGCCCGTTCAGGAGACTGAGCGAGCACAGATTTGGATTATCGGAACACGCGACCAAGTGATACATCAGATCAATGAGTTCTATGTGCGCAAGATTGCCACCGACCGAGTGCAGTTTACGCCGATCGTTCCGGCTCCGTTTGCCACAGGCAAGTACATGACGGTGCTGGTGCGGTAGAGCACAGGTGAGATGAAAGGATGACAGAATCATTCCATCATCCTTGCTTTGAGCACTAAGCCTGATTGACTGACAAACCTCGAATTGTCCTCACCCCAACCCCTCTCTCAGATCGGGCGAGGAGCTTTCGCTCTGCTCCCTCCGGGAGAAGGGTAGGAGATGAGGGCAACTCTGACGTGAATTCAGCCACGCCGATGATTTTAGGTGCCTACATCGATCGCACCTCTGGCCGGACCAGAGGTGACAATCACAAAGTTATCGGGGCGAATCAGGTCGTCTAGCACTTGCTGAATTTGATCGGGGGTAACAGCTTCAATTTTGGTAGGAAACTCACGAATTTCTTCTAATCCCAGTCCGTAGACATCGTTAAAAAGAATTTCCGAAACTAGCACGGGCGGCGCAGATAAATCTACCGAGTAGCTGCTGATCAGCGATCGCTTAGCCGTGTCAATTTCTGTCGTTGTTACGCCCTGTTCGCGCAATTGTCGTAAAACCGCTAGGGTGCTGTCAATGGCTCGATCCACATCATTGGGAGAGGTTTGCATGACAATGGCAAAGGGTCCAGGATGTTGCCCTGCTTGGAAGAAACTGTAGATACCATAGGTCAGCCCCAATCGATCGCGAATTTCGCTACCCAAACGGCTAGACAACACATCCCCTCCAACAATTTGATTCAGCACCAAAGCAGCATAGAAGCGCGGATCTTGACGACTCAAAGCGCTACCATACCCCATGAATGTCACCGCTTCAGCTTTGCCTGGAATCACCTGGTTTAATCGTCTTGTCGATGGTGGTAAAGACACCTCCGAATACACTAATTCAGGACGATCGCCTTCTGCTTTCCATTCCCCAAATGCTTCACTTAATAAAGCTTTAACTTGGTTCGACTCAAAATCACCCACCAGTGACAGTACCGTAGTATCAGGGCGGTAATAAGTTTGGTAGAAGTTCATCACATCTGCTTGCGTGATCTGCATCAAACTTGCTTCAGTGGGCACAGAGTAGAAGGGATGTCCTTCTGGGTATACGGTTTGTCGAAAAACGCGCCAACTCAATTGTTCAGGATCATCGAGTTCTACTTGTAGCTGAGAAAGCGCTCGTTGACGGCTGAGTTCTAGTTGATCGGCAGGAAACGTAGCGTTTTGCAGCACATCCGCCAAGGTTTGCACCAGCAACGGCAAATTTTCATTCAAAGCATAGCCATTGATGCTAACCCCTTCACGACGGCTACTAAAGAGCAGTTCGGCTCCCTGATCTTCTAAGGTTTTGGCGATCGTCAGTGCATCGTTAGTTTCAGTGCCGTTGAGCAAATTATCGGCTGTTAAGCTAGCTAATCCGGCTTGGTCGATTGCATCAAATCCACTTCCTGCCTCTACCCAACCGCTGAGATTGACGATAGGATTGCTAGAATCTGGCAATAGCACCACTTCCAGACCATTGTTTAATGTAAATTTTTCGGGCAATACTTGAGTGCTGCTGTCAGTTGTATCTGGAATGGGTGGCAAATAGCGAGCCACTTCCGCTGGGTCAACGGGTTCTCCCGGATCAAACTTTTCCATTGTTTGCGTCGTCCGTCCATCGCCCTGTACCTCTGGAGCACCGTCTAATTGTGTCGGTTCAAAGAAGCCCAGTGTGCGCTTTGCCGGATCGAGATAGGTTTGCGCCACCCGTTGCACATCCTCAGCGGTGACTTGCTCAATGGCTGCTAAATAGCGATCGCCGTATTGATAATCGCCAGCTACGATTTCAAAGTATCCTAACTGATTTGCCTGACTGGTAATATCTTGGCTCGATAACACAAAGAAAGTTTTCAATTGCGTTTTGGCCCGCTCCAGTTCCTCGGGGGTAATGCCCTGCTGCCGCAACACCTCAATGGTTTGCAGCACCACTTCATCGATCGCCTCCAGAGATTGTCCCGGAGCTGCTGTTACAAATAGATCATACCAACCTGGTTCAATCATTGCCGAGGCATAGGTTCCAGCATTGCTGGCTAACCCGGTTTCCACTAAGGCTTGATACAGTCGGGAACTGCGCCCCACCGACAACACTGTATCCATCAGATCAATCGCGGGTACATCAGGATGCTGGATATCCACTAATGGATACACCGCATTCAGCAACGCCGCACTACCCGGTTCGCGCAACACGATCGGAGCTTGTCGGGCTTCGGGTGGAGCCGGAATCACACCTGCGGACGGAGCATCACCAGTGCGCTTAGGAATTTCTCCAAACAAGTCTTCAATCTGCGCTAATACAGTCTCTGTATCAAAATCTCCCGTGATAATCAGCACTGCATTATCAGGTGTGTAGTAAGTCTCGTAGTAGCGCTGAACGGCATCGACTGTAAAGCTCTGCACATCTGCCTTGGTTCCACCTACGGGTAAACCATAGGGATGTTCTGGAAAAGCAGCCCGCGTGACAGCGCGACTCAAGCGATAGTCAGGACTGTTTTCGTAGCCCTGTAGCTCTGAGATTACCACTCGTTTCTCGCTTTCCAGCCCCGATTCATCAATCAGGGAATTCACCATGCGATCGGCTTCCAACACCAGCATCGCTTCCAGTTTGTCACGTTCCACCGTGCCGTAATAAGCCGTCATGTCATAACTGGTAAAAGCGTTAGACTGGCTGCCCAAAGCACTAAAAAATCGCCCAAATTGAATCGGGCGATCGGCTGTGCCTTTAAACATCATGTGTTCCAACTGATGGGAAATGCCGTTTTCTCCAGGCGGTTCGTTGCGCGATCCGACGCGATACCACACCTGGACACTCACCACGGGGGCTGTATGCACTTCCTTGGTCAATATGGTTAAGCCGTTATCAAGAACCGTTTTGCGAGCGCCGTCGGTAATTGAAATCGATGAAGCGACAGCGGTATCTGACGATACGGTTAACGGTGGATTAGCCGATGTGTTGAACAGTGTTGGGATAGAGGCACTGGAAGGCAGGTCAGACAGGGCGATCGCACCCATCAAGCAGGTGAGAAACAAGCCCAGTAATAGGGAGGGACGAATTTTCATAGCAACTGGATCAAGGGGGCAGCGTTATAAACAGAGACCGACATCGAGTCCAATCTGATTTAAACAAAATCTGGAGGATTCTGGCATCAGCGTTGCAAATTTAAGCATTTTCGCGGGTTGGCCGGACTACATATACGAGGGTTGGCCGAATCATCTATTCATCGCATATTTAGAATTGTAACGATTTTCTTGAAATCATCGCCTTTCAATGAAAGGTGTAGTGTGACCACACACGGGTGTAGCCACAGCGTTTCAGTATCGTGATTTGAGCGGCGCATTCGTCGCCTACGGATTAGAAATCAGGAAAACCAGCATCCGTTCAAACTAACCAGATAGTATCCTCTTCATCGCCGTTAGATATTGCAGTTAGATTAGGTCGAAGATTCCGCAATCATGACATTGATCATTGCATCAATGATTACATCGATCGTAAACAAATTCGATCGATTGCTTTATCAGTTTTCTACATCATTTGAGGCAGAATTCAGCAACTAAAGCCGTTAAAAACCCACTAATTCCCTGTTAAAAACCATTCGTTTGAGAGTAGTCTATGAGCAGTCAAGAAATATTTGGTGAGACGCTGCAATTGCTCCAGATTCAAATCGAGTCTCTGCAAAAAAATGCAAAGTGCAAACAGCTAACGCCCAACCAAATGATAGTGTGGCTACAAGGATTGATCGAAGGATTGAATGACAGCAAGCGATCGCTGTCCGAGCTAGCAAAAATCGATCAAGAAGTGGAAAGTAAAAAACGAATTTATTATCATATTGCAGAATTTCTGCAAGACCATTTTCACCAATCATCAAACAAAATTCACTTCAGCACATATCTCAATACTGTTTACTTGCTTTGCCAAGAACAAGACGCACGCATTGTATATAGTCAAGTATATAGTAAACAGGCTTACCAGCTTGAAGATATAGTAAGGAGACATTGTCTAAAAGTTGAAGCAAAATATGAACGCTTTCAAGAACAAAAGATTTATCGACGCCAACTTACTATGACGGCTCATAAAGAGAATAGACCAGTGAATCAATTAACATCACAGGAAACGGAGGCAGCCATCATTGAAAGGCGATCGGTTGTCGATCAATTTACTTGGAGAGAATTACCGGCGAGTGTTCAGCAGGCATTTGTCCAAAGCCGCAAAAATTACTGTAACGTTAGAATTTATCCAGTTCATTCCTGTAACCAAGTTTGCTGTTGTGGGTATTCTCTAATCTCTAATAGCTAAGATTCAAACTGGCACATCTAGTAAACGCCGCTTCGTTGCACGATGTCGTCTTCGTTGTACGATGTCGTCATCGATCTGTTCATCAATCGTTACAAGTTTGACTTGAATGCTTGAAGCCCATCCGCACGTCTAGTCCACTCCCCCCTATTACCGATCACTCGCTGATTCGATACAATACCTCCTGCAAGGGAGACGATCGGAGACAGGCACATGGACTATCGGCAAGCAGGTGTGGATGTAGAGGCAGGACGGGCGTTTGTGCAGCGAATTCGCAGCCTGGTGGAAAGTACTCATCGTCCGGAGGTGTTGGGTGGGTTGGGTGGCTTTAGTGGATTTTTTCAGTTACCTAGTGGCTATCGGGAGCCTGTGTTGGTGTCAGGAACCGATGGCGTGGGCACAAAACTGAAATTAGCACACCAGTGTGATTACCACACAACAGTTGGCATTGACCTGGTAGCGATGTGTGTTAACGATGTATTAACATCCGGAGCCGAACCGCTGTTTTTTTTGGATTATTTAGCAACAGGCAGACTGAACCCTGAGCAGTTAGCAGAAGTCGTCTCTGGTATTGCTGAAGGATGCCGCATGGCGGGATGTGCACTGCTGGGCGGAGAAACGGCAGAAATGCCAGGGTTTTATCAAGCGGGCGAGTATGATTTAGCAGGATTTTGTGTTGGAATTGTGGAAAAGAGCGAGATCCTAGATGGCTCGCAAGTGCAAGTAGGTGATGTGGCGATCGGGCTGGCAAGTCAAGGCATTCATAGCAACGGGTATAGCTTGGTGCGGAAAATCATTGAAGCCAATGGGTATTCACTGGATGCTATACCTTCTGAACTGGGGGGCAAATCGTTAGCTGATGAACTGCTCACCCCTACCCAGATTTATGTCAAACCTGTTTTGGCAGCGCGGCAAGCAGGACTGGAAATTCATGGCATGGCCCATATCACCGGAGGTGGGCTACCGGAAAATCTACCGAGATGTTTAGCGAGTGGCCAATCGATCGCGGTGGATGCTTCTTCTTGGCCAATACCACCGATTTTTTCCTGGCTTGCAGCGCGTGGTTCCGTCAGCCCGATCGACATGTTCCATACATTCAATATGGGCATTGGCTTTGTGTTGCTGGTTCCACCCAATCAAGTCGATCGCACGATTCAGTGGTTTGCCGCACAAAATCTGGCCGCTTGGACGATTGGACAAGTGATTGCCGGAACGGGTGAATTGGCGTTGGTGAATTTGTAGCAAACGTCAATTTGTAGGAGTCAATTTGTAGGAAACATCCTCTAGCGCATCGCAAATGCATAAGAACGTAGAAATGCATAAGAACGTAGAAAGGTGCGAGAAGCGGGGGAGCTTATTTAGTCTATCTATATCACCGTAGCCTTCGCTAAAGCCGCTGCAACTCCCGCGCCGTTTCTGGATCTTCGGCACGTAAGCCTCGGTAAGTTTTGTTTGAAACAATTAGAAATACAGCTAGCCCAATTAGTGGACTAACTAGCGTCGGAATGCCATCAAAGTCAGGCGTAAAGAGGGTGTTTGGAATGTATAGCAACGTGTTATCGATTCCAAAGGTGGTTGGCATCAGCATGAACAATATTAACCGTGTAACAGAGCCAACAATAATACAAGCCAATGCTCCTTCTCGAGTGGCTTTGGGCCAGAATAACCCTCCTGTCAGTGGAACTAATAAACCCGCAAAGCCTAAATCAAACGCTAACAACAATAAGACACCAGTTTGAGGAACCCGCAGCGCGAAGAAAATACCAAGTAAGGTAATGACAACGGCCATCGTGCGAGTTAGAGCTAGCAAGCGATCGCCTCCTGCGCCATGATCAGTATGGCGAATGCCGATGATATTGTGAGCAATGACCGAGGAAGTACCTAGAATTGCACCATCAGCCGTTGATAATGACGCAGAGAGGATAGCAGCAATCACAATTAGCCCAATCACGGGAGGAACAATATCTCGAATCATGGCGAAAAGTAATGGCCCATCTGCTACGACTCCGGCCTGATCCAAAATTTGAGATGCAGACAGAGCAATGATGGAAAAGGGAACGCCAATGATTACCGTTCCAAGCGAACCGATAAAACAAGCCCGCTGTGCTGTTTCGGGGCTTTCTGCTGCAAAAACTCGCGCCATAAAATCGATTGCCACAATATCACCCAGCCCTAAGGCTAATAGGGTGGCCCAATTAATCAACGCACCTTGCTCAGGGTTGGTCAGTTGTCCGAACGCCAATGGCCCGGTATCCGCCGGAATATTGAGTCCAAATGCTAGGGCAACAAACCCAATTAGCAGGATAGAACCCAAAAATGCGATCGCCACCTGAATTGCATCTGTATAAGCCACAGCAAACAAGCCGCCGCTAGCCGTGTAGATGAACACAATCAGCGCAATAAACACTACGCCCGCTGTGTAGCTAGTTCCCAAAAAGGTTTGAAACAAATATCCACCTGCTACTAAGTTTCCCGCCAGTAAGAACGAGAAGCTTAATACCATAATGATTGAAGCAACAAACTCTGTCATGCGACCATACTTTACCCGATAAAAATCAGGTAGCGTGATCAAGTTCATGCGGTTCAACGGCTTTGCATAGAATATGGCAGTTAAAAATAAGCAAAGCGCCAACCCCAGCGGCAATGAGGCTCCAGCCCAAAACCCGAATTCAGCGACTAAATCCGTATTTCCCAACGTAGCGTTAGAATCGACCGATTGCGCCATTAGAGTTGCTGCCGCCAACGGTAGCACTAAGCCTCGTCCTGCCACTAAATAATTAACGCTATCTCCTTTGATTTGCTTTGAAGCATAAACGCCAACACCAAGCGTTGCCAAAAGGAATGCAATGATTCCCCAGAAAAGAATTGTATTAGACATAAACAAGATCCGTTGAAGCTACTTCTTGATTGATGAACGATACAATAAGTCTCGATGTTGCGTTTATCGTAAATACCTCTTGACCTAAGAATCTGTATCGACAAGCACGAATATTTAATTTGTGCACTATTTGATACTAGCCAAAAGCATGAAAATAGCGCAAACTTCGTCGTTGTTTGAGATATACGACAAGCAATAACTTCTACCGGCTACAAGGAAATGGGGGTAATAGTGATAGGAGGCATTAGCGCACATGCATTGCGATTTTGAGCAATACACAAACTAGTCTAAAGTTGACTAACCACCTAATGACATACTGGCTGAAATTGGCAAATTTTGCATTGTGTAGTGAGACAAGCTCGATCGAATCCAATCGAACCACTGACTTAACCCTTCACCAGTTTTGGCAGAAACGGGAATAATGGTCACGTGGGAATTCATCTGACGCACATTTTCGACAATGCGATCGAGCTTTACATCCAAATAGGGGGCTAAATCCAATTTGGTAATTAACAGGCAATCTGCTTCTTGAAACATCACCGGATATTTCAGCGGCTTGTCTTCCCCTTCCGTAACACTGAGTAGTGCAACTTTAGCGTGTTCACCTACCTCAAACTTAGCCGGACAAACCAAATTGCCGACATTTTCTACAAACACCAAATCAAAGTCCGACGGATTGTATTGATGGGCAAATTGATGAATTCCACCTGCCACCATTCTGGCATCCAAATGACAGGAACGTCCGGTGTTAATGGCAATCACTGGAACATTGTATTGACGTAGGCGATCGGCGTCTAATTCAGTTGTCATATCGCCTTCAATTACCGCCATTCTTAATTCATGATTCAGTTCAGCTAATGTTCTCTCTAACAGGGCTGTTTTTCCAGCACCAGGACTACTCATGACATTCAAACAGGTAATTCCCCATTCATCAAAATGCGATCGATTGTGGTCTGCACCTTGTTGATTGGCGTGGAGTAGGTTGATTTCTAGAGCGGCGTCAAAGGTTTGATGCATGGTAGGTTGGGAAATAGGAGTCGGGAATCGGGAGTTGGAGTTAGGGAAGAGGAATTGGGGGTTGGGAAGTATATTCGAGTCGATCGATTTTCAGTTCTCGACCAGACCGAATATCATCCATCGGCGATTGACAAGTGGGACAAGCATAGTGAATGCCAATTTCGGGGTGATACTCTTGCTGACAATGATGGCAAAAAGCAATTAAGGGGGTTTCTTGAATGACGAGTTTTGCTCCGTCCAAAAACGTCTGACGTGTTTGTACCTCAAAGCTAAACTGTAGACTCGCAGGTTCAACACAGGTGAATTGGCCCACTGTCAGATAGACGTGCGAGATGGTAGGGCGATCGGGTTGTGACTCCCACCAATCTTTTACTGTCAGAATCAATGCTTTGGTCATGTCTGTTTCATGCATGATCAAAATTCCTTCACTCTTTCACCTTGATTTCTATTCTTCATTCCTTCACTTTTTGTCTTTTTTCTTCACACCCATGCCATGTCCACATGCATATTCGCTTCGGTATTGATGTAAGCGGGTTTCTCCTGACGTGGCAATTGACCAGACAGCACCAAATGCGCCATCGTATCGCAAATCACCCGCGTCGCCATTAGCGCTGTCATATCGCTGACATCATATGGCGGAGACACTTCCACTACTTCTAGTCCGCAAACTGGAGCACGCTGCACAATTTTTCCTAAAAGATACAGCGCTTCACGGGGCAACAATCCACCAGGTTCTGGCCAGCCTGTCCCTGGTACAAAGCCAGCATCAATGCAGTCAATGTCGAAGCTGATATAAACGCAATCTGTTCCGTCTAATGCTCGTTCTAGGGCAAACTCTACGGCAGCATCCAAACCGATTTCGGTAATATCGGTAACGGTTAGGATGTTGGTGGCGCGTTCTCGACAGACTTTCACTCCTTGGCGCGGCACTTGCCAGCCCCCAATCCCCAACTGCACTAAGTTTTTAGCGGGTGCATTGGCCATGTTGGTAGCATGAAACCAAGGACAAGTGTGCATTCGTTCGTCTAAGTCTGTTTCTTGAGTATCTACATGACGATCGAAGTGAATAATTCCTACTTTCTTATCCCCCAAATGCCGACAAACGCCGCGCACGGTGGGAAAACCGATTGAATGATCCCCACCCAAAATGATGGGAAAGGCTCCGGAACTGAAAATGTGCGCAATTCCCTTCGAGATTTGATCAAACGACTTTTCGTTGTTGCCCGGAATGGTGAAAATATCGCCCACATCACACAGTGTAATCTGCTCCCGCAAATCCACACCCAATTCAAAATTGTACGGCGTATACAAGGCCGAAATTCGCCGAATCCCCTGGGGTCCAAAGCGCGTTCCCGGACGATAGGTAGTGCCTGAATCATGGGGAACCCCCACGATCGCTACATCATATTTGCCCACCTCACGGACATCGACCAAGTACGGTGCCTTAAGAAAAGTGTTGATGCCGGCATAATGGGGCAATTCCCCACGAGAGAAGGTGGGAATTGTGCGATCGCGGATACTATCAGCCGCCTCTAGTCCGTATTCCAGTCCTTCAGACACCTCTTGTTGCCATCCCGTCAAAGGCAATCGGGTTTCCAGATCTAAGGCCCGCTGTGCCTCAGTCGGCACCTGTCCATTGACTTCAGGGCTTTGAAAGGTTGGCGTATCGTCAGGGTTAGCAGACATTTAAACCCCCTCTAAGATTGAAACGTTGCACATGAGTGTACCAGCTTGTGAACAAGAGCGAGTTGCAACAAACGAATGAAAAAAACCCGAAAGAAACCGTCAGCCAGATCCATTCGATCGTGAACTGAAGTTCCTCCCGGGTTTTTTTCCCGCCGTGTGGCTAGCAAACCTTGAATAAAGCAGTGTGGCTTTCTAAGCTAGCTTGCTTCTCTCGGACCAGACCTTCAACTTAGCAGTTACCAAAGTTAACAGCAACGAAAGATCGCAACAAGATCCTTAACCAGTTGAAACGGAACCCTAGAAGCAATTCATTGAACTGTCACTAGAAATACCAATGAAGCGAATTAAAAAATGTAGCGACAGACACTAAAACAGATTTGTTTATCTATAAATCAAGACCTTATGACTTTACAATTAGTTACACGTATAGACATCTTCTTTGTATCAGCGTTGTGAATGGCGCGCATCAGTGCTGCAAACAGTCTGCTTACGTCAGAAATGATGTTTAGAAATGATATGTACATTTGATGACATTGCCCCCAAGTGTCCAAGCATTTTGTATCATGTAATACAGATATCGATTTATTTAATTCGTTCATCCCCCGCTAGGTCAAGTGACTGAAGCTCAACTGCATCTATGGCGGAGGGGACGGAAGTAGGGAGCTACCCCGAAGGAACGCGCCTCGTTTTTTCAACCCTACAACGGAGCATTCTTATGAAATCTTCTGTAGACATGCAGTGGCAGCGCTACAAACAATTAGAGCTAATCCCAGATTCAGTTCCAATTCCTTCAGCCAATCTAATAGACCAGATTAAATACTTCTGGCACACTTTAATCAACCGAGATCAGCCTCTGCTCTACCGGGTTCAACAAATTGAGCATTTAAACAACTGCTGGCAGCTTGAGCTTGGCCCATCCCATCCCCAGGTCTGGCAATTGCTAGACGAATGTGTCAACCAACTACTCTCTAGTTGGAGGTCCTTGTCTTCGAGTGAGCCTGAAGTTCATCAAATCACTGATCAAGGGGGGCGTGTTTGGTGGTATGCCTATGATCCACTGACCGGACAGGCTACCTATCTAGAATCTGAAGAAGAAGTCCAGGTTTGGCTAGAAGAACGACTCTATTACAATTACCAGTGACAAGTCTGGAAACGAAGGAGTAGCTGCATATGGCGAGAACTGCCTCAACCATGTTGGAATTGGGAACCCAAGCCCCTGATTTTCAACTGCCGGATGTGGTTTCAGGAACCCCCATTTCGTTAGCAACGTTTGCTGGAAAGCAAGCGTTTTTGGCGATGTTCATTTGTCGGCACTGTCCATTCGTCAAGCATGTGCAGCATGAACTAGCCAAACTTGGTCAAGATTATGCCGATCGCAGCCTCGGAATTGTAGCTATCAGCGCCAATGACGCTGTCAATTACCCGGATGATGGCCCAGAGGGGTTAAAGACCATGGCTAAAGAATTGGGGTTTACTTTTCCGCTGTGCTATGACGAAAGCCAAGAAACGGCCAAAGCTTACACCGCTGCTTGCACCCCCGATTTCTTCTTGTTTGACGCCGATCGCAAACTGGTCTATCGGGGACAGTTAGACGACAGTCGCCCCGGCAATGACCAACCTGTCACCGGACGAGACCTACGCGCTGCGATCGAAGCCGTCCTTAATCATCAACCTATCAGCAGCGAGCAAAAGCCTAGCATCGGTTGCAACATTAAATGGAAAGCTGGAAACGAACCGCCCTACTATGGTTGACCTGTTTTGACTCGATAACTAGTTTTGTACACTCACAGTTCTAATCTTCCCTGCCTCTCTCCTCAGACAGAACCACCCGGCAGCTAGAGTCACTATAGTTGCAATGGGCAATTTCTGTTAATTTCTATTACTTAATGTCGTACTCCGTATGATTGTTAACTTGTTGGAGAATGGTTGGGAAGTTATTTATCACCGGGCCCATGCACTGTTGGCGGCCCAAATTGCCGGACAATGGCGTAGAAGTGATGCCCCTCTCCGGCTCTATGAAACTGTGGCAGCCATTTCTCACCACGATGATTTAGAGAAAGAGTGGCAAGGTCATCAGCTGACGCCTGCGGGCGCTCCCCTGGATTTCACCCTTGATCCAGAATCATCGATCGATCGCCTGCAAGCGCTCATTGACAGTGCCCGGTATCGAGGACGATGGGTGACGTTTCTGACATCTAAGCATGTCTCATTCTTAAATGAGTCCAAACGCGGCACGTCTGCTGAATGGGACAAATTTCTCGACGAACAACTTAAACTCCAGAAACGCTGGCCCAAAGAACTTGATATTGATCCTGAAGAAGCCGAGCGCGCCTATCAGTTTATGCGATGGTGCGATCGACTGTCGCTGATTCTGTCCCAACGCAAAATTCCTGATGCGGGGCGATCGATCGAAATTACGAGCGGCATCGATGGACAGCGCTATGATTTGCGGGAACTGGAAGATGGTTGTCTTACGGTAGAACCTTGGCCCTTCCAAGACGATCGGTTTACTGTCAATGTGGAAGCCGCTTACCTCTCTGAACTGAAGTACAACAGCACCGATGAATTAGTGACGGCCTTGCAACAAGCGCCAATCAAGGTTCTAGAGTGGACGTTTGTAAAACAAGCTCCTTCGTGAAATAGAACAATGTGAAACAAAATGTAAAACCGACGCAGAGCGCCTTTCATTAAGAGATACTGTGGTGATACAAACGAATGTTTTGACAAAGTAGTTCGTCCTGTTGGAAGATCCTTTGGACAAAATATTCGTGGTATCCCCTAGTTAGGTGACTAGAAGGGTGCCATCTTTGTAACCTTGTGTTAAGGAGATAACATGGCGATTCAACGTGGTTCACAGGTACGGATTCTTCGTAAAGAATCCTACTGGTATCAAGATGTAGGAACAGTTGCTTCTGTTGACCAAAGTGGTATTCGCTATCCGGTCATCGTGCGTTTTAATAAAGTGAACTATGCAGGAGTTAACACGAATAATTTTGCCCAAACCGAACTAGAAGAAATTTCCGTTAAGGAAGCTAAGAAGGTCACTTCTACAACAAAAGGCGATGCTGCCTCCGGTGGTAAGCAAACCCCGATCGATGCTGCAACTCGCCGAACGGGACAAGGTGCTGGTGAGGAAGTAAGACCTGGAGCCGCTGCTGATGCTCCGGGTACTGACAATCCTCGGATTGAAGGTGATCCAAACCAGGGCACAGAATCGCGCTAACGTCAGCACTCCATAGGGCGAGGTTGTTGAGCAGGCCGCTTTAGCTTGTGAAGTAGCTTGTATACCGACTTCGCCCTCAATATTGTTTGAACGAAAGGTATACTTCTATGCCGCTTCAGAATGTTTCCGAGCCTGCTCGGATTCTGGCTGTTGATGATACACCAGACAATTTGTTTTTAATTCAAGCCATCCTAGAAGACGACGGATACGAAGTTAGCTTTGCCGAAAATGGCGAAACGGCTTTGGCTCAGATTGAACAATCTCCACCCGACTTAATTTTGCTCGATGTAATGATGCCCGGTATTGATGGCTATGAAGTCACCCGTCGCATCCGCCAGAATTCTAATCTTCCCTTTATTCCCATTCTGCTAATCACTGCGTATCGTAACTCTAGTGCAGTAGAAGGACTTGACGCAGGTGCAAATGATTTCATTCGTAAACCTGTCGATGTTGAAGAATTGTCGGCACGGGTACGATCGTTGCTGAGGCTTAAGCACACCGTTGGTTAATGCAGGATTTCAATCTTAGGTCATGTCTTGATCTCATGTTTTGATCTAGCAACAAGCCGGATCAGCTAAGCCCTCACCATGCTGTGTTGTGCTTAACCCCAACACACTTAACAAATGTTTAACTATCCTCAGATTCCTCCCTTTCGAGAGAGGTTTAGAGCATGCTGATTTCCTACCTTCTAGATAGGCTTTTTCTATATCTAGGTAATAGTTGCAATGCAAACATACGATGTGGTAATTATTGGGGCTGGTCACAATGGACTAGTTTGTGCTGCATATCTGTTAAAAGCTGGGTACAGCGTTGTATTACTGGAGAAACGATCGGTTCCTGGAGGCGGAGCTACGACTGAAGAAAGCCTGCCTGACGAAGCACCTGGGTTCAAATTTAACCTTTGCGCGATCGATCATGAGTTCATTCATTTAGGTCCAGTGGTGGAAGAACTGGAGTTAGAGAAATATGGGCTGGAATATCTCTATTGCGATCCGGTTGTGTTCTGCCCCAATCCTAACGGTGAGTATTTTTTAGCGCATCAATCCATTGAAAAAACCTGTGCATCGATTGCTCAATTCAATCAACGCGACGCTGAGAAATACGCAGAATTTGCTGATTTTTGGCAACGATTGTTGCGGGGAATTATTCCCATTTTCAATGCGCCGCCTAAATCCATCGTTGATATTATTGGCAACTACGACCTGCCCAAAGTCAGAGATTTGTTCTCTGTGGTAGGACTATCTAACAAAACGCTGGACTTGATTCGCACGATGTTCAGCAGTGCCGAAGACACCTTAAATGAGCAGTTTGACTCCGAATTCTTGAAAGCTCCCTTGGCTCGTTTGGCGTCAGAGCTAGGTGAGCCGCCAAGCCAGAAGAATTTGGCGATCGGGGCAATTATGATGGCCATGCGTCACAATCCTGGTATGGCGCGCCCGCGCGGTGGAACCGGGGCACTGACCCAAGCCTTGCTGAAACTCGTCGCGCGTTTAGGTGGAACGGTGCTTTGCGATCAGGCGGTCGAGAAAGTGCTGATTGACAATGGCAAAGCGGTGGGTGTGCGCGTCAAAGGTGGCACTGAATACCGGGCCAAGCGTGGTGTTATCTCCAACATTGATGCACGCCGGTTATTTTTGCAAATGGTAGAGCCTGCTGATGCAGACAGTGCTGATCCGGCATTACGCGAACGGCTCGATCGCCGCATCATCAACAACAACGAAACCATTTTGAAAGTGGATTGTGCATTGTCGGAAGCACCACGATTTGAACGATATAATCATCAAGATGAGTATTTGATCGGGTCTGTCTTAATTGCAGATTCAGTGAAGCAGGTGGAAATGTCTCATCACGACCCATCGGTCGGTCGAATTCCCGATGCTGATCCATCGATGTACGTGGTGGTTCCCACAATGTTAGATCCGTCAATGGCTCCTGAAGGTAAACACACACTATGGATTGAGTTCTTTGCACCCTATCGAATTGATGGGCTAGAGGGAACCGGGCAGAACGGCACAGGTTGGACAGATGAATTGAAAAATAAAGTAGCCGATCGCCTCATTGATAAGTTGGCAGAGTATGCCCCTAATGTGAAAAACTCTATCATTGCTCGACGAGTTGAAAGCCCAGCCGAGCTTGGTGAACGGCTTGGAGCCTACAATGGTAACTACTACCACATCGACATGAGCCTAGAGCAGATGCTCTTTTTCCGGCCGTTGCCTGAACTAGCCAACTATGAAACGCCGATCGAAGGACTCTATCTCACTGGGGCCGGTACTCATCCAGGCGGCTCTATTTCAGGAATGCCAGGACGGAACTGTGCCCGAGTATTTTTACGATCGCAGCAACCGCTGGCACAAACCCTGAAGGATGCAGGCGATTCCCTCAAATCTACATTGGAATCGGCGCTTAAGTTGGGCAAATCTTAGTTGTGGAGTAGCTAGTATTCTTGTGTAGAAACGGCCCTGTGGTGGGAAATGAAACATCATGATCGATCGCGTTTTGATTTTGGGAGGGCGAGGCCGAATTGGTAGGAGTGTTGCTGCCGATCTGCTGGCTCACACATCGGCAAACATCACGATTACAGGACGCGCTGCCTCGGCAAAAACCCCTTGGCAAGAACAATTGGGAGACCAAGTCGAGTTTTTAGCGTTAAATTTGAGCGATCAGGCAAGCCTAAACCAAGCTGTTGCCAACGCCAATCTGGTGATTCACTGTGCTGGGCCCTTTCGCTACCGCGACGATCAGGTGTTACGGTGTTGTATTGACCAAGGGGTGAACTACATTGATGTCAGTGACGATCGCTCGTTTACTCGCACGGTGTTGAAGTTGCGAGAAGCAGCCCAAGCCGCCAATGTAACGGCGATCGTTAATTCTGGAGTTTTTCCAGGTATTTCCAACAGCATGGTGCGGCAAGCCGTGGAGCAACTTGACTCGGTGGAAACCATTCACCTCAGCTATGTGGTTGCGGGTTCAGGTGGAGCTGGGGTGACAGTGATGCGCACAACGTTTTTAGGGCTTCAGCATCCATTTGAGGTGTGGTTGGATGATCAGTGGAAACAAGTAAAACCCTACACTGGTCGAGAACTGATTGACTTTCCGCCTCCCTTCGGTCGCACCGGAGTGTACTGGTTCGATATGCCAGAAGCCTTTACCCTTACCGAAGCTTTTTCTGCTCAAAACGTGATTGTCAAGTTTGGCTCTGCACCAGATTTTTATAATCACTTGACGGCATTAGTGGCTAACTGGTTTCCTGCTCCCTTAGTTCGCCATCCTGGGTTTGTGGAAGCCTTGTCAAGGGTGGGACATTCGATGACAGCTATTACCGATCGTTTCAGTGGTATTGGAGTGGCCATGCAAGCCGAGGTAAGCGGTGAAAAAGACGGACAATCTGCCCGCTATCAATCTATCTTGGTGCACGATAGTACGGCTGTCGCAGCAGGATGTGGAACCGGTAGCTTGGCAGAACTGGTATTGTCTGGGCAGGTGCAAAAACCCGGCGTTTGGGCTGTTGAAGAAGCCTTGCCAACTCATTTGTTCGAGCAGGCGATGCAAAGTCGAGGAGTGACGATTCAGCAGCACTGGCTCTAGCCAAACCAGCTAATACATATGCAAGCCGATTGCGATTGCAACAAATGGCAGCCAATCGTAGCCGCGTCATCTATCTGGTCTCTGGTTCGGGCAGTCTAGATGTGGTCTAGATTGCCCTTGCTATGGCGCGTAAAATGACTAGAGGGTTCCTTGACTTAACGACTTAACTACATGAGAGATTCTGAGCATATTCTCTGATACCTTTCTCTCTGAAATTCTCCTCTCTGACCGCTTCTCTAACATCTCTGGGGAACGAACACATTATGGTACGCGCTCGCTTTGTGTTTCCAGTTGTATTGCTTAGCATTGTGGCAGCAACCGGACTAGCTGTGCAATGGTGGCGCGAGCAACATCAAGTGTACCGACTTGTGATTGCAACCGGAGGAGCACAAGGTGAGTACTATGCGTTCGGGCAAGCGCTGGCAACCGTTGTAGCACAACACCACCCCGACATTGCCATTAATGTGTTAGAAACAGAAGGCTCTCAGCAAAATATCGAGTTATTGCAACAGGGACAAGCCCAACTGGCTATCATTCAAAGTGATACGCCGCCCCAACCTTCTGCTAGAGCGTTGGCTTTTCTGTTTCCAGAAGTGTTTCATTTAATTGCCCGATCGGACGCTAATATTCGATCCTTTGGCGATTTGCGCGGTAAACGAGTCGCCCTAATGCCCGAAGGGAGCGGTTCTTACAAACTGTTTTGGGCCCTCAGCCAACACTACTACCTTACTGCTGCCGATTTTACCGCCCTGCCAATGTCGCCCGATGCGGCATACGCAGCCCTGCGTCAAGGTGAAGTAGATGCCCTCTCGCGGGTGATGGCTTTGGGTAATCCAGCCTTGGCAGAATTATTGCGCACCAGTCAATCGCAGCTTGTGCCGATCGATCAGGTCGAAGCACTGCGGCTGTCGTTGCCCTATTTGGAAGCTACGCAAATTCCTAAAGGCACCTATGATGGAGCCGTTCCCATTCCAGCCGAGGATTTGCCAGTTGTCAGCGTGCGGGCAGTGCTAATCAGTCATGCCGAGCTAGACCCAAAACTCACTCGCGCAATTACGCAAACGCTGTTCGAGTTTCGCAATGAATTAGTGGTATTACATCCCCGCACAGCCACCATTCGTTTGCCAGAGGCTGGAGAAAATTTGGGCTTGCCGCTACATCCAGGAGCCAAGGCTTATTACGAGCAAGATCGCCCGGTCTTTTGGGTAGAGTATGCCGAACCGATCGGTCTACTGTTTTCAGTAGGGGTCTTAGCTGCTTCTGGATTATGGCAATTACGACTGTGGTTAGATGGCAGACAAAAGAATCGAGCCGATCGCTACAACTTAGAAATTGTGGCGCTTATGGAGCAAATTCAAACAGCGAATGATTTAACCGAATTAGAAACTATTCGGTATCAGTTGTTTGAAATCTTGCGGCAAGTGGTCGTGGATTTAGACAAAGATCGGATTTCACCAGAATCCTTTCAATCATTTACTTTCCCCTGGGAAACGGCTATTACCACCCTGCGCCATCGCGAAATGCTCTTAATGAATGCTCGATCGCAACCACCCGTGTCTCCAGATTTGTCGTCTAACTAATTCTTCTCCCTCTTAACTATTCTCGTTTCTCATCCTTTGCCGCCTGTAAAGGTTACGCCTTGGATAAAATAGCGGTTAAAGAATGCGTATAGTAGTAGTACTGGTAACGTGAACACCATTGATGCTGCCATGATGTAATTCCAGTAACTAATGTATTGACCTTTGAATGTATTTAACCCCAAAGGTAACGTAAACATTTCTGGATCAAATAAAATTACCACAGGTAGTAGAAAATTATTCCAGCTTCCCATAAACACAAAAATTGCTTGAGCCGCCAAGGCGGGTTTGGCTAAGGGCAAAACAATATACAAAAAGGTTTTGAAGCGATCGAGACCGTCTAGAGCAGCGGCTTCTTCCAACTCGCGGGGAAAGTTCAGGAAAAATTGCCGCATCATGAAAATAAACGTAGCGTTGATCATCGCGGGCACAATCATGCCTTGATAAGAATTGAGCCAACCCAAGGATTTGAGAATTAAAAAGGTAGGAATTAGCGTGACTTGCGACGGTACTGCCAGAACCGCCAAAATCAGGAAAAACCAGAACTGTCTGCCGCGAAACCGCAACCGCGCCAATGCATACCCCGCCATCGAGTTAAAGATTAAATTCAGCAGCGTTACACTCAGCGCAATTACAACGCTGTTGAATAACCAACGCAGAAATAGCGGCTCTTGTGTAAAAATTTGGCGATAGTTCTCGAAGGTAAACTGGCGCGGAATCAAATTCATGCTACCGCTGATGATCTCTGCCAGCGGCTTAAACGAGGCCGACAGCGCCCACAAAAACGGAATCAGCGTAATCACTGCATACAGTACTAGCACCGTATAAAGCAGCCCTTGTAGCCAAACCGATCGTTTTTCCATGTCGAGGCGCTGACGCATATTCCTTTACCCTTCAACTTTCATCCTTTTGGAGCAAACACGCCAGTCTACTCCTACGGCATTCTTCTTTTTTATCGGTTTTACCGTTCCTCTTTGCCGAACATTTGGCGTTGAATCAACGTGAGCACAATAATTACCATCGCTAACAGAAAGGCGATCGCCGCCGCATATCCCATCTGCAAATCGCGGAACACATATTGATAAATCAATAGCACGACTGTCAGTGTGGCGTTGTTGGGGCCGCCCGATCCATTCGAGAAAATATAAGCCTGATCGAAAAGTTGAAACGTGCCAATAATTCCCATTGCGACGACAAAAAACGTGACGGGTTTCAGCAGCGGTAATGTGATTGAGAAAAACCGTTGCCAAGCGTTAGCTCCATCAATGGCCGCCGCTTCATAGAGAGACAGAGGCAAATCTTGCAGCGCCGCTAAATAAATCACCATATAAAACGGGGCTGTTGACCAAATATTCATCAGCATGATGCCCTTCAAAGCCACGGCTGGATCACCCAACCAGTTATAGGTCGGCAACCCAATCCAGTTCAGCCCATAATTCAGCAATCCATTCGTGTTATAGATCCACATGAAAATTAGCGTCAACACAGCCGAAGACGTGACGGTCGGCAAGAAATAGATAATTCGCCACCAGCGCTGCCCCTTAATACCTGCATTTAACGTGACAGCTAACAGCAGTGCCAAAATGGTTTGGGTAGGAACCACGATCGCCACATATTCGGCTGTATTTTTCAAAGCAATCCACACCCGCCCATCTTCAGCTAATCGAGCAAAGTTGCGCAGTCCAACAAATTCGTAGTTAATCTCACCGAGTAACTGCACTCGATGCAGCGACAGAAAAATGGCTAGAAAAATTGGCAGCACGGTAAAGATCCCCAGCACTAGCAACGTTGGAGCAATGAACAGATACCCTGTCGCTGTTTCGTTGAGGGTCGATCGCGGATGCTGTTGGGTTGTTCGAGGCAATGCCTTTCGAGACAGCATAGGGGATGCGTGGTCAAATTGAACCAGCACTTTAGTGGAAGCGCTTTATTTATACTGTTGAAGCCTGCCGACTTTCAAGTTGTCACCTCCACAAAGATAGAGATCCCCTCCTTTAACCATCAATCTTGCGAGAGTAACCGCTGCATCAACACCAAATCCAGCCAACGATCGAACTTACGGGCCACCTGCTTCAAGTATCCAACTTGCTCAAACCCAAACGCGGCATGGAGGCGAATGCTGGCAACATTGGCGGCATCAATGCCCGCAATTAGGCTATGCAAGCCCAACTGTTGGCCTGCTGTAATCAACGGAGCTAACAACAGTTTCCCGATTCCTTGCCCTCGTTTATCGGCTGCCACATAGATCGAGTTTTCGGCCGTACAGTGATAGCCTTCAGCCGAACGAAAGGAATTTAAGGCACTCCATCCTACAATCTGACCATTCTCCAGTTGAGCCACGAACACAGGCAATCGATTCTGTAAATGGGCATCAAACCAGGCGGCTCGCGATTCCAAGGTGCTGGGGCGATACTCGTAAGACGCCGTTGTATTCAGCACAGCTTCATTATAGATTTCTAGAATGGCGGAAAGGTCGTCATGAGTGGCTGGACGAACAATTACGTTAATTGCACCATTTTTTAGAGGGGCAGCGGTGGTTAAATCGGGAATGGATGGCATCGATCGATTTGTTGATACAAGGTGATTCATTATCGTGTCGTTAAATTCGTTACTTTCTTCCCACCATAAGCAGGATGCGAATCTCAACCTGTACCGAATCACACAGTTTTTGTCCGAGGATTCTTGGCTGGCTCAGGTGCTGATTGGGTGCAATGTTCGTGACAACGGTGTAAACAGCTTTTGCAAGTAGTATCGCTTAAACCCAGCAGGATAATTTTCCTGCACGGCATAGATGCTATAGCCATTGCGTTGATAGAATTCGGGTGCTTGAAACTCGATCGTTTCCAGATATACTCCAATGCTGCCTTGGGTTTGTGCTTCTTGTTCGACTGCTTGCAGTAACGCTGTACCTATTCCCTGCCGCCGCCAATCTTCGCGAACCCCTAATACGCTAAGGTAAAGCCAACCACAGCCAATGTCACCCAATGCGCCCCCGACGATCGCACCTGTTTCGTCTCTAGCCAGCACTGTCACCGATCGCCACTGAGTCGGTGCAAAAAATTGCTGATTAAACGATCGAACAATCTCCATCACTGTCACCGCGTCATCCTTGGTTGCCTGTGGTTCTACTTGAATCGTGATCATCCTTGCTGCCCTGCATCAAACTTTCTAACTGTACCAAGAGACAGCCAACGGCGAGGCACGTGACCTTCAATACCATCTACCTGCTGCCAATGAATTGAATTTGAGTCTAGGCTTTAAATTAAAGGACCAGAGTGATTTGAGTCCTTACAGGTTGGTTGAAATTGGCTACACTAAGCTGTTGCTAGACGGTTTGGTTTGTTGATTCGCTCAAGATTACTCAAGGGTGCAGACTGCCACTTAAACCCGCTATCGCTTCAAGTCACGATCGTTCACGATTGTTTCCGTTGTGGCTCCAATCCCTATTTCAGATGCAGAGAGGACTGAAAATATGTCAATGGCAGGAATTATCAATGGACTCAATGAATTTCATAACCACCACTTCAAAACGTACCGCGAACTATTTCAACAGCTTTCCCATGGACAATCTCCAGAAGTTTTGTTCATTACTTGTTCTGACTCTCGCATTGATCCGTTTTTGATCACCCAAGCTCAACCGGGAGACTTATTTGTAGTGCGTAATGTAGGAAATATTATTCCAACTTATAATTCAACGAACAACGCCGAGGGGGCGGCGATTGAATATGCGGTTCAAGCTTTGGGTATTAAAGACATTATTATTTGTGGTCACTCTCATTGCGGCGCAATGAAAGGGCTGTTGCAAATTGGCAACCTAGCCGAAGAGATGCCGTTGGTCTATGACTGGCTCAAGCACCATGCTGAAGCGACTCGGCGGTTAATTGTAGATAATTACAGCGATCAAGAGTATGCACCTGAAGAACTTTTAAAGATTGCCGTTAAGCAAAATGTGTTAACCCAAGTAGAGAATTTAAAGACCTATCCCGTTATTCGATCGAAACTTCACGCTGGTACACTAAATCTCCATGCATGGGTTTATGAACTGGCATCGGGGGTGGTGTTTGCCTATAATGCCAGCGTTGGGTTGTTTATTCCTTTAGAACAGCGCTCATTTCCCGTTCCCGATCCATTGCTAGAAAAAGATAGCCGGGGACGATGGCTATGGTTACAAGCACTGTTAGGTGGAATGAATACCAAGTGATGCTTTATCTGGATATAAGGGCGATCGAAGCATGAATGGTGATCACGAATTTTGGTGCAGGGCTTCAACCAAAGCAGCGCGGGTACGGACAATCACCAACCGTACCCGTTCTAGCTGCGATTCATACGCTGCTTTTTGTTCGGATGCCATTGTTCCGCTCTTGACCTTCAACAGTTGCTCATAGGAACGGAAAATTTGAAAGGCATAACTCGCGATCGCAATCTGTTCTTGCGTTAGCGATTCAATGCGATCGACCAACTCAGCACAGGTTGCACTGAAGGGTAAACCCAACACATCGGCATAGAGAGGAGGCAATGCATCGGAACGAGTTCTTAGCTCGGCTAAAATTGGAATGGCTGCTGGAGAAATTTGACCATCAAAGTCTGCCAAGAGGTTAAATAAACATAGCAATAGTGAGTTGGAATGTTTCTCTGAAATGGAAGGCATTGTTTCTGGTTTGTTCCTTGGTTGGTTCTATAAAAAATTAACGTTAACCTACAGATTCTTAGTCTACAAGATTTTTCATAGTCTTCTAAGCTTTGGTCTTATGGTTGTCAAGTTTAATTAATTACTAAAAATAGTGTTTACTTCTTAGGCTTGTCAATTTCTAATTTTCCATTTCCTCCTCTCACAATGTTTCTTTTTCTCTCAAAACTTCTTCCCCTATTCGTTTATCCAATTGGCTTAGCGTGTTTGTTGCTAATTGGAGCACTATTTACACTTTGGAAGCGCCCCCGCCTCTCAGCGATATTCATTCTGTTGGCGCTGCTCGTGATCTTGATTCCCAGTAACGGACAAGTCGCAGGACGACTGTTGTACTCGTTAGAATCTCAGCATATACCCACGGCAGATCTGCCGACGGTTGATGCCATTGTTGTGCTAGGTGGAGCCACCCGCCCCCAAAAGGAACCACGCCCTTGGATTGACTTAATGGAAGAGAGCGATCGAATTGTCCACGGTGCCCGATTGTATCAGCAGGGAAAGGCTCCATTTTTGATCCTTAGCGGTGGTCGAATTGATTGGGAGGGACACAACAGCGCCTCCGAGTCGGCCGACATGGCGGCGATTGCCCAAGCTTTGGGAGTTCCCAGTTCAGCCATTTTGCAAGATCCAACGTCACTGAATACTTACGAAAATGCAGTGAATGTTAAACAGATCTTGCAGCAACGCAACTTCAACCGGGTGCTGCTCGTAACCTCTGCTATGCATATGCCCCGATCGCTTGCTATTTTTCAAAAGCAGGGCATCGATGCGATTCCCGCTCCTACTGACTTCTTGGTAGGGGAGAGTGAATTGCAGGATTCGCTCAAGACCCTCGAAGGCAAGCTGTTAAACTTGCTTCCAGAGGCTGGAAATTTGTATCATTTTACACGAGCGCTGAAAGAGTATATTGGTATCGGTGTTTATCGTTTACGCGGTTGGCTGTGATTTATTTGAAGATAGCAAAAGAGGGTGCGATCGCAGGAGCTACGATTGCTATGATCACGATAACAGCAGACGGCGAAAACCGTTCTTAAGAACGGGTTATTTTAGACCCGCCCCTTTATTGACAGCAATGGCTGATTTTTTACAACAGATTATTCCGATTCCCCAACCAGACGTTGAGGAAATTTTTCAGGTGTATCAAGCGACTCATGATTTTCACCGCGAGGTAGAACAACGAGAAGCTCTGGAAGCATACTGTCAGTGGTATTACCAGATGGCAGAACAGCACCAACAGGAATTAGAAGCTATGCGGGGAGATATCAATGTGTTGGGTTGGTTCTGTCGCTCTCACTAAGGCAACGCGATGGAGGAGAATTTAGACAAATCACCCGCTATAGATAGCTTCACCTCCTATGTTTTCTGTCCGCTCCAAACAAACAAGCTGCCTGTATACCCGCGATCGAGTGCGTCTTGATGCCGATGTTTATTATCCCGACAGTGATGCTGAGTTTCCGGTACTGCTGATGCGGCAACCCTATGGACGATCGATTGCCTCGACGGTGGTGTATGCTCACCCAAGCTGGTATGCAGCCCATGGATATATTGTGGTGATTCAAGATGTCCGAGGACGAGGCACATCAGAAGGAATATTCGATTTGTTTGCCCATGAAAGAGAAGATGGCGAAGATACAATTGCCTGGGCTGCTAATTTGCCGCAAAGCAACGGGCAAGTTGGCATGTATGGGTTCTCCTATCAGGGCATGACGCAACTTTATGCAGCCGCAGCGCAACCCCCTGCCCTAAAAACGATCTGTCCTGCTATGACGGCCTATGACCTTTATCAAGACTGGGCCTATGAAGGAGGAGCGTTTTGCTATCAGATGAACCTCAGTTGGGCGATTCAACTTGCCGCAGAAACAGCCCGCCGACAAAACAACGTTGAAACGTATCACACTTTGTATGCGGCGTCGCGCAATCCATCGCTGTCAGATCCGGTTTGTGCTCGATCGGGAATTTTGCGACGATTGGCTCCCGATTCGCACTATCACACTTGGCTCGATCGCGCAGATGCCTCCGATCCGTATTGGCGTCACCTTTCTCCTAGCTTGCTTCTTCACAACACCGATCTGCCAATGCTACACATTGGTGGCTGGTTTGATACCTATCTGCGCGGTACGTTAAAGCTATACAACCATATGGCATCCCGGAGTCAGTTCCCACAGCATCTCGTTGTAGGTCCGTGGGCGCATTTGCCTTGGGGACGCAGAGTAGGCGCGATCGACTATGGCCCGGAGGCCAATAGCCCAATCGATCGGCTGCAACTGCGCTGGTTCGATCAGGTCCTTAAAGGGATAGATACAGGCCTGCTGAACGAAGCCCCGGTTTGCTTATTCGAAATGGGCACTAACCAGTGGCGGCAGTTCGATCGCTTCCCACCGGACCATCCTGAAACATTCTATTTTTTGCAAACCACTGGACTCGCTTCCTTAGATGATCGCGCTGGCACATTAACTCAATCCCCACCCCCTCACCCGCAGCCTTCAACCCCTGACACCTTCGTCCATGATCCGTGGCGTCCAGTTCCGGCTCTCGGTGGTCATGCAGCTTTTCCAGCCGGGTCATTCGATCGATCGAACATAGATTGCCGCAGTGATGTGGTGACTTACACTTCCGCTCCTTTGGAAACAGATTTGCACTTGGCGGGTGCGACGACGATCGAACTATACTGCACAGCAGATACAGCGTCGTTTGATGTCTGTGCGATTCTATCAGAAGTAAAACCTGATGGTAGCGTGTTCAACTTCAGTCAAGGCTATCTGTACATTCACCAACCAGTGGGCAAAGTTGAGATGCCTGCCGCTGCTTCCCAATCCCCTTCCCAATCTCCGATGCCCGCCCCTCAACCCCTCACTCCTCACCTTCTCACGCTACAACCCACCTGCATCTGTATTCCTCAGGGCAGCGCGATCCGCCTCAGTCTCAGTGGTGCTTGTTTCCCCGCCTATGCTGTCAATGCAGGAACAGGCGATCGATCGGGCCAGGGACGTTTAATGGATGCGAGGGTCATCACGGTGACAATCTACAGCGATGGCGATCGAGCGTCACAGCTGCAATTGCCTGTGATCCCCTAGGTAACGCTCCTCAAATCGAGGACAGTTAACATTGAACTGATTCAACATTGAACGATTGATTGGTTGACGTAGTATTGCAGGTTGAAAAATTGATGAATCAAATGATGGTCAAATGATGGTCAATTAAGCAGATTCCCTGGTTGGCTGGTTTCTGTTGTTCCAACCGTCTCTATTGTTTGCACAACAGGGACTGGATGAGGCTGAAGCGAAGTTGGCTGTAATAAATTTGGCTGTGACGAATTGGTTTCAGTCGTAGGAGCCGTTAGGGTTTCGAGTTGCTCTGCTTGGGCTTGTACCCGAAGCTGATGTGCCGTTTCCCGCCACTGCTGCATTTCGGCATAGGCTTCATCATACAGGGCCCGCCCCCAGCCAATATTTCTAACCTCATCGATCGCCGCCTCTAGCGAGGTCAAATCGCCTTGGTTGGCTAGCGCTCTGGCACGGTCAAGATAGGGGGCATCTTCAATGATTTCAATTTGATTCCTCCACCCTTCAATGGCTTGCTGCGCCTCCGCATACTGAGAACTGCCATACAAAATGCGAGATGCTTCATCGATTGCGCTTCTCAGTCCTGACAGGCTTCCGGCACCGGCAAGCTGATATGCCTCATCCAAGTAGGCGGCATCTTCGGCGCTGCGTTCTCGATCGCGTCGTGCAAAATAATCTTCAAAGGATTCAGAGTTACGAGCACTACTCTGGCGTTGAGACGATCGAGCTTGAGCGGCTGCTTGAAAGGATTGTGATTCTTTGGATGCCTGTAGCGATCGCAACAAGGTTTGATATTTCGTTGTGCTCCAGTGCCGATTGCCAATCGTCAACAAGCCCCTGGCGGTGTTCATTGCTGCTGACCATTGGCGCTGATCAATTTCGTCCTCGGCTTGATCATAAATTGCTTTGGCTCGCTCCCACACCGATCGCCAGCGTTCCATCCGTTCCTCGGCGATTGCATAGGTATGCACGCTCATTGGAATGGATTGGGCCGTTTTCAGCGCGGTTTCTAGTTGACCTGCCTGAAACTCTGCCTCGCCGGTTTCCAAAATTGATCGCGACCAACGCTCGATCGCACGACGGCTTTCCACCCAGAGCGGATCTTGTTCGGCAATGCTGTTTGCTAACAGAATTGCCCGCCGTAGATCTGGCACTTTTTGTTGGTTAGCAAACTGTTCAGCGCAATATAATCGCGCCGACGCCGTACTATCAACCTGTGAAATCGATCGACATTGGGGAAAGCTGGGTAATTCTAACAAATCTTTCACAGCCCAAAGCCCAGCACCTGCCGAGAAGATCAAGGTTGGTACAATCCACAATCCCCACCAAGCAACGGCATAAGACTGAGAATTTGTACCAGTACGCGAAGCCCTCATTGCAAGGAGTTCAGCTGGTTCAGATTCAGGTGGCAAGGGGGAATCAGCCATAGGACGGCAATTCTGAAGTACTTAACTGTTGTAATCCAACATAAACCGTTTCGTCGTTTAAGCAATGTAGCGGATAATGCTCATTGCCGATCGCGTCCTCTAAGGAATGTTACGCGAGCTGACTGTCACCTTGGGTTCAGTATAAACAAACACCTACGAAAATAGAAGAACTTTCGTGAAATAGCGCTCTAACTACCGCTTCAAGGTGATGAAACCGCCTTATAGCGACATAATCTTTGTAACGTAATTTAACGTAAACTCGATTGCTCTAAATTGAGGGCAGCGTTGGCCTTAAAAACATCTGTCCACTGCCGCCCCCTGCCAATCTAGGGCTTGAGCTAAAGTGAGTGAACGGAACTCGTCGGCATCGAACGTTACATCGAGGGTACTATCGAGGGAAACATGGACACGCTGATTGGCAAGTCATTGCAGGGCGGACAGTACACCTTAACTGAAATGCTTGGTCGGGGTGGATTTGGCGTCACCTTTAAAGCCACGCATCACTTCTTGCAAGAAACCTACGTCGTTAAAACACTCAACCCAGATTTTCAAAACGATCCGCAGTTCCCTGAACTGGTTGAGAAATTTCGGGATGAAGCCAAGCGGCTAAAACTCTGTGAGCATCCTCATATTGTGCGAATGCGCGATTTCTTTGTGAAAGATGGAGTTCCCTATCTGGTAATGGACTACATTCCCGGTCAATCGCTAGAGCAAGTGGTTTTTCCCGATCATCCTTTGTCCGAAGCGTTGGCCGTTCACTACATCCGGCAAATTGGCTCGGCGCTGGATCTTGTTCACCAAAAGGGCTTACTGCATCGAGATATCAAGCCAGAGAATATTATTCTGCGCGACCAAACCGATCAGGTGGTGTTGATTGACTTTGGCATCGCCCGCAAATTTGTACCTGGTAAAACCGAGGCGCACACTAATTTAGTAACAGTGGGGTATGCCCCTGTTGAGCAGTACATGTTGAAGGCTAAACGATCGCCCGCCACCGATGTTTATGCCTTGGCTGCGACTCTGTATGCCTTGGTAACCGCACGGGTTCCGGTAGCTTCAATCCTGCGCGATCGGCAAACCATGCCAGAACCACGGATGGTCAATCCCCACATTAGTCCCGCCTTAAACCAAGCGATCTTACGCGGTATGGCAATGGAAATAGAGCAGCGCCCTGCAAGCGTTCGAGAATGGATGGCACTGCTACCGTCGCCTAGCATATCGACCCAAGCAACCAACAGTGTGACTGGTTCTGGTTTGTCCTCTGCTGCGACCGTTGCCATCAGTCCTCAGTCTCCGCGTCGAACGCCGCCAGCAACCAAAGCAACCCCAGCGACACGCGCACCTGCGCCGTCTACCGCTGCCACCTTAGCCGTCAGCCCACCTCTCCCAAACGCTTCACCTAGAACGATCGCCACACCTGCGCCGATGGTTGCTTCTCCAACTCCACGCTCGCGAGGTAACGGATGGCTTCTGCTGGGGTTGGCTTCCTTGGCGAGTATGGCGATTGCGGCTGTGGGAACCGTACTTTATCACTCTACCCAAACGGCAACTCCGCCTAACGCTACGGCCCCCGTAGACGTGACCGACGCGCCAACCATTTCGATCGAGCCAGAAATTCTTCCCTCCGAGGAACCAACCGTCCCTACTCCTGCCCAACCGGAAGCATCTGCCTTGCCACCTGATGTTGACAATGCCGATCGCACCCAGGAACCCGAGGAAGTACCCACCGAGGAACCCGCAGCACCAGAACGAGTGGAGCCACCTACCAGACCCAACCGTCCTTCGTCTACCAGCGCCACCATTCGCAGCGTGCCCGGATTTCCACCGGGGGTCAGCGAACAAACTGTAGTAAACCGATTGGGCGATCCCGCAGAAGTGCGAGAGGACGGCAGCGGCTTACGTACTTCTATCTACATCTTTCCCGATCAAGTCGATTTGGTCTATATCTACGATCAGCAGACCGATCGACTGCGCCAAACCGAAGCCTACTTTGTGCCCTACATGGATTTCAACGTGATGCGTACTGCCCTCAACGGCATGTTGCAAGCAGGCCTCACTCGCGACATTGAACAAGGATTAGAAGCGGTGCGTCGAGGTCAAGCCCCCTCTCATCCGATCGAAACCTCCAATTTTCAAGGCGTCATCGAACAAGCAGGCGATCGAATTTATGTAGGAATTTGGGAGCGCCGATGAGAAACGGAGCAAGGATGAGAGAACGAATCAGTGGATGAGCCAACTTCTATCCCGACCCCTGACTCCCGACTCCCGACCCCCAACTTCCCAAAACCATGCCTCAACCCATTCTCTATGCGGCTGTCACAAACCACGGATTCGGTCACGCTACTCGCACGGCTGCGCTTTTGGCAGCCGTGAAACGGCTGTGTCCAGAGGTGCTGTTGATTCTGACAACAACGGCTCCGCGCTGGCTACTAGAGTCTTACCTGCGCGAAGATTTTATCCACCGACCGCAACCGTTAGATATTGGGGTGGTGCAGCGAGACAGCATTACGATGGATAAGGTGGCCACCTTAGAGAAACTGAAGCAGATTCGGGCCCAAGAGGGACGTACTATAGCCGCAGAAGTGAACTTTATCCGCCAAAATCGTGTCCGGCTGGTGATGGCTGATATTCCGCCGATCGCCGCTGCCATTGCCCAAGCGGCCGGGATTCCCTGTTGGATGGTCAGCAATTTTGGCTGGGATTTTGTCTACCGACCCTGGGGCGGCGAATTTGTGGAGATGGCCGATTGGATTGCCGATCGCTTCAGCCAATGTAGCCACCTGTTTCGCTTACCGTTGCATGAACCGATGAGTGCTTTCCCAACAGTGACCGATGTGGGCTTTACCGGCGGCTCGCCTCACTATGCTGAGGCAGACCTCCGGACTCAGTTCCACATCACCACGCCGATCGAGCGCACCGTCTTGTTAACCTTCGGTGGATTAGGGCTTGAGCAGATCCCGTACCACAATCTGCAACGCTATCCTGACTGGCAGTTCATCACGTTTGACCGCCAAGCACCTGATCTACCGAATCTGCTCAAAATTCATCAGCCTGACTTTCGCCCCGTAGATTTTATGCCTCTGTGTAGTCAGGTCGTGTCTAAGCCGGGGTATAGCACCTTTGCCGAAGCCTGCCGGTTGGGTGTGCCGATTGTCTCCATCACCCGCGATGACTTTGCCGAAGCTCCCGTTTTAATTGCGGGCATTCAGGACTATCATCATCACCGCATTCTGTCGCCCACAGAATTCTTCCAAGGGGATTGGCAATTTCTTCAGGAACCTCCCCGGCCGCCGCGCCGGTCTGAGAAACTTAAAACAGATGGAAACGATGTTATTGCCAAGGCGATCGTTGACTACTTGCACACCGATTAGCTCAGCCTCAAAATTCCTGTAAAACTCTAAATCTCATGCATCAATGGTTGCCCACGCCGACCAGCCTAACCTCTCTGCCACCACTGCGCCTGAACCAAAACAGGATAATTTTATCGTCACTGTCAACCTAGCTCTGCAAGATGCTAAATCCGTGCTCGATCAACAGCAGCAGTTTCGACAACTGTCGTTAACACAATTAAATATTCTGTTTGTAACCAACACGGCTCTGCTCACGGTACTGTCCATCTCGCGGCTGCTGTTTACCATTAGCCCATTCAGCGTCTTAGAAATTGTGGGCTTTTTTCTTAGCTTCAGCGTATTGATCTATGCCGTCTTGCCGCGCCAGCCTCTTGTAACACCCAATTTAGAAGACCCAGAATCGTTGGAGCACTATTTATCCATGTCACCGGATGAGTATCGCCTTCAGATGCTGACTAACTTTGTCGAGGTGTATAAAGCCAACAAACAGCGCCTCGACGACATTACGCAAGCCTTATCGATCGCCACCTACGTCGTTTGGGGATTGGTCATTATTACCTTGAGCCATGTCCTTTCAGTGATGCTGTTTGCGGTTTTGGGACAGAAGAGTATACTTTAGTCATGGGGCTAGCTTGAGTCTTAAACATCTCAAACCCAACCTCGAACCAGTCCCAATTGTCGATTAGGTCTAACCTATGAGTCCTAGAAGCGCATATTTTGCAAGTTCTGCCGAGCGTGTGAAGCTGCCTAAGCCCGACATGAAGAACATTACAGTTCTGACTCGCAACTTGCCGAATAACCCAATTCTGCCTTGGAATCATTACGATTCTCCTTGGTTAGAAGCAGAGGGTGAGGTAGATACTCAAGAACCTGAGGAGACAAACCAAGCTACAGATCAAGTTGAAGCACGAGACCGAGTGGCTAAGCATGACCTTGAGAGGCTGTAGCAGGTTTTATGACATCTACCTCTGGACTGTATAACTTTCAAGATGTATGCGGTTGGGACAAGGGAATGAAGCAGATGAGGGGCTATCTGGCAAGCCTGAGCGATCCGAAGTTGGCAAAGACTGCCGTTCGGGTGTCCTTGGTTATCGGGTCTTTGTTATTCACCATCAATCATGGAATGGCATTGGTTAAAGGGAAAATGACCAAAGAGCGTTGGATTTCTGCGTGCTTAACCTACTTGGTGCCATATGCCGTCAGCATTCACGGCCAATTCACTGCTCGATCGCAGCAGTAGGTGCTTGGCACAGATGTCCTCATTTCAACCGCTACGATGCGGTCATTCCTTTCATTGGGTTGAGCCGATAGGATGACCCAAAACCTGCTCAGACCTTAACCTTGCCAAACCGCCGATCGCGCTGTTGATAGGCACTCAAGGCTCGGTGAAACTCGTTACGATCGAAATCGGGCCAAAGGGTATTAGTGACATACAGTTCTGCATAGGCCACTTGCCACAGCAGAAAGTTACTGATGCGCATTTCGCCACTGGTGCGGATAAGCAAATCCGGGTCGGCATGCCCAGCCGTATACAGATGGCGCTCGAATAGAGCTTCATCAATTTGTTCCGGTTGCAAATGCCCTTGCTGCACCTTGGTGGCAATTTCTCGGCAAGCTTGAATAATTTCCTGGCGACCGCCGTAATTGGTTGCTACGGTAAACCGAATGCCCGTATTGTTGCGGGTTTCTGCCATCGATCGCTGAATTTCTTCTCGCAGCGATTTGGGCAGTGCATCTAAATTACCCACAAAGTGAATCTGTACCTCCTCGGCCATCATTTCTCGCAGTTCTTGACGCAGGACGCGTTCAAACAGTGTCATCAGAAAATCAACTTCTTCTAACGGTCGTCCCCAGTTTTCCGTAGAAAAGGCATAGGCAGTTAGGGCTGAAATTCCCCAATCTTTGCAACAGCGCAGCATATCTTTCAACGTATCCACGCCGCGCCGATGCCCCATAATCCGAGGTAAGCCCTGCCGTTTGGCCCAGCGACCATTACCGTCCATAATGACCGCTACATGCCGGGGTAGGCGATCGCGGACCAAGTCAGCAGGTAACTCTCGTTGGATGGTTGGGTTGACAGTCATTTTTTCTCCCGAGAAGCCGATGATTTAGAACGAACAAGACGTGGAAACAGCAAGATCATGCGGGCACTCAACTTGCGACCAAGACTGCGCAAAGGAGCCACCCGTTCTGGATCAACCGAAGGGGAAAAACGTTCCCGCAATAGTTCCCTCAGTTTACTGCTTGTTAGGGGTCGATTTAGATTGCCCCCTTCTGCCAGCGAAATTGATCCGGTTTCCTCAGATACAACTACGCATACGCAATTTTCGACTCGCTCGGTAATTCCCATCGCGGCTCGGTGGCGCGTTCCCAACTGTCGCGAAGCCGTGCGATCGGAAATTGGCAAAATCACTCCGGCTGATATCACCCGTGAGCCACGGATAAAAACGGCTCCGTCGTGAAGCAGGGTAGAGGTCTGAAAGATCGTTTGCAGTAGCTCTTTGGAAACTTCGGCATTTAGCCGAACGCCAGGAACCGAAAAATCTCGCTCATCCACCGGGCGATCGGTTTCTAAGATTAATAATGCGCCCGTTCGGTTTTGAGAAAGTTCTTTAACTGCGTCCACAATCTCGTCAATCACACTATCGGGTTTGGGCGTTGCTCGGCGGCTAGGTTGAAAAAGTTGAAGCACTTCTCCGCGTCCCAGTTGTTCTAGCAAACGGCGAAATTCGGCTTGAAGAATAAAGGCCATCGCCACAGCCGAACCAATCACAAGTTTCTCTAAAACAAAGGTCAGCAACGTTAGCCCTAAAATACTACTTAAGACCGAGGACAACATCAGGATAATTAACCCTCTGACCATCCAGAGAGTGTGCCGCTCACCGATAATGACCAATAGCATGTAGGTGAGTAGCAGGACTAACCCCACATCGATCGCACGGAGCAATGGCAAGGACCAAGTCCAACCCAGATCTTTCAGCAATTGCTCCAACAGAGATCCCATCTGCTCGACTCTGGCTTAAGTGATATCAGAAGGATGAAAACTTAACCGGGAGGTCCGATGACTTATGTGAGCGTTATCGAACACCAAACTAATTCGAGGTAAAGGATCGATAAAGTCTTGCATTTTTAATCGTGAAGCTTGCTGGTCAAAAAAGATAGTTCAAACTTCAACACTCAATACTCAAAACTCTTCTAGCCTAGAACCCCTTCATCATCTATCTTCCACTGCAAGCTGTCTTCTTCATCCCTCTGGCTTAATTCTTCATCCTTTCTCTACAAGTTTTTCTGGTAGGCAGTCATGTTGAATTAAGTCTTGATAACTTTCCCGCTTCAGGATCACGTCGGCTTCACCCGCATTCACTAGAACGGCTGCCGGACGAGGCAAGCGATTATAGTTGGACGCCATGCTGTAGTTATAGGCACCAGTGCCCATAACAACCAACGTGTCACCCGATTTTGTTTGAGGCAGCCGCGCTTCTTTGATGACAATATCACCTGACTCACAGTGTTTTCCGGCTACTGCCACCATTTCTGTCATTTCTGCCGACATGCGATTGGCAATAACCGCTCGGTAGATTGACTGATAGGTAATAGGGCGAGGATTATCAGACATGCCGCCATCTACAGTAACGTAGGTTCGCAGATTTGGGATTACTTTTTGACTGCCAACGGTGTATGCAGTGACACAAGCAGAGCCAATCAGCGATCGTCCCGGCTCAGCAATCAGTTTTGGTAATGGCATCTGAAGGGTTTCGCAAGCAGCCACCACCCCTTCACAAATCACCCGGACCCACTCGTCAATACTGGGTGGATCATCCTGCTCGGTATAGCGAATGCCCAAACCACCACCAATATCTAATTCGCGCACGGGTAGATTATACGTGGCCGCCTTGCTCATCCACTGCATCATCACCATTGTTAAGTCTTGATGGGGTTGCAGTTCAAAAATTTGCGAGCCAATGTGGGCATGAAGTCCTACACACTCTAGAGCAGGTTGCTGGCTGACAAAAGCAAATACATCTTCAAGCTGATCGGGATCAAAGCCAAACTTGCTGTCTAGGTGTCCAGTGCGAATATAGTCATGCGTGTGGCATTCAATGCCAGGGGTAAGGCGCAGCAGAATCCGGGTTGGGGGTTGAAGAGCATCCTGCATCCTTGCCAACGTTTCTAGCTCTAGCCAATTGTCTACGACGATCGTGCAACCGACTTCCACCGCAAACTGT
Source organism: Thermocoleostomius sinensis A174 (assembly GCF_026802175.1). Taxonomy (NCBI): domain Bacteria; kingdom Bacillati; phylum Cyanobacteriota; class Cyanophyceae; order Oculatellales; family Oculatellaceae; genus Thermocoleostomius; species Thermocoleostomius sinensis. Next base: position 410,110 of record NZ_CP113797.1, on the reverse strand, counting down.
AGCTCGTCTATCGATTTGTTGTTGCCATGAAAATAGATGACTTCAGGATTCATTCCTGCGCGCAAAGCAGTGTAGAGTTCTCCCCCTGAAACCACGTCAATTCCCAGTCCTTCGCTGGCAACGATCGCACACACTGCCAAACAGTTCCACGCTTTGGAGGCATAAATCACCAGCGACTCACCCGGATAGTAGCGCTGAAAAGCTTGATGATACTGTCGGCAGGCCCTACGCAGGGTTTCCTCGTCTAGGATATAGAGAGGTGAGCCAAATCGGCGTACCAAACTGGGCACGTCACATCCTCCTACCTCCAGATGATCGTTCTTATTAACCGTCGCCGTGAGTGGCAGGAGAGATTGATTCGGTGAGCCAGCGGAGCCTAGTGAAGATGTCGGCAAATATTGGCGGCCAGAAGTGACCGCCTCTGTCGCAGAGGTTACTATCATTCGTACACTATATCCTTGAAAGTCAAACTATCCTGAAAAATTCAGCGTTCCTTAGCCTGTAAGCGTAAACTGCTTCAGAGGTTTGTTCAATAAACGATTCATTTAACCAGTGTACAATTGAGGGCTGTACTCAGGTTGAACGTTTTCGAATGAATCGATCGAGTCCATCGATGGTGTAGCTTCGATGAGTGCATTGAGTGTGTGAGCGAACGGTGTGAATAGGCTTGAAATTGAACCCCTGACGGCTGAGCGGTTGTCTGCTGCGGTTGAACTCGATCGCCGTTGCTTGGGTGGTTTATGGACGTTGGACGGTTATCGTCGAGAATTGGAAAGCCCCAACAGCGATTTGTTGATTCTTCAAGGAATGGGAAATAGGGAACAGGAAATAGATGAGGGAGCGCTAATTCCCAACTTCCTGCTTGGACTTGGCTGTCTCTGGGCGATCGCGGATGAAGCTCATATTACGCTGCTGTTGATCCATCCAGATTATCGGCGACAAGGGCTAGGACAGTTGCTTTTAACTGAACTACTGTCTTCGGCGTGGCGACGAGAATTAAGATGGGCAACGCTGGAGGTGCGAGTATCTAATCAAGCGGCCATCGCCCTCTATCAACAATTTGGCTTTGAGACAGCAGGACGGCGCAAGCGTTATTATCAAGACAATGGGGAAGATGCCCTGATTTTGTGGCGGGGTGGGTTGCAGCATCCAGACTTTTCTAAAACCCTACAGCAATGGCGACGAGTAGCAATCGATCGCTTGCAGCAATGCAATTGGCAGGTTGGGCGCGATCGCCATATGACAAACTCCTAAGCATGGTTTTTTGACCTATCTCTTGACTTGTAACCGTCTTTTTATGAAAATCTCCCTTCGGGAGCAATTTTTCTACCTCCTCGGAAACACCCTTCGCCGGTGTCGGTCTGGCGTCTATTGAGCCGGTCTCATCTGAGCAAGCATCAATGCACGCCAAATCCTGTTCCCACCAGGTTTTCTCCTCGCACGCGGCTCAATCAATTTAGGGAAAATCGCGCGAAGAGCTTCGGTGATCCCTACCTTTGACTTGCTGTTCGTCCATAACAGCTTGAGGATTCTCCTATGCTAAAATCAGCGTACCGGCACGCACCAGGTGATAAAGGAACGCCATGTTTGAACGCTTCACAGAAAAAGCCATAAAGGTGATCATGCTAGCCCAGGAAGAAGCTCGTCGCCTGGGACATAATTTCGTAGGCACGGAGCAGATCCTCTTGGGTCTGATTGGGGAAGGGACCGGTGTCGCCGCTAAAGTTCTCAAATCCATGGGCGTCAATCTTAAAGATGCTCGGATTGAGGTTGAAAAAATCATTGGTCGAGGGTCTGGTTTTGTAGCGGTTGAAATTCCCTTTACTCCTCGCGCCAAGCGAGTTCTAGAGCTTTCTCTAGAAGAAGCTCGTCAGCTTGGTCACAACTATATCGGTACAGAGCACCTGCTATTAGGTCTCATCCGTGAAGGTGAAGGGGTTGCTGCCCGAGTTTTGGAAAATTTGGGTGTAGATCTTTCCAAAGTTCGGACTCAAGTCATTCGGATGCTAGGAGAGACAGCCGAGGTGTCAACGGGCGGCAGCCAAGGCCGCACCAAAACCCCAACGCTGGATGAATTCGGCTCTAATCTGACTCAGATGGCGGCTGAAGGAAAGCTCGATCCTGTCGTTGGTCGCCAAAAAGAAATCGAACGAGTCATTCAAATCCTTGGTCGTCGTACTAAGAATAACCCTGTCCTGATTGGTGAACCCGGTGTGGGTAAAACCGCGATCGCCGAGGGCTTGGCTCAGCGCATCTCGAACGGTGATGTGCCCGATATTTTGGAAGACAAACGAGTCGTTACGCTGGATATTGGTCTGTTGGTTGCCGGAACCAAATATCGCGGCGAGTTTGAAGAACGACTCAAGAAAATCATGGATGAAATCCGGCAAGCTGGAAACGTGATTTTGGTGATCGATGAGGTGCATACCCTGATTGGGGCTGGAGCCGCTGAAGGGGCGATCGATGCGGCCAACATTCTTAAGCCAGCCTTAGCGCGGGGTGAGTTGCAGTGTATTGGGGCAACCACATTGGATGAGTACCGCAAGCACATCGAGCGCGATGCAGCCCTAGAACGCCGCTTCCAGCCAGTGATGGTGGGCGAACCCACAGTAACCGAAACGATCGAAATTCTACATGGCCTGCGCGACCGATATGAGCAGCACCACCGCCTGAAGATTTCGGATGAAGCCCTAGAAGCGGCAGCTAAGCTGTCGGATCGCTATATTTCCGATCGCTATTTGCCAGATAAGGCCATTGACCTGATCGATGAGGCTGGATCGCGGGTGCGCTTGATTAACTCTCAATTGCCGCCTGCTGCTAAGGAGTTGGATAAGGAACTGCGTCAGGTTCGCAAGGACAAGGATGATGCGGTTCGCAATCAGGACTTCGATCGAGCCGGAGAGCTACGCGATCGAGAAATGGAAATCAAAGCGGAAATTCAAGCGATTACTAAGAATCGCAAATCGGAAACATCAGATACTGATGATCAGCCTGTGGTTTCTGAGGAAGACATTGCTCAAATTGTGGCCTCTTGGACAGGCATTCCAGTTAACAAGCTCACCGAATCTGAATCGGAGAAACTGTTGCACATGGAAGACACGCTGCATCAGCGCATGGTGGGCCAAGAAGAAGCTGTTAAGGCAATTTCTCGCGCTATCCGTCGTGCCCGGGTTGGATTGAAGAACCCGAACCGACCGATCGCTAGCTTCATCTTCTCCGGACCAACGGGGGTTGGTAAAACCGAATTGGCCAAGTCTCTGGCTGCCTACTTCTTCGGCTCAGAAGAAGCCATGATTCGCCTGGATATGTCGGAATTTATGGAGCGCCATACGGTTTCCAAGTTGATTGGTTCTCCTCCGGGCTATGTCGGCTATAACGAAGGCGGTCAGTTAACCGAAGCGGTGCGTCGTCGTCCTTATACGGTGGTCTTGTTCGACGAGATTGAGAAAGCTCACCCCGATGTCTTTAATATGCTGCTGCAAATCCTGGAGGATGGTCGCTTGACCGATGCCAAGGGGCGCACCGTAGACTTCAAGAATACGCTGCTGATCATGACCTCGAACATTGGTTCTAAGGTGATTGAGAAAGGCGGCGGCGGTCTGGGCTTCGAGTTTGCCACTGAAAATGCAGCTGATGCGCAGTACAATCGAATTCGATCGCTGGTGAATGAGGAACTGAAGCAATACTTCCGTCCAGAGTTCCTTAACCGGGTGGACGAGATCATTGTCTTCCGTCAGTTGGTCAAAGACGAAATTAAGCGAATTTCCGATATCCTGTTGCGGGAAATCTTTGCTCGCCTAGAGGAGCAAGGCATCACCCTGGAAGTCACCGAACGGTTCAAGGATCGATTGGTGGAAGAGGGCTACAACCCAACCTATGGGGCACGCCCGCTACGTCGAGCCATTATGCGGTTGTTGGAAGACTCGCTGGCAGAAGAAATTCTCTCAGGTCGGGTGAAGAACGGTGATGTGGCGATCGTTGATGTGGATGACGATGGCAAGGTGCAAATTCGCTCTGAGCAAAAGCGGGAATTGATTCCACAAACGGCGGATCAGTTTTAATTCAGTCCGGTATTTACCGACAGTTACACTGATCCAAATTGGCACTGATGTAAAAGGGTGGGCATTGCCCACCCTTCTTTGTTTTGGTGAGATTTGCTAGCTTAAGACCCAATCGACCAACATTCGCACCGGAAACCCTGTGGCTCCAGGGTTGTTGTAGCCGTTCTCTTTGTCTGTCCATACGGGACCGGCAATGTCAATATGGGCCCAAGGTGTGTCTTTCACAAATTGCTTTAAAAACAGAGCAGCGGTAATGGCTCCACCAGGGCGGGGCCCTGTGTTCTTCATGTCGGCCACAACCGACTTCAAACCATCGAAATATTTCTCTTCGAACGGCATCTGCCACAACTTTTCACCCGATCGCTCCGACGCCTGAGTCAGTTGACTAGCCAGCGTATCATCCTCCGTCCAAAATCCGGCAATATCATCCCCCAGTGCGATCACACAAGCTCCGGTTAAGGTAGCCAGATCAACGATCGCATCGACTCCTAGCTTGTCGGTGTAGACCAGTGCATCTGCCAAGGTTAAACGCCCCTCAGCATCGGTGTTGTTAACCTCAATCGTTTTGCCATTGGAAGCAGTGAGAATATCACCAGGATGCATGGCATGACCACTGATCATATTTTCCGTAACGGCACTGATGAAATGTACCTCCACATCTGGCTTAATTTGGGCAATCGCTTTCGCTGCTCCTAACGTGGCGGCTGCACCACCCATATCCGTCTTCATCATCTCGATGCCGCTGCCGGCCCCTTTGATATTCAGCCCACCGCTATCAAATGTGAGACCCTTGCCGACGATCGCCACTTTCTTACGCGGCACTCCTTCTGGACGATAAATCAGATGAATGAACTTGGGCGGCAAATCCGACGCTTGAGCCACGCCCAAAAATGCACCCATACCCAGCTTTTCGCAGTCTTCGCGCTCCAGAATCTTAATATCTAAACCGTATTCCCGCGCAATCGCTTCTGCGGTTTCGGCCATCGTGATCGGAGTGACAATATTAGCCGGAGCCGCGACCAATTCCCGCGCCAAACTCACTCCTAGGCAAACTTGCCGCGCCCGCGTAATAGCAGCATCCTGTTCACTCAATCCCAGTAGATCAATGCGCTCCAGCTTCAGCCCCTTTTCCTCAGTATCCGACTTAAAGCGAGTATCTTGATACAGGGCAAGTTCCACTCCTTCCACGATCGCTTGGGTCGTTACTCCCGCATCTTCATTCCAAATCGGCAAGCTAATTCCCAGCGTTTTGCACTTTTCCTTCTTCCCCAACCGGGCGGCAGCAGCAGCAGCCCGACGCCAACTTTCGAGTTTCGGAGCAGCAGACTTGCCCAACCCCACTACAGCAATTTTACGAATGGGATGATTAGACCCAACCCGCGTCACAGCACTGCTGCCCTCTTTGCCTTTAAATTCAAATTCTGCAATCAGTTCTGACAGCGTACCCGAGACAAATTGATCTAATTCTGCTAGCGCTCCCGATAATTCAATCGCCTCTTCAAACAAACCGACCACCAGACAATCCCCAGACCACTGAAGGGGGGAGGTATCTATCCCACGAAGCTCCATAAAGTAACACAGGTTGAAATCATTATGTCTTTAAGTATTGCTCAAATTTTTCATTGTTGTGATAGTCACCCGCGAGAATTCGATTGGTGAAATTGATTGTAAATTTAGCGTGGTCAAAATTTAGTGTGGTCAACTAATCATGAATCCTTCATTCAAAGTGACCAACAAAACTTAAAACCTTTGCTAGATTTACTAAAGTCTTAAAGACGTAAATATCCTAACGATCCAACCTGAGTGAGCTTGACAAACGAATGCTGGAGCAGGAACAAACTCAACCAAAGCCACTATCGTCCTCAAACCCACAAACTGTTTCCAAAAAACGGTGGTTTTTGTGGGGGGCCGGATTAGGAGGCTTGGCCCTAGGAGGAATCACCTCGGCTGTTTTCTTAGTTGGCCCGGCCAAACTACCATTTCTAGACCAATGGTTTGGCGCTCAGTTAATCAACTCAGGGGCAGACCTGGAGGATTCTCGTCCTTCCACCTCCACCCTGGCATTAGCATCTGTTTCACCGACCGATCGCGCCATTCAACTGGAAGAACTAGCCAATCAGGGAACTTCATCGCTCGATCGGGCCCGTGCTCGCTACTTACGGGCTGTTGACTTAATTGAGCAAGATCGAGGGGGACAAGCATTACCGTGGTTGGATGGATTAGAGCACGAGTATGACGTGTTAGCTCCGCATATTCTGGCAAAGCGGGCCCAAGCACAAGCCGCCACTGGGGACGCGGCTAAAGCACAGGCGACTTGGCAAGCCTTGGTAAAGCAGTATCCGAATCATCCTAAAGCGGCTGAAGCATTATTTCATTTAGGTAAAACCAATTCTGCTTATTGGGATCGGATGATTGCGGATCATCCGTCTCATCCGCGCTCGGTTGAAATTGCAGTGAATCGATTGCAGCAGAATCCTAAACAACTAGATCTGATGCGGCTCCTCGCCCGTCACGGGGTTTATCTGCCAGATATTGGCTCGGTGCTCGATCGGCTTCGAACTGATTACGGAGGACAACTTACCCCTGACGATTGGGAAGCGATTGGGTTTGCCTACTGGGAAATTCAGCGATATGGCAGTGCTGCCGAAGCCTATGCCAAAGCGCCTCCCTCTGCCATTAACCTCTATCGCGCCGCTAGAGGGGCCCAACTCGATGCCCGTGGAACCGTTGCCACAACCCGATATCAAGCCTTAGTGCAGGCGTTTCCCTCGGAAAAAGAAACAGGCTTAGCGCTGCTGAAACTCGCCGAATTGGAAGAGAAACCAGACAAAGCCATTGCCTATCTCGATCAAGTGATTAATACCTTTCCCGATCGAACCGCTGAAGCCTTGATGGCAAAAGCTAACATTCTCCAAGCCGCAAACAGTCCGCAAACAGCCCTCCAGATTCAACAACAAGTTCTCAAAGAGCACAGTGGCTCAGAATTTGCGGCTGACTTGCGCTGGCAACAAGCAGAAGCGAATTTTAAGAAAGGAGATATCCAGGCAGCCTGGGAATGGGCCCGGCAACTCGCTCAGGAAAATCCAGATAGTGTCCATGCCCCCGAAGCGGCTTTTTGGGTAGGCAAATGGGCAGCACAACTCGGCAGAACAGACGAAGCGCGGCAGTCCTATGAATATGTCTTGGCCAACTATCCAGGTTCCTACTATGCGTGGCGATCGGCTGTCTTACTCGGTTGGGATGTGGGCGACTTTAGCACCGTGCGCCAAAAAACACCAGAAGTAGAGCGCCCTGCTACTCGTCCGGAACCCCTTGCTGGATCAGCTGCCCTTAGAGAATTGTACTTACTCGGTCAAACCCGCGATGCGTGGAGTCTGTGGCAAGTTGAGCACACAGACCGGGTTCAGCCTACCGTTGCTCAGCAATTCACCGACGGCTTGATTCGTTTAGGGGTCAATGATAATCTAGATGGAATTTTCATGCTCTCGAACCTGAGTTTTCGGGAGCAACCCGACGAGAAACAAGAAGTGGCTGCCCTGAAGCACCACCTTGACTATTGGCAAGCGCTGTACCCCTTTCCCTATTTGCAGTCGATCGAACAATGGTCGCAGCAACGCCAGTTAAATCCTATGTTGGTAACGGCGCTGATTCGCCAGGAATCTCGATTTGAACCGAAAATTCGATCGGTCGTTGGCGCTACTGGGCTGATGCAGGTGATGCCAGAAACCGCAGAGTGGGTGGCTAATCAAATTAATCTAAAACAGTACAACCTAGAAGATCCGCAGGACAATATCAATTTGGGTACGTGGTATTTAGACTTTACCCATCGAGAATATAACAACAACTCATTATTTGCTGTCGCCAGTTATAACGCAGGACCAGGCAGTGTCGCCGATTGGATTAATCGATTTGGCTTCAACGATCCGGACAAATTTGTGGAAGAAATTCCTTTTCCCGAGACCAAGGGGTATGTAGAAGCGGTGTTTGAGAATTACTGGAACTACTTGCGGTTATATAACCCCACCGTCTCTGAAAAACTGGCACAGTTCTCTAAATCTCATGCGAATTTGGTGAATTCTCGGCTAGGGAAGTAGGCGCTCCACTAGCTAAGGCTGGTGCATTATAGTCAGTCTGCCCAAAAGCTACTAGTCAAAAGATTCTCATCCAAAGGTTCTTAATCGTGCAGCGGCAACTTCACAGTAAATGTGCTGCCTTTGCCTAACTCTGAGACCGCACCGATCGTGCCACCATGGGCTTCCACAATGCAACGAGACAGGTAAAGCCCCAATCCACTGTCGGCGCGTTTATGATTCCCTTTGCGGAACCGCTCGAAGATAATAGCTTGATCATCCGGTGAGATGCCTGAGCCAGTATCTTCCACCTCGATCGTGATCCAACGGTTGGGCGATGGAGAAGCAGATTCAGCAGACGATGGGGCTTCAAACACTCGAATAGTAATGTGACCTTGTTCGGTAAACTTAATCGCATTCCCCAACAAATTGACGACAACCCGTCGGAGTTCTAGTCGATCGCCCATCACTTCAATCGTATCAATCGTAGTGTCGCCGGACTGAATTCCAGACTGAGCATCCCATTTGGAAAAATCAGCCGTTAAAGCGACTCCCTTTTCTGCGGCAAGCGGCTGAAGTTCTTCAATGATCTCCTCAATGATTTCACGTAAATTGCAGGGGGCAAACGTCAATTTTTTTTGTCCTGCTTCGTGGCGATAAACTTCCAGCAGGGTATTTACCATTTGTAAGAGGTTTTGATTACTGCGAATCATCGCGCCGATCGCCTCTTTCATATCTGATGAAATTGGGCAAAACGTTTCTTGCATAAACAGGTTGAGCATCCGATCGGCCGCCACCAGTGGCGTTCTAAGATCGTGAGTCAGGCGAGAGACAAAATCCTCGCGTTGCCGACTCATGGCTTCTCGTTCGTCAATGCTATGCTTCAAGCGCAGCAGCGATCGAACCCGAGCTAACAACTCTTCTGTGTCAAATGGCTTGCGAATAAAATCATCGGCTCCTCCATCTAGCCCTTCTACTACGCTGGATTGTTCATGAGCCGTAATTAACAAAATAGGAATAAAGGGAAGGGTCTGATTTTGGCGGATACGGCGAGTTACTTCATAGCCATCCATACCAGGCATCATGATATCCAGTAATACCAAATCAAACGGCGATCGATGCAAGTGAGATAATGCAGAGGGCCCATCTTCTGCCAAAATCACCTCATATCCTTCATCTTCTAGAATCGCTTCGATCAGATAGAGGTTATCTGGTACATCATCAACAGCGAGAATTCGACTCGTTCTAGGTTGGGAAGCAGAAAGCATATCTGTCTATATTTGTTTGTAAAACAACGGCTTTCATACCCATGTGTAGCTTTCGCTAACCAGAGGAATGCGCCTCGGTATTGCCGCACGTTAACCTACCAGTTGAGAACTTTTACCGGGCGGAGAGCATCATAGCCATTCATCCCTATAAACAAGCAGGGATGAAGCAAGGTATAAAGAGATTTGATATTTCTATGTTACGATTTGTTGGGTTTGCCCTATCTCTCTCTTAAGGAAGATTAGTCAGTACCGAGTGGCATTAGCTTTGCTATAACACATCAGACCGACTAAGGCTAAATGCTTTAGCAGTAGTTGCTCGATCGGTGGGCGGCAACTGTTGTGGCAATTCTACTCGAAACACAGATCCTTCGCCCAACTTGCTCTCAACGGTGATGTTTCCATGCATCATCCGCACGAGTGAGTCAGTAATGGCTAATCCCAGTCCTGTTCCTGCATAGCGACGGGTAGTAGTTTGATCAAGTTGCCGAAACGGTTCAAAAATTTGTCTCACTTTTTCTGGTGCAATACCAATACCCGTATCACGCACCGTGATCACAACCCAACCGGGTGCCTTTGTCCTGACGTCAATGGTAATTTCTCCGCGATCGGTAAACTTGATAGCATTGGACAGGAGATTGACTAATACCTGTCGCAGGCGATGGGGATCACTATAGACTTGTGGGTCGTCTAGGTTAATGCTGAGTTCGATGGAAAGGTGCTTCTCGTCAGCGAGCGATCGCAGTTCTTCTACTGTAGCGCCAACGACTTGTCCTAAATTGAATGTTTCTGGTTTGACTTCCAGTCGTCCTGATTCAATTTTAGAGAGGTCAAGAATGTCGTTAAGTAACTCTAATAAGTGCTTGCCGTTGTTGAGAATACGCTCGATCATATCGACTTGTTGAGCCGACAATACCCCTTTACTGCGTCGCAGGAGTAATTGCGAAAACCCAATAATGGCATTGAGTGGAGTGCGCAATTCATGAGACATCGTTGCCAGAAACTGCGACTTCAAGCGGGAAGCTTCTAATAATTTGAGGTTTTGAAGTTGGATTTGCTGGCGTTGTGCTTCTAATTCTTGATTCTTGCGCAACAGTAACTCGTTGGTTTCTCGAAGCTGCTGGTTAGCGATCGCCACTTGTACCTCGGCTCGATAAACCCGAATAGCGCTCCGCAAAACTTGTTCGAGTCGCTCTGGGGTGACTCTAGATTTAGCTAGATAGTCCGTCGCTCCAGCTTTCATCAACTCTACGGCAATTTGCTCATCGCCTTGCCCGGTCAACACCACCAACGGCACTCGAATTCCCTGTTTTCGTACCTCTTGCACCAGTATCAATCCATCCAGTTCTGGTAGTTGATAGTCTAAAAACGCGCAATCAAACACCTCATCTTCTAATAGCGTTAGTGCTTCGGAAAAGCTTCTAGCCTCTGAGAGTTGAACCTGTACATTTGCCTTTGTCAGAGCACGATGAACAGCCATCCGATCGACTTCGTCGTCGTCCACTACTAGAACCTTGAGGGTTTCTTCCATGCACTCGCTCGCTTTAATGCTCACGCCTTTCCATGCTGTTTGAGCAGCCTGAATAACCAACGCAGAAATTGTACCTATAAATATTTACTATCTTACTGCTCTACTAAGGCGTTGCCGTCAGTCATTAGTTAGAAGCCAGTTAGAAGTCAGTTACAGGTGCAACTTCAAGCCAGCGCCAAGCACTAGAACACGTAGATGGTGTTTCAAACCGGGTGACATCTCTTGATGGGGGCCCCCTTATAGTTCCTCTTACTAACAGGGACAGGTCGAGGGAATGGAAGCCACTTATCTGAAACGTGATCAGAACAAGTAATTAGGGATTAGTTAAGATTTTCTGACTTTTAAGCTCCGTTGAGCAGACGACTGTCTGACCAATGAAGGTAGCCAATCACAGCAGCAAAACCAGTCCAACTCTGGTGTCTCTCTTAAGACAGACTTGGCGAGTGCCCCTGATATCTCAAAATCCACCGATAGATGTTTGTGAAGCCATTGAGCCGATCGCTACGCTTGACACAGTATTTTACAGTCCCCAAAGGCTTAGCTATATGCCGTGCTCGTCAACTTAGAGCAATTCCTCGAACCATGATTTGAGATTGCATTCTCTAGCTTGTCGGCAGCGGTCTATTTTGTATGGAGATGTCATTATGAATACTTCGATTCCTACGAATGGTCAGCTAGAGCGAACACTTTCACAACGTATTCAAGCACTTTACAGGGATGAGTTAGGGCATCGCACAGGCAAAATAACTTGCTCATTATGTGGCAGCAAAGCAGTTATTGTCATAGAAGATTCAATTACTCAACCTGAGCAAATCCTGGCGAAAGAAGGACAGACAACGCTAGCTGAAGAAGTACGTTCAGAACTAGACGATGCTATTCAACCCCGACTAAAGCAGTTAATTGAAGAAGTTCTGAATGTAGAGGTGATTGATCTGCTGAGTGATGCCACCCTAGAAACGGGCCGAACTGGCATTATTGCCGTCCTGAAAATGGAACCCACTGTCCGAGCTTCGTCAGCAACCCAGCGCCTTAAGACTCGGGCCCCCCTTTAGCCGAATCCGATACCTAGCTAGTTGGACATACTCCAGTGTGGCGTTGAATCAAAGCCTCTAAGTCTTCCAACATATAGGGTTTACTTAAGTAGTCGGTGAACCCTGCCTGCAAAATGGTTTGCCGATCTTCGGCTCGTGCCAAGGCGGTAACGGCAATTACAGGAATGTTGCACGTTGAGAGATCCTGCTTAAGGTGCTGTACCACCTCCATCCCATCAACGTGGGGCATCAGAATATCCAGCAAAATCAGATCGGGTTGATAGGTTCTTGCGACATCTAGGGCAGTTTGACTATCCGATCGGCTGATAAACTTGCAACCAAATGTTTCGAGCGCGTAACTTAAAAGCAGAAGATTATCATCGTCATCATCAACTGCCAGAACTAGTGGCTGCTTAATCGTCTGAGGTTGTTGATTAACCCCAAGGGAGAAAATTGGATTCATACTGTCCGCCGTAGATAGAGCCATGAGTACCAGAATGATGGGAGTTTGAACAAGACTCTCTTTCAGCGGCTAACTGGCGCTAGAAGCGGAGGCTAGCTCACTACTCTGACTCAGATTGAAACTCCTTGTTCACACAGAGGCGCGAAGGAAAGAGTACTCAAGCTGACATACCGTTAGGCAACGAGTACATTATACGCAAAAAACTAGAAAGCTTAAAATTTTCTTAAGTTTTGTGATCAATTCCTGACTTTTATGAAGTAGAACAGCGATTTTGCGTCTAACTCAGATCCGTTTAGATCCGTATTTGACTAGGCAAATGCCGGTGAGTGCTAGGAGACAATAGCAGTTGGTAGAGCCGCTTCGATGCGATTAATCCACGCTTGTAGATGATCACGGTTTAACCGATAGCTCAGCGGATGAGCAATCAATCGTGCCGTGCTGTCAAACAGTTTATCAAGTTCCACCAGATTATTCTCGGTGAGGGTTCTACCTGTAGCTACTAAATCGACGATCGCTTCTGACATGCCCGTGATTGGTCCAAGTTCAACCGAGCCATAAAGTGGCACAATGTCTACTGGAAGATCCAAGCGGTTGAAATACTCATTGGCGCACTGCACAAATTTGGTAGCTACCCGGCAATGGGCTGGTAGTTCCAAGGCAGATTGATAGGAACTGGCAGCGCGGACGGCTACGGATAGGCGACAGTGTCCAAACTGAAGATCCAGTAGGTGGGCGACTTGGGGCCGCTTTTCCCGCAAAATGTCATACCCTACAATCCCTAACTGAGCCTGACCATATTCTACATACACTGGAACATCGTAGTTTCGGACTAGGAGCGCCTTAGCAGTATGGTTTGCATCCCAAATTTCAAGCTGCCGATTTGACGAATCTAGAAATGCACTGAAGTCTAGACCAACCGACTTTAATAGCCGGATGCTGTCACTCAACAGTCCACCTTTAGGTAGGGCGATCGTAATCATAAACTTAGGATAAATCGGCAGGATCAAACTAAACCTAGCTTACCTGCTTGCCTTGAGGATGGGCAGGCTGATTTCTAATTAATCACAAGTCCATCGATATTGTTTGGCTAATTCACTGGAAATTCACTAAAATTCATCGATTGCAAATGCGGCGGCGTTCCCGAAAGCAGGCTAATATTTAGAAATCTCAGACGTTTGAATTATTACATTCCTTAATGCTCTCCTCCAATCTGTCTAGTCTTCTGTTGACCTTTAGCAGTGGACAGACTGCAAAGGCAATTGAAGTGCCAATTTGGCAAGCGTTACCGTCTGCGTTGGAGGCTGTAGGTTTGAGCAAGTCGCGTCCGGTATTGGTATTAATTGGGGGTGCATGTCAGCTTGATCCGGAAGATAGCCATTGCCTGCACTCTCTATTCGTAGAATTTTTAGCTCCTGTCGTTGAAGAACTTGGTATTACCGTTGTGGATGGTGGCACCGATGCCGGCGTCATGCGGTTAATGGGTCAGGCCCGAGCAGCGATTAATGCCTCGTTCCCTCTTGTTGGGGTGGTTCCCGTTGGAAAAGTGCACTTACCCAATGCCAATACTCCGGGAAAACACGGTCTAGAGCCGCACCACACTCACTTTATCTTGATCCCTGGACAGCGCTGGGGAGATGAATCTCGCTGGATTGCTACGATCGCTAGTTTGCTGTCTAACGGCGAAAAGTCTTTGACACTGCTAATTAATGGTGGCACGATCGCCTCTGTGGATGTGCAGTCTAGCATCGCCGAAGGGCGTCCGGTGATGGTAATGGCAGGTACAGGGCGACTAGCCGACCAAATTGCTGTTGCCATGCAACGCCCGGAACTTGCCTTTCCGCCGCTATCAGCATTGATTCATATGGGAGCCGAAATAAACGGCCTTACTGTTTGTGACGCCACCCAATCCACTCAGCAGCTAAGTCATGCATTCAAAGACTTTTTTGCAATCGATACTCCCGCAGATAAGGCTAGTGAAGTCATGACTAGTACGGCAGTGCTGTAGTTTTAAATGCATTGATGATCGGGCTGATTAATTAAGTGCCACTATCAAAATCAAAACATCGATCGCTACGCACGCCTGAATGAAGCGATCGATGTTTTAGTGTTAATTGGATTCAGTCTTAATAATTTACAAGTGTGAACCAAACAAGCGACTGATTAAGCAAGCTGATGTCCCGCTGCAACAATAAGTTGTCTAAATGTTTCTTCAGATGCCTGCGATTCAACCGTGACTGTTTTGGTGTCTAAATTTACATCTACTTTGGCGTCAGGTTCGGAGGTCAATATTGTTTCTTTTAAGGCTTTAGCTGATTCGGGACTATCGATCGTTGGAACGTTGAGCTTTAGCGCCATAAATCCTCTGCATAAAAGTCCATATTGACCATATTTTCCAGCTTGAAGTTGAAAATTCCCATGGCACTGTGGGCAGATTTGCGGCAGATGGTTCTACCACTTATGGCAGAAGTATATGACTAGGCAAAGTCCAATTACAAGGAACGATCGATCAGAGGACGTTACGTTTGCAAGTCTAACCCTCATGCCCCAACCCCTTTCCCAAATAGGAAGGGCGACCGGATCAAAGTCCTTCGCCCCACGAGAGCAGAATTCAGGGTGAGAGCGACAAACGGAATATGTCCCAGATCGATCGCCCCTCACATGATTACATGAGTTGTTTCAACCCTCCCTACGCACTAACGCCATTGCGAATACGCATCACCATCAAACGGTTGAACTCCAACAGCAGGATACTGATCGTCACTGGGGCTAAAAAGCCGAGTCACAGCTTCAGCTAAAAATTGAATTGTCCCTTGCATCGCTTGAACAATAGTCATAGCATTGACTCCAGTTGTGTACGCTGATGAGTTAATCCGTAGCCACTTCTCACCGATTTGCTATCAATCCAGTCAAGCTGTGAATTCGATCAAGCATTGAAAGTAGATTGAAAGCAAACAAATGAGTGCTGAAGAGGCGCTTCAAAGGGCTGAATTTCTGTTAGCAATTAACACTCTATTGATACGAAACTCTATCGGTTGAATGGTGGTTAATTGTTAACGGCACTATCTGAAAGCGATGAGAACATCTGTTCAGATTATGTTTGAATTGAACTTGATTGAAGTATTCAACCCACACCTCAATCATAAAATTTCTGCTCGTTTCTGCTGAGAGACCGCCACTATTCTTTACACTGTGTGAGTCAATGTAAGCTGCGATCGAACGTTTTTTAACAAACTAGGAGTTCGATGCATCTTAACTAACCAACCTACTAACAAGTCGATTCTGGCTGATACTTGAATTACCCTCAAGAATTCACCAGTTGTCGAATTAGATCTGCCAACCGTTCAGCGCTATCTACGATCGCTAGTTGTGCCATACGATTGGCCATTTGCTGCAATGTGTGCGGTGAATGTAGCAGATGTGAAACCTGACTTTGCAAGATTTCTGGTGTCAGTTCAGCTTGTTGAAACAGTAGAGCGGCTCCGGCATCAGCAAACACCTTGGCATTGTAAGTTTGATGGTTGTCAGCGGCATAGGGATAGGGAATCAAAATCGCAGGGGTATGGGTAGCAGCTAGTTCGGTTAGCGTGCCAGACCCGGCTCGGCTGATGACTAAGGTTGCCCGTTGCAGTAGTCCGGCCATGTTGTTGTAAAACGGCAGCGCTAGATATTGCGGATGACTGAAGTCCTTGACATCCGGATCGTTATCGCCCGTTAGGTGAACAAGCCATGCACCAGCATCCAACCAAGCCAGCGCCGATCGCCGGACCAACTGATTCACTGCCACTGCCCCTTGGCTGCCGCCCACCACCACAATTAAGGGTGCGTTGTCTGGAATTGGTAGGTCGGTGATCATCGATAGGGCTGCTCGAAACTGCGATCGAACTGGTGTTCCCACATGAACTGTTTTGGCACGGGGTAAATACGGTGCTGCCTCCGCAAAGCCAATTGCCACCACACTGCACCAGGCACTCAACGATCGGGTCACTTTCCCTGGTAAAGCGTTAGATTCATGCAAAACAACGGGCAACCCCATCAGTCGGGCTGCTGCAATAGCAGGAGCCGCAATATAGCCACCTGTGGTTAACACTGCTTGAAACCGCCCTCGTTGCAACAGGTCTCGCACTTGCCAAATTGCAGCCAGCAATCGCCCAGAAATCACCAACGTGGAAACCCCTAACCGCTTTTGGAAACCTTCTACAGGAATGGTGTGGAGCGGATAACGATCGGGAACCAGTTGCGTCTCTAGTCGATCGGGAACTCCTAACCATTCAATCTGGTATTCTGGCAATTGCTCGGCGGTGGCAATAGCCGGAAACAAATGCCCACCCGTGCCACTGGCTGCAATTAAAAGCTTGGGAACTGAAGATAAATTAGACACAGAATTAAGTCTCCGTTGCGAGGCGATCGGGTTGTGCCTCAATGAGATGCTGCGTTGCGCTTTTGCCGCATCTTACCGCTAAATTTACCGTTTGGATCGGCTGATGGGTGCTGATTATCTCCAGAAGTTAGCAAAAACAAACCTAAAAACAACCAATGCAGTGGCTTGAGTTAGCCTATAATCTCCTGAGACCCTGATCAAGGCTGCTGGCTATGCCCAATTGTCTCCTTCCTCTCCTCTTCAATCGTTCGGTACAACGACGCAAGCGCGATCGCCTATTAAAGCTAGTATCGTTCTTGCTATTAGGATTCATGCTTAGTTGGGCTAGTGGGGTGCATGCACAGACCGAAACTCCTACCCCAGCGAATGTCAACCCTGAGCCAGCGTCTCCAGTAGATGTCGAACCTGTCCCAGTTGCTAGCGATGCTCCGGCTGAGCTTCTGGAAACCATTGCCAGCATTGATGCGGCCGCCAGTCAGCAGGATTTAGAAACAGTGATGAGCTTTTACAGTCCTACTTTTTCTAATTCGGATGGCTTAACCTATGACGGTTTGCAACAAGCGCTGGAAAACTTTTGGGAACGCTATGCCAACCTTACTTATGCCACACAAGTCAACGATTGGGAACGAGATGGGAATGCCATTGTTGCAACCACTACCACCACGATCACAGGAACTGAACGGCGAAATGGGAATGCGCTCAATCTGTCTGCAACAATTACCTCACAGCAACGCTTTGAAGACTTGAAGATTGCCAGCCAGGAAATTTTGGCTGAGCAAAGCCAAGTGACACAGGGACAAAATCCGCCAACAGTGGAGGTGATTCTGCCAGAGCAAGTGGGCACCGGACAGAAGTATGAGTTTGATGTAATTGTGCTAGAACCCTTGGGCGATCGGTTGTTGTTGGGGGCTGCGGCTGAAGAAGCTGTACAGCCAAGCGCTTATCTTGATCCAACCGACATTACGCTAGAACTGCTTAGCTCAGGGGGATTGTTCAAAATTGGGACTGCCCCTGCTACACCAGAAACTCGTTGGGTTTCAGCCATCTTAATTCGAGATGATGGCATCACAACGGTTGCTCGTCGCCTGCAAGTGGTTGCTCCCAGCGAATAACGTCAGAGAATCTCTGAAGTCCTACGATCGGCAGTCGATCACAAACAAAAGCGGCATCAAGCGAAAATTTCATGCGTCAATCTTGGGTCTTGTCTAAACAATCCGTTCTACGTGGCGGAACGCCATCACAATTAATGAATCGGTGTCTTCTAACCGATCGAAATGCTCCTGTTTGGGGTTTAACCATATTTCTCCCTGTCCGGATTTGATACCCACTAGCAGTAAAGGATTATCAGCATGGGCCGCGCTGTACTGGCTTATCCACTGCGTCAGTTCAGCAAAGGTTTTGCCGTGAAGGGATGTTGGATACTTGCCTGGCTCAATAAAATAAAACTCGTTCGTCTCATCCGAATACGTCAACAATTGCTGATAAACCACCGACATATTTTTGAACACGGCGCTTTGGGCAATGATTCCCGAACTATAGTCGCGGGCTGAAATCACCTCGTCTACGCCAGCCTCCCGTAGGTGGCGACGGCGACCCAGTTTCACGAGTTCCCCCACTACATGGATATCCTTCTTTTGTCCAGGAATTTGCTCCAGATGCTTAATAGCCAAAGCAATCAAGGCGTTTTTCTCATCAGGGCCTTCGGAGGCTTCATCGGCTAGCAGAATCACTGCTTTGGCTTGACAAGCTTGGAGGTTTTCTAAAGTGGCATGGTGAGTTGGGTCAGCTTGAATAAAGTGAACATCGCTGCGATCGTCAAATTCGTTACGATCGTCGATCACTGACGCTGAAATTACCACAATGTCCCGTGGGTGTTCTTGGTTTGCCTCTAACAACTGGCGCACAATGGTGGGTGCTTTTTCATTCCAATTACAAATAATGATGTGATCGTTAAATTGCTTCACGGCTTTCTCCTGTCGCAGGGCACGAGTCACAAAGACCGAAGATATTTTGCCAACGATCGCCCCAAAGGCAAAGGTGCCAAAAATTAATAGCAACAGTTGCAGCACTTGTCCTGCGATCGTTTTGGGTTTGTCTGGATACTCGCCCATTAGAGTAATCAGGGCATTCTCCAAAACATCCCAAGCGCCTTCACTGGATGTCAAGGCTCCTTCACTCCACAGAAGTGAAAGAATGAGACCGACTAGTAGCGAAAGGAGGGCGATCGAAGCGGCTATCAGGTTTAAGCGACTGTTTTGGTTCACTCGTTTCTGCATCACACCGTTTTAGCAATACCCTGATCGGGAAATAGGGAGCAGGGAGTCGGGAATAGGGATTGGGGTTATCCACTGATTCAACCCATTCGCTCATCTACCCCTCTACTCCTCTACCGTTCCTGTCTTGGTTGATAGTGTGAGCAGTCTTGGCACGGGCCAAAGGGGTTGACAGCACAACGTAGGTAAGTCGATCGAGCGTTAAATCGACAGGTAAAGTCTCCAATAACATACCCCACTCCCTCGATGTAATGATGATCCGGTGGAAGGCGTAGGCTCGGCAAACCCCGAGTTGCCACCGATTGCATCGCCAGCCTTAGACGTTCCTGTGCTCTGGCGTCTGCCTGCCGCATGATCCACAAAGAGAACAGTGATGGGGTAAGACCAAGGACAACAATGAACAGTACAATGATCACGATAGCCTGGTGAAATAGTTTGGCGAAGGGTGGTTATCAACCGCCGCAAGAGATGCGCACCGATTGCCAACTAGTATTACGCACAGACTGGAGATGTGGCAACGGGTGTAGCGACGCGATTACCCGTTAAGCTGAATGCTCGCACGGTCGTGATTTCAACGGGAACGGTTTTGCCTTGCAACTCTTGAATGTTGCCTGCAAAGAACACCAAGCGATTGCCTCGCGTGCGACCCATGACTTGGGTGGAATCTTTGGGGTTTTGGTCTTCGACTAAGACGTCTTCAATTCGTCCTAAATAGCGCTGCGATCGTTCGGCAGCTTTGAGCGCCACGAGATGATTTAGCCGCTGGAGCCGATCGCTTTTCACGGTTTCCGAAAGCTGATTGTCCCACTGGGCGGCGGGGGTACCGGGGCGGGGGGAATAGGCAGCCGTGTTCAATTGGTCAAACCCAATGTCTTCGACTAGCTTCAGGGTATTTTGAAACTGAGCTTCGGTTTCGCCCGGAAACGCCACGATGGCATCGGCACTAATAGATGCATCGGGCATGTAGTGACGAATCGTGTCAATAATGCGGCGATATTTTTCGTGCGTATAGCCCCGGGCCATTGCCTTGAGCACCTCGTTGTCACCAGACTGAAACGGAATGTGGAAATGTTCACAGACTTTCGGCAGTTCAGCACAGGCGCGAATTAGCCGTTCGGTGAAATAGCGGGGGTGGCTAGTGGCAAAGCGAATTCGATCGATGCCGGGTACATCGTGCACATAATAGAGTAGGTCAGTCAAGGTATGTTTGTGACGACCATCAACGGTAGTACCGGGTAAATCGCGCCCATACGCATCGATATTTTGTCCCAGTAGTGTAATTTCTCGGTAGCCCTGCTGTCCTAACGCTTCCATTTCCGAGCGAATCGCTTCCGGAGTGCGCGATTGTTCTTGCCCCCGCACGTTAGGTACAACGCAATAGGTGCAGCGCTCGTTGCAGCCATAGATAACATTGACCCAAGCTGTAACCGTACTATCGCGACGCGGTTTGGTAATGTCTTCAAAAATATGCACAGGTTCCGTTGCCACCACCTGATTGCCATCAAACACCTGCTCCAGCAAATCTTGTAAGCGGTTAGCATGTTGTGGACCCATGACCAAATCTAGTTCGGGCACACGCCGCAATAGGGCTTCTCCTTCTTGTTGAGCCACACAACCAGCGACAACTAGCGTCAAATCAGGCTTTTCGTGCTTACGCTTCACCTGTTTGCCCAAATAGGAATACACTTTCTGCTCGGCGTTATCGCGAATGGTGCAGGTGTTGTAGAGAATTAAATCGGCGTGATCCGGATCTTCAGACCATTGAAACCCCATATTCTCCAAAATTCCTGCCATGCGTTCGGAATCTGCCTTGTTCATTTGGCAGCCAAACGTGGTGATGTGATAACGGCGCGAAGAGTCAGTCAAAGAGTTAGTCAAAGAATCTGTCATAGTTGCAGCAAATCAAACCCAAAGGTTCCGCCTGAAGAAAGCCCTACCTAAGATAGAGCGTAAAAGAACGGCAAGGGAGGCAAGTCTGTTTCTGTCGCTCGATCGCCCGTCTTTTATTATACGGCTTGGTATCAGGGAGGAGGGAAAGGAAGGACGAAGAGGGAGTGGATGAGTGATCCTCCCTATCTTCCCTATCTTCTCCAACCCCTAACCCCAATTTCTAATGAGCCGAGGAAGCTCTCGTTGGTTCTGGAGTGGACTGGACGCTGGGCTGCCAGCGCTTTAGTTGAGTGACAACGATCGCCGTTACTAAGCTGCCGAGGGCGATCGCCACAATATAAAGCCCGCCCTGTCCCACGGCGTTGGGAATGGCTAGAACAAACACGCCACCGTGCGGGGCGCGCAAGGTGCAACCAAACAACATTGACAAGCCGCCCGCTACCGCAGAACCAGCAATACAAGATGGAATGACACGCAGAGGATCTTTAACGGCAAAGGGAATGGCTCCTTCGGTAATGAAGGAAATGCCCAGTACCGAAGCCACTTTCCCCGCTTGTCGTTCTTCTTCGGTGAATTTGCGCTTAGCCATCAAGGTGGCCAAGGCCAGACCCAAGGGCGGCGTCATGCCAGCAGCCATCACGGCGGCCATCGGTTCAAAAATATTGGTGGCCAATAGCCCCACCGCAAAGGTATACGCAGCTTTGTTAACTGGGCCGCCCATGTCTACAGCCATCATGCCGCCCAAAATTAACCCCAGAATGACAGCGTTGGTTTGCCCCATGTTTTGCAAAAAGGCGGTTAATCCATCCAGAATGGCTTTAACGGGCACACCAAACACGTAGACCAACAGCAAGCCTACAGCCAGCGTTGAAAGTAGCGGAATTACCAGCACAGGTTTCAAGCCTTCAAAATTGGCAGGCAGGTTGATCTTCTCGCGCACGAACAGGGCAATGTAACCAGCCAGAAAACCAGAGAGAATGCCGCCTAAGAAGCCCATGCCCAAATTAGCCGCCAACACGCCGCCAATTAAACCGGGTGCCAGACCAGGACGATCGGCAATGGAAAAGGCGATAAAACCAGACAGCACCGGCACAATTAAGCTAAAAGCTGCATCGCCGCCAATTTGCTTCAGGGCATCGCCAAAGGTTCCTTCGGCTGGGTCGAGTCCAAAGACAAACGAAAGGGCAATAATCAAACCACCCGCTACAATCACAGGCAGCATGTAGGACACGCCGGTCAGCAGGTGCTTGTAGGGTCCCGATCGCTTAGCAGATTGCTCGGCTTTAGCTTGCTGCACGGACTGTAAATAATCAGGGCGATCGCCAGCGGTGGCAGTCGGAGCGGGGGTGGCGAGGGCGGCTTGAATGACACCAGCCCCATCTTTGAGCGCGTGTTTGGTGGAGGTTTGGTAGAGTCGCTTACCCACAAAACGAGCGGTGTCCACATGGGTATCGGCCGCAATTACCACCGCATCGGCCCGATCGATGTCCTCGGGAGTGAGTTGGTTTTTGGCTCCCACCGATCCTTGCGTTTCGACTTTAATGTCGTGTCCTAATTCAGCCGCACCTTTGCGCAAAGCTTCTGCTGCCATAAAGGTATGGGCAATGCCCGTTGGACAGGAGGTAATGCCGACGAGGTAACGTGAGCCAGTGGCAGATAGGTCAGGCGCGACCGTGGAAGTGGTGGGAGTAGGGCTGGGGGTTGAAGCGGCCATTATCGGCTTGGATGGAGCCGATCGATCGACTGGTGCCACCGATCGACTGCGAGCGATTGCCTCTTCGATGACTGAGCGAGTATCACGAATGGCACGACTAGTAGAAACTGCATGAATGGGTTTGCCTTGGAAGCGATCGAGATCGACGTGAATGTCGGCAGCAACAATCACCAAATCGGCCGCGGCAATCTCGGCGTCGGATAGAGCATTCTTCACCCCTTCCGAGCCTTGGGTCTCTACCCGGAGTTCATGCCCCATCACTTGCGCCGTTTTCTTTAGGGCTTCGGCCGCCATAATGGTGTGGGCAACCCCAGTGGGGCAAGCAGTGACAGCCACTATGTTGTGTATAGTCATTGGTTTTCCTTGGTTATGATTCGTTAAGCGTGTAAAATCCAAAAGAGTGCTTGATGAAAAAGTTGAAGTTCCAGGTCACGCAGGCATTCCCCACCTGACACAAAGGCTTTCAGACAAACCCTAAAAGCGAGCCGAATGCAGATCCTCAATTTGAACTTGCTCCATGAGGGCTTCGACGCGATCGGGCAGCGGTAAGCGTGGCCCTACTTGGCTGAGGGTGGCGATCGAAAAGGCCGTGGCCAAACGGGCACAGTCTGCAAGAGCGAAGCCCCGCAGTTTGCCTGCGACTAAACCTGCCACCATGGCATCGCCTGCCCCCACCGTGCTGATGACATTGACCTGAGGAGGACGGGCCCACACGGCCGAGTCGGCTTCCACAAAGATCGCACCACCAGCCCCCATCGATACGACCACACACTCAATTCCTTCAGCGACCAGTCCCCGTGCAGCTTGCAACACCTCGATTTCGCTGCGTAGCGACACACCAAGATATTCTTGCAGTTCGTCAATATTGGGCTTGATGGCAAAGGGAATGGCCGTCAGCGCTTGCCGGAAACTGTCGCCACTGGCATCCAAAATCACAGTTTTGCCTTGGGACTTCAGGCGTTGCGTCAGATCGCGATACAAGTTGGGCGATACGCTGGCTGGCAAACTGCCCGACACGATGAACCAGTCGTGATCGATCGCGAGTTCATCCACGCGTTGATGGAGCGCTGTGATCTCCTCTGGAGTGGGTGACGGCCCTGGAAAGTTGATGTCTGTTACTTGCTCTTGGGCGTCGTCGATGATTTTGACATTAACGCGAGTTTTACCGGGAATCAGCAAAAACCGATCGCACAGACCTTGGTGTGCAAAGAAAGTTTGAAATAGTTCAGCATTTTCGTGTCCCAAAAAGCCGGACACCGTGACAGAAAAGCCAAAAGCCGCTAAAAACGACGCCACATTCACTCCTTTGCCACCTGGATCAGACTGCTCCCACCCCACCCGATTGACAGTGCCCGCTCGAAAGTTAGGAATGGCAACCGTTTGGTCGATGGCTGGATTGAGTGTCAGAGTTGCAATACGAGGCGTGCTTGAATCAGAAAACATGGTATTCATCGTAGTGCTCGAACGTCTTGGGCTGTGCGGCAGCGCAGCGCTCGTTGGGCCAATGCGTTTGCTTCCGAAAAAGCGATCGATCGCAATTTGGCCTTCACCGCTGCTATGCTGGGAATGCTAACGCTGAGTTCCGTCACGCCCAATCCGGTTAGAATGGTTGCCCCCAGCGGTTCGCCGGCAACGCCGCCACAGACACCGACCCATTTGCCGTGAGCCTTGGCCGCTTGCACCGTTTGATCGATTAAGCGCAGCACCGCCGGATGCAGTCCATCGGCTTGTTTTGCCAACACTGGATGGCCGCGATCCATTGCCAATACGTATTGCGTCAAATCATTGGTGCCGATCGAAAAGAAATCGACTTCTTTGGCAAACTCGTCCGCCATCAGCACCGCCGACGGCACTTCGATCATCATGCCGTAGTCCACGCGATCGGTCCCTACGTCAGCCCGCACCTCCTCAGCAATCTGTCGAGCCGCGATCAACTCTTCCAGCGTGGCAATCATCGGAAACATAATTTTGACTGGTCCGGTTTGCGCAGCCTGAAAAATGGCTCGCAGTTGAGTTCTAAACAAATCCTGTCGTTGCAAACACAGCCGAATCCCACGCACTCCTAAAAATGGGTTTTCTTCAGCGGGCAAATTGAGGTAGGGTACGGCTTTGTCGCCGCCGATGTCGAGGGTGCGAATAATCAGCGGCAATCCATTCAACGAGCGCGTCATGTGGATGTAAGCCACCAGTTGTTCCGCCTCTGTCGGTGGCTCCGATCGATTGAGGAACAGAAATTCTGTCCGCAGCAGACCCACGCCTTCAGCTCCAGCATTCACCGCTTGTTCCGCTTCGGCGGCTGCCCCAATATTGGCCACCACTTCCACTCGATGTCCATCTGTTAAAATCGCGGGTTGATAGCAGGCCAGCTTTTCTGCTTGCCGCACGGCTTGTAAATCTGCCTGAGCCGTTTTGGCCGTCGCGAGGTCGGCTTCGCTGGGATGCGGATAGAGATTGCCGCTCTCTCCATCCAAAATGCAATCCGTACCATCGGGCACATTCAGCACCGCCGGACCCGCCCCCACAATGGCTGGAATATCAAGCGATCGGGCAATGATGGCTGAGTGAGAGGTTGGGCCACCATAAGCGGTGCAAAACCCCAACGTTAGAGCCGGATTTAAGCCAGCGGTGTCAGAAGGCGTCAAATCTTCGGCAATTAAAATCACAGGATTGTTGGGCAACTGGGGTTCATCTTCCACGCGCGTTGCCAACAAACGCAATACCCGTCGCCCTACATCCCGCAAATCGGTAGCCCGCCCTGCCAGCAGCGGATCGGGTAGTTTTTCCAATGCACTAGCCCGTTGCTCATAGGCTTGCTGCCAAGCCCACGGTGCACTGGAATGGGCTTGAGCGTGATGAAGCGCTTGATGAATCTGATCGATCGCCGCCTGCTGCAAATCTGGATCATTCAAAAATTCTTGATGGGCTTCAAAAATCGCAGCTTTTCCGGCTCCAGCCTTAGCTTTGACCTCCTCATACAGGTTTTGCAACTGAGCCTTAGCGGATTCGATCGCCTGCCGCAACCGCCGCTCTTCAGTTGCCGGATCAGGTGCTGTGGCTTCAAACACCAGCTTGCCACGTCGCAGTTGATACACTGGGCCGATCGCCACCCCGGGCGAGGCCGCAATGCCAACAATCGGTTTAGTTTCAAACGATAACGCCCGCCCCAATGTCACGGCCGCTGGAGCGTCCTCTTCCTCTTCCAAGCCTGCCTCGATCGCCGCTTTCAGCGTTTGCAGGGCCCGATCTGCATCTACCCCCTGTGCCATCAACCGAATCGTTTGACCGCCCTCCACGCCCAACTTCAGCAGTGAGACCAAACTCTTGGCATTCGCGGTTTGGTTGCCATAGCGGATTCGCACCTCCGACTGAAATTCCTTGGCCAAATTCACCAGCGTTGTAGCTGGACGGGCATGAAGTCCGGCTTTGCCGGAAATTGTTACATCGATCGCCTTGGCAAAATCGGGTTCTACGGGCATGTCGTCATTCACGCGCGCAGTGGGGTTTGTGAGTGTCGTGATAATGTCAAGTGGATCAGTTGTGCGAGCAAGCTGCTGAACAGCCGCTTCGTCACCTAGCACATGAGTCAGATTCGACAAAATCTCGATATGCTCATCCGATTTTGCAGCAATGCCGACCACCAAATGCACCCGTTCGCCTGGATTCCATTCCACTCCCGCTGGCAATTGCAGCACCGAAATACCTGTTTCTACAATGAACTTGCGATCGATCGGCAAGCCATGCGGAATTGCAATCCCGTTCCCAAGATAGGTATTCGCTACCTGTTCACGTGCCATCATGCTGTTGATATACTCAGGCTTCATATGTCCGGTATCCACGAGCAACCGCCCTACCTGTTGAATAGCATCTGATTTATCTTTCGCCGTTGCGCCCAGCTTGATACTGTTTTTGTCTAAATTGAGCATGTGATTCAATCTAAAAAATGAGAGAACCATAATCTTGGCATCAACATCAGTGGCTAGAATCTTGTCAACCCCGATCGGCAATGATGATCGAAGTCTGAAGGGTAAAAATAGCCACTTGAAGGTAAACGCCGCGATGGAGGAACGTTTGTGTAAAAGGACAGACTTGTATCTTTCAGAGTAGTAATTTGGCAGGGTAAAACTCGAACTTGTTAATGATTTGATAACCAAACTGTGAATACTATTACAAAGCATCACAAACTTAAAAATTAACCCGTTTGGAGGATGACAAACCCAAATATCCACTCAGTAATGCCAGAAATTCTTGCCTCCGGTAGAAGGATTTTGTTTGGCAGTTCGTTACGGTATCTTTAACTGTTTTAATGAAAAACTGCTTTTCGCTAATTCATTAGTTGTTAATCATTTCATTAGCGTTCACCGTCATTCATCAAATTTCACATTACCTTGAACCATCGATCGCAATTAAAAATATAGTTGCAAAATTATTCTCCAACCTATGACACCAGATAAGCCATACTTTAATCAATTTCGTCGTAAAGAACTGCTACGAGGAATTCTTGCAGTTGCCATTACAATCGTAGGCATTACTCACTTCACTCATCCGGATCAATACGCCAGAATTGTTCCGCCAGTGTTCCAATTTCCCTATGCAATGGTTTACATTAGCGGGGTGTTTGAAATTCTAGGAGGAATTGGATTGTTAATTCCCTTTGTCAGTGTCCTTGCTGCTTGGGGGTTAGTATCGCTGTTTATTGCTGTGTTTCCTGCTAATCTCTATCAGGCGATTCACAGTATTCCGATTGCTGGAATTCCTCATCATCCTTTGCTTTATTGGTTTCGACTCCCATTTCAAGCGGTATTGATTGCCTGGGCTTGGTGGTACACCCGTAAACCCGAAGATCAACCGGGTGCGTCTACAGTAGCGGCTGAACTGGAAACTCAGCTGAATCGCTAATCTTCAACCTTGTTACCTCATCGAGGATTAACTCAAGCTAGTTAGAAGAACTATTGAGAGATGATGAACGTCGCTATCGATCGATCACAGATCATTAAACCACCCAAGCTAGGATTGGTTTGTATTACAGCGTCTAAGGCTGTTCGATTCCGCACCGTCACCCGAAAACGTCTCTTGCAATTTTCCCTTGCTGAGCAAGAGCAGCTACTACGCAATCTCTACCGCGATAATCTGGATCGACTAAGGCTTGCTATCAACTTTTGCGCCAGCGAAGGTATTCAATTGTATCGTCTGAGTTCTGCCTTGTTTCCCTTTGCCGACGATGCGCTAGGAGCCGCTGTATTGTCGGAATTTGCCGATACTATGCAACAAGTGGGTCAGTTGGCGCACGACCAAGCGATTCGGTTAGTTTTGCATCCTGATCAATTTGTGGTGTTAAATTCCGATCGCCCCGAAGTTATCGAGAACAGTATCAAAATTCTCGCCGCCCATGCCCGATCGTTCGATTTGTTGGGTTTACCGCAATCATCTTGGGCACTGATGAATATTCATGGTGGCAAAGGCGATCGAGTTGACCGGTTGGTGAGCGTCATTCGCAATTTACCAGATAACATTCGATCGCGCCTAACGTTGGAGAATGATGAGCACGCTTACAGCGCCCGCCAGATTTTAGAGATTTGCCATGCCGCAGAAATCCCGATGGTGTTTGATGCGCATCATCATGTCATTCACGAACAGCTTGAAACCTATGAAGATCCTACTGTAGCTGAAATGGTAACAGCCGCCCGTTCAACCTGGACTGTTCCCGATTGGCAACTTGTTCATATTTCTAACGGTAATGAGTCGTTTTTAGACCCTCGTCATAGTGACTTTATCACGCTGATGCCCAGTTCCTATTGGCAAGTATCGTGGATTGAAGTGGAAGCGAAACAAAAGGAATTAGCGATCGCCAAATTACGGAAAGAGTGGCTGTCAAATCCGGCAAATCTTGCGGCATAGCATGGTTAGTGAGACGATCGTTCCCATGACATTATTCAGCATTCCTTTCACAGCAATATACCTGTAACACCTCAACGCACCGCTTAATTGCCCCCAAATGCGCAATTTCATAGCCGTGGGTATTTTGAGTGGGAAAGCCCAGACAAGCTGCTCGTGCCACGTGCCCAAACTTCATGGCGATCGAGGCATCGCTGCCAAACCCGCTGATTGCTGCAAACTGAAGCGGAATGCCTACCTGTTGTGCCGCTTGGTATAACTCTTGATTCAGTCCTTCGTCATATAGCCCATATCCATCTTGAGAGAGCAATACTGGGTCTATGCTATCGTCAATCGGGTATTCTTTAGACAATGGGCAGATTTCCAAAGCAATCAAGGCATCTAATTTTTGTCGTTGTGTAAAATAAAGCGCTCCAATGGCTCCTACTTCCTCTTTGGAGGAAGCGACAAGAAACACATTTACAGCAGGTTGTTGTATTTGCTCAGCTAAGGCTAACAAAATGGCGATCGAGGCTTTGTTATCGAGCGTGTAACTGGCAATGTAATCTTTGAGCCGAAAGGGGTGTTTGCGATGTTTGCCCACGACCATGCGGGTACCGGGACGAATACCTGCTGCTTCCAACTCTGATAGAGAGCATTTAGTTTCAATCCAGGCCGTTTCCCATCGCACAGGTTTGGTCTCTTGCTGAGCTTTTTGGGGCGACTCATGAGACACATGCCGCGAACCAAAGCTGAGAATACCGCTGATGGTTTCCCGATCGCCCAGCAAATCCACCACACCTTCGCCATAGACCCATGGGTAGGCCCCGCCTAGTTTTCGCACTTCCACCCGACCCGCATCATCAATGCGCTTCACCAAAGCTCCGATCTCGTCTTTGTGGGCAGTGATGGCAATTGCTCGGTCAGACTGACGTCCTGGTAACTTCGCAATTAAATTGCCAGCCTCATCAAGCCATGCTTCCACCTGAAGGGCTGCAAACCGTTGCAACAAATAGCGATCGACTTCAGTTTCAACACCGCTAGGTGAATGGCATAGCACTAATTCCGTAATCGTTTGCACAAGCGACTCAAATGTCAAGTTCACTGTCAAGTCCACAAAGCAGTAAGTTCTGGAAGATTACGATCAATCTTAGTGTTCTTTCTCAAGCAGAACGACAAACCTTAAATGTTAATTAGAAGCGAATTAACCTAGTACAGAGTCTTCTAGAGTCTGATACAGTACCGAACTTAGCGTTGCAAATCGTGATACTTACTAACTTGGAGCAGAAAGCCCATGAATAATCGTCTTCGGAATATATTGGCAGGTGCAGGAATTGCCACTGTTGGCGCGATCGGCACCAAAATGGCAGTTGATTACTTCAAAAATCGTGGAAAAGAAGAGGCTCCCGCCGAAAGCGCTGGGGACCAAGAAGCTACTTCTGCACAGGAAGTTAGCTATGCCGTCGTCAAAGACGACTCTCTGCAAAAGTTTCTAGATGCTAGCTTTGGAGCACCAGGTCGGTATGTTCCCTCACGTGCGCCGAAAGTTTTTGATTATCAGGGACGGCAATATATGGTTGTCTGGGCCCGCGACACGCAAAAAAACAAAAATCAAATGCTGGCATTCATCTACACACCCGACGGCAAAGAACGCAAAATGATTGCTAGTGTCGGATATACCGGACAAGAAACTGACTATAATCTAAACCTTGGCGGCACTCCCTTTGCTGTAGAAGTGAATGGCAAGAAGATGACTTCTGGACAAGGCAAAACTCAGGGCACGAATGAAGTAGATTTCGTTTTAGCTTAGTTGCGATCGCTCTGTGGTGATGTGAGTGCCTTTGTGTTCTCTCATTTAGGCAAGAGCCTTTAGATACAGGAGAATCGGTCATCGGGAGTGAGTTGACAGAATCAACATTACCGACTGGCCGATTACCAGTTTCCAATTACCAATTACCAACTAGCGAATCCCCCTCTTTGATTTGACCCATACCTAACAAAATTTCTATAGCAAGATCTCACACCGCCATCATCCACTTTTCCTAAATAGCGCTATCCTGTAAAACCTAATTGTGTTTGGCGTATGGTGTATGGATCGTTTCTTTACGGTTGAAGTAATTTCACAAACATCTGATCCACAGCAGGTAATCTATGCCGCAATGCATCAGGATTATGCAGAGAGCTTTGTTTGGCACGATCGCGATCGATTTCCTCCTGAAGCGCGGTGCGGAGAGATTATTGTCAAGAATTTGCTAGCTGGCAATCGCGGCCACTATGGACCGTTAGAACATCCACAAATCACGTTAAACTGTGGCTATTTCCCTCACTCGACCATGCAACAGATGCGAACACATCGCGTTGGCGTCAGCTTCGATGTTCAAAGTTTCCGCTACACCGGCAAGCGCATTCTTGATGTCATCAGCGGCACTCGCGATGTAGAGGAAGTGTTCTACTTGCGTCCTGAAGGCCAATACACCGATCGCCAAGGCAAACATTATGAGTACACGAAAGAACTGAGACATCAAGACATCGAGTGGTGTTTGGCAGCGTGCCATCGCTATTACGATCGCATTCAGCAAGGTTTTTCTGAAGAACATGCTCGTGGCATCCTTCCCTTTGATGTACGGCAACACTGGGTCATGTCTGCCAATGTTCGATCGCTCATGCATTTGCTAGATTTGCGCTGGAAAGCTGATGCTCAGCTAGAAGCCCAAGAACTGTGCGAACTGATCTGGCCCCACTTCAAGGCATGGGTTCCTGCCATTGCCGAATGGTATGAAGCAACGCGGCTGAAAAAAGCGCGTCTAGCTCCGTAGTGGCTTCATTTTGTCATTTTTTTCATTCATGCTACCCAAAACTTAGTCGAACCTCTAAACAGAAGCAGCTTGTATTTGCTACAATGGATCACGCTATTGCCGGTGTAGCTCAGTGGTAGAGCACTCGATTCGTAATCGAGCGGCCGTGAGTTCAAATCTCATCACCGGCTTTGTCGTGTTCGGATGATATGGCAAACCGTGAGTAGAACACTGAATTAAGACGACCATTCAAACAAGAAGCCAGGATTTAGAATACGACTGGCTTCTGGTCTAATGTTTGTCATCCTAAACAAATTCCTAATCCCCGGGCCGTTTTTACCAGCGTTCCGTTCGGATCGACAGTGCCATACTCTGCAATTGCTTCAGCAATGGGGACACTGACAACTTGTCGGTTTTGCCAGGTAACAAGATGGTCAAACTTTCCCTCAGCAATGAGGTCTACAGCGGCGACACCAAAGGCGGCAGCCACCAAGCGATCGAGCGGAGACGGTACTCCCCCGCGTTGCACATGCCCCAAGACCGTGACACGGGTTTCAGCCCCACTGCCTGCCGAGATGCGATCGGCAAGATATTGACCAATACCGCCATAGCGGGTCTGTCCTAAACACTCCAACTTTGTCACAGGTTCACCTGTTTCGGTTTTGACTGATTCTGCTACTACGACCACGCAGAAGTTTTGCCCCCGTGCCTGCCGTTGTCGAATCTTCTCGCAAATTTTGTCGATGCTGTAGGGAATTTCCGGAATCAGAATCACATCAGCCCCACCTGCAATGCCAGCGCTGATGGCAATATGGCCAGCATCACGACCCATGACTTCTAAAATCATCACTCGCGAGTGGCTAGCGGCCGTGAAGTGCAATCGATCGAGAGCTTCGGTAGCAATATTCACAGCCGTATCAAACCCGATCGATCGTTCTGTACAGCCCAAATCATTGTCGATGGTTTTGGGAATGCCAACTAAATTCCACCCACCTTGCTGGGCCAGGCGTCGCAAAATCGCCAAGCTGCCATCCCCACCAATGCCAATGATTGCATCCAACCCCAGCAGGTGATAGCCCGTCGTAATTTCAGCCGATCGATCGATCAGCGTGCCATCGGGCATACTAAACGCAAACGGATCACCTTTGTTGGTCGTGCCTAGTACCGTTCCACCCACCATCAGCAGTGAATCAACCTGGGGAATATCTAGCATCACAACATCCAACGGGCGTCGCATTAGCCCTTGCGTGGCCCTACAAATTCCGACCACCTCCCAGTCATAGGCCGAGACTGCTCGATGAACCACGGCTCGAATGACCGCATTCAATCCGGCGCAATCTCCACCACTGGTCAGAATGCCAATGCGTTTTTGCCCGCCCATACAACCTCCCAAATTTTCTAAGACTCAAACAACTAAAACATCTGTGTTTTTCAGTATCTGTCGCAGAGGGGATGGACGATCGCCCTAGCATAGGTTCTTTAAATTCAGGAGAGGAACGGTCAAGTTTTGTGTCGTTTCGTAGCAAATTGCTGGTTCAGGCGAGTTCAACCTAGTTCAACCCTATAGATTCCAGGATGATTTCTGTAATTGACCTAAAGCTCAGCCCGCTTCTGAAAAGGTCTTCCTATCATAGGAGGTAGAGGTAGCTTGAATCCGTAATGATTTTAGATTGAAAGCCCTGATCAAACCGTCCATATAAGGGCCGCAGCGTTACCTGAACACCTATTCCAATAGGGTCAGCACTGCCTACTACCTGCAACTAAAATCTCCGGATTTGCGGCTGCTCATTACTTAACTAACGGAGAGGAACCCGTATGACCGATATCGAACCGTTAGCCCTTGACTATCAATATGCACTCGATCGCGACAGCACAACCCTGGCTCGGCATGTGCTGCAACAATTGCAAAGTTTTTCTCCTGAAGCGCAAGATTTAAGCGCCTTGATGAATCGTATTGCCTTGGCTGGCAAACTGATTGCCCGTCGGTTGACGCGGGCAGGATTAGTCGAAGATGCCTTGGGATTTACGGGGCGCACCAATGTGCAAGGCGAATCTGTTAAAAAGATGGACATTTTTGCCAACCAGGTATTTATCTCTGCTTTTCAGCAAAGCGGGCTGGTGTGCCGGTTGGCATCCGAGGAGATGGAGAACCCCTATTACATTCCCGAAAATTGCCCGATCGGTCGCTACACTCTACTCTACGATCCGATCGACGGTTCCTCCAATGTAGACATCAACCTCAACGTTGGCTCAATTTTCTCAATTCGCCGCCAAGAAGGCGAAGACCTTGATCACTCGGCTAAAGACCTTTTGCAAGCAGGACGGAACCAAATTGCAGCAGGCTATATTCTCTATGGCCCCAGCACCTTGTTGGTGTATTCGATCGGGCGCGGTGTTCATGCCTTTACCCTCGATCCCAGCCTAGGAGAATTCATTCTTTCCGCAGAAAATATCCGTATTCCCGACCATGGCCCGGTTTATAGCGTCAACGAGGGAAACTTCTGGCAGTGGGAAGATTCCATCCGCGATTACATTCGCTATGTTCATCGACATGAAGGCTATACCGCTCGCTATAGTGGAGCACTGGTAGGCGACATTCATCGCATTCTGTTTCAAGGCGGTGTGTTTCTTTACCCTGGAACCGTCAAAAAACCAGAAGGCAAACTGCGGTTGCTGTATGAATCGGCTCCGTTAGCCTTTCTGGTTGAACAAGCTGGAGGACGAGCCAGCACTGGTTCCCAGGAAATTTTGGATGTTATCCCCGATAAGCTGCACGCGCGCACCCCGCTGATTATTGGCAGCCGTGAAGACGTGGCTCTCGTCGAGTCCTTTATTCAGGAAGGCGATCGGCAAAAACAAGAATTGCTGGCATCCTCATCCTGAACACTGACGCAGGCGATCGAGGCTTAATCTTGTCTTTATTCATTGTTAAGCTTGATTGCCTATGCTGGTGCGCGAATTCAGTTCGTACCACGCAATACAGCCAGTTCTTCTAGAAACGGTAAAGGATAAAAGATGAGGGGCATAAGGATGAACGATGGAACTGACTCTTTTGGTCCTACTTTTGCTCCCCGATTCCTAACCTCCACTCCCTGACTCTTAACCCCCAACCTTCAATTCACCTCCATTATCATGATTAGCCTTATTGAAAATCCCCTTCGCGTTGGTCTACAGCAAGATCGAGTCCCAGAACCGCAAATTTTGGTGATTTTTGGGGCATCAGGCGATTTGACCCAACGGAAACTTGTCCCTGCTCTTTACCAGATGAAACTGGAACGCCGCTTGCCGCCGGAGTTGACGATCGTTGGCGTGGCTCGTCGCGAGTGGAGCGATGATTTCTTTCGCGAGCATTTAAGGGAAGGCGTTGAACAGTTCGGCGGTGGCTTGGGGAAAGAAGAAATTTGGCAAGACTTCGCCAGAGGCATCTTTTACTGTCCCGCCGATATGGACAATGCCGATAGTTATCATAAGCTCAATCAACGGCTATCGGAACTAGATGAGCTACGTGGCACCCGTGGCAATCGAGTATTTTATCTAGCTGTGGCTCCCCGCTTCTTCTCGGGCGCGATTTTGCAACTAGGAGCCGCCGAAATGCTGAAAGAACCGGAAAAGCAGCGGTTGGTGATTGAAAAACCCTTTGGCAAAGACTTGACCTCGGCTCAAGCTTTAAATCGGATCGTGCAGCAAGTTTGCAACGAACGCCAAGTGTATCGGATTGACCACTACCTCGGTAAAGAGACGGTGCAAAACTTGATGGTGTTTCGCTTTGCCAACGCCATTTTTGAACCCCTGTGGAACCGGCAGTTTGTAGATCATGTGCAAATTACGGTGGCGGAATCTGTTGGTCTAGAAGGG
The DNA here is from genome assembly GCF_026802175.1 of Thermocoleostomius sinensis A174. Classification (NCBI taxonomy): domain Bacteria; kingdom Bacillati; phylum Cyanobacteriota; class Cyanophyceae; order Oculatellales; family Oculatellaceae; genus Thermocoleostomius; species Thermocoleostomius sinensis. The sequence goes on along the minus strand of NZ_CP113797.1, from coordinate 374,913 downwards.
CGAGCAGGTTACTATGAAACCTCCGGGGCGCTACGCGATATGGTGCAAAACCATCTGATGCAGTTGTTCTGCTTAACAGCCATGGAACCGCCTAACTCTTTGGATGCTGACAGCATTCGCAATGAAAAGGTAAAGGTGCTACAGGCAACGCATATTGCTGATGTTGAGCGCCTAGAACGATCGGCCGTGCGTGGACAGTATACCAGCGGTTGGCGAGACAATAAGATGGTTCCAGGTTATCGCGACGAAGAGGGAGCCAGCCCTACTTCTACCACGCCAACCTATGCCGCCATTAAGCTCAATATTGACAACTGGCGCTGGAAAGACGTGCCCTTCTATTTGCGCACTGGCAAGCGGATGCCCAAAAAGGTGAGTGAGATCGCCATTCAATTTAAAGATGTGCCCTTTTTAATGTTCCAGTCTGCTTCTAAACAAGCGAATCCGAATGTACTGGCGATGCGAATTCAACCCGATGAAGGGATTTCTATGCGCTTTGAAGTAAAAACTCCTGGTACATCGTTAAGAACCCGATCGGTGGAAATGGACTTCCGCTATGATACTGCCTTTGGGCAAGCCAACACCGATGCCTATGCACGGCTATTGGTGGACTGTATGTTGGGCGACCAAACCCTATTTACTCGAGGCGACGAAGTCGAAGCATCTTGGCGCATTCTTACTCCACTGCTGAGCGTGTGGGATGCTCCCGCTGCCCCAGAAACCATTCCTCTATATGAAGCTGGTACTTGGGGACCGATCGAAGCAGAACTGCTGCTCAACCGTGACGGCCGACGTTGGCGCAGACTTTAAGTAAGGATAGAAGGATAAGGGAGACAAGAATTAATCACCTTGGTCTTTTATCCTTCAGCCTTTAGTCTTTATCTTTTATCTCCCCTACTGACGCATTCACCCATGACTACCACACCTCTTGTTACCTTACAAAAACCCAAAGATATTTCGCCGAGTGAGATCGAAGCGGAACTGAGCCAAATTTGGCATAGCCAGAATGTCGAGAAAGGAGCTCCTGCCGCCATCCGCGCCTCGACCTTTAGTATGGTGGTGTATGAACCAGAAGAATTTCAACAACTTTTGGCCATTCTGGGCTTCTATGATGGGCCGATCGATGGCTTTCACGGTGGTGATACCAAAGATGCCGTGCTGAAAGCTCAGAAAGCCTATGGATTGCGGATGACAGGGCGTGTTGATACTGAAACATTGGCTCGGTTGCGCGAAGAAGTGGCAAAATTGCCGCCTGAAAAACTGACGTTTGCAAATTCCGATCAACGCGGCTACACGCTCAGCGAGGCCATCTCGGTACAAAATCCCTGTCGGATTATTACCCTCTCTCCTACCCTTGGTCATGACGATGAGGGCGTGACGGCTCAAGTTTCGGCCTATTGTCCCATTCAAAAGACCACCTCTGGGGGCAGCTTAATCTGCTGTGAATACATCACCTTACGCGGTACAAAAGCCGCCCTCAACCGTGTTGGCAGTACGGTTGCGGCGTTACTGATTCCGGGTTTGCCTAAATTTGTATGGTGGAAAGCTACTCCAAACCCTGAACAAGATTTGTTCAAGAAGCTGAAGGAAAGCTGTAACTGCATTATTTTGGATTCGTCGTATTTCAGCGACCCAGAATCAGAATTCCTCAAAATTCAAGAACTGATCGAAGCAGAAACGTCGGTTGCCGACTTGAACTGGCACCGGCTCTCGGCTTGGCAGGAACTGACAGCGTCAGCGTTTGATCCACCGGAACGTCGTAGCGCCTTGGGGGATGTCGATCGCATTAGCATCGACTATGAGAAGGGCAATGCAGCCCAAGCCCTGATGTTTTTGGGATGGTTTGCCAGCCGCTTGGATTGGGAACCCGTGTCTTACCAGGAAGAAGGCGGAGACTATGACCTCAAGCACATTCAGTTCAAAGGCTCAAACGGTATCACCATTCAAGCGGAACTAGCAGCTATTCCTACCGCGGACGCAGGTGAAATTATTGGGGATTTGATTGGGTTACGATTGGATTCCACTAATTTAAATGCCAATTGTTGCACAATTCTTTGCTCAGAAACGACGGGCTGTATGCGTATGGAAGCAGGGGGCAGCGCTCAGTCTTGTCGCACCGAGCAAGTAACCGCGACGAACGATCAAAAAGCTGAGTTTTTGCTAAGCCAGCAACTTCAGCGATGGGGACGTGATCCGCTGTACGAGGAAAGCATGGATGTGGTGGCTAAAATCCTCAAGCTGATGCAAGGTCGTTAAAAAGATAGTGAGATAAGTGAGGCAAGTGCGGGGGGCAGCCACAGCAGCGGCCCCACACTATCGTCGAGCAACTCAATTCCGTCAAGGCAAGCATCAGGGGTGATTCATCAGGCTGGTTGTCAAGTTTTATGGAGAATCGCCCATGTTGTGATGACAACTTTAGCTTCAAAGCGGGGTTACTTTAGCTCTAGACAGACGGGCTATCTTTTGCCTGCTTAGACACTAGCGCTAGCGTAGAAAGTATGGTACAAACAAACTAAAACCAGTAACAGGTGGGGAAACTTTTGTCATTCACCTTTTCATCGTTTGCCGATCAATGTTATTTTTCGTTATGGGAGACGATTTTAATCATTGAGATCGCTGGTCTAGCACGCCGTCTTTCCAGCAGGGTAATCTGTGTTGTTGAACCTCGAGAGACTATGGAGAGTATTAAAGACAGATTGTATAGAGTCACTTAGTGCATAGGCAGATCTATCTTACAAATTGGTTAATGGATCAACTTAATTAGCAATTTCATCAGGATTTGCAGTCATTGCATCTGAATAGTATTTATCTACTCTTTATCTTGCTCTTTGTCTCTATTGTTGTCGTTCACCTGGCGTTTCTGTACGGCTCTTCTCTCAACTTGACCGTGTTCTAGTTTAAATTCTCCAGTTAATTACCGATTAAAATCACACATTGTCTCTTTCCTATCGGCTAAATCTTGACAGCTTAGTTTGATTCACTTCTGATTTATTCAAGACTAACGGTTCATTCGATCGTCCCCTAACAGATTCTTGTTTTTTGACTGAGTGACAGCATTTGTTGCCTAGCTAAGCAGCCCCAGCACAGCATTTTCTTACGACTGTACTTAGGTTGCTACCTCATGACCCAGCCACTCTAGGACATTTCTCATGAGATATTCTTCCTCACGCCCACCTCGTCGTCGATCGGTTTATACAGTCCCTCCGTCCAATCGAGCGGCGACCTGGCTTAGCTATTTAGGCGTTTTGCTATTTGGTGCGGGTATTACGGCTATCGGCCTCGAGTGGACCCGACCTCGTCCTGAATTGTCCTACAATTCTCCGTTACCCCCGGCTCAGGTAGAGCGCGATCGCACCGTTTCTCAAACCCCAGCGGAACGGGACACTTCGGCAATCGAACGCAGTGCAGCCCGGCGGATAACAAATTCCGCCGATGTTCGCAGCGCTACCATTTGCGTGGTTGGGTTCGTTCCCCGGGGTGGTGAAGTTTGTGCCTCTGGTGTCTCAATCGATCCAGCCTTAGCTGGAATTGCCGCAGCAGAAGGCTCTGTGGTGATAACGAATTACCACGTTATAGCGAATACGGGCAGCCAACCATCCGTGAAATTGGGTGGTGAAGGAGAACAGTACGACGCCGAGGTAATTAGCCAATCTCCAGAAATGGATTTGGCTTTGCTGTTCGTGCGAGGTGTAAGCTTTCCAGCCGCGGACTTGGCAGACGCCTCTCCCGCCGGAGGTACGCCAGTGCGGGCGATTGGGTTCCCTCAAAATCGTCCATTGACGACGAAGGACTCTACATTGTTAGGCTTTACCCAAAACTGCTTGGCGATTGCGCCTTGTTTGGCTATCAAGCAAGGAACCATTACTCACGGCAATTCAGGTGGCCCTTTAGAGGCAAATGGCAAGGTCATCGGCATCACCCAAGGGGAAACAACCGAAGAAATTGCGATTCCAGTCGAGCAAGTTCGGCAGTTTCTAGCGGGCGAAATACCACTTAGCCCTGTCCCTCCACAGTTTGAGCCAGGGTATCCGCCCAGACCATCGGGTCCGCCACCTCGACGATTGGTTCCGCCGCCGTTTGGGGCACCACCGCCGCCTGGTTGGTGGCGATAATGCCGAGACTTTAAAAGACCTTCAACCAGTTCTTTAAATCACCCTGCCCGTTTTTACTAAGAGCAGGGCTGTGTTTGGCTGCATGCTACGGCTGTGCTAGCAGACAGGCGATTGGAAACAGCAAATACTCTAAAAAAAACAGCTTCCAAATGAATTGGTAAAATTGCGCAATTGAAACCTTCTCTTGCAAATCAACGCGCCAACTTAACCCCCAAAGGACAACCAATGCAGCAAGATGGGTCGCTATTAAGAACGGTGCATGAATTTGTGTAATCAACGCTGCGCCAATGATCATCCCGAGATAGCAAACCGTTAAAACCCAACGAGCAACACTGAAAACAGTTTGCTGTCCGAGTTGGACGGTGAAGGTGGTAATGTGATAGCGCCGATCGCCTTCCAAATCAGGAATATCTTTGAAGATGGCAATGGCAAACGTGAATACCAAAATAAACAGCGTTAAAGCCCATACCGTTGCTGGAATTGTGAGCAGGCTTGTGGGCAAATTTTGGTCAAGCGGAGTCATTTTTTGATTGAAATGCAGATATAACCCCAAGTTGACGATCGCCCCCCGTACCGAAAAAATACATAATGATGCCCAGATGGGAAAGCGCTTGAGGCGAATAGGCGGCAACGAATAGGCGGTGCCAATGGCGACACTTAACCAAACCGTTGCCATTAAGAAAATGCCCTGCCACGCCGAGATCAGCAGCGCTAAGCTACCAGCGGTCGCGACAATGGCCTGAGCTTGGCGGCGGGAAAACTCACCGGATGCCAAAGGCAAGTGGGGTTTGTTAATGCGATCGATTTCAACATCTTCTAATTGATTCAAACCCACAATATAGACATTGCCACACAAACAGGCAACCAGAGCAGGGACCAGCAGCAAGGAATCAGAAACTAAATCAGAAGTAAAAGAAATAGCGTGAGTTTCTGCCAGTGCAATTAAAAATAGAGCCAAGACACTCAGGCTAGTTCCAACGATCGTATGAGGACGGGCAAACTTCCAAAAAGCAGATAGCCAGGCAATGGGGCGTTGGGTGAAGTGAACTTGAGCAGACTGAGGGTCTAAAATAGATGATTCTTCCGAGTGAAGCTGGCTCATGAATGATCGGACAAGACTTCCGGCATGATTCTACCGTGAGCAGGGCACTCTCCTATTGAGTGTTGAGTTATTTATTTGAGTGTTGAGCTATTTATTGGTTGAGTATCAGATTAATGGCTCGTCATCTACCCCAATCACTGACAGGCATATTACAAGCACATTAATCGATAACTGCTTGCGTCAACGGGTATCTCGCTTTGTCTGTTGTAGTTTGGCATTCTTGCAAAGCCAACACAGCTCCATGCGACTGCGCTGGAATGCTATTCACCGAGATATTCACCCAGAACGTGTAACGTCGTTCTGACAAAACCTGCTATAAGAAGTCGCTCTACGAAAATGACTTGCCGCAGCCACAGGTTTGATTCGCATTGGGATTAGTAAATTGGAAGCCGCCTCCGATCAAAGCATCGCTATAGTCCAGCGTTAGACCATAGAGATACAGAATGCTTTTGGGATCGCACACAACTTTGAAGCCGTCATAATCATACACTTCATCATTTTCTCGAATGTTGCTTGGCTCTTCAAAGTCCATCATATAGGACATGCCAGAACACCCGCCCTGGCGCACTCCTACTCGCAAGCACAAATCTTTGCCCATTTTATCTCGCAGGGCCAGCACGTGACGAAGGGCGGCGTCAGACATCAAAATGCCAGGCTGTTGAGATTGAGTTGCTTGTGTCATTTCTAGTTGAGGCTCCCTCAGAAATCCGCTAATGAGACGCTATACCATGATGGTAACGGATGGATGAAACCTGTGGCAAAGTAATTGCCAACTCTATCGATAGAGAGTTTTGAGCCTTGTACCCGAACGGTTAAGTTAGTTCTTATTTAACTTAAACAGTCTCAAGCCGATTGTCTCAAGCTTTTTGTCTAAGAGCGGCCAGGAAGTCTCTAGCATCGTTAGAATGTCTGCATCAATATTCATCTACGATTTAGATTGTGTTGAACTATCGCCTTGGCGTGAGTCTAGTCAAGCTGCATCAGGTTCGTAGTTCATCGAACCGAATAAGTGTGCTCTTTACCATTTTGATCCCGATCGTACTTACCCCCTGCATCCACTGTGTCTTGTCCTAATAAGCCTATTTCTCTAACTGCTATTTAGCTGGTTGTGTTGTATGACTGCTTTGAATCGCTCTACCCGTCGTCGCCTCCAAAGTTTGCGCCAAGTTCCCTGCGTGTGGGAAGGCGATCGTCGTTTTCTGTCGTCCAATTTGGCTATGAGAACTGAAACAGGAGGACGAACACAAGGCGAGTGCATCTTGTGGGTGGATGGCACCGAAGGCGTAGTACGCGCGATGGATATGGTTCCCTGCGAGGCTGGGCACGAGGCAATTGTGCGAACGCTGCTGCAAGCGATGGAATATCCGCACAGCCCTTCTCCACCCGGACGACCGCAGAAGATTGTGGTACGCGATCGCGAAGTTCAGTTTTTCTTACGTGGGGTGCTGCAAGATCTCGATATTGTGGTGGAGTATGTCTCTGAACTACCGCTGATTGACGAAATCTTTGACGGACTTCAAGGCATTGCTCGCAGTCGTCCCCCTCAACTGCCGCCTGAATTTGTAGAGCCAATGCTGACAGCCATCCAAGACATTTGGCAGGATGCGCCCTGGGAACGACTTGACGAAGAAAAGGTGTTAGCAGTCGAGTTAAATCACGAAGACGTGGATACGCTCTATGTCTCAGTCTTGGGCATGTTGGGAATGGAGTATGGTCTGTTAATGTATCGATCGCTCGATTCACTGAAGCAATTTCGACGGCGAGTGTTGGCAGCAGGCGACAGCCCAGATGAGTTGGAAGGAGCGTTTCTAGAACAAGATTGTTTGTTTGTCACATTTGAGCAAGACGACATTGCACCAGAGGCGGAGCTTGATGAAGAAGGTGCTGCCTTCCAAGCGTTCTATGAGCAACATGGCGTCTACCCCTCGTTTGGCAATTTGCACCCCCTCGAAGGGATGCGCCCCTCGCTTTATACTGAGGAAGCCAGCGTGGTTTTAGTGGCTCTACAAGCGTTGCATCGCTTTTTCCACCAAAACCTTCGACGGTTGAGCATAGATGAGTTTCCGCCCGTCACAGGTCGTTATCGGATTCCTGAGCCTTTGGAGAGCAGCAAGCGGGTTACCGTGAAAGTGGCAACGATGCCAGACCTAGCCCATGAATTAGCAGAAATGTCGGCAGGCGAGGAGGACAGCGAGTTATTCGGGCAGAGTTTGCCAGTGTTGCGCAGTGATTTGATTCCAGACAATGCTTTCTACAGCTTGGGGGCGATGTCTTGGGAGATTCTCAAGATGCTGCGATCGGAAGTGAAGTTTCACCAAGAGGCCGACGCGACCTTTCCTCAAACAGCCGATGGCTTTCCAGTCATTTTGATTCAAACTTCGCAAACCAAGGCCAATGCTCTGATTAAAGAATTCAAGGCAGCGGGTGGTCTCAAGGCGATTTGTTTCAGTCCGGGCGAAGATCCTTTTTCGGACGATCGCTATGATTTAGGAGTTCTGCAACTCAATAATGGCGATTTGCATCTGTTTGGCGAATTCATGGAGGCTGATCCGGTGCACATTCAAGCTCGCAAAAAGTGGGATCAACGCTGTAAGAAAACAAAAGGTCACTGTGGGTTAGTGATCGCTAAAGGATTTCGGGGCGAATCGAAGGGCAATCCAAAACTTGACGATATGCTGGCTTTGTTTGAGGTGAGAGCCATTTCCTCGAAGGAATTGGGGTTGGGTTCTCTTCAACTCGTATCGCTTTTAGACTAGATAAAAAGCTCAGATAAACGCCCAGTCAACCTATTGGGTAGTTATGTATGTAGTTGTATGTAGTTATGTATATTATGTAGTTATCTAAAGGAGTAGGCGATGACTTCTTGGCGCGATCGCCTCAATCGTATGAGTGGCAAAACCCGAATTGTGGTGTGTCGGCTGTTTGTTCATCTGGCAGGCAATGAAGTGGCTCCATTGCTGGGGGTGCTAAACCAATCGGCTCGACAGGCTGTTGCCGATGAAGGAGATTTGCACACCCTGGGCGAAGGACTCGTCGAAATTTGCCAAGCCCTGCTGGAGTATGAAACCTACTGGCGATCGGCGGCTAATGAAGGCGAAGTGTTTTGGGACGAAGGCGAAGCAGGTGATTATGTTACCGAGCTATTTACCGACTCGGCCCAACGCTATGGCAGCGGACTGGAGCTAGAGACAGATGACCAAGCCGATCTAGATGCAACCTTAACCTTGCCGATTACACAAAACTTAGTCCTGATGCTGACAGTGGCCTATGAAGGCGAAGTCCCTGCGCTGGAAACCGATCTGGCTAACATGACTGCCCTCAAAATTGGCTTAAAGGCCCTGATGAATTTGCACTATGACGATCGCTTGCGAGCAATTCAGGTGCATTTCTCACCCGCTCAGATTGGCGATCGATTGACCGATGATCAACTGTTGCAGCATTATCCTGAATTGATTCCACTGTAAGTTGGGGAATAGGGAGTGGGGAGTAATACGGTATTTTTTCAACGTTCTTTCAACATTTTTTCAACCCCAACTTCCAATCACCTAATTCCCGTACCCCAATCCCCAGATTTGAACGCTACAGTTTTAGAGTGATCGTCTTTTCGCTCTGCTTATGGCTGTAACGCGTAACGTGATTTCTGTGTTGATGGTGTCTGTGCTGGTAATGCCGATTGTAGGGTGTGGTGGTTTGGTTGTAGAAAATTCATCTGCGCCTGATCAACCATCGGCAAATCAACCATCGGTTAACCAGTCTGTTGAACCGACTCGACTGTCGGATGGCAAATATCCGATTCAGCAGGCTACCTACGATGACATCGATGGTACCTATACGGTGATACTGCTGAATACGGCAGCAGGCGAGTCTTCTATTTTTCAAACAACCAATCTGCCGATGGCGCGTTTGACAGAAGAGGAAATACAAGCGGGCGAAACAAGCTATCTTCAAATGCAGCAAGGACAACCTTCGCTGCATCTAACTGAAGATTTTCGGATTGATTATGTCCATAATGTCACTGAAGAACAAGTTAACCCACAGACTGGTGAACCAGAGATTGTAGTGGTGCAGCAAGAGCGCAGCTTTTGGACACCATTTGCGGGTGCATTAGCCGGACAAGCGATCGGCAATCTGCTGTTCACGCCGCAATATTACTTTCCGCCCGTGTATCGACCTGGTGTGGTGCTGACGGGCTACGGCAGCTACGGTAGAACCTATGATCAGGCGGCACGGCAATATCAAACCCGTTATAATGCGCCACCCACAGAAGTCCGCAATCGCCAATTCCGCTCAACTGGACGACTGCGACGATCGCCTACTGCCACTCAAGTCAGTCCTCGCAATCCGCAAAGAACCCAAACCAACCGTCCGTCCGGTTCAGGCTATGGTTCAACGGACTTACGCCGCAATAATCCAAGCAATGTGCGACGACGGCAACCAGGCAGTGGGTTTGGTAGCTCTGGGGTTCGTCGCCGCAGCAGACGCCGTTAACGTTTCCAGCATAGCTGAATCGAGATCTGAATCGGACTGCCACATTTCCTTTCAAAACATCGTAACGACGAAGCGTTTCGTGGAGAAATTTGGTCAGTTTGAGGAGTAGTCTATACATCTTGGCTACATTCAACCGCATCTAACCCGCTATGGTTATTTGTAAGTCCCTTTAGTTAATCATTTTGTTTACTGACTTCTACGGCTATGTTTCGTAAACTGTTTTTGGTTCTAACAGCGTTCCTGCTGTTCCTGTCTACGGTGGCATACAGCCATCCAGCCTTAAGTGCGCCGCTTAGCCCTTCAGACACTCTACAGGTGGCTCAGGCTACCCCTCAAGCTCGTTTATCAGACGGGCAGTATTTGCTTCAGCAAGCCAGTTATGACGATGGAGACGGTAGCTATACGCTGATGCTCTTGGATACGGCCCCAGGGGAGCCTTCGGTGTTTCGCACTACAAGTTTGCCAATGGCTCGTTTAACAGATGAAGAAATAGCAGCCGGGCAAAAGAGCTATCTCAAAATTGAAAAGGGGCAACCGTCCCTCCATCTCAGCGAAGACTTCCGGATTGAATACATCCACAATGTCACCGAAACGCAAGTGAATCCGCAGACGGGTGAGCGTGAAGTAGTGGTGGTGCGGCAAGAGCCAAGCTTTTGGACACCGTTTGCGGGTGCCTTAGCTGGACAAGCGATCGGCAACTTATTGTTTAGACCACACTATTACTTTCCACCTGTTTATCAACCAGGAGTTCCGCTCACAGGCTATGGCAGCTATGGTCGTACCTACGGACAAGCCGTACAGCAATACCAGAGCCGCTACAATGCCCCACCTGCCGAAGTGCGTAATCGTCAGTTCCGCACCACTGGCCGCTTACGCTCACCAGGTGGATCATCTGGGTTTGGCTCATCGGCGACCAACACTCGCAGAGCGACCAAAACACCGAGCAATACCACTACCACTGCGAAACCCCAAACGCCAAAGGCGACAAATCGTCCATCGGGTTCGGGATATGGTTCTTCTACGCTACGTCGCAGTCCTTCCTCCTCGACAATCCGTCGTCAACCCAGCCGCAGCTTTGGTTCGCGATCGGGAGGCATGAGAGCCAGACGCCGCTAACGAACTGATAGGGTTTGGCCAGAAAACCCTTCCGTAGGGTGGGTCCTACCCACCTTGAATCCTTGTTAATGAACGGCTTTTTCTCCCTACTAAGAACTGTTACAGATCCTGACAAAGTTGTGATTGTGTAATGGCGCGATGATAGGATGCGTGAAAAATATGTTCAGAGAAAACTTGCATGACAGAAGCTCTTACTGGACAAACCCCTTTGTTTGGTGGCAGCACCGGCGGGCTACTAACCAAAGCTGAAGAAGAGGAAAAATACGCGATTACTTGGACTAGCCCTAAAGAACAGGTTTTTGAAATGCCGACGGGTGGTGCAGCCATCATGCGGCAAGGCGAAAACCTGCTGTATCTGGCTCGCAAAGAACAGTGCATTGCTTTAGGGGCGCAACTGCGAACCAAGTTCAAGCCCAAAATGGAGGACTATAAGATCTACCGCGTTTATCCTAACGGTGAGATCCAGTATCTCCATCCGGCAGATGGTGTGTTCCCTGAAAAGGTGAACCAAGGTCGCGGTCAAGTGAATACAATTTCTCACAACATTGGCAGCAACCCCGAACCAGCCGCTGTGAAATTCACGGGCAAGAAGACTTACGAAGCGTAGTTGACAGTCTAACGTCTTTTATTTTCATTTCTACATGAATTAGGGGCAGATAACGCTGCTCCTTTTTATTTGGGCGTGCTGAACTCCCCTCGGAGTTGCCCTCATCCCCCACCCTGCCTCAGTGGTTTGATCTGTCTGTATGAGTATTTGATAGGGTATGAGAGAATTGCTAACGGCATTCCTGAAAGACCTTGCTCGTTGGCGCAAATTCTTGCGGAACTGGCTAGCTGAGTCTGAGGTTGGGCTTGATGCAACGCAACTCGATCGCACCGTTCAGGACATCATCGATCGCGCCATTTGTTTGCATCTTTGCGCTAGCTGCAAAATAGCTGCTTGCTGGCATTGTTTGATTCTTCAACCTATTCACGGGTCGCCAACAATGATTCTCGATCGCTGGGTGCAGGCAACACTGCAACGGCTAGAGAGCTTCATGCAGACATGTGAGATCAACGCCCTGCCGATCGCCCTATTGGGATACAGTTATGAACAGTTCCTAAGCATGAACCAAACGAGCAACCGCAAAGCTCAAGGGGCTTATTATACGCCTCCGGATGTGGTTGACTACCTGATCAAGCATACACTTGTACCTTGCCTAGCAAAACAACGGGTAACTTGTTTAGACTTCGATCTGTCTCAAGCGCTACGCATTCTTGATCCAGCTTGCGGCGGCGGCGCGTTTCTGCTGCGGGCCTATCAGTATTTACTTGATTGGTATCAGACGCAGGGTAACGATAATCCTGACATGCATCGATCGCAGTTTTATCAGACCTATGGAGGCGAATGGCGCTTAACCTTAGCGGCGAAACAATCTATTTTGCTTAATCACATTTATGGTGTTGATTGTGATCCAACTGCGGTGAAGCTAACTCAGCGATCGTTGCTGCTGCAACTATTGGAAGGTAGTGCTGAGGAGGCAACAATCCATCTCGCTCAAGCAAACTGGACAGTGAATTCATTACGGCTTGATGTAACTAGGCTAGACAAACAAATTTGCTGTGGAGATGCGCTTGTTGGTTCTGATTTTTATGCACAAGAACCAGTTGATTTTAACGCTGATGATCGGATTAAACCCCTCGATTGGGAACAAGCTTTTCCAAATGCTATGAAATCCGGTGGTTTTGATGTAGTCATTGGCAACCCGCCTTGGTTATTTACACGCACTGCAAAGTTTGACGATCGACTGAAACATTATTATCAACGTCATTATTTCGCGCGATCGAGCCTAACTGAAACAAGTAGAGCCAAGCAGACTGGAAAAATTAATTTATTTACTGTGTTTTTGTTTAAGTTTATTGAACTTTTGCATCCAAACGGACGCATTGGTATTGTTGTACCCAATACTTTGTTGAGAACAACTGTTTATGAACAGGCTCGAAAATATATTTTAGATCAGTGCCACATAGAACAAATTGTTGAGTTGGGACACGACTCGATTAGCGCTATTACAGCATCCGTAACACTGTTAATTTTGGGAAAAAATGCAACTTGCTCTACGCTAATGGTTGCTCAATCGATTGCACCTAATGCACCCATTCGTATTCTCAACAAACATCTATTTCTAAATAATACAAGCTATGTTTTTAGCCTGAGTTCAAGTCAGCAATATCAAATATTTGAAAAAATTATGAGCACCTCTGCTCGTTTAAGTACTCTGACCCAAGAGATCATCGAAGGAATTGTTTGTCGTAAAGACCAAATTAGTACGCATCCTTTCACTGATCGCCATCAGCGCCTTTTAGAAGGTAAAGATGTTTCGCGCTATGCCATTGCGTTTCGTAACAAGTATCTGTTGTTCGATCGTTCACAGCTACATCGTCCACGTCCAAATTATGTTTGGGACAGCCATGAAAAAATTATTCTACGACGAATTGGTGGTGGAACCAGAGCATTAACGGGTGTATTAGATACAGAGTATTATTATACCTTTGCCTCAACTAACAATATTTTGCTTAAAGCAGATTGCCCCTATGATATTCGCTATGTGTTGGCGTTGTTGAACTCTCAGTTGTTAAATGACTTTTATATTCAAAAATTTACTAATCAATCGCGATTAACCGTAAACATCGCTAAAACCTTTCTAGAACAACTGCCAATTCGATCGCTGAATTTGAATTGCTCAACTGATAAACAAAAACACGATCGACTGGTGCAAGCGGTGGATCACATGCAATCGTTGCACTGCCAATTCAAATTAGCCGCTTCACCCGATGAACAGCACAGGCTACAACAGCAAATTGACACAATTGATCAGCAAATCGATCGATGGGTTTATGACTTATATGAACTGACTGAAACTGAGATTCAGCGACTAAAAACACCTGCCGCTTGTTGATTGACCAACCTCGTGCCGCCTTCATCCCGACCCTTCTTCCAGGGGATAGGATGTAGGGTGTACTGAAACAGTTCGGAGAAGGTTTGGTGCAATACTTAAAATTTAATTAGAACTGTCCCAATAGTGGAATACATTTCAATTTTCTTCAATGTTTCAAGCCACTCGTCGTCGTCTTGCCCTTTGGTATACCACCGTCACAGCCATCCTGCTGTTGTTATTTGCCAGCGGCTTCTATTTGTATGTACGGCATACTCTAGTGGAACGTATTGACGATACCTTGAATCATGTGGCAGAGGTAGTGCAACGATCGCTGATTGTAGAAGCGGTGGACTCTTACCCCATCGATGCGGCAAACGGTGGCGATCGAGGGCGATTTCAGGTCAACATCGAAGCCAGTTTCCCCAGTCCTGCCGAAGCGGTTGAAGATGATCACATTGATCTAGAGTGGTTCAGCCCCAGTGGTGAGTTGTTGTGGTCTACATTTTCGGCTCCACTCAATATTCCGCTTCATCCCAACGACGGCGAAACTGTCTATGGCAGATTTAGTGAAACCGACCCAACCGCTAGCACCAGCGCTGCAACGAGCGAAACCTCATTCAAGCGGTATCCCTCTTCCTTTGCACTGCGGCAAATCACCCATCGCGTTAAAATTGGCCCGCAAGATTTGGGCTATTTGCGAGTCAGCCATCCCTGGTTTGAAGTGACCACCCCCAGCCGCCAATTGATTCGCGACCTCAGCGTTGGCACTACCCTAACGATTGTGGCGGTTGCTGCCATTGGGTGGTTTCTTTCTGGATTAGCCATTGCCCCGGTGCGCGATTCTTACCAACGGCTAAAGCAATTTACTGCCGATGCCTCTCACGAATTGCGTAATCCGATTGCTGTGATCCAGACCAATGTACAAGTAGCGCTGGCTGATCCCGATCCTCATTTGCAGCAAGACCAACTAAGAGTCGTGGAGCGATTAACTCGACGACTAGGGCGATTGGTAGATGATTTACTATTTCTGGCACGACAAGATAGCGGCATGACACCACTCAAACTGGATGCGGTTGATCTAGAAGAATTAATCCAAGAAGTAATTGAAGAACAGCAAAGTGTTGCAACAGATAAAAGCCTAACGCTTGTATTAAAACCTCCTGAATCTATTTCGACTAAAACTGTTTTTAATAAAACCATTGAAGCTCATCAGTCGTATACCGTACAAGGCGATCGCGATCAATTAACCCGTTTGTTTACTAATCTCATTAGTAATGCAGTGCAATATACGCCTGCTGCCGGTCAAATTGAAGTGAGTTTACAGCGGGTTAAGCAGTCAGGACATACTCAGATTCAAATTCAAGTGAAAGACACAGGCATTGGGATTCCGATGGAATCATTGCCCCATATTTTCGATCGGTTTTATCGGGTCGATCCAGCCCGCACAACACTACCAACCCATTCCACAAAGCCGCCAACCAGCACGGGTTCAGGTTTGGGACTAGCGATCGCCAAAGTAATTGTAGACAATCACCAAGGGCAAATTTCGGTCACAAGCGTTCCTGAGCAAGGCACAACGTTTTGTGTGTGGCTCCCGCTTCTGACAACTGAGACTTAAAGAAGTGCCTCCGTTATATTCTAAAGCATTGCCATTATACTTAAATTATGTTATTCGTAGAATAATAGTTTTATAATTAGAATGCTCGGAGAACATTAGAACAAAAAACGAAGCAAGAAAACATTTCTCTTAGCTCTATTTATTAGTTTGTGTAGAGACGTTCAGTCTATAATTCACCAAGCTAGCGATTGAGTATTGCCATGCTGTTGTGATTGTTAGCTTTGCATTGAATTAAGTTGATTTGTCGATTTGAATTAGCAAGTTTCGATCGCATCTTGCGAGAGGCTAGTTCAGCTACACCTGAAACGCGATCGGTGTCATAAGTCAATAAAAATCTAGTCTGGGTTGAAGGTGGCGATACATGGAACCTTTGGCATATCTTTATCTCGTTCAAGACCAAGAAGATTTTGAAGATAATCAATGGACGGCTCCGATGAGCTTAAGTCTTTCCACGTCTCTTGCAGTTCGTCATCGCTCGGGTAAGGTGGCTGGTCTCATTGGTGTGTTATCGTCTGTTCTGGTGCTTGCCCCTTCTAACTCAGCCTTAGCTACAGGTGGCTCGACTAGCACTGGGTTTACGAGTGGTGAGTTCACCAGCGGTCATGAATTGATCGGCGGTGAATTTACCAAAGTGATTCTGACCGATGAATATGCTAAAAGTTACGCTGGAGGTGGTTACTTCTACATTCTGCAAGATTTTATTAGAGATAGGCTGGCACTGGCCGTGCCAAACCCACCACACCCTCCTGTACCCACGCCTCCAATTGCTAGTCCGCCTGTGGCTCCTCCTTCGCACTGTACAACTCTCAAGTATGGAGATAGTGGGCCGGCGGTTCAATGTCTTCAGGATTTGCTGCGTCAAGCAGGGTATTTTGATGGGACCTCGACGGGTTATTTTGGCCCAGCTACAAAAGAAGCTGTCAAAGCGTTTCAGTACCATTGCGGTTTGTTTGTCGATGGCATTGCTGGCCCCCAAACAATAGCAGCCCTTCATAGTGTGCTTGGTCACTCGGCTACTCCGATTCCGTACTAGCCCAAATTTTTTAGCGAACTGACTGTGAGAGCGGGTTTTGAAGTCAACAGACTGGTAAGATCATCTAGTTTTGGTTGGGCTTACTTCTAGCACTAGTCTCCTTTTCTTCAACCCCAATGCCTCACTTGCAAGCCCTAATTTTTGATGTAGACGGCACACTAGCAGAAACAGAGCGGGATGGGCATCGAGTGGCTTTCAATCGTGCCTTTGCCGAAGCGGGCTTACCCTGGGAATGGTCGATCGAGTTATACGGCGATCTGTTGGAAGTTGCGGGTGGCAAGGAACGAATTCAGTTTTACCTCGATTGTGTTTCTGCTGCTCCAATTCAATCTCCAACTCAATCAAATGTGGTGCTACCTCGTTCGGGTGGCGATCGCATTCGCTGGATTACAGCACTTCACACGGCTAAAATTTCGCACTACAAGCAGTTGCTACGAGAAGGGATTATTCCGCCACGACCGGGCGTGCAACGATTGCTGCAACAGGCTCGAAGTCAGGGCGTACAGTTGGCCATTGCAACCACCAGTGCGCCAGATAACGCGATTGCCCTACTAGAAACGGCATTTGCTCCTAATGCTCCGAGTTGGTTTGAAGTGATTGCGGCTGGCGATATTGTGCCTGCTAAAAAACCGGCCCCCGACATCTACTACTATGTCCTGCAAGCGTTGAATTTAGAACCACAGCACTGTTTAGTTATTGAAGATTCACCGCAAGGACTACAAGCAGCCTTGAAAGCGGGACTAAAAACTGTTGTCACTGTCAATAACTACACCCGTCATCATGATTTCTCTGGAGCAGCCCTAGTCCTAGACCACTTAGGGGAACCAGATTGCCCATTTGAGGTGATTGCAGGTAACGCTGGTGATTTTACTTATTTTGACGTAGCCTTGGCTGAGTGGTTACTCAGCCAATAAGCCTCTTCTATCTTTACTGTCATCTATTGTTGTATCTATTGTTGTTCCTCTCTCTTGCCTTCCTACCTATATCGTCTTCTATATCATCTCTAATGTTTGCTGTACTCGTTCCACTTGCTTGGGTGCACCCATTTTCTGAAACAGTTCGATCGCTTGTTGTAAGCTGGATTTTCCTTCAGCTATTTCATTCATTTTGAGATACGTCAAACCAAGCTGATAGTGTACTTCGGCTAATTCACCTCTGGCTTCAATTCGCTCAAGTAATCGTTGGGCTGCAAGATGATTGGCGATGGCATCTCGGAAGTTCAACCGATCGCGATCGATGGTAGCCAATCCGTTCAGCGCACTGGCTTTCACTTGCGTATAGTGGCTTTGCTCGGCATAATCTCTAGCAAGGCGATACATTCGTTCAGCTTCTCGATCGTTGCCCAAATTCTTCATCGTTAGTCCCAAAAACAGCAGACTGTAGCCTCGACTCCAGGCATCAGAACTCAGTTGAGCATATTCCTCAGATACCTTTTTTGCCAAATTGGCGGCTTCTTGCTTTTGTCCCAAGCACGAGTATAAATAAGCTAAACAAAACCAGGTACTCACCGTATGGCGATTCGGTTTGGCATTTTCAGCTAATGTGATCAGCGTTTGAAATAATGCTAGCGCATCGGTCAGTTCCCAAAGCTGAATTTTGCACAGCCCTATGTTAAACAACGACGAAATTTCTAAGTCCTGCAACCCAAATTGGACGGCAATCTCTTTCGCCTTTTCATTGCACGCGATCGAACGGTGAATATTGCCATTCAGCCAATAGAGGTCTCCTAAAATACTAAGTAGTTTTCCAAGCACAGGGCCGGGTGGAATGCGATCGAGCAGGCGATTGATAGCAGAAATCATCCGTCGCAGCAGTCCAAATCGATAGAACGAAACGCCTAGTGGTTCTTGTTTTGACCATTGGCTGTCTCGCTCGTAGAGCAACACACTAGCAGCGGCTTCGTACTCGCCAATGTAAAAGTAATGATAGTAGCCTTGATAAGCTGTGAGTGCATCCTCAATGGTTTCGATTGTCTTTACATAGGTCGTCCAAAACTCAGCAGCGCGTTGATTAGTCGATTGCCAGTCAGGGCTTGCCTTGAGTAAAGCGATGGCTTTTGCTTGAATGAGAGGATGCAGATAGTATTTGTCGTGACCGCGATCGCTTTTCACTTCCACAAGAAACGAGTCTTCCAAAAACCGAATAACGCTATGCCGCTGTTGTTGTGGCACATCCCACAGTAAGCAATACAGCGCATCGGCTGGCACTGCCGAAATACTTTGATAACGATAACAACCTAAACGCAGTAGCAATTGATAGGCCTCTGGATAAATGCGCTGAAGTCGCTCAAATTGGCTGGCAACGAGATCTTCTAAGTCGGTTTGTTGCAGGAGGTTCGCTTGGTTTTCTTGCCAGAACGTCTCTAGATTGCCAGCATAGTCTAGGCTAATGGTGCTGCTCAGAATTGTCATGGCCTTGGCGTTGCCGCTATAGGCTTTGTGGATTTGGGTCAAGGCAGAAGACTGGGCGTCAATTTGCTGATTCTGAAAGAACTGTTGCCATGCCGTAACACTTAAACCTGGCAGAATATACGGTTGGGCGTTGACATTGCTTTCCCGCAGCGGTTCGCGGCTGGTAATTAAAGTTAAAGAATGCACCGATCGATCTGAAAGAACCTCTAGCAGCATTGCATAGTCTCGGTGAGCAGCGATGATGTGACCCTCGCGATCGAGGGCTGGTTCCAAGTTATCAATCAGCACTCCAATTTTGGGAGACTGGTCGGAGGGACGCTCTTGCAACCGTCGCTTTAGCTGTTTCAAGGCAGCCTGAAAGTCACGAGCGGGTTCTTCGCCAAAGTACCGCCGCAGCCAATCTTGCACCATTCCTTCGGCGGAGGTAATGTTTTGCGTTTGTTTGGCCATCCAGCCTTCCAATACCAAATCAAACCCCTGCTGAGCAAAATACTGTTGAGCCAAGGTCGTTTTGCCAATCCCCCCTTCTCCTAAAATCAAAATTGCTGTTGCTCCCGATCGCGCCAACCGAGCCAAATCAATCATGGCGTCCGATCGCCCCACGAAGGGAGCCGAGTTCAAGTCCGATGGTTCTGATTCTGAGTTGTTTTCAGTGCTATTCTCCGGTGCTGGTTCTGGATTAGAGAAATTTGAGAGACGATCGGGACGGGTATGACCATATCCCACAATTTCTTGCCAGTTTAGGCCCAGCAACTCGCAACAGGCTTTGAATTTGGTGATATAGATAGGCTTCCCCTGAATAAAGCGCTTCCAGGTTTCGATCGCCGCTTCTTCGTTCAAATCTTGGCTTGAGGACATCAGTAGCTTAACGGATTCAGACTCTCGTCGGATGGGGGTCGCTGCCCAACCACGTTGCTGCCACGCTTGTTTTACCTTAGCTAAGCCAAGGTTTGAGCAAGATAATAGGAATGCAGGTTCTACTAATAGTGTGATGTTTTCTACACCGACAATATCGACCACTTCGCCAGGCGAAATAAAAATATCTTGATGACACCGAGCAAACCAGTCAGAACCCCAATAGCGAACTCGTCCTCGTTGATTGGGTTGAATTGTTTGCTGAACAATTGCCTGACGGTTCTGATATCCCCAACTGCCATGCGGCATAGATTGTTTTATCGACTGTCTCGATGATGGATTGGTTGAATTTTGAGTCTCAACAAATTGGAACGCTTGAAATACGTTACGCAGACTGAACCCCATGTGCTGTGTTCCCCTAGTGACGATTTTCGAGATGCCGTAAAGCTGATGAGTATTTGTATCAAAGTGCCCTAACGCCTATCTGAGTATTCGATCGATGAACCCAACAGTCGATGAAAAAGCGCCAGCTAGCAGATGCTTCCGGTGATGATCTCTCAATCCAAGAAGACGATTAGGTAATACAACAAGTTGCAACCGACGAATTTCGCAATTGTTTTTGCAATTGCTACTGTCAGGTTTGTTCTCTAGGCTACCTTACCTTGGGCAATCTTGACAGGAAGTGGGGGGAGGAGTGGAGTTAGGGGTTGGGGGGTGTCGAAGAGAGTAGACGCTGCCGTTGCCGCTCTTGAATTTCATCAAGCGTGGCATCGGGAATGGCATGAATCAGTTGCCGCGTATAATCGCGAGTGGGATGGGTGTAAACGGTTTCGGCAGGGCCAATTTCCTCGATCTTGCCTTGGTTCATGACCATGATGCGATCGCTGACAAACTTGACAACGCTTAAATCGTGCGAGATGAAAATATAAGTTAAGCCAAAATCCTGCTGTAAGTCTTTCAGCAAGTTCAACACCTGTGCCTGCACCGATACATCCAGCGCTGACACCGACTCATCGCAAATAATAAACCGAGGATTGCAGGTAAGAGTGCGGGCAATACAAATGCGCTGCTGCTGTCCACCGGAAAACTCGTGGGGCATTCGGTTCATGGCGCTGGCATCTAATCCCACCCGTTCCAAAAGCGCAACGGCCCGTTGATAGCGTTCCTGGAACGAGTTGCCGATATTGTGAATCAGCATCGGTTCCATTAAAGCTGCCCCAATACTTTGGCGCGGGTCCATTGACCCATAGGGATTTTGAAAGACAATTTGCATGTCTTGTCGCAGGCGGCGTAGTTCAGCATCATTCAACTTAAACACCGATTTACCATCAAACATCACCTCGCCCGATGTCGGCTCGACTAAGCGCAGCAAGACTCGACTGAGGGTTGATTTGCCACAGCCCGACTCACCTACCAATCCCAGTGTTTCTCCAGGAAATACATCAAAACTAACATGGTCAACCGCATTGAAGACGGATTTGCGACCGAACAAGCCAGTGCGAACTGGATAACTTTTCGTTAGGTTCCGCACTGACAACAGCGGTGGGCGCTGGGCTAATTCCTGATGGCGACGATCGCGCTCCTCGGCGGAAACAGGCACAAAGCGAGGATCGGCTGCCACAAGGTGGGTCGATCGGGGTACGATTGTAGGCTCTCCGTCAGGACCGATGCTGACTTGCATAAAATCTGAAACGGTGGGCAAGCGCTTCAGCAATTGTTCAGGACGGGGACGACAGTTAAGTAAACCTTTGGTGTAGGGGTGCTGCGGATTGGCAAACAGATCATACACGTTCGCCACTTCCATCACCTTGCCACGATACAGCACCACAACGCGATCGGCAATTTCCGACACAACGCCCATATCGTGAGTAATGAACAAAATGGCCATACCGCGACGATCGCGAATTTCTCGCATCAGTTCCAGAATCGTGGCTTGAATCGTGACGTCTAAGGCGGTTGTTGGTTCATCGGCAATCAACACGGCTGGATTACCGCTGAGAGCCATCGCAATCATCACGCGCTGAATTTGTCCGCCCGATAATTGATGCGGATAGCGACTCATCATGCCTTCGGGGTCTGGCAGCTTCACCTCACGAAACAAATCCACTGCTTGCCCATAGGCCGCTTCGCGAGACAGATCGCTATGGAGCAAAATCGCTTCCACTACCTGATCACCACAGGTGTACACAGGATTGAGTGATGTCATCGGCTCCTGAAAAATCATGGAAATTAACCCACCCCGATAGGCTCGTTGCTCCTCTGGAGAAAGCTCCAGGAGATTAATGGTTTGGTTGGTGCGCGGGTCGCAAAACAAAATCTCGCCAGTCACTTGGGCCGATCGTGCCAACAGTCCCATCACCGCCAGTGATGTCACCGACTTCCCCGACCCAGATTCTCCCACGACACACAGCGTTTCGCTGGGCATGAGGTGAAACGAAACATCCCGAACCGCATGAACCAAGCGATCATCTGCTTTGAAATGAACTGACAGATTGCGAATATCAAGAATGGGAGAGGTCATAGAGAAGAAGAGATCGGTAATGAAGCCTATTTTAGGACTAAGAGGCTGCTTTAAAAGTGCCAGTTGCAACCGGAACTGCCCCCTGAATCCCCCAACGTTGGAGGGTGGAAATGCAGGATGACCCTCACATTCAAATCGATCACCGCCTCTTGGGTCGAATGAGGCAGGCTATAGCGTTCTTTGACATGTACTATACTCACTCATTAATTGATATCAATCAAAGTTAAGCTTAAGTTCTATACAGTTGAACGGTTTTGTAAATAAATCAGTACTCATTGCGTCAAGTCGGCTCGGATTCTCTTTGGATTCTCTTAAGACAAGCTTACTAGTAGTAGCTAGCAAAGTCTCTCCAAGGGTGGATGAGAATTTCTAGCTTCTTATGGATGATCTCTTTAAAAATGCTTAGATAAGTCAGGTAACGATGTTCATAGTGATGAGTTTCAAGGATTGCCGCTCAAATCAAATGATTCCGGGTTAACATTGCCCATGAAAACAACGTACTGTTTGTTCGTTTTTTAAGTGCTGGAACGAAGGCGGTGGTAGTGAGTCAGAACGAGCGGGCGATCGAGCCAAACAATTCTCAGCCAGAAGGAACGCAATTGGGCAATGTCAAACCAGGCAATGATGAGTTGAATGGTAACCAGAATGCTTGTGCCTCCGATCGCCACAACTCAAATACCCTTGACAGCGTCATTGTCGGCGGTGGAGAAATGGGGGCTGCCATTCGTGCGTTTGATTGGTCTGTTACCCCCCTAGGGGCGATCGAAACGTGGTCACAAAGCCTGCAAACCGTGGTCAATGTTTGCCTAAATTCGCGCTTTCCAATGGTCATTTGGTGGGGGCAAGAGCTAGTATTACTCTACAATGATGCTTGGCAACCCATCCTTGGCTCAAAACACCCTCACGCCTTGGGAAAACCAGGGCAAACCGTTTGGACAGAAATTTGGGACATTATTGGAGCACAACTGACGAGTGTTTTGGCAACAGGGCAAGCGACTTGGTCAAATGACCTTTTGCTGCCGGTCGATCGCCACGGTTATCAAGAAGAAGCTTACTTTACCTATTCCTATAGCCCGATTTTTTTAGAAGATGGAACGGTAGGCGGAGCCTTTACAGCCGTTACGGAAACAACGGAACGGGTATTAGGAGAGCGGCGACTTGCCACATTACAACATTTAGCCGCCCAAGCTGGACAAGCTAAAACTGTAGAAGAAGCCTACAGCACTGCAATTCAAATCCTATCTGATAATCCCAAAGACATCCCATTTGCGGTGCTTTACAGTATCGAAGCGGCAGTAACCCAAGCTCAACTGCGCGGTTGCTCAGCCTCGATTGCAGGGACATTGGCCAGTCCCCATTGCGTAGATTTAACCACAGAAGCTGAGCCAAGTTGGTCGCTGACAACGGTGCTGCAAACTGGCAACGGGCTACAAATCGAAGATGTGATGCAGCGCTTTGGAGCGTTACCAGTGGGTGATTGGGCCATTCCTCCCCAACAAGCACTGGTATTACCGCTGCGAGCCGCTGGACAAGAGACGATCGTGGGCATCGTGATCATGGGTGTAAGTGCCGGGCGGGTCTTAGACGAAGACTACCGCAACTTCTTCGATCTAGTAGCTGGACAAATTGCCACTGCCATTGCCAATGCCCGAGCCTATGAGGAAGAACGCTTCCGGGCCGAGGCGTTGGCCGAACTCGATCGAGCGAAAACTACTTTTTTCAGTAATGTTTCCCACGAATTTCGCACCCCACTCACATTGATTCTGGCGCCGCTACAGGATGCCCTAGCCAGTTTGCCAGACGGGGAAGAGGGAAGCGATCAAGCAATGAATGTTTCACTTTCCATCTCTTCATCTTCTTTAAAGGAACAACTTCAACTAGCCCATCGCAATAGCCTCCGCCTATTAAAGCTGGTAAATACCCTGTTAGACTTTTCACGGATTGAAGCGGGTCGAATTCAAGCGGTTTATGAACCCACTGATTTAGCTGTCTTGACAACAGAATTGACTAGTGCGTTTCAATCCACAATCGAGCGAGCCGGGCTGCGCTTGATGCTACGCTGTGACCCGCTGCCGGAACCCGTGTATGTCGATCGTGAAATGTGGGAGAAGATTGTCTTTAATCTGCTCTCGAATGCCTTCAAGTTCACATTTGATGGGGAAATTCGGGTTAGCCTGCGATGGGAGGATGGGAATAATAGGAGAGACCAAGAGGAGAGGGAACTCGCAGACTTGCCGTCCTCCTCCTACGCCATTCTTGAAGTCGAAGATACGGGAACAGGGATTCCTGCCGCAGAACTACCGCATCTCTTCGAGCGATTTCATCGAGTGCAGGGCGCACGCGCTCGAACGTATGAAGGATCTGGCATTGGGCTAGCGCTTGTCCAAGAATTAGTTCGCTTACACGGGGGCACGGTGCAGGTTTGCAGTCGCGAGGGGCATGGCTCAACGTTTACGGTTATCATCCCCACGGGTACAAGTCATTTACCGTCCGATCGCATCCAAGCTGCTCGCACTCTGACCTCAACCGCCTTGGGAGCAGTCCCTTATTTGGAAGAAGCTCTGCGATGGCTTCCAGAAGAGAATCAAGCAGCTTCGGATTTAAGGGCTGAATTGCATCCTCAATTAAGTCCTGAGCTATTCACCCAACCATCGACTATTCAATCACTCACTTCCAGTTCTCAATCGCCTCCAGCGCGCATTCTCTTGGTGGATGACAATTCCGATATGCGGAACTATGTCAAGCGGTTGCTGAGTAGCCATTATCAGGTAGAAGCGGTTACAGATGGGATGGCTGCATTGGAAGCCATGCAAACTGAACTTCCGGATTTGGTGCTCACCGATGTGATGATGCCGCGCTTGGATGGATTTGGCTTACTAAAAGCGTTACGAAGTGATGATCGCACCCAAGCCTTGCCCATCATTCTGCTATCGGCACGAGCAGGGGAAGAAGCACAAATCGAGGGGTTGGAAGCAGGGGCAGATGATTATTTAGTTAAACCGTTTAGTGCCAAAGAATTATTAGCACGAGTGGCATCAACGCTCAAGATGGCACAGTTGCGCAAACAGGCTGCTCAACGCGAACAGCTATTGCGAACCGAAGCAGAAGCAGCACGGAGTCAAGTTCAGAATATTTTAGAAAGTATTAGCGATGCCTTTGTTGCTTTCGATCGCGACTGGCGCTATACCTATGTCAATCAAGCCGCTACTCGGCTTTTAGGACGATCGCCCGATGAATTAATCGGCAAAAATGTTTGGCAAGAGGTATTTCCGAGTGAAGTAGGAGGGCTAGCTTATACTACACTTCATCAAGCAGTTGCCAATCAGGTTCCTGTCTCTTGGGAAGAGTGGGGACAACCGATTCAGCGCTGGCTTGAAGTCCATGCCTATCCTTCTACAGATGGCGTTGCCCTCTATTTTCGCGATATCACCGATCGCAAACGTACTGAAGCCGCACTATATCAAAGTGAAGAACGATTACGAGTCGCTCTAAAGAATTCACCGCTCACGGTGTTCAACCAAGATCGAGACTTACGTTATACCTGGATTTATAATCCAACCTTTAATTTTCAAATATCAGATGTTATCGGTAAGCAGGATATAGATTTATTACCCAGTAATGATGCAATCTTTGTCACTGAATTGAAACGTCAAGTCTTGCAAACGGGACTTGGAACTCGAGAAGAAGTGAAAGTGTCTCAACCAGATGGAGACTACTTCTATGATCTAACGATTGAACCGTTAAAGAATGATAAATGCGAAGTTGTCGGTGTTACTTGTGCTGCCATCGATATCACTAACTATAAACGCACAGAAATGGCATTGCGCGAAAGTGAAGAGCGATTGCATAGCTTTGTTGTCGCGAATGTTATTGGTATTCTATACGGCGACGTTTATGGCGGAATTCATGAGGCTAATGATGAATTTTTAAGGATTGTCGGCTATTCACGGGAAGATCTAGAGGCTGGTCAATTGCGATGGATGGAAATTACCCCTCCTGAATATTTGCCATTAGATGAGGAACGGGTTTCCGAAGCGCGGGCCCGAGGAGCCTGTACACCGTATGAAAAAGAATACATCCGCAAGGACGGAAGCCGTGTTCCTGTATTGCTGGGCTATGGACTGGTTGGGGAAAAACGAGAAGAATCAGTCGCTTTTATTCTGGATTTGACAGAACGCAAACAAGCAGAAAATGCCTTGCGACAAAGCGAAGAACGCTACCGATATCTTGCTGAATTAATTCCTCAACTGGTGTGGACGGCTGATGCAGACGGGATCTTGTTGGATGTCAATCAACGCTGGTTAGATTTTACAGGACTAACGTTGGAACAAGCTCGACAGGCTGGGTGGGAAGCCATTATTCATCCAGACGATGTGCCCGTCCTTAGTCAAAATTGGGCAGTTGCACAGCACAATGGCAGCTACTATCAAGCCGAAGGGCGAATGCGTCAAGCCGATGGTGGTTATCGTTGGCATTTGCATCAGGCTGTACCTCAAAAAGACGATCGTGGACAGGTGGTGAAATGGTTTGGAACAGCGACTGATATCGAGGAACAAAAACAACTGCAACAAGAACGCGATCGCAGTTTACAGCAAGAACAAGCGGCCCGTGAAGAAGCCGAAGCGGCTAACCGCATCAAGGATGAATTTTTAGCTGTCCTGTCCCATGAACTTCGATCGCCCCTTAACCCCATCTTAGGTTGGGCGAAACTACTACAAGCTGGTAATCTCGATCCGCAAGCAACCCAGCGGGGACTCGAAATCATTGAGCGCAATGCCAAACTGCAAACTCAACTGATTGAAGACTTGCTGGACGTGTCTCGAATTCTGCGCGGCAAAATGGCATTGACCGTCACTGCTGTCGATCTAGCAACCGTAATTGAGGCAGCGATCGAAACTGTGCGCCTGTCTGCTGAAGCTAAGCAAATTCAGATTCAAACCTATGTTGCGCCGAATGTCACCCCCATTTCTGGAGATGCAGGACGCTTACAACAGGTTGTCTGGAATTTACTCTCCAATGCAATTAAGTTCACGCCTGCACGGGGACGGGTCGAAGTAAAACTGGAAACGATCATAGGTGATGGCGAATTGGGTAGGGATACGGCGTCTGATGACTTCCTCCCCAACCCCCACTATACTCAGATCACAGTCTCTGACACGGGCAAAGGCATTTCTTCCGATTTTTTGCCCTATGTATTTGATTATTTTCGTCAAGAAGATGGCAAAATCACGCGCAAGTTTGGAGGACTGGGACTGGGACTGGCGATCGTGCGACATATCACCGAACTGCACGGTGGCACAGTTCAGGTAGAAAGCGCTGGCGAAGGGAAAGGAGCCACGTTTACCGTGCGATTTCCCTTGGTCAGAGAGGAAAGCGCCATGCCCCCTGACGAGGCAGAGATCGAGTTGATTCGAGCCGCCGAGCATCAAGCAGATCACTTGCGTCCGTTAGCGGGGGTACGGGTGCTGGTCGTGGATGATGAAGCAGATATGCGAGAATTAGCAACGTTTATTTTGGAGCAAAGCGGCGCGATCGTACAATCTGCACCGTCTGCGTCTGTGGCATTGTCAATCCTAGAGACATTTCAACCCAGCATTCTGATCAGTGATATTGGCATGCCTGATGTGGATGGGTATGGCCTAATGCGGCAAGTGCAAGACCGATCACATCAATCGGGTCAGGTCATCCCTGCTATTGCCTTAACAGCCTATGCCAGCGACTATGACTATCAGCAAGCCCGACAAGCTGGGTTTCAACAGCACATTGCCAAGCCCATAGCGCCTCAGGATTTAGTAGAAGCAATTGCTGCCCTGCTGAAGCAAACGAGCAACCGTTGAGATCAATTCATGTGGGTCTTGTAGCTTTGATAGAAAGCAATCAAACCCTGCTAACAACAGTGGTTTAGCAGTGAAATCTCTGGAGTACGACGTTACGGCAATAGCGGGCAAATGGTAAGGCAGCCCTAATTCTCTAGCACGAATCTGTTGAATTAACCAATCGCCATTGCGATCGGGCAATTTGACATTGCAAATTAAAATATCGGGTTGAAAATGCTCAAGTGCGTCCAAGGCTTCTTCTGCCAACGCTGCCCACATAATATGTGCCCCAACCCCTTCCAGCATCACAATCAGCAGTTCTGCGATATCGAGTTCATCCTCAACCAATAGAACGTGAACCCCCTTCAAGGTGGATTGATCGTGGAACATAGCAGATTCAGCCAAGCTGGCGTTCGTACACGGCTCAGTAATTTGCTTGGTTTGGTTGCTCTGAAACGAGTGCTCATTGCTGCTCATAGAATCGTCTCTGCTTTGGAGGGAAGTCTATCTAGTTTCCACATATCAGGAAAAATTTAGGCTCTCTCGGAAAGCATGTTTTATGCAAAGAAAAACCGTTCCAGGGTACACGCCAAGCGTTAACTCAACCAGAAACTAAGCTAAAGAGTTGATTTCATGATGATTTGCACAGCTTTGAATATGGCTGTCGGGCATCACCTCAGGATTCAGCGGTTCGTGCTCTACCACAAACACGTTAGAGTAGAGATTGGCAACTACCAACTTGCCCTGCTGCGTCAGTTCCAAGTAGCGCAGCCCGTCTTTCACGTAGGGATAGACTCCATTCCAATAAAACTTGGGATAGTTCTTGCGCAAATCGCCTGGGTGGCGATAGCCCAGCGCTTTGTTGACGCCTGTCTCTTCAAACTCGTAATAGAGTGCTCCAATTTTTTTCAAGTAGCGTGGATCACTCAGTTGCCCAATTAGGTCAGAGGCTCGAATTAAGCCGGGAAAATTCATCGTATCTTGGTGATCTTCCGCATTGGGAACCGGGAACCGCGTTAGCTCGATGTTACGCTTAATCCGTTCCGCATCAATGAGATTGTGTCCGCCAAACCGTTCTTCTACAAAAAGCTTAGCCCGATCGACATGAAACGGCGTCAGGCTGGCATCTGAGGCTCCGGGTGGCAGATGAATCATTTCGCCATTCCCCTTGTCATACCAACCATTGCGATCGCGACGACAAACACCCTTTACATAGCCAATATCATGGCAAACCAATGAAATGATGAAATGTAGCCAATCTTCACAGGAAACGCCGCCTTCACGAATGTGCTTGCCACGTAGAATTTCCTGACCGACTAACGTGACCAAAATTGTGTGTTCAACATTATGGTACAGTGCATCGCTGTTGGCAATGTTCTCCAATGCCATGGAGCCGACCCAGCCAATGATATCTTCATAGTCGTGCTTCCAACCGCCATAGGTGCGATGGTAGCCTTCCTTCAACTTTTTAACGAAGTCATCAATGAGTAGTTCCGTCGCATTAAACATCCTGGGTCCCCGTGTTGAAAGAATGGCGCATTCGTGCCCATTTTTAATCAAGAATGCCCATCCGTTAGTCACCCTATCTCACCATCAATCTTTAATTTGTGAGGTAAGGCAACAGAAGGGCACAGTTTTGTCACAAGGTTTAACAGTTACTCTGACAGTTACTCTATTGACTGTAGCGCGTCTTTTGAGTATCTGTGACGTTGTGAACCTGTTTATTTGGGAAGGTAGACGGTGGAACCCTGTTTATTTGGGAAGTAGGGAGATGCCCCCCCGTTTAACATGATGTGAAGTCCCTTGGCGCCAATGACTGTCTCACCCGTTCAACAATGCGCTATGTTTAAATGCACGCGGGTGTAGTTTAGTGGTAGAACGACAGGTTCCCATCCTGTCAGCGAGGGTTCGATTCCCTTCACCCGCTTAAAAGCAGCGCTCAAATTGGTGTGATAGAGGCAGACCGATTTAGAGCATTGCTGAGCGCAGATAGGAATTGCCCGCATCCCAAACTCTTCTCCCTAGGAGAAGGGAGCTAGGACTCTTGTTTCCTCTGCTTTGGGAGAGGGCTAGGGTGAGGACTGCAAGCATCTCCAGCCCGAGAATCATACTTCGGTTCAGCAACGCCCGATTTAGATGTCATTGCATAGCTGACGCTCTGCCTGTAACTTGAATGAAAAGACGAAGAAAAACATGAAGTTCTCAACAGAACTTTGTACCGCTGACTTATGGTTCACCATCAACAAATCATCAAAGTTCAAACTAGCGGCAAGTCCCTCCACAAAATCACATCGAAGGTGACAGCCGTTGTTGCGGATTCTGGCATTCAAACGGGCTTATGTACGCTGTTTCTACGCCATACCTCTGCCAGTTTAATCATTCAAGAAAACGCCGATCCGGATGTGTTAACTGATTTGTCCAACTTCTTGTCTAAGCTGGTACCAGAAGGCGATCGTTATATTCACAGCACTGAAGGGCCCGATGATATGCCGGCCCATATTCGCACGGTTTTGACGCACACCTCCGAACAGATTCCGATTGTTCAAGGTCGGCTAGCGTTGGGGACGTGGCAAGGTATCTATATTTGGGAGCATCGCCAACATCGCCATGTCCGGGAGCTTGTGGTCCATGTCATGGGCGACTAGCAGCATCCAGGTTGTAACGAACAAATTAAGATTAGGAGCGGCGAATATTTAGACAGCACCAGTCCTGTTTGCGCCAGAGGGTAGCCATTGTCCAACCGTGCTGCTCTAGAGTTTGAACAATCGGACTAACTTGATCGACTAAAATACCGCTGAGGACACCCCACGTTGTTGGTTTAGCAATTTCGCCCATTTTGGGAATCAATTGCAGGATGACATCGGCCAAGATGTTGCAAACGATGCCATCTACCGGGGTAGATAGAGTCTGAATTAGCCAATCCAGACTCCCTTCTGCCACTATCAACCGCTCGCGTTCAACTTGATTCATCTCGCGATTGCGAGTTGTAGAGAGCACGGCTAGTGGATCAACATCAACGGCATAGACACGTTTAGCTCCCAGCAGCAGGGCCCCAATCGAGAGAATCCCAGAGCCGCAGCCAATATCGGCAATCACGACCTCAGAACCTGCCTCAGCATTAGAGTTATCTAAACGCATCTCTAACGCTTCTAGACAAAGCTGGGTAGTGGCGTGGGCCCCGGTGCCGAAGGCAACCCCAGGATCAAGCTTGAGGAGGAGACGATCGGTTTGCGGTGGAGGGAGCCAAGCCGGATTAATCAAGAAGCGATCGCCAATTTCCTGGGGGTGCCAGTGATCTTTCCAACTGCTGGCCCAGTCCTCTTCCTCAATTAAGCTCCAGGTCACGATCGGCGCAGAAAAGCCAGTACTAATTGCATCCTGTCGTAGTAATGATGCTAGCGCCGTCAAGTCTTGCGGTTGGGTCCTCATCTGCGGTAAGTAAGACTTGATCCAGTACCGATCGGGCGTGGTCTCGCTAGCCGACCCTCGGCAACCAAAATCATCCAATCGCCAGAAGACTAACTCTTCCATGATTGGCTCGCAGACAACTTGAATTTCCCACCAGCTATTGGTCATTAGTTTAAGGGTTGGGGTTAGGGGTTAGGAAATTCAGGCAAAAGGTGAGTAAATTTTTTCCTTTTTCCGGTTACCTTGATAGTCCATCCTTCGTCCCTCTGCTTTCTGCCTTGCTAATTCTCTGGCAACGTCACGGTATAGGCGTCGCGAATACCATTGACTTTGGTAATTTCCGACAAAATGCCATCAGGAATGGGATCATCAAGGCTCAGCACCATGACTGCATCACCCCGCACCAGCTTACGACCGACTTGCATACTGGCGATGTTGACGTTGAAGCTGCCCAAAAGCGAGCCAATCTTTCCGATGATGCCGGGCATGTCTCGGTGCAAGGTAAACAACATGTAGCGGCTGGGGGGCACGTTGATGGGAAACTCATCGATGCTGGTGATGCGAATTTCATTATCGCCCAGCAATGCACCAGTAACAGAGTGAGTTCCTAAGGGGCCGGTCGCTGACAGTAACAGCGAGCCAGTATAGTCTTTCACGGTGGCATCGCGGGTTTCTACAACGTGTATGCCTCGTTCTTTGGCTTCAATATTGGCATTGACATAGTTAACACGTTCTTGCAAGGCATGGGAGAGCAATCCTTTCAAGGCGGCAATGACGATCGGCTGACTCTCATTAGTAGCCAAATCTCCTTGCAGTTTGATATGGAACGATTCAATGCGTCCTCCTGCCAACTGACTGACAAAATTTCCCAAGGTTTCTGCGAGCAGCAGATACGGACGCAGTTTTTCCATCAAGTCGGGGCGTAATCCAGGAATGTTAACAGCCGATCGGGCCGGCAGCCCCAACAGCACATCACGAATTTGTTCGGCCACATCGATCGCCACATTCACCTGAGCTTCTTCGGTAGAGGCTCCCAAGTGGGGAGTAAGAATCAACTGCTTGCCCAGCGATCGAAGTGAGGACTCTGCCTGCAACGGTTCTTGTTCATAGACATCCAGAGCGGCTCCAGCAATCTTACCCTGCTTGAGCGCCTCAACCAGCGCTTCTTCATCAATGATGCCGCCTCTCGCACAGTTAATAATGCGAGTGGTGGGTTTCATCTTGTTCAACGCCTCCGCATTGATCAAGTGATAGGTTTCTGGCGTTTTGGGCATGTGCAGGGTTATGTAATCGGCTTCTTGAAACAAAAAATCAAGTTCCACAAGCTGACAGCCCAACTGCTCGGCTCGTTCCATCGACAGATAGGGATCATAAGCCAACAACCGCATTCCCATTGCGCGGGCAATGCTGGCTACATGCGAGCCAATTTTGCCGAGGCCCACAATTCCCAGCGTTTTTTTGTAAACTTCCACCCCTGTAAAGCTCTTGCGATCCCACTGTCCACCCTTAACTGACTGATTGGCATCTGGAATATAGCGCGAAAGCGACAACATCATGGCCACAGCATGTTCAGCCGCTGCCACAGTGTTCCCCTCTGGAGAATTGACAACCAAAACGCCGCGTCGTGTAGCCGTTGGCACATCTACATTATCGACTCCAACCCCGGCTCGCCCAATAATTTTAAGCTGATTACCGGCCTCAATCACCTCTTTAGTGACGCGGGTTCCGGAACGAATCATCAGCGCATCGTAATCTGAAATAATTTGCAATAATTCTTCAGGAGGTAGATTTGTTTTAACATCGACCTGGGCAACTTGAGAGAGGATATCAATTCCAACTTGGTCGATCGGATCGGAAACAAGAACCTTTGGCATGATTCGCGGGTGGTCTCAGTGAAAGAACAGACGCCCTGGCCTTCAAACTGGTTTTAGCAGGGTTTTCCACAACAGGTCATTCTACTGCAAAGGTGCAGCCACAAACCTCTATGTTGGAAAGATTTTGGCTTTTGCCAGCCCTTGTATTTTTGCGCGACTAGAAAAATCACCCAGCCAGTCGATTGCAGCAGGTTATTAATTAATCTTTGATTTTAATAGAAACCTCTTAAGGTACATTTTTGTTGACGTATTGTTTAAGATTCAACGGTTTATTGATACCGAATGCAGCATTGTTCTCAAAACTCGCTAAAGTTGGTGCACAACTTACAAAATAACGACGTTGTCATTGTGAAAGCCTGAGCTAAATGCCGCTCGATCGTTTGCCAACGTTGCTATTCAATCAGTATCCTGCTAAAGGGTTAGATTTTCGGTGAGCTTTTTTGGTGTGAGAGATTAACGCTATGTCATCCTCAAGTCCTCTGGTTGCTGTCGGCATTACTACAATTGTCTTCTTGGGAACAGCCGTTCCGGCTCAGTCTTATCAAGCTGAGGCAGATGCCGCAAATCAAACATCGAATAATGCTGTAGAGAAAGCATCTTCGCCCCGATCGCATCACCGGCAACCCTCATCGCTTCGATCGACCAATCAATCCGCTTCCGCAGAAACCATCCGTGAGGTGAATTGGACTCATACCCCCCCCACTGAACCCTCCGAAGAGCCAGTAGCTAAGCCTCGGCAAGCCGTTGCAACTCCTTTGATTAAACTCTTCATCGGGACCTCTGAATCAGGGACGGCAGTTCCTCTAACGGCTCAAGTCACCTCCGAAGATGAGTTGCAAGAATCGGATGGCGAAGCCCCTGCTGCCCCCTTGGAAGAGCCGACGGAAGAATCCGAACCGCCCGCTTTGCCAAGGGTTGATCCGTCTAATACGATCGATCCACCTGGACAACCAGAAACACTAACTCCAGAAACACCAACTCCAGAAACACTGCCCAGAGACACTCCCAGCGAACCGGAAGTGGAACCGCCAGTCGCCCCCGTCGCTCCAATAGATTCGACTGATTCGGTTGATTCTCCCGATCCCAGTCTCGATCAGCCAGCAGATCGTTTAGAAGATCGGGAGGACCCTGCCCCTCTGCCAGACCCTGAACCTTTTCCAGAGACCCCAGAGTTGGAACCTTCTGCTCCCGCTCCTACAGACCTAGATGAGGCAGTGGAGGAAGAATCAGAAGATTTGGAAACCGAGGAGATTGAAGCGATCGAAGATGACAATCTGATACAACCGAGCGATCCACGCGGGGCAACACCTGACTATCTCAATCCCGATGCCAACCCGCTTTCCTTCCCCACCACCCCCGAAGAAGTGGAACTGGTGGGGACTCAACCCCTCACTCTAGAGCAGGCGATCGAATTGGGCATTCGCAATAGTGCTGATTTGCAAGCTGTGCGGTTGGAGCTAGAACAGCAACGAGCGGCCCTCCGAGAAGCAGAAGCCGCCAACTATCCTACTGTGTCTGCTGGCGTTGAGTCTGAATACGGAGCCAGCGAATCTGTTAATCCAGTTCGAGAAAATCCTTTAGACCCAAATTCAGATACACGTGTTGAAACTCCTGTATCTCGCTCCCTAGTTTTAGGAGGTGCTCTGACGGTTGAGTACTCCCTCTACACCTCTGGACGCCGATCGGCAGCGATTCAAGCCGCAGAGCGTCGGGTACGGCTACAAGAACTACAGATCGAGAGCGAAACAGAAGATTTGATCCTTCAGATCACCCGAGATTATTACGATCTGCAAGAAGCCGACGAAGAAGTGCAAATCTTCCGAGCGTCTCTAGAAGAGGCCGAGCGTAGCCTTCGAGATGCCGAAGCGCTAGAACGAGCCGGAGTTGGAACTCGCTTTGATGTGCTGCAAGCGCAAGTAGATGTGGCCAATGCTCTGCAAAACCTGCGCAATCAGGAAAGTGATCAAGAAATTGCCCGTCGTCAGTTGGCCGAACGGTTAAACCTGAATCAAACCATCACCCTCGCCGCTGCCGATCCGATCGAAATTGCAGGTGAGTGGGAACTAGACTTAGAAGAAACGATCGTAGCGGCCTATCGTAACCGAGCCGAACTAGAACAGCTACTGGTGCAGCGAGAAATTGGGGAACGCAACCGCCGAGAGGCTTTAGCCGCACTTGGACCCCAAGTCACAGTGTCTACTCGTTATGCCTTAACCAATACGCTGGCAACTGACCCTGACTCGCCTCAGGAAGATGCTGGATTTCTCTCTAATTTCACGGCTACGCTTGGGGTCAGTGTACCCCTCTATGATGGCGGGGCTGCTCGATCGCGAGCTAGACAAGCCGAAGCTGCTATTGCTATTGCTGAAACCAATTTTGCTAACCAACGTGACCAAATTCGCTTTCAGGTCGAGCAAGCCTATTCACAGCTAAATTCTAACTTTGAGAATATTCAAACCACAGACTTAGCCGTACAACAGGCGATCGAAGCCCTGCGGCTGGCCCGATTGCGGTTCCAAGCAGGGGTAGGAACTCAGACCGATGTGTTGCAAGCTCAGACGGCGTTAACCCAAGCTCGGTTCAACAATTTGCAGGCAATTCTCAATTACAACCGCGCCCTCGCCACTCTACGCCGTCAAGTGAGCAACTTCCCTGACGGAGAGTTGAATGAAGTACCGTAGGAGGAAGCAGGGATAAAGACTGAAGGCTAACGGGTGAAATGCTGGATTCCTAGATTCATCTGCGCCGACTTCACCGACCTCAATGTTCCGATCGATCGAGGAACAAATCGGCTTTGCACAATAGATCGATCGCCTGTTCAGCACTGATCAATCGTTTTAAAACCACTTGTCCAATGCTGCGCGTCTGTGGACTAGCTAGTTCCGGTGCGATCGGCTTTACTTCCACCATCAACACGGCATCTTCAACCCGATATAGCCACAATTTTTCGTTGTTTTCAAAAATGCACAGGTTGGTCTGCTCAATTTGCGGTTTGCGTCGCCAAGCGGCTTCGTTCCAAAGACCTCCAAACTCCCAAACGCGACCAACCGTCCATCCATCTGACAGAAAAAAGTACTTCACAGAACTTTCTACGCTACTTTAAGAACGTCTAGCCCATTATGCCTTTCCAGCGTCATCTTCAGATAACTCTCGTGTGAAGTTAAATCCTGCATGAAGTTGCTGCAACTCAAGCAAACAATTCAGCAGAAAGGAATGGCACCTTATCATTCAAAACTAGGCAAAGGGGAGATGTGGCAGAATAGATCTATGGCGATTATCGTTGCAACCTTTTACAAATTCGTTAAGCTGCTAGACTGTGCTGAAAAACGGCAGCCATTATTATTACAGTGTCAACAGCAGGAAATTCGAGGCACCATTTTGCTAGCGAACGAAGGCATCAATGGCACAATCGCCGGAGCGCGAAATGGAGTTGATGCAGTGTTGACCTACCTGCGGACTGATCCGCGCTTGGCAGATTTAGATCATAAAGAATCCACTGCCGAAACCATGCCGTTCGATCGCATGAAGGTGCGGCTGAAGCAAGAAATCGTCACCTTGGGGCAGCCTCATGTTGATCCCACCGAACGAGTTGGAACCTATGTTGATCCTCAAGACTGGAATCGGCTGATCTCTGATCCCGATGTCGTTGTGATCGATACTCGCAACCGGTATGAAATCAGCATTGGCACATTCCAAGGCGCAGAAAATCCTCAAACAGCCTCTTTTCGAGAGTTTCCTGCCTATGTGCAAGCGCATCTAGATCCAACTCAGCACAAAAAAATTGCCATGTTTTGCACAGGTGGCATTCGCTGCGAAAAAGCCTCTTCGTTTCTGTTATCCCAAGGATTTCAAGAGGTATATCACCTCAAGGGCGGTATCCTGAAGTATCTCGAAGAAATTCCGGCTGCGGATAGTCTTTGGCAAGGTGAGTGTTTTGTCTTCGATCAACGGGTTGCGGTTCAACATGGGCTAGAGCCAGGGCATTATGACATGTGCTATGGCTGTGGTCATCCCATTTCAGAATCTGATCAACAATCCCCTCAGTATCAAGCAGGCATTTGCTGCCCTCATTGCTTCAATCGCCATACTGCTACTACCCAATCTGCATAATTGGTGTGGCTGATCGGATGTGCCGATCGTCGATTGTTTCCAGATTTGCAACCAATCCAAATGTCAAATTCCAGCCGCTTATACTCAAACCCAAGGGGGTGCTTTCTCCAGGGCTTAAATCAACCTAAAAGGTGAAGCGTCATTCGGTTTTCTACCATAAATTAAAAGTATGGTTCCCGTTCAAGCTGGTTTTCTAACCGCGCCACACTGTGTTGCAACGAGTAAATTCCAGTCAAGTTCAACGCAATAGAGCACAAAATGTTAGCCGATTGACTGGTTAGTGATTCAACGAATGTAGGGGTTTAGAAACCCAATGAATTGAAAGCAGCGAGCCATGCAATTGCCCTGCAAGTTGCGGAAATAGTAGCGATCGTAGTGTATCCCTAAAGCAGTGTTTGTTCACCGTAACGGTTGATGACAGCGGCATTGCAGAAGTTCAAGGGAGGTTAGTATATGAGATTTCAAGCATTAATGATTTTATCAGCAACCCTAACTTTGCTGCCGACTGTACTTGGTGATGCCGTGCAAGCAGAAAATCCAGCCCATGTGCAGCAACTATTAGAAACGCGTGTTTGTGTCAATTGCGATTTAGCGGGTGCAGATTTAAGCGGCGAGCATTTGATTGGGGTGGACTTAAGGGGCGCCAACTTGAGTGGAGCTAACTTAATAGCTACTAATCTTGAAGGAGCCGACTTGACTGGTGCAAATTTGCAAGGAGCCAATTTAACAGAAGCTTTCCTGACCAATGCCGTTTTGAATGAGGCAAATCTAAATGGCATTGATCTGACCCGTGCTCGCATGTACCATGCACAGGTTCAAGGGGCTTCTATGAACAACATTACGCTAACCGATGCAGAGGTATACGGCACAGGTATTAGCGTGGGTGGAGAATAAAACGGTGGCAAATAACATCACGGGTGGTTAGGATAGTAACAATGGAATCCTGCGCTTTTGCATGGGTGCTGCCAATGTAAAGCAGCAGTGTTTGCCAGGGTGTGTTTCTTATCATCGATCGCAGAGTTTAACCGTCAGGCATCTGCTAAAAATTCTGCTTAAAAAGCAATTTTAGCCGGTAATATTTTCTACAGGAAAACTAAATCCGGATTTTGCTCTTGAAGGCAAGAAAATTCATCTACCTACAGTAGAATTGCTAGTTAGTGGTAAGGTTGAGCCTAGTGAGCAGCCTAGTTCTCTAAACAAGGTATGCGTTCTAAGCTCTGCTCCAAGCGATTATGCAGCTTACTCCACCGCCGTTTGGCACAGCAAAGTAAACTGTCTAGGTGTGGCTTTGGTCAGCCTGTGACCTCTAGATCTTCTTTTACCTTAATATCTGGAGTGGCGTTGCTCCATGCACGATCGCTATACACCCCGTGACCCTCGTGAAACCTCTCTGATTCAATCTGCTCCTTTTTTCAAAGGGCTGACTGAAGACGTCATTGAACAAGCCACTGCCCATGTCGTGATTCGGAATCATCCGGCCAATCAGGTGATTTTACTGGAAAATGACTGGGGCACCTCGGTGTATTTTATTTTAGAAGGATGGGTCAAAATTCGAACTTACAACATTGATGGCAAGGAAGTTACCCTAAACATTTTGGGCAAAGGGGAGTTGTTCGGTGAAATGGCTCCGTTAGACGAAGTTCCTCGATCGACTGATGTGATTACCTTGGTTCCCACCGTGATTGGCAACATGCCAGCCCAAGATTTTGTGCAACTGTTGAATACAGAACCGCAAGCAGGCATCCGCTTAGCTCAATTAATGGCCCGCCGGTTGCGCCAAGTGAATCGCCGGTTGCGATTGCGGGAGTCGGACAGCGTTTCTCGAGTAGCAGATATTCTGCTATTTCTGGCTGATGGACAAGGGAAACAAGCCGATCAGGGCATCGAAATTCCCAATTTGCCTCATCGTGAACTCAGCAGCTTAAGCGGATTGGCCCGTGAAACGGTGACGCGGGTGCTAAGCAAGTTGGAGAAAAAAGGCTTGATTCAACGCGATCGCGACAGTTTGTGCATTCCCGATGTAGATGCCCTAGAGCGAATGCTGGTTTAAAAACAGGCGTAGAAGACCTTACCGCCCTAACTCCGCTCGATGAGCCGGGCACTGGCTATAGATAGCCGCCACGGTTACAGCCGTTTCAAAGCTAGACGGCAAGTTGCCATCGGTCTGAATTTGTCTCAATTCTCGTAGGGTTCCGCCCTGTTGCAAAAATGGACAGATTGTTGCGCCGTAGGCTAGGACTTCATCCCGACCCAATTCAGCCGCCATCTGTTGGGCTTCAGCATTGGCTGTCATTTCAAAGGTGCGCCAAAATTCGGAGGCAACAGCGGCTAGTTGAGGGTCGTTTGGAGGATTGGTGTGCGGTTGGCGATCGGCTTGTCGTTGGCAGTACTCTACGATGTCTACCAAATTGCCTGCTTCATCGACAACTAAATAGCCCGAATGATTATAAAGTCCGCAGATTCCTGTGGCAATCTGCGCCTCTGGAGTCTGAGCGTCTGCATAGGGAACAAGAGTCAGTAAAGGTAACAAGCCGGTGAGGAGACAAACAGCCTTAAACATACAGTCCAAACCAAGGAAGGGTTCAGGTGGAAGGCTGTCGTAGTTGTTGCACCAATAGTTGAACTCCCAAAGCCAATAACCCTAAAGCCGCAATAGCAAAAATTCCCGTTGCCATTGCACTCATGCCCATAACCAGGGTGCGCACGGCTACTGCAATGTTGACCGCAATGTAGTTTCCAGAGGGCAGCGGCTTGTTGGCAAACGTTTCTATAATAGACAACGTTAGCTGATAAAGCACGGCTGCAATTCCGCCTGCAATCATGGCTCCTGTGAAACACCGCAGCGGGGTCGGAGCAGACGGTTTAGTTGACGGGTTATCCGCTCCTCGAGTGGCCGTAGCACTTGCTGGCTCTGATAGGGATTGATCTGCGGATTGTGCCGATGGATCGATCGCACCAGAAGGGGTAGATGGCGTGGATGAATCTGGGGTTGGTGTTGGGTTTGACATAGCACATCACCTGTTGTCGGTAGTTATAGCGCTGAAATCAGAGCGTGAATCAGAAAAGGAAATTACAAATTGCAAACTTGTACCAGTTTTGCCCTAACTCACCCTAGCCAACGTTGCAATAGAATTCACCAATCTGCACCATTTCTATTGTCACTCTATCGTGTGCAACTATCTCTCGATCGAGAGAATGAACAGCTTTCCTTCTTTATCAATTCCCAGTTTGGGTAGCTAATGAAACAGGCATAGCGGTCAACTCAAACTGCCCTGTTAGCTGCATCCTGCCCGATCGCCTGTTGGGTAGAAAATTGGAGCCAGGCTGTTGTGGGTATAGCTCAATCAAGATTGGTTGCAGTAGGAGTTTCAGTTCTGGAGTATGAACATCAATCTGTTGCCACAGCCGGGTTTGTAGTTGGTGCAGCGATCGCGGTAATTGACACCAAGCACAAGCAGGCGATTGGACGATCGCCGTAGGCAGTAAATGGCTAGATCTGTGATTTGCTGGGTGCAAGGAAGACTGACGGCGCTGCTGCAATGTAGTTGATTGCCCAGATAGTAGTTGCTGCGATATCAAATCTCCCGATATCAAATCCAACGTCCAGCTTTGACAGCCCGTTTGCACATGTAGGGATATCACAAACCGCAGTTGTCCAGTTGTTTGCTTATCAACTGTCTGCTTGTCAATCAATTGGTCATCAATCGATCGCCGTTGAGCCGATGCAGGAGAAAACAATGTAACCGGAATGCCACTTAAAAGCTGCATTCCTTCGTAGCTACTGTGCAGAAATCCCCAGCCTAGCCGCCATACCAGTTCATCCAGTTCAACCTCTTGAAGGGTGAAAAGGCGACTGACAATCGCTGGGTTATTTTGCAATTGATCTGACAGGGCATGGGCCGCGGCAACCACTCTCATTGCAGAGGGTAAGCGCTTGTGAGTGAGGGATTGTTGAGCGATTTGATCAGTAGTACAAGACACTTGTTGGTGATGAATGACCGCATCATACTGCTGGAGCCAGCGAGCATCGGCAAATTTAACGAGGGGCGATAAGGGCTTGGGAGGTGGCAGTAGGGGAACAAATTCCAGCCGATACTGAAGTTGAACTGTGCTAGAGCACCACGATCGCTGGGGAAGTCGTACTTGCGCCGTGATCCCCCCAAAATAGGGGGCAATTGCCGGGGTAATTTGTTGAATTTGTGCGTGCAGATTTTTCAGTAAAACCGAAACAGTGGCAGGTTGCTGACAAATGGTAGAGTCAACGTAGATGCGCGTATCTTGAGAAAGCATCTGAGAAAGCACCGATGGTGGCACAGGCATTGGCATTCTGTCAGCCGTCAGATCAAGGATTAGATCAGCCGTTGATGCATCATCCGTACATGAACCTGTGCGATCGAGACAGCATACCCTCAAAAACGGCACCAAGCGTAAGGTTCCCAGTTGCCAAGGTCGATCTGGTGAGGACACCCGCGCTATCTGACCCTTTAATAATCGCATCACATCAGGACTACTGCGGCTTGTGCTCCAAAGCAACCAAGATCTCAAGGATTTTAACCCGATACTATCTGTACTATTTGTTTTTTTAGCAAGCGGAGGAGACTCGACCGCACTGGGGAATCGTTCAGCCGTGCTTGGAGTTGAGCGTGATGGAAAGGGGGGGGCTGCAAGGCTACGATGTAGAGCATTGATGAGTTCCTGCGTCTCCGTTTGCACATAGGGCAACAGAACAGCCGATCGAATTCTAGTTCCTATGCGCCCACTCCGTTGCAGGTTCATAATTCGCTGAACGAGCCGCTGCATAGCTAACTGAACCATGCGCATGGTAGGTTGAGTCGCTCGATTTGCCGCACTGGTTAGCTCGATCGCCGCATCGATTGGGTAGGGAGTGGCACCACTCGGCTTAACTGCTACATCAAGCGGTT
Source organism: Thermocoleostomius sinensis A174 (assembly GCF_026802175.1). Classification (NCBI taxonomy): domain Bacteria; kingdom Bacillati; phylum Cyanobacteriota; class Cyanophyceae; order Oculatellales; family Oculatellaceae; genus Thermocoleostomius; species Thermocoleostomius sinensis. Next base: position 332,612 of record NZ_CP113797.1, on the reverse strand, counting down.
TTTGAAGAAAATTTGCCGTCATTGATTCTAGGGATAGCGCTTACTGGGAGGCTTCCCATTTATATCGTTGATCGTTCAAATAGTGACAGGCGCGATTCGATCGACCGATTGAAAAAGCTAATTGGTTCGCCCCATTCGTCTTAGCAATTCCTGCATCAGTGAGGCGTCTTCAGCCATTGGAATTTGCGACAAATAGCTCTCTAAATCTTGAGCCGCTTCTGTCCAACGCCCCAGTTGATAGTAGAGCAACCCGCGTTCGCGTTGCGCCAAAGGTGCATTGGGATGAATCAGCAACATGCGCTCAATCACCGCTAATAGGCGCGTTAAATCCCTTTGCTGAAGATAAATCGCTTTCAAATTCGTTAACATGCGTAGTAAAAAGTACCGCGCATCGACCGCTTCTAGAAATTCTGGACGTAGGGCGATCGGTTCTCCAAATAGTTGCTTCAGTCGTTCTTGGCAGTCTTCTGCAAATAGCACTTCGCCTCGGTTAAACGGATCAACAAAAATTTGCATGTCTCCAATTGCCGGACGAATGAGAAAATGTCCTGGCATGCCAATGCCAACCATTGGGAAGTCAATGCGTTTGGCAACCTCTAGGTAGATCAACGACAGTGTGATTGGAATCCCTGTATGCCGATCGAGCACTTGGTTCAAATAGCTGTTGCGCGGGTCATAATAGTCCTCGGCATTGCCATAAAACTGCAATTCTTCAAATAGGTAATGATTGATGGTCTGGATGATGCGCAAGGGATAGTGGTTCGACGGCAGTCGCTCTTTGATGTCAAGTGCCATTTGATCTAACAAAGCAAGGTAATCCTCTGGCTCCAGCGTTGGATACTCTTCTTGCGCCAAAAATAGGGCGGCTTTTGCCAAGTCAATCTGCTCCTGAGGTTGGCGGATTTCTTGATAAAACCGTTGCCGTGCTAAGGGAAAATCCATAAGCAAAAACGGGAAGACGAAGGGTCTTCCTTGAAAGGATTAGCAACCCATCTAGTCTAACTTTTGTGTGGGCTAACGTACTTCCCCAACGTGCCAGACTTGAGTAACGGCACAAGGACTTACCAATCATTGCCACTGCCATATTGCCAAGCATCAAGCCAGCGATCGGCGTAGTAGCGAGGCACTGGTGGCAAGCCTTGCCACCACGGATGAAACAATTTTGCCAGGGGATATAGCCCTGCATAAAGCCCCAGCATGGCAAAATGTAATAGCCACATTGATAACGCCCCCACCCCGACTTGAGGAATCACCTTCAGACCCAACAACGGTTGAGTGACAGAGACTTGCAGCAACGTTCTCAGCAAGGCAGGAAATTGCACCACATCTTGCAAAAACGGCTTCAGTACCGGTTCTCCTAATTGTTCCATAGCTTGAAACACCCCCGACAGTAGCCGATTGATGCGATCGGGATCGATCGACTGATTGACCTTCACACTCATTGCCTGCTGAAACAGCCACGTAACCGCAAGATTGGGCTGATAGGGTTGCAGTAAGGACAACCCCTGCCGATGCAGGATGTTGGTTTCCAGTGCGGCATCAACTCCTGTCACAAGGCGATCGAGATGGCGAATCATGGCTCCAAATCCACCAAAGCTTAGCGGCGATTGACTGCCACTGCTGTCTCCGATCGGCAACAACCGATCCCACTGCGGCTGAAGAGGACTCTGACGATAACACGGAAAAAAGCCAAATAGGGCACGTTGAATCTGTAACTGTGATAACTCAACCGCTTGGTAGTCTGGCAGCAGTCGCCAATAGTCTTCAAACAGGGCTTCTAGACTGGGACGATCGGGATGGGCATCTAGATAGGTGAAAAGATAAGTGGTGCGTCCATCGCGGGCAGGAAAAGCTTCCCAAAAGTACTGACACTGGTTTCGGGTAGGCGTGATAGAGGCAAACAGATCGCCAGTATCATTGTTGGGAAAGCCTTGAGCACAAGTTCCCACCACCATACAGACGGCATCGGGGGGCTGTCCTTGTCGGGCTTGCTGGGCAATTGGGGAAAAATGCCCCATCGCGTCGAGCAACAGGCGGGACTTAAAGGATGAGGGATGAGTTTCTTGAGATCGGTTGACAGTGATGTGAATGCCATTGGGGTGAACCATCGCTGCCTTAAAAGCAGTCTGTTCAAACAATTGCCCCCCGGCTGCCAGAAACTTGGCTTTCAAGGTATCGAGCAGAAATACTGGATTGACTCCCACATTCAGCACATCCTCTACCCAAACCTCTATGCCCTTGTGAAAGCGAATGCGACCGGGGTTGTATTCTGTCGCGATCGTGGTCTCCAACTCAGCCAGCGTCAGCAATTCCAGTTCAACCAAGCTCTGTAGCTCACGACGAGAAATATTCCATTCTTGATCGCGACCGCGCAACCTCCCCCGCTCAAGCAAAGCTACCCGCCAGCCTTTTTGAGCTAACGCTGCCCCCATCAACACTCCTAGCGTGCCACCACAGATCACCACATCCCAATCGATCGCCTCTAGTGTCTCTGCGTGCTCGTGCACCACCCTTGAACAAGGAATTTCGCCCTCACGATATTGCTTCCACAGAGCATCGGCTCGCTGTAAGCCTATCCAAGGATTACCAGGAATCTGTGAAAGCAACTGCTTGGTTAAGCTCATATCAACCAACTACCAATAGTTTCATCTTTCTCGATCGTAATCTATTCCCCACTCCCTATTCCCTCCTCCCGACTTCCTCCAATCGATAGTTGAGAAAAGCGAGTTCGATCGCGCAAAGTAAAAGCAATTGCTCTACACAGAAGACGGTCATGAATACGCAAGAATTAGTGGACAAACTCGGTAAAGAACATGCATTAGCCGTGGTCGAGTGGTTGGAGTTTACCATTCAAGAGTTCCGCAACGATCGCCCAGAGGATGAAGACACAGCCGAGTATCTGGAATCTCTAACCGACTATCTCAGATTACACGCAGCTAGCGAATTTGTGGAAACCCATCAAGGCATGTCTGCTCACAATTTGAAAAGCACTGACCTTATGGATTTATAAGATGAGAATGGCTCTATGGGAGCGTCATAACCAGATGCCGCGTCTTGAGAAACATCACAAGATCAGTAGCGTTAGCCCGATCGCCGTCAGAAACGCTAGGAACGTACCGAAACCAGAGCCAGCGATGGGGCTAGTTAGCTCAGTCTGACTTGGGACCGTGTTGTGAGCCACAGAATCGGGCGACTGAGCGGGCAGGGGTACATCGGAACTATCCCAAGGAAGTTTGGCGCTATCAGAGTGATGAGTCGGTAATTGGGGACGATGGTCTGGTCTATCTTGAGGCGACACAGTCGAGGAGAGACGGGCTAATTCCTGTTCCATTGCGTCAACATGTTTTTGAAGACACGCTCTTTCTTCTTGAAGCTGCATCAATTCGGCAGCTTTTTCAGCTTCCAGCAGCAGAACCTCTTCCTCGCCAGTTTGCGGATTCGTGAAGGGAACGATCGTGTTTTTGCCAAAACGAAAGCGCGGTTTGGCCGCCGCAATGGCAAGATACTCGCGGTCAATCTCAGCAATTCGTCGTCGATTGCAAGTTAGTTGAATTTCAAGCTCTCGGGTTCGGGGAGTGAGTTCAAAGTCTATAGCGCGGTTAAACCATCCGGGGGTTCGAGGCATAATTTCCTCTCCATGAAGCAAATCCGCCTCAATTTTAAGGCAAATGCTGAATCTGAGCTACGTTGAATTTTGCTTCCAAATCCAACATTCAAAGCAAAAAAGCAAATATAATGTGCCCCGCTCTTGACCATCTGACACCTTGGAAAAGTTTAGAAAGGATAAAGTCTGAAGAAGGATAGAGACTAACAAGAAATTCCTGCCCTCCATCTGAAGCCGTGGAACTAACCTGAATCCTTTCTGCAACAACTATGTGGAAGCAGGACTAGTACACCATTTGCTTCCAATAGGGCTTCAGTTCCTCTTTATCCTTCGTTTAGTCTTTATCCTTCATTCTTGGTTAGAGTCCAATCTCCGCCAAGATATCATTGGCATGGGTTTCGGTGTTGACCGTGGTATAGACTTTGGCAATCGTGCCATCGGGTCCAATGACATAGGTAACGCGCTTGGCATAGCCACCGCCATCTACATCATAGGCTTGGACGATCGTTTTATCGGTGTCGGCTAGCAGCGGGAAGGGCAGATTGTATTTATCCGTGAATGCTTTGTGGGAAGCTTCGTCATCGGTGCTGACGCCAAACAGCACAACATCTTTGCCCTGATATTGAGCATAGTTATCGCGAAAGCCGCAGGCTTCTTTGGTGCAGCCGGGCGTGTCGTCTTTAGGATAAAAGTACAGCACGACGGTTTTGCCAGCGTAATCCGACAAAGACACCGTATTGCCATTGGTATCCTTGACGGTAAAGTTCGGAGCGGGATCACCAACCGATAAAGGCATAAATTCTGTTTCCTTGAGTGTATATCGAGTCTTCGGTCACAGATTGTAACGTTAATTGGGATCGCCAGGGAGTGTTGCATCCAACTCGTGGAAGTTGACCATCAATTTGTGAGGATTTATGAAGTACTGATCAAGGGAGCCGTTTAGAACGGTTGCAAGAGAATTCCTAGAATTGTATTGATAGCTGTTGCCAGTGGTAGATAGTCCTGTAATGCCACCGTTAAAAATTCAGACGGCTGCACCCGTTCAACGGATTGAAACAGACTTTGGCTTTCATCAACATTCAGGTCAAGCGTCGTCTTAACGCTGGCTAGAGTAAAGTCGCTGTAAGCCATTGGTTTACTTTGCCAGTTCGGCTTCTAACTGCTGCCGTGCCGTGTTCAAGGCTTCGGGAAGTTTGCTGGCATCACGTCCACCCGCCTGTGCTAAGTTCGGTCGCCCACCGCCACCGCCGCCACAGAGTTTGGCGATCGCCCCGATAAATTTGCCCGCTTGCAACCCTTGCTTGTTGAGGCTAGGACTAAAGGCGGCCACAAGGCTAACTTTTTCGGGGTCAGGAACTGATCCTAACACTACCGCACCTTCACCCAGCTTTTGCAGCAATCGTTCTGCCGCTGTTTTGAGAGATTCAGCATCGACATTGCCTAACTCAGCCACCAGTAGTTTGACATTACCGATCGCTTCAGCTTTCCCCAACAGTTGCTCAGACTTAGTGAGTGCCAGTTCGGCTTTCAGCGACTCTAGTTGCTTTTGTGTAGTTTTTAATTCAGTTTGCAGTGCCGTGATTCGATCGGGTAATTCCTCCGGTTTTGCCTTAAATCGATCGCTCAAGTCACGGACAATTTGATCGCGCAGGCTTAAGTATTCCAACGCTGCCAACCCAGCCACGGCCTCAATTCGTCGCACCCCAGCTGCCACACCCGACTCCGAAATGATCTTGAACAGACCAATTTCTGCGGTATTGCTGACGTGCGTACCACCGCACAGTTCCATTGATACCCCTGGGAAGTCAATCACTCGCACTTCATCGGCATACTTTTCGCCAAACATGGCGATTGCACCTTTGGCCTTGGCGTCTACTAGAGGCATGACAGCAACTTGGGCCCCATGAGCTTCGGCAATCCAGGTATTGATTTGGTCTTCGATCTGCTGAAGTTCGGCTGGCGTCACCGGGCGTGCCAAATTGAAATCAAACCGCAGCCGATCGAACGCCACCAGCGACCCTGCTTGGGCAATATTGGGGTTAACCAATTTCTTCAGCGCTGCTTGCAGCAAATGAGTAGCGGTGTGGTTAGCTTGGGCCCGTCGCCGACAAGCCAGATCAATCTGTGCTGTTACCCGATCGCCCACTGCTAGAGTGCCCCGTTCGATCCGCCCAAAGTGAACAAATAGGCTGCCTTCTTTCTTAACATCCTCAACCCGTACCACGACTTCATCACCCGATAGATACCCTCGATCGCCAATTTGCCCCCCGGATTCTGCGTAGAAAGGGGTGCGATCAAGCACAATCTGCACGTCGGTACCAGCCGTTGCGGTTTCCACTGTTTTGCCATCTACTAGCAGCACCGTGACGCGAGCCGAACTCGACACTTCGGTATAGCCCAAAAACTCGGTTTCGTGCAGTTGCCCGCCCAGTTTGTCTAATGTTCCTTGTACCGTCAGATCAATCGTTTCGTGAGCCGCACGCGAGCGATCGCGTTGTTTTGCCATTTCGGACTCGAAGCCCGCCATGTCTACGGTCAAACCTTGTTCTTCAGCAATTTCTTGGGTTAGCTCAGCCGGGAACCCGTAGGTGTCGTATAGTTCAAACACATCTATGCCGCAAATTTCCCCCCCTTTAGGTAGCCCAGACATAATGTCAGCTAACAACTTTTCGCCGCGATCGAGCGTTTCTCGAAAGCGTGATTCCTCGACCTGCAACTCGGCCTTAATGGCTGGCTCTCGACTGCGCAGATTTGGATAGACTTTTTCCATCAGGGCAATGGCAGACTCTGCCACGTCTGTGGTAAAGGCTTGCTCAATGCCAATCAGCCGTCCGTGCCGCACCACTCGTCGAATTAAGCGACGCAACACATAGCCCCGCCCTAAATTGGACGCTGTGATACCATCCGCAATCATGTGAACAACGGCTCGAATATGATCCCCAATCACCTTTAGCGATACTTTGGTCGCCTCATCTGCCTTGGTATATCGAATGCCCGCAATCTTAGCGGCGGTTTCAATAATCGGAAAAATTAGATCGGTTTCGTAGTTATTGGGCTTCTGCTGGAGAATCTGCGCCATGCGCTCTAGCCCCATACCTGTATCGATGTTTTGGGCTTGCAGCGGGGTTAGATTGCCTTCCAGATCCTGGTTGTACTGCATAAACACCAGGTTATAGAACTCGATGAAACGGGTGTCATCTTCGAGGTCAATAGAATCATCCCCTCGCTCTGGGTGAAAATCGTAATAAATCTCAGAGCAGGGGCCACATGGGCCAGTTGGACCAGAGTTCCAGAAGTTATCTGCCTCACCCATGCGAATAATGCGATGGGGCGGTATGCCAATTTGATCTCTCCAAATGGCGAAGGCTTCATCGTCCTCGCGAAAGACACTGACCACTAAGCGATCCGCCGGCAGTCCATACACCTCGGTAGACAACTCCCATGCCCACGCGATCGCCTTTTCCTTGAAATAGTCGCCGAAACTAAAGTTTCCCAACATCTCGAAGAAAGTATGGTGGCGGGCGGTGCGTCCCACGTTTTCAATATCATTGGTGCGAATACATTTTTGTGACGTGGTGGCACGAGGAAACTCTGCCGGACGCTGACCCAGAAAAATTGGCTTGAAAGGTAGCATTCCTGCGATCGTTAGCAACACCGTTGGATCTTCGGGTACTAATGAGGCACTTGGCAGAACTTGATGCCCCCTAGCTGCATAGAAATCAAGAAAGGTTTGTCGAATGCGATCGCCGCTAAGAGGAGTAGGCATGGGAAGAAACTATCAGGAGTAATGTAGAGGGTGAAGCTATCTCTAGCATAAAGAACTTTGAAGGTCAATTGTACAGGCCGCGAATCAGACAAGCATTGATTCGTTGAATTTTCATGACGGCACTGGCAATAACCAGAACGACACTCTTAGCAGAGAAATAGCAGATAGAAACTTGCTAATTTTAGGTATAAAATTATACTAAAAATTAATTGAATCAGTAGAATCTCGAGGCTATAATTTTAGGCGAATAGCTGTTTCTAATGACCACGTATCCGAATCTATACTCTACCGTTAGCCCTGATTCCCGTCTGTCTATTCTTAGCATGAGAACAAGCGCAATTAAAGCGCCTCTTACCTAATCTAGGAGAGGGATCAGAACGAAGGAGAGGTCGGAAAAACGGCGCATGGCGTTATTCGTAGATAAGAAGAATGCGAAATTTTCTTTGATCCAGTTGTAAGTAGTTTAAAGCGCAGCTAAGCCAAAAACTTGCAAATGCGCTATTTTTCTCGCTTTGGCTATTTCATCATAGTTAATTGTTGAAAGCAGCTACAGTTGTTCCCTTGTTGGTTTAGACTTTTAGGCATCAGTGCCCAATTGGCCATACCAGGATGTGTATCCTGACCGGAGCTGTCACTTCTTGAACCCATACAAGCATTATCAGCAACCTTAGATCGACGCTAACTTCAACCGATGAAATGCTGTTGATCTGGAGGGCAACTTCTGATTACCAATTTAAGTTCGGCGGTAACTTCCCGATCTGGAGAGAGTAATGAAAAAGATAGGGAGCAGTTAAGGTAGTTGCTAATGCTACATTAAATAATACTTAGCAATACTTGGTAATACTTGGTAATACACAGACTTATAGCTTCTTGACACCCAAGTGCTATTTCAATTTGCTATTTCGACTAGGTTTCCGTGGTTGTGGAAGTCTGACCCATTCGTTGAGTCTTGCAAATAACGTTAAATGGACGCTTCAATTCTTGTGATTGGAAGCGATCGCTTCCGATCTTTCTCGTTAGATCGAATTCGTGACCTGGCAACTTTTACGGTCGAGGTGGCAGACAATTCGTCTGAAGCCATGCCGTTGATTCAAGCTCAACAGCCCGATCTTGTGTTGATTCAAGCGGAGCAACCCCACGGCATCGAGCTTTGTCAACAAATCAAGTTGCAAAACCGTCTAGCGTGGATCTACTGCATTGTGATTGATGATCAACCTCTGAATCGATCAGACCAATTAAACAGAGAAGTGAAATTGCTAGAGGCTGGAGCCGATGCGTATGTTTGGATGCCTGATGCTGAAATGATCAGTTCTGACGCAGAAAGGGAGTTCTATGACCGGCGATTGCAAGTACAAGTACAAGCGGGGTTGAGGCGAGTGCAAAACCATCGAGAACTGATTCGGGCGAATGATGTGTTATCGGCGATCGCGCTGTCTGATCCGCTGACTGAACTTAACAACCGCCGTGCCTTTGAATGGGAACTGCCGCGCCAAATTCAAAACGCTCGGAGTCGGAATGTGCCGATCAGCCTCATTATGATGGACGTAGACTATTTCAAAGTTATCAATGATACCCATGGCCATTTGGTAGGAGATGCAGTGCTTAAACTGCTGTCTGCTCGCCTTCGCCACAACTTAAGGTTTTATGACACGCCGTTTCGCTATGGTGGAGAAGAATTTGTCGTTATCCTCAGTGACACTGCGTGTCAAGAAGCTCAGCGCATTGCCCATCGCCTCTGCCAGTTGATCAATTATCAACCGTTTGTCATCAACGAAACCCTAGATCTCAGCGTTACTATCAGTGCCGGGGTTGCCACTTTGGAAATCACCGATGATGCGAGAGGAACAAGTTTATTGCAACGTGCCGATCAACGGTTATTGCAAGCTAAAGCCCAAGGACGTAATTGCGTCGTTGGCTGTCCCAATGTGTGGGCATAATGGGGATTGGGGTCATGGGTTAAGGCTTTTCATCCTTTGGCTTTTTGCTAAATATTGAGCCGTTGATACACGGTATCCAGGTGAGTCAAATGGTGTTGTGGATCAAAGCAGGACTCAATCTCGGCAGGTGAAAGCAAGGCGGTCACTTGGGGATGGTGAGCAACCAAGGCATGAAAATCTCCATTGGGTTGATTCCAAGCGGTATGTGCACAGGATTGGACGATCGCATAAGCCTCTTCGCGTTTCATGCCTTTTTCCACCAGCGCTAGAAGAACTCGCTGGCTGAACACGACGCCACCATAGAGGTTTAGATTGCGCTGCATGTTTTCGGGGTAAACCAATAAATTCTTCACTAAGTCTGTGGCTTCTACCAGCATGAAGTGCATCAATGTGCAGCAATCGGGAAACATCATACGCTCGACGGAACTGTGGGAAATATCGCGTTCGTGCCACAGCGCGACGTTCTCCAACGCAGGCACCGCATAGCCGCGAATCATACGTGCGAGACCGGTCAGCCGTTCCGATCGAATCGGATTACGCTTGTGGGGCATAGCAGAGGAACCTTTCTGTCCCTTAGAAAAGAATTCTTCTACTTCTAAAACATCGGTGCGTTGCAAGTTGCGAATTTCTACCGCAAACCGCTCAATTGAGGCGGCCAGCAAGGCAATTGCCTGCACAAATTCGGCATGGCGATCGCGAGAAACAACCTGCGTGGAGGCAGTATCCGGTTCTAGTCCTAGTTTTTGACAGGCGATTGCTTCAATGCGTGGATCAATATTGGCATAGGTTCCAACCGCACCAGAAATTTTGCCAACGGCAATGCGTTGATGTACGGCACAGAGGCGATCGCGATGGCGTAACACTTCGGCCAACCAACCTGCCAGCTTAAAGCCAAAGGTAATCGGTTCAGCATGAATACCATGCGATCGGCCAATCATCACCGTATCGCGATGCTGTTGAGCTTTGAAGCGAATCGCGTGAATCAGATGCTCCAGTTGTGACATAATCACATCCAAACTAGCCACCAGTTGCAAGGCTAACGCTGTGTCTAGCACATCAGAACTGGTCATGCCCAGGTGAATATAACGCCCAGCATCTCCGACGTATTCATTGACGTTAGTGAGAAAGGCAATCACATCATGTTTGACTTCTGCCTCAATTTCTAAAATCCGCTGCGGATCAAAATTTGCCTTTGCCTTGATAGTTTCTACAGCTTCTGCGGGAATGTGGCCCAGTTCGGCTTGTGCTTCGCAAACCGCAATTTCGACCTGTAACCACGTTTTGAATTTGTAGGTTTCCGTCCACAGATTGCCCATTTCGGGCAAAGTATAGCGCTCAATCAAGGCTCGTGTCCTTAGCTTACAACCCAAACATTGTACAACTCCTTTCAGGCAGTTGTGCTTGGATGACTCAGGTTGGCTTATAGTTCTAGGCACTGTTGTGAGTCGCGCCATGCGACCTAGAACCTTACAAAATCCTTACAAAATCTTTTTCAGCCATCTCGCTGAACTCAGAGCGAATTTACACAATTGTGGCGGAATAGCCAGCTATCTGGCTGAATAGATTCATAAAATAAGCCTGAATTGATCAGGCTGTAGAAAAATGCGATATCTTAACTTGGGCGAGGCAAATCAGAAGACCATTCAGCGTCTGCGGTTACTGTCTCTTACAGGCACCGGGATTAGCTCTGGCTCCGGCTGCGCTTCTGGCCCCAGGAGCGCCTCAATAATTTTGCCGGCCCACTCCTTCACTTTTTCAAGCAACTTCTGAATGTAATCCATTAATCGGATAGCTCCTTCAGTCTCAGCCTAGAGATACGTCAAAATCCGATCGCCTAAATTGACAATCTTGTTATTGACTTTACTTTTTTTCATCATAACCAATCATTCAAAATGATCAAGATCATTGATGATTTGTTACGACCAAAGATGTAGGAAATCCAATTAGCCGATCGCAACATAATGCCCAGAGGACAAGGACGAAACGCTCCGATAGACTGTTTAAAATTTTTTTGAATTGATCCGGAATTTGGTGAGCGCTTACCGACGGAACGGGGCGAGAGGAAGGGAGCATGTCACGTGTGCCAGTTTAACCTCATTCCCGACTCCCGACTCCCTTCTTTCCGCTTAGGAGCAGGGAAACCGGATTGAAGTTCCGCGTTCTTGGGGAGAGGATTTAGGGCAAGGGCGGAAACCTTTGGTCCGTCAATTAGCTAGCTGCGTGCTTCCGAGAGGGTTGCTTCACTGACGCTGCACTCTATGAGTGGTGGAAACGAGGGTAGCAACAAACTTTTAAGCAGATCTCTGAAGCTAAAAATCTGATTCAACGCGCTCAACTCTACATGTAGAAATAATTAATGCAAAAAACCTGTCCAAATCCTATATCTAGTGTCATCATAGTAGCCACAAGCCTGTATAGCTGCTTCGATGGGCCATAAGGAGTTGCCAAATAGGAAGCATTGCAACCATTTTAGGCGGGCGATTTGTTTTGGTTCAGGTGATTTGTTTCAGACGATCGGTGTTAAAAGCATGTCCTACCTCCTCTCTGCTGCCAAGTTACAGTCCTACTATCGTTGCCCTCGTGCTTACTATTTTCGCTATGAACGGCGGCTGGAAAGCGCTGCCTTTTTTGGCTCGGCTGCCTTGGGAACTTCACTGCATCAAGCGTTGGCGCAAATTTATCAAGACTGGCACTATCAAGATCCGATTCCACGTTGGGATTGGTTTGAATATTGTTGGAATCAGCAGGTCGGCGATCTGACGTCTAGCCAAATTACAGAAGGACGATCGATTCTCCGGCGCTACTATCACACCTTCATTACCACTCAATCGGCGATGCGACGCCCAGTGGCGGTGGAAGGTAGAATTCAGGGCTGTTTGCGGGTAGACAATCTAGAATTCACTCTATCTGGACGCTACGATCGGCTAGATTACCTAGATGACGGGCTTGAACTAATTGACTATAAGTCTGCCAAAGAAATTGAGCCATCCGAACCCGACGAGATTGATTTGCAGATTGGGCTTTACTATCTAGCCTTGGAACAACGCTATCAACGCTCCCTCAAGCGCCTCAGTCTGCTCTATCTGCGTACTGGCGAAAAAATTAGCTTTGAAGCCACACCCGCCCATCGTGAGCAAGTTGAGTCTGTTGTCAGCGATTTGGCCGTTGAGTTGCGGCGCGATCGACGGTGGCAACCCTTTCCAGGGGCACAGTGCGATCGATGTGCCTATGCGCGGTATTGTCCCGCCATGCGACCCGACCCCGATCCATTACCAGACGATGCTCGCCCAGAACCGGGATTACAATTAGTGTTAAGCCTGTAGCGGCAAACCGAGCCGATTAAGTCGGCTTGATATTGTGGTTCAAGTGAAAGACGTTTTCTGGATCATATTGAGCTTTAACGTTTGCCAGCCTTGCATAGTTCTCCTGTCCAAGTCCAGCAACCACCCGATCCTGCCCCTCGTCACCAATGAAGTTGAGATAGACGGCCCCGCTCTCCCACGGTTTGAGGGCAGATCGAGTATCGTGAGTCCACTGCCGAACCCGCTGATCATCAGCCGAATCTTGATATAAACCGTAGGGATGAATCAGCCAGGGAGCCTGTCGCCACGGCAACGGATAGTCAGAGCGCCCCCGTCCTAGTGCACCTCCCTGCGGTAGAAGAATATGCTGAGACGCTGAAGGTACAATCATGTTCTTTGCATGGGCACAGAACCGATCGATGGCTTCATTCGGGAAAGCATCAAGATACTCCACAGAACAATAGTTGCGATGTCCGGGAGGATCGTCGAGCATACATTGGAGATCGGCATAGGACATTTCTGAAATAAACTCTCCCTCATGTCCTAGTTCTAGCATTGGGGCTGCGACCTGATAGGCTTCAGATAATGAGCCAGCATAGGTAATGAGAACGACGAAAGCCATCTTCCCAACTAACGATGCGGGCACGAATTCCTCATCAGGGGCAGTCAGAAAAAGCGCACCACCGCCGATGTCATCAGGGGCTGATTCCATAAAATCTCGGTAGGTACGAAGCACGTTTACCCCGGCTTCAGGCAACCATATTAACAACATCACGCTGACTGACGATAATTCGTACAAACGCAATGTAAATGAAGTTGCAACTCCGAAGTTACCACCCCCACCATGAAGTGCCCAAAAGAGTTCTGAGTGTTCGTTTTCGCTGGCATGAATCACAGCACCACTGGCTGTCACGAGTTCGACGGAGAGGAGGTTGTCACAGGCGAGACCAAACTTGCGGTCAAGCCAACCACTGCCACCTCCCAGGATGTATCCACCCACGCCTGTTGTAGAGGCTCGTCCCCCTGTTGTCGCCAGTCCATAGGGTTCTGTCGCTCGATCGAGGTGACTCATCGTAGCTCCACCCCCAACCGTCGCCGTGCGCTCAATCGGATCAACTGAGACGGAATGCATTTGCCGCAGGTCGATGACGAGTCCACCTTCGGTAAGCGCCTTACCCGCAACACCGTGCCCGCCACCACGCACTGCAATCTCAAGACCATAATGACGGGCAACCTGAATACTGCGGACAACATCTTCTACACAAGCACATTGAGCAATAAGGCTGGGACGGCGATCGATCATCGCATTGAAGATTTTTCGAGCCTCATCATAGGTTGAATTGTCGGGTGTGATCAGGTTGCCAGTAAAGCCGTCGCGCAGTTCCTTTAGAGCGACTTCATTGAAGGTGTGAGATGACATGGTACTTTCCTCCTCATGAGGCTGCTAACCAATCTCACTATGATCAATGATGTCCGTGTGAACCAGCGTGTGAAACCTTCCGGAGCTTAATTTGAGCAATGGTTTTATGGAGGAAAGGGTTATCGATCGCAGTCGCTAAATCACACGCTAGCTCGAACGCACCTGGCTCACCCAGCATAGCCTTATGCAACAGTACCCGAACAAAAAGCTCGCGCATTCCACATCGTGCGGCCAGTGATTCGAGGTCAGCAATCCAGTGGGGTGCTGCCGCTTGTTCTTGGTCGATCGCCACCCGACACAATGCATCAAGCCCATAAGCCTCAATCCATCGATAGCTATCGGGTAGCCGTCGAGAAATTCGTGGTGCATCAATGAGCATCTGATAGCCCCGGCTATCTTGCCCCTGGGCGACGGCTACTAGCCCCAGTCCACGCATGGCGATGCTCTCTAAACACGGATCGTCGAGTTGTCGTCCCATGACAAAAGCACGTTCGAGTCGGCTCTCGGCTGTGTCAAGATCGCCAGTTAGCAGGTGTACCTCAGCCAGAAGAGACTCGGGAAGTGGGGCAAGCGCCATCCAGCAAGCACGTGCCTCCTCTAGTGCCTGTTCAAGCACTGGCGTTGCCTCAGCCAATTCACCCCGCAACAAGTGCAACCGGCCTACCCAACAGCGGGCAAACACTAAAGCCTCTGGAGACTCGGTGCGCTCAGCCCGTTGCACAGCGGAACTCAGTATTTTCAGTGATTGAGAATAACGGGCCTGATCGCTCAGACAGGCCCCTTCGATACATTCGATCCATGCCATTTCAGCGTCGTCTCCTGCGGCGAAACGTTTCGCCTCATCCACTAGGTCAAGGGCACGGGCATAGCGCCCACGCTCCAGGTCAGCGAAGGCTAGTTCTCGATAAGCAATGGCAGCGGTACACTCATCGCCCACTTCAAGAGCGCGAACGACTGCTTCATGCAGGGCTGCCCCCCCTTCCTCGTCACTGCCTCTACCCACATGGACAAGCGCGTGACCCAGTGCCACCAGCACCCGAGCTAAGAGTTGATGATTCTGTCCTTGGCGGGCTAGAGCGACTGCCTCCCGTAAGGTTTGCAAGCCTTGACTAATAGCCCCCGCTCCGATCGCCGCTTCCCCAGCCTCAAGCATTGCCTGCACAGAATAGGGGCGCGTTTTAGATAGATTGATTGTGGGTTGGCAACTTGCCTCCTGTAGTACTGGGCTTGGCTCGACCCCGAACTCCTGCCGGAAAAGGTCAGTACAGTACTTCACATGCTTAACGGCTCCATCATCGTCACCCACCGTTCTAAGACACTGCACCAGCAGAACGTGATGAGCCTCATCGAGCGGGTTGAGATCCACTAACCGCGAGGCCCATTTGAGTGCATCGTTGAGGCGTCCTTCTGCTAAACAGGCTAAGGTAGCTTCATGCAGAATGGCCTCGGTAGCACCGTCAAGGCGATGTCTTTCGCTGAACAGCCATAGCTCGAATTCAGCACTACCCGAAACGTTGATACCCGTCAGGAGATCCTGACCCAAACCAGGCAGATCGAGGGACTCCTCCCAGCGCCCTCGACGCACCAGGTTGACATCAACAAAAGCGGTGGACGGCAGCGTAATCACAAGCGGATTACCAAAGAGTTTGCAGTCTGGACCAAGCACACGGCGCAGATCTGACAAGCTCCAGCGCAATGCACCAAGCGGATCATCCGCTGCTGGAAAGAGCAACTCCGCTAAACGCTCACGCGAAACTGGCTGGTTCGCTAGCAACAAGTAAGCAAGCAGACACCAACTCTTGCGTCCCTTTGGCCGCCAATTTACAGCATCGCGCACTAGCCGTGGGTGTCCAAGTAACTCGATGATCAGAGTCATACCCTGATCTTCCCACAACCTGAAGGCGAGCTATCAATTGCAACAACTATCTACTTAACCGCATGTCATTGCTCATGTTATCGCTATAGCCAGTCGGTTTAGGACGCGGTGCAGGGGGTTTCACCCCTGTGGTGGCAGTGCCGCCACATCCCTCTCTTTCAACCCAATGTCCTCATTAGGACTCTTGCATATTAGAGTTTTTAATTAGATTTTGCGCGGACAACGCCCGTTCAAAACCTAATTTGAAAGAGGTCTATTTACTGGGCGATCGCTATAAAGGTTTACAACTGAAGACCGATCGCACCTCGAAGCAGATTGTTTAGGATGCGGATAGTGATCGTTTCGGGCCGATCGCGAAACCCTTCGTAGTGGCAAGCCAGTGATTACCGGAGCAGGTGGAAACTATATCGGTTGGGTATTGGTGGCAGCATCGCCAGAGGTGGCTTGGTCGGTGCTGACGGATTACGAGAATTTTGAGCAATTTTTGCCTACTGTGGCGTCGAGTTCGGTGATCGAAGCGGATGCGTCTCGCAAAGTGGTTGAACAGGTAGATAGCCGCCGGGTGTTGATGATGGAGGTTGAATCGACGGTGCGAACGGAGAATATTGAACAAGCACCCGATCGCATTTATTTTCAACTGGTCGATGGTGATCTGAAAACGCTGCAAGGCTATTGGAAGCTGTATCCGATTGCCATTGAGACGGGCAATTCTCAAGATCAGTTGCCTCAAGTTTTGGTAACGCAAACCGTGGAAGCCGAAGCCAACGCTGGCTTATTAGAAGGCATGTTTCATCAAGTATTTGCCGGAAGTTTGAGCGATAATTTGAGAGCCATTCAACAAGAAGCAGAACGGCGGAGCTTATGTGTGGACGATATACCCTAACGCAATCTGGGGAGGCGATCGCAGCCGCGTTTGATTTGGCAGACGTTCCTACGGTGTCTCCTCGCTACAATATTGCCCCAACGCAACCAGCAGCGGTAGTGCGGGCTGGAGAAGCCGATCGCGAATTCACCTATTTGTACTGGGGCTTAATTCCGTCCTGGTCAAAAGATCCCAGCATTGGTGCACGGTTAATTAATGCCCGATCGGAGACAGTGACAGAAAAGCCGTCGTTTCGGGCGGCGTTCAAGCGGCGGCGCTGTCTAATTGTGGCGGATGGCTTTTACGAGTGGCAGCGGTTGCCCAAGAGGAAACAACCCTATTACTTTCAACTAGTCGATCGTCAACCCTTCGCCTTGGCTGGACTGTGGGAGCATTGGGAAACCGGCAACGGCGATGTGATTGACTCTTGCACAATTCTGACAACCGTAGCGAATGCGGTGTTGGAGCCAGTGCACGATCGAATGCCCGTAGTGCTGCCTCCGGACACCTATGATCTGTGGCTTGATCCACAGATACAACAGCCCGATCGACTGTTGCCACTGTTGCGCCCGTATCCGGCTGAAGCCATGCAGAGCTACCCGGTTAGCCTCAAGGTCAATAGTCCCAAAAATGACACGGCTGAGTGTATCCAGCCCTTAGACCAGTCCACAGAGGCTGAGACGGAACCTGTCAACACACCAGAGAACTCTCGATGAATTCCTCTTGGCTGAGACCGATCGAGGCTTGGCGACAGGCGATCGTCACTCAGTTAGTTCAGCAGAGTCAGGCTTCTACCAGTGAAAGTAACCGCATTGCCCAACATCTGGGGTTAGCGCTGCTGTGGCTGTGCGGTTGTGAGCACGGTAGAATACTGTCAACGGGAACAATCGAACAGTGGCAACACCAATCAGACTTATATCCTCGACTGTTGGAGTTGTTGCATCGCACAGACAATCGCTTAGGCATTTCTTTTCCCTTTGCCTTACCGACTGTTGCCATTCCTGACGAGCTGTTGCGGCGATTGCTGAATGCGCTGGGCAAAGCAAACAGGCAATCTACGCTAGAGAGAATCGGCGAACAGTTAGGGCAACTCTATGAACACAGTTTGTCTTGGCAGGCTGAATCAGATCATCTGGCCAATCAATCGATCGCCATCCCCTCTCCACGTATCACCAAAAAAAATCGGGGAATTTACTATACACCCGCGATTGTGGTGGATTATATCGTGAAGCAAACGATCGGGCGAGTTCTGGCAGCAGAACCATCGAGTAATTTGCCGTCCTTCCAAATCCTTGATCCGGCCTGTGGCAGCGGCGCGTTTTTGCTGGGTGCCTATCAATATTTATTGAATTGGCAATTGCAACGATATTTGACAGTGGGCAAGTCATCAGTACTTGTGCCAGATTCACACGGGCAATGGCAGTTGTCAATCGCTGAACACCTGCGGTTGTTAAATTACCTCTACGGAGTAGATATTGATCCAGCGGCAATCGGGGTGACACGGCTATCGCTGTGGCTCATGACCCTGACCTCGCCGGATACTCTCGATCGACCGTTGCCCGATCTCAGCAACCAACTGCGTTGTGGTAATGCCTTGATCGATGCCGATTGTCATGACTTTACTTGGCAGCAAGCCTTTCCTACCATTTTGGCGAATGGTGGCTTTGAGGTGGTAATTGGCAATCCCCCCTACCTCGACTCGGAGGGAATGACCACACACTTGCCCAACTGGCGGCAGGCCTGCACCCAACAATATCGATCGGCGGTAGGCAATTGGGATTTGTTTTGTGTGTTTATTGAAAAGGCGATCGATCTGTGTCGATCGGGTGGATTCATCAGCCTGGTTGTGCCTAACAAACTAGCGTCGGCTGCTTATGCTCATCCAGTGCGGCAATTACTGACTCAAACGACCCAGCTTCTTCACCTGCGTGATTACGCGGCTGTGCCTGTGTTTGCCGCGTCGGTCTATCCACTGGTGTTTGTGGCAAAGAAGGGTGGAACTTCCAACTCTTCTCTCTTGTATGAAGCAATGCAAGATTTGCAGCAGGTGCACTCTAGCCGATCGATCAACCTATTTGCCTCTGGGGACATGTGGCGCTTCACCACTCCGGTAAGCCAGTCCCTTCTGAGTCGCCTGCAACAAACCCTGCCAGCCTTGGGTGACATTGCCCGCGTGCAAGGAGCCGCGACTGTCGCAGAAGCTTACGAAATTCAATCCTTAATTCAGGACAATTCGCTGCCGACTACAGGCGATTTACCTGTGATCAACAGCGGCACAATCGATCGCTATCAGTTGCGGTGGGGACACAAGCCATTGCGCTATCTGGGACAGGTGTATCATTATCCCTGCGTTGCGGCGGTACACAGCACCAAACTGCCAACAAAGCGCTATCAACAAGCCACGAAACCAAAAATCATTGTGGCAGGACTCTCACAGCAGTTGGAATGTGCGATCGATCGCCATGGTTCGGTGTTAGCGGCCAAATCGACTTCTATTATTTGGCAGGACACAGAAACACTGGATCTGCGCTACTTGCTGGGGTTGCTCAATAGCCAATTGCTGAACGCTTACTTCCGCCATTCGTTCGGCGGCAATCGGCTGCAAGGTGGCTATTATCGCGTCGGTCCACCCCAGTTACGATCGCTGCCCATTTACATGCCAAATTGGGATGACGCCACCGATCGTCAGCAATACATCCGCTTGATTGCTCTTGTCGAACAACGGTTAAGCGCTACCACAACTAGCCAGTTTGGGCCACTAGACCACGCAATCGATCGGTTAGTGTATGCCTTGTATCGGCTTAATGAAGCGGAAATTAAGACAGTAGAAGCAATCGGCTGGGAATTATAGCCTAACCAGTTTGTTGCAGATTTATTGGCTTTTCATATCTTTTTCGTACATTTATCTAGTCTTTATGAAAAAAACGTCTCATATAGTACAAAATCAGCTTAGTAAGACAAATTTAATCCGAGCCAGGGTCTTTAGATTCCCGATCCCCTCAAGTTGTAGAGTGGTGCTGTCTACCTTAGCTGTCTACCTTAAAAGTATTAAAAATTTAAGTTTTTTCACATCCCTCAACATAGATATAGACTCTACGTTGAAGAGCTAAGCATTTTTCCGCAAGTTTTGCAGAACTTTAGCATCTGCAATGTTTCATTTGTCATGTTTTAGATTTGCTTTTTCTGGTTATTTGAATGCGATCGTCTATCACGGCTTGATGTGTATCGTTGCAAGTTGCGGTTGATGATGTATTTGACATCCGCTTGGCAAGATACCGGCTGTATTAGTGTGAGTTTACGTTCCATTGGGCTAGAGATCGTCGTGTGTTTAAGAGGATTTAAATATGGAACCGATGCCATTAGTTAGCATTATTATTGTTAGCTATAATTATGAACAATTCTTGAGAGATGCTATCGATAGTGCTTTAAATCAAACCTACAAAAAAATTGAAGTAATTGTAGTAGATGACGGCTCAACTGATAGCTCTCCAACGATTATTAATAGCTATGGTGATCAAATTATTAAAGTTCTGAAGAAGAATGGCGGAGAGGCTTCCGCTGTCAATGCAGGAGTTGCCGCAAGCTCCGGAGATATCATCTGTCTGCTTGATTCGGATGATTTGTACTTTCCTGAACGAATCACTAAGGTCGTTGAGTTTTTTAACAGTTCATCTGAGGTTGGTTGGGTTTTTACAGAATCAGCCGCCGTCACAACAGTCGATTTTCAATCATCCGGGGCTGAGGCTATTTTTAGTGATATTCGCTGTAAAAATGTAGAAAAGACATTCAGGAAAATTGATTTCAGAGAAAATATCAAACGCGCCGAATTACCAAACTTCACTCCCTCTAGTTCTAATCTTTGCTTTTCGCGATCGCTTCTAGAGCAGCTATTTCCATTGCCGGAAATTAAAGGATTCACAGGGATGGCCCTCACTGATCTCTATGTCACTTCTATTGCAGTCGGGCTGGCAACGGGCTATAAAACGGAGCAAAAACTGGGTATTTATAGAGTACACATGAAACACAAATCACTCACATTGGCGAGAAGGCGTAGGATTTATGCAGAAATCTATATGACGGCTGGCTATTGGATGAAAATCAATTTTCCAGCGTTTAAAAAGCTGAGTAAAAAGCTAATCACCAAGGGCTATGGTGCCTACTTGAACAGTCGGCATCTCAAGCTTGATAGCGCTGACGCTGATTGCGAGACCATGATGAGCAAGTATCTGATGACCCTGCCTTTTCTAGAACAGATTGAAGCAAGACTAATGATTTTTTACTATTCTATTCAGCTTCGTTCTCTGTATAGCTAAACCCATTTGGCTAGACGCATCGCTCGTTGAGGCACATCACGGTTGCCAGTCTCACCCTCATCCTCACCCTCGGCTCCTAAGCGAGGAGCCGGGAGCCGGAGCGAAGTCCCTGACCCTGTGAGGGCGAGGGATTTTAGGTGAGGGCGACAAACGTGACCAGGCTCGCTTAGATCGTTTCCCAATATTGGCCGAGCAGCCTCTAACGACTGAGCATTCTAATAATCTCGTCGTTTAGTTCGCGAAACACATAGCGAGGGCTGACTTCATCCAGCATTTCCACAATTCGGTTCGTTTGCGCCGCGGTTAAATCGCGGTTGCCTGTTAGCGACTCTAGTTTCACCTTGAGAACGTGCTCTCGGATTTCGTCTACCGATGCCCGGTTTGCCACCATATCAGCAACAATTTTGCTGGACTTCGCAAACTGGATAAAATCCTTGTTTAACAGATCGTAGGACAATTCTCCTTTTTTGTTGGTGTAAGCTTTGACGATCGCTTCATATTCAGCGCTATCAACCGTTGCCACTTCCTCTGGCGATGCGTCCTCTGGTTTCTCTTCAGCTTGACGACCACTCAGCTTCACAGCGCCCCGACGGGAGTAGGGCATTCCAGACGTCAGTTCAATTGCTTCTTGAAAGGCTTCTAATGGAAAGACCTCAAGATTAGTATTGGCAGCGGGTTCAGGCGTGCCTGCTCGCCGATTCACCGATGCTAAGCCAGGTTGGTCAGAGTCATAGCGCAAAATCACGATTCCTGCTTTGCCGTCTCGCAGTTTTTGGCGATAGGCGACGGCTTCAATAGTGGATAATTCAACAAGTTTGGTTCTGATCACAATCGCACCTTAAATATAAACAAACCTAATATAAACAACGTGTTCTTTGTTTTCGCTGAACACGAAGTTGAACACAAGGTTGAACACAAGTAACAGCATTACCTAATGAGGTAGGGGGTGCTGTATCATCAGCTTAAAGACCTAGCTAAACCCTTTTCACACCCGTAAAACCCAGATTTGTTGATGGTCTGAGTATACCGTAGGGGGCGAAGCGAGAGAAAGCCTTAGGCTTGGGGTAAATAGCTAACTAACCAACCGCAACTGCGATCCGCGATCGGTTTTGTAGACTTCAATGCGGGTTTGAAACGCTTCTTTCAAATGGGGCATATGAGTCACCGCTAGAATACAGGCAAAATCGGGGGCAATCGCATTCAGTGCCCCAATTAGCCGATCGCAACCTGCTTCATCTTGGGTGCCAAATCCTTCATCTACAATCAATAGTTGCAAGGCCATGCCCGATCGTTGGGCCAATAGTCGAGCCAAAGCCAAACGAATCGCAAAATTGACGCGAAAGGCTTCCCCGCCTGAATAGGTTTCATAAGGCCGAGTGCCTTGCATGTCGCTAATCAAGATGTCAAGGGTGTCGATTAATTTGTCTGAACTGCGAGCCGAACCGCTGCGCTTGGCTCGTTGCGTCACAAACTGTACGTGTAACTGATTTGCGCTGAGGCGTCCCAAAATTTGGTTGGTTTCAGCTTCTAGTTGCGGCAATACATTTTCAATCATCAGCGCTTGAATGCCATTGCGACCAAAGGCTTGGGTTAGCTCTTGATGGATGCGATATTGCCGTCGCGCTGTTTGTATTTGTGTACTGAGGGTTGCATGTTGTTCTTTCACCCACTCTAGCTGTTGTTGCTGTTGTTGAAGCCGTCCTAAATCGGCCAACTGCCGATCGAGATCGATTCGGCGTTGCTGCATCTGGTGTTCAAGGATATGCAGTTGCTCAGTGGGATCTGGGGTTTGCTGAAGTTGCGCCGCGAGGGATGCTTCTTGTAAACGAAGTTGCTGAAGGGTTTGAGTTCGTTGCACCCACAAATCAGTCAGTTCCCGCACTTTTTGCTGCATGTGGGGATAGTTATTCTGAGCCTGTAAAAGTTCTTGATAGCGCAACTGCCAGGTTTGAGCTTGTCGCAACGATTGTCGCAATGCAGTGTGATGTTCAATGGAATAGTCAATCGCAGCGAGATGACGATCGAGTTCATAGATTTGTTGCTGCAATGGTGAGGTTGAAAGTGTTTGCAGTTGTTGATCTAAGGTGGCGATTGTTTGTTCAAGGGCTGGAATTTGTTCACTGAGTTGATTCCAGCGACGTTGAGCTTGTTTAATTTCGGCATGTTTAATTTCGGCCCAGCGCCAGCGATCGACTTCTCCGCGAATTAGGGCGTGATCTCTATCATCATAGTTCAACTGATTCAAGCTGCGATCGAGCAATTGCAATTCTTCGTGCAGTTCCGTTGCAAAGGTTTGCTGTTGAAGAGTTTGTTCCAGCGTCTGAATTTCAGCGGTAATTTGCTCAAGTCGATTTTGTTCCAGTTGAACATCCTGTAGCTGTTGCTGTAATTGTCCTCTTCGTTCCAATAGACCAGCATAGGGCGATAATTCTTTATCTACATCGCGGTACTCTTGCCGCAAAATCCGAATTTCGCGATCGGAGGTAGTGAGTTGTTCTCGAATTACCCACAGTTGATGATGCAATTCTCGCTGTTCATGACGATGATGGTCTAACACAACTTGCCAATGGTGTTGATCCAAAGGGCGATCGCACAGTGGACAGGGTGGGTAAGCGTGAGGAGTTGCTGTTACAGTACGAGGAGATTCCAGGGTGAGCAACCCAGTTGTACTGGCTGCCGCCTCGACTTCTGGTTCATCCGACGTTTCAGCCCCATGACTGACCTCTGCATGAGCGAGTTCCACCGTTCCGCGTTTCGATAGCATAGCAATTTTGTGATCAAGTTCCGCAATGCCGCGTTCACATTCGCGCTGCTGTTCTTGCAGACGTTCTAAAAATGCCCGTCGCTCCATGCCTTTTTCTCGGACTTGCTGTTGATATGCCCGTCGGGTTTCTAGATGCTGAATTTGATTGGTGATCGATTGAACCGCTTGTTGAAGCTGGGGTTGCTGCTGTTGCTGCTGCTGTAAGCGATCGGCTAATCGTTGCAATTCTTCTAGGCGTGCTTGTAGCCGAGCCTGTACTCGATCGAGTTGGGTTTGCACCTGTTGTCGTCGTTGCATCAGCGGGGTTGCTTTCATTTGCAGCCCGTCCAATTCGCTCAATCGCGCTCTGGCTTGGCGCAACTGTTCTAGCGCGGCTTCTACGTCTGCGGTTTTCTCTAGGGTTTGGCGGATATCTTGCTGTTGTTGATGAATGGCATCGAGTTGAGCTTGGGCCTGCCGTCGTTGATCTTGCAGGGCGTGCTGGTGGTCGGCTTGCTGCTGCTGAAGTTGCTGGCGTTTGGCTAGGGCGACCTGTTGAGCCTGAAACTTGGCGCTTTGAACTTCTTCTTCGGCTTGCAATCGCTGGAATTGGGCATAGTGCGTGGCGATCGTTTCTGCATCTTGCAGAAGGATTTCCAACTGGCGTTGTTGTTGCTGAGCGGCGGCTAGTTCTTGCTGCACCCGTTGACAGTCCTGCATCAGGTGCTCTTGCTGCTGCTGTTGTAATTGCAGTTGTTGAAACCCGGCTTGGCGCTGCTGTTGCAAGTGGTAGAGTCGTCGCAATTGAGTTTCATCGGTCTGTTGCTGCTGCTGCAATTGTTGCAACCTGGCTTGCCCTTGGGCTTGCTCGATCGCCAATGCTTCTTCTTGCTGCAATTGTTCAGCCAACCTGTCCAAGGATTGCTCCAAAACGTTAATTTCCGCTTTCAGGTGTCTGGCTTGTTCTCTAGCTTGTTCGGCCAAGTGATCGTACTGTTCTAGCTTCAGCAGATCTGACAAGATTTGTTTACGCTCACTAGGGCGTTTCAGCATAAACTCATCGGCTCGACCTTGCCGTAGATAGGCTGAGTTGATGAACGTGTCATAGTCTAGCCGCAGGTGCTGCAAGATCAATTGCTGAGTGGCGCGGACGCCTTTTTCGGTGATGCTGCGAAACCCGTTGGGTGTGCGAATCTGGAATTCTAGAGTGGTGGCGTGTCCTCGTTGACGCGATCGAATTACCCGGTAGGTTTGATGCTGATACTGAAAAATAAAATCCACCAAGGTTTCGGTGACGCCCAGATGAATCACATCATCGTCAGTGGCGCGTCCTTGCCCCCAAATTGCCCACACGATCGCCTCTAACAGCGACGATTTCCCGGCTCCATTGGCACCACAAATACAGGCAACGTGAAAACCGCGAAAATCTAACGTTGCCTCTCGATAGCTCAAAAAATTTTTCAGCGTCAGTTGTTGTGGAATCACCAGTGTCAGCAAAACCTGTGATCCTAAGATAACAGTACGTCTGCACTTTAATACGCTTGCACTGCGATCTCTCTGTAAATATTTTTGGTGTTGAGGGAATTAAGCAATAAAAATCTTAAGAAAAAGAGAAAGGCGATCGACAGCCTAACCCGATCACGGCAAACTGTCCAAGTAGGGTGATTGGCTATGATGCAGAGGCTATTGGCGGTGAGTGAGTGGGAACATTGATTGAGCGTCAATTCAGTCGATGAGCCTGCATCTTGTCGCGGCGATTGCTTTAGACTGATAGTCTATGGCTCTAGCGACAATGACTATCGCTGTGATTGTGTACCCGTAACTCATTTCAGTTGAATGGATTAGGTTGAACGTATAAGAGGAGAGAATTTTGGTTACTACGACGCTTAAAACCATCAAATCAGAAGAAATTTTTGCAGCGGCTCAAAAACTGCTGCCTGGTGGAGTCAATTCGCCTGTGCGAGCGTTTAAGTCAGTGGGCGGACAGCCGATCGTGTTCGATCGCGTCAAAGGCGCTTACATCTGGGACGTAGACGGCAATCAATACATTGATTATGTTGGCAGTTGGGGTCCAGCGATTTGCGGCCATGCCCATCCCGAAGTAATTGCAGCGCTGAAGGAAGCACTGGAGAACGGAACCAGCTTTGGTGCACCCTGCTATTTAGAAAATGTGCTGGCGGAAATGGTGATCAATGCTGTGCCTAGCGTGGAGATGGTGCGGTTTGTCAACTCTGGGACAGAAGCTTGTATGGCGGTGCTGCGCCTAATGCGGGCCTTCACCGGACGCGACAAAGTGATCAAGTTTGAAGGCTGCTATCACGGACATGCGGATATGTTTTTAGTGAAGGCAGGTTCCGGCGTGGCCACCCTAGGACTGCCCGATTCGCCAGGCGTACCCAAAACCACTACCGCCGATACGCTCACAGCGCCTTACAACGATCTAGAAGCGGTCAAAGCGCTATTTGCCCAAAATCCGGATCAAATTGCTGGGGTTATTCTAGAGCCTGTTGTTGGCAACTCTGGATTTATTCCACCCGATGCCGGATTTTTAGAAGGACTGCGGGAAATTACCAAAGAACACGGCGCGCTGTTGGTATTTGACGAAGTGATGACAGGCTTTCGCATTGCTTACGGTGGCGCTCAGGAACGCTTTGGTGTCACGCCCGATTTGACCACAATGGGCAAGGTGATCGGAGGTGGGTTACCCGTAGGAGCGTATGGCGGTCGTCGGGATATTATGGAAATGGTGGCTCCGGCTGGCCCAATGTATCAAGCGGGAACTCTGTCGGGAAACCCCTTGGCAATGACGGCTGGCATCAAAACCTTGGAATTGCTTCAGCGTCCCGGCAGCTACGAATATCTCGATCGCATCACCAAAAAGCTGGCAGATGGGCTGCTGCAAATTGCCCAAGAAACCGGTCATGCGGCGTGCGGGGGGCAAATCAGCGGTATGTTTGGTTTCTTCTTCACCGCTGGCCCGGTGCACAACTATGACGATGCCAAGCAATCAGATTTGGTCAAGTTTGGGCGCTTCCATCGCGGCATGTTGGAACAGGGCGTTTATCTGGCTCCTTCTCAGTTTGAGGCAGGCTTTACATCGCTGGCCCATACCGACGAAGACATCGATCGCACCTTGGAGGCGGCTCGATCGGTGATGTCCAATCTCTAACCTATGTTGTAGGGGCGATCGGTCTGATTGTCCCTGCGTTCTCTGTACTGCCGCCGATGTCAGTGCATGCAGCGCCTTGAGCAATCGACGACTTTGGTTTGGGGATTGGAGTCGGTCAATTCAATGCATAGCAAGATGCCGCTTGCTTCAACCCCCAGTCGATTGGTTGGGTTTAGGGCTAACCTGGGCTACTACATTGATCGTCCCCGATCGCACCGTTGCCTCCCAGCGAGTTTCATCACCATCGCGCCAAACCTTCAGATCGACCTGTGCATTGCCAACCTCAATCCGACGTAGGGTTAGCTCTGGCAACCAGTCAGGAAGATTTGGATCAACCAATAGTTGTTGATGGGGCGCGTCAGCCTGTATTCCTAACATGGCTTGAAGCAACTGAAAAACCGAAGCAGCCGCCCACGCTTGTGGTACATTTGCTTCTCGATAGGGAACAGGAAAAGCGCCCGGTTCTCGCACAATTCCAGCAAATAACTCTGGCAATCGATCGCTGCTAAAGTATTGTGCAGCTTCAAAAATGCCAGCCGCAACTTGTGCCACCTCAGATGCAAAGCCGTAGCGTTTCAAGCCCATTGCAATCAAGCTGTTGTCATGGGGCCAAATGGAGCCACGGTGGTAGGAGAACGGGTTGTAGGCAGCATTGGTGGTGCTGAGGGTACGAATGCCCCAACCGCTCCACATCTCTGGTTGCAGTAGTTTCTTAGCGACTTGTGCGGCCCGATCGCGGCTGACGATACCGCTCCAGAGGCAATGTCCAACGTTGGAGGCAATCGATCGAACAGGCTGTTTCTCTGAATCGAGAGCAAACGCATAGAAGCCCAGATCGTCACACCAAAAATGCTCCTCAAAGCGCGCCTGAAGGTGCTTGGCCTTGGTGCGCAGTTCATCAGCCCGATCGAATTCACCCCAATAATCAAAAATTTCGGCTGAGCGTAGCCACGCATCAAAGACATACCCTTGCAACTCGCATAGCGCAATGGGCGGTGATACTTGTTGACCGTCAGGATAGACGATCGCATCCCCAGAATCTTTCCAACCTTGATTTTCAATTCCTTTCGATGAACGAGTTTTATATTCTTGAAAGCCATCGCCATCGCGATCACCATAGCAATCAATCCACTCTAACCCTCGCTGCATCACATCCCGATGCTCCTGCAACAATCCATCCTCGCCCAACCATTTCCAGGCTTCGTGCAGGGTAATTAAAAATAGCGGGGTAGCGTCGGCTGTTCCATAATAGGGCGTATGGGGGATTTGTTGAGAACAGGCGAGTTCCCCACGACGGATCTCATGCAAAATTTTGCCGGGTTCTGCATCGCGCCACTCATCAACCTCGGTTGCCTGCCATTGTGCCAACTGCTTGAGTGCGCCGATCGCAAAGCTAGGATGCACCATCATCGTTTGTAAGCTAACAATCAGACTATCGCGACCAAACAAGGTGACAAACTTGGGCACACCTGCTGCTGCTACCCAAATATCTGATCCCATATCGTAATCAAACAGCCGCAGTGCTCCTAGATCTTCAATGGATTGGTGATACAGATGGTTAACTCCTTCACTGGAGGAGGTTAATTGTGTAACCGATCGCAGCCATTGATCGTGTAATTTCTCTACTTCGGTATTGATCACACGTTGATCAACTGCCGATTGATAATCATAATCTTGTGGTTCTTGAATACGTTCATTGTCAGCTAGAACATATTTTCCGTAGGTCTTCCATGTTTCATTTGGCTTTAAGGTAACTTCAAATACAATGCGTCCATTGGCATAGCGAACTGGTGATGCACACTCGCGCACCCGGTAGGTAATGCAGCGAAAGAAGTTGGTATTTGTATAAGTTGTGGATAATTCTTGGCGTTCACCATTCCATTCAGTTTCTATACGCCCACGCCGCACAAACTGCTGAGATTCCACTTCAAAAATGTCTGCAAAGTCCGATCGCAGTGCAATTTCCAAATTAAAGCTTACAGGATTGAGGCTGTGATTTGTTAATTCTAGTTCTTCGTGCACCCCCGACTCTACAACTCGGCTAATGATCAGAGATATCGTTCCTTCCGCCACCTCACCATTTTTAGCGATGAATTTTGGATTGGACAAGTAAATACGGGCAGCATAATAGGCTGTAGTCGTCGATGTTAGGCGATTCCAATCATGCCCATCAATATAGCAAGCGTAATAGCTGAGAAATCGCGTGTCATCACAGAAGATGCCAAAGTACCCTTCGGGATGAATCTGTCCGGCTAAATCCGTTACCATAAAGGTACTGCCGTGGTTAATCGTTAGAATCGGTGGACCCACACTAATTTGCATGATTTCTCCTCAAAAGTCCTCAAAACATACGTCGTGACTAACTTTTTCAGTGTTGCTAAATCTAGATAAGATTTTCCCTCATTCTCACTGCATTCAATCGGTCTCGTGAGCGCGTCAACCCTATGAGCACGACGCCTGATTAACGTATCATTGACAACAATACGATCGACTAGTTTACGGCTCAGAATTAATGGCAAATGTGACTGAAAAGTGATGAATTGCCTTTTCTTAACAAAACCCCACCTTTGTTCTGGTTTTGTCATATTCTTCAGCAGCGATTCGACTCACCAATCCTTCCAGTATGGCTAATTTTGCCGTCTACAGTAGGACTCCAATGCATCCGCTCAAACTACAGTCATCTTCAAATCACATTTATTGACTAACACTAGCTTATTGAGATCGAGCAATGAATCCTAAACTCAAATTATGCGGAGTAACATTCTCAATCAACTGTTGGAGCAACCCTCTGTTGAAGCAACCAAGCAAACCGTGAATCAACTCAGTAGCTTTGAGTTGGCGCGCTTGTTGAATGATGTGGACTATCAGAAGCGAGTGCTAGCCTTTCGATTGCTTGGTAAAAATAAGGCAATTGAAGTGTTTGAATACCTCAATCCTGACGAGCAAGCCGATTTGATTCAAGCGATGGAGAACCCCGAAAGTATTGAAGTAATTGAATCGCTTGACCCAGACGATCGTGTCCAGTTGTTTGAAGAATTGCCTGCCAAAGTCACTAAGCGATTGATTGCCGACCTCAGCCCTGACTCTCGCCAAACAATCAATACTCTACTGGGATATCCAGAACGAAGTGCAGGGCGCTTGATGAGTCCTCGCTACTTGGCTGTTCGCAGCCACTCTACGGCAGGAGAGGCAGTTCATGTGGTTCGGAACTCCAGACTACGTTCCGATGAATTGCAAGTGGTATTTATCCTCACCGAAGGACGCTTCTATCGAGGCTATACCTGGTTAGCAACTCTGATTAAAGCTCATCCTGATACCGCCGTCGAAACGTTGATTGAAGGAGAGATTGCGGTGCGAGTTGTTGATCACGAAGTGCGGGCGGCTCAGCTGATGAAGGATTGCGATCTGCCAGCTATTCCCGTTACCGATCAAGAAGGACGATTAGTCGGGGCTATTACTTTTGACGATATTATTGATTTGATCGATGAAGAGGCGACTGAAGCCGCCTACTCAAAAGCTGGAGTAGGCGGAAACCTAAGAGGACGCGATCGGGTTTGGAGTCAGCGTTTAGTCAGTGGGCCGATCTGGTACGCCATGCGACTACGTCTGTTGTTTCTAGTGATCACCTTAATTGGTGGTTTTATTGTTGGAGGAGTAATTGATCAATTTGAAGACACTTTGGAAACAGTTGTTGCCGCCGCCATCTTCATTCCTTTGGTCATGGACATGGGCGGAAATGTTGGCACTCAATCTACCACGATTTTTGCGCGAGGACTGGCATGGGAACAAATTGACGCTAGTCGGTTTTTTCCGTATCTGGTGCGCGAAGCAACAATTGGGGCCCTGATTGGGTTAGTGTTGGGAGTAGCAGCCGGTACGATCGCGTATTTCTGGCAAGGCATCCCGAATAATGTACCGCAATTAGGAATGGCAGTAGGGATAGCGTTGTTTGCAGTAGTACTGCTAGGAGCGGTATTAGGAGCGGTGCTGCCTTGGATACTATTACGGTCTGGATTTGATCACGCCACGGGTGCCGATCCCTTTCTCACCACAATCAAAGATTTTTTGGGACTCTTAATTTATTTCTCGTTAGTTGACTGGCTTGTTGGTGTTGCATAGCCCTCTAGCAAATTGAAGCTACACGTATGGCTATGTGTTGAATAGTTTTTAGGCAGCCCGCAACCAGCGATATCCATAAGCTTCCAGTGCTAGGGCTGACGCACCTTGCCACGGTTCATATTGGCAATCGCCAAATAGATCAACTAGGGGGCGATCGCAACTGAATTTCAGTGTGACGGTACAAGGCTGATTGGATAGATTATGAACAGCTACGACCATCTTTCCGTTCCACTGACACGAGTGGGCAAACACACTAGGTTCGTCTATATCAATAATAACCCAACGCCCCCAACCAAATTCAGGGCATTGTTTCCGAATCCGAATTGCTCGATCGAACCAATTCAGTAGTGACTCAGAATCGCGTTGCTGAGCGGCTACATTAACATGTTGATAGCCATACTCCCCTTCAGCAATGACTGGTTTAGACAGACGACCGCTGGGAGCCGTTGAAAACCCTCCATTCGGTGCATCTGTCCATTGCATCGGAGTCCGCACACTATCGCGATCGGGTAAGGACAAATCATCTCCCATGCCAATTTCTTCCCCATACCGAATTAAGGGAATTCCCGGCAGCGTAAACAGCAAACTGTAGATTAGTTCGATATAGCGTCGATCGCCATTCACCATCGGGGGCAAGCGTCGTCGAATACCTCGCCCATAAATTTGCATGTGCTCTTCTGGAGCAAACGCCTGAAAGATCTCATTCCGTTCAGCATCACTTAACTGGTCTAGGGTAAGTTCATCATGATGTCTCACAAAATTCAACCATTGACCTGACTGGGGAATATTAGGCAACTGGTTCAGCCCGTCGATCAATGGAGCCACATTCTGGCGTGCCAGTGCCAAAAACTTCTTCTGATTGGCAAAAAAGCTGAACAGCATATGCATTCGATCGCCATCACCAAAATAAAGTGGGAATGACTCAGATTCAACATTAGCCTCAGCAAGCAATATGGCCTCAGCATTACGAGAACACACATACTGACGCAGATCTTCTAAAAAACTCTCTAGTTCATATTGCTTGGCTAATACATCAACATTTTTGACAAAATAGGGGACGGCATCGACTCGGAAACCTGACACGCCCAATTGCAACCAAAAATGAACGATTTTGCGAATCTCATCGCGCACAGCGGGA
Source organism: Thermocoleostomius sinensis A174 (assembly GCF_026802175.1). Lineage (NCBI taxonomy): Bacteria > Bacillati > Cyanobacteriota > Cyanophyceae > Oculatellales > Oculatellaceae > Thermocoleostomius > Thermocoleostomius sinensis. The sequence goes on along the minus strand of NZ_CP113797.1, from coordinate 300,363 downwards.
TTGGAAATATTGAGATCAGGCTGTTCTTTGTAAAAGTGATGTAGATAGTAGGCTCCGGCTTGTTCATCGTATTCCCAGATACTGTCCTCTACATCCGGAAACACAAGTTCTGCCGGATCGGTCGGAGGCGGATCGTCGGACCAGACATAGTAGTCGCGATACGTCGAGTGTTGATTCGATCGCGCCGCCTGAAACCAGGGATGATGAATGGACGTATGATTAATGACCAAATCAATCAAAACACGAATACCGCGTTCTTTGGCTTCGTGCATGAACTCCACAAAATCACCTAGCGTTCCCAAGCAGGGATCAACGTTATAGTAATCCATCACATCATACCCATCATCCCGTTTTGGGGATGGATAAAATGGATGTAGCCATAAGCAGGTGATTCCCAGTCCTGATAAGTAGTCGAGTTGTTGAGTAAGTCCAGCAAAATCGCCAATTCCATCGCCATTTGAGTCCATGAATGTTTCCACATCCAAAGAATAGACGATCGCATTTTTGTACCACAATGATTGCATACCGCTGCTTCAAGCCTGCTTAACTGCAATAACGATAAATCGAAAATTTGTTGTCTACGACTTGCCAGGAAGATATCGGGTTCTGCGTCTGGAGGTTCGTCGGGTTGATCTCCCACTGAGGCGATCGACAAACTGAAAGGTTCTTTCAACCACGCGATCGGCTCCGGTTGCTTCTCGACGGTTTTGCAAATTGCGCAATCCATGTAAATCTAAAAAGCTGAATCCAACTTTAGAGAAGAACGGCAAGAGACAAAACAGGAATGTATCTACAGTTTGATTAATTAATCCCAGTCCTGATGGGCCAATTAGCCAAACAACAGGATAGCCGATCCACAATACCGTGAAATAGACTGTTAGCTTATTGTGTAAATCCGCTAACTCTGGGCCTTGGCTCTTGCTTTTCTGACGCAGCGGAACCCAAATTCCCCACAACACAATTAGAAACGCTACGACACCGCAGATGTACCAGAGATATCTCACCCAATCGCGCTCAGATAAATCTGCAATGAGTCCCGTTGTCACCACAACTACCTGGGTACTCATCAGAAAACCAATCAACACCCAATCTTTTTTAATGAACTGCATGGCTGTCCAAGCCAGTGCTAGCAGCAGCAAAGGTGTGGTAACAATCCAGTCTACATACCGGGCATAATGAGCTACTTGCCCCGCTGCTTCCACCTTACCTTGATCGATCGCCATCGCCATGTAAGCTAATCCTGACCAAATCGGAATGAAAATGGCAACAAGATATTCATATTGCGGCACACCTCGCGGATCACGGCTCAGGGCCCAAAAATGTAACGCGCCGATTACCATTCCTGCTACATACACCCAATGAAAAATATCTTGTAAGTCCATAATGATTTCCTCAAAGATTCACCCAACTTTAGAATTGACTGCAAATGTGATAGAAAAGTGAGGTTTACTCAACCGCGATTTAGCAATTTATCTCTATATAGGATTTTCTTGATCCAGAGCAAAAGGATCTCATATGCAGATATTCAGAGCAAATGGAGCAAATAGCGTTACAATCCCTGTTGCTATAGGGGCCATAGCAAAATAGGAGACACTGCCCAACGCATTCAGTCTCTCCTTCAGTGGTTGATGTTGAAATCAATCATTTGAACGTTCAGTCTACAGCCTCATCCTCCTGAGTTCTACCAGTTTTAGCATCTGACTTGAGACTGAGTTTGTGTTACTGTTTCGCGTGCTCTTAGCTGATACTGTTGTTAATTTAGTCGCGTTGTTCTGCTTGAACAGGTATGGCAAATAGTAAATCAATTGGTTGTCGATCGATCGTTCCTTCAAATTGCACCAAAAAGGTTCCAGGGGCACCGAAAATCATGGTTGTGCCAAACGCACCTTCATAGACAGTTGAGCCAATGGGTTGCAATTCTTCTCCATCAAATTGATTTAAAGGTTGTCCGTCAGGAGCAAGCAACACTAATCGACAATCTTGACAGCGTGACGAAGGAACTATAGCGTCTCCCTGCCTGATTTGAATCCAGACCTCGGAAGGCTGATTAGCAATAGGCTGATCATCGGGAGTGACATGAAATGCGATATTAAACCGACCTACCTGTTGAACTTGATAAGCCTTTGCGTCAGTTGCACTCATTAAGCAGCCGATCGCCCACGCCAAACTCATGACATGCCGAACCACCGCCCGAGACAAAATTCTTTGCATGAGATCAAGCTCCGGTCTCTAAGCAACGCCATGTCTACTATCGATCACATCAACTTCTTGTAACCAAATCTTTATATTCAGCCGTTGGCGATTAAGAGTTAGGAGTTACACCGTTGAAAAAAAGGACAGGGGGGCTGGTTAACTAGCTACTCTTTGCCTCCTCCCCCTCCTCCCCCAACCCCGGTTTCTCTAGGAAGCAACAGGGACAGACCCAACCTATCTCATCTCGATCGACTAGGAAACCTGTCTAAAATCAAGCATTTAAAAATGCAGCATTCAACATGGTCATTCTGGGGTCGAAAGTGTCAAGATCTAGAAAGCTGCCGCACCGTCCTAAATCTTGTATGCCTGACCCGCGTATTTCCATCGCCCAACACTATCACGAGCGAACGAAATATCATCCTGAAACGATCGCCGACCAAGACTTTGACTGGACAAAGCAACCAGCTGCGTTCAAAGAGTATCGCATTGGCACCGGCATTGATCTCAAATCCTATTTAACCAACAAAGCTGAATCCACTGCCGAGCAAGACGAGTGGCGACGGCTTTCCCGTTTCTTGTTTTATAGCTATGGGCTGACGGTGGGGATGGTGACTCGGAGCGGAGAGCCAGTCTACTTTCGCACAACACCATCGGCTGGTGCACTCTATCCAGCTGAACTTTATTTAGTCTCTCGCGGTACAACTCTGCTGCCGGCTGGGTTGTACAACTATCAAGCGCAAACTCATTCTCTGCTGCGGTTTTGGGATAGTGAAGTATGGGTGCCGCTTCAGCACGCCTGTTTTTGGCATTCCAGCCTCGATTGCACTCACCTAGCACTGATTGTAACCACTGTGTTTATGCGATCGGCGTGGCGATATCGCGATCGGGCCTATCGCCGCATTTTTCTAGACAGTGGGCATTTGTTGGGAAATATTGAACTTGCTAGTGCCCTGACCTCCTATCGCCCGCATCTTATTGGCGGGTTTATTGATGATGCCCTCAATCAGTTGTTGTACCTAGATGTAGAACAAGAGGGGGCGATCGTTGCCATTGCTCTGTCCGATCGCTTCTCTCAGCCAACCAATCCAACGCTGCCAAGCTATACCGCCTTACCTTCTAGTACTCAAACTGACTATCCAGCCATTCCAGACGATGAGTTGCTGCGATATTTTCACCACGCTACGGCCATCACTGAGCAAGAAGATCCCAATAAGAAAGAATCTGCCTCATCTCTAGCGTCTATTGCCCAGCACCCATCCGCTCAATTACAGGAAGATAAATATAACTTTCCCTTCTGTCTGAAGGTTTCCACCGCTACCGAGCCAATTGACTGGGGCAACGATTTAGAGCTTCTGGAAAAAACAATTGTGCAACGGCGATCGACTCGAACCTACAGTGGAGCTAACTTAAGCCTCGATGAACTGAAAGCACTCCTTGACTTTACCTATCAACCGCAACACTATCAAGATCAGCAGCTAGACCCAACTCCTGATTATTTTGATCTAAAGTTGATTGAAACCTTTATTGCCGTATCTGGCGTAGACGGTTTAGATGAAGGGTGTTACTACTATGCCCCCTATGCTCAAGAATTGCGACAAATTCGATTCAAAAACTTTCGGCGGCAACTACATCGGCTGTGCTTGGGGCAAAACTTAGGTCGGGATGCCGCTGCCGTGTTGTTTCATACCGCCGATTTGCAAGCGGCCGTAGCCACCTATGGCGATCGAGTTTACCGTTACTTACATCTGGATGCTGGTCACTTGGGACAACGGCTAAATTTGGCTGCCATTCGCTTGGGACTAGGGGTCAGCGGCATTGCTGGTTTCTTCGATGATGAAGTCAATGAGGTGTTGGGTATTCCTGCCGATGAAGCTGTTCTCTACATCACCACCCTGGGGCGACCGCGCTGAGCGAATTGCCACTAGCTATTACCAATACTTATTGATAATTATTTGCAAGTAGTACCACTTCTCGATATGCTGTTGTAAGTTATTGCATATCTTTTGCAATAAGCCTGTCTCATTTATTCCCTATGAACCACCTTGTGAGCCATCTATCTCTGTTCGATTCTCTGTTCGATCGCCTGGTTTCTTCGTTCCTTGTAAACCAGAGTGTCCTGCTATTGGGGCGTTTGCTGGAATCCGCCTGTGACTTTCTTGTCGCTCGACTGATCGACTTACTCTGGATCAGCTTTGATTTAGATGAATCAATTCCGATTACAAAGTAGAATTTTTTGCAAATTGCTTTCCAATTTATCACCTCATTCTTAGATCATCAACGAATCCATATGCCCCAACGACCTGATATGCTTTGGCTCAGCGTTAGTTCTGGGCTGCGCTGTTTCGATCGCCCGCTGCTTCACTATTTAGCTCAGTTTGCTACTGTAGCTCAATGGGAATACAACCAACTTCAAGATGAACCAAATTCCTTTGAAACGGCTCTGACGCTCTTACATGATTATGTTCAACAACAATCACGACCATTGCACTTAGCAGGACATGGAACGGGTGGATTGCTAGGCTTGCTCTATGCTCAGCGTCATCCTGACTCTGTTCGATCGCTGGCTATCTGCTCGGTGGGGGTCCAACCAACCCTCGATTGGCAAGCCCACTATCATGTTCGTCGCCGCCTTTTGCCCTGTCCACGTTTGAAGGTGTTACAGCAAATGGTATATGACCTATTTGGCTGCCCACCGCCGTGTACGATGTCTGCCTTGGTAAAACTGCTTGAACAGGATCTTGAGCAATCGCTATCGCCCCATAATTTATTTCGACAATTGAGTCTTCCACCGTTAGAGGTGGCTGTACCGTTGTTAGTGTGTGGCGGTGTCGATGATGTGGTGCTTGATCCTAACCAACTGCAAGGATGGGAGTCACATTGGCGACACCCTCATTCCCGTTTGTGGATTTGCCCCGGCGGACGCTACTTCTTCCACTATTTTTATCCTCAACAGGTGGGAGACGAGGTTCGATCGTTTTGGCAACAGCTATCACTAGATGAAACGGTAGCCTTAGCGCCAGCAACGGTAGGTGTTCGCTAATCTACCACCGTATAGCGCACTAACTGCCTCACTTCCTCGGTCGATAAACCTAATTCTTTGCCAAGTGTCGCTTCTACCTCGGCAAACTCGGTTACAGGAAACTCAAATTCTAATCTGCGCAAACTCGAGTCGGCCGTGATGACCTCGACTCGGGTTAAGTCCTCTGATTGATCAATGACTGCTTGAATTGTTGCAATGTTAACAGACACTCTCACTTCTAACTGGGTATCGGCTTGCAAGCGCTCTTTCGTACTATACGGACGACTGAGCACCTCTACGGTGATCAGGCTGCAACTCAGCCAAAATAAGAACGCCAGAATTGGCAAAGGTAGCCAAAACTCAATCCCCAATGTCCCTAGCCATTGATTTCCTGCTCGTCGCACACAACCCCCATGCCCAATGTAATAAGGTATTTAACCAAAGGTATTTAACCAAGTGAGTCAATCAAGTGTTACACAGTTGCATTACACAGTTGCATCTTAGGGGGCAAGCCGATCGCTTGAAATCTCACTGATGGATGATGCTTTGCTCTATATGGCTCTCTAGACTAACGATATAGAATGAGCAGAGCAAGAGCAATGAAGATTTTGCTGGTGGAGGACGATGTCAAACAACTGATGCCGCTACAAACGGTTCTCTCCCAAGCCGGCCATAACGTCGATGGTGTTAACGATGGAGAAACAGCTCAGTGGCTAATTAGTGAAAAAGAGTACGATTTGCTGATTTTAGATTGGATGTTGCCTCAAATCAGCGGGTTAAATCTCTGTAAGCGGTATCGTGCCCTTGGAAAGGTATCGCCTGTGCTGATGATTACAGCGAAAGATACCACGCTCGATAAAGTAGCAGGGCTAGATGCGGGAGCAGATGATTATCTGGTCAAACCGATCGACATCGTTGAATTCATGGCACGAGTGCGGGCCCTCAGACGGCGATCGCCGCTTTGGCAAGGAGACAGCCTTTGTGTATCAGATTTGCAGTTGCATCTCGATACTTTAACGGTTGAACGGCAAGGGGAGATAGTGGCTCTGTCTAGCCGGGAATTTCAGCTACTTGAGTATTTCATGCGGCATCCCCATCAAGTTCTTTCTCGTGGTCAGATTGAGCAAACGGTTTGGGAGTGGGGCGAAGAACCTGAAAGTAACGCCATTACAGTTCTTGTACGCAAGCTGCGACAACGACTGCAAACCGTTGGAGCAGGCGATTGGATCGAAACAATCTATGGCATGGGATATCGATTGAATCCACCCATCAGTCATTGCACCAGCGATCGAGAATCCTTGAGCGTCGCTAGCCGCGTTTGATACGTTCTAGTGTTCATGGGTTGAGCTAACCTATCTGTTCTTTCTGTGTGGTTATGTTCAGTCGCAGTCGTCGCAATTTAGCCCGTTGGTTCACGCTGTCTATGGGCAGCATTCTCTTTTTGTTTTCCGGCACCATTTACTACCTGCGGGCTGAAGACAAGCTAGAGTCGATCGATCGACTTTTGCATAAAACGACTAGGGTGCTGGCGGCCAGCGTGCAATATGGCATAGAGCAAGAACAGTACCAGGTTGATCTAACCAATGTTCCCATTCTAGGAAACAGTGCTCAACCCATGGATAGCGACCTGCTTTATATTCGTTGGTATGATGCCCAAGGACGAGCTACCCAGTTTTTTGGGCCACCGCCACCACCTCAGCTTGATCGACCTGCTGGATTTGAAACCATTCAGTTGCAGGATGCTCAAATATCTCCTCTATGGGTGCGGCAAGTAACGTTACCCGTACAGGATGCTGGTAAATTAATTGGTCATCTGCAAGTTGCCATTCCGATGACCAGTTTAAAAGCAGATCTTCAGCAATTTCGACTACTGCTGACCTTGTTGCTTCCGATCGCTCTGGGAATGATTGGCTTAACAGGGTGGCTATTAAGTGGGGTGGCGATGCAACCGATTCGGCAGTCCTATCAACAACTGCAACGCTTCACCGCTGATGCATCCCATGAGTTGCGATCGCCCCTATCTGCCATTCTCACCAATGCCCAAGTCGGGCAATTGACAGCGATAGATCATCCCCAGTTGCGTCCTTTAATGGAAAATATCATTGACAGCACTAAATCAATGAGTACGTTGGTCAGCCATTTATTGCTGCTGGCTCGTCATCAGGGACGATTAGCCCCAGAGTTACTGAAATGGATTCACCTCAACGAACTTCTCGAGAAATTAGCAACGGATTACGCACTGCAAGCGGCTCAGCAAGACATTAAATTCATTAGTCATTTACCGGAAGTGCCTGTTCATCTATCCGCCGAACCAGATTTACTGCGACAGGCGATCGAGAATCTGCTGAGCAATGCCTGTAAGTACACACAGGCAGGGGGAACAGTGTGGCTACGCCTAGAACCCCATTCCGATCGGACCACCATCCAAGTGGTGGATACCGGAATTGGCATCCCAGCGTCCGATTTGCCCTATATTTTCGATCGCTTTTATCGGGTTGATACCGAGCGAACTCGAGAAAAGGGTGGGTTTGGACTAGGATTAGCAATCGCGCAGCAAATTGTTGAGGCTCATGGGGGAAGGCTGCTAGTGATGAGTACGCCGGGCCAAGGCTCTACGTTTCAAATCGAGCTACCACTTTAGCTATTCACCGACAATCATGGGATATAAACGGTGCATTTGGGAAATCTTTAAACAAGATTGACCTAATTAGACTAAAACCATCGTTAAATATATTTTTACTGAATCGACTTGCCTGAAGAAATCCTTTGTGCATTATAGTGGAACAAAAGTCAGCTAATTGGGTCAGCGCATTCAGCGTTTTTGCGCATTGCGATTGGTGCTCAGAATCACTTGGGGGAATCTACCAACTTACCTTCACTCCCAGGATCGATGGCTGCTAATCCTTCTGCCTTGCTGCTGCTTACCTGTGTCACCTGTACTGATGCAGCAACTACTCCTACTCCTGTCAGTGTCTCGACCTGCCCTGAACCTCAGCACCAGAGCCAGGGGAATTCTGCTGTTGCTGTCACCGCAGCGGTTGACTGTATCAGTTCTCCTGAAACAGTGGCAGTGGTACAACCTGTGCGATCGAATCTGGCAAGTACTAGACAGGATCTTCATGCTGATAATTCGTCGCAAGTCCACCGTCTAGACAGCACCATTCCACGCCCCACCGAGCCTGAGTCCTTCCATGCAGTGCTGACAGCTAGTGATAGGCAAACCAGGGAAAATGGGCAGTCTCGTAGGACATCTGAATCGATGCCGTTATCGATGCCGTTGTTGCGCCTGGGCAGTCGCGGTGAGGCGGTCAGCAGGCTACAAACCCACTTACACCAGTTGGGACACTATACAGGGGAAATTGATGGCATTTATGGAAGCAAGACCGAAGCCGCTGTGGCCAAATTTCAGCAGTTTCACGGTTTAGGGGTGGACGGCGTTGTTGGTGCTTTGACCTGGCAAAAACTACAGGCACGAGAGGGACAGTCAACTGCCGCCCCAGCCTTTGAAAACACTGATTCAGGCAGATCGTCCCAAGCTGCACCCTCCCAAGCGACAGAACCTGCGGTTGCGATCGAGCCGAGTGAAGAGACCAAATCTGCACCTGCTTCTAACCAATTGCGCCCCGAAGCGACTACCGCCCCTCAACCCATTGAGCGTGAGCCTGTTGACAACGACAGTTTGTACTATTGGATGTTGCTTTGGGCACTAGTTTATGGCGGTGGTAATGTCGTTATTTTCTGGAACCGTACCATCAGTAGTCTATGGTTTAACCTCTTGGAAAAATTAGTGCCTCAGCGCCCTCAGTCCGCTGTTGCTACCCCAAAAACGGCCAAGCCCTCTTTCGCCAAACCAACCGTTCAACCAACTTCTGCTGTTGCTTCTCGCCGTTCGGCATCGCCTGATCAGGCTGTCAAACCCACAGCCAAATCAACCACCGATCGCGCTCCGCAATCATCAACTCCTCAACCGTCGGCTGCACCTGCATCTGTGCCTCAAACCTCTTCAATCAGTTCGTCGATGAGTTCATCAATCAGCACTGAAGCTGCCTACCAAGCTGAAATCAATGGCAATGTGGCTGCTTCTGGAATGGAACCTGTCCTAGAGGCTGCCTTGGCCAATGACGGCGTGATTGAACCCTTGAGAAACCTGGTAGTAGACTCATCGACCTCTCCTCAGCAGCAAGCTCCAACCCATCGAACTTCCCAGCGTTTCAGCGCGTCCACTGCCAGAAGCAATCATGGCTATCGGGCTGTTACTCTGCCAGAGCCTAGCACTCCAATTTCGATCGCAAACCACACAGCGAGAAATCAACGAGTGACAAAAATGCCACAAATGTCCATCAACTCGTCTCAACTTAGCAATGACCCCGATCGGCCCGTTGAAGAGGCAAGCACCTTGGTGGCTACGCTCCCTGCCTCTGATGCAAAAACGGGAAATACCTACACCTACACCTTGCTTAATAATGCAGAAGGATACTTCAAGATTGAAGGAAATGAATTGAGGATTATGAACAAAGCGGTCTTGAACGTTGAAGATAAGGTTTGCCATATCGTTACGGTTCGCCGCACCGACGCCAAAGGCGTATCGATCGATAAATCCTTTATCTTGAATTTAAATAAAGCAGAGAATGTAAAGCCGAAAAGTTCGACCAATGCATCCGTGCATCCCATTCAACCGCTGCCGCTTGTGCAACCTGGATAACGACCAACGTTGCGCTGAATGAGGAAGTGCCCCCCAACGAGAGCGCTGGTGGCTACGCCCCGATCAAATCTGCTAATCGAAACTTGGCGATTTGAAAAATTTCAGTCAAGGCTTGCTCTCGTTCGGTGTCGATCGAGTGTTGTAAGCGCTGCTCAAATGCCTCTAGAATGCTGGTTTTGGTGTGATTGCGCACTGCAATGATAAAAGGAAACCCAAACTTTGTCTTATAGTCCTGATTCAGTGTTTGAAAGCGATCGAACTCTTCGGGAGATAGCCGATCCAGTCCAGCGCCCGCTTGCTCTTGCACCGAGGCTACTGCCATTTTGGCTTTGCTACCCAAATCGGGATGGGCACAAATTAGGGCCAGTTGCGCCTCAATAGGCGCTGCCCTAATGACCTCAACCATGCGCTGATGTAACGCTTCCAGACTAGTAAAAGGTCGCTGCTGCCAAGTTTGCTGAGCGATCGTGGGGGTTTGCTCAAACACAGCCCCCAATGCCGCCACGAACTCTTCTTGACTCATCTGGTTGATCGTGGTCAGGGAATAGGGCGGTGCAACAGACTTCGATTCAGACATCGCTTAGCTTCCTCGATAGGTGCTGTACGACCACGGCGAAACCAGCAGGGGCACGTGGTAATGGGCCTCTGGATTGGCAATACCAAACTGAATCGGAACGCGATCGAGAAAGCGCGGGGTGGGCAACGATGGCATCGATCGATCGAAGTATGCGCCTATCGCAAACACTAATTCGTACACGCCCGCTTGCAGTTCGTCTGCCGCCAGCAGAGGTGCATCTGTTCGACCATCCGCATTGGTATGCACCAATTTCAGCAACGTTTTGTCTCCTGAAGGCGGCACTTGCCAAAGCTCGATCGCCACATTGGCAGCAGGACCACCGTGTACAGTGTCTAGAACGTGCGTTGTTAATTGACCAGTTAATTGACCAGGCATAGTGGTAGGAAATGGCGTAGGAAATCCGTTGCAGCATTGGCATCACTGACAGAAACTCTAATCAACGGTTCTAGAGTCCGATCGGTTCTTGATAGCTTCTACCACTTCACGAACGCGGTAAATGGGGCGATTTTGCGATTCGTGATAGGTTCGCATCATCAGTTCAGCAATTAAGCCAAAGCTAAACAATTGCACCCCAGTTAAAAACAAGACAACGGCTAGAATTAGCAACGGTCGATCGCCAATGCTTTCGCCAAAGGCTAGCTTCACAAAAGTCAAATACGCGCCTAAGCCAACCCCGATCAGCATTGATATTAACCCAAATAGCCCAAATACGTGCATTGGACGGGTCAGAAACCGCTTCATAAAATAGATGGTGAACAAATCCATCAACACCCGAAAGGTGCGACCTAGCCCATATTTACTCTGGCCAAATTGCCGAGCATGGTGCTGCACTGGAATTTCAGCAATTCTAGCTCCTTCAATAAAGGCCAGGGCTGGAATAAATCGATGCAGTTCGCCATACAGATTCATGTCCATAATCAGTTCCGATCGATAGGCCTTGAGCGAGCAGCCGTAGTCGTGCAGATTCACGCCCGTAACTTTGGCAATCAACCAGTTGGCAATCTTAGATGGAATCAGACGAGTCAACATAGCGTCTTGCCGACGCTTGCGCCAGCCGCTCACCAAGTCATAGCCTTCGTCCAATTTAGCCAGCAAGCGGGGAATATCCGTTGGATCGTTCTGCAAGTCCCCGTCTAGGGTAACGACGGCTTGTCCCTGTGCGTACTTAAACCCTGCTGCCATTGCTGGCGTTTGCCCATAGTTGCGCCGTAGCAGCACCGCTCGCAAATCAGTCCGAGTGCGGGCCATCTGCCGTAGCAACTCCGACGAACCATCTTTGGAACCATCATCTACACAGATGATTTCGTAGGCAATGTGGTGCTGTTGCAGCGTAGTGGCGATCGCCTCAATGAGCCGAGGAATGCTTTCAATTTCGTTATAAACCGGCACCACCACCGAAACTTCTAGTTCGGGCGATACCAAAACGGTCGATCGCGATTCCTCCGGTAACAATGATGCACTCATAGCCACTTCATCCCTCCTCACCACTCGACACCTCACCACTCGACGATACAGATTACGGGTTGCGTTGGGTTACTATTTCAGACGTTCTGCCACAAATCCGCAAACGCCATTGTTTCATGTTTCTTCCTAAAGAAGTACATGACAGTAATCTAGCAGGCAGTGAGAAGTTTCGATCGCAGCAAGTGCCAGATCATCTTAGACTTTGGCTAAGGTCACTTGTTCTGGTTGATCTTGATACTTACCCCGCCGGGTTTCATAGCTGATGGCGCACGGGGCCCCTTCCAAAAACAGCAGTTGCACAATGCCTTCGTTGGCATAAATGCGGCAATCGGCACTAGATGAGTTGGAAAACTCTAGGGTTAAGTGTCCGCGCCATCCGGCTTCCGCTGGGGTTAAATTTGCAATCAGACCTACGCGCGCATAGGTGCTCTTGCCAATACACACGACTGTAACATTCTCAGGCACGGCTAAACGCTCTAGGGCGACGCCTAGCCCATAGGAGTGTGCCGGCAAAATGAAATAACTGCCGTTCTCATCAGAATGCAGCGCCACAGGTTCCAAATTGGCCGGGTTAAAGTTTTTTGGATCAACGACGGTTCCGGGAATGTGTTTGAAAATGCGAAATTCAGACGGAGATAGGCGCAGGTCATACCCATAGCTGCTAAGGCCATAGGAAATAACGGGGAGTCCATCTACATGCCGCACTAACCGAGGTTCGAACGGCTCAATCATGCCATTCGCCGCCATCTCCAAAATCCAGGTGTCGTTTTTAATCATGTAACTGAAGGATGAGAGAAATAACGGTTTAGTTATACCAACGATCGCTCTGTCCGACGCGAGCGCGGAGAAAGCTTTAAGAAACTTAGAAGATTGGGGGAAAATTCGATCGCAGGATAAGGGCGAGTGGCTAGGGGCGATAGGTGCGGCGCAGTTCTGTAATCTGATCGGCTACGTCCAAGATAGCAGACGGCATTTCGGGCCCGGTTAAAATCACATCCACTTGGCTGGGACGATGCTTGAGAAAATGCAGCACTTCTGCCTCGGAAATTAAGCCAAACTGAATGGCGAGGCTCAACTCGTCCAGAACCACGAGCGAATATTTACCTTCGGACACTACCGTTTGCGTATGTTCCCAAAGCTCGCGCAGGGCATCGGTTTCAGTCGGTTCTAATTCTGGTGTATTAATGCACCGCATGAGGCTACAGCGCATCCAATCTAAATGTTGTCCCAGTTGAATTGGCTGCCGTGGACCTTGCCCAATGCCACCTTTAAGGAACTGCACAATTAAAACAGGGGTTCCCTGTCCGGCAATCCGAAGGGCTTGCGCCATCACCCCAGTAAAAAAGCTGCGATGGGGGCAGGTAAAAACCTGAACCAGTCCTTCGATCGCATAGGGCAGGGAATGATTGCTGTCGCGGAGGGGTGTTTCAAGTTGGGAAACCATGATTAATCTCGAATGGGGATCAGTAGCCAAGCCAAATAATGAACCGAGGGGACAAGCGCGCTAGCAGTTTAGGCAGCTTAAGATTTTCTTTATTTATAGTACAAAGGTATGGAGAAACCAACGGACGATCGTCCTTCTCGCTGATCCACCTCGTTCTTCACATAGGCAAAATATAGCGTGATATTGAAAAAATTTCTGCCATCTAACGCTACATATAACTTTGAATTTAGAAATTGTTGGTTTTAGTTGGGTTTGAGATCGCTGCCCAGATTGGTGTCACTAGGGGCGCGGAAAGGGAAGTAGTCGATCGCGGCTTTCATTTCTCGTGAGATTCCTCGTTTTATTATCAGCAACTCCTCTTCTCCCTCTAGCCTCTAGCGCGAATCCCTTGTATTCTGAGTGAGAATTTGAGGCTGTCCTCTCCCATCAAATCTATAGATCCCCTCCTAAATCCCCTATGGCTTGGCAGCGTCCTGACGGTCGGCAACCCGACGAACTTCGTCCTGTTCGGTTTGAACGGCATTTTACCCGCTATGCAGCAGGGTCGGTGCTGGCTCACAGCGGCAATACTTGTGTGCTTTGTACGGTTACGGTGCAACCGGGTGTTCCTAAATTTCTCGAAGGCAGTGGGCAGGGTTGGCTTACAGCAGAATATCGCATGTTGCCAGCCGCCACTTTGCAACGACAGCCCCGGGAATTCATGAAGCTCTCTGGACGTACGCAAGAAATTCAACGATTGATTGGGCGCAGTTTGCGGGCAGCGCTAGATATGAAAGTGTTAGGAGAACGCACCCTGACCATCGATGCAGATGTGTTGCAGGCGGATGCTGGCACGCGCACTGCCTCGATCACGGGTGGGTTTGTTGCCCTCAGCGATGCGATCGACACATTGCTGCAAAGCGGTGAATTAACCAGTTCTCCAATTCGCCATCAAATTGCGGCGGTGTCAGTCGGACTCCTAGACGGTGAGCCGTTCCTTGACTTGGACTATACCGAAGATGCGGCAGCCACCACGGACTTCAATGTTGTCCTAAACGATGAACTGGGCCTGATTGAACTGCAAGGTACGGCCGAAGAAGGTAGCTTTACCCGTGCTCAACTCGATCGCATGCTTGATGTGGCTGAAAAGGGAATCAAAACCTTGATGCAATTACAGCGACAGGCCTTGCAACAGCCGCATTCCTGAACGATCAAAACTAGGTTGGGCACTCCTGAAGTCGGCAACGCGGTGTGACTGGTACTTGCCCGGCAAACCCAGCCTAGACCTGATATCCTGTTAGGATGCAGAGGGTTTCATCCTCCATGCTTCGTCTCTTTCGATTTAGCCTCCAGCCTTCATCCTTTAGCCGTTCTTTCTATTCTTCCCATGACCGACTGGCTCGAACATACCGTCCAAGTTGAAGTGGAAACGCCCATTGAGGTCGTGTGGAATCTGTGGTCGGATTTAGAGCAAATGCCAAAGTGGATGAAATGGATTGACTCGGTGAAGGTACTGGAAGATGATCCAGACCTATCACGCTGGAAACTTGCATCGGGCGGGTTTGAGTTTAGCTGGCTGTCGCGGATTACCAAACTTGTGACGCATCAAATCATTCAGTGGGAATCAGTGGATGGGTTGCCCAACCGAGGAGCCATTCGGTTTTACGATCGCGGCAACCACAGCATCGTCAAATTAACGGTCGCTTATTCCATTCCCGGAATTTTAGGCAAGCTCATGGACAATTTGTTTCTAGGACGGGTAGTAGAATCTACAATTCAGGCGGATATGAACCGATTTCGTGACTATGCCTTGAACGCCTATTCCAACTCTTCCAAGTAATCTCCTAGATCTGCTTTCGCAATCGCCGCAACGTTCCAGCCCGGCTAGCGATTGTGGCATGATTCTGCTCAAGCTGAACATAGAGCTTACCCGATAGCCATTTGCTTAAGTTCGATCGCTCATAGATGCGTAGATCCTCCTCCTGCGCGGCAAGCTGATAACCCATTGCTGCCAGGGTTGTTTCTAGCTCGGCTAAAAACTTCTTTTGTCCCTGAAATTGCACATCTACAGTAGTGGTGCGGTTGAAATAGGCTCCTAGCAACCCGGCCACGACTCCGCCCATCAACCCCAATCGGCCGGGCATCCCGGAATTTAGGCTAAACCCCATCCCTCTAGAGGCAACCAGTGCCACCAACACGCCTGCCGTCGTGAAATAGTACAAAAACGTTGGCAGAAACCCGGGGCCAAACTGCATAGGTATGTTCGATGTGCAAAATTATAGTTCCCAAATCATAGCGAAAAAAGCGTCTAAAGGGACTGGGCGATCGCCCAAGTCAGCCGAATTACAATCCATGACGTTACAAGTAATCTTGCAGAACCATGATCCGAGATTCCATAGTTTTGTAAAGTCAGTCTCAGCAAATCTGAAAATACTAAAAAATTATGGAAAACAGTGACCTGATCTGGCTAGGATGGAATCTTAATTAATAACAGTTTTTCTAGCGTAGGGCGGGTTGGTGAACTGATGATAACAAAAGAATTAGACCGGGAAACAGAACAGCTTTTGGCAGAAATTTTAGAACAAGAGAATATCACATCGGATGAATTGCTGCGTGTTTTAATTCGCGATCGTTGGCTGTCCCTACGTCAGCAATCCGTAGATTTACCAATCCGAACTGGTGAATCTCTATATCGACCTGCTAGCATCTCTACAGTCGCTACTGCTACCTCGCTTCGACCAAAAAACGGCAAGCAGGTGATTTCAGAGTTTCTCAAGCGGAAACGGTTTCACTAGAATATTGCCTGTAATATTGCTTGTAATATTGCCTGTACAATGCTGCCGGAATACTGCCTGTAATCAACTTTCCTCAGACGAGCAGATAGCGCTTACAGCCACTCACACTAGCGCCACCTACTAGCTACCAACCACCGATCAGGCAGTGACAGGAAGCGCTAGTTCGGTCAAAAGAGTACGGGCTTTCGCGATATCAAACGGAAAGGGTTTGCGTAGGGGACGATAATCTTTCTCGTAAGTAGGGCCATGTCGTAGTACAGCATTGACCAACAGGCATGGCTCTTGGCTGAGGTTGATGGCTCCGTGTGGTATGCCCGGCGGAATCGTCACCACTTTGGGCTGACGATCGCTGAGTGGAATATAGTGATACTCCCGATTTTGCAGAATCACCAGCACGAAGCTACCCCTCACAACCAGCAGTTGATCGGTCTGGAAATGATGCACAAATAAGTCATCGATCGTGCTGGCCGGGATTTGGGCTAGCATCGTTTCATGACTCGCTTGTGGAGTATAGAACTCCACCATGCCTGACTTGATGGAGTCCAGCAGGCGAACCTCCACCTGTTTTACCAAAGCCATATGAAACCTCCTAAAGCTGCGTTCCTACATTCAGCCTATCCGCAGTTTAGAAAAAACGTATATCAAGAATTGTTGCGATCATGACAAGATGTACATGTTTTATGCATCTACTTGTCCATCGAGATTTATTCGTAAATCGTGATCGCGGGTTCTAGCACTTCTTGGTTATAAACTTTGAGGGCAATACTCCAGGTTTGATAGCCTTGCTCGTTGAGGTGTAACCCATCCGTGCTCAGTTCCATGCGCAAATTGCCCTGTTCATCCGCAAACAGTGAGTACAAATCGAGAAAATAGACTTCTTCGTCTTGTGCGACGGCTTCTAACTCGCGGTTAAGGTCTTGAATGCGAGTATTCGGTAGCTTCAACAGCCGATCGCGTCCTTCCCAGGTGGCAGCCTCTGAAGCATGGGGCAATACAGATTGCAACACGATTTGCGCTCGAGGGTGGGACGCCTTCAGGGTGCGAACAATTTCTTGTTGATTGGTTACAATGGCTTCCTGGTCAAAACCCCGTAACAAATCATTAATCCCAATCATGATAAAGATAGTGTCTGGATCAGTACGATCGAAAGCCGAAAGCCGACGCAACAAACCCATCGAAGTCTCGCCAGAAATACTTTGATTGAGCCAAGTTCGATCGTTCAACAGCAGGGCTTGGGGAAACCAGAGGCTAATAGAATCTCCTGCCAAAATTGCCAAATGCTCTGGTTTTTGTTCAATCACAGCCTCCGCTTCTTGGGCTAGGAGCACCTGCCACTGCTCATAGGTCAGCGAGGGTCGGGGCCTGATTTCATGACCTGAGGTGGTCAATGTGGTCAGATTCGCCTGTGCTGTTGTTGCCTTCACCGTCGCCCCAGTTGAGCTAACGTTAACGTTGAGGTCAGAGGGTGCTGTTGTTGGAGTCAACGAGGCAGAATTTCTTATCTGCATCGACACCCCCAGTAACGCTGCTAGCAGTAGGCCATTCGCTGCCAAAGAGAGAAACACCCAACTTGGCAGGAACCGCAGTTGCAGCATCACAGGAGAAAACTTGACGAAATTCGCTACGAACCGAACGGAACGGCTTTTAAACTGTCGAATCGATCGATAGTCGATAGAACAATAGTTAGAACGTTTATTTCGCACTCACCCAAACCCATTTCAGCTAGCGACTCAGCGAACCTTAGTGTGCGTAACACCGCCTCATCATAACTCGAAGCCAAGGAATAGTCTGTAAAAAAAAGTCTGTAAAAAATTCTTATCGACTTCCCGACTCCCGACCCCCGACTCTCTCAAACTAAACTCAAACTAAAAGGGACACTGCCTAGCAGCATCCCTTCACGTGTGAGGTCAGACTAAGGTTAGCTCAAGATGCCAACCAAGCATTTAAGTCATAAATTAGTAATGCGTTGTAGCTCCAGGTGAGCCAGCCGTTGAGCTAACAGAACTGCCAGCGACGCCACCCGCTTCCTTCAAAAAGCCGCTATAGGCTTCCATGCCGTGTTCGCCAATGTCCAAGCCCACCAACTCTTCTTCTTCGGTGACACGCAATCCCATGATGGACTTTAACGCATACCAGAAGATAGTGCTGAGCACGACCGTCCATAGCCCGATCGTCAGAATGCCAAGAATTTGCGCAATCAGTTGGTTCGCGCCACCGCCAAAAAACAAGCCAGACTCCTGATCAAACAAGCCAACCGCCAAGGTTCCCCAAATACCATTGACCAAGTGCACCGAAATAGCACCCACTGGATCGTCAATGCGGATGCTGTCAAAGAAATACACCGAGAAGACAACGATAATACCGCCAATCAAGCCGATAATGACAGCGCCCAGGTAGGTGACACCAGCACAGCCTGCCGTAATAGCGACCAGACCTGCCAAAATCCCATTAATAATCATCGAGAGGTCAGGCTTACCAGAAGCTAACCAAGACGTGATAGTCGCTGAAATTCCACCCGCTGCTGCGGCTAAGTTGGTGGTGACAGCAATGTACGGAACCGCTTCATTGGCTGCTAACTCAGAGCCAGGGTTGAATCCAAACCAGCCGATCCACAAGATCAGACATCCCAACGTGGCAATGCTCATATTGTGGCCGGGCAGTGCCGAAAGCTGACCATTGGTATATTTACCAATGCGAGGTCCTAGGATGGCAGCACCCATCAAGGCGGCCCAACCGCCCACCGAGTGAACCACCGTCGATCCAGCGAAATCTGAGAAACCTGTGCCGCCTAAAAAGCCAATCTCAGAGAGCATTCCACCGCCCCAGACCCAGTGACCACTGATGGGATAGGAAATACCCGTAATCAGGAGGCTGAAAATGAGGAAGTCGATGAACTTGATGCGCTCCGCCACCGCTCCAGAAACGATCGTGGCGGCCGTTCCGGCAAAGGCAGCTTGGAACAAGAAATACACAGGCACGGTCAAGGTACTTTCTTCCAACCCATAGGTGGCCGAATCTCCTGTTAGGAACCAACCACCAGCCCCAAAGAAGCCGTTGCCTTGTGCCCCAAACATGAGGGAGTAGCCGATCGCCCAATACGCAATCGTTGCCAGTGCAAATACAATCAAGTTCTTTGACAAAACGTTGACAGCATTTTTCTGACGACAGAATCCGGTTTCTAACATGCCGAACCCTGCGTTCATGAAAATCACCAGAATCGCTGCGACGAGAACCCAGATGTTATCTAACGTCGCCTGAACGCTTTCCGGAGTCAGGGGTTCCTCCTGGGCAGATGCTGCCAAACTCCACGCACCAACGATGAGGGCGGTCAGAGGAACACACGCGAGCCAACTCGCAGATAGCTGAGGCAGAATCCTCTTCAGCGTTTGAAACGCCCCATTGACATTTGGCAGAGAGCCAGAACCGATCGCCAATAGCGGCTCAGTCTGACTTCTTAACCGTTTTCTTCTAAAGTCCAGTTTCTTAGACATCATCACTCGATGTTCCTTTCTTAGTTGCAGTTAGCCAACAACTCTACGAAACACAGCAGAGTCCTTATCGTTCGGATAGGAGGAGCAACCCACACCTTCCAGTAAACCCTCTTAGCATCAGCCAAATTGTAAATCTGGCGAGTAGAGGACTGAGTTGATCAACAAGTCGGCGTTCATAGAGAAGCGACCTGTTGACACACTCGAGCACCCACTGAAAGCTTGGTACGTATCATAGAAATTTCATCAACTGTTAACATGTCAGTTCTGTATTCCGGAATACATTTTGCTTTTCTTCCTCGGTAATTTTATAGAATGTTGCTACTTCTCTAGTATCTTGAGAAGAATTGTCCGCCAATTAGGGAAATCGATCGGCAACATACCAACCTACACAAAAGGCAAACCGACAAATAGCCAACCAACGGGGATCGATACTGCTCAATCGGCAAAGATCGTTTCATCTTCTGCCCGCCAAGCCGGATCGACAATACAGAGAAAAACTAGCGGCTCTGTTCCTGAGTTGTGAATGGATTGTTGAGCATTGGGTGGAATGTAAATGGCATCGCCAGCCTCTACGGGTTGGGTCTCAGCGTCAATGCGCATTTCACCACTACCGCTCAGGATGTAGTATACTTCCGAGGTTTTCAGTGCATGGAGTTTTGAGGTCTGCCCAGGCAAGACGATCGCATGGGCAAGGCTGTAGCGTAGGGCGATCGGTTGTTTGTCGGGGTGCAGCAATTCGCGTAACAGTGTTGCATCACCCGCCACGAATTCAGGACATTGATTGAGTTTTTGCACAAGCATAGGTTTCCAGCAACCAGCCAGTAGTTGTCTCAACTCATCTAAATGAGTCTAAATCTAATGGGTCTAATTGGTCTTATACCCATTCTTGGTCATGCTGCCTAGTATTCACCCCACCGCCGACGGTTCCTCTCCTTGGCAAGGGAAGGTTGGGAGGGGTTGGCATCTGGTGCAACCGGATAAAGCATTGGTCTTAGCCTAAATGAAACGGGCGAATACGAGTCGCATCCACTCAAATACCATCTATCTAAGTCAAATTGTCGAATTGACTCACTGCAAGCTAGCCGAGCATCTTAAAGCTTACTTCACTATTCGTACCTATCTCCGGTATAGGAAATTGTTGGATAGGTCGAAGGAGTATAATCAGGACAGTTGATGGCAGCATCCGAAAGCGCTTCACTCGGGTGTACAGGACACTTCAGCCGATGATCATTGGTGAAAAACTGACAGTTTGCACAGGGAATTTGATGCATCTGTTTAGCATTTGTGATGCTGTCTCGGATAGCCGCCCACGTGTTCCAACCAATGAGCAACACGATCGTCCAAGCTAAGACAAAGCAGATGGGAACAAGCAACGGTTGCAACGTTTGAATTAGCCAGTACAACGAAACATGGGCAATGTGGAACATAGCGGAAAGAAAATAAAGATGAATGACAGAATTAATGTTGAATCGGAGGGAATGAAATCTAAGAACAATAAGCGCTGAAGTGTTGTGAATTCGATCGAGCTTGGGCCGTTGCCTTCCTCCCAAGGAGTGACCCAGTGGTAGGAAGTGAGAACATTGAATTTATCGTATCGTAGCAGTCCAGTGCTTTACTAACTTAGAGATTGAGTTGTGTGAAGTCGGCTAAAAACTTGGTTGCTGCCAAGCTTCTAACCAAGGCGCTGGTTGCAACATAGCTTAACGCTGAGTTGCTTTTAACTAGCTTCCTCACATTGAGAAGGATCAGGGGTTTCAAAAGTTTTGATGACATTACATCGCAGTTCCGGTGAATGGCGCTTGGGACTTGTTCTGGCGCTGATTACAGTTTTGTTATGGGGAGTGTTGCCGATTCCGTTGAAGGTGGTTTTGCAAGCCGCTGATGTCTACACAGTTACTTGGTTTCGGTTTCTGTTGTCGTTTGGGTTATTGACGGTTTATCTGGGGATAAGGCAGCAATTACCCAGTTGGCAAACGTTGCGATCGCTCCGGTTAGATTTGCTTACCATCGCCACGGTCTCTCTAGCGGTGAACTACCTGTTTTTTCTGAAAGGATTGAATGCGACTTCACCTAGCAATGCTCAAGTGATTATTCAACTTGCGCCTGTGCTAATGGGGATGGGCGGGTTATTTGTGTTTAAGGAACGATATCACCTGCGGCAATGGCTGGGGCTAAGCGTGCTAGCGTTTGGGATGACGCTATTTTTTAACGATCAGTTGCAAGTGCTGGCAGGAGCGTCGGCGGCTTATCTGCTGGGCAGTTTTTGGCTATTGCTAGCGGCGATTGTTTGGGCAGCCTATGCTTTGGCCCAAAAGCAACTGCTGCAACAGTTGAGTTCGCCTGGGATCATGTGGTTAATTTATGGCGGTAGTGCTCTCTTGTTCACACCTTTAGCCGCACCAACGGCTCTCTTCAACTTGACAGGGTTTCAGTGGACAATGTTAATTTTCAGCGCCTTCAACACGCTGCTGGCCTATGGAGCGTTTGCCGAAGCCCTCGATCGTTGGGATGCTTCTAGGGTCAGTGCGGTGTTGTCCTTGACGCCAATCATTACAATGGGAGCCGTATTCATGATTTCAGGGCTATTTCCAGCCATGTTAACGGCGGATGCAATGACTTGGCTTGGTCTGATGGGCGCGATGCTCGTTGTATCTGGGTCTGCCAGCATTGCTCTGGGGAAATAGCTCCTCGCGCCTTTAAGCCGTGCTCAAAATCCTATCTAACTGGCGATCGTCACCCAGGATAGGTTCAGTCAGTGCCCCAACCGAGAGAACCGTTATTGAGTTACAGGATGCTGAAATCGTAAAAAGATCTAAACTCCGAGCGGCTTACCGGGGTTTTGTGCGATGATGATCCAATGTAGTCTGAATTTTGTTTCTTAGGTAACAGACAGGAATTTAAGCTATGGCATTGCAACTTGGTGATACCGTTCCCAACTTTACTCAACAGTCCAGTGAAGGGGAAATTAATTTCTACGATTGGGCTGGCGATAGCTGGGTGGTCTTTTTCTCACACCCGGCTGATTATACGCCCGTTTGCACCACAGAACTTGGCGAAGTGGCAAAACTTAAGTCCGAGTTTGAAAAGCGCAACGCCAAAGTGATTGCTCTCAGTGTGGATGATGCAGATTCGCACAAAGGCTGGATCAATGACATCAACGAAACACAGAACACAACTGTTAACTATCCCATCATTGCCGATGCAGACAAATCGGTGTCTGAAGCGTATGGCATGATTCACCCTAATGCCAATGCCAAGGTGACAGTCCGCACCGTGTTTGTCATTGATCCGGATAAAAAGCTGCGGTTGACGATTACCTATCCTCCCAGCACCGGACGCAATTTTGAAGAAATTTTGCGGGTGATCGATTCGCTGCAACTGACCGACAACTACAGCGTGGCGACGCCTGTGAACTGGAAAGAAGGAGAGGATGTAGTGGTTGTGCCGTCAATTTCTACGGAAGAAGCGAAGCAGAAATTCCCTAAAGGGGTAACAGAAGTGAAGCCGTATCTACGGATGACACCGCAGCCCAATAAGTAAGTGTCTATTGATTGGTAATTGGTGATTGCTAATCGATACATGGGTAGTGGGGGTGCCTGCTGCCCATTTTTGTTGGACTGTTTGTTGGACTGGAAGCAGAACTCGATCGCATGGGAGAGATGATGCCAATCGCATCACGGTATAGTGAGACAAATGCTCCACTGGTTGGTGTGTACGATGACGCCTCAAGAAATTACAGCAGAGTTAAAAAATTTGTTTGGTGAAGCGGTGCAGGTGAATGAGCCGGAATCTTGGCAAGCAGAACTAGATAATTTGCGGCTGTTGGTGTTGCTATCCGAGGATCGATCGTGGTTGCGGGCACTGGTAACGATCGCACCCATGCAAGAGGCATTGCCTTTTATGCAGCAGTTGTTAGAAGCCAATTTCGATGAAACTCAAGAAACGCGCTATGCCTTCTTTCAAGGGTTGTTGTGGGGCGTGTTTCAACATAGCCGTGATAGCTTGACGTCCACTGATTTTCGAGCAGCGATCGCTCGATTACTCACCATCCAGCAGCAAGGATTGGGGAATGCGTTTAATGACCTGGCAGAAACGCAGGTGCGACAAATCATTCGGGCAGCTAAACAACAGGGACAAACGCTGGAAGCTACGCTGCAATCGTTAGAGCGATTTTATGAAGAAGGCGTGATGGGGGATATTGATTCTGGCCCAGCGACCCGCAATCGAGTACTGGGAGCATGGCGCTATCAGTTAGAACGCCTGTGGGAAACGGTAGAGCCATAGAACCAAGCGCGGTGAGAATTAACTCAATGCATACACCCGATCGCGTCCTAGACGTTTGGCTTCATACAAGGCTCGATCGGCTCGATTGAATACCTCCCATGCGGAGTGATCGCGCAGAACGTCTTGTTGAGCTACCCCAAAGCTCGCGGTTACTTCGATCGGACCAACTTGAGTAGGGACCGGAGCCGAGCAAATCGCTTGCCGTAGCCGCTCACCAACATCAGTGGCTTGGTTGAGAGAAGTGTCTGCCAGCACAATCACAAATTCCTCGCCGCCGTAACGATAGGCCAGAGTACCGCGTCGCAATTGACTTTGCAGCCGTTGCGCTAGGGACTGAAGAACGACATCCCCAATTAAGTGACCATGGGCATCGTTCACCTGCTTGAAATAATCAATATCACACACGATGATGCTGAAGGTGGCTTGCACCGTCCAAAGGGTTCGAGTGCTCAGTTGATTCAGTTCTCGCTCCAAGGCTCGTCGGTTCAGCAGTTGGGTTAATTCGTCACGAGCGGCTTCTTGTTGCAGCGTACTGTTTTGCTGTTGCAGGTCTTCTTTTTTTAACCACAGCCGCTGATAATGTTGCGCATTGGTCAGCGCAATCGCCGCTTGATCTGCCACTTGTCGCACCATCTGCAACTCATCGAGCAGGTAATAACGATGGTCATAATAGGACAAGAGCGCCACAGCCCCAAAGAACTCTGCTTGAATGAATAGGGGTACCAATAAAACGGATTGAACACGACTTGCTTGTAGCCAGCGCTGCAATGGATTGAAGTCTGGCTCATTAACGCTTAGTTGCAAATAGGAAGCACCATCTTGCAAAAATAGCTCAATGGCAGCTTGCCAATCTTCTCGATCGAGTTGTTCTGGTTCCAAGGGCATCAGATCCCGTTCGGGATGATCCCACGTGGCTAAAATGCTGACAGGCTGATGGCGTAAGTAGACCAAAATCGATCGATCGCACTGAAGCTCATAGCCCAATTCAGCGACAATTCGATCGACAATTTCGTCGGGGTTGAGGGTAGAGTTAAGCAGCCGCGAGATTCGCCCCAGCAATGCCGCCTGTTGGCGAGATTGTTCCAACCGTTGCCGCCAATATAACGCACTGTAAGCTAGCCCAATTTGACTGCAAAGCACGTCGATCGATTCAAGTTCTTCCACCGTCCAGCCTTGGATGAGGCAATTCGGGGCAGCAGTAGAGGCAGCAGAAAATATATGAGAATGGATCGCATCGGGGGTTCCTTGAGGAGCAGAGCGGTTTAACTGCAAGACAAATTGCAGCGGATTTGCCATCAGTGCCATGTCTTCGGCGGTTTTGGGAGATGGGACTCGGCTAGTGACAGGAATCACCAAATCCCCCGTGTCTAGTTGCCGCAATTGTGGGGTTCGCTGTTGCTCGAGTAACCACGAGGGCAATGATTGGGGATGAAATTGATGAACGGTTTGAGACAAGTCTAGGTTTCGAGCGCGATCCTCGATATCATCGGTTGCGTCGGACAAGCGATCGATTGGCGTACAGACAAAATCCAACTCACTGGCACACTGACAGATAGCCTTCGGGGTTCCATAGACTCGTAACGCGTCTGTGACTCCCCATTCCACCCCCGTCCACAGCAAGCAGTCAGCTTCATAAACAGCAGCAATTTTCTCGACCATTTGCCTCAAAAAATGATCAATCGAGTCTAGATTCAAAACAGCCGATTTAATCCAGGGATAAATTTGCTTCCAGCGTGATTTCATGGATAGATTGACTGATTTCCCAGTCTTTCATTCTATTCCCAGGTTTCCAATTCGCTAGACCAATATTGCACAAACGCATTCATCTGACTACGACGCGCCTCAAAGGTAGCAGCAATCCAGATAAAAGCGACTCCCAACAGGATACCCACCGACCACAGCAAAACCGCATCGGTATTGATAAATTGCCAGAGCCACCGCAGAATTTGCCCAATAAATGTTACCGTGCCGAGATATAGAAATGCACGAATTCGCAGCAGTAGCCCTGAGAGGATCAGGGCTATCCCGAAGCCCAAGGTAAAGACGCCTATACCGATTGCCATCGCTCCCGTTTCTACTTCCGCTTGGTAGAAGGCCGTCAAGCTGATTAACCCTGTAGCGATCGATCGCAGCCAGTGCCGCTGATCCCGGGCCGATTGGGGTTGCAACGCTGGATCAATTTGTGCCACATACAGCAAAGCCCCCCCCACCCCCGCCGCGATCCACAGCCCGTTCAACCGGTTTTGTTGCCACAAAAATCGCAGTAGGGCCCACTCAAACAACAGCACACTCAGGTAGCTAACCCGAATTTTTCCCAGCGCTTTAGCCAACCAGGCATAGAATGCGGCCACAATCAGCAGACTTTGTAGGGCAACGCGACCAGCCGTTACCCCCACTACCGCGATGGGCAATCCGATCGCTAACTGCTGACCCGGACGAGCCGACCACCCCCACCTGCGCCAAGGAACCTGATAGAACCCAATGCCAATGACTGCTGCGATCGTTCCAGCCCAGGACAATAACATCGAAGTATCTGGAATCGCTTCGTAGAGTCCATAGGTGATCGTCGCGAGCAGTTCCAACAATCCGGCATAAATCCACGCTTCGCCACGGGTGCTTAAACGGCGCGGAGCTTCGGCTTCGGCTGCAAGTTCAACCTCTGGTTGAGTGGGGCGCCAACGATCGTGTCCCATGGTCAGGGCGTAGCCAGACAGCGCCAAGGCTGTGACGATCAACAAACCCGTTCCCACCGGACTGAGGCGAAACCAAACGGCAACCCCAGCCAACCCGCTGCCCAACCCCCAATGGGCGTGGGCCAAAAACCGCCGCTGAAGATCGCCCAAGTCCCAACCCGATCGTAGCCAACTGGCCAGCCCGTGATAGCTCCAGGCAATCAGCATCGCCAAGCCGGCCAGCAGCGTCCAGCCATCGCCTGGGTATTCACCCTCAGACTGCCATAACCGGTAAACCAGCAACTTGTAGGTGGCAACCGACACCAGTATCAGCGACAGCAGCGTCAGCAAGTGAAACCGGCGCGATCGCCGTGCTACACCCAACCCAACCCCAGCCGCCAGCAGCGTATAGAGTCCGGTAAAGGCTGTATAGTCTCTGTGCACCCACAGCAGTCCTAACCCTGCATACAGCAGCGGAATCAGATGCCAACTAACGCGATAGTTCTGTCTCGATCGCATCACCCAGCCGTCTCCTGCCCACTGACTGACTAATCCTAAACCTACATTGGCAGCCCCAAGCGCGATCGTGTCTCCACCCGCCAGTCCTATACCGATTGCCGTAGCCGTTTCAAGCCCCCACGCGAGTCCCCAGAATTCCAGATCAGTTGGCTGTTGTCTCAGTCGATAGCTGATTGCCCCTAAAATTGTCCCCACACCGATTAGCTGTAAACCGCTGGCCGATCGTGTAGTCAAGGTGACAGCCGCTAGCCCAGTTAATAGCAGTAACGAAAGTCCAGATAGCCCGATCGCCCAACCATTCAACGCCACCGCGTAGAGTCGCTGTAAATCATGGGTAGACCGCCGTAGCCGATCGTGCAAAAGCCACAGTTGCCACAGTGCCGCTGCCAGCAGCAGCAAGATTGTGTCTTGCGTAATTTGAGGGGCAAATTCCTTCCAAACCAGGGTGAACTCTAGCCCTAACGCCATTCCGATTGTTAGCACAGCCGGAACAAGTTGCCGCAGCGTGGCGGTGTTGAGTGCCATCAATCCGGTGGCAAGGGCAAAACTGAGGATGGCTCCGTTGAGGGAATAAATTAGCAGCAGTTGGGCACATAGCCCGATCGTGCTGAACCAAGCAGACAAGCGGCTACCGATAGCAGAGCGGAGCCGCGAGAGACCCGTCAGTAGGGCCGGAGCGATCAGCCAGATCAGCGCTTGATTCGTTGTCGTAGGCAGCAGTGCTACATAGCTGAGACCTGCCAGTCCTAAGCCGAAAAACCAGGCACTCCGCCGCCATCGTGAGTGGCGATCGCCTACACTCAGTCCCCATTTGACTGCCATCAGCCCCAGCAGAATTTGCCCCCATTGGAGTTGGCTCAGCATCGGCAACTGCCAATCGATGCTGGAGATGAGGGCGGTAAGACCCGCTAGATGTACTAGGTAGATTTGAGCCGTCGAGATACTAGCACGTTTGTAAACTCGCCCCAGCAATGTCCCCGTTGCCAGCCACAGCGTGATCGATCGCACCCCCGGATTCAGCAAACTGAGGATAACTAGTGCCAGTCCCAACATGAAGGCGATCGTCTCTGCTTGCTGGGCCAGCCGTCGAAAATTAGGAGAGTCTGGTGATTCTGTGATTGGTTCTGCGATGGTTGTTGCAATCGAGCGAGTCTGTCGGTGCAACCAGCTTGCTAGCGCTAGGGTTAGCCAGAGATAGGGAAATCCTGCGATCGCCAACAGCACCTGGGGGAGGGCTGCATTCCCTACCACTTGCCCAGCCGTGGCAATCACCGCCTGCTGAACGGACGCTGGAAATAGCCACCAAATTAGGCTATATGCTTGTAGCCCCACGATGAACAGCAGCAGCAACCCGCTCGATCGCCCTGTTCTCTGTAACCGATCGATCAGAAGCCAGAGAGCCAACCCGCTGACGGCGAGAGCTTGCCGAGGTGGAGTTGTTGTCACAGACACAGCCCAACCCGCCAGCAGGAGCAAACTCCCAAGGCGCGTCCAAAGCTGCGTCTCTGCGCTAACCGGAGACCGTGATAACCATCCCATGACCCAGCCACAAAGCCCCACGGCTAAGCCCAATTGTTGCCAAGGAACTTGGGCCGCAAACACAGCCCTACCAATTAGAAGCAATGTTAAGAGCGTTAAGAGGATGGGAGCTATTGAACGCGATCGATTGGCCGTATCTGGTGAAGTTGCAATGTGGGTTGGCATTGTCTCGGACCACACCAACAAACAGGCTGTCCCGATCGTGCCTAGATAGGTCGCAATCAGCGGTACCCCACTCACGACCCAACCTAGATGAAGCCAACTCAATCCCACACTATGCAGAGCTACCAAACGCGGTTGAGGAGAGGGTAACACGTTCAATCGAGATTGCCATAGCCACCTCATTATTCCGCTCAGACCTAGAATTGCAATCGTGCCGACTAGTATTCCTGTCGGCGATCGCCATAATTGCAATCCGTCAATCATCCAGAAGTTCACTGGAATAATCAATAGCGTAGCAATATGCAACATTCGTGCCGTCAGCCGCAGATTCGATCGCTGCGCTGCCCACCGGCCGACGCCGAAAAATACTAAGGTATAGGTCAACAAAATGCTGTATTGTCCGATAGGCGATACCAATTGCCACTGACTGGCGGCTAGCACACCCGACGACACCACAACCAGAAATACGCCCAAAAACAAAAGCCAAATCACGCTGATTTCGGACATGAGGGCTTGCAACGATCGGCTAAAGCGGGCGGAGGGCACACCCGAACGGGTAGCTGGGGGAGCGGCAACATCGCGATCGTCTAGGGCGCTGGTGGCGATTGGGGTGGAATTAGGCTTGGGGAATTTGGTATCTGGAGAGGATACAGGCAGCGGAGACGGCAGCGCACAGATAAGATACTGCTGACATAGTTGCCGCACTTGTCGATCGTTCAACAAGCCCAACTGCAACCAAGATTCTAGTCCCTGTAGCAACTCAGCCTGTTCCAGTTGTTCTAGAGAGAGGCGAATGATCATTGCGCGATCGGGCTGATCTACCATTCCATCTCCTTCCACATGAAAACTTGTCTAGTTTAAGAAGTAAACGACCCGATCCTGACCTTGTCAGGTACAGCGGAGATTTACAACTCGCGCTGCACCAAAATCACGTTTTCTGTGACTTTCTCAAAGGTGTCATCGTGACTAATGACAAACAGTTGGCGAAAGGACTTGATGTTGGCGATCGCATCTGCCAAGCTTTCTCGACGTGGACGGTCCATATTGGTGGTAGGTTCATCGAAGAAGGCAATGTCCACATCGGCCAGGACCCGCAGCAAAGCCAAACGCACCGCTAATGCGGCACACATCTGTTCACCACCCGAGAGATTCACAAAGCGCCGAGTGTGTCCACCCTCTTGCACTAAGATTTCATACTCTTTTGTCCATTCCAACGCCACGTTGGGGCGGTTCAACAGTTCGCGAAATAGGCGATCGGCTTCGCGACGAATGCTTTGCAAATAGCGTTCTGTAATGCGAGGTCCTGCTTCCTTGTAGGCTTTGCGGGCAAAAGTGATGAATTTCTGAGTGCGTTTCTTTTGGGTCAGATCTTGTTGACAACGATCGCGCTTTTCGGCAACTGTTTGAAGCTGTTGCAGCCGCTGCTCTAAATCCATTAACCGTTTGCGCTGCTGGGGTAATCCGCCTTGAATGCGATCGGCCTGGCTGCGTAGTTCTGCATAGGTTGCTTCAACAGTCATGGCTTGTTGTGGATCAAACGTTTGCATGAACTGGTTATATTCTGCCTGCAAGGTTTGATGAGCCGCGTCCAATTGCTGAAGCTCGGCGATCGCCGCCTGATACTCTGCTTTCAGATGAGCGTGTTGATTGGCATCGTTGCGGTGCTGCACATAGGTAAGATAGTTGGCGTGGTGCAACTGTCTGGCTTGCTTCTGCTGCTCGATGTGATCGTCTAGATCGGCAAACTCAGCTAGTTGAGTATCTAAGCTCAGGAGTTGCTCTTGTGTGTTAGCAAGTTGGGCATGACAAGCAGCATATTGGCTATTCAGCGCGGCTTGCTGTTGAATCTGACGTTGTAGGATTTGACAGCGACTGCGGGGATCTTCCAACTGTTTCAATTCATTGACCAACTGTTGGCGTTGTTGTTGCCACTGCGGTTCGATCGCCAACTGGTCTTTAATTTGGGTCAGACGAGTTTGCAAGTGTGTTATTTCTTCATGCAATTGCATTCGCTGAGTCTGTTTTGCTTCCAGCGTCATCCATGCCGTTTTTTGTTGGTAAGCCGCCTCTAGTTCAGTTTTGGTTTGACGAAACTGCTGTTGTAGTTTGGCGATCGACACTTGTTCAGACAAATCCGCCAAAATTCGCCACAGTGCGTTCAGCAGTTCGGTATTTAACGTAACACCAGAACCGATCGCCATTAATGCTGCTTCTATAGGGGCAGTTGCTAGTAGGGGGACAAACTGCTGCACCTCTCGTAGGGTTGCTAAAGCACTCTCTGCATCTAGTTGATGGCGATCGCGTTTGGCTTCCCCTTCTGTCACCAATTGTCGTAATTCTGTTTCAAACTGTTTAGCGGCCTCGATACGGCTCAGTTGTTCCTGGAGTCGATCGCGCTTTTGTTCCAAGGCTGGAATTTGCTCAACTATCGCTTGCAGTGCTTGAGTTTGCTCAATGGCGGCCTCAATAGTGACGTAATCTGACTGAAGCTTGGTCAACTGTCGCGAGATTGTTTGTTGCTCTAGTTTGTAAGCTTGAAGTTGGTTCAATTGTTCCACGATCGCCGACTGTTGTTGTTCCAGTGCTTCTTGTTGCTGAATCAGTGGCTGTAGCTGCTCAATTTGCACTGAGGCATTGGCGATTGTTTCCAGTTGCAGCTGTAGCCGAGTCAGTTTCGTTTGTTGATCATTTGCCAGCTTTTGTAATTTGTCTCGTGTTTGAAACAATGCTTGTCGTTGTCGCACCTGTTGATCAAGTTGTTGTAAATGCTCTTCAACGTGCAGATAGGTTTGATAGCTTTCACGATGGGTTGTGCAAATTTGTATTGCTTGTTCCGATCGCTGCACTGATTGTTTCAGTAACTCGATCGCTTGCTGTTTGCTTTCTCTCTGTAGGGTCAGTTGTTGTAACTGTAATTGCTGTTGTTGTACTTGCTGAGCTTGCAGCGTTAGTTGTTCTCGTTCCGCTTGCAAGGACATCAGGGTTACTTGTAACTGTTGTAACTGAACTTCATCATGTAGAATCTCTTGGCTCAATGACCAATGTTCGTGCTGTAGTGGGGCTTGTTCTTGCAGTCGTTCATCGTATTGAGCCAGTGCTCGTTCTAAGGTTTCCACTTCGACCTTGGCATATTTTTCCAGCGATAACATTTGCTGATTCGCCTGTCGATACTCCTCCACTTTCAAAACAGCATCAAAAATCTTCTTGCGATTCTCCGGTGGTTGCAAAAAATCAGCCGTAAATGTACCTTGTGGAACGCCGATTGTATTCGCGAATAAGCGCCCTAAATCGGTACCTGGAGCTACGCCTAGGTGTTGCCGCAGCCAAGGCATCACTTCATCATCAATGCGCTTATACTCTAGACTTTCGCCCAATTGCGGATCGTAAATGGTGTACCCCGTGGTGGTGCAGCGCTTAACAGCATAGGTGCGGCCATCTCGACTCGACACAAACTCGATAATGGCTTGCGCACTCCCGGCTCCATTGCGAATCAAATCCTCATTTTTGTATGCTCCTCGGTAATTGAATAGCGTCCAGGCGATCGCTTCTAATATGCTGGTTTTTCCTGCGCCATTCTCTCCACAGATGGCATTGGTTCCTGGTCGAAACAAAAAGTGACGATCGCTATGAGACTTAAAGTTTTTCAACGTCACCGAAAGGATTTCCATAGGTCTGCCCACGTGGGTTAAGTCGAGTGCTTGATTTTAGCGTTTCTCTGGACAAACTATACCCAACTTTACAGTTCATTTGAACTATTTTCACAATGATGTCAGAGAGGGATGAATTCAACAGCACCAAAGCAAAGAATAATTGGCTGACTATAACCACAACCTCCGATCGTTCCAAATCTCGATTAAACTAAGCAGAAGATTGAGGATCAAGCCTTTCACAAAGCCGCATTTGGCGGCAAAACTGTATGGACGCAATTTATGAAATTTTCGCAAAAGAACTGGTCTATGGATTTGACAAACCTGAATTTCGCGCACAAATTGAACAATTTCTCACGCAACAAGGTTACAGAATCGATCGCGAGTTTGTGAATTCAACCACAGGATTGCAAGCTTTTGGATTAGTTGCCATTCGAGGTGACAAACCCCCTGTGCTTGTGTTTCGCGGTCTTGATGATCTGTTAGACGATCGATCGGCTGTAGACCCGAACGGCATTGGCGTCAGCCAGTTTGCTGCTAACCGAGAAGACATCAGAGCTTGGCTAGACAGTGTCGGTGGCCCCACGGTTAAACCCGATGTGGTAGGACACAGTTTTGGTGGTGCATTGACGCAAATTACCGCCGCTGAATTTCCCAATTTGATAGGACGAGTGGTAACGTTCAATAGCCCCGGTACTACCCGATCGATCGCCGATCGATTTATCCAGAATGGCGGCAATCCTCAGACAGTTACGCACTATGTGGTTCGAGGTGATTTGGTCAGCTTAGCAGGTGAAGCGTTTATCGACGGTCGGGTAATTTTGCAATCCTATACCGACCCGGCAATCAATCCGGTTTATGCTTTAGACAAACACCGGGTGATTGGGCGTTTGCTGAGCAGTCCACCCCAGGGACAAGACTTTACCCAAACCGAAATTTCAGTGCAAACCCTCAATAACCCTACCTTCTCCTACAGCAACGACTCAGACTATGCCGAATTTTTAGCCGCCTATGGTGCAGTCAACCCAGCGCGAACTGCTCTCCTGACAACCCGCGCCGGGTTGGAAACGTTACGCACTGCCCCTGGTTCCTCGTTTATTGGCGCTATCACCGAAGCACGTGCCGCCGTGTCGCTCGATCGAGATAACTTACTGGTGGGCGATGCGGCCAATAATACCGCCGCCGCTGGGGCAGGAAATGATACGGTGTTTGGCTTGGGCGGCAGTGACACGCTAGATGGTGGCACAGGGCAAGATCAGGTATTTGGCAATGGTGGAAATGATGTACTAACAGGCGGTGAGGGCAACGATACACTGGTGGGTGGTTTGGGCAACGATCGCCTTACGGGGGTCGATCCCACATCGTCGATAGCGGGTCAGGGTGAAATTGATGTACTCACCGGAGGACGGGGAGCCGATCGGTTCGTGTTGGGCAATCGCCAAACTGCATTCTATAACGATCAGCAAGATACTACCCTGGGTTGGACAGACTATGCCCTGATTACAGATTTCGGTCGCAAAGATGTGATTCAGTTACATGGAACGGCTAGAGATTATGTCTTGCGTCGTGCGCCGCGTAGCCTCTCTGTGGGCACTGCGATTTATCTCAAAGGCTCTCAAGCCAACGAACTAATTGGTATTGTGGCGGGATCAACTCGGCTAGATTTGAACAGCAATGCGTTTCTATTTCTGTCCGATACCTCGTGCGGCTGCAACACCTAAGCGGACAGGGGAAGCTATCGCTTCGCTGGTTTGCCCTCGCGACTCTTTCCTCACTCTTCTACCTGCCAAAGCTCTTTATTAAAGTCTTCATCTAGAACTTTCTTGGGACGCAGAACCAGTACCACTTGCCCTAGCAATGGGAGGTCAGGAGCTTCTTCAAACCAGCGAATTTCTAATTGACCGGATTGATCAACAGCGAAATAACTTTCATCGTTCCACTGCCGCTGGGCCCGATCGATCATCACCAACACCTCTTCGGTCGCTTCCGAGGCGTCTGGGGCAAGCTGATTGCTGTCTGTCATGACCATGACCGGATCTTCCGCATTCCGCACCACTTGCCAACTGGGAAGGGCTGTCCACGCGCCTACACCCGAAAACTGAACGATTTTGAACGCGCCATGTTCATCTACAACGGGAACCGCCTTCAGATCGGCCGTTGCCAGTGGCAATTTACCAGCTACCGGAATCACCCGTGGTTGCTCCTCCGCAGACTCTAGGCGATAGAACGGTAGCCGAGGGGCCGATCGGATTCTAGAGACGGTGAAATCAGTGAGCAGTGCTTCCACTTGGCGGCGGGCTGAGTCGCTGCTGGCAAATCGCAGAGCTTGGGCAATCAGTCGCGATCGAGTTTGCAGGTCGGACTGTTGACGTGCCAACTTCCAGTAATAGTAGGTAATCGCATCACTGGGATGTTCGGTGAAGTCCTTAGGTGGATTCGACAGCCAACCAAATTCTTTCAGGGCTTTGGCAATATCCCGGGCCCCTTCCGAATCAATGCCCTTTTCAACGGCGATCGCAGCGGCATCACAGCGCTGAGCTTGAGACAAAATCCGAAATTCGTACAGCAAATCACTACCTGTGCGATCGAAGCGGGCTAGTACATCAGTTGCCACCTGGTTGGCGATCGACTGATAGACCTGTGCCGCTACCGTGATTTGATTTTGTTGACTAGGCTCAAACCCAGTTTCCTCAAAAATGCGCTGGGGCGAATACCCTGCCTTGTGTAGCCGTTGACAGGCTTGTCCCCAAGCGATCCAGTTACCTTCTTTACGGCGGAGGGCGAGTAGTAATTCCTGCGCTGCTTCATCCGTCAATGGATCTGCGGATGGAAAATCCGACGGATTGGATGGCAAGGTAGACATGGTAATTCTCTCACTAGAAACTCGTTACTCAACCGTTAGGCTATGGCGCGATCGCCTTCAGCATTTTTAACTGTAACCGATTGCTTGTTACTCATCACCCTTGAGATTGTCGCGTCTTTGATCGGGCTGACTTGGTTGCTGCTTTGGTGGTTGAAGCCGTTGGAGATTGTGTTAATCGTGTGTTAGCTGCTTGCACCAGCAGGGATTCCGCAAAAGCAATCGCCTCTTGATCCGATTTACCACCCGCCAGTTCGGCCAGTTCTTCACGGCGCTGTCGATCGTCTAGCACCACTACTCGCACGACAGTTCGCACCTCTTCCCCAGCAGGAAGCATGGCTCCGTTCGCTGGCTCTTCGATCGGTGTTTTCGCTTTGCCCCGGCCGCGCCCAAGAGTTGCCGTTTCGTCCGAGTCCACAACAGCTTTATTGACTCGATAGTGATTGTCTGCCATAGCAGCCACAATTGGTTGGTGCGTGACACACAAGACTTGATGGCGTCGGCTAAGTTGATGTAGCTTTTCAGCGATCGCCTGTGCCACCCGACCAGACACCCCAACATCTATTTCGTCAAACACCATCGTGCCAACCGAATCAACTTGCGAGAAACAGGCCTTCAATGCCAGCAGAAAGCGGCTCATCTCGCCACCAGATGCAATCTCTGTTAAAGGTTGCAGCGGTTCACCAGGATTCGGGCTAAATACAAACGTGATCCGATCGGCACCGGTTGCTGTTGGTGTAACGGGTGCAATATCGACTTTGAACTGCACCTTATCCATAGCTAGTGGCTTTAGCTCCTTTACTAATAAAGCCTCCAGCGATCGGGCTGCTCGTTGCCGCAAATCTGTGAGTTTAGCGCAGGCCTGCGCCAGTTCCGCCTCTCGCTCTTGAAACTGTTGCTCCAATACCTCTAGTGATTGACCACTGCCACTCAATTCTTCTAATTCGCGCTGCACCTGCTGACTGTAAGCGATCGCCTCCGTTAGCGTTGGTCCATATTTCTTACAAATTTGCTTCAGTTGAATAATGCGTTCTTCTACGATCTGTAAGCGTTCTGGATCGGTTTCCAATCCTTCACCATATTGATTGATCAGTCGCCCGGCTTCCTCAACTTGTGCTAACGCCTCACTCACCAAATCCGCAATCGGTTGCAGTTGGTTATCATAGCGCAGCATATCTTGCAGCGTCGTTTCCGCCTGTCCTAATAGATCAGCACAGGCCAGAGCACCGCTGTCATTTTGGTACAACGCTTGATAGACCTGATAGCTTTGCTGCTGTAGCTCTACGCTATGGCTGAGACGTTGCCGCTCTTGTTCTAGCTCGGTTAACTCATTGGGATCACTAAGGTTTGCCGCAATCAGTTCTTTGGCTTGATATTCAAATAAATCTAGCTGTTGTAAACGTTGTTGCTCAAACTGGCGGCGCTTCTCAAGCGTCTTCAGAGCTTGTTGGGTAGCGACATGTAAATCTGTCACCACTTCTCGCTGTTCTAGCAACGCTGCCCCTCCAAATGCATCAAGCCAATCGCGCTGAAGTGAGGGATTGCCCAATTGCATGGTTTGACCCTGTGCCGTAATTTCCAGCAAGCGATCGCGCAACGATTCCATTTGCTGCTTATTTACCAGTACCCCATTAACCCGCGATCGGCTGCGCACATTGCCTCGATTCACCGTCAGTTCGCGACTACAAACCAGCGACATGTCATCGACCAATTCAATTTGTTGTTCAGACAACCAAGCAATTAGCCCTGGATCTAGATCGAATGACGCTTCAATTAGGGCCCGATCGGCTCCTGTCCGAACCGCCCGCGCCGATACTTTTCCGCCTAATGCCGCATCTAAAGCATCTAGAATGATTGACTTTCCTGCCCCTGTCTCTCCGGTCAGGACATTCAATCCCATTCCAAGCTCCAACTCTAAGCGATCAACCAAAGCAAAATTTTCGATGTGAAGGGAAATCAGCATGAATCAACAGCGATCGACCAAGAAAGGGGCATCACCCGATTGGGCTTCTCTATTCAGTTTATCGGCTTATCTAGACTGCCGAAGCTCAACCTACTTTCTGTTTAAGGATGAATTAGCAAGATTAGCCCTTCGGCGTACAACCTATCTCCACCCATTTATCCACCCATCAGTCTATCTACTCAAATCCTCCATTTTTCTAATTCTGCTGTTTTCCCCCGCCTGACAGATGTGCCCCTAGCAAATCCTGCTGTTACAATACGTTACATGAGTGTATTTTGCCGATCGTCTATCTAAATGAATTTCCTCTCTAAATGAATTTGAGGTGTTGGGCTGGTTCACCGCCGGCAACGACGCTGAGTAATTTGCCGAGTCATTCAGAGTTTTCGCTGTTGGATAGGTTCGATCGCTTTAAGCATGCTAGTTCAATGTTTTCAACAAATATTTGTCACTTGTATTCGTCACCTGATAGTTTGACTACCTCAATAAACGTCTGGTTTTTGCGATCGATTCATGACGGCTTTCAACCCACGCCTAAGGGTTCGATCTCGATACAGTGAATTGAGACTCTAGCTCAAAACTTTTTTGAAGTAGTAAATCAGCAAAAAGTATACGCACTAGGTAACTCACCCAAGGTAACTCAGCCACTGCCACGTTTCCGCCCCTATCCAGGTAGCTTTCCATCTCGCGAGATAACTTTAACGTAAACCAATGCAGACCTTATCCTCTCCCCCATCAAACGACATGAATCAAACCTCGGGCATTGTGGTTGAAAGCGAATTGCACCCAGAACCCAACCCACACCTTAAATCGGTTCATGTGGAAGAGTTGGAAGAAGTTCCCCGGTATGATCCGGCTGTGATCGCTGCTTATTACCGTCATCGTCCGTGGCAGGTGTGGGGAAGGCTGTCTAGTATTTTCTGGACGTTTGCAACCTTTGTTGTGTCACTTTGGTGGGATCGGCAAACGGGGCAAATTGAGCAGAACCAACCAAAACGAGCCGTCAAATTGAGACAGATTCTGACCCGATTGGGTCCAGCCTATATCAAAATCGGGCAAGCGCTATCTACTCGTCCAGATCTAGTTCCGCCTACTTATTTGGAAGAACTGACGCTGTTACAGGACCAGTTGCCGCCGTTTCCCAATGAAGTTGCATTTCGCTTTATTGAAGAAGAATTGGGCGATCGTCCTGACCAAATTTATGCTGAGTTGTCAGACAAACCCGTGGCAGCAGCCTCATTGGGACAGGTCTATAAAGGCAAGCTAAAAAGTGGTGAAACCGTTGCTGTTAAAGTTCAGCGTCCTGGTCTGGCTCAGCAAATCACATTAGATCTTTACATTCTGCGGGGATTGGCCAGTTGGGCTGCTAATAATCTTAAGCGCGTTCGCAGTGACCTTGTTGGCATTATGGACGAGTTTGGCGCCCGAATTTTCGAGGAAATGGACTATACCCAAGAGGGGCGAAATGCTGAACGGTTTGCCCAGCTTTATGGTCACGTTACCGATGTTTATGTGCCTCGAATCTACTGGCAGTACACACAGCGACGGGTGCTGACAATGGAATGGATTACGGGCACCAAACTCACGCAAACTCAAGAAATTCGTGCCCAAGGAATTGATGCAGGTTACCTAGTGGAAGTCGGGGTACAGTGTTCGCTGCTGCAACTGTTGGAGCATGGCTTCTTTCATGCTGATCCGCATCCAGGCAACTTGCTGGCAACGCCAGACGGTAAGCTGGCTTATCTTGACTTTGGCATGATGAGTGAAGTTAAGCCCTATCAACGTTACGGGCTAATTGAAGCAGTGGTACATTTGGTCAATCGCGATTTTGAAGGCTTGGCGAATGACTATGTCAATTTAGAGTTTCTGACGCCAGATACCGATCTCACGCCGATCGTTCCTGCTTTGGCGGGTGTGTTTAACAATGCCCTAGGAGCGAGTGTAGCCGAACTCAATTTCAAGAGTATTACGGATCAGCTATCACGGGTGATGTACGAGTTTCCCTTCCGTGTGCCGGCTTACTATGCGTTAATTATTCGATCGCTGGTGACACTGGAAGGTATTGCCATTAACGTTGATCCCAACTTCAAAGTGTTGAGTAAGGCATATCCTTATGTTGCCAAGCGCTTGTTGACCGATCCATCACCCCAATTGCGAAACTCGCTTCGGGATCTCTTATTTAAAGACGGCAGTTTCCGCTGGAATCGCTTGGAAAATCTTCTGCGCAATGCAAAGGAAAGCCAAGATTACGATATTAATCAGGTTTTGAACCAAACAATCGAGTTTCTGTTTTCAGAACGCGGTGAGTTCATTCGCATATTTCTAGCCGATGAGATTATTCGAGGCATCGATGACTTTGGACGCAGCACAATCGATCAAGTTACGTACAATCTGCAAAATTTGTTCCGTTGGAATGGGCAGCAATCTAGCCCACCCCCACCAGCCCAACCGTCGGAAAATTTAGAGCGAATTTTACGCATTCTCAATTTGCTCAGGGAAACACCTGGTTTTGATCCGGTGCAGTTAGTGCCGATCGTACCGCGCCTGTTGGCTAAACCGGAAGCTCAACAGTTAGGGCAACAAATTGTGGGCGGACTAGCCCAACGAACTGCCGCTCGACTCATTCGAGAAGTGTTGTTGCAGGAGCAACCCAATCAACAGAACGGACATCGTGCGAACGGTTCCTCGATTACCCAATCGCAAAAGTCATCACAGCCATCGCTTCCTGCTGCTTCTCGTTAGCGTCAAACCTTGGTTGCTATCCTGTAAGAGAAGCCGCTTGCTTAACCATTCGATCGCACCATGACTCAACAATCAACTCGTATCTGCATCCTGGGTGGAGGCTTTGGTGGTCTCTACACGGCATTACGCCTAGATCAATTGCCATGGACACAGCAACATAAACCAGAAATTGTGCTAGTCGATCAGCGCGATCGGTTTTTATTTTCTCCGTTGCTTTATGAATTGCTAACAGGAGAGTTGGAAACATGGGAAATTGCCCCGCCTTTTACAGAGCTATTGGCAAACACAGGTATTCGCTTTCAGCAAGCAGCCGTAGACGCCATCGATGTTGAAGCAAAAACTGTCCAGTTCAAAGATGCAGCCCCGTTGAATTACGATTACTTGGTTTTGGCAATGGGGGGTGAAACGCCGTTAGATCAGGTTCCTGGAGCTGCCGAATATGCCATTCCCTTTCGCACAATCACGGATGCGTATCAGTTGGAAGAGCGTCTGCGGGCATTGGAGCAATCCAACCAGGACAAGATTCGAGTTGCAATCGTAGGAGCCGGTTACAGCGGTGTGGAGTTGGCGTGTAAATTGGCAGAACGACTAGGCGATCGAGGACGACTGCGAATTATCGAACTCACCGATCAAATTCTGCGCAATTCTCCAGAGTTTAATCGCGAGACAGCGACGAAAGCCCTTCGTGAGCGAGATGTCTGGTTAGATTTAGAAACTAAGGTGGAGTCGATCACTGCCGACAGTATAACCCTGGAATACAAAGGCAAGGTAGATACGATTCCGGTTGATATTGTTCTGTGGACAGTTGGCACCAAAGTTGTGGATGTCATTCGTCATCTGCCCATTAAACATAATTCTCGCGATCAGGTAGTGGTGACACCGACGCTACAAGTCATCGATCGCCCAGAGATCTTTGCCTTGGGTGACTTGGCTGAATGTCAGGATGCTGATGGGCAGAAAGTACCGGGAACCGCTCAAGTGGCGTTTCAACAAGCTGAATATGCGGGATGGAATATTTGGGCAACGATCAGTGATCGCCCATTGCTGCCGTTCCGCTATACGCCCTTGGGTGAAATGATGACTTTGGGAACCAGTAATGCGACATTGGCTGGATTAGGAGTCAAGTTAGAGGGCCCAGCCGCTTATATTGCTCGACGCTTGCTGTATCTGTATCGGATGCCTACGCTCGATCATCAAATTAAAGTGGGGTTGAATTGGATTGTTCAACCGATTCGCGATCTGTTAGCTCACCACTAATACCCTCTGATCGCAAGCGCTACCGTCAAACTTCATAATATCCAGGAGCAGTGAGTTGTGCATTCATCCAGTTCTGCCGAATGTTCGACGGCTGATTCGCTTGATACAGATAGCCTGCAAATGACCCAACAGGACGCTGGATTTTCTGACTATCCCCACGTCATCTTTCTCGATGCGGTTGGAACTCTATTTGGGGTGAAAGGCAGTGTTGGTGACGCCTACAGCACGATCGCCCGACGGTTTGATGTGACGGCTGATCCGACGGCATTAAATCAAGCCTTTTTCCAAACGTTCAAATCGGCGACTCCGATGGCATTTCCGGAAACTGCAACGGCTGAGATTCCTCAGCGGGAATACAACTGGTGGTACCACATTGCCTACCAAACGTTTGCGCACGTAGGTGCGATCGACCAATTTCAGGATTTTCCTGGCTTTTTTGCCACTCTCTATGACTACTTTGCGACGGCTGAACCGTGGTTTGTGTATCCCGATGTGTGGCCAGCGCTAACCTACTGGCGCGAGCAAGGCATTAGTTTGGGGGTTTTGTCTAACTTTGACACTCGCCTGTATTCAGTACTTCGGGGGTTAGAGCTAGAACCTTTTTTCTCGTCGATCACCATTTCTACCGAAGTAGGAGCCGCGAAGCCAGACAGCCAGGTGTTTCAAGCTGCCTTGAATAAGCACAACTGTTTACCAGAGCAGGCGTGGCACATCGGTGATAGCGTTCGGGAAGACTATGAGGGAGCCAAAGCCGCGGGTTTGCGAGCAATTTGGCTAAAGCGATAACCCCCCTGTTCCGCTAACGCTGTGAGTTTATAGTGTGTGA
This sequence comes from Thermocoleostomius sinensis A174, assembly GCF_026802175.1. Lineage (NCBI taxonomy): Bacteria > Bacillati > Cyanobacteriota > Cyanophyceae > Oculatellales > Oculatellaceae > Thermocoleostomius > Thermocoleostomius sinensis. The sequence goes on along the minus strand of NZ_CP113797.1, from coordinate 258,231 downwards.
CAGATAGGTCAAACAAAGCCGTTGTTGTGCGTCGGGGGCAAAGAACATGTACGTTGTGATTGCTGGGGCCGGATTAATTGGTATGAATTTGGCCCAGAAACTCGTGGATTTAGGACACACAGTGGCGCTGGTCGATATTGATCCAGTTGCCTGTCGCTATGTACGGGAACAATTGGGGGTCATGGTCTTTGAAGGCAGTGCTGTCAGTACCGATGTGTTAATCGAGGCAGGCATTCGCAAAGCCGATGCCGTAGCAGCCGTCTTACGAGATGATGCGCTTAACTTGGCGATGGTGGCGCTTTCTAAACACTATGGAGTGTCGCGAATTTTGGTGCGGATGCGTCATCGAGATTTTGCTGAACCCTATCGGATTGCAGGGGCTACGTCAATCATTAGCACCGTTGATTTGGCGGTTTCTACGATGGTAAATGCGATCGAATACCCAGAGGTCGAATCAATGATGCACTTTGAGCAAGATCAGATTGAAGTCATTAAACTCTGCATTCCTCCTGCTTCTAATGTTGTAGGGCGCAATTTGGCACAGATTGCTCAAGACTCAAACTTTCCCAAAGGCTCGTTGATCATCGGCTATCAAGCTCATCCTCATGAAGATTTAGTGATCCCTGATGGGAATACTGTGTTGGAGGCAGAGGCCACCGTTTTGCTGGTGACAAAACCTGGGGCGATTCACCAAATCATCCAACTCTTTCAAGGCACAAACGGGCGATCGCAGCGATGAGAATAGTTGGAGCGCCTTTTTAAGCTCAATAATTTAGCTACAGTTAGCCACATGTCACCATCACTTTCGCTTTTGACCACCCATCACCCAGAGCAAGGACAAGCCAAATTGTGTAGCAGGCTACTCTAAAGAAAAAGTTAAATCAGAACCATTTTTAAATAGCTATTTGTAAACTTTTATAAAGGTAAGCATAAATACTTAAGTTGCCCTCGCAACCCATGGGTTGATAAGGGTCTGGTTCTCATGGCAAAAATCTTTTCTATGCGAAAGATTAGTATTAAACAACTTTTAAGTGAATACGCTGAAGGGCGACGTGATTTTAGAAACAGTGATTTGAGCCAAGCCGATCTATTTGAATGTAATTTACAAGGTGTTGATCTGCAAGGCAGCAATCTGACGCAAGCCTACTTGCCCTATGCCAACCTCAGCCGTGCCAACCTGCAAGACGTACAGTTACAAGGCGCAGAACTCAGCAATGCGCGCTTACAAATGAGTAACTTAACGGGTGCCAACCTACAACAAACAAATTTGGTGCGTGCTGATTTGGCCTACTCCCAGTTAGAAGGGGTTGATTTTGGTGCAGCCAACTTGCAAAATGCCGATCTTTACGGTGCAAACCTCAAAGACGCCAATTTGAGATCTGCCGATCTATCAGGAGCAAACCTGAAACGCGCTTGCCTAGATAACGCGAACCTACAGGGCTGTAACCTTGCCCGAGCACAAGCGGTCGATTTACAGACAGCCATCTATGACAGCACCACCATTTTTCCGGATGGTCATCGTGGCGATCGCTAGCGTAAAGTTGCGCGTTTGCGGCTAGAACGACGTTTGGAGGCAGGGGGCGGATTGGGTGGCAGGTCGGGCTGTTCTGATTCCGGATCTTGAGCGATCGGCAAGGTGAAATGAAACTGACTGCCTTGGTTGCGTCCGGCTGATTCTGCCCAAATTTGCCCCCCCAAGCTCAAAACAATTTGCCGACAAATGGCTAGCCCTAATCCTGTTCCCCCTGCTGTGCGTCGCAGGGCCCCTTCTTCCTGATAAAACCGATCGAATACAGCCTCCAATCGATTGGGTTCGATGCCGCGTCCGGTATCGGTGACAGTTACTTCCAACATCTTGCCGCCGTTGGGTTTGGCTTCAATAATCACTTCTCCTTCCGGCTCGGTGAATTTGCAGGCATTATCTAACAGCTTTGAGAGGACTTCAACGAGCCATTCCCCATCCGCCCGCACGGGGGGCAACTCCAGGGGCACTTGGGCACGAATGCGGGGCAGGGTTTCGGTGTTCTGGCGAGTGCGAATGCTGCTCAGGGCCAAATCCACGCATTCATCGATCGAAATTGACTCGAAGTGCCACTCTACTCGGCCACTTTCCAAGCGCGATAGCGTAATAAAATCTTGAATCAAATTACGCATCCGCTCAGCATCAGACAAGGCAGTGTTTAGCATCACCTGCCGCAATTCCGGCATCATGTCGGGTTCGTTGGCTAAACTTTCTAGACAGACTTGAATGGTGGAAAGGGGGGTACGTAATTCGTGCCCAGTAATCGCAATTAGGTTACTGCGGGTGCGTTCCAGGGCTTCTAGCTGCTCATTCAAGTCTTCTAAGTTGGCATAGGATTCAGCCTGAATTAGGGCTACACCCAGTTGAGTGGCGATCGCCTCGACCAGTTCAATCTCGTGGGCTGACCACGGATGCGGATCGGCTTGACAATGATGAATTTCTACCATGCCCAATAGTCGCCCTTGATAGAGGACAGGAACCATGAGCCACGAGCGAATGTGCCACCGTTCGAGCCGCGATTGCAGGGAGGACAGATCAAAGTTAGCTGATTTCTGGGCATCAGTGATTGAAACCGTAGACTGTTGTTCCACCACGGTTTGAAACACCGGGTGATCGTGCAGAGACCAACGTTGCCCCATCAAGGAAGGCAGCGATGGATTTGAGCGATATTCATAGCTGATGGTGGTTTCGATATCGTTAGCCTTACAGCGATAAATAAGGCAACGACAAACTTGTAGGGCTTGCCCCAGTTCTGCAACAGCAACTCGAAAGATTTCATCGGGGTCTAACGACTGTCGAATGGAAGTCGTGATCAAATTAATTAAACGCTCTCGCCGTTCTTGGGAGGCGATCGAGCGGTACGCCTTCAGCAGCTTATATTGCCCTGCTTGTAGATAGGTAATGAGTCGTTGGGCAAATGGATCAGGATCAACAACCCGTACACCAGAAGGCATATCTACCAAAAACTCGGCTTTGGCTTGCTTGATCTTTTGCTTGAGTTCTGGACGATATTGCAAAATCCGATCGAGTAAAATGTCAGCCGCTTGGCAGCTAACCTGGCGATCGAACGTCCAGACACCTTCAAATCGGCGCGTTTGATCCATCGCCAGAATTTCTGAGGGTTCTGCCTTCTCAGGAAGAGACTGGCGTTCTTGACATACTAAACAAGCCGCATAGTTTTGCCCAATTACCACTAAATGCCACTCATGGCTGAGTTGATCGGACGTTTCAAAGGCGATCGTTTCGTATTCTTTAGAAGCATTGGTAAAGCTAGTCTCAGGCGCTGCCAACACATAAACATGGGGCGTCAAAGCAGCAATGCGTTCATAGCGATGAGCTTCTTGGCGATAAAATCGCTCTCGCTGAAAACTAGCAATAACCAATGGCAGTTGCGCTCCACCCGCTAGCACCTGATCCTCCATAGCGTGCGATAGAGCAGTTAGGGAGGACTTGAAGTACAGTTGGGGACGTAACTGGGGCGATCGGTGCAGTAATGCTTCCAGAATGGAAGTGTGAATGCTCATTGGTCATCTATCTACCTAAAACCACTATATCGGTTTGTCTCACAGTTTGAGTTGAGTCCTTTGGCTCAAGCAGGTTGAAGTTCACTCTCACTGGCTGCCTGTAACTGCCTCCACGGCTTACTCCTTTGCGCCATCTAAATTTCTTCAGTAAAAATCATCAATTCACTCCCGCCTAAGCCTAGGCTTTGCTGTAAAGTTGACAGTATGTATGACAACGACGACCTTACTGTATTAAGCGCCGAAATTGAGCTAGATCCCCTCGATCAGGTGGATGCTGAAGAATCCGTCAAGCCTGATCCAGACGCAATGCTGGCCCTGCTGGAGTCACCTGGCAACCAACAGCGGATGTTAGCTGCCCGTGCCTTTTGCGAGTTAGAGGATCAGCGAGCGATTCCTCACCTGATCCGGTTGCTCAATGATCCATGTCCACTGATTCGCGTCAGTGCAGCCTACGGTTTGGGACGCAATCCTAGCTCTACGGCGGTTGAACCGTTGATTAAGCAGTTGCAGCATGATTGGAATGGTTACGTGCGCAAAGGCATTGTCTGGGCATTGGGCAATTGCCGCGATCGCCGATCATTAGAACCGTTAGTGGATGCACTGAAGACGGATGTGTCTGCCGTGCGGTTGTGGGCAGCCAGTGCACTCGCTCAAATGGCCCATGTGAGTTACGAAGCCATGGTAAAAGCAGTGCCGTGCCTGATTGAAGGGCTACGGCGCGATCCAGTAGCGGCAGTGCGGAGTAATTGTGCTTGGTCGATCGGACAAATTTGTCGAGAGTTGCCGTCAAATATTATCTATGCCACTGCGATCGATGCGTTGATTGAAGCCTTTGCTGAAGATGAAGAAATGGGTGTTCGGGAAGATGCACGATCAGCCATGCTGAAGGTGGGCGATCCGCGTGGGCTACAGGTAATCGAAGAAATTGAGCAAGATGGATTGCTGTTATAGCAAATCCAAAACTCTGTCTCAAGACCCGCTCTGATCAAAGGCTTGGGAAGAAATCAGCCCATTCTGAAGTGCTAAAACCACAGCCTGCGTCCGATCGCGCGCGTCTAATTTTTGCAAAATGGCATGGATATGCACCCGCACGGTTCCCGGCTCGGCGGCTACCAATAACGGATCTGACTTGGAAGGACTAGCCGATAACACGCTGTGGTGGAACCTGAGCGCTAGTTTCTCACCGTTGGCTAAGCACATCTCGCAAACATTAAAAAATCGGCAAGAAAAATGTTGCATAACATCGGGAAGCGATTGGAGCAAGACACACTCGCTCGATTGCCGTAGGAGTTGGAAATTTAGAACGGGAGCTAAATCCAACCGCTACCCCCTACTATCATGCAACATACACTGGAAGGGAATTCATATTATTGCTACCTGAACTTATCATAACCACAAATTCTATAGATAAAAATCACTAGTTCGGATATCTATGATAGACTTAGTTCTATAAATCTCGGCTCCGGCATTGCTTTTATCTTTTATTTCGGTATAGGAGATTCCGTCGTTGATTCACGCTACTTTGCACCAGCTTAAAGTCTTCGAGGCCACTGCCCGGCATGGCAGTTTTACCAGAGCCGCAGAGGAACTATTTTTAACCCAGCCAACGGTTTCGATGCAAGTTAAACAGTTGACGAAAGCGATCGGGCTGCCGCTGTTTGAACAAGTAGGCAAACGGCTTTATCTAACCGATGCTGGACGAGAACTGTTTAGCACCTGTCAAGATATTTTCTATAAGCTAGACCAACTAGAAATGTCAGTGGCCAACTTGAAGGGCATGAAGCAAGGCAAATTGCGGCTTGCTGTCATTACTACCACTAAATACTTCATGCCGCGTTTATTGGGCCCATTTTGCCAGCGCTATCCCGGTATTGATGTGTCGTTAATTGTTACCAACCACGAACAGGTGATTGAGCGCTTGGCTGATAATCAAGACGATCTCTATGTGATGAGCCAGATTCCTGAAAACATTGATGTCAAGGCACATGCGTTCTTGGAAAACCCCTTAGTGGTGGTGGCTCCACAAGATCATCCTTTGGCCAAGGAACGCCACATCTCGTTGAAACGCTTGGTGGAAGAACCGTTTATTATGAGGGAACCAGGTTCGGGCACTCGTCGAGCGTTCCAGAAACTTTTAGACGAAGAAAAACTATCGGTAAAGGTGCGGCTAGAACTGGGGAGTAATGAGGCCATTAAACAAGCGATCGCCGGAGGGTTGGGGCTATCAGTCCTGTCTCGCCACACTCTGCTTACCGATATCAGCGACGTGGTGGTCTTAGACGTAGAAGGGTTTCCGATCGAGCGCCAATGGTACGTTGTCTACCTAGCAGGCAAGCAGCTATCGGTCGTAGCGCAGACGTTTCTGGAATATCTACAAGATGCTGCCACAAAAATGGCCGAGGAGCATGGCATTCGCCAACGGGTCACTGGATAGAAATACTGGATAGAAATTATGTCAGCATGAACAAGCATCAATCGCTCACTCAGTGGTTCTTCCTATTCTGTTTCTGTTCCCCGTCCAACGAGTGGGCCGCCAGCTTTACGGTGTTTCCTCAACCCCCAATCGCTTCAAATAAAGCACTTGACCCGGTGCCACTGCTGATTCTGATCTTGACAGTAGTAACATCCTTCCCACCAAGTACAGCAGAGATACTCTAGGTCAACATGTCTGCTTTTGGCGGGTTGTTCTCCACTGAGTAGATCCACAACTTCGCCTTTGCGATCGGCTAGTTTTGTCGCAAGATCAGTCAGGGTCGCTTGCAGAGAACTAGGAAGGGCAGTGCGATCAATTGCAACCTTATTCACACGTAAATCCTCACCGTTAATATCAGCAAGTTCAACGATTGAAATTGAATATTGAAATCTAGCTAGACTTCGGTTTATCCTTCTACATCAGTCCTACGCTACCAGTGGTGGCTTTTCCTGATACTTTTAGGATAATTTAATTTCAATCGTTTATATTGTTCTTAGTCTATTAAAACAAAAGATGAACGGTGTGAGAATTATTACTTTGGCAGTCAAAAGTACGGTCTTTCAAGCATAGCCCTTCAGTCTTGTTTTGATTGTCCTTGATAAATTTTCAGAAAACTTACAATAATGTAATAAATCAACCGACGTGATTGGGAGAGATCAGTGACTGGATTCCTTAAAGGGTTATTTCGCTCAAAGCCAAAGACCGAGGCTGACGATTCAGAGCCAGCCCCGAAACCACAAGCTCAGAAACCACAGACCCCGTCTAAACCTCAGCGCAGCCGGGCTGAAGCTTACTATCTTAGTGCCGATGATGCCAAAACTTATGGCGACATTGAATTTATGCGATCGGCCAAGGCCATTCGCCGTACTTTTCCGAAAACCAAAGACGGTAAAACCCCGGAACGTATCGAGAAGATTTCATCTTTAGAGAAAGCTGCTGAGCAAGGGTTAATTCCCACAGCCCTCAATACCACCACCACCCAATCGAGTATAGAGGACACCTTAAAAGTGGCAGAACGGCGCAAGGCCGACAGCAGTATGGATATGTTCCGCAACATGGCTCGAGATATCCGCAAATCCAAATAATTGCAGGAGGGTGGGTGTGGTGTAACGCCTCACCCTTCTGGCTCAATCTTGAACAGATTCGCCAAAAATTCAACAACCCGTTGAACCTTCTGAGTTAATCTGGAGTCTGGAGGCGTTCATAAAACGAGGAGTCACTTTTGGAACGGACATTTATTGCAGTGAAACCCGACGGTGTACAGCGGGGAATTGTGGGCGAAATTGTTCGCCGCTTCGAGACCAAGGGCTTTACCTTGGTTGGTTTAAAACTGCTGCAAGTCAGTCGAGAGCTAGCAGAGCAGCATTATGATGTCCATAAAGAGCGACCTTTCTTTCCCAGTTTGGTGGAGTTCATCACATCTGGCCCAGTTGTTGCCATGGTGTGGGAAGGTGAGGGTGTTATTGCCTCTGCCCGCAAGTTAATTGGGGCAACCAATCCATTGAGTGCTGAGCCAGGAACCATTCGCGGAGATTTTGGGGTCAGTATCGGTCGTAACCTAATTCACGGTTCTGATGCCCCAGAAACGGCTCAGCGAGAGATTGGGCTGTGGTTTAAGGACGAAGAACTAGTAAGTTGGCAGCCGACAATCACGCCTTGGCTTTATGAGTAATTGAGTTGGAGCGACGGGTAGCTTATTATTCCTTATTTGTTCCAAGAGCCTAGCAACTCAACTTGCTAGCCGAAAGACAGAGGGTGGACTGTGAGTCCACCTTTTTTGGGGTTTAAGTGCTATTTTTGCCGATCGTTTCCCTACTCCGCAGAAATTTCTTGGGGTTCTCGTGGCTCTGATGTTACATCCACGGGTGAAGCCTCTGCGACCGTCAGCGGAATCGACTCGTCGCTTTTAGATTCGGCGCGTTCCGAAAAGCCCCAGACAAACAACAGGGCGATCAATATCACCATCAACCACTCGGGCGGCACAAAACTATCATGGATCACCCGCAGCAGCAGCCTCAATCCTACTAAGGCTACCGTGACAAAGCCAGCGTCTTCTAGGTGCGTAAATTCATCCAACCAGCGAATGAATAGACCTGCCATAAAACGCAGAGTAATGACGCCAATTAATCCACCGGTAATCACCAGCCAGGTTTCACGGGAAATGGCGATCGCTGTGGTGACACTGTCTAACGAAAATGCCAAATCCGTCAGGGCAATCATCGGAATCGCTTGAAGCAACGACCCAAAGCGAGGCTTATGATGATGGGAACTGGACTCAGAATCAATATCTGCATTAGGCGCAAAATGTTGATACACCAACCACAGCAGATAAACCGCTCCTAGCAACTCAAACTGCCAGTATCGCAGTACCCAAGTGGCGGTCAAAATTAGAAGGACGCGCAAACAAAAGGCAATTACTAACCCAAAATTGAGAGCACGACGCTGAAGTTGAGGCCCTTCCAATCCTTGGGCGATCGCCGCCAAAGCAATGGCATTATCAGCCGACAAAACAGCCTCTAGGGCCACAAGGACGGGCAACAAGATGAGAGTGTCGAGACCAAAATTGGGAGAATAGTCAAGCAGTTGGTCTAGCATTAAACGCGAAGTCCTGAAATTTAAGATAAATCGGTGAGCGCCACCGATCTTCTCAACAACATCATTGAAAGAAACTTAACAAAACATGAGAGGATAGCTCTCTAACCTCAGCTTAACGTCTAAACTGGTCAACATTGCCTCAATAGGCTTGCAAATATTCTTTGTGATTGTAATTTCTGTAGTATTACCTGTGTCGTCTCCAGAGTCATTACCCTAACTAATGAACTCGTTTTCCCTCCCAACTCTCATCACTCAGCTTCAGGCTCGCTATCCAACCGCTAGCCTCACCTCCGAACTGTTGACCATTCATCAAGACAGCTACGTGGTACGTGCCGTTGTACGAGCTGGCTCTATTATTTTGGCCACTGGATTAGCGGCAGCCGTTGATATTGAGCAGGCCGAAGATCGGGCCAAGTATCGGGCCTTATCCGGACTTGGGATAGATCAGAGTTCTGCGCTGGCTTCCCTTGCCTCGGAGGGGAGTTCGGTGATGTCTCCTCCGCCGTTTCAAGGCGCTACGAACCCTATACCTGTTCCGTTGGTTGCTTCAGTGCCATCAACTGCTTCGGCGGCGTCGCCATTGGTTGAAACGCCCAATCGCACCCAGCCAGTTGCACCATCAGCATTTTCCAGCTACCCCCCTAGTAGTCAGCCTGAATCTGTGGCGAACGTACCGCCTCAGCCCACCGCAGAAACAGAGTCTCCTTTGGCGTCCAGTTTTTCGCCTTCAAATTTCGATTACAGTTCCACCGAGTATCAGTCAGACTACGCTGCTATTTCATTTGATCCGGCTCATGAACCAAGCCTTAACTTGCCAATTGAATCTTCGGAGGCATTCGTAACGGCGTCTTCTGAATCAGCTACTCCGATCGTTTCCGCCCTTCCTGAGTTGGAAGCAGAGCCATCTCCAGCAAAAAACCGAGCGGCTGATTCTGAAAAGGCAACACCCGCTAAAAAGACAAAACGAAAGACAGAGCCAAATGAAGCGCCGCTAGTCACAGCAGAAACCGATCGCTCGGAAGAAATTGCCAAAATTGGCTTGGAGATGAAACGATTGGGCTGGACAACCGAGCAAGGACGCAATTATCTCAAGCGCACCTATGGCAAGCGATCGCGACAGGAGTTAGACGACACAGAGCTAATCGACTTTTTACGCTATCTAGAGTTTCAGCCATCGCCGTCCGAATCGCCCTTCTAAAGAGTTTCTATCACAGGACGAACAGCTACAAAAAAGGGCACAGCTACTTAGCCATGTCCCTCACCGATTATCATTAATTGAAGTAATTGAAGTGTTTTAAGATTTTCGACGAATCGCTTGGCTGAGACGTTTGGTTCTCAACTAGTTGGCAGCCGCTGCAATTGGACGGCTACCTACCGACTGGCGATCGATAACTTGATCAATCAGTCCGTACTCCTTAGCTTCGTGGGCTGACATAAAGAAATCACGTTCGGTATCTTGTTCAATCCGTTCTAAGGGCTGCCCAGTATGATTGGCCAAGGCCTGATTTAATTGCTTTTTCAAATACAGAATTTCTCGAGCTTGAATTTCAATATCCGCGGCTTGCCCTTGAGCGCCACCCAATGGTTGGTGGATCATAATGCGGGAATGAGGGAGACTCATCCGCTTACCCTTTGCCCCCGCGCTCAGCAGAAAGGCACCCATACTAGCGGCTAGCCCAACACAAATGGTACAGACATCCGGACGAATGTGGTTCATGGTGTCAAAGATGCCCAACCCTGCCATGACGGAACCACCAGGCGAATTAATGTAGAGATAAATATCTTTTTCGGGATCTTCGGCTTCTAAAAACAGCATCTGAGCCACGATCAGATTAGCCAGATCCGAATCGACGGGCTGTCCCAGAAAAATGATTCGCTCTCGCAGAAGACGAGAGTAAATATCAAACGCCCTTTCACCACGACCAGACTGTTCAATAACGGTAGGAATCATGCGGCCTTCTTGACGAATTTTTTACTATTCTAGCGACTCCTGCCAAAGTCATGGCTGAACTATCTTTCCTCTGGGAGTTGGAATTCAATCAGGATTCAATCCAGTCAAAATCAATCCAAAATCAATCATTGAGTTGATGATAGCGATCGTCTTCTGACTCAGCAGGAAGCTGTGACAAAAAGGCTTGAAGCCTCATGCGATTAATATACGGCCAGCCCCCACCTGTTTCAATATCGCGGAGCAAGGCATATAAGGCCTGTCGATTATCTGGCAAAGACTCCTGAAACAACCCATCTCGAATCTCTTTGTGCAATGCCTCTAACAAACGTAACAAGGCTAAAAGCTCGCGGGTTTGCCGTTGATGCTGTCGTGCAACGGTTTGAACTAAAGACGTAATGGTCTCTAAATTCGCCTCTAGTTGAGCCGATCGAACATCGTCCCCTTCACCACTCATGCTCGTAACACTCCTAATACCCCTACCTGTTCGTCAAACGATATCATTGCTTCCAAGCAGATACCTTCCTTGGCACCGAATCGGTTGTAGCCCGACTTGATGAAACTCTGCAACTGCAATTATTAATTCATCCCAGCTTATGGCAAAGTGGATGCTGCGAAATGTACTATCGGGTGCAATTGCGGATGCAATTGTTTGGCAACTGTAAGCGGAAAATGCAAACCCACAAAATCTATCTTGAACCAGGGAACGAACATGCCTTTCCGCCATTGCAAAGATAAAAGCGCAACAAGGTCTTGTAAAATTCAGTATGGAATCATAGTTAGGCCACTCTAGGCTCATTTCTGGACAAAGCTGGACGGATGTTGGGCTTGGCGATCGTTTGCCCTCCCTTTCATAAGTAGACAAACACTGAGCAGTCCTGTCTAAGCGATTGGATTGATCAATTTTAAAATCACACTGGTAGGGTTTTCACATTCAATATTAGAGGTTGACCATGAGGTATCGCGCTTTAGTTGCTGCATTCCTAGCCATATGTCTAGGTTTGATTACAGCTTGCAGCGAGAGTCCAACCGACTCAACCGCTGCATTAACCTACGATCAAATTCGAGGCACAGGCCTCGCTAATACCTGTCCCAAAATTGAAGAAGTTCGTCGCGGCTCTCTGCCCCTCGACCCAAACGAGTCTTATGTGATCACTGGTCTTTGTTTAGAGCCAACGAACTTCTTTGTGAAAGAGGAAACAACGGGTAAGCGGCAAGAAGCCCGATTTATTGCGGGCAAACCGCTGACTCGTTACACCTCCACCCTCGATCAGGTTAGTGGAGATCTCAAAGTTGGTGGAGACGGTAGCCTCACCTTTGTTGAGAAAGATGGATTTGATTTCCAAGCCATTACCGTGAAATTGCCGGGTGGCGAAATGTATCCCTTCCTGTTCACCATCAAAGATTTGGTGGCAAAGTCGCAGCCAGGGTTAAAGGCAATTACAACCTCGACCGACTTTGTGGGCGAGTTTAAAGTACCTTCCTATCGCACTTCCAATTTCCTTGATCCGAAAGGACGTGGTTTAACCACAGGATATGACAATGCGATCGCCCTGCCGTCACGAGCTGACTCTGAAGAACTCGTGAAAGAAAACACCAAAGCGTTTGTGACAGGACGTGGCGAAATTTCTTTACAAGTCGCTCAGGTGAATGGAGCAACTGGGGAAATTGCTGGAACCTTTGAAAGTATCCAACCATCGGATACAGATATGGGTGGAAAAGAACCCGTCGATGTGAAAATTCAAGGAATTTTCTACGGTCGTGTGGAACCCGCTGCCTAGTGGCACTGTCCATCAGTATCAATCCGGTTAGCAACAACACCTAAACTAACTTTTAAGGCGTTAACAAAGAGGGGACTCCCCCTCTTTTTTTGTTGAGCAGGACATCCCCATTCCAATCTCTGGCTGAGAATCTGCTCAGAACCATCTGCACAGAGAGGTGCCCAGTCGTCAGGCTCGATCGTCTCCGTATAATTCGTGAGTCTAGATACAGTTGGTCATAATCCCTATAACCCTTGCGATGCAGACATTTGCTTAATCTTTTGCTCTGCAAATGGGGGTTATAGCGGGCAGCGCCAGAGACGCAAAACCGAGGTTCAGTAAAAACTCAGTTGTTGCAAGTTTGTGCAACCGAATACGTTTAATCAGAAAACTTAAGAATCTATTAAGCGCCCCATATACCTGAACCTTGTCATGCTTATCTCAATTACCAGCGAACTCAAAAGCGAAACGTTAGAACTATTGCGAGAGTATTACAAACATCCTTCTGCGTCTCTGCGTAATCGTCTTGTGCAACTGAACTATGGCTTAGTTAGGAAAGAAGCTCATCACTGGGTCAATCAATGTACGGAAAGCTATGAAGATTTACTGCAAGTTGGCAGCATGGGATTGATTCGGGCGATCGAGCGCTTTGATGTTTCCAAAGGACATGCGTTCAGTTCCTTCGCCATTCCCTACATTCGCGGCGAAATTCAGCACTATCTGCGGGACAAAGGCTCGCCTGTTCGGATTCCACGTCGCTGGCAAGCCCTGCAACACCAAGCGGCCAACATCACCCGCGAACTACAGGTTAAACTGAACCGCCAACCCACCGATGCAGAAGTAGCAGCCGTACTACAGATTTCATTCAATGAATGGCAAGAAATTAAGCTGGCTTACCGAAACCGTGCACCGCTGAGCTTAGATGCACCTATCCGTGACGAAGACGAAGGTTCCACCTCGCTTGGTGATCTTGTACCGGATGCCCAATACCACAGCTTTCAACTGGCCCAAGAAGACCAAATTCGCTTACAGCAAGCCTTGGTGCAACTCGAAAAGCGCACTCGTGAAGTACTGGAGTTTGTTTTTCTATATGATCTGACCCAAAAAGAGACCGCCGAGCGCTTGGGCATTAGTGCTGTAACCGTTTCTCGTCGAGTTAAACGTGGCTTGAAACTGTTGAAAAAAATGATGGTGACGGCTGCTTAGCAGAGATTTGCCGTTCATGTTTGTCGCTTCATGCCTGTCCCCCTGTAACTGAGTGAGATTTAATTCGTTACCTTGTTCGTGACCGCCCTCAACCTAGAGTTCACGGTTTTGCCCCACAGTTCTGTAACCGTTGTTCTCGATCTGAACCAGGATTATCCCACATACCCATCAGTGTTTGGTTTGGCTCCATTCCCGTCGGAGTTGCCCTCATCCCCCACCCTTTTCCCGGCGGGAGCAGAGAGCCGGATCACTTGTTTCCTCTCCTAACAGGTGAGGGCTAGGGTGAGAGGGACAGTCAGGTTTAATCGCCATTTAGCCATACCTAATGTTGTAATTACCGAGATGGACGATATAAGCCCTGGTGCTTCATCCCGGTAGTTCTTTCACCTGAGTTCGATCGAGGTTGGTTCAATGGGTTTTGGCAAAAGAGCGCTGAAGCAAATACACAGTTTTACCGATTGCCCCTCAAGAATCGATCGCAGCCCACTAATTCCCAGTACACTCAGAGGTTGCACTTGATTCTTCTGAAGTTTTGATCCATGTCTGAAGCGTTTGTCACGGTGAGGGTTCCTGCCACAACCGCCAATTTGGGACCAGGATTTGACTGCATTGGGGCCGCCCTAACGCTATATAACCAATTTCAGTTTGCCCAACTGTCTGCTGCCGACGTATCGCCTGTAATTGAGGTGAGAGGGGCGGAAGCAGAGCGCGTCAAAGCTGATGCCAGCAATTTGGCCTATCAAGCATTTGTTCGGCTATTTCAACAGTTACAGCAAACTCCGCCTCCAGTACACATTGTGATTGAGCTAGGGTTTCCGTTAGCGCGAGGGTTGGGGAGTTCGGCTACGGCGATCGTGGGAGGATTGGTAGGCGCAAATATCCTGGCTGGCTCGCCCTTTGCTCTGGCAGAGGTGGTAAAGTTGGCGATCGAACTCGAAGGACATCCTGATAATGTTGTACCGGCGCTGCTGGGTGGCTGTCAATTGGCAGCATCGAATGCTGATGGTAGTTGGACAATCTGTGATGTACCGTGGCATGGCAGTATCGTCGCGATCGTGGCAATGCCCGATTTTGAACTTTCAACCGCCGAAGCCCGACGAGTTCTACCAACGAACTATGCCCGTGCCGATGCCATTTTTAACGTGGCCCACTTGGGATTATTGCTGCGGGGCTTAGCCACCGGAGACGCTAGCTGGTTGCGGGCTGCTCTGCACGATCGAATTCATCAGCCCTATCGCCAACGGTTGATTGGAGGATATGCTGCTGTTGAGTCTGCGGCTCATGCCGCCGGAGCCTATGGACTAGTGATTAGTGGAGCCGGTCCCACGCTGTTAGCCTTGACCGATCAACCCCATGCCTCCGCGGTGACAACAGCAATGGCAAGGGCCTGGACGGCAGAAGGAGTCAAAGTTGAGGTAAAAGCGCTGCAACTTGATCTCCAGGGGGCCGTATCGCAGCCATCCGATTAAGAAACCAAACTAAACTTAGCCGCAACCAAAGGAGGCTTGCCATCATGCAGCAAACAGCGACACGCCAATCATTTAACGTTGCCACTCAGCAAAAAACTGAAATTATCAATATTACATCGCAAGTGCAGCAGGCGATCGCCACAACTGGAATTACCGAAGGAGCTTGTACCATCTATGTCCCTCATACAACCGCTGCCATTTTAATTCAAGAAAACGCTGATCCAAATGTGCATGTGGATTTGTTGAATGCTCTCGATCGCTTGGTTCCGAAAGATTTGCCCTATCTACATCAGACGACTAACAAAAATGCGCCCTCTCACATCAAAGCCGCTCTGATTGGTCCATCCAAGACGGTATTCATTGGGAGCGGAAACCTACTGCTAGGAACCTATCAGTTCATCTACCTTTGCGAATTTGATGGGTCACGCGATCGAACCGTTTGGTTACGAATTGTATCTGACCTCGCTGTTTAAAGTTGACAACTTCCCGGAAAACGGTAACAATAGATACAGAAATTCAATCGTTCATCCCCTTCTAGGCTTTTAATTGGTATTGAAACCTAAAGGGGACGGAAGTAGGGAGAATTTCCCGAAGGAACGCGCCTCATAACCATATTTTTGTTGAGAATCACGAGGCGAACCGATGGAACTACATTACCGTGGTGCAATCTACCATCATGACGAGACACCGATCGAAATGACCGAGAATGGCGTTGTGGGACATTATCGAGGGGCAGCGGTCAGGCTGCGTCGGCCCAAGCGTCCGGTCAGCCAACCTATCCCTGCCTCCTTAACCTATCGGGGTGCTCCGGTTCATCGTTTGGACGTCCAGTAACTAAACAGTTCACAGTGTTTTTTGGGTTCGTGAGGCGTTGATCTCGCGCCTCTCCCTGAATGCAGTAGGCTAAAAGCACTCTTACATAGAGTGCTTTTTCATTGCGATTATGTATGACTAGTCAAATCATGTTTGTCCTTAAGGTGCTGTCCCTGTCGGCAGGGCTAGCAGTTGCCATTCGCTATCTTGCTCCATGGCTCAATATTCCGGCTACTCCTATGACTGCCTTGGTGATGGTGCTGCTGCCACTACTACTAGTGGCGATTGGGCTAGGTTGGCGGAGTCGTCGAACCTTGGTATAACTTCCCTGCGTTCTCTAACTTTCCATCTATGGCCGATCGTCTGATCGATTTAACTCTGGATTCTCTAATCCGGGTCGTGCGATTGGCATCACGGTTGATCGCCCCAATTGACGGAGCCACATCCAACCTGCAACGGCGATTATGAGTGATACCCAACCCATCAACGGTTGTAACAACAAAAATCCACCCACTGCAAACATGGCACCAAACAGTAATAGGGCTGCTGCGATCGTGCGTTTGATATCTTGTCCTAAATCCTGAGCTGGCAGTAAGCGGGTGCGGGCTTGTTGTCGCGACCAACCAGGGCCACCCGGACGAATTTTGCAGTAAAAGGCATCCAGCGTAGCATCCGATTCAGGTGGAGTTAGATACATAACTGTAATCCAAATTACAGCCGTCAGCAGCGAAGTCACAATCAGTCGCCAACCAAAATCCTCGATCGTCAACACCGGAACTACACTGGTAACAAGACCAATCACAAAGCCAGCGAGCATCGCGGCCAGTTCTGCGGCAGCATTGATGCGCCACCAAAACCATCGTAAGATCAGTACTAGACCTGGACCAGTTCCGATGGCGATCACTAATCGAAACACGGTTGCTACATCATCCGAGAAGAAGGCGGCTAATGCACCTAAAATTGTAACCAGAACCGATGTTATCCGTCCAACAGCAACTAATTCAGATTGATTGGCATCTGGTTTAATGAATCGCCCATAGAGGTCATTAGTGAGATAAGATGCACCCCAATTGATGAGCGTTGAGACCGTACTCATGAATGCTGCTAGGAGCGAAGCCACCACCAATCCTAATAACACAGGCGGCAAAAAGTCGAGCATTAGCCGAGGATAGCCCAATTCTCGATCGGCTAAGTCTGGATACAACGCGATCGCTGCCAAGGCAACGGCAATCCACGGCCAGGTGCGAACCATATAATGCAGAATATTAAAAAACCAGGCGGCTTTTTCGGCCTCGGCCTCATTTTTAGCAGCCGCCAACCGTTGCACAAACTCGCCACCGCCATCACTGCGACGAAACGACCACCACTGCACTACTGCATAGGCGGCAAAGGTACTGGCTGTAATTCCCGCTGTGTCGCTCCAAGTTAACCAACCATTCGCTCCACCAATCGTCACCGGAACGAACGATAATACATCGATACTGGTAGCTTGCTGAGCTTGATCAATGAGCGGTCGCATTCCGCCTGCCTGCCCGATCGCTGCCGCTGCTACGACAAATGCACCCAACAGTGCCAGGAAAAACTGAAAGAAATCCGTAACGACCACACCCCATAGTCCAGAAAAGCCAGAATAGATTAGCACCAGTATGCTGACACCAATCACGCTCCACAGCTTCAAAGTATCGCCTGGTGTGATGCCCAAACTTTGCCAAAGCTCCAGTGCATCAATCACCTTGACCATCGCCAACATGGCATAGCCGATGCCGATACAGTTAATGGGTACAGCAAACAAAAATGCTTTGGTTCCCCGCAGAATTGCCGCCATGCGACCGCCATATCGCATCTCCGTCAACTCCGCATCTGTGACAATTTCCGATCGCCGCCACAGCCGCGCAAACACATAAATCAAAATTAAGTGAGCAATCCCAAAACTCCACCATTCCCAGTTGCCAGCAATGCCGCGATTTCCCACCACACCTGCCACATATAACGGTGTGTCGATCGAAAAGGTTGTGGCCGCCATACTGGTTCCTGCCAACCACCAGGGCAGGGATCGTCCCGACACAAAAAAATCAACTAAGCTTCCAGAGGCTTTGCGGGTTAGGTATAGCCCCAATGCCATAGTCAGCACCAGGTACAGCAAAACTATCAGCCAATCGATCGGTTGCATAATGGCCCAATTCCGTCTTGTTGCATTGAGTCATGATCCCACACTCTGGTTCCTTTATATCGAGCCACTCTTTCATCAACCTCTATGGTTCACAAACCCACTTCCATAGGGGATGGCTTCGGCCTTGACGGCGAATTCTTAGCACTTGCGCTTCTAAATAATTGCGGTGTTCCGGTGGCAGCCCCCACAGAATTGCCCGGCTTTGCCACAGCAACACAGAGACTGTAACAGCAACACAAAAAATCAACCCCAATGCCGGAATGCGGTTATAAAGGATGGTGTAGCGAACGGCTGTCCAAGTGAAATAGTCTAGCCACAGGGCAATCTCCGATCGCAAGGCCCACAAACATAAGGGTGCAACACAAAGCCACAGCAACGCGACAAGCATCCAGCGACTATAAACCGTTAGACGGTGCAGTCGTTGAACTTGCTGCTGAAAAACTGGGTCTTTCGGAACTTTGTTGTCCTGCCCAGATTCAAATTGCTCATCCGATGAATCTTGAAAGTTTTTCATGCCCGTTCATTCAACAAAACACGAAACTGCCAGGACTGGGTTGCGTTACGGTGACTTCGTGGTTCTAATTTCCTTCGCAACAGATCCTCTGCATCACCATACACCCAAGTGTTCCCCGCACTATCGCCCAAATGGTTAGTTTCAACTTAACCAATTTAATGAATTTCTGTCCCATCCGTTACAACCGTTATCACTGCAATTGGGTTAGCGGATGGCAACAGATAAATGTGGGCGTCCAATCCAACACTGTTAAGCTCTATAACGGATAGACCGCGAACTCAAGAGTCAGCCCTAACAGTGCGATCGTTCCCCCTGTATTAAAATGCGACAAAAAACTTTACTGAAATCAATGCAAAATCACAGCACTAATTTAATACGATTGTACTATCTATATTAGGGGCTGTATGAGCGTTGAACAAACCGACCAGCTAATCCGCTTGATTCTTAATTCCACGCTTTTGATGACTGCCTGTACCATTCTGCTGAGCGCTGTGCTAATGCGTCATAGTTCAATGCTTCATCGCCTGCAAGGAGTACAGCGAAACTATTTAGAATTATTGAGAGCCGCCGATCTCAGCCGTCACGATCGGCTCATACCGCTAAAAGTCCAACTGCGTCACTTGCGACAGCACTATCAGATTGCCCATGTCAGCGTTCTTATGGCCCAAAGCGCCTTATTGCTTTGCATTGGCAGCACTTTAGTCATTGCCTGTCGAACGCTGATTCAATCAAATTGGTTGATTCAAGGCGCACTGATTCTATTTGTCGCAGGAACCACCTTCTTGCTGGTCAGCGTAGCCGCCATGCTATTTGATTTTCGGACAACCAATCATTCGTTATGGGAAGAAATCAACTGGACATTAAGTTTAGGCTCGAGTTTAGGCTCAAGTTTAAGCTCAACCGATTCGAGTCCCAAAGGCTCCACTCTACATCGATCGACTGACCATCGATCGAGACTGCGCTCAACCTCGTACTAAGCCGGGGGACTATGGGGTAGAAAGCAGAGATCGGGGAGTGGGGTGAGAGCCCAAAAATGTGCAAAGGTAGCCTTCATCTAGCTTTCTTAGTAAGCGAATCGACGCTTAGATACCTCTCCTCTCCGTACCGATTACCCATCATCCATTACCACCATTACGGTAGCCGCCCCGCTTGAGTACTAAACAAAATTTGTCCGTTTTGAACCGCCGCCAGTTCAATCTGTAATCCGGCTGTGTAAGCATCTGCCGCCGCGATCGCCTGAATTTCCACAGGTTGGTTGTGTTGCTTCACGCGATTAATGAACTCCAGCGCCGTCTCCCGCCGATTATCTGAAATTTGGATCGTGTCTGGAAGAATTCCTGCCTGCCGGGCCCGAAATTGTGCTGCTGCAATTAGCAACAAAATTCGCTCTGCCAGTTCTTGATCGGTCATTGTGGAAGGGTTCACCGCCGTTGATGCCACCACATCGCCCTGTCGGAAAATCAGTTGGTTGACAGCCGTTGTAATGTCAACACCAATGCACGCTCTTCCTGCCAGTACACACGGTTCACCCACCACATAGTTACCAGCCGACTGCACCCGAATGACATGGTCTTGACCATCTGCAATTTGCTGTACCGCTTGTTCAACGGCCGTCGTTGTCACTTGAATCACCTGTTCTTCTAGATCACTTGCACCAGGCAAAACTCGTTGTAACACGAGCCGATTGGCTTGGTTCAGCAACTGTTCGATCGCCTGTGGAGCAGCATCGGGAGTAATAATCCGCACAACCCCTGTCGCAAGGGGTTGTCCACGCAGCAAGGCTACATTCCCCTGTCGGAGTGCTTGAAATTCTCGTTCTAAGGTTTGTACCTGTTGGGTGAGATAAACGTATTGATTTTCTAGAAGTTGCAGTTGTTCTTCCCGCTCGGTAATGGCGCGATCGCGCTGAGCAATTTCCTGATCACGTTGGGCAATTTGAGAGCGCACCTCATCCCGTTGACGAATTAGTTCTTGACGATCGGCTTGAAGCTGTTGAATTTCCGATCGGAGGGTAATGGCTTGTCCAGAAACGGCGGCTAACAAAGACTGTGCCTGCTGAAAGCGTCCCTGAATTTGCTGTAATTGTTCCTGAGTACTGTTCAATGCCGATTCAGTTTGAGCTTGCCGCTCCAGCGACGCCTGCAAGGATTTGTTGATTTCCTCGAGGCGGCGTTGTGCCGCAATTTGCTCTTGCCGCGAACTGGCTAACTCGTCCTCAATATCTTCTTTTTCAGTGGTAATTTCTTCTAGCTCTTGCCGAGCATCGGACAAATCCCGTTGAATTTCGCGCAGTTCAAATACGCCCGTTCGCAGTTGGTCACTGACGGTAAACAAGATGGCAAAGGTTGACGCTGAAATGATGCTACCCGTCAAGATAGTAATTAACGTGGCAGTTTGGCGGGGCCGCAGGTTAAACAAACTCAGTCGAGCCTTTCCTACCTTGGTGCCCAAACGATCGCCAACGGTGGCAATGACCCCCCCCAACACCAAAATCGCTGCAATTAAGACCAACCCGGTGGTCATCGTCTATTCTAGAAAGTCCAAATCCAGCCTACTATTAGCCGCTGGTTTTTGCTATTCACCCTTTAACCATTCACGATCGGCAATCTTTGGTGCTTGGTTCCTTTTCCATACAATTGCTCAATGAAACAATCCTATGAAATTGCTCTGCCTCAGTAACGGACATGGCGAAGACACAATTGCACTGCGCATCCTGCAAGCGTTGCAACAGCGCCCAAGTTGCCCAGACATAGCGGCTCTTCCCATTGTAGGCGAAGGGCACGTCTATACAGCACACGATATTCCGATCGCCGGATCAGTCAGAGCGATGCCTTCGGGTGGTTTCGTGTACATGGACGGGCGACAATTACTACGAGATTTGCAGGGCGGATTGCTGCGGCTAACTCAAACTCAGCTTCAAACTGTGCGCGCTTGGGCGAAAGCTGGAGCGTTTATATTAGCAGTTGGGGATATTGTGCCACTGTTGTTTGCTTGGAGCAGCGGAGCTTCTTATGCGTTCGTGGGTACAGCTAAGTCAGAATACTATTTACGCGATGAAAAGGGACTGTTGCCGCGTCGGTCTTGGTTTGAACGTCTGGAAAGTTGGTCTGGCTCTGTGTATTTACCCTGGGAGCGATGGTTGATGCAGCATCCCCGCTGTCGGGCTGTATTTCCCCGCGATCGGCTCACTGCCTTGATCCTAAAGCGCTGGGCTATTCCGACGTTTGATGTAGGGAATCCGATGATGGATGGCTTAGATCCGGTTGGACTTGACTTTGGGTTGAATGTTGATACTAGTGCTGAGACTCGTATAGATTCCCGATCGCTCACCTTTGTGCTGCTGCCGGGGTCTAGATCACCCGAAGCATATGAAAACTGGCAATTAATTCTACAAGCAGTGGCTACTCTGGTTCCGGTATTTCAATGGCAAAAGCTTGTGTTTTTGGCGGCCCTTGCCCCTAGCTTGGATCTGGCTCAATTTCAGCAGGCGGCCACGGCATTCGGCTGGCGATCGAGTGGGGCTTCTAGTTCACATCCCTACCAGACCTTGAGCCAACTTCATGCGCGGCTACTGCTTGTGCCATCGGGGTTTAACGATTGTCTGCACCAAGCGGACTTTGCCATTGCGATGGCAGGAACGGCCACAGAACAGTTTGTGGGATTGGGGAAACCAGCGTTTATCCTGTCAGGTAGAGGGCCACAGTTTACGCCTGCCTTTGCCGAAGCCCAAACTCGTTTGTTGGGGACGTCTGTCACTCTAGTTAACTCACCTGCCGAAATCGTGCCAGCGGTTCAAACGCTACTGCAAACTCCCGATCGCTTGCAACTAATTGCCGCCAATGGACGTAATCGAATGGGAACATCCGGAGCCGCCGATCGGATTGCTGATTCCTTGATAACTCTTTTGAATACCGGTAATTCATGTATAAAGAAAAACATAAACTGAGAATGACTTAGGTAAAATCCGAAACATTTGTGATTAAGGGAATAAAATGAATAACTTGAATCGTAGCTGACTGTTGACGAATTATTGACAAAAATTTTTATTCTAAACCTAAAAATTCTATGTGCTTATTTTAACATTTTTCTAATGATGCCAAGGTTCTCTGTTAAGATTGCCTCAAGTAAGGGGAGTTGTCTACTGGGAGGGCGAGGAACCCCTCAACCTCATTGCCGTACATCACTGTACAAAGGTCGGTATGTCAGCTTGTGCATACGGGCATCGTTCTCAGCGTTACTACATGAGAGTGCTAATTTGCGCAGCAACACTACTGAGTGGAATTTACGGTCATGAAAGAGCAGGTGGTGGAATTGAAACGCATGAAAGTAGAGCAGCTTCTAACTCAATATCAACAGGGTGAACGCAATTTTCGCGGTTTAGATTTAAGGGGAAAATCGTTTCGTGGTAAGGATTTGTCGGATGCAGATTTTAGCAAAGCTGACATTCGTGGCACAGACTTCACAAACGCGATTTTGAGAAACACAACCTTTGCCAAAGCCAAAGCTGGACTTCAGCCCCACGCCGCTGTGATTATGAGTCTAGTGTTTATTGCCGCCGCCGCCTTGTTGGGAGCTTCAGCCGGGTTGGTTGATCGCGTAGTCGAGTTTCGGTTTCACAGCAGCCACTTGGTTGATCTAATTCCTAAATGGCTGACGTTGGGAGTGCTGATTGGCTTTGCGGCGATCGCCATTCGCAATGGCCTAGCGGCTAGTTTTAGTGTGTTTATCTTAGCGTTTATTTTTTCTGGCATGGTCGCGCTGGCCAGTTCCGCTGCTGTCATTTCGGCTGGGGCGATCGCCATCGCGATTACGGTGGCGTCGTTTGTCGCAGCGGTGACAACGTTTTTGGTCTTGGCTACAGCAGTGACAACCCTAGCTTGGAATGCATGGGCAGCGCTAGCAGTCTTGATTGCGTTTGGGATTCCGTTTCTGCTGATTGCGGTACCTACGGCAGGCGAATCGGCAATCGGACTGGCGATTATTGTGATTGCTATGAGTGCTATCATCACTTGGCGGGCCCTCAATGGCGATCGAAGACATGCTCAGATTATGGCAGTGGCGTTCAATGTAGTCACCAAGTGGGGAACCTCATTCTGGGGAGCAGATCTGACTCGGGCTGATTTCACCGATGCCATCCTCCGCAACACCAACTTTAACGAGGCGATTTTGACAGCGGTGCGTTGGGAAAATGGAGTCATGACCGAGGCCGGGGGCAGCCCCAGTCTGATTTTGAATCAGTAGGTTAAGGTTCCTCTCCAATTCCCGCTGTGTTGGACGGTGTCAGGCGCAAGAGATGGGCTAAGTTCGCGCCCGTGCGTCCGGTTGTGATCCAAAGAATCGAGCGGGCCGCATCCCGCACCACTTTGTCTAAGGGTTCGTTGGCGTGCTTTGAGGGAACCGCGATCGGTTCTAGGGTAATGCCTCGGCTCCCTAGAACAATCTCACCAATGACAACCGCGCGCCGCATGTGATAGTCAGAGGTAATGACGTAGACGCTGTTGATTCCCTGCCGCTGGAATTCATCAACCAAGGTGGTGAAGTTAGTCACAGTATCAACAGCGCGATAGTCTAGATGAACTCGATCGGCGGCGATCCCTGCTTCTGCGAAGAGCCACTCGGCATATTCGGGGTTGCTGCCCGAAGATACCCAAATCGGCAAGGCTGGATGCTGCCGAGCAAATTCCGCCGCGAATTGCTCTCGTTCGGTAGCACCACCCAACACCAAGACTGCCTGTGGAGACGCCCAGAAATCTTCTAAGAGTTGGGAACTTGAACCCAGTAGCAGCATGAGGGAGACTAGCCCTAACAGAGAAGAACGAGACCAAGTTCCCCGGGCTGAACGAACTTGAGATGTCTGCTTTGCCAAAGAAGAACGAAAAAACGATCGCATGGAACCAGAATACTGATGCAGCACAAGATAAGCGATATACCGCCATACCTTATAGCATTATTTATCCCAAGTAGAATCTGTCTTCCGTAGGCGAGTCATCAAATGCAATAATCACCACCGTGATATTATCGCGACCCCCCTTATCTTTAGCAGCATTCACCAGCGCCAATGCCGCCCGATCGCAGGCACGAATGGTTTTCAAGTGTGAGGCAATGAGGGTATCTGATAGTTCTTCGGTTAGCCCATCGCTACACAACAGCAAGCGATCGTGAGGCTGTAGATCAAATGGCTGTACCTCAACGTGCCGGAGATCTTCGCGCCCCAAGCACTTCGACAGAATATGCCGCCACGGATGATTCCGAGCTTGATCGGGAGTAATATCTCCCAGTCGCATCGCTCGTGCCACCCATGTGTGATCTTCAGTGATTTGATGAAGTTTGGCCCCCCGCAAACGGTACAGGCGTGAATCGCCAATATGAGCACACCAAGATTGGTCGTGACGAAACATGACGGCCACAGCCGTGGTTCCCATATCTGAGCGTTCAGGGTGTTTTGATTGGTCTTGCAAAATGGCCTGATTGGCTTTCAGAAACGCTTGCTCTAGCAACACATCTGAGGCTTCCGGCGAGTGCCAATAGTCGTTTAAGTAAGTTTGAATTGCTTGGGTTGCTAACCGACTCGCTTCCTGTCCTCCTGCATGTCCACCCATGCCGTCTGCCACAATAAAGAAACGGCCGTGCGGGTCGATGTAATAGTCATCCTGATTGATAGCACGAAGCAGTCCCGGATCGGTTAGACCCGTGAAAAGGCGTTTCATGGCATAACCAACATCGCAAACGGGATAGACATGGACTTGGACATAAGCTTAAAGCGCTCAGAACATGCGATCGAGCCGATCGAGCCGAATCAACAGTCGGACGAGGGCAACCCCAGCCACCAAGGCTAACAACGCTGCCAGCGCCGCTAACCACAAATACTGATTAATAAACAGAAGGGTAGCAGAGAGAGTGAACGTTCCCACCAGCAAGGTGTAGTTTGTTCCCATATTAACGCCACTAACCCGGCGTAAAGCTCGGTCAGTTTCAGTCGATCGGACTCGGACCCGAATGTCACCACGATCGAGTTTTTCCAGGGTATCTTCTAACCGACGTGGCAACCCCAATGCTGTACTGCTGACTTGGGCAGCTTGTCGCCCCAATTCATTAAATAGCCCATCCGACAGACCGTTAGACTTTGAACCATTGCCATTTGTCATAATTTGCATTGCAAACGGTCTTGCAACCTCCATAAAGTTAAATTCCGGATCGAGTCCCTTGCCCACCCCTTCGAGGGTAGAAAAGGCTCGCATTACAAAGGTAAAGGTAGCTGGAAATCGAAAAGGTTGATCGTAGGCAATTTCATACAAATCATCACTGATTGCCGCCACCGATTGATTTTCAAACGGTTGATCCATAAAGTGATCCAGCATGTACTGAATCGATCGGCGCACTGGGCCCATATCCTCTGCCGGAGCCAGTGCTCCCAATTCAATTAACGACGCCACCACACGATCGGCATCTTTTTGGGCAATTCCAAAAAAGGTATCAAGCAATTTCTCACGTGTGATGGGATTAACTCGTCCCATCATGCCAAAGTCATAGAAGATCAACGACCCGTCGGGGCTAACAGCAATGTTGCCTGGATGCGGATCGGCATGAAAAAACCCATCATTCAGTAACTGTTGCAGATAGGCCTTGGCTCCTAAGCGGGCCAGTTCCTTGCGATCAAGTCCAGCAGCTTCCAGGGCCTCATAGTGGCTAATTTTGATACCGGGCATATATTCCAGCGTCAAAATCCGAGGAGAGCTATATCGCCAGTAAACTTTGGGAACCTTGACCCAATCTTCCTCGCGAAAATTGCGGCGAAACGCATCAGCATTGCGCCCCTCGTTGAGATATTCAATCTCTTCCCACAAAATGCGACAACATTCACCATAGATGCCAATCCAATCGCGTCCTCGTCCCCATTTAGGATGTTTTTGAAAATAATGGGCAATACCCTTGAGAATTTCCAGATCGATGGTAAATAGCTTTTTCAAACCAGGGCGCTGCACCTTCACTACCACCTCTTCGCCCGTGTGAAGTTGGGCCCGGTGTACTTGCCCCAGACTGGCTGCTGCAATGGGAATCGGGTCGAAGCTGCTATATAGAGCAGGAATGGACTTGCCAAAATCTTGTTCAATGATTGTCTCAACCTGCTCGTAGCTAAACGCCGGCACTCGATCTTGAAGTTTTGACAATTCCTCAACAAATTCAGCCGGAAACAAATCGGCACGGGTAGAAAACATCTGCCCCACTTTAATGAACGTGGGCCCTAAATCCAGCAGCGTTTCTCGAATCCAAACAGCTAGGGATCGACGGCGCTTCGTTCTGGCTTCGTCCGTCATACCGTTTGGATAGGTCCAAGCTTTGTTATAAGCCCACTGTGCTGCTAGGAGCTTAAGGACAAAGGCCCAAATGTCGATCGATCGACGGCGTTTCGAGTAATTCTCTCGACTCCAACGATAGGCCTTGCCACTCAATTGATTGCGGTTCCAGCGTGAACCAGTTTCTACGTCTCCCATGTAAGGCTGTGAGTCACTCATCCCGCGCACGTGATCAAGAGCGATTGCGATATCGCTGTAGTTCGGCTCGCAGTTGAGCCGTTTCTGCCCGCAAATCATCAATCATGGCCTGTAAATCTGTGGAAGTGGCCGCGTTGGTAGAACCAGACGATCGTCCCTGCATCGTCATTTGCTCAGCATAGGATGCCCGTTGCAGCACCTCTTCTGTAAACTGACGCAAGCGCTCTCGCTGTTCTGCATCAAATTTGCCAAGCTCGCTTAGAGCATTGGTCACGGCATTTTCAACCTGTTCTCCAACTGCTTCTGCAAATGCTCTGCCCACAAAAAAAGCATGTACCAAAGGGTTGCTCATAAATTAGTATGTGCCTATGCTCCGCCAAGATTATAGCTTGACTGCCCTTCTGAGGACTAGGGATCGAAAGGTAGGGATTTTGGCATCGAGGGTTGGGGGTTGAGATTGAAATAGTTGAGATTGAAATAATAGTAGAGTTCTATGGTTTCAGGCTAGGGTGAGGTAAGGCTGCACAGGAGCAGGATATGAGTGAAGCGGTGGCGACAGAGTTTTGGCAAGGGGTGGAGCAGTTCAACCAGGGTGAATACTACGCCTGTCACGATACCTTAGAGGCAATTTGGATTGAAGCTTCTGATCCGCAAAAAACTTTTTATCAAGGAATTTTGCAAGTTGCAGTTGCACTTTATCATCTAGGCAATCAAAATCTGCGCGGCGCTACAATTTTGCTGGGTGAGGGAATTAATCGGCTGCGGCGCTATCAACCCGATTTTGCCGAGATTGATGTGGCTGACTTGGTGAATCAATGTGTGAATTTACTGGTAGTGTTGCAGCATGCTACTCCAGACCAAGTTCCTCTGTTGGCGGCATTGGTGCAATCAAATCATTCAGCGGCTGATGCCGATCGCCTTACTTTACCTTTACAATTACCAGTCATTGCCAAGGTATGCAGCTAATCAAGGATTGGCTTAAACTGCGTCCAGTCTATGCGGCTGCCGTCTTGTTACGCTCATCATTTCTGTCCGGTTGGATGATTGCAGGGATGATTAGTGATGGTAGAGTGCAGGTTAAACACCCTCTAACGATCGTTCAGACGACCCTTTGTTGAACATTCCCTTTACAGGGTCTCGTCAGGTTAGGTCATAAAGTCAAACCAGTAAAGCCAAACCAGCGAGTGTGAAAGCACCGTTGAAACATTCAATCGGCGATTTGCTTCTTAACTTAAATATACTGATTAAATATACTGATGGGGTAGCCAAGTAAACTAACATACAGCTAGACAGTTAGATAGACCAGGCCAGACATAATCGCCAAGACAGTAGGGTATCACTGCTAATATTCACTAGTTCAGTTGTTATTTTTGATTCATCGCTTATTTTCTAGTGCTATGGTGTCCGTCTCTCGATCGTGGTATTGGTTCAAATTTCAGTGGCTGGGGCTAGCGCTCTTATCAATTTCTACATTGATGGGCGTAACCCTCACTCCTGTCACCTTTCCTGAGTCTGCTCAGGCACAGACTGCCAACAGTAGTCAAGCGTTGACTTTAAGGGCTGATGTCCAAGAAGCCAACGCTATTACAGGTGTGATTACAGCCCGTGGCAATGTGCAAATCAATTACCCGGCTCGCCAAATTCAAGCAACAGCCGTGCAAGCCCAGTATTACAGCCGCGAACGCCGGATTGTGTTGACTGGGGATGTTTATGTATTACAAGCAGGAAATAGTTTGCGCGGCGAGATCATTACCTATCTGGTTGATGAAGGACGATTTGTAGCCCTTCCTGACAGTGGGCAACAGGTAGAATCCATCTATCTTATTCAAGATACAAATACCGTTTCTACCACAACTGGTTCATCGGTTGGTTCATCAAACGGTTCACCAACTGGTTCGACCACAGGAACGGTAACTGAGGATAATCCGTTTAATCCCAAGCCAGAGTTTAAAGCTCCTCTGAGTCCTTAAACTTGGTAATTCCCATCCTATAGCGATCGGGGGACTTCGCTTTTGCTAAGATTTGTAGCGCTCTCTGCTACAATCAAGTCCTGAACTTTGATCCTGGCAGTTCTTGAGAGCAACTCGTTGAAAATAGTGCTAGAGAAAATAGTACTAGAAAATGTTCACAAAGCTTATGGTCGGCGCGTCGTAGTCAATCGCGTCTACTTGTCTGTTTGTCGTGGTGAAGTAGTGGGGCTATTGGGACCTAATGGTGCTGGTAAAACCACAACGTTTTACATTGCGACAGGTTTAGAAAAACCTGACCAAGGCAAGGTCTGGCTTGATGAGCAAGATATCACGTGTTTGCCGATGTTCGAGCGTGCTCGGTTGGGAATTGGCTATTTAGCACAAGAACCCAGCGTGTTTCGCCACCTCAGCGTTCAAGACAATATTCTTCTTGTGCTGCAACAAACGGGCATTCCAACCGATGAACATCACGATCGGCTGCATTATTTGCTCAAAGAATTTCGGTTAGAAAAAGTAGCAAGAACTCTGGCAAATCGCGTATCGGGAGGAGAGCGCCGTCGGACAGAAATCGCCCGTGCCTTGGCAGCGGGTCCGCATGGCCCCAAATTTTTGTTTTTAGATGAACCCTTTGCAGGCATTGACCCCATTGCGGTCGCTGAAATTCAAGACATCATTTCGCGATTACGCAGTCGGCAGATGGGAATTCTTATCACTGATCACAACGTTCGAGAAACCCTAGCCACGACTAATCGATCGTACATCATGCGAGATGGTCAAATTTTGGCTGCCGGTAGCTCGGATGAACTCTATGAAAATCCGCTGGTGCGACAATATTACCTTGGTGAAAGCTTTCAACTGTGATGAAGGAGATCTATGTCCGCTGGTTTCTCGAAGCTTCCTCGCCTGCCGTTCCGCTGGGATGGGGCATTCAAACTCTCTGTCATGGATCGCTACATCGCCACAGAATTGATTGCGCCGTTTTTGTTTGGAGTAGGAGCCTTCTCGTCGTTGGGGGTGTCCGTAGGGGCCCTGTTTGAACTGATTCGCCGAGTCACGGAATCCGGCTTGCCGCTTTCGATCGCTTTTAAGGTACTGCTGCTGCAATTTCCCCAGTTCATTGTTTACTCGTTTCCTACCTCGACGCTGATGGCTAATCTCATGACCTACAGCCGCCTGTCGAGTGACAGTGAGTTGACAGCCCTGAAGTCCTGTGGCGTGAGTGTGTATCGCATGGTGTTGCCGGCTTTGGTGTTATGTACGTTGGTGACAGGGCTAACCTTTGTGTTCAATGAGTCGATCGTTCCTGCCTCTAACTTTCGAGCCACTACCACCCTGTCCGAGGCTCTAAAAAGCGATGAGCCATTATTTCAAGAGCGTAATATCCTCTATCAAGAATTTCGCAATGTTGAAGATGAAGATGGCGATCGCGAAGAAGTCTTATCACGGCTATTCTATGCCAAAGAATTTAATGGGCAGCAAATGTTAGGGTTGACCATTCTAGATTTTTCCCAAAACGGTCTCGATCAGATCGTTAGTGCTCGATCAGCAGAATGGAATAGCGATCAAAAAACTTGGGATTTTTCTGATGGCACGATCTACGTAGTATCGGCTGATGGTAGCTTTCGCAACATCGTTACCTTTGAACAGCAACAATTGCAATTGCCTCGCGCTCCTCTAGATCTGGCCTCTCGCAAACGTGACTACGATGAGATGAATATCGCTGAATCGCTAGATTATTTAGAAACACTCCGGCAAAGCGGTAGTGAAAGCAAAATTCAAAAGCTACGAGTACGAATTCAGCAGAAGTTGGCTCTACCGTTTGTCTGCATCTCCTTTGGGTTAGTGGGGGCCGCTTTGGGTACACGACTGAATCGCACTGGGCGGGCTACGGGGTTTGCTATTAGTTTACTGATGGTGTTTGGCTATTATCTATTAACCATTCTCAGCGGAGCATTTGCCCAAGTTGGCTATATTCCCCCTGTGTTAGGAGGATGGTTGCCCAATATTTTTGGGTTAATTATTGCGATATGGTTGCTGATCAAATCCTCTCAGTGAATGTTCTCGCTCAATCATTTCTATTGTTAGAATTGATACAGTCTTATTTTGTCTTAATTTTAATGCTTCAGGAGGGCTTTATGCCCAGTGTCAAGCTGTTACCGGCCTCGGTGCGGTATTTGAAAGCACGCTTTACCATTCTTAAGCGTCCCACAGTCTGGATCTCTGGTTCTCTCTTCATGGCAGCAGTGGTACTGCTAGCTGAATATTGGTCTGAGTCGCAGCAGTTTGCAACTAATCACCGAACCGATCGCCCGATCGCCACCCCAATTGCTACCGATCTGCTTGAATCCGACGCTGAATCAGTATTGACCCCACTTGATCCCTATTCGTCTGTCGATGATTTAACCGTTGAAGACATCGCTGCACTAGCTGATGCAGAGTCTCCAATAGCAAATCTGCGGAAGACCGAGACCGATCTGTTGAAGGATAACCTGACCTGGCTAGACGCACCCGCCGATTTAGAAGCGCTGTTGCTCAATCCTCTGTTTGCTTCAACTTCGGTTCATAGCCGTCTAGTTTCTTCCGAGACCGAGTTGGTCATACCCCAATGGAACGATCCGTCTTTCTCAGAAGCACTGCGCTCAACTGGATTGTCTGCTGATGTGGCTAAACGGGTGGAACCATCCCAAAGTGCTGTGATAGGGAGCATTGTCACATTCAATCGACCCACTGCGTCCGCGTCTAGCTTCAATTCGTTGCAAGCAGCAATCGAGCGCCACAAGTTAGCTGACGCTCAAGAAAACAATGCTGTCGATGATGCGGCTCAATTGTCTGCCTCTCCCAGCCAACGTGTCAATTCAACGACATCCACCACATCAACGACATCCACCACAGGCGATCGAACTGCACCCGCTACAGCGCCGCTTTCCTGGCCACAGTCTACCAATGCAGTGCAACCTCAGCCCTTGCCAGGTCAGCCTGCGTCGCTACAAACCCAACCCTATCCGCAATTTCTGCCGCAAACGTCTCCTGCCCCTGGAACTACAGGCTATACCTTGCCCCCTGCTTTGAGAACGCCCATCGGGTTCGGATCGATCAATAGGCAGAGCCACGAAGATCGTCCGTCTGCTGTACAACCAGCCCAACCTGGCTTAAACGCTGTGCCGTCCGAGGCATCGCTGCCGTTTTCAATTCCTCGTGCCGTTCCGGGTCGATCGATGGGTGGTGGAGCCATCAATACGTTTTCCAATCCGTAGAACGCAAAATGGCGAACAAAACGCCAAACAAAAAAAGGGGCATTACGCCCCCTCTTACGGTTTCTATCAACATCTCCACCATGGGTTTAAATGTGATGCCGTGATGCATCCAAAATCTTCAGCCTAACCGTCTACTAATTTAACGGTTAAACTATGGTCACAAAAATGGTCAGACCAGGCTTAGTTTTAGCAACCCAGCAAACTTACTCGGCCGCTCCAGTGCTATCTTGCGTGGTGTCTTGCTCCATATCATCCATATCCTGGGCAGCATTACCGCCACCGGGGCGTCCCCTTCTCATACCTCGTCCCGTGTTCGTGCGTTTGCGAAACTTGCGGGCATACGCTAAGTTACGGAGTGCTTTTTCTTTTTTTAGGTTGCGGCGTTTAGCCATTCTAAACCTCTTTATGCGAGTGGGCTAAATAGTTCATTAGTTGGGCGAAACTGGTGGACAAATGGCTGGAGCAGAACGATGTAAACTGAATCTAACTCCGTTGCGTCATTTCCACAGAATTCTCATTCTACCAAAATTTTTAGTCGGATTTGAACTCCAACATGGACTGGGCAAATTGTAGGGCTTCTTCACGGGTTTGCAGCTTGTTTTCCACTTTGGCAAGCTGGATGGCTTCTAAAAGCTGACCAATTTGTGGTCCAGGAGGTAGCTGTAACGCCGACATCAGATCTCGCCCAGTGACAGGCAAGGTTGGATGGGCTACGGGATCATCTGGTGTAAGAAACCGTTGGATCAGAGGCGCGATCGCTTCGATCGTTGTACCCGATGCCACCGCTAGTACCGCTAAAGCAGGAAAGGCGACCCCAACCGCACGAAATAGCGTGTACTGCTCTTTTAACGACAGCGCAGCTAACCGAGTTGCTTGCACCTGCGGCCAAGCTTTAAGCACCATCAAAACCGACTGAATTTCTGCCCGACTATACTTTAAACGCCACAACTCTCGTTCGGCAACGGGTAGATCGGGCGACACCAAGGCCGTCAACTTTGCTAGCTTCAGCCAACTGCGGCCTGTTCCAGACACTCGCTGTTGATCGCGAATCCAGCCCGACAATTCTAGGCTTGGCCAGTCTTGTTCTAAGACTACTGCGGCTCGATCGATTTGTTCAATAGTAACCAGGCTAGCAGTGCTGGCATGGGGCAACCAGTGTGCCAACAGCCCATCGTACCAAGCTCGTTGCAAAAAGGGCGTGCCTTTGGCAGCACTTAACAAATAGCCAAGCTCGGCCTGAACTCGTTCAGCTGCAATAAATTGCAGCAACCCAGCAAGTTGCTGAATTATTCGTTGTGTGTTGGGTTCTACCACAAATCCAAGCTGAGCGGCTTGACGATAGGCCCGCAGTAGCCGTAGTGGATCTTCTTTCAGGTTTTCGATCGCAATCATCCGCAGCCAGCCCTGTTGCAAATCTTGATATCCCTGCAAGGGATCAAGAATCTCCTGACTGTGGGGACTGTAGGCAATCGCATTGACGGTAAAATCTCGCCGTTCCAAATCTTCTTCTAAGCTATCCCCCACCTGTTGCGCAAAATCGACGGTTGCCTTTTCAAACACCACCCTGGCAATTTGTCGTTCTGCATCCAACAGCACAAACCCTGCCCCATAGTAGTGGGCGATTGCCTTAGCCGTTTGAACTGCATTGTCAGGCAGCACAAAATCTAAATCTAAATATTCCGCCTGTCGTCCAAGTAACGCATCGCGCACGCTTCCTCCCACAAGGTAGGTAGCTGGTGGCAACAAGGCTAAATCGATCGGCCAAGTATGCGGTGATAGAACCGAAGCGGGCATCTCCCGTAACTGAGTAGACG
Source organism: Thermocoleostomius sinensis A174 (assembly GCF_026802175.1). Classification (NCBI taxonomy): domain Bacteria; kingdom Bacillati; phylum Cyanobacteriota; class Cyanophyceae; order Oculatellales; family Oculatellaceae; genus Thermocoleostomius; species Thermocoleostomius sinensis. Next base: position 224,207 of record NZ_CP113797.1, on the reverse strand, counting down.
GCAACAGAGAAGTGATATCCAACAACGACGTAGGTCCAGTGGCTAGAGAATAGGTCGTGAGAGTTAGGTCTTGAACAATAGGTCTTGAACAATATGACCAGGGCGGCTACTGCAAATTACTTCATTTTGCAACATTCCTCATCCGCCCATTCGTGTTTTGGCAAAACTCAGGTACAGGAAATTATAAAGACCTGAGCAACAACTGAAAGAGAAAGCTGCAAGTATAACCTTGCAAATTTCCTATGATCTTATAGTAAGGTTTTCACTGCGGCCACCGCTCGTGCAGATAAACTCGCTGACGCTGCGGCCGCAGGTTTGGTTGTGCTTGTTCTCCCAGAAGGTGAAACATTTCTTGCCCTCACTGCCTGCGAGCCACAAAAGAAGGCCCATCGGCTGACTGCCCCATTTCGGTGGGCGATAAAGTCTTCAGCATGAAAATTAACTCTGAAAATTAACTCCAATTTCCAATACACCAGCAAGTTGTGGAATCACGTTGTCCCGCTTAGCGACGCGTCCATCCCGCAGGACTTTAAAGCGGCCTAATGCCTACCTACGCAATTCCTAGCACTAGCTCAACTCGGCTAGCCATTTCCAACTCGGCTCCTAGCACCCTGCTAGGGGTGACTGTGCCCGGCGGGAACCCACCTTTCAATCACCCGGATTAACGCTGAACCCAGCGACACCCGATAGCCCTGCCCCGATTCCCACCCCATCCCGACGCCCGCGATCGGATGGGTAACTACTCCCTTTCCCGATTCCAATCTCTCACCCTCCTTAGAACAAAAGGTAATGCAGGCATAAAGCCTATGTTGCCAAGCTATCGTAAAGGGTATGGGAAAACATTTTCACTTTAAAAGATAATTCAAAAGTGATTGTAAACTGTTACTCTTCTGCGGAAGCAACACGGGTAATGAATGCGATTAGATTCTGAATTAATCCAGACATGATAAAAAGAAGCTTTATCAACATTGAGGAACTCAAAGAACAGATAGTCAAAACTATTGAGGCATTGCTGTTAGATAAACGGCATCAGGTCCGCTACATTACCGCATAGAAAGCGCCGATCGTCCCAACAACCCCTATCTCCATAGACGATGGCTGGACCCGTTCGATCGCCTGACCTGGTACTGGGATGGCTCCCACTGGCTGAGTAGCTATGAATCCCGAAATGACGATTGCCATCCTCACCTTCGTTGCCTTCTCGATTCCGATTGTCGGGACACTGTGGAAGATTTTTGCGGTTCGAGAAAGACTTCAAACCCAAATTCAAACGGTCAATCATCGGATTGATTTAATTGAGACTCATTTTGAGAGCTTCTTGAGAGCTTCAACACTCAGCACATCACTTCCTACAATGGCTCGAAAGAACTTGCAGGGCACATTCGCGCTTGCTCGACTGAGCAGGAAACCAAACTCAACGATCGCTTAGTGGAGATCGAGTGCTTTCTTGAGAAAACTACCACCTTCCAACGCAGGCGATCGTAGCGGTAGAAGTAGAGACTGGCGTAAAGTACCATGATCCCGGAAGATATTAGGTAGCTTTAGCTAGCAGGGACTTGTCATCTAGGCGGTTGGTTAGTGTTTTACTGTTGGCTCGATTGTGTTCCCGAGTGTTGGCGCAACTCTGCGAAACGCTGAATGAGCATTCGATCGAATCGAGCGATCGAAATCGAGTGCACGATCGATCAGCGATCGTGCAGAGCGCTTTCTCTGGAATTAGTCAATCGCTATCGGTCACTAGCCAATTATTCTGCTGATAGTTGCCACGGCTAGCTTGCTCGTAGCTGATAGTTTCGTTCCTTTCGTTTCGGTACGACTCACACTGATGATGGACTCTGATCTCTCGCAACCAGCGGCTTCAGCAGAGGAACTGTTGGAACTGGCCATGCGATCGGGGGCAGATGCGGCCGAAGTATTTCAATCGCAGTCGCTCTCTCGTCCCGTGTTTTTTGAGGCTAATCGACTTAAACAACTAGAAACATCCCAATCAGAGGGCATTGCTCTGCGGCTTTGGCGTCAAGGGCGTCCAGGTCTGGCAGTTGCCTATGGAGCCGTGACACCGCAGTTGTTGGTCGATCGGGCGTTGGCGCTTAGTCAACTCAATGAACCAGAAACAATTGAATTATCGCCTGCGTCGCACAAACACTATCCTGATTTAGGAGAATCTGTACCAGTAGAACAATTGGTGCATTGGGGACAAGAGGCGATCGCGTTAATTCGCGATTCCTATCCAGAAATTCTTTGCACCGCAGAATGGGAATGTGATGTTGAAACCATTCGCTTGATTAGCTCAGCAGGAGTCGATTGCGGCTATACTGATACCACCTTAAGCTGCTATCTTTCGGCGGAATGGGTGCGAGGAGAAGACTTCCTCAGCGTTTCCGATGGCCAAACTCAGCGGAATGTGCTTGACCCGGTTCTGCTCGTAGACCAAATTATTCAGCGCATTGAATGGGCTCAAACTAATGTAGCTCCGCCGATCGGCAAAATCCCCGTTCTATTTACTGCCAAAGCGGCTGATATGCTGTGGGGCACCGTTCAAGCGGCTATGAACGGTAAACAAGTAGTAGAGCGAGCGTCACCGTGGAGCGATCGGCTTGGGGAACCAGTGTTGTCATCCCAGATTACCATTTCTCAACAGCCCGACCATGGACCCTTTAGCTGTCCGTTTGATGACGAAGGCACCCCCACCCAACCCATCACATTTATTAAAGATGGAATATTGCAGCTTTTCTATACCGATCGAACGATCGGACGAGCTTTGGGCAGTGGCACAACGGGCAATGGCTTCCGCCCCAGCTTGGGCAGCTATCCTACACCTGGCTTGTATAACTTTGTGATTCAGCCGGGGTTGATGACCTTTGCCGAGCTAATCAAATCCTTGGATCAAGGCATCATTGTCGATCAAATGCTCGGAGACGTAGCCGGGATGTCGGGCGATTTTTCGGTCAACGTCGATTTGGGCTATCGCATTGAAAAAGGGGAAGTTGTTGGACGGGTAAAGGACACAATGGTAGCTGGTAATGTATATGCTGCGCTGAAAAATTTAGTAGCTATGGGAAGCGATGCAGAATGGAATGGCTCTTGCTACACGCCTTCTGTGATTGTCGAGGGTTTGTCAACTACCGGCAGACTTTAACGCAAGCTTGAGCACTCCTCTTTGTTGTGCAGCCCTATTTTGTAGCGTTTTTAAAGCACCGTATTGACTCTATTTCCGCTACAGTTAACGATCGCAGTTATATTCATATTTACGAAACTCCGTCCTATGGCCCCTCATGTAATTCGCACAGATCAAGCCCCTGCTCCCGTTGGTCCATACAATCAAGCGATCGCCGCGACGGGGCAGTTTATCTTTGTCGCTGGGCAAATTCCACTCGATCCCAACACGGGCACAATTGTCGGCGACGATGATGTTGCCCAACAAACTGAGCAGTCGATCGCTAATTTGACAGCGATTTTGACCGCCGCAGGGGTTGGACTCAGTGATGTGGTTAAAACCACAGTGTTTTTGGCAGATATGAATGATTTTGCAGCGATGAATGCGGTATATGCTAAATACTTTGCCGAAGAGACGGCTCCGGCCCGCGCCTGTGTAGAAGTATCTCGGTTGCCCAAAGATGTACGGGTTGAGATTGAATGTATTGCGGTCAAAGCATAAGCTGAATAGAGAAGGGCGAGACTGTCCCGCCCCTCAATCAATCATTCCAAACACTGCAAAATTGACCCTTGCAAGATTGACGAGACAATACCTCTAAGCTTCTCGCCGCAGGGCAGCTTCTACCTGCTTAAATTCCAGTTCTAACCGATTCTTCAACTTCTGTGGTACTGGGCGATTCGGATACGAAGTGTAGTGTCCCGCCAGCGAATTTAAAGCGGTGCGCATGGTGGTAAAAGAGCCTAGTTTCAACAAAGAATTATCCCGACGATATCGCGAGATGAAGTCATTAATTTTCTGCTTAGCTTCAGCTTGGGCAAAAGTTTTGTCAGGCGAATCGTCAGGCAACTCCAGCGCTCCTCTGAGAGTTTCAATGAGAGCAAGGCTGTCTTGGCGATAGTCCCCGGACATGCCAGCAGGTGAAGCCGAGCAACCCATGAGACCTATAACGCAAACCAGCACTAGAGCAAGAACACGAGACAAAATTGTTTTCATAAAACCTCAGTAGAGAGCGCCATCATGTTTACCATGATCCCGCTTTAGCGTAAGAGGGGGATCAAGAGATTTATTACAAATTGTATCGTGATCTGAGAGCTTGAGGATGATTTGCGGGGAGAGCCTCAAGTCATCTCGTCATTAACAGGTGCTCACCTAAATCAGAACTTAATCAAGATTTAATGATGATTTAAAGAAGATGCTGGCTAAATCATGGTCGATCAAGAAGAGCCAGTTTATGGTGGGAACAAATCAAACCACAACGTGTTCTCAATCAAACGTGTATTTGTCATTCATATAGAAATTTGTCATTCGTACATAGGGGTCACTCATGCGGGTGTTGTACCTAATCCAAACATTTAAAAACTTGCCTCAAATTGTTCGGCTTGTGCGTGTGATTCGACAGTCCGACCCGTCGGGAGTCGTTTTGATCAGTCATAACCGGGAAGCATTCATCCTGGAGAGGGCTGCGTTTGAAGGGCTGACTGATGTTTACATTGTGAATATTTCAAATGGTAGCCGGATTGATTTTTCACTTCCGGCTTCTTATTTAGCTGCCCTTGACTATGCGCAGAAAATTGGGCTTCGTTTTGATTGGGTCATTAATTTAACCGGACAGTGCTACCCTGTGCGGCCGCTGCGCGAGTTTGTGAGTTCATTGGAGCAGTCCCAAGTAGATGCCTTTATCGATCATCGTCAAGTCTTCGATGTTCAAGGGCGCGGTGGCGGCATCTGGCCCTACGACGAAGCCCACGGTCGCTATCATTATCAGTACTACTGGCGATTGACCCGTAGGGAACCTGCACGGGTATGGCGCAAGGTGTTAGGAGCGATGCGGGTAGCGCTACACAAGGTTCAACCTTGGGTGCGTTTTGATACTAGCTATGCCTTACAGATTGGATTACGCGATCGATCGGGCATCATTGGAGCTACATTCCCGCTATTTGGCGGCTCGTACTATATGACTCTATCCTACCGAGCAGCCACTTATCTTTGTGAATTCACCCGATCGCATCCGAACGTGGTGCTACATTTCAGCCGCATGAATGTACCGAGCGAAGTTTACCCCCACACAGTGCTAGCAAACAATCCCGATCTAACACTCAGTGGTAAGCAGCATTTCTTTATTGACGTTGCCCACAACGAACGAGGTCTCCCCTGTATCCTGACAATGAAAGATTTAGATCGGATTGCGGCCTCTGGGGCCTTCTTTGCCCGCAAATTCGATCCAGCCATCGACAGTACGGTGCTGGACTGGCTGGATCGGCGAGTGTTGGGGACGGCATCAGGCTTGCCAACGGACATTCAAGCAAGCTAGGGTTTGGCAGACTTAAGGGGGCTATCTTTCCCGTTGTTCGATCGCTGCTTCGGTCTTGGCCACCTCCAGCAGCATCTTCAGCACCGAGTCTGGGTTGAGGCTGATCGAATCAATGCCCAATTCTACGAGGAATGCAGCAAAATCGGGATAATCGCTGGGAGCTTGTCCACAAATACCGACTTTGCGATTGAATTGCTTCGCGGTTTCAATCACTCGGCGAATTTTGCGCTTCACGGCTTCGTTGCGCTCATCGAACAAGTGTGCTACTAAATCTGAGTCGCGATCGAGTCCCAAGGTTAGCTGTGTCAGGTCATTGGAGCCGATTGAAAACCCATCAAAGATTTGAGCAAACTCATCCACCAGTTCCACATTGCTGGGCAATTCGCACATGACATAAACTTGCAACCCGTTTTCGCCCTGTTTCAGACCATGTTTGGCCATTTCCGCTAAGACTCGTTGCCCTTCTTCAGGTGTGCGACAGAAAGGAATCATGGGAATCACGTTAGTTAACCCCATATCTTCCCGAACGCGCCGATGAGCCGTACATTCTAGGCCAAACGCTTCCGCATAGCGCGGATCATAATAACGAGACGCCCCCCGCCAGCCCATCATTGGGTTTTCTTCGTGCGGTTCAAATTGTTTCCCCCCGATCAAATTGGCGTACTCGTTGCTCTTCAAATCAGACATGCGCACAATTACGGGCTTGGGATAAAAAGCCGCCGCCAACATGGCAATGCCCCGCGTCAGCTTATCGACAAAGTAATCGGCTTTGTTGTCATAGCCTTCCGTCAAATTGCTGATGTCCCACTTAGCAGCTTTGTCCTGCAACTCCTCAAAGTGCAGCAAGGCCAAGGGGTGAATTTGGATGTGATTGGCAATAATGAACTCCGATCGCGCCAACCCAACCCCATCACTTGGAATCGAAGCCAGCCCAAACGCCTCTTGCGGATTGCCTACATTCATCAAAATTTTGGTGCGCGTTTCCGGTAAGCTTTCTAGCTGTACCTCATCGACCTCAAAGGGCAGCAACCCTGCATACACTTGACCTTCATCACCCTCGGCGCAGGAAACCGTAATTTCTTGCCCATCTTTTAAATCATCCAGCCGACTGCCACAACCGACGATCGCTGGAATGCCCAGTTCTCGAGCAATGATGGCAGCATGGCAGGTACGCCCTCCATGTTTGGTGACTACCGCCGCGGCTTTCTTCATGATCGGCTCCCAGTCAGGGTCAGTTTTGTCGGTAATTAGCACTTCCCCCGCTTGGAATTCAGCCAGCTTTTCAATGTCTTGAATGATGCGCGCTTGCCCTTGCCCAATCAAATCACCGACCGCTCGCCCCGTAGCCAGAATTTCGCCCTTTTCTAGCAAGCGATATTGCCGCAGCACATTGCTCGATCGCCGCGATTGCACAGTTTCTGGTCGCGCCTGCACCACGAATAACTCGCCTGTTTGTCCGTCTTTAGCCCACTCCACATCCATCGGGCTGTAGGAACCATGCACCGCCGAGTAATGGTCTTCGATGATACACGCCCAGCGGGCCAACGTAATAATTTCGTCATCGCTGAGGGCAAACTTGGTTCGATCGCGATTGGGTACGGGTACGTTTTTAGTTAGCTTACCGCCGCCCTCATCGTAGATCATCTTGATCTCTTTACTGCCCAAGCGTTTGTCGAGAATCGGTCTGAAGCCTTCTTTCAGCGTTGGTTTGAACACCAGATACTCGTCCGGTGTTACCGCTCCCTGCACCACATTCTCACCCAAGCCATAGGCCGCTGTAATAAGTGCCGCATTTTTGAAGCCTGTTTCCGTATCGATTGAGAACATGACTCCTGATGTGGCCAAATCCGATCTCACCATCTTTTGCACCCCCACCGATAGCGCCACGTCGAAGTGATCAAAACCCTTGATGGCGCGGTAGGAAATGGCTCGATCGGTAAACAGAGAGGCAAAGCAACGGTGACAAGCTTCTAATACAGGCTTAATTCCATACACATTCAGATAAGTTTCCTGTTGACCAGCAAAGCTGGCATCGGGTAAGTCTTCGGCCGTAGCGCTGGAGCGAACTGCTACATCCACGCCGCAATTGTAATCTCGATAGGCCTCTAGCTCGTGGGATGTCAGCCGATCGCAAATATCATTGTCGTTGGCTCCATAGCGTTCGCACAGTTTCGTATATGCCTCAATAATGGCGGTTTCTAATTCAGGCGGAAATGGGGTATGCAAAACCATGGCTCGTGCCTGCCGTCCTCGCTCTTGCAAATTACTGAGGTTTTCGGCATCCAAGTCTGAAAACAACTCTCGCAAGCGATCGTCCAATCCAGCCCGCTCCATGAAGTAGCGAAAGGCATAGGCGGTAGTGGCAAACCCAGTCGGAACATTTACACCCTGAGACGCAAGCTGACGAATCATTTCGCCCAACGAGGCATTTTTGCCACCCACTAAATGGATATCATCAATTCCAACCTCTTCGTACCACAAAACCAACGCTTGCTCTCTAGAACCTTGTTCTAAATTTAGATTGTCTTCAGATTGTTTAGCGGTATACATGCAAGATTTCTCCCACCAATGAACTTGAAATAAAAAATAAAGCGTTTGAAATCAAAAATGTGATTAGCAGAAACCGACCGAAATGACACAACTACAACCAGAATCGATCAACCAGGAAAGAGACAACTTTGGGCCTTGACTTTGAGCCTTGAATTGAATCTGCACTCAGTTCATAACGGTAAGCAAGGACTGCACCAACATAGGGATTGAGTTTGACGATTCCGATAGGATGAATAGGAAAAGCTAAACCTTCACCATTCTTAAAGAAAAGTTTGGAGAAGCTGGTGAAACCACCTGAGTTTTATTAAGTTGAATGAAGCAGAGAGTGCTGAATTTAGCACAGTTCAATGCATCTAGGGGTTAACTCTGCTGTAATGCTGAACCACATCAAAAGTTGCTTGCAAGCAAAGCATACTCAACGTTCATGGGTTCCATCTATTATAGGACTTGCGTAGGACTTATGCGATTCAGCAGTTGCCACCCCCCTAGCGACCCAAGAGTTCTCCTATTTGTAGGAGAACTCAATTGAAGTTCCCTAGCTTCGGAAAATTGAACTATTGAGAAGATGAGTGCATCAGTTCTGTCTCCTTCCGCAGAGGCGAGAACGTTCCTGATGTCGAAGGTCGCTGAAAAATTAGAGGGTGTTAGACAGAGGCAGCTTATTTGACTGGAATACCAGAAATCACAATCTTAGGTACGATCGTGGGCACGACATCTGTCTGTCCTGCTTGATCATTAGTAATCAGTGTGAGCGATGTTGCCGATGAAGACACCGGCCCAGTAAACGTGAATTCCTCAGTCAAGGTTTCGCCTGCCAGTAGCCCAATCGACGAATTTCTTTCAGGAGTAACCAGGTTATATCGATTGCCCACATCATCCCGCAGCACCATGCCTTGCTGGGGATCGCCGCTATTAAGGTGAATGGCAATATCAGAACCGTTGACAATTTCCAAATTAAGCACAATGCTGTTTTCAACAAACCGAATGCCTTGAACCCGCACCGCAATATCATCGGGATGACGCCCTTCCAAATTCAGCGGAATTGTTTGAGCTAGTTGTAGAGGATCAGGAATCGCGGTCGATCGATCGAGGTTGTGGCTTAGGCTAGGACTGGGCGCGCTCAATCCTGGCAAACTTACAAGATTCAGAACGCCGACGATAATCAGAGTGCTGCTTAATGCGGCTAGATTGGTTGCTTCCGGGAATAACCACATTCCCCACGACATCAACCCGCAAGACCGAGGCAAAACTTTTCGAGAAACGTTAGGGGAGGTTTGAGACATTGGAACTTGAGACAATCTAGTTCCAGCAGACTCATTCCAACTAGGCGTATCGGTACAGACCGTTTGTTGTAACGTTTTCTTAAACCGAATCAACTGCATAACGCTTCAACTCTTCAAGGGACACATACTCTAATGCTGAGGCATGAGTGGCAGTTAAGACAACTGGTGGCGCAACCCCTGCATCGAGCGCTTCTTTCCAACGAGAGGCACACAAACACCAGCGATCGCCGGGTTTCAAGCCAGGAAAGTTGAACATGGGCATAGGGGTGCTCAAATCATTACCGCGTGATTGGGTGAACGCCAAAAACTCTTCCGTAACTTGGGCACAGACAACATGCGCCCCCATATCGCCTCCGCCGGTATTGCATTTGCCATCGCGATAGTATCCGGTCATCGGATCAGTGCAGCACAGTTCAAGGGTTCCTCCTAGAACATTGCGGGCCTCGGTCATAGTTTCTATCCTTCAACGACTGTATTCTTTATCCTATCGATCGCGCCCGGAATCCTATAACAGTTTGTTGCATCTTCATCTGATTTTTTGGTTATGCAGCAATTGGTTGGCACAATTCATCTGCCAAGCTCAATTCGTGTTCTAGGGTCGTCTGAATCGATCGGGCCACAACCGCTGGTACGTCCAGCCCTTGCTCGATGAGTTTTAGCCAACGTTGGGCTTCATTGCCGTCTCGCAAAATTTTCTTGACGGGGGTAAGGAAACAGCTAAAGCCTTGTTTTTTGGCGATTGGCCATATTTCTTGGTATAGCGCTTCAATCCAGTCACGAGCCACAATCGGGCGGCCATCTTGCCAGTGCCGCAGTTCTGCATCTAGGCTGTGGTGGGCGGCGGCCATTTCGTTTGCATCCGTCAGAGTGACCAAATCCTCGGCACGGGTGGCAGCCGGTAAATGACTGGCCGTCAGCGGATCGAGGCTCGGATCGGCAATCAGTTGCAGTAGCCGGGCTTCCATCAGAGCCGTAATGGACAACAGCGCGATCGGATCACTGACCAAATCACAAATGCGCAGTTCTAGGCGGTTGAGACTGTAGGGACGCCGATCGCCATTGGGTCGCACCGATGACCACAAATGCCGAACATTCTGCATCGTTTTCAGCACCAGTTGCTCTTCAGTCCAGCGGATGTAGTGCGCATGGCTATCAAACAGAGGGACAGAAGCCGGAGTTTTGGGAAAGACGCTCCAGCGGGTAGAATGATTGCCCGTCACCTCACCGCCTAAGAAGGGAGAGGCCGCGCTGAGGGCTAAGAACAAGGGAGCTTCGACACGCATCAGCCGACAAGCCCGCATCAGGGTTTCTGGATCGCTGATGCCTACGTTGATATGCACACTGGCTGTCACCACCGTGGTGCCATAAGTTTTTTCAATAAAATCATGATAAGGATTGCTTGGGTCAGAGCGGAAGAAGCGATCGGTGTTACCCAAGGCCAAGGTGCTGCCAGGAATGAGCGTATAGTTTCCCAGTTGCTTCAGATAGGCACGTAAGCGCTGCCGAGGTCGCACTAACTCACACAACAAGCGATCGTAGCGACAGAGAGGAGCCGTTGTATATTCCACATTGCGGCTATCGGGTTCGCGCACAAAGCCATCGAGTGCTGACACAATCTTGTCAGATAAGCCCACCACCTCTCCCTGTGGTGTCCCTGTATACATTTCAATTTCAAATCCTTTCGATAGCATAGCTCCCCTCGCTTGTGTGATCTCCTTTATTTAGTATCGGGGATGAGCGAGATAATACATCCTGCTATAGAATTAGCGTGTTTGGAGGCTAACTTCTACTAGTTTTTGGGCAGAAAGCGATTGGAATTGTGCCAATAGCCAAGCACCAACCTCAATTGGTTTAGAGTACCTCAGCCTTCAACTTAGCCAACGGCAAATAGAGAGATTTGCGCCACCCCGGCACATAGGCCCGCTGGCGAAACACATCATAGTGGTTACGTTCGATCGCATCGAGAATGCCGCGATAAAGCATCAGCGCTGCCCACACCGGAAAGCGAGCATCGGGGCTAAGTAGGCGAATGCCACGTTCAGCTTCAGCAAAAAACTTGCGGGCCCGCTTGATTTCAAATTGCATTAGGGCCCGCCAGCGATCGTCTACCACTTCGTTGAACAAATCTTTTTCGGTGTAGTTAAATCGGGCCAAATCTTCCAGCGGCAAATAAATTCGCCCTCGTCGGGCATCTTCGCCTACATCTCGCAGAATGTTGGTGAGTTGGTTGGCAATGCCCAATGCTACGGCTTCCGGTTCTGGGTTGGGAGTTGGTTGATCGCGATGCCACGGAGCGGTTTTCCAGGTTTCATCTACACCCATGACAGGCGTCGTCATTAGCCCCACCGTACCTGCCACTCGGTAGCAGTAGAGATGCAGTTCTTCAAAGGTTTCATAGCGGTTGCGGTAAAGATCCATCCTCTGCCCCTCGATCATGTCACGAAAGGGCTGGATATCAACAGGAAATCGTTCCAGCGTATCAACCAGAGCTACATCCACATCGTCGATCGGGTGTCCGGCGAAGATAGACTCTAGGTTTTGCTCCCACTGATCTAGGGTGGCATCGGTGGCTAATTCCGATTGTGGGCCATCGACTAGCTCATCAGTGCGCCGACACCAAACATAGATCGCCCAGATTGCTCGTCGCTTCTCCTCTGGCATCAGCAAAGTGCCCAGATAGAACGTTTTGGAGAATTCGGCCGTAATTTGGCGACAACGCTCGTAGGCATCCTTTAAGGAGTCCAAAGAAGATACACGGGGAGATTCAGGCAATTGCAGCATCACATCGCAAGCGGAGGGTTAGTTTTGGCAAAGCAATTAGCAATGGGCGATAGGCAGGAAGTTGTTCAGAAAACCCGTCGCCCTTCACTACTTGCCTGTTAGTTATTCTCCTATGGAGAGGGATCACAACACGAACAACTCCTGGCTCACCGAACAAGATTCGGTAGATTCTTAATGAGTTAGAAGCGTAGATGAATCCGCTTCAGACCCAATCCTAGATGCAACTGAAGATGGAGCACTAACGGACAACCGACTGATAATTGCTTGAGCCGCTAGTTTACCAGACAACACGGCTCCTTCCATACTGCCAAGGTATTGCTGCATGGTGTAACTACCCGCCAGGAAAAAGTTTTCGATCGGTGTGATTTGATCAGGGCGATAGGCCTGTCGCCCTGGAGAGGCAGTATAAACCGATCGCGGCGTTTTCACTACCTTATACTTCCGCAGCTTGGCTGGGTTGTCCGTCTTAAAATGCTGCGGGAAAAGTTTTTCAATTTCCTGCATGGTGGCGGTGATGATGTCGTCATCGGACTTATCGATCCAGTCTTTTGCCGGGGCTAATACCAACTCCAGCATCGATCGATCGGGATCTTCATAGGCTTTGCAGGTGACGCTCATGTCGGCATAAACGCTAAGCAGAGGCGATCGAGAGAACAGGAGTTGATCGATATTGGTCAGCTTGCGATCGAACCAGAGGTGCAGATTAATGACAGGGACACCTTCTAGTCCATCTAGCTTTTGGAAGAATTCGATCGACCTCCACGCGGCTGGCAGCAGCACCTTCATCACATCAACAGAGGTAGCCGACACATAGGCATCGGCGGTAATGACTTCGTCCGGTGCGCCGTTTAAGCCACGAATGGCAAAGCCGCGTACTGTGCCGTCTTCGTTCAGCAAGATTTCTTTCAGCGGTTTCTGAAGCTGCACTGACCCGCCGCCTGCTTCAATGTAATCGACGATCGGCTGGCACAAACGCTCGGTAGGCGAGCCGTCTAGAAAAGCAATTTTGGAGCCATAGCGCTCTTGCAGAAATTTATTCAGCGCGGTTAACACAATGGTGGCAGAAACCTGATCGGGGTCAATGAATGTCAGTGCCTTTGATGCGGCAATAAACACATCACTGCTGACCCGTTCGCCAATGCCCTGCCGTCGCAACCATTGCAGCAAGCTGTATTTGTCCATGGCTTCGACATACTTCTGACCGCGGACGATCGCCGGCAGCAGACCCACAGCAAAGCGGATCTTTTGCTCCCAGGTCAGCATGTCATTGTTACGCAGAATCGACGCAATCACATTAAAAGGGGCTGGAATGTCTGGCACATCAAAGCGCGACAGCACCCCTGGTTTCTCTGGCTGGTTGAAAATTAGGGTGTGTTGCTTCCACTGCAACCGATCTTCGATTCCCAGTTCGTTTAGCAGTTGGAGCATATTAGGATAAGCTCCAAAAAAGGCGTGAAGCCCAGTTTCGTACCAGTCTCCATCCTCGTCTTTCCAAGCGGCTACTAACCCACCCAAGACATCCCGACTTTCTAGCACGAGGGGGGTATGTCCGGCATCTACCAAATACTTGGCACAGGCAAGCCCAGCTAACCCGGCTCCAGCGATCGCAACTCGCATCAACGCTACTTCCTTTGCGCTACCGACGTTTACTTATTCCTCATCTTATTATGTTGCAATCTGTAACAGTTTGGCGGGCTAATCTCAGAAAACCTTAGTAAAGCCAGTTCGCGAACTGCCCCTAAACCGTGACAAAATCTGCAACCGTTATTTGATCGCTGCGAATACCGCTTAGAATAGCCAGGGTTTGCTCAAAGCCTTTAATCAATGTAGAGTGCTTGTTCTGCTCGATCGATAGCTGGCTAAGTGGTAAGCCAGTCGGCAACCCCAGTCGATCGCGCTGGGGTTGAAAATCGGCAATTTTCATGCGGCCGTTGCGATCGAGAATAAACAAATCGCGCCCGTTGCCGCCAACTGCTTGGTTACGACCTGTCCCCCCCCTCAGCACATCATTGCCACCATCGCCCCGCAACTCGTCTGCACCCACGCCGCCGTTCAACCAATCGCGTCCCCGTCCCCCAATGAGCCGATCGTGACCCGCCTGTCCCAACAAGTAATCATTGCCACCATCGCTCTGCAATCGATCATTGCCAGCTTCCCCAAACAGCGCATCAAAGCCGTTGCCGCCAAATAACTGGTCGTTGCCACCCCGCCCGACCAGGTTGTCAGCCGCTTCGGTGCCCAGCAAGCGATCGTCTGCTTCGGTGCCCATGATCTCATTGAGTGAAGCCCGCAACACAGCAGCATTTGCTTGCACCAAGCCTACGCCATCGGGAAAATTGTTGGGCACAATAGACAAGGGAATTGTCCCACTGCGTAAGGCGGCCAGAATTTGGGCTGGGGTTAAGCGCCCGTGCCTTCCCGCTCGCTGCAACATCAGTGCTGCCAACGCCGCAACATGGGGGGCCGCCGCAGACGTGCCAAAAAACGATCGAAAGCCTGCCACCGTTGTTTTGACCCGCGTTGGAGCCAGAACATCTGGTTTTTGGCGAACGTCCGGTGATGTTAAGCGATCGCCCTGGGCATCAAACAGAATGCCAACTCCCCCCGTACTGGAATAACGTTCCAGAGACAATGCTCGATTTCCATAGGCAGGAGTTTGGCGAAACGGAACGGCTCCTACGGTAATAGCCCCTGCGGCGTTTTGATGGCCGTAGATAGTGGAACTGCCCGTACCATCGGTGATGTACTGGTAGCTGGTGCGGTTATCGCGGTTATTGGCAAAACTAATCCATTTGAGGGTATTAGGAGCCGTGCCATTGCCCTCAATACGACGAGCAATCATCAGGTAAACCGTTTCTTCGCTCCGCAGAGGTCTGTAACCCACCCGTCTAGCCGGATCAGCCTCTCGACCGCGTAACAGGGTGCCTTCATCTAAAACCCGACTACCAGTTCCAGGTAGCTGTGGTCGGTCTAGGAGGAATAGCTCTAAATCGGTTTCAACCTGTCCAGAGGCTTGATCCCAGTTCAAAATCAGATCGATCGCATTTCCGGTTGGAATCCGAATATCTTGAAACAGATCCACGCCAGTGCCTGTATCAAAATCGTGAGCTTCGTAGGTGCTACCGCGAAAGGTGAACTGAGGACCAGCACGAAATGGGCTTTCGTAGGATCGATCGCCATTATTCCCTGCCGCTGTGACATAGACAACGCCTCGTCGGGTTGCTTCATCTACTGCTTGGGCCGGAATGCCATCTTGAAAAAAGGTGGATGTGGCAAACAGAATGTCATCGACAATAATGTTGGCTCCGGCATGGGTCAGCGATCGCACAGCCGTTGCAAAGTCCTGTTCAGTATTGCCAGTGGTGTGAAACAGCAACTCCGCGCCGGGCGCGATATCATGAATGATTTGGGCTAGTGCTCGTCCTTCGTCAGAACCAAACACCGCATCTTGCAACACTCGCACCGGGCGGATGTAGCCATTGGGATTGCTGAGACCGGGGAGATCGCCCTGACGCACATCCCGCCGCGCCGCTCTCAAGACATTGAAACTGTCCGAAATAATGCCGATCGTGATACCTTGTCCATCCAATCCAAACCAGCGACGGGCAAGAGTGGCTCGGATGGCGCGATCGCCCTGCGTGACTGCGGCTCCTACCATGTTAATAAAACGACTGCAAGTAAGGGAAATGGCCATAACCGACGTTCTATTATGGCGTATCGTAGGAACGTATCCATCACAGTGTCATGATTCAGCCCCGTAAACGATTTGGACAGCACTGGCTGCGCAGCGAGAAGGCCCTAACGCAGATTGTGCAAGCCGCTGCCTTGACACCCACCGATCGCGTCTTGGAAATTGGGCCCGGGACGGGGGTGTTGACGCGAACATTGCTGCCGCTGGCACAGTCTGTCGTTGCTGTGGAACTCGATCGCGACTTACTGCCGTCGTTGCGTCAACAGTTCGATCGCTCGGGAAATTTTCTACTGCTAGAAGGTGACATTCTCAGCTTGGATTTGGACATGACACTGCGGGATTTGCCTCAATTTCAATCCCCCAACAAAGTCGTCGCCAACATCCCCTATAACATCACTGGGCCCATTCTAGAAAAACTGTTGGGAACGATCGCCGCGCCCAACCCCAAACCATTTGAGGCGATCGTGCTGTTGCTGCAAAAGGAAGTGGCTGATCGCCTGTGCGCTCAACCCAACTCCAAAACCTTTGGGGCGCTAACTGTGCGGGTGCAGTATCTTGCCGATTGTCAGTGGGTGTGCCATGTCCCGGCTAAAGCTTTTCAGCCGCCACCCAAAGTCGATTCCGCCGTCGTCAAGCTGATTCCTCGATTGTTTCAACCTATCGCCACTGATCCCCGTTGGTTGGAGACGCTCGTCAAATTGGGGTTTGCAACCAAGCGCAAAATGCTGCGCAATAATCTACAAAGCGTAATCGATCGCGATCGGCTCTCTGTTCTATTGGAAGACATGAATCTAAATGCCCAAGTGCGCGCCGAAAACCTGAGCGTAGAAAACTGGGTGACGTTAAGTAACAAACTCAAGAAGGATAAAGAGAAATGCTAACGAGGAAAAAGGAAAGAAACGCTAGATTCTCAATGAAATAGTTACGTTAAGAATTTACGTCAAAATTGTACCGCCCATTAACCGCTGATAGCGATACTGTAATTCTTGTTTCATTAATAACCAGCGATCGAGTCGTGGATCTTTTTCGATCACTTTTTCAGCCGCTTCTCGAGCAATTTCTAACACATCTTGATCTTCTACAAGACTGGCCAAGGCAAAATCAGGCAACCCCGATTGACGAGTACCAAGAACTTCACCGGGCCCACGAAAGCGCAAATCCATCTCTGAAATAAAGAACCCATCTTGGGATTGTTCCAATACTTTTAGTCGCTGTCGTGCGGTTTCGGTTTTGGAACTATTCATAAGCAAACAATAGGACTGTTCAGCACCGCGCCCTACCCGACCGCGCAATTGGTGCAACTGTGACAAGCCAAACCGATCGGCATGCTCAATCAACATCACGCTAGCATTGGGCACATCCACCCCTACTTCTACCACCGTTGTTGAGACTAGGATTTGGGTTTGATGATTGCGAAACTGGGTAATGGCGTCGTCTTTTTCTGCCGAAGACATGCGCCCGTGCAATAGCCCTACTTTGAATTCAGGAAATACCCCTTCTTGAAGATGCTGATATTCCTCGATCGCCGATTTCAGGTCTAGTTTCTCCGACTCGTCCACCAGCGGCAGCACCACGTACACCTGCCGTCCCTGCGCCACTTCTCGGCGAATTAGATCATAAGCATGGGATCGATCGCGTCCAGAGAGCAGGGTGGTTTGAATCGGTTTGCGCCCCGGCGGCAATTCATCAATCTGACTGACATCGAGATCGCCATGCAGTGTTAAAGCTAAGGTGCGAGGAATAGGCGTGGCCGTCATCGTCAGCACATGGGGAAAATCACCTTTCTGCTGAAGCTTGGCCCGTTGCTGTACCCCAAATCGATGCTGCTCATCAATTACCACCAGTCCCAACCGCTGAAACTGCACCGGATCTTCAATTAACGCATGAGTTCCCACCAACAGCGGTAAAGCACCTGTGGCTAAATCTGCATGAATTTGTTTGCGCTTGGTGGATTTGGTAGAGCCAGTCAGCAACTCTACAGGCAGATGCAGCAAATTAAACCACTCAACCAACTTCCGATAGTGTTGCTCGGCTAACACCTCAGTAGGAGCCATCAGCACCGCTTGATATCCCGCTTGAATTGCAGCCAAAATTGCTACTACCGCCACCACCGTTTTACCCGACCCTACATCCCCTTGCACCAGTCGATTCATAGGCGTTGGCTTCTGCAAATCATTCAAAATATCATTCACGACACGGTTCTGGGCTTTGGTTAATTGAAAAGGCAAAACTTGGTAAAACTGTTCAATTAGCTTGCCTGTTGGAGCCAAGGTAATACTCGTTTGCTCTTGCTGTTGAGCAGCCCGTCGCTGCAACAACCCAAGCTGGAGGTAAAAGAATTCATCAAACACTAATCGTCGGCGCGCCACATCCAAGCCCTGACTATTGGGCGGAAAGTGAATATTGGCGATCGCCTCTTGTAACCCTACCAGGTCATAGTTCTGCCGTAGTTTCTCTGGTAGGGGATCTTGTAGCTGAGAGACAGCAGGCAGTGCTGCTACTACCGCCTTGCGCAAAACATCGGCTCCAACGCCTTCGGTTAGCGGATAGATCGGCACCACTCGCCCCACTTTCAGCGAGTCGATCGAGGCATTAAAATGATCGATTACTTCAATTTGCGGATCTTCCAGCGTTATACCGTATTTGTCTTGTTTGACTAACCCAGAGGCAGCAATCACCGCACCGATCGGATAGTGTCGTTTTTGTAACTCCTGCCAGCCGCGATTGCGATAGCGCGTTCCCGCATAGAACCGGCTCAGCTTCATCTGCCCGCTGCGATCTTGCACCGTCAACTCAAAGATCACCAGTTTGGCATTACGCGGACTATTAAAGCAATTACAGCGCTTGACCGTGGCAATGATCGTGACCGTTTCGCCAGGGACCAATTCGCGAATATTCACCTGTCGAGCATAGTCTAAGTGATCGCGGGGATAGTAGTACAGCACATCCCGCACGGTGTGTAGCCCTAGCTTAGCCAGACGTTCACTATTTTTTGCTCCAATTCCTGGCAAAAAAGTGACAGCTTGATCTAATGTCACCCGTTTGACCATCTTAGATTCAACAAGGGGCTTCGTGCGCGGCGTCCTCGCCGGAGCCACAACCGCAACCGACCGCGATCGCGTTTCATTCCCGATTCCCTGTTCTAGTTCAACCTGTTCCTCGACCCACCGCTTCGTTTGATGCAAAAAACGGCGCGTTTCAGCAACCAAATGCTGACGCTGCGAAAAGCTTAAATCGGCATAGGTGGCAAACTCATTGGCAAGTTCCTGAAGTTTCTCTTGCGATCGCGATGGCAAATCGATCGAGGATTGGTTCAAGCTACGGCTGAGAAATTCGCTGAAGCGAAACTCATTACCCATCAGGTCATTAAATCCGCGATCGGCTTCTACTGAGAGTGCTTTTTGCAGACGCAACCAATCCATAGAGGTTGAGAGTTGGGGTAGGGGGGTAGGGGTTGGACGTTGGAGGGATTGGGGTTGGGGATTGCCGCCTGTTTCCTCTCTTTCATCCCCCATGCTTTTGCTTATACTAGCCATAGCGTAGCGCATTCGATTGCTCAGTATAATCATGGCTTCTTTACTTTGTTAGCGAGGGAGATGATGAGAAGGGAGATGATGGAAACAGATCATGAGTTTGGGTATCTCGCCGTTCCAACAGCGGGATCAGGACCCGGTATTTTGGTGCTGCAAGAGTGGTGGGGACTGGTGCCACACATCAAAGATATAGCCGATCGCTTGGCAGCAGCAGGCTATGTGGCGTTGGCTCCGGATCTATATCGAGGCACGACAACCAATTCCCCGGATGAGGCAGGGCGGATGCTAATGGCGCTGAACATTGAGCAGGCGGCGCAAGATTTGGAACAAGCGGCTACTTTTTTAGCCAACCATGAAGCAGTTACGGGCGAAAAGCTGGGTGTGGTTGGCTTTTGCATGGGTGGACAACTGGCACTACTGGCGGCTACGGTGAGCGATCGCATTGGTGCAGCCGTCGATTTTTATGGCATTCACCCCAACGTCCATCCCAATTTTTCTCGGCTGAAGGCTCCGGTATTGGGATTTTTTGGAGAGCAAGATAGCTTTGTGACGCCGGAAGCTGTCGAACAGTTGATATCTCAAATTCGAGAGGCTGGCAAAACAATCGACACGTACACCTATCCAGGGGCTGAGCACGCTTTTTTCAACGACACTCGCCCAGAGGTCTACAATGCCGAAGCCGCATCCGATGCTTGGCAACGCACGATCGCGTTCTTTCAGGACCATTTAGCTGCTTAGCCGCACAGTCAATAGCCGGGCTTTCGTCTAAGCCAATTGCCAACGATCGGACTGTAACTGCCTAGAACGAGGCCTCTCCTGGCATTGCACTACATGCACTGGACAGGGTGCATGGCAAGAGACATGCTTACTAATGCTGCCTGTCCACCATTCACTCAGACGTGAGTGGTTGCGGCGTCCCATCACAATTAAATCAGCTTGCCAAGTGCGGGCATTGTCGCAGATCAAGTTACGGGGATTGCCGATCGCTTGGATAAACCGTGCATGAATTCCCTGAGATTTGGCCATCTCTGCCCAAGCTCTCAACATCGTTAATCCTTCAGCTTCAGCTTGTTGACGTTGTGCTCGGTAATGTTGCACCAATTGCTCACGAGTCATGAGGGTAGAGTAGGGCACTAAACAAGTCAGAGCAGAGTTATCGCGTTCATCAGTAGATAGAACATGCAGTAACAACAATTGAGCATCGGTCTGCTTGGCGAGTGTCAAGGCTTCTTCAAAAACAAGCTCACTGCTTTGGGACTCATCTAGGGCCACTAGAATTTTTTCAACCATTGTCTGAGGTGATGTCTGATGTGACATTGTCCGAGTGACGTGTTATTGAACTTCTCTACTTTCAACATAGGAAAGAAGCCGCTGCTCCTGCTAGAATGCCCAAAATCCGTAATAAAGTTTCAACCTCAGTCTGCATTCTGTTACAGAGTGCAAACTAATGCATTGTTTTTTGTAGGTTGATTGGCTATCAACTATGGTTATGGCAAGAAAGGAAAACACCGAATCTCTAGAGCCGCGAGTCGATTCACGGCTTCGTAGGCCCAGTCATTAGGGGTGACATCTGAAAAAGCCGAGGCAAATTGACCCGGAGGACAAGCGGGTGCGGGCTGTTGAGACACAGAACCGTTGGGTACAGGCATGGGGCTGGATTGTGGTAAATCTGGCACCGTTTGAAACTCTATTGGTTGGGAATTAGACGGCTCGATCGGCTGTTCTGGCTCCGTTGGATGATTGGGTAACGAGGCTTGAGCCAGCGCTGAACTGACTCCAATCACTTGCAAAACAACAATCGCCATTGCTAAACAGCCAGGAAGACGAGTGATATGACGAGTCATGACCATTTCTCCAGTTTCAATGACTTACCGTTCTAGTGTCTACTCTAGATTACTCACTGTCCACTACCGCCTTGTCCAGCGCCGCTTTTATGCGATCGCCCGTCAAATTTTTCTGATTGCAAAGTGCCTCCATCAGCGCATCTTTTCGATCGCTTCATTCCAAGCCAAATCATACTACGTCAATTATTCTCAGTCACCAGCGATCGACAGGTGAGGAAGCTACGTCCAATCTGTCGGTTCTCCACACCAGAGGTTTTCAGCAAAATTTGAGAAGATAAACGTGTCACCAAAGAATACATCTAATGTTTTCTTCAAGCAGTTCAGAATGATTCATTAGAGAATTCACGGTCTTTGAAACAAATTGCAACAATGAGGTAATGGTATGAAACTAACGCGCTACATTCTTGGGATTTTGTTACCCCCTGTTGGGATTTTTCTTACCTATGGACTGAGTTCAACCTTGGTTATCAACGTGCTGTTGACCCTTTTGGGCTGGTTGCCAGGCAGCATTCATGCGGTGTGGGCGATCGCCAAAGCCGATGAAAAAGCGAGCCAAGAGCCTATGGTGTAGAGGGCTGGGGATTGGGGATTAGGGATTGGGTGTTATTTCCAGGCTTGATTGTCAAGTGGCAATCACCAATTAGCAATTACCAATTGCCAGATTTCCCTCCCCTAAGCTCATAGCCCAGATGAAACTTAGATACTAGAAGAATCAGGAGAACAAAATGATTGGATTTGCACTCACAACATTGATCACGGCACTTAGCCTTTTGATTGTTGATTTAGTAGTTCCCGGCGTTGTACTTGCAAACTTTCCCGCAGCAATTATTGCCGCCATTGTGATCGGTTTCATTAACGCATTCGTTCGACCCATCTTATCTGTTTTATCGTTGCCAGTTAATTTTGTTACCTTAGGAGCATTCTCCTTGGTAATCAACGGTTTATGCTTCTGGCTAGCTTCGCTGTTGGTTCCTGGATTTGCCGTACATGGTTTGATTGCGTTTCTGCTTGGACCCGTCGTGCTGTCATTAGGAACAACATTTTTGAACAGCTACTTTGCGCGTAAAGGTATTGGATCATCAGCCACTGTCACTTCAACTTCGACACTGGAAACGACTAACAAGTAGATGAAGTGAAGGAAAACGAAAAGGAAAAAAAGGAGGGTGGGCATTCCCCACCCTTCAATGTTTTTGCTGACTCACCTAAGATCACTCAGCGTGTTCAACATTCTCCTTAAACGCCTTCTCGAAGTTTGTCTAATACCGATCGATCTTCCAAGGTAGATGTGTCTCCAGAGACCTCTTGCCCGGCGGCCAACGAACGCAACAATCGCCGCATGATTTTGCCCGATCGGGTTTTGGGCAGGGCGTCACTGAAGCGAATTTCACCCGGACGCGCGATCGCCCCAATTTCATTACCTACATGCTGCCGCAGTTCCGCTTTGAGGGCTTCACTGGGTGTGACATTGCCATCGAGGGTAATGAACGCTACGATTTCATTGCCTTTGAGATCATCGGGTTTTCCCACCACCGCCGCCTCTGCCACTGCCGGATGTGAAACCAGTGCCGACTCAATCTCCATTGTGCCCAAACGGTGCCCGGCGACGTTAATCACATCATCCACGCGCCCCATCACCCAGTAATAGCCATCGGCATCTTTCCGGGCCCCATCGCCTGCAAAGTAAAAATACTGCCCATCTTTGGGGGGGATGTGCTCCCAGTAGGTGCGGCGGAAGCGATCGTCATCCCCATAAACCGTGCGCATCATGCCGGGCCAGGGATAGCGGATAGCTAAGTATCCTCCTTCATTGGTTCCAACGGAGTTCCCTTCTAGATCCACCACATCTGCCAGAATGCCTGGAAAAGGTCGGGTAGCAGACCCAGGTTTAGTTGGGATGGCTCCCGGTAGTGGCGTTAGCATATGCCCTCCGGTTTCGGTTTGCCACCACGTATCCACGATCGGACATCGCCCGCCGCCAATCACGCGGTGATACCACATCCAAGCCTCCGGATTAATCGGTTCGCCCACCGTTCCCAACAGCCGCAGCGACGAGAGATCCCGCGCCTTTGGCAAATGCTCTCCTGCTTTGATAAATGCTCGAATCGCTGTAGGAGCGGTATAGAAAATGTTGACGCCGTACTTTTCAATCACATCCCAAAAACAACCGGGATTGGAAGGACGAGGGGCCCCTTCATACATCAGCGACGTTGCTCCATTAGACAGCGGGCCATAGACAATGTAGCTGTGTCCCGTAATCCAGCCGACATCCGCGGTACACCAGTACACATCTGTGTCGCGCAGGTCAAATACCCATTTCGTTGTCATGTGAGTATAGAGGTTATAGCCCCCGGTCGTATGCACCACGCCCTTGGGCTTGCCCGTGCTGCCAGAGGTATAGAGAATAAACAGCATGTCTTCGCTGTCCATTGGTTCAGCCGGGCAATCTGCCGAAACACCTTGGCGCAAATCATGCCACCAATGATCGCGTCCTGCTTCCATGTGAACGCCCTGCTTGGTACGCTCTACCACCAACACATGGGCAACGGTGGGGACAGCCTTCTCTGCCAGCGCTTTATCCACCTGTTCTTTCAACGGCACGATCGTATCTTTACGCCAACCGCCGTCGGCTGTAATTACCAGCTTCGCCTTCCCGTCATTGAGCCGATCGCGCAATGCTTCGGCACTGAATCCACCAAAAACCACCGTATGCGGCGCACCAATGCGAGCACAGGCCAACATCGCCACAGCGGCCTCTGGGATCATTGGCATATAAATTCCAACGACATCGCCTTTCTGCACGCCCAGTTGCTTTAGCACATTGGCAAACTGACAGACCTCTCGATGTAACTGCGCATAGGTATATGTGCAAGAGTCCCCCGGTTCGCCTTCCCAAATCAGCGCGGCTTTATTACGTCGCCATGTGGTCAGATGACGATCGAGGCAATTGTAAGAAATATTAAGTTTGCCATTGACAAACCATTGAGCAAACGGTGGCTGCCAATCCAACACCCTATCCCACTTCTGAAACCAATCCAGTTCCTGTTCCGCCAGTTCTGCCCAAAATGCTTCTGGATCGGCTTTGGCTCGGTCGTACAACTGCTCGTATTCTTCTAAGCTTTTGATGTGTGCCTGCTGTGAAAACTCGGCAGGAGGAGGGAAAGAGCGATTCTCCTGAAGAACGGATTCGATCGTAGCTTCTGTCATAGGACGTTGTGATGGACGTACAGTTGAAAAGAATATAAGAGTACGAAAAGGATGAAGAATAAAGAATAGAACTAGCCTTTAGCTTTTAGCCTTCTCGCCCTGCTTTCGTCTTTCAACATACTTTTTTTAGTTGTCCATTGGTTCAGAAGTTAGGGTTTCTTTAAGAGGGTGGACAAAAACCATACATCCCCATCTCACGCCTCTCATCCAACCGAATCGGGCTTGCTCAGTTGCAATTACTGCGCCAATTCGTTCATCTTGCGTGCTAATTCCACGTCCTTGATCGTAATACCTCCAGCATCATGCGTGGTTAGATCCACCGTGACGCGATTGTACACGTTGAACCACTCTGGATGATGTCCCATGGCTTCTGCAACCAGCGCTACACTCGACATAAAGCCAAATGCTTCAACAAACGAGGGAAACTGAAACTGGCGATGGAGTTTGCCATTTTGCAAATCCCAGCCGTTTAATTCACTCAGTGCTGTATCTAGTTCGTTGGCGGAAAGGGGAGTTGGAGCAGCCATAGTCGAATGTTGGGCAATAAACGACGAAGCGGGGGAAGTTTGAGCAACAGCTAGGCGCGTTTGACCGATCGCAGCCACCATAAACCCTACCAAGCTCAATCCTATAACAACGTGGAAGATCCAGGATAGCGATCGACGATGAAAGTTCTTTTGAGCCATGATAGATGGGCTAAATAGCTTGTAAAACTACGACAATGTGAGTACGGTCAACGATTTAATTAATATTCGCGCATAACTAAACTAGATGGTATGAGAGTTTGAGTCAGGATTGTTCACAAGTGAGGCAAGTGAGGCAACAGAACCAAAACCGATATGACGACTATGACCTGATGTTATGATCTTGCCTGCAACTCATCTAGCGTTGCCAATACTTCTTGACTGTGCACCGCAGGCTGAACCCCTAAAAAGCTAGCTCGTAAGATTCCGTCTGGATCGATCACGTAAGTGTGACGGAGAGAAACATAGCCCATCCAAGACCCATAGGCTTTGCTAACTATACCCTGTCGATCGGCTAGGAGTGGAAACTTCAAGCCTTCAGAATCACAAAATTCAGCATGAGACCCAACATCATCGGCGCTAATCCCTAAGATTTGGGTGTTACGAGCTAAATATTTAGGTAAATCTTGCTGAAACCGCCGGGCTTCTAAAGTGCACCCTGGAGTAAAGTCTTTGGGATAAAAATAGACAACAACCCACTGTCCGCGATAGTCAGATAGCGACACCATTCCATCCCCTGAATTAGTGGGTAAGCTGAAATCAGGTGCGGGTTGGTTCAGGGGTGGCTGTGGCCCTCCCAAGGCTGAGGCCGCTGGAGTGATGCTCAAGAAAACTAGGAGAACCCAACAGAAAGTCAAGATGTACTTCAGAACCGATCGACGTAGCATCATAGTTAAGACAAGATTGGATGAGAAC
This sequence comes from Thermocoleostomius sinensis A174, assembly GCF_026802175.1. Lineage (NCBI taxonomy): Bacteria > Bacillati > Cyanobacteriota > Cyanophyceae > Oculatellales > Oculatellaceae > Thermocoleostomius > Thermocoleostomius sinensis. The sequence continues at coordinate 198,414 of NZ_CP113797.1, read as the reverse complement.
AGCAGAGGCAAGACGCTGACTATTAGTTTAGCGAAAATAAGTTAACAAAAATTCATGCTTATTTAAGGTCTTTTTGGCTTCGTCCTGAATGACTGACAACCCTCAATGCCCCCCATGCTGAAATATCAGCAGAACTTTACATATCGATTGAGCAACAGCCCGTATCTTCACAGAGCCTTGGCACATTCTAAACGGCAAATCAGTCCCTAGAGTCTGTTGCTTCTCTCAAATATCTCCTCAATGAATGCACGGATTAAGTTGCTATCGTTCACTGTTTGGTTGACAGTCTGGCTGTTAGCGATCGGCGCGGCTCTTGTTATTTTAGGGATCTTTAATCAACAATTAGGTTGGGACATATTTAGTCCCCAAGTAGAAACGGTTTTGTATGGTGTTTTCTTTTCTTGTCTGCTGCTGAGTATTTTCGGAGTTGCCACCACGTTTGTGTTGGGCATCAAGCGCATTGTGGAAGCTGTAGAATCGCTGCACCAACGAGGACAAATCGATCCGTCTCTTGTAACTTCTCGGTCTCAACGCCTGACCTATGTAGGTTATATGTTTGGGTTGCTTCTGTCGTTTTCAGCCCTCATTGGTGTCTTGGCATTGGCAGACTATCGTGTTCAAACCCATCGCAGTCAAGTCTTTAAGCAAATTGCTGCCGAACAAACGCAAAAGTTTACCAGTCAAATTATTCCCCCGCTTAACCAAATCGACACCTCTGTATCCAATATCGTTCCCAGACCATTGCCAGAACTGTTAACGGCCTTGGGGAGTTTGTCGTTTGTGCAAAACATTACACTCTATGTTCCCAATCCCCAGGACGAAGCGCTGCTGTGGCGTCACAGCAATTTTCAAGTGAATGCTAACGGTGAACCAGTCTTCGAGCGTTTCTTGGCAGCAAGAGAGTTTGAAGAAGCCATTGCTCAAGCGCTAGAAGGAAATTCAAGCGGCTTACAGTCTTTGAATCAACGCAACAACTTCACTTGGTATCACCTCATTGAAGCGGGCGATCGCCCGTTGGCTGTACTCAAGATCGACGGCAACCCCCAAGAGAATTTTCGAGACTATACGGCTGAACCCCCCTATCAATTGAACTGAGCACCAAATTGCGTAGTGGGTGGGGATGACCCACCCGGTTGACAGGTTCCATTGAAATCAGTGTTACCCAGGCTCAAGGCTAGGAATTAACCGTAGTCTCGGCTTGGGCAGCTTTACGAGCAATCCAATACTTGCTCATAAAGTGAGTTTCCGATTGTACGGCTGAAAATCCTGCTTCTTCTAGACGATCGCCCAAATCATCCGTTGTGTAGTGACGATAGTATGGCTCATGGAACATCGTGGCAAAATTACGCATAGCGGGGGCCATTTCGGGAGAATCGCTGAGTTGAATCGAGTCACAAATGACGAATACCCCACCCGGTTGCAGCACTCGGAAGCACTGCTCAATCACCGTTTGCCGTACTTCTGGCGGCAATTCATGGAATAGAAAAACCGAAACAACTCCATGAAAGTAATTATCTAAATAGGGTAATTCTTCGGCATTGGCTTGAATCAGTTGCGGCAATTCGCCTGGTAATTCTGATAGCAGTTGATTGGCCTTGCGTAGGTAGGCAGGAGAGAGGTCAATCCCATACAGCGAAGCATTGGGCAACATGCCTCGAATTTGTCGCAACATTCGTCCTGTTCCGCAAGCCACATCCAGCACTCGCAGTTGATGGGGAGCCACAGCAAAACTTTCAAGACCGCGCTTCAAGGGCGACAAAACCCGTCGTCGCATAGCATCCGCCGTACCATTGAACAAAATCTCAACCTGAAGATCATAGAGATTCGCTGACTGATCGCTTAGATAGCCATCTGTTTGGTGATGAAAGTTTTGCACATAGTAGGCAGGATAGCCGGACAGGCGCACAGTGGGCGAGAAATCTTGATAGCGTTTTTCACTCACCCGTTGCCAAATTTTGGGCATATCTAACCAGACCTGCGGATAGTAGCGGAAGAAATCTTCCCAGGGATTATCGAACAATAGGCTGGCAGGATAAACGCCTTGTTCTGCATCCAGCCAATCGCGCTCCAGCAAATCATTCAAGCGCTGCTGAAGTTGGAGCAGCAGTTCAGTGGAAAGCGGTTCAATTTCACGCTTAGCGTCGGGGGCTAACACATTTAACAGTTGCGTGCTCAAGGTTTTGTGAGCAAGCCCAAAGTAACTTTTACCTTGCTGGAAGGTTTGATATGCCAGCTTTGTCAGAGTCTCGGCCATGAGAACTGCCTAGATTAGAAGAGGTTTTACAGAAACAAAAGGAACTGTAAATAAGTGTAACGAAGAAATTATTCATCTTCCGGAGCGATCGGGGTGCAAAATAACCGCAATCGGGCGTTCTAGGGTATGACTATAGAAAAATCTGTCGTTGGACGCATGAGCATTAAAGATGTTATTTTCTCAGTCCTGTTGGTATTTATTCCTATTTCCCTGGCGGCTGAGTTCTTACAGTGGGGAGCGCTTGTTGTTTTTGTTACTGCGTGCCTAGCCATATTGCCGCTGGCTGCCTGGATGGGAACTGCTACTGAAGCAATTGCGATCGTAGCTGGGCCATCGATTGGGGGATTACTGAATGCTACGTTCGGCAACGCGACAGAATTAATTATTGCGCTAGTGGCGTTGAAGGCTGGGGCCGTCAATGTCGTCAAATCTAGCTTGACGGGTTCCATTATCAGTAACCTGCTACTAGTTCTAGGATTTTCCATGCTGCTGGGCGGTTTGCGCTATAAAGAGCAGGGGTTTCAGTCTACCGTTGCCCGCATCAATGCTTCTGCCATGAATTTAGCCGTTATTGCGATTTTGATGCCTTCGGTGGTGAATTTCACCTCTGCTGGCGTGGATGAACCCGTGATGCAGCGATTATCAACAGTGGTAGCGATCGTATTAATTATTGTGTATATTTTGACACTTTTGTTCTCCATGAGAACCCATAGCTACCTCTATGATGTGGGACTGGCTGGAGAAGACAACGACGTCGCCGCTAATGGATCTAAACCCAATCTCTTCCTTTGGATAGGAGTTTTGCTAGGAGTGACAGTGCTGGTAGCCGTGGAGTCTGAATTACTGGTGGGAGCGTTGGAGTCCGCTACGAAACAACTTGGGTTGACAGAACTATTTACCGCTGTGATTTTGCTCCCCATCATTGGCAATGCGGCTGAACATGCCACGGCTGTGGTAGTGGCCATAAAAAACAAAATGGATTTGGCAATGTCTGTAGCACTAGGGTCTAGCTTGCAAATTGCGCTGTTTGTAGCTCCGGTATTGGTACTAGCAGGCTGGGGGCTTCATCAACCGATGGACTTGAATTTTAATGCGTTTGAATTGGTTGCTGTGGCGGTATCAGTCCTCATTGCCAACTCGGTTAGCTCGGATGGGCGATCGAACTGGCTGGAAGGAACGTTGCTGCTGGCCACTTATTTTGTTATTGGAGCCGCTTTCTTTTTCCATCCTGTGATCGATGGAATTGGTTAGAGGCAGTAGACTTGTAGACTTGGACAGTCATAATGTGGAGAGTCCTAATCTGGGACAAGGGTAATTGGTAATTATCAGTGAATCGTCAACTACCACTCATGTACTCATCCACTTCTCTACTCTTCTATCCTTACCCAGTTCGTTAATCTCTACAGCTATCTCTACATCTAATTTATGTCAGTCAAAAACCTAATTTCATTTGGCTTGCTAATTTTTATCCCCATTTCGATCGCCGCTGAGCAGTTGGGCTGGGGGGCGCTTACGGTGTTCATTACGTCGGCTATTGCTATTGTGCCGCTGGCTATTTGGCTGAGTACGGCAACTGAGGAAGTGGCGGTTGTTGCGGGACCATCGATCGGCGGGCTGTTGAATGCGTTGTTTGGGAATGCCACAGAATTGATCATCGCGCTGGTGGCCCTCCGGGAAGGACTGGTAGATATTGTCAAAGCCAGTATCACAGGCACGATCGTCAGCAACTTGCTGCTGGTAATGGGACTATCGATGCTGTTGGGCGGCTTGCGCTATAAAGAACAAGAATTTCAACCAGTGGTGGCACGGGTCAATGGCTCTACGATGACACTTGCCGTTACAGCCCTAGTTTTACCAGCCTTGGTGGTGTCTACCTCTGGCGTTAACGAAACAGAAATTAGCAAACTATCGATCGCCGCTGCTGTGATTTTGGCAGTTGTTTATGTGTTGAGTCTGGTATTTTCCTTAAAAACCCACAGCTATTTATACGACGTAGGCGTGGTTGATCTGGAGGAACGATCGGACGAGGCAACCGGGGAGCATATTGAAGCCCACAAGCCCAATCTCTGGTTGTGGCTAGGGGTACTAGTGGTATCCACGATCGCCGTTGCTTTCGAGTCGGAAATTTTTGTGGGGGCAGTCGAGGAAGCGACGGCTGGTTTGGGTCTATCCTCACTATTTACAGGCGTCATTTTGTTGCCGCTGGTGGGTGGAGCCGCCGAGTACGTAACAGCAGTCCGGGTGGCGCTGAAAAACAATATGGATCTGTCGGTGTCGGTCGCTATGGGATCGAGTTTGTTGGTGGCGCTGTTGGTGGCTCCTATCTTAATTGTGGTTGGGCAACTTATTGGTCAACCAATGGACTTGAACTTCAATTTGTTTGAGGTGGTAGCTGTCACGATTGCAGTGCTTCTCGCGAACTTGATCAGCTTAGATGGGCGATCGAACTGGTTAGAAGGGGTGTTGTTGCTGGCCACCTATGCGGTACTGGGAGCGGCTTTCTATTTTCATCCGGTTGCCGAAGAACTGGCCCAACTCCTTTAACTAAGGAGCTAAGTAAGGATCGTGTTGGCTGGGGAAAAACCGCGTTCTAGTTCAAGAAGGGGAATCGTTGGCTGGTGCTGGTAATCGCGCTGATGAGTCCTCGGTTGCTTCTTTGTCCCCAGCCACATTCAGCCATTGGAGCAGGAACTTCCGCAGCCAAGCTTCTACCGCTACGGCATACACAGCATGGTATTTCTGTTGCTCTGCCCGAGGTTGGGCATCGGGAAGTCCCATTTGATCGGCGGCTTGAGTCGTCCAGCGATCGATCATCTCGCGGGTAATTTCGGGATGAAACTGTAATCCATAGGCGGTGTCATCATAGCAAAAGGCTTGATGGGGAAAGACCTCCCCTGTCGCCAGCAGTACGGCTCCTGATGCTAGAGTAAACCCTTCCCTGTGCCACTGATACACCTGGTTCAGAGAAGCGATGGGGTTGTGCGGCAAGTCCACCGGGCAAATGTTGGTATAGCCAATTTCCCGCCGATCGTCAGCATGAGGAGCCACGGTTGCCCCTAATACTCGTGCCAATAGTTGAGCACCTAAACAAATCCCCAAGTAGGGCTTCTGTGCAGTTAATACTGTTGGAATCCAATCTAATTCTCGGCGAATAAAGTCCAGTGATGTATCATCGTTGGCGCTCATGGGCCCGCCAAACACAATCGCCCCATCATATGGCTCAATCGTGGGCAACGTTTGACCGATCGCCGGACAACATCGATCAATCTGGTAGCCGAACTCATGCAGTACTTGTCCTACCAACCCAGAATCCGATGTTTCCTGATGCACAATCACCAAAATGCGTTTCACAAGACCTGTAACGTTTCTTTATTAAAAACCTTTGTTGAGTCTAGCTTTTTCTCTAACGAAGAACTGTTACAACCCAACCGAAGGGGCAGTCGCTTCAAAGTCAAGCTCCACTGCTCGCTCGATTAATAGCTAATAATGGCTAAGGTCGCATGGTAAAAACAGCCAAACCAGAAGGGAACCCTATTCTGAGTCTGAATACAAGGCGGTAGGGCAACGCACCACTCAGGATGACGCAATCGAAACATTGAAGGGGCGATCGGTGACTTCAAGGACAGCTTTATCCTAGGAACAGCCTTGTCTATTGCGCGGTCAAATCGGCAATTATACGAAAAACAGTAGAGCCACAATGACCCTACTGTTTTGCAAATGTTCAAGTGTAAAGTTTAATCAGGTTTAATCAGGTAAGGTAAGCAGTGCCCACCCTATAGGTCTGCCTACTTGTCTTCTGAGAATTCAGCGTCGATCACATCTTCACCACCGGGAGCGGCTCCCCCTGTGGGACCACCCTCTTCAGGAGGGGTTGTGCCGCCAGCGCCCTGATACAGGTTGCTGCCAATGGTATATAGGGTTTGCTGAAGCTCAGCAGAGACAGACTTGATGCGATCGAAGTCTTCTTGCTGTACAGCTTCGCGCAGATCCTTAACTTGACCTTCCACCTTGGCTTTATCTTCAGCAGAAACCTTATCACCCAATTCGGTCATTTGTTTCTCAGCTTGGTAAGCTAGGGAATCCGCCTGGTTCTTCAGGTCAATCTTCTCACGACGTTCTTTGTCGGCAGAGGCATTTTGCTCGGCTTCACGAACCATACGCTCCACATCGTCCTTGGGCAGGGTCGAAGCTCCGGTGATGCTGATTGACTGCGCTTTACCAGTGCCTTTATCCTTCGCTGTGACGTTAAGAATACCGTTTGCGTCGATGTCAAAGGTGACTTCAATCTGCGGTACGCCACGCGGAGCGGGAGGAATACCGTCTAACCGGAAGGTTCCTAAGCTCTTGTTGTCATTTGCCATTTCCCGCTCGCCCTGTAGAACGTGAATTTCTACATTGGTTTGACCATCAGCAGCGGTGGAAAACACCTCAGACTTCTTGGTCGGAATGGTCGTGTTGCGAGGAATGATCTTCGTCATCACACCGCCCAGCGTTTCCACACCCAGAGACAGGGGTGATACGTCAAGCAGCAGAATATCTTTGACTTCGCCTGCCAAAACACCGCCTTGAATGGCTGCACCCACGGCAACCACTTCATCTGGGTTCACGGTTTGGTTGGGGTCTCTGCCCAGAAGCCGCTTCACCAGTTCTTGAATCGCCGGGATGCGGGTAGAACCACCAACCAGCACCACTTCATCGATACCATTTTTGTCTTTCTTGGCATCGCGCATGGCGTTCTCAACGGGAACACGACAGCGATCGATTAAGTCTGAACAAAGCTCTTCAAACTTGGCACGAGTCAGGGTCATGTCCAGGTGTTTCGGCCCATCCTGCGTGGCTGTGATAAACGGCAAGTTAATTTCAGTTTGAGTTACGCTAGATAACTCAATCTTGGCTTTTTCAGCCGCTTCGGTCAGGCGTTGCAGGGCTTGCTTGTCTTTGCGCAGGTCAATGCCTTCGGTCTTGCGGAACTCCTCAGCTAGGTAATCCACAATTTTCTTGTCAAAGTCATCGCCACCTAGATGTGTATCCCCAGAGGTAGCCAACACTTCAAACACACCGTCGCCCACTTCCAGGATGGACACGTCAAACGTTCCACCCCCCAGGTCGAATACTAGGACGGTTTCATTGTTTTTCTTATCCAAGCCATAGGCCAGCGACGCTGCCGTTGGCTCGTTAATGATTCGTAGGACTTCTAACCCCGCGATCCGACCCGCGTCTTTGGTCGCTTGCCGCTGCGAGTCGTTGAAGTAGGCCGGAACAGTAATCACCGCCTGAGTAACTTCTTCGCCCAGATACTTACTGGCATCTTCCTTGAGTTTGCGCAGCACCTCTGCCGAAATTTGCTCTGGTGCATACTGTTCGCCTTTGGCAGGACAATCCAACTTGACGTTGCCGCCGACATTCAGCACTTTGTAGGAAACTTCCGTCAACTCATTTGTCACTTCGTCATAGCGGCGACCAATGAATCGCTTCACCGAATAAAAGGTGTTGTCTGGGTTCATCACGGCCTGGCGCTTGGCAATTTGTCCCACCAGACGATCGCCATTTTTGGCATAGGCAACAACCGAGGGAGTAGTCCGAAACCCTTCCGCGTTAGCAATAACGGTGGGCTTTCCCCCTTCCATAACTGCGACACATGAGTTGGTTGTTCCTAAGTCGATTCCAACAACTTTTGGCATAAAACTAACACTCCGGTTCTAGTAAAATCTCGCTCCTAACTGACTGAATGCACTTGAATGCATTTGGGGGTTGCACTTCCCTCGGCTATGAGTGGCTTTCCCAACCGTCCTACCTCGTTCGCACAGCTTGGTCTTAAAGCACGCGACTAAAGCCATGCAGCAGGGACGCAGCACTATTTATATACTGTGTACCTTTTCCGTTTCGATGAAGGCGGGTTTACCGAACATAGGATAGGACGGTTAGCCGATGCAGATGCTTAGAAGTCAACGTTGGGATCGATCGTGCCAGTCTAAAGGAATGGATTTCAAACAAATGAAATAGGGTGGCAAGGATCATGACACAACAAACCATTGGCACAATCTAACCCGTTGACCACATCCCAATCACCGAACTTTGTCTTTGTTCACTAACGCTTCCTAGTGTAGAGATGATCTGCCAGCCGGGGGTTGGGGCGAACCGTATCATTGCAGGTGTGGTTGCCGTCCTTCGCCCGTCTGATCAGATTTTTGCGTTCCATAACGTGTAGCTATGGAAATCAGGTGAAAAGGTTAGGCTGGTATTACGCAATACGGGTTGTTTTTGAATATCTGCTTCAATATTCGTACCCTTAAAGATTAAAACTTTATAAGGAGATGGCGATGCAAAGGATGGCAATGCCGTCAGTCTCCACTGATGTGCAGGTGGTAGACTGCCGAGGCTTTGACGAGACCACGATCAATCTATTTCTGGCACCTGGACCAAATCCGTATCAAGAAACAGAAGAGTTCTTATTTGATTGTGAAATGCGGGCTGATGAGATGCCCCGGTATGTACGACGTGCACTACTAGAGTTTCAAGTGCGATCGAACCCAGAAGGAATTTTGCTGTTGCGGGGCTTACCGATTGATCCTAGTCTATATCACGTGCACACGCCCTTGAATGCGCAACGATCGATCGAGAAAACAACCTTTGTCAGTGAGCGCTGTTTAGCGATGATTGGTAGCCGTTTAGGGCATCTAGTTTCGTATATTCAAGAGAAGAACGGCGATCTATTTCAAAATCTGGCCCCTGTGAAAGAACAGGAACAAATTCAATCATCAGGTGGTTCTAAAACGCGGTTACAGTTTCATCGCGAAACCGTCTTCCATCCCTATGCGCCAGAGTATTTACTGCTGTTCTGTTTGCGTCCCGATCACGAGCGACTGGCTGAAACTACTTATGCCAGCATTACACAAGCGCTACCGTTGCTTTCTGAACCACAACGGGATTTGTTGTTTCAACCGCTCTATCGCACTGGTATTGACTATTCCTTTGGCAACCTGCAAACTATCAAGGGAAATGGCCCGGTTTTACCTGTGCTCTATGGCAATCGTCATGATCCGTTTTTGAATTATGACGAAGATTTGATGGAAGCCATTACAGATGAAGCCCGAGCGGCACTGGAAGCGCTGAAGCAGGCAATTGCGCAAGTCTATCGCGGTATTAAGTTAGATGTGGGCGATTTACTCTGTATTGACAATCGCCGCACGGTCCACGGTCGATCGTCGTTTGCCCCCCGCTATGATGGCTTCGATCGCTGGTTACAACGGTCGTTTGTCGTGCGAGATTTGGGAGAATCGGCGGTCGATCGAAATCCAGGAGAGCGCATTATTCGCACCCTGTTCTAGAAAATCAAATCTTTATATTCTGCCGCGAACATCTATCCTATCCTTTACATTCCTCAATGTCACTGATTTGCGTCAATTAACGGCAAAACTGCGGAAAATTTCGAGAAATTACGAAGTTAAGCCAAAGCCTTGGTAAGATAGGGGCGTTTTGTCTTTTCACCTGTTTATCTTGGGTGGAGATTTTTGCCCCCTATCAAAATTTGCTCTATGAAATTACCTGTGCTCGTTTGCAAGCTATCAGCAGCCTCTGCGATCGCCGTACTGGGTTCCGCTGACCCAGCCCACGCCGGTAGCCAATGCGGTACGGCCGCTTACTACGACCAAGGAACCGTTACAGCAAATGGAGAAGCGTTTGATCCGGGTGCATTAACCGCCGCTCACCCATGGCTACCTCTTAATTCATGGGTAACAGTTGTGGATCAGGACACTGGCATTTCTACAGAGGTACGAATTAACGATCGCGGGCCGTGGGATGGCGAACGCATTTTAGATATGACACCAGCGGTGATTAATATCATTGATCCAAATCAAACCTCTGATCTGCGCCAGGTTTGCATTTATTGGTAAGTTGGGTGTTAGGAATTGGGGATTATAAAGTTAAAAAAGTAGAAAACTCACCCACTCAAGCGACTCATTCACTTTTTTTCACTTTTTTGCTCGCTCATCGCGTTGAGAAGGCTTCGCTGAAGCGGCGAGTGATTGGCTCTAGCAAGAAGGTCAATACCGATCGTTGGCGGGTGACAATTTCGGCGGTGGCGCTCATGCCGGGAACCAGTTGCACATCCCGTTGCTGCACCGGAACGGGCATAGTAGTGCGATCGAGCTTGACTCGGGCTGTAAACACCAGCCCCAGATCTTTGTCTACAGTGGCATTGGGGCTAACGTGCATGACTTCACCGTCGATCGTGCCAAATTCTTGAAACGGAAAGGTCGCCAGTTTAATTTTGGCAGGCATCCCAACTTCGATGAAGCCAATGTCGCGGTTGAGCACTTTCACCTCTAATACCAAGTCCTGATCAGCAGGCAAGATAGAGAGCAGTTCTTCGCCGGGTTCGATCGTGCGTTCGGCTAAGGTGGCTTGGATATTGTAAATTCGTCCAGAAATAGGCGCGGTAATTGTATCCCCGTCTGATTTGATTTTGGCCTGAGCCAACTGCCCTTCTAGACTGGTTAGTTCTTCTTGGCGTTGCTTTAGTTGCGACAAAATTTCGCTCTCGCGTTCCGCCCTCACTCGGTTGACTGTTTGCTGCGCTGTTTGGTGGGCCTGTTCTGCTTGCCGAATGGCTTGTCGCTGTGCAGCAATTTCCTGTTCCAGCGAACTGACCTGATCTTGCGCCTGTGTTAATCGATCTTTGGCTTCGAGGTAGTCAAAGCGAGGCACGGCTCCTTCCGTGTCAACCAACGATCGCATTCTGGCTTCTCGCTCTTGGGCATTCGCTAGGGTAGTATTGGCGTTGCGAAGGTTCTCTTGCAGTCGGACCAACCGTGCCTCGGCTTCGCCAATGGCGGCTAAATAACGGGCAGCTTCGGCTTCCGCCGCCGATCGACGGGTATCAAATTCTCGCAATCGCGCGTCTAATAAATTGTCTTGTAGAGCATTGCCTGTGAACGTTTGCCCGGTTTGTTCCGCCACTAAACGATTGATATCTTGGCGAATCAGGTCTACCGATTGCGACAGCCGATCGACTTCTGCTTGCGAAAGGGCTGGGTCTTGCACCATCAACACATCGCCCTGCGCCACCTGATCGCCTTCTTGAACACGAATTTCGCTAATCACGCCGCCCTCAAGGGCCCGCACGGGTCGAACTTGGGAAGACGGAATTAACTCGCCCTGCGTTACCGCCACTTCATCGACCTTGCTGAAATGGGCCCAAGCAATGGCTCCAAACACGATCGCACTTAAGGTGCCTGCCAACAGCCGAGTATAGAGCGGTGGCAGTTCCCGCACTGCTTTGCCCAGTTCATAGGAAAGGTAGTCTTCTGGATTCACAAACTGCTGACGGGTTTGGCGGGCAGTTGCCGGAGCAGTAACGAGTCGGGGCGATTCTTGAGCGTCCATCATTCCAACCTTGAAGCGATACAGAGTTGAGTCTATCCTTCCCAAACTTAATACGTTTCTGCACGGCCACTTGTTCCTTCAGAACCAAGCAAAGTGTAGTGACTTTTAATTCAGCACCATTTAGCCGTCTCAATTGATCCATATCTACCCCGATCGCCGAACTTCAAACCCTTGGAATTTCTCGGGAGGTTCGTATTCAACTATCACCTCCTTCACGATCGCGGCTGGTGGCCCGTGGTGACACCAGCGAATCATCTCATCCACTTGAGCCGGTGACCCAACAAAGGTGGCCTCAACTCGACCATCCCGCAGATTGCGAACCCAACCATTCAGCTTCAGCAACAGCGCCATATCTTGGGCTGAGAAGCGATAACCCACTCCCTGCACCACTCCAGAAATAAAAACATGGGCTTGAACAGTATCTAACGGTGATTGCGGTTGATGCATAACGGCTGATGAATCCTAATGAATAAGGCGTAACGGTTACAGTTTTTCTTGCAACGGTTTACAGAATTCTTCAACTCCGGTTTTCACCACGTACAACACCACAGGCAAGGCTAATACATCAGGCATAGTAGACTCGGCCGCCAGCAGTTTCACGGCAGTGGCGATCGAGCCAGACTGAAGCGACTCCTTAATTCCCGTTTGACAAACAAACGCCCGCCAGCGCTTCGCCAACCCATCTAACCAATCTTCCGAGCGATCGGGTTCTTGCCCTACGCGCAACCCCAGCGCGATCGCCGCATCTTCCAAATTTCCTTCACAGTCTTCTAGCATGTCGAGGGCACTTAAGGCGCTGGCTTCATCTGCCAATTCCGTTCGATACTGCTCAACTTCTTCCCGTGTAACGATAATCATGCCGCTTACTTAATTAAAAGCTAAAAGATCAAGGCCAAGAACAAAGGCGACAGGCTGAAGGCTAAACCTAGGAACTAAATCTTTGCTCCTTATCCTTACGACTTTATCCTTTTACATCAGCGTCTTGTGCGCTGAATACCGCTAAATACGCCAGTGCCGATCGTCAAAATCAATAACACCCAGATGACACTGCCTGGTAAAAAGGTCAAAATTCCAACTCCTCTGAGAACCCAGACCAAAATGGTAATGAAAAGAACAGTTAGGAAAATAGTTGTATCGGGGCGCAGTCGTCTACTCATGGGACGGTTCATGGAGCGGTTCACGGGGTATGCAACGGTCATGCCTACAATTGACTGAGCACTATCGCTCAGCTTGGTTCAATACCAGCGACGAACGCCAGCTAAAATACCAGACCCGATTGCCAACACAACCAGTGCATAGATAATCTCTCTGGGTACGATGACACCAAAGCCTTGAAGGATCAGAACAATGGCCATAAACACAAGCAGTGTGCCGACAATATACAAAAAAATTCTGACAGCGGGATTTGGGGATTGATTCACAAACAGCAGCACCTCCTAATCATTAGAAAAACTGTCGCCCCTATTGTTGCACAAGGAGAGATTTTTCAGGATCTTCACAGTTGCACCCCTGTTGATTGATGATTTCTTGAGAAAACAAACGCTACAACTAGAGCATGACTGTAAAGCCGATTGTTCAGACTATGCAACATTTATAAACTGTTTTGTCGTAAAGTCTTCTGAGAAGAGGCGAAATTCAATTCTACGTAAACTCCGAACCTTTTGCTCTCTGTTTCAGCACTCCTCTGATAACCAATTCAAGCAAGCCTCGCAGAAAGCCTGACGAACGTTCTATACAATGTCCTACAAAACGTTTCAAAACCTAACAAAACGGTTTGTACATCTGATTTGTCCCTGTTGATGATACTGTGTGAAACGCCGATGTGACAGATAAAAAACTGGTCCATGTCGGCGTTTTGCCTACCCTGCCGATGTAGTTGAGATGTGCAGTTAGGACAAAACGAGTGAAAGTTATGACCGCAGCATTAAGCCTGGTAGATGCCGACCATACAACAACATTGGATTGGCCTCCGCAACAGCGAGAATCTCTTTTGCAGGGGGACATCCTGCTGCAAACCCGATCGCACTCAGCCTGGGGAGGGGCAGTCACCGCGCAGATGTATTTGCCCCTGAAGCGATCGCAGGTCTGGCCCCAACTGACCAACTATCCCCGTTGGACTCAGTTTTTTCCCGATTTAACTCACAGTGAAGTGCTCACTCGTTGCGAAACCTCTGGTTGCAAACGTCTTTATCAAGCTGCCGCTAAAGCGTTTCTTTTGTTCACGGCTCAGGTGGAAATTTACTTAAACGTGTTTGAATCTGTCCATGCAGCTTATCAGCAAATTCAGTTTCAGCTAGACAAAGGAAGTTTCAACGATTTTGCGGCGACGCTGAAATTGCAGGACTTCCATGCTGGAACGCTTTTAACCTACTCGGTGCAAGCCACACCAACAATTCCCGTTCCCAGCCAATTGATTCAGCAGGCGATGCGGTTGGATTTACCTGCTAATATGCGAAAGATGCGACAAGTGCTATGCAACCTCTAAGAGGTTGTTTGAACCGGATCAATGATGGCTCAAACTCCCCTTTCCCGCAGGAGAGGCAACCGGCCACTCCCTCTTCTTCTCTCGTGGGAGCAGGGGTTGAGGAATGAGCGCGTAAAAGTTGCGACGTGTCAAACATTCTCTAAGAGAGTCAACGAGTTGCTTTCCCGATTGTTCCACTTGGGTATATCCCACAACCGCTAATGGTGTTTGTGTTAACCAATGATGATGGGATTGAAGCGCCAGGGCTGCAAGCCTTACGGCAAGCGGTAGGCGATCGAGGAGTCATTGTAGCGCCCAAGCAGCAGCACTCTGGTTGTGGGCATCAGGTAACAACGCATCGGCCAATCCATTTGGAACAACGCGGGGTTAACGAGTATGCTATAGAGGGGACTCCTGCCGACTGTACACGGATAGGGCTATGCCACCTCTATCCCAATGCTGACTGGGTTTTGGCAGGAATCAACGCTGGAGGCAATCTGGGGGCAGATATCTATATTTCTGGTACGGTGGCAGCCGTTCGCGAAGCCGCTCTTCATCGTGTTCCCGCTATTGCTATTTCTCACTATATTCAACGGAAGCGTCCGATCGATTGGGATTTGGCAACTCGGCTAGCTCTGCGGGTGCTTGATAAACTGTTAACGTATCCTATAGAAGCGGGTACGTTTTGGAATGTCAACTTGCCTCATCTAGAAGCTGGTGCTCCAGATCCCGAGCTTATAGTCTGTCCGCTGTGTACCCAACCTCTTCCCGCTGAGTATCGCTTGGAAGGAGAGTATTTATACTATGCTGGTGAGTATGGCAAGCGGACTCGCGATCCCGGCTCTGATGTTGATGTGTGCTTCTCTGGTCATATTTCGATGACTCAGGTCAAGATTTGAGGGCAACTAAAGACGAGCTTAGTCAGTCATTAGTAGCGAGTTGTCAGTGCTGAAGGGCGAGTAGTAAATAGAAACATTCCCTCTCCATCCACTCACAACAAGTTTTAACCATCAGCTATTAGTTGAACCTTGGTGCAGTCATGCCAAAGCCCTTTTATCATCTTTTTTTAGCCATTTTAGCCAGTTTAGTAGCAGGAGCCATGGGTGGTTGTAGTGATTCTGCTACCCGCTTAACCTTAGAGAAGTTAGAGATAGAAAATTTAGCGACCGAAAGTGCACCCACTTCGCTTCAAGAGGTGTTGACAACTGCGCCCGTACCTAGCTCAACGCAGGCAGCCCCGGCTACAGCACAGCTTTCAGTGCCAGATGACGCTTATCAACGCGCCATCGATCGGGCCTCTAGAGCGTTTGCCCTCAGTCGCTCGGCACAATCGCAAGATGATTGGCGTTTAGTGGCCAGTCGTTGGCAGCAAGCAATTGACCTGATGGTGTCTGTGCCCAACTCTAGCCCCAACCACGCCAACGCTCAGCGTAAGATTCTCGAATATCGGCAAAACGCAACCTATGCTCAAAAGCAAGCCAATCACTCGATTGGAGATTCAGTAGTAGACACGACTGTCGTGATTCATACTCAGCCGGAACCCGAGCCACCCCAGTCGCAACCCGTGATGCCTATGCGATCGACAGAGCCAATCATGCCCGCATCTGTAGGCAATGTGTCTGGTTCGCCGACTGCCAACCCTGCTGTTTTCTATGCACCGATCGTGCGTCGTGAAGGCAATACGCCCGTGATTCAGGTCACGTTCAACGAGCAGCAAACCTTCGACATGATTGTAGATACGGGAGCCAGTGGCACGCTGATTACTAACCAAATGGCACAAGCCTTGAATGTGGTGCCGGTAGCAGCAGCGATGGTAGACACAGCTAGTCAGCGTGGAGTCACTGTTCCGCTGGGCTATGTCAGTTCCATCCGGGTTAATGGAGCCATTGCGAACAATGTGCTGGTGGCAATCGCTGGGCCACAACTGTCCACCGGGTTATTAGGGCATGATTTTTTTGGTAATTATGATGTGACGATCCGAGAAACCGAGGTTGAATTTCGAGAACGCTAGACTGCTACTAGACTGCTAGCTTATTTCAAAAAAGCCGCTAATTCTTCGACTTTCTGCCAAGCGGCGCCGCTGGCAAGGATGGACTTGGCTAGTTCAATTCCTTTACGATAGGTCGTTTCGGGATCACCGTTGTCTGGCAAGGCTCCTCCTACTTGCAGTGCCAGAGCGGCATTGAGAGCCACAACATCTTGCTGCGCTGTGGTTCCTCCTCCCTGTAAAACCGATCGCAAAATTTCGACATTGGTAGACACATCGCCACCCCGCAACGCGCTGGTGGGGGCAGGCGGCAATCCCAAGGTTCGAGGATCGAGATCGATCGAGTGCACTTGTCCATCTGACAAGACAGCTAGATGGGTCAAATCGGATAGCCCGGCCTCGTCTAGTTTTTCCCGCCCATGCAGCACAATGGCTTGCGATCGCCCTAACTGCTGTAAGGCCTCTGCGATCGGTACAACCAATTGCGGATCAAACACGCCCATGACCTGACCGGTGATGGGAAGTGGATTGACTAATGGTCCCAACAAGTTAAAGACGGTGCGCACTTTCAAGGTTTTGCGAATCGGTGCCACATACTTCATGGCTGGATGCCAGCCTGGTGCGAACAAAAATGTAATTCCCACTTGATCTACAGCAGCAGTAATCCGATCGGGACTTGCTGCCAAGTTAACTCCCAACGCTTCTAGCACATCTGCTGAGCCTACCCGGCTAGAGGCTGCACGGTTGCCGTGCTTGGCTACAGCAATCCCCGCTGCTGCTGCTACAAACGCAACGGCTGTTGAAATATTGAATGTAGAAGCGCCATCCCCACCCGTTCCGCAGGTATCAATTAAAGGAGTCGGCAAGGCGATCGTTTGGGCACTTCCTAAAGATTGAGCTTGTAGCACCTGAGCCATGCCAGCCAATTCGCTGGCAGTAACGCCTTTCGCTTGAATAGCTGCCAAGATAGCACCCGAAAGCACCGAAGGAATGGTGTCTGTAAGCCATCCCTGCATCAACACCGACGCTTGAGAAACCTCCAGGGATTGTCGATCGAGCAGTTGTTGCAACAACTGCGACCAATCTTGTTCAGAAACGCTGGTATCGGGCGTTGCAGGATGGGAAGAAAAATTGCTCATAGCCTTGTTCAGCCAATAGGCGTATTAAATCCATGACAGGAATTAGACAAATTTTACTGGTTGTTTACCCGATCGCCGAACCTTAGTTGGTCGATTTAGCAGTATTTACTGGAACTTCGCTAGTCCGAGAGTTCCATTACCCGATGATGACAATCGGGATTTGAAGGGAGTGCTCGCATCCTAAAGCCCATCGGCATCAGCACCAAGCCAATGTCATGAAAACATAACATTAACTGATCCCGGTTTCGCGAAATCTGCTACCAATGTCACAATATCCTGACATAACGATCCCCATTTGCCTTGAAAACTCGTAAAATCAAGCAAATTTAAGGGGATCATCTCTTGCTTTCTTTAGGTTTTTTTTGCACTATAGAGACCAGAAATTGATCCCCGCGATCCCCAAATCTAACCCTCATTGATGTCAACCAGGGATTTAAGAGACCGCCAAAGGGTTCCATCTTGTCTGTTGCCCGATTCAAGTTGTTGTCCAAGTTACCGGAGGTTAACTTCTCGCTATGTCGTCACCACAACGCCCTCCTTTAGAGGAAATGACCCTGCGCCAACTCCGCCGAGTGGCCAGTGAATACGGTATTTCACGTTATAGCCGGATGCGGAAAGAAGACCTGTTGCGCGCTATCCAAGCGGCCCAACGCACCCGATTTGAACCTACACAATCCCGTTCCTTAGAGGCACAAGAAGCAGTGGAAGCAGCAAAGTTTGATGTTGGATTGACCGATCGTGAAGAAACCTTGTCTGTGGTCGATGAAGGGTTGGCAGACTTGCCGGATGGCTATGGCGAAAGTCGGATTGTGCTAATGCCTCGCGATCCGCAATGGGCTTACGCCTACTGGGATGTACCGAACGAACGCAAAGAAGAAATGCGGCGGCAAGGTGGCATTCGACTGGCGCTGCGGTTCTACGATGTGACAGATATCAATCTACAAACTCAGCGTCCCCATAGCCTGCAACAGTATGAATGTGACGAACTAGCGCGGGAATGGTACTTGCCAGTTCCGGTCAGCGATCGGGATTACATGATTGAAATTGGCTATATTGCGGTAGATGGCCGCTGGTTGCTGTTGGCTCAATCGGCGCCCGTCCGAATTCCACCGATTTATCCCTCAGATTGGATTGACGATCAATTCTTGACGATTGCTTGGGAAGAAGATCTGCAAGCCAAAACCTTCCTAGAACTGTCTTACTCAACCCGATCGGTCACAAAAGCACCTGAATCAGTGCACGCTCAAGTATTTGAGATGGCAGAAGCAGCCGAAGCTAAACGCCTAGCAGGTTCAGTATTTGGCTCTATGCAGCATGTGCCCGAAGAAACCGTTAGCTCCTATGTCTTTCCTTCAGGGGTTGGTAAATGGGCCTCTGGGGTAGGAGTGACAGGCATGTCTGGAGCCGCAGCAGGCATG
This sequence comes from Thermocoleostomius sinensis A174, assembly GCF_026802175.1. Classification (NCBI taxonomy): domain Bacteria; kingdom Bacillati; phylum Cyanobacteriota; class Cyanophyceae; order Oculatellales; family Oculatellaceae; genus Thermocoleostomius; species Thermocoleostomius sinensis. The sequence continues at coordinate 179,765 of NZ_CP113797.1, read as the reverse complement.
TCTGGAGTCGGGATGTCGGGTGTAGGCATGCCTGGAGTTGGGATGTCGGGTGTGGGCATGTCTGGAGTTGGGATGTCTGGCGTAGGCATGTATACCACCTCTGGCATGGGCATGTCTGGTGTGGGCATGATGTCTGGCATAGGGCTAGGCGTTACGGGCATGTCTGGAGTTGGGATGTCTGGCGTAGGCATGTATACCACCTCTGGCATGGGCATGTCTGGCGTGGGCATGTATACCACCTCTGGCATGGGCATGTCTGGTGTGGGCATGATGAGCGTCCCGACGATGTCGGGTGTGGGTATGTCCGGCGTGGGTATGTACACCACCTCTGGCGTTGGTCTATACAGTATGTCGGGTGTGGGTATGTACAGCATGTCCGGGATTGGCATGTCTGGTATCGGCTTCTCCGCCTCGATGCCGCCGATGCGGCCACGCAAGTTCTGGCTCATTGCCGATGCTGAGCTGATTGTATATGGAGCCACTGAACCTGATGCAACCGTGACGATCGGCGGTCGGCCTGTGCAACTCAATCCAGATGGCACGTTCCGTTTTCAAATGTCCTTCCCTGACGGAGAAATTGATTTCCCGATTATGGCAGTGGCAGCCGATGGCGAACAAATGCGATCGATTCACATGCGGTTTAATCGAGAAACGCCAGAACGCCACACCAATACTAAGGATGAAGCGGTTTTGGAGTGGCTTCCCTAGACGAAGGTGAGGAGTGAGTATGTAGGGTGGGCAATGCCCACTCTGCTTTTTGATAATTGGTTTGCACAACTCTTAGGAATTGATATTACTCGTTTAAGCTCAGCCCAACGCTGCGGTTGTTGTAAAGACTCATGGCCTTGGGGATTCCCTGCTTTAATCCTAGTTCGATCGCATCCGTAACTAGCTGTAACACCTCTGCCATTATCCTCGTCTCAGTAGGCGAAAAACGACCTAACACATGCGACACGACTTCCCCATCCGAGCGAGTTCCTCCATTATTAGGACTGCCAATTCCAATCCGCAGTCGAGGGAAGTTTTGCGTACCTAGGTGAGCGATCGTCGATTTCATGCCGTTGTGGCCACCGGCTGAACCAGACTGCCGCAGCCGCAGTTTACCGACTGGCAAATCCATGTCATCGTAAATAACCAGCACTGCGTCGGGCGGAATTTTGTACCAATCCACCACGCTACGAATGGACTGTCCCGATCGATTCATGTATGTCAGGGGTTTCAGCAAACGGATTTTATCCCCGCGCCCTACAACCCCTTCTCCAAACATACCTTGAAATTTGCGCTGCTCCGCTAGCGAAATCTGCCAGTGCCGAGCTAGCCAATCGATCGCCTCAAACCCAACATTATGACGAGTGCGATCGTATTTTGCTCCTGGATTCCCTAGCCCCACAATCAATTGTGGAACCATCTCAGGAGAAGTATCTGCTGCGATCATAAGGACAAGTCAGTCTCAGTCTATTCTTTAGTCATTTGTTAAACGGGCATCCCCCTAACTTTCCTGTGGGCGATCGGATGACTCAACCGAAGCGTCACCAACGGACTCAGTTTCCGTGGTAGTTTCAGCAGCAGTGGGTGCAAGGGCTTTTGGTTCTGGCGTCTCCAAGGTGGCTTTCATCGGCTGATTCACCGTTTTTTCTAGGCGATCGGCTTCTTTCTTGAATTCTGTTTCAAATTCCTTGGACGCTTCTTGGAACCCTCGAATTGCCTTGCCAAGGCTGCGACCAATTTCTGGGAGTTTCTTGGGTCCAAAAATTAACAGCGCTAACACCAAAATCAGCGCCATTTCTGGTAATCCGATGTTAAAGAAATTCACGATTCGCTCTCCTGAACAGGATCAATACCCTTCCCCTTTAGTGTAGAGGAGGAGGGCAGAATTAGGATGCCGAACCAGAATGTAGCCACACCTAGCAAAAAACCCCGGGCTGTTCCGGGGTCCCTTTGCAAGGGTCGTTAGTTACATTGCTGGAATAAACCTAGGTTAGCTGCCCAAGCTTGACCAATCAACATTGACGCCCTCTAGTAGCAAAGAGGAGTTGTAAATTTGCAGAATGATGAGCAAAAATACGAAAAATAACCCCATAAAAACTGCCATCAAAGGCGTAGTTCCCCAACCAGGAGCAACCTTACCATACTCAGAGTTTAGGGGTTTTAGAATATCTCCCAACCGAGTCCGCTGTGCCATGGGTGACCTTTATATCTCTCTAAGTTTTTAATGTTCCGTAATAATATAAGAATAATACTATTCAAGCTTTTTCAGAATATGGAATCTGCAACAGTTCTTATCATCACGATCGGGGCCTTTTTAATTGCCGTGACAGGAATTTCTATCTATACCTCGTTTGGCCCACCGTCCAAAGAATTGAGCGATCCGTTTGAGGATCATGAAGACTAGAATCGACTGGCCAACCATCCCACAAACGTAAGGGATTGGTTGGAGGCACATCTTAATTACTCCTAAACTTTTCTGAAGCAGAATTGGATGCATTCTGTGAATATTTGTTGCAAATTTTCATGCGGCTGAAGCTTCGATCAAGCCTTAATCCTAGTAGAGGCTATCTCAGCCTTCATTGAAGGTTTGAAATAACCAAGGCAAACATCTCCATTGAACTCCACTAGACATCTGTCGCCACTCCGTGCACTATCAGGTCATCGATCGGCACTTTTGGCTGCACCTGATGCTGCGGAACATTTGGCGTTGCTAAACAGAAGTATGATTCTTGGGCTGGAGATGCTTGCAGTCCTCACCCTAGCCCTCTCCCCAAGCAGAGGAAACAACAGTCCTAGCTCCCTTCTCCCTGGGGAGCAGGGTTGAGGATGAGGGCAATTCCTATCGGCGTTCAGCAACGCCGAACATTTTTGCATTGACCCTCGATAACTTCTGAGGGCGAGAGAGGCAATGTGTTTAAATCACCTTTGCGCCCTCATCCAAATCCCTCTCCTATGCGTAGAAGAGGGACATTGACGCCTTTTTTTCTCCTCTCCTCTCAACCGTGGGAGAAGGGGGTAGGGGAGAAGGGCAAATGCATTAATTTGCAATCATGATAGGTTCCCGGGGCGATCGCCCTGATCATTATAGTTGCAAAATTGCCGTCACTCACCGTAACGGGTTTTCGCTCATCCTCCTCATCCTCTTTGCCTAGCTGAAGGCGTTCTGAATGAAACCTTGAGAACCCACTCCTTCTTCCCGATATCTTCACACTCTCTAGTTAGGTTAGAAACCGAAAAGCATATTACTCCCAATAGTCTAACGTCGATCGCCTAAACAGGATACAGACTGTTGAAATAGGTACACAACCTATAGATTCATTCTAGTTATATTCTCCTTCTGTTTATCGCTCTCTAGAGGTGAAAGGTATATTTCCTATGATGTTCCCTGAAGCTACTCAAAATAGAAATTCTACTTATCCGATTCAATCCCCTAAATTAACACAAGATACATCTTGCAATCGGTCTCATAGCATCACCAGTACTATGGTTAGTGGTGTTGAGAGTAATAATCAGCGGCTCAATCATAATTATTGCAATCGGCAGCAGTATTCAATTCTAGAGAATGCAATCATACTTGGACTGATTCGCTTTCCACTTAGTTAATAGGATTCTAGTTAATGGGATTCTACATTATCTGGTTATGCTGTGCTCAATTATTCATAACTACATATTTTGAATTATTAGTTCATTTGTAGTTGACTCTCTACAGACGTGCGCATTTGATTCGAGTGACGATTCAACTCACAAAGTACTCAACTTGCTACACCCTGCTTAATACTCCTCCCTCCTCCCTCCTCCCTACCCCCTATGACAACCCAACTCCTTGATCAAACCAAAGCAGAAGCCTTTGCTGGGCATTTGCTACAAATGTTGAACAGTGGTGCGATGGCGCTAATGACCTCGATCGGACATCGAACTGGACTATTTGATGTAATGGCAACGCTACCACCGGCAACCAGTCAACAGATTGCAGATATGGCCCAACTGAATGAACGATATGTGCGCGAATGGTTGGGTGCTATGGTGACTGGAAACTTCGTTAACTACGATATGACCAGTGATTGTTATTGGCTCCCGGCTGAACATGCTGCTTTCTTGACGCGATCGGCTAGCCCTGACAATATTGCGGCATTTGCCCAATATATTGCACTGTTAGGAACGGTTGAAGATCAAATTATTGATTGCTTTCGGCATGGCGGCGGCGTCCCCTATTCTGCTTATAAACGATTCCATCAAGTCATGGCAGAAGATAGTGGACAAACGATCGTTGCAGCCTTGGAAGAATTTGTTCTACCGCTTGTACCCGGACTCATAGATGCTCTTACCCAGGGAATTGATGTCCTCGATGTGGGCTGTGGCAGTGGTCGAGCACTGAACAAGATGGCAAACCTGTATCCAAATAGTCGCTTCACGGGCTACGACATTTCCGAGGAGGCAATCGCAACGGCTAGAGATGAAGCGGCGCAACTGGGTCTTACAAACATTCAATTTCAGATTCAAAACGCTGAAACGTTAACAGAAATAAAACAGTACGATTTCATCACGACCTTTGATGCAATTCACGATCAGGCAAGGCCCGATATTGTACTACAAGGTATTTATCGAGCGCTGCGATTCGATGGAGTGTACCTGATGCAAGATATTCGTGCCTCTAGCTACGTCGATAATAACCTCAATCATCCGGCAGGCCCATTACTCTACACCATTTCTTGTATGCACTGTATGACTGTATCGCTTGCGTCTGGTGGTATGGGCTTGGGGGCGATGTGGGGTGAGGAAATGGCGCTGAATATGTTAGAAGATGCCGGGTTTCGACATGTAGAAATCAGACGCTTAGACCACGATTTTCAGAACAATTACTACATTGTGTGTAAATAGCAAAGTCGCAAATTTTACGCCCCTCATCCCCTACCTCCTCTGGAAGAGGGTGAGGTGAGGGCAGTTTGAGCCATCGTTGATCCGGTTCAAATAATCTTCTGACACCGATTGTGAAGATTTCAGTGAAACTGTCTTTACGGAAAGCTACACTTAATTTACGGATGCTTATGTGTCAACTTTGTTCATTCGCATTGCGATATCAAAAATCAGTGCTCAACACAATGCCATTGAATCCGCCTTCTTTATCGGTAGCGATCGGCATCACTGATTCCACACTTGTTCAGCCCTCGCCTGCTCCCAAGCGCAAGGTTCTGTAGCTCAGAGGTTAGGCATTGCTGGACCTTTTGCCTCGCCTCACTAGACGGCTAAGAGATAGTTAGTCACAGAGAGCAGGAAATTATTGCCTATTCAAAATTGCCTATTCAAATAGGTTATAAAGTTCGATCGGTTGGTTCGGGTGGTCAATTGGGGATGAAGTCGAAATATTGCAGTCGATCGGACTTCAGCGTGGCTGCGCTACCCTAGTAGTATCTGCATAAACGCAATAAACGCACGTTGACATTAAGAGGAACAGGATTATCGTTAAGAAACAATTGATTAACCGCCAAATTAGAGCCACTCAGGTGCTTTTGATTGATCAACAGAACACCAACCGAGGGCTGATCGATACTCGCGAAGCCCTGCAACTGGCCGAAATGGCTGGATTAGATCTGGTGGTTGTGTCCGAAAACAAAGACGCGCCCGTGGCAAAGATTCTGGACTATGGCAAGTATCAATATCAGCAGAAAAAGCGCCAAAGCCAGAGCGCTAGACCAACGCTGAAAGAAGTGAAATTACGTCCCAACATTGGTGAGTCAGATTACAGTTTACGCATCCATCGAGCAACGGAATGGTTGAGCAAAGGGGATTCGGTGAAGTTTCAGGTGCGGTTGCGCGGGCGAGAACATCAACACCGCAATCGGGCGATGGAATTGCTCGATCGCATTGTTCTAGATTTAGGCAAAGCGGGCAAGGTGCAATCGTTTGATCGACAAGCGCTGATTGTGCAGATGGTTCCTGCTTGAAGAATCACAACAAGCGATGTTTCTTAAAGGGGGATGGGCGGTCTGTTTGCTGCCAATCCTCCTAGTTTCTTTTATTTGGTGCAACTATCAGTAGTTTGAACAAGCGAGTGATCCGTCGGTGCTGGTTCATTCACTTCAAAATTGTGGCAAGTTTAGGTTGTCAAAAATCGATCGATCGCTATACTAATGGGGTTCCTAAGCCCCAAGCCAGTGTTCCTGTGCTCCAATCATGTCAATGAGTGTTCGTTATCAGCAATTGAACCATGAACTGGATCAGCAGGCTGCCAACCCAGAACTGGTGCAAGCGCGCCTACAAGCCTATGCTGAACAACTGCGATCGAGTAAGGCGTTTCTCCAGCTTGTGCTGATCAATGTGGCAACGGGCATCAACCACCATCGCTTGCGGCGACAGCGAGGCAAAGCCACCGGATCGTCTGGTTTTGTGACTGTTTACAGCGAAACTGAAACACTTGGACGGCTGCAAAAACAATCGATCGCGGAATTAGAGCGGTTGTTTAGGCCCGTGGTGAAGCAAGAGGTCTTTTGGACACAGGCGGCAAACTGGATACAAACGCGGCTTCAACAATGGGATACGGACGGACGAATGCCATCTGACTGCTCTATTCCCGATCTGTTGTCAGTGGGAATGGATGCCGCGTCGGCGTCGGTGTCAGCAGATGCAGCTTGGCAAGAATCGATCGTGATTAGTGCCTGTGCATTTCACACAGCTAGCGATTGGTTGCAACAGTTAGACCTCAGTGGGTTCTCGCTAGAGGATCTGGAAAAATTAGTAGGAATTCGATCGCACCCGCCGTCGATTGCAGAACCAGCTTTATTTGAGAACCGAGAGTTTGAACGAGTGGCAACGGGCTATCCCATCTTGACGGGAGCACAAGCGCTAATCAATAACCAGTGGGAAGATGGCGAATATCCCTACTGGAAAAAGTTGGTGGGTGAGGGCTTCATTCAACACAATATCGTGCGGCAAAGCCCATCAACTCAGCAAATTGAGTTAGTTCCAGGCAAAGCAGCTTGGGAAATTATTCAGCAATTTGGGCCGGAAGCGGCCTACGTGCTACTGATTTTTTCCTCCTATGCTACTGAAACTGATTGCCCTTGGGAACAGCAAATTCATCTGCGCGGCACAGATTTGGTGCGACTCTTTGGTTGGGACAAACGTACCGATATCACTGTTGGGCAAAAGCTGAAGAAGATCGGGCGATTGGTAGAACTAGTTTGCAGCTTGTCGGTACTGATCAGCAACATCAATGTAGGGGCAAGTCGCTATAACGTAGCGCGTAGTGCCATGTGGCTCTTGGAAGAATTAGAATATTCAGGACAACTGGCATTGACGATGGATGCGGATCAACCCGGTATCTTGAAGTATGAAGCAGGTGATCCGGATGAGTTGCATATCAAAGTACGTCCGGGTAGTTGGGCTGAAAAATTTCTCAATGCAAAGGATGTTAGCGCGAAGGATGCGCTGTGCCAGTATGGGTATTTGGCAAAAAGTACATTACAGATCAATCCCTATCGCCAACGACTAGCTTCTAAACTGGCAATTTTCTTGACAATTATGAGCCGCATCCGTCAGGATGGTCGCTATGAAGTTGGGACGTTATTAGAACGATTAGAACCCAAAGAGTTAATCACAGCTATTCAAACTAGTAAACAACGACGGAATGCTCTGATTACTCAATGGGATAATTCTTTATTGACGCTACACGAACTAGGCTGGCAAATCGAATTTGATCCTGAAACCTATCCGGACTGTATTCGTCCAGACTGGAGTCTTCAAGATGATAGCGATCAAGCTCGAACTCGACCGCGTAATTGGTTGGCAACTTGGCTGAAAGCGATCGTTACCATTAAACCCACTGCGTTGATTCAGGAAAAACTTGGAGTTGGGCGATCGTCAAAAACAGAACGGATGGAACACTTGAGTTCAGAACATTTCCCGGAGCGATGGCGACCCATGACTGGCATGGAATTGCTAACAGCGCTGGAAGCAAAAAACTGGTCAAAAGCAAGGTTAGCAAAAGAACTAGGTGTCGATCGATCGTTGATTACCCGCTGGATTAAAGGAGAACGAGTGATTCAACCCAAACATCACGCCCAAATCCAACGCTTATTGAAATAGCGTATAAAGTCCATGAGTGCGACGGTTAGGAGTTGAGGGAGGGGAACAGGAAGAGGGAACAGATGTGAGTATCAACCCAAGGAAGTCCAAACTGCTAGCTTAGTCTTGGTGCGACGAATGACTTCATCAGTAAATTCGGTGGTGGTGGCGTGCCCCTTCAAATCGGCAGTGCGAATGCCATCATAAACCGCTTCAAACACCGCCTCAGAGATAGCTCGAGCTACGGTTGAGCCATTTCCGTCCATATAGGTAAACAATGACGCCCCTGCCAAAATCATCGCCATTGGATTCGCTAAATTTTTGCCAAATAGTGACGGGGCTGTACCGTGAGGTGCTTCTGCCATTACCACCCGTGGATTCCACTCTTCGTCGAAACTGATCAGCAGAGACTCAGATCCAGCGATCGACCCGAACATTTGCAACACAAGGTCACTCAAACAATCACCATCCCGATTCAAAGCCGGAATCACCATGGCTTCACCAACGCTATTCATCAACAACGCATAGGTGGCATCAATCAACTGTGGCTCATAGCGAACCATGGGATAGCGTTGGGCAGCTTCGTCCATTTCTTCTTTCAACATACCCTCGTACACCGCGCTGACGGTGTATTTAGGCCCACCGAAGACTTTGGCTTTCGTTTTTTGCGCATGAAGAAATGCATATTCTGCCACAGCCCGACAGTGTTTGCGCGTAATGCGTTCAGTGCGGTAAGCCACCTCATCCATGCCATTGCCCTCGCGCCACTCTTTAGCGCCATAGGCATCCCCAACCGCCATGCGAATCACGGAAATGGGGGCATTGACACCTGCTACGGGCAACACACCCGGAATGCGTCGCCCAGTTCGCACAATCACCGTACCATCCACTTTCTCTCGCAGAATGGCGTTGGGGCTACCTACATCGCCCTTAACCTCCGGCGTAATCGTGGCAGCCTTCAGTCCCAACCCCGACTCTACCATCGCCTCTGAGGCTTCCACCACCACTTGATTTTGCGTTGCTCGACGATTTTCCAAGCTGAGGTCAAACCGCTTAAAGTCAACCTCAACGCCCGTCACCCCCGGCTCCAAGACGCGCAGAGCTTCCTCCAACAACTCTTGTCCGGTTTGATCTCCTTCCAACACAACGATCGTTTTTGGCATCACTAGCCCCCTATCGCTTCAATTTGCTGTTTCTTCATTTCTCAGCAAATCACTCGATTCGTCTGTATCTAGGGGCACGGATAGAGAAGAAGGAAGAGAGAAAGAGGAAGGAGAAAGCTTACTCTTCAACCCCCAACCCCAACTCCCTATTCCCTACTCCCCAACCTAACCGTCAAATCGCTTGATGATCGCTTCGGCAAACTCCGAACACTTTAGAGGCGGTTCCACCGGGGGTTCCATCAGTCGTGCCAGATCGTAGGTAACTTCGCGATTAGAAATAGCGGTTCCAATCCCTTGCTTGATTAAATCTGCCGCTTCTTGCCAGCCTAAATACTCCAGCATCATGACACCCGAAAGGATCACAGAACCAGGGTTAATCCGATCGAGTCCGGCATGTTTGGGGGCTGTACCGTGAGTCGCTTCAAAAATAGCGCAAGCATCACCAATATTGGCTCCAGGGCCCATGCCCAAACCACCCACGATCGCCGCCGCCGCGTCCGAGAGATAATCGCCGTTTAGGTTCATGGTAGCCAAAATTGAATACTCGTCGGGGCGGGTTTGAATCTGCTGGAAAATGCTATCGGCAATGCGATCGTTCACCATAATCTTGTCTTTCCACTGCCCGTTACCGTGGGTAGACCAAATCGCATCGAGCACCGCGCGAACTTCATCACACACTTTCTGCTTTTTCTCTTCGGTCAAGGCATCAAAACCTGGTTCAATTTGCCGAGCATTATCTTCAATGCTGAGGTCTGGATCTTTTTCTTTGTTGCCCAAAATCCAAGATTCTCGCTCGGTAATACACTCCTGGCGAAACTCACTGGTTGCCAACTCATAGCCCCAATCGCGAAATGCGCCTTCAGTGTACTTCATGATGTTGCCCTTATGCACCAACGTCACCATTTGCTTGGGTTTTGGCAATCGTAGCGCATGGCGAATTGCTCGACGCACTAGCCGCTGAGAGCCTTTCTTACTGATGGGTTTGATGCCAATGCCAGAATCGAGGGGAATTTGCTTCTTGCCGTGCTCTGGCGTAGACGGAATCAAATCGTCGTTCAGCAGCTTGATCAAGCGATCGCCCACTTCGCTGCCCTGCTTCCACTCAATTCCCAGATAAATATCTTCTGTGTTTTCCCGGTAGACAATCACATCCAGTTTCTCCGGAGTTTTGTGCGGAGAAGGCGTTCCGGCATAGTACTTACACGGACGAATACAGGCATAGAGATCAAAAATTTGCCGCAGTGCCACATTCAACGAGCGAATGCCTCCTCCAATCGGCGTGGTCAATGGGCCTTTAATAGCCACCCCATACTCACGAATCGCCGTCAAGGTGTCTTCTGGTAAGTATTGATAGGTTCCGTACACCTCACAGGCTTCATCACCCGCATATACCTTGAACCAAACAATCTTGCGATCGCCTCCATACGCTTTCGCCACCGCTGCATCAAACACCCGCTGAGCCGCTGGCCAGATATCAACTCCCGTTCCATCTCCCCGAATAAAGGGAATAATAGGATCATGAGGAACAACCGGTTCGCCCTGCTCAAAGGTGATCCGTGATCCAACTTCAGGGGGCGTAATTTTTTCGTACATCACTAATGAGTTCTCCTGTGGTATTGCAGGACTGTTGGGTTAGTCAATTCAGATTTCAGTAGATTAGCGGATTTCACCTTCAAATCGTCTTGCCCATAAGCAAAAGTGAAGAAATTCGAACCCTTGATTTTTAAGAATTGTATAGATTGGATTTATAAAATCCTTACAATCTGGCGGTATGAATGGGTAGTAGATAGTGACATGAGTTGCTTTCGTAGAAGCAGAGTGCATTAGGCGTTGTTCGTTTGAGGTTAGATGGAAGTTTGAATGAAAAGGATCCTGATCGTTGATGACGATATCACCCTCAAAACTGCTCTAATCCGCTATCTACAAAATCGTGGATATTCAGTTCTAGAAGCGAGTTCTGGGGCTGAGGCGTTGGCAATGGTTGAGCAAAACCCGCCCGATGTGATTGTGTCGGATGTGATGATGCCAGAAATGGATGGGTTGGAATTTTGCCGGCGTCTGAGAGCAAGCCGGTCCGGACAATTAGTACCTTTTATTTTTTTATCTAGTCGTAAAGAATTAGACGATCGCATTCAAGGGCACCAGATGGGAGCCGATGACTATCTCATTAAACCGTTTGACCCTAAAGAATTAGTCGCCAAAATTGAATCTCAACTAGAGCGATCGCGCCGCATTCATTCCGAAATTGTCCGCCTCATACAGCAACAACCCGCCCAACCTCAACCTCCTGACCTAGTTCAAAGCCCTGAGCCGCTGCCATTGACACCCGCCGAAGAAAAAGTATTTTGGCAGGTAATTCAAGGCTACACTAACAAGCAAATCGGCGATCGGCTATTTGTCAGCCCTCGTACCGTCCAAACCCATCTCAGCAACATTCTCAGCAAATTAAACCTAGAGAGCCGATCGCAGCTAATTCGCTATGCCTTTGAGCGCGGTTATCACCCCCCCGCCGAGCGGGAAACAGGCAGCTAGGGCAACTCATTCAATGGACAGCCCATGGAGAAGCGTGGGGGATGAGGAAGCCAGGGTTTGTCAGTCAACTAGCCCATCCACCATTAAGAGTGCCTACAACAACGCTCATTCTTCCGCCTTCTCCCTCAACGTATTAAAGTGGGAAATGTGCCGTTTACAAAATGTTCATGCCTGACGTGCAGCCACCCAACACCAACACGCCTGAAAGCCGCTCTACCGAACAAAACACCGTAGATTATATGACTGACCTGCTCGATCGGCTCAAGTCGGAGTCTGTGCGCAATCAACTGCAATTAGTCAAACAACTGGCTGAGTCGGGTGAAACGGGTCGGAAAGGACTCATGACGTTTTTGCTGGAGCGGTCATCTCAATCGATGGGAATGATTGAAGGAGCCGCCTATCAAATTCTTTATGCAGACAATACGGCTGAGGCTCAAACCTTTTTACAAGCGCATTTCCCTCAGGGTATCGTGCCCTTACACTCTGAGCGAGACATTGACTATACTCCTTTGCAACAAGCGCTGGCCAAGCAAGATTTCCTGACAGCCGATCGGCTCACGCTGGAAAAGCTATGTGAGTTGGCCGGCGAGTTAGCCATTCAACGCAAATGGCTTTACTTTACCGAAGTTGAGCGCTTTCCTATCACGGATTTGCAGACAATCGATACGCTCTGGCGCGTTCATTCCGAAGGCAAGTTTGGCTACTCGGTACAGCGCGATGTGTGGCTGGGCGCAGGCAAGGATTGGGAAAAGCTGTGGACGCAAATTGGCTGGAAATCGGGAAACAACTGGACTCGATACCCCAATGAATTTACCTGGAGCTTGGCGGCTCCTAAAGGACACTTGCCTCTCTCGAATCAACTGCGAGGAGTGCGGGTGATCAACGCCCTGCTGTCTCATCCGGCTTGGCAATAAGTTGATGGTTTGATTATTCCCTACTCCTCACCGATCGCATGACCGGCAATCCAGCCAGTTGTCCAGGCGCTTTGAAAATTAAATCCTCCTGTAATGCCATCAATATCTAAAAGTTCGCCTGCAAAATAAAGATGCTCACAGCAGCGGCTCTGCATGGTTCTGAAATCAACGTCCTTGAGGCGCACGCCGCCACAGGTGACAAATTCTTCTTTGAACACGCCCTTGCCTTGAACGGCATAGCGTCCCTGGGTCAGTTGTTGCAGCAGTTGGTTGAGTGCTTTTTTGGATAAATCTGCCCAGCGATCGCCCGCCCTAATACCAGCCCGGTTGAGCAAATATTGCCATAATCGTCGCGATAGCTCAAACGGAGACGCCATCGCAATCGATCGCTTGCCTTGCTCTGCCTTAACCGACATCAGAACTTGGCGAAGGTGCTCTAGGTTGTGTTGCGGTAACCAATTGACCTGAAGATCGGCTCTGTATTGAGCTTTGTGCAGTAACCGTGCTCCCCAAGCTGAAAGTTTGAGAATGGCAGGTCCACTCATGCCCCAATGGGTAATCAGCAGGGGTCCGGTTTGCTCCAGTGGTTTCTCATCTGGCAGCAATAGTTTAATCTGTGTCAGCGGCACAGACACTCCGGCTAATTCTCGCAATTGCGTGTCAGCGATATTCAAGGTAAACAAAGACGGAACGGGCGGCTCGATCGAATGTCCCAAGGATTGCGCTAATCGATATCCTTGCGGATTGCTGCCAGTTGCTAACAGCAGTCGATCTGCCAAGAGGTCTTCGCCTGATCGCAATTTCAGCATAAATTTGCCGTCCTGCTGTTTCACCGTCATCACTGGCGCAGACGTTTTCACCACTACCCCTGCCCGATCAGCCGCCTCCTGCAAACAGTTCACCACCGTACTCGACTCATCGGTGACAGGAAACATGCGGCCATCGGCTTCGGTTTTCAAGTCCACCCCACGCTGCGCAAACCAGGCGATCGTATCGCGGGGTTGAAATCGGGTAAAGGCTCCTCGTAGGGCTTTGCCACCTCTAGGATAGTGCTGAATTAGCAGCGCTGGGTCAAAACAAGCATGGGTGACATTACAGCGGCCTCCTCCAGAAATTCGCACCTTTGCTAGGGGATGCTGACTCGCCTCTAATACCACCACGCGAGTGTGAGGATGGGCGTCTGCACAAGCGATCGCGGCAAAGAACCCGGCGGCTCCGCCACCCACTACCACAATCTGTAAGCCTTGCTCTAATTTCTGCAATCTCACTACCCTCGTCTCGTGTCTTGATCTGGTCTGGCTTGTTTATCGTGTAACTTCTATAGCCATAGCCAAAACAGCTACGACCATCTCTTGAGTTCGCTACCTATTGGGTATAGATCTGAACGAGTCAAATTGTCCTCACGGTCCCGCTGCTATTGATCATGCCAAATTTGACTCAGCCTGTGCCGAAATTTCCTGTCTCTTTGAAACTCAACCCTGATCTCTGGGAATACTAAAACACAAACACCATGCCGAATCATCCATAGCAGCACGCTTCGGTAATCCTGCAAAGAAAAGCACTATGTCTCTTGAGAAACTCCAACCAGCAAATCCTCGCGACGTTAATGTCTATGCTCCCTACTATCAAGGACGTAAACGCAGTGCCCTACCTTTAGCCATCAGCCTATATCAAACTGGCAACTTAGAGGGTACTCGCAAAATTGAAGGCGGAGATAGTATTTCGTTCGTGGCAAGTTGGAGTGTCTCATCATTGCCAGCCGATCTCACGCGCTGCCGATTGCAGTTTGATGGCAATGCCGAATTGAGCTATGAAGTGACGCTGGCAAACTTTGAGTTTGTTGATTTCTTAATTGAAGTATTGTTCTACTTCAAATCCAACCGCAGTCCTGATTTCTCGCAGGCGTTTTACCGAAAATTGCTCCGGTTAGATGATTAAGACTCAGTTCATAAGCTGTGACCGTGCTGATATCTTCGAAAACGATAAAGACGCCGATAACGGTGCTGCAAATGATAAATTGACTTCTTCATAGACACTTTACACATAAGTCCCATAGATTGCACCACGAATCAATTAGAAGCTTCGCTAGAATTAATTGGGTGATACAGGCATGAAGGAGATGAACAATCAAAAATCTCGAAATTAGTTGGATGATTCAGCGATCGATCAGGCAACGATCGCTCTAATAGGGTCTATCTACTTAAATGGTTGAGTTTAAATAATCAAGTTAAATAATCGAGAAAGCACTAGGAGAATGATTTAGTTAACCCAATGTCCTAGAGCGGTGCTTAACCTTTCTTAAAACCCAAGTAATGGTTTAATCAACAATCGGCTGTAACGTTTCTTAAACTCACCAATGTTGTAAACAGCACTAAAACAATTGCTTGCCACTTTCTCAGTCAGTCTTATGGTTCTTGATGATAATTTAATCATTTTAAGAAGGCTTGAACAGGATATGTCAGAATTTGTTGACTATCTCCTATAAATAGAATGAAAATTCTAGTATCAGTGCATTTCTACCAGTTTTTCAGAATTCTTCGTGCTGCGATCGTTCAAAAGATAGTCCAGTTTGAACTAGTTTTTTTGAACAAAGGGGAATGATGAGCATCGCTTGTTCTAAACCAATTGCGCACTTGTTGCTGCCCAAAGCCACGCAATAGCCCTCAACAATTGCTGCAAATAATTGCCACTCGTGGTGTTACAAGTCTCCTGTAGCCAACCGTCGCGTTCAATTCTTTCAGTCAATTACACCCCTGTGAACCGTTGGGTCTAATTGGCTTGAACGTTTGCGGATTTGTGAATAGCCCGATGTAAAGAAGCAAGGGTATTTCAGTTCGCCAGCCGTGTCTCTCAACGAGTTTGGCGAAACTGGATGCCCAAATTTGGGTGTGTCGTTACGTGCGCCAAGACAGTCAATAACAACCATCATTTTTATCGAGAAGGTATAGCCCGGATGAAAGTACTAATTGCCACTGAGAATGCATCGATGCGGATGAGTGGAGAAGCAGCCCTGCCAATTTATTACTTTGAGCGCCTGCGGCAACGCGGTGTGGATGTCTGGATGGTTTGTCATGAGCGCAATCGCGAAGAACTACGCGAGCGTTATCCTAACGATGAAGATTTTCAGAAATTTTACTTCATCGAAGACACGTCGTTGCAAAAGAAAATTAATAACGCTGGTGAATGGATTCCCTTCCGCGTTCGCGATCTGATTCTAGGTCAATGGGTACATTGGATTACTCAAAGCAGAGCGCGCCTTCTCGTTAAAGATCTAGTGAAGAAATTTGATATTCAGCTTGTGTTTGAACCCGCTCCCATTTCTCCTAAAGCCTTAAGCTGCATGTATGATGTGGGTGCCCCTGTCGCCATTGGTCCGTTGTGTGGTGGTATGGATTTTCCGCCAGCTTTTCGGCATCTCGAATCTCCGATCGGTCGAATTTCAACGCAACTTGGGCGGGTGATGTCGGAAATCGTGAATCGGATTGTACCTGGCAAAGTGCAAGCAGAAGTGCTGCTAGTGGCTAATCAACGCACCGCTAAGGCATTGCCCAAAGGTTGTCGGGGAAAAATCTACGAGGTGGTTGAAAGCGGTGTGGATTTGTCGTTGTGGAAACCCACGCCTCGTCCCATTAAAGACGCTAGCCAACCCACTCGTTTTGTTTACATGGCGCGGTTTGTCGATCAAAAGGGTATTCCGTTTCTGATTGAAGCCTTTAAGCAAGTGGCTGCTAAAACTAACTCAGTTCTAGAACTAATTGGAGATGGCGAACTGTATCAATCTATCAAGAATCAAGTGGCAGCCCTAGGACTACAAGATCGAGTGGTTTTCCACGGACGCTTACCTCTAGAAACCGCCGCCGAGTTGGTGCGCGAATGCGATGTGTATATGGTTCCTGCCATTCGCGATTGTGGTGGCTGTGCCATGCTAGAAGCGATGGCGATCGGAATGCCGGTGATTGCTGCTAATTGGGCTGGCCCGGGCGAATACGCTGATCCTAGCTGTGGCATTTTAGTAGACTTAAATACCCAGGAAGAATTTATCAATGGACTGGCGGCGGCGATGATTCGGCTGTCGGAATCTCCAGAATTGCGGTTGCAGATGGGTGAAGCTAGCCTGCAACGAGTGCGCAGTAATTATCTCGATTGGGATTCCAAAGTCGATCGGATTGTGGAAATCTTTGAGGAAACACTGGCAGCACAAAAGAAGAATTCATCTGTTTCCTATCGACCGTCACTGACTTGGAACAAATCCAACTTGGTTGAGCAGTAACGCTGAAGTGACGCAACAGGCTGATTACATTGTGTGTGATTGGTCTTTCACCTGAGGGCACTACCACATCAATTTCGCATCAATTCCAGAAAAACGATTGTAGATGTAACTTCAAAATGCTAGAAGAAGTCTATTTTGGTAAAAAAGTTCTCATTACTGGAGGACTCGGTTTTATTGGCAGCAATCTAGCCATTCGCCTGACCCATATGGGAGCCGACGTGACGATTGTCGATTCGATGATTCCAGATTACGGCGGTAATGTATTTAATATTGAACCAATCAAAGATAAAGTTCGCATCAACTTCTCCGATGTCCGAGATTCTCATAGCATGGAGTATCTGGTCAAAGGAAAAGATTATTTATTTAACCTAGCAGGACAAGTTAGCCATATCGATAGCATGACCGATCCGCTGACGGATCTAGACATAAACACTAGAGCGCAAGTGTTTATTCTGGAGGCTTGTCGCAAGTTCAATCCAACTGTGCGAGTGGTATTCGCCGGAACGCGCCAAATTTATGGGAAGCCACACTATCTACCGGTTGATGAAAAACATCCAATCTATCCCACTGATGTTAATGGCATCAACAACTTGGCAGGCGAGTGGTATCACATTCTTTACCACAACGTCTATGGACTGAATACGGTTTCTTTACGACTCACCAACACATTTGGACCGCGGCAATTGCTCAAACATAATCGTCAAGGATTTATTGGTGTGTTTGTGCGGCAAATCATTCAGGGCGAGAAGATTCGTATTTTTGGTGATGGGTTGCAGTTGCGAGATATGAATTATGTCGATGATGTCGTCGATGCTCTGTTATTAGCTGGAGCCAAAGAAGAATGTTATGGCGACATCTTTAACTTAGGTGGCTCAGAAGTGATCAGTTTGCTCGATTTAGTGAAATTATTAGTTGAACTAAATGGTGGCGGTGAATACGAGATTGTTCCGTTTCCGCCAGAGAAAAAACGCATTGATATCGGTGATTACTATGGCGACTGTCGCAAGTTCTCGGAGCTAACTGGTTGGCAACCTAAGACCCCGCTACGAGATGGCTTTACCGCCATGCTGTCGTACTACAAAGAACATTTACCTAAGTATTTGGAGCAGTGATGAAAATTCCATTTGGCGATTTGAAGCGGCAATATGATCAGCTTCGCGAACCGATCGATCGCGCCACACAGGAAGTATACAGCAGTGGCTGGTTTGTGTTAGGGCAACACGTTCAACGCTTTGAAGCAGAATTTGCAACTTACTGTGGTGCAATGCATGGGGTTGGCGTTGGCTCTGGAACCGAAGCCATTCACTTGGCTCTGCTGGCTTGCGGGGTTGAACCGGGTGATGAGGTGATTACTGTATCCAACACCTGTGTTCCAACGCTGTCAGCCATCTCATTTGCGGGTGCAGTTCCCGTATTTGTTGATATTGACGAAACGACTTACACGATTGATCCAGCCCGCATTGAGGAACGCATTACGTCGAAAACTAAGGCGATCGTACCAGTTCACTTGTATGGGCAGTGTGCCGACATGGACCCGATTCTGGAAATTGCCAACCGCTATGGGTTGGTGGTTGTGGAGGACTGTGCCCAAGCCACAGGAGCTAAATATAAAGGGCGTATGGCTGGCACAATGGGTCATGCAGGTGCGTTTAGCTTCTATCCCAGCAAAAACCTGGGAGCATTTGGCGATGGTGGTTTGGTGCTCACTAACAATGCCACGATTGCCGATCGGGTGACGAAGCTACGCAATTATGGACAGGAAAAGCGCTACTACCATGCCATTAAAGGATTTAATAGCCGCTTGGATGAACTGCAAGCCGCGATCTTAAGCGCTAAATTACCGTACTTGGATCAATGGAACGATCGGCGACGGCAGATTGCTAGCCGCTATGATCAAGCCTTTTCATCGTTGAATGTGGTCTGCCCCGTAGAAGCACCCGATCGGGTTCACGTCTACCATTTGTATGTGATCCGAGTCCCCCAACGGGAGCAGTTTCAAGCGTTCTTGGCAGAGAAAGGCATCGGCACCATCATTCATTACCCGGTTCCAGTGCACCTACAAGCGTCCTACTCTGAGTATCGTGATCAGGGAACCTATCTTCCCATCACCGAGCAACAAAGGCGTGACATCATCAGTCTGCCGCTTTACCCAGAACTCACGGACGATGAGGTGGATTACATCATTCACACAGTGGTTCAAGCCATGACCGCGAGTTCAGCGATTGCTGATTGCTAGCGCCTGATCCAAGACCCAGATCAGCACAGATAACTTGTTCCGCTGAGGGCGCTTCGCGAAGCGCCCTGACAGTGATACGAGTGTGTGCAGAACTGAAAGGAGGAGCGAAATCGCTCTGTTCTCCGGACTGCTTCTATGCAATCCATTACACAAAAGTCTCAGAAAGCTTTGGCGGGAAAAGATTTCAGGTTGTCATCGCCTGAAGCCCAAACGGGGCAAAAGGTGCAGAGGTTCTCAGGTTCAAACGAAATGAAAGCTTGGCAATGGCTGGATTGGTACCTTTAGAGCCTTATGGCGATCGTGACGGAATAGCATGTGAGGAATTGTTGTAGAATCCTTCTCCCTGCTCCCTGTCCCGTGTCCATTGTGACAGACTTGAGAAAAATAAATTCGCTACATTCGCTCATAACAACTCTCATACACCAGGCTAAGAAGTTGACTATGAGGGCAATTATTGTCGTCCCCGGCGCTGCGGAGTGGAGAGCAACCCGCTTTAACTGGCCATCGCCCCCGATCGAACGCAATCAATGAGATTTTATAAAAACTTGTAAAACTTTGGTAAAGATCAGTGAAACCACATCACTAAAATGATAGAAATGCACAGAACGAAGCTTAATGATGTTGAGTTCAGCATAACAGCGTTCAGTTTAGGAGTGAAGGTGTGCCAAAGTCCGCAAAGCATCTGTTAATTGGCTCATCGGAAGCCTACAGTGGTAAATCCGCCGTCATCCTGGGGTTGGCACATCAGCTTAAGGAAAAAGGGCTGTCAATTTCCTATGGCAAACCAATCGGAACCTGTCTGAGTGAGTCGAAAACAGACAATATTGACGAGGATGTTCGATTCATTGCACAAACGCTCGGCTTACCAAAGCAGCAGGTGTTGCCTACGCTGTTGTCCTTGGACGAAGCAACTATTACCCGACGGTTGAGTGGAATCGATCACGTTAATTATTACCACCAGCTTCAAGAGAGTTTGCATACTTCAACGGGCGATCTAGTGTTGCTAGAGGGGGCAGGGACGCTAGAAGAAGGGCGCCTCTTCAACTTATCCCTGTTGCAGATGACGGAGGCGATCGATGCCTCGGTTGTGCTGGTGGCGCGGTTTCGGTCGAGTTTGGTAGTAGAGTCGCTGTTGTCTGCGAAGCAGCAGTTGGGCGATCGGTTGGTAGGAGTACTAATTAACGATGTGCCACCTACCCATCTAGAAACGATAGATTCGTACATCAAACCCTTCCTAGAAAGGCACGAGATTGAAGTATTGGGGGTTTTGCCCTACAACGATATTTTGCGCAGTGTCAGCGTGGCGGAATTGGTACATCAACTCAATGCGGAGGTGGTCTGCCGACCCGATCGGCTAGATCTGATGGTGCAAAGCCTGAAAATTGGAGCAATGAACGTCAACTCAGCGCTAGAGTACCTGCGGAAAGGCCACAATATGGCGGTGGTCACGGGCGGCGATCGCACCGACATTCAACTGGCGGCCCTTGAAACATCGACCCAGTGCTTAATTTTGACGGGGCGACTGACTCCAAACTCGGCGGTTTTAAGCCGTGCTGAAGATTTGGAAATTCCAATCCTATCAGTAGATTTAGATACTCTCACCACCGTAGAAATTATCGATCGCACCTTTGGGCAAGTACGGCTTCACGAACCAATCAAAGTGCAAACCGTTCGCCAGATGATGGCTGACTATTTCAACGTCGATCGGTTGTTAGCCAAAATTGGCATGGAACCTGTGGCAACGGCTTCATAAATCTCTAACCTTGTATATTTAACCTTGATATATTTATGAGTCCGGGCGTTGCTGAACGCAGATAGGAATTGCCCTCATCTCCAACGCTGCTCCCGAGGGAGAAGCTAGGACTCTTGTTCCCGCTCCTTTGAGAGAGGGCTAGGGTGAGGGATGCGAGAAGCTCCAGCACGAGAATCATGCTTCTGTTCAGCAACGCCTGATTTTGTTTCAGGGGGAGCAGGCTGAGGCAGTTTCACCGTAAAGGTTGTGCCCACGTTGATCTGACTTTCTACCCTGATGTCCCCTCCATGCAGTTCAACACAGCGTTTGACCACAGCTAATCCAAGCCCCGTTCCCAATACGTCTCGGGCATTTTGCCCACGGGTAAACAAGTCATAAATGTGACCTTGTTCCTCGGTGGCGATGCCAATGCCTTGATCTTGCACCTGAAACGTAACCGCCTCTGGTTCGCACCGGAGCGTCAATTGTACCGGGCTGTGAGCCGGAGAAAATTTGATCGCATTGGACAGTAAATTGCTGAGGATAGAGTACAGCAACTTCTCATCTACATAGGCATGAGTGCAAGTCCCCTGCTGTTGAAAGGCGATCGATCGTTTCGGTTCCCCAACAAGCTGAAAATCTTCGACCAAATTGAGACAAAACGTTTGCACCTCCACCCATTCGGGTCGATACTCTAACTTGCCAGCATCGGCCCGCGCCAGGGTGAGAATATCGCTGAGTAGCTGCGTCATCATCTTGGCAGAAGACTGAATACGATAGAGATTCTTGAGTTTGCTAGGCTCGATTTGAGATTTGAGGCTTTCATCAAGCAGTTGCGCCGATCCCAAAATTAGGCTCAGGGGGGTACGAAATTCATGAGAGACTAACGAAAACAATTGCAGCTTCAATTCGCTCAATTCTTTTTCCTGAGATAGAGTTCGTTGCCGAGTTTCTGCAGCTTGGCGCTTAAGCATTTGACGGTAAAGCAGAATATAGACACCCAAGAGAATTCCGAAGGTTAGCAGCGTTCCCAATGGCTCAATCAACATTCTGATCTGAAGATTAGATTGAGACTGTTCAAGTTGAAGTTGTAATAATTCTTCTTCTTTTGACTCCAGTGCTTTAATTAATTGGCGAATATCGTTTTGATTTTGCCGACTCTGAGTAATCAGCGGATCGTTCGCTAGAACGGTGACATTTTTCTGCCGATAAAATTCAATCGACTGATTCAGTAATTGAACCCGTTCATTAATTAAAGCTTCAAGTTGATCAAATCGCTGCTGTTGAATAGGGGTATCCTCAAGTGGCGATCGCAAGGCTGCCAAAATTTGGTCAAGATTTTCGATCGCCCGGTTGTACTGCTCTAG
Source organism: Thermocoleostomius sinensis A174 (assembly GCF_026802175.1). Taxonomy (NCBI): domain Bacteria; kingdom Bacillati; phylum Cyanobacteriota; class Cyanophyceae; order Oculatellales; family Oculatellaceae; genus Thermocoleostomius; species Thermocoleostomius sinensis. The sequence goes on along the minus strand of NZ_CP113797.1, from coordinate 157,502 downwards.
TTCCGTCAAATCATCAAATAAAACGTAGCCCCAGCGTCGCGACTCAATGTCTGCCAACGTTGCCGACAAATCGGTGAGTTGATCCAGGACTTCATTAGTTTGTCGCACCTGGGTAGCGCTTTTCACTAATTGGGCCGCATTTTGATAAGACGTAATACTGACCGCACTCATCAATGCGATCGCTGCCACAAAGCCACCTGTAATCCATTTTTCAGCAGAAAACCATTTCAATGTCATCTCAAATCATCAGCGCAGCCTGAGTGAATAGGGGAGGGGTAGACTTGGATAAAGATAGACAATTAAGACCTCATTGTTCCAGGATATTGCAATGCGAATTTTAGTCGTTGAAGATGATGCTCAAATTGCTGATATGTTGGCAGAAGCATTAATTAATCGTCAATATAAAGTCGATATTGCTCAAGATGGCAAAGAAGCCTGGGATTGGATAGAAATGCTGGACTATGACCTTATTCTTCTGGATATTACGCTACCTAAAATCAATGGCATTCGCTTCTGCCAACAACTGCGCGATCGACATTTCTCGATTCCTATTTTGATGTTAACGGCACGTGATACCATTGCCGACAAAATTGTTGGCTTAGATGCAGGGGCCGATGATTACATGGTGAAACCATTTGACCTTGAGGAACTAATGGCGCGAATTCGAGCGTTGCTGCGGCGCGGCAGTTCAACGGTGCGGTCTAACCTCTGCTGGGGCCATTTGTGCCTTAACCCCAACACCTATGAAGTCGTCTATGGCGATCGCTTGTTGAACTTAACCCCCAAAGAATATGCATTGCTAGAATTACTGATTGCCAATGGCCGCCGCGTGCTCAGCCGCCCAGGAATCATCGAACGCCTGTGGGCACTGGACGATTCTCCAACCGAGGAAGCTGTAAAATTTCACATCAAAACCCTACGACAAAAACTCCGCAGCGTGGGCGCACCCGATGATCTAATAGAAACGGTTCATGGACTGGGCTATCGATTAAAACAACTGTAAACTCCCGGTTTCCTCCCGATTCTCTCCCAAGTTTCCAACATTCAACCACTACATTAAAGTCGAGTGCTTAAGCGCATTTCAGATTAGCCTACATGCCTCATGCACTCCCCACGCCACCCCAGTCTTTCTGCTCAGATTGGGGGGTTTTTTCTTATTTACAAAAATAAAACTCGATCGTGCACCAGATGAGCGAGATGCAGGGATAGGGATTACCTGGATGGATCTGACCCACTAGCGGTGCATTTAGGTGCATTTAGGTGCATTTAATTGATCTTTGAATGATTAAACAGTATTGCTGATGGTGGGTGAAGCAAGGTCACATTGCGTAACGTGATCCGACAGTTTAGCTTCCTGATTGTTTAGCAGAAACTGTGGATTTACTTCATTTCGTCCCCTGATGCAGATAAATCAGTTAGATTTGGCCTTCAGCTTGCTTTCATAACAAAATAGCTGCCGATTTCCCTAAACTAGCAAGAGTTTAAGTGCAGAGGCAAGAACAGCGGTATGATGATTTATGGTTAAGAAAAGGTTAAGAAATTAACCAGGTGCTGAGCAGGGATGAGGATGATATCTCCAGAAAATTTTCAGGCAGGAACGAGAGTTGAGATTCTGTACCCAGAGACGATGGTGGGCAAAATTGGTGTCATTCTTGGTCCCGAAGTGCTTGGAGACGGCCAACCTAGCGATCGGTGGTTAATTCAAGTTGAGGAAGAGGCTGAAGCGACGGTTTTATCCTTGTCTCCAGATGAATTTCGCTTGCTTCGATGAGTGTGTAGGCGACAAATCAGGTTTGTAAAACCCCACGGAACTAGGTATCACTGGCGTGCGATCGTTTCCCACTCGATGCTTGAATGGTTTCTCTCACTCTATCTTCATTTCTCGCTTTATTTCTCGTCTGAAGAGTCTGTGCCGATTCCCAGTTGCTTTCGGCTTTTTTTCAGTTGCTTATAGAGTTGTTTAATTTCTTGGTACGCTTCTTCAGGGCTTAGTTTCCCCCCCGTTTCTAGGCTACAGATATAAGACACCCGCTGAGCAAATTCCTGTAAGTTGGCATTAAACACTAAATTAGGTGGGGTGAACTTGCCATAATAGCGACTGCGAGGGTAAAAAAACTTGTTGCGTTCTTCTTTATCAAATTTGCTCATAGGACTACTTATCTGCGGTGTATTGCAGCGGGTGCCATCGGTCATATTTCATCCTATCTAGATTGCCCAGCTAGGGCCAGCCATATCTCCAAAATCCCTCTAAAGACAGACAAGTAAATTTAGAGTCGTGGGAAGTCTACGCTGGCGATTAAACTGCGCAGATTAAGTAGAGGATGTAATCTAAGAATACAATCATTTCTTGACACACCTCTTAACGTACCCCGCTAGCGCTTAGTTGCCTGCTCATGAATAGTCTCTTCCTTGCTCGTCTGCATAGTTCCGATCGTCCTGTGATTGTCTTTGATGGAGCCATGGGCACTAACATTCAGGCTCAAAACCTCACGGCCGACGACTTTGGTGGGGCCAACTATGAAGGTTGCAATGAATATCTTGTCATCACAAAGCCAGACGCAATTGCCACGGTACATCGTGATTTCTTGGCCGCCGGAGCCGATGTCATCGAAACTGACACCTTTGGTGCTACCTCGATCGTGCTAGCAGAATACGACTTAGCCGAGCACGCCTATCACCTCAATAAAACAGCAGCCGAGTTGGCCAAGCAGTGCGCCACAGAATTTTCAACTCCTGAAAAACCGCGCTTTGTGGCGGGTTCAATGGGCCCGGGTACAAAGCTGCCCACGTTGGGGCACATCGACTTTGATACGCTGAAAGCGGCTTACATTGAGCAAGCCACTGGGTTGTATGACGGTGGGGTCGATTTGTTCATTGTGGAAACGTGTCAAGATGTATTGCAAATTAAAGCCGCACTGAATGCGATCGAGGAGGTATTTGCCAACAAGGGCGATCGCCGACCGTTGATGGTATCGGTGACGATGGAAACCACTGGAACTATGCTGGTGGGTTCCGATGCGGCAGCAATGCTGTCAATTTTAGAACCCTACCCCATCGATATATTGGGGCTAAATTGCGCCACTGGGCCCGATCGCATGGCTGATCACATTCGCTATCTCTCTACTAATTCGCCGTTTGTGATTTCCTGCATTCCCAACGCAGGCATTCCCGAAAACATTGGTGGCCATGCCCACTACAAGCTAACGCCGATGGAATTGCGAATGGCATTAATGCATTTTGTCGAAGATTTGGGTGTACAGGTGATTGGTGGCTGCTGTGGCACTCGTCCTACTCATATTCAGGAACTAGCCGAGATTGCCCCTACTCTCAAACCCAAAGACCGCCCGGTTCGCAAGCCGCAGATTGGAGGGGGTGGGGAAGATAGGGCAGACTATTCGTCGCTACCGTCCCCATCCTCTCCAGCTTCCTCACCTTCCTCAATTCCCTCATCCCTTCGCCAAGCCCTCAACTACACGCCTTCCGCCGCTTCTATCTATTCGGCTCAACCCTACGATCAAGACAACTCGTTCCTGATTGTAGGCGAACGTCTCAATGCCAGCGGCTCAAAAAAGTGTCGCGAGATGCTGAATGCCGAAGACTGGGACGGTTTGGTGGCGCTGGCTCGATCGCAAGTCCGCGAAGGGGCGCATGTTTTGGACGTGAACGTAGACTACGTGGGGCGTGATGGAGTGCGCGATATGCGAGAGTTGGTATCGCGACTTGTCACCAATGTCAATTTGCCACTGATGCTGGACTCGACCGAGTGGCAAAAGATGGAAGCAGGGCTGAAGGTGGCTGGCGGCAAGTGCATTCTCAATTCTACTAACTATGAAGACGGCGACGATCGCTTTTTCAGGGTGTTGGAATTGGCCAAGCGATACGGAGCAGGCATTGTTGTCGGCACGATCGACGAAGACGGCATGGCCCGATCGGCGGAACGCAAATTTGCCATTGCCCAACGAGCCTATCGCGATGCACTGGAATATGGGATTCCCGCCTATGAGATTTTCTACGACCCGCTGGCGTTACCAATTTCAACAGGGATCGAAGAAGATCGCGTGAACGCAAAGGAGACGATCGAAGCCATTCGCTTAATTCGCGAACACTTGCCCGGTGTGCATGTCATTCTGGGCGTTTCTAATGTGTCGTTTGGCTTGAGTCCGGCGGCGCGGATTGTGCTGAACTCCATGTTTTTACATGAAGCTATGGCAGCGGGCATGGATGCGGCGATTGTTAGTGCGGCTAAGATTTTGCCGCTGGCCAAGATTGAGCCAGCCCATCAAGAAGTCTGTCGGCAACTGATCTACGATCAACGCCGTTTTGAAGGCGATGTCTGTGTCTACGATCCGCTGACGGAATTGACGACGCTGTTTGAAGGGGTTTCCGCTAAAGACACCCGATCAAAACATGGGCTGGCCGAATTGCCGATCGAAGAACGCTTGAAGCGCCACATCATTGACGGTGAGCGCATTGGCTTAGAAGATGCTTTGAGTGTGGCGCTGCAACAGTATCCGCCGCTAGATATCATTAACACGTTTCTGTTGGATGGCATGAAGGTAGTCGGTGAATTATTTGGTTCTGGACAAATGCAGTTGCCGTTTGTGTTGCAATCGGCGGAAACGATGAAAGCAGCGGTGGCTTACCTAGAGCCGCACATGGAAAAGTCCGAGTCGGGCAACCATGCCAAGGGCACCTTCATCATTGCCACGGTGAAGGGTGACGTACATGACATTGGCAAAAACCTGGTGGATATCATCCTCACCAACAATGGCTATCGCGTGATTAATCTGGGCATTAAGCAGCCCGTTGATAACATCATTGATGCTTACTACGAACACAACGCCGATTGCATTGCCATGAGTGGACTGCTGGTGAAATCAACGGCGTTCATGAAGGAAAATCTGCAAGTGTTTAACGATCGAGGCATCACGGTTCCCGTCATTCTGGGTGGAGCCGCCCTCACTCCTAAATTCGTCTACGATGATTGCCAAAACACCTACAACGGCCGCGTGATTTATGGCAAAGATGCCTTCTCCGATCTGCACTTCATGGACAAGCTGATGGCCGCCAAAGCTAAGGGCGAGTGGGAAGATCTGACGGGATTTCTGCATGAAGCAGAGCTAGAACCTGCCCAAACCAACGGATCGCGGTCAGAGACCACCGCTGAGGTGATCGAGGAAATGGCCCAGCACACAGAAGCCCTGAGCCTGCAAGCTTCCGCAACTGACACCACCCGCTCGGATGCTGTAGCTGTGGAGATCGATCGGCCCACACCGCCTTTCTGGGGCACGAAAGTTCTGCAACCGGCAGACATTCCGATCGACGAGGTGTTCGACTATCTTGATCTGCAAGCCTTGATTGCTGGACAATGGCAATTCCGCAAACCCAAGGAACAGACTCGCGAAGACTATGACGCCTTTTTGCAAGAGAAAGTGTACCCAGTTTTGGAGCAGTGGAAGCAACGGATTGTGAATGAAAATCTGCTGCACCCACAAGTCGTTTATGGCTATTTCCCCTGCCTAGCCGACGGCAACTCCCTGCACCTCTATGATCCCTCAACCCCAACCCCCCAATCTCCGATTGCTACCTTCCACTTTCCACGCCAAAAGTCCTTACGTCGCCTCTGCATTGCCGATTTCTTTCGCCCGATCACCGACAAGCCGTTTGATGTATTCCCTATGCAAGCAGTGACGGTGGGTGAGATTGCTACCGAGTTCGCCAAGCAGTTGTTTGAGGCCAATCAATATACCGATTATCTCTATTACCACGGGTTAGCGGTGCAGATGGCCGAAGCCCTGGCAGAATGGACTCATGCTCGCATCCGGCGAGAGTTGGGCTATACAGCGCAAGAACCCACCAGCATCCGTGATATTTTGGCTCAGCGCTATCAAGGCTCTCGCTATAGCTTCGGCTATCCAGCCTGTCCCAATATTCAGGATCAGTACACCTTGCTGGAGCTATTGAATGCTGGGCAAATTGGCTTGCACATGGACGAAAGCGAACAGCTTTACCCAGAGCAATCGACAACCGCGATCGTAGCCTATCATCCCGCCGCCAAGTACTTCAGTGCCTAGTCCTCAAGACGGTTACGTCTAGGCGGCTTGAAGTTGGCAGAAATTCCAGGTTGGCAACGTAATGATAAACTCTGCGCCTTGTCCCAACTGCGAGGTTACGGTCAACGTACCACGATGTTTTTCAACGACAATTTGATGGGCGATCGCTAGTCCCAATCCGGTGCCTTTGCCCACTTCTTTGGTTGTGAATAAGTGGTCGAATATCTGATGCTGCACAGCTTCAGTCATACCGACTCCATTGTCGCGAATGCAGATGCGAATTTTGTCAGTGGGTTGCAAGTCTACGGATGGTGCAATTTTTCCAAAATTGATTGGCAGACAGTCTGTTTGAATCCAGATAATCGGGTCACTCCGATCGCTTGCCTCTAGTGCTTCGATGGCATTGCTCAAAATATTCATAAATACCTGATTAAGTTGCCCAGCATAGCACTCAATGTCAGGAATGTCGCCATAGTCTTTGATAATCTGAATGGGTGCTCGGTTGGCTGTGGCCTTCAAACGATGTTTCAGAATTAGCAGTGTGCTGTCTAGCCCTTCATGAATATTAAAGCGTACTAGTTGATTATTATCTGCACGAGAGAAAATTCTAAGGCTGGTGCTAATGGTTTGAATCCGAGTCACACCTTCTTGCATTGACCGAATCAGCTTCGGTAGATCCTCTTTCAAGTAGGCAAGATCGATCGCCGCCATTTCCCTGACAATCTCAGTTCCGGGTTCTGGAAACGTGTGTTGATAGAGATCAAGTAAATGCAGTAAATCATGAATGTATTCATGGGCTGGTTGCAAGTTGCCCATGATAAACCCCAGTGGATTATTGATCTCATGAGCGATTCCGGCTACCAAATTGCCCAACGCCGACATCTTTTCGTTTTGTATAAGTTGTAACTGAATTTGCTGTAGCTCTTGTAGAGTTTGGACTAACTGTTCAGACTTTTCGCGCTCTCTTGTCTCACTAGAGCGCAATGCTAATTCAATCTGTTTTCGTTCTGCGATTTCTTTCTGTAGTTCCCTAGTGCGTCGATTGACCTGCTTTCTTAAAGTAAGCGACCACATCAGAATACCGAGTAACCCGATCGCCCCAGCAAGACCAACTTTCCGAATCAATTGGAACGTTTCTTCTCTCGCTTGGCTATACGGATCGATCGCCCCAAACCACTGATCATAAATTTCATCGTACTTGCCATTGGCTTTGATAATATCGAGTCCTTGATTCAGCCGCAGCAGCAGTTCTGTGTCTCCTTCTTTCACCGCAAACGAGAAGCCACGTTCGCTAATCTGTATTGGTTTGCCTGCTACTTCCAGGTTTGTCAATTGCAAATCCTGAGTCAGCAGCAATCCAGGCAACATGGGAACAAAGGCATATTCATACTTTCCAGAGGATATCAAGCGCAACGCATCTGCCAGTTCTGTAACTAAGGTTAAATTGACAGATAGGTTTTGCTGAAGTAAGTAATCGTGGGCTGCATCTGATTTCATCACAACCACCGTTTGATCGCGCAAATCTTCTAGAGATTGCACCGAGCGACTACCTTTGCGAGTAAAGATGGCTGCATAGGAAGCAGTATGGGGAACTGTAAAATCAAATAGTCGATCGCGCTCTTTGGAATAACTCACCAGTGGCAGCACATCAATTTCTCCTTGTTTTAGGGCAGTGCGCACTTCGCTCCACGGCCCTACCGTAAACTGCAACTCCACGTCCATAACCTCTGCCACTGCTTTAATGAGATCTACACTAAAGCCATCTGCTTCTCCTTGTTCGTTTACAAGAGCATAGGGCGGATAGTCGAGTTCACTGCCGACAAGCCACGTTTCTTTGGGTGGTAGAGTTTCAGGAGTGACTGCCTGAACAATACTGCTAGTTGACACCGATAATACCGTGCTAACCAGCAACGCTCCTAAGTAGTAGAGCGGTTTCAAGGTATAATTCATGGCCAACTAAATTCTAACTGCGTGGTTGAGATGAACTGATGCTAGAATGCCCGCTCTACCCTCAGTCCGAACAGGAGTCGCTTCGATCAGTAAAAACGTTTTAGAGAGTGACTGATGGGGCGCTACATCAACAACGCGACCGAGTTACCCATATGCCCTTCCACTTAGTCAAGGAGATGCAGCGTGTGACAAATCCATCGCAAGACAGCAGTTTATGCTAATTCGCCAAGCGATCGTCTATGGAGTGCTGAGCATCAGTTATGTTGGATTAGCACTGGGCTATTTACCAGGACTGCGCATGAATCGAGCCACGATCGCACTGGTGGGTTCGGCGCTGTTGGTGGGATTAGGCGTCCTAGATTTAGAAGCCGCATGGCAAGCAATCGACCCTACTACCATTATTTTTCTGCTGAGCATGATGGTGGTCAATGCCAACTTGTCCTATTCAGGTTTCTTTCAATTGGCACTGGCGGCGTTAATTCGACTAACGCGCAGTCCGCTAGGAATTTTGACCGTGCTGACGGTGGGAACCGGTCTGCTCTCTGCTTTCTTTCTCAACGACACGATCGCCATTATTTTCACCCCCCTTACCATTAGCTTGGCACAAACGTTGGGATTGAATCCTATTCCCTATCTGCTGGCAATTGCAGGAGCCACGAATATTGGTTCGGTGGCCACTCTCAGCGGCAATCCTCAAAATATCTTGATTGGCTCTTTTTCTGGCATTGCTTATGCTGATTTTGCCCGTGTGCTAATGCCTGTAGCGGTCGTGGGGTTGCTGGTGCAAATTGGCTTGCTGTGGCTATTGTACCCAGCCGTGCGATCGATCGGGCCTGCTGATAATTGCCCACTGATTCGTCCGCGCCTATATAAACCCCTGTTTACGAAAACCGTCATTATTACGAGTGCGTTGCTGATTGCCTTTGTGGCAGGTGTTCCGGTGGCAACAGCGGCCTTTGTTGCCGCTGCTCTCCTGTTGATTACGCGCCGCATCAAACCCCAGCGAGTGTTACGGGAGGTAGATTGGAATCTGTTGGTGTTGTTCTCAGGGCTGTTCATTCTAACGCGCTGCACGCAAAAGCTAGACCTCTTAAGCTGGTTGTCTGGTTGGGTGGGGCCGCCGTTATCACTGATTGGTATCACAGCAGTGCTGTCTAACCTCATCTCCAATGTGCCAGCCGTCTTACTGTTGCAACCACTGATTCAACCGGACGATACTCGATCGTGGCTCTTGCTAGCGGCGAGTTCAACCCTAGCAGGTAATCTAACTTTGTTTGGAGCGGTGGCTAACTTGATCACCGCTGAAGCTGCTGCCAACTTGGGCTACAAGCTTTCCTTTTGGGAACATTTGCGCTTTGGGCTACCGCTGACCCTAATCACCCTAGCAGTTACGTACATTTGGGTTGTGCGCTAAAACAGGGTTAAACCAAAGAGGCAGATCAATTTCATTAAGACCAATCGCGGGATAGAGTTTAGGCGAGTGAACAGAACGGTATAGTAGCAGCACCTTAAGCTGGAGCCATAGTACGTGCAGAAATGAAGCGCTCACTCGATCAAGATGACCCTACTGAACCAACTGAATTTAATACTGTCCAGCCAGATATTATCGAGCAAAAGCTCTTGGGAGCCGGGCGATCGGGCGAAGTTTTTCTGCTGAAAACAACTGAGCAACAAATTGCCAGAAAAATCTTTTTTGCCGATCCACTGGCGAATCTAGTTCACTATATCTTTTCAGGTGCACCGAATCCCTATATCTGGAACGAAGATGCGATCTGGTGTGCCTATTATCGTCGCAAAATTCTAAGCGATCTCATCCAGGTTTGGTTTGGTTCTTACCTTCAAGTTGCGGATGCATTGAGCGTTGATTGGCATTGCCAAAAGCGGGCTTATCAACTCGATGCCCAGTTTGTGCAGGGTCGAGCAGTCGCGCTGCGTCAACCCTTTCGGCAAGGTAAGGATGAAGAGTTTCCAGAGTTGGTTCATCATATTATGCGACCGTTGCAACGCAAGTTGATTGAATCGGGATGTGACGGTTTAGTGTGGCAGGCTGGTAAAGGTAATCCAGTAGCGTTGAATAATTTTCTATTGACTGAATCATCGGCTGAAGCTGATATAAATGGTAATGAAAATAGTAATGACGATCGAGCCGTTCCTCACTTTGTTTGGATTGATTTAGAATCCGGTGTACCAGCCCTGTTTCCGTTAAACATTCTGACTCTGTTTTCCTTTTATATTCCTAAATCACTACATCACAAACAAGCTTTATTTGATGATATTGATACCGCAAAGCTCATGCAATTTATTCAGCACGATCGCGCTGATATTACAGTCGAACTTGGTGAAAAGAAATATATCCAACTCATAGAAAAAATCAAACAATTAGAACATCATCAGCGACGATGGAAATCTTTGCGACGAGTCGATCGCAGTATTCAATATCAATATAAAAAAGGACGAATTACAGCCACACAAGCTCAATGGTATACCCGTCATCCAATTGCGTGGTATGGGCGAGAAATCGGACGAGGTCTGCGTCAGGGCTTACGTGGGCTTTTTGTCACTCTTCCTCTTAAGATTGCTGACAAAATTCAAACACTTCAACTTAAAAAGTTCCTTGCAACTCTAGGAAAATTAATCATCTCTCAATCCTATCGGTTAGAGTTTACCCGCGATCATGTGGGCGATCGGATCAAGCAGTGGCAATCTCGTCAACAACTATCCACCGATGAAACCGAGTATTTGTTATCTCGACTCTACAGTGAACACTCCAGCGATTATCTCGTAGATTTCAGTATGCACGTAGCCTTGAAGCTCCTGATTTATGGCTTTGAAGTCACGTTTTTGCCGATACTCTATGCTCTTGGCTGGATTAATGAAGTGGGTGCAGGTATCTTATTTCTACTAGATGGCCCAATTGCGCGATCGACTTACACGGGCATTCGCATGACACAGTACACTGCACAAGGCAAATCGATGCCTTGGCTTGCCCTCCTTGTCGGCTTAATCCCGGTGATTGGGACCATTGCCTTTCCGTGTCAATTGATCTACTCGGCTGGAAGACAGCGGGGTAAAGTTGCCCAATTCATCGTGTATGATTCATTCACGCGCCTCGGTCAGAAAATTCCAATTTATGGGGGTGAAGACACCTCAACTGAGCATTTCTTCAATCGTTTGGGGCATCGAATCATTCAAGCGCTGAGTTCCCGTCATCGTGCAACATAGTTTGGCTCACCCTAGCTCGACCTCATTGATGTGGGCTGTAATTCGCTATCGTGATTCCACCTGTTGAATCTGCTGTAAATCGCGAGCAATTTCCTGGGAGAGCGATCGATTGTGGGGATCGACCCGCAAGGCCTTTTGTAAATAGCGTTTGGCCTTTTCGGCTTGTTTCAGGCTGACCAAATATCGAGCAAAGCGCTGATAGGTGATGGCTTGCCACTGTCGCACCTCAATATCTTTAGGCAATCGATGCGCCAAGCCTTCAATGAGGGTAACCGCCCGTGGAAAGCGTTGTTCACGCAATAGCTGCTGCAATTGCTCATACGATTCTTGCTTCAACTCACAATCGATCGCCGACAAGTCAGGAGTGATATGAATCGATGGCTTCTTCTGAAGTGGGGGAGCGGACGCTGATGGTGCTGGTGAAGGAGCAGGTGGCGGAGAAGTCACGGGCAGAGAAGAGCCAGAAGCAGACGCCGATTGACGAACAGACGATCGTGATGGTTGGATCACACTTGTCAAGCGTCTGTAGGCTTCGGTAATTTGGATAAATTTCTCTTTTGCCTGTTGCTGATTGGTTGGATTGGCATCAGGATGATATCGTCGCGCTAAACGGCGATAGGCTACTTTCACATCCTCATAGGATGCCCCCATCCTCAACCCTAACAATCGGTAGCAGTCTGCAATTTCCATTCACCAATCATGGCAGAACTTATGCCAAATTCTGCCATTATCACTTTAAATTCATAAATTCTATGAAATTGAGGATGGATCAAGGAATGGGTAAGACTATCAATAATGGGAGATGGAGAATCGGTAATTGGAACTGAGTAATCTATCACGCATTCCCCATTACCGATTCCCAATCAGCCATTCCCCATTCCCTAAACCGCTTGATCCACAATCACTCGATCGATCAAGCCATACTCCATCGCTTCTTGGGCCGACATAAAGTAATCCCGATCGGTGTCTCGTTCAATTTGTTCGATCGATTTACCCGTGTGATAGGCCATTAGCTCATTGAGGTCACGCTTTACCCGTAAAATTTGGCGGGCTTCAATTTCAATATCGGTAGCTTGGCGGCGTCCAGTTCCACCTAGGGGTTGGTGAATCATGATGCGAGCATGAGGCAAGGCCATACGCTTGCCTTTGGTTCCTGCCGTCAACAAAAATGCCCCCATCGAGGCAGCCAATCCAATACAAATGGTTACCACTTCTGATTTGATGTGCTGCATAGTGTCATAGATAGCCATGCCAGCAGTGACGGAACCACCGGGAGAATTAATGTAAAGGTAGATTGGCTTAGAGGGATCATCAGAATCGAGATAGAGCATATAAGCGACAATGGCATTGGCGATACCATCATCTACTTCTTCAGCTAGAAAGATAATCCGTTCCCGAAACAACCGTTCATAAATGCTAATCCATTGTTCATAGGAGCTACCAGGAAGACGGTAGGGAACGCTTGGAACACCAATAGGCATAGGTCTTAAGAAAGAGTAAAGGATAAAAGATGAAGGATAAGCGTTGGTTGCCGTGATTGAAGCAATAATCGGGCAGCCAATGTTCAATCACCTCCGGCTAGTAGCGGTTAACTCATGTCAAAGCGGGCTGCTGTTGGTTGCTGAGCTTTGAACTTTCCAGCACGTGATCGATTAAGCCATAGTCTTTGGCTTGCTGTGGGGTGAGGTATAGGGTTCGATCGGTATCTTTGATGATGTCGTCGATCGATTTGCCAGTATTCCGCGAGAAGATGTCGAGAATTAGATGCTTCTTGTCTAACACTTCCTTCGCGCTCACCTGAATATCGGTCGCTTGCCCTTGTGTACCCGTTTGTGGGTTGTCCAGCACGATCGAGGCATGGGGCAAACTAGCTCGTTTTCCTTTCGCACCAGACGACAGTAACAGGGTGGCCATGCCAACTGCCTGTCCAAAGCAAATGGTAATGACTTCAGACTTAATATGCTGAATCGTATCGTAAATGGCTAGACCTGCCATCACCGACACCATCCCAGCCATAATCGGACCTCGTCCTGCGGCGATCGGATCGCCCAAGGAGTTGATGTAGAGATAGATCGGTTTATTTTGATCCTCCGAATCCAGATACAACAGTGCCGAAATCAAAGCATTGGCGGTTCCATCAGTAATGGCATCGTCTAGAAACAAGATGCGATTCTGGCTCATGCGGGTGTAGATGTTTACCCATTGCCAGTATGGGCTGCCAGGAATGTTGTAGGGGACCCGAATTGTTCGTTCAACAGGCATATTGACAGTGAGGAAGATAGTTTGAAGAACCCATTAAGCCAAGGCAGGAATTGGTTTGGGCAGATCCTTGACGCTTTCCAGTACCCGATCGATCAAGCCGTATTCCTTTGCTTCATGAGGAGTCATATAGAACATGCGATCGGTATCCTTAGCAATCTTTTCGGGGGGTTGTCCAGTGGTTCGCGAGAGGATATCCAACGTGGCAGCTTTGTTGGCCAACACTTCCCTAGCCCGAATTTGAATATCGGTGGCTTGCCCTTGGGCACGGGTGCGAGGCTGATGTAGCACGATCGTTGCATGGGGCAGGCTAGCTCGATACCCCTTTGTTCCCGATGCCAAAATCATGGCTGCCGTTCCCATCGCTTGACCAATGCAAATGGTATGCACGGGTGGCTTAATGTAATTAATGGTGTCGCAGATGGCAAACGCTTCGGTGGCAAAGCCAATTTCGTCACCGGTATACCACGACGTGCCTGTAGAGTTGATATAGAAAAAGATGGGCTTTTCGGGATCATCGAATTGCAGATACAGCAATTGACCGATAATCAGCTTGGTGACATCGACTCCTAATTGCCGCTTGAGGTCGTCATCGGATACTAGGGGCAACCCCAAGTAAACAATCCGCTCCTTCAATAACAGCGAGGGGAGATCGGGTGGAGGAGTACGATAAGACGCATCTCCATAGTAGTAAGTTGATTGAACAGCCTGAATCGGTGAACTCATAACACGCAGCCTGTAACAATGGCAGGATGTCTACCATAGTAGCGTGATCCTGGAAGCACCAGACAGCCCCAACCCCGACGCTTGAAAGGTGGATATTACGCCTACCAATCTATACACAGGATTTAGCTACATAACTTCCCTAGGTGAATCAGTGCCGATCGCGAAGTTGGCAGTGCCAATCCACATGACAGCAGCGTTATTTCTAAACTTTTCCTTAAGGAGCGCCGATCGCCTTGTTTCTCAAGCCAATACAACAAAAATATAGGGAAATCCGAACACTCCGTAATTCAGAATAAAGAGATGAAGTTATTGAAGTTACCCCCATCACGACCTCACACACCAAATTCAGGAGCTTTGTTGTTATGAGAGTGGGTTTGCAAGCGGCACTGAGCGATGAAAATTTAGATGCGACTCAGGCAAGTAGTCAACGGCAGTTAGCCATTTCGCTGTCGGCCTTGCCCGAAGCAGGAGGACGTACGGCTCCACTGAACCTTTGCTTGATTTTGGATCACAGTGGTTCCATGAAGGGGCGTCCGCTGGAAACCGTCAAGCAAGCTGCTCATCGCATTGTCGATAGCCTCTCTCCTGATGATCGCCTCTCGATTGTGGTATTCGACCATAAAGCCAAAGTCATTGTCACCAATCAAGTTGTCGAAAATCCGGCGGCGATTAAGCTTGAAATCAACAAACTTCAGCCCAGTGGCGGCACAGCCATTGATGAGGGAATGCGGCTAGCATTGGAAGAACTGGCCACGGGGCGAAAAGATGCCGTCTCGCAAGCATTTTTGCTGACCGATGGAGAAAATGAACATGGC
The DNA here is from genome assembly GCF_026802175.1 of Thermocoleostomius sinensis A174. Taxonomy (NCBI): domain Bacteria; kingdom Bacillati; phylum Cyanobacteriota; class Cyanophyceae; order Oculatellales; family Oculatellaceae; genus Thermocoleostomius; species Thermocoleostomius sinensis. The sequence goes on along the minus strand of NZ_CP113797.1, from coordinate 142,477 downwards.
GATAACGATCGCTGCTTGAAGTTGGCAAAATTAGCTGCCGATTACAGTATTACCCTTAATACCTTGGGGTTTGGCGATAACTGGAATCAGGATGTGCTGGAACAAATCGCCGATGCGGGTGGCGGCAGTTTGTCCTATATTCAGCGTCCGGAAGAAGCCATCAGTGAATTTGCTCGCCTGTTTACGCGGATTCAATCGGTCGGGCTGATCAATGCTCATCTACTCCTGAATTTGACACCCAAGGTACGCTTAGCAGAACTAAAGCCGATCGCTCAAGTGGTTCCCGATACCATCGAACTACCCGTGATTCAGGAAAACGGACAGGCAATCGTGCGCTTAGGCGACTTGATGATTGACGCTCCCAGAATTGTTTTGGCTAACTTGTATGTCCATCAACCAAAGCCTGGGACCTATGCAATTGCCCATGTGCAAGTCCGTTACGACGATCCAATCACTGGACAGACTGATTTGCTCTCTGAGCGGATTCCGGTAGAAGCGAACGCTCTACAAGATTTTCAGCCGGCCGTTAATCCTCAAGTGCAACAGCACGTGTTAGCTTTAGCCAAATATCGACAAACGCAAATTGCGGAGACAAAGTTGCAACAGGGCGATCGGGCTGGGGCTGCTACAATGCTGCAATCGGCGGCTAAGACGGCGCTGCAAATGGGTGATCAAGGAGCCGCTACAATCTTGCAAGATAATGCAACGCGCCTGCAAGCAGGTGAGGAGTTGACAGAGTCCGATCGCAAGAAGACTCGGATTGCCTCAAAAACAATTTTGCAACCTTAGTAGATCGCTATTGAATTAGCAAGCCTTGGCAAAGGGTACACGCATTAAGAAGTACTTGCCGTGGTGTTGATTGTTGCAAATAGAGATCTGTTCGTCAGTAGATAGGTTTCATGACATGGTGATAGTGGCAAACCCAAATATTGAAACCATGAGTCATCCGTCTCAATGAGGTAAAAAGCCACTAAATTCAAGCAACACTAATGAGATGACTAGACGGGTAGAGCAACCTTGCGCAAATCCTGACGCGATTTCTGCAATTTAGGGAAGGTGATTGAATAACACAACTTAGCTGTGAGGGTCTTCTACCGCTTGCACAAATCTCCTTGCCCCTTCACAATGGGGATGAAATTTTTGTTTAGCCAAACGAATTTTGGCGCAACCCCTGGTGCATCGAACAAGAGGAGCAACGATGAGATTTGGTGAGACAGTAACACAGATTCAAGGACGATCGGCTTGGCAGCAATTTTTGGGCCAACGCTTGTTATATTTGATACGCATTGTATAACCAATCAATTGGACATAGATGGTGACAATCTTGACAGATATCATACAGATGTCATTTCGGCGCGAAACAACGATTCAAGTGCCTTTGATTCATCCTTATGATTTCGATTAAAGCCGTTGGAGTGTTTATCAAATATTCTTATCAAGTATTTACCCTCGCTGCTACCAAACAGCATCTACACTCACAGATACACTCACAGATATCGATCGGAGGATTTTGCTCCTGAGCACTGTGTCACTTGTTCTAGCCTCGATGGGGTGGGGTGCAGTGCGCTGCTCATCGTGCTGACTCTACATGGATTGTCTCAGGAGAATGCCCCTGCCTTTGTTAGCGACCTTGTTATGCATCCTCCTACTGTTCCTCACCTACTCAAAGTCAGTATCGCTCCTGTGCCAGGCGGAGTGATGTTAACAATTTGGGAACCCATTGAGCGGGACGAAATGCGAGTGAAACCATTTCTGTTCAAACTACGGTATCGAATGTCTTCTGAGGCGGAGGCCAGAAAATTTGTAGCAGAGTATCATGCGCTTTATAAAGCGGCTTCGCCAACTTCTAGCCGTAGAGTGCCAAGGTTAATTGATGAACCCGAAGGAGACGACAGCTAGGTAGAAAGTGGAATAGAAATCTGTGGAGCGATCGAGTTTAGCATTGATTGAGGGGTGTAACGCCCTGAAGCGCAGCCCGAGCATTACGTCTTAGCATCGCTGGTTTAATGCGGCGCAGTGCCGAAGTTGGAAAGCGATCGTCCCAATCTTGATCGCTTAGGTTTGCCAGCGACTCTAAGGTGGGGGCAAGGTTCCAGGGATAGGGCTGAAATTCTGCCACATCGGTTTCTTGAGCAAAGCGCTGATTCCACGGACAAACATCCTGGCAGATATCGCAGCCTGCTACCCAACCCTGGAGCTTAGTGGCGATCGCTTCAGGGATTTCTCCGCGATTTTCAATCGTATGATAGGCGATGCAGCGGTTTGCATCCACCACAAAGGGCTGAGTAATGGCTTGAGTGGGGCAGGCTTCTAGGCAACGAGTGCAAGTACCGCAATGTTGTGTCTGGGGGCGATCGGGAGGTAGCTCTAGGTTGGTCAGCACTTCGCCTAAAAATACCCACGACCCATATTCCCGTGTGATCACATTACTGTTTTTGGCGATCCAACCCAGTCCAGCCCGCTCGGCCCAAACTTTATCTTGAATCGGGCCCGTATCCGCATAGTAGCGAGCTTCAATCGTATTGTCTTGTGCCTGTAGCCAGGTTACCAATGCTTTCAGGCGTTTATGTAAAATTCGATGATAATCCCGCCCCCAGCCATAGCGAGAAATTTTGGCATACATGTCCCCTGACGGACGATCGTGCGGGGTGTAGTAATTGAGGGCGACGCAGATCACCGACTGCACCGATGGCATCAGCGATCGAATATCCTGGCGCTTGGGGTTCTCCATCCAAGCCATATCTGCGTGATACCCTTGACTCAGCCAAGCTTGAAGAGCCGCAACCAACGTTGATGAGGATTGCTTTCTAGAGTTTAACCGCTTGGAGGCAGCCGCATCTTCTTCTATCCAATCTCCACCCTCAACCCCCTGATTCTCCACCCCCTCCTTACTTACCGGCTCCCACTCTCTAACCCTAGCAATTCCCACCTTATGGAAGCCCAATTCCAAAGCTTTTTGCTTAATCTGATGTCGATTCATGGAACCTCAGAATCTCGTTGAATTGATTTCATGTTGTATTGGGTTTCGATCGACTGAGTCGCTCATTCAAATTCTTGCTATCGATCCAGCGCTCTAGAATCAGATGATCAAGATTAAGGCATCAGAAACCCTATCTCTACTCTGTACAAATTGCAGTTCTCAGCTTAATTTAATTCTAGACGAAGTTCACCCAGACAACTGTTTTCAACAAATTCTTATGAATGCTTGGCAAAGGTTATTCAGACGCGTGAAACATGCAACAAATGACAATAATTTTGTGGCTGCACTCGATCATTTTGTGGTAATGATTGCCAAGCTCTTATCGATCGCCATGATTGGAGTGATTATTGTTTCAGTTATTGATCTTTGTGCTTTCCTATTAGGAGAAATTATCTCTGAACCTCTTGGCTTTTTTAGCGTTACGTTGATTGAAATTTTTGGATTGTTTTTGAATGTTTTGATTGCGATCGAAGTTTTAGAAAATATCATGGCGTATCTAAAACGGCATGTCATTCAAGTAGAATTGGTGATTGCTACGTCATTGATTGCTGTAGCCCGTAAAATTATTATTTTTGATTTCGCTAAAGCCGGGGGGCTAGAATTGGCGGCCTTGGCGATCGCCATCTTTGCGTTGTCTATTAGCTACTGGCTGGTACACCGCACAAATCGTCAGTACGATTAGAAAGGCTCGCAAAGCAAAAGCAATGTAGGCGGTAGCGTAAATTGAATTCTTAAAGATTACCTTCTAAACTAGCAACTAGCACTCGCACGTTTGAGGAACTACCTATGCCGACGGTTAGCCTGCTGCAAGCTACGTCCTATGAGCCGCAATACTTGCGATCGAGTCTAGAGACACTATTGGAGCCGTTGGGTGGCATGAGGGCGATTGTGAAAGCGGGCGATCGAGTGTTGCTAAAGCCTAACCTGCTGACAGGGGCGCGTCCCGGCAAAGAATGCACCACTCGCTGGGAGTTGGTTTACGTGGTGGCGCAGATGGTACGTGATGCGGGTGGCAATCCCTTCTTGGGCGACAGTCCAGCATTTGGTAGTGCCAAGGGAGTGGCCATTGCCAACGGTTATCGCCCCATCCTCGACGAACTGAAACTGCCTATTGTTGATTTTCAAGGCAAGCGCTATCAAACCATTGGAGCAGAATTTAATCACCTGCTGCTGTCAAAAGAAGCGATGGACGCCGATGTGGTGATCAATTTGCCCAAGGTGAAATCGCATATGCAATTAACCTTAACGCTGGGCGTGAAAAACCTATTTGGCTGCGTTCCCGGCAAGATGAAGGCGTGGTGGCATATGGAAGCTGGCAAAGATAGCGATCGCTTTGGCAAGATGCTGGTAGAAACCGCCCGGACGATCGCCCCAAACCTGACGATTCTCGATGGCATTATCGGGCATGAAGGTAACGGTCCCAGTGGTGGTAACCCTCGGTTCTTGGGCATTTTGGGTGCCTCCACCGATGTGTTTGCCCTCGATCGCGCCATAGTTGAGGTACTGAATGTAGAACCGAGCCGAATTCCAACGATCGCCGCTGCGCAACAATTAGGGCTATGTCCCAAATTAGCCGATATTGACTTTCCGCTTTGCACCCCTGCATCCCTGCAAATCCCTGATTGGAAGCTGCCCACCCGCATGGCTCCGATCGACTTTGGCGCTCCCCGCGTGATCAAATCTACCTTCAAGCACTTGTATATTCGGTTCATCAAAGAGCCATTGGCAGCTTACAGTGATCGGTGATTGGTCATTGGTAATCGGTAATCGGTAATCGGTGATTGGTGATTATTGGCGATTTAAAGAACTTAGCCTGTTCCCCACTCCCGACTCCCTATTCCCCACCTCCCTTTTGCCACTGTTCGCACAGCGCACCCATCACAATGCCTGCTACCGTTGCCACCATTAATCCCAATTGATGCGGTAGCCCGTGCGCCAACAGTGCCGTTATGCCAGCTACTAGAACCGCCACAACCATGGGTTGATTCATGAGGTAGGGAATTACCATACCGATGAAAGTGACAGACATGGCAAAATCTAACCCCCACTGAGTGGCATTGGGAATTAAATGTCCAATTGTCAGTCCGGCAAGGGTGCAAAGCTGCCAGTTGAGATACATAAATAGGGAAGCGCCCAAGTGATACCAGTGCTTGTGGGGTGATTGATCGGGCTGACTATAGCGAGCAATGGCAACGACGAAGGCTTCGTCGGTGAGCCAAAACCCCAACGGCAGTTTCCAAACATGAGATAAATGGCGCACATAGGGCACGGTACTAATGGCATATAACAAATGACGTAGATTCACCACAAATGTTGTAGCAATAATCAGTGGAAGCGCCGTTCCGGCCACCACTAGTCCGATCGCGATGAACTGAGATGATCCGGCAAACACGAAAGCCGACATTGCTAGCGTGGCGGCAAACGATAGACCGCTGCTGGCGGCCAGCGTACCAAAAATAATGCCAAAGGGAATTGCGCCAACGACGAGGGGAAAAATAGCACGACAGCCAGCCCAAAATTCGGCCGTAGGTGAGGACAGTTCTGAAGAGGTGCGGTACATCGATCGGTTGAAGTGATGGTGAGTGAACCCTACGTCTCAGCATAGAGAAGGCTTGTGCAAATGTCTTGGACATTTTTTCAAATGTTGCAGTAGAAAATATGGCAGTCAAAAAGGTTGGGACCGCTCCATTTGACTACTGGATTTTATGCAAGCCATTGTCTGAGTTCAGGATAAGTCATGCTGAAATCATCCCAGCGGTAACAAAATAGTATAATCCTATTCCTTAAAACAGCCGAGCACATATTGTCCTGGCGTTGCACCCACGAATCGTTTAAAGTGGCGATTGAGATGACTTTGATCGGTAAAACCTGTGTCATACGCTACTTGGGCGATCGGTACTCCAGCCGCCAGCAGGTCTTTGGCGCGGGCTACCCGTACTTGCAACAAGTAAGTGTGGGGCGGCAATCCTGTTTCCTGACGAAAAACGCGCAACAATCGTAAAGGTTTTAGATTAGCCAATTGCGCCAGTTGTTCCAGGGAGATGGATTGAGCATAGTGAGTTTGCAAATAAGTACGCACTTGAGCAACGGCAGCATGTTCGCAACCCAAAGAAATATCTGCTGTCCGAATTTCGGCATGACGGTAAATAAGTTGGGCGAGTGTCCACAAAAAGCGGGATTCTCGCTCTAATTCAGAATGTGCTGCCTCGATCGCCATGTGCAACTGTCGCAATTGAGCCGCTAAAGGACGATCGTGCAGAACAGGATGCGCAAAAAAGGGAATGCCGCCTGACGTGTCCGTCAGTTGGCTCAGGGCAGCTTGTACCAACTCCACATCAGGATATAACATGCGGTAAGACCAGCCCGACGGAATTCCTGCCTGTCCGGTATGCACTTCTCCAGGGTGCACCACAACGATGCTGCCCGCTGGGGCTTGGTAATTGGTTCCACGATAGGCAAACGCTTCCACCCCCGACTCAATCACCCCGATCGCATAGCCATCGTGTGTATGCCGGGTGAAACAATGGGTGACATAGGTAGCCCGTAGCATTTCTGTGTTGCCTAAAACGGGATCGCGCCAAACTTTAGCTTGCTCAGGTGGTCGTTTAGTTGGCACAGGCTTCTCTCCGTTCATCGGGCAGGTAACTCGATTGCTTGAGATTGAAAGCCGAACCGAAACCCACTTCAATATATCTGCAAACAACCCCAGCGATGGCATCAAACTGAATTCAGGAGAAATTGTATCAATAAGTTTATAGTCGATAAATTAAGTTTATGGTTGTATGGGATAGACGCATCCGATCCGCCTCTCTCACGTTCGTTAACCCATGCCCCTGCGTTACGTTTTAACGAAACTCTCTAGCAAGGTTCCCCTCCGGGCGGTGCTGATTGTTCCATTTGTTTTACAGATTGTTACGGCAGTTGGGTTAACTGGGTATTTGTCTTTACGCAATGGTCAGATTGCTGTTAATCAGGTCGCAGACGAACTGCGGCGAGAAATTACCAATCGAATTGAAGGGCGGTTACGCAGTTATTTAGAGGTACCTGCCCAAGTTAACCAAACAAATGCCAACTTGATTGAGCAAGGGCTGCTAGATATTTCGGACCTGAGCCAGCTTGATCATTACTTACTGAAACAAATTCGTCAATTTGATGAGTTGACCAGCATTGCAATCACGACCGATGCTCCTGATTATGTCGAGGTGATTACCTTTGATCGTCAGGCGTTTACATTCAATGTGTGGAACAAAGGCGGAACAGGCATTTTGCAATGGACGATCGATCAGCAGGGCAACCGCAGCACCACTGAAGCGACCCCCACTTACGATCATCGTCAGCGCCCTTGGTGGCAAGACACGCTCCGATTGAATCGTCCGAACTGGTCTCGTCCATTTGCTGCCATTACGCCCCAACGATTGATTATTTCCTTGAATCAACCAATCTACAATCAGCGAGGAGAGGCGATCGGGGTGCTTGGGTCTGACTTATCACTGTTGGCAATTCGCGATTTCCTGAATTCACTGAAAATCGGTAAAACTGGTGAGACTTTTATCATTGAGCGAGATGGCAGCCTCATTGCCGCCTCTACGAATGAATTTCCGTTTCGTTCCCTGGGAAAAGGGAAGGCAGAGCGCTTGCTAGCTGTAGAAAGTCAAGATCCATTAGTTCGCGCCACGGCTCAGCATTTACAGCAAGAATTTGGTAGCTTTGCTCGGCTTAATCAAGCCAAACTGGAGTTTGCAACCGCAGACGGACAGCAACAGTTTCTCCAGGTTATGCCGTTTCAAGATCCACGTGGCATTGATTGGCTTGTGGTGGTCGTGATTCCCGAAGCCGACTTCATGGAACAAATTCATGCCAATACTCGCCTCACATTACTGCTGTGTGCCGTTGCATTGGGAACGGCGATCGCATTTGGCATTGCCACAGCCCATTGGATTACTAAACCGATCATGCAATTAAGCCGGGCATCGGCTGCGTTGGCAAAAGGAGATTGGGATCGCCCCATTACCATTCAGCGATCGGGCGAGTTAGGCATTTTGTCGCGGGCATTCAACGATATGCGGGAAGAGTTGAAACAGTCGCATCGGCAATTGGAAGAATATTCCCACGGGTTAGAACAAAAAAATCATCAATTAGCCACCCTTGAAGCCGAACTGCGCAAACAGTTGAATTTGTTTCTTCATGCCGTGTCCCATGATTTGAGAAATCCGGTCATTGGTACGTCGATCGTGTTGGACGGGTTAAGCCAGCAACCAGGGGACGAAGTGAAATTGTCGCGGCGCGTGCTAGAACGCATGATTGAGGGAAATCAACGACAGCTTGATCTGATTAACTCCCTGATTGATACTCATGCCACCGAAACTTGGGGCATTGTGCTACATCGCCAACCGATCGCCCTGCATGAGTTGGTCGAGGACGCCACGGCAGATCTACAACCGATCTTAGAGCGAGATCAGGCTGTTTTACAGTCTGATATTGCCCCTGATTTACCGCTTATTGAGGGCGATTCCTTGCAACTAATCCGGGTCTATCAAAACTTAATTGCCAATGCTCTGAAACATAACCCACCGAGTTTAACACTGATTCTGAATGCCAAACCAATCGATAATGCTCTGTATTGCACGGTGACGGACAATGGGGTTGGGATTCCACCCGAGCAGTGCGATCGATTGTTCGATCCCTATTTTCGCGGTAGTCAAAAACCAAAATCTGTTGGGTTGGGCTTAGGGCTTTATCTATGTCGGCAAATTATTGAGGCGCATGGAGGTGCAATCGGCGTTCGTAGTCAGGTTGGGGAAGGTACAACGTTTTGGTTCACGCTACCACTCCATTAGCAGCACGATCGACTGTTTATAAAAATTTTGTAAAGTCTCTAAGAACACAACTGCATCGACGCAGAGTTTCTATAGAATCCTATGAAAAGGAAGTTTTTGACCGATTCAAGATCAGACGTTCGTCTCAGTGGTTAATTTGTTTTACAGAAACATATTCATTCACAGAAACATACTCATTCACAGAAACATATTCACTCTTGAAAGATTAGTTCGATCAAGATTAGTTCGGTAAGTGTTGAACGAAACGATTTCATGCTGTTCTAGGATTGCTTCAGTAAATCTGATTGCTTGAATAGATTGTCCATGTTATTATCGACCGTGATAACCAGAAATAAGTAGAAAACTGTCACGATTCTTTCCGATAGTTTGTCGAAATGGTTACTCTTACAGGTTTGTTGATACTCAATGGCTAGCTAGCTGGTTCGCAATTGTGCTCGTAATTACGTTGAACGTTAAATAGGTGTTTTGCCAGGCACGTATATTTTTCTCTCTATGTGAGTTTGTACTCAAAGCGATCGAGGCTTTTATAAACTTCATTGTAGATTGTGTCATTGTAGATTGTGTCAGTGTTGTTCCTGTGAGTCCCAATCTGCCCATAGGCTTTGATTTCTAGCCTGCAAAATAGCTCACAAATTTTATCCGATATTGTCTGAATCTTGTGTCCGAACGTTGTCTGAATCCCTCTTTCAGGCAACTTGATTAACATCCTAATCCACCCTTCAACTGTGCCTTTCACTTTGAAAGACATCTCTTGACCGATCTTGACTACTAACAACTCAGCTTCTTTAGAAGGCTCAGATTTCGCTCAACCTCTAACCAAATATCAAGAGGCTGTACTATGCGCACAAGTCTCGACAATCCAGGGAGAAGAAACCCGCTTTCTCCTCGCCCTTGGACAACTGAAATACCTATCAAAAACTTTCTGACACTGCTCTCCCTTCCAGATGCAGAATCTTGTATGGATTATGCAGAAACGCTGAAGGTTTACAACTTTCGTCTGGGAGACGAAATTATTACCTACCCGCCTTCCACTGAAAGAGTAGAGGACTTAAACCGCTCGAACAGTCACAATCAATACAAAATTTCCGATTTGTATTGGATCTGCCAAGGACGAGTGCGGCTATTGTGTTCCAGAGCCGATCGGCAACGCGAGGTGTCGGCGCTATTGTTGGAGTCGAACCAAACCTTTGGAGCCGATGGCCTATTTCTTGCCGACCCCTTGCCCTATCGCGCTGTAGCCGCCAGCCCGGTGCAAATCGCCCACCTATCTGCGCCTAATCTGGAACGGCTTCTGTCACAGTGTTCATCTTTGCACCAGCATTTATTGAGCCAGGCGCAAAACCGAGAAAAATTTATCTTTTTTCGCAGCCTTACCAATCTCCAATCAATCGCCAGTCACCAGTTAGCAGCCTTTGTCCCAGCCATCCAAGATCAGGCGCTTCCAGCCGCAACCCATTTGGCTGAAATTCCATCGGTTAACCCCGGTCATGTGTGGTTAAGAGCCGGAACCATTCGCGGCCAAGCCCCGCCCCACGTTGGGCAAGATTGGAACTACCCGCCGCCCACACCAACTGATTGGGTGGCACAAACCGATTTGCGGCTCTATTACCTGCCCGTCGATCGGTGGCAAGAACTGGCTGCCCTGCGTTCTCCATCAGACGTGACGGTTGAGCGGTGTGAGCCAGACCACCTCACGACCTCAAACGACGAAGCTGATGTGGTTAAACGTCGATCGCGGGGGCGCATGATTTATCAACCCTTGCCTCAGCCAGAGCGCAAAGCTATCTCGGCGCCTGCCTCTACCCCGGCTGAAGCCAAGTCAACGCGGGTTCCCTTTCCTAAGCCCGTTCGTCGTCATCTGCTCGATTTGCTCGATCGCTATCCTTGGGTAGAACAGCAGAGTTCGTCAGATTGTGGAGCCGCTTGTTTAGCGATGATTTCGCGATATTGGGGCAAACAGTTCCCTCTGCATGTGCTGCGGGAACGGGCGAACGTTGGGCGATCGGGCGCGTCTCTCAAAGGATTGGCCAAAGCAGCCGAAAGTGTCGGATTTCAAGCTCGTCCCGTTCGAGCTAGCTTCAGTCGTATGGCTGAACAAACCAATCCTTGGATTGCGCACTGGCAGGGCGAGCATTACGTCGTGGTTTATCAAGTTGGCGCTAAACGAGTTGTGATTGCCGACCCCGCCCTTGGTCACCGATCGCTGTCCTATGGTGAATTTCAAAAGCATTGGACTGGCTATGGGCTATTGCTAGATCCCACAGAGCAATTGCAGTCTACTGATATTCAGCAGGCTTCTCTGGGGCGATACTTCAATGCATTGCTGCCTTATCGATCGACGGCCCTACAAAATATTTTGTTTTCGATTCTAATTCAGATATTTGGATTAGTCACACCACTATTCACTCAAATTATCTTAGATAGGGTAGTCGTACAAAGAAGTTTGACTACCCTCAATGTCTTCGCGGTGGGATTACTGGTGTTTGGTATTTGGAGTATTTTTCTATCTTCTGTTCGTCAGTATCTATTAGCCTATTTTTCCAATCGATTGGATTTAACTCTCATTAGTGGATTTGTTAACTATACGTTAATGTTACCACTCAAGTTCTTTGAAACTCGTCGAGTAGGAGATATCATCACACGAGTACAAGAGAATCAAAAGATTCAACGGTTTTTGATTCAACAGGTGGTTCTCGCTTGGCTCAATTTTCTCACTGGCTTTGTCTATTTAGGGTTAATGCTTTATTACAATTGGCAACTTACCCTGCTGGTGTTATTGCTAATTGTGCCGATCTTACTGTTGACGCTGGGTGCAACACCGTTGCTGCGAAAAATCTCGCGGGAAATCTTTAAAGAAGTTTCCGATCAAAATTCGGTATTGGTTGAAATGCTGACTGGCGTTACCACCATCAAATCTGTGGCAGCGGAAAAAGAAGCGCGGTGGCGCTGGGAAGATCATTTAACTCGGCAAATTAACACACAATTTCGCGGTCAAAAGTTGGCAATCCGCTTACAGGCTGTCAGCGGGTTGATTAATTCAATCGGTGGCACAGCGTTGCTGTGGTTCGGCGCGGCGTTAGTGATTCAAGATCAGCTAACGATCGGTCAGTTTGTGGCGTTCAATATGATGATTGGCTATGTCATTAGCCCAGTCTTAGCACTAGCAGGACTGTGGGACGAGTTGCAGGAAGTGTTAATTTCCGTTGAACGACTCAATGATGTGTTTGAAGCTGCTCCAGAAGAATCGGTGCAGCAGCCACTTTTAGTGTTGCCGTCTTTGAACGGGGAAGTACAGTTTGAAGATGTTACTTTTCGCTATAGCGAAGATGAAGAGCAAAACACCCTGCAAAATATTTCATTTCATGTCAAACCTGGACAAACAGTGGCGATCGTGGGGCGCAGCGGCTCTGGCAAAACCACGCTAGTGAAGCTGCTGGAGGGGCTATATCATCCTAATCACGGGCGGGTGATAGTCGATGGACATGATATTCGCCATGTTTCTCCGGCATCGCTACGATCGCAATTGGGCGTTGTGCCCCAGGAGTGTTTTCTGTTTTCCGGAACCATTTTAGACAACATCACCCTCTACCGATCGGAATTTAGACTGGAGCAAGTTGTAGAAGTGGCAAAGCTGGCCGAAGCCCATGCTTTTATTCAAGCGATGCCATTAGGTTACAACACGAAAGTAGGTGAACGAGGCAGTTCCCTATCAGGCGGACAACGACAACGGATTGCCATTGCCCGCGCCTTGCTGGGCGATCCCAGAATCCTAATTCTGGATGAAGCAACCAGTTCACTAGATACAGAATCGGAGCGACGGTTTCAGCGCAATCTGGCTCAGATTCGGCGCGATCGCACGACGTTTATTATTGCCCATCGTCTCTCAACGGTGCGCCATGCCGACACGATTCTAGTGCTCGATCGAGGTGTATTAGTTGAGCAGGGATCGCATAACGATCTTTTATCACTGCAAGGGCTTTATTATCATCTGGCCCAGCAGCAGCTTGATCTATAGCTAATACAGCTAATACTTGAACCAACACCTAAGTTAATGCTTGCTGTTCACTTGATTTGAATCTAGAGAAACGTATTGAGAAAGTTTTGCACGAAACAAGATTTTGTAAACAAATACATCGATCTATGAAAAACTTGCCAATTTGGCAGAACACAAAATGCATCGAACCTAGCATATTTACCAAGGGATATTAAGCAATCATCATTCATGGCATTGTCTGCGTTGCCGTATGCGATCGATCTCTAGTATTGAGGCTTCACTGATTGAAACTAACAGTTTTGCGCTTGCTCCCAGAAACTTTATTGTTTGATTAGTTGATTGTTTGGCTTTGACTGAATTCACCCAGAATTTAACTATTAATCCGTTCATCAAGTTCAATTGACCTCGGATGCATCTACTTCAAATCATGGTTTTTCACATATGTATCAACAAATTCTATAACTTACCTGATGCTTGTCTTTAGCTTCAGGTTAGCTCGATTGTTTTCATTTTCCTGAACGTTGACTTTTTTGTACTGTTCTCATGTCAAATCATTATTACCTCAAAAACTTTAATTCTTTATTATCTGCTGACCCAAAACTAATTTCCCAATCATCTGTCGTCATTGATTCTTCAGTCATTTCTTGTTCACTTTTCGATTCATCTCATGAGACGAAGCTAGAACTTTTATCTGTTTCTGAAGCAGAGGTAATCTCTGGTGGGAGTGCTTCTCCACTCGAAAAGCCCCCAGACCCATCATCTCCGCCTTCTGCAAAGCCACTACGTCGTAAGTTAGAGACAATCCAGCCTGCTACGACAAACGCCGTGTGGAGTCCCACATTACAAGATGTTCTAGACCAACCGCCTTCTAACTTACCAAGTCGATTGATTCTAGCAGGACTGCTGTTTAGTGGCGTTTTTGCAGCGTGGGCCTGGTTTGGACGGATTCAAGAGGTGAGTCGTGCGGAAGGGCGGCTCGTGCCACAAGGTGAGGTTTACAAAGTACAACCCGTTGTGCAAGGCGAAATCGCTCAAATTGCCGTGGAAGAAGGTGAATCAATTCAGGCTGGTCAAGTGATTGCTGTATTGGACGATCGCCTAGCCGAGGCAGAAATTGATCGTCTCAAACAAAGCCTTGTGACATATCAGTTACAACTACATGAAACACAAGAATTAATCGAGAGAACACAATCGGAGCTTGATACTCGTCGAGCGATCGCTAAAGCAGAACTGCGAACGCAAGAAATGGCAATCAATCAAACCGCCATCAAAGTAGCCATAAATCGCGAGATTTTGGAACAATTTGAAAGGCGAACCATTGCCTATGAATCACGTCTATCACGCCTGCAACCTCTAGCAGAAGCAGGCGCCGTGACTCAAGAATTTATTTTTGAAGCAGAACAGGCTTTACAGGAGCAACACATCACAACTGTGCGCAATCAAGGTGAACTACAACAGGCTCTGGCAGAGGTTCAACGATTGCAAGCAGAAATGGCTCAACGCAAGGCCCAGGGACAACAGAGCGAATTGGAAGCCCAGCAGCGCTTACAGCAGTTGCACATGGAAATGACTCAACTGCGAGCCAAGATTAGCGAAACTGATAATCTGTTGAAAGCGGCGACTACAAAGCTAGAGCAGATGTATCTGTACGCCCCTGTTTCGGGAATGGTATCGTCACTTGCCATACGAAATATAGGCGAGGTTGCTCAACCAGGACAGACAATCGCCGAAATTGCCCCCAGCCATGCTCCTCTTGTGTTAGCTGCGACACTACCAAATCGAGAGGCTGGTTTTGTCCACACAGGAATGCCTGCACAAATTAAGTTTGATGCCTTTCCCTACCAAGAATACGGCATTGTCCCAGGCAAGGTTGTCTCGATTTCTCCGGATGTGGAAATAGATGAGGTTCGGGGAGCCGTATACCGTGTCGAGATTGCTTTGAAACAAAGCAATATGCGTCCTGCCAATCAAACGATTACTTTCAAGGCTGGGCAAACGGCGAGTGCCGAAATTATTACACGTCAGCGCCGTATTGCTGACGTGTTGCTAGATCCAATTAAGAAACTCCAAGAGGGAATCAACTTGTAAGATTTGAATTCGCGTTGGGTAGTTCGTTGGCGATCGAGTGGAAACAATTCTAGGAGGAAAACAGTTGTGCATTCTAACACACACAATCGGTTGGATAAAGTCATGACAACTGAACAATTTACCCAAGTAGTGGATGCAATTTTAGCAGGAAAATATTCTTGGGCTTGTGTTCTGGTTTTGCGATTTGCTGGTTATAACCCATTGCATTATATTCCGTATCGCACTTACAATCGCTTGATGAAAGAGAATGCTTCTACCATGACTAAAAGTAAGGGAACTAGTCGTGATTATTCTAGCTCTCAAGCTCCTCACAAGCCCTCTCATCAAATTGCTGACTTAAGTTACCTAGAGCCACTCGACGAACGATATTCGCAGGTACGCGGCGGCGATCGTTCATCTGATTTTATTAGCCTCAATGCAATTTTGGAGCTTCTTCGATCGTATCACTAACTATTGATAGTGTTACAAAGAAATCTGCTCTACATGCTGAAACCAAGCATTGAAAATATACGCTGAAACAAACACTGAAATATTTGCACAAAAGCTGCCAAATTGGCAAATGGTTGAAAGAACACATGGTATGGTCTAAACCAAAGCCTAGGGATTAGTTCATTTATGCAGATTGCGGATTTAAGTTATCTAGAAACTATTTCAGACAGCCTCCCCATTGCTGGTGAAGTGGGTGTAGTTGTAGATGCTTATGCATCGGCTACCGGCATTCCGTCTCACACCTTAACAGACACAAACGCTACAGTGAGGCTCCTACCAAGCGGTGTTGGCATTGCTAGAGGACGCGGATTTGCTGTAGCAGTTGGGGAAGATTCCACCGCTGGAGTAACTGTTTATGGTGAAGGTGACAGGGTAATTGGCAGAACAAAGTCTCACTATTTTCCTAACCGAGATATGACGATTTCTCGAGGATTTGTGATTGCGATCGATTTACCGTAGTGTTTCATCCTAACCTGCAAAGGTAGAGGGGGCTATTCTATGTTGATTTCAGATTTAGACTGTTTTGAAATCGTTGAAGGACATGGGCTGGTTGTTGGTGCTTCAACTCGCAATATTCTTTTCCTGAATTTAGTTGGCGATCGGCTTTCTCTCAAGCTCAATGAAACTGAATTAGTTAGTACTCATTTGTCAAAATCTCCAAGATTTAATTACTCATTCTCAGACATTCCTGGCTTGAATATTACCCTGCAAGGCAGGTACGATCGAAATAACTCAAGAATGACGGTAACTACAATCGTGGGCAGATTTCATAACGGTTACTTTACTTCATCCTCGATTGTAACCTATAGCCTACCTAGTCCTGGAAACTAAGCAAGGCTAGGCTTACAAGTCGTTGTGAACTACTATAAATTGGAGAATTATCAATGAGGTTGTAGAGCGCTTAAAATACGCTACAGCCTTATTCTATTTTGTAACTTATAGTGGGTTGTATCCTGGTTCCAGCTAACAGCCTAAAGTCGAAATTTACTGCTCAATTTCTGCTCAATTATATTCTCCTAATAACGGACACATTGGGAAAATTCAAATAAACAATAAACTGCCAACTTGGCAACATCAACCTTCTAAAAAGATCTATTGTTTAATTAACAACTGAAATCAAGTTGTTTGACTCAAGAATACATTAAATTCTCAAGGAGTAAAGCAATGATTATTTCCGATCTGAATCATTTGGAAGTTGTTTCGGAAGCTAACAATGTTCAAGGTGGTACTCGCCCTTCGGGTAGAGGTTTTACTCAAGTTGACTCGGTAACCACAACGTTTGACACAACGAACAGGTTTACGACGATTATCAATCCACCACGCGATGTTCATAATGTTTCTGCTGCTGCTGGTGCTAAAGGTGTAGCAGATGTTGGCAACCGTTATGCTTACTCCTATACCAAGGCGGATACTCTTGCTGTTGTGGACTATAACGGCAACTCTTTCTCCTCTAGTTCTTCTGCTGCTCTAATCAGCTTCTAATTACACTGAAGCTTTGAGTTACTAGATGGCTAGTCCATCAAGCAATCACTGAAAGTTCGTTTGTAACTTTCAGTGATTGAATGATCGAGATTGAACAACTGTGAGTGTCAAAAGTTTTTTACTGTATGGTAAAGCTTGCCTTCAAGCAATTGAAATGCTCACTTTCTAAGAGAAGAAAAAAGATGAGCCATACTTTAGTCATTAGAGACTTAGCTTATCTGGAATTGTCACCTCAGCAAGAGGCAAAGGTTGAGGGAGGATATGCAAGTGCAAGAGCGAGAACCGCAACTGAAGCACGTTTTAGCGAAGCAGAAGCTATTGCAGTGGCAACGGGTGATTATGCCTCTACTCGTACTCGCACCTCTACGATCGTTCGGGCGGGCAGTGGGTTCTCTATTTCGTCGGCCGATGCAACTGCAAGCGCCAGTGCCTATAGTGACGGTACTCGGAACCGAGCATGGAGTAGTAGCCACTCTACATCGACTGTATTTGAATCGTAAGGTTTCCATAAAAGTTGGTGTTTGCAAAAGGGCAATGAATTCTGATGGTTGGTGTGGCAGGTAAGCGCCACAATAATAGTTGGATAGAAATGGACAATGCTATGCACAGCAATGGTTGAGTTATCGGGCATATCGATTGAATCAGAAGAAATAGTAGAGTACTTGAAGCAGGAGTTGTATCTCAAAGAAATCTGTCACAAACTGTTATGTCAGCGAATTATTCAGCGAGTGGCTCAAGAGCAAGGCATAACCATCACACCTGAAGAGATTCAAGCAGAAGCCGATCGCCAGCGATACCAGAGACGGCTAGAAAGCGCAGAAGCAACCTTGGCTTGGCTAGAGGATCAAATGATTACGGTAGAAGAGTGGGAGATGGGAATTCGTCGCTATCTTTTAGCTCAAAAACTTGCTGAAGCTTTATTTGAGCAAGAGGTTGAAAAGTATTTTGTTGAACATCGGCTTGATTTTGAACAAGTGTCTTTTTACAAAATCACTGTTCCCTATGAGCAGCTTGCTCAGGAACTGCTCTACCAAATTGAGGAAGATGAAATCAGTTTTTATGAAGCGGCTCATCTTTATGACGTGGATGAACAACGTCGTTTGTATTGTGGTTATGAAGGACAATTTTACCGATGGAAGTTGAAACCTGAACTGGCTGCCCTCATTTTTGGAGCTAGATTGGGAGAAGTTATTGGCCCTTGCAAGAGTGAACAAGGTTATGATCTGCTGCTAGTAGAGGAATTTACAATGGCTGAACTGACAGAAGAGATACGAAAAGATATTCTCAATAACCTCTTTCAAGAATGGTTGAACAGTGAATTGAACTATTTGTTGCATCATTCCTCATCACCCTGAATAGTGATACTAAAACAATGACATTGAAACATTTGGAGACAAGTTTATGATCCGCATGAAGAGAGTTGTAGTTCAACAGGCAGTTTCAGCAGATGGTAAGGCTGTGGCTCAAGCAACAAGCGTTATTGTCACGTCTAATAATTGCTCTTCCTCTGACACATCGTCGCCGATCGACGTTGAACAAATGGTAAATACGAGAGTCAATTCTAATCACAGTAGCAGTCAAAGCTATAGTCAAAGCTGTGTTTAATCAGATTCTTTTTTTGTCTTATTATTTGGTAAAAGATCAAACAATCATTAGTGTTTAACTAGGAGAACTTATGCGTCATCCCTTTGATCTATCTTTAAACGAACTCAAGGCGATCGATTCCGAACTTGATCTCAGCACCAATCTTGATTTTGAGGAAGCATTATCTGATTCAGAAGCCAACCAAATTGGCGGCGGCTCGGTATACACCACCTTAGCGCTTGGTGAAGAAGGAGGAGATGAGTTTTATCCTACCCCTTACCCTAATCGCCGTCCTCGTTTTCCTCGTCGTTCCTCCCCGAAACCTAGTCCAATTATGCCGATCGATCCCCCAATTACAACCCTTGCTTGGGGGGAAGAAGGCGGCAAAGCGACAACACTGGCATTAGGAGAGGAAGGCGGCGATTGGTAAGAACGGTAAGGATCAAATGATGATTCTGATTTTAGGCAATGAGTTAGACATTCACGCCGCTCATCTAGAACGAGTTTTAACGCATATGGGTATCTCGGTGGCGTACTGGGATACTCAATGCTTTCCTACACAGACACAACTTACTTGGTGCCCTAATACTCAACAGGGTTGTCTCACCTTATCAACTGGACAGCAACTCAATCTACAGGACATACGAAGCGTATTCTGGCGCAACTTTTCGGGCGTATCGGTTCCGATGTTAGCCGATGCAACACAGCAGCACATTGCTTTCCGTGATGCCACAAGTACACTGCGATCGATTGTTCAAGCCTGCCCTGCCCATTGGGTCAATTCATGGCAAGCCTACCAATTTCATCAAACCAAACCATTACAGTTAGCAATGGCTCAAAGATTGGGCGTTAAAATCCCAGCAACCTTAATTAGCAACAGCCCAGCGCAAATTGATGAGTTTGTGCGTTCCCAGCACCGTTCCCATACTCGTGTCATTTTCAAGCCCGTTTGTGGCGGCGCTCACACTCAGTTTGTGACTCCCGAACATTTAGAACCAGAACGGCTACAACAAGCATTGCGACTAGCTCCTATTACAATTCAAGCCTATATTCCAGGAACTAATGTTCGCACCTATGTTGTTGGTGAATCAATTTATGCTGCTGAAATTCGCAGTCAAGCGATCGATTTTCGAGCGGATGCCCAAGCACAATTAATTTCGATCGACCTACCAGAAGCAATTCAGCAACAATGTCAAGCTATCGCCAAAGCCTTCTTTTTGGAATGGACAGCCATTGATTGGCGAGTTTCTCCAGCGGGTGACTATCTGTTTCTAGAGGCAAACCCCAGCCCCATGTTTTTGCATTTTGAACAGCAAACAGGATATCCAATTACTCAGCAACTTATTGAACTCCTATGCTCCACGCCTGAGGAGAAACTTCGAGGGTAAGGAGGCATCAAGAGGTTGGTTGATTGCACGCTCGAACAGGGCTGCTTTGTGTAGCTTTTAACCTGTGTAGCTTTTAACCATAGGTGATTGCGTTAGCGCGATCGTGTTTCATGGCTACTGATTGACTGACAACTCTTTGCCTCCTCATCCCCCAACTCCTCCTAGATAGGACGACGGGGAGTCGAAGTGATGGAGTGGTTTTAATTAACCTCCCGCTCCGGCTCGCTCGAGAAGAGGGATTGAGGGTGAGGGGAAACGAGTGTTGTTCGTCAATCAGCTTATAGCTGTGTGAAGGATGAATCCATCGTGTTCCTGATGACCCAGTTCGATCAGGAAATAATTTAGTGAAAACCAACCTTAATTTAAGGCATGGCGTCGGCCCCAATTGACAAAGCTATAGACACTGTTATAGATACGCCTATAACCACGTTATAAATGCCAGCCTACCTGTGTTAAGGTGCAAACTGCACCCACTTCCGATTTCATCCGCCCCTTGATTCTATGCCGCTCTCTGCCAAAACCACGATCGTCCTTTCTACCCTGTTGCTCGCCCTCATAACCCCTAAATTAGTTGCTCAAGAAACGCCTGTTCCGCTGCTGCCACCCGATCCAGTCCCACCGCTTTCAGACAAACAACGCGAAGCTGTGCAGCAGTTAATTCAGCAAGCACTAGCAGACACCGAGGCGAACCAAGCTTTAGACGATCGAATTCGGGCAGAAGTCAAAGAGACCTTTGGTTGGACAATCACTCTGATTAATTTGCTTATTGCTATTTTGATTGCGATTCCCATTGCGATGGCGATCGTAGCTTGGACATTGCGTCGCAGCATTCTATTGCAAATCGTCAACGAAACTAAAAAACAACTACGCGAAGAGACCGAACATGAAGTCAAGCAACAGTTACAGCAACAAGTTGTAGTCGAATTACAAGCTAAAATTGCAACGTTTAAACAAGAGTTAGAAACACAAAAAACAGAATTTATCAAACAAGTACAAACATTATTTGTAGCAACACAGCAGGAAAAAGATCAGATTTTTCAGGAACTTGCAAAAATTACTTCTAGCGACATTCAAGAAGAATTCATCGATTCAGAAGTTCAACGCCGAATTCAAGAATTAACGAATCAACTAGAACGCTTAAGATCAGAGAATCCTCAGCTTTATCTCACAGCCGATGATTACATCCACCAAGGAGATGCGTTTTTGATCGAGCAGAGAACGGAAGATGCTCTTGTCGCCTATGAGAAAGCGATCGCCCTGCAACCTACTTTGGTGTCAGCTTGGATTGGCAAAGAAAAGGCACTGCGGCGCTTAAAGCGCTATGACGAAGCATTGGTAGCCAGCGAACAAGCTCTAAAACTTGCCCCGGAAGACTCATCGGCTTGGTTTGAACTTGCTACTGTTTTAATGGAGATGCAACGCTACAGCGAAGCCTTAAAAGCCTTTAACAAGTCCATTAAATTAGCCCCTGAAAAGGGCAGCACCTGGAAATATCGAAGCTACGTGCTAACGAAATTAGGGCGTTACCCAGATGCGCTCACCAGTTTTGAAAAAGCCGAACAACTCAGCCCTACTTCCGGCGGCGTGTATTACAACAAAGCCTACTTGCTGATGAGTCAGGAACAAATCGATCAAGCGATCGAACATCTGCAACGATCGATTGACCTTCACCCTAAATTTCGTGATATTCTGCGCACTGATCCAGATTTTGCTCCATTGCGAAACGACGATCGATTCAATCAGTTGATCAACCCCTAAGCTTTGTGGCACGCTGCAACTGAATCTGCCTTTACGTCCTCCCCCCAATGTCCCGATTACCCATTTCCCACGCTAAACGGCTGCTTTCCCGCTTCAAACCCTATCTACGCTGGGTAATTTTGGGTGGCACATTATTTTTTCTTGCAAGTGCGCTGCGGTCTCACTGGACAGAAGTAACAGCGCTACGAGTTGACGCCAGCGGTTGGGCAATTTTGACGACGGCGCTGGGGGTGACCTTGCTGGCACACATTTGGTCAGGTTGGGTCTGGAGTTGGATTTTGCGCGACCTCAATCAACCTGCAACTGGAACGTGGGGTGTGTTGGTATATCTAAAAACGAACATTGCCAAGTACTTGCCGGGGAATGTTTGGCATCTGTATGGGCGGATTGTGGCAGCGAAGAATGTAGGGTTTCCGGCGACCTCGGCAACGTTGAGTGTGCTGCTGGAACCGTTGCTAATGGCGGCGGCGGCCTTATCGATTGCGCTGCTAGGGTTGCGATCGCACCATTGGCTACTGCAAGGCTTGAGCCTGCTGGCTATTCTGACGGTCATTCATCCTCGATTTCTCAATCCGCTGCTTGGGGTTGCCAGTCGTCTCAAAGGAAAATCGCAAGCAGTGACCGCTGCGGAGAACACTTCTGGGGCAATTTCCACGTCCAATCGGCTACAGATTAAACACTATCCCCTTCGTCCACTTTTGGGAGAGTTGCTGTTTGTAGTGCTGCGCGGAAGTGGATTTGTGCTGACGGTTCTGGTTCTAGCACCGCTTCAGTTGGCTCAACTGCCGATGATTCTCAGTACCTTTGCCTTTGCCTGGATGCTGGGACTGATCATTCCGGGTGCACCGGGCGGCATTGGGGTGTTTGAAGCGACAGCAATCACTTTGCTGAATGGACAGCTTTCTGCGGCTGTGATTTTGGGCAGCGTGACACTCTATCGGTTGATCAGTACCTTGGCAGAGGCAGGTGGGGCAGGATTAGCGTGGCTGGACGATCGATCCAGCCACACCCAGAGCCGTAGGTCAAACCCACCAGTAAAAAAGCGATGACATCTTGGTACCTGAGCGGGGACGCAGTTCGGTAAAATGTTCTAGGCAAACAATGTTAGTGGATAACTATCTCGCTGATCTCAACGATCTCAACGAGGCAATCGAGAGCCGTTTCTGGCGTTGATGTATGACCTCATCGGCTCGGTTGCTTGGGTCTAGCTGCATTGTGCCTACAGCCACCCTCTCCCATTTATCCCTATTTGCTCGTTTATTGCTGTAGTAAAATCTACTTTTTTCCAACATCATGCACAAAACCTATGATCTTCACGTTGTAGAGACTCGTCCCCTCATCAGTCCTGCAACCATCCACAACGAGCTTCCTATTACTGAAGCCGCAGCTACCCTCGTTTCAGAGACCCGCGATCGCATTCGCAACATTATGCAAAACGAAGATCAGCGGTTACTAGTGATTGTAGGACCCTGTTCGGTTCACGATGTAGAGGCAGCGTATGAGTATGGCAAAAAGCTGGTGGCTCTGCGGCAGGAACTGGCAGACGAGTTGGAAATTGTGATGCGTGTGTATTTCGAGAAGCCGCGCACCACGATCGGGTGGAAAGGGTTAATCAACGATCCCCATCTGGACGGCAGCTATGACATCAACACCGGGCTGCGACTGGCTCGTAAACTACTGCTGGATTTGGCCCATCTGGGGCTGCCGGCTGCGACTGAGCTACTTGATCCAATCATTCCTCAGTACATCGCCGATGTGATTTCCTGGACAGCGATTGGGGCACGTACGACTGAAAGTCAAACCCACCGGGAAATGGCTTCTGGCTTGTCGATGCCGATCGGCTTCAAAAACAATACCGATGGCAGTCTTCATGCGGCGGCTAATGCGATGTTGGCCGCCAGCGAGCCGCATCGATTTTTGGGCATTAACTTAGACGGCTTAGCCAGCATTGTCACTACGACGGGCAATCCCGATGGACATCTAGTGTTGCGGGGGGGGAAACGTGGACCTAATTACGATATCGAACATGTGCAGCAGGCGGCTCAAGAACTGACTAGGTTGGGGCTAAATCCTCGCGTCATGATCGACTGTAGCCACGACAATTCCCGCAAAGATTACACCCGTCAGTCGATCGTCCTCCATGATATTGCTGGGCAACTGACGGCTGGATCGCGGCATATTATGGGGGTTATGATTGAAAGCCATTTAGTCGCTGGCAAGCAGTCGGTTCCAACTGACCTCAGCAAGCTGGTTTATGGGCAGAGCATCACCGATGCCTGTGTTGATTTTGACACCACCGCCACCATGTTGAAAGATTTGGCACGATCGGTAACAACCAACCAACCAACCGCTTCGATTGGCTAATAGAGTGCTTTGAGGGTGGGGTTGTAGCAACCCAGGAACAATTCTAGCTTGTGAAGCTCGATCGCGGCTTGGCAGCATAAGGACAATTCTAGTCACCCCTTTGCCCCCCTTCCCGAGATACCCTTCACGAGGTTGTCAAACTTGCGTTCTCTACTTCCTATCCCTTAATCCCCACCCCCTAATTCTCAACTCCTACGGCGGATCGAACGGCAGCACGATCGTAAAGGTAGAGCCACGGCCTGGAGCACTCACCAACTCAATTCGTCCTCCATGAGCGCGAGCAATAGCACTCACAATCGATAGTCCTAACCCGGTACCGCTGCTGGAGCGATCGGCACGATTCAGCCGCACAAATCGCTCGAAAATGCGCTTTTGCTGATCTAGATCAATACCTTCTCCGGTATCCCGTACCCAAAAGTGTACCTCTTTGCCAACAACGGCTGATCCTAGAGCAATCACATCGCCGGGTTGGGTATGCTGTGTGGCATTTTGCGTCAGGTTCATCATCATCTGCGTCACCCGCTGACGATCGGCCACCATTCGCCCTATTCCCTTATTATCCAAGCGCCACTGGCGATCGGCTAGAGCGGTGGCTTTGCTAAAAAGCTCATCGGTCAGCGCTTGAATGTCTACAGTTTCCAGATTCAAGAAATTGGGTTGCTCGGCTTTGGCTAACAGCAGCAAATCTTCCACAAATCGACTCATGCGATCGAGTTCGTCCGTCACCAAGTCAATGGTGGTACGACGCTCAAGCGGATCATCGTCCAGTAGCTCTAAATGCCCGCGAATAATTGTGATCGGGGTACGAAGTTCGTGGCTAACATCATTGACAAAATTGCGCTGATTGACGAAAGCCGTTTGCAGCCGCTCTAACATTTCGTTGAAGGTAGCACCCATTTCAGCAATATCGTCATTGCCTTGTACTGCAATGCGCTGCGATAAATCTGAATCGCTAATCGATCGAGCCGTTTCTGTCAGCGATCGGAGCGGAGCTAAAATTCGACCAGCGGCAATCCAGGCCAAAACTGATGCAATCCCCAGCACCGCTAAGGATACATTAACCAACACGTTAACGGCTTCAACGACATCTTGCTCTTGGCTTGTGAGAAACCGGACAATGACAAAAACAGCAGGTGTTGAAGTTGAGTCAAAGCGAGTAGAAGCAACGGGTTCAGCCAGGTATAGCACTTTGCCAAATGGAGTTTGAAGTGTGCCTTCTTCTGTTTGAGTCGTCTGACCCCAACGTTGGACATACTCAGACTGAGGCTGCAAAAGTGGTGGCAATGCTTCGGGACTGGATCGATACAACTGTCCGTCGAGCAACGTTAGAAAAAACTCATTCTCTTCAGTCAAATTACGACTGAGATATACATCAAACAAGGCTTTACTATTACTGCCAAATAGCTCTCCTGTTCTAGGATTGCGTCCCTGCTGTAACCGGCGAAATTCTTCAATTTCCAGAACAATCGAAGCTCTCACTCGTTCCTCCATCCGTACCAGCAAAATTTTGCGTACGGCCACCGTCGAGAGTAGTGCCGATGTAGCCATCAAAATCACGTACCAGGCTAAAATGCGTGTTCTGGCATCAAAGAGGACTCGACTCCAGCAAAATCGATGTAGCACGGCTCAATCCTCAGCCCTCAATCCGCTTCTATCGGCTAGGTTGATTCGAACTAATTGATACACGCCAGCCTGCTCAATCACTTGGTATTTGTCTGGTGATAGCTCTGCTTCCTCAAGCTTCAGCGATCGCCCAACTAATAACAAGGAATCTGCGGCTGTTGTTTGTCTAGCCAAGCGCCGTAACTGTTGATGAACCCGATCAATGTCGGGAAAGTAAAGAATGGAACGTTGGGTATAAAAGACGAGGCTAGGTTTACTAAACCCAATCATGACCACGGGTTCATTAGGTCGCTGCACTTGGACGATCGTAGCAGCGAGTTGCCGTAGGGGAAGTTGCCGTTGGGCATCGACAATTACAGCGGTTGGAATCAACGTCATTAACATGAAGGCAATCAACCCCAAAAGATTGATACTCCATAACCACTGCCCCTGCCGTCGCCACAGCAAAAGCCCCCCTGTAATGGCTGCGATCGCCCAAATGATTGTGGCCCATTGCAACACCCCTGACTGTTGCACCAATGTAGGTAAATCGGGCATTTCTGGATCGTTGCCCAGCCAATTCGGGGCCAACCAAGCCGCAATGGCCAAGGTCACAAATAAGATTAGATTCAACCAGTGACTGACCCGAACCACCCGACTCGAACGCGATCGGGTCATTTGATCCGCCCAAAATAGTCCCACCAAAATCCCTGCCGCTGGCAACAGCGGAATGGTATAGCTAGGCAGTTTGGTGACAGCAATGGTGAAAAAGACAAAAATGACCGCAAACCAAACCAAAGCAAATATTCCTAAGTGAGTCGATCGGGGTTGCTGTTGCCAATGCTGTCGCTGCCAAACGCGCAGCCGAGCCATCGCCACAGGAAGGTGGGCAGACCACGGCAAAAAACTAACAGGTACAACGATGAAATAAAAGTACCAGGGGGCCCAGTGATTATTGACGACGCTGGTGAAGCGCTCAATGTTGTGATACCCGAAGAATGAATCAGTAAAGGCGCTGCCATTAATCCAAATCACGGCAATGTACCAGGGTAGTGTGATCAGTAAAAACACAACACTGCCCCACACCCAGTTCATTTCCCGCAGCACCGCTCGCCAATTGCCCATGTATAGCAGAAATACCAAGATAATCAGTCCAGGTAAGACAATACCCACTGGACCTTTGGTGAGAACCGCCAGCGCGCTAAAGCCATAGAAAGCCCAATACCATCGAGCTTGCACAGGTGGTTTTTCTGGTTGGGCATAGGCACAGAAAAACGATAGCAAGGCGGCTCCCATACAGCCACTTAGCAGCATATCGGAAACACCAGTGCGGCTCCAGAGGAACGTTTGCGGATTTAGTCCGATCGCCGCTGACCCAATTAAAGCCGAGAACCAACGCGAAGATCGGCTTCCCTCAAACCCAGCAGATGGCAATGCGATTGCGTCAGAACCTTGAGGTGAGTTCGATGCGTCGCTGGGACGGGGAAACCCGTACTGATATAGCGTATAGAAACTAAACCCAGTTAATACTGTGATTGCCAAGGCGGATGGAAACCGAACCGACCACTCATTGACGCCAACCATTTGATAGGCAACGGCCATCAGCCAATACACCAGGGGCGGCTTGTCGAAGCGAGTGACTTGATTGAAGTAGGGAGTAATCCAGTCGCCTGTTACCACCATTTGTCTGGCCGCTTCCGCAAACAGCGGCTCGGTTTCATCGACTAAACCAATACCGTTCAACCGGAACCAGGCGACAATCCACACTATCAACCCAACCCACAGGGTTGCCAACAGGTAGGCTAAACCACGATTGCGTTCTAGGTGAGCTAATAGATCTTTCATCGATCGTGTCGTTTTCGGCTTGATAGGGTCATTATCGTGTCAATTCAGCGATGTTTCTCTGAAATAACCTAAATCACTTCATGCTGGTATACCAATGGAGTCAGGACTTACTTTACTGGAAAGCTGAACCGCTTTGTAAGTTCCCCATACATTTGCATCCAAATCAACGTGGTGTCACCAGAATGATGGATGAAACTCGTGGTTTCACGGAGTTTGTTATCAAGCAAAGTCAAGATAATAGCAGAGTATCTGTAGGAATCCGATCGCGGAAAGTAGTGTCCACCAAACGAGTTGCGGGAAAACTTCAAGGGGGGCGCTGCTTATCCGTCCATCTAATTTGAACAACCTGACAACCAGGCTGGTTGAAAGGGTGAGTGGCATCAAGTAATTGGCAATAAGTCACCAACATAACTCTCTAATAGCGCTCTAGCGGTTAAGCTCCTCGACTTGTAGAGCTTCATTACCTTATGCCAGATCTCCTCACTCTAGATGCATCGGCCCCAGATACTTCGAGAGGTACGGTGAAAACACTTCGTAGATCAGCGTTAGGGGGCGTCCATGATGCCAGAACAGATAGTGTCGTCCCCAAAATGGCCCGGTTTGCCCAAACGCCAACTCTAAGGCGCGAGAATGCCCATAGTGGATTCCTTGAATATCGCGATACAGTTCAGTGCGCAACTGCGCCAGACTAGCCCAAATCGGCAGCGATCGATTCTGCAAATATTCATCAACATGGCTGGCTTCCCACCAAGAAGTCGCATAGGCAAGGCGCTGTCCAGATGCCGTTCGCAACCACACCTGTCGCCGTAAACGCGGACCTGGAACTGCCTCAATCACCGCTGGCGCATTGTCTGGATCATGGCCGATCGGAGACATATCAATAACATCAACTTCGGTCGGTTCTCCGGTCAGCAATTGTAAGTGCCGAGTCGGAGAGCCATCTCCCAACATCAACATTTGCCAAGTCGGAGCAAGCTGCTGTGACGGCAAACCTCGTTGCACCACCTCTTCTCCTCCTTGCCAAAGAGGATGAAGGGCGTGCCATGCCGTAGACAAAACTACACTGTTGTTTGGTTTAAAGGCTGGAGTCAAAGCGTTACAAATCTTTAATTTCTATATGCACTATCTTACAGTCATTCGCGAAAGGATGAAGGCAAACAATAAAAGGAGGATAAAGGTAAACACATTCCCCGTCTGCCCATGTGCTTTTATGTCCACCAGTATGTCCACCAGCACTGGTCTATTTGTCGGCAAATCGAAATGGCTGAAAACAGGGCAGGACAGGCGATAATGAACCCAAGAACAGTCACTGAGTATGAGAAACAGAGGTGTGGGAGGTTGCATGGAGCGTTCCAACTTAGAAGCCATTTTCAATCGCCTTGTGGCCGCGTTGTTGAATGAATTGCAACCCGACGAGCATCTGAAGATTGGGCTGATAGGAGAACAGAGCCAGTTTACACGCTTTAACCATGCCAAGGTGCGGCAGACTGGTTGCGTCAACGATGCTCAGTTGGAACTGACCTTGATGCACAATCAACGTCATGCCTTCTGGCATCTGCCCGTTACTGGCGATTGGGAAACCGATTGGCAGCAAGCTCGATCGGTGCTGCTGGACTTGCGCCAAGACGTGCCGCAGCTACCCGAAGATCCGTACTTGGTGCTGCCGACTGGCAATGCCAAAAGTCATGAAGTGTATTCGGGTGCACTGTTGCCGGCTGAATCGGCAGTTGACGCCATTCTTCCTACCGTTGCTGAGCTAGATTTTACGGGAATCTATGCGGCCGGATCACTGGTGCGGGCCTACGCAGATTCGGCTGGGCAACAACACTGGTTTGCCACAGAGACGTTTACGCTAGATTATTCGCTGTTTACCGCAGAGGGGCAAGCTGTCAAAGGCACCTTTGCGGGCAGTGAGTGGGATCAAACCGCCTATACCGAGAAGTTGAGAGACTCGAAACACCAGCTTGCTCAACTCGCTCGATCGCCCAAGTCTATTCCCCGTGGCACCTATCGAACTTATCTAGCTCCGGCGGCGGTTTCAGAATTGCTGCAAATGTTTTCGTGGGGTGGTGTTAGCGAAGCAGCGATGCAACAGGGAGCCAGTGCATTACGGTTGTTACAACAAGGTGAAAAGCAGTTTTCTCCTTTATTTTACTTAACAGAGAATTTTCAGCGGGGATTGGTTCCTCGCTTTAATAATTGGGGAGAAATTGCTCCATCAGAGTTGCCAATCATTCAAGCTGGGCAGTTAGTAAACACGTTAGTGAACTCTCGCACTGCCAAAGAGTACGGCAAAATTGCCAATGGAGCCAATGGACGAGAATCGCTGCGATCGCCTGAAATTGCTCCGGGTGATTTATCGGCAACCGCTGTGCTGCCCCGGCTAGAGACAGGCTTGTATGTCTCAAACCTACATTATCTAAACTGGAGCGATCGTCCCACCGGACGGGTAACGGGTATGACGCGCTATGCCTGCTTTTGGGTCGAGGATGGGACAATCGTTGCGCCGATCGAAAATCTACGATTTGACGAAAGTCTGTATCGCTGCTTTGGTGAGAACTTGCTGGCTTTCACCGATACCCAAGAATTTATTGCCGAAGTGGGGACCTATGACAACCGATCGGTTGGGGGCAGTTGGGTTCCAGGGGCGTTGATAGAGGAATTTACCTACACCCTATAATGTCGTAATTTGTCTATTATCCCTAGTTTTTCATTAGACCCATTAATTTTGCGGATAGGCAGTTGGACGCACTTGAAACACTTGATTATCATCACCGCGCAGCACCTCTACCGACACCAGTTCTCCTACTTGACTATTCTCCACCTGTTCTTGTACCTCTGCCGCCGAGGACACTGTGACAGCATTGACCTTCAGAATCACATCGCCCGGCTGTAGCCCGGCCGCCGCTGCCGGAGAATTGTTCATCACTTGCAGCACCAGCACCCCTCGATCGGTCGCAAGCGTCACCCCCAAATTTTTTTGTTGATTCAGTTGGTCTTTCAGTTCAGGCGTCAAATCCACCATCTGAATGCCTAAATACGGATGTTCCGCCTTGCCGTTTTGAAACAGTTGATCGGCAATGCGAGAAGCTGTTTCGATGGGAATTGCAAAGCCCAATCCTTGTGCATCGGCACGAATCGCCGTGTTAATACCAATCACTTCGCCCCGATCGTTCAACAAGGGTCCACCAGAATTACCCGGATTAATGGCTGCATCAGTTTGGATGAACCGAACACGCCGATCGGGAATGCCAACATCATTGCTCGATCGCCCAGTAGCACTGATGATGCCAGCCGTTACAGTATTATCCAACCCTAAAGGATTGCCGATAGCAATGGCCCATTGTCCTGGAATCAGTTCATCCGATCGTCCCAACACCACCGTCGGCAAATCGGCAGACTCAATTTTGACAACCGCTACATCAGTGACCGCATCCGTACCCAGCACTCGTCCTTCAAACCTGCGACCATCTTTAAGCGTTACCCGCACGGTACTGGCTCCTTCCACGACATGGGCGTTGGTAATAATTCTGCCATCCGTGCTGAGGATAAAGCCTGACCCTGTGCCTTGCTCAATGCGCTCTTGTGTGGGCGGCAAGGGTGCATCTTCGCCAAAAAATCGTCTGAGGGTGTCGGGAATGCCACTATTAACGGTGCGCGATGAATCAATTCGCACGACAGCCGGACCGACTTTTTCGGCCGCTTCAGCAATAAAGTTGGGATTTTGAGGAGCCGATTCGATTTGGACGGGAACTTGGGCGATCGGTGACTCTCGTACCGCCACATCCACCGCCACGGGGGGTTGTGGACTTGACGCTGCGGTCGGAGTTTCACGTTCATTAAGGTAGCGGCTACCTGCCCAACCCACACCACCACCGATCGCCAGAAGCGTCGCATAAACACTGATCTGCTTGAGTGCGTTACTCATATATTTCTGTTATGTCAGAGCAGCCATCGCATCGCTCAAAGGTTGAGCCGCAACACTACCTAGTTTTGATAAATTAACTGTAACAAATAGTAGCCGACCGGTTTACGTTTATTTCTGCCGCCGATCGGCGGAATTCACCGATCCCTTACAATGCCGTTAAAGTTGGCAACGGATTGGGTGACTGCTGAGGTAATTCGGGTGGAAGCAAAGAAAAGGTGTCCTAGTTGGTGGAAGTATGGGATGTTGTCGCTGTTGGGACTCAGCTTAGGACAAGCGGGCTGGGCGCAGCCGATCGACGACCTAGCTTCAGCCGTGTCTTCATCTCCTTCAACCCAAGCGCAAGCCCGCCCCCCCTTGCTCATTCCGCCAACACAACCACCCTCGCAAGAGTCACCGCCTGTCCCATTGCCACAGCCATTGCCCGAACGACTGTTACAAGATTTGTTGCCGCCACCAGACCAACTGCTGCCATCACCTCCGCTTCCTAATCCCGATGAAATTCCCGATACCATTCGAGTTGAGCGGTTTGAGGTCGTAGGTAGCACGGTGTTTAGTGCAGAAGAACTCGCACATGTTACCGAACCGTTTACAGGGCGCGATCTAACATTTGTGGAATTGCTGCAAGCCCGATCGGCAGTGACCCAACTGTATGTCGATCGCGGCTATATTACCTCTGGTGCACTGATTCCTCCCCAGACGATTACTGATGGGGTGGTGATCATTGAAGTACTTGAAGGTCGCCTAGATGAGATTAACGTTACCGGAACGCGCCGCCTCAATTCAACCTATGTGCGTCGTCGCCTGGCGCTGGCAGGGACTGCACCGTTAAACATCAATCAATTGCTGGCAGGGTTACAACTGCTTCAGCTTGACCCCTTAATTGCCACGATCGCGGCGGATTTGCAGGCGGGGGTACAGCCCGGAACCAGTGTGCTGCAAGTGCAAGTGACAGAAGCCGATACCTTTGAAGTTGATTTGGTGCTTGAAAACGATCGCTCGCCCAGCGTCGGCAGTTTTCAGCGACAGGTGCAAATCCGTGAAGCCAATTTGTCGGGATGGGGCGACGAACTCAGCCTCAGCTATGCTAATAGCGATGGCAGCAACGAACTGTCTGCTAGCTACACGCTGCCCATTAATGCGCGCAACGGCACTCTGCAATTTGCAGCAGGTTGGACGCATAGCCATGTGATCGAACCTCCGTTTGATGCGTTGGACATTGAAGCCGACTCTCGCTACTACGAACTGACCGTGCGGCAACCGATCGCCCAATCGCCCACTGAAGAAATTGCCCTAGGACTCGTTGTCTCGCGACAGGAAAGCGATACGGAACTGCTCAATCAGCCGTTTCCCCTCTCGGCTGGGGCTAATGCCAAAGGAGAAACCCGCATTTCGACGCTGCGTTTTTTTCAGGAGTGGGTGCGGCGTACTAGTGAAGATGTAGTGGCCGTGCGATCGCAGTTCAGTTTGGGGGTAGATGTACTAGATGCCACGGTGAATGACGATCGACCCGACAGCCGATTTTTGACCTGGCGGGGGCAAGCCCAATGGGTGCATTTACTGGCTCCCGATACATTGCTGCTGGTGCGCGGGGACGTGCAACTGTCCGATTCTCCCCTAGTCCCGCTGGAGCAAATTGGCTTTGGGGGGGTGCAAACGGTGCGCGGCTATCGTCAAGATTTTCTACTCACCGACAGCGGTGTGCTAGCATCGGCGGAATTACGGTTGCCTGTTTTGCGAGTGCCCAACCTGGATGGGCTGCTGCAAGTTGCGCCGTTTTTCGACCTGAGTACTGCATGGAATGCAGATGGCTTCAATCCCGATCCAAGTACGCTCGCAGGCATGGGAGTGGGGCTAGTGTGGCAACAGGGGGAGGCGTTATCAGCGCGGCTGGATCTTGCCTTTCCGCTAGTTTCCGTAGAATCGCCCGATCGTACCTGGCAGGAGAGCGGCATCTATTTTTCGGTACGATATACCCCATTTTAAGAGCTAATTTTTCAAGAGCTAGGCTTCAACTGTTAAATGCTTGACACCCAAAATTCATTCTAGTTTCATAGTCCTGTGCCATGGTAGAAAGAATGACTAAAAAGAATGATTAATAGTAACTCATTCCCAAAGCAACTTTGATTTTGAGCAACGTTGAGTAACTAGGTAGACGTTTATGAACCGATCGCTTGCCTCTCTGCTTGTGTTTGGCGTTTTGCCGCTCATGCCGCTTGCAGCCTGTAGTACGACTCCCTCTGCCCAAACTGCAACAGAACAAGCTGAAACTGTTGGCTTTGAAACAGTTGAAACTGAAACGGCTCAAATGGATCACGGTTCGATGAATCATGGACAGATAAATCAATCGGGTCACACAGGAATGGATCATGCCAGTATGGACTTAGGTCCGGCGGATGACACCTTTGATCTGCGATTTATTGATGCGATGCGGCTGCACCACCAAGGCGCGGTAGACATGGCCGAAGAAGCCTTGCAAAAGAGCGATCGACCAGATGTGCAAGAGCTAGCGCAGGATATCATTGCGGCTCAGCAGACGGAAATTGCTCAAATGCAGGAATGGCGGCAAGCTTGGTATCCCGATGCGGGCGATGATCCAGTGATGTACCACGCTGAAATGGGACACATGATGCCAATGTCGCAGGAAATGAAGTCCAACATGATGATGAGCATGGACTTGGGTCCTGCTGATGATGAGTTTGACTTGCGCTTCATCAATGCCATGATTCCCCACCATGAAGGAGCATTGGTCATGGCGGAAGAAGCCTTACAAAAGAGCGATCGACCGGAAATTCAGGAACTGGCTCAAGCCATTCTTGACACACAACAAGTCGAGATCGATCAAATGCGGCAGTGGCGACAGGACTGGTACGGACAGTAATATCTAAGGAATACCGCATTGAACAATTTCTGCAACAGATGAACCGCTTGTAAGTAAGAGCGATTCGCGAATCGCCCTTACCCAATCTGCCAATCTAAACTGGTATGAGACGATTTTTGAGCGAAAAATCAAACTTTCCGTGTTTCTCCTCCTCTATCCTTCCTCTCTCGTTTTTCCTTTATCTCCTGCTGGTTGCGCTAGTCCCACTTTATGCAACTTTCGCTCTAGTTTCAGCAAAAACTGAAAATCTTCAGCCGGTAGGGATGCTTGCCCGTTGGAGCCAATGACCAAATCAGACTGCAAAAAGGCGAACGCTTGTCGAAATTGCTGTGGTGTTGCGTCGATCGGCGCATCAAAATGACAAGGAATAATATGCCGGAAGTTCCAGCTTGCCACTCGATCGACCCAATCTAGCGTTAAATCAGGCGCTTGATCGAGGATGAGCGTTTGCAAAATGGGAGCCACAAACAAGCGACCGCCGCCTCGTAGTGCTTCAAATGAATATTGCCAGTTGGGTTGCCACTGAAACGGAAATAGCCCAAAGTAGCCTTTTCTGGAGCGATCGGCAGCTTGGGTGGCGTCTCGCAGGGTTTGTCTCACGCTAGAAACAGTGAGGGCGCTGGGGCGAAAATAGAAGGAAAATAAGGCGATGCGCTGCCAACCCTTCCGACGATTGGCGGCTGTATCCTCTACTATGTCGGTCGCTCGATCGCGGGCATGAAACAACAGCGGATAGGGGTCAAGCTGGACAATGGCGGGTGGCTCATTGGGCACAGAAAGCACAGTGTCTGTCACCAAAAGGGTCTGCGATGGTTTGTGGAACAGCACCACTTCTGCAAAGGCTCCTAAGCGCAGATCGATCGGCCCCAGCAAAGCATAGTCAAACTCATTGGCAAATGGCACGTTGTGGGGATCGGTTGGCAGAAAATGCGTGCGTTTCGGTGGAAAACCCAGCCAACTCAACGGCAAATTCAGTGGAAAGCTCCACTGATATGGCGCAACATAGACCTGGGCAGTGGGAAAGCAGCGAGCAAACGGACCCACAAATACCTTGTGCTCAATGCCCGTTACCGTTGACAGCAGAATATATTTCACATCCCCATGCTCTGCCACCAGTTCTTGCACTAGATGAATGCACTCTGGCGTTGGGGCAACGGGTGAATACACGAGCAGCCCTCCAGCTTGCAGACGAACCACCGTCATCCGAATCGGCACGGTAACGTAGAGAATGCCCTGCAACTGGTCAAATGTCCAAATCGTATCTTTGATCACCTCTCGCCGCAACGTGCGCCGTTTGCCGTAGGGGTAGAGTGGTACGACGGGCCAGAACGGCCAGTTCCAATCATTTATATTTGCTTCGGTTTGTGGTTGTACTGTCTGTGCGTTGATCGTGGGTTTATCCACGCTACGCCTCCTTGTCGCTGCTCAACATCACCCTCACTTTGTTCCTTATAAGATATTTAATCAGTTCTCCTATCTTACAGGCATGGATCAGGTGTTATTAGCTGTCAACGGAACGCTGATGCGCGGGTTAGAATTAAATGGCAATCTTTTAGCCGTGGGAGCTTCCTTTGTGCGGGAAGCAATGACCGCACCCACTTATATGCTGTGGTCAATCGGCGATCGTCATCCGGCCATGATGCAAGTTCAGCAGGGAGGTCGGGCCATTGCCTTGGAAATCTGGTCTGTGCCAGCAGCAGGCATTGCACAAATTTTATGGCAAGAACCTCCTGGTCTCTGCATTGGCAAAGTTCGCTTAGCAGACGGCGAGGAAGTGTTGGGTGTACTCGGTGAACCGCTGTTGTGTGAAGGGCAGCGCAATATCACTGCCTGGGGAGGGTGGCGAAATTATCTTAGCGTGAGTTCAAAGTCAGGCATGGCTGAATCGAGATCTGACTCTGACCGTTCCCCCTCACCCCAGCCTTAACTGGCGAGGAAGCGATCCGGCTCTCTGCTGCCAGATGGAAGCAGGGGTGGGGATGCGGGCTAAATGCCGCAACTTGCAAACGTAACAGGCTCCTAATTGCCATAGCTAGTGGCAAAGAAATGGTAGTGAGGGCAGGATGCAACCCGCCCCCACAGGGTGTGGCTGTTTCTGGAGCAATCCTTCGGACAGTTTGTGGAAATGCTGAAAACCCTTGCCACGCCGCAAATTTCGGTCCTTACCCTCAATCCGGCTCTCCTTCGCCCTTTTGGGGAGAAATGGTTGGGGGATGAGGGTGGTTTGGCACAAAAGTGTCCGGGCTATTGCTGGAGATCACTGGAGGTGATTACCAAAGATGAGCAACTGTCATGGCTTTGGTGAACCAATTCCGGTTAGCGGATCACGATCGTGATCGATTTGCTCTGGCGATCGACGGTAATTTCATCCCCTGCTTCGCTGGTCGTACCGTTTCCCAACCGGACTGCATCCTGCTGGGCAGAACCGTTAGATGCTACTCGTTTGCTGTCCCCTCCTTTAGCAGACTTGCCTGATACCTGCACACCTTCCGCCTCTGAAAGCGCCGCAGCGGATAAGGGTAAACCTGGAGCCGAAGGACGCCAGAAAGTATACGACCAATTCAAGGACCAGCGGTAGCTCCATCCTGACTGATTGCCATTGGCTTTCAGCAGAATTTTCTTCAACTGTACATCTTGTCCGCTGAAGGGAGCCATTGTGCCATTGGCGACGTTGTAAACATACTCAAAGCGATCGATCTCAGCCGTCCAGTCGGGGTTGTGCGAAGTCAAGGTGACTGAATTCAACCGCACCCAGTTAATGCTGGGGTTAAACAGCCGCAAGTTCACCCGCATAAAGCATTCTCGACCTGAACCAATAAACTCTGGTGTAACGCTGATGCCATAGGCGATCGGAGCCAACATATCCAACGCCCGACGGCAGTTGATCCGCCCAAAGCCAAAATGTTCATCCCGTCCAGCCGTCCCCAAATCGTCGGCACTACGCTTGATGATTTCTTCCACTTCCCAAGAGCGCAGATTGGGATCAACCGAGAGCAGCAAGCCCATCAAGCCTGCCACATGGGGCGTCGCCGAAGACGTACCGTTGAAGTTGCCAATATAGTTACCGCTGCCATAGCCACCACTCCCAGAAATATCCGTAGTGTAGATGTGCACACCCGGAGCCACCACATCCACTTCGGGGCCATAATTCGATCCCCACCAGTTTTCACCGTCGCGACTGGTTCTGCTCTTGCGCTCGTCCCATTCGTTGCTAGCGCCCACGGCCATCACTCCCAGAATCGAGGGCGATAGATTGGCCGGATAGGAGACACCTCGCACGTCACCGTTTCCTGTAGCAATGGCGATCGGACAGCCTTTACCACCGCGCCCGTTGGTTTGCGCATACTGGAAAGCGCTCGTAATTGCAGAACTGGGTGCACCACCACCCCACGAGTTAGACAATACATCGGCTCCTCGATTAACCGCTGTGCGAATCGCATCGGCAATAATAGCATCACTGGTAATCCAACGACCTCCAGAACCATAGGCAATCCGCACAGGCAGAATCTTGCAGTTGGGGGCAACACCAGCACCACCCAGCCCATTGTTGGCTCTGGCAGCCGCAATGCCAGCGCAAGACGTGCCGTGTCCATCGCGGGGCAGCGGAGACGGATCATTGGTGCGGTTGACGGCATCATAGCCCGGCAGCTTGTAGGATAGGTCTTCATGGGCCAGATCGCAGCCTTCATCCAGAACGGCGATCGAAATAGTGGGATTGCCCATCGAAATATCCCACGCTTCTGGCGCTTTGATTTTTCTCAGGGCCCACTGAGACGGGAAGGCTGGATCATTGACGCTAGCCGCAGGAGCAGGACTATCGGCACGGACGATCGACGGCTCTTGATCAAATGAATAACGTCCGTCAGGTTGAGTCTCCGCTTCCAGGAGCGCGGCTCCGCTGCCATTGGAAGGCATCAATCGCGGCATTAATCGCGCAAAGTTGGGCTGGGCATACTCGACTAAATCCTGTTCATGCAGTTGATTGGCGATCGACAGCGTGGCATCAGCCCGATCAACTGATACTAAATCAACCCCTGGTTCTGGATAGTCACTCGCCTGCACTATCAGGTTGTATTGCGCTAGAACCTGTTGTTTTTCTGTATCAGAAACATTGGCTTTAAACTTAACTAACACCTCGCCAACGGGAATTAGCGCTTCATCGGCTGTGGAATTTGCTGGCTCATAAACTGATGGCCCAATGGATAGATCAGGCTGGGAATCAACAAACGATCGCACGGTTTCTGAAGCGGCAGCGCTGCGCGAATGGTTATCAGCGACTTTGACAATGGTTAAATGATACTGTGGCAGTTCCAGCACTTCTCCAGGCATGGCTACAGGTGATAATTGCTCGGCCAATTGTCGAATGGCAGCACCTTCATGCTCTTCACGATCGGAAGTCTGAATCGCTACATAGTGTTGAGATGGTGTTAAGAATACTTTCTTTCCATCTGCATAGTAATATGGTTGCGTATCTTGCAAAGTTTGAGACATAAATAGTTCCTAAAAGCTTTCATTCTCTATAACGAAACAGCCGGTAAAAATATTCCAATTGTTAAGTACAGATTTGATTTTTCTTGTTTTTTATTGCCGCGATCGCATAAAAATCAATTCATCAGTTGAGCAAATCAAAATCATGCAATCAATAAATTAACTACTTATAACTCCTATGAAATGTGTTATACGACTCTCTATATAATGCTGCATAAAATTCGCCCCACCACCTGCGGCTCTTCCTCTTAATTAGGGTATGGTAGGAGGGGTCAGCATAACATGTAACTCGATAGAGATTTGGTATTTGACAGTGCAGCGATATCTTAAAATGTTCGCACCAAGCAAGTTAATTTCCGAAGTGCACGTGCTTAGTGTTGTAGTTTAGTTATATCTGAGCTATATCTTGAGTTGTATCCTTAAAAAATCTATCAAAGTCTTCGTTCTGGATCGCCGTTACAGTTTCTTAAAATTCACCTGACCCTTTCATCTGCCTTTTGAATAGTGCAAAAGATAAAATTATCAACCATCCAGATTGCCATATCATAAAACGCCAAAAGTGGTTAAATCATAGATTTACACATCAGTAGACTGTTCGGAGACACATACAAAGCATTCACTTAGTCAAGCTGATGCCCATGCCAAGTTGGTGCACAGTATTGACACGCAGTATTCAATCCATTCTGGAACTTATCTCCTTGCTCTACTTGATGGCTCAAGAGGCATTAATCGAGTTTGAAAAATATTATTTTTGGCTACAGGTCATCGCTAATTCTAGTTCTGCTTGTAGTTAAAAAGCAAGAAAAGTTTTAGTTTTTAGCACAGTTTTCTGCTGAGTCAATACAAGGCTGTCTTTAAAGAAATTTGCTCTAGAACGATTTGTTTTAGAACTAAATATTGTGAGTTTGTAACTACCGAAAAATTGCAATGTCGATTAGTTTACTGGCTCTTCTAAAGGTATAAAGTTCCATGTCGTCATCCGCTTTTTCCGAGTTACCCCACCATCCCTCCGTAAATAGTTATGGTCATCAAGTAACTCATGCTTTTATTTCTCAAGCTAATATTTTCCAAGCCTATGAAAATCTGCTGGCCAGCCGATCGTATTGTCAACAGATTGAATTCATGGCTCGTAAGCAAACTCAAGGAACCTCGCTCGGTTGGGAAGATGCCGCACAAACAATGCATATGAAAGTATTACAAGCCATTCAAGCTGGAAAGTTTCGCCAAGGCGGCATCCTAGAATTTCATCGCTGGTGTGCCAAAGTAGCACGGTTTGAAATGATCGATCTGGTTCGACAAGAGCAACGAAAACGCTGGATTAGCTTAGATAGCAAACTCCCTGGAACCGATCTTTCATTATTAGATACCTTAGCTGATGAATTGAATTTGCTGGACACAGTAGAGCGATCGGAGCAGCTTCGCCAAGTTTTAGATCTGATTCGTGCCCTCGATCGGCAGTATCCCAAGCGAAACTATCTTACCCTGTGGCAAGAGCGAACCAAGGGCAAAAGCCAACTAGAAATTGCCAGAGAATTGGGACTGACCCAAGGAACCATCTCCAAACGCTGGCGAGAACTGTCTCAACAATTGACAGACGGATTAAGCGAACAGCGCTAATTTGTCTATTGCTCCAAAGGAATTTTCGGAGAAGCCAGAACAAGAACAATGCAGAACAATACACGAGCAGAAACCGCCCAAGTTGCTTTAGCATACGAGTACACCCAATCGATGTTGTCGTGACGTTTTCATCAGAATCTCTATGAACTCGATCGCTCCCTCACTGCTTAACCCATGGCCTGATCATCCGGTAAATCACCGGACTGATTGTCCCAATCCCCCTGATCATCCTGATCACTTTGTCATCACCTTAGCGCCCCTGTCTTTGTCTGATGCTTATGCATTGGCAGATGATCCGGCTAATGGTGCGGTGGTGTTGATGAGCGGCATGGTGCGCAATCAAACCGACGGCAAGCCAGTAGTTGCGTTGGAGTATCAAGCCTATGAGCCAATGGCGCTGCAAGTTTTTCAGCAAATTGCCGCTGATATTCGCAAAACCTGGGCGGATGTGTCGCATGTGGTGATTCACCATCGGGTAGGGCGGTTGCAGATTGGCGAAGTCAGCGTGATTGTGGCGATCGGCTGTCCCCATCGCACAGAAGCTTTTGAAGCGTGCAAATATGCGATCGATACGCTGAAGCACCAGGCACCGATTTGGAAAAAAGAATGGTACAACGATCGCGAGTATAGCTGGGTGCGGTGTTGTTAGTCCTCGTTCTGGGTCCTCGTTGTATGGGTCTCTGTCTGCTGACTAGTCTGTTGGCGACCGACGTTCCAGCAGGACAATATTTTCCACATGGTAGGTTTGAGGAAACATGTCCACTGGCTGCATGATCACTAGGCGATAGTGCGAGTACAACGCCTCGATATCCTGCGCTTGCGTTTTGGGATTGCAACTGACATAAACGATGCGAGGTGGTTGGATCGTCAGGATACTTTCAATCACATCTGGGTGCATTCCAGCCCGGGGTGGATCAGTAATCAGCACATCTGGTGCTCCCATCTGAGCCACAAAATCCGGCGTCAATACCGCTTTCATATCTCCGGCAAAAAACTGGGTGTTGCCGATGCCATTCAGCCACGAATTCTCCTTGGCATCTTCAATTGCCTCGGCAATACATTCAATGCCAATGACTCGCTGGGCTTGCCGTGCTACGAAATTGGCGATTGTGCCGGTGCCTGTATAGAGGTCGTACACGGTTTCTGTTCCAGTAAGACCCGCCAAGGTCGCCACCTGTTGATAGAGCGTCAGCGCTTGAGCCGTATTGGTCTGAAAAAAAGATTTTGGGCCGATGCGAAACTGCAAATCGCCCAACGTTTCAGTAATAAATGCCTGACCGCGCCACGTGGTCATTTCCAAATCATACAGCGCGTCGTTGAACTTGGGGTTGATGGTGTAAATCAGCGAGGTAATCTGCGGAAACGTATTGGCCAAATGCTGCATCACCGCCTCAATTATAGGGCGATCGTCCTGCTGAAACGCCACCACCACCATTGTTTCACCCGTACTAGCAGTACGAATCATCAGTGTGCGCAACAAGCCCGTGTGAGTTTTGGGGTCGTAAAACGAAATGGAATGGTGCCGGGCAAAAGCCCGCAGCGATTGCCGAATGGCATTGGACGGTTCCGGTTGGAGGTAGCAGGTTTCAATATCTAGCACTTTGTCAAACATACCTGGTGCATGAAACCCCAAGGCGTTTTGTCGATCGAAGCGTTCTCCCGATTCAATTTCGGCTTGGCTGAGCCAGCGACGGTTGGAAAACGTAAATTCTAATTTGTTGCGATAAAATTGGGTGCTGGGGGCTGCTAGAATCGGACGAACTTTCACAGGCTCAGCGGGGTCGATCGCGGCTGATTCGATCGCAGAATTTGTAGATAGAAACCGATCGAACGCATTCCAAACAGATTTTTGCTTATAGATGAGTTGGTCTGTATAGGGTATGTCTTGCCATTTGCAGCCACCACAAGCACCAAAATGCTGACAAAACGGCTCAACCCGACGCGGCGACAGATGGTGTATCCGAATCACCCTAGCGTCGAGACTCGTTTTGCGTTTGCGAATCACTTGCAAATCGACTACATCGCCCGGCACCCCTCGGTCGAGGGTCACAAGCCGATCGTCCACGTAGGCAATTGGTTTTCCTTTAGACCCAAGACCAGCGATGGGAATTTGCTCAAAAACGGGCTGGGTTTTTCGTCTCAATGGTCACTCACTTAGGAATACTCGCTTAATAGAACGCTAATAATTGTAATGTTCTTTTCACTAGTTCAACCGATTCCTTGATCAATCGTGGTTTCAGGTTTCTCAAGTGCGTGAAGAGGTATGAAAACATATCAAGAAATAAGTATCAAACCTGGGTAGATCGGGGAAAATGGGAGAGATTAAATCAAGCTGTCTTTTCTCGATCATTTTATTAAATTAGCTTAAATCAAACAATGCAAACCCAGCAGAATCAGAGCCGGATTGAAGACGATCGCACCAGTGTCAGCGTTGAAGCGTTGAAGCGATCACTGATGAATCACCTATTTTATCTGCGCGGGAAATTGCCCGAAACAGCCACCAGCCATGATTACTACATCGCTTTAATTTACACCGTGCGCGATCGATTGCTGTCAGGATGGATGGCTACAACACAAACCTATACCCAACCCCACATCAAGCGTCTTGTTTATCTTTCCTCTGGGCTATTGACCAGAACTGCTTTGGAAACTTACTTAATCAACCTAGATATTCAAGAGCAAATTTGTCAAGCGATTGATGAGCTTGGACTGAGCTTAGAAGACTTATTAAAACATGATGTGATTTTGGATCAGGGTAAAGAGCTAGAAGCATCTAGTTACTTGCTGACCCATTATTTTGATGCCCTAACAAGTCTAGCATTTCCGGCGATAGGCTACGGCATTCGCTATGAAGTCGAAACAGAACCTATGATTGAATGCCAGATGGATCGACAAGGAACGCGGCTCTATTGTTCTGGAAATCCTTGGGAGATTTCACGCCCGGAGCAATTAGTAGAGGTGAAAGTTGGGGGACATACCGAATCCCGTATTGATGAGCAGGGACGCTTTTGTGTGCAATGGGTTCCTGAAAGGGTGATTCGTGGTCTGCCCTATGATACTCCTATTTCCGGCTATCGCACCAATACAGTAAATACCGTGCGGTTGTGGGCTGCTTTGGGGACTGAATCGGTGGATCTTGGTGCTCGATCGGAGCGATTAACCCTAGATCGGCTTCAGCAACACTATTTTTTAATGGCTTGTTCGCTTCAGGATATGCTGCGAATGCATTGTATAGAGCGAAAACAACCGATCGAAACCTTGCCAAATGCTTTTACAGTGCAACTCGATGGAGCAGCGCAGGCAATTGCCATTGTTGAACTCATGCGACTACTCTTGGATGAGTATCGACTTGATTGGGATACAGCTTGGCGAATTACTCAAAATACATTTACT
This sequence comes from Thermocoleostomius sinensis A174, assembly GCF_026802175.1. Taxonomy (NCBI): domain Bacteria; kingdom Bacillati; phylum Cyanobacteriota; class Cyanophyceae; order Oculatellales; family Oculatellaceae; genus Thermocoleostomius; species Thermocoleostomius sinensis. Next base: position 98,762 of record NZ_CP113797.1, on the reverse strand, counting down.
TACTCTTATGATCCATCTACGCTAGAAGAAATAAGGGATTGGAATCAGCTAATCTTGCAGCAGCAATTGCCTCGTCACTTGGAACTAATTTATGAAATAAATCAGCGATTTTTGGCAGATATTCGCCAGCAATTTTCAGTAAATGATGAATGCATTCGTCGCTTATCGCTGATTGATGACGACGATACCGTTCGCTTGCCGCATCTAGCCGTATTGGGCAGCTATGCCACCACTGGAGCCATTACGATTCGCACTCATCAGGCCTTTCATGAAGGACTAGCAGAGTTGCAAGCCTTGTTTCCTGATAGGTTTAAAGACCAAGACGATCGCAGCATTTGTCATCGATCGCTATTGGCGCTGAATCCGCAGTTGTCTCAACTCATTACCCGAAATCTAGGCAAGCGGTGGATTCGGCAGTGTCAAGCGTTACACCAACTGGAAGCATTGATGGACTCGACAGACTTTTGCCAAGCTTGGCGATCGATTAAGCAAGCCCACAAACACGCCGTTGCCGATTGGGTGCAGCAAGCTACTCAAGTCTCCATTAATCCACAGGCGCTACTTGACGTACAAATACAGCCCATTGGCGAATCCCAACGACAGCTTTTGAGTGTGTTTTATATCATCACGTTGTACAACCGTCTAAAGCTGAATCCTACCCTAGACATTACTCCACGCACTTTTGTCTTTAATAGCACCCGTCAGTCAAGTAACATCATGGCAACGCTGACGGCTCAGTTAATTGAGTCTGTGGCACAGGTGATCAATCACGATCGAGATCTACGCGATCAACTAAAAGTGGTTTGTTTGAAGTCTCCACTGGCGGTGATGAAAACGCTGTATGTTGCTACTGATCTCATCGAACAGATTGCCATTGCCACCACAGACGAGATTGATTTGAGCCACCTAAGCCTAGGGTTGAATGGTGCTCTGACGATCGGCACACTCAATGCGACTAGCTTACTCTTGCAGCGTCAGGTGGGAGAAGGCAATTTCTTTCTATTTGGACTCACGGCTGATGAAGTGGTGGCGCTTCAATCCAGCGGCTATGACCCCTGGCATTTCTATCAAAACCATCGCGAATTACAACGAGTCATCGATCGCATCGCTATGGGCGACTTTACCGACCCCCAGTCCAATTCCTTCAAGCCATTAATTGACGCCATCTTGGAACAAGACCATGATTTGCTGTTGGCTGATTATCCATTCTACGTTGATTGCCAGGATCAAATTGCAGCCATCTATGCTGACGAAGACTGGTGGACTCGCCTGTCGATTCTCAACGCAGCGCGGATTGGGCAAACCTCCTGCGATCGGATCATTCAAGCCAATAGCCAAGCCCTCTGGAATATTGAACCAGTGGCGATTCCATCCCTAGGCGTCAGACAAGCATAGTTGGTTAGTAGCTCAGTAAACAACTAACTCCTACTACTCACTTGGAGGAAGGGAAGCCGGATCGAACCCTCGCCCCATAGAAGGGGGATTGGGGGTGAGAGCGACCACAGGACAGACTCCCTCGCAGTTCTCCTATTAGACAGATGTATAGGCAGAAAAAATTGCAGTTAATGGAATCACTCTAATCCTGAAAGACGGTTGAATACAACATGTCACGCCCTGATTTACCTTCTGATCACCTCACAGCCCCCGTTAAGCAAGCAACCGCCCACCCTTGGTTTGAGCGTCTTGCCCGGTTTGGCTATGTTGCGAAGGGAATTGTGTATTTCACAGTTGGACTCTTGGCTGCCCAAGTTGCCTTGGGAATGGGAGGCAGAACCACAGACAACGAAGGAGCGCTAGAGACCATTGTTACTCAACCATTTGGAAAATTTTTACTAGCAATTATCACGTTAGGGATGATTGGCTATGCCCTGTGGCGCTTTGTTCAAGCTATTTTTGATCCAGATAATCAACACCAAAAACCTGAAGCCAAAGATATTGCCAAACGGCTTGGCTATGCCGGTAGTGGAGTTGTGTATGTAGGTCTTGCTTTTACGGCAATCAAACTAATTTTGGGAGCAGCCCATAGCAGTGGGGGGAGTTCGACACAAGATTGGACGGCACGATTCTTGTTGCAACCATTTGGACAATGGTTGGTGGGGCTGGCTGGGCTGCTGACGATCGGCGTTGGACTCTATATGGTTTATTATGCTTTCAAAGCAAAATTCCGCAGTGAATTAAATTGGCAGCAAATGACTCCCAAGGAGAAGAAGTGGACTACTTGGGTGGGAAAGTTTGGCATTACGTCTCGTGGGATTGTGTTTTCGGTAATGGGCGTTTTTCTCGCTAAAGCAGCCCTAAACTCTGATGCTAGCGAAGCCAAAGGGGTCGGTGAAGCACTAGCTGTTTTATCTGAGCAACCCTTCGGACGTTGGCTTCTCGGGTTTGTGGCCTTTGGATTTATTGCCTACAGCGTTTACTCGATCGTCGATGCCAAATATCACCGCATTGCCAGCGTTCGTTGAAGCAAGGGGAAGGAAATCTGAATCAGAATGTAAAAGCAAAGGGTTGAATTTTGAATTTATTGCATTTTTTCCGGTTATTTTTATAGTTTGTTTAAAGTTGTTTCCTGCATTACATCATCTTTACAAACACGTAGCCTAGCATTAGGACGTGATAACTTTCAAAGCCTCTAGGGTGCTCTCTACCGCTTTTATAGATTTCGCCTCCGGAGGCAGATCTTTTCCTTTGCATTCAAGATTCTCAGTGCGAACACTTTGCTTGCTGACAATCTGCTCAATCGCTCCAATCCTAGCCTCAATCTGATTGTTGCACAACTTTGGTTTCAGTATAGAAGCGATCTCCCTTGATCGGCAAAGCGACTGATTGGCGAAATTCATTCAATTTTCGTCAATTTCATAGTTGCTAGTCAACCAATGGTTCGTTTGGAACGCCCAAGAAAATTGATAGGGTCGAAGATCTTTGAGCTTTCCACTCACTCAGTGATTTGGACAGGTCTAGCTGCCATGACGAGCGCATCAAAAATCATGACGCTAGAAGCGTACCTGAACTATGACGACGTACAGATAGATTGTACGAATTGGTGAATGGTGAGTTAGTAGAAATGCTTTTAAAGAGCGAACTGAATCGTTGAATTGCGATGTTTCTAGTGACTCACTTTTTACAGCGTAGAGAATAGAAATCGTAGTTGCCCACACTACCCACATTAATCGATATAGTTTTCTGAATCTTCACGGTATTTGCCCTCAAAATTTGTTATCTTGTACAGCCGCAACGATTTATTCCTAGTGTGTTTGTGACGTTTCGACTGTACAGCGTAACAGGTTGACGCTATGAGACTTGGCACCCGAACAAAGACAATCTTCGCAGCCTGCTCTGCTGCCCTCACAACCCTGTTTGTGACCCACTCAGCGTGGGCAGTTGGTGGTTTTGGGCAATCTGAGGTTGAACAAACGCGATTTATTGCCGTAGCGGCTCCGGTAGGAAACAGCAATGAACGCCAGTTATTAATTTTGGAGCAAATTTCCGACGATCGTCCCTGCTGGACTGAATCTGGCAGCAATCCAACGGTGGTTGATCCACTCATGCTGAGCTTTGATTTTACAGGCATCTGTGGACGCAGCACCGATGCGAATGGTTACTCGCTTCGCATTAATGGACAAGATCTGGCTCTCCACTACCAATTTCGCATTGAGCAACGCAGTAACGATCTCGTACTCGTTGCTTCGTTGAATGATCCGGCGAATCGGGATGCTCCAGATATCGAAGTTGGACGAACCAATGGCCTCACAAACGGGTTTGCGCGTATCAATTTAAACCCCGGTTGGCGATTTACCAAGCGCACGCTGAACGATCGTGTGTTGGGGCATGTCTACGTCACCTACGAGGGCATTGTGCCAGAGTCGATTGTGCTACCTCCAGCTTTGGTTTACACCGTTGGTGACATTGCGTTTGATGTATACGGCCCCGAAATTCAGCAAGCGATCGATGCTGGGTTTATTTCTGGTTTTGAAGACAATACATTTCGTCCCCAAGATACCCTAACTCGCGAACAGTTGGTGTCAATGGTGCTGGAGTCGTTGAGCCGTATTCCCAACTTGAACATTGTGTTACCTACCACCGCATCGAGTAGTCCCTATGTCGATGTAGAAGCATCTCGTTGGAGCGCTGCCAAAATTCAGTTTGCCCGCGATACTAACATTGTCAGTGGCTATCAAGATGGGACGTTTCGCCCCACTCAACCCGTCACCCGAGCCGAAATGATTGCTGTCCTACGACGAGCCGCCGAGTACAGCAAAGCTCAGCAAGGAGCATCGATTGATCTACAACCCTCCCAGCAACCCATCCCCTTCTCGGACACCAGCGGTCACTGGGCAGAGTCGTTAATTACGCAAATGTCTGCCTACTGTGGCATCGCCACGCCGGTAAATGATCGAGGCACCGCCTTTGCACCTGATGCACCTACCTTACGAAATTATGCTGCTGCTGCCACTCTGCGAATGTTCAATTGTTCTGTTTCGCCGCCAGCCGTTGGTTCAAATTAATACTAATTAGTTCATTGATTCTACGGTGATAAAAGGCCCGATCGATCGGGCCTTTTTCATAAGTTTGGCTCTGATGAAGCCGAAAATTGTCTAACTGTTCAGCGTGGTTGTTCAGCCCTATCCAGGCATTGTTCACTGGCGAAAGTTCACCGGGTGAAATCAATCGCGATCCCCGTTGGTATGAGTCAAGTGATTAGAAAAACTAATTCTTCTTCTAATTCTGCCTGATGTTAACCCAATGAAACTTGGCAGAGAAATATGAAATTTATATGAAGTTTTAATGAAGTTACAAAATTCAATATTTTAATAAAACTCCTGTAGGATAATGGTCTTGGCTCGATCGAGGTTATGAAGCTTGTGTAAAGTTGTGCAAGTTTTGAAGCTGTCCCTGATCCCCAAGACAAAAACTTCATGCTAGTCTGTTGCAGTTCAGCCATTAGGAGTAAACACGTAACGAGTACGAGTTAGCCCTTTTAACCGTTATGGCGATTCGGTCCAGTTGTCCGTTCTCATCGCCCTTGGTTAGCTCTCTCTCCTAGTACACTCTGAAAAGAACGTATGAATCAAAAACTTTGGAGCGGTTTTACTGCCGCAACTTTGTTGGTCACGACCTTGGGAATTGCCCCGCTGAGCTATGCGGATCAGCCTGGGTCAAACGACGAGGTTTCGGAGGCGCAAGTTCCCTCACAGGAGCCGCCTTCTGACCAGGTTGCATCCACCTCGCCCTCATCTACCTCTAACCCAGACGCCGCCCAAGTGGCTGAAGCTGTCAAGGTGGGTGAATACCAATCGGAGGATCAATCTGAAGCTGAGGAAACCATCACTGAGTTAGTTTCCCATCAGATGGATGGACGGCAAGCGGTAACGCTATATGTCCGTGACATTCCGGTCCTCACGTTCCTTGGTTCTAATGCAACATCAGCCGCTGTTCCCTCGTCAGAGGCGGCAGAGGGCAATATCAGTGACTCAGAAATCAAGGTTGCCAGCGTGCAAAACCGCTCACTCCAAAATTCTGCAACTGACGTACCCGTCGCTCGCTCGAATCCAAGCTCGACGGATCAGGCAGGGACACTAAACGCTGAAGCTGATTCAAATTCTCCGGTTTGGCGAGCAACGGCGATCGCCGCGCGTTTGAATCAGTACTATCGAGATAACGTAGACGCTGAAACCATTACGGCTGTCTGGGAGCCACAACAGCAGCGCTATTTGGTCAAGATTGGGGATGAAGAGTTAGTTGGCATTGACTCAGAAACTATCCTCCCCAACACAACGCAAGACCTTGCACAAGACACCCTTCAGATTACCAATCTGTTGCGTCGGCAGTTAGGCAATGCACCACCGATTCAGAGCATCTCTGGCGATCCGCGAACCCAGGAAACTCGTGTTTCTATTGGCCCGTTTGAAATTGCTTTTAGCGGCATGGCTTCCTGGTATGGGCCGGGGTTTGATGGTAATTACAGTGCCAGTGGTGAAGTCTTTAATCAAAATGCCCTGACGGCTGCCCACCGCACCTTGCCATTTGGTACGCAGGTTCGAGTTACAAATATGGACAATGGACTGTCGGTGGTGGTGCGTATCAATGATCGGGGGCCGTTCCACGGCGATCGGGTCATTGATGTGTCTACCGCAGCTGCCGAGGCGATCGGGCTAGTGCACTCTGGGGTTGCCCCCGTCAGTTTAGAAGTACTGGGTACAGCCCAACCGACTGCTTACTAAGCTTACTCAGTTCGTATTATTCTTCCAGTGCACTCTTCTCGCACTTCCTTCTGTTACAATGTTTGACCTTTCTAGACGTGTATAGCTCCTCATGGCTGCATATCTCATGGCTGAAAACTAAATAATGAAACGATGGCTGAATTTGACACGGGGGTACTCAAAGACGTGCCCTCTGTTTTTTTATGGCATTGCTATTCCGAGATGATCAACCAATTTTGCGTTTTCCTAGGAATGTTCCGATCCACGGGCGGCACGGCGTTCATTTAGTTTCAGCAAAATTTCGGCGTAGACTTCGCGGGTGATCGGATAGAAACAAGCGATCGCAATGCCAAACACCAAAAACAGGGCAGGTAGTGGTCCGATCGCCGCTCGAATGGCCAATAGGGCAGATTCCGGTTGCGTTTGAGCACTACCATCAAATCCAGCCGCTCCTAACACTAAGCCAATCAACAGTTGCCCGATCGCCAACCCAATTTTTTGCAGAAATACCATGAAACTATAGAAAATTCCCTCTCGCCGTTGTCCGGTTCGCAATTCATCAAGTTCAATCACATCGGGCAACATCGCCCACGGAATTAGGTATGCCACCGAGACACCAAAGCCTGCTACGATCGCCAGCCCATACATCAAGCCAACTTGACCGGGCTGCAAAAACATCAGCCCAATTTGAGCCAAAATCCAGACGCCCATGCCCATAAAGTAGGTACTGCGCTTGCCTACCCGTTGACTGACAGCACTCCAAAACCACAGCACCAATACAGCACTGCCTTGAACCGCTAAAGCAACTTGGGCTGAATGTTGGGCGGGCAGCCCCATCCAGTTGGACACGTAATAAGGAATAATCGACGCCGTATTTTGCAGGGCTAGCCAAGAAAATAGATAAATGCCAATCACGCACAGAAACGGGCGATTGCTGAAGGCAATTCGAATCTGTTGGGCGATCGATAGCGACGGAGCCGTTTCATCATCCAGAGCCACTTGCGCTTGAAACTGAGCCGCCCGACGTCGGGTTCCCCAAATGCAGAGATAAGGGGGAATGACGCAGAAGATGGCACAAATACCGCTAATCCAGAGATATTGCTGAGTTGGATTGTCGATCGTTGAAAAAATAATTTGCGCAAACACCAAAGACAGCACCGCCCCAGTTAGGGAAAAGGTAAAGCGATATTGGTTTAGAGTTGTGCGCTCGTCATAGTCTTGGGTCAGTTCAGGGGTGAGGGCGGTGTAGGGCAAGTTAACGGCGGTGAAGGCGATGTTATAGAAAATGCTGATGATGACATAGAACCAGAACAGGCTGATTTCTTGCCGCCCTGGATCGGCACTGAACTGTGGCACTACCCATTGCAACACAAAGAAAATTCCCAGCGGCAGCGCGCCCAAAAACATCCAGGGATATCGTCGCCCCCAACGGGTTCGGGTTCGATCGCTGAGGACGCCCACCATCGGGTCATTCACTGCATCCCAAATGCCCGCAATGGTGCGAATGCTGCCGGCCAACACCGGACTGAGTCCAGCTACATTCGTCAGAAAAATCAGTTGAAAAAAGATCAAAACATTGGATGCCACGGCCGATCCAAAATCTCCGACACCATAGGACAACTTCGTGAAGAGATTGAGCTTTTCGCGTTGCGGCACGGTAGGCAAAGAAGAATCACTCATGCGGGCGATCGGACTCACGAAAGGACAAGAAGTTGGAAAAATGAGAAAGGGTTCCACCACAATCGTTCCCCTTTTTCCTTTTTCCTTTTTCGTTTGCCCCAAGCTTACCGATACGAGTCCTTTCTGTCGAGAGCTAAGCCAGCGTGCGGTTGAAAAACTCAATAATTTCGTCCCAAGCGCAATCGGTCGCAACCGGATCAAACCGAGGGCCGTCATCACGCATGAAGGTATGATCGGCGTCGTAAAGGAGCACGTGATGCGAAACACCTGTTGTTTGCAACGTTTCTACGATCGTTTGTCGTCCAGCAGCAGGTACATGCGGATCAAGCGTGCCAAAAATCAACAGCACCTCCCCATGAATCTCACTTATGCGTGGCAAGGTGTCCGCCGGATCGCGCCCCAGTTTGCCGCTGTGAATGCCAGTAGGATAGCAACACACCGCTGCCTGCACATCGGGTTGCAACGCCGCCCGACAGGCCAAATGCCCGCCAATGCAGAATCCCATCGTACCCAATTTGGCAGGACTGACGTTGGGGTCTTGCTTCAACCAATCCAGCACGGCTCGCGCATCGGCATCATAGGCAGCAATCTCAGTTCGACGGGCCGCATCATTGCCACGTAAGCGCCCTAAGTCATTCGGTTCAATCACCGTGCCGATCGGTTCAAGTCGATGAAAAATCTCCGGAGCAGCTACCACATAGCCATAGCCAGCCAACCGATCGGCCAAGCGGGTAATAGGGCGTCCTAGTTGGTAAATGTCCGAATAGTACAAAATGCCGGGGTATGTTCCTTCGGGCTTGGGAGCCGCGACATACACTCGCATGAGGCTATCGTCTACGGTTAACCCCAGATTGCGCGTTGTGATTTGCACACACGTACTCCTGACGATCGGGTGTTGGTCCAAATTATAGGAGATACATGAAGCCCGCGAGAGTGCGCTATCCGACAGTCAGTCAGGGTGAAATGGCATTGCCAAATTCACGTAAGTATTTGCCCTCATCCCCACCCCTTCTTCCGGGAGCAGAGAGCCGGATCGCGAGTTCCCCCATTTGTTGGAAGAGGACGAGCGGAAGGGGGGCAGTCAGATTCATAGCTCGATTCAGCCATGCCAGTGCAATCACGCCAATCACGTCCGTCACCATTGCCACAGGCGAATACTTTTATCTTTACTGCCGCTGACCAACTGGTTGCCATCGGGGCTAAACGCCACCGCAATTACCCAGTCGCTATGCCCAGTTAAGGTGTGTTGCAGGGTGCCCGTTTGCAGATTCCACAGATGAATGCGCCGATCGATGCCGCTGCTGGCGACGGTTTGATTATTGGGGCTGATTGCCACCGACAGCACCCGATCGCTGTGTCCTGTGAGCGTGTAGCGCAGTTCACCCGTTTGCAAGTCCCACACTTTAATGGTTTTGTCCCAGCTACCGCTGACCAACGTTCGTCCATCGGCACTGATGTCGATTGATCGCACGGCATCGGTATGGGCTGCAAGGGTGCGAATGACCCGCCCAGTGGACAATTCCCAAATTTGAATTGTGCCGCCATAGCTGCCACTGGCTAGGGTTTGTCCATCCGGGCTAATGGCTACTGACCAGATCGAGTCGTAGTGTTCGGGAAATGTTTGCAACAGTTCGCCAGTTTGCACATTCCACGTTTTAACAACGCCATCATAGCCGCCACTGGCTAGGGTTTGCCCATCCGGGCTAATGGCTACTGACCACACTGCTGCCGAGTGTCCCAATAACGTATGACGTAATTTGCCCGTGGGCAAGTCCCAAAGTTTGATAGTTTTATCACCACTACCACTCGCCAGAATTGTGCCGTTGGGGCTAAAGGCGATCGCCCGCACCGCATCGGTATGACCCAACAGGGTTTGCTTTAAGTTTCCAGTTTGTACATCCCAAAAGCGAATGGATTTGTCAAAACTGCCGCTGACCACCGTGCGACCATCCGGACTAATTTCTACATCCCACACTGTGTCAGTATGACCGGTCAGCAATTGTGTTGCTGTAGTAATGGTTCTTACAGTTGGCGAGTGTCCAGATCGATTTAATGGTACTGAAGAAGCCCCCCTTCCATCTTGAGACGCGGTGATCGGTGAGTCACCAGCAAGATCATTCGAGAGAGACAGTGATGCCGCCGACCACAACGAATGCACCCGCGTGCCCAAGGCCATGGCAATGGTTAGTCCGGAAAGGGTTAGAAGCACAACAGACCGAGAAAACCGCCTTGTTTCGCGTTCTTTTTCCCCAGCCACCACCTCCTGAGCCGTGTGATAGCAGGATTCTTCCGTCGGAGAATCGCTCAACTCTGGCTCGATTGGAGGCGAGAGCGACGGTAACGGCAGAGGGGCAGGTTGAGCTATGATCGGCAACTGTCCGGCGTGGGTGGCTTCGATCGCCTCTGGATCGGGCAGTCCGACGGCGGTGTGCAGGGCTTGAGTCAGTTCCAGCACCGACGAAAACCGCTGACTAGGAGCTTTGCTCAAGCAGCGCATGACTACCGCTTCCAGCATGGGGGAAATATGAGCGCAACCCGGTTGGTCTCGTAATGGAATTGGGGGTTTGGTTAAATGCGCAACAGCCCACACAGCAGCACTCGGCTGTATCTCGGACTGGTGTTCTAGTTCAAACTGAAACGGCGGTGCCCCGCTCAGCATTTTGTAGAGAATCACCCCTAAACTGTAAATATCGGCTCGTGCATCCAAATTTTTCTCGGCTCTCAGTTGTTCGGGTGAAGCATACTGGTACGTGCCCATGAACATATTGGTGGCGTAGGTATAGTCTGGGTGTTCAGTACGGATCTTGGCAATCCCAAAATCCAAAATCTTGACAAATTCGCCCAAACTGGTAGGGAGCAAGAAGATATTGTCGGGTTTGAGGTCGCGGTGGATAACTTTGACAACATCACGACTGCTGCCTGGTTTATCTCCTTTCCAGCGCAAATAAACGCCTTGATGAGCCAAACTTAACCCGGCACAGACTTGGGTGATGATGTTTACCGTGCGATCGACTGACAGTCGCTTTTCCCGCTTCAACAGTTGTCCCAAGGTTTGACCACAAAGATACTCCATCACATAAAAGGGATACCCCTCGGCCGTCACGCCATAATCAAACACCTGAACAATGTGATTACTTCTGAGCGCAGCAGATACCGCCACTTCTTGCTCAAACCGATAGCGCATTTGTTCGTTGGCCAGTTTGCTGTTCAATAGCTTTAGCGCAACCGACTGACCCAGCAAGGTATCAGTAGCCAAAAACACTTCTCCCATGCCGCCGCCGCCAATACGCTGATTGAGGAGATAGCGCTGGCGATCGTCAATGGTTTGACCAAGCCAAGATTGAAGCGGCTGAGAGAAATTCATTCGTCTGTCTCCACAGATTGCAGTCACCTGATCAAAGGCAACTGAGCGGCGGTTAGGTAAGAGATACGTTAAATACTCTAATAATCATCAAACGGATGTCTACCAGCCGTAGCGAAAGTTTAATGAAATCATTAAGCTTTGCTCACGCATCTGTAAACCATGAAAAGAAATCAACGATCTAACGCTCGATCAAGTTTTGAAATATACCGGTCACCTCGTTATAGTTAACCTAGAGTCTGCGAGAATAAAAACCGATCAGGCTCGCTTTAGGTTCAACGATAAGCAACGTTCCATTCTGCGCAGCATGTTAGAAGGTTCCATCCTCGCCAAGTTGAAAGCGGCCCACCAGTCAGGGCAGGTCGGGAAAAAGCCGCTACATTTCGGGATTTACTATAAAAATACGCTAGTAGCGCTTTGCCATGCCTTGGAAGATGCCATTCTCTCGGCAGATTACCGTCCGCTAATGATTACGGCATTTCAGCGCGGAAAGTGGTATTTAGAAGAAGCCGATCGCTATGGGGCCATTGCCGATCAATCTCAGCAAGTCGTAATTATGGCGACTCCAGAAACGGGGTTTGCCGACCATGCCACTAGCCAAAAACCAAACGTGGCGCTGGTGAGTTTGCATGAAACTGATCCGGTAGCGCAAGAATGGCACTTGATCATTCTCTCGCCCGACTATACGGCGATGGTGCTCTGCCAGGAATTATCTGATGCAGACTATGGCACCACTGGCATGCCCACACACGATCTAGAGCGTAAGTTTTACGGCTTTTGGACGTTTGAACCCGATCTGGTTTTGGAAACGGCCGAACTAGCTGCTGCCCATGTTGGACAGTACGATGCGGCACTTCAGCAACAACTTACCGCACGAATTCGAGCTATTGCCGATCGATTGCAGCGGGAAGAAGCACTGTGTGGCTCACCCACCTCTGATCATTTGGGAGCAATTGTCTCGAGAGTGGTCAACTATTTACAAACAACTCATCAGGCTAGTGTGCAGCACTCGTCTTTAGATGACAACCTCACCTCAAATGAGCTTCAGGCTTATTTGCGAGTCGCGCAACTAATCGATCAAACCGATTTAAGTAATCCCATGGCAGCAGCAGAAGTGGCAACGCTGGCAGAAGCCATAGGACAACTGCTGGATTTACCCGCTTGGCAATTGCATCGACTGCGGCTGGCAGGCTTACTGCACCGAATTGCTTTTCTGCGCACCTGCGAAACGGTGTTAGCGCCGGGTACTTCCACTCGCTATCACGACGATCAAACGAGTGTGCCGCTCACCTGTCCCTTGATTCCAGGTATCCAAGTGCTGCGTCGGATGCAGCGCCTACGAGCTATTGCCACGATTTTGACCCATCAAACCGAATGGTGGAATGGCACCGGCCAACCCTCTGGTTTAGCGGGAGATGAAATTCCGATCGAATCTCGGATCTTGGGGCTGGTAGCAGATTTTCAGGAACGGTTGGCAAAGCGACGATCGGCGGCGGATCAGGAACCGAGCCACTCGGATTGGCTCATGCAAGCGTTGGCTGACTGTCGTGCCCAGCAGGGCGATCGCTGGGACCCGAAACTGGTGGAAGCCTTGGGTTTGCTGGTTAGCGCCATGCAGCAAGGATTAAGTTTGCCGGTTGCGTTACCCAAAATTGCGTCAGGGCTGTGGCTACTGGACTCCTACTCGGAGGAAGACCTACCGCTGACTTATCACGAAATGGGAGAATTAAAGGCGAAATAAGACTAAAACTAGAAAGACTGGAAACTAAGCTGACTCACTATGGATATTGACGCGATTCGCGCCGGAGAACTAAAGCAACTAGCCGGAGTTAATCTTGAAGATGAGGATTTGTCTCAGGTCAATTTAAGTCGTGTCAATCTGGCGGGGGCCAACCTCAATGGCGCGAATTTATCCGCCGCAAAGCTTAACGGTGCCAGTTTAGACGGTGCGAGTTTGCTGGGCTGTCAACTGGTGCGGGCCGATTTGCGAGCTAATTTCTTAGGAGCCAACCTGATGCAAGCCGATTTGTCGGAATCTGACTTACGCGGCGCTAATCTTCGCGGCGCTAACTTGATGCAGTCGCGCTTAGCCCAAACGGTGTTGGCAGGGGCATTTCTCAGCGGAGCAAATTTGATGAATGTGAACTTGCGCGGGGTTGATTTACGCGGAGCCGATCTCCGTGGAAGCAATCTCAGTGCTGCTGATCTGCGCGGAGCTAACTTAGCGCAGGCTGATTTGCAGGGAGCGATCGTCAGTGATGCCAATTTAGAAGAAGCCGATCTCCGCGATGCCAACTTAGCTGGAGCTAATTTCACCGGAGCCAATCTTCTTTGCGCTGATCTAGAGGGAGCGAACCTAGACGGAGCACGCCTTGTCAACGCTTGCTTAAAAGGAACCGTTCTGGAACATCCGCCTCTAGAACCGTAGTGATGGTTAGTAGGTATGCTTGGTGATGACGTTTGCTATAGCTCAATTTGGGAGTCTTCAGCGTCGATCGTCTCTTCCAGATCGGGATTGAGTGCCGTTGCTTTCTCGTAGGCAGCGGTTGCTTGATCAGATAGTCCTAATTCTTCTAACGATCGCCCTAAGCCGAACCAAGCATCGGCATAATCATCTTGCAGCCGGGTGGCTTCTTCAAAGGAGCGGCGAGCTTCAGCATAGCGTTCTAGGTGGTATTGGGCTAATCCTTGATTAAACCAAATCACCGATGATTTGCTATTTAGCGCAGTCAGTCTGCCGTAAATCATTAAGGCTTCATCATACCGCTCTAGGGCCAGTAATGCTCGCCCTTTCCCTTCTAACGCATTTATGTTGTTAGCATCTCGCGCGAGTACCTGGTCAAAAACGACTAGTGCTTCATCATACTGTGCTTGTAACAGAAACACCCAGCCTCGATTTCCTTGGGCAGTTGGCTCATCTCCATTGAGTGCAATCGCTGCTTCAAAGGATTCAATCGCCTCATCAAATCGTTCTAAACTACTCAGCACTACTCCCTGTTGGTTTAACAAGGCTAGACGCAAACTTTCGTTTGGGTTGAATTGTAACGCTTGATTATAGGCTTCGGCTGCCTCTTCATACTGCCCGGAGCTTTGTAGAGCATTGCCTTTGCAATTCCAACTATTTGGATGATTGCGCTGGATCTTAATTGCTCGATTAGCTACCTCGATCGCTTCGTCATACTGCTGAACCGTTTGTAATTCGTAGCACTGATTGATCAATTCATTCACCTCTGCTGCCACAACGACTGGATCACGCGAAACCAGCTTGTATCCACCAAACGTGGCCAAGGCTGTCCCTAGAAGGGCGGCGGCATACCAAGGTTTGAGCAACGATCGCCAAGGCGTAGATGTGGGTTCGTCTGGCTGAGGATTAGTAATTTTACTAGAGCGAGGCAAGTCCTTGAGTACGTCTTCGGCTGTTTGATAGCGATCGGGAAAGTGAGACCGCACCATCTTATCGAGAACTGCCGCCAGTTTAGGATTGATCTGAGGCGCATGAGGTCGCCAAATCACCTCCCCCGTCCGCACATCTTCTTCAATGCGATCGGGCGATCGACCTGTTAAGGCTTGAATGGCGGTCATGCCCAAAGCGTAAATATCACTACTAAACCGAGGTTTGCCGCCCTGCTGCTCATTGGGCATATAACCATAGGTACCCACTACTTTGGTTTGCACGGTGTGTCCACCCGCTGTCACCATTTGAGTCCGAACCTTCTTAACGGCTCCAAAATCAATCAGCACAATCTTGCCATCTGTTCGTCTAATTAAATTAGAGGGTTTGATATCTCGATGAATGGTGCGATGATGGTGAACAAACGTCAAAATGTTGAGAACATCTCTTAATAATTCAACGACCTGTTCTTCACTGAGTTGCTGCTGATTTCGCAACTCTTTGTCTAAATCTATTCCATCGATGAACTCTTCAACTAAATAAAACTCGCCATTTTCCTCGAGGTGAGCCAACAAGCGAGGAATTTGATCGTGATTACCTAACTGAGATAGCTCATGTGCTTCCTGATTAAATAGTTCTCTAGCCGCTTGTAGTGTTTTGGGATCAAAGGCGTGAGGAATGAGTTTCTTGACGACACACTCTGCACTGTTTAGCATTTGTGTATCTTCGGCCAAGTAGGTCTCCGCAAATCCTCCTTTTCCCAAAAATCGGATGATTTGATAGCGTCCGCCAATAACTTGTCCTTGCATGGTTGTGTAATTGATGTAAGAAATAAAGTATTACAGGATTGATGAGAATACAAACTGCATTCAAGCTGTGTTCTAAAGCCAATTCTTGTTCGATCGAGTGAACAGGTTCTGGAGAATTTCTGTCTATCAACCACCTATCAAGGTTGTACATCGAATAACTGTCAGAATCATTTCCGAAAACTTCCCATTGCATCACAGATTATTGCCAAATAGTAGTCATACTCTCTATCGAGAAATAATTTTTTCATAGGATTTTTACCAAGGGTGAATGTTCGTTCACCCTTGATCTTGATTTGTCACTAAAGCTGTTGCTGTACTTGTTCTCGCCTTGTTTTTGCTTCGCTAAAATTCGGGTTCAGTGCTAAAGCTTGGTCATAGGCCGCTAGAGCTTCTTCATAGCGTTGTAGTGCGGTTAAAGCTCGTCCTTGGTTGAACCAAGCGTCAGCAAAATCTGGCTTAATGGCGACAGATTGTTCAAACGCCTCTAATGCTTGTTCGTATTGCTGTAGCTGGAGTAGGGCATTCCCTTTTTGATTTAAAGTACTGAATTGATCAGTTTGATCTTGCAATTTGCGATCGATCGGCTGAATTGCCAGTGCTCGATTGTAGGACTCTACAGCCTCCTGATATTGCCCAAGCTGCTGAAATGCATTCCCCTTACTGACCCATGCATAGTGGTAGTCGGGATTGAGACTAAGCACCTGATCAAAGGACTCGATCGCCTCGTCATAGCGCCGTAACCCTGCCAGGGCATTACCTTGCTGATTCCATCCCGATTGGGTTTCTCGAATTTCTAATGCTTTATTAGCAGATTCCAGAGCCTCAGCATAGCGCTTAAGCCGATTCAACAATTCACTGAGGTTTGACCAGCCAACGTCGCCCTCTGGATAAAGTTCAATGACCTTTTGATAAACTGGCAAAGACTCTTCCAAGCGTCCAGATTCATAAACGGCATTAGCTTTTCGAGTCCAAGCCTCTGCTTGAAAGATTGGATTATCCGGACTAAGCTCGATTGCCCGATCGGCCGCTTCGATCGCTTCGTCTAACCGTCTTAATTTTAGTAATGTAGAAGATTTCGTTAACCACCCGTCGAAATAAGTCGGATCGATTGCCAAAACTTGTTCCGTTGCAGCCAAGGCTGCTTCGTGTCGCCCCAGCACATCAAGGAGAGCGGCTCGACCGGAAAGCGCATAGACAGAATTTGGATTTGCTTCAACCGCCCGATCGAACGCGGCTAGAGCTTCTGTTGATTGCCCCAGTCCATTCAGCGCATACCCTTTACCAGCCCACGCATCCGAATTCCGACGATCGAGTGCAATCGCCTGATCATACGGCTCGATCGCGTCAGCGTACTGCTCTAAAAATCTGAGCACATCACCGTGCCGAATGAAGGGATAGGGATAATCGGGTGCAGCCATCTGGGCTTGCTGATAGGCGGCGATCGCCTCATCCTGTCGATTGAGAGCAAACAGCGCATCTCCTCGGTTAGCCAGCGCATAGGGATGATTGGCCTGAATTTGAATCGCTTTGTCGGCTGAAGCCAGGGCTTCTTCGTTGTGCTGCAAGTTGAGTAGGACAATGCTGCGATCGCTCCACAAATCAGGATTGGTGGCATCGATCTCAACCGCTTGGTCAAACACCGCCAAAGCCTCCTCGTACTGCTGCTGACTAAATAGCAGTGTATTGGCTTTGCGAGCTAGCGTTTCTACATGATTCGGATCAAGTTGCAACGCCCGATCGTAGGCGGCGATCGCTTCATCAGGACGATTGAGCGCTTGGAGCGCATCGCCTTGACCGATCCAGGCTTCGATTAGGTCTGGGTCTCGTTCGGCCGCCGCTGCAAAATCTACCAAAGCTTCGTTATACTGTCCTGCTTCCAGCCGCGCTTGCCCACAGGCGATAAATTCAGCAGCACTTTGAGGTCGGCAATTTTCAGCCGCAATCCGCGGTTGCCTGGGAGAGAACACATGAAGCGCCGTTGCCGTCAGTCCTACTGCTGCCACAAGTCCCAACGCAGACAGCGCCAAAATTAGTCGTTTTTTGCTGATCTGCTGTGAACCGTGAAGATCGTGCAGCACCTCTTCAACTGTTTGATAGCGATCGCGGAAGTGAGTCCGCACCATTTTGTCTAGAATAGCAGCAAATTTGGGGCTAATCTGCGGTGCATACGATCGCCAAAGCACTTCTCCAGTTTGCTCATCCTCGGGTAAGTCTCTTGGAGCAACGCCCGTCAACGCTTGAATGGCCGTCATTCCCAAAGCATAGATATCACTGCTGAAGCGAGGATGGCCGCCTCGTTGTTCATTCGGCATGTAACCCGGATTGCCTACTGCCATAACAAAGCTAGTTTGTCCTGGTTGCGTCACAACTTGCGTATTGACCTGCTTCACTGCACCAAACCCTGTCAGCATGAGCTTACCGTCTGCTCGACAACGAATTAAGTGATTGGGATGAATATCGCGATGAATTACATGCTGTTCATGCACAAATTCAAGGATTTTTAGCACCTCTTGTAGCAAGCAAATCACTTGCGTTTCAGTGAATTTTTGTTCCTGAGCTAGTTCCTGATCCAGCGTTTGCCCATCAATTAATTCTTCAATGAGGTAGAATTCTTGGTTTTCTTCAAAATAGGCCAACAAGCGGGGAATTCGATCGTGGCTACCCAACTGCGACAAAACTTTTGCCTCGGTTTCAAATAAGCGCCTGGCGGCTTCTAAAGTATCTGGATCGGTTGATCGTGGCTTGAGTTGCTTGGCGATACAGTGGGGAGCATTGGGGAATTGCTCGTCTTGAGCTAGATAAATATCGGTGAATTCGCTCGATCGCAAATGTTGAATTAGTTTATAGCGTCCACTTAGAATTGTGCTGAGCATGGCAAAGAAAGTAGTAAAGAGAGATAAGAGACATAGAAGATGAGACAAGTCACTAGAAGGCAGTCGTGACGCTACAAAAGTTAGAGACCTTTGCGATGGGCGATCGGTCTCTTGAAGGTAGAACTTTATCGTTCGACTAAATGCCTAATCTAGGATCTGATGGATCTTGTCTGGTCTATACTCGGTCAGCGATCTCTGTTTGCCACACTGGTTATTTCACAATAGATTTTTGCGTTTCCTGAAATAGGCGGCTGTTGTAGCAAAAATTTATGATCCTGAACAATCTATCTGCGATTTATCTGTTAATACCTTGAAAGAGGGTTGAACAAGTCTTGCTCAATCTGCTTATTTGTCATTCATGCAGGTAAATTGTGTTAACTAAACTAGAAGCGTTCTCACAAACGGATTTAGATGGTTGGATTAACCAAGTAAAACTGCAAGCTCATCAGGGACATGTTGCCAGCCGTATTGCGCTTCTATCCAAAACAGACCCCCAGTGGTTCGCAGTCGAAATCCGTACTCAAACAGGCGTCCTTTATCAAAGTGGTGATCTTGATCGGACCTTTCCCTTAATGAGTGCGATTAAACCATTTCTGTTGCTGTATTTGCTAGAGCAACGAGGAATGCAGGTCTTTGACTTGGTAGGGGTGGAGCCATCCAATTTGCCGTTTAACTCGTTACAACAATTGATCAACGATGGCGGTCGGCCGCGCAACCCCATGATCAACAGTGGTGCTATTACACTTGCCGATAAATTACCGGGCAAAACCGGAGACGATCGCTGTCAACAGTTTTGTGCGTGGCTCAATCGACAGGGGGGCTGCCATCTGAGCCTTGACCAAGCTATGCTAACGTCTGTGCGATCGGCAGGACGAGAACCGAATCAAGCGTTGGTTCATTATCTGTCTCAGGTTGGAGCGCTGAACGAGCCAGAGAGCGCCATTGATACCTATGAGCAAATCTGTTGTTTGTCTGGTTGTGTTAGCGATCTGGCGCAACTGGGAACACTACTCGCTAGCGATCGCTCGACTATTTCCGCTTACCACCGCCGGACGGTCAATGCCATTATGCTGACCTGCGGATTATATGAAGCGTCTGCCGTGTACGCGGTGCGAATTGGGCTGCCAATGAAATCTGGCATTAGCGGGGCTTTGGTTGCCGTTGTGCCCCATCAAGGTGCGATCGCTTGCTATAGCCCTACCCTCGATCACGTTGGCAACCCCGTAGCTGGCGTGGCCTTAGTAGAAACTCTCTCACAAGCTCTACAACTTAGCGTGTTTGGCTAGGATATCGTCAACTGCGGTGAGGCAAAGCAACTGTACAATCCCGCGACTTGGTATGACTCTGTAGCGAACAGAATGTCCAATCAATACCACAACCCTAATGCTGAATCAGCCTGTCCATTGGTTCAGGGCGCTATCACCACACCAGGTGCAAAAACTCTGTGGATTTTCCCGCTTTTCTAAATGAATTATGCGGATCGATCGTCCTTCATACGAATTAATTTAGTGATGCAAGATTGACGCAGCAATTAGTCGATCCGGTGTCAACACAATCGTTGAGATGATGAGTACACCCCACGTCTGTGCCCCTGTCCCCTATCCCTCTGCCAAACTTGGAAGTAGGGGTTGGGGAATCAGGACAAACTGACAAAACGGGAATGTATTCGAGATGAGTAACGACCAACGATAGGGCAAACAACGCAAGTACTCTACTTAATTAAGGACGCAAGATGGCCATTAGTACCGAAAAGTTGGGATATATTTTGCAAAATTTTGTCACCACGACAGCGGAAGTGCAAGGGGCTGCCTTAGTGACGCCCGATGGGTTGCCGCTTGCAACTAACCTACCTGGTTCAATGGACGAGGAGCGAGTGTCGGCTATGTCGGCAGCAATGCTGTCGTTGGGTGAACGAATTGGCGTGGAGTTGGTTCGCGGAGCGATCGATCGCATTTATGTTGAGGGAGAAGAAGGGTTTAGCATTTTAACCAGTTGTGGTCAAGATGCCGTATTTTTAGTGTTGGCTAATCGATCGGCTAAGCAGGGCGTGTTGCTATTAGAAATTAAGCGGGCCGTTTCAGAGTTAAGACAGGTGCTAAATATCCCTTAACGGATAAATTGAAAAGTCGTACTATTAGGTGACAAAAATTGAGATCCCCTCAATTTCGCCGACGCAAGGGGACATTGAGCTTGGTTTCCCCTTGTTTAAAAAGGCAAGGGGGAATCAACAGGTATAGCAATGGATAGAATGGGAAGCGTTGCAACCACAAACCTATAGCCGGTCGGCAGCAGACGTAAGCGTCTGTCGTCTTCCGGTCTATGAAGCTGCGGCTGACCATGCAATAGTCCATTCTGGAAGCCACCGTTAAAAAACATTAATCTTATCGAATACGGCAGGATCTCACATGATTGGCGATCGATCAGGGTATCCATTGCACTACTTTAGTGCAAACCCTATGCCAAGCCAGAACGTTGGGCGCGTTGCTCAAGTTTTGGCATGTCATTTGGTTCAACCAACAGCACTACACGAGCTTCCGCCGGATATTGATCAGTTTGTTGGACGATCGATCGAGGTTCAACAGGTTCTGGCGCTAGTGAATCACGGAGAACCCGATCCTAAACCCAAACCAACGATCGTTTGTATCACTGGGCAGGTTGGTGTTGGCAAATCAGCGCTAGCCATTCATCTAGCGCATCGGTTGCGAACCAACTTTCTAGAGGCACAATTCTACGTAAATTTGCGCAGTACTGAACAACCATCTCGCTCTCTAAACGACATTACTCTCAGCCTTCTACGAGCTTGGGGCGTTGCAGAAGCGTCAATCCCGATTGACCCGCACGAGCGCACTCAGCTTTTTCAAGCAGCATTGAGTCACCAACCTATTCTTTTGGTGCTAGACAATGTTGAGAATGCGCAAATTCACAACTTGATTCCCACACAAATGCCTGGCATTGTTTTGATCACTAGTCGTAAGGCACTATCACTAGAAAATGCTATTCAACTGGAATTAACGGAACTAGCGGAAACAGAAGCAATTGAACTTTTACATAAACTCGTGAATCGAGATATCATTCATCTGACAATGAATGTTGCAAAAGAAATTGTTGAGTTGTGTCATTGCTTACCGCTGTCCATTCATCTAACGGCTGGAACCATCAAAAATCAGCCTGCTAAAGCATTAGCCAATTACGTTGAGCAACTGCGTCAGCAACACAAATCCATTCAACACCTGCACTCGGCCTATGCAACCATTCGCCCCAGTTTCACCCTCAGCTATCAACAGCTTGCCCCCCAAGCGGCACAATTATTACGAAGATTAGGACTTTTAAATGATGCGCACTTCACGCTGTCATTGGCCGCCGCCTTGCTGGACGTTGACTTAGATGAGGCTAAACAACTAGTTGAGCAATTAGTTGATGTGAACCTTGTCAAGCGAATAGGAGGGGATCATTATCAAGTGTTTCACGATAGCATCCGCTTGTTGGCACGGCGGCTATCAGCAACCGAAGAATCGATTGCCACGCGGCAAACCATTCGACTGCGGGTAAGTCAATGGTACTCAACTACCTGCGGCATCATGAACCTAGGATTAGATGTTCAAACGCGATCGCAGGTGACACAAACCCTGAACCAAACCCGCCAGCAACCTACCTCGAAAGCGGAACAACAGTTGGCAAAGGGAGTATTAACGTGGTTTGAACGGGAGTATCTCAGTTTGATGATGGCCATCGAGTGGGCAGTTCAAGCAGAATCGTGGAGTCTGGTAGTGGATTTTGCTAGGCGATTGGCGCTCTTTTTTACCGCCCATGCCCACTGGCAAGACTCCGAATGGTTGCATCGAGTAGCCCTCGAAGCCACTCGTCAACTAGCCGATCGGCAAGCTGAAGCAGAGCTACTAAACAATTTAGGGAATCTCTGTGTGTATCAATCTGATCTCGATCGAGCGGAAACCCTTTACAACCAGAGTCTAACGTTACTGAAAGAACTGGGGTTGAAGAACTCGGCAGCCAAGACGCTCACCAACTTGGGTGTTTTACATCTTCAGAAAGGGCGATCGCAATCAGCACAAGAGGCTTGGCAGGAAGCGTTGAACAGTTTGCCAGCAGATTCGTCGGAGCAGCAGTACCTGAACCGATGGATGCAGAGCACTGATCCGAGTTTATGGCAGCTATTGACCGAGGAAATGCCCGATCGTAGGGTTTCTCAAAGTTTTTTTCAGTCAATGGGCAAAGCCATTAAACGGTTTCTAACAAATGAATCAAACGAATAGCATCAAACCAATCAAAGATTAATCGCTACAGAGACTTTCCTGCATCATTCTCTCGTTAAAACAAGATGTTCCAACAGAGTGAGAATGCGGTTGATATCGCCTCGCATGGCTTGAATCTCTGCTTCGATCGCTGCTAGTCGTTGATCGATAGCCGAATCTTGCCGTGACTTATACGCATGTGACAAATGGGAATGCGGCTTCTGTGGAGGCGTCGTAATGGGCTGATTAAGCTTATCTACTAAATTTGCCCAGCTTGAAGCTTTGACGCCAAAATGGTCTTTGGCAGCTTGGAATTTTCCAAACTGTTGTTTGAGTCGTTCTACAGTGTATGCTTCCGATAACGCAGGCAGAGGTGACGGAGATGGTTGATTGAGATCTTCCTCAACCATGTCCACTACTTCATCAATCAGACGATCGTGATTTTCAGCGATTTGGGCCGCCGCTCCCAAGATACGAGACGTAGCTTTGATTTGCACCTCTCCTTCTTGCCTCAATTGAGTAACAATATGGCGGAGGCGATCGCTCAAGTTTGCATTTATTCTTGTTGGCTGAGTTGGTGACTGAGCGATGGAAGAAACAGGTACTAGATCGCTGCTCATCAATTCGACTCCCTATTCCGCAAGAATATCTTTTACAGCCTGCCAAATTAGCTTAAATTTTTGCAGCAGCCCAATTGGATTATTATCAGAATTGTCTTCTACCGAGTCAACCAAGTTTTGAATTCGATCCATTCGGTTTGCTAGTTCTTCTAAATGTGCAATCGCTGCTTCTTTCCGCTCTAGGGAATCGCGTAATACGATCGCCATATCGGCAATTTCTCGCTTTAACCGTTCATTTTCCCGTTTGCGACGGGTTTCCCAACCTTTAATCCCTGCTTTTGAGCGTCGTTCAAACTTCAATTCGGCTTGCGTTTCATTGTAGAGCATTAAATATCGATCGCGTTCGGCTCGCGCCGTTTCATATTGAGCTAGCAATTCGTTATTTCTAACCTTTTCTTGCTCATAGAAGGTTAGATAAGTTTGCACTTGCGTTTGGGCTTCTTCGTATAGTACTAAAGTTGATTGATACCGTTGTTGTTCTTCTTGATAAAGGGTCAAAGTTGATTGATATCGTTGCTGCTCTTCCTGATAGAGAGCAAGAGTGGATTGCCGCTGTTGTTGTTCTTCTAAATACAATCGTTGAGCTTCTTGAGCTTCTTTTTCTTTCGCTTTGGCAATTTGTTGGGCCTCATCTCGCTGAGCCTGTAGCGTCGCGATCCGAATTTTAATGTCGTGGGGAGAAGGCGGTTCTTGTTGTCGCGATCGTGGATTTCTTACAGCATTATCATCAGAATTAGTGCGCCGATCTCCTCTTCGCATTCCAGACATATCAAAACTTCACCCTTCAGCAATATGGTCTATTTCGAGTATAGAAGACTGAAAATAGGCTAGGGTTGAGCTTCAGCCAAACTTTAAGAGAGCATCACAGTAGATTGACGATTAGTTTGAATTAGCGCAAATGGGGAACATTTGGAGGAAGAATGGCGAAGTCCAACCGAGCGTTGGTAAAGTCGGCTCCTTCTAGGTTGGCATCGGATAAATCCGCATAGCGCAAATCGGCGCTGTTTAGGTTAGCTCCTGAGAGATCGGCTTCACGAAGGATGGCTCCATACAAACTGGCCCGCTGCATGGAAGCATTTTTGAGAGTAGCGGCGCTGAGGTCGGCATCGCGTAATTCGATCTGATCCAACACAGCATCGGTTAAGTCTGCATTGGTCAAACTGGCATGCAGTAATTGAGCGTTTTCTAAATTGGCGTCTTGCAAGCTGGCGGTCTTCAAATCAGCGCCATACAAATGCGCTTGTGAGAGGTTGGACTGATTCAGGTTTGCACCTGTTAGCACGGCGTTGATCAGCTTTGTTCCTTGAAGGTTAGCTCGTTGTAACTGTGCTCCTCGTAAGTTCGCGCGGCTCATATCTAGTCCGCGCCAATTGACTTCAGTTAGGTCACAACCTGCACACTGCTTATTGTGCCCGATCGCCCCTATATCTTGGGTAGGGGCTGGCTGATTTTGGATTGAATGATCGCTATCAGTTTCGCTGATTTCTAGCGACCGGGTGACAGAAGTATTCATGGCCACATGAATAACGAGCGGCAAGAGCGCAGCCAGTACAGATATCACAGCTAAAATTGTTCGAATGCTCATAATTATTTGTTTATCTGTTTCATCAACAAGTTCATAGTCTCGTTTAATTAATTCGTATATTGTTGGCTGAAATGAAATATATTTCTCTACTTATCTTTAATTAGAGGTAGATTAACTTGACTATCAATCAGTTGATTAAGATTCAGTAAAAAAATGGGTGCTTCGTTTTGAGGTGAGGTGATCAGGGCACTGACGCAGCGAATCCCTCCTTCGGCTAAATAAGTTTGGGGAACAGGTGTGAACGCCGACTCTGGCACACGGCGCAGACTTGGAAACTCATTGAGCGGAATGCCAATTAACTCTCCTTCTGCGCTTTGTAAAAGCAAAAGGTGATGCTGTCCGGTTCTTTCGATCGACGCTGTGTTCTGGCTGGTAATGTGAGACGCAGCAGTTGAGGATGACGTGGGCAAACTGGGACGATCGATCGGTTTTTGACCATCCCCAAAAATGCGGCGTTGAATATCAATGATACTGACATCCCGATCTTGATAACGAGTTAGGCTGACATCGCCTTGGATACCATACACTTGCCCCAGCGGAATCACTCGATAGGCAGCCCGAATTGGCAGCGCAAACCAATCCCGACGAATGCGAAAGACAATTAGTTGCTGGGTTGTTTCACGCCGAGTCAAATTGCGTCGATCGCGCCGATAGTGAGAGAGCGTCATAGGGCCACATGTGAAGAGTAAGCGCTGAAACGGACTAGTAAGAATTAACTAGCGGGGGCTAGGTCAATTAGCCGACTCAGGGTTTGGAGCAGCACCTGTTCATTGTATGGTTTAGAGAAATAGGCAGTTGCACCAAGGTTCATCGCTAATTGCCGGTGCTTATCGCCACTGCGAGAGGTCAACATGGCAACAGGCAATTGCTCCAGAGTAGGGGTCGATTTCACTTTGGCCAGGAAGCCGTAGCCATCTAATCGAGGCATTTCAATGTCGCAGATCACCGCTTGAACCTGCAAGCCGGCTGTGAGTTTGTCAATGGCATCTTGCCCATCTTTCGCTTGGGCTACTTGATAGCCCGCTTTTTCCAACGTCAGCGCCAACAAGCGGCGCACATTGATGGAATCATCAACCACTAGGATAGTAGGCTTGCGCGTCGGAATAATTGTTGGCGCAGGCAACCGTCCCCCTCCGCTTTCGGGCAAGCTAGGGGCGATCGCCTGATCACCGGTCAAGAATTCTGCGCGATCGCAGCTTGCAATCCAATGCAGCATTTCCGAGATGCTGACCAAAGGCACAACTCGCCCATCTCCTAGGATGGTGCAACTGTTGAAGCCAGGTGGTAATGGAAGATTGCCTTCAACTTTGCGGAGGGCTACTTCTTGTTCCCCCCAACAGCGATCGATCTGCATTCCCATGCGTTGGTCAGCCTGATTCAGAATTAACACGGCTGGCTCGTTAATGGTCGGTGGTGTTTCCAGACCATCCATCTGACGAGGACAATTAAACTTTAGCCAGCGCGACAATCGGATCAATTGCAGTAACTGATCATGCCAGCGCAGCGCTTCACTGCCAGCGGTGTTGGTGACTTGCTCTGGCTCTAAAATTGTCACTTCTTCAATGACATCGGTGGGGAAGGCAATCAACATGCCGCCCGCTTCAGCCAGCAATACTCGGGCGATCGACAACGTAAATGGAACTGACAAAGTGAAAGTGGTTCCCAGCCCAGCTTCGGTGCTAACACGAATTTCACCCCGCACTTGTTTCAAGTTGTTGCGCACCACATCCATGCCAATACCACGCCCAGATAAATCAGTCACACGATCGGTGGTGCTAAATCCGGGTTCAAAAATTAGCGACAGCAGTTCTTCGTCCGTTGCCGCTGCGAGCAACATTTCGTCTAGCCCCATTTGTTGTGCTCGCGATCGAATTTTCTCTAGCGAAATCCCTCTACCATCATCTCGAACGGTAATAATTGTGCGATTACCCCGATGAAATGCTTGAATTTCGATCAACCCTTGTTCTGGTTTTCCATGAGAACGGCGAGTCTCCGAGTCCTCAATACCATGATCAAACGCATTGCGAATCAAATGTAGCAATGGATCACTTAAAGCTTCCAGAATATTGCGATCGACTAAAGTATTGCTTCCGTGAACTTTAAGTTGAACTGGCTTGTTGTACTGAAGAGATAATTCCCGGATAGCTTTAGGAAAGCGATCCACCACATCAGATAGGGGACGCATCCGTACTTGGCTGAGGCCAATTTGCAGTTGCTTGGTAGTTTTATGTAAGTCGCGATTAATTTGCTCGGTATCGTCCAGCCCCAGTTCTATATCGCTGGTGACTTCTTGAATCTGGACGATTGTTTCCATCACTTCTTGGGACAATAAATGTAGCTCATTGTAGCGATCCATTTCCAGCGCATCAAACCGTTCATCAAATTGATTGTGTAAATGATTCTCGCTGTTTGTTGTCGAAATGGATTCAAGCGGCACCTCTACATTTGCTGAAGCTAAGAGCAATGGTGAGGTTGTCAAAGATTTGGTTGTAACGCGATCGTAAGCATTACGCAATTGAGAATTTGATTGATCAAGAACTTGCACCCGCAGAGTCATTGTCCGAATTAAACTGCGTAACCGTTTCAGGTGAAGATCAAGGCGATTTCGTTCGATGGTCAATTCGCCTAACAAATCATTAAGATGATTAAGATGCTTGACTGGAACACGAACCGTATTGTCTTGAATTTCTTCTGTAAACGAAGCAGAGGCTGTATCACTAGAAATCTGAAACTCTGCTTTATAGGTATCTTTGGGTGAATGAAACGTCTGTGCATCCGATCGATCGGACTTAACAATTTGGGCTTCGTAGTCGGTGTTGACGGAGGACGAGTCTAATTCAGAAAGCGAAAATGGATTTGTGAACGAATCTAGTGACTCCTGATGGAAGGTAGGCGAATGGGGTGTTGCAGCATCAACTTGCTCAGAATCGAGTTGATCAGCCTTCGTCAATTCAGAACCGGTTAACTCAAAATTAGTGAGTTCGGTTGAAGCTAACGCAGCAGGAACGTCAAATTCATCTGAATCGACAAGCGGTTCAACTGGCGATCGGTCTGTATCGTTGAAATCATCGAATTCTGCTGAAGCAAACTCGGATTGCTCAAAGTCTGTTGAATGAAAGAATGGATCAACGGCTGGTTCGATCGCTTCTGATATTGATTCTGTGCCCCAATCAAACGCTGCGATCTCAGGACTTGCTGCGTCAGAAATCACAACTCCTTCTACCTGAATGCGATCGGGCAGCGCACTGTGATTACCAGTCAATACACAGGCTTGTGAGCGTCTCCAGGCTTCCAGGGCAGCTTGGGCGACCACAACCACTCGATCGGTGGAGGTCAAATGCTGCGCAATCGATTGGCACAATTGCGTAAAGGCTGGCAGTTGCAACATTTCTCCCAGTCCTTCTAATTCTTGCGCCAAAATTTCAACTTCTTCTCGCAAGCAGGGATCTTGGGTTTGAATCGCTGTTTCTAAGCGCTGAAGGCAGCCATCTACTTCGGTTTCAAAGATCAGCCGCACAACATCCTGCCCTTCTTCTGGTGACAGCACCGAGGTGGCATCTTCGGCTTGGGGTTCGCCTAGTCGATCGCGCAATTGATCAAAAATTGGTTGTGCATGGTCATTTAACCAAGCGGCATCGATCGATCGTCGTTGACGACAGTCTTCGGTCACGCGCCGTAAACAGTCCAACCCAGACAACAACAGCCATTCCAGGTCTGTATCAATGGCGATTGTATTCTTTTGAACTTTGAGCACCTTAAACGAATCTTCCAAGCGGTGGGACAACTGACTCAGGGCTTGAAATCCCATCATCGCTGCACCGCCTTTGACAGAGTGAGCGGCCCGCAAAGCAGCATTGATCTTTTGACTGTCAACGCCACTGTTGGCTAATCCCAGGAGCGCTGCCTCTACGGTATCCAGGTACTCCTGCGCCTCATCGAGAAACTGAAGCTGTATTTCGAGTTCCTTATCCTGTGACATAGCTCTAGAGGGGGTAGATAGGGGAGGAAAGAGGACAAAGGCGAAAGGCGAAAGGCTGAAGGATACAGAAGGATACAAAGGAAATGCTAGGTTTATCCTTGAGACTTTATCCTTTTCTAGATATCCGCACCGACTTCAAATGCTCCTACCGAAGCTTGTAAGGTTTGAGCAACTTCAACCGTGCGGCGCAGTGCCGATGATACCTGATGCGAGGATTGTGAAGTCTGTTCAGATACCAGTGCAATTTCTTTCATCAGCTTGGATACCACTTCCGAAGTTGACACCTGTGAAACGGTCGCTTCTGAAATCGACTGCACCAACTGATCAATTTGTTGAGAAACATCCAGGATTTGCTGGAGGCTTTGTTTGGCGTCTTCTACTAGGTGTGTACCTTCCACTACTTGCGCAGTGCTTTGCTCCATCGCTTCGACAACTTGGCTGGTTTCGCGCTGAATGTTGTCTACAATGCGTTCAATTTCCTGAGTGGCTGCGGCCGATCGGGCTGCTAGTTCACCTACTTCTTCGGCAACCACGGCAAATCCTTGTCCTTCCTCACCCGCCCGTGCTGCTTCAATCCCGGCATTGATAGCCAGTAAATTGGTTTGCATGGCGATTTGATTAATCAGCGATACTACTTTAGAGATCTGTTGCGATGATTCGCCTAAGCGTTTGACCTTTTTGGCCGTTTCGCCCACCGTTTCCCGCAAGCTCAGAATATTTTGTACGGTGAGATCCATCGCCGAGCCACCCATCTCAGCCGTCGTAGAAGCCGATTTAGCGACCTTCGCTGCTTGCTGAGCATTTTCAGCCATGACCTGAATCGATCGCGTCATCATTTCGATCGAGCTAAGGGTGCGTGTGGTTTCATCGGCTTGTTGCAGAGCTTGTTCGGCCAAGCGTTGAATCGCCGCTTCGTTTTCTCCGAGGGACGCATTCACCTGCACAACAGATTGTTTTACCTGAGTCACAATTTGTCGCAAGCTTTCCACAATCGAGTTGAAGAAATCGGCTACTGTACCAATTTCCCCATCGGTGACATCGGCGCGCACCGTTAGATCTCCGCGTGCGGCTCCTTCTACCTGACTCAGCAAATCCAGTAACTGAAGTTGCAGGGCTTCTTTTTGTAGCCGTCTTTCTTCCGATAGCTTCTCGGCTTTGAGGCGTGCTTGCTCTAATTCGGCAAACAACTCCGCTTGCTCTAGGGCAAACCCAAGCTGAGCCGCCAATTGACGGAAAAATTTAATTTCACCATCCTGCCAGTGGCGTGGCCCGGAACACTGATGGGCAATTAATAGCCCCAACAGCCGATCGTCTACTTTAATCGGAGCAACCAAATTGGCCTTCACCTGGAACGGAGCCAACAGCTTTAGGTGGCACTGGGTTAACCCCGCTTCTTGTAGATTATCTGTGGCTTTTACCCGTCCCTGACGATATTGTTCAATGTATTTCTCGGTAAAGCACGGATCGGCAATCTGCGCGCCCATTGCAGCAGGATAGCCTGGCTCGACGGACTCTGCCACTACGGTGCCTTCCCACTTTTCATCGAAGAGAAACACAAGCAGGCGATCGGTCTTGAGGACGGCGCGGGTATCGTGCACCACGGTCTGGAAAATTGTTTCGCGCTCCAGCGATTCCCACATGTGCAAGATAATTTTCGTCAATTGCTGTTCGCGCTCGGCTGTTTCTTCCTGCTGTCTAAGCACTGTGGCTTGAGCCAAGGCATAGCCTACCTGAGTAGAAATCTGTTGTATTAAATCAAGTTCTTCTTCTTCCCAATGTTTGGGCCCAGAACATTGATGCGCACACAACAATCCAATCAGGTCATCGCCAATCACGATCGGCGCCACCATATTAGCTCGCACCTCTAGGCGACGCAGGATTTCGCAGTGGCATTCGCTCAGTTCTGCGGTGGCCAAATCATCAATCGTAGAAATGCGACCGCTCTTGAAACGTTCAATCGCCCCAGGAACCAGTGGATCGTGAATGGTTTGCCCTAATGCTTTCAGCCAACCGCGACCCACCGATTCCGCCACAATGACACCGCTCTTCAAATCTGGATTAAAGCGATAGATTAAGACCCGATCGACCTTAAGCACCTCGCGCACACCCGTCACCGAGGTTTTGAGAATTTCGTCAAAATCCAACGACTGGCGAATGCGGCTGGTTAACTCTGCGAGTAGCTGCGATCGTCTAGCAGACGCTTCCTGACGATGAAATTGCTCTTCTAGGACTGCTTCCGACCGCACCACCGTATCAGCTAGCTGATTAAAGGTTCCCACCAGTTGCCCAATCTCATCTTTGGCAAACAGTTTCGCTCTGGCACTGCGATCGCCCTCGGCAAACCGCCGATTTGCCCGGCGCAATTCCTCGATTGGATTGGCCACGGCACGCCCCAACAACCCTGCCAAAACAATGTCAGCCGCCAAGGCCAGGGCTGCAATCACAAGCTGTAGCAGCAAACTGTTGCGCAGCAGTTGATTTAAAGCGACTTCCGATGTGCCTCGAACTAATACCCCCACAGGTTGATTATTAAAGTCGTAGACCGCCTGAGCCGCAACGGTGTAGGTTTGATCACCAATTTGCATCCGGCGCGTGACTGGCCCGTTCGATTGCTGGGTGGCCCACTCCAAAATGTTGGTATCAGACAACGGAATAGCGGGACGTGCCGCTTCGATCGGACTATTATCTGGCAACTGTAGAGCGGTCGCTAGCTGAAACGTTCCGTCTGGCTGGCGGGTGTAAACAGCGCTGTAGCCATTGTCGAAGGCTTCGACGGTTCCCTGAACGATCGGCAATTTGTTGTTGACAATATCCCCTGCTACCAACACACCCAGTACCTCTTGAGTGGTGGGATCTTTGACCGGCGTCAGCACATAGCGAATGAGGGCATCTTGCTCGGTTAAGCCTTCAGGCAGAGGTGGCGCTTCCCGTTGCAGTTCTTCCCAACTGACAATCGCATTCGTTTTAATTTGGCGCGGATTGGCCAACACTGTGCCCACCAGTCCACCAGGGTCAAATCGCTCGCCGCGTCGATCGGCATTGGCTCCGGCGATGATGCGTAAATCCCGACCGACTAGCGTGGCATACTCAATTTCTCGGGCTGTCACCTCATTTTTAAGAATGCGTTCTACTGGATCGATCGTTTCTGGAGCCGGAAGACGACCTGATGCCGCTTCCCGAGCGGCTGCAATAATGGCAGCATTGTCTGACTGCCCCCGAAAGCCATATCCCATCTGGTTAACTTTGATGTTATAAGCCAGATCGGTAACGGAGAGTTCTGACTTGGCTTGTTGCAGCAACTGGGCACGCCCGCCTGCCACAATCAAGAAGGAGCCGACGCCCACTAGTCCCACAACTGAGATCACCTCAGACGTAATCAGCCCGGTCAATTGTTTGCGGCGAACAGGCATGTCATAGAACCATTGCAGCCGCGATCCTTCGGTGATGGGTTTGCTGGATTGAACATCTGGATGGCGCATCAGAGGAGATGGCTTGCTTGCATCTGGTCGCTCTGGTCGCTCTGGTCGCTCTGTTGATGAATCGAGCATGGGTTGAAACGAAAAGGAGTCTTCTGGTTGTCCCGAGTGGTCATCAGCGGAGAGGTGACGAGGTTGAGTAGTCATACAACGAATGCCCTATAGCACGGCTAGACGAGAGAGGAATGAAAAATCGCAAACGAGAGATGGTTTATGGGTTGCGCAAAATCGGAGACTGGGCGATCGCCTCCGCATCCAGCATCAACAAAATGTCTTGTCTGTGCTCTTGTTGTTGAACGGCACAGCCTCGTAAATAGGGAAGCAAGGACGGTAGCACTTGACCGATCGGCGGTTGCGTTTGGTTGGGATCAATCCAAGCAATTCCTTCTACCCGTTGTACCGCTAATCCCAATGACACCGCTCCCACTTGAATGAGCACTAAACTGTACTGCTGAGCATTAGTATCCAAAATTGCCAAACCTAGCATTTGCGCTAGATCCACCACCCAAAGAACGCGACTGCGGCGGTTCATCAACCCCAACATACAGGGAGGCATGTTGGGCATGGGGGTCAGGCGACGGGCCGACAAAATCATGGCTTCTTGCACATAGCGCATGAATAGAACCGCTGAAGTTTGAGGGCACAATTCAAACCGCAGGTAAGCATCTCCTGACGTACGACGAGAGGAATTTTTTGAGGAAGGAACCAGAGCAGAGGAATTCATAGCATTAGCCAGCAACAGACTTGATTGCGCGAATGAGTTGTTCACGAGTAAAGGGTTTAGTGATGTAAGCATCGGCCCCTTGTTTCATTCCCCAAAGCCGATCGATTTCCTGATTCTTAGATGTACAAATGACCACGGGAACTTTTTCCGTGGCCGGGTTCTTTTTTAAGTTGCGACATAATTCAAATCCACTCATACCAGGCATGACAATATCTGTCACAATCACATCTGGTTTTTGTTCGATCGCTAGATTCAACGCCTCTTTGGCACTCACCGCACCGATAACGCTGTACCCGCTTTCTCGCAAATAATGGGTGATCAATTCCATCTCGGAAAGGGTATCTTCAACAATTAAAATGGTGCCCATCAAGGTTGTGCTCATTCTAAATTCCTTGCAAGTCAATTAATTCTTTCTGCAAACGCTATCGACATCCGGATTTTGAGGAATAAAGGATGAAGGATAAGTCCGAAATGAAGAACGAGAGGTAAAGAATAAAACGTAGATGAGTACATAGGTCGATGAGTATGTTGCTTCTAATTCCTAACCCCCAACCCCTAATCCCCAACTAGGTCAAATGCTTGAACACCATCTTCACTAAATCTGACTGGGTAAAGGGTTTCGTTAAATAGCCCGATGCACCAACTAATTTCGCTCTGGCTCGATCGATAAAACCAGTATTGCCAGTTACCATAATCACGGGGGTATAGCGGAAGTTAGGATGTTTCCTCAATAATGAACATAGTTCATAGCCGTCGAGGTTGGGCATGGTGACGTCTAGCAAAATGAGATCGGGTTTGCTGCGCACGATTTGCATTAAGGCTTTCACCGGGTTATCGATCATCAAAACTGTGAAGCTTTTGTCGTCAAGAAACGATCGAATGGCTTGCAGCACAGTGGGGCTATCGTCAATGCAAGCAATCGTGTAGTGGGTTTTACTGGTGGAACTTAGTAAGGATGGAACGGTGAATTGGGGACGTCCAGGATCAGAATTGGCGATCGCTGGGGTCGTCGTCGTCGGCACCGTTGGCTCTGAAGCAGGTTCTGGTTCCGAATCTATCTCCGGCTTCAAGCCCATGCCGTTTTGTTGAGGAGGTTGATTCGCAATAAATGGTTGTTCAACGGGCGATTTCGTTACAGCCCGAGCCGTCTGCCGCTGGCGGGTTTGACACTGTTCGACAAGAAACCGCAAGTCAAGCTGACAGAACTTGGGCATCTCGTTCAACTGCTCTGGTGGAACTAGTTCGTGGCTGCCATCTTGAACCGTCAGGAACGACTCGATGACTTCAACTGCCAGGGCTTCAATTAAAAGACTAGTTTGATTGGACTGAAGATGCTGCTGCTCTACAAGCCAGCAAATGGCCTGATAGTCAGCGGGTAGCCCCGATGCATTTTCTACCTGTGTTTCAAACAGCAACCGCACTTGTACCCGAACTGCACTCACCAAACTGGGAATTTGAGCGCTGAGCCGACGCAAATGCCGATCGAGCCGTTCAAACGGGTTCATTGAATTGGTGGCATACAACAGTTTCCCTTGTTCCAGATACAGTAACCACGAGGTAGAACCATTGGATACCTGTAGACAGCCGTTCGCTTGGCGACTGGACAATTGTGCCAAGAGCGTTAAAGGATGCAACTTCTGAAAAGGTCTGTAGCTAGCCATAGTCGTGGTATTCATGTGTATCGCTCCGTTGAACTTGTGGGGCAAGATCTGAACGAGCCTTATCGCGAAGATGAAAGCACTCCTGATGAGGCTGCACAGTATTTGAGAACGCCCTTATCACAATGGTTGGTCAGTTCAGTTGATGCGGACTATAATTAAGTTTGGGAATGAAATTGAAACAATGTGGGTTGAATGAGTTGAATGGTAATTGCTGTAATCTGCCCATTAAAAGTTACAAATTAAACTTAAATTAGGACAAGCTTCAACAGTAGATGGAAACTAGTAACAGCTACCTTGAACATTTTTCAAGCGAAATCACCTTCATCAGTCAACTTCTGCCGAAAATAACACTGCCAATTTTGAAATCAAGCTTCTCATCAATAGCTCAGCAGAATGGCATGAATCTTAAAGAGATGATGAATTGCGATCGACCGTGAGCCAACTGAGGTCAGACGATTGCACAACTGTCATCAACAGGCTGAAAGAAAAAAGGCTGAAAGAGAAAATCGACAAGATAGCTGTGGTAGCGCGTCCCTAAAAACTTGAGGTGGAAGCTGTTACGAAACGCTTCACAGAAGTCAACGATCGCTTCAATTAGCGATCAATGAACGAATTAACGACTGCATAGGTAATCTTTCACCTAGCCTATCAAATCTATTCCATGTTTCTAGGATGGGTTTGTGAAGATCTAGGCTGCAAGCGTGAAGATGTCGTAAGGCTTAAGCAAGCCAACCTCCCCCTTTCCTAAGCCGACAGGGAATTTTCCCGTTCACTATCTAGCAACTGCAAAATGCGCCGAATTTTGTTCTGCTGCTGCCGATCGAGAAATTCGGGAAAGCGCAGTTCGATCGCCACTCGTTGTACATACGTTTCGGAAAAATAATCAGCCGGAAGCGGCGGCAATTCTTCCACCATTTGTACCTGGGCTAGCAAACTATAGGCATAGGGGTCAGTTTTGTCATGCCCCATAGCCAATGCAACTAGGGGTTGCGTCACTCGAACAGCATCTAGGTGCAAAATCGATGGCCCACTATATTCCAACCGCAACTCTCGTAGTCCCATCTCGGTGAGTTTAGCATTGTAAGAACTCCCTTCCCAGCCTTCCCAGTAAAGCTGCACATCAGCATCCACATATTTGCGCACCTTGACCCCAATCTCTGGGCGAAATTCGCGAAAGGCTCGTCTGAGGCTATTAGAAATGAACCGCAGCGAATCTAGGGGCTTATCAGCCTCTCGGCGCTTCTGCGAGTACCACTCTTGCACATCGGAAAAGATCACTAAAATCAAATCATCTAATTGAGTACGACTAACATTGATGAAATTCACTGCGAGTACGGTTTCTAGCCTGTCGGTGGCAATGCCGCGCACCACTTCTGCGTCTAATAACGCCCGTGCGCCAAAATCGCCAATCAACTCCACCCGCACCTGATCGGGAATATTGGGCCAAACATCCAACAAAATCGACGCACCGGATTCGCTGACGTTCATGGTTCGTCCGGTCCAACTGTGATCGCCACTGTGGATAATGGCGGTCAATTGGCGCGGTAAACGGTGGGCACTGCGTAGTTGGGGTTGCTCGAATGCAGCTAAACAGGCAGCTAGCACCAGCAGAATATTAAACGTACACCATAGGGCATTAATTAGAACCGCCTCTGTATCGCGGGGGCTGAGCAAGAGCCAAAACGGAACTGCAATCAGTGAGGCACTGGTAATAGCTCCCAAAATCACCAAATAGCGAATCGAGTCTAGGTCAAACTTACGTTCAGTGACGGTTAACCCTTTATCGGTGACGTTAAATTTGCCGAGTTTGGGATTCACCATCGCCAGCATCGTTACAATTCCTGCTTGGAACGACATGGCAAATTCATAAATTTCGTTCCAGAACGAAAAGCGGACATGTCGATAGCGAATGTGGTTGGTTTGCATCGATAGTACAATGTGCGGCAACGCATAAAACAACGTTTCTAGACCCAAACCACGGACTGAGTTGATACCAAACAACAGAAATAGTGTTGGAGCGACGGCATACATCAGGCGAGGAAAGCCAAAGAAGAAGTGAGAGGTGGCACTGAAATAACACAATCGTTGCCCAATGCTGAGCTTCAGTTTGGGGTTTACTAAGGGATGCTCTAGCCGCAAAATTTGCGCCATGCCCCGCGCCCAGCGCACCTGTTGCCCCACATAGGCCGAGAATTTTTCGGGGGCTAATCCTGCCACCATGATTTTGTCGTAATACACCGTTCGGTAGCCTAGTGAATGCAGCCGCAGTGAGGTATGACAATCTTCTGTCACCGTTTCTACCGCAATGCCGCCCACTTCCATCAGCGGTTTACGTCGCACGATCGCCGCTGAACCACAGAAGAACGCCGCGTTCCAGAAATCATTTCCTTTCTGCAAGACTTTGTAGAACAACTCATTGCCAACAGGCACACGTCCGCCCGTTTTCAAGTTGCGCTCAAACGGATCAGGATTATAGAACCAGTGCGGGGTTTGCACCAGTGCTACTTTTTCATCTAAGAAAAATCCAACCGTTTCTTGTAGAAATGGGCGCGAGGGAATGTGATCACAATCAAGAATCAAAATCAGATCGCCGTGCGTTTTTTGCAGTGCTGTGTTGATATTCCCCGCTTTCGCATGATCGTTATTAGTTCGGGTTAACAGTGTACAGCCCAACTCTTCACAAATGCGATAGAGGTGAATACGGCGATCGTGAAACTTGCGGCCATCATCTAGCACATACACTCGTTTCTTCGCGGCTGGATAGTCGATCGCCAATGCACCCAGGATGGTTTTCCGTACAATTTCTACATCTTCGTTATAGGTGGGAATGTAGACATCAACCGTGGGTAAGTTGTTCTCAGGAATGGTAGAAATGTCGATCGGTTCCCGATGTCGAATTCGGGCCGTTTGAAAGTATGCCAACATCAACGTAGCGATAGCATACATCTCTGCCATATATAACAGAACAGAAAAAACTGTATTCACCCACGTATCAAAGTTGAGGGTATAAATTGTGCGGTAATAGAAGTACCGCAATGTCACCATCACACTCAGGCACATCAACAGTAAATGTAACTGCTCGCTCGTTGTCGATCGTCGCTGTCGTTCTTCTAAATGCAGCAAAAACCGTCCTACGCTAATTAACAACAGTGCCACAAATCCCTGTTGCCAAAGTGTTGGACGCACTGAGATGAGCGGGGTGAAGAGCCACAACAAACAGCTTAATAGCACAATTAACTGGCGACGGCTTAACCACTGCAACAGCCAATCAAATAGCTGTGGAATATCGTCTACCAGCCAATGTGTAAAATTTTCCTTAAATCGATCGAGCCATGCTGGGGTTCGATGCGGCTTGGAAGAAGGACTGACCATCAAATGCTCCTGTTGCGATCGGCTGTGGGAACTGGGGGGCGAGGAGTCGGGAGTGGGGCATGTTTCATCTTTTCTTTTATCCTTCACCTCTCCTCTTTGCTTCTAGCGCTGCTGGACGGCGACTCGTTTCAGGTACAGTTGCGCGACGCCATAAAGGAAGAGGGCAGCTACCACGACAGCGGGAACCAAAATAAACCAGTTGCTTCGTAGCAATAACCACCAACTTCTCTGATCGCCTACAATTTGACGCTGGGGCGATTCCTGCAAAAACTCTAGGTTGTAGTCGTTGGCTTCATAGGGAGATGGGTTATCGCGGTTGGCGCTAATCAGCACTGTGTCTCCCTCTAGTTGATAGAACAGCGGATCTTGCCCAATGAGATGGCGCACTTGCTCAAGTCCTGCATCGGTTTGTCCGGTCAGCACCAGCAACACTCGCTCTTGATTCCACGGCGATACCATTTGTTTCACGACGCCGCCCCGATCGGGGTTGGTTTGAATTTGGCTCTGTTGCCACTGGCGCACCGAAGCAGCGTTCAGTGCAAATCCACTACCTTGGAAGGCTTCGGGGAAAGGAAACTGAGCCTGTGTGCCGATCGCAATTAAATGAGCTTGATTGCGTGCTTCGGGTGGTAATTGGCTGGCACGATAGGCATTGAGTTTAATTGAATCAGCTTTGCTCAATCGCCCCAGTCGTTCGCTAGCTTCTAGCAACAGCAATAGATCGGCATCGCTGGGTTGATCAGGAACAACCATCGCGGTGGCAGACAGATCCTGCGGAGCCGCAAACGGATAACCATAGCGAAATAACTCTAGATCGGGCAGGCGCACCACGTTTTGCCGCTGCAAGCTGAAACTGGTATCCGCATGAATTGTGCCCCAAAGCTGCTGATCGGTAACGCGGCTACAAGAACGGCGTTCACGCGGATCAAGGCGAAAATTCACCTGCATTTTAGAGTTGGGCTTGATGCGATCGGTGGGTAAGTCAAGACGAAATTCTTGTCGATTGGCGCCATTAGTTGAAGTCAAGCGGCGTCCGTCTAGGGGAATGCCGTCAAGTTCCACTTCTACCAGTGAGGTAACGGGATTCGTTTGAGGGCCATAACTGTAGCGCAGGATCATGGAACTTCCCGGCAAAAATTGATCGTCTGGTAATGCCCGAAAATCAAACTCTAGTGCAGGAGCATGAGAGCCACGCACCGTGACATCGTTGTAGGGTTCACCATTGAACGATCGCAGATCTGCCAGTTTGAATGAATCTTCAATGGGTAAGTAATTGGGCCATTCGCGCAATGCGGGAGAAGGAATTTCATTAACTTGTTCTACAAAAATGACATTCCCTGTACCAATTTTTTGATCTTGAGCCTGTACTAGGAATTGCACGGCTTTGGTGACACCCGCATCTCCATTTCCGGTTGCTACCAAAACAGGAACTCGTCGATCGGCGGTCGTCGTTAACATCAGCACACCCACATCCGGCGGCAGTACTTTTTGCTCGGCGTCTAAAATGCGTCCGTTTTGTAGCGGCAGGGGCAAATCGAGCGAGGACAAAGCCGCCTGATTCTCTGGTGTACCAATAATAACAAGCCGATCGGTTTCTTCCACCTCATCTAACGATTGCACCAAACGGGTATCGAGGGCACGATAGTCTGCTACTCGACCGAGGGAGGCGTGATAGCGAGTTGCTGCTGTCAGCCACGCCTCGTTTAAGGTTTCTGGTTGTAAATAGGCTACCTGATTAGTTTGCAAGCTCAGCGTATCGTAAACTGGATAGGGGTAGCGGTTGAAGTCCATTGCCACAGGTTGTGGCTGAAAATCAAACACAATCTTAGAGTCTGGTAAAATCTCTGACCACAAGGACGGATCGTAGGGATCTTGGGTACACGTCGGCGAGTTGTTTTGCAGCGCCGCCACCACTACTTCGTTGTAGTCCTGGATCAAATCCTTTGGCACACTCAACGTAACGCTACCAATTTCGCCCCGCGGCTTGTTCAGCGGGACACTACCGATGCTCGTTCCATTCACCAACACGGTCAGGTTTGAACGACTGGCATAGAGCGCTGCTGAATGGCGATAGCGCAGCAGTACTTGAACATTTTCCGGGGTCCAGTTGCGCGGTCGCGTGAATCCCAAGCGCACTTCATCATAAATACTTTCCAGACGTAGACGATTGCCCACGACTGGACTGCGGTTAAATTCTAGTACATATTGTCCACCAGCGGGCGGCTCCACAACTGGAACATCAGTTGACGAGGGCAGAACATAGGTAGGTGATGGAGATAGGGATGTAGATGGAGATGGTTGAGAGATGGATGCCGGTTCAGGTTCACGCTGAGCCTGAGCCGTAGAAATCAGCGGCAAAGTGACAGCAATAAGACTGCTAGTCAATACACAGGTGAGTAGAATCGCTAGTTTTTGAGAAACTATTGATCGCGAAACACGATGATGCGATTTGCAACTGATGTCATGACCAGAAATGCGATTTCGCAAGAGACGATCGCGAGCAGATGAACGGGTAGAGCGGTGACGATATTTCATACGGCTAGAGGTAGATTAGGAAAAATTAAAACAAAACCTTAAGATAACGATCGACAAGCAAAGAGACCTCCAGTGTCTCCCTGAGTGTGAGGAGGTGAAGCAGGTTCATCTAAAAGATAATTAGGAATTGATCCTAAAAAGTTAATGCAGCGCGATTGGGCCCGCATCAAATCCTCTGAAACGGTAAACGGCAATAGCCCAAACCAAGCCAAGTTTTGCGTATAGTAAGCAGAATCATTATCCCAGAAACCATCCTGATAGGCGGGTTCTAGCTTTTGTTGATAGATTTGCTCTGCCACTGGACGATCGATTAGGCGAAAGGCATAGTACAACATGGCATACTGGGACGTGGCTTCATAATCAACCAAGGCATCTCCCTGCAAACTAATGCGAGCGGGAATGGTTTGAGTCATTTGCCAGCGCTGTTGCAAGTGAGATAAGTGTTGACTCAAATATTCTTCAGCCCGTGGTTCGCCATACCAGGCTAAATCCCAAGCAATTCGCCACCAAACTCGATAGGCATCAAATCCATAGCTCGATCGCAGCGTTTCAGTTTCTTGCACGGGTTCAAATTTGCCCGTTTTGCGATTGAGAGCAATCCAATCACCGGGTAGCCCTACTGCTGATAAGCTGGCCGATTCTTCTAGGGCGCTGTAGCTGGTATCTACTAAGCGTGACCAATTGCGGCGATCGATTTGGTCAAATAAGCGAAAGGCATAGGGCGCAAAGTAGGAGGGATTGAGCACTACCAGATCTTTGGCTTGCCGGAAGGAGTCATTGGGGCCAGGTAGAAGATAGCGCTTGCCTTTGATCCGAATCGTAGAAAGGTTCCACAGGTCTTTCAGCTTAGCGTGCGCCAGATCGGCATAAGCCGGACAGTTCCACCGCCGGGCCGCCAAAATGAGCGCCACTGCCGCATCCACATCGGCATCGCTGGCAAAGTTGGCATCGAGCGTTTGCCATTCCCCATTCGTCTGCCGTCCCCATTTCCAGGCCCACAGCGAATCAGTGCGTTCACCCTTTTCATCTTTGCGGCTGAGGTTGTTTTCAGCCCACGTGAGAGTGCGGGCAAAGGTATCGGCATCATTGATCAACACGGCACGCAGCATGGCGTAGGCCTGTCCTTCAGAGACGGTGCGATCGTCCATTTCTCGATCGATGACGCGCCCATCCGCCTGAATAAAGCGATCGCGATAGGCTAACCAACTTTGCTGTAAAACTGCGAAGGTTTCCGGCGATGTCACGGATGGTAGGGAGAGCAATGAAATATCCTTGGAAAAATTAGTTAATGAGGTCTCGATTGCAGGTTGTAAACAAACCTGTACGTCGGGCTGTGTCAATCCAGGTTGTGAGAAGCAAGGAATCAGGACCATCAAACAAGCCAAGGCGCTCAGCAACACCCAGCGATTGGCACGGACAATCGGCATCAAGAGTCGTGTCGGCAGCATTGAGAACATCATCTCCATGAGTGAAGTTAGTAGCGCTCCCAGGCAGGTTGAAAGCCGCGCCGCCTGAGCACATCAAGCTGGAGTTGTCGAATTCGACGATCGACTCGCGAATCCGCTTCTCCGGTTTCAGTCTGCCTCTGTTGTACTTGACGCAGTTCGTCGATCGCTACATAGGGCTGATCTTGTGCCGCTTTCAATTCGGCTAACACGCGTTGCGTTTCCCCATCGTCCGGACGCAGGGCCAACACTTGGTTGTATAGCTCGGTCGCCTCGGCATAGCGCCGCTGCTGGAATCGCACCCCACCCAAGGCGGACAAGGCATCGATACGATTGGGCTGTTGCTGCAAGATCCGTTCGTAGCTTTGCCCGGCCCAGTCCAAATCACCCAACGCTTGCGCCAGTTCTGCCTGGACAAAATAGGCATTGAGATTACCAGGATTGTCTTGCACCAGTTGCGCTACTTGGGTTCTAGCCCGATCGGGATCGAGAGTGGCTAATACCTGCACCAAGCGGCGATTTACTGCCACATGATCTGGTTCTACCGTTAACAGCGACTCATACAGCGGTTGCCGCCCGATCGCAGGCGGCAGTGCCCCCACCAAGCTAAATAGTTCCGGCGACGGCTCTGGCACAGGTTCCGTGCGTAACCAGCGATCGAGCACCGCTTCCGCTTCAGTCTCCGAAATTTGTTGGGTTTGATAGCGAATGCTGGCTTGCCCTAGTTGGCTAGCCAAGTCATCGGGATTGGTGGCTAACAGGCGATCGTAAATTGTCAGAGCGGCATTGAGTTGTCCTTGGGCCAAGCGAACGCCAGCCAGTCCCCGTTGGGCGTCGGTGCGAATTCGAGCCGCTGGGTTCGCTGCTAGAATTCCTTCATAGCGCTGAGCACTGGCGTCTAAGTTACCCTCTCGCCGTTCAATGTCTGCTAGTAACAATTCCGGGGCATAATCTTGTGCACCAATCGGCGAGGATAGGTAGCTAGTAATGGCTTGTTTAGCAGCTTCTAGATCGCTCTGTCGCAGGTAGATTTGGGCAATGCGAAAATCCAAAAATGGATCGGCTCCAGCTTGGGCCAGCACTTGATAGACGGGCAACAACTTGGGGGCAGGCGGATCAACGCGAATCAAGGCTTGGGCGATCGATCGTTGCGCTACAGCATCGGACGGCAAGTTTTGCAGCACCGCTTGTAACTGCTCGTGCAAATCCGCCTGAGACAATTGCCCTAACCGCTGGGACACCAACAAGCGCTTAATCTGCAAGCTCTGATCAGTGGGTTGCTGCTCTAGCAACTGGTCATACAACATCAAGGCTTGCGGATGAGTCATGGCGTATTCGCTGAAGACATCGGCAATTTCGGTTTGCAGCCCGATCGATGCTACTGGTGTTTGCTCTAAAACTTGCTGATACAATGCCACCGCATCGGCGTAAACAGTTTTGTCATTTTCCGCCCGTCCGATTGCACTCAATGCCCGCGCTAGGGACAGCGTTGCCGAGGGTTCGTTGCGCAAGGGGGCTAGGGTGGCTAGGGCAGCATCCAGTTGATCAGTTTTTTGATAGGCGATCGCCAACGCCGCGCGGATTTGAATCGCTGTAGCATCCACTGCTCGAAAGGATTGCAGGCGGGATGCCAACACCTCCACCGCTGAATCTGGGCGACCGTTTTCCTGCAATGCCAAGGCATAGGCTGCAATCACATCATTAGACAGCGTGCCACCCTCGGCTAAATATTGCTCAAATAGCGCCAATCCTTGCGGATAGTTGCCGCTATAGGTGTAGACCTGCGCGGCTCCCAACAGCACATCGGGAGCCGGATTATCGGCTAATAGTACGTCGTAGTCGGCAATGGCGTTGGCAAATTGCCCTTGATAACCATATAGGAGGGCGCGTTGGGCACGGGCTTCCCGGTTTTGCGGCGTTTGTTCCAACAATGTTGTCAAGGCGGCAATGCCCGATCGCTGCCACTCTGGACGATAGCTGCCCATCATACCCACTGCGGCGAGTGCCGTTTGATTGGTTGGGGCTTGGGT
Source organism: Thermocoleostomius sinensis A174 (assembly GCF_026802175.1). Lineage (NCBI taxonomy): Bacteria > Bacillati > Cyanobacteriota > Cyanophyceae > Oculatellales > Oculatellaceae > Thermocoleostomius > Thermocoleostomius sinensis. Next base: position 54,774 of record NZ_CP113797.1, on the reverse strand, counting down.
CAATACTTGCTGATAGGCAGCCCAGGCCTCGGCATCTTGCCCGTTGCGCTGATAGGCAATTGCCAATCCCAATCGGGCCTCGATCGATTGTGGATACTGCTGAATTGCCTGACGAAACGCGACGATTGCATCCGCCACCCAGCCGCGTTCTAGGAGCGTGTAGCCTTCGCTGACAGAGGTTGGTCTAGCCTGAGCTTGGGCGATCGGCGCAGTTCCGCCCACAGTTGTCATCACTACCACCGTCACACCCACTCCGCCCACAATCTGCTGCCATGTTGAGTAGCGATTCCCCAAATCATTCATTGGATTATTCACAGCTACCTCCACAGGTCTGAAAGATTGAAATCAGCCCGAATTCGCAAGCCAGCGACGGTTTCTGAAAAAGCCTCACGCGCTTGCAGCGATGCACCTACCCGAAAGTTACGAGTCAGCCGCACGTCATAGAACAGTTCCCACACGTCAGGAATTTCGTCATCTCGATCGCGCCGCAGGCTGTCATTCGATAAGGCGCGACCGTAGCCCAATCCCAGTCGATCGTCCGCAAAGAACAAATCCAAAGCGTTTAGTCCAACGCTGTAGGTATTGCCACCGCGATCGAGGGTCTGGTTTTCGTACCAGCCGTAGCGGGCAAACAAGCCAAGATTGATAGCGGGAATAAAGTATTCGGCATTGATGCCGTAGGCAACTTCGCGATCATTCGGCTGCAAGCCAAACTCATCGCCTTCGCGTTGGAACTGGAAAATCTCATTAAAGCCGCTATCTTGCCCGGCATCGCGACCAGTAGCATAGGTGCCGCGTACAATTAAATTGCCCAACCGCAGCGCCACTTCCGCCGCCGCCCCGTCGAAGGCAAACTCATCCAAATCGCGATCGGACGAGAAAGCGGCTCCTCGCATCGACAAGTGATCGGTTACATCCCAATTCACCAACACCCCCGGCCGAGAGCCAATGCCTGCCGCCGCCAACGCCGGGTTGGTTTGGAAGACCGGATTGAAAAAGTGAGTGGCCGCATCTTTAGCAAAGCTGTTGCGATCGAAATAGGAGGTGAGATCGATCATGCCCAGCGTAAGCCTGAGGCTAGGAACCGTTGGCGGAGACACTGTCACAAATAGTTCGTTCAGATCTACCCCATCGCCTGAAGAATTGGTCAAGGCATCACCCGTTGTGAAATCCAGCGTTGCACCAAACAAAACGTTGGGGGTGAGGGCATAGCTAGCTGACAAGCGAGCACGGGCTGACGATTCCGCACCTTGCAGCAAATACACGCCTTGCGCCGTGACAATTGGTTCTCCTAAGTCGCTAGCTTGTGCAGATGTTTGCGATTGAGACTCAGATTGAGTGATTAAATTAGGAGTCGATCGAGAAACGAATTGAGGAAATAGTTGCGATGAATACGTGGAATCAAAATTATCAGTTTCTTCATTATTTACTGCACGATTTTCATCTTCATTGGCTTCGATCGATTCCCATCGATACGACTCTAAGAGAACTGAAGAACTGGAATCAATTTCCTTAGTGTCAACAATTTCAATGAATGGATCTTGAGAGGAGGATGATAAATTCTGCGATACTTCCTGGGATAATTCTTTAGATAGAATTTCCCATTCTTTCATAATAGCTGTATCATAGACTTCGACTAAATCTTGATTTTGCTGAAGAATCAAGTCAACCACATTAGAATCACTCGTTGTAGAATCGAATTCATCAATTACAACAGAACTAACCAGAGAGTCATTTACTGGCGATAATACAGCGATCGAAGAACCAATTTGAACAGGTTCTTGCTCTAGATCAGTTCCTCGTTCAAGCTCTGCATCAGCGAAGTGCAACAGGTCCGCTGCACCAGCAAAAGGGAGTGAAACGGTGAGTGAATTTATCTGCGAACTATCTTGATCCAACTGAGTATCAGCGAGATCGATGGCTGCTTGTGAATCCTCAATAATCGTCGTTTGCGAATACCCATAGGCAGCACTGCCCAACAATAACCAACTGCCTAATGATGTAGCACTTACAGACGCTAAAAAACTGAGAAACGTTGAGGGAAACGGGATAAAACACGATCGATAAACAGGGCTAGTCACATCCATATCTTGTCGCTAGATTCTCCAGAACGCACCAAATCTAGCCTTAGCAAAACGCACCTAAACGAAATAATTCTTGCGGTTTTACTACTGCCGTAAACTCAAACACATCACCGACTTCTACAGGAAACAAGTCGCTGCACTCGAAGTTGAGCGCTCTGACCTAAATGCAAATTAGGCAAATCACCTAATTCATGCGGTTAACTGTGGACTGTAGATGCAAGAAACCGTGAACGAATTCTGCCGATCTGAAGCTGACTGCGATGACCGAACGAATCACCAATAAGTTCCTGCTCAAATCATTCCAATCATCATGACGGCCTACTTAAACTAGAAGAATCAGCTAATTTTTTTTGAACTGAAGCGATCGCAACGAGGCAATCGTTTTTTTAAATGAGCTTGATGAGGATTCAACGGTTTCACTAATTCAACTAGCCATTCCTGATTCCATCTGTTGGTAGAAAATCGCCCGCGATTCAATCGTTTTCACCAAGCTCCTAGTATTTACCAAGACTCTCTTAATTTATACCCATTTATCTGTAAAGAACTAATAAAGAAGCGGAAGTCACTCCATAAAGTTGCAGAGAAAATCTAGAAACGATCTGTTTTCTGACGAGCATGATCAAGCCGATAGAATCAAGATTTATCGCTTCTTTTCTAGCTAAGATATTCCAAGTATTTCAGCCTTCAACGGTGACAAAAGAATTAGTCAAGAAATGATAAATCTACTTGAATCTACTACAAATGCTCCTGCTGCATTGCTTATAGATTGGAAAAATAAGCTAGAGGAATGAACACAAAAACCTTGAGAGCATTCTTTAATGTTCATCCTAATTCGATCGCATTATTTGTACAGGTTATCACCTATGGTTAATTGGATAGGGTCATCCTTTCATTGCCGAATTGCACTGGCTCAACGTTCATCTCAGGTTGTCAAATTGCTACTATTGCTGCCATTGGTTGCAAGTTGTGCACAAATTCAATCTATTTTTCAATGGTCTAATGTAGAACTACAAATGCAGGTTGAACCCACATCAACTCCTGGTACCTATTCGGTGAGTGGGCGGGCAAATTTACCCGAAAACACACAGATTTCAGTAGCAGCTGTACGCTATCTAGAGCCAGACAATCGCTCCAGATTACTTAACGCAAATCCTACGTATTCCATCTTGGCTTATCAGCCTGCTGAAGTCAGACAAGGACAATGGCAAACTAATTTGAATTTGTGGCAAGTAGACGCCGACGGGAACTATCAAGAATCATGGCAAATTGAGCAAGACAAATTAGGTCTATCGCTTGCTCCTAATGAAACCGTACTGTTTCTGGCTACCCTCACACCGATTGATGATCTTTCTGGCTTAGAAGCAGAACTGGCAAAACGTGGCGTCCGCTTTCCGCAGGGCAGCATTCTCAGCACTGCCGAAGGATTTCGCTATGCCCAAGTGCAAGCCGCTTTGACCGTGGAATTACCAACCGGACAAACAACCCCCAATCCAGAAGACGATAACTTCGGTTGGGGCGATCGATACTTGATCCCGCAGGAGCCGCAAAACCCCACAAATTTAGAGTTCCCGGCCGAGCGCTTGACCGATGCGCCACCGCGTCAAGAAGAGTTGTTGCGGTAAGGGAGGGGCGTTTCACGAAACGCCCTTACGAAACTCATACCGATTTACCGAACCGGGTATTTACCGATCTGGGTGTTGAATTAAGCCAATATTGTTCCCGTCAGGTCGGCTTCGCGCAAGTTGGCATCGGTCAAAATGGCGTCATAGAGATTGGCATCAATCAACGTCGCCCCCCACAGGTTAGCCGCCGTAAGATTAGCTCCAGTTAAATTTGCTCGATCGAGAGTCACTCCCCAGAGGTCTGCCCCAACCAAATTGGCCCCGGTCAAATCGGCGTTGCTAAGGTCAGCTCCGGCTAAACTGACTTCGCTGAGGTCGGCTTGTCGCAGTGATACTCCAGGTTGAATGACCACAATACCATGAGCGATCGGATCAAACTGAGCCGGAAACTGGGTCGTATGGTTGCACAACGCCCCTTGAAAGTTGGCAAACTGAAGATTGGCATAGCGGAAGTCGGCTCCAAACAAATTGGCCTGCCGCAAATCGGCATGGTTGAGAGTTGCCCACTGAAAATTGGCTCCGATCAAAATGGCTTTACTGAAGCAGCACTCGGACAAATCAGCATGGTCGAAATTGACTTGACTTAAGTCGGCGTGGCTTAGATTGGCTCCCAGTAAATTGATTTGTGCCAAATCAGCCGTGCGTAAATCGGCATAACTAAGATCCACACCGCTTAAATCAAGCTCGCTCAAATCAGCGTTGCGCAACTGCGCCCCCGAACCAATATAGTACGCGCCGTTGCTTTCTAAATCAACATTGGGCGGAAACTGCGTGGTGCGATCGTACAGCGCTCCCTGCAACCGAGTAGCCTGTAGATTGGCTTGTTGCAACTGGGCTTCACGCAAATCCACACCGCGCAAATCGGCCCCTTGTAGATTGGTATTCTCTAGGTTGGCTTCGCGCAGATTCGCCTCGCGCAGATTGACTCCACGCAAATTCGCGTTGCGCAAATTCGCTGCCCATAGATCGATGCCCGGTAGGCTCAGGTGACTGAGATCGGCATGTTGCAACTCGATACCAGCAAACTCTCTTTCCCCTGCCTGATACTGTTGCCAAAGTTCATTCACATTTGTCATAGTCGCTCATTCCGTCAATCATCACCCTGTGTTTCAGTCTAGATGGACAATGTCCACCTGACGAAAGGGTTTCAACTTGGTTCTTAAGACATCCACTCGGTGAAGGGCCCTGTTTCTTTCACCCAAACAGCGTAACCCTGCTCTAGATGAGACACGACTACCTGTTCGCCGCGTTTTACTAAGTTTTTGGCGATCGCTAGAGCTTTCTCTTGGGTTTCTCGCACTCGGAAAAATCGATAATATTCTCCGTTCCACATCAACGCAAACGCCGTTTGCTCAGACTCGGAGGTTTTAATCCGGCACGTATTGCCATGCTCATCCAAGACTGGAATCGAGGTATCAGTTTCATCAGCTTCAGAATACCCGGCTGTGTCGAGAGAGAACCCAACTGTGCGGCTACCAACTTGCGCCATTGCCAGTGGTTTTGTAGCCGTTGCCGATGCTGACCTAGCTGAGGTTGGGATTGCAGTGGAATTGAGGTCAGCCACAAATCCATCTAACTTTGCTTCATGCATGGCGTTGACCAACAACGATGCTTCTCCCAGCAGCACTGGCGGAGCCAAATCAGTGGAATTGGCAGAGTCAGACGCTTGCACTCGGCGCAAGACTTCAACTGTCACCAGTCCGGCCCCAACGCTAAGCACGATCGCTGCGCCAATGTAGCGAATGGTCAGGGTTTTGTTTTCTTGTTTGAAGATTGACTCAACTTCCCCGTCAAAAAAAGGTGGCAGTTTTACAGTCAGCGGGTTAGGATCTGACAGAACAAAGGGTAATGTCAGGGCGGAAAAAATTGAACACGATAGCAATACAGCAGGGAACACAATATTCCTGAGATGCAATCTACCCATAGCTGCGGCTCCAAAGCTAAATCAATAAGGAACATAAGGGTTGAGCTTTCAGAGAGGTAGTGCGCCCCGCAGTATAGGACTCATCTCTGCCTTACTCCACTTTTTAACGGTGGAGTGGTTGCTAGCTGGCAGTTAACAACCATAGTCTACAGAGAAACTGGCCGCCTAGATTGAACGCTGCTAAGTTGCAATCTAGCCAAGGCTATTTATTCAGTTGCTTTAATGAAAGCTTCGACTCATTGGTCTCTATTCAAGTCTACAACGTCGATCGATTTGATTCCGGTCAGGTCACAGATTTTGTAAGAGATTGATCACAAACTACACAATTTCTTTATACAGCCCTTTTAAACCAGGAAAAAAGCGCCGCTGAGTAACAAAATGCGGCAAATACAGTGCGGAGGCAGTCCCTCTGTGCTAAGTATTTATTCACATCAATCCAGCGACGCATTGCTCCTGATAGCGTTGTCTTAGCAGCGTTATCTCAACAGGATCTATCTCAACAGATCGATTGCCCGTTTTGCCATTGTGTTGCCCGTAATGCCGTTCAGAGCCATCAACTCAGCAGGAGTGGCCGTGGTTTCGCCCCGCTTCCAGCAAAAGGTATCCCGCTTGGCGGTGCTGCGCAGCATGATCGGCTCCAACATGGTGCTAGCTCCTCCAGTCACGCCAATCAAGGCATCGCCTCCAAAAAACTGTTCAAATTTGGCATCCGCTAAAAATTCGCCATCGGGTTCCGCGCAAATGTCCCACGCCACATCCGAGGGACGATAAAGCCGGCGCGGGCTAATAACCGACACAATTCGCACACCGAATCCTTGCTCCTGTAGCTGTGTTGCCGCTTCATATACAGGCATCAGCACCATATCCCCCACTACCGCAAAGACGATTGTTTTTTCATTAGGGGAATTGTGCAGGACGATCGCGCCATCTTGTAGGGCTTGCCGAGTTTGCTCGAACGTGGTGCGAATGGGCAGCGGCGATTTGCTGGACGTAATCACAATGCCCTTATTCACGGTTGAGAGGGCCCACTCATAACACACCTGAATGCTGTTGGCATCGGGCGGGAACAGGGGAAACACATTGCCGTTGCGCATCATCGCAGCAAAATAGGCTTCGATCTCTGGACGTTGGTGTGTCCAACCATTACGCCCCTGTTCCAATGCCCCGGCGGTAAATAATGTCACGGTGGAGGGGGTAGGGCGTCGCAATTCAGCCATTGCCTGGGTAACCGTTTGCCAAATGGGTAAACCGTTGATAGCAAAGGATTCATAGGAACACCACAGCGATCGAGCGCCAAACAGCGCCAATCCGGCCGCCAATCCGGCACAGGCATCTTCACTCAGCGGTTCATACACTTGCCCGTTGGGGGTTTGGTTATAGAGCGAGTCTTCAGTGGGGTGAATTATTTTCAGCGCTTGGTTAATGTTGCCGATCCCTGATGCTTCGTTGCCGTCGGCGTTGGTGACTAAATAGTTGCGATCGATCTGCCCGACATGCGCCACTAGTTGCCCCATTGCAGTGGTAGAGACTTTCTTGTCACCGCCCACTGCATATTCTTCCAGCGGTAAGTCTTTCAACTCTGGTAATGGTAAGACAGATTCTGTCACCGCCACTTTGCTGGCTGGGCCGCCGCCCGCCCGTTCACAGTTAGTGCGCACCAGATTCCAGACTTCTGCTGGCAGGGCATTGGCCTTCAACCCCGCTATGATATCGGCATTCTCTAACGTATGGTGGCCATAGAGGTTATGGGACTTTGCCCCACGAGCATGGACGCCTGCACCCTTCAGTTGTTTGATGATGAACACCGTCAGCTTGCCGCTGAGAGCCGATCGAGCGGCTTCATCAACCCCAATCAACACCGCTTTCGTAAAGGCTAATCGTTGCCCAAAGGAGAAAGCTGTACTGTCTACAAATGCGCCTGACTGGTTCTGATCATCAAAATCTTTAGCATCCACTAACACCACTTCCTCAAAGCCATTGCCGTGCCAATATGCCATCATCTGTTCGTTGGTTTGCAGCGACACCATACTGTGATGCTCTTGCGAGAAACCGTTCCACACCAGCACAGGCAAGAAGTTGGTGACGTTGGGAAAGGCTGTGTGAAAATGGACCATGCTGCTCATCGGGTAGGGTTCGCCCATGCCGCCGTCGCCCAGGGTGAAGGGAAACAGGGTATCTTTATGGAGCAGTGCCCCTGCCATGGCAAAGTGTTGTCCTTGTCCCAAAGGGCCCGCCGGGGCCAGAAGCCCAGGAATATAGCCAGAAAGATGTCCCAAGAGTCCGTGCCGTTCGCGGAATCGATCGCGCAATTGTTGTACGGTTTCAATGCCCATGTCTTCCAGGGAACGATCGAGGAACATAGCGCTATAGAACCCAGGCGCATGGTGTCCCACTTCGGTGACGATGTTCTTGTAGCCCAGCATCACTAATCCAGCATAGGCTTCAGCTTGGCTGGCAAACCCGCCTGGATGTCCCGATGCCTTACTGGCGGTCATTTGCAGAATTAAGTATCGTAGTGCATCGGCATATAGCAACGTTTGATAAGCAGCCGTTGAATCAGTTGGATCGGCAATGGCCGTTTGACCTTCTGCAATGGCAGGCGCTTTGCCATAGGAATCGAACTGTGGCGGCAACTCGCCAAAATATTGAATTCCTTCGCAAAAGGCGGGAATCTGTTGGCTAACGGCAACCATGACCTAAGTACCTCTCACAACTAACAGCACAGTCAAGCAGTATGGATAAACAACGCAGGCTACGTTTCAATCGCTTAACAATTTATCCTATCGCTTGATGGGGTGCGAATTGGCGCGATCGAAATTTTGTATGTCAAGAAATTCGTAATCTTAATGCAAGGAATTGTTGATAGCTCACGATGGTTTGTCTACATTTGTTTCCTGATTTGTTTCCTGCTAAGTTTTGCTGCGCGGCGATCGACCTGCACTATCTCTTAGTCAATAATTAATCAAAGATTAAGTTGACAACTGCACTTCCGAGAGATGATTCTGGATGTGAACTGCTAGATGCTTAAGGCGGTTAATGCCTTTGTGAGCCACTCTAGGATTCAACCCGATCGTCCTCGGGTGCTAGTCAGGCTTGCATTTTCACGTCATTTATGAATTAAGAGGAGAACTTTTTAATGACTACAAAGAGAGACATTCCCCCTATGACTCCTTCGGGACACCCCCCCTATGCCTTTCGTACGGGTTGGGCCTTGCTGCTGCTGGCTATCAACTTCATCGTAGCAGCCTTCTATTTTGGCATTCTTCGATAGAGCGCACCCGCAACGGCGGTAAAGGCTGAAGAATAAAGGCTGAAGAATAAAGGCGAATTTATTGATTTTCGGCTTTTGTTCTTTAGCCTTGGTTTAAGCAACTTTTCTAGCAGTCTACTCGCTTGCAACCAGTTTTTAGAAGGTGCCGCGAAAAATGCCCTGCGGGCGGAACAGCAGCACTACAATCATCATCAGGAGCGCCACACCCAACTTATATTCCGTCGAAATCCAATAGGTTGACACTTCCTGGGCAATGCCAATCACAAATGCGCCAGCGATCGCTCCGTAAGGGTTGCCAATGCCACCTAGAATCACTGCTGCAAACATGGGTAAAATTTGCAACCAACCCATCGTGGGGCGCACCGCCGTAATCATGCCATACATGCCACCGCCGATCGCCGTCAACCCTGCTGCAATCACCCATGTCCAAATCACCACGCGATCGACATTAATTCCAGAAACCCTAGCTAGATCTACATTATCTGCTACAGCACGCATGGCTTTGCCAATTTTGGTGTATTGCAACAGGCAGTGCAACCCTACAATTACCGCAATGGCCAACCCGAACACCACCAATCGATTTTGCGGAATTCTCAAGTCGAAGATGTTGAGCGCAGGCACAACTGGCAGGTTATAGCGTTGATTGGCGGCTCCCCAAATCAAGATAATGCCGTTGCGGAGGAATAATGCCAACCCGATCGAAATAATAATCAGTGTGGTAGCACTGGCTCGTCGATCGCGCATGGGCGACCAGATCAGTTTTTCGGTCATTAGCGCCACCCCGCTCGTCAGCACCGCTGCAATGGCGATCGAAATCCAGATATTGATGCCGCTGAGATTGACCACCAGTGCAAAATACGCGCCCAACGTCATCAAATCCCCGTGGGCAAAATTAGCTAATCGCAAAATGCCATAGGTCAACGTTAGCCCCACCGCTGCCAGCGCAATGATGCTGCCAACGGCAATGCCATTAATAATCAGTTGCAAAAACTGGAGATCCATAAAGCTAAGCGTATAAGCGTATTCGATCGGGTATTTCAAGGCGAATGATTTAGCCATAGCGCCTACTAGATTAGCGGATCAAGACCTTAGAAACCAGCAAGTTTGAAGGAGTTACCAAATTCAGGCAGAGCTTTCGACTCCCGACTCCCGACTCCCGACTCCCGACTTCCCACTCTCCACTCTCCATTCTCCCGACTTACCCCCCGTTTTGCGTACCAGTCCGATCGCCTCAATCTGTATCGATTTCTCTAGCGCTTTGGCCATATCGTAGAGTGTGAGAGCCGCGATCGACACCGCCGTCAGTGCTTCCATCTCCACCCCGGTTTCCGATTTAGTTTTGACTTCGGCTTGGATATGATATCCCGGCAACTCGCGATCGGGCATAATTTGTACTTCAACTTTCTGAATGGGCAAAGGATGACAGAGGGGAATTAGGTTGGCTGTTTGCTTCGCTGCCATAATTCCTGCTAGCCGCGCCGTTCCCAACACATCACCCTTAGGAGCATTGCCCGCTTGAATCGTCTCGAACGTCGGCAACTGCATTCGCACCCGTCCTACCGCGATTGCGGTGCGTACTGTCACAGATTTCCCGGATACATCCACCATCTGTGCCTGACCGTGAGAGTCAAGATGAGACAACGCGCCCTCCGGTTTAGACGCTTCCGAAAAATTTTGAGAAATCGGCGAATTGTTGTGTGACATGGCAAATCTATGTGCTAACATAAGTTTCTGGCAAGGGCGTGTAGCTCAGTGGACTAGAGCACGTGGCTACGGACCACGGTGTCGGGGGTTCGAATCCCTCCTCGCCCGTTTCAACCCATCACTTGCTGGATTGCAGACTTGCTGTTCGATCGATGGCTTCAACAGCAAACGTATCTGCCCCCACTCCCAAGGCAAAGCGAAGCGAGTGAAACACGGTTTTATTAGAGCAGGTCAGGAAAATCAGCAGACCCAAAAATGCCAATCCTGACGAAATCCCAAACAGCGATCGGTAGCCAAGGTAGGTCGCAACAGTGCCTAGTAATGGCCCAGCCATGGCAATTCCCGTATCAAACCCAATCATACAAATCCCAAAAGTGCGACCGCGCTCATCGACATACGAGCGATCGGCCATTAATGCTGAAATCATAGGAATGAGGGTGCCGGCTCCGGTACCTTCAACAACTGCGGCTAACAAAAACATGCTGGCACTATGCGCTCGCCACAGCATCACCATCGACACTACATACAGTACCAAACTTAGGCTGATGAACACGCCACGCCCATAGCGATCGGACGCCGGCCCCACCAACAGCCGAGCGCTAAAACTGCCCATTGCTGCTGCTGTGTAAAATAACCCCACATTGAGATCTACCTCTGCATCGCGGATAAACAGCGGCACAAACGTACTGAGACAACCAAAGGTTAATCCAATCAGCATCAGGACGATCGCCGGCGTTTGAATGCGAGGGCTGGCTAATAATCGCCAAAATAATTGCTTCGATTTTGGTCGATTAGAGATAGACGTTTCAGCTTGAAAGGTTTCTTGGACCTGATTAGTACAGACCAACCCCAACATGCCCAAGCTGGAGGCAATCAAGAACATGGGTGTAAAGCCAAACCACGCTTGCGAGAAGCCCCCGATCGCCGGCCCCATTGCCATACCGATTGGTGTCACCAAGCTCATATAGCCAATCACTTCACCCCGATTTTGGGGCGGAGCCAAATCCACAATCAGAGCATTATAGGCAATGGCAAAGGCGGCAATGCTAAGACCATGAAAGGCGCGAATCGCCATCAGTGCCGGAATACTTTGAGTTGTGATGTAGCCGAGAGGAGCAAAGGCAACCGCCGACATACCAATTAGTAAAACAATTTTACGACCGCGATTGTCAGCCAAACGAGCTAGCCAGCCTCGCGATGGAATTAGCCCAATGGCAAAAGCTCCCATGACAAAACCAACGGTTTGATCGGTTGCGCCTGTCGCTTTGATGTAGAGGGGAAGAGTCGGCAACAGCGCCGCCAATCCAGACCAAAATAAAAGACCAGCCGTAAATAATATCCCCAAATTTCGCCGTACGCTGGCCGGAAAGGTTCTAAAAACGTTCAAAGTTCTACGCTAGGTTATGACAGATAAAAAATGAGCAAACGAGTCCTTTGCTGTATTTTTATCATGCCGAATTTTTAAAATGATTGCAGTTTGTTAAGCCCATTTTCGATCGACTATAGCCTTGTCACTCAAGCTCCTTACCACCTAAGCTGTTGGTTCTCCTTGGCGTACCCACAGAGCTATCCCACCCCCCCGTCCTCGAGCCGCGATAAAATCTTCCGTGATCAGAAAAAACGCAAAGAAGGGAAGCTTGGCGATCGGTTGGTTGGCGAAATTCTCTGCTGTGGTGCGCCCGCCTCGAAACTCACGACGGTAGAGGGGGCGACCAAACGCGCTGAGTTGCCATTCAGTAAAATCAAAGGCTAGCAGGTTCTTCTTGCCAAGGTAGCGGGCTGGCCCTGTCAGCTTTAAGCGCAACGCCCCAACTTGCACTTGATTGCCGATCGCCAGTTGGCTAAACCTGCATTCTGGTGATGAGTCCACAGAACTAAACGAAATCTCAGCGGGGGCAATCTGCGGCACATAAAAACCTCGCCCCGTTGCCACATTTTCTTTGAAGTGTGCGTTGCGTGGAGCCGTAAACCAAAGTTGCCATCGCCCCAGTAAGGCTGCTGCCGGAAAGCTAAGCCGCTGTTGCTTTGCTGTTTTTTCTGCGGCTAGCAGCGCGGCTACTACGGATGGGGCTGACGGTCGATCGGTTTTATGGTGCAGACTGTGTGCCGCCTGAGCTAGCGTTGTCAGAAAATCAGCAGGAGAGGCAACAGAAGAAAGATCAGGAGAGAGATTAGACGGCATAAGCACTGAATGCGATGGTTAGACCACCTTGGGTATAGAGCATTCTTCCAGTCAATACCCTACTGCGGGTTCAACGAATCAAAGGAAGACTTGAAGCAGAGCAGGACGACCTTCATCTCCCCTCACCGGGTTTTCATGTCAGCGATCGCCCCTTTGGTCATGGCTGCAATTGCCTGATCGGTGGCTTTAGGCAGGTGATAGTACTTGCCACCTGCTTGTTTGGCAATTTCTTTGGCAAATCCGGTGGAGACAAACTTGTTTTCGGTATCGATGACCAATAGCTGAATACCCAACGCGCGAATTTTACCAGCAATATCAAGCAGTTCTGCCTTGATATCAGGCTTCTGTTCGTCCAGGATGGGTTCGCCTAGCGATCGAGCCAAGGGAATATTGCCGCGACCGTCGGTAATCGCCACAATCACCACCTGCCCAATATCGCCCGACTGCTGAGCATTAGTGCCGACGCGGACGGCTTGGGTTAAACCATGGGCCAACGGCGACCCCCCTCCACAGGGCATTCGCTCTAGCCGTCGTCGCGCTGAGGTAATTGATCGGGTAGGGGGCAGCAACACTTCGGCTTGTTCACCTCGGAACGGAATCAACGCTACTTGATCGCGATTTTGGTAGGCTTCGGTCAACAAGCGCATCACAGCCCCCTTGGCCGAGTTCATGCGGTTCAGCGCCATTGATCCAGAGGCATCCACCACAAACACAATCAACGCTCCTGCCTTACGCGCCAACCGTTTAGCCCGAATATCACCCGCTTCCACAAACACTCGTTTCCGAGCATTCGCAGCCGAGGTAAGTCCCTGATTCCTAACTCCCGGTTCCCGATCGCGCTGTTCATATCGTTGTCGCCGCACTTTTTGATAGGGAGCCGCCGCTCGCAATGTGGCATCAACCGCGATTCGTCGCGCTTTGCCCCTAGGTAAGACGGGCTTGATATAGCGACCGCGATCGTCCGAGAAAATCAGACTACGCGCCCCTGAGTTACCGCGTCGCTGGGCCATCTGAGCGAAGTACAGCACGGACGGATCAAGAATCACCCCTTCAGGATCAAACACAAATTCTTCAGGAATGTTGGGCGGTGTTTGCTCTGATTCATCTTCTTCATTTTCGTCTTCCGGATCGTCTTGATCTTGGGGGGATTCTTCTTGATTTTCAGGTGGAGGTGGAGGTGGGGGCGGGGGCGGAGCTTCCTCTGGCGGCGTCTGCACGATCGTCGATCGCGGCACAATCACCAGTTCCACCGCCCGACGCAAATCCTCAGCAATGACCTCTGTTCGACCATTAAACGCCGCATGAGCTTTCGCCACACGCACAGCAAACAATTCAGCCCGATGACCTTTAACACCACCCCGAATCGCCTCCTTAACCAAATAAGCAATCTGCTCGGAGGTAATCTGTACATCTTTGAGCCATTCTCGAGCCAGAATAATCTGTGTCTTGAGATTATCGATATCTTCGGCATACTGCTGAAGAAACACCTGTGGCGAATCGGCAAACGCAGTCGCTTGATCCACAGCTTCCACTCGTTCATCCAACCCCAACACAGCATCCGCCGACAGGGCTACAGCGATGCGATCGAGCAAATGTTCTCGCAGTTCTCCTTCTTCTGGGTTGTAGGTAGCAATCAACAGCGGCTTACAAGGATGCTGAAAACTGATGCCCTCGCGCTCAATTTGATTGCGTCCCTCGGTCAACGCCGTCAGTAGCAGATTGGCAATTTGATCGTCTAGTAAATTAATTTCATCGACATACAGCACGCCCCGATGGGCTTCGGCTAATAAGCCTGCTTGGAACACCGTCTCGCCGCGTTTGATTGACTGGGCCACATCGACCGAACCCAGCAACCGATCTTCCGTCACCCCCAGCGGAACTTGAATGAAGGGAGCGGGGATGATTTTGGTGGGAATGGGGGAGTGGGGAATGGGGGATGAGCCAATATCTTGTGCTTGATAAGCAACCTCAAAGTCCTGTTCCCGAATGCCTAAAAACCTTTCAATGGTTTCATCATCCCACTCACTGGGACGATCGGGATCGCAGTTACAACAAGAGCCATCGATAACTTCGATCGGCGGCAACAGGGCATGAATCGCCCGTGCCATCACCGATTTAGCTGTACCGCGTCGTCCCGCAATGACCACACCACCCAAACCAGGATCGATCGCCGCCAGGAGTAAAGCGAGTTTGATAGCCGCTTGCCCCACAATCGCAGACAGGGGAAAAGCCGTAGAGGTAGGACTCTCGATCAATGCAGACATGGTTTCAAGGATTCAGATTCTCAGCCTATCCAGTCAGCATATCAAGAGATTGGCTGCTTCGGGCTGACGAATCGATCGTGACCGAATCGATCGCGGCAGTTGCGCAGTTGCTCAAATAAGCGTTCGACTTGGCGTAAATCCTTGTCTCCTGGAGCCACTTCTACCCCACTCGATAAATCAATGCCATCGGGCCTAACCAGTTGCAGGGCTATTTGGATATTATCTGGCGTCAGTCCTCCCGCCAATAGCCACGGACAGCACGGACGAAAAGACTGTAGGGTAGACCAATCGATCGTATGGCCAGTTCCACCCAGCAAATTGGGGTGATAGGCATCTAGCAGCAGTGCATCAACTGCCGTTTCATAGACTGTTGTTTGCTGTAATGCGTCGGCATCACGAATACGGAGAGCTTTGATAAGTTCCACCGTGGGCAAAGCCGCTCGTATTTGCTGGCACATTTGAGGGGATTCATGTCCATGTAGCTGCACTGCATTCAAGCCGCCCGCCACCACCACTCGGCAAATCTCTTCAACTGCTGCATTGGCAAACACCCCAACACGATCGATCGACGAGTCCGTTCCATCCGGCAAAGCCGAAACCACCTCCCGGATTTGCTCTGGGGTAACATAGCGTGGCGACGATGGCACACAAATAAATCCCAGTGCTGTTGCTCCGAACTGAGCGATCGATCGGCCTTGATCAGGCTTAGTAATTCCGCAAATCTTAACTCGCATTCATCTCCTGTAAAAATCTAAAGTCCCCATCTTGCCAACCCCCCAACCCCAACCCCAACAATTGTTAACTCTTCAAACAAAATCTTATTCCATCACAATCTCTCTTTATAATCCTGGTGATTCAACCTCGTTTCAATCTTGGGAGAAGAAGCCTTGATAGACGCCAACCTACTTGCAACCGTTGCCCGTACTGTGCCGTGGTCGCCCAGTGTGGGGCTGATTATGATTACCTGCAATCTGTTTGCCATTGCCATTGGATATTACGCCATTCAAAAACGTGGAGTGGGGCCCAAACTACCCGTTGAAATGCCCGCAATGTTCACCGGGTTTGGCGTGCCAGAACTTCTAGCAACGGCCAGCTTTGGACATTTGCTAGGAACCGGAGTGATTCTGGGATTGAGTAATGCCGGAGTTCTGTGAGCACAGTGCCAACTCCAAGAAAAAAGGGCAGTTTACCTGATTGATTGACAAATCGTTGCCTCTTCATCTCCCAACCCCTCTGCCAGAGCAGGTGAGGGACGTTCCATCCAGGATCTGGGTTGAACTCCCGTTGCCTCGTATGGGGCAAGGAATTTAGGAATGAAGGAAAAAATCGGTCAATCAGGAGATAAGGGTTAGACTCGCAAGCGTGACATGTCCATCATGAATAAGACCCTAGGGTAGGCAGTGCCTACCTTTTTTATTTCAATCAATTTCTGTTATTTATTCGCTTTCAAGGGATGCAATGACTATGTCAGATCACAGCCGTTCAAAAAAAATCGATCGTTTCTTAGTTCAATTGCATCTTAAATCGATCAAACAAGATGGACTTCACATCGTCAGTGAAGCAAGATCTATCCAAGGGTGAATTTCTCTGCTGAAGAGAAGCATAATAATTGGTTGAATGTAGATACAGTATTATTTGTAAACCTTGCTTTCCGCCTTGCATCACCAAGAGTTTTAAGTTTATAAGCTCAAATCAATAGAGAAGTTTAAACATAGGTCTAGTCCGGAAGTTGGGTTTAATAAAGTGTATTTGTATCTAAAAGTTTTTGAAAACTTCTGAAGGGTTAGGGAACATCTACTCATCTAAATCAATCTTCTAATGAAGATAACTTCACCTTGAAGCAAACAGGCCATCAAAGGAAGAAAAAGATGAGAGTCGTCTTAATTAACAACTACGATCTGCTTGATATTCTAGATGCTTTAAAACAAGAAAAAGGTGATGCTCCGGCACAACATCTGTGGGGATATCTACCTTTAAATAATCAGCGGATGTCGGTTGAAATTCTTCCGTTTCAGAAATATACCTATCTGAAGAAGATTAGCAAAAAGCTCAAAATCTTCGGTGATCTTGATCAGCAACTGCGATTGTTAATGCAACACAAACGCTACGATGTCATCTATTCCGCTCATCATCTCACAACGCTATTGCTGTCGTTCTTGCGCTTGGTTGGGCTGTTTAGTAAGCCGATTGTTGCAATTGCCTATCAAGCTCCTCAAGAGAAAACCTTTTTTTGGAAACTATTCACCAAGGTATTCATTGCAGGAAACGACAAAATTCTCTGCTTAAGTGAGTCACTCCGCCAGGATTTAGAAGAGTTTGGAGTTTCTAAACAAAAATTAGAGCTAATTGAATGGGGAACAGATTTAAAGTTCTATGAGTTTGGTGCTCCCAGCAATCGATCGCCGGGTAGTAAAGCTCAACCGTTTATTTTGAGTCCTGGTAAAACCTATCGGGACTATCCAACGTTAATCGAAGCCTTTCAATCTGTGGATTGCAAATTGATTATTTGTGGAGCAGGGGCAACGCATCTCGATACTTCAAGTGAACCCCTTCCTACCAATGTCACCTTAATTGAAGACATGATTCACTGGAAGAAGTTGATCAAACTCTATCAACGGGCTTATGCAGTGGCTATTCCATTAGAAAATAGTGCCAATAAGTTCAAGAATGCGATCGGACTTACAGCCTTGACAGAGGCAATGGCGACTGGCAATGCAATTGTGATGACTCGCAACGATTATGTAGGAATCGATTTAGAAAAAGAGGGAATCGGTCTTTGGGTTGACCCTAATGATGTCAACGGATGGCACAATGCCATGACTTATCTGTTAGAACATCCTGAAATTACACGAGAAATGGGCAGACGATCGCGTCGGTTAGCAGAGAGCCGATTCAACCTAGAGACTTTCTCTAGCAAATTGGCTAATTACTTATGGCAAACCTGCTCTGGCAATCAACCGAGTCAATTAGTTCGCCACAAGCCAGCTTTTCGGAGATAAGGGTAGTATCAAGGTACTTCAGTGTTTCTTAGTGTTCCTTGTTGACGTGGGCACAGGCATTAAAGATGAAAAGACCCACGTCTGATTCGATTCGATCGGTTCTTTGAGATATTAAGTTCCACTCGTTGCCACATCTTCTCAAGGTCTTGCACGATAGACTGGAAGATAGAGCAAGTGAAGCGTTTGTGTGGTGCTCAACTTTCCATCAACCCACACTCAGGAACATATCTCATGCGATCAGGTTGGCGAATTGGCGCTCTTTTTGGCATTCCTTTACTTCTGGATTCTTCCTGGTTCATCATCCTCGGTCTGATTACGTTTCTGTATGGCGCTCGCTGGCAGCAAGAAGACTGGGGTGCTGATTGGGGCTGGATTGCGGGCTTTGCGGCTGCCCTGTTGCTGTTTGTCTCGGTATTACTGCATGAATTGGGACATAGCTTGGTGGCCAAGGCGCAAGGAATTCAGGTCAATTCCATCACGTTGTTTGTGTTTGGTGGCATCGCCTCGATCGATCGGGAATCGAAAACCCCTGGTCAAGCCTTTCAGGTAGCCATTGCTGGCCCGGCTGTCAGCTTGGCACTGGCCATTGTGCTATTTGGAGTCAGCCGATCGCTACCGCTGTCGCCCCCTGTGCGCGAAGTGGTGGACTTGTTATGGGGGATCAACCTAGTACTGGCCCTGTTTAATATGATTCCTGGCTTACCCTTAGACGGTGGACAGGTTTTAAAAGCATTAATTTGGAAAGTTACAGGCAATCGGCTTCAGGGCATTCGTTGGGCGGCCCGAGTGGGGCAATTGTTGGGGTGGACTGCGATCATTCTTGGTGTCACAGCTTACCTCACCTCGTTTAGTTTTGGAGCACTTTGGTTGGCACTCATCGGCTGGTTTGGCGTTCGCAATGCTACGGCCTATGGTCAGGTAACTGACCTGCAAGAAGCGCTGTTGCAACTGACTGCCTCCGATGCCATGACACGGGAATTTCGTGTGCTGGATGCCAATTTGACGTTGCGGCAATTTGCCGACGATTATTTACTCAGCGAAACTTCCCACTCGACGGTTTACTATGCCGCCTCTAACGGACGTTATCGTGGATTGGTTGGGGCCGAGGATTTGCACCACGTCGAACGCAGCTTGTGGGAGACTCAAACCTTACAAACGATCGTGCATCCGCTGTCTGATATTCCATCGGTGAGCGAATCTACTGCTCTGACTGAAGTGGTCAATGTGATGGAAACCCAAGAGATACGTCGAGTGACTGTACTTTCGCCCGCTGGGGCTGTGGCTGGCGTGATCGATCGCGGCGATATCGTTCGAGCGATTGCCACCAAACTTAACATTTCAGTGCCCGATTCACTGATTCAGCAAATCAAGGAAGAAGGTGCTTATCCACCAGGGTTGCAAATTCCGGCTTTAGCTAAAGCTGCTACAGACTGAAAAGTCGGAGACCCTGATTGACTGCCAAATCTTTTCCCCCTCATCCCTCAACTCCTTCTCCCACATGAGGACAAGGGGAGTTAGAGTCGGAGAGGGGTTTGGGGTGAGAGCAACAGAGTTTTGTCAGTCAACCAAGTTAGAGACCTGTTAAAAGGAAATGCGTCATTTCTGGCGAAGTGGGTTAACGTATTGAACGAAAGACCATCCAACGAAAGACAATAACCGACACCGCGATCGATTGTTTTTCTGCTTCTGGATTGACTTTTACCTCCAAAATTTACATTGATTAGCCCCATGTCTGATAACCAAGCTGTGCTTGCAGCAAACCAGGCTTTCTATCGTGCATTTGAGCAGAAAAACCTTGAAGCCCTTAGCGCCATTTGGCTAAAAGGCGACAATAGTGTTTGCATTCATCCGGGTCGCCCTCCTCTAAAAGGATGGGAGCGCATCAGCACCTCCTGGGACGAAATTTTTAAGAACACCGACTCTATTCAATTAACCACAGAGACGATCGCTGCTGGTGTAAGCGGTAACATTGCCTATGTGGTGCTGTTAGAAAAGCTGTCTCAGGTGATTCAAGGGCGATCGGTGGATGTGCAGTCGATCGCCACCAACGTTTTTGCCCGCACCCCCGAAGCATGGCGACTCGTTCATCGACACGGTAGCCCCATCTTGCCCATGATGCCCCCCAATCAGCAGCCACCGGGAATGTCAAGACGAAATTAGTTGTCAAACCTCGCACAGCACAATTTAGTTAACACACTCGGTGAATGTATGTTGTCAACTGTCACGATCGGCCGCAACCACCCGATCGGTTAATAGCGACGCCATACGGGCTGTGGTCAAAATAGACATCCGCGTCCAATGCTTTTGATCTTGAAAGCTTTGACTGACGCGCTCCTGGCAATCCATATATGCCTCATAATCGGCTAGGACTAGTCCGGGATCTTGGGTGAATAACCAATTTCCCAATGCCTTGAAGGCGTTTGTATCCCCAAACGAGAAATAGCCAGAGGCAATCGCATCGATTGCCTGTTTCAGGTCAGCATTGCGGCTGTAATAAGATGCTGGGACATAGCCTTGGCTGGTAAGAGTGCTAGCGGTGGTCGCGGTCATGCCAAACAGAAAGCAGTTTTTACCGCCAACTGCCTGTTGCAGTTCCAGATTGGGCTGGGTCAGCGTGCCAATTGTTAGAGCACCGTTTAGCGCAAAGCCCAAGGGGGTCGTGGGCATTACCGCTTGATCTGCTCGTGCCAGCGATTCAATCACATCAGCAGCATAGAGCGCACGCAGAATTGGTTCACGGGGCTGCTCTAGAACAATTACCTGCAACTTGCCTTGTACATCTGGATCATTGTTGATGGTGGTTGCTACTGACCGAATGAGATACAGAATCGAACTAGCCATTGCGTCATCATTATCTAAGTTGCCTACGAGAATACAGCTACGTGGAACCGATCGATGCGTAAAGTGTTGAATTGTATCTGTGCTGGAATTAACTTTGAGCCGAATATAGAGTGTGATGATGTGGAGAATATTCAACAACTGTCGTGAAGCAATACCGATCGGCGCAACTTGAACATCAATGAGTGAATTGACAGGAATAGAACTATCGGCTTGTTGCTGAATGAGATGAATCAAATTTTGTTTAAGTGTGCGGCGCACCTGCCACCATTCGGCACAGAACTGCCGATCTTGCACTAAGCCCTCCAATTGCTTTAGATATTCGGTATTCGTAATCCAGCTTTCCCCGATCCACTGAGTAATCAATGCCGCCAAAGACGAATTGGCTTGCAGCAAATATCGACGAGCATTGATGCTGATGGGATACGGCTTGATCTTCGCTTTCAGCCACTCGGAAAATGAATCGGAGACTTCAACTAACGAATGCACGGATGCTGATAGAGGCTTTAGTGACAATGTGGATATGTAGACCGAGCAGCATCCTAAATAAATAAGCTGGTGCACCCGCAAAGAGCGATCGCCTTCTTCATCAATGAGCGATAGTTGTCGAATGCGTTCGATCGTCTCAACTCCATTCACGTTCAGTTCATCCAAAAAGCGCCGATTGATTTCATAAATAATTTCTAGATGTCGAGGCAATAAACGTTCTAAAACCGCAATTGACCACCGATCGTCTTCTATGTCATCCTGAAATCGACCAGAAAAAGTCTGTTGAGTGAGCCGCCAAGCGGCTGCCCACTCTAAATCAAACTCGTCTATGAGCCAGCGCATCAACTCCACAATTGCTAGTCCCGTGGCTGTACCGTTGAGATGAATAGCAACTCGTTTGGGTAACGTGTCAATGGGCAAGCCAGATTGTTGGTGTAGCCGCATGACATCTGCCACAACGCAAGCCACCAAAACAAAATGCTGTTGCAACCGTTTTTCTTCATTTGATGATGCAACTGCTAATGATTTCGGTACTTCGATCGCGCCAGAATCTACCTGCTCTAAATTGGCTTGAGTGGTTCTTGAAGCCTTAATTTGCCAGCGGCGTAGCGGTGTCGTGCACTTAGCTGCATAGCCAGAAATTAGCGCGTCATAAGGAATAGCTGTGATTGTATCTTGGGGCGTCCAACGAACGCGCAACCGTCCATCACGTCCAGTGTATAGCTGTGTATCACCGCCGAAGGCAACGGTAACCTGGTGCTCTGGCCGTTGAATCTCCCACAGCGTTACATTAGTATTGCTATCTTGCCGCAGGCAATAGCCGATCGCAGGTAACTGTGCTGTTGTCAATGCTTCCAGCGCATCGGTGACAAATTGCGCTTGCCAATCGCTTAGCTGTGGTGGCGATGAAGTTCTTAGAGTCAACAATGCATCCAGGTTTAGATTAAGCTCATCGAATGCTTGACGGACAGACTCCAAAACCCCCAGATTCAGTAAGTAGCTTTCCAACGACTGATCCAGGGGTATGTCGATCGCCACTTGTACTGTTATGCGCTCTGCCTGTGATCGATCCGGGGAACTCAGCAACCGCAATTGCTCTTGAACCATGCTCGCTAGAATACTGTAGCCCACTTGAGGCGTCACTGTTGTCAACGTTTGCCCCTGCTGAGACAGTGCTTCTGTAAACGCCTGCTGAAATCGTGCTGCCTGAAACGTTGTTCGATCGCCAAGCGGTGGAACCTTGACTCGCAGGGTTGAGGTACTCGATGGTACAGTCGATTCAGTTATCGGTAATTTTGAAGTGGTAGTCGGCTGTGCTGGAACATCGGCTACACTAGGCATCGCAGCCTCAATCTCAACGCCGGAATCTCTGTTGGAAGCACAACCTAGCTCGCTGATTTCTTCCTTTGGGATTTCTGGTATTTCGTCTTCTAGCTCCATCGACAATGTTTCACCTGCTTCAGTCGCTACTCGATCGATCGATTGCTCGTTGCCAGTCTCAATTGCTTCAGATAGCCTATCATTAGACTCTGTAGAGTCTATAGAGTTTGTATTATCAGGAAGTTCTTTCAGTGTTTCATTCTGAATTTCATCAATTGTTAATTCATTCAGTTTCTCGATCGATACTTCGTCATCACTCACTGACAAAGAATCAGTCACCTCAACACCATATTGAATGGATGATTGATCAGATAGTTCATGATCAGATAGTTCATCTTTTTTTACTGAAGTTTCTATTGACGATTCTTTTTCCAAATCTTCGATCGACTCGTCAATCATCTCTTTTTGATCAAGACTCTGTGTAGCTGGTTCGCCATCAGGCCTTTGAGTATGATCTGAGTTGGATTTCATCTCAAGGTTTTCGTCCACAGCAGGTTCATTGCGGTGCGACATTAGAAAAACTCCTAGTCCTAATAAGACGACTGGTAATATCCATAGGTCGTTAAAGTCATTCATACGGCTTATGATGTGGCGAACAGTCCGCAAACGCCGTTCCTAAGCTCGCATACAGATTCTTCTAACGATGTCCTTGGCTGAACAAAGTATGAAAGGAACGTTACTTTTAGTTTGCTTCAAGCATTGAGAAAGCCCAAATCGAGAAAGTCCAGAATGATGCCAGTCGTTATCACCAGGTGAAATTTGACAAGCGTTATCAACAACGCCCTAACACACAATCATCTCAAAAATTCAGAAAAAAAGAAGTTTTCCGATATACAGCCACCCGATTCGCCTCATCGGACATTTGGGTTCTCGCATCACCAAAAGTCTGATACGCTTGACGAGATTGTCCTGATTGACTAACAACACTCGATGACCCTCACCTGAATTCTGCTCCCAGAGCCGGAGAGGACGTTGAAGCCCTTCCCCCCTGCTCTCATACTTGCTTGGAAGAAGAGGTAGGGGGATGAGGGGACAAAGAGTTGTCAGTCAATCAACAAGATTTTCACCAGGCAACCAATCTCCCTTCTGCCATTGCTCCGTCTAACACATGAAATCGCTCGCCAAAAAAATGTTTGCTAGTTTGCCCACCCTCGATCGCCGCATTTGGATTTTGATGGCCGGACGGCTGCTATCGCAAGTGGGTACGGGATTCGTGCTATTTTATGCTGCGATTGTATTTGTCAATCAAGTGGGGCTATCGGCTACCGCCGTGGGCATTGGCTTGGGCAGTCAGTCTATTTCTGGAGTGGTAGGTCGCATTTTGGGTGGATCGCTGTCAGATGCGCCAAGTTGGGGACGTCGCAAGGTGTTACTGTTCTCAGCGGCAATCTCGGCTCTCGCGGATGTATTGCTGACACTTAGCAACAACTTTCCCTTGTTTCTAGCTGGCAATTTGCTGATGGGGCTTGGCATCGGGCTATATTGGCCTGCTACGGAGGCCGTTGTAGCAGATATCACCACGATCGATCAACGCAATGAGGCCTATGCTTTGACACGATTGGCAGACAGCATCGGGCTAGGACTAGGAGTGATTTGGGGCGGTTGGATTATTGCAGCCACCGGAGCATTCCGGCTTCTGTTTGTCATTGACGGGATCTCGTTCTTGGTCTTCTTTGGCATCATTTATGGCGCTATTGAAGAAACCCTCAACAAACGTCAAACTCCGCAACCGATGTTGCACGGTTGGATCACGGCCCTACGCGATCGCCCGCTATTGGTCTTCAGCTTGGTCAATAGTTTATTCACGACCTATCTGGCCTTGATTAATAGTGCTTTACCCATCTATTTCAACAACCGTATTTCGCTGCCATCTACGGGTGCTGGATTTAGTCCCACCCTGCTTAGCGCCTTGTTCACGTGGTACATCACGCTGACGGTGCTTTGTCAACTGCCGATCGCTCGCTTTCTCAAACGCTTCCGCAATCCTCAAGCGCTCAGTTTCTCAGCCTTAGCATGGGGTCTTGGCTTTGGGCTGGTGTGGTTGACCGGGATAGCCTCCATCGGGCATGTGGTTTGGGCTGGTTTAGCCTTGGCCTTGATGGCTCTGGCGACGGCTGCCTACAATCCGCCTGCGGCGTCGCTAGTGGTTGGTTTAGCTCCAGACTCGATGCGGGGGGTGTATCTTTCGATTAACTCGCTGTGCTGGGCTGTTGGGTACTTTATTGGCCCAACCATTGGCGGCTGGGCTATGGATCAACCCCAATGGTTTACAGACGGATTTTGGGTGGTGTCAGCGTTCAGTGTGATCATTATCGTAGCAATTTTGCAGTCCCTCGATCGCATGGTGCAACAGCGGCGACCGGCTCAGTAATGACTTACAGCAAAGATTTGTGACAGCGATCGGTGGTTTGGGTCAAGCAAGCAATTGGCAGTGGGTCAATTGACTCTATACTGCAACTATGACTGCAACTACCCGATCGTGCCCGTAGGAGGTTGGTAATGTACAGTTCTAGTGGCAATCGAGTCTGGTTTCGGATGCTCAGCCTGGTGATTGGTCTGCTGTCCTATGGAATCGTTTGGTTGAGCGCAACCGAAAACGCTTTCTCTGCCCCTGCGCCAAGTCAGCAACCCGCCACCGCTGTTCAAGTGTCGTTGGGCAACGAAACGGGAGAATTGGTGTTTGTGCCAGATCATCTCAGTTTTGAAGCAGGGCAGCGCTATGAGCTGAGGCTGTCTAATCCCAGTCCTCAAAAACACTACTTTACCGCCAAGGACTTTGCTGATAGCATCTGGTCTCAGAAAGTCGAAGCGGGCAACGTCGAAGTCAAAGGGGCTATCCACGAATTGGAGCTAAAGCCCGGAGCCACCGCAGAGTGGGTGTTTATTCCGCTGAAACCCGGAACCTACGAGCTACACTGCTCGATCGCTGGCCACGCCGAAGCGGGCATGATAGGTGAACTGACGATTCAATAGCTACTCCGACGCTAGGCCCGCTGATATTTTTTGCAGTTCTTTCTGCGGCTCTTTTTGCGCCATCTCCCAGACACTGAAACCACGATTTAAGATAAATAAAGCGAATGCTAAAGAGCAAACTCTACTTGAAGTTGCTTGTTCCGATTGATTCTTTTCAACTCACCTACGCATGAATATTCTCTCTAACCTGATTCCTAAGCCCAATCCGGCCCCTCGCATCAAACGTAATCGGCGCGGCATTGAAACCAAATCGCCCCAGGAAATTGAAATTATGCGGCAAGCTAGCCGCATTGTGGCGACGGTTCTTAAAGAGATTTCTGCGTTGGTGCAGCCCGGCATGACAACAGCCGACCTCGATGCCTATGCGGAAAAGCGTATCCGTGAAATGGGTGCAATGCCAAGTTTTAAAGGGTATCATGGTTTTCCCGGTTCCATCTGTTCGTGCATTAACGATGAAGTTGTGCACGGCATTCCCAGCACCAAGAAAACAATTCATCAAGGAGATGTGCTGAAGGTAGACACAGGCGCTTACTATCAAGGCTTTCATGGCGATTCTTGCATTACGATCGCAGTAGGCGAGGTCAAACCTGAAGCGGCTCGACTGATTCGAGTGGCTGAAGAAACGCTTTATAAAGGCATTGAGCAAGTTAAGGCTGGCAAATATCTCATGGACATTGCTGGCGCCATTCAAGACTATGCTGAAGCGCATGGCTTCAAAATTGTGGAGGAATTTACTGGGCATGGTGTGGGGCGCAACCTGCACGAAGAACCGTCGGTTTTCAATATTCGCACCTACGATCTGCCTAATGCCAAGCTGCGATCGGGAATGACACTAGCCATTGAACCCATTCTCAATGCGGGTTCTCGCCACACCCGCACTCTATCCGATCGCTGGACAGTAGTGACCGTTGATCGATCCCTCTCGGCTCAATTTGAACACACGGTTTTGGTGACGGAAGAGGGGTGTGAAATTTTGACCGATCGCTCCCAAGTGTAAGCTGTCTCGATTCAGTCTTGATCAAGCAGTTTTGATCAACCTCGATTCAGATAATCTTGCCCATCAAAACCCTATCGATTTGCTCGCGGGTCTAAGCTATCGCGTAAGCCGTCCCCCAGCAAATTAAAGGCTAATACAATCAGGGTGATCGTTAGTCCGGGCATTAGCACTGTCCAAGGACGGGAAAGGGCATAGCCGTTGGTGAATGAGTCAGATAGCATTGTGCCCAGTTCTGGGGTAGGAGGTTTGGCTCCCAGTCCAAGAAATCCAAGTCCGGCGGCTTCTAGGGTGGCCGTCCCAATCGACAAGGTGGCTTGCACCACCAATGGAGCCAAGCTGGCGGGCAAAATGTGGCGAAAGATAATACGTCCCGATCGGGCCCCAAACGCTCGCACCGTTTGCACAAATGCTTGTTCTCGCAACGACAGCACCATACTGCGGGTTAGGCGAATGAAGATAGGAATTTGTACAACGCCGACCGCAATCATGACATTAAGCAAATCAGGGTTCACAATGGATGTCACAAACGGAGGTAGCAGGCGTCTAATTTCGATCGAGGCAATAGCAATGGCAAGCAAAATGGAGGGGAACGACAGTAGAATGTCGGTCAGCCAGCCGATACCTGTTTCCAGCCAACCCCGAAAATAGCCTGCTACTAATCCTAATAACGTGCCAATAAGTAGCCCCAAACTCACTGAAACAAGGCTAACCAGCAGAGAAATACGAATGCCGTGCCACACAAGCGTGAGAATATCTCGCCCTAAACCATCGGTACCAAACCAATGATTCAGGCTGGGAGGTTGAAGCCGCTCAGCAAAGTTTCGCGCTGTAGCCGGATCGAAGGGGCTGAGAATCGGAGCCAACACCGCCAACACCACCAACACTACCGTAAGCACCAGCCCGACCCTGGCAGAAATCGATCGCAGAAACCGCTGAGATACTTTGCGAAATGAAGAGGGTTGGATGTCGGGAGATGCTTGCAGAGATTCCATGGGGAAAGAACGAAGAATGAAAGATTAAGAAAAAGGAGAAGGCATCAGCCACTAGCCATTAGCCATTACTTAAACTGAATTCTGGGGTCGAGGAAGGCATAGGAAATATCAACCAGCAGGTTAATTAACACAAACACGATCGCTACAAACACAACGCCACCTTGCACAACAGGATAGTCGCGAGCCAAAATCCCTTCATAAATCCAGGAACCAATACCGGGCCAAGAGAAGATGGTTTCAGTGAGGATTGCGCCACTGAGCAATGTGCCAAATTGTAAGCCAATAATGGTGACAACGGGCAACAGCGCATTCTTCAGGGCATGTTTCAGAATCACCCAACGTTCCAGCAGTCCTTTGGCGCGGGCAGTGCGAATGTAGTCTTGCGATAAGACCTCTAGCATGGCGCTACGAGTGATGCGGGCAATAATTGCAAGGGGAATCGTACCGACGGTAATGGCAGGCAAAATTAGGTGCGCCACCACATCACCAAAAGCGGCTAGGTTGAACTGCAACAGCGAATCCAGCAGATAAAATCCGGTGATGGGTTGAAACGTGCCGCCAATGCTGAGACGACCACTAGGAGGCAGCCAACGCAAATTTACCGCAAACAAATAAATTAGCAGCAGCCCCAACCAATACACAGGCATTGACACTCCCAACAGCGAGGTGCTCATGGTGAGATTATCAATCCAGCCATTTTTCCGAACCGCCGCAATAATTCCTGCTGGCACTCCCAGTAACATGGCTACAATCATGGCGGCCACCGATAGTTCAAACGTAGCTGGCCAGCGCGTTGCAATTTCTTGGGTAATGGGAATACCGCTGATGATGCTGCGCCCCAGATCCAATCGCAGTAGTTTTCCTAGAAACGCTAGGTATTGTAACGGTAAGGGTTGATTGAGCCCCAGTTGTTCTCGCAGCGCTTCCACTTGGGCAGGTGTGGCTCGCTGTCCCAACAGCACGATCGCCGGATCGCCGGGAATCAGTTGCAGAAATAAAAATACCAGTAACGTGATACCCAAAATGACGGGGATGAGATCGAGGAGACGCTTGGCGATGTAGCGCAACATGGTGGGTAGGGAGTGGGGAGTGGGGAGTCGAGAAGGGGGAGTCGGGAAGGGGGAGGTTCAAGGTTTGGTTCACAAACGTAACCTGTTTGCTTTAAGCTTTCCCCCCTCCGACTTCTGATGGCTAAATTAGCTCTTGGTAACGGTCTCAAAGGATTCTGAACCTAGGGGGCTAGGGACCCAATCCGAGATGTTCGATCGTTGGGCGTTCAACGGTTCTGAGTGGACAACGGGAATCCGAACGGCTTCGTCGTGAATGATCTTTTCTGCTTGCTGGTAAAGCTCGACGCGCTTGGCATCATCGGTTTCTTTGCGAGCGTCTTCTAGCAGTTTAAATACTTCCTCGTTTCTCCAACCGCCGATATCGGTAGTGCCACCGACCCCAAAGTGATAGTAGAGGAAATTGTCGGGGTCGCCATAGTCTCCTGTCCAGCCCAGCATAAAAGCTTGGTATCCCGGTTCTTTGAGGCGATCGGCTAGGTAAGCGGCCCAGTCTTTGGTGTTGAGGGTGACATTAATGCCAACGGCACCTAAGTCAGCGGCAAAGGCTTCGGCGATCGGCTTTGGTGTGGGGTAATAGGGACGCGATACGGGCATGTACCAGAGTTCGAGGGGAAATCCATCCGGATAGCCCGCCTCGGCTAGCATTTGCTTGGCGCGTTCTGGGTTATATTCATAGTCCAGGAAACTAGAGTCCTGATACTTATCCATTGATGGAGGTGTAAAGTGAGAGTCGCTGCTGGCTAAACCAGACCAAAACGAATCCACAATGCCTTTCCGGTTGATCGCCATCGCGATCGCCTGTCGCACTTCTTTATTCGCCAAAGGTTCATAGCTCGTGTTCAGCGCCAAGTACCCCACATTGAACGGTGGGCGTCGTACTTCTTGTAGATTGGAATCGCTTTGCAATTCATTCAATTGATCTGGGGCAATGTCTACGGTAAAGTCAATGCTACCGGCTCGCAGTTCAGCCAATCGTGCTGAGGGTTCTTTAATGAAGCGCATCACCAACTGATCGGTTTTGGGAAAGCCGTCTTTCCAATAGTCGGGATTACGCTCTAGCACCACTCGATCGCCAATGCGCCACTCCACAAATTTGTAGGGACCAGTACCAATGGCAGGAACACTGGCAGTTCCATAGTCGGCTCCGGCTTGCTCAATGGCAGTAGGGCTTGCAATACCAAAGTAACCAGACGCGATTGCCGCCGGAAAAGCTGCAAAGGGTTCTTTTAGGGTGAATTCGATCGTCGTATCGTCTACTACATTGATTGATTGCAAGGTGGATTCCTCGCTGCCCTTATAGCCACCAAACAACCCTTCCCAAATGGCGTAGTTTTTGCCAGCGTCCCGGAAGCCCAACCGATCGGCTGGGTCCCACCAACGGTTCACGTTGACTCGAACGGCTTCGGCATTAAAGTCTGTGCCGTCATGAAATTTGACGCCCTCACGCAGCTTAAATGTCCAGGTTAAACCGTCATCCGAGGCTTCCCATTCGGTCGCCAACGCGGGTTCCAGTTCGGTTGTACCGGGTTTGTAGTCAATCAGGCGATCGTATATTTGGTGTTGGACGTAGATGGAGTTGCCATCTTCAATATTGCCAGGTTCTAAACTGGCCGGATCTCCTCCTGAGCCAAAAACCAACGTTGAGGCGTTTGCAGTTGGCGAACTGGTGGTGGGTGCTCCCTCTGTTGTGGTTGAGGGTTGTTGAGCACAGTTTGAAATCGTTACAGTCAAGACAGCCGCCAAGGTACACAGGGCGACCTGCCATCGTTTTAATCGTCCGAGCATACTAATGATTTCCTTGTAAATGCGTTTTGATTACGACTTGTTGCGCTCCTTTGGATAACAGACTGATATACCGCTTGCGATTAGCCTGGCAACCGTTGATCTTGTAGTTGATCTTGCTCCCGAACTACCCTCATTCCCCAACCCTTTCAGGGGAATAACACGGTTGCAAGCCTACCCCTCATCTCGCAACTCCTTCTTCCCGCCATTTGGGAGAAAGGAGCCGGATAAAGTCTCTCACCTTTTGGGAGAGGGATCTAGGGTGAAGGTAGAGGGATTGACAACCATTGCCAGGTTAATATCACCATCCAAGAAATTTGAGTTTATTGCAGTCAATTTGCCTACAGGAATCTCCAAATGGCTAGGATCAATCATGTGATCAATTAACAGACAGAAGCAAATCCTAATCTATGAAATGGCAGTTTGTGTCTGATTCTTAAGGATTTTCAATGATTTTCGCAATGAATTAACATCACAAGCGCCTGAGCATTGGGCAACTTGAAAGAACGCTTTTGGGTGCATCTCATTTAGGTAGCCTTCCAGGCAGTCCTCACTCTCAATTCCTCTCTCTAAGCTAGGAGCCGAAAGAATGGGGTTGGCTAGAGCCGCGGGTAGCGCTCTAACTCCCCGTTACCCAAGATGAGAGCCGGGGCAGGGGGGATGAGGGCAGATACGGCAATCCCAATACCAAAGTGGGATGCACTTACGCCTTTTCTGTAGAGTATGTTGGCGACCGCGTTACGCAAAGGCAGTGTAAATAATGCATTACGCTTGCTGTTGAGTGCGATCGAAGGAGTTTGACAAGGCACAACAGAACTATATTGCTTCTATCTGTTTGTCTCTTAAATCTCAACGGTTTTCCACTACTAATTCACTCGTTAAGAATCCATTTCGGATTTATTGAACACCAGTCGTAGCTTCAACCAACCCAGTTGCAATGAGCGCAAGTTTGTAGTCCAGAAGGATGTAATGGTGCACTCAGGCTATGGTGACAGCGAGGGCAAGTTTGCACAGGTAGCACAGGACGCGGTACAGAGATGGGTGGATGGTTATCGAGGCTGGTGCGAATCCAAAGAGCGGCCACGGCTGAACCGGGATTAATTGTGATGGCTTGTTCGGTCCATGAATGGCAACAAGTTACTTCTGAGAGAGTAGACGGCTCGGTGCAATCTAGGTTACATGGTAAGGCAGGCAGTGAAGGCGGCGTAGGGGACGGAGTAGTATGGGGTGGTAAATCGGTTGCTACATTGATCAAATGAGCGTCTGCATGAGGGGTTGCCTTCTGAGTATGAGCAGCAGATTCACTCAGAAGGCGATCGACTTTCCCTCAAGCGCTTCTACCCGTTGCATCACGGTTTCTAGTTGGCACAGGCGAGCTTTGAGGGATTCAATTTCTGCTAGGAGCGTCGCCGATGGAAGCTCAGATGTATCAAACGTAGAGAGGGGAGGTTCACTAACGGCAACAGACTGGGAGGGGGGAGACGATAAACCAAGCGCCGATCGCAATGCCGCGAGAATGACTTGGGTTGGGGTTTGTCCTGACTGCTCTTCGTGTTGGGTCAGTGCCGCTAGGATGTCAACTGGTAGGGCAACTGTTACCATACCTTCGGATGAAGTGAGGGTTGGCGGATCAGCGGCGGGCGGATCTGGGTGGGGGGAGGCAGAAGGTTGCACCTGAGAGGTTATTGGCTGAGCAAAGTTCTCCGAATGAGAGTCACGAGAGTCATATGTCTGTGCAACTGGAGATTCACGATTATCAGTCATATGTCTATCACCCAATACCCTATTCTTTGTTTCGATCGACGAAGTGGACTGGGACGCGATTGTCGATACCATAAACAACCGGGAACAACCGAGACGCCATCTCATACCCAACATTGGATTATTCGCTCCGGTTAACAGGTTTCAGGACTTTTTCCGTGTTGATGCCACGAACTTAGAATTCCCTATCTCCAATCAGAACTAACCACAGTATGCTGATAGCTATTCGTGCTCAATAACGACTAGCAAGGAGAACCTGTATGCGATTGGGTAAGGTGGTTAAGTCTAATTCTCACTGCGATTACATTGTACAGCTTGATGATCAAATGGATGTGATTGATCCTCCCACGGCCGATGATTATGGATTTGGCTGTTTCGTCAAGCTAGAAGAACCCAGCCTTCGCCACAAGGCTGTTGGAGTGATTTACAATTCTCAGTTGTTTAATCCGTTATTTTTGAGCAACGGACCGCGCTTGTCGAGCGAACCTGATCCGATGTTCACACCCGATCTAATTACCGAAACGCGGACACTGTTGGGAGTGGCATTAATTGGATATTTGATTCAGGACTTCGATCGCACGTATGGGTTTCATGGAATTCCCCGTATGGTGGTTCCGGTGAATGCGGCTGTTTCGTTAATGAATCGTGATGAAATTTATCAATT
Organism: Thermocoleostomius sinensis A174; assembly: GCF_026802175.1. Lineage (NCBI taxonomy): Bacteria > Bacillati > Cyanobacteriota > Cyanophyceae > Oculatellales > Oculatellaceae > Thermocoleostomius > Thermocoleostomius sinensis. The sequence goes on along the minus strand of NZ_CP113797.1, from coordinate 21,778 downwards.
CCATTTAAATGAAGTAGGATGTCCACAGTTTTATTACTACAGCCATTTGTTGAAGTGTGGAGGAGGGTTTGCCGCGCAACTAACCCAACAAGTCTTAACAGAATTAGCGGATAGCCAGTTGTTTTCTGGGGCTGAACAACGGGCACTGGAGATTTTATGTAAAGAACTAGCTTGGAAAAACACAATGGCAGCGATGCGATAAGTTTGGTAATGCAATAATGAACCCAAACAATACCAAGAGAAACGTTAATTAAACCCACAACCGTGGTCGTGAATCGTTGATAGCGTCTGAATGGAGTTTGACCATGAACGATCGTCCTAAGCAAACGGAAACTACCCAAAACCCTGATCCAAACAGCATTAAGCGCAACACCATCCGAGTGGAACCAGCTACGATTGTGTTCATCATTGTGGCCTTGCTGTTAATTCCACTCATGATTACGGGCTTTTTGTCACAATAGGCGATCGAGCGCTATAAATTTTCGATCGCCACAGGGTCAATTGCATCGGCTAGCTCAAACCCAAACACCCTAGAGTAAAAATAAAGTTCACCATCAAGGGTACGTTTGATATTTTCAGCTTTGCGAAAGCCATGCTGTTCACCTTCGTACAAGACATAAGCAACGGGCAGTCCTTTTGCCTTCAAAATCTCCACCATCGTTTCAGCTTGGTTGGGCGGCACAATTTTGTCTTCGTCACCCTGCAAGAAAATCACGGGACACGATAGCTGGTCGGCAAAATGAATGGGCGATCGAGCAATGTAGAGATCGGCTTGTTCGGGATACTTACCAATCAATCCATCTAAGTAGCGCGATTCAAATTTGTGCGTGTCTCTAGCAAGCGCTGTTAGATCGCTGACGCCATAGTAGCTAGCCCCAGCTTTAAACACATCCCGGAAAATTAGCGCGGCCAACGTTGTGTAGCCTCCGGCACTGCCACCATCAATGCAGAGCCGATCGGCATCTACTAACCCTTTTTGCACAAGATACTGTGCACCATTGACGCAATCATCCACATCAACAATGCCCCAGTTGCCCTTCAGCCGTTCGCGATACTCCCGCCCATAACCAGTGCTGCCGCCATAGTTTACATCTAGAATGGCAAAACCGCGACTTGTCCAATATTGAATAGCCGGATTGAACGAGGCAGAGGTGGCGGCGGTTGGACCTCCATGACTTTTCACTAGTAAGGGGGGGCGATCGTCGGCAGGGGCAGTGTAATCTTTGTTGCGCGGGGCATAGTAGAACCCGTAGGCAGTGCGCCCGTTTTCAGTGGGAAACTCAATTACTTCGGGTTCCGACAAATAGCCTGCATCCACCTCCATATTGCTAGAGCGTCGCAGTTCGTCGATTGCGCCTGTTTGCAGATCGAGCCGTACAACGGCGCTGGGTTGTAGCGCAGAACCACCAACGAATACGGCATATCCGGACCTAACCTGCAAGCCGCCAATGCTAGAGTAGGGAGTGTCAATCGCCGTAAGTTCCAAAGTTTGCGAATTTAATCGTGCCAAGTATTGCACACCAGCTTCAATGTAAGTACAAATTAAGGATTCTGCTGACTCAAAGCCATAGGTGGTCATACCAAACACCCACTGCGGCAAACCAAACTCAGCCGCTTTGGGGCACAGCGCTTCGATCGGGTTTGAGTCATTGGAATTCCAGCGATACAAGTTCCACCAGCCTGTGCGATCGGACACAAAGTACAAGCGGCCATCTGGCGACCATTCCGGTTGAAAAATCGATTCAGATTCGCCTCCGGCAATACATTGAGCCGTCCCCAACGAGCCATCTGCCTGCACGGGGGCAACCCACAATTGTGTGCCATCCCACGGCATGAATGGATGGTTCCAGCTAATCCAGGTAAGTTGCGATCCATCAGGACTGAGGCGGGGCGATGCAACAAAATCACTGCCGGATACTATTACTGTGCCACCATCGTCTGATCCTGCGAGTGAGACAGAAACGATCGTGTTGATGGGTTCGTGTTCACCGTTGCTGTGATCTTCGCGCACGCAGATTAGACGGTGGCGCGATGGGTCAATTACTGCATCGGCATAGCGAAACGGGGCTTCGGGTGTAATCGGTTGAGGGTCTTCGCCCACAGGTTGCTTGTAGAGCCGCTGATCGATGAAGTTAGAAAAATAAATTGTGCTGTTGGCTACTTGGTAAGCGCCGCCGCCATATTCGTGCACCCGTGTTCGCACATTGAAGGGAGTCGCTGGGGTGATGTCTCTGGTTTGACCATCGGGCGATCGTTGCACAATGACGTTGCGTCCCCCCTCAAGCGGTCGGCCTTCGCTCCAATAAATCGTCGCACCGTCCAGGCGAATTTCTCCTAAGCGCAGGCTCCCTGCCACGATGAGGTCAGATGTAATCGGAGATTTCCAAGAACCATAGGGGGCAATGTGTGCAGTTGTCATCCATTCTCACCTAAACTCAATAAGCCAATGTGACTAGCCTAATCAATCAGGTAGTCTGTAGTCTGTCGATCGTTCATCACCAAGTAGCCTCTAACCAATAGTTACACATACTTACACACAGAACCGATTTGTGTTGCGTTGGGTGATAATCGTGACCAACCCTCGCAGCAAATTGTTATATCGGGTCAAGTAGCGACGCAAGCTACATTGCCCCGGTTCTGGCGTGACGACAGACAGCGCTTCAGCATACACCTGCGACCAGCTAAAGCCGAGTTGAGCGCGGACCCATCAGTTTTTCACTGCCACACCCACCGCCGACCACCACACCACCGGAGCAGTTGCTGCCCAGCCAGAATGGGAGCCTGCGCCAGGTAAGGACTGGATGCGTCAGCTATGACAACATCATCAACCAATAGTAACAAAATTTTGGTTGATCTGGTTCCCAAATCGATTCCGAGTAATATTCCAACTGTAAGTTAAAATGGTTGATAGCGGATGGAGAACAAAAACCCATCTTCTTGAAGCGAATCGCCGCGCCCTTCAATGGCAACGAGCGGAATGCCGTAATCTAAGCGCATATTCAAATCTCGAGTCACTTGCCAACGCACGCCCAGCCCCGTGCTGACAAGAGCCAGATTTGGGTCAGGAGTGCGGTTGTTCCAACCATAGCCAACATCAACAAACGGGGTGAGTTGCAGTTCTTGAGGATCGTCGGTGAGGGGAATGCGGAATTCCAGTCCACCTAAAATGCCGTTGTCTGTCACGAATTGGTTTTGGCGATAGCCGCGTACTGTTCCGGCTCCGCCGATCGCAAACTGTTCGAGGGGCAAGAGAGAATCGGGCGTTAGTTGCGTATCGACCCGCGCCAGCAGGAGCCAACCAGCGGAATTCAGTTGCTGCACGTATTGAAACTGTCCCAACCAGGCAAAAAAGCGACCATCTGTGCCGATATCGTTGACGGTGGCATCGAAGATATCTAATCCAACGCTAAACTGCGATCGGGCAGCAAGAACCTGTCTGGCATTGCGATCGACCCACTCTTGCGAAAACCGCAACACGGACACTTTGGATTCGCCATCGTCTGGCCCTTCCGAAAACGAAAAGGGAATATCATTCAAAATAAAAGTTTGGCTGCGGCGTAAGTCAAAGGTGAGTCCTAGGGCAAATTCAGTTTGAGGGCGACGGACAATTGGCTGCCGGAAGCCAAAGGAAAAGGTTTCAGACTCGCTGCGAATCTCCAGATCTTCAAACTGTTCTTGCACAATGATGCTGTCATCGCGACTATAGCGGGCTTGCAAGGTACCATCGAGGGCATTGACGGGAAAAGCATAGCCAATGTCATAGGAATCAAGTCCTTCGGTCAAGCTATAACCGCCGCTGATTCGATCGCCAAATCCCAGCACATTGTCGTAGCTGGCAAAGACGCCCAACTGAACTGAACCAATGCTAGGGGACTGGTAATTGTCTACTCCGATCCCCGCATGAAACGCTGGCGCTTCTCGCACCTGTACCCGCAGAACGTTACGTCCCGGAGCGTTGCCTGCGGTTAACTCAGCATTGACTTGGGTAATCAGCGGATTCAGTTGCAGCAGTTGCAGGGCTTCTTCTAAGCGACGTTGGTTGACAGGCGTGCCGCTGGCTAACCGGAGGCGATCGCGTACATAGGCATCGCGCAACCGTGCCGATCCACAGCGAGGTTGGGCAGGCGTGGCGGATGGCTCTTCTGCATCGGGCGATTGTTCGGATTCTGCATCAACGAGTCCAGACCGAGGCGACAACAAGCACACTTCTATCTGTTCAATTTCCCCTTCAATCACTTGAATTTCAACTGTGCCGTCGCTCAAATCCTGATTATTGGGCAAGAATGCGCCGGAGGTAATGTAGCCATTATCAAAATACAGTTGGGTGATTTGCGATCGCAAGGCTATCAATTCTTCAAAGGTAACATCCCGATTTTCGTAGGCTGCTGTCAGGGTTGCAATTTCGTCGCTTAAAACCGTGTTACCGGAGACTTCAATCGTTTCTACAAAAAAGCTGGCGCTGATGGCTGGATCGATGGAGGGAATCGTTGAATCGGGCGTTTGCAACTCTGGATCTGGGGGGGAGGCTGGCGGTTGGTCGGGCAGTGGCTCTAGCAGATCAGAGGGGCGTGGTTGCGGAATAGGCGGTGGCAGTGGCAAGTCGAGTTGCCGATCGGGAATATCCGTTGGATCGATGGTAGATGGATCAATAGCACCGGGAGGCAAGGGTTGAGCGATCGCACCTGGAATTGTATTAGTGAACGTACTCAAGAGCACGAGACTGCTGGAACCCGCCAGAGCAAGTTGGTTTGAAATCACCCTCATTTTAAAATTTTGCTTAAGAATTCATCTATAGGCAGGATAAGGCTAAACTTGAGACAATTTGATAGGTTTTATGTAAACTTCATTACCTAGTTTCGAGGTTCATTGTTGATACCTGTCTTTTAAGCAGATGGCAGCAGAGAGACCATGAATAAGGGATTGTCTGGCTTTGGGCACTGTAAAAAAAGGAGCACCCCCGTCAAAAGATGCTCCATGCAATGAGTTTGTCAATGTTTGTACTCTATAGAGCACGTGAAAGAGTCAAGTGAAACCATATCCCCTAGTTGCTGTGTCATTCTAGATATAAGTTTCCAGATGACAAATCACAACCATTAGTAGCAGTAAATGTAACGGAAATAGCGGCAAATGTAACGGTAGTAGTACCAGTAGCAGCGGTAAGCCCAGTAGTAGTAGCAATAGCGACCACCGTTCAGTGCGGCTGTCTCATCAGCGGTTAGTTCGGTAAACATGTCCTTGTTTTCAGACATTTCCATAAGATTCTCCGATAGATGAAATCGATATGTACAACTCAGTATGCATTGGCTTTCGCGTTTGTATAACTGAGTAGCTTTCGCTTAATTTCTAGAATACGAAACCATTAGTTTTGATTCATTCCTCTTTTATTCCATTTCACTGGCTTGATGATGATATCTGGCTTGCAGAAAGCTGACAGAAGCATCGAGGATGAGCCAACATCACTGAGTGGTAGTCTCCCTAGATGCTCTCGTCACCGTAACTTCCTTGATTCTGCTTGCTACTGCCGCCTGTTTTGATGTGGGTTTACTGAACAAAAACCACCATAATTCCAACCCAATCAGTCCTAATCCACCTACTGTTACTGCCGCTTTGATACCAAGTGGTTGTTCAATTGGGCGAAACTGTTCTGTTTGCTGAGTTGCAGCAGGCATATTGGTCATATCATGGGGCAGTTGTGCCACAGCACTTGCAGTTACAACCCCAAACACCAACCCTACATTGGCAATACAGCTAGCGATCGTTGTTATGTTCTTCTCCATTAGAAATTCTCTCCTATCCAGCTATTCCTCATCCAACCGAACATCACACCCAAGTAGAAATTTCAATCCGATTCCCCATTACCGGACACCTACTGGCTTAAAACGCCGCAACCGCAAGGCATTCGTCACAACTGACACAGAACTGAATGCCATAGCTGCACCTGCGACAATCGGGCTAAGCAACCAACCAAAAACGGGGTAAAGAATACCAGCAGCGATCGGAATACCTGCCACGTTGTAGATGAAAGCAAAGAATAAATTTTGGCGAATGTTGCGCATCGTTGCACGGGATAGTTGAATGGCGGTGACGATCCCCTGTAAATCTCCAGAAATCAGCGTAATATCACTGGCAGCAATGGCCACATCGGTCCCCGTGCCGATCGCCATACCCACATCAGCTTGAGCCAGCGCTGGTGCATCATTGATGCCATCTCCCACCATGCCTACAATCTTGCCTTCTGATTGCAGGTTTTCCACTGTAGCCGCCTTTTGATTGGGGCGAACCTCGGCAAAGACGCGCTGAATGCCTACTTCCCGTGCAATGACATTAGCAGTACGCTGATTATCTCCGGTGAGCATCACGACTTCCAGTCCCAGCTTTTGCAAGGCTCGGATGGCACTAACAGATGAGGATTTAACGGCATCAGCAATTCCCATAATCGCTTCAATTTTGCCGTCGATTGCAATCCAAATCACAGTTTTTCCCAAATACTCCAATCGTTCCCATGACTGTTGCAAACTAGTAGTGTCAATGTGTAACTCATTCATCCAGCGATGAGTTCCAATTTGCACCCAGCGATCGGATACATAGCCTTGGACACCGCTACCTGCAATTGCTTCAAACTGGCTAGCATCGATCAAAAGCGCATCACTATCGTCTCCTAGCAATTGGGATTGAGCATATTGCACCACTGCTTCTGCTAAGGGATGCTCAGAGTAGCGCTCCAGTGAGGCCGCCAAACGTAACAGCTTCAATTCATTGCGATCGGCTGTTCCATTCACTGATATAAAATCCGTCACCGTTGGTTTTCCTTGGGTAATGGTTCCGGTTTTATCTAAAACAATTGTTTGAATTTTGTGAGCCAGTTCTAAACTTTCCGCTCCTTTAATCAAAATACCATTCTCGGCTCCTTTACCAGTGCCAACCATGATTGAGGTGGGGGTAGCCAATCCCAGCGCACATGGGCAAGCAATGATCAGCACACCAATAGTGGTAATCAATGCCATCGTGACATTGCCCATCAGGTTGAACCAGAGAACGAACGTGAAGATTGCAATGGCAATCACGACCGGGACAAACCATCCAGTTACTTGATCTGCCAGCTTTTGAATCGGAGCCTTAGATCCCTGAGCTTGTTGTACGAGTTTCACAATTTGCGCTAGGAAGGTATCTTTTCCAACTCGCGTAGCCCGAAACTTAAAGCTTCCCGTTTTGTTGATAGTCGCACCAATGACTTCATCACCTGGCTGTTTCTTAACGGGAACACTTTCTCCCGTCACCATTGCTTCATCGATCGTGGAAGCACCCTCTACAATCTCTCCATCAACAGGAATCTTTTCGCCGGGACGCACCAGAATGATCTCTCCCAATTTCACTTCTGCGATCGGGATATCTATCTCCTGACCATTGCGAATTACTCGGGCCGTTTTTGCTTGCAACCCAATCAGCTTACGAATTGCCTCAGAGGTTTGCTTCCTGGCCCGGTTTTCCAGCAATCGCCCCAGCAAGATCAGCGTAATCACCACCGCCGAGATTTCGTAATAAACATCCGGCGACAAGCCCTGGTGCAGAAAAAATTCAGCAAAGAAAGTAGGAAAAAGCGAATAGAAAAACGCAGCACTGGTTCCCAAAGCGACCAAGGTGTCCATTGTAGCCGTATGGCGCTTGAAGGCTTTCCAGGCTCCAGTGTAGAACGATTCGCCACTCCAAAATTGAATTGGGGTAGTAAGAACTAGCTGAAACACAGGATGATGCAGCCACATGGGAATCCAGGGCAACGGTAATCCGGTCATCATCGGTAAGCCACCCATGATCAGGATTGTGGTGACAACTCCACCAAACAGCAGCCGTCGTTTCAATTTGCGCGATTCGGCTTGTTGGGCAGCTTGTTCGGCATCTGTTTCGCCTGTGATTGGTTCTTGTTCTTGGAGCAAGCAGGCCGCATAGCCCGCCACTTCGATCGCCTGCTGAATTGTTTCAGGACTCGTTCGCCGAGGATCATAGTGCACCGTTGCCTGTTCTGCCCCAAAGTTGACGTGTCCAACCTCAACGCCCGGAACCGAGCGGATTGCCGCTTCAATGTTGTTAGCACAGGCGGCACAACTCATACCTTGCAGCTTTAGAGTGACTGTATCCATGCTTTTTCCTCATTCTTTGCCTCAGCACCCTGCCTTTCATTGCCTCACCTAGCTAGCTCACGGTATAGCCCGCTTCAGTAATAATTTGTCTAATGGTTGCTTCCGATTGTTGAGTTTCGACGCTGACTTGCTTGGTTTTGGGATCAGCTTGCACGATAGCAGTCGAATCAATCGCTTTGATTGCAGTGGCGATCGTGTCTCCACAAGCAGAACAGGCCAAATTGGGAACTGTGAACTGAAGGGTCATGATTGGCACCGTTGTAAGGAACATCTCCTATGTTGAACTATCCAGTGAACTGGAGAGTCAAGGGGCTAAATGCATTTGATTTTAATTAAGTGTTCATAGGCAAATGTCAAGTCCACGATGTTTCTTACTTCTTTTGTCGGTTTGTCGAGCAGTTTCTATAAAACTTCTATAAACCTGGTGGCAAGCTTCAGTAAGCGGTTGATTCCAGTGTGAAGATCTTTGGCGTGAAGGTTTTGGATACAACTTCTATACAAGAAATTGCAAGGACTCTCGATCGCCTCAGCGTCTCAGCCATGACAAGCTGCTATGCGACAGAGTGTCTACATCCATGAACGGGAACGATAGTTATAGAACCACCGAGAAACAATATGACTTACTCTTTAAATCTTTGTAAGATTGCCCGTATCTCCTGTGCAGTATTGGTTGTAAGTGGTTGCTGCTTATCCGTGCCACTGGCTCCCCCAGTGATGGCTCAAGCATTGACGATCGCACAAGCCAATCCAACCCGACTGCGGGTCGCAGTTCTAGATTTTGAGTACGCCAACACAGGACTAACTTACAGTCTATGGGGCTATGCCAGTCCTGCCCAGGGGGTCAGCGATTTGCTAACTAATAAGCTAGTCGAGAACGGGCAATATACCTTGATTGAACGCAGCCGCATCGCAGAGATTTTATTTGAGCAAGATTTGGGGCAATCTGGACGCATTAGCCCTAGTACTGCCGCTGAAGTGGGACGCTTACTTGGGGCCGATGCTGTGGTGATTGGCTCAATCACTCGCTTCAATTTTGAAGACAATGGTGGCAGCGTCTCAATCTTGGGCATTGGCGGCGGCGGTGATTCGCGTGGCGCGGTTGTGGAACTGACGGCTCGATTGGTCAATACGACGACCGGCGAGATCATGGCGACAGCAAGCGGGTCTGGGGCGGCCAATCGAGGGGGCGGACGCATCTCTACCCCCTTCGGCAGTATTGGAGGAGGCAGCCGCAGTGATGATGAGATTGCCAGCGACGCGGCAGCAGAGGCGGTTGCTGAACTGGCTGCCCAACTGACGGCCGCGGCTCCCACATTGTCCACAGCCGTCGCTGCTGTGTTGCCCACGGTAGAGGCGATCGTGGCAGACGTTGCCGGTTCAATGGTAATTATTAACAAAGGTAGCCGCGATGGGTTCCGCACAGGCATGATCCTCTCAGTAGAGCGTGTCACGCGGGAAGTGACCGATCCCACTACCGGAGAAGTGATTCGCACGGTCACAACGCCAGTAGGACGGATTCAACTAACCGAAGTGGATGAACGATCGGGGGTCGGCACCATCATTAATGGCGCGGGACTGCAAATTGGCGATCGGGCGATCGCGGTAGAATAACTTACTTCAATTGAGGAGGCATATCCCCTTTTCACCTAAAGGGGGTTGACGCTAAGGGGGCAAGCCCGATATGAAATGCTTGAGTGCTTGTGGTCAGCCCCACTATCTAGGAGCCTCCAATATGCCACGGATTTTAATTTTATATGCCTCTTTAGGATCGGGTCATCTTCATGCTGCGAAGGCATTAGAACAAGCCTTTGCTCACTACTCAGATGTGGAACTGCAAATTGAAGATGCGTTTGACTACGCGAGTCCAATTCTGAGAGAAACGTTGACTCGGCTCTACAAGCGGCTCAGTGAAAAGGCTCCAGAACTTTATCGCGTGATCTACGAAGGCAGCGATATTGACGATCTAGAAGATTCTATGAACGGTAATCTAGTGCTGGCTCAACTAGAGCGACCGTTTTTTAAACGCCTAGAAAACTTGGTTAAACAGACCAATCCAGACATCATCATTTGTGTTCAGCAAATCCCCAGTCGTATTTTGCAACTTCTCAACCAAGCTGAGGAACTCCCCCAACCGCACTACGTCGTGATCACCGATGTCATTGCCCATAGTACTTGGATTAACTATGGGGTAACGGGATATTTTCTGCCGAGCGCACTGACAGCGGATGTATTGGTGCGGCGCGGAGTTGATCCATCACTGCTGCATGTGACAGGGATTCCAGTGAAGCTAGAAATCGCCGAGCCAAAAGCAATGGATGCAATGCGCCTACGGCATGACTTGCCAATCGATCGTCCGGTCATCACTTTGTTTGGCGGCGGACTACACCGTAAGCGCGTACGCCTGGTAGTCTCACAGTTACTCGAAAGCAACCGTCCAGGCGTGTTGGTAGTAGCAGCAGGCCGCAACGAAGAACTGTTAGAAGCCATCGAAGATCTAGAAAACGGGCCGCAAATGCAGTTGCGCAAGGTAGGCATGATTGATTACGTCGATGATTTGGTAACGGCGAGCGATCTAGTCATCACCAAGGCAGGTGGTCTAATTACTAGTGAAGTAGCCGCACGCGGAACCCCGATGGTGATTATTGATCCATTCCCTGGTCAAGAAGAATGGAATGCCGATGCCATTGCCGCCTATGGAGCCGGAGTACAGTTGCGCCTGCCGGAGATGGTACCGCCAACGGTGTTGCATCTGCTCAACAATCCAGAACAGTTATCGTTTATGCGAGATCGTGCTCGGTTAATTGGGCAACCCCGCGCCGCCCTCACCATTGCCGAGCGAGTCATGGATGACTGGCGATCGCGCACACAGCCAAGTGGTGAAACCGTGCCTCAACCTGTGTAATCAAGTGGCACTGCTGCTCACACGGCTGCTCACACTACTGATTAATTGTCCTCCCTTCTCACATCCACCCACTCATGGCGAATGATTTGAATCCCCCTCCAACCCTAGCCAGCGCGGCCGGCCAATCCACGAATACAACCCAGCACCCGTTTTTATGGGGCGTGGCCACATCAGGCTACCAAAGTGAAGGCGGCTATAACGGTAACGGGCAACCTCAGAACAACTGGTCGTTGAGTGAAGCCAGAGAACTGGTGATGCGCACAGGTAAAGCCGCTGAGTTTTGGCATCGCTATGCTGAGGATTTTCAGACTTGTCGGCAGATGGGACTAAATAGCTTTCGCTTAGGGCTAGAATGGGCCCGCATTCAACCTTCGCTCCAACCGGGTATAGCTCCCCCACCCAGCTTTGATGCTCAAGCGCTGGACGCCTATGCCGATCGCATTGCCGCCTGTCGTCAAGCAGGACTAGAGCCGATCGTCACGCTACACCATTTCACCCACCCGGCTTGGCTTGGAACCGATGCTTGGCTGGAAGAAGCCACGATTGATCAGTTTGTGGACTATGTGCGCATTAGCGTTATGCACATCAATCGCCGCTTAGTCAGTCAGTATCAATTACCGCCAATTTACTGGTACATCACCATCAACGAGCCAAATATTCTGGTGTTGAACACCTACTTAGGGCGGCAGTTTCCCAGTGATGTGTTGCCTGGGCCGAAAACCATTCTGCGGGCCTATAACCATTTACTAACGGCGCACGTGTTGGCCTATAACTGCATTCACGATATCTATGAAGCACAAGGCTGGGTTACTCCGTTGGTGTCACTCAACACCTATTGCAGCGATTTGTACTGGTCTGAAAAGGTAATTTGGGACCTATTGAACCATGTTCAGCAAGGCATTAAACCGACGCACCTACGAGACTATATCCACAGCAAAGCCAATCAGCTAGAGGCAGCACTGCGCAATGCCAAGCTGCCATTTCGGCGTGATCTCCCCTATCAACTGGGACGATTAGTGCACTTTGTCTCAAACTCTTTTGGCTATCGATCGTTCGACTTAGAGCAACTCGATCTTTTCTTGACCACGCTCAACACGTCGCCCCGTTCCCGCGTATTTGATTACGTCGCGATCGACTACTACGATCCGTTTATTGCTCATACGCTGCGCTTACCGATGTTTTCTGACTTTGAGTTTGCCAGTAAAGGGCTACGGGCCTGGCTAATGAATGGCATCACCAGTAAATGGTGGGATTGGCGCAGTTTGCCAGAGGGATTGCACTTCTTTTGCAAGTATTATGCTCAGGAATATCCCAATCAATCGTTGCTGATTGCTGAAAACGGCATGGCCCTGCGACGCAAACCCGATAACAGCGTGGCTAGCCGCCGAGGCGATCAGTTGCATCGCAGCGAGTTTCTAGAGGCACACATACAACAGGTGCAGCGGCTAATTCATGAGGGGGTGCCCTTGGTGGGCTATATGCACTGGTCGCTGACCGATAATTATGAATGGGGGTCGTATACGCCCCGTTTTGGCTTGTTCACTATTGACTTTGAACAGAGTAGCGATCGCTTGATGATCGACCATTTAGGCGATCGACCGTCTGAAACCTATGCTCGGTTGATTCAAAATATCCAAGTTGAAGCAGAAATTAGGCGCTCACCGTCTGCCACAGATCAACGCTAGACTCAGGAATGATTAGAGGGGCACAACAAAATGGATCTAGAAGCAGTTGGAAGCCTAGCAGCCACAATCGTCAAGCGCTTAGACATCATCCTGATTAGCGTTTGTCAACTACTGGCGCTGTTTGTCATTGCCGTTGGAGTCAGCCGTGCCTTGCTGATTTATCTTAGAGGACTGATCACTCACCTGCCTTCCGCAGAAGCGTTTCAACAAAGCCGTTTGACGATGGGGTATGCCTTTTCGCTGGGGCTAAGCTTTTTGGTGGGGGCCACAATTCTAAAGACCATGAATTCTAGCCGCTGGGAGGATATTGCTCAACTAGCCGCCATCATTACCGTGCGAACCGTTCTCAACCATCTGCTGCTGCAAGCTATCCGCAACAGCGATCGCATTCAGGACTCCGATGAGTCGCCCAATGGCATTTCCACCACAGCCTCAACTCAACCCACCCCGTTCAGCCGGTCTGAAGTCTAGCTTGTCTAATCCTCAACAACTCAAAAACCAGGCACCTGAATCATGGCTACCTGGCTACAATAACGACGGTCGTTCTATGAAAACCAGATTAATTTATCGGGGTTGGGGCAGCGCTAAACGGCTTCCATCTCTCTAGGAAACAGAGACCGCAATCACCAACAGTCCGCCTACCAGTGCTACAGCACCCAGTCCCATAATTAAGTACTGAACTTTTTGCTTTTGCGTCGGTGGCTCAGCTTTATAGACTTTGGGTTCTACAGCAAAATTATTTAAACGTCCACCGTCTTCAGTTGTATAGGGCATATTTCCAATCCTTTCGTTACTTTTGCTGATTGTAACAAAGGATTACGATTCTGTGAAATAGATTTTGGAGGCTAAGAAATTAGTCCATCCGGGAATAATACCAGTGCAGTCAATCCAGAGGTTAAGATCCAGGAATAAAGAATCCCCCGACCCAACTAGTGAGCCAGGGGTATCGAATCAGGGTGCATCTACCACTTCACTGTTCTAAAGCAGCCAGTTAACGTCCGGAAATTTTTGTAGAAATCGATTTTAAAAATCTTTCCAAAGAGGTAACTTTTTGAAATCGGCTTCGTCTTAAAGAATTGACCAATTCTCTGCCGTTGGGTGGAGATAGAAACAAAGGCTGTTCATAATGAGATAGACCCTCATCTCATTCTGGCAAGCGTTGATTTGGAAAAGTTCCTGAAAATTTCCGATCGATCGAGAACAAGTGAGTGAGAGCGATCGCTACAGATTGTCTAAGGCTCCGTTCGGAACTGGCGATTTGCGAGTGAATCCATCAGTAAGGTGTATGTGCTAGAGCGAGGAGTGCGCTAATCCCGTGACTCAAGAATTTGATATCTCTGTAACCCCAGTTGGACAAGATGAATACCTAGTGCGAACCGAGCGTGTTGCACCCGGAGTGCCGCTGGCTGAAGAGCAAGTTCGATGGCCGATCGAGAAATGGCTGGTTCAAGCCCGTCAACTTATGAACGATCCGCTGATGGGACTGCTGCAAGGTCACGCTCCGGCTAGTACCCTGCGCGATCGCTCCGGCTTGTCCTCGACCGTCTCATTACCTAACGGTGTTTCATCCAGTGTAGGATTACCAGACTCGCATCCGTCGTTCAGCTTGGTTGAGCTTGGTCAGCAGCTTTATAGTGCACTATTTCAAGGCACGTTGCGCGATAGTTGGGTGACAGCCCAAGGCATTGCCCAGCATCGCAACGAAACACTGCGGCTGCGGTTAGGACTGAAGGGGCAGCAAGTGCTGCGGTTGCCGTGGGAAGTGCTCTATGCTAACGATACTCCGGCCGAACGACAACCAGGCAGCGTGGGAGCCGCTTCTCGTCCGCTGACCGCAGGCACCCATGTGATTTTTTCGCGCTATCAGCCCAATGTACGGTTGGCTGTGGAAAGTTTGATCTCAACCCCAGAGCCTAATCAGCCGTTGCGGGTACTGATGGTGATTGCCGCTCCAACCGATCGCGAACGCCTGAAACTAGAACAGGAAGCTACCCGCCTTCAGCAAGAATTGCAAAATCAAGTGGCTCCAACACCCGATGCGGTAGCGACCCCTTTACCGGATGTGCAACTGACGATTCTGAAGCAACCCGGACGTGAACAACTGACGCAAGCACTGGAACAAGGTCGCTATCAGGTTCTTCATTATGCAGGTCATAGTGATTTAGGGGCAAACGGCGGGAGTCTGTACCTGGTGAACCCTCGCACTGGCTTGACAGAAATTCTGACTGGCAACGATTTAGCTGGGCTATTGGTCAATAATGGCATTCGTTTAGCGGTGTTTAACTCCTGCCGAGGGGCCTACACGGCTGCGTCCAACTCTAATCAGCCACAGGAGCGCAACTTGGCCGAAACTTTGGTCAGTCGCGGTATTCCGGCAGTGCTGGCCATGGCCGAACAAATTCCAGACAATGTGGCGTTGACGCTAACCTGGCTGTTCTATCGCAACTTGAAATTGGGCTATCCGATCGATCTCAGCTTAAGCCGGGCGCGTCAAGGCTTGATCTCAGCCTATAGCTCGCATCAACTGTATTGGGCCCTCCCGGTTCTATACTTGCATCCGGAATTTGATGGCTATGTGATTCCAATTCAACCCGTGGCGAACCCGGCTGAGCGGTTGGTGCTGCTGCCACAACTCTATGGGGCGTTCTCCCTCACCGGGGCTGAAGATGGAATGCCTATATCCCGTCCTGTCTGGCCAGCACGATCGCCGTATGATACGGTACAGCCATCTTTAACATCAACCCATCAAGCTTCAGATTGGACTAACGACACAGCAGACTTAGAGCAGACATACGAAGAAGATGCCAGCCTTGTCGCAGACTTATTGCGGCAACTGTCTTCCTCTGATGCTGCCTTGCCCGGATCAACGGCTTCTCCCCTTGCTCCTGTGGCTATGCCTGTTGCTAAACCCACCTCTGCGCCTGTTGCTAATCCGGTAATGCAGCAAGACAAACCTCCCACAGCGGTGATTGCAGAACGGCAACCAGAGGCGGCTCCCTTAGCCGTGGCAACTCCTACAGCGGTTGAATCCAATCAGACAGAACCCCTTTCAGCCCGGCGACGGCTGCTTAAGCCAGTAGTAGGAACCTTGAGTGCAGCGGCAGTTGTGGCGATCGGTATTTGGTCATATTCTCAAATTCAAAGTGGCGGTCTAGGGCTTCAGTTTCCAGACAACTCTTCGCTGCCCATTGTTGGGTCTCTTAACCTACAAACAGCGGATTCGGAAGCAGTAAAAACCTTTGCCATCAACCATTTTCGCCGTCAACAATATGCTGAGGGTGAAGCGGCTGTTACTGCCTTGCTCGATCGAGGCGAGCTTCAGGCTGCTGCTGAAGCCTTGGCAGCCGTTCCGACCAGCGTAGATACGCCGGAGATTAACTACCTCTGGGGGCGCTTGTCCTGGCAGGGAATTGATACGGGTAGTCCTGTGCACACGCTAGCCGATGCGCGTCGCTATTGGGAACTGGCGGCTAATGCGGCTCCCGATAATCCTAAGTATCAGGAAGCTTTGGGATTTGCCTATTATGCAGAAAATCAACCACTGCGAGCCATGCAAACCTGGAACAGGGCGTTGAATACCCTGGAGCAAGCGCCTGCTGTGACCTTGGCCGCTGCTGATACTAGTTCAGCTAACATGGTTGCGGCTGAAGAGACAGCCCTCCAAGAGCGGTTGACGGTTTATGCAGGAATTGCCTTGGCATTGTGGGATGCTTCGATCGGTCAGTCGCCTGCACAGCAAGAGAATCTGATTCGCAAAGCCGCTAGGCTTTACCAGATGGTGCAGCAACAAGATCCCAACAACTTCCGGGCAGATGTGCTTCAGCGCAACTGGTTGTGGAAAGATGCCACTGTTCGCGATTGGCAAGCCCTGTCTCGGATTCAACCCTAGGCTCCGCTGACCGATCGCCACCCCTCCCCAACACAACCAGTAAAAGCTTTAAAATTACGAGTGGGTCTAGCACAAATCAAAGGGGGCTGGACTCCTGTTTCTTGAATCAAAGCAACTGGCCAATGACTGCGATCGACCATTCTTTTTCTGCGTTTAATCCCAGTGGTATTGGGTTAGACAACGGCAACCTGCTAGGACTACCGTTTGACTACAATACTGCTGAGACGATCGTGTTTGGCGTGCCTTGGGAAGTGACGGTTTCCTATGGAGCAGGGACGGCACAGGGCCCCCAAGCGGTACTCAACGCATCGCGCCAACTCGATCTGTACGACTTTGACTATCCTGATGGTTGGAAACATGGCATTTTCATGCCAGCGATTTCTGAATCGATTCTGCAAACTAGCCATACGTTGCGAGAACAAGCGGCGCACCTGATTGATCACTTAGAACAAGGCGGCTCTGTGGCCGATCATCCAAAACTCAAGGCTGTACTCGATCGAATTAATGACGAATGCCGATCGCTGAATCGCTGGTTGTATGAGCAAGTTCGAGCCGCACTACAGCAAGGAAAGCGCCCGGCTGTCATTGGTGGCGATCACAGTGTGCCACTGGGCTGCATTCAAGCCCTGGCTGACCAGTATCCAGCATTCGGAATTTTGCACATTGATGCCCATGCAGATTTGCGGCAAGCTTACGAGGGCTTCACCTTTTCCCATGCCTCTATCATGTACAACGTTCTAGACTTACCACAGGTATCGAAGCTAGTGCAAGTGGGCATTCGCGATCTGTGCCATGACGAAGTTGAGGTCATTAACCAGTCCCAGGGGCGCATTACAGCCCACTATGATCCGGTACTAAAACAAAAGCTGTATGGTGGAGCTTCCTGGATAGACCTTTGCCAACAAATTGTGGCAGACCTGCCGCAACACGTTTATATTAGTTTCGATGTCGATGGCCTCGATCCAAAGCTTTGTCCTCATACAGGCACACCTGTTCCGGGCGGGCTGGAACTGGAACAAACCTTTTGCTTGTTCCGTGAAGTTGTCAACAGCGATCGCACCATCATTGGATTTGATGTCTCAGAAGTTGGAAATGACGAGTGGGACGGCAATGTAGGAGCGCGAACTGTCTACAAACTCTGCAATCTGATGAGCTTATCACAGCCACAACTGTAGAAAAATAGTGCATGAGCAAGGATGCTTGTGCGATGATAAAGAGTCTGGTCTCAATCAGACCCAGTTTATCCAACTAAACCCGATCGAATTCATCACAGGGGGTGATATGTCTAAAGTTCTCATTATTGGTGCAGGAGGTGTGGGCAACGTTGTTGCCCATAAGTGTGCTCAGGCTGAATCAGTATTTTCCAAGATTCTGCTGGCCAGCCGCACCAAGGAAAAATGCGATGCAATTGCTCAATCGATCGATCACCCGTTTCTGGCAACGGCCCAAGTAGATGCCAACCAGTCCAACGAAGTCGTCGCCTTGATTCGTGATTTTCAACCCGATATCGTCATCAATGTGGCGCTGCCCTATCAAGATCTACCAATTATGGATGCTTGTTTAGAGACAGGCGTACACTACCTTGATACCGCTAGCTATGAACCGCCCGATGAAGCCAAGTTTGAATACAAATGGCAATGGGAGTATCATGAACGCTACAAGCAAGCGGGAATCATGGCAGTGTTAGGATGTGGATTTGATCCAGGTGTTACAGGTATCTTTACAGCCTACGCGCTGAAACACCATTTCGACGAAATTCACTATCTCGACATTGTGGATTGCAATGCGGGCAATCACGGACATTTGTTTGCAACCAACTTTAACCCAGAAATCAATATTCGCGAAATCACCCAGAAGGGTCGCTATTATGAGAATGGTCAGTGGATTGAGATCGAACCTTTCTCAATGCAGCGATCGATTACCTATCCTGACATTGGATCGCGATCGTCCTACCTGCTCTATCACGAAGAACTAGAATCTCTCGTTAAACACATCCCAACGCTGAAGCGAGTACGCTTTTGGATGACTTTTTCTGAGACGTATCTAACGCATCTGCGCGTGTTGCAAAACGTCGGCATGACTCGCATCGATCCGGTTGACTATGAAGGGCATAAGATCGTCCCGCTACAATTTTTGAAAGCAGTACTGCCGCAACCGTCTAAGCTGGGCGAAAATTACGAGGGGCAAACCTCGATCGGCTGTCACATTCGCGGCATCAAGGACGGGCAGGAAAAGACGTACTATATTTACAACAACTGCGACCATGCGGCTGCCTATCGTGAAGTAGGAGCACAGGCCATTTCCTATACCACAGGTGTACCTGCTATGTTGGGAGCCTTAATGGTGCTGACAGGTCAGTGGAGCGAAGCTGGAGTCTTTAACGTCGAGCAACTGAATCCTGATCCATTTTTGGAAAAGTTAGGCAGTTTCGGCTTACCTTGGCATGAGGTAATCAATCAGCCATCTGAGTTCGAGGTTGCGTGATCGATCGATGATAGATTCGCATATTCCTTCACCGTGCTATGTTCTGGAAGAGGTCAAGCTGATTCACAATCTGGAACTAATTGATTCTGTGCAGCAGCGGGCAGGCATCACGGTATTGTTGGCGCTGAAAGGATTTGCCATGTTCAGCGCCTTTCCTATTGTCAAACGCTACTTAAAGGGGGCTACAGCTAGCTCTCTGTTTGAAGCCAATTTGGTGCGAGAGGAATTTGGTGGCGATCTGCATTTATATTTGCCCGCCTACCAGGACGCTGAATTTGCCGATCTGATCCAGAATGCCACCCACATCACCTTTAATTCCCTGAGCCAGTGGCAGCGGTTCAAAAACCGGACGATCGCCGCGAACCTCTCTCCCGGTTTGCGTATCAATCCCGAATATTCGCCCGTAGAGCAGGATATCTATAACCCGGCTGCACCCCTGTCTCGGTTGGGTATCCGGGCAGAAACGTTGGGCAATACCTTGCCAAAGGGTATTGAGGGCTTGCATTGTCATAACCTATGCGAGAGCGATTCCTTTGCCCTTGCAGAAACCCTAAAGCAAATTGAACGGCGATTTGGACACCATCTACCTCAGATTCGCTGGCTTAACCTAGGCGGTGGGCATTTGATGACTCGCCAAGGCTACGATGTTGATCACTTAGTCGATCTCATCACAGACTTTAAACAGCGATATCCACAGTTGCAAATCTATTTGGAACCCAGTTCCGCCATCGCTTGGGAAACGGGGTTTCTGCGGGCCACCGTACTGGATTTGATTCCCACCCCCGGTCCGACGATCGCCATGCTAGACGTGTCCTTTACAGCCCATATGCCCGATTGCTTGGAAATGCCCTACAAGCCGCGCATCCGGGGTGCTCGCGATCCGCAGCCTGGAGAACCCACCTATCGCATGGGTGGGTTGACCTGTTTAGCTGGAGATGTGATGGGCATGGGTGATTACTACTTTGCAACGCCGCTTGAGGTGGGTGACACCGTTCTATTTGAAGATATGATTCACTACACGATGGTGAAAACCTCTTGCTTCAATGGCATCAAACATCCATCGATCGGCATAATGCGTGCGGATAATCAGTTTGAATTAATTCGAGTGTTTGACTACAACGACTACAAACGACGATTGTCCTAGATGGCAGAATAGCAATAATTCCCAAGCCAGTCCGTAGAGGCGATGATCGTAGCATTGATTTCTGGTGGCAGCTTTAGCGATTGATAGCAGGAGCACGCATCGCCATTGCCTGCACCAGCTATCAATTCCCCGATCTATATAATTCTCCGCTCTTATTTAACCCATAATTCTAAGTAATATAAACCCTAAAAGCCAGGGCTTAATTAAGTTTCTACTTCAACAAGCAGAGTCTAAAAGGCTTGAGAAAAATTTGTTTCAAATGAATTTAGATTTCACGAACTATAGAAGCAGTTGTGCCGTATTATAGATATAAATCTAGTTAAACAAGCAGTTCCATTGAATTAAATCTATGAAAAGTCTCTAAAATCCGATCGCTGAAATCAGTTTCGGGAAAGGATATAGTGACTTTCTGCATTTAGAGTACTGCTTTGCGGCGATCGCAAGGCCTTCTAGTTCCCCCTACCCCAACAGGCAAGTCTCGTGTTAGAAGCATGTGTATTTGCCACCATTCTGTGTGGCTTTTTTGGCATTATCTTCAAAAAAAACCTGGTGATGAAAATCATCTCCATGGATGTCATGAGTACGGGTGTCATTGCCTATTACGTGTTGATTGCAGCACGAGAAGGCTTTTTCACACCCATCGCCTCGACTGCAACGGTTGAACCTGTCGCTTATTCTGATCCAGTCCCCCAGGCTGTGATCCTAACGGCGATCGTCATTGGGTTTTCCATTCAAGCTCTCATGCTCGTTGGCGTCATGAAGTTGGCACGGGAAAATCCAACCTTGGAAAGCCGCGAGATCGAGAAGAACAATACGCCCTGAGCACACCATGACTAGCACGTTGACGATTGTCTGGATTGCCCTACCGTTTTTTGTAGGATTCCTCATTTATCTGCTACCCAAGCTCGATCGATGGTTGGCCCTGGGCATGGCTGTTGCATCTGGCGCATATGCAATGTCATTGTTTGTCGATCGATCGTCATTGACGTTGGAACTACTCGATCATTTCGGCGTCACCCTGATGATTGACGCATTGAGCGGTTACTTTATCTTAACGAATGCGCTGGTGACGGCCTCGGTAATTCTCTACTGCTGGTACAGTGGTAAGTCCCCCTTTTTTTATGCTCAAACCATTATTTTGCACGGTAGCGTTAATGCGACGTTTGTTTGTTCAGACTTTATTAGTCTGTATGTTGCCCTAGAGGTCATTAGTATTGCCGCGTTCTTGTTAATCGCTTATTCCCGCAGCGATCGATCAATCTGGGTAGGCTTGCGCTATTTGTTTGTCAGTAATGTGGCTATGCTGTTCTACCTGGTTGGGGCAGTCTTGGTATATCAATCCCATCATTCTTTTAACTTTGCTGGTGTGCGTGGTGCTCCGCCAGAAGCGATCGCCCTGATGATTGACGCATTGAGCGGTTACTTTATCTTAACGAATGCGCTGGTGACGGCCTCGGTAATTCTCTACTGCTGGTACAGTGGTAAGTCCCCCTTTTTTTATGCTCAAACCATTATTTTGCACGGTAGCGTTAATGCGAC